>NIOE01000012.1 GCA_002205125.1 Roseateles noduli | reverse complement strand
CTTGTCGTCAGCAGCGCAGAAGCGAGATTATGAACGATTTCTTTCGAATCCGTCAAGCAGTCAGAGAAATTATTTTCATCGTCGACTGCGAGAATCTCGCCGCCAAACTAAAACCGGCTTTTGCTGGTTATTCATCTGGCACCTCGGCATACCCTCCGAGGCCGCCGTTCAAAACAATGTCGTGAACAGCGAAGACCGCTAGTCTAGCACGAGTTTTTTCACTCGCGCAACTCCCGTCATACGACTTTCCTTGGACGTGCGCTCTTCGGCCGCCGGCAGGCCGGCAGCGAGGCCGGTCGTCAGTGCAGTCGAGATTGCGGCGCCAGCGCTTCCAGCGCCACTTTCGCCGGCTCGTCGCTTTCCAGGATGCGGGGAAGCGCCGCCGCCAGCCGCGGCACATCCGCCCGAAGCACGCGCTGCTTGACGGAGGGGATCTGCGACGGATGCATCGAGAAGCTGGTCAGGCCCATGCCCAACAGCAAATCGGTGAAGGCGGCGTCACCGGCCATCTCGCCGCAGACGCTGACTTCCTTCCCCGCCGCCCGCGCTTCCCTGATCGAGTTCGCAAGCAACTGCAGAACCGCGGGATGCCACGGGTCATAGAGATGGGCGACCGCCTCGTCGGCGCGGTCGATGGCCAGCGTGTACTGAATCAGGTCATTGGTGCCGATCGACACGAAGTCCACGTGCTTGAGCAGCTGCGGGAGCATGATCGCCGCAGCTGGCACCTCCACCATCACGCCCAGTTCGATTTCGCCGCGCGCCTGACCCGCCTCGTCGAGCTGCGCCTTCACGCGCTTGACGGCCTCCTGGACCTGGCGGATCTCCCCCAGATGGGCGACCATCGGAATCAGCAGCTTCACCTTGCCGAAAGCGCTCGCGCGATAGATCGCGCGCAGCTGCTGACGGAACATGCTCGGCTCAGCCAAGCTCCAGCGGATCGCCCGCAGCCCCATGGCGGGATTGAGCACATGCTCGTGCCGCAGTTCGTTGACCGACATCCGGTCCAGCGGCTTGTCGGCGCCGATGTCGACCGTCCGGATCGTCACCGGCAGACCCGCCATCGCTTCGACGGCACTCTTATAGGCAATGAACTGCTCTTCCTCGCTGGGCAGGTCGCCGTCGCGGTTCATGAACAGGAATTCGCTGCGGAACAGCCCGACGCCGGTGGCGCCGGACGCCAGGGCCGCCACGGTATCGCCGGGCAGCTCAATATTGGCATGCAGCTCGATGCGCTGACCGTCCATCGTGATGGCCGGCGTGTGGCGCAGCCGCGCGAGGCGCGCGTTCTCAAGTTCAGACTGCCGCTGCCGGAAGCGGTATTCCTCCAGCACGATCGGCGACGGGTTGACGATCACCGTGCCGGCATCGCCATCGATGATGACCCAGTCGTCCTGGCGGATCAGCCGGGAAGCTTCCCGCGTTCCCACCACGGCGGGGATGGCCATGCTGCGGGCCACGATGGCGGTATGCGAAGTCTTCCCGCCGATGTCGGTGATGAAGCCCTGGAAGACGCTGCGCTTGAACTGGATCATGTCGGCGGGCGCGATGTCCGCGGCCACCAGCAGCAAGGGATCCTCCCCGGCGAAGTCGCGCGCCACCACAGCGGCGGGGCCGCCGGCGGGCGCGTCATCCAGTTCCGCCGCCAGCGCGGCGAGGATGCGTTCAACGACCTGTTCCAGATCCGCCTTGCGCTCGCGGAGGTAGTCGTCTTCCATCTCGTCGAACTGCCGGGCCAGCACTTCCAGCTGTGCCGACAGCGCCCATTCGGCGTTGTAGTGCCGATCGACGATCCAGTCGCGCGCCGTGTCGACGAGTGCCTCGTCATTCAGAAGCAGCAGATGGACGTCGAGCAGCGCGTCCAGCTCATGGGGCGCGTCCTCGGGCAGCTCGGCCTTCAGCCCCTGCAGCTCACGGGTGACGACGTCGCGCCCGCGGACCAGTCGGGCGTACTCCTGCTCCGCATCCGCGGCGGCGATGAAGTAATGCGCGACGTCGACGCGGCTGGAGGCGACCAGCACGGCGCGGCCGATCGCCACGCCGCGAGAAACGGGAATGCCGAAGACCTGGAAACTCATGCGCCGACTTTAGCAGCGGGGGCCAAAGCCCGTGACCACCACGCGACTGTCACGGTTCGTTCACTTGAAGGTCACCGACGCGTCACCCCGCCCGCTCAGCATCGCGGCCATCACTTCAGCGAGGCTTTGCCATGAGGGATCTGCCGCTGCCTACCCTGCCCTTCTCCGATCTGCGCCCCGCCGAAGCGCCACGGAGGTCACTTCCAGCCAGCTCGCAAGACGTCGCTGTCGAAGCTGCGCGCACTCGCTTCCACGTGGGCTGGGCGCGCACGGAGGACGAAGTCCGCCAGGCCCAGCGCCTGAGGTACCGGATCTTCGTCGACGAGATGGGCGCGCGCCTGAGCGTGCCGGTGGGCGCGCCCGCCGGGCACGACATCGACCTCTTCGACCCCTTCTGCGAGCACCTGCTGGTGCGCACGCTCGACAAGCACGGGCAGCCCGGCGAGGTCATCGGCACCTACCGCGTGCTGACGCCGGAGGCGGCCCGCCGCGCTGGCGGCCTGTACAGCGAGACGGAGTTCGACCTGACCCGCCTGCGGTCCCTGCGCCCGCGCATGGTCGAGCTGGGCCGCTCCTGCGTCCATCCGGACCACCGCAATGGCGGCGCCATCATGGCGCTGTGGGGCGCGCTCACCGAATTCATGGTCCGCAACGACCTCGACACGATGATCGGCTGCGCCAGCATCAGCATGCGCGACGGCGGCCACTATGCCGCCAGCCTGTGGCGCCAGCTGGACGCCAGCCACATGGCCGACATCGCCTGGCAGGTGCGTCCTCGACTGCCGCTGCCGGTCGACGAACTGCGCCAGGACCTGGTGGTCGAACCGCCGCCGCTGATCAAGGGTTATCTGCGTGTCGGTGCGCGCATCCTGGGCCGTCCGGCGTGGGATCCGGACTTCAACACCGCCGATCTGCCGATGATCATGCGCATCGCGGATCTGCCGGCGCGGTACCGGAAGCACTTCCTGGGGGCCTGAGCCCCCCGACGAGGTCGAGGTGCCAGGCCTTGCGGTTACTGGCCTTCGCCGAACTTGTCGTTGACCAGCGCCGTGATGGCGTCGTGCGCGGCCTGTTCGTCCTCGCCCGAGGTCTCGAGCTCGACTTCCGCGCCGATGCCCGCCGCCAGCATCATGACGCCCATGATGCTCTTGGCATTCACGCGGCGGCCGTTGCGGGTCATGAAGACCTCCGCCTTGAATCCCCCCGCCAACTTCGTCAACTTCGCCGAGGCACGGGCATGCAGGCCCAGCTTGTTGCTGATGGTGAGGGTCGACTTGATCATGGGCAGGAAGTTCGGGACGAGGAATTGTTGGAGGCGCAGGGGGCCGTCGCGTCGCACAGGATGCCTTGCGTGCCGCCCTGGCTGGCGCGCTGGACCAGCGCATCCAGGCCTTCGCCGGCGTAGCACAGCGAGCGCCACAGCATCGGCACGTTGACGCCGGTCAGCACCTTCACCTGCTCGCCCTGCAGACGCAGCGCGGCATTGGTCGGCGTGGCGCCGTAGACGTCGGTCAGCACAAGGGTCTGCTGGTGTCCGGAGGCGTCGATCAGCGCGCGCGCCTGCGACTCGACGTCGTCGGCGCTCATTTCCGGCGTCACGTCCAGCACCCTCAACTGCAGCGAGCAATGCGGGAACGTGTGCTCGGCCACCTGCTTCAGCGCGGTGGCCAGCGGGGCGTGAGCGATCAACAGCAGGCCGGACATGCGCAGCATTATCGTGCGCCGCAGCATGATGCGGGCGTGGCTCGCACAAACCCGCAATCGTGGGGAGGATGCCCCGGCCCCTCCCCCCCCTTCGCGGGATTCGCCGCCCGACCCGCCCTGTCAGGGCGGCAGTTCGACCGACCCGAGAAACACGTCCCAGGCCTCCGGGTCGATCCGTTCGCCCTGCATCAACACCTGATACAGACGGGCGCCGCGAGAAAACACCGCCTGCCGCACCTGCTGACGAGGCTGCCCCGCGCGGGCCTCGAAGGCCTGCTGGAACGCTTCCGGATCGGACGCAATGCCACGGACGCCGAGCGGTGCCGACGCCTGCGGGGCCATCTGCCGGGCGATGCCTTCGTGCATGCGCCGCATCGCGGCGGAGGTGGCTCCGGCGTCGCCGAGATCGGTCCAGGTCAAGGAGAACTGGGCGCCGCGGGCCTTGCAGCTCATCGAGCGCACGGACACGCCCTGTCCGGACGGCCCGGGTTGCGTCCGTTCCTCGCGATCCGGCTTGCAGGGGAACATCAGCTCCACCTGAGCGCCTTCCGGACTCACCTTGCGCCAGTTCAACGCCGGACTGCAGCCGGCGGCCAGCATCAGCGGGAGGATGGAAACAAGCCGGATCGAGCGGTACATCCGATGATTATGGAGGGGCCACAATGGCCCGATGAGCGAAGCGAACTCCCCCACGCCCTCCGCCATGGCCCTCAAGGGCGTGCGCGTGCTGGATCTCTCCCGCGTCCTGGCGGGTCCCTGGTGCACGCAGACGCTGGCCGACCTCGGCGCCGACGTCATCAAGGTCGAGCGCCCCCCGAAGGGCGGCCATCCTGGTGGGGACGACACCCGCGGATGGGGCCCTCCTTATCTGAAGGACCGGGACGGGCAGGACACCGCCGAGGCCGCCTACTACCTCGGCGCCAATCGCAACAAGCGCTCGGTCGCGATCGACATCGCCAGCCCGCGGGGTCAGGACTTGATCCGGGAACTGGTGCGACGGGCAGATGTGCTGGTCGAGAACTACAAGGTCGGCGACCTGACCCGGTACGGACTCGACGCTGCGGCGCTGCTCGAGATCAATCCGCGGCTGGTGTTCTGCTCGGTGACCGGCTTCGGACAGACCGGCCCCTACCGGGACCGCGCCGGCTACGACTACGCGGTCCAGGGCCTGGGCGGCCTGATGAGCGTCACCGGCGAGGCCGACGCGCTACCCGGCGGCGGTCCGCAGAAGGTCGGCGTGGCGGTGGCGGACCTCTTCACCGGCATGTACGCGACGGTCGCCATCCTCGCCGCGCTGCGCCACCGCGACGCCACCGGCCAGGGTCAGGTCGTCGACATGGCCCTGCTGGACACCCAGGTCGCGATGCTGGCCAACCTCGGCGCCAACTACCTGACGACCGGCAAGGCGCCGCGTCGCATGGGCAACGCCCACCAGAACATCGTGCCGTACCAGGTCTTCCAGGCCAGCGACGGCCACCTGATCGTTGCAGTCGGCAACGACGGCCAGTTCGTCAAGTTCTGCGAACTCCTGGGCTTGCCGGAACTCCCGCGCGACCCGCGCTATGCGACCAACTCGCAGCGGGTCCGGCATCGTGACGACTTGGTCCCGCAACTGGCCGCCCGCGTCGCGGAGAGACCGAGACAGCACTGGCTGGATGCCATGGAAGCCGCCAAGGTGCCGGGCGGCGCCATCAACGACCTCTCCGAAGTCTTCGACGACCCGCAGGTCCAGCACCGCGGGATGGTGGTCTCGATGCCGCATCCGCACAGCGATGCGCTGCAGGTCGTCGCCAGTCCGATGAAGTTGTCGGAAACCCCCGTGGCCTACCGATTGCCCCCGCCGCTCATGGGGCAGCACACGGACGAGGTGCTTGCGGAACTCGGACACGGCCCCGACGCAATCGCCGCATGGCGGGAAGAAGGTGTCATTGCATGAGCAGCATGGATGAGAAGCAGGGTCGGGAGTCCGCCGGCAAGGGCGTGAACATCGTGCTCGTGCATGGCGCCTGGCTGGGCGCCTGGGCGTGGAAGCGGGTGCTCGGACCGCTGCGGGCGGCGGAACATCAGGTCTTCCCGGTGACCTTGAGCGGCGTCGGAGAACGCGCCCACCAGCCGCATGCGGACATCCGCCTGCAGACGCACATCGACGACGTGAAAGCGGTCATCGAGTGCGAGGAACTGAGCGACGTCCTGCTGGTCGGGCACAGCTACAGCGGCATGGTGATCACCGGCGTCGCGGACCAGATGCCGGACCGCATCGCGCGGCTGGTCTACCTGGACGCCGTGGTGCCGGAGCCGGGCGAAGCCTGGTCCAGCCGCCACACGCCGGAGACGCAGACACAGCGTCGCGAGTTGATCTCGAAGTTCGGCCACCTCCCGGTGACCGAGCCGAACGGCATGGGTCTGAAGCCGGACGACTTCGACTGGATGATGCGCTGCCAGCGCCCGCAACCGGGCGGCGTCTACGACAGCCCGCTCGACTTCGACCAGGCCGCGTGGCTGAAGCGCCCGCGTACCTTCATCGACTGCAACCGTCCCGCGCTCCTCACGATCGCGGCTGCGCGCGAGCGCGCCCGCGCGCAGCCCGGCTGGGAACTCTTCGAGATCCCGACGGGTCACCAGGTGATGGTGTCCGCTCCAAAGGAACTGACGGAGCGTCTTCTGATGCTCGCCGACCGCCAGGCCCAGGACGCCCACCGGAGTCCTCGGTAGCAGATCCGTCGAAGGACGGCAGTGGTCGGGGACGGCAGAGCGCGGGGTTCTGGCGCTTGACGCCAGGGCCCTGCGCTCTGGCGGCCAACGCTTGGCAAAGGCAGGCGATGCCCATCCGCCATCCGCCCCGAATCCCCGGGCGATCGTGAGCCATTTCACGCCATCCACCCAGGGGGGCGATTGCCCCCGACTCACGGGATGGCCTCGCCTGGGGCCGCACGGAACCATGGCGCCTCCCCTGCCCCGGCATGCCGCCGGAGGCTTACAAGAACGAGAGAGCATGTCCCGCCCGCCCCCTTCCATTGCCGCGCCGTTGGCCGCCAATGACATGGCGCAGCCCCCGAGCGATTCGCAGTGGGGCGATATCGTCCAGCAGCTCGGTGCCGAGATTGCCGGCCCGTTGAGTGCGGCGCTGGAACGGATCCACACCTTGATCAGCACCGGTCAGATCGATCGCCAGGGCTTGCGGGCGTTGCGCGATTCGGTGGCGCAGGCGCGCGAGGCGGGCATGGTGAGTCAGCAGCTGGCGCGGCTGGCGTCCGGGCGGCTGCGGTTGTCGCGGGAGCGCGTGCCGCTGACGCAGGTGCTGCGCGGCGTGCTGACGCAGCGCAGCCGGGAGACGCAGGCTCGGGGCATCCAGATCCGGCAGCTGCTGCAGCCGATCGAGGTCCACACCGACGCATCGCTGCTGTTCTCGCTGCTGAACGCGGTGATGGATTGGGCGCTCGCCAACACACATTCTTCGCTGGAGATGCGGCTGGACCTGACGCCGTGGCCCGCCAAGGCGCGCTTGATGTGCCGCTTCGCCCACCGGTCGCTGGACCTGGGCAGTGCTCCGTCCGCGGCGATCAACGCCCCGCCGGAGTCGCTGAACTCCCTGCACTGGCGCCTGATCGAGCAGACCGCGTTGACCCTGGGCGCGCTGCCGCTGCGCGAGGACGAGGCCGGCATCACGATGCTGACGCTGGAGTTTCCGCACGTGGCCGGCGACGAGCCCGGCGTCCAGCAAGAACTGGCACCGCCCGCGCGGCCGGACCGGCCCGAGCTGGACGATCCGACGCCGTCGCACAACTCCAAGCCGCTGGCGGGTTGCCACCTGCTGATCGTCTCGCCGCGTCGCGAGGTGCGTCAGGAGATCCAGGGCGCGGTGCGCCACATGGGACTGATCATCGATGCCGTCGGCTCGATGGACGAGGCGCTGCAGTTCTGCGAGGAAGGCCTGCCGCACGGCATCGCCTTCGAGCAGTCCATGCGCGACGCCGACTTCGACCGACTGCGCGCCGACATCGTCGGCGAGGTGCCCAGCTTCAGCTTCATCGAGGTGCTGGACGGCGAGCAGCAGACGCAGCTCTCCACCGCCACTGCGGACCACATGGCGCGGATCTCGCGCCAGAACCTGCAGGATGCCCTGCCGTCGGTACTGCTCTTCGAGCTGTCCAAGGCGCTCTGACGCGCCGGGACCTCGCCCGTCGCGCGGACCCGACGGGCGCCCTGACAGGCTCCTGACTTAAGCCCCACCAAAGTGATGGGCGAACAGCCCCGGGCATACACTCCGGCCCCATGAAGCTGCCTCGCTGGTCCGGACTCCTGCTGCTGGTCGCCGCCGTCGGTATCGGCGCCGGCCTCGCCTACGAGGGCTTGAAGCCCGAACCTGCCCCGCAGGTGAACTACGTGCTGCTCGACGGCTCCAAGCATGCCTCCGTGCAGGCCTGGCCGGGCAAGGTCATGCTGGTCAACTTCTGGGCGACCTCCTGCACCACCTGCGTCAAGGAAATGCCGCAGGTCATCGCGACGCACCAGAAGTACAAGGACAAGGGCTTCGACACGCTGGCCGTCGCCATGAGCTACGACCCGCCGGCCTATGTCGCCAACTACGCCGAGACCCGCAACCTGCCCTTCGGCGTCGCGATGGACAGCACCGGCGAGATCGCCCGCAGCTTCGGCAAGGTGCAGCTCACGCCCACGACCTTCCTGATCAACAAGCGCGGCGAGATCGTCAAGCGCTTCGTCGGCGAGCCCGACTTCGCGGCGCTGCACGGCACGATCGAGAAGCTGCTCGCCGAGAGCTGAGCCCGCCGCGCCCCCACGGACCATGCCGCTTTCGAGCGGCATTTTTCATGGCTGCCGCGCACGCCGATCCCCGCGGATACGCGGGTTAGCCCCGACGCTTTGCGATTCTTTTCCTCGGGTACACCAGCCTGCTGTCGCCAGATACTAGGGTAGCGACATAGCAAGCATCGCCCGCCCGAATGAACACGAACAAGAACCTGCCCGGCGTGCCGGGGACCGTCATCTCCCCCCTCTCCAACGCATCGACGCATCGGCGACAGCAGGGCCGGGCGACGCCCTGGATCTTGGGCGTCGTCGTGCTCGCCATCGCGGCCGGCGGCTGGTGGTGGTGGAAGGGCCGCGGCGCTGAAGGCGCGGCGGGCGGTCCCGCCTCCGCGGCGAGCGGTCCGGCGGGTGCGGGCGGTCCCGGAGGCCCGGGTGCCGGCGGCGCCGGTCGCGGCGGCCGCTTCGCCGCCAACCGCGTGCAGCCGGTGTCGGTGATGCCCGCGCGGCTCCAGGACATCCGCCACACCGCCGCCGCGATCGGCACGATCAGCGCGTCCAACACCGCCGTCGTGCGCGCGCAGGTCAGCGGCGTGCTGCAGCAGATCCACTTCACCGAAGGCCAGCAGGTCAAGGCCGGCCAGACGCTCGCGCAGATCGATCCGCGCGCCTTCCAGGCCGCGCTCGGCCAGGCCGAAGGCCAGCTCGCCCGCGACAAGGCGACTCTGGACAACGCCCGCATCGACCTGACGCGCTACCAGGACCTGCTCGCCAAGGACGCGATCGCGCGCCAGCAGGTCGACACGCAGCAAGCCACCGTCAACCAGCTCTCCGGCACGGTCAAGGCCGACCAGGCCGCCGTCGACAGCGCGCGGCTGCAGGTCACCTACAGCCGCGTGCAGGCGCCGATCTCGGGCCGCGTCGGCCTGAAGCAGGCGGACATCGGCAACGTCGTGCAGACCGGCGACACCAACGGCATCGTCAGCATCACGCAGACGCGCCCGATCGCGCTGACCTTCGCGGTGCCGTCGGCGCTGCTGCCGCAGGTCAGCGCCGGGCTGAAGGGCAAGGTCGCGATGACGGTCGAAGCCTGGAGCCGCGACGGCAAGACGCGTCTGGCCACCGGCAAGCTCGCGACGGCCGACAACGCGATCGACATCGCCACCGACACGATCAAGCTGAAGGCGCTGTTCCCGAACGACGACGACGCGCTCTACCCCAACCAGTCGGTCAGCGTGAAGCTGCAGCTGGCCACCGAGCAGAACCGCCTGGCCGTGCCGGCCGCCGCGGTGCTGCGCGGCTCGCAGGGCTTCTACGTCTACGTCGTCGGCGCGGACAACACCGTCTCCACACGGGTCGTGCAGACCGGCGCGGTCGACGGCGACTGGATGGCCGTGGACGGCAAGATCGAGCCGGGCGAGCGCGTCGTCATCGACGGCGTCGACCGCCTGCGTGAAGGCGCGAAGGTCGAGGTCATCGCCGCCGATCCGAAGCAGCGCGCCGGCGCCAATGCGGCGCCGCGTCGCGGTCGTGGCGCGAGCGCGCCGGGCGGTGCCGGCTCCGGCGCCTGGGGCGAAGGTCGCCGGGCCTCGGGCAGCTCGGGCGCATTGGCGCCGCAAGGCGCCGCGAGCGGCTCCGGCAATCCGGCGGACGCCGCGCTGCGCGCACCGACGGCCGAAGCGCGCAACGACGCCGCGCAAGCCGGCGGCGAACGTCCGGCCTGGCTGGACCGCCTGCCGCCCGATGTCCAAGAGAAGGTCATGAAGATGAGCCCCGCCGAGCGGGAAGCCTGGATCGCCGAGCGCCGCGCCGAACGCGCCAAGCGGCAGGCGGCGTCCGGCGGCGGCAACTGATCGCCGGGGGCAACAGGCCATGGCCATGAACCCGTCCCGTCCCTTCATCGAGCGGCCGGTCGCGACCTCGCTGCTGATGCTGGCCATCCTGCTGGCCGGCCTGCTGGCTTACCGGCTGCTGCCGCTGTCGGCGCTGCCGGAGGTCGACTACCCGACCATCCAGGTCACGACGCTCTACCCGGGCGCGAGTCCCGACGTCATCTCGACCACCGTCACCGCGCCGCTGGAGCGCCAGTTCGGCCAGATGCCGGGCCTGAGCCAGATGACGTCGTCGAGCTCGGGCGGCGCCTCGGTGATCACGCTGCGCTTCTCGCTCGGCCTGTCGCTGGACGTCGCCGAGCAGGAAGTGCAGGCCGCGATCAACGCCGGCAGCAACCTGCTGCCCAGCGACCTGCCGATGCCGCCGGTCTACAGCAAGGTCAATCCGGCCGACGCGCCGGTGATGACGATCGCGGTGACCTCGCCGTCGCTGCCGGTGATCAAGGTCCACGACCTGGTGGAGAACCGCCTCGCGCCCAAGCTGTCGCAGGTGGACGGCGTGGGGCTGGTGAGCATCGCCGGCGGCCGGCGCCCCGCCGTGCGCATCCAGGCGAACCCGCGCGCGCTCGCGGCGCTGGGGCTGTCGCTGGACGACGTGCGCAGCGCCATCGCCTCCGCCAACGTCAACCAGGCCAAGGGCAGCTTCGACGGCTCGCAGCGCGCGTCGACGATCGACGCCAACGACCAGTTGCGGTCCGCCGCCGAGTACCAGAACCTGATCATTGCCTGGAAGAACGGCAACCCGCTGCGGCTGAGCGACGTCGCCGAGATCGTTGACGATGCCGAGAACCTGCGCCTGGCGGCCTGGGCCGACACCACGCCCGGCGTGATCCTGAACGTGCAGCGCCAGCCCGGCGCCAACGTGATCCAGACGGTCGACCGCGTGAAGGCGCTGCTGCCCAAGCTGCAGGGCACGCTGCCGGCGTCCGTCGACGTGCAGATCCTGTCCGACCGCACGACGACGATCCGCGCCTCGGTCGACGACACCGAGATCGAGCTGCTGCTCGCGATCGTGCTGGTCGTCGCGGTGATCTTCCTGTTCCTGCGCAGCGGCAGCGCCACGCTGATCCCCAGCGTCGCGGTGCCGCTGTCGCTGATCGGCACCTTCGGCGTGATGTACCTCGCCGGCTTCTCGATCAACAACCTGACGCTGATGGCGCTGACCATCTCGACCGGCTTCGTCGTCGACGACGCGATCGTGATGATCGAGAACATCGCCCGCTACGTCGAGGAGGGCGACTCGCCGATGGAGGCGGCCATCAAGGGATCGAAGCAGATCGGCTTCACCATCATCTCGCTGACGGTCTCGCTGATCGCGGTGCTGATCCCGCTGCTCTTCATGGGCGACGTGGTCGGCCGGCTGTTCCACGAATTCGCGATCACGCTGGCGGTGTCCATCCTGATCTCGGCCTTCGTCTCGCTGACGCTGACGCCGATGATGAGCGCGCGGCTGCTCAAGCCCGAGGTGGAGCAGAAGCACTCGCGCCTGGGCACCTGGTTCGGCGAGAAGTTCGAGGCCATGATCCAGGCCTACGGCCGCGGCCTGGACTGGGTGCTGGACCGCCCGGTGCTGACGCTGCTGGGCTTCTTCGGCACGCTGGTGCTGACCGCGCTGCTCTACGTCGTCGTGCCCAAGGGCTTCTTCCCGGTGCAGGACACCGGCCTGCTGCAGGTCATCACCGAGGCGACGCAGAGCACCTCGTTCGACGCAATGAGCGAGCGCCAGCAGAAGCTCGCCGAAGTCTTCCTGAAGGATCCCGACGTCGACCACATCGCGTCCTTCATCGGCGTCGACGGCGCCAACGCGTCGCTGAACACCGGCCGCATGCAGATCACGCTGAAGCCCTTCGCGTCGCGTCACGCGTCGGCGACGGAAATCATCGCGCGGCTGGGCGACGCGAACCGCCAGGTGCCGGGCATCACCGCCTACATGCAGCCGGTGCAGGACCTGACCATCGAGGACCGCGTGTCCAAGACGCAGTACCAGTTCCTGCTGAGCTCGCCGGATTCCGGCGACCTGCAGAAGGCCAACGACCAGTTGCTGGAACGGCTCAAGGCGCTGCCGCAGCTGGCCGACGTCGCCAGCGACCTGCAGAACCAGGGCCTGCAGGCCTGGGTGCAGATCGACCGCGAGGCGGCCGGCCGACTCGGCGTGACGATCGCGGCGATCGACACCGCGCTCTACAACGCCTTCGGCCAGCGGCTGATCTCGACGATCTACACGCAGTCCAGCCAGTACCGCGTCGTGCTCGAAGCGGCGCCGGAGTTCCGCAGCGGTCCGCGCGCGCTCGAAGGGTTGTACGTGCCCGGCAGCACGTCGACGACCGGCGCCACCGGCACGACGTCGACGACCTCGGTGCAGGTGCCGCTGAGCTCGGTCGCGCAGATCGTCGAACGCCCTGCGGCGCTGGCGATCAACCACGTCGCGCAGTTCCCGGCGGCGACGATCTCGTTCAACCTGCCCCCCGGTGTGGCCCTGGGCGACGCGGTGAAGGCCATCAAGGCCGAGCAGGCCAACCTCGACCTGCCCATCAGCGTCGAGACCAGCTTCCAGGGCGCCGCGGAAGCCTTCAGCAACTCGCTGTCGAGCACGCTGTTCCTGATCCTGGCGGCGGTGGTGACGATGTACATCGTGCTGGGCGTGCTCTACGAGAGCTACATCCACCCGGTCACCATCCTGTCGACGCTGCCGTCGGCCGGCGTCGGCGCGCTGCTGGCGCTGCTGCTCGGCGGGCTGGACCTGGGGATCATCGCGATCATCGGCATCGTGTTGCTGATCGGCATCGTCAAGAAGAACGCGATCATGATGATCGACTTCGCGCTCGAAGCCGAACGGGAACAGGGGCTCGAACCGCGCGCCGCGATCCACCAGGCCTCGCTGCTGCGCTTCCGCCCGATCCTGATGACGACGATGGCCGCGCTGCTGGGCGCGCTGCCGCTGATGCTGGGCACCGGCGTCGGCCATGAGCTGCGGCACCCGCTGGGCGTGACCATGGTGGGCGGCCTGATCGTGAGCCAGCTGCTGACGCTGTTCACGACGCCGGTGATCTACCTCGGCTTCGCGCGCACGGCGCAGCGCTGGCGCGAGCGCCGCGGCGTGAAGCGCGAAACGCGCGCCGCCGAGGAACGCCGCGGTCCCGACGCGCCGCAGATCGCCGATCCGGCGGGTCCGATCGGTCCGGGCGGAGACCTGCGATGAACATCTCCGCGCCGTTCATCGCGCGGCCGGTCGCGACGACGCTGATCACGATCGGCATCGCGCTGGCGGGGATGCTCGGCTATCACTTCCTGCCGATCGCGCCGCTGCCGCAGGTGGACTTCCCGACCATCTCGGTGTCCGCCTCGCTGCCGGGCGCGAGCCCGGACACCATGGCCGCGACCGTCGCCACGCCGCTGGAGCGCGCGCTCGGCAGCATCGCCGGCGTCACCGAGATCACCTCACGCTCCGCGCTCGGCTCGAGCAACGTCACGCTGCAGTTCGACCTCAGCCGCGACATCGACGGCGCCGCGCGCGACGTGCAGGCCGCGATCAACGCGGCGCGCACGCTGCTGCCGACCGGCATGCCGAGCAACCCGACCTACCGCAAGGTCAACCCGGCCGACGCGCCGATCATGATCCTGGCGCTGACCTCTCAGACGCTGACGCGCGGCCAGATGTACGACACCGCCTCGACGGTGCTGGCGCAGCGGCTGGCGCAGGTCGGCGGCGTCGGGCAGGTGAACGTCGGCGGCGGTGCGCTGCCGGCGGTGCGGGTCGAGCTCAACCCGGACAAGCTGGCAGCCAACGGCATCTCGCTGGACCAGGTGCGCCAGGCCATCACCAACACCAACGCCAACCGGCCCAAGGGCGCGGTCGAGCAGTCCGGCCGCTACTGGCAGGTCGGCGCCAACGACCAGGCGCGCACCGCGTCCGAATACGCGCCGGTGGTGCTCTCCTATCGCGACGGCGCCGCGCTGCGGCTGCGCGACGTCGCGGACGTCTCCGACTCCGTCCAGGACGTGCGCAACTACGGTGCGTCCAACGGCCAGCCGGCGATCCTGCTGTTCATCCAGAAGGAGCCGGGCGCCAACATCATCGAGACGGTCCAGCACGTGCGCGAGCTGCTACCGCGCCTGCAGGCCTCGATCCCGCCGGCGATCGACCTCAAGGTCATCAGCGACCGCACGCCGACCATCCGCGCCTCGCTGGACGAAGTGCAGCGTGCGATGGCGATCGCCGTCGGCCTGGTCATCCTCGTGGTGCTGCTGTTCCTGCGCAGCTGGCGCGCCACGCTGCTGCCCGCGGTGGCCGTGCCGGTCTCGCTGGCCGGCACCTTCGGCGTGATGTACCTGTGCGGCTACAGCCTGGACAACCTGTCGGCGATGGCGCTGACGGTGGCCACCGGCTTCGTCGTCGACGACGCGATCGTCGTGCTGGAGAACATCACCCGCTACATCGAGCAGGGCCTGCAGCCCGTCGAGGCCGCGCTGCGCGGTGCGCGCGAGATCGGCTTCACGGTGATCTCGATCAGCCTGTCGCTGGTGGCGGTGTTCATTCCGATCCTGCTGATGGGCGGTGTCGTCGGGCGGCTGTTCCGCGAATTCGCCGTCGTGCTCTCGGCCTCCATCCTGGTGTCGATGATCGTCTCGCTGACGACGACGCCGATGATGGCCTCGCGCGTGCTCAAGCCGCGCAAGGAGCCCGAGCCCGGCGCGGCGAAGAAGCGCAAGGGCTGGTTCGCCCGCGCGGCGGGACGCTTCAACCGCGGACTGGCGCGCGGCTATCGCCGCTCGCTGATGTGGACGCTGCGGCACCAGCCGGTCGCGCTGCTGTCGCTCGTCGCGGTGGTCGCGCTGAACGTGCACCTCTACGGCGCGATCCCCAAGACCTTCTTCCCGCAGCAGGACACCGGCGTGCTGATCGGCGGCGTGCAGGCGGACCAGGGCAGTTCGTTCGAGATGATGCGCAAGCGGGTCGACCGCTTCATGGAGATCATCCTCTCCGACCCGGCGGTGGAGAACGTCAACGGCAACACCGGCGGCGGGCAGCGCAACGGCGCCAACTTCTACATCACGCTCAAGCCGCTGAAGGAACGCAAGGTGTCGGCCGACCAGGTCGTGAACCGGCTGCGCGACAAGATGGCGCACGAGCCGGGCGCCAATCTCTTCATGGTGCCGGTGCAGGACATCCGCATCGGCGGCCGGCAGGCCAACGCGCAGTACCAGTTCACGCTGCAGGCGGACGACCTCGAAGTGCTGCGCGAATGGGAGCCGCGCGTACGCAACGCGCTCTCGCAGCTGCCGGACCTGACCGACGTCAACACCGACCAGCAGGACAAGGGCGTGCAGACCTCGCTGGTCATCGACCGCGACGCGGCCGCGCGGCTGGGCGTGACGGTCAGCACCATCGACACGACGCTGAACAACGCCTTCGGCCAGCGCCAGGTCGGCGTCATCTACAACCCGCTGAACCAGTACCGCGTGGTCATGGAACTGGCGCCGCAATACCTGCAGGGGCCCGAGACGCTGCGCAAGCTCTACGTCACCAGCAGCTCCGGCGCGCAGGTCCCGCTGTCGGCCTTCAGCCGCGTCGAGACGACCAACACCCCGCTGTCGGTGAACCACCAGAGCGGCTCGCCGGCGTCGACCATCAGCTTCAACCTGCCTGAAGGCGTCTCGCTGTCGCAGGCCACGGATGCGATCAACAACGCGATGTCGGAGCTGGGCGTGCCGGTCTCGGTGCGCGGCACCTTTGCCGGCACCGCCAACGCCTTCCAGGACGCGTTGAAGTCGCAGCCCATCCTGATCGGCGCGGCCATCATCGCGATCTACCTGGTGCTGGGCATGCTCTACGAGAGCCTCGTCCATCCGGTCACCATCCTCTCGACGCTGCCGTCGGCGGGCGTGGGCGCGCTGCTGGCGCTGATGATGTTCAACACGGAGTTCTCGATCATCGCGTTGATCGGCGTGATCCTGCTGATCGGCATCGTCAAGAAGAACGCGATCATGATGATCGACTTCGCCATCGCGCGGCAGCGCACGACGGCGCACCTCACGGCGGGCGCGGCGATCTTCCGTGCCGCCAAGCTGCGGCTGCGCCCGATCCTGATGACGACCTTCGCCGCGATCTTCGGCGCGGTGCCGCTCGCGCTGGGCAGCGGCGACGGCGCCGAGCTGCGCAAGCCGCTGGGCATCGCCATCGTCGGCGGCCTGATCCTGAGCCAGGTGCTCACGTTGTACACGACCCCGGTCGTCTTCGTGACGATGGAGCGGCTGCGCCAGCGCGTGATGAAGCGCCGCGCGGCCAAGCGCGCCGCGAAGGCGGCCAAGGCTGGCGGCACGCCAGACGCCGCTCCCCCGATGAATCCCGAGCCGCCCACGGCTCCGACCCTGCAGGGCTGAAACATGCAGACAGACATGCAGACAGACATGCACAGCGACATGCCGGCAGACATGCAGACCCCGATGATGACGAACGCCTCCTCCGTCTCCGCCGCACGCCCGCGCACGGCCCTCCACACCCTCGCGACGGCAGCGGCGATGACGGCGCTGATCGCCGTCATGAGCGGTTGCGCGGTGACGCGCGTCGATCCGCCCGCGCCGGTCGCGGCGCCGGCACAATTCAAGGAGGACGCGCTCTGGAAGCAGGCGCGCCCCGCCGCCGCAGAGCCGGTGCCCGAGCAGTGGTGGACGCTGTTCGACGATCCGGTCCTCAACGACCTGCAGCGCCGCCTGGTGATCGGCAACGAGAACCTGAAGGCGGCGGTCGCGCAGGTGGAAGGCGCCCGCGCCGCGCTGGAAGCGAGTCGCTCGGCCTTTTTCCCCACGCTGTCCGCCGGCTTCTCCGGCACGCGCAGCAAGAGTCCGGACGGCAACGTCACCAACGGCGCGATCAACCGCGGACCGACCAACAGCGTGCAGGCCTCGCTGAACGCGAGTTGGGAGCCTGACCTCTGGGGACGGCTGCGTCTGGCCAGCGAAGGCGCGAACGCTTCGCTGCAGGCGAGCGCCGACGACCTTGCCGCGGCGCGGTTGAGCGCGCAGGCCACGCTGGCGCAGACCTACTTCTCGCTGCGGACTGCGGAGGCTCAGGAAGCCTTGTACGACCGCAGCGTGAAGTCGTATCAGCGCTTCCTCGACCTGACGCAGGCGCGCTACCAGAGCGGCGTCGCCGCGCGCAGCGACGTGCTGCAGGCGCAGACGCAGCTGCGTTCGGCCGAGGCGCAGCTGCTGGAGACGCGGTCCACGCGCGGCCAGCTTGAACACGCGATCGCGGTGCTGCTGGGGTTGCCGCCGTCGGCGCTCGATCTGACGAAGAGCGCGACGCTGCCGAAGCCGCCGGCGGTGCCCGAGATGCTGCCCTCGCAACTGCTGGAGCGTCGGCCCGACATCGCCGCCGCGCAGCGGCGCGTGGCGGCGGCGTACTCGCAGATCGGCGTGGCTGACGCGGCGTACTTCCCGTCGCTGACGCTGTCGGGCAGCGCCGGCTATCGCAACAGCACGCTCAGCGATCTGCTGTCGGCGCCCAACCTCTTCTGGTCGCTGGGCCCGTCGCTGGCGCAGGCGATCTTCGATGGCGGCCAGCGCAAGCTGGCCAGCGCGCAGGCGCGCACGAGCGCCGAGGTCGCCACCTCGACTTATCGCCAGACGGTGCTGACCGCGCTGCAGGAGGTCGAGGACAACCTGATCCTCACCGACCACCTGCGAGAGGAAGCACGGCTGCAGCAGGAGGCGCTCGACGCCGCGCAGCGCAACCTGGAGCTCGTGACGGACCAGTACCGCGCCGGCACGGTGTCCTTCCTGGACGTCACCACGGCGCAGAACAGCGCCTTCAATGCGGAGGCCTCGCTGCTGTCGGTGCGCAACCGCCAGCTGGCGGCGATCAACCTGCTGCTGAAGAACGTGGCGGGCAAGTGGGCGCCGGCCTGAGTCTGAACGCCAAGGCCCGCGCCCAGCGAGTCTCACTGGGGCCGGAATGATGCGAGGGGGTCCAGGAGGGAGCCCCCTCGCGTCGTGGAGAGCCCGCGCTCAACGTCCCGCAGGTGGTTTTCCGCCCTGCGCCGCCGGCCGGCGCGGTGCCAGCAGCGTCGACAGCGAATCCTGCGTGCCGTCGATGCGTTCCAGCGCCGGATAGCGCAGCCCCTGGGAAGCATCGACCGTCACGGTCTCCTGCTTTCCGTCGACCAGGATGCCCAGCCGCAGGCTGTTCTGCCCAGCGGCGATTGCGGTCGTGAGGCGTTCCGGGCTGTAGGGTTCGTCGTTGACCGTCTTCAAGCGCGTGCCGGGAACGATGCCCGCCCGGAAGGCTGGGCCGTTCCACGTCACAGCCTTCACCCGGCCGTCTTTCGTCACCGTCATGCCCACCGACCACGTCAGGTCGAGCACGCCGTCGCTCGCTTCGTACAGGCGGAAGTACTCGGTCGGCGTATCGCGGAACACCAGGCGCCAGCCGTGCGCGGCGAGGCCGTCGAGAACGCCGTTGTCATCGTTGGCATCGAGCTTCCTGCGAAGCGTCGCCGCCCACGGCCCGGTGGAGACGCGATCGAGCGTCGCGGCGACGTCGGCTTCCGAATAGGGCCGCTGCCGCTCGCCCGGCTTCTGGTCCGCCGCGCTGAAGAAGCGCGTGGCGAAGTCGTCCAGGCCCCGGGCGCCGTGGCTGCATTGGCGCAGGCGCGCATCGATGTCGAGCCAGAACAGCACGCCCTCGATGTAGTAGTCCTCGCGACGTTGCCAGTCGCGCCAGTACACGGTGCCGTCCTGGATCAGCGGATCGTTGGCGCTGTCCGCGAGCGATTTCCACTGGCGGCCCGCGCGGTGCTGGACGATGGCCGCATCCAGCGCGATCGCGCCCAGCGTCTGCTCGACCGTGCGCAGTCCCGAGCGCGCCGCGACGACGCGCGACCAGAACTCCGTCTGGCCTTCGTAAACCCACAGCAGCGTGCCGGTGAAGGGCTCGTTCGGCGTGGTCACGGCCATATCGGCCGGCACGCGCCACAGCCCGTTCCACGCATGGATGAGCTCGTGCGGAATGACATCGATGAAGGAGGTCGACTCCGCCGGCTCGGAGAACAGATTCGCGGGCAGCACAACCTCGCCCGAGTCGGCGTGCTCGATACCGCCGGGACCGGGCAGCCGGTCGTCGAGCGCGATCAGGTAGTCGTAGCGCTTGAACGGCGGCACGCCGAAGATCGCCTCGGTCTCACGTTGGACCGATTGCATCTTCGCGTCGAAGCGATCGACGCTCTTGACCACGTCAGCGTCCGCGGCGAGCCAGTGCGCGCGCACGGGACGCGCACCGCCGGCAATGTCCCGCGTCACCACGTGGCGCGACGAGAACACCGGCGAATCGATGAGTCGGTCCAGCGATACGGGCTCGAAGCGGAACCGGTCGCCATCGGCCGCGCCGGACAAGGCGGTGGCCGGGACCATGCCCGCAGGCAGCTTGATCGTCGCCTGCACCGGCAGGTCGCTGGCCTTCCAGCCCGACGGGTACATCAGCATGCGATTCCAGTAGACCCCGACGAAGCCGTCGACGATCGTCGCCGAGGGGTCTCGGCTGAGCGGCGCCAGGTACTGGAAGCTCAGGTCGAGCACTTGCGCGCCTGCGGGCACGACGATGCGGAAGGCGTGGACCCGCGCCGGATCGCGCCGCCACGCCAGCGTCCTGCCGTCGGCCTTGACGACCAGGCCCGCCAGGCGGTGCGCGGAAATCGAGGGCGCGTGGCTGCCCGTCTCCCACTGCGGATAGAGCAGCGTCATCTCGCCCGCGCGCTGCACGGGAATGCGCTGCTGGATCGTCACGATCCGCCGGCGCGTATCGGTGAGATCGACATCGAGCGTCATGACGCCGGGGAAGGCTGCGCTGGCCTGCGCTGCCGCGGGGCGGGCCTTCGATTGCGGATCACGGGAACTTTGCGCGATCGCCGGCGCGACCGCCATCCACGCCAGCAGCATCGCGCCGGCCAATGCGCGCTTCGGCGCGCTCGAGATCTTGTGCATGGGAAGCGGAAGGCGCGATGCGCGCAAGGCCGGATGAAGAAGCGCCGTTTGTAGAGGCCGCCTCGACACCTCAACGAAAGTCATGCACCGGGTCGAGGGACCATGAAAAACGGCCCCGAAGGGCCGTCCATGTGGGGTCGATCGCTCTGGCGATCCAGCGATCAAGCCGCCGACGCCTTCTCCGCTTCCACCTTTTCCAGCGCGGCATGCGCCTGCTGGTCCGCGTGGTAGCTGGAACGCACCATCGCCCCGACCGCCGCGTGCGTGAAGCCCATCTTGTAGGCCTCTTCCTCGAACATCTTGAAGGTGTCCGGGTGCACGTAGCGGCGCACCGGCAGGTGGTGGCCCGACGGCGCCAGGTATTGCCCGATCGTCAGCATGTCGATGTTGTGCTCGCGCATGTCGCGCATGACCTGGAGGATCTCCTCGTCGGTCTCGCCCAGGCCGACCATGATGCCGCTCTTGGTCGGCACGCCCGGCACCGCTTCCTTGAAGCGCTTCAGCAGGTTCAGGCTGAACTGGTAGTCCGAGCCCGGACGCGCTTCCTTGTACAGGCGCGGCGCAGTCTCCAGGTTGTGGTTCATCACGTCCGGCGGCGCCGCCTTCAGGATGTCCAGCGCACGGTCCATGCGGCCGCGGAAGTCGGGCACCAGCACCTCGATCTGCGTGCGAAGGCTCAGCTCGCGCACCTTGCGGATGCACTCGGCGAAGTGGCCGGCGCCGCCGTCGCGCAGGTCGTCGCGGTCCACGCTGGTGATCACCACGTAGTTCAGCTTCAGCGCCGCGATCGTCTTGGCCAGGTTCAGCGGCTCATCCACGTCCAGCGGATCCGGACGGCCGTGGCCGACGTCGCAGAACGGGCAGCGCCGCGTGCACTTGTCGCCCATGATCATGAAGGTCGCCGTGCCCTTGCCGAAGCACTCGCCGATGTTGGGGCAGGACGCCTCCTCGCAGACCGTGTGCAGCTTGTGCTCGCGCAGGATCTGCTTGATCTCGTAGAAGCGCGTCGACGGCGAACCGGCCTTGACCCGGATCCAGTCCGGCTTCTTCAGCTGTTCCGCCGGAATGATCTTGATCGGGATCCGCGCCGTCTTGGCTTGCGCCTTCTGCTTGGCGGTCGCGTCGTAGTCGGACGCGCTCTTGGCTTCGTGGGTGACGTTCTCGGTTGCCATCAGGCGTTCTCTCGGTTGCCGTGTGCCGGGCCTCAGGGTTGGAGCTGCGCGGCGAGCCGCTCTCCGAACCGCTGGGCCACCGTGGCCCAGTCCGTGAAAACCCCGAGTGTACCGAGGTCCACCGTCTGAAGCCCTGCGTATCCGCACGGATGGATGCCCAGGAAGGGCTTCAGGTCCATCGCGACATTCAGCGCGACGCCGTGATACGTGCAGTGCCGGCTGATCTTGATGCCCAGCGCCGCGACCTTGCCCAGGCCGCGGAACGGATCCGCCGGATCGGCCGGCCCGGTCAGGGCGGCATGCGCCCCGGGGTCGTCCAGCCGCACGTAGATGCCGGGCGCGCCGGCCACCCGGTGGCCCGCCACGCCGACGCCTTCCAGCGTCTGGATCACGGCCGTCTCCAGGCGGAACACGTATTCCTTGACGAAGATCCCCAGCCGCTTCAGGTCCACCAGCGGATAGGCGACCACCTGCCCGGGACCGTGGTACGTCACCTGCCCGCCGCGGTTGGTCTGCACCACGGGAATGCCTTGCGGGTCCAGCACGTTGTCGGCCTGGCCGGCCAGGCCTTGGGTGTAGACGGGGTCGAATTCGCAGAGCCAGAGCTCGTCCGGCGTCTCCGGACCGCGCGTCTCGGTGAAGGCGCGCATCGCGTCCAGCGTGGCCGCATAGTCGACGCGGCCCAGGGTCTTGATCAGCATCCCGGCATGCTAGCCGCGATGGCCCTAGCATCGTCGGCATCGGGACATTCAGGAGCCGCGCCATGCCGCGTCACATCACGGCCCTCGCCGCCCTCGCGGTCTGCTGCCTCGCGCTGCAGGGCAGCCCTGCCTCCGCCGCCGGCGTGACGCTGGAGCAGGCGCTCGCCACGTACGAACGCGGCGATCTCCCGGCCGCCGAGCAGCAGTTCCGCGCGCTGTCGCAGCGGGGCCTGGCGCTCGGTGACTACAACCTCGCGATGATGCATCTGCGCGCGGAAGTGCCCAAGCCCGATCCGAAGCTCGCCCGTCAGTTGCTGGTCCGCGCGGCCGGTCGCGGCCTCGTGCGCGCGGAACTGGCCCTGGGTCAGTTCCACGAGCAGGGCGAGGACGGCAAGCGCGACCTGGTCCAGGCCCAGTCCTGGTACCTGAAGGCGGCGGAACATGGGAGCGTCGATGCGCAGGTGGCCGTGGCCACGGCGTTCTACCTGGGTCGTGGCGCCGGCAAGGATTTTCCGCAGGCGGCGCAGTGGTACCGCGAAGCCGCCAAGGGCGGCGACGTCGGCGCGCAATACCTGATCGCGTCGATGTACGAGTCGGGACTGGGCGTCGATCGTGACCTGCGCCTGGCGCGCTACTGGTACGACATCGCCGCGCGCAATGGCGACGAGGCCGCGCCGTACAAGCTCAAGGCGGTCGACGCGGCGCTCGCCGCCGACGCCGGCTCGGTCTGAGCGCTTAGAGGACGACCTTCACCATCGGGTGGGTGGTCAGCGTGCGATAGAGCTCGTCGAGCTGCTCACGGCTGGTCGCCGTGACGGTGATGGTCACGCCCAGGTACTTGCCGCCCGAGCTCGGGCGGGTCTCCACCGTCGCCGCGTCGAAGGCCGGATCGAACTGCTGCGCGACGCTGACGATGGCCTCGACGAAGCCCTCCACCTGCGCGCCCATCACCTTGATGGGGAACTGCGACGGGTACTCGATGAGCGACTGCTCGGGCGGGATCGGGGCGTTGTTGAAGCTGGTCATGATGGGAAATTCAAATGGAGCCGGTCAGCGGCTTTGCAAGACCTTGGCCCGCTGGTAGGCCTCGTGGAGTTTCGCGTACACCGGGCCCGGCTTGCCGCGCAACGCGCCGTGGCCGACCTGTTCGTGGTCGAGCCGAGTGACCGGGGCGACTTCCTTGCTCGCCGAGGTCAACAGGATCTCGTCGGCGGTGCTCAGCTCGGTCTCCGCGATCGGGCGCAGGTTGCAGGCGATGCCGAGTTCCTCGCAGAGCTCCTTGAGCAGCCGCACGCGGATGCCTTCGAGCAGCGCCTCGCCCGGCGGCGGCGTCAGCAGCGCGCCGTCGCGGACGATCCACACATTGCTGCTGGAGCCCTCGGTCACGTAGCCGTCGCGGATCAGCACGGTCTCGTCGGCGCCTTGATCGGCGGCCGCCTGACGCGCCAGCACATTGCCCAGCAGCGAGATGCTCTTGATGTCGCCGCGCTGCCAGCGGAAGTCGCGCGCCGTCACGCAGCTCAAGCCTTGATGGCGCTGCTCCGGCGTCAACGCGAGCAGCGGCTGCGTGTACGCGAGCACCGTCGGCTCCAGGTCCTTGGGCATCGCATGACCGCGCGCGGCGACGCCGCGCGTGACCTGCAGGTAGATCATCTGATCTTCGACCTCCGGCAGGTGCGCCACCAGGCTGTGGAACAGGTCCAGCCAGGCTTCGCGCTCGTAGGGATCCTCGATGCGCAGCGCCTTCAGGCTTCGACCGAGCCGGTCGAGGTGATCGTCGACACGGAACAGGCGGCCCGCGTAGACGGGGATCGACTCGTAGACGCCGTCGCCGAACAGGAAGCCCCGGTCCATCACCGGCACCCGGGCGTCGCCGAGGCGGCCCAGGTGGCCGTTCAGGTAGCAGGGAAGATCGGCCCAAGGCATGGTCATCGGTGGCTCCCGCAGTGTGGTCACGCCGCAGCCACCGACTGTACGCCGCCGGCCCGGCAGGCCAACCCCGGCAAGCGAGGGGCCTTGGCCGGCCGGCGCGCCGGTCAGGAGAGCGGGCTCACTTGATCCAGAGCCGGATCGCGTCCCAGGCGCGGCCGAAGATGCCGGCCAGCGGCACCTCCTGCTGCACGACCAGCGGCACCTCGGCCACCGGCGCGCCGCCCGAGGTCGTCACCTTCAGCGTGCCCACGCGCTGGTTCAGCGCCAGCGGCGCGACCAGCGGGTCGGTGCGCTGGATGTCGGTCTTGAGCTTGCCGCCCTCGCCGCGCGGCACCGCGACGAAGACCGCGTCGGCCGCGCCCAGCTTGGCTTCCGGCGCGGCGCCCTTCCAGACCTTGACGGTCGTGATCGGCTGGTTCTTCTCGAACAGGCGCACCGCGTCGAAGGCCGAGTAGCCCCAGTTCAGCAGCTTCTGGCTCTCGGTCGCGCGAGCCTCCTTCGAGGCCGTGCCCATCACCACGCTCAGCAGGCGACGCTTGGCGTTGGGCACATCGCGCTGCGCGCTCGCGGCCAGGCAGTAACCCGCCGCATCGGTGTAGCCCGTCTTGCCGCCGTCCACCGACGGATCTCGGCCCAGCAGCATGTTGCGGTTGGACTGGCGGATCTTGTTGAAGGTGTACTCGCGCTTGGAGTAGTAGTCGGCGTAGTACTGCGGATAGTCCTGGATCACGTGCGAGAAGATGACCGCGATGTCGCGCGCGCTCGTCTTGTGGCCGGGCTCGGTGATGCCGGTGACGTTCTTGAACGAGGTGTTCTTCAGGCCCCAGGCCTGGGCCTGCTTGTTCATCATCGCGACGAACTGCTCGACGGTGCCGCCCACGCCTTCGGCCAGCGCCACCGACGCGTCGTTGCCCGACTGGATGATCATGCCGCGCAGCAGCTCGTCGACCTTGGGCGTCATCGTGGTGTCGATGAACATCAGCGACGGGTCGCCCTTGCGCTCGTCCCAGGCGCGCTTGGAGACCGTCAGCGTCTGCTCCAGTGTCAGGCGCTTGGCCTTGAGCGCGTCGAACACGATGTAGGCCGTCATCAGCTTGGTCAGCGAGGCGGGATCCTGCGGCGTGTCGGCGTCGCGTTCGGCGAGGGTCTGGTTGGTCGTCAGGTCCAGCAGCACGAAGTTGCGCGCCGCGATCTCGGGCGGCGTCAGCGCCTGCGCCGAGGCGCCCGTCGTCATCACGAAGCTGGACAGGCCCACGCCGAGGGCCAGGGAGGCGAGGAATCGTTTCATTCGGGAGAAGTCCTTAGGTGCGCGCTTCGCCGGCGGCATGCCAGCCGCGCAGCACCAGAGTCTTGAGCAGCGGCAACTGCCCATGGAAGAAGTGCCCGACACCGGGCACCACGATGACCGGCAGCGCCTGCGGGCGCGCCCAGTCGAAGACGGCGCTCAGCGGCACCACATCGTCCTGTTCGCCGTGGATCACGACGGTATCGGCCGGCACCGTCGCGACTCCGAAGCGGCTCGTCGCCGGACCGACCAGCAGCAGGCGCTCGGCCGGCTGCTCGAGCTTGAGCGCCGCCTGCGACGCGACGAAACCGCCGAAGGAGAAGCCCGCCAGTGCGAGCGGCTGCGCGGGATCGCGGAACTCGGCGATCACGGCCAGCGCGTCGTCGACCTCGCCGCGGCCTTCGTCCCAGGCGCCGGCCGACTTGCCGATGCCGCGGAAGTTGAAACGCACCGCGCGGTAGCCGAGGTGCACGAACGCACGCGCGATCGTCTGCACCACCTTGTTGTCCATCGTGCCGCCCTGCGTCGGATTCGGGTGGCAGATCACCACCACGCCGCGCAGCGGGCCCGCGTCGACCGCGGGTTCGTCGACGGCGCATTCGATCTCGCCGGCCGGACCGGCGATCTGCCGGCGCTGGGTCTGTGCATTCATGAGCGCGGGCTCCCGGTCAGCGGCCGACCGAATCGTCGAGCACCAGGCGCTCGACGACCTCGCCATGCTTGAGGTGGCGTTCGACGATCTCGTCGATGTCGCTGTTGTCCACGAACGAGTACCAGACCGCGTCCGGGTACACGACCGCCACCGGTCCGCCGGCGCAGCGGTCCAGGCAGCCCGCCTTGTTCACGCGCACGCCGCCCTTGCCGGCCAGCTTCTCGGCCTTCACGCGCTTCTTGCAGTGGTCGAAGGCCTCCTGCGCGTTGTGCTGAAGGCAGGCGTTCTCGTTCTCGCGCTGGTTCAGGCAGAAGAAGATGTGGCGTTGGTAGTAGCTGGGGGAGCTCATCGGTCGATTGTAGTTTCAGGGTTTACACCGAGCGGCGGTTCGTGCGGTCCGTCACGATCCGCTTGTCCTTCAGAGCGCCCGGCGGATTGCTCATCGGCAGGCCGTTCCCCGGCAGGCGGCGGACCCGGGCGGTCGCTCTGCGTGACGCCGTAGAGCAGCCACGCCAGCGCCGCGAACGGCCACAGCCAGCCGACCCATTGCGCCAGCCCGTAGAGGTTGACGAAGCGGCCCTGCTCCCAGAACTGCAGGCTTTCGAGCAGATAGGGATCGGACGGCGCCTCGGCCATCAGCGCGATCAGCACGGTCAGCACGACCAGGCCCCACGCCGCATTCGCGCGGCGCGACATGAAGGCGGCCAGCAGCGCCAGCACGCCGCCGATGATCAGGCCCGGTTCGGTCGTCGAGGTCAGCCAGGCCCAGGCGTGATCGGGGCCGAAGTTCAGCACCGTCGACCATGCCGTGGTGGTCACGCCCAGCGCGATCGCGCCCAGCACCAGCAGCGCGCGGCGCTTGCCCGGTCGCGCCACCGACAAGGCCAGCAGGCACGGCGCCAGCACGCCCATCGCGATGGCGATGGCCTCCAGGCCGGGCGGCAGCGGCAGCTCGTCAGTCAGTTCCTTGGGCACGAGTTCCCAGGGTGTGTTCTCCAGCACCAGCTCGGCCCATTCGCGCAGGCGCGGGAACAGCTGGCCCAAGCCCAGCGGCAGGGGCGCCGGGTAGAGCAGTCCCACCGGCCACATCGCCAGCAGCGCCAGGGCGCCCGCGCTGTGCGGCACGAACCAGCGCTCGCGCCAACCGTTCCAGCGTGCCAGCCCGCCCAGCCACAGGAGCGCCCACGCGCACAGCCCGCCGAGCCAGGCGCCGGCGCTGTTGAGCAGGAAGTCCGCCAGCGACGGGACGCGCCCGGGGAGGAAGTACTGCAGCGTCTCCATCGAGAACGACAGCAGCGGCAGTCCGACCACCGTCAGCAGCAGCGCGCGCAGCAGGCTGCCGCTGCCGCGGATCACCGCCGAGAAGCACAGCAGTCCCAGCGGCCAGTAGCCGACGACGTTGATCCAGATGTCGAACCGGCCCCAGTAGCGCGGCCAGGGCAGCCCGACGAAGCCCGGCCAGGGCAGGCTGGGCGGCATGCGCCAGGGCCAGAACGGATAGAGGCTGGCGTAGACCACCAGCACGGCGTAACACAGGGCCAGCCAGGTGGCGGAACTGCGCCTATGCATCGCCGGATCAGAAGGGCTTGACGACGACCAGGATCACGATGGCCGCGAACACGAGGACCGAGACCTCGTTGAACACCCGGAACCACTTGTGGCTGCGGCGGTTGGCGAGCATCTCGAACTTGCGCAGGAAGGCGCGACACACGTGGTGGTAACCGATGACCGCGACGACCAGCGCGAGCTTGGCGTGCATCCATCCGTTGCCCGGGCCGCGCCCGATGCCGTAGTACAGCCACAGCGTGAGGCCGAAGGCCAGGGCCAGCACCATCAGCCCCGAGCTGAATCGGTAGAGCTTCAGGGCCATGATCAGCAGGCGTTCGCGTTCGGCGTGGCTGTCCGCCGGCACCATGGCCAGGTTCACGAAGATCCGCGGCAGGTAGAACAGGCCGGAGAACCACGCGGCGACGAAGATGATGTGAAGCGCTTTGATCCAGAGCATCGCGGCATTATGGAGGCGCGAAAAAAAACCCCGGCTTCACAGCCGGGGTCGGAAAGCCTTATCGCTGTCATCACGCTA
Source organism: Roseateles noduli (assembly GCA_002205125.1). Classification (GTDB taxonomy): domain Bacteria; phylum Pseudomonadota; class Gammaproteobacteria; order Burkholderiales; family Burkholderiaceae_C; genus Roseateles; species Roseateles noduli. The sequence goes on along the minus strand of NIOE01000012.1, from coordinate 246,085 downwards.
AGGCTCCTGCTCAGGGAGGAAAAGCAGGGAACGACAGCCGAGCGGCTATCATTCAAGAACGACTTTAACAGATCTGCCGAATTTCGGAATCCACGTCTTTTCACCGGGTGGCCCCTCATCCTGGTGGTACTTCCCGGAAATCATGCAACTTCCCGCCCCCTATCCCGCCAGCCGTCCCCGTCGCCTGCGCCGCGACGCCTTCACCCGGGCGCTGGTCCGCGAACACCGCCTGCATGCCAGCGACTTCATCTTCCCGGTGTTCGTGCATGAGGGCGAGAACCGCGTCGAACCGATCGCGTCGATGCCGGGCGTGTCCCGGCTGAGCCTGGACAAGCTGATCCCCGTCGCCGAGGAATGCGTCGAGCTGGGCATCCCGGTGATCGCGCTGTTCCCCGCCATCGACACGGCGCTGAAGACGCCCGACGGCATCGAGGCGACGAATCCGGACGGCCTGATCCCGCGCGTCGTGCGCGCGCTCAAGGAGAAGGTGCCCGGCATCGGCGTGCTGACGGACGTCGCACTCGACCCGTACACCAGCCACGGCCAGGACGGCGTGCTCGACGAGCAGGGCTACATCCTCAACGATCGCACCGTCGAACTGCTCAAGCAGCAGGCGCTGGTCCAGGCCCGCGCGGGCGTGGACATCGTCGCGCCCAGCGACATGATGGACGGCCGCATCGGCGCGATCCGCGCCGCGCTGGAGGCCGACAGCCACATCCACACGCGGATCATGGCCTACAGCGCCAAGTACGCCAGCGCCTTCTACGGCCCGTTCCGCGACGCGGTGGGCTCGCGCAGCAACCTCGGCAAGGCGGACAAGAAGACCTACCAGATGGACCCGGGCAACAGCGACGAAGCCTTGCGCGAAGTCGGCCTGGACCTGGCCGAAGGCGCCGACATGGTGATGGTCAAGCCCGGCCTGCCCTACCTGGACATCGTGCGGCTCGTGAAGCAGGAGTTCCGCGTGCCGACCTTCGCCTACCAGGTCAGCGGCGAGTACGCCATGATCAAGGCGGCCGCCGCGAACGGCTGGCTGGACCACGACGCGGTGATGCTGGAGGCGCTGCTCGCCTTCAAGCGCGCCGGCGCCGACGGCATCCTGACCTACTTCGCGATGGACGCGGCGCGCCTGATCCGCGCCGGCGCCTGAGTTCCCCGACGACGGGGAACGCCGGCTGCCCGACCTCACGCATGCGCATCTTCCATCTCAGCGACGCGCTCTATGAGGAGCGCGCCGAGTTGCCCGACGAGCTCCCGCCCGACGGCTTCCTGTGGATCGGCCTGCCTAGGCGCGAGTTCGAGCTCCAGCTCGGCACGCTGCAGCAGCGGCTGGTGCGCTGGACCGGCGCGCAGCTGCTCGATCTGCATGTGTCGGATCTGATGAATCCGCAACTGCCGTCGCACTTCGATTACACGAGCGCCTACGACCTGATGGTGTTCCGCCGGCTCGCGACCATGCCCGGCAGCCAGCAGCACCTGTCCGACGACGAACCCCGCACCGCCGGCGCCGTCAACGAGGCGCTGAAGGCCATCGACACCAGTCCGGTCGGCTTTGCCGTCTTCGACCGCGTGCTGATCACCGTGCATCCGGGCGAGTGCTCGCTGCGGGACTACTTCGCCGGCAAGCTCGGCGCGCAGCAGGAAGGCCGCGACCTGCGCGGCAGCACGCGGCTCCCCCACAGTCCGGCCGAGCTGATGCTGCGCATGGTCAACCACATGGTCGACAGCTACCTGGACCTGCGCCGGCTGCTGACGCGCCAGCTGACGACGCTGCAGAACCTGCTGCTGGATCGTCGCGGCCACTTCCGCGACTGGCCCGTGGTGCTGCATGCGCGCGACACGCTGTCGCGGCTGGAAGACCTCTGCGAGGACCAGCGCAGCGCCGTCCAGGAATGGATAGACGCGCTGGGCGAATGGCCCGTCGGCGATGCGCGGGCGGAACGCGAGCGCGAGCTGCTGCGCGTGCGATCGCGCGACGTGCTCGAACACGTCGAGCGCGTGCTGACCCACGTGCGGCGGCTGGAGACCTCGGCGGAGACCTCGGTGCAGATGCACTTCTCGCTCACCGGCGAGCGCACCAACAACATCATGCGGACGCTGACCGTGCTCACGGCCATCTTCCTGCCGCTGAACCTGATCACCGGCGTCTTCGGCATGAACTTCGACACCCTGCCGCTGATCCACCGCGCCACCGGCTTCTGGATCGCCGTGGGCGTCATGGTCGTCACCGCCCTGCTGCTCGGCGCCTTCTTCTGGCGCAAGCGCTACCTGGGCACGCAGCAGTAGCGCGAGGCGGCGAAGCGCTCAGCGCTTCGCCTTGGCCGCGGTCTTCGAGGCGGTCTTCGCGACCTTGGCCGGCTTGGCCGGCTTGGCCTTCGCTGCGGCGTACGGATCGGCGAAGCCGAGCCCGACCATCACCTCGCTCTCGCGCGCTTCCATGAACTCGGCCTCGTCGTCTTCCTCGTGGTCGTAGCCCTGTGCATGCAGCGTGCCGTGGACCAGCATGTGCGCGTAGTGCGCCGCGATGTCCAGGCCCATCTCTTTCGCCTCGCGCTCGACGACCTCGGCGCAGATCACCAGGTCCGCGGCGACGACAGGCTCGTGCGTGTAGTCGAAGGTCAGCACGTTGGTCGCGTAATCCTTCGAGCGGTACTCGCGGTTGAGCGCCTGGCCCTCTTCCGCATCGACGATGCGGACGGTCATCTCGCCGGGCAGCTCCAGCGCCGCGCGCATCCAGCGGATCACCTTGTGCCGCGGCAGCAGCGCCTTGTGGCGCGGATCCGCGAATTGCAGCGACAGGCTCAGTTCCGGGCGGCTCATCGGGCAGCTCCCTTGCGCGTGGACTTGGCAGCGGTCTTGGCGATCGGCTTGGCCGCCGCCTTCTTCGTTGCTGGCTTCTTCGTTGCCGGCTTCTTCGCGGTCGCCTTCACTGCGGTCGCCTTCTTCGCAACAGGCGTCCGTGCACTGATCTTCTTCGTGACCGGTGCCTTGGCGACGGCGCGCTTCACCGGCGCAGGCGGCGGAGCGGGCGGCGGCGGCGCATCGAAGCGCATCGCCTCCTCACGCAGGCGCAGCGCTCGCAGGCGACGTTCCTCGCGCTCTTCGGCGAACTGGGCGCGGTGCTCTTCCTGCGCGCGGGCCTCTTCGAGCGCCAGCGCTTCCGTCTGGTTCTCGTAGGCCTGCACGATGCGCGCCACCAGCGGATGGCGCACGACGTCCGCGCGCGTGAAGCGCGTGATCGCGATGCCCTCGACGCCTTCCAGCACCTGCTCCGCGTCGACCAGCCCGCTGCGCATGCCGCGCGGCAGGTCGATCTGGCTCGTGTCGCCGGTCACCACGCACTTGCTGCCGAAGCCGATGCGGGTCAGGAACATCTTCATCTGCTCGGGCGTCGTGTTCTGCGCCTCGTCGAGGATCACGAACGCATGATTCAGGGTCCGTCCCCGCATGAAGGCCAGCGGCGCGATCTCCAGCTGGCCCTTCTCGAACGCCTTGGTCACGCGGTCGAAGCCCATCAGGTCGTACAGCGCGTCGTAGAGCGGGCGCAGGTACGGGTCGACCTTCTGCGTCAGGTCGCCGGGCAGGAAACCGAGGCGCTCGCCGGCCTCCACGGCCGGGCGCGTCAGGATGATGCGCTGCACCGTCGAGCGCTCCAGCGCGTCCACCGCGCAGGCCACCGCCAGGAAGGTCTTGCCCGTGCCCGCCGGGCCGATGCCGAAGCTGATGTCGTGCGACAGGATGCTGCGCAGATAGAGATGCTGGTTGCCCGTGCGGCCGGCCAGGTCGGCGCGCCGGGTGCGCAGCACGACGCCGTTGCCGTCCGGGTCCTCGCCATTGCTCCCGTTGCCGGCATGGGCGCCGTCGGTCGGCTTCGCCCGCGCGGCCACGTCGTTGGCGGCCTCGACGATTGCCAGCCGCAGCGTCTCGCCGGGAATCGCCCGGTCGGCGCGCGCATAGAGCGCTTCCAGCAGGACCATCGTGCGCTGCGCCGGCGCGCGGTCGCCCTCGACGTTGAAGTGCTCGGCGCGGTGGGTGATGCGCACGCTCAGCGCCGCCTCGATCTGGCGGAGGTGCTCGTCCAGCGGGCCGCACAGGTGGGACAGGCGACGGTTGTCGGCGGGGGTGAAGGCGTGGCGCAGGTTCAAAGCGGAGACGGCTCCGTATTCAGGGGGGTTGAGGGCGGTATTGTCGCGCGCCGGTGCGCCGCGCGCTTGTTGCGCCTGCACAATCGCCCCCCATGCACCGGATCACGGAACAACAAGGAGACGCCGCCGGCCTCAGGGATGCCGCGCAGGCGCAGGGAGGCACCCGGCCCGCGGCGTTCGGCGCCGCGGCGATCCTGTCACTGGCGGTGCCGGTCTGCCTCGCGCAGGTCGCGGGCGCGGCGGTCGCCGGCGCCGACGGCGTCACCACCGGCTCCTTCGCCACGCTGTGGACGCGGCTCGCGCCGCAGCTGGCCTACGGCCTGCAGTCCGCGCTGGTGCTGATGGCCTTCGTGCTGGGACTGCTGATCTGGCAACGCCGCGCGCAGCGCCACATCGCCTGGCTGCTCGTGCTGATGCCGGGATGGGTGGTGACGGTCGGTCTTGCGCCGTTGTCGTCGTGGCGGACCGGGATCGCGGTGATCCTCGCACCCTGGCTGCTCTGGTGCGCGGTCCATTACCTGATGCGGCGGCTGCGGCGTCGCGACCGCCGCATGCATCGCGCGCTGCTCGCGCAGGCACTGCTTTTCCCCGCCGCGCTGCTGCTGCCCGTCCCCGCGACGCGCATCGCGGCGTTCGCGCTCTGGTGGCTGGGCGCCCAACTGCTGGTCGCGATGGCCTGGCACCTCTGGCATCTGTGGCAGGACATGTTCCTGCCGACGCTGGAAGAGCGTTACCCGCAGTCCGACTTCGTCCTCAGCTGCGTGCTGATCGGCTTCGGCATGCTGGCCGTGCTGACGGCCTGGACGCTGCCGGGCAGCGGACTGGCCGGCATCCTCGGGCCCTTATGCCTCCTGGGCCTGGGCCTGCACCGTGTGCGCGAGTTCGCCCGGGCGCTGACGCAGTCGGAACTCGCCGTCCTGCAGGGCGAGCTGCGACTGCAGGAGCGCATCGCCGAGCTGGAGCGTCATTTCGACCAGGTCGCCGAGACCAAGCTGGAGCAGGTCACCGAACGCGAGCGCAAGCGCATCGCCGCCGACCTCCATGACGACCTCGGCGCCAAGCTGCTGACCATCGTGCACACCAGCGAGTCGGACCGGATCTCCACGCTCGCGCGCGAAGCGCTCGAAGAGATGCGCCTGTCGGTGCGCGGCCTGACCGGCAAGCCGGTGCAGCTGCTGGACGCGTTGGGCGACTGGCGCGCCGAGGTGGTCTCCCGCCTGGCCCAGGCCAACATCCTGGCCGAGTGGAAATCGCCCGCCGAGGACATCGAGCACACCTTCCCCGCCCGCGCCTACGTGCAGACCACGCGCATCCTGCGCGAGTCGGTCAGCAACATCATCAAGCACAGCGGCGCCACGCACTGCGTGATCAGTTGCTCGGCGCAGGACGGCTACTTCTCCGTGGTGATCCAGGACAACGGCCAGGGCATCCCGCTGGAGCTCGAAGGTCGCCTGGACAAGGGACACGGCATGGCCAGCATGAAGGCCCGCGCCAAGCAGATGCACGGCCAGTGCCTGGTCGAATCCGGCCCCGGTTGGGGCACCGTCATCCGGCTCACGATCCCACTTTGATCACGCTCTGATCGCGTTCCCGCGTGATCCATTGCCGCCGGCACCACAGTCCGGCGTTGATCAGGATGGTCAGCCCCCCGAGAAAGCCGTACTGTTGCGCGAAGCCGGCGGGTTCCCTGCCGGCATTGCTTTCCTGAGCAAGAATCCGCGCCATGAACCACATCCTGCTCCTCGAAGACATCCCCGAAATCCGCGCCTGGCTCAAGGTCCTGGTCAAACAGGTCTTCGCCAACGCGGTCGTCACCGAGTGCTCGCGGGTGCAGGACGCGCTGCAGCAGGTCAACTCGCAGCGCTTCACGCTGGCGCTGCTGGACCTGGGCCTGCCGGACGGGTCCGGCGTCGACGTGATCTCCGCGCTGCGCGAGAAGCAGCCCGAAGTCCAGTCGGTCATCGTCACCATCCACGACGACGACGAACACCTCTTCCCCGCCCTGCAGGCCGGCGCCTTCGGGTATCTGCTCAAGGAACAGTCGCGCGAGCTGCTGGTCGAGCAGCTCCAGCGCATCAGCCAGGGCGAGCCGCCGCTGTCGCCGTCGATCGCGCGCAAGGTCATCGCCTACTTCACCTCCCAGCGTCGGCCGCAGGCCGCGCAGGTGCTGCACGAGGTCTCGCTGACCGACCGCGAGACGGAAGTGCTGCTCCGTGTGGCCAAGGGCTTCACGCTGCCGGAGATCGGCGTGCAGCTGGGCCTGTCGCGCCACACGATCGCCGACTACGTGAAGCAGATCTACCGCAAGCTCAACGTGAGCTCGCGCGCCGAAGCTGCGCTGGAAGCGCAACGCCTGGGTCTTTTCGGCCGGAACTGAGCCGGCTGAGGACCCGCTCCCGAGGCCGGGCCACCCGCCTCGGGAAAATACTGGACAAACATCCAGCAATTTCCCGTCGAAACGCCGCCGAGCGCGGATAATCCGCGCCCATGATCGGCAAGCTCACCGGCGTCATCGCGGAAAAATCGCCCCCGCAGGTTGTCATCGACGTACAAGGCGTCGGCTACGAGGTCGACGTGCCGATGAGCACCTTCTTCAATCTGCCGGGCCTGGGCGAGCGCGCCTCGCTGCTGACGCACCTGAGCATCCGCGAGGATGCGCACGTGCTCTTCGGTTTCCTCACCGCCGAGGAGCGCAGCACCTTCCGCCTCCTCATCAAGATCAGCGGCGTCGGGCCCAAGATGGCGCTGTCGCTGCTGTCGGGCATGTCGGTGGGAGATCTGGCCCAGGCCGTCTCCAAGCAGGAGGCCGGCCGGCTCGTGAAGGTGCCCGGGATCGGGAAGAAGACAGCCGAACGCCTGCTGCTGGAACTCAAGGGCAAGCTGAGCCCCGACCTGTCGCTGCCGGTGTCCGTGGCCAGCGACGCCCAGGCCGACATCCTCCAGGCGCTGGTGGCCCTGGGATACAGCGAGAAGGAAGCCGGTTCCGCGCTGAAGACGCTGCCGGCGGACATCGGCGTCAGCGAAGGCATCAAGCTGGCGATGAAGCACCTGTCATGACGCCCCGCGCGCGGCGTACCCTCCGACCATGAGCATCCAGACCGACGACTTCACGCCCGCGCCGCAGCAGGCCCGCCTCATCAGCGCGCAGCCCGCGTCGCCGAACGAGGACGCCATCGAACGCGCGCTGCGCCCCAAGCTGCTCGACGAATACGTCGGCCAGGCGAAGGCGCGGGAGCAGCTGGAGATCTTCATCGGCGCCGCCAAGAAGCGGCGCGAGGCGCTCGACCACGTGCTGCTGTTCGGACCGCCGGGGCTTGGCAAGACCACGCTGAGCCACATCGTCGCCGCGGAGCTCGGCGTCAATCTGCGGCAGACCAGTGGGCCGGTGCTGGAGAAGCCCAAGGACCTGGCCGCCATCCTCACCAATCTCGAGCGCAACGACGTGCTGTTCATCGACGAGATCCACCGGCTGTCGCCGGTCGTCGAGGAAATCCTGTACCCCGCGCTGGAGGACTACCAGATCGACATCATGATCGGCGAAGGCCCGGCGGCCCGCTCGATCAAGCTCGATCTTCAGCCGTTCACGCTGGTGGGCGCGACCACGCGTGCCGGCATGCTGACCAACCCGCTGCGCGACCGCTTCGGCATCGTGGCGCGGCTGGAGTTCTACACCGCCGACGAGCTGCGCCGCATCGTGACGCGGTCCGCTTCGCTGCTCGGCGCGCCTATCGATCCTGAGGGTGCGCTCGAAGTCGCGCGCCGGTCGCGCGGCACGCCGCGGATCGCCAACCGGCTGCTGCGCCGCGTGCGCGACTACGCCGACGTCAAGGCCGACGGCACCATCACCCGGACGATCGCGGAGAAGGCGCTGGCGATGCTGGATGTCGATCCGTTGGGCTTCGACCTGATGGACCGGAAGCTGCTGGAAGCGGTGGTGCACCGCTTCGACGGCGGCCCGGTGGGGCTGGACAACGTCGCCGCGGCGATCGGCGAAGAGCCGGGCACCATCGAGGATGTGATCGAGCCCTACCTGATCCAGCAGGGCTTCCTGCAGCGCACGCCGCGCGGACGGATCGCTACGCTGGCGGCGTATCGCCACCTGGGCGTCGCGCCGCCTAAGCAGGCGGGGCAACTGTTCGATCTGGAGTGATCGGGGAGCCCGGCCAGGCGAGCTGACCGACGCTCCGGAACGGCAAAGAAAAAGGCGCTCCGAGGAGCGCCTTTCTGCTTCGTGATCCGGCGATCAGAAGTTGTGGCGAACGCCCAGGGCGAACGAGTTCAGGTCGTCGCGCTTGGCCGGCGTGTTCGCGTCCACAGCCGTGTAGAAAGCGTACACCTTGGTGCGCTTGCTCAGGTTGTAGTTGTAGGCCACCGTGTATTGCTTGCCACCGTTGCGACCGTTGTTGAACGAGTACGCACCGGCCTTGGTGCCACCGACGTTCAGGTGGAATTCCGATTGGCCCATCGTGTACATCACGGCAGCACGGCCGATCCAGCGCGCATCCTTTGCGCCGGCCGACTGCGGCGTGCCCGACTCTTCGCGCTGCGCGTAGCCGCCGAAGGTGAAGGCGCCCAGTTCATACAGGCCGCGGATCGCGTACTGCTTGGCCGAGCCTTGCTTGCTGTAGCCAGCGCCCAGGTGCATCGGGCCCTGGTCGTAGTTCAGGGCGACGTCGTAGCCGCGCGGATCGACGCCTTCACCGGCGTGCAGCGTGAACTCGCCGTTGAAGCCGCCGACGTTCGGGGTGAAGTAGCCGACCTTGTTGGTCTGCGTGAAACCGGCGCCCGAGTACAGCTTGTCTTCCGACGTGCCGGTGTCGTGGTTGTGCATCGACACGTAGTCGGCGGTCGCGTAGTACGAGCCCGGGGTCCAGCGGCCCAGACGGATCGCGCCGAAGTCGCCGGCCAGTTGCACGCTGGCTTCACGGTTCCAGAACGCCGAGTTGGTCTGGCGGCCGTCGTCAGAGTTCAGGCCGTGTTCCAGGGCGAAGCTGGCCTTCAGGCCGCTGCCGAGGTCTTCCGTGCCCTTGAAACCCAGGCGGGAGTTGTTGTTGATCACCGAAGCGACGCGGTCGTTGTTGCCGGTCTTGATGCTTTCCACCGAGGTGTTGATCCGGCCCCAGAGCGTGACGGAGCTCTGCGCGAACACGGGAGCGGAAAGAGCCGCGATGGCCGCAGCGAATGCAATCTTTTTCATACCCACCTTCATCCAGTTGGAGGTTTCAGCCGGTCTGGCTCAATGGCTTTACTGCAAGGTGTGCGGAGTATAGAAGTGCGTTGCACGCACCCATAACGCCCGACGCAAAATTGCAACAGTTCCCCGTTAGGGGTGAACCAGAGGGTCTGCGGGTGATAACAGGCGGGCTGTCAGGACCTGCCCCGCCAGGAGGCCGGCGAGCACGGCGATCTGCTCGATCGGGCCGAGCCGGTGGGCATTCCAGAGGAAGAGCGCGATCGCGACCAGCAGCAGCAGGAACATCGCGCCTGCAGCCCAGGCGTGCGAGGACGCGACCTTCGGGTCGAACAGCGGCCGGGTGTGCGGGTCGTATCCGGGCGCTATGCGGGCACCGAGGCCCGGCTCCCAGTGCGCCGGCTCCCACCACAGGCGCAGCTTGTCGCGCCAGCGCGGCGTGCGCCGCATCTTCGACAGCAGCCCGGCGTAGACCTGGACGTTGGCCGTCCAGGGATTCCAGCTCCGCAGCGCATCCCGGGTCCCGTAGACGCAAGGCTCGCGATCCAGTTCTTCCTGGAAGCTGCCGAACATCCGATCCCAGATGACCAGGATTCCACCGTAGTTGCGATCAAGATAGGGATCGTTGACGGCGTGATGCACGCGGTGGTTGGACGGCGAGCAGAACCAGCGGTCGAACCAGCCCAGCTTGCCGATCTGCTGCGTGTGCACCCAGAACTGGTACAGCAGATCGATCAGCGCCACGACCGCGTAGACCAGCGGCGGGAAGCCGAGGATCGCCATCGGCATGTAGAAGACCCAGCCGACCAACCAGCCGCTGCCGGTCTGGCGCAGCGCGGTGGAGAGGTTGTAGTCCTCGCTCTGGTGGTGGACGGCATGCGCGGCCCACAGCAGCGCGGTCGTGTGACCGAGGCGGTGGTGCCAGTAATAGAGGAAGTCGTAGAGCAGCAGCCCCAGCAGCCAGACCCACCAGGCGCCGGCATCCAGGCGCATCACCGCCGCGCGCTCGAAGACCCAGGTGTAGATGCCCAGCGTGAAGAGCTTGGTCAGCACGCCCACCACCTGGCTCAGCATGCCCAGCGCGATGCTGCTCACCGCGTCGTTGAGGCGGTAGGTGTTGCGGCCGCGGCGCAGGCCGATCCAGTACTCCAGCCCGATCAGGGCGAAGAACACCGGCGTGGCCAGCACGATGATCTGTGCGTCGGTCATGTGTCTCCTCGATGAGCGCTCGATGCGGCGCTTCTGTCGATGTCGGCGGCCGCCGGCCCTCGTGGGAGCCGGCGATTCCGCGTTCAGGCCCTGGCGGTCGCCACCGCGGCGGGCATGAAGCCCGGCACGCCGGGATCATCCAGCGCCAGGCCCTGCAGATGCTGATCGTCGTTCCAGCCGACCAGGCTGAAGCCTTGCGGCGAATGCAGCAGCCGGTTCACGCTGGTGTTGCCCAGCACCCAGCTGCGCGGCGCCTGCAGGTCGATGCGGGTGGCGGCGCGGTAGAGGCAGTCCATCACCCCGCCGTGCGCGACGACGGCGATGGTCTGGCCCGCATGCGCCGCGGCCAGTTCGGCCACGACGGCGATGCAACGCGCGTACAGCGTGATCAGGCTCTCGCCGCCGGGCGGCTCGAAGTCCGGATCGCGTCGGCGCCAGCGCAGGGCGTCCTCGGGGAAGCCGGTCTCGATCTCGGTCCAGAGCTTGCCCTCGTGGATGCCGAACGCGCGCTCGCGCAGGCGCTCGTCGAGACGGACCGCCAGCCCATGCGGCGCCGCCAGATGCCGCGCGGTCACAGCGGCGCGGTCCAGATCGCTGGCATAGATCGCGTCGATCGGATGGTCCGCCAGCGCGGCGCCGAGGCGTTCGGCCTGACGTTCGCCCAGGGCGTTCAGCGGCAGGTTCAGGTGGCCTTGCAGCCGCCCTTCCCGATTCCACGCAGTCTCGCCGTGCCGGATGGCCAGGATCAGCGTAGCGTCCACTCAGACGCCCCAGACCACGTCGGTCCCGGCGCCCTGCGCGGCGCGCATCAGCTCCAGCAGCGGCCACAGGCGCTGGCGCAGCGTGACCTCGGGCTGGGGCGGCGGCTTGCGGCCTTCGGCCTGCGCCTGTTCCGCGGCGCGATCCTGCGCCTGCTGCTCCTCGGCGATCGCCGCCTCGCCGTGCGCGATCAGCGCGGCCAGGTCGGACGCCTGGAAGATGCCTTGCGGCGCGGGTCCGCGCCCCAGGGCCTGCAGCGCCTGATCGCCATGGGCGGCCAACATGATGACGTCAGCCCCGGCCTTCGACTTGAACTTGTACAGCACATGTGTCTCCCGGCCGTCGACGGCGGCCATCGATGCATTGTGCCGCCCTCTTGCGCGGGACAGTGGAGAGGTCTCCCGACGCCCGTCCCGGGCGTTCTGCGGGTCGATCCCGATGCGCGACGGACGCGCCGCGGATCAGGTCCCGCGAAGCAGGTGGACGGACGCGCGCGCGGTGCGCGGCGCCGCCGCGGCCTGCTCGCGCGCCAGCTTGCCGGCCTCCGCCTGCGCGGCGATCTGGGCCTGACGCTCCTCGAAGGCACGCGTCTCCAGCGCGGGTGCGCACAGGAAGCCCTGGTACTCGTGGCAGCCGCAGCGCGCCAGGAATTCGCGTTGGGCGTCCGTCTCGACGCCCTCGGCGATGACCTTCAGGTTGAGCGCGCGGCCCATCTGCACGATCGCGTTGACGATGCCGGCGTCGCTCGCGTCGCCCGGCAATCCCTGCACGAAGCTGCGATCGATCTTGAGCCGCTGGATCGGGAAGCGCTTCAGATAGCCCAGGCTCGAATAGCCGGTGCCGAAATCGTCGATCGACATCAGCACGCCGAGCTCCGACAGCGCCTCCATCCGGTGCAGCGCCTCCTCGGCGTCGCGCAGCAGGACGGACTCGGTGAGTTCCAGCTCCAGCAACGACGGCGGCAGGTCGTAGGCGCGCAGCGCCTGCGCGACCTGCTCGACGAACTGCGTCTGCTGGAACTGCAGGGCCGACACGTTGACCGCCACCGGCACGCGCAGCCCCTTCTGGAGCCAGGCCGCGGCCTGCGCCACTGCCTGCTGCAGCACCCATTGGCCGATCGCGACGATGAAGCCGCTCTCCTCGGCCACGGGGATGAACTCGGACGGCGGCACGTCGCCGCGCAGCGGATCGCGCCAGCGGATCAGCGCCTCCGCGCCGACGAGCTCGCCGGTCTCCAGCGAGACCTGCGGCTGGAAGTGCAGCCGGAACTCGTGCTCCTGCAGCGCCTGGCGCATCGCATGGTCGAGCCGCATGCGCGACAGCAGGTCCACGTCCTTGCGCGGCTGGTGGAAGCGGAACGCGCTGCGGCCGCTTTCCTTGACCCAGTGCATCGCGCGCTCGGCGCTGGCCAGGAGCTCCTCGGCGCTGGCGCCGTCGCCGGGGAACAGCGCGATGCCGATGCTGCAGGTGACGGTGAAGCTGAGTGTGTCGAAGCAGAACGGCCTCGACATCGCCTCCTGGACGCGCCGCGCCGCGTGCTCGGCGCCGCGGGCGTCGGCCTGGTGGATCAGGAGCGCGAATTCGTCGCCGTCCAGCCGCGCGACGGTGTCCACTTCGCGCAGCGACTCCTTCAGCCGCAACGCCACTTCCTTCAGCACGCGGTCCCCATACGAGTGGCCCAGCGTGTCGTTGATCTGCTTGAAGCGGTCGAGGTCGACGTTGAGCAGCGCGAACGGCGTCGTCTCGCGGCGGGCCATCGCCTGCGCGTAGTCCACGCGCTCCATCAGCGCGCGCCGGTTCGGCAGCCCGGTGAGCATGTCGTTGTGCGACAGCTCCTCGATGCGCTGGTGCGCGGCGAGTTTCTCGCTGAGGTCGCGGAACGAATACACGCGCCCGATGGGCCGACCCCGGCTCCACTGCGGCAGCGAGACGCGTTCGAGGACACGGCCGTCGATCAGCTTGAGGTTGTCGCTGGTGTGCAGCAGCGGCGATTCCTGGATCGCGCCCAGCCGCATCGCATACGACGCGCCGTCGACGACGCTGCGCCGCATCCACGCCTGCACGGCGTCGTCGTTGCGGTCGTTGAGCAGATCCTCGGGAATGCCCCACAGCGACGCCAGCCGCTGGTTGAAACTTCGGATCCGGCCGGCGAGGTCTGTCACCAGGATGCCGTCGGCGGTCGATTCGAGCGTGGCGCGGAGCTCGGCGAGCAGCGTCTCGCGCTCCTCGTCATGCTGGCGCTGCTGGGTCTGGTCGCGCATCGCGATCAGCCACAGGCCGTCGCCCTGCGCCTGCGCCACATGGCTGATCCGGCGGGAGATCCACAGCATGCGCCCGTCGGCGTGGCGCATCATCGTGTCGGTATGCAGACTCTCCCGACGGCCGATCGCGGCGTCCATCCAGAACAGCGCATCCTCGGGCGTCGACGCCAGCGACTCCACGCTGCTGCCGACCACGTCCTTCGCCTGCAGTCCGAGCAGCTGCTGCGAGGCCTGGTTGACCGCGACGACGCAGTGGGTGCGCGCGTCCACAAGCCACACCGCCTCCTGCAGACCGTCGATCAATGGCAGGAACGCGGCATTGAACGCCGCGGGAGGCGCGGCGACGGCCCGGGTCGGAAGATTCACGCCGCCATCTCCCCGGGGGGCGAGGGCGGCATGGACGTCGGGCCGGCGGACTCGAAGAAATAGGCGATGCGGCTGCGCGGGCTGAGGTAGTCCAGCGAGGCGCGCGGCAGCTGCTGCGGCTTGACGCTGCGGCGGATGCCGAGGTCGGGCAGCTCTTCCAGGTTCAGCACCAGCGCCTCATCGCGCGGCACCCGGGGGTCGTGGACCATGACCCGCGGCTTGAGCGGACGCGACGAGTTGACGGCCACGACCAGCGCGTAGCGGTCGTCGGTCAGTTGCACCGCGGAGCCCGGCGGATACACGCCCATCATCCGGATGAAGGCGTTGAGCATGGTCGCGTCGAAACGGCTGCGGCCCTGCGCGAACATCAGCGACAAGGCCTCGTGCGGCGTCATCGCCTTGGAACTGAGCAGCGGATTGCACAGGCCGTCGAAACGATTGACCAGCGCCACGATGCGGGCGCCGATGCTCATGCGGTCGGCGTTCAGGCGTTGCGGGAAACCGCTGCCGTCGGCGTGTTCGTGATGCTGCGCGATGATCAGCAGCGGACCCGCGCCCACGCCCATCTTCTGTCCCAGCACCACGCCCTTGGCGACGTGCTGCTGATAGGCGGCCACCTCGGCGGCGGTGAAGCTGTCGTCGCGATGTCGGAAGCGAGCCGTCAGCTCCATCTTGCCGATGTCGTGCAGCAGCGCGCCCTGGCCGAGATCCAGCATCTCGTCGCGGCCCAGGCCGAAGGCCCGACCCAGCAGCATTGCGATCACGGCGACGTTGAGCGCGTGCGCGGTGCCCCGGTCGCCGGCGCCCTCGTTGAGCAGGCGGATGTTGATGTCGCCCTCGACCAGCATCTTGTCCAGCAGCGCGCGGGACAGCGCGGACGACCGGTCGCGCGCGTCGGCGGGTTCGCGCGGCACCAGGTCCATCAGGTCGCGCAGCGCGGTGGCGGCCTCGGCGTACTGGCGCTCGCACAGCAGCAGCGCATCGCGCTGCTCGGCCAGCAGGCGGCGATGGCGCTCGCGCACCTCGTCCTCGACGCTGCGGTGGTCCTCGACCACGGCGGCCGTGGCGGCCGGCGCCGGCATCGGCGTCGCCTCCAGCGGCAGGTCGCTCTTGCCCGGACTCCAGCGCACCTGCTTCAGTCCCAGTCGGCGCAGGATCAGCAACTGCTCTTCCGAGCTCAGCTTGAAGCTGCTGAGCGGGAACGGATGCGACATCCAGCCGAGGTCGAGATGGATGAACATCCCCACTTTCAGCTGGTTCACATCGATGAGCGGATCGGCCGATCTGTCCTTCATTCTTGTAGTTCCGCGTCCCGGATCGGGCGCCCTCGTCAGCAGCTTCGGCTGCGGAGGGGCGCAACTTAAATCAAAAGCGCGTCAACCGTACGGCGTTGCGCATGATCCCGCGGGGACCGTGCAACTTGTCACAGGTTTTTCCTGCGCCCCCCTATGATCCCCCGAACCTCGCATTCTCATAAAGATACAGGAGACTTTTCATGCACGCCTTCATCTGCGATGCGCAGCGCACCCCTTTCGGGCGTTACGGGGGCGCGCTGTCGTCGGTCCGTGCCGACGATCTGGGGGCCGTGCCCATCCAGGCCCTGATCGCGCGCCACCCGTCGCTCGACTGGGAAGCGCTGGACGACGTGTTCTACGGCTGCGCCAACCAGGCCGGCGAGGACAACCGCAACGTGGCGCGCATGTCCGCCCTGCTGGCCGGCCTGCCGATCGCCGTGCCCGGCGTGACGCTGAACCGGCTGTGCGGCTCCGGCATGGACGCCGTCGGCAGCGCCGCCCGGGCGATCCGCGCCGGCGAGGCGCAACTGATGATCGCCGGCGGTGTCGAGAGCATGAGCCGCGCGCCTTTCGTCATGCCCAAGGCGGAGTCGGCGTTCTCCCGCGCGAACGCCATCCATGACACCACCATCGGCTGGCGCTTCATCAATCCGAAGATGAAGGCGCAATACGGCGTCGACGCGATGCCGGAAACGGCCGAGAACGTCGCCGTCGACTTCGGCATCCAGCGCGAGGCCCAGGACCGCATGGCGCTGGCCAGCCAGAACAAGGCGCTGGCCGCACAGCGCAGCGGCTTCTTCGATGCCGAGATCTGCCCGGTCAACATTCCGCAGAAGAAGGGCGACGCGGTCGTGGTGCGCCAGGACGAGCATCCGCGCGAGACCAGCCTGGAGGCGCTCGCCAAGCTCAAGGGCGTGGTCCGGCCGGACGGCAGCGTGACCGCGGGCAACGCCTCCGGCGTCAACGACGGCGCCTGCGCGCTGCTGATGGCGGGCGAGGCGGCCATCGCCAGGCACGGCCTGACCCCGCGGGCACGCGTGCTGGGCATGGCGACGGCCGGCGTCGCGCCGCGCATCATGGGCATCGGCCCCGCGCCGGCGGCGCGCAAGGTCCTCGCGCAGGTCGGGCTGACGCTGGACCAGATGGACGTCATCGAACTGAATGAGGCCTTCGCGGCTCAAGGCTTGGCGGTGCTCCGCGATCTCGGCCTGCAGGACGACGATCCTCGCGTGAACCCCAACGGCGGGGCGATCGCGCTGGGGCACCCGCTCGGCGCCAGCGGCGCCCGGCTGGTCACGACGGCGATCAACCAGCTCCACCACACCCAGGGCCGCTACGCGTTGTGCACGATGTGCATCGGCGTGGGCCAGGGCATCGCGGTCATCGTCGAGCGCGTCTGAGCTTTCCGGGAGCCGGCAGGGCCGGCGCCTTGTCCCTCGTTCATGGCGGCGCCCCGCCGCCTGGGACGAATTGAGGATTACAGCAATCGCCCAGGTTGTCTGACCTCATTTTGGTGCAGCGCGGGAACGCTGACCATGTCTGCCAGGGTTGGGCGACCTATAGCCAAAAGTTGGGGGCGACAGAGAAATAGTCATGGGCGCACGTAGGACCACGTAGGCGCCAATCGCACATCGCGTGTGATACTGACTTCGTTTGATGGCGCATACCGCTCATATATGTAGGGTATGCGGTGACAAGCATGATGTCTGACTATTGACCGCCTGCTTAGCGACCACCCACCGCGGTTTCGCGCACCTTTTTCCCGCTGAACGCCCTTTCACACCGCCCGACGCAGGCGGTGGGGCGTTCTACGCTGAAAATGCACCAAATTGATGCACAAGCGGGCGATCTGCGGATAAAACATTTGCCCTGGCAAACATTCTTCACAGGGTTGTCCCTATAGTCTTGGACATCACCTGCTTACGCCCAGCAGATTTGGGCGTCAAACGCACGTCGTCCCTCCCCGCCATGTCCGCTGCACGAGCCTTTGATGATGAACTGACCGCGATCCAAGCGGTCGTCCCCGCCCCTGACGCTGAAGTCCGTACCGGTCCGCTGAAGCGCGACCTGGTCGCCGGCCTGGAAAAAGGTCTGGCCGTGATCGAGGCCTTCGATCAGGAACGTCCCAGACTGACCATCAGCGAAGTCGCCGGCCGCACCGGCCTGACCCGCGCGGCCGCCCGCCGCTACCTGCTGACGCTGACCCATCTGGGCTTCGTCTCGCAGGACCGCAAGATGTTCGCGCTGACCCCGAAGGTGCTGCGCCTGGGCCAGAGCTACATGCACTCCGCCCGCCTGCCGCGCATCATCGAGCCCGAGCTGCACAAGCTGGCGTACGCGATGAAGGAAGCCTCCTCGGCCGGCGTGCTGGACGGCAACGACGTGATCTGCATCTCGGCGACGAGCGCCGGTCGCGTGGTGTCCCCGACGCTGCAGCCGGGCACCCGCGTGCCGGCCTACTGCACCGGCAACGGCCGCGTGCTGCTGGCCGCGCAACCGCAGGCGGAAGTCGACGCCTTCATCGCCCGCCAGGAACTGACCGCGCTGACCCCGCACACGATCACGCATCCGGAGCGCCTGCGCATCGAGATCGCCCGCGCCCGTGCGCAGGGCTACGCGCTGATCGACCAGGAGCTGGAACAAGGCCTGCGTTCGGTGGCCGTGCCGCTGAAGAACTACAAGGGCGACACCGTCGCCGCGATGGCCATCAGCGTCCACGCGACCCGCATGAGCATGGAGCAGATGGTCGAGCACTGCCTGCCCCCGCTGCTGCAAGCGCAAGCGCACCTGCGCATGCTGCTCTGAGGCTTCAAAGGCTGAAAGCCGGCACCCTCTGGCACCAACGAAAAAGCGACCCGCGGGTCGCTTTTTTCATGCGCGCCTCAACCCCAGAGTCGCTGCCGCAGGAGCGGGCTGACGCGGTAGCGTTCGCTGCGGTACGCGTCGAAGAGGCCGTCGAGGGCGTCCACGACGGCCGGGGCGCCGAGCAGCGCAAGCCATTCGAACGGTCCCGCCGGGTAGTTCACGCCGAGCTTCATCGCCGTGTCGGCGCCGGCCTCGTCGCAGACGCCTTGCCAGACGGCGTCGGCCCCCTCATTGACCAGCATCGCGATCGTGCGGGCGACGGCAAGACCCGGCACGTCGCGCAGCACGAGTGGCTCCCATCCAAGACGGCGCAGCAGCGCTTCGGCATGCTCCCGCGACGCGGCGTCGACCCGTGAGGCGAAGGCGATGGCCAGCCCCTCGATGCGATCCGGCGCCAGCGGCCAGTCGATCACCGCCAATCCGGGTTGGCCGCGCTCGTGCGCCAGTTGCGCGGCGCAACGCCCGCGCGTGAAGTGCAACTGCAGACCGTCGATGGCCACGCCGTTCCAGTCCGTCGTGGCGTCGCGCTCGAACGCGACGCCGCGCGTCGTCATCCAGGCACCGAGGCGCTCGACCAGCGGGCCCTGCCCTGCCAGCGTGACCCCACCGACGTCTGCGTCGGTCGCGGTGGCGCTCCCTGCCGGCGACGTCGAAGTGGAGGCCGGCACGCCCTCATAGAAGCCCTTGCCGGACTTGCGTCCCAGTCTCCCACCGTCGACGAGCGCCTTCTGCACCAGCGACGGCTGATAGCGCTTGTCGCCGAAGTTGGCCTCGAACACCGACTGGGTCACGAGGTAGTTGGTGTCGTGTCCGATCAGGTCCATCAACTCGCACGGTCCCATGCGGAAGCCGGCGCCGCGCAGCGCGCGGTCCAGCTGCGCGGGTGAGCTGGCCTGCTCCTGCAGCAGCGCGAGCGTCTCGGCGTAGTACGGCCGGGCGATGCGATTCACGATGAAGCCCGGCGTCGACCTGGCGTGGACGGGCGTCTTGCCCCAGCGACGCGACAACTGCTCGATCGCCTGAGCGGCCGACGGATCCGTCTCCGCGCCCCAGACGACCTCCACCAGCTTCATCAGCGGCACCGGATTGAAGAAGTGCATGCCGACCAGGCGGCGCGGCGTCGTCATGCCGTTGGCCAGCGCGGTAAGGCTTATCGACGAGGTGTTGGACGCGATCAGCGCGTCGGGCGGCAGGAGCGCGTCGAGCTCGCGCAGCAGCGCCTGCTTGGGTTCGAGCTTCTCGACGATCACCTCGATCACCAGCGCCGCATCCTTCAGGTCTGCAGTCGCGCCGGCCGGCGAGAGGCGGCCCATCACCGTGTCGCGCTCCGCGGCTTCCATTCGGCCCTTGGTCACGAGCCCGTCGAGCGCCTTGCCGATCTGCGCGATCGCCGCGGCGGCAGCGCCCTCGCGCAGGTCCATCAGCTGAACCGGATGGCCCGCCTGCGCCGCCACCTGCGCGATGCCCGCGCCCATCACGCCCGCCCCGATCACCGCCACCGGCGCCTGCGCGGCCGGTGCCGTCGCGATGCGCCAGGATCCCATCGATCCAGTCGATTCCGTCATTGCTGTCTCCGTATGCTTCGCGTTCCGGTTTTCGTACCGGTTCCAGTTCCGGTGCTGGTCAATCTGGGCGCGGCACCCAGGTCGCAGGCCGCTTGCCGAGGAAAGCGGCAAAGCCCTCCTTCGCCTCCGCGCCCATGCGCACGCGGGCGATGGTCTGCGCAGTCACTTCGCGGACCTCATCGGTCACCGGGCCGACCTCGAGCTGCGCGAACAGCGTCTTGATCTCCGCCTGGGCCTGCGGACCGTTCATCAGCAGCTCCCCGATCCAGCGTTCGACGGCGCCGTCGAGGCCGCCGGCCGCGTCGCTCTCGACGACCTCATGCAGCATGCCGATCCGCAGCGCCTCGGCGGCCGGAATGCGGCTGGCGGTCAGCGCGAGCCGGCGCGCCTCACGCGGCCCGACCGCGTTGATCACGTAGGGGCCGATCACCGACGGCAGGATGCCGAAGCGGGCCTCGCTGACCGCGAACTGCGCGCCGGCTGCGGCGACGGCGATGTCGCAGGCCAGCGTCAGGCCAACGCCGCCGCCCAGGGCCACGCCGTGGACCTTGGCGATCGTCGGTTTCGGGCAGCGCGCGATCCGGTCGAGCATGCCGGCGAAGCGGCGCGCGTCCTCGGCGTTCCACTCTTGCGTCGCTTCGGACGCGCGTTTCATCCATTGGAGATCAGCCCCAGCGCTGAAGGCCTTGCCGGCGCCTTCCAGCACGACGATGCGCACCGCCGGGTCCTGCCCGAGCCGCTCGAAGGCGGCATCGAGGGCGGCGATCATGGCTTCGTCAAAGGCGTTGAACACCTCGGGCCGGTTCATCGTCACGCGGGCCACGCCACGCGCGTCGGTCGATATCTGCAGGGTCTCCACGATGCAGTCTCCGTTGTGATCGCCGGAGTATCGCAGCCCGACCGGTCGGTCGAAAAAGAATCCGACGGCGGCCTTCAGTCCGGAGGTCGGTCCGCGACTGGCCGGCTCAGTCCCGCCAGACTTCCTCGACCAGCTCCCGCACGGCAGTCAGCGCGTGTTCCTCGGGACCTTCCTTCTGCAGCCAGCACAGCCAGGTCTCGTCCTGCCAGTGCGGCCAGATCCGCAGCTCCCCGGCATCGACGGCGGCCTGCGCCTGGTCGAGCCGGAGGATCGCGGCCCCGAGGCCGCTCGCCACCATGCCGCGCACGGCGGCCTCGGTTTCGGCCATCAGGCTGTGCGGCGGCTCGCGGCCGGCGCTCTGGAACAGTCGCTCGGCCGCGGCGCGCAGCCCGCAGACCACCGGCGTGCCGATCCAGGGCAGCGACAGCAGCGCATCCCGCGACACCGGCCACTCGCGGTCGGCGAAACGGCGCGGCACCGCGATCGCCAGTTCCATCCGCCGCAGCCGATTGACGATGAGACCCTCCGCGGTCTCGTTGTCGTGGAGGACGTAGGCGCAGTCGACCTCGCCGCGACGCAGGGCTTCGACGCTCTGCAGCGACAGGCGTTGCATCAGCTGCAGGCCGATGCCGGGATGCCGCTCCGCCAGTTTCACCAGCACATCGCCCAGACGCAGCGAGATCGGATCGCTGACCGTCCCCATGCGCAGCACGCCTTGCACGTCGCCGCGGATCTGCGCGGCGGCGTGCCGCAGGCGCTGTGCGGCCTCAAGGGTGCGGCGGGCTTCCTCGGCGAGCTTCTCTCCGGCGGACGTCAGCGTCATGCCGCGCGAGCTGCGCTCGAACAGCTGCACGCCGAGTTCCTCCTCCAGCGCCTTGATCTGCGCGCTGACGGCGGGCACGGACGTGAACACCTTCTCCGCCGCGCGGGTCAGGTTCCGTTCGGCGACGACGGCCAGAAAACTCTTCAGCTGGTACAGCTCCATGGGTCCGGATTCTGACAAGCCGCCGTTGGATCGGCGTTCAGATTCTCAAAACGCCTGTTCCAAAGATGCGCATGGACCGCGCGGAGGACGGCGCCCAGACTTCCGTTCCATCGAAGTCCTGCGAAAGCGAAGGCCGCCATGAGCCTCTCCAATCCCTATGCCGCCACCGTCGCCATGCTGTTCGCGGCCGTCTCGTGGGGCAGCCTGTTCCTCGTCGGCAAGCCGGTGCTGAGCCGCCTCGATCCGATCTGGTTCACGGCGCTGCGCTATCTGCTGGCGGGCGTCGACATGACGCTGCTGGTCGCCTTCTTCGGCCAACGGCCCTGGACCAAGCTCCGCGCCCATTGGGGCACGCTGACGCGCTACGGGGTGCTGGGCTACGGCTTCTTCGGCATCCTGGTGCTGGAAGGGCTGAAGCTCTCGCTGCCCTCGCACGGCGCGGTGCTGATGGCGACGATGCCGATGACAACGATCCTGCTGCGCTGGCTGCTCGACGGCCAGCGGCCGGGGATCGCCGTGGCCGGCGCGGCGGTGCTGGCGCTGAGCGGCGTCGTCCTCGTCTCCGGCGTGCTCGGCCGCACGGACGGCCCGCCGCACATGCTGCTGGGCGACGCGCTGACCCTGCTGGGCACCGTCGGCTGGGTGCTCTACACGCGCGGCGCGGCGAAGGTGCCGGACCTCAGCCCGCTCGAATACACCGGCCTGACCGCCATCGCGGCGCTGCCGTGGCAGGTGGCGTTCGCTCTCGTCGCGACGGCCGGCGGCTGGATCGCCGCGCCTGCATGGACCGACGTCACGCCCGTCGTGCCGCACCTCGTCTACATCGCTGCCGTACCGACGGTCGCGGCAGTCGTCGCCTTCAACTTCGGCGTGCGTCAGCTGGGTGCGTCCCGGGGGACGCTGTTCCTGAACGGGGTGCCGGTGTCCGCACTGCTGATGAGCGTCGCGCTGGGTCAGCATCCGGCGATGCAGGAGTGGATCGGTGCGGCGCTCGTCATCGCGGCGCTGACGTTGAGCACGCGATCGCCCGCATCCTCCGGTAAAGCGGAGGTAAAGGCCGGGGCGCCGGCGAGCATCGGCGGGCGCTGCCCAGCCACTTGATCCGCCTCGCGGCAAGCTGGAAAGTCCCGGTGCGGCGGGCGCCACAGGCGGGCTCATGCCTTTTGTCATGGGCCTGTCTTCTGGCATAGGCTGGCGGCCTCGTCGGGCCCGGCCCGCGCTCAAGAGCTGCTTGCGATGAAGACTGCCCTCCGCCTCACCACCCTCGCCCTGCTGATGCAGCTGGGCGGCTTCGCCCTGGCGGCACCGCCGCAATCGGGTCTCGACCTCAAGGGCTACGACAAGTCGGTCCGGCCGCAGGACGACCTCTTCCGCGCCGCCAACGGCCACTGGCTCTCGACCACCGAGATCCCCGCCGACAAGTCCTCCTACGGCGCCTTCCATCTGCTGGCGGACCTGTCCGACAAGCGGGCGCGCGCCATCATCGAGGACCTCTCCAAGAAGAAGGCCAAGGGCGGCACCGTCGAGCAGAAGATCGGCGACTACTACGCCGCCTACATGAACACGGCGGCGATCGACAAGGCCGGACTGGCCCCGGTCAAGCCGCTGCTGGACAGCATCGCCGCGATCCAGACGCGCGAGCAGCTGGCCACCTGGCTGGGCGCGCAGACCGGCGTCGTCGACCTGCCGGTGCCGCTGGGCATCGAGGCCGACTACCAGGATCCCACCATCAACCGCCTGCAGACCTGGCAGGGCGGCCTGGGCCTGCCGGACCGCGACTACTACCTGAAGAAGGACGACGAGCGCCTGGGCAAGGCCCGCGGCGCCTACGTCGACTACCTGCAGACGCTCGCGAAGGCCGCCGGCATCGCCGATCCGGCCGGCAGCGCGCAGCGCGTGCTGGCGCTCGAGGAGCGACTGGCCCAGGTGCAGTGGGACAAGGTCGAGCTGCGCGATCCGCAGAAGACCTACAACCCGATGACGCCCGCCGAGCTGGCGCAGAAGGCGCCGGGCTTCGACTGGAACGCCTTCTTCACCGCCGCCTCGCTGCCGGGCCTGGACAAGCTCTCGGCCTCGCAGCCCAGCTACCTGGCCGGCGCCGCGAAGATCCTGGGCGAGGCTCCGCTCGACGACCTCAAGCTCTACCTGACCTTCCGCACCCTCGACGCCAACGCCTCGACGCTGCCCAAGGTCTACCGCGACGCGCACTTCGCCTTCCACGGCGCGGCGCTGACCGGCGCGAAGAGCCAGCTGCCGCGTTGGCAGCAGGCCGTGGGCAACGTCAACGGCGCGCTGGGCGAGGCCGTCGGCGAGGTCTACGTCAAGCGCCACTTCCCGGCCGCCGACAAGGCGCGCATGGTGCAGCTGGTCAACAACCTGCTGGCCTCGTACAAGGAATCCATCGACAAGCTGAGCTGGATGACGCCGGCGACGAAGGCGCAGGCGCAGGACAAGCTGTCGAAGTACATGGTGAAGATCGGCTACCCCGACGTCTGGCGCGACTACGGCGCGCTGGAGGTGAAGGCCGGCGATCCGGTGGGCAACAACCTGCGCGCCTCGGTCTTCGAGTGGAAGCGGCAGGCTGCCAAGGCCAGCAAGCCCGTCGATCGCCGCGAGTGGCTGATGACGCCGCAGACCGTCAATGCGTACTACAACCCGACGCTCAACGAGATCGTCTTCCCGGCCGCCATCCTGCAGCCGC
This sequence comes from Roseateles noduli, assembly GCA_002205125.1. GTDB lineage: Bacteria > Pseudomonadota > Gammaproteobacteria > Burkholderiales > Burkholderiaceae_C > Roseateles > Roseateles noduli. The sequence goes on along the minus strand of NIOE01000012.1, from coordinate 221,884 downwards.
CCTTCTACAACACGAAGGCGGACGACGCGGTGAACTACGGCGCCATCGGCGCGGTCATCGGGCATGAGATCAGCCACGGCTTCGACGACCAGGGCAGCCAGTTCGACGGGGACGGCAAGCTGCGCAACTGGTGGACCGACGACGACCGCAAGGCCTTCGACGCCATCGGCAACAGGCTGGTCGCCCAGTACGAGGGCTATGAGCCCATCGCCGGCAAGCACCTGAACGGCAAGCTGACGCTGGGCGAGAACATCGCCGACCTGTCCGGCCTGCAGATCGCGTACAAGGCGTATCTGCGCTCGCTGGGCGGCAAGCCGGCGCCGGTGATCGACGGCTACACGGGCGAGCAGCGCTTCTTCATGGGCTGGTCGCAGGCGTGGCGCGAGAAGGCGCGCGACGAGCGCAAGCTGCAGCTGCTGACCATCGATCCGCACTCGCCGCCGGAGTTCCGGGCCAACGGTGCCGCCGTCAACCATGACGGCTTCCACGAGGCCTTCAAGACCAAGCCGGGCGACAAGATGTTCAAGTCCAGCGACGATCGCATCCGGATCTGGTAACCGGACCCTCGCAAAGCAGAACGGCCGGGATTCCCGGCCGTTTCTTTTAGTGCGTCAGCACGTCCCGATCCAGCGCCCGGCTGGCGCCGAGCAGCGGCGCCTGGTCCGCCTCGTGGACGACGAAAGTCGGGATGGCGCGCAGATACGAGGTCAGCCGCCCGCAGGTTTCGAAGCGCGTCCGGAACGGGCTGCGATCGAACCATTCGCCGAGGCGAGGCACGATGCCGCCGCCGATATAAAGCCCGCCGCGAGCGCCAAGCGTGAGGGCAACGTGGCCGGCGATGTCGCCGAGCAGCGCGCAGAACATGCTGAGGACGTCACTGCTGAACTGCTCACCCGCCAGTGCGGCCGTGGTGATGGCGTGTGCACTGCGGCCTTCGCCGGGCGCGAGTTTGAGCCCCCGCAGTTCGGCGAGCGCCGTGTAGAGATTTTCCAGGCCAGGCCCGGACACGGCGCGTTCCGCCGACACGTGTCCGAAGCGGCGGTGCAGCAGGTCGAGCACGACGCGCTCCTCAGGCTCGTAGGAGGACAGCGTCGCATGGCCGCCCTCTCCGCCGACGGCGACCATCGAGGTCCCGTCCTCGGACGGCAGCAGTCCCGAAACGCCCAGTCCCGTTCCCGGTCCGACCAGCCCTCGTGCCGCGCCGACGACGGCTTCGCCGCCGCCGACCTTGCGCGTCGACTGCGGTCCGATCGTCGGCAACGCGAGCGCCAGCGCGGTGAAGTCGTTGATCACCAGCAACCGCTCCGCACCGAGCGCCGACTGCAGCGCCCGCGTGGAGAAACTCCAGTGATGGTTGGTCATCCGCACGTGGTCGCCGGTGACCGCCGTCGCGATGCCGATCGCGCAGCTGCGCGGCGTCCGAAGGCCCTCGCGATGCAGGTGATAGAAGATCGCGTCCGAGAGCGTGTCGAAGTCCCGGCAGACGTACCGCGCCACGTGCTCCAACGGATCAGCCGCGCCGCCCTGGCTGGCGAAACGCACATGCGTCGCGCCCACGTCCGCCAGCAAACGCGCCGGCGCCGTCTTTGCGCCTTGTCTCATGCCTTCTCTTCCTTCACCGATGCTCCAGGACTTCGCCGGGCAAGCTGGTCGCCTGCCCGCAAAAGCCTCGGATGCTGCCACAGCCCGCCATCGGCTCCCGAGGGCGGACGTCGTCGCGGCCGGTGTTTAGCGCGTCGCGCTCAACGCGCCCTTGAACGCGTCAAGCGCGGAGACTCTCAACGACCGGCCTTGAACGCCGCGATGGCGTCGCGATACCAGTGCGCGCTGTCCTTGGCCAGCCGCTCCTGCGACGCGTAGTCGACGTGGAACAGCCCGAAGCGCTTGAGGTAACCCGAGTTCCACTCGAAGTTGTCCAGCAGGCTCCAGTAGAAATAGCCGCGCACGTCGGCGCCCAGCGCCACCGCCTGGGCCAGCGCCTCCAGGTGGCCGCGCAGGTAGGCGATGCGCGCTGCGTCGGGCACGCGGCCGTCGACGATGCTGTCCGCGTTGGCCATGCCGTTCTCCGTGATCACGATGGGCGGCGGCGTGTACTCACGGGTGATGCGCAGCAGATGCTGCGTCAGCGCCTGCGGATAGATCTCCCAGCCCATGTCGGTGAAGCCGAGTTCCCCCGGCGGCGTCACGAACTGCTGCTGCCCGTTGAGCACGCTGCGCGTGTAGAAGTTGATGCCCAGGAAGTCCAGCGGCTGCTGGATCAGCGCGAGGTCGCCGTCCTGGATCTTCGGCGCGTCGGCGCCTAGGTGCTCGACGATGTCGGCCGGGTACTGGCCGCGGAACACCGGGTCCATGTACCAGCGCACGTTGGTGCCGTCGTCGATGCGGGCGGCGCGGCGGTCGTCCTCGCTGAGCGGGTCGGCCGGGAAGGACGGCGTGTGGTTCAGCACGATGCCGAGCTGCGCCTTCGAGCCCACCGCGCGCATCGCCTGGATCGCGGCGCCGTGCATCATGAGCAGGTGGTGCGAGACCTGGTAGGCCTCGGCGCGGTTGGTGTGGCCAGGCGCGAACTGCGCGGTCTCGTAGCCCAGCGTCGCCGAGCACCACGGCTCGTTCAGCGTGGCGATGGTCGACAGCCGGTCGCCGAATCGGCGCGCGATCTCGGCGGCGTATTCGGCGAACAGCGGCACCACGTCGCGCGACAGCAGCCCGCCGATCGACTCGTCCAGCGCCTGCGGCAGGTCCCAGTGATACAGCGTCGCGTTGGGCTTGATGCCGGCGGCGAGCAGCTCGTCGATCAGCCGGTCGTAGAACGCGAAGCCGGCCTCGTTCCACGCACCGCGGCCCAGCGGCTGCACGCGCGGCCACGAGAACGAGAAGCGGTAGGCGTCCAGCCCCAGCCACTTCATCAGCTTCACGTCCTCGGGATAGCGGCGGTAGTGATCGCAGGCCACGTCGATGTTGGACGCGTCCTTGATGCGGCCCGGCTGGGCGCAGAAGCGGTCCCAGATCGACTCGCCCTTGCCGTCCTCGCGGGCGGCGCCCTCGATCTGCGCGGCGCTGGTGGCGGAGCCCCATTGGAAGTCCGCGGGCAACGACTGGATCAGCGATTGGAAGGTGGCGGTGTCTGCGGCGGGGTTGGCGTCGTTCGCGTGCATGGTGGTGTCAGTCGAGGTCGAGGAGGTCGATGAAGACGAGGAAGTCGATGGAATCGCAGGAGTGGGCATGGCGTTTCCGGCGGTCGGTTCGGTCAGCCGCGCACGGCGCCCGAGGTGAGCCCGGCGACGAGCCGCCGGGCGCTGAAGAAGTACGCCACCAGCAAGGGCAGCATCGCGATGGCGCTGCCGATCATCAGCGCGCCCCATTCGGTGTTGTTGGGCGCCTGCATCGAGCGCAGCGCCAGCGGCAGCGTGTAGTTTTCGGCCGAGCGCATGACGACCAGCGGCGCGACGAAGTTGTTCCAGCTCGCGATGAAGGTGATCAGGCCCAGCGTGCCCAGCGCCGGCATGAGCAGCGGCAGCACGATGCTCCAGAAGATGCGCAGCTCGCCGCAGCCGTCGATGCGGGCGGCATCGATCAAATCGGGCGGGATGGCCGAGCCGATGTACTGCCGCATCAGGAAGATGCCCAGCGCGCTCGCCGCCGCCGGCACGTAGAGCGCGCGCGGCTCATCGATCCAGCCCAGCGCGTCCATCACCATGAAGCTCGGGATCATGTGCATGAACGCGGGCAGCATCATCGAGCCGAGCACGATCGCGAAGAGCGTCCCCTTGAAGCGGAACTCGTAGATCGCGAACGCGTAGCCCGCCAGCGAGCACAGCAGCAGGTTGAGCACCGTCGTCATCGAGGCGACGTAGAGGCTCATGCCGAGGTTGCGCCAGAACGGTAGGCGCTCTTCGAGCAGCCGCAGGTTCGACGACGCCGCGTCGCCGAACCACAGCGGCGGCGGGTTGTCGAAGATCTCCGTGCGTCCGTGCGTCGCGAAGACGAAGGTGAAGTACAGCGGCGCCACGAGCAGCACCGCGCCCGCCGCGACGATCAGCCGCGCCGGCCACGCCGACCGGTCCCGCGAATGGCGTTCAGCGCTTGCCATGGGCGCTCCGCGGGTCGCGGCCGAACAGCCGCGCGTTGAGCCAGGTCAGCGCGGCGATCAGCACGAACATCAGCCACGACATCGCCGACGCGGTGCCGAAGTCGCCGTCCGAGAACGCCGTCCGGTACATGAAGATCGCCGTCGTCATCACGGACGACGACACGCCCTTCTCCCCGTCGACGAGGATGAAGGGTTCCTCGAACAGCTGCAGGTTGCCGATGATGGTCAGCGTCACCGCGAAGAACATCATCGGCTTGAGCAGCGGCAGCGTGACGTGCCAGAACTGCTGCCACTCGGTGGCGCCGTCCAGCGTCGCCGCCTCGTAGAGGTCCTTGTCGATGACCTGCAGGCCCGACAGGTAGAGCACCAGGTTCCAGCCCAGGTAGCGCCAGAACACGACGAAGGCGACGGCGGGCCGCGTGACGTCGGCGTCGCCCAGCCAGTCGATGCCGCCGTCCTTCAGCGCGGTCAGCGATGCCAGCGGGCTGCCGATGAACGGAATCCGCGTGAGCTCCGCCAGCGCGGCGTTGATCAGGCCGTAGTCTTTCGAATAGAGCGTCGTGAAGATCAGCGCGATCGCCACGCTCGACGTGATGTACGGGACGAAGTACGCGCCGACGATCAGGTCCCGGCCGCGCTTGAAGCGCCGGTGGATGAAGAAGGCCAGCGGCAGCGCCACCAGATGCTGCGGCACGCCGGCCACCAGCGCGAACCAGGCGGTGTTGTAGAGCGCATCCCAGAACCATGGATCGGTGAGCGCGTAACCGTAGTTCTCCAGCCCGACCCAGTGCATCGTGTGCAGGCCCTCGGCCGGATTCCACTGCTGCAGCGACAGGTAGATCGAGAAGACCAGCGGGAACAGGCTGAACACCAGGAACAGCGCGAAGAACGGCGCGATGAACAGGTAAGGCGCGAGACGACGCGACCGCAGCGCCGGCAACCGCAGCCGGGACGGGCGCGGGGCGGCGAGCGAAGGGGAGGGGCGCGCGTTCATGCGTATGGCCTCAGCGCCGGCGAGCGCGGCGCTCGATGAGGTATCGCGCGTCGGCCAGCGCTTCGGCGATGGCCTTGCCCTTGGAGATGACCCGCTCGAACTCGTCCCGGATCACGGTCGTGGCGAGCACGTCGAACCGGTTCACCGGGATCGCGGGGATATGCGACGCGGTCTCGCGCCACAGCTGGCGTGCGCGTTGTCCGCCGAGGAAGTCGATCGGCTCGTCCATCACCGGGTCGCGCAGCACCGCGCGCATCGCGGGGAAGCTGTCCAGCACCTTGAGCGATTCCAGCTGCACCTGCGCGTCGGCCGTCATCAGGCGGATGAAATCCCAGGCGGCGCTCTTGTTGGCGGCCTTCTTCGGGATCGCATAGAACGATCCGCCGTATGCGGCCTGCACGCCGCCAGGCAGCGGCGCCGAGCGCCACAGGCCGGTTGTCTGCGGCGCGATCCAGTTGCGCAGCTGGCCGACGAGCCAGGCGCCCATCATCTGCGTCGCGATGCGGCCCTGCTTGAAGCCGGCCGCCCAGTCGTTGGTCCACGCGATCGCACGAGCGTCCAGGCCCGCGCGGCGCGCGGCGCGGCCGAGCTCGAAGGCGTGGCGGAAGCGCGCCGACTCAACGAGCACACGACCTTCCGCATCGAAGTAGAGGCCTTCGCCGTCCTGCAGCCCCTGGCGCAGCGCGATGTCGCGCAGGTCGGCGGCATCGGCCATCAGGTAGGCGCCGGTGGTCTTGCGGATGCGCTCGCCCGCGGCGAGGTACGAGGCCCAGTCGCGGGTGATCTCCGCTTCGCTGACACCCGCCTTGTCGAGCAGGTCCTTGCGGTAGATCAGCGTGCCGGGGCCGATGTCGGCGGGGATCGCGATCTGCGTGCCGTTCGGGCCCACGCCCTGCGCCATCGCGAAGCGGACGTAGTCGTCGGCATGCGCGGCGGCGTTGAACGGCGCCTGGTTCAGGTCGACGAAGCCTCCCGAACCGGCGAACTTGCCGATGTAGCGCAGGTCGATCGCCATCACGTCGGGCAGGCCGGAGCCCGTCGCCAACGCCGTCGTCATCGACAGGTGGTGATCCGCGTATTGCATCGACAGCAACTTGAGCTCGACCTCCGGATGCAGCGCGCGCCAGCGGGGCGCGGCCGCGATCGCGGCGCGGTCGAGGTCGGGGAATGTGGCGACGCGCAGCACCGAGGTCGTTGCGCGCGTCGGGGCCACCTGGGCCGCCGCCGACACCGCCACAGGGAAGGCTCCTGGGAGCGCGGCGGCCGCCCCGGCCACCAGCAGCGCACGCGCCGCCGATCGCCGGGTCAGGTGGACATCGGGCACAGCGGTCAGAAGTTGTAGCCCGCGTTCAGACCGAAGGTCCGAGGCGCCGCGTACTGCGCGGTCCACACCGGATTGGCGAAGCTCACCGCGCTGCCCGCGCTGGTCTTGATCTTCTCGTCCGACACGTTGCGCACGAAGCCGTCGACGTACCAGTTCTTCTTCGACGTGTAGCGCACGCTGATGTCCGCCGTCGAGTACGCCTTCTGGCGGTCGCCGTCGCCCAGGTTGAAGACCGACAGCCAGTTGGCCGACTGGTAGTGGTAGCTGATGCGCGGCGCGACCTGGTCGCCGTTGGCGAGTGGGAAGACGTGCTCGTACATCAGCTGGATCGCCACCTTGGGGGCATGCGGCAGCTCGTGACCGGTCACGTTCAGGCAGGTCCCGCCCAGCGTCGCGTCGAAGCAGGTCGGCAGCTGGTAGTCGTTGGACGCCGCCACCAGCTGACCCAGCTTGGTCTTCGTGTACGACGCCGACAGCATCAGCTTGTCGTCGTTGGTGATCATCCAGGCTGTCTCGAGCTCGACGCCGGACACCTTCGCGCCCTCGGCGTTGGAGTAGGCGAACTGGCGGTTGCCGTTGACGATCACCGGGGCGCTGAACTGGAAGTCCTTGAACTTCATGTGGTACGCGCTGACGTTGAAGGTCATGCGTCCGTCCAGCAGCGAGGTCTTGTAGCCGACCTCGTAGTTGGTGAGCGTCTCCGGGCCGTAGGGCAGGCCGCCGTCGCCGGTGCCGCCGGACTTGTAGCCGGTGGACACGCTGCCGTAGGCCATCGAGCTCTTGTCGATGTCGTAGGTGGCGCGCGCCAGCCAGGTCGTCTTGCTACCTTTGTAGTGGGCGTCGTTGATGTTGCCCGCGACGTAGCCGTTGGCCGGATCGGTCGGATCGATCGTCGGATTCAGCGGGATCTGCGGCGCGGCGGGGTTGTTGTTCCAGGTCCAGCCGCGACCGCCGATGTTCTTGCGGTCGTCGTGCGTGTAGCGCAGGCCGCCGGTGACGTGGAAGGCGTCGGTCAGGTTCCAGGTCGCCTGGCCGAAGGCGGCCTTGGAATCGACCGTCTCCTTGGGCTGGATGAACGAGCCCTGCCAGCTCACCGTGCCCTGCTGCGTCCCGTTCATGATCGGGATGTCGAAGCGGATGCCGTTGTCCTCGGCCGCGTAGTACAGGCCCAGCACCCAATCGATGGTCTGCTTGGCCGTGCTCTGCAGCGTCAGTTCATGGCTCTGGCTGCGGTAGCTGGTCCAGACGGTGTTGTCTTCCTGGTGGTTGGCGCCCGTCGTGAAGCTGGTCGGCATCTGCACGCCCAGGTCCTGGTCGTAGGTGCCCGATCCCTTGAAGTGGGTGTAGCCCGCGACGTAGGCCAGCGACATGCCGCCCATGTCGTACTCCGCGCGGCTGCGGATCGAGGTGGAGTCGCGCTTGAGCGACGGCGCCGTGTCGATCAGCGCGGACCAGAACTTCTGGCCGTCGCGCGGGGTCTGCATCAGGCTCATCGCCGGCGTGCCGCGGTCGGCGAACTGCTCGACCGACACGTCCCAGCGGAATTCCTTGATCGGCTGCCACAGGAAGCTCAGGCGCGCGGCGGTCTGGTCCTGCGCGTTGTACTTCGGTCCGCCGGTGGTGAACAGGTTGTAGTTGATCGGCTGGAACGGCGGGAAGGTACCGGCCGTGTTGCCCGCGTTGTAGGCGGCCTGCTGCTGCGCGATCGTGTACTGCGTCGGCTTCTGGTAGTCGACGTAGCCGTCGTGCTGCTCGTGGATGAAGGCCACGCGCGCCGCGAGCGTGTCGCCCAGCGGGATGTTGATCGCGCCCTTGGCGCCCAGGCGGTTGTAGGTGCCGGTGCCGAGTTCGACGTAGCCGGAGTTGTCCTTCAACACCGGCTTGGCCGTCTTCATGTTGATGGTGCCGACGGTGGAGTTGCGTCCCCACAGCGTGCCCTGCGGGCCGCGCAGCACTTCGATGCCGTCGAGGTCGAACAGCATGGTCGCGGCGCCTTCCGGGCGCGGCGCGAAGACACCGTCGACGAACAGCGCGACCTCGGGGTCGGCGTATTCGGTCTTGGCGGAGTCGTTGCCGATGCCGCGCAGCGTGATGCTCACGATGCCGTGATCGCCCTGCCCCGTGCCCTGCATGCTGGGCACGAGGTTGAACACGTCGAGCATGCTCTTGACGTGGGCGTCGTCGATGGTCGACGCGCTGATCGCGGTCACCGCGATCGGGGTCTTCTGCAGCGACGTGGCGCGTTTGGTCGCCGTGACGACGACTTGAGGCAGCGCCTTGTTCTCCTTGCCGTCGGTCGACGACGTGGCGGCGGTGGTGCCGGTTTCAGCCTGCGGCGCCGGCGCGGGGGCTTCGGTCGATTGGGCGTGGGCGGCGCCGGCCAGCAGCGCGAGCACCGCGATCTGGACAGGCGTGGAAAGGCCGAGGCGCGGCCGGCGGATGAGGCGGTCAGTCATGTTGTCTCCTGGTGGGCTTTCGATTCGAAGCTCTGGTCCGGGTGGTCTTGTTCTTCTAATTTGAGCGCATGGTAGGCAACGCATGACAACGTTGTCAACGCTCTGATTGACATCGTTGTCATTTTGCTCACTATCATTTACCCGTAGATCGCAGGATCCGGATCCGACGTCAGATCGGACCGCAACAACAGAGCAGACCCGACCAGGAGACACACGCATGCAGCCCATCCAGGACATCCTCATCGTCGGCGGCGGCACCGCCGGCTGGCTGACCGCCGCATTCCTCGCGCGACAGCTCGGCACCGCGCACGGCGGCATCCGCATCACGCTGGTGGAGTCCAGCGATATCGGCATCATCGGCGTCGGCGAAGGCACCTTCCCCTCGATCCGCGGGACGCTGTCGGCGATCGGCATCGGCGAGGCGGAGTTCCTCGACGCCTGCTCGGCGACGTACAAGCAGGGCATCCGGTTCGAGCATTGGGTGCGGCCGCCGGGGGCCGCGGGCGCCGATCACTACTTCCATCCGTTCAGTCAGCCGAGCCAGCGGCCTGGTGCGCCGGAGTTGCTGCCGTACTGGCTGATGGGCGACGCCGGCGAGGGGCGCGCATTCGCCGAAGCCGTGACGCTGCAGAAGGCCGTGGCGGATGCGCGGCACGGGCCGAAGCGGGCGAGCGACGGGGACTTCCTCGGGCCGTTGAACTACGCGTATCACTTCGATGCGGGACGCTTCGCCGCGCTGCTCGCGGAGCATGGGCAGGCGCTCGGTGTGAAGCGCGTGATCGCGACGGTGGATCGCGTGGATCTCGATGAACAGGGCGCGATCGCCGCCGTGCACACGAAGGAGGCCGGCACCTTGACGGCCGGGCTCTATGTCGATTGCAGCGGCTTCCGGGCGCGATTGATCGGCGAGGCGCTGGGCTCGCCGTTCAAGTCGATGCGCGACGTGCTCTTCGTCGACAGCGCATTGGCGATGCAGGTGCCGTATGCGCGACCGGATGCGCCGATCGCGTCGTACACGATCGCGAGCGCGCAGGATCACGGCTGGATCTGGGACATCGGGCTGCAGGAACGTCGCGGCATCGGCCATGTGTACAGCAGCCGGCATTGCGACGACGAGGAAGCGGAACGCGCGCTGCGCCGCTACATCGGCCCGGCGTCGGACGCGCTGACGCCGCGCAAGCTCGCGCTCAACATCGGGTATCGCGAGACGCAGTGGGTGAAGAACTGCGTGGCGGTCGGGCTGTCAGGCGGCTTCCTGGAGCCGCTGGAGTCGTCGGGCATCGGGCTCATCGAGACCGCGACGTATCTGATCGGACAGCTGTTCCCGTTCAACGGCGATACCGCGCCGGTGGCGAAGCACTTCAACGCGTTCATGAATGAGCGCTACGCGCGGATCGTCGACTTCATCAAGCTGCACTACGGACTGACGCAGCGCACGGACACCGCGTTCTGGCGCGAGAACGCGGATCCGGCGTCGTTCACCGACACGCTGAAAGAGAAGCTCGCGATGTGGCGCTGCCGGCCGCCGCAGCGCCTGGACTTCATCACCGACGTCGAGATGTACCTGCCGGCGAGCTGGCAGTACGTGCTCTACGGGATGGAATTCAAGACGCAGCTCGGGACGGGTGCCGCCGCGCTGATGCGCAGCGAGGAGGCCCGGAAGGAGTTCGCGACGATCGCGCAGCTCGGCGCGCATGCGCTGCGGGATCTGCCGCCGCATCGGGTGCTGATCGAGCAGCTACTCGCACGGACGGGCAGGCGAGCGGCGTGAGCCCGGCCTGACGGCGCTCAGGCCTTCTTGAGGCGCGGCGCGGCCTTGGTGCCGAGCACCGCGGTGGAGTCGCGCACCACCAGTTCGTGCGGCAGGACGCGGTGCTTGGGCTTCGCAGCCTCTTCGGCGCCGACCTCGGGGTCGGCATCGCGCGGCGTGCCGATCAGCAGGTCGACGGCGGCGCGCGCCATGTCGTCCATCGGCTGGCGGACCGTCGTCAGCGGCGGCCACACGCGCGCGGCAGCGGGCGTGTCGTCGAAGCCGGCGATGGAGAGGTCGCCCGGGACGGCGAGGCCGAGGCGTTGCGCCGCGGCCAGCACACCCAACGCCATGTCGTCGTTGCTCGCGAAGACCGCGGTCGGGCGTTGGCGTCGGCTCAGCAGTTGATACGCCGCTTCGACGCCGGTGTCGAAGGTGAAGTCCCCCTGCACCACCAGGTCCTTGTCCAGCGGCAACTTGTGCGCCTTCAACGCGGCCAGGTAGCCCTGGTAGCGGCGCTTGGACGCGACCTGCTCCTTCGCGCCCTTGATGATCGCGATGCGCGTGTGGCCGAGGCTGATCAGCAGGTTGGTGATCTCCTCCGCCGCATGCACGTCGTCCATGCGGACGCTGGGATGGTCGGGCTCGTCGGCGGCCGGGGAGATCAGCACACACGGCGTCTGGCTCTCGCGCAAGGCGGACAGCACCTGCGGGTTGTCGCACAGCGGCGGGGTCAGGATCATGCCGTCCGGTCGCAGCGCGGAGACCATGCGGTCGACCTGCATGGCGAGGTCCGGAGCATCGTTGTGGAGCGATTCGACGACGAGGTGATAACCCGCCTCGCGGCAACGCAGCGTCGCCCCCTGCTGGACACCACCGACGAAGGCCGCCGACGGGTCGTAATACAGCAGGCCGATCAGGAACGACCGTCCGCCGGCCAGGCTGCGCGCCGATTGCTTTGGCCGGTACTTGAGGTCGGCCACGACCTTCAGCACCGCCTCCCGCGTGTCGGCATGAACCCCAGGCTCCTGGTTCAACACCCGGGATACCGTCTTGATGGAGACCCCCGATTCACGGGCGACGTCGATGATGGTGGCGGGTTTACGTGGCGGCATAGAGATCCGAAATGCTCGCCCGACTTTGCCACAGCACTCGCTGACTGCGCAGGAGAGGACTCGGTCACGCAAGCGCGACCCCGGTTTGGACCTCCCGGTCCAAACCATTCGAGTCCTCGCGTGATGTCCACTGGACATCACTTCCTGGGCTTCAGAATGAGAAAAGCCGGCTAGAAGCCGGCTTTTCAGATTTGGTGCCCAGGAGAGGACTCGAACCTCCACGGAGTTACCCGCTAGTACCTGAAACTAGTGCGTCTACCAATTCCGCCACCTGGGCTTTCAGGATTTGTCTTCGCCGCTCTTGCGTTTGACTGCTATCTGCAGCGAAGAATTGGACTTTAGCACGGTTTTGGAATCAGGCAAGCGATTCAGCCGCCCCAATTCACTTTCCCGAGACGCGTGTGCGGATCCCACAACATCTGTACTCTTCTCGCCCAATCCAACATCGCGGGCTCCACTCGCCCCCAGTGAGCCCGATACGCTTCCTGCAGTTGGGGCCCGACCCCGTGCTCCGCGCTGATCGATCCGCCGAGCTCCGCGACCAGCGCGTACAGGCCTTCGCGCAGGGTCAGCTCTTGCTCCGGCGCGAGCGCGCCGGCCGCCGCCGGCCACACCATGTTGAAGTGCATCCCGCCGTCGCCGAGGTGGCCGAAGTCGGCCAGCCGCACCTGCGGGAAACGTTCCGCCAGCCAGGCCGCGCCGCGTTCGCGGAAGGCCATGAAGTGCCGGCGCGGCAGCGAGAGATCGAGCCCGATCACCTTGCCCTGCACCCGCAGGCCTTCGCTGATGCGATGGCGCAGGCCCCAGATCGCCTCGTCGGCGTCCAGCACCGCATCCCGGACGCGCCCGGATTCGAACTCGGTTTCGAGCCAGCCCTGCAGCAGTCCGGTCAGCGCGAGCTGATCCGCCGGCAGTTCGCTGCTGAGTTCGATGAGCATCGCGTAGTCCGGCAGCTGTCCTTCGAACCACCGCGTCACGTCCTGGCCATGCAGACCGGCTTCCAGCGCCGCGCGGCTGATACCTTCGAAGGCGGACACCAGCCCACCCCAGCGCTGCATCACGTCGGCGTAGAGCGGGAACACCTCCGCGAGCGACGACGGCGCCACCAGCGCCACGGCCCGCTGACGCGGCAGGGGAGAGAGCTTGATCGTGACTTCGCTGACGAGCCCGAGGCTGCCCGACGAGCCGATGAAGAGCTGTCCCAGCGCCAGCGCCGAGTTGTCCTTCTGCAGCCCCTGCCCCAGGCGCAAGACCTGACCCGCCGGTTCCGCCAGCACGACTTCCAGCGCCAGCGTGTTGGCGCGCACGTCGCCGTAGCGCAGCATCCGGGTGCCGCCGGTGTTGTGCGCGACCATGCCGCCGATCGACGGATCGGCGCTCAGGTCGACCGGGAACCACAGGCCGTGCGGTTCCAGCCGCTCGTTGATCTCCGACAGCCGGAAGCCCGACGACACGCGCAGCGTGCGGTCGAGCAGGTCGAGTTCGAAGACCTCGCGCAGCCGCTCGGTGCTGAGCAGCACTTCGCCGTTTGCGTCGTCCGGCGTGCCCGCGCGGACCAGGCCGGTATGCGCGCCCTGCACCACCACGCGCAGCCCGCTGGCCGCCGCGAGCGCCAGCACCCGTGCCGCTTCGTCGCGACTACCCGGACGCACCAGCGCGGCCGCACGCCCTGCCGCGTAGCGCGCGGGTTGCAGGAAGCGCGGCTCGATGTCCGCGCCCACCTGCACGAAGGCTTCGCCGCAGACGGCGATGGCTTCCGCGAGGAAGCCGCCGGCCTGGAAGCTCAGCACGCCGCGGCCTCGCCGGTCGTGTCGGCGTCCTTCGCGGCGCCGGCCGTCATCTTGAAGATGCCGGTCGCGTTGCCCGCGTCGAAGGCCAGATCCAGCGCTCCCGACTCATCGAGCGGCGCGCGCTGGATGAATTCGTGGAAGCTGCCCGGGACTTCGAGCATCACGCGCTGGCCGCGATCGAGGAACTCGCGCATCACGCGCGCCGCCTTGAACGCGGTCTGGCGCACGCGCCCGGTCGTGGAGGTCTCGATCGAGTCCTTCACCGGCCGGTCGAGCGCACGCTGCGCCGCGACGACGGATTCGATGTCGGCCACGCGATCGGTCGCATGGTTGAAGGCGTTGCCTTCGGTCGCGATCCAGGCCATCTCGGCCGATTCGGTGAGCAGGAGCTGGTAGTCGTCCGCCTCGAACAGCGCATGCTGCCGGGCGAAACAGCCGACCAGCTTGGTCAGCAGCGCCACCGCGGAGGCGGCCGGCAGCTCGCCGTCGCGCGCAAGATGCTCCAGCAGCGCCAGGTCAGCCGGCGTCAGCGGATCCTGCGAGCTCGACAGCACGCGCGTCACCGCGCCCTGGAAGCTGCCGGAGAAACGCTCCGGATGCAGCTCCGACACGAAGAACTGCGCGATGTCTTCCGGGAAGTCGGCATGGCGCCAGGCGCGGCCGGTCATCTTCAGACGCGGCAGCGGATAGGTCGCCGCCATCGTGAAGCCCAACGGTCTCAACACGCGCGTGATGGCGGCCTCGCCCGGCGGCAGCGCGCCGGACGGCCACGCCACCGTGCGCAGCGCGCCGTGGTCGAAGACCAGCTGCTGCCCGTCGCGCTGCAGGTCGGCGACATAGGCCGCCGCCATCGGCACGCGGTCGGTCACGTCGAGGAAAAGCGCCATGTTCAGCGCCTGCGCCAGCTCGGCGCGCGACACGCGCTCGCCGGCCGGACGCAGCAGCGCTGGCACGACCTGCACGCGCGCGAAGGCGGCACGGGCCGCCTCGTCGCCGAGCGCGCCGCGCAGCAGCTGGAACAGCCCACTGTCCACGGCCGCCGCGACCCTGGCGTTGAGCGCCGTCAACGCCTTCAGCTCCTCGGTCCGCTCAGACATCGAACTTCACGCCCTGTGCCAGCGGCAGCTCGCGCGAGTAGTTGACGGTGTTGGTCGTGCGGCGCATGTAGGCCTTCCACGCGTCCGAGCCGGATTCGCGGCCGCCGCCGGTCTCCTTCTCGCCGCCGAAGGCGCCGCCGATCTCCGCACCCGAGGTGCCGATGTTCACGTTGGCGATCCCGCAATCGGAACCGCTGGCGCTGACGAAGGTCTCGGCCTCGCGGATGTCGTTGGTGAAGATCGCCGAGGACAGGCCCTGCGGCACGTCGTTCTGCAGCGCGATCGCCTCATCCAGCGTCTTGTACTTCAGCGTGTACAGGATGGGGGCGAAGGTCTCGTGCTTCACGATGGCCGACTGTGCCGGCATGCGGACCAGCGCCGGCACCGCGTAGAACGCTTCCGGGTACTGGGACGCGAGCGCACGTTCGCCGCCGCTGACCTCGCCGCCCTGCTCGCGCGCGGCGGCCAGGGCCGATTGCATCGCGTCGAAGGCGGCCTTGTCGATCAGCGGGCCGATCAGGTTGCCGGGCTCGACGGGGCTGCCGATCTTGAGCTGCGCGCGGGCGCGATCCAGACGGGTGACGAGCTCGTCATGGATGGACTCATGCGCGATCACGCGGCGCGTCGTCGTGCAACGCTGCCCGGCCGTGCCATAGGCGCCGAACAGGATGCCGCGCACGGCGAGGTCCAGGTCCGCGCTCGGCGTGACGACGATGGCGTTGTTGCCGCCCAGCTCCAGCAGGCAACGGCCGAAGCGCGCCGCGACGCGCGGGCCGACCGCGCGACCCATGCGGGTCGAGCCGGTCGCGGAGACCAGCGCCACGCGCGTGTCGTCGACCATCGCTTCGCCGACACCGGCGCCGCCGATGAGGACCTGCGACAGGAACTTCGGCGCGCCTTCGTAGCGGGCGACCGCCTTCTCGAACAGCGCCTGCGTGGCGAGCGCCGTCAGCGGGGTCTTCTCGCTGGGCTTCCAGATGCAGGTGTCGCCGCAGACCAGCGCGAGCGCCGAGTTCCAGGCCCACACCGCCACGGGGAAATTGAACGCCGAGATGATGCCCACGACGCCCAGCGGCAGGTACTGCTCCATCATGCGGTGGCCGGGACGCTCGCTGGCGATCGTCAGGCCGTGCAGTTGGCGCGACAGGCCGACGGCGAAGTCGCAGATGTCGATCATCTCCTGCACTTCGCCTTCGCCTTCGCTGGTCACCTTGCCGGCTTCCAGCGAGACCAGACGGGCCAGCGCCGCCTTGTTGGCGCGCAGCTCCTCGCCGAACAGGCGCACGAGCTCGCCGCGCTTGGGCGCCGGCACGGTGCGCCAGGCCAGGAAGGCCTGCTGCGCGTTGGCGATCGCGGCGGTCATGTCGGCGGCCTTGGCCTCATGGACCGCGCCGATCACGGCGCCGTCGATGGGGCTGCGGACGGTCATGGAACCGCCGGTGACGGCGGCGGCCGGCACGCCCAGGGCGGCCAGCAGGTCGGTGGTGGTGGAAGTCATCGGGGAATTCTCCTTCAGGCGTTCAGGCAAGTCGTGCGAGGGGCCGATCGAATCGACGGATGCGATGGATGCAATCGATCGGCCGGCCGATCAACCGATCGATTCCACCTGACGCGACTGTTGGTAGGCCTTGCCGAAGCGGTTCGCGAGGAAGTCCGGCAGCGCGACTTCTTCCTGACGGACGAAGCCCGACTGCGGCAGCTTGCCTTCGCGGAACAGGTCGACCGCGGCGCAGATGCCGGCGGCGGTGGTGATCTGGATGGCCGACAGCGGCTGGGCGCCGTCGCGCTCGGCGAAGATCTTGCGGGCGAAGACTTCCTGCATCAGCACGCCGTTCTTCATGCCCGAGACGGTGACGAACACCAGGACCACGTCCTGCATGGTCGCCGGCATGCTCTTGCGCATGATGTCCTTGAGCTTCTCCTGGTCGTTCTTCAGCGCCAGGTCGTCCAGCAGGAACATCATCAGGTCGCGGTGACCGGGATAGCGGACGGTCTTGTAGTCCAGGTTGCGGACCTTGTTCTCCCAGGTCTCGCACAGCGTGCCCAGGCCGCCGGAGGTGTTGAAGGCCTCGTACTCCGTGCCGTCCAGCGAGAAGTGCTCCAGGCCTTCCAGCGGCAGCGCGGCGATGGACGCGCCGTCGTGGATGGCTTCGCAGGGATGGCAGTACTCGTTGATCAGGCCGTCGACGGACCAGGTCAGGTTGTACTTCAGCGCATTGGTCGGGAACGCCGGCAGCGCGCCGACGCGCATCTTCACGTCGCTCAGCGAGTCGAAGCTCTTGGCCAGGTGGTGCGCGACGATGCCGATGAAGCCGGGGGCCAGGCCGCACTGCGGCATGAACGCGGTCTTCGCGCCTTCGGCGATGCGCTTGATCTCCTTGGTCGCGGCCACGTCCTCGGTCAGGTCGAAGTAGTGGCAGCCGGCTTCCAGCGCCATGTGCGCGGCGGTGATGGCCAGGTGGTACGGCAGCGCGTTCACGACCACGTCGTTGCCGCGCAGCGCGGCGGCGAGCTGGGCCTTGTCCTCGGTGTCGACGGTCTTCGTCGCCAGGCCCTGGCCGGCCAGCAGCTTCAAGGCGGTCTCGTTCTTGTCGATCACGGTGACCTGGTAGTCGCCGCTGCCCTGCAGCAGTCGAGCGATGGTCTGGCCGATGTGTCCGGCGCCCAGCAGTGCCACTTTCATGTCGTTCTCCTTGTGATCCTGTGCGGATGAGGTTTCAGATGCGATGCGGGCAGTGTCCCGACCTGCGCTGACGAAAGAAAGCACGAGTTCGACGAAAAACACCTCGATACTGACGATCCGTCAGCCGGATCCGCCATTCCGGCGAAAACGAGGGTTTATCCCGAGAACTCCGTCACAGCCTGTCGAAGGCCCCGCTCATGAACGCCAGGAAGACCTCGCCCGCATCGACCGCCGCAGCCGCGCCCGTATCGCTGCCTGAATCGCCGAGCGTCTCGCCGGCGACGCTGCGCGACCAGACCGATCGCGCGCTGATTGCGCTGCTGCAGGCGAATGCGCGCGAAAGCACCGCGGACCTCGCACGCAAGTTGGGCGTGGCCCGCACCACCGTGGTGGCGCGATTGGCGCGACTGGAGGCCGACGGCCTGATCGCCGGCTACACGGTGCGTCTCGGCGGCGAGGCAGTGGAGCGCGGCGTGCAGGCCTTCGTCGGCATCACGGTGCAGCCGCGCGCGGGGCGCGAGGTGGTGAAGCTGCTCTCGCGGCTGCCGGAGCTGCGCCAGCTGGCGTCGGTCAGCGGCGAGTTCGACTACATGGCGACGCTGCGCGCCGACAGCACGGCGCGGCTGGACGTGCTGCTCGACGAAATCGGCGACATCGAGGGCGTGATCAAGACGCACACGTCGGTGCTGCTGGCGCTGAGGGTGGACCGGAGCGCCTGAGCGGGATCGCGCCGACGCGCGATCCGTCGTGGGCGCGTGAGCGATCCATGTCAGCCTCGTGGCGCGTGAGTAACGTCATGTTTTAGGGAGGCGGCGCCGTCAACGCGCCGAGCTGGCACGCCGTTTGCAAACCATGAGCTGCCAGCTCAAGGAGCGCACCATGTCGAAGCCTTCCGTCACCACCAAGCACGTCCCGCCGATCTTCATCGGCATGAAGGCCCTCGCGATCCTCGCGGTGGCCTGGGGCGCCGTCTATCCGACGCTGCTGTGGGGCCTCGGCGCCGTGCTGCCCTGAGCCTGGCGGCGACCTTCCGCGATCTCGCTTTGCACAGGAGTTCCGCCATGAAAGCCCCTGCCCGTCTCCACGGCGCCGCGCCGCCTTCGCAACCGCCCATCGCCGCTCACCGCTGGCGCCGCCTGCTGCTGCCCGTGCTCGGTGCCGTTGTCGCGGCCCTCGCGCTGCTGGCCGCGATGGCCTGGCTCGACCATGCGGAAGGCGATCTGCGTCAGGTGCAGGCGCCGATCGCCGCGACGACCCTCGCTTGACCGCCTCCTGATCGGGGCCGAGCCGCCTGACCATCGGCTCATCCGCGTCCTGGTCACGAGTTGCAAGGCGCTCCCACGGGAGCGCCTTCTTTCATTCAGAGGCTGCGCTGGCGCTGCAGGACCAGCAGCCAGAAGCACACCGCCGCGACCATCAGCCCGCCGATGAACTGCGGATGCCAGGCGGCGTGGAGGACTTCGGGGAGTCCTGCCCGGGCGTACTCCGGGAAGCGGTAGAGCATGTCGAAGAAGTCCTGCAGGTTGAGGTGACCTTCCTTGTCAGAGTCGATGACCAATCTGGTCCCTGTCTGGACCAGCGAGCGCCCGACGCCGGCGACCTGGGTGATCAGCGCGTTGCGCAGCGCCTCGGCGGCGGGTTCGTTCTTGTAGATGTTGAGGAAGGCCGAAACGCCGATGACGAGCAGCGGCGCCCCCCAGCGCTTGAGCCAGGCCGAGGCGGCCATCAGCGCGAGCACGATCGGCGAGAGCCAGAGGGCGGCGAGCACCAGCCCGATGGCCAGGCGAAGGCCGAGCCACACGGTGGCCTGGAACAGCGCGGCCCACTGCGTCTGCTGCAGCGCGGCGAAGCCGAATTCCTTGAACGCCATGGCGGAGCCGACGATCGCGCCGCCGACCAGCGCCAGCAGTGTGGCGACGACGGGCACGAGGATGCCGTGGGCGACGATGGGCGCGCCGATGCTGGCCGCATGGCTGCCGGGCAGCGAGGACCAGAACTCGATCGAGCGGTCCTGCTGGTCGCGACGGGCCAGGCCCATCAGCTGGTAGACCGAGACGGCCAACGCGAGCGCCAGCACCAGGCCGACGGTCAGCAGGCCGGCGATCAGCGCGACCGGTTCGGGGCTGGGCACGTCGATGCCGTCGACCTGGCTGAACGGCACCAGGGCCAGCAGCACCAGCACGGGCGCCAGCACCAGGCCGATCCAGGCCCGCTTGTATTGCAGCCACTCGCGCAGGAGCAGCGTATTGAAGAGCGTCATGGGGTGATCCTTTGAAGAGGGTCGCTGTGGGTCGCCATGGGGTCGCGATCGAGCGGGTCAGGCCTCGGTGGCCTGTCGCTCCGGCTTGCGCGTCAGCGCCATGAAGAGGTCGACGAGGCTGGGTCGCACGCGCTGGCCCAGATGTGCGACGGCGTCGGGCGGCACGCCGTCGAACAGCGCGGCGGGCCGGCCCTGCACGCGGTAGCGCAGCAGCGGGTGGTTGGCGGCGACCAGCTCGGCGGCGTCGGGGTCATGCGACAGCGCGACGAAGCGCTCGTCCATTTCCGCCAGCGAGATGTTCAGCACCAGCTTGCCTTCGTCGAGCATGAGCACGTCGGACAGCAGGGTCTCGACTTCCTCGACCTGGTGGGTAGAGATGAGCACCGAGCGCTCGCCGTCGCACCATTCGTCGATGAGCATCTCGTAGAAGCTCTTGCGCGACATCACGTCCAGGCCGAGCGTCGGCTCGTCGAGGATCATGAGCTTGGCGTCGATGGCGGCGATCAGCGCGAGGTGCAGCTGGGTGACCATGCCCTTGGAGAGGTGCTTGACCTTGTCGTTCTCGGTGACCGAGGTGCGCTTGAGCAGTTGCCGGGCGCGGTCGGCGGAGAAGGCGGGCTGCAGGCCGGACATGAGCCGGATCAGCTCGGAGACCTTGGCCCAGCGCGGCAGCACGGCGACGTCGGGGATGTAGCAGAGGGAGGTCAGGAGCTGGGCGCGGTCCGCATGGGGATCCAGGCCGAGCACGCGGAGCTCGCCTTCGGCGCGCTTGAGTCCGACGAGCGTCTTCATCAGCGTGGTCTTGCCGGCGCCGTTGTGGCCGAGCAGCCCGACGACGCGGCCGGCGGGGATGGTGAAGGACAGGTCCTGCAGGGCGGCCTTGCGGCCGTAGTTCAGGCTCAGATGGCTGGCCTCGATGAGCGTCTTCATGCGTCCTCCCAATTCAGGTCCTGGGGCTTGAGGCCCAGGCGGCGAAGTTTCTCCCGCAACCGGGGCCATTCCTCCTGGAGGAACTGCTCCCGCTCGGTGTGCAGCAAGCGGATCCGTGCGCCGTCGCGGACGTACATGCCCACGCCGCGGCGGCTCTCGACGAGGCCCTCGTCCACGAGGGCCTGCAGCGCGCGGCTGACGGTCAGCGGGTTGATGAGGTACTGGCTGGCGAGGGTGCGCACGGAGGGGAGCGCCTCGCCTTCGGGGGGATCGCCGTCGAGCAGCTGCGACGCCAGACGGTCGGCGAGCTGCTGATAGATCGGCGCTTGATCGTTCCAGCTGTGCATGACGCGGGGCGCAGAAGCGCCGGTGTGTTGCTGATGTAGCACACCATAGCAAGCCACCCCGCGCTCCCCCAGCGGGGGGCGACAGACTGCAGAAAAGGGGGGATGAAGCGGAGGGGGTGGGTGCGTAGACAACCAGGACAATTCAAGGAGCCGGGAGTACCGCGCTATTGAAGAGGTTCATCTTCAGGTTCTTCTCCTTCCGCAGCAGCTCGCGCATCGGCGCCGTCAGATAAATCGCTGTCTTCAGTTGTCCGGCCGACAAGTGACCGTACTTGGCCACAACCTCCGACAGCGTGCGCCTGGCGCCTGCGCTAAGCGCATCGACCTGCAACGCTCGCCCGAGCAGGTCCTGCTGGCCTAGCGACACCATGAGGTGCTTACCGACGGTACGCGTAAAGCAACCTGGGACGAGCGCTGCTAGACGGCTGGCATGCAACTCGACGCAGTAGGGACCATCCTTCTGACGCACGAAGTAGCCTTCAGTGAGGCGCTCCGATGCGGCCTCAAGGTGCCGGACTTCGGCCATGAACAGCAGCTTGTGGAGGGCGAAGTAACTGAGTTCCCCGCCTTCCTTAAGCAACACTCGTGCTGCGGCGCCGACCTTCGCCGATGCGCGGCTCACCTTGGCGGAAGGCTTACGCCGCGCGGCGCCTCCGTTGCGGCGCACAGTCTCTGCGATGAACTGGTAGTCCGCTAGTTGGTTGGCGAAGCTGCGATGCACCATCGCGCGCTGGCCCGGGTGATAGGCCGGAATGAGCTGTCGCTCCGACCAGGAATGGGCCTTACGCACGCTGTCCCTAAGAGTAAGCGCGTGGGCCGTGACCAGTGCGGTGGCCCGCAGCGCAACCGCACCCAAGGTCACCACCACAGGGGCGTCCACCAACTCCAATTGCTCCTGCAGGAACCGAGCGCAGTTGGCCACCTCTGAGGGGGACGGGGTGGCGTTATTGCCGTTTTCGTCCTTCGGATTGCATAGCACTGCGTTGGTCACGAAGGCGTCGTAGCGGCTGAGACCGACCTGC
This sequence comes from Roseateles noduli, assembly GCA_002205125.1. GTDB lineage: Bacteria > Pseudomonadota > Gammaproteobacteria > Burkholderiales > Burkholderiaceae_C > Roseateles > Roseateles noduli. The sequence goes on along the minus strand of NIOE01000012.1, from coordinate 200,026 downwards.
TCCAGCAGCGACTCGAAGTTATGGCCGGACTTATCACCGTGGAAAGGCAGCTCCGAGGCATCGGCACCGAGCCGTCCCGGGGCTTCCCCGATGAACATCACCTTGGCGCTGAGTGATCCGCAGCCCGCGCCAAGCACGCGCGCACTTTCTGCCATCCGTGCGCAGCGCCTGCACGCTTTCACGCGGCGCACGAGGTCGACAAACTGCTGTTCTTTATCGGCCATAAGCATTCAAGCCGCCAAGGCACGCAACGCTTCGACCGTGCCGCCGTTGTAGGCGTGCACCGAGTGGCACAGAAGGCGGCCGGGCGTCTTGCCCGAGGCGGCACATATGAAATTTAGGAGCTGCCCCAGGCCGATGAAGTTGCCCAGCGCCTTGTTGAAAAAATCGTGGTTGCGGTAGACCACAACTAGGTCGAGCCGATCTCCTGGGTGCCAGACGATTTCGCCGAATTGCCAACATGGCCCTCCGCGAGTGCGGGGAGTATCGCGGGCCGGCGTCGACAGATGGAACACGAGGCTGGTACCGCTCCGCTTCTGCCAAGTTCTGAGCTTGCTGATGACGGTCTCCAGTTGGTTGGTGTTGGGATGGTCGGGGAAGCGCACGAGCCTCTCGAAGTAGGTGCCCCACGTCCCGCGGTTGCGAACGAACCTCATCGCGCGGTCGTGCCGCCGTAGGTATTCGCTATACAGATCTGGCCGTTCCCCCATCCGCTGTGCGAGGTCATACGGAAAGATGGTTTTGATGACCTCTCGCAGATCATCAGAACCAAATCCCCTTCTTCGCGGCGAGTGGGTCTGAAGCCATTCAAGGTCAAGAATGTCGGGTTGCTCGATCGTCGTGAACAGGTTGAATACCTCTCCCTCGGCGAGTACGGCTTGAACTCCCAGACGCCACGCGTCCAACGCTGTGGCGCCAGCCACATTCGGGACAGTCACAGCACATCCTCGAGGATGGTCGGCGGGTGATAAGTCAAGGTCTGACTGTCAAGGTCCACATCGACTGAGCCACCACAGTGGTCCTTCAAATCCTTGAACGCCGAGTAGCCTTGGAGGATGGCAGCCTTCCACTGCTTCGCGGTACAACTGTGAACTTCGAGCCCTGAAGTAAGTCGGATGATGGTCTTGAGCAAGCCAATGTCGACTGAGCTCTCCTCGCCGTACCAAGCTCGCTGGGGCGCTTCATTGAAGACAAGCACTGAGATGGCTTCTTCGACCACCGCCGCACGGCCTCCATCCTCAATTTCGTCGATGCGCGGATTACTCTTGCGTTTGCGCCGCAATAGGCGGCGAACGACCGGAGACCAGCCGAGCACGGCGGCATAGGCCAGATGGAAAACATCGTGGAAGCGATAGCCATCGCCCTTATGGGCGTTGTCAGTCAGGGTATCGCCGACGATGACACCGCTAACCATGATGCGCACCAGCAGTTGCTTGCCGTTGCGTTTCTCTGAAAACGTGACGCTGAACTGCCGCGGTAGGCGTTCCTCGTCGTCGAAGCCGTCATCGAAATGGTTCACCTCCCCTTGCGAGTAGAGGCGCTCAGCTTTATTCGCACTCTCCCGCGCAACCTCTAGCAGGGGAATCTTGTGCAGGACGGCGAGGCTCGTTAGGTACCAGAGGATGTCACCGATATCTTCGCGAAGGTCGCCGCGGAGCGTTCGGCTATCGCGCTGTAGCACCAGCTTCTTGAAAGTCGAATTAAGGTCCCCGAGTTCGCCGGCCAATCCGAGCAAGGACACCATGACCTTCTTACGCTCGTCGGTGCGTTCGACCATCGCCTGGTATTCGGCGAATGTGCGAATCGGCTTATGGCCCCGGCTATTGCGGCCTGACGTAGTTGACATCTGCACTCCTCCCACCGCTTTGAACGCGTTTAGCAAGGCAATTTACGCAGTTTGTAACGAACGGCAGGGCGGATTTTCCCGCCCCTGTGAGCGTGCAGAACCACCGTAGAACAGGCGGATCCCGGCGGTGGCGCGCGTGGACTGCAACAAGAATTCGATGGAACTAGCCAACGCTAAGAGTGGAAATAAATCCGTCATTCAAATAAGTCTTACTCGTCCACACCCCTACTCATTCACAGGACGATGACCCAAAGTTCATCCCGACGCCACCCCGGCGCCGTCATCCAGAGATTGAATCCATGAGCACACTCACCAACAAGGTCGCCATCGTCACCGGCGCTTCCAAGGGCATCGGCGCGGGCATCGCCAAGCAGTTCGCCAAGGCGGGCGCTGCCGTCGTCGTGAACTACTCGACCAGCAAGGACGCCGCCGACGCCGTGGTCGCCGAGATCAAGCAGTCCGGCGGCAAGGCCGTCGCGATCCAGGCCGACTTCTCCAAGACCGCCGACATCCGCCGCCTGTTCGAAGAGTCCAAGCGCGCCTTCGGCACGCTGGACATCCTCGTGAACAACGCCGGCGTCTACGCCTTCGGCCCCGTCCAGGAAGCCACCGAGCAGGAGTTCCATCGCGAGTTCAACACCAACGTGCTGGGCGTGATCACCGCGACGCAGGAAGCCGCGAAGCACTTCGGCCCGAACGGCGGCAGCATCATCAACATCAGCTCGATCGCCAGCGTCGGCTTCATGCCCAACTCGGCCGTCTACGCGGCGTCCAAGAGCGCCGTCGACGCCGTGACTCGCGTGACCTCCGTCGAACTCGCGCCGAAGAAGATCCGCGTCAACACCCTCGCCCCCGGCGCAACGATCACCGAAGGCATCGCCGCGCTGGGTTGGCCGAAGGAAACCGTCGACGCCATCATCTCCACCATTCCGCTGGGCCGCCCCGGTCAGCCGGAAGACATCGCCCGCGTCGCCCAGTTCCTGGCCTCCGACGACTCGGCCTGGGTGACCGGCGAACGGATCACGGCCTCCGGCGGCCAACGCGCCTGATCAGCGCGCCTCAGCGTCGAAACTGATCAGCGAGGCAGCTCGGCGATCAGGTACTCGACGAAGGCCCGGGCCGACGGCTTCGGAGGTCGGCCCGGCGTGAACATGCCGTGGACTTCGACGTCCTTCATCTTCCAGTCGGGAAGCAGCTGGACGAGCGCGCCGCTCGCGAGCTCGGCGCGGCATCCCCACAGCGACGTCGTCACGACGCCCAGCCCCGCCACGGCCGCAGCAACCGCGCCCTCGTTGGCGGACACGCTCAGCCGGCTGTCGACGCGGATCGTCATGTCCCGGCCATCCTTGTGGAACAGCCATCCCGCCGCGCTCGTCCCCGCAGGGCCGACGATGGCCGTGTGGGCCGCGAGTTCAGCGGGCGCCGTCGGCGTGCCGTTCGCTTTCAGGTAAGCCGGCGACGCCGCGATCAGCCGATGCGTGCGGCCGATGAGGCGCGCGGTCGCGCTCGAATCCGCCAGGTCGCCCAGTCGCACCGCGACGTCGACGCCCTCCTTGAGCGTGTCCTGCCGTTGATCGTTCATCAACAGGTTGACGTTCAACAGCGGATGCCGCGACAGGAAGGCGGGCAACAGGGGAACGACCTCGCGGACGCCGAAGCTCGCGGAAAGCGCGACACGCAGGGAACCGCGCAGCTCCAGCGACCCGCGCGCCACGTGATCGGCCTCTTCGAGCGACGCCAGGATCGCCTCGACGCGCGCGAGGTAGTCCGTCCCGGCATCCGTCAGCGTCAGCGCCCGCGTCGTGCGCGTGACCAGCGCCGCGCCGACGTCCTGCTCCAGCGCCGCGATGATGCGAGAGACCGACGGTTGGGACAGGTCCAGTTCCCGTGCGGCGGCCGAGAAACTTCCGGTGCGCGCCACGCGCGAGAACAGTCGGAGGGCAAGCAGCTTGTCGTTCATGCGGCGGAGTGTCGGGGAGCGACCACGTCCGCCGCAAGATCAGATCGACTTGATCTCCCCGCCGTCCATGCGAAGCACCGTCCCCGTCATCCACCGCGCGCCGGGCGAGGTGATGAAGGCGATCAGCTCGGCGATCTCCTCCGCCTCGCCAAAGCGGGCAATGCCTGACCCTTTCAGGAACAGCGTCTTCATCTCGTCCAGCGTGATGCCGCGGGCAGCGGCCGCCTTCTCCAGCATGCCGAGGCGACGACCCGTCATGATTGCGCCGGGCGACACGCTGTTGACCTGCACGCCGTCGACGACGCCGCGCTCCGAGAAAGCCTTGGCCAAGGCTTCGATGGCGGCGTTGATCGCCGCCACGGCCGCCTGCGCGGCCTTGGGGTTCTCGGCCGAATTGCCCGAGATGAACACGACCGAGCCATTCTGAGCTTTCAACGCCTCCCAGGCTCGCACCGTGAGACGCCGCGCGCCGTGGAACTTCAGCGCGAGGCCGCTGTCCCACTGGGCGTCGCTCATCTCGAAGACGTCCAGCCCGGGCACGGCGCCGGCCACGTTGACGAGCGCATCGATCCGACCGAAGCGGGTCAGCGTTGCTCCGATGACCGCCTCGGCCGCGTCGGCCAGGGTGAGGTCCTGCGCCACGGGCCAGGCCTCCGCGCCGAGCTCACGCACGGCTTGCGCGGCGCTCTCCAGGTCTTCACCCGCCGGCGCGACGAGCACGATCACCTTGAATTCACGCGCGAGGCGCAGCGCCGTGGCGCGACCGATTCCAGAACTTGCGCCGGTGACGACGGCGACAGACTTCGACATGGATATCTCCTTGTGGGATGGCATTCAGTGGACGGCGCGAAGCGCGGTCCGGATGACGTCGACCACCGCGTCGGGCGCGGTCAAGCTGGGCGTGTGATCGACCGGCTGGCGGATCACCGTGGCGCGCATGCGCTCGGCCATGAAGGCCTGCTTGTCCTTCACGATCATCCGGTCGTGCTCGGCGAGCAGGTACCAGCTCGGCAGGTCGTGCCAGCGCGGGCGGCCCACCGGCGTCGTGATGCAGGGCAGCGCGATGGGACGTTGCACCGCCGCCAGCAGCTGTTGAACCTCCGGCGCGGCGTCCGGCGCAACAGCATGGGAGAACGCCTCGCGCGGGAGCCAGATCCGACCCTGTCCGTCCGGCGCGAGCGCAGGTGCCATCGGGTGAGGCGTGCCGCGGCTGAACACCGCCATCACGGTCTCCCCTTCGTCAGGCGCGATCGCCGCCACATGGACCAGCGCACGCACCTTGTCGCTGCGCGCCTCGCCGTTGACCGCGCCGCCATACGCGTGCCCCACGAGCACCACCGGGCCGTCCACGCGATCCAGTGCGCGTTCCAGCACCTCCACGTCATCCCGCAGCGAGGTCAGCGGCAGCTGTGTCGCCATGACGGCCACTCCTGCGCCTTGCAGTCGCTGGATGACCGGTCTCCAACTGGACCCGTCCGCCCACGCGCCGTGCACCAGCACGGCGGTCGCCTGCTTCGCGCTCATCGGATCGCTCCTGCCAGGAACTCGCGCATGGCCACCGCGATCTCGTCCGCGTGGGTCTCCAGCGCGAAGTGCCCGGTATCGAAGAGGCGGACCTGCGCGTTCTTGTTGTCGCGCTTGAACGCCTCGGCACCGGCGGGCAGGAAGAACGGATCGTTGCGGCCCCACACGGCCAGCAGCGGCGGCTGATGCTGGCGGAAGTACGCCTGGAACTCCAGATACATCGCCACGTTGGTCGCGTAATCCAGGAACAGGTCGAGCTGGATCTCGTCCGCGCCTTCGCGGGCCAGGTAGTGGTTGTCCAGCGTGTAGCCGTCCGGCGAGACGCGCGTGGGATCCGGGACACCGTGCGTGTACTGCCACTGCGTCGTCTCGGGCGCGAGCATCTGCCGGATGCCTTCGCGGTTCTCCTGCGTCGGCTCGCGCCAGTACTTCTGGATCGGACTCCACCCCTCGCTCAAGCCTTCGACATAGGCATTGCCGTTCTGCGACACGATCGCCGTGATGCGCTCCGGGAAACGGGTCGCCAGGCGCAGCCCCACGGGCGAGCCGTAGTCGAAGACGTAGATCGCGAATCGCTTCAGGCCGATCACCTCGGTGAAACGGCCGATCACCTGCGCGAGCTGCTCGAAGGTGTAGCGGAACGCCGTCCGCGACGGCATCGCCGACTGGCCGAAGCCCGGCAGGTCCGGCGCAATCACGCGGTACTTGTCCGCGAGCTTCGGGATCAGGTCCCGGAACATGTGGCTCGAACTGGGGAAGCCGTGCAGCAGCAGGAGCACCGGCGCATCCACCGGCCCCGCCTCCCGGTAGAACACTTCCAGGCCGTCAACGTCCACGCGTTGATGTGTCGTCGCACTCATGGTCACTCCTCAAACTTTAATAACCGCCAAATTGCGTATTTAAAGGTTATCCACGCACGACGTAACTTGTCAACAAGCTTTTTGGCGGTTATCATGAGTGCACGCTGTCGAACCCCATGTTCATGAGCCCCGCACGCCCCTCCCCGATGTTTCTGGCCGACTCGCGCGGCCTGGATTTCCTGAACACGCTCGCCGTGCCGGTGAACGAGGAAGTGGAATGGCTGGCCGATGGCGAGGACCTGCTCGCCTGGCTGCAGGCGGCGGGGCTGATGAATGCGGAGGCGCTGGCGGACATGCGCCGTTCAGCGAAACGGGAGGAGCTCGATGAAGCTGCCGACCAGGCACGGGCGCTGCGCGAGTGGTTCCGCGGGTTCGTCCGTGAGCACCGCGGCAAGCCGCTGACGGCGAAGGCCGTCGCCGAGCTGGCGCCGCTCAACCGTCTGCTCGCCAGCGACGAGGCGTTCCTCCAGGTGGTGCCGCGCGCCAAGGCCGCGGAGGAGGACGCACCGTCCGCGCTGGAGCTGGTGGTGCAGCGCCGGTGGCGCTCGCCGCAGGCGCTGCTGCTGCCTGTGGCAGAGTCACTCGCCCGGCTGGTCACCGCCGCCGACTTCAGCGATGTGAAGCAGTGCGAGGGACCGGGATGCGTGCTGCATTTCCTCGACACCACGCGGCATCGGAATCGCCGCTGGTGCAGCATGGCCGTCTGCGGCAACCGGGCCAAGCAGGCCGCTCATCGCAGCCGCAAGGCGGCCGGCGGTTGAGCGGACGAGCAGCGGAGCGCTCAAGACTCAGAGCCCGGTCGACCCGTCCAACTTCGCCGCTTCCTCGATCAGCCACGCGGCGACGTCTTCCAACGGCGCTTCGCTGCGTCCGCGTCGGGGCGACACGAGGTAGTAATCGAGCCCCAGGGGCATCACCTGCGGCGTCACCTGCACCAGGCGCCCGGCCGCGAGATCGGCCTCGATGAAGAACCGTCCGGTGAGGGCCAGGCCTTGCCCGGCGATCGCCGCGTCGATCGCGAGTCCCGTCTGGTTGAACCGGGTACCCTTGGCCGGCGAGGACGCCACGCCCAGTTGCGCGAGGAAGGCCGGCCACGCGTCGTGCCCGTCGTGGATCAGCGGGCGACTCGCCAGCCGCTTCGGTGACAGGGTCGCCGCCCCGTCGAGCATCGACGGACTGCCCACCGCGATCAGATTGTTTTCGAGCAGCAGTCGCGCCTCGACGCCCGGGCCGAACGGCGGACGCCCGCACCGGATCGACAGATCGACGCCCTCCGCATGGAAGCTGGACACGCGCTCCGTCGCCAGCACCCGCAGGTCGATGTCGGGATGACGCGCGGTGAAGCGGGGCAGCCGCGGCAACAGCCACTTGGTGGCGATCGTCGGCGCCACGCTGATCGTGACGTGCCGGTCGCCCGGACGCAGCAGGCGCGTGGCCTCGGCAATCTCCTCCAGCGCGAGTCGCACGCGACGCGCGTAGGCGGCGCCGGCGCCCGTCGGCGCCAGGCCGCGCGGGTGCCGATCGAAGAGCTTGATGCGCAGCTCGGCCTCCAGCGCCCGGATCTGCTGCGCCACAGCGCCTTGCGTCACGTCGAGTTCCTCGGCCGCGAGCCGGAAATTCAGGTGCCGCGCCACGACTTCGAAGACGCGGAGCGCCTTCAGCGACGGGAGGCCTTCCAGCGGGATGCTCATGCCCTGGACTGTAGCTTTTCTACTGGATGAATGTAGGCGGGCGGGCTCGCCGGATCGGGGCGGCGCTGATAGCGTATCGACCAGCGTGAGCAGACGTCATCCGGCGGAATCACGACGACAGCACGACCAAGGAAGAGCGCCATGACAGCCCAGACAGCAGCCGACCAGACAGCCGGTCAGACAGTAGAGAAGGTCGCCATCATCACCGCGGGCGGCAGCGGCATGGGCGCCGCCGCGGCGCGCCGTCTGGCCCAGGACGGCTTCCGGGTCGCCGTGCTCTCCTCCTCGGGCAAGGGCGAGGCGCTCGGGCGCGAGCTCGGCGGCATCGGGGTCACCGGCTCCAACCAGTCCGAGTCCGATCTGAAGGCGCTCGTCGATCAGGTGCTGGCCCGCTGGGGTCGCATCGACGTGCTGGTCAACAGCGCCGGACACGGCCCGCGCGGCCCGTTGCTCGATCTCTCCGACGACGACTGGCATCGCGGCATGGACACCTACCTGCTCAACGTCGTGCGCGCATCCCGCGCCGTGGTGCCGACGATGCAGCAGCAGAAATCCGGCGTGATCATCAACATCTCGACGGCTTGGGCCGTCGAACCGTCCGGCCAGTTCCCGACCTCGGGCGTGTTCCGCGCGGGCCTGTCCGCCTTCACGAAGATCTTCGCGGACACCTACGCCGCCGACAACGTCCGCATGAACAACGTGCTTCCGGGGTGGATCGACAGCCTCCCCGCGACCGACGAACGTCGGGACAGCGTGCCGATGCAGCGCTACGGCCGCAGCGACGAGATCGCCGCCACCATCGCCTTCCTGGCGTCCGACGGCGCCGGCTACATCACCGGTCAGAACCTGCGCGTCGACGGCGGTCTGACGCGGTCGTTGTAAGACGCGATCGCCACAAGGAGCGCTCCATGCACGCACTGGTCTTCCATGAGTTCGGCGATGCCGACGTCCTCCGCGACGAGGCGGTGCCCGATGCCGTTCCGGGTCCCGGGCAGGCGCTGGTGCGCATGCGTGCTGTCGGCCTGAACTTCGCGGACGTCTACCGCCGCAAGGGCAACTACCACCTGGCCGGTTCCCCGCCGTGGATCCTGGGCTACGAGGGCGCGGGCGAGGTCGTCTCGGCACCCGAAGGCAGCGGCCTGCGGCCCGGTCAGCGTGTCGGTTTCGCCGACAGCCCGTTCGCCAACGCCGAACTCTGCGCGGTCGATGTGGGCCGGCTCATTCCGCTGCCGGATGACATCTCGTTCGAGACCGCCGCCGGGTGCCTGCTGCAGGGCCTGACGGCGCAGTACCTGTGCCGCGACAGCTACGCGGTGCGTCCCGGCGATTGGGCGGTCGTGCACGCGGCGGCGGGCGGCGTGGGGCTGCTGCTCGTGCAGATCCTCCGGCACCTCGGAGCACGCGTCATCGGCATCGCGTCGACCGAAGCCAAGCGGCAAGCCGTGCGCGACGTGGGCGCGCTCGGCGCCGACGCCGTGATCGCGACTGACGGATGGGTGGATGCCGTGAAGGCCCTCACCGGGGGCCGCGGCGCGGACGTGGTGTACGACTCGGTCGGCACCACGCTGCGCGACAGCCTGGACGCCGCGCGCACCGGTGGCACGGTGGTGTTCTACGGCATGGCCGCGGGCGACCCGGCGCCGGTGGATCCCCGGCTGCTGATGGATCGCTCGCTGACCCTCGTCGGCGGCGATCTGTGGAACGTGCTCACGACCGCCGAAGAGCGCCAGACCCGCGCGACGGAACTGTTCGGCTGGATCCGGTCAGGCGCCGTGAGGCTGCGCCTCTCGCAGACCTTCGCGTTGCGGGACGGCGCTCAGGCGCACCGCGTGCTCGAAAGCCGTCAAGCCATCGGCAAGATCGTGTTGCTGCCGTGAGGCCGCCCGCGCTGACGTCGACGTTGGCGCTGGCGCTGGCGCTGGCGATTACTGCGCCGGCTTCCTGAAGCGCAGCACGAATCGGTCGGTCTTTCCGCGGATCGCCGGATCGAAGACCTTCAGCGTGCGGTCGTCGGCGGGATTGGCCAGCGCGTCGGTTTCCCCGTCGAGCACGAACCCGGCCTTCAGCACTTCGGCCTTGACCGTTTCGCGGTCGATGCGATGCAGGTCCTCCGTGTTCTTCAGACCTGACCCCGCCACCGCGGAATGGTCGGCCACGATGTAGTACCCGCCCGGCTTCAGCAGGCTGAACACCGCCTTGTTGTACGCGTTCACGTCAGCGCCCTTCATGAAGCTGTCGTGGAAGTCGTGGTAATTCTCGAAGGTCCAGTAGACGTCGAGCGTGTTGTGGATGCTCGCCGGCGGCTGGTCCGCCAGCGGACTGGAGGTCTGCTCGACGTTGCCGTGGCCGGGCTCCGACGTGATCGCCCGCGCGGTCGCCGACGGGTTGGACTTGAACACGGCGAACTCGGCCGGCACGTAGGCGTAGACCCGACCCGTCGAGCCGACGAGCGTCGAGAAGATCCGCGTCCAGTAGCCGCCGCTGGGCACCGCGTCGATGACCTTGTCGCCGGGCTTCACCTTGGAGAAGGCGACCAGATCCGCCGGGCGGCGCGAGGCGTCCTGCTGGACGTCCTTGGCCGGCCGCGTCGCATCCGCCACCGCGGCGGCGATGGCCGGCGAGGCGGGCGCAGCGACAGAGGAGGCCGGCGAGGCAGGCGTCTGCGCCGCCGCCAGCGAGGACGTCAACGAGGACACGAGCGCCGCGGCGGTCGCGAGGGCAAACAGTCTTGAACTCATCGTGGATCCTTCTGCAAATGAGTGATGGCGCGCGGCCTCAGCTCGCGTACGCCTTGGACGCCCGCATCGTCAGCGAAACGATCGTCCCCTTCTCCGGCGCGCTCTCGATCTTCAGCGTCGCACCCAGCGTCTGGGCCCGTTCCCGCATCGAGGCGAGTCCCATGTGCCCGTGCCTGCCGGTCGCCGCCAGGTCCACCGGCATGCCGCTGCCGTCGTCCCGCAGCTCGATCCGCAGACGCCACCATCCGAAGCGCCAGGTCATTGTGATCCGGTTGGCCCGGGCATGCCGGAAGGCATTCAGCAAGGCCTCGCCGAAGATCAGCCGCAGCTCGTCGCGGACCTCGGGCCGCAACGGCCGCTCCCGGCCGTCGACCTCGAGCCGGAACTCGCCGTCGTAATCGCGCGCCAGCTGCGCCGCGATGTCCTCCAGCGCCCGCGGCAGGCTGGTGCCGACCTGCGCCGCGCCGCGCAGCGACATCACGCGTCGACGGCTCTCGTCCAGCACGTCGTCGGCCATCACCAGGTCCGCATCGATCGCCGCCCGTACCGGGTGCTCCGCCGGCAGTTGCGCCGAGTGGGCCTCGAACCGCAGGATCAGCCCCTGCACGCCCTGCAGCAGCGTGTCGTGCAATTCGCGCGCGATGCGGTCGCGCTCGGCCATGCGGGTGCGCATCTTCTCGCGCGCGCGCCGGGCCGCCTGCTTCAGGCGCAGCCGATGCAAGGCCCAGATCAGCGCGATCGCCGCCGCCACGCACAGCACCTGGAAGACCACCGTCTGGTACCAGGCCGCCGGGATGACGAAGTCCTGGATCGCTTCCTCGTCCGACGCGACGCCGTCGCCGTTGATCGCCAGCACGTGGAAGCGGTAGCTGCCCGGACCCAGGCTGTTGTAACCCGTCTCCCGCCGCACGCCCGCCTCGCGCCAGCGGGTGTCGATGCCGTCCAGCCGGTAGCGGAAGCGCACCCGCTCCGGCATCGCGAGGTTGGCGGCGGAGAAGCGCAGTTCCATCATCTCGGTGTTCTTGGGCAGCGTCACCGGCGCGCCCGGCGTGTATTCGACGCCCTGGGCGCGCAGACCGGTGATCCTCACCACCGGCGCCACCGGCGCGCCGCGCAGCCGCGTCGGGTCCAGCCAGGCCACGCCCGTCGTGCCCGCGAACCACAGGCGTCCGTCCTCGCCCTCCACCACGCTGGGCTGCGGCCAGAACGCCGTCGCGCCGCCGGGATGGCCGTCCAGCGTGTCCAGCACCTCGATCTTCAGCGGCTGCAGCGGGTCGTTGAGGTAGGCGCGCAGGTCCTCCCGGCGCACGTGGACCGCGCCCTTGCGGCCGTTGAGCCAGAGGTCGCCGGTCGCCGTCTCGGCGATGCCGGACACGCCGGCCAGCGCCTCCGGCAGCTCCGCGACCAGAGGCACGAAGCGGCCGTCCCACAGGATCGCCACGCCGCGCTCGCCCGCGACCAGCGGACGCGACCGTCCGGCGTAGACGTGCAGCAGCTCGCCGATGCTCCCGGGCTGCGCGACCGGGAACCGGCGCACCTTGCCGCCGCTCCAGCGCAACACCTGGCCCTCCTTGAGCCCGAACCAGTAGACACCGTCCCCCGCCCAGGCCACGGAGGCCTCCAGCGGTGCCGCCTCGCCGGGCAGCGTCAGCGGCTGCCAGCGCCCGTCCTCCCAGGTCTGCACGCCGCCGCGCTGGAACGCGACCATCACACCGTCGCCGTACGGGACGATGCCGCTGATCCAGCGCTCGCCGACGCCCGGCGGTCGCGGAATCTCCTCCCACCGCGCCCCCTCCCGGCGCCAGAGTCCGACCGGCCCGACCAGCCACAGCCGTCCCTGCCGGTCGCGGCCCGCCGCGGTGATCTGCGCGCCCGGTGCCGGCACCCGCTCGGCCTCGCTCGCGCTGCCCGACAGGTGCCACACCGTCGACGCCACCGGCGAGAACGCGGCCGCCGTCACCCCGCCGTCCGCATCCGGCACCAGGGCGAAGTTGCTGGTGGCGCGCGGCATCGGCACCGACACCAGCGGCGCGCGCCGGAAGCGGTCCAGCCCGGTCTTGGTCGCGACCCACAGGCTGCCTTCGGCGTCCTCCAGGATCATCATCCCGAAGTCGCCCGACAGCCCCTCCGGCGCGGCGAAGCGCTCGTACTCCCCGGTCAGCGGCACGCGGTCGCCCTCCAGCGGCCAGGGCAGGCGGCGCCGGCACAAGCCCGCCGGACAGAACACGGTCCACAGGTTGCCGTCGCGGTCGACCACCGTCGACGATCCCCGGCGCGTCGACAGCCGCGGATCGCGCGCGATGGGCAGTCGGGACAGCGCCGGCGCCTTGCGCATCTCGCCGGCGAAGACCAGCCAGGCCTCGCCGCGCAGCACCTGCAGGCTGGTCGCGTCCTTGCAGTCGCCGACGGCGCGGAAGCGCGTCTCGCCCTGCGGCAGGCCCAGCAGCCGATCGTTGTCGCACAGCCAGACGGTGCCGCGCCCGTCCACCACCACGCCGTCGATGGCGCGGCCCTCCACGCCCCAGGACGCGCCGATGCGCTCCCAGCGGTCGTTCTCGAAGCGGAACAGCTCCGTGGCCCCGCCCGCCCAGACCGCGCCGTCGGCGTCCTCGGCGATGAAGCGGATGCGGGCGGTCGCGACCGCCTCGGCCGCCGGCACGCGCCAGACCTGGTCGCCGCGGATGCGCACCAGCCCGCGCGGGAAGAAGGCGGCCCACAGGTCGCCGTTGGAAGTCGCCAGCACCTTCGCCACGGTGCCGGACGGGAAGGCCTGCGGCCGCGCCGGGCTGAAGCGCTCGAAGCGCACGCCGTCGAAGCGCGTCAGGCCGTTCGGACCGCCCATCCAGAGCAGGCCGTCCGGCGTCTGCGCCATGGTCCAGGTCTCCATCGGCACGCCGTCCGCGGCCGTCCAGGCGCGATGGTGGAACTGGCCCAGGGCCAGCGTCCGGTCCAGCGCCAGGACCGGGCCCGCGACCGCCAGCAGCGTCGCGATCAGCAGCACCGCGCCGAGCGCACGGCGGGCGGAAAGGGACAACACGCGGGACAACCTCATGGGGCCGGAACACTATCAGAAGCGGCGTGCGGAACGGGCGAGCCGTGGGGGTGGGGCGAGGCGCCGACGCGACACGCGTGCGCTAACTCTTTCGAGGGAGGGGCATCGCCCGCAGGGGCGATCGGGAGGGGCCGCTGCGGCTACGCTTCGCCTTTCCGTGCCGTCCTGTCGTCTCAATCGGATGGCGCCTCCGACCTGATCGCTGCCCGCGTGTGAACGACTCCGCCCCGATTTCCTCCCCCATCACCGTGATGGCTGTCGACGACCATGCGCTGATGCGCAGCGGCATCACGACCGTCATCGACGCCGAGCCCGACATGCGCATGGTGGCCGAGGCCACCACCGGCCTGGAGGCGCTGTCGCGCTTCCGCCAGCATCAGCCGGACGTGACGCTGATGGACCTGCGCATGCGCGACATGGACGGCATCGAGGCGATGACCTCGATCCGGCGCGAGTTCCCCCAGGCGCGCATCGTGATCCTGACGACCTTCCCCGGCGACTTCCAGGCGGCGCGCGCGATCAAGGCGGGCGCGGTGGGCTATCTGCTCAAGGGGCTGATGCGCACCGAACTGCTGGACACCATCCGCGGCGTGCATGCCGGCCGGATGATGGTGCCGCCGGCGATCGAGGCCGCCATCGCGCAGCACGCCGGCAGCCGCGCGTTGTCGCTGCGCGAGACGCAGGTGCTGCGCCTGGTGGCGCTGGGTCACGCCAACAAGGAAGTGGCGGAGCATCTCTCGCTGACCGAGGAGACGGTGAAGGTCCACATGCGGACCATCCTCGGCAAGCTGGCCGCGAAGGACCGCACCCACGCGGTCACCATCGCACTGAAGCGCGGGATCATCGAGCTCTGATCGGCTGCTGATCTGCTTCTGATCGACCCCTGATCGGGGTCCGCGGGTTCAGCTCCGGTTGCCCATCGGGCCCATTTCGAGCGTCGACGGCGTGACGGCCGCGGGCTCGTCCTTCTTGAACATCGGCGCCAGGTTCATCTTGGTGTTGATCCAGACGTTGAGGCCGGCCCACGCCGGCGCGCTGGACGCCGCCGCCTTGGCGAACGGGTTGGCGTCCGCCAGCGTCTTGCCCAGGCCGACAGGAATGCCGACCGGCAGGGTGAGGCCCCAGTTGATCATCATGCGGGCGGCCATGCCGGCCTTCATGGTCGCGTAGTCCACCTTGTCGTTGACGGCGGTGCCGCCGGTCGCGCCGGGCAGCTTGCTCTTCATGACCGTGCTGGTCAGGTCGGACACGGTGTCGAAGCCCGCGCTCACGGCGCGCTGCGCCGCGGCCGTGACCATCATCGCGGTGGCCTGGGCCATCGGCTCCGGCATGCCCTTGGCCTTGAAGGCCTCGGTCATCGCGGGCGTCAGCTTGGCCGACAGGGCCACGCCGCTCATGCCGCCGGCGATCGCCGTCCACATGTCGTTGAAGCCGGCCATCACGCGCGGGCCTTCGCGCTGCATGAAGGTGTCGCCCGGCAGCTTGATCGTCGCCCCCAGCGACGGCTTGGTCTTCATGTGCTCGCCGATGAACTCCTTGCCCAGCGCGGCGGCCAGTCCGCCGAGGACGCTGGAGGACACGCCGAGCGCTTCCTTCGACGCGCCCGCCGCGCCGGCGCTCATCAGCGTGATCGCCTGCACCGCCCACGCGATGGCGTGACCGCCGCCGTAGGTCGTCGCGCGCTGTCCGAGCGTGGCCAGCAGGGCGTCGGTGAGCTGCTTGCCGGAGACGTTGGCGGGCGGGACGGCGTTGGTGGTGGGAGCGGCCACCGTGGTGGTGGGGTTCGTCGACGTGGTGGCGACGGGCTTGGCCGGGGTCGTGGCCGCGGAGGGCCGCGCGACCACCGTGGAGATCGCCGGCGTCACGCCCGATGTCGATGCCGTCGTCGACGGCCGGTTGTCGAGCGTCAGCGACGGCTTCGGCTGCTGGCTGGCGTTCGGATCCGGACGCAGCGGTTGGGGCGTGGCAGAGGACGAAGACGAGGACGCGACGGCCGACGTCGTGGACGTCGGGGACGACAGCTTCGGCGCGGTCGGCAGAGGACCGCCGAGCGAGGTCTTCTGCGGCAACTTGCCTGCCGCGACGGACTCCTCCTTCACCGGCAGCTTGCCCTCTTGAGCCGGCGTCTGCACCGGTGTCTGGGGCGAGGCGGTCGTGCTGGCCGCGGAGGTCGATCCCGACGCGGGGAGCGGGACCTTGCTCGGCGATGACGGCGATGACGGCGTTGTCGCGGCAGCCGCGGCAGCCGCGGTGGTCGCGGTGGTCGCGGTGGTCGCGGTGGTCGCGGTGGTCGCGGTGGTCGGTTGCGGCGGCTGCTGGGTTTCGAGGCTCAGCTTCGGCGGCTTCGGCGACGACTCAGCCGACGGCACGGGCGTCTTGATCTTCTCTTCGGAAACCTGTGCCTGGGCCTTTTGAGGTGTCTGCGGGGTCTGCGGCGTCTGCAGCGCCTGAGGCTTGCTCTCGGACACCGGGATCTGCGGCGACGCGGTCGTGCTCGCGGCGGTCGTCGCGCCGGACTCCGGCAGAGGCACCTTGCTGGGCGACGACGATGTCGTGGCCGTCGACGCGGTGGGTTGCGGCGGCTGCTGGGTGTCCAGGCTCAGTGTCGGCAGCTTTGGGGAAGGCTTCTCCGAGGCCTCCGGGGTTTCCTTCGTCGGGGTCTTGTTCTCGGCGGGCTTGAGCTGCGGCGAAGAGGACGGACTCGTCGACACCGGGGAGTCCGGCAGCGGCACCTGGGTCGGCGACGCAGGCGGCGTCTGCAAGCGCGACGGTTCGAACAGGGGCGTCTGACCTTGCGTCTGCGCGCGCAGGTTCGGCAAGGAAGCGGACCGGCGGGGCGGCGCTCCGGCTCCGGCGGTGCCAGGTCGTGCCGCCAGACCGGGGAACTGCGCGGCCGCACCGCCCTGCCCACCGGCGGGCGTCGTGGCCGGCGTGGTCACCGGCGTGCTGGTCGGGGTGGCGGGCGTCGTATCGACGGGCGACGGGACGGCGCGGTTCTGGATCGTGTTGGACATGGCGCCCTCCTTGGCGGACGTGGCCCGCCGGCGACATCAGGAGGCGGAACCCGCGCGCCACGCGGGCGCCCGAACCTCATCCGGCAGCGAGGGGTCACTGTCGGACTGCGACGCCGTCAAGGCGTTCGGACAGGCGAATCCGCGGATGCTGATGCGAAGCGACGAGTCCTTCCCCCATTCGAGGGTCGAAGGGGTGACATCAACAGCTCTGGCATTCCCATTTGGAGGGAGCGACTGCATGCAGTTGCATGAGTCCTACCGAAATGAGCGAATTGCCAGTGACGCCAACGGTCCCCAACAATTTCAGGCTTGCATCGATCGCTTCCGCATCAGGCAGACGGCGCTCGAAATGGCAGTTCTTCTGAAGCAGGAAATCGGATGACCAGTGAGATTCTCATCCTCAACAAGCGCGCCGCCGTGATTGGCGCGGACAGCGCGATGACCAGTTCATGGGGTGACGATCACCCCCGCTTTTCGAAGTCCGCCAACAAGATCTTCGAATTGACGAGGCAAGGTTCGATAGCGGTCGCCATCTACGGTTCAGCAAGCATCGACGGCGTTCCGTGGGAACTGGCCATCAAGCTGTTTCGCACCCATCTCGGAGCCCGAACGTTCGGACGTGCCAGTGACTATGCGACGGCCATCCTCTCGTTTCTGACGGCCAACCATCAACTGTTCCCACCATCGGTCCGGAACGACAGCACTGGCCGGCAGTTCGATGCAGCCATCGAAGAGATCGTTCGCATGACGCGCCGTGCTGATGATTCGATCTTTGATCGCGACGCGCCAATCGATCGACGACGCGCGGCCTGGTCGTCGCAGACGAAGCGAATCCGAGAATTGCTGAATGCGACGGGCGTGGTTGAACCGCTCTCTGCGCAGGCATTGAATCAGGTACTTCGGGATCTTGCTCCCTGGGCGCTGCGCGCAGAAACGTTCCGGAGATGGCTGATCTGGTCGAAGCCCTCCTTGGCATCGAATCGCTGAAGGAGCGCGTTACCTCCTCTTCGGAGTCCGTCGGAGGACCGATCGACGTTGCGGCGATCACCAAGGAGGAGGGCCTGGTTTGGATCCGCCGCAAACATTACTTCGACGCGGCCATGAACACGCGATACGTCTCGCGCCTGCGCAAATCTTTCGATTGATGGAGTAACCATGATCCAGCTGAAACAAGAGAACCTGTCGATGAATCACCGCAAGCACAGCATCGAAGACATATTGCGCACGCGACTGAATCCGCCTGTGAGCAAGACTTGGCAAGACTATGTGGAAGAACAACGCGCACGCGACGCACTTCCCGAAAATTCGCCACTTGTTCGATGGGCCAAACAAGCGTTGGAGGGCGAAACGATTGAGAGCTCCAGTGCCAGCGTCTGGCCTGGCATCCAGGAATGGTCGACCGGCGTCTAGCGATTCACCATCACGATCCCCGCCGCCAGCCCGGCGAGGGCGAGCATCAGGCGCGGGGTGATCGGCTCGCCGAGCAGCAGCGCGCCCGCGATGAGCCCGAACAGCGGCGTGCTCAGCGTGAAGCTGGACAGCTTGGTCGCCGGGTAGTGGCGGATCAGCCAGAACCACAGCAGGTAGCTGACGAACGACACGATCACCGCCTGGAAGCCGAACAGACCCAGCAGCCGCCAGGACCAGTCGAGCGGCAGGACTTCGCCGGTCGCCGCCGCGCCGGCCGCCAGCGCGATCGCGGAGATCGCCAGCTGATACAGCAGCGTCTTCTCCGCGCTGGCCGATGAGAGCTTCGTCGCGCGGATCGCGAGCGTCGTGCCGCCCCAGAGCAGCGCGGCCAGCAAGCCGAGCGCATCGCCCAGCCACTGCATCGTCTGCCCGGTGCCCTGCAGCCCCTCGCCGAACGCGAACGCCACCGCGCCGAAGGCGATCAGCAGCCCCGCGGCCTGCCGCTTCGTCAGCCGCTCCGCCGGCGAGATCAAGGGCATGCCCAGCGCGACCACGAACGGCGACAGGTAGAGGAAGACCACCATCCGCGACGCCGTCGTGTATTGCAGGCCGACGAAGATGCAGGCGAACTCGGCGGCGAACAGCACACCGGCGAGCAGCCCGCCCGGCAGGCTGCCGTCACGCCGGAACAGCGCGATGCCACGCGCCGCGGCAAAGGCCCAGACCAGCGCGCCGGCCAGGCCGGAACGCAGCGCGGCCTGCCACAGCGGACCGATCTCGGTCAGCGCGGCCTTGGCCGCGACCTGGTTCAGGCCCCACAGCACGCAGCACCCCAGAAGGATGACCACCGCCGTGCTGTCGAGATGCTGCTTGCGTTCCATGGGGCCGGATCATGCCCGGCGGCTGGTGCGGCCACTGGCTCGGCGCGCCCAGGCCCGCGCGGCCACCGCACACAGCAGCGCTGTCGCCACGCCGGCGACCAGCCCCGTCAGATGCGCCAGCGGCGCGATCGCGATGTTCCAGCCGTCCCAGTGCCGCAAGGCCGGCGCCGACAGGGGCCGCTCCGCCGCCACCTTCACGAGGAGCCCGATGCCGATGAGCAGCCCGATCACGCGTTCCCGCCCGTGCGAGGCCCGCATCCGCATCATCCCGATCGCCGCCACCGCCACGCCCGCGTGCAGCACGCCCGACGCGCCGCCGAAACGCTCCAGGGAAGGCTCCATCAGCAGCCCGAATTGCGTGAGCGGCCACGCGAGCAGCCAGGCCACGGCGTCGCGTGCCGTCAGGCGCGCGGCCACGCCGAGCAGGCCGACCACGGCGCAACCGGCGAGGTTCGCGATCAGGTGTTGCGGGCTCCAATGCAGCCACGCCGCGCTGATCGCGCGCCAGGGCTCGCGCGCTGCGAGCTCAGGTCGCCATTCGAGCGCGGCCTGCACAGGCGGCGCCTGGACCCACGCCACCAGCGAGCCGATCGCCAGCGCCATCGCGACGAGGAGCCACGCGCGTCCCGGCATCCGGTTCCGCTCCGCGATCTCAGCCGAAGACGGCCCGCCAGAGCGCCAGCACCGCGTCGCGCTGCGGCGCGAGCGCCTCGGCGGCCTCGCCGTCCAGCGAGGTCGACTGCTCGTTCAGACGCGCCCGATGCTGCACGCGGCGCAGCTCGCGGTAGGCGTCGGCGGCCTGGCGGCCCACGTCCGCGGGCAGCAGGCCGAAGGACTCGGCGCGCTGCAGCAGCGCGATGTTGCCGGCGTTGGCCAGCAGCTCCGGATGCTGGCCGGAGTGCGCCAGGATCAGGTACTGCAGCGCGAATTCGGCGTCGACCATGCCGCCCGGGCTGTGCTTGACGTCGAAGAAGCCGGCACGCACGGCGCGCGCGGCGCGCAGCTTCTCGCGCATCGCGACGACTTCCTCGCGCAGCGCCGCCGGATCGCGCGGCGCGGTCAGCACCGCGCGGCGCGTGGCCTCGAAGCGCTCCGCCAGCGACGCATCGCCGGCGCAGAAACGCGCCCGCGTGATCGCCTGATGTTCCCAGGTCCAGGCCGTGTTGCTGCCGCGCCCGCCCTGGTAGTTCTCGAAGGACGACAGCGAGGTCACCAGCAGCCCCGAGTTGCCGTTGGGCCGCAGCGCCGTGTCGATGTCGAAGAGCTCCCCGGCCGCCGTACGGATCGTCAACCAGGTGATCAGCTTGCGGATGAAGGCGCCGTAGATCTCGGCCGCGTTCTCGTCCTCGTCGTCGAAGAGGAACACCAGGTCCAGGTCGCTGCCGTAGCCCAGTTCCTTGCCGCCCAGCTTGCCGTAGGCGATCACCGCCAGGCGCGGCGCCGGACGGTGCTTCTGCTTCAGGCGGTCCCAGGCCCAGCCGAGCACGCAGTGCAGCGTGGCGTCGGCGAGCAGCGACAGCTCGTCGGCGACCTGCTCGACGCTGATCTGCCCTTCCACGTCCCGCACCAGCGTGCGGAAGACCTCCGCGTGATGCGCGCGGCGCACGCTGTCCAGCAGCGCGTCCTCGCTCGCCTCGCCGTGTTCGGCCCAGGCGTCGTGACGCGCCTGCAGGTCCTGGATGAAGGCGGGGCCGTCGAAGCGCTCGTGCAGCAGCCGCGCGTCGGCCAGTTCATCGATCACGCCGGGATGCTGCATCAGGTAGCGCATCGGCCAGCGCGCCAGGCCCAGCAGGCTCAGCAGCCGGCCCTGCACGGCGGGCCGCTCCACCAGCAGCGCGAGGTAGCTCTCACGGCGCAGCAGCGGCTCGATCCAGTCGACGAAGCGCTGCGCCGCGTCCATCGTGCACTCGCCCTGGCGCACCGCCAGCGCCGCGCGCCCGACCAGCTTGGCCAGCCGCAGCCGCGATTCCTCGCGCAGGTTCTGCACCCGCGCCTGCTGCGCCCAGCGGCGTACGTTGGCGGCCAGCTCGGGCTGCAGCTTGTCGAGGAACTCCTCGCTGTCGATCGGCAGTGGCGGTCCGCCGCACATGCCGTTCTTGCAGTTGCCCTTGCCGCCCGGCGCGACGCCGTCATGCAGCAGCGCGTCGAATTCGGTCGCCACCAGCTCCCGCACCTCCATCAGCTTGTCCAGCAGCGGACAGGCGTGACTGTTGCAGGTCAGGTTCAGGCTGCGCGCAATCCAGCCGATGTCCTCGTCGGCCGCGGGCAGGCAATGCGTCTGCTGGTCGTCCAGGTACTGGATGCGATGCTCGACGCGGCGCAGGAAGTCGTAGCCCGTGGCCAGCGCCGTCGCGGTCTCCGGCTTCATCAGCCCGCGCGCGGCCAGTCGCGTCAGCGCCTTCTGCGTCGACCGGGTGCGGATCTCGGGGAACTGCCCACCGCGCACCACCTGCAGCAGCTGGACGATGAACTCGATCTCGCGGATGCCGCCGCGCGACAGCTTCACGTCGTTGGCGCGCTCCGGCCGGCCGGCGGCCCGGCGCTGGGCTTCGTCGCGGATCTTGCGATGCAGCTGGCGCAGGCTCTCGAAGACGCCGTAATCCAGATAACGCCGGTAGACGAACGGCGTCACCAGGCTGCGCAGCTGCATCGCGCGGCCGTTCCTGACGCTCTCGCGCGGTGCGACGACACGGCTCTTCAGCCACGCGAAGCGCTCCCATTCGCGGCCCTGCACGAGCAGGTATTCCTCCAGCATCGCCATGCTGACGGCGGGCGGTCCGGAGTTGCCGTTGGGTCGCAGCGCCAGATCGACGCGGAACACCTGGCCGTCCTCGGTCACGTCGCCGATCAGCGTCGACAGCCGGCGCGACAGCTGCGCGAAGTACTCGTGGGCGGAGATCTTCTGGCCACCGGAGCCGTTGCCCTCGGTCTGGCCGTCTTCCTCGTAGACATAGATCAGGTCGATGTCGGACGAGACGTTGAGCTCGCGCCCGCCGAGCTTGCCCATCCCCACGACCCAGAAGTCGATGTCCTGGCCGACGGCGTCGCGCGGCGCGCCGTACTGGGCGTCGAGCTCGGCGCGGCAGGCGATCACGCCGATGTCCAGCGCCACTTCCGCCAGGTGCGTCATCGCCTGAGTCACGTCGGTCATGGGCGCGCCCTGCTCGACGTCGAGCACGGCCAGCCGCTCCATCACCAGCTGGCGCATCACGCGCAGCGCGGCGGGCAGCGGGCGTCCGGCTTGCCGGAGCTGGTCCACAACGGCGCGCATCGTGACGTCGTCCGGCAAGCCGGGCGGCAGCAACGACAATTCGGCCGCATAACGGCGGCGGATGCGCTGAACGAAACGGCTGTGGTCCGCGGACGCGGCCGGCGTCGGGACGCCCGTCGTGTCGGAGGTTGCCGAGGCAACTGAATCCATCGGTAAAGAATGCTCTCGCTGGCTCATGGCCGGAATGGCTGTGCTAGATTCGGCGACCGCCGTCCACCCTTACATGTCTTCGTCCGCCGCCACCAGTCCTGACTCCGGTTCCGCGGTCGCGAAACGACGCTGGTGGGCACGTTGCGCCCTCTGGCTCGGAGTGGCTTCGGCAGGGGTCTTCTCCCTGCTGATCGCGGCCTGGCTGGCATTGCACTGGGCGATTCTGCCCCACATCGACGACTGGCGACCCGAGCTCGAAAAGCAGGCCACCCAGGCATTGGGGGTACCCGTCAAGATCGGCGCCATCAGCGCCACCTCCTCGGGCTGGATCCCCAAGCTGGACCTGCGCGACGTGCGGGTCGTCGACGCCGCCGGCCACGAAGCCCTGCACCTGCCGCGCGTCAGCGCCGCGCTGTCGCCGCGCTCGCTGCTGGCCTTCGAGCTGCGTTTCTCCCAGTTGCTGCTGGACAGCCCCGAGCTGCTGCTGCGCCGCGACGCCAAGGGCCGGGTCTTCATCGCCGGGCTCAGCGTGGACGGTCCGTCCGACACCCAGGCGTCCGACGACGCCGCCGACTGGTTCTTCGAGCAGCATGAGTTCGTCATCCTGCACGGCCGCATCCGCTGGGTCGATGAGCTGCGGGCGGCGCCGCCGCTGGAGCTCTTCGACCTGAACCTGGTGCTGCGCAACGGCCTGCGCCGCCACCGGCTGCGGCTGGACGCCACGCCGCCGGCCGGCTGGGGCGAGCGCTTCACGCTGCGCGGCGAGTTCACGCAGTCGCTGCTCGACCGCCCGGGCGAGTTGAAGCGCTGGAGCGGCCAGCTCTTCGGGCACCTGCCGCGGACCGACGTGAGCGAGCTGCGTCGGTATGTGGACCTGCCCTTCGAGCTCAACGAAGGCGACGGCGCGCTGCGCGCCTGGCTGGACGTGGACCGCGGCGAGCCGCGCAGCCTGACCCTGGACATGGGCCTGCGCGCCGTGAAGCTGCGCGTCGCGCCGGGACTGCCGGAGCTCGCGCTGGCCAAGATCGGCGGCCGTCTGGTGCTCAAGCAGACGCCGCAATCGCTGTCGCTGGAGGCCAAGGCGCTCGGTTTTCAGGCCGGGGACGGCCTCGACTGGCCGCGCTCGGACTGGGCGCTGGAGGTCAAGCGCGATCCCAAGACGGGCGCGCTGACCGGGGGCGACTTCCAGGCCCAGCAGCTGGACCTGACGCTGGGCGCACAGATCCTCGCCCGGCTGCCGCTGGCCGAGCCGCAACGCCAGCTGATCGCCGACATGAAGCCCGCGGGGCTGCTCAATGCGCTGCAGCTCCACTGGGACGGGCCGCTCGACGCACCGCGCAGCTACCGAGCCAAGGGGCAGCTGCAGGGTCTGCACCTGACGGCCGCGACGCCGGAACCGCCGGCGGATCCGGGCTCCGCGCCGCCGACCGGCCGGCCCGGCGTGAGCGGCGCCGACCTGCAGTTCGACGCCAACGAGCAGGGCGGCACCGCCACCCTCGCGATCAACAACGGCGAGGTCACCCTGCCTGGCGTCTTCGAGGAACCGTCCGTGCCGCTGAAGCAGGCCCAGGCGAGCCTTCGCTGGCAGGCGCAGCGTCCGGCGGCCTTTGCCGGCAAGCGCGCGCCCCCCGTCACCCCCATCGTCGCGCTCGCCAACAAGCCGGCCGCCGTCGGCCCGCTCGCGGCGGCCTCGATCGCGAGCGCGGCCTCTGCCCCGGACGAGCCCCGCACGCGCTGGTCGGTGCAGTTCAACGGGGTGCGCCTGGCCAACGACGACCTGCGCGCCGAGATCGACGGCTCCTGGCAGAGCGGCGAAGGCAAGCGGCCGCACGACGCCGGCAGGCTGGACCTCACCGGCCGCATCGAGGAGATCAAGGCGCCGCGCGTGCTGCGCTACCTGCCGGCCTCGATGGGCCACGAGGCGCGGCGCTACGTCCGCGACGCGATCCGTGACGGCACCGTCCAGAAGATCCAGGTGCGGCTGCAGGGCGACCTGCTCGACTTCCCCTTCGACGCGCCGCGCAGCAAGGGCCAGTTCCGCGTCGCCGGGCAGGTCCGCAACCTGACGCTCGCCTACGTGCCCAGCCACCCGGCGGAGGACGACCATCCGGCGTTCCAGTCGCCGTGGCCGGTGATGGAGCAGCTGGACGCCGAGCTGATCTTCGACCGCGCCTCGATGAGCATCCGCAACGCCAAGACCAGGCTGATGGGCGTCGAGGTGTTCAACGTCCAGGGCGCGATCGCCGATCTGTACCACCATGCCCCGGTGCTGGAGATCGACGGCCAGGCGCGCGGCGCGCTGGTCGACGGCCTGCGCTACGTGAAGAACTCGCCGGTCGCGGCGCTGACCAGCCACGTGCTGGACAACACGACCGCCACCGGCCCCCTGGCGCTCAAGCTCAACCTGCGACTGCCGTTGATGCACATCGACGACACGACGGTGAAGGGCCTGGTCACGCTGACCGGCAACGACGTGCGCATCCGGCCCGATACCCCGATGCTCGGCCAGGCGAAGGCGCTGGTGAGCTTCGACCAGAAGGGCCTGCAGATCCGCAACGGCCAGGCGCGCGTGCTGGGCGGCGACGCGACCTTCGACGGCGGCAGCCAGCCGGACGGTTCGATGCGCTTCGCCGCGCTGGGCACGGTGACCGCCGACGCGCTGCGCAACGCGCCGGAGCTGGGCCTGCAGCAGGTTGCCTCCGTGATGACGGGCCAGACCTCGGTGCGTTTCGAGCTCGGCGTGGTCAAGGGCGGCCAGACCGAGGTCACCGTCGCCAGCCCGATGCAGGGCATCGCGGTGAACCTGCCGGCGCCGATGCGCAAGGCCGCGGACGAGACCTGGCCCCTGCGCATCGTCACGCGGGCGACGGCCGCGCCGGCCGGCACGCAGCGCGACGAACTGCGCGTCGAGGCCGGCCCGGTGCAGGCGCTCTACCAACGCGACGTGACGCACGAGGCCAAGGTCCTGCGCGGCGCGGTCGCCGTGCGCGAGAAGCTGCCCGAACTGCCCGCGCAGGGCGTCGTCGCCCGCGCCACCTTCGACCAGTTCAATGCCGACGCCTGGCAGACCGCGCTGCCGGGACTGACCGGCGCGAAGGACGGCGCGGCGCTCGACAGCGCAACAGACGGCATGACCGAGGGCGGCTACGCGCCGTCGCAGCTCACCCTGAAGGCCCAGACGCTGCAGGTCGCGGGCCGCACGCTGAACGCGGTCACGGCCGGCATCTCGCACGACGCGGGCGCGGGCTGGCGCGTCTCGATGGACGCGCAGCAGCTCAGCGGCCTGATCGAGGTCCGCGCGGAGAAACCCAACCAGCCGGGCCGCGTCTACGCGCGCCTCTCCCGACTGTCCGTGCCCCGCAGCGACGTGGACGGCGTCGAGCAACTGCTCGACAAGCAGCCGCGGTCGGTGCCGACGCTGGACATCGTCGTCGAGGACTTCGAGCTGCGCGGCAAGCGGCTGGGCCGGCTCGAGATCGACGCCCAGCAGCAGAACGACGCGCGCGACTGGCGTCTGGGCCGTCTGGTGCTCAAGAGCCCGGACGCCACGCTGAGCGCGTCCGGCAAGTGGGCGCCGGAGCCGGGCAAGGCGCTGCGCCGCACCGAACTCGACTGGAAGCTGGACGTCGTGGACGCCGGCAAGCTGATGGAGCGGCTCGGCCAGGGCCAGGTCTTGCGCGGCGGCAAGGGCGAGCTGACCGGTCAGGTGGCCTGGCAGGGCTCGCCGCTGTCGCCGGACTACGCCAGCATGAGCGGCCAGCTGAGCGTCGTCATGGAGAAGGGCCAGTTCCTCAAGGCCGAGCCCGGCGTCGGGCGGCTGCTGGGCGTGCTGAGCCTGCAGTCCATCCCCCGGCGGCTGGTGCTGGACTTCCGGGACGTGTTCTCGGAGGGCTTCGCCTTCGACAACGTCACCGGCGACATCAAGATCGGCAAGGGCGTGGCGCGCAGCGACAACCTCCGCATGAAGGGCCTGCAGGCCGCGGTCCTGATGGAAGGCAGCGCCGACCTCGCCGCCGAGACGCAGGACCTGCACGTGCTCGTGCTGCCCGAGATCAACGCCGGCGGCGCCGCCCTCGCCTATGCGGCGGTCAACCCCGCCATCGGACTGGGCGCCTTCCTGGCCCAGTGGCTGCTGCGCAAGCCGCTGGCCGCGGCCAACAGCGAGGAATTCCGCGTCACCGGCACCTGGTCCGATCCGCGCATCGAGCAGCTGCAGCGCAAGGCCCAGCCGCAGGGCAGCTACAACAGCACGGCCGCCGCGCAAGGAGAGTCCGCCCCATGAGCACGTCATCCACGAACGCCGGGTCGCCGGTCACTGTCGCCGCGATCCAGATGGTGTCCGTCACCCGGCTGGACGAGAACCTCGAACGCGCCCGCCACTGGATCGGCGAAGCCGCCCGGCAGGGCGCCGCGCTGGTCTCGCTGCCCGAGTACTTCTGCCTGATGGGTCACAAGGACACGGACAAGCTGCCCTTCGGCGAGCGGTACGGCGACCTCGACGCGCCCATCCAGGGCGTGCTCAGCCGCGCCGCGCGCGAGCACGGCGTGTGGATCCTCGGCGGCACGCTGCCGATGGCGATCGAAGGCGCGGCCCAGCCCGCGGAGCGCGTGCGCAACACCACCTGCGTCTTCGCGCCGGACGGCTCGCTCAGCGCGCGCTACGACAAGCTCCACCTCTTCTGCTACGACAACGGCCGCGAGCGCTACGACGAGGCCCGCGTGCTGGAGGCCGGCGAATCGCCGGTGACCGTCGAAGCGGCGATCCCCGACGGACCCGTGCTGCGCGTGGGCCTGTCCATCTGCTACGACCTCCGCTTCCCGGAGCTGTACCGCGCGATGAGCTTCAGCGGCAAACGCCCGCTCGACCTCATCAGCGTTCCGGCGGCTTTCACCTTCACCACGGGTCAGGCCCACTGGGAGCTGCTGCTGCGCGCCCGCGCGGTGGAGAACCAGGCCTACGTCATCGCGGCCGCGCAGGGCGGCACGCACGAGAACGGCCGCCGCACCTGGGGCCACAGCATGATCGTCGACCCATGGGGCGAGGTCCTGGCCTGCGTGCCCGAGGGCGAAGGCCTGGCCGTCGCCAGGATCGACCCCGCGCGCATCGCGCAGGTGCGGGAGCAGTTGCCGGCGCTGCAGCATCGGCGGCTCTGAGCCTTGAACGGCGAGGCCCGAACACTGGGCCTTGAAAGCGGTCCACTTCGGGCGATCGGTGCCCGGCTCGCGGAGGCAAGATGCCCGGCATGATCGACCGTCGTCCCGATTCCTCCCGTTCCGCGCTGGCCGTGCTGGCCGCCGCGGCGTGCGCCTGCGCGCTGCTGGCGGGATGCGGCACGCCGGCCCGGCCGCTGGAGTCCTCGATCACGGACATGGAGTCGCTGCAGCTGCGCTCGTGGCTCAGTCCGCAGTTGCGGCGCAACATCGACCTGCTGCCGGTCACCGGCGGCCAGGAGACCTCGATGTGGTGGGGCAGCCGGATCAACGCGATGACGCTGAACCAGACCTACCAGGAATCGTTCCGGCGCCTGGGGTTGATGCCGGACGTGCCCGACACGGGTCGCTACCAGCTGAAGGTCGAGGTGCTGGCGCTGGCGCAGCCCAACGTGCCGGTGCTGCCCGAGGTCGCCCTCTCCATCCGCTACACGCTGACGGAGCGGGCCGCTGGCGGCGGCAAGGTGCTCTATCAGCGCACGCTGCGCACGACGCAGAAGGCCGGCATCGACGACAGCCTGAATCCGAGCGAGCAACTGCGCATCGCCACGGAGTCTGCGCTGCGCAACAACATTGCGGACCTGGTCCGCGAGCTCGCATCGCTCGCTCTGCCCACGTAGGCGGTCCTCGGTAGCAAAACCGAGGAAGTACGGAAGTGGTTGGGGACGGTGAGGCGTGGGGTTTCGGACCTTGCGTCCGGGGCCCCATGCCTCGGCGGCCAACGCGCGTGCCGCCGCAGGAAAGTCGCCCTTCCCGTTATTCGAATTCAGCAGATTCCCCACCCCGGCATATGCATATAAGCATTGATTGCTTGCCAAACGCCGGGTAATCCCTAAGCATCACGGTTTCCGCACCAAAGAGGCGCACGACGGCAACGGGACTCACCTGCCGCTAGCGTCCTTCTTCTTCCCGTGATCGAACTTCAAAGCCTGCACAAATCGTATGACGTCGAGGGTCGCCGCGTTCCGGCGCTCCAGGGCGTGGATCTGAAGATCGACTCGGGCGAGGTGTTCGGGATCATCGGTGCCTCGGGCGCTGGCAAGAGCACCTTGCTGCGGGTGATCAACCTGCTGGAGCGGCCGGACAGCGGCAAGGTCGTCGTCGCCGGCCAGGACCTGCAAACGCTGGACGCCGCCGGGCTGCGCGCTGCCCGGCAGAAGATCGCGATGATCTTCCAGCACTTCAATCTGCTGAGTTCGCGCACCGTGGCGCAGAACGTCGCGTGGCCGCTGCGCATCGCCGGTTGGGATGCCGCCCGGATCGCCCCGCGCGTGCAGGCGCTGCTGGCCCGGGTGGGCCTCGCTGACCAGGCCGACAAGTACCCCGCGCAGTTGTCGGGCGGACAGAAGCAGCGTGTCGGCATCGCCCGCGCGCTGGCGCTGGACCCGCAGGTGCTGCTGTGCGACGAGGCCACCAGCGCGCTCGACCCTGAGACCACGCGCTCGATCCTCGACCTGCTGGCTGAACTCAACGACGAACTGAAGCTGACCATCGTCCTGATCACGCACGAGATGGATGTAGTGCGCCGCGTCTGCGATCGCGTCGCGGTGCTCGAAGCGGGCCGCATCGTCGAGCAGGGCCCCGTCGCGCAGGTGTTCCTCCATCCGCGTTCAGGCACGGCCAGGCGCTTCGTCCTTGCCTCCGAGCATGTCGACGAAGGCGAGCAGCGCGACGACTACGCGCATGTCGCGGGCAGCCTCTGGCGTCTGACCTTCTTCGGCGAACGCACCTACGAGCCGCTGCTCGGTGAGGTCGCCCGCCACGCGAATCTGGATTTCGGCATCCTGGCCGGCCGCATCGACCGGATCAAGAAGCAGCCCTACGGGCAGTTGACGATCGCCGTCAGCGGCGGCGACCGCGCCGCCGCGCGCCAGTTGCTGGCCGATCGCGGCGTCCAGGTCGAGGAGCTGCGCGCATGAGCCTCGCTGCCACCCCTTCCCTGCTGGACACGCTCCGGACCATCGACTGGCCCGAGATCGCCACCGCCGGCGGCGACACGCTGCTGATGCTGGGCGGCTCGCTGCTGTTCACCGCGCTGCTCGGCCTGCCGCTGGGCATCGCGCTCTACCTCTTCGACCGCGACCGGCTGGTGGCCTCGCCCAAGGTGTACACGCTGCTGTCCCTCGTCGTGAACGTGCTGCGCTCGCTGCCCTTCGTCATCCTGCTGATCGTGCTGATCCCGTTCACGCTGCTGGTCACGGGCACCTCGCTGGGCGTGGCCGGCGCGATTCCGCCGCTGGTCGTTGGCGCGACGCCCTTCCTGGCACGCCTCGTCGAGACCGCGCTGCGCGGCGTCGACCGCGGCATCGTCGAGGCCGGTCTCTCCATGGGCGCCAGCACCCGCCAGATCGTCTGGCAGGGCCTGCTGCCCGAAGCGCTGCCGGGCATCGTCTCCGCGCTGACCGTCACCGCGATCACGCTGGTCGGCTACACCGCGATGTCCGGCGTCATCGGCGGCGGCGGCCTCGGCGACCTGGCCATCCGCTTCGGCTATCAACGCTTCCAGACCGAGGTCATGGTCGTGACCGTCGTGCTGCTGCTCGTCCTCGTCCAACTGCTGCAGATGTTCGGAGACTGGCTCGTCGCCCGCGTCTCCCATCGCTGAACCCCGCCTCCCCCTTTCATCGCCGGACGCCCCAAGCAGGCAGCCGGCACCGTCCCTCAGAGGAGTTTGTCCCCATGAAGAAGCTGTTCACCGCCGCCGTCGCGGCCCTGTCGCTGGCGGCCGCCGGCACCGCCGCCGCCGAGAAGCTGACCGTCGCCGCCACCGCGGTGCCGCACGCCGAGATCCTCAACCTGGTCAAGCCGGAACTGGCCAAGCAGGGCGTCGAGCTCGAGGTCAAGGTCTTCACCGACTACGTCCAGCCCAACGTGCAGGTCGCCGAGAAGCGCCTCGACGCCAATTTCTTCCAGCACAAGCCCTACCTGACCGAGTTCAACAAGGGCAAGGGCACGCACCTGGTCGCCGTCGCGGCGGTGCACGTGGAGCCCTTCGGCGCCTACTCGACCAAGCACAAGACCCTGGCCGCGCTGCCCGAGGGCGGCACCGTCGCGATCCCCAACGACCCGACCAACGGCGGCCGCGCGCTGCTGCTGCTGGACAAGGCCGGCGTGATCAAGCTCAAGGACAAGGCCAACATCCTGTCCACGACCAAGGACATCGCCGACAACCCGAAGAAACTGAAGTTCCGCGAGATCGAAGCCGCCACGCTGCCGCGCATCCTCCCGCAGGTCGACCTGGCGCTGATCAACACGAACTACGCGCTGGAAGCGAAGCTGAATCCGTCCAAGGACGCGCTGGCGATCGAAGGCGGCGAGTCCCCCTACGCCAACTGGCTGGTCACGCGTGACGACAACCAGAACGCCCCGGCCGTGAAGAAGCTGGCCGCCGCGCTGCAGTCCGACGCCGTCAAGCGCTTCATCCAGACCCAGTACAAGGGCGCGGTCGTTCCCGCGTTCTGAGAACGAAACCGACCGGGAGGTCGGTCGCGTTTGGGCGATAACCGCCGCAATGCGCCCCGCACACGCGGGGCGTTTTCATTTGCGGGCGGGATGCCGCGCATTTGTGCCGTATGGCGAACGACGCTTCTTGGCACCATGGCGGACTCCTCCCATGCCCTGGTCCTGCGCTCGCGCGCGCGTGCAAGACCTGCCCCTCCCAGTGTCCGAACTTTCCGCGGTCCTGCCGCAGTTCTTCCTGTTCCGAGACGGCGCCCCGACGCTGCTGCTCACCGGCCGGTACGACTGGCCGCTGGTGCTGCTGTCGCTGGTCGTCGCCTCGCTGACCTCGGCGCTGGCGCTGCA
The DNA here is from genome assembly GCA_002205125.1 of Roseateles noduli. Lineage (GTDB taxonomy): Bacteria > Pseudomonadota > Gammaproteobacteria > Burkholderiales > Burkholderiaceae_C > Roseateles > Roseateles noduli. The sequence goes on along the minus strand of NIOE01000012.1, from coordinate 168,614 downwards.
GGTCGCGGGCATGGCCAAGCCGGCCAAGGGCTGGCGCCGTCAGCTGATGCTCGCCACCGGCGCGCTCGCGCTGGGCGGCGGCATCTGGTCGATGCACTTCATCGGCATGCTGGCCTTCCAGCTCTGCGCGCAGATCGCCTTCGACGCCCACATCACCGCGCTGTCCATGGTGCCGGCGCTGATCGCCTCCTGGGTCGCGCTGGCGCTGCTGGCCCGGCATCAGCTGGAGACTTGGCGCCTGATCGTCGGCGGCGTGCTGGTCGGCGCCGGCATCGGCGCGATGCACTACATGGGCATGGCGGCGATGGAGATGTCCGTCGCCCTGCGCTACGACCCGGTCTGGTTCGGCGCCTCCATCGTCGTGGCGGTGCTGCTGGCGATGCTGGCCCTGTGGATCCGCTTCGGCCTGGCCGGCAGGATTGCCCGCCATTGGGCCATCGCGCTCGGCGGCATCGTGATGGGCTGCGCGATCGCGGGCATGCATTACACGGCGATGGGCGCGGCGCGCTTCGTCGGCCTGGGCGACGGCCCCTGCAACAGCAGCATCGAGAACGCCGGCTGGCTCGCGCTCGCCGTGACCGTGATGGCGCTGGCGATCAGCGCGATCACCGCCGGCGCCAACGGCCTGCTGGCGCTGCGCCGCCTGAACACCGACCTGATGGACGAGCGCCGCCGCATGCTCACGATGGAGCAGGCCCTGCGCGACAGCGAGACCAAGTACCGCACCGTCATCGCCAACAGCCCGGGCGTGACCTTCCGCTGCCGCATGGACGAGAACTGGTCCATGCTGCTGATCAACGACGCCGTCGAGGAACTGACCGGCTGGACCGCGCAGGACTTCCTGGACGGCCGCCAGCACTTCGCCGCGCTGATCCACCGCCATGACCAAGAGCGCGTGAACGCCGCGGTCGAGACGGCCATCGCCGCCGACACGGCCTATTCCATCGAGTACCGCGTCCACACCCGCGAGGCCGGCGAGCGCTGGGTCTCCGAGCGCGGTCGCGCGGTGCGCGACGCGCGCCGCGCGCCGCAGTGGATCGACGGCGTGATCCTCGACATCACCGAACCCAAGCGCCTGCAGCGCCAGCTGGAGGAAGCCAAGGAACGCGCCGAATCCGCGGCCGCCGCCAAGAGCGCCTTCCTGGCCAACATGAGCCACGAGATCCGCACGCCGATGAACGCCATCCTGGGCTTCACCGAACTGCTGCTGGACACTACGCTGACCGACTCGCAGCGCCGCCACCTGACGACGGTGCGGGGCTCGGCGCGCTCGCTGCTCTCGCTGCTCAACGACATCCTGGACACCGCCAAGCTCGACAAGGGCGCGATGGAGCTGGAGGTCGTCGACTTCTCGCTGCGCACCGTGTGCGAGCAGGCGCTGAACTCGCTGCGGCTGCTGGCCCAGCGCAAGAACCTGGCGCTGTACCTCGACTATCCGAGCGCCGAACCGCGCTTCTTCAAGGGCGACCCGCTGCGCGTGCAGCAGGTGCTGCTGAACCTGGTCGGCAACGCGATCAAGTTCACCGAGCGCGGCCTGGTCACGCTGCGCATGCGCGTGGAAGGCGGGCAGATCCATCTCGCCGTCATCGACACGGGCATCGGCATCGCCGCCGACCGGCTGGACCGCATCTTCGACGCCTTCGCGCAGGCCGACGCCTCGACCACGCGCCGCTTCGGCGGCACCGGCCTGGGCACGACGATCTCGCGCCAGCTGGTCGAGCGCATGGGCGGGCGCATCACCGTCGAGAGCGAAGTCGACCAGGGCAGCACCTTCCACGTCTGGCTGCCGCTGGCCGCTGGGGACGCTGCGCGCGCCGAAGCCGACGCGGCCGAGGTCGCCGTCACGCTGCCGCCGCTGCGGCTGCTGGTGGCCGACGACGTCGCGCAGAACGGCGAGCTGCTGCAGATCATCCTCGGCCGCGAGGGCCACCAGGTCACGCTGGCCTCCGACGGGCTGCAGGCGCTGAAGGCCTTCTCCGACGAACGCTTCGACGCCGTCCTGATGGACGTCCACATGCCGGGGCTGGACGGCCTCGGCGCGACGCGCCGGATCCGCAACTTCGAACACGCGCAGGGACGCGGCCACACGCCCGTCGTCGCGCTGACGGCCAGCGTGCTGGAAGAAGACCGCCAGGCGGCGCTGGCCGCCGGCATGGACGGCTTCGCGGTGAAGCCGGTGGAACCGGCGCGGCTGTTCGCCGAGATCGCCCGCGTGCTGGGCCTGACACCGGGACGTTCGCCGGCCTCGGCCGGTCCGGTGCCGTCGACGCGTCACGCCAACGATGCCCGCATCGCCGATGCGGCCAGGGGCCCGTTGGACTGGCAGCAGGGCCTGCGCCTGTGGGGCAGCGTGACCGCGTGGCAACGCGGCCTGCGCCGCTTCGCCGAGGAACAGCGCGAAGGCGTCGCGCGGCTGCATCAGCTGACGCACAGCCGGCAATGGATCGAGATGCGCGGTCTGGTCCACCGCTGGCGCGGCGTGGCGGGCAGCCTGGCGATGCCGGGCCTGCTCGCGGCGGCGCAGCCGGTCGAGACGGCCCTGCGCCTGGGCAAGCAGGAAGACCTGATGGCGCTGGTGGACACGCTCGCGCTGGCGCTGCAGGACACGCTGGACGCGGTCGCGGAACTGGACGGCACGCCGTCCGGCTTCGCGGCGAGCGCGTCCATGCCGCTGGCGGAGCCGTCCGCCACGGCGGTCGCCGTGGCGCAGGAACTGCGCGAGAAGAAGACGCTGATCGACCGTCTGGCCGCGGCGCTCAAGCGCAGCGAGCTCGACGACGAATCGCTGGCCGCGCTGCGCGCCGCTTTCGGCGTCGACCGCATCGCCCCGCTGGCGCAGGCGCTGGACGATTTCGACTTCGATGCGGCGCTGCTGCTGCTGCAGTCGCTGCGCACGCAGTTGAGCACCGCTTCCCAGACGGGCTCCGGTGCGCGAGGATGACGCCGTGACCGCCGACCACCGTCCCAAGCTGCTGCTCGTTGACGACGAGCCCGCCAACCTGCAGGTGCTGCGGCACGTGCTGCAGGACGACTACCGGCTGCTGTTCGCGCGCGACGGGCAGAAGGCGCTGGAACTTGCGAAGACCGAGTCGCCGCAGCTGATCCTGCTCGACATCATGATGCCGGGCATGTCCGGCCTGGACGTCTGCCGGGTGCTGAAATCGCAGCCGGCGACCAGGCGCACGCCGGTGATCTTCGTCACCGCGCTGGCCGACTCCCGCGACGAGACTGAAGGCTTCGAAGCCGGCGCGGTCGATTACATCGCCAAGCCGGTGAGCCCGCCGGTGGTGCGCGCGCGGGTGCGCACGCACCTGTCGCTGGTGCGCGCCGATGAGCTGCGCGAGACGCGGCTGCAGATCGTGCAGCGCCTGGGCCGCGCGGCCGAGTACAAGGACAACGAGACCGGCTGGCACGTCGTGCGCATGAGCCACTACGCGCAGCTCCTGGCGCTGGCGGCCGGCTGGACCGACCAGGAGGCCGACGACCTGCTGCATGCCGCGCCCATGCACGACGTCGGCAAGCTCGGCATCCCCGACGCGATCCTGCAGAAGCCGGGTCCGCTGACCGAGGCCGAATGGACGGTGATGCGCCGCCATCCGGCCATCGGCGCGGAGATCCTCGGCGACCAGACGACCGGGCTGCTGGGCCTGGCGCGCCGCGTCGCGCTGGGTCACCACGAGAAGTGGGACGGCAGCGGCTATCCCGAAGGACTGGCCGGCGACGCGATTCCGCAGGAAGCCCGCATCGTCGCCATCGCCGACGTCTTCGACGCGCTGACCAGCATCCGGCCCTACAAGCCGGCGTGGCCGATCGAGCAGGCGGTGGAACACCTGCGCGCGCAGGCCGGCCGGCATTTCGATCCGGCGCTGGTCGAGCAGTTCATCAGCGTGCTGCCGCAGGTGCTGGAAGTGCGGGACCGGTTCCTGGAAGAGGGTTGAGCGGCGCGGACGGGGTCCACGCGGCGAAGCGGTTGCCGGCGGTCCGCACATCGGTGCCCAGGTATTCCCAGTCCTGATCGCCGAGGCTGCCGGAGGGCAGCTCGGGCACTCTCCCTCCCGGCCCCAGCGCCTGGAGCTTGAAGTACTCCACCTGCCGCGTGACGCCGTTGAAACGCACGTAGCGCTGGCCGATGGTGGCATCACGCTCGTCCGGCTGCCACGCCTTGATCGTGCCCACGACGGCTCTGCGGCTGGGCAGCGCCGTGCCGAGGTACTCCCACTGCTCGTTGTCCTCGCCGTTCGTCGGGAACGCCATGGCGTCTCCGCCGGTCGGCAAGGCCACACGCCGGAAGAACTCGGCGCGGCCGCTGTGCGGGTTGTGGTGGTGGCGCACATCTCCGATACGGGGCGCACCCGCCTCGGGACCGGCATCGGGTTGCCCGAGCACACGGCGCGCCAGGAAACTCGCATCCTCCGTCAAGCCGCGTTTCAGCAGCGCCTCATGGATGGCCGGCCAGAATGCGCTGAGCCGCAAATGGCGCTTGCTCAGGACCAGGCCGACCAGCCGAGGAGGCCGCTGATCGCGCGACGCCATCAGACCCGATCCGCTCGATGTCCGGGAAAACGGCGAGTCCACATGGAAACCGGGCCGCAGCGAAAGGGCCCTCAGCGCTTCCTTGCCCCATACCCGGGTGATGTCGTCGGTCGCGACGCCGACCGTGGTCAGCAGGATGTCGTCCACGGTGCGATCCGGAACGACCTCCCCGTTCATCATCTGCTGCAGACTTCTTCCGAGAACATCCACACCGGGACCGTCATCGGGCGGGAGCGGGAACTTTCCCAGCCCGAACCGCGCCGGCTCCGCCGCCCGCAGGGCTCGCACCGACCGGTAGAGCAGCGGCCTGTCCAGCAGGCCGCTATAGATCTGCCCTGACTCGTTGCGGCGGTATACGTACGTGCTGTAAAAGTTGACCTCGGGGGCCTCCGGCGCATTGGCCGCGCTCCGCGGCTGCGCAGGCACCCAGGCGCTCAGCCGCGTGGGCGCTTCCTCGCGATCACGCAGCAGCCGGAACTCCTCCACATAGCTGGGCAGCGGCGACGCGCCGGCCTCCGTCATCTCGGGCACGGGCGCATCCAGCACCATCAGGGCCAGATACTTCCCGGGAGGATTGGTTTCCACGCCACCGATCTTGGGGCCCGGTTCGAGGACGGCCCACGCCTGGCCGCTGAGCTGGCGCCCGGTTGATCGATGGCGCATGACCAGCGCATCGGCATGCGTGAGCAGGCGCACGCCGCCGAGGCAGTAGTAGCTGGAGACCGCGACTCGCGGCGTGATGAGCGTGGCCGAGCAGCTCTCATCGCCCAGCATCCAGGCAAACGGTGCGGACGCGTTCGCCGCGCCGTTCGCCGCGAGCGACAACGCGCAGGCCAAGGCGGCGGCGGCGCGGGGCCGCGGCCTGCCGCTCCGGCGCGATGCGGCAAGACCTGTGCGGCCGACGGCGGTCCGATCGGACCGACCAGCCGGTCCGGGACCGGCAACGGGGCATGTGTTCATGTGAGGCTCCAACCCTTCCGACGTTGAAGAAGGGCCACGCCATTCTTCGAGGGCGGCCGCGACGGCTCAATGACCCGGTTCCGTATGGCGCCGCCTCGTCCGTCACTGCCATCGGGGCGTCCGCCCTGGTTCAGGTCATGAGGTGCGCGCGGCGGCCCTGCCGCGCGCGCGGGCCGGCCGGCACTTCGATCCGGCGCTGGTGGAGCTCTTCATCGGCGTGCTGCCTCAGGTGCTGGAAGTGCGGGACCGGTTCCTGGAAGAGGGCTGAGCGGGGCCACCGGAACAGCCGGTGGAACCGTGGCGCCGGGCACGATGGTGCCGGCAGTCGATGCCGGTGTCCAATCGGCAAAGGGATTCCTGCGGACCTTCAGGTCCGTGCCTTCGTAAGTCCAATGCTCATCGCTGACGCCGGCGGACGGCAACACCGGCGCCCGACCGTCGCTGTCATGCGCCTTCAGGCGGAAGTACTCCACCTGCCGCGTGATGCCGTTGAAGCGGACATATCGCTTCCCGATCGGCGGGTTCAGTTCCTCCACCCGCCAGACGCGCAGCGGCGCGAGGACCTCCCGGCTGGCCGGCAGTTCCGTGCCGAGGTATTCCCAGTGCTCGTTGTCGCGTCCATCGGTTGGAAGGGGCGCCGCATGGTCGTCGGCGCTCGAGGCCACCCGCCGGAAGAACTCGATCTGCCCGCTGTGGGGATTGTCGTAGTGGCTCACGTTGCCGACGACGGACGGCGATTGCTGCCCGAGCAGCCGCGAAGCCAGCACGCGTGCGTCCTCCCTCAAGCCTTGATCCAGCAAGGCGCGGTAGATGGCCGGCCAGAACGCGCTCAGCCGCCAGTGCACGCCCGACGCGTCCGTGACGACGCCGACCAGTCGCGACAGCGTCCCCCGTGACGCCATCAGGCCCACGCCGCGCGCGAGGGGGCCGAACGGATGCCTCAATCTCCGCTCGTCCCCCGGCGCCTGCCGGGCCGTCTCGCTCCAGAGGCGGGTGATGCCGTCGTCGGCATCGCCCACGGTCGTCAGGACCAGGTCGTCCACGACGGCATCCGGGACGACATGCCCATTCATCCTGGAGCGCAGCAGCCGGCCGAGGATATCGGGGCCCGGGCCGTCGTCGGGCGGGATCCCATCACCGGACAAGTCGAATCTCCCGGGTTCCGCCTCCCGCAAGGCGCTCACCGAGCGGTAGACCAGCCGCCGCTCTGCGGTCGCAGAACTGCCGGGCATCGCCGGCGGGCGCACGTAGTCGCCCTCCCTTTCCGCCGCCAGAGGCGGAGCGACGTCGTCAGCCCCGATGGACGGCGAGGGCACGTGGCCGCTGAGCCGGGCGGGATTCACGGCGCGGTCCCGGACCAGTTCGGCTTCCTCACGATAGCTAGGGAGAGGGCCCGTGGCGTGAGTGTCCGGACCCGGCAGGTCGGTGGGCGGAGCATCCAGCAGGAACAGCGCCAGAGGCCGTCCGGACACCCTCGTCGCATCAGCGGCGGTCGCGACACGTCGCGGCCGGTCGGTCAACAAGCGTCCGGTCAGGTGCTCACCCGTCGATCGTTGCTGCATGGTGTGCCGTTGCCGACCGACATCGCCCTGACAGTCGTAGGTCGTCACTGCCACGCGGGACGTGATGAGCGTGGCCGAACATCGCTCGTCGCCGAGCAGCCAGTAGGGCAGCTCGGCGGTTGGCGTCCGCCAGGAGACCCCCGCAAGGGTCGTGGCGATGGCGCCCGTGCCCCAGGCCAGCAACAGCGCGGCGATGAGCGGACGCGCCGTCGCGCGGGACCTCCCGCGTGCGGCGTCGGTGCTGCGCGCCTTCATGACGCCCTCCCGCTCTCGACGGCAGGCTTGGCGGCCTTGCCCGACGCCTTCGCGGCCGCGCGATCCTTGGCCTGCCTCTCCATCACCGCCGCGAGGGACGGCAGCTCGGTCCCGAGAAACTCCCACCAGTCATCGCTCTGCCCGTGCGACGGTCGTGCCGGATAGGTGCCGTCGGCCTCGACCCGGCGCAGCCGGAAGAATTCGACGTCGCCCGTCGACGGATTGGCCAGTGCGTAGAACTGTCCGGGCTTGCCGGTGCGCGCCTCGTCGAAGGCCTTGAGGTTCAACACCTGCGCGGCCACCTGTGCCGCATCCTCCCGCCATCCCTGATCGATCATCGCCCGATAGATCGCGGGCCAGTGCGCGCTCAAGCGCATGTGGAACAAGCCGTCGCCGCCGATCAGCGCGACCAGTCTGCCGTCCGGCAGCTCGACATCGGATCGGACGGCGGCCAGCAGTCCGCTGCCCTCGTCCGCGGACCCGAACGGCGAGCTCATCTGACCCCAGCCCGGCATGGGAGGCGGTCGGCGTCGGTGGGTCATCCCGTCCTCGACCGCACCGACCAGGGGCAGCAACAGCGCGTCGGGCGACGGCGTCACCTGTCCGCGCAATGCGCGCTGCATCCGCTCGCCCAGCAGATCGTCCCAGGGGACTTCCGGCCCCTGACGCTGGAAGCGGATCCGTTCCGTCGATTTCAGGCGAGCCAGGGACCGATAGGTCAGCGGATGGCGCTGGGGGTCGATCATGCGGTCGTACTCCCCGGGGCCGGACACCCAGGCATACCCTTCGTAACGAAAGGTGCCGAAGGCAAAGAGCCGGCGCCCCTGTTCACGCGTGGCGCCGGGTTTCGGATCCTTGAGGAGTGCCGCCTCCTGCACATAGCTCGCGATCGGCACACCGGTCGTGCCGGTGGTCGAAGACGCGTACAACGCGATCAACGCCAGACCGCTGGGCGGCAACTCCGACAGAGTGGCAGGCATCGCGACCCGTCCGGCGAACACGGTCCCGGTGCGGCGCTGCGTGAAAGTCAGCGCGGCGCCACCGACCGGGAATTTCGCCCGATCGGCGCATCGGCTTGTCGTCAACGCGATGCGCGAAGTGATGAGGGTCGCGGAACAGTCTTCGACGCCGAGGGCCCAGGAGGCCATCCAGTGCTCGGACTGCGGCACGGCGGCCGCCCATGCGGGGACGCTCAGCGCGGCAGCCGCGAGCCAGCGTCGGCCGTTGCGACAGGCAACGCGCGCAGCCGGGCCGGGGCGCGTGTCGGAAGAGGAACTCAGGTGGCAAGTCATCGGTAGCATTCCAACCCCTCCGGACCGGAAGGGCGAGCCCATTCTTCGAAGACGCGTCGCCCGTTTCAATGGCCTCGACGAGGACGGCCGCCGCCCGGCAGCCACCCGGATCGGGCTTCCCGCTCCCGGTCCAGGCCGTTGCATGCGCGTGCCGGCCCGCGTGGTCCGTGACGCGGGCGGCAAGCTCAGGGTGCCGAGGCGACCGCGGTTATGACCTGCCCCCACAAGGTGATGCCCGCAATCCCGCAGCCACGCGGCCCGGGGGGCGCGGGACCGGAATAATCCGCCCCCATGGTGCTCAACTTCATCTGGATCGGGTTCTTCCTGATCGGCTTCGCGGTCGCGCTGGCGCGGCTGGTCCAGGGCGACCTGACCATCTTCACGCAGGTGCTCACCGGCATCTTCGACACGGCCAAGACCGGTTTCGACATCTCGCTCGGCCTGGTCGGCGTGATGAGCCTGTGGCTGGGCCTGATGAAGGTGGGCGAGAACGCCGGCGTGCTCCAGCTCTTCGCCCGCGCGATGGGACCGTTCTTCGGCCGCATCTTCCCGGAGGTACCGCGCGGGCACCCGGCGGGCGGCTCGATGGTCATGAACTTCTCGGCCAACATGCTCGGGCTGGACAACGCCGCCACGCCGCTGGGCCTGAAGGCGATGAAGGAACTGCAGGAGCTCAACCCGCAGAAGGACACCGCCAGCAACGCGATGATCATGTTCCTGGTGCTGAACACCGCGGGCATCACGCTGATCCCGACCTCGGTGATCGCGATCCGCCAGGCGATGGCGGTGGACCAGGGACTGGTGGGCTTCAACGCGGCGGACATCTTCCTGCCGACGCTGGTCGCCACCTTCATCTCGTTCATGTCCGGGCTGATCGCGGTGGCCTGGGTGCAGCGCATCAACCTGTTCAGCGCGCCGGTGCTGGTGTTCGTCGGCGGCTTCATCGCGATCATGGCGGCGGTCTTCGGCTGGCTGCACAGCTATCCGCCGGAGGTGATGTCGCAGTACATCGGGCTGCTGGGCAGCGGGGTGATCCTGAGCATCATCGCGATGTTCATCGCCGTCGGCGCGTGGCGCCGCGTCAACGTCTACGAGTCCTTCGTCGAAGGGGCCAAGGAAGGCTTCGGCGTCGCGATCCAGATCATTCCCTACCTGATCGCGATCCTGGTGGCGATCTCGGTGTTCCGCACGACGGGCTGCATGGAGTTCGTCGTGAAGGGCATCGCCGCCGGCGTCGCGGCGCTGGGCCTGCCGACGGACTTCGTGCCGGCGCTGCCGGTCGGGTTGATGAAGACGCTGTCGGGCAGCGGCGCGCGCGGGCTGATGGTGGACGTGCTCAAGACCTACGGCGTGGACAGCTTCGAAGGCAAGCTCGCCGCGATCATCCAGGGCTCGACCGAGACCACCTTCTACGTGCTGGCCGTCTACTTCGGCAGCGTCAACATCAAGAAGACCCGCTACGCGCTGACCTGCGGGCTGCTGGCCGACGTCGTCGGCCTGGTCGGTGCGATCCTGGTGGGGTACTGGTTCTTCAAGTGAGGCGAGCGAGCCCGCACGTCAACCACATCCACCGGGCCCCTCATCGGCCGGCGATATCGGCACATCTGTCCCGCGATAGCGCCAATGGCGGCTGTCCGTGCCGTTGGAAGGCGGCGGTTCGTCTCCGCCTTGCGCGAAAGGCTCCACCAGCTCGAAATATTCGAACTGCTTGTTGAAGCTGTTCCGGTGAACGAACAGCTCACCGGCCACACCATCGACGCCGGGTGACCAAGCCTTGACCGGTGTCAGCACAGCCTCGCACGACGGCAGGTCGGTCCCGAGGTACTCCCACTCTTCGTTGTCCTTCTGATCGACCGGGAAGTACCCATAGCGCCCGTCGGAGCCGAGTTTGGCCAGACGGAAGAACTCTACCTGCTTCGTATATGGGTTGTCGTAAGCGTAGACCCGACCGATGACACCGCGACGGTCGAACGAGTTCCAATCGAGCAGGTCCGGGCGCAGGAGGCCCAGTCGCGACTGCTGCACCCGCTCACGGGTCAGGGGCAGTGTCAGCGAGCGCTCGATGTTCTGCCATGGGTTCAGCACCTGCGCGGCCAGGACCAAGGCTTCCTCGCGGGCCCCCGCGTTCATGAGCGTGCGATAGATCCAAGGCCAGTAGTGGCTCATTCGCGCAGCGCGTCGTTGATCGTCCAACACCACCGCAAACGGCCCCGAGGTCTGCGGGCGGCGGGCAAAGGCTTCATCGCTCAAGAAAACCATCTGGCCGGGCTTCAGGATCCTGAAGAAGTCCGGCTCCAATAGATGCGCCATCACCTTGACCGTCGTCGGCGTTCTCGGGCTAAAGGAGATGATCGCGTTTTCCACTCCGTCCGTCAGACCAATGCCGCCCAGGCGTTGGCGCTCAAACTGATAGCTGTTGACGTAGGGCCGCCGCCCCTCCTTCAAGGGCGCGGGAGGGTCAAGGAGCACCAGGCCGGGCCCCGGGAGTCCGGTCGCGGAAGCTTCCGGACGGAAGCCCTTGCCGACCAAGATCTCTCCCGTGTCTGTCAGCTTGAACTGAGTCGGACCTCCCTCCGCGATGCAGTCTGCCGCAGTGACGATTACGCGAGGCGAGATCAGCGCGCCTTCACACGCGTCATTCGCCACCCGGATCGGCGGCCGAGGCTGGTCCAGATGCAAATGATCCTGGAAGTCGATGTCCCTGGACAGACGCCTGCTGGTGAGATCGGTGCCGTAAAAGGCCCAATGAAGGCTCAGCCGCCCCGACTGAGGAAAGGGCGTCAGTTTTCCATCATTGCCGATCGCCGTGAGGCGGAAGTATTCGACGCCACCGTCAGTCCGACGCACGTTGACGGCGATCGTCCCTATCGGCGTCTTCGCATCGTCCGGATCCCCCCGGGGCGGGCCACGGAATGTGGCTGTCGCCGCAGCGAGATCGGGGAGTTCCTCGCCCAGGTATTCCCATCCATTGCCATCACTCGGGCCGGACGGCAATGCGCCATGGCGCCCGTCCGGCGCCGCCTTCACCAGCCGGAAGAATTCGATCTTCCCCGACGCCTTGTGCTCACGCGGCCAGATGCTGCCCAGCGGCAAGGCCCGCGCCGAGCTGCGCCAATCCGCCGCGGTCGAGCGCGCCCCGGGGTCCTCGAAGGGATTCAACACGCGAAGCGCAAGGGACAGCGCGTCGTCACGCAGACCGTGGTCGAGCATCTTCCGGTACGTTGCCGGCCAGACGTTGCTGGCTCTGACGTGGAACTGCGAGCGGGTCGCAAACCCCACGAGGACCTGCTCCGCCCCCTCGCCCGCGAGCAAGGTGCCGCCCTGGCTGTCCAGCGGAAACATGTACCCCCAGTCATCCCCTCTGGCGAACCTCGGGACGGCGATGACCGAATCGGCGTGACCCAACAGGGCCGCCAAGGCGGTGTCCGTCGAACCGTCATAGCCGACCATCGGGAAGGTTCCTGCGACGCTCTCCAACGAGACCAGCTTGAGCGGCACCTGGACGCTCCCGCTCGTGAAGTAGTCATAACGGTAGGCGCCCACAGGTGGTCGCTCCTTGGCCGGCTTCCGCCACTGGAAAGGTTCAAATGGAAGGATCGGTGCATAGAGGGTCAGTCGCGCGCCCTCGACCACGCTCCGACGCTCGCTCCGGTAAGAAGGGATGGGGACCACAGGCCCATGAATGGGCTTGTCCAGCACGACCACGGCGACATCTTCGTGCGGTCCCTTCACGGTGGCCGGCGCGAGCATCGTGACCTTGACTGGCGTCAAGTCATCGAGGCGATGGAAGAACTCCGGGTTGGTCTGCTTCACGCATAGCGCGTTGGTGATGGCCACCCGAGGCGAAATCAGCGTGGCGTGACAGGGCCGGGTCCCCAGCGCCCAACCGGGCACCTCTTTGCCTCGCAGTTCCGTGCCCCCATATCCGGCGGACTGCGCGGCAGCGGCATGCGCCGCCAGGCAGAGACCGGTGGCAACTGGCAGAAGCTTCCTGAGCGTCATGGGCGTTCATCCAATGAGTTGAGCACCCCCGCTGAGTGGGCGAACTGCGCCGCCAGCGCCTCACATCGCCTTGAACAGATGCACGTACGCCCGGCTCACGGGCAGCTCGCTCGCATGGCCGCGCACGCGCACAAACAGGCGGCTCAGCTCGTCGCGGCGTGTGCCCGTGACGTGGTCCAGGTTCACGATCGTCGAACGGTGCACCTGCCAGAAGCGCTCGCCGTCGAGCTGCGCGGCCAGCTCGTGGATGGGCGTGCGGATCAGGTACTCCGCCCCTCCCTGATCGCGATCCTGGTGGGGTACTGGGTCTTCAAGTGAGGCGGGCGCGCTCGCCCGTCGTTCAGCGTTTCACGGCCTCGGCCGGCACGACATCGGCAACGGCAGCGGCGGCGTCGAGCCAGCGCATCGCGCGGGGCGTCGGCAGTCGATTGCCGATGAACTCCCAGTGGTCGTTGCTGCGACCGTCCAGAGGGAAGTAGGTCAGCCGACCGTCTGACGCGGTCGCCTTGAGCCGGAAGACCTCCCGGCTGGCGTTGGTGGGATTGAGGTAGCCGTAGTGGCCCCCGATGACGGGCTTCCCGCTTGTCTGGCGAGGGCTGCCGTCGTAGAGCCAGCTGAACATCAGGGCCCGCCCCTGCGTGGCCGACGGCAGGCCCTGCCCGAGCGGCTCCCAGGCCGAGCCCGCGGCGCCGGCATTGGCGAATGACGTGCACTGGTCAATGAAGCCGCCCCCTTTCCCGCTCTCCCGCCAAGGATGCTGCATCAGGCGATAGAACGAGAGCACGTCCTTGTTGCCGCTGGCGGTGACGTCCGCGTAGATCTGTCCTACGCGCGTGCAACGGCTGCGGTCGCTGATCGTCGGCGCCGGGTCGGCATGACCGTACCCACGCAGAAGGCGGCCGGCGATGGCCAGTGCTTCATCCTTGCGCCCGTGCGCCAGCAGGGTCTTGACGATCCACGGCCAGTAGTTGGACAAGCGGATCTCATAGGGCCCGTCGGTCGCAACACCGATCAGGACATAGGGGTCCTCGTCCCTGAGGGTATCTGCGAAGAGGCCGGCGCCTGCGGAACCCAGCACTTCATATTTCACCCTGACTTGGCCATCGTCCCCGATGTTCGAGTAGTCGAAGTCCTTGAAGACATCAGACTGCGGGAGGACGAAATCGGCGATCTCTTCGGCCGAGAAACGCACGCCAGTCACCTTCTCCAGCAGATCGTCCAGCACCTGACCGTACGTTTCGGGCTCGTCCTTCCGGGCGTGCGCGTACGCTTTCAATGTCGGCTGCTGGAACGCCAGCAACCGGGAAGGGTTGCGCCGTGGCTCGCGAGACAGGTTGTCCCTGCCGTACACCTTCAACAGCCTCGTCCTTTCCATGGCATCGGGCGCCAGGGCCCGCCCGATGTCACTCGCTCGCAGTTCATGCGCCGTCGATATCCACAGGAATTCCAACCAGTACGGCGGGATCGCATAGGTGGGGTCCACGCCCTCGCTCACCGGCAGTTCGTCGTCCAGCAGCACCAGCGCGAGGTCGCCGATTCCCAGAGCCTCCGCCTTCTTGAAATCAGCCTTCGCTCGCATCTCCGCCGGGGCATCGTCCAGGAAGCTGATCACCCGCGCGCCCAACGCGCGCTTCTCCCGATCGAACGCCTGACGGAACTCGATCCGCCGACCCGTGGCAGCGGTGGCAGGGCTGGCATCGAGCTGCTGCTTGAGGCACGACGCCGAAGAGACCGCTGCACGACGGCTGATCATGGTTGCGGAACAGCGATCGGTGACGAGCACGTTCAGCGGTCCGGGATCCAGTTCGATGCCGGGCGCCCCTCCTGCGGCGGCCCAGGCACTGCCCGCGGTCACACCGGTCGCCAGCATCGCCGCCGACAGCCAGCCTCCGCGCTGCATGTGTCGGCAGCGGGACTGCTTTTGCCACGTTTCGCTCATGAAAACCTCTCTTTCGAACAGCCGCATCGGCGGCATCCGCCGACGGCGAACGCATCTCAGTGACGCGGTCGTCAAGCGGGATCGGGCGCAGCGAGAGGTTGGACGGACCGCATCGGCCTGGATTGACGAACGAACCTACATCGCCTTGAACAGATGCACGTACGCCCGGCTCACGGGCAGCTCGCTCGCATGGCCGCGCACGCGCACAAACAGGCGGCTCAGCTCGTCGCGGCGTGTGCCCGTGACGTGGTCCAGGTTCACGATCGTCGAACGGTGCACCTGCCAGAAGCGCTCGCCGTCGAGCTGCGCGGCCAGCTCGTGGATGGGCGTGCGGATCAGGTACTCCGTCGTCGCGGTCTGGACGCAGGTGTACTTGTCGTCGGCGCGGAAGAAGAGCACCTCGTCGACAGGGATCTGATGCATCAGGTCGCCCTGCGTCGCGCGCACCCAGCGCAACGGCCCCGTCGGTCTTGCCGCCGTGCCGCCCGGCGCGTGCAGCCGCTGCAGCGCGGCGAGCAGCCGCGCGTCCACGTCGTCGCCTGCGCCCTCGCCCTGTCCGTCGCCATCGGCCGCGCTCGACGCACGCTTCGCCAGCGCGCGGCGGATCCGGTCGACCGTGCGCGCGAGCCGTTCCGCCTCGACCGGCTTGAGCACGTAGTCGATCGCTTCCTGCTCGAAGGCCTGCACCGCGTACTGGTCGTAGGCGGTGACGAAAACGACGCGCGTGGCGCCCTCGATGCCCTCGGCGACTTCGAGCCCCGTCAGGCCCGGCATCTGGATGTCCAGGAAAGCCAGGTCCGGCTGCAGCGCGGCGATCTGCTCGGCGGCCTCCACGCCGTTGCGGGCGATGTGGACGATCTCGAGTTCCGGCCACACGGCGTTCAGCTGCGCCGCGAGGGCGCGGGCGAGGTGCGGTTCGTCGTCGGCGATCAACGCGGTGAGTCCGGCGGGAGCGGTGGGAGCGGTCATGGTCGTCGACGGAAGGAAGTGGTCAGAGATCGGCGGGATCAGACATCGAGCGGCACGCGCAGCGTGACGCGGCAGCCGGGATCGGCGGGTTCGAGGCTCAGCGACGCGCGGTCGCCGTAATGCGTCATCAGGCGCTCGCGCAGGTTGGCGAGCGCGATGCCGTTGCCGACGCGGCGCGAGGCGCCGGGACCGACGCCGTCGTCGCGCACCTCGATCACCAGGAAGCCGTCGTTCAACGCGGCGTCGACGCGCACGATGCCGCCCTCGATCTTGGGCTCCAGGCCGTGATGGACCGCGTTCTCGACCAGCGGCTGCAGCAGCATCGGCGGCAGCGGCACGACGCGCGCCGCGGGCGTCGCCCGGATCTCGAAGCGCAGGCGATCCTCCATGCGCGTCTGCAGCACCGTCAGGTACGCGGTCGCCAGCGACAGCTCATCCTCCAGCGGTCCTGTCTCACGCCGCAGGCCGCCCAGCGACGCCCGCAGGTAGGCGGTGAACGCGCCCAGCATCGCCTTGGCCTTGGGCGCGTCGTAGTCGATCAGCGAGTGCACATTGGCCAGCGTGTTGAACAGGAAGTGCGGTTCGATCTGGCCCTGCAGCAGACGCAACTGCGCCTCGGTGGCGCGGCGCTCCGCGGTGAGCTGGCGCGTCTTCGCGGCAAACCAGTGATGCAGCACGAAGGTGATGCACAACGAGAGCGCCGAGGTGATGCCGACGATCTTCCCGCCCTGCGACCAGTCCATGCGGACCCAGTTCGCCAGCCCCGCCAGCCACATGCCCGGCACCCAGCCGATCAGCACGCCCAGCAGCGGCACGCCGGAAAAGAACACGGTGCGCTTCCAGTTCGGCCAGGCGCGGATGCCGGCGCGGCCGCCGAAGAGCGGCACGAGCATGGTGAACAGCGCCTGGATGATCAGACCGATGGTCAGGCAGACGACGACGTTCTTCCCGTACCACCAGGCCCACATGACGGGATCGGTCCAGTGGGCGGTCCGGGCGTTCATGACGAACCCCAGGATCGTGAAGCCGACCGCCAGCGTGCAGGAGAACAGCACCGTCCAGATCCACTGCAGCCACTCGGGGCCGCTGGGCTGGGCGTCGTTGCTCAGCCAGGCATGCCAGGAGGCGCGCAGGCGGCGGGCATCGCGCCAGAGGGGACGGGACGAGGCGGGAGTCATGCGGCGCAGTGTAGGGAGGCGTCCCGGCGGCCGGGCCGGGGGAAACGACGGATCGACAGCAGACCCGGCGGATCGACGGCGGAGGGCGCGGACGAGCATCGCCGGTCATGTGCCGAACATGCCCTGACCTTTGACAGCGACCGGGACGTGTGGTGTCCAATAGCCCGCATTCAACGGAGACCCGCATGAGCTACATCCTGCTGATCAACGAACCTGTCGGCCAGCGCGAGGCGCGCACGCCGGAAGAAGGCCGCGAGGCCTACGACCGCATGACCGCCTACGCCGACCAGCTGCAGGCGAAAGGCCTGCTGCACGCGGCGCAGTCGCTGCAGTCGGTCAACGGATCGACCCGGGTCGCCAAGCGCGACGGTCGCATGACGACGATCGACGGCCCGTTCGCCGAGGCCAAGGAGATGGTCGGCGGCTTCTTCTGGCTGAACGTGAAGACCCGCGAGGAAGCGCTGGCGATCGCCCGCGAATGCCCGGCGACGGAGTGGTGCACGGTGGAGGTCCGCTCGATGGTGCCGTGCTACGCGGAGTCCAAAGCCTGAAGCTCCGCAGGATTTTTTCGAGGACCGAGCAGCGGTCTGTCGAAATCGGCGGCGCCGGACCGTCGTGGGAGTGTGGACCCCCATCCCATTCCCCCAACCACCCTCCTGGAGCCCCGTCATGCGCCACAAGCAGATCTTCGTGAACCTTCCCGTCAAGGACGTCGAGCGCAGCAAGCGCTTCTACGGCGCCATGGGTTACGAGTTCAATCCGCAGTTCTCCAACGAGCAGGCCTTGTCCATGGTCATCTCGGACGACATCTACGCGATGCTGCTGGTGGAGGAGTTCTTCCAGACCTTCACGCCGCGCAAGATCTCCGACGCGCATGCGACGACCGAGGTGCTGACCTGCCTGTCCTGCGAGAGCAAGGCGCAGGTGGACGAGCTGATCGCCAAGGCGCTGGCCGCCGGCGGCACCGTGCCGCGCGCGCCGCAGGACATGGGCTTCATGTACTCACAGGCGTACGCGGATCCGGACGGGCACATCTGGGAGCTGATGTACATGGACATCACGCAGTTCCCGGGCGCCTGAGGACGAAGCAGCGCGCGTACGATCGCGCGCATGAACGACGAGACCCATCGCGCGATCACGACCGTCTGGCGGCAGGAATCCGCCAAGATCATCGGCGCCCTGTCGCGGCTGACGCGCGACGTCCCGCTGGCGGAGGAGCTGGCGCAGGACGCGCTGGTCGCCGCGCTGGAGACCTGGCCCCGGCAGGGCCTGCCGGACAAGCCCGCGGCCTGGCTGATGACGACGGCCAAGCACCGCGCGCTGGACCGGCTGCGGCACGTGAAGCTGAGCGGCGACAAGCTGGAGCAGCTCGGCCATGAGCTCGACGCGCGCGAGGCGATGATCGTGCCGGACTTCGTGGAAAGCCTGGACGACGATCGCGCGGCGCGCGAGATCGGCGACGACGTGCTGCGGCTGATGTTCTGCGCCTGCCATCCGGTGCTGAGCCTGGAGGCGCGCGTGGCCTTGACCCTGAAGATGGTGGCCGGCCTGACGACGGGCGAGATCGCCCGCGCCTACCTGCAGTCGGAGCCGACGGTGGCGCAGCGGCTGGTCCGCGCGAAGCGCACGTTGGGCGAGGCGAACGTGCCCTTCGAGCTGCCGCGCGGCGAGGCGCTGACGGAGCGGCTTTCCGCCGTGCTGGAGGTGCTCTACCTGATCTTCAACGAGGGCTACGCGGCGACCAGCGGCGAGCGCTGGATCCGCCAGGACCTGTGCGACGAGGCGCTGCGGCTGGCGCGCATGCTGGTGAAGCTCGCGCCGCGCGAAGGCGAGGTGCTGGGCCTGCTCGCCCTGATGGAGCTGCAGTCCTCACGCGCCGCGGCGCGCGTCGACGCCGAAGGCCAGCCGGTGCTGCTGCTGGAGCAGGACCGGTCGACCTGGGACGCGACGGCGATCGAACGCGGCCTGACGGCGCTGGAAGCGGCCGACCGTCTGGCCGCCGAACTGGACGACGGACACGGCCTGGGGCCATACGCGCTGCAGGCGGCGATCGCGGCCTGCCACGCGCGGGCGCATCGTGCCGAGGACACCGACTGGCCGCGCATCGCGGCGCTCTACGAGGCGCTGGCGCTGCGGCAGCCGTCGCCGGTGGTGGAACTCAACCGCGCCGTGGCGCTGGCCATGGCCTTCGGTCCCGCGGTCGGTCTGGAGATCGTCGATCGACTGATGGAGGAGCCCGCGCTGAAGCAGTACCACTGGCTGCCTAGCGTGCGCGCGGACCTGCTGTCCAAGCTCGGCCGCAATGCCGAAGCGAAAGAGGAATTCGAACGCGCCGCCGCGATGACCGGCAACGAGCGTGAACGGGAACTGCTGCTCAAGCGGGCGAGGGAGCAGGGGCACTGAGGCCCTTTCAGAGGAAGAACTCTCGCAGCTCCGTTCCTCGGAGCGAGTTTTCCTCGCGGCCCAGGCGAATGATGCAAGGGCTGCTCCCACATCGGCAGAACATCGAGGGTGGTGGCCCCTCCTCTTCGGTCCAAGGCAGCGGATGCTCCGCCGCCATGGCCATCAGCTCCTTCTGCAATTCCTTGAGTCGCTCCCAACGCGCGGGACCTTGCAACTGCCTGATCGCCTCGATGTCGGTGCTGATGTCGGTGTCCAAGTCGTACATGGGAAGCCCTTCGCAGAAAGGCTTGCAGTCTAGGAATAGTCCCGTTCCGGCGAACTCGCAACTCTTTGCACTACTGCGGCTCGCAATAGTCAATCCGGCGAATCGCCTTCGCCTTCGCTCTCGTCGGTGAGCCAGGTGCCTGCCATCGCAGCGCTCTTGCGCTCGCGCTTGGCGGCGTACATCGCGGCATCGCTGCGCGCCATCAGCGTCTCCAGCGTATCGCCCTCCTGGCGCTGCGCGGCGCCGATGCTGATGCTCACCTGCAGGCCGTCGGACACCGCCGACCAGTCGTGCCTGCGCACCGCCTCGTCGAGCCGCAGGCAGGCCTGCTGCGCGATGTCCTCGGTCGCGCCGCGCAGCAGCAGCACGAACTCGTCGCCGGCCAGGCGCGCGGCGACGTCGTGCTCGCGCACGTGCTGTCGCATCAGCCGCGCGATCTCGCTCAGCACCTGGTCGCCGACCAGGTGCGAGTGCCGGTCGTTGACCTGCTTGAAGTGGTCGACGTCGATCAGCGCCAGGCTGACCACGCCGCTGCCCGCGAGCTGCGCCCGCGCGTGATCCTCGAAGCTGCGTCGATTCGCGAGCTCCGTCAGCGGATCCTCCATCGACAGCTTCTCCAGCCGCAGCGCCTCGTCCGCGAGCTGCGCGCGGTCGCGTTCGCTGCGGCGCGCGTCGAGCTGCCATTGCACCGTCGCCTCGCGGCTCGCGAGGCTGGCGATGCGCACGCGCGCCTCGCGCTCGCGCAGCGCGCGCATCCGCTGCAGCGCGCGTTGCGGCTGCCCCTGCTGTTCCTCGATCTGGCTGGCGATCAGCTCGCCGAGCTGCGCCAGCGGTTCGTGCTGCACCGCGTCCGCCGCCGTCACCGTCTGCGCCGCCGCGCGACGCGCCTGCGGCCACAGGCGACGCGCCCAGGCGAGCTCCGCCTGCACCCAGCCCGCCAGCGCGACCAGCCAATGGCGCTCCTGTTCCGGCAGCTGCGCGAGCGTCTGCTGCAGCTCCGGCTGCGCGTAGGCCGTGGCGCCCTTCCAGATCTGCGCCATCGTCTGCATCAAGGTCCACCAGCAGGTCGACTCGGCGTCGCCTTCGGACAGCAGATGCCGCGCGTTGATCAGATGGCCCTCCAACGGCCCCAGCGGCGGCAACTGACCGCGCTGCTCGCGCTCGCCCGCATAGGCCAGCAGCGACCCCAGCGCCAGCCACAGGCAGGCGATCAGCGGACTGAGGCGCGGCTTGCTCGCATTGGCCGCATCGACGGCCTGTCGCAGCACTTCCGCCGCCTTGTCGAAATTGCGCGCCCACACGTGGCAGGCGCCCAGGTCCTGCAGCGCGATCACCAGGGCCGCACCGTCGCCGCGCGATTGCGCCAGCCGCAGGCCGAGCAGCGCCGCCTCGATCGCTTCCTCGTGGTGACCGGCCGTGGACGCGCTGTGCGCCAGCACCGACAGCGCACCGGCCTCGCCGACCGCGTCGCCCTGCTGCCGGAACAGCCGCGCCGCGAGCTCGCTGCGCGCGCGGGCCTCGCCCGGTCGATGCAGCACGCGGTCGCAGCGCGCCAGGTGCAGCAGCGCCTGCGCGCGCTGCGCGTCATTGCCCTCTTCCAGCGCCAGCAGCAGCCACTCCTCGCCGGGCGCCTGCGCGGCCACGGCGTCGCCGGCCTGCAGCGCGGCGCGGGCCTGCCGGGCGAGGGCGGAGTGCGGGTCCAGGACGGGGTCGGAACGCAATTGGGCGACGAGGTTCAGGAGGCCGGGGCCGAGGATGCAGAGGATAGCGGCAACAGGCGGGGCGCCATCAGGTCGGCCAGCCATTGCATGAAGGCCTGGACGCGCCGCGGCAGTTGCCGGCGGTGCGCGTAGAGCAGATGGACCGGCATCGGCGCAGGCCGGAACTGCGGCAGCAGCTCGACGAGCCGGCCGTCCAGCACCTCCGTCTCGAAGCCGTGGCGCGGGACCTGCGTGATGCCGAGCCCGGCGAGGCAGGCCGCCGTGTACGAGCCCGAGTCGCTCACCGTCAGCGCCCCGGCCATGGGCTCGAAGCGGGTCGCGCCGGCGGCGTCGCACCACTCGAAGCCCGGGCAGCGCTGGCCGAGCGTCGTCGCGTACTGGACGAGCCGATGACGCGCCAGGTCCTCCAGCGTCTGCGGCGTCCCGAACGTCGCGAGGTATTCGGCGCTCGCGAGGTTGGCCATCTCCATCCCGCCGAGCGGACGCGCGACCAGGGTCGAATCGCTCAGCGGCCCGACGCGCAGCACGCAGTCGAAACCTTCGCGCACCAGGTCCACGCGCCGGTCGGTGCTGCTGAGCTCCAGCTCCAGCCCCGGATGCGCGGCGAGGAATTCCGGCAACCGCGGCACGACGATGTCGTGCGCGACGCGCATCGGCATGTCGACCCGCAGCCGGCCGCGCAACCCGCTGGCCGCCGGCTGGAACATCGTCTGCATGTCGTCGAGGTCGGCGAGCAGGTCCTTGCAGCGCTCGTAGCAGGACTGGCCGTCCTGGGTCAGCTGCACGCGCCGCGTCGTGCGGTGGAACAGCCGGGTGCCCAGGCTGGCCTCCAGCCGCTGGACGGCGGTGGAGGCGCTCGCCTTCGGCAGGCCCAGGCTCTGCGCCGCCTGCGTGAAGCTGGCCAGCTCCGCCACACGGACGAAGACCTGGAGCGTGTCGATCGATGGCGGCGGCGAGGACAGGGCGGCGACGGCGTCGTTCATTTGTTCACCTTGGACGAACGGTCAAATCAGTCTTGGACGGTTTATACGCCATTCGTCGATCAATAAAGTTCCTGCATCCGATCCACACGCCCCACAGGAGCTGACCATGACGACTTCCTCCACCACCAAGATCGCGCTGATCACCGGCGGCAGCCGCGGCCTGGGCCGCAATGCGGCGGTGCACCTGGCGCGCCGCGGCATCGACAGCATCGTGACCTACCGCAGCCAGGCGGGCGAGGCGCAGGCGGTCGTCGACGAGATCCGCGCGCTCGGCGGCCAGGCGGCGGCGCTGCAGCTGGACGTCGGCGACAGCGGCGCCTTCCCCGCCTTCGCCGAGGCGCTGAAGCAGACGCTGAAGCAGCACTGGCAGCGCGACCGCTTCGACCACCTGGTCAACAACGCCGGCATGGGCGTGCACACGCCGGTCGCCGATACGACCGAAGCGCAGTTCGACGAGCTGATGCGCGTGCACCTGAAGGGCCCGTTCTTCCTGACGCAGGCGCTGCTCCCCTTGATCAACGACGGCGGCAGCGTGCTGAACGTGTCCAGCGGCCTGGCACGCTTCACGGTGCCCGGCTACGGCGCCTACGCAACGATGAAGGGCGGCGTCGAGGTGATGACGCGCTACATGGCCAAGGAGTTCGGCGCCCGCGGCATCCGCGTGAACACACTGGCGCCCGGCGCGATCGAGACCGACTTCGGCGGCGGCGCGGTGCGCGACAGCAAGGAAGTGAACGGCTTCATCGCCTCGGTGACGGCGCTCGGCCGCGCCGGCCTGCCGGACGACATCGGCCCGGTCGTCGCCTCGCTGCTGTCCGACGACAGCGGTTGGATCAACGCGCAGCGCGTGGAGGCGTCGGGCGGCATGTTCGTCTGAGGCCGTGAGCGAAGGCGGCGGCGATGCTGCCTCTTCGCCAAGGATCATCCGGCGCGCGCATAGCTGGCCTGCGGCTCACGCGCGCGCTGGACCACTTCGCCCAGACAGTCGGGATAACGGCGCTGCAGGTGCTTCAGTCCAGCCTGCCGACTGGCCTTGTAGTCCAGGGTCTCCTGGAGGAACTGCAGGCGGGCGCGGTTCTCGTCGATCAGCTGCGCCCAGGTCACGACGTGGACGGAGTAGTTGAACGGGCTGCGCAGGTGCAGCTCCTCCTGCAGCCTCGCGAGATTCCGCGAGCCTTCCTGGATGTCCCGACCCACCAGCCAGAACGACCACTTGACCTTCACCGACAGGAAACGCTCGTCGCCCGTGACGTCCAGCGCATAGCCGGAAATCTGGTTGATCTCCTTGCGCCCGATCGCGATGTGCGGGGCCTTCAACTCCACCACGAGATGCTCCAGCGTCGACGGCTGGTGCCGCCTCGTCGCGCGGGAGAACATGAGGTCGATGATCGAGCGCTTCTCGCCGGGCATCTGGAACGGCTCATCGATCGCGACGTCGGTGCCCAGCAGCTCCCGGTGCTTGCGCAGCACCTCCGTCAGCGACCGGTTGTCGACGGACAACGCGAACTCGTCGCCGAACAGCCAGGGATTGCGGGACACGATGGGGTGCAGTTCCCCGCGCTCCCTGACATGCGGCTGGATCGTCTCATCGAAGAGCAGGGTCTCCAATCCGTCCAGCAGCTGAAGTCGCTGGGTGACCACATGGGACTCCCGGATCACCGACGACAGCGAGACGTCCTTGAGCAGCTCGGCCAGCATCTGGCGCTCCTCGACCGGCAGGTTCAGCACCTCCGTCAGCAGGACCTGGAGTTCTTCCGGGCCGCATTCGACGGCCTGCCTCAGCACACGGAACTGCAGCGCGATCGCCGCCGGTGCCAAGGTCCGGAACACCGGATGGAAACGGGACAGATGCCAGGCCGCCTGATCGAAGAGCTGGCGCTCCAGCAACTCGACCGGCGTCTCCGGATCGCGGGAGAACGGATAGAGACCGTCGCGCTTCCAGGCCTCGACCGGCGGAAGATCCGGTTCGCGTTGAGACGTCGTCATGCATCCACCTCGACTGCTTGAAGCCCGGTTGGGCGATGCAGTCACTCTATGCAGTCGAGACGCCGATGACACCTGCCCATTCGCGGTCGAGTTGTCCGCGATTCCAACTGGTTCAAGTAGGCGGGCTACGGATTCACATCACGTCGCCCGCGCTACCCGCCTCAGTGCCCCCCGCCCAGATACGCCGCCTTCACCGCCGGATCCGTGCGCAGCTTTTCCGCGGGACCGTGCAGCGAGATGCGGCCGTTCTCCAGCACGTAGCCGTAGTCGGCCACCGCCAGCGCCGCCGCGGCGAACTGCTCCACCAGCAGCATCGTCACGCCTTCGGACTTCAGCCGCGCGATGATGCGGAACACCTCGTCGACAAGGATGGGCGCCAGGCCCATCGACGGTTCGTCCAGCAGCACGACTTCCGGATTCAGCATCGTCGCCCGCGCCATCGCGAGCATCTGCTGCTCGCCGCCGGACAGCGTGCCCGCGAGCTGCTGACGCCGCTCCTTCAGGCGCGGGAACAGCTCCATCGCCTTCTCGAGGTCGGCTTCCACGTCGCCCTTGGGCCGCGCGCCGGTGTAGCGCGGGAACGCGCCCAGACGCAGGTTGTCGGTAACGCTCATCGTCGCGAAGACGCGGCGCCCCTCCGGCGAATGCGCCAGCCCCAGCCGGGCGATGTGATACGACTCCAACCCGTCGATGCGCTTGCCGTTGAGCGTGATCTGGCCGGCGCTCGGCGCGATCATCCCCGACACCGCGCGCATCGTCGTCGTCTTGCCGGCCCCGTTCGAGCCGATCAGCGTCACCACCTTGCCCTTGGGGACCTCCACCGAGATGCCGTGCAGCACCTCGACCTTGCCGTAGCCGGCATGCAGTTGTTCGATCTTCAGCATGTCAGTCCGTTCCGCTTTCCATTCGGCCGCGCACTCATGCGGCCTGGCCGCCGAGGTAGGCCTCGATCACCTTCGGATCGGCCTGCACCTGCGCCGGCTTGCCCTCGGCGATCTTCTGGCCGAAGTCCAGCACCGACACCACGTCGCAGATGCCCATCACCACGTCCATGTGGTGCTCGATCAGGATCACCGTGATGCCGTGGTCGCGGATCTTGCCGATGATGCGCATCAGCTCCTTGATGTCGGGCGCGGTCAGCCCCGCCGCCGGCTCGTCCAGCAGCAGCAGGCGCGGATCCAGCGCCAGCGCGCGGGCGATCTCCAGCAGCCGCTGCTTGCCGTACGGCAGGTTGCGCGCCTCCTCGAACGCCAGGTCCGCCAGGCCGACGAACTCCAGCAGGCTCAAGGCCCGCGCGCGCGCCTTCGCGTCCTCCCCGGTGTAGCGCGTCGAGTGCAGCGCCACCTGCACCAGGTTGCTGCCGAAGCTGTGATGCAGCGCCACCATCACGTTGTGCAGCGCGCTCATCTCGCCGAACAGCTGCACGTTCTGGAAGGTCCGCGCGATGCCCGACAGCGCGATGTCCGCCGAGGTCCGCCCGACCAGCGAGCGGTCGAGGAACTTCAGCTCGCCCGCCGTCGGCACGTAGATGCCGGTGAGCACGTTCATCATCGTGCTCTTGCCCGAGCCGTTCGGACCGATCAGGCCGTGGATGGTGCCGCGCCGCACCTGCAGGTCGACGTTGTTCAGCGCCTTCAGGCCGCCGAACTGCATCAGCACGCCGCGCGCGTCGATGAGGATCTGGTCCCCACCGCCCGCCCCCGCGGCCTGGGAGATGGCGTCGGACGGCTTCTCCCCGACCGGACCGCCCTCGCCCACCGGCTTGGCCTTGATGTGCAGCGCGTTGCGCACGAAACCGACGATGCCGTCCTGCAGGTAGTACACGACGAACAGCGTGATCAGGCCGAAGATCGACAGCCGCCAGTCGGTCATCGACTGCAGCACGAAGGACAGCGCCGCCAGCGCGATGCTGCCGACCACCGGAATCGCCGCCTGCTTCAGGTCGACCTTGCCGCGGCGGTAGGCCACCACGGTGACGGCGGTCACGAGGATCGCGAAGATCACCGAGACGTAGCGGAACAGCTCCAGATCGTCCAGCAGCTTGGGCAGCACCACCACGATGGCCGCGCCCAGCAGCGCGCCGGTGCGGGTCTTGCGGCCGCCCATGATGATGGCCAGCAGGAAGAAGACCGTCAGCTCGAAGTTGTAGGTGTTGGGCGAGATGTACTGCTCGGAGTAGGCGTACAGCGCGCCGGCCAGGCCGGCCAGGCCGGCGCTGATCACGAACGCGTAGACCTTGTAGCGGTAGACCGAGACGCCCATGCAGTCCGAGGCCACCGGGCTGCCGCGCAGCGCCTCGAACGCGCGCCCGAGGTGCGAGCGCAGCACGCGGTGCACGAACACCAGCGACGCGAGCAGCATCGCCACCACGAGCCAGTAGTACTCGTCCTCCGTCATCGTGTGGCCCATCAGCTGCGGCTTGGTGAGCGTGATGCCCATGGGCCCGTGCGTCAGGAAGTCCGTCTCGTTGATGAGGATCTGGATGATGGTGCCGAAGGCCAGCGTCACCATCGCGAGATACGGGCCGGTCACGCGCAGCGCGGGCAGTGCGAGCAGCGCGCCGAAGCCCGCCGTCACCGCGATCGCCGCGGGCAGCGTCACGTAGATCGGCAGGCCGAACTTCATGACCAGCACGCCGGCCGTGTACGCGCCGACGCCGAACAGCCCCGCGTGGCCGAGCGACACCTGCCCGGTGTAGCCCACGACGATGTCCAGGCCGAACAGGACGATCGCGTAGATCAGGATCGTCTCGACCAGATGGATGTAATACGGATTGCCGGACACCAGCGGGAAGGCGATCAGCGCGATGAGCGCGATCGCCCCGGCGACCAGTTTCTTCGGATTCAACTTTGCAGTGGCGCTCATGGGGCTCAGACCTTCTTGATCGCGGTCTTGCCGAACAGGCCGGCCGGCTTGAAGGCCAGCACGATCAGCAGCAGCACGAGGCCCGGCACGTCCTTGTAGCCGGTGGAGAGGTAGAAGCCGGTGGTCGTCTCGGCGATGCCCAGGATGATCCCGCCGACGATGATGCCCATGCCCGAGGTCAGCCCGCCGATGATGGCCACGGCGAAGGCCTTGAGGCCCAGCACCGCGCCCATGGTGGCGCCGGTCAGCGTGAGCGGCGCGATCAGCACGCCGGCGAAGGCGGCCGTCAGCGACGACAACGCGTACGAGAAGGTGATCACCAGCCCGGTGTTGATGCCCATCAGCTTGGCGGCGTCGCGGTCGTTGAAGGTCGCCACGACGGCGCGACCGTAGATGGAGCGGCGGTTGAAGACCTCGACGGCCAGCATCATCGCCAGCGCGCCGCCGACGACCAGGATCTCCATCGGCAGCACGTTGGCGCCGAGGAACTGGATGGGCGCTTCCGGCAGCGGCGAGGGGAACTTCAGGTCGTCGCGGCCCCAGACGTTCTCGGCGACGTTCTTGAAGATGATGCCCAGCGCGATGGTGGACATGATCCAGCCGAACTCCGACTTGATCTTGATGGCGGGCCGCACGCCGATGCGCTCGACGAAGGCGCCCTGCAGCGCGCCGAACAGGCACACGATGGGGATCATGAGCCAGTAGTTGACGCCGTGGCCGACGAGGGTCAGGCCGACCAGCGCGCCGAGCATCAGCGCGTCGCCCTGGCCGAAGTTGAGGGTGTCGGAAGTCGAGAAGGTCAGCTGGTAGCCGAAGGCGATGACCGCGTAGATCATGCCGAGCGCGATGCCGCTGAACACCAGTTGGGTCAGGATCTGCATACGGAGTCCGGTACTTCAGGAGATGGAAAAACGGCCGCGCGAGGCGGCCGTTTCTGCGGAGGTCACTTCTTCTGCGGCATCGCGCCCTTGGCGTTGACGTCCTTGAGCTTGACCTCGGACGCCGCCTTGAAGTCGGCCTCGTAGGCGTAGACGACGCGCTGGCCCTTCACCTCGCCGAACACCGGGATGTTGGCGGTGATGGCCTCGTGGTCGGTCTTGGTGAACGGCTTGTTGTAGGTCGTCACCACGCCTTCGACGGGGGCCTTCAGGTCTTCGAGCGCGGCCTTGACCTTGGGGCCGTCGGTGCCGCCGGCCTGCTTGATCGCGGCGGCCAGCAGGTAGATCGAGTCGTAGCCCTGCGCGGCCGACACCGGCGAATCGATGCGGCTGTTCTTCGGGTTGAAGGTCTTCAGGTAGTTGACGATGAAGGCCTGGCGCTTGGGCGTGGTCGGTTCCTGGATGAAGGTCTGCGGCATGCGCGCGCCTTCGCCGCCGGGGCCGGCGTTGTCGATGTAGTTGGCCATCGACAGCGTCCAGCTGCCGACCATCGGCACCTTCCAGCCGAGCTTGGTCATGCCGTTGGCGATCTGGGCGAGCTCAGGGCCGATGCCGTAGGTCAGGATGGCCTCGGCGCCGGCTTCCTTGGCCTTGAGCAGCTGGGCCGTCATGTCGACGTCCTTGATGTTGAACTTCTCGACGGCGACCGGCTTGATGCCCTTGAGCTCCAGCGCCTTCTCCAGGTCGGCGCGGCCGAGCTGGCCGTAGTTGGTCGAGTCGGCCAGGATGGCGACCTTCTTGAAGCCGCGGCGGGTGATGGCTTCCTCGACGATCATCGGCGCCTGGATGCTGTCGTGGGCGGCGTTGCGGAACACGTAGTTGTCTGGCGCGTCCTTGAACTGCTGGGTGATGACGGAGCCGGTGGCCACGTTGTTCATCACCGGGATCTTGGCGTCCTGGTAGAAGCGCTGGGCGGCCAGGGCGACGCCGGTGTTGATGAAGCCGACGGTGGCGGCGACCTTCTCGCGGTTGATCAGCTCCTGGGCGATCTGCACGCCGCGTTCGTTCTTGGCTTCGTCGTCGCGCTCGATGAGCTGGATCTGACGACCCAAGACCCCGCCGTTCTTGTTGATTTCCTGGGCCGCCAATCGCACACCGTCGCGCATGCTGACGCCCATCGACGACGAGCCGCCGGTGAAAGGTCCCGAGACGCCGATCTTGATCGGGTCGGCCGCGAGGGCGGCGAAGCTGGCGGCGGCCAGGGCGGTAGCGGTGATCCAACGCGCGCTGAACTTCATGTTTGTCTCCGAATGGTCTTTGTGCATGAGGGGTCGGAATGCCAACCCGCCAAAGAGGAAGCCGTCAGACAACAAACGGCCCGTCGTTGGGCGTCAGCCTTCTCGCCACATGGTGCATCAAGCGTGTCGAATTGCACGCATGCCACTACTTACTCGGAAACCCCGATCGGCGCGTTCAGCGTCGTGTCAGGTAGGTGGACGTGTCGACACGGCGCGCCAGGACGGTGCATCGACGGGCGTCGCCGCAGTCACGCCAGGAAGGCCGCCGCGTGCCTGTCGGCAGGTCGCCGACCCGAGGTGATGTACTCGGCCAGATGCTCGCTGACCTCGTCGGCGTCGAAGCCTTCCGCCAGCATGACGTCGGGCACCTGGCTCGCACGCACCACTGACTTCGCATAGGCGCGGATGAAGGTCCGTTCGATGACGCGGGCGCTGCCGAGCTCGTAGAACGCCACCATGCCGCGGAGGTACTCGGCCTTGTCGACGTCGACGTAGGACAGCGGCAGCATGCCGGACTCCAGCAAGGGCAGATTGGCGGCGATGCGCGCGGTCCGCTTGTTGCCGTTGGCGAAAGACTGGATGTAGGCCACGCGGGTCAGCAGGTAGAACGCCGCCTGCACCGGATGCAGCGTCCGGGCGATGGCCATCACCTGGCCCAGCAGCGAGCTCGCGTGGCCGGTGCCCGGCCGGAACGGCGGCAGGTAGGCCGACTGACGGAGCCGGATGTCCTGGAACTCGCGCGGCTTGCCGCGCTGCTCGATCGGCAGGAAATGATCGGAGTCGCAGACCTCCGCCAGACCGTGGTCGTCGGTCAGCAGCGCATGCATCTTGCAGACGTTGTCCACGCTCCATTCGCGATGGGACCAGAGATGCTCCGCGACTCGTTGATGGTTGAGCGCGAGCACGGCCTCGTCCATCGGCTTGGACGGGTTGCGCTCCCCGCACTCGAGCAGCGTGGCGGTGTCCAGGACCGAGTAGCTGCTCCCCTCCAGCAAGGACGACGCCCAGGTGAAGTCGACGAGGAACTCGGTGAGGAAGGCGCGATCCAGCGGACGGGCGAGCACCTGGATGAAGGCGCATCGGCCGGCGCGCATCGGAGAGAGTCCGGGCTCGGGATCGAGGAACTCATCGCGGAAGGGCGCGGCCGGCCGCGCGTCCGCGGGGAGCGAGAAGTGGAGATCTTCTTCGGGGAATCGGGGAGTCGCCGGCGTGGTGCGGGCAAGGACAGCGTCGTTCTGCATGGAGCCTCTCAGAGATCATGAGAGGCTGGATTCTTCGGAATCGTGCGCGGCGGGAAATGACCTAAAGCTGCCTCAATCAAACAGCTCACCTCGGGGCGACGATAGACTGCATCGACACATTGCCCGCATGCCCCGCACGCGGGGCTCGCTCAAGAACGCGCGGAGGTTGGATTGGCCTTGGAAGGACAGCTGCTGGATCGCAAGTCGCTGCGCGCGATCGTAGGTAAGGGTGCCGACTGGAACGAGCTCGCGAAAGACTGCGTCGCGTTTGCCAACGCCACCGGCGGCGTGCTGTTGATCGGCATTGAAGATGGCGAGTCAACCCCTCCCGCCGGTCAGGTTGTCTCGGAGGATCTCCCGGACATGCTGAGGAAGAGGATCGGCGAACTCACGATCAACGTCAGCGTGCTTCCTTCGATTCAGACGGTCGAAGGCACAGGGCAAGTGTTGGAGATCAAGATCCCGCGATCGACCGCAGTTGCTTCCACAACCGATGGGCGCTACTTTCTGCGCATTGGCGATTGCAGCTCGCCAGTCACCGGCGATGAAGTCCTGCGTCTGGCCGCAGATCGAAGCGCGATCTCTTGGGAAACGTTGCACTCGCTGGACGTCGCCGCGGATCAGGCGGACGAGCGCAAGCTCGCAGCGCTCTTGCTGGCGTTGCGAAGTTCCGATCGCATCAAGCCGTCAGTGAGGGAAAAGTCCGACGGCGAACTGCTCGTCCACTACTGCCTTGCGCTCGATGGACGCCTGACCAACCTCGGCGTTCTTTGCATCGGACGCCCGGAACACCGTGCGCAGCTTGGGACCTCGCCTGTCATTCAGGCCATCAAGTACGACGAGCGTGATCAGAAGGTCAACAAGCTCGTTTGGGACGACCACGCGCTGAGTCCGTTGGAACTCCTTGAAGCCGTCTGGTCTGAAGTACCGGACTTCCGCGAGAGCTACGAACTGCCTGACGGTCTGTATCGACAACAGGTACCCGCCTACGATGAGATCGTGGTTCGAGAGCTGCTCGTGAATGCGCTTGTCCATCGGCCGTACACGCAGCGCGGCGACATCTTCATCAACCTGCGCCCTGGGCGAATGGATATCGTCAACCCCGGATCGCTTCCGCTTG
The DNA here is from genome assembly GCA_002205125.1 of Roseateles noduli. Classification (GTDB taxonomy): domain Bacteria; phylum Pseudomonadota; class Gammaproteobacteria; order Burkholderiales; family Burkholderiaceae_C; genus Roseateles; species Roseateles noduli. Next base: position 137,164 of record NIOE01000012.1, on the reverse strand, counting down.
GCGTCACACCGCGGAACGTCCTGCACACCACCGTGCGGCGCAACGAGCAAATGGCCCGTCTCTTCCATGATCTCAAGCTCATGGAACGCGAGGGCAGCGGGTTTGACAAGGTCTACGAGGTGCTGCTGTCGCAGGGCCGCCCGGCACCAGAACTGGTGGAAGAGCACGATCGTGTTCAGGTCTGCATTTCGCGGAGGATCGTCCGGCCCGAGGTGATCGACTTTGTGGCCAAGGCCGACAAGTCTTTTCAACTGACGCAACGAGAGCGCATCGCACTGGCCCTTCTGGCGCAGCACGATGGCATGACTGCGCGCGAGCTCATGAAATCGCTGGAGCTCGACTCTGTCGAAGCCTTGCAAAGTTGGATCAAGCGACTCCTTGCAATCGATCTCGTCCAAAGCTCAGGAAGGACGCAGGCGATGCGCTACTTCGTGGATCCCGCTTTGCTGCGAAGTCTGGACTTTGTCGGACTCACCACACTGCAGCGCATCGAGCCCCATCGCTTGCTCGCCCTCCTGATCGAAGACGTTGATCGCTACCCGCAATCGACGATCGGAGAAATCCACCAACGAGTGGGTCCTGAGATTCCCCGATCCAGGATCCGACGGAGCATCGCTCAACTGCAAGCCGAAGGTCGCCTCACTTCCGAAGGCGAGCGCAAGGGCACGCGATACAAGCTGCCTTGAATTGGCTCAAATCGTCCGATATCACCAAACGTTGAACCAAAAAAACAAGCCACATTTCAGCGTTCGTTTTTCAAGCCATTGTTTTTGAAGCGTTTTTTTTGGTTCACAACGCCTGTTATCTCGGCGTCATGAACCAAAAGGACGACTAACGAACGACGTGCTGGCCTCGCCTCTTCAGCGTCCAAGCTGCGACTGCGGCAACCGCTAGCACTGCAAGCGCATACCCCACCAGCGCCCCCCACCCGCTGTGATCCCAGAACCATCCGCCCATCGCGCCGAGGGTGCTGGAGCCGATGTAATACGCGAGCAGATACAGCGACGCCGCATGCCCCTTGCTGCGGCCGCCGAGCGCGCCGACCCAGGCGCTGCTCACCGAGTGCGCGACGAAGAATCCGATCGTCAGCAGCACGATGCCCAGGATCACCGCCGGCAGCCAGGTCATCAGCGTGAGCAGCACGCCGGTGATCGCCAGCGCGATGCCCGAGAGCAGCGCCGGCGCTCGGCCGAAGCGGTCGGACAGTCCGCCCGCCGTCGCGGACGCGGCGATGCCGAAGAGATAGGCGCAGAAGATCAGGCCGATCGCGCTCTGGCTCAGCGAGAACGGCGCGCGCATCAGCCGGAAGCCGGCGTAGTTGTAGACCGCGACGAACATGCCCATCATCAGGAAGCCCATCGCGAACAGTAGCGGCAGCATCGGATGCGTCAGGTGCCCGCGCCACGCCGCCACGTGCTCGGAGAACTTCACGCCGGTCCGGCGCACGAAGTGCCTGGACGGGGGCAGCAGGAACCAGAAGCCGATCGCCGCCGCCAGGCCCAGCACGCTGACGATGAACAGCGCCGGCCGCCAGCCGAAGGCATCGCTCAGCACGCTCACGCCGACGCGGCCCATCATGCCGCCGAAGGCCGTGCCGCCGACGTACTGGCCCATCGCGCGGCCCAGGCCCTTGGGATGGATCTCCTCGGCGAGGTAGGCCATCGCCACGGCCGGCACGCCGCCGAGCACCAGGCCCTCGATCGCCCGCGCGACCAGCATGCCGTGCCAGCTCGGCACCACCGAGGCGATCAGGTTGAGCACCGCGGCCATCGCCATCGACGCGAACATCAGCCGCTTGCGGTCCATGCTCTCGGACAGCGCCCCGGCGCACAGGATCGCGAACGCCAGCGCGCCCGTCGCCAGCGACAGGGACAGCGCGCTGGCTGCCGCGCCGACGTGGAACTCCGCCGCGAACAGCGGCAGAAGCGGCTGCACGCTGTAGAGCAGCGAGAAGGTCGTGAAGCCCGCCAGGAACAGCGCGAACGCGATGCGACGGTAGGCGGTGGTGCCGGGTTCGGCGTAGTCGTGGAGGGAGGCGGCGGCACTCGCCGCGCCCGGGGGACTGCTCATGGGAAGGGGCGCGATCGGCGGCGGCTCAACGGGAGGATTGGCAGGAGGGCCTGGCGGAACAGCGGAGCATCGCGCCTCATCGCCGGCCGAACATCATCTGCCCGGCCAGCGCGCGCTTGAGCGGCGGCAGCGCCTGCAGCGCGGCGAGGCCCAGACCTCGCGCCGCGGGCAGTCCCGGCCAGCGCCAGGCGAAGGTACGCGCGAGGAAGTCGGTCGTGAGGATGGTCGCCCAGCGATCCGGCGCGCGCTGCCACTCGACGCGCCGCAGCGCCGTGTCGATGCGCGGATCGCGACGCAGCGACTCGACCAGCGCGAAGGCATCGCGCAGGCCGAGGTTCAGGCCCTGTCCAGCCACCGGATGCAGGGTCTGTGCCGCGTTGCCGATGCGGATGCGCCGGCCTTCGACCAGCGTGCGTTCGGCGTTCAGCCCCAGCGGGAAGCACTTCAGCGGACCGATGCCCTGCAGCCGGCCGACACGGTCCGGCAGTTGCTGCTGGATCACCAGCAGCCGCTGTGCGTCGGTCAGGCCGGCGACCTCGTCTTCGTCCTGAGGCTGGCACCAGATCAACGCGGCGCGGCGTTGGCCGTCGCGGTCGGGCAGCGGCAGCAGCGCCAGCGGACCGCGCCGCGTGAAGCGCTCGTAGGCCACGCCCGTCGGGCTGTCCGGCGACAAGGTCACCGTGCCCACCCAGGCGTTCTGCTTGTAGTCGTGCGCGAGCGCCTTGCGCGCCTGGTCGGAGAACACGCCGCCTTCGGCGACCACCGCCAGGTCGAAGCGCTCGGCGATACCGGCGTCGATCTCGACCTCGTCGGGGCGGTCCTGCTTGATGCCGTCCACGGCCTGGCCGAAGCGGCTGATCAGACGCTTCGGTTCCAGCGCGCTCGCCTGCTGCCAGGCGGCCTGCAAGGGGGCCACGAGTTGTCCGTAGGCGAGCACTGCGCCGAGCTGCGGCACCGACTGCTCGGCGGCGGTGAGGTGGACCTCGGGCTCGCCCGACGGGCCGAACCAGGGGCTGGAGAGCGTCGGCGGCGCCTGGCTCACGTGGACTTCGCGGATCGCCTGCGCCTGCGCCGCGGGCCACACGCGCAAGCGCTGCAGCAGCTGCACGCTGCCCAGCGACAGCGCGATGGTGCGCGGATCGCCGGAGACGTCGCGCTCCAGCGGCCGGGTGTCGAAGAGGCTCACCTGCGCCTGCGGCAGGTAACGCGCCGCGAGCAGCGCCAGCGCCAGGCCCGCCGGGCCCGCGCCGATCACCGCGAGGCGCAGCGGCGGCGCATGGCCGTCGAAGGAAGCATCGAAAGCGTCGGCGGCCGGCGAGGCGGCGGATGTAGCGTCGGAAACTGGAGGCTGGGACATGACGTCGACCCGGAAACTGATGCCGGCTGCGTCAGGCGGCCGGCTGCGGATGACTATAGCGCCGGGCTCCTCGGCACCGAGCCGTGCGTGCGACCCTCACCCCACCCTCTCCCGCAATGCGGGAGAGGGAGTCGTCGTCAGACCGCCACCAGCTTGCGTCCGCTTGCGCCGGGCAGCGTGCGCAGCGACTGTCCGACCGTCGCCGTGTACTCGCGGTTCAGGATGGTGCTGACGAAGATCCAGTCGCAGCGGCATTCCGACGCCGTCGCGGTGACCGTCATGTAGCCGCGGCGCGAAGTGTCCGCATAGACCAGCGGCCCGATCAGCTGCGTCAGCGCGCCGGCGAACTGCTGCGGGTTCTCGTTCGGCACGTACTCCTCGAAGCCCGGCGAGCTCACCGACGAGGTCGCGAACTCGACGCCGATCTGGCGATTCCCTGCGTCCAGCAGATCGTTCGCCCAGGCGTTGTGCGTGTCGCCGGCCAGGACCACCAGGTTCTTGTCCAACTGACGCGCCGTGCCCAGCAAGGTCTCGCGCGCCACCGGATAGCCATCCCACGCGTCGAGGTTGTAGGGAATGCTGGGGGCGGCGAGCACCGCCTGCTCCTGGGGCGTCAGACTCGCCGGATTCGTCTGCGCCTTGGCCACGATCGCCGCGTACTGCGACACCGACACGCCGGTGCCCGGCTGGGTGACTTCGAACAGGATGGGCGACGGGATGTTCATCCGGCCCATCAGCACCTGCTGCCCCAGCACCTGCCAGGTGGCCGTCGACGCCTGCATCTGCGCCTGCAGCCACTGGCTCTGCGTCGCACCCATCAACGAGCGGTCGGTGCGGGCCATGTCGGCCTGGAACTTCGCGCTGTCCAGGCCCGACGCGGTGAGGTAGTCGTTGTAGCTGAGCTGCTTGTCGCGCGCGAGGACCCGCGTGTCCAGCATGTGCAGCGACATCAGCGCGCCGAAGTTGAAGCTGCGGTACGTGACCAGCGGATCGCTGCCGTCGCGCACCGGCAGCCATTCGTGCCAGGCCTGCACGGCGGCGGCGCGGCGCACCGCGTAGTCGCCTTCGGTGGCCGGCTGGTGGTTCTCGGCGCCGTCCTTCCAGGCGTCGTTCGCGACCTCGTGGTCGTCCCACACCGCGATCATCGGCAGCGCGGCGTGCAGCTTCTGCAGATCGGCGTCGGCGCGGTATTGCGCATAGCGGCGGCGGTAGTCGGCGAGCGCAACGATCTCCTTCTGCGGTTCGACCACGCGACCCAGCGCCTGCGCGCTCCCGCTCGCGTACTGGCCGGGGCCGTATTCGTAGATGTAGTCGCCCAGGTGCACGGCCACGTCGTAGCTGTCGGTCTCGGCGCGCTTGGCCGCCTCGGCGTAGACGTTGAAGTAGCCGGTCGGATAGTTCGAGCACGAGAACACTGCCAGCCGCACCTGGGCCACGTTGGCGACCGGCAAGGTCTTCGCGCGGCCGACGGTCGAGGTCGCTGCGTAAGCCTTGAAGCGGTACCAGTAGCGCACGCCGGCTTGCAGCCCGGTGGCATCGACCTTCACGCAGAAGTCGCTCGATGCGCGGGCGGTCGCGTCGCCCTTGGCCACCACCGAGGCGAAGGTCGCATCTGTCGCGACCTCCCAGCTCACCGGCACATCGCGCACGTCGGCGCTGTCCTGCGCGAGCACACGCGTCCACAGGATCACGCGGTCGCTCAGCGGATCGCCGCTGGCCACGCCGTGGCTGAAGACGACCGCGACCTGCGGCCTGTCGCCATTGCCGTCGTCGCTGCCGCAACCCGCCAGCGGCAGTCCGGCCAGGGCGCCGGCCGCCAGCGCGCCGCGCACCAGATGGCGCCGGGTGTGGTCGATGGGCTCGGCGGAAGCGACGTGATCGTCGTTCTTGAGCAGGTTCAGCAGGGGCTTCTTGGTCATGGTGGGGCGAGCGCTCGGCTTGCGAATTGGGGAGGAAGCATGTGCAGTCGCATGTGCGCGGCACAGTGTTCAGCTTCACGGTGACATCACGACGACAGCGATGGCGGGGCATTCGACGTGCCGTCTGACAGTCGCGCCGCGCTCCGCTACGCTTGCGCGCCTCCGGGAGAACTCAGAGACGTCTCGGAGCGCGCGCAGCAGACTCAGAAAAGCAACCACGGAGAAAAGCATGCAATACCGTCGACTCGGCCGCAGCGGCCTGCAGGTGTCCGAACTGTCCCTGGGCTCCTGGGTGACGTATCACAACCAGGTCGATACCGGCTCGGCCGTCGAGCTGATGGCCGCGGCCCGCGACGCCGGCATCAACTTCTTCGACAACGCCGAGGCCTACGCGCTCGGCAAGAGCGAGGAGATCATGGGCCAGGTCTTCAGGCAGCTGGGCTGGGGCCGCCACACCTACGTGGTGTCGACCAAGTTCTACTGGGGCATCGACAAGTCGGGCACCACGGTCAACTACAAGGACACGCTGAACCGCAAGTACCTGATGCAGGCCATCGACGGTTCGCTCAAGCGCTTCGGGCTGGACGAGATCGACCTCGTGTACTGCCATCGTCCCGATCCGAACACACCGATCGAGGAGACGGTGCGCGCGATGAGCGACATGATCACGCAGGGCAAGGCGCACTACTGGGGCACCAGCGAGTGGAGCGCCGACGAGATCCGCGCCGCCTGGGAGATCGCCGAGCGTCATCACCTGCACAAGCCGGTGATGGAGCAGCCGCAGTACCACCTGTTCCACCGCCAGCGCGTGGAGAAGGACTACGCCCGCCTGTATGAGGACCTCGGCCTGGGGCTGACGACATGGAGCCCGCTGGCGTCCGGCCTGCTGACCGGCAAGTACCGCAACGGCATCCCCGAAGGCAGCCGCGGCGCGCTGGAGAGCATGTCCTGGCTGCGCGAGCAGCTGCAGGAACCGCAGCGCAACGCGGCGGTCGGCGAACTCGGCAAGATCGCCGACGAGCTGGGCTGCACGCTGGCGCAGTTGGCCATCGCGTGGATCAACCGCAACCCGCACGTGTCGACGGTGATCCTGGGCGCGAGCAAGCTCTCGCAGCTGCAGGACAACCTGGGCGCGCTCGCCGTCACGCCGAAGCTGACCCCGGACATCCTGGCGCGCATCGACGCGATCACGCTGCCGCTCGCCAAGTAAGCCCTCGGGGTTTATCCGCAGAGCGCCCGCCAAGCCCCTCATTGGCGGGGCCGGGTTGTCGCGCCCGTGCCGCATTCCGGGCGGCCGGCCGGCTAGCATCCCGCGCGATGCTGCGACGACGTGCCATTCCCCTGCTGCCGAGCCTGTTTGCCGCCGTCGTGCTGACCTTGGCTTCTGCCATGGCGATCACGCCGCGCGGCGTCGCGGCGTTCCCGGACGAGACACCCGCCGGACACACCGACCGCGCCGACCATCCCGCGCCGCCTGAAATCTCGCTGCTCGCCGAGCCGCGTTTCGAGACCGTCGGCATCGACGCGCCCGTCCCGCTGAACATCGTCTCCGCGATCGCGCAAGACCGCGCCGGTTTCCTGTGGATAGGCACCGGCGCCGGGCTGGTGCGCTTCGACGGCTACCACTTCCGCCAGCCGGGCGCGCCGGTCGAGAACGGTGTGCGCTCGGCCCGCAGCCTCGGTTTCATCCGCGCCCTGCTGGTCGCGCGCGACGGCCGCCTGTGGATAGGCACCGAGGCCGACGGCCTGGCCGCCTACGACCCGCAGAGCGAGAAGCTGTCGCTGTTCCGCTCCGACGCCAATCCGCAGCTGCCGCGCAGCGCGGTCTCCGCCGGCACGATCCGCGCGCTGGCCGAGGACCGCGACGGCCAGCTCTGGATCGGCACCATCGGCCACGGGCTGGACCGCTACGACCCCGTCGAGGGCCGCTTCCAGCATTACCGGCAGGGGACGCCCGGCGGCCTGCCCGACGACCGCGTCCAGTCGCTGGCCATCGACCGCGAAGGCTCGCTGTGGGTCGGCACCTGGAAGGGCCTGGCGCGCAAGCGCGCCGGCGCCGACCGCTTCGAACCGGTGTTCTCGACGCCGGGCAAGCCAGGTCTTGCCGGCAGGATCGTGCTGAGCCTGTTCGTCGCGCCGGACGGCCGCGTCTGGGCCGGCACGCAGCAGGGCGACCTCGCCCTCGTCGATCCGAAGACAGGCGAGGGCACGCTGCTCGAACGCGCCGAGGACGCGGTGAACGGCTCCGTCAACACCTTCGTCGCGCTGGACGAGCGCCACCTCTGGCTGGGCCGCAACGGCGGGCTGGAGCTGCGCGCGGTCGCCACCGGCGAACTGCTGCGGACCATGAAGCACGATCCGCTGAACCGCGGCAGCCTGGGCGGCAACGAGGTCCGCGCGTTGATGCGCGACCGCGCCGGCTGGATCTGGACCGGCGGCTACGGCGGCGGCCTGCAGCGCCACAACCCCGCCAACACCAGCACCTGGGTGCGCGGCCGCGATCCGGGCAAGCAGGCACAGCTGATCGATCCGAGCACCCGCGCGATGGTGCAGCTCGACACCGGCGAGATCTGGCTCGGCAGCAACGAGAGCGGCGTGACGGTGCTCGACGAACAGCTGCGGTCGATCGCCACGCTGCGCCCCGCGCCGGGTCAGCGCGGCGGGCTGTCGGGCGGACGCATCTCCAGCCTCGTCCAGATGAAGGACGGAACGGTCTGGCTCGGCAGCGACGGCGGCCTGCACCAGTACACGCGCGATCGCCAGCTGCTGCGCGTCATCCAGGCCGGCACCGGCCGCGCGCGGCGGCTGCTCGCCGGGCGCGACGGCACGCTGTGGATCGGCACGCAGGACGGGCTCTACCGCCTGCCGCCCGGACCGCCCGTGCAGACTTCGTCGGCCGGACAAAGCGGACAGAGCGGCAAGAGCGCTCAATCAGGTCAGGCGCCTCAGGCGGCGACCCCGGCGACGCCAATTCGGCTCCGGCAGGAAGGCGGCCAGCCGCTGACCGGCGACGTGAACGCGATCTCCGAGACCGAGGACGGCGGCCTGTGGGTCGGCACCGAGAAGGGCCTGTACCGCCTCCCGCCGGGCGGCACGGAGCTGGTCGTCGCGCGCGCCCAGCCAGGTCACGACTTGAGCCACCACTCGATCGTCGGGCTCCTGGTCGATTCCAGGCAGCGGCTGTGGATCGACACCGCCGCCGGGCTGCACCTGCTCACCCGCTGGGACGGCCGCGACGCGGAGTTCGACCGCATCAGCGAGAAGCACGGCGTGATCGGCCGCGCCTTCGGCGCCAACCTGCTGGAGGACGGCGAGGGTCGCATCTGGTCGCAGAACTTCGTCTACGACCCGGCCAAGGACAACTACTACGAGCTGACCAACGCCGACGGCGTCGACATCGGCACCGGCTGGTTCCGCGCCTACATGAAGACGCGCGACGGCCGGCTGCTGTTCGGCGGCAGCAAGGGCGTGCTGGTGGTGACGCCGGAGCGCTTCGAGGCCTGGGCCTACAAGCCCCCGCTCGTGACCACCGAACTGCGCATCGACGGCCAGCGCCTCGCGGCCGGCAAGCTGCCCGAGGACGGCGTCACCATCGGTGCCGACAACCGCAGCTTCAGCGTCGAGTTCGCCGCGCTCGACTTCAGCGAACCCGAACGCAACCGCTACGCGTATCAGCTGGAAGGCTTCGACCCGGACTGGATCAGCACCGGCGCCGACCTGCGCGTGGCCGTGTACACCAACCTCGATCCGGGCAAGTACCGGCTGCGCGTGCGCGGCACCAACCGCAACGGCGTGTGGAGCCCGCTGGAGCTCGACATCCCCGTGCGCGTGATGCCCGAATGGTGGCAGACCTGGTGGGCGCGCACGCTCGGCGGCGCGGCACTGATCCTGCTGGTCTACCTGCTGGTGGCGCTGCGCACCTCCTACCTCCGGCGTTCGCAGCTGGCGCTGGAGATCAAGGTGCGGGCGCGGACCGCCGAACTGGAGCGGCTCTCGCTCGACCTGCAGGCGAAGACGGTGGCGCTGGAGGAATCCAGCCTGTCCGATCCGCTCACCGGACTTCGGAACCGCCGCTTCCTGACGCAGCATGTCGACGCCGACGTGGCGCTCGCAGTGCGCCGTCATGAACAGGCGCGCGGCGACGGAGGCGCGAACGGCAACGGCAACGGCAACGGCAACGACATTGGCGCGACGCCGCCGGACGACGGCGACCTGATCTTCTTCCTGCTCGACCTCGACCACTTCAAGGCGCTGAACGACCGACTCGGCCACGCGGCCGGCGACGCGGTGCTGCAGCAGATGCGCGACCGGCTGACCGCCGTGTTCCGCGAGGCGGACTATCTCGTGCGCTGGGGCGGCGAGGAGTTCCTCATCGTCGCGCGCGACACCTCGCGGGCCCATGCGGCGGAGCTCGCGGAACGCGCGCGGCTGCAGGTCAGCGGCGCGCCCTTCGACCTCGGCGACGGCCGGACCGTGGACGTGACCTGCTCGGTGGGCTTCGCGGCGTTCCCACTGGCGCCGGCCTTCCCGCGGGCGCTGGACTGGGCCGCGACGGTCGCGCTGGCCGACGAAGCGCTCTACGCGGTCAAGCGCAGCGGCCGCAACGGCTGGGAGGGTGTCATCGGCGTTCCGCCGCGGGACGATGTCCCCGACCTCGAGGGCGCATTGCGCCAGCGTTCCCGCGAAACGATGGCAGACTGGCTGTCGAGCAGCGACCTGACGGTCGTGCGCTCTTCGCCGCCGGCGGCTTCCCCTTCTGAAGCCTGATTCCTGATCCGCTTCCTCGCGGACGATCGACGCCGGCAAGTCCTGACCCTGCGGCACGGCCCGCGTCCAGGTGATCGCCCGGACCGCCGATTGCCACACGTGCGACAAGACCGGCGCGGAGACGGCAATTGACGCTCCCGCCCGGTTGCCGATGACCGGCAATCGGTAAAGCCGACAAGTAAAGGCTGCCAGCACCTGTCCGCCATCGCCATTGCGGCGACCGGATTGGCCCGATGATCGGGGGCTTCCCCGGCCCACCGGATCCCGCGCTGGCCGCCGTCCACGATACGAGGAGAACCTTCGTCTTGATGAACGACTTTGCGAACTTCCTGCAGTTCAGCAGCTGGCCGCCCCGGCCCGATTGGCTGTTCTGGGCCTCGCTGACCATGGTGGCCGCCGGCGTGCTCGGCGAATTCGTCAACCGCCGGCTCGGCCTGCCCCGCGTCGTCGGGTACAGCGTCGTCGGCATGGTCCTGGCGGCGCTGGGTCACGGCATCTTCGCCAACGGCGCGCTGGACGCGCGCTTGCGGCTGGTCGTCGATCTCGCGCTCGCGCTGCTGCTGTTCGAGATGGGCTCGCGCGTGAACCTGCGCTGGCTGCGCAACAACAAGGCGCTGCTGGGCGCCAGCGCGGCGGAGGCCGTCGCGTCCTTCGCCATCGTCGGCGTCGGTCTGATGCTGCTGGGCGTCAGCCCGCTGGTAGCGTTCAGCTGCGCGGTGCTGACGATGGCGTCGAGCGCCGCGGTGGTCGGTCGCGTAGGCGCGGAGTTGCGCGCCGCCGGCCAGGTGAGCGAGCGCATGCTCGCGCTGACCTCGCTGAACACGATCTACGGCGTGCTCGCGCACAAGCTGCTGCTGGGCTGGTTGGCGCTGGACCAGAAGGGCGACTGGCTGGAGGCCGTGGCACAGCCGCTGTATGCCTTCATCGGATCGATCATCGTCGCCGCGCTGCTGGCGCGGCTCACCGCGAACCTGATGCGCCGGCTGGACCTGCGCAACGAGAACTCGGTGCTGATGCTGCTGGGCCTGGTGCTGGTGGCGCTGAGCGTGGCGCGGGTGCTGAACCTGTCGACGCTGCTGGTGCCGCTGCTGGCCGGCATGATCCTGCGCAACACCACCGAACGCCCGTGGGTCTGGCCGCGCCACTTCGGCACGGCGGGCGGGGTGCTGGTGCTGATGCTGTTCGTCGCGGTCGGTTCCGCGTGGACGCTGGACGCGCTGGCGATGGGCGCGGTGCTGGCGCTGGCGCTGCTGCTGCTGCGCCTGTTCGCGAAGGCGCTGGCCCTGACCGGCATGGCGCGCCTGAGCGGCATCGACGCCCGCCAGGGCATCGCGCTGGCGGTGTGCCTGAGTCCGGTGTCCGGCACGATGCTGGTGCTCTTCAGCGAAGTGCAGTTGCACCACCCGCAGACCGCGGCGCTGCTCGCGCCCGTCATCCTGTCGACGATCGCCTTGATGGAGCTGGTCGGCCCGATCGCCGTGCAATGGGGCCTGCGCCTCGCCGGCGAGCATCAACCTGAAACGCCTGTAGTCAAGGAGGCGACCAAGCGATGAGCCTCGAACCATTTGCCATTTCGAAGCCTCTGACGATGGGCGTGGAGCTGGAGCTCCAGATCGTCAACCGCCATGACTACGACCTGATGCCGGGATCGAAGGATCTGCTGCGGGTGATGAAGGGCGAGACCGTGCCGGGCGACGTCACGCCCGAGATCACGGACAGCATGATCGAGCTCTGCACCAACGTCTGCACGAACTACGAGCAGGTGCTGGAGCAGCTGACCACCACGCGCGATGCGCTGGTGCGCAGCGCCGACCGGCTCAACCTGGGGCTGTCCGGCGGCGGCACGCACCCGTACCAGCACTGGAGCAAGCAGCGGATCTTCGACAAGCCGCGCTTCCAGGAGATCTCGTCGCTGTACGGCTACCTGAGCAAGCAGTTCACGGTGTTCGGACAGCACGTGCACATCGGCTGCGAAGGCCCGGACCATGCGCTGCGACTGCTGCACGGGCTGTCGCGTTTCATCCCGCATCTGATCGCGCTGTCGGCGTCCTCGCCGTACGTGCAGGGGAACGACACCGGCTTCCATTCGGCGCGCTTGAACTCGGTGTTCGCGTTCCCGCTGTCGGGACGCGCGCCCTTCGTGCTGACCTGGGACGACTTCCTGGTGTTCTTCGAAAAGATGACCCACACGGGCGTCGTGAAGAGCATGAAGGACTTCTACTGGGACATCCGGCCCAAGCCCGAGTACGGGACGATCGAGGTGCGGGTGCTCGACACGCCGCTGACGATCGAGAAGGCCTCGGCGCTGGCGGCGCTGATCCAGTGCCTGGCGCGGTGGATCTCGCACGACAAGCCGTTCGCGCTGCACGAGGACGACTACCTGCCCTACACGTTCAACCGGTTCCAAGCGTGCCGGTTCGGGCTGGACGGGACCTTCGTCGATCCGAAGAGCGGTGAGCACCGCAGCTTGCGCGAGGATCTGAACGTCACGCTGCACGCGCTGGAGCCGCACGCGGTCGCGCTGAAGGCGGAACCGGCGCTGCGGTATGTGCGCGAGGAAATGCGCTGGCAGGGCAACGACGCGACGTGGGCGCGCGGGGTCGTGGAGAAGGAGCAGCTGCTGAACGAGCTGGTGCGGCAGCAGTGCGAGCGCTGGGCGGGAAGGCCGGTGGGGACGGCGCGCTGAACCGGACCTCCTGAACGTTTGAGATCGCAGATTGCGATCTCAAAACGTCAGTCCACTTTCTGCGTGACGCGGGTTTGAGATCGCAATCTGCGATCTCAAACATTCCGGAGCGGCTACGCATCATCGGTCGGCGGAAGAAAACCGATCGGGCGTTTCGACGACGGACTTGAAGGCTTCATCAGGTCCCTCAAGGCTTCGAACACCTGCTTGAACTGATCGTCCGCGTGCCGGCTGAACATCTCTTGATGCTGGGCCAGCGCTTCTGTCCGCGCCTCCAGTTCACCAAGACGATGTGCAATGTCAGCATGCGACGCGGCCAGTTCCCGCAGTCGAATGAATGCGCGGACGACGTACAACGACACCTCGACCGCTCGGGGGCTGCTGAGAATCGTCGCGGCCATCAATGCGCCATGTTCCGTGAACACGCGCGGCGCGCAGCGACGACCTCCGCGGCCCGCCGGCGCATCGTTTGAGGTCGCAAGTTGCGACCTCAAAGAGGAGAACTCCTCGGCCGAGAGCGTGAACATGAAGTCTTCCGGAAACCTCGAAAGGTTGCGCTTCATTGCCTCGTTCAAGCGCCCTGTCTCGACGCCATAGAGCGCGGCGAGGTCGGTGTCCGTGAGCACGCGCTGCCCGCGGACGACAGCAATGCGCAGCGAGATGCTTTCCGCCGCAACCAGTTCGACCGATGTGGAGTTCGCCATCGGAGGCCTCGGCGTCAGTCGGTCACGGCAAAGAGCGGCGTCACCTGCCGGGTTGCATCGGATAACAGCCCGGCGTATTTGAGCCTGTCGCGCATCGCCATGTCTTCCAGCGCGTACACGCCTTCCACAGAGCGCCAGAGCAGACGCCTTTCGCGAAGGCTCTCCAAGGCTGCGCCCACCTGCGCCACATCGACACGCATCGTGGCCGGATTGCCGTCGTCAGCGAGGACGGTCTGAAGCGTCTTCATGGTGCCGGGCCAAAGCGGTGCGCACTCCCACCCTTGGGCTGCGATGACACGCAGGAGCGCGAACTCCAACGGATTGAGCCAGCGGAGACGGATAAGCAGATTCCGGACCGCGCCGCGCTCAAGATGGACCATCGCGTTCGTCAGCACGTTGATCGTTTCGCCCGGCTCCCGACTCGTCCCGCGCAGGAGGGCATCAAGACCCGCGCTGAGCCAGGCGGGACGACTGCCATACCGTAGGAACAACGCCTCCACCTGATCAACGTCCAGACGAACAGATCCGGGAGCGTGGTGGCAGAACCACTCGACAAACTCCCGCCCCAGGAGCGGGACGTCCCTCACGCTCTCGTCGTCCAGCGAGGACTTCAGATCCTGGGCCAGCATCGCGAGCTTCGCGCGCTCCGAGCCGACGGCCACGAGGCGGAGGCCGTGATGCGACCCCATGTTCAGTTCTTCGATCGCGGACCGGATCGCACGCAGGATGTTCTTCCCGTTCTGCGTGGTGATGATGTCCTGTGCTTCGTCCACGATCAGGACCAGGGGCTGCGCGCATTCGTCCGACAGCGCAGCAAGGGCGTGCGTCAGCGACACCATGTTGCCAACGTCGTCTCGCAGGAGGCCGAGCGGCCACGCGCCATTTCCCCTCTCGACGAGACCCGTCCTGCGGGCGAGGCGAATCAAGGCGCCGTCGTGGCGACCGAGAGCGCTCCGGACCTCGGCGGCAAGGACTTCGCCTGGCTCTTCGCCGAGCGCCTCCCAAAGATCGACATGGATGACCACGGCACCCCGACGGCTCAGCGCCGGACCCAGGTCATAGGAGAGGAAGGTGGACTTCCCGGTGCCGCGCGGAGCGGCAAGCAAGAGCGAGGAACTCGAAGACGACGTTGCGTCATCGAGGATGTAGGTAGCCAGCTCTTCGGCCAGCTGCGTGCGGTGAAAGACTTCCAAGGGGACTTCTCCGGATCGGAACAACGAGTACGCATGCTCTTCGCAATGGCGCGATCGCTTTCTGATCCATATCAAAGTTTCCGGCCTGTTCCACCATTGGAGGGAATGATGGGGGGGCAAGTCTTGTCGAGGCTCATGGGCGAGCACTCCCGACCGTCTCAACGTTTGAGATCGCAAACTGCGATCTCAAAACATCAGTCCACTTTCATCGCGACGGAGGTTTGAGATCGCAATCTGCGATCTCAAAGATCGACGCTGCAGTTTCAGCATCGCGCCGGGATGCACGCGAAGCCGCCCACGCTCATGGGCCATGTCATTGACCCATGAGCGTGGGCGGCTTTGCTTTAGCGGCGCTCTGCTGTTTGAGATCGCAATCCGCGATCTCAAACGGGGACCTCGTCGACTGCGCGGCCGACGATGCCGAGCATCCCGAGGCCTTCGCGCAGCGACTGGCGCACGCTCTCCACCACGTGGCGGGACGGGTCGCCCTCCACGCAGTTGTCCTCGACCAGCGACAGCGTCGCCGCTGCGGACACCAGCGTGTTGCGCAGGTTGGCGATGGCCGAGGCCACGGACACATCGGTGCGCAGGCAGACCGCGTCGGCGCCGAGACGCAGGCCGAAGAGCTGCGCGTCGCTCATGCCCCACTCGTTCTGGAGGCGGATGAGCGAGCCGAGGTCGCAGTCCGCCAGCGGGCGGCGATCGCGGATCGGGCCGCGTGCTTCGTTGATACGCGTTTGATGCAGGGTTCCCATGTTCGTAAGACTCCGAAGAACTTTGGAAACCACCGACTTCGATTGCCGAGTCGCGACATGCGGTCGATCGAATCGAAGGGGTGGGCGAGATGTCAAACCACGCAGCACTCCGTCGTGTGGTCACCCTCACGGAATGACCCATCTCGCCCGTAAACCATGAGTACGGGAAGAGCCTCGCTTTGATCGCGAGGCCTGAAGCGCTGGTGTGTTTGAAGCACCTGCGTGCATCGTGCAACCGGTCGACGGATCACTCTCTGATAAAAATCAAAGTGCTCCCGCGATTCCGCCATCGTGGGGTTGCTTGGGGGATGCGTGGGGATCCGTCTCCCACCGAGGTGCCGGGTCGTGTCAGGTCGTCGTCAACCTTGTTTGAGATCGCAGCTTGCGATCTCAAAACATCTGTCCATCTGCCACGCAACGCGGGTTTGAGATCGCGATCTGCGATCTCAAACGGACAGCTCGCATTCAGGCTTGCCCGTTCAGCTCTTCCAGTTGCTCCGGCGCACCCACGTTCGCCCATGGGCCTGTGTAGAGCTCCGCCGTCACCGCTCGCGCGTTGATGGCGCGGTCGAGGCTAGCGCGGATGCGCTGATGCTGCCCCGCCTGCACGCCGTCGAAGAACGCGCGCTTGTACAGGCCGATGTTGCTGTAGACCTCCAGGTCACCATCGATCGTCGCGAAGCCTGCCGCGTCGATGCCGAAGTCGCCCGTCGGATGCCGCGGCTGCTTCGGCACGAACCACAGGTGCGCCAGCAGCGGGCTCGCCGCGAAGGCTGCTGCCTTTGCCGCGTCGAACTCGAAGTCGGGAATGAAGATGTCCGCCGACACCGCCCAGAACGCGTCGTCGCCGTCCGCGCAGAGCAGATCCAGCGCCGTCGCGATGCCGCCGCCGGTCTCCAGCGCGCGGCCGTAGCGCTCGCCTTCGTGGCTGTAATGCAGCGTCACGCCGAATCGCGCGCCGTCGCCCAGCGTCGCCTCGAACTGCTCGTGCAGCCACGCCGTGTTGATCACGATGTCCCGGATGCCAGCGCGCGCGAAGGCCTCGATGTGCCACTCGATCAGCGGCTTGCCGCGCACCTTCAGCAGCGGCTTGGGCGTGTGGTCGGTCAGCGGCCGCATGCGCTCGCCGCGCCCGGCCGCGAGGATCATGGCTCGCATCGATCAATCCAGGAAATGAGGCCGCGAGTGTAGAGGGCCCTCTCCAGCAGTTCCCCGCGCACTTTTCCACCCGAGTCACGAACGCGAAAACCGCTTCCCGGCGGCATCACTAGAATGCCGGGTTTGCCCCAACTGCCCGAGACCACCACCATGGCCGAGACCGCTGCCGCCGTCGTCACCCCGAACACCACCCAGATGGCCAACGCCATCCGTGCCCTGGCGATGGACGCCGTCCAGCAGGCCAACTCCGGCCACCCGGGCGCCCCCATGGGCATGGCCGAGATCGCCGTCGCGCTGTGGAAGCGCCACCTGCGCCACAACCCGGCCAACCCGCAGTGGGCCGACCGCGACCGCTTCGTGCTGTCCAACGGCCACGGCTCGATGCTGATCTACGCCCTGCTGCACCTGACCGGCTACGACCTGCCGCTCGCCGAGCTCAAGGCCTTCCGCCAGATGCACTCCAAGACCCCGGGACACCCGGAAGTCGGCATCACCCCCGGCGTCGAGACCACCACCGGCCCGCTCGGCCAGGGCATCACCAACGCCGTCGGCTTCGCGCTGGCTGAGAAGCAGCTCGCCAAGGAATTCAACCGCGACGGCCACACCATCGTCGACCATCACACCTACGCCTTCCTCGGCGACGGCTGCCTGATGGAAGGCATCAGCCATGAAGCCTGCTCGCTGGCCGGCTCGTGGAAGCTGAACAAGCTGATCGCGATCTACGACGACAACGGCATCTCCATCGACGGCCAGGTCGGCCCCTGGTTCGGCGACGACACCGCCAAGCGCTTCGCCGCCTACGGCTGGAACGTCGTCGGCCCGGTCGACGGCCATGACGTCGACGCCGTCGACGCCGCCATCGCGCTGGCCAAGACCAGCAAGGACAAGCCGTCGCTGATCATCGCGAAGACCCACATCGGCAAGGGCAGCCCGAACCGCGCCAACACCTCCAAGGCCCACGGCGAGCCGCTCGGCGCCGAGGAAATCAAGCTGACCCGCGAGGCGCTGGGCTGGTCGCACGAGCCCTTCGTGCTGCCCGCCGAGGTCTACGCCGACTGGGACGGCAAGGACGCCGGCACCGGCTTCGAGAAGGCCTGGGACGAGAAGTTCGACGCCTACGCCACGCAGTTCCCGGAACTGGCCGCCGAGTTCTCGCGCCGCATCGCCGGCGTGCTGCCGCCCAACTTCGCCGACATCGCCGCGCAAGCCGTCATCGGCGCGCACGAGAAGGCCGAGACGGTCGCCTCCCGCAAGGCCAGCCAGATCGCGCTGGAGGCCTTCACCGCCGCGATGCCCGAGCTGCTGGGCGGCTCGGCCGACCTGACCGGCTCCAACCTGACCAATACCAAGAGCACGCCCGCCTTCCGCCTGGAAGAGGACGGCAGCTCCAACGGCGGCCGCCACATCAACTATGGCGTGCGTGAGTTCGGCATGGCCGCGATCATGAACGGCGTCGCACTGCACGGCGGCTTCATCCCCTACGGCGGCACCTTCCTGACCTTCAGCGACTACAGCCGCAACGCCATCCGCATGGCCGCGCTGATGAAGCAGCGCGTGATCCACGTGTTCACGCACGACTCCATCGGCCTGGGCGAAGACGGCCCGACCCACCAGTCCGTCGAGCACGTCTCCAGCCTGAGACTGATCCCCGGCCTGGATGTCTGGCGTCCCGCCGACACCGCTGAGACGGCCGTCGCCTGGACGCTGGCCCTGGCCAACAGCCAGCGTCCCAGCGTGCTCGCGCTGAGCCGCCAGAACCTGCCCTACCTGAAGAAGTCGGGCGAGGCCGTCGACGCCATCACCACCGGCGGCTACGTGCTGAGCGAGCCGGCCGACGTCGGCCTGAAGAAGAAGGCGCAAGCGGTGCTGATCGCCACCGGTTCGGAAGTGCAGTTGGCCATCGCGGCCCAGCAGCAGCTGGCCGTGGCCGGCATCCCGGTGCGCGTCGTCTCCATGCCCTGCACGAGCCTGTTCGACCGCCAGGACGCCAAGTACAAGAAGGGCGTGCTGCCGGAAGGCCTGCCGCGCGTCGCCATCGAGGCCGGCGTGACCGACCTGTGGTGGAAGTACGGCGTCTCGGCCGTCGTCGGCCTGGACACCTACGGCGAATCGGCCCCGGCCAACGTGCTGTTCAAGCACTTCGGCTTCACGCCGGAAAACGTCGCCGACACCGTCAAGGTGGTGCTGGGCAAGGCGCGCCTGAAGGGTTGAGCAAGCATCGCGCTGGGCTTCTCCAGCACGAGATGAAGAGGTGCCTCGTGCACCTCTTTTCACGTCCGGACGCGCGGCCTCGATGCCGCCGATGCCGGCGACAAACGCTGCGCTTGCCCGCGCTCCCCCTCCGAAGGGGGGCTCGATTCGACAGCTCCCCCGCATAGACTGCCCGACGCCCGACGGCGTGCTCAGCCGCCTTCGGGTCAGGGACAAGACTCGAATCCAGGGAGCACGATGACACGGCATCTCTTCGCGCGCGCCACCGGCGCGCTTCTCTCGTGGGCGATCGCCGGTAGCGCGATGGCCGCGGCCGGCGCCACGGACGTCAGTCCGCCTTCGCCGGCGCAATCGCTCAGTTGCCTGCAGCGGCCCGAGCAGCAACCCAAGTTCCCCGCGCTCGGAAACTACGATCGCACCGGCGGCTTCGCGCGCGTCAAGCTCAAGTTCGTCGCGCCCGACCAGGCGCCCGAGGTCCAGCTGCTGACCAACTCGCTGCGCGAGGACATGCTCGACGTCGTCACGCGCTACGTCGACCGCTACCGCCTGCCCTGCCTGCAGCCGACCGACGGCACCGTCAGCGCCGTCCAGGAGTTCGAGTTCTCCAACACCCAGAAGGCCCCGCTGCCCCTCGCGCCCGACGAGACCACGCCGCGCGGACGACTCGACCACTGCTACCTCCGGCCGAAGCACGACATGATCTTCAACGGATTGAGCGTCGGCCGCGAAGTCAACAACGTCGTCATCACCATGACCTTCTCAGGTGACGGCGAACAGCCCCCGGAGGTCAAGGTCCTGCACCAGCAGGCCGTGCCGCGAGCCGTCGATACCGTCGTCGACTGGGCGCGCGCCTCCCGCATGCCCTGCCGCAAGGCCGACGATCCGCCGCTGGTGCTCCAGCAGATGTTCCGCCTCTACCCGCCCGGCCTGCAGCGCCAGGTCCTCAAGGTGGAACAGGTGAACCTGGTCGACTTCCTCGCCATGACCGAGAACCCGCATGCCGAGGGCGTGCGCTTCGACTTCAACACCATGGCCTGCCCGTTCAACGTGAACTACACGATGTACGGCCCCACCCTGCCCAATGAAGTCACCGACGGCGAGAAGAAACCGGACCGCGCCATCTTCATCGACTGGCTGTCGCGACAGAACCTGAAATACTCGTCGGCCAAGCAGGCCCGCGCGCTGTTCGGCGAGGACCTCCAGATCCGCGTGCCTTGCGGCGAGCTCAACCTCCACGCCAAGACCTGACCCCGCGCATGAAACACCATCCCTTCGCCGCCACCCTCGGCGCGCTCGGCCTGCTGGCCGCCCTGCTCGCGGGCACGCCCGCTCGCGCCCAGCAAGGCGACATCAGCGACGCGCCCGCCGATCCCGCCACCAGCACGCTGCGCTGCCTGCAGGCGCCTGCCTCGCTCGAATACCCCGCGGAGCCCCGCCGCCTCAACCTCGGCGGCACGGTGCGCGTGGCCCTGGCCTTCTCCGGGCCCGACAAGGCACCGGACGTCGAGGTCCTCGCCCGCTTCGGCGACGAGCGCCTCGTCAACGCGGTGCGCGCGCACGTCGCCGCCTACCGGCTGCCTTGCCAGTCTGCGGGACAGCCGACGGTCCGCGCGGTCCAGACCTTCCTGTTCCATCCGCAGGAAGCCGTGCCGATCCGCTGGTCCCACCCCGTCGAGGAAGACGACCCCGCCCGCCTGCGCGCGATGCGCGAATGCCTGCGCACGCCCGCCGAGAAGCTCCAGGTCGGCGCCTCGAAGTTCGATCGCAAGACCGTCAGCAACGTGCTGACCCGCATGACCTTCACCGCGCCGGACCAGCCGCCGCAGGTCGAGGTGCTGTACAGCTCCACCGGCGGCAACACGCAGGACGCCTTCGTCGATCGCATTCGCGAGTACCGCCTGCCCTGCCTCGCACCGGACGCGCGGCCGGTGAGCTTCCTCCAGCAGATGGTCTATCGCCGCAACGATGCGGGACGGTCCGTCTTCAAGGACCAGGTCACGCTCGGCGAGTTCCTGTCCAACATCAAGGACATCCGCCAGCAGCAGGTGGAGTTCGACTTCAACACGATGCACTGCCCATTCACCGTCGCCTGGAAGCTCGGCAAACCCGCCGTGGCCAACCACGTCGGCGAAGTCGGCGAGCGCGACCGTAACCGCGCGGAGTTCCTGAGCTGGCTCGCGGGACTGCAGATGGCCCTCACGCCGGAGCGCTTCGAACGGCTCCTCGGCCGGGTGGTCAAGGTCGATGTCGCCTGTGGCACGCTGCGGCTGCAGCCGGCCGCCACGGCGGCCGCGACCACGAGTGCCACAACGCCCTGACGCGTTTTGGCGTGCCCTGCAGCGCCCTCGCCGTAACCGCCGATCGCCGGCGGACGTAATCCGGTAACCCGCTCGAAACGTCGGGCGTCGACTATCTGTTCAAATCGAAGGTTCCCGGCGACCCAGCCGGCTGCCGGACGGACCTGTCGCGGCAGCCCCGCGCGGCGCCGGACCGAACACCTCCGAGGCGCGACGTCCACTGGCTGGGCGACGCGCCCATGACGTCATCGATTCATTTCACTCGCAGGAGACTTTCCTCATGACCATCAAGATCGGTATCAACGGGTTCGGTCGCATCGGCCGCATGGTGTTCCGCGCCGCCGTGGCGAACTTCAAGGACATCCAGATCGTCGCCATCAACGACCTGCTCGAGCCCGATTACCTGGCCTACATGCTCAAGTACGACAGCGTCCACGGCCGCTTCGACGGCGACGTGGCGGTCGACGGCAACACGCTGATCGTCAACGGCCAGCGCATCCGCCTGACCCAGGTCAAGGATCCCGCCGAGCTGAAGTGGAACGAAGTCGGCGCCGACATCGTCGTCGAAGCCACCGGCCTGTTCCTGACCAAGGAAACCGGCGAGAAGCATCTGACCGCCGGCGCCAAGAAGGTGATCATGTCGGCCCCGTCCAAGGACGACACCCCGATGTTCGTCTACGGCGTCAATGACAAGACCTACGCCGGCCAGGCCATCATCTCCAACGCCAGCTGCACCACCAACTGCCTGGCCCCGCTGGCCAAGGTGCTGAACGACAAGTGGGGCATCAAGCGCGGCCTGATGACCACCGTGCACGCCACCACCGCCACGCAGAAGACCGTCGACGGCCCGTCCAACAAGGACTGGCGCGGCGGCCGCGGCATCCTCGAGAACATCATCCCGTCCTCGACCGGCGCCGCCAAGGCCGTGGGCGTCGTGATCCCCGAGCTGAACAAGAAGCTCACCGGCATGTCCTTCCGCGTGCCGACCTCCGACGTCTCCGTCGTCGACCTGACCGTCGAGCTCAACAACAACGCCACCTACGCCGAGATCTGCGCCGAAATGAAGGCCCAGAGCGAAGGCGCCCTGAAGGGCGTGCTGGGCTACACCGAGGACAAGGTCGTCGCCACCGACTTCCGCGGCGACCCGCGTACCTCCATCTTCGACGCCGACGCCGGCATCGCCCTGGACGGCACCTTCGTCAAGCTGGTGTCCTGGTACGACAACGAGTGGGGCTACTCGAACAAGGTGCTGGAAATGGTCAAGGTCGTCGCCAAGTAAGCGACGCCCGTCCAGCCATCGAAGCCCCGCCTTGGCGGGGCTTTTTCGTTCCTGGAACAGCGTCGATACGATCCGTCACCACTTTGTTCGCTGATGGCCGATGTTTGCGTGCGGAATCCCCCTTTAGAGGTGATGCCTCGCTGCAAATGTGTCGTGCCATTAGCAATTTCTTAGCGGCCTCCCTCATAAACTGGCTAGCTCAGTTTTGTGGAGTTTCCGCATGTCCGTGCTGTCTTTGCCGAAGCGTCTCGCCGCCGCCCTGGCTGTCGTCGGTCTGTTCGGGGTCGGCACCGCCGGCGCCGTCACCGGCACCGCCCTGAAGCCGGATCAGCAGCCCGACTTCGCACGCGTCATCGTGCGCTTCAAGGCCCAGGCGGATGCCGTCAAGGCCAGGCCGCTCGCCACGCGCGCCACCGCCTCCGAAGCCAAGGACATCGCCCAGATCCGCGGCACGACCCTCGGTCTCAGACATGCCGCGACGCTGCAGGTGCGCCGCAGCCTGGACAACCGCACCCACGTCTACACCGCCACCGGCATGAGCTCCGCGGAACTCGCCAAGCGGCTGGCCGCCGACGGCGACGTCGAGTCGGTCGAAGTCGACCGCTGGTGGAAGCGCTACGCAGTGCCCAATGACCCGCTTTACGCCACCGCTGCTTCGGCCGGCGTCACCGCAGGCCAGTGGTACCTCAAGGCGCCCGATTCGACGGTGCTCTCGTCGATCAACGCGCCCGCCGCCTGGGACAAGTCCACCGGATCGGGTGTCGTCGTCGCGGTCCTCGACACCGGCGCGCGCATGGACCATCCCGACCTGGCCGGACAGTTCGTCCAGGGCTACGACTTGATCGGCTTCAGCAGCGGCACCACCGCCATCGCGAGCGCCAATGACGGCGACGGTGCCGACAGCGACCCGAGCGATCCTGGCGACTGGGTTGATCAATCCGACATCACCAGTGGCCGCCTCGGCTCCAGCTGCACCTCTGACGACATCGGCCCCAGTTCCTGGCACGGCACACGCGTGGCGGGCCTGATCGCAGCCGTGGCCAACAACGGCCAGGGCATGGCCGGCGTGGCGTATGGTGCCAAGGTGCAGCCGGTGCGCGTGCTCGGCAAGTGCGGTGGCTGGGCTTCGGACATCGCCGCCGGCATGCGCTGGGCGGCCGGTGTCGCCGTCCCGGGACTGCCCACCAATGCCAACCCCGCCAAGGTCATCAACATGAGCCTGGGCGGCGACGGGGCCTGCACCTCGACCTACCAGGACGCGATCACGGCGGCCTACAACGCCGGTGCGACGGTCGTCGTCGCAGCCGGCAACGGCGTCGAGAACGACGATCCGACCAAGGAAGGCGGCATCGCCGTCGGCACGCCGGCCAATTGCGCGAACGTCATCGCCGTGGCCGGTCTGCGTCATACCGGCACCAAGGTCGGGTTCTCCAACCTCGGTCCGCAGGTGACGATCAGCGCGCCGGGTGGCAACTGCGTCAACTCGACCGGCTCCTGCCTGTACCCGATCCTGTCGACGAGCAACAGCGGCACCACCACGCCCGTCGCCAACAGCAACGCCTTCAACTACACCGGCACCGGCACCAGCTTCTCGACGCCGCTGGTCAGCGGCACGGTGGCACTGATGCTCGCGGTGAATCCCAGTCTCACGCCGACTCAGATCAAGGCCGCGCTGCAATCCTCAGCGCGGGCCTTCCCCGCAGCCGCAACGGGTGTCGCGCAATGTGTGGCCGGCAACAGCACGAAACCGCAACTGGAGTGCAACTGCACGACGAGCACCTGCGGTGCGGGCATGTTGGATGCGAATGCGGCCGTGGTGGCGGTGACGCCTACGACACCTACGACACCTACGACACCGACAACACCGACCACTCCCACTACGCCCACCGACACATCGTCGGGTGGTGGTGGCGGTGGCGCGATGAGCGGGTTCTGGCTGGCGGGTCTGGCGCTGGCAATCGTCGCGCTGCGTTGGCCGAAGCCGCGTCTCGCCAAGATCCGCTCGAAGTAATCGAGCCTGAAATCGAAGAAGTCCTCGGTAGCAAAACCGGGGCAGTACGACACGGGTTGGGGACGGTGAGGCGTGGGGTTTCGGAGCTTGACTCCGGGGCCCCATGCCTCGGCGGCCAACGCACTGAACGGGGTGGGTAGGCGGTCTCTCAGAGCGCCTCTGTCCTTCCACCGCCGCTGGCCCTCACCCCTGCCCTCTCCCGCAGTGCGGGAGAGGGAGTAAGAAGAGTGGAGCGCGCTCCCCGACAGGAAGCCCGAGGGTCAGGTCTTGTGGTCAGCGGCTTGCGCCCGACCCTGATCCATTCGCGGCGCTTGCGGCGGAAGACGCCACCGGCGCTTCCACCGAGCAATCCTTGCGCTTCTCGCCCCAGGGCGGATTGGCCAGCGCATTCAGCTTCGCGGACTGTGCGCCGTCCAGGCGTGCCAGGCGCAGCGTCGTCTGCTGCAGCGGTTCCTGCAGCCGCATCACGCGCAGGCCCTTGTAGTTCCGCTTGGTCATGCCGTCGAGGGCTGCCAGCGCCGCGGCTTCGCTGTCGTGCTTGCTGAGCACCAGCGTCGGTTGTTCGTCGGGGAAGCCTTGCAGCGGCTCGAACGCGATCTTGGCGCTGCGGTAGGTGTCTTCCTTGCGTTCGCGGAAGTCCTTGCTCGGCATCTTGATCGTGGCCAGCGCCCACACGCCGCCACTGTTGACCGCCGTGGTCTCGATGGACGACGACGGAATCCCGGCGCCCGACAGCGCCGCGTTCGCGCGCTTGAGCAATTCATCGCCGATCAGCGGTCCCAGCTCCAGGCAGGACCGCGCCGCGAGCTGCGTGACGGCGTTCTGGTTGAGCAGCGAGAGCCGCTCCGGGTTGATCTGCTGATCCAGCCGCGGCGCGGCGGGCGCCATGCCGGCCACCCAGCCCTTGTTCCACGCGAACACCAGCACGTTGACGACGAAGAGCAGGACGACCGCAGCGCGCAGCATCGTGGCTTATCCCTGTCCGGCGGAGGCGCCGCCGAGCCGCACGCTGACCTCGCCGCCGCTGACCGTCTGGCGGCCTTGCGGGGTGTCGATCAGCAGTTCACCGCGTTCGCTGACGCCCGCGCCCGTGCCTTCGACAAGTCCGGCCGTGATCGCCTTCCCCTGCAGCAGATCGCGGCGCGCGAAGCGCTCGCGCCAGGCGCCGAAGCCGCTCTGCGGGAACGCCGCCAGCGCCTTCACCAGCACCGGCGCCAGCCGCGCCAGCGCCTGTGGCGGGGTCACGTCGGGAATCAGTTCCTGCAGGCAGGCGAAACCGGTGTTGAGCTGCGACTCCGCGACCTTGGCGCGGTCCGACACGTTCAGGCCCACGCCCACCACCGCCATGCGCGAGCTGCCGGCCGGCACCGTCTCGATCAGGATGCCGCCGAGCTTGCGTTCGTCGAGCCACAGGTCGTTGGGCCACTTCAGGCCCAGGCGGCTGCCGTCGGGATCGAGCGCCTCGGCGATCGCCGCGCCCACCACCAGCGACAGCCCCGACCAGTCGGCCACTTCCACCGGCATCGACAGCGAGAAGGTCAGCGACGCACCCGCCGTGCTGTGCCAGGCGCGGCCTTGCCGGCCGCGTCCGTGGGTCTGGTGCTCCGCGATCAGCAGGCACGGGTGCAGGTCATGCTGGCGCCGCCCGTACGGACGATCGCCCGCACGGCCCGCGGCCAGGGTGCCCTCGTCCCGGCGCACGCGCTCGATCAGCGTGGCGTTGGTCGATTCGACCCGCGCCAGCACCTCGATGCTGAGCCCCGGCAGCAACGGCTCCAGGTCTTGCCACAGGGCCTCTGCGCCCCAGTTCTGATGTTCTTGCATCGCCGCGAATGTGATCCTGCGATCCCGTCTTTGGTCTTCCCGGGCCGAGCCGCCCGGTGGTCGTGAATGGCCGGAGTCTAGAGGGAGATGGTCCCCGTCCGGGGATCGTCACCATGAATCGGTGGCTGTAGGACCTGACAGGGTCCCCAGGCTACCTCCTCAGCGCTTTCTCTCCTTGGGCGCCAGCATGGTGCCCCGGCAGCCCGGCGTGCCGCACCGGCATTCGAACCGCTTCTTCAACTTGGGCGTATAGCGTTCGTCGATCACCAGACCATAGTCGTAGAACAGCTCCTCGCCCGGGGAGATGTCCGTCAACGCATGGATGAACACCCGGCCGTCGATCTCGCGCGCCTCGCAGTTCGGGCTGCAGGCGTGGTTGATCCAGCGCGCCTGGTTGCCGTCCACCGCCGCATCGATGACCCCGCCGGTCTCAAGGTGAAAGTAGAAGGTATGGTCCGGCTGCGACGGATCGTGCGGATGGCGATCCAGCGCCTCGGACCACGCGATGCGTTCGCCCTTGTATTCGATGAGTTTCTCGCCGGCTTCCAGCGGCACCAGTGCGTACACGCCGCGTCCGTGCACGCCTGAGGCCCGCACCTGGATCCGGGCGCCTCGCCTGGAGGACGAAGGCGCGGCGGCCTTCCCGGCGACGGTATCGACGGCCTCAGGGTCCGGAGCCGGGTCGGGGGCGGGAACACTCTGAGCGGGGCGCGGTTGCGGCATGGAGCGAGTCCGGTACATTGAATTCATGGGTGCGCGCGCGTGCACACACGTACGTAGGTGCGTGGGCGCGCGCGAGGCCGGATTGTAGGCAGACGTTCATGAAGATCTTGGACGCCTGAATGAAGACGAAAGAAGCAAGCGCATGAGCAAGGCATTGGTGATCGCGGAAAAGCCGTCGGTGGCCCAGGACATCGTCAAGGCGCTGACCGCCCTGTCGGGGAAGTTCGAGAAGCATGACGAGTATTTCGAGAACGACGACTACGTCGTCAGCTCGGCCGTCGGCCACCTGGTGGAGATCAAGGCGCCGGAGGAGTTCGACGTCAAGCGCGGCAAGTGGAGCTTCGCCCACCTGCCGGTGATCCCGCCCCACTTCGATCTGAACCCGATCGACAAGAGCAAGGGCCGCCTGAACGCGCTGGTCAAGCTGATCAAGCGCAAGGACGTGACCTCGCTGATCAACGCCTGTGACGCGGGGCGCGAAGGGGAACTGATCTTCCGCCTCATCGTCCAGTACGCCGGCACGGCCAAGGCGCAGGTGAACAAGCCGGTCAGCCGCCTGTGGCTGCAGTCGATGACGCCCCAGGCGATCCGCGACGGCTTCGAAGGCCTGCGCACCGACGCGCAGATGCTGCCGCTGGCCGACGCGGCGCGTTGCCGCTCGGAAGCCGACTGGCTGGTGGGCATCAACGGCACGCGGGCGATGACCGCGTTCAACTCGCGCGACGGCGGTTTCTTCCTGACCACCGTGGGCCGCGTGCAGACGCCGACGCTGTCCATCGTCGTCGAGCGCGAGGAGAAGATCCGCAAGCACGTCTACCGCGACTACTGGGAAATCCGCGGGAACTTCGACGCCGAGGCCGGCCAGTACGAGGGCAAGTGGTTCGATACCGCGTTCAAGAAGAACGCCGACGATCCAGAGCAGCGCGCCGACCGTGTCTGGACGCAGGCCGAGGCCGACGCCATCGCCGCCGCCGCGCTGGGCCAGCCCGCCACGGTGACCGAGGAGTCCAAGCCCAGCACGACCGCCAGCCCCGGCCTGTACGACCTGACCACGCTGCAGCGCGAGGCCAACTCGCGCTTCGGCTTCTCGGCCAAGACCACGCTGGGCCTGGCGCAGGCGCTGTACGAGAAGCACAAGGTGCTGACCTACCCGCGGACCGACTCGCGCTACCTGCCCGAGGACTACCTGATCGTCGCCCAGGACACGGCGCGCATGATCGCCAGCGCGAACATGCCCGGCCCGTTGCAGCCGCTGGCGCAGCACGCGCGCACCGCCCTGGACAAGGGCTACATCAAGCCGACGAAGAAGGTCTTCGACAACACCAAGGTGTCGGATCACTTCGCGATCATCCCGACGCTGCAGGCGCCCAGCAGCCTGACCGAGGCCGAAGCCAAGCTCTACGACATGGTCGTCAAGCGCTTCCTGGCCGTGTTCTTCCCGCCGGCCGAGTTCCAGGTCACGACACGCATCTCGACGGTGAAGACCGCCGAGAAGTCGTACGCCTTCCAGACCAACGGCAAGGTGCTGATCAAGCCGGGCTGGCAGGCCGTCTACGGCAAGGAAGCCACCGACGAGAACGCCGAGCCGGGCACCAGCGGCGCGATGCTGGTGCCGGTGAAGGCCGGCGAGGTCGTGCGCACCGAGAGCACCGACGTGAAAGCCCTGGTGACCAAGCCGCCGGCGCGCTACACCGAAGCGACGCTGCTGTCGGCGATGGAAGGCGCGGGCAAGCTGGTCGACGACGACGAGCTGCGCGAGGCCATGGCCGAGAAGGGCCTGGGCACGCCGGCCACGCGCGCGGCCATCATCGAAGGCCTGCTGGCCGAGAAGTACATGCTGCGCGAAGGCCGGGAGATGATCCCGACCGCCAAGGCCTTCCAGCTGATGACGCTGCTGCGCGGCCTGGGCGTCGACGAGCTGTCCAAGCCCGAGCTGACCGGCAACTGGGAATTCCAGCTGTCCGAGATGGAGAAGGGCCGCCTCAAGCGCGAGGACTTCATGGCCGAGATCGCCGCAATGACCGAGAAGGTCGTGCGCAAGGCCAAGGAATACGACCGCGACACCATCCCCGGCGACTACGCGACGCTGAAGACCCCGTGTCCGAAGTGCGGCGGCGTGGTCAAGGAGAACTACCGCCGCTTCACCTGCACCGGCAAGGTCGGCAACGGCGACGAGTGCGGCTTCTCCATCCCCAAGATCCCGGGCGGCCGCAGCTTCGAGCTGAACGAGGTCGAGACCTTCCTGCGCGACAAGAAGGTCGGTCCGCTGGAAGGCTTCCGCTCCAAGGCGGGCTGGCCCTTCACGGCCGAGCTGGCGCTGGTGTTCGACGCCGAGATCGACAACTGGAAGCTGGAGTTCGACTTCGGCGAGGACGCCAAGAAGGCCGAGGAGAACGGCGAGCCGGTGGACTTCAGCGGCCACACCGCGCTGGGCCACTGCCCGAAGTGCAACGGCCGCGTCTTCGACTTCGGCAGCAACTACGTCTGCGAGCACGCGGTCGGCGACAAGATCACCTGCGACTTCAAGAGCGGCAAGATCATCCTGCAGCAGCCCATCGAGGCCGAGCAGATGACCAAGCTCCTGGCGACCGGCAAGACGGACCTGCTGGAGAACTTCGTCTCCAACAAGACGCGCCGCAAGTTCAAGGCCTTCCTCGCCTACGACAAGAAGGAAGGCAAGGTGATGTTCGAGTTCGAGCCGCGTGCGGCCAAGCCGGGTGCGAAGACGGCTGGCAAGCCAGCGGCCAAGGCAGCGGCAAAGACGGCCGCCAAACCGGCCGCAGCACCGGCCGCCGAGGCCGCCGCCAAGCCGGCGGCGAAGAAGGTCGCGGCCCGGAAGGTCGCGGCGAAGAAGACGACGGCCAAGGGCTGAACGTCTTCCGTACCCGTGTCGAGGCGCCCCGCGGGGCGCCTTTTTCATGGCGCCTTTTCATGGCGCCTTCAGCATGGCGCTCCTACCTGGGCCTCTCAACGCAGGAAGTTGTCGCCCCCCAGCGCGGGCTGAGCGCGCAGGCCCTCGGCCATGTGGTCGATCAGCAGCCGCAACGGCGCGGGGACGCGCCGTCCCGCGGCATGCACGAGATGCACCGGCGCGGCGGGCCGTTCGTGGTCCGCCAGGACGATGCGCAGCCGTCCGTCGCGCAGTTCGTCCACGACCTGGTAGATCTGGCAGCGCACCAGCCCCACGCCGGCCACCGCCGCGGCGATGCCCGCGGCGTTGTCGTTGACCATCAGTGTCGGCGTCAGCGACTGCACACCGTCGCGCAGACGCCAGGGCGTCATGTTCTGGCCGTCGAAGTAGCTGGCCACGATGCGATGGTCACCGAGATCCTGCGGCGTGCGGGGCTCGCCGGCACGCGCCAGGTAACCCGGGGACGCCACGATCACCCGCCGCATCGCGCCGACCGGCACGGCGGTCAGGCCCGAGTCCGGCAGGTGGGCGATCCGCACGGCCAGGTCCTGCGCCTCTTCCAGCAGCGAGACGACGCGGTCCACCAGCAGCAGCTTCAGCCGGATCCGCGCATGCGCCTGGAGAAAGCTCGTCGCCAGCGGCGCGACATGGCGCCGCCCGAACATCGACGGCGCCGTCAGCGACAGCAGGCCCGTCGGCTCGGCCTGCGCGCCGGCGGCCGCGGCCTCCGATTCGTCCAGGTCGCCCAGGATGCGGCGGCAGTCGACGACGAATCGCTCGCCCGCCTCCGTCAGCCGGACCGAGCGCGTACTGCGCTGGAACAGCTGGACGCCGAGGCGCTGCTCCAGCGCCGCGATGGCGCGCGTGGCCGCGGGCGCCGAGCAGCCGAGACGGCGCGCAGCGGCGGCGAAGCTCTGCGTGTCGGCCACGGCGACGAAGCAGCGCAGGCGGTCGAGCTGGTCCATGGATCACGGCGCGCTCGGGAGGAGCGCAGCGCCTCATTATTTCGATGACTGCAATTCTGAATGATCACGGAGCAGGATTCTCGCCAGCGGCTGCAAGAGATACGGTACAGGCTTACAAGAATCTCCGCCGGAGCCCCCGATGAACGCCCCCGCCCTCCGTCCGTCCGCGCCGTTCCGACTGCATCGCGTCGCCGCGTCCGGCCACTGCCACCGCGTCGAACTGCTGCTGTCCCTGCTCGACCTGCCCTACGAGGTGGTCGACGTCAGCCTGCGCAACGGCGATCAGCGTCTGCCGGCCTTCGTGGCCCTGAATCCGCTGAGCCAGGTCCCGGTGCTGGAAGACGGCGACGTGGTGCTGCCGGAGAGCAACGCGATCCTGGTCTACCTCGCGACGCGCTACGCCCCCGACGCCGGCTGGCTGCCGCGCGACGCCGTCGAGGCGGCCTGGCAGCAACGCTGGTTCAGCCTGTCGGTGAGCCTGCTCGGGCCGGGCGCGGCGACGCCGCGCTTTCGCGCGCTGAACGGGCTGGAGGTGGATCCCGCCTCGCTGACGCTGGGGCACCGGCTCTTCGCGATGGTCGAGGAGCAGCTCTCGCGCACCGGCTTCCTCGTCGCCGACCGGCCGACGCTGGCTGATGTCGCGTTCTACGGCTACACGGCGCAGGCGCCGCTGGGTGGCGTATCGCTGGCCGACTACCCGCGGCTGCGCGCCTGGCTGGCGCGCATCGAGGCGCTGCCTCGCTTCAAGTCGCTGCCGGACAAGTTCTGAGGTCGACCATGGACACGACCTGGCACCCCGGAGAGCAGGCGCTGCAGGCGAGCATCGGCATGCGTGAGCGCATGGCCGAGATCGGCCCGCAGGTGATCCGCGATCAGATGCCGGACCAGCATCGCGAGCTCTTCAACAAGCTGCCGACGATGCTGCTCGGCGCGATCGACGCCGCGGGGCAACCGTGGGCAACGATGCTGGCGGGCCGGCCCGGTTTCATCGCGACGCCCGACGCGCGGACGATGGCCGTCTCCACGACGCTGGACGGCCAGGATCCCGCGCTCGCCGCGCTGCGGGCGCAGGGGCCGGGCGCGCCGGTCGGGGTGCTGGGGCTCGAACCGCACACGCGCCGGCGCAACCGCATGAACGGTCGGCTGATCGAGCTGTCCGACGACGGTCTGGCGGTCGGCGTGGTGCAGAGCTTCGGCAACTGCCCGAAGTACATCCAGGCGCGCGACCCGCAGACCTGGGACGACGCCCCGCCCGCGCTGGCGCAGCCGCTGGGCGCGGCGCTCGACGACCGCGCGCTGGCGCTGATCGGAGGCGCGGACACGCTGTTCATCGCGAGCGCCTCGGCGCCGGAGCCGGGTGACGAGCGCGCGGAGGGCGTGGACGTGTCGCACCGCGGCGGACCGCCGGGATTCCTGCAGATCGAGCACCGCCTGGACGGCGGGATCACGCTCTGGATGCCGGAGTTCCCCGGCAACCGCTTTTTCATGACCCTGGGCAACCTGCTGCGTCATCCGCGCGCGGGGCTGCTGCTGCCCGACTACGCGCGCGGCGAACTGCTGCACCTGGCCGCCGAGGCCGACGTGCTGTGGAGCGATGAAGCGCGCGGGTTGCGCTTGCGCATCACCGGCGGCCTGCGCCGCCCGGGGGCGCTCCCGTGGCGCTGGAGCGAGGCTCGGCTGGCGCCGCAATTCGAGCCCCGCGGATGAGGCACTGCTCGCAGCCGGCCTGTCGGGCACTACGGAAGCTTCCACTTCCTGAGCCTTCCATGTTCGGCATGCCATCGACACGCCCTGTCAACGCTGCGGGAACCGCAGCCCTTGAATCGACGCCGACCACCGATCCGCGCCGGGATCTGGTCGAGATGCAACTCGCCCTTGCCAGCATCACCCTGGTCGATCTGGAACACTATGCGAATCGGGCGCCGCTGTTCCTCAGGCACGAACTGGCCCCGCAGTTGAGGCTCCTGAGGACCATCGAGACGACATGCGCCGATTGGCTCCTGCAGCCTCAGGCTTTCGACTCCCCGAAGTTGACCACGGCCGCAGCGATCCTGCAGGCCAGGTCGGACGCCTTGCAGGCGCTCAGCATGTGCCTGACGCCCCAGGCCTTCACGCACCATCTGCAACAGCGCGAGGCGCTCGCGGACCGTGGTCGCACCGCAACGAGCCTCCTGCCGCGCCACGAACGGAGCTGCGACGCCGTGCGGGCCTACTTCGCTGCGCTGATGCGACTCGACACGACAGACGACCGGGATCGACTCCCCGACGCGATGGACCAGCTGCGGACCGCCATCGACGATCTGTGCGCCTTCGTCGCGAGGCGGCGGGACGCGCAGTGGCGTCCGTCCGTCGCACCCGCCGCGCCGAGGCCGGCCCAGACCAGCCCCGGGGCCGTCCGGATCGCCGGGGACCGAAAGCGGCCCTGGCCCGATGCCACGTCGTCCACCTTCCCCTCCACTTCCCCGTCCACCTCCACGCCCCTACCTCGCGAGATCCCGAAGCACCGGCGGTTGGGGGACGGGTCCGATCCCGGTCTCCGCAACCCGTGAAATCCTGAGGTCTCCGTCCCTTCGCTAATTTTCGAAGCCCCCTCGCATTTGCGCGACACTCGACCGCAAACAATTCTGCGGATCAGGAGAGGGCATGCGGTCATGGGTCGATCGACGCTGAGCATCCAGACGCGGCTGGTCGCTGCGCTGAGTCTCAGCGCGACGGTGCTGGTGGGCTTGATCGGCCTGTACTGGGTCGATCGTCACGAGCACGAACTCAACGAGGCGCTGATCGAGCGCCAGCAGCGCATGGCGCAGCTGGTGGCCCGGGGCTTCGCGGAACCGGTGTGGAACCTGGACAGCGCCGCGCTGTCGGAGCTGCTGGACGCCGTGATGGCGGATCCGGAGGTCCAGTCGATCACGCTGGCCGCGCCGGGCCTGGAGACCTTGCAGCGCACGCGCCAGGCGCCGGCGGTGCGGCCGATCACGCTGGAGTTCGAACTGAGCCACCGCGCCGGCGCGCAAGGCCCGGCGGGCGCGCTGGGCCGGGCGACGCTGGTCTACACGAGAAGCTTCATCGACCAGACGCTGGGCGAGACGCGGCGCCTGGTGGCGAGCCTGCTGGCGACGGTGCTGATGGCGATCGCACTGACCAGCTACGTGCTGGTGCGGCGGCTGGTGGAGCGCCCGGTCTCGCGCCTGCGCGGGCTGGCGCAGCGCGTCGCCAGCGGCGAGCTCGGCGCACATATCGAACCCGAGCACGCCGACGAGATCGGCGATCTGACCGAGCAGCTCAACGCGATGAGCGGCAAGCTGCGCGACTTCGCTGAAGGGCTGCGCAGCAGTGAACAGCGCTACCGCAGCCTGTTCGAGAACGCGGCCGAAGGGATTTTCCAGGCCGACGGCCACGGCCGGCTGCTGCGCGTGAACAAGGCGCTGGCGCAGATGCTGGGGCTGGGCCGCCCCGAGGACGCGCAAGGCGTGACCCTGCCGCGCATGGTGCGCATCGAGCGCGACGAATACCGCCGCCTGGCCCGCGCGCTGGAGCGGCACCGGCTGCTGCAACAGGTGCCGCTGCTGGTGACGACGCGCGACGGTCGCGACCTGTGGGTCGAACTCAGCCTGCACCTGGTCCTGGACGGCGCGCCGCGCATCGAGGGCCTGGTGAGCGACATCACACTGCGCCGGCTGGCGGAGCAGGAACTGACGCAGCATCGCGACCACCTCGAGGAACTGGTGACCGAGCGCACCGTCGAGCTGTCGCAGGCCAAGCAGCGCGCCGAGGCCGCGAACCAGGCCAAGAGCCGCTTCCTGGCCACGATGAGCCATGAGTTCCGCACGCCCCTGAACGCGATCCTGGGCTTCGCGCAGCTGCTGCAGATGGACAGTTCGCTCAACGACGCGCAGAAGCATCGCATCCGGCTGATGCGCGAATCGGGCGAACACCTGCTGGTGCTGATCACCGACCTGCTGGACGTGGCCAGCATCGAGGCCGGCAAGCTGACGCTGCAGCTGAGCCCGCTCGACCTGCGGGCGCTGCTGGAGATCTGCAGCGAATCGATGCGACCCCGCGCGGCCGAGAAGGGCCTGTCCTTCGCCGTCCAGCTGGATCCGCAACTGCCCTCGCGCGTGCGGGCCGACGGGCAGCGGCTGCGGCAGGTGCTGCTGAACCTGCTGTCCAACGCGGTGAAGTTCACCGACCATGGGCGCATCGGGCTCGCCGTCGACGTGGTCGCGCAAGGCCCCAGCAGCCTGATGCTGCGCTTCACCGTCTCGGACACCGGGATCGGCATGGCGCCGGATCAGATGGAACGGCTCTTCCAGCCGTTCGAGCAGGTCGCCGACCAGTCGCGCCGCACCGGCGGGACCGGACTCGGACTCGCCATCAGCCAGCAGCTCGTGCGGCTCATGGGCGGAGAGATCACCGTCGAGACCTCGCCCGATGAGGGCAGCCGCTTCAGCTTCGCACTGGAGTTGCCGCTGGCATCCTGAGACGAACTTCGGCGATCGGGCCGATACCGCCCGTCCCGGTCTCCGGGCGGGCTGTATGTCTTTGGTCACTGCGCTGACTTTTTGATGCCCCCGGATGGGGGAAGTGCGGATTTCCCGACGACCCACATCGATAGACTCGCACCCTTCGGCCCGTCAGAGGCCGGGTTCGACCTACCGTTTCGAGGGAATCCCATGACCACCACCCCCTTCGCTCGCCGCCTGCGAGCCCTCACCTTCGCGCTGTTCGGCGCGATGTTCATCGCGGCCGCGCCCGCCTCGGCGCAGTCCGGCGAGAACGAGTTCGCCAAGGTGCTCGTCGCCGCGCAGAACGACATCGTGAAGGGGCCGCAGGACGTGAAGCTGTCCAGCCAGGCCGTGCTGCATCTGCCCGAAGGCAAGGTGTACGTGCCGCAGCCGCACGCGGCCAAGCTGATGCGCGCCATGGGCAATCCGGGCGACTACAGCGATCTGGAAGGCGTGGTGTTCCCGCGCGGCGACGGCGACTGGTTCGCGACGCTGCGCTTCGAGAAGTCCGGCTACATCAAGGACGACGACGCCAAGCACTGGGACGCGTCGGACATGCTGAAGAGCTTCAAGGAAGGCACCGAGGCCAGCAACGACGAGCGCAAGAAGATGGGCGGCCGCGCGCTGGAGATCACCGGCTGGGCGCAGGAGCCGACCTACGCGGCAGACTCGCACCGCCTGGTGTGGGCGATGAAGTCGCGCGAGGTCGGCGCACCGGCCAACGAGCCGCAGGGCGTCAACTACAACACCTACGCGCTGGGCCGCGAAGGCTACATGAGCCTGAACCTGGTCACCGGCCTGGACGAGCTGCCGAAGTACAAGGGCGACGCACAGCAACTGCTGGGCGCGCTGGAGTTCAACGACGGCAAGCGCTACGCCGACTTCAACAGCAGCACCGACAAGGTCGCCGAGTACGGCCTGGCCGCGCTGGTGCTGGGCGTGGGCGCGAAGAAGCTGGGCCTGCTGGCGGTGATCGGCGCGTTCTTCCTGAAGTTCGCCAAGATCATCCTGCTGGCCGTCGTCGGTTTCGGCGGCGCGATCATGAAGTTCTTCGGCCGCAAGAAGAGCGAGTCCGCGGAGTCCTGAGCCGATGACCAAGCTGCTGTTCCTGCTGTTCTCGGGCGTCAAGCTGAGCAAGCTGCTGCTCAGCGGGGGCACGATGCTGCTGTCGGTGCTGCTGTACGCATGGGTCTACGGCTGGCGCTATGCGGTGGGCTTCATCGTGCTGCTGTTCGTGCACGAGATGGGCCACTACGTCGCCGCGCGCCAGAAGGGCCTGAACGTCGGCCTGCCGACCTTCATCCCCTTCGTCGGGGCGTGGATCGAGCTCAAGGACATGCCCCACGACGCGCAGACCGAGGCCTACATCGGGCTGGGCGGTCCGCTGCTGGGCACGGTGGGCGCGACGGTCTGCTACCTCCTGGCGCGCAGCTGGAACCTGGACTGGCTGCTGGCGGTGTCGTACGCGGGCTTCTTCCTGAACCTGTTCAACCTGATCCCGATGTCGCCGTTCGACGGCGGCCGGATCACGGCGGTGCTGTCGCCGCGCATCTGGTTCGCGGGCGTTCCGGTGCTGGTCGGGCTGTTCCTCTACCGGCCCAGCCCGATGCTGCTGCTGATCGCCTTCCTGGCCGCGCCGCAGCTGATGAAGGCGTGGAAGTACCGCGCCGACAGCGAAGAGGCGCAGACCTATTACGCCGTGCCGACCCGCGTGAAGTGGGAGTACGCGGCGTACTACATCGGCCTGGCCGCCTTCCTGGCGGTGATGACGCACGACGTCCACGAGATGCTGGGCGCGGCGCGCCATCTCGGCGGCGACGCCTGACGCCGCCGTTCTTCCAGCCCCTCTCAGTCCGAGGCCGACGCCGGCGCGCGATAGAACATCGCCGCCGGCGTTTTGCCGTCCTGGCCGTTCGTCCATCGGAAGTGCGGGTAGGCGGCCTGGTTGTCGACGACGATCATCTCGTCCTGGTTGACGCAGCGGACGACCAGGAAGACATGGTCCTCGCCGTGATGGGTCTGCTCGCGGCAGGTGCTGCCGATATCGCCGGCGCGCTGGTCGCCGGGGAGCACCTCGACCCAGCCGCGCGCGAGCAGCATCGCCGGGACGTCGATCGCCCAGCAGAGTTCGTTCACCTCGAAACCGGCTTCCCGCATCAGCAAGGTCAGCGTGATCGCGCAGCCGTCGGCCGGATAGGTCTCGCCGTCGGGCGACAGGAATCTGCGCGCGGCCAGGGCCTGCGTCTCGCGAAGCCGGTCCGGATCGACCGCCAGGGCCAGCAGCCCGGGGATGCGGGCGCGGTCCGGGACATCGTCGCCGGGACGCGGAGGAAGTTCGGTGAACGGCAGGGAATGGATCAGCGGCATGAAGGCCTCGCGGTGACTTGAATGAGGGCGTGCCCCCTGACGCCTCGGCAGGAGGCGGTGGGCGCGTTCCTCAGTGAAGTCAGTCGGCCGAAGCGCTTCAGTCCGGCTCGCGAGTGACGCGTCAGTCGGGCTTGCGGCCCTTGGCGGACCTGACGGGCTTGGCGCGCTTCGAGGCATTCCCCGCCGCCAGGCCCTTCACGGCCTTCACGGCCTTGGCCGCCTTCGCCAGCGCCTGCTTCTGGCGCGGCCTCAGCCATCCCAGCGAGAAGCCGGCCTGCGCCGCCGCGGGAACATCGCCGCGGGCCATGGCCAGGGCGAGTTGCTCGCGCGCCTGCGCGAGTCCGACTTCCAGATCGTTGAGTGCGCCCAGCCGTTGTGCCGCCTCGTGCACGCGTGCGAGTTGACGGGCACGCGCCTCGATCTCCTTCCTGGAGAGCTTGTCGCCATCAGCGCCGCCGGGCACCGCGAAGGTCAGTTCCATGGCGAGCCGCAGGCGTCTGAGGCGCCGGCGCAGGTGATGGCGTCCTTCGACATCGAGGCGGTCGAAGCGCTTGACCTGCTTGTCCGTCGAGGCGCGCCACTGCGCGACGTGCCGGTGGACCAGGGTCAGGCCTTGCTCTTCCTCGGGCGCGTGGTCCGGCACGGGGCGCGCGAGCCAGCCGATGATCGCGAGCATCCAGCCCTGGACTTCCGGCGTGAGGAGCAGTGCCGCCACGTCGATGGGCGTCGCGGGCGGCAGATCGGACGCGGCGGACGCAGCGGACGGGCGCTCGACGCGCCAGGCAGCGAGCATCGCGAGGCGCCAGCCGGCCTCGGCCTGGGCATCGGCGTCGCGCGCGGCGGTGAGCCGGCGCGACAGTTGTCCGGCGCCGTCGGCGAGCGCGTGCAGCGCGACGTCGTCGTCCGCCGCCAGCAGCCGCAGACCGGCGCGCAGGCGGCGCAGGCCGACGCGCAGCTGGTGCAGATGCTCGGGACGATGCCGTCCGCTCGCGATCTGCGAGGCGTTGCCGATGACCGGCTCCAGGCACTCGCGCAGCAGCACGTGAAGCGCGTCGTCGCGCGTCATGTCGCCGGTCCAGTGGATCGCATGGGACCCGGCGACCGGCGCGCAGTCGAGCTGGCGCGCGAGCAGGTCGCCGCGCAGCGCCTTGGTGCGCAGTTCCAGCGACAGCCCGAAGCGTTCGATGGCCCAGGACCGCGCGGTTTCAAGCACGGCGCGGGCTTCGCCGCTCTTCAGTTCGATCTCGAGTTCGGCGACCGGCGTGCTGCGCAGCGCGTCGCCCTCGCCGGCGAGCAGCGCGCCGTGGTCGAGGGCGAGTTCGACCGCGCCATACGGCGTCCGCAGCGGGCGCGTGAGGCGGGTGATGTCGGTGCGGAACAGCGCCTGCAGGGCGCCTTCCGGCAGCTCGGCGAGCAGGGCCTGCAACGCCTGACCGGCGGGATGGTCGGCGTGGCGCGCGACGTCGAGCTGGGGGATGTCCGCGCCCAGCGGCACGTTGTGTTCGAGGCGCGTCATGCCGTCCGGCGCGGCGCCCTTGAGCGTCTGCACCCAGACCTCGCCTTCGCGCCGCAGCCGCAGCGCGAAGCCGGCGCGTGCGAGGTCGCGTTCGGGCGTGTCGAAGTACGACGCCTGCAGGCGCTCCTCGGTCGCGACGGACTTGCCGGTCCCCGCCACCCAGCGGCGCACGGCGGGCCATTGCGATTCGGGGATCTGGAAACGCAGCTCGATTTCGTTCATCCGGCAGTGTCGCATGTGAAGAACGGCGCCCCTTCCGTGGCGGCAGTCACCCAATCGGGCGAACAGCGATGTCCATACGAACTGCGTATGCAGATTCGTATTTCGAGATATTTGACGTCTCCGCCGTCGCTGTCCACGATGGGCTCACCCGTGTCCTCCACGGGAACAAGAACCGGAGAATTCCATGCCAGTTTCGAGAGCGCCGGACCGCCAGGTCAGGCCCCATCCCGCCCTTTCCGCCCTTTTTGCCGCGACGCCGGTGACCCTGGCGCTGCTGTTGTCCGCCTGCGGCAGCGGCGATGACGACGTCGATGTCACGCCGCCGTTCAAGCCCGCGGTGATCACCGCACAGTCGTGCAGCGCGGCCGCCACTTTCACGGCGACCGCCGCGCAGATCAGCCTGCCGTCCACCGGCGCCGAGATCGCCTCCGCGACGATGGTCGCCGCGGACGCGGCGGGCAACCTCAACGGCAGCTTCTGCAAGGTGCTCGGCCGCATCAAGCCGGTCGACCCGACGGCGCCCGTCATCAACTTCGAAGTGAACCTGCCCGCGACCTGGAACGGCAAGATGCTCCAGTACGGCGGGGGCGGCTTCGACGGCGTGCTGATCACCGGCCTGGATCCGACCAACTTCGCCGGCAACGACACGCCGACGCCGCTGACGCGCGGCTACGTGACCTTGGGCGACGACTCCGGCCATGTCGGCGGCATCACCAACGGCTCCTTCGCCACCAGCGACGAGGCGCTGCGGAACTACGGCCGCCAGAGCCTGAAGAAGACGCAGGACGTGGCCCGGCTGCTGGTGCGCAGCCTGTACCAGGTCGACGGTCCGCTGAAGAGCTACTTCATCGGCAGCTCGACGGGCGGCCGGGATGCGCTCTCGGCGGCGCAGAACTGGCCCGACAGCTACGACGCGATCTTCATCAACCGCCCGGCGCTGAACTACACCGGCCTGCGGCTGTCCAACATCCAGCTGGGCCGTTCGATCTTCCAGAACGGCGGCGCGGGCTGGCTGAATCCCGCCAAGACCTCGCTGCTGCTGAACGCGGTGATGGCGTCCTGCGACACGCTGGACGGCGTGCAGGACGGACTGATCGCCAACCTCCCGGCCTGCAAGGCGCGCGCCGATGCCACGCTGTCCAGCCTGCGCTGCCCCAACGGCACCGACGGCGGCGACACCTGCCTCTCCGACCCGCAGATCGCGACGGTGCGCGCGATGTCGAGTCCGCTGCAGCTGAGCTATCCGCTGGCCAACAACGTGACGCGCTACGGCGGCTACAACCTGATGGCGGGGATGGTGTTCGGACCGCCCTATTCGAGCTCGCGGAACTTCGGGCCCAACGGCACCGGTCCGCAGGCGCCGAACTACCTGGCGGTGACCTCCGGCACGAAGGCGAACTCGCCCAACGCCTACCTGACCGGCGACCAGTGGATGAAGTTCTTCATCACCCGCGACGCCGCGTTCAACACCACCAGCGTGGACCCGGCGAACCCGGGCAGCTGGCAGTCGCGCATCATCGAGGTGTCGACGCAGACGGATGCCGCGAGCACCGACCTCGACCGCTTCTTCGCGCGCGGCGGCCGCATCGTCTGGACCCACGGCACGGCGGACGAGGTGGTGAGCACCGATTCGTCGGTCGAGTACTACCAGGCGCTGGTGGCCAAGTATGGGCAGGCGAAGATCGATGCGTCGGTCCGCTTCTACCTGATCCCGGGCAATGGCCACGGCGACACCGGACCGTTCATCCCGGTGTTCGACAGCCTGGGCATCCTGTCGGACTGGTATGAGAAGGGCATCGACCCGGCAGACAAGATCGTCGCCGGCAACAGCCAGACCAAGGCCGCCTCGGACCTCTCGCCCGCCGGCACGGCCAACCGGCCGCTCTGCCGCTTTCCGACCTGGCCGAAGTACAACGGCGCACCGGCCGATCCCAATCAGGCCGCCAGCTTCACCTGCGTGAGCAGTTGAGCATCGGGCGCGTCGGCGGACGTCGACGCGCACCCGTGAGAACCGGGTCGATCGACATGCAGGTCGATCCGGTTTCGTTCATCCGGTCGTAACGCATGGGACGCGCGACAGGCATCGGGCAGCGACTGGCATGAACCAGTCATCAAGCGCCACATCCTTACTCATCGACGGTCGCCGCCTGACGACAGACATCGCAAGTTCTGTTTGACCAACGGCATCGTTGACGCAGCGCAAGGCGCGAACGGATTCGAGTCGGAAACATGACTGCCCTCTCAATGTCGAGGGCACTCCTGTCATGCGTATCCCGCTCCCGCAGAACGATCGAGGCACCGCTTCTGCAAACGCCGTCATTACCCAGATCCCCATCGCCGAGCATCTGGAAGCAGTCGCTCCAGCGCATCGACGTCGCGTAGTCGCCCGATGCGGACAACCGTGGGACATGCGTCATCTGGATCCGTTTGCATTTCTCATTGACCCAGGTCTGGGCTACGACATCGTCGTGGTGGTCCACTTCTCAAGCCACTGCTTCACGCGATCGCTCAAATGGGACGGCAGACCCCTGAAGACGATTCCCAGGGGAGAACTCTTCAATGACGGGCAGGACATCCGTGTGCTCTGCGAGCAGCGCCATGCACTGTCGTTGAAGTATCTGCCGCGATTGATCCATGAATTGCCACAGCGCTTGATCCGATTCGCCCGCGACCTGCCACAAAACTTCATCACGGCGGAGTTGGTCGACGACGACCCTTCATCGCCTCGCCAACACTACGTGATGTTCTTTGAGGTCAGTCGTGACCCGAAGCGCAAACGTCGATTGCTACTGAAGGTGCAATCGGCTTACAGCAAGGAGTCGCTGGAACCGCGGCTAATCAAGGGGCGGAGGATCAGCTTCGAAACGCTGCTCAGGGCAACTTGCACCCGCCAACAGTTGAAGGCCTGAAGCTGCGGCGGGTACAAAAACTGACGGCCACCCGAGGGTGGCCGTCGCACGCAAAGCTCTCTATCGCGTTACCGCGAACTCCCATTCCAGCTGGGACCCGATTGCTCGGGCGGCACTACCTCTTTCACTCTGCAGAAGGGTAGATCTTGAAGGTTTGAAGTCTAGGTGCGCGCTGCCTCACGCGTCAAGATTTCCGGATGACAACACCCCATCCGGCACCTCCGATTTTTGACCGGATCGGTCAAACCAGACCTCGACGTCCGCGCCCCGCACGCGCAAGACTGCGAAGCCGTCGCCCGGGTGGTCCGACCACGCGCTGACCACGCATCTCAGGCGGCGGCCGTCGGGGCCGTCGAACTCGAAGACGTCGGGCGCGGCGAGTTCCTCGACCTCTGTGATGGCGAACGGCCACGGCGCATAGAGCGCCGAACTGTGGACCGAGTGGATGCGCACCGGCGCGCGGTCGTCGCCTACTTCGCCATCAACCGCGGAAATCTCCGCGCTCACCCAGCCCGAGCGATGTTCGTCGCCCGAGAGGAACACCAGACCTGAGGCCTGGTGCTGCCACACCGCCCCCAGCAGCTCATGCAAGCTGTGCGGGTAGCCGTCCCACGCGTCGGAGCGCAGGCAGCTCGCCGCATGTTCCACCGTGGTCCGACGCCGAGGCAGCGGCAATGAGCCGCTCAGCACGAACTTCGGTCGGTCCGCGCTGCGCGACAGCCAGTCGCCGAAGGCATCGCGTTGCGAGGTCGACCACAGCCGCGCGCTCGACCAGTTCGCGACGCGCCGCGACTCGCGTTCGCAGCGCGCGTCGGCGATGAAGAACGCGGCACCGCGCCATTCGAAGTCGTGCCACAGCAGTCCAGGCCCGCCCACGCGAGCGCCGGCTTCCCATCGGTGATCCCAGGCCGCCTGCCGCGCAACGTCGAACCACGGGCCGTTGCCGTCGTGGCTCGCGCCGGGGCTGGGCTCCCAGTTGTCGACGATCTCGTGATCGTCGATGCCATGAACGACCCGCGCCACTGTCGGCGGCAGCAATCG
The DNA here is from genome assembly GCA_002205125.1 of Roseateles noduli. GTDB lineage: Bacteria > Pseudomonadota > Gammaproteobacteria > Burkholderiales > Burkholderiaceae_C > Roseateles > Roseateles noduli. The sequence goes on along the minus strand of NIOE01000012.1, from coordinate 93,774 downwards.
CACCGGGCCTGCCTTGAACTCGCCGTAGCCGCGGGCGTATCGCTCGATGCCGCTGCGCGAGTCGGCCAATCCGCCGCTGGCATCCGCATAGATCTGGTCGCCGGCGAACAGCACCAGCGAGCACGCCCTCCCCCGCGCCGTCGATCGCGTGAATCGATGCAGACGCGCGAGCGACGCGAGTCCCGGCCCCGCTTGCGAAGCGTCGAGCTCCCAGCCCGGGCTCACATCGAGCAGCCCCGGCGGGTACTGGCACGCCGCGAGCGCGAAGCAGACGCCGTCGCCGGCCCTCGCCTCGGCGTCCTCATCGGCTCGTGCGTCGCTCCCTTCGATCCAGCACCCGGCCTCCTCCGGCGAGGCCACGAAGCCATGCGCCCAGCAATGCGGCGGCAGCTCGAAGAGCTGTTCGAGCGCACCGTCGACCTGCGCCTGCAGCTCCTCGTCGCCGAGCTCATGCATCACGCCGCGATGCGCGCCTTCCATGGCGAGCGCGCGCGGTTCGAGATAGAGCGCCACCAGGAGCAGCCCGTGCATGTCGACGGCGCTTTCATCGACAGCATCGACACCACCGGAATCCCCGACTTCATCGATGTCAGGCGGCATACGCGCCGGCTGAGGGAACGCCTCCACGGCCTGCGAGATCCGCCACGGCGCGCCCGGCTGCCCCACGCCCGGCGGCACGAAGGCTTCGATCCGCCACGGCAGCGGCAGTTGCTCGTAGTTCCATCCGCCGCGCCATCGCATCGGCACCCACAGCACCCAGTGCGGCCAACCCCGCTCCGGCCGCAGCGCCGTCAGCAGCGGCACGCGGCCGGCCTCCGGCGCCGCGCGTTCGACGCGATGTCCGGGCGCCTCCGCGCCGATCAGCAACGCGGTGGCGGCCGCGCCGCGACGGGTCGCGCTCAGCGGCACGCTCATGGCGACGGCTCCTCGGCCAGGAACGCCAGCACGTGCGGGAACACCTGCGTCGCGACGTGACGTCCGATCAGGCAGTCCTGGTGTCCGTGGCCCGCGATCAGCCGGTAGCGATAACGCCCCGGCGCGGCCTGGTCGTAGTAGTCCTTCAGCAACTCGGCGCTGTCGGCGCTGCACAGCCCGTTGTCTTCGCCGTGCAATGAGAGCACCGGGAAGGCCTTCAGCAGCGCCAGACTCTTCGCGAGGCTGTCGAGGTAGACGCTCGCCCCCTGCCAGTCGGTGATCTCGTGGCAGCGCGCGAAGTGAATCGCCTGCGCGACGGTGTCCATGTTGAGCGGCCCGAAGTGATCGTCGATGAAATCGAACACCGCGCGATCGACGTTCCCGATCGCGAAGTCTCGCCCGTACAGCAGATCCATGCGATGCCGCGTCGCCGTCCACGGCGTGCGCCGCATCCGCCATGGCGGCCAGGGCGGCGGGTTCTCCAGGTCGAACTCCGCGTCCGGATACGGCAGGCTGGCCAGCAGCCGGTCGAGCAGGTGATCGAACAGCGTCGGCGTCCCGTCCGGCCGGAACGCGTAGCCGTCCAGCGGCAGGTAGGGCCGCAGGTACTGCATCAGCACGCCGCGCAGGCTGTTGGTCGGCGACATCACCATCAGCGGCGTGACCTGCGAGATCACCAGCTTCGAGATCCTGTCCTTGAGCACGGCGCGCAGCGCGAAGTGGCGCTCCCACGGCTGCTCGCGCGGCTCCAGCAGCGCCATGTGCAGCATCACCGAGCCCATGCAGTGCGCGAAGACGTTCAGCCGCGCGCGACCGGTCTCGCGCAGCACGCGGTCGACGGCCAGCGGGATGTCGTTGAACGCGGATTCCTCGAAGGTCCACGGCAGCGTCGCCGTCGGCAGTCCGGCGCTGGTGCGCAGGTCCAGCACCCAGACATCGTGCCCCGCGTCCCACAGCAGCTTCGCCGGACCAGGTCGCACCGAGTGATGCGCGAAGGTCGTGCCGCTGGCGCTGTAGCCGTGGATCATCAGCACCGGCTCGCCGCCCGGACGGCCGTAGCGCGTGAGCCGGATCAGCACGGGTCGGTCGTCGTCATCCCGCGCCGGGCGGTCCAGGTCCTGACGCTGCGCGCCCGCATCGCCCCAGCGGCCGGCGGCCATCTCCATCACGACGGGGTCCGGCAGTCCCGGCACCACGCCCGGCAGGCGCGAGATGCGCCGCGGCGGCGCCTCGTCGGGCTTGCGGAAGGTCCAGGCATGCACGCCGATCGTCATGCGCGCGATGTAGGCCATCAGCGCGCCGACATCGCGCGCCGCCGAGGGAATGTCGCGCGCGTGCCGGATGCGCAGCAGCGGCATGCGTTCGCGGGCGAGGTGGTGCATGTCCAGGCTCAGCACGATGTCCCGCGCGCCCGGCGGCGGCGTCATGCCGGCGATCGGCGTCACTGTCATGCGGCTCAACTGCGCCCACGGGTTGCCGCGGCGCGTGTAGCTGATGCGCTTGCTGCCCTTCAGCGGCTGGTCGCGCAACGCGGCCGCCCAGTCGGGCAGGGAGGCGGCCGGATCGACACGCACCTGGTAGCGCATCACCCGCGCCTCCCCCGCGTGCCCGGCGAGGTGCCAGGCGTTGACGGCCCGTGCGCGCAGTCCCGCCCGCGCCGCGCCCGGTGCCTTGGGCGGCGATCGCCGCCCCGCCCAGTCGATCATGCCCTGCCAGGAATCGCGCACGCCCCGGTTGATCGCCCAGGCCCACAGGCCGCGCAGGTGCCGCCGCAGCGATCCGGAGTCCTCGCGCTGGAACAGCGTCAGATCGCCTTGGGCCAGCGGCGCGGCGAACAGCGCCTGCTCGTCGCCGCGCTCCTCATGCGCCCAGAGGCGGCCGTCGCCCGGTCGGGGGCCGACGATCTCGAAGCAGCCCGGCCGCCGTTCGCGGGTCTCGAAGACACGCAGCCGGCTGCCCGGCGCCACGATGAGTCGACGCTCGGGGCCAGGTCTCAACAGCTCGACCAGCACCTTCGGCCGGTAGACGACGCAGAGCTCCAGGTACTTCACCGGCGAGCCCGGCGCCCCGGTCCAGCGCACGAAGCCGCCTAGGCGCTCGCGGACTTCGACCACTGTCGCGTCGGGGCAGCTGTCGCTCGCGCGGTCGGCAGCGGCGTCGATCGCCGACGGGGCTGGGGAGGTTCCATCCCGTCCAGGCCCGACCGGTTGAACGACCGGTTGAACGACGGGTTGAACGACCGGTTGAACGACGGGTTGAACGACGGGTTGGCGGAAGACCGGCCGAACCGGCTCGCGGCGCACCGCGACGGGCGACGGCGCGTCGAGCTGCCAGAGCGCAGTCAGCCGATCCAGCGCGCGCTGCGCCAGCGCGCTGATTGTCAACGCGGGGTTGATCGCGAGCGAGCCCGGCACGATCGCGCCGTCGAGCACGACCAGCCCGTCGTGCACCGCGTCGCCGTCGCCGGAGAACACCCGGCCGATCGCGTCGACGACGCCGTCGCTGCCGCGATCGCCCATCGCGCAGCCGCCGAGCGGATGCACGCTGAGCATCGGCCCGCGTGCGTCGTTCGTGAGGAAGGCCATCTCCGGCGGCAGCAGCTGCCACAGCGGATTGCACAGCAGCCGCGCGCCCTGGGCGCGGAGGCGGCGCTCCAGCGCCTCGTGCCGGCGCGCGATCGCCGGCTCGTCGCGCGCGCCGGGCCAGTCGACCTGCAGCCCGCCCGGTTCCTCGAAGCCTTCACGCCGCACCAGCCGCCCGGTGCCGCTGTCGCGGCCGATGATCGCCAGCGGGAGCTGCCGTTCCGTCACCGACGGCCGGATGGCGAAGGGATCGTCGAAGTCGGCCCGCTCCTCGTGCGGCCCGGCGTTCGGACGCGCGAGCGAATCCAGCGTCGCAGCGAGCGCGAAGCTCTCCTCGAAGAGGGTCCGCAACGCACCGGGAATCGCCATGTCCTGGATGACGTGGTCGGGACCCGCCTCCCACACGCCGGTGATCGTCGGACCGACCTGCCGAGTCGCCGGCGGCTGGTCCTCGTCGGCGACCGCATGGACCGCGCGAGGCCATTCGTGGCCGACTGCGATGACGTCGCCGTTGGCCGAGAACGCCTGCCCCACCAGGCGCGACAGCGGCAGCCCGCGGTCCCGCGAGCGCATCAGGATCTCCGTCGATCCCAGGCTGCCCGCCGCCAGGACCACGCACCGCGCGAGCACCTCGAAGGGCTCGCCCTGCCGCTGGCGCAGCAGCTCGTCGGTGTGCTGCAGCGTGACGCGCCAGCCAACACCCGGCGCGATCGCGAGGGTCTCGACGCTCGCGCCGCAGACCAGTTCGGCGCCCTGCCGCCAGGCCTGCAGCAGCAAGCCCGTGTCCAGCGACTGCTTGGCCTCGTGGTTGCAGCCCGTCGCGCAGTCGCCGCAGGCGATGCAGGGCTGGTGCGACCAGTCGGCGGCGCCGCGCGGCCTGGCGTCCGTGGCGACCTGGATCCGCGCTGCGCGCACCTGCGCCGGGGCCAGTGCCTTCAAGGCCTCCAGGCGCCGCGGCTTGAAGCCGGCATTCGCGCGCAGGCGTTCGATCGTGTTGTCGCCCGCCTCGTCGCGGACGCCGAGCAGCCGTTCGGCACGATCGAACCACGGCGTCATGTCCTCGTCCAGGAAGGCCTGCGGCCAGCCGGGCTCGCGGAACACCGACGGATCGGGCCGCTCCATCACGCCCGCATTGATCAGCGAGCCGCCGCCCAGACCGTTGGCCAGCGCCACGCAGACGTCCGGGCCCAGTCGCAGGTCGAAGAGCCCCTCGCGGCGCCCCATGGGCGCATCAGCGCCCGGACGCGCGAGCCGCACGTGTCCGGGCAGATCGGCGAATCGGCTGGGGAAGGCGCCGGGCAGGTACTCGCGGCCGCGCTCGAGCACGACCACGTTCAGGCGCCGGCCGTCTTCGCCGCGCCGTCCCGCGAACGCGTGCGCCGCCGCGGCGCCGCCGTAGCCGCTGCCCACGATCAATACGTCCACGACTGCGGGGCCGGGTGTCGGGTCGGATGCCGTGCCGGCTGTCGCGACGGATCCAGGCGCCGCCAACCGCTCGGACATCCAGTCCTCCAGCGGTCTCGACAGCCATCTCGTCCCCGAGGGCCTCGGGCGCGGCTGCGCAGGGGTCGAGGGGTCGTCCGCCGTTCCGGACGGCGACGCCACCTCAGACGGGGCTTTCGGCGCCTCCGCGAACGGGCGAGACATCGGACCCCTCCCTGCGATATTCAGCCAGCGCGGCCTGCATCGCGTTGATGAGCAGCTCCTCGGTGACGGGTTTGTGCAGCAGCGTGAGTCCCGCCTCGTGGGCCTCGCGCAAGCGCTCCGGCGCAGTGTCGCCGCTCACGATCAATGCCGGCAGTCCCGGGAACGCGCTTCGCAGCGAACGCACCGCGCTGATGCCGTCCTCCCCGCCGCGCAGCCGGAAGTCCGTCAGCAGCAGGTCCGGCTGCTGGCCCATGCTCTTGAGCAGGCCCTCGCGCGTGGTGCCGGCCAGCAGCACCTGGCAGCCGTGCGCCGTCAGCAGCGCATGCATCGCGACCCGGACCGGCTCCTCGTCGTCGATCACCAGCACGCGCATGGGCGGCAGCGACGGCCCCTGCGTCGGCGTCGAGCCGGGCCGCACCAGGGCGATGTCGGCCGCGGTCACGTTCAGCATGAAGCTCGACCCGTGCCCCGGCGCCGAGCGCAGCGCCAGGTGCAAGTCCAGCAGGTCCACCAGCCGCGTCACGATCGACAGCCCCAGGCCCAGGCCCTTGGCGCGGTCGCGTTCCGGATTCCCGACCTGGTAGAACTCGTCGAAGATGCGCTGCTGCTCGTGCTCCGGGATCCCCATGCCGGTGTCGCGCACGGTCAACCGCCAGACTTCCTCGTCCTGGCCGCGGTTGACCTCGATGGCCACCTCGCCGCGCGCCGTGTACTTGAGCGCGTTGTCGATCAGGTTGCGCACCACGCGCTCCAGCAGCACGGGATCGCTCTCGACGCAGGCCTCCGGCGGGCAGTCCAGCCGCAGCAGCAGGTGCTTGCGCATCGCCGCGGGCTGGAACTCCCGCTGCAGCCGGCCCAGCCAGGGCTGCAGCGCGAAGACCTGGTTGTTCACCGGCACCACGTTGGCGTCCAGCTTGGAGATGTCCAGCAGCGCGTCCATCTGCGAGGACAGCGACTGCAGCGCCAGGTTCATCTGCGTGACGATGACGCGACCCTCGTCGTCCAGCGGCCGCTTGTCCAGCGCCGCGCCGAACAGCGACAGCGTGTGCATCGGCTGGCGCAGGTCGTGGCTCGCGGAGGCGAGGAAACGCGTCTTGGCCGCCATCGCGGACTCGGCCTGCGACAGCGCCTGGCGCAGCTGCTGGTTGCTCTTGTTCTGCTGGAGCCGGATGAGCACCGACTCGGCGAAGACGCGGTAGGTGTCGCGCGCCAGACCGGTCAGGATCAGGCCGAAGAAGACGATCAGCGCCGACAGCACCCAGTCCAGCCAGCGGTGTTCCGCGCCGACCTGGTGGAACAGGCCCCAGGACAGCGCGGTGGCCAGCGTCACCGGCCAGAGGAAGACCTGGAACACGACGCGGTGCCCGGCGGTCGTCGCGACCGCGCCGGCGCACAGGCCCAGCAGCACGATGGTCTGCACCATGCGCTGGAAGTCGCTCAGGTGGGGCGCCGCGATCAGCGAGGCGCTGAAGACCAGCCCGTTGGCCAGGCTCAGCCACACGGCCCAGTCCATGCGTTGTCCGAGCGGCCGGTCCTGCATCTCCGGCAGGCGGCCCAGCACGGCCCAGCGCGTCGCCAGCACCGCGAACACGACGGCCAGCCATCCGTAGGCCAGCCAGGGCGACATCACGCTGGCCGCCATCACCGCCATCATCAGCGCGGCGATGCTCACCGGATAGGGGACGCGACGGCCCTGCTTGCCGATCAGACGCAGCAGTTCGAGCTCGACGCTCGCCTGCTCGGCGCTGCGTTCACCCGGCATGACCGGAACAGGCAGCGCCTGGCCGCTGCCGCGAAGGGAACTGCATGGGTTGTGTAAAGCTTGTTCTGGGCGGGCAATATATCTTGCCGATTCCGTTCTCGCCCAAGCGTTCGCTCTGCGCCACGCAGATAAAACTATGCCGACCACCGCCACCCTTGCGGGCTTTGGTAGGTCGGCATAGCACTCCTCCCCTTGATCACGACGCTGAGGTCCAGGCAGCGCGCGATCGGGATCAAGTATGCAAAGGGGACGGGGGCTTCGATATCCCCCTCAAGAGGGAGACATTCTTTTACACAAGGCGCACCCGCTCCGGCGCCCGCGAGTCCCGCAGCAGCTCCTCCAGCAGCACGAGGTAGTACCCCAGCGGCGGCGTGCGCATGCCCGGCCGCTTGGCGAGGTCGTCCCAGCGGCGCAGCTGCAGCGAGGCGCTCGCCTGCGGGTGGGCCATGAAGAGCAGCCGTTCCTCCGCATTCATGGGCCCGCCCTGCAGCGCGAGGCTGTGGCGGGACGCGTCGGACAGCCCCGGCCCGTAGGCCGGATCGGTGCTGACCAGGTACCGCTTTGCGGCGACATGCAGGCGGATCGGCTCCAACACGTCCGGGCCCAGGCCCCCGGCGCGCAGCAGCGGCAGCGCGGTCAGCTCGTGCTCGTCGTCCCGCAGGGGGTCGGCAGAACCACCGTCCATCAGTTGCCCGATGTCGTGCAGCAGCGCGGCGACTACAAGGCTATGCTCCGCGTGGGCCCACTCGGCGAGCTGGGCGCATTGGAGCGCGTGCTCCAGCGCGGTGACAGGTTCCCGGCGCTCGTCGCCGTACTGCAGGTGTCCGCGGCGGTGAAACACCGCCTCGATCTTGGCGATCAGGTCCATGGCAACTCCTAGCCATCGCTCCAAGGACGGAGCGGGCGCCAGTCTCGACCCCGCCCATGACGGATCTGTGAAGCGTGACCGGGCTCCCCATTCAAATTGGATGAACAGTGGCCTCAGTTCCCCTGAACCGACGATGTCCGGCCCACGCTGACACTTCATCCCATTCCGGACCTCCCGACGCCCCAGGTCTTCCCAAGGACGCGAGCCCGACATGACTGCCCACGACAACCAGAACAACGACCCCGACCAGCAGCCCACGCTGCCCGCCGAGACGCTCGATCCCGCCGCGCCCCCGGTGGCCGTGACCTCGGCCGCCCGGCCGATGCCGCCGGTGTCGTCCGCGACGCCGGTGCTGCCCGTGGGAGCCGTCGTCACGCCCGTGGGCAAGACCCGGTACGACGGTCTGGCGATGCTCTTCCACTGGGTGCTCGCGATCGCGATCATCGGCACCTTCTCGGTGGGCTGGTACATGGCCGACCTGCCGTTCTCGCTGACGCGGCTGAAGCTCTTCAACTGGCACAAGTGGGCCGGCGTGACCATCCTGGCGCTGTCGGCGCTGCGGCTGCTGTGGCGCCTCACGCACCGTCCGCCGGCGGACCTGCCGATGCCGGGCTGGCAGAAGTTCGGCGCCCACGCGGTGCACTGGCTGCTGTACGCGGCCTTCTTCGCGGTGCCGCTGAGCGGCTGGGCCTACAGCTCCGCCGCGGGCTTCCCGATCGTGTGGTTCGGCGTGCTGCCGCTGCCGGACTTCGTCGGCAAGGACAAGGAAATCGCCGAGTCGCTCAAGCAGCTACACCAGTTCTTCGCCTACGGCCTGGGCCTGCTGGTCCTTGCCCACCTTGGCGCCGTGGTCAAGCATGTGGTCCTCGACAAGGACGGCCTGCTGCGGCGCATGCTCCCGGGCCGCGCCTGAGCACCCCGCCCACAGCGATACGGACGACCCGAACAACACCTGACCCCCACGGACTTCCGGTCACTCGACCGACCCGGCTCACAGACTCGCTTCACAGACTCGCTTCACAGACTCGCAGAGGACCTCATGACCGCACGCATGGCCACCCATCTCTCGATCACCGCGCTGTCGGTGCTGAGCGCCGCCCTCTTCCTGGTCGCGCCGGCGATGGCGCAGACCAAGCCGGCAGCCGCCCCGGCGGCGGCGGCCGCGACGGCCGCGCCCAAGCTGGTGCCGGCGCAGAGCGACATCGCCTTCACCTTCCGCCAGATGGGCGTGCCGGTGGACGGCCACTTCAAGAAATTCGACGCCCAACTGGCCTTCGATCCGAAGAACGCCGCGGCCGGCAAGGTGACCCTGTCGATCGAGCTGGGCAGCGCCACCATCGGCGACGCCGCGACCGACGCGGAGCTGGTCAAGCCCGACTGGTTCGACACCAGGAAGATCCCGACCGCCACCTTCCAGAGCACGGCGCTGAAGTCGCTGGGCGGCGGCAAGTTCGAGGCCACCGGCAAGCTCAGCATCAAGGGCCAGGTCAAGGACGTGGTCGTGCCGGTGGCGCTGGCGCAGGCCGGCGGCACGACGACGGCCACCGGCAGCTTCGCGATGAAGCGCCTGGACTTCAAGATCGGCGAGGGCGAGTGGAAGGACACCTCCATCGTCGCCAACGACGTGCAGGTGAAGTTCAAGCTCGCCATCACCGGCATGGCGCCGCTGTAAGGCGACGTCGCCGAGGATCACAGCCTCCACCTGATTTTTCCAACCGGTCCGGGTCCTTCGCCCGGTTCCTTTCCACCGCGGTACCCGCCGCGGTTTCCACCACTGTTGCGACCCCTGGTCGACAAGGACCCACCACCATGATGAAGAAAGCCCTGCTGCTCGCCTCCCTGATCGCCGTCACCGGCCTGGCGCAAGCCGAAGCCGCGACCTACGCGATCGACCCGACGCACACCTACGCCACGTTCGAGATCAAGCATTTCGGCACCTCGACCAACCGCGGCCGCTTCGAGAAGAAGGAAGGCACCGTGCAGTTCGACAAGGCCGGCAAGTCGGGCAAGGTCGAGATCACCTTCGACATGAACGGCATCAGCACCGGTTCGTCGCAGTTCGACACGCACCTGAAGAGCAAGGACTTCTTCGACGTGGCCAACAACCCGACGGCCAAGTTCGTCGGCGACAAGTTCACCTTCTCGGGTGACAAGGTCGCGACGGTGGCCGGCCAGCTGACGCTCAAGGGCAAGACCGCGCCGGTGACCCTGACGGCCACCAACTTCAACTGCTACGAGAACCCGATGCTCAAGCGCGAAGTCTGCGGCGGCGACTTCGAGACCACCTTCGACCGCACCGCCTTCGGCGTCGACTACGGCATCCAGTACGGCTTCTCCAAGGACATCAAGGTCATCGTCCAGGTCGAGGCCGTGAAGCAGTAATCCCCTCGGGAATACTTCACAACCAAGCCGGAAGGCCCGCGAAAGCGGGCCTTTCGTCCTTGTGGCGCCCGCACCGGTGCGGGGCGCAGGGGCCGTCCGGGCCTCCGGCCTGTCGCCGATCGGTGCAGTCCATCCCGCCGTCCGCACGGCGCGTCGCCCGCCGCCCCGGGGACGCCGGGGTCTTGCGTACAGTGCGAGGCATACGACAGGTCCTCCCATGAACGCGCCGACTCCCGCCTCCCCCACCCCGCGCCAGCGCTGGCAGAGCATCATGAAGACTGCCGAGCAGCTCTTCCACGCCTACGGCAGCTGGCTGGTGTCCATCACCTGGAAGCGTTTCTCGCTGCTGGCGGTGATGCTGGTCATCGGCGCCAACATCCTGCAGACCCTCCCGCCCTTCTCCTTCAGCTGGCAGCTGCCGGTGGAGACAACCGAGACCATCCATCCGCCCAAGGGCCGTGATCGGGATGCCGAGCGCGACCGCCGCGAGAAGCAGCGCGCCGCCGAGGCCGAGAAGAAGGTGGCCGAAGCGCAGAAGCGGGTCGAGAAGGCCACCAAGCCGATCGACTCGGAAGATGCCGGCTCCCAGGCCGGTTCCCAGGCCGGGCACGGCGCCTCCGACGCGGTCGAGGGCGAAGGCCTGCGCTATGAAGTGCAGATCGACAGCCGCGGCGTGCGCATCGTGCCGCGCCATCCCGTCGCCGCCGCGGCCAGCGCTGCCTCCGCGGCCGATGCCGAAGCGGCGGTCGATCCGAACCTGCCCTCCGTCGACATCCGCATCCCCAACGAGAAGCAGCGCGAAGCCATCCGCGACGCGGTGAAGTCCGCCGCCGCCGACGCCAGGCGCGCCCTCGAAGAAGCCGCCGAGGAAGCCCGCCAGGCCAAGGCCGACGCCGAGGAAGCGCGCGACGAGCTCGAACAGGTCCAGCGCGAGACTTCCCGCAAGACGCGCTACCGCACCGTGCATCTGGGCGATTTCCTCGACAAGCTCGCCGTCCTGGTGGTGCTGGCCTCGGCGCTGCTGAAGGCGAGCTACAAGGGCCGGCTGCAGGCCGAGGTGAAGGCCGCCAAGGCCACCGAGACGGCCGAGGCCGAATCGCTGCGCCGCCAGGTCGTCGAGGCCCGCATGGCCGCGATGCAGGCGCAGGTCGAGCCGCACTTCCTGTTCAACACGCTGGCCTCCATCGACCACCTGATCGAGACCGATCCGCCCCGCGCCTCGCAGATGCAGAAGAACCTGATCGCGCTGCTGCGGGCCTCGATGCCGACCATGCGCGAGGCCAACGCCAACGGCGGCGTGCGCGACCTGGGCCGCGAGATGGCCGTCATCCGGCCCTACCTCGAGATCCTGCAGGTCCGCATGGAAGAGCGCCTGGTGTCCCGCATCGAGGTGCCCGACGGCCTGCTGTCGGCCGAGTTCCCGCCCATGATGATCCAGAGCCTGGTCGAGAACGCCATCAAGCACGGCCTCGAACCCAAGGCCGAAGGCGGCAGCCTGCTGCTCAAGGCCGAGATCGTCCACGGCAAGCTGCAGGTCACCGTCGCCGACACCGGCCTGGGCTTCGGCCGCGCCGCGACCTCGGGCACCGGCGTCGGCCTGGCCAACATCCGCGAGCGGCTCTCGCTGCTCTACGGCAAGGCCGCCAGCGTCACCGTCGCCGAGAACCAGCCCTCCGGCACCGTCGTCATCATCACCGTCCCCTACCGGACGTCCGCCCACCACGCGCCCGAACACGGCACGCCAGGAACGCAAGGAGCACACGCATGAAAACGCTGTTCAAGACCTTCCTCGTCCTCGGATTCATCCTTGTGGCCGGCGCACTGCTGCTCGGCTGGGGCATGGTCCACCTGCTCGGCGACGTCCCGGGCGTGCACCTCACCGTCGACGGCGAAGAGGTCATCCTCAGCGGCATGGGCCTGGCGGACGCCTTCGGCGCCGGCATCGGCCTGATCGTCGCCCTCGTCGTGCTCTGCCTGGTCGTGCCGCTGGTGCTGCTGCTCGGGCTCGGCCTGCCGCTGCTGATCCTCGGCGCGGTCGCGCTCGTGGCTCTCGCCGCGCTGGCCAGCGTCGGCGCGGTGGTCGGGTCGCCGCTGCTGGTCATCGGCCTGGTCGTCTGGCTGCTGGTGCGCGACAAGCCGCGCAAGGCGCTGCGGGCACAGTCCGCCGCCGCGCCGTCGGCGCCCGCCCTGGGGGCCTCACCGGCCGAGCCGTCCCTCCACGCCTGATCGACGCCTGATCAAGGCCTGACCCCTATCTGAACCGGTCTTCACCTGCCCTAACATCGCCTCCCATGAGCGACACCAGCGACACCCCCCAAGGCCCGCGCGCCATCCTCGCGGACGACGAACGCCTGATGCGCGAGCAGCTGCGCAGCCGCATCGCCGAAGTCTGGCCCGAGCTGCAGATCGTGGCCGAAGCCAAAAACGGCCTGGAAGCGGTCGAGCTGGTCAAGGAGCACCGGCCGGACCTGGTCTTCCTGGACATCCGGATGCCGGGCCTGACCGGCGTCGAGGCCGCCAAGCAGATCGCGCAGCTGCCCGACGACGACGACTGGGCGCTGCCCGAGATCGTCTTCATCACCGCCTACGACCAGTACGCGGTCGAGGCCTTCGAGCAGGGCGTCTGCGACTACGTGCTGAAGCCGGCCGAGCGCGACCGCCTGCTGGTGACCGTGGAGCGGATCAAGAAGCGCCTGGCGCTGCGCAGCGGAGAGGTCGAGCCGGAAGGCCCGAGCGCCGGGACGTTGCAGCAGCTGCTGCATTCGCTGTCGGCGCGGGTGAACAACACCAGCGGGACGCCTCAGTACCTGCAGTGGATCCAGGCCTCGGTCGGACAGACCATCCAGATGATCCCGGTCGAGGACGTGCTGTTCTTCATCAGCGATGAGAAGTACACCCGCGTCCAGACGACCACCGTTGAAGCGCTGATCCGCAAGCCGATCAAGGAGCTGGTCGACGAGCTCGATCCGAAGCTGTTCTGGCAGATCCACCGCTCGACGCTGGTCAACGTCAAGGCCATCAACGGCATCAGCCGCGACTTCCGCGGTCGCCAGCTCGTGGGCGTGCGCGGCCTCGATGAGAAGCTCGAAGTGAGCCGGAGCTACACGCACCTGTTCAAGGGGATGTAGCCCTTCCACGACCCTCACCCTGCCCTCTCCCGCAGTGCGGGAGAGGGAGTCCGCACGGTCAGCGCGGCGGGCCCTTCAGCTTGACGCCCGCTGCGGCCATCGCGCGGCGGACTTCCGGAGCGGCTTCGAAAGCCGACTCCAACTCCGGCTGCAGCGTCTCCAGTTCCAGGCGCGAGTCGGGGTCACCCGGCCGATGCGACTTGCGCGACGACGCACGCAGCCCCAGGCCGAGCGCCATCAGCGCGTAGAACAGGAAAGCGATCCGCGGCGCGTCGATGAGGCTGTCGAACAGTCCCACGATCACGAAGCCCGCGAGTCCGCCCACCACCGCCGGCGACAACGGATGGTGGCGCCCCGCGCCGAAGCTCAACCGCACCAGCACCGTCACCAGCAGGCTGGTCCAGAGCGCGAGGCCGAACAAGCCCTGCTCGAACAGCACATGCGCCGGCAGGCTCTTCATGTGGAAGGGCATGTGGTTGCGGTCGCTGGTGAAGAACCAGCGCGCCAAGCCGTCGTTGAAATCGCCATTGCGCAGCACCGGCCCGTGCACGCTGTCGACGATGGAGATCGACGCGATCTCGATCACTCCGCCGCGCCAGTTCTGCGTCACCGACGCCACCAGCCGCCGCGGCGCCCACGCTGGACCGCCGAAGTCGGCCGGCGCCTGACCCAGTTTCAGCTCCACCGGCTGCCAGGCACCGCCCTTGGGCTCGACAACGGCCTCGCGGTCCACGCAACGCATCGGGTAGAGCAGGAACTTCTCGCACACTTCGACGCGCAGCTGCGTCTTGAACTGCGTGCGCAGCATGACCGTCGCCGCAACTTCGCCGGATACCGCCGGCACGCGCTGGCTGAGCCGGAACATCTCGCCGTTGCCCATCGTGTGCAGGCCGCTGGTCAAGGTGACCGTCGGATGCGGGAAGGGCTCCGCGCCCGGCAGGCCCGACGCCGGCACTTCCGACCGCGGCGGGTTCAGGCGGTAGTCGCCGACGCGCTCGTCGAACGGACCGCCGTTGGCGAAGCTCGCCGGATACCGTCCGCTGCCCTTGCCCAGCAGCCACTCGTCCATCGACTTCAGCAGACCCAGGCTGACACGCCAGTGCTCCAGCCGGCCTTCGAAGTCCTGCTGTCCGGTCGACATCCGCTGACCGATGTACGCGCCGCCGCCCAGCGCCGCGACCACCGCGCACGCCAGCAGGCAGGCGGTCCAGACGAGGCCGCGCACGCGCCAGCCCGCCGTGCGCAGACCCGCGCCGACCCGGGGCGACCATTGCGTCGCGATCCACGCGACCGCCAGCAGCGTCAGCACGGCGGCGATGCCGATCGCATCCCTACCGCCTCCCCAGTGCGTCGCAACCAGACCCGCGCCGGCCAGCGAGGCCATCCACACCACCGCCAGCGCGAAGGCCTGCGACGGCTGCGTCAGTCCGCCGCGCCACAGCCAGGCCAGGCCCAGTCCGATGAGCACGACGACGCCGTCGATCAGGTACGCGCCCTTGGGCACCAGGTCGATCAGCAGCCCGCCGAGCAGCGCCAGCAGCAGCGCCGGCACGATGGACAGCACCAGCAACGCCCGCATCTGGCCGCGCGGCCAGGCCGCGCGTGAGGCCGGCATCGCCAGCAGCACCGCGACGCTCCCGGCCAGCGCGAGCAACGCGCGATAACCGCCGGCGCCGAAGAGCACCCAGGCTGCCAGAGCCGTTCCCGCGATCACACCGATCGCGCCGCCCAGCGGCACCTTGCTGCCCGCACCCGGGAAGGAACCCGACGCCGACGGATCCTGCCGCGACGTCTCGGGCGCCTCGCGGCGCTGCACCGCCCACAGGATCGCGCACAGCGCCATGCCGGCGGGCACCGCCAGATAGACGCCGCGAGAGAAGGTCGTCAGCGACGCATAGAACGCCAGCAGCAGCACCGCCAGCGCGGCCACGAAGCGCAGCGGCCGGCGCTCCCGCATCGCCCACAGCATCGCGAACGGCAGGCTCAGCGCCAGTGCGCCGTCCAGCGACGCGCCGCCGACGTTCATCTCCCAGAACAGCGACGTCGTCCGGTAGTCGGTCGAGAAATCGAGCAGCCCCGTGTAGACCCAGCGCTCCCACAACGCGCCGAGCGAGGTCGTGATCAGCACCAGCACCCAGGCCGCGCGCGACAGCCGCTGCACCGACGACGGCCGCAGGTCCGAGGCCTTCTGCCACAGCGGCAGCAACAGCAGGACCAGGAAGAAACTCTTGCCCGCGCGCAGGCTGTTCATCGGTTCCTGGAAGCCCTGCCAGAAACCGAAGTCCACGCCGCCGGCCTGATCGAAGCCGCGCCAGACGGCGATGAAGGCGGACAGCGCGAACACCGCCATCAGCACCCGCACCGCCGCGCGCCAGCGCAGCGTCCGGTAGCGCCAGGCCACCGGCTTGTGCGGCGGCGCGGTCAGCGCGATCGCGGTGTAGCCGCCGGCGGCGACGGCCAGCACCAGCAGGTCCAGTTCCTCGAAGGTGATCCAGCCGGTCCACGGCGCGAAGCCGATCACCGGCACCAGCGCAGGCACCAGCAGCGGCAGCACGCGCCAGCCGAAGAAGCCGGCCACCGCGATCGCCGCCCACAGCGCGGTGGCGGCGATCGGCTCGACCGGGTAATGCCGCATGAGCCACAGGCCCAGCACGGCGCTGAAGAGGCCGGTCGCCAGCGCGGCGAAGGCGGCGGGACGTCGGGGGAGGACGAAGTTCATGCGCGACGCCGCTCCAGGCTGCTCGCGATGCACCACTGCGCCGGCCAGTAGCTGGCGAGCACCCAGAAGCTGGCCATCTCCAGCGGCCCGGCGAACTTGTTGATCGCCAGCATCGCGTCCGACAGCACGAACAGCGTGCCGCCCCACGCGGCCCAGCGCGCCAGCGGCTCATCCGGCTGCCCGACGCTCCCGCGCCACCAGGCCCAGGCCTGCGCCGCCATCGCCGACAGGCACACGACGTAGACGACCACCGGCGCCCGCAGCTCGCCCGGGATGTGCGGCCAGAGCCGTCCCAGCACCGCCGCCGCGATCACGCCGAACATCAGGAAGGGCCAGCGCACCGCGCCCAGCTTCTTGCGCGTGCAGAAGCCGACGATGTAGCAGACGTGGGCGGCAAGAAAGCTCACCAGACCGGGCAGGAAACCCTGCTCCGGCCACAGCAGCGCGACGTCGCCCGCCAGCGAGCACAGCAGCCCGGCGCGCAGCCAGCGCGCCAGACGCGGCCGTTCCGCGCCCCGCGGCCAGGCGTAGAGCAGGATCAGCACCGTCGTCAGCGGCTTGAACAGGAAGGCCAGGGCCGGCGGCAGCTGCGCCGGCTGGGACAAGGCGAGGATGGCGGCGGCCGCACTGAGCAAGGTCAGCAGCGGAAGCGCGGCGGCGAGCCTGGTAGCGGACTTGGCGGCGGAGGCTGTCATGCGCCCGCATTCTGCCGTTTGCCGATGGCGCTTACCCCCCGGAACAGGGTGTTCTGGCAGACCTTACAGGGGGGTTTCCGATCACAAGTCCGCTCACAAGTGGGCACAGCTTCCGGTCCACCGACCTGCTCACAGGTGCGACCAGTGTCGATCCAGGGCCTGGAGGCGCTCATGCATGGCGGACTCCGGCACGAGGAACTTCTCCGACAGCCGGCGCGCGCTGACCACGCCCTGGTTCATCAACCGGTAGATCGCGAAGGCCGGCATCAGCAGGTCCAGCGCGAAGCGATGGGCTTCCTGCTCGATGCGATGCGGGCTGTGGCTGGAGAGATTGGGCGCGGTCTCGGGCGGAACCGGACCGTGTCCGAGCACGTGGTGGCCCAGCGCGTGCGCCAGCACGATGCGTCGTCGCATCGGTTCCTCGGCCAGGTTGAGCTCGATCACCGGGCGGTCGTCCAGATACAGGAGTCGGCCGCGATAGGGATACATCGGTTCCTGCAGCCCGCCGCGATCGCGGACCTCGACGCCGGCGCCGTCGGCCAGTTCGTGGGGATTCAGCGGCAGGGTGGACTGATCCCAGTGCGCCTTGCGCAGTTCGTCGACGCAGGCCTCGATGGCGCGATGCCGCTCGGCGACTTCGGCCGGCGTCCGTGTATCCCGGAACCGGGGGAACTGGGAAGACTGGGAAGACTGGGAGGACTGGGGGAACTCGGAAGGGGACAGTGGGGAACAGGACAGCGGGGCATCGGCCATGGTCGGTCTCCTCGGCGGGCGCAGAGGGACCGGATGCTAGAAAGCTGTGCGTCGCCGCGAAATGACTCGAACCAGTAAGAATCGTTCGCCCACGACCGTCACTGACTGTTCGAGTGACAGGTCTTGCCAGTGGGACTGCCAGCATCCGGCGACAACGTGCGGTCAGTGCGTGTGGGTGGCGCCGGAGTGCTGCCCGGGGGGGGCCACAAGCACTCGCAGCCTTCGCCACTAAACTCCAGCGGTGTCTGCCCCCTCTTCCCCCAAGAATCCCTCCGTCGGCAGCGCGCCGCCACTCCATCGGCTGCTGGCCAGCGCCGCCGATGCCGTCCAGGCCGTGCGCGACGGCCACTCGCTGACCGAGTGGCTCGCACGTTGCCCCGCCGACATCCGCCCCGGCGTGCAGGCGCTCAGCTTCACCGTGCTGCGACGCCTGGGCGCCGCGCAAGTCGTGCGCGCCGCGCTCGCCCCGAAGAATCCCCCGCCACGCGTGGACGCCCTGCTGGTGACCGCGCTCGCCTTGCTCTGGCCCGGCGAGACCGCCTACGCCGATCACACGCTGGTCGATCAGGCCGTCCACGCCGTGCGCCAGCGCGCGCCCAACAGCGCGGGCTTCGTCAATGCGGTGCTGCGACGCTTCCTGCGCGAGCGCGACGCACTCGTCGCCGCCGCGGAGGCGGACCCGATCGCGCGCTTCAACCACCCGCGCTGGTGGCAGGACCGCCTGCGCACCGACTGGCCCGCCGAGTGGCAGGGCCTGCTCCAAGCCAACCAGCAGAAGCCGCCGATGACGCTGCGCGTCAATCCGGCGCATGACGACCTCGACGGCTATCTCGCCCGGCTGCAGGAAGCCGGCATCGCCGCGCATGCGGCCGGCGCGCTGTTCCCTCAGGCCGTCGTGCTCGACGAGCCGCGACCGGTCCAGGCCCTGCCCGGCTTCGACGGGGGCCATGCCTCGGTCCAGGACGCCTCCGCCCAACTGGCCGCGCCCCTGTTGCTGGGTCAGCGGCGGCCGCAAGACCTGTCCCCGGGCGAGACGTGGCCGGAGCTGGGAGACGGCGCCCGGGTGCTCGATGCCTGTGCCGCCCCCGGCGGCAAGACTGCCCACCTGCAGGAACTCGCCGGCAACCGCCTCGATCTGCTGGCTTTGGACGCCGACGCCAAGCGGTTGGAACGGGTCAGCCAGAACCTGCAGCGCCTGAAGCTCGACGGCGCGGTGCGCGCGGCCGACGCCCGCGACACCGCCGCCTGGTGGGACGGCCGCCCGTTCGACGCCATCCTGCTGGACGCGCCGTGCAGCGCTTCCGGCATCGTGCGCCGGCATCCGGACGTGCGCTGGTTGCGCCGACCCGACGACATCCCCTCCCTCGCCCGCATCCAGGCGGAGCTGCTGGAGGCGCTGTGGCCGCTGCTCAAGCCCGGCGGCCGGCTGCTTTACGCGACCTGCTCGGTCTTCAAGGCGGAAGGCCAGGACCAGATCGACGCATTTTTGCAACGCCATGGCGATGCGCGGTCACGTCAGTTCGACCAGGGGGCCGGGCATCTGCTGCCGCTCGCAGACAATGGTCCGCAGGACTCCGCCTCCGGCGCGCCGGCCGTCACCGACGGCTTCTATTACGCGCTGCTGCAGAAGTCCTGACCCGAGAACTTCCCCCTGAATCCGCCCGCGTGTCTCCGCCGCCCCGTCCCCTTCCGCTGCGTTCCTGGTGGCAGCGCCTGACCCTGGTCGGCGCGCTGCTGGCGCTGCACGGCTGGGCGCTGGCCCAGGGCGTGGCGCTGCAGGTGCTGAACGCGGAACGCGTCGAGGACGGACTGGCCGTCAGCTTCAGCACCCGCTTCGAGCTGCCCCGGCAGGCCGAGGACGCGCTGCTCAAGGGCGTGGCGGTGTATTTCGTGGCCGAGGTCCAGGTCTTGCGCAACCGCTGGTACTGGCGCGACGCCCGCGTCGCGCAGGCCACCCGGACCTGGAGACTGACCTGGCAGCCACTCACCCGGCAGTACCGCGTGAGCACCGGCGGGCTGCACCAGAGCTTCGACACGCTGGGCGAAGCGGTCGCCTCGCTGCGCGGCGTGTCCGGGTGGCGCGTCGCCGAGACCAAGGACATCGAGGACGACGGCCGCTACTACCTGGAGTTCAGCTACAAGCTGGACACCGCGCAGCTCCCGCGTCCGATGCAGATCGGCCTGGGCGGCAGCCAGGGCTGGGCGTTGAGCGTCGACCGCAATCTCACACTCACGCTGGAGGCGCCGTCCACGCCGCCGCCGAACCGGCCCCAGCCTTGAGCACACGGACTTCGCCGCTCTTCCGATTCCCCCTGATTCAGCAAGGATCCTGACCCGTGACCAAGTCGGCGCGCCTGGCGTGGTTGATTTCCGTGACCGCGATCGCGGGCGCCATCGGCATGCTGGTGTTCCTGCTGTCCATCAGCACGACCGCGCAGCGCGGCTTCCTGGAGCGCCACTTCGTCTGGCTGTTCTGGGTCAACGTCGCCGTCGCCTCCGCGCTGGTCATCGTCATCGGCGTGGCCGGCACGCGCCTGGCGCTGCGGGTGAAACGCGGCCGCTTCGGCAGCCGGCTGCTGCTCAAGCTCGCCGGCATCTTCGCGATCGTGGGCGTGGTGCCGGGCCTGCTGATCTACACGGTGTCCTTCCAGTTCGTGAACCGGAGCATCGAGAGCCTGTTCGACCAACGGCTCGCGAGCGCGCTGGAAGCGGGCCTGGCGCTGGGCCAGGACACGCTGGAGAACCTCCGGACTGAACAGACCGTGCGCACCCGTGCCGCCGCCGAACGCTGGGAAGACGGCGCGCTGGCGCCGCTGGCGCTGGAGCGGCTGCGAGACCAGCTCGGGGCGCGCAGCGTGGCGCTGGTGGCGGGCAACGGCCAGGTGGTGCTGTCCGCCGGCGGCGAGTCGAGCGAGATCCCCGCGCGTCCGAGCGCGGCGCTGATCTCCCAGGCCCGCAGCAACGGCATCGCGTCGCGGCTCGAAGGCCTGGAGGACGAGCAGCTGGCGGTGCAGGGCGAGGCGAAGATCCGCTCGCTGGCCCTGCTGCCGAGCAGCGCGCTGCAGCTGACCAACAGCGATCGCTACCTGATGGTCGTCAAGCAGATCTCCGGCAAGGTGATCAGCAACGCGCTGAACGTGTCGGCCGCGAACCAGGAGTACCTGCAGCGCTCGCTGCTGCGCGACGGCCTGCGGCGCATGTACCTGAACACGCTGACGCTGGTGCTGATCCTGGCGGTGTTCGCGGCGCTGCTGCTGGCGGTGGCGCTGTCCAACCAGCTGGTGCAGCCGCTGCTGCTGCTGGCCGAAGGCATGCGCGAGGTCGCCACCGGCGACCTGAAGGCCAAGCCGGTGTTCCGCACGCGCGACGAGCTGGGCGGGCTGACGCAGTCGTTCGCGGACATGACGCAGCAGCTGGCCGACGCGCGCGGGCTGGTCGAGCACAGCGTGACGCAGCTGGAGCGCGCACGCACGCACGTGCAGACCATCCTCGACAACCTGACGGCCGGCGTGATCGTGTTCGACGCCGACCGCCACATCGAGACCGTCAACCCCGGCGCGACGCGCATCCTGAAGCTGCCGCTGTCGGCCTACGTGGGCCGGGAGCTGGAAGAGCTGCCGGCGCTCGCGGCTTTCAGCAAGGACATCTGGCAGCGCTTCGAGCTGCAGAGCTCGGAGTCCGGCGAGCGCGAGCACTGGCAGGACTCGTTCGAGCTGCAGCTCGACGAGAAGACGGCGCTGACGCTGCTGGTGCGCGGGGCGCTGCTGCCGCAGGACGCGCGGCTGCTGGTGTTCGACGACATCAGCGAGGTCGTGTCGGCGCAGCGTTCCGCGGCCTGGAGCGAGGTCGCGCGACGGCTCGCGCACGAGATCAAGAACCCGCTGACGCCGATCCAGCTGTCGGCGGAACGGCTGCAGTTCAAGCTCGAGTCCAAGCTCGAGGGCAATGACCAGGCGATGCTGGTGCGATCGGTGGGCACCATCGTGAACCAGGTCCAGGCGATGAAGCAGCTGGTCAATGAATTCCGGGACTATGCTCGGCTCCCGGCGGCCAAGCTGGCGGCGCTGGATCTGAACGGGCTGGTCGCCGAAGTGCTGACGCTGTACGCCGAAGCGCAGGAGGCGGGTCAGTTGAACGCGGATCTGGCGACGGATCCGCCGCTGATGCTGGGGGACGCGCCGCAGCTGAGGCAGGTGATCCACAACCTCGTGCAGAACGCGCTGGACGCGGTCAGCCATCGTCCGGACGGGCACGTGACGGTGCGGACCCAGAAGGCGTTGACGGAATCCGGCGAGCTGCGGGCGCTGCGGCTGGTGATCGTCGACAACGGGCCAGGTTTTGCCGAGAACGTGCTCAAGCGCGCCTTCGAGCCCTACGTCACGACGAAGACCAAGGGCACGGGGCTGGGGCTGGCGGTGGTGAAGAAAATCGCCGACGAGCACGGGGCGAGGATCCGCTTGGTGAATCTCCCAGCAGCCAGCGGCGCCGATCAAGCGCCGGGCGGCGCACAAGTTTCGTTATCATTTTCAAAACTCGCGACTGCACCGAGCCCTGCGCAGGACGCGCCTCGGCCGCGTGAACAGTAGGCATACATGGCAACCATTCTTGTTGTTGACGACGAACTGGGCATCCGGGCCCTCTTGTCTGAAATCCTCTCCGACGAGGGGCACACCATCGAACTCGCCCAGAACGCCCAGCAGGCGAGGGCGAGCCGCGAGCGTTCGCGACCGGACCTGGTGCTGCTGGACATCTGGATGCCGGACGTCGACGGCATCACGCTGCTCAAGGAGTGGGGCAGCACCGGTCAGTTGACGATGCCGGTCATCATGATGAGCGGCCACGGCACGATCGACACGGCGGTCGAGGCGACCAAGTTCGGCGCGATGGCCTTCCTGGAAAAGCCCATCACGCTGCAGAAGCTGCTGCGCGCGGTCGAGCAGGCGCTGGTGAAGACCACGCCGCGTCCGGCACCGCCGGCGGCGCCGGTGATCGGCACGGTGATCGGCAACAGCTACCCGCGCCCGGAAGCGATGCAGCCCATCGCGACCGGCGGCGCGTTGCCGGTGCAGACGGCCGGCCTGGCGCCGGTGACGCCGCTGCCGCACCAGGGCCTGGCCTCCGAACAGGTCTTCGAACTGGACCGCCCGTTGCGCGAAGCGCGCGACGCGTTCGAGAAGAGCTACTTCGAATTCCATCTGGCCAAGGAGAACGGCTCGATGACCCGCGTGGCCGAGAAGACCGGCCTGGAACGCACCCACCTGTATCGCAAGCTCAAGCAGCTGGGCGTCGATTTGTCGAGAAACAAGCGCGGCAGCGGAATTTAGTGCTATAGTCGCTGTCTTCGTTGTTCAGCACGGGTCGCAAGACCTGGAACCTGCAGAGCAACGAAGAGAGACCCAGTCTCACGGCCAAGTAGCTCAGTTGGTAGAGCAGCGGATTGAAAATCCGCGTGTCGGTGGTTCGATTCCGCCCTTGGCCACCAGATTCAAGAAAG
The DNA here is from genome assembly GCA_002205125.1 of Roseateles noduli. Taxonomy (GTDB): domain Bacteria; phylum Pseudomonadota; class Gammaproteobacteria; order Burkholderiales; family Burkholderiaceae_C; genus Roseateles; species Roseateles noduli. The sequence goes on along the minus strand of NIOE01000012.1, from coordinate 70,829 downwards.
CCCGGCTCTGCCGGGCTTTCTGCTTTCTGGCTCGCGATTCATCGACGCGACGTACGCGTCCTTCGACGGCGCGAGCGCCCTCGGCGCATGGCCCTCAACGCGTGATGATGTCCCGGTGCATCGGCGCGAGCAGTGCGAGCAGACGGTTCTGCACGGCGAACGGCACCTTCTCGTCGTCCATGGCGAACTGCAGATCCTCGACCAACGCGTTGAAGTCGGCCTTGTCCAACGCCAGGTGCGCATGGGACTTCACCATCGTCTCGCCGTCGTAGAGGCAAGGCCCGCCAGTGAGCTGGCAGAACTGCTTGCCGATCGACTCCTTCAACGCCTTCGGATTGACGCCGTCGAACTTCTTCTTGATGCGCTCGTCCGCGTAGGCGCGATCGATCATGTTGCCGACGATGCGGGCGATGCCCGCTTCGCCGCCGAGCGCACGGTACAGCGCGTCGTCTGCCGCGGTCGCAGGGGCTGCCATGCCCATGCCGATCAGCAGCGCCAGCAGGCCCGCCATCCACCCCCTTCGGGCCGATCGCATCATCCGGAACTCCTCGTCGAGTGATTGGTCGTCGTCGCGGCCCGGCGTCACGCCCGGCCGGGCATCAGTAGGCGAACTGGATCGATCCGTAGACCCCGCGCTGGCGACGCGGCTGGATGCCGGGCACCACGCGCCCCAGGTCCACATACGCCGCCGTCAGCGAGACATGCTTGTTCGGCGCCCAGGCGACGAACACGTCCTTCCAGTCGTCCTCGCGCAGCCCGTCGCCAAGCGCCGACGGGTTGAGCTTGTCGGGCTTCATGCGGTACTCGGCGCCGATCGCCCATTCCTTGTTGATCAGGTAGGCGACCGAGATCTCGGGCATCAGCGAATAGCGGCTGCTGGCCGTCCCGCCGAACCCCAGCAGGCCGTTCTGGTTGGCCCGCGTCGCGCGCAGCGTCACGTTCACCAGCGTGCTCTGCGCGAGGAACAGCTTGGTGGCGCTCAGGTAGACGTCGACGCCGTTGCGCTTCGCGCCGAGCGCGCTCAGCGTCGGCGCCAGGCCGCCCGCGTCGAGGTGCTTGTATTCGACGCCCAGCGCAATCTGCGGCATCCAGCTATCGGCATCCAGCACGGCATCGCCGCCCAGGCGCACCTTCGCGCCGAGGATGGACTGCCTGAGCTTGAGCCCCGGCAGTCCGAGCGCCGCACCCGTACCGCCGGCGCTGAAGTCCTGCTTCGCGAGCGAGAGCTCGGCACGTTCGCCGAACGCCACCGAGGCACCGTAGCCCGTCAGGCTGTAGTCCTGCACCGGCAACCGCGTGACGTAGGCCGTGGCGCCCACCTGGCCGCTGGTGGCATAGCTGCCGGTCAGCGCCCAGGGGGTCAGGCCTCCACCGGCGGCGCCGTCGATGCTGCTCACGCCGCCGGTGAGCAGCAGCTTGCCCTGCGCCTGCGCGGCACAGGCCAGCGGCACGGCGAGCAGCAGGGGAAGGACAAGCGTTCGAATCATTACCAGGCGCCGGTGTTGGCCATCGAGATCCAGGGCTCGGCCGGCGGCAGCGCCGGACCATCCTGCAGGAGCTCGACGGAGATGTTGTCGGGGGAGCGCACGAAGGCCATGCGACCGTCGCGCGGCGGGCGGTTGATCGTCACGCCGGCGTCCATGAGTCGCTGGCAGGCCGCGTAGATGTCCGGCACGGCATAGGCGACGTGACCGAAGTTGCGGCCGCCCGTGTAGACCTCGGGATCCCAGTTGAACGTGAGTTCGATCTGGGCGTCTTCATCGCCGGGCGCGGCGAGGTAGACCAGCGTGAATCGGCCGGCCTCGTGCTCGGTGCGACGGACTTCCTGCAGGCCGAGCGCATCGCGGTAGAAGTTCAGGGAGGCGTCGAGGTCGGTCACGCGGACCATGGTGTGCAGATACTTCATGAGCGGTCGGCGGATGGCGTTGGAAGAATGAAAGAGGATTGAAGCATTGTGGCCGCGAAAAGGAAAAGGCCCGCTGATGCGGGCCTTCCTGCGGGCGGAGCGCGCCTGGGGGTCAGGTCGTCTGCGGCGCGGCGTCGCCGCCTTGCGCCTGCTGCGCGGCCTGGGCCAGACGCTGCGTCAGCTCCTTGCGGAAGCGGTTCAGTTCCTGGACGCTGGCGAAGCTGCGTTCCATCAGCAGGCTCATGTTGTGCAGGATGCGCTCGACGACCTTGTTCTCCCACACGGTGTCGAACTGGATCTGCTTGTCCAGCCAGCGCTCCAGCCATTCCGGATCCGGCAGGCGGCTCTGGATGGTGTCGCGCGGGAACAGCTTGGCGTTCACGTGCAGGTTGGTCGGATGCAGCGCCTGCGCCGTGCGGCGCGCGCTGGCCATCAGCACGCCGACCTTGGCGAAGGCCGCCTTGGCCTCGTCGCCGAACTTGGTCATCGCGCGCTTCATGTAGCGCAGGTAGGCGCCGCCGTGACGGGCCTCGTCGCGGGACAGGGTCTCGTAGATCGCCTTGATGACCGGCTCGGTGTGCCATTCGGCGGCGCGGCGGTACCAGTGGTTCAGGCGGATCTCGCCGCAGAAGTGCAGCATCAGCGTTTCCAGCGCCGGGGCCGGGTCGAACTCGAAGCGCACCTCGTGCAGCTCGGCCTCGGTCGGCACCATGTCCGGACGGAAGCGGCGCAGGTACTCCATCAGCACCAGCGAATGCTTCTGCTCCTCGAAGAACCAGACGCTCATGAAGGCCGAGAAGTCGCTGTCGTCCTTGTTGTCGCGCAGGAACATCTCGGTGGCGGGCAGCGCGGACCACTCGGTGATCGCGTTCATCTTGATCGTGCGCGCCTGGTCGTCGGTCAGCTTGGACGCGTCGAACTTGTCCCACGGGATATCCGTGTCCATGTTCCAGCGCACGGCCTCGAGTTGCTTGAAGAGTTCGGGATAAAGCATCTGTCTGCGTCCTGTTAAGCGCGGCGGATTCTACCGGTCGCACCATGACATTCCCTTACGCCATCGGCCCGTGGGGCGATCTGGCCTAATCGCACTTCCGACGAACCTGAGGCCGCGTTCGCTTCTTGCGCAGCGCCCGGCTTCCGACCCATCCGGATTTACCGATCCCAGGAGACAACGACATGACCCCGTCCTTCGGTTCCCTGCTGCGGCGAGCCGCGTTCCTGCTGGCGCTGGCAGCGCCCTTCGCCGCGACCTCGGCCCACGCCGCGCCTGCGGCCGAGACCGCCGCGGCCCCCGCCACCTCGGGCGCCGCGTGCCCCGAATTGCTGAACCGGCAGATGCCCCGTCTCCAGGACGAAAAGCCCCAGGCGCTCTGCCAGTATGCGGGCAAGGTGGTCCTCGTGGTCAACACCGCCAGCTTCTGCGGCTACACGCCGCAGTACAAGGCGCTCGAAGCCCTCTCGGCGCGATATGCAGACAAGGGTCTCGTGGTGCTCGGTTTTCCGTCCGGTGATTTCGGCAACCAGGAGTACGGCAGCAACAAGGAAATCGCCGAGTTCTGCGAGAACACCTTCAACGTCAAATTTCCCATGTTCAGCAAGAGCAACGTGGCTGCCGGGAAAGCCGACCTGAACCCGCTGTTCGCCGACCTGGCCAAGCGCACGGGCCAGTCGCCCAAGTGGAACTTCCACAAGTACCTGATCTCGCGGGACGGCAAGCAGGTCATGAGCTTCGCGTCCGGCGTGAGCCCGGACAGCACGCAGTTCACCCAGGCGGTGGAGAAGCTAGTCGCGCAACCGCAGTAACCGGGGCGCTCGCGCACTGAACTGGAAAACCTGATCTTTCGCGCCTGTTCCGCTTGCAAAAGCTGAATGAAAGGCGCGGGATTTGGCAATCGGCGCGCCTGTGGCGAGGGGTCGTCATCAGGCTGAAAACTGTCCCGGCTAGGCGGGACACCGGTGACAGTTGCTCACTTATTCGTTCATCGGTGGGATGACATCGACCGGGATGCACTGCACCATGACGGCTCGTTCAACACATCGCTGACGACTGACCGTCGTGTCATCAGGCCGTAACAGCGCTCCCTTTGAGGACGCTTAAATCGACCGGAAGGCGCAGCAGTCTGGGAGGGCATTCCGGGTTTCCACCGATCCCGGCAGCGATGGGAGTACAGTCAACGCATCCACTTTCAGCCGCAAGACCTGCTTCCTCGTGAAGCTGCAATCCCGAGGCCTTTCTCCTCCTCCTCCCTCCCTCCCTCGTTGGCCAGGGGCGTCTTGAGGCTACTTTTATACCCAGGGCTTCCGCATCCGCGGAGGCCCTTTGTAATTTGTGCCTCAGGCCAGCCAGCCCTTGCGGCGGAAGTAGATGAAGGGCGCGGTCACCGACGCGACCATCAGCCCGATCGCGAACACGTAGCCGTACTTCCAGTGCAGCTCCGGCATGCCGTCGAAATTCATGCCGTAGACGCTGGCGATCAGCGTCGGCGGCAGCAGCGCGACGCTGGCGACCGAGAAGATCTTGATGATCTTGTTCTGGTTGATGTTGATGAAGCCGACGGTGGCGTCCATCAGGAAGTTGATCTTGTCGAACAGGAAGGCCGTGTGCGAGTCGAGCGAATCGATGTCGCGCAGGATCTGCCGGGATTCCTCGAACTGCTCGGCGTTCAGCATGCGGCTGCGCATCATGAAGCTGACCGCGCGGCGCGTGTCCATCACGTTGCGCCGGATGCGGCCGTTCAGGTCTTCCTCGCGCGCGATCGCCGCCAGCACCTCGCCGGCCTCGGTGTCGTTGACGTCCTTCTTCAGCACGCGGGCGCTGACCTTCTCGAGGTTGTCGTAGATGCCCTCCAGCACGTCCGCGGAGTACTCCGCATCGGCGTCGTAGAGCTTGAGCAGCACGTCCTTGGCGTCCTCGATCAGCGCGGGGATGCGGCGCGCGCGCAGGCGCAGCAGGCGGAACACGGGCAGGTCCTCGTTGTGGACCGAGAACAGCACGTTGTTGAACAGGATGAAGGCCACGCGCACGTTGCGCGGCGCTTCCATGTCGTCGATCAGGAAGTCGGAGCGGATGTGCAGCTCGCCGTTGTCTTCCTCGTAGAAGCGGGCGGACTCTTCCAGGTCCTCGTCGACGATGTCCTCCGGGATCACCAGGCCGAAGCGCTCGCGGATCCAGTCCTTCTCCTCGGGCGTGGGCGACTCCAGGTCGACCCAGACCGGGTCGCGGCCGTCGTCCGTGCGCGCGAGCAGTTCGGCGGCGGTCGCAATCTCCTCCTGGACCATGCCTCCCTTGAGGCGGCCGTTGTCCAGCGTGAAAACATTGAGCATGCAGGTCCTTCGTCGGCGGTGGCGCGCTCTGGCGAACGCGCAAGCCGGAGTGCGCGTTGACGGACCCTAGTGAACGTCGCGGCGCAGGATGTGTCAGGGAGCGGGCGGCGCCGGGAAGCGGCACGCGCGGGATGCAGGTCGAAGGTGGCCCGTCTCACTCCGGACAAGCGTCGCGGCGGCGTTGGCGCGGTGACGCGGAACGCTCAGGGGCTGCGGCGGATTGACGCTGGAGTGGATGGCCACCGAGGGTGGTCGCTGTCCAAGGGGAACTCCAGTAATCGGGACGCGGAATTATCACATCGCGTCCTCGGGGGCGGCAAGGAAGAGCGCCCGGGAGGCGCCGCCGCACAACATCCAGCATTCGAGCACGGACCCCGCCATGTCGCAAGGCGGGAATATTCGCCCCCAAACCTTGCTTTTGATCACTTGCCCGCGCCCCGGATCGGGAGCAGACTGGGCTCGTCTTCTTCATCGATGTCGCCTCAGAACCCGCATGCCATCGGCCCTCGCGGCCTTCCGGGTCCCTCGCGGACCGTTCATTCCGACACCCTCTTCTGATCCCTCCATCCGCTTCCCGCACGCTTCCGACTCCCGGTCGGCGGCGTGGCCTTCCACCCACATCGATTTCCTCACCCCTCAAGGCTTCACTACCCCCAAGACCCTGAACCGCTCTTTTTCCTGCGGCATCCGCCGCCGACTCGACACCGTTTCCGACCAAGCCCTTGTGAAAGGAGGCTTTATGAACCTGACCATCAGCGGCCACCATCTCGAAGTGACACAGGCTCTGCGTGAGTACGTGCTGAACAAGTTGAGCCGGGTGATCCGGCACTTTGACCAGGTCGTGGACATCAACGTCCTGCTGACCGTGGAGAAGCAGAAGGAGAAGGATCGACGCCAACGCGCGGAAGTCACGTTGCATGTGAAGGGAAGGGAAATCTTCTGCGAACACTCGCACGAGGACCTGTACGCGGCCATCGACGAGCTGATGGACAAGCTGGACCGGCAGGTCTGCCGCCACAAGGACCGGGTGCAGAACCACCACCATGAATCGGCCAAGCGCATGGACCTGAGCGCGGGCTGATCCGACCAAGGGCCACGGGACGCGCCCAGCGCGCGACCGGCGCCCTTCGGGACCTCGGGGATTTCCCGGAGCTCCCCCCGCAAGGCGGCCCATCGGGCCGCCTTTTTGCCGAGAATTGTTGCAATGCAACACCAAGGGCGACGTTTTCACAGGACCGTCGCATCCGTCAGGCCCCCTGCCGGCAACGGGATTCCTATAATCCTGTCCTTCAACCCTCGAATCTGCGCCCCGCTGGTGCGCAGCGCTGCTCCCCCAGCCCGCCGGTCGTCGTGATCGGCACATGCCCGATGAACCGTCTCGCCGCCATCCTTCCCGCCAGCAACGTGCTGGTCGATGTGGACGCTTCCAGCAAAAAGCGGGTCTTCGAACACGCCGGGCTGCTCTTCGAGAACAACCATTCCATTTCCCGCGCCGCGGTCACGGACAACCTGTTCGCCCGTGAACGCCTGGGATCGACCGGACTGGGTCACGGCGTCGCGATCCCGCACGGCCGGATCAAGGGCCTGAAGAATCCGCTGGCCGCCGTGCTGCGCGTGCAGCAGCCGATCGGCTTCGACGCGCCGGACGACGAACCGGTCACGCTGCTGATCTTCCTGCTGGTGCCCGAGGCGGCGACGCAGAGACACCTCGAGATCCTCTCCGAGATCGCCGAGATGCTGTCCGACCGCGAACTGCGAGAGCGCCTCAAGACCGAATCCGACGCCGCGACGGTGCACCGCCTGATCGCCGACTGGGAGCCGCTGAAGTCGGTCGCCTGAGCGCCGGCGCAGCCTCCCGATCCCTCACCGCCACGACCACGGCCCGCCCCACTTGAAAGCCACCTCCATCAGCGCGGACCGGTTGTTCGAGGAACACCGCGAGGCCTTGCGTTGGGAGTGGATCGCCGGCCACGCGCATCCTGAGCGCCGTTTCGACGAAGCCGCCTTGCGCGACGCGCAATCGGCCGCCGACCTGGTCGGCTACCTGAACTACATCCATCCGTACCGTGTCCAGATCGTGGGCCGGCGCGAGGTCGGCTACCTGAGCCAGGCCTCCGGCGATGTGCTGGACCGCCGCATCGCGCGCATCGTCACGCTGGAGCCGCCGGTGATCATCGTCGCCGACGATCAGGTCCCGCCGGACCGCCTGGTCGCGATGTGCGACCGCGCCGAGATCCCGCTGTTCACGACCGCCGAAAGTGCGGGCCACGTCATCGACCTGGTGCGCGCCTACCTCGCGCATGTCTGCGCCAACCGCACGACGCGGCACGGCGTGTTCATGGACATCCTGGGCCTGGGCGTGCTGCTGACCGGCGAGTCCGGCCTCGGCAAGAGCGAACTGGGCCTGGAACTGATCAGCCGCGGCCACGGCCTGGTGGCGGACGACGCGGTGGACTTCTTCCGCATCGCGCAGACGGCGATCGAAGGCCGCTGCCCTGAGTTGCTGATGAACCTGCTCGAAGTCCGCGGCATCGGCCTGCTGGACATCAAGGCGATCTTCGGCGAGACGGCGGTGCGCCGGAAGATGCGGCTCAAGCTGATCGTGCACTTGGTCCGCAAGGAGACCATGGAGCGGGACTTCGAACGCCTGCCCTACGAGCCACTGTATGAGGACGTGCTGGGCATGCCGGTGCGCAAGGTCGTGATCGCCGTGGACGCGGGGCGCAACCTGGCCGTGCTGGTCGAGGCCGCGGTGCGCAACACCATCCTGCAGCTGCGCGGCATCGACACCTACCGCGAGTTCGTCGAGCGCCACCAGCGCGCGATCGAGCAGGGCCTCAACGACACGAACTGAGCCCGCCGACCGGATCGATCCGATCGATCGGTGCAACCATGCAAAAGGGGCTCCATCGGAGCCCCTTGTCGTTCCGCCTGAGCGGTCGCGTGTACTTAACGCGCCACCTTGTTCGGGCAGTCCTTCTTCACGCAGTTCGCATACAGCGCGAGCGAATGCTCCTGCAGCTGGAAGCCGCGGTCCAGCGCGATCGCGTGCTGGCGTTCCTCGATCTGCGGATCGTAGAACTCCTCGACGAAGCCGCAGGTCAGGCACACGAGGTGATCGTGGTGATGCCCCTCGTTGAGCTCGAACACAGCCTTGCCGGACTCGAAGTGGTTGCGCGACAGCAGCCCCGCCTGCTCGAACTGCGTGAGCACGCGATAGACCGTCGCGAGACCGATGTCCGCGCGTTCATCGAGCAAAGCTTTGTAAACGTCCTCGGCGGTCATGTGCCGCTGCTGGGTCGTCTGGAAGATCTCGAGGATCTTGATGCGGGGCAAGGTGGCCTTGAGCCCGCTGTTCTTGATTTCGTCTGACCGGTTCATGGGGTTTGCGCCTGCGGAATAGCGTGGGTGCGAGCCGCTAGAATCGACCGATCATAGCCTTTGCGCCTCGGCCGAGACGTGCCATGTCATTGAATTTCCGTATCCCCCGCATTGCACGTCCGTCCGCTTCCGGCGCCGCCGCGGCCGTCCTCGTCGCCGGTCTCCTGGCGCTGGGTGGCTGCTCGCAGATGCCCACCTTCGACGCGCTCTCCGTGAGCGGCGACAAGGTGCTGGGCCTCGTCACGCCCTACCGCGTCGAGATCGTCCAGGGCAACGTCGTCACCAAGGAGCAGATCGCCGCGATCAAGCCCGGCATGACCCGGCCCCAGGTGCGCGACGTGCTCGGCTCGCCGCTGCTGACCGACGTCTTCCATGAGGCCCGCTGGGACTACGTGTTCACGATCCGGCGCCAGGGCGCCGCGCCGCAGAACCGCCACATCCTGCTGACCTTCGACGGCGACCAGCTGTCCAAGATCGACGCGCCGGACGACCTGCCGACGGAGAAGGAATTCATCGCGTCGATCAACACGCTGAAGCTGTCCGGCAAGGAGCCCAAGCTGGAGCTGACGGAAGAGGAGCGCAAGGCGCTGCCGCCGCCGGTGCGCACGGCCGCGGCCTCCGCGCCGGAGCCGATCGGCCCGACGCGCGACTACCCGCCGCTGGAGCCCCGTCGATGAGCCGACTGCGGATGGCGATCACCGGCGCGTCCGGCCGCATGGGCCGCATGCTGGTCGAGGCGGTGCTGGCAGCGGACGATCTCGAACTGGCGGCCGCGCTCGACCGCGACGGCAGCCCGGCGATCGGCCAGGATGCCGGCGCCTTCCTGGGCCAGACGACCGGCGTGGCGATCTCCAGCGACGTGAAGGCCGGCCTGTCCAAGGCCGACGTGCTGATCGACTTCACCCGCCCCGAAGGCACGATGGCGCACCTCGCGCTGTGCGCGGAACTGGGCGTGCGGACCGTCATCGGCACCACCGGCTTCAGCCCCGATGAGAAGGCGAAGATCGGCGAGTTCGCCCAACGCGCCGCCGTCATGATGGCGCCCAACATGAGCGTGGGCGTGAACGTGGTGCTCAAGCTGCTGCAGCAGGCGTCGAAGGCGCTCGCGCAGGGCTACGACATCGAGATCGTCGAGGCCCACCACCGCCACAAGGTCGACGCCCCCAGCGGCACCGCGCTGAAGATGGGCGAGGTCGTGGCCGAGGCGCTTGGCCGCGATCTGAAGACCTGCGCGGTCTACGGCCGCGAAGGCGTCACCGGCGAGCGCGATCCGTCGACGATCGGCTTCGCAACCGTGCGCGGTGGCGACGTGATCGGCGACCACACCGTCATGTACCTGGGCATCGGCGAGCGCATCGAGATCAGCCACAAGGCCTCCAGCCGCGCCACCTTCGCGCAGGGCAGCCTGCGCGCCGCGCGATTTCTGGGCGAGCGCAAGACCGGGCTGTACGACATGAACGACGTGCTCGGCATCGCCTGAGCCCGCGGACTCCCCTGATCGGCGCCCGACTCACGACGCGATGACCGAACTGATCCATCTCTGGCAAGCGGGCGACGGTGTCGCCCGTTTCGTTTCCCTGCTGCTGCTGGCCATGTCGGTGTGCAGCTGGGTGCTGATCTTCTGGCGCAGCTGGACGCTGGCGCGGGCGCGGACCGATCTCGGTCGCGGCCTGCCGGTGTTCTGGGCGGCGCCCGATGTGGGCCAGGGTCGCGAGCAGTTGAAGACGCTCGACCGCGGCGCGCTGATGCTGCCGCTGATCGACGCCGCGATGCAGGACAGCGCGCCGGGCACGCTGGCGGCGTCGGCACAGAAGACCTCGCAACTGACGCGCCGTCTGCGCGACGCGCTGCACGCCGTGCTGAACGGCCTGAGCCGCGGCCAGATCGTGCTGGCGACCATCGGCGCCACCGCCCCCTTCGTGGGCCTGTTCGGCACGGTCTGGGGCATCTACCACGCGCTGATGAGCATCTCCGCGACCGGCAACTTCAGCCTGGACAAGGTCGCCAGCCCGGTCGGCGAGGCGCTGATCATGACCGCCGCCGGCCTGGCCGTGGCGATCCCCGCGGTGCTGGCCTACAACCTGTTCGGCAAGTGGGTCGCCGCCTGCGAGGCGGAACTCGAAGGCTTCGCGCACGACCTGCGCGAGCTGCTCGGCAGCGCTTGAGCGCCCCGGCCGCCCTCACCGCTCCCACCGCCCGGACCCGCACGCGATGAAGTTCGGCCGCCTCGAACGCCGCGAAGCCCCCAAACCGATGGGCGAGATCAACATGACGCCGCTGATCGACGTCATGCTGGTGCTGCTGGTGATCTTCATCATCGCGGCGCCGCTGATGGGCAGCGCGCTCAAGCTGGAACTGCCCAAGAGCGATGCGGCCTCGCCCGCGCCGGGGGCCAGCTTCATCGCACTGGCCGTCACGCCCGAAGGCGAGTATCTGCTCGGCGAGGACAAGCTCGACGCCAAGGCCCTGCGCGAGCGGCTGGCGCAACTGTCGCAGCGCCAGCCCGATGCCGAACTGCGCCTGAGCGCCGACCAGTCCGTGCCCTACGGCAAGGTCGCGCAGCTGATCGGCTGGGCGCAGAAGGCGGGGCTGAACCGGATCGCGTTCGTCGCCGAGACCGGCGAACCGGCTGACGGCGAAGCCCCTCCAAAAGGCGGGACGACTGGCGCCACGACTCCCCCGACGCGCTGATCGCGCTCCCCCGCAAGGTGGCCCTCCCACAGAGGATGAGGCGATCGCGCGCGGCCTCCTACAATCGACGGCTACGTTGCCCGAGCCACCATGAACGAGAAATACGCCCCCTCCGAGGTCGAACAGGCCGCCCGCGATCACTGGAACGCCCGCGACGCCTACCGCGTCGTCGAGGACGCGTCCAAGCCGAAGTTCTACGCCTGCTCCATGCTGCCCTACCCGAGCGGCAAGCTGCACATGGGCCATGTCCGCAACTACACGATCAACGACATGTTGACGCGTCAGCTGCGCATGAAGGGCTACAACGTGCTGATGCCCATGGGCTGGGACGCCTTCGGCCTGCCCGCGGAGAACGCGGCGATGAAGAACAAGGTGCCGCCGGCCGCCTGGACCTACGACAACATCGCGTACATGAAGTCGCAGATGCAGGCCATGGGTCTGGCCATCGACTGGTCGCGCGAGATCGCCACCTGCAAGCCCGACTACTACCGCTGGAACCAGTGGCTGTTCCTGAAGATGCTGGAAGCCGGCATCGCCGAGCGCCGCACGCAGGTCGTGAACTGGGACCCGATCGACCAGACCGTGCTGGCCAACGAGCAGGTCATCGACGGCAAGGGTTGGCGTTCGGGCGCGACGATCGAGAAGCGCGAGATCCCCGGCTACTACCTGAAGATCACCGACTACGCCGAGGAACTGCTGGCCGCGGTGGCCGATCCGTCGGACAAGAACTACCTGTCGGGCTGGCCCGAGCGCGTGCGCCTGATGCAGGAGAACTGGATCGGCAAGAGCGAAGGCGTGCGCTTCGCCTTCCCGCACGCTATCGCGGGCGAGGACGGACAGCCCATCCAGGGCGGTCTGCTCTACGTCTTCACGACGCGCGCCGACACCATCATGGGCGTGACCTTCTGCGCCGTCGCGCCGGAGCATCCTCTCGCCGCGCACGCTGCAAGGACGAATCCCGCGCTGGCGGCGTTCATCGAGGAATGCCAGCAGGGCGGCACCACCGAAGCCGAGCTGGCCACGCAGGACAAGAAGGGCCTGGCGACCGGCCTCTTCGTGACGCACCCGCTGACCGGCGAGCAGGTCGAGGTCTGGGTCGGCAACTACGTGCTGATGAGCTACGGCGACGGCGCCGTGATGGGCGTGCCGGCGCATGACGAGCGCGACTTCGCCTTCGCGAAGAAGTACGGCATCGCGATCAAGCAGGTCGTGGCGGTGGGCGACGAGGCCTACTCGACCGACGCCTGGGCCGAGTGGTACGGCGACAAGCAGCGCGGCCTGTGCATCAACTCCGGCGTGCTGGACGGCCTGACGCACAAGCAGGCGGTGGACAAGGTGGCCGAGCTGGTCGGCGGCAAGGGCCTGGGCGAGAAGAAGACGACCTGGCGCCTGCGCGACTGGGGCGTGAGCCGCCAGCGCTACTGGGGCACGCCGATCCCCATCATCCATTGCGACAGTTGCGGCGCGGTGCCGGTCCCCGAGAAGGACCTGCCCGTCGTGCTGCCCGAGGACTGCATCCCCGACGGCAGCGGCAACCCGCTGAACAAGCGCGCGGACTTCCTGGACTGCAGCTGCCCGAAGTGCGGCGCCGCGGCCAAGCGCGAGACGGACACGATGGACACCTTCGTGGACAGCTCGTGGTACTTCATGCGCTATTGCGACGCGACCAACCCGGACCAGATGGTCGCGAACGGCACCGACTACTGGATGCCGATGGACCAGTACATCGGCGGCATCGAGCACGCGATCCTGCACCTGCTGTACGCGCGCTTCTGGACCAAGGTGATGCGCGACCTGAAGCTCATCAAGTTCAGCGAACCCTTCACCAACCTGCTGACGCAAGGCATGGTGCTGAAGGGCGCGTTCTCCCGCAAGCCGGAAGACGCGGGCAAGAACTACTACTGGGAACACGAGGTCGACGTCATCCGCAACGAGCACGGCCAGCCGACCGGCGGCACGCTGAAGGCCGACGGCCTGCCGCTCGAGTACGAGATGACGACGATGTCGAAGTCGAAGAACAACGGCGTCGACCCGCAGGCCCTGATCGACCAGTACGGCGCCGACACCGCGCGCCTGTTCGTGATGTTCGCGTCCCCGCCCGAGCAGACGCTGGAGTGGAACGACGCCGGCGTCGAAGGCGCGCATCGCTTCCTGAAGCGCGTGTGGGGCTTCGGCACCAAGCACGCCGACGCGATCAAGACCGGCGGCGTCGATTTCGCCGCGCTGAGCGACGACGGCAAGGCGCTGCGCCGCGAGGTCCACCTGGTGCTGAAGCAGGTCTCGTACGACTACGAGCGCATGCAGTACAACACCGTGGTGTCCGGCGCGATGAAGCTGCTGAACGCGCTGGAAGGATTCAAGGCCGAGGGCCAGTCGGCGGCGGTCCGCGAAGGTTTCTCGGTGCTGCTGCGCGTGATCTACCCGGCCTGCCCGCACATCGCGCACGCGCTGTGGACGGAACTCGGCTTCGCCGCCGAACTGGGCGAGCTGCTGGACGCCGCCTGGCCGCAGGTCGACGAGTCGGCCCTGGTCCAGGACCAGATCGAACTGATGCTGCAGGTCAACGGCAAGCTGCGCGGCGCGATCAAGGTCGCGGCCTCGGCCGACAAGGCGGCGATCGAGGCGATCGCACTGGCCAGCCCGGACTTCGAGAAGTTCGCGGAAGGCAAGGCGCCCAAGAAGGTCGTCATCGTGCCCGGTCGTCTCGTCAACGTGGTGGTCTGAGCATGAAGCGCCGCGATCTGCTGTCCTTCGCTTCCCTGGGCGCCCTTGGCGCGGTGGGGGCCACCGGCCTGCTGTCGGGCTGCGGCTTCGAGCTGCGCCAGGAACCGGTCTACCACTTCAAGACGCTGGCGCTGACCGGCTTCGTGCCTCATTCGCCGCTGGCGCAGGAACTGCGCCGGCAGGTGCAGCGCAGCACCGTGCGTCTGGTCGAGGATCCGAACCGCGCCGACGTGATCATCGACGCCGAACGCGAGGTCCGCGACAAGACCTCGGTGGCGACGACCGCGGCCGGGCAGATCACGGAATGGCAGTTGCGGCTGTCGCTGGATTACTCGCTGCGCTCGGCGGGCGGCGACATCCTGCTGCCGCGCACCGAGCTGCGGCTCACGCGCGACATGAACTACAGCGAAAGCGCGGCGCTGGCCAAGGAGCAGGAAGAGCTGTCGCTGCAGAAGGCCATGCAGGTCGAGGCCGTCGGCCTGCTGCTGCGTCGCCTGGCGGCGGTGCACCTGCCCAACTGACCCGGACGGACCGCGCGCATGCAGATCAAGGGCGAGGCGCTCGCCGGCCACCTGGCGAAGGGACTCAAGCCGGTGTACGTCGTGCACGGCGACGAGCCCCTGCTCGCGCAGGAGGCCGCCGACACCCTGCGCGCCGAGGCGCGCAAGCAGGGCTACAACGAGCGGCAGGTCTTCATCGTCAGCGGTGCGCATGTCGACTGGGCGTCGGTGATTGCGGCCTCGCAGGCGATGAGCCTGTTCGCCGACAAGCAGCTGATCGAGATCCGCATCCCCGGCGGCAAGCCCGGCAAGGACGGTTCGGACGCGCTGCAGCGTTATGTCGACGGCCTGCCCCCGGACGTGCTGACGCTGGTGACCCTGCCCCGCCTGGACAAGACGCAGCTGAGCAGCGCCTGGTTCACGGCGCTGGACAGCGCCGGCGTGTCGGTGAAGGTGGACCCCGTCGAGCGCCGCGAGCTGCCCGCCTGGATCGCCCGGCGTCTGCAGCAGCAGGGGCAGCCGGTGGCCGCGGGTCCCGACGGCCAGCGGGCGCTCGAGTTCTTCGCCGACCGGGTGGAGGGCAACCTGCTCGCCGCGCACCAGGAGCTGCAGAAGCTCGCGCTGCTGCATCCGAAGGGCGAGCTCAGCCTGCAGCACATCGAGGCCGCTGTGCTGGACGTGGCGCGCTTCGACGTCTTCAAGCTCAGCGAGGCCTTGCTGAGCGGCAAGGTCGGCCGCGTGCTGCGCATGCTCGACGGCCTGAAGGCCGAGGGCGAGGCCGCCGTGCTGGTGCACTGGACCATGGCCGAGGACATCCGAGGCCTCAAGCGCGTCCACGACGCGGTGGCCGCGGGCAAGCCGCTGCCGATGGCCCTGCGGGAGTCCCGCATCTGGGGACCGAAGGAACGCCTCTTCGAGCGCATCGTGCCGCAGCTGCACGGCGCGGCGCTGACGCGCCTGGTCGTCGCCGCGCAGATCTGCGACGGCATCGTCAAGGGCTTGCGCCATCCGGAATGGCCCACCGACCCCTGGGAAGCGCTGGGGCGATTGGCCCTCCTCCTGGAGCAAGCCCTGCGCCCGCCGGCGCAGAAAACCCGCTATGGTTGACGCTTGTCGTCCCTCTGGCGTCGCTGATGAGCTCCTTCCGTTCCGCCCTCTTCCTGATCGCCGCCGCGACTGCGGCTGGGGCACTGATGAGCGCCACGGCCGCCAAGGCGGCGGATTGGACGATCCAGGTCCGTGACGGCAGCGGCGCGCCGGTGCCGAACGCGGCCGTGGCCGTCGAACTCAAGGGCCAGCCGGCGAAACCGACTGCCGGTGTCAGCGCCGAGATGTCCCAGCGAGACCGCCAGTTCCAGCCTCAGCTGCTGGTGGTGCAGACCGGCACGGCGGTGAACTTCCCCAACTTCGACACCGTCCGCCACCACGTCTATTCGTTCTCGGCGACGAAGAAGTTCGAACTCAAGCTGTACTCCGGCACGCCCTCCGAGCCGGTGGTCTTCGACAAGCCGGGCGTGGCCCAGCTCGGCTGCAACATCCACGACCGGATGAGTGCCCACATCGTGGTGGTCGACACGCCGGTATTCGGGATCACCGACGCTAAAGGTGAGGTCAAGCTGAACCTTCCGCCCGGCGATCACCGCCTGCGCCTGTGGGCGTCGCGCCTGGGCAATGCTGCGCCGACGGCCCAGCCGCTGGCGGTGGGCGCGGGCGCATCGGGCGTGCTGAAGGTCGAGCTGAAGGACTGACGCCGCGATGCGCTGGCCGGACTTCCTCAACCTGCGGCGGCTGGAAGGGCGCATCGTCGCGTTGTTCCTGGCCCTGCTGCTGGTGGTGCAGTTGCTCAACCTCGCGCTGATCGACCAGGGCATCGGGCGCAACGCCCGCGCCCAGGTGACCGAGGAACTCGAGGCCGGCGAGCGCATCCTCGTCCAGCTCATCGACGAGGACAACCAACAGCGCGGCCTGGTGGCCGACCTGCTGCAGTCGGATTACGGCCTGCGCCAGCTCGTATCCGCCGGCATCCAGGGCGAGGAACTGCGCGCGATGCTGCAGGACGTCTTCACCAACCTGAGCGAACGGGGCGATGCCGCGTTCATCGGGTATGCGGACGATTCCTTCAAGCTGGTGACGGCGACCGACGCGATCGCGGCGAAGGTGACGCCGCTGCTGCGCGGCGTGACCCGCGAGCAGCAGGGGCGTACGCAGAGCCAGTTGCTGCTGCTGGACGGCAAGGCCTACCAGGTGGTGGTCGCGCGGATGCGCGCGGCGGGGCTGGGCGGCTGGATCTTCACCGGCTTCGAGCTGAAGAGCGACCAGCTGCAGGAACTCAAGCGCATCGTGCGCATCCAGGGCGTGCTGCTGGCGCAGTCGGCGACGGGGCAGTGGCAGGTCCTGGCCTCGGTGCTCGATCCCGCGGCGACGGCGCGCGCGGTCCAGGCGCTGCCGGCGCTGGGCGCCTCCGATCGCGAGGTGCGCACCTTCCACATCCCGCTGGACGACGAGCTGTTCCAGGCCCGCCTGCAACCGCTCGCGCACGGGGGCGATACCGACAAGTCGGTGGCCGTGCTGCTGTTGCGCTCGGTGGACGAGGCGCTCGCGCCCTATCGGCGCTTGCAATGGATGCTCCTCGGACTGAGCGGCGTGGGCGTGCTGCTGTTCGCCGTCGGCGCCGTGCTGACGGCTCGGCGCATCAGCGGGCCGGTGAAGGCGCTGGCGAGTGCGGCGCATCGGCTCGGCCAGGGCGACTACGCGCAGCCCGTCCAGCGCCCCTCGCGCGACGAGATCGGCGATCTCGCCGAGGCCTTCGAGGCGATGCGCCAGGGCATCCGTGCACGTGAGGAGGAGGTCAACCGGCTTGCCTTCTGGGACCCGCTGACGGACCTGCCGAACCGGGAGCAGTTCCATCAGGCGCTCGCCAGACGGATGGCGGAGAGCGACGGCCGCTTCTCGCTGCTGATGCTGAACCTGGACCGCTTCAAGCACGTCAACGATGTGCTGGGGCGTCCGTTCGGCGACCGCCTGCTGCGCGCGGTGGCGGACCGGTTGCAGCACCTGCTGAAGGACGAGGTCGGCCAGATCGCGCGGGTCGGCGGGGACGAGTTCCTGCTGATGATCGACGGCGCCGGCGCGACGCTGGCGGAATCGATCTGCAAGCGCATCCAGCGCGACTTCGAGCGGGCGCTGAGCATCGACGACCAGACGGTGGACCTGTCGGCGGGGATGGGCGTGGCGCTGTATCCGCAGCACGGGCGCGACCCGATGCTGCTGCTGGCGCGCGCGGAGCTGGCGATGCACGCCGCCAAGCGCGGCCAGAGCGGTTGCGAGGTCTACGCCCCCAGCATGGATGCAGCGAGCCAGGAATCGCTCTCGCTGCTGAGCGAGTTGCGGCACGCGATCGACGCCGGCGAATTGCGGCTCTTCCTGCAGCCGAAGGTGGACCTGCACGGCCAGAAGATCTCCGGCGCGGAAGCGCTGGTGCGCTGGCAGCATCCGACGCGCGGCCTGGTGCCGCCGATGGAGTTCATCCCCTTCGCGGAGCAGACAGGCTTCATCCGCCAGATCACCGCGTGGGTGCTGCACGCGTCGGCGCAGGCGTGGATGGGCCTGCAGCGGGACGGTCTGGCGCTGCCCATCAGCGTGAATCTGTCGACGCGCGACCTGATGGACCAGGACCTGCCGATCAAGGTCGCGGACCTGGTGGCCGGGGTGCCGCCGCCTGCGCTGTGCCTGGAGATCACCGAGTCCGCGATCATGGACGACCCCCAGCGCGCGCTGCAGACGCTGGAGCAGTTGCACGCGCTCGGATTCAAGCTGTCGATCGACGACTTCGGTACGGGCTATTCGTCGCTGGCCTACCTGAAGCAGCTGTCGGTGGACGAATTGAAGATCGATCGCAGCTTCGTGATGAACATGGAGCGCGACATCGACGATGCGAAGATCGTGCGCTCGACGATCGAGCTGGCGCACAACCTGGGGCTGACGGTGGTGGCCGAAGGGCTGGAGACCGCCAAGCAATGGACGCTGCTGCAGACGCTGGGCTGCGACCTTGGGCAAGGCTACTTCTTGTCGCGACCGATGCCCGCGGAGAAGTTCGCCGACTGGCTCCGCACCTGGGAGCCGCCGGACCTCGACGACGCCCAAGCGAACACGATCCTGGCCGGGCTGTGAGGGACAGGTCTTGCGCGGCATGAACGCCGGTCGAGGTTGATCCACTCACTCGTGCGAGACGGCTACTCAAAGTTGCTCCCGCTGATTGGGGATGCGATCTCCCCCTCTGAAGCGATTTCCTTTTGCAGGACCTACCGAGATGATTCACGCAGATCTGGGACCCGAACTGGAGGCCATCGTGCTGAATCTGATCGAGAGTGGAAAGTATTCGTCGCGCACGCAGGTGCTGCGCGACAGCGTGGAGCTGCAGGCTTGGCGCGAGGCCAGGTTGAAGGCGTTCGAGGACTCCTTCGCTGAAGGCGTCGCCGAGGCGGCCACCAGTGAGGGCGAAAGCGTCGAAGACGTTTTCTTGCCGTTGATCGCCAAGTACCAGGCACTGGCGGACTCGAAGAAATGATCGTCCGCCTTCTTCGGAAGGCGCGGGCAGATCTGGACTCCATTGGCGAGTACATCGCGCGGGACAACCCTTCGCGGGCCCCGTCGTTCCTGGCCGAACTGATGGCCAAGGTCAACGGGCTGTCGACCATGGCCGAGTCATTTCCGTCCGCCCGCCTTCGCCCCTACCCTCACATCCGGCGCCGCAGTCATGGGCGATACGGCATCTTCTATTCCGTGAACGTCATGGCGCAGCGTGTCATGGTTCATCGCATCCTTCATTCATCTCAAGACCTCGCGAGGGCCTTCAATGCTTGAAAACAAACCAGACTCAGCACATCGCATGAACGAGATCGAAACAACCGAGCGTCGACACGCCGACCACATTGCTTGGATGAAGGCGTTTGAAGAATCCATCTCTCGCGGCAAGGCTGCGGCCGCGGCAGGCAAAGGCAAACCTGCGGACGAAGTCTTCGATCGGCTGATCGCGAAATACCGTGCGATGGCGGATGCGAAAGAAGGACAGGGCTTCCAGCCCTGATTACTCAGGAATCTCGGTCTTCGAGCGCATCGCACAGCGCTTCAAGCCCGGCGCGCACGGTCTGCGCGCGCACGGCATGCCGGTCGCCGGTGAAGTGTTCCTTCCACACCCGCACGCGCTGCCGGCCGTGCATCAGCGCGAGCCACACGGTCCCGACCGGCTTGTTCTCGGTGCCGCCGCCCGGCCCGGCCACGCCGGTCACGGCGATTGCCCAGTCGATGGGTGCGTGCGCCACCAGGCCGCGCGCCATCTGTTCGGCCACTTCGCCGCTCACCGCGCCGTGCAGCGTGATCAGCGCCGCCGGCACGCCGAGCAGCTCCGTCTTCGCCTGATTGGTGTAGCTCACCACGCCGCGCTCGAACCACTGGCTCGAACCCGCCAGGCTCGTGCACGCCGCCGCGATCAGGCCGCCGGTGCAGGACTCCGCGGTGCCCATGCGCTCCTTGCGCTGGATCAGCGCCAGGGCGATGCGTTCGATCAGTTCGGATTCGTCGGGAAACAGCATGGGGATCTCCTCGTCGATGGATCTGGATGATCTGGCATCCGTGGATGACAGCGACCGGCCGTCAGTGCAACAAGGCCCTCGCGCCGGCCAACACCACAAGCGTACATGCAGCCGCCACCAGATCGTCGAACAGGATGCCGAAGCCTTGCCACACCGTCACCGGCTGGCCGGGCTCGATCTTGAACAGCGCATCGGCCCAGCGCACCGGGCCCGGCTTGGCCGCGTCGAAGAAGCGGAACACGCCGAACGCCGCCAGCTGCCACCAGAAGCCCGCCGGCATGATCAGCCACAGCACGATCCAGATCGCGACGATCTCGTCCCACACGACCGAACCGGGATCGCAGGTCTTGAGGTGCCTCGCCGTGACCGTCGAGGCCCACCAGCCGATCGGAATGCTTGCGGCGATGACCACGCCCCACATCAGCGGCGTCAGCCACAGGTTCAGGATCGCGAACGCGGCCCAGCCCCACAGTGTGCCCACGGTGCCCGGCGCCTTCGGCGCCAGCCCGCTACCGAATCCCATCGCGATCCAGTGCGCGGGATGCCTCGCCATGAAGCCGAAAGTCGGACGCACCGCGCTCATGATTTGAAGTGATCGAAACTCTGCAGCAGACCCTGCAGCGGGCGTCCCGCGCCATCGACGACGCGCAGACCGGGTTGTTCATCGATGCGACCGACGCGATACACCGGCGTGCCCGACGCGCGGCCCGCCTCCAGTACACGCTCGCGCGCTTCGGCCGGCGCGGTGAAGACGAGTTCGTAATCGTCGCCGCCGCTCAGCAGGCACAGCTGCTGGATGTCTTCCGGCATCGCGCCGAGCACGCTTGATCGCGGCAGATCCGCCAGTCGCAAGGTCGCGCCGACGTTGGAACGCTTCAGCACATGCCCGATGTCGCCGGCCAGGCCGTCGGAGACGTCCACCGCGCTCGTCGCGATGCCGCGCAGCGCGCGCCCGAGCGCCACGCGCGGCTCGGGCATTTCCATCCGCAGGCGGGCTTCGTCGAACTGCGCCGCGCTCAGCGAGAGCGTGCCGCGGAACACCTCCAGCGCCAGCCGCGCATCACCGAGCGTGCCGCTGATCCAGACCTCGTCGCCCGGCTTCGCGCCCGAGCGCAGCAGCGCCTGGCCCGCCGGCACTTCGCCCATCGCGGTGATGTTGATGTTGAGCGGCCCCGCCGTCGTGTCACCGCCGGCGAGCACGATGTGGTGGGCGTCGGCGAGCTCGAACAATCCTTGCGCAAAGCCCGCCAGGAAGGCCTCGTCGACGCGCGGCAGCGCCAGCGACAGGAAGAAGGCCTTGGGCGTCGCGCCGCACGCGGCGAGGTCGCTGAGGTTCACCGCCAGCGCCTTGTGACCGAGCCGTCGCGGCGACACCGTCGAGAGGAAGTGCCGGCCCTCGACCAGCATGTCCGCCGTCACCAGCCACTGATGGCCCGCCGACGGCGTCAGCACCGCGCAGTCGTCGCCGATGCCCAGCGTCACCGCGCCGCCCTCGGTCCGCCCGGCGCGCCCTGTACGGCCGAAGAAGCGGTCGATCAGGTCGAACTCGCCCAGCGGCCGCCCGTCCCGTCGTTCGCCCGCGCCGGTGGTACCGGCAGATGCACCGGCGGATGCGCCGGATGCTTCAGAAGAATCACCCATGGGCGGCATTGTCGCCGCGCAGCAGGTTGGACAGCTCGACCGCGGACTTCACATCCATCTTCTCGAACACCCGGGCGCGATGGACTTCCACGGTGCGCACGCTGATGTTGAGCTGGTCCGCGATCAGCTTGTTGGGCAGACCCTGCACGACGAGCTGCATCACCTCGCGCTCCCGCTCGGTGAGATCGCCGACACGGTGCCCGAGCGCCGACTTCGCATCGCGCGCGGCGATCGCCTCGGCGCTCTGCGCGAGCGCGTGCTCGACGCGGTCCACCAGCGCGTTGTCCGAGAACGGCTTCTCGACGAAGTCGTAGGCGCCCTGCTTCACCGCCGCGACCGCCGTCGGCACGTCGCCGTGCCCGGTCAGGAAGATCACCGGCAGCGTGTCCAGCAGACCGCGCTCGATGAGCCGCTCGAACAGCGCCAGGCCGCTCATGCCGGGCATCCGGACGTCCAGCAGCAGGCAGCTCGGCGCCGACGGCCAGTCGCGCCCGCTGCGCGGCAGGCCGTCCAGCATGGACTCGAAGGCCTCGGCGCTGCCGAAGCCCTCGGACAGCAGCCGCCGCGAACGCAGCAGCCAGGCCAGCGCGTCGCGCACCACTTCCTCGTCGTCGACGAGGTAGACCATCGGCAGGGACTGCGGCTTCATGCGGACGACTCTCCAGATCCAATGATGGGGAACCGGTCGGCGCCGGTTTTCGACGCCGAACCAGGCGCATCCTCGCACGGCAGGCTGAAACGGAACTCGGTCCCGGTCGGCGACGCGGGCGCCACGCGGCTTTCGAAATCCATCGCGCCGCCGTGCTGCTCCACGACCGTGCGGCACAGGCTCAGGCCCAGGCCCATGCCTTCGGTGCGGGTCGTGAAGAACGGCGTGAACAGCTGGCGCGCCACTTCCTGCGGAATGCCCGGCCCGCGGTCGATCACCGCGAAGCTCAGCCAGCGCGGCTGCAGGCGCTTCACCTGGATGATCAGCGCCCGGTCGGCGAGCGGCGTCGGGCCGTCCATCGCCTGGATCGCATTGCGGGTCAGGTTCAGCAGCACCTGCTCGACCATGGTCCGGTCGCAGCGCACGCGCGGCAGGCCCTTGGCCAGGTCCATCTCGATGCGCGCGCCGCTCTTGCGCGCCTGCAGTCGGATCAGCGGCAGCACCGCGTCCAGCAACTGCTCGACGTTGACCCACTCCCGCGCCGCCTCGCGCCGCCGGACGAAGTCGTGCACGCTCTTGATCACGCGGCCGGCGCGCTCGGCCTGCTCGGCGATGCGCGTCACGGCCTGGCGCACCATCGCCGGCGTCTGCGGATCGTCGGCCTCGCGCACCATCAGGTTGATCGAGGCCGTCGCGTAGCTCGCGATCGCCGCCAGCGGCTGGTTCAGTTCGTGGCTCAGCAGCGAAGCCATCTCGCCCACCGTCGCCAGCCGCGCCGTCGCCTGCAGCCGGTCCGATTGCTGGCGCGACAGCTCCTCGACCTTGCGCTGCGCGCTCAGGTCCAGCACCGCGCTCATCCAGCCGGTCTGCTGGCCTTCGGCGTTCAGCAGCGGCGCCTCGTAGATCATCACCGGGAAGCGCTCGCCGGTGCTGCGCGCGAAGACGGTCTCGAAGCCCTCGCGCGGCGGCAGGCCTGCTTCCCAGCGCGCCTCGCGGTCGTGGTGGCGGCGCCAGTATTCGTCGGTGAACTCGGGCGGCCAGTACGGCGGCGCATGCGGCGGACGGCCGGTGCCGACCACCTCCTCCGCCGGGTAGCCAACCATCGCGCAGAACGCCGGATTCACGTAGCTGATGTTGCCGTCCAGGTCGCGGGCGCGCAGGCCGGTGATCAGCGAGTTCTCCATCGCCTGCCGGAACGCGAGCGACTCCGCCAGCGCGTGCTCCGCCTGTGCGCGCTTGCGGGTATCGCGCGCCAGGATGATGACCAGCGCGAACAGCGCCATCGACAGGCCGAGCACCAGCGCCGTCGCCAGGTTCGGGATCAGCTGCGGCCGGCCGGTGGCGTTGTCCACGCGCAGCTGCAGGCTCAGGCCCGGCAGGTCGAGCAGCCGCTCCGACAGGTAGAAGCCGGTGCCGCGCGTCAGGCCGGTGCGCGCCAGACGCGTGCCGTCGCCTTCGACGAAGGACATCTCGAAGCGCCGCGCCTGGTCCTGCGAGACCGACTCCTCCAGCAGCGGCCGCAGGCCCATGGTCGCGACGACGTAGGAGCGCGGCTCGCCGGCGCGCACGCGCGGCAGGCAAAGGTCGGCGACCTCCATGCCGTCGCCGCCCGGGCCCGGCACGAAATACGAGCGCGAGAACAGCGGCGTGCCCTGCCTCAACGCGGCGATGCAGGCGAGCTCAGTCTCGATCTGGAGCTGCTCGCGCGACAGGATCGAGAACAGCGGCGGCGCGTACGGCGTGTCGACGGCGCGCCGCACCTGGCGCTCCGAGTCGCGCAGCTCGATGCGCAGCAGCACGCGTGTCTGACGCAGTTGTGCGGCGGCGTTGCCGCGCCAGTCGTCGTCCTCCGCCCACATCAGGCCCTGCAGCCCCTGCAGGTCGCGGCCGATCAACTGCTTGGCGCGCGCGGTCACCTCGGCGGCGGCCAGGTCGGAGGCCTCCTGCGCACGGGCCGCCTCATGGCTCAAGGTCAGCGACAGCAGCAGCGACTGCGCGATCAGCAGCAGCGCGACCAGCGTGCCCCACAGCAGCGCACGCCGCCAGCGCCGCGGTCGGGCGCCCGGCACCATCGGGGGGAAGGGAGCGGCGGGCCGCATGATGGTCGGAGCAGGCAAGCGGAAGGCGCGGTGATCGAGAGAATCGCTGAAGTCGTGAAAGCGGCGTGAAAGGCGCTTGAAAGGATCGCCCACGCGTGCGATGGAGAGCGTTTCGCGCGCGTGCGGGGCAGGCAGTATGGCGCGCCGCGGGCCCGTGGCGATGCGCAGTTTCGCGTATGTGCCTGCGGCCCTGCCGACATGCAGCATACGCATAGTCCGCACTGCCGCCGTCGGGGCGGACTCCTACAATCGCCGACCCGGCCCACGACGGCGGACCGGTTTCAACCAGAAGAGTCCCCCATGTCCACGTCCGAAGAAAAACGTGCGCAGCTGCGCCAGGCCGCTCTCGAATACCACGAGTTCCCGACCCCCGGGAAGATCGCCATCGCGGCCACCAAGCAGCTGATCAACCAGCGTGACCTGGCCCTGGCCTATTCGCCGGGCGTGGCCGCCGCGTGCGAGGAGATCGTCGCCGATCCCGCCAACGCGTTCCGCTACACCTCGCGCGGCAACCTGGTCGCCGTGATCTCCAACGGCACCGCCGTGCTGGGCCTGGGCGACATCGGCCCGCTGGCCTCCAAGCCGGTGATGGAAGGCAAGGGCGTCCTGTTCAAGAAGTTCGCCGGCATCGACGTCTTCGACCTGGAGATCGACGAGAAGCACGACCTCGACAAGCTGGTCGACGTGATCGCCGCGCTGGAGCCCACCTTCGGCGGCATCAACCTCGAAGACATCAAGGCGCCGGACTGCTTCTACGTCGAGCGCGAGCTGCGCAAGCGGATGAAGATCCCCGTCTTCCACGACGACCAGCACGGCACCGCCATCGTGGTGGCCGCCGGCCTGCTCAACGGCCTGAAGGTCGCGGGCAAGGACATCGCGTCGGTGAAGCTGGTGACCTCGGGCGCCGGCGCCGCCGCCCTCGCCTGCCTGAACCTGCTGGTCAAGCTGGGCCTGCCGCGCAAGAACATCTGGGTGACCGACCTCGCCGGCGTGGTCTACGAAGGCCGCACCGAGCTGATGGACCCGGACAAGGCGGTCTACGCCCAGCCCACCGAGCAGCGCAGCCTGCGCGACGTGATCGCCGGCGCGGACATCTTCCTGGGCCTGTCGGCGGGCGGCGTGCTCAAGCAGGACATGGTCGCCTCGATGGCGGCGCGGCCGATCATCTTCGCGCTGGCCAATCCGAATCCGGAGATCCAGCCGGAGGACGTGCACGCGATCCGCGGCGACGCGCTGATGGCCACGGGCCGGACGGACTATCCGAACCAGGTCAACAACGTCCTGTGCTTCCCGTACATCTTCCGCGGCGCGCTGGACTGCGGCGCGACGACGATCAACGACGAGATGGAGATCGCCGCCGTCCACGCGATCGCCGAGCTCGCCCAGGCGGAGCAGAGCGAGGTCGTGGCCGCCGCGTACGCCGGTGCGAACCTGAGCTTCGGCCCGGAATACCTGATCCCGAAGCCCTTCGATCCGCGCCTGATGATGAAGATCGCCCCGGCGGTCGCGCTGGCGGCGGAAGCCTCGGGCGTGGCGCTGCGTCCGATCGCCGACATGCCGGCCTATCTGGAGAAGCTGCAGAGCTTCGTCTACGCCTCCGGCACGACGATGAAGCCGATCTTCCAGATCGCGAAGAAGGCCAAGCACAAGCGCGTGGCCTACGCGGAAGGCGAAGAGGAACGGGTGCTGCGCGCGGTGCAGATCGTCATCGACGAGGGCATCGCCCGTCCGACGCTGATCGGCCGTCCGGAGGTCATCGCGCAGCGCTGCGAGCGCTTCGGCCTGCGTCTGCAGGAAGGCCGCGACTACGAGGTGGTGAACACCGAGTTCGACCAGCGCTACCGCGACTACTGGCAGACCTACCTCGCGATGACCGAGCGCAAGGGCGTGACCCAGCAGCTCGCCAAGATCGAGATGCGCCGCCGCCTGACGCTGATCGGCGCCATGATGCTGCACAAGGGGGAAGTGGACGGGATGCTCTGCGGTACCTGGAGCAACACCGCGATGCACCTGCAGTACATCGACCAGGTCATCGGCAAGCGTCCCGGCGTGAAGACCTTCGCCTGCATGAACGGGCTGATCCTGCCGGGTCGCCAGGTCATGCTGGTCGACACGCACGTCAACTACGACCCGACCGCCGAGCAGATCGCCGAGATCACGCAGATGGCGGCCGAGGAGATGATGCGTTTCGGCCTGCGCCCGAAGGCGGCGCTGCTGTCGCACAGCAATTTCGGTTCGAGCAACTGCCCGTCTGCGGTCAAGATGCGCGACGCGCTGGCCCTGATCAAGGAACAGGCGCCCTGGCTGGAAGCCGACGGGGAGATGCACGGCGACGCCGCGCTGGATCCGCACTACCGCGAGCAGCTGGTCTCCAACAGCACGCTGACGGGCGAGGCCAACCTGCTGGTCATGCCGAACATCGACGCCGCCAACATCAGCTACAACCTGCTGAAGACGGCCGCCGGCGGCGGCATCGCGATCGGGCCGGTGCTGCTCGGCGCGGCCAAGCCGGTCCACGTGCTGACGCCGTCCGCGACGGTGCGCCGCATCGTGAACATGACGGCCCTGACCGTCGCGGACGCGAACGCGGCCCGCTGATCCCCGCCCGTTTCGGGACCGAAGAATATTCGGTTCCAGGCCTTCCGCCCCCCTTGAAAGGGGTGCCGGAAGGCCTTTAAACCCGACCTGCGGCCCGGCCTATAGAAAAAGTTTGTAGCGGCTCACCAGTCGATTTCTCCGGGATGACGCCCATGTCTCCCATTGATTTCGACGTATGTGTGCGCACGCTCACAGTGCCGCTTTTTAGGGCATTCTGGTCACCCCCGGCTTGAGCATTCGGGTCCGTTTCTGTACCATCTCGGTTTCAGAGTTCAGGGTTAACCCTCTCTGACCCCACCCACGCCACCGACGATTGCAGGCTCCCCAGCGGGTTCTGTCCGGCGCCGCGGGCATGGTTGGACATGAACTCGGAACCCCCATCTAGGAGGAACGCGACAATGCTTTTGCAGACAGTCCGTCCCAACATCGTGCAGGCGATCAGAGCCTACCGGGTCGAGGACTTGATGCAGGCCGCGCAGGACGCCGGCCAACACTTCCTGTACGCCGACCTGTCTCCAGCGGAGACCAAACAGGACGTGCTGGAATTGATTGCCAGCAATTTCCTGTTCCCGGCCCACTTCGGGAAGAACATGGAAGCGCTGTACGACTGCATGACCAATCTGGTCCACAAGTCGGGCGCGCAACCAGGTTTCGTCGTGGTGCTGGACCAGTTGCCGGACCATGCGAAGTTCGATCGTGAGGCGCGCGAGCAGTTGCTCGACGTCTTCCGCGAGGCGGCCGATTTCTGGGCCGAGCGCAAGGTCTCATTCCGGTGCTTCTATTCTTTTCAGTAGCCCGCTCTCAGGAACAAGGTTCCTGGGAGCGGGCGACCGAAGTGGCCCCCGAAGTGAAGCCGGTGCTCAAGAGCACCAAGGCGAATCCGAACCCGAACTTCGGCATGAACATGCCGATGATGTGCAGCGCCTTCGACACGTCCATGTGGCTCAGCGCCGCCTGACGATATGAAGAACGACTGACCTCCGGGTTTGACGAAAAAGGCCTTCCGGCGACGGAAGGCCTTTTTGCTTGGCTCAGCCCTGGACCGCGAGCGCCAGCGCGACGAACTCGGCCACCGGCACTTCCTCGGCGCGGCGTTGCAGGTCGAACTCGCCCTGGAAGCCGCGGGCCTCCAGCCACTTGCCGAGCGAATGTCGCAGCAGCTTGCGGCGCTGCGAGAACGCCGACGCGACCAGTTCGCTCAGCAGCGCCTCGTCGATCTTCGTCGGCGCCGACAGCGGCACCATGCGCACGATCGCCGAGTCGACCCGCGGCGGCGGATCGAAGGCTTCCGGCGGCACGTCGAACAGCGCCTCGACGTCGTAACGCCACTGCAGCATGACGCTCAGCCGGCCGAAGTCCTTGTTGCCCGGCTTGGCGGCCATGCGGTCGACGACTTCCTTCTGCAGCATGAAGGTCTGGTCGACCACGTGGTCCACGAAGCCCAGCAGGTGGAACAGGATCGGCGAGGAGATGTTGTACGGCAGGTTGCCGACGACCTTCAGCTTGCGGCCGCGTTCCGCGGCCAGCGCGGCGAAGTCGACCTTCAGCACGTCGGACTCGATGACCGTCACGTCGCCGCGCTTGCGCATGCGGGCGGCGAGGTCACGGTCGAGCTCGATGACCGTCAGCGGCCGGCTCGACGCCGGCAGGCGCTGCAGCAGCGGCAGCGTCATCGCGCCCAGGCCCGGGCCGATCTCGACCATCGCCTGATCTTCGCCCGGCGCGATCGCGTCGACGATGCCGTCGATGATGGCCTTGTCGGTCAGAAAGTGCTGGCCGAAGCGCTTGCGCGCGACATGTCCCATGAACTCAGTCCCGGCCGGTCAGTCCAGCCACTCGCGCGTCTCGATGAAGGCGCGGGCGCGCATTTCCTTCATCCAGTCGTTGTAGGCGTCGTCGTACTTGCGCTCGCGCAGCGCATTGCGGGCCTGCTCGCGCAGCTGCTTGGTGTCGAGCACCACGTCGCGGCGCTCCATCACCTGGATCAGGTGGATGCCGAAACGCGAGGGCACGGGATCCGAGATGCCGTTGATCGGCAGCGTGTCCATGGCCTGCTCGAACTCGGGGACGAAGCCGCCCGGCGACACCCAGCCGAGGTCGCCGCCTTCCTGCGCGCTGCCGTCTTCCGAGTTGGCGCGGGCCAGTTGCTCGAAGGTGGCGCGCTTGGACTCGATCGCGCGCTTGAACTCCACCAGCCGGCGGGTCGCCTGCTCGGGGCTCAGCTGCTCGGACGGACGCAGCAGGATGTGGCGCGCGTGGGTCTGCACGACCACGTTGATCGACGCCTTGCCCGTCTGGCGCTCGACCAGCTTCAGCACGTGGAAGCCGGCTTCGGAACGCAGCGGCTCCGGCCGCACCTCGCCGTTCTTGAGGTCCTTGACCGCGTCGACGAAGACGTCGGGCAGCTTGTCCGCGGCGCGCAGGCCGATCTCGCCGCCGCGGTTCTTGTTCGCGTCTTCCGACACCTCGCGGGCGACCTTGGCGAAGTCCTCGCCGGCCTTGATGCGGGCCAGCGCGGCGTCCGCGCGCGCCTTGCGCTCGGCGACCACCGTCGGGCCCGCGCCTTCCGGCACCGGCACCAGGATCTGCGCGATGTTCAGCTGCGCGCGGCCCTGCATCGCGGCCTGGCGCTCTTCCAGGTACTTGTCGATGTCGCCGTCGGTGATGCGGATGCGGCCTTGCACCTCGCGCTCGCGGACGCGCTCGCTCAGCATCTGGTCGCGCAGGTTCTCGCGGAAACGCTTGAAGTCGATGCCTTCGGCGGCCAGGCGCTGGCGCAACTCGGGCATGGTCAGCTTGTTCTGGGTGGCGACGTTCGCGACGACACGATCCAATTCCGGCTCGTCCACGCGCGGGCCGTTCTCCCGGGCGTAGGTGACGACGACGCGTTCGTCGACCAGGCTGTCCACCGCCTGCTTGTGCAGCAGCTCGTTGGTGACCGTCTGGCCGCGCTGGCGGGCTTCCTCGCGGGCGCGCTCGGTGCGCTGGATCACCTCGGACGCCGCCACGATGTCGGTGTTGACGATGACCGCGATGTAGTCACCCGGCTTGAGCTGCCGCTGTTCGACGACCGGACGATTGGCCGCGGGCGTCGATGCCGCCGCGGCGGGCGCGGAGGCTGCGGCCGCCGCCGTGGCAGCGGGCGTCGTCTGCGCCATGGCAACCGAGCCGGCCAGGACGGCGGTCAGGGACAGGAAGGTGGCCGCCACCGGCTTGAGATGTCGCATCGAACGCAGTTCAGTCATAAGTGCCAAAAGCCGAGCGCTCGGAGCTCAGCGAACGGTAACCGGGGATATTGTCTCTCAACACCTTCAGCGCATTGGAGCCCAGCGGCGAGAGGCCGACCAGCTCCAGCTGGAGGATCAGTCGGGTGTTGGTTTCCGCGCGGCCGGTGGCCTGGCGTTCCGCGCCGACGCGCAGGATCCAGCAGCCCGAGTCGTACTCGGCGCCGATCACGGAATCGGTGAAGCGCTTGTCGCGCATCGAGTACTGCAGGCGGCCCGCGCCGTACCAGGCGCCGGCGCAGCCCGCGCCGCCGGAGATCGACTTGCGGTCCGGCCCGAACAGCGGCCATTGCCAGGCCAGCTCGACCTGCTCGCTCTGCCCGCGGGCGAGGCGGTAGGACGCGCTGACGGTCCGGAACGGCCCCGGCGAATACCGCAGCCGCAGCACGGTCCGTTCGACCTTGCCGTCGGCGGAGTTCAGCTGCAGCGTGCTGTCCGTCCACCAGGCCTGGTTCAAGTGCGCGGAAGCCAGCAGCACCACGTCGGACAGCCGGTGCGTCTGCGGCGTGCCGTCGGGCGTGATCTGCTGGTTGCGGAACAGGTAGCGCTGGACCATGCCCAGGCGCAGCTGTTCCTCGCCGCGCTCGTCCTCGATCCAGCGCGTGGTCGCGCCGAAGGCCAGCATGTTGGCGTCGTTGACGCGGTCGACGCCGGAGAACTGGTTCTCCGCGAAGACCGAATCGAAGTTGTAGTCCCGCGGCGCCGCGTCGAAGTTGGGCATCGCGCTCTGGTCGCGGTACGGCGTGTTGACGTACAGCAGGCGCGGCTCCAGCGTCTGGCGCATCGCATTGCCGAAGAGCGAGGTGTTGCGCTCCAGGATCCAGCCGTGGTCGACGCTGAAGGTCGGGATGGTGCGGCCGATCGAGCGGCGGCCCGTCACGTCGATCGGCTGGTCGAGGTTGTAGCTCGCCGCGTTGATCGACATCTTGGGGATCAGCCACCAGGCCGCGCCGCTGAAAGGCAGGCTGACGTGGCCGAGCATGTGGAGGCGCTCGCCGGTCTGCGTCTGCGAGTCCAGCGCGCCGCCCGGCAGGTCGAAGCGGTTGTATTCGACCTCCAGGCCGCCTTCCAGCCGCGCGCGGCGGCCGGTCGGCAGGTAGCCGGCCAGCACCGACTCGTCGGCGCCGGTCTGCAGCCGCACGCCGATCTGCGGCGAGCGCTGGTACGGCGAGGCGAACCGGTCCTGGGTCTCCGCGACCTGCAGCGGCTGCCATTTCTGGACCCGCGCGTAGGTCTGCATCTCGCCCCAGTTGAAGCTGAAGTCGCGCTGCGTGCGCAGGTCCGTCGAGAGCAGGCGCGGCGTCTGCGACAGCATGCGGCTGCGCAGGTCCTTCCAGTAGTCGTCGTCGGAGACGCGCTCGGTGTGGACGTTGTAGGTCCAGTTCGGCATCACGTCGCCGTCGGCGTTCAGCCGCAGGTCCCAGCGCGAGATGCCGGTGACCCGGTCGTGCGGCAGCAGCGCGTAGTCGATCTGGCCGCGGTGGCCCGGCTCCAGGTAGCGGAACTGCGTGTCGACGCCGGGGCCCCGGCGCGTCATCACGAAGGGCGTGATCGTCGCGTCGCGGTTGGGCGCGATGCTCCAGTAGAAGGGCTGGCTGTACTCGACGCCGCTGCGGTTGTCGATGTTGACGTTGGGCGGCAGCAGGCCGGACTTGGGCTGATCGCCGAGCGGGAAGCTCAGCGACGGCGCCGCCAGGATGGGCACGCCGAGGAAACGCACCACGGCGTTCTTGGCCACGCCCTCGCCGGCGTCGAAGTCCAGGTTCAGGCTGCTGGTGACCAGCTCCCAGTCGCGCTTGCCCTTCCCGTTCGCGGCGTCGGCGGCGTCCTGCTCGCCCTTCTCCGACACCGGGCAGGTGGAGTAGGTCGCCTCGTCGGCGCGCATGCGCTGGTCGCCGAGGAAGTGGATCGCCTTGGCGCTGCCGCTGCCGCCGGTCGCGGCGAAGAAGTAGGTGGGGCTCTGGAGCTGGCCTTCGAATTTGTCGACGAAGAGCTCCAGCTTCGGCCCGCGCAGCACGGCGCCGTTCTGGCTGAGCTCGACCTCGCCCTCGGCGGTGGCCAGGTCCTGCGGATAGTCGTAGCGCAGCGACTTCGACTTCAGCAACATGCCGCCGTAGCGCAGCTGGACGTCGCCCTCGGCGGTGGAGGTCTGGTCCATGTCGCTGGTGATGCGGTCGGCGCTCAGCGCCAGCGCGGGACGGGCGTCCTTGCGCTTGGTCTGGTGCAACTGCTTGACCGACTTGAGGATCAGCGGCTGGCCGGCGGACTCCTGCGCGTGGGCGGACGACGCGGAGAAAGCGGAGAAACCAGGCAACGCGACCGCCAGCGCGGCGGCCAGCGAGATCGGACGGGGACGGGAAACCGGTGGGCGCATCAGGCGGGGCAGCGTCTTGCAGAGGTCAGGCGGCCGCGCGTCGATCGCGCCGCGCTGCCCGGGGTTTGTAGAATCATTATCCACGAGGCTCGCAGGCCGGCAGGACCGCCGGAGCGCCTTGTCACCGACCCCGGGGCCGCTCACGCAGCGGCCCTTCTGCTTCCTCCGCCGATGACCGCCTCCTCCCCGCACGCTCCGCACGCCTCGCCCCCGCCCTGGCCCGATGCCGACCGCGCCGCCCGATTCCATCGCTGGCTGGCGCCGCTGGTGGCGACGCACGGCCTGCGGGAGGAGACCCTCGCCGCGGCCAGCAGCGACGCGGGCTTCCGCCGCTACCTGCGCATCGCCACCGCGGACGGCGGCACGCTGATCGTCATGGACGATCCCGCGTCGCCCAATCAGGTGGCGAGTTTCGTCAAGGTTGGCGCGCTGATGGCGGACCGCGGCCTGCATGTGCCGAAGATGCTCGCGCACGATGCGGCGCTGGGCTTCGCGCTGATGGAGGACCTCGGCAGCGCGCCCTACCTGGACGCGCTGCTCGCCGCGCAGCGCGCGGGCGACACGGAAGTGCCGCGCGTGCTGATGCGCGACGCCACCGCCTCGCTGCTGCGCTGGCAGACCAGCGAGGCGGCGCGCGCCGACGGCGCGCTCCCGCTGTTCGACGAAGCCTTCGTCCACCGCGAGCTGCAGATCTTCGTCGACTGGTGCGTCCAGGCCCACCATGGCAAGACCTGGAACGACAAGCAGCGCGGCTACTGGGACCGGACCGTGGCGCTGCTGTCGGCCAACGTCCTGGCGCAGCCGCGCGTGCCGATGCACCGCGACTACATGCCGCGCAACCTGATGGTCTGCCCGACGGGGACCGCGGGCGCCGGAGGCGCAGCGACTGCGGATGCCGCCCCCTTCGCCACGCCCGGCATCCTCGATTTCCAGGACGCGGTGATGGGACCCATCACCTACGACATCGCCTCGCTGATGCGCGATGCCTTCATCTCCTGGGAAGAAGCCGAGGAGCTCGACTGGGCGGTGCGTTACTGGGAAGGCGCGAAGCGCGCCGGCCTGTTCGGCCTGGACCCGAACGGCGAGGACCCGCACGAGATGGCGCTGGACTTCGGCCTGTTCTGGCGCCGCCTCGAATGGACCGTGCTGCAGCGGCAGCTGAAGATCATGGGCATCTTCTGCCGGCTCAAGCACCGCGACGGCAAGCCGCACTACGCGGAAGACCTGCCGCGCTTCTATGCCTACGTCGTGAAGACGGCGACGCGCTACATCGAGCTGTCGCCGCTGCTGCGCCTGATCGAGGATCTGCAGCCGCAGTACACGCAGGTCGGGTTCAGCCTGCGCTGAAGCGACCATGCGGGCGCGACCGCGCGTCGCGCTGAATCAATCGCCCTCGGCCGGCGTGGCGGCGGCCTTCGCCGCCTGCGCCGCCTGAGCGGCGAGGAACTCCTGCGCCGCGCGGTACGACGGGCATCCGGCGGCGGTGAGCCACGGATCCTCGTCCTTCCCGCCGAAGATCTCGACGAGGAAGTCCATGAACGCGCGGGTGCGCGCCGGGACGAACTTGCGGGTGGGCATCGCCGCCCACAGCGCATAGCTGTAGATGCGCCACTGCGGCAGCACGCGTTCGAGCGCCCCTTCCATCAGCGCGTCGCCGACGACGAAGGACGGCAGCCCGGCCACGCCCAGTCCGTGCAGCGCGCAGGCGTACTTGGTGTCGACCGAGGAGGTCGTCATCACCGGCCGGCTGGGGATCGCGAAGAAGCTCTCGGTGGTGAGGCCGTCGGCGCCGCAGCGCTCGAAGGTCACGCCGCGGGTCAGCTCGTGGATGGGCGGCAGCATGACGTCGTGCTGCTTGAGGTCGGACGGATGCTGCGGCTTGCCGCGCCGTCCGAGGTACTCGGGCGAGGCGCACAGGATCACCTCGGTGCGCGCGAGCTTGCGGGCGATGAAGTCGCCCTGCAGCGGGCTGCGGGTGGAGATGACGGTGATGTCGAAGCTCTCGTCGAGCGTGTCCACCGGGCCGGGCGCGACCAGCTCGACGCTGACCAGCGGGTACATCGCATGGAAGCGCGCCATGTGCCGCGCCAGCTGGTGGATCGCGATGGCCGGCGGGATCAGCACGCGCAGCGTGCCGCGCGGCTCGTTGGTCGCGGCGGAGGCGAGCGCCTCGGCCTCCTCGATGTCGCTGAGGATGCGGCGGCAGCGTTCGAGGTAGCCCTCGCCGACGTCGGTCAGCGACAGCCTCCGGGTCGTGCGGTTGAGCAGCCGCGCGCCGAGGTGCTCCTCCAGATCCGCCACCAGGCGCGTGACCACGGCGGGTGCCAGGTCCATGGCCCGCGCGGCCCCGGCGAGGCTGCCCTCGTCGATCACGCGGGTGAAGACCCGCATCGCCTTGACCTGATCCATCCCGTCTCCTCCGGGCGGACGCCGCGTCGCCGCGGGCCGCCTCTCTGTGCGTCGATCAGCGGACCATGGCGGCCCGATGGCCGCCGACCGGGTCCGCGGCGGTCAGGGGTGCGCGGCGATCACCTGCGCCACCGCGGCGGTCAGGCGCTTGCCGTAGGGCACGTGCAGGAACTCATTGGGGCCGTGGGCGTTGCTCTTGGGGCCCAGCACGCCGCAGACCATCATCTGCGCGGCGGGGAAGCCCTTCTGCAGCATGCTCATCAGCGGGATGGTGCCGCCCTGGCCGATGTAGCCGACCGGCTGGCCGAAGTGGGCCTGGCTGGCGTCGTCCAGCACCTGGCTCAGCCACGGCGACAGCTCCGGCGTGTTCCAGCCGGTGGCGCCGTAGGCGCCGGCGCGGCCGTCCGGCACGAAGCTGACCTTGGCGTTGTACGGCGCGTTGTCCTCGAGCAGCGCCTTCAACTTCAGCGCAGCCTCGTTGCCGTCGATCAGCGGCGGCAGGCGCAGCGACAGCTTGAACGCGGTGTACGGGCGCAGCACGTTGCCGGCGCTCTTCAGCTCGGGGAAGCCGTCCACGCCGGTCACCGACAGTGTCGGCCGCCAGGTGCGGTTGAGCAGCACCTCGACCGGGTCGGAGGTCACCGGCAGCACCGGCGCGCCGTCCGCGCCGCAGGCCCAGGGCAGGCGCTTGTAGACCTCTTCCTTCAGGATCGCGGCCGTCGCCTGCGCCTGCTCGAAGCGCACGCCGGGGATGTCGCAATGGAAGGACTCGGGCAGCAGGCGGCCGGTCTTGGAATCCTCCAGCCGGTCCAGCACCTGGCGCAGGATGCGGAAGGACGAGGGCACCACGCCCGACGCGTCGCCGGAGTGGATGCCTTCGGTCAGCACCTCGACCTTGAGCACGCCCGAGACCATGCCGCGCAGCGAGGTCGTCATCCAGAGGCGGTCGTAGTCGCCGGCGCCGGAGTCCAGGCAGACCACCAGCGACACGTTGCCCAGGCGCGGCCGGAGCAGGTCGATGTAGGCCGGCAGGTCGTAGGAGCCCGATTCCTCGCAGGCCTCGATCAGGCCGACGCAGCGCGGGCGGGGAATGCCCTGCTGGTCCAGCGCCAGCAGCGCGGTGATGGAGGCGTAGATCGCGTAGCCGTCGTCGGCGCCGCCGCGGCCGTAGAGCTTGCCGTCCTCGTACTTCGGCGTCCACGGGCCGAGGTCGGCGCGCCAGCCGTTGAACTCGGGCTGCTTGTCCAGATGGCCGTAGAGGACGACGGTGTCGGCGCTCTCCGGCTTGGTCGACGGCAGCTCGAAGAAGATGACCGGCGTGCGGCCGTCCTGGCGGATGACCTCCAGCTTCAGGCCGGGGATCTTCTTGCTCTCCACCCACTGGGCGGCGTCGCGCACGACGCGCTCGATGTAGCCGTTGGCCTGCCAGTCGGCGTCGAACATCGGGCTCTTGGCGGGAATGGCGATGTAGTCGGTCAGCGCGGGGACGATCTCCTGGTCCCAGACCTTCTCGGCGAAGGCGCCCAGGGCGCTGATTTCATCGGTCTGCAGCGGCAACGACGGATCACGTGCGTTCATGTGGATCTCCTGCGCGGCCGGTGGGCCGCCTTGGCTGGGTCCGGGGTCGCGTTGGGCGGCCGGTCCGGGCGGAACGTGGGGAAAGGGAGTTGATCGGCTGATTCTAGGAGCGTGTGCCCAGCCAGGCGCGCAGGCGGGCGAAGACCTGTTCGCGCTCAGGTTCGTTGAAGATCTCGTGCGAGAGGCCCGGGAAGGGCACGGCCTGCACGGCGGCGCCTGCGGCGGCGGCGAAGGCCGCGCTGCCGGCGGGCGCGACGCAGCGGTCGGCGCCGGCCCACATCAGCAGCGTCGGCGTGGTCCAGCGCGGCACCAGCGGCAGCGTCTCGGCGCCGAAGCGGGCGATCATCTTCGCCAGCGTCGGGGTGATGCGGTTGTGGACCAGCGGATCGTCCTTGTAGGCCTGGACCACGTCCGGGCTGCGCGAGATCCAGGACGGGTCCAGCCCGTTGCCCACGGCAAGGTGCGGGACCAGCGGCAGCGTGGCGCCGAGCAGGCCGCGCTGGAGGGCGGACAGGCCCGGATCGAGCGCCGGGGAGCTCAGCACCAGGCCGTCGACCGGCCGCGACCAGGGCGCGTTCTCCAGCGCGCCGGCGACGAAGCGGGCGGCGACGGCGCCGCCCATCGAGTGCCCGAGCAGGATCAACGGTCCCCGCCCCTTGCGGTCGTCGGCGCGCAGGCAGTCGATGGTGGCGGCGAGATCGAGCAGCAGGCTGTCGTGTTTCGGGATGTCGCCGCGCGGGCCGCCGGAGGCGCCGTGCCCGCGCTGGTCGAAGCCGGCGACATGCCAGCCCCAGTCGTTCAGGCGCCCGGCGACGGCTTCATAGCGGCCGATGTGTTCGCCCAGCCCGTGGACGATCAGCACGGTACCGCGGGTGGGAAGCGACAGGTCGGCGCCCCATTCCCGCCAGTGCAGCGGGAGGCCGTCATGGCCGGTGAGAGTCTTCATGGGGTCGGAGTGTAGGATCGACCGCGACGTCCACCCGTCGTGGACGCCCCCCACGTTTCGCTCCACGTTTCGAAGACGATGACGCCCGCCTTGCTCGAGACCTTCCCGCCCTTCAACCCGGAAGTCCGGCTCCAGCCGCCGGCGATCGAGCGCTGGCGCCGAGGTCCAGGGACCGATGTCGAGTTCGTCCATGTGCTGGACTCCGGCCGACCGGGCCCGACGGCGATGGTCGTCGCGCTGACGCACGGCAACGAGCTGTGCGGTGCGATCGCGCTGGACACGCTCCTGCGCCAGGACGTGAAACCGCTGCACGGGCGGCTGATCCTGGCCTTCGCCAACGTCGAGGCCTTCGGACGCTTCAACGCGCTGGAGCCGTTTGCGTCGCGCTGCGTCGACGAGGACATGAACCGGATCTGGGACGACGCCGTGCTGCGCGGCGCGCGCGACTCGGTGGAACTGCGGCGGGCCCGCGAGCTGGCGCCCTTCGTCGACGCGGCGGACGTGCTGCTGGACCTGCACTCGATGCAGGAAGCGGGCGCGCCGGCGCTGACGATCTGCGGCATGACCGACAAGAGCGTGCCGCTGGCGCGGGCGCTGGGTCAGCCGGAGACCTTGCTGGTCGACACCGGTCACGCGGCCGGGCTGCGGCTGATCGACCGCGGCGGTTTCGCCGACCCGCGCAGCGAGCGGCAGGCGGTGCTGGTCGAATGCGGCTCGCACTGGGAGCCCGCGAGCGCGGACATGGCGCTGGACGTGACGTTGCGATTCCTGCGCCACCTGGAGATGGTCGACGCGGCGTGGGCGGATGCCCAGTTGCGCGTGCCGGCACCTGAACGGCAACGGCTGGTGCGCGTCGGCGAAGGCGTGACGGCGGTGACGCCGGAGTTCCGCTTCCTGGTGCCGACGCACCACCTGAAGGTGATCCCGAACGCCGGCACGCCGCTGGCCGAGGATGGCGGTCGTCGATGGGTCACGCCGCACGACGAGTGCGTGTTGATCATGCCCTCGCGCCGCGCCGGCCTGAGCGGACAGACGATGGTGAGGCTGGGACGCTACGAGGATTGAACGCCATGCGCAGCCGGCGCCCCTGGTCGCCGACGCTCAGTCCCGATCGAACTTGAACACCGCCATGCTCGCCATCAGGTTCGGCATCACGCGGACCTGACGGCCTTCCTGCACGCCGAAGCTGTCCAGCACCCGCAGCCCGCACTTGCGCGCCAGGATCTGGAAGTCGGCGTAGGTGCCGACGCGGATGTTGGGTGTGTCGTACCACTGGTACGGCAGCACGCGCGTCACCGGCATGCGGCCCGACAGAACCTGCAGGCGGTTCGGCCAATGCGCGAAGTTGGGGAAGCTCACGACACCCATGCGACCGACACGCGCGGTCTCGCGCAGCATCGCCTCGGTGTTGCGCAGGTTCTGCAGCGTCTCCAGCTGCAGCACCACGTCGAAGCTCTGGTCCTCGAAGATCGCCAGGCCCTCTTCCAGGTTGAGCTGGATCACGTTCACGCCGCGCTGCGCGCAGGCGAGCACGTTCGCATCGTCCAGCTCGACGCCGTAACCGGTGCAGCCCTTCGTCGCCTGCAGGTGCGCGAGCAGCTCGCCGGTGCCGCAGCCCAGGTCGAGCACGCGCGAGCCGGTCGGGACCAGTTCGGCAATCATGTCCATCACGGCCCGATCGCTCATACCGACACTCCCTGCAGACGGTGGGAGACCGGCGCGCACGCGCCACCCGGCATCGGCTTCTCGTGCTCCTTCGCGATGCGGTCGAAGTAGGCGCGCAGGACGCCGTGATACCGCGGGTCTTCGAGCAGGAAGGCGTCGTGGCCGTGCGGCGCATCGATCTCGGCGTAGGACACGTCGCGCTTGTTGTCGAGCAGCGCCTTCACGATCTCGCGCGAGCGCGCCGGCGAGAAGCGCCAGTCCGTCGTGAAGCTCACCACCAGGAACTTGCACAGCGCGCTGGCGAAGGTGCGGCTCAGGTCGCCGCCGTGCTCGCGCGCCGGGTCGAAGTAGTCCAGCGCCCGCGTGATCAGCAGGTAGGTGTTGGCGTCGAAGTACTCGCTGAACTTGTCGCCCTGGTAGCGCAGGTAGCTCTCGATCTGGAACTCGATGTCCGAGGTCGAATACCCCAGCTCCGCCGAGCGCATCTGGCGGCCGAACTTCTCCTCCATCACGTCGTCGCTCAGGTAGGTGATGTGGCCGATCATCCGCGCCACCCGCAGGCCACGGCGCGGCACCACGCCGTGCTCGTAGAAGAAGCCGTCGTGGAACTCCGAGTCGGTGATGATCGCCCGCCGGGCGACCTCGTTGAAGGCGATGTTCTGCGCCGACAGGTTGGGCGCCGTCGCCACCGCGATGCAGTGGCGCATGCGCTCCGGATACCGCAGCGACCAGTCCAGCGCCTGCATCCCGCCCAGCGAGCCGCCCAGCACCGCTGCCAGCTTCTGGATGCCGAAGCGGTCCAGCACGCGCGCCTGCGCGTCGACCCAGTCCTGCACGGTGACGACGGGGAAGTCCTTGCCGTAGACGCGGCCGGTGTCCGGGTTCAGATGCATCGGCCCGGTCGAGCCGAAGCACGAGCCCAGGTTGTTGATGCCGATGACGAAGAAGCGGTCCGTGTCCAGCGGCTTGCCGGGGCCGATCAGGTTGTCCCACCAGCCTTCGCTCTTGTCGACGTCGGCATGCGTGCCGGCCACATGGTGGCTGGCGTTCAGCGCGTGGCAGACCAGCACCGCGTTGGACTTGTCCTCGTTGAGCCGGCCGTAGGTCTCGACCATCAACTCGTACCCGCCGATCCGGGCGCCGCTGCGCAGGTTCAGCGGCTCGTCGAACAACAAGCGCTGCGGTGTGACGTCACCGACAGATCCCATGGAACACCCCAAAAAACAAAACCCGGCGCCGCTGCTTGAAGCGGAACACCGGGTCTCGATCCGTGGATCGGGTGTCCCTCTTTAGCTGCATTTCTTGGGCG
The DNA here is from genome assembly GCA_002205125.1 of Roseateles noduli. Classification (GTDB taxonomy): domain Bacteria; phylum Pseudomonadota; class Gammaproteobacteria; order Burkholderiales; family Burkholderiaceae_C; genus Roseateles; species Roseateles noduli. Next base: position 30,160 of record NIOE01000012.1, on the reverse strand, counting down.
CCCGCAAGCCGGACAAATCGGCGCCATCGGCGGGGAGTATAGCTACGGTGCCGTGCAGAGGCAGTGGACGATCGCCCGCACCGGCGGCTTGGAACCCGCGGGACCGGCCTCGGCCTGTTCGGCCAGCCAGGTGATGTCGACCTGCGCTTCGCGCAAGGGCGCCGGCACCGCCGGAATGCCGCCCAGCGCGTGCATCACCATGCCGCGCAGCGACGGCGCCGCCGCGTCGCCCATGCTCGTCAGCAGACGATCGACCGTGCTGCGGTCGGGTTCGACGTAACGCACCGTCGGATCGTCGCCGAGCTTGGCGCGCTTGGCGGCGCTGGCGATCGCGTCGGCCAGCAGGCCGTTGCGGTCGACCAGCCCGCGCGCCAGCGCCTGCGAGCCCGTCCACACGCGGCCCTGACCGACGGCGTCGATCTGCTGCGCGGACTTCTTGCGCGCCTGCGCTGCCTTGCCGGTGAAGTCGGCGTAGATGTGCTCGATGGACGACTGCACCACCTGCGCCATGCGCGGATCCAGTGGACGCCGCGGGTCATAGCCGTTGGCCAGCCAGGTCGTCGCGTAGCCGCCGGTGTGGATGGACAGCTTGTCCAGCAGCTTCTCGCCGGTGGGCAGCATGCCGAACACGCCGATCGAACCGGTGATCGTCGACGCGTCGGCGATCACCTCGTCGGACGACATCGAGATCCAGTACCCGCCCGAGGCCGCCACACCGCCCATGGACACGACGACCGGCTTGCCGACCGCGCGCGTCAGTTCCAGCTCGCGTCTGACCAGCTCGGAGGCGAAGGCGCTGCCGCCCGGCGAATTCACGCGCAGCACGACGGCCTTGATCTTCTCGTCCTCGCGCGCCTGGCGGATCAGCTTGGACATCGACTCGCCGCCGATCTTGCCCGGCCCGGCACTGCCGTCGACGATCTCGCCTTCGGCCACGATCACGCCGACCTGCCCCTCGGGCTTGGGCAGCTTGGGCGGCAGCTGCGCGACATAGGCGCCCAGGCCGATCTGGCGCAGGCGCTTCTCGTCCTTGGCGCCGCGCTTCTCGAGCAACGCCTCGACCTCGTCCTCGGTCTTCAGGCCGTCGACCAGCTTCTCGGCCAGCACGAACTTGCCGGGATCGCCGCCCACGGCCTTCAGGCGTTCGGGCAGTTCGTCGATCGCGCGCTGGATGGATCCCTTGGGCAGCTTGCGCGCCGCCTCGACCCCGGTCTGGTAACGGGCCCACAGCTCGTCGTACAGATAGGCGTCGGCCTCCATCGTCGCGGGCGACGGGCCGTTGGCGAAGTAGGGCTCGACGGCGTTCTTGTAGGTGCCCACGCGCAGCACGTTGGGCGAGATGCCCACGCGGTCCAGCGCGTCCTTGTAGTAGTTGCGGTAGCGGCCGTAGCCTTCGATCATCACGCCGCCCATCGGGTGGACGTAGACCTCGGTGGCCTGCGCCGCGAGGTAGTACGAGCGCTGGTCGAAGGCCAGTCCGGCGGCGACCACCGGCTTCTTGCTGGCCTTGAAGCGGGTCAGCGCGGCTTCGATCTCATGAAGTGCGGCCGGCGTGGCGCTGCCGAACTGGTCCAGGTTGAGCACGACCTGCACGATGTGATCGTCCTTGGCCGCCGCGTCCAGCGCGCGCAGGATGTCGCGCAGCCGCGTCTGGGCGCGCGCCTCGCCCTTGATCTGCGCGATCGCCTGCTCGCGCGGCGAGCCGGAGAACTGCTCGACGACATCCCCGCGGATGTCCAGCACCAGCGTCGTCTTGTCCTGCAAGGGCTTGCCGCCATGCACCGCCGCCCAGATCAGGGCGATCAGGATCACCCAGAACAGGAGCGTGAACACCACGCGCCGCGTGCCGTTCAGGAACCACCAGATGCCACCAAAGAAGCGCCCGACCGGCGCCAACACCCGCTTCACACCCATCCAATCCTCCCGGGATCCGTCAATGGAATATCAGGACGGCGGCGATCAGGATCGATCCCCGCCGGACCAGACGATTGTGAGCCCAGTTGGAAATGTCGGCGGGAAGTCAGCGGATCAGGTGCTCGCGGGCGGCACCGTGTCCTGGAAGCTCTGACGCGTCATGAGCTTGTCGAAGTGCTTGGCGAGGTTGGGATGCGCGGCGCGCCAGTCGATCTCGGCGAAGCGGAAGTCCAGGTAGCCCAGCGCGCAGCCCAGCGCGATGTCGGCCAGCGTGAAGTGGTTGCCGGAGCACCAGTTCTTCTCGCCCAGCCCGTTGGCCATCGCCTGCAGCGAGGCCAGGACCTTGTTCATCTGGCGTTCCACCCAGGCCTCGCTGCGCTCGGCCGGGGCGCGGCCGGACCAGGTGTGTTCCAGGCGTGCGGCGACGCAGGCGTCGATCAGGCCGTCGGCCAGCGCTTCCCAGGTGCGCACCTCGCAGCGTTCGCGACCGCGCTCGGGGATCAGGCGGCCCACCGGCGACAGCGTGTCGACGTACTCGACGATGACACGCGAATCGAACACCGCGCCAGTGATCGAATCCTGCCCCTCCATGACCAGGCACGGCACCTTGCCGAGCGGGTTGATCTTGAGGATGTTGTCGCTGCCCCAGACGTCTTCCAGCTCGAACTGGTAGTCGAGCTTCTTTTCCGCCATGACGATGCGGACCTTGCGGACGTAGGGGCTGGGGAGGGATCCGATGAGCTTCATGGTGTCGGGGGATTCTAGCGAGTCGACTTTGGAGACTGACTCCCGGAAGCGACAGTGGCGCGGCCCTCATTTGGGTGTATTGCCGTCCCTTGGGCCGGTGACGCACACTCCCGCCCGCCCCGCCTGAATGCGGGGTCGCGGACGAGGGTCCGACGACGGTGCATCAGGCAAGCGGTGCGCCCACGAGACGGACCGGCTCCCCAGGAGACCGGCCACGAGAACGACAAGACAGCATCAGAGAGAGGGAATCCATGCAGCAGCACGAGGAGGGGGCGACGTCCGTCGGTTTGACCGGATGGCCGTTGTCGGAGTACCGCAAGCGCAAGCTCGAGATCCAGTTCACCGGATCGGGCAGCGAATACTTCCGGATCTGGATCGTCAACCTGCTGTTGACGATCGTCACGGCCAGCCTGTACTGGCCGTTCGCGAAGGCGCGGCGCATCCGCTACTTCTACGCCAACACGCTGATCGACGGCCACGCGCTGTCCTTCCACGGCGATCCGTGGAAGATGTTCCGCGGCCATCTGCTGCTGGTGGTGCTGATGGGCACGTACTCGGCGGCGGGCCATTTCTCGCCGCTGGCGGGGCTGGTGGCCTTCGGCGTGATGGCCGCGATCTGGCCGGCGCTGTGGCGCGCGGGCATGCAGTTCCGGCTGGGCAACACCGGCTGGCGCGGGCTGAGATTCGGATTCGTCGGCACGCTCAAGGGCGCCTACCTGCCGGTGCTGCCGATCTGGGTGATGTCGGGCATCGTCCTCACCGCCCAGGCGATCGCGGGTCGCGCCGACCTGTCCGCCAACGGCAAGCCGCAGTTCGGCGCCGTCGAGTGGCTGGTCATCGCCGCGACGCTGCTGATGGCGCTGGTCGCGCCGTGGGTCATGACCGGGATCAAGCGCTACCAGCACAACGGCTACCGCATCGCGGCCCAGCAGGGTGAGCTGGAGCTGGGCGCGGGCAGCGTGTACTGGCTGTGCCTCAAGGGTGCGGGCATCGGCCTGCTCGTGGTCCTGGGCGGCACGATCGTGACGATGCTGATGTCGGGCATCAGCATCTTCCTGGGCAAGTCCCAGGTGGCGCTGATGGTGTCGATGTTCGTGTCGATGGGCCTGATCTACCTGCTGATCTTCACCGTGGTGGGTTCGTTCTTCACCGCACGCTTCCAGAACCTGCTCTGGAACCGCACGACGACCGACGACCTGTCGTTCACCAGCCAGCTGCGCTTCGTCGCGCTGGCCAAGCTCACGCTGAAGAACTGGCTGCTGACGGCGGTGACGCTCGGCCTGTACCGGCCGTTCGCGGCGGTGAACACCGCGCGACTGCGCCTGGAGGCGGTGAGCCTGACGATGGACGGCGATCCGGAAACCTGGGTGGCCGGTCAGGAAAGCGCGTCGCAGGACGCCGCGGGCGACCTCGCGGGTGACTTCTTCGGCATCGACATGGGTCTGTGATGGCGGACGGACCGGCGACGCTGCAGGCGGACTGGTTCGACGGCCGCAGCGCCCGCGCGCGGCCGGTCCGGCTCTGGCTGGAGCGCGAGCAGCTGGTCGTCCATGACCAGGACCTCGCGGGCGTCGAGCGGCGCTATCCGATCCGCCAGGTGCAATGGCCGGAGCGCACGCGCCACGGCCAGCGGCAGGCGCAGCTGCCCGACGGCGGCGTGCTGATGGCCAAGGACGCCGCCGACTGGGACGCGTGGGCGGACGCCTCGACGCAGGGTCGCGGCCTCGGCGGCGGACTCGCGGTGCGATGGTTCTCCAGCTGGCGGCATTCGATCGTCGCGCTGGCGGTCGTCGTGGCCGTCGGCGGCGCGACCTGGCACTGGGGCGTGCCGGCTGCCGCGGACGTGATCGCGCGGCATCTGCCCGCCTCCATCGAGCAGTCGATCGGCGACGGCGCGATGGAGCAGATCGACAGCCTGCTGCTCAAGCCGAGCCAGGTTCCGGCGCACGAACAGCAGCAATGGCGCGAGCGCTTCGCCGCGATGGTCGCGAGCCAGCCCGGCGAGGCGACGACGTACGAACTGCATTTCCGCGACGCGAACCAGCGCCTCGGGCCGAACGCGTTCGCGCTGCCGGGCGGTCACATCGTCGTCACCGACGAGTTGCTGAAGCTGCTGGGCGACGAGCCCGACGCGGTGCTCGGCGTGCTGGCGCACGAGCTGGGACACGTGCGCGAGCAGCACGGTCTGCGGCTCACGATGCGGGCCAGCCTGATGGGCGGTCTGCTCGGTGTCGCGATCGGCGATTTCTCGAGCCTGCTCGCGGGTGCGCCGGCGGTGCTGATGCAGGCGAGCTACTCGCGCGACTTCGAACGCGCGGCTGATGCGCAGGCGAAGCGGCTGCTCATCGACAGCGGCCGGTCGCCGCGCGCGATGCTGGTGCTGTTCGAGCGCATCGGCGACTGGCGATCGAAGCGCTCCGCGCAGACGCGCGCCGACCGCGCTTCCGAGCCGAAGAGCCTTGGCCGCGACGTCGGTGAACAGGCCAAGGCGGGCGCCGACGCGCTGCTGCGCATCGCCTTCAACTCGCATCCGGCGGACGAGGAGCGGATGCGGTTCTTCGAACGCTGAGGCCCGTCGGCGGGCGCTCCTACACTCTCCGCTCCACTTTCGCGGAGATCGTGATGACCGCCTCCCCTTCGACTTCCGGCTACGTCCTCTACGGCACCCAGGGCTCCGGCTCGGCGATCGTCGAGATCGGCCTGCGCTGGTGCGGTCAGGAGTACCGCACCGTGCATGCGTCCTCGTGGGAGAACGCGTCGGAGCAGGACGCGCTGCGCGCGCTCAACCCGTTGATGCAGATCCCGACGCTGCGCACGCCCGAGGGCGAGGTGCTCACCGAAAGCGGTGCCATCCTGATGCACCTCGGCCTGCGCTTCCCCGAGGCCGGACTGCTCGGCGACGACGCACAGCGCCGCGACCAGATCCTGCGCGGCCTCGTCTACATCGCGGCCAACTGCTACAGCTGCATCAGCATCATCGACTACCCGGAGCGCTACTCCACCCGCACGGACAAGGACGACCGCGAGGCCATCGTCGCCGGCACCAAGGCGCGGCTGCACAGGCACTGGGAAGCCTTCGCGGACATGTTCCCCGGCCGGCCGTGGCTGAGCGGCGCGAAGCCGGGGGCGCTCGACGCGATGGCGGTGATCGTGTCGAAGTGGTCGGGATCGCGGAAGCACCTGGAGGCGAACCGCCCGGAGTTCTTCGCGCTGCTCCAGCGCATCGAGGCGACGCCGCAGGTCGCCGAGGTCTGCGCAAAACACTGGCCGCCGAAGACCGCTTGAGCCCGGCGTTCAGGACAGGGACACGCCCTACCCAAAGGACCTGCCGCGCCATGTCGACTGGGGCTTGGCGCAGGCCGGTCGGCGCATCGGAGCAATTCCGCGAGGACGGATGTCCCAGCACAGTGGAGGGTGTTCATCCACTTCCTGCGAATCACGTTCATGCGCTCCTTGGAATCGAAGTCTGCTCCTGCACCGCAACCGCCACGACGCCGCCGCCGCGACAGCGACGAGGCTGTGACGTCCCGGGCGGAGCATCCCGTGCCGGACGACGTCACCGCAGGGGACAACGCCGCCTCGCCGACGGCGGACGAGGCGGCGTTGCCCGAGGCGCCTTCGCTGTCGGCGGCGGGCGTCGGGTTGGGGATCGTCGGTCTGATCGGGGCGGTGGCAGTCGGCGCGGGCACCAAGGCTCAGACGATGCCATCGCCGAAGCCCCTGACACCAGCCAAACCTGTCGAGCCCATCACGCCGATAGCTCCCGGCAAGCCCGTTGACCCCGTCACACCAGTCGCTCCGGTCAAGCCCGTCAAGCCCGTCGAGCCCATCAGGCCGGTGACCCCGGTCAAGCCTGTCGATCCCATCGCACCGGTGACTCCGGTCAAGCCTGTCGATCCCACCACGCCGGTGACTCCGGTCGAGCCCATCGAGCCCCTCACACCGGAGAAGCCCGTTGAGCCCGTCCTGCCCGGGCCTGCCATCTTCTCCCTGTCGAACGCCCACGTCATCGAAGACACGACCGGCACGCGCGAGCTGGTCTTCCTCGTTCAACGCTCGGGAGACCTGAACCAGACGGGCTCGGTGCGTTTCTCTGTCCAGGCGGACAAGAGCTCGGTGGCCGCAGACGATCTGACCGGCGTACTGACAGGGAGCGCGTCTTTCAAGGCAGGAGAAGCCCAGCAGCTTGTCCGTCTGCAGGTCAACGGCGATTACCTGCGGGAGACCGACGAGGAGGTGTTGGTCAAGCTCTCCGATCCGATCGGGGGAACGCTGTATCGCGCGGAAGGGACCGGCACGATCCATGAGGTCGACGTCACGCGCCTGCAGGCGGCCTACGGCTTGCGGGACTTGAATCCGGAACTGCAGGGTTCGGCGATCCGCGTGCGTCGATCGTCCGACAGCAAGGAGACCGACATCGGTTTCGACGCGCACGGGCAATTCGATCGCGAGGCGCTGCTGAACTTCGTCGGACGCGGCACTGACAGCAAAGGCTTCGTGACGCGTTGGTACGACCAGTCCGGCCATTCGCGGGACATGACAGCGCCGGTACCTGCCGAGCAGGGCGTCATCGTCGACGGCGGCAAGATCGTCACCCGGGCGGACGGCTCCGCGGCCATCAGTTTCAACGCTGGCCGCAATGGCGAGAATTTCGACACGATGACGGCGAATGGCGAGACCGCCGCCGATTGGCGCAGCGCGGTGATCTACGCCAACGTGCAGAGCGAGGGCACGCAGCTTGGCACCTTGTTCAACCTGGGCGAGCAGGGGCTGGGACGTTTGAGCGTCCACTATCCAGGACCAGCGGGGGTCGACTTCGACGTCAGGAGCCCGATTTCGCATCGGTTGACCTGGAAACCAGGTTCGCCCGAGGCGCTCATCGACAGAGCCAATGTCATGACCTTCGAGATTCACGGCGACAACCGTGGCGCTGGCAGTGCGGCGCTCAATTACACGGATGCCCCGGAGGTCATTTTCCAGAATGGGCTTCGTGTGGCCTCCCATGGATCGGGCAGCACGCCGGTCGAGTTCTCGACGACATCCTCCTGGCGTCTCGCCTCGCATGACGGTTCACCGGATCGCACCTATTTCCAGCAGGCGATGTACAACGAATTCCTCGTCTACCTCGCCAAGGACAACAGCACCCCCTCCCTGCAGAACCTGATCGGCACGGTGCAGGCCGACGTCCTCACCTACTCCGGCGAGCAGGACCTGAAGCGCATCGACGGTCTGCAGGGCCATGACACGCTGTATGTCTCCGGAAACGCGACGCTTGACCTGACGGCGTTCACCGGAGGCTTCAAGCACCTCGAACAGATCTGGATGGACAACGGCGAAGCCAACACGATCATGCTCACGGCGCGCACGCTGAGCGCGCTCGACGTGAAGACGCTGGAGATCCGGCTGGACGCCTTCGATCGGCTCGAGATCGATCAGGTGGCGATCCCGATCGACGGCAGCCTGATGAATCGCCTGCAGACGCTCAGCCCCACGATGCATTTCAAGATCGTCGTCGACGGCCAGCCTGTGATCGGCTGATCCGGAGATCAGGCCGCCTGGAACTGCGGCAGCAGCCGCACGTGCGTGTATCGCGCGGGACGCTCGATGGCATCCAGGCGTGCGTCGATCGGCGCGAATCCGCAGCGGGTCCAGAAGGTCGCGGAATCGTCGCCTTCGCAGTTCACGTGCAGGCGGCTGAAGTGCCCCTGCGCGCTGGCGAGCACGGCGTTCACGAGGCGCTTGGCCAGGCCGTGGCCGCGCCAGTCGGGATGCACGTAGAAGCGGCGCATGCGGCCGGTGCCGGGACGTCCGGGCGGCGGCTCGACGTTGAGCCCGCCCACCGCGACGACCTGCCCGTGCGCGTCAAGCCAGGCCCACAGCGATTCACCGGGCTGCTCGTAGCGGTTGGCGCCGCTGCGCCATTCGTCCATCAGCCGGCGCAGCATCTGCCGCCCCTCGCTCTCGCTGGCCGCGAGCAGCGGCGCCCACGCGAGAGGGTCCATCTGATGCACGCGGATCAGGCGCGGTGCGGCGCCATCGGAAGCCAGGGAAAGCATCGAACGAAGCGGTAATCAGTCGTCAACTGCGCAGGTCGACCGCGCGGGAAAGGACGGATTAAGCAGCAGGCGGAACGCCCCTCGCATCAGGGACAACCCGCCCGCCGTCGGCGCTTTCCAACGCCCGGCCGGCACCGACCTTCGCGATCTCGCGGCGGCTCTTGCGAACGTCCTCCCGGCCGCGGACGCAGCGGCCGGGATCCCCGATCACCGCGGCGGTTCCGGCTTCTTCGCGCTGTCCGGATGCTCGATCCAGGCCTTGAGTTCGGCCGCACGCGCATGCTTGGGCGAGAGCTCGATGAAGGCCTGGTACGCCGCCCGCGCGCCCGTGTCGTCGCCGGCGCGCAGCAGCGCGTCGCCGAGGTTCAGGTGCGCCAGCGCGCGGCTGCCGTCCATCTCGATGGCCTTGCGGTACCAGCGCGCCGCCTCGGCCGGCTTGTCGCGCTTGTAGTAGATGAAGCCCAGGTTGTTGGCCGCGAGCGCGAACTTGGGCTGCAGCTTCAGCGCTTCGGTGAACGCGGCCTCGGCCTCGTCGTAGCGACGCTCCTTGTAGAGCTGCAGACCGCGGTCGTTGGCGCGTTGCGCCGCGATGCGCGCGCTGGTCGGCGCCGGCGCGGCGCTGGTCGCGATCGCCGTGTCCGTGCCGTCCAGGCCCTTCAGCGTGACCTGCACCGAGGTCGCGCTGGCTGCGGGCGAACCGGGCGTCGCGCCGGTCGGCGCGGAGGCCTGCGCCACCGGCTGCAGCTGCGCGTTGCGGGCGTCGTCCGCCTGCTTCGCCAAGGCGCTGGCCTTCGCGTCGAGCTGGTTGCTGTCGCCGCTCAGCGCCTGCTCCTGCGTGGAAGCAAGTTCGAAGATGAACTCGCCGCCCTCGCTGCCCGGCAGACTGCCGAAGGCCGGCGTCTGATGCGCGATCGCCGACACCGCCGGCGCCACGTAGGCGGCCAGCTCGGTCGCGGTGATGAGTCCGTCGCCGTTGAGGTCGGCCTTGCCGGACAGCGCCTGCAGCAGCGTCCACGTGAACACCGAGTGCCCGCCCGGACCGTCGTCGGCGACCTGCTGGTCGGCGCCGCCGGCCGTCATCATCTGGCGGCCCAGCCGGCGCGCGTTGTCGCGCACGAAGTTCGAGCTGCCGCCCGGCGCACCGCCGCGCGTCAGGCCGAGACCGGAATAGCAGGCATCGATGACGAAGAACGCATGCTTGGCCGGCAGCGCCTCGCTGAGCTCCTGCAGCTGCGGCATCGCGATCGCGTCGGTCTGCAGGTCGTCGGTGCCGGCGTCGACCGGGATGATGTAGCCCACGTCGCGGCCGCTCGGCAGCTTGCGCGTGCTGCCGTGGCCGGCGAAGAACACGAACACGCGGTCGTCGCGCTTGAGCTTGCCGTCGCCGCCCTTGCGCGCCATGCCGTTGAGCGCACGCAGGATGTTGGCGCGCGTCGCGTCGCCGTCGGTCAGCGTGGTGACGTTCTCCGGCCGGAAGCCGAATTGCGTCTGCAGCGTCTCCTGGATCGCGCGGGCGTCGCGCACCGCATGCTGCAGCCGCGGCCAGGCCTTGTACTGGTCGATGCCGATCACCAGCGCCACGCTGTCGCGATAGAGGTTGGCGCCGGCGAGATCCGGCGGCGTGGCGTCGGCGGCCGGCGTGTCGGCCGCGACGATCTTGCCGTCCTTCCAGGCCGCGAACCTGTAGCCCTCGGCCTTCAGCTGGTCGAGCACCAGCGGCAGCGCCTCGACGGTGCGCGCGTGGATGTCATGGAACAGCACGATGCCGCGCTGCTGCTTGCCGAGCTCGCCCAGCACGCGCGCGGCGATCGACTTCGGGATCGGATCGGACCAGTCCAGCGAGTCGACGTTCCACATCATCGAGCGCAGCTTGAGCGCCTCGATCGCGCCCAGCGCCGCGTCGTTGCGCGCGCCGTAGGGGAAGCGGAACAGCGCCTGGCCGTCGCGGCCGGCGGCGTCGAGCAGCGCCTCGGTCGAACTGGCTTCCTGGCGCACCTTGTCGAGCTCGAACTTCGACATCACGCCGTGGCTGAAGCTGTGGTTCGCGATCGGATGGCCGGCGGCGAGCACGCGCTTGGCGACCTCGCTGCCGGGACCGGGCTTGACCTTGCCGTTCGCATCGACGCTGCCGAGGTTGCGGCCCAGTTCGAAGAACACGGCCGGCGCCTGGTAGCGCTTGAGGATCTCCAGGATCTCGTCGGTGTAGCGCGGGTGCGGGCCGTCGTCGAAGGTCAGCAGCACCGTCTTGGGCGGCAGCTGGCGGCCGAAGAATTCGCGCTCCGCCTTGGTCGGTCCGCGCGTCGCGGCCGGGGCCGTTGCCGTCTGCGATGTCTGCGCGGGCGGAGTGCCCGGCGCGCCGGTCGCTCCGTCGTCCGGGCCGTCCGTGACGCTGGGTCGCGCCTGGAGGTCCGGCAGGATGGTCGCGTAGTCCTTCAGGATGCGGTCGCGCGCGTACAGGCCCTTGAGCTTGACGACGTAGTCGGTCCACTTCTCGCGCTTGGGCACGATGCCGCGCTGCGCGAAGCGGCCGAAGGTGTCGCGCAGTTCCTGCTCGTAGGCGTTCTCGATCTCTGCCAGCACGCTCAGGTCCTCGCTGGCGCGCTTGGCCAGCTTCAGGCCGGCGATGCTCTGCGAGGTCGAGAACTGCTGCGACAGCTGCGACAGGAATTCCTTGAACGCGAGGCGGTCGGCGTCGAACCACGAGGGTTCCTGCTCGACGCGGTCCAGCAGCTCCGACAGCGCGGCGAGGCCGGCGGGATCGGTGCTCCTGCCCGCGGTCTCGCCCAGCGCCCGGATGCTCTCCTGCATGTCGTGGAAGAGCAGCATGCCGACGGACCGCACCGCATCGCGCTCGGCGGGTTTGAGCGCGGACTCGCCGTCCATCAGCACGATCATCTGGCGGTAGCGCGCGAGCACCTCGTCGCTCTGCTTGAGCAGCGTGGCGCTGACGGCCGGATTGGCGGAGGCCGCCTCCACCGGGGCCAGCGGCCGGGGCGCGTCGCCGGCGGGCTTGCAGCCGCTCAGCACGGTCATCGTGACGGCGGAGGCCGCGGCCATGACGAGCGTTTTGGCGAGCGTTTGGGCGGTCATTCCGACGGTGCCCTTGCGTTGACTTCTCTCTTGCATGCCTTCCCTCGAACCTTCCCTCAAAGTCCTTGCTCCTTGCCCGACGAGCGACTCCCCTCAGGGGTGGCGGGCCGGAGCGGGGGCCATTGTGACCCGCTCTGTAGAATCCCCGGGTTTGTCCCACCCCCTGAATGGCCGGTTCCGGCCCCGCGCGCCATGAATCTCTCCGCCCTCACCGCCCTGTCGCCCCTGGATGGCCGTTATGCGTCGCGCATGGCCGCGCTGCGTCCGCTGCTGTCCGAATTCGGCCTGATGCACCGCCGCGTGCAGGTGGAGATCGAGTGGTTCATCGCGCTGTCCGACGCCGACCTGGCGGAGCTGAAGCCGCTGTCGACGGCCTCGCGCGAGTTCCTGCGGGCGCTGGTGGCGAACTTCTCCGAGTCCGACGCGCAGGCGATCAAGGACATCGAGAAGACGACCAACCACGACGTCAAGGCGGTCGAGTACTGGATCAAGCAGCAGTTCGCGGGCAAGGCGGAGCTGGAAGGCGCGGGCGAGTTCGTGCACTTCGCCTGCACCAGCGAGGACATCAACAACACCAGCCACGGCCTGATGCTGAAGGCCGCGCGCGACCAGGTGATCCTGCCGGCGCTGGACCGCGTCATCGAGAAGATGACCGCGATGGCCCAGACCCACGCCGCCGCGCCGATGCTGAGCCGCACGCACGGCCAGACCGCCAGCCCCACGACGGTCGGCAAGGAGATCGCGAACGTCGTGGCGCGCCTGCGCCGCGCCCGCACCGTGATCGCCGAGGTGAAGCTGCTGGCCAAGATGAACGGCGCGGTGGGCAACTACAACGCGCACCTGTCGGCCTATCCGGAGAAGGACTGGGAGGCGTTCAGCCAGTCGGTCATCGAGAAGCAGCTGGGCCTGACCTTCAACCCGTACACCATCCAGATCGAGCCGCACGACTACATGGCCGAGCTGTTCGACGCCGTGACGCGCGCCAACACCATCCTGGTGGACTGGTCGCGCGACGTGTGGGGCTATGTGTCGCTGGGCTACTTCAAGCAGAAGACCAAGGCGGGCGAGATCGGCTCGTCGACGATGCCGCACAAGGTCAACCCGATCGACTTCGAGAACGCCGAAGGCAACTTCGGCCTGGCCAGCGCGGTGCTGACGCACCTGAGCCAGAAGCTGCCGATCTCGCGGTGGCAGCGGGACCTGACGGACTCGACGGTGCTGCGCAACATGGGCGTCGCGCTGGGCTACGCGCTGCTGGGCTACGACTCGCTGACCAAGGGCCTCGACAAGCTGGAACTCAACCAGGCCGCGCTGGATGCCGACCTGGATTCGTCCTGGGAAGTGCTGGCCGAGCCGATCCAGACGGTGATGCGCCGCTACGCGCTGCCCAACCCGTACGAGCGCCTGAAGGAACTGACGCGCGGCAAGGCGATCACGCGTGAATCGATCCAGGCGTTCATCCAAGGCCTGGAACTGCCCGACGCCGAGAAGCAGCGCCTGCTGGCGATGACGCCGGGCAACTACACCGGCACGGCGGAAGCACTGGCGAAGCGGATCTGACGATCGCGCGGCGCCCGCCGCGACGGCGCGACAGCGTCACACCGATCGAAGGCCCGGCTCTGCCGGGCCTTTCTCGTTGCGCGCCAATGAAAAAAGGGCAGCGCATTTCTGCACTGCCCTTGTACCTGGCGGGGAATCGGGGTTTCGGGTGTCGCTCGGAGCAGCCCCCGTCAGGCCCGGTGCCGGGGGGAGTCGGCACCGGTCAACCGTCGTCGGTCGATCAGAACTGGTAGGCCAGGCCCATGCTCAGACGATCGTCCTTCTTGTTGAAGCCGTTGGCATCCGGCATGTTGTTGAAGCGGGTGGCTTCGGCACGCAGCGAGACGTTCTTGGTCAGCGCGTAGTCGACGCCGACACCCAGCTTCAGGCCGGTCTTGTCCTTGTCGCCCAGGCCGTTGCTGAAGTCGCGCTCGGCGTAGGCCACGCCGACCTTGCCGTAGACGCCGAAGCCCTTGCCCAGCGGGGCGCGGGCGATGCCGTCCAGCGAGTACACCTTGTTCTTCGCGGTCACGCCGCCGAAGTCGACCTTGCCCAGGTCGGTGTAGCCCACTTCAGCCGCGAAGTTCTCGTTGAACTTGTAGCCGCCGAAGATGCTGTAGCTGTCCGACGAGCGCTTCTGCGAATTGCCGTCCACACGCTGCGACGCCTTGCCGACGTCGCCGCCGATGTAATACGGGGTCACCGGATCGGCGTGCGCGACGCCCACGCCCAGGGTCAGCGCGACGGCTGCGGCGGCCAGCAGACCGGCCTTCTTGCCGTTGATCGAGGGGCGGGTGTTGTTGTTGCTGTTCATCTGGAACTCCTTCAGAGCTGTTGATCGATCTGTCGTTCCGGGTCGCCTGGGTCAGTGATCAGGCTCGTTCGACATGGAGCTCATTCTGGGAATTCGACCCCGCCGCGTCTGTGGCGCGAGTTGAGCGCTTGTGTGACGGTCGATGACAGCCGCGTACGCAGCGCTTGACGAAGCTTCACGCGGGGCGGAGAGCGCCCATTGCGGCGGCGCTTCAGGCCGTTTCAGACCGCTTCGGCCGGCCAATACAGCAGCAGCCGCGCGCCGCCGAGGCGCGGCGCTTCGCCCAGGCGCGCGTGTCCGCCGTGCGCATGCGCGACGTGTCGCACGATGGCCAGCCCCAGGCCGAAGCCGCGCGTGCCGCGCCCCTTGCGTTCGAGGCGCTTGAAGGGCTCGAAGGCTGCTTCGCGCAGCGAGGGCGGCACGCCTTCGCCGTCGTCGTCGATCGCGAGCCAGAGCTGCCCCGCCTCGACCCACGCGGTCAGCAGGATGCGGCCCTTCGCGTACCGCGCCGCGTTGCGCAGCCCGTTGCGGATCGCGTAAGGCAGCAGCCGTTCATCGAAGGGCAACGCGTCGGGCAGCCGCAGGTCGGTGTCGAGCGCCTTGCCGTCGAGCAAGGGCGCCAGCGACGCCGCCTCCTTCGCGAGCATGTCGCCCAGGTTGCCCTGCATCACGTGCGGCTGCAGCGCGCCCATGTCGAGCCGCGCCAGCGTCAGGCTCGCATCGATGAGCTCGTCGAGCTCCGCGATGTCGCGCTCGCACGCCATCACCGCCTGTTCGCGACGATCGCGGTCGTCCTCGTCGACGAGCGCATCCACCGCGAACCGCAGCCGCGCCAACGGCGTGCGCAACTCATGCGACACCGCACCCGTCAGCTCGCGCTGCGTCGCCATCGCGGCGGCCAGCCGCTCCAGCATCGCGCGCGTCGCCGCGGCGACCGGCGCAAAGAGCCGGCTCTTCAACGGCGGCAGCTCGGTGTCGAGCCGCCCCGCGCTCAATCGCTCGGCCGCGCGCTGCAAGCCGCGCAGATCGCGCCACAACGGTCTCAACTGCCACCACGCGATCAGCGCGACCGCCAGGGCGATGACGACCGCCACGCCCAGCTGCGCGGCGAGTTCCTTCGGCAGTTCCCCGGCCCGCTTGGAATCGAGCGGCCCGAGCAGCAGCAGCTGATCCGGCTCGCCCGGCAACGCCGCGTAGATGCGTCGGTTGAATCCGGTGACCAGCACCTCGCCGCGTTCCAGCCGGCGGCGCTGATCCGCGCTGAGCTGCGCGAGGTCGGTGCGGATCAGCCGCACCGGATAGTCGAACTGCGCGTCGAGCTCGCGCACGCGCTCGCGCCGCGCCGGCGGATCGAGCGGCGAGAGATCCCGCACCAGCAGGTCCACCGTGCCGCGCATGAAGTTGCGGACGTAGTCGTTGGTGACCTCGGACGCGCCGATCAGCACCAGTCCTTCGACGAGCAGGATCAGCGCCAGCACCGCCAGCCCGAGTCCCAGCGCCATCCGCAGCAGCGAGGCGCGCAGCGTGATCGCGGCCATCAGTCGATCGCGAAGAGGTAGCCCTGCCCGCGCACCGTCTTGATCCGCACCGGCGCCTGCGCGTCGTCGCCGATCTTCTTGCGCAGCCGCGAGATGCGCGCGTCGATCGCGCGGTCCAGCCCGTCGAACTCCAGCCCGCGCAGCCCCTGCATGATGTCGTCGCGGCTGACGACCTGCCCGGCGCGATGCGCCAGGAAGTTCAGCAGCTCGTACTCGGCCGTGGTGAGCACCACCGGCTCGCCGTTCAGGCGCAGCTCGCGCGACTGCGGCAGCAGCGTCAGCGGACCGAAATGCAGCGCCTCGCCGATCGGGTGCGCCGCCGGCAGCGCATCGCGGCGCAGCAGCGCCTTCAGCCGCGCCAGCAGCACGCGCGGCGCCACCGGCTTGGCGATGTAGTCGTCGGCACCGCCCTCCAGGCCGAGCACCTGGTCGATGTCGTCGTCACGCGCGGTCAGCATCACGATGCGGCCGGCGAAATCGCGGCGCGTGTCGCGCAGCACGTCGAAGCCGTCCTTGCCCGGCAGGTGGCCGTCCAGCAGCACCAGCTCGAAGGGCTCCTGCCGCATCAGCGCCTCGCCCGCCAGGCCGTCGCCGCAGACGGTCACCGCGTAGTTGGCCTTGCTGAGCGCATCGGCGACCAGTTGCGCCAGGCGCTCGTCGTCCTCGATGAGCAGGATGCGCGCGGCGGGCTGAGCAGAAATGTCCATGGCAGCGAGCATAGGCGAGGCCCCGCCCCGCCGACTTCAGCCACGCTTAAGCGCGCCTGCGCACGCGCGCGGGCCCTGCGTGGTCATTCGCTCGCGCTCTGCCCGGGCTCCGCGCGGGATCTGCATGGCTTTCAGCGATCCGCCGGCACTTCCAGCCGCCAGCCCGCGGGCGTTCTCACCGCCCGCAGCGTGGGATCGTCCGCCAGCGGCGCCCAGCGCTGCGCCAGGTGATCCATCGCCTGCGGGGACAGGTCGGTGCGGCTGGCCATCACGCGGTCGACGGTCTCCGGCGTCACGCAGGCCATCAGCGCCGCACGGGCCGGGCCTCGCAGCGCGGCATGCCATCGGCGGCGCAGCGCGGCGATCTCCTCGGCGTCGCCGGGCGGTGCCGGGTCATGCCACGAGTGCACCCGCGACTCGCCCTCATGCGCCTCCGTCTGCTGCAAGCCCTCGTCGGTCATGCCGATCGCGATCAGCACCCGTCCCGACGGATGGTTCTCCGGTGCCGTGGTGCCCAGCAGGTGCCGCAGACCGAGCACCTGCCGACAGTAGTCGAAGGTCGCCGCCGCGGCTTCCCGCGCGTAGCCGTGGCCCCAGAACCGCGCCGGGAAGCCGTAGCCGATGTCCGGATGCGGCAGCCCCTCGCGCTGGATCACGCCGGCCAGGCCGAGCAGTTCGCCGTCCTCCAGCCGCTCGACGGCCCAGAACCCGTAGCCCAGCAGCCAGTAGCGCGCCTCCAGCCGCTCGCGGATCCAGGCCGCGGCCTGCTCGTCGGTGCGCACCTGCGCGTCGTAGATGTGCTCGATCCAGGCCGGCTCGTTGAGCAGCCCGCGCACGAAGGCCGCATCCGATTGCCGGAACCACCGCAGGCGCAGTCGCGCCGTTCTCAACACGTCCATCCCCGCCTCCCAGCGCCCGGGGACGTCGTCCCCGGATGTGATCTCAAGCAAAAGCGGGACAATACCGCACATGAAATTCATGTCGAAGCTCCAGGCGGCCGAGCGCCTGAACGACTCCCTGCTGTGCGTCGGGCTGGATCCCGACCCCGCGAAGTTCCCGACCCACTGGAAGGGCGACGCCGGCCGGATCTACGACTTCTGCGCCGCCATCGTCGACGCCACCAAGGACGTGGTGAGTTCGTACAAGCCGCAGATCGCCTACTTCGCCGCGCACCGCGCCGAGGACCAGCTCGAGCAGCTGATGGCCCACATCAAGCGCAACGCGCCGCACGTCCCCGTGATCCTGGACGCCAAGCGCGGCGACATCGGCGCCACCGCCGAGCAGTACGCCCGCGAGGCCTTCGAGCGCTACCAGGCCGACGCGGTGACGCTGTCGCCCTTCATGGGCCGCGACAGCGTCGAGCCCTACCTGCGCTACGCCGACAAGGGCGCCTTCCTGCTGTGCCGCACCTCCAACCCGGGCGGCGACGACTGGCAGATGCAGCGCCTGGCCGACGTGCCGGGCCAGCCGCGCCTGTTCGAGCACCTGGCCGCATTGGCCGAGGGCGACTGGAACGTCAACGGCCAGCTGGGCCTGGTGGTCGGCGCGACCTACCCGAAGGAGATCGAGCGCGTGCGCGAACTCGCCCCCACGCTGCCGCTGCTGATCCCAGGCGTCGGCGCCCAGGGCGGCGACGCGGCGGCCACGGTCTCCGCCGGCTGGCGCCAGGGCGGCGGCACGGTGATCGTGAATTCCTCCCGCGCCGTGCTGTACGCGTCCGCCGGCGAGGACTTCGCCGCCGCCGCGCGCCGTGTGGCGCTGGCGACACGCGACGCCCTGCGTCCCCCGGCGAGCGCCTGATCCCCGGCCGCTGACGCCCGCCAACTAATTGGCAGAAACCCCGGACGCGCACCGAACTGGACGCGTTTGGGGATTCCTCTCCTCTCCAGAACCCCCTCCGCTCGCCGAGACTCCGTTACCGGACGTTGCAATTCCGGGCCGTCGCCTGCCGATCTGGCACGCCGCTCGCCCCGGACCTTTCCAAGGAGAGAAAGGGCATGTCCATCCATAACGAGTTGGGGCGGGGTCGAGTGAGCAAGGATTCCCAGGACGATCTGAGCAGTCTGGTGGGGCACGAACTGTCGCGCGGCGACAGTCTGCCCGCGAAGCTGCAATGGCGCGCCGCGCGGCTGTTCATGGCGGCCTGCGTGCTGCTGTCCGGCATGGCCGGCCTGCTGCTGCTCGCCAGCGCGGGCGCCACGGAACCCCTGGGCGGGCTGCTGCCTCCCGTGCTCGCCCTCGTGACCACCTTCGCCGGCCTGGCGATGCTGTGGCGGCTCCCTTCCCACCACGGTCCCGCCGCGGCCGTCGCGCTGATGTGCCTGGCCATGGCCACGGCGCTGTCGCTGGCGGTGTCGCGCCAGCTCGGCCTCAACGCCGCGAGCCTCGGCATCATGGGCCTGATGGTCGCGCTGGGCACCGGCATGATCGGCCTGGGCGCGGGTCTGTCGCTCTTCGGGCTGGGACTGGCCGCGCTCGGCGGGCTGGCCTCGGCAGAGCTGAGCGGCTGGATCCACGTCGGCGCCGCGCCGATCGGGCTCACCGCGCGGCTGCTGACCCAGTTGCTGCTGCTGACCTCGGGGCTGGTCGTCGGCCTGGGTACGGCCAAGCTGATCCGACGCGCGATGCAGGAGGTCAACGACCGCCATGCGCGCTTCCGCCACCTGCTCAACATGGCGGCGGACTGGTACTGGGAGATGGATCGCCAGTTCCGCTTCACGCATCTGACCGAGCACACCCCGGGCTCCTCGGGCCTGTCGATGGCCGAGCGTCTTGGCCGCGCGCCGTGGGAGATCGAACACCTGGGCCTCTCCGACGAGGAGCTCGACGCGCACCGCGCCGACCTCGAATCCCACCGGCCCTTCCGCGGCCTGGTGATGCGCCGCACGTCCGAGGACGGCGCGCTGCACTACGTGTCCATCAGCGGCGAGCCGCGATTCGACGCCAAGGGCAACTTCCGCGGCTACTGGGGCGTGGGCCGCGACGTCACCGACGAGGTCCAGACCGAGCAGGCCATGGTGGCCACCGAGACGCGTTACCGCGAGCTGTTCCGCCGCTCGCCGTCGCCGCTGGTGCTGCACCGCTGGGGCCGCGTGATGGACGCCAACCCGGCGGCGATGGCGATGTTCGGCTACACGCAGCGCTCGTCGATGATCGGGCAGGATCTGTTCTCGCACTACGAGCCCGGCGACGAGGAACGCGCCCGCCAGCGCGCCGCCAAGATCGAGGCGCTGCCCGTCGGCGCGATGCTGCCGATGACGGAATTCCGGCTGCGCACGCTCTCGCGCCGCCGCCGCCTGGTGCAGGCCACCAGCGTGCGTGTGGACGCGGCCACCGGGCCGGCGACGCTGTCCTTCTTCATCGACCAGACTGAGACCTCGCGTGCGCAGGACGCGCTGCGGCGCTCGGAGGCACTGCTGTCGCACCTGTTCGCGACCAGCCCCGACGTCGTCACGCTGACCGAGACCGTCAGCGGCCGCTACGTGATGGTCAACAAGACCTTCGAGCTGGTCAGCGGCTACACCGCCGACGAGGTGCTGGGCCGCAGCTCGGAAGAGCTGGGCATCTGGCAGGACATCGCCGACCGCGAGCGGCTGGTCGAGGCGCTGCGCCTGCACGGCCGCGTCAGCGACATGCCGGCGGCCTTCGCCAACCGGCACGGACAGCCGATCCCGATGCTGCTGTCGGCGGCGCCCTTCGTGATGGACGGCATGTCCTACCTGGTCGTCAATTCCCGCGACGTCAGCGACACCGAGCGCACGCGGCTGGTCCATGCGGCGATCCTGGAGAACGCGTCGATCGGCATCGCGCTGACGCGCGACCAGCATTTCGTTCAGGCGAACCGGCTGGTGGAGGAGATGTTCGGCTGGCCCGCGGGTGGGCTGATCGGCCAGGCCGGCAGCGTGGTGTGGCCCAGCGCGGAGGACTACGACGACGTCGGCCACGAGCTCGGTCCGCGCCTGGCGGCGGGCGAGCAGGTGGAGGTCGAGCGCCTCATGCGGCGCCGCGACGGCAGCCGCTTCCTGTGCCGGATCCTGGCGCGCGCGGTGGACCCGAACCACCCCAGCCGCGGCGGCACGATCTGGATCATGGAAGACGTGACGGAGCGTCGACGCGTCGAGGCCGCGCTCGCGCAGGCCAAGGACGAGGCGCAAGCCGCCAACCGTGCCAAGAGCGCCTTCCTGGCCAACATCAGCCACGAGATCCGCACGCCGCTGAACGGCCTGGTCGGCCTGGCGCGGCTGCTGCAGCAGCCCGACCTGAACGGCGACACGCGCAGCCACTACCTGGACCAGATGGTGGACAGCGCGGAGAGTCTGTCGGGTCTGATGTCGGACATCCTGGACCTGTCCAAGATCGAGGCCGGCCGGCTGACGCTGGAGACCGTGCCTTTCGCGCTGCGCGACATGCTGGCGACGATGCGGATGGGTTACCTGACGCTGGCGCAGGCGCGCGGGCTGGGCTTCAGCATCGACGTCGACGACGCGGTGCCCGCCTGGGTGATCGGCGATCCGGTGCGCACGCGGCAGATCCTGAGCAACTACCTGAGCAACGCGCTGAAGTTCACCGAGCAGGGCCGCGTCGCGGTGCGGGTGCGCCGGCTGGACGAGCGACGCCTGCGCGTCGAGGTCAGCGACACCGGCCCCGGCATCGCGGAGGCGATGCACGAGCGGCTCTTCCAACCGTTCACGCAGGCCGACGAATCGACCACGCGCCGCTACGGCGGCACGGGTCTGGGCCTGTCGATCTGCCGCGAACTGGCGACCTTGATGGGAGGCGATGTGGGTGTAGACAGCCAGCCCGGCGCGGGCGCGACCTTCTGGGCCGAGCTGCCGCTGCCTGCGGCGCCGGCGCCGGTGAGCGCGCAGCGCCGTGCACCGGCGGAGAACGTGGAGTTGGCGGGACGCCGCATCCTGATGGTCGAGGACAACCCGGTGAACATGATGATCGCCGTGGCCATGCTCGAGCAATGGGGCGCGGAGGTTTCGCAGGCCAGCGACGGCAGCCAGGCGGTGGAGGCGGTGACGGCCGCGGCCAGCATGGGAAAGCCCTTCGATGCGGTGCTGATGGACGTGCAGATGCCGGTCATGAGCGGCCACGAGGCGACACGGCAACTGCGCCAGCGCTACGACGCGACCGAGCTGCCGATCATCGCGTTGACGGCGGCGGCGCTGGTCCAGGAACGCGACGAGGCGCTCGCCGCCGGGATGAACGAGTTCCTCACCAAGCCGATCGACGCGCAGCGGCTGCGGCAGGTGCTGGTGAAGCTCACGGCGGATTGACCGAGTCAGCGGTCCCCGTCCCGTTGCTGCGTTCAAGGTATAGCCGACGACCGGCAAGCACCCGGAGCTCCGCGCGAATCTGCTGCGACAGGCTCATGGCTTCCGCCGCTTCCTGTCGCGTGACCTTCCGGTCGGTCGAGTAGTCAGCGTCATTCCTGCATTCGCGCAGCCTGCGCAGCTTCTTGGCCAGTGCCTCTTGACCGTCTTGCTCATAGTGCTGCTGGGTCCGCTGGTGAACCTTGGAATGCCGATCGGAAATGCCAGCCATGTTGCGCGCCCTCAAGAACACGCCGTAGTAGGCACGCGAGACCGCGCTGCGGTTGCTCGCTTCGTCACATCGGGTCCAAAGATGCCGCGCGACGATGAGGACTTCATCAGGGTCGAAAACAGTCATTGTTCGGTCCTCACGTCACGAGATGACGGTCCTCGAAGCGGCCGGGCCACGAACGAGCAGAAGTGACCAACCAGAGGCGTCGGACGGCCGTAACGGATTCGTACAGCGCATAGAACGCTTCGATCTCCGCACAGGGATAGTCAGGTTCCGGCGGATAGCCGAATAGCGTGAACTGCAGGCCCATGTGGTCTTCCTCGGGATCTCGGGTCACGCGGACGCTGATCTGCCGGTCCCCTGCGCATCGCGCAAGCTCCCGATCGACGACCCAGAAGTCCTCGCGCAGCAGATGCGGATGCTTCTGCGCAAACCACTCGAGGATGTCGTCGTAGTCCTCCGTCCCACGAAGCGCCTGGAGGTCGTACGGCCACTCGTCGGGCGAGCAAGGGTTCATCCACGGCCGGTAGAGGTACGGCTTCTGGCTCTTGCTGTACACCCACACCGGCCGTCCGGGCTCAAGGAACTCCGGCACTGGCGCCAGCGCTGCCTCCTCGGGCTCGTCTTCGAATTCGATTCGCTGCAACATCGTTTCTGCCTTTCTGCCACCGACCTCATGTCGATGCGATGTACGCATTCTCGAAATCGAATCCCTTTCTGCCATGACTCAAAGTTGTGGGCGGCGGGGGGTCTGAAGAGGGCCCACTTTCGAGGGAATGGGGCGCCTCTTCTGACCTCGCCGCGTCGCCATGCGGAATGGCGCAGCCCTCACCTTGCGCTCAGGCTGGTGCCCTTCCAATCCGCCGCCTGCCAGCGCTGGAACGCACCGAGCATCGTCACGTCGCCGGCCTGGCGCTTGGTCTCCAGCGTGTCGAGGTCGACCAGTTCATAGCTGCGCTTGTAGCGGCCTTCGGCGCGGGACTCGCGCGCGACCAGCAGTTCCTTGCCTCCGGGCACCCAGCCGGCGAATTCCGCGTAGCCGAGGCCGGGCTGCGCGGCCACCGGCGGCAGCACCGACACCTTCCAGCCCTGCGACGTTCGGCGCAGCAGCCAGAGTTCGCGCCAACCGTCCGCCGGCACCGAGGCGATCGAGATCGCCGTACCCTCGCGGTTGATCCGCGCCGACGCCGTCATCACCAGACCCCACGCGCAGTGACGCAGCAGCGGCGGATTGCCTTCCCGCGCGCCGTTCATCGTGAGCGTGAGGCAAGTCTCGCCCGGCTGGCCGGCGGCGACGTTCAGCTTCACCGCGCCGAGGATCTGCTCCGGCGCACCCGCGGGCAGCGCGGCCCAGCGCATCGCGTTGCCGCGCATGGCGGCGTCGTTGTAGGCGGACTGGTCGTCGTCGGACAGCTCAGCAGGCACCACACGCGCGAAGGCTTCGAGCGAGCGGCGCGAGGCGGACGACGACGCGTCCACCTGCAAGGTCGTGGACGATGCGGCCGGCCCGCTGGCGTTGGCAGCCACGGCGACGGTCGCGCGGCGCGCGCGGATGAACGCCAGGCTGCTCCACACGCCCGACTGGCGCATCAGCACGCGGTTGCGCCAATGCGTCGCCAGCGCCGGATCGCGCAGGTCGACCTTGTCGAGCACGTCCGCGCGCCACTGGTCCATCTGCTCGCGCTGCGGCGGCGTCGCGACCGGGTCCAGGCAGTCGACGCGCGTCAGCGCCAGCGCGGCGCGCGCCTTCTGCTCCGGCGTGGACGCCGGCATCGCCAGCACGCGGCGGAACGCGTCGCCTTCGTAGCAGAGCTGCATCGCGCCGGCCTCGCGCTCCAGCGTGCGGAAGCGCAGGCCGTAGCGCGCGGCGACGTCGAGCTGCGCGGCGACCTGCGTCTCTGCGGCCGACGGCGCAACGGGCGCCCCGTCCGGGCGGGACTGCGCGCGCGAGGCGCGGTCGGCCAGACGCTCGGCCAGCGTGCCCATCGCGTCGAGCGCCTCGGCGCCGTCCGCGCCGTTCATCTGCGTCGCGCTCGCCGACTGCACATAGGCGGCGGCCAGGCCCAGGCCGAGCGACTCCGAGCCCGGCTGCTGGCGCACGACACGCAGCGCGGCCAGCAGCGCATCCGGCTGCGCGGCCGGGCCGTTGAGCGTCAGCAGCGCGGTCTTGCGGACGAAGCCGCCGCGTTCGCGGCGGTAGTCGTAGACCTGGAAGTGGTCGGGGCGCTCGCCGCGGATCTCCAGCGCCTCGCCGCGCCAGAGCTGCGCCTGCGCCGGCGACGAGTCCTTCGCCGCCGCGCGCATGGCGACGTTGTCCTGCACCACCAGCGCGGTGCGCGGCGCCGCGTCGTCCAACGAGACGCGTTTGACCGGCGGCTTCGGCGCGGCGTCGTCGGTCGCGGCCAGGGTGGCGGCATCGGCCGAGCGGACGCACAGCAGTTGAACGACGACGGCGGCGATCGCAGCGGCCATCACAAGCTTCAGGCGGCACATGTCGGAACCCTTTCGATCCAGCATCAGGGACGAGACGAGGAACACGGAGGAACGGTGGCGGTTCATTGCGAGGCTCCCTCGCCTTCGCCTTCCGGACGAGCCTCCGGACGCGTCTCCTGCTTCGTCCCCAGCAGCGTCTTGCCGATGAATCCGCCGTCCGACGGCGGCGGCGCGATGATCACCTGCACCTTGTCGGACAGCTTGTCGGCCATGGCTTTCTGGATCAGCAGCGGATGGCGGCTCAGCAGCGCGCCTTCGGCGGCCATCTGGTCGACCGCGACCTTGCCGATGCGCGTCTGGCGATAGGCCTCCGCGTCGGCCAGCTTCTCGCGCGCCTTGGCCTCGCCTTCGGCTTCGATGCCGCGCGCCTGCGCGTTGCCTTCGGCCATGCGGACGCGAGCGACGCGCTCGGCCTCGGCTTCCAGCTGGCGCTGCTCGACCTGACGCTGCTTGAACGGCAGCACGTGCTTCATCGCCTCTTCCTGGCCCTTGGCGGCGATGACCTGCTCGCGCGCCGCGGCTTCGGCGGAAGTCTCGCGACGGACCTTCTCGGCGGCCGCCTCCAGCTCGGTCTGCTTGACCTGCTTCTCCTTGAGCTCCAGCGTGTAGCGCATCTTCTCGCTGGCCAGGCCTTCGGACAGCAGGTTCTCCAGGCCGGCGCGGTACTCCTGCGGCAGATCGACGTTGCCGATCTCCAGGCCGCGCAGCACGATGCCGTCCAGCGCCAGCTTGCGACGCAGCTCCGACTCCAGCGCGGCCTGGATGGGGCCGCGCTGCGTCGAGAAGATCTCGCGCACGGTGTGCGTCGCGATCTGGCGGTAGACGATGCCTTGAATCGCGGGAGCGATCACGTCGCCCTCGATGTCGTCGGGCAGCGAGGCGGCGAGCTGCGCCAGGCGCGTCGGGTCGACGGTCCAGCGCACCGTCAGGTCCAGGCCCAGCGAGAGACCTTCGAGCGACTGCAGCGGCGCTTCGCCGTCGGCGCGGGCGAAGCGCTCGGGGTGATAGCTGCGGTCGCGCACCGGCAGGTCGCGGACGTCGTGCAGGCCGGGAATCTGGAGCATGGAACCGGAGCGGGCCTCGGTCACGCCGCCGGTCAGCACGTTGGTGCGCAGGCTGACAGCGCCGCGCGGCACTTCATGCACCGGCGGATGCGTCACCAGCAGCGCCACCGCGCCGGCCACGGCGGTCAGGCCGGCCAGCCAGGGCAGGCAGCGGATCAGGCCGGCGCCGGCGCGCTTCAGCGGCACGCCGAGGCCGCCGGCACCGGCGCCTTCGCCGCCAAAGTCGGCGCCCTGGCTGCGGCGCGAGAAACCGGGCAGCCGAGCCTTGAGCCGCGCGGCGGCGTTGCGGATCGATTGCAGGCGGTCGTTCATGAGGTCCTCCGGGGTTCCCGTTGATCGGGTGTTGGGATGACGCTCATGGTCCGGAAACGGCCCGGAGGCCTCAATGCGGTCCTCGGCGGGTCCCTTCACGGTCCGGAAGAAACCCTCACAGGGCGGTCGCGCCGACGGGCGCGAGGGTGCCGATAATCCGGCGCCATGGCCCTCCCCAGCAACAAGATCGCCGTCATCGAGGACGACCGCCCCACCAGCGAGCAGCTCACCGGCTGGATCCGCGCCGCGCGGCCCGAGCTGCAGGTCGACCAGTGGTTCGACCGCGACGCCGCCGAGGCCGCGCTTGCGCGCGAGCGCTACGACATGGTGGTGCTCGACATCGAGCTCGGCCGCGAGCGCAACGCCGGCATCGCGCTGATCAACGAGATCAACAAGCTCAACGCCGGCACGCCGGTGCTGGTGGTCTCGGCGATGCCGGCGGCCATCTACCGCGGGATCATGAAGGCCCTGGACGCCTGGGACTACCTGCAGAAGACCAGCTTCGACGAGTCCGAGTTCATCGACACCTTCCTCGACATCCTGCGCGCGGCCCGCGCCCGCGAAGCCGCCGAGCCGGTGCCGGCCGCGCCGGAGGCGCTTCAGCTGGACCCGCTCTGGCAGCGCAGCCCGCTGTGGAAGGGCCAGCGCATCAACCTGCCGCTGACGGCGCAGCGCATCCTCGCCACGCTGTACCAGCGCGCGCCGCAGGTGGTGTCGTACGAGGAGCTCTACGACGTCGTCAAGAGCGGCCGCACGCGGGACAACGTCCGCAAGCACGTGTCCACGCTGCGCGAGGCGTTGAAGGAAGTCGATCCGACCTTCGACGCGATCGAGAACGTGCCGATGCGCGGGTTCCGGTGGTCGGGGCCGCGGTGAACATCGACAAGGCCGACGGCATGGACACCGCATGAAGCTCGGACCGGTCGAGTTGCCCGCGCTGGTCGTGCCGCGCCTGGGCCTGGCGGCGTTCCGCCGGCGCGCGGTCGTGCATCTGGCCTTCCTGCTGCTGGCGCTGGCGACGGTCGGCCTGGTGCTGACCGTGCTGATCGATCAGAAGCAGCGCGCCTACCAGCGCTATGCGCAGGGCTTCCGCCAGTCGCTGGCGGAGATCGTGCTGCAGCTGCGCCATCCGAGCGGCCAGCTGGCACTGCTCAATCCGACCATGGGCGCCGGCGACCGCGACGGACAGGCGCCGGTGCTGCTGCCGTTCTCGGCGATCGACTTCGACGACCAGAACAAGGCGCAGCGCGCCGTCGAGATGGCCGGCTGCGGCCTGCGCTGGCCCGACGGCGCGAGCCTGTGCGCCGCCGTCGGCGCGAACGCCTACGCGGGCGGTTTCCTGTACCTGGTCGGGAGCCTGGAGAGCGGACCGCTGGCCGGCCGCGAGCACGGCGCGCTGGACCTGAGCAGCGTTCACCGTGCGCGCGTGACGCTGAAGCTGCGCGGCGGCACGCAGACCTGGATCGCACCGTTCGAAGGCGCCGCCTCGGCCGACGGCACGCAGCGCGGCCGGCTCACCGGCTTCCTCGGTACGGGTCCTCAACTGCCCGGCAAGTCACGCCCGATGCGCGAATTCCGCGGCTGGCTCTGGCGCGAAGGCCCGTGCGCCGAAGGCAGCAGCGGGCCGGACTGCGCGCGGCGCACCTTCTATTCGATCCGGCTGCCTGTGGAGGCTTTCCAGGACGCGCTCTTCGACGACGCCGGTCGCCGCGCGCGACCGGTGTGGCCGCCGGCGGACCTCGACCAGATGCGCGTGCGGGTGGAGCTGCTCGGACCGTCCGAGCCCATCGAGCCGACCGAGACCATCGAGCCGTCTGCCGCGAGCTCCGAGGCAACGGCCGCGAGCGCATCGGCCCCTGCGGCGACCACCTCGGTGCCAGTGCCGGTACCGGTCCTCTTCGACAGCGCACGTCCGGGCGCGTCGCTGGCGCTGTCGCTGGACCGGATCGGGGCGTCGCTTCAGCCGGGCGAGACCTTGCGCATCGAGCGTCTGGGCAAGCAGTCGACGACGATCGCCGAGCGCCGCGGACCGGAGCTGTCGGAGCGCGCGCTCCCCTGGCTGATCCATGTGATGCGGCGGCTGCCGGTGCAAGGCGAGATCCTGGGCGTCGGCGCCGGCACGGACCCGGCCGACATCCGCTGGCTGACGGCGTCCGACGAGGTCGCGACGCCGAGCGGCCGCTACCGGCTCGACCTGCGCGGCGACCTGCGCAGCCTCGACCGCCAGCTCGCGCTGGAGGCGCGTCCGCTGGCGTGGCTGGCGGCGGCGATGCTGGCCGCGGTCGCGCTCGCATGGCTGATGGTGGAACTCGGCCTGATCCGCGGCATCGCGGTGCTGACCAAGCGCGCGGCCGCGGTCTCGTACAACATGCAGGACGCCCGGGCGGAGCAGCGCATCGGCGAGCTCGACGTGGCCGACCTGCGCGGCCGCGACGAACTGGGCATCCTCGCCGGCAGCCTGGCCGACGCGCTGACCCGCGTGAAGGACGGCCTGCGCCGCGAGCAGCTGCGGGCCGAGCGCGAACGCGAGATGTGGCACGCGGTCGGCCACGAGATCATGTCGCCGCTGCAGTCGCTGATGGTGCTGCACGGCGCGGGCGACGATCCCAGCCATCGCTACGTGCAGCGGATGCAGCAGGCGGTGAAGGTGCTGTACGGCAGCGCGCCGCCGAGCGAGGCGCTGGCGTCGGCGGACCTGCACACGGAGGCGCTGGATCTGGCGGCCTTCTGCCGCGAAGTGGCGGCGAACGCGCATTACGCCGGCATCGACGACGTCCGCTTCGAGACCGCGCTGCCCGAGCCGCAGCCGGTGCACGCCGAGGCCTACGCGCTGGAGGACGCCGTCACCCACGTGCTGCGCAACGCGGACCGCTATCGGCCCGGAGGCACGCCCATTGCCATCACCCTGGAGGCGGGCGAGCCCGGTTTCGTCCTGCTGCGGATCCGCAACCAGGGACCGCATATCGATGCCGCGATGCTGGAACAGATCTTCGAGTACGGCGTCTCCGACACCGCCCCGCAGGTGAACGGGGAACGCCGCGGCCAGGGGCTCTTCGTGGCCAAGACCTACCTGGCGAAGATGGATGGCAGCATCCGGGCATTCAATGTGCCGGACGGGGTGGTGTTCGAGATGAGCCTGCGCCGCGCGGCGGCCTGACCGATCAAGGAGAGTTCCCATGCCGATGACCCCGCAATACGCGTTGACCGAGCCCATCCGCGACGCCGTCGATTCGCTGTCGACGGGGCATCCGCTGCTGCTCGAGTTCGGCGCGCCGTGGTGCCCCATCTGCGAGGCCGCGCAGCCCTTGCTGGAGCAGGCCTTCGACGGCCGGCACGCGATGGTCCAGCACATCAAGGTCGAGGACGGCAAGGGCCGGCCGCTGGGGCGCTCGTTCAAGGTGAAGCTGTGGCCGACGCTGATCTTCATGCGCGACGGCCAGGAGGTCGAGCGCCTGGTCAGGCCCACGAGCGCTGCGGATATCCGGGCGGCGCTGGAGCGCATCGACAACACGTGACGGACAATCGGGCCCCATGACCCAAGCCCATGTGCTGCTCCCCAAGGACGGAGCTCCCGATCTGCTGTTCGTGCTGCTGCACGGTGCCGGCGCCGACGCCGAGCAGATGCGCCCGCTCGCCGAGGCGCTGCATCGCCAGTACCCGCGCGCCGCGCTGGTGCTGCTCGACGGGTTCGAGCCCTTCGATGCGATTCCAGGCGGAGGCTCGGGTTACCAGTGGTATTCGGAACAAGGTGACGACGCGGCCAAGGCGGCGCGTCTGACCGAGGCGGTGCCGACGTTGATCGCGCTGGTGCGCGGCTGGGCGGAGAAGCTCGATCTGGAATGGGGACGGGTGGCGCTGGGCGGGTTCTCGCAGGGCGCGATCCTGGCGCTGGAAGCGCTGCAGCAGGAAGAGGCGCTGGCCGGTCGCGTGCTCGCGTTCGGCGGGGCGTATGCGTACTGGCCGCAGCAGGCGCCCAAGGATGTGTCCATCCATCTGCTGCACGGCAAGGACGACAGCGAGCTGCCCTACCCCGCGCTGCTGAACGCGGCGCGCGAGCTGATGTCGCTCGGCGCGGACATCACGGCGGACGTGCTGCCGAACGTCGGCCATGAGCTGCATCCGGCGCTCATCGAGCGCGCGATGGAGCAGCTGCGGACCTTCATTCCCGCGCGACTCTGGCGCGAGGCCGTCCTCGCCGCCGCCGAGCAGGACAAGAACGAGCCGCGGCACTGACACGGCCGCTGGCCCTCACCCCCGCCCTCTCCCGCAAGCGGGAGAGGTTCTATGCTTTTTTCAAGACGCAAGCCGAGCCCAGACGACTTGCGTCGAAGGCAAC
>NIOE01000011.1 GCA_002205125.1 Roseateles noduli | reverse complement strand
TGCGCAAGCTACTGATCATCCTCAACGCCATCCTCAAGTCCGGTGAGCCTTGGAGAAATCCCACCGTCGCTTGACACGGTTGCTCTCCCGCAAGCGGGAGAGGGAGTTCGATTTGGCTTACTTCGGGGCGACCGAGGCCCAGCGCAGTTCGAACCAGTTGTCGGGGCGGTGGATCACCGTCACGTTGGCGCGCGTGGCCCACGGGATCATCTGGCGGTGCAGCGGGATCAAATGCGTCTGCGCGCGGAACTCGCGCAGCGCGGACTTGATCAGCTCCTCGCGCTTCTTCGGATCGGCTTCCTCGCTGGACGCGGCGGCGAGCTGGTCGAACTTGTCGTCGCGCCAGTTGCCGAAGTTGTACTGGCCGACCGACTTCTCGCCGCGGTTGCGCATCAGCGGTGTCATCGCGACTTCCGCATCGGTGATGCTGCCGCCCCAGCCGTACAGGTAGAGGCTGGTGTCGAGCTTCTCCAGCTTGGGGAACATCAACACGCGCGGCTGCGCGTTGACGCTGACCTTCACCTTGAGCTGCGCCCACATCGACGCCAGCGCCAGGCAGATGCGCTCGTCGTTGATGTAGCGGTTGTTGGTGCAGTCCAGCGTCACCTCGAAGCCGTTGGCGTAGCCGGCGTCGGCCATCAGCTTGCGCGCCGCGGCCAGGTCGAAGGGCAGGCGCGTCTCCAGCTGCGGGTCGCTGAACGCGCCCAGCGGCGACGGCGTGAGCCCGCCGGTGGGCAGACTCAGGCCGTTCATCAGCTTGGTGCGCATCGTGGTGATGTCGATCGCCTGGTACAGCGCCTGGCGCACGCGCAGGTCCTTGAACGGGTTCTTGTCGCCGGGCACCTTGCCGTACAGCAGCTTGTCGCGCGACTGGTCCATGCCGATGAACACGATCCGGTTCTCGGGGCCTTCCTGGACCTTGACCTGAGCCGTCTGCTTCAGCTTCGGGATGTCGCGCGGCGAGGGGTCGAGCACGAAGTCGATCTCGCCCGATACCAGCGCCGCCAGGCGTGTCGCGTCGTTGGCGATCGGCGTGTAGACGGCGTCCTGCACGTTGCCGTCGAACTTGCCCCACCAGGTCGGGTTGCGCTTGAAGGTGGTGCGGATGCCGGGCTCGCGGGCCACCATCGCATACGGTCCGGTGCCGTTCGAGTGCGTGGCGGCGTAGGTCTCCTGCTTGTCCTTGAAGTTCTGCGGCTTGACCACGTTGTGCTGCTCGCACCACTTGCGGCTCATGATGAACAGCGTGTCCAGGTGCTGCAGGAAGATCGGATTGACCTTGTCGAGCTGGAACTCGACCGTGAAGTCGTCGATCTTCTTCGGCGTGCCCACGGCCTGCGCGTAGACGCTGATCTGCGAATACGGATCCTTCGCCCGGTTGATCGAGAACACCACGTCGTCCGCCGTGAACGGCGTGCCGTCCTGGAATTTCACGCCCTGGCGCAGCTTCAGCCGCCACAGCGTCGGCTTGAGCTGCGTCCATTCCGTGGCAAGACCCGGCACCAGGTTGAGGTTGCGGTCGCGCGAGACCAGGCGCTCGTAGACCTGGCCGTTCATCGCGTTGGTGACGATCTCGTTCTGCGAATGCGGGTCGGCCGTCTGCATGTCGCCCTGGCTGGCCCAGCGCAGCGTCTGCGCGTGCGCCTGCGTTTGCACGCTGCCCGCGAGGAGGGCCATCGTGAGCGGGAGCGCGGCCAGGAGGCCGACTGTGCGCGAACGAACCGGAACGGTGCGCGAGATGGAACGGAACAGCATGGTGGTCATCTCTGAGCTCTGAGGGAACGGGGAAGGGCCGTCGAGTTTATGGGCACCGGCGGAAGCTGCGACAATGCACGACTATTGCCCGGGCGCCTCGCCGCCCACGCAGGGCCCGGCGCACGCCGAACGGCCCCCAGGTCAACCCACGAAACGCTGAAGAACCATCGCCATGGCTCAATACGTCTTTTCGATGAACCGCGTCAACAAGACGGTTCCTCCGAAGCGCCACATCCTCAAGAACGTCTCGCTGTCCTTCTTCCCCGGCGCCAAGATCGGCGTGCTGGGCCTGAACGGCTCGGGCAAGTCCACGCTGCTGAAGATCATGGCCGGCGTCGACAAGGAGATCGAGGGCGAAGCGATCCCGATGCCCGGCATCAAGATCGGCTACCTGGAGCAGGAGCCGCAGCTGAACCCGGACCAGACCGTGCGTGAAGCGGTCGAGGAAGGCATCGGCGGCGTGCTGGCCGCCAAGAAGCGCCTGGACGAGGTCTACGCCGCCTACGCGGAAGACGGCGCCGACTTCGACGCGCTGGCCGCCGAGCAGGGCGAGCTGGAGGCCATCATCGCCGCCGCCGGTTCCGAGAACACCGACCTGCAGCTGGAACTGGCCGCCGACGCGCTGAACCTGCCGCCGTGGGACGCCAACATCGGCGTGCTGTCCGGCGGCGAGAAGCGCCGCGTCGCGCTGTGCCGCCTGCTGCTGTCCAAGCCCGACATGCTGCTGCTGGACGAACCGACCAACCACTTGGACGCCGAATCGGTCGAGTGGCTGGAGCAGTTCCTGCAGCGCTTCCCTGGCACCGTGGTGGCCATCACCCATGATCGCTACTTCCTGGACAACGCCGCCGAGTGGATCCTGGAACTGGACCGCGGCCACGGCATCCCCTGGAAGGGCAACTACTCCGACTGGCTGGACCAGAAGGAACGCCGCCTGGAGCAGGAACAGAAGACCGAGGACGCCCGCGCCAAGGCAATGAAGGAAGAACTGAAGTGGGTGCGCTCGAACGCGAAGGGCCGCCAGGCCAAGAGCAAGGCGCGCCTGGCCCGCTTCGAGGAACTGAGCGACGTCGACTACCAGAAGCGCAACGAGACCAACGAGATCTTCATCCCCGTGGCCGAGCGCCTGGGCAATGAGGTCATCGAGTTCGAAGGCGTGACCAAGTCCTTCGGCGACCGCGTCCTGATCGACAACCTGTCGTTCAAGGTCCCGGCGGGCGCCATCGTCGGCATCATCGGCCCGAACGGCGCCGGCAAGTCGACGCTGTTCCGCATGATCCAGGGCGTCGAGACGCCGGACAGCGGCACGGTGAAGATCGGCAAGACGGCCAAGCTGGCCTTCGTCGACCAGAGCCGCCAGAGCCTGGACGCCAACAAGACCGTGTGGGAAGACGTCTCCGGCGGTCTGGACAACATTATCGTCGGCAAGTTCGTGATGCCGTCGCGCGCCTATATCGGTCGCTTCAACTTCAAGGGCAACGACCAGCAGAAGATGGTCGGTCAGCTGTCCGGCGGTGAACGCGGCCGTCTGCACCTGGCCAAGACCCTGGCCCAGGGCGGCAACGTGCTGATGCTCGACGAACCGTCGAACGACCTCGACGTCGAAACCCTGCGCGCGCTGGAAGAGGCGCTGCTGGAGTTCGCCGGCTCGGCGATGGTGATCTCCCACGATCGCTGGTTCCTGGACCGCATCTGCACGCACATCCTGGCTTGCGAAGGCGATTCGCAGTGGTTCTTCTTCGACGGCAACTTCCACGAGTACGAAGCTGACAAGAAGAAGCGCCTCGGCGAAGAAGGCGCACGTCCCAAGCGCGTGCGCTTCAAGCCCATCACCTAATCTCCACGGCTCCCAGCCGTCAGGCCGGCCCTCTGGGGCAGGTCTTGCCAGGCGCCCGCGATGTCTCGATTTCAAGAGGCGCCGCGGGCGTTTTTCATTGGGGTCGATTCATTTCACGAATCTTTACGGGACGCCCACGGCCAATTGACGCGCGCCGCCGACCATTTCCTCACCCCAGAACGATTTGGAGATTCCGAGATGGTCAAGAGCTTCTCCCGCCCCCTGAAGATGCTGGCCCTGGCCGCGACGATGAGCGTGGCCGCCCTGGCAGCCCAGGCCCAGCCGGCCCCCGGCGACGCGCCGCCGCCCCCGCCGCATGGCATGCACCGCGGCGGTCCGGACTTCGGCGGCCCCGGCTTCGGCCCCATGGGGCCCATGCACGGCAAGCTGCTGAAGGACGCCGGCGTCACCGATGCGCAGCAGGCCCAGATCAAGCAGATCTTCGAGGCCGCGCACAAGGACCTAAAGGCCCAGCGCGACACCGACCGCCAGCTGCATGAGCGCATGCAGGCGCTGTTCACCGCGCCCACCGTCGACGCCAACGCCGTCGAGCAGGTGCGCCAGCAGATGCACGCTTCCCATGACGTCGAATCCAAGCGCATCACGCTGGCGATGATCGACGCGTCGCGGGTCCTGTCCCCCGAGCAGCGCGCCAAGATCGCCCAGCTGAAGAACCAGCAGCGCGAGAAGATGAAGGAGCGCATGAAGGACCGCGCCGAGCGCGCCAAGGAACGCCGCGGCGCCAATGAGGCCAACCCGGTCCCGAAGCCTTTCACTGACCGCTGAACGTACGAGGCCGGCTATGCTTCAGTCTTTCGATGAGTCCGCGGCGCGCGGCCTGGCCGATCCGGCCCGGTCGGTGGCTGCACCGCAACGCCCGATGAACCCACGACTGCTCCTGATCGACGACGACGCCCGGCTCACCGCGATGCTGGGCGACTACCTCAGCAGCGCCGGCTTCGACGTTAGCTTCGCCGGTTCGCTGGCGCAAGGCCGCACCGAGCTCGAGGCCGGCCAGTTCGAGCTGCTGGTCCTGGACCTGATGCTGCCCGACGGCGACGGCCTGGAGTTCTGCCGCCAGCTGCGCGGCGACAAGCGCTGGCGCCGTCTGCCGGTGCTGATGCTGTCGGCGCGCGGCGAGCCGATGGATCGCATCCTCGGCCTGGAACTCGGCGCGGACGACTACCTGCCCAAGCCTTTCGAACCCCGGGAGCTGCAAGCCCGCGTGAAGGCGCTGCTGCGCCGCACCGAGCCCCAGGCCATGGGTGACGAGGTACTGCGCTTCGGTCGTCTGGAGATCGACCTGGCCGCGCGCCAGGTGCGCCTGGACGGCAACGCCTGCGACCTGACGAGCCACCAGTTCGACCTGCTGGTCGTGCTGGCGCAGAGCCCGGGCCGCGTGCTCTCGCGCGACCAGATCATGGACGCCCTCAAGGGCCATCCGCTGGAAGCGTTCGACCGCTCGATCGACGTGCACATCTCGCGCATCCGCTCGGTCATCGAGGACGACGCCAAGAACCCGCGCCGCGTGCTGACGGTGCGCGGCGCCGGTTACGTGTTCGCACGCAAGCAGGACGCCGAAGGCCTGGAATGAAAGCTGCGACGCGGTGAAGGCGCTGTACCTGCGCATCTACATCACCGTCGTGGTGGTGTTGCTGGCGTTTGCGCTCGGCTCGGCGTGGCTCTTCCAGGGGCGCATCGAGCAGGAGCGCGGCACCTTCGAGCAAGCCGCGTCGGAGCGCCTGGTGGCGCTCGCGGTGCTGGTGCAGCGCGCCTTGCCGCCGGTGACGGCGTCCACGGACGAGCAGGCCGACGCCGTCGAGGACTGGGGCCAGCGCCTGCGCATGGCGCTGGCCTTGGAAGATTCGCGCGGGCGCCGCATCGGCGCCTCGCCGCTGTTCGAGCGACGCGAGGACCTGCCCGGTTCGCGTGTGCAGCGCGTGCCGCTGGATGACGGCCGGCATCTGCTGTTCCTGCGTCTGGCCAGACCGCCGGGCGCTTCGGGACCGACTGGCCAGGACAAGCTGGAAGCCGATGCGCGCGCCGCGAGCGGTCCGCATCGGATCCTGCGTGAGCGTCGCGATCCGTTCGTCGACGGCCCGCCGCCGAACGACGCCCGCACGCCGATCCGGCGCGAGCCGCGGCCGGAAGTCGAGCAGATGCGCCAGCGCATGCTGGACCGTCTGGAGCAGCAACGTCGCGAGGATGCCGCGAATGGTTCCTGGCTGCCGGGCTGGATCCCGCGTCCGAGCGGCGAGGCCTTGGCCGTGCTGCTGGCGATGCTGTTCATCGCGGTTGCCGTCGGTGCCTACCCGGTCGTGCGCCGGCTCACACGCCGCCTGGAATCGCTGAAGTCCGGGGTCGAGCAGTTCGGTTCCGGTGACCTGAGTTTCCGCGTGCAGGACAACGGCAAGGACGAGGTCGCCGCGCTGGCCACCAGCTTCAACCTCGCCGCCGAACGCATCGAAGCGCTGCTGAGATC
Source organism: Roseateles noduli (assembly GCA_002205125.1). Taxonomy (GTDB): domain Bacteria; phylum Pseudomonadota; class Gammaproteobacteria; order Burkholderiales; family Burkholderiaceae_C; genus Roseateles; species Roseateles noduli. The sequence continues at coordinate 305,226 of NIOE01000011.1, read as the reverse complement.
GCAGAAGAGCCTGCTCGCCAACGCGAGCCATGAGCTGCGCTCGCCGCTGGCGCGGCTGAAGATGGCCTTCTCGATGCTGGACGATGCGTCCCCCGCGCAGCGCGCGCGGTTGGGACAGGAGATCAACACCAACATCGTCGAGCTCGACGCGCTGGTCGAGGAAGTGCTGCTGGCCAGCCGACTCGAAGGCGGCGCGCAGTCGCTGAGGCTGGAGCCGGTCGATCTGCTGGCCATCGCCGCCGAGTCGGCCGCGCTGGGCGACGCCGAACTGGAAATCGAAGACGGCATCGAGCGCCTGCCGCTGACCGGCGACGACCGTCTGCTGCGCCGCGCCCTGCGCAACCTGCTGGAGAACGCTCGCCGCTACGGCGGACCGGTCGTCGAACTCAAGGTGCGCCGTGCCGGTCAGGACCGTGTCGAGCTGCAGGTCTGTGACCGTGGCCCGGGCGTGCCCGAGCCGATGCGCGAGCGGATCTTCGAGGCCTTCTTCCGCCTGCCCGGCCATGCCGAAGTGTCCGGCGGCGTCGGGCTTGGCCTGAGCCTGGTGAAGCAGATCGCGACGGCGCATCAAGGCACGGTGCGCTGCGATGCCCGTGAAGGCGGTGGCAGCTGCTTCGTCATCAACTTGCCCCTGGGCGCGGCCTGAAGAGGTTCTGAAAGGCCCGGAAAGCTCCGGAAGTTGCGGAGAAGTTCAGGGCCCGATCTCGCGGCGATGGACGAGGGCCAGCAGGATGCTGAGCCCGATCGCGGCCGCCGCGAGCCCCACCGAGGCGGCGCTCCAGAAGCCCATCGCGCCCTGCATGATCGCGGGCAGCGCGACGGCGTGATCGCCGAAGACCAGCCAATAACCCCCGCCCAATCCGAGCCCCCAGATCGCGAACGCGTAGATCAGCATCGGCGCGGTCGCGATGTGATGGGCGCGCAGCACGAAGGCGGCGACGGTCTGGCCGGCGTCGGAAACGTGGAAGAGCCACAGCCAACCCAGCAGGGGCAGGGCGGCGGCGATCACGGCGGCGTTGCTCGTGTACAGACCGAGCACCTGCTCGCGCAACGAGAAGACCACGCCGCCGAGCACGAACGCGATCGCCAGCGCGATCTCCAGGCCATGCCAGCCGAGCCGGCGTGCCGCGGCGTAGTCGCGCGCGCCCATCGCCTGCGCCACCAGCGTGCTGCAGGCGTTCGCCTGCGCCAGCGGCAGCATGAACATCATTGCGACGAGGTTGGCGCAGAGCTGATGCCCCGCCACCGGCGTCGTGCCCAGGCGCGCGATGAAGATCGCCATGAAGGTGAAGCCGGTGACCTCGATCAGCACCGACGCGCCCATCGGCACGCCCAGCTTCAGCAGCCGCATCAGCGTGTCCTTGCGCGGACGGTGCAGCCCGCTGCGGGCGAAGCCGAAGTCGGCATAGAACGGATCGCGGCGCAGCACGGCCAGCGCGATGAGCAACTGGCTCCACATCACGATCGCCGTGGCGATCGCGCAGCCGACCGCGCCCAGCGCCGGCACCTGCAGCGGCCCGAGCGTGAATCCACCGATCAGCAGCGCGCTGGCGGGGAACTTCAGCAGCAGCCCGCCGATCTGCAGCGCCATCACGGCCTTGGGTCGCGACACCGCCGTGTTGAAGCCGCGGTAGGCGGTGAACAGCAGGGCCGCCGGCAGCGCGATGCCCAGCATGCGCAGGTAGTCGCGGATCTTGGCGGCGATCTCGGGGCTGACCTGGGAGATCGCCAGGAAGGGCTGCGGGAACCACAGGATCAACTCGCCGACGACCGTCAGCGCCAGCGCGAGCCATGCCGCCTGATGGAGGCTGTCGCCGGCCTCGGCCATGCGCTTCGCGCCGAAGAGCTGCCCGGCGACCGGCGAGATCGCCAGCACCACGCCCATCAGGCCGACGAAGACCGAGGTGTAGACGGCCGAGCCCACGGCCAGCGCCGCCAGGTCGATCGCGGAATGGCGCGCGACGAGCAGCGTGTCGATCGTCGAATACGCCAGCACCGCGAGCTGCCCGATGAACACGGGCCACGCGAGCGGCAGGATCTGGCGCAGGCTGGCGAGCCGGCCGTGCAGCGCTGTGCTCAAGCGGAGTCCTTGCCGGACGTGTCGTCACCGCCGGCTTCGGCCGCGCCGCTGGCGCCGCGCAGCTCGATGGCGCGCTCCGCATACCGGTTGAAGCGCCAGGCCGTGCCTTCGATCGTGATCCGGCGCCAGGTCGCGCGCTTCTCGCCAGCCGTCAGCACCGGCCAGTTCTGGACCTCGTCGAAGGTGCGACCGCAGCCCTTGCAGAGCTCGTCGCCCTGGCTGGTCGAGCAGATCGCGATGCAGGGCGCGTCCGGCGTCGTGTCGTACCAGCGCAGCCACGCCGCGAGCGCCCGCTGCGGCATGGAGTCCTCGTCGCACTCGGTCTCGTGGTGGAAGACCATCAGCGCATAGACCTCCGCCAGCGCGCGCAGTTCGGGCCCCAGCGTCACGCCGTCGCCCGGCGAGCGCTGGCGCCACCAGTTGATGGCGGATTCGAGGTCGGTGATGTGGATGCCGGCCATCTCGGTCGTCTCTGTCGTTGCTGTGGTTTCTGTCGTCTCAATAGTCGATGCCCATCGCGCCGCGCACCTCGCGCAGCGTCTTGCGCGCCACCGCACGGGCACGTTCGGTGCCGACCTCGACGATCCAGTGGACCTTCTTCGGATCGGCGAGCAGCTCGTCGGCCCGGGCGCGCCACGGCGCCTGCTCGTCGTGGATGGCCTCGATCAGCGGCTCCTTGCAGTCTAGGCAGCCGATGCCTGCGCTGCGGCAGCCGGCCTCGACCCAGGCGCGCGTGTCACTGTCGGCGTAGACCTTGTGCAGCGCCCAGACGGGGCAACGTTCGGGCTCGCCCGGATCGCCGCGGCGCACGCGCTGCGGGTCCGTCTGCATCTTGCGCACCTTGTCGGCCACCACCTCCGGCGCGTCGCGCATCGCGATCGCGTTGCCGTAGGTCTTGCTCATCTTGCGGCCGTCCAGGCCGGGCAGCCGCGAGGTCTCGGTCATCAGCGCCTGCGGTTCCGGGAACAGCGGTGCGGTCGGCGGCCGGTAGAGGTGGTTGAAGCGGCGGGCGACCTCGCGCGTGACCTCCACGTGCGGCGCCTGGTCCTCGCCCACCGGGACGAAAGCCGCCTTGTAGATCAGGATGTCGGCCGCCTGCAGCAGCGGATAGCCGAGGAAGCCATAGGTCGCCAGTTCGCGGTTCTCGGCCACGAGGTCCTTGTAGCTTGGCATCCGCTCCAGCCAGCTCGACGGCGTGCTCATCGCCAGCAGCGTGAACAGCTCGGCGTGTTCCGGCATGCGGCTCTGGATGAACAGCGTCGCCTGCTCCGGATCGACGCCGGCGGCGAGCCAGTCGACGACCATGTCGTAGACGCTCTGCTCCAGGCCCTCGCGATGCTGGAAATGCGTCGTCAGCGCGTGCCAGTCGGCGACGAAGAAGAAGCAGTCGTAGGCGTCCTGCAGCCGCACCCAGTTCTTCAGCGCACCGTGGTAGTGGCCGAGGTGCAGCGCGCCGGTCGGGCGCATGCCGGACAGCACGCGCTGGCGCGAGGTGGGGGTGGGGTGGTCGGTCATTGGCGGAGGGCTGGGGCGGTGGCCGTGCCGGGGCGGGCGGTCTCGGAAAGAGGCCGGGCGGACGACGACGGAACGGCAACGGCGGGAGGGCGATTGTAGGGAGCGGCGGACCGGTCGACACCGGTCATGCCCATGCCCTTGGCTACACTGCCGGCCCATGAAGAACATCGTGATCCTGATCTCCGGGCGAGGCTCCAACATGGAAGCCATCGTCCAGGCCTGCGCCGCCGGCGGATGGCCGGCCCGCATCGCCGCGGTGATCAGCAACCGGCCGGACGCCGGCGGGCTGGAATTCGCGCGGGCGCATGGCGTCCCCACTGCGGTCGTCGACCACAAGGCCTTCGGCAAGGGCGACGCGGCGCGGGTGGCGTTCGACGCGGAACTGCAGCGCGTCATCGATGGCTTCGCGCCCGATCTGGTGGTGCTGGCCGGCTTCATGCGCATCCTGACGCCGGGCTTCACCGGCCACTACGCGGGTCGGATGCTCAACATCCATCCGTCGCTGCTGCCGGCCTTCACCGGCCTGCACACCCATCAGCGCGCCATCGAGGCGGGCTGCCGCGTGGCCGGCGCGACGGTGCACTTCGTGACGGCGGAGCTCGACCACGGGCCGATCGTCGCGCAGGCGGTGGTGCCGGTGCTGGACGGCGACGACGAGGCGGCGCTGGCGGCGCGCGTGCTCAAGCTCGAGCACCGCATGTATCCGAGCGCCGTGCGCTGGTTCGTCGAGGACCAGCTCGCGACCGAGGGCGCGCGCGTGCGCCATCGCGGCGGCGAATCGCAGATGTTCAGCTGAGCGTCCTGGCGCAGCGGAGCGTCGGCTCCGAGGCTGAGGCGTCAGCCCAGCATGCCCGCCAGGAAGTTGATCGTCAGCGCCAGCACGACCGTGTTGAACACGAACGCCTGGATCGCCTGCACGAGCACCAGCCGCCGGATCGGTCTCGCGCTGACGACGACGTCCGAAGTCTGCGAGGTCGCGGCGACGGTCGCCGCGAAGTAGAAGAAATCCAGGTAGTCGGGCGCTTCCTCGTCGCCGGGGAACTCCAGCCCGTGAGGCGCCTTCGGCCCGCTGTGGAACAGCGACGCGTACGCCAGGCCGAATTCCACCGGCAGCAGCAGCCACGAACCTGTCAGCGTCGCCGACGCCACCAGCAGATGCGGCCAGGCCTGCAGCAGGCCGGACTCCTTCACCTGGGCCAGCTCCAGCGCGATCGCCGCCATGCTCGCGGCGCCGCCGAGGATCGCCAGGATCAGTACCGTCGGCGCGCTGTCCGCGACGGCACGGGCCTGCTCCTCGACATCGTCCGCGTCGGTGCGGAACATCATCCAGCCGATCAGCACAAGGTAGGTCCAGACGCCAGCGCTCCAGCCGAGCAGTGTGCGGGTGTGCCAGGCCAGCTCGACTGGCCAGGCCGCCGCCAGCAGGGCGCCGGTCGCCGCGCCGATCAGCAGGCGGGGGCGGCGCTTGATCTGGTGCAGCAGGGGCATGGGGCGTTCGTCCGGGGATCCGTCCGGACTCAATCCGGGATGCGGGCGAAGCGCGGTTGGGCCACGCCGTCGATCTCGACGGTGCCGAAGAACATGTCGTAGGGGCGCACCCACAGGCCACTGTCGTTGTAGAGCGGCGCGTAGAGCACCAGCGCCTCGAGCGTCTCGCTGTGGCGGACGACGCCGCGCACCTCGTATTCGCCGCCCTTGTAGTGGCGGTAGCGGCCGGCAGGGGCGTCCGGCAGACGCGGCAACGGGTCGCCGGCGCCGTGCGCCGCGGGGTCCTGGGTCGTGTGGGAATCGCTCATGAAGAAGGGGGCGTGACGTCGGGAACAGGGCAGGGCGCGGTCCCGGGCCCGGAGCCTGGGATAATCGGGCGATGCATCCTAATGCCCTTCTTGAACTCTGCGCCGAACTGGTGGACAGCCTGCTGCTGTTCGACAAGCCCGCCGACTCCCTCGTTTCCGACTTCTTCCGCGCGCACAAGGCGCTCGGCCAGCGCGAGCGCCACACCGTGGCCGAAACCGCCTACGCCGTGCTGCGCCTGCGTCCGGTGCTGCAGCATCTGGCCCAGTCGGGCCGCGGTCCGATGTCGCGGCGACTGGCGATTCTTGCCTGGGCCGGCAGCGAGGCCTTCCTCCGCGCCGCGCTCAACGACGAAGAGCAGCACTGGCTCAAGCAGGTGGCGAAGGTCGACCGCACCAAGCTGCCGGCGAAGCTGCGGCACAACCTGCCCGACTGGATCGTCGACCCGCTGAAGCAGCGTCTGGGCGACGAGCAGTTCTGGCAACTGGCCGAAGCCGTCAACGTGCCGGCGCCGCTGGACCTGCGCGTCAACCTGTTGAAGGCCAAGCGCGAGGACGTGCAGGCTGCGCTTCAGGAGAAGGGCTTCGCGTCGTCGCCGACGCCGTTCTCGCCCTGGGGCCTGCGGCTGGAAGGCAAGCCGGCGCTGCAGAAGCTCGACGTCTTCACCAGCGGCCAGGTCGAGGTCCAGGATGAGGGCAGCCAGTTGCTGTCCCTGCTGACCGAAGCCAAGCGCGGCGAGATGGTCGTCGACTTCTGTGCCGGTGCCGGCGGCAAGACGCTGGCGCTGGGCGCCGCGATGCGCAACACCGGTCGGCTGTACGCGTTCGATGTCTCGGGACACCGCCTCGACAAGCTCAAGCCGCGCCTGGCGCGCAGCGGACTGTCCAACGTCTACCCGGTGCAGATCAGCAACGAGCGCGACGAACGCGTCAAGCGCCTGGCCGGGAAGATCGACCGCGTGCTGGTCGATGCGCCGTGCTCGGGGCTGGGCACGCTCCGCCGCAATCCGGACCTGAAGTGGCGCCAGTCGCCGGAGGGCATCCAGGAACTGCACGCCAAGCAGTTGGCGATCCTGAACAGCGCCTCGCGCCTGCTCAAGCCGGGTGGTCGTCTGGTCTACGCGACCTGCTCGCTGCTGGATGCCGAGAACGAGTCGGTCGCCGAGGCTTTCGCCGAAGCCCACCCCGACTTCAACTTCATCCCGGCACAGGACGTGCTGACGCATGCGCAGGTCGAAGCGACCCAGGCGGCAGCGCTGTCGGAGAACGGCTATCTGCGCTTGTGGCCGCATCGTCACCAGAGCGACGGCTTCTTCGCCGCAGTCTGGGAGCGGAAGAAGTAAGCCCGCGGAGCCGCCGGACACCGGATCTCGGCGTCGGAAGAATGGTTTGTTTTTGATACGAACGGCTCGCACCGTTCGTTCGATCACGTCTTCAGGCCCTTCCGGTCCTGAAGCGTCAAAAGACCGGCGGGAAAGCGGCTTACATCCGGGCGATTTCTAGAGTGCGTCGCCTACAATGGGGGCTTCCTGTGGACAACTGGCTCCTCGCGAGCAGGGTTAGGACCGAATGAACGTATTGATGTCTGTGCATGACGCCATCCTGGCGTGGATGATCGATGGCCTCACCGGCGCCAGCTGGTGGCAGATCGTCGTCTTCACCTTGGTGGTGACGCATATCACCATTGCTGGCGTGACGATCTTCCTGCACCGCGCGCAGGCGCACCGGGCCCTGGACCTGGGTCCGATCCCGTCGCACTTCTTCCGCTTCTGGATGTGGCTGACGACCGGCATGGTCACCCGCGAATGGGTCGCCATCCACCGCAAGCACCACGCGAAGTGCGAGACCGAGGACGATCCTCACAGCCCCGTCACCCGCGGCATCAAGACGGTGATGACGCGCGGCGCCGAGCTGTATCGCGCCGAGGCCAAGAACGAGGAAACGATCAAGAAGTTCAGCCACGGCGTGCCGGACGACTGGATCGAGCGCCACGTCTACACGGGCCGTTCGGTCTGGGGTGTGTCGCTGATGATGATCATCGACCTGGCGCTGTTCGGCGTGGCCGGCATGGCGGTCTGGGCGATCCAGATGGCCTGGATCCCGTTCTGGGCGGCGGGCGTGATCAACGGCGTTGGTCACTACTGGGGCTATCGCAACTTCGAGGCGCAGGACGCGTCGACGAACGTGTCGCCGTGGGGCGTGATCATCGGCGGCGAAGAGCTGCACAACAATCACCACACCTACCCGACGTCGGCCAAGTTCTCGGTCAAGCCGTTCGAGTTCGACATCGGCTGGGGCTACATCCGCGCGATGGAAATGATCGGCTGGGCGAAGGTCCGCAAGACGGCGCCGCAGATCAAGACCGGCGAGCTCAAGGCCGTGGCCGACAAGGACACGCTGGAAGCCATCATCGCCAACCGCTATGAAGTGATGGCGCGTTATGCGCGCGGTCTGCGCGGCGTCTGCAAGGCCGAGTTGACCCAGCTGAAGGCCGCCGGCGAGCAGCACAGCGTCAAGTTCCACCAGTTCAAGCTGGCGACCCGCTGGCTGCACCGCGACGCCGAGAAGATCCCGGCGGCGTATCAGGCGCAGCTGGACGGCGCCCGCGCTGCGAGCCCGGTGCTCGACAAGCTGGTGACGATGCGCGAAGAGCTGCGTCAGCTGTGGACCCGCACGAACGTGTCGGCCGAACAGCTGGTGCATGACCTGCAAGCCTGGTGCCGCAAGGCCGAGGAAAGCGGCATCGCTGAACTGAAGGCGTTCGCGACGGGCCTGCGTACTGTGCGCGTCTGATCGGACCGTCTGTCGGGTGATGAGTCGTCCTGAGTGACGGCCTTCACCGAGCGACAGATGAAGCAATGCAAAGGGCGCCCCTCCAGGGCGCCTTTTTTCTTGGCGACGCCCATAATTTGTCCGGACTCTCAGACAAGGAGACTGACATGACGACCTCGACCTTCTTCAAGCGCGCCGCGCTGTTGGGCCTGACGAGCGTGAGCCTGGGCGCGATCGCCGCGGCCGCTCAGGCGCAGGCGGAAGTCACCTTCATCAAGCCGGAGAACTTCTCCGACATCGGCAGGATCGGCGTGGATCGCGACAACGCCATGAAGCAGCTGGAAGAGCACTTCAAGGCCTTGGCGGCGCGTGAACTCCCGGGCAAGCAGCTCAAGATCGACGTCACGGACGTCGATCTGGCAGGCGAAGTCGAGCCGCGCGTCCGCACGGATCGCGTCCGCATCCTGCGGTCGGTGACCATCCCGCGCATGAGCTTCACCTACACGCTCAGCGAGAACGGCCAGGTGCTGAAGTCCGGCAAGGCCGACCTGAAGGACATGGACTATCAGAACAGCGGCGGCAACCGCTATTTCGACACCGAGTCCCTGCGCTACGAGAAGAAGATGATCGACGACTGGATGGCGCGCGAGCTGCTGGGCAAGACGCACCTGGCGCCGGTCCGCTGATCGCGAGAAGGGCAGGGGCTGTGGCAGCCTCTGTTCATCGTTCCTGATGTGCGTTTGATCGCTGTTGATCGCCCATGAAAAAACCCGCCGGGAGGCGGGTTTTCTTCTTCAAGGACCGGGCTGAATCACTTCAGCTTGGTTTCCTTGTACAGCACGTGCTTGCGTGCCTTCGGGTCGAACTTCATGAATTCCAGCTTTTGGGGCGTGGTCTTCTTGTTCTTGTTGGTGGTGTAGAAATGACCGGTGCCGGCAGTGGATTCCAGCTTGATCTTCTCGCGTCCGCCTTTGGATGCCATGGTGTCGCTCCTGGTTCAGTGATTAGGCTTGACCGCGCGAGCGCAGGTCGGCCAGCACGGCGTCGATGCCCTTCTTGTCGATCAGACGCAGACCTGCGTTGCTGATGCGAAGACGGACCCAGCGGTTTTCGCTCTCGACCCAGAAACGGCGGTATTGCAGGTTCGGGAGGAACCGGCGCTTGGTTTTGTTGTTGGCGTGGGAAACGTTGTTCCCGACCATGGGCTTCTTGCCCGTGACTTCGCAGACGCGTGCCATGAGGACACTCCGATACTTGTCATCCGGCGACCGTCCCAATCGTCCCGACCTTGCTGTCGAGTCGCGGGCGGCGGCCTCACCTCGCCATAGGGTGGCGGTATCCCATCTTCCTCGCGTCAAGATCCTTCACAGGTTGATGGCGCGGGGAAACGAAGAGTGTAGCAGAAACAGGCCGGCCCGCGCAAAGGCGGGCCGGTCGAGGTCTGGATGCGGCCACCCTGCGCGGGCGCCGCCGACGCAGGGCGCGAGGGTCAGGCCGATTCCTGCTCCAGGAAACGCTGCGCATCCAGCGCGGCCATGCAGCCCGTGCCGGCGCTGGTGATGGCCTGGCGATAGACGTGGTCCTGCACGTCGCCGGCGGCGAACACGCCCGGCACGCTGGTCATCGTCGCGAAGCCTTCCAGGCCGCTCTTCGTGCGGATGTAGCCGTCCTTCATCTCGATCTGTCCTTCGAAGATGTCGGTGTTGGGCTTGTGGCCGATCGCGATGAAGCAGCCCTGCAGCTTGACGTCCGTCGTCGTGCCGTCCTGCGTGCTCTTGATGCGCACGCCGGTCACGCCGCTGGCGTCGCCCAGCACTTCGTCCAGCGTGTGGAACACGTGCAGTTCGATCTTGCCGGCCTTGACCTTCTCCATCAGCTTGTCGACCAGGATCGGCTCGGCGCGGAACTTGTCGCGGCGATGGATCAGGTGGACCTTGCTGGCGATGTTGGACAGGTACAGCGCTTCCTCGACCGCGGTGTTGCCGCCGCCGACCACGCAGACTTCCTGCTCGCGATAGAAGAAGCCGTCGCAGGTCGCGCAGGCGCTGACGCCGCGGCCCATGAACGATTCTTCCGACGGTAGTCCCAGGTATTGCGCCGAGGCGCCGGTGGCCAGCACGACCGCATCGGCCGTGTAGACCGCGCTGTCGCCGGTCAGCGTGAACGGACGCTTGGAGAAGTCGACGCTGTTGATGTGGTCGAAGACGATCTCGGTCTGGAAGCGCTCGGCATGTTCCTGGAAGCGCTGCATCAGTTCCGGACCCTGCACACCCATCACGTCCGCGGGCCAGTTGTCCACTTCGGTCGTGGTCATCAACTGACCCCCTTGCGCCATGCCCGTCACCAGAAGCGGCTTCAAGTTGGCACGCGCCGCGTAGATGGCGGCGGTGTAGCCGGCGGGGCCGGAACCGAGGATCAGCAGTTGGGCGTGGCGGGTGTTTTGGCTCATGACGGGGGAGATGGGGGTGCGTTCACCGGTCGCAAGGGACCGGGCGGGGACGACAGCCTAAGGCGACGCGCGGGCGGCCTATGGCGTTGACCCTATGAACAGGCGTGAACAAATTGGCACAATGCATCCATTCTAGGTGGCGGGTCCCTCTGCCATCCTGAGATCCACGATTGACCCTAACCACCGACAGGAGGCATCCCTTCATGGCCATGTTGTCCAACTTGGATCTGATCCGCAGGGTTCCCTTGTTCTCCCTGCTGACCGCCGACCAGGCCCAGTCCATCGCGGACAGCGTCGTCAAGCGGCGCTTCAAACGCGGCGAGTTGATCGTCGAGCAGGGCACCAAGTCCAATGCGCTCTTCATCCTGCTCAACGGCCGCGCCCGCGTGCTGACCGCGGACAGCCGCGGCCGCGAAGTCATCCTCGCCGTGCTGCAGCCCGGCGACTACGTCGGCGAGATGAGCCTCATCGACAACGAACCCCACTCGGCCACGGTTCGCGCCGAGGTGCAGACCGACATGCTGGTGCTCGGCCGCGCCGATTTCGGTCGCGGTCTGCCGGAGTCGTCCAGCCTGGCCTACGGCATCCTGCGCGGCCTCGTCGCGCGCCTCAGAAACGCGGACCGCCAGATCGAATCGCTCGCGCTGCTCGACGTCTACGGCCGTGTCGCGCGCACGCTGCTGGACATGGCGGAGGAGGAGAAGGGCGTGAAGATCATCCGCGGCAAGGTGTCGCGGCAGGACATGGCCAAGGTCGTCGGCGCGTCGCGCGAGATGGTCAGCCGCGTCATGAAGGACCTGGAGGACAAGGGCGTCATCGAGACGCTCGAGAACGGCTCCGTGGTCATCAAGGAACGTCTGCAGCACGACTGACGATTCCTGTGGCGCGCCCGTTGAAGCGCCTGTCGATGCCAGGTCGATCGGCGCTTCAACGTTTCTTCACCTTGGTGAGGCGCCCCCCGTCCGGGACGTGGGGCTTGTGCGTCACAATCGAGGGATGAGTTTTCCCGGTTCCCTGCTGGGCGGCGGTGACGACGCCGCCCCGACCGAGCGCCCCGCGCCGGCACGCAAGTCCAAGAAGGCCGCGCCGCCGGCCGCCCCACCCACGCCCCCCAGCCCGCTGCGCACGCCGCTGTGGCTGCTGCTCGGCGCGATGGTGTGGTGCCTGGTCTTGCTCGCGATGGTCAGCCATGACCGCGCGGACGCCGCCTTCAGCACCGCCGGCACCTCGGCGCCGGCGCACAACCGCGTCGGCGCGCTCGGCGCCTGGATCTCCGACCTGATGCTGTTCGGCTTCGGCTACTCCTGCTGGTGGCTGATGCTGATCTCGCTGCGCGCGTGGCTGAGCGGCCTGGCGCGCATGCTGCGCGCCGACGGCTCGTCCGTGCCCACCTTCAAGGATCGCCTGCCGGCCCTCGCCGGCGTCGCCCTCCTGATGGCCGCGAGCTGCTCGCTCGAATGGACGCGGCTCTGGCGATGGGACGAGTTCCTGCCCGGCGGACATGCCGGCGGCGTGCTCGGCTACTGGCTGGGGCCGCTGAGCATGAAGCTGCTGGGCTTCGCCGGTTCGGGCGTCGTGTGGATCGCGGCGCTGGTGGCCGGCGTCTCGCTGGCGTTGAAGTTCTCCTGGCTGCGCCTGGCCGAACAGATCGGCACCAAGATCGAAGCCCTGATCGAGAAGCGCACCGAGCGCCGCGAGATCGCCGAGGACAAGCGCGTCGGCAAGGAAGCCAAGCGCGAGCGCGAGGCCGTCGTCGAGGTCGAGCGCCTGGTCGAGGAAGAGCACCACATCCCCATCGTCATCGAACCGCCGGTGGCCGAGGTGCCGAAGTCCACGCGCGTCATCAAGGAGCGGCAGCAGACGCTGTTCACCGATCCGACGGACGCCAAGCTGCCGCAGGTCGACCTGCTGGACTCGCCGCCGCCGCGCATCGAGACGGTGACGCCCGAATCGCTGGAGATGACCAGCCGCATGATCGAGAAGAAGTTGAAGGACTTCGGCGTCGACGTGCGGGTGGTGGCGGCGTCGCCGGGGCCGGTGATCACGCGCTACGAGATCGAGCCGGCGACCGGCGTGAAGGGCTCGCAGATCCTGGGCCTGGCCAAGGACCTGGCGCGCTCGCTGAGCCTGACCTCGATCCGCGTGGTCGAGACCATCCCGGGCAAGAACTACATGGCGCTGGAGCTGCCGAACGCGCGCCGCCAGACCATCCGCCTGTCGGAGATCCTCGGCTCGCAGGTCTACGCCGACGCCGCGTCGCCGCTGACGATGGGCCTGGGCAAGGACATCGTCGGCCTGCCGGTGGTGGCCGACCTGGCCAAGATGCCGCACTGCCTGGTGGCCGGCACGACCGGTTCGGGCAAGTCGGTGGGCATCAACGCGATGATCCTGTCGGTGCTCTACAAGGCCGAGGCCCGCGACGTCCGCCTGATCCTGATCGACCCGAAGATGCTGGAAATGAGCGTCTACGAAGGCATCCCGCATCTGCTGGCGCCGGTCGTGACCGACATGAAGCAGGCCAGCAACGCGTTGAACTGGTGCGTCAACGAGATGGAGCGCCGCTACAAGCTCATGTCCAAGATGGGCGTGCGCAACCTGGCCGGCTTCAACAAGAAGATCGCCGACGCGGCCGAGCGCGAGGAGAAGATCCCCAACCCGTTCAGCCTGACGCCGGAAGAGCCGGAGCCGCTGGAGCGCCTGCCGCACATCGTCGTCGTCATCGACGAGCTGGCCGACCTGATGATGGTGGTCGGCAAGAAGATCGAGGAACTGATCGCCCGCCTGGCGCAGAAGGCGCGCGCGGCCGGCATCCACCTGATCCTGGCCACGCAGCGTCCGTCGGTCGACGTGATCACCGGCCTGATCAAGGCCAACATCCCGACGCGGCTGTCCTTCCAGGTGTCGAGCAAGATCGACTCGCGGACCATCCTCGACCAGATGGGCGCCGAGGCGCTGCTGGGCATGGGCGACATGCTCTACATGGCGTCCGGCACCGGCCTGCCGGTGCGCGTGCACGGCGCCTTCGTCAGCGACGACGAGGTCCATCGCGTCGTCGAGTACCTGAAGGAGCAGGGCGAGCCCAACTACATCGAGGGCATCCTGGAAGGCGGTGTGCTCGATGGCGATGGCGGCAGCGACGGACTGCCCGGCCTGACGGCGGGCGGCGACGGCGAGTCCGACCCGATGTACGACCAGGCCGTGGCCATCGTGCTGCAGCACAAGCGGGCGTCGATCTCGCTGGTGCAGAGACACCTGCGCATCGGCTACAACCGGGCGGCCCGTTTGCTGGAGCAGATGGAGAAATCCGGCGTCGTCTCGTCGATGGCGACGAACGGCAACCGCGACATCATCGTGCCCAAGCGGGACGACTGACCGCGACGTAGATGAAGGTCCCTTCCATGTTCCGACCCTTGATCCGAAGCATCGCGGCGCTGGCCGTCTGCTTCACGACCCTGGCCCACGCCGACGGCGTGAGCGCGCTGCAGCAGTTCGTCAGCGAAGTGAAGAGCGGCCGTGCGAGCTTCACGCAGACCGTGACCGCGCCCGACGGCAAGCGCAAGAAGACGACGACCGGTACCTTCGAGTTCCAGCGTCCCAACCAGTTCCGCTTCAGCTACGCCAAGCCGGCGGAGCAGCTGATCGTGGCCGACGGCAAGGAAGTGTGGATCTACGATCCCGACCTGCAGCAGGCCAGCGTCCGCAACATGGACCAGGCGCTGGGCGCGACGCCGGTCTCGCTGCTGGCGGGCGGCGACCTGGCCAAGGACTTCACCTTGAAGGCCCTGCCCGCGGCGAACGGCCTCGACTGGGTGCAGGCGACGCCCAAGCGCAATGACAGCAGCCTGCAGAGCCTGAAGCTCGGCTTCAAGGGCCGCGAGCTGGGCGCGCTGGAGATCGTGGACGGCTTCGGCCAGCAGTCGGTGATGCAGTTCAGCGCGATCGAGCCCAACGCCAAGGTGTCCGCCGATCGCTTCCGCTTCACGCCGCCAGCGGGCACCGACATCGCCCGCCAGCCTTGAACGTTGAACGCTGAACGGCTGGTGGGCCTGCATCGATGAGCAACGCATCGCTCTTCCCGGACGAGTTCGATCCCGTTCCCGGCGGGCGGCCTTCGGCGGCCGTGGCCAGTGCCCACGCGCCGCTGCCCGAGCGTCTGCGACCGCGCAAGCTGGACGAGGTCGTCGGCCAGCGCCATCTGCTGGGCGAGGGGATGCCGCTGCGCGTGGCGCTCGAAAGCGGCCGGCCGCACTCGATGATCCTGTGGGGCCCGCCGGGCGTCGGCAAGACGACGCTGGCGCGCCTGATGACGCAGCACTTCGACGCGCAGTTCATCGCGATCTCCGCGGTGCTGGGCGGCGTCAAGGACATCCGCGAAGCGGTCGAACGTGCGCAGGCCGCGGCGGGGCAGGGCCGGCGCACGATCGTGTTCGTGGACGAGGTCCACCGCTTCAACAAGGCGCAGCAGGACGCCTTCCTGCCGCACGTCGAGTCGGGACTGTTCAGCTTCATCGGCGCGACGACGGAGAACCCGTCGTTCGAGGTGAACTCGGCGCTGCTGTCGCGGGCGACGGTGCATGTGCTGAAGTCGCTCGACGAGCAGGACATGCGCGAGCTGCTGGCGCGCGGACGTGAGGTCCTGGGCGCGCCACCGGTGAGCGAGGCCGCGACGCTGCGGCTGATCGGGTATGCCGACGGCGACGCGCGGCGTCTGCTGAACACGCTGGAGACCGTGGCGCAGTTGACGCCAGCGGGTATGGCGGAGATCGACGAGGCGTTGCTGGAACGCACGCTCGGCGAGCAGCTGCGGCGCTACGACAAGGGCGGCGACCAGTTCTACGACGTGATCTCTGCGCTGCACAAGTCGGTGCGCGGGTCTAACCCGGACGGCGCGCTGTACTGGCTGGTGCGCATGCTCGATGGCGGCGTCGACGCGCGCTACATCACGCGACGGCTGATCCGCATGGCGAGCGAGGACATCGGCAACGCCGATCCTCGTGCGCTGCGCATCTGCCTGGATGCGGCCGAAACTTATGAGCGCCTCGGTTCGCCGGAGGGCGAGCTCACGCTGGCGCAGGCGGTCGTCTATCTGGCGATCGCGCCGAAATCGAATGCCGTCTACAACGCCTACAACCAGGTGCGCGCGCTGATCAAGCAGGACAGCTCGCGACCGGTGCCGGTGCATCTGCGCAATGCGCCGACGCGCCTGATGAAGGAGCTCGGCTACGGCAAGGCCTATCGCTACGCGCATGACTTCCCCGGCGCGTACGTGGCCGGCGAGCAGTATCTGCCGGACGGTCTCGAGGACCAGCGCTTCTACGAGCCCGTGCCGCGCGGCCTGGAGATCAAGATCGGCGCGCGCCTCGACGAGCTGCGGCGGCTGGATGCCGGAGCGCTCGGGCAGGCGGATGCCGACGGCGGCGCCGGCCTCGGCGACGACGGCGAGGCCTGATCGATGAACACGCGGATCGTCGGCGCCGTGACCGGGTTGATCCTGACGCTGGTCGCTATGGTCGCTATGGTCGGTGCGTCGTTCGCCGACGCCGCCACCGTCAAACCGCGGCTCGCTGCGCCATCGGCTCCCGCTTCCCGCCCCGCGCAGCCGCCCGAAGGTCCGACGCTCAACCGCATCCGCGAGACCGGCGTCGTCGTCATCGGTTACCGGCCGGCGTCGGCGCCGTTCAGCTACCTCGACGCGCAACTGCGGCCGACGGGTTACTCGGTCGACCTCTGCGAGCGCGTGATCGCGTCACTGCGCGTGAAGCTCAAGCTGCCCGACCTGGAGGTGCGGCGCGTGGCGGTCGGTTCCGCGACCCGCATGCCGATGGTCAGCAACGGCACGCTGGACATGGAGTGCGGCATCACGACCAACACGGCCGAGCGCGCGCGCAGCCAGGCGTTCTCGGTGACCATCTTCGTGGCCGAGACCAAGCTGATGACGCGCCACGGCGAGAAGGTGCAGAGCCTGCTCGACCTGCGCGGCCGGCCGGTGGTGAGCACCATCGGCACGACCAGCATCCAGCACCTCGCCAAGGTCAACGAGCAGCAGGGGCTGAACATCCGCATCGTCGCCGGACTGGACGATCCGGATGCGTTCCAGCTGCTGCGCAGCGGCCGCGCCGACGCGTTCATGATGGACGACGTCATCATCCGCGCACTGCTGGCGCAGCAAGGGGCCGCGGTGTCGGCGGACGACTACGTGATCTCCGATCGCGCGCTGACGGTGGAGCCCTATGCGATCGGGCTCAACCGCGACGATCCGATGTTCAAGACCATGGTCGACGACGTGTTGATCGGCTTGTTCCGCAGCGGCGAGATCCACGCGATCTACAAGCGCTGGTTCGAGTCGCCGCTGCCACCGTCGGGCATCAACCTGAAGCTGCCGATGAACGCCGCTTTCCGGCGCGTGGTCGAGCAGCCGACGGACTCGCCGGATCCGGAGCGCTACCGCTGAGCAGCAGTTCCACGAAGCGTCGCGCGGCCAGGCCCAGCGGACGCGTCTGCGTCCACACCACGTCGACGTAGAGCTGCAGCGCCGTCGTGAAGTTGCCCGCGGGGATCTGCACCAGTTCCCCTGAAGCCAGCGCCGTGCGCACGAAACCCGAGGGCAACCACGCCCAACCCAGCCCCGCGGCCACCATCCGCAGCGCCGCCACCGGGCTGTCAGTGCGCCATTGCACCCGGGAAACGGCGATCCGCTTGTCGACGTCGCAGGCGTCCCGGCCGGCGACGAGGATCTGACGTTCGGCGATGAGGTGCTCGTCGCGGAGCGCCAACGGCTCGCGCGCGAGCATCGGATGCGAAGCCGCGGCGACCGCGATCAAGGTTTCACGCGCCACTTCCTGGAACTGCTCCGACGGATCGAGCCCCTGGCGCTCGAAAACGAGGGCGAGTTGCGCGCGGCCCGACTTCAGCATCGCGAGTGCATCCGCCTGCGGCGCGGTCAACACCTCGACGTCCAGCAACGGGAACTCGGCGGACAGCGTCGACAGCGCGTCGCTCCACGGCGTCGCGGCGACGAGCTCGGGCACGACTGCGATCGCCAGCGAGGGCTCCAGGCCCTGCGTCATCGACAGCGCGTGGCGGTTGAGCTGGCCGAGCTGTTCCGCCAGCAGTCGTGCCTGCGGCACCAGCGCGAGCGCCTGCGCGGTGGGCACGGGCTCCCGGCCGGCGCGATCGAAGAGGACGAGATCGAGCTGGGCTTCCAGGTTCGCGATCGTCATGCTGACGGCCGAAGGCACGCGCCCCAGTGTGCGTGCGGCGGCGGAGAACGAGCCGTGATCGATCGCGGCGAGGAAGACACGGAGGTTGTCGAGGTCGAAAGCCATGGCGCGGTCCGGCAACTATCAATGAATCTATCAGTCGACCTGATGGATCCTGACTTTAAGTATCAGGATCTTGAACATACAGTCGCCGGCATCCGCTTTCAAGGATTCACTTTCAAGGAGATGGCGATGGTGTGGGGTGTGTTGTTTCTGGCCGGGCTGTTCGAGATCGGTTGGGCCGTCGGTCTGAAGTACACGGACGGCTTCACCCGTCTGTGGCCGACGGTGGGCACGGTGGCGGCGATGGTGACGAGCGTCGTGCTGCTGGGCTGGGCGCTGAAGCACCTGCCGGTAGGGACGGCCTACGCGGTGTGGACGGGCATCGGCGCCGTCGGGACCGCGATCGCGGGCATCGTGCTGCTGGGCGAGTCGGCGTCGCTGGCGCGGCTGGCGTGCATCGGCCTGATCGCCGTGGGCATCATCGGCTTGAAGATGTTCTCGTCGCAGTGAGCGGGCCGACGATCAGCGGAACGTCTTGAGCGCCTGCTGGCCCGCTGGCGTCAGATAGGGCCAGACGGCGTCGATCGGCAGCGAGACGTCTTCGGCGCACGGCGTCATCGCGTACGAGGCGTGCGTATGGAAGACGAGCTGCTTCGATTCCGGATGGATCGAGCTGCCCATCCAGCTCACCTCGTCGCGGCATTCGGCTTCCTCGCCGTTGCCGCCGCCGTCGGCATAGGCCTTCACGAGCAGTTTGCCGAGCCGGGAGTCCTTCGGGATCTCTTTGCGCCACTCGGACTTCAGCCATGAGGCGACGTCGGCCTCCGCCCCGGTGTCCAGGCGATAGGTGGTGACGCTGTTGCCGTGCCACGGATGAGCGCCGCCGCAGTAGCCCTCGTTCCAGGTGTCGACGACGACGAAGGCGGCGTTCCAGGCAACGATCTTCTGCGTTTGCGAGGACTCGTAGCCGGCTTCGGGGCCTCGATCACGCCGCCCCTGCGCCATGCAGTCGACGTGATCGAGGACCGCGTCCGCGGCCTTGTCCCACAGCGTGGCGTTCAGCGTCGCGATGGCCGGCGTCGTCCCAATCAGGCGGATGCCGACCTGCGTGGTGTCAGGTGTTGCGCCTCCGGTGCCGCCTCCAGGCACGGGGAAAGTCAGCGCCTCGTAGCGGCGACCTCCGATCTGGGCGACCTTTGCAGAGGTGGGCTTGAGCGCAGCCTTGCGGCTCGCGTTGTAGTCGCTCTCCTTGATCGCCACGGCGGCGATCGGGAGCGTCTTCGAACCGTCGATGGAGCGCCATTCGCCGTTCAGCGTGCTGGCATCGCAACCGAGCTTCAGCCGACCGGTCGGCTTTTCCTTGGCGTCGAGTTCCTGCCATTCGCCGGTCTTGGCATCGCGGACGAGCGTGAGGTCGCCGAGCGAGCTGCGGTAGTAGTAGCGGCCGATCGCAGGCCGCTCGCCCTCGGCAGGGTTGAGTTCCATCGACACCGGCGTGGTGCCCAGCGTGCCGCGCCAGGAGCCCTTGTCACAGGTCTCGGTGGCGTGTGCTGCCGCCGGGATGAGCGTCGCCGCCAACGTCAGCGTGATCAACGCGTGAAGACGAGTGGTGGGCAGGTGGCGGAGGAGGGTGGAATGACGTGCGCGCATGACGACGACTGTAGCGAGCGCAGGGCATGGCGCTTGCCGACGAAGGTCATCGAGACATCCTGGAGATTGCCATGCCTGACTTCGACAAGCCCCGCGACAAGGCCTACGACCACGAGCAGGAGGCCACCTACTGGCGCGACAACTACGCCAAGCGGCCCTACATCCAGCAAGGCGACACGCACGACGACTTCGGCCCCGCGTACGCCTACGGCGTCGACGCGTTCGCCCGCTACCCCGACCGCGAGTTCGAGGACTTCGAGGCCGAACTGCACCGCGACTGGGGCAACCAGCGCCAGGGTTCCTCGCTGGAATGGGCGAGGGCGAAGCCCGCCGTGAAGGACGCCTGGGATCGCATCAAGGAGGCGTCGAACATGCCGCCGTCGACGCGCTAAGGAGCTCCTTCAGAGGCCGCCGAGGCCGGCGAAGAGGCGGCCTCCGACGCCGCCTCCGCCGGCAGCCCGAACAGCGCATTCGTATCCGCGTTCGGATCGGTCCGCTCGGCCTGACCGGCATCGATGCCCTGGAGCATCTCCGTCGCCTTGTCCATGTCGACTGCTTCGGCCTTGTCGAGGAACGCCGTCACCGTGACCGGGAAGAAGATGACGATGGCCACGAGGATCAGCTGCATCACCACCCAGGGGATGGAGCCGAGGTAGATGTCGCTCGACAGCACCTTCCTGGGCAGCGCGCCGTTCTTGAAGAGCGTGTCCGAGATCCCTCTCAGGTAGAACAGCGCGAACCCGAACGGCGGATGCATGAAGCTGGTCTGCATGTTCACGCAGAGCATCACGCCGAACCACACCAGGTCGATGCCCATCTTGTCGGCCACCGGGCCGAGCAGGGGCAGGATGATGAAGGCGATCTCGAAGAAGTCGAGGAAGAACGCCAGGAAGAAGATGAACAGGTTGACGACGATCAGGAAGCCGATCTGACCGCCGGGAAGGTTGGAGAGCAGGTGCTCGATCCACTTGCCGCCTTCGACGCCCTGGAACACGAGCGAGAAAGTCCGCGACCCGATCAGGATGAACACCACCATCGCAGTGATGCGCATGGTGCCGATCATGGCGTCCTTGACCACGGGCCAGTTCAGCCGCCGGTGCGACGCCGCCAGGATGAACGCGCCGACGGCGCCCATCGCGCCGGCCTCGGTCGGCGTGCAGATCGCCGTGTCGATGCCGGGCAGGCCGCCCATCGAGCCCAGCACCGCGAAGATCAGGATCGCCGACGGGATGATCCCGCGCAGGCACTTCGCCCACAGCGCCCAGCCGTCGAGGGTGCGCGCCTCCTTGGGTACGCCGGGCACGTGCTCCGGCCGGATGCGCGACACCATGAAGGTGTACAGCGCGAAGATCAGCACCTGCAGGATCGACGGCCCCCACGCGCCCTTGTACATGTCGCCGACGGGCTTGCCGAGCTGGTCCGCCAGCACCACCAGCACCAGCGACGGCGGCACCAGCTGCGTGATCGTCCCCGAGGCCGCGAGCACCCCGGTGGCGTAGCGCATGTTGTAGCCGTAGCGCATCATGACCGGCAGGGAGATCATCGCCATGGCGATCACCTGACCCGCCACCGTGCCGGTGATCGCGCCGAGGATGAAACCCACGATGATCACGGAGTAGCCCAGCCCGCCGCGCACCGGCCCGAAGAGCTGGCCCATCGAATCGAGCATGTCCTCGGCAAGCCCGCATTTCTCCAGCAACGCCCCCATCAGCGTGAAGAAGGGGATCGCCAGCAGGAGGTCGTTGGACAGGATGCCGAAGACGTTCTGCGGCAGCGCCGACATGAACGAGGGCGGGAACCAGCCCTGGCTCACCGCGAAGAAGCCGCAGGCCAGGCCGAGCGCGGCCAGCGAGAACGCGACGGGGAAGCCGATCAGCATGATGATGATCAGCCCCGCGAACATCAGCGGGGGAAACTGCTCCATCGTGATCATTGCAGCGGCCTCTCGTAGTGGGTGTCCATCTCGACGAGATGGGCGAGGTAGCCGATGCGCTTGATCACCTCCGAGATCCCCTGCAGGAACACCAGCGCGAAGCCCACCGGCAGCGTCAGCGCGGCCGGCCAGCGGATCAGGCCGCCGGCGTTGCCAGACACCTCGCCGCTGGTGAACAGCTTCCACGCATAGCCCCCGTAGCCGAGCGCGGCGACGGTGTCATCCGCGCGCATGCCGGTGGTGAGCTTCACCAGGAAGAAATCCCACGACAGCCAGCCCGCATACGCCATCACGGGGATCACGAACACGATGAGCCCGAACAGGTCGACGTAGACCTTGCCGTGGCCGCGCAGCCGCGTGTAGAGGATGTCGACGCGCACGTGCTCGTTGAGCCGCAAGACCTGCGCCGCCCCACCCATCACGCAGGCGGCAAACAGGTACCACTGGATCTCAAGGAAGGCGTTGGAACTGATGTCCAGCCCGTAGCGGATCACCGCATTCGCGGCGCTGATAAAGCACGACAGCAGGACAGCCCAGGCGGCAAGCGTGCCGAACCGGTCTGTCAGCCAGTCGATGCCCTTGGCAAGTGCAAGCAGGGCTTTCATCGACGAGTCCAGGTCTCCATCTCGAACCCCGACGGGAGGGCTCTCGGTTCTTGTGTGTAGACGTGGACTGTAGCCAGCGAGGGCTGTCGGAAAGCTGAATTCCGGAAGGGCTGCGGGAAAGCCCCGACGTGTCGAGGATGGAGCGTTGATCGAGGCGACCGGGGGCCCTTTCCTCCATCTCCCTCCTTTGCTTGCCTCCCGGCAAGCAAATTCCCTCCTTAAGTTCCGGAAAGGGCCCCCGGTCGCCTCGATCCGAGGCACCGAGGACCACGCGTCGGATCAAAGTTGGGTGGCGGCGGCGAAGAGGCGCGTGGAACGCGCGCCAGAGCGGCAGAACGCCAGCACCGGCGTCGGCACCTCGTCGAGCAGCGCCCGCATCGCAGCAATCTCTTCCGGCGACTGGTAGCCGCCTTGCACCGGCAAATGGTGATAGACCAGTCCCGCGGCTTCAGCAGCGGCACGAATCTGCTCGCTGGTGGGCTGGTCGGGACCATGCTCGAAATCAGGCCGGTTGTTGATCACCGACTTGAAGCCAGCCTCCGCCAGCGCCGCCATGGCTTCCGGCGTCAACTGCGGGGCGACGCAGAAATCAGGCGTCAATTGTTGGACGGTCAGTTCCATTGCGGACTCCTGTCGTTGAATCGAGGGAAGGCTTCAGCCCGCCAGCGCGGCCTTCACCGCCGCCGAGACCAGGCCCATGTCTGCCTTGCCCGCCAGCTTGCCCTTCACGGCGCCCATCACCTTGCCCATGTCAGCCGGACCCTTGGCGCCCAGCTCGGCCACGATCGCGGCGACTTCAGCCTTGATCTCGGCCTCGCTCAGGCGCTGCGGCAGGTAGACCTCCAGCACCTTCAGTTCAGCGCTTTCCTTGTCGGCCAGATCCATGCGGCCGGCGGCCGTGAACTGGCTGATCGAGTCCTTGCGCTGCTTGATCAGCTTGTCGACGATGCCCACCAGCATCGCGTCATCCACATCGACGCGCTCGTCCACTTCCTTCTGCTTCACCGCGGCCAGCAACAGGCGGATCGTGCCCAGGCGTTCGCTGTCCTTGGCGCGCATCGCCGTCTTCATGTCTTCGGTGATCTGTTCCTTCAGGCTCATGAGGGCTCCTTGATTCGTGGTCTCGAGGGAGAGGGGGAGAGGTGAGAGATGTCGTAATGTCGCGCAGAAATAGAAAAGCCCGCGGCAGCGTCCTGCGCGGGCTTTCTGTGCTGTTCCGGCGGTGGGGATCGTCAGTGGACGGGTCCCCGGTGCCGAAGCGGTCCGATCAGTCGATCAGTACAGCTTCTTGGGCAGCTGCATGCTGCGCACGCGCTTGTAGTGACGCTTGACGGCCGCAGCCTTCTTGCGCTTGCGCTCGGCAGTCGGCTTCTCGTAGAACTCGCGGGCGCGCAGCTCGGTGAGCAGGCCCAGCTTTTCGATCGTGCGCTTGAAGCGGCGCAGGGCCACGTCGAACGGCTCGTTTTCTTTGACGCGAATGGTGGTCATGAAATTCCTTCAAATAGCGCTCGGTGTTCGCGAGGAAGGACTTGCCTTCGAAGCGGAGTATCCGGATTCCACTTCCGAATCGACGCGCAGGGTTTGCCAGCAAAACGCGGATTCTAGCCTTATTTTTGACCGTTCGCCATCTGCCGCGATGCAAGCGCGTTGCACCGGACACGACGCCGGACACGACACCGGGTGTCGACGCCCTTGTCCCCTGTGAAGGCCCCATGCCGACCTTGAAAGGGGATGTGACATTTTCACGCCTTTGCCCCCGGGGGAGCGCAAGCGCGCCTCTCTGGGCGAAGCGCATCGCTCTGCGTCCGAGCCAGGGCAAGCTAGGATGCCGGACCCCAAGCTTAGGGGGAGTGGCACCTCTGTGCTGCCGACGGCACTTGCCCCGGCGACGGACGGCCATCTACATTCGATCCACCACCATTCGACCGCGAGGGGCCGCCCCCCTGGCCCGGCCCGACCCATGGAATTACAAGCCGCCGCGACACCCGCGCCTGCCAGTTTCGATGCCTGGCTGGAATCGTCGGGAACGCCCCAGACGCCCGTTGCGGCCGGCTTGCTCAGCCTGCTGGAGCCGACCGGCGCCTGCCTGACCGTGAAGTCGATGGCCACCGGACGTTATGTCTTCGCCAGCCCCGGCATGAGCGAGCTGTTCGGCCGCGTGGAGGCCGGGATCGTCGGCGCCGCCGACGCCGAGCTGATGCGCGGCGACGAAGTGCAGGCGATGCGCCGTTCCGAACAGGCCACGCTGGCGCAGCGCGGCGTGGTGAGTTCGGAGCACCGCCTGGAGATCGGCGGCCGCCGTCGCGAGTTCATGGTCATGCGTGTGCCGCTCGGCGCGGAACACGTGATGGCGCTGTGGAGCGACAAGACCGAGGAGCGCCATCGCGAGACGCATCTGCAGCGCGCGCTTCAGCAGCTCGAACAGCAGCAGAAGTCGCTTGAACAGATGCGCCGCGAGCTGCAGCAGGGCAGCGGCCGCGACGAGGTCTCCGGCCTCTACATGCGGGCGCAGTTCGACGATCAACTGCTGCGGGAGATCGATCTCTCGACCCGCGAGCACCGCGAGTTCACGCTGGTGCTGATCGCACTGGATCCGGTGTCGCCGGAGGCCGGTCTGGGCGAAGAGGCCCGCCAACGCCTGCTGGAAGGCCTGGGGCGCATGCTCCGCGCCAACACCCGGGCGATGGACGCGGCCTGCCGCATCGGCGACGACCTGTTCGCGGTGCTGCTGTCGGGCGTCGGTCTCGCGACCGCGCATGCGCGGATGGAGCAGCTGCGCCGTCAGTGCCATGCCCAGATCGTCGTACTGCATGGGCAGGACATCGGCCTGTCGCTGTCGATGGGCGTGGCGAGCTTCCCGCACACCGCTTCACGCCAGGAAGAGCTGCTGGGCGCCGCCGAGATGGCGGTCAAGGAAGCGCAGCGGCGCGGGGGCAACCAGGTCGTGCTGGCGTCGATCCCGTTCGGGATGGGCGGCTGAGACCGCTGGAGAACTCCGCGTCGCCGCCGCGTTCGCCGGTCAGGCGAGCAGCTTCTGGAGATGTCGCCACTCCGCCGGCGTCACTGGCGTGATCGACAGCCGGTTGCCCGGTTGCAGCGTGCGCATCTCCGCGAGCGCCGGATCGCGCTTCATCTCGGCCAGGCTCAGCAGGCGCGTCTTGCTCACGAAGCGCACATCGACGTGCTGCCAGCGCGGTTCTTCGCGCTTGGACTTCGGATCGAAGTAATGGCTCGCCGGATCGAACTGGGTCTCGTCCGGATACGCCGTGCTGCTGACTTCGGCGAAACCGGCGATGCCCGGCTCCGGGCACGACGAGTGATAGAAGAGCACGCCGTCGCCGACGCGCATCTGGTCGCGCATGAAGTTGCGGGCCTGATAGTTGCGCACGCCCGTCCACGGGAGCTCGCCGGCGGCTTGCAGATGATCGATCGAGGCCTCGTCCGGTTCGGACTTCATCAGCCAGTACTGCGGGGACGCGTTCGCTGCGGTGTTCAAGGCGGGATCCTCACGACGATGGCCGAAGACGGCGGACGATGATCGACCATGAAAAAACCGCGCGTGATGGTGGATCAGGCGCGGTTTCGGGAAGAGGTGTCCACGGCGAACCGTGAGCCGCATTCCTGAACCCTAGGGGTACAGGTGGGCGAGGTCAGCAGGGCTTCGGGTTCATCTGACGCGAGACGCTCACACCAGCTCTGCAATGTTCCAAGCCCTTGCTCGCGAAAGCATCGGTTCAAGGAAATATAAAACTCACGCGAACGCAGTGGACAGGGTGGATTCTACGCGCCGCGATCCCGCGTTCACAGCAGTTGCCCGTCTTGGACAAGGGCTTCATCGAGCCGCTTCATCAGCGTTTCAAGATCGGGTATGGCGCCGTCGGCGGCGACACCGCGGACGTCACCGCTCGTTGCATCGGTTGCATCGCTCGCGGCAGCGGCGTTCGCCGTCGATTCGGTGAGCGAATAAGCGAGGTTCAAGGCCGCCAGCACGGCGATGCGCTCACGCGCCTTGACGCGGCCGGCATCGCGGATGGCGCACATTTCCTTGTCCACGCGGCCCACCGCCTTCTGCAGCGCGGCTTCGCCGCCTTCGGGGCAGCCGAGCAGGTAGCTCTGGCCCATGATCGTGACTTCCATTTGCTTCATGCGCCCGTCTTTCGAGAATCAGAGGTGTCAGTGCCGTCGCCGCTCTCCAGGAGATCGACCGCTTCCAGCGGCAGGCGGTCCAGCAGGGCGTCGACGCGCGCGCGCGCCGCGGCCAGTCTGGAGCGCAGGCTGTCGCGTTCCAGCGAAAGCGCCTGGACCTGTTGCTCGAGCAGGTCGTTCGTGCGTTTGAGTTCCTCGTGACGCACCAGCAGGCGCTCGACGCGGTCGACTAGGTCGTTGATGCTGGACATGGCTTCCCTGACGGATGAACGCGCAGATTGTAGGGGCGGGGGTTCGCTCAACGCGCCGCGGCCAGGGGCGCGCTGTCACATTGCGCGACGACGGCGCAACGCTCGCACAGCGGTCGGCGCGCCTGGCAGACGTAGCGGCCATGCAGGATCAGCCAATGGTGCGCGTCGACCAGGAATTCGTCCGGCACGCGTTCAAGCAGTTGCTGTTCGACCTCCAGGACGTTCTTCCCCGGCGCCAGGCCCGTGCGGTTGCCGACGCGGAAGATGTGCGTGTCCACGGCCATCGTCGCTTCGCCGAAGGCGACGTTGAGTACCACGTTCGCCGTCTTGCGGCCGACGCCGGGCAGCGATTCGAGCGCCTCGCGGCTCTGCGGCACGGCGCCGCCGTACTGCTCGACCAGGATCCGGCAGGTCGCGTACAGGTTCTTCGCCTTCGTCTTGTAGAGCCCGATCGTCTTGATGAAGTCGGCGAGCCGCTCCTCGCCGAGGTCGAGGATCTTCTGCGGCGTGTTGGCGACGACGAACAGCCGTCTCGTCGCCTTGTTGACGCCGACGTCGGTGGCCTGCGCGGACAGCAGCACCGCGGCGAGCAGTTCGAAGACGCTGGCGTATTCCAGCTCGGTCTGCGGCGACGGATTGGCGCGGCGCAGGATCTCGAAGAACTCTTGGACTTGGGTCTGATTCATGGCGAGCGACGATGGCTGGCGATGGCTGACAGTGGGGGAAGCGGCGCTCAGACGCCCCGCTTGGCGCGGGCCCGTGCGAGCGCGGCCTCGATGACGGCGCGCTTGCGGTCGATCTGCGCGGCGTCGGTGAGGCGCGTTTCCTCTTCGAGGTGGTCGAGCTTGTGCTGCGCCTTGGCTTCAAGACGCGCGTCATGCTCGTGCAGATCGCGCGCGACGCGGATCTCGTGCCAGCGGTAGCGCTCGCGGGCGCGTTCGGCCTGCGGCGCGCTCCAGGCGGCCCAGCCGCTGCGTCCCGGCGTCACCTCGGTCAGGGAGATGCAGTCGACCGGACACACCGGGATGCAGAGTTCGCAACCGGTGCAGTCGGCGTCGATGACGACGTGCATCTGCTTGTTGGTGCCGATGATGGCGTCGACGGGGCAGGCCTTGATGCACAGCGTGCAGCCGATGCACCAGCCTTCGTCGATGACGGCGAGCCGTCGGGGACCTTCGATGCCGTTCTCGGGATTGAGGGGCAGGGCGTCCCGGGCGGTCAGCGCGGCCAGGCGGGCGATGCCCTCGGCACCGCCGGGCGGGCATTGGTTGATCGCCGCCTCCCCACGCGCGATCGCGTGGGCGTACGAGTGGCAGTCGGGATAGCCGCAGCGCGTGCATTGCGTCTGCGGCAGGGCCAGGTTCAGGCGTTCGACGAGGTCGTCGAACGATGCGGAGGTCGGTTCAGCGGCGGCGGAAGCGGCGGGGTTCACTCGGTCGGCTTGCGCGACCGGCGGGCCGCGGCCGGACGGGCGGCGGCACGCTTGGCCGCGACGGGCTTGTGCAACGGGGCCGCATCGTACTTCGCAATGAAGTCGCGGATCACCGGATAGACCTTCTCGCGCCAGCGGCGGCCCGAGAAGATGCCGTAGTGGCCGGCACCCACCGCGTCGTAGTGGGCCTGATCCTTCGCGCCGATGCCGCTGCACAGCTCGTGCGCCGCCTTGGTCTGGCCGGCGCCGGAGATGTCGTCCAGCTCGCCCTCGACCGTCAGCAGCGCCGTCTGGGTGATGTCCTGCGGACGCACCAGGTCGCCGCCCACTTCCCAGGTCCCGTTCACCAGCGCGAAGTCCTGGAACACGGTCTTGATCGTGTCCAGGTAGTACTCCGCCGGCATGTCCAGCACGGCGTTGTACTCGTCGTAGAAGCGGCGGTGGGCGTCGACGCTGTCGTCGTCGCCGCGGACCAGGTCCAGGAAGTAGTCGTAATGCGAGCTCAGGTGACGGTCCGGATTCATCGCCACGAAGCCGGTGTGCTGCAGGAAGCCGGGATAGACCTCGCGGCCCGCGCCCGGGAAGTTGGTCGGAACGCGGTAGATCACGTTGTTCTCGAACCAGCTGTAGCTCTTGTTCATCGCCAGGTTGTTGACGGCCGTCGGGCTGCGGCGGGCGTCGATCGGACCGCCCATCATCGTCATCGAGCGCGGCGTGGTCTCACCCTTGGTGGCCATCAGCGAGATCGCGGCCAGCACCGGCACCGTCGGCTGGCAGACCGAGATCACATGGCAGTCCTCGCCGACGTGCCGGATGAAGTCCTGGACGTAGTAGATGTAGTCGTCGAGGTGGAAGGCGCCGGCTTCCATCGGCACCATGCGGGCGTCGGTCCAGTCGGTGATGAAGACCTTGTGGTCCTTCAGCAGCTGCTTGACGGTGTCGCGCAGCAGCGTGCTGTGGTGGCCCGACAGCGGCGCCACGACCAGCACGGTCGGCTGCGCCTTCATCTTGGCGAGTACCGCGGGGTCGTCGGTGTAGCGCTTGAAGCGCAGCAGGCGGCAGAACGGCTGCTCCAGCGCGACCAGTTCCTGCACCGCGACATCGACGCCGTCGACCTCGACGCTGTTGATCTCGAACTCCGGCTTCTCGTATTCCTTGGCCAGACGGTGCATCAGATCCAGGCCCGCGGACATCCGGTGCGACAGCGGCGTATGGGCGAAGGGCGACAGCGGATGGCTGTACAGCTTGGCCGTGGCGCTGGCGAATTCGGAGAACGGGCTCAGCAGCGCGCGTTGGGTTTCATAAAGCTGGTAGAGCATCTGGCGAACCTGTCGAGGGGGAGTGAGGCGAAGGCTGGCACCCGTTGTGCAATGCAGCAATTCTAGTGCCCGGCCATTTGCAGTGTGTGTCGCCGGGGTTCCGTGCAAGGCGGGAGCAGGGCCTTGGAACCGCCCCATTTCGCCATAAATGCGCAGGGCCGGCCCGCTTGCGGCGGGTCCGGCCCTGTGTTCGAAAGCCGATCGTGCGATCAGCGCATCGAATTGTGGTGCTGGGAGCGCGGATCCTGAGCGGATCAGCGCCCTCAGCCCTGTCAGCCCTTCTTCACGGCGGCGATCGCGGCGGCGACCGGCTTCAGGTTCTTGCTGTTCAGCGCGGCGACGCAGATGCGGCCGGAGTCGACGCCGTAGATGCCGAACTCCGAGCGCAGGCGCTGCATCTGTTCCGCGGACAGGCCGCTGTAGCTGAACATGCCCTTCTGACGGGTGACGTAGCTCAGGTCGTCGGTGATGCCGGCGGCCTTGAGTTCGGTGACCAACGCCTCGCGCATCTGCTTGATGCGCACGCGCATGCCGGCCAGTTCCTCTTCCCACTGGGTGCGCAGCGCCGGGGTCGACAGCACGGTGGCCACGACCTGGGCGCCGTGCGTCGGCGGGTTGGAGTAGTTGGTCCGGATGACGATCTTGAGCTGGCTCAGGACCTTGACCGTCTCTTCAGCGGAGGCGCAGACCACGCTCAGCGCGCCGACACGCTCGCCGTACAGCGAGAAGCTCTTGGAGAAGCTCGTCGACACGAAGAAGTCCAGGCCGGCGGCCAGGAACTGCTGGATCACGGCGCCGTCCTCGGCGATGCCTTCGCCGAAGCCCTGGTAGGCCATGTCGAGGAAGGCGACGAGGTGCTTGGCCTTGACGGTGTCGACGACCTGCGCCCATTGCGCGGACGTGAGGTCGTAGCCGGTCGGGTTGTGGCAGCAGGCGTGCAGGACGACGACCGTGCCGGCCGGCGCGGCGTTGAGCGCCGACAGCATGCCGTCGAAGTTGATGCCGCGGTTGGCGGCGTCGTAGTAGGGGTAGGTCTCGACCGGGAAGCCGGCGTTGGTGAACAGCGCGCGGTGGTTTTCCCAGGACGGATCGGAGATCAGCACCGTCGCGCCCGGGTTCAGGCGCTTGAGGAAGTCCGCACCGATCTTCAGGCCGCCGGTGCCGCCGATGGCCTGCACGGTCGCCACGCGCTTGCTCTTGAGCACGTCGCTGTCGGCGCCGAAGACCAGGCCTTGGACCGCCAGGTCATAGGCGGCGATGCCGTCGATGGGCAGGTAGCCGCGCGGCTTGGGGGCGGCCTGCATCTGCGCTTCCGCGGCGGCCACGCAGGCCAGCAGCGGCAGCTTGCCGTTGTCGTCGTAATAGACGCCGACGCCCAGGTTGACCTTGTTGGGATTCGGGTCGGCGTTGAATTGCTCGTTCAGACCCAGGATGGGGTCGCGAGGGGCCATGGCGACGGCGGCGAACAAGGACATGGAGGCTTTCCTGACAAACGGTGGAGAGGACTGCGCTACGCTGTCGCGTCCTGACGCCCGAGGCGCCTCCTGAGCGCCCAGCGAAGCCTGCCGATTGTAGGCAGGGAACATGCGTTGCCCCTGGGAAACCCTGATGAGCCGTTCTACCGTCGCCAAGCCTGAAACCTCCGTCGCCAACGGGGAGAAACCTGCCCCGCCAGAGGCGGACGCCGCCGGCGCGGGCGAGCCGCCGAAGGGCGAATTCGTCTCTTTCGAAGGCTCTCCCTTCCAGCTCTTCCAGCCGTATCCGCCGGCGGGCGACCAGCCGACGGCCATCCAGGGGCTGGTGGACGGCGTCAACGACGGCGAAAGCTTCCAGACGCTGCTGGGTGTGACGGGCTCGGGCAAGACCTTCACGATGGCCAACACGATCGCGCGTCTCGGACGCCCGGCCATCGTCTTCGCGCCCAACAAGACGCTGGCGGCGCAGCTGTACAGCGAGTTCCGCGAGTTCTTCCCCAAGAACGCGGTCGAATACTTCGTCAGCTACTACGACTACTACCAGCCCGAGGCCTACGTCCCGCAGCGCGACCTGTTCATCGAGAAGGACAGCGCGATCAACGAGCAGATCGAGCAGTTGAGACTGTCCTGCACCAAGAGCCTGCTGGAGCGGCGCGACGTGGTGATCGTGGCTTCCGTGTCGGCGATCTACGGCATCGGCAACCCGAGCGACTACCACCAGATGGTGATGACGCTGCGGGTGGGCGACAAGGTCGGCCAGCGCGACGTGATCCAGCAGCTGGCGCGCATGCAGTACACGCGCAACGAGATGGAATTCACCCGCGGTCACTTCCGCGTGCGTGGCGACACGATCGACGTGTTCCCGGCCGAGCACTCGGAGCTGGCGCTGCGGATCGAGCTCTTCGACGACGAGGTCGAGGGGCTGGTGCTCTTCGATCCGCTGACCGGCCAGATCCGGCAGAAGATCCCGCGTTTCACCGTCTATCCGTCGAGCCACTACGTGACGCCGCGCGACCGCGTGGTCGCGGCGATCGAGACGATCAAGGAAGAACTGCGCGAGCGCGTCGCCTTCTTCATCAAGGAGGGCAAGCTCGTCGAAGCCCAGCGGCTGGAGCAGCGCACGCGCTTCGACCTGGAGATGCTCCAGGAAGTCGGCCACTGCAAGGGCATCGAGAACTACACGCGCCACCTGTCTCAGGCCGCGCCGGGCGATCCGCCGCCGACGCTGGTGGACTACCTGCCGCCCGACGCGCTGATGTTCCTGGACGAGAGCCACGTGCTGATCGGCCAGTTCGGCGGCATGTACAACGGCGACCGGGCGCGCAAGAGCACGCTGGTGGAGTACGGCTTCAGACTGCCATCGGCGATGGACAACCGGCCGCTGAAATTCGAGGAGTACGAGCGCAAGATGCGTCAGGCCATCTTCGTCAGCGCGACGCCGGGCGACTATGAGAAGCGGCAGGCCGGCAACGTGGTCGAGCAGCTGGTGAGACCGACGGGGCTGGTGGACCCGATCGTCGAGGTGAGACCGGCCGTGCATCAGGTCGACGACGTGCTGCAGGAGATCCGCGATCGCGTCGAGATCCACGAGCGCGTGCTGATCACGACGCTGACCAAGCGCATGGCCGAACAGCTGACCGAGTACCTCAGCGACAACGGCGTGAAGGTGCGCTATCTGCACTCGGACATCGACACGGTGGAACGGGTGGAGATCCTGCGCGACCTGCGGCTCGGGACTTTCGACGTGCTGGTGGGTATCAACCTGCTGCGCGAGGGCCTGGACATCCCCGAGGTGTCGCTGGTGGCGATCCTGGACGCGGACAAGGAAGGCTTCCTGCGCGCGGAACGCAGCCTGATCCAGACCATCGGGCGGGCCGCGCGGAACGTGAACGGCAAGGCGATCCTGTATGCGGACCGCATGACCGAGTCGATGAAGAAGGCCATCGGCGAGACCGAACGACGCCGCGCCAAGCAGGTCGAGTTCAACGAGGCCAACGGCATCACGCCGCGCGGCGTGGTCAAGCGCATCCGGGACCTGATCGACGGGGTCTACAGCGACAAGCCGGGACGCGACGACGCCAAGGTGATCCACGACGCAGCGGAGGTCGAGGCGCTCAGCGAAAAGGACCTGAGCAAGCGCATCACCCAGCTGGAGAAGCAGATGCTGGAACACGCGCGCAACCTGGAGTTCGAGAAGGCCGCGCGGTTGCGGGACCAGCTCTCTCAGCTCAAGGAACAGGCGTTCGGCGCGGCCGTGCACGACAACGTCGTGCCGATCACCGCGGGCAAGGGGAAGTAAGACGCTTCCGGTCGAAGTTCCTCGACGTCGATCGGCCAGGCGCGGGCTCTCCACGGGGCATGGGGCCTCGCGTCCGCGAACCCCAAGCCCCATTCCGGCCCCACGGTGGCCCGTTGACTACGGGTTCGGCGTCGTGGCGTCGGTGTCGATCACACGGAAGAAGTGCGTGCCGTCGCGGTCGAGTTGGGCGATCAGCCCGAACTCCCAGTCGAGGTAGGCCTGCATCGCGTCGCGCGCGTGGTTCGTGCCCTCGTACGGGCGGCGATAGCGGTCGTCGCGCGGGAAGGCCAGGCGCGGATTGGCGGATTCGATCGGCAGTCCCGCGTCGTACCACGCGGTCGTGCCGCCTTCGAGCACCAGCAGCTCACGTCCTTCTGACGCAAGTTCGGCCGCCAGGTCCGCCGCGACGAAGCGCGGCAGCACGCCCAGGTTGCCGGTGAGCACGACGCGACGCGCGTGCGGGATCACGTTCCGGAGCGCGTCCGCGAGCCGGGCCCGCGGACTCCACCAAGCGCCGGGAATATGCCGGACGATGTAGGTGATGCTCGGCGCCACATCGACGACGACGGTGTCGGGTTGCTCCCGATCGGCCTCTTCGGCGCGCCAGCGGGCGAGCTCGGCGGGCGTGATGGTCGCGACCGTCGGCGACAGCGGTTGCGGCGGCAGGTCGGGACCGGTTTCGGTATGAGCAGCGGCGTCGGGCGGCAGCACGGCGACCTCCCAGCCCATCTGCGCGAGCCAGACCGCCGCCATCGGCGCGCGGATGCCGTCGTCGTCGGCCAGCACGACGCGCGCGCCGCGCACCGGCACGTGGTGATCGGTCTCCTGGACGAGCTGTCCGCCCGGCGCATTGCGGAAGCCGGGGCGGTGGCCCCGACCGTATTCGGCGGCGCTGCGGACGTCGAAACGATAGGTCGTGCGCCGTGCATCGGCGAGCCACTCTGCGAGGACCGAGGCGTCGATGCGCTGGACATGGGCCCGGCGGGCGAGGGCTGCCGCGCCGCCTCTTGCGGCGGTCAGATCGCCGACCGGCACGTCCTCATGCGAGCGGCCCTGACCCTGCGCCAGCGTGAGGCCGGCGAGCGTCCATCCGATCGTGCCGTTGCGCAGCGCCGCGACCGGGTTCGGCACGCCGGCGTCGATCAGCGACTGGGCGCCGATCAGGCTACGAGTGCGGCCGGCACAGTGCACGACGATCGTTGTCGCCGGATCCGGCGCGAGGTCGCGCGCACGGCGCACCAGCTCGCCACCCGGCGTGCTGATCGATCCGGGCAGGCTCATCGTGCGGTACTCGTCGAAGCGTCGAGCGTCGAGCAGCACGATGTCGTCCCGACGCGCCAGGCGCTCCTGGACCTCTTCCGCCGGCAACGACGGCGTGTGCCGCCGCGCCTCGACGAGCTCGCCGAAGGCCTTGCTCGGAACGTTGACGTCGCGGAAGAGTTCGAGGCCGTCGTCGCGCCACGCGCTCAGGCCGCCTGCCAGCACCGCAACGTCGGTGTAGCCGAGCGCTTGCAGCTTGCGCGCCGATGGCGCCGCGACGCCTTCGCCGTTGTCATAGACCACGATGGGCACGTCGCGCCGGGGCAGTCGCCCCCAGGCGTCGAGTTCCAGCCGCGAAGCCGCGAGATTGGCGGCCCACAGCGGATGAGCCTCGGCGTAGGCGGCCTCTTCGCGGACGTCGAGCAGCGCGATCTCCACGCGCGCCAGCAGCGCGGTGCGGACGTCGGCGGGCGTGCGGATCGGCAACGGCGCGGGATGCTTCGGGGTCGGCGGACGGGGCAGCCCTTGGGCGGCTCCCGTGTCGGAATTCAAGACGGACATGTCGTTGCTCCTGGCGATCGGACCGGGGCGGTGCGGGTCGGGCATCGGCTCGGGAATCGGTGTCGAGTATGGGGCGCTGTTCAAGCCGGGCGCCAGACGGGCGATTCCTGGATGGCGACGCGTCGCGGCAGGATCTGCGCGCCGCTGAAGGCGTCGGCGATGCGCTGCTGCTCGGAGAGTGATTCGGCGTCCACGGGGCGGACCGCATACGTGCGCCGCTCGTTGGCGGCGGCGACGATGGACGCGTCGAGACCGAGCACCGGCGCATGCCATTCAGCCGCGGCGGCGGGATTCTTCTTCACCCACTCGCCGGCGCGCTGGAGTTCGTCGAAGACACGTTGGAGCACCTCGGGATGCTGCTGCGCGAACGAGGTGGCCGCGAGATAGAAGCGCCGGTAGGAGGCGATGCGGGTGCCGTCGACCAGGATGCGGGCGCCGGACTGGCGCTGCACGGCGGCCAGGAACGGATCCCAGACGACCCAGGCGGCGATGGCGCCGTTCTCGAAGGCGGAGCGGCCGTCGGCGGGATTGAGGTAGGCGGGCTCGATGTCCTTGATGGACAGGCCGGCCTGGTTCAGCGCCTCCAGCAGCAGGTAGTGCGCGCCGGCGCCCTTGGCGAAGCCGATCTTCTTTCCCTTCAACTGGGCGACGCTGGTGATCGGCGAGTCCTTGCGGACCACGATGGCCTGCGCGGTGGGCGAGGGTGTCTCGATCGCGTAGTAGGTGAGCTTGGCGCCGGCGGCGAGCGCGAACGGCGGGACCGCGTCGGCCACGTCCGCGCTGAGGTCGAGCGCGCCGATGTTGAGCGCTTCCAGCAGCGGCAGGCCGGAGGTGAACTCATGCCAGCTGACGGTGACCTGTTGCGGCGCGAGCGCCTTCTCCAGGAGGCTGCGCGACTTCAGGAACAGCGTCAGCGTGCTGGACTTCTGGTAGCCGATGCGCAGGGTCTTGGCGTCGGCGGCGAGCACCGGGAGCGCGGGCAGGGCGGTAGCGCCCGCGAGAGTGGCTGCTTGGGCCAGCCATTGGCGGCGGGTGGTCGGAACGGCGGAGGAGGGCATGGCGCGGGGAGCTCGCAATCACGAGGAAACGGGAGATCACCGCAGCCTAGGGATCCTCGTCACGACCTGGAACGAAGCAAAGCGAGGATCGATAGACGCCGCCGGCGTCAGGCAGGCGCCGCCTGCGCCTTCAGCCAGGCCACGACCGCTTCTGCGCTGGCGGACGGCTGACGTTCCTTGCTGACGGCGACGTGATAGGTGTGCCCGGTGATCACCGGCCCGAACGGCTGTACGAGGTGGCCAGCCGCGAGTTCCTCGGCGATCAGGGCCTGGCTCACCAGCGCGATGCCGTGGCCGGCGACCGCCGCCTGGATCGCATGCCCTTCATCCGAGAAGCGCAGCTGGCCCGCCGGATCCAGACCTTCGACGCCGGCCGCGGCCAGCCAACGCTCCCACGTGGGGTTCTCCGGCTGAGCACGCTTCCAGTCGAAATGGATCAGCGGCATCCGCGCCAGGTCGGCGATGGCGTGCACCGCCAGTCGAGGATTCGCCACCGGCGCAAAGTGGTCCGTGAACAGCGGCTCGACCGTGAGCCCGGGATAGGGGCCTCGTCCGTAGCGGATGGCGATATCCACCGCCGTGGAACGCAGGTCGACGACGTCGTCCGAGGCCTGCAGCTGCAGGTCGATGCCCGGTTGCAGGCGGCGGAAGTCCGCCATCCGCGGCACCAGCCACTTCACCGTGAAGGCGTTCGTCGCCGAGATCACCACCTGCGGTCGGCGGCGGGGTAGCGACAAGCGCGCCAACGCCGACTGGAACGCGTCGAGTCCATCCCGTAGCACCGGATAGAGCTGCGCACCAGCCTCGGTGAGCGTCACACGCCGCACATGACGTTCGAACAAGGCGGCGCCGCTGAGCGCTTCCAGACCGCGGATCTGGTGGCTGATCGCTGTCGGCGTGACGGCGAGCTCCTCGGCGGCGGCCTTGAAGCTGCCCAGCCGGGCAGCGGCTTCGAAGGCGCGCAGCGCGGACAGCGGTAGCGATCGACGATCCATCGGCGAAGTCTTGAGATGAATTCATGTCATCTTACGCCTGACAATTGAACCTTTGTCGTGGCGCTTCGCGCTCTCTATCGTTCTCTCACGGATGGCACATCGTCATCCGAAACGAATGAGAGGAATGCAACCATGTTGGAACGCGTCGTCACCCATCCCGATCCCTATGAGCCCTTCCTGCTGTCGCAGGGCATCAAGGTGGGCGGTCTTCTGTTCATCTCCGGTCAGGCGGGGGCAGGCGAGGACGGAAAGATCGTCCCGGGCGGCTTCTTCGCTCAGGGCGAGCAAGCCTTCGCCAATTTGCGCCGGGCGCTCGAAGC
Source organism: Roseateles noduli (assembly GCA_002205125.1). Lineage (GTDB taxonomy): Bacteria > Pseudomonadota > Gammaproteobacteria > Burkholderiales > Burkholderiaceae_C > Roseateles > Roseateles noduli. The sequence goes on along the minus strand of NIOE01000011.1, from coordinate 268,051 downwards.
CGGTGGCTCCAGCCTGAAGCATGTCATCAAGGTCACCATCTTCGTGACCGACATGGGGCACTTCGAAGACGTCGTGGCCCTGCGTCGCCAGTTCTTCTCGGCGCCGTATCCGGCCGACACCATCGCGGAGATCAAGGCGCTCTACACGCCGGACGCGATGATCGAGATCGAAGCCATCGCCGCGGTGCCAGGCGCTTCCGGCGTCGTCGACGTCGTCGCCGACGTTCAGGAGCGCTGAGATGGTCGTATCGAGCTTGTTTTCTCCCACGTCGCTAGGGCCGCTGCAGATCGCCAATCGCATGGCGGTCGCGCCGATGACACGTGTCAGCGCACTGGAAGACGGCCGGGCGACGCCTCGGATGGCCGGGTACTACGCCGAATTCGCCGCAGGCGGCTTTGGCCTTGTGATCACGGAAGGGATCTATACCGATCGGGCGTTCGCACAGGGGTATCTCCATCAGCCCGGATTGGCGGACGAGGCGCATCGTGATGCCTGGCGATCGATCGTCGACCGCGTGCATGAGGCAGGTGGAAAGATCGTCGCCCAGTTGATGCACGCAGGTGCGCTCTCACAAGGGAACCCGCATCGGGCTGCTGCGAAGGGGCCGTCGGCGGTTCGTCCGGTAGGCGCGCAGATGTCCTTCTATCGCGGAGAGGGGCCGTATCGGATGCCGGAGGCGATGTCAGCCGAAGAGATCGCCCAGGCGGTCGACGGTTTCGCGAGCGCCGCGGTGCGGGCTCGGGAAGCGGGCTTCGACGGCGTGGAGATCCACGGCGCGAATGGCTACCTGCTCGACCAGTTCCTTACCGAGCACACGAATCGACGTGAAGACACTTACGGAGGCGGCCTGGAAGCGCGTTTGCGGATCGGTGTCGAGACGATCGAAGCCGTCCGGCGCGGTGTGGGAGCGGATTTCGCGGTGGGCTATCGCGTGTCGCAAGGGAAGGTGAACGACTTCACCCACAAGTGGCAGGGCGGCGAGGCGGAGGCGGCGACCGTATTCCGCCTGCTGTCGGAGGCGCCGATCGACTACCTGCACACGACGGAGTTCGAAGCCTGGCAACCTGCCTTCGGCGAAGGGGCGAGCCTGGCGTCGCTGGCGCGGCGCCATGGCTCGGTGCCGGTGATCGCGAACGGCTCGCTGCATGGCGCGGATCGGGCGGTCGGCATGCTCGATCGCGAGGAGGCGACCGTGATCGCGCTGGGGCGCGGCGCGCTGACGCATGCGGACTGGCCCCATCGCGTCCGCAAGGACCTCCCGCTGGAAGATTTCAATCGCGCGATGCTTTCGCCGATCGCGGATCTGGCGAACGCGGATCGGCTGCGTCTGAGGCGCTGACGGCCTTGTCCTCCAGCGCCCACGCCAGCAGCGACGCGGTCTTCTCGTCGCCGAGGTCGATCAGTTGCAGGCGGGCGAGACGGATGGTTTCGATTTGCGTGAGGCTCATGGCAGCTTTCCAAGGGTTGGGAACGGTGGAAGGGCAAATCCCGGGCCAAGCCACAATACAGCTTCATGGCTGCAGAACTCTCCATCCTCTTTGTGTGCACAGGCAACATCTGTCGCTCGCCGACGGCGGAAGGGGTGCTCCGCCACCAACTGACTGTCATGGGCCTGGCGGACCGGGTGCACGTCGACTCCGCCGGCGTCCAGGGCTGGCATGCCGGCGAGCCCCCCGACGAGCGCTCCCAAGACCACGCCCTAACAAGGGGTTATGAGCTCGGCGACCAACGGGCGCGCGCGCTTCGCACCGATGATTTCGAGCGCTTCGATCTCTTGATCGCCATGGACGGCGGCCATCTGCGCGAACTCCGCCGACGCTGTCCTGCTGCGCTGCAGCACCGGATTTCCCTGCTTCCGGGGGAGATCGAGGTACCAGATCCGTATTACGGCGGTGCGGACGGGTTCGAGCAGGTGCTCGATCTGTTGGAGTCCGGATGCGGTCGCCTGGCCCAGATCGCGGCCAGCCGCCTGGCCTGAACAGGCCCCCTCGGCCCCTGTCCGGGGTAACCCGAGCAAGCTTCTTCTTAATTGAGTAAAATGGTCGGACTTAGCGGGGGTTAACCCTGCTCCGTGAGTCGACCCGGCGTCAGCCGAGCCGCCGCCTCCATGTCCTGTAGCCCGACACGGGCGCCAAGGAGAAGTTCGATGCGTCTCACCACCAAAGGTCGTTTTGCCGTCACCGCGATGATCGATCTGGCCCTGCGCGAAAACGGCGGGCCCGTCGCGCTGGCGGCGATCAGCCAGCGCCAGCAGATCTCGCTGTCCTATCTGGAGCAGCTGTTCGGCAAGCTCCGCCGCCACCAGCTGGTCGAATCCACCCGCGGTCCCGGGGGCGGCTATTCGCTGGGCCGGCGCTCCGATGAGATCACCGTCGCCGACATCATCGTCGCCGTCGACGAACCCATCGACGCCACCGGCTGCGGCGGCAAGGAAAACTGCATGGGCGACGACACCGGCCGCTGCATCACGCACGACCTGTGGACGGCGCTCAACAACAAGATGATCGAGTACCTCGACTCGGTCACGCTGCGCAAGCTCGTCGACGACCAGCTCGCCAAGGGCGTCACCGTCGAGGAAGCGCCGATCAAGCGCGCCATCTCGAGCACCCCCGTCGTCAAGCCCATCCGCATCACCGCGCCGAATTCCGTGTTCGCGCTCGGCAACGCGATGAGCAAGTGATCCCGGCCCTCCGGTCCACGTCAACCTTTCAGTAGTCGATAAGAAGAACGTTCCCATGGACATGACCCCGCACTTCCCCATCTACATGGACTACGGCGCCACCACGCCGGTGGACCCGCGCGTCGTCGACGCGATGATTCCGTGGCTGCGCGAGCACTTCGGCAATCCGGCGTCGCGCAGTCACGCGTGGGGCTGGGAGGCGGAAGAAGCCGTGGAGAAGGCGCGCGTGGAAGTCGCCAAGCTGATCGGCGCGGATCCGCGCGAGATCGTCTGGACCTCCGGCGCGACCGAGTCGAACAACCTCGCCATCAAGGGCGCGGCCAACTTCTACCAGTCGCGCGGCAAGCACCTGATCACGATCAAGACCGAGCACAAGGCCGTGCTCGACACGACGCGTGAACTGGAGCGCCAGGGCTTCGAGGTCACCTACCTCGACGTCAAGGAAGATGGCCTGATCGACCTGGACGTGCTGAAGGCGGCCATCCGCCCCGACACGATCCTGATCTCGGTGATGTTCGTGAACAACGAGATCGGCGTGATCCAGGACATCCCGACCATCGGCGCGCTGTGCCGCGAGAAGGGCATCGTCTTCCACGTCGACGCCGCGCAGGCTACCGGCAAGGTCGAGATCGACCTGGCCACGCTGCCGGTCGACCTGATGAGCCTGGCCTCGCACAAGTCCTACGGCCCCAAGGGCATCGGCGCCCTGTACGTGCGTCGCAAGCCGCGCGTGCGCCTGGAAGCACAGATGCACGGCGGCGGTCACGAGCGCGGCCTGCGCTCGGGCACGCTGCCGACGCACCAGATCGTCGGCATGGGCGAAGCCTTCCGCATCGCCCGCGAGGAGATGGCCACCGAGCTGCCCCGCATCAAGGCGCTGCAGCAGCGGCTGCTGGACGGCCTGAAGGACATCGAGCAGGTGTTCCTGAACGGCGACCTGACCCGCCGCGTGCCCCACAACGTCAACGCCTCGTTCAACTACGTCGAGGGCGAGTCGCTGATCATGGGCATCAAGGGCATCGCCGTGTCGTCGGGCTCGGCCTGCACGTCCGCGAGCCTGGAACCGAGCTACGTGCTGCGCGCCCTGGGCCGCAGCGACGAGCTGGCGCATTCCTCGCTGCGCATGACGATCGGCCGCTTCACGACCGAAGAGGAAATCGACTACGCCGTCTCGCTGCTGAAGGACCGGGTCGCCAAGCTGCGCGAACTGTCCCCGCTGTGGGACATGTACAAGGAAGGCGTCGACATCAGCACCATCCAGTGGGCGGCGCATTGAGCGTCCGCTGACGGCGAAACGAACGACGCAGTTCATCAAGACAAAGTTGTTGGAGAACACGACATGGCATACAGCGACAAGGTCATCGACCACTACGAGAATCCCCGCAACGTGGGCGGCTTCGACAAGGGCGACGAGTCCGTCGGCACCGGCATGGTTGGCGCGCCGGCCTGCGGCGACGTGATGAAGCTCCAGATCAAGGTCAACCCCGCGACCGGCCTGATCGAGGACGCCAAGTTCAAGACCTACGGCTGCGGCTCGGCGATCGCGTCGAGCTCGCTGGTCACCGAGTGGGTCAAGGGCAAGACCCTGGACCAGGCGCTGTCCATCAAGAACAACCAGATCGCGGAAGAACTGGCCTTGCCGCCGGTGAAGATCCACTGCTCGATCCTGGCGGAAGACGCGATCAAGGCCGCGGTGGACGACTACCGCGCCAAGCACGGTCAGAACGCCGACGCAGGCGCGACCGCGACGGCCTGAGGTCCATGATGTCCGTCACCCTGACCGAAGCCGCGGCGCGGCACGTCACGCGCTACATCGCCAAGCGCGGTCGTGGCGTGGGCGTGCGCCTGGGCGTGAAGACCACCGGCTGCTCGGGCCTCGCCTACAAGCTGGAGTACGCCGACGAGGTGGCCCCCGAGGATGTGATCTTCGAAGGCCATGGCGTGAAGGTGCTGATCGACCCGAAGAGCTTGCCGTACCTGGATGGCACCGAGTTGGACTTCGTCCGCGAGGGCCTGAACGAGGGCTTCAAGTTCCGCAATCCTCGCGAAAAGGACCGCTGCGGCTGCGGCGAATCCTTCCGCGTCTGAGTTCGCAAGCGAGAGAAGGCGCGGCCACGGTGCCGCGCTTTTTTGTTCGTGCGATTGATTCGGCTTCGCGCCGAGCGTGAGTTCATGAAACTCGACGACGACGACTTCATCCTCTTCGGCTTGCCGCAGCGCTTCGCGCAGGACGGCGCCGAGATCGCCGAGCGCTGGAAGGCGCTCGCGGCGAAGGTGCATCCGGACCGCTTCGCCGCCGACGGCGCGGCGTCGCAGCGTCTGGCGATGCAGTGGGCGCTGCGCGTCAACGAGGCGCACCAGCGCCTGCGCGATCCGCTCAAGCGTGCGTCCTACCTCTGCGAGCTGCGCGGCGCGCCTATCCAGGCCAACGAGAACACCCGGATGCCCGCGGCGTTCCTGATGGAGCAGATGGAATGGCGTGAGTCGCTCGACGAGGCGAAGACGCCCGACGCGATCCTCGCCATCGACAAGCAGGTCGCCGACCGCGAGCGCGCGTTGCTGGCGCAGGCCGGCCGTCAGCTGGACGACGAAGACAACGCCGCCGGCGCCGCCGAATCGGTGCGCGCGCTGATGTTCCTGACGCGTTTCCGCTCGGACATCGACCATCGGCTCGACACGCTTGAGCATTCCTGAGGCCGGAACGACCACGAGCGCCCAGGATCGCCTCCTCGACATCCGAAGAACAAGACAACACACCATGGCCCTGCTGCAAATCTCCGAACCCGGCGCGTCGCCCGATCCCCATCAGCGCCGCATCGCGGTGGGCATCGACCTCGGCACGACGCATTCGCTGGTGGCGTCGGTGCGCCACGGCGTCGCCGAGTGCCTGCCGGACGACCAGGGCCGCGTGATCCTGCCGTCGGCCGTGCGCGTGATGCCGGAAGGCCGCCGCCAGTTCGGCTACGACGCGCTCGCCGCGCAGGCCGAGGATCCGGAGAACACCATCGTCTCGGTGAAACGCTTCATGGGCCGGCGCCTCGACGACATCGCCAACCGCGACAAGCTCCCGTACCGCTTCGAGGACACGCCGGGCATGCTGAGCGTGCTCACGCGCGAGGGCCTGAAGTCGCCGGTCGAGATCAGTGCGGAGATCCTGGCCACGCTGCGCCAGCGCGCTGAAGACACGTTCAACGACGACCTGTTCGGCGCCGTCATCACGGTGCCCGCGTACTTCGACGATGCGCAGCGCCAGGCGACCAAGGATGCTGCGCAGCTCGCGGGCCTGAACGTGCTGCGCCTGATCAACGAGCCCACCGCCGCCGCGATCGCCTACGGGCTCGACACCGGCAACGAGGGCCTCTACGCCGTCTACGACCTGGGCGGCGGCACTTTCGACATTTCGCTGCTGCGTCTGACGAAGGGCGTGTTTGAAGTGGTCGCGACCGGCGGCGACGCGCAGCTCGGCGGCGACGACTTCGATCGCCTGCTGGCCGACTGGGCGCTTGCGCAGGCGGGCCTGAGCGTGAGCAGCGCGGCGGACAAGCGCCGCGTGCTGGTCGCCGCGCGCGAAGCCAAGGAGTCGCTGACCGACCACGAGCGCGTGACGCTGAGCGCCGCGCTCGACGCCGGCGCGCTGAGCGTCGAGGTCTCGCGCGGCCAGTTCGACGAGCTGGCCCAGCCGCTGGTCAACAAGACGCTGCTGGCCGTGCGACGCGTGCTGCGTGACGCAAAGGTTGCCGCGGACGAAGTGCAGGGCACGGTGATGGTCGGCGGTTCCACGCGCATGCCGATCGTGCGCCGCGTCGTCGGCGAGCTGTTCGGCCGCGAAGTCCTGACCGATCTGAATCCCGATGAAGTCGTCGCTCTTGGCGCGTCCGTGCAGGCCAATCAGCTGGCCGGCAACAGCTCGGACGGCGAGATCCTGCTGCTGGACGTGATCCCGCTGTCGCTGGGTCTGGAGACCATGGGCGGACTGGTCGAGCGCATCATCGAGCGCAACGCCACCATCCCCGTGGCGAAGGCGCAGGACTTCACCACCTTCAAGGACGGCCAGACCGCGCTGGCGGTGCACGTGCTGCAGGGCGAGCGCGAGCTGGTGAGCGAATGTCGCTCGCTGGCGCGCTTCGAGCTGCGCGGCATTCCGCCGATGGTGGCCGGCGCCGCGCGCATCCGCGTCACCTTCCAGGTCGACGCCGACGGCCTGCTGAGCGTCTCCGCGCGCGAGCTGGGCTCGGGCGTCGAGGCGGCGGTGCAGGTCAAACCGAGCTACGGCCTCTCCGACGACCAGATCGCGACCATGCTGCGCGAGGGCTTCGCCAGCGCCGAGGGCGACATGGTCGCCCGCAAGCTGCGCGAAGCGCGCGTCGACGCCGAGCGCATGATCCTCGCGACCCAGTCCGCGCTGCGCGCCGACGGCGACCTGCTCAACGACGACGAGCGCGCCGGGATCGCCGCGCTGCAGACGGACCTGCTCGCGAAGGCCCAGGCCGACGACGCGGTCGCGGATGCCGATGCGATCACCGCCGCCGTCGAGGCGCTGGCCAAGGGCACGGAAGCCTTTGCCGCCGCGCGCATGAATCGCGGCATCCAGCAGGCCCTCACCGGCCTCAGCATCGACCAGGTCTGACCGCAAGCCGACGCCCAGCCGGAAACGCTCCGCTCGCCAGCCTCAAGGACACCTCCCCATGCCCGTCATCAAGATCCTTCCCCATCCCGAATACGCGCCCGAAGGCAAGTCGATCGAAGCCCCCTCCGGCACGACGATCTGCGAAGCGATGCTGGACAACCACATCGACATCGAGCACGCCTGCGATCAGGTCTGCGCCTGCACGACCTGCCACGTGATCGTGCGCGAGGGCTTCGCGTCGCTGTCCGAGATGGAAGAGAACGAGGAAGACATGCTGGATCGCGCCTGGGGCCTGGAGCCCAACTCGCGCCTGTCCTGCCAGGCCATCCTGTCCAACAAGGACGTGACGGTCGAGATCCCCAAGTACTCGATCAACCACGCCAAGGAAAACCATTGAGCCTTCGCCCTGCGAAGCGGAACGACTGATCCCATGCGCGTCCTCGGCATCGAATCCTCCTGCGACGAAACCGGCGTGGCGCTGGTCGACGCGTCCGGCGACGGCGTGCCGACGCTGCTCGCGCATGCGCTGCACAGCCAGATCACCATGCACCAGGCCTACGGCGGCGTGGTGCCCGAGCTGGCCTCGCGCGACCACATCCGCCGCGTGCTGCCGCTGACCCGCGAAGTGCTCGCGGGCGCGGGCCTGTCGCTGGCGGATGTCGACGTTGTCGCCTACACGCAAGGGCCGGGTCTTGCTGGCGCGCTGCTGGTCGGTGCCGGCGTCGCCGCGTCGCTGGGCGCCGCGCTCGATCGGCCGGTGATGGGCATCCATCACCTCGAGGGCCATCTGCTGTCGCCGTTCCTCTCGGCGGATCCGCCGGAGTTCCCGTTCGTCGCACTGCTGGTGTCCGGCGGCCACACGCAGCTGATGCGTGTCGACGACGTCGGCAGCTACGAGCTGCTCGGCGAGACCATCGACGATGCCGCCGGCGAGGCCTTCGACAAGTCGGCCAAGCTGCTCGGCCTGCCATATCCCGGTGGCCCCCATCTGTCGAAGCTGGCGGAGCAGGGGAATCCGGAAGCCTTCGCGCTGCCGCGCCCGCTCATGCACAGCGGCAAGCCGGACTTCAGCTTTGCCGGATTGAAGACGGCGGTGCTGACGCAGGTCCGCAAGCTCGAAGCGCAACCCGATGGCATTACCGAACAGCAGCGCGCCGATCTCGCGGCGTCGACGCAGGCGGCCATCGTTGAAGTGCTGGTCAAGAAGGCGCTGCTCGCGTTGAAGGAAACCGGCCTGAAGCGCCTGGTCGTGGCGGGCGGTGTCGGCGCCAACAAGCGTCTGCGTGAGCAGCTGGATGCGGCTTGCGAGAAGCGTCGCGTGCGCGTCCACTATCCCGAGCTGCACCTGTGCACGGACAACGGCGCCATGATCGCGCTCGCGGCCGGCCTGCGCCTGCAGCGCGACATGGCGAACCTGACGCGCGGCGGCGGCTTCGAGGTCAAGCCGCGCTGGGATCTGTCGCAGCTCGCCAGCCCGGCCCAGCTGTGACGCGTTGGACGAGAAGGGCGGCGGTCGCGCTGGCCGCCGCGGCGCTCGCGCAGTTCGGTCTGGCCGGCGCGATGGCAGCCGCTCCTGCCGATCCGATCCGGCTCGGCCTGATCGAGGGCCTCTCCGGCCCGCTGGGCAACGGCGGCGAGGCCGTGTTCCGCAATCTCATCTGGGCGACTGAACGCGTCAACGCGCGCGGCGGCGTGAAGCTGCCGGGCGGTGCGCGGCGTCTGGAAATCGTCCGCTTCGACAGCAAGAGCTCCGTCGAGGAGTCGCTGTCCATGCTGCGCTCGGCGACCGACCAGCGCATCCCGGTGGTCCTCCAGGGCAACAGCTCCGCCGTCGCGGGCGCGCTGATCGGCGCGCTCGAGCGCCACAACGCTCGCGAGCCCGACCGTCGCGCGCTGTTCCTCAACTACGCGGCCGTCGATCCGGCGCTGACCGGCGCGCAGTGCAGCTTCTGGCACTTCCGTTTCGATGCCCACACCGACATGCGCCTGGCGGCGCTGGTCGAGGTGATCGCCCAGGACAAGCACCTCAAGCGCCTCTACCTGATCGGCCAGGACTACAGCTTCGGCCAGCACCTGCGCGAGCAGGCGAGGGCGATGCTGGCCGAGCGCCGCCCCGATCTGCAGATCGTCGGCGACGAGCTCCACCCGCTCGGCCGCGTGAAGGACTTTCTTCCCTATGCGACCAAGATCCGCAGCAGCGGCGCCCAGGCGGTGCTCACCGGCAACTGGGGCAACGACCTGACGCTGCTGATCAAGGCGGCCAAGGACATCGGGCTCGACGCGCGTTTCTACACCTTCTACGGCAATGCGCTGGGCGTGCCCGGCGTGCTGGGCGAGGCGGGCGTCGACCGCGTGCTGGCGGTGGCCGAGTGGCACCCGAACGTCGGCACCGCGGACTCGGAGCGCTTCTATGCGGCGTTCCGCCAGCGTTTCCCAAAGCCTGAGCATGACTACCTCCATGCGCGGATGCAGCTGATGATCGAGATGCTGGTCGCCGCGATGGAGAAGGCCGGGACCACCGATCCGAAGGCGGTCGCGCTCGCGCTAGAGGGCCTGAAGCTCGACGGCCGGCCGCTCGGCGTCGCGCACCAGGGCTGGATGCGGCCTGCGGACCACCAGCTCCAGCAGCCGCTGTACGTCAGCGTCATGCGCCGCGCCGGCGAGGCCGGAACACCGCACGACAACGAGGGCTCCGGCTACGGCTTCCGCACGCTGCGCTACCTCGATGCCGCGCAGGCGGCGCAGCCCGCCAGTTGCCGGATGAGGCGCGAATACTAAGATGTGCTAATTGCGGCTATACTCCGCGGCTGTCCTGCCAGGTTCGTCCTGGTGACGGCAATCAGCACGACACGGGTCGGTTTCACCTGTGATCGCAAGTCAAACCTCGGAAACCGTCTGCGCATTTGACGCCTTCACTGGCATGCCGGCGGACCTTCCGAATCATTCCGGAACAAGGAACGCATCATGTCCAGCTTCGACCAAAACAAGGCCGAGATCGTCAAGGCCAACGCGCGCAGCGCCAACGACACCGGCTCGCCGGAAGTGCAAGTGGCCCTGCTGACCGCGCGCATCAACGAACTGACCCCCCACTTCAAGCTGCACGCCAAGGACCACCACGGCCGTCGCGGTCTGCTGAAGATGGTCAACGCGCGCAAGAGCCTGCTGGCCTACCTGAAGAAGAAGGACGCCGACCGTTACACCGCCCTGATCCAGAAGCTGGGTCTGCGCAAGTAATCGGCGCATGACAGCAAAGAGCCTGATTGGTCTGACTCCAACAGGCTCTTTGTCGTTTCTGCGTGCTTTCAGCGTGCTGTCGGCCGGAGTGTTCCGGCAGGCGGCCCGACCGGTCAGCGGACCGGTCACACAACGGAGTTGAACTGACGTGGCGCCGATGTGTCATTCCAAAGCGTTTGCAAAGCGTTCACCGGCGGCAGCCGGGACCCGCAGCCGCTCTGGAATGGCATCCCGCCAAACCCAGTTTCACTCCCGGTCCTTGTGCCGCACCGTGAGCGGCGCATCCCTGAACTGAGGAGAACTCGAATGAGCATGTTCAACAAGGTCGTGAAGACCTTCCAATGGGGCCAGCATCAGGTCGTGATGGAGACCGGCGAAATCGCCCGTCAATCCTCCGGCGCCGTGCTGGTGAACATCGAGGACACCGTGGTGCTGGCGACCGTCGTCGCCAAGTCCTCCCCGAAGGCGGGCCAGGACTTCTTCCCGCTGACCGTCGACTACATCGAGAAGACCTACGCCGCCGGCAAGATCCCCGGCAGCTTCTTCAAGCGTGAAGGCCGTCCGAGCGAACTCGAGACCCTGACCTCGCGCCTGATCGACCGCCCGATCCGCCCGCTGTTCCCGGAAGGCTTCTTCAACGAAGTCCAGGTCGTGGTCCACACGGTGTCGCTGAACCCTGAAGTCCAGGCCGACATCGCCGCCCTGATCGCCACCAGTGCCGCGCTGGCCATCTCCGGCATCCCGTTCAACGGCCCGATCGGCGCCGCCCGCGTGGGCTACGTCAACGGCGAGTACGTGCTGAACCCGGGCAAGACCCAGCTGATCGACTCCAAGCTGGACCTGGTCGTCGCCGGTACCGAAGCCGCCGTGCTGATGGTCGAGTCCGAAGCCGACCAGCTCAGCGAAGACATCATGCTGGGCGCCGTGACCTTCGGTCACGACCAGGGCAAGGTCGCCATCGCCGCGATCAACGACCTGGTCCGTGACGCCGGCAAGCCGTCCTGGAACTGGGTCGCCCCGGCCAAGGATGAAGCCTTCATCGCCAAGGTCACCGCCCTGGCTGAAGAAGAACTGCGCGCCGCCTACCAGATCCGTTCGAAGCAGGCCCGCACCGAAGCCTGCCGCTCGGCCTACTCGAAGGTCAAGGCCGCCCTGACCGCCGAAGGCACCGCCTTCGACGGCGTCGAAGTCGACGGCCTGCTGTTCGAGATCGAAGCCCGCATTGTGCGCGGCCAGATCCTGGCCGGCGAGCCGCGCATCGACGGCCGCGACACCCGCACCGTCCGCGCCATCGAGATCCGCAACGGCGTGCTGCCGCGCGCCCACGGCTCGTCGCTGTTCACCCGCGGCGAAACGCAGGCGCTGGTCGCCGCGACGCTGGGCACCGACCGCGACGCGCAGACCATCGACGCGCTGGCCGGCGAGTACTCCGAGCGCTTCATGCTGCACTACAACATGCCCCCGTTCGCCACCGGCGAAACCGGCCGCGTGGGCAGCCCCAAGCGCCGCGAGATCGGCCACGGCCGCCTGGCCAAGCGCGCGCTCGTCGCTGTGCTGCCGACCAAGGAAGACTTCCCGTACTCGATCCGCGTGGTCTCGGAAATCACCGAGTCCAACGGCTCCTCGTCGATGGCTTCGGTCTGCGGCGGCTGCCTGTCGCTGCTGGATGCCGGCGTGCCGCTGAAGGCGCACGTCGCCGGCATCGCCATGGGCCTGATCAAGGACGCCAACCGCTTCGCCGTGCTGACCGACATCCTGGGCGATGAAGATCACCTGGGCGACATGGACTTCAAGGTGGCCGGCACGACCTCGGGCATCACCGCGCTGCAGATGGACATCAAGATCCAGGGCATCACCAAGGAAATCATGCAGGTCGCCCTGGCGCAAGCCAAGGAAGCCCGCCTGCACATCCTGGAAGCCATGGTCGGCGCCCAAGGCGAAGCCAACGCCGAGATCTCGCAGTTCGCGCCGCGTCTGTACACGATGAAGATCAATCCGGAGAAGATCCGTGACGTGATCGGCAAGGGCGGCGCGACCATCCGCGCGCTGACCGAAGAGACCGGCACGCAGATCGACATCGGCGAAGACGGCACGATCACGATCGCGTCGACCGACGGCGCCAAGGCCGAGATCGCCAAGAAGCGCATCGCCGAGATCACCGCGGAAGCCGAGATCGGCAAGGTCTACGAAGGCCCGGTCACCAAGATCCTGGACTTCGGCGCGCTGGTCAACATCCTGCCCGGCAAGGACGGCCTGCTGCACATCAGCCAGATCGCGCACCAGCGCGTCGAGAAGGTCACCGACTTCCTGAGCGAAGGCCAGATCGTCAAGGTCAAGGTGCTGGAGACCGACGAGAAGGGCCGCATCAAGCTGTCGATGAAGGCGCTGCTGGACCGCGACGCTCCGGCGCCGCACCACGGCCACGGCGAAGGCTCGGGCGAGTAATCGTCCAGCCCTCCGGCAGCTCACGCCACCGCATGCCATGAAGGCGATCGCCATCACCCAGCCCGGCGGACCCGAGGTCCTGCAGCTGGTCGAGCGTGCCGACCCCGTCGCCGGGGTTGGCGAATGCTTGATCCGCGTGCAGGCCTACGGCATCAACCGTCCGGACGTGCTGCAGCGCAAGGGCGCGTATCCGGCGCCGGCCGGTGCCAGCGATCTTCCAGGACTGGAAGTCGCGGGCACGGTCGAGTCGGGTGACGCCCAGGCGCTGGCCGCCGCCGGCCTGAAGGTCGGCGACGCGGTCTGCGCGCTGGTCGCGGGTGGCGGTTATGCCGAGCGCTGCGTCGCGCCGGTGGCCCAGTGCCTGCCGGTGCCCGCGGGCTGGAGCATGGTCGAGGCGGCGAGCCTGCCGGAAACCTTCTTCACCGTCTGGAGCAACGTCTTCGAACGCGCGCGCCTGCAGCCCGGCGAAAGCCTGCTGGTCCATGGCGGCAGCAGCGGCATCGGCGTGACGGCGATCCAGCTGGCGAAGGCGCTGGGCTCGACGGTGCTGGTCACCGTCGGCAATGCGGACAAGGCGAAGGCCTGTCTGGCGCTGGGCGCCGACGTCGCGATCAACTATCGCGACCAGGACTTCGTCGAGGAAGTGAAGACGGCCACGAACGGTCGTGGCGTCGACGTGATCCTGGACATGGTCGCCGGAAGCTATGTCGCGCGCAACGTGCAGTGCCTGGCCGACGACGGCCGTGCCGTGATCATCGCGGTGCAGGGCGGCGTGAAGGCGGAGTTCGATGCGGGTCAGGTCTTGCGCCGCCGGCTGACGATCACCGGCTCCACGCTGCGTCCGCGTCCGATCGCCTTCAAGGCCGGCATCGCCCGCGCGCTGCGTGAGCGCGTGTGGCCGCTGCTGGCATCGCGGGCGATCTCGCCGGTGATCTTCAGGCAGTTGCCCGCGTCGGAAGCCGCCGCGGCGCATGCGCTGATGGAATCGGGCGAGCACGTCGGCAAGATCGTGCTGAGCTGGTGAGCGGTCCGCTCATCCGCAGGATTTTTCGGATTCAAGGGAGTTGATCTGATGCGCAAGAAACTGGTGGTCGGCAACTGGAAGATGCACGGCACCCGTGCGTCCAACGCCGTGCTGCTGGCGGGCCTCAAGGAAGCGGGTCCGTGGAACGCCCAGGTCGCCGTGTGCGTGCCGTTCCCGTACATCACGGACACGGCGCTCGGGCTGACCGGCACGCAGGTCGCGTACGGCTCGCAGGACGTGTCCACGCACGAGCAGGGCGCCTACACCGGCGAGGTGTCGTCGGCCATGCTGGCGGACCTGGGTTGCCGCTACGCCATCGTCGGCCATTCGGAGCGCCGCGCGTACCACGCCGAAAGCGATCAGCTGGTCGCCGACAAGGCCAAGGCCGCGCTGGCGCACGGCGTCACGCCGATCGTCTGCGTTGGCGAGACGCTGGCCGAGCGCGAAGCGGGTCGCACCGAGGAAGTCGTCAAGCGCCAGCTCGCGGCGGTCATCCACACGCTGACGCACTGCATCGGCGAGATCGTGGTGGCCTACGAGCCGGTCTGGGCGATCGGCACGGGCCTGACGGCCACGCCGGAGCAGGCCCAGCAGGTCCATGCGCTGCTGCGTCAGCAGCTGCGCGCGGCCACGCAGAAGGCCGACCAGATGCAGATCCTGTACGGCGGCAGCGTCAAGCCCGACAACGCCCCCCAACTGTTTGCGCAGACTGACATCGACGGCGGCCTCATCGGAGGCGCCGCGCTGAAGGCGGTTGATTTCGCGGCGATCTGCCGCGCTGCCGGCTGACCCCCGGCGTTCAAGGTTCCTGGAGAAATAGCAATGCAAGTGATGATGAATCTGGTGCTGGTGCTGCAACTGATTGCAGCCCTGGCGATGATCGGCCTGGTGCTGGTGCAGCACGGCAAGGGCGCCGACATGGGCGCGTCGTTCGGCAGCGGCGCCTCGGGCTCGCTGTTCGGCGCCACCGGCAGCGCGAACTTCCTGTCGCGCTCGACGGCCGTCGCGGCGACGATCTTCTTCGTGTCGACGCTGGCGCTGGCCTACATGGGCAGCCACCGCGAAGGCGGCATCGGTTCGGGTCCGTCGGCGGGCGAGCAGCTGCTCGAACGCGCCGCCGTGCCGTCGGCACCGGCCTCGGCCGCGGTGCTGCCGGGCGCCTCGATCGCTCCTCAAGCCGCGCCTTCGGCCGCTGCTTCCGGCGCGTCGAACTGACAGGGCTGGGCGGCAAGCGCAAGCACCTCGACAAAATTGCTTTGGTTTCCTTTTGGAGCTTGAAAAGCACTATAGAATTCGAGGCTGTCTGAAGCGCAAACCGTCAAGACAAGATCACTGAAAGGTGATCACAAGCCGACGTGGTGAAATTGGTAGACACGCTATCTTGAGGGGGTAGTGGCGAAAGCTGTGCGAGTTCGAGTCTCGCCGTCGGCACCAGAATAAATCGGCCTGCCATGGTCTTCGCGATCTAGCCGGAAAGCCGGATCGACAAGCGATCAAGCAGGTTGAGGACTCGGGAAATTCCAGCGCACAACAGGTGTGCGAATTTCCAGAGGACAAGGCGGGCGCGGTCCGTGAGCGATTGGATAATCGCTGGCGGCGCGCCCGTTGCTTTTGCCGAATCGTTGGTCGGCCCTGGCCCGCCAATCTTCGGTGACACGCCGGGAAATGGTGTTGCCGCCCAAGGTCGGCAGTATCTAATCCCGGCCATACAACGAGAGCAAGTCGTGAGCCTGGAACAATACCTGCCCGTCATCCTTTTCATCCTGGTCGGTTGCGGAGTGGGTATCGCTCCGCAAGTGCTGGGCTTCCTGGCGGGCCCGCGTCGCCCTGACGCGGCAAAGAACAGCCCCTACGAATGCGGCTTCGAGGCCTTCGAGGACGCGCGCATGAAATTCGACGTGCGCTACTACCTCGTCGCCATCCTCTTCATCCTCTTCGATCTGGAAATCGCCTTCCTGTTCCCGTGGGCGGTCTCGCTGCGCGAGATCGGTCCGACGGGCTTCTGGGCGATGATGATCTTCCTGGGCATCCTGGTCGTGGGCTTCGCCTACGAATGGAAGAAGGGCGCGCTCGACTGGGAGTGACGACCGACGGCGGATCCGCGATGACGCGCCGGATCCGTGAACGCATCAGGACACGGCGCCCGTTCAGGGCGCGTGTCCGTTAGGGAAGGGCAACGCGTCAACGTGGCGTTAGTGTGGCTTTCATGCAGCGACCACCGTCCGACGTGCCTTCTCCGCTGATCTCGAAAGATGGGAATTCGATATGGGTAACGAAGGCGTATTGAAGGAAGGCTTCATGACCACCCAGCTGGACAAGCTGGTGAACTGGTCCAAGACCGGTTCGTTGTGGCCGATGACCTTCGGTCTCGCCTGCTGCGCGGTCGAGATGATGCACGCGGGCGCCGCCCGCTACGACATCGACCGTTTCGGCATGCTGTTCCGTCCCAGCCCGCGCCAGTCCGACCTGATGATCGTGGCCGGCACGCTGTGCAACAAGATGGCGCCGGCGCTGCGCAAGGTCTACGACCAGATGGCCGAGCCGCGCTGGGTGCTGTCCATGGGCAGCTGCGCCAACGGCGGCGGCTACTACCACTACAGCTATTCGGTGGTCCGCGGCTGCGACCGCATCGTCCCGGTCGACGTCTATGTCCCGGGCTGTCCGCCGACCGCCGAGGCGCTGCTCTACGGCATCCTGCAGCTGCAGGCCAAGATCCGCCGCGAGAACACCATCGCTCGCTGAGCAGAAGCAGGTTGACCTCATGACCCTCAAACTCGACACCCTGCAGGCGGCCCTGCACAGCGTGCTGGGCGACCAGATCGTCACGTTCAAGCGCGAGCTGGGCGAAATCACGATCACCGTCGCGGCCAAGGACTACTTCAACGTCGCCAAGCTGCTGCGCGACCACTCGGAGCTGCGCTTCGAGCAGCTGATCGACCTGTGCGGCGTGGACTACTCCGCCTACAAGGACGGCGCCTACGAAGGCGCGCGCTTCGCCGTCGTCACCCACCTGCTGTCGATCAACAAGAACTGGCGCCTGCGCCTGAAGGTCTTCGCGCCGGAAGACGACTTCCCGTCGGTCGCCGCCGTGACGCCGATCTGGAACGCCGCCAACTGGTTCGAGCGCGAGGCGTTCGACCTGTACGGGATCATCTTCGAAGGCCATGAGGACCTTCGTCGCATCCTGACCGACTACGGTTTCATCGGCCACCCGATGCGCAAGGACTTCCCGGTGACGGGCCATGTCGAGATGCGCTACGACCCCGAGCAAAAACGCGTGATCTACCAGCCGGTGACCATCGAGCCGCGTGAGATCACGCCGCGCGTGATCCGCGAAGACAACTACGGGGGCCTGTGAGCATGCCAGCCGAAATCAAGAACTACACCCTGAACTTCGGTCCGCAGCATCCGGCCGCGCACGGCGTGCTGCGCCTGGTGCTGGAGCTGGACGGGGAAGTCATCCAGCGCGCCGACCCGCACATCGGCCTGCTGCACCGCGCCACCGAGAAGCTGGCCGAGACCAAGACCTTCATCCAGTCGCTGCCCTACATGGACCGCCTCGACTACGTGTCGATGATGTCCAACGAGCACGCGTACTGCCTGGCCATCGAGAAGATGCTCGGCCTGGAAGTGCCGGAGCGCGCGCAGTACATCCGCGTGATGTTCGGCGAGCTGACCCGCATCCTGAACCACCTGCTCTGGCTGGGCGCGCACGGCATCGACTGCGGCGCGATGAACATCCTCATCTACTGCTTCCGCGAGCGTGAGGACATCTTCGACATGTACGAGGCGGTCTCGGGCGCGCGCATGCACGCGGCCTACTTCCGTCCGGGCGGCGTGTACCGCGACCTGCCGGACGCGATGCCGCAGTACAAGGTCAGCAAGATCAAGAACCAGAAGGCCATCGACAAGCTCAACGAGAACCGCCAGGGCTCGCTGCTGGACTTCATCGAGGACTTCTGCAACCGCTTCCCGGCCAACGTCGACGACTACGAGACGCTGCTGACCGACAACCGCATCTGGAAGCAGCGCACGGTGGGCATCGGCGTCGTGACGCCCGAGCGCGCGCTCAACCTGGGCCTGACCGGACCGATGCTGCGCGGCTCCGGCATCGCCTGGGACACGCGCAAGACACAGCCGTACGACGTGTACGGCAAGATGGACTTCGACATCCCGGTCGGCACCAACGGCGACACCTACGACCGCTACTGCGTGCGCGTCGAGGAGATGCGCCAGTCCAACCGCATCGTGCAGCAGTGCGTGAAGTGGCTGAAGGCCAACCCGGGTCCGGTCATCACCGACAACCACAAGGTCGCTCCCCCGAGCCGCGTGGCGATGAAGACCAGCATGGAAGAGCTGATCCACCACTTCAAGCTGTTCACCGAAGGTTTCCGCGTCCCCGAGGGCGAGGCCTACGCGTCGGTCGAGCATCCGAAGGGCGAGTTCGGCATCTACCTGATCAGCGACGGCGCCAACAAGCCGTACCGGCTGAAGATCCGCGCGCCGGGCTATTCGCATCTGGCCGCGCTGGACGAGATGGCCCGCGGACACATGATTGCCGACGCGGTGGCCGTGATCGGCACGATGGACATCGTGTTCGGTGAAATTGACCGTTGAGTGGTGACCGCATGAGCAGCACTGAAATTGTGAGCACCGGGTTCGTGTTGAGCGAGGCCACCGCGGCCCGCTTCGCGCGCGAAGTCGCGAAGTACCCGGCCGAGCAGGCGCAGTCGGCCGTGATGGCCTGCCTGTCCATCGTCCAGCAGGAGCAGGGCTTCGTGTCCCGCGAGGCGGAAGACGCGATCGCGCAGTACCTCGGCATGCCGGCGATCGCCGTCTACGAGGTCACGACCTTCTACAACATGTACAACCAGCGCAAGCTGGGCCTGTTCAAGCTGAACGTCTGCACCAACCTGCCGTGCCAGCTGCGCGACGGCCAGAAGGCGCTGGACCACCTCTGCTCGAAGCTGGGCGTCGAGGCCGGCGGCACGACCGCCGACGGCGTCTTCACCGTGCAGCAGAGCGAGTGCCTGGGTGCTTGCGCCGACTCGCCGGTGATGCTGGTGAACGACCGCCAGATGCTCAGCTTCATGAGCGCCGAACGTCTGGACGAGCTGGTGGACGCTCTCAGAGCTCACCACGCCGCCAACAAGAACTGAGGGACCTGGACGATGACCAACATCGCGAACATCGACCTCTCGAAGTGGCAGGCCACCGGCAAGGAAACCTGCTTCCACGACCGCAACATCACCCCGCAGATCTACGCGGGCCTCGATGGCAGGAACTGGTCGCTGAAAGACTACGAAGCGCGCGGCGGCTACCAGGCCCTGCGCAAGATCCTCGCCCAGGGCGAGGGTCAGGGCATGACCTCCGACCAGGTCATCGCCGAAGTGAAGGCCTCCGGCCTGCGCGGCCGCGGCGGCGCGGGCTTCCCGACCGGCCTGAAGTGGAGCTTCATGCCGCGCCAGTTCCCGGGTGCGAAGTACCTGGTCTGCAACAGCGACGAGGGTGAGCCCGGGACCTGCAAGGACCGCGACATCCTGATGTTCAACCCGCACATCGTCATCGAAGGCATGGCGATCGCGGCGTTCGCGATGGGCATCAAGGTCGGCTACAACTACATCCACGGCGAGATCTTCGAGGTGTACGAACGCTTCGAAGCCGCGCTGGAAGAGGCCCGCGCGGCCGGCTACCTGGGCGACAACATCCTGGGCAGCAACTTCAGCTTCCAGCTGCACGGCCACCACGGCTTCGGCGCCTACATCTGCGGCGAGGAAACCGCGCTGCTGGAATCGCTCGAAGGCAAGAAGGGCCAGCCCCGCTTCAAGCCGCCGTTCCCGGCCTCGTTCGGCCTGTACGGCAAGCCGACCACCATCAACAACACCGAGACCTTCGCGGCGGTGCCCTGGATCATCCGCAACGGCGGCCAGGCCTACCTCGAAGTCGGCAAGCCCAACAACGGCGGCACCAAGATCTTCTCGATCTCCGGCGACGTCGAGCGTCCGGGCAACTACGAGATCCCCCTGGGCACCTCGTTCGAGAAGCTGCTGGAGCTCGCCGGCGGCGTGCGCGGCGGCCGCAAGCTCAAGGCGGTGATCCCCGGCGGCTCGTCCGCCCCGGTGCTGCCGGCCGACGTCATGATGCAGTGCACGATGGACTATGACTCCATCGCCAAGAACGGCTCCATGCTGGGCTCGGGCGCGGTCATCGTGATGGACGAGACCCGCTGCATGGTCACCAGCCTGCTGCGCCTGTCCTACTTCTACGCGCACGAGTCCTGCGGCCAGTGCACGCCCTGCCGCGAAGGCACGGGCTGGATGCACCGCGTGATCGAGCGCATCGCCCACGGCAAGGGCCGCGTCGAGGACATCGACCTGCTGAACTCCGTGGCCGACAACATCCAGGGCCGCACCATCTGCGCGCTGGGCGACGCCGCGGCGATGCCGGTGCGCGCGATGCTCAAGCACTTCAAGGGCGAGTTCATCGCGATGATCGAACAGGCCCAGCAGAACAAGGCGCCCGCCGCGTCGTCCCCGTCCGCCACGGCGAAGTCGCCGGCGCACGCCTGATCGGAGCCGCTGAGAAGAACTATGGTTGAAATCGAACTCGACGGCCAGAAGGTCGAAGTGCCCGAAGGCAGCATGGTGATGCATGCCGCCGAGAAGGCCGGCGCGTACATCCCGCACTTCTGCTATCACAAGAAGCTGAGCATCGCGGCCAACTGCCGCATGTGCCTGGTGGACGTGGAGAAGGCGCCCAAGCCGCTGCCCGCCTGCGCCACGCCGGTGACGCAGGGCATGATCGTGCGCACCAAGAGCGAGAAAGCCATCAAGGCCCAGCAGGGCGTGATGGAGTTCCTGCTGATCAATCACCCGCTGGACTGCCCCATCTGCGACCAGGGCGGCGAATGCCAGCTGCAGGATCTGGCCGTCGGTTACGGCGCCAGCGCCTCGCGCTACTCGGAAGAGAAGCGCGTGGTGTTCCACAAGAACGTCGGCCCGCTGATCTCGATGGAAGAGATGAGCCGCTGCATCCACTGCACCCGCTGCGTCCGTTTCGGCCAGGAGATCTCCGGCGTGATGGAGCTGGGCATGGCGCACCGCGGCGAGCACAGCGAGATCCAGACCTTCGTCGGCCGCACCGTGGACTCGGAGCTGTCGGGCAACATGATCGACATCTGCCCGGTGGGCGCGCTGACCAGCAAGCCCTTCCGCTACAGCGCCCGCACCTGGGAACTGTCGCGTCGCAAGAGCGTCAGCCCGCATGACTCGACCGGTGCGAACCTGATCGTCCAGGTCAAGAACAACGAAGTGATGCGCGTCGTCCCGCTGGAGAACGAAGCCGTCAACGAGTGCTGGATCGCCGACCGCGACCGCTTCTCCTACGAAGCGCTGAACGGCGACGAACGCCTGACCACCCCGATGCTGAAGCAGGGCGGCGAGTGGAAGTCCGTCGACTGGACCACCGCGCTCGAGTACGTCGCCAACGGCCTGAAGCAGGTCAAGACGGAGAAGGGCGGCGCCTCCATCGCCGCGCTGGGCTCCGAGCACAGCACCGTCGAGGAACTGCACCTGCTGGCGCAACTGGTGCGCGGCCTGGGCAGCGAGAACATCGACACGCAGCTGCGCGTCGTCGACCCGGCGCTGCGCGCCGCGGACGGCAAGGCCCTGTGGCTGGGCACCGCGATCGCATCGCTGTCGCAGCTGGACCGCGCCTTCGTCGTCGGCTCGTCGCTGCGCAAGGACCACCCGCTGTTCGCGCAACGCCTTCGCCAGGCCGCCCGCCGCGGCGCGCAGGTCGTGTCGCTGGCCGGCTCGGTCGAAGACTGGAAGATGCCGGTCGCCGCCGCGATCACCGCCGCACCGTCGGCCTGGGTCGCTGAACTGGCCAACGTCGCCGCCGCCATCGGCGCGGCGAAGGGCGTCAGCGCTCCTGTGCAAGGCAACGCCACCGAGGCCGCCAAGGCGATCGCCGACACGCTGCTGTCGGGCGAGCGCAAGGCCGTGCTGATCGGCAACGCCGCGATCCAGCATCCGCAAGCCGCGACGCTGCTGTCGCTGGCGAACTGGATCGGCGAGCAGACCGGCGCCACCGTCGGCGTGCTGTCGGCCGCCGCGAACAGCGTCGGCGCGCAGCTCGTCAACGCACGCCCGGGGCAGGGCGGTCGCACGGCAGCCCAACTGCTGAACGACCAGCCCGCCAAGGCGCTGCTGCTGCTCAACACCGACCCGGTGCTGGACGGCGCGAATGCCGCCGCCGCCAAGAAGGCGATCAACGCGGCAGAGATGGTCGTCGTGCTGACGCCGTTCAAGACCGGCCCGGTGGTGGAGTTCGCCGACGTGCTGCTGCCGACGGCCCCGTTCACCGAGACCTCGGGCAGCTTCGTCAACGCGGAAGGCCGCCTGCAGAGCTTCGTCGGCGTGGCCAAGGCCCGCGGCGAGACCCGTCCGGGCTGGAAGATCCTGCGCGTGCTGGGCAACCTGCTGAGCCTGCAGGGCTTCGACTTCGACAGCTCCGAGCAGGTCCGCACCGCGGCGCTGGGCTCGTCGCTGGACCTGGCGAACCGCCTGGGCAACACGGTGTCGGCGCAGTCCGCCGCCGCTGCAGCGCCCGTGCAAGCGGCGCAAGGCCTGGAACGCCTGACGACGGTGCCGATCTACGCGACCGACGCCCTGGTGCGTCGCGCCACCTCGCTGCAGCTGACCCGCGACGGCCGTGATGCGGCGATCGCTTCGCTGCCGCAGGCACTGTGGACCGAGCTCGGCCTGACCGAGAAGGGTGCGCAGGTGCGCGTGTCGCAGGACGGCGGCGAGGCCGTGCTGGCCGCGCAGCTGGACGCATCGCTGCCCGCGACCGTGGTGCGCATCCCCGCCGGCATCCCCGAGACCGCCGCACTGGGCGCGTTCACCGGCGCGATCGCCGTGACCAAGGCCTGAGGACGAGACGACGATGGAAAACTTCTATAACGCCGGCGCCTCGCTGCTGGGAGGTGTGGTCTGGCCGGTGGTCTGGAGCGTGCTCAAGATCATCGCCGTGCTGCTGCCGCTGCTGGGCTGCGTCGCCTACCTGACGCTGTGGGAACGCAAGGCCATCGGCTGGTCGCAGATCCGTCCGGGTCCGAACCGTGTCGGTCCGATGGGCCTGCTGACCCCGATCGCCGATGCGGTGAAGCTGATCTTCAAGGAGATCATCATCCCGAGCGCGGCCAACAAGAACCTGTTCTTCCTCGGCCCGATCATGACGATCATGCCGGCACTGGCGGCCTGGGCGGTGGTGCCCTTCGGTCCTGGCGTCGCGATCGCCGACGTCAACGCCGGCCTGCTGTTCCTGATGGCCATCACCTCGCTGGAGGTCTACGGCGTGATCATCGCGGGCTGGGCCTCGAACTCGAAGTACGCCTTCCTGGGCGCGCTGCGCGCCTCCGCGCAGATGGTCTCGTACGAGATCGCGATGGGCTTCTGCCTGGTCGTCGTGCTGATGGTGACGGGCTCGATGAACGTCAGCGCCATCGTGATGAGCCAGGAGCAGGGCTGGTTCGCGTCGCACGGCGTGAACATCCTGTCCTGGAACTGGCTGCCGCTGCTGCCGATCTTCATCGTGTACTTCATCTCCGGCCTGGCCGAGACGAACCGCCATCCCTTCGACGTCGTCGAAGGCGAATCGGAGATCGTGGCCGGTCACATGATCGAGTACTCGGGCATGTCGTTCGCGATGTTCTTCCTGGCCGAGTACGCCAACATGATCCTGGTGTCGGCCCTCGCGGTGCTGATGTTCCTGGGCGGCTGGTCGGCCCCGGTGTCCTGGAGCCTGTTCGGCATGGAGACCCCGGCCTTCATCCAGCAGACCATGGGCCTGTGGAACTGGGTCTGGCTGTTCCTGAAGACCTTCTTCGTCGTGACCTGCTTCCTGTGGGTGCGTGCCACGTTCCCGCGCTATCGCTATGACCAGATCATGCGTCTGGGCTGGAAGATCTTCATCCCCATCACGCTGATCTGGCTGGTGGTCGTGGGTCTGTGGATCCAGTCGCCGTTCAATATCTGGAAGTAAGCCGAGGTACCCGCTGTGATCAAGGACCTAGTCAAGAGCTTCATGCTCACCGAGCTGCTGAAGGGCATGGCCCTCACCGGCCGGCATTTCCTCTCGAAGAACATCACGGTGCAGTTCCCGGAAGAGAAGACCCCGCTGTCTCCTCGCTTCCGCGGTCTGCACGCGCTGCGCCGCTACGAGAACGGTGAAGAGCGCTGCATCGCCTGCAAGCTGTGCGAGGCCGTGTGCCCCGCCATGGCGATCACGATCGAATCCGACGTGCGCGCGGACGGCTCGCGCCGCACGACGCGCTACGACATCGACCTGACCAAGTGCATCTTCTGCGGCTTCTGCGAAGAGAGCTGCCCGGTCGACTCCATCGTCGAGACCGACATCTTCGAATACCACGGCGAGAAGCGCGGCGACCTGTACTTCACCAAGGAGATGCTCCTGGCGGTGGGGGACCGGTACGAGCCGCAGATCGCAGCCAGCAAGGAGGCCGACGCCAAGTACCGCTGACCGGTCCGGCGGTCTCCTTCACCTCGCCGCAAGGGGAGGGGAGAGGACTGCGACCGGCGGCCTGCTTGCAGGACATCGCATGGATATCACTACCGCGCTCTTCTACGTTTTCTCGGCCGTGTTGCTGGGCTCCGCGATCCGTGTCATCACGGCCAAGAGCACCGTTCACTCGGCCCTGTTCCTGATCCTGTCCTTCTTCAGCGCCTCCTGTCTGTGGATGCTGCTGAAGGCCGAGTTCCTGGCCATCACCCTGGTGCTGGTCTACATCGGCGCCGTTATGGTGCTGTTCCTGTTCGTCGTGATGATGCTGGACTTCGAGTCCACGGCCGTGCGCGAGAGCATCTGGAAGCACCTGCCGGTGGCCAGCCTCGTCGGCGCGGTCATCGCGCTGGAGATCGCGGCCGTGCTGATGGGCGGCTTCCGCGGCGTCGAGAACGCCCCGGAGATCCCCAACATGGCGCAGCTGGGCAACACCAAGCTGCTGGGCATCGAGATCTACACCAATTACCTGTTCCCGGTGCAGATCGCCGCGGTGCTGCTGCTGGTGGGGATCATCGCGGCGATCGCGCTGACGCTGCGCGGCCGCAAGGACTCGCGCCACCAGGATCCGTCGCAGCAGGTGCGCGTCAAGAAGGCTGACCGCCTGAAGATCGTCAAGGTCGCCCCGACCGTCGAAGCGCCGTCGCTGCCGGCGGCTGACAAGAACGAAGGAGCCGCGTGATGGGTGCGCTGAGCCTGAACCACTTCCTGATCCTGGGCGCATTCCTGTTCGCGCTGTCGGTGATCGGCATCTTCCTGAACCGCAAGAACCTGATCGTGCTGCTGATGGCCATCGAGCTGATGCTGCTGGCGGTCAACATGAACTTCGTGGCCTTCTCGCACTACCTGGGCGACATGGCCGGCCAGGTGTTCGTGTTCTTCATCCTCACCGTGGCGGCCGCCGAGTCGGCGATCGGCCTGGCGATCCTGGTCGTGCTGTTCCGCAACCGCAGCAGCATCGACGTGGAAGAGCTGGACGCCCTCAAGGGCTGACGAGGGAAGCGAGAAAAACAATGTCTGCAACACTCTCTCAGAACATGCTGCTGGCGGTGCCCCTGGCGCCGCTGGCCGGCGCCATCGTGGCGGGCCTGTTCGGCAAGCAGGTGGGCCGCCGCGGCGCCCACACGGTGACCATCCTCGGCGTGCTGGTGGCGCTGATCATCTCCGTGATGACGCTGAACGCCGTGCTCGACGGCGCGCGCTTCAACCAGACCGTCTACGAGTGGATGGTGCTGGGCGGCCTGAAGATGGAAGTCGGCTTCATGATCGACGGCCTGTCCGCGATGATGATGTGCGTGGTGACCTTCGTCTCGCTGATGGTGCACATCTACACCATCGGCTACATGGAGGAAGACCCCGGCTACCAGCGCTTCTTCAGCTACATCTCGTTGTTCACCTTCAGCATGCTGATGCTGGTGATGTCCAACAACATGCTGCAGCTGTTCTTCGGCTGGGAAGCGGTGGGCCTGGTGTCCTACCTGCTGATCGGCTTCTGGTACACAAAGCCCACGGCGATCTTCGCCAACATGAAAGCCTTCCTGGTGAACCGGGTCGGCGACTTTGGCTTCATCCTGGGCATCGGCCTGCTGGTCGCCTACGGCGGCTCGCTGAACTACACCGAGACCTTCGCCAAGTCGGCGGAACTCGCGAAGATCGGCTTCGCCAACCCCTTCGGCGGCGAGCCCTGGATGATGCTGAGCGTGGCCTGCATCTGCCTGTTCATCGGCGCGATGGGCAAGTCGGCGCAGTTCCCGCTGCACGTGTGGCTGCCGGACTCGATGGAAGGCCCGACCCCGATCTCGGCGCTGATCCACGCGGCGACCATGGTGACGGCCGGCATCTTCATGGTGTCGCGCTTCAGCCCGCTGTTCGAGCTGTCCGACACCGCGCTGAGCTTCGTGCTGGTCATCGGCTCGATCACGGCGCTGTTCATGGGCTTCCTGGGCATCATCCAGAACGACATCAAGCGCGTCGTCGCGTACTCCACGCTCTCGCAGCTGGGCTACATGACGGTGGCGCTGGGCGCCTCGGCCTACTCGGTGGCGGTGTTCCACCTGATGACGCACGCGTTCTTCAAGGCGCTGCTGTTCCTGGGCGCGGGCTCCGTGATCATCGGCATGCACCATGACCAGGACATCCGCAACATGGGCGGCCTGCGCAAGTACATGAAGGTGACCTGGATCACCTCGCTGCTGGGCTCGCTGGCGCTGATCGGCACGCCGTTCTTCTCGGGCTTCTACTCGAAGGACTCGATCATCGAGGCCGTGCACGCCTCGCACCTGCCGGGCGCGAGCTTCGCGTACTTCGCGGTGGTGGCCGGCGTCTTCGTGACCGCGTTCTACAGCTTCCGGATGTACTTCCTGGTCTTCCACGGCAAGGAGCACTTCCACCACAAGCCCTTCCCGGGCGAGCACGACCACCACGACGACGATCACCACGGCGACGGTCACGACCACACGCCGCATGAGTCGAAGTGGGTGGTGACGGTGCCGCTGGTGCTGCTGGCGATCCCGTCGGTGCTGATCGGTTTCTTCACGATCAAGCCGATGCTGCACGGCGACTTCTTCAAGGACTCGATCTTCGTGAACCACGAGGTCCATCACGCGATGAGCGAGCTGGGCGAGGAGTTCCACGGCGCCGTCGCGATGGCGGTACACAGCCTGCAGACGCTGCCCTTGTGGCTGGCGGTGGCCGGCGTGGCCGTGGCCTACTGGTTCTACATGATCAGCCCGGCCATCCCGGCCGCGATCGCGCGCACCTTCCGCCCGATCGTGACGATCCTCGAGAACAAGTACTACATGGACTGGTTCAACGAGAACGTGCTGGCCCGCGGCGCGCGCGCGCTCGGATCCGGCCTGTGGAAGGCCGGCGACCAGGCCGTCATCGACGGCGTGCTGATCAACGGCTCGGCGCGCACGGTGGGCGGTTTCGCCGGCCTGGTGCGGCTGGTCCAGACCGGCCACCTGTACTGGTACGCGCTGGTGATGATCCTGGGTGTCGTGGGTCTGATGACCTGGCAGCTGTGGCCTTACATGGGGCCCCAATTCAAGGCCCTGTTCGGCCTCTGACGCGGGCGGAGAATAAGAATGTTGCTAAGTCTCTCCATCTGGCTGCCCATCGTCTGCGGTGGCCTCCTGCTCGCGCTCGGTCGCGACAACAACGCCGGCGCGGTGCGCTGGATGGCGCTGGTCGGCGCCGTGCTGTCCTTCCTGGTGACCCTGCCGCTGATCAGCGGCTTCGACAACACGACGGCGGCGATGCAGTTCGTCGAGGTCGCGACCTGGATCCCGCGCTTCAACATCCACTACCACCTGGGCGTGGACGGCATCTCGATGTGGTTCGTCCCGCTGACGGCCTTCATCTCGATCATCGTGGTGATCGCGGCCTGGGAAGTGATAGCCACGCGGGTGCACCAGTACATGGGCGCCTTCCTGATCCTGTCGGGCCTGATGATCGGCGTGTTCTGCGCGCTCGACGGCATGCTGTTCTACGTGTTCTTCGAGGCCACGCTGATCCCGATGTACATCATCATCGGCGTCTGGGGCGGACCTCGTCGCGTGTACGCGGCCTTCAAGTTCTTCCTGTACACGCTGGCGGGCTCGCTGCTGATGCTGATCGCGCTGCTGTACCTGTACAGCCAGTCGGGCAGCTTCGAGATCCTGCTGTGGCACAAGCTGCCGCTGCCGATGTCGGCGCAGTCACTGCTCTTCTTCGCCTTCTTCGCGGCCTTCGCGGTGAAGGTGCCGATGTGGCCGGTGCACACGTGGTTGCCGGACGCCCACGTGGAAGCCCCGACGGGCGGCTCGGTGGTCCTGGCGGCCATCATGCTGAAGCTGGGCGCCTACGGCTTCCTGCGCTTCTCGCTGCCGATCGCGCCGGATGCGGCCCGTCACTACGACTGGGTCATCATCGGCCTGTCGCTGATCGCGGTGGTCTACATCGGCCTGGTGGCCATGGTCCAGCGCGACATGAAAAAGCTGGTGGCCTACTCGTCGGTCGCCCACATGGGCTTCGTGACCCTGGGCTTCTTCATCTTCAACGAGCTGGGCGTCGCCGGCGGCCTGGTTCAGATGATCTCGCACGGCTTCGTGTCGGGCGCGATGTTCCTGTGCATCGGCGTCCTGTACGACCGCGTGCATTCGCGTGAGATCGCGGACTACGGCGGCGTCGTCAACACGATGCCCAAGTTCGCGGCGCTGGCGGTGTTCTTCGGCATGGCCAACTGCGGCCTGCCGGCGACGGCCGGTTTCGTGGGCGAGTGGATGGTGATCCTGGGCGCCGTCGGCCACAACTTCTGGATCGGCCTGCTGGCGGCCACGGCGCTGATCTTCGGCGCGGCCTACACGCTGTGGATGATCAAGCGCGTCTACTTCGGCGCGGTGACCAACGACAACGTGCGCAACCTGACCGACATCAACGGCCGTGAGTTCCTGATGCTGGGCGTGCTGGCGATCGCGACGCTCTACATGGGCGTGTACCCGAAGCCGTTCACCGACGTGATGCACCAATCCGTCGACGCGCTGCTCAAGCACGTCGCGGTGTCCAAGATCCAATAAGGGCCCGACACAATGAACGACATGAACTGGGCTGCGGTCTATCCCGAAATCCTGTTGCTGGTGCTGGCCTGCGTGGTCGCGCTGGTGGATCTGTTCGTCACCGATCCGCGCCGCACGACGACCTACCTGCTGACGCAGCTCAGCCTGGCGGTGGTCGGCGCGATGCACTTCGCCGCGATGGGCGAGCCGCGCATCGAGGCGATGCAGGGCATGCTGGTCATCGATCCGCTGAGCCACCTGCTGAGCGGCGTCAGCGCCTTCGCGCTGATCGTCACGCTGGTCTACGCGCGTCCGTACGCCGAGTCCCGCGACATCCTCAAGGGCGAGCTGTTCACGCTGAGCCTGCTGGTGCTGCTGGGCGTCAACGTGATGGTGGCGGCCAACAACTTCCTGACCACCTACCTGGGTCTGGAGCTGATGAGCCTGTCGCTGTACGCGCTGACGGCGCTGCGTCGCGATCACACGATCTCGACCGAAGCCGCGATGAAGTACTTCGTGCTGGGCGCGCTGGCCTCGGGCTTCCTGCTGTACGGCCTGTCGATGATGTACGGCGCGACCGGCTCGCTGTCGATCCCGCGCGTGTACGAGGTCATCTCCAGCGGCACGGTCAACCAGGGCGTGCTGGTGCTGGGCGTGGTCTTCGTGGTCGCCGGCCTGGGCTTCAAGCTGGGCGCCGCGCCGTTCCACATGTGGGTGCCGGACGTCTACCAAGGCGCGCCGACCGCCGCGACGCTGCTGATCGGCGGCGCGCCCAAGCTGGCCGCGCTGGGCATGACGCTGCGTCTGCTGGTGGAGGGCATGCTCCCGCTGGCCAACGACTGGCAGCAGATGATGCTGGTGATGGCCGTGGCCTCGCTGGTCGTGGGCAACCTGGCCGCGATCGCGCAGACCAACCTGAAGCGGATGCTGGCGTACTCGACGATCTCGCAGATGGGCTTCGTCGTGCTGGGCCTGGCCTCGGGCGTGGTGAACAAGCAGCCGGACGTGCACGCGCTGAACGCCTACAGCTCGGCGATGTTCTACGCGATCACCTATGTGCTGACGACGCTGGGCAGCTTCGGCCTGATCATGCTGCTGGCGCGCCAGGGCTTCGAGTCCGAGCAGATCAGCGATCTGGCCGGCCTGTTCAAGCGCAGCCCGTGGTACGCCTTCGTGATGGCGATCTACATGTTCTCGCTGGCCGGCATCCCGCCGATGGTGGGCTTCTACGGCAAGCTGGCCGTGCTGCAGGCGATGGTCACGACGGGCCAGTCGCTCTACATCTGGATGGCCGTGATCGCGGTGCTGCTGTCGCTGGTCGGCGCGTTCTACTACCTGCGCGTGGTGAAGGTCATGTTCTTCGATGAACCGACCGACCACAGCCCGGTGACGGCGCCCATGGACGCCCGCGTGGTGATGTCGCTGAACGGCGCCGCGGTGCTGGTGCTGGGCCTGCTGCCGAGCGGCCTGCTGGCGCTGTGCACGCAGGCGGTCGTCCGCGCGCTGGCGCACTGATCGCCGGCCCATCGAACGACCCCGACAGCGGCAACGCGCAAGAGAGAACCCGACCATGGATCAAGGCGTTTCAGTCTGGATGGTGCTGGTGGTGGCGCTGGTCGCGGCCAACCTGCCGTACGTGAGTTCCCGCATCCTGCTGGTGGGGCCGCGTCGCGATCCCAAGGCCGGCGGGTGGCGGCTGCTGGAGCTGTTCCTGCTCGCGCTGATCACGCTGGCCGTGGGCTTCGGCCTGGAGTCCACGCAGGGCCAGCGGTTCCCGCAGGGCTGGGAGTTCTACGCCGCCGCGGTGGCGATGTTCGTCACCTTGGGCTTCCCGGGTTTCGTGTGGCGCTACCTGCGCCGCTC
Source organism: Roseateles noduli (assembly GCA_002205125.1). Taxonomy (GTDB): domain Bacteria; phylum Pseudomonadota; class Gammaproteobacteria; order Burkholderiales; family Burkholderiaceae_C; genus Roseateles; species Roseateles noduli. Next base: position 237,058 of record NIOE01000011.1, on the reverse strand, counting down.
CCGGTCCAAGGTGCGAGAGTTCGATGACGAAGAAGCTGCCTGAAGCCAACCGACCTGAGGACGACGGCGTGATCGGCATCCCGCCGGCCGCCGACGCTGATGAGCATCTGCGCGAAGCCCCGCTGGCGTCCGAATGGATCCTGCGGGGCAACTTCCTTCAGGTGAAGCGCGACCGCGTCGCGCTCCCCAACGGCCGGGAGGCCACGCGCGAGTACATCCGCCACCCCGGCGCCGCGGTGATCGTGCCGCTGTTCGACGACGGCCGCGTGCTGCTGGAACGGCAGTACCGCTACCCGGTCGGGCGCGTGGTGCTGGAGTTCCCCGCAGGCAAGCTGGATCCGGACGAGACCCCGTTGCGCTGCGCGATGCGCGAGCTGGTCGAGGAGACCGGCTACCAGGCGCGCGAATGGGCCTACGCCGGCGTGCTGCACAACGCGATCGCCTACTCGGACGAACGCATCGAGATCTTCTTCGCCCGCGGCCTGATCGCCGGCGAGCGGCAACTGGACGACGAGGAGTTCCTCGACCTGCTGCCGGTGACCGAGGACGAGCTCGACCGCATGGCCTTCGACGGCCGCATCACCGACGCCAAGACGCTGATCGGCCTGCAATGGCTGCAGCGCTGGCGCGCCGGTGCATGGCCATTGGACTGGATGGCGGCGGACGAGGCGGCCAGCCGCTAGCATCGGTCCATCATGCTGGTACTGAACCTGGCCTGCGAGGCCGGCCATGCCTTTGAGGGCTGGTTCGCGTCTTCCACCGATTTCGAGTCGCAACAGGAGCGCGGTCTCCTGAGCTGCCCGCTGTGCAACAGCGTCGCCGTGCGGCGGATGCCGAGCGCGCCGCGGCTGAATCTGTCGTCGGCCGCGGAGCCGCGCGCGTCCAGGTCGTCGAAGTCCGCACAAGCGGCGCAAGCGGCCGAGGCCGCGGAAGCCGCTGAAGCTGCTGAAGCTGCCAAGTCGCGCGCGATAGGGGCGTCGACGAAGCTGCCGGCGGGACCGACGCCGTCGGACGGCGTGCCGCCGATCGCGATCGAGCTCCAGAAGCAGGTGCTGCAGGCCGTGCGCACGCTGATGGCGAAGACCGAGGATGTCGGCGACCGTTTCGCCACCGAGGCGCGCCGCATCCATTACGGCGAGGCCGAGGAGCGCGGCATCCGCGGCCGGGCGACGCCGGACGAGGCGCGCGAGCTCGCGGACGAGGGCATCGACATCGTCGCACTGCCGGTGCCCGACGCGCTGAAAGACCCTCTCCAGTAACGACCTGACGCCTCTTGGGATTGCGGGCGGCACCTCTCGGGTGTCGAATGCCCCGGTCGCATCTCTTGAGGAATCAGGTTCATGAAGACTTTCCGATTGCTGGCCTGCGCCGCGGCGGTGACCGCGTCCTTGACCTTCGCGCCGATGGCGCCGTCGCTGGCGGCGTCCGCTGCCCCGGTGGCCGCGCAGAACGGGATGGTGGTCACGGCGCAGCACCTCGCGACGCGCGTGGGCGTCGACGTGCTCAAGGACGGCGGCAATGCCGTCGATGCCGCGGTGGCGGTGGGCTACGCGCTCGCGGTCGTGTACCCGGCGGCGGGCAACCTGGGCGGCGGCGGGTTCATGACCATCCAGCTGGCCGACGGCCGCAAGACCTTCCTCGACTTCCGCGAGAAGGCGCCGCTGGCCGCGACGGCCAACATGTACCTCGACAAGGACGGCAACGTCGTCAAGGGCCTGAGCACGCACGGGCACCTCGCGGTGGGCGTGCCGGGCACGGTCTCGGGCATGGAGTACGCGCGGGAGAAGTACGGCACGATGAAGCGCCCCGCGCTGATCGCGCCGGCGATCGCGCTGGCGGACCGCGGCTTCGCGCTGGAACAGGGCGACGTCGACATGTTCCAGACGGCCACCAAGGACTTCGAGGCCGACGCGGCCTCGGGCGCGATCTTCCTCAACAAGGGCAAGCCCTTCCAGGCCGGCGACAAGCTGGTGCAGAAGGACCTGGCGAAGACCTTGCGCGAGATCGGCGCCAAGGGCACGGACGGCTTCTACAAGGGCTGGGTGGCGAAGGCGCTGGTGGAGTCCAGCCAGGCGGGCAAGGGCATCCTGACGCAGGCCGACCTGGACCAGTACCAGACGCGCGAGCTGCCGCCGGTGGAATGCGACTACCGCGGCTATCACGTCGTGTCGGCGCCGCCGCCCAGCTCGGGCGGCGTGATCATCTGCGAGATGCTCAACATCCTCGAGGGCTATCCGCTGCGCCAGCTCGGCTGGGGCTCGGCGCAGGGCGCGCATTACCAGATCGAGGCGATGCGGCATGCCTACGTCGATCGCAACAGCACGCTGGGCGATCCGGACTTCGTGAAGAACCCGTTGCAGCGGCTGCTGGACAAGAGCTACGCGGCGAAGATCCGCGCGGCGATCGACCCGGCGAAGGCGGGCGTGTCCATGGACATCAAGCCCGGCGTCGCGCCGCATGAGGGCAGCAACACGACGCACTACTCGATCGCGGACAAGTGGGGCAACGCGGTGTCGGTGACCTACACGCTGAACGACTGGTTCGGCGCCAAGGTCACGGCGGCGAAGACGGGGGTGCTGCTCAACAACGAGATGGACGACTTCACCTCCAAGGTCGGCGTGCCCAACATGTACGGTCTGGTGCAGGGCGAGGCGAATGCGATCGCGCCCGGGAAGCGTCCGCTGTCGTCGATGAGCCCGACCATCGTGACCAAGGACGGCAAGCCGGTGATGGTGGTGGGGACGCCGGGTGGCAGCCGCATCATCACGGCGGTGCTGCAGACCATGCTCAACGCGATCGACTTCGACATGAACGTGCAGGAGGCGGTGGACGCGCCGCGCTTCCACCAGCAGTGGCTGCCGGACCTGACCAACGTCGAGCCGTATGCGTTCTCGCCGGACACGCGCAAGCTGCTGGAGGGCATGGGCCACAAGCTGGGCGCGCCGCATCCGGCGAACCACCTGGCGGCCATCATCGTCGGCGCGCCGTCGCTGAACGGCAAGCCGGTGGGGAACAACCGGTTCTACGGGGCGAACGATCCGCGGCGGAACACGGGGTTGGCCGCCGGGTATTGAGTCGCTTCCAGGCTCGCTTCAAAGCGTGCCCTGACGGGCACTTCAACGCTCGTGACGGGCGTCGTTCCTCGGCGGACGACGCCCGTCGCGTTCTGCTTCACTGCTTGGACTTGTAGCCCGGCACGTCCCCGAGCGGCAGCGTCCGCACGCGGATCACGATCTCGGTCTTGTTCGGGTCCTCGGGCGACGAGTGCACGCCGCTATCGACGCCGTCCTCGACCAGCAGCGTGCTCTTGAGCGCTGGCTGCCCGCCTTCCTTCACATCGAAGTCGAGGTAGACGCGCTTGCCGTCGCGGCGCCGGGCCGCGATCTCGATGCGGACCTGGTCCGGCGTGACCAGGTCGGGCTTGCCGCCGATGACGACGAGGGACTTCTTGCCGCTCTCGGTGACGAGGCGCATCGTCGACAGCTTCTGCTCCTGGACCACGCCGTTGCTGCGGCGGTTGAGCTGGATCGACAGCTCCAGCGCGACGGGGTCGATGGCGAGGTCGGGCATGACCGCGTTCATCGCCTGCACGGCGCCTGCGGCGCCCAGCGCCAGCACGACGAGGCCGGAGGCGCCGAAGAGGCGGCGCGAGCGGGAATGGGGACGGACGGCGAGCATGGCGACTCTTTCGATCAACGGGTGGGAAGACAGGTGGGTCGACGGATGGGACGACGAATGGCTTGAGCGCCAGCCGGACCACGGCTGGAGCGGGGACAGGGACGGCTGGGCGCGGAGCAGCGCGCGGGCGTAGTCGGCGGCGCGCGCGGGGAAGCGGCGCATCACGGCGTGATCGCAGGACAGCTCCTGGTCGGTCCGCATCGCACGCAGCGCCAGCCAGGCCAGAGGATTGAACCAGTGCAGCGCGCACAGTCCGGCTGCAAGGGCGTTCCAGTGGTTGTCGAAGCGACGGCGGTGCACGTCCTCATGCGTGAGAACCAGCGAGCGCTGGACGGCGTCGAATCGCTCTTCGAAATCGGAAGGCAGTACCAGCCGCGCCGGCCACAGGCCCACTAGCGCGGGGCCTTGCGCGCGAAAGCGCCACTGCAGCCAGGTCATGCGCGCGACGACCGCGAGGGCGCCGGTCACCCAGATCGCCAGCCACATCGCGACGCCGCTGGCCGGCATCCACGACTTCAGCGGTGCCGTCGTCGCCGCATCCAGCGCCGGTCCGAACTGGTGGATGAGCGCCGCCGAGAACTGCGTTGCCGGTGGGCTGGCCGGCAGCAGGTCGACGACAAGCAGCATCGGCAGCAGCGCCCAGCCAACGTAGGCGAAGCCGGGGCCGACGTGGCGCGCCAATGGACGACGCAAGGCGAGCAGCACCAGCGCGATCACGGAGAGCAGGGCGGTTTGACGCAGCAGCGTCTGGAGGAGGACGTCAGTCATTGGACTTGCCGTCCTTGCTGGCGGCGCCTGCCTTGGCGAGCTTGGCGGGCTTGGCCTCGCGCTGCTCGTAGTCCTCGATGAGCTGCTTCAGCGCCTTGACGTCGGCGGCCTTGAGCTTGCGGTGCGACGAGAAGTGCGACACCAGCGGCGCGAGGCTGCCGCCGAAGAGGCGGTCGAGCAGCGAGAGGCTCTCGCCGTGCGCCCACTCGGTGCGCGGGAAACGGGGCGTGTAGAGGAAGCGCCGCCCGTCGCGCTCGGCGATGAGCGCGTCCTTCTTCAGCAGCCGGTTCAGCAGGGTCTTCACCGTGGCGAGCTGCCAGTCCTGCCGGTCGGCGAGCGCGGCGGCGATGTCCTCGGCCGACAGCGGCGAGGAGCGCCAGAGCACTTCCATGACCTCGGCTTCGGCCGAAGTGATGGCGGGGAGGTCGTCGGGCATGCGATTCCGTTTACGCGTGTAATCGAATGAATGATTACAGCTGTAAATGGAATCGTCAAGAGGGTGGATTCAGGGCGCGGTCGGACCGCTCCACGGCTTCAGCGCTTCATAGCGCTGCGGCAGCGTCAGCGAGTCTCCCCACGATCCATAAGTCGGATTGGGAATCGGCACCCACAACAGTCCCCAGCGCTTCGCCTGCGAGGCCTCGTCGTACTTCGCGCGCGGCACGAAGTCGTTGAGGTCGTCGCCGACGAGCATCGCGATGCGGTGCGTGCGCGCGACCGCGAGACGCCTCGCGCTTTTGTCGGACTCGGCCCAGTCGGCGCGGTCGCCGCGCAGCATCAGGTCGCCGGGCGCGACGGCACGGCCGAGCACCCGCTCCAGGTTCGCGAGCGTCTGCGCCTTCTGCGGACAGGCGGCGTGATGGCCGTCGGGGCCGAAGGGACCGTCCGAAGGGCAGGTCCGGTTGGTGATGAAGACGACGCGGAATCCGAGCGTCCTGGCACGGGCGATGAACTCGGGCGCGCCGGGAATCGCGGTGGCCTGCGCGGACGCCACCCAGGCGGCCCAGGACGCGCTGTCGTAGGGCTTGCCGGCGCGGATGCGCCAGGCCTCGTAGGGCGAGTTGTCGACCACCGTCTCGTCGACGTCCAGCACGATTGCCGGCGGCTTGCGGGCGAAGCCGCCCTGCGCGGCCTGTTCAAGCGAGGCGGTCTCGCGCGTGGCCTGGCGGGCGGCGGGAAGGCGGGCCGTCGCGGCGCGATAGACCGCGAGCGTGGCGGCCCGGCGCTCCACCGCGGTCTGGAACCACAAGGTGGACGTCACGCCCTCGCGGCCCACGATCGGCAGTGCGTCGACGCTCGGCGCGGAAGCGGCTGCGGATGAATCGGCAGAAGCGGTTGAGGCGGATGAAGCGGCCGACGCCGTGGATGAAGCCTCAGCCGTCGACGCCGTGGCGTTCATCGAGGTCATGGCCATGAGGCCGGCCGCGAGCGCAGCAGGGAAGGGCCGCGCGAGGCGGGGTCGGGTCACAACGAGGCGCATGCCGGGAGCTCTCTCAGGGTCGGTACGCGTGGATTGTGAAGCGGCCCGACGTCATCCGAACGGATGATGCGGCGGGGCGTGGCGCGGGATATACGGGCGATGTCGACAACTCGCTCTCCGCCATGCAAGCACCCTCTGTCGACTTGCCTGCGACGCCGGGCCGCGGTGGTCGTGTCTGGCCGTGGCCATGGTTCTGTTTCGGACTGGCCTTGTGCGTGATCGCCTCCGCCATGGCGCTGTGGCAGTCGCCTGCGCCGGTGGACCCGCTGGCGGTCACCCGGGCAGACCGCAGTCTTTGGGACTGGTGGCGTTTCCCCGTCGAGCGCCACGCATTCCTTCGTCTGCCCAGTGTCGAGGGGCCCTACACGGCAGGGGATGACGCGTCATCGCGTTCCCCGACGACCAGGCGAGCGCTGGACCCGCTGACAAGCATTGATTTCTCCGACGACGACCAGCGCGGATGGGTCGTAAGCGCCAGTGGCGCCGTGCTGAGGAGCGAGGATGGCGGCCGGACCTGGAGACGGCAATCGACGGGCTACACCGCGCCGCTGGGGCTGCTGCACGCGAGCGGCGACGGCATGAAGGCCTGGGCGCAGGAAAGTGACGGCGGGCGCGTGATCCAGACCGTCGATGGAGGCGCGTCCTGGCGGGTCGGCGACCTCACCGCGCCGGACGCGGAGGCTGCGATGACGCGCCCGCGCCAATCGCTGCGGCCGCCGATGCCGCTGCCCTGGGGGCTGCGGGCGGGCTACATCGGAGAGGACGGCCGCCGTGGCTGGGCCGTCGGCGACGGCGCGCTGCTGCTGACCACGTCCGACGGCGGCAAGACCTGGACCGATCCCCGTGTCTATGCACGCTATCCGGCGCCTTGGTACTGGCTCGCCCTGCTGCTGTCCGTGCCGATGTTCCTGCGCGCCTGGAGGCTGTTCACTCAGGCGCGGCTCGTCGTGGCCGGCATGGCCGACACGCCCGCCACCGACGCCGCGCTGACCGATCCCCGGCAGGATCGGCTCAACTTCGAGCCGCTCGCCGCGGGCATCTCGCGCTTCCTGCGCAACCCCGCGACCGAGCCGCCGTTGACGCTCGCCATCACCGGCGACTGGGGCTCGGGCAAGAGCTCGCTGATGGGGCTCGTCTGCGCGGACCTGCGCAAGCACGGCTCGCGGCCGATCTGGTTCAACGCCTGGCACCACCAGAAGGAGGATCACCTCTTCGCCGCGCTGCTCGGCGCGCTGAGCAAGCAGGCATTGCCGCCGTGGCTCAGTCTCGACGGCGTCGGCTTCCGGCTGCGCCTGCTGTGGATGCGCTCGCGCAAGCATTGGGTGTTCACGGTGCTGCTGAGCGCGGCGATCGCCTTGCTCGTGACCCTGCATGCGGGGATGAACGACCCCGCGACGGAGACGCAGATGCTGCGGCGCGTCGGCCAGATATTGAGCTCGCTCGCGGGGCAGGAACCATCGAAGGACGCGCCGCCATTGCCCTGGGCAGAGTGGCTCGCGCTGCTGGCGGTCGCGGGCACGACGCTGACGGCGCTGCGCAAGGCGCTGACGGCCTTCGGCGCCGATCCTGCGGCGCTGCTGGCCGGCGGCATCCAGGGCATGAAGCCCAAGCTTGCCGCCGAGCAGAACAGCTTCCGCACCCGATTCGCCGAGCAGTTCGGCGAGGTCTCGCGGGCCCTGCCGGAGCGAGTCGTCGTGGTCATCGACGATCTCGACCGCTGCCGGCCCGAGGCCGTGCTGGAGATCATGGAGGCGGTGAACTTCCTGACCTCCTCGGGGCAGTGTTTCGTGCTCTTCGGCATGGCGACCGACAAGGTGCAGGCGGCGCTGGCGATCGCGTTCGAGCGCATCGCCAAGGAGCTGGCGAGCGCCTCGGCCCCGGACGCCAACCCCGAGCAGGCCGCGCGCGAGCAGCGCCGCGCGTACGCGGCCAACTACCTGCAGAAGTTGATCAACCTGGAGATCAAGGTGCCCACCGCGCAGTCGTACGAGGCGTGGCGCCTGCTGACCGACGATCCGGCGACGACGGCGCCGTCGTCGTGGCGGCGCGAGGCGATGCAGGGGCTGCGTCGCCATGCGATGTGGCTGGCACTCGCCGGTGCGATCGCGGGTGGCGTGAGCCTGGGCGTGCTGCTGCGACCGCAGGGGCCGTTGAAGGCCGAGGCGCAAGACCTGGCACGCGCGTCTGCGTCGTCCGCGGCGTCCGGTCCGGCGTCGACGCCTCTCTCAGGGGCGGGAGCGACGACCGCCAGCGCACCGCGCTGGGTGCCGATCCCGGGCCTCACGGCGTCCGATCCCACGCGGGCGTGGGGACGATCGCCCGCGCAGTCGGAGACGCGCGTCCTCGTGCAATCCGGCGCGGACAGTCATGCGGACGAATGGATCGTGGCAGCTGTGCTCCTCGTCGGCGCTGCGATGGCGGGGCTGCTGCTGCTTCGCGCCGCGAGCCGTCGCCATCGCGAGGCCACGGACTCGAAGGATTTCCGCGACGCGCTCAAGCTGTGGACCGAACTGGTCCGCGTGACCACGCACACGCCGCGCGCGGTCAAGCGCTTCGGCAACAAGCTGCGCTACTTCGAGATGTTGCAGCAGGGCGAGGCGCGCGATCGCACGTTGCTCGAAGAGGCGCGCGAGTACTGGCGCGCGCGTCTTAGAAAGGCAGAAAGCGCCGCGTCTGGGGACGACGCCCCACGCACGGCGGTGAACCGGCGAATCGCGGCGCCGCAACTCGTCGCGCTCGGAGCATTGCATGAAGCCTTCGGCAGCGCATGGCTACGCGAGTTCCAAGCCGGCACGGCCGACACCTACCCGACCAAGTATGGCAATGCGCTTGTCGACGATTCGAAACTGGTCGTTGCCGTCGGGCAGTGGACGCGGGAGCACCAGGCGTTGTTCGACACCTCGTGGCCGCCAACGCAGGCGGAGATCGACGTCTTCGTCCGCCTGCTCGACGGCATCCGCATGCCGGGCGAGTCGGAGGAACTCGACATGCGTCGCCCCGATGTCGCATGACCGCTCGCGAGCGCGCGAACGTTCGAGATGGACGTCCCCCGGGAGAGGGTGAGAACCGCGGCACCTTGACCTCGCGACTGAGCGCGTTCGAGAGTTTTCCCGGCGAACCCCACGGATGGATGTCGATCGACATGATGAAGAGCGAGCGCCTGAGCGCTATCGATTTCTGACGCTCTATCTGCCGTATCTGGTGCTGACCGCAGTGGCTTTCCTGTGGCCTGCGGACGATGCACTGCTCGGCGTGGACTTCAGAACATCCTGGCTGGCCCGATCGGTGCCATCCATCGCCGGCTATGTCGGGAAATCGCCTTTTCCGAGCGCCGTCGCCGCGCATCTGATCCTCTCCGGCATTCTATTTCTCCCCCTCTTTGTGCTTGCACTGGTCAAGCCAGAGCTGACTTACCGCGATCGAAGTCAGATGCGCGAGGCCGTCAAGAAATTCCGAAGACAACGTCCATTCCTGATGCTGCTCGCGATCGCAGTGGGGATGGGAGGGGTCTGGATCTCGTGGATCCAGCCCGGCTACGAGTACGGAATCCTGCCGATCACCGCTGAGCGATGGGCCTTGGCACTCGCCGGCCCGCTATTCAGCTTCTTTTCACTGTCATACGTCGCCGTGTTTCTTGCGGCGATCGGGGTGCGATTCAGTTTCTTTGTCACCATTGAAGAGGTGTGAGATGGCGTGGAATGATTGGTCGAAGTTCGATACGGCAGGGGCGATCGGGGGGCTGCTCGGCCAGAAGTTGCAATCGGCTGCGAAGTACTTTGCGGATGTGGCGGCGGATCTCCGGTCGCAAGCGGGGCGAAGCTCGGCGCGTGTCGATCACATGAAGGACATCCGGCAACAGTTGGGGGCGCTGAGCAATGCAGCCAATGAAGATCTGCAGGACATCGCGCGTCGGGTGGAAGCAAGGCAGATCGGCAGTATCGATGTGATGCGAAAGGAGCTGTCCAAGGCCCAGGCGTTCCTGAACAGCGCCGACTTGAACCTTGCCGCATCGAAAAACATTGCCGCGCTGGGTCGCAGCCTGGGTACCGTGGTCGGCGCTGCCGAGTTGCTCTACAAGCTCAGGAACCCTGACCTCAAGAGTTATGACTTTGGGGAGACTGGCGTGGGTCTCATCGGGTGCATTGCCGCCGGAGCCATCGCCACCGCGCTGACGGTCTCAGCGCTCCCTGCCGTCGGCATCGGTATTCTCGTTAGCCTGTTCGCCAAGTACATGTGGCAGCACTACGTTGCCCCTCAACTCGGCTGGTCCGAAAAAGACAGCCCGCGCTTCTGGGACAGCGTGTTCGAAGCGATCGGCGTCGGTCAGTCGCCGAAGACCGCGATCGATCACAAGGCGATCGAAGCGCGTCACGGGACATCGTTCACGCGCTATTTCGATGATCTGCTAGGCGGTGCGCAAGGGACCGGGGAGACGGTCGGGTCGTCCGGACTGCCGGGTCTGAAGGCGTCGTTCGGACAGGCGTGGAAAGACGATCCCGCGGCTGGACTGGCGGACCTGATCGACTTCGTGTCCCTGGTCGGTCAAGGCACGTTGAAGGCCCAGGGTTGGGATCCGCGGCCGATGATCGTGGCCGGGTTGCGCAGCGGCGTGTTGCCCGCGGGCATGAGTCCTCCCGTCGCGGACGGGAACGGCGAGCGAGTGGGGAGTGCGTCGGCCGACATCCTGATCGGGACCGACGTTGCCGACGTGATCCGGGGCGGCGACGGCGACGACGTGCTGGGCGGCGGCGCCGGAGCGGACCAGTTGTTCGGCGAGGGTGGCGACGACCAGATCAGCGGCGGTCCCGGCGATGACGTGCTGATGGGCGGCGACGGCGACGACAAGCTGATCGGGGATCAAGGCGCAGACACCCTCATGGGCGGCGACGGCAACGATCTCCTGCGCGGCAACGTCGGCGACGACGCGCTCATCGGGGGTCCGGGCAACGATCTGCTCATCGGCGGCAGCGGGGCGGACACCTTCCACTTCGAACGCAACGGGGGCAAGGACCGCGTCATCGATCAAAGGAACCTGCGGCCCAATCGCCTGGAGTTCGGCGCGGGACTGGCCCTCGCCGACGCTTCGGCGATCCGCCACGGCAACGAACTGCACCTGTCGTGGGAGAGCGGCGAGTCGGTCGCGCTGGCACGCTACTTCACCCGCCGATCGGGCCGATTCGATCTGCATTTCGCGGACGGCGCGTCGATCGAAGATGCGCCGCTGCGGCAATTGGCGTCGACGATGGGCCGCGATGCCGCGCGCCTGATCGATGCGATGTCGCTGGCGGAGACCGCGCCGTCAGCGTCGAGCGCGGCCGCCTCCGGGCGCCTTCGGCCGCTCGAGCCCATGTCGTCGATGTGGAGGCTCGCCGGCGCGACGGCGTGAGGACCGTGCGCCGGCCCGCACGCGCCGCTGGCACGTGACGGGCCGCAGACGTCAGGCGGGCGCTGGCCCGACTCAATCGATGTGGAAGTCGTCCTTGTAGACCTGCCACCGCAGCGGCGTGTTCAGATCCAGGTTGCCGGCCTTCAGCCAGACGCGCTGCGCGGTGTCCACGCGTGACGTGTCCTCGTGCGCCGCCTCCTTCTTCATGGCCGCCACGCGGGCATCCAGGAAGGCGTTCAGGTAGACGGTCTCGTCACCGCCCTGCGCGGGCGTCCTGGCCTTGGCCATCGCCGCCTTGCGGATCCCGCCGAAGCTGTCGCTGCTGTTGCCCGGGCCGTGCATCACGATGGCGTCGTAGTAGGCGAACTGGCCGAGCGCCCGCAGACCGTCGGCCTTGGCCTGACTCACGGCGGGATTGAAGTAGACGGTGTCGCGCTCCGAATCCTGCGCCTGCTGGAACACGGGGTCCTTCGCGGCCGCGGCCCAGTCGGCCTTGAAGTCGGGATCCAGGCCGGCGTGCGAGTCGCTGCCGTTCACCTTCTTCAGCGCCGTCAGGTACTTCGCCAGCACGTTGCCGGGCGAGCGCATCGCGTAGTCCTGGACCAGCTCCAGCATGTCGCCGGTGCCCGAGCAGAACCCGATGATGCCGGCGGTGTAGCCGCGTCCGTCCTTGATGTCCTGGATGTAGGCGTACTGCGCGCGCCAGTCCTGCGAGCTGTTCTCGGCACTGGAGACGATCTGCATCGCGATGTCCTTCTTGCGGGCATCGAACAGATCGGCGGAAGACGGCGCCGGCGCAGGTGCCGGTGCCGGTGCCGGTGCGGGAGCAGGCGCTGGCGAAGGTGCTGGTGCTGGTGCTGGTGCTGGTGCTGGTGCTGGTGCTGGTGCTGGTGCTGGTGCTGGTGCGGGCGAAGGCGCAGGCGCCGGGGAGGGCGCCGGTGCCGGCGACGGTGCGGGAGATGGCGCCGGCGAGGGCGCTGGCGCGGGCGACGACGGGTTGTTCGATACCGGAGATCCGGGCTCATCGCTGGAGCCGCCTCCGCCGCAGGCGGAGAGCGCCACGGTCAGTGACAGGAGGGCAAGGTGGCGACGGTTCTTCACGGGTCGATCAGGTCAATGGAATGGGCGCGGATTTTCTGTCGCCCGACTCGTCGGCATGTGTTCCTGACTGCGACCAAATGAAAACGGAATGCCTTCCGAAGAGGCATCCGAATGCGCTCAAGGCCGATGCCTGCTGCGTTCCCGCGCCGGGGCCTGTTGTTTGCCGGACTACCTCGAACCGGGTAGTCCTGAGGAGTTGCTCGCCACCGCTGCGGCCTCCGCGGCTTGCAGATCGCTGGGGTGGACCATGAGGTCGCGCACGGCGCGCAGCGTCACGTACTGGCGCAGCACCGAAGTGAAGGCGGGCGCTTCCAGCAGCAGACGCCAGACCGGCAACAGCAGCGACGGCTCGGCTGCCACACCGTCTTCCAGCAGCGCGGCGAAGTCGAGGCTGGCCTCGGCGGACAGCAGCTGCATGCGGCTCGCCGCGTTCAGCAGACGCGGCGTCCGGTCCTCGCCACCGTCGCAGCAATAGAGCACGGCGCGCGCCAGGTCACCTTCCTCGGTGGGCAGCGCGCTCAGCGAGGCGCCGCGCAGGCGGACTTCGCCGTCGGCCGAGGTGAACGCATAAGTCGCGTCGATGTCGGCCTGCGCCAGCAGCCGCAGTCCGCGCAGGAGTTTCGGCAGGTCGGTCGTCGCAGCATCGGGCGAAGCCTTGGCCTCGATCAGGAGGCAGAGATCCCAGTCGCCGTCGCCGTCGCCGTCGCCGTCGCCGTCGTTGTCGTTGTCGTTGTCGTTGTCGTTGTCGTTGTCGTTGTCGTGGCGCCCCAGCAGCGCCACATCCCATTCGCTCTTCGCGCGTTCGGCATCGCCGGGGAAGGACGGCGGAACGCGCAGCGAGGCCGCGATCCGGTAGCGCGTCGCGCCGGCTTCGGTGTTCATGCGGTCGACCAGCGCGCTGAGCGCTTCGATGGCCAAGGCCTCCACCGCATCGCCGCGCCGCTGCGCGCCGGCGCCGTGAGCGGCCGCCTGCTCGCTGCCGGCGGTCGGACCTCGCTGGTCCCACAGCGCGCGGTAGCGCGCCACCAGCGCGTCCGATGCCAAGTGGTCGAGCCGCCGCACGCGCGCCAGCGCGGGGTCGTCGATCAGGCGATCGATGCCGCGATGCAGCGCCGGCTCGGCGCGCACGTCGGCGTCGTCGCGCAACGGGATGAGGTGTTCGAACAGGCGCTCCCAATCGTCGATGTCGCTCGCGGCGTGGAGCGCCAGGAGCGCCTCGCGCGTCGGCCCCGGCGCGCGGCGCTGCGTCTTCGCGGGATGGGCGAGCGCGTTGACGGCGGCGCGGACCGAGCGTCGGTCGCGCTCGACGTGCGCGCTCAGCGAGGCGTACTCGCGCACTACGGCGGAGCGATGACGCAGCACCATCGCCTGGAAGGCGGGATCGCCGCCGCTCGCCGTGGCATCGTGCGAGGCGTCGTGCGAGACGTCGTCAGAGGGATCGTTGGCAGCATCGTTGCCGGACGCTCGCAGCGGGCGCATGGCCACGCGAATCATTCGGGCGAGTGCGTCCAGGAAGAGCGACTGAACGCCGTCCTCCGGCGCGTCACCCGCGGCGAGCGCTGCCCGCGCGCGTTCGATGGCGAAGGCGAGCCGGGTCGCCGCGCCAGCGGCCCGAGCCTCTTCAAGGCTCGCCGGCAGCGTGGGCGCACGGAACCGGCGGGCCGTCCGCTGAAGCACCTCGTCGAGCAGTGGTGGCAGTGCCGGCGAGGAACCGAGGGGCAGCGAGCCGTGGGGCGAAGACATCGACGAAAGCGGCATGCAACGCGACCGCGAGGTCGACCGGAAGCGAAGCGGGCATTGTCGCGCCGACCTGCCGCGCCGACCTGCCGCGCTGACCTATCGCGCCGACCTAGCGCGCAGATGCCACCGAGCCCTGCCGCCAACGCAGGTAGCGCTTCGTCAACCTCGACGCGCGCCACCGATCGAGCACCAGCGTGACGAACGGCGAGACATGCCGCGTCGGCTCGTCGCCCGAGGCCATGCGCCGCAACTGGCGTCGGGCGAGCGCCATGGTCGCCAGGCCGCTGATGGCCTTGTTCTTCCAGTTGACGGCGACGGGCTCGGCGACGGCTTCCGCGGTCGTCCATTGCGTCGGCAGATCCGGCTCGTAGGCGAGGGCGGTCCCCAGCCCCACCACCGCGACGCCGCTCGCGAGCACATGTTCCGCGACGGCGCGCCGGCGGATGCCGCCGGTCGTCATCACCGGCATGTGCGCGAGCCGTGCCAGGTCTTGCGCGAATTCGAGGAAGTAGGCTTCCCGCGCCAGCGCGCGGCCGTCGGCGGTGCGACCCTGCATGGCCGGGCTCTCGTAGCTGCCGCCGGACAACTCCAGCAGATCGATGCCTTCGGCGTTGAGCAGGCCGACGACCGCGCGGGCATCGGCCTCGTCGAAGCCGCCGCGCTGGAAGTCGGCGCTGTTGAGCTTGACCGCGACGGCGAAGTCCGGCCCCGCGACCGCCTTCACGGCGCGCACGACTTCCAGCAGCAGCCGTGCGCGATGCGCGATCGGCCCGCCGTAGCCGTCTTCGCGGCGGTTGGCCAGCGGCGAGAGGAACTGCGACAGCAGGTAGCCGTGCGCCGCGTGGATCTGCACGCCGTCGAAGCCGGCGTCCCGGGCAGCGCGCGCGGTGTCGGCGAAGCGGCGGACGATCGCGGCGATCTCTGCCTCGGTCAGCGCGCGTACCGGCGCGAAGTGCTTGCCCAACTTGCCCATGTCGAGCGCGACTTCCGACGGCGCGTAGCCCGGGTTGCCGAGCGCCGCGAACACCTGCCGCCCCGGATGGTTGATCTGCATCCAGAGCCGCGCGCCGCCCGCATGCGCGGCGCGGGCCCAGGCGGCATACGGCGCCAGCGGCGTGCCGGCTTCGAGCACGAGGCCGCCGGGGCCGGTGAGCGCATCCGGCGCCACCATCACGTTCCCGGTGATGAGCAGGCCGGCGCCGCCCTCGGCCCAACGACGATAGAGCTTCTGGCTGCCGATGCCGGGCAACTGCCCGGCCTCCGCGAGCGCCTCCTCCATCGCCGCCTTCGCGATGCGGTTCTTCAGCGTCTGACCGTTGGGCAGGACCAGCGGGTCATGGAGGGCGGGAGTGTAGGCGGGCGTCTGGGCGGGCATCGAATGGATCGGCATGGTCCGGGCTTGAGTTCAGGAATGCGCTCAGCGTAAGCTTCAAGCTGACTTGAAGGTCAAGCGCCTTTTCAGCTTTTCATGGAGACGACGATGCGCATCGGAGAGCTGGCGAAACGGATCGGTATCAAGACCTCGGCGATCCGGTTCTACGAGGCCAGCGGGCTGCTGCCGGAAGGCGCGCGCGGCCTCAACGGGTACCGCGACTACGGCACCGACGCGATGGAGCGGCTGCAGGTCATCCAGCTCGCGCAGCGGCTGGGCTTCACGCTGGACAGCCTCAGACAGGCGTTCGCGCAGGGCGACGGCCGGGTGCCGAAGGAACTGGTGCTCGCCGGCCTGCAGCGGCGGCGCGAGGAGATCGCCCGCATGCGCACCGAGCTCGATGCGCAGGACGCGGAGCTCCAGCGCCTCG
Organism: Roseateles noduli; assembly: GCA_002205125.1. GTDB lineage: Bacteria > Pseudomonadota > Gammaproteobacteria > Burkholderiales > Burkholderiaceae_C > Roseateles > Roseateles noduli. The sequence goes on along the minus strand of NIOE01000011.1, from coordinate 221,103 downwards.
CCCAGGCCTTCACCGAAGGCTGGTCGCGCGGCGACTGCCTGGAGGCCAACGGCTTCATCGCGGCCACGCTCGACAGCGCCGTGCCGGTGGGGAAGAAGGCCTGATCGCGCCGCGTGGCAACATCGCGGGTCCCGAATCCATCCTGCGATCGGCGCTTAGGTCCGGCTCTCCCGTCGAAGCTTCCGATCCGACGACATCCTCTGCTCATGCGCGCACCAAAGTTCCCGATCCTTCTTGCCGCCGCTGCCGCCGCCTGTATGGCCGCGCCGATGGGCGCGTGGGCCGACCCGCTGCCGCCGGCCGCGAAGGCCGAGGTCACGGCGCTGCTGGGCAAGCTGACGGTCTCGTCGTGTGAGTTCAATCGCAATGGTGACTGGCATTCCGCCGCGGAGGCGAGGACCCATCTTGAGCGCAAGCTGAGCTACCTCGAAGACAAGAACCTCGTGAAGTCGGCAGAGCAGTTCATCGATCTCGGCGCGTCCAAGAGCAGCATGAGCGGCAAGCCTTATCTGGTGCGTTGCGGCGGCGCGGCGCCGGTCGAGAGCAAGACCTGGCTCACGCGCGAGCTCGCGGTTGTGCGCGCTGCGGGAAAGGGCGCTTCCGCGCCTTCCCCGTCGACATCAACGACTCCGTCGACATCGCAGTCGACATCACCGTCGCGCTGAGCCCGCCTCAGCGCGCCTCGGCGCGCGTCAACGCGCGCTGCCCGCCTGCAGCTTCTCGAGGATCGCGTAAGCGGCGTCCACGCGCTCCGGGATCGGCCAGTTCCGGTTGCCCAGCAGCACGACGCCGATGCGCTGCGTCGGCACGAAGACCACGTAGGCGCCGAAGCCGCGCGTCGATCCCGTCTTGTTGAACAGCCGAGCTCCCGCTGGCGTGTGGTCCAGCGGCTTGACCGCCGTCGTCACGCGCCCGAGCGCGTTGCCCGCCTGGAGCTGCGCCAGCGGCACCGGCCACGGGTACTGCTCCCAACCCAAGCCCTGTGTCATGCCGTCGATCTGGAAGTGGCCGATGTGCGTCGCGTCGACCGCCTGGCGGGTCGTCGCGTCCAGGCCGCTCGGGTCGATGTTGACCTGCATGAAGCGCACCAGGTCCGCCGCCGTCGCCTTGATGCCGTAGGACTCCGAGTCGAATGCGCCCGGCGAGACACGCACCGCCATGTCCGGGGCGCCGGGCTGGCGGTCGTCCTTGTCGTAGCCCGTGGCGTAGTCGGCCATCGCCGACGCCGGCACGCGCAGGTAGGTCTCGCGCAGGCCGAGCTGGGGCAGCAGGTCCGATTCGACCGCTTCCGTGTAGTCACGCCCCATCGCCGCGGCGGCCGTGCGGCCGAACAGGCCGATGCTCGGATTCGAATAACGGCGCTTCTCGCCCGGCGCGAAGTCGGGCTTCCACTGCTGGAGGTAGCGCATCAGCGAGGCCTCGTCGGTGACCGCGTCCGGCACCTGCAGCGTCAGGCCGCCGGCCGTATAGGTGACGAGGTTCAGCAGCGTCGCGCGGTCGATCGGATGGCCCTTCAGCGCGGGGATGTGGCGGCTGGGGTGATCCGACAGCTTCAGCTTGCCTTCCACCAGCGCCTTCGCGCCCAAGGTCGCGTTGAAGGTCTTGCTGACGGAGCCGACCTCGAACAGCGTCCTGTCGTCGACCGGCTTGCCGGACTGCTTCGACGCGACGCCGTAGTTGAAGACGAAGGACTTGCCGCCGACCGTCACGCCGACGGCCATGCCGGGGATGTCGTTCTTCGCCATCAGGGGACGGATCGCCGCGTCGACGGCCGCGCGGATCGCGGCCGCGTCGGGCGCCGCGTCCGGTGCGGCCTGTGCGGACTGTGCGCAGAGGAGGGTGAGTCCGCAGGCGGCGAGCGCCGCCAGGCGCGTTGCAGTCCGTGCTGCGGTGTGTGCTGCGGTGCGCGTGGTCCGTTGCGCCGTTGCGCGTGGAATGCCTTGCATCGATGAAGCCTCGTTGGGATCGTTGGGATCGTTGGAACCAGACCGCGCGGGAAGCGCGGCGTTCATCCCGGACCTTAGAGGCAGACGCCTGACCTCGACGGCGAAAGGCGCGTTACGGGCGTCCGCCGTAACGCGCGGCGCTTCTTACGGCTGGACTTCGAACACCAGCATCTGGTTGCGGTCCGTCGCCGAGTCCGCCGCCGGGAAGTTGTCGTCGGCGACGACGACCAGGCTGCGCTTGCCGTTGGCCAGCTTGGGCCCGAAGGTCATGCCTTCGAGGTTGGCGATGCCGCCGAGCTGCGTCTTCAGCGTCTCGAAGTCCAGCACCAGCTTCTTGGTCACCGGCGTCGCGCCGGTCAGCGAGGTCGCCGTCAGCACGTTGGTCGCGGCCGCCGTGTCGATCTCATAGAGGCGGACCTGGTTGCCGACCACGCCGACCGAGAAGCTGCGCTCCAGCACGAGGAAACGCGTCGCCGACAGCGCCAGGATCTCCGTCGGGCCGTTGACGGTGAACTGGTCCGCCGGCACCGGCGTGGCCTGCACCTTCTCGATCGGATAGACGTACTGCGCGTTGGCCACGCCGCTCGCACGGTCGAAGCGCGTCAGGCGCGACGCGCTGCCCGCAGTCGTCGTCGGCGCGGCGCCGTCCTGGATGAGCGCGCCTTCCATCAGCACCCACGCCGACTGGGTGTCGGGCGAGAAGGTCAGCCCTTCGAAGACCAGGTTGCCGCGCGGACCGGTCTCCTGCGCGCTCATCTGGAACATCGCGGGCAGGGGGTACTCGCGCACATGGTTGCCTTGCGGCGTGATCTCGCGGATGAAGGGATTGATCACGCGCGTCGGCGTGCTCGTCAGCGTGCGGTCGCCCTCGCTGAGCCAGACCCAGTTGCCGTTGACCGGATCGATGCGGACCGATTCCGGGTCGGCGACCTTGGCGTCCGGCACCTTCGGATAGACGCTGCCGTCGGGCTGCTTCATGGACACCGTGCCGGTGAAGCTCACGGCGCTGAAGGTGGTCGCGTCGAAGGTGAGCCTGGCGGTGTACAGACGCGGCGCGTTGGCGGAATCGGTCGTCGTGCGGTCGTCGCTGATGAACACGTAGGTGTCGGTCTTGGGGTCGTAGTCGACGCCCGACAGGCCGCCGACGACGGTGCCCGCGTAGTCCATCCGCCGCGGCAGCACCTGCTGGCCGATCAGGCGCAGGCTGGACACGGTGATGTTGCCGTTGACCGGCTCGCCGGCGTCGTCGTCGCTGCCGCCGCAGGCGGTCAGGGCCGCGGTGGCGAGCAGCAGGGAGAGGGAGCAGGCGGCGGAGCGGCGGAAGGAGGGCGTCGGAATGAAGGACATGACAGCGATCGAGGTCGTGGTGTGTGTCATGTTCGTGGCGCAAGGTTGCGCGGAGGTGACAAGCCGTGGCTATCATGCGCACCCGCCGAGCCGAATCATTTCGAAACAGATGGCCGGCGATTCAGGGAGAAGAAGTCATGCGAGCTGTATTGCTCCTCATCGTCATCGCCGTCTTGGGCGTCGTCGGCTGGAAGAAGCGCGACGAGATCCCGTTCCTGCGCGACGCCGCACGTGAGGTCCAGCGTCAGGCCGACAAGGTCGAGGTGCCCAAGAACCCCTTCGACAACGAGCCGCCTCCGCCCGTGACCTCGGGCGGTCCGCCGTCGAGGACGCCGACCGGCGCGCCGCGCCGCTGCGTGGTCAACGGCAGCACGCTCTACACCAACGAGGCCTGCCCCGAGGGCAGCACCGAGCAGAAGATCAAGGGTGGCACGATCACCGTCTACAAGGCGCCGCCGACACCGGCCGCGCCCGGAAAGGCCAGCTCCGGCATCCCCAACGCGCGCGAACTGCTCGCGCCCCAGGGCCCGACGCTGAAGCAGCAGGCGCAGGACAAGATCATCGAAGGCCTCTGAGGCCATCGATCTTCATCGAGCTTCATCGAGCCTCATCGAGGCCATCGTCGATGTCCTCGATGAGCCCGCGTGCGGTGGGCGCTGTCTTGGCGCGGCGGGGTCAGGCCTTGCGCCCGACCTTGCCGACCGTCTTGATCGGCAGCACCGCCAGCAGCAGCCGGCCGCCGCCGAAGATCAGCAGGGCCAGCGGCCAGGCGATCACCTTGATGAGCGAGAAGAGGGCGGTGACGTACAGCGCGAGCCCGGCGACGCCCGGCATGCCGAGCAGGTGGATCGCGATGGCGGCCAGCGTCGACAGATCCTCGAAGGCATCGGCGCCGACGGCGATCGCCGGCAGCCAGCCGATGGCCAGCAGCCAGCGCGAGCGCGAGTCGCCCGGCTTGCGCCAGCCCGCCAGCCACGTGAACACCCGCGAGGCGAGCCGCGACAGCAGGTAGGCCGCCGCGAGCAGGAAGACGAGGTCGCAGGCCATGCCCACGATGACCGACGAGCGGTCGTGCCGGATCCATTCCGGCGCGGGCCAGCCGTTCCACGGCATGGGGACCATCAACTGCTGACGCGCGAATTCGACCGCCGGCTGGATGGCGGACGGAATCCAAGCGAGGCAGTCCTTGAGCGGCAACGCCAACCTCACGTCCGGCACCCGGTTCAGGTTCCAGGCCGAGAGCAGCAGCGCCGCCACGCCGATCGCGGCGGCGATGAACAGCCATCCCAGCGAGCGCCGTTCATCCCAGACGCTGGGGCCTTCGAAGGGCGCGGGCGGGGCCTCGGCGGCCACGTCGACCGGGATCGCCTGAGGCGGCTTCGGGATGCGCACCACCTCCGTGGACGTGCGTCTCACCGTCATGCCGGCGAGCGCCCAGAGCGGCGTGTCGTGGAGCGCGTCGTGGCGCAACGGCAGCTTGCCGATGAACGGCTCCAGCAAGGGCATGCCGAAGGCCGGATCACCGGCGGGCAGGCTGCCGACGGGATGGTCGATCAGGCGCGGAATGCCCAGCTCGTGCGCGACCTCGTTGACCATCCACACCATCGAGGCGTCCTGCAGGCCGGTGCGTTCATGCGGATAGCGCTGGCTCTCCGCCGATGCCGCCGGATAACTCCCGCCGACATCGCAATGCACGCCCGGGAACCACAGCTGGCGAAGGGTGCGCGTGATCGGGCGTCCATGGAGGTCCGTGCCCGGCACGGTGACATGACTCGGCGAGTCGTAGACCCGCGGCAGGAAGGGCCAGCGATGCTCGTCGAAGGCCAGCGCGTGCCGGACGTTGAGCATGCGCGGCTTGTTCTCGAAGGTCGCCGTCGCCGGGTTGTCGCGCGATCCGAAGGGCGGCAGGCCGACCGATTCCACGGTGTCCCAGACGCCGACCCAGAAGATGTCCGCGGGCCGCGCGAAGTTGCGCCTGACCTGTTCCGCGAGCTTGTTGCGATCGGCGGCCGTGGCCTCCTCGCCGCCCTGCGCGCCGCGTGCGCCTTCCTGGCCCGGTCTGGCGAATCCGCGGTGCATGGCGCGGGCCATCGCGCGCCGCCAGCTCTTGCGGCCCTCGGCCTGCTCATTGGCCGGCGGCTGGGAGAAGTAGATGCGGACCAGCGTCGGGATCAGCTCCTCATGCTCGGGCCGCAGGACGCCGAACAGGTTGACCATGCCGACGATCGCGCGCGCCGTGAAGGCGCCGCGCGAGAAACCGAAGGCGAAGATGCGGTCGTCGCTGCGCTCGTCGTAGTGGCGCATCAGGAAGCGGTAGCCTTCGCCGATGTTGTCGTAGACGCCCTGGCCCGAGGCCAGCCCGGCGATGCGGGCCCAGCGGCGCTTGAGCAGGTCCAGCAGGCCGGTCGGCGGGGCCGCGTCCGGCGACCCCACGCCGGGGTCGTAATACAGCAGCGACTCGATGGTCGGACGATGGTGGCGGAGGTAGCCGAACAGCTTCAGGACATTGGTGTCCTCGATGCCGCCGGTCAGCGTGTTGTTGGTGCCGTCGCAGAACAGCACCAGGTTGCGCTTCCTGCCGGGATCGATCGCCGATCCGGTGCCTGTTCCACCGCTCGTGCCGGTGTCCGTTCCGGCGCTCACGCGCGTGCTTCTGCTGGCTTCCATGGGGCTCCTCCCGCCGTGATTCTTCTGGGTGAAAGACGAAGGCTAGGCCGTCTGGCCGCAGCGGTCATCCCCGAATATGGGGACCAGGGAAAACACCTCGTGGCCGAGGGCGCGCGCCGGTTCCGGCGGCCACGGGGCTGAGGCACCATCCGGACATGCCGCTTTCCGATCCGCAACAGTACGTCGACGGGGCCGTCCGACGTCGGCGTCGCATGACGGCGTGGCTCGCGGGCGCGAACCTGACCGTGGCGCTGGTGCTGGGCGCGCTGGTGGCGCACGTGCTCGCCACCTCGCACCGCGCGTATGAGGCGCAGGCGCGCGATGTCTCCGAAGGCCTCGCGGCCGTCGCGCAGATGAACGTCGCCGCGGAGCTCGGGCGCGTCGACGCGATCCTGCGCGCCACGGCCGCGGAAATGGAGCGGCTGCTCGCGGCGCCGGGCGGCACGCCGGACGCGGTGTTCAACGAGGTGCTGCATGCGCGCTTCAAGCTGCTGCACGGCATCGACGCGTTCCGCGCCGCCGACGTCGCCGGCGTGGTGCGCTGGGGCACGCAGCTGCCGCCGGGAGCGCCGACGCGCATCACCGACCGCGACTACTTCATCGCCGCGCGCGATCTGTCCAAGCGGTCGACGCAGGTCAGCGGACCGCTGGTCTCGCGGGTGTCGGGGCGCTGGGTGATCGGCTTCGGACGTCCGCTGGTCGTGGGGGAGCGCTTCGCGGGCTTCGTCTACGTGACCGTGGGCGTCGACCACTTCCGCCATCTCTTCGAGCGTTACGAGCTCGCGCCGATGGACGCGATGACGCTGCGCCGCGACGATCTGCGCCTGGTGGCACGGATGGCGCCGGACAGCCCGTCGCAGGGCGAGGTCGGCGACGCGACCGTCACGGACAAGCTGCGCGCGATGCTGGCCGCGCATCCGCGCCAGGGCACCTTCGTGTCGACGGTGATGATCGACGGGCAGAGCCGCACCAGCTCGTACCGCGCGGTGGACGACTGGCCCTTCGTCGTCTACGCCGGCGTGAACAACGAGCGCTTCTTCAAGCCCTGGCGTCAGCAGGCCTGGACGGTGGCTTCGCTGGCCGCGCTCGCGTGGCTGCTGGTGGCGCTGGCGACCTGGCAGGTCCATCGCGCCACGCGCCGCCAGGACCGCGCGATGCAGGCGCTGGCCGACCAGGGCAAGCGGATCCAGGCGCTGCAGCGGGAACAGACGGCGATGCTCGACAGCGACCTGGTCGGCATGGCGAAGATCGCGCGCCGCACCATCACCTGGCGCAACCGGGCGGTGGAGCGGCTGCTCGGCTACGGCCCCGGCGAGCTGCAGGACGTGCCGGCGCGGATCTTCTACTGGGACGACGCGCAGTACGAGGAGGTCGGGCGGCAGGTCTATTCGGCGCTGGCCGAGCACGGGTACTACCGCTCGCAGATCCGCATGCGCAGCAAGTCCGGCGCGGCGGTGTGGGTGGACTTCGGCGCGGTGCCCTTGTCGGACACCGAGGTCTTCGCGATGGCGGTCGACATCACCGCGATGAAGGCGGCGCATGAGGAGCTGGCGCATGCGGCCTTCCACGACGCGCTGACCCAGCTGCCCAACCGCGTGCTGCTGTACGACCGGATCGAGCAGGCGCTGGCGATGGCGCGGCGCGAGCGCACGCAGGTGGCCGTCTGCTACCTGGACCTCGACGGCTTCAAGGCCGTCAACGATGCGCAGGGGCACGATGCCGGCGACCAGCTGCTGCAGACGGTGGCGGCCCGCCTGATCGCGAACATCCGGCCGCTGGACACGGCGGCCCGCCTGGGCGGCGACGAGTTCGTGCTGGTGCTGACCTGCCTCGAGTCCGACGAATGGCGGCCGGTGCTGGCGCGCGTGGTCGACGCGATCGGCGAGCCCGTCGTGCTGTCCTCCGGTGCGCTGGTGACGGTGGGCGTGACCGCTGGCGTCGAGGTGTTCTCGCCGGACGACGAGTCCGGCGCGCACGAGCTCATCGAGCGCGCGGATCACGAGATGCTGCGCGGCAAGCGCGAAGGGAAGGGACGCGTGAGGACGGGGTGACGGGGCGGAGCCGCGCCGCGCCGCGTCGGGCCGAGCTGCCATGTAGGGTGATCAAGGAGTCGAACGGCTGCCGATTGATGTCAACATCCCGGCGCCCTCCAGACGCCAAGCCGGCGTGCAAGCCAGGCTTCAAATGCCCGTCCTCCGATGATCCGACTCTTCGCGCTTCTCCTTGCTGCGGTCTGCCTGTCAGGCTGCGACCAGTCCGCCATGTTCGACAGCCTCGTTCCGAAGGAGGAGTCGAAGTTCGCGCAGGATGTCGTCGCGAAGGCGGTCGCGCGCGACTTCGCGGCGATCGATGCCGTGATGGATGCCGAGCATCGGCCGGCCGACCTGCAGGCGGCGTTGGAGAAGATGTTGACCGTCGTGCCGGCGGGCACACCGAAGTCCGTGAAGGTGGTCGGGATCAACACGATGCGCCGCCCCTCGTCGACCACCTACAACCTGACCTACGAGTACGAGTACCCGTCCGGCTGGCTGATGGCGGCGGTGCTGCTGGAGCGGCGCGACGACAAGCTGCTTCTGCAGGGCATCCAGTTCGTGCCGCGGACCAGGTCCCTGGAGGCGGAGAACAGCTTCAGCCTCGCGGGCAAGGGGCCGCTCCATTACGTCGTGCTCCTGCTCGCGGTCGCCATCCCGCTCTTCGTCATCTACGCGCTGGTGCTCTGCTTCCGGACCCGGTTCCCGCGGCGCAAGTGGCTGTGGATGCTGTTCGTCGCGCTCGGGCTGGTCACGTTCCGCTTCGACTGGGCGTCGGGCGCCTGGGATCTCCAGCTGGTCAGCTTCCTGCTGCTGGGCGCGGGGGCGACGAAGTCGGGACCGGTGGCCCCGTGGGTGATGTCGCTGGCGGTGCCGGTGGGAGCGATCGTGTTCCTGCTTCGTCGGCAGTCGCTGCAGCGCGTGCCGGCTGAGGTTGCGGCGGTGCAGCAGCAACCGCAGCAGATGGAGCCGCCGCCGCAAGGATGACTGCTGCCGTACAGGGTTGGCAGCGTGCGGCATGCCGATTGCTCGGTGACGGTTTCCTCAGCCACTTTCATCGAGGTCCCCTCATGAGCAAGTCTCCCGGTCATCGCCTGCATCCCGAGCACAAGGTGAAGGAGTCCGCGGTCGGCGAACGCATGATCGCCGTGTTCGCCGGTCAGACCTTGGCGGATTCGCGCGACGTCGTGCGCGTCGACGAGGACGGCCATCCGCCGAGGTTCTACTTCCCGCGCGGGGATGTGCGGCAGGATCGGCTGAAACGGACGGAGACCTCGACCGAATGCCCGTTCAAGGGCACGGCGAGCTACTTCGACATCGACCTCGGCGATCAGAGCGCCAAGGACGCCGTGTGGTCCTATGAGCAGCCCTACGACGAGCACCAGGGACTCAAGGAACGGATGGCGTTCGATGAGTCGAAGTCGGAGGACATCGTGGTGAGCAGCCTGCCGTGATGGGGAGTCAAGCGGTCGCCGGTGGGACGGCGGTCGCTTTGGACCACACGGCCATCCAACCCGTTGCGCGCCGCTCGTAGACGTCCATGTGCCAGCAGTCGACGACCTTCCCCGACGGGAAGCTCAGTCGCGCGCGATAGCGGATGACCGCCAGGTCGGCGGACGCGCGGACCTGCATGTCGCTGTGCTCCCAGCCGGAGTAGAAGGGCGCTTCGGCAATCAGCGCGAGGTACTCGTCGCGGCTGAACAAGCGTCCCGCCGGAGAGATGAGCTCGTACTCCGGTGCGTGCAGCGATTCGACGACGGCCATGTCGCGCTCGACGATGGCGCGGGTGCGGCGGATTTCGAGGGCGGGGAAGAAGTCCTCGGGGTCGAGCGCGTTGCTCGGATCAACGATGCGGTCGTCTTGCATCATCTTTCGACGGAGCAACCCCAGCCGTCGTATTCGCCGCCGTGGCGTTGCGCCGCTTCGAACAGCGGATGCGTCACTTCGTCGATGGCCTGCATCGAAGGAACGTCCACACGGGAGACGTTCACGCTGATCGCATCGCGCTCCTCGTCGAGCCGGGGCGCCTCCTTGAGCTGGAAGCCGAGCGGACGGATCTCGTCGATGAATGCTGCCGCGGAAGCCGCATCGGAGAAATAGGCCCAATGATCGATCTCGCGAGGCACCGTGAGCGCATCGCCGTTCTCTTCGAGCTGCTCGCAGACGCGGCGGTTCTGGATCCGCTCGCGATCCCAGGGGCCTGGCAGCAGGAAGCCTGTGTAGCTCGACCATTCAGGGTCTTCGCGAGTCCCGGTCTGGAACTCGTAGTCGCCGAAGGACTTCATCGCCGACTCGGTGCGCGCTCCCCATGTGTCCGGAGCAGAGACGTAGAAGTAGAAGTCCCGGCAACCGTCGGAGGTGTTGCGGCCGACGAAGGCGGTGTGCTCGTCGCAGAGCGCCTCGGTCAGTGCGTCCTCGATCACGATGAGCTGATCGAACTCGGTCTGGCTGGAGAGTCCGTCATCGCGCGGCTCCCGCATACGCAGCCGCAGATAGGCCATATGGGGGAGCTCCTCCAACGGAGCAAAGGCCTCGGCGCCGAGGTCCACGTAGAAGGAGGCAGGCTTGCCGTCGACTCGCGAGGAGTAGAAGTCCCAATCGTCGGTCATGAGATGGCCGTGTCGCGGAGTGGAAGTCGACGCGGATCATAGAGGTGCGAGATGAATCGCTCTCCTGGCCACGCACAGCGCGCAAATGGACCGGGATTCGATCGCAAGGATCGGAGTTTCTGAACCCCGGCGCGTTCCTAGACTGCGTTCATCCCATCGACTTGAAGGATTCGAGATGACAGATGTCGCTGTCTGGGCAGACATCGAGCGGTCGCTAGACGCCTGCGGCAACGCCGTCCTGCCCGGCCTGTTGACGGCCGCCCAGTGCCGTCAGATCGCAGACCTGTATCCGCAGGAGGACTGCTTCCGGACGAAGATCGTGATGGCCCGTCATGGCTTCGGCCGTGGCGAGTACAAGTACTTCGCCTATCCGCTGCCGCCGTTGCTCGGCGAGCTGCGTCACGCGCTGTATCCGATGCTGGTACCCCTCGCCAATCGTTGGAATCAGCGACTCGGGATCGACGTGAGCTATCCCGACGCGTTGACGGCCTTTCTGCAACGATGTCATCGCGCAGGACAGACGCGTCCCACGCCGTTGATCCTTCAATACGAAGAAGGCGACTACAACTGCCTCCACCAGGACCTCTACGGCGAGCACGTGTTCCCCCTGCAGGTCGCCATCCTGTTGTCACGACCCGGCGAGGACTTCACCGGTGGCGAGTTCGTCATGACGGAAGCACGTTCGGGCCAGCAGCGCGCGGAGGTCGTGCCGCTGTCGCAGGGCGACGGCGTGGTGTTCACCGTGAATCAACGTCCGGTGGCGGGGCAGCGGGGGCAAACTCGTGTCGTCGCCATGCGTCACGGCGTCAGCCGGATCCGCAGCGGCCGACGCCATACGGTGGGATTGATCTTTCACGATTCGAGGTGACGACGTGAGCACACAGGGACTGTTCGACGACATGGGCTTGGACGGCGTCCACGAGCTGGGCCCGCGCGCCTGCGTGTTGCGCGGGTTCGCACGGCCTGTCGCGGGCGATCTGCTGAAGGCGATCGACGAGGTGGCGCGGATCTCCGCGTTCCGGCATCTGGTGACTCCCGGCGGCTACACGATGTCCGTTGCGATGACCAACTGCGGCGCGCTCGGTTGGACGTCGGATCGACGGGGCTATCGGTACTCGGCGATCGATCCCGACACGGATTCGCCATGGCCGCCCATGCCGGACGTGTTCAAGCGCCTCGCCCACGATGCCGCGGCGGCGGCCGGCTTCGAAGCCTTCGATCCCGACGCCTGTCTGATCAACCGCTACGCGCCCGGCGCGAAGTTGAGCCTCCATCAGGACAAGGACGAACGGGACCTCGGCGCACCCATCGTCTCCGTATCGCTGGGCATGCCGGCGGTCTTCCTGTTCGGCGGATTGCGACGCGACGACGCGACCACGAAGGTGCCGCTGTTCCACGGCGACGTCGCCGTCTGGGGCGCCGAGGATCGCCTGCGCTATCACGGCGTCATGCCGCTGAAGGACGACCCCCATCCCGATCTCGGCAGCCAGCGGATCAATCTGACGTTCCGCAAGGCGGGCTGAGCGGCCGGCGACCGTTCGCCGTCCGCCGTCCGCCGGTCAGTCCGGCGGCAGTCCGCGGGAAGTCGCCCCACCCAAATTCGATCGCAAGAAACGAGGTGCCTGCGATCAGGCGCCGTCGGACACTGCGTTCACAGGATTGAAGACCATGAACACCACCAAGCACCTTCTCCCCGAAAGCGGCGCAGACAGCGGCGCAAAGGATGTCGCGGATGACTACGCCGACGATGCGCAACGCTGGGCGGCCGTGCAGGCACGCGACGCTCGCGCCGACGCGCATTTCGTCTACGCCGTCCACACGACCGGCGTCTACTGCCGGCCGAGTTCGTCGGCCCGCCTGCCCAAGCGCGAGAACGTCGAGTTCTTCGCCAACGAGCAGGCCGCGGAGGCCGCCGGCTACCGCGCCAGTCAGCGCGCATCCGGCGATCGGACCGCGATGGCCAGACAGCACGCGGCGGCGATCGCGAAGGCCTGCCGGATGATCGAGCGCGCGGAAACGCCGCCCAGCCTCGATGAACTGGCCGATGAAGCGGGCATGAGCCCGTTCCACTTCCATCGCATCTTCAAGGCCGAGACGGGGCTGACCCCGAAGGGCTACGCGTCGGCGTTCCGCGCGAACAAGCTGCGGCAGGAGCTGGGCCAGAAGGGCGCGAAGGTCACGAACGCGATCTACGAGGCCGGCTTCAACTCCAACAGCCGCTTCTACGCCGAGGCCGACAACATGCTCGGCATGCAGGCGAGCGAGTACCGCGCCGGCGCGCCCAACATGCAGATCCGCTTCGCGGTGGCGCAATGCTCGCTGGGCGCGATCCTGGTCGCTCAGAGCCAGGTCGGCATCTGCGCCATCCTGATGGACGACGACCCCGAGCAACTGGTCGAGGACCTGCAGGACCAGTTCCCGAAGGCGGAGCTGATCGGCGGCGATGCCGACTTCGAGCTGCTGGTGGCGCAGGTCGTCGGATTCATCGAGGCGCCGTCGCTCGGCCTGAACCTGCCGCTGGACGTGCAAGGCACGGCCTTCCAGGAGCGGGTCTGGCAGGCGCTGCGCGAGATCCCGCCCGGCGCGACGGTCAGCTACGCGCAGGTCGCGGCGCGGATCGGCCAGCCGAAGGCGGTCCGCGCCGTCGCGCAGGCCTGCGGCGCGAATCCGCTGGCGGTCGCCATCCCGTGCCACCGCGTGGTGCGTCGCAACGGCGAGCTGTCCGGCTATCGCTGGGGCGTCGATCGCAAGCGCGAACTGCTGCTGCGCGAAGCCGGGCAGGGCGCGCAGTCATGAGCGTGAGGGACGTCATCGATCGATTGGATTGGCCTCGCATCGAAGCGCAACTGAACGAAGAAGGTTGCGCCGTCCTGCCCGGCGTGCTGGACGATGGCCTGATCGCCGAACTGCTGTCGGAACGTCCCGAGGTCATCGCGGACCTGCGCAAGCACTTCTACGAACGCCTCGCCCCGACTGCCAACCACTGGAACGCCGTGCGCGAGATCGATCACACGTTCCCGGATACGCTGGACGAGTGGATGGCGCAATCCGGAGGTGCGGCGGGCCATGCGAGCGGCGACTCGGCTCGTTCACGCCTGACGCGCCTGCGCATCGATGACTACGAGCCGCTTCACCAGTACGGCGATCGGCCGAACGCATTCCCCTTGCAGCTCGTGGCCTTGCTCAACGAACCGGGAAAGGACTTCACCGGCGGCGAATTCGTCCTGACCGAACAGCGACCCCGCATGCAATCCCGGCCCATGGTGCTGCCGCTTCGGCGCGGCGACGTCGCGGTCATCGCGGTGGCGCATCGACCGCACAAGGGCACCAAGGGCTACTACCGCGTGAGTCTGAAGCATGCGATCAGCCGGGTTCGAAGCGGCGAGCGGATCGGGATCGAGCTGCTCATCGACGAAGCGACGATGGCGTGAGGTCGGTATGAGATTGATCGAAACGTCGCAGGACCTTGTCACTGCGTTGGACTGGAGCACCGTCGAAGACGATCTGGGGCAAGACGGTTTCGCCGTCCTGCCTTCGTTGCTGACGCCCGCGCAATGCGCCGACATCGCCGGCTACTTCCCTGAGGACGAGCGCTTCCGCAGTCGTATCGTCATGGAGCGCTACGCGTTCGGGCGAGGCGAGTACAAGTACTTCAGCTATCCGTTGCCCGATGTCGTCGGGGCGCTGAGACACGCCCTCTACGAACCCTTGGCGCCCATCGCCAACCGTTGGAACAAGGCGATGCGCATCAACGAGCGCTTCCCGCCGACTCACGACGAGTTCCGCGCCATCTGCCATGCGGCCGGCCAGCGACGGCCGACGCCGCTGCTGCTGAGGTACCAGCCCAACGACTACTGCTGTCTGCACCAGGACCTCTACGGTGATCACGTCTTTCCGTTCCAGGTCATCTTCCTGTTGAACGAGCCGGGACGCGACTTCGAGGGCGGCGAGCTGCTGCTGACGCAGAGCGACTCGAAGGGGGCAGGTCGTGCCGACGTGGTGCCGCTGCGCCAGGGCGATGCGGTGGTGCTCGCCGTCAACCATCGTCCGGTGCGCTCGACGCGCGGCTTCCATCGCGCGAGCCTGCGGCACGGCGTCAGCCGTCTGCATTCGGGACTGCGGCACACGCTGGGGATCATCTTCCACGACGCCAAGTGAGGCGTCGGGTGGCTCACTCAGGATAGCGAGTGTTTCGTGGACAGTTCGGATGCGGATCAGGTCGCCAGGAGCGAGCTGACTCTCCGCTAGAAGCGATTCACTTCAAGTCGCGTCCAATCCACGAGAAGTTCTTTGGTCTGCGTGTCGAAGACGAAGTAGTGGCCCTGACCGGGCTGGTCTTCGGCTCTCGTGATGGACAAGCCTTTCAGCTTGCACTTCAGCAGAGTGCCTACGGCACCGTGCGACACGATTGCGATGTCGGTATGCAACGTGGCTTGAAGGATCCCGTCCATCGTTGCGACGATGCGTGCCTGAGCCTCGTCGGCCGTTTCCCAGCCGCGGTACGAGCGATCGGGATGGGCGAAGAACTCGTCGGCGGCGGCCTCGAATTGCGGCTTCGGCATGTAGCCGGTGGCGGAGCGGTCGTTCTCTCCCAGGTCGGCCACCTGTGCCGGCAGGAGACCGAGCCGGGCGCAGAGCACCTCCGCCCCTTCCACGGCCTTCAACTCTTCGCTGCAGAAAACCCTCTTCACGCCAGCCAGGAATGGCAGTTCTGCAAACGCGCTCATGCGTGCCCGACCGAGTTCAGAGAGGCCCCATCGATGAACCGGAACATCAGGATCGATGGTCACTTCGGGATGGGTGATGAAGTAGCACTTGCTCATTGAAGTTCCGTTGAAAGGCCACTTCCGATTGCCAGCCAGGACGAGAGAAGCAAGAGGACAGCACTCTCATCGAGCCCGATCAGCTGCACTTCATGCACGCGCTCCTGCTTCTGATCGGGCAGGGCCCGCCACAGCGTCAGCCAGCCCTCTCGATGGTCGCAGACCACTTCGAAGTGGTCGGAGGGTGTGCGCATGCGAGCGCGCCAGTTGCCGAAGAAGCCGGGGTGATCCTCGAACACGAGCACTTGTGCGCCAGCGCTGCGGATGCAGTCGTAGAGGGCGGTTTGATCCATGGAGGGATTCTGCCGCGCGGGCTCGCTCCTGCGGCGAGCCTGGATCACTCACTCCTTCCACATCCTCCCGGACCAGTCCGAGAACGTCTTCAGGCGCTGAGCCTCCGCGCCATGGTTGCGCGCCGAGATCACGCTCCAGGTGATGTACTGCTCGCTGGTCCAGTCCACCCAGCCGCCGACCAGATGCTCCTGGCCCTTGCTGTTGAGCGGCAGCGGCGTGCGCTTCGCATCCAGACAGAACCGGAAGCCCGACTTGATTTCCGGCTCGCTGCCGAAGAGCGCGTTGGGATCGCAGCGTCGCCATTGCTCGTAGGTCGTGCTCGCGTACATCGCGTTGTAGAGCGACATCGAGCTGTTGATGAACATCAGATGCAGTCCAGGCGTCACGTCGTCCAGCAGCCGGAAGCGCGACTTCTCCCAAGACTCCGGACCGCGGTCGACCACTTCGCCGACACCCAGCTTGTGGATCGCGAGCGACGCGCGGCTCCTATGTCCCTCGTTGCGGAACAGGTCCGTCGGCGCTGCGGGATCCGGCTTGTTGAACGACAGGTTCGTGTTGGCGAGCTGCGCCAGCTTGGTCCGCACCTGGAAGTAGCGCGCCAGGTGGGACGCCGATACTTGCGACGGCGCCTTCGCCGTCATCAGGTCGTCCACGACCGCGGTCGTGAAGCCCATGTGGTACGGCCAATCCATCGGACCTTCCGACGCGCCGGACCACCCCGGGTTCACCGTCATCTGCAGCTGGTACCACTGGTTGGTCCGGTAGTACGAGGTCAGTCGAGGCTCCCATGAGAAATAGAACTCACGCTTGCCCTGCTGGGTCTGCTCGTCGACGTACAGCATGTGCGGCGCCATGTAGAAAACGCTGGGCCAGCTGAACGGCCAGCCGCGCTTCTCGCCTTCGCCGACCCACTTGCCGCTTGCGTCCTTCTTGCCGTGGAACGACGCGGGCTGGCCTTCCAATCCGTATTCATGGGCCAGCTCCCATTGCTTGACGCCCATCCAGTGGAGCATCCCGAACATCGCGCGTTCGATGAAGGCTTCCTTGCTGTAGCCCGCCTTCGCGTTGGGATACAGCGCGATCGCTGAGGACTGCGTCGACGACGACAGCAGCGCCTGCAGCTTGCGCCCACCGATCTCCGCACCGTAAGGCTGCGAGGGATTGGGAGACACACGGCTGCCTCGACCACCGCCGACGAAGTCCAGCGTCTTCGCGCCTGGATCGCCGAGCCAGTACATCGCACGTTCGCGCTGATCCGCAGTCAGATGACTCCAGTCGCCGTAGACGCCATTCGGATTCTTGTTGGCCTGCAGCCAGTCGGCGATGCGCTTGACCACCTTGATCGGATTGGAGCCGGTGTCGCCTTGCGTCTCGAACAGGCCTTGCGTCTGGCCCGCGTCCGGCGTCCAGATGTCCAACGGATGCGTGATCGGCAGCCAGGCGTTCCAGTCGGGCAGTTGCAGCGGGATGGGCATCTCGCGGGTGTTCAGCACCTTGCCCGGGCTCGGGTCCATGGCGGCGTCGAGCTCGGCCTGCGTCACCGCAGTCGTCGCGTTGGCCGCCTTGCCGGCGAAGACATTGACGAAGGACTTCGCGTCCGGAAGCACGGCATCGATGCCGGCACCAGCCGCCCATTCGGCGACGGGCTTGCTGTCGAGTCCCGGACCCGGCTGGTACGGCGGATTCCACGGCGTGGCTTGTGGCACGTGCGGCACGTTCGTCAGTGCGGCGCGCAGGTAGGCCGCGATCTGCTTGCCTTGCGTCTCGCTCAGCCCGTGGAAGCGCGAGCGCTGGACGATCGAGTTGTTGGAGTAGTTGAAGTACTGCAGGTCGCGACCGCTGGCCGCATGGCAGGACGCGCAGGCAGCGCGCATCTTGGTGTTGACCACAGGCGACTTGAGCAGCAGGCCGGAGGCGTTCCAAAGCGCTTTGCCCGCGTCGGCATCCGCGGTCCACGTGCGGCCAGCGGTCTTCTCGGTGGAGATGTCGGCCCAACGACGCGGATTGGTCGCGAGGTTGCGACCGCTCGCGTCCTGCAGCTGAAGGTCGAGGATGCGGAAGCCGTTGGAGTTGCCGTCAGTGCCGTTGAAACGGAACTCGATGCGGTTGGTGGCGGGGCTCGCGACCAGACGCGCACGCGCGGTGCTGTCGAGCTGAACGCGGAACCGGATCGTGAGCAAGCCGCCGTTGACGCCGCCGTGCGAGCGCTCGACGTCGTCGAGCTGCACGCCGGTGTCGCTGATCGGGATCCATGCCGCAGCGCTGCCGTTGTTGGCATTCGCGGCGCCGACCACGCGCAGGCTGCCGGCGATGGCGGTCAGCGGCTTGCTGCGCGCCTCGAACTCGGGTGAGTTGTAGAAGCCGCAGCGATGGCAGCGGATCACCAGCTGCGTCGCGGTCGACAGCGACGCGGCATCGAGCGACAGCTCAGCACCAACGACCGTCGGCGCGTCGGGCGCGCCGGCGCCGAGCACTTCGATGGGCAACGTCAGCGTCGGGGCCGGATCGGGAGACGGTGCAGGCGCGGGACCCGGAGCCGGCGCGGGGCTAGGCGCGGGAGCAGGGCTCGGTGCTGGCGAAGGTGCCGGAGAGGGCGCGGGATCCGGTGCGGGGCTGGGAGTCGGCGCTGGTCCCGGGGCAGGCGCCGGTTCGGGCGCAGGGGCGGGAGCCGGCGAAGGCGCGGGCGCTGGAGAAGGCGCAGGCGAGGGCGCCGGCGCAGACCCCTGCGTATCGGTCGGATCCTTCTGCGACCCCGTCGCATCCCCACCGCCGCAGGCGCTCAGCAGCACGCTGAAGGCCAGCGCGATCGTCGTCGACGCGGCCTGGAGCTTGCCGAAGCTCGGGCTGATGGGATCGTGCATGCTCTTCTCTCGCGGATGTCGGTCTGGATCGATTCCATTTTTTTCCGCGCGATGAACGCGCCTCCGACCGGTAGACGCAAGAGCTGCAAACAACGGTAAGCGTCAAGCGACGCGCTACCTCTCAGGAGTTAGGCGCGAACGGCCCCGCTGGCGCTTCGGCTGCCTGTCCGGCTTCCTGTGCCTCCTGTGCCTCCTGTGCCGCTCGCCGTGGCCGATCTGCGCGGCGCATGACCCGCATGCATCGCTCGCCGCGACGGCATCGTGAGCAGGATCGCCGCGATGCCGAGTGCCGCCCCCGCCGGTACGTCCAGCACGTGGTGCTGGTACGTCGTCAGCACCGAGACTCCGATCAGCACGAACCACGCGTGCAGGGCCAAGGCCCAACCGCCGCGCGCCACCGGCGCAAAGCGCGCCCACATCAGCACCAGCACGCCGATGTGCAGCGACGGCGCGCGGTTGTAGGGCATGTCGCAATGGCCGAGCAGGTCGAACATGAGACCGATGGCGCCGTCGGTCGGCGGCCGCTCGAAGGTGAAGCGCAGCGGGAAGGCTGCGTAGCAGAGCACCGACACGATCAGCACGAGGAGCAGCCGCAGCACGTGCCGCCGCAGGCGCCCGGCGTCCGCGTCGATGAAGAACGACAGCGCGAAGAAGACGCAGATCGAGAGGTAGGGCACCACCGTCCAGCCCACGAAGGGAATGCCGCGTTCCCACGCGAACACGCCCGCGCCGACATCGGTCCGCAAGCTCGTCATGTGGTTGGAGGCCGTGTAGAGCGCGGCGTACGCCGCTGAGGTCGCCACGGCGCAGGGCATCGGCCGCCAGGCTTCGGGCCACGGGAACGGGAACGGAACGCGCATCGGGATCTCCGCCGCGGGCAACTTCGCCCGCCTATCCCTGATTACGAGATCCCGTCCCCGAAGCGGACATCGCCGCGCGTGATCACGGCGCTTGAACTTGCTGGCGTTGCGCTGCGCGAATCGCGCGGACCTCTTCGAGCGACCGGTCGGCCTCGGCATTGCGACGCAGCGCGCGCTGGGCCTGCGCCAACGCGCTGAGCGCATCCGCAACTGCGGGGCTCAGCGCAGGGTCGTAGATCGCGCGATGCAGTCGCACGGCCTCCTGCAGCAACGGCTCCGCCGCCTCGGCCTTCTGCTGCTGAAGCAGGGCCTGACCCAGCACCAGCGTGGCGCTGGCCTCATGGTCGCGTTGGTAGTCGGCGTTGCGGCCGCTCCGGATCGTCGCAAGCGCTTGCCGGGCCTGCGCCTCCGCCACAGCCGCATGACCGGCGTTGAGTTCGAGCCAGGCGGATTCGGCCTGATCCGCCACGGGCTCGCTCGCCGCGGGAGCGGGCGGCAGCTTCCTCGTCGCGCGCTGCGCCTGGAAGCCTGCGAGCGCCTCCTTCGCCTGGCCGCTCTGCACCTGCCAGCGCCGCAGCGCGAGGCTGTAGAGCCGCCCCGGCGGCTTGCCGTCGGGCGTCGCCTGCCGTTGGCGCTCCAGCAGCGCGTGCGCATCGGAGAGTCGACCGAGGCTGGTCAGCGCCATCGCACGGTCGGTGAGGATCTGTTCGTCCATGCCGTCGGGCGGATGAGGCGTTCCCAGCACCGAGACGTCGTCGCCGCTGACGGCCAGCGCAGCCTGCGTCTGGCCGTAGCTGGCGAGCGAACGCGCCTGCCACATCCGCACCCAGCGGCGCTGCGGAAGGTCGGCCGCGGCGGTCTCGCTCCAACGCCATGCGGGCGCGAGCGCCGCCAGGCCGTCGCGGAAGCGCCCCGCCTGGTTGAGGAAGATCGCGTAGTGCGTCTGCGTCTCCGCCACGCGGACCGCGTTGGCGTTGCGCGCGACCTCCGCCTCCATGCCCTTGCGCAGGCTGGTCTCGGCCTCGGCGTATCGACCCTGCGCGCGCTGCGCATGACCGAGGAAGCCGTAGATCAGCGACAGATCGCCCGCGCCCAGCGGCCGGTTCGCCTCGCAGAGCTGCACCGCCTCGGCATATGCGGTCTCCGCGCGCTCGAACGACTTGTTGAACAACGCCGCGTCGCCGAGGATGCGCAGCACCATCAGCAGATCGGCGTTGGCACGAGAGCCGCCATTGACGACGGTGGTGGGGTCGTTGCTGCTGCTGCTGCTGCTGCTGCTGCTGCTGTTGGCGTTGGCGTTGGCGTTGGCGTTGATCTTGCCTTTTCGCGCGATCGTTAGCGCGCGTTCGGCGAAGGCCATCGCCGTTTCCGGCTTGGCGCGCCGGTTCAGCGACGCCTGTCCGATCTCGACCTGCAGCCGGGTCGGCGAGTCGATGTCCTGCCGCGCGTCGAGGATGGCCGTGGCGTCCTTCAACAGCGTGGCGGCTTCATCGCGCTTGGTGTCGAGCGCGAGCGCATTGGCCAGGGCGGCCATCGCGAGCACCGTCTCGTCGCTGGTCGGTCCGTAAAGTTCACGCGCCAGGGTCAGGCGCTCGCGCTGCAGGTCGACCTCGCGTGCGTTCAAGCCCAGGTCCTGGTACATCGACGCCAGCACGGTGAGCAGTCGCAGCCGTGCCGCCGGTGCGTCCTTGAGCTCGGCGGCGATGCGCTCGGCACCGCGATCCAGCAGCTCGCGCGCGGTCGTGTCGCGGGCCTTCGCCGGGTCGGCCTGGTCGGCCGTGTTCGCGCGGAACACGCCTTCGAGGAAACCTTGCACCGCCCGCGCGGTGGCAGCCTCGGCCTGCGCGCGCCGCGTTTGCAGACCCGCTTGATGCGCCTGCCACAACGCGACCGACGCGCCGCCCAGCAGCGCCAGCGTGGCGACCGCGCCCGCCGCCACCGGCAGGCGGTGCCGCCGCACGAGCTTGGCCATGCGATATGCCCAGCCGTCGGGCCTCGCCTGGACCGGCTCGCCGTCCAGCCAGCGGCGCAGGTCCTGCGCGAAGGCTTCCATCGTGGGATACCGGTCGGCGGGCGACTTCTTCAGCGCGTGGTTCAGGATCGCATCCAGGTCGCCGCGCAGTTGCCGGCGCAGCGCGCGGTCCGCGCTGGCGCCCGCACCGCCATCGGCGTCGGCGCCCGCAGCGCCGACCGTGCCCGTGACGCTGCCGATGCTGCTCGCCAACGGAATCTCCGCCGCGGCGATCACCTCTTCGAGTTCGGCCGCGCTGCCCCGCTTGAGGCGGTACGGACGCACGCCGGCGAGCAACTCGTAGGCGACGACGCCCATGCTGTAGACATCGCTGGCCGTGCCCAGCGGATCGCCGCGGATCTGTTCGGGGCTCGCGTAGTCCAGCGTCAGCGCGCGGCCGGAGAACTCGGTCAATGCCGTGCGCATCGTGCTGTCGCCTTCGAGCAGCTTGGCGATGCCGAAGTCCAGCAGCTTCACCTGCGCGTCGCGCGTCACGAGGATGTTGCTCGGCTTCAGGTCGCGATGGACGACCAGCCGACCGTGCGCATGCCCGACCGCCGCCATCACCTGCAGCAGCAGCGCGACGCGCTCGCGCAGCGACAGCGCGTGGCTGCGGCAGTACGCATCGATCTGCACGCCGTCGACGTGCTCCATCGCGAGGAAGGGCCGACCCTGCGCGTCGACGCCCGCGTCGTACAGGCGGGCGATGTGCTCGTGCTCGAGCGTGCCGAGGATCTCCCGTTCCCGATCCAGCCGTTCCGCGAGGCTGTCGCCCCAGACGATGCGCGGCAGCTTCAGCGCGATGCGCCGGTTCATCAGGCCGTCCGCGCGCTCGGCGAGCCACACCGTGCCCATGCCGCCTCGGCCGATCTCGGTGATCAGCCGGTACGCGCCGACGCGGCTGCCCGGGCCCACGCCGTCGAACGGCCCGGGCCTGCCGCCCAGTTCGTCGGAACCGTCCGCCGCGAAGAGCCGCGGCAGCGTGTCGAGAAAGTCGTCGGTCTCCACCTCGGCCTGATGCGCGAGCAGGGTGCGCAGCGTCTCGCGATGCACGGCGTTCTCGCCGATCAGGCCTTCGAGCCAGGCTTCGCGCGCGGGCTTGGAGAGGTAGATCGCTTCGTCCAGCAGCGCGCTGATCGCGGGCCAGTCGCCTTCGAATCGGGAAAGGATCGTCATGCCGCCATCCCGTCCGTCATGCCGTCCGTCATCGCGTCCGTCATGCCGTCCGTCATCGCGTCCGTCATCGCACCCGCCATGACGAACTGCGACGACATCGTCAGTCGCGCAGCGCGTGCGCGAGCAGCAACCGGGCCTTGTCCCAGTCCCGGCGCACCGTGCGCGCGGACAGGCCGAGCGCCTCGGCGATCTCCTCGTCCTCGAGGCCGCCGAAGTAGCGCATCTCGACCACGCGGCCCAGCCGCTCGTCGACGCGGCCCAGGTCCTCCAGGGCAGCATGCACGGCCAGGATCTCGTCCGACGCGGCGGGCAGGCCGCCGATCAGCTCGGAGTTCAATGTGACCTGCTCCGCGTCGCCGCCGCGGCGGTCGGTCTTCGCCTGACGCGCGGCGTCGACGATGATCGATCGCATCACCGTCGCGGCGTAGGCCAGGAAGTGCGCGCGGTCCGAGGGCGTCAGCGTCTCGCGCTGGAGGAACTTGAGGTAGCACTCGTTGACCAGGGCCGTCGTCGCCATCAGGTCGTTGCCGGACCCGCGCGAGAGGCGCCGGTGGGCCACCTGCCGGAGCTCGGGATAGAGCAGCTCGAAGATCCTGTCGAAGGCCTCGCGGTCGCCGTCGCGCGCCCGTCCGATCAACTGCGTCACTTCCCCCATGCCGTGCTTCCGTCCAAAACGAGGTTGGTGACGGCGATGGTAGCGCGCGCTCCGGGCGGTCCGTGCCGCCGGGCGTCCCCAAGTCCTGACAGGCGTGTGTCATCTCGTATCACTCCGCCCGGCGCGAGGCGGGCGTCATCGATCGCAGCGGCAGCGAAGCAGGGTTCAGGGGCGGCAGCCGCAGCCGTACGGTGGACAGCAGGCAGGCGCAGGCGCAAGCGAGTGTCAATGCCGCGACGGCACCGGTGTGGGGAGCGAGCAGGACGAAGACCGTGCCGAAGGCCGCCTTGCCGAACAACCCGCGGACATAGCCGCGCAGGAAGTGCGCAGCGGCGCGGTGGCCGCCGTTGGCGTGCTCGGCCATGGCGACCGGCCCGGTGATCAGCGGCAGCGAGGACAGCAGCCCGGCGGCGAAGCCGCCCAGGGCAGGGCCGAGGAGCGTCGCCATCGCGGTGAGCGCGCCTGCCATCGCGGCGACGACCGCCATCGATCGCCAGGTCGTGCCGCCGGGCCGGTGGCGCGACACGACCTCCGCACCGAGTCGGGGCATCGCCGCGAAGGTGAGGGCGCAACTGCCGAGCGCCAGCATCAACGCGGCGCTAAGGTCGGCGCTGGCCGCCTTCGCCGGCAGCGCCATGGTCAGCGCGCCGACGAGGCCGCAGGCCAGCGCGACGGCACCGCCGCCGTATCGGGCGGCGCGCGCGTAGCCCAGCGCGAAGACCGCCAGCATCGCGCAGGCGGCGACGCTGCCGATGGCGGCGCTGATCGCGAAGCTCATGCCTTCGTCGTGCGCCAGCCACGCCAGCGTCGGCGCCGTGATCGTCGGCAGCGCGGCGACAAGACCTGCCACCCGGCGGCCGCCGTGCCGCGCCGCCGCCATCACCAGAAACACGGTGCCTGCCGACAGCAGGCCCTTGAACAACTCGTCCATCGCGCTCCCCTTGGGGACGACGAGAAAACCACGCCGTCCTCCCCAGGTGAACGAAGTGCGCGTCCGGGGACGGACAGCGCGCTCGACCCTCAAGCAAGGGACAAGGAAATCAGACGCCGGTGCCGGTGGCGTGTCCGGCTCATGTCCTGGACTTCGTTCAGTGAGGTAGCAGGCGCTGCGTCGGTGTGACCGTAGGAAGGTGTCACGGTGGGACGGTGTGACGACGCAGCGCCCCCTTCTCGTCATTGCGGAGTTGCCATGTTCAGTGTTGACTGGTTTCTGGTGGAGCGACGGCTGCATGCTGTCCTTGTTGCCGTGCTTTGCGCCCTGCTGGTCGCGTGCGGGGGCGGCAACGATCCCGTGTCGGCCGATGGCGCGGCGCCGACGACGCCGCCCGTGGTGACGCCGCCCGTCACACCGCCTGTCGTGACCCCGCCGGTCGTCACGCCGCCCGTGCTGACCGTCACCCAGCAGCCCGCCGACGCCGCAGTGGTCGCGGGCGCACAGGCGACCTTCGTCGTCGCCGCGACCTGCAGCAGCGGCACGCTCAACATCCAGTGGCAGCGCAACGCGGGCGCCGACGGCGCCTTCACCGCGATTCCCTCGGCGACGACGCCGAGCTTCGCGATCACCAGCGCGATCGGCGACAACGGCGCGAAGTTCCGCGCTGCGCTCGACTGCGGCGGCGAGAGCGCCACCACCAGCACGGCAGCGACGCTGACCGTGACCCCGCCCGCCGCCGGCATCCTGTCGCCGGTGCCGTTGACCGGCCTGCGGCATCAGGCGCCGCTGTCCTTCTCGCGCGGCATCGTCCGGGAAGCCTCGGGGAGCTATGCCTTCGTCACAGGCAATTCGATCGCGCGGATGTCGGCGGACCTCCTGTCGATCACGCCGATCGCCGGCGACGTCGCCGACTTCACCGGCGCCACGGTCGATGGCGTGGGGGCGGCGGCGCGCTTCAACCTGCCGTACGGGATCACGGCCGCCGCCGACGGCACGCTCTACGTCACCGAGCGCTACGGCTATGTGATCCGCCGCATCGGCACCGATGGCGCCGTGACGACGATCGCGGGCTCGCCGGGCCAGTTCGGCAATGCCGATGGCACTGGCAGCGCGGCGCGCTTCTATCTGCCGAGCGCCATCGCGCTGGGCCCCGACGGCGACCTGTACGTCGCGGACCGGAGCAACCAGGTGATCCGTCGCGTGACGACGGCCGGTGTCGTGACCACCTACGCCGGCACGCCGGGCTCGCCGGGCTACCTCGACGGCGCGGCCGGCTCGGCGAAGTTCAACCATCCTTCGGGGCTCGCGGTCGCCGGCGACGGCACCGTCTACGTGGCCGACTTCGACGGCCGCATCCGCCGCATCTCCCGCAACGGCAACGCGGCCGGCAGCGTCGGCACGGTGGCGGGCAGCGGCTCCAGCACGATCACCGCCTCCATGGACGGGACGGGCCTGGCGGCGACCATCGTCCTGCCGGAGCACATCGCGTTGTCCGGGAGCACGCTCTACATCCGCGACGGCGCGGGTCTGGTGCGCAAGCTCGACACCACGACCGGGGCCGTCACGACCATGGCGGGCACCGTCGGCATGACGGTCCCCAGGGACGGCCCGCGCGGCGTGGGCTCGATGGAGACGGGCTTCCACAGCGGCGGCCTGGTCCCCATGCCGGACGGCGGGCTGCTGATCACGGAAACCACCTTCTATCTGGGGGCGGTGCGCCGCGTCGATCCAGACGGCCTGATCACCTCGCTGGCCATCGCCAACGTCTTCGGATTCGACAACAAGTCGCCCGGCACGGGCGTGCTCGCGCAAGTGCCCTTCTCCTCGTTCGCGGATGACGCCACCGACGGCGGGCCCGCCCAATTCACCGGCAACATCTCGGTGGCGGCGTCGCCGGACGGCGGACTGGTCGTGGGGACGCACAGGGCGGTGCGCCGCATCGCGACCAGCGGCGCCGTGAGCCCCGTCATCGGGCTGATCGGCGCCGGCACCATCGACGGCAAGGGCAGCGCCGCCGACGTGGTCACGGCGGATCAGACGATGGTGGTCGGTCCCGACGGGACGATCTACTTCTCCGACCTCTCGACCGTCCGCACGATCGACTCGACCAACACGGCACGCACGATCGCCGGGACGCCGTCGTTCTACGGCGATCCCTCAGGACAGGGGCAGGGCGCGGTCGACGGTCCCGGCGCCACCGCGAAGTTCACCAACATCACGGGCCTTGCCCGCGCGGCGAACGGCGACCTGTACGCGTCCGATTCGCAGAACTACGCCATCCGACGGATCGATCCGGCCGGCAACGTCAGCACGTATGCCGGCGTGATGAAGGAGCGGGGGACGGACGACGGCACGCGGGCGACCGCGCGCTTCACGATGCCGCTGGATCTCGCGCTGGCGCCCGACGGCACGGTGTGGCTGCTCGACGGCGGCCGCGGCGATACGCCCACGGTGCGCCGCATCGCGCCCGACGGCACCGTCAGCTCGCTGCCGGCGAAAGCGCGGCGGCTGGCGGTCGACCCCGCGGGCAACCTCTACGTCATCACGCTGGCCGGCGATCTGGCCAGTCTGGACCCGGCGACCGGTGCGATGACGGTGCTGGTGCAGGCGGGACAGCGGCTCGTCCTCGGCAGCGATCCGCGCATCGGCGTCGACGCGAGCTGGGCCTTCGCCGCGGTGGGCGTCAAGCAGCTGGTGCTGATGTCGGATCGTCAGCTGATCCGGGTCACCTTGCCATGAGCACTCCTGCTCACCCTCTCCTTCATTGCGGAGTTTCCATGTCCAGTGTTGACCGGTTCCCGGTGGAACGGGGGCTGCATGCCGTCGTCGTCGCCGTTTTTTGCGTGCTCCTCGTCGCGTGCGGCGGCGGCAACGATCCGGTGTCGCCCGACGGCGCGGCGCCGACCGCGCCGCCCGTGGTGACGCCGCCCGTCGTCACACCGCCCGTCGTGACGCCACCGGTGGTCACCCCGCCGGTGCTGACCATCACCCAGCAGCCCGCCGATGCCGCCGTCATCGCGGGCGCGCAGGCGAGCTTCGCTGTCGCGGGGACCTGCAGCGCCGGCACGCTCAACGTCCAGTGGCAGCGCAACACCGGCGCCGACGGTGCCTTCGTCGCGATCGCCTCGGCGACGACGCCGGGCTACGCGCTCACCAGCGCCATCGCGGACAACGGCGCGAAGTTCCGCGCCGCGCTGGACTGCGGCGGCGAGAGCGCGACCACCAGCGCGACGGCCACGCTGGCCGTGAGCAACCCGGTGGCCAGCGTGCTGGCGCCCATCGCGGTGACCGGTCTGCGGTACCAGGCGCCGCTCGCGTTCTCGCGGGGCATCGTCCGGGAGGGCTCAGGCAGCTACGCCTTCGTCTCGGGCAACGCCGTGCTGCGACTGTCGGCGGACCTGTCGTCCATCACGCCGGTTGCCGGCTCGGTCGGCGATCTGACCGGCGCGTCGGTCGACGGCGTCGGCACGGCCGCCGGGTTCGCGGATCCGTACGGCATCGCGGTCGACGCGTCGGGCAGTCTCTACGTGACGGAGCGATCCAGCAACGTGATCCGTCGCATCACCACCGACGGCACGGTGACGACGATCGCCGGCTCGCGAGGCCAGTCGGGCGGCGTCGACGGCAACGGCAGTGCGGCGCGGTTCTACTTCCCGAGCGCCATCGGCATCGGTCCGGACGGGGATCTTTACGTCGCGGACCGCGGCAACCAGGTGGTCCGCCGCGTCACGACGTCCGGCGCCGTGACGACCTACGCCGGCACGACGGGGGAGTCCGGCTACATCGACGGCCCCGCCCTGGGGTCGAAGTTCAGCTACCCCACCGGTCTTGCGGTCGGCGCGGACGGCGTCGTCTACGTCTCCGGTTCGGATGGGCGCGTCCGGCGCATCCTGCGCAACGGCAACGCCGCCGGCGCGGTCCAGACGCTGGCCGGTCGCGGCACCGGCACGATCATTCCCGACATGGACGGCACGGGGACCGCGGCCGTCATCGTGGTGCCCGAGCAGATGGCCGTGTCGGGAACCACGCTGTACGTCCGCGACAGCGCCGGCCTGGTACGCAAGATCGACACCGGCACCGGCGTCGTCACCACGCTGGCGGGAACGACCGCGGCGACCGTGCCGCGGGATGGGCCCAAAGGCGTGGCCACCGTCGAGACGGCCATGAACGGCGGTGGTCTGGTGCCGACGCCGGACGGCGGACTGATCCTCACGGAGACCAACCTCTTCCTGGGGGCGGTGCGTCGCATCGATGCGAGCGGCCTGGTCACCACGCTGGCCATCGCGCATCCGTTCGGGTTCAACGGCATGACGGCGGGCACCGGCGTGCTCGCGCAGCTGCCGTTCGCCTGGTTCCCCGAGGACGCGCTCGATGGCGGGCTGAGCCACTTCAGCCGCGCGGTCGCCGTCGCGGGGGCGCCCGACGGGAGCCTGGTCGTCGGCTCGACGGCCTCGCTGCGCCGCATCGCGCCTGGCGGGGCCGTCTCGCCCATCGCGGGGTTGATCGGCGTCGGCAGCTTCGACGGCACGGGCACCGTCGCCGACGTATTGAACGCGAGCCAGGCGGTCGTGGTCGATCCGGCCGGGGTGATCTACTTCTCCGACGTGTCGACCATCCGCGCCGTCGACGCGACCCGCACGGTGCGGACCATCGCGGGCACGCCTTCGCTCTTTGGCGATTCCTCGGGACAAGGGCAGGGCGCGGTGGACGGCCCCGGGTCGACCGCGCGCTTCACCAACGTGACAGGTCTTGCCCGCGCGGCGAATGGCGACCTGTACGCGTCCGATTCGATGAACTACGCCATCCGGCGGATCGACCCGGCCGGCAACGTCACGACCTATGCCGGCGTGATGGGCCAGAAGGCCGCGATCGACGGACCGCGCGCGACGGCGCGGTTCACGATGCCGCTCGACCTGTCGCTGGCGCCGGACGGCTCGCTGTGGCTGCTCGACGGCGGCAGGAACGAGACGCCCACGGTGCGCCGCGTCGCGCCGGACGGGACCGTCAGCTCGCTGCCCGCGAAGGTCCGTCGGTTGACGGTCGATCCTGCGGGGAACATCTACGTGATTTCCGAAGGGGGCGATCTTGCGAGCCTGGATCCCGCCACCGGCGCGCTGACGGTGCTGGTGCCTCTGGGAACCCGGCTCACCTTCGGCAGCGATCCGCGCCTAGGCGGCGACAGCAACTGGGCGTTCAATGCCGTGGGGATCAAGCAGCTGGTGTTGATGTCGGATCATCAGCTGATCCGGGCGACGCTGCCGTGAGCGTCCGGTACCGCTGGCCGGTCGGCATCGATCCGTTGGCTGCGTCAACGGTTCACGCTCTTACGCATAGGCATAGAACAGCGCCGCGAAGAAGTGGCAGACGCTGCCGCCCAGCACGAACAGATGCCAGACGAAGTGGGCATAGCGCACCTTGTTGTCGAGCAGGAAGACGACGGCGCCCAGCGTGTAGCTGAGGCCGCCGGCGACCAGCAGCGCAAGACCCGGCCCCGGGGTGCGCTCGATCAGCGGTCCGATGGCGAAGACGACGACCCAGCCCATGGCGAGGTAGAGCGCCGTCGACACCAGCGGATGGCGCAGCCGGTTCAGCAGCTTGATCGTGACGCCGAAGGCGGCCGCGGCCCAGACGGCGATCAGGAGCGTCACGCCCGGCCCGGAATGCAGCACGCCCAGCGTGAAGGGCGTGTAGCTGCCGGCGATGAAGACGTAGATGGCGGCGTGGTCCAGGCGCATCAGCCAGGCCTTCAGGCGGCCGTTGGCCAGCTTGGCGGGCAGGGCGTGGTACAGCGTGGAGATGCCGTACAGCAGGATGCCGGTGGACGCGAAGATGGCGGCGGCCGCGACGTCCGCCGTCTCGCCGTGGTTCATCGCGCGGATCACGAGGATCGGCAGCGCGGCAATGGCCAGCAAGGCGCCCAGCCCGTGGCTGATGGCGTTGGCGATCTCTTCGCCCAGGGTCTGCGGGCGGTCGACGAGGAGGGAACGAGCGGTCATGAGGCAGGTCATGTGAACGGGCGGACAGTCCAATGATCGCTCATTGGTCTCTGGTCGATGCGGCCGGGTGCATCTGGGCTCCCGCGCGGGTGCGGCGTCACCTGCTCGATCCAGACCGTCTCGGAGGGGTGGTGCTCTTCGATCGTGTTGAGCGCGTCGTCAAGGCGCCCAGGTTCCGCGATCGAGTAGGCAAATCGGGTGACGTTGCGTGGCGCATTGGCCGCGAACTCGGCATGCGTGATGGCATCGCTTCCGCACCAGATGAAGTCGTCGTCCTGGGCGCGCTCGAGAGCCCGGCTCAGGCCCGTCGCGGTGATCGCGAGGTAGATCATGGGTCGTGATGCTACTGCGCACGGCCATGCACGAACGGATGCAGAGCGCGGATGCTTGATCCGTGGGCAGGTCTTGTGAGTGCGGAACGGCGTTCCCGCCCAGCTCGGCCTACCATGTCGGAAATTCTGGAGTTCCGCGTTGCCTCACTTCATCCTGCACCACAGCGCCAACCTGTCCGACCTCGACGTGAATCGCTGCCTCACCGCGGTGAACGCAGCCCTCGCGGCGTCGGGCCACTTCGAGGAAATCGACATCAAGAGCCGGGCGTTCCAGGCGGAGCAGTTCCTCGTCGGCGTGGAAGCGCGCGGACGCGCGTTCGTGGCCGGCACCTTGTCCGTGCTCACCGGGCGCAGCGACGAAACGCGCCGCGAGATGGGCGCGATCGCCTTGAAGGCGCTGGTGTCCAATATCCCCGCCACGTCGGAACTCCACATCCAGGTGTCCGTCGAGATCGTGGAGATCCAGCGCGAGACCTATGCGAAGGCGGTCATCGCGGGGTGAGCCGGCGCGGCGCTCACCGCGCTCCGTCTCCCGGCGCTTCGTGGAACTGTTTGTACGCTTCGGCCTCAAGCTCACCGCTGCGCGAGATCGCGCGGCCCTTTTCATCGAGGACGCTGTAGGCGTGTTGAACCCCGCCGATGCTTGCACTGCCGTCCAAGCCCAGCAGCAAGGTGTACATCGTGTCGACCAGGATTCCGTTTACCACCGCCCGCAACTGCTCGCGCTGATCTTCGGTCAGGCCCATCTCGGCGATCTTGAGTCCGACATCGGTCTGACGATCTGCTGACGGGGCGCGCTCGAAATAGGTCTCCAGCAACGAGGCCTTCTCAGCGGCCCAGTTGGCGACGAACTCCTGTGCATTCATGCGTGGGTTCCTCTTTGAGTCATCAACGCCTGATACGCCGTCCGCTTGAACCTCAGTCCATACGGGTGGGCGTATCCGAAGTAGCGCTGCGTCAGCAGCACCGCCGCGACGTTCAGGCGCGGATTGATCCACCACAGCGTGCCCGCGAGGCCGCCCCAGCCGACTTCACCGGCCGCTTCGGGCGGCTCGCCCCGATCGGCAAAGGCGCGAACCGCCGAGCCCAGACCGAACAGCCGCCCCGGCGTCGGCGGTGCATCGTCGAAGCGCACATGCAGCCCAGGTGCGAGCTGGTTGCTGAACATCATCTCGATCGTGGCGGGCTTGAGCAGCGTCGGACCGCCGGGGATCAGGCTCTGGATCAGGCGGATGGAGTCGTCGAGCGTGCTCACGAGTCCGCCGCCACCCGACTCCAGCGGCGCGCGCTGGACATAGGCGCCGGGATAGGGCTTCTCGTCGACGCGCGGCAGGCCGGGCTTGTCGGGGTCGTTGAAGTCCGCGCCCTCGTAGAGGACCGTCAGCCGTTCGCGCTTCGAAGGCGGCACCCAGAAGTCCGTGTCCACCATGCCGAGCGGCTCGAAGATGTGCCGGGCCAGGAACTCGCCGAAGCGCTCGCCGCTCACCACTTCCACCAGTCGTCCCAGCACGTCCATGGACACCGAGTACTCCCACTGCGTGCCCGGATGGAAGATCAGCGGCAGGTCCTGCAACGCCTTCATCATCCCCGCCAGATCGCGGCGGTGGTCGAGGACGCGGGCCTGGTTGTAGGCGTCGTACATCGGCGAGCCGGGATCGAAGACGCCATAGGTGAGGCCCGAGGTGTGCGTCAGCAGATGGCGTGCGGTGATCGCGGTCCGGGCGGGCTCGGTGTCCGACAGGTCGCGAGCGCCGGGGCGCAGGACGCGACGGTTGGCGAGTTCAGGAAGATGGCGGTCGACAGGATCGTCCAGACCGAGCCGACCCCGCTCCACGAGCAGCAGGACGGCACAGGCCGTGATCAGCTTGGTGCTGGAGAACATCCGGAAGATATGGTCCTCGCGCAGCGCGATGCCGGCCTCGCGGTCGGCGGCGCCGTAGCAGAACCGATCCACCACCGTGCGTCCGCGCAGCAGCGCGGTCGCCACATTGGGCAGGAACTGCTGGTCGACCTCGGCGCGCAAGGAGGCGTGGAGGGCGTCGAAGGGGCTATCCGTCATCTGGTCTTCCCGGCGTTGAAGCGGGGACTGTAAATCCCGGCGGGAAGACGCGCTTCCCCGAGCTAGCCGGCGTGCTGCACGACCTCTCGGAGGTGGCTCAGATAGCCGCTCGACGAGGCGTGTGCGTTGTCGATGGCGCACTGGAACTCATCGAGCAGATGGTCGGGCGGCCGGCCTCCCGCGTTCATCAGCATGTAGAGCTGATGAGACATGGAACGGCAGCGCGACTCGGCTTGCAGCCAGCGCAGATAGAGGGTGTCGTCGTGGCGCATGGGAACTCTCCGACTGAAGCGCCGAGCGGGTCGGGGGTCTTGTCGGCTTCCAGGCGACACATCGACTCTCGGCAGGGTTGCTCAGTCCGCCATCTACGGATCCGGGCGCCGATTTCAAGTCATTCAGCGAGGATCTTCCGCATGCTGACGCCGCAGCCGCTCCAGCAGCGCGCTCGCGTCGGCGCGGCCCTCCCGGGCTTCGACGGTGAGGCGCGCAGACTCGTCGTCGACGAGGAGCTCCATGCTCCAGCGGTCGAAATGGCGCAGCATCGCCGACTCGTCGAGGATGAGCCGGACATCGGCGTGGCGACTGTCGGCTTGAATGCGCTGCAGGGTCGCTTCGACGGCCTCGGAGGTGCCTTCGAGCACTTGCGCGAACAGCCCGGGTGCGAGGGCCAGGACGCCGGTGACGTCGAGACGGCGGTTGTTCATCCGCGCCTTGGCGACGATCTGCTTCAGTACCTCGTCGGTCACGCCCGGCGCGATGGTGCTGATGTAGAGGATTCGACGAAGCATGGGACCTGCTGAGACTTGCCTGGGTGATGGCCCGTCAGCTTAGAGCCACCAGGCCGCTCACCTCGACCGCGTTTCCGGAACTCGCGGTAAACGGCACGAAGTGTCCAGGGAACCGCCGACTTGAGGGTGGCGGGACGTCCCTTCGGTGACGTATCCGCGCCGGAGACGGTCAATCAGTGCTCGTCTCCATGGTAGGAGTAGCCTCGAAAGCGGCAGGCGAAGCGGTCACAGACGCCGTAGAACCAGACCGACGATACAAACACCACCGGGAAGTAGAAGAAGGCCAGGAATGATCGTCGCAACGCCATCGCCAGAATGGGGACATGCACCAGCAGAATCAACGCCACGACGCCCGAGATGGCGAAGAGCGTGGGTTCGAAGTAGCGTCTTCGTTTCAAGGTGCTTCCCCGGGCGGTATGGTCGTTTGCTCCTCGTTGGGTATCGCGGTAGCTGACGATGCAGGTAAGAGCGGCACATGCTTTTTGATGCCCATGAGCTTGAGCGAAGCCGCGATGCGCGCTGGGTCCGGTTGACCGTAGAGCGCGGCCTCCAACGCGTCCTTCTCCTCCGCGTTCAGCGGCGATGATGGATCGCTGAACAGAACCAGCGGGTCCGAGAACTTCTGGAACCAGGGCTCGATGTGCTCCTCCACGAGGCGGGAGAGGTCGGCCATGCAGCGCTCGTAGGTGCTGCCGGTCTCTGCGTTGAACCGGAGATGGAATCGCAGTCCGAAGAGCTGGCCGTCGCCACTGCTGGGGCCGTTCAGGTGCATGAAGTCCAAACCGGAGTTGAGGACGCGGATGCCCCAGTGGACGCGGATCCTCACGCTGCCGGTCGAGGCCTTCCCATAGCTGCTTCCGCTGCGGAAGAAATGGATGAACTCGATGGCATGCGTCCGTTGACGCGTCCAGACCCGGCTCCTCGTCTTCTTGAATCCGCCAGGCAGGACTGCTTCCGAGAATTCCTTGCATGCGCGATTCATCCCCTCACGGATGATCGGCGTGTAGTCCTTTGTGAAATCAACCAAGCGACCTCCCTGAAATGCGCGTTTGCATTCTCCAGGGGTGTCGTGAAGCTTCAAACCAGCAGCAACCCCAGCACATGCTCGTCGACATAGTGCGCCTGTTCGGCGCGCTTGTAGAAGTCGCGGAGCGTCCCTTCCACCACGAAGCCGAGCCGCTTGTAGAACGCCAGCGCCTGGTCGTTGTCAGTCTCGGCGTAGAGCTCGACACGGCGGATGCCGGCGTCGCGGAAGTGGCGCAGGGCGTCGTCGATCATGGCGCGGCCGACGCCCTGGCCGTGGCGGCGGGGATCGACCGCCAGCGTGCCCAGCAGGAGCACGTGGCTCACGCGACCCGGATACCGCGTCGCGCGGTAGAAGCCGGCGATCTCGCCGTCCACTTCCCAGATCCAGAAGGCGCCGCTGCGCACGAGCTCCTCGAAGATCGGCACGAAGGACGCCAGGTCCATCGGCTCGTAGGTCAGGTAGGGATGGACCTTGGGATGCGAGTAGATCGCGAAGACCGGTTCGAGGTCTTCAGCGCGGGCAAGGCGTCGTGCGGAGCTGGTCATCGGAGGATCCACGGGGGCAGTCGTTGCCCCAGTGTCTCTCAGCCCGCTTCCGGCAGCCTGAGGTCACCCCGCTTCCGGCAGCTTCGCGATGACCTTGATCTCGAACTGGAAGCCGGAGAGCCACGTGACGCCGATGGCCGTCGCGGTCGGGTAGGGCGCTTCGCCCCAGAACTCGGCGGCGACTTCCCAGGCGCGCTCGAAATGGGTGTGCGGATCCACCATGAAGACCGTCACGTCGATGACGTCGGCGAAAGTGCAGCCGGCCTCGGCGAGGATCGCATTCAGGTTCTTGAAGGCCAGACGCACCTGGGCGTCGAGCTCCGGTTCGGGCGAGCCGTCGGAGCGGCTGCCGACCTGCCCCGACACGAACAGCAAGCCGTTGGAACGGATGGCGGGGGAGTAGCGATGCAACTCGTACAGGGCGTGGCGGTCGGGCGGAGAGACGACGTCGCGAGCGGTCATGGGAGACAGTCCTTCAAAGTGATTGCGGATGCAGTCACTGTAGGAATTCGACCGTCGCCGATAAACAAGCGGTTCGCACAATCACTGTTTGCCAAAGCCAAACAGTGGGAGGCTGCGAGCGCTCCGCGGCGCCTCCCGTCGGGTCGCTGCCCGACGCCGCCGATCAAGGCTTGGCCGGGGCGTCCAGCGCCGTCAGCGCCCGCTCCAGCCCGCCGCGCTTCTCGGGATGCTTCTCGGTGAGCAGCAGTTGCTGGAGGATCATCCGCTGCGCGAGCGTCAGCGCCTCGGCCGCCGGCACCGCGTGGTCGGGCGATACGCCCGTGCCTTCCCAGTTGCCGCCGATGACCGGGTCCACCGACCGACCCGTCGGGATGAAGACGCCGAGTTCCGGGCTCAGCCGGAAGAAGTCGCCCGGATGGGCGCCGCCGCCGGTGGTCTCGCCGATCAGCGTGGCGCGATGGCGGTTCTTCATGCCCCAGGCGAAGTCCTCGGCGGCGGAGAAGGTCCGGCGCTCGGTCAGCAGGTAGACCGGGCGGCGCTGGCCGTAGCGCTGGCCCGCCACCTTGGCGGTCGTCCGGTGCGTCTCGATCCGGTTGCCGGCGCGCCAGTGGATGTCGACCAGCGGCGTGGGCTTGTCGAAGAAGTAGCTGGCCAGGAGCTGCACCGTCTCCGGATCGCCGCCGCCGTTGCGGCGCAGGTCGATGATGAGCGCGTCGGTGCGGGCCAGCATCGACATTGCCGCGGCGAGCACCGGTCCGGCTTCGCGCGCCGGCGCGAACTGGCGCAGGTCCAGGTAGCCGATGTTGCCGCGCAGCCGCTCCACGCGCGTCACGCCGTAGTTGGTGTAGCGGAAGCTCTCGGCCATGTCGGCGGCCTCGGCCTTCGCGCCGCCGGGCATCTCGGGCATGGCGTCCACGCGCAGGTGCTTGTCCTGCGTGGCCTCGGCGAGCACGGCGGACAGCT
Organism: Roseateles noduli; assembly: GCA_002205125.1. Classification (GTDB taxonomy): domain Bacteria; phylum Pseudomonadota; class Gammaproteobacteria; order Burkholderiales; family Burkholderiaceae_C; genus Roseateles; species Roseateles noduli. The sequence goes on along the minus strand of NIOE01000011.1, from coordinate 184,718 downwards.
TCTCGGCGAGCTGCCGCGCGTCCGCGTCGTCGGCCGCGGCGGCCTGCAGCTTGGGCTCGATGTCCTTGACGCGGTCCGGGAAGACATAGCGGTCGCGCAGCTGCTTGGCCAGGTCACGGGCGACTTGCGTGCGGGCGGCGGGGGCGAGCGGCTTGCCGACGGGCTCGGCAGGCGCCGGCTGGCTCCAGGCGGGCAGGGTGGCCAGCAGCAGGGTGATCAAGGCGATGGGGGCGAGAGGCTTCATGTCGTGGCGCTTTCGGAGGAGAGGTCGGTCGCAGTCCAGGTGGCCGGCTTGCATTGCAATTTATAACCGCTTATGTAGTTCACCAAAAGTAACGGATGATCGACCGCGAGCCTTGGAGCGTTACCTGCCAGCAGGTGACGCCCACAAAATTGCATGAAGGCCCTGAGATCCAGATCGCTCCTCCCTGCGTATAGAGCGCGTCCTCCGCTTCTGGGCGCCCCCATGGATCTCGACATTTCCTCGATCGCCGTCCGGCTCGCCGAGCGCGGCCTGCTGCCTGAGGCCGCCGTGCGGCTGGGCATCCGGCGCCTGCTGCGCCAGCGCCTCGATGAATCGCATCACCACGATTACGAGACGGCCGCCGCGCTCACGCAGTCCTTCCTGGCCTTGCTGCGCGCCGCACCGCTGGCCGTACAGACCGAAAAGGCCAACGAGCAGCACTACGAGCTGCCCCCCGCGCTGTTCGAGGCCATGCTCGGTCCTCACCGGAAGTACAGCTGCTGCTGGTGGCCAGAGGGCGTCGACACACTTGAAGCCGCTGAGGAGGCGGCGCTCGAAGCCACCGTTGCGCGTGCCGGGCTCGTCGACGGGCAGCGGATCCTGGAACTGGGATGCGGCTGGGGCTCGCTGAGCCTGTGGATGGCCGCCAGGTTTCCTGCGGCGGAGATCCTCGCCGTGTCCAACTCGGCGTCGCAGCGCGCCTTCATCGAGGGGCAGGCCGAAGCGCGCGGACTCCGCAACCTGCGCGTGATGACCTGCGATTTCAACGCGTTCGGCGAGGACGGCAGCCTGGACCGCCGCTTCGACCGCGTGGTGTCCGTCGAGATGTTCGAGCACCTGCGCAACTGGCCCCGCGCCTTCCGCAAGGTCGCCGGCTGGCTGCGCGACGACGGCCGCTTCTTCATGCATGTCTTCGCGCACCGCGAAGCGCCTTATGCCTTCGAGGTCCGCGACGCCACCGACTGGATGAGCCAGTACTTCTTCTCCGGCGGGATGATGCCCAGCGACGACCTCGCGCTGATGTGCCAGGACGATCTCGCGCTGCAGGAACGCTGGCGATGGGATGGGCGCCATTACGCGCGCACCGCTGCCGCCTGGCTGGAGCGCTTCGACGCGCATCGCGCCGCGCTGTGGCCGGTCTTCGAATCGGTCTACGGCGCCAAGGACGCGCCGATGTGGTGGCAGCGCTGGCGGCTCTTCCTGCTGTCTGTCGAGGAACTGTTCGGCTACGACCGCGGGCAGCAGTGGTGGGTCAGCCACTACCTCTTCGCGCCGCGGCGCTGAGGCCGTCGACATGGCATTCCTCGAATCGCTGCCGGCCATGCCCGCGCTGGCCCTGACCGGCCTGCTGATCACCTTCGCCATCGCCGTGCCGACCTGGCTCGCGAGCCTCCCGCTGCGCGATGCGAGCCTCGCCGATCGCGTCTGGTCGGCATTCATCGCCGTGCCTGTCGTGTTCTACGCCTGGCACGCCGGCGGCGACGCGCGCTTGAACGTCATGGTCGCGATCACGGTCGCTTGGGCGTTGCGGCTCGGCATCTACGTCACCGTCCGCAATTGGGGTCACGGCGAGGACCGTCGCTATCAAGCCATCCGCGAACGGAATCAGCCCAACTTCGCGCTCAAGAGCCTCTGGCTTGTGTTCCTGCTGCAGGCGGTGCTCGGATGGATCGTCGGCTGGCCTATGCTCGTGGCCAGCGCGCCGGGCTCGGCGGCTTGGGGCGTGTGGGATGGCGTCGGCGCGGCGCTGGCGATCGGCGGGCTGCTGGTCGAGACCATTTCGGATGCGCAGCTCGCGCGCTTCCGCCGCGATCCGGCCAACCGCGGCCAGGTGATGGACGGCGGGATGTGGCGTTACTCGCGCCATCCCAACTACTTCGGCGAAACCTGCGTCTGGTGGGGGCTCGGCGTGATGGGCCTGGCCGCCGGCGGATGGACGGGCGCCTGGGCGCTGGTCTCGCCGCTGCTGATGACGATCCTGCTGTTGAAGGTCTCCGGCGTCACGCTGCTGGAACAGGACATCGGCGAGCGTCGACCTGCCTATCGCGATTACATCGCGCGCACCAGCGCCTTCATTCCCTGGCCGCCCAAGCGCGAGGTCGCGCGATGACCGCGGGCTCGTTGCCGCGAACACTCCCGACGGCCGCCCGCGTAGCGGCTCTTGTCGCACTCATGCGCTGCGCGGTGCGGCTGGTCGCGCTGATGGCGGCGACGTTCGGAGCCGTCGGGTTTGCAGCCTCCGCTCGCGCCGAGACCTGGAACTTCGACGTGCGCCTGGACGGGAAACCGATCGGCACGCACCGCTTCACCGTCGAGGGTCCTGACGAGGCGCGCGAGGTCACGAGCATCGCCGCGCTCGACGTCAAGCTGCTCGGCATCACCGTCTTCCGCTACCGCCACGAGGCGCGCGAGCGCTGGCGCGGTGACTGCCTGCAGCAGATCCGCAGCAGCACCGACGACGATGGGAAACCGGTCAAGGTGGATCGCCGTCTGGAAGCCGGTGCGTCTGGAGAGCCCGACTGCCTCATGAGCTACGCGTACTGGCATCCGGCGCTGGTCCGTCGGCAGCGTCTGCTGAATCCGCAGACCGGAGAGGTGGACGAGGTGCGCATCGAACGCCTGCCCGATGCGACCATCCCCGTGGGCGGCCGTGACGTCGACGCCTCGCGATGGCGGATCACGTCGACGGCGCCTTCGTCCGGCAAGTCGGCGCCGGCACGCCAAGTGCTCACGCTGTGGCGTGACCGCGCGGACGGTCGATGGATCGGCCTCGACGCGCAAGTGAAGGGCGACCGCGTGCTGACCTACCGTTTGCCCTGAAGCAGGACCACCCGACGCGGCCCGCGTCCGAGCCCCAAAGTCGACGCCTGATTTCAGAGCCCCTGAAGCCGGGGCCTACAAGCCGGAGACCATGATGAGACTTCACGACGATCCGATCCCCACCCGCGCGCCGGCCTGGCGTTGGCCGCTCGCCTATGTGCTGACGCTCGTCGTGTTCCTGGCAATGGACGCGGTCTGGCTGAGTCTCAGCTCTGCCGCGCTGTACCAGCCGGCCATCGGCCATCTGATGGCGCCCGCCATCGACTGGCGCGCCGTGGCGGTGTTCTATCCGCTCTATGTCGGCGGTCTGGTGTTCTTCGCGATCGCGCCGTCCTTGTCGGGGCGGCCCTTCGCGGGGGCGCTCGGCCGCGGCGCGCTGTTCGGCTTCCTCGCCTATGCGACCTACGACTTCACCAACCAGGCCACGCTGCGCGACTGGCCGTGGCATGTGACGCTCATCGACCTCGTCTGGGGATCTATCGTCAGCGGCGTTTCCGCCTCGGTCGCCTCAGCGCTCACCGCGCTCACATGCCGACGAGCGATCCGAACCAGCGGGCGATGACCCCGTCGAAGTGCAGGCGGCCCTCGACGGCCGCCACGCAGATGCACTCGCTGCCGTCCTGCACCACCGGCTGGTGGTGGACCTCGTCGTCGGCGAGGTCGAAATCGCCCGGTCCGAACAGCGCCCGGCCGTCGTGGAACCGACCGTAGATGATCTGCGTGAGTTCGGTGCCGCGGTGCGTGTGCTGCGGCAGGTACTTGCCGGCGCCGATGCGCAGCAGGAAGACGTTGGCCTCCGGCGCATCCGGCACGGTCACGCGGCTCCAGCGCATGCCGGGGCCCAGCCAGCGCCAGCGCGTCGCGCTGCAGCCCGCCAGTGCCTTCGGCCAGACCGCGCCGGTCGGCAGCGGCGGTGGGGCCGGCACCTTGCGCGGTGTCGGCATCCGATCGGCCCCACCGGTGCCGCCAATGCCGGCGCCAGCTTTCCGTCTGGTCTGTTCGAACTCATCGATGCGGGCGAAGGCCTGCGCCAGCGCGTCCTCGGCCATCGGGGCCGCGGGCTGGTCATCGAGCACCACGCCGCCGAGCGCGCGCAGCATCGCCACACGCTCCCGGCAGGCCGGGCACAGCTCCAGGTGGGTCTCCGTCACCAGCCGCAGGCCGACAGGCAGCGCGCCGCTGACGAGCGACAGCAGCAGCTCGTCGGCGGGATGGTGGCGGATCTCAAAGGGCGGCAGCATGGTCGGGGAGGGCAACAGGAGTCGGGACATCACAGATCGATCAGCCGGCGCAGATGCGCCACGGCCAGCCGGATCCGGGACTTGACGGTGCCCAGCGGCAGGCCGAGCTCGGCCGCGATGCGGGCGTGCGGTTCGTCGTCGTAGAAGGACAGGCGCAGCACCTGCGCCTGCTCGGGCGGGAGCCGGTGCAACGCGTCGCGCACGCGGCGCGACAGCCGCGCCACGTCGGCGTGGTCGGCGACGTCGGGCTGGTCGGCCTCCAGGCGGTCGAATTCGAAACACTCGTCGCCCGCGCCGTCCAGCAGATGGCGCCGCGCGGCGTCGATGCGCAGCCGGCGCGCGATCGTGAAGATCCAGGTCGAGACGGCCGCCTGCTTCGGGTCGAACAGCGCCGCCTTGCGCCAGACCATCACCAGCGCGTCCTGGGCCAGGTCCTCGGCGGCGCCGTCGGTGCTGCCGGTGCGGATCAGGTAGCTCTTCACCCGAGGGGCGAAGTACGAGAACAGCCGACCGAAAGCATCGCGGTCCTGCAGCTCCGCGACGCGGTGCATCAGCGCCGGCCAGTCGTCCCCGGGCGGGGAGGGCGGCGCGCTGCGCTCGGGATCGATCGGGACGATCTTCAAGTGGCGGGCTTTCAGCGCGGACGGGCGCTGGGGCGCTGGCGTCGACGCGGCATTCGATGAGGCGACGGAAAGGGTGACGGAAAGGGACACGGACCCGGTACCCGTCGGGGTGGCCGGGGCCGAGGTCGGTTCGTCGCGTCTCAAGGGGCCCATGGACGCTCTTACGCGGCGAACGACGTTCCGGATCATCGCTCGACTCCGGCATCGCCACCATGCGGGCGACCCTCGCCCGCGCGATAGAGGCAAGCGTCACGGGGGAGGAATCCAAAACGCGGTCGCCCGCGTAGAAGCGCAAACAGCCAAGAACCAGGACGCGCCCATGGACCGCCCCGCCGACCGAACCCGCCTGCCGATGCCGCTCCTCGAGGAAGGACGTGAAGGACGCGAAGGACGCGAAGGCCGTGAGGGCCGTCGGCTGCGGGTGGCCGTCGTCGGCGCCGGGATCTCCGGCCTGTCCTGCGCCTGGCTGCTGTCGCAACGGCACGACGTCCAGGTCTTCGAGGCCGACGGTCGCATCGGCGGCCACAGCCACACCGTCGACGCTCCTTGCGGCCTGCTGCAGGTGCCGGTCGACACCGGCTTCATCGTCTACAACGAACCGGCGTATCCCAACCTGAGCGCGCTGTTCCGCCACCTGGACGTGCCGACCCAGGCCTCGGACATGTCCTTCGCGGTCAGCCTGGACGACGGCGGGCTGGAATACGCCGGGACCGACCTGAACGGCCTCTTCGCCCAGCGCGGCAACCTGATCCGTCCGCGCTTCTGGGGCATGTTGCGCGACTTGCTGCGCTTCTACCGCGAGGCGCCCCGAGACGCTGCCGCGTGCGGCGATCTGGCGCTCGATGACTACCTCGACGCGCGCGGCTATGGCCGCGCCTTCCGTGACGACCACCTGTACCCGATGGGCGCGGCGATCTGGTCTTCGGCGGTGGCGGATATCGGGCGCTATCCAGTGGCCGCCTTCGTGCGCTTCTGCGAGAACCACGGCCTGCTGAAGCTGACCGACCGCCCGGTCTGGCGCACCGTCGACGGCGGCAGCCGCGAGTACGTGCGCCGCCTGACGCGCGGTTTCGAGGACCGCCTGCACCGCGACGAACCGGTCATCGCGGTCGCCCGCGAAGTCGACGGCGTGCGGCTGCGCACCCGGCGCGGCGCATGGACGCCGACCTTCGACCACGTGGTGCTGGCCACGCATGCGGACCAGTCGCTGCGCATGCTGACGACGCCGACGGCGGCGGAGCAGCGCCTGCTGGGCGCATTCCCCTACACGCGCAACCTCGCGGTGCTGCATCGCGATCCCGCGCTGATGCCGCGCCGCCGGTCCGTGTGGTCCAGCTGGAACTACCTGGCGGGGAAGGGCGACGACACTTTCCAGCTGCCGCCGACGGTCACCTACTGGATGAACCGGCTTCAGCCGCACCTGCCACAGGGCCGAAGCGCATCGCCGCTGTTCGTGTCGCTGAACCCCTCGGTGTCGCCGCGCCCCGAGCATCTGATCCGCACCGACGTCTACGAACATCCCCGCTTCGATGCCGGCGCCATCGCCGCGCAGCGCGAGCTGTGGTCGCTGCAGGGGCAGCAGCGCACCTGGTTCTGCGGCGCGTACTTCGGCTCCGGGTTCCATGAGGACGGGCTGCAAGCCGGACTCGCGGTCGCCGAGGCGCTCGGCGGCGTGCGCCGGCCGTGGACCGTCGCGGGCGAGTCTGATCGCATCCATCTGCCGCAGGCGGTGGCCGCATGAGCAGGCGGCCGGACGAGGATCTGCACTCCGCGATCTATCGCGGGCAGGTGATGCACCAGCGGCTGCGGCCGCTGCGGCACCGGCTGCAGTACCGGATGTTCACGCTGCTGCTCGATCTCGACGAGCTTCCGGCATTGGACGCCCGGCTGCGTTGGTTCTCGGTCGGGCGTTTCAATCTCTTCGGCTTCCGGCCGTCCGATCACGGCGACGGGACGGCCAAGGACGTGCCGGCCTTGCGCGCCCATGTGGACGCGCGACTCGCACTCGCGGGACTGCCGATCGGCGGCGCGATCCGGCTGCTCGCGATGCCGCGCCTCTTCGGCTACGCGTTCAATCCGCTGAGCGTCTGGTTCTGCCACGCACCGGACGGCCCGCTGCGCGCGATCGTCTACGAGGTCAACAACACCTTCGGCGAGCGGCACAGCTACCTGATCGAGGTCGACGAGGCGCAGCGCGAGGCGGCTGTCGTCCAGCAGCGCAGCAGCAAGCAGCTGTACGTGTCGCCGTTCCTCGGCATGGCCCTGGAGTACCGCTTCAGGATTGAGCCGCCGCGCGAGCGGCTGTCGATCGGCGTGAGCGTGCATGACAGCGGCGCCGGTGCGACCGGTGCCGGGGCCGACGCCGTTGGCGTCGAGGGTTCGGCCGTTCTGAACGCGCGGCTCGACGCCACGCGTGCGCCGCTGACCGATGGCGCCTTGCTGCGCCTGCTCGTGACACACCCTTTGCTCACGCTGAAGGTCATCGTCGGCATCCATTGGGAGGCGCTGCGGCTCTGGCTGAAGGGCGCTCGATTGCATGAGCGGCCAGCGGCGCCGGACCGTCCGATGACCATCATCCGAGCCGATGGCGCCACCCGAACTGAATCGAATCGTTCCGAAACGGCCCCGGCGGCCGAGGCTGCTGAATCGGCCCTCGCGGCTGATACGGCCGCACCTTCCAAGGCGACCTTGCATGCATGACGAGAGCTTGTTCATGACCGCGCCCGCGGTCCTCGAGATCACTCCCGCGACCCTGGGCGGCGATCGCCTCGGCGCTCGACACGAGTCGCTGCGACGCGTGTTGTCGCGCATCCAGCTGGGCCGCCTGGCGCTGACGCTGCCCGACGGACGCCGTGTGGAGGTCGTCGGCCCGTATCCCGGCCCGTCCGCGGCCCTGCACCTGCATCGCTGGAGACCGGCGATCAGGCTGCTGCTGCAGGGGGATCTGGGGCTGGCGTTCTCGTACCGGGACGGCGACTGGAGCACGCCCGACCTGACGGCGCTGCTGTCGTTCGGGATCGCCAACGAGACGGCGCTGGGCGCCGTCGCCGAGACGCGCGGCCCGGCGCGCTGGATCTCCCGCCTGCTGCATCGCGCCAACGCCAACACGCGCAGCGGCAGCCGGCACAACATCGCCGCGCATTACGACCTCGGCAACCGCTTCTACGAGCGGTGGCTCGACGACAGCATGTTGTATTCGAGCGCGATGTACGACGAGCCGAAAGATCGGACGGGCGCGGTCGCGGAGGATGCGGGCGAAGCGGACATCGCTGTCGACTTCGGCTCACTGGAGCAGGCGCAGGCGAGACGGCTAGACCGCATCGTCGAGCTGCTGGACCTGCGCGCCGGTCAGCGCGTGCTGGAGATCGGATGCGGTTGGGGCACCTTGGCGGCGACGCTCGCCAAACGCTGCGGCGTGGAGGTGGTGGGTCTCACGCTGTCGACCGAGCAGTTGCGCTTCGCGCAGGCCCGCGCCGAGCAGTGGGGCGTGGCCGACCAGGTCGACCTGCGGCTGCAGGACTACCGCGACGTCGAGGGACGCTTCGACCGCATCGTCTCGATCGAGATGATCGAGGCGGTCGGCGAGGCCTACTGGCCGGTCTATTTCTCGACCTTGCGGGACCGGCTCAAGCCCGACGGCGTGGCCGTGCTGCAGGCCATCACGATCGACGAGCAGCACTTCGAGCGTTATCGCGCCAATCCGGACTTCATCCAGCGCTGCATCTTCCCCGGCGGCATGCTGCCGACGCCGGAGCGCATGGCCGAGGAGGCGCGCAAGGCCGACCTGCGCCTGACGACCCAGGCGCGTTTCGGGCTCGGCTACGCGGCCACGCTGGTCGAATGGCGCCGACGTTTCCTGGCCGATTGGCCCGCCATCGAGGCGCAGGGATTCGACCTGCCGTTCAAGCGGCTGTGGGAGTACTACCTCTGCTACTGCGAGGCTGGCTTCCGCTCCGGCCGGGTGGATGTCGGGCTCTACCGCCTGGCGCACGCGCGCTGAGCGAGTTCCTACAAGCTGTAACTTTCAAGACCGTTCGCAGCGCCGTCGACGCCCGCTTGGGTAGCATGGTGGCACCGCTCCGGCACCTTCCACCCAGCCTTCAGCCGCTCAGGCCTGCGCCCGATGTACGACCGCCCGTTCACCGCCCATTCCCTCGACGTCGCCATTTCTGAACTCCTGGCCGCCACGGCGGATGGCTTCGATCCCGACCTCGATGCCCGGATCACCGGCGTGCTGAAGGGGCTGCGCGAGCAGCTCGACATGGATGTCGTGTTCGTCTCGGAATTCCAGGACGGCGAGCGCGTGTTCCGATTCGTCGACGGCCAGTCGGAGATCGAAGTGCAGGTCGGCGATTCGGCGCCGCTGGAGCAGAGCTACTGCCAGCGCATCGTCGAAGGCCGCGCGCCGGAACTCATGGCGAACGCCGCCGCGGTGGCCGCCGAGCTGAAGCTCCCGCCGACGCCGGTGCCCATCGGCGCGCATCTGAGTGCGCCGGTCGTGCTCTCGGATGGCCGCGTCTTCGGCACGGTGTGCTGCTTCAGCCTCCAGCCGAATCCGGGTCTTCGCTCCGAGGACCTCTCGCGCCTGAAGGGCTGCGCGCGCCTGGTCGCGCGCAAGGTCGAGGCGCAGGACTTCCTGGACACGCTGCCGTTCGACAACGATTGAGTGGTCATGGCGGGTTCTCGGGTGTGTTCGATGCGGCAGGGGACTGCTGATCGCTGCCGCATCCGCAGGGGTCAGGACTTGAGGTCCGGCCGCGGGACGGCCCAGCGGTAGAGCTGCTCTTCGAAGGCCGCCAGCGCGACCACGCGCAGCAGGACGTCGAGTTCCTCGAGCACCTGGCCCATCGCTGCGCGGTCATGCGCCAGCCGGGCGGCGGAGTCGTCGGACCGCATCACCTCCAGGTGGTGCTGCAGAAGTTGGACGCGGTCGCAGATGCCGTCGAAGGCGGCGCGGGTCGTGATCTTGCGGTTCAGCACGAGCCACCTCGATTCGGCATGAGGGTGGGCGAAGGCTGCGGTGTCGCGCAGCGGACGATCGTTGGCGTCTTAAGTCGGAGGGAGTTCAGCATCGGTCAGGCAGGTCATGGCGTCTTTCCCAAGGGTTGGAGCAATGAGCCCACGGGAAGGACGGGTTGATCCGCGCGATCGGGTGGGCGAGATGTCGAAACACGTCATACAGGTCCGTGTGGCCGTCCTCGCGGAGATGGCCCATCTCGCCCCATGAACACGCGGAGTGGAGGGCGAAAGTGGCCGCGCTATCGAGGCGGCCTGCCGCTGTATGAAGGTGCTTCGAACACCTGGGACCTATCGTCGCGAATCACGTCCTTTCGCGCTATGACCGACTTCAGTGCAAGTCGAAGGTCCGATGCCTGGGATCAGTAGGGAGGGAGACTTGGATCGGGAGTGCCAGGTCGTGCCGCCTCTAAGCGCGGTCGGGTCTGGCCAGCCAACGCGACAGCCAGAACGTGCGACGCAAGGTCTGGAGCTCTTCCAGGCGTGACGTGCAGAACGGCTGACCGATGCGTTTCTCAATGTCGCGCACGGCGATCGCGCGGGCCAAGGCAGGCCCGAATCCGGTCGCGAGGAGATAGGTCACCGCGCCGCCGAGCAGCGGCATGGCGAGCCACACGACATCGTTGGCCTGCCATCCGCCCATCTGCAACAGCAGCGGGGCGTTGAGCGCCAGGGCTGCCAGGAATGCGATCCTGCCGATGGTGGGTTGGCGCGGCGACGGCATCGGGCGGACGCGATGCCGTGGGAGATCGAGCAAGGGCTCCAACGGCTTGGGGATCTGACCGGGCGATGCGGCGAGGTGCCGGTGTTCCGACCAATAGCCGGAAGCCAGCCCGCCGATCGTCAAGAGCCATGCGATACCGACGGCGAGCGTCTGGAGATCCGGTCGCTGTGCGCGCCATGCCAACGCGGTGGTCGAGGCCACCAGCAGGCTGCCGAAGAAGATCAAGGTCAAGGGCAGCGACCACAGGGCCTCTTGCGGCGAGTAGCGGCTGCGGTACTTGATGTGGAGCCCGGCGATCAGGAAGACCAGCCCCGTCACCGGGGCGACTGCGAACAGCACTGCCTTCGGCAGCGCGAATGCCCACAGCGCCGGCACCACGAAGAGGCCGGCGCCGAGCATGGCGAAAGGAACGTTCTTCAGCGTCTTCAAATCGTCCGGTGGTCTCACCGTGGAACTCCCAGCGCGTTGCGCGCCTGCTGCTCGGCGAAGTCCGCCCCGCCGTAATTGTTCCAGACGACTTGCATCGCCACGCCGGCCAGCAACCCGATGATGACGAGTGGCGCCCCGGCGATGGTCAGGCCGGCAACGCCCGCGATGGCAACCGCCGTCGGAACGCTGATGATGCTGGCCGCCAGGCCGACGGCGTTGCCGCTCTGGTTGCGAGCGGACGTGACGAGGAACTTGTTGGTATCGAAGGATCGCAGCTGGCGCCTGCCCGAGGCGTCGACGTCGAATTCGATGCTGCTCCACGCGTCGAGCGCCGCCGTCGGAGCGAACGTGATCAGGCCGGTCCCGACCTTGCCGCTCGACCATCCCATGCTGCGCGCCCACTTGGTTTCTGCGGCGGCCACACCGGCACCCTTCACCTGAGCGGCGCTCGGCGACGCCCAGCGGGTGGAGTGTGTGGTGCCCTTGGCATTGGTGCGCCAGGAAGCGCCCGCAATGGGAGCTGCGACGGTCACCGGCAGGTTGCGGATCCGCAGGCGCAGCCGAGGGCGACCCTTGCCTTGATTGGCGTTGTACAGATCCATGAAATCATTGATCCGGACACTCTTCGCGGCGCCTGACGCGATCTGCGAAGCGGCAGCATTCAGTCGAACCGCAGTCTGACCCTGAACGCCGCCATACGCCACCGCCTGCGTGGCGGCGAGTGTGTTCCCGATGATGTTGGCGGGGCTTACCGAACCTGAGCGGATCTCGGACGCGAGCCCGTTGCCGCCCCATTGACCGAACAGGTACTCACGCAGCCACGGCGGCAGGTCGTCCTCGGGCCGGGGTCCCGGACCTGGGCGTGGCGCAGCGGTCCGCATCGGGATCCGCGCCGCGGGCGTCGCCGGCTCCCAGCTCCGGAGCGTATCCAGCACTGACGGCTGTTGCGCGATGAGACGACGCAGCAGTTCTTGTCCGGTCGGCGTGTCCAGGTCGAAGTCGCCGTTCAAGCGTTCGTCGCAAAGATTCCAGCCGTCGGCGGCACACTGGCCCGCCGCAGGGGATTGCCGTGCGAAGTTCTGCCGATGCGCCATCACATCGAACTTGCACTGTGCCGCGGCCATCTGTGCGGCTTGTTGAGCTGGCGTCGTCATCGTTACCCCTGAATCGTAGAGTTCTGATCGATTCATTTTGGGCAAGCCAACGACGTCGGACAGTTGCCGAAGGTCATCTCGGAAATGCCGACGCGGCGTGTCGAAAAACCCGCTACCCCGGAGATCGAAGCAGATGGGCAAGTGTTCTCACTTCAGCTTGTGATCCTCACGCTTGGCCTCCTGCATGGCCTCGGGTTCGAGCTCCTCGGCGGAGCGGTTCAAGTGGATGAACAGACCCCAGCCGGTGAGCAGCGCGCCGACCGCGAAGACCATGGCCGCGGCGTGCAGCAGCAGCGTCGAATCCGAATGCGCCGCGCGGAAGGTCGCCACCAGCGCTTCGATCGCGAGCGCGACCACGATGACGACCATGAACCGCGACAGGAAGCGCCGCACGCGCGTCGGGGCGCTGATGTGGGCGGTCCGGATGACTTCCTCTTCGGTGATCGTCTGCGCGATCTGCAGCGCCACGACCGCGGCGGCCAGCACGCCCATCGCCTCGATGACCAGTTGCGCCGCCTCATCGTTCCAGTCGAGGTGGAGCGCCATCCAGGCCTCCTTCGCCGCGATCGCCAGAAGCAGCAGCGCCATCGCCGTGAAGAGCAGCGCCAGCGCGCCGTGCACCACCGAGAAGCCTCGCAGGAGCAATGGGACGGTGTCCTCGTCGGAAGGTGTCGGCTCGCGGTCGGGGGAGGGGGCTGCTGGCTTCATCCAGTCACAGTAGGCGACGCAGGCGGCGAAGTCTGTAGGAAGGGCCGCCGTGCCGTTGACGGACGGGCGGCGAAGCGAACAGCGATCTGAGCAGCCCCAAGGGGGTTGGTGACAAGGGAAGGAGGATTCGAAGGTGAATCCTCCCGCATACTAGTCATCGGTCGGCGTGGCGAAACGGTAGACGCACTGCCACAGCAGTCCCCGTCAGGGGTGCAGGTTTCGACACCTGCCGCCGGCCCTCACAAGAAGGAATTGCGCAGTGAAGACGATCGACGAGATGTTGAACCTGGACCTGATCACGGTGGCGCAGCACCAGGAGATCGATGCGTGGATCGCGAGAGCCAGCTCGCCCGAGGAGATCCTGCAGATGCCGGCCGAGCTCTGGCAGGCCGTCGAGCGCGCCAGCGAAGCGATGGGCGTCGATGTCGACCTGATGCGCCCGCCGGCGCTGGACGCCGGCGGTCACGCCATCGAATAAGCCTCAGCGCTTCAGGCTGGCCGACAGCTCGGCCAGTCTGGCGAACTCCGCGCGGTGGCCGTAGCGGTCCTCGCCGCGCGCACCGCGGGCGAGAGGCACGAACTGCTCCGGACCGTAGTCCCCGATCAGCGTGCTGCCCCGCAACCACTGACCCCAGGCAGCCACCGCCACCGCGAATCGCGTGTCGGCGTCCTGTGCGGCCAGCGCCGGCATCGTCGCCGGCTTCATGACCGGCAGCTCCACCAGCTGGCTCGTCTCCTGGCCCGGCGGCTTGTAGCGCAGCTTGATCCACGCCAGTTCGCCGCTCTTGCCGACGCGCGGCGATTCCTTTGCCGCCTTGTCCTCGCTGCCGTAGCGCAGTGGATCGACGCTGCCCTTCGCGCCCGTCGGCACGAACTCGTACAACGCCGTGACCTGGTGACCGGCCCCGATGTCGCCGGCGTCCACCTTGTCGTTGTTGAAGTCCTCGCGCTTGAGCGCGTGCAGTTCGTAGCCGATCAGGCGGTACTCCTGCACCGTCGCCGGGTTGAACTCGACCTGCAGTTTCAGGTCCTGCGCGATCGTCGCCAGCGTCGAGGTCATCTCGTTGACCAGCACCTTGTGCGCTTCCTGCAGCGAATCGAGGTAGTGGTAGCTGCCGTTGCCGGTGTCGGCCAGCTTCTTCATCAGCGCTTCGTTGAAGTTGGACTGGCCCACGCCCAGCGCCGTCAGGGTGACGCCGCTATTGCGCTCGCCCTCGATCATCTTCTTGAGCGCCTCCTGGTTGGTCTCACCGACGTTCAGGTCGCCGTCGGTGGCCAGCAGCACGCGGTTGATGCCTTCCGGGATGAAGGACTCGCGCGCCTGCGCATAGGCGAGCTTCAGGCCGCCTTCGCCGTAGGTGCCGCCGCCGGCGCGCAACTGGTCGATCGCGTCGTTGATGGCCGTCTTCCGATCGCCGGGCGTCGGCGGCAGCGCCACGCGCGTGCCGCTGGCGTAGGTCACCACGCTCACCCGGTCCACCGGGCGCAGTTGTCCGGTCAGCAGCTTCAATGCCGACTTCACCAGTGGCAGCCGGTCCTCGGGACCCATGGAGCCCGAGATGTCGACCAGGAACACCAGGTTCGCCGGCGGCATGCTCGCCTTCGCGATGTCCTGGCCCTTGATGGCGATCCGGATCAGGCCGCGCTCGGCGTTCCAGGGTGAGGCCAGCACCTGCGCGCGGACCTTGAACGGATCGCGCTCGCCGGCCTCGGGGCCGGGGGCGTCGAAGCCGAAGTAGTTGACCAGCTCCTCGACCCTCACCGCATCCTGCGGCGGCAACTGGCCGCGGTTGATGAAGCGGCGGACGTTGGCGTAGCTGCCGGTGTCGACGCTGGCGCTGAAGGTGGAGACCGGCTGTTCGGTGGCGCGCTGCCAGGGGTTGTCGGAGAAGGCGGTGTACTTGGCCGTCGATGCCGGCGGCGGCATCGGCATCGCCCGCGGCACGTAGGACGAAGCGGTGATCGCCACGCGCTGTTCCTTGGCCATGGCGGGGGCGGCTTGGGCCTGGCCGGAGTCGACCGGCGCCGGCGCGGGGGGCGGCAGGGTGGGGGCCGACACCGGTTCCGGCAGTCGGGTGCCTTGGTGCTGGGCCAGTGTCGAGCAGCCGACGAGCGTGGCGACCGCGGCCGTCAGCAGGACGGCCTGCGCGATCGCGGATCGGGACGGAAATGACATGGTTTCTCCCTCTGTGGTGCGGCCGGCGGGCGCTTCGGACGCCGTCCTGGCCGGATGCGGATCATCGTCGCAACGACCCGCTCGACGGTCAACGGACCCGATGGGGGATGGTTGACAGGCCACGTCCCCGCGGAGGGGGAGCGCGGGAACCCCTCCGGCGCGTGTAAACTCCCGCCCTTCACCGTATTTCCGACGCTGCTCCAGGCAACCGGTCGCCCCTTCGGGGTCCGAGGCCGGCGAGTCTGTGACTTCGGGCAGGTGTTTTTCAGTTCATTTACCGGAGCCAACATGGGCAACAAGATCATCACGGAAGCCGACCGCAAGGCCGCCCCCCGTCCCGTCGCGCCGAAGGGCGTGACCGTGACCTCGCATCGTGGTCAGAAGAGCAGCCTCGAGCGCGGTTCGCACACCCGCTCGAAGAAGAACCCGGGCAAGCGTCCGCACTCGGGTTGAGGTCGCGGGGAGTTCCTCCCCATCGATCCGACAACAGGCCCATGCCCTCCGGCGGGGCCTGTTTTGTTTTCAGCGAGGCTCATGGCCTGAACCCATGACCTGATCCTCGCGCCGCTGCCCGATCAATCGCCATGATCCGCATCAACGAACTCCGCCTGCCCCTCAACCACCCCGAGGAGGCGCTGCGCCCCGCCGTCGTCGAACGGCTCGGCATCCCCGACGCGCAGCTCACCGCCTTCACCGTCTTCAAGCGCAGCTACGACGCCCGCAAGAAGACCGCGATGGTCCTGATCTATTCCATCGACTGCGAAGTCAACGGAGGCGACGCCGCCGAAGCCGCGCTGCTCCAGCGCCACGCCGGCGACTCGCACATCAAGCCCTCGCCCGACACCGACTACCAGTTCGCCGGTCATGCGCCGGCCGACTTCCATGCCGCCAGCGGCACCGACGCCGGCGAACGTCCGCGTCCCATCGTCATCGGCTTCGGCCCCTGCGGGCTCTTCGCCGCGCTGATCCTGGCGCAGATGGGCCTGCGGCCCATCGTGCTCGAACGCGGCAAGCAGGTCCGCGAACGCACCAAGGACACCTGGGGCCTGTGGCGCGAAAGCGTGCTCGACCCCGAATCGAACGTGCAGTTCGGCGAAGGCGGCGCCGGCACCTTCTCCGACGGCAAGCTCTACAGCCAGATCTCCGATCCGCGCTTCCTCACGCGCAAGGTCCTGACCGAGTTCGTCAAGGCCGGCGCGCCCGAGGAGATCCTCTTCGTCAGCAAGCCGCACATCGGCACCTTCCGCCTGGTGAGCATGATCATCAAGATGCGGGCGGACATCGAGAGCCTGGGCGGCGAGATCCGCTTCCAGCAGAAGGTCACCGACCTGCTCATCGAGCCCGGCGCCGACGGCCAGCGGCATGTGCGCGGCGTGACGCTCGCCTCGGGCGAACAGCTGCGCGCGGATCACGTCGTCATCGCGCTCGGCCACAGCGCGCGCGACACCTTCACGATGCTCCACGAGCGCGGCGTCCACATGGAGGCCAAGCCGTTCTCCATCGGCTACCGCATCGAACATCCGCAGTCGATCATCGACAAGGCCCGCTTCGGCCCGAACGCCGGTCATCCCATCCTCGGCGCGGCCGACTACAAGCTGGTCCACCACGCGGGCAACGGCCGCTCGGTCTACAGCTTCTGCATGTGCCCCGGCGGCACCGTGGTCGCGGCGACCTCCGAGCCGAACCGCGTCGTCACCAACGGCATGAGCCAGTACTCCCGCAACGAGCGCAACGCGAATGCGGGCATCGTCGTCGGCATCACGCCCGAGGACTACCGCCAGGACGGCAAGAAGGACGGCAGCACCGTCAATCCTCTGGACGGCTTCGCCTTCCAGCGCTTCTGGGAGTCGCGTGCCTACGAGCTAGGCGAGGGCAACTACCTGGCGCCGGCCGCGCTGGTGGGGGACTTCGTCAAGCGTCAGCGCGGCACGGCGCTGGGCAGCGTCGAGCCGAGCTACAAGCCCGGCGTCACCATGACCGACCTGCAGCAGAAGGGCAACGGCAGCCTGCCGAAGTACGCGCTCGACGCGATCCGCGAGGCGCTGCCCGCCTTCGAGCGCCAGATCCGCGGCTTCGCGATGAACGACGCGGTGCTGACGGGCGTC
Source organism: Roseateles noduli (assembly GCA_002205125.1). Classification (GTDB taxonomy): domain Bacteria; phylum Pseudomonadota; class Gammaproteobacteria; order Burkholderiales; family Burkholderiaceae_C; genus Roseateles; species Roseateles noduli. The sequence goes on along the minus strand of NIOE01000011.1, from coordinate 167,478 downwards.
GAGACGCGCACGTCCTCGCCGCTGCGCATCACGCGCGGCAAGGACTACCAGAGCCTCAACGTCCGCGGCCTGTACCCGGCCGGCGAGGGCGCCGGCTACGCCGGCGGGATCATGTCCGCCGGGGTCGACGGCATCGAGGTGGCGGAGGCGGTGGGGAAGTCGCTGCTGGGGCTCAAGGACTGACCCCGACTTCCTGACGCGCCATCCCTCGCGCCGCAATCCACGACCTCACTCGTACGCCCGCCCGCGCACCATGCCGCATCGCGGCAGAGGGTGCCGGGGGCACCGGGGAGGAATGCGGAGCATGCGACGCGATTGACGACACGGTGCCCCCGGCACCCTCTGCCGGTGCTCGGTGGTGGCAGTTCAGATTGCCTGCCAGAGCGTCGCGGACACGGCGGGATTCCAGCCCGCGCCGGCCCAGGCCGTGTGCGCCTGCAGGCAGCGGTACTGCTTGCCCTGGTAGCTGACGATCTGTCCAGCCGTGTAGCTTGCGCCTTCGCTCCACGTGGTTGCACCCGGCGGCGTGGTCGGAGGTGTCGTCGGCGGCGTCGGCAGGATCACATCCAGCGCGTAGCTCGCGCCCGAGTTGGCGTTCTGCAGATAGACGTCCATCACCGTCGCGCCGCCCGGCACGACGACGCTGCCGCCTTGCAGGGTGCCGACCTTCACGTAGCCCGAGGTCTGGTTGACCTTGGTCGCGAGCTGGCCCAGCCACGCGGCCTTGGTGGTCGCGGCGGTCAGCGACACCGGGATCGTCTCCAGGTCGTTGCCCGCGCTGTTGAACACGCGCAGCTTCACCTGGCTGCCCGAGGGCAGGTCCTGCGCCGCCGAGACCTGGCCGATCTGCTTCAGCCCCGAAGGCGTGGCCGGAGGCGTCGTGCCGCCGCCGAAGTCCACGTCGGAGCACGCGTAGAACGCCTCGGTGCTGTCCGCCCGCTGCCAGGCCGAGAACAGCAGGTGCTTGCCGGTGCGACGCGGCAGGCTCAGCTTCATCGTGTAGGTCTTGCCCGATGGCGCCGTGACGATCTGGTCCGGGCCGAGCTGCTGGACCTGCTCCAGGTCCGACCAGCGCAGCGGCGAGGTCGTGGGGTTCCAGCCGTCACGCGTCAGGAAGAAGGTCCAGTTCAGCGAGCGGTGCGGCGCGGTCGCGTTGTAGCGGTACTCGTACTTGCCGTCGGCGCCCGGCGAATAGGCCGTGCTCGGCCAGTCCCCGCGCGCCAGGTCGAAGCCCTTGAACTTCTCCTGCCCGCCGGCGCAGATCTTCAGGTCGGGCACCACCGCCTTGTGGTTGCCGTTGGCGGCCGCCTGGTTGACGCCGTTCCAGTCGTAGATCGCCTGCTCCCCGCCGAACGCGATCGCGGCCTGGCAGGCCGGCAACGACGGGTTCTTGTAGCAGTTGTACTGGCGCGAGATCGGGAACTCCGGCGCGCCATGCGCGAACGCGGCGCTGGGCGTCAGCGCGGCACCCAGAGTGGCGAGGACGGCGGTCGAGAGCGTGGCCAGCGCGGCGGCACCAGCGGGTCGGGCTCGGACATTCATGCAGGTCTCCTGGAAGTGGTGTTGAGGTGCTTCGGATGGGATGGGCCCGACATCGCACCAAAGCAGTACCACCATAGGACCTGCGAAATACCAAAACAAGCCGAACAACGGTAACGACGGTCGCTGAAGATTTTCCAGCTTTCGTTTAAGGCGAAGGGATTATCATGAACGACCGCAGTCTTGCTCTCTGAGCGAAGGCTACAGTTCAACCCAGCTGCCGCCACACCATGCGCCTCGACCTCACCACCTTGAATCTCGTGCTGGCGATCGAACAGACTCGATCCATCACCCGCGGGGCCGAGCGCGAGCATCTGGCACTGGCCGCCGCCAGCAAGCGGATCTCGGATCTGGAAACGCGACTCGGCGTGCAGTTGTTCGAACGACGCGCCCGCGGCGTCGAGCCCACCGAGGCCTGTCGCGCGCTGGTCCGCCACATCCGTTCGCTGCATGCCTCGCTGCATGCGCTGGAGAGCGAGGTCGTCGAGTTCGCCCGCGGCATCAAGGGCCATCTGCGCATCGCCGCCAACGCCGGCGCGATCGCCGAGGCGCTGCCGCCCGATCTGGCCGCGTTCTCGCAGGCCCATCCGCAGATCCGCATCAGCCTCGAAGACCAGACCAGCGCCGAGGTGCAGGCCGCCGTCGCCGAAGGCCGCGCCGATGTCGGCGTGTTCACCACCCCGCTGCTGGACAACCGGCTGCAGACCTGGTCCTACCGCACCGGCCGTCTCGCCGTGCTGGTGCCTGCGGCGCACGAGCTCGCCGGGCGGGAGTCGGTCAGCTTCGACGACCTGCTCGATCACGACCTCGTCGGCCTGCACGGCGGCGCCGCGGCGCAGGAACTCATGATGCAGGAAGCCATGACCCGCGGCCGCACGCTCAAGGCGCGACTGCAGGTGCGCGGCTTCGACGCGATCGCGCAGCTGGTCGAGGCCGGCCTCGGCGTCGCCGTGCTGCCCGACGCGCCGTCGCGCCGCTTCGCGCAGGTCTTCGACGTCAAGCGCCTGACCCTGGATGAAGCCTGGGCCCAGCGCGACTATGTTCTGGGTGTGGCCCGCCAGGAGCGCCTGCCGACCGTCGTCCAGCGTTTCGTCGACGCGCTGTGCCCGGCCGCGAAGGAGGCCGGCGCCACGGCCGCGAATCCCTCGAATTCATCGACCCCCGCGAATACCGTTTCCAAGGCCGGCTCGAAGTGAGCCGCGCCAAGACAGCCATCTTTCCCTGAAGTGATGGAGAGCCATCCCATGACCGCCAACATCTCCAACGCCCACGCCGCCCAAGCCGGCGCGCCGCGCACCCTCTACGACAAGCTCTGGGACGAGCACGTGGTGCACACCGAGGAGGACGGCACGTCCGTCCTCTACATCGACCGCCACCTCGTCCACGAGGTCACCAGCCCGCAGGCCTTCGAAGGCCTGGACCTGGCCGGCCGCAAGGTCTGGCGCCTGTCGGCCAACCTGGCCGTCAGCGACCACAACGTGCCCACCACCGACCGCAGCCAGGGCATCGCCGATCCGGTGTCGCGCCTGCAGGTCGACACGCTGGACAAGAACTGCGACCGCTTCGGCATCACGCAGTTCAAGATGAACGACAAGCGCCAGGGCATCGTCCACGTGATCGGCCCGGAGCAGGGCGCCACGCTGCCCGGCATGACCGTCGTCTGCGGCGACAGCCACACCTCCACGCACGGCGCCTTCGGCGCGCTGGCGCACGGCATCGGCACCTCCGAGGTCGAGCACGTGCTGGCCACGCAGACGCTGCTGGCCAAGAAGGCCAAGAACCTGCTGATCAAGGTCGAGGGTCAGGTCATGCCCGGCGTCGGCGCCAAGGACATCGTGCTGGCGATCATCGGCCGCATCGGCACCGCCGGCGGCACCGGCTACACGATCGAGTTTGCCGGCAGCGCCATCCGCGCGCTGTCGATGGAAGGCCGCATGACCGTCTGCAACATGGCGATCGAGGCGGGCGCGCGCGCCGGCCTGATCGCCGTCGACGACACGACGATCCAGTACGTGAAGGGCCGTCCGTTCACGCCGACCGGCGTCGAATGGGACCAGGCCGTCCAGTACTGGCGCACGCTGCACACCGACGCCGGCGCGAGGTTCGACGCGGTGGTCGAGCTTGACGCCGCGCAGATCCGTCCGCAGGTCACCTGGGGCACCTCGCCCGAGATGGTCCTGTCCATCGACGACCGCGTGCCCGATCCCGACAAGGAGAAGGACGCCGTCAAGCGCGGCGCCATCGAGCGCGCGCTGCAGTACATGGCGCTGGAGCCCAACAAGGCGATCAACGACATCCGCATCGACAAAGTCTTCATCGGCAGCTGCACCAACAGCCGCATCGAGGACATGCGCGAGGCCGCGGCCGTCGTGAAGCGCCTGGGTGGCCGCGTCGCCGGCAACGTCAAGCTGGCGATGGTGGTGCCGGGGTCTGGTCTGGTGAAGGCGCAGGCCGAAGCCGAAGGACTCGACCAGATTTTCAAGGCCGCGGGCTTCGAATGGCGTGAGCCGGGCTGCTCCATGTGCCTGGCGATGAACGCCGACCGGCTGGAGCCAGGCGAGCGCTGCGCCTCCACCAGCAACCGCAACTTCGAAGGCCGGCAGGGCGCCGGCGGCCGCACCCACCTCGTGAGTCCCGCGATGGCCGCCGCCGCCGCGATGGAAGGCCACTTCGTCGACGTTCGACGCATCGCCTGAGCCCCCAGGGCCGACAGTACCGACAGGACACCCGCCATGGACAAGTTCACCGTGCACAAGGGCCTCGTGGCCCCGATGGATCGCGAGAACGTCGACACCGACGCGATCATCCCCAAGCAATTCCTGAAGTCGATCAAGCGCAGCGGCTTCGGCCCGAATCTCTTCGACGAGTGGCGCTACCTCGATCATGGCGAGCCGGGCCAGGATCCGGCCAGCCGCAAGCCGAATCCGGACTTCGTGCTGAACCAGCCGCGTTACCAGGGCGCGTCGGTGCTGATCGCGCGCAGCAACTTCGGCTGCGGCTCCAGCCGCGAGCATGCGCCCTGGGCGCTGCAGCAGTACGGCTTCCGCGCGCTGATCGCGCCCAGCTTTGCCGACATCTTCTTCAACAACACCTTCAAGAACGGCGTGCTGCCGATCGTGTTGCCGGAGAGCCAGGTCGCGCGCCTGTTCGACGAGGTCTTCGCCTTCCCCGGCTACCAGCTGACGGTGGATCTGGAGCGCCAGGTCGTCGTCAAGGCCGACGGCGAGGAACTGCCGTTCGACGTCCAGCCGTTCCGCAAGTACTGCCTGCTCAACGGCTTCGACGACATCGCGCTGACGCTGCGTCACGCCGACAAGATCAAGGCCTTCGAAGCCGAACGCATCGCCACCAAGCCGTGGCTGAACAACCGAATTACTCGCTGAGGACCTTATGAAGATCGCAGTCCTGCCTGGTGACGGCATCGGCACCGAAATCGTCGCGGAGGCCGTCAAGGTCCTGAACGTGCTCGAACTCCCGTTCGAGCTCGAGACCGCGCCCGTCGGCGGCGCCGCCTACGAGGCCTCCGGCCATCCGCTGCCCGAGGCCACGCTCAAGCTCGCGCAGGACGCGGACGCGGTGCTGTTCGGTGCCGTCGGCGACTGGAAGTACGACAAGCTCGAACGCGCGCTGCGCCCCGAGCAGGCCATCCTCGGCCTGCGCAAGGCGCTCGGCCTGTTCGCCAACTTCCGCCCCGCGATCTGCTACGAGCAGCTCACCCATGCGTCGAGCCTCAAGCCCGAGCTGGTCGCCGGCCTGGACATCCTGATCATCCGCGAGCTCACCGGCGACATCTACTTCGGCCAGCCGCGCGGCCGCCGCACCGCCGTCGACGGCCACTTCCCCGGTAGCGAGGAGGCCTTCGACACGATGCGCTACTCGCGCCCCGAGATCGAGCGCATCGCCCACGTCGCCTTCCAGGCCGCGCGCAAGCGCAACAGGAAGGTCACTTCGGTCGACAAGGCCAACGTGCTGGAGACCTTCCAGTTCTGGAAGGACGTCGTCACCGAGGTCCACAAGGACTATCCGGACGTCGAGCTCGACCACATGTACGTCGACAACGCCGCGATGCAGCTGGTCAAGGCGCCCAAGAAGTTCGACGTCGTCGTCACCGGCAACATGTTCGGCGACATCCTGTCGGACGAGGCCGCGATGCTGACCGGCTCCATCGGCATGCTGCCCAGCGCCTCGTTGGACAAGAACAACAAGGGCCTCTACGAACCCAGCCACGGCAGCGCGCCGGACATCGCCGGCAAGGGAATCGCCAATCCGCTGGCTACAATCCTTTCTGCTGCCATGATGCTCAAGTTCTCCCTCAACCAGCCCGAAGCCGCCGCTCGCATCGAGTCGGCGGTTCAAGCCGTGCTGGCCCAGGGTCTGCGTACCGCGGACATCTGGAGCGAGGGCACCCAGAAGGTGAGCACCCGCGAGATGGGTGATGCCGTCGTCGCCGCCATTGCTGCCGTTGCTTCGGGCAAAGGCATGGGCGCGACCACCATTACCACGACCAAAACCATCAAGAGCTAGTCCGCTCCGGTTCGTCTCGCCCCACCTCACACACCCGGCGAAGCGAGCCGGGCAGGCTCCCAGGGTGTGTGACGGTGTTTGGGCGATGCCCGGCCAGCAGTGCCGGGCCTTTCAATGAACGAAGGTACGCAAATGACGACATTGGTTGGTTTGGTGGGATGGCGCGGCATGGTCGGCTCGGTGCTGATGGACCGCATGGCGCAGGAGCGCGATTTCGATCTGATCGAGCCGCTGTTCTTCAGCACCTCGAACGCCGGCGGCACGGCCCCGTCGTTCGCGAAGAACGAGACGGCGCTGCAGAACGCCTTCGACCTCGACCAGCTCAAGCGCTGCGAGATCATCATCACCTGCCAGGGCGGCAACTACACGGCCGAGGTCTATCCCAAGCTGCGCGCCGCGGGCTGGAACGGCCACTGGATCGACGCCGCCTCCACGCTGCGCATGGCCGACAACGCCGTGATCGTGCTGGACCCGGTCAACATGCCGGTGATCAAGAACGCGCTGGCCAAGGGCGGCCGCGACTGGGTCGGCGGCAACTGCACCGTCAGCTGCATGCTGATGGGCGTGGGCGCGCTGTATAAGGCCGGCCTGGTCGAGTGGATGTCCACGCAGACCTACCAGGCCGCGTCCGGCGGCGGCGCGCAGCACATGCGCGAACTGCTCACCCAGTACGGCACGCTGAACGCGGAAGTGAAGGCGCTGCTGGACGACCCCAAGAGCGCCATCCTGGAGATCGATCGCAAGGTCATCGCCAAGCAGCGTTCGCTGTCGGCCGACGAGATCGCCAACTTCGGCGTGCCGCTGGGCGGCTCGCTGATCCCCTGGATCGACAAGGACCTGGGCAACGGCACCTCCAAGGAAGAGTGGAAGGGCATGGCCGAGACCAACAAGATCCTCGGCCAGGGCGAGGGCTTCGGCACCGCCGCCATCCCCGTCGACGGCTTCTGCGTGCGCGTGGGTGCGATGCGCTGCCACTCGCAGGCCCTGACCCTCAAGCTGCGCAAGGACGTGCCGCTGGACGAGATCGAAGCCATGATCGCCGCGGACAACGAGTGGGTGAAGGTTGTGCCCAACACGCGCGAGGCCACGATCAAGGACCTGACCCCGGTCGCCGTCACCGGCACGATGACCATCCCGGTCGGTCGCATCCGCAAGCTGGCCATGGGGCCGGAGTACGTGGGCGCGTTCACCGTCGGTGACCAGTTGCTGTGGGGCGCGGCGGAACCGCTGCGCCGGATGCTGCGCATCCTGCTGGATCGCTGATCAGCCCGACGCCGTTCTTCGCCGGCCGTCGTCGGCGGGATGCCGGCTGGCGTCCGGCACAACGAAAGCGGTGGCGCTGCCACCGCTTTTTTTCATCCTGATTAGGGATTGCCAGGAGGGCGGCGCGTTGCCTTCAAGCGACAAGGCCGTAACGACCTGTGAATCAAGGCTAGCTCATCGATGTTATTCATGAGCTACCTCAGCAACGATGCGTATATGCTTGCCACCGTTGTGATTTTCTACCGCGGGAATGGCTGGGAGCCTGCCCGGGCGCATCAGTCGCACAACAACAATACGTCAGACAGGCGGTCCTTTGGATGGGCCGCCTTGTTGCTTTGGGGGACGCCTTGAAAAAACATGCGAGCGCATATGCGCGATTTGCGCTGAGCCAGGTGGCCGCGGTCACCGTGTTGGGACTGGCGGCGGGTTCCGCCTACGGCCTGGGGCTTGGGAAACTGACGGTGCAATCCGCGCTCGGCGAAACGCTGCGCGCGGAAATCGACGTCAGCAGTCTCACGCCGGAGGAGGCCAGCTCGCTCAAGCTGCGCGTCGCGCCGCCTGAGTCCTACCGGGCTTCCGGTCTGGACTACAACGCGGTGCTGGCCAGCACGCAGGTGCAACTGGCCCGTCGCGCCGACGGCCGGCCGTATCTGCGCCTGACCAGCGACCGCTCGGTCCAGGAGCCGTTCGTCGACGTCATCCTCGAGGTGAACTGGTCGACCGGCCGCCTGACCCGCGAATTCACGCTGCTGTTCGATCCGCCGAGCAACAACGTCGCCCGTTCGAGCGAACCGACCACCTCGCCGGTGATCTCGGCGCCCGCGTCAACCGCGCCGGTCGTCGCGCCGACGCCGCCGGTGGCCCGCACGCAGGCCCCAGTCTCGTCCGCGCCCGCCACGCCGGTCAGCCAGCCGCCCGCGCCGGCCACGGCCCGCGCCCCGCGTCCGGCCCCGTCGCCCTCGGCGGCCCCGGCCACGCCCGGCTCCGAATACACCGTCCAACCTGGTGACACGCTGTCGCGCATCGCGGGTCGCACCCAGCCGTCCGGCGTCTCGCTGGACCAGATGCTGGTCGGCCTGTACCGCAGCAATCCGGACGCGTTCATCAGCCAGAACATGAACCGGCTGAAGTCGGGCGCCGTCCTGTCGGTGCCGGGCAGCGAGTCCGTCCAGTCGATCACGCCGCAGGAAGCGCGCCGCGTCATCCAGGCGCAGAGCAGCGATTTCGGCGGCTACCGCCAGCGCCTGGCCGAAGGCGCGCCGGCCCTGAAGGCCGACGAGAACAGCCGCCAGGCCAAGGGCTCCGTGCAGGCCGCCGTCGAGGACCGCAAGCCCGCCGTCTCGACCGCGCCGGACAAGCTGACGCTGAGCAAGCCCAGCGGCGTCGCCGGTGCCGAGTCCAAGGTGTCCAAGGACACCGAGAAGAAGGATTCCGCCGCCAGAGTCGCCGAGCTGACGCGCAACGTCGAAGAGCTGAAGAAGCTGTCGAGCGCCGCCTCGAAGCCGGCCGCGCCAACCACCGCGACTGCGCCGACCCCGGCTCCCGCCCCGACGCCTGCTCCGGCACCCGCACCCGCTCCGGCGGTGGTGCCGCCGGTGACCGTGGCCGCGAACGTGCCGTCGGCCCCGGAAGCGCCTGCCGCTTCCGCGCCGGCCTCCGCAGTCGTGGCCGAAGCGCCGGCCTCGGTGCCGGTCGCTGCCTCGGCGCCGCGTGCCGTTCCCGCACCGCAACCCCAGCATGAAGAGCCCGGCTTCCTCGATTCGCTGAGCGACTACCTGCCCGCGCTGGTGGCCGCCCTGGCCGTGATCGCCGGCGGCATCGGCTACAACCGCTGGCGTGCGCGCCGCGATGCGGCCTCGCGCTCGGAAACGGCCTTCGCTGAAAGCCGCCTGGCGCCGGACTCGTTCTTCGGTCACAGCGGCGGCCAACGCGTCGACACGCGCGACGCGTCGACGACCGGCCAGTCGTCGATGAGCTACTCGCTGAGCCAGCTGGACGCGATCGGCGACGTCGATCCGGTCGCCGAAGCCGACGTCTACCTGGCCTACGGTCGCGACCTGCAGGCCGAGGAAATCCTGAAGGAAGCGCTGCGCGCCAATCCGGAACGCCTGGCCATCCGCCTGAAGCTGCTCGAGGTCTACGGCAAGCGCCGCGACATCAAGGGCTTCGAGCAACTGGCCGTGCAGCTGTACGCCGAGACGAAGGGGCAGGGCGAGGACTGGGCCAAGGTCCAGGAACTCGGCCGCCAGGCCGATCCGGAGAATCCGCTGTACCAGCCCGGCGGCGCGCCGGTCATGTTCGAGAACGACGACGAGCGCCCCGAGCCGATGAACGCGAGCACGCTGCCCGCGACCGGCCTGGCCCATCCGGGCAGCGGTGCGCTGGCCCGCGCCGCGGCGACGGCTGCAGCGGGTGCCGCGGTCGCCGCCGCCCCGCGCGACAGCGGTCCGTCCAGCCTGATGGATCTGGACCTCGACCTGGACCTGGGAACGGTGCCGGCACCGGCGCCGGCGATGGCCGCCACGCAGGCGCTGCCGTCGGCCGCCAGCCAGGCGCCGATGAACATGGACCTGGACCTCAGCGCCCCGACGGCCGCCAGCGCCCGTGAACTCGAGTTCGACCTCGGCGATCTGGACGACCTGGGCGGCAGCACGCCGGCCTCGTCGCCCGCGCAGGATTCGTCCTCGCTGGACTTCGACCTGTCGAGCATCGACCTGGATCTGCCGACCGATGCGCCGGCCGGCCGCGACGAGCGCACCATCGGCAAGGTGAACGAGATCGACGACGTCACCTCGGTCGACCTGCCGGATCTGGACGCGCTGCCCGACGCCAAGCCGACGACGCGCGACACGATGAGCCTGGACGACCTGGGCGTCGACCTCGACAGCATCGACCCGAACGACGACGAAGCGCTGCAGCGTCAGCTGGAGCTGGCCGAAGAGTTCCGCCAGATCGGCGACACCGAAGGCGCCCGCGATGTGCTGCAGGAACTGGTCGGCAAGGCCGATGGCCCGATGCGCGCCCGCGCGCAGCAGATGCTGGATCAGCTTCGCTGACCGGCAACGTGAACCCGCTTCGTTAAACTGCGAGGCGGTTCACGACAAGGCGCTCGGCCTGGCCGGGCGCCTTTTCTTTTGGGCCTTCACTTTGGGGCCTTCACCTTTCCCTGAGATCCGGAGATCGGCATGCGCGTGGCGCTGGGCGTGAGTTACCGCGGCGAGGCCTACAAGGGCTGGCAGAGCCAGCCCGGCGGCGGCACCGTCCAGGATGCGCTCGAATCGGCGCTCGCGCAGTTCATCGCGCAGCCGGTACGCACGATCTGCGCCGGGCGCACCGACACCGGCGTCCACGGCCTCAATCAGGTCGTCCACTTCGACTCGCCGGTGGAGCGCGAGGTGTTCTCGTGGGTCCGCGGCGTCAACCGCTACCTGCCGCGCGACATCGCGGTCCAGTGGGCGGCATTCCCCGGCGAGGACTTCCACGCCCGCAACCTGGCGCGCGGTCGGCGCTACTGGTACCTGCTGCTGGAGTCCAACGTGCGGCCCTCCATCCAGGCCGGCGGCGTCGGCTGGACCTTCCGGCCGCTGGACGGCGACGCGATGCGCGACGCGGCCTCGCGGCTGGTCGGCGAGCACGACTTCAGCTCCTTCCGTTCGGCCGAATGCCAGGCGGCCTCGCCGGTGAAGATCCTGCGCGGCATCGAGATCCACAAGCGCGGTCCGTACTGGCGCTTCGAGTTCGATGGCGTCGCCTTCCTGCACCACATGATCCGCAACATCATGGGGTGCCTGATCGCCGTGGGCGCCGGGCAGAAGCCGCCGTCGTGGATGGAGGAGGTGCTGGCGGCGCGCTCGCGCGACGCCGCGGCGCCGACCTTCCCGCCGGACGGGCTGTACTTCGTCGGCCCGAGCTACGACGATCACCTGAACCTGCCGCGCCACACGGCGCCCATGGATTGGCTGCCTTGAACGGCCGATCCGGACATCGATGAGCCCTGTGAGCCCCATGAGCACCCTCAGCCCCATGAGCCGAACCCGCATCAAGATCTGCGGCCTGACCCGCGAAGCCGATGTCGACGTCGCCGTCGAGGCCGGTGCCGACGCGATCGGGCTGGTCTTCTACGAGAAGAGCCCGCGCGCCGTCACCGTCGAGCGCGCCGCCGAACTGGCACGGCGCCTGCCGCCGTTCGTGACGCCGGTGGGGCTGTTCGTCAACGCGACGCCCGAGGCGATCCAGGCCGCGCTGGCCGCGATCCCGAACCTGACGCTGCAGTTCCACGGCGACGAAACGCCCGAGGACTGCGATCGCTGGTCGCGCCCCTTTCTGCGCGCGGCACGGATGGCGCCCGGCTTCGATTTGCTAGACTTCGCGTCTCGGTTCTCCCACGCCCAGGCCGTGCTGCTCGACGCGTTCGTCGACGGCTACGGTGGCGGCGGAAAGGTCTTCGATTGGTCACTGCTGCCTCCAAGCGTTCCCTCTCCGGTCGTTTTGTCTGGTGGGTTGAGTGCAGCCAACGTGATCGATGGCGTGCTGAAGGTGCGGCCCTGGGCCGTTGATGTCAGCTCCGGCGTGGAGGCCTCGAAGGGCCTCAAGGACGCCGGCAAGATCCGCCAGTTCTGCGATGCCGTGCGCGAGGCCGACCGCCTGAAGTCGGCTTGAATCCCTGCTTGCGGTCGCTGCCAGCGACGGCTGCGATCCCTGCAAGCGCTGCGGATTCACGCACGGGCATCCTCATTGAGGACCCCTCATGTCCAAGACCATTTCTTCTGCGATCCCCTTCGTCACGGGCCCGCTCGCGGGCTACGCGCAACCCGATGCGCGAGGCCGCTTCGGCCCCGTCGCCACCGAGAACGCCCACGGCTACTACGGCGGCCGCTTCGTCGCCGAGACGCTCATCCACGCGCTGGATGAACTGAACGAGGCCTACGCCCGCTACAGCCAGGACCCGGAGTTCATCCGCGAGTTCCAGTACGAGCTGGCGCACTTCGTCGGCCGTCCGAGCCCGATCTATCACGCCAGGAGATTGAGCAGCGAGCTCGGCGGCGCGCAGATCTTCCTCAAGCGTGAGGACCTGAACCACACCGGCGCGCACAAGGTGAACAACACCATCGGCCAGGCGCTGCTGGCCCGCCGCATGGGCAAGAAGCGCGTCATCGCCGAAACCGGCGCCGGTCAGCACGGCGTCGCCACCGCGACGATCTGCGCCCGCTACGGCATGGAGTGCGTGGTGTACATGGGCTCCGAGGACGTGAAGCGCCAGTCGCCCAACGTCTACCGGATGAACCTGCTGGGCGCGCGCGTGGTGCCGGTGGAATCCGGCTCGAAGACGCTGAAGGACGCGCTCAACGAAGCGATGCGCGACTGGGTCACCAACATCGAGTCGACCTTCTACATCATCGGCACCGTGGCCGGCCCGCACCCGTATCCGATGATGGTCCGCGACTTCCAGCGCGTCATCGGCGACGAGTGCCTCGTGCAGATGCCCGAGATGACCGGCAGACAGCCGGACGCCGTCATCGCGTGCGTGGGCGGCGGCAGCAACGCGATCGGGATCTTCTATCCCTACATCCCGCACGCCGACGTGCGCCTGATCGGCGTGGAGGCCGCAGGGCAGGGCGTGGACACACCCAAGCATGCCGCCACGCTGACCGCGGGTTCCCCCGGCGTGCTGCACGGCAACCGCACCTACCTGCTGCAGGACGACGCGGGCCAGATCATCGAGACGCATTCGATCTCCGCCGGCCTGGACTACCCCGGCGTCGGCCCCGAGCACGCCTACCTGAAGGACATCGGCCGCGCCGAATATGTCGGTGCCACCGATGCCGAGGCACTCGCCGCCTTCCACCGGCTGTGCCGCACCGAGGGCATCATCCCCGCGCTCGAATCGAGCCATGCGCTGGCGCATGCGCTCAAGCTCGCGCCGACGATGCGGCCCGACCAGCACCTGCTGGTCAACCTGTCCGGTCGCGGCGACAAGGACATCGGCACCGTCGCCGACCTGTCGGGTGCGGAGTATTTCGACCGGCCCTCGATGGCCGGCCACGCCGTGAAGGGAGGTGCGCAATGAGCCGCATCCAAGCCACCTTCGCCCGCCTGGGCGCCGAGGGCCGCAAGGCGCTGATCCCCTACGTCACCGCCGGCGATCCGTACGCGGACGTGACCGTCGAGCTGATGCTCGCCATGGCGAAGGCCGGCGCCGACGTGATCGAGCTCGGCGTGCCGTTCTCCGATCCGATGGCCGACGGCCCCGTGATCCAGAAGGCCAGCGAACGCGCGCTGGCCAAGGGCATCACGCTGACGCATGTGCTGGCGATCGTCCGGGACTTCCGCAGGCAGGACGACGCGACGCCGGTCGTGCTGATGGGCTACGCCAACCCGGTCGAGCGCTTCGGCCTGGCGCGCTTCGTCGCCGAGGCCAAGGCCGCCGGCGTGGACGGCGTGCTGATCGTCGACTACCCGCCCGAGGAGTCCGAGGCCTTCGCCGCCGCGCTGAAGGCGCAGGGACTGGATCCGATCTTCCTGCTGGCGCCGACCTCGACCGACGAGCGCGTCGCCCGCATCGGGCAGCTCGCCAGCGGTTACGTCTACTACGTCTCCCTGAAGGGCGTGACCGGCGCCGGCCACCTGGACACCGGCGCCGTCGCGGACGCGATGCCCCGTCTGCGCAAGCATGTGAGCATTCCCCTGGGGGTCGGTTTCGGCATCCGGGACGGGGCCACGGCCGCCGCCGTGGCGCGCCATGCGGACGCGGTGGTGATCGGTTCGGCCCTCGTCCAGCTGATCGAGTCCCAGACAAGGGATAATGTCGCGATCCAGGCGGCGGCCTTCATCCGAGACATCCGCGCCGCACTGGACGCCTGAACGGGGTCGACCGCGTCGAGTTCCCGTCCGGTCGTCCGGCCTTAGCTATAGGAGCCCGCCATGAGTTGGCTTGAGAAACTGCTTCCCCCGAAGATCCAGCAGACCGACCCCGACCAGCGCCGCACGGTGCCGGAAGGCCTGTGGATCAAGTGCCCGTCCTGCGAAACGGTGCTGTACAAGACCGACCTCGAGCAGAACGTCAACGTCTGCCCGAAGTGCGGTCACCATCACCGCATCGGCGCCCGCGCCCGCCTGGACGCGTTCCTGGACGGCGAAGGCCGTTACGAGGTCGGCCAGGAAGTGCTGCCCGTGGACGCGCTGAAGTTCAAGGACAGCAAGAAGTATCCGGACCGGCTCAAGGAAGCGCTGGAATCCACCGGCGAGACCGACGCGCTGGTCGTCATGGGCGGCGCGGTGATGAGCATCCCGGTCGTGGCGGCCTGTTTCGAGTTCGACTTCATGGGCGGCTCGATGGGCTCCGTGGTCGGCGAGCGCTTCGCCCGCGGCGTCGAGACCGCGCTGGAGCAGAAGACCCCCTTCATCTGCTTCACCGCCACCGGCGGCGCGCGGATGCAGGAAGGCCTGCTCTCGCTGATGCAGATGGCCAAGTCCAATGCCGCGCTCACGCGCCTGGCCAAGGCGAAGCTGCCCTACATCAGCGTGCTGACCGACCCGACCATGGGCGGCGTCTCGGCGAGCTTCGCGTTCGTGGGTGACATCGTCATCGCCGAACCGAAGGCGCTGATCGGCTTTGCCGGCCCGCGCGTGATCGAGAACACCGTGCGCGAGAAGCTGCCCCCGGGCTTCCAGCGCGCCGAGTTCCTGATGGAGAAGGGCGCGATCGACATGATCGTGGACCGCCGCAAGCTGCGCGAGGTCATCGCCCGCAACCTGGCCATCCTGCAGCGGCAGAGCTCCGACGCGGTCGCCTGACGTCGCGACAGCGAACCGCCCCCGGGGCGGTGACGGTACTCAGCACGGCCAGACCTCTCCCGGTCTGGCCGTCTTCATTTGAGCCTTGGAATTCCTGATGTCCTCCTCGTCGTCTTCGTCGTCTTCGTCCTCCTCGTCGGCCCCGGTCGATCTTTCCCTTCCCGTGCTCGCCCCCGGCGGCGACGCGCAGCAGGTGCTCGACGCCTGGCTGGCCCGCTGCGAGCGGCTGCATCCGAAGGAAATCGACATGACGCTGGCGCGCGTCGCCGAGATGCGCCAGCGCCTGGACCTGAACTTCGGCCCGGACACGCCGGTCGTGATGGTCGCCGGCACGAACGGCAAGGGCTCGACCTGCGCCATGCTGGAAAGCGTCGCGCTGCAGGCGGGCTACCGCGTCGGCCTCTACATCAAGCCGCACCTGGTGCACTTCCAGGAGCGCTGCCGCGTCGGCGGCCGCCCGGTCGACGCCGCGGCGCTGCTGCCGCACTTCGAGGCGGTGGAGCAGGCCCGCGGCGACCTGGCGCTGACCTATTTCGAGTTCACGACGCTCGCGATCCTGCACAAGCTGGCGTCGGAGCCGCTGGATCTGGTGATCCTGGAAGTCGGCCTCGGCGGGCGCCTGGACGCGGTGAACGTGATCGACGCCGATTGCAGCGTCATCACCAGCATCGACCTGGATCACACTGAATACCTCGGACCGGACCGCGAGTCCGTGGGCCGCGAGAAGGCGCACATCATGCGGCCGGGCAAGCCGGCGATCGTGTCCGATCCGATGCCGCCGGCCTCGATCGCGGCGTATGCCGAATCCATCGGTGCGGAAGTGCGCCAGCTGGGTCGCGATTTCAGCTATTCGGGCGATCGCCAGCAATGGCAGTGGGTCGGACGCGCGCGGCGCTACAGCGGCATGTCCTACCCGGCGCTGCGCGGCGTCAACCAGCTGCTGAACGCCTCCGGCGTGCTGGCGGTGTTCGAGGCGCTGTACGAGCGGCTCCCGATCTCCGCGCAGGCCGTGCGCGCCGGGCTGGCGCTGGTCGAACTGCCGGGACGCTTCCAGGTCATCCCGGGCTCGCCGATGCTGGTGCTGGACGTCGCCCACAACCCGCACGCGGTGGCCGCGCTGGCGCAGAATCTCGACCAGATGGGCTTCTACCCGCGCACCCGGGCCGTGTTCGGCGCGATGGCGGACAAGGACCTCGCCAACATCCTGGCGCGCATCTCGCCGCTGATCGACCACTGGCATTTCTGCGACCTCCCGATCGCGCGTGCGGCGACCGCCCAGGCGCTGCAGGCGCGTTTCGACGAGGCGCGCGCCGCCGGCACGCTGCAGACGACCAAGGAGGTCGGTTCCTCGCTGCATGCCGATCCCGCGTCGGCCCTCGCCGCGGCGGCGGCCGAGGCGGACCCCGCTGATAGAATTTTGGTCTTCGGTTCGTTCTTCACCGTGGGCGGCGTGCTCAGGAACGGCATCCCGAGACTGGGCGGCGGCGTCCAGCCGGAAGCCGAGTCCTGAAGCGGGTGGCATTGAGCGCTTCGCAACGCTGCATTCGAATCTTTCGCAGTTGAAGTCGGCGGCCCTGTCCGTACCTACGGAGGGGCCGCTTTCCGCTCCGGGGCCCTGGGTCCCGAGGGCTCTCCCGCGGCGACGGCGCGGCATCAACCAGGTTCTCCGAGTACATGGGTTTTCTGTCCTTCCTGAAGCGCGGCGAAGCGAAAGACTCCGGCGACCGGAGCGGTGATCGCAGCGAGCGAAGCCGTTCCGGCGGCGACGGCGGGCGAGGGCGTTCCCGTGGCGGCGCCGACGCCGTCGACGACGTCCAGCAACTGCGACTGCGCGCGCGCCGGCGCCTGATCGGCGCGGCGGTGCTGGTGGGCGTTGCGGTGATCGTGTTCCCGCTGCTGTTCGAGACCCAGCCGAGGCCGATCCCGGTCGACCTGCCGATCGACATTCCGCGCAAGGACGGCGCGACGCCGTTGACCATTCCCGCGCCCACGGCGCAGACCTCGCGCGGGCAGACCGCCGGGGGCGACGCCGGCCGCGGCATCATCACCGAGTCCGCGGAGCAGGCTGCCGCCGATCGCGCGGTCCCGCCGCCGCAAGCGCCCCGCGACCAACCCCGTGACCAGCCACGTGACCCGGTCGCCGACCAGGTGGCCCAGGCCATGCCGCCGACGCGCATGGACACCAAGCCCGACGAGCGCGCCACGATCGCCGAGCCGGCCCGTCCCGCGCGCGTCGAGCCCAAGCCTGAACACAAGCCCGAGACCAGACCGGAGGCCAAGCCGGAGCGCAGGCCCGATCCGAAGCCGGAAGCCAAGCCGGAAGCCAAGCCCGACACGCGTTCGGCCGACGCCGCTCGCGCGCAGGCGCTGCTGGACGGTCGTCCGTCGTCCGAGAAGAAGCCCGACGCCGCCGCGTCCGGTGCGCGCTTCATCGTGCAGGTCGGCGCCTATGCCGACGGCAAGGCCGCGCAGGACGTGCGGTCCAAGGTCGAGCGCATGGGCCTCAAGACCTACACCCAGGCGGTCGACACGGCGGACGGCAAGCGCATCCGCGTCCGGGTCGGTCCGTTCAACTCGCGGGACGAGGCGGACAAGGTCGCGGCCAAGGTCCGCGGCGGCGGCCTCTCGTCGGCCGTGCTGACGCTCTGACGGGCCGGCACGGAGCTCGCCACGATGCACGACCATGACCGCTGCCCCGCGCACGCCCCATCGCCGCGATGAACTGGGTCGACCTCGCGCTGCTGGGCCTGTTCGCCGTCTCGGTGCTGCTGGGCGCCTGGCGCGGCCTGGTCTTCGAGCTGATGACCATCGCCGGCTGGCTGGTGGCGTATGCGGCCTCGCCCTTTGTGGCGCCGTTCATCGAGGGCCTGCTGCCGGCGGAGAAGATCGGTCCGTCGCTGATCCATGCCGTCGGGCTGGTGCTGGCCTTCGTCCTGGTGCTGCTGATCTGGGGCCTGGGCGCCAAGCTGATCCGGGCGCTGATCCATGCGACGCCGCTGGGCGTGCTGGACCGGCTGGGCGGCGCGGCCTTCGGCGTGCTGCGCGCGGTGCTGCTGGCGCTGCTGGCGACCGTCATCGTCGACATGACGCCGGCCGTCCGGTCGCGGCCGTGGACCGAATCGCAGCTCGCGCCCTGGCTGCAGGCGACCCTCACGCAGGTGAAGCCGCTGTTGCCCGCGGCCCTGCAGGACTACATTCCGGCCTGAGCGTCATGAGCGCCCCGGCCGTCGCTTCTCTCGTCGTTTTTCTCGTCGATTTCTCGTCGTTTTTCCCCTTGTTCCCGAAGCATTAAGGACCTCCCCATGTGCGGCATCGTCGGTGTGATTTCCAAGGCGCCGGTCAACCAGCTGATCTATGACGCGCTGCTGCTGCTGCAGCATCGCGGCCAGGACGCGGCCGGCATCGTCACGATGCAAGGTCAGAAGTGCTTCATGCACAAGGCGCGCGGCATGGTGCGCGACGTCTTCCGCACCCGCAACATGCGCGGGCTGCCCGGCAACGTCGGCCTCGGCCAGGTCCGTTATCCGACGGCGGGCAACGCCTATTCCGAAGAAGAGGCGCAGCCGTTCTACGTCAACGCGCCCTACGGCATCGTGCTGGTCCACAACGGCAACCTGACCAACGCGCATGCGCTGAAGGACGAGCTGTTCGACGTCGACCGCCGCCACATCAACACCGAGAGCGACACCGAAGTCCTGATCAACGTGCTCGCGCACGAGCTGGAGATGGCCGGCCGCGACCTGCCGCTCACGCCGGCGCAGATCTTCAAGGCCGTGGGCACGGTGCACAAGCGCATCAAGGGCTCCTACGCCGTGATCGCGCTGATCGCCGGACACGGTCTGCTCGCCTTCCGCGATCCCTACGGCATCCGCCCGCTGTGCTTCGGCCAGGCCGCCGACGGCGAAGTGATGGTCGCCAGCGAAAGCGTGGCGCTGGAAGGCACCGGCCATGTGCTGACGCGCGACCTCGCGCCCGGCGAGGCCCTGTTCATCGACACCGCGGGCACGGTCCACACGCAGCAGTGCGCCGAGAACCCGACGCTGAATCCCTGCATGTTCGAGTTCGTCTACCTCGCGCGCCCGGACTCGGTGATGGACGGCATCTCGGTCTACCAGGCCCGCCTGAACATGGGCGAGACGCTGGCCCAGCGCCTGATCTCGACGATCCCGCCGAGCGAGATCGACGTCGTGATCCCCATCCCCGAATCCAGCCGTCCGTCGGCGATGCAGCTCGCGCATCGCATCGGCAAGCCGTACCGCGAGGGATTCGTCAAGAACCGCTACGTCGGCCGGACCTTCATCATGCCGGGCCAGTCCACGCGCAAGAAGTCCGTGCGTCAGAAGCTCAACGCCATCGGCCTCGAATTCAAGGGCCGCAACGTCCTGCTGGTCGACGACTCCATCGTGCGCGGCACGACCTCCAAGGAGATCGTCCAGATGGCCCGCGAGGCCGGCGCGAACAAGGTCTACCTGGCCTCGGCCGCGCCGCCGGTGCGCTTCCCCAACGTGTACGGCATCGACATGCCGACCAAGGAGGAACTGATCGCCCACGGCCGCTCGATCGAGGAGATCCGCCAGTTCATCGGCGCCGACGCGCTGATCTACCAGGACGTCGATGCGATGAAGCGCGTGGTCGGCCAGCTGCGTCCGGGGCTGAACGGCTTTGAGGCCTCCTGCTTCGACGGCACCTACATCACCGGCGACGTGTCGGTCGAGGACTTCGCGACCATGCAGGCGCAGCGCAAGTCGCAGCCCGAGGAAGAGGACCTGCCGGCGCGCAGCCGCCTGGCGCTGCAGAGCGGCGGAGACCAGTGATGAGCCATGAGAAGCAGGGCGGCATCCCGCGCGTGGATCTGCCGGCCGACGTCCGCCTGGACACGCTCGCCGTGCGCGAAGGCCTGCCGCCGTCGCCCTGGGGCGAGAACTCGGAAGCGCTGTACCTGACCAGCTCCTTCGTGCATCCGGACGCGGCCACCGCCGCGCGCCGTTTCGCCAACGAGGAGGAGGCCTTCGTCTACAGCCGCTTCTCGAATCCGACGGTCATGATGATGGAGCGCCGGCTCGCCGCGCTCGAAGGCACCGAAGCCTGCATCGCGACCTCGTCCGGCATGTCGGCGATCATGCTGCTGGTCATGGGCCTGCTGAAGTCGGGCGACCACGTGGTGTGCTCGCGCTCGGTGTTCGGCTCGACCATCAAGCTGCTGCAGGGCGAGTTCGGCAAGTTCGGCATCCAGACGACCTTCGTGTCGCAGACCGATCTGGCCGAGTGGAAGAACGCGCTCCAGCCCAACACCAAGCTGCTGTTCGCCGAGACGCCCACCAATCCGCTGACCGAGGTCTGCGACGTCGCCGCGCTGGCGGAGATCGCGCACGCGCACGGCGCGCTGCTGGCCGTCGACAACTGCTTCGCCTCGCCCGCGCTGCAGCAGCCGACGAAGATGGGCGCGGACTTCATCATCCACTCCGGCACCAAGTACCTCGACGGCCAGGGCCGCGTGATCGCGGGCGCCATCTGCGCTTCCGCGAAACACGTCGAGGAAGTGTTCACGCCGGTGATGCGCACGGTGGGCATGTCGCTGTCGCCGTTCAACGCCTGGGTCGTGCTCAAGGGCATGGAGACGCTGTCGGTGCGCATGAAGGCGCAGACCGCCAGCGCCGCCTTGCTGGCCGAATGGCTGGAGGCGCATCCCGGCATCGAGCGCGTCTACTACCCGGGCCTGAAGTCGCATCCGCAGCATGAGCTCGCGATGCGCCAGCAAGGCGGGCAGGGCGGGGCGGTCGTCTCGTTCATCGTGAAGAGCCACGCGGACGACAACGGCCGCGCCGCCGCCTTCCACGTCATCGACCACACGAAGATCTGCTCGATCACCGCCAACCTCGGCGACACCAAGACCACCATCACGCATCCGGCCAGCACCTCGCACGGCCGGCTCACCGAGCCGCAGCGCCAGGCGGCCGGCATCACGCAGGGCCTGATCCGCGTCGCGGTCGGCCTGGACGACATCGAAGACATCAAGGCCGACCTGGCCCGCGGTTTGAATTCCCTATGACGACTCCCTCCACCCCGGTCCGCACCCGCATCGCCCCGTCGCCGACGGGTTTCCTGCACCTGGGCACGGCGCGCACGGCGCTGTTCTCGTGGGCCTACGCGCGCCATTTCGGCGGCCAGTTCGTGCTGCGCGTCGAGGACACCGACGTCGCGCGTTCGACCCAGGATTCGGTCGACCAGATCCTGGCCTCGATGAAGTGGCTTGGCCTTGAGTACGACGAAGGCCCGATTTACCAGATGCAGCGCCTGGACCGCTACCAGGCCGTCATCGACCAGATGATCGCCGCAGGCACCGCCTACCGCTGCTACTGCACGCCGGAGGAACTCGATGCGATGAAGGCCGGCCAGGAAGCGCGCGGCGAGAAGCGTCGGTATGACGGCACCTGGCGGCCGGAAGCGGGCAAGACGCTGCCCGCGATTCCCGCGGGCGTCGAGCCGGTGGTGCGTTTCAAGAATCCGCTGGACGGGGACGTCACCTGGAACGACGTGGTGAAGGGCCCGATCACGATCAACAACCGCGAGATCGACGACCTCATCATCCAGCGCACCGACGGCGTGCCGACCTACAACTTCGCGGTGGTCGTCGACGACTGGGACATGGCGATCACCCATGTGTTCCGCGGCGACGAGCACATCAACAACACGCCCTGGCAGATCAACATCTTCAATGCGCTAGGCGCTCCGCTTCCGGCGTATGGACACATCCCCGTGATCCTGGGCGACGACGGTCAGAAGCTGTCCAAGCGCCGCGGCGCGGTCAGCGTCACCGCGTATGAGGAGAACGGCTACCTGCCGGAGGCGATGCTGAACTACCTGTCGCGTCTGGGCTGGAGCCACGGCGACGACGAACTGTTCAGCATCGACCAGATGGTGTCCTGGTTCGACGGTGGCCACATCTCCAAGAGCCCCGCCCAATGGGATCCGGCCAAGCTGGAATGGGTGAACGCACATTACATCAAGCTGGCCGACGACACCCGCCTGGCCACGCTGGTGGCGGCGCAATTCGCCAGACGCGGACTGTCGGCTCCGGCCCGGCTGGTCGAGATGTGCGCGCTGTTCAAGGACCGCTGCAGCACCACGGTGGCGCTGACGGACTGGCTGGCGATGTATGTGTCGCCGGTGACCGTCAGCGACGCGGATCGGGCGCAGCACCTGACCGACGCGGTGAAGCCGGCGGTGCTGGCGCTGGCGGACAAACTCGACGCGCTGGCGGTGTGGGACAAGCCCTCGATCAGCGCCGCGATCAAGGAAACGATCACGGCCCACGGCCTGAAGATGCCGCAACTGGCGATTCCCGTCCGCGTGCTGGCCTGCGGCCGGTCGCAGACGCCGTCGGTGGATGCGGTGCTGGAGCTTTTCGACAAAGAAATTTTGTTGAACCGCTTGCGCTCCGTTTAAAACTCGATCTATACTCTCGTTCTCGCTTGAACAGCGCGTTGTTCGAAACGAACTTCGAAGCGGCAGACGATGAATCTAAACGGGGAGCGCGAGCTCCCCGATGAAATTCAGAAGCCGAAAAGAAGCCGGATCGAATTCCCCGAAGGGGGTATAGCTCAGCTGGGAGAGCGCTTGCATGGCATGCAAGAGGTCAGCGGTTCGATCCCGCTTACCTCCACCAAACCTCGGTTTGTGTGGCGCGCGGTTCAAGGAAGAAGGTTTTGTCCCCTTCGTCTAGAGGCCTAGGACACCACCCTTTCACGGTGGCTACAGGGGTTCGAATCCCCTAGGGGACGCCAAGTTTCGAACTTGGTTGCTGACCAGAGATTGAATGAGAGAATCGAAAAATTCTTCGGAAATCGATTTGATCGTTGTCAAAATCAGGTACAGTAACGAAATCGACGCAGCGATGACATCAAGTAATTGATGGAATCAAAGCAGGAAGAGTTTGATGCGACAGATCGAAAGATCTTGAGTATCTGGAGTGGTAGTTCAGTTGGTTAGAATACCGGCCTGTCACGCCGGGGGTCGCGGGTTCGAGCCCCGTCCACTCCGCCAACACAGTTGAGACTCGGGCGGCGTACCGATTCGATGCGAAAGCATTCGGGGGTATAGCTCAGCTGGGAGAGCGCTTGCATGGCATGCAAGAGGTCAGCGGTTCGATCCCGCTTACCTCCACCACAACACCTTCGGGTGTGGCGGTTGCAAGGTACGCGCAGTTCGAGTCAAGACGGCAAGTCCAGTCCCCTTCGTCTAGAGGCCTAGGACACCACCCTTTCACGGTGGCTACAGGGGTTCGAATCCCCTAGGGGACGCCAAGTTTGACAAGGCTTGGCTGCATCGCGGTTCTGAATGGAACCGGTTGCTTGCAGCAAAACTTGTTCGCAAACGATAGAGATGCACTCAATAGCGTCTTATCTGGAGTGGTAGTTCAGTTGGTTAGAATACCGGCCTGTCACGCCGGGGGTCGCGGGTTCGAGCCCCGTCCACTCCGCCAACATTTGAAACCCCGCCTGCTAACGCCGGCGGGGTTTTTCTTTTGGTGCGGCGTTTGAGAATATCGATGGGAATCGATACGCGGCGCCAGTAATACCGCGCCGAGAATGTGATTCTCGGCGGCGATATTCCGACACCACCGAATCCCCGCCTTTCGACAGGTGAGTCCCGGTCATCGTGGCCACGTCCGTGCGCTCCGCGGTCGGGCCGTGCAAGCGCGGACCTAGGGATATCCCCGCCGAGGCTTGTTCACAAGAATCGCCGCACACCACAACAAGCATCCTGGGAGGACACATGACGCGATCGTCTGTTCCCACCGAGATGTCGCCCGCCCTGCGCGACCTCGTCGGCAGCAGCCCCGCCTTCGTGAAGCAGCTCGCGATGCTGCCAGCCATCGCCGGCTGCGACGCCGGCGTGATGATCCTGGGCGAGACCGGCAGCGGCAAGGAGGTCTACGCGCGGGCGATCCACTACACCTCGCGCCGCGCCGCGCGCGCGATGGTCTGCCTGAACTGCGGCGCCATTCCGTCCGAGCTGCTGGAGAGCGAGCTCTTCGGCCACGTCCGCGGCGCCTTCACCCATGCCTACGCCTCGCGCGCGGGTCTGGTCCGCGAGGCCGAGGGCGGCACCCTGTTCCTGGACGAGGTCGATTCCCTGCCGCCGCCGGCGCAGGCCAAGCTGTTGCGCTTCCTGCAGGACCAGGCCTTCCGGCCGGTGGGCGGGGATGCGGTGCAGCAGGCCGATGTGCGCGTCATCGCGGCGAGCAACCAGGACCTGCCGCGGCTGGTCGAGCGCGGCCTGTTCCGGCGCGATCTTTTCTTCCGGCTGCACGTGCTGTCGGTGACGCTGCCGCCGCTGCGCGAGCGCGCCGAGGACATCCCCACGCTGGCGATGCGCTTCCTCGATCAGTTCGCCGCCGAGCACCAGCGCCCGACGCTGGGCCTGTCGCCGCAGGCGATGCGCTGTCTGGTGTCCTATGACTGGCCGGGCAACGTGCGCGAGCTCAAGCATGTGATCGAACGCGCGGTGCTGATGTCCGGCACCGCGACGCTGCATGTCGACGATCTGCAGCTGCCGGCCGACGGCGCCTGGATGACGCCCGAGTCCTTCCGCGCCGCGAAGTCGCGCATCGTCGATGCGTTCGAGCGCAACTACATCGAGCGCCTGCTCGCCGTCTGCCACGGCAACATCACGCAGGCCGCGCGCCTGGCGAAGAAGAACCGCCGCGCGCTGTTCGAGCTGATCCGCAAGCACGGCATCAGCCCGGAACGCTTCCGCGCCGCCGGCGATACCGCCGCCTGAGCGTTCCCCCTTTTTCCTTGTTTCCTTGTTTCCTGGCGAAAGCGCCTTGCCCCCTGGGCAGGGCGCGCCGTGGGCGTTCGCCGCGCGCCATCCCTCCGTGGAGGGAACGCTGCCGTCAAACAGGCGACAGGACATTCCGGCGTGCCTGG
Organism: Roseateles noduli; assembly: GCA_002205125.1. Taxonomy (GTDB): domain Bacteria; phylum Pseudomonadota; class Gammaproteobacteria; order Burkholderiales; family Burkholderiaceae_C; genus Roseateles; species Roseateles noduli. The sequence continues at coordinate 142,426 of NIOE01000011.1, read as the reverse complement.
TGGGACAGATTTGTCCACCCCCGCGAGCGCCCGCACCATCGGCCCGCACCGTCCGCGCCCCCCGCATCCAGGCAGGACAAATCCGTCTCACCACGATCGCGACGACGCCGCGTCCTCCCTGGAAAGCCCCCCTGGCCATGGGCCCCGCAAGGCCTGGCACCGGACTTGCGTGAGCAGGCGCAACGGGCCGCATGCCGCCATGAACGCCAACGATCGGATCGACGAGGTTGTCTGTGCGCTGTCGCGGTATCTGCGCCTGCATCCGTTCGCGTCCGACACGCTCGAGGGCATCCGTCAATGGTGGCTGACACACGACCGCTTCCACGAATCCGATCTGCAGCAGGCGCTCGATCGCCTGGGGCTGGCGGGCATCGTGCAGTCGGTGCGCGCCGCCGACGGACGGGTGCGCTACCGGCGCACCGCGCCGGATGCGCGCGTCGACGCGCAGCTTGACCGCTTCATCGCCGGACCGCGAGATCCCTAGGAGGCCCCATGGTGCAAGTGACTTATCCAGGCGTCTACATCCAGGAAGTGTCGAGCGGGGTGCACACGATCACCAGCGTGGGCACCTCGATCGCGGCCTTCGTCGACTTCTTCCGCGAGGGGCCGATGAACCAGGCGGTGGAGATCTTCGGCATGGCCGACTTCCAGCGGATCTTCGGCGGCCTGGACGACCGCAGCGAGGCGAGCTACGCGATCGCGCAGTTCTTCCTCAACGGCGGCAGTTCCGCCTACGTGGTGCGCGTGGCCGGGGAGACGCGCTCCAGCCCGCGCGTGGCCGGCGACAAGCCGGTCGACAAGGCGGCGGTCGGCATCAAGTCCACGACGGGCGCCGGCACGCCGCTGCTCACGGTGAGCGCCGCCAGCGAAGGCCTCTGGGGCAACTCGCTGCGGGTGTCGATCGACCTGAACACGACCGACCCGACCAGATTCTTCAACCTGACCGTGACCCGCTACGACACGCAGGCCCGCCCGCGGCCGGTCGCCACCGAGCGCTACCTGAACCTGTCGGTCGACTCGACCAGCCCGCGCTACTTCGTGTCGATGATCAACAGCTCGTCGAGCCTGATCACCGTCAAGCACGAGACCCCGGCCGATGCGGCCACGCTGCCCGCAGCCAACGGCACGACCGGCACCGCCGACATCGCCGCGATGACGCCGGCGCAGTTCGACGCGCTGCGCGGCAAGCTGCTGCACGTGAAGATCGGCACCGGCACCGCCGCGGAGACCGAGGCCACCGCGACGCTGGGCAACTGGGGCGCGGGCTCGGTGACCGAGCTGCGCCAGCTGCGCGGCTACCTGGAGCAGGCGATCCGTGCCGCGCTTCCGACGCAGTCCAAGAGCCCGGGTTCATGGGCCGGCGCGACGGTGGAGCTGCTGGGCTCGCGCTTTCGGGTCCTGTCGGGCCAGAACGGCGAGACCTACAAGCCGGCCGAGACCGTGGTCATCAGCAACGAGGGCGCCGACACCACCGCGGTGGCGACGCTGCGCTTCGCGGCCGCGGCACCGGACGGCAACAACGTCCAGCAGTACGCGCTGGGCACCTGGAACGGCGTGCCGCCGGCATTGGCGGACATCGCCGCGATGACGCCGGGCCTGGCCGGCGGGGACGGCCTGGCGCCGGGAGCGACCGAGATCCTGGGCAATCCGGCGCTCTACAGCGGCCTGTACGCGCTGGACCGGGTCGACCTGTTCAACATCCTGTGCCTGCCGCGCGCGGTGGCGCTGGGCGTGACCGACACCCACACGACCAAGATCTACAGCGACGCGTTGGCGTTCTGCGAGTTCAAGCGGGCCTTCCTGCTGATCGACGTGCCGCCCACGATCGACACGGTGCAGGAGGCCAAGGACTGGGTCGACGCGCACGCGACGCTGCGCCACCGCAACGCGGCGGTCTACTTCCCGCGCACGCAGATCCCGGATCCGGTCAACGGCTTGCGGCTGCGCTCGGTGGGGGCCAGCGGCACGATGGCCGGCATCTACGCCCGCACCGACAGCCAGCGCGGCGTGTGGAAGGCGCCGGCGGGTGTCGAGGCGGTGCTCAACGGCGTCATGCAGCTCGACACCAGGCTCACCGATGCCGAGAACGGCGTGCTCAATCCGCTGGCGATCAACTGCCTGCGCACCTTCCCCGTCTACGGCGGCGTGGCCTGGGGCGCGCGCACGCTGGTGGGCGCGGACCAGATGGGCTCCGAATGGAAATACGTGCCGATCCGGCGGCTGGCGCTGATGCTGGAGGAGTCGCTGTTCCGCGGCACGAAGTGGGTGGTGTTCGAGCCCAACGACGAGCCGCTGTGGGCCAAGATCAGGCTCAACGTCGGCGCCTACATGAACTCGCTGTTCCGGCAGGGGGCCTTCCAGGGCGCGACGCCCAAGGACGCCTTCTTCGTCAAGTGCGACGCCGAGACCACGACGCAGGACGACCGCAACAAGGGCATCGTCAATATCCAGGTGGGCTTCGCGCCGCTCAAGCCCGCGGAGTTCGTCGTCATCAGCATCCAGCAGATCGCTGGCGACCTGCAGTAACCCCCGCGCGGAGAAACGGCCATGGCAAACACAGGCTTCGTCGTCAACGCCACGCGCGTCGACCCCTACAAGAATTTCAAGTTCCGCGTGCTGTGGGACGGCAGGACGGTGCTGGGCGTGTCCAAGGTCGGCGGCCTCAAGCGCACGACGGAGGTCGTCAAGCACCGCAGCGGCGGCGAGAACAGCTACGACCACAAGTCCCCGGGGCGCACCTCCTACGAGTCGCTGACGCTGGAGCGCGGCATCACCCATGACCTCGAGTTCGAGAAGTGGGCCAACGCGGTGTCCAGCTACGCCGGCGACTCGGCGATGGACCTGGCCGGCTACAAGAAGGACCTGACGCTGGAAGTGCTCAACGAGAAGAGCCAGGTGGCGTTGCGCTACTTCCTCTTCCGCTGCTGGGTCAGCGAGTTCCAGACGCTGCCGGACCTGGACGCCAATGCCAACGCGGTCGCGCTGGAGCACGTGAAGATCGAGCTCGAAGGCTGGGTGCGCGACGTCGACACGCCCGAACCCAGCGAGGCCGGCTGAGCCGGGGAGGGCGCATGACGGGCTGGACCTCGCGGGCCTTCGGTGAACAGGCGATCGACGTGGCGCTGCGTTTCGACGCGGATCGCGCGGCGGTCACCAGCGCCGTGCTCTGCGCCTGCCTGAGCGATGGACGGGGTCAGGCCTTGCCGGCCGGGGAGGCCTGGCGGTGGACGCTGGATGCGCGGCTGCGCGCGCTGGTGGCGGTGAGGCTGGCGGGTGGGGACGCGACGCTCGAGCTGCGCGCCGACTGCGGCGCCTGCGGCGAGGCGATGGAACTCCCGCTGGACCTGCGGCTGCTGGCGGGACCGCCGCTCGAGCCGCGCTTCACCTGGCGGGATGGAGACGGCGTCGACTATCAGCTGCGCCTGCCGCGCGGGGACGACCTGTCGTCGTGGCCCGACCGCGTCGCGTCGCCGGAACAGATCGCCGCGACGCTGATCGAGGCCGTGGACGGCCAGCCGCTGGCCGACGGCGCGCCGTGCCCGGCCCCGCTGCTGGCGGCGCTGGACACCGTCTACGAAGAGCGCGATCCGCTGACCGCGCTGAAGCTGCATGCCCGATGCCCGCACTGCGGCCGGCCCAACGATGTCGCCTGCGATCTCGAAGCGGCGCTGCTGGCCGGTTTCGCGCGGCAGCAGCGGGGGCTGATGGACGAGGTCGTCCGGCTGGCCTCGGCCTTCCATTGGAGCGAGGCGGACATCCTGTCGCTGCCGGCCTGGCGCCGGGCGCATTACCTGCGGCGGCTGGACCAGGCGGAGGGCTGGGCATGAGCGGCTATTTCACCAGGCTCGCGGCGCAGGCCGCGCCGGGATCGGCACGGGCGCCGGGGTCCGCGTCGGCGGGCTCCCCGGCGAGCGGAACGGGCCGCGACTTCGGGACGACGACGATGACATCGCCGCAGTCCTCGCCCGCGTCCACCGACACGTCCCTGTCCTGGTCGTCGCCCCACGGGATGGCGGCGCCCGCGACGTTGGCGGAAGGCGCGCCGATCGGGAGGGCCGCCTCGCATCGAGCCACTCCCGCGCAGGACGCGATGCCGGATCGGTCCTCGCAGGGATCCTTCGACGCCGCGCGGGCGACTGCGGTCGACGCGCCGTCGATGGCGGATCGCCCGTCCGCCGCCATGAAGGGGAGGCCCGGATCGTGCGCGGGGCGAGGAATCGAGGAGGTGGGCGACATCGCCTCGTCCGCTCTCCAGGCATCGATGCGGTCGGCGGCTGTCGTCGATGCATCGCTGGACCCCTCGCCGAGCGGGGAGGTCGATGCGTCGACAAGCGGGTCGAGCGGCGCTGCGACCGGGGCGTCGACGGGAGGGGCAACCCGGCGCGATGCCATGCGCGGCCGCCCGGCGAGGCCCGGCCCGGCCGAGGCAGACCGGGTGATCGACGCGTTGGATCGTCGAGCCGCCCTCGACCTGGCGCACGGCCTGTCGGTCGCGACGACGGCGTCGTCGACGTCCTCGACGTCCTCGACGACCTCGCAAACGCCCGCGTCGGTCCCGGGCCCGGCCTCGGCTTCGGTGATCGCGGCGGCCTCCACGAACGATGTCGGGTCGCTCGACAGGGAACCGCCAGGCGCGGGCGACACGGTGGAAGCTTTGGTCGCGCGGGCACGAGCCCTGGCAGCGCAAGCTTTGGGGGACGAACACACCCGTGCGGTCGCCTCGGCCGAGACCCCGTGGGCGGTCGCCGCGCGGAGCGAGGCCGCCCTCGACGCGCTGACGACGGCCGCGACCGCCACCTCGCGCTCGACGGGCCGCGCGGCCGCGCCTCAGATCCGCATCGGCCAGATCGCGCTGGAGGTCCATGTCGCCCCGCCGCCATCGCGCCCCGCCGCGCCGGCGGTCCCGCAGCCGACCGCGACGCCCGCCGCCGCGCCGGCCCCGCCGCGCTTCTCCGCGCGGCGCCATTACCTGCGGTGGGGGTGACGCATGTCGCTGGTCGACAGCCGTGATGCGATCGGCGCCGTCAGCGACCTGCTGAAGACGGCGCTGGCCACCGCGTCCGGCATTTCCGCGATCACCGTGGGCCGGCCGGAGGAGGCCGCCAAGGCGGCGCAATCGGGCCAGGGCAGCCTCAACCTGTTCCTGTACCGCGTCGCCGTCGACGGCGACCTGCGCAACCGGGCGTTGGACGCCGGCCAGTCGCCGCCGGTGTGGCTGGTCCTGCATTACCTGCTGACGGCCTTCGACGGCCCCGACAGCGACAGCATCGCCGCGCACCGGCTGCTGGGCCGGGGCATCCGCGGCCTGAATGCGCTGTCCGTGCTCAAGCCGGGCGCGGCCCAGCTGCCGCTCGCGGCCAGCCCCGATCCGCTGCGCATCACCCTGGACGAGGCGGATGTCGAGATGCTGTCCCGCGTGATGCAGGGCAGCGACGAGAAGTACCGCGTGTCGGCCGGCTTCCAGGTGCGGCCGGTGATGGTGGCCTCGACCGACGAGCCGCCGGCCTACGCGCCGCCGGTCAGGACGATCGGCCAGCCGGCCCCCGCGCCGCGGATGTACGACGGTGTGACCGTGCTGCCCGGCCTCGGCGCCGTCGCGTCGTCGATCGAGCCTGAGCGCTTCGAGGCCGGCCAGGCGTTCGTCGTGCGCGGCACCGGCTTCGCCGGCTACGACCAGATCCAGGTCGGCCCGCATGTCTACCCGGCCACCGCCACGCCCGACGGCGGCCTGACCGCGACCATCGCCGCGGCCGACGCGATCGAGCCCGGCGCCTATCCCGTCTGCGTCGCGCGGGCGCTGCCGGGTGGCCGGCTCACCAGCAGCAACGCGGTCACCGGGCGGCTCAGCCCCCGCATCACCGCGGTCAATCTCGCGGGCGCGCTCACGGTGGTCGGCACGAAGCGTTCCGGCAGCTTCGACGTGCTGGGCAGTCAGCTCAGCGGGCCGAACTCGGCGGCGTACGCGGCGCTGTACCTCGACGGCCAGTCGCGGCTGCTGCTCGAGCCGCAGCCCGGCGGCACGCCCAGCTCGCTGACCTTCGTCGTCGACGACGACCACGCGCTGCCGCCCAGCACCGAGTACCGCGTGATCCTGCGCGTCAACGGCCAGCAGGCGTTCGACACGCCGCAGCTCCACTGGACCTGAGGTCATGAACGCGCCGCACGCCTTGCCGATCCCCTCGACGCTGGCCGAGCCGGTCGCGCTGAATCCGGATCTCGCGGTCGCCGATGCGACCTGCGCCTGGTGGCTCGCGCAGGTCACGCTGCGGCTGCGGCGCGAGGTCGCGTGGTGCTGGCATCAACGCGGCGTATCGCCGCGCGTGCCCGGCGAGCTGCCGGCGATCGGGGACGCGTCGCAGGACAGCCTGGACCTGCTGCGCTTGCGGGACGACAAGCGCCGTTTCTTCCAGACCGACGTGACCGCGCGGTACCTCGATGAACGCGTCGCGACGTTCGACGTGCCTGGGCACGCGCCGGATCGCGCGCCGGAGCAACGCGGTGACTGGCGCTGGATCGCGCGTGAATGCGGACTGACGCCGGCCGCGCAGTTCGTGCTGGCCTGCGCGCTGATGGGCCGCGCCGACGCGGCGATCGGGCCGGTCTGCGCTGCCTGCATGAACGATGGGACGCGGCCGTGGCCGACGCTCGCGCTGGCGCAGCGCCTGTGGGATGAACCCGCCGAGATCGCCGCCTGCGCGGACGCCGGCCATGCGCTGTTCCGCCATGGCTTGCTGAGCCTGCCGCCCGGGCGCGACGCGCTCGATTGGACGCAACCGCTGGAGATGCCGCCGCGCGTCGCGCACGAGTTGCTGCGCGTGGTGAAGGCGCCGGCCGATGGCGACGTCGAGGCGGACGCCGTCGCGCCAGCGGCCATGGTCCGACCGACAGCCAGCATCGACGGCACCGACGCGCGGCTCGCGCGGCTGCGCAGCGATCCGCCCGTGGCGATGCAGGTGCTGCCGCTGCTGGGTCCGCGCGGAACGGACTTCACCGCCGCCGCGCGCGCCATCGCGCGGGCCTGCGGGCGCGGGCTGCTGGTCGTCGGCGAGGACGTCACGCCCGATCGCGGCCTCGCGCCGCTGGCGACCGTCGCCTGGCTGCGCGGCGCCGACCTGCTGCTTCCCGAGCAATGGCAGGAACGCTGCTGCGCCGCCGCCGGCGAAGGCTGGACGACGCCGCTGGCCGCGCTGCCGCTGCGCTGGATGCTGCCGATGCAGGACGGGAGCGCCGCCGGATCGAGCGGTTCCGGCAGCGCGTCGTGGACCGGCGGCGCCGGCGGCCCCGGGGGTCGCGGCGTGCCGGCCTCGCTGCTGCTGCCGGCCTGGCCGATGACGCCGCCCGACACCGCCGAGCGCGCCGCCCGGTTCGACGCCGCGCTCGCCGATGCGCCGCCGGCCTTGCGTGCCGCGGGCGCCGACGCCGCGCGCCGTTTCCGCCTGACCGACCGCCCGCTCGCGCGCGTCGCCGTCGCGGCGCGCGGCTTGCCGTCCGATGCCGGCGCGTCCGCGCTGTTCGCGCTGTGCCGCGCCGAGGCGCGGCTGGAGCTTGACGGCCTGGCGCAGGCGGTCGAGCCTCGATTCACCCTCGACGAGCTGGTGCTGCCGCCGTCGCAGGCCCGGCAATTGCGCGAGATCGTGCTGGCCACGCGCGCGCTCGCCCGCGTGCATCACGACTGGGGCACCGCGCGCGCCTGGAACGAGGGCGGCCTGTCGGTGCTGTTCTGCGGCCCGCCGGGCACCGGCAAGACGATGGCGGCGGAGGCGCTCGCGTCCGAGCTGTCGCTGCCGATGTACCGCATCGACCTGTCGCAGGTCGTCAACAAGTACATCGGCGAAACCGAGAAGAACCTGCGCCGCATCTTCGACGCGGCCGAGACCGGTGACTGCCTGATGTTCTTCGACGAGGCCGACGCGCTCTTCGGCAAGCGGACCGAGGTCCGTGACGCCCACGACCGTTTCGCCAACATCGAGATCAGCTACCTGCTCGAGCGCATGGAGCGCTTCAAGGGCCTGGCGGTGCTGGCCAGCAACCGGCGCAAGGACCTGGACGACGCGTTCACGCGCCGCCTGCGTCACATCGTCGAGTTCCCGATGCCCGGCGCCGCCGAGCGCGAGCGGCTCTGGCGCCAGGCGTTCCCGGCGCGCGTGGACGCGACGTCGCTGGACGTGCCCTGGCTGGCGCAGCAGTTCGAGCTGGCCGGCGGCAGCATCCGCTCGGCCGCCTTCAACGCCTGCCTGCTGGCCGCCGGCCGCGACCCGGCCGCGCCGCCGCGCGTGGAGATGCCCGCGGCGCTGGCCGCCGTGCGGCGCGAGCTCGAGAAGATGAACCGCGTCGCCGGCCGCGAGCAGTTCGGCCGCTACGCCGCGCTGCTGGAGGAGTCGCCATGAACGTCGAGATCGGGCAACTGAACGTCTCGCTGCGCACCGCCGACCGGCACGGAGCCGACGCGCTCGGCACCGAGATGGCGGCCCAGGTGCGGGAGGCGCTGCGCGACGCGCTGACGCGGCTGGACGGCATCGCCGCGCGCGGTGGCGCGACGCGACTGGACCTCGGCCGCATCGACGCCCCGGCGGGCGCCGACGCCCGCGCCGTCGCCGGCCTGATCGCGGCGCAGCTCGCGCTGTGGCTGTCGCAGGAGGAGCGCTGACATGGCCTTGCTTCCGTTGCGCGGCGTGCTGGTGGAGTACGGCATCAACCTGCTGGGGCCGATTCCCAACATCGTGGTCTTCCAGTTCAACCCGGACCAGATGACCCGCACGATCGCGGTGCCGCAGCCGCCGCAGAGCACCTCCGCGCAGGCGCAGGCCGAGCGCGACCGCGCGTCGGCGCCGCCGACCGAGAGCTTCGAGATCACCGCGCAGTTTTCCGCCGCCGACGACCTCGGCGCCGGCGGCGCGGTCTCCGCGATCCCGCGCGTGTTCGGCGTCGGGCCGCAGCTGGCGGCGCTGGAGAAGATGGTCTTCCCGCCGGGCACGCCGGGCGGGCTGATCGGCGCGGCCATCGATGCGATCGCCTCGGCGATCTCCGGCCCGGGCGCCGCCGCGCCGACCCAGCCGATCCCGCGCCTGGCGCTGCCGCGCCTCCTGTTCATCTGGGGCCCGTCGCGGGTGCTGCCGGTGACGATCACCTCGATGGTCATCACCGAGCAGAAGTACGACGTGCTGCTCAACCCGATCCAGGCGGAGGTCCGCATCGGGCTGCAGGTCTCCAGCGTCGCGCCCACCGACGACGCGGTCGGGCAGGGCGCCTACGAGTACTCGCGCATGGTCAAGGACACGCAGGCGACGCTGAACCTGGCCAAGGTGGCGGAGTTCGCGCTGGACATCATTCCCTTCTGACCCCCTCCACCGGAGTCGACCCATGTTCCTGAAGAGCTCCCGCTACGCCGGACTGCCGCTGGTGACGGCGAAGAACCGCGCCGGCGAGGACGTCGCCGCCGTCGTGCTGCGGCCGTTGCCGTCGCCCGGCGGCGACGCGGTCACGGTGCGCGCCCACGACCAGCTCGACGCGATGGCCGAGCAGCGCTACGGCGACGCGACCCGCTACTGGCACGTCGCCGACGCCAACGCCGAGCTGGAGGCCGCCTCGCTGCTGCGGCCGGCCGGGCGTCCGATCGACGTGCCCAAGGGGTGAGCCATGGCCCGCGCCGAATACCGCGTCTATTTCGACAACGCGCCGGCGAGCCAGGCGCAACTGGAGCGCTTCACCGAGGTCCGCGTCGACCAGGGCATCGGCATCGCGGCCGAGGCGGAACTCGAATGGCCGGTCAGCACCGACACGCAGGGCCGCTGGCCCGCGGCCGAGGAAAGCTGCGCGCGGGTGCGCATCGAGGTGAAGGTCGCCGACGGCGACTTCGTGCCGCTGATCGACGGTCCGGTCGTCGGCAGCCGCTATGAGATGAGCGCGATCCCGGATCAGAGCCGCATGACGCTGGTCGTGCACGACGACAGCGCGCTGCTGGACCGCGACGAGAAGGTCGCGCTGTTCGAGGACATGGCGCCGCAGGACATCGTCAGCAGCGTCTTCGCCGAGGCCGGCCTGACGCCGGACGTGGACGCGGTGTCGGCGGCCGGCGGCGCCCTGCAGCGCGCCGTCGTGCAGCGCGGCACCGGCATGCAGCTGGTGCGCGAGCTGGCGCGCAGCCACGGGATGTTCGCCTACGTCCGCCCGGGCGACGCGCCGGGGGCGAGCGTCGGCGCCTTCAAGCGGCTGGCGCCGGCGCCGGGTTCGCTGCCGGAGCTGCTGCTGGTCGGCGACCAGCGCAACGTCGCGCGCTTCTCCGCCGAGTACGACGCGCTGCGCCCGCGCCAGGCGCAGGCCGGCAGCGTCGCGCTGGCCGATCTCACGGTGCTGTCCAGCACCGCCACCGACGCGAGCCAGGCGCCGCTGGGCGACGTGGCCGCGCATGAGGACGCGATCTCGGGCGTGACGCCCGGCCTCGCGCTGCTCACCGGCACGCGCGAGGAACAGACCGACCTGGACGACGCCACGGCCGCGGCGGTGGACGTGTCGTCCTGGGCCTGGTCGGCCAGCGGCGAGCTCGACGCCGACCGCTACACCGGCGTGCTGCGGCCCTACGAGGTGATCCGGGTGCGCGGCGTCGGCGGCTACCTGTCGGGCGACTACCTGATCGGCCGCGTCACCCATGTGCTCAACGACGACGCCTACCGCCAGCGCTTCTCGCTGCATCGCAACGCGCGATCGGCGGGATCCGGCGGCGCCGGCGGCGGCCTGCCCGCGGGAGTCTTCTGATGGACACCGGCACGCTCGAACAGCTGGTGGTGCGGCTCGCGCAGCAGGCGGGCCAGCGCCACTGGGGCAAGTACCGCGGCATCGTCACCGACAACCAGGACCCGTCGGCGATCGGCCGCGTCAGGGCACGGGTGCCGGAGGTCCTGGGCGCCGACGTGGTGACGCCCTGGGCCGCGCCCTGCGCGCCGTACGCGGGACCGGGCGTCGGGCTGCACGCGGTGCCGCCGGTGGGCGCCGGCGTCTGGATCGAGTTCGAGGCCGGCGATCCGTCGCGCCCGATCTGGAGCGGCGGCTGGTGGGGCACGTCCGACGTGCCCCAGGACGAGCAGGGGACCGCCGCGAAGCCGCCGCTGAAGATCCTGCGCAGCGAGCAGGGCCTGATGGTGTCGATGGACGACGACGCCCACACGCTGACGCTATCGGACGCCAACGGCGCCAACCTGGTGACGATCCGCGTCGACGACGGCCAGATCAAGGTGCAGGCGGCGACCAAGGTGATCGTCGAGGCGCCCAGGATCGAGCTGGTCGACGGCGCGACCCATCCGCTGGCCTTCGGCGACAACCTGCTGCAGTACCTGAACCAGCTGGTCAGCCTGTTCAACACCCATCTGCATGTGGGGCAGACGGCGATCGGCATCCCGGTGACGCCGATGCAGCCGGTGGTCCCGTTTCCGCCGGCCCCGCCGTCGCTGCTGTCGCAGCGCGTCACCACCGGTTGAGGAGCGTCCATGGCCGATCCCCTCAAGGCCGGTCAAGCCGGCGACTTCGCCGGCAGCCTCGCCGACTACATCGACCGCGCGATGCAGGCCGAGTGGCAGGCCGTCAAGCACGAGGCGCTGCCCAGCGGCGCCGACGACGTCGGCGTGGAGGATCGCCGCATCCTGTTCGCCGCCGTCGCGCAGGGCGTGCTGGCCTTCCTGCGCGACAACCGCCAGAACCTGGTGACGACCGACGAGAACGGCGGCGGGCTGGACCCACATCACCACGCGATGAACTTCACCGTCAGCTCGACGAGGGTGTGACCATGAACCCCACCGATCCCTCGACCACCATTCCCGACCGCGCCTGGCCGGAGGTGGCCCGGCCCGACGGCCGGCACCTCGCGTTCCCGTTCCGCATCGGCCCGGACGGACTCACCGCCGCGCCGGCCGACCTGTCCGAGCACGTGCGCGGCGAGATCATCCAGCTGCTGCTGACCGCGCCGGGCGAGCGACCCTTCCTGCCGGGCTTCGGCGCGGGCCTGCGCCGGCTGGTCTTCCAGCGCAACGACGATGCCACCGCCGGCATCACCAAGGCGCTGGTCAGCCGCAACCTGTCGCGCTGGCTGGGCCACCGCGTCAACGTGCAGGCGCTGGACGTCGGCGCCGAGGGCGCGACCTTGCGCGTCGACCTGCGCTACGAGGTGGTCGCCACCGGCGAGGTCAGGCAGGTGCGCTTCGAGCGCCAGGGAGCGCTGTGATGACGATGCTGCGCGACGCCGAAGCGCTCGAGGACCGCGCCCGCGACCTCGAGGGCCAGGGGCTGAACGCGTTCCGGCTCGGCGTGATCACGCTGGACACGGCGCCCAGGCCGGCCTTCGCCTGGCTGGAGCTGCAGTTCTGGAACGACGTCGCGCTGGCGCCGCTGCCGCCGCCAGCGGCGTTCACGGTCGTCGGCGCGACGCGCCAGCGCGGCGGCAATCCGGCGCGGCCGGTCCGCGTCGTCGAGGTGCAGGCCGGCGGCGCGGCCGACACGCTGCGGCTGAAGATCGAGCCGGTCGGCGACTACTCGACCTACCTGCTGTCGACGGCGCCGGGCAGCCTCTCCGCGCCCGACGACGCGCTGCCGCGCGCGATGGATCCGCTGCTCAACGCGCTGCCGTTCAAGTTCCGGCCGGGCTGTTTCAACCTCAGCTGCACGCCGGCGCCACGCCACGAGCCGGCGCCGGTCGAGCCGTCGATCGACTACCTCGCGCGCGACTACGACTCCTTCCGCCATGTGCTGATCGCCGCGATGATGCGGCGCGTCCCCGGCTGGCAGGTCACCAGCGAGGCCGACCTGGACCAGGTGCTGATCGACCTGATCGCCGCCGATGCCGACGAGCAGGCGGACTACCATGACCGCGTGATGGCGGAGCGCTCCATCGCGACCGCGCGCAAGCGGGTCTCGCTGGCGCGGCATGCGCGGCTGATGGATTACCACGTCCATCAGGGCAACCAGGCCGGGACCTGGCTCGCGCTGGAGGTCGCGGCGCAGGCCGAGCTGCCGGCCGCCGCGACCGACGAGTTCGGCCTCTGGACCGGCCGGCGCTGGGACGACGACGGCGCGGTGATCTTCGCGATGCCGCGCGAGGGCGGGCGCTGGCGGCGGCGCGCCTTCCCGGCGCTCAACCGGCTGCGGCTCTACACCTGGGGCGGCGCGGTGCGCGCGTTGGCCGCGGGCAGCACCGAGGCGGACCTCACCGGCATGACGCCGCTGGACCAGGCGGGCGCCGAGGCGCTGCGCGACCTGTTCCTCGGCCAGGCGCCCGGGCAGGCCGGCGTGGCCGACGACGTCGATGCCGGCGCGGACCGGCTGCTGGTGCAGGAATGGCTCAATCCCGACACCGGCACGATCAACGGCGCCCGGCTCGACCAGCGCCAGATCCTGCGGCTGCTGCCGCTGGGCGGCCCGGTGGCGCGCGCCGAGGCGCTGCCCGATCCGTTCAAGGGCGAATGGTTCGTGCGGGTGCGCTGGCGCGACGAGGACGCGCTGGCACGGCCGTTCTGCTTCCTTTGCGACTGCAACGACGTGACGGTCGTCGACGTCAGCCTGTTCCACGGCAACCTGGTCCGGGTGACGCAGGGCCGGCCGCGGGTGACCGTGTTCCGCGCGCCCGGCCAGCCTGTCGCGGCGCTGGACGACAGCGCGCTGGTCGCGCGCGACGGCGCCACCTACGAGCGGGTGATGCGCCAGCGCGGCGCGGCGTGGGTGCCGCGCGGCGTGCTGTGCCACCTGCCGGCGGCGCCGCTGGCCCATGTGGACACCGCGCCTGGCGGCGAGGCGGCCACGCGCACGACCGCGCTGGTGCAGGTGGACGGCGCGCCCTGGCGCGAGCAGTCCGACCTGATCGCCAGCGAGGGCGACGATGAACACTTCCTGGTCGAGACCGACGAGCTTGGCGGCAGCTCGCTGCGCTTCGGCGATGGCATCAACGGCGCGGCGCTGGGCGACGACGCGGTCGTCACCTGCCGCTACCGCGTGGGGCAGGGCACGGCAGGCAATGTCGGCGCGGACCGGCTGGTCGGCTTCAGCGATCCCGGCGGCGCGGTGCAGCGGGTCTGGAATCCGCTGGACGTCACCAACGGCCGCGATCCGGAGCCGGCGGCCGAGATCGCGCGGCGCGTGCCCGAGGCCTATCGCCAGCGCCAGTTGCGCGCGGTGACGCTGGCCGACTACGCGCGCCGCGCCGAGGAACTGCCAGGCGTCGCCCATGCCCGCGCGCACTACGCCTGGACCGGCAGCTGGCGCACGGTGCGCGTGGCCATCGATCCGGTGGGGACGGCGGTGCTGGACGAGCCGCTGCGCGCCCGGATCGCCGACCACCTCGACGCGGTGCGCCTCACCGGCGAGGACCTCGAGGTGCGGCCGGCCACCTACGTGCCGCTGGACATCGCGATGACGCTGTGCGCAAAGGCGGCCTACTGGCCCGAGGACCTGCGCGCCGAGCTGGAGGAGGCCTTCTCCGACGGTTGGACCGGCGACGGCCTGCGCGGCTTCTTCCATCCGGACGCCTGGACCTTCGGCCAGCCGCTGCATGCGAGCCAGCTGATCGGTCGTGCGCTCGCCGTGACCGGCGTCGGCCGCGTGACGCGGCTCAGCCTGCGGCGCTGGCGCAGCGGCAGCGGCGGCGGGCTGACGGTCATCGACATCGATCCGTCGGCGCTGCCGCAGACCTATGTCGACAAGCTGGCGATCGGGCCGTTCGAGATCCTCGTCGTCGCCAACGACCCGGATCACCTGGAGACCGGCCGCATCCGCTTCGAGATCACCGGAGGCCGTCGATGAGCTGCGACAACGACTGCACGCGGCCGTACCGTTTCCCGAAGACGGTCGGGAACCGGCCCGGACTGACGACGCTGGACTACCGCATCGGCAGCTATGCCGACCTGCGGAGCCACATGCTGCGCCGCGTCGACGAACACCCGGCGCTGGCCGCCTGGACGCACAGGCTGCCCGACGATCCCGGCATCGCGCTGATCGAAGCGGCGGCCGAGGTCGGCGACATCCTCAGCTTCTACCAGGACCTCTACGCCAACGAGGCCTACCTCGGCACCGCGAAATGGCGCGACAGCGTCGGGCTGCTGGTGCGTCTGCTGGGTTACCGGCTCGCACCCGGCACCGGCGGCCGCGCGCGGCTGGCCTTCACTGCCAAGGGCGGGCGGCCGGTGACCGTGCCGGCCGGCACCGGCGTCAAGGTGCAGCTCGACAACCCGGATCCGCCGGCGGTGCTGGAGACCGGCGCCGACCTGGTCGCGTATCCGGCGCTGTCGGCCTTCCACCTGTACCGGCCGCGTCGGGCGCCGGAGATCCGTTACGGCACCGACACGTTCACGCTGGTGCTGGGCGCCGAGGCGCCGACGCTGAAGGCCGGCGACCGTGTGATGGTGGGCGTCGCGCGCGACGGCGGCCAGTCCTTCGATCACCTGCAGGTGCTCGTCGTCGACAAGGTGATGCAGGCATTCGGCGACACGGTCGTGAAGATGAAGGGCGCGGTGACCAGCCTGCGCAGGCCAGTCTTCACGCCCATCCTCACCGGACTGCTGCCGCTGACGGCATCGCCGTCGTTGTCGATGTCGTCGTCGATGTCCTCGACAGTCTCCACGATCACGGAGTTGTCGACCGTGTCGACCGTGTCGAGTGCGGCTTCCGTGTCCGGCACGGCGTCCATCGTGTCGCTGCTGCCGGGTCTGGTCCTGGGCCTCGACATCACGCTCGCGTCCACGCCGCGGCTGCGCGCGTGGAAGCTGGGCGCGTCGCACCGGCACTTCGGCCACGACGCGCCGGCCTCGGAGATCGTCGTCACGCCGCAGGGCCGGGCGGTCACGCGGTCGGTCGGCCACGTGCGCCGGCTCGACACCACGACCGGCTCGCCGTCATCGCCGGCGATCGGCGCGCTGCAGCTGCCGCTGGACGCCGACGTGCCCGGCCTGGCCGCCGGCACCCGGGTGCTGGTCGAAGCCCGTCTGAGCAACGACGCCGACGGCGCGCCGTCGCGCAAGCGGCTGCTGCAGCGGCGGGTGACGCAGGTCGAGCGCCAGTCGCTGGCCTGGGGACCGCAGACCGGTGCCAGCTCGGTGCTCACGCTGGACGAGGACCTGGCGATCCATGAGAGCGGCACCTCGCTGCGCTGGGCGGACCTGGGCGGCATCAGCATCCACGAGGTCGTCGGCGAACCGTTCCAGTTGCGCGCGCAGTTCGTGCCGATCGCGGCGACGCGCGGCAGCGAGCTCCACTTCCACGGCACCGCCGCGCAGGCCGCCGCGCTGACCCGGCGCGAGCTGCTCTTCCACGGCCCCGGCGATCGCGTCGTTCCGGCGACCGCGCTGACGGTGGAATCGGAGGGCGTCGACGCCGACCAGCCCGGCTTCCATCGCGTGATGCTGGACCGCGAGTTCGACTACGGCGACTTCGGGCATGAGGACCCGCCCGTCACCGTGCACGGCAATCTCGTCGCGGCGACGCAGGGCAAGACCGAGGCGCGCGTGCCGCTCGGCGACGGCGACGCGAGGGCGGTGTTCCAGAGCTTCGTGCTGCCCAAGGCGCCGCTGACGCACCTGCTGGACGCGACCCGCTCGCCGCCGCTGGTGCCGCAGGTCCGGATCTGGGTCGACGGTGTCGAATGGAACGCCGTCGACAGCCTGTTCGGCCGCGGCCCGGCGGAGCAGGTCTTCATCGTCCGCGAGGACGCCGAGGGCCGGAGCTGGGTCCAGTTCGGCGACGGCAAGAGCGGCGCGCGGCTGCGCACTGGCCGGGGCAACGTGGTCGCGGTCTGGCGCACCGGCGACGGCGCGCACGGGCCGTTGAAGCCGGACGCCAGGCCGAGCATCGACCGCAAGCCGCCGGGGCTGGACGCCGCGCTGCTGCTCGAGCCGGTGACCGAGGGCGCGGAGTCCGAACGCGCCGACGGGGCGCGCGTGGCCGCGCCCGGCACGATGCAGAGCCTGGGCCGCATCGTCAGCCTGACCGACCACGAGGCCGAGGCGCTGGCGATCCCCGGCGTGCTGAAGGCGCGCGCGGCCTGGGCGCAGCTCGACGGCGCGCCGGTGGTGCGGGTCACGCTGCTGACGCGCGGGACGCTGGCCGCCGATGCCGAGGTCGCCGCCGCGGCGTTGCGGGCGGCCGTGCGCACGCGCGGCGCGGCGCGTTGCCAGGTGCTGGTCGCGCAGGGCGGCCGCACGCCGGTGCGGATGCGGCTGATCGTCGGCATCGACCCGTCGCGCCGGGCCGAGGACCTGCGTCCGCTGATCCTGCGCGCGCTCGGCGTCAGCGAGGGCGACATCGACGACGACGGCCTGCCGGCCGACCAGCAGGGGCTCTTCGACTGGCGCCGCCGCCAGTTCGGCGAAGGCGTGCATGGCTCGCAGGTGGTGGCCGCGGTGCAGCACGTCGTCGGCGTGAACTGGGTGCGGCTGGTGTCGATGTCGACGGTGCCCGTGCTGCTGCCGCTGTTGCCGCTGCTGCCGCTGCTACCCGGGTCCGCCGACGCGGTCGCCGCGGCCACCGCCGCCGCCGCGTCGCCGCTGGCGCTGGCGCTGGCCGAGCCGTTGCTGCTGTCGACGACGCTCATCACCACGCCGCTGCTGAACCTGCCGCCGACGCGGCGCTCGATCGCCTGCCCTGGCGACCGCGTGCTGACGCTGTCCGAGAGCGCGTTGCAACTGCAGATCGCCGCCGACAAGGAGGGCCCCGCGCCATGAGCTCGCCCCGACTCCCGCTCGTCGAGCGCCTGCCCGAGGTCTACCGCCAGCGCGACGCGGAGCAGTCGCCGCCGGGGCAGCTCGCGGCCTTCCTCGGCGCGATCGAGGACGCCTTCGCCGCGCTGCACGCGCGCGTCGACGCGCAATACCACGACCTGTTCATCGAGCATTGCGACGACTGGGTCGTCGCCTACATCGCCGACCTGCTGGGCACCTCGCGCCTGTCCGGCGACCCGTGGACGCTGCGCGCGGACGTGGCCCGCACCGTCTTCCATCGCCGCCGCAAGGGCACGCTGGGCGCGGTCGAGTCGCAGGTGTTCACGCTGTCCGGCTGGGCCGCGCACGCGGTCGAGATGCGCGAGCGCCTGGCGTGGCACCAGCACCTGAACCACCAGCGCCCCGATGCCGGCGGCCGCCCGCGGCAGACGCCGCGGCTCGATCCGCGCAGCCCGGTGCGGGGCGGCACCGCGTCGCTGCGCGATCCGGCGTTGCTGTCGCTGGTCGACGGCGCCTTCGATCCGCTGGCGCGCGTCGTCGACGTCAAGCCGCCCGCGCGCGGGATGTCCGGCTGGAACCTGCCCAACCTCGCGGTGATGCTGTGGCGGCTGGAGGACTACCAGGTGCCGCTGTCGCGGCCGGTGTTCCGCGCGATCGCGCCGGTGCCGGCGCCCGTGCCGCCCGCGCCGCCGTTCCCGGAGAAGGCCGCGCTCGCGGTGCGCTTCGATGTCCAGGCTCAGGGCGAGCCCTGGCCGCTGTTCAACACGCACCGGCCGCATGCGGACGAGGATCCGCCGCGGCTGGCCACCGAGGATGAGGTCCCCGGGCCCATGCCGCGCGCGCGGCTGACGACCGATGCGCCGACCGGCCGTCCGGACAGGTACATCCAGGTGGTCCGCTACGACGACCCGCACGAGGCCCGGCCGGGCGATGGCGCGGTCGGCCTGGTGCTGCACCTGCCGGCCGACGCCTTCCCCGAGCACGACTGGCGCGTGCGCGGCGCCAACCTCTGCGCCTGGGAGACCGGGCTCGCGCCACCGCTGCGACGCTGGGAAGTGGCCGTCGATCCGGAACGGGGCCGCCTCGTCTTCGGCGTCGACGTCGCGGATCCGACGCTGCGCGCGGAGCCGTTGCGCGACGGGCTGCTCGTCTCGGCCACCTATGGCTTCGGCGGCCCTACCGGCGCGCATCCGTCGCCGGCACTGCGCACGCCGCTGCCGCCGACCTGGCCCGACGGCCGCGACTACGACCTGGTCCGCATCGACTGGTTCGACGACGACGAGGGCCTGCAGGAGACGCTGGCCGACCTGCCGGCACGCACGCGGCCGCTGGTGATCGAGATCGGCGACAGCCAGACGCACCGGCTGGATCTGGCCGCGATCGCCGGCATCGGCAATGACGGCGGCGTGCGGTCGCTGCGGCTGGCGCAGCCGCTGTGGATCCGGGCGGCCCCGGGCGAGCGGCCGGTGATCCGGCTGGTGCAGCCGCTGCGCGCGCGCCCGGCGCAGATCGGCGGCGCGGGGGCGCCCGCGGTCGACGGGCTGTCGCTGCTGCTGGAGGGCCTCTACCTGACCCGCGATGCCGCTTTCCCGGCCGCCGACGCCCTGGTGATGCAGGCCGCGCTGGGCGAGCTGCGGGTGCTCGGCTGCACGCTCGATCCGGGCGGCGGGCAAGTGCTCGACGGCAGCGTCACCGGCACGCGCGCGCCGCTGCGGCGGGCGTTCCAGCTCGACGGCGCCTACGGCCTGGCGGGCGCGGAGCGCGACGCCTTCGACCAGGTGCCGGTGCTGCAGGTGGAACGCAGCATCGCCGGCGCCCTGGCGGTGGACACCGGCTACGCGCTGACGCTGGTCGACAGCATCGTCGACGCGGGCGCCGGTCTCGCGGCCGCCGCGCCGGCGCTGGCGATAGGCGCGGCCAGCGGCGACCCGGAACTCGCCTGGGGCGCCGACCTGCGCGTGCAGGGACTGACCTGCTTCGGCCGCACCCGCGTGCAGACCGCGCGCGGCGAAGGCGCGCTCTTCGTCCACCGGCTGCAGGTCCGTGACAACCAGGACGCGCACGGCATCGCCGCCGGCACCGGCCAGGGCGGCAGCTGCCTGAAGTTCTGCTGGTTCCGCGGCGACGGCGACCGGCTGCCGCAGCACTTCGGCTGCGTCTTCGCCGGCGAGGCGCGGCTGGGTTTCGGCGCGGAATGGTTCGGCCGACCGGGCTACGGGCAACTGCGCCCGGACTGCGACCGCCGCGTGCTGGAGGACGGCCCGGGCAGCGACGAGATGGGCGCCTTCGGTTACCGGTCCAACACGCACAAGTGGAAGAACATCGGCATCCGGCTGCGCGAATTCATGCCGGTCGGCGTGCGCCCGGTGCTCATCCCGATCACCTGACGGATCACCAGAGGACACGATCATGAAGGGCGACTTCTCCTACCTCGCACCCGACGCGCGCCCGCGCTACGCCGGCGTGCTGCAGCAGCAGGGGCGGGTGCTGCTGGACCGCGACTGGAACGAGGCCGAGGCCATCGCCGCCGCCTGGCGATCGGCGGTGGGCCGCGACACCTTCGGTGAGACGGTGCTGGCGGTGCCGGTCTCCGGCGTGGGCGCGTTCAAGGTGCTGGACGCGGCCAGCGACGGCGCCGGCGTCAAGGTGACGCTGGACGCGGGCCGCGCCTGGGCCGACGGGCTGCCCGTCGCGCTGGACGCCGCGTCGAGCTTCACCGCGAGCTACTTCGCGCCGCCCCTCCAGTCGCCGCCGGCCGCGCCGTCGACGATCGCCGCGGGCGTGCGCGACCTGGTCGTGCTGGACGTCTGGGAGGACAGCGTCAACGGCTTCCAGGATCCGCGGGCGCTGATCGAGCCGGCGCTCGGCGGGCCGGACACGACCGAGCGCGTGCAGTGCTTCGCCCATGTCAAGCTGCTGCGGCTCGGGCCCAACGACGACTGCAGCGCGGTGGCGCGCCTGGTCGACGACGTCGACGCCAAGGGCCGGCTGACGGTGTCGCCGGCCCCGGTGCTCAACATCACCGGGGACTGCCCGCTGGAGGCCGGCGGCGGCTACTCGGGGCTCGAGCACGCCCTGTACCGCATCGAGATCGCCGACCCCGGCGCCGCGGGCGCGGCGCGCTTCAAGTGGTCGCAGTGGAACGGCGGTCTGGTCGGACGCGGGCTGTACGCGGCCGGTCCCGGCGGCACCGGCACGGTGACGATCACCGCCAACGACCAGATGGTCAACCACTGCGGCGTGACCGAGTTCTACCTGGAGGTGCTGCGGCTGGACGCGGGGCTGGGCAGCTGGGTCGTCGCGATGACGGCGGACGCGACGCTGCCGCAGGACGGGCAGCTCGCGCTGAGCAACGTGGCGGGCGCCTGGCCGGCGCCGGCCGGTACGGCGTTCTTCCGCCTGTGGAACGGCATCGAGCGGATCGCGGACTTCCCCGTCGGCGGGCCGGATCCGGTCGAGCTGAAGGACGGCATCCGCGTCGAGTTCGACGCGCCCGCCGCAGCCAACGCCAACTACCAGCCGGGCGACTTCTGGACCTTCCCGGTGCGCGCCGCGGGGGCGGTCTTCGATCCGCCGCCGTGGCCGACCGACGCGCCGCCGCAGGGCATCCGCCATCACCGCGTCGCGCTCGGCATCCTGAACTGGAGCGGGCCGCCACCGGTGTCCATCCGCTTCGCCGACGGCGAGATCGACGACTGCCGCCGCATCTTCCGACCGCTCACGAACCAGAAGATCTGCTGCACCTTCAACGTCGGCGACGGGCGCACCAGCCACGGCGACTTCGATGCCATCGAGGAAGCGCTGCAGCACCTGCCCGCCAGCGGCGGCGAGATCTGCCTCTTGCCGGGGCTGCACGCGACCAACGCGGTGATCGACAAGCGCCGCAACGTGCGCATCAAGGGCTGCGACGCCAAGACCAAGGTCGTGCCGCGCGCCGGCGGCGCGGCGCTGCCGATCTTCACGATCCAGGACTCGGGCAACGTGGTGCTGGAACACATGGACCTGGTGACGCTGGGCGGCATCGCCATCGTCGTGACCGCCGGCAAGCGCGGCGGCTGCACCGAGGTGGAGATCGCGCACAACCGCATCCTGGCCTACACCAGCGCGATCCGGGCGCGGCGCGTGCGCGGCGTCCACATTCACGACAACCGCATCCGGATGCTCGACAAGCGCGGCGGGGACGTCGCCATCTACCTGGCCGGCGACGACGGCCTGATCGAGCGCAACGACCTGCGCCTGGTGCCCGCGCCGCGGATGCCGCCCATCGACATCCCCGACCAGCCCGATCCGGTCGATCCCAACGATCCCTGCGCGCGGCTGGAGATCCTGCACGTCAACCCGCGGGTGTTCATCGCCTACGTGAACCTCGTCTGGACCATCCTGCTGCCGCCGCTGGTGCTGCTGGTGCAGCCGTACCGCGGGCAGGGCGGCATCCAGCTGGGCGGCGGCAGCGAGCGCGTCGTCGTGCTGGAAAACGCGATCGTCGGCGGTGCCGGCAACGGCGTGACCCTGGGCGGCACGCCGCCGCCCGCGCCGCCCGTCGAGCCGGATCCCACCTTCACGCTGGCCACGACGGCGCGGATCCGCGCGCGGGTGTTCGGCCCGGACGGCAAGCCGCGCGCCGGCGTGCAGGTCACGCTGACGCAGCAGGACACCGGCTCGGCGCGCAGCTTCGTCACCGATGCCGACGGCGCCTTCACCGTGCCGGCGACCGAGATCGGCACCTTTGCGGTGACCGAGGGCGACCCGGGCCTGGCGATCGACAAGATCGACTTCCAGACCTCGCCCAATGAGCCGACCGCGCAGCTGACTGTCGTGCTCAAGGTCGACGAGGCGCCGCCGGTGCCCGAGACCGTCGATCCCGGCTTCCTCTACGACATCACGATCGAGCGCAACGCGATCGAGGCGATGGGGCTGTCGGGCATCGCCACCGCCTTCGCCACGCCGGCGTCGCGGCTGGAGACCGGGATGGCGGTCAAGGCCGGCGCGCTGGCGACCGCCGCCGCGCGGCTGGGCACGCCGGTGGTGGGGCTGGCGATCCGCGGCAACCGCATCGAGGGCAACCTGCTCAACCCGTTCGACGGCGTGCTGCGCAAGCTCGCCGTGGGACAGGGACTGGGCGGGATCTCGCTGGGCCTGTGCCAGGACCTGACGGTGCTGGACAACGCGATCGCGCGCAACGGCGTCACCGGCGCGAATCCGGTCTGCGGCGTGTTCGTCGTGTATGCCGAGGAGGCCGAGATCGCGCGCAACCGCATCGTCGACAACGGGCCGCTGACGACCGAGCTCAAGCCCGAGGACCTGATCGACGGCCGGCGCGGCGGCATCGTGCTGATGCTGACGGCGGCCTTCAGCCTGCTGGACGCGCGCACGCGGGCCTCGGGGCTGCGCTTCAGCCAGCGGCCGGCGGCGCGGGTGCATGAGAATCTCGTCGACCAGCCGGTCGGGCTGGCGCTGTACGCGCTGGCCTTCGGGCCGGTGCAATGCACCGACAACGCGTTCAGCAGCGAGATGTCGGGGCCCAACGCGGTCGAGCGGATCGCCGGCACGGTCTATCTCTACAACCTCGGGGGCGTGAACCTCGCGGGCACCAGCACGCAGCTGCGCTCGGCGATCGACAGCCAGGCGGCGGATGCGACGCTGTCACGCGCCGACACGGCGGCGAATGCGGCGAATGCAGCGAACGCGGCGACCGGATCGACGGCGACGCTGGAGGAGAGCGCCCGCATGGCGACGGCGTTCGCGACGTTCCGAGCGGCGCCGGCCGCGGCGCTGCCGGTGCGGGCGGCGGCGACGGCGCAGCTGTTCCCGGGCGGCGGGGTGATGTTCAACGACAACCAGGCGCGCACGGGCTGGAGCAACACCAGCGCCTGCTGCCACGTGGTGGCGACGATGGACGACGTGGCCTGGCAGGACAACCAGGCCCACAGCCTGCGCGACGGGCCGCTGGTGACGAACGCGCTGGTGTACGGCAACACGATCCGTGCGACGGCCAACCGGCTGGGCGAACGCGGCGAGGCGACGCAGCTGTCGCTGCTGACGATGGCGATGAGGCTGAACAACACCAGCTTCAACCAGGGCGACCACTGCATCGTCGCCAACACGGCCAGTCCGGCGATGCCGGAGGTGCAGTACGGCAACCAGATCATCCATCCCGGTCCGCTGTGCCAGTCGCGCAGCCAGGTCGCGGGCAACCTGTTGAGACTCCTGGAGTGATGCCATGGCCCTCGTGATCAACACCGGCAACGCGACGTTCAAGACCGATATCGCCGGCCTGCTCGAGACGGTGCAGGCGCAGCGCGACACCTGGATCGCGTTCGCGCGCGAGGCGGTGCTCGCGGCGCGGCTGCTGGCGCTGGAGGAGGCGCGGCGGCTGGAGGCCGAAGCCAAGGGCGAGGGCGAGGACCCCGACGGCGGCCAGTCGACCAAGGACCTGCGCGCGGCCAGGCTGCGGGCGGCGGCGGACGCGACGGTGCAACGGGTCGCGGCGCTCGACGTCGAGCGCGAGATCGCGGCGATCCGCACGCCGCCGGTGGCCAAGGCCGACACGCTGCTGCAGGGCCGCATCACCGACGACCGCCAGCTCGCCGCCGGCCCGGTGACGGTCACCTTGATCGACGAGAAGGGCACGCCGGTGGCGGGCGTCGCCGCGGCGACGGTCGATGCCTCCGGCTACTACGCCTTCGTGCTGAAGGCCGACCAGGCGGCGTCCATCGGCACGAGGCCGCTGACCTTGCTCATTGGCAGCGACGCTGGGCAGCTCGTGCCCGCGGCGGCGAAGCCGTTCACGCTGGCCAAGGGCAGGACGGTGATCGCCGAAACGCGGCTGCAGGTCGCCGAGCTGGAGAAGCTCAAGCTGCGCGCGCCGCTGAAGGACGGCGGGCGCGCGATCCGTGACGTCGCCCCGCCGGTCGCCTCGCCGAAGGCGTCGGTCAAGGCGTCGGTCAAGGCGTCGGTCAAGGCGTCGGTCAAGGCGGCGCCCAAGGTCGCGAAGGTCGCGGAGGCCGCGAAGACTGCGAAGGCCGCGAAGGCCGCGAAGACCGCGCCCCAGCCTGCGGCGAAGAAGACCCCCAAGCCGAAGCGCTGATCAGGAGAGCCTCATGGGCCCCACCCATGCCGTATCGCCTCGCGAGGGCCGCGCCGCCTCGTCGACCCGCGTGCGCGCGCCGACCTCGACGCCCGGCGCCGACGCCTCCCGCGACCCCGGCGCCTGCAGCTGTGGCGGCCAATGCCCGCGCTGCCTCGCCGCGCAGGCGTCGGGCGCCGCCGGCCCGACGATCGCCCGCACGCCCGCCGCGCCGACGGGCGGGACCATGGGCTCGATGGGCACCATGGGCACGACCACCACCGCCGCGCCCACGACCAGCGACTACCGCGACTTCGTCCGCATGACCATCCAGTCCTTCGACGGCGCCGCGAGCTTCTATGGCGACCCGCAGGTCCAGATCACCTCCGCGCTGTTCGACCGCCTGCTCGACAGCTGGTACCTGATGGTCACCGACCGCCGCCGGATGATCGACCAGCATCTGGGCGGCGACGCGACGCTGATCCGCGACCTGCAGCAGGCCTACCTCGGCGCGCTGCACGTGCTGATGCCCAAGGCCGCGACCGCGCTGACCCAGACCGAGACCGACCTGTACCGCATCAACAGCGGCCGCATCCCGATGTGGGCCTGGCAGACGCCGCACCGGCAGGAGACCGGCTTCTCGATCCCGCTGGCCCCGGGTCAGGCGGTGGATCCGCTGACCGGCAACGTCAGCTTCACCAGCGGCACGGTCCCGGTGACGATGCTGCCGGACACCGTCGGCGTGGCCGATCCGGCGCATCCGAATTCCGCCGCCACCAAGCTCGACTTCACCTTCAGCGTCCCGTTCACGTCGACGATACGCGGCGGCGTCGCGCGCATCGCGTCCTTCACGCCGCCGGCGCCGACGGCCACGCTGCAGGTGATGTATCCGCCGGGGCTGTCCGCGGGCGCGACCTCGGGCTACGGCCGCGGCACCACCCGCGAGGACATCGCCGGGGGCCGCGTCGATCCGCAGAGCACCACGCTGCGCTTCCACGAGGGCAACCACGGCCTGGACTATCAGAACTTCATGGCGGCCAACGCGCTGCCGGCCTTCACCGGCGCCGTCGGACAGACGGTGGCGGCCTTCAACGCGGCGGTGGCGAGCTACCGCACCGCGCTGGCGGCCTACGTCGCACGGGCGGACGCGGCGTCGTCGCGGGTGACGCATTGCGTGGGCACGACCATCGACCAGTTCAACCAGGCGCAGAACCCCGGCGCGCGGATCACGCGGGAGTGCGTGCCGTGAGCGCGGCGGCGAGGGCCACGGCGACCGCGCAGGCGGTTGGAACGCGCGCCCGGGCCGCGCCGGCGGCGTCGAACGCGCCGGCCGCGCTGGCCACACCATGGACGGGCCCGACCGACCTTGCCGGCCTGGCCGGCCCGGCGCCGGATCGCGCGGCCTGTGCCTGCGGCGGCACCTGTCCGCGCTGCCGTGCGACGGCCCTGCAGCGCAAGACCCGCATCAGCACACCGGGCGATCGTCACGAGCGCGAAGCCGATGACGTGGCCGACCGGGTGATGCGGAGGGTGTCGCCGTCGGCGGCTTCCGGGTCGCGTGTGCAGCGCCAGTGCGCGACCTGCGAGGACGAGACGCTGCGGCGTGCGCCGTCGGGCGCCGCGGGCGTCGCGGCTCAAGGTGCGGCGTCCGATGGCGCAGGCCTCGACGTCGACGCCGCCGAAGCCGCCGCGCGCCAGGGCGGCTCGCCGCTGCCTGACGACCTCCGCGCCTTCTTCGAACCCCGCTTCGGACAGGACTTCTCCGCCGTGCGCGTGCATGCCGACAGCGGTGCGGCCGACGCGGCGCGCGCGGTCCAGGCACGCGCCTACACGCTGGGCGCGCACATCGTCTTCGATGCCGGCGAGTACGCGCCGCACACCGATGGCGGCCGGCGGCTGCTCGCGCATGAGCTGACCCACGTCGTGCAGCAGGGCGGCGCGGGCGTTGGCGCGGGCGCGGCCGCTCCGGTCACCGACGCGGAGGTGCACCGCCAGCCGGCGACGATCATGCGCGACGACAGCTGCGGCGAAGGCGACACGCCCAGGTCCTGCGTGCCCTTCACCGGACCGCCGCTGCATCCGGACAAGGTCAGCGAGACGATGGTCGGTCGCTGGATGGGCAAGTTCGCCGCCGTCGACGGCGACCCGGGCGAGGGCTGCATCGAGCGGCCGTACGTCGCCGCGGCCGGCGAGAAGGTCTGCACGATCGGCTACGGCATCCAGCTGCCGAATTGCCCGGTGGTCTCCAAGGCCACCGGCGGCGAGCCGACGAAGGAAGAGCGCTTCCCGCCGCCGCCCAAGAACGACGAGGAAAAGAAGACCTGGGTGCCGGGCGTCCAGCGGCTGCGCTGCAACTGCCCGGACCAGAAGCCGGTCGACTGCAAGGGGGCGGAGGCGGAGAACATCCTGCGCTCGCGCGCCCGCGCCGGCGAAGCCCATGTCCACAAGGTCGTGGCGGTGAGCCTGGACCAGGCGCAGTACGACGCGCTCGTCGACATCACGCTGCACCACGGCAGCATGCCGGCCGAGCTGCTCGCCGCCATCAACGCCTACTGGTGCTCCGACGCCGGCTGGGACCACATCCGCCAGCTCTACCTCAAGAGCATGATCAATCCGCAGGGGTCGAAGACGCCGAGCAAGGGCTTCATCGATCGCCGCCGCCGCCGCGTCTGGCCGCAGCGTTGCACGTAGGGCTCGCGATGGACCACACCACCGCCTCCCGCGCCCGCGCGGCATCGCCCGGCGCGGGCCGGCGCGCGTCGGAGCCGGCCGCGCCGGCGCACGAGGTGCGGCAGGTCGCCGCGCCCGCGCCAGGGGCTTGCGCCTGCGGCGGCGGCTGCCCGCGCTGCCGGGGCTCGGCGCTGCAGCGCAAGCCGACCGTCAGCACCCCGGGGGATCGCCATGAACAGGAGGCGGACGACATCGCCGACCGGATCATGCGCACGCCGACGCCGACCCGCGTCACCCCGTCCGTGTCGCGGTTGCAGCGCCAGTGCGCCGCCTGCGAGGAGGAGGACGCCCGGCGTGACCGCACGATCCAGCGCGAGGCGGCCTTCGATACCGCTGCCGATACTGCTGCCGATACCGCGGCCGCCGCTGCGACCCTGGGCACCGAGGGCCTCGGCACCGGCGGTATCGACATCGCCACCGCCGAACGCGCCGCGAAGCAGGGCGGATCGCCGCTGCCGGAGGACCTGCGCGGCTTCTTCGAGCCGCGGCTGGGTCACGACCTCGGCGACGTCCGCGTGCATGCCGACGGCCCGGCCGCGCGAGGGGCCGATGCGGTGCAGGCCCGCGCCTTCACGCTGGGCAACGACATCGTCTTCGGCGCCGGCGAATACGCGCCGGGCAGCGCCGCCGGGCAACGGCTGCTTGCGCACGAGCTGGTGCACGTCGTGCAGCAGGCCGGCGGCGGCCGCGAGGTCCAGCGCACGCTGCAGGTCGATACCACGCACAAGGATTCGATCGATGAGAAGACGGCCCTGTCGACGGTGGGGTCGCTGGTGACGTCGCTGTGCCCCGACTTCGAGCTCAAGGGCAAGACGGTCGATGCGAAAAAGGGCACCGACTGCGCGAGCTTCAAGTTCGACGCCGTCGCCGCGAGCAAGCAGAAGGTCGGGTGCTGCTGCCTGTGCACGCTGGCCAAGGGGCCGGGCTCGCCCTGGCGCATTGTCATCACCACGCAGGACGCGCCGACCACCAGCGACAAGGACCGTCTGGTGCGCATGACGCCGACCAGCGGCCCCGACGCGCCCGCGCTCGCATACTGGACCGGCGGCAAGACGCCGAAGGTGCAGGACCTGCAGCCGGTCGAGGCCTTCGGCCATGAGCTCTGCGGCCATGCCGCGCTGATGCAGATCAAGGCGCATGCGGGCCACGGCACCGACCGCGCCTACGACGATCAGCACGATTCGACGGTCCGCATCCAGAATGCGCTCGCCGTGGAGATGGGCATACCCGGCGACCGGCGCGGCCTGGCCGCGGAGGGGGCGCATCGCGGCGAGTCGCTGCGGGTCTTCACCGTCGGGCCCTACAAGCCGGACGCGGACGATCCCGCGCCCTTCGCGGCGCAGATCAAGTCGGCGGTGGATTTCCTCGACGGCAATCCGCTGCTGCTGGTCGACGAGGTCGGGCTGCGCGACAAGGCCGACACCCAGGCGGGCGTGGGCAAGTCCCGCGCGGACAAGGTGGCGACCCAGCTGCGCGCGGCCATCGCGGTGGACACGGTGGACGTCGAGACCACGCCCGGCAAGGACGAGACGCTGACCCGCGTGCAGGCGGCCACCGACGGCGGCGTCGGTGCGAAGCCGGTGGTCGAGCTGCGCATGGCGATCCGGCCGGCGGGGCTCGTGAAGCCGCCCGGCGCGGCGCCGCCGGCCAAGCCGGTCCATGTCGATCCCGAGAACCCGGCCGTCGTGAAGGCGCTCAAGGGCAAGGGCGCCAATCCCTGTCACGCGCTGTTGTCGTCGACGGGGTGGCCATGAGCCCGGTGGCGTCGACGCAGCGCGACGGCGGCGCGCGCGCGGGTGGGCATCGGGCCGCGCGCAATGCCGCGGGGCCGTCCGTTTCGGCGATGTCGCCGGCCAGGGGCGCGGCCATCGCGGGCGGACCCGCACCCTGCGCGTGCGGCGGCGGCTGCCCGCGATGCGCGGCGTCCTCCGTCAACGGCCGCAGGGGCATGATCCAGCGCGAGCCGGCGCCCGGCGCGGCACCCGTCGTACCCGTACCCGCATCGGCATCGGCATCCACGCCCGCGCAGGGCGCTTCCACGGCGCCCGCCCAGACGGGCCAACCCGGCCAGACGGGCCAGAGCAGCACGGGCACCGTCAACCTGCAGGCGATGGCCGAGAAGATCGAAGACCACCCGCTGATCATTGGTCTGGTCCGGGACCTCTACCAGGACCTGCGCTACGGCAGCGATTTCAGTCTCGACGAGCGCAACAAGTTGAAGCTCAAGGGCACGGAGTCGGCGTCGTACTTCGGCCTGTACAGCGCGCTGACGCTGCCCCTGGGCGGCGTGGGCGGGCTCAGGTACGGGCCCGACTTCGGCACCAGCCTGTCGACCGCCGGCAAGTATCTCGACGCGATCGAGCCGCTGACGCCGAGCCTGTCGCTCAAGACCGACCTGGCCAGCCGCATCGTCGGCCTGCGGGTCGACGAGTACCTGGCCAGCGACCGTTTCCTGCGGCGGCTCAAGGACAACTACCAGACGCTGATCCTGGCGGGCGTGCTCGCGCAGATCGGGATCATGGTCAAGGCCCACGCGACCGAAGGCGAGGCCGACAGCGCGGGCCTGGCCGACGACACCTGGAACGCCGATCTGGCTTTGGTGAAAGGCGTCGTGGGCCTGGTGTTCAAGGAGAAGCTCAAGGCGCCGGGCGTCTTCGACATCGGCCCGTTGCTGATGCCCAGCCACCCGTTCTACGCGGCCGACAGTTATTTCGGCGGCAACCTGCCGCAGGGTCTGAGCCTGGATTCGGCGCAGGGCGCGGAAGGCCGCGCGGGGCGGCTGCAGCATTTTGGCGGCACGGTGAACCTGGCGCAGTTCGCGTCGGGCGGCGTCGACACCGGCGACACGCGCAAGTACCGCGGCTGGCAGGGCAGCGTCTGGGGCGACTACCGCGACACGCAGCCCACGCCCGAGCTGGGCGCGCAAGGCGTCGTGCCGGATCGGCGCTTCCGCGCCGGCGCGTTGTTCGGCGACAGCGGGGTGTTCCTGCTCGGCGAGGTCGGCGGACATTTCAGCGGCGCCCAGGCGGACCGGCTCACCTCGATGTTCTTCACCGAGGGACTGGCCTACGCGCCGGCCGAGGGGCCGCTGCGCAAGATGGGCTTCAAGATCACCCACATGAGCCTGCAGCCCGGCGACACGCTCGCCGATCCGGCCGGCGGCGGCGCGGCGCAGGGCGGCTGGGCGACCCGCGCGTCGCCGTTCGCGGATTTCGACTTCAAGCTCGGCGGCGGGATTCGCTGGGCCTGGGCGCCAGCGCGGGGATCACGGGATCGAACCTGCGATCGCTGGACCTGTCCGATTGGCGCGGCGACATCCGCTACACCTACCTCGGGCAGCAGGGCACGGAAGACCTCCCGGCCTTCCGGATCGAGCTGTCGGCCTCGGGCAGCCGGCTGGACTACTTCAACCCGGCCTCGCCGATGCTGTACGGGCTGCGCGCCAAGATGCAGATCCGCAACATCTTCTACGGCGCGCAGGTGAATGTCGGCGGGGACCAGATCGATCCCGCGCGGGCCGCGCAGCTCGGCGACGTGCGCAGCGAGACGCCGTCGCAGATCGGTGGCGGAACCGGGGTGCTGATGGTGACCGGCGCGCTGTTCTGACGCGCCGGCGCCTTCAAGCGTTCAACCGCTCAAGGGCGCAAGAGCGAAAGTGCGCAAGAGCGCAAGGGCGAAAGGGCTCAACGCTCAATGGAAGCCGGAGCGGATCAGCCCGACCGCCAGGCCCTCGAGCGCGAAGCCCTCGTCCTCGGCGGTGACCTCGATCGGCTGGAAGTCGGGGTTCTCCGGCAGCAGCCGGATGCCGCCGGCGTGGCGCTGATAGCGCTTGACGGTGACCTCGTCGCCCAGGCGGGCCACGACGATCTGGCCGTTGCGGGCCTCGGCCGTCTTCTTCACGGCCAGCAGGTCGCCGTCCATGATGCCGATGTCCTTCATGCTCATGCCTTTCACGCGCAGCAGGAAGTCCGGCGTCTTCGAGAACGTCGAGGGGTCGACGCTATAGTGCTGCTCCACATGTTCCTCGGCGAGGATGGGCGCGCCCGCGGCGACCCGGCCCACCAGCGGCAAGGTCAGTTGCGCCAGCGAAGCCAGCGGCAGAGCGAACTGGCTGTGCTCCCGGGCGCGGTTGACCTGGCGCAGCGCCGTCGACGGCAGCCGGATTCCGCGCGCCGTGCCGCCCACCAGTTCGATGACGCCCTTGCGCGCCAGGGCCTGCAGGTGTTCCTCGGCGGCGTTGGCCGACTTGAAGCCGAGCTGCTGCGCGATCTCCGCGCGGGTGGGCGGCGATCCGGTGCTCTCGATGCTGTCGCGGACCAGATCGAAGATCTGCTGTTGCCGGGCGGTGAGTTTGGGCGGAGTGTCCACGAGCAAGCCTTTATTCGATGGAGGGGCGGAGGTCGAAGACGCGGCGACCTGAGGTTCAGGAACCGCCTGAGAATTCATCCAGCATCTGGATTTTTATACAGGAGACGAGAAATTGCAAAGTGCGGCCCAGACCCTCGTGATCATCGGCACCGGCGGGACCATCGCCGGCGCTTCCGGCAGCGCGACGGACAACGTCGGCTACAAGGCCGGCTCGCTGTCGGTCGAGTCGCTGGTGGGGGCGGTGCCGGCGCTGGCGTCCAAGGCGCTGGAGGCTGAGCAGCTCGCCCAGCTCGACAGCAAGGACATGGATCACGCGACCTGGGCGCGGCTCGCGCGCCGGGTGCGGGAGCACCTGGACCGTCCCGAGGTCCGCGGCATCGTGATCACGCACGGCACGGACACGCTGGAAGAGACCGCCTACCTGCTGCAGCGCGTGCTCGCGCCGGAGAAGCCGGTCGTCCTGACGGCGGCGATGCGGCCGGCGACGGCGATTCAGGCGGACGGGCCGCAGAACCTGCTCGATGCGGTGGCCGTGGCGGAGACCGTCGGCGTGCGCGGCGTCGTCGCGGTGGTCGCGGGTCAGGTCTTGTCGGGGCTGGAGCTGCGCAAGACGCACACCTACCGGCTCGATGCCTTCGGGACCGGGCCCGATGCCGGTCCCCTGGCCGTGGTGGAGGAGGGCGTCGTGCGCCGCTTCCGCGACTGGCCGCAGGGCGAAGCGTTGGGTGCGAACGTGCTGCCTGAAGACGCGTCGCGGTGGCCGTGGGTCGAGGTGCTGGCCAGCCATGCGGGCGCCGATGCGCGTTCGCTCGACGCATGGCGCGCGGCCGGGCTCCAAGGCCTGGTGTTGGCCTGCACGGGGAACGGCACGCTGAACCAGGCGCTGGAAGCGCCGGTGCAGGCGCTGAAGGATGCAGGCGTCCCGGTCTGGCGCACGACGCGCTGCGCGCAGGGGCGCATCGTCGGCGCGATCGACGAGCCTGCCGCGGCGCTGTCGCCCTGGGCCGCTCGCATCGAACTGATGCTCACGCTGCTGCGGTCCCGCTGAGCTCGACGCGCGTCGCGGCGCTCCACAACGACAAAGCGCCGGCAATGCCGGCGCTTTTTTCATCGCGGATCCGGAACGAGCCGGACCCGGACGATCAGACGATCGTCAGCGTGACGTCGATGTTGCCGCGGGTGGCGTTCGAGTACGGGCAGACCTCGTGCGCCTCGGCGACCAGCTTCTCCAGCGCGGCGCGGTCCATGCCCGGCACCGAGATCTTCATCGAGACGGCGATGCCGAAAGCGCCCGGCTTGTTGGCGTGAGGGCCGATGCCGACTTCGCTGGTGATCGAGACTTCGGCCGGCAGGGCGACCTTGTTGCGGCCGGAGACGGCCTTCATCGCGCCGATGAAGCAGGCCGAGTAACCCGCGGCGAACAGCTGCTCGGGGTTGGTGCCGGCGCCGTCGTCGCCGCCCAGCGCCTTGGGCGTGGACAGTTGGACCTTCAGGCGGTCGTCCGACGAGTGCGCGGTGCCTTGACGGCCGCCGGTAGCGGTGGCAGTAGCGGTGTAGAGGGCTTTTTCGATGGCCATGTGAGGCTCCTTGGTGGTGATGGGTGAAGGTGGGTGGGGTGAACGGACAACTCGGGGTCAGGTCTCGCCATCCTCGTCGGCAGTGACGGGAAGGGCGGGATCGCGGGCCAGGTGGGTCAGTACGTTGGCTCGCAATTCATGCAGGCGACGGGTCAGCGATTCCAGTTCGGCGGGGCCGCAGGCGCTGGCGCAGGCCAGTTGTTCGGGGATGGCGACCGCCTGATCGCGCAGGGCGCGGCCGGCCGCCGTCAGGTGGATCTCGACGCGGCGCTCGTCGGCGAGCGCGCGGCGACGTTCGATGAGGCCATTCGCTTCCAGGCGCTTCAGCAGCGGCGTCAGCGTGCCGGAATCCAGGTTCAGCCGTTGCCCCAGATCGGACACGCTCGGGCCGTCGGTCTCCCACAGCACCAGCATCGCCAGGTACTGCGGATAGGTCAGGCCCAATGGAGCCAGCAGCGGCTTGTAGAGCTTGGTCATCGCCAGCGAGGTCGAATACAGCGCGAAGCACAGCTGGACGTCCAGCTTCAACCAGTCTGTGCCGGCCGGCATCGGCAGGTCGCGGGAATCGGCCACGGCGACTGCGGCGGCGTCCTGCGGGTTGAAGGGTGTTGTCTTCGGCATGGGATGAACTATAGCGAGCAATTCAATTGCGCACAATTGAAATGGTCTTTGAGCGCGGTTGACGGGAACTATCGGCGGCAGTCGCCGGAACTTCCAGAAAGAAAAACGCCCCGGAGACCGAGGTCGCCGAGGCGTTCGTGGCGCGGGGTGCCGAGGCGGGCTCAGCCTGTCGCGTGGATGGCGTCGACCTGCTCGCTGAGTTCCAGCCAGCGCAGTTCCGCGGCCTCGACCTCATCGCCGATGGCCTTCAGGCGCTTGCCGGCGTCCGCGATCTGCGCGGGCGTCTGGCTCGGGCTGGACAACTGCGCTTCGAGCGCGGCGCGTTCCTCCGTCCACGCCTTCATGCGGGCGTCGATCTGCTCCATCTCCTTGCGCAGCGGGCGGGTCTGCTCGGACAGCTTCTGACGGGCCTGGCCGCTGAGCTTGCG
Organism: Roseateles noduli; assembly: GCA_002205125.1. Classification (GTDB taxonomy): domain Bacteria; phylum Pseudomonadota; class Gammaproteobacteria; order Burkholderiales; family Burkholderiaceae_C; genus Roseateles; species Roseateles noduli. The sequence continues at coordinate 107,949 of NIOE01000011.1, read as the reverse complement.
ATCCTCGCGCTTGACGGGCGCGGGCGGCGCTGCCGGCGCGACCGGCGCGGCAACCACGGGCGCCGCGACCACCGGGGCCGGTGCGGACGCGGGCGACGCGCTGCTGGAGCGCGCGGCACGCAGCGCCTGCTTGGCCTCTTCCTTGGCGAGCTTCGCTGCCTCCTTGGACCGGTCCAGCAGCCAGCGCTGGTAGTCGTCCAGGTCGCCGTCGAAGGGCGCGAGCTTGCCGTCGGCCACGAGCCAGAACTCGTCGCAGACCTCGCGCAGCAGCGCGCGATCGTGGCTGACCAGCATGACGGTGCCTTCGAACTCGTTGAGCGCCATCGACAGCGCCTCGCGCGTCTGCAGGTCCAGGTGGTTGGTCGGCTCGTCCAGCAGCAGCAGGTTGGGGCGCTGCCAGACCAGCATCGCCAGCACCAGCCGCGCCTTCTCGCCGCCGGACAGGCTGCCCACTTCCTGGTTCACCATGTCGCCGACGAAGCGGAACTGGCCCAGGAAGTCGCGCAGTTCCTGCTCGCGGGCGTTCGGGCTGACCTCCTTGGCCAGGCGGATCATGTGCATCAGCGGGCCTTCGTCGGGCCGCAGCACGTCCATTTCCTGCTGCGCGAAGTAGCCGATCGACAGGCCCTTGCCTTCGGTGATCGTGCCGCCCATCGCGCGCTGCATGCGCGCCACCGTCTTCACGAAGGTCGACTTGCCCTGGCCGTTCGCGCCCAGGATGCCGAAACGCTGGCCGGCCAGCACCGAGCGGTCGATGCCGCGCACGATGACCTTCTCGCCCTCGTCGGTGTCGTAGCCCACCGAGACCGTGTCGAACATCAGCATCGGATTGGGCAGGTTCAGCGGCTCGCGGAACTCGAAGCTGAAGTCCGACGCCGTCAGCACGGGCGCGAGGCGCTCCATGCGTTCCAGCGCCTTCACGCGGCTCTGCGCCTGCTTGGCCTTGCTGGCCTTGGCCTTGAAGCGGTCGATGAACTTCTGCAGATGCGCCATGCGCTCCTGCTGCTTGCTGAAGGCCTGCTGCTGCTGGAGCATGCGCTCCGCGCGCATCGACTCGAAGGCGGTGTAGTTGCCGCCGTAGCGGTGCAGCTTGGCCTCGTCCAGGTGCAGCGTGACCTTGGTGATCGCGTCCAGGAACTCGCGGTCATGGCTGATGATGATCATCGTGCCTTCATAGCGCTGCAGCCAGGCTTCCAGCCAGACCAGGGCGTCCAGGTCCAAGTGGTTGGTCGGCTCGTCCAGCAGCATCAGGTCGGACGGGCACATCAGCGCGCGCGCCAGCTGCAGCCGCATGCGCCAGCCGCCGGAGAAGCTGTTGACCGGCGCGTCGACCTGCGCGCCCTTGAAGCCCAGGCCCATCATCAGCGCCTGCGCGCGGGCGGGGGCGTCGAGGCTGCCGGCGTCCATCAGCAGCGCGTAGGCGTCGGCGATGGCGTGGCCGTCGTCGGCGGCCTCGGCCTCGGCCAGCGCCTTGCGCGCGGCCATCAGGCGGACGTCGCCCTCCAGCACGAACTCGGTGGCCGGCATGTCGGTCTCGGGCATGTGCTGCGCCACTTCGGCGAGCGCCCAGTGACGCGGGATCTCCACGTCGCCCTTGTCGCTGTGCAGGCGGTCGGTCAGCAGGGAGAACAGGCTGGACTTGCCGGCGCCGTTGCGGCCCACCAGGCCGACCTTCTCGCCGGGTTGCAGCACGACGCTCGCGTCATCGAGAACGACCTTGGTGCCGCGGCGCAGCACGATGTTGCGCAGCGTGATCATGGGGAAACTCCTTGTGTGTCTTCATGGCCTTCGTCCCGGCCGAAACCCGCGGCGACCAGCGCCTCGCGGGTCAGCAGCAGGACCTGGTCCTCGCCCGCGGAGGTCTCGAGCCAGAAGGCTTCGAGTTGCGGGAAGGCGGCTTCAAAAAATTCGCGCTCGTTGCCGATCTCCAGGACCAGCACCGCCTGCGGCTTCATCTGCGCGGGCGCGTCGGACAGCAGGGCGCGGATGAAGTCCATGCCGTCGGCGCCGCCCGCCAGAGCCAGCTCGGGCTCGGCGCGGTACTCGTGCGGCAGCGCTGCCATCGACGTGCTGTTCACATACGGCGGATTGCAGAGGATCAGGTCGTACGGCCCTTGCGCCGGCGCGAGACCGTCGCCCTGCAGCAGTCGGATGCGGTCGCCGAGCTGATGACGCTCGACGTTGATCGCCGCGACCGCGAGCGCGTCGGCGCTCAGATCGATGGCATCGACCGCCACGTCCGGCCAGGCCATCGCGGCCAGCACGGCCAGGCTGCCGTTGCCGGTGCATAGGTCCAGCACGCGCGTGGTCTGGTCCGACAGCCAGGCGTCGATGGTCGCGTCGGCCAGCAGTTCCGCGATGAAGCTGCGCGGCACGATGGCGCGTTCGTCGACGTAGAAGGGCACGCCCTGCAGCCACGCCTCGCGCGTCAGGTAGGCCGCGGGCTTGCGCGTGGCGATGCGCTCGGCGACCAGCGCCTCGACCTTGGCGTGTCCGGCGTCGTCGACGACGTCGGCCTCGTGGTCGTCCAGCGCGTCCAGCGGCAGGTCCAGCGCCCACAGGCTCAGCCAGGCGGCTTCGTCGAAGGCGTTCGTCGTGCCGTGCCCAAACGAAACGCCCGCCTCAAGGAGGCGGGCGGCCTGGGCCTCGATCAGTTCCAACAGCGTCACAGCAGCAGATTCTCCAGGGTGCGCCGGTAGATGCGCGTCAGCGGCGCGATCTGGTCCAGCGGCACGAATTCGTCGATCTTGTGGATGCTCGCATTGAGCGGTCCGAATTCCACCACCTGCGGACAGAGCCTGGCGATGAAGCGGCCGTCCGAGGTGCCCCCGGTCGTGGACAACTCGGCGGCCACGCCGGTCTCGGCCTCGATGGCGGCGGTGATGGCCGCCGACAGCTCGCCCACCGGCGTCAGGAAAGGTTCGCCGGACAGCGACCAGTTCAGCGTGTATTCCAGGCCGTGGCGGTCCAGCAGCGCGTGCACCCGTTGACGCAGACCCTCCGGCGTCGACTCGGTCGAGAAACGGAAGTTGAAGTCCACCACCATCTCGCCGGGGATCACGTTGCCGGCACCGGTGCCGGCGGCGATGTTGGAGATCTGGAAGGTCGTCGGCGGGAAGTACGCGTTGCCATTATCCCATCCGCTCGAGGCCAGCTCGGCCAAGGCCGGCGCGGCCTGGTGGACCGGGTTGCGGGCGAGGTGCGGATAGGCCACGTGGCCCTGCACGCCGATCACGCGCAGCTTGCCGGAGAGCGAGCCGCGGCGGCCGTTCTTGACGGTGTCACCGAGGCGCTCGACCGAGGTCGGCTCGCCGACGATGCAGTAGTCGAGCCGCTCGCCGCGCTCGCGCAGGCGCTCGACGCAGACGACGGTGCCGTCACGCGCCGGGCCTTCCTCGTCGCTGGTCAGCAGGAAGGCGACGCTGCCGCGGTGGTCGGGATGCATCGCGGCGAAGTCCTCGGCGGCGACGACCATGGCCGCCAGCGAAGTCTTCATGTCCGCCGCGCCGCGTCCGTACAGGCGGTCGCCGCGCACGGTGGGGACGAAGGGATCGCTGGTCCACTTGGCAAGGTCGCCCGTGGGCACGACGTCGGTATGACCGGCGAAGACCAGCAGCGGTCCGTCCGCCGACTGGCCGCGACGCACGGCCCACAGGTTGCCGACGTGGAAGTCGTCCGGCCCGCTGTCCATGCGCTCCAGCGTGAAGCCGGCCGCGGCCAGCCGCGCGCCGATCAGGTCGAGGCAGCCGGCGTCGGCCGGCGTCACCGACGGGCGGGCGATCAACTGCTCGAGCAGCGCGAGCGTCGTGTCGTCCATCTCAGCTCGGCTGCACGTCCAGCGTGATGGAGGTGAAGTTGGCCGTGTCCTCGGCCGGTTCTTCCCGCTTGGGCGCGCCCGGCCCGGTGGGCTTGACGCCCGGACCGTCGTTCTGCAGACGCCAGAGCAGGTTGGTCGGCGAGTCGGCGAAGGCCAGGCCTTCCTCGCGGGTGATCGTGCCGTCGGTGATGAGGCGGGCGAAGTGTTCCTCGAAGCTCTGCGAGCCCTCGGCCATCGACTTCTCCATCGCCTCCTTGACGCCGGCGAAGTCGCCTTGCTCGATCAGCTCGGCGACCAGCTTGGTGTTCAGCAGGATCTCGGTGACCGGCACGCGGCCGCCCGCGGCGGCGCGCACCAGGCGCTGGGAGACCACCGCCTTCAGGCCGGCGCCCAGGTCGTTCAGCATCGCCGGACGCGATTCCGGCGTGTAGAAGGACATGATCCGGTTGAGCGCGTGGTAGCTGTTGTTGCCGTGCAGCGTGGCGACGACCAGATGGCCCGACAGCGCGTACGAGATCGCGGCCGTCATCGTCTCGCGATCGCGGATCTCGCCGATCAGGATGCAGTCCGGCGCCTGGCGCAGCGCGTTCTTCAGCGCGACCTGCAGCGACGCGGTGTCGCGGCCGACCTCGCGCTGGTTGACCAGCGAGCGCTTGTTGGTGAACAGGTATTCCAGCGGATCCTCGATGGTGAGGATGTGGCCGGTCATGGTCTGGTTGCGGTGCTCCAGCATGGACGCGAGCGTGGTGCTCTTGCCGGTGCCGGTCGCGCCGACCATCAGGATCAGGCCGCGCTTCTCGGTGATCAGCTTGCCCAGGATGGGCGGCAGGCCCAGGCTGTCCAGCGTCGGGATGACGTGCGGGATGTGCCGGAACACGGCCGCGATCGAGCCGCGCTGGCGGAAGCCCGACAGCCGGAAGCTGCCGACCTTGGGGATGGAGACCGCCAGGTTCAGCTCGCCGTTGGCGTCCAGCTCGGCCAGGTGCTGCGGGTCGATGACCTCGGAGATCAGCGCGCGCGGCTGCGCGGGTGTCAGCAGTTGGTCAGACAGCTGCAGCATCTGTCCGTTGATCCGGATCAGCACCGGCATGTTGGCCGACAGGTAGGTGTCGGATGCGCCTTTCTCGGCCATCAGGCGCAGGATGCGCTCCATGTTTCCCGTGCTCATCTCCATCCCTTCTTGCCGACAACCCTGTCCGGCATCCTAAGCGTTGTATTCACCAAGCGGAGCCCTGGGTCCGGCTTTGCCGGACACATGGGCTCGCCCCCTCCTGAGGGGGCCGGCGTCAGCCGGTAGGGGGTGGGCCTGTTTATGCGCGCAGCAGTTCGTTGATGCTGGTCTTGGCGCGGGTACCGGCGTCGACCTTCTTGACGATGATGGCGGCGTACAGGCTGTACTTGTCGTTCTTGGGCAGGCTGCCGCTGATGACGACCGAGCCGGCCGGGACGCGGCCGTACGAGACGGTGTCGGTCTCGCGGTCGTAGATCGGGGTGCTCTGGCCGATGTAGACGCCCATCGAGATGACCGAGTTCTCCTCGACGATCACGCCCTCGACGATCTCCGAGCGGGCGCCGATGAAGCAGTTGTCCTCGATGATGGTCGGGTTGGCCTGCAGCGGTTCCAGCACGCCGCCGATGCCGACGCCGCCGGACAGGTGGACGTTCCTGCCGATCTGCGCGCAGGAGCCGACGGTGGCCCAGGTGTCGACCATGGTGCCTTCGTCGACGTAGGCGCCGATGTTCACGTAGGACGGCATCAGCACGACGTTCTTCGCCATGAAGCTGCCGCGACGGGCGACGGCCGGGGGCACGACGCGCACGCCGGCGGCGCGCAGCTGTTCATCGGACTGGCCGCCGAACTTGGTCGGGACCTTGTCGAAGAAGGTCATGTCGCCGGCGCCCATCTGGCGGTTGTCGTTCAGGCGGAAGGACAGCAGCACGGCCTTCTTGACCCACTGGTGCACGGTCCATTCACCGACGGCCTTGCGTTCGGCCACGCGCAGCGTGCCGGCGTCCAGGCCGGCGATGACCTCGTCCACCGCCGCACGCACTTCGGGGCTGTTGGCGGAGGTCAGGTTGGCGCGGCCTTCCCAGGCGAGGTCGATGATGGATTGCAGGTCTTGCGTCATGGTGCGGAGGGGTTCGGGGAAAGAGGGTGGATGCGGGGCGAATGCGGATGGATGCGTGAAGCAGATCGTGGGTCGGACGGTGGGGCGGACCGGCGGGGCCGGATCAGGCGGACGTCTTGAGTTGCTTCACGAAGGAGACGATGCGGTGGGCGGCTTCCAGGCATTCGGCCTGTTCGGCCACCAGTGCCAGGCGGATGCGGCCGGCGCCGGGGTTGATCCCATGGGCGTCGCGGGCCAGCAGGCTGCCGGGCAGGACGCCGACATTGTATTGAGCGAGCAGCCCCTGGGCGAAGCCAATATCGTTACCGTCTGGCACGGCGGCCCACAGGTAGAAACCCGCGTCGGGCAGGGCGACGTCCAGGACCTCGGCCAGCAGCGGCGTGACGGCGGCGAACTTGGCGCGGTACTGCGCGCGGTTGGCGACGACGTGCTCCTCGTCGTCCCAGGCGGCGATGCTGGCGGCCTGGATCATGGGGTTCATCGCCGAGCCGTGGTAGGTCCGGTACAGCAGGAAGCGCTTGATCCACGCGGCGTCGCCGGCGACGAAGCCCGAGCGCATGCCCGGCACGTTGGAGCGCTTGGACAGGCTGGTGAACGCGATCAGGTTGCGGAAATCCGGACGGCCGAGCTGCACGGCGGCCTGCAGGCCCGACAGCGGCGCAGCGTCGGGGCCGTCGCGGAAGTAGATCTCGGAGTAGCACTCGTCCGAGGCGATCACGAAGCCGTGGCGGTCGCTGAGCTCGAACAGCGTCTGCCATTCGGACAGCGGCATGACTGCGCCGGTCGGGTTGCCTGGCGAGCAGACGTACAGCAGTTGCGTGCGCGACCAGGTGGCCTCGTCGATCTGCGACCAGTCCGGGGCGAAGTTGCGCGCCGGGTCGGAGTTGGCGAAGGCGGGCGTCGCGCCGGCGAGCAGCGCGGCGCCTTCATAGATCTGATAGAACGGATTGGGGCAGACGACGGTCGCGCCGGGGCGGGACGGATCGATCACGACCTGCGCGAGGGCGAACAGCGCCTCCCGCGAACCGTTGACCGGCAGGATCTGCGTGGCGGGGTCGAGGGCCAGCGCATAGCGCCGCTGCAGCCAGCCGGCGATGGACTCGCGCAGCGGCAGTTGACCCGCGGTGGCGGGATAGCCCGACAGCCCCTTGAGGTTGGCCATCAGCGCGTCTTCGACCAGTTTCGGCGCCGGGTGCTTCGGCTCGCCGATGCCCAGCGAGATCGGCCGGAATTCGGGGTTGGGAACGATGCCCTTGGTCAGGGCGCTCAGCCGCTCGAACGGGTAGGGGTTCAGCAGCGCCAGGCGAGGATTCACCGGCGGATTGGCCGGCGGTTGGACCGGCTGCGAAGCAGGGGTGGAGCTCATGCGCGGAATCATAGGGGGACCGGCCGCCGCCCCGGTACTTACGTCGACAACGGAGGCTTGTCGCTCAGAGCGAGCCTCGACACCCCGGCGCGCCGCATCGGCAGGCCAGGCGCCCCTCGTGGTGCGTAAGGCCGTAGTCGACGGTGATTTCGTCGCCGGGTTCGAGGTCGCGCAGCGCGAAGAAGCTGATCTCGCCGTCCTCGACCTGGATGCGGGCGTTCGGCGAGCAGCTGTGGTTGGTGAACCGCATCGCGTCCTGCGAGCGGCTCGCGTCGATCGCCCGCGCCGGCGACAGCTCCACCAGCATCAGCCGCTGGCTCTCCTGCGCGCGGCGCCGCGCCTCGGCGACGGTGATCGATTCGCCGGTCAGCAGCCCGAGCCGCGTGCCGGCGGGGATGGCCTCGGCCGCGAAGACGCCGTAGCCGTCGATCCGGCTGCGCTTGAGCGCGACCGCGACGAACTGCGTGTCCGTGTCGTAGGCCAGGGCCATCCGTGACGCGTGCCGCTCAGCGCAGCAGGCCGGTCTCGAAGCCGTGCGCGGGCAGGTCCACCGCGGGCAGCGGCTTCCAGCCCTTCTTGCGGTGCTCGGTCACGACGTTCGTGTAGATGCCGCCGCGCACGTACCACTTCGCGGTAATGCGGATGAAGCGCGGGTTGGTGACCTTCACGATGTCCTCGAGGATGGTGTTGGTCACCTTCTCGTGGAACGCGCCCTCGTCGCGGTAGCTCCAGAAATACATCTTCAGGCTCTTGAGCTCGACGCAGTACTGGTCCGCGATCATGTCGATCGTGAAGTGCGCGAAGTCCGGCTGGCCGGTCAGCGGGCAGTGGCAGGTGAACTCGGGGATCTGGAACTGGATGACGTAGTCGCGTTCCGGCGCCGGGTTGGGGAAGACGTGGATCTCCTTGCTCGGACGGCTGGGCGGGTTGGGCGGCATGTCGCGCATCTTGGGCGGGACGGCCGTGTCGGCCTTGGCAGCCTTGATCGGGGCGACCATCTTCAGCTTCGAAGCCTTGGGTGCCTTGGGTGCCTTGGTGGCGGACGCGGCGGACGCGGTCGAGGCGGGCTTGACGGGGGTGTTCTTGGCCATGGGCGGGGGATGAATGCGGGTGGCGGCCGGGTCGCTGCTTCAGAGGGCGGCGGCGGCCGGAATGCGAAGGGCGCGATGGTATCATCCGCCGCGAATCGAGCGCCCCGTCAAGGGGCGTTTCCACAATCAAATCAAAGGCTTAGATCACGTGAGGGCTGCGACAGCCGGTGATCCCACCCGATGCGACTGAACTCGATCAAGCTCTCGGGCTTCAAGTCCTTTGCCGATCCGACGACCTTCCAGCTGCCCGGGCAGCTGGTCGGCGTGGTCGGCCCCAACGGCTGCGGCAAGTCCAACATCATGGACGCGGTGCGCTGGGTGCTGGGCGAAAGCAAGGCCAGCGAACTGCGCGGCGAGTCCATGCAGGACGTGATCTTCAACGGCTCGGGCAACCGCAAGCCGGCCAGCCGCTCCAGCGTGGAACTGGTGTTCGACAACGCCAGCGCCCGCGCCGGCGGCCAGTGGAACCAGTTCACCGAGATCGCCGTCAAGCGCGTCCTGACCCGCGACGGCACCAGCAGCTACTTCATCAACAACCAGCCGGTGCGCCGCCGCGACGTGCAGGACGTGTTCCTGGGCACCGGCCTGGGCCCGCGCGCCTACGCCATCATCGGCCAGGGCACGATCAGCCGGATCATCGAGTCCAAGCCCGAGGAACTGCGCATGTTCCTCGAGGAGGCCGCCGGCGTCTCCAAGTACAAGGAACGCAGACGCGAGACCGAACTGCGCCTGCGCGACACGCGCGAGAACCTGACCCGCGTCGAGGACATCCTCCGCGAGCTCAACAACAACCTCGAGAAACTGGAACGCCAGGCCGAGGTCGCCGCGAACTATCGCAACCTGCAGGAGCAGGGCACGCTGAAGCTGCATCAGCTGTGGTTCCTGAAGCATCGCGACGCGGCCGGCGAGGCCACGCGGGTCAAGACCGAGCACTCGGAGGCGGTCAACGCGCTCGAAGCCCGGATGGCCGAACTGCGCCACCTCGAAGCCGAGCTGGAGACCATCCGCCAGGCCCACTACGGCGTCGGCGACGAACTGCACGCCGCGCAGGGCCGCATGGCCGAGGCGCAGATGGAGGTCAGCCGGCTGGAGGAGCGTATCCGCTACGTGGTCGAAGGCCGCCAGCGGCTGGAGCAGCGCCTGGTCGAGCTGCAGGCGCAGAACCAGCAGTGGCAGGACCGCGCCGAGCAGGCGCAGGCGGAGCTGGAGGACGTCGCCACGCAGATCGCCGAGGCCGAGGAGCAGAGCGAGATCCTCGCCGCCCAGGCCGAGGAGCAGGCGATGAAGCTGCCCGAGGTCGAGGACCAGGTGCGCGCCGCGCAGGGCCGCGCGAACGAGCAACGCACGCAGGTGACGCAGGTCCAGCAGCAGATCCAGGTGCTGGCCGCGGAGAGCCGCAGCGTCGACGAGCAGCTCAAGGGCCTGCGCGGCCGTCGCGAGCGCCTCGGCCAGGAGCGCCAGGGACTGGCCGCGCCGCAGCACGACAAGCTCGACGAGGTGAAACGCCTGTCGGTCGCCGCCGACGAGCAGCAGGCCGTCGCCGACGCCCGCCTGGGCGAGTGGGCCGAGGCCGCCCCCGCCGCCGACGAGGCGCGCCAGCATGCGCAGCGCGAATCGCAGCAGCAGGCCGCGAAGCTGACGGACATCGTCGCCCGCCTGACCGCGCTGCGCGCGCTGCAGGAGAAGGTGCAGACCGAAGGCAAGCTCAAGCCCTGGCTGGCCAAGCACGGCCTGCAGGACATCAAGGGCCTGTGGACGCAGCTGCACATCACGCCGGGCTGGGAGAACGCGCTCGAAGCCGCGATGCGCGAGCGCATGGGCGCGCTCTCGGTGGGCCGGCTGGAGACGGTGCAGGCCTTCGCCTCCGATCCGCCGCCGGCGCGGCTCGCGTTCTATTCGCTGCCCAGCGGCGAGATCGTCAACACGCATCGCGCGCTGTCGCCGCTGAGCGACCTGCTGAAGCTCGAGTCCAACGGCCTGAAGGCGTTGCTGAACGATTGGCTGGAAGGCATCTACACGGCGGAGTCCATCGGCGACGCGCTGGCGCAGCGCCCCAAGCTGAGCCACGGCGAGCTGATCATGACCCGCGAGGGCCACGCGGTGAGCCAGTTCGCGGTGAGCTTCTACGCGCCGGACAGCGAGACCGCCGGTCTGCTGGCGCGCGCGCAGGAGATCGAGAACCTCGAACGCGAGCAGCGCGCGCAGACCCTGATCGCCGACGAGTCGCGCGCGCAGGCCGTGCGCGCCGAAGCCGCCTACACCGACGCGTCGCAGCGTCTGGCCGTGGTGCGCCGCGAGGCCTCCGAGACGCAGGCCCGCGCGCATCAGCTGCAGGTCGAACTGCTGCGCCTGGCGCAGCAGACCGAAGCCGCCGTCGCGCGCCGTACGCAGCTGGACGACGAGCTCGGCGAGATCGACGCCCAGACCGAGGCGCTGATGGAGCGCCGCATGGAAGGCGAGGCGCGCTTCGAGGAACTGGACCAGCAGCTCGCGACGACGCAGGAGAAGCACGCGGAACTCGACGAGGCGGTGATCAACGCCGAGCGCAAGCTGACGGAGGCCCGCGAGCATCAGCGCGTGCTGGAGCGTCGCGCGCAGGAAGCGGTCTTCAGCGCCCGGGCGCTGGCGGCCAAGCGCGGCGAATTGCAGCGCGGCATCGAGACCTCGCGCCAGCAGGTGCAGGTCAACGAGCAGACGGTGCAGAGCATGGCGCAGGAGCGTGCCGAACTCGACGACGCCGCCGCGCAGGCCGGCCTGCAGGACGCGCTGGCGCTGAAGATGGAGCGCGAGCAGGCGCTGGCCGTCGTGCGCGCCAACTATGACGACCTCAGCCTGCGCCTCAAGCGCAGCGAGGAGCAGCGCATGACGATCGAGCGCGCGCTCGAACCGCTGCGCGAGCGCATCACCAGGCTGCAGCTCGACGAGCAGGCGGCGGCGCTGGGCGGCCAGCAGTTCATGGAACAGCTGGTGGCGCAGAACGTCGACCTGGAGGCGCTCGCGAAGAGCGTCGAGGACGGCGGCGTCAAGCTCTACGGCCTGCAGGGCGAGATCGATCGCATCAACCGCGACATCGCGGCGCTGGGCGCGGTCAACCTCGCGGCGCTCGACGAGCTGGGTGCGGCGCGTGAGCGCAAGACCTTCCTGGACTCGCAGATGGCCGACCTCACCAGCGCGATCACGACGCTGGAGGATGCGATCCACAAGATCGACCTGGAGACGCGCGACCTGCTGGGCTCGACCTTCACCCAGGTCAACGAGCACTTCGGACGCATGTTCCCCAGCCTGTTCGGCGGCGGCCAGGCCAAGCTGGTCATGACCGGCGACGAGATCCTGGACGCCGGCGTGCAGGTGATGGCGCAGCCGCCGGGCAAGAAGAACTCGACCATCCACCTGCTCTCGGGCGGCGAGAAGGCGCTGACGGCGATCGCGCTGGTGTTCGCGATCTTCCAGCTGAACCCGGCGCCGTTCTGCCTGCTGGACGAGGTGGACGCGCCGCTGGACGACGCCAACACCGAGCGCTATGCGCGGCTGGTGTCGGAGATGAGCAAGATCACGCAGTTCCTCTTCATCTCGCACAACAAGATCGCGATGGAGATGGCCAAGCAGCTGATCGGCGTGACGATGCAGGAGCAGGGCGTGTCGCGCATCGTGGCGGTGGACATGGAATCCGCGCTGGCGATGGCCGAGCAATGAGAATGACGACGGTGGCCGCGACGCGTGATCGGCGCGGAACCGCAGGAGCAAAGACGCGATGACGACGGACTGGAACCTGACGACGCTGTTGGCCGCGCTGGGCGGCGTGGTGCTGGTGGGGCTGCTGGCGCAGGGCTGGTGGAGCGCGCGCAAGGCGGGCCCGCGGCGCGCCGAGCCGATCGTGCCGGCGGGCGACCGCCAGGAGCCCAGCCTGGGGAGCGCAGGCGGTGGCGGCGCGGGTGGCGCCGCCAAGGGCGAATCGCCGGTCACGCTGGACGGCGGCGCCGACGGCGAGGCGCTGGATTCGCGTGCGATGGACCTGCGCACGCTGGATGAGCGCGTGCCGGCGATGGCGCGCGTGCGCAAGGCCTCGACGCGCATCGACGCGCTGATCGATGCGATCGCGACGATGACGCCGGAGTCGCCGGTGAGCGGCGAGATGGCGCTGTCGCATCTGCCGGGCAGCCGGCGCGCGGGCACCAAGCCCTTCCACATCGAAGGCCTGAACGCGGACAGCGGCGAATGGGAGCTGCCGCACCCGGGCCAGCGCTACGGCGAGTTCCAGGCGGGCCTGCAGATGGCCAACCGGAGCGGGGCGCTCAACGAGATCGAGTACTCCGAGTTCGTGCAGAAGATCCAGGGCTTCGCGGACGGCATCGGTGCGATGCCGGAGTTCCCCGACATGCTGGACGTCGTCGGCCGGGCGCGCGAGCTCGACCAGTTCGCCGCCGGTCACGACGCGCAGCTGGCGATCGTGCTGCGGGCGCGCGGCGCGGCCTGGACGCTGGGCTTCGTGCAGCAGGGCGCGTTGCGGCACGGCTTCGTGCCGGGATCGATTCCCGGCCGGCTGGTGATGCCGGCGGGCGAGGACGGCGCGCCGCCGCTGCTGACGCTGAACTTCGACGCGCAGGCGGCGCTGGCGGAGGATCCGCAGGCCTCGTCGCTGCGGGAGCTGACGCTGTCGCTGGACGTGCTGCAGACGCCGGAGGCCCTGGAGCCGTTCGCGACCTGGCAGGAATCGGCGCGCAACCTGGCGCGCGACTTCGAGGCCGACCTCTGCGACGACCGCAACCAGATCCTGAACCTGCATGCGTTCCAGTCGATCGGTCAGGAGCTGTCGGAGCTCTACAAGTCGCTGGCCGCGCGCGATCTGGCGGCGGGCAGCGCGGTGGCGAGGCGCTTGTTCAGCTGAACGCCGATCGCGTTTCCGAACGACAACGGGCACCCGCAAGGTGCCCGTTGCTCATTGCGGCCTGCGCGAATGGAGCCGTCGAGCGGCCCTCATGAACCAGCGACCACAAGTTCGAGTCATCGCCCCTCCGTGTTCATCTAGGTTGCGGATAGGTTCGTAGAGATTTCGGCTATCGCGTGATCGATGACACATCGGCACAGTGGGGACTTCTGTGTTGATGGACGTGTCCTCGGCAACGAGGCGCGGCGATGATGTGATGGAACGTCCCGAACCTGCACAGGGCAGGTCACGCCCGTGGCTGACGACGCCACCCGCCAATGCCGCGCTTGCTCTTCCAACCGAGCCCGCTCCAGAGGTCGATCGGAACTTGTTTCTCCTTGCCACGACCTACGGCTCGAAGGAACAACTGGCCACGCTGCTGAAGGTCGATCCGGAGGTCGTCACTGCGCTTGAAGCTGCGCGGCAAGTCATCAGCTTCGTGGCGGAATCCCAGTCCTACCCGCTGTTCGGTCTGTTCCAGGCATTGCCCGGCGTGGCCGGGCTGCCGCTGAGCGCAATCCTGAACCGATTCTTCGAGGCAGTCGACGCCGGCGATGCATGGTTGGACGCGCGGGATATCGCGACCTTCTTTCGCGTGCCTACGCGCATGCTCGTCTGGGCAACGCCGCTGGAGGTGCTGTTGGGCCATCGCTTGTACGACCTGATGCCGGATCGCGAGGCGAGTTGGCTCTTCATGCAATCGCCTGAGTTTCGGCTGGGGGCGGTGCTGGGGGCCGTCAACGACGAACTGCAGCACCGGAGGGCCGCACGATGACACTTGCCCAGGAGTTGTTCCATGGGGTCGTCACGACGGATTGCGCTCGAACTCTTTCGCCGATATGGACATCTCGTGCATGGCCTGAGCTATGAGTCGTTTCATCGCTTCCAGCCCGGTCGCGTCTATGCGATCTGGCATTCGCGCAAGGAAGACATGGCGCTTCAGGCGTGTCCGAATCGCCCTCGGCTTCGAGATGACGACGAATTCCTGGCCTTCCTGGATGCGCACCCATTCATCCAGCCCTTGGGGAAAGGTGAATCGCCGAGCCGTGATCGACAGGCTGAAGCTGTCGAAACCTAGGCCCTTTCCGTCGTCGACAAATCGGGTGCGGCGACCAAGAGGCGCCGCACCTCCTCATCCGTCGTCTGCTCGAACCGCTCGTACCACTGGCCCACCGACCGGAAGCGCTCTGGCGTGCGCGCGCAGATGACCTCGTCCGCATCCTGCGAGATCAGGTGGCAGGTCTCCGGCGCCGACACGGGCACCGCCACGACGATCCGGGCCGGCCGCATCTCGCGCAGCGCCTGCGCGCCGGCGCGCATCGACGCGCCGGTCGCCATGCCGTCGTCCACGAGGATCACCTGCCGGCCTTCGAGCACCGGCATTGGCCGGTCGCCGCGATAGAGCTTCTCCCGGCGGTGCAGTTCGCGCGTTTCCGCGCGGGTCACCAGATCGACCGCCGAGTAGCTGATCGCCAGCTGCTGCAGCACCTGCGTGTTGAGCACCCGCACATCGCCCGATGCAATGGCGCCCATGGCGTATTCCGGCTGTCCGGGCAGGCCCAGCTTGCGCACGACCAGGATGTCCAGCGGCGCGTCGAGGATCCGCGCGATCTCCGCCCCGACAGGCACACCGCCGCGCGGCAGCGCCAGCACCGTGACGTCGTCGCGATGGGCGTAGGCAGACAGACGAGCTGCCAGTTGACGCCCCGCATCGCGCCTGTCCGCGAAGCGCCGCTCGGCATTCATCAGCGATCGGGCGTGGGGCGATGTGTCCATTCCAGGAGCGGAGCAAACCGGATGCCCGGTCGGGGCGGACGTCCGGGCCCCACGGGCGCGGGATTTGCCGATGGAAGGATCCATCGATCCCGCCGTCGAGGTCCCCATGCCGAGCAGATCCGCCGCCACGTCTTCCCGGACCACCCGCAAGCCGCCCTCGCGTGCCGGCAGCGGCAGACGCGCCTCCAACGCCGATCGGGCCTCGCCCGGGCGGTCACACGGCAAGGCCTCGACGAAGGCGCACGCCAAGTCCGCCGACGCGGGGTCTGCGCGCGGCGACAGCGACGACGCCCCCGCCGCCCGCCGCGCGATCTGGAAAGGCGCGATCAGCTTCGGCCTGCTGCACGTGCCGGTCGCGCTGTACCCCGCGTCGAGGGACCAGCGCGTCGACTTCGACTGGCTCGACAAGCGCACCATGGACCCGGTCGGCTACAAGCGCATCAACAAGCGCACCGGCAAGGACATCGACAAGACCCACATCGTCAAGGGCGTGAAGCAGGACAACGGCGACTACGTGCTGGTGTCCGACGACGAGATCCGCAAGGCCTATCCCACCACCACGCAGACCATCGAGATCGAGACCTTCGTGCCCGCCACGCAGGTGTCCTTCGTCTACCTGGAGAAGCCGTACTACCTGGAGCCGATCGGCAAGTCCGGCAAGGTCTACGCGCTGCTGCGCGAGGCGATGGCCGACGCCGGCCTGATCGCGATCGCGCGGCTGGTGATCCACAGCAAGGAGCATCTGGCCGCGCTGCTGCCGGCCGGGCCGGCGCTGATGATCGGGATGCTGCGCTGGGCCAACGAGATCCGCCCCTGCGACGACCTGAACCTGCCCGCCGAAGGCAAGTCCGCACACGGCTTCAAGGCCGCGGAACTGCAGATGGCCCGCCAGCTGATCGACGAGATGAGCAACGACTGGCACCCCGAGGACTACCACGACGAGTTCACCGCCGCGATCCGCGGCCTGATCGCGCGCAAGGTCGACGAGGGCGAGACCGAGACCGTCACGCCGCTCGAAGCGGCGCCCGAGTCCGCGGGCGAGGGCGGCAACGTCGTCGACCTCACCGAGCTGCTCAGGCGCAGCCTCGGCGGCAAGGCCAAGAAGAAGGCGGCCTGAGCGCGCGGGCCGCGCCGGGAGTTCTCGATGCCGACCGCACCGCGCCACGATCCGCTGTCCCGCTATCGCCAGAAGCGCGACTTCCGCATCACGCCCGAGCCGGACGACACGCCGAGGAAGTCATCGGCCAAGACGACCGCCGGCACTGCCGCGAAGAAGTCCGCAAGGACGCCCACGAGGAAGGCTGCACAGGCGCTGTCCTTCGTCATCCAGAAGCACTGGGCGAGCCATCTTCATTACGACTTCCGCCTGGAGCTCGACGGCGTGCTGCTGAGCTGGGCCGTGCCCAAGGGCCCGTCCTACGACCCGAAGGAGCGCCGCATGGCGATCCATGTCGAGGACCATCCGCTGTCGTACGGCGGCTTCGAGGGCACGATCCCGCCGAAGCAGTACGGTGCCGGCGAAGTGATCGTCTGGGACAACGGCACCTGGACACCCGAGGGTGACCCACACGACGGTCTGCGCGACGGCAAGCTCGTGTTCCGGCTGCACGGGCACAAGCTCGCCGGACTCTGGCAACTGATCCGGACCTCGCGGGACGCGTCCAAGCGCGAGCAGTGGCTGCTGATCAAGAAGCACGATGGCCGCGAGCGCCGCCACGCGGACTACGACGTCACCGTCGAGCTGCCGGACAGCGTGATCAAGCATCCGCTGGGGCTGGCCGGGACGGGAGATGGCGACGCGACCGATGGCGTTGCCGACAACAGCGTCAAATCCCGAGGCACGAAGGCGACTGAAGTCGATGCCAAAGTGGCCGGCGATCCCGACCTCACGCGCGCGAAGAAGGCGCGCCTGCCCGCCGAACTCACGCCGCAGCTGGCCACGCTCGTCAGCGCGACGCCCCCCGGCGATTGGATCGCGGAGGCCAAGTTCGACGGCTATCGGCTGATGGCCCGTGTCGACAAGGGCAAGGTCCGGTTGATGACCCGTGGGGGCAACGACTGGACGGCCCGGCTGCCGTCTCTGGCGGAAGCGCTCGCGGCCCTCGGCCTCGACAACGGCTGGCTGGACGGCGAGATCGTCGTGCTGCGCGACGACGGTGCGCCCGACTTCAACCTGCTGCAGAACGCCATCGGCCATCCGAAGCGCACGCGGCACGAGGACATCGTCTACTTCCTGTTCGACGTCCCGTTCCTCAACGGGCACGACCTGCGCGAGGTGCCGCTGATCCATCGACGCGCCGTGCTGCGCGCGCTGATGGCGGATCACGAAGGCGAACGCCTGCGCTTCAGCGAGGACTTCGCGGTGCCGCCCGAGGAGATGCTCGCCGCGGCGTGCCAGATGCGGCTGGAAGGCCTGATCCTGAAACGTCCCGACAGCGGTTACGTGTCCGCACGCAGCGACGCCTGGGTGAAGCTGAAATGCCAGCAGCGGCAGGAGTTCGTCGTCGTCGGCTTCACGGACCGGTCGGACGGCGCGAAGGCGCTGGGGAGTCTGCTGCTCGGCTACTACGAGGACGGCGAGCTGCGCTACGCCGGGCGCGTCGGCACCGGCTGGTCGCTGAAGCAGGCGGGCGAGATGCACAAGCGGCTGTCCGCCCTCGAGATCAAGACGCCGCACTTCGACGAGGACACCATCGCCCGCAGCCATTGGGCGCGCATCGCCGGGCGCTCCGGCGGCGCCGCGCGCTGGGTGAAGCCGAAGCAGGTCGTGGAAGTGGCCTTCGCGGAATGGACGCCGGACGGCCATGTGCGCCACGCGTCGTTCCAGGGCGAGCGCGAGGACAAGGCGGCCAAGGACATCGGAAGAGAGTCGGCCAAGCCAGCCGACGAAGTCAGGACCCGGAAGATGCCGACATCCACCCCGACATCCACCCCGTCACCGCCGGTCAAGCGCGCCGGCAGGAAGGCCGACGCGTCGGCCTCGACCGCTTCGAGCCAGTCCGCTTCGAGCCAGTCCGCTTCGGGCCAGTCCACTTCGGGCCAGTTGCGCATCACCCATCCCGAGCGGGTGATCGATCCCTCGACGGGTCACACGAAGATCGAGCTGGTCCGCTACTACGAGAGCGTGATGACGTGGATGCTGCCGCACCTCGGGCGCCGGCCGGTGGCGATCGTGCGCGCGCCCGACGGCATCGAGGGGCAGCTGTTCTTCCAGAAGCACGTCGAGGGCGACGAACTCATCGTCCTGCGCGATCCGGCCGCGCTCATGCAGCTCACGCAGATGAACGCGATCGAGTTCCACACCTGGAACGCGCAGGACGACAAGCCCGATCGCGCGGACCGCTTCATCATCGACCTGGACCCGGGCGAAGGCGTGGCGTTCCCCGCGGTCCTGGAGGCGGCGCGCATCACGCGCGCGCTGCTCAAGGAACTCGGCCTGCTCGCCTGGTTGAAGACCAGCGGCGGCAAGGGCCTGCACGTCGTCGTCCCGCTGGCGCGGCGCCACGACCATGCGACGACGAAGGCCTTCAGCCAGGCCCTCGTGCAGCACCTGGCCGAAACCTTCCCGAAGAAGTTCTCCGCCAAGAGCGGCCCGAAGAACCGCGTCGGAAAGATCTTCCCGGACTACCTGCGCAACGGCGAAGGGCAGACCACCGCCTGCGCCTTCTCGGTCCGCGCGCGGCCCGGGCTGGGCGTCTCGATGCCGATCGACTGGGACGAACTGGGCGACGTGAAGCGCGCCGACCAGTGGACCCTCGCCAACGCGCGCGACCGCCTCAGCTTCCAGAAGGTCGACCCGTGGCGGGACTACTGGAAGAGCCGGCAGACCTTGACGAAGGGCATGAAACTGCTCGGGCTGTGAGCCGTGGCGCGGGACCTCAGGCCGGCGCGGTCGCCAGCATCGGCAGACGCAACTCGAAGCGCGCGCCGCGTCCCGGGCCTTCGCTGTGCACCGAGACGCTGCCACCGTGCATGCCGATCAGTTGCCTGACGAGCGACAAGCCGATGCCCAATCCGCCCTGTGAGCGGTCCAGCGCGCGATCGCCCTGCACGAACAGGTCGAACATCGTCGCCTGCAGCGCGGGCGGCACGCCGATGCCGTCATCGCTGATGCGGATCAAGGCCGTGCCCGTGTTCCCGGGCGACGGCGACTCCTCGCTCATCGCCAGCTCGATGCGGCCTTCCGGATCGGTGTACTTCGCCGCATTCATGAGCACGTTGGCCACGCATTGCACCAGCCGGGCCTGATCGCCGTGCACGCGCAGCGGCGGGCCGCCGGAGGGCGCCGACGTCGACGACGTCACCGTGAAGTGGTGGCGGCGCTCCCGCATCAGCGGCTCGGCCGTCTCCACCGCCTGCGCGATCACCTCCGACAGCAGCACCGGCCCGAGCTGCAGCTCCACCCGGCCCTGCGTGATCCGCGAGACGTCCAGCAGGTCGTCCACCAGGCGCGTCAGCGTCTCGACCTGCCGCCGGATGATGTCGACCATCTTCTTCGAACGCTCGTCCGGCAGGCCCAGTCGCGACAGCACGTCGCCCGCGCTGCGGATGGGCGCGATCGGGTTGCGCAGCTCGTGCGCCAGCATCGCCAGGAACTGGTCCTTCTGGCGGTCGGCCGCCTCCAGCCGACGCCGCGCCTTCAGATGCGCGGAGATCTCGCGGTAGTAGCACACCACGCCCATGGAGCCGTCCGCCAACGGGATCCGGCTGATCTGCCATTCGTAGGCCTCGGTGATGCCGAGGTCGTGGCGTTCCTGGATGAACTCCGGCGTGTGGTACGGATCGCCGGTCTCCAGCGTGCGCTGGAACAGCGAGACGATCTGGTCCGACAAGGGGTGGCCCCACTGCCGCTCGATCAGCGCGTCGAAGCGCGCGCCCAGCAGGTCCGGCGGATCGCCGAAGGTGGCTCGGGCGGTCGGATTGGCCTCGCGCAGGCGCAGCGTCGCGCCGTCGTGCTCGACCAGGAACACGCCCATCGGCGCCTCGTTGAGCAGGGTCTCGAACTGCCGCGTGCGCAGCCGGAACGCCGCCTCCGCCGATTGCCGCATGCGCCGCAGCTCCAGCAGCGCGCCCAGCCGCGCGAGCAGCTCGCGCGAGGAAAAGGGCTTGATCATGTAGTCGTCGGCGCCCGCGTCCAGGCCCTCGATGCGGGCCTCCTCGCCGGCCCGCGCCGACAGCAGGACCACCGGCACGCCGCCGAGCTGCGCATCCGCGCGGATCGCCGCCAGCAGCGCCAGCCCGCCCAGCCGGGGCATCATGACGTCGCTCAGCAGCAGGTCCGGCGGCTCGCGCCGCGCGGCCTCCAGCGCCTGCAGGCCGTCCGCCGCGAGCTCCACCGCGTAGTACGGCGACAGCAGGTCGCGCAGGTAGGCGCGCATGTCCGCGTTGTCGTCGGCGACGACGACCCGCGCGCCGAAGGTCGCGGCGAATCGCTGGTCGCCCGCCGGCCAGGCGGCGGCGTCGGCGCCTTCGATCCGACCGGACGCCGCCGCGCGCGATCCGACTTCACGCGGCCCTTCCTGCGCCGGCAGCCAGCGCAGCGCTTCGTCGACGTAGGCTCGCGCGCCTGTGGTGCTGGCGGCGCGTTCGATCCGCTCGATCCGCTCCTGCGGCAGATGCTCGCGTCCCAGCGGAATCAGCACGCGGAAGAGCGCGCCCTCGCCGTGCACGCTGGACGCCTCGATCCGGCCGCCGTGCAGGCGCACGAGCTCCTGCACCAGCGCCAGGCCGATGCCCGAGCCCTCGTGCGTGCGCCCTTCGGCGCCGGCGACGCGGTGGAAGCGCTCGAAGACCTTGGGCAGTTCGTCGGCGGGGATGCCGGCGCCGGTGTCGGCCACCTCCAGCACGGCCTGGCCCGGATCGCCACCGGCGTAGGCATCGGCATCAGCATTGGCGTCGGCGTCGGCATCGGCATCGGCATCGTCGGCGTCTTCGCGGCTGTCTTCGCGACCGGTTTGCCGCAGCCGTACCGTCACCTGTCCCCGCATCGTGAACTTGAAGGCGTTGGACAGCAGGTTCAGGACGATCTTTTCCCACATCTCCCGGTCGACGTAGGCGTGCGCGGACAGCGGCGCGCAGTCGACCTCGAAGCCCAGTCCGGCACGCTCCATCGCGGAGCGGAAGGTGCTCGCGAGGTCGCGCGTCAGCGCCGCGAGGTCGGTGGCCTCGTAGCGCGCCTGCGCGCGGCCGGCCTCGATGCGGGAGAAGTCCAGCAGCGTGTTCACCAGCCGCTGCAGCCGCGACGCGTTGCGCAGCACCAGCGCCAGCCGGTCCCGTGCGGGACCGTCCAGGTGGGGGGCGGTCACCAGTTCCTCGAGCGGGCCCAGCATCAGCGTCAGCGGCGTGCGGAACTCGTGGCTGATGTTGGAGAAGAAGGCCGTCTTCGCCCGGTCCAGTTCGGCGAGCGACTCCGCGCGGCGGCGCTCGGCCTCGTAGGCGGTGGCGTCGGCGAGCGCCGCCGACACCTGACCCGCGACGAGATTGAGGAAATCGCGGTACTCCTCGTCCAGCGGGCGGCGCGGGCTGACGCCCAGCACCAGGAAGCCGGCCAGGTCCTTGCCCGCGCCGCGCAGCGGCAGCAGGACGGCACGCCGGAGCGTCTCCGGCCACGGCGGCAGCGTCAGCGACACGCCCAGCGCGGGCATGTCCGGCAGCTCGCGTGCGCCGCCCCCCGCGGCCAGGTCCTGCACCGGCCAGCCGCCCGCCGGATCGACGAGGCTGAGCCGCTCGGGGAAGGGCGACGGGGTGCCGGTCTCCGGCAGGCTGAAGCAGACCCGTCGCGCGAGCTGTCCGCCGGGGTCGTTGAGGTAGAGCGCCGCGAACGGCAGGTCCAGCGGGCAGTCGGCGACGACGTCGCAAACGCGGCGCGCGCAGTCGTGCGTGTCGTCGGCGCCAACGGTGCGCGCCGCCAGGTCGCGCAGCACGCGCAGGCGGCGCTCGCCGATCACCCGGTCCGTCACCTCGGTGACCACGCACAGCATGCCGTCCACGCGCAACGTGTCGTCGTAGACCGGGCTGTAGGAGAAGGTGTGGAAGGTCTCCTCGGAGAAGCCGCTGCGCTCCAGGAACAGCAGCAGGCCTTCGTCCCAGGTCGCCTCGCCGGTCGTCTGCACATGGCGGATGCGGCTGTAGGCGGCATCCCAGACCTCCGCCCAGACGCGTTCCGACCGCGCACCGAGCGCCCATTCGCGCTTGAGCCCCAGTGTCGGCAGGTAGGCGTCGTTGCAGAAGAAGGTCATCTCCGGCCCCCAGGCCAGCCACATCGCGTAGCGCGAGTCCAGCATCATCCGGATGACCGTCTTCAGCGAGGCCGGCCAGCCGTCCGGCGGGCCCATGGGCGTGGCGGCCCAGTCCAGCGCACGCAGCCGTTCGCCCACCTCGCCACCGCCGTCCAGGAAGTGGCGCAGGCGCGGCGCGGCGGACGGCGCCGGCAGCGTGGCGTCCGTCGTGTCGCGGGTCGGGGCGCGGGCCGGGTCGCGGGAGGTGTCGCCGCGCGGTTCGGAGGGCAGGCCGGCGGCGCCGGCGGGCAGGACGTGCATCGGCAGAATTTCCCGTGTCGGGAGCGGAGGAGGGGAGTCTATGAGGGGCGAAGCAAACCGCGCACCCGCATCGGCCCTGCCCGCTGGCCTCCATGGGTCGTCGCGGCGACCCTTTCCAACCTGGACGAGGGGCCGGTCGGATAGAGGGCGCCCGCTACACTGGCGGCTCTCCCATTCCGAAAGCCGCCTTGAGTTCCAGCCTGCTGCTCATCCTCCTGCTGATCTGCGCCAGCGCGTTCTTCTCGATGGCGGAGCTCTCGCTGGCCGCGTCTCGGCGGCTGAAGCTGCGCCAGCTGGCGGACGAGGGCGACCACCGCGCCGCGCAGGTGCTGAAGGTCCAGGAGCAGCCCGGCTACTACTTCACCGTCGTGCAGATCGGCGTCAACACCCTGGCGATCCTGGCCGGCGTGGTCGGGGAGGGCGCGCTGACGCCGCATTTCGAGTCGCTGCTGCGCCCGCTGATCGACGTCGACACCGCGCAGCGCGTCGCGTTCGGGCTGTCCTTCACCTGCGTCACCATCCTGTTCGTGGTGCTGGCGGACCTGCTGCCCAAGCGCCTGTCGATGAACGAGCCCGAGCGCGTCGCGATGGCGCTGATCCGGCCCATGCTCTTCCTCACCCTGGTGCTGCGGCCCATCGCCTGGGCGCTGAACCACGTCGCCGACGGCCTGCTGCGCCTGCTCGGCCGGCCGATGAGCCCGGACAACACGATCACCCACGACGACATCCTCGCCCTGGCCGCCGCCGGCCAGCGCGCCGGCGTGGTCTCGGCCGCCGACCAGCAGGTGATCGAGAACGTCTTCGAGCTGGAGACCCGCACCGTCGAGTCCTCGATGACCTCGCGCGAGCGCGTCGTCTACTTCTCGCTCGACGACGACGAGGCGCTGATCCGCACGCGGATCGCGGACTCGCCGCACTCGACCTACCTCGTCTGCGCGGGCGAGATCGACCAGGTCGTCGGTTACGTCGACGCGACCGACCTGTTCCAGCGCGTGCTGCGCGGCGAGGTCATCTCGCTGCGCGCCGAGCCGGCGCTGGTCAAGAAGGTCCTGATCGTGCCCGACCGACTGACGCTGGCCGAGGTGCTGACGCAGTTCCGGCACGCGCACGAGGACTTCGCGGTCATCGTCAACGAGTACTCGCTGGTGGTGGGCGTCATCACGCTGAACGACGTGATGAGCACGGTGATGGGCTCGCTGGTCTCCACCGCCGAGGAGGAGCAGCAGATCATCCGTCGCGACGACGGCAGCTTCCTGGCCGACGGCATCACCCCGATCCCCGACGTGCAGCGCGCGCTGGGCGTGGACGACTTCCCGCACCACGGCCAGTACGACACGCTGGCCGGCTTCCTGATGGTGATGCTGCGCCGCATCCCCAAGCGCACCGACGTCGTGGAATGGCACGGCTGGCGCTTCGAGGTCGTCGACGTCGACAGCCACCGCGTCGACCAGGTCATGATCGCGCGGGTGGGGGGGCCGCCGTCGGGGGACGCGCAGGCGTCGGAGGCGGCGGAGACGGCCGACTGAGGACGGCGTTCGGGACGGCGTTCGGGAGGGCGTTCGGGACGGCCGTCTGCAAGGCCGCATAGTGGCGCAACACCTGGCGCGCGTACGCCAGCCGCTTCGCCGGATCCCGTGCGTTGTAGGCGCCGAGCGCATCGGCCGTCGTGCCCATCGAGCGGAAATTGCTCCCCAGGATCCAGGCGCCGACGAGGATGTTGGCGCAGGGCACCTGCAGGTCGGCCTCCTGCACGCCATGTCGCGCCAGCACCGGCAGCCAGGAGGAGTTGATCTGCATCAGGCCGATGTCGGTCGAGCCGTTGGCGTTGCGGTTGAAGGCCGACGGGTTCAGACCTGACTCCTGGCGCGCGACGGCCTTCAGCAGCAGCGGCGAGACGCCGTAGCGCTCGCCGGCCAGCAGGAAGCAGCGGTCGAAACGCGAGGCGTCGGCGCGTGCGGCCCGACCGTCCTTCGCGCCTGCCGTCGCCTGCTGCGCATGCGCCGGCAAGGCGACGGCGGACAGCACCGTTGCCGCGGCCACGACGACGGCCAGGGCCACGGCGTGGGCGACGTCCTCGGCGGCCGGTTTCACAGTCCCCCCATCTCGGATTGCAGGCTGCTCTGCGCTTCCATCACCGTGGCCAGGAAGCCGCCCAGCAGGAAGAGCAGCAGCATCGCCGCGGCGACCATCAGCAGCCCGTTCAGGCGCGCGGCCGAGTCGGAAATGCCCAACTGCAGCCGGTCGATCGAACCGATGCCGATGCGCACGAACGCGGCGACCGGATCGCGGCGTTCGGCGGCGTCCTGGACGCGTTCCTCCATGCTGGGATCGAGCACGCCGGTGGCGAAGGCGCGGCCGAACTGCGCCGACTCGCGCCCGGACAGCCGCGACAGGATCTGTCTCAGGTGCCAGCGCATCCACGGGGCGCTGAAGCGACCGGCGCGTTCCAGCGAGGCGCGCAGGGAGACGCCCGCCCGCATCAGCGACGACAGCGAGATCACCAGCATCGCCCCGGAGAAGTCGCGGTAGAGGCTGAACGGCGGATGCCGGTCCAGCCAGCACCGCGTGCGCCCCTGCCAGCGCGGCAGCGCCCACACGAACAGCCCGCCCGCGGCGAGCAGCGCCGCACCGAGGGTCAGGCCGTGATGGCGGATCGTCCAGGCGACCGCATACAGCGCGCGCCCCAGCGGCGGCCAGCGTTCGGGGTCGATCAGGTCGGCCAGCACCGGCACCGCGTGCAGCGAGAACGCCACCAGGATGCCGGTCATCGCGCCCAGCAGCAGCAGCGGGTAGGCCACCGCCTTGCGCACCGCGCGGAACATGCCGTCGACCTTGTCGACGGTGCCCGACAGGAAGTGCAGGCCCTGCGACAGGCGTTCGTCGCCGCCGCCCTGCAGCGCGTCGATCATGAGCAGCTCGGTCGGCGGCATGACGTCCTGCAGCGCACGCGCCAGCGAGCCGCCCATCGCCGCGCGCAGCATCTGGCGGTACAGCAGCTGGTCGCCGCGCGAGCGCCGCCGCGCGCGCGCCTCGAGCTTGCGCAGGATGGTGTACAGCGGGACGCGGTCCTCCAGCGCCGACGCCAGGTCGTAGTAGAAGTCGCCGCGCCGGCGGCGCAGGCGCCGGGCCGCCGCGCGCAGCAGCAGCCAGTCGAGCGGGTTGGTCATCGGGGCGGGCCCATGGGTCAGGTGTCGTCGTCGGCGAGCGTCTGCGCCAGCAGCGCCGCGCTGCCGAAGGTCCGCTCGAAATGGTAGGGATCGACGCGCCCGTGGGCGACGTCGTACAGCACATGTCCCCATGCGTCCTTGCCGTCCATGTCGGCATCGGTGAACGGCGCCGTCCGCCGGCGATGCCAATGGCGGCGCGCCTCCGCATCCCGGCCCTGGCGCAGCAGGTCCAGCAGGCGCAGGTCGGGCACGATCACCTCGGCGCCGACCTTGACGCCGGCCGTGCCGTCATGGAGGTCGTCGCGCGGACAGGTCGGGGCGTCGTCGGTCATGGTGTCCCCGTAGTCGATCCCGGGGCGCCGGCAGTGCGTGCAACCCTGCGCGCTGGCGCAGTAAATCTTGTCCGGATCGAGGCCGAACCCCGCCTGGAACACCTGCAACGCGTCCGCGCCCAGGACGGCGGCGGCGGGGCGCTTGCAGTGCTCGCAATTGATGGGCATCAGCACCTGGTAGACCATCGCGGAGAGGAACTCCGGATCGCAGAGGTCCTCGCGGGCCAGCCCCAGCAGACGTGACGAGAGCCGGCCGACGATGCCCAGCGCGGAGGTCGCGTGCACCGTCGACAGGATCTTGTGGCCGGTCTGGATGGCGGCCTGCGCCATCGATGCGGAGAGCGCGTCGCGGATCTCGCCGAACAGGCCGACGTCGGGATCCATCCGCAGGAAGGCCAGCATGGCGCCGTGGAAGGGATCGGCGCCGCCGGAGGCCCCGCGCTGGATGGAGAGGTGGCTGACGCCGGGCGTCTCGTACTCGACCGGGTCCTCGATGGTGAAGAGCTTGCGCGAGCCGTCGCGCGCCAGCATCGTCATCATCGCGTTGAGGGTCGTGGTCTTGCCCGAACCCGTCACGCCGGCGACGAACACGCCGCCCCAGGCCGAGGCCAGCGCCTCGCGCAGGCGGTCGGCCTGCCAGGGCGTGAAGCCCAGCGGCTCCAGGGCGGCGGGACGCGGGCGTGGCCCGCTGCCGCCGTGACCGCTGCTGTCACTTCCGCTGTTGCTGCCGCTGTTGCTGCCGCTGTTGCTGCCGCTGTCACTGCCGCCGCCATGCCCTGAAGCGCGCAGCAGCCGGATCACCACGTCCATGCCGCCGACCGCGGGGTGGCTCTGGTAGCGCAGGGTCAGCCGGGCCCCGGGCAGGTCCAGCGGGATCATCGCGGCCTGCGGCACCGCGCCGTTGAAGGCGACCTCGGAGCGCGAGCGTTCCTCGGCCAGCATGGTGTACGCGGCCGAAAGTCCGTCGATGGCGGTGCGCGCCGGATGGCGGCCCAGCTCGCGCATGCGGCCGTCCAGCCGCACGCGGGCCACCGCGACCGCGCCGCGCAGCTCGACGTGGAGATCGCTGGCGCCGGCCAGACGGCAGCGCTGCACGATGGCGCGGAACCACTCCAGCGGCGAGGAACCGGCCACCATCGCGTCGATGTCGCGGGCCGTCTCCGCCGCCCGGCGTTCGTCGGCGGTGGCTTCGGGCGGCTCGTGCGCCGTGGCCCGGAGCGCGTCGGCCCGGGCGAGCAGCGCCGTGAACACCTCGGGCGCGGCGGTCAGGTGTCCGGCGTAACCCAGGCCCCTGGCCTTGCCCGCCTGGACCAGCCGGTACCAGTCCGGCCGGTGGACCTCGTCCGGCGCCGACACGACGAGGAAGCGGTCGGCGCTCAACGCGAGCGCCGCCAGGCGGTCCTGCTTGTGGCGGGCGACGGGCAGCCCGTCGGCGGAGGGCGCGGCGGGTGCGGCCGAGGGGGTCAGCCGGCTGTCCGCGGGCACGGTCAGCACGCGCTCGAACGGCGGCAGGCCCGCAGGGGTGTCGATGTGGCGACTCAAGGGACGGCAGCGCCGGTCGGCGCCGGGACGATGGGCAGCGGCATCGGTTGCGGCTGCGGCTGCGGCATCGGAAGCGCCGCGGCGCGGCGGACAGCGTCGTCGGTCTCGGTGTCCGCCTCGCTGGCCGGCTCGCCGGCGAAACGGAAGCCCGACGCCGCGGCGCCCCGCCCGGGCGGCGACAGCACGAGGTGGCTGGTCGGCATGCCGGACGCTCCGATCCGTTCGACGTGCAGCCCCTGCGAGGCCAGCCCGACGACGCGCCAGGGGCCCAGGCGTGCCGACGGCCCGGACGACGTGTCGACCACATGCAATCGCCCGTCGAGCAGCACCTCGGCCCGCCAGTGCCCGCCTGCGGCCGTGAGCGACCAGAGGCGCGGCAGTCCGCCGGACGCGCCGCCCCGCGCGGGCGGGCGGCCCGCCGGCGCACCGGGCGGATGCGGCGAGCCCGCCAGGCGCGCGGTCGCCGCGGCGAGCTCCGCCGCCTTGTTGCGACGGGAGATGTCCACGAGTTCGCGCAGGGTCATGGACGGTGCGGTACCGGTGGCCGGTGCTTCGGCATGGCCAGGGACAGGCGGCTCGGCAGGCCGGGCGTGCGCCGTCGACAGGCCGGCGAGCAGCCACGGACCGAACCACGCCGGCCAAGTCAGGCGCGCGGCCGGGCGCGCTCGGGGCGGGCGGCGGTCAGTAGCGCGCGCCATGCGCGCCGTGGGCGAAGAGGGATCCGGAAAGCTCATAGCTGATCTGGGAGTCGGCGAAGTTCAAGGTGAGGGTCTCCACGACGACATACGGGGGAATCTCCACCAGCGGCAGCGACCAGGCGCCGTCCTTCAGGCGCCAGGCCATGCGAAGGACGCTCTGGGGCGCTGCGCGCGTGCCGTCGTGTGCCGCGTCCGCCGCAGGGGCCGTGCGCACCGTACCGATGGCGGCGCCGCCAGGCGCGGTGACTGTCGTGCCGCCTGCAGTACCGCCAGCAGTACCGCCAGCAGTACCGCCAGCAGTATCGCCAGCAGCACCGCCAGCAGTATCGCCAGCAGCACCGCCAGCAGCACCGCCAGCAGCACCGCCGCCTGTCGTCCCCGGATCCTCCAGGGGAACGCCGGGTTGGAGCGTCGCCTGCGCGCCGCCCGCCGTGGCCAGATCCTGCAGGCGGCTGCCCCAGACGTTGACGGCCAGGCGCAACGGCGGCAACCGTGCGGCGCTGAGCGCCTCCCCGGGCCTCAGCGGCAGTTCGAGCGTGTCCACCAGCGAGGTGCGCATCGACGCGGCGAGCAGGTCGTCGCCGGCGGCCAGGTCGGCCGGCATGGCCGGCGGCCCGATCGCGCCGGTCGGCAGTGTGTCCAGCGTCTCCAGGTTGCCGTGATGTCGCGCCCAGGTGGCGACACACCCCAGCATCCGGTCGCAGTCGACGTGTTGCAGCGTCCAGCCGGCGCGGTGGATCGGCAGGGCGGCGATGGCCGCGCGCCACCGGTCCAGCGGCATCGCGCCGGGTCGGCCCGCCTGTTCGAGCCGGTCGGCCAGGCGCCGCGTCCGCGCGGCGCCGGCCTGCGCGCGAGAGGCCGCGGTCTCGGCGGTGTGGCGCGCCGCGGCGATCATGCCGCGTTCGAGCGCGCGTTCGTGCCGCCACCAGAGGGTGAATCCGGTCGCCAGGCCGAGCGCGGCCAGGCCGGCGGCGAGCCCGACCGGCCATCGCGCGGGCAGCAGCCGCCGCATCCGCGTGTCGCCGTCGGGCTGGCCGAACAGCAGGTCCGTCGACAGGGCCTCGCCGATCCGATCCCGGTCGGGCAGATGGCTGGCGATGCGGACCTCCTGGTCCGGGTGCATGTCGCGGAACTCCTGCAGCACGGCCAGCGCCGCGTCGAGGTCGGGCAGCAGCCGGTCGAAACCCGGCACCGGGCGCCGCTCCATCAGGCCGACGAAGGCCACCGGCGACGGCGCATCGCCCGGGCCGGCGGCGATCAGGCAGGCCTCCGCGCCGCGTTCGGCGAAGCGCGCCACCAGCAGCGCCACGGCGGCATGGACGGGCCGGAGCGGATGGAGGGAGCGACCGGGGCGACCGGCCCGACCGGCGCCTTCCATCGTCCGCGCCAGGCCGACCAGGCCGCCGTCGGGCAGCCGCGCGACGAACCGGTGACCGGCCGCGCGCGCCTGGCGCAACTCCGGGCCGGGATCTTCGGGCCGGGTCACCGGATGCCACTCCAGCCCGAAGGCCAGCCGCACGCCGGCGACCGCGATCACCCGGGCCTCGCCGCTCTCCAGCAGGTCATGGACGGCGGTCTCCCGCACCGGGGCTCCCTTCATCGGCGCGCCGTGCGCCCCGGCGTCACGCGCCGGTCCCGGCCCGTCGGCTCCGGCCGACGACCTCGATCGGCCGCCCATCACGGCTCCACCAGTCGCGGCGTGATCAGCACGACCGTGCCTTGCTGCGCACGCTGACCGCGGCGCGCCAGCGGGAGCAGACCGCGCACCACGTCCGCGTCGTCGAGCTGGGTCTGCTGGCGCTCGAAGCCGGCCAGCACCAGCGTGCGGCCGGCGGGCACGCTGATGCGCTGCAGGGTGCTGAAGCTCATCGTCTCCGGCAGCTGCACCGACTGCGCCAGCGGGCCGCTGCCGCCGCTGGTGAAGGCGCGGAGCTGGCGCAGCTCGCTGATCTGCAGCGCGGTCTGCAGGAGCACGAGGTGGGAGTCCAGGATCACCGGCAGCACCGTCAGGCCGAGACCGGTCGTGAGCTTGCCGGTCTCCAGTGCCCCTGGCGAGGTCAGGCCGGTGGTCGTGTTCACCGTCGGCGCCGTCGAGCGCTGCACGTAGGAGCGCGTCTGCAGCGCGCCGACCGGCACCGGCATGCGGTTCGTGGTGGTGACCACGCTGGAGTAGGCGGTCGACACGCGGCCGTACTCCTGCAGCGCCTGGGCGATCCACTGGCTGGGCGCGGCGCGCGACGCGGACGGGCCGAGGATGAAGCTCAGCGCCGCCGGCGTGCCGCCGCCCAGCGGGCCGAGCGCGGCCGGCGCGTCGAAGCGCAGGCGGTTGGCCGGGGCCAGCCCGCCCAGCACGAGCTCCCAGTTGATGCCGTGGCTGAACTCGTCGGAGAAGCTCACCTGCAGCACCTCGATCTCCAGCACGACCTGGCGCAGCAGGTTGGCGTTGAGGGCGTCCAGGTAGGTCTGCACGCGCTCGACGTTGGCGAGCGCGTCCGTCACCGTCACCAGGCCGGCGCGCGCATCCACCTGCAGCGACGCGGCGGGGGAGAGCATCGGCCTGAGCGCGTCGGGGAGTCCGCCCCAGTAGTCGCTCTGCGTGCTGCCGTCGACCTTGGCGGCGCCCGCGCCCGCGCCTTCCGCGCCGCCGAGCGCGTCGAAGGCGGCGCTCGCGTCCAGTCCGCCGGGCAGGGCCTTGACCGGCATCGCACGGGTGACCACGCGGGAGAACACGATGCGTCCTCCGGTGTGGCGCCACTGCAGCCCGGCCTGCGCCGCGATGCGGTCCAGCAGCGGGCGCAAGGGGCCGGCGTGGTCGATCTCCACGGTGTTCTGGTGTTCCGCGGCGGAGATGTCGAGCCTCAGGGCCCCCGCCCGACCGGCCTGGCGCAGCGCGGTCGTCTCTTCGGGCGAGGCGGCCGACGCGTCGAATGCGGGGCGCGCCGCGGGACCGGGCGCATAGTCCGCGGCGTTGTGCAGCGCGTCCGGCGTCATGATCACCGGCAGGTCGATGGCGCGCGAAATCAGCTCCGCCGCGGCGGCCAGCGGCAGCCGGCCCGGCACGTGCAGGCGGATGTCGCCGAGGTGCGCGGGCAGCCGTTCGTCGCGGTACAGCGGGATGGAGCGGCTCGCGAAGCGCGGGGCCCGCTCGTGCACGACCAGCGGCGGCGGTTCCGCGGTCTGGCGCAGTCGGGACTGCAACGCCGTGGTGCGATCGACCAGGCCTTGCTGGACCGCTTCGGTCTGGCGCGCGGCGGGCACGGCGCAACCGCCGAGCGCGGCGCACGCGGCCGCGGCGAGCGCGAGGCGTCGTGGCAGAGGTCGTGGCGGAGGTGGTGGCAGAGGTCGCCGAAGACCTGACAGGACGGGCCCCTCCCTCACTGCCGGACTCCGTCGGGCAGATAGCGGCCGATACGCACCACGCGGGTCTCGGCCTGCACGCGGGCCTGCAACGGGAAGTCGGTGTCGCGCAGCGCGGCCATGGCCTGGCCCAGCACGTCCAGGAACTCGCCGCGCAGGGTGACCTCGGCATCGATGGGGAAGTCGCGTTCGACCTCCCACACCAACTGCCAGCCGGCTTCGCGCGTCCAGCGCTGCAGGGCCTGGTGGACGGTGCCGTCGGCGCGGGTGAAGCGCCACGCCTGGGTGCCGTCCTCCGCCGGGGAGGCTGACGCAGGACCGGGCAGCGGGGACGCCGCCGCCGCCGCAACGCACGCCATCGCGCAGGCGGTCAGCAATCTTGTCAGGAACATGGGTCCGGACGCTCAGGACATCAGGGCGTGGATGGTGACCACGTCGTCCTTCGACGCGCACGCGTCGGTGAGCTCGGACACGCTGATCGGCGCAGCGCTGCCGGGCGTCTTCACGATCCTGGTCGTCGGCCTGGGGAGCAGCGTTTCAGCCGTCTCGTCGCCGACCCACAGCCCTTCGGCCACGAGCGCGAGTCCGCGCGCGATGCTGGCGCATTGCGCCTTGGGAATGCCGGCGTAGCTCAGCGTGAACCCCGTGCCGCTCTTCACGCTCCCGAAGTCGTGGCCGAATCCTGCCGCGAAGATGCTTCCGCCGAACTCGTGCCGCACGGTGACCGCGCTGCCGGTGCCGCTCACCGTCTCCGGCCGGAAGGCGCCCAGGTCGTTCGCCTGCGCGGTGGTCAGCGTGGCGAAGCTCATCCCGCCCGTGCTGCTGCCGTAGCCGGCCAGGTTGGCCCGGATCTGCGGCGCCTGGCGCAGCAGGGCGGACCGGTCCATCTGGCTGTTGAGACTGCGCAGCCCCATCAGCACGATCACCATCACGACGATGATCACACCCACCCCGATGAGGAGTTCCAGCAGCGTGACGCCGCGTTGCGGACGGGCGCCGTGACGGCGGTGCCGGGGACGGCGCGTCGATGCGGGGAGGGCGGCGGGGTGGGCCGCGTGTCGGAATGCGTGTGGGGACGCATGGTGCGACGCGTGTGGGGATGCGGGTTGGGATGGGGATCGGGATGGGGTGACGGTCATGGAACAGACCTCCTTTCCAGGGAGTTCGAGAAGACAGGGGTGCCGGCTGTGACCGGCGGCGGCTCAGTGGGGGTGCGCCACAATGCGCGCATGACTCCCTCGAGGTCCCCTCCCGTGCCGACTGCCGTGCCGACATCCGATCCGACGCCCGTCTCCTCGCTCACCGCCGAACAGGCCGCCGCGCGCGCCGCCGAACTGCGCGAGCTGCTGCATCACCACGCCCACCTGTACTACGTGCTGGACGCGCCGTCGCTGCCCGACGCCGAGTACGACAAGCGGTTCCAGGAACTCCAGGCGATCGAGGCCGCGTTCCCGAAGCTGCTGAGCCCGGACTCGCCGACGCAGCGCGTGGGCGGGCAGGTGCTGGAGGGCTTCGAGACGGTGAGGCACGTGGTGCCGATGCTGTCGATCCGCACCGAGACCGACACCGAGGCCAGCGGCGCGGAGAACTTCGATGCGCGCGTGCGCCGCGAGCTGGACCTGGGCGATAACGCCGCACCGGTCGAGTACGCGGCCGAGCTGAAGTTCGACGGCCTGGCGATCAGCCTGCGCTACGAGCACGGCGTGCTCGTGCAGGCCGCCACGCGGGGCAACGGCGAGACGGGCGAGGACGTGACGCAGAACGTGCGCACGATCAAGCAGATCCCGCTGAAGTTGACGGGCGAGGGCGCGAAGGCGGCGGTGCTGGAAGTGCGCGGCGAGGCCTACATGCGCCGCGACGATTTCGAGGCGCTCAACGAGCGTCAGCGCGCCGCCAACGAGAAGACCTTCGTGAATCCGCGCAACACGGCCGCGGGCGCGATCCGGCAGCTGGATCCGGCGCTGGTGCGCCAGCGGCCGCTGAGCTTCTTCGCCTACGGCATCGGCGACACCAGGGGTTGGGAGATCCCGGCCACGCACGGTGCGATGCTGGACGCGCTGCAGAGCTATGGGCTGCCGGTCAACGAGGACCGCGCGGTGGTGCGCGGTGCCGACGGCCTGGTGGCCTTCCATCGCACGATCGGCGGGAAGCGCGATGCGCTGCCCTTCGACATCGACGGCGTCGTCTACAAGGTCAACAGCCGCGAGCTGCAGCGGCGGCTGGGCTTCGTCTCGCGCGAGCCGCGCTGGGCGGTGGCGCACAAGTACCCGGCGCAGGAACAGGTCACGCGGCTGGACCGCATCGACATTCAGGTCGGCCGCACCGGCAAGCTGACGCCGGTGGCCAAGCTGGAGCCGGTCTTCGTCGGCGGCACGACGGTGAGCAACGCGACGCTGCACAACCTCTTCGAGATGCGCCGCAAGGGCATCCGCGTCGGGGACCAGGTCATCATCCGGCGCGCCGGGGATGTGATCCCGGAGGTGGTCGGCAAGGTGGACTCGAAGCGCGCCAGCTACGTCCCCAATTTCCGGATGCCCAAGCAGTGCCCGATCTGCGGCAGCGACGTCCTGCGGGAGAGAGGCGGCATCGACCATCGCTGCACCGGCGGCATCTTCTGCCCGGCGCAGCGCAAGCAGGCGCTGCTGCACTTCGCCGGTCGGCGGGCGATGGACATCGAGGGGCTGGGCGACAAGCTCGTCGACCAGCTCGTCGACGGCGGCATCGTCGCCAGCCTGCCGGGGCTCTACAAGCTCGGCGTGGCCAAGCTCACCGCGCTGGAGCGCATGGGCGACCGCAGCGCGCTGAACCTCGTCGACGCGCTGGAGAAGAGCAAGCACACGACGCTGGCGCGCTTCCTGTTCGCGCTGGGCATCCGGCAGGTCGGGGAGACCACGGCCAAGGACCTGGCGAAGCACTTCGGCAATCTGGACGCGCTGATGGGCGCGAGCGAGGAACAGCTGCTCGCGGTCAAGGACGTCGGGCCGATCGTCGCGAAGAGCATTGCGGCGTTCTTCGCCGAAGGGCACAACCGCGAGGTCGTCGAGCAGCTGATCGCGGCGGGCGTCACCTTCCCGCAATCGGAAGGGGCCGCCGCGGCGCCGGCCGGCCCGCAGCCGCTGGCGGGAAAGACGCTCGTGCTGACCGGCACGCTGCCGACGCTGTCGCGCGACGAGGCCAAGGAGTTGATCGAGGCCGCCGGCGGCAAGGTCAGCGGCTCGGTGTCGAAGAAGACCAGCTACGTGATCGCGGGCGAAGAGGCGGGCTCCAAGCTGGACAAGGCGCGGGAACTCGGCGTCACGGTCCTCGACGAGGAAGGCCTTCAGGCGCTGCTGGCCGCACCGCCGGACGTCGTCGACGCAGGCTGACTGCCGGCGGCCTCGGCAGTCAGGCCGGCGCGGAGTACCCCGACACGAAGCGATGCGGCGTGCCGTCGGCGTCGTAGGTCGATCGCTCGATGCGGCCGATGTCGGCGCCGTAGACGTGGATGCTGATGGAGACCTGACCCTCGACCGCGTTGTGGACGCGGTGGACGTCGCCCAGACGTGGCGAGACCGCCTCGACCTGTCCCGGCGACAGGCGTACCGGCGGGCCGTCCGGCACGAGCTCGTGCGGCCCCGTGAAGCGGTAGCCCTGCGAGTCCTCCGCGCCGCGCAGCATGCCGATCAGCCCCCAGACGGTGTGGTCGTGGATGGGCGTGGCCTGTCCCGGTCCCCAGACGAAGGACACGACCGAGAAGCGTCCCTGCGCGTCGACGTGCAGCGGGTACTGCCGATAGCGATCGACGCCCGCCTGCGCGTGGGTCTCCGGCAGCCAGTCGTCGCGCGCGACGAGCTCGGCGAGCAGGGGCCGCAACTCGGCCAGCAGCTCGGACTCGCGCAGTCCCTTGCCGATCAGCGCCTTGCTGGAGGCGATGAATCGTTGCAACGGCACTGGGGTTTCTGGTGATTCTGGTGGCTCCGGTGGCTCCGGTGGCTCCGGTGGCTCGGGCTGGCGAAGGGCGCTCATGCGTCGCAGTGTGGGCGCGGTCCTGGCGGCCGTGAATCCTGCAATCCGAGCATGGAAAGTCGGATTCGTTCTTTGCGTGCGGCGGCGCGGATCTCTACGGTCTGGCGCTGTCCGACCTACCCAGAGCCACCACCATGAGCATCCAATTCATCGGCATGATCCAGTCGCAGAAGACGTCCGAGATCCACGCGGCCAGCGGGCCGGTCGTCGATCCGGACTACGTGAGCGCTTTCGCCCGGGCGCATGAGGAGGCCGGCTTCGACCGCATCCTGGTGCCGCACCATTCGACGGGTCCCAGCGCGCAGCTCACGATCGCGCATGCGGCGGCGCACACGTCGCGAATCGGTTTCCTGCTGGCGCACCGGCCCGGCTTCGTCGCGCCGACGCTGGCGGCGCGGGAACTCGCGACGCTGGACCAGTTCACCGCCGGCCGGCTGGCGGTGCACGTGATCTCCGGCGGCTCGGACGCCGAGCAGCGCCGCGACGGCGACTACCTCGACCACGACCAGCGCTACGGGCGCACCGACGAATACGTCGGCCTGCTGCGCCGCCTGTGGATCAGCGAGCATCCCTTCGATCACGAGGGCACGCACTACCGCTTCGATCAAGGCTTCAGCGAGGTCAAGCCGCGCCAGCAGCCGCATCTCCCGGTGTTCTTCGGCGGCGCGTCCGACGCGGCGTTGCCGGTGGCGGGCAAGCACGCGGACGTCTACGCGCTGTGGGGCGAGTCGCTCGAACAGACCGCGGACCTGACGCGGCGCGTGCGCGCGGAGGCGGCGAGGCATGGGCGCGGCATCGGGTTCTCGGTGTCCTTCCGGCCCATCCTCGCGGACACCGAGGAGGCGGCCTGGGCGCGCGCCGAGCGCATCCTGGAGGACACGCGCCGCTTGCGCGTCGCGGCGGGTTACAGCCGCGGCGGGCCGCAGCAGAGCGAAGGGGCGCGGCGCCTGCTCGCGGCGGCGGAGAAGGGCAGCCGCGTCGACAAGCGGCTGTGGACCGAGATCGCGCGCGAGACCGGTGCGCGCCACAACAGCACCGCGCTGGTCGGCACGCCGGAGCAGGTGGCGCAGGCGCTGCTCGACTACTACGACCTGGGCGTCACGACCTTCCTGATCCGCGGCTTCGATCCTCTCGAGGACGCGATCGACTATGGCCGGGAACTGATTCCGCGCACACGAGCGTTGGTCGAGCAGCGGCTGTCGCAGCGCCAGGCCGCTTGAACTCGACCCGGTCCCCCTTCTCCGCTTCACCTTCTCCGCTTCGAGGACTGCATGAGCATTGATTCCAACGACGACCTCGACAACCGCAACCTCACCGACAAGGCCACAAGCTGGCACGAGGCTCACGACCGATCACGCCGCCGCGTGCTGTCCGGCGGCGCCGCGCTCGCAGCGCTCGCCGCCGTCCCGTATGTGCGCTCCGTGCGTGCGCAGGGCCGCGTCGTGGTGAAGGCCGGCGACCAGAAGGGCAACCTGCGCGCACTGCTGGAAGCGGCAGATGAGCTGCGCCAGCTGCCCTACGACATTCAATGGAGCGAGTTCCCCGCCGCCGCGCCGCTGGCCGAGGCGCTGAACGCGGAGGCCGTCGACTTCGGTCCGATCGGCGACGCGCCGCTGCTGTTCGCCATCGCCGCGGGCACGCGCATCAAGGCCTTCGCGGTGAACCGCTCCGATGCCTACGGCACGGCGGTGCTCGTGCGGCCGGATTCGCCGTTCAAGACGGCGGCCGACCTCAAGGGCAAGTCCATCGGCACGAACCGCGGCTCCATCGGCCACTTCATCGCGCTGAAGGCGCTCGCGTCCGCGGGCTTGAAGCCGGACGACGCGCAGGTCCGTTTCCTACCGCCGGCGGAGGCGAAGCTCGCGTTGACGCAGGGTTCGCTCGATGCGTGGGCAACGTGGGAGCCGTACACCGCGCTGGCGGAGACGGCCGGTCACGCGCGTGTGCTGGTCAGCGGGCGAGGGCAGTGGTCGGGGTTGAGCTTCCTGGCGGCGACCGACAAGGCGCTGAGCACCAAGCGTGACGCGCTGGCGGACCTGGCGCAACGCGTGAAGCGCGCGCAAGCCTGGTCTTATCAGCACGTGCCGGAGTTCTCCGCGACCTTGGCGCGCATCATCGGCATCCCCGTCGAGGCCGCGCGCCTGCAGTTCGAGCGCCGCGCCACGCGCTGGATCGCGCTCGACGACCAGGTGCTCGCGGACCAGCAGCGGAGCGCGGATTTCTATCTGCAGGTGGGGCTGCTCAAGCAGCGGCTGGATGTGAGGCCGACGATCACGCTGGTGTGAGCCGCTCTTCTTACTCCCTCTCCCGCAGTGCGGGAGAGGGGCCAGAGGAGGCGCCGCAGAAACTGCCGGATAAGAAGCCCGGGAAGGTCTTACGTCAGCGCCATCTCGATCGCCGCTTCGCAATGGATGAGCGCCGTATCAAAGACGGGCACCGAGACGTTGTCGGCGTTGAGCAGCATGCCGACCTCGGTGCAGCCGAGGATCATGCCGTCGGCTCCCTGAGCCACGAGACGGCGCGCGACGTCTTCGAATCGCGAGCGGCTGTCGACCGTCGTGATGTCCTTGCAGAGTTCGTCGTAGATGATGCGATGCACCTCCGCGCGATCTTCATCGCCGGGAACCAGCGGCTGAAGTCCGGCCGCCTTGAGGCGGTCGACGTAGAACGTCTGTTCCATCGTGAATGCGGTCGCGATCAGCCCTGGGGTCTTCAGCGCTGAGTTCCTGATCCGGTCTGCCGTGGCATCCGCGATGTGCAGCAGCGGGATGCTGACGCCGCCCATCATCTGATCGGCCAGCTTGTGCATCGTGTTCGTCGCCAGGACGATGAAGTCCGCGCCGCCGCGTTCCAGCGCCTTGGCCTCCGCGTTCAGGATGTGTCCCGCTTCCTCCCAGCGTCCCGCGGCCTGCAGCCGCTCGATCGTCGCGAAGTCGAGGGACCGGATGAGCAGCTCCGGCGAATGCAGCCCGCCGAGCCGCCGACGCGTGATCTCGCACATCTGCCGGTAGTAGGTCTGCGTCGAGGCGGCGGACATGCCGCCGAGGATTCCGATGAGCTTCATGGCGGTGGTGTTCAAGGTGCGCCGGATGGCGTGCCAGCGTAGCACCCGGAGGGACTGACGGCAGTCGTCGTGCCGCTGTCCGGGCCTTCAGACGATCCCCGAAACGCCTTGCCCGCCGGTGCGAAGTAACGGCTGTGCGACTGCCATCAACCCGGCATAAGCGCACGCATGTGACGAACGGCCCGCAGCCCAGCCCGCAGAGCGCTGCCCACAACATCACCAGCACGCTGGCGCTGCCCACGCCGGGCGTCACGCGCGTGCTGAAGAACGGCGCCGTGCTGGTCGCGAGCAGGGCCAGCACGGTGTGATCAAGGACGGCGCGCTGATGGGCGACAGCTACTACGTGTCGAATCCGGCCGGCACCATGGTCACCCAGCGGCTCACCTTCCTGCCCTTCGACATCCGCATGAACAAGGCCGCGCACGACAGCATCGCGGCGGCGATGAAGATCTGATCAGGCGCTGATCAGGCGCGCAGCAGCGTCGGCCTGTGAAGGCCGGCGGCTGCGCCGCAGCATCGGCAGTGGTCCGTCGACGACGGTCAGCGGACCGGACGGCGCCGGCCGTCCTCGTCGACCCAGTAGCGGCCGCCGTTGCCGTCCGAATAGACCTCGCGCTCCCGGCCATCGACGAGCAGCCGTCCGATGACCGCGCCTGCGACGGCGCCGACCACGGCGCCCGTCACGGCGCTGCCGCCGGCCACGGCACCGACGACCGCGCCGCCGACGGCGCCCACGCCCGCATTGCGCGCGTCGCGCGTTGCACAGCCGACCGTCATGGCGGCACATGCGGCGATGAGCGCCGCGTTCCTGAGAAGAGATGTCCTCATGGCTTTCCTCAACGATGTTGGTGGATGAACCAGCACGGCAAGCGCTGTGCCTTTCCCCCGCCTTTCCCCTGCTGTCCCCTCCGCCTTTACCTTTGTCTCTGCGGCGCTAACGCGGTCTTGACGAGCGCGATGTCGAAAGAGGTAGCACTGAGCGGTCCCGTCGATGGACCGCCAGGCAGCCAATTCAGAGGGAGGACCCCATGGTCTCAGTGAAGTGCAAGAACGCTGCCGCATTGGCAGCCCTGTCGGTCATCGTCGCGGCCTGCGGCGGTGGCGGTTCGGACGGCGGCCCGGCGCCCGTCATCGCCACGCAGCCGATGAACGCCACCGTGCTCACCGACGGCACGACGACGTTCACGGTCGTGGCCACGGGCAGCGGTCTCGGGTATCAATGTCAGAAGAACGGCGTGGCCATCGCGGGCGCCACGTCCGCGTCGTACCAGACGCCGGCACGACGGCCACGTACGCGGCGGGCTCGTGCCATCTCAAGCTCGCGCAGACGAACAAGGGGGATCTCTACACCGCCTTCGACTGCACGACGGCGACCACCGGCGCCGCGGTCACGCCGTGCCGCACGGGCATGACGCTGACGGCCGTGATGACCGCCGGCATCGTGTCCAACAGCGACGGCGCGACCTACCAACTGGCCAACGGCACGGTCCGCACCGTCGACGGCGTGCCGGTCTGGGTGGCGAGCGCCCCGCGTCCGCAGTCGGCGACGCTGAGCTCGACGGTCCAGCACCGCATCTACTTCGAGCTGGGCGGCAACGTCTACACCGGCGCGCTGACCAAGGACGGCACGCTGCTGGGCGGCGGCTACTACGTGTCGAATCCGACGGGCACCACGGCCGTCGAGCGGCTCACCTTCCTGCCCTTCGACATCCGCATGAACAAGGCCGCGCATGACAGCCTGCTGGCGGCGATGAAGATCTGACGTTGCCCTCGCCGAGCCGGGTCACCCGGCTCTTCCATCGCCGCCGGCCTTCGCGTTCAACGCGGGGTCAGGCGGCGATGCCGTTCCAGGGCTCCGGTGACGTCGCGACTCAGCAACCGAACGCCGTCAGGTAGGTCGTCGGCGGGTTCTTTCCTGGACGAGCCTGGCTCGACAACACCAAGGCCTCGTGCGAGGAATTCGACCCTCCGAGGTGGAACAGGAAGTCCGGTCGCCCGTCGCCGTCGAAGTCCCCCAGCGCTTCGATCGTCACATCCCAGCCGTAGCCGCCGAGGTCGTACTCATATCGCTGGCTGCCGATTTCCAGCGAGAACTGCGTGCCCTCGCCATACGGCCGGCCATCGGCAGTCCGGAACCCGTTCTGCAGCGTGAAGGCGTAGGACAGGTCGCCCAGCTTGAGCTGGAAGCGATGGTCCAGCTCCGGTGTCAGTCGCGTCGTCCCGTTCTTGAATCGATGCAGCGGGACGACGCCCGCCCTCAGGCGGGATCCAGGAAGTCGAACGTAGAGATTCCCGTCGTCGGGCGCCGCGGACTGATCGCCGAGGTCGAGTTCCTGCTGCGCCTGCTCCGCGATCTGCCGGTGCGCCAGGATGGGCTTGAGCACCGTCGTTGCGTCGTCGGGCCGCAGCGGCCTGAGGGTCATCGTCGCGGACGTTGTGTCGATGCGCATCGACACCCAGCCGTCCATGGGCCACTGGGCGGCGGGGATCTTGTCGAACGGCGCGGGGACTTCGTAGCTGCCCACGGTGCCGCGCCACTCGCCCTGTTGAAGCATCACGCCGGGTGGCGTCAACGTGAGTTCCGCCGCGTTGGCGCAGGTGACCGAAGCGATCAGTCCGACGCGCCAGACCATGGCTCGAACCCGATGGCGACGGGAAGGCGACAGCAGCAGGGTGATGGGATGGCTCATGCGGTCTTGGGGAGATGGCGGTCGGTGGTCGGATCGGTCCAAGCTGGGCGCAAGCCATGGGCGGACTCGTCGCGGACTTTATCCAGGGATTGCGGGTCGCCCAGCCCGGCTTCGATCTCGCCGATGCATCCCCAGCAGTCGCCGCCGCAGTCGGTCGACAACGGGTCGTCCGGTTGGTCCAGCGGCCGGTCGCAGAGCTTGCAGTTCATTGATCGTGCGGCGCGGCGCGCCGTTCTGCCTCATCCGACATAGGACGCTTGCCATTGAGCTGCAGAAGGATCGTCTCGTCCGGCGACACGAGGTCGAAGCCTCCGTCGAGGCGCGGATGGATCTCGGCAGCGAGGAGCCGGACAACGTCGCCGCCGATATCAAGAAGAGCTTCCACGATGGCGCCGCCCGTGTCCTGCTCGACGCCGACCTTGACTATCCCGGTGGGCAGTTCCTCAAGCACGCGGGTCCGGAAGAACGCGCCGGGCTCTTCCGCGATCCAGGCCATCGGTTCGTCAGTCTTCGCCAGGAAAAGACCGTATGCGCTCTCGTCCTCGTGGTCGAACTCGGCGCGCAAGCGATAGATGACGCCAGCGCTGGTTTCCACATCGATCATCGTGAACTGCCAGAACGGGACCGAGGCATAGGCCCAGACGATTGGAGACCTGCCGCTCCCATCATTGGAGACGGTGTCGTCAGTGACCACGCAATCGCCGCCGCCCAACGCCATCTCCAACCCGATCCATCGGGTGATGCGCTGGCCGTCGAGCCGCGTCAGCGGTTCGAATGGGATCAAGCGGCCTGTCGTCATTCCTGAAATATCCGCCATCCTGCCGGGGGTCCTAGAAACGTTGCGGTGTCGATTTGACCAGCTACCAATTGATATTGGCCGAGCGGCACTCACACAGCGACTCGCCCTTCGGGACCGTGCGTCCGCATCTGGTGCAGGCGTCGTTGACGGAAAGGTGCAGGGCCAGGCATTTCGCCGCTCTCGGTTCGAGGCCGAGGTACATCTCGGCGTACTTCGCGGCTTCCAGTCGGTCTTGCTGTGCGAAGGCGCCGAGGAGCGCCGCGTCTTCCGGCCGCAGTTCAGAAGGCCACACGACGAAGGTCCGGCACTTGAGGCACTTGATGTGCGGTCGGCCGGCCGGGTCGATGAAGGGTTCACGCATGGATCGCGCCTCGGGGATTCTTCATGTCGTGGAGGTGGAGCCCTGTCGACGCGGAGATCAACCCGGCAACGGCCAGTAGACAGACCACACGCATCGATTTGGACATGCGACCATTGTCGCCGCGCACTTGCGCCGCTGCACGGGAGCAGGCAACGCGCTTGCCCCGTTCGGTCCGGGCCGCTCCGCGGTCGGACGTCACCAGAAGGGAACACGACGATGATGATCATCATGGGCGCCTTCGGGCATGTGGGATCCGAAGTGGTGAAGGCCTTGCTGCGCGAGGAGCAGGAGGTCATCGTCGTGACGCACGACCCGGGTCACGCGTGGCGATGGGAAGGCACCGGTGCGCAGGTCGCGCTGGCGGACGTGAACGATCCCGATGCCTTGCGCGCCGTGTTCAGGCAGGGGCGGCGGGCCTTCCTCCTCAATCCGCCGGCTGCGGTGGACGGCGACACCGACAAGACCGAGCGGCGCACGGTGGCGCGTCTTCTCGAGG
This sequence comes from Roseateles noduli, assembly GCA_002205125.1. Lineage (GTDB taxonomy): Bacteria > Pseudomonadota > Gammaproteobacteria > Burkholderiales > Burkholderiaceae_C > Roseateles > Roseateles noduli. The sequence continues at coordinate 64,797 of NIOE01000011.1, read as the reverse complement.
CCTTGAAGGACAGCGGTCTCGAGAAGGTGGTGGCCGAGTCGACCAGCGGCGCCCGTCCCGGCGAGCGCCTGGGCGACCTGAACGTGCTCTGGGAGCTCGAAGAGCGGCTGCAGCACCAGCCGATTCCCGCGGCGATCAATCGCGCCGGCTTCTACATGAGCAACTGGGATGCGCAGCTCGACGCGGTGCGCGAGTCCGGGGAGCTCGTCTCGCTGTTCCCCGCCGATCTGCGACTGCCGATGGCCGCTCCGCGCGACCTCGGCGAGATCGCGGCGCGCCGGCTGATGTCGCCGCTCGACGATGTGGGTGTGCAGCACGTGGAGGGCCCCGAGCGCTACTGCGCGAACGACGTCGCCGCCGCGTTCGCCGCGGCGCTGCAGCGGGACGTGCGCGTGGTCGTCACGCCGCGGGAGCAGTGGGAGGCGTCGTTCCGCGGACTGGGGTTCTCGCAGGCGGCGGCGGAGTCCTATGCACGCATGACCGGCGCCACGCTCGACGGCCTCGATCTTCCCGACGTGTCCATCAAGGGACGCGTCACGATCGACGAGTACGTGAGCGATCTGGTGGAGGCGACGCGACCGTAGCGTGACCGCAGTCCTTCAGACTGAGGTCACGCCGGGTCAGTTTCAGCGCGCGATCACTTGATCGAGAAGCTGTCTCCGTACACCTTCCAGTTCAGCGGCGTCTTCAGGTCCAGGTTCCCGGCCTTGAGCCACACGCGCTGCGCGGTCTCGACGCGGGTGACGTCGCTGTGCGCCTCCTCGGTCTTCATCGCGGCCACGCGGGCGTCGAGGAAGGCGTTGAGGTAGGCGGTCTCGTTGCCGCCTTGCGCCGGCGTCTTGGCCTTGGCCATCGCCGCCTTGCGGATGCCGCCGAAGCTCACGCCGCTGTTGCCCGGGCCGTGCATCACGATCGCGTCGTAGTAGATGAACTGGCCCAGCGCCCGCAGCCCGTCGTTCTTGGCCTGCTGCACCGAGGGGTTGAAGTAGACGCGATCGCGCTCATGGTCCTGCGCCTGCTGGAACAGCGTGTCGCTCGCGGCCGTCTTCCAGTCGCCCTGGAAGTTGGGATCCAGTCCCGAATGCGAGTCGCTGCCGTTCACCGAGCGCAGTGCGTTCAGGTACTTCGCCAGCACGTTGTTCGGCTTGACCGAGTTGTAGTACTGGACCAGTTCCAGCATGTCGCCAGTGCCCGAGCAGAAGCCGATGATGCCGGCGGTGTAGCCGCGGCCGTCGCGGATGTCCTGGATGTAGCGGTACTGCGCCTTCCAGTCGAGCGACGAGTTCTCCGCGCTGGAGACGATCTGCATCGCGATGTCCTTGACCTTCGGGTCGGACAGGCCGGCCGAAGGCGCGGGCGCGGGAGCCGGCGACGGTGCCGGGGCGGGCGAGGGTGCCGGTGCAGGCGAAGGGGCGGGTGCCGGCGAAGGCGCCGGGGCCGGCGACGGTGCGGGCGCCGGCGTGCCGACGGCCTTCAGCTTCCAGCGCTGGTTGGCGCCGCCTGTGCAGTCCCACTGCTGGATCGCGCCGCCGGCGGCCATCGAGTGGTCCTTCACGTCGACGCACTTGTTGCTGTGTCGGGCCTTCAGCGTGTAGCCGTCGGCGGAGGGCGCGACGAGGAAGCGCTGGTTGTCCGTCGCCGCCGTCGCCCATTGCTGGATCAGTGCGCCGTTGGCGGTGGAAACGTCGGTCACGTCCAGCGACTTGCCGCTGGCCACGTTGACCAGGCGGTAGCTGCCGCCGGTGTCCGCGCGCAGCTCGAAACGCTGCGAGGTCTGGGTGCCGCAGCGGTTCTGCTGCAGCTTCGTGCCGTTGGCGCCGACGTTGCCGGTGAAGTCCAGGCACAGGCCGGACTCGCCCGATTCGATGGTGTAGATGCCGGCCGCGACGGTGACGGCACCGGCGGCGAGGGCGCGCGCGTCCGGCGCATTCTCGACGGCGTCGGAAGCGGCCGAGGCCTCGACATCGGCGGACTGGCCGAAGGCGCTCTTACCTTCGTCGCCGCCTCCGCCGCCGCAGGCGGTCAGGCAGGCGCTGGCGACCGCCAGCAGCGCCGGCGCGGTCAGGAGACTCGAAGCACGCGGGGGCCGCGGCGGGGCGGGGAAGCGAGGGTTCATGACTCAGACTCCGGTTGGGGGCCGAAAACGGCGGAGAAGGTGAAGGAGGGGGCGGAGAAAGGGCCGGGCAGGACCCGCCCCTGCGCCGCGAGCGCGATGCCCGCGGCGGTGTGGTCAGGGGACAGGTCTTGCCGGCGAGGTGGCCGCGCGTCGTCGGCGACGTAGGCGACGAGCGACGCGCGGGGAGTCGGGCGTACCGGATGGGCGCGCCCGGGTGCGGATCCGACGACGCCCCGAAGGGCGCGTCATCTCCGCGGGGTTACTTCCATTCGGAAGACTGCAGCAGCGGATCGACCGTCAGGCCGAAGCTCTGGCCGACCTTCTGGCCGACGGTGCCGGGCGTTGCCAGCGGCGCGGAGCCGCAGGTGCCGCCGCCCGTCTTGATGATGGCCCACAGCATCGCGCCGTCCCGCGCGTTGCGGTTGGACGCGCTGCCGTTCAGCACCGCGTTGGTGTAGCGCTGCACCGAGTACGGCTGGTTGAGGTTGGCGCCGTACTGGCTCTTCAGGTTGCGCGAGCCGACGCACTGCGCGTCGCCGTCGTTGACCACCAGCAGGCCGCCGGCCCAGCCTTCAGGCGCGGGTTCCAGGCCGATGGACACGATGGTCTTGGCCGGGAACAGCGAGCGGTAGTCGTTGTACGCGGTCACGCCGTCGTAGTTCTCGAAGCGCGCGTCGTAGCTCATCACGTTGACCATGTCGAGCATGTTGGCCACGGCCGGGAACTTGCGCACCACCGCGCGCTCGCGACCGGCGTTGCCGCCCCAGAAGGACAGACGGCCCGAGCAGGACGCGTCGGCCGAGGTCGCCGAGGTGCAGTCCGCGCCCGTCGACCAGCCGGCCAGCGTCAGCACGCGGCCGTTGCCGGCGATGTCCACCGCGCGGCGCAGCGCCTTGATGACGTTGGCGTAGCGGTCGACGTCGCCGTCGGTCTCGTAGTCGACGTCCAGGCCGTCGAAGCCCAACTCGCTCTGGATCTTGGCCAGCGCGTTGATGGTCGGTCCGTTGCCGGCCGCGCCTTCCGCGGCGAGCGTGCCCCAGTTGTTGTAGGTCGCGCCGCCGACGGCCAGGATGACCTTCTGGTTGCGCTGGTGCAGCACGTCGATGGCAGCCTTGATGTCACGCGGCGTCGCGTTGAAGTTGATGCCGGTGCCCGAGAAGGTGTTGGCCGACAGCCCCGCCCACGAGAAGGCCGGATCCGCGAAGGACACCATCACGTGGGTGTAGGTGGCCGGCGTGCGCGCGAACTTGCTGGCCTTGTAGACGTCGTTGGCCGACTTGCCGGTGGCGTCGAACCAGTTGTCGCTCCAGGTCGGGTAGTAGCCGACGTAGACGCGGCGCGTCTGCATGGCCTTCAGCGCTTCGGGCAGCGTCAACGCGCCGCCGGGCGACGGCGCCGGCGCGGGGCTGGGCGAGGGGGCGGGCGAAGGCGACGGTGCCGGAGAAGGCGAGGGAGCCGGCGACGGCGACGGGGCCGGCGTGGGAGCGGGCGCCGGTGCCGGCGAGCCGCTGCAGCTGGCCGAGGTCGCCGTCCACAGCGACGGGGTTGCGGCCGGGTTCCAGCCGGTGCCGACCCACGCGGTGTGGGTCACCAGCGCCTTGTAGGTCTTGCCTTGATAGCTGACGACCTGACCGGCGGTGAAGGTCTTGCCTTCGGCCCAGGCCACGCAGGTGCCGGGGTTGGGTGCCGGAGCGGGCGACGGGCTCGGTGCGGGGCTCGGGCTCGGAGCAGGCGTGGGGGAAGGCGACGGCGCGGGGGCGGGCGGCTGCGGGGCCGGTGGCGGGGTGGTCGAGCCGTTCTTCGCCGCGGCGAAGGCCTGCCAGTATTCGAAGTCGCGCGTGTTGGCGCGGCTGTATTCGCCCAGGGCGCCGTTGCCGACGCGGTCGCGCTGCGCGGCCCAATACGACAGCAGGCCCACGCCCTTCTGCTTGGCGAAGTTGGCCACCGTCACGGCGTCGGCCGGGGTGAAGGTCTCGGACGCCACGTCGTTCTGGCCGATCATCGGCGTGATGCCGATCATGGCCCACAGCTGCGCATCGGACTTGGCCGGATACAGCGACTTCAGCTGCGCCACGGTCTGCGTCGCGGCGGAGATGGCCAGGTCGCCCATCTTCTTGCCGCCGCTGTAGTAGCTGCCGTAGTCCATCGTCATCAGGTTGACGATGCTGATCTTCACGCCCGACTGCGACGCGCCGCGCAGCAGCTCGACCGCTTCGCGCTGCAGGCCGCCGGTGTCGTTGGCGTTGACGTAGGGCACCACCGGCAGGGTGAACGAGGTGTACAGGTCCGGATAGATCGATTGCAGCTGCAGGATCGCGGCGTTGCGCACGCCGTTCAGGCGCGTGTCGCCGAGCTGGCCGCCTTCGATGTCCCAGTCGATGGAGCGCGTGCCGTTGGCGTCGATCAGGCGGCGCAGCTGCGCGACCAGGTCGTTCACCGAGCAGGTCGATTCCAGGTAGGTGCCATTAGCGCCGCCGAAGGACAGGATGACGCGGCCGCCGGACTTGATGTAGGCCTTGATGTCGGCCTGGAAGCTGGGGTTGCTGATGGTCGTTTCCAGACCGCCGCCCACCGTGCAACCGCCCCCCGACACGCCGAAGGCGAGGGTCACCGCGTCGATGCCGGCCTTGGACTTGGCTTCGCTCAGCGTCTTGATGCCGTACGAGCCGCTGCCGAATCCCCAGGTGAAGAAGTAGGGCGCGACGATCGTGCCCGCCTGGGCCTGCGATCCCGCGGCCAGCAGCGCGGCGGCCAACGCCACCGCCTTGATTTGTCCAGTACGCATGTGAATCACTCCTGCTGTCCTCGCACCGGTGGGCGTGCGGGGTTGTTGTTCGCGATAAAACCACCATGAAACCAGTGGCGGAATGTAGGAACAGCAGGGAAATGACGCTGTGACAAGCAGTATACGGGCGCGGTATCGGAGTGTGTCGAATACTGCAAAACATCGCAGCGCCGTCAACACGCCATACTTTCCTGTGGCTTGAATATGGGACGACGGCACCCGAACGGTGCATCTGCGCCGACGAGCGGTGAAAGTCGTTGATGTGTAAGGGAGTGAAGGCGATCCGACGAACGGCGGATCGGGCGCTGGCCGCGCGATCGAAGTGTGGCGGATCTTTCTACCTCTTTCGGGCGGAGAATTGACAGGTTTGAAAACAAATGTGCGCGACCATCTGTTCGTCGCTGGGGGAATGGGGTATTCCGACCGCTGATCGGAAACAGCCGGACACGGTCGCAGTATTCGATTGGTATTTGTTCTTCCTAGACTCGCGCCACTTTCAGGAGGAAATCGTCATGGCATGGAATCAAGGACGGGCGTGGCCGTTGCACGCACTGCTGGCGGCGGGCTGGATCGCCGCGCTGTCGCTGCCCGTGGACGCCGACGCGGCCACGCTGCGCGCGGTGGCCAACAACAACTTCGTGAGTGCGACGGCCACCGGCACGTCGTACCTCACCGCAACCGCGGGTGCGGCGCAGAGCTGGGAGCAGTTCGACGTCGTCAACAACGGCAACGGCACGGTGTCGTTCCGGGCGCGCATCAGCGGAAACTTCGTCTCCGCCGACCTCAATCTGGCGCAGCCCAACACGGGCCGCCTGATCGCCAACCGGCGTGTCGCCGACGCGTGGGAGCAATTCACCGTCGTGCCGCAGTCCAACGGGACGGTGGCGCTGCGCTCGGCGGCCAACGGCCAGTACGTGTCGGCCGACCTGAACCTCGGCGGCGTGCTCGTGGCCAACCGCAACGCGGTGCAGGCCTGGGAGCAGTTCGTCATCGCCGACCAGCCGACGACGCCGCCGCCCACCAATCCGCCGCCGACCACCGGCACGCCGCCGGACTTCGGTGCCAGCGTGCACATCGTCAGCCCGACCACGCCCAACCTGCAGGGCGTCATCGACGGCATCTACAACGCGCAGCAGCCCAACCACTTCGGGCCGCGCCGCGACGCCATCCTGCTGACGCCGGGCACCTATAACAACCTGCGCATCCCGGTGGGCTTCTACACGCAGGTGCTGGGCCTGGGCAGCCATCCGGACCTGGTCCACGTCAACGGCGACCTGCGCTCCAACGCTTTCCTGGGCGGCGACAACGCCACGCAGAATTTCTGGCGCGGGGCCGAGAACTTCTCGGTCACGCCGAGCCTGGGCATCGGCAACAACACGATGCAATGGGCGGTCTCGCAGGCCATCCCGTTCCGGCGCATGCACGTGCGCGGCAACATCAAGCTCAACCAGAACGGCGGCTGGTCCAGCGGCGGCTGGTTCTCAGACGTGCTGGTGGACGGGCAGGTGAACTCCGCCAGCCAGCAGCAATGGATCTCGCGCAACAGCCAGTGGGGCAGCTGGACGGGCTCCAACTGGAACATGGTGTTCGTCGGCGTGCCCAACCCGCCGGCGGGCAACTTCCCGACCGCGGGCCAGCGCTACACCAAGATCGCGCAGACGCCGGTGATCCGCGAGAAGCCCTTCCTCTTCATCGACACCGACGGCAGCTACGCGGTGCGCGTGCCCGCGCTGCGCCAGAACAGCAGCGGCATCTCCTGGGCCAACGGCGGCGCGACGCCGGGACGCACGATCCCGATCGGGCAGTTCTACATCGCCAAGCCGGGCGACACCGCGGCCGCGATCAACACGCAGCTGGCGGCCGGCAAGCACCTGCTGTTCACACCTGGCACCTTCGTGCTGACGCAGCCGCTGCGCGTGAACAACCCGGACACGGTGGTGCTGGGCATCGGTTTCCCGACGCTGCGCTCCGACAACGGCCAGCCGCTCATGCAGACGGCGGACGTGGACGGGCTGACGATCTCGGGCCTGTTCTTCGACGCGGGCGCGACGGAATCCGGCGTGCTGCTTGAAGTCGGCCCGAACGGCGCGGCGGCTAACCACGCGGCCAATCCGACGGTGCTGCACGACCTGTTCTTCCGCATCGGCGGCGCGGCGGCGGGCAAGGTCCGCATCGCGCTGAGCGTGAACGCGAACAACACCATCGTGGACCACACCTGGCTCTGGCGCGCCGACCACGGCGCCGGCGTGGGCTGGACGCAGAACCCGTCGGAGAACGGTCTCTGGGTCAACGGCAACGACGTGACCATGTACGGCCTGTTCGTCGAGCATTTCCAGAAACACCAGGTGGTCTGGAACGGCAACGGCGGCCGGGTGTATTTCTATCAGTCGGAGATCCCGTACGACCCGCAGAGCCAGGCCGGCTGGAACAGCCCGACGGGCCGCGGCTGGGCCTCGTACAAGGTGGCGGACAACGTCACCAGCCATGAGGCGTGGGGACTGGGCGTCTACAGCGTGTTCACCAACGGCGGCATCCTGCTGGATCGCGCGATCGAAGCGCCGGTCAACGGCAACGTGCGCTTCCACAACATGATCTCGGTCTGCCTGGGTGGCAACGGCGGCATCGTGCACGTCATCAACAACACCGGCGCGCAGACCGGCTGCAATGCGTCGTTCACGCCGACGGTGACGAACTTTCCCTGAGCGGACATCGGGGCCTCGCTCGTGAGGCTCCCTCTCCCGCAACGCGGGAGAGGGGCTCAAGCGCTCTTGAATCAGAGCTTGTAGTCCAGCGACACCCCGTAGTTGCGCGGGGCGCCGTAGATGGCGCCGTAGGCCAGGCCGCCGATGTACTTCTTGTCGAACAGGTTGTTGACGTTGGCGCGCAGCGTGGCGGCCTTGGACAACTCATACGACGCGAAGGCGTTGGCCACGACGTACGCGCCTTGCTTGGCGCTGCCGATCTTGCTGACTTCCGACTGCCAGCGGCCGCCCAGGCCGACGCGCAGCGCCGGCAGCATAGTCACGCGCGTGTCGACGCGGAAGTTCAGCGTGTGGCGCGGCACCCATTCGTAGATGTCGTTGCCGTCGGGCCCCGTCAGCATCAGGCGCGTGTAGCCGGCCGTCAGCTTCGTGTCCTTGCCGATGCGGCCGGTGGCCTCGACTTCCCAGCCCTTGGACTTGACGTCCTTGGGCACGTACCAGTACTGGCCGCCCGAGGTCATGCCGCCGTAGGTGGCCAGCCCTTCCTGCTTCGAGGTGAAGACGGCGGCGGTGGTCAGCAGCGCCTTGTTCAACCACTCGGCCTTCACGCCGGCTTCTGCGTTCACGCCCTTCATCGGCGCCAGGTACGCGCCGTTGATGTCGTACTGGTCCTGGTTCTGGAAGATGTTGGAGTACGACACGTAGGCCAGCAGATCGGCGGTGATGTCGTAGGTGAGGCCGAAATAGGGGCTGGTCTTCTTCGTGTCCGGATAGGTCATGCCCGTGGCCGGATTGCCGTAGACCGTGGAGCCGGCGCGCTCCAGCCGGACCGCGTTGATGCCCACGATGGCCTTGATCGAATCGGTCAGCGCCAGGCGGGACGCCGCATACAGACGCGTCAGCGTCTGCTCGCCGCCTTCGCCGGCGGCGCGCGGGCCCCATTGCGGCTGCGTGTAGCTGTCGCCGTCGTAGGGGAAGGCCGGCAGCGGGTCCAGCATGTGGTCCAGCACCGAATAGGTGTCGGTCTTGGTTTCCTGGTGCGAGCGGCTCAGGCCCACCAGCACCGAGTGTTCGCGGCCGAAGAGGCTGAACTTCCCGTTGAGGTTGGCGTCCAGCACGTTGTTGTCCGAGCTGCCCAGGCTGCGGTAGGGCCAGCCCACCAAGCCGGTGTTGTCTGGGTTCAGCGTGCCGGTCAGGGGCTCGTAGGCGTACAGCAGCCGCGTCGCTTCGTTGCCATGGCGGAAGTTGTACGTGACCTTGGCTTCCCAGTTCTTGCCCAGCTGATGGGTGTATTCGGCGAAGGCGTTGTAGGACTTGGTGTTCCAGTAGGTCCACTTCTGCGAGGTCGACGACCCCACCGGGAAGTCGGCCTGCGTGCCGTCCGAGCGCAGCAGCGTCAGCGAGCCCCACATCGGCGAGTCCTGCTTGGCATCCACCGCGGTGATGCCGACGGTCAGCACGCCGTTCGTGCCGATCTGGCCGTCGACCACGCCGTAGACGGAGGTGCGCTTGTCCTTGAGGTCGCGCAGGTAGGAGTCCTTGTCCTCGGTCGCCACGACGAAGCGGCCGGCCCACGCGCCGTCGTCCGTCAGCACCTTGTTGTAGTCCAGCGCCGCGCGCTTCTTGCCGTAGGAGCCGAAGGTGACGCTGAACTCGCCGCTGTCTTCGTTCTTCGGACGCTTGCGGATGTAGTTGATCGTGCCCGAGGAGTTGCCCACGCCGGTCAGCAGGCCGTTGGCGCCGCGGATCAGCTCGATGCGTTCGAACAGGAAGGTGTCCTCGCGGCCGACGACGGTGCCCCAGGAGTTGGTCATCCCCAGCCCGTCGACCTGCGTCAGCTGGATCTCGAAGCCGCGGGCGTTGAAGGTCGCGCGGTTGGTCTCGTACTGCTCGACGTTGATGCCGGTGGCCAGCGCCAGCGCTTCGTTGCTGCCGGTGACGCCGAAGTTGGCCATGTCTTCCTGGTCGATCGAGCTGATCGTCTGCGGCGTGTCCTTGACGTCCATCGGCAGGCCGGTCGCACCCTTGGAGACGCGGTTCGCGCGCTTGCCGGTCACGACGATCTTGTCGAGGGTGGCGTCCTGCGCGTAGGCCAGCTCGCCGACGGCGAGCGATGCGGCCAGGGCGCCCGCGGTCAACAGGAAATGCTGCTTCATGGGTAGGTCCGAAAGAGGTAGGAGGTGACTTTCGGCCGGCACTCTAACGCAGGTGAGATTGATTCGCATTAAGGAAAATGACAAAAACGCGTCAACTCGTAGGAGGAGTGGTAGCGATACCACAGCGGGTGGCGGGCGATCAGCGGCCCGGCAGCGGGAAGCTTCGAACCTGAGTTCAGCCGGTTTCTGAGGCCGATCCCGTCTTGGGAAATGAAGCGCAACCCATTGATTGGATTCGACTTTCCTGGAATCGGTGAACGCGCAGGCCGATGCGCGGTAGGCGCCGGCATGGCATGAGCGGATCCGCTCGACGAAGAAGTCCTTCGTGCTGCTCGCGGCGCCGGGCGCTCAAGTGTCGCTTGCCCACTTGGTCAGATAGAGCCTTGGATCGGAAGGGGTCCGAGAGAGCAGACTCCCCACGACATTGGCCAGCGCACGCATTGCAAACGCACGAAACCAACGGCCGTTGAGACTGAATATGTCACCGCTCAGACGCAAGGCCTTCACGTACCCAGCCGACACGGCGGGTTCCAGCGTGCGTTGCAAATCACCGGCGCTGACCGCTGGAAAGTTGCCGCTCAGGATGTTTTCGACAAGCACGATCGAAGCTTCGTGCATACCGTGCGCTGAAGCTTCACGAAAAAGCGCATCCGAGCGTTCCATGTCGACGCGAGTACCTAGCAGCCCGGAGAAATGAATCCGCGCCAGGGCGAACATGCAGCGAGGATCCCGCTCGTTTTCTCGACCCTGTTGGTACCAGAAGATTGCGTCGTTCGGAGAGGCCTGAATGAGGTCGCCAGTTTCGTAGAGTTCCGCAACATCGAACCTGTCGCAGTGCACGCCACGCTCGGAAAGTTTGATCAGCTCGTCTTCGATCACGTCCACATCTTTCGCTTCAAGAGCGGACACCATTCGCAGACTTTGGAAGCCGGACACCCAGTCGATCGATTGTTTCGTCATGCGGATGACGGAGTGACTTCCGATCCAGAGGCGATTACTCCCGCCTGATCTCTCTCGGAAACGACAGTTGCGCAAGCAACGCCGCAGAGGCTTCCCACCTCGTAGTCCTAGCATTCACGGATGCATCTATTCATGAGAATCGTCCTTCACGATCGCAGCTCTCTCATTCCGTCCATGATGACCAAGTCGTAGGGCGCCAGGGCACGTCCCAGGCTCTCCAACGTCGCCGGGATGTCGGAGTCCTCGGGCAAGTGGATCCATGCCACACAGGCGCCATTGATGTAGGCCAGGTACGTCGAAGCGGAGCGCTCATCTGACGTGTCGACAGAAAGTCCGTGAAGTAGACAGAAGTCACCAAAACTTCGCAGGTCGGCATTGCCGGACGAAAGCAACTCCCTGAGGGCGACCACATCGTCCGCAGCCGGTATGTTGCTGACGCCCAAGAAGACGGCTTTCGGAATCCCGGAGCTCCAGACTTCCTCCTGAATTTCCTTCCCGAAGTCTTGGGATACGACTCTCCCGGGTTTGGTCCAAGCCTCAAATTCAACGACACGCTTCATGAAGTCCTTTCAAGCGATGCCGGGGCGAACGTGCTCTGGAACGTCGGGTTGCAAGTCTTGCCCAGCGGTGGGAGCGGTCGAGACTGCAAGCGTCATCTCAGGTCTTCATTTCCTCGATCTGCCGTTGGAGCGACCGAATCTCTGAGATCAACATCGGAATGGCTTGCCGCGAGGCTGCGATGAAGTCCAGGTCTTCAACCGTCGCACCGCTCAACTCAATGTCATCGCCACGTCCGGCACCCGAGCCGGTCATGATGAAGCTTCCACCGGATTGATGGTCGCGTCCTTCAACATGGGATGCCCATGGTCCAGGTTGAGCTGCGGCAGTCAACGCCTCAAGAGCAGCCAGATCGGTTTCGGTCATTCACACTCCATGATCGCCGGTGCTGGGATTCTTCACCGCTTCCATCGGCCGAGAGCCTCTTCCAAAGCCTCGATGCAGATCCGGACGCACGACTGATCGACAACAAACGACCACCTGGTCTCCATCGTTGTTCCGTCGCGATAGCAGATCATGAAAGCAGGCTTCTCCGAGTTGAATATCAGGCTCGGATCCTCGCCTACGGAGACCGACAAGCTCTGAGCTCCGCGAGCCTGGCTCCCCAACTGAACGGCGAAGTGGGCACGCTCGTGTTCCCACCTGAGCAACTGCGCATGGAACGCCTTCAACGCGTGGACATCGACGAGGATCTGCTTGAAGCAGATCAAGAGATCGTCGACAACGTCAGCATCCGTCGCAGATCGATCGCGTTGCCAGAATGCGCCCTCCATCATCAGACTGCAGAGCAGCGTCGACTCCACGGGCTCAGCGTCGACCGTCGTCTGGAATGACACACGATGTCGCCCGCTATTCGAGGTCATGGTCCAGACAAGTTGATTCAGATCACCGGAGACGGCACGCGATTCGGTCATGTCTGACTCTCGCCGTCCGGATGCATTGGACAGCGCGCATGGCCATCCTTGCCGACGCTCCAGCCCGCTTCGAGCGCCCGACTTGCCATTCGATCCGCCCATGGTTCAACCGGATCGGAGGCGGGCTCTTCGAGCGTCGGTGCGAAGACCTGGCCGCACGATTCGGCCCCGCACTGGAGAAGCAATTCGCCGTGGACGATCTCCTGCAAGCGGGCCTGTCTCGTTGTCAACTCGTCGTGCCCATTCGAGTCGGGGTGAATCTGAATGGTCAGGGTCCGCTTGTGCGACATGGGTTCGGCAATCGGGCTTCGTCGGCACCGATGCTAGGTGAGGGCGCTTGGCGGGTCCCTCGGGGGAACCCTGTCTCCCGTCTCCGTTGCGTCCGGTGCCCAGCCGAAATGCCCCTATCCTCCCGCGATCTCTCTGGAGGATTGGTTTGTCCCGTTCCGCTCGCCTGCTCGACTTGATCCAAATCCTTCGTCGCCACCGCCGGCCCGTCACCGGCGAGGCCTTGGCGACCGCCCTGGACATCAGCCTGCGCACGCTCTACCGCGACATCGCGACGCTGCAGTCACAGGGCGCGCGCATCGACGGCGCGCCCGGTCTCGGCTACGTGCTGCGCGAGGGCTTCGTGCTGCCGCCGCTGATGTTCTCCGTCGACGAGGTCGAGGCGCTCGTGCTCGGTTCGCGCTGGGTGGCCAGCCGCGACGACGCACGGCTGGCGGCCGCGGCGCGCGACGCGCTGGCGAAGATCTCGGCCGTGCTGCCGCCGCCCCTGCGCCGCGACATGGACGACACGACCCTGCTCGTCGGTCCCTCGGACACGCGGAGCGTTGATCGCGAGGTGATGGCGCTGATGCGTCAGGCGATACGCCACGAACACAAGCTGCGCATCGGCTATCGCGACCTCAAGGGAAAGGACAGCGAGCGCACGGTCTGGCCCTTCGCGCTCGGCTTCTTCGACCGGGTCCAGGTGCTCGTGGCCTGGTGCGAGCTGCGCGAGGAAATCCGCAGCTTCCGCACCGACCGCGTGACCGCCCCCGTGCTGATCGAAGAGCGCTATCCCCAACGCAAGGCCGCCTTGCTGAAGGCCTGGCGGGAACGTGAGGGCATCGCTGCTGCTGACGGAAATTGACAGACCGGGTTCCTAGCATCCGCTGCATCAACCCAACCAGGAACCCGTCATGAGCCACCCCAACTTCATCCTTCTGTACGTCGCCAGCCCGGCCGAGAGCAGCGCCTTCTACACCGGTCTGCTCGGCAAGCCGCCCATCGAGAACTCGCCCACGTTCGCGATGTTCGCGCTCGAATCCGGCGTGATGCTGGGCCTGTGGGCCTCGGCGGGCGTCGAGCCCGCGGCGACTCCGGCAGGCGGCAGCGAACTGGCCTTCGCAGTCCCGGATGCGGCCGCCGTCGATGCGCGATTCGAGGAATGGAAGGCCCGCGGACTGCCCATCCTGCAGACGCCCACCGCGATGGACTTCGGCTACACGTTCACTGCGACCGATCCCGACGGCCACCGGCTGCGCGTGTTCTCGCCGGCCGCACGCGGATGAGCGGTCCGTTCAAGCGTCCTGCCCGAGGCTCTGCGCCTTGTCCCCCATCCGGTCCGCCTCCGCTTCCAGCCCGACGTCGTCATTGATGTCGACGCCTTGCATCTGCATCGTCGGCTGCACTCGTCCCTCGCGCTGCTGCACGACGTGCCAGGCTTCGTGGGGAAGGTGCGCCTCCTGACCCGGCCCGAGGTGGATGTCGTTCCCCTGCGCGTAGGCGAGCGCGTTCAGCTGCGCCGGCTGCGACGAGTTGCGATGCACCCGCACGTCCGACATGTCCGTCCCGGACAGCGATTCGATGCCGGACTTCAAGCCGTCCGGCATGCCGGTGCGGTTCTCCTGGCGCTGCATCGGCGCGGCACTGGCCTGCGCGGTGCCGAGCTCCTCCTCGTCGAGCTCGCCGCTCGCGCGCTGCGCGACCTTCGCCTGCGCGGTTCCCAGCTCGTCGTCATCGAGCGCGGCCTCGCGCTGCGCGACCGGCCCGAAGGCCGCATCGATGCGGCGCCGCTGGGCGAGCTGCCGAGGCGATCCGTCCAGCACCGCGGAGAGATCTCCGCCTTCCTGTTCACGCCGCTGCAGCGGCGTGGCCGCGGGCGCGTGCTCGAACGCGCCGCCGTCGTGGGTCGAGTCCTTCATGGGTCGCTCCTCTCGTGATCGTTCCGAATGCGTCTTTCAAGGCGTCGGCGCGCGCTCACGGCGCTTCCACCCGGGGCTTGAACGTGACGATCAGGCCGCCCACGATCAGCACCCCGATGATCACCACCAGCAAGGTGTTCCCCGTCCTCAGCTGGTTGAGCGTCGGATCGCAGGAGAAGATCGCGCTGGCCACCGCCAGCGTCACCAGCGCCCCCGCCCACAGCACCAGCAGGATGACCTTGCCCATTCGCCGCACGCGGCAGTTCCAGCCGTAGAGCAGCAGCGTCGTGCCCACGATCACCAGCAGCGCCTCCAGCCCGAGCCGCAGCGGCACCCGCATCGGACACAGCAGCTTGCAGAAGGTCGTGTCCTGGTCGAGGAAGGACCAGAAGCGGTCGTGCAGCTTCTCCAGCACGAGCTCGCCCGCACCCACCGAGGGGACGGGCACCGGCCAGAACGCCACGCCGCCGAAGGACCAGCCGATGTAGACCAGGTCCCTGTCCAGCGCATCGCCCGCCGACAGCGTCGGCTTCGTGGCCTCGCCGCCCGTGTACACCAGCACCGGCATCACGCTGCCCAGCACCGCCATGCGGTCCGCGCCGTTGAGCTCGTCGGTGAAGTCCGTGCGGTTGCGCAGCTGCATCTTGTTCACGTCCGATCCCATGCCCAGCGGCGTCAGGAAACGCACCGTGATCGGCGAGTCCCCGCCGTACTCGTCCGTCGACTTGTAGGAGGCCGCCGCGGCCCCGCGTTCCTTGTAGTCGAGCGGGGAATCCTTGTCCCGCTTCTTCTCCGCCGACTTCATGATCGCCAGCAGGTTGCGGAAGCGGAACGCCGTCGTCGACTCCCCCATCAGATGCTGCGGAACCACCAGGTTCAGGTGGAAGGCGCGCGGCTTGCGGTCCTGCATCAGCTTCACGACCGACTGCACGTAGTCGATGAAGAACTCCTCGAAGGCGGGGTCGGCGGCCTCGGCGTCCGTCGGCTCGAAGAACACCGTCACGCCGTCGTAGACATGGGATTCGGCGCGCCAGCCCGGCGGCAGCACGGCTTCGAGATCGCCCTGCCAGTCGGAGTGGCGCAGGTCCATCATCGCGCCGACCTGCGCCGCGCTGACCGCCAGCGTGTCCTTGCGGACCTGCTCGTCCTGATGCATCAAGGTCCGGAAGTCGCGCCGGTACAGCACCATGTCCAGCCCCACGCCGTACTGGTTGACGCGCCGGGCGAATCCGCCGCCGCGGCTGTCCCAGCCGTCGGGACGCACGTAGGCGCCGTTGTTGCGCAGCACCGCGCCCATGTACTGCAGCCGGGTGAACTTCTCGAAGCGCACCGGGATCGGCGCGTCGCTGCTGCCCTGCATCCAGTAGGGAAGGAAGCCGTACACGTCGGTCTCGATCTCCGGCAGGCTGCAGCCGCAGCCCTTGTCCGGCACGAGGTTCAGCGCCCGGGCGCCCGCCATCGGATGCATCTCGCCGGCCGCGTCGGTGATCTCCTCCAGCAGGCCGGCAGGCATCAGCATGTCGAGGAAGGCGTTCACCGCCACGCTGCCCTGCGGCAGCACCATGTCCTTCGCGGCCTTGTTCAGCGCCTTCTTCTCCTTCTCCCGGGCGATCTCGATCTGCCGCTTGATGACCTCCGCCTGCCGGCGCGGCACGCCGGCCAGCACCGACGGCGCCGGAGGCGGCGGGTCCCGGTCGCGCGCCGCCAGGTCCGTCTTGCGCGGGCAGCGCTGGAGCTGGTCCTTGTCGAGCTCGTGCGAGATCTCCTCGACGTGGCGCAGGAAATACTCGCACTGCGTCGCCCGCACCGAATCCTGGAAGACGGCGCGCGTCGGATGCTGCACGTCCTTCAGCGGCGTCAGCATCTCGCGCAGCTGGTCCAGCGTGGGGCCGACCACGGGCGGCGTCACGGCCATCGGCGTCGGGGGCGAAGACCTCGCCTCCGAGTCGGCATCGCCTTTGGCGGTCGCCACCGTCAGCGATTCGGCGGCCGAGGCCTCCGCGTTCTTGAAGATCTCGTCGAGCTTGGCCTGCGTGAGCACGTAGGTCATCGGCATCGGCGGATCCGCCGGCACGATGCGGCTGGTCTGGTCCTCGGTGATGAACGTCAGCGGGTTGGCCGCCTTGGACTTGCGGGCGGCAGGCGCCGAGGCGGCGGACGAAGCGGGCGCCGCAGGCCGGGCAGCCGGCACAGGCTGCGGATCGAAGACGCGGATCTCGTACAGCGCCTGCTCGAGGTTCCTCGTGCGCGAGGCGTCGGTGGCGGTGAGCAGGAAGCGGAAGCTGCCGGTCTTCGTCGGCGTGCCGGCGAGCGCGCCGTCCTCTTCGACGAACATGCCCGGCGGCAGCTCGCCGTCGATGGCGATGCGATACGGCGGCTTGCCGCCGCGCACCAGATCGCGCGCCTTGTAGGCGCGATTCAATCGCGCCGAGGGCAGGGGGACCGTCTGGTAGACCAGCCACATCGGGTCGTGACCGGGCGACGAGGCGGCCGCGAGCGCCGATGAAGCGGGCAGGGGGGCCGAGGCGATCGGCTGTTCCGGTCGGGGCGGCAGCGCGAGCGGCGTTGCGATGTAGACCGTCGCGTCGGACGCGGGCGCGGCGGCAGCGACCGCCTTGCCGATCGCCTTCGCAGCGGGTGCCGGCGTCGGCGTTGCCGCTGACGCTGAGGCTGAGGCTCTCGCGGGAGACTGAGCGCTGGCGTGCAGGATCAGCAGTGCTCCTGCCAGCAGCGCGCCACCGACGAACCAGCGCAGCCGCGCGCAGTTCCGGCAGGGCGACGAGGCGCGCCGTCCTCGGGTCGACGTCGTCGGTCGCACGTCCTCAGCGATCGCGGCGTCCTCGACCTCATCGGCCCATTCGTCGACCGACCCGCGTCGACCCAGCAGTTGGAAGAAGGAGCGTGTTCCCATGGCGGCTACACCGTGCGTCCTTCCTTGCGCAGTTCCTTGGCGATGCCGCGGCGCAGGTCGGCGGCCAGGATGCGATCCCGTCCCGCCTGCATCGCGTTGATCGCGCCGAAGCGCACCACGTTGGCGATCGCCCCGCCGGCCAGCTCATGCCGTTCGGCGAAGTCGGCCAGGTCGACGTCCGCGTCCAGCCGCCCGGTGTGCCGCACCATGCCTTCCCACAGACGCAGTCGCTGCTCCGCGTCTGGCATCGGGAAATACACCGCCGACTGGAAGCGCCGCGCGAACGCGTCGTCGATGTTGCCCTTGAGGTTGCTCGCCAGGATCACCGTGCCGGGGAAGTCCTCGACGCGTTGCAGCAGGTAGGACACCTCCTGGTTGGCGTGGCGGTCGTTGCTGCTGGAGGTCGCGGTCCGCTTGCCGAAGAGCGCGTCCGCCTCGTCGAAGAACAGGATCCAGCGCCGGTGCTGCGCCTGGTCGAAGACCTGCGCGAGGTTCTTCTCCGTCTCGCCGATGTATTTGGAGACGACCATCGACAGGTCGATGCGGTAGACGTCCGCGCCGACCTTGTCGCCGATCAGCGTGGCGGTCAGCGTCTTGCCCGTCCCCGGCGGTCCGAAGAACAGGCAGCGGTAGCCGGGCTTGAGCGCCTTCTCGAGCTGCCACTCGCGCATCAGCGTGTCGCCGTGGCGGGCCCAGGTGATGATGGCCTCGACCTCTTCCATCACGTCGGGGTCCAGCACCAGGTCGTTCCAGCCGAGCTGGGTCTCGATGAGCTTGGCGGGGAACTGCGTGCTGTAGTCGGGCTTGCGCGATTCGCCGGTGCACAGCAGGTCCAGCGTGTCGGCGCCCGCGAGCAGCGCGGAGCTGTACCAGGGCTCACCCGGCGCCTCGTGCACGAGGCGCACCAGCCCCAGCCGGCGCAGCGGCGCCGTCTCGTCGAGCATCTGCCGCAGCGCGAAGCGGCGCGACAGGTCCTCGCCCGCGAGCAGGAAGGCGGCCGTCTCCACCGTCGGCAGGAAGCCGCCGTGGTGTCGGCCCTTCCAGCCGCCGAATTCGCAGAAGCCGCGGTCCAGGTTGCGGTTGCTGACGAAGAGCAGGTCCATCAGCTGCGGCCGCAGATGCGGCGCGAGCGCCAGCGCGAGCACCAGCCGCTCGGCGGGACCGAGCCCGCCTTCGCGGATCAGGCGCGTCAGGTCGTCGTCGGGAGTGGCCGATAGCGGCGGTGGGAGGGGCAGGTCGCCGCGATCCGTCGCGGTCCGCGGCGACGCCACCGCAGCGTCCTGCCCGAAGTGTCCGGCCAGGCGCTGCTGCAGCACGCGGTCCAGCCACTGCAGCTCGGCTTCCAAGGCCCGCGCGTTGGTCGTCGCGCGCGGCGACGGGTCAGCGCCAGTCCACATGAATCACCCTTTCCATCCACGGGTGCCGCAGCGTCGCGTAGCCCCACGGCAGTTGATCGATCAGCATGTCGAAGGGGCCCGGCTCGACCGAGAGCTGCCACGCCTCGTCGCGCAGTTCCAGCTGGCCGGCGCGGCGCAGGAAGGTCCCGCGCAGCCCGTCGATGGAGGTCGTGCCCAGGATCCGCCAGTGCTGGATCACCGCGCCGAGGAGGCCCTCGATCGCCTCGCGCTCGGCGTCGGAGAGATCGATCAGGCGCGGCAGCGGCGCGTCCAGCGGCAGGCCGCAGAGCAGCTTGTTGAGCGCGAGCTCCGACTCCGGCGCGGCCGCATGGCCGGTCGCGAGCGCCTGCAGCAGCAGCGCGCCGCGCGACGCGGCTTCCGGGCCGACGAAGGCGCGGTCGTCGGCGAGTCCGAGCATCGAGAACAGTCGCGGCAGATACGGTGAGACCAGCACCAGGCCCGCGTTGCCGACGGGGATCTGATCGGTCGGCGAGTCCGTGTCGGCGGCCGCTGCCGCGCGCGCCTCGTCCGGGGCACGCGACGCGGCGGCCCCTTTGCGCCAGGGCAGACGCAAGACGTTCAACGCGGCCGACAGCACGGCCGTCGCCGCGCGCACGGCCCGGTCGAACCAGCGCGCGGGCGGCTCGGAGCCGGGCGGCGCATGGCGCGCCAGGTCTTCGCGGACCTCTGCCTCGTAGCGCGCAGGATCGAAGCTCGACGTCGGATGACGCACCGCGTGGCCGAGTGTCGCCTGCCAGAGGCGGCGACGCCGCGCTTCGACGGTCGTGCTGTCGGCGGCCGACGGAGAAGGGCGCGTCGACGAATCGAAGCGCTTCGAAGCATCTGATCCGAGTGCTCCCGCCAGGACGTCGTCAGGGACGTGGCCTGCCGCCACGGCGGCGATCCACGCGGCGACGGCTTGAGCCGCGGGCTCCGCCATCCACAGGCTGAGCAGGCGAGGCAGCAGCGGCTCGGGCAGCGCCTGCACCAGGCGCTCGCGCATCGTCGCGGTCTCGCCGACGCGCTGCAGCGTGGCGCGCAGCCAGTCGCGGTCCTCGCGCAGCAGCGGCGCCCACGCATGCGAGAGGCCGCGCAGCGGATCGCTGCCGCTGGAGAACGCCGCGCCCGCGTCCAGCGCGGCGAGCACCTGCGCCCGTAGCAGCATCAGCGCGGCGGGCCGCGGCGCGACCGCGTGGTCCATCGCCTGGCCCAGCACCGATTCCCACAACGCCGCACGCGTGCGCGGCGAGCGGCCGTCGCGCCGCGCCTGCGCGACGATGTCGAGCAGCCGCGCCGCCGCCGCCGGCTCGCCCGGCATGAAGGCGTGCACGAGCTTGCTCAGCAGGTCCTCATCGAATTGCACGGCCAGACGTTGCAGCAGCGCCGCGCGGTCCGGCGCGGCGCGCAAGGCGGCGACCAGCGCGCCGGCGTCCTCGCGCAAGGCGTCCCGCGCGAGGATGACGGGATCGTCCCCGCGTCCCTGCCAGGGCAGTCGTCCGTGTCGCAGGAAGTGCAGCAGCGCGTCGCGCCGCGCCTGCGGCCGGGTGCGCACGCGAAGACCCGTCGCGCGACCCGAGGCGCTGGTCGCGCCGGCGCCGCGCAGGTCCTCCAGCACGCGGCGCAGGCGTTCGCGCAGCACGCGCGGCGCCTCGGTCTCCCACTCGGCGGCGGGCAGCTCGCCGAGATCGATCTCCAGCTCGTCCAGTCGCCAGTGCTCTTCCGGCGGGCAGCAGGCATCGAAGACCTCGTCGACCACGCGCAGCAGCGGTCCCTGCACGCAGGCGACCAGGCGTGCCTCGATGTCGCCCGGCATCATGCCCACGACGGCACTCGGCCCCGGGCCGTTGCCGTTGTTGTTGCCGTTGCCGTTGCCGCTGCCGAGCATCAGGCCAGCGCCGAAGTCCGCATCGAACGTCATGCGCTCGACGAGGTGCGAGGAGGCACGATCGGCTTCACGCATGGCCTTGCACGACCGGCACGTGGCCGTCGTCCTCTTCGCGCGACCCGCGGCTGCGGCCATTGCCGTCGCCGTTACCGTCGCTACCGACCATCGCCGGGTCGTCATCGATACCGAGCCGCTCGATCACGCGGCAGGCGGTCTCGTCCGCCGCCGTCGTCGCGCGCGCGTCGTCCGGCGAGCCGGCCCACGCCAGGCGCGCCTCCAGCCAGGCCGAATAGGTGTCCTCGAAGCGCTGCATCGGCTCCGCGTCCAGCCATACGCAGCGCAGCGTCAGATGCGACGGGCAGCTGATGCGCAGCGTCTCTTCCGCAAAGTTCCGGAAGGCCGGTTGCGATGTGCGCTGCGTCCACCCCGGCAGCACCACCGTCACGCGCAGTTGGTGGAAGTCCTTCGACAACCCCAGCCGCGCATGTGCAAGCGCGTCCTGCCGCAGCGGGCGCAGCAGCACGTGCTCGACGACGTGCATGCCTTCGCTTTCCTGGTCCAGGTGGCGCAGGTAGAGCCGCAGACTCGCAGCGCCGCGGCGCGCGGCGGCCGCGTCGGGGAACTCGCCCAGCAACCACCAGCGCTTGTCTTCGTCGGGTCCGAGGATGAGCCGGCAAGCTCCGCTGCTGCTGCTGCTGCTGCTGCTGCTGCTGCTGCTGCTGCTGCTGCTGCTGCTGCTGCTGCTGCTGCTGCTGCCGCCAGCTCCGGCCCTGCTCGAACTCGCTCCGGAGCCTGGACCGGTCATCGTGATCAAGCGGTAGCGCGAGCTGCGCTGCCCCGCGCGCAGCAGCCCGGCGGGAATCGGCAGCCGCAGCCAGGGCATGCGCTGCAGGTCCTCGCGCACCTGTGCGCGGTCGGTGGGCTGCACGGCGTGGCCGGCGGACGGCGCCAGCCGCACCGCGTCGTCCTGGCCGTCGAGCAGCCACGGCTGATGCCCGGCCCCGGGCTTCGCCACGATCGTGAAGCGCTGCTCGCGCAGCGCGCGCGTGAGCGGCCGGTCGTGCCATTGCTTGAAGCCCAGCAGGAGACTGGCGCGCCGTTGCAGCCCGCCGCAGTTGTCCGCCGCGTCCCACGACGGCCGGCTCGGATCGAAACCGCCCGCGCGGTCGCGCGTCAGCTGCACGATGTCGCGCAGCCAGGTGGCCTTGTTCTCCAGCAGCAGCGTCTCCGCCTCCTCGGGGCTGAGGTGGCCGAGGAACTGCCGCATCGAGTTCTGCGTGTAGGTCTCGCCGTGCAGCGCCAGCAGGTGGTCGAGCGCCCGGTTCTTGCGCCGCGTCGAGCGGTCGAAGGGCCGGTACACCGCGTCGGCCACGACCTGCGGCGGCTGCGTGTAGAGCCTGTCAAGACCCGGCACCGCGTCGGCCCCGATCATCTGCGTCCACAGGCCCTGACGCGCGCCCGGCGTGACCGCGAACAGCGCGCGCAGATGCTGCAGTTGCGCCAGGCCTTGCGCGATGGCCTGCTCCTGCATCGCCAGGTAGGCCTTGAGCTGCTTGGCGCGCGCCTGCCGCTGCGGCGGCGCGGACGTCGGCACGCCGTAGCGCCCCACGCCGTAGATCGCCGGCAGGTGGTCCTGCACCGATACGTAGCCGTCCAGCCGCCGGTGCACGCCGCGCGGCAGCAGCTCGGCGGCGCGCGCGACCTGCTCGGTGCTCCCGCGCGCCCGGTGCGAGCGTCCAGCGGCGCGCAGGTCCTCCAGCCGCCGGCGCAGGTCGTTCCAGGCCACCGGCACCACGTTGCCGCGGCGTCGCACGCTGATCGTCGACGGCACGTCGCGGTCGGGCAGCCGCAGCGACAACGCCCAGTCCGCGCCGCGCCATTCGACCGAGCCCGCCGTCGCCTCGCGGCCCTCGGCGCGCAGCGCGACCACGCGCGCGTCGACGACGCCGGGCACCGACAGCACCACCGTCGTCAGGTCGGAGAGGAACAGCCGCTCGGCCGCGTAGCCCGCCTCGGGCGCGGGCGCGTCCTCGATGAAGCCGTTGCGCAGCGCGGGACCGGTGTAGATGCGCTCCAGCGGATGGCCTTCGCGCAGCAGCTCGTCCAGCGTGCGCGAGACCGCCGCCCGCGCGATGTGGCGCGCGCAACGGTCATAGACCTCGGCCAGGATGTCGACGCCGTCGCGCGGACCGGCGATGTCGATGTCGGCGTGCAGGTCGCAGGGCACGTCGCGCATGCGGACGATGTCGGGATGCAGGTCCTCGCCGAGGTTGCGGCGCTCGAAGTAGGCCGCGCGTGCCGCGGCGACGCGATCGTCCGCGCTGTCGCCGGAGGGCGCCGCGCCGCCGGACGCGCGCACGGTCGGACCTCCCGCCGACCCCGACGATCCCGACGATCCTGCCGGATCGCGCGACAGCTGCAGCTGCAGTCGGTACAGACCGGTCCCCGGCTCCGGCACCAGCGTCGCGTCGTCCAGCCCGGGCGTCGCGTCGAGCAGATGGCGCCGGTAGTCCGCCGGCGTCGTCGGCCGGCAGGGGAAGACCTCGGCGGGCGGATGCAGCGACAGCGCCTCGTGATCGATGGTGCCGTCCGGACCGGTCAGATGGTCCGCGACCGGGAAGCCCGCGCGGTAGACGACGTCGGTGAGCCCGAAGCACAGCTGCTCCAGCATCGTGATGCCGGGGTCGTGCAGGTTGTGGTCGGTCCAGATGCCGCCGCTGAGCTTCTGCAGCAGCTCGATGCCGCGCGCGCGCAGCCCGTCGAAGCCGACGTCGCGTTCCTCGTCGGTCGTGGGCGACAGCTTGACCGTCACAGCGTGCCTCCCGTCATTTCCGGGTCGAACCACAGCTGCGATACCGAGGCCTGGATCACCTTGCCCTCGCCGTAGTCGCACTGCGTGCGGATCTGCAGCCGGTAGCTGGCGCGCCGGCCGTGGCCGCCGGTCCAGCGCAGCTGGATGCGGTCGCAGCGGCGGCCGTACCACGCATGCTGGCTGCGGATGCGCTTGCGCGGCGAGAGGAACTCCAGCCAGCCCGGCAGCGGGTTGTAGGTGTTCATCGCGATCGCATGCAGCATCGCGAAGCGGCCGCCTTCCTTCTGGCCGACGCCGGCCATCACCTCGAAGGCCTGGCAGCCGCCGAGCGGGCCGGTGAGGTCGTGCCACTCGCCGTCGGCCTTCAGCGGCTGGCCGGTGTCGTCCTCGCGGCGCAGGTCGCCGAGCCGGCCCGACGACGCGACCACGCCCGCCACCTCCAGCGCCTGGCGCGGCCTGGCCGTGCCGATGCCGACGCGGCCTTCGGTGTCCAGCGCCAGCACCGGATCGCGCGTGCCGGCGGCGCGCGCGTCGCCGTGATGGAACAGCAGCTGGTCGCGGTCGCCGCCATAGGCCATGGACCAGATCGCCTCGCGGCCGCTCTGCTCGCGGTAGAAGCTGACCAGCGCGTCGTGGCTGACCGGCGCGGAGACTTCGAGCCCGTTCTCCGGCGTCTTGCGGAAGCCCTCGTCGCTCATGTTGAGCATCGAGTCGATCAGGTCCCCGAAGTGGTCGCTGGTGGGCAGCCGACCCTCCTGGAAGAACTGCTTGAGCGTGTCGCGGTTGCGGGTCGTCATGGCGCGCCCCTGCCGATCACGAAGGCGGGTCCGGCGGCCTGCCGGTCCGGGCCTTCGCGGTCCGGGCCTCCAATCACGAAGGTGCTGCCGACCGCCAGCCGGTCGACGCCCGTCGCGCGGGGCGACACGGTCTCCGGGAAGCGGTCGACCGCGGTGAGGATGTGCTGCGGCATCGGCAGCGCGATGCTCCACGGCAGTCGCGCGCGCGCATGCGCCGCGCCGGTGACGGGCCGCACGCCGTCTTGATCGCCTTGATCACCCGCGTCGCCCCCGACGCCACTGCCCGAGCGACCGGAGCGAGGTGCGCCCACCGGCATGCGCGCGGTGTCGGACAGCGTGTAGACGTCGCGGTCGTCGCAGGCGACGGTGATCAGCGACAGCTGCGTCACGAAGCTCACGCCTTCCAGCGCGCGCAGCCGGGCTTCGAGGTCCTCGCTGCGCACCAGCCAGTCGAAGCGCGCGCCGTAGCCGTCGTCGAACCACGGCGAGAGGTAGTGGACGATGGCCTCGTTGACGCGGCGCAGCGTCGCGCCCTCGTGCGCGCCGCGCGTCAGGCCGAGCGTGGCGCGCAGCTGCAGCCGGTCGTAGGCGGCGTTGCGGACCTGGAAGCGCGCGAAGGGCGAGCCGATCTCGCCCAGCGCGGCAGTCATGCGGGCGAGCTCCACTGCATTGAAGCGCGGCGCGGCGCAGGCCAGCGCGGGCAGGTTGCGCGGCAGCGTCGGGATCACGACCGCGGTCACGACGCCGCTGCCGTCATCCGCCGGGATGCAGCGGGCCTTGAGCACGTCGGGAAAGCGCGAGAGCAGCAGCCGCTCGACGTCCCAGCCCACCGAGGCCCGGCCCTTGTGCTGCAGCCGCTCGCCGGCGCGCGTGATCATGGCGCGCTCGTCCTCTTCGCGCTGCAGGCTGAAGGAACGCCCCACCTGCGTCACCGAGGCCAGCCCCGGCAGCGTCGCGGACGAGCGCACGATGACGCCGTCGACCAGCGGCTCCGGCGGCGCGGGCGGTGCGCTGCTGTTGCGGGGCGGCGGCGCGCCCGCGTCGCCCGGCATCTGCCGCCGCAGCCGCAGTCCCTGCGTGCGCACCGACACCAGTCCGGCGAAGGTGTCGAAGGCCGAGCGCGCCGACAGCCGCAGCCAGTACAGGCCGGCCGGCATCACGGTGTGGTCGGTGCTCATGTCGCGCGGCAGGTCCAGCGTCACGATGCCGGAGGTGAGGCAGCCGTGCGTCGTGTCGCCCAGCACGCGCGACGGCGCCAGCGTGCGCCATTCGTCGTTGGCCAGCGTGGCCCACTGCACGGTGCGCGGGCGGTCGCCGTTGAGCAGGCTGCGCGCCGACGATTCGCGCAGCTGGAAGAGCAGCGTCAGCACGCCGCCGGGATCGCAGGAGGACAGGCCGATGTAGAGGTTGCCGTCCGCGCCCAGGCGCGGCAGCAGGTCGTGCCCGCCGCCCGACATCGCCGAGTACAGCGTCTGCAGGCCGAAGGGGTGCAGGTGGAACAGCCGCTCGCCGTCGACGCCCTCGGGCGGGTCGTCGTCGCGGTCCAGCGCGATGATGCTGGCGGCCTCGTAGTTGAGCGAGATGCGCTCGATCACCGGCGTGTAGGGCGGATTGGGCAGCGGGCTCGGCCGCTTGGTACGGGCGTTGGCAGCGACGGTGGCCGCCAGCTCGATCGGATAGACCGCATGGCCGAAGGCCGCGCGCGGGCCGCTGAGCTGCAGCCGGCACAGGCCGTTGCGCGGAATCGGCATGGTCGACCAGTCCTCGTCCGTCGCGCGGCTGAGCTTGCGCACCGAGCCGGGATCGATCTCGATGTGCTGGGTCGCGACCAGTTCCCCGGCCGGGTTGGGTTCGGCGAACAGCGGCTGGCAGGCGGACCGGTTGGCGCAGGGCTGCCATTGGCTGTCGCGCAGCCAGGCGATCTCCGCGGTGAAGCGGCCCTGGCGCAGCTCCTTGCCCGCCGCGCCGCCATAGCCGGCGTAGTGCGTGTCGAAGCCGCCGGGCTCCAGCGGCAGGCCGCCCCATTCGATGTCCAGCGACAGACGGTCCAGCGTCTTGCGCGCCGCCTCGGGCGAGCCGACGACCAGGTAGGACGA
Organism: Roseateles noduli; assembly: GCA_002205125.1. Lineage (GTDB taxonomy): Bacteria > Pseudomonadota > Gammaproteobacteria > Burkholderiales > Burkholderiaceae_C > Roseateles > Roseateles noduli. Next base: position 38,519 of record NIOE01000011.1, on the reverse strand, counting down.
CAGGCCCGGCAGCGGGCCGAAGGGCGAGAACGCCTTGGACGCGTCGAGCCGGCCCAGGCCGTTGGCCAGGCGCACGTCGCGCACGCCGCGCACGCACACGCGCAGGTCGACCTCGGCCAGCGGCAGCCGCGCCAGCAGCGAGTACGGATAGAGCCGGCCCTGCGTCGCGACTTCCAGGCGCAGCACCGGCAGGCGCGTCGGCCATTCGGCGCCGTGCACGGCGGGATCGCAGCCGGTGATGGCGGGCGCATCGGCGCGCAGCCGGATCAGCAGCGACAGCCCGGCGCCGGCGGCGCGGTCGAGGCGGCTCTCCACGGTCCACCAGCCGGTCGCCGTGCTCAAGCTGAGGCGGAAGGCGCCCTGCATCAGCCGGTCGAAGATCAGCGCGCGGTTCGGCGACCCCGAGCCGTCGAGCATCGTCGGCAGGCCGGTGCCGAGCAGGCGATGCGCGGCGTTGCGCATCGAGACCCAGTCGGTGTCGCGCAGGTCGTCACTCTCTCCGGCCAGCAGCCACTGCGGCACCAGATCCCCGAAGGCGTCGCGGAAGGCGTCGGCGGTCTTGGCGCGCAGCACCGCATCGCGCAGGCCGCGCAGGTCGGGCGCGGCGCCCGACGAGGTCTGGCGCAGGATCACGCGGATCTCGCGTTCGCCCTCGCGCAGCAACAGCAGCGGCGAGGCGATGGCCAGTCCGATGCGCGCGTCCTCGGCGCCCGCGCCGCCGGCCGCGCCGAACAGCGGCCAGACGGTGCGACCGTCCGCCACCGGCTGCGCGACCTTGGCGCGGGTGACGTAGTTGAGGTCGCGCTCGGGCGCGATGAGGCGGTCGCGTTCCAGACGCAGCGTGCGCAGCGTCTCCACGCGCGCGTCGGTGACGGTCAACGGTCCGTCGCTGACGAAGCGCACCGGCCGGCCTGCCGCGTCCTTGCCCGCGTCGAAGGCGGTGCCCGGCGGCAGGAAGACGTCGCCGGGCGCGCGCGGGTCGCGCTGGCAGGCGAGATGGACGGTGTCCGCCCGCGACGGCGCGAGGTCGAAGCCCAGGCAGTCGCGGTAGTAGAACGCCGTGTGCCGGGCCGGGAAGCGGTTGACCTCGCGCTGCGCCGTCTCGCAGACCTTCAGGAACGCGATGAGCAGCGCCGCCGCGGGCTCGTGGTTGGCCGTGGCGATGCTGTCGGGCAGCAGCTCGCGCGCCAGACCGCGCACGTCCTCGACCGCGCTGAGGAAGGCGAAGAAGCGCTCGCGCAGCCGCTCGCGGTCCTCGCGCTCGGCATTCGGATCGACGACCGCTTCCTCCGCGATCGTGCGGTGCCACATGCGCGAGAGCTGGCGCTCCACCGGGCTCGGTGGGCGAGGCGCGGCCGCGCCGCTCGATCCATTCGATCCATTCGGCCCGTTGGTGGCGTTGGATCCCGCGGCGGCTTCAGGCCCCAGCAGGAACCGGCGTTCGACCCAGCGCAGGTCGGCCGCCAGCTGCTGGTCGACCAGCCGATGGATGCGTTCGCGCAGCACGCGCGGCGCGGTGTCGTTGATGCCGGCCAGCGCGCGCCACCACAGGTCCAGCCAGCCCGCCAGCGTGAGCACCTGGCGCGCCAGGTGCGGCAGCGGCGCGCTGTCCACCTCGCGCCCGAAGTGCTGCTGCATCGGCCAGGGATCGACCGCCGCGATGCGCGCCATCACCAGCGTCGGATCCGTCGCGAACAGCGCGCTCCAGTCGCCCGCGTCGTGGTCGTCGAGGTCGATGAAGCGCAGATGCCGCGCCAGCTGCGCCGTCATCTCGACGCGCTGCTCGAAGTCCAGGTCGTCCGGGCGGAAGTAGCCGGGGGCCAGGGCTTGCGGGAAGCGCTCGCGCTGTTCGGTGCCGGTGCTCATGCGGCCTGCCTCCCCGGTACGGCGCCGGCAGCGACCGCGCCGGCGGCGGTCGACGCGTCGCCCGCCGCCCGATCCGCAGGCATGTCCAGCAGCACCTCGCCCTCGCGCACGTAGAGCGGGAACACGAAGTTGTAGCGGCTGTTGCTGCTGCGCAGCGTGTAGTCGAGCCGGAGGCGCAGCACGCCGTCGTACAGCCCGGCGGTGTCGATGTCGATCGCGTTGAGCGCGATGCGCGCCTCGAAGAACAGGATGGCCTGCTGGATCAGGCTGCGGATCTCCGTCAGCGTGCTGTCGTTGATGGTCTCGAAGACCATGCGCCGCAACCCGCAGCCGTAGGTCGGATGCATGATGCGTTCGCCGGGCGCGGTGGTGAGCAGGATGCGCAGGCTCTCCTCGACGTCGGTGACGCCGGACACCATCACGCCGCCGCGGGTTCGCCGGTCGAAGGCGGGCGGGAAGGCCCAGCCGGCGCCGAGGAAGTCGTGTTCGGCGTCCATGTCAGCCCCCGATCATCACGGTCGGCAGCCCGATCGCGATGTTGCCGCCGTGCGCGGTGGTGTCGCCGACGCGCGCCGCCGGCCGGCTGCCGATCATCACCGTCGCGGAGCCCTTGACGATCGCGTCCGGCGGGCCGACGCAGGTCGCGTTGTCGCCCACCACGGCCGCGGGCAGCGAGCCGATCAGCACCGTCGGCACGCCCGGTCCGATGACCGGGCCGCCGACGTGCGGGATGGGCGGCAGGCCGGGCGTGACCATGGGGCAGACATGCAGGTCGGTGAGGCGGGCGGCGGGCGGCACGGCGTGTCCTTTCTCAATTGATCATGACCATCGCGCCCTTGACCACGGTCTGACCCGAGGCCGAGAGTTCCGCGGCGGCGTTGCCCTTGGCGGAGAAGGCCATCTGCGCCTCGCTGCTGACGTTCAGGCCGGTGGTCTTCACGTCGGCCTTGGACGTGATGGTCACGGCGCCGACCGCGTCCAGCTTGATCTGCCCCTTGGCGGTGACGGTGATGTCCTTGGGGCTGTCGAGCGCGATGCCCGAGGGGCTGAGCTCGACCTTGTTGCCGTTCTGGTCCTCGAGCAGGATGGACTTGTCCTTGTCGCTGAGCACGATGCGGTTGTTGCCCGGCGTGGTGACGGTGATGACCTTGTCCTTCTCGTCGAACTCCAGCTTGTGCTTGCAGCGCGTGACGAAGGCCTTGGTGTCGTTGGGCGCGGCCAGCGCGTACGGCGGCGCGCGGCCGCTGCTGTAGAGGCTGCCCAGGATCACCGGGTGCGACGGGTCGCCGGCGAAGTAGCCCAGCACGACCTCGTCGCCGACTTCGGGCAGGAAGAAGGCGCCGAAGCCGCTGCTGGCGTGCGACTGCAGCAGCCGTGCCCAGACGCCTTCGGTCTCGGCCTGCAGCACCGGCACCTTGACCTGGACGCGCTGCTCGCCAGCGGGGTCGGCGTCCAGCTTCATCACCACGCCGACCTGCAGCCCCGGCACCGGCGGCAGCAGGCCGGCAGCCGCTTGCGCCGGCACGTCGGGCCGCGCGCTGAACCAGTCGGGATCGAGGCCGAAGTCGGCTTCGGTCGTCCACGCGCCGTCCTCGATGTGGTGGCGCAGCCCGGTGATGTAGACCGAGCCGCTGAAGCGCTTGCCCACGCCCTTGAGCTCGATCAGCCCGCCGACCTTGGCCTTGGCGCTGCCCTGGAAGCTGAGGCGGCCGCGCAGCCGCGCCAGGCCGGACTTGAGCTGCTGCGCCTTGGCCCATTGCGTCAGCATGTCGCGCGACTGCGGCGCGCCGGCCTGCAGGCGGAAGCTGGCCAGGCCGATGACCTCGGACAGCGTGCTGGTGTCCAGGTCGCCCTGCACCGGCAGCGTGGCGGGATCGGCGGCGGTGCCTTCCAGCGCGGCCTGCGCCTTCGGGTCCCAGGACACCGCCATCGCGCTGCCGTACTGGTGGCGCGCGTCGACGTCGCCTTCGAAGGAGATCAGGTCGGCGCCGTAGGTCACCGACAGTGCCGCCTCGCCGGCGGACTTTGGCGCGGCGACCGACAGCGCGCCGTCGTTGACCGACACCAGCATGCCGTTGGCGTCCGCGCGCGTCAGCAGGAAGTCCCAGTCGCTGCAGAAGTGCTGCACCAGCTCGGGATGCGTGATGGTGGTCGCCTCGACGTCGGCCGACAGCCCGTGCGCGCCGGCCAGCGTGCTCATGATGTCGCTGTCGAGCTGGTCGATGTAGTTCACGTTGCGGCGGCCGACCGTCATCTTCACCGCTTTGTCGCGGCATTCGACGATCAGGCGCGCGTCGTTGTCGCCCTCGACCCGCAGACCGTGGCGCACGACCAGGCCTTCGAAGATGGTCTCCTCCTGCAGCCCGTAGCCGGCCTGCACGGTCAGCGCGGCGCCGGGCTTGAAGTGGGCCCCGTCGCTGAGCGGGAACTCGCGGTCCGGCATGTCGCCGTCGTTGAAGACCAGTCGCGCGCTGGGCACGGTGTTGGCGGCGCGGCGCACGGTCACCGACATGAGGTCGGCGCTTTCGGGCAGGCGCTCGCCGTCGACGAGCACGCTGAGCGACACGACGCCGACACTGTCCTGGAGCGGGGAGACGCCGGGCATGTCACTTCCCCACCGGCGGGAACTTCAGCACCGTCCCGGGCGGGATGTTGCGGAAGTCCGTCAGGCCGTTGTAGCGCGCCACCTTCATGAAGGAGGAGGAGTCGCCGTAGATCTGCTCGCAGAGCGCGCCCAGCGAGTCGTTCTTCTTCATCGTCACGGTGCGCGTCAGGTCGGAGGTGCTCGCGCGGCTGGTGACGCGGCGTTCCTCCTCCTTGCTCATCGCGCCGACGAAGCTCATGTCGACCTTGGCGCGCAGCGGATCGCCGCCCGGCTTGAACAGCGTGTACTGCGTCTTGAGCGACTCCAGCCGGCCGAAGAAGATCAGCGTGCCCCAGAGCACGCGCACGTAGGGCGGCTCGGTGCGCAGGTCGATGTATTCGTAGACGACCTTGTTGAGCTGGGCGAGCTGGCCCTTCACGTCGGTCGGCTGGCCCGGCACGGGCGGGACCACGCCGGTGCTGTCCAGCACGATGGAGAAGTTGACGCGCTCGTCGTCGATGCTGGCGAACTTCGGCTCCACGCCGGGCGAGCCCTGCGACTTGGTCTTGTCGAAGCGGATGCCGAAGTGGTGGCTGAATTCGGACGGGTTGATCTGCGCCTGGAAGGTCACGTCCTTGTCCAGCTCGACCGTGCCGGTCTTGCTGAGGTTGTAGCGCGTCAGCAGCAGCCGGGTCAGCTGCGGCGAGGCGCCGTCGTCCGTCGCCATCTCAGCGCTCCCGCTGCGCGCGCAGGCGCTCGGTCAGCCAGGTGCGGCACTCGGCGAGCAGCTGCTCGCGCAGGCGCTGCAGGTCCCGCGGGGACACGGTCGGCGCGGGCGACGCCGGGGCGGGCGTCACCTGCGAGCGGATCAGCAGTTGTCGGACTTCGATGCTCATGGTCGTGCTCATGCGTTGGAATCGGGCGCCTCACATCAGGCGGTTCGATCCGGCGTAGGCCAGCTCGATGCGTTCGATGGCGACCTCGTTGCGGGTGGCCTGGAAGGCCTCGGTGGACCACTTCACCGGGTAGGCGTTCTGCACCGCCCAGGCCCGCAGCGGGCCGCCGTCCTCGTCGAGCAGGAAGACGTGCAGCTGCTTCGGGAAGATGGGCCGCGCCAGTCCGCCTTCGAGCACCGACTGGCACCACAGCAGCAGCCGCGACTCCATCGTCGCGATGCCCCTGGAGAGCACCAGCTTCGGATGCTTCACCGCCTTGGGCAGCTGGTGGACGAAGGCGTTCTGTCCGCCTTCGACCACCGTCTCGGTCTCGATCTCCGGCCCCAGTCCGGTGACTTCCCGGAAGGCGCCGTCGGCGTCCTTCGCGCTGGCCCCGAAGGTCACCGCGAAGTGGAAGGCCGGCGGCGGGTACAACGGCGCGCCGATCTTCGGGACCGCCATCAGGCGTTGGCGATGACGAGGCCCTCGTGCGCGATCACGATGGTCTCGATCGCCACCTCGTTGCCGGTGGACTTCAGGTCGGTGCTGGTGATCTTGGTCGGCCACGCGTTGGTGAGGGTCCAGACCATGGTCGGCTTGCCGGCCTCGTCCAGGAGACTGATGGTCACCGGCTTGCGCTTGATGGTGTTCATCTTGATCTCGTTGAACCAGTCCCAGAACTTGTTGTCGCCCTTGAAGACGCCTTTCTTCATCGTGACGTCGCTGTACTTCTTCATGCCCGGCATCTTGAGCACCGAGAACGCGGGGCTGTCCCCGTGCCGGTACTCGATGGGTTGGGCTTCCACGTCCAGGCCGGAGACCTCCTGGAAGGACATCACCGCCGAGTCCCACTTCACTTCGAAGCGGAACTTGGGAAGGGGCCATACCGTGGTCGATTGCGCTGATCCGTCGTCTGCCATTGCCTGCCTCCACGAGGTTTATGAGGTCGGAAAAATGAGGGTGCGTGATGCCGTGGGTGATGTGGCGGGCGACCGCGCGATGCCGTCGGCACCGGGGCCGCACACCGTCACGACTTCTGCATCTGCTGCTGGAAGGTGATCTCGATGAATTCGGCCGGGCGGCTGATGGCGACCAGGACGGTCACGCGCAGGATGCCTTCGAGGATGTCCTCGGGGGTCATCGTCTCGCCCAGGCCGACGTGGACGCTGAAGGCGTCGTCGGGGACCGCGCCGGCCAGGCCGCCGCGCTTCCAGATCCCGGTGAGGAAGCTGGAGATCATGCTCTTGATGGTCACCCAGGTGTTGGCCACGTTGGGCTCGAACACCATCGCCTTGGACGCCAGCCGGCAGGACTCCTCCAGCATGATCATCGTGCGGCGCACGTTGACGTAGCGCCAGTCCAGGCTGTTGCCGTCCAGGGTCCGCGCGCCCCACACGAGCACGCCTTCGCCGATGAAGGACCGGATCGCGTTGATGGACTTGCCCTGCGTGGTGACGTTGAGGTCTTCCTGGTCCTCGTGCGAGATGGTGACCTCGGGCGAGACCACGCCGTTGAGGCTGACGTTGGCGGGCGCCTTCCAGACGCCGCGGCTGTTGTCGACCATGGTGTACACGCCGGCCATGGCGGGCGAGGGCGGCAGCAGGTTGAGCCGGTTGCGCGCCTCGGTCATGACGGTGTTGTAGAGCGGGCTCATCGAGACCAGGCTCTTGTGCAGCAGCGACTTGTGCGTCTCCACCGCGACGGCCAGCGCGGCGGGCGTCAGCGCCTTCTGCTTCTCGAGGTCGGACTTGGTGGAGTTGTTGACCAGGTCGGTGACGTACTTGGTCCAGTCGTCGTCGGTCTTGACGATGTCGGCCACGGCCTGCGTCTGCTGCGCGGTGCGCGGCGGCATGGCGGGGTCGACGGCGTCGGGCAGCGACAGCTCCTTGCGCAGCAGCTGGGCCAGCAGCGCGGGGTTGGCGATGCGGGTGTAGTCCAGGTCCTTGTCCTGCACGACGGTGGTGTTGACCCACGGGTAGTAGGCCGTCGCGAAGTCCAGGAAGTTGACGCCCAGGTCGTTGCGGAAGCCTTCGATCGGATCGCCGCCCGGGTCCTTGCGGTCCAGGTAGCCGTTCCAGACGTCGAGGATGGCGATGCGGTTGCGCATGCGGCCGCCGCAGTGCTGCAGCATGGCCTGCTGGACCGCGACGCAGTCGGCGCGCTTGAGCAGCACCGCGTCGGGGATGACCAGCATGGTCGGCTCCTGCTCCTTGATCAGCGTGTCGATGCCGTCGGTGAGCTTCTGGGACTCGACCAGGCCGTCGTAGTTACCCACGGACACGATGTAGCAGGGGCCGCCGCCGTTCTGGAAGAAGTGCACCATGCCGTGGTACAGCAGGAAGCGGCCGCCGTCGCCGCCGTCGGCCTGCGTCAGCGCGTAGTCCTTGTCGTCGCTGCGGAAGTCCGAGCGCGTGTTGGCCGGCGCCTCCGCGATGGTCAGGTGCGGGTCGGGGCCGTGGCCGAAGTAGGTGTGGTACTCCGCCATCGAGCTGATGCGCCAGGGCTTGTTCAGCAGCGACTTGCCGCCGTTCTCCGCCCGGCGGGTGTAGCCGACGAAGGCGGGCACCGCGGTGGCCACCTCGACGACCGAGTTGGGAAACGCATTCTTCTCGACGATATAGACACCGGGTGTCTTCATAGCCATGGCGGCCTCCTCTGCGGGTTATCGATGCACATGGATCTCGGAGACGATCGCCGGTCGTCCGGCAATCGTCTCGCGGGCGAGCAGTCGCGCCGCCGCCGTGGGCAGGCGGCGGATCAGCACCTTGTCGCTGGCGCCGGCGCTGCGCAGCTGGAAGCGGCGCGGCGAGCGCTGCGCCAGCGGCACCAGGCCGTGCGAACGGATCGCCAGCATCGGCGTGCCGTCGTCCAGCCGCTCGGGCACGGGCGCGCTGAAGCCGGTCTCGCCGGACAGATCGACGACGGCGAGCGCGGGCTCGGTCCAGTCGCCCAGCAGGCAGTACTTCCAGACCGTGGCGCGCGGCGCCAGCGGCCAGCGGTAGCGCGCCGGCCAGGCCGTGGGATCGCGCGCGGGGCCGCGGGCCGGCAGGCGCGACAGCGGCAGGCTCAGCAGCGCGAAGGGGACCACGCGGCGGTCGTGCGGCGTCAGCAGGGGCTGGAGTTCCGCCGCGTCGAGGGCCTTGGGCCGCGCCTCCAGCGCGACGTGGATCGCGTCGTCTGGCGTCGTGTCCGCGTCGGACGGGGCGTCCGTCGCCGGATCTGCCGTTCCTTGAGGCTGGACCCACAGCAACTCGCGCGGGCGATCCGCCGCGTCCTCCGTGCCGCAGGCGAAGTCGTCGTCGGTGGCGAAGACGCACCAGCTCAGCGCCGCGCTGTCGTCGAAGGCGCCGGAGCGGTCCTCGGCGTCGTCGCGCAGGCGCTCGATGGCTTCGGCGGGGCCGTGGACGCGCAGCGAGCCGCCGTCGGCGCGCACCAGCGCGTCGGCGCGGCGCAGCCGCTCGGCGGTGGTGCCGGCGGGGACGAAGCGCAGGCCGCGGCAGCGGCCGTCGGCGTAGTAGCCGTGGGCGACGTCCACCTGCAGCAACGGGAAGTAGGGACCCATGGTCGGCTCCGCGGTTCAGCCGTTCAGCCGTGGACGCCGACGCCGGGCGTGCGCACCGACGGCAGTTGCGCGTCGGGCTTGCGGGCGTCGATGGAGAGCAGGCGCACGCGATAGAGCACCGAGGGCACGTAGCGGCCGCCGAGCACGCCCCACAGCGTGGCCAGGTCGTGCAGGCCCAGCGGCTCGATGTTCATCGTGAGCTTGTCGATGCGCGGATCCAGCCCGGGCGTGTTCTGCGGGTCCAGCACGGGGGTGGCCTGGAAGCAGGCGATGGTGCTGCCGATCAGCTTGAGCGCTTCCGGATAGGTGCTGCCGCCGTAGTTGGCCGCGATCATCACCAGCAGGTTGAGCTGGACCGGCGGGGCGAAGCGGGCCGTGCGCTCGCCGCTGCCCAGCGCATGCGCCGGCATGCCGGGGACGGCGTCGCGCTCCAGGTTCACCAGGAAGGCGCAGAGCCGGTGCGAGGCGCCGGCCGCCGGAGCGCCGTCGGCCTCGTGCAGGCCGGTCACGGCGACCAGGTCCTCCGCCGACTGGTGCGAGCGGCGCAGCACGGCGTTCAGGTGGCCGGCGATGTGGAGGAGGGCGGCGTCGATCATGGGTTGAACGATAGGAGCGTCGTCCCCCGGCACCCATCCGACGGATGCCGATGTTGGGCGGCGGGTTTGCGGAGATTCGACTCCTCCCGGCCCGGCCCGGCCCGGCCCGGCCCGGCTCGGCTCGGCTGACATGCAGCGGGCCGACCGGGGCACCCGCGCGGGCGCGCTGTCCCCTGTCAAGCTGTCAACCCTTGCGGGGTGGAGATACACACGCGCGAGGCTGCCGCTCCTAGACTGCGCGCCATCACGGTCCGTAGAGGCCGGGACCTGGGAGTGCAGAGATGGAGCCGAGCATCGAGGAGGGACCGCCGCCCGCGAAGACGACGGAGACGACGTCGACGCGCGGGATGAAGGCGGGCGAGCCGTTGAGCTTCCTGCTCGGCGACTGGATCGTGGACGTGCCCACGCGCCGGCTGAAACGACTTCAGCGGGATGACGAGACGGTGACGCTGGAGCCGCGCCCGATGGCGGTGCTGGTGGCGCTGTGCCGTCATCCCGGCGAGGTCGTGTCGGCCGAGGCGCTGCTGCAGGACTGCTGGCCGGAGGCCACGACGCTGGGGGACAACCCGGTGCACAAGGTGGTGGCCGGACTGCGGCGCGCGCTGGGCGACAGCGCCACCACGCCGCGCTACATCGAGACCATCCGCAAGCAAGGCTACCGGCTGGTGGCGACGCTGGGCGTGCTGTCGGCGGAAGGGCCGCGCAGCCATGCGGGCGGCTGGCGCGGGCTGTCCCCGTTCCGCGGGCTGGAGCCCTTCGACGCGGCGCATGCGAGCGTGTTCTTCGGCCGCGACGACGCCGTCGCCGCGCTGCATGCGCGGCTGACGCGGCAATGGCGGCTGGGGCACCCGCTGATGGTGCTGCTGGGGCCCAGCGGGTCCGGCAAGACCTCGCTGGTGCAGGCCGGACTGGTGCCGGCGTTGATCCGATCGACGCCGGACAACGACCCCGGCGCGGAGCTGCTGCGCGTCAGCGCCGCGGCGCTGGTCGACCTCGGCGCGCTGGGCGGGCTGGATGCCTGGGCGGGCGTCGCGGGTGCGATGCTGGACTGGGAGTGCCAGGGCGTGCCCCTGCTGTCCGGCTACAGCATCGAGACGCTGGCCGCGGACCTGCGGGAGACGCCGGGCGAGGTGCTGCGACAGCTCACGATCGGGCTGGACGCCACGCGCGCGCTGCGCGCGGGCGCGCAGGCCCCGCCGTTGCTGGTGCTGGACCGGCTCGAAGCGGTCTTCCAGGGCGACGACGGGCAGCTAAGCGCCTGGTTCGCGATGCTGGAGCGCCTGGTGAGCAGCGCCCGGCTGGTCGTGCTGGCGATCTGCCGCAACGATTTCTACGCGGCGCTGGCCCGCTGGCCGTCGCTGATGCGCGGCAAGGAGGACGGCGCCCACCTCGATCTGGCCCCGCCCGACGCGCGCGCGATCGCGCAGATGATCCGGCTGCCCGCGCGGGCCGCGGGCCTGAGCTATGGCGCGGACGAGAGCGGCCTCAACCGCCTGGACGACCGGTTGTGCATCGACGCGATGCAGGCGTCGGATGCGCTGCCGCTGCTGCAGTACACGCTGCAGCAGCTCTACCTGCATCGCGCGCCGGGCGACGTGCTGGCGTGGTCGGCGTACGAGGAACTCGGCGGACTGGAAGGCGCGATCGGACGCCGCGCGGAAGCGCTGCTCGGCGAGCTGCCGCAGGCGCAGCAGGAGGCGTTGCCGCGGCTGCTGCCCCGGCTCGTCACGCTGGGTGGCGAGGAAGCGTCGCCCACCAGTCGATGGATCGCGGCGTCGGAGCTCTCCGACCCGCAGGAACAGGCGCTGGTGCGCGCCTTCGTCGACGCGCGGCTGCTGGTGGCGGACCTGGCCGGCGGCGTCAATGGCTACCGGGTCGCGCACGAAGCGCTGCTGCGGCGCTGGCCGCGCGTGACGACGTGGGTGGCGCAGCACCGCGCGTCGCTGGCCGCGCGCGACGAACTGCGGCCATGGGTCGCGCGCTGGATCGAGGCGGACCGGGCGGGGCCCTTGCTGATGCCGCGCGGCTCGACGCTGTGGACCGCGGCGCGCGCGCTGGCGGAGGCGCCGCAGCTCTTCGGCGACCGGGAGCGCGATTTCATCGAGCGCTCGCAGCGGCGCCTGCGCCGCCAGCGCTGGGGCCTGGGCGCGGCCAGCGCAGGAGCGTTCCTGCTGGCCGGCATCGCCGGCATCGCGGCCCTGGGCTACGCGCGGCAGGCCGAGGTCGCGGCGGAGCGCCAGCGTCAGAGTCGGCAACTCGCGTCCTTCATGCTGGGCGAGCTCGCCGACAAGCTGCGGCCGATGGGGCAGCTCGACGTGCTCAGCCGCATCGGCGAGCAGGGCGTGAAGCTGCTCGCGCCGGCCGAAGGCGGCAAGGAGACGCCCGCCGACGCGCTGCAGCGCGCCCGGGCGCTGGTGGTCATCGGCGAGGTCAACAGCAGCCGCGGCCAGGGCCGCACCGACATCGCCGCGGACGCGCTGCATGCGGCGCTGCAGCTGCTGCTGCCGCTGGACCGCGCGGCCCAGCAGGATCCGGCCGCTTACTACAAGACCTTGGGCGCGGCGTCGTTCTGGCTCGGCCAGATGGCCTTCGACGCCGGCGACCTGGAGACGGCAACGCGCGAGATGACGCGTTACCGCGACGCTTCCGAGACCTGGCGTCAGGTCTTGCCTGAGGACGTCGATGCGCAGGCCGAGCTGGGATTCGCCGTGAACAGCCTGGGCTCGATCGCGTTCCGCCGCTCGTCCTGGGACGAGGCGCAGCGCTGGTTCGAGCAGGCCCTTGCCCTGAAACTGGCGGCCCTGGCCCGCAAGCCGGGCAATGCCGACGCACAGGAAGCGGTGGCGAGTTCGCGCATCTGGCTGGGACGGGTGGCGCATATCCGCGGCAATCCGGTGCAGGCGCTGGCGCTGTTCGACGTCGCCCGCCAGCCACTGGCCGAGCTGGCCGCGCGCACGCCCGACGCGCAGGTGCGGCAGCGGGATCTGGCGCTGGTGGAGCTGCGCCGCGGCGATGCGTTGCGGGCGTCGGGCCGCTTGAAGGAAGCCGTTGCCTTGTTGAGCACGGGTGTGGATCTGCTGCGCGACGCGGAGCGCCGCGACCCCAGCAATCGCTACTGGTCCACCGATCGGCAGCATGCGCAGGCCAACCTGCTGCTGGTGAAGACCGATGCGGGCATGGACGTGCGCGATGCGCTGGGCGAGCTTCGCGCGGAGGTGCCGTCGCGGCCCGATTCCGAGCCCGGCCGCGAGCGCCTGCGACGCGAGATCCTGGCGCGGCTGGCGGTGGCCGAGGCGGCGATGGCCGCCCGCGCGGGCGATGCCGAGGAGTTCCAGCGACGTCGCGCGAAAGCCGGCGCGGAACTCGAGGCCTTGCTGGCATCGACGCCGCGGCAATGGCAGAGCCTGGAGTTGGTCGCCCGGCTCGGGCTGCTGACGTTGGCGATGCCGATGCGGGAAGCGTCGACGACGCGGGTCGAGACGCCGGTGTCGGAGGCGGCGGTGATGTCCGGAACGGCGCCGACGTCGGCGGGCGCTGCTTCGCGTCCCGCCGACGCGGGATCGCGCGCGATGTGCGAGGCCCTGCGCGACACGCTGGCGCCGGCGGTGTCCGCCGGTCAGGCCGGCCTCGCGCTGGAGGCCTGGCTGGCGGCGCGGCGCTGCACGAAACAGGATGCCGCCGACGGCGCCGCCGCCGCCCGGCTGCGGGCCGGCGGTTACGCGCCGGGGCTTTTCGATTTCTCCTCAACCCCTTCAACGACAAGGAAGCTGTCCTCATGAGTTCGCTTGCCCATACCGACAATGATCGTCACGCCGTTCCGGGCGATGCCACCGCGGCTGCTGGACATGCGGCGCAGTACTACGTGGTGCCGTGGGAGCTGACCACGAGCACCACGGGCGAGCCGATTTCGTTGAACTGCCTCTACTTCGATGCGAACGGCGTCATGGTCGGCACGCAGCCGATGACCAACCGCAACGCCTTCTTCTGCATCACGCAGGGCGGACCCAACACCCTGCCCAGGCTGCCGCAGCCGCCCAAGCCGGTGGACGTGGCGCTGTTCTCCGCGGTGGCGAGGACGCTGTCGGCCTCCTGCCTGCTCAACAGCAGCTTCACCGCCTCGGGGCCTGCGGACGCGCCCTCGGTCGTGGTCCCTGTGGCGCCGGGCGCGACCCGCGGCGTGATCCTGGTGTTCCGCTATCCGGCGACCGGCGTGGTGCAGGGCCTGGTGGCGACCTCCGACCCCGAGATCAAGAACAGCAGCGACACGTCGGATCATCTGGTCTGAGAGGAGACCCGTGCCATGAGTGAGTTCGCAACGAGGGGGAAGATCGCGCTGGCCACGCACGAGGCGCGTGCGCTTCGCGCCACGGCGGGCGCGCAGACCGCTTTCCTGGCCCCGGGCCTGGCGCAGTTCTACGTGGTGCCGTGGGCGCTGCGCACGGTGCGCGACGGCGACGCGGAGAAGACGGTGGTGGAGTGCCGCTACTTCGATGCGCAGTGGCATCGCGTGGACGGACCGCCCCTGCGCGGCGACCACGGCTTCTGCCGGCTGACGCAATGCGCGACGACGTGGCTGGGCGAAAGTCCCCCGGAGGCCCTGGATCTGACGCTGATGTCGGCGGTGGCCAGGACGACGAAGCCGGCCAGGCCGGCGAGGGCGCTGCATGCGCTGGGTAGCCTGGGCAACAGCTTCATCGCGTCGGGGGCGCCGCGCGCCACCTCGCTGATCGTGCCGGTGCTGCCGGACACGACGCGCGGGATGGTGCTGGTGTTCCGCTCGCCGGCCGCCGGGGACAAGGTGGACTTCCTGGTCGCCACGGCGGATCCGGGGTCCTGACTCGACCCCGATGCGCGTCGGTGTCAGGTCATGCCCGCGTCGGGGGCATGCATCGCCGTCATCTGGATGAGCCGCTCCTCCACCGCGCTCGCGGCGCCCTTGAGCATGCGAATCTGACCGTCGTCGAAATCGCTGCGCGGCCGGTGATCGATGACGCACAGCGATCCGAGGCACACGCCGCGCAGGTAGACCGGTGCGCCGGCGTAGAAGCGGATGTGGGGCGCGTCCACCACCAGCGGGTTGCCGGCGAAACGCTCGTCCTCGCGGGCGTCCAGGACCACCATGGGTTCCGGCCACCACAGCACGTGGGCGCAGAAGGAGCAGCTGCGCGCGGTCTCGCGGACGTCGAGACCGGTGATCGCCTTGAAGAACTGGCGCTCCCGGTCGATGAAGGAGACGGCACTGATGGGCGCGTGGAACGCCCTGGCCACGGTGACCGTGAGCGCGTCCAGGAAGGGATCGCGCGACTCCGACAGCAGGCCGAAGCGTTCGAGCGTGGCCAGCCGCCAGGCCTCGTCTTCGGGGTAGGGCGCGCAGATCACGGCGCCTCGTCCGCGGGGATGTGGACGCGCAGGTCGCCGCACAGGATGGCCGTGCGGCCTTCGAGCTCGAAGGCGATGGAGCCGGTCAGGCACATCCAGCCGCCCTGGAGCGTCAGATACGGCCGGGTGAGCTGGACCGATCCCGGGAAGGTCACCGCGCGGCGGAAGTACTGGCGGCGCGACCAGCGCGCGCCGGCGCAGTTGTGCAGCGGCTCGAACTGCTCGACGCGCTGCAGCTTCTCCCGCGCGGCGTCGTCGCGGAAGGCGATGTCGGCGAGCTGCCGGCCCTGGTCGTCGAGCAGGTAGCACATCGACGCGTTGGGCGCGGACAGGAAGTCCGCGCAGGCCTCGTTCATCGGCACGCCCGCCGCCAGGGCGATGCTGGCCAGGCGGAGCCGGTCGCAGTGCAACGCCATGGACTCGCGCCAGCGGTCGTCCTTGCGCGACTGCGCCTCGTCGAAGCTGCTCCACGCGGCGTCCAGCGCTTCGCTGCCGTCCTCGACCGCGAGCGTCGCCGTCTGCGGGCGGCCGAAGTAGTAGCCCTGGACGAAGTCGGCATCGCAGGTGAGGGCGATGTGGGCGCCCTGCAGCGTTTCGATGCCTTCCACGAGCACGAGCGCGCCGCACTCCTGCAGCAGCGAGACCATGCGCTGGAGGATGCGCAGCGCCTTCGGATCCTGCTTGGCCCGCATCAGCACGCGGCGGTCCAGCTTGACCAGATGCGGCGCGAGGTCGAAGACGCGCTCGAAATTCGAATGCCCGGCGCCGAAGTCGTCGAGCGCGATCAGGCAGCCCTTGGCGCGCAGGCGCTGCAGAGCGGGGTAGACGCGCTCGTCTTCGAAGAGCGGCGATTCCAGGACCTCGATCACGACGCGCGACGGTCGGATGCCGCTGGCGTCCAGCGCGCGTTCGATCTCGTCGAGGGCGCCGGTCGATTCGAGCAGCGCGGCGGGATGGAGGTTCAGCAGCAGCCACTCGGGCGCGTCCTGCTTGCCCATGGCCACGTAGGCCTTCAGGTGCTGCCGCACGGCGCGGACGTCGAGGTCCGCGCGCGCCCGGTGGTCGGGCAGGGCGTCGAAGAGCAGGTTGGGCGCGATGGGCCGACCGTCCGCATCGGTGGCGCGGAGCAGCGCCTCATGACCGACCAGGCGGCCATGCGTGAGGCTGAAGACCGGTTGAAACGCCGTGGCGAGATCGCAGGTCGCCGACCCTTCGAGGATGGAGTTCATCGCGGCGATGCAGAGGCAGCTTTCATGCCTGGATCATCCGGTGGATGCGGGTTTCCCTGTAGAGGAGGGCGACGCAAGCGCGTGTGGGTCGTTGCCCTACAGCGGCCTCGTGTCCTACGCGCTCCCGCGCCGCAGGCCGACGCCGCCGACTTGCGCGCGGACCTAGGCTAGCCCCATGGGATTCCACCGACTGCTCGGGCGTCTCGCGATGACGCCGTTTTCCAAGGCCTTGCCCGCGATGGGCGACACCGAACGCGCCGCGCTCGAAGCCGGCACCGTCGGTTTCGAAGGGCAGCTCTTCGCCGGCAGCCCGGACTTCGACGCGTTGATCGCGCAAGGCCCGAACCGCCTCACCGACGAGGAGCGCCGTTTCCTCGACAACGAGGTGACCACGCTCATCGGCATGCTCGACGACCACGCCATCGACGAGGCCGGCGATCTGCCGCGCGACGTCTGGGCCTACCTGCGCCAGCATCGCTTCTTCGGGATGATCATCCCCAAGGAGTACGGCGGCCTGGGTTTCGGCCACTACGCGCATGCGGAGGTGGTGACCCGCATCGCCACCGTCAACACCGCCTGCGCGGTGACGGTGATGGTGCCCAACTCGCTCGGTCCGGCGGAGCTGCTGCTGCGCTACGGCACGCCGGCCCAACAACAGCATTACCTGCCGCGCCTGGCCGACGGCCGCGAGCTGCCCTGCTTCGGGCTCACTTCGCCCCACGCCGGCTCGGACGCCGCCTCCATCCCTGATCGCGGCGTGCTCACCGAACGCGTCATCGACGGCAAGAGCGTGCGCGGCTTCAGCGTGCGCTTCGACAAGCGCTACATCACGCTTGCGCCGGTGGCGAGCGTGGTGGGCCTCGCCTTCCAGGCGATCGACCCGACGCGGCCGGAGGGCGAGCAGGCGCTCGGCATCACCTGCGCGCTGCTGCCGGTGCCCACGCCCGGCATGGAGATCGGTCATCGTCACCATCCGATGAACTCGGCCTTCATGAACGGACCGATACGCGGCGAAGACGTCTTCGTGCCGATGGATTGGGTGATCGGCGGCGAGGAGCGGGTCGGGCAGGGCTGGCGGATGCTGATGGAGTGCCTTGCCGCGGGTCGTGCGATCTCGCTGCCGGCGCTGGGCGCCGCGATGCAGCAGACCGCGCTGTTCGTGGTCAACGGCTACGGTCAGGTGCGCGAGCAGTTCGGCCTGCCCATCGGACGCTTCCACGCGATTGCGGGCATCACCGCGCAGATGGCAGCGCGGCTCTACGCCACCGACGCGGCGCGCCGCTACACCGCGGCGGCGCTCGACGCCGGCGAGCAGCCGAGCGTCGCCAGCGCGATCCTCAAGGTGCAGCTCACCGAGGCGGGCCGCCGCGCGGTCAACGACGGCATGGACGTGCTCGGCGGCAAGGGGATCATCTCCGGTCCGCGTAACCTGCTCGGCGTCGCCTACCGCCACGCGCCCATCGCCATCACGGTGGAAGGCGCGAACCTGCTGTCGCGCGCGCTGATCATCTTCGGCCAGGGCGCGACGCGCTGCCATCCCTTCGTGCTGGAGGAGATGTCGGCCGTGCAGGCGCAAGACCCGGAACGCCTCGGTCGCGCGCTCTCCGGCCACTTCGGCCACGTGATGCGCAACCTCTGGCGCAGCCTGGCGCACGCGCCGCTGCGCGGCCAGGTGCCGGACGATCTGCGCGCTGAAGCAAAACTCATCGCGTCGCTGTCCGCCCGGTACGCGCTGACCGCCGACCTCGCCATGGGTCTGCTCGGCGGCAAGCTCAAGCGCATGGAGCTGCTGTCGGCGCGCCTGGGCGACATCCTCGCCGCGCTCTATCTCGCCGCCGCCTGCGTGTGGCGCTACAAGATGGAGAACGATCCGGCGATGAAGCCGGTGGCGCGCGCGGCGATCCGTCTGCAACTGCACGAGGCCGCGACCTTGCTGCACGATCTCTACGCCAACTTGCCGTCGCGCTTCCTGCGCGTGATTGCGCCGATGCTGCTGCACGGCACCAGCCATCTGGCGCCGCTGCGCGATCGCGAAGCCATCGCACTGGCCGACGCGCTGCGCACGCAGCCGGAGCTGGTGCGCCGGCTGTGTCCCGACGTCTCACGTCCCAAGCTCGGCGGTCTGCTCGACCTGATGGGCGCGCTCGACGCGGCCCGCGCGCTGGGCGACGAAGTCGCCGAGCTCAACAAGGCGCTGCGCCGCTCCGGCTCGCTGGAAGAGGTGGCGCGCGGATCGCGCAATCCGGAGGCCGCGCTGGCCTACCTGCGCGCCGCCGAGCAGGTCATCGCGGTCGACGAGGACTGACTCGTCGTCGAGTCAGTCCGCCGTCGAGCTAGCCCTTGTCCCCGCTGCCCGGCTCCGCCGTCTTCCGATGCTGCTCCGCCAGCATCTCTGCCGGCGTGACGTTGGCCAGCACGGCCTGGATCTTGTTCTTCCAGCCTGCCACCACGACGCTTTCGCCGTCTTCCATGGCCTCGTAGCCGGCCTTCGCCACTTCGTCCGGCGGTTGCTTCTTCCCCGTGCCGACCTTGGTGTCGGTCATGTCGGCGCGACGGAAGAATTCGGTGTCGGTTGCCCCGGGCATCAGGACGGTGACGGTGATTGCGCTGTCCTTCAATTCATTGCGCAGTGCGTAGGCGAATGAATCGATGAAGGCCTTCGACCCGTTGTAGACCGCCTGGAAGCTGCCCGGCATCAGGCCTGCGATGGAGCCGGTGATCAGGATCCTGCCCGCGTTGCGCGCCTGCATCGAGCGGCCCACCCGCTGGATGAGGTCCAGGGTGCCGGTGATGTTGGTGTCGATGACGTGGCGCACCGCCTTGAAGTCCTGGTCGAGGAATGCGTGTCCCAGGCCGTGACCGGCGTTGGCCAGCAGGGCGTCCACCGGCCGGCCGCCGAGCTCCGCCATCAACGCGTCCACGCCGGTCACGACCGACAGGTCGGCCTGCAGCGTCCGGACCTGCGCGCCTTCGGCGCGGCACGCCGCCGCGGTGTCGTCCTGGGAGCGGTCCGCGGCGATCAGCAGGTCGTAGCCGTGGCGCGCGCATTCGAGGGCGAGTTCACGGCCGATGCCGCTCGACGCGCCGGTGACGACGGCCAACGGCCGCTCGACGAATTCATTGGCATCGAGTCCTGGACGCGCATCCGCATTCGGATCTGGATTGTGATTCGGATTCATGACAGCTCCTGGAGCGTTCAATGGACGTTGATCAGTTGTCGAAGGGCGTGAGCACGACCTTGCGGCAATCCTCTTCCTTCTTGTTGAAGATCTCGTAGCCCCGCGCGGCGTCCGTGAGCGGCAGCCGGTGGCTGATGATCACCTCGGGGCGCAGCGCGCCGCTCTCGATGTGGGCCAGCAGCTCCGGCATGAAGCGCTGTGCGTGGGTCTGGCCGCTGGCGAAGCTCAAGCCCTTCTCGAAGGCGTCGCCGAACAGGAAGCCGTGGATGAAGCCCGCATACACGCCCGGCACGCTGACGATGCCGCCGCGTCGCGTGGCCGCAATGGCCCATCGCAGCGAGGTGCCGCTCGATCCCTCGAGCTTCAGCGTGGACAGCACCGTCTCCATCGTGCTGCCCTTGGCCTCGAAGCCGACCGCGTCGATCGACGCGTCGACGCCGCGGTGGTCGGTCTGCTCGATGATCAGCTGCGCCGGATCGTCGACCTGGTCGAAGTCGATCGGCAGGACCCCGTAGGTCTCCTTGGCGAAGGCGAGCCGGTACGGATGGTGGTCGATCATGAAGATCCGCTCGGCTCCGAGCAGGCGCGCGCTGGCCGCCGCCATCATCCCGACCGGTCCGGCGCCGAAGATGGCGACGCTCGATCCCTTGGTCACCTGCGCATTGAGCGCCGCCTGGTAGCCGGTGGGCAGGATGTCCGAGAGGAAGAGGACCTGCTCGTCGCTCAGGCGCGTGTCGGGGATCACCAGCGGCCCGACGTTGGCCTTGGGCACGCGGACGTACTGCGCCTGACCGCCCGCGTAGCCGCCGTAGAGGTGGCTGTAGCCGAACAGGCCGGCGCCGGCGCGGATGTCCTTCTTGTTCAGGATGGCGCCGCGGCCCGGGTTGGTCGTCTCGCAGGCGGCGAAGAGCTGCCGGCCGCAGAAGAAGCAGTCTCCGCAGGAGATCGTGAACGGCACGACGACGCGATCGCCGCGCTTGATGTGGGTGACGCCGCGGCCGACGTCCTCCACGACGCCCATGAACTCATGGCCGAGGATGTCTCCCGACTTCATGTCGGGGATCTTGCCGCGGTAGATGTGGAGATCGGATCCGCAGATCGCGGTGGCGGTGACGCGCAGCAGCAGATCGTCGTCGGCGGCGAGCACCGGATCCGGCACGGTTTCGACACGGACGTCTTTGGCGCCGTGGTAGGTGAGGGCGAGCATGGGAGGCCTTCCGTGGGTCCGCGCAGGAGGACGCGGGTCACCGTGCAAGGCAAGGTCGCCGCCCGCCGTCTTGCGTCACCAGCCGGTCCACGATTGACCGATATCGGCATTCGGTGCCGATTCACCGCATCGTCACGAGCGAGTGACCGGACAAGGCTTCATGGATCGCCGCGTCCGCCCGAGGCGCCATAGACCTGACCGGTCGCGTAGCTCGATTCCGACGACGCCAGCAGGACGTACACCGCCGCGAGCTCCGCAGGTTGACCCGCGCGTCCCATCGGCGTGTCGACGCCGAACTTCTGCAGCTTCTCCTGCGTCTGGCCGCCGCAGACCTGCAGCGGTGTCCAGAACGGTCCCGGTGCGACCGCGTTGACGCGGATGCCCTGCTTGGCGAGTTGCTTCGCGAGGCCTTTGGTGAAGATCAGGATCGCGCCCTTGGTGGACGCGTAGTCGAGCAGGTTCTCACCGGGGTCGTACGAGTTGACCGACGCCGTGTTGATGATGGAACTGCCGGCCTTCAGATGTGGGATCGCCGCCTTGGACAGCCAGAACGGCGCATAGATGTTGGTCTTGAAGGTCCAGTCGAACTGCTCGGTGCTGATGTCGAGGATCGATGCGTGGCTCTGCTGCCGGGCGGCGTTGTTCACGAGGATGTCCAGGCCGCCGAGTTCGCGCACCGCGTCCGCCACCAGCTTCTGGCAGAACGCTTCCTCGCGCAGGTCGCCCGGCAACGCGATGCCCCGGCGACCGGTCTCGCGGATCAACTCGATCACCTCGCGCGCGTCGGGCTCCTCGTCGGGCAGGTAGTTGATCGCGACGTCCGCGCCTTCGCGCGCGAAGGCGATGGCCGCGGCGCGGCCGATGCCACTGTCGCCGCCGGTGATCAGCGCGCGACGGCCGGCCAGGCGGCCGTGTCCCACGTAGGTCTTCTCGCCGTGATCGGGCGGGGGAATCATGTCGCGCGCCAGGCCCGGCCAGGGCTGCGACTGCTTCGGGAAGGCGATCGTGTCGGAGGACTTGTCGGAAGACGGGTCGGATGAGCTCATCGGAAGACTCCTAGGCGCGCAGGCGCCCCATGTGGGCGGCGAATCCGTCCGGTGCCCGGCCATCCTGGCGGGCGCTCGTGACGACGCGCACGGTGTTGGTCCAGGCAATGCGCATGCCGAGCGCATGGAGCCGCTCCACGAAGTCCACGTCCTCGTGGCTGCACAGTTGCGCGAAGCCGCCGGCCTGCTGATAGGCGCTCACGCTGACGCCGAGGTTGGCGCCGTGGATGTGGCGATGGTCCTCGGCATCGGTGTAGCCGACCTCGTAGGCGGTCCGCTCCTCGGCAGTGAATCCGGTCCAGTCGTCGACCTCGACCACGCCGCAGACGGCCTCGGTGCGGAACGCCAGCTGTCGCGAGAACCAGTTCGGCGCGACGACCGAGTCCGCGTCGGTGAAAGCCAGCCAGCGGGCGCCTTGCTCGATGAGCGCCTGCGCGCCCGCCGCGCGCGCGAAGCCGACGTTGCGCGCCTCGATGGCCAGGCCTTGTACGCCGAGCGAGCGGACGACCTCGGCGGTGCGGTCGCGACACGCGTCGAGGACGACCAGGATGCGGACTTCCTCGCCCTGCAGATCCGGATGCGCGGCGGCGTCGATGAGCGCTCGGAGGGCGCGACCGATCAGCGCTTCCTCGTCGTGCGCGGGCACCACCGCGCCGATCATGGCCGCAGGCCCTCGCGACGCGCCACCGAGCGACCGTCCGGACTCCAGACTTCGACGAGGAAGTCGTCCTCCTCATGCCGCAGCAGGCTTGTCCAGCCCAATTGCTCGAACGCCACGGCCATGTGCCGATGCACGTCGTCGCCGCTGCGGAAGTAGTCGCCTTCCGGATGGCGCCAGTGGCTGGCGATCAGCGTGCCGCCGTCGGCCAGGCTCTCCACCGCGCGATCGATGGTCGCGTGGAAGGCGTCGTCGTCGAGGTAGTAGCCGATCTCGCTCAGCACGATCAGGTTGAATCGGCCCTTGGGCCACTGCGCCGGAATCTGCGCGTGCGTCACGTCGACATGGGGCATTGCGGCCAGTCGCTGACGGGCGTGCGCCACCGCCGCGGCGCTGCCGTCGCTGCAGACCAGGCGATCGCAGCGCGTCGCGAGTTCCGCGCTCAATTCGCCGTTCGCGCACGCGGGCTCGAAGGCGCGCGCGTAGCGCTCGTCGGGCAGGCTCGCGAGGAGCTGCGCCCGCTTGCGCCGCTCGTACCAGCGCGTGCGGTATCCCCAAGGGTCGTCGTCTTCGGAGAACAGCGTCTCGAAGTGGTCGGCCAGCGCGCCCGGTTCCGGGGGAAGGGTCACAGCGTCCATGTCGTGGTTGCCTGCTTCAGGAGTTCGTTGCCCAGCGCGGCCAGATCGCGGTCGCCGTGGCATTGCCGGATGAACACAGGCAAATCCGCTGCCATACGGGCGAAGGTCTCGTCGTGGCAGAGCGGTCCGGCGCCCATCGCGCGCGTGGCGGCGCGCAGCACCTGCTGCGCGCATTCGTCGCTCGCGGCGCGCGTGCGCAGCGCCCAGGCGCGCGCGTCGCGATCGGGGTGGCGATCCACCCAGGCGGCTGCCTCGCGCAGCAGCGCGGCGTTGGCGCTCAGGAACCGGTCCACCTCACCGAGCGCCAATGCCCGATGCCATCCGGGATCGGCGCTGGCGGCGACGGCGACCGCTTGAGCTCGAAGAACCTCACCCACCGCGCAGGCCGCGCCGTGCCAGCAGGCGGCAATGCCGATGCCGCCGTGCCAGAAGCCAGGTCGCGAGAGATAGAAGCCTGCGCCGCCGACCAGGCGAGCGGGCGTGGCTTCGAACGCGACCGACGCGCTCGCGGAGTCGGCCATGCCGACGGCCTTCCAGCGCGAGGCATCGACCTTGACGCCCGGTTGCAGGAGGTCGACATCCGCGAGCCACGGTCCTGTGCTCGATCCCCCGGTGTCGCTGTCATCGGGCCAGACCGTCAGCAGCGCGCGATCCAGCGATGCGGCACCGGAACACCACGCCTTCGTGCCGGACAGCATCACCGAGCCGTCAGGCTGGCGGCGGAACGTCACGCGCGCGCCGGGCGGTTCGGCCGCCCACATGCCGTAAGCGGCTGCGGCGGACTGCGGCGCCAAGCCCGCTTCGGCCAGGATGGCCGTCGCGTCCGTGTGACCTTCGAAGAGCTTCACGAGCGACAGGTCCTGCGCGGCGACGGCCGCCAGCGCGGACCAGCGTTCGAGCGTGCGTCCGCTGCCTGGCAGCGGGAGGTCCGCGCGTCCGGCGTCGATCAAGGCGCGCAGACGCCGACCCGTGTCGGCGTCGGCGTGGTCGTAGCCGTGGCCGTGGCCGTGGGCTTGACCTCCGCTAGCGGTCGTGGAGGGCGTCGCCATCAGTGCTTGGCCTGCTCCTGCGCCATCAACTCCGCCTTGCGTTGCTGGATCCGTTCGCCGAGCTCGGCCATGTCCACGCCGGCCTTCTTCGCCTTGGGGAACATCTCGTTTTGCTCCTCCTTGACGTGATGCTTGACCCACTCGCTCATGACCTTGACCTTCGCGTCGTAGTCCTCGCCGCCGGGCTCGACGCCTTCGACGGCGGCGATCAGGTCCTTGATGCTCTGGTGCTCGACGCGCGCCTCGGGGACGAGCTCCTTGTCCTTCAGTGCGAGCTGGACCTCGGGGTAGAAGATCTCCTCTTCGACCTGGGCGTGGACCGTCAGCTCCAGGCAGATCTGCGCGACCAGCTGCTTCTTCTTCGCGACGGAGCGCGACTTCTCGAACTGGTCGAACAACCCGCTGACCAGCTTGTGATCGGCGCGCAGCAGGCTCACGGCATCGGGCGTCCTGGCGCGGGCGGTCGTGGTGCGGCGAGTCGTCGATTTGCGGGCGGCGGTCGAGCTGGTCGTCGAGGAAGGCATGGAAGTTCTCCTGGCGGTGGTGGCTGGGACGGCGTGCCACGTCGGCACATCGCAGAAAACTCAATAGCAAGCGCGGTGCCCGCAAGCGAGGACGGTCAGCGGACCTCGTCCGCACGGGATTGCCGATGCCTGCTGGACTTCGCGTCCGCATGCTCTTCCTCTTCGTTCTTTCGCACGCCGCGCAGATTCATCACGAACAGCCCGACCTGCAGCACGATCAACGCGTAGGACTGGGTGGCGGCGCCCCAGATGCACCAGAGGACGTTGCTGAGCACGAAGACCCAGAAGCCCCAGGTCCTGCGGCGCGCGCTGCGTCCGCCGACCAGCCAGGCGGCGGCGAGCGTGACCACCATCGCGGGCCATTGCAGCGCGTTGAGCAGTTCGTCCATGCCCGACGAAGGCAAGCGGCTCGCCAACGGGATAGATCAGTCGGAGTCGGGACGGAAAAAAGCCCCGGGAAACCGGGGCTGTCGAGGCGAAGCGACCTCATCGGCGCTTCACCGGCGTTTCAGCTGCATCTCAGCTGCATCTCAGCTGCTTCTCAGCTGCATTTCAGCGATGTCTTCAACGATCGTCACGCGACGAATCGCTGTCCTGGTCCTGATCGTTGCGCGAGGCCTGGTTGGACTGATCGCGCGAGGTCTGCGGGTTCTGGCGCTGGGACCCTTGGCCCTGCTGGCCTTGGCGATCGCCGCCTTGCTGACCCTGCTGCGGCGACTGCCGCTGGCCTTGCGATCCGGAGCCCTGCTGCTGGCCGCCGGGCTGGTTCTGTCCTTGCTGGCCCTGTTGATGCTGCTGCTGTTGCTGCTGCTTCTGCTGGCCTTGTCCGCTCTGGGATTGATTCGGGTTCTGCGCGTTGGGTTGCTGAGCCATGGTGGTCTCCACGTTGTGCGCGTCGGCAAAGACACCGACGAGAACATCGTGGCAATGGGCATGCCGCCTCGATGTCCAACGACACTACCCGCGAACAATCTCGATCGGTGCGCCGCTTGCCAGAGGCTCGGAAGCGCACTTCAAGGACTGCCTGCATGTCCGCCCGTGTCCGTATCGGAACCGCCGCCTGGAGCATCCCCAAGGCCGTCGCCGGATCTTTCCCTGGCGAAGGGAGCCAGTTGACGAGGTACGCCCGCGTTCTCGGCTGCGCGGAGATCAACTCGACTTTCACCCGTGTCCATCGGTCGACCACGTTCGAACGATGGGCGAACGAGACTTCGGCGGGCTTCCGTTTCTCCGCGAAGTTGCCCGAGGCGATGACGCACGCTGCACGGTTGAAGGTGCCGCGCGCGGAGGTCCAGGCCTTCACGGCTTCGCTGGCCGGACTTGGCGACCGACTGGCCGCGCTCCTCGTGCAGATGCCGCCGTCGCTGGACCTGGACACGAGGACGGCGCGTGCCTTCTTCCGCTCGGTCCATGCCGGCTTCGAGGGCGCGGTGGTGTGCGAGCCAAGGCATCCGAGCTGGTTCACTGCGGCCGCCGATCGACTGCTCATGGAAGAGCGCGTCGGACGCGTGGCTGCGGATCCGGCAAGGCCGACGGGGGCGGCGACGCCGGGAGGCTGGCTCGGCGAGGCGGGGGACGGGCGCGGGGCCGTCGTGTACTACCGCTGGCACGGGTCGCCGCGGATGTACTGGTCGCGCTACGAGGACGACTGGCTGGCCGCGCGGGCGGAGGAGATCTCGCGGTGGCCGGCCGGGACCGAGGTCTGGTGCATCTTCGACAACACGGCGTCCGGCGCGGCCACCGATGACGCCTTGCGCCTGCAGGCGCTGCTGGGGGGCGGCATCGAGCGCCCGTGAGTCTCAGAGACCGCCGAGCCTCTCTCTCGCCGCCGCGATGCGCTCGTCGTAGGAGCGCTTCTCCAGCGCCTCGATCGCCTGTTCGAGCACGGCGCCCAGCGGCACCTTCATGTCTTTCTCCAGGCTCTTCGCCGCCAGCGCGGTGGCTGCCCAGCATTGCTCCAGCTTGGGCGCGAGGCGCTTGCCCTGCTTCGTCAGCGTCACGATGCGCTGCCGGGCGTCCGTCTCCGACGCGACGACCTCGACCAGACCGGCCTCCGTCATCCGGGCCACCGTCTGCGTCACCGCTGGCTGGCTGATGCCGGCCGCGACGGCGATCGCGCTGATCGTGGACTCGCTTTCCCGCATGAGCACGCGCATCACGGGGGTGTAGCGCGGACGGTAGCTCGGGTCCACGTTCTCGTAGGAGCGCTCGACCGCGCCGTCCAGCAGCTCGATGAGGTGGCGCAGTTGCGTGCCCAGGGTTCTTGTCATGCCTGTTTCCATCCGGCGATTCTCAGGGCTGGCGCGACCGGCCGCCCACCGCGCCAGACCAGCAGGCCCATCGTGGCCGCAGCGGTCACCACCAGCGTCACCGTCGACGCTTCCACGCCGAACGGACCGCCCGTGAGCCACTCCGGCCCGCTGAGCGCCGTGTGCAGGACGCCCAAGGTCTTGTTGCCGGAGGACGAGAGGCCGAAGAGGGCCGTGGTGGCGAAGTTCCAACCGAAATGCAGCCCGATGGGCAGCCACAGCCGGCCGTGGACGAGGTAGGCGGCGGAGAGCAGCGCGCCTGCGACCATGATCGCGAGGAAGGCGACCGCCGAGAACCCTTCGGTGGGCAGATGGCCGAGGCCGAACAGCAGCGACGAGATCGCCAGGGCCGGCCAGACGCCCAACCGTTCAAGCAGGACGCGCAGCAGGACACCGCGGAAGAGGAGTTCCTCCAGCACTGCGGCGATCGTCATCTCGGCCATCGGGCCGAGCAGGCTCTGCCACGTCGCGCCGGTGATCCGCAGGACGCCGGCCGACCACAGGACGCCGACGATGCCGGTGATGAGGCTCAGCCCGAGGAGCGCGCCCGTGACGAGCTCGCGAGCGGCGGGGGCGGGCGCCAGCTCGGGCGGCGCCTGGCGCTTCTCGACCAGACGCGTGAAAGCGCGATAGGCGAGGAGACAGAGGACCGCCGCCAGCAGTTGCGGCCACAGCTGGCGATACGGCTTGGGGATGACCGCGTGGATCGCCGCCATCGAGAGTGCCACGGGCGCCACGGTGGCCACGGCGCCGAGGACGATGCGCACCAGCGGCGACCGCAGCGATGGGCGGTACCAGCGTTCCTGGACTGCGGGCGAGACGGCATCGACTGGCATGGGGACCTCCCGGAGGTGGCGACGCTTTCTGCGTCGCGGTGTTTGTATAAGTGCTTATGCTAATGAGGCGACGGCACTTGTGCAACCACTCCGGGAGGGTCGGGGCGTAGCGCTTACTCCTTGGCGATCGCCTCCACCTGGATGCGCAGGTTCACGTCCATCTTGAAACCGTAGTCCTTGCCCGCGCCCAGGCCGAATTCCTCGCGGTTGAAGGTGCCTGATGCGTCGGCGCCGCAGAGTTCGCGCTTGAGCATCGGGTGCGGGACGCACTTGAGCTGGTGGATGGCCAGCGTCAGGGGACGGGTCTTGCCGTTCAGGGTGAGCTCGCCCACGACCTGCGTCGGCACGCCGGCCTTGGCGCCGTCGAAGCGGCCCTTGAACGTCGCGTTCGGGTTCTTCTCGACGTTGAAGAACTTGTCGCCGGTGGCCCAGGCGTTCATCGCGTCCAGGCCGAAGTCGATGCTGGCCAGGTCCATCTTCACGTCGACGCTGCCGGCGCCGGTGGCCTTGTCGTAGACGATGGTGCCGGCGCTCTTGTTGAGCTTGCCGCGCCAGTGGGACAGGCCCATGTGATCGGCCTCGAAGCTGGGATAGGTGTGCGTCGGGTCGATGTCGTAGGTCGCGGGGGCGGCGTGCGCGGCGACGGAGAGGGCCAGCAGGGCGGGGGCGAGCAGCATGTTCATCGGTAGTCCTTGAAGAAGCCTGGCGGGGGTGCCTCCCTGACGACGAGTCAGGCGGGCGGTTTTCGACAGGCCTGCATCATCGCCCGGCGCGAGGGGCCGGAACGGTCCGGATGAACGCGGAGATGCAACGCGTCAGCGACGGCGAGACAGGCAAGCTCGGATCGGCGTAGGACGCGAGCTGCGTGAGCGTCTCCGCAGGCACCTGCTTCAGGATGTGGTTCATCCCTTCCACGATGCAGCGGGAGGCCTTGGGCACGCTGCGGGCCAGCGTGTCCGCGTCTTCCACCGGGACCTGGATGTCGGTCGTGCCGTGCGCCACCAGCACCGGCAGGTCGAGCCTGCTGTAGATCTTCGTCGGATCCAGCGGCAACGACGACAGGAGGTAAGGCTGGACGCTGCTCCGGTACAGCGCGGCGAGCTCCGGGGGAACGTCGTCGACGGGATGCCCCGCCTCCAGGGCGGTCAGGATGCGCTCGTTCTCGTTGCGTTGCGCCGCGGTGCCGCGTGCAGCGAACTGGAGCCGGAGCAGATCGCCGAGCCGGTGCGCGGATCCTGCCAGCGAGATGAAGCCGTCGGCGCGGTGGGCCTGCGTCGCCAGCGCGCCGACCAAGGCGCCTTCGCTGTGGCCGATCACGACGAGGGGCACGGTCGGTTCACGTTCGCGCAGGTCGTCGATCCAGCGGCCTGCGTCGTCGACGAAGGTCTGGAAGCGCAGATCGATTTCCTTGACCGCCGCAGACCGGCTCCCGGCGACGCCGCGCTTGTCGTAGCGCAGCACGGACATGCCCTCGGCTGCGAGCGCCTTGGCGAGGTAGCACAGGCTGTTGTTGCGCATGCCGCCTGGCGAGTTGCCGTCGCGGTCGGTCGGCCCGGAGCCCGCGATGATGAGCACTTGCGCGACGGGATGACGCGATTCGGCTGGTGCTTCGCGTGTGCCCTGCAGGCGCCCGGCCGGCGTCGCGATCGAGACGGGCTCGCCGGCCTGGCAGTCCGGCAGGGCGTCCTGGGCCGCGAGGGCGATGCCCGGCAGGAGGGAGATCAGCGTGAGCAGTACCGGTTTGAGCATGGAAAAACTCTATCCCGGAATTCGTTCCGATCGCGTTAGGACGTCGTCCGGGATTCGGCGGCGTCATCAACTCGTCGTCCGGTGTGATCCCTCATGGCCTACGATCCGGCATCCTTCGAGAGAGATCATGAACAAACGATTCGGACGGATCCTGTGCGGCGCGGCGCTGCTGATGGGCGGCATCCTGTCCGCCCAGGCCCAGCAGCTCAGGATCGGGTACGTGGACACGCAGAAGGTCATCAACGAGAGCATTCCGGGGAAGGCCGCCCAGAGCCGCCTGCAGGAGGAGTTCAGCAAGCGGCAGAAGAACCTGCTGGATCTGGAAGGCGCGCTGAGCACCGCGGCCGCCTCGCTGGACAAGGACGCCCCGCAACTCTCCGAGGCGGAGCGGGCGCGACGGGGACGCGAGCTCGCGGATCAGGGCCGGGCGCTGGACCGGGCCAAGCGCGAGTTCCAAGGCGATCTTGAATATCGGCGCAGCCAGGAACACGACGCGCTGAAGGAACGCGTGGAGCGCGCGATCAAGGCCGTCGCGCAGGAGCGCAAGATCGACATGGTCTTCGTCGAGCACGTGGCCTTCGCCAGGGACAGCATCGACATCTCCAGCGTCGTCATCGAGGCGGTGAACGCGCAGCGCTGAGGACGGCGCACGGAGGCCGGCGCGCCGGTTCAGCGCCTGCGCGGATCAGGTGCTGATGGCGTTGGTGAACGTCAGCCGATTCCCGAACGGATCGGTCACCGAGACGTCCTTGGACCCCCACGGCGTTTCTTCGAGACCGGGACGGGCGTTCCCGTAGCGACGGGCGATCAGCTCGGCGTGGAAGGCGTCGATGTCGTCCGTCTCGATGCGCATCGCCGCGCCAGGACAGGCGTCGCCGTGATGCTCCGAGAGGTGGAGCGCGCAGCCGTCCCGGGAGACCTGCATGTACAGCGGCAGGCCCGGTTCGAAGCGGTGTTCCCAGTCGACCGTGAAGCCGAGGAACTGCACGTAGAACTCCAGCGCCTTGGCTTCGTCGAACATGCGCAGGATGGGGGTGGTGCGGGCGAATTTCATGGGCGTGATGAGGGTGGGGTGCTCTGGCGCCACTGTGCCAGGAAACCCTCGAGCTTTTCCTCGATGCCGCCCTCGACGGCGCGCAGCCGGAGCAACGGGATGCCGCTTCGGCGCAGGGATCCTCAAGTCTGAGGATGCCCGTCCGGGATGGCGCTGGCAGCATGCCGTCCGGGTCAGCGTGACAAGGCGGCAGCGATGTTCAACTCCCAGGTGCTCGAGATCGCCATCGGTCTGGTCTTCGTCTATCTGATCGCCAGCCTGCTGGCCGCCACGGTGCGCGAGTTCATCGAGAGCGTGCTCAAGACCCGGGCCGTGCAGCTCGAACGCGGCCTGCGCCTGCTGCTCGACGATCCGACGGGCAGGCAGACGGCGGCCAGGCTTTTCGCACACCCGCAGATCTTCGGCCTGTTCGACGGCGTCTACGACCCCGGCAAGCTGACCGGCTTCCTCCGCTTCTGGCGCAAGAGCGAGACCCTGGTCGACGGTGCCGTCGATGCCACCAAGGCGCTGCGGCTGCCCTTCGGATCGAAGCTTCCCTCCTACATCCCGTCGCGCAACTTCGCGCTCGCGCTCCTCGACATGCTGGCGCGCCACGACGGCGATGCGCCGGGCGCCGCGTCGGCCGACCAGGCCCGCACCATGGAGATCCTGCTCGCCAACGCCAACGCGCTGGCGCCCAGCCGTCTGCGCGACGCGCTGCTGGTGGCGCTCAACGAGGCGCAGGGAGATTTCGACCGGGCGCGCACCAGCCTGGAGGCCTGGTTCGACTCCAACATGGACCGCGTCAGCGGCTGGTACAAGCGCGAGAGCCAGGTCGTGCTGCTCGTCATCGGGCTGCTGTCGGCCGCCGCGTTCAACATCGACACGATCGCGATCACGCGGCAGCTGGCCAGCAACAACACCGTGCGCGCGCAGGTGGTGCTGCAGGCCGAGGCGATGGCCAGCCGGCTCGATCCGGGAACGACCGTGTCGGACGAAGATCGGCAGAATGCACTGTCCGAGGCGACGAAGGGCCTGGGCGATCTGATCGGCTGGCGCCAGAAGCTGCCTGACGACTGGCGCCTGTGCGAAGCGGTCGTCGGGTGGATCCTCACGGGGCTGGCCATCTCGCTGGGCGCGCCGTTCTGGTTCGATCTGCTCAACAAGATGATGGTGGTGCGTTCCACCGTGAAGCCGTTCGAGAAGAGCCCCGCCGAGGGATCGGAAGACCGGCGCGGCGCAACGCCTCCCGCGGAGAAGCTGGAGCCCGTGCCGGCCTCCCCACCCGCGGGCGGCGGTGTCGCCGGCGCTCCGCCCGTGCCTGATGGCGCACCACCCGGAAAGCCGAAGGGATCGGTGCGGCTGGCCATCGAGGAGGCTGCCAGCTTGACCGGGCTGACGCTCCTGATCGACGGACAGTCCGCCACCTTGCCGTCGAACGGGTTGGTCGAGCTGCCGCTGACGATGGGGGAGGACCATCACCTCGAATTGAAGGCCACGGGTGCCGGCGGGCAGCCGGTGTCGTGGGTCCAGGTCGTGCGGGTGACGCTGGACGACGACGCCCAGGCGATCGAGGCCGAACTGTCATGACAGTCGTTCGTCTGGAAACGGGGAGGGGCGGATGAAGGACATCTTCGAAGGCGCGGGGGCGCCGCTCGATCAGGGCGGCTTCGACACGGCGCTCAACCGGATCGGCGGCGACAAGGAAGCGCTCTGGTCCATCCTGCAGGTGGAGACGAGAGGCTTCGGCTTCTTCGCTGACCGTCGGCCGAAGATCCTGTACGAGCGGCACATCTTCCACAGACGCACGGGAGGCCAGTTCGACGCCGTCGCGCCGGATCTCTCCAACAAGCAGCCCGGCGGTTATGCGTCGGGCGCCAATGAGTACACGCGGCTGAAGCGGGCCATGCTGCTGGACAGGAATGCGGCGCTGGAAAGCGTCTCCTGGGGTCTGGGGCAGGTGATGGGATTCAACGCCGTGAAGATCGGCTATGCCGGCGCCCAGGCCATGATCGCCGCGTTTGCCGTGGACGAGGCCGCGCAGCTCATGGGTTGCGTCCGGTTCATCGAGGCGACGCCGGCGCTCAAGGCCGCGTATCTGGCGCGCAGGTGGGAGAAGGTCGCGCTGTTCTACAACGGCGAGAACTACGCCATCAACGCGTACGACACGAAGCTGGCGACGGCGTATCAGACCTTGCGCAGCAAGGGTTGCCCGTCACTGGACGTGCGCGCGGCCCAGGCCTATCTCAGCTACCTCGGCTACGACCCGAAGGGCATCGACGGCGATGCGGGCAACAACACCGCCACGGCGATGCTCGCCTTCCGGAAGGCGTATCGGCCGGGAAGTGCCGATCCGCAGCTGCCCGACGCCACGGGCGCGTCCGCTGCCGCGGTGGCGGCTCATCTGGGGTGTCTCAAGGCGGCCTTCGCCCAGAAATTCGCCTGAGCAGCAAGGCCTGACCCCGCGGAGTAACCGTCCGGTCTTCGGTCCTTCGACCCGATCGTGCTCAGGAAGGGTCCTGGAGATCGGCGAAGTCCGCGGCGACCTGTTCCAGCTCGCCGGTCTCATGGCGCCAGGCCAACACGGTCGGATCGAAGACGCCGCCCTCCAGGATGAACACGAGGTGATCGCCCGATCCATTCCCGGCGACGGCCACGGCGTTCGCCGGGAAGCGCGGCCACGCGCGGCATCGTTCGGTCTCTTTCAGGACGTGATTGGCCGTGCGGGACAGCCGCTTGCGGTCAGACGTGTCCTCGATCGGATACTGCTCCCATTCGTCGTCGTCGGTCTCCAGTTCTCCGCCATTCGACTGGAGCATGGCGAGGCGGAAAGACTCCGGCAGACGGCCCCCGAGCGCACGCTCCGCGGCCAGGAGGAAGGACTCGTCAAGATCGAATGGCATGGGTTTTCTTTCTGTCCGACGAAGCTGCCCGGGAAGGGGCGGGCATCCGGCTTGCTCGCAGGATGGTCATCCCGATCGACCGATCGCGGCAAGCATTGTGGAAGGTGCAGACGAACATGATGAAGATCAGTGCATTGGCGATCGTCGCCCTCGCAGCGGCACTCGGAGGCTGCGATCGTACGGAGCGCCCGGCGTCCGAGCCAGCGCCGGTATCGCCGACGCCAGTGGCTTCTTCGCCCGCGGCGTCAACGCCTGACCCCGCGCAGGCGTGGATCGGCCGCTGGAACGGACCGGAAGGCACCTATCTGCAGCTGGACGCCGCCGGCGAGGGACGCTACGAGGTCCGCATCAAGGACCTGGATGCGGAACGCAAGTTCCCAGGCGTCGGCAAGGACGGCACCGTGCAGTTCGAGCGGGACGGGAAGCAGGAGTCGATCAAGGCCACCAACGGCGACGCCACCGGGATGAAGTGGCTGGCGGGCAAGAGCACGTGCCTGACCGTTCACGTCGGGGAAGGCTACTGTCGGGATTGACGATCGGAGCCCGCGTTCGTCCGGTCGATCCGACGGCCCGTCTCCCTCAAGAGTAGATGATCGTCAGCACGAAGAAGTAGCCGATGATGAGTGTGAAGGCGGTCAGCTTCAATCGCTTCTCGATCAGGCCCGGATTCTTGTAGATCCAGACGGTGGCGGCCCGGATTCGCATCCGGAGCGGATTTCCGTCCGGCAACAGAAGAGACAGGACATACACGAAGCCAGCGATGAAAGCGATCGCCGCCAGCGCCGCCGCGGTGATGATGAGTCCGGACATGAATAGCCGATGCGCGTTCGGAATGAAGGCGCGATGCTAACGGCAATGCGGGTGACCGGATCCAAAGCGTCGGCAAGGACGCCGCCTTGCGGTTCAAGCGTGACAGGAAGCCGCTGACGAGATGGCGCGCTGACTCGCTGCGCGGACAAGTCCTGACCCTTAAGGGGGAGTGCATCCCCCGTCACTCCCTATAAGGAATGAATGGCCGGAAGCCTTTGACATCGATCAAAGATCGAGGACGGGATCGGCCGGAGCATGGGCATCCCTATGTCGAAGGCGCCAATCAGCAACAAAAAAAGACCTCGCAGCGCGAGGTCTTTCAGAGTTGGGGGCTTAAGCCTCTTGGATTGAGCAGTTGGACTGCCGCCTCCGCAAGGGTCTTGCCCCGCTAGACAGTGGGTCAAGCGTTTCTTGACCGATCGAAAAATCGTAAGCGCGTTGTCGTGGCCTGTCAATCCGCTGGAGCGCGTTGGCGTCGGGCGCGTCCGGGCTCATCTCGTCAACGCGCCCTAACGCCTCGACGATCACCTCGAACCCGCCGAAGATCATCCGCTGCCCGTCGAAGGGCATGTTCTTCGGATCGTGGTTCATGCGCGGGTCTTCCATCGACTTCTTCATCCCTTCGTCGCGCACCTGGCGCGACGGCCAGACGATCCACGAGAACACGACCGTCTCGTCCGGCTTGCGCTGCACGGCCATGGGGAACGAGGTCACCTTGCCCTCGGGCACGTCGTCGCCCCAGCATTCGACGACGTGGAGCGCGCCATGGTCCTTGAACACCGCCGAGGCGTCCTGCGCCAGCTGCCGATAGGCCTCGCGCTTGGCGGTGGGCACGGCGATCACGAATCCGTCTACGTAGTCCATGAAGATTCTCCGGTTGTCGGCGCGGCCCGGTGCCGCCCCCTGACACGACGGATGACGATACGGGAAATTGACAGGCAACTGCCGGCCTATCTCCCTACGGCTGCCATGCCAGCTCGGCATCGTCGCCATGGCGGCGTCGATTCGGAGTCGGCGCACCGCCAGACTTGACGGCGCTGCGGTACTGTTGGGGGACAGATCAGAATGGGCTGCAGGTTGTGGTTGGCGATCGGGTGTCGCTTTCAGAAGGTTCAGTCGGAGATGAGGCGCGTCACGATGAGAGTTGAGATAGATTTCAGCATCTATTGCAGTCCCACCAAAGCGTATGGACGCGCGTACGGGCCCTGGGACGTTGATCCTGGAATTTCGGCGGGGCGACTGATCGAGATCCCTTCGGCGCAGTTGGCCTTGCAAGTTGTGTCGATCGACGTGACTGATCCACACATGACGTCGATCAGTCTTTCAGACGTGGTGCTCGACGCACTCGCACCAGCGGCCGCGTTGAGTCGAAGGTTGGAGAGCGAGTGCGGTCTCTTTGTCGATGTTTACGAATGAGTGCAGGTGAACTTCAAGATCTTCTTTATCTTGGTTGGAGCGGTGCTACTGATTCTTTACCGCCTCGCGTTCCCATGGACTCCGTTTTGGGTGGACGTGTCGGTCATCGCTGCTTCAGGGCCAGTCGCGCTATGGCAATGGGGCTCTGATAGCGGGAAGAAGATCGAGGAAGGCAAGGAGAACTCGCCACGCGTAGATGCCGAGGACGAATCGAGCCGCTGACCTGGCCTTCGCAGGAATGGGGGGGTCCTGCTGTCTCTACCTCCCCACCCCCGCCACACTCCTCGCATCCCACCGCTGCATGTTCGCCAGCGCGCTCTCGATCGGTTCCGAGGTGACCCGTTCCGCGCCGAGGAACGGCCGGTCCATCGCGGCGACGAAGTGGAAGACCAGCCCCAGCGCCAGCGCGAGCACCACGATCGCGCTGCGGCTGCAGGCCGTCACCGGCAGCACCGCCACCGGCGCGAGCGTGAGCAGCGAGCTCACCAGCACCACCACCCACAGCGTCGTCGGCACCTTGCCGTCGCTGGCCTCCAGCCTCGCGCGACGCTGCGTCAGCAGGTCGTTCGCCTGGGCCCACATCTGCTGCACCAGCGCGGCCTCCGCCGCGCTCGCCGGCCGCAGATCCCCCAGCGTCCGGTACACGTCGTCGAAGGCGTCCAGCGTCGGCTGGCTGGGCTGCTCGTGCTGCATCGCCGCCCACTCCTTGCCGATCACGCTGCGGCCGTAGCCGCGCAGCCGCTCCCGCGCCAGCCGCGTCTCCGGCGTCCCGTACACCGCCAGCGTCCGCGCCAGCTGCGCCATCGCCGTGCCCTCCCGGCTCACCGCCTGTTCCGCCGCGCTGAACGAGTCCCACACCGACACCGCCGAGAACGCCAGCAGCAGCGAGTTGATCGTCGCGATCACCCCCAGCGACGCCAGCGCCACGTTCCTGTCCGACTCCGTCGCACGCTCGCGCCAGCGCCGCGGGAATGCGGCCTGCGCCGCCAGCCCGATCGCCACCCACCCCAGCACCAGCGCCAGCCCCAGCACCCAGTTCGGCAGGTCGTAGACGATCAGCGGCATGGCGCGCTCCCCTCGCTCAGGCCCTCGTTGAGCGCGTAGCGCGTCATGCCCGCCACGCCGCGCACGCCCAGCTTGCGCGTCACGTTCTCCCGGTGTGTCGCCACCGTCTTG
This sequence comes from Roseateles noduli, assembly GCA_002205125.1. Lineage (GTDB taxonomy): Bacteria > Pseudomonadota > Gammaproteobacteria > Burkholderiales > Burkholderiaceae_C > Roseateles > Roseateles noduli. The sequence goes on along the minus strand of NIOE01000011.1, from coordinate 1,835 downwards.
GCGCTCAGCTTGAGCCGGTCCGCGATCTCCTGCGTGCTCAGGTCCTCGGCGAAGAGCTGCACGATCTCGCGTTCGCGCGCGGTCAGCGCCGGACCCGCCGGAATCGGCGTGCCGGCCTCCGGCAGCCGGTGCCGCGTCCGGATCTCGTCGACCAGTCCACCCATCAGGCCCGGGCTCAGATAGATGCGCCCGCCGGCCACGTCCCGCACGGCGCGCAACAGCTCCTCGCTGGACGCGTCCTTGAGCACGTAACCCGAGGCGCCGGCCTGCAGCGCCGTCACCACGCTGCGCTGGTCGCCGTGCATCGACAGGCAGATCGCCTGCACCGACGGATGGTGGGCGCGCACGCGGCGCGTGGCCTCGATGCCGTTCAGGCCGGGCATGGCGATGTCGGTGATGAGCAGGTCGGGCTGCAGGTGGCGCACGAGCTTGACGGCGGCGGCGCCGTCCTCGGCCAGGCCGACGACGTCCAGCCCCGCGTCGCGGGTCAGGAGCGCGCGCAGGCCTTCGCGCACGAGTTGATGGTCGTCCGCCAGGACGATGCGGAGGGTCATGGGAATCTCCCTGGATGCGAAGGTGGGTGAGGGCGAGAACCAATGCGACGGCGAACGCGCCGGATCAAGCGCACTCTCTGGGGACGGTGTCGGGATCGAGCGGGATCAGCAGGGTTGCGCAGGTGCCGCGGCCCGGCTCGGAGCGCAGCACCAGCGCGCCGCCCAGCGCCTGCAGCTGCGCGCGCGCGCCGCCCAGGCCCATGCCGCGGGCGTCGACTTCTAGCGGACCGGCGGGGAAGCCGCGGCCGTCGTCGCGTACGCGCACGCTGAGCCAGCCGGCCTCGACCTTGGGCACGATCTCGACGCGGGTGGCGCAGGCGTGCTTCTGCACGTTCAGGCAGAGCTCCCGCACCACGCGGCAGGCCACCGTCCGTTGCACGGCGGGGATCTCGGCGGTTCCCGGTTGGGCCATCGCGCTGCCGTCGACCTCCACGGCCAGCGGGCCGGTGAGCGCCAGTTCGGCCGCCATGGCTTCCAGCGCCGCCTGCAGATCGCCGTGCCAGTCCGGCGGCGCGAGCGCGAAGGTCAGGGTGCGCACCGACCGCGACAGCTCGCCCAGCAGCGCGGTGACCTGCGCCAGGCCCGGGTCGGCGGCGACGGGCTCGGGCAGGCCGTGGCGCCATTCCCCGAAGGCCAGCCGCAGCCGCACGATCAGGCCGCCGACCTGGTCGTGCAGCAACTGGGCGACGCGCTCGCGCTCGCGTTGCTCGGCGTCGGCGTGGGCTTCGGCCAGCGTCATCTGGAGGCGGGTCAGCCGCTCGATCCTGTGCTCGCGGGTGAGCCGGGAGGTCGGACCGGAGACGCGCGGCCGGGCCGCCGGCGGCGAAGGTGGGGAAGAAGGGCGGTGCGGGGTGAGGTTCATGCGAGCTCCCTGTGCGCCTGGACGGCGTCGTCGTGTGGTGCCGACCCCGGTGGGGGATCGGTGCCTCAGACGGTAGGCGGGAGCGTCTTCCGGAACCTTCCGGAAACCTTCCGGAGGAGCCGCAGGGGCCGGGGAGGCCCGGAAACAGGGGCTTGGAGGGGGTGCTCAGGGGAATCCCTACAGCCCCCGGAACGCCTCCTTCACCGCCACCTTGGCCGGGATGATCCGTTGCGCGAAGAAGGTGTCGGCGATCTTCTGCTGGTCCGCCTCGTCAGCGCCTCCGGCGGTGGAAGTGGACTCCCTCTCCCGCTTGCTGTATGGACCGAGGACATGGGTGACAGGTGTGCCAGGACATGGGTAACAGGTCGGGACCAGGTTAGTCAGCCTGGCACAGCTCGATCATGCGTACCTTTTGGTGG
>NIOE01000010.1 GCA_002205125.1 Roseateles noduli | reverse complement strand
ACCCACGCTCTCCCTCGGCATGGTGCCTTAGCACCTACCCTGGGCAGATCGGCCTGTGGCGGCCTGGGCGTACTTTGCTACATACAAGGGCGGGGGTGAGGGCCAGCAGACTCGGCAGTCAGCGATCCGCCACGCAGGCGAGGGTCATGTCTTGCGTGGCGCTGCAGCCCCCATCCTGCCCTCAGACAAGCCGCTGCGCGAACACGCGGTTCGGATAGTCCTGACCTTCGAAGTGATAGACCGTCTGGCCGATATCGGCGTAGCCCTGGCGGTCGTAGAACGCGCACGCGCGATGGTTGCCAGTCCAGGCGGTGAGCCACAGCGTCGCGCAGCCCGCCTGCGCCGCAACGGACTCTGCGGCGGACAGCAGGCGACGTCCCAGACCGATCGCCTGAAACGCCGGCTGCACATAGAGCCGTATCAGTTCCGCCCCCTGCAGCTCGCCCGCCGGCGATGCCTGATCCCCGACGACGACCTCGGCGAACCCCACCAGCCCCGCGTCCCGGAACGCGAGCACGAATCGCCGTTCCGGCTCGCTCAACCTCGCGGCGAAAGCATCGATGGCGTATTCGCGGAAAGCCTCGCGGGCGAGGTCCGGCCGCACACCGTCGGTGGCGTAGGTATCGAGAAAGACCTGGATCGCCAGCGCTGCGATCATCGATGCATCGTCCGGCACGCCGGAACGGAACGTGAACTCGGTGCTCATCGATGCATCATCCCAGACAGGTGATGCGACACCGGTCCATCGCCTTCTCGCAAGCTTCTCAGAACCTTCTCAGTACTTCGCCGGCACGAACATCGATTCCGGCACCGGATGGCGCTGGTAGTCCTCGTGGCGCTCGCGATCGGGCAGGCGGATCTCCTGACGCTCGACCTCGTGGTACGGGAACTGGTCCAGCAGATGCTGGATGCAGTTCAGCCGCGCGCGCTTCTTGTCGTCGGCCGCCACCACCCACCACGGCGCTTCCGGGATGTGCGTGCGGTCCAGCATCACTTCCTTGGCGCGCGTGTAGTCCTCCCAGCGGCGGCGCGACTCCAGGTCCATCGGCGACAGCTTCCACTGCTTGAGCGGATCGTGGATGCGGCCCAGGAAGCGCAGGTGCTGTTCCTCGTCGCTGATGGAGAACCAGTACTTGATCAGCGTGATGCCCGAGCGCACCAGCATGCGCTCGAACTCGGGCACGGAGCGGAAGAACTCCTCGACGTCGTCCTCGCCGCAGAAGCCCATCACCCGCTCGACGCCGGCGCGGTTGTACCAGCTGCGGTCGAAGAGCACGATCTCGCCGGCCGCCGGCAGGTGCGGCACGTAGCGCTGGAAGTACCACTGCGTGCGCTCGCGGTCGTTGGGCGCGGGCAGCGCCACCACGCGGCACACGCGCGGGTTGAGCCGCTGCGTGATGCGCTTGATCGCCCCGCCCTTGCCCGCGGCATCGCGACCTTCGAAGAGGATCACCACCTTCTGCCGCGAGTGCTGCACCCAGTCCTGCAGCTTCACCAGCTCGCGCTGCAGGCGGAACAGGTGCTTGAAGTAGGCGATCCGCTCGTTGTGGGCCTCGCCGGAGTCGCTCTCGTCGAGCGCGCGCAGCGCCTCGTCGACGTGGCGGTCCTCGATCTCCAGCTCCAGTTCCTCGTCGTAGCCGTCCTGCAGGTCGCGGCGGATGCGTTCGACGAGATCGTCGCGGTCGGATGCTGAGCTCATGGCGGCAGAGGCGGAATTTCAGAAGCTCCCATCATCCTCCCGCGAGGTGACGGCGACGTGACGAGGCCAGACCGCCTCCCGCAGCGCCCACTCAACGTCCCCGACGGGTCCCCGACCCGCATCCTCCCAAAGGATGAGTTCCTCCTCCCCGCCCGGAAGGAGCCGCCGCGCATCCCCCGTGCTGACGACACGACCCGGTCGCCGCCGGACAGTGGGTCCTCCACAGGAGGATTCCGCTCATGGCCTATCAACTCAAGATCAACGGCAAGACACAGACCGTCGACGTCGATGGCGACACCCCGCTGCTCTGGGTGCTGCGCGACGTCGTCGGCCTGACCGGCACCAAGTTCGGGTGCGGCATGGCGATGTGCGGCGCCTGCACCGTGCACGTCGACGGCAATCCGGTCCGGTCCTGCTCCTTCCCGGTCGAGGCCGTCGGCAAGCAGTCGGTGACCACCATCGAGGCCGTCGGCCAGACGCCCGCCGGCAAGCGCATCCAGGCCGCCTGGGTCGCCAAGGACGTGCCGCAGTGCGGCTACTGCCAGTCCGGCCAGATCATGTCCGCCTGCGCGCTGCTCAGGCAGAACCCGCGCCCCTCCGAGGCCGACGTCGACGCCGCCATGTCCGGCAACCTGTGCCGCTGCGGCACCTACCCGCGCATCAAGTCGGCCATCCTGATGGCCGCCGCCGGCGCGCCGGCCAAGGGGTGAGCCATGGAACGCCGCGATTTCCTCAAGATCGGCGCCGGCACCGGCGGCGCCTTCGTCGCCTCGTTCTGCCTGCCGCTGCCCGTGGGCGCGGCGAAAGCCGCCAAGTCCCCGACAGCCCCGGCAGCCGCCTCCTTCGAACCCAACGTCTACATCCGCATCGCGCCCTCCGGCAAGGTCACCTACGTGATCCCCTTCGTCGAGATGGGCCAGGGCTCCTTCACCGCGATCCCGATGATGCTGGCCGAGGAGATGGACATCCCCCTCTCCAGCGTCACCGTCGAGCAGGCCCCGGCCGATGAGAAGCGCTACGCCAATCCGATCTTCGGGATGCAGATCACCGGCGGCTCGGCGTCGATGATCGCGGCGTGGAAGGCCGTGCGCACCGCCGGTGCTACCTGCCGCGCGATGCTGGTCAACGCCGCCGCCGACACCTGGCAATGCAGCGCGCAGGAATGCGTCACCCGCGACGGCAAGGTCGTGCAGACCGCCACCGGCAGGCAGCTGACCTACGGCGCGCTCGCGACCAAGGCGGCCACGCTGGCAGTGCCCAAGGACGTGCCGCCCAAGGACCCGAAGGCCTACCAGCTGGTCGGCAACCCGACCAGGCGGCTGGACACGGTCAGCAAGACCAACGGCACGGCGCAGTTCGGCATCGACACGCGCCTGCCCGGCATGAAGGTCGCCGCGATCACGCACTGCCCCGTCGTCGGCGGCAAGGTGCGCCGCGTCGACGACCGCAACGCGCTCGCCGTGCGCGGCGTGCGGCGGGTGCTGGTCGCGGACGACATCGTCGGCGTGGTCGCGGACCACTACGGCGCGGCGCGCAAGGGCCTGGCCGCGCTGGTGATCGACTGGGACGAAGGCCCCAACGCCGGCTTCTCGACCACGGCCTGGAAGGCCTCGGTGCGCGACGCGCTCAAGCACAAGGGCATCGTGTCCAAGCAGGAGGGCGACTTCGCCGCGGCCAAGGCCGCGCCGGGCGCGCGTCTGGTGGAGGTCGAGTACGACGCGCCCACCATGGTCCACGCCCCGCTGGAGCCGATGAACTGCACCCTGCACTTCCACGACGGCGCCTGCGACGTGTGGCTGGGCACGCAGGCGCCGGTGAAGGCGCAGCAGGCCGTCGCCGCCGTCAGCGGCGTGCCGGTCGAGAAGATCCAGATCCACAACTTTCTGATCGGCGGCGGCTTCGGTCGCCGGCTCGACGCCGAGTACGTCGGCCAGGCGGCCAAGCTCGCCAGGCAGGTCGACTTCCCGCTCAAGGTGGTCTACAGCCGCGAGGAGGACATCCGCCATGGCAGCTTCCGCCCGCTCTACTGCGACGAGATGGCCGCGACGCTGGACGGCGCCGGCAGGATCACGGCGTTCTCGCACCGCCTGTCGGGCTCGTCCATCGTGGCCCGCTACGCACCCCAATGGCTACAGCCCGGCGTCGCTGATCCGGATGCCGTCGAAGCCGCGGAGACGCCCTACGCGATCCCCGCGAAGATCGTCGAGTACGTCCCGGTGGAGCCGCCGCCCGGCTACATGACCGCCTTCTGGCGCGGCGTCGGTCCCAACCACAACGCCTGGGCCGTCGAGGGCTTCATGGACGAGCTCGCCGTCACGGCCAAGGCCGATCCGGTGGCCTTCCGGCTCGCGCACCTGAACGACAACCCGCGCCTGAAGGCTGTGCTGGAGACCGCCGCCGCGAAGTCCGGCTGGGGCACGCCGCTGCCCGCGCGCACCGGCCGCGGCGTGGCCGTGCTCAACGCCTGGGGCAGCCACATCGCGATGGTGATGGAGCTCAGCGTCACGCCCGACGGCGCGGTGATGCTGAGGCGCCTGACCACCGCGCTGGACTGCGGCATCGCGGTCAATCCGGACAGCGTCGTCGCGCAGATGGAAGGCGGCCACATCTTCGGCCTCACGGCGGTGATGCTGGGCAGGCTCACCATCGACAAGGGCCGCGTGGAGCAGAGCAACTTCCACGACTTCCCGCTGATGCGCATCGACCAGACGCCGCGCATGGACGTGCACCTGGTGCGCAGCGGCGCGGAGCCCGGCGGCGTCGGCGAGATCGGCACCGCCATCATCGCGCCCGCCTACATCAACGCGCTGTACGCCGCGACCGGCAAGCGCTTCCGCAGCTATCCCGTGACCCCCGAGGAGCTGAAGGCATGAACCACACGACCTCTCTCCTGGCGCTCTGCGCCGTCGCGGCCTTCACCGGGTCCGTCTCCGCGCAGGACGCGCGGCCCGCGTCCGTGGTGCCGCTGCGCACCGTGCAGAGCTTCGACGCGATCGCCGATCCGCAGGAGCGCTCGCGGGCGATCTTCACCGAGGCCGGCCGCGTCATCCAGAGCCCGCGCTGCGTGAACTGCCACCCCACCGGCGACCGGCCGCTGCAGGGCCAGGGCGTGCAGACGCGGCTGCACATCCCCAACGTCACGCGCGGCGCGGACGGCAAGGGCGTGCCCGCGCTGCGCTGCGCGAGCTGCCACCAGGCGAAGAACAACGACGCCTCCGGCGTGCCGGGTCACGCGCAGTGGCACATCGCGCCGCGCGAGATGGCCTGGCAGAACCTGTCGCTCGGCGAGATCTGCGAGCAGATCAAGGATCCCGCGCGCAATGGCAAGCGCACGCTGGCGCAGATCCACGAGCACATGGCGCACGACACCCTCGTCGGCTGGGCGTGGATGCCCGGCGCGCACCGCGACCCGGCGCCCGGCACGCAGGCTCAGTTCGGGGAACTCGTCGACGCCTGGATCAAGACCGGCGCCTTCTGTCCGGCGAAGTGAGGCGGTCGGGCGGTCAGCCCGCTGCGCGCGGCGATGGCGACCGCCTCGGTGCGCGCGCCCGCGCCGACCTTGCTGAGGATCGCCCGCACATGCGTCTTGACGGTGGCGTCGGTGATGCCCAGGCGCTGCGAGATGTCCTTGTTCGACGCGCCGGTGGACATCGCCACCAGCACGTCCATCTCGCGCTTGGTGAGCCGGTCCTGCGTCAGGCTGCGCGCGAGCTTGGGCGCCAGCTCCACGGACACGAACTGCACGCCGAGCATCACCGCATCCACCGCCTCGACCAACTGCTCGGGCCGGCATCGCTGCAGCAGATAGCCCTGCACACCGGCCTCCATCGCGGCACGGACATCCCACTCCCGGTCCATCGCCGTCAGGACCAGAATGCGCGGACATCGACCCGCCTGATGCGCGCCGTGGCGCCGCGCCGCCTGCCGCGCGGTCAGGGCCAGCGCAAGCGCGCTGGTGTAGTCGGCGATGAGGACGTCGCAGCGTTCGGGCGACTCGCCGGCCACGATGAGCACCGCCTGCGACAGGCTGCAGATCGACGCCGCGAAGTCGGCGCGACCGCCCAGCACCGCCGCGCATCCCGCGCAGGTGAGGGCTTCCTCGTGGACGATCTGGATGAAGGTCGGTCCAAGATGGGACATGGTGGCGCACCTCGTTGTGCTCGCCGGGGTGCCCCCCGGCGTTCAAGACTCCCGCCCCAATGTAGATCGACGACCACCGGTACCGCAACCAGCCCGCGCACCGACGCAGGGGACACGCCATGAATGCTGAAGCCTCCCACCACTCGCTCGAGACCCGCCGCCACCAGATGTACCCGCGGCTGAGCGCCTGCGACATGGCGCGCATGCAGCGCTTCGGCACGCCGCAGACCTTCCTGCCCGGCCAGACGCTGCTCAGCGCGGGCAAGCCGGGGCCGGGGCTCTACCTCATCCTCGGCGGCACGGTCGAGGTCTGCCATCGCGACGGCATGGGCAACACCACGCCGCTGATCCAGCACTCGCGCGGAAACTTCTCCGGGGAACTGGCGGCGATGTCGGGCAAGCCCTCGCTGGTGGACGCGGTCGCCGTCGACACGGTGGAGACGCTGCTGCTCCCGCCCAGCCAGTTGCGCGCGCTGATCATCGCGGAGGCCGACCTCGGCGAGCGGCTGGTGCGGGCGATGATCCTGCGCCGCGTGGGCCTGATCGAATCCGGCGCGAGCGGGCCGGTGCTGATCGGCCGCCCCAATTCGGCCGCGCTGCTGCGGCTGCAGAGCTTCCTCCACAGCAACGGTGAGCCGTACCGCGTCGTCGACGTGGCACAGGATGCCGCTGCGGCCACGTTGATCGAGGAATACGGCGCCGCGCCGGGCGATGTCGTTGCCGTCTGCCCGGACGGCGCGGTACTGGTGAATCCGCCCGAGGCGACGCTGGCGCGCTGCATCGGCATGGTGGACGAGACGCCGCGCGAGGAGCTCTTCGACGTCGCCATCGCCGGCGCGGGCCCGGCCGGTCTGGCGACGGCGGTATACGCGGCCTCCGAGGGACTGCGCGTGGTCGTGCTCGACCGCCGCGCCTACGGCGGACAGGCGGGCAACAGCGCGAGGATCGAGAACTACCTCGGCTTCCCGACCGGCATCTCCGGCGGCGCGCTCACCGGCCGCGCCTGCGTGCAGGCCGAGAAGTTCGGCGCCGAACTGCTGATCCCCACCGAGGTCGAATCGCTGGACTGCGCCCGCGAAGGCCCGGAGGGCGAGCTCCTCATCGCCCTGACGGACGGACGCAAGCTCCGCGCGCGCACGGCCGTCATCGCCAGCGGCGCGCGCTACCGTCGCCTGGCGGTGCCGCGCCTGAACGATTTCGAAGGCCGCGGCATCTGGTACTGGGCCTCCGCTCTGGAGGCGCCGCTGTGCGTGGACACCGAGGTAGTCCTGGTCGGCGGCGGCAACTCGGCCGGACAGGCGGCGGTTTTCCTGTCCGAGCACGCGTCCCGCGTTCACGTGCTGGTGAGGGGGCCGGGTCTTGCCGACAGCATGTCGCGTTACCTCATCGACCGCATCGAGGCGACCTCCAACATCGAACTGCGTCCGTACACGGAGATCACCGAGCTGCACGGCGATCCGCTGCGCGGCCTGGAGGCGGTGACCTGGCGCTGCGCACGCACCGGCGCCGAGTCGCGCCAGGACACGCGCAACGTCTTCCTGTTCGTCGGTGCCGAGCCGGAGACGGACTGGCTCGCGGGCTGCCCGGTGATGTCCGACGCCAAGGGATTCGTGCTCACAGGCACGGACGTGCGTCGCGCGCAGCGGCTCGCGGATCCGACGCTGGCCGCGGACCTGGAGTGGCAGATCGAGAACGGTCCCGCGCCGCTGGAGTCCAGCGTCCCGGGCGTGTTCGCGGTCGGCGACGTGCGCTCGGGCTCGGTGAAGCGGGTCGGCGGCGCCATCGGCGAAGGCGCGGCAGTCGTCGCACAGATTCATCAATGTCTGGCGAAAATGCGGCCCCGGAGGTCCTCATGATCCTTGAAGTCGCCCCGCTACCCGTCCGCGCCGGCCACGAGGCGGCTTTCGAAGCCGCTTTCCTGCAGGCGCAGCGCATCATTTCGGCCATGCCCGGCTACCTGGGACATGAACTCCAGCGCTGCGTGGAACGACCCGGCGAGTACCTCCTGCTCGTGCGCTGGCGCTCGCTCGAGGACCACGAGGTCGGCTTCCGAAAATCGCCGCAGTACCAGGACTGGCGCGCGCTGCTGCATCACTTTTACGACCCGTTTCCGGTGGTGTCGCATTACGAGTCGGTGCCGGGCGCCGCCGGCTGACGGGTCACGGTCCGCCGCCCGGGGCGACCGTAAACTTCCGCCCCTGTCTTCTCCCGCCCGCTCCCACTGACGTCCCCATGCCTCACCTGACCCTCATCGCCGCCCTCGACCGCGTGCGCGGCATCGGCCGCGACAACGAACTGCTGGTCCGCCTGCCCGAGGACATGGCGCGCTTCAAGGCGCTCACCCTCGGTCACACCGTCATCATGGGACGCAAGACCTGGGACTCCATCCCCGCGAAGTTCCGGCCGCTGGTGCAGCGCCGCAACCTCGTGCTGTCGCGCCAGCCGGGCCTCAAGCTCGACGGCGCTGAAGTGTTCGCCACGCTGGACGAGGCCCTCGCCGCCTGCGCGCCGGACGAGGCCGTGTTCGTCATGGGCGGCGCCCAGGTCTACGAACTCACCCTGCCCCGCGCCGACGCGCTCGAACTCACCGAGATCGACGCGACCTTCGACGCCGACGCCTTCTTCCCCGCTGTCGACCCCCAGGTCTTCGCCGAGGTGCGCAGAGGACGCCACCACAGCCCCGCCGAACGCGGCCACGACTGGCACTACGACTTCGTCCGCTACGAGCGACGCGGCTGACGCCCCGGCGCGGCGTCGACAGGCGCCGACCTCCCCTCCCTAGTCATCACTCTCCGAACTCATGTCCGGCAACCATTTCCACGTCCACGGTCCGCACGACCACGAACTCGAACACGCGGCGCAGCACGAGCCCAAGGGGCTCGCCGGCCAGCTGGCGGTGATCACCGCGATCCTGGCCACGCTGGGCGCCTTCTTCTCCTACATGGGCGGCGCCACGCAGGCCAATGCGGGGCTGTTCAAGAACAACGCCGCGATCACCAAGACCGAAGCCGCCAACCGCTGGAACTACTTCCAGGCCAAGAGCAGCAAGCAGAACCTGGCCGAGTTCGCGCTCGACCTGACCCCCAGCGAGGAGCAGAAGGCCAGGTACCGCGAGAAGATCGCCCGCTACGAGACCGAGAAGAACGAGATCAAGGTCCAGGCCGAGAAGCTCGAGGCCGAGTCCACCGAGTGGGACCACAAGAGCGACGAGCAGCTGCACCTCCACCACCGCTGGGCGCAGGCCACGACCGCGCTGCAGGTGGCCATCGCGCTCGCCGCGATCGCGCTGCTGACCAAGCGCCGCTGGATGGAGTACGCGACGCTGGGCGCCGGCGCGATCGGCGTCGGTCTGGGCATCGCGGCCTGGCTGCACGTCTGATCGCAGAGCGCACCACACATCGGAGCGCCTCTCCCTCCGTCGGGGGAGACCGCTCAAGTTCCGGGGAGACCGGTCGATAGCGAAAGGATCACCGCCACGCCTTCAGAGCACCGCGGGATAAGCCGCCAGGGAGGCGCTTCGCAATGACCCTCATCACTTCGACCGGCGCGGGCGTGCTGGACCGCATCGCGGCCAGCCGCACGACCTCGACCTTCCGCCCCGCGGGCATGACCGCGCAGGCGGCAAGCGCCGCAGCCAAGACCGCGTCCACAGCATCCGCGTCATCCGCGCCCACGCGCGTCACGCTGGACGCGACGTCCGCCAACGACCTCGTCTACGCCAAGCCGAAGACGCCGGGCCTCGGCCCCCAGCGCTTCTGGGCCAACGCGCGTGACGACAGCCTCAGCGAGATGATGACCCGCAACAGCGGCAAGGACGCGCTCTCGCTGTCCGACCGTTGGCGCGGACTCGGCGGGGGACTGCTGAAGCAACTCGCGGACACCGGCACCGGCTACAAGCAGACGCTCGCCGACTACGTGCCGGGCGCCGATGCCGCCGGTGCCGTCGAGGGCACCGACGCGGCCGCGACTGCCGCGGCCGCCGCCGCGCTCCAGGAACAGTCGCTAGGCGGCGTCAGCACGAACGCCGCGGAGGTGAACCTCAAGATCCAGACGCGCTCCGGCCACACGGTCGAACTCAAGATCGGCGTCAACAACGGCGATCAGGGCGGCACACGCGGCCTGCAGGTCGAAGTGAAGAGCTCCGGCGCGCTCAGCAGCGCGGAGCGCCAGGCGCTCTCCGCCCTGAGCGACGGATTGGATCAAGCGCTCGAAGGCCTGGGCGAAGGCGCGCCCACGCTCGACCTGTCCGGCCTGACGGGCTTCGATCGCGGCGGCGTGCTGACCGGCCTCGACCTGAAGGTCGAGAACCCGAACGCCCCCGCCGACGTGCCCGGCAGGATGCAGGCCTTCTCGCTGCACCTGGGCTCGGACACGAAGTCGGTGAACATGCGCACGACCAGCGGCGAGATGAACCTGGAGGTCGACGCCACGCCGCCCAAGGGCGCCGCGAGCAACGGGCAGCGCTGGTCCGCCATCGACCAGTTGCTCAAGCAGATCGACACCGCCGCCGATCGCGGTCACGCGGACGCGGCGATGACGAAGTCCTTCAAGGACGCGTTCCAGCAGCTGCAGGCGCCGCCGGTGGACGAAGCGCCGTTGAAGGCGGGGAACGCAGGAACCGCAGAGACCACCGTCGCCAAGGACGACGGCAAGCCGGTCACGCCGACGATGAGCGACGGCCTGCGCGACCAGGTGCAGTCGCTGCAGAGCGGCCTCGCGGACTTCAAGGCGGACTTCAGCGCCGACTCGCAGCGCACCAGCCGCATCGGCAGCATCCAGGAAGCCGGCCACACCGACTACAAGATCAGCCAGACGACCACCGACCGGCCCAACAACGCGACGGGCGGCCGCTCGGTCACGCAGTCGCAGACCGAGGAGCTCGACGCCCACTTCGAGAAGTCGCGCACCTTCACGCTGGACCGCAGCAAGGGCAACTACGACGCGTACACGGTCAAGGACAGCAAGACCGTCACGACGCTGATCGACACGGTGAAGGATTCGGTCTCGCGCGCGATGCGCAAGACCGACGAGCAGCAGCTCAAGACCTACTCCCGGATCGAGAACTTCAAGCCGACCGAGCACAACGAGTCGCCCTCGCAGCGGAGCTTCACCGAGCGGCTGCGCTGAAGCGCCTTTCCGCTGAATCGCCGAAGCGCTGAGACCGGAAACAAGAAAGCCCCGCGGCGTGAGCTGCGGGGCTTTCTTGCAGGGAGCGGCCGATCAGGTCGATCGGGACGCTCAGGTCGCTGAGGTCGATCAGGCAGACTTGCGACGACGCGACACCGCGACACCGACCAGCGCCAGGCCAGCCAGCGCCAGGGTGGCGGGTTCCGGCACTTGCGCGGCGGAGGCCTGGAAGAAGATCTTCTGGTAGGCGGTGCTGCTGTTCAGACCCGCGATGTCGTTGATGCGATAGCCGCCGACGTTGTCCAGCGTGTGCAGGCACAGGCTCAGCGGGCTGTTCGACACGTCGCAGGAGCTCAGGCTGACGGAGTCGCCGGCGGCGGTGAAGCCCCACGACCAGTTCGGCGCGAAGTACCAGTTGGCGCCGTTGGCGACGTGCGTGTTGCTCGTGTTGGCACCGGTGTTGAGGATGGCATCGCTGCGCAGCGCGGCGGCCAGCGACAGCAGCGTGTTGGAGCCGGTGGCACGGCCGGCCATCATCAGGTAGTCGCCGGTGCAGGCGCCCAGCACGTTCTGCGCGGCGTTGCCGATGGCCTGGGCCATCGTGCCCACGTAGCACTGGGTCCAGCCGCCGTTCAGCACGGTGTCGATGCTGACGTTGCCCTGCGCACCCACCGGCAGGTAGGTCGGAGCTGCCTGGGCAGCGCCGGCGATGGCGAGGGTGGCGAACAGGGCGGCGATCTTGCTTTTCATGATGTCGACGACGGGGAGGTCGGCTGATTGTTGATGAAACAGCAATTAGCAACGCCCGTGCCACATTCGTAACTCCATGATTCGTATAGTTATTTTCATGACACCCCTAATACTAGGGACATGAACGTAAACAAAATCGACACCTCGGGCACGTTATTTGCCGTGACGTAGTTCACGTTCCGGTGCGAGGTCCATGGATTGACCTGTCGCGACCGTTTGTGCGTAAATGCGAATCGTTTTTATTTGGAAACGACACGCAGGTCGCCCTTTCGAGCCGCTTCATGCAAGACACGCACACCCTCCACCTCGCCGACGTGGGCCACCTCTACCGTGGCCATCACCAGTGGTTGGTCGGCTGGCTGCGCCGGCGGCTCGGCTGCCCTCACCACGCGGCGGACTTGGCGCACGACACCTTCGCGCGCGTGCTGGTGCGTCGGGACGCCCTCACCTGGCATGAGGAGCTGGGCGGCGGCAAGGCCCTGCTCAGCACCATCGCCCACGGCCTGATGGTCGACCATCTGCGCCGCGCAGCGCTGGAGCGCGCGCTGCTCGAAGCCCTCTCGCTGATCTCGCAGGACCAGACGCCGTCGATTGAGGATCAGCAGGTGATGCTGGAGACCCTGGTCGAGGTCGACGCCGTGCTTCGCGGCCTGCCCGCCAAGGTCCAGCAGGCCTTCCTGCTGTCCCAGATCGACGGGCTGCCCTACGCCCAGATCGCCAAGAAACTCGGCGTGTCGCTTAGCTCCGTCCAGCAGTACATGACGAAAGCGTTCAGCGCCTGCTACCAGGCGCGGCAAGGCATGTCGCTGCAATGACGAGTTCCAGCCCGGCAGCGGGCGAATTGCACCCGGCGGTGGTCGAGGCGGCCGTGGCATGGATGGTGAAGCTCCAGTCGGGGCGCGCGACCCCTCAGGACCACGAGGCCTGCGAGCACTGGCGGCACGAGCGGCCGGAGCACGCGCAAGCCTGGGCCACGCTGAGCGGTTTCAGCCAGCGGCTGAAGACCTTGCCGCCGTCGCTGGCGCGAAGCGCGCTGGCGGCGACGCGCGAACTCGAACGCGAACGCACCCCGCGTCGCCGGGCCCTGTTCAAGGGCGTGGCGCTGCTGGCGGGGACCGCGGGCATCGGGCTCGCGAGCTCGCCCGACGGCGGCTGGAAGGCCCTCGCCGCTTCGCACCGCACCGGCGTGGGCGAGCGTCGGCGTTTGGCGCTGGCCGACGGCAGCGTGCTGCATCTCAACACCGCCACGGCGGTGGACATCCGTGTCGATGCGCACGAGCGTTGCATCGACCTCTTGGCCGGCGAGGTGCTGGTCGAGTGCGCGCGAGGCACCGGCACCGGCAACGGCAGCGCGACGTCCCGACCTTTCGTCGTGCGCACGGCACAGGGCCGGATCCAAGCGGACGAAGGCCGCTTCATCGTCCGGCAACTCGCCGCACAAACCTTCGTTCAGGCGCTGGACGGATGGGTCGACGTGAGCCCGGGCAGCGGACAGCTCGCCAGCCGACGGCTCGCGGCGGGTCGTCAATGGGCGTTCGATGCCCGCGGCGTCGGTGCCGTCGAAGCGGCCAACGGCGACGCGGGCGCCTGGGTCGACGGCGTGATCGTGGCGCGCGACATGCCGCTCGCGGCCTTGGCCGCAGAGCTTTCGCGCTACCGCCACGGCTGGCTGCGCTGCGACGCGGCCGTGGCCGGGCTGTGCATCTCCGGCGTGTTTCCCGTTGACGACCTCCACCGCGTGATCGCCGCGATCCAGCGCACGCTGCCGGTCCGAGCTCGCACGCGGACGTCCTGGTGGGTGACCTTGGAGGCGCGCTGAAACTTTTCTGAAGAATTTTTGCGAAGGGACTGCAGTTTTCGGCGACTCGTTCGGTTCACAGGAAAACCACCCTCTTCTGACGAAAGGTTTCCATGACCGCCCGACGCCTCAGCGCCGCTTCCACCGCCCCTGCTGCTTCTGCTTCCGCTTCTTCCGCCTCTGCTTCTTCGAAGGCCTTGTTCAAGCGCTCGCCTCTGTCTGCCGCCAGCCTGGCAGCGTGTCTGGCTCTGCCGCTCGTGCCTGCGGCCGTTTTCGCACAGCAGAGCGTCGGCGGGGCCGCAGCGTCCACCGCATCCTCGGCGCGCAGTTTCAACATCCCCCCCGGTCCGCTGGATCTGGCGCTGAACCGCCTGGCCCGGAGCGCCGGCGTCCTGCTGTCCTTCGACCCCAAGCTCGTCGAAGGCCGTCAAAGTGCCGGACTGAACGGAACCTACACGGTGGACGCCGGCCTGCGCAGCCTGCTCGGCGACACCTCGCTGAAGGCGGTGGCCCAGAGCGACGGCAGTTTCGTCGTCGAGCGCGCGACGCCCGATGAGTCCGCCGCGATGCCCTCGGGCACGCTGCCGGCCGTGCGGATCAAGGCGCGCACCGGTCTGCCGGCGAGCGAAACGACCGATCGCTACGGCGCCCCCGCTTCCAGCACGGCGACGCGCCTCGCGCTCTCGCCGCGTGAGACGCCGCAGTCCGTCACCGTCGTCACCCGCGCCCGCATGGACGACTTCGGCCTGCTCAACGCCAACGACGTGCTGGCCAGCACCACCGGCGTCTCGGTCGACGTGGTCGAGACTGACCGCACCTACTTCAACGCCCGCGGCTTCGACATCTCCAACTTCCAGATCGACGGCGTCGGCATGCCGTTCACCAACGGCGACCAGCTCGGCGACATCGACACCGCGCTCTACGACCGCGTCGAGGTGCTGCGCGGCGCCAACGGCCTGCTGTCCTCCACCGGCAATCCCGCGGCCACGGTGAATTACGTGCGCAAGCGCCCCACGGCGGACTTCCAGGCCTCGTTCGGCCTCACGCTCGGCTCGTGGGACAAGAAGCGCGCCGAGGGCGATATCTCGGGCCCGCTCAACGAGTCCGGCACGCTGCGCGGCCGCGCCATCGTCATGGCCCAGCGCAACGAGTCCTTCATGGACAACTACGCGCTCACCAAGAACCTGGCTGCGGGGCTGCTGGAGGCTTCGCTCGCGCCGCGCACGACGCTGACGCTGGGCGTCTCGCGCCAGGCCAACCGTCCCGAAGGCACGGCCTGGGGCGGCCTGCCGCTGAACTACGCGGACGGCTCGCCCACCGACTACCCGCGCTCGACCGCCGCGGCACCACGCTGGTCCCATTGGGACAACACCGACACGACGGGCTTCGTCGAGCTCGCGCACGCGCTGGGCAACGGCTGGACCGCCAAGGGCATGGCGAGCTACCGCAAGCTGAGCGCCGACGGCAAGCTCTTCAGCATCGCCGGCGCCCTGCCCGATCGCACGACGGGCGCCGGCACGGAGAGCTGGCTCTCGACGCAGGTGACCGACGAAACCCAGAAGCTGGTCGACCTCAGCGCCTCCGGCCCCTTCGAACTCGCGGGTCGCCGCCACGACGCGGTGGTCGGCATCAACACGGCGCGCGTCCACAACGAGGCGTCCTACCAGCGCGGCGCCGGCAACGGCACGGCGATCACGGCGCCCGACGGCTGGGGCAGCTACCCCGAGCCCGCGTGGGACGGCGGCACGGGCTCGGCGGACTTCGTCAACCGGCGCGAGTCGATCTACGCCGTGACGCGTCTGAACCTGGCCGATCCGTGGAAGCTGCTGCTCGGCCTCAACCACACGCGCATGCGCAGCGAGGGCCTGGGCTTCCGCGCCGTACCGCGCGTCTACAAGGAAGCCGAGACCGTGCCCTACGTCGGCACCGTCGTCGACATCGACGCGCACCACTCGCTCTACGCGAGCTACACCAAGATCGTGAATCCGCAGACGCAGGTCGACTCGCGCCAAGCGCTGCTCGGGCCGATCACGGGCAGCAACGTCGAGGCCGGCGCCAAGGGCGAGTGGCTCAACGGCGAGCTGAACGGCTCCGTCGCCGTGTTCCGCACCAAGCAGAACAACCTGGCCGAGTACGCCGGCTTCGACACCGACGGCGGGTTCTCGTACTACCGTCGCATCGATGCGGCGTCCACGGGGTTCGAGCTGGAGATGGCGGGCCGGCTGAGCCCCGACTGGGACCTCACGGCCGGCTACACCCAGCTGCGCATCGAGGACGCCGCCGGCGCCGACGCCCGCAGCTTCATCCCGCGCCGCACGGCGCGCGTGTCGGCGCGCTACCGCGTGCCCGCGCTGCCTCAGCTCAAGCTCGGCGTAACGCTGCGCTGGCAGAGCGACATCCACCGCGTCAACGGCACGCAGACCGCCCCCGACGGCTCCGACATCGTCGCGCGGCAGCCCGGCTTCGCGGTGCTGGGCCTGATGGCGCGCTACGACTTCAGCGATCGCCTGAGCGCGCATCTGCTGATCAACAACGTGACCGACCGCAAGTACCTGGCCAGCCTCTACTGGGACCAGAGCCTGCACGGGGCCGGACGCAACGGCCAGGTCACCTTGAACTGGAAGCTCTGACATGACGGCGCCGCTGCCGCCGTCCCCGCACCCCGTCGTCGCCGATTTCATCGCCCACCGCCCGCAGCTCAAGCGCGCGGCGTGGCGCTGGATGGGCGACCGCGATCTCGCCGACGACGTGATGCAGGAGGCGTACATGAAGCTGATGCAGAGCACGCCGCCGCCCGGCGTGCAACAGCCCGTGGCCTATTGCATGCGGGTCGTGAAGCACCTCTGCATCGATCACCTCCGTCGTCGCCAGACGGAGCAGCAGCTCATCGGCGAGGAGGACGAGGGCCTCGACCCGGAAGGCGCGACCGGCACGCCCGAGCACCGGGCCATCGGCCGCCAGCTCCTGCAGTGCGTCGACCGATGCCTGCGCGGGCTACCCGCGCGCACGCGCCAGGCCTTCGTGCTGCACCGCGTGCACGGCCACACGCAGCAGGAAGTGGCCCAGCGGCTGGGCGTGTCGACCCCGCTCGTGAACGCCATGGTGCAGGACGCCCTGCGCGCGCTGACCCGATGCCCGGAGCTCGGACGTTCGAACTGAGCGCTTCGGCGTTCCCCTCGGAGTCCCCCCTCGGAGTACCCCCTCGGATCGCAGGTCCTCTTCCTGAATATTCGTCGGCGCGTTTCGTCAAAGGGAGGTAGCGCGCGGTTGTCCGCCGCGCACCCCACTCTCAGCGACTGGAAGGCGGCCACGATGCCTGGCAACGATCCCCGATCCAACGACGCCGAGGTGCTTGATGTCATCGGCATCGGCCTCGGCCCTTTCAATCTCAGCCTCGCGTGCCTGATGGCGCCGCTGGCCGACGCGCCGGCGCCGTGCCGCGCGCTCTTCCTCGACAGCCACCGGGAATTCAACTGGCACCCCGGCATGCTGATCGACGAGACCACGCTGCAGAACCCCTGCCTCGCGGACCTCGTCAGCCTCGCGGATCCGACCAGCGCCTACAGCTACCTCAACTACTGCAAGCACAGCGGCGAGATCTACTCGCACTACATCAACGGCCCGCACTACATCACCCGCGAGGCCTTCAACCGCTACTGCCAGTGGGCCTCGCGCCGCCTGCCCAATGTGCGCTTCGGTCATGAGGTGGTGTCGGTCACCCACGATGCCCACGGCGCGGGCGGCGCGCTCTACCGCGTCCAAGCGCGTCGCGCGGACGGCTCGATCGTCGAGTTCCTCGCGCGCAAGCTGGTACTGGGCGTGGGCGCCCAACCCAGCCTGCCGGCGTGCTGCGACGGCGACGCCCATCCCTACCTGCACACCGCCCACTACCTGCAGCACAAGGCGCAGCTGCTGGACAAGCGTTCGGTGACCATCGTGGGCAGCGGCCAGAGCGCCGCCGAGGTCTGCCACGACCTGCTGAAGGAAGCCGTGCATCGCGGCACCACGGTCAACTGGATCACGCGCTCGCCCTACTTCTTCCAGATGGAGACGACCCGGCTCACGCTGGAGATGTTCTCCCCGGACTACACCGACTACTTCTACGACCTGCCCGAGGACCGCAAGCCCGCCGTGCTGGCGCGGCAGGACAGCCTCTACAAGGGCATCAACGCGCGGCTGATGGACGACATCTACCACCAGCTCGAACGCGCGCGGCAGCGTCGAAGCCATCAGGCGCATCTGGTCACGCAGTCGGAACTGCGACGTTGCCGCTTCGACGAGGCCAGCGGACAGCACGTGCTGGAGTTCCATCGCACCGACACGGGCGAGGTCTTCGAGCACCAGACGGACGGCCTGATCTTCGCCACCGGCTACCGGCAGCGCGTGCCGCGCTTCCTCGGCGGCATCGAGCATCGGCTGCGCTTCGACCGCCAGGGCCGCTACCAGCCGACGCGCAACTACGCGGTCGACACCGCGGGCGGCGAGGTCTACGTGCAGAACGGCGGCCTGCACAGCCACGGGCTGAGCAACCCCGAGCTGGGCCTGGCCTGCTATCGCAACTCCTGCCTGATCCGCGAACTCACCGGACGCGAGCACTACCCCATCGAGACCGGCTTCGCGCTGCAGAGCTTCGGCGTGCCGCGATCGCCGCTGTTCCGGGCGATGCCGTCCGCTGCCCTCCTTCCGCACTCCCCGCACTCCCCGCACTTCCCGCAGGACAAAGCATGCGCCTGAGACACGGACTGATCCTGATGACGCTGTTCGCCGTCATCAGTGACGCCCTGCCGATCCCGTTCTATCCGCAGTTCTTCGCGGAGCGCTACGGCGAAGGCAGCCCCTGGCACGTCGGCGCCTACGTGGCCTTCATCTCCATCACGGTGATGTGCGTGTTCCCGCTGTGGGTGCGCGTGGCGCGCCGTTTCGAGACGCTGCACATCCTGCAGTACACGCAGGGCGTCGCCGCGGCGCTGTGCCTGGCCAGCTACTGGGCACCGGACCTCGTGAGCTACTGGGTGCTGTCGATGGCGATGTTCGCCTTCAAGAGCAGCTACCTGCTCAACTTCCCCTACCTGATGCGCACGGAGTCCGACGAGACGCGGGCCGGCGCCATCGGCCTGCTGTCGGTGACGGCCCATCTGGGCGTGGTCCTCGGCGCGGTGACGGGCGGCGCGGTCATCGAGCATTGGGGCGTGCGCGAGTGCGTGCTGCTGATGGCGCTTGCCGACCTCGTGCAGATGGGCCTGTGCACCTGGCTGATCCGCAGCCGGCGCATGGTGCCGGTGCTGGCCGAGGACGCCGAGGAACGCGCGGCCCCGCGGCGCTTCAGCCTGGGCGGTCACACGGCCATCCTGAAGCTGGCGGTGGTGATGCTGCTCTTCGACTTCGGCGCGGCGCTGGTGCGACCGTTCTTCTCGCTGTACTGGTCCAGCCTCAGCGCCGCGGGCAGCGAGGCAGGCGGAGAACTGGCCGCCGGCGCGGCCTTCGCGGTGCCCAAGATCGTCGCGGTGTGCGCCTTGCTGATCCACCGCTGGCTGACGTTGCCGGAGCAGCACCCCACGCGCCGCACGCTCGCCAACCTGATGCTGGGCGCGGTGGGCCTGCTGCTCCAGGCCGCGCCGGACATCGCGACGCTGCTGATCGGGCGCGTGCTGCTGGGCTGGGCGCTGTACCAGCTGGTCATCAACTTCGACGTGCAGCTCTACCAGCTCAGCACGCCGGACGACTTCGGCCGCGACTACGGCGTCATCAACATCTTCCAGAACTGCGGCGTGCTGCTCGCGTCCTTCACCGCCGGCTCGCTGGTGGCGACGCTCGGCCTGCGGGCGCCGTTCATCGTGGCCGGCACGGCCTTCCTGCTCGCGGCCGCGCTGTGGTTGTGGAGCTTCCCGAAGGCGCGCCCCGCGGACCGCGCGCCCGCCATCACCCCTGATCCGGAGGAATCGTCCCATGCGCCCGTCGCTTGAATCCGCCGTCGCCGACATGGCCGCCGCATCGGCATCCACCGTCACCGCTGACGCGCCGGCGAACTACGCCTCGCCCGGCGGCCTGGTGTTCCGCCGCCTCGTCATCCCGGACGACATCCCGCTGATCCACGGCTGGTTCCAGCAGCCGCACGCGAAGTTCTGGTGTCTGCAAGGCAGCACCGTCGCGGAGGTGCGCGAGCTCTATGCCGCGCAGCTCGCCAGCGGCTTCCGCGACGTGCACATCGGCTCCCTCGCCGGCGAGCCCGTCGTGCTGGCCGAGTCCTACGACCCGCGCTTCGACCAGCTGGCCGATCACTACGCGGTGCTGCCCGGCGACCTCGGCATGCACATCTGCGTGGCGCCGGCCCGCCGGCCCGTGCGCGGCTTCTCGCGCCGCGTCTTCCAGGCCGTCATGGACCTGATGTTCGACGGCCTGGGCGCGCGCCGCGTCGTCGTCGAGCCCGACGCCCACAACGAGCGCATCCACGTGCTCAACAAGACCTTCGGTTTCGTCTACCGCGGCGACGTCCAGCTGCGCGAGAAGGTGGCCAGCCTCGCGCTGTGCACCCGCGCGGACTACCGCACCGCCCTGCAACACCTCCAGGAGATCCCCGCATGACCTCGCCTTCCACTTCGTCGCATTCCACTTCTTCGCCTTCCACTTCTTCGCATCTCACGTCGACGCTTGCCGCGCCGGCCGCCGTGGTCGATCACCTGAACCCCGAGGTCTGGCGCACCGTCAACCGCCTGCTCGTGCGCAAGGCGCTGTCCGAGTACGCGCACGAGCAGATCATCGAGCCGCGCCTCGATCCCGCATCGACCGCGCGACGTCCGCTGCACCAGTGCTACTCGCTGGCCACACCCGACGGCAACACCGTCTACCGCTTCGAGGCCCGGCTGATGGCGCTGGGCCACTGGGCCGTCGACGCCGATTCCATCGAGTGTCTGGCGGGCGGCGTCGGCCGCGAGCTCGACGCGCTGCGCTTCATGACCGACTTCAAGCAGGCGCTGGGCCTCAAGCCCGAGCAGTTGCCGATCTACCTCGACGAGATCTGCAGCACGCTCTACAGCAGCGCCTACAAGCGGATCAACACCGCGCACGGCAGCCGCGCGCTGATCCACGAGACCGACTTCCAGGTGATCGAGACCTCGATGACCGAGGGCCATCCCGCCTTCGTCGCCAACAACGGCCGCCTCGGCTTCGACGGCACCGACTACCGCGCCTACGCGCCGGAGGCCGCCTCGCCGTTCCAGATCGTGTGGCTGGCCGTGCACCGCGACCAGGCGGCCTTCCACTGCGTGCCCGACCTCAGCTACGAGCAGCTGCTGCGCGAGGAACTCGGCGACGAGACGCTCGCCCGCTTCGACCGCCAGCTGCGCGAGCAGGGCCTGACCCCGACCGACTACCTCGTCGTACCCGCGCATCCCTGGCAGTGGGCCAACAAGCTCTCGGTGGCCTTCGCGCCCTACGTCGCGCAGCGGCGCATCGTCTTCCTGGGACTGAGCGACGACCAGTACCTCGCGCAGCAGTCCATCCGCACGATGTTCAACGTCAGCGCGCGCCACAAGCGCTATGTGAAGACCTCGCTGTCCATCCTCAACATGGGCTTCATGCGGGGTCTCTCGCCGTACTACATGTCCGGCACGCCGGCGATCAACCAGTGGATCAAGGAGCTGCTCGACCGCGACGACGAACTGCGCGCCAACGGCTTCGCGATGCTGCGCGAGGTCGCCTCGATGGGTTTCCGCAACCACTACTACGAAGCCGCGGTCGAGTCCGACACGCCCTACAAGAAGATGTTCTCGGCGCTGTGGCGCGAGAACCCGCTGCCCCTGCTGAAGCCGGGCGAGCGGCTGATGACGATGGCCGCGCTGCTGCACGTCGACCGTGACGGCGAGGCGCTGCTCCCCGCGCTCATCGAAGCCTCCGGGCTGAGCGCGCGCGCGTGGCTGAAGCGCTACCTCCAGGCCTACCTGACGCCGCTGATCCACTGCTTCTACGCGCACGACCTGGTCTTCATGCCGCACGGCGAGAACCTGATCCTCGTGCTCAAGGACCACGTGCCGGTGCGGGTGCTCATGAAGGACATCGCCGAGGAGGCCGCGATCTTCAACACCGAAGCGCAGCTGCCGGAGAACGTGCGCCGGCTGGTGATGGACTTCCCGGACGACCTGAAGACGCTCGCCGTCTTCATCGACATCTTCGACGGCTTCTTCCGCTACATGAACCAGATCCTCGTCGAGAGCGGCACGTGCAGCGAGCAGGACTTCTGGCAGGAGGTGGCCGACAACATCCGCGTCTACCATGACGAGCATCCGCAGCATCGCGACAAGTACGCCCGCTACGACCTCTTCGTGCCGACGTTCCGGCAGTCCTGCCTGAACCGGCTGCAGATGGGCAACAACACGCAGATGATCAACCTGTCGGATCCGGCGGCCAACTTGAAGATCGTCGGCACGCTGGACAACCCGCTGGCGCCTTTCGCACCGGCCGCGTCTGCCCCGGCGAAGCACGAAGCGGCGCGGCACGGAACAGCATCCACGTCCACGTCCACGTCGGCATCCGCATCGGCGGCGCCGGCCGAGGTCGCATCCTGACCCTCGCCGCGTTCTTCGCGCGGGCGCGCACGGTGGTGCCGTCGCTGCAGGGACGTTGCGACGCCGACGCGGCGGCCCTGCCCGCCGACGCGGCCGCCGAACAGCTCATCGGCGCGCTGCGGTCGCGTGATCCGCAAGCGGGCCGCGCGTACTGGGCGCTACGCGCCTGGTCGCGTCTGGTCTGGCAGCCGACCTATGCCAGCGTGTTCTCCGTCGAACTGGCGGGCGACGTGTTGCCGCTGGTCGGCCTCGGCTGGGACGTGGACGCCGACCAGGCGGACGTGACCGGCTTTGCCATTCCCACGTCGAGCTTCGCGGCATCGAGCTTCAGCGCGACGACGTCCGGGTCGGCACAGGGGTCAGGTCGTGCCCTGGCGGCCGAGCAATTGAGGACCTTGTCAGCGACGCTGCTCGCCGCAGTGCAAGCCAACCTGCCGCTGCATCCCAAGGCGGCGCGACGACAGCTCGCAGACTGCGTCCTCGCGGGGCTGCTGCGGGTGCAGCCGCTCGCGAGGTTTTCGGACAAAGACCTGCAGGACATCGGTGCCGACTGGCTCGCTCTCCTGGGCGCGTCCGGCGACAGCGGCTACCTGGCCTTTGACACGGCGCCCGGCACCTCGTGCCTGGCGCTTGACCGCGGCGTGTGCTGCCTCGACGACAGGCGCATCGGCGGCGACATGTGCAACACCTGCCCGCGCCTGCCGCGCGCCGAACGGCTGCGGCGGCTGGGCGCCCAAGATCTCCGGAACTCCGCATGAACGACATCGTCCGACGCGCCCATCTGCTGTCCACCCAGCCGCAACTGCCGGTGCAGGCCTACTTCGACGACGCGCTCTTCCAACGCGAGATGGCGATGTTCGAGCGCCAGGCGCCGCGCTATGTCGGGCATCGCCAATGGGTGCCGGAGCCCGGCGACTGGCGGACGCTCAGTCACGAGGAAAACGCCCGCGTGCTGGTGAACGGACGCGAGGGCGTGAAGCTGCTGTCGAACGTGTGTCGCCATCGCCAGGCGCTGATCCTGGGCGGCGACCCGGGCGCGGTGACGGCGGGCACTTCACACGGACGCCTGCCGGCGGCCTCGGGCGGCCACATCGTCTGCCCGCTGCACCGGTGGACGTACACCGATGCCGGCGAGCTCGTGGGTGCGCCGCACTTCTCGCCGCAGCCCTGCGCCCATCTGCCGACCTATCCGCTGAAGGAAAGCCACGGCGCCTTCTTCGAAGGACCGCGCGATCCCGCGCGCGACCTGGCCGGTCTCTTCGACCGCCCCGAGTTCGACTTCTCGGACTACGTGCTGGACCGCATCGAGACCCACACCTGCCGCTACAACTGGAAGACCTTCATCGAGGTCTACCTGGAGGACTACCACGTGGGCCCCTTCCATCCGGGGCTGGGCAGCTTCGTGACCTGCGACGACCTCGATTGGGAGTTCGCCGCGCCGTTCAGCGTGCAGCGCGTGGGCGTGCACCGCGAGCTGGACTCGCCGGGATCGCCGGTCTACCGCGCATGGCATGAACGGCTGCTCGCCTATCGCGGCGGCGTGCCGCCGGAGTTCGGCGCGATCTGGGTGACCTACTACCCGACCCACATGATCGAGCTCTACCCGCACGCGCTGGTGCGCTCGACGCTGCATCCGCGCGGCCCGCAGGAGACGCTCAACGTCACCGAGTTCTACTACCCCGAGGACATCGTCGCCTTCGAGCGCGAGTTCGTCGAGGCGCATCAGGCGGCCTACAACGAGACCGTCGTCGAGGACGACGAGATCGCCGAGCGCATGGACGCGGGACGCCGGGCGCTCTGCCGGCGAGGCACCACCGATGCCGGTCCCTATCAATCGCCGATGGAGGACGGGATGCGGCATTTCCATGAGTGGTACCGGCTGGCGATGGGCGGTTAGCCCTCAAGGCGCGCGTCGCGTAGAATCGGTGTCCCCCTCATGGCTGACTGGCAATGCCGCCAGACTGCAGCCGTTCGCGTACCGACCATCTACTCACGCCAGAGGTCGAGCACGCATCCTCCGCGCCGTGCGCGCCTATGGGGCGCCTCAGACTCCTGACGGCGCGCCACGACTCAGAAAGGCTCTCCTTGAGCACCAAGATCTATGTTGGGAATCTGCCCTACTCCGTGACCGACGCCAGCCTCCGAAGCAACTTCGGGGAACATGGCAGCGTCAAGTCCGCCAAGGTCATGACCGACCGCGACACCGGCAACTCCAAGGGCTTCGGCTTCGTGGAAATGGCCTCGGCTGAAGACGCCCAGGCGGCCATCACCGCGCTGAACGGCATGTCGGTGGACGGACGCTCCATCGTCGTCACGCTGGCCCGCCCGCGCGAGGGCGGCAACGACGCCGGCAGCCGCGGCAACAGCGGCTCGGGTGAGTTCCGTTCGAGCAAGCGCTCGGACGTCGGCTACGGCAACGGCGGTTTCGGCGGCGGACGCTACTGATCCCGACAGCTTCGGCTGAAGAAGACCGGCTCGATGGAGCCGGTTTTTTTTCGTCCGGACGCGCCTGTCCCTTCAATCACAGTCCGCGCCGGCTTGCACGCGCCGCAGACATCCGCGCTCCGACCGCGGGTCGGCGTCCGTTCCCCAGTACGTGGGCGGGTAGTTCCAGACCGGTCCGCCCCACGCCAGCGTGCGTGCGCCGTCCGTGACGTAGACGAAGTGCGTGCGGGTTCGCTGCAGCGCGTCCTGCATCTGAGCGGGCGTGGCCGAATGGATGAGCGCCCAGGTCTTGACCTGGAGCGTGTCGGCGACCTCTCGCGTTTGCGCGTCGAGTGCGCTCGCGCGCACGCCGTCGGCCGGGCCGTCGACGCTCACCACATGCTCACCCGCGCGGGCCGATCGCAGGAAGCAATGGTTGGGACCGGACGTGCCCGCATTCCAGACCAGGGTGCCTCCGACGTTCAGCGCGCTCAGATGCGCACGCACGGCCTGCCAGCGGGTATTCGCGGTCTCGCACGCATCGGGATTGCCGGCAATCATCGGATCGGGTCCCGCCTGATCGAAGAAGAAGCCGTCCACCCCGTCCAGGACATCCCGATAGGCCGCGATCTCCCGCGGCACGGCGGCGAAGCTGGCCTGCTGGTCCTGCGTCACGCCGCCGTGTCCCATGGCGACGTAGCCGAGCACCCTGCCCCCTTGCGACCGGATGGTGCGGATGACCGCTTTCCAGTTGGCCCGCTGCGTCGCATCGAGACGCTGCACGCCCTCCACCGGGCCGATGACGACCAGGCTGCCCGGCGACACCCGCCCCTCATAGCTGCTGGGCGACTGATCCCACAAGGCCAGCATGCCGAAGTTGGCGGGCGCCGCCTCGCAGGCCGCGCTGAGCGCGGCGAGTGAGACGAGTGCGACAGCCAGGGCCATCGCGGCGGTCCGGGATCTGACCAGGCGGCGTGTTGAGGCGTTCATCGCCTTGATGATGCCCCAAGCGCGGAGCGCTATTTGCCACTGAGGTTGATCCCCACTCCCGAAGCTCGTCATGGACTCGATCAATCGTCAGCAGCCCGAGATCAACCGCGCCGACCTGAGCGGCGAGGACGCCATCGAGCGCGTCCGCAGCGCCGTGAAGAAGAATCAGACCTGCTTCTTCTGTACGGGCGTGAGCACGGGTGGGTCCCAGGCGACGCGTCCCATGGGCGCCTTGCAGGTCGACGACGCCGGCAGGCTCTGGTTCATGAGCGCGTCCGACAGCCACAAGAATGCCGAGATCGCGCAGAACCCGCTGGTCTGGCTCTTCTTCCAGGCATCGGAGCACTCGGGGTTCGTGACGCTCCACGGCCGCGCGACCGTGTCCCGCGACCAGGCCAAGATCGAGGAGCTCTGGAGCCCCTTGATGAAGACCTGGTTCACCGAGGGCAAGGAAGATTCGCGCATCACGACCATTGCCGTGACGCCGCTGTCGGGATACTACTGGGACAACAAGCACGGCGACCTCGTGGCCGGCGCCAAGATGGCCATCGGCGCTGCGATCGGCAAGACGCTGGATGACTCGATCGAAGGCGATCTGCGCTTCTGACGTGGTGATCTGCGCGCCGGCGCAGGTCGGGCCGGCCAATCGGCCAGACGCCCTCCAGTTGGATACGATGGCGCGTTGCGCAATCGCTTAGAGAAGTCATGAAATTCGCCACCTGGAACGTCAACTCCCTGGCCGTTCGCTTGCCGCAGCTACTCGACTGGCTGGCTGCCAATCCGGTCGATGCGCTCGTGCTGCAGGAAACCAAGCTCACCGACGACAAGTTCCCGACGCTGGAGATCGGCGAGGCCGGTTATCAGGTGCAGTGGTTCGGTCAGAAGACCTACAACGGCGTGGCCCTGCTGAGCAAGACGCCGGCCCAGGACGTGGTCAAGAACATCACCGGCTACGCCGACGAACAGGCGCGCCTGATCGCTGGCACCGTAGGCGACGTGCGCGTGATCGGCGGCTACTTCCCGAACGGCCAGGCGCTGGACAGCGACAAATTCGTCTACAAGATGGCCTGGCTGGATGGCCTGCGCGCCTGGCTCGCCACCGAAATGCAGCAGCACGAGAACCTGGTGCTGATGGGCGACTTCAACATCGCCCCCGAGGACCGCGACTGCTACGACCCGGCCGCTTTCGTCGGCCAGACGCACACGTCGCCGCAGGAACGCGCGCACTTCCAGGCGCTACTGGACCTCGGGCTGACCGACGCCTACCGGATGTTCGAGCAGCCGCCCAAGAGCTACAGCTGGTGGGACTACCGGATGCTGGGCTTCCAGAAGAACAAGGGCCTGCGCATCGATCACATCCTCGTGAGCGCCGCGCTGAAGTCCCGCGTCACCGCCTGCACGATCGACCGCGCCATGCGCAAGCTGCCCAAGCCCAGCGACCACGCCCCGGTGATCGTCACGATCGATTGAACGCGCTGCCGGAGCGGTCCGCTCCGGCCCAGGACGGGCTCGTCAGCCCAATCGGGCTCCTCAGTCCGATCAGTCCGGCGCGACCTCACCGCGCATCAGCGCGGCGCATTCGTCCAGCAGCGCGTGCAGGCGCTGCACGCGCTCGTCGCCCAGGCGCTCATTGAGCGAAAGCTGCGCGCGCTTCCACGTCGCCTTCAACTGCTTGCGGCGCGTGTGGCCCTCTTCCGTCGCCTGTAGCTGGCGGCTGCGCGCATCCGCGCCCGGCAGCGTCTCCACCAGGCCCTGTGCTTGCAGCGGCTGCACGTTGCGCGACAGCGTCGAGAGATCGATGTCCATGCGCCGCGCGAGCTCGCTCGGCTGGATCGGTCCGAGCACCACGATGTGCGACAGCAGCGCGTACTGCGTCGTGGTCAGGCCGGACTCGGCGAACTGCGCCTCGCAGTGGTTGGACACCAGCCGCGTCACCTGACGCAGCTTGAAATTGGTACAGCCCTTGGGCGAGATCGGCTCCGCCTGGGCCAACGCGGACGTTGTCTTCGAGGCAGGAACAGGGGTGCTCATCTGGAGTGATCTCTCAAGGTGTCGCCGAGAGGCTTGACAAGGAAAGATTGTAGCTGCAACCATTGCAGCCACAAGTATTCCCGGCGATCGGGCCGCAACCACCCGCACAGGACACTCTGATGAGCGCAGCACTGACACCTTCGCCCACCCCTTCGTCTGCCGTGTCGCATGACGAGGCGCTGGCTCAATGGAAGGCGGAGGAGCGCGAGGTCCGCGCGAAGATTCGTCCGGATCATGGCGTGGCCACGATGGCGGAGATCGCCGGGCTGACCGGTCTGGAGCAGATGGAGGCGATGCTGGCCGGCAAGCTCCCGCCGCCGCCGATCGCGCAGACGCTGGACTTCACGCTGCTGCGCGTGAGCAAGGGCGAAGTGATCTTCCAGGGCACGCCCAAGTTCCGGCACTACAACCCGATGGGCACGGTGCACGGCGGCTGGTATGCGACGCTGCTGGATTCAGCGCTGGGCTGCGCGGTGCACACGACGATGGACGTCGGTCGCGCCTACACGACGCTGGAGCTGAAGATCAACCTCGTGCGCGCGCTCAACGACAAGGTGCCGGTCGTGCGCGCCATCGGCCGCGTGCGGCACGTCGGCCGCCAGATGGCGACGGCCGAGGCCGACCTGGTCGGTCACGACGGCAAGCTGTATGCGCATGCCAGCACGACCTGTCTGGTGTTCGATCCGCCGAAGCGCTGAACACCCCCATCCGCGCCGCGTTCAGCGACGCAGCGCGCTGGCTTCCTTGGCCAGCTGCGTGATGCGAGCCCAATCGCCCGCCTTCACCGCGTCCGCCGGCGTCAGCCACGAGCCGCCGCAGACCTTCACGTTCGGCAGTGCCAGGAAGTCCGGCGCGGTCTGCACCGTGATGCCGCCCGTGGGGCAGAACACGACGTCGGTGAACGGACCGGCCAGCGCCTTCAGCAGGTTCACGCCGCCCACCGCCGTGGCGGGGAACAGCTTCAGGAACTTGTAGCCCGCGTCGCTGGCCATCATCACTTCGCTGGCCGTCGAGACGCCCGGCAGCAGCGGCAGGAAGTTGGCTTCGCAGGAACTCGCCACGTCCTGCGTGAAGCCGGGGCTGACGGCGAAACACGCGCCGGCCTTCTTCGCCGCCACGGCGTCCGCCGAGGTGCGCAGCGTGCCCGCGCCGAGGATGGCCTCGGGCACCTCGCGCGAGATCGCCGCGATCGCCTCCAGCGCCACCGGCGTGCGCAGCGTCACCTCCAGCACCCGCACGCCGCCCGCCACCAGCGCGCGCGCCAGCGGCACCGCGTCCTCGAGGCGGTCGATGACGATGACCGGAATCACCGGACCGTGTTCGGCCAGGCTCAGGGTGTCCTTGATGGAAGTCATGTCGATGTCCTTGTAGTCGAAATCCGTGGGCGTTCAACGCGGCTCGATGCGGCCTCACAGCCAGCTGATCGCGCCCTCCTCGGCCGTCGTCACGTTGCGCCGCATGCCGGCGAACAGCTCCCGGCCCATGCCGGCGCCGTTCTCGATCACCGCATCGGCGGTGATCCGCGCCAGTTCGCGGCGCTCCCATTCGTCGGCCGGCACCAGCGCGCTCAACACGCCGGTGTTGGCGCAGACGCGCACCAGGTCGCCGTCGCGCAGCCTGGCCAGCGGACCGCCAGCCAGCGCTTCGGGGCTCACGTGGATCGCCGCCGGCACCTTGCCCGACGCGCCGCTCATGCGGCCGTCCGTCACCAGCGCCACCTTGAAGCCCTTGCCCTGCAGCACCGCCAGCGGCGGCGTCAGCTTGTGCAACTCCGGCATGCCGTTGGCCTGCGGGCCCTGGAAGCGGACCACGACGACCACGTCGCGTTCCAGCTCGCCGGCCTTGAAGGCGGCCTGCATCGCTTCCTGGCTGTCGAAGATGCGCGCCGGCGCCTCGACCGTGTGCCGGTCCTCGGGCACCGCGGAGACCTTGATCACCGCGCGGCCCAGGTTGCCCGCCAGCAGCTTCAGCCCGCCGGTCGGCGAGAACGGCGCGGCGACCGTGCGCACCACGCTGTCGTCGTTGCTCTGGGCCGGCAGGTCGGTCCAACCGACGCTGCCGTCGTCGTTGCGATGCGGCAGGCGTCCGAAGGCGCTCAGGTTCTGGCCCGACACCGAGGTCAGCACGTCGCCGTGCATCAGCCCCGCGCCGACCAGTTCCTTGATCACGAAGCCCGGGCCGCCGGCGGCCTGGAACTGGTTCACGTCGGCGCTGCCGTTCGGGTACACGCGCGCCAGCAGCGGCACGACGGACGACAGCTCGGAGAAGTCGCTCCAGTCGATCAGGATGCCCGCCGAGCGCGCCACCGCGACCCAGTGGATCAGGTGGTTGGTCGAGCCGCCCGTGGCCAGCAGCGCGGCCATCGCGTTGACGATGCTGCGTTCGTCGACCATGCGGCCGATCGGCGTGTAGTCGCGCTGCGGAATGATCTTCAGCGCCTGGCGCACCGCTTCGCGGGTGAGCGCCTCGCGCAGGCCGTCGTGCGGATGCACGAAGGCCGCGCCGGGCACGTGCAGGCCCATCGCCTCCAGCAGCATCTGGTTGCTGTTGGCCGTGCCGTAGAAGGTGCAGGTGCCCGCACCGTGATAGGCCTGGGACTCGGCCTGCAGCAGCTCGTCGCGGCCGACCTTGCCCTGCGCGTAGAGCTCGCGCACCTTGGCCTTGTCGTTGTTGGACAGGCCCGAGCTCATCGGCCCCGCCGGCACGAACACGCAGGGCAGATGCCCGAAGTGCAGCGCGCCGATCAGCAGCCCCGGCACGATCTTGTCGCAGATGCCCAGCAGCAGCGCCGCGTCGAACACGTCGTGCGACAGCGCCACCGCCGTGCCCATCGCGATCGTGTCGCGCGAGAACAGGCTGAGCTCCATGCCCGGCGTGCCCTGCGTGACGCCGTCGCACATCGCCGGCACGCCGCCGGCGACCTGCGCCGTCGCGCCCAGGCGGTGGACCTCGTCGCGGATGAGCGCGGGGTAGCCCTCGTAGGGCTGGTGCGCCGACAGCATGTCGTTGTAGGCCGTCACGATGCCCAGGTGGGGCGCCTTCTCCGCCACGATGCGCAGCTTGTCGTTGGCCGGCATCGCGGCCACCGCGTGCGCCACGTTCGCGCAGCCCAGGCGTTGCACGCCGCGCTGCCGACCCGCCATGCGCTCGATCAGGTCCAGATAGCGCTCGCGCGACGCGGCGCTGCGCGCCTTGATCCGCGCGGTGACATCCAGAATGGTCTTGTTCATGCCGACTGCCGATGTAACTCGGCCAGGGTTAGATTGGTAACCATATTACACGCCCGGGAGGCTCAACGGCTCTCCAACAGGCCTTTCCCGGGTACAAGCTGGTTACAGAAACGTTCCCGGGTGTCTGCGGACGGCGGCACACCACGTTCCCACGCTATGGCAGCATCTCTCCCATGATCGCCGACCCCCTCGCCGAAGCCAGATTGGAAGACCTCGCCGCCCACAGCCAGCGCCTGCTGGAGGTGGCCGAACGCACGTGGGACCGTGAGCACGGCCTGATGATGTTCGCTTATGGCTCGCTGATGTGGAACCCCGGTTTTGACCCTGCGCAGACCTTGGTGGCGAGGGTCCAGGGCTACCACCGCGCGTTGCGGCTGCGCTCGCTGGTGAACCGCGGCAGCACCGAGCAGCCGGGCCTGGTGATGACGCTGTTGTCGGGCGGGAGCTGCCGGGGATTGATCTATCGCGTCGAGCCCAAGGACAGCGAAGCGACGCTGCGCCGGTTGTGGCTGCGGGAGATGGTGGTCGGCACCTACGTGCCGCGGTGGCTGGACTGCCAATGCGCGGACGGCCTGGGCACGCGCAAGGCGCTGGCCTTCACGTTGTCGCGACGCAGTCCGGGCTGGGCGGGCGACATCGCCGACGACCGGCTGCTGCATATCCTGCGGCACGCGCGCGGCCGCTATGGCACGACGCTCGATTACCTGCAACGGGCGGTGACCTGTCTGCGGGAGCACGGCATCCACGACCGTGCGCTGGAGCGCCAGTTGGCGCTGGCCCGGTCGAACGGGCTCTGAACGAACAGGCTCTGAACGACTGCTGAACGCGGGCCGGCGTCAGCCCAGCGTCCGCAGTCCTTCGCCGCTGGGACGCGGCTTGAGCGGATCGTGGGCGAGCCGCTCCAGGTCCTCGACCGTGTCGACGTCGATGAGCACGCCCGGGTCGTCGACCTCCACGGCCTGCGCCGGGTAGCGCGCGAGCAACCGCCGCGCGCCCTCGTCGCCCTGCAGGCTGGCGAGTTCGGAGAAGAGTTCCGCGTTGAACCCCACGGGATGCCCGCGGCGTCCGCGGTGCTGCGCATAAGCGATCGGATCGTGCTCGATGGCGTGCGCGACCGCGGCCAAGGTGCTGGACCGCACCATCGGCATGTCGGCCGGCAGGATCAGCCAACCGGGCGCATCCCCGGTCGCGGCCACGCCGGCCGCGATCGAATGCCCCATGCCCAGCGGCGCGGGACGGCCCAGGCGGTCCTGGTCGGGCAGCACCAGCATGTCGCGCGAGGCCACATGGCGTCGGACCAGAGGCGCCAACGCGGTCGAGGTCACCACGAGCATCGGCAGGCCTGAGGCCATCGTCTGGCGCAAGGTCAGCGCCAGCACGGTGTCTCCGTTCACGACCTGTTCCAGCTTGTGGCCCTCGCCGCGAAAGCGCTGGCCGCGCCCTGCCGCGAGCACGACGACGGCGGGTCGTCGCTGATTCATGCGAACTTCCTTCTGGTTTGGTCCCGATCCCCCTGGGCCCCGCTCTGCGGCGCGGCTCGACGGGACCAAGCATGCCTGCGGCACGAAAGCGCTCCCACCCGGAGTTTCCAGGGTGGGAGCTTTACTTAAGGATTCGCCCGATACTCCAAAGGATGGACAAACTCTCCGACCTTCGAAAGAGCTACGAGCGCGCCGAGCTCGATGAACAGCAGTCCGCGGGCGAACCGCTGCGCCAGTTCCGCGAATGGTTCCAGCAGGCGCTGGACGCCAAGGTGCCCGAACCCAATGCGATGACCCTGGCGACGGTCGGTGCTGACGGGCGACCGTCCACGCGGATCGTGCTGATCAAGGACATCGAAGAGCGCGGCCTCGTCTGGTACACCAACTATGACAGCCGCAAGGGCCGCGAGCTCGCGCTGCATCCGTTCGCCGCCCTGCAGTTCCACTGGGTGGAGCTGGAACGCGTGGTCCGCATCGAGGGCGCCGTCGAGCAGGTCGACGGCGCGCAGTCCGATGCGTACTTCGCGTCGCGGCCGCTGGACTCGCGACTGGGCGCTTGGGCCTCGCCGCAGAGCCAGGTGATCTCCTCGCGCGCGGTGCTGGTGGCGAATGCGGCCAAGGCCGCGGCACAGCATGGGCTGAGCCCGAGCCGGCCGCCGCATTGGGGCGGGTACCGGCTCGTGCCCGAGCGCTGGGAGTTCTGGCAGGGGCGCAAGTCGCGTCTGCATGATCGCCTCGTATACCGCCGTGAAGGCAGCGAGTGGATCCGCGAGCGGCTCGCGCCCTGAGGCTCAGAACTTCACCTGCAGCCCCGCGAAGAGGCTGCGGCCCGGCAGCGGGGTCAGGTCGCGGATGGTCTGCACGCTGCCGGCGTTGTAGGCCAGCTTGTTGGCCAGGTTGTCCAGCTTGACGTACCACATCGCGTCCAGGTTGCCGATGTCGAAGTGGCGCGCGATGTTCAGCCGCAGGATGCCGTAGCCGGCCGTCGGCGTGTCCAGCGCCGGCACGCGGTCCTGGCGCATCGCGCCGCGCAGCTCCGCCTGCAGCAGCCACGGGCCGCTCTCCGCCTGGATGGAGACGCTGCCCCGCACCGGCGCCAGTCGCGGCAGCGGCTCGTTGGTGTCGCGGTTGGTGCCGCGCACCAGGTCGATCGTCGTGCCCAGCGTCAGGTCCCAGCCCGCGAGTCGGGACAGCGGCTGCTTGCCTTCCAGCTCCACGCCGTGCATGCGCGCACGCACGCCGCGGTAGAGGTACTCGGGCACCGAGGCGATCTCGCCGTCTTCGCCGACCTCGTCGATGCTGCGGCCGCTCGCATCCAGCGCGATGTAGTTGGAGAAGCGCGTCTGGTAGACCTGCACGCTCCACTTCGCGTCGCCCTGCTTCCAGTGCAGGCCCAGGTCGATCGCCTTCGCGCGCTCGAGGCCCAGGTTGATGTCGCCCACCTCGTACGCGCCCGACGCCACGTGCACGCCGTTGGCGAACAGCTCGTAGAAGGTCGGTGCGCGCTGGCTGCTGCTCAGGTTGCTGGACAGGCTGAAACCGTTGCCCAGCTCGTAGGCGCCGCTCAGCGAGAAGCTCTTCGGGCTGAAGCGCCGCGTCACCGGATCGCCGAAGCGCTCCTCGTCGCCGCCGGTCGAGCCGATGTTGACGCGCTCCGCGCGCGCGCCGGCCTGCAGGCTCCACGGGCCCGAGCGGAACTGCTCGATCAGGAACAGCGCGTTGTTGCGCGTCTTCGTGCCGGGCACCAGCGCCTCCTCGCCGAGCGCGGAGAAATCGCTGAGTTCCCATTGCCAGCCGAGCACGCCCTGCATCGTGCCCCAGTCGCCCTGCAAGGCCGAATGCGTCGCCTCGATGCGGCCGTCCTTCCCGTCGGACGAGAAGACGGTACCGACCGCGCCGCTGCCCTCCACTTCCTGGTGCTTGTAGCGGCTGCTCGCGAACTGCCAGGTCACACGTGCCAGGCCCGGCAGCGGATCGCGCCATTCGCCGGCGGTGGCCAGGCGCTGGCGCTGCATCTCGATGCGCACATCGGGCTCGACGGTGACGCCGTAGTCGTTGTGATAGTCCTCGACCGACACGCCGGCGTAGCCCTGCGAAAACAGCAGCGAGCCGCCCACCGCGCCGCTGCGGCCGTGGCTGTCGGAGTTGCGGACGTGCGTCGACGAGCCGTCCTCGCTCTGGAAGCGCGGCACGCGCTGGTCGTCGGCGCGGCGGTCGGCCGCGTCCACGTGCCAGGCGAAGCCGGTCGTGCCGCCGTCGAGCACGACCGCGCCGCCGCGTTCATTCGAGGCGCCGCCCAGGCGCAACTCGGCCGCACCGTTCAGGCCGGGCTGGGCCAGGCGCGGGATGCGGTTGTCGATCGCGTTGACGACGCCGCCGATCGCGTTGCCGCCGTACTGCAGCGCGGCCGCGCCGCGCAGCACCTCGACGCGGGTCAGCACCAGCGGATCGACCGGCAGCGCGTGGTCGAAGCTCAGGCTGGACGCGTCGACGGACGCGCCGGAGTTGCTCAGCATGCGCACGCGGTCGCCGTCGAGGCCGCGCATCGTCGGCCGGTTGCTGTTGGGGCCGAAGTAGGTCGAGCCCACGCCGGCCATGCCGTCCAGCGTCTCGCCGAGGCTGGCGCCGCGCTTGAGCGTCAGCGCATCGCCGCTCAGCACTTGCACGGGCGCGGCAAGTTCCTTCTGGCTCAGCGGGTTGCCGGTCACGACGACCACGTCGAGCTTGTGCTTGTGGGGCCGGTCGGCGCCGCCGGACGCGGTGCCGCCGTCGGCTGCGGCCGAGGTCGATGCGGCCGAGGTCGACGCTGCCGCGTCAGCCGAAGCGGATGCGGGAGCCGGCGAACTCGGCGCGGTCGGTGCCTGTTGCGCCCAGGCGCCCCCGGCGGCGACGCTCAGCGCGATGGCCAGCAGCGTGGGTTGGAAAGGGACGTGCGAAGACGCCGACGAACGGATCGAAGTGGACGGGAAGGCCATGGAAACACTCTCGAGCACCGGCGGCGGAACGCCGCGGCGCCATCAAATTCTTGGAGGGCCCGTGCCGGCACGCCGCGCTGCCGGAGGCAGGCGCGAACGGCCCGGTCGCGTGAACGGACACGCCCGCAACGGACGCGCCTGAGCAAGGGCGGAATCGATGGAGGTGTCAGGCTCTGGGCGGCCCGCGGGCGCCCTTGCGCCACTGCTGCGCGAGCGTGGCGTCGTGCGGCTGGTCGATGCCGACGGGGATGTCCGGCGGCATCGCGGTCCAGGCGGACGCCTGGACGATGGGGCCCAGCACGTGG
Source organism: Roseateles noduli (assembly GCA_002205125.1). Taxonomy (GTDB): domain Bacteria; phylum Pseudomonadota; class Gammaproteobacteria; order Burkholderiales; family Burkholderiaceae_C; genus Roseateles; species Roseateles noduli. The sequence continues at coordinate 341,227 of NIOE01000010.1, read as the reverse complement.
CTGAGCTGGTCGAGAAGCTGGCAATCGCCGGAGCCGGCGACGTGCCCGAAGGTCAGGATCGAGTCCTCATCGGCGTCGCCGGAAGCCGCCAAGGCGGCTGCCGCGGCCAGTTCCGCGCGTTCGATGGCGGCGGCCTGCTGCGCGGCAGCTACCGCGAGCCGGATCGGCTCCGGCATCGGCCCGCCGTGCAGCGCGCGGTGCACCAGGCCCAGCGCCTGGAAGCCCACCACGGTGACCACGCACAGCCAGATCCACCAGCGCTGCTGGCGGCTCATGACGATGGCGGGCGGACGGGACATGGGCGTCGGCGATTCAGCGATTCAGCGTTTCAGCCGCTTCAACGCGTCGCGCGGACGGCGTCCGTCACGCGATAGAACATGCCGTAGGGATCGTCGTTGAGGACGGCCAACTGGCCTTCCACGGTCACGACATCCAGCGTGTAGCGCACCGGCGTCTTGCTGCGCACCTCGACCAGGCCTTCCGGCCCGGCCGGCACGCAGAACGAGCAGCTCGTCGGCACCGAGGACAGCAGGAAGTGGCTCTGCTTGTCGCCCGGCTCCAGCGGCATCATGAAGCCCTGGACCTTCACCGTGCGCTGGTTCAGCGCCAGCACGCCGGAGGGGAAAGTCGGGATGACCTTGCTCTTGTCCGCCTTCACGGTGACCGAGGACAGCAGCTTCCAGCTGACGACGCCCTCGACCTCCTGCAGCGGCTTGAAGGGACTGCGCGGGTCGTGATAGCCGGGGCCGGAGCCCATCGGCATGGCGGCGCCCGACGTGGCGGCCGGCGCGGCCGATGTCGAGGCCTGCGCGAACGCCGTCCCCGAGGCGCCTGCCATGACGATCGTCACGAGCGCGATCGCGGCCCGGCGGGCGGGCGGTGCAGCGGTGGTGGAGCGAGTGGTCATCGGAGCGGCGGCGACGTGAATGCGACCTCAGGGTCGCGTGAAGCTCATCATTGTGCACCGGCTCGATGGCCGCCCGGAGCAAGGTCCGGGCGAGCCGCGATCAACGAGGCGTCTGGAGCAGCTCGGTGACGTCGAGCCGATAGCCGCGCCAGGCCGGCCATGCAGCGGCGAGCAAGGCCAGGCCGAGCGCCAGCGCCGGCACGAGCGCCTCCCAGCCGGAGACCCAGGCGCCGGAGATCCGCACCGACTGCTGCTGCGCCAGCACCGTGCCCAGTCCCGCCGTCAGCCCGTGGGCCAGACCCAGCGCCAGCAGCGTGGCGAGTCCCGCCAGCATCAGCGCTTCCATGGCGATCAGCGCGGCGACGCGCATCGGCGTGGCGCCCAGCATCCGAAGCATCGCGAGATCGCCCTGACGCTCGCGCACCGCATGCAGCAGCGCCACCAGCACCGACAGGGCGGCGGCCAGCAGCAGCACGCCGCCGAAGCCGCGCAGCACGTCGACGCCCACGCCGACCATGCTCAACAGCCGCGCCGTCTCCAGCGCTGGCACCGAGGCCTGCAGGCCCGGTTGCGCATTCACCCAGCGCGGCAGCATCACGGCGGCCAGCGGACTGCGGTAGCGGACCAGCACCATGCTGACCTCCAGCGAGGCCTCGTCCGGATGTGCATCGTGGTCCTCGTGGCCCTCATGGGCCTCGTGGGTACCCTGCCCGTCGTGTCGATCGCGGCCGTCGTCTGAGATCGCGTTCTTCCCATGCCCGTGCGAGGCGTGCGCCTCCCAGACGGAAGCGAGGTCCGTCAGCACCAGCCGATCGACCACGCCGCCGGTGGGCGCCAGCACGCCGGTGACCTCGTAGGCCTGCTCGTGCTCGTCGCCGCCGGACGCGAGTCCGTGCGTGCCGTGGAAACGGTCGCCGGGTTTCAGGCCGGACCGGCTCGCCACCTCCGCGCCGAGCACGGCCTGCATCGGCGCCTTCCACGGCCCACCTTGAGCCAGCGAGAGCTGGTAGAGCCCCAGATAGTCTGCGGTCGTGCCGACGATGCGGAAGCCCTGGAAGCTGTCGCCGAGCGAGATCGGCACGGCCTGCGCGACCAGCGGCTGCGCGCGCAGTTGCGACACGGTGGCCAGCGGGATGTTGCCGGTGGACTGGTCGAGGTGGAACACGCCCGCCAGCAGGATCTGCATCGGGCTGCCCTTCGCGCCGACGACCAGGTCGATACCGCCGAGATCGCGTCGCAGCCCGTGCTCCATCTGCTCGCTGACGAGGACGACGAATCCGATCGCCGCCAGGCCCAGGCTCAGCAGCATCAGGTTGAGCGCCGTCAGCATCGGACGCGCCCAGAGGTAGCGCCACGCCAGGCGGGGCAGGTTCAGCGGCGCGCGGCTCATGCGGTCGAGGTCGAGGTCGAGGTCGAGGTCGAGGTCGAGGTCGAGGTCGAGGTCGGGGTCGGCGTCGTCGAACTCGGGACGGTGCTCCGACCGGGAAGCCTCAGTCGATGCAACGCCGGCCAATCCGCCCAGGCCGCCTCGATGCGAGCGTCGTGCGAGGCGATGATCAAGCACACGCCATGCTCGGCGGCCGCGCGGCGCAGCAACGCCAGCGTCGCAGCGCAGGCCTCGTCATCGAGATTGGCCGTGGGCTCGTCGGCGAGCACGAGGCGCGGCGCACGCAGCAGCGCCCGCGCGAGCGCCACCCGCTGCGCCTGTCCCTGGCTGAGCGCATGCGGTCGACGGTCCTGGAGCGCGGCGATGCCGAGCTCGTCGAGCAAGGCGTGGATGCGCGCGGCATCCGGCGCCAGACCGGCCGCCACGTACGGCAGCGACAGGTTGTCGCGCACGCTGAGCGAGGGGCTGAGATGCAGCCGCTGCGGCACGACACCGAGGTGCGCACCGCGCCACGCATCGCGCGCGGCGGGCGCGAGCGCGCCGACCTCGACGCCGCCCACCGTCAGCCGCCCGCCCGTCGGCGTCAGCAGGCCCGCCATCAGCGCCAGCAGCGTGCTCTTGCCGCTCCCGGACGCGCCGCGCATCAGCAGGTGTCCGTCGGCAGGCAGCGAGAAGTCCGGGAAACGCAGCTCGGCGACGGACGCGCGATCGTCGTCCTGAGTCCGACCGCGACCGCGATCGCGATCGACGTCGGTGCCGTAGCGGTAACGCAGCCCCTCCAGAACGACCATCAACCCGCCGCCTCGTCCTTCAGGAGTTCCTTGAACTTCTTGGCGAACTTGTCGACCTTGGGCGCGACGACGAAGGCGCAGTAGCCCTGCTCCGGATGGTTGGCGAAGTAGTCCTGGTGGTAGGCCTCGGCGGGCCAGTAGTTGTCTTCGGGCTGGACCTCGGTCACCACCTTGCCGCCGTGGGCGCGCTGGGCCTCGTCGACGACCTGCCGGATCACGCCGAGCTGGTCGGGCCGCGTGTAGTAGATGCCCGAGCGGTACTGCGTGCCGACGTCGGCACCCTGGCGGTTCAGCGTGGTCGGGTCGTGGATGGTGAAGAAGACCTGCAGCAGGTCCTCCAGGCTCACGACCTTGGTGTCGAAGCGAACGCGAACGACTTCGGAGTGACCGGTGCTGCCGGAGCAGACCTGCTCGTAGTTCGGGCTGGCGAGCGGCCCGTTGGTGTAGCCGGACTCCACGCCGAGGACGCCCTTGACGCGCAGGAACACCGCCTCGGTGCACCAGAAGCAGCCGCCGCCAAGGGTGATGAGGTCCTCGCCGGGCTGGAGTTGGACGGGGTTCGGGGTGGTGGTCATGGTGGATCCTTGGCTCATGGTTCGATCGCCCTACATGGCGTCTGCGGCGTATTCCTCAAGGCTCGCCCGCCGCACCTGTCGCCATCGTCGCACCCGCTTGAGGCTGGACGAGGTCGAACTGGAGGACCTCCTCGAACACCCGGTTCCGCGCCTTGGCGTCGCGGATGAGGGACGAGGCCGGCGTCACATACAGGTGAAGCGGCACATCGCTGGATTGCCCGATCAGGAAATCGTTGTAGACCACCCGCTCGGACAGGGAGAAGACATCCTTGAATCCGGTCTGCTTCAAGTCGCGGTAGAACTCGTCGTCCACCTCGACGATCGAGAACGCGAAGACTTCCCTCACCGTGGGGATGCGATCCGCCAGCGCGCTCGCGTAGAGGCGGCACTGCAGCAGCGACTTGTTGTTCTCGAAGATGTCCGCCGCCGGCTTCTTGAATTCGATGATCACCAGCTTGTTGGGCTGGTCGTCGCTGTCCTTGGAGAAGAAGGCCGCGACGTCCGGCCGCCGTTGCAACTTGCCTTCGAGGCCGTGCCCGACCTCTTCCAGGATCTGCTGGAGCCGCTCATCGCTGTGGATGCTCGAATACGAGAGGAACTTGTCGTCCACCAGCCAGACGTTGTTCTCCCGCAGATTCGCGCCGTCGCTGCGCTTCGGAAGGATCGCGTTGTGGACCACCTCCTCCACGCAGTCGTGCGGCAGGTTGGCCAGGGAATCGATCACCAGGGCCCGGTGGACGATGAACCGGGCCAGGTCTTCGCTGGCCAGGTGGGAGACATCGTCCAGGGAGACTTCGCGCCCGCTTTCCAGCGCCTCGACCACCTGGTCCTCGCGCCGCGCCTGCTGTGCGCGATACGCCTTGACGATCTCGTCCGCGTCCAGCAGCGCAGCGTTGCCGCCGAGCGACTCCAGGCGGATGAACGGGTAGTACTTCCGCAGACGCCCCAGATTGTTCGACTTGAATTCGTCGATGCCGCTGTTCGAGGACCCACGGATGAGCCGCATGCATTCGGCCTCGATGCGCGGCATCAGCCGCTCACGACTGATCGGCGAGATCATGTCCACATCGTCTTCGGTGCGCGGCAGTTCCAGGCGCTGCCGCTCGATGTTGGAGCGGTCGTTGAAGTAGTTGGAGGTGATGAAGATCAGATGCCGGCAGACATCGAAGCGCCGGCTGATCATGAACTCCTCGATGCAGAGTTCGTCCGCGCACAGCATGGCCGCGATGCCCTTGCGCGGCAGTTCATCCCGGAACAGATAGCAGCGGAACTGCTCGTCCCCGACCGAGAACTCGTGCTCGGCGACTGCCTTGACCTCGTTCCCCGAGAAGACGAACTCGTCGTCGAACGGCTGCCGGGAGTTGTGGCGGAAGGTCACCGAGATCTGATGCCCTTGCCGCGCCTTGAGGAAAAGCAGCAGGCGCAGGTCGTCGCAGATCGAGTTCACCAGCTTGGTGACCTGCGTGTTGATCCGCTCCTTGAGGTCGCGCAGGACGATCGCCGTGCGCGACGGTCCCGCGACATCGACATACCGCACATCCTCGAGCGTGAACTCCGGCGTGTAGCTGAACTGGACCAGCCGCTCCGGAAGCTGGCTCTCGATCTGGACCACCCGGGCGTACTTGAGGAACGCGAGCCGCCCCACGCCCTTCCCGCCGATCTCATCCTTGTGACCGGTGCAGATCTCGTCGAAGTACTGGAGGTTCTCGTGCGTGAACCCTTCGCCGTCGTCCGCGATGGTGATCTGCTCCAGCACGCGGCGCACTTCGGTGCCCTGGAACAGCTCACCGTTCTTCTCCGAGAAATGCAGATCCACGGCGATCTGGCGTCCGCCGGCATGGATCGAGTTGGTGATGGCCTCGCGAATCACGTCGCGGGCCGAGACCCCGCCGCGGTAATGCTCCGCAATGAATTTCCGAAGGTTGATCCGGGCCATCTGGTCATTCCCCGCCTCGACGGCGGCACTTGGATCGAATGATCTTACGGCCGTTCGACAGCGCCGGATTCGAAGCTACTGTGCGCTCAGCGCCAGATCGACGCGCGGCGTCCAGGACTTGTCCTTGTCGGCACCGCGCTCGTCGTCCTTCGCGTGCAGCTTGGGCGACGCCAGGAACATGCGCGCGTTCGGGACGCCGCGTTCGAGCAGCGCGTCGCGCACCGCCACCGCGCGCTGCAGGGCCAGTTCGCGCAGCTGCTCGTCGGTGACCGTGTAGCTGTCCATCAGCAGCTCACGCATCTGCTCCGCCGGGATGTCCTTCGACAACCCGATGAAGTTGCGCGGTTTGTTGGGCAGCTTGGCGTTGTCGTAGACAACCTTGAGCAGCCGCGCGCGCTGCGCGTCGTCGAGCACGACCGGCGCCTGCGCGTCAGCGCCTGCCGCAGCACCCGAGGCCGGAGTGCCCGCAGCGGCCGGCGCACCGACCGCCTGCGTGACCGCCGCGCGACGCAGCTCGCGACGGCGTTCGGCGATCATCGCGTCCTCCAGCCGGGCGCCCTGCGCGGCTCGGCGCTCGCCCTCGGGATCGACCCAGCCGGTGATGCTCAACTGCAACGCCGGCTTGTCGGCCAGCACCTTGGTCAACGGCTCCAGCTTCTTCGCCGCCTCGGGCTGCAGCGCCGCCGTGCCCGGCTTGAATTCGAGCTGGCTCATCTCGGCGCCGCCGCCGCCGCCGGACAGCAGCGAGAACGGCGCCGTCAGCGCCTTGGTCAGCAGATTGACGATCAGCTTCACCACCAGGCTGCCGACGCTGAACTCCGGATCGTTCAGCGAGCCGCTGACCGGCAGGTTGACGTCGATGACGCCGTCGCTGTCCTTGAGCAGCGCCACCGCCAGCTTGACCGGCAGCCGGGTCGCCGTCGGGCTGTCGATCCTCTCGCCGAAGGTCAGCTGATTGAGCACGATCTTGTTGTCGGCCTCCAGGCGGCCGCCGGGCTCGATCTGGTAGTGCACCCGCGTGGACAGCTTGCCGCGCTCGATCGCGTAGCCCGCGTACTTGCCGGCGTACGGCGACAGCGGCGCGAGCTCGATGTCGGTCGCGCTGGCGGTGATGTCCAGCGCCAGCGGCGCGCCGCTCGGGTTCAATTGGCCGCTGATGTCCAGCAGCCCCGTGCCCTCGACCTTGCCCTTGAGCTGCAGCGGCGCCATCGCCGCCGAACCCGCCGAGAACGCGCCCAGCGTGCCGGTCAGCTCGCTGAGGTTGGCGCTGTAGTTGGGCTTGATGAAACGATCGTTGAAATCGACCTTGCCACCGTTGAGGCGGGTCTCGGCGATGCTGATCCGCAGCGGCGGATTCCCGTTCCCGCTCCCATTTCCGGCCGCGGACGCCGCCGACGACGGATCAGGCGCCGGGCTGGGCGCCGACGTTGCGCGAGCCACCGTCGCCGCCACCGGCGCCGACGCCGCTGGCGTACCTGCCACAGCGGCCACCGCCTGACCCTGCTCGGTCTGGTTCAGGTCGCGCAGGTTCAGCCGGCCCTGTTCGTTGATGATCAGCCGCGCGTAGAACTCGTCCAGCACGGCCTGCTGGATCTTCACGTCCGGCGCGCCGCCCGGCGCCAGCGCCACCCGCAGACCGCCGAGCTTCAGACCCTGCCAGCTCAGCAGCTCTTCGGCGGAACGGCGTCTGCCGTCCTGCAGCCGCGCCTGGCGCAGCCGCAGGTCGGAGATCACCAGCTCGCCGCCGGCGCGTACCGACGGCCCCTTGGGGGTCTCGGTGAAATCGAACCCGCCCCGCATCGAGCCCTCGGCGCGCTGCAGGTGGATGCCGATCGACGGGTCGAGGTAGGGATCGGCCCAGTGCAGCGGCAGGTGCTCGGCAGTGAGGCGCCCGGAGGCCTTCAGCGGCGCCAGCGCCAGTTGACCGTCCCAGCGGAACTTCGGCACCTCACGCAGGTTGCGGCGCGTGGCGTCGGGCCGCCGCAGCGTGGCGCCCAGTTGCACCGGCAGCGGCTTGCGCAGCTGACGGCCGTCCCAATCGATACCGGACACCTTCAGCAACAGGTCCTGCACGCCGATCGGACGGGCGGGCTCGTCATCCAGCACATGCGTGGCCAGGTCGAGCAGGGTCGCCTCACCGCCCTCGACAGCGATCTCGGCGATCTGCGCAGTCCAGAGGGCGTCGTTGGCCGGCGCTGGCGTCATCGCAGTCGCCGGAGTCGCCGTCGCGGCCGAGGCGGGCCCCGCCGCCACTGCAGACGCAGGACGTTGGAGCACCTCGGGAACATCCAGCGTCAAGCGATCGCCGCGGCCCTCGGACGCACGTCGACGCGAAACCGCCGCACCGCTGACGTTCGTCGTCGCAGTCCCCTGCCCGCTCGTCACCGGCGTCGACGTCGACGTCGACGTCGCAGCGATCATCCAGGCGTCCCAGCTCCACTTCCCGGACTTGTCCCGGCCTATCTGGGCCTTGGGCGCCACCAGCGCGAGTCGTCCGGCCGTCAGCTTGCGACTGCCCAGCGCGAGCTCCGCCTGATCCAGGCTCAGCTGCTTCAATGCCAGCACCGGCTTCTTGCCGTCAGCCAGTTGCACGTCGTCGAGGCTGAGCGCCTTCAACGAGAGCTTCAGATCTTCGCCAGTGGGTCCCACGCGCACGGCGCCCTGCGTCGCGAAGCGGCCCTGCACCGACAGCGGCGTCGCCGCCTTCAGATACGGAGCGAGGGCTTCCAGCGCGAGGTCCTTCAGCGCCCACTCGAGCGCCACGCCCGACGCGCCGAGTTCGCCCTTGCCGCTGAACGCGGCCGGGGCCGTGACGCCCTCCGGCGACAAGGTCGCGGCGATTTCCATCGGTGCCGCCTTCGCAGTCAACGGCCACGACAGTCCGCTGCCCTTGACCGTCAGACCGTCGACGCTCCACCGTGCCACGGGACGAAGCATCTCGTCGGTCCAACCGACCCGACCGCCTTCCAGCGCCAGTTGCCGCACGCCGACGCGCCAGGGCGTCGTGCCTTTGGAGGGGACCGTCGCCGGCGCTTTCGTCGGATCCGACGACGCCGCCTTCGGCGCTTCGGCGACTGCCTTGGGCGTCGGTGTCGGCGTCGGCGTCGACGTCGACGCGGCCGGCATGTCAGGCAGCCAGAGACGGCCCTGCGCGTCCCGGCCCATCAACAGTTCCGGCTGCTTCAGGCTCACCGCGCCCAGCAGCACCTGCCGCTTCAGCGGCTGCACGTCCGCCAGTTCGACGCTCAACGCCTGCCAGCGCAGCCAGTCCTCCCAGCCGCCGTCCGCGCCGACACCCGCGCGACGCTGCAAGGACAGCTCCCGCACCGAGGTCCGGCCACTCACCTTGACCTCCGGCGACTGCTTGGGCGGCTGTTTGAAATCCAGCGTGAGCTGCGAATCGACCAGCCCCTTGGCCAGCCGCATCGGCAGCTCCTTCGGCCAGTACGCGCGGTACGCCGACAGGTCCAGCGCGTCGAGCTTGACCGTCATGCTCGCGCTGCGCGTCTCGGCAAAGGGCTGCACCTGGCCTTCGCTCTCGAAACCGACGCCGTTCAGACGTCCGGACAAGCGCGGCTGCACATGGACCTCGACGTCCGCATCCAGCGTCGACAGGAACGGGATGCCCAGGTGGAGCGCCTTGAGCTCGTGGACCATCCCGGCCGTGCGATCGTCCAGGCGGAACTCGCCGTCGGTCAGCTCGATGTTGTAGAGCGCGGCCTCGGCGGGGCCGTCATCGGCGGTGGGCGGCGCCTTGGGCGCGGCGGCCAGCTTCGCGAGGATGTCGTCCAGGTCGGTCCTGCCATCGGGCAGCAGCGCGACGCGCACCCTCGGCGCCTCCACCGTCAGCGACGACAGCACCGGCGCCAGGTGCCACAGCGAGCGCGGCGACAGCACCGTGCGCACGCGCTTCACCTCGAAGAGCGACGGCGCCTCGGCCGTCGGTCCAGCGATCTTCAGGTCGTCCAGCGCGAGGGCCAGCCGCCACGGTGTGAAGCTCGCGCCGCCCAGCGTGACCGGTCGCCCCAGCTGTTCCGACGCGATCCTGACGCCCGCCCGCTCGATCCACATCGGCAGCGCCACCCACGCCACCAGCAGCAGCGCAACGACGGACAGCACCAGACCCACGAGCACGCGCAGCACGCGCCGCGGCCAGACCGGAAGAGCAGAGAAGAACACGAAGGGCAGCCGGCAAAACCCGGACGAGTCGTCAAGGAAGCTGATTATGCTGGCGGGCCTCAACACCTGACACCGATCCCCGGCTCTCGATGAACGACCTGATACATGCGGTCGCAGCGTTCCTGCTGCCGCCCACCGGCGCCTTTCCGCTGCTGCTGCTCGCCTGGTGGCTGCGGCACCGCCGCCGCTGGATCTCCGGCGCGCTGTTCACGACCGGGCTGATCGCCGTCTGGATCGGCAGCACCGAGCTCGGCGCGCTGTGGCTGCAGGACCGGCTGCTCGGGCCGCAGCAGGCCGTCCAGGTGGAACGCCTCAAGGACCTGCCGCCGAAGCAGACCATGATCGTCGTGCTCGGGGGCGGCGCCCGCAAGCTGATGCCGGAATACGGCAGCCCGCAGCTCAAGACGCTCTCGGTCGAGCGGCTGCGATACGGCATCTGGCTGTCGCGGCAGACCGGCATCCCGATGATGTTCACCGGCGGCACGCCGCGGGACTCGTCGGACGAGCGCATGACCGAGGCCGCGCTGGCCGAACGCACGGCGGCGCAGGAATTCGGTTTCACGCTCGCGGCCAAGGAAGACCGCGCCGCCGACACGCGCGAGAACGCGCGCTTCACCGCGGAGCTGCTGCGCGGCCAGTCGATCCGGCGCGTGGTGCTGGTGACGCACGACGTCCACATGCGCCGTTCGCTGCGCGCCTTCCGCGAGGCGCTGCCTCCGGAGGTGGAGGTGGTCCCCGCACCGCTCGGCCTGGCCTTGCCGGGCTTCGAATGGCGCGACCTGCTGCCGTCGCAGGAGGGCCTCTCCCGGGCGCGGTATCTGGGCTACGAATGGCTGGGCTACGTGGGCGGACATTGACGGGTCGCCAACGCACCCGTCGGACGTCCGGGGGCGACTGTCGACGCCCCAAATAGAAACCCCCTCCGCGCCGGACGTGCCGGACAAGGAAGGGGTGGGCGGACCAGCCGCCTTTGGGGCTCCGCAGCGAACTGCCGCAGGGCTCCTGGCACGCAGAGACTGCGCCAGTTGAAGTGCCGGAAAGGCCCGACAACCTTAGGCAGGCGCGACGGCGCTTTCAAGCGGCCATCGCCAGAACGGGTGGTTTCCTAGCCCCCGAACAAACGCTGATAGAGATCCGCCGCACGGGCTTTCTGCTCGGCCGGCATCTCGATCACCCGGCCCCATTCGCGCGGCGTCTCGCCCGGCCACTTGTTGGTCGCGTCCAGGCCCATCTTTCCGCCCAGCCCGCTGACCGGGGAGGCGAAGTCCAGGTAGTCGATCGGCGTGCCCTCGACCAGCGTCGTGTCCCGCACCGGGTCCATGCGCGTGGTGATCGCCCAGATCACGTCCTGCCAGCTGCGGATGTCCACGTCCTCGTCCACGATCACGATGAACTTCGTGTACATGAACTGGCGCAGATAGCTCCACAGGCCGAACATCAGCCGCTTGGCGTGTCCCGGATAGGCCTTCTTGATGGAGATGACCGCCATCCGGTAGCTGCAACCTTCCGGCGGCAGATAGAAGTCGACGATCTCCGGGAACTGCTTCTGCAGGATGGGGACGAACACCTCGTTCAACGCCACGCCCAGGACCGCCGGCTCGTCGGGCGGCTTGCCGGTGTAGGTCGAGTGGTAGATCGCGCCGTCGCGCTGCGTGATCCGGTTGACCTCGAAGACGGGGAACCAGTCCTGCTCGTTGTAGTAGCCGGTATGGTCGCCGTACGGGCCTTCCAGCGCGTGGAGGTAGCCGCCCTTCTCCTTCAGCGGGATGCCGTCCTCGCTGTGGCCGGTGTAGCCTGGCGCGGCGGGCGGGATGTGGCCTTCGAGCACGATCTCCGCCGTCGCCGGCACCTGCAGCATGCGGCCGGCCTCGCCGACGTTGGTGTCGGCGACTTCGGTCCTCGAACCGCGCAGCAGGCCGGCGAACTGGTATTCGGACAGCGTGTCCGGCACCGGCGTGACCGCGCCCAGCGTGGTCGCCGGATCAGCGCCCAGCGCCACAGCGATCGGGAACGGCTGTCCCGGGTTCGCGATGCCGAAGTCGCGGAAATCGAGGGCACCGCCGCGATGCGCCAGCCAGCGCATGATCAGCTGCCGCTTGCCGATCAGCTGCTGTCTATAGATACCGAGGTTCTGGCGCAGCCGCGGGTTCGCGATCTTCTGAGGCCCCCGCGTCACCACCAGCCCCCAGGTCAGCAGCGGGCCGATGTCGCCGGGCCAGCAGGTCTGGATGGGCAGGCGCTTGAGGTCGACGTCGTCGCCCTCGATCACCTGCTCCTGGCAGGCCGGCCGCTTCACCAGCGACGGCTTCATGTCCCACAGCGCCTTGCCCATCTGGGCCAGCTTGCCCACGTCGCGCAGGCCGCGCGGCGGCTCCGGCTCCTTCAGCGTCGCCAGCAACTGGCCGACCTCCCTCAACTGGGTGGTCGACTCGGCGCCCATGCCCAGCGCCACCCGTCGCGGGGTGCCGAACAGGTTGGCCAGCACCGGCATGCGATGGCCGGTCGGCTGTTCGAACAGCAAGGCCGGGCCCTCCGCCTTGAGGACGAGGTCGCTGACGGCCGTCATCTCGAGGACGGGCGACACCGGCTCGGCCACGCGGCGCAACTCGCCCATGGCCTCCAAAGCGCCCATAAAGTCACGCAGATCTCGGTACTTCATAACCAAAAGTAGTTAAGAACAAGGCCCATACGGTTGACGGGTTATTTTTGATCCATAAAATCGCGCCCTGCCCTGACCCCAGGGTTATCCCGGTCTTTGCTGTGGGACGCAAAACCGGTGTGCTGCCAATGGACGCTGGATCGCCCGTCTGTCGCATCAAGAGCCTGGAGCCCTCTGAGAGCCCTCCAGGCCGTCGACGACGCCCGAGCCGGCCCATTATCACCACCCCCAGGTGGCTGTTCCGCGAGTGGACGCTTCGAGCGGCTCGCCAGACGGACACCGGGTGTGGTCGGAGAAAGGAGTCGCATGACAGCGCGTTCAGACCTGCTATCCCTGCCCCGCCAGGCGCAAGCCGCCCTGGTGCTTTTCGTCAAGGACATCGGCCAGGGCCTCCTGGTCGTCAGCCACAACACGCTCGCCCTGGTGGGCTTCGCCGTCGTCGCCGTCGGGCTGGTCTTCGCCAGCCAGGCCGACCTGCGCCAGCAACTGGAAGGCCAGGTGCTGGGATGGCTCAACGCCCGCCACGAAGCGCGCGTCGAAGCCTCCGGCGACGTGCTCGCCCTGATGGCCGAGCCCGACGCGATCAGCCGCGCCACCGCGGTCGATCCGAAGGAGCTCACCCGCCAGCAGGCGCTGGTGGCCAACTACCTGGCCCGGCGCTACCGCGTCGCGCCGGAGCCGGTCAGCCGCCTGGTCAAGGAAGCCTGGGAAGTCGGCCAGCGCGCCCGCGTCGAGCCGACGCTGATCCTGTCCATCATGGCGATCGAGTCCGGATTCAACCCCTTCGCCCAGAGCGCCGTCGGCGCCCAGGGCCTGATGCAGGTGATGACGCGCGTGCATGACGACAAGTACGAGGCCTTCGGCGGCAACTTCGCTGCCTTCGACCCCGTCACCAACCTGCGCGTGGGCGTGCAGGTGCTGAAGGAATGCATCCAGCGCGCCGGCAGCCTCGAGGAAGGCCTGCGTCGCTACGTCGGCGCGGCCAACCTGCCCGACGACACCGGCTACGCCTCGCGCGTGCTGGCCGAGCAGGACCTGCTGAAGGCCGTCGCCCAGGGCCGCAACGTCAGCCCGTCGGCGCCGCGCCCGATCCGCGAGCCGGCATCCGCGCCGGCTTCGACCGGCGAACAGGTCGCGATGACCGCCGTGATGCGCTGATCGTTCGAGCCGCGCCTTCGAGGCGTTTCTGAGAACGGGTTCCCATCGGAACCCGTTCTTCATTGGGCGAAGCCTTCGCCCCCTTGACCCCCCTGCCGTGGGAACAATGTCACGGGATGGCCTGCGCCCCTCGACGGTGCGGCTACACTGCGGGCTTCGCGCAACTGGCGATCAGGGCGCCCTGCCCGGAGACGATCCTGTCTCCGCACAGGCGTCGCCCGAGGTGGGCCACCACCGGGAAGCGCGAACGGCCGGGGACGTCTCCGGCTGTCCGTGCCGTTCGCCTGGGCCGCCGTCGTTCCGACAGCCGTCGCCGTCTCGCCGTCATCCCCGACCCGCGATCGCGACCACGCGCTGCCGGGCGGGCGGCGCCAACCCTTGAGCCGACATCATCATGTTTGACCGCACCCAACAGACCCTCGCCACCGTCGATGCCGAAGTCTTCGCCGCCATCCAGCAGGAGACCCGGCGCCAGGAAGACCACATCGAGCTGATCGCCTCGGAGAACTACACCTCTCCGGCGGTGATGGAAGCCCAGGGCAGCCAGCTGACCAACAAGTACGCCGAGGGCTATCCCGGCAAGCGCTACTACGGCGGCTGCGAATACGTGGACATCGTCGAGCAGCTGGCGATCGACCGCCTGAAGCAGCTCTACGGCGCCGAGTTCGCCAACGTGCAGCCCAACAGCGGCTCGCAGGCCAACCAGGGCGTGTTCTTCGCGCTGCTGCAGCCCGGCGACACCATCATGGGCATGAGCCTGGCCGAAGGCGGCCACCTGACCCACGGCATGGCGCTGAACATGAGCGGCAAGTGGTTCAACGTCATCTCCTACGGCCTGGACGCCAACGAAGCCATCGACTACGACGCGATGGAAGCGCTGGCGCGCGAGAAGAAGCCCAAGCTGATCATTGCCGGCGCGTCGGCCTACTCGCTGCGCATCGACTTCGAGCGCTTCGGCAGGATCGCCAAGGAGATCGGCGCCTACTTCATGGTTGACATGGCGCACTACGCCGGCCTGATCGCCGCGGGCGTCTACCCGAACCCGCTGCCGCATGCCGACGTCGTGACCTCCACGACGCACAAGAGCCTGCGCGGCCCGCGCGGCGGCATCATCCTGACCAACGACGAGGCGATCGCCAAGAAGATCAACTCGGCGATCTTCCCCGGCATCCAGGGCGGACCGCTGATGCACGTGATCGCCGGCAAGGCGGTGGCCTTCAAGGAAGCGCTGACGCCCGAGTTCAAGGCCTACCAGCAGCAGGTCGTCGCCAACGCCAAGGTGCTGGCCGACACGCTGATCGAGCGCGGCCTGCGCATCGTCTCCGGCGGCACGGAAAGCCACGTGATGCTGGTGGACCTGCGTCCGAAGAACCTGACCGGCAAGGAAGCCGAGGCCATCCTGGGCGCGGCCCACATGACCTGCAACAAGAACGGCATCCCGAACGACCCGCAGAAGCCGATGGTGACCAGCGGCGTCCGTCTGGGCACGCCGGCGATGACCACGCGCGGCTTCAAGGAGGAGCAGGTCCGCAAGACCGCCCACCTGATCGCCGACGTGCTGGACAACCCGCACGACGAGGCCAACCTGGCCCGCGTGCGCGAGCAGGTGGCCGAGCTGACGCGTCAGTTCCCGGTCTACCGCTGAAGCGGGTCCGCGGCGCATGCGATGCCCGTTCTGCGGTCACGGCGACACGCAAGTGTCGGAGACCCGGGAGTCCGACGAAGGCGACGTGGTGCGTCGCCGCCGTCGCTGCCAGTCCTGTGACAAGCGATTCACGACCTATGAGCGCGCGGACATCGCGCTGCCCATGGTCGTGAAGAAGGACGGCACGCGCGCCGAGTTCGACATGGGCAAGCTGCGCGCGTCGATGACGCTGGCGCTGCGCAAGCGCCCGGTGAGCATCGAGCAGATCGACGCGGCGCTGGAGCGCATCCAGGAGAAGCTCCTGAGCACGGGCGTGCGCGAGATCCCGTCGACCAAGCTGGGCGAGCACGTGATGCGCGAGCTCAAGCGGATCGACAAGGTCGCCTACGTGCGCTTCGCGTCGGTGTACCGGTCGTTCGAGGACGTCGACGAGTTCCGGCAGTTGATCCGCGACATCTGAGCGAACGCGGCTGAATCGGCGCTGAGTTCGTCAGCGCGCGATCTGGGATCACGCGCCCTTCACGAGCATTTCAGGCGCATCCCCCATCGCGGCCTTTTCGCTCGTGGTCCGCCCGATTTCTCCCCCAAAAGCCGGCCCCCTTCAGCGGGTCGCCGCTTCCCTCCTGAAGGCGAAGCGCCATGCGGGCCATCTCCCTAGAGTTCTCAGCAACTCTTCGGGAGATCTTCCTTGCAGCCCTCCGCGCCTCCGTTCCTCCGCCCGCCTCTCGCAGCACCCGCTGCCGCACACGCAGCCGCACCCGCTGCCGCACCCACCCTAGGATCACGCGGCGTCAGCCTCATCGAGATCCTGGTCAGCCTCGCGCTCGTGACCTTCGTGGCCCTGCTCGCGGCGCCCGACCTGCGCGACTGGCTCTGGCGCCAGCGGCTCGCGAACGCCGCTCAGGCCGTCCTCGGCGACCTCCAGCTCGCCCGCAGCGAAGCGATCCAGGGCGCGCGGAATGTGATCCTGCGCTTCGGCGGCGATGCGTCCGCCGTGAGCGGCAGCGGCCGCTGCTATGTCGTGCACACCGGCGCCGTGGCATCGAGCGTCTCCGGCGCCACCGCCTCCGCCACCGCGCCCGCCGCCACCTGCGATTGCCGGCTGGACGCCCCGCCAGCCTGCGACGGCGGCGCGCAGGCGATCAAGCAGATGCGCTGGCAGGCCGGCCGGGGCCAGGCGGAGATCGTCTCGAACGTGCCCTCGATGCTCTTCAGCGGACGCCAGGGGACGGTGTCGGTGAGCGGCACGATCGAGGTCCGCATGACCGGCATCGGATCGGTCCGCCACATCGTCAGCATCACGGGGCGCGTGCGCAGCTGCACGCCCGACGGCGCGCTGAGCCGCCTGCCGAGGTGCGCATGAATACGCACGACAAGGCGGCCATGACCGCGCCCATCACCGCGCCCATGACCGCGCCCACGACCGCGCTCATCACGGCCCACATGGCCGCGCGCCTGGCGACGCACGATCGAAGCCGAGGCTTCTCGCTGATCGAACTGCTGACGGTGCTCGCGATCGTGGCCGTGCTGGCGGCGTTGACGCTGCCCGGATTCCGCGACCAGGTCATGAAGGGCCGACGCGCCGAGGCGCGCGAGGCGCTGCAGACCATCCAGCTCGCGCAGGAGCGCTTCCGCTCGCGCAGCCCTCGCTACGCCGACCGGCTGGAGGACCTGGGGCAACCCGCGACGACGAGGAGCAGCCTCTATCGACTGCGCATCGTCCAGGCCGATGCGACGCGGTATCAGGTGGAGGCCGTCGCGCAGGGCAACCAGCTCGGCGATCGCCGGTGCCGGGTGTTGACGCTCCGGCTGGAGTTCGGGGCGACCACCTCGACCGGGTTCGACGACCAGGGTGTCGAGCAGGCCGCCGCCTGCTGGCCTCAGTGAAGGGAGCAGAACCGTGAAGGGAGCGGAACGATGAACCGAACGATGAACCAACGAGGCTTCACCCTGGTCGAACTGATGATCGGCCTGACGATCGGGCTCCTGCTGCTGGCAGGCGCCTTCTCGATGGCCGGTGTCCAGCTCGGGGAGCACCATCGGCTCATGCTGGAGCTTCAGGTCCAGCAGGAACTGCGCGCCATGGCCGAACTCATCCTGCGCGATGTGCGGCGCGCGGCGTTCTGGGACCGCGCACAGGACGGCGTCTGGCAGGACGAGAACGACGCCCCCATCCGCAATCCCTTCACCGAGGTCGCCGTGGAGGACGCGGGGCGCCGGGTCAGCTACAGCTTCGCGCGGGACGGCGGTTCGCCCAGCACCGGCAGCGTCCGCGAGACCTCCGGTTTCCGGCTGAGCGAGGGTCGGATCGACCAGTTGATCGCGGGCCGTTACCAGCCGCTGACGGATCCCGACCTGCTGCGCGTGAGCCGGCTGGAGGCGCGGCTCGACGCCCAGGCCTATCCCCTGGACGGCACCTGCCCATCGACGCTGTCCAGGCGCCTGGTGACCGTCATCGTCGATGCCGAGGCCACGCACGACGCGCGCGCCAGGCACCACCTTGAGCTGCTCAGCCAACTCCACAACGACGCCCTCTCGGGAGATTGCCCATGATCCGACGACAGGAACGCCGGCAGGAACACCGGCAGGAACGCGGTATCGCCACGCTGACCGTGTGCGTGGTGCTGCTGGCCGTGCTCGCGCTCGGAGCCGCCTGGGCGGCGCGGCAACTGGTGACGGCGCAGCGCGTGGCGGCCAACGATCTCCGGGCGGCCGCGGCGTCCGAAGCCGCCGAATCTGGCATGGCCTGGGCCCTTGCCCTGCTGAACAGCGGCACCATCGACGACGCCTGCCGACCCGCGACGATGCGATCGGGATCGGGATCGGGATCGGGGTCGGGATCGGGGTCGGGGTCGGGGTCGGGCGCCACGGCGTCGTCGGACTTCCGCAGCCGTTTCCTGCTGATCGGCGCGGACGGGCACTATCACGCCCCGCCGCCTCCGTCAGGATCGGCCGGCTCGGCGACCCCTGCAACGGCCGCAGCGCCGCCGGCCTGCGCCAACTCGGGTCCGCTGCGGTGGTCCTGCCGCTGCGCCGCCACGCCCGGTACGCCATGGGATGCCACGGCCGGTCCACGCGCCGACGGCGAGGCGCAACCGCAGTTCAGCATCCGGTTCGTCGACGCGGGCGGGGTCGGACAGCTGAAGCTCATCGTGCGCGGTTGCAGCGACCGGCGCGCGGACTGCGACGACCTCTCCGGCGGACCGATCGGCGTGACGGAGAACGCCCAGCAGCTGGCGCTCCTCAGCGCGCTGCGCCTGCCGCCGCCATCCGCCCTGATTGAAGGGCCCGGCAGCTTCCTGCGGGTCTTCGGTTACCCGTCCAGCCGCTACCGGGACCAACCCGCCATCACGCGACTGCGCTGCACCGACGATTGCAGCGGACCACTCGCCCAGGCGCTGGCGCGCGGCCGTCGCCTGATCTGGATCGACGGCGACGCCCGTCTGACCCAGTGGCCGGCTTCGGCGCTCGACGGCACGCCGCTGGTGC
The DNA here is from genome assembly GCA_002205125.1 of Roseateles noduli. Taxonomy (GTDB): domain Bacteria; phylum Pseudomonadota; class Gammaproteobacteria; order Burkholderiales; family Burkholderiaceae_C; genus Roseateles; species Roseateles noduli. The sequence goes on along the minus strand of NIOE01000010.1, from coordinate 322,501 downwards.
TGGTCGTCGACGGACGACTGGACCTGCTCGCCGCCGGTCACCCGCAAGGCGTGATCTACGCAGCCAACGGCGTGGATTGGCATCCGCCTGCGGATCAGCCGACATCGCTGCGCGGAGCGCTGGTCAGCGAGGTCCCGGTGACCAAGGCGGGCTCGGTCCAGTTGATCCACGATGCCGCCGTCCTCTATCGCATCCATCGGCAGATGGGCAGCTTCCTGCCCGTGCCCGGCGGCTGGACACCGACGCGATGAAGACCGATGCGATGAAGACACACCGCGGATTCACCCTCATCGAAGCCCTGGTCGCACTGGTGCTGCTGTCGATCGCCGCAGTCGCCCTGATGACGCTGCAGGTCCGGCTGCGCGTCGCCGCCGACGAAGCACGTCACCACGACCAGGCCCTGCGCCTCGCCCGCAACGAACTCGAACGCTGGCGCTGGCAGCCGGACGCGCCCTCCCCGACGCTGAACTGGGAAGGCCCGGACATCGGCTTCTCCGTCGCGGGCAGCGCGACGCTCACGGACGACGCCTTCGGCCGCGCCGACGGGGACGCGCTGGATGCGGGATCGGTCGCCCTGCCCTTGCGCCCCGTGCGGCTGCGCGTCCAATGGACGGACCGCACCGGCCAGGCCCGGTCCGTCACGCTCGACAGCCTGCTCCCCCTCAACGATCCGGCCCTCTCCGGATGGCTCCAGCTTCCCCCGGGTCGCGCCGCTAGACTCCGCGCCATGCAAGAAGTCCCATCGTCTGCCCACCCCGACCCACACCCCGACGCACACCCCGACACATCCTCGCACGCGCCGACCTCGCGCGACGACCGCTGGATGGCCCAGGCCGTGCGCCTGGCCCAGGACGCGGTCGGACTGACCGATCCGAACCCGCGCGTCGGCTGCGTCATTGTCGACGGCCAGGATCGCGTGCTCGGCCAGGGTCACACGCAGGCGGCCGGCCAGGCCCATGCCGAAGTCATGGCCCTGCGCGATGCCCAGGCCCGGGGTCAGGACGTGCGCGGCGCCACCGTGTACGTCACGCTGGAACCCTGCGCCCACCACGGGCGCACACCGCCCTGCTGCGACGCCTTGATCGCGGCCGGCGTCGGCCGGGTCGTCGTCGCGCTCGGTGACCCCAATCCGCAGGTCGCCGGCCAGGGCCTCGCGCGCATGCGCGCCGCCGGCATCGCGACGGAGGTGCTCGCGACCGACCACCCCAGCGCCGTCGAGGCGCGAGAGCTCAACATCGGTTTCCTGACCCGGATGCAGCACGGGCGCCCCTTCGTGCGGATGAAAATCGCCGCGTCCCTCGACGGGCGGACGGCGCTCTCAAACGGCGTCAGCCAGTGGATCACCGGCCCCGAGGCGCGCCGGGACGGCCATGCCTGGCGCCGCCGCGCCGGCGCGGTCCTGACCGGCATCGGCACCGCGCGCGAGGACGATCCGCGCATGGACGTCCGGGACGTCGAGACCGTGCTGCAACCGCAACGCGTGCTGATCGACTCCCGTCTGGAGCTGTCACCGGCCGCACGGCTGCTGGCGCCGCCCGGACAACTGCTGATCTATCACGCGCTGGCCGAGCCCGGCGAGCGCGGCGCCGCGCTGGCGGCGCAAGGGGCTGAACTGGTGTCCGTGGCCGATCCGGTCCGGGGCAAGGTCGACCTCGGGGCGGCGATCCGCGACCTCGGCCGTCGCCAGATCAACGAGCTCCACATCGAGGCCGGCTACAAGCTCAACGGTTCGCTGCTTCGATCGGGACTGATCGACGAACTCCTGATCTACATGGCGCCTATGCTGCTGGGCGAAGGCCGGGGCATGGTCGACCTGGGCGGCCTGACGGCGCTGGCCGGCGCGCCGCGCTTCCGGATGGTCGACTGCCGCCCGGTCGGGGGCGATCTCCGGCTGCGGCTGAGACCGGAACACCCGGAAGCGGCCTCCGCGACGCCAACGCCCCCCACCGTGTGACCACGCGGCTCCCCCAGCCGTTCCCAGGAACCCCGCGCCCCGGATGACCGGGCCGCCCCGCCTACAATCGCACCCATGCCTATTTCACCGATTCCCGAGCTGGTCGCCGAGCTGGCGGCCGGCCGCATGGTCATCCTCGTCGACGAAGAGGACCGCGAGAACGAGGGCGACCTCGTCCTGGCCGCCGACCACGTCACGCCGGAAGCGATCAACTTCATGGCCAAGCACGGCCGCGGCCTGATCTGCCTGACCCTGACCCGAGAGCGCTGCGAGCTGCTGCAGCTGCCGCCCATGGCCACGCGCAACGGCACCAAGCACGGCACGGCCTTCACCGTCTCGATCGAGGCGACCACCGGCGTCACGACCGGCATCTCCGCGGCCGACCGCGCGCGCACCGTGCAGGCGGCGGTGGCCAAGGGCGCGGTCGCGACGGACCTGGTGCAGCCGGGCCACATCTTCCCGCTGCAGGCGCAGGACGGCGGCGTGCTCATGCGTGCCGGCCACACCGAAGCCGGCTGCGACCTGTCGCGCATGGCCGGCTTGACGCCCGCCGGCGTGATCTGCGAGATCATGAACGACGACGGCACCATGGCCCGTCTGCCGGATCTGGAGATCTTCGCCAAGGAACACGGCCTGAAGATCGGCACCATCGCCGACCTGATCGAGTACCGCAGCCGCAACGAATCCATCGTGCAGCGCATCGCGCAGCGTCCGCTGGACACGCGCGAAGGCCGCTTCGACTGCCACGTCTTCCGCGACCGCTCCAACAACGTCCACATGGCGCTGGTGCTGGGCCAATGGCAACCCGACCAGGAAGTGCTGGTGCGCGTGCACGAGCCCTTCTCGGCGATGGACCTGCTCGACGCCGGCCGTTGCGGCCACAGCTGGCCGCTGCCGCAGGCGCTGGCGGCGATCCAGCGCGAAGGCTCCGGCGTCGCGGTGCTGCTGAACTGCGGCGAGGACGCGGACGCGCTGCTGGCGCGCCTGCAGCCGAGCGCCTCGGAAGATACCCGCCAGACCATGGACCTGCGCACCTACGGCGTGGGCGCGCAGATCCTGCGCGAACTCGGCGTGCAGCGGATGAAGCTGCTGGGCAGCCCGCGCCGCATGCCGAGCATGACCGGCTACGGGCTGGAGGTGACCGGCTTCCAGGCCGCCCAGGAAGGTGCCCGTGGCGGCGCCGACGACAAGAACTGCTGAAGGGCCGAGGACCGCATGCAAGGATCTGACAAGGGTCAATCGACCCGACTGGACGGACGGGGCCTGCGCGTCGGCATCGTCCAGGCGCGCTTCAACGACGAACTGACGACGGCGCTGGCCAAGGCCTGCCTGGGCGAGCTCGCCCGGCTGGGCGTCCAGGACGCCGACATCCGGCACGTGACCGTGCCGGGCGCGCTGGAAGTGCCGGTGGCGCTGCAGGCGATGGCCGAGAGCGGCAGGTTCGACGCGCTGGTCGCGTTGGGCTGCATCATCCGCGGCGAGACCTACCACTTCGAACTGGTCGCCAACGAGAGCGGCGCGGGCGTGACGCGCCTGGCGCTGGACTACCGCCTGCCGGTCGCCAACGCGATCCTGACGGTGGAGAACGAGGAACAGGCCTGGGCGCGGGCCGAAGACAAGGGCCGCGATGCCGGGACCGTTGCCGTCGAGATGGCACAGCTGCTGAAAGAACTCAAGTGAACAACAACGACAACAACAACCCCGCCGGCAAGCCCGCTCCCAAGAGCGGCAACACGGGCGGCGGCAACACGGGCGGCAAGCCGGCCGCCAAGAAGGCGCCGGCCAAGTCGGCCCGCCGCCGTTCGCGCGAGCATGCGCTGCAAGGCATCTACCAGTGGCTGGTGACCGGCGACGACCTGGGCGTCATCGACGCGCACACGCGGGAGCAGGAAGGCTTCGAGAAGGCCGACCGCGGCCATTACGACAAGCTGTTCAACGGCGCGATCGAGGAAGCGGCCGATCTGGACGCGGTGCTGGCCCGCCACGCGGACCGCAAGACGACCGAGCTGTCCCCGATCGAGCACGCGATCCTGATGATCGGCGCGTACGAGCTGAAGAACTGCATCGACATCCCGTACAAGGTCGCGATCAACGAAGCCGTCGAACTGGCCAAGTCCTTCGGCGGCACGGACGGCCACAAGTACGTCAACGGCGTGCTGGACCGCGCCGCCATCGACCTGCGCCCCGTCGAGGTCAAATCCGTCCGCGGCAGCTGATCGATTCAGTCAAGGAATGAGCGCACCACCGTCAGGTGGCGCGCCCTCGCCACACGCTCACCAATCCCGCGACCAGCGCGAATCCCGCGGCCATCGCCAGCCCCGCATGCGAGGCGCGTGACGCCGGCAGCCACGTGAACAGCAGCCCCATCAGCAGGCTGCCCAGCGTCTGACCGGTGAGGCGTGCCACGCCTTGCGCGCCGCCTGCCGCGCCGCTGCGCTCCTTGGGCGCGGACAGCAGCATGTTGCGGTTGTTGGGCGTCTGGAAGAAGCCGAATCCCAAGCCCGCCAGCGCGGTGAAGACGATCAGCGGCGGGCGCGGGTCCGCCTGCACCGGCCAGGCCGCGCAGAGCGCGAGCCCCGCGGCCAGACAGCCCGCCCCCGCCGCGCAGAGCCAGGCCGTCGGCAGGCGGTCGGCCAGGCGGCCGGACAGCGGCGCGGCCAGCATCACCGCCAGCGGCCACGGCGTCATCAGCAGGCCGGTCGCGAGCACGCTCAGTCCCAGCACATGGTGCATGTAGAACGGCAGCGCCACGTAGCTCGCCATCTGCCCGGTGAAGCAGCACACCGACGCGATGATCGACATCCGGAACGACGGCGAGCGCAGCAGGTCCAGCGGAATCAGCGGCGCCGCGCGCGGCAGCTCGCGGCGGACCAGCAGCGCGCCGCAGACGATGGCCGCGATCAGCAGCGCACCGCCCTCCAGCGGCCTGGCCAGCACCTGATCGCCGCCGAGCACGAAGGCCGCGAACATCCCCGCGTTGAGCGCGACGCTGACGACGTCCAAGGGCCGGCGCGTGCCCGGCGTATCGGGCAACCCGCGGGCGGCGATCAACACGAGCAGCCCGACCGGCAGGTTCACTGCGAACAGCCACGGCCAGCCCGCCACCGACAGGATCGCCGCGCCGATGGCGGGTCCGGCCGCCGACGCTCCCGCGACGGCCAGTGCGTTGTACGCGATGGCCTGACCGAGCAACCGCTTCGGATAGGTGAAGCGCAGCAGCGCCAGGCCGAGCGGCATCACCGCCGCGCTGCCCAGGCCTTGCAGGCATCGTCCCGCGACCAGCCACCCCAGCGAGGGCGCCAGCGCGCACAGCGCCGACGCCGCGGTGAACAGCGAGACGCCCGCGACGAAGACGCGCCGGTAGCCGAGCCGCTCACCCAAGGCCGACGCCGGCAGCAGGAACATCACCACCGCCAGTTGATACGCCGTTGCGACCCAGATGGCATCGGCGGGCGAGCTGTTCAAGGTCTGCGCGATGTTGGGCAGCGCGACGTTGGCGATGGCGCCGTCCAGCACGACCAGCGCGATCGCGCCGAGCAGCGCGGCGACCGCGGCATGGCGGCGCGGCAGCGGGACGCCATCGGTATCAGGCTCGGAAGCGGATGAGGCGGGCAGCGTGGCGGACATCGGGACGGCGGCTCGGAAAGGGATGCGTTCAGCATAGGAGCCGCCCGGCGGCGCGACCAGCGCGCCGGGCGCAGGGAGTCCCTGCACGGGACGCCATCCGCACTGCTCGCGCGCGTGCTAGCGTGCCGCGATGGCCGACATCGATCTCAACCTGCTCACCGCGCTGGATGCGCTGCTCGCCGAAGGCAGCGTGGCGAAGGCCGCCGAGCGGCTGCGGCTCAGCGAATCCGCGATGAGCCGCACGCTGGCCCGGCTGCGCGAGGCCACGGGCGATCCGCTGCTCGTGCGCGCAGGCCGCACGATGGTGCCCACGCCGCACGCGCTGGCGCTGCGCGAGCAGGTCCGGGAGCTCGCCCAAGGCGCGCGCGCCGTGCTGCAGCCCGCCGGCGCCGGCTGGGACCTGCGTCGGCTCCAGCGCACCTTCACGCTGCGCGCGAACGACGGTTTCATCGAGGCTTTCGCGCCGGCGCTGGTCGCACGCGCGGCCGAGGAAGCGCCTGGTGTGTGCCTGCGTTTCGCGCCCAAGCCCGACAAGGACGTGCGCCCGTTGCGCGAGGGCCTGATCGACCTGGACATCGGCGTGCTCGGCGAGTCCGGCCCCGAGGTCCGCATCCAGGCGCTCTATCGCGACCACTTCGTCGCTGCGGTCCGCGCGGGTCACGCGCTGCTGGACGAGCGTGAACTCGATGCAGCGCGTTATGCGGCCTGCGCCCACGTCGTGACCTCGCGCCGGGGCCGCCGCGCCGGACCGGTGGACGAGGCGCTCGCCGCACGCGGCCTGGAGCGCCGCGTGGCGGTCGTCGTGCCGAGCTTCCGCGCGGCGCTGTCGATCGCGGCCGCGACGGACCTGGTGGCGCTGGTGCCCTCCTCCTTCTTCCGGGCGGACATGGCCCACGGGTCGCTGCGCTCCCTGCCGCTGCCCGTACCGACCCAACCCATCACCGTGTCCCAGATGTGGCACCCGCGCCTGGACAAGGATCCGGCGCATCAATGGCTGCGCGGCATGGTGTTCGACCTGTGCAGGTCGACCGCGTCGTCCTGATCACGACGATCAGCGTGCGGCTTCCTGCGGCAACGGCACGCGCCGGATGACGTCTTCGTACGGCACGAGATCGAGAAACGCCGTGGCCTCCGTGACGCGCCCGTCCTTCATGCGGAAGATCCAGACGTAGCTGTTGCGATACGGCCGTCCGTCCCGCGCCTGCGCCTCGCCGTCCCAATGCACGGCGACGTCGTCGCCCTGCGCGAACACGTGATGGACGGCAACCGGTCGCACCGGGGTCGACAGCCTCGACGCAAAGGGACGCACCGCGCGGCTGACGAAGTCCTCCAGGCCGACGTAGGTGCCCGCCGTGAGCCCGCTGCCGCGAATGGTCCAGCGCACCGACGGCGACAGCAGGTCGTCGAAGAAGCGGTTGCCGCCCTTGGCCCACGCGTCGAAAGCCTCGATCACGAGGGCGCGATTGCGTTCGGCAGCCCTGGCTTCCACGGGCACCGTACGTTCCTTGGGCGTCTCCGCGCGGAGCGTCGGCGACATCAGCAACGCGGCGATCACGGCGACGAGCGGCAGGGTCGCCCGCATCCGTCGACGGGAGGTCATGGCACTCGGCATGGGGGCACTCCTGGTCTTGAGAAGAAGCTTCACTGTGGCGCCGGGCGGTGGATGAGACTGGCACGATCCTCCAGATCGCTTGCCTGATACGACCACCTCGACTCCTGGACGCTACCTCGACACCGCCTCGCCAACACTCGTCGCCATCACGCAGAATCGACGCTGTTCCCTTCCCTTGCCGCGCTCGGCGCGTCCCCCCATGTCCCGTCTCCACATCGCGATCACCGGTTTCGGCGGCATTGGCCGCAAGGTCGCTGAACTGCTCTCGGCCCGCGCCGAACGCTATCGGCAGCAATTCGACCTGGACGTCCGCATCGTCGGCGTCTGCGGCGCTTCAGCCGGTCTCATCGACGAAGACGGATTGACGCCCGAGGCGCTGACGGATCGTTCCCGCTACACCCCCGGCCTGAGCGGCGACACCTTCATCGAGCAGGTCCCCGCCGACCTCCTGATCGAAGCGAGCCCCACCGACTTCCGCACCGGCGGCGCGGCGCTCGGCTACATCCGGACTGCGTTCCGCCGTCAGATGCACGTGATCGCGATCTCCAAGGGGGCGCTCGTCCACGACTTCCCCGGCCTGCATGCGCAGGCATCCCGTCAAGGACTGGCCCTCAAGGTCAGCGGTGCGGCGGGCTCGGCGATGCCGACCGTCGACCTCGTCCAGTACAACCTGGCGGGCTGCGAGGTGAAGTCGCTCTCGGCCATCGTGACCGGCACGACCAACATCATCCTGTCCGAGATGATGGACAGGGAATGCAGCTTCGCCGACGCGCTCGCCGAAGCCCAACGCCTGGGCATTGCGGAGTCCGATCCGACGCTGGACACGCACGGCTGGGACACGGCGTGCAAGATCGCGATCCTGTGCAGCGCCGCCTTCGGCGACGTCATCGACGTGCAGACGATGAAACGTCAGGGCATCGACCACGTGACGTTGGACGACGTCCGTCGCTGGAAGGCGCAGGGCGTCATGCCGCGCCTGGTCGGCCGCGTCGACCGCTCGACCGGCGTCTGCGACGCGTCGGTCGGCATCGAGCTGTGCGGACCGGACCATCCGTTCGCACGGGCCCACGGACGCGCGAAGGCGGTCCACGTCGTCACCGACCTGATGGGCGAGCTGACGCTCACGGGCGGCGGGTCGAGTCCCTACGGCACGGCAGCCGCCGCGCTGAAGGACCTCGAACACATCCTCAGGGACACGCGGCTTGCGCCCAGGCTGCGCAGCCTTTAACCCCCGTCCCGGAACTCCGGATACAGACTCATCCCCCCGTCGATGAACAGGGTCGTGCCGACGACGTAATCCGAGGCATCGCTGGCGAGCCACACCGCCGCGGCGGCCACGTCTTCCGGCGCGCCGATGCGGCCGTACGGGATGAGCGACAGCATCTTCTTCCTGGCCGCCTCGTCCTCCACCGACGCACGGTTGATCGCCGTGGCGATGGCGCCCGGCGCGATCGCGTTGACGCGGATGCCCTCCTGCGCCACCTCCTGCGCGAGGCTGCGCATGAACAGGTCGATGCCGCCCTTGGAGGCCGCGTAGTTCGCATGCCCCGCCCATGGGATGAGCTGATGCACGGAGCTGACGTGGATGATCTTGCCGAGCGCGCGTGAGCGTTCCGCCTCCCGCCCCTGCCGGCGGAACAGCCCGACCGCCGCGCGGGCGCAGAGGAACTGCCCGGTCAGGTTGGTGGCGATGACCTCGTTCCACTGGGTCAGCGTCATCTCGCCGATCGGTGCGTCGCGCTGGATGCCGGAATTGGCCACGAGGATGTCCACACGGCCAAACGCCTCCACCGTCTGCTGGAACAACCGGTCGACGTCGGGCTCCGATCCGACATCGGCCTTCACCGCGATCGCGCGGCCGCCGGATCGGGTGATGTGCTCGACCACTGCCTGCGCCGCTTCCCGCTGCGAGTGGAAGTTGACGACGACGGCCGCGCCGGCCTCCGCCATCGCGATGGCGACGGCCTTGCCGATGCCGGAGCTGGCTCCTGTCACGAGGGCCACCTGTTGATCCAGGAGGGATCGATCGAGGGTTGGCGCGTTGGGCATGAGGTCCTTTCCGTGGTTCAACGGCCCGGCGCGTGTGCGTCGATGGCCTCGTCCAGCGCGATCGCGGCGCTGATCAGCGCCAGGTGGGTGAGCGCCTGGGGGAAGTTGCCGAGGTGCTCGCCGCCGCGGCCGATCTCCTCGGCGTACAGCCCGAGGTGGTTGGCGTAGGTGAGCATCTTGTCGAAGTGCAGTCGCGCCTCGTCGACGCGCCCGGCCCGGGCCAGGCACTCGACGTACCAGAACGAGCACGCCATGAACGCGCCCTCCTGCCCATGCAGACCGTCGAGGTTGTCCGCGTCCGCGCCGTCCGCCGTGGTGTACCGCGCGACGAGGCCGTCCACGCTCAGTTCCCGGCCCACGGCGTCCAGCGTGGACAGCCAGCGCGGATCGCTCGATCCGATGAACTGGACCATCGGCATCAGCAGCACCACCGCGTCCAGCGTCTCACCGCCGCGGTACTGCACGAAGGCCTGTTTCCCGGGATGCCAGAACCCATCGATGATCTGCGACGCGATCGCGTCGCGCGTCTCGACCCAGCGCAGCACCGGCGCCGGGCGCGCATAACGCCTGGACATGCGCAGCGCGCGGTCCAGCGCCACCCAGCTCAGCAGCCGGCCCGAGAGGAAATCACGCCGCTCGCCGCGCATCTCCCAGATGCCGTCGTCGGGCTGGTCCCAATGCTCGCAGAGCCAGTCGATGCGGACCGTCAGCCGGCGCCAGACATCGATGGACGGCGCGGGTCCGTGCTGGTCGGCCAGGTACATCGCGTCGACCAGCTCGCCCACGACGTCGAGCTGCAACTGGTTCGCGGCGGCATTTCCCACACGCACCGGGCGCGAGTCGCGATAGCCGGCGAGGTGGTCCAGCTCGATCTCCTGCCCGACGCGACTGCCGTCCACGGCGTAGAGCACTTGAGGCAGCGAGCCCTCCTCGTCCTCATCCGCCCGGCCCTTGGCCCAGGCGATGAAGCGGTCCGCCTCTTCCGTGTACCCCAGCCGCAGCAGCGCATGCACGGTGAACGCCGCATCGCGGATCCAGCAGTAGCGGTAGTCCCAGTTGCGCACGCCGCCGACGTGCTCGGGCAGACCGAAGGTCGCCGCGCCGATGATCGCGCCGTGCTCGGCCGAGCTCAGCAGCTTCAGGATCAGCGCGGAGCGCAGCACGATCTCGCGCCACCGGCCGCGGTAGGACGAGCGCTCGCTCCAGGCCTGCCAGTACGCCACCGTCTCGGTGAACGAGGCCTCCAGGAAGTCGTGGAGATCCTCGTCGTCGGTCGGCCGCTCGATCACGCATTCGAAGACGAAGCCGACCTCGTCGCCCGCCGTCAGGTCCATCGTGGCGACCACCGCGCCGACGTCGTCGCGGTCGACCTGCAGCGGCATCGTGCTGCGCAGTTGCATCGGACCCGGCGTCGTCCCCATCGTGAACGACGCCAGCAAGCCGTCGTCGCCGACCTCGGCCTCGCATTCGGCGCGGCCGTAATCGAACTTCGGCTCGCAGCGCATCTCGAAGCGCTGCGCGCCGCGGATACAACGGACCCGACGCACAAGGGCGCTCTGCGGACCATTTTTTCGAACCGGCATGTAATCGATGACCTCGACCAGGCCCTCGGCCGACATGTGGCGGGTCAGCAGCACGTTGGTGTCGGGCAGGTACATCTGCCGAGTGTGCATTCCGGCGCCGTCCACGGGTCCGATGCTGAAGCGCCCGCCGCGCCGCTCATCCAGCAGGGAGAGGAACACGCTCGGCGAGTCGAAGCGGGGGAAGCAGAAGAAGTCGATCGTGCCGTCCGTGCACACCAGCGCGGTCGTGCGCAGGTTGCCGATCACGCCGTGGGATCCGATGTCGGGGTAACTCAATGGAACTCCTGGCGCCAAATGCGGGAAGCCCCTGCAATCGGTGTTCCCACATCTGAGTACATTCCGCCCATCGAGGCACCGTCATGCGGCGCTTCGCACCTCGACACAGCGCTTCGCACCGTTGTTCGCCCAAGTGCACCGGCGTGGCGCGATGACCACGATCGCGGTCGCCATTCGCCCGATCATGGCGGCCCTCAACCTTCTGCCAGGAACGCACGTGAGAACTCTCTGTGGGCTGACGCTCTCCCTCCTCTTCGCCACGATGACCGCGGCGATGACCGCGACGACCGCGCACGCCGAGGTGCTCATCGGCCAGACTTCCGGCTTCACGGGTTCGGTGGCGGCCAGCGTCAAGGAAACGACCGACGGCGCCAAGCTCTACATCGACTCGGTCAACAAGGCCGGCGGCGTGCACGGCGAGAAGATCAAGCTGATCTCGCTGGACGACAAGTTCGATCCGAAGCTCGCGGCGGAGAACGCGAAGACGCTGATCGTCAATGACAACGTGCTGGCGCTGTTCCTGACGCGCGGCACGCCGCACAACCAGGCCATCATGCCGCTGCTCACCGAGTACCGCGTGCCCCTGATCGCGCCCTCCACCGGCGCGATGGCGCTGCACAAGCCGGTGCATCCGTGGCTCTTCAACGTCCGGGCGACCTACCAGCGCGAAGCGGAACGCGCGGTCCGCCACCTGAGCCTGATCGGCATCGAGAAGATCGGCGTCATCCAGGTCGACGACTCCTTCGGCGCGGACGCCGTGGTCGGCGTGATGGCGGGCTTCGCCGCGGTCGGCAAGACGGCGGCCTTCCTGGAGAAGTTCGACCGCGCGCATCCGGACTTCAAGGCCTCCGTGGCCAAGACGCAGTCGAGCTCGGCGCAGGCGGTGATCTTCCTGGGCTCGGGCCAGGCGGTCGTCGACGGCGTGGCCGCGATCCGCGACAGCGGCTCGCGCGTGCAGATCGTGACCCTGTCCAACAACGCCTCGTCGGGCTTCGTCGCCGCGCTGGGCAAGAACGCACGCGGCATCATCGTCGGGCAGGTGTTCCCCTACGAGCGTTCCCGCAATGCCGCCATCGTGACCGAGGCGCAGACCCTGTCCACCGCGCAGGGGCACGGGGACATCACGCCGGCCATGGTCGAAGGCTTCGCCGGCGCGAAGGTGCTGGTGGAGGCACTGCGCCGCGCCGGCCCGCACCCGACGCGCCAGAAGCTGCGCGACACGCTGGAGAACATGCAGAAGGTCAACATCGGCGGCCTGGAGATCAGCTACAGCCCGACCGACCACTCCGGACTGGACTTCGCGGATCTGTCCATCGTGGGCGAAGGCAACCGCTTCGTGCGTTGAGCGACAGCGTTGCGGCGAGGCCGCCCGGCGTCACGGTTCCCCGGGGCCGGTCGGCTGGAGCTCCAGGCTGGTGATGAGACAGCAGGCCTCGCCCAGGTGCTCGATGGGTTCGGCGCTCAGGATGACCGGAACAGCTTCACCGCTGCTGGTGCGCAGGCGCAGTCGCAGGTCGCGGACCCGGCCCTGCGTCGCCAGGACGCGATAGAACCGGTCCCTGTCTTCCGGCAGCACGCCGTAGGCGTGCGAGGCCGTCGAGGTGCCGAGGATCTCACCCTCGGACTTGCCGTACCGCTGGCAGAGCGCCTGGTTGACCATGACGATGCGCCTGTCCTTGACCGCCACGATGGCCATGGGCACGGGGGCGGCCTGGAACAAGCGCTCGAAGCGGTCCCTGCCGGCGGCGATCTCGCGGTAGTCGCGCTCCCGCGCGCGCCGCGTCTCGACGATGTCCATCGCGAAGGACAGGTCCGCGCCCAGCTCTTCCAGCAGCGTCATCAGTTCGGAGTCGAAGAAGCCGGCCTCCCGGGCGCACAGCATGAGCACGCCCGCGACCTCGTCGCCGCGACGCACGGGAATCCACGCAATGGCGCGGATGCCCTTGTCCACGGCCTCCGCACGCCACCGGCCCGCCTGGGCGTCGAGGACGTAGTCGTTGCTGACGGCGCTCACGCCGCCGCGGAACACGCGGCCGGTGTAGCTGTTCTGGATCTCCGTTTCCCGCAGGTCGAGAGGATCCGGCACGTTGGCCAGCACCTCGGCCGCCGGTCCGGCGAACGCGATCCGGCGGGCCAGATCGCCGTCCTTCAGATAGACGGTCGCCAGGATGGCGTAGCCCGCGTCGACGCAGATCCGGCAGGCCTCCTGCAGCAGTTCGCGCTCGTCGTCGATGCGCTGCACCATGCGGTTGGCGCGCAGGACACTGGTGAGCACGCGCGTCACGCGTTCCTCGCGGATCCGTGCGCGGGCATGCACCTGGCGCTCACGATGAAGGCGCCACACCAAGGCGGCGGCGCACGCGGTCAGCAGCAGGAGCAGGAGGAACAGGGTCGAGCCGTTCATGCGACGGGTCCGTCAGGGGCACTCCGTCATTCTCGTCGCTATCATCCCGCCATGAAACTGTCCGACCGAGTAGCGCGCATCGACCCGTTCTACGTCATGGAGTGCGCCAAGCGCGCCGACGAGATCGCCCGCTCCGCCGTCTGCGATCCCGCGCAGGGCGGCCGGCGCATGATCTACCTGAACGTCGGCGAGCCCGACTTCGGCGCCGGCCCCGCCGTCCGTGAAGCCGCCGCGCGCTTCACCGCCGAGGGCCGCATCCCCTACACGCAGTCCAACGGCCTGCGCGCGCTGCGCCAGCGCATCGCCGACTGGTACGGCCAGACGCAACACCTGACCCTCGATCCCGATCGCATCGTCGTCACCGCGGGCGCGTCCGCCGCCTTGCAGCTGGCCTGCCTCGCGCTGTTCCAGAACGGCGACGAGGTCCTGATGCCGGATCCCAGCTACCCCTGCAACCGGCATTTCGTCGCTGCCGTCGACGCCACGCCGGTGCTGATCCCGTCGACCGCCGAAGAGCGTTTCCAACTCAGCCTCGACCGGCTGCGCGCGCACTGGAACGAGCGCAGCCGCGGCGTGCTGCTGGCCTCGCCGAGCAACCCGACCGGCACGTCGATTCCGCTGCAGGAGCTCGCCGGCATCCACGCCTTCGTGCGCGAGCGCGGCGGCGTCACCATCGTGGACGAGATCTACCAGCCGCTCGGCTACGACGACCGCTACGCGCGCAGCGCGCTGACGCTGGGCGACGACGTCGTGTCGATCAACAGCTTCTCCAAGTACTTCGGCATGACCGGCTGGCGGCTCGGCTGGCTGGTGCTGCCGCCGGCGATGGTGGGCGCGGTCGAGAAGCTCGCGCAGAACCTCTACATCTGCCCGTCGACGATCGCCCAGCACGCCGCGCTGGCCTGCTTCGAGCCCGCGTCGATCACCGAGTACGAGCGCCGCCGCGAGGAACTGCGCCGCCGTCGCGACTTCGTCGTGCCTGCGCTCCAGGCCATGGGCCTGCCCGTGCCCGTCGTCCCCGACGGCGCGTTCTACGCCTGGGCCGACGCCTCCGGCACCGGCCTCTCCAGCTGGGACCTGTGCATGGACCTGATGGAACACGCTCAGGTCGCGCTGACACCCGGCCGCGATTTCGGCCCGGCCTTCGGCGAACGCTTCCTGCGCCTGTCCTTCGCGAGCAGCATGGACGACCTGCGGGAGGCGCTCGATCGCGTGAGCGCCCGCCTCGACCAGCTGAAAGCCCGGGCCTGAAGCCGGCCTGGGACCGGCTTGAGTCCGGCCAGACACCGACTTGAGCCCGTCGCGGCGTCGTCCGCTACAGATTGGTCGGCTTCAGGATGCGACCCGTCTTCGCCAGGTCGGCGGGCTGACCCAGTCCCGCGATGCCCCCGGCCCCGAGCACCCGCTGATGCGGGTCGTCGGAGGCACGCATCGCCTCGATGCGGCGGGAGGCCAGCCGGGACGCCTGGGACGCCTGCCGGCCCTTGGGCGTGACCGCCGCGGTGGCAAGTTGACCGATGTAGTCGAGATCAAAAGGGTGCATGGCGCGTCACGTGATGAACACGAGCCGACAGAGCACGCAGCGTGCCAGCCCCCCACCCGGAATGGGTATCGTGAGCACCGAACCTCGCCCGTGGCTTCCCGGACCGGGTGTGCCCGGCAAACGCCCTATCATCCCGGCATGAGTTCCGGTTCCCCTGACCATCCCGATTCGGATCCCCGCGCCGGCGGCGCCGCCGCCACCGTCCCCGCCCTGCTCGGCGGCCCGCTCGCCGTCTCCGGCGCCGCGCCCGCGCTGGCCGTCCACCATCACGAGCTGCGCATCTACTGGGAAGACACCGACGCCGGCGGCGTCGTCTTCTACGCCAACTACCTGAAGTTCATGGAACGCGCCCGCACCGAATGGCTGCGCGGCCTGGGCTTCGAGCAGGAGACGATGCGCCGCGAGGAAGGCCTGATGTTCGTCGTCAGCGACACCGCCCTGCGCTACCTGGCGCCGGCGCGGCTGGACGACTGGCTGCGCGTCAGCGTCGTGCCGGCCGAGGTCGGTCGCGCCAGCCTCGTGATCGACCAGCAGGTCTGGCGCGGCGAACAGCTGCTGACGCAAGGGCGCATCCGCATCGGCTGCGTCGACGCCATCAGCCTGAAACCCGCCCGCATCCCGGCACGCATCCTGCAAGCGCTGCAGCCTGCCCCGGGCACCCCAGGCGCTTCGGGGGCGGTGTCGCCCGCTGAGCTCTGACGCCGCCCTCCGCCCTGCCCCCGCCCCTGACACGCTTCTTTGCATGTGGCTGGTCCGTCGTTTGCCAAGGACCCCGCCAGACTTGTCACAATTCCAGGATGGAGGCCCGGACGCGATCCGCCGCGCTGCGCCCTTGTCCGTTGCTGATCCGTCCTTGATCCCCGACCACCGCCCGTCGACCTCATGAACCAAGACCTCTCCATCGTTTCCCTGATTGCCCATGCCAGCCTCACGGTGCAGCTGGTGATCGCCGCGCTGCTGCTGGTGTCGCTGGCCAGCTGGAGCGTGATCTTCAGCAAGCTCATCTCGCTGGGCCGCATCCGCTCGCGCAACGAGGGCTTCGAACAGGAATTCTGGTCCGGCAAGAACCTCAACGACCTCTACAACAGCGTCTCCAACCGCCAGGACGGCGCGCCGCTGGAGCGCATCTTCGCGTCCGGCATGCGCGAGTTCCTGAAGCTGCGCGAGAAGCGCGTCGTCGATTCCGGCCAGCTGCTGGACGGCGCCCGCCGCGCCATGCGCGCCAGCTTCCAGCGCGAGCTCGACGCGATGGAATCGCACCTGTCCTTCCTGGCGTCGGTGGGGTCGGTCTCCCCGTACGTGGGCCTGTTCGGCACCATCTGGGGGATCATGCACGCCTTCGTCGGCCTGTCCAACCTGACCCAGGTCACGCTGGCCACCGTCGCGCCCGGCATCGCCGAAGCGCTGGTGGCGACCGCGATCGGCCTGTTCGCCGCGATCCCCGCCGTGCTGGCCTACAACCGCTTCGCGCGCCAGATCGACCGCAACGCCATCACGCTGGAGACCTTCATCGAGGAGTTCTCCAACATCCTGCAGCGCAACGCCGGCCAGCCCGCGCCGGCCGCGCAGCGCTGATCCGGAGCGTCGGTCATGCCCGGAATGTCCTCCCGCAGCGGCTCGCGCCGCCGCACGATGAACGAAATCAACATGGTCCCGTTCATCGACGTCATGCTCGTGCTGCTAATCATCTTCATGGTCAGCGCGCCCCTCATCACCACCGGCGTCGTCGACCTGCCCAGCGTCGGCTCCAGCCGCACGCAGCCGCAGCACGTGATCCAGGTGATCGTGGGCACCGACGAGCAACTCAAGATCAAGCTCGACGGCGACCAGGACCCGTCGCCGGTGCCGCTCAAGGCGCTGGCCGCGCGCGTCAAGGACGCGCAGAAGGGCGACGCGGCCACGCCGGTCGTGATCTCGGCCGACCGCAACGTGAAGTACGAGGCCGTCGTCAAGACGATGGACGTGCTGCAGCGCGCGGGCATCCAGCGCGTGGGCCTGTCCGTGAAGAACGGCGCCCCCGCCGACCGTTGAGACCGGGAAGCGATCCGCAGCGATGAGCACCATGGTCTCCCGATTCCACCCGGACCGCGATCCCCTGCGGCCGCCGCCCGCGCCCGGGCTGGGGCGCGGCTTCAGTTTCGCGATCGTCGCGCACGTGCTGCTGGTGGCGGCGCTGAGCTTCGGCGTCAGCTGGCGCTCGGCGCCGGTGCCGGCGATGGACGCGGAACTGTGGTCCGCCATCCCGCAGGCCGCCGCGCCCAAGGAGCAACTGCCGACGGAGAAACAGCCCGAGCCGCCCAAGCCGCAGCCCGAGCCTCCGAAGCCGCAACAACCGACCCCGCAGGAAGTCCAGGCCCAGCGCGACGCCGACATCGCGATCGCCAAGGCCAAGGAGCGCAAGCTCAAGGATGAGCAGGAGCAGCGCGAGGCCGAGGACAAGCGCAAGCAGGAACAGCGCAAGAAGGACGAGGCGGACCAGAAGGAACGCGACCGCAAGGCCAAGGAAGAGCAGGCGAAGAAGGACGAGGCCAAGGACAAGGCGGCCGACAAGGCGAAAGCCGAGAAGGCCCGCAAGGAGTCCGAAGCCAAGGCCGAGGCGCAGCGCCAGGAGAACCTGCGCCGCATCCAGGGCATGGCGGGTGGCACCGGCGCGCCGGGCGCGACCGGCACGGCGGCGAGAAGCTCAGGGCCCTCGGCGAACTACGCCGGCCGGATCAAGGCCCGCGTACGTCCGAACATCATCTACAACGATCCGGGCGGCGATTCGAATCCGGAAGCGGAAGTCGAGGTGCGCACGGGTCCTGGCGGCTCGATCATCGGACGCAAGATCGTGAAGTCCAGCGGCCTGCCGGACTTCGACAGCGCCGTGCTGCGGGCCCTGGACAAGACGGAAAGCTTCCCCGCGGACACCGACGGCACGGTGCCCAAGGTGATGATCATCACCTTCCGCCCCAGGGAGTGACGGCCATCTCGACGGTCTCGACGCGCGCCAGCCAGCCGCGCGAGACCGCCGCCGACAACCACGCGCTGAAATCGAAGCCGGTGCCGGCGGCCAGGAGCGCGCGCTCCAGGTCGAGCCCGGCCCGCAGCGATTCCAGCCAGCGCACGGTCACGCTGTCGAGCGCCATCGACTGACCGCCCCAGCCGTCGCGCCAGATCATCAGCGCGGCGCGCGGACCCTCGCCGAAGGACTCGCTCGCCAGGTCGAGCAGGGCCTGCGGACCGGACGCCACGCCCCCGTGCAGCGCGACATGGTCCGCCAGGACCAGCCGCACCGCGCCGGCCGGCAGCCGGCCGAGCAGCGCCAGCGAGTTCAGGTCGGGCTGCGGATCGGGTAGGCGCGCCACCCGGTGCAGCTCCCATTCGATCTGGGCCAGCGCGGTCCAGAGCGGGGGCAGGCCTTGCGTTTCCGCGCCCGCGAGCAGGCCGATCAGGGCCTCGCCCCATTCGCCCAGGTCGCCGTCGACGGGCGGATGGCGGCGCCAGCAGGCCCAGGCCAGCGAGGCGAAGCTGCCGGGCTGGTCCGCCTCCACGCGGTCGCGCAGGCGCGGATAGACCAAGGTCAGTGCGCGGTCCGCCTGGGCGCTGACATGCGCCTGGCAGGCGCGCAACGCGCGCGGCACGCCGCCGTCGATGCCGGCGGGCGCGCGCAAGCCGGCGGGCACCGGCGGCGCGGTGTCCGAGCCAGACGAGCCAGAGGAGCCAGACGAGCCAGACGAATCCGACGATCCCGGCGCCGACAACAGCACGGCCATCAGCCCGGACTGCAGCACCGCGAGATCCTCGCCGGCGGCGGATGAGTCGATCCTCTGCGTCGACGCGGTCCGCCGCTGGGCCCGGACCGCGACCTGCGCCGCCAGCCGCGTGCCCTCCGTGCGCGACGACGGTCGCGGCGGCGGCGGTGCGATCTGCTCCCGGTCGAACGCGGCCTGCTCCGTGCGGGCGCGGGCCACTTCGCCGCACAGCGTCGCGAGCGGCGGCAGCGCGTGGTCCCATTCGATCAAGGTCGGTCGCGCGCCGATGTGCACCAGCGCGTGGCGATACAGCGACCACACCGGCTCGCCGACCGCGCCGCCATGATCGGCGACCACCATCCCTGCCATCCTCGAATGGCCCGACAGGTGGTACTGCCCCACCGCGGCCGGGTTCACGGCGTCCAGCCAGGCGAGGCTCTCCTGCAAGGCCGATTCGTCGTCCAGGCCCCGATTGAGCGCGTTGACGAACAGGCTGTTCAGGTCGAGCAGCAGGCCGCAGCCGGTCCGCGCGGCCAGGGCGTTGAAGAAGTCGGCTTCATGGATCGCATCTTCTTCCCAGGCCAGGTAGGCGCTGAGGTTCTCGATCAGGATCTGGCGGCCGAGGCTCTGCTGCACGGCATCCACGTGCGAAGCCAGCAGCGACAGGCCGCGCTCGCTGAAGGGGATGGGCAGTTGCTCGTGCGCGTGGACGGTCGTGAGGCGATGCCGCGCACGGGCGAATCCGGCGTGTTCCGACACCGCCGCCGGCTTGACCGCGTCCACCAGCGCACGCACGCGCTGGAGATGGCGGGCGTCGATGCCGGCCGCCGAGCCCAGGCCCAGTCCGGTGCCGTGCAGGCTGATCGGGAACCGCCGGGCGGCGTCCAGCAGCAGTTGCCGGCTGGCGCCGCCGGGCGCCAGGAAGTTCTCGGTGTGGACTTCCAGGAAATCCAGGTCCGGCGTGCCCCGCCCCAACACCTCGCGGTAGTGGGGCTGGCGCCAGCCGATCCCGACGGCGACCGGCCACAGGGTCGCGCCGCGCCTCACGCGGCCTCCTGGACGACGTAGGCCCATTCGTCGGGCACCCGGTCCCGTGCCGACGGCCCGGCGCATTCGTGCTGGCCCGCCTTGACCAGGTCGTAGCACTTCTCCCGGGCCCGCGTCCCCGGCTCCGCGTCGGAAGCGGCGGATGCGCCGGCGGACAGGGAGGCCGTCAGCGCCGCGAGGACGATCTGGCGAATGGTCATGGATGACTCCGATGGGCGGGGCCATGCCCGCGAAGGTGGAAGGCGGCGCAGGCGACATCGGGCAGTTCCCTCGCCCGCGCCGCGCCTGGGCCCTCAGTTGGGCCATCCCTTCCCCTCGCTCTGCGCGTCCGGTTCCGTTCGTTGACATCGGTCAAGCGCCGGTGCGCCGTCCCGAGAACCGCAACGGAATGCGCAGACCGCGCGCCCGACCACCGTCCGTCAATCGGTCAGCCAGGCGGTCAGCCAGACAGTCAGTCGAGTTGCCCGCCGCCCGCGCGGATCTCCTGCGCGGTGACGGCCAGTTCCACGGCCAGCCGCGTGGCCGCGACCAGCGTGGTCAGCGGCAGACTGGGCGCGCCGGGGTGGCGTGCGGCCTGTTCCGGCAGATACGGGATGTGCATGAACCCGCTGCGCACGCCCTGTCCGTCCAGCCGATGCTGCAGCCCGTAGAACAGGTGATTGCAGACGAAGGTCCCCGCCGTCTGCGAGACGGAGGCCGGATACCCGGCCGCGCGCAGACCCGCCACGATGGCCTTGATGGGCAGCGTCGAGAAATAGGCCGCCGGCCCGTCCGCCACGATCGGTTCATCCACGGGCTGGGCGCCCGTGTTGTCCGGGATGCGCGCATCGTCCACGTTGATGGCGACCCGCTCCAGCGACAGGTCGCAGCGCCCGCCGGCCTGGCCAATCGCCAGCACCATCGCGGGCCGCACGCGCTGCAGGGCCTCGTCCAGGCGCTGCAGCGCCTCGCCGAACACGCAAGGCAGCTGCACGGCCACGACGCGGGCGCCGGCGATCACCTCGCCGTTGAGCGAACGCGCCAGCTCCCACGAGGGGTTGATGACTTCGCCGCCGAACGGGTCGAAGCCCGTGACCAGAAGGTTCTTCATGGCGACCAGTCTAGACGCGAGGCCTGACCCCGTGTGCGCGCCGGAGCCGTCCGGAGCGCTCCGGCGCGGTGCGGAGCCGCAGTCGACCGCTGGCACAACCGGGCATGCCACCTGCTTATCTGGGTAGTGACCACTCTGCAAACGGGTTAATCTCCCGCCTCAAGAATGTCCAGATACAAATTTCCCGCGGAGACCGCCAGATGACCGACCCGTCCGTGCCGCTGCAATGGCCTACAGCCCAGCCGGGCAGCGCTCCGGCCGACGCGGCACCGCAGTTCGAGTGGCCCACTCCGCCCTTCGCCGCCTATCCGCGGCCGCGGCCGCAGCGCGAGCCGCAGGCCTGCGAGATCATGGGGCTGAACGGCAGTCGCACGGTCGGCAAGGTGATCCTGATGGTACCGTCGGAGCGGCTGGCGCAGGTCGTCGTGCCGCCGGCGCGCAACGCGATGCCGCTCAAGTTCTCGCAGTTCAAGGCGCTCAAGCTGCTGCATGCGATCGAGGTCCCGCCGCGCGATCCGGCCGCGGCCAACGACGCGATGTCGCTGGACCAGCGTCCGCGCAGCGACTTCAAGCTGGTCTACCAGGGCGGCGAGGAACAGAAGGGCTCGACCATCGGCCACCACGAGACCGACCTGGGCCTGTTCCTCTTCCCGCCGGTGAGCGAGACCAGCGACTGGGTGCGCTGCATGTTCGTGCCGCGCGAGGTGCTGGTCAGCTTCGAGGTCGGCGAGCGCATCGGCGACCTGCTGGTCCGCCAGGAAGTGGCGACGCAGGCGCAGGTCGACGCCGCCGCGGATGAGCAGCGCGAGCTGCGCGACCGCCGCGTGGGCGACATCCTGGTGGCCACGCACATCGTCAGCGCCGAGCAGCTGATGCAGGCGATCGAGCAGCAGGCCAAGATGCCGATGGTGCGCATCGGCGAGGCGCTGCTGGCCCTGGACCTGATCACGCAGCCGCAGCTGGACGAGGCGCTGGCGCAGCAGAAGCAGGACCGCTCGGTCCCGCTGGGTGAGCTGCTGGTGCGCAAGGGCATCGTGACCCGCGCGCAGCTGCAGTCGGCGCTGGCCCGCAAGATGGGTTATCCGCTGGTCGACGCCGACAACTTCGCGATCGAGCCGGACTCGGTGCGCAAGCTGCCCTTCTCGGTGGCCAAGCGGCTGGAGGTGCTGCCGCTGGTGCTGCGCGACGGCCGGCTGATCGTGGCGATGGAAGATCCCACGCGGCGCGACTGCATCGACGAGGTCGAGTTCATCACCCAGCTCAAGGTCGTGCCGGCGCTGGCGCGGCTGGGCTCGCTGATGTTCGCGATCCCGAGCGCCTATGAGCGCTTCGGCAACCAGCCGGTGTCCGCGCTGGGCAGCGCCCTGCCCGCGCTGACGATGGACTTCGAGCTCGACAGCTCCGACAAGCTGATCGAGACGCTGGAGCGCGAGGGCCAGGAGCAGTCCGCCCGCGAGTTGGCGCGCGAGGAGGAGAAGGACCGGCAGATCGAGCAGAGCGATAACTCACTGGTCCGGCTGATCAACACGATGATCATCGACGCGCACAACCAGAACGTGTCGGACATCCACATCGAGACCT
The DNA here is from genome assembly GCA_002205125.1 of Roseateles noduli. Taxonomy (GTDB): domain Bacteria; phylum Pseudomonadota; class Gammaproteobacteria; order Burkholderiales; family Burkholderiaceae_C; genus Roseateles; species Roseateles noduli. Next base: position 300,001 of record NIOE01000010.1, on the reverse strand, counting down.
ATCCGGGCAAGGAGAAGGTCAAGATCCGCTTCCGCAAGGACGGCGTGCTGCAGCCTCACCTGGAGCTGCCGCACACCTACCGCAGCGCGTTGATCGCCCGGATCAAGATCATGTGCGACCTCGACATCTCCGAGCGTCGCAAGCCGCAGGACGGCAAGATCAACTTCGCCAAGTTCTCGGAACGCCACAAGATCGAGCTGCGGGTCGCGACCATCCCGACCAACAACAGCCTCGAGGACGTGGTGATGCGGATCCTGGCCTCGGCCAAGCCGATCCCGATGGAGAAGCTGGGGTTCTCGGAGCGCAACCTGCGCGAGCTGAAGGCGGCCTCGGAGCGGCCGTACGGCATGGTGCTGTGCGTGGGCCCGACGGGCTCGGGCAAGACGACGACGCTGCATTCGGTGCTGGCCAACATCAACAAGCCGGAGCGCAAGATCTGGACGGCCGAGGACCCGGTCGAAATCACGCAGACCGGTCTGCGGCAGGTGCAGGTCAACCCGAAGATCGACTGGACCTTCGCCAAGGCGCTGCGCGCCTTCCTGCGCGCGGACCCGGACGTGATCATGGTCGGCGAGATCCGCGACGAGGAAACGGCGGAGATCGCCGTCGAAGCCTCGCTGACGGGTCACCTGGTGCTCTCCACGCTGCACACCAACAGCGCGCCGGAGACGGTCACCCGTCTGCTGGACATGGGCATGGACCCGTTCAACTTCGCCGACTCGCTGCTGGCGGTGCTGGCGCAGCGGCTGGTGCGCCGCATCTGCCCGTCGTGCCGCAAGTCGGAGCCGATGACGGACGCGACGCTCAACGAGCTGCTCGACGACTACCTCCACGTGTTCTCCGCCGAGAACCGGCCGGACCGCGAGAAGGTGCTGGCCGAATGGAAGGGACTCTACGGCCAGCCCAACCTGCTCCAGTACCACGCGCCCGGCTGCGACAAGTGCGACAACTCCGGCTTCAAAGGCCGCGCGGGGCTGCATGAACTGCTGATCGTGACGCGGCCCATCCGCCGCCTCATCCAGACCGGCGGGCGTGCGGAGGAGCTCATGCACCTGGCCATGTCCGAAGGCATGACCACGCTGCGCCAGGACGGGATCGCGAAGGTGCTGCAGGGCGTCACCACCCTGGGCGAGGTCAGGTCGACGAGCAACCAGTAGCGGAAGCCTCTCCCCATTTGCATCTCTATCGTCGGCGACTTTCTTCCCCAAGCTTGAGGACGAAGCCGTGCCTCCACGCACTGTGAGCCTTTGATTTGCCGCTAGCCTTGCGACCGGTTGCGGAGATGAGGCGGTCCGGCAGCACGGCAAGAGCCGGGCTTGAAGCGAGACCCTTCCGCGACCCAAAAGTGGTCGATCGGGAGGATCATGGGAGAGCAACGGACGCGGCGAAGTTCGCCGCAAGAGTTTGTGCGTGTCGGCATCTGCGTCTACGACCTGTTGGATGGCAACGGTAAGGAAACTGCGTTAGCGCATCGCATTCAGGCGATGAGCAGCGTCGACAAGGCGCTTCATGCTTCGCACGCAGCAATCGCGCCAATCATCAGACCGAAGGGCGCTCTGCCGTTGCCCAAATGCGAGATCATCCCGGCCCCTCCGGAGCCCAAGCATTTGAGTCGCGTTGTCGCATCGGCGATCAAGGCGGGCCCCAAGGGGACGCTCGCGCGATTCGTTGTGCACGCGGACCCTTCAAACAATCTCGATGTGGGCATGCTCAGGAGGACTGGCATCCCTCTCATGGTGTCCGTCACGCACGATTCGGATTGGAACGGCGTTGTCAGTTGGGAACCAATGCAGAACGGTGTCCCGCAGGCTCGCGTCTCCAGCGCGCATCTAACACGGGTGCTTCACGACGTCGTACTGGACATCTGGGCCGCCCATCATCTTGACGAGCCCTATCGCGGTTGGATCCGCGGCGCAAGGGAACGCGGCGACATCTATCACCGGAAAGTCGCGTTCGCCCATGTCATTGGACGCGGCGAGGTCTTCCCATCTGGACTGCCGCATGCAGCAGCCGGATACGTGAGTTTTGCTTCGCTCTGCCGAGGCGACGACGGCCAGCTCGATGCCGACCGCTTCGTAGAACTCTGGCAGCGCTTCGCTGTCACGCTGAACCCTCAACCGCCAGCCAATGAGTCGGATGAAGACACCCCGCTCACCAAGGCCAGGCACCTTGCCCGGCTTGTTGCGAAGGACTGCAAGCGATCTCTGAAGATCGAAGACCTCGCTCGGAAGATCGTGGTCCATCGAGCAGGGAGCATCGCCATTCTGGTTCTCATAAAAAAGGCCAATGCCAGGCAAGAAGCACAGGTGTCGGGGCTCGGCTTGAGAGGCATGAATACGCCCGCAGTCTTCAGCACGAGTTCGAAGGAATGGGCCACCTTTCATCGACTGGTAGATCGACTTGCCGGCGAAGGTCTGATTCATCTCGCGTACGCCTCTCTCAACACGGGAGCCTTGAATGGCGACAAGTGAAATCACCGAGCACGATCGGGTGATCGGACACCTTGATCTTCTCGGCGCTCAATCCCTTGCAGTCACGGAACCGGATGAATTCGCTCGGTGCCTGCTGCAGTTGAAGGCCACTCTGGTTGCCAGCGCGGCACTTCTGGGAGAGAAGGGAGCGATCTACGCATTTGCTGATTGCGTCTACTTTGAGGCTGAGAGTCTCCACGCCGCAGTCAACTTCGCCTCCTGCGCTCGGAGGCTGCTGTTGGCCGGCTCGACATTCTTCAAGTGCGGCATCTCACCTGGCCGACTGGGTGCCCAGAAGTTCGGCGCGCCAAGAGGCAGAGCAGGAACGTCAGGAGAGCTCACTGGCATCCTGTTCGGGACCGAGGTCATCCCCGTCTATCAACTACACAACGCGTTGAACGGCGTCGGCATCTCCGTCTCACGTGAGTTCACTCAGCAGCAGCGGCGAGATCTGAATCTCTTCGAGAACGTTTTCATCGGTTCGAACAGACAAACCGGAACATTCACGGATGTTCTGGTGAGTTCCGTCGACGCAGCCAACTCCGACACCCTGAGGTCTTTGAGCGACAACGTCCGCAGGCTGCGGTATCGAAACAGGGAGCTGCCGCGCAAGTACCTTCCGTTGCTGATCAACCTGATTCGAAGCACTGATTTTTCGGAGTTTGATCTGCTTGGAGAAGGCGGAAGCGTCCCGCCCGTTCTTGAGATCTTCGGCACCACTTCAAAGGGAAATAATTCCCTGGCATCCCTCCCCTGGTTTCCGTTGATCCAGATGGTCCTTGCCGACCAGTTCGAGAAGGCGGCCATCGCCAACACGCCAGACCAAGATCGGAAGGTGCTGCGAAGAATCTTTGGACGCACGTCCTCGCCGCCGATTGATCTCGATCTGGTGCCGCATGCCCTGCTCAGCGAAGCTGCACGGAAGAAGATCATGAAGTCATTTCCGCTTTGAGCCACCCACTCGCCCGTCACTCAGACCTTTTTGATGTCGACCCACACCCCAGCCATCTCAGACCAGAGGCTCAGCGAAGCTTTTGAGTTCAATCGCGCCTGGTTCAAGACCCATGCGCAGCGATCGAAGCGGATGCACTTTGCGCTTCAAGGGTTGACCGTGATCCTTCCTCTGGCAACGATGCTGGTTGAACTGAATCTGCATTGCGTCAGTCTCAACTTGACGCTGCTCTTCGCGGTATCGCTGCTTGCGTCTTTGAACTTGACGCTCGCCCCAGTGCGCGCCTGGCAACGATTCAAGTGCGCGGAGATCGATGTCGGCGCCCAGCAGACCTTGTTCCACGCGGATCTGGAGGCAGCGCGCGGAAACGCGATCGAGGAACTTCGGGTGATCAAGGAGCATGTCGTTCTTCTGCGAGCGATCCTCCTGCGTCACGCGGACGAACACTTCAAAGAACTCGAAGACTCTCTGAAAGAGCGCCCCGAAGCATGACCTGCCCCTCCCTCACTTCAATACGTATGAAGCGAGAACCGTCTGCACCTCATAAATGTTCAAGTGCTTGTTGAACTTCTTCTGAATGGGCTGGGGAGTGCCCGTGATCCAGATCTTGAGTTCGGCGTCGAGGTCGAAAGTGCCCGCAGTCTCGACCGCGAAGTGCGTGATCGAGCGATACGGGATGCTGTGGTACTCGACCTTGCTGCCTGTCAGTCCTTGCTTGTCGACAAGCACGAACCGGCGATTGGTAAAGACGAAGTAGTCGCGGAGCAACTGGTACGCATGCTCCACCGCTTCGCCTGGCGCCAGGATCTGGCTGAACTCCTGCTGAATCTTTCCGGCGTCGATCTTCGACGCGTTGCCCAGGATTCCACCGAGCAGTCCCATCTGTTCTCCCTGTTTCATGGCACCGACGGTGCATTTATGAAAAAAGGATACATGGACGGCATGGGTTCCGAGGAAGCCGTTTCCTCATGGAAAACGAGAGAGACGTCGACCGGCTCAAGCCCGACGGCAAGGTTCGGCGCGCTCTTCAGCGAGCGTCTCCGAGAGGAACGGACCTAGCGATCCAGAAGCGCGAGGATCGGCGCGGCCATCCGCGCCGCCGCGCCGCGGTGCGCCGCGGCAAACGCCGTGGCCGCCGCAGCCATCGCGTCGCGCTCGTCCGCCTTCGTGACCAGCGCGAGCGCCTCAGCCACCCCTTGCGGCAGCGTCTCGACGCGGCGCGCAGCGCCGGCCTGCAGCGACAGCTCCGCCGCCTCGGCGAAGTTGAAGGTGTGCGGCCCCATGAAGAGCGGCACGCCGCAGGCGGCCGTCTCGATGAGGTTCTGGCCGCCCAGCTTCTCGAAGCTGCCGCCGAGCAGCGCGACATCGGCCAGGCCGTAGTACAGCGCCATCTCGCGCATCGAATCGCCCAGCCACACGTCCGCCACGCCCGCGCTCAATGGCGGCGTGGCGATGTCGCTGGTGCCGAAGGCGCTGCGCCGCGCGAGCGTGAGCCCCGCGTCACTCACCATCGCGGCGATCTCGTCGAAGCGCTGCGGATGTCGCGGCACGATCAGCAGCAGCGGGGAACCCGCTACCGCCCTCGCCTGCGCCGCCGCCTTCCAGGCGGCCAGCATCGCGAACTCCTCGCCTTCGCGGGAGACGGCCAGCATCACCACGGGCCGATTCAGTCCTGCGCGCCAGGCGCGACCGCGCGCGAGCAGCGCCTCATCCGGCTGAAGGTCGAATTTCAGATTGCCGCAGACGCGGACGTCCTCAACCCCAGCCTGCCGCAGACGATCCGCGTCGCCGGCCGTCTGCGCCAGCGCGAGCTTCAGGCTGCGCGCCGCCGGCGCGAGCAGCGCCTTGAACTTCTCGCCGCGACGCAGGCTGCGTGCGGACAGCCGCGCATTCGCGAGCACCATCGGCACGCCCGCCTTCTGCGCCTCGTGCTGCACGTTGGGCCAGATCTCCGTCTCCATCAGCACGCCGACCGCCGGCCGTGTGCGCTTCAGGAATCGGCGCACCGCGCCCGGCGTGTCGAAGGGCAGCCAGCGCTGCGTGTCGCCCTCGCGCAGCAGCGCGCGGCCGGCCTCCCGACCGGTCGCCGTCGTGTGCGTGAGCAGCAGCCGCATGCCGGGCCGCTCCTGGCGCAGGCGCTCGATCAGCGCCGCAGCCGCCCGCGTCTCGCCGAGCGACACCGCATGCACCCAGATCGCCCCCGGCGCGATCGCCTCGCCGAAGCCGAACCGCTCGCCCGGATGCACCGCATAGAGCGGCTCCTGGCGTCCGCGCAGGAACAGGCGCAGGAAGTACGCCGGCGAGGCGAGCCTCAGCACCGTGCTGAAGACGCCGCGCGCCAAGCGCTCCTTGAACGAATCGGCGGGCAAGGGACGATGCAACGGACGATCAGTGGCCGGACGTGAAGGTGATGTCCGGCTTCACAGGCTTGAGCTGGGCCAGCACTTCCTTCTGGATGCGCTCCAGCGCTTCCTGCGTGTGGCCTTCGAAGCGCAGCACCAGCACCGGCGTCGTGTTGGACGCGCGCACCAGGCCGAAGCCGTCGTCGTATTCCACGCGGATGCCGTCGATCGTGATGATGTCCTTGGCGTTCGGGAACTCGGCGATTTCCTTGAGCTTGGCGACGACCTCGTGGTGCTCGCCTTCCTTGCAGGGGACGTTCAGTTCCGGCGTGTTCACGCTGTTGGGAAGGTCGTGCAGGACCTTGCTCGGATCGTCGCTGCGCGACAGGATCTCCAGCACGCGGGCCGCCGTGTACATCGCGTCGTCGAAGCCGTACCAGCGCTCGGCGAAGAAGATGTGGCCCGACAGCTCGCCGGCCAGCGGGGCGCCGGTTTCCTTCAGCTTGGCCTTGGCCAGCGAGTGGCCCGTCATCCACATCAGCGGCTTGCCGCCGTGCTCCTCGATCCACGGGGCCAGTCGTTGCGTGCACTTGACGTCGAAGATGATCTCCGAGCCCGGCAGGCGGGTCAGGATGTCCGCGGCGATCAGCATGATCTGGCGGTCCGGCATGATCATCGTGCCGTCCTTGGTGACGATGCCCAGGCGGTCGCCGTCGCCGTCGAACGCCAGGCCCAGCTCGGCGTCGGTCGCGTGCACGATGCGCTTGAGGTCCTCAAGGTTCTCGGGACGCGACGGATCCGGATGGTGGTTGGGGAAGTCGCCGTCCACCTTCGAGAAGATGTCCACCACCTCGCAGCCCAGCGCGCGCAGGATCGCCGGGGCGGTCGCGCCCGGGATGCCGTTGCCGCTGTCGACCACGATCTTCATCGGACGCGCCAGCTTGGCGTCGGTCACGATGCGATGCGTGTACTCGGCGATCACGTCCATCTTCGCCACGCGGCCGTTGCCGGTGACGTAGTCCTCAGCCTCGATGCGACGCTTCAGGCCCTGGATCTGCTCGCCGTAGACGGCAGCACCCTTCAGGACCATCTTGAAGCCGTTGTAATCCTTCGGGTTGTGGCTGCCCGTGACCATGATCCCGGAGTTGCAGCCGTGCTTGCCGCGCGTCGCCGCCACGTAATACAGCATCGGCGTCGTCACCGAGCCGATGTCGACCACGTCCAGCCCCGTCGACTTCAGACCGCGGATCAGCGCGTCCACCAGCGACGGGCCCGACAGGCGACCATCGCGACCGACAGCGACCGCCTTTTCACCGGCATTGACCGCCTCGGTGCCGAAGGCCTTGCCGAGCGCCTCGGCCAGCGCCTCGTCCAGCGTCGTACCCACGACGCCGCGGATGTCGTAAGCCTTGAAGATGGATGCGTGAACTTGCATGTGCTTCCTTGCAGGAATGATGGAGATTCGAAACTGGGGCGCATTGTAGGCAGCGCCTATGAGAGCTCCGTGTAACCCGGTGCACGGAGGTCCGAAGAGGGCAATTCCCGGGCCAGGGCGGGAATCCAGTCGGCGACCCAGCGCTCGGGAACCGGCCAGGGCCCCCTTTTCTCCATGTCCCCCCTTTGTCGGCCGCCCCGGCCTCCAAATTCCCTCCTAATACTTCCGAAAAGGGGGCCCTGGCCGGTTCCCTCCGGACGGCTCGTGGTGATCCCGGAAGGTCTGAGGGAGATGTCCGAAAACGGCGAGAACCGACGGACATCGACTCCTATGATCCTGTTCATGGACTTCCTCCTCGACCCCGACCACTGCTATCCAGCGCTGCTGGCGCGCGACGCGCGCTTCGACGGCCAATGGTTCGTCGGCGTGACGTCGACCGGCGTCTATTGCCGACCGATCTGCCGGGTCCGCGCGCCGCGACGCGAGAACTGCCGTTTCTTCCCGAGCGCGACGCTGGCCGAAGCCGCACGCTTCCGCCCCTGCCTGAAATGCCGCCCCGAACTGGCGCCCGCCGCACGGCCATGGAGCACGATGGACGCCGCCGAGGTGCTGGCCCGCGAAGCCGCTCGCTGGCTCGACGAATGCGCGCCGGAAGAAGCCTCGCTGCCAGCACTCGCCGCACACCTGGGCGTCAGCGAACGCCATGTGCGCCGCGTCTTCACCACCGTGCACGGCGTCGCGCCGCTCCAGTACCTGCAAACCCGCCGACTGCTGCTGGCCAAGCAGTTGCTGACGGATACGCGCCTGCCCATCGGCGAAGTCGCGCTGGCCGCAGGTTTCTCCAGCCTGCGCCGCTTCAACGCCGCCTTCCAGGAGCACTACCGGCTGAGCCCCACCGCCTTGCGCAAGGGCGGCGCCGAAGCCGAGACGAGCCCCGCCGGCGGCACGCTCGAAACCGCCGAGCTGCGCCTGGACCTGCGCCCGCCGCTGCTGAGTTCGGCGCTGCTGAATTTCCTCGCCGCCCGCGCGGTGCCGGGTGTTGAGCAGGTCGACGTCGAGCGCCTGACGGTGTCGCGCAGCGTGCGCTTCGTGCGACCGGGTCAGGCCGATGTGCTCGGCTGGCTATCGGCACGGCTGCCGGCCGACGACGACGAGCGTCCGCGCGTGCGCCTGTCACTGAGCCCGTCGCTGTGGCCGGTGATCGCGCCGCTGATGCCGCGGCTGCGTCGCTGGCTGGATCTCGACGCCGATCCGCAGGCCATCGCTGCCGCGCTCGGCGAGACGCTGGGGCCGGCCGCCGCCGGGCTGCGGCTGCCGGGGTCGCTGGACCGTTTCGAGCTCGCGATCCGTGCCGTGCTCGGCCAGCAGGTGACGGTCGCTGCCGCCCGCACGTTGGCCACGCGCCTGATCGCGAAGTTCGGCGAGCCGCTGCCCGACGCCACCGGCGCGCCGCCCGGCGTCACGCATGTGTTCCCGACGCCGGCCACGCTGGCCGCCGCGACGGTCGACGACGTCGCTCCGCTCGGCATGCCCGGCCGGCGCGCCGAGGCACTGATCCACCTCGCCCGTCAATGGCCGACGCTGGCCTTCGCCCAGGGTCGAGGCACGGTAGAGGACGCCATCGCCGAACTGGCCGCCCTGCCCGGCCTCGGTCCCTGGACCGCGCACTACATGCTGATGCGCGGCTGGAGCTGGCCCGACGCCTATCTGCCGGGCGACGTGGTACTGAAGCAATGCCTCGAAGAACGCGCCGGAACGCCCTTGCGACCGCGCGAGTTGATCGCCGCCGCCGAGCATTTCGCCCCTTACCGCAGCTACGCCGTGTTGCAACTCTGGCGGGATGCCGCGCTCAAACCCAAGGTCAATGCTGTCAAGCCGCTCAAAGCGCCCCCTGCGCTGAAAGGAATCCCGTCATGAAGTCGAGGCACACCGCCTGGACCGAGACCGACACCCCGCTCGGCCGCCTGCTGATCGCGCGCAATGCCCAGGGCCTGTCGGGTCTGTGGTTCGAGGCCCAGAAGTACCACCCAGGGGAGCTCAGCGCCCCGCGCGACGATGACGACGTCTTGCTGAAGGACACCGTCGCGGCGATGAAGGACTACTTCGCGGGTCGCGTGGCGGTTCTTCCGCCGATGTCGCCGACGGGCACCACGTTCCAGGAAGCCGTGTGGAAGGCGCTGCTCGGCATTCCGTCGGGCGAGACCGTGACCTATGGCGAGCTCGCCGCGCGCCTGGGCCGTCCCGAGGCCGTGCGCGCCGTCGCCGCGGCGGTGGGCCGCAACCCGGTGTCGGTGCTGATCCCTTGCCATCGCGTGGTCGGCGCCGACGGCAGCCTGACGGGCTACGCCGGCGGTCTGCACCGCAAGGAGGCCCTGCTGACAATCGAAGGCGGACTGCCGGCTAAGCTCCGACCCTCGCTGACAGAGACTTTCCCCGGACACCCGGCCATGCGCGGATCCGGCAAGCACAACAGCGACCGGCACGACAACAACCAAGAGGCCCCCGCGTGAAGCGAAGCGATCTGATCGAACTGCTCGTCCTGGCCGCCATCTGGGGGGCCTCCTTCCTGTTCATGCGGGTGGCCGCGCCGGAGTTCGGCGCGGTCGCCACGGCCGCCGTGCGCGTGGCCGGCGCGTCGCTGTTCCTGCTGCCGCTGCTGGGCCTGCGCGAGGGCCTCGGCGATCTGCGCACCCATTGGAAGGGCCTGCTCCTGGTCGGCCTGCTCAACAGCGCCTTCCCGTTCGCGCTGTTCAGCTTCGCCGCGCTGTCGATCAACGCGGGTCTGTCGAGCATCCTCAACGCCACCACGCCGATGTGGGGCGCGCTGGTCGCGTGGGCCTGGTTCGGGCAACGCCTGGACGGGTCGCGGATGCTGGGCTTGGCGCTGGGCTTCGCCGGCGTGGTGCTGCTGGCCTGGGACAAGGCCTCGTTCAAGCCGGGCGGCAGCGGCTTCGCGATCGTCGCCTGCCTGATCGCCGCGCTGAGCTACGGCGTCGCCGCCAGCGCCACCAAGCGGTATCTCACCGGCGCCAGCCCGCTGGCCGTGGCCACCGGCAGCCAGTTCGCGGCCGCGCTGCTGCTGGCCGCGCCGGCCTGGTCGCTGCGTCCGGCCGCGCTGCCCAGCGGCCACGCCTGGGGCGCGGTCGCGCTGCTGGCGCTGCTGTGCACCGGCATCGCCTACATCCTGTTCTTCCGGCTGATGAAGCGCGTCGGCCCGACCAACACGATCTCGGTGACCTTCCTGATCCCGGTGTTCGGCCTGCTGTGGGGCTGGATCTTCCTCGGCGAGACGCTGAGCGCCGGCATGGCCGCCGGGTGCCTGGTCGTGCTGCTCGGGACCGCGCTGGCGGTGGGCGTGCTCAAGCTGCCTTCGACGTCGCCTCCAGCGAGGTCTTGAGGATCCTGTCCGACAGCCCCGTCGCCGACCCGGCGCAGGCCCGGGCCAGGATCATCCCGCCGACCATCGTCGACAGGACCTGGATCGCGCGGGCCTCGTCCTCCGCCGTCGGCTCGTCGACCACCGTGCCGTCGGGCCGGTGCGCGGCGAGTTCGCGCAGGTAGGCGGCGATGCCGCCGCTCATCGCGTCGCGCAGCAGACCACCGTCGCGCGCGGCGTCGACCGCCAGCGCCGCCATCGGGCAGCCCGCGCCCGGCGCGTCGCGGTGCGCCGCGCCGAAATAGCGCTTGAGGAAGGGCTGATAGTCGCCGTCATGCTTCTCCAGCTGCGCGTTCAGCCGCGTCAGCGAGACGTCGAAGGCCACGTCGCAGGCCTCGGCCGCGAGCTCTTCCTTCGACGCGAAGCGCCCGTAGAAGCCGCCATGCGTGAAGCCGGCCTCGCGCGAGATCTCCGCCAGCCCGACGCCGGACACGCCGCGCTCACGGTACAGCTTGGACGCCGCGTCCACCAGCGCCTTGCGGTTGGCGGCGGATTGCTCTTTGGTGACTTTCATGATGGTCACCATTGTAGGAAGCCCGTCCGCCTGCGCCCATCGAGGCGCGATGCCGGATTTTGAGTAGGGGCATCATCAAATCTGCGGCGGGCTTCGGGAATCCCGATACGATGGCGGCCATCATTAAAACAAGCACCCCTGGAAGGATCCGATCGCATGCTTGCCGCCGCCATGTCCCGACGCATGACCCACCGGGGTCTGCACTTCAGCTGGGTGATCGCCGGGCTGACTTTCCTGACGATGCTCTTCATGTCGGCGGCGCTGGGCCTGCCCGGTGCGATGCTGCAGCCGCTGGCAACGGAGTTCGGCTGGTCCACCAGCCAGATCTCGTCGGCGCTGGCGTTGCGCTTCGCGCTGTTCGGATTGATGGGGCCGTTCGCAGCGGTGCTGATGGAGCGTTTCGGCGTGCGGGCCGTGGTCAGCGTGGCGCTGGGGCTGGTCGGCGGCGGGATGCTGCTGGCGGGACTCGTCACGCAGTTGTGGCATCTGGTGGTGCTGTGGGGCGTGGTGCTCGGCCTGGGCAGCGGCATGACGGCCCTGGTGCTCGGCGCGATCGTGTCCAACCGCTGGTTCGCGACGCGCAAGGGCTTGATCATGGGCATCCTGACGGCGAGCGCCGCGACGGGCCAGTTGATCTGCCTGCCCATCGCCGCCTGGATGATCGAGCGCTGGGGATGGCGCGCGCCGCTGCTGCCGCTGGCCGTGATGTGCCTGGCGGTGATGAGCCTGGTGCTGCTGTTCATGCGCGACCGGCCGTCGGACGTGGGCCTCGCGCCGTACGGCGCCGATCCGGCAGCTGCCGCAGCACCTGCCGCGCCCGCGGCGAAGGTGGGCTGGCTCACGCCGTTCACCGCGCTGCGTGAAGCGTCGACGCAGCCGACCTTCTGGCTGCTCTTCGGCACCTTCTTCATCTGCGGGCTGTCGACCAACGGCCTGGTGCAGACCCACTTCATCTCGCTGTGCGGCGACTACGGCCTGGCGGCGGTGCCGGCGGCCTCGGTGCTGGCGATGATGGGGATCTTCGACTTCATCGGCACCATCCTGTCGGGCTGGCTCAGCGACCGCTACGACACCCGCAAGCTGCTGTGCTGGTACTACGCGCTGCGCGGGCTGTCGCTGCTGTGGCTGCCGAATGCGGAGTTCACCTTGTACGGGCTGTCGCTGTTCGCGGTGTTCTACGGCCTGGACTGGATCGCGACGGTGCCGCCGACGGTGCGATTGACTGCGGAGCGCTTCGGCGCGGCGAAGGTCGGGATGGTGTTCGGGTGGATCTTCGCGGGTCACCAGATCGGCGCGGCGGTGGCGGCGTACGGCGCGGGACTGAGCCGCAGCCTGCTGCTGAGCTACGCGCCGGCGCTCTATGTCGCCGGCGCGGCCTGCCTGCTGGCGGCGGTGATGGCGATGGTCATCCGGCGAAAGACCGCGGCCGCTTGAGAGACCCTCACCCTCGGCCCTCTCAACAGACGCATCCGTGCGACAGAACGCGCTTCTGTGCGAATACGCGATCATCGCAGATGAGAATCTTCTCAATTGAGAATTATTATCAACAACTCGCGGTCCGCTCGACCATGTCCTCCCTCCCTACCTAGATCTCCGCGGCACAGGCCGACGTGATGCCCTCCTCATCGAGGGCCGCGGCAGGAGACGCCCTGCCATGTCCACCACGCTCCGGTCCTCGCGCGGCTTGTCCCGCCCTGCCCTGCCTCTGCTCGCCGCCGCCCTGTCCGGCGCCGGCCTGCTGATCTCGACGACGGCCCTGGCGCAGGACGCGCCGGCCAAGCCCGCAGCCGCCGCGCCGGCGGCTTCCGCGGCCTCCGGCGCGACAGCCGACGTCGCCCTGCCCGCGGTCACGGTCAACGCCAACCGCCTCGGCGAGATCACCGAGAAGTCCGGTTCCTACGCCTCCGGCACCATTGCGACCGCGACGCGCCTGGTGCTCTCGCCCAAGGAGACGCCGCAGTCCATCAGCGTGATCACGCGCCAGAAGATGGACGACTTCAACCTCACGTCCATCGACGACGTGATGGCCCAGACCCCCGGCATCAGCATCGTCACCTACGACAGCGAACGCACCGAGTACTACTCGCGCGGCTTCGCGGTGCAGAACTTCCAGTACGACGGCGTGCCGATGACGCGCGACTCGTCGTACTCCGCCGGCAACACGCTGAGCGACACCGCCATCTACGACCGCGTCGAAGTCCTCAAGGGCGCGACCGGCCTGCTCACCGGCAGCGGCTCGCCCGGCGCCACCATCAACCTGATCCGCAAGAAGCCCACCCGCGAGTTCCGCGGCCACGCCTCGGCCAGCATCGGCAGCTGGGGCACCTGGCGCAGCGAGGTCGACGCCGGCGGCGCGCTCAACGAGAGCGGCAGCCTCCGCGCCCGCGGCGTCGCCGCCTACACCGACCGGCAGTCGCAGGTCGACCACTACGAGCGCAAGACCACGGTGCTCTACGGCATCGTCGAGGCCGACCTCACCAGCGACACGCTGCTCACCGTGGGCTTCGACTACCTCGACAGCAAGCCCAAGGGCTCGAGCTGGGGCGGCATCCCGCTGCTCAACGCGCTGGGCGAGTTCAACGACCGGCCGCGCTCGTTCAACAACGGCGCGACCTGGAGCCGCTGGGAGCAGTACACGCGCACCGGCTTCGCGACGCTGCAGCACGACTTCGACAACGGCTGGGTCGCCAAGCTGCAGCTCAACCACCAGATCAACGGCTACGACGCCAACCTGGGCGCGGGCGCCTCGGGCTTCCCCGATCCGGCGACCGGCGCGGGCGTGTCGATGTGGATCGGCCAGTACATCGGCAAGACGACCAGCGACGCCGCCGACGTTTACGCCAGCGGCCCCTTCACGCTGGGCGGCCGCAAGCATGAACTGGTGGTGGGCGGCAGCCTGGCCCGACGTCAATGGAAGAACGACGGCTACTACATCGCCGACGGCTACGACGTGAACGTGCCCAACTACTACCAGTGGAACGGCCAGGTGCCGGCACCGGTGTGGCACGCCACGCCCGACTTCGCCAACGACGAGACGACGCGCGAGCGCGGCCTCTACGCCGCCGCGCGCTGGAACCTCCCCGCCGACCTGAAGCTGATCACCGGCGGCCGCTGGTCCGCGTACCGCAACAAGGCGCAGGGGCTGGACGAGTCCGGCGTGTTCATCCCCTACGTGGGCGCGATCTGGGACCTGACCCGGGAGTACGCGCTCTACGCGAGCTACACCGACATCTTCACGCCGCAATCCTCGCAGGACGAGGCCGGCCGCACGCTGGATCCGCTGCGCGGCAAGAACTACGAAGCCGGCGTGAAGGCCTCCTGGTTGAACGGCCGCCTCAACGCCTCGGCCGCCTACTTCCAGCTGCAGCAGGACAACTTCGCGATCGAGTCGGGCGGCAAGACGCCCACCGGCGGCGTCGCCTACCGCGCGGCCGACGGCATCAAGACCAAGGGCGTGGAGTTCGAGATCTCCGGCCAGATCACGCCGGGCTGGCAGCTGCAGGCGGGCTACACGAACAGCGTGTCCAGGCAGCAGGGCACGCGCGTCACGACGCTCACGCCGGCCAACCAGTTCAGCCTGTACACGACGCACAAGCTGGACGGCGCCTTCGGTGGCGCGTTGAACGGCCTGCGTGTCGGCGGCGGCGCGCGCTGGCAGGACAAGACCTGGGGCGACATCGCCACGCCCGGCGGCGGCACGATGAAGCACACCGTCGACGGCTACTGGATCTTCGACGCGATGGCGAGCTACGAGTTCAGCAGGAACCTCTCCGCCTCGGTCAACGTGACCAACCTCTTCGACAAGAAGTACTACACGATCTTCAGCTGGTACTCGACCTACACCTGGGGCGCGCCGCGCGCCGTGTCGTTCAACGCGACCTACCGCTTCTGAGCCTCAGTCCGGCCGGTCCAGCACCGCGCGAACCGCGGCGGCGAGCTCGTCCAGCGTGAACGGCTTGCCCAGCAGGTCCACGCCGGGATCGAGCACGCCGTTGTGCACGACCGCATTGCGCGAGTAGCCGGTCGTGAACAGCACCCGCAGGCCGGGCCGGCGCCGGCGCGCCTCGTCGGCGAGCTTGCGTCCGTTCATGCCGGGCATCACGACGTCCGCGAAGACCAGCGCGATCTCGGGATGCGCGTCGAGCAGCTTGAGCGCCGCCTCGCCGCCATCGGCCTCGAGCACGCGGTAGCCGAGCTCCGACAGCGCGTCGACGGAGGACGCGCGCACGGCGGGCTCGTCCTCGACAACCAGCACGGTCTCCTGGCCCTGCGACACGGACACCAGCGGCACGCGCTGCGACTCGATCTCTTCTTCCTGATCGTTGAGCAGACGCGGCAGGTAGATCTTCACCGTCGTGCCCTGGCCGGGCTCGGAGTAGATCTTCACGTGGCCGCCCGACTGCTTGACGAAGCCGTAGACCTGGCTGAGGCCCAGGCCCGTGCCGCGGCCGACTTCCTTGGTCGTGAAGAAGGGATCGAAGGCGCGCGTCAGCACGTCCGGCGTCATGCCGCTGCCGGTGTCGGTCACCGCGACCATCACGTACTGCCCGGGCATCACGCCCACCTGCTCGGCGACGTAGCGCTCGTCGAGGTGGGCGTTGGCGGTCTCGATGGTCAGGCGGCCGCCGTCGGGCATCGCGTCGCGCGCGTTGACCGCGAGGTTGAGGATCGCGCTCTCCAGCTGGTTGGGGTCGGCGTGCGTGCGCCACAGGCCGCCGGCCTGCACGGCCTCCAGCGCGATGGCGCCGCCGATGGAGTGGCGCAGCAGGTCCGACATGCCCGCCACCAGCCGGTTGGCGTTGAGCGCCTCGGGCCGCAGCGGCTGCTGGCGCGAGAACGCGAGCAGCCGTTGCGTCAGCTGCGCCGCGCGCTGCGTGCCGTTGCGCGCGGCGTCGACGTAGCGCATGGCCTGCGGGTCGTCCTTGAGGAACTTGCGCGCCAGCAGGTCCAGCGAGCTGACCACGACGGCCAGCATGTTGTTGAAGTCGTGCGCGATGCCGCCGGTCAACTGGCCCACGGCCTCCATCTTCTGGGACTGGCGCAGCGCCTCCTCGGTGCGCAGGCGCTGGGCGACTTCCTCCTGGACGCGGCGTTCCAGCGTCTCGTTGAGTTCGCGCAGCTCCTGGTCGGCGCGATGACGGCGCGTGACGTCCTGGAACAGCACGGCCACCTGGCGGCGCTCGACCGGCTCGATGCGGAAGGCGGAGAGCTCCAGGTAGCGGCCGGTCCGCTCGAGCTCGCGTTCAAAGCGCACCGGGATGCCGGTCACGAGGACGTTGCGGTAGATCTCGACCCAGGCCTCGGCTTCGTCCGGCACCATCTCGCGCACCTTCTGGCCGACGACGTCGGCGATGCCGGCGTTGGCGTAGTAGGCCGGATTGGCGAGCACGTGCACGTAGTCGCTCAAGGGGCCGTGCGGGCCGTCGATGAACTCGATGACGCAGTAGCCCTCGTCCATGCGCTCGAACAGCGTCTGGAACTGGGCGAGGTCGTTGTCGGGAGGGCGCTGATCGTCGGTCATGGCAGGCACTGGAGCGGGGCCCTTCCGGAGCGAAGGGGACGGCGGAGTATCGCAGCCGGTGACGACGCCTCGCCCCCGGATCAAGCCGCATGGGGCAAGTGGCGCGCCGCCATGCGTGCGCGCAGCGCGGCGGCTTCGCGGGTCAGGTTCACAGCCTCGGCGGCCCGGATCGCCAGCAGGTAGGCGCGACGCGTCGGGCGCTCGCGCAGGTTGGCCCGCGCCAAGGTCCAGGCGCGCCGCGGATCGCGGCCGGCACCGAGGTAGAACTCGGCGGCGTGATCCGCGAAAGCCTGCGGATGCCGGGCCAGCAGCGCCTCGTAGCGACGCGCCGCGCGGGCGACCTCCTCGTGCCCCTCCGACGTCCTGCCTTGCCGCAGGTGCAGTTCGCCGAGCAACGCCAGCGCCTCCGGTTCATCGCCTGACCGGACGACACGCGTCAACCGCGCGTGGGCCGAGGACTCGTCGCCGCGCGCCAGGTCCAGTTCGGCGAGGTGGATGCCGGCCGCCGCGTAGTCGGGCAGCAGGCGCAACGCTTCCTCGTAGAAGGCGGCGCCGCGCGACGCGTCGCCGCCCTGCTCCGTCCACATCAGCCCGCGCGCGAATGCGATGGATGCGGCGGGGAACGGCCACGTCGTGTCCAGCTTCGTCAGCGCCTGGGCGTAGTGACGGTCCGCGTCGTCGAGTCGACCCACGGCGGCTTCGGCACGAGCGAGCGCGGCCAGGCTCGCGAAGTCGGGCCGGCGCGCGGCCTCGTCCGTCAGCGCGGACAAGACCTGACCCGCGCGCCCGGTGGCGACGAGCAGCGCCGCGCGCTGCAGCGGCGTGGCGCCGGCGGCGTCGAGGACCCGCTCCGCCTCCGCGAAGCGATGCAAGGTCACGAGGGCGCGCGCCCGCCTCAGGCTGGCAGCGACATCACGAGGAGCGCCGCCTGACCGACGTTGCGCGACTTCGGCCGCACGGTCGAGCACGCGGTAGTCGGCCAGGAACTGCAGACGCATCAGCGAGAACTCCAACGCCGCCGGATCGTCCCCGTGCTGACGGATCAGGTGATCGAGGTTGGCCACGGCGATGGCGCTCTGAGTCGTGGCCGCAGTCGGTGCCACGGACGCCGATGCCGCCGATCGCGATCGCGTTGGCGTTGGCGTTGGCGTTGGCGTTGGCGTTGGCGTTGGCGCCAACGTCGGCGCGGCAAGAAACGGGAACTCCGAGGTGGAATGCGTGCGGTCGTCGTGCGTGACGCCGTCGTCCGCGACGTCCGGCGTCCCACGGATCAGCAGCGAGCGGAACACCGCGTTGACGTTGACCAGCGGCGTGCGGCCGCCGCAGTCGGGCGGGATGGTCGCGCTGGCGGCGCGTCGCTCCACCGCGAGGTAAAGCTCGCAGCGCGTCTGCCGGCTGTCCACCCAGAGGCGGTCATCGGCCAGCAATTCGGCCAGACGCCGATAGCGCCCGGGCGAGGCCTCCTTCCCATCCGCGAGCCACTGGTTGCCCGCCACGCCGTCGAAGCCGTCGTACAGCGCGAGGTTGCGGCCGATCTCCGGGGCGAAGTCCTGCCAGTCGGCGGGACCGGCGCGGTTGTAGGCCTCCTTGAGCGCATTCGCCGCCTCGTCCGTGCCGATCGTGGCCAGCAGCGCATTGCCGGTCAGCGCGCGGCCCATGCGGTCGATGGGTGCGCCGGGCGGCGGCGGTCCGTCGTCCGGAGCGGTCTGGCGACGCTCCGTGCGCCCCCAGACCGCCAGCATCGGCCCGCCGGCGTTCACGAGGTCCAGGTCCACCGACACGACCAGCGCCGACGTCGTCCAGCCGGCGAGGAAATTGCGCGCCGGGCCGCCCTCGGTCTGGCCCCACAGCGTGCCGATGCGCTGGAGCGTCTTCTCGTCGAAGCGATGGAAGCCGCTGGCGTCCTTCGTCGCCTGGCCGGCGCGGACGGCGTCGGCTACCGCGTTGAGCGCGGCGCGCGTGCCTCGCACGTTGTTGAAGTAGGGATCGTCCCGCTGGCCCGCGAAGACACGCAGGCGCCCGTGCCGGCTGGTCAAGCCGGCCATCGCGCCAGCATCGCCCTGCACGCGGTCCTCGCGGCCCACCCAGCAGCTCACGATGCCGGCAGCATCGAACTGGCAGAGCAGCCGCGTGCCGACGGTGGTCGCGCCAAAACGCTGTCCGCTGTCGACGTGGAAGACGTACTGGACCTGGTCGGAGAAGCGCTTGCCGACGATGTCCATGACGAGGTTCAGACGCCTGCCGTCGGCGGAGGTCCAGGCGTAGAGATCGCCGATGTCGGCCGCGGGATCGGCGATGACGGTCGGCGTGTCGAGGTGATCGGCGGCGCGCGCCGGCGCAACGACGAAGAACGTCGCGCTGCCGAGCGCGGCCACGAAGGACTTGATGAGGTGTTTCATGCGGGCAAGCCTAGGGACGCCCGCGGCAGAAAACTTGGCAAAAACTGCGATGCCTGCTGACAGGCTCTGGAGTCGATGCTCCTTAGCATCCCGACCATGCCGCTCAGCCACCCTGCCCTCGATGACGCCGTCGCTCACGACCGCCGCTATCGCCCGCTGCAGTCGGGCACCGGTCTGCGCCTGATGCACTGCCAGTGCCGCGCCGCCCGGGGCGAACGGCCCGTCGACGAGGAGCATCAGCAGTTCTCCATCACGCTGGTCGACCGCGGCCACTTCACCTACCGGACGCGCACCGGCGCCGCCGTGCTCGGCCCCGGCTGGCTGATGCTGGGCAACGCCGGCGACGGCTACGCCTGCTCGCACGAGGACAGCGACGGCACGGGCGACGACTGCACGGTGCTGACGATGTCGGCGGACCTGCTCGACGGCACGCTGGCGGCCGAACGCTTCACGCATGCCTGCCTGCCGCCGTTGCCGCGTGTGGCGGGGCTCTTCCGCGGACTGGACGACGGCGGTGACGAGGGCTTCGCGCTCGACGAGGCCGCGCTGGCCATCGTGGCCCACGTGCGCCGCGCGCTGGGCGACGGAGAAGCGCCCGCGCCTTTCCCCCGGCAGGACGAGCGCGCCCGCGCCGCCGCGCACTGCATCGAGACCCGCAGCGCCGAGGCGCTCACCCTCGACGACGTCGCGGACGCCGCCGGCCTGAGCCCCTTCCACCTGCTGCGCGTGTTCCGCCAGGCCATCGGCGTGACGCCGCACCAGTACCTCATCCGCCAGCGGCTGATGCACGCCCTGCGCCTGCTGCGCGACACCCGCCGCCCGGTGACCGACGTCGCCTACGACAGCGGCTGGGCGGACCTGTCGAACTTCAACCGCGCCTTCCGACGTGAGTTCGGCTGTTCCCCACGAGCGCTCAGGAGTGAAGCAAAACTACAGCCCACAGCCTGAGATCGTGGCTTTTTCACCCGGATTTCGCCTAAATCCTGTCACCGTCTTGTCCCATGAACCCTCGACATGTAATCCGACTTCGGGATTTCACGGTCACGTGATGTAGTTTTACTTCCTTAGCATCCGGCCACCTTTGAGGAGGGCACGGACATGCAGGCATGGGCTGACAGGTGGTCGCGCACGGCGCGACGGGTGGCGGGGGCGTTGACGATCAGGCTGGCGATGGGCTTGACGGTCGGCTTGACTGTCGGCGTGAGCGGACTGCTCTCGGCGTGCGGCGGCGGTGACGCCGGCGTCGCGGCCAAGGCTGGCACCAGCGCGTCGGTCGTCGACGAGAACGGCGTCGCGCTGATCGCGGAGGTGCCGACCGACTCGACCTCCGGCTCGACGACCACCCGCGCGCGGATCGCCGCGGTGGCAACACCTGACGCTCCTGCCACCTCGCTGCGCGTGCACTACCGCCGCGCCGACGGCAACCACGCCGGCTGGCAGATCCACACCTGGAACGCCGCGCAGAGCCCCAACTGGAACGAGGGCTGGAACGCCGCGGGCAGCGACGACTTCGGCGTCTACTACGACGTCCCCCTCGCCGCCACCAGCGGCACCGTGGGCTTCCTCTTCCACAACGGCGACAACAAGGACAACGGCGGCGCGGACCAGAGCCTCGTGCTCCAGGCCGGCGCCAACCAGGTCTGGCGCCTGCAGGGCGACAGCACCAACTACCCGGGCAACCCGCTGCAGCTGGCCACGCCCGACATCACGACGGTCCGCGTCCACTACAAGCGCTTCGACGGCGCCTACAGCGCCTGGGGCCTGCACCTGTGGAACGGCAGCGGCCTGAACGCCGCCGCCCTGCCCGGCGGCCTCACCATCGACAACTGGACCCAGCCCGTCGCCTTCAACGCGATGCCGGGCTACGCGGCCGGCAGCGACGAGGTGGTCTTCGACATCCCCGTGCTCAATCCGCAGGGCGATGCGAGCCGCAAGGGCCTGGAGTTCATCGTCCACGGCATGCCGCCCAACGAGAACGACAAGGACGGCCGCGACAACAACATCCGTGTCGAGTTCTCCGCGCTGACGATCCAGAACCGGGTCGGCCACGTCTGGCTGGTGGAGCGCGATGCGACGGTCTACACCGCGACGCCGGACCTGCGCCAGGTGTCGAGCACCGACGCGCGCGCCGTGTGGCTCAACAAGACGCTCGTGAAGTGGCCGCGCATCGGCGCGTCCGCGCCCGGTGCGGGCGCGGTGCGGCTCTACCACTCGTCGACCGGCCAGATCAGCGTCGCCGCCAACGCGCCGGTGAGCGGCGCCGACGGCTTCATCACGCTGGACCCGTTCACCGGCACCGTGCCGCCGGCCGACGCGCTGCGCTTCAAGTACGTGGCCAGCGGCGCGGTCTTCGCGGTCCGCCAGGCCGATGTCGCGCGACTGCCGTCGTTGCATCAGCGGCAGCTCGTGCTCGTGCAGGAGGACGCCGACGGGCGCGTCCAGAACGCCACGACCGCACAGATCGCCGGCGCCCTCGACGATCTCTACGCCGCCGCCAATGACGTGCCGGACCTCGGCGCCGTCGTCGCCAACGGCTCGACCAGCTTCAAGCTCTGGGCGCCGACCGCGCAAGACGTGGCCCTCGTGCTGACGACGCCGATCGCGGGGTCGCCGCTCACCCGCACGACCACCGAGCCGATGACGCGCGACGCCGCCACCGGCGTCTGGCGTCTCAGCAAGGCCGGCAGCCTGCAGGGCGCCACCTACCGTTACCAGGTGCAGGTTTTCGTGAAGGGCGTGGGTCTGGTGCGCAACCTCGTCGCCGATCCCTACTCGCTGGGCGTGACGCTCGGCGGCCAGCAGAGCGTGGTGATGGACCTGCAGTCCGCCGCGACCAAGCCCGCGGGCTGGGACGCCGGCGCGCCGCCCGCCACGGTGTCGGCGCCGTCCGACCTGAGCATCTACGAGCTGCACGTCCGCGACTTCTCGATCAACGACGCCACCGTGCCCGCCGCCCGCCGCGGCAAGTACCTGGCCTTCGCCGAGTCCGGCTCCAATGGCATGCGCCATCTGGGCGCCCTCGCCGCCGCGGGCCTGACCGACGTGCACCTGCTGCCGGTGTTCGACTTCGCCACCGTCAACGAGAAGGGCTGCGTGACGCCCTCGCCCGCCGGCGCGCCGGACGGCGAATCGCAGCAGGCCGCCGTGGCCGCCACGGCCGGCACCGACTGCTTCAACTGGGGCTACGACCCGCAGCACTTCTCCACGCCGGAAGGCAGCTATTCGAGCAACGCCGCCGATCCGCTCGCGCGCGTCCTCGAGTTCCGCCGCATGGTGCAGGCACTCAACGCCGCCGGCCTGCGCGTGGGCATGGACCTGGTCTACAACCACACCACCTCGTCGGGACAGAACGCCACCTCGGTGCTCGACAAGGTCGTGCCCAACTACTACTTCCGCTACAACGCCGCCGGCGGCATCGAGCGCTCCACGTGCTGCGAGAACACGGCCTCCGAGAACCTCATGATGGCCAAGCTGATGATCGATTCGGCGGTCACGTGGACGCGGGACTACCGCATCAGCTCGCTGCGTTTCGACATCATGGGCCACCACCCGCGCGCGGTCATCGAGGCGCTGAAGGCCCGCGTCAAGCTGGCCGCCGGCCGCGAGGTGCAGATCGTCGGCGAGGGCTGGAACTTCGGCGAGGTCGCCAACGGCGCGCGCTTCGTGCAGGCGGAGATGCTGTCGCTGAACGGCTCGGGCATCGGCAGCTTCAACCCGCTGATCCGCGACGCGGTGCGCGGCGGCGGCTGCTGCGATTCAGGCGAAGCGCTGCTCGCCAGCCAGGGCTACGTGAACGGCTTCTTCTACGACAACAACGGCCACAACAGCGGCCAGACGCGCGGCGAGCTGATGTGGCAGGCCGACCGCATTCGCGCGGCGCTGGCGGGCTCGATCCGCAGCTTCCAGATGCAGACGAGCTGGGACGCCACGCTGCGCCTGGAGCAGATCGACGTCGGCGGCATTCCCGCGGGCTGGGTGCTGGAGCCGGGCGAGGTCGTCAACTACGTGGAGAACCACGACAACCTGACCCTGTTCGACAACAACGCCTTCCGGCTTCCGGTCGGCACCAGCCGCGAGGACCGCGCCCGCGTGCAGATCCTGGCCAGCGCGATCAACGCGTTCAGCCAGGGCGTGGCCTACTTCCACGCGGGCACGGACACGCTGCGCAGCAAGTCGCTGGACCGCAACAGCTACGACAGCGGCGACTGGTTCAACCGCCTGGACTGGACCTATGCGGACAACAACTTCGGCGTCGGCTTGCCGCCCTCGCGGGACAACGCCGACAACTGGCCGTATGCGAAGCCGCTGCTGGCGAACGCGCTGATCAAGCCCGCGGCCGCCGACATCGCGTGGACCCGCGACGCCTTCCGCGACCTGCTGCGCATCCGCAAGAGCTCGACGCTGCTGCGCCTGCGCACGGCCGAGGACATCAAGGCGCGGTTGACCTTCCTGAACACGGGTTCCTCGCAGGAGGCGACGGTGCTGGTCGGACGCCTCGATGGCACCGGGTATCCGGGCGCCAACTTCGCCGAGCTGGTCTACCTGATCAACGTCGACAAGACCGCCAAGGACCTGACGCTGCCGTCGCTGGCGGGGCATGCGCTGACGCTGCATCCGGTGCACACCGCGCCGACCGCCGCCGACACGCGCGCCCGGCAGGCCAGCTTCGATCGGACCACGGGACGCTTCTCCGTGCCGGCACGCACGGCGGTCGTGTTCGTCGTCCCCGCCGCCGCATCGGCCACCGTGGCCGCCACGACCGTCACCGCCTCCCATTGAAAGACGACGCCATGAAAAGACTCCATCGCCTCACCGCCGCGTCCGTCGTGGCCGCTTCCGCCCTGATGAGCCTCGCCAGCGCGCCCGCGCAGGCCACGCCCGTCGTCGTCGACGTCGGCGGCGCGCAGAGCCTCAACCTGCAGGGCGAAGCCGGCAACACGGTCTGGTTCATCGATGTCGGCGCAAACGCGGTGCTGAACTCACTGTCCTGGTCGCTCGACCTGAACGCCTTCGCGCCCAGCGTGCTGTCGGAGATGCAGGTCAGCTTCGGCGGATCGAGCGGGCTCGACCTCGTCACCTTCGCGCCGGGCGGCGCCGACTTCGCCAGTGGCGTCGGCAGCTACAGCGGCTCGCTCGACCTCGGCGCGTTCGGCCTGAGCGTCGGCGCCGACGGCCTGCTGCGGCTGGAATTCAGCGAGGCCTACAAGGACTTCGCGCTCGACGTCGCCGAAGGGGAATGGCAACGCGGCAGCCTCACCTTCGACGTCACGGCCGCCTCGGCCGTGCCGGAGCCGGCAAGCGCGGCGCTGGTGCTGCTGGGGTTGGGCGTGATCGTGGGTGTGCGGGCGCGTCGGCGCGCGCGTTGCTGAGCGGCTGCTCAGTCAAAACGCCGGACGTCCAGCGCCTGTCCGATCGACCAGATCACGGCGTGGCGCTCGCTCTCGTCGTCGGCGCGGCACACGCAGCCCGTCATCTCGAAGACCTTCGGATCCATGTTGAAGGTCGCGATCCACGTCAGGAAGCTGCCGCGGGCGATGACGTCCGCGCAGACCTTGATGGAACGGCCGGTGCCCAGGATCGTGTGGCTGAAGTCGACGGTCAGTGACGTGCTCATGGTCCGTGCCTCCGCGGCGCCTGGCTGACGCGAGGTCTGGGAGGCCCAGGTGCGCGTGGGGTCAGTGGCGCTGATTGAAGCACGGATGTTTCCGCAGGCTTCTTCATTTTTTCCTCGCCGCGCGGTCGTGAGCGCTGCGTGCGCCAGCACACAGACCGCACCATGCGCAGGCGTCAAGCTGCGGTGGCCATTGATCCGATTGGATCGGATCGCGGGAGTCCGCGCCGTGTCCCACCCTGACGAGGTCTTCATCGACCGCGTGTTGCGTCGCCTTCGGGCTGCCGGTGCGGCGGTACGCGCGAAATTGGGTGGCGGCGCGGCACAGCGTCGGGAGATCGACCGCCTGAGCGACGAATTGCACGTCGCCCGCGAGCGCAACAGCGCGCAGTCCCGTGTGATGCGCGCGGAGCACGAGCGCGCGATGGCGTCGCTGAAGGCGTCGGAAGAGGAAACGCAGTCGAGCAATGAAGCCCTTCAGGGCAGCGACGAGGAGCTCGAGACCGCGATGGAGCATCTGCAGGCCTTGAACGAGGCACTGTCCACGACCAACGACGAACTGCGGGTCCGCAACCGCGAGCTCAAGCTGCTGCACGACGAGGTCACGCAGGGACGCGACTTCGCGGACGCGATCATCGAGACGATGTCCCTGCCGCTGCTGGTGCTGACGCCCGACTGGCGCGTCACGCGCGCCAACCAGGCGTTCTACGGCCGCTACGAGACCACCGCGCGCGACACCCTCCAGAAGGGCCTCTACGCGCTGGGCGACGGTCAATGGAACATCCCGGCGCTGCGCGAGCTGCTGGAGACGCTGGTGCCGCGACACACGCGGGTGCGCGACTACGAGGTCCGCGTGGTGTTTCCGCGCCTCGGGGCGCGCACGGTGAAGCTCAACGCGGCCTGCGTCGCCTGGCCGCATCGCACCTTCATCCTGCTGACGATCGACGACGTCACCGTGCCGCTCATGCGTCGGCGCGACGACTGATCGGCCGGGCGCCCCGCGACGGCGCGAAATCGGATCGGATTACCGATTCCATCGCGGTTCCACGTCATCCGGACCGAATCGATCGGGCATCTGCCTTGCGATGGTGGCGTCATGACGCTGCACCGAACCGATCACGGCGCGTGGGATCCTGCGGACGTGGACTGCGTGCGGGCGCTGCTCACCGAACGCGTGAGCCTCTACGGCATCGCGTTCCTCAACGCGGAGGGCGTCCTCACGGGCTGGACCGAGGGCGCGCACACCATCACCGGTTTCTCGGCCGACGACATCGTGGGCCAGGACTTCGCGCGGCTGTTCATTCCGGAGGACGTCGCGCGCGGCCAGCATGTCCACGAACTGAACGCGGCACGCACGCTGGGCGCCGCGGAGGACGAGCGCTGGCACATGCGCAAGGACGGCTCGCGCTTCTGGGCGAGCGGGCTCACGCTGCCCATGCACGACGGCGACACCTTCCGCGGTTTCGCGAAGCTGTTCCGCGACGCCACCCATCTGCAGTTGCGCGTGCTGCGGCTGGAGAACGAACTGCAGCGCCTGGCGGGCGAGCGCAAGGATCGCGACGTCTTCCTCGCCACCATCGCGCATGAGCTGCGCAACCCGTTGCAGCCGATGCGCCTGGCGACCCGGCTCCTCTCGCCGCCGGAAGATGCGACGCGGCAGGATCAGGCCGTCAAGATCCTGGGGCGGCAACTGGGTCTGATGGAGCGGCTGGTCGAGGACCTCATCGACATGACGCGCGTCAGTCAGTCGAAGATGACGGTCCGCTACGACCGGGTGGAGCTCCAGCGGCTGGTGCTGGACGCGACCGAAGCCTGCCAGGAGTCCGCCGCGGCCGCCGGCATCGAGTTGGTCAGCGTGCTGCCGCCAGTGCCGGTCATGGTGGATGTGGACCCCGGCCGGCTCCAGCAGGTGGTGGTGAACCTGCTGAACAACGGCATCAAGTTCACGCCCAGGCACGGCCAAGTGGCGGTGGTGGCGAACGTCGACGCCTCGCACTTCGTGCTGAAGGTGCAGGACACCGGCTGCGGCATCGCACCGGAGCTGCGGCCCCGCATCTTCGACATGTTCACGCAGGCGGACGGCGCCTCGACGCGGCGCGGGGACGGCCTGGGCATCGGCCTCGCCCTGGTCAAGGAGATCGTCGCCCTCCACCACGGCACCGTGGAAGTGAAGAGCGACGGGATCGGCCAGGGCAGCGAGTTCCTTGTGCGGATCCCGCTGCACCGGCCGGTCTCCTTCGAGGTGTCGGAGCACCCCGTCGCAGCACCGCCTTGAAGCATCAGGCTTGAGACATCGGACTTGAGGCGTCCGACTTGAAGCGTCAGACCCTCGGCGGATCGGTCTCGCGCTCGAAGTGCCGGTGGGTCGCCAGGGCCTCGATGAGCGAATTGGCGCCCTTTTCCGCGGAGTCGCCAGTGAACAGCCCCGGCGTCATGACGTCGGGCTCCACCGCCGGACCAAGACCCGCGGCGCGCAGCAGCGAGACGCCCGCTCCCAGCGCCAGGATGGGCTTGCAATGCCGGAACTGGTCACGGATGAACTCGTAGACGTGCGCATCCCGTCCGAGCGCGCGGATGGCTTCCTCGCCGTCCGGCACGACCAGCGCGTCGAACAGGAAACCGGGCTCGTTCTCCAACGACACGTCCGCCTCGATCATCACGCCGTCGGCGGTCTTGACCGGGCCGATGCGCGGCGCTGCGAAGCGCGGCGCGGCGCCTTTGGCGAGCAAGGCGGCGTGGACGTCCTTGGCCCCCTGTCCGACGACGCCGTCGGCCACCAGGATCACCACCTTGCGGCCGGCGATCGAGCCGTCGCCCGGACGCGCCAGCAGCGACAGCGACGGTGACTTTCGCACCTCCGGCTCCGGCGCGTTCTCGATGGCCAGGGGCATTGGCGGCGGCAAGGGCATGTTCAATCCGTCGGCGACCTTTGCCGCCAACTCTTCCGAAGCGTTCCGCAGCGAAGACAACATGCGTTCGCGGATCGCGGGCACCGTCACCTTGCTGAGCTCGAAACGGAAGGCCGCCGCGATGTGCGCCTGCTCCGCCGGCGACTGGCTCTCGAAGAAGAGGCGCGCCTGGTGGTAGTGTTCGGCGAAGAGCTCGGGCTTGGCGCGCACCTTGGCCTGCTCGTCCGAGCCGCGCTGGCGCGCCGCGACGGACGTGAAGCCCTGCGCCGCACCCGCCTGGAACGGACAGCCGCCGCCCAGCGAGTTGGGCTCGTAGGACACGCGCCCGCGCGGGATCGCCTGCCGATGCGCCCCGTCGCGCTGGTTGTTGTGGACCTGCGCGATCGGCGCGTTGATCGGAATCTCGTGGAAGTTGGGCCCGCCCAGCCGCGTGATCTGCGTGTCCACGTAGGAGTGGATGCGGCCGGCCAGCAGCGGGTCGTTGCTGAAGTCGATGCCCGGGATCACATGCGCGGTGCAGTAGGCGACCTGCTCCGTCTCCGCGAAGAAATTGTCCGGGTTGCGGTTCAGCACCATGCGCCCGATCGGGCGCACCGGCACCAGCTCCTCCGGCACGATCTTGGTCGCGTCGAGGATGTCGAAGCTGAACGCGTCGGCCTGCTCCTCGGTGAAGACCTGCACGCCGAGCTCGTATTCCGGGAACGCACCCGATTCGATGCGCTCCCACAGGTCGCGCCGGTGGAAGTCCGGATCGGCGCCGGAGATCTTCACCGCCTCGTCCCAGACCAGCGAGTGCGTGCCGGCCTTGGGCGTCCAGTGGAACTTCACGAACACGCTCTCCCCCGCCTCGTTGACGAAGCGGTAGGTGTGGACGCCGAAGCCCTGCATGGTCGCGTAGGAGCGCGGGATGCCGCGATCGCTCATCACCCACATCAGCATGTGCGTGGACTCGGGCATCAGGGAGACGAAGTCCCAGAAGGTGTCGTGCGCGCTGGCGGCCTCGGGCATGTGGTGATGCGGCTCGGGCTTCACCGCGTGGACCAGGTCGGGGAACTTCATCGCGTCCTGGATGAAGAACACCGGGATGTTGTTGCCGACCAGGTCCCAGTTGCCTTCGTCGGTGTAGAACTTGACGGCGAAGCCGCGCACGTCGCGCGCCGTGTCCTTGCTGCCGCCGCCGCCCTGCACAGTGGAGAAGCGCACGAACACGGGCGTCTGCTTGCCCGCCTCCTTGAACGGCGCCGCCTTGGTGAGGTCGGTGATGGCGTCGTAGCACTCGAAGAAGCCATGCGCCGCGGACCCACGCGCATGCACGATGCGCTCGGGGATGCGCTCGTGGTCGAAGTGGGTGATCTTCTCGCGGAGGATGAAGTCCTCCAGCAGCACCGGGCCGCGCGGGCCGGCCTTCAGCGAGTTCTGGTTGTCGGCGATGCGCACGCCCTGGTTGGTCGTCAGTGCCTGGCCCGAGGAGTCGACACGCACGCGGTCCAGCGGCGCGATCGTGGCGTTGCGGCCTTCGGGCGCCTGCGTGCCGACCTTGTCGTTGGTCTGGGCCTCGGACAGCGTGCTGGCCGACGGCAGACGCGACGGCGCCTCGACGGTGATGCCGGGCTGCGGATGCACGCCTTCATCGAAGCCGTGCTCGGCCGGCTTGTTGGCGTTGAAGGGGAAAGCGGTCGCGAGCGCGTTCGTTTCTGCGGCCTGCTTGAGCGCCAGATCGCCGCCATCGCCGGCGGGCGCACGACTGGAGGCGCTGTCGGTATTCCGGGCGGCGGCCTTGGAGCCGGCATCGCCCGACGTCTTGCTGGCGGCGGATCCCTTGCGGGATGGCGAGGCGGGCGGAGTGGGAGATTTGGGCATGGTCGTCCTCGTGGTTGGCGTGAAGCTCGACGCACCAGGTGGCAGGAAGCGCTCCCGACGCGCCGCGTGGGTTCCCCAGAGCCCGCATCGCCACAAGGGAAAACCGTGCCGCACCGGTAATCGCCACCGATATCAAGGAACCGTAGAGAGAACTTCCCGAGGCGTCCGCAGGCTCGACGGGCGACGTCATAGGTGAACCCCTCCAGGCACACGGCCGCACGTGTCCGGGGCTCCGGAATGCCTTGTCCCCGGGGAGGCCGCCTCCGCGCGCGGACCGGCCCCGCCATGCACCGTCTCTTCAGACAAGGAAATTCTCATGAACAGCACCACCTCCCAGGACCGTCTGGTCACCGGCCTCTTCCCCGATCGCGCCAGCGCGGAGTCCGCCTACGGCTCGGCCAGCGAGCGCGGCTACGACCCGAAGGACATCGATCTGGTCATGTCCGACGACACCCGCCAGCGCCACTTCAGCGACAAGGGCGTCGAGACGGAGCTCGGCAACAAGGCCGCTGAGGGCGCGGGCATCGGCGGCGCCATCGGCGGCACCGTCGGCGCGATCGCCGCAGCGGTCGCCGCCGTGGGGACCAGTCTCGTGCTGCCAGGACTCGGCCTCGTCATCGCGGGCCCGCTCGCGGCAGCCGCAGCGGGTGCTGGCGCCGGTGCGGCCGGTGGCGGCCTGATCGGCGCGCTCATCGGCTGGAACATGCCGGAGGAGCGCGTCAAGCAGTACGAGGAAGGCGTGCGCAACGGCGGGATCCTGATGGGTCTGCGCGCGAAGAACGAAGAGGACGCGGAGCACTTCGAACAACGCTGGACCGCGGCCAACGGCCAGAACGTGTCCCGGTGATGCGCTGCGCCGCCTTCGCCGACACCGCCGACACCGGCGGGTCCGCCCGATGTCCCCGCTTCAAGAGAGAACGCCGATGAATCCCGACTTCCAACGAATGATGTCGCGCGCTGCCCTGCAGACGCGCAGCGGCGACCTGATGGGGGCCACGCGCGCCATCCAGAACGCCTTGGCCGGCGCGGCCGATACGACCGCCGACGCTGAGGCCGAGAACCACGCGCAGGACGCCGACGTCATCGATGTCGAGGCCCGCGTGATCGAGGATCGTCCCGTCGGGATCGGCGTGTCGGAGGAGTTCCGCTCCCCACCGGTCGTTCACGAGGTGCATGACGCGCCGCCCGCACGCGAGACGCGTGAGGCAGGCGAGGCACGGGCACCGGTCATCGACGAGGAGCGTTTCCTCGCCGCCACCTACGCGCGCGGCCGCGTGTCCATCGACTACAAGCTCTACGTGCCGCCCGGCGATCCGTCGGTCGCGCGTCCCTTGCTGCTGATGCTGCACGGCTGCACGCAGAACCCCGACGACTTCGCCGTCGGCACCCGGATGAACGAACTCGCGCGGCGCCACGGCTGGTTGGTGCTCTATCCGGCGCAGTCCAGCAAGGTGAATCCGCAGGGCTGCTGGAACTGGTTCAAGACCGGCCATCAGGCGCGCGGGCGCGGCGAGCCCGCGCTGCTCGCGGCCCTCACCCATCACGTCATGAGCACCCACCGCGTCGATGCGCGGCAGGTGCACGTGGCGGGGCTATCCGCCGGCGGCGCGATGGCGGCGGTGCTGGGGCAGACCTATCCGGAACTCTTCGCCGCCGTCGGCGTGCATTCCGGCCTGCCCTGCGGCGCGGTCGCGAGCGCGCCGGAGGCCCTCGCCATGATGCGGACCGGTCAGGCGACACGAACCGCGCCCCGCGCGGGCGCCTCGTCGCCACGGGCGATTCCGACGATCGTCTTCCACGGGACCCGCGACATGACGGTGCACCCGCTCAACGGCGAGCACGTCTACGCCGACGCGAGCACCGGCCTGCAGGGCACGGAGCGCGTCGAACAAGGCCGCGAAGGCGGTCGCGCCTATACGCGCAAGACCTGCGTCGCCGCGGACGGGCGCTCGCTGGCCGAGCTCTGGCTCATCGACGGCGCGGGCCATGCGTGGTCCGGCGGCGATCGGCGCGGTTCCCATGCCGATGCGCAAGGGCCCGACGCGGCCGAACAGATGGTCCGTTTCTTCTCTTCCCATCCCCGCGCCGGCGAGGCGTAGCCCTCGTCTCCCGCACCTCCTCCCCCTCAACCTCCTCACCCACTTCCTGGAGCACCACCATGGCCAAGATCTCGTCACTCTCCGACCTCTACGTCAGCGAACTGAAGGACCTCTGGTCCGCCAACGACCAGATGGCGCGGGCCCTCAAGAAGATCACCCCGCAGGCGACCAACGCCAAGCTGACGCAACTGCTGGAAGAAGCGCAGACCGGCATCGCGGACCACACCAACCTCCTCAAGGCGCTGATCGCCAATCAGGGCGAGGAGGTCTCGAAGGAGCACTGCAAGGGCATGGAGGGCCTGGTCAGCGAGGCGCTCAAGCATGTGCTCGAACAACCGCCGGAGAACGGCCCGGTGCTGGATGCGCTGATCATTGCGCAGTACCAGCGCATGACGCATTACGGCATCACCGGCTTCGGCACGGTGGCGGCGTTCGCGAACGCGCTTCAGCTGGACGACGACAGCCAGCAGCTGAAGGACGCCGTCGACGACCTGTACGACGCCGACGAGCTGATGACGGAACTCGCCGAGGCAGCCGTCAATCGTGAAGCGGCGCAGGAGTGACTCCCCGCGCCCGCCCTCTTCTACCGCCGGCCGACGCGTGACGGCGCCGACGGCGGCGTCACCGGACCGGGCATCGCGGGAGACGGCGTGGGCGGCCGGGTCTGCTTGGGTTTCTTGGCTTCCTTGTTGCCATGCTGACGTTTGGACATGCGTACTCCTGAATCGATGAGGGGATTGAGTGCGCAGCCTGCGCCCATCCGTCAGGGAGGTCGGTACGCCACCGTACCCAGCCGCCGCGGCAAGGGGCTTCACCCGATGCCGCCGGAATTCCTCGTTCCTATACTCGAACAACGACGGCCCAACGCCGCAAGGGAGCGTCCATGGTGAGCATGGAGTTGGCGCGCGCGAACCGGCTCCTCGCCGCGCTGTCCGATGACGAGCTGTCCCGGTGGCTGCCCGACCTGGAAGTGGTGGACGCCCCGCTCGGCGAGGTGCTCTACGAGTCCGGTGGGCAACTGACCCACGTCTACTTCCCGACGACCTGCATCGTCTCGCTGCTCTACGTGCTGGAGGACGGCGGCTCCGCCGAGATCTCCGTCGTGGGCTACGAGGGGGTGCTCGGCGTCTCGCTCTTCATGGGCGGCCAGACCACACCGAGCCGCGGCGTCGTGCAGAGCGCCGGCCAACTATTGCGGCTGCGATCCGACCTGATGCTCACGGAGTTCAACCGCGCCGGCAAGGTGATGCAGCTGCTGCTGCGCTACACGCAGGCGCTGCTGACGCAGATGTCGCAGACGGCGGTGTGCAACCGCCACCACTCGCTGGATCAGCAGCTGTGCCGCTGGCTGCTGCTGAGCCTGGACCGGCTGCATGGCGACGACCTGGTCATGACGCAGGAGCTGATCGCCAACATGCTCGGCGTGCGCCGCGAAGGGGTCACCGAGGCGGCGGGCAACCTGCAGGACGCCGGTCTCATCCGCTATCGCCGCGGTCACATCACCGTGCTGGACCGCCCCGGCCTGGAGCAACGCACCTGCGAGTGCTATGCGGTCGTGAAGAACGAATACAACCGGCTGCTGGCGGCCTCGACTGTCCCTTGAATCCGAGCCTCGATCGCGATGGGTACGGCGGCGCACAGACGGGGCCACGACGGGCGATCAGCGTGAAGCCCCTTCCTGCCACGAGGATCTGCGATGTCGATCTCCCAGGAACTCCCCGCGCCCGACGGGCGTAGCCCGATCGCGGGCATGACGCCTGGCGCGCCGCTCGATCAGGCGCTCAGATTCGGCGCCGTGGCGCTGCAGGCGTCAGAGCAGCGACGCAGCGACATCCTGGCGCTCGTCGCGCACGAGCTGCGCGATCCGCTGGCGGCGATCGGCTCCGCGCTGCGGGTGCTCAACGTCAGGGCGCATGCGGACGACACGGCCGAGCGCGCCGTCATCGAACGCCAGCTCGACACCTGCCAGCGCCTGGTGGAGGACCTCCTCGACCACGCGCTGGTCTCCCGCAATACCTTGACGGTGCACCGGGTGCCGGTGCCCGTGCGCGAGTTCCTTTCCAACGCATTGGAAGCCACCAAGCCCGGTCGCGAGCTCAAGCGTCATCGGCTGATGGCCATGCTGCCCGATGCGCAGCTGCGTGTGCGCGGAGACTGCACGAGGCTGGCACAGGTGGTCGGGAACGTGCTCTCGAACGCCACGCGGTACACGCCGGCCGACGGATGCATCGAACTCTGGACGGAGAGGTCCGCCGGACACTGCGTCGTACACGTGAAGGACAACGGCCAGGGGATCGCCGTCGAGCAGTTGGGGCGCATCTTCGAGCCGTACGTCCAAGGCCGGCAACCGCTCAGCACGGAATACCACGGGCTTGGTCTGGGACTCGCGCTGGCGAAGGCGATCGCGGAGCTCCACGACGGCTCGATCACCGCGCACAGCGAAGGACCGGGTCAGGGGAGCGAGTTCTGCCTCAAGCTGCCGATCTGGCAGCCATCCGAGGCCGGTTGAGGGTCGAGGCCTGTCCACGTCCCGAACGAGCGCCTGGGACTCGTTTGCTCGCCTCAACGGGGTTCAGGCCTTGGTGTCCGTCTCAGCGTGCTCGGAAGCGTCTCGCGACTCGCCGGAGGCGAGCGAGATGAACAGGTAGGACGCGCCCAGCATCACGGCCGCGAACAGCCCATGGCCGAACACATCGCCGTGACCGGACCGCCAGTGGGAGATTCCCAGCGCGATCCCGCCGCCCGCCAACATTGAATGCGCCATCCCGACGACGCGCCAGAGCACTTCATTCCCGACCTTCAGACCTTTGATTTGTGCCGGGAATGTAGCGAGGGCGGGTCAGCGCGGCTGGCGAGACTGAGGGGGTTGCGAGGCAGCGGCAACGCGGCGGCGCGACTTCTGCACGACCCGCTCATTCGACCCGAGCATCCAGCAGTTCGACCAGGGTCCGAAGCATCTCCCGCTCGATGACGCGTTGATCCTCGAGTCCCCGCTCCAACTGGGCGGCCACGCCGTAGTCTCCACGACTGACCGCCGCCACAAGCGCCCACTTGAGCCTTGCAGATTCGGTCTCGGCTTCCCGCCAGGATTGAAGTGCTTGCCGCAGGAGGACGTCCATGCGCCTTCAGTGCAATGGACATGCCGGACAGGGTTTTCCATTCGCCACCGGCGGCAGCTGGCAGCGGCATTTCGCGCGGCGCCGACAAAACAAAACGCCCGCAGGACTTGCGTCTTGCGGGCGTTTCTTATTCGGTGGGGTGGCTAATGGGACTCGAACCCACGACAACCAGAATCACAATCTGGGACTCTACCAACTGAGCTATAGCCACCACTGGAGAAGCCTTAGATTATGGCCACTTTTCTCCTCTGTGGGAAGCACTTTCTGCGATTCTTCTGAAAATACTTTCGAATCGCGCGAGTGCCGCCCTTTTCACTCTGCGCAGCAATCAGTTCGCCGGCGCCGAGGCCGCCGTGGCCTTCAGCACCGCCGGCTTGATCGCCGCCTTGTAGTCGGCCTTGAGCACGTTGTAGTAGCTCGCCATCTCGACCGCGCTCCAGGCGCGCGCGTACTGGTCCGCCGCACGCTTGGCATCGATCAGCGCCGGATCGCGCGGCAGGATCCTGTCGATCTTCACCACCAGGAAGTCGCCGTTGCCCGCGTCCACGCCGACATAGGCCGGCAGCTTCGAGGCATCGGCACGCAAGACCTGGTCCAGCGCCTTCTGCGGCAGCACGCCCGGCTTGGCGCGTGACACCGTCAGCGCCTCGCCCAGACCCTTGGCGTCGCCGCCCTTCTGCAGTTCGGCCAGACGGGCCTCGCCCGCCTTCTTCGCGGCCTGCGCGGAGTGATCCGCCACCCAGGCCATCGTCAGCACGGGCTTCACCTCGGCCAGCGGCGGCACGCGCGCCGGCTTGTAGGCGATGACGCGCGCCGACACCAGCTGGTTGCCGCCCGCCTCGACCGCGGCGGTGTTGTTCTTCTCCTTCAGCGAGTCCGCCGCGAACACCGCTTCCAGCAGCTTCGGCGAGGCCAGCACGCCGGTCGCGTCCGGCGCGGCCTTGCGCTGCACGGTCGCCTTCTGGATCGTCAGCTTGAACTTGTCGGCCGCCGGCTTGAGCGACTTGGCATCGCTGTAGACCGCGTCGCCGAAGCTGTCCGCCTGCTCGCTGAAACGCTTCTGCGCCAGCTCGCGGCGCAGGTCGTTCTCGATGCCGGCCTTGACCGTGTCGAACGGACGCACCACACCGCCGCGCACGTCCGTCAGCATGATGATGTGATAGCCGAAGTCGGACTGCACGACGTTGCTGATCTCGCCCTTCTTCAGCGCGTAGACCGCGTCCTCGAACGGCTTGACCATCGCGCCCTTGCCGAAGAAGTCCAGATCGCCGCCATTCGCAGCCGAGCCCGGATCCTCGGAGTTCTTCTTCGCCAGCTCGCCGAAGCCGGCCGGGTTCTTGCGCGCCTCGGCCAGCAGCTCGTCGGCCTTGGCCTTCGCCTTGGCCTTGTCCGCCGCCGACATGTCCGAACCGGCCTTGATCAGGATGTGGCTCGCGCGACGTTCCTCATCGCTCGTGAAGCGGGGCTTGTTCGACTCGTAATACTTCTGCACGTCTTCCGGATTGATCGTCACGCCCGCCTGCAGCGCGCCGACGTCCAGCACCACGTACTCGATGTCCGCGCTCTCCGGCAGCTGGAACTTGGCGGAGACCTTCGGATCCTTGTAGTAGGTCTCCAGGTCCGCGTCCGTCGGCGTCTGCGCGGCGGCGAAGTCCTTCGCGGCGAAGGTCTGGAAGCGCAGCTCACGCTGCTGCAGCAGCGCATCGAAGGCCAGGTTGGCGCTGGCCTGCGTGGGCAGCGCGCTCTGCGCGATCGGGCCCAGCACGCCGTTGGTCTGCAGACTCTGGCGCACGTTCTGCAGCAGACCGTCCACCGTCATGCCCTGCTGCGCCGCGATGCGCTTGGCGGTCTCCACGTCGCGCAGCGGCGCGAGTTGCGGATCCGTCTTGATCAGCTCGATCAACTGCTCGTTGCTGATGGTGCGGTGCTCGTCGGCCACCACGGCGGCGAGCACGCGCTCGCGCAGCAGGTTCTCCAGCACGTCCTTGCGCACTTCCGGCGAGTCGAAGACCTTGGGGTCCATCGTCGGCGACTCCATGCGCATGCGCTCGATCTGCGTCTTCTGCGCCTGGTCCCACTCGGCCTGCGTGATCTTGTGGCCGTTCACGGAGGCCACCGTCGCGTTGCCGCCGTCCATGAAGCGGCTGTAGCCCTCCACGCCGACCAGCACGAAGGACGGCACGATCAGGATCAGCAGGATGAACTGGAACAGCCGCGTGTGCTTGCGTACGAAATCGAACATCAACAACCTCAGGTCTCTATTACGACGGGTTCAATGGCACGTCATCAGATACGACAAAGGCGAACCGGGGTTCGCCTTTGGGCCGCGGCATTCTAGTCCACCGATGAGGTGGACTCGCCTCGGTTTTCTGGTGGGCGCTGACGGGCTCGAACCGCCGACAATCTCCGTGTAAGGGAGGTGCTCTACCAACTGAGCTAAGCGCCCGGAATTCTTCAGATCCCGGCTTCCAGGATGTCAGTTCACGGCGTCCTTGAGGGCCTTGCCCGGACGGAACTTCGGCACCTTCGCCGACTTGATCTTGATCGCCTCGTTCGTGCGCGGGTTGCGGCCCGTGCGCGCCGCTCTCTTCGTGACGCTGAAGGTGCCGAAGCCCACCAGCGACACGGTCCCGTTCTTCTTGAGCGTGGTCTTCACACCGCCGATGACAGCTTCCAGTGCGCGCCCCGCGGCCGCCTTGGAAATGTCCGCCTGCTTGGCGATGTGCTCGATCAATTCGGACTTGTTCACGAAGGTACCCCCTCATTGGTTTGCCAGGCCGCCCGAACGGCGCGGGAAGCGGATTCTAGACGCTTTGACCGCGCGTCCAGACAAGGGGGAAGTCCCGATACGAGGGGGTGCGGCGCCAGTCGCCCCAGGGACAGCGCCCGGCTTGAAACCCGCATCCGCACGCACTCTTCACACGCTGTTTCAACGTTCCCGCGAAACGGACGACCGAAGGAGGTCGTGGATGAGGGTCAGCGCGCCTTGGCCCGGATCTCGGGCAGCGCCTTCTGCAGGTAGTAGACCATCGACCAGATGGTCAGCACGGCGGCCAGGTAGATCAGCCAGGTGCCCCAGATCCGCGTGTTGATGACATCGAACAGCTTGCCGTCGAACAGCAGGAAGGGGATGGCCACCATCTGGACCGTCGTCTTGAGCTTGCCCAGCACGTGCACCGCCACGGAGCGCGAGGCGCCGATCTGCGCCATCCACTCGCGCAGCGCGGAGATCGCGATCTCGCGGCCGACGATCACCAGCGCCACCAGCGCATCGACGCGCTGCTGCTCCAGCAGCACCAGCAGCGCCGCGCAGACCAGGAACTTGTCGGCCACCGGATCCAAGAAGGCGCCGAAGGACGAGGTCTGGTTGAGCTTGCGCGCCAGGTAGCCGTCGGCCCAGTCGGTCAGGGCCACCGTGATGAACAGGACGGTGGCCAGCAGGTTTTGATGGGCGGGCGACATCTGCAGGTGGAACACCCCGACGATCAGCGGGATGGCCACGATGCGGGCCCAGGTCAGCAAGGTTGGCAGCGTCCAGAACATGGGCGGCATTGTGCCCACGTTTCACGGCGCGAAACCGTCGGTCGCTGCTTAATCGTCCCGCCTCGATCGCGCCGCCTCAATCGTCCAGCGTTCGCGGCTTGAAGCGCCGGTCGTCGTCGAAGAGGAACACCTCGACGAACTTCCAGGGCTTGGGCAGCCGGCTCACGTCGCCGAAAGGCGCGGCGCGGCGCACCGCCGCGATGGCGACCTCGATGGTGTCCTCGGCCTGCGTCGGCTTGCGCAGCACGCGGATGTGGCGGATGGTGCCGTCCTGGTTGAGCTCGACCTCCAGCACGGGGATCGCCAGCAGCTCCGGCGGCACCTCGCCCATGTAGGTGCCGTCCGGATTGGCGGCGACCATGCGCTGCGCGGCCTGGCGGCGCAGGTCCTCGTGCGAGCTGACCGCGTGCGGCGCCGGCAGCGGCAGGCCGCGGCGCACGGCCGGCGAGGTCGGCACCGGACCGCCCGGGGCCACCGGGGTGGCCACAGGCGCACGCGGCGCCTCCTGCACCGGCGGGCGTTCGGGCTGGCGCTGCGTCGGCGAGCCGC
The DNA here is from genome assembly GCA_002205125.1 of Roseateles noduli. Classification (GTDB taxonomy): domain Bacteria; phylum Pseudomonadota; class Gammaproteobacteria; order Burkholderiales; family Burkholderiaceae_C; genus Roseateles; species Roseateles noduli. The sequence goes on along the minus strand of NIOE01000010.1, from coordinate 261,241 downwards.
AGGCCGCCAGCGACAGCGCGAGCGCCAGCTTGCCGCTCCAGCGCAGCGCGCGCATCCAGGTCATTCGATCGATCGGTGTCATGCCTTTTCCCAACACATCCCAACACATCCCAACAAGCCGCGCGCCGTTCAATGCAGCGCGCGATAGATCTCTTCCGCGAGCTCGCGCGAGATGCCCTTGACGCTGCAGAGCTCCTCGACGCTCGCGCCGGCCACGCCGCGCACGCCGCCGAAACGCTGCAGCAGCTGCGCCCGCTTCTTCGGACCGACGCCGGGCACGTCCTCCAGGCGCGAACCGCCGGTGCGGATCGACGCGCGCTTGGCCCGCATGCCGGTGATGGCGAAGCGGTGGGCCTCGTCGCGGATCTGCGCGACCAGCATCAGCGCCGCCGAATCGCGTCCGAGGTAGACCTTCTCGCGGCCGTCGGCGAAGACCAGCTCTTCGAGGCCGACCTTGCGCCCTTCGCCCTTCTCCACGCCGACGATCAGGCTCAGGTCCACGCCGAGCTCCTCGAAGACCTCGCGCGCCATCGACACCTGGCCCTTGCCGCCGTCCACCAGCACCAGGTCCGGCATCCGTCTGGTCCCATTCTGGGCGGCCTCGGCCATCTTGCTGTAACGGCGTGTCAGGACCTGGCGCATCGCCGCGTAGTCGTCGCCGCCGGTGATGCCTTCGATGTTGAAGCGCCGGTACTGGGCGCTCTGCATCTGGTGGCCTTCGAAGACCACGCAGGAGGCCTGCGTCGCCTCGCCCGCCGTGTGGCTGATGTCGAAGCACTCGATGCGGAACTTGTCCAGCTCGGTGACGCTGAGGTCCAGCGCGTCGATCAGCGCGCGCGTGCGCGCCTGCTGCGAGCCCTCTTCCGACAGCAGTCTCGCCAGCGCGATCTCGGCGCCCTTGACGCACATCTCCTGCCAGATGCGACGCTGGCCGCGCGGCTGCGCCTGCGTCGTCACGCGGTAGCCGGCCTGCACGCTGAGCGCCTCGGCCAGCGCCGGGTCCACCGCCTCCGACAGCACCAGCAGCGACGGCATCGCCATCTCCAGGTAGTGCTGCGCGATGAAGGCCTCCAGCACCAGGCGTTCGGCGCTCGGCGGTTCGACGCGGGTGCGCGTGGTTCCGCCGCCCTCGCCTTCGACTTCAACTTCAACCGGCGTCAGCTCGTCGTCGTCCAGCAACTGGACGGCGGTCGCGTCGTCGACGTGCTTGGGGAAATACGCGCGGTCGCCCAGATGCCGGCCTCCGCGCACCATCGCCAGGTTCACGCAGGCGCGCCCGCCCTGCAGCTTCACCGCCAGGATGTCGACGTCGCGGTCGCGGCCGGTCGCGCTGTTCTCGTCGACGGCCTGCTGCTGCAGCACCTTCGACAACGCGGTGATCTGGTTGCGGATGCCCGCCGCCTGCTCGTACTCGAAGCGTTCGGCGTGGGTCATCATCTGCGCCTGCAGCGCGTCCATCACCTCCTGCGTCTCGCCGAGCAGGAATCGCTCCGCGTTGCTGACGTTGCGGCGGTAGTCGTCGTTCTGCCCCTCGGGCACGCAGGGCGCCGTGCAGCGGTGGATCTGATGCAGCAGGCAGGGCCGGCTGCGGTTGTTGAAGACGGTGTCCTCGCAGGTCCGCAGCTGGAAGACCTTCTGGATCAGCTGGATCGATTCCTTCACCGCCCAGGCGCTCGGGAACGGACCGAAGTAGCGGTGGCGGCGGTCGACCGCGCCGCGGTAGTAGCTGATGCGCGGCCAGGCATGGCCGGACAGCCGCATGTAGGGGTAGCTCTTGTCGTCGCGGAACAGGATGTTGAACCGCGGGTTGAGCGCCTTGATCAGGTTGTTCTCGAGCAGCAGCGCCTCGGCCTCGGTGCGCACCACCGTGGTCTCCAGCCGCGCGATGCGCGCGATCATCATGCCGATGCGCGTGCCGCCGTGGTCCTTCTGGAAATAGCTCGACACCCGCCGCTTCAGGTTCTTCGCCTTGCCGACGTAGAGCACATGGTCCTGCGCGTCGAAGTAGCGGTAGACGCCGGGCAGCGCCGGCAGCGCCAGCACCTCGGCCAGCAGGCGGTCGCGGCCCTCGCGCGCGGCGCGCTCCATGTCGGCGACGCGGCGCGACTCGGCCGCCTCGATGGCGGCGGACTGCGTGTTCCATTCGTCCGCGGCGGAGACGGCAGCGGATGCGGCAGGGGTCGCGGGGGCGAGGGAAGGATCCGGAATCGGCTCCGGCGCTTCGCTGGCGCCGGCGGGGGTCGTGCTCATGGGGCGCGATTGTGCCGCCGGATAATCGGTCGATGCCCGACACCCTCGCCGATTCCTCGTCCGACGCGCTGACTCCTGACAGCCCTGACAGACCGACGTGGGACATCTTCTGCCGCGTCATCGACAACTACGGGGATCTCGGCGTCTGCCTGCGGCTGGCGCGCGACCTCGCGCAGCGCGGCGCGCAGGTGCGGCTGTGGAGCGACGACCTGTCGCCGCTGGCGTGGATGCAGCCGACGCCGGTCGAGGGTCTCGCCTGCCTGCCGTGGGCCGACAGCGCCCGGGCGGCGCCGGGCGATGTCGTCGTCGAGACCTTCGGCTGCGACCTGCCGGAGACCTTCGTCGCGGCGATGGCCGCACGCGCGGTGAAGCCGGCGTGGATCAACCTCGAATATCTGAGCGCGGAAAGCTATGTCGAACGCAGCCACGGCCTGAAGTCGCCGCAGTTCTCCGGCCCGGGCGCCGGTCTGGAGAAGCGGTTCTTCTACCCCGGCTTCAGCGACCGCACCGGCGGACTCCTGCGCGAACCGGGCCTGATCGAGGCCGCCGACGCCCACGTGGACCACGGCGGCGGCGCATGGCTGGCCGCTCGCGGCTGGGCGCCGGCACCGGGTGAACGCGTGCTCAGCCTGTTCGCGTATCCGCACGCGCCGCTGGCGGCGTTCCTGGACGCGCTCGGGCCGGGCTGGCTCCTGCTGCTGTGCCCCGGCGCGCCGCAGCAGGAACTCCCGCCGCTGCTGCGCGACGGGCAGCGCGCGATCGCCCTGCCCCACCTCAGCCAGACCGACTACGACCGCCTGCTGTGGTCCTGCGGCCTGAACCTCGTGCGCGGCGAGGACTCCTTCGTCCGCGCGCAATGGGCCGGGCGGCCGATGCTCTGGCAGATCTACTTCCAGGACGACGGCGCGCACGGGCCGAAGCTGGAGGCCTTCCTCGCCCTAGCGCTGGCCAGCGCCCCGGCGCCGCTGCGGGCGCGCTGGGAGGCGCTGTCCCGTGCCTGGAACGGTCTGGCGCCGTGGACGCCACAGGCCGCGGAGGCGCTCCGCGAGCTGGCCGACGCCGCCGCGCACGCCCGCGCGTGGCGCGCCGAGCTGGCCGCGCTGCCCGATCTCACCGCCCGCCTCCAGGCCTTTGCGGGGCTGTCGGCTGGCGCGTGAGGGGCCTTTCGAGCTAGAATGCGCGGCTTTTCCGCGTTCTGATTGCGCGGATGTCGGATCCAACACGGGATCCCACCCGAATCCAACACAGGATCCCGCAGGGATCTCCATACGGACCCCTCTCGGACCCAATCTCCCCGGAATCATCATGAAGATCGCACAAGAAATTCGCGCCGGCAACGTGATCATGCACGGCAAGGACCCCATGGTCGTGCTGAAGACCGAATACAGCCGCGGTGGCCGCAATGCCGCCACCGTGCGCATGAAGCTGAAGAGCCTGCTGAACAACTCGGGCACCGAAGTCGTCTTCAAGGCCGACGACAAGATGGACCAGATCATCCTGGAGAAGAAGGAGTGCACCTACACGTACTTCGCCGATCCGATGTACGTGTTCATGGACTCCGAGTACAACCAGTTCGAGGTGGAAGCCGAGAACATGGGCGACGCCATCAACTACCTGCAGGACAGCATGGAAGTGGAAGTGGTGTTCTACGACGGCAAGGCCATCTCCGTGGAACTGCCGACCAGCGTCGTGCGTGAAGTGACCTGGACCGAGCCGGCCGTCAAGGGCGACACCTCGGGCAAGGTCCTGAAGCCCGCCAAGATCGCCACCGGTTTCGAAATCCCCGTGCCCATCTTCGTGGCGCAAGGCGACAACATCGAAATCGACACGCGCACGCACGAGTACCGCAAGCGCGTCTAAGGCAAGTCCAAGACGCCCGCGAGTCGGCAAGTCGGCGAGCCTTCGGGTTCGCGACCTGCTCGGCACCAACGAAAAAGCAGCCCTCGGGCTGCTTTTTTGCTTTCCTGCCGGCGTTCCTGCCTGCCTTCCGAAACCCGCCTCCTGACGAGGCCAGGTCCGTCGCCGGGATCAGGCGGCAGCGTGACGCTGCTTGCTCTTCTTCGGCTTGCCGTTGCTGGCGTTGGCGACCTTCTTCGAGCCCGACTTGCCCGACGAGGCCTGCTGCGCCGACTTCTTCTTGGCGCCCGACTTCTTGGCGCCCGCGTGCTTGCCGCTCTTGTTCGCCGCCTTGCCGGTGGCCTTGTGCTTGCTGCCGGACGTCTTGCCGGCGTGGGCGGGCTTGGCGGCGGGGGCAGCCATGTCGGCGTGCGCGGCCGGGACCGGCGCCGTCGCGGGAGGCATCGGTTGAGGCTGCGGCTGCGGCTGGACTTGCGCCTGCGCGAGCGTGGTCAGCAGTGCGGCACCCAGGACGGCGATCAACGACTTCATGAGGATTTCCTTCTTCTGGACGCGCCGACCAGGGCCGGCGCTCGTGATGATGAGCGGGAGTCTAGCGGGCGGCCGGTCAAGGCCGCGTCAAACGAACTCGCCCTGACGTAACCATTTTGTGGCGACCCACTTCTCGCCTTCGACCACCGGCGCGCCGCCGTGCAGCGTGAGCGTCGCCGGATCGGGCCGGTCGTAGCTGAAGAAGACCGCGTTGCCCTTCTGCGCCATCACGTCCAGCTTGATGTCGGGGAACACCGTCGCGCCGCCTCTGGCCGGCGTGTTCAGGTACATCACGATGGTGGCGACCCGCTGGCCGCCGCGCTCCAGGATCGCCTTGCTGCTGGCGTGGCGCGGATCGAAGTAGTCGTAGTGCGGCTGGTACTCGGCGCCGGCGCGGTAGCGCAGCACCTGCAGGCCTTCGCCGTTGCGCACCGGCCAGTTCAGCAGCGTCGCGATGCGGCGCTCGATGCGGGCAACGACCTCGTTCTCGCCGCGCTCGAAGAACATGCCTTCGCTGGTCCGGGCGGAGTTGACCTCGCTGCCTTCGCGCTGCGCCGCGACCGTCTCCGAACGCGCCAGGCGCTGCCCGGCGTTGGTGACGATGGCGTCGCACTCGTCCGCCGACAGCAGGTTCCCGAACACGATCACCCGCGGGCGTTGCAGCGCCGTCAGGATCTCGACCCGGTGGCCGTCGGGCAGCAGCACGCTGCGCTGCTCGCTGAGGTCGGGCTCCGGCAGCGAGCCGGGCTCGATCGGAGGCTCCGCGATCGCGGGCAGGGTCAAGGGCGCCTCGAACGGGCGGTGCTCCGCCAGCGCCTGCTGCGCCATGTCGGGCTGCCAGCCGCTGGTGAGCATGGCCTGGTACAAGGCCTCGCGCGTGATGCCATTGCGCAGTTGCGCGGCCACCCATTCGCGCAGTTCGGGCGTGAGGTATTGCGAGTTACTCATATCCGCAACGGTATCAAACTGATCGATGTCTGCCTGTATCCCGGTGTGCCCGGAACAGGCCCCTGCTTACGCTTGGCTGCTCATTCGCGTCGACGCCACCCGGAGATCACCCGGCAATCACTCGGCGATGCGACGACGGAACACCAGCCGGTCCGGCTCGCTCGCGTCGGGCGCATAGGAATAGCCGTCGACTGCGAAGTCCTGCAAGCCGGACGGCGTGCCGATGCGATGCTGGATCGCATGGCGCGCCATCAGGCCGCGAGCGCGCTTGGCGAAGAAGCTGATGATCTTGTAGCGGCCATTCTTCCAGTCTTCGAACTGGCATTCGATGACGCGCGGCTTCAGCACCTTGCGGGCGGCGGCCTTGAAGTATTCCTGCGACGCCAGGTTCACGATCACCGGCGACTGGAGCTGGGCGCTCTGGGCGTTCAGGTGCTCGGCGATGGTGTCGCCCCAGTAGGCGTAGAGGTTGCCGCCCTTGTCGTTCTTCAGCGCGGTGCCCATCTCGAGCCGGTAGGGCTGGAGCCGGTCCAGCGGCCGCAGCACGCCGTACAGGCCGGAGAGGATGGCCAGGTGGCGCTGCGCCCACTGCAGGTCGTCCAGGGACAGCGTCGACGCCTGCAGGCCGTCGTACACGTCGCCGTTGAAGGCGAGCACGGCGACCTTGCTGTTCTTGTCGGTGAAGCGGCTGGACCACGCGTGGTAGCGGGCGACGTTCAGGTTGGCGAGGGTTTCCGAGATGTCCATCAGCCCGCCGATGTCGGACGGCGTCTGCGTCTTGAGGATCTCGATCAGTTCGGCCGACTGCGGGACGAACTGGGGACGGCTGGCCAGGGCGGCGACGGCGTCGGGGGTGGGCGTGTCGTAGTCGAGCGACTTCGCGGGGGAGATCACGAAAAGCATGGGACGGATTGTCGCGCGTCCTGTGCGCAAGACCTGTCACCAGAGACCCGGATGGACGAAAGCCGCCCGGAGGCGGCTTTCGCTCAAGGCGGAACGCTTACGGCGCCAGCAGCGCGTTGATCGCCGTGATGTCCTCGGGCCGGAGCTGCCCGGAGGCCTGACGCAGCTTGAGGCTGTTCACCAGCACGTCGTAGCGCGCTTTCGCGAGGTCGCGCTGCGTCGTGTAGAGCTGGGTCTGCGCATTCAGCACGTCCAGGTTGACGCGCACGCCGACCTTGTAGCCCAGCTGCGTCGCTTCCAGCGCCAGCTTGGTGGAGGACTCCGCCGCCTCGTAGGCTTTCACCTGCGCCTGCAGCGACTGCACGCCGAAGAACGCGCGCTTGGTGCCTTCCTCGACGCTGCGGCGGGCGAAGTTCAGGTCGTTGCGGGACTTCTCTTCCAACGACATCGTTTCCTTGATGCGGTTGGTGATCTGTCCGCCGGTGTACACGGGCAGGTTGACCGACACACCCAGCGAGCCCTGCTTGGTGTTGCCGGTGTAGCTGACGCCTTCGCCGGTCTGGCGCTGCACGCCCAGCGAGGCGTTCAGGTCGACGGTCGGCCAGCGGGCGCCCTGGGCGCGGTCGATCTCGATCTTGGCGATGTCCAGGCCCAGCTGGGCCTTGCGGATGGCGGGGTGGGCGCCTTCGGCCACGCTGACCCAGGGTTCCACGGTCGACGGCGCGACGGGAGGCAGCGCCACCGGCACGGCCAGCGGACGCGGCTCGACGCCGACGCGGCCGACCAGCTGGTCCAGCGTCACGCGCTTGACGCGCAGGTCGTTGTCGGCGGCCAGTTCCTGCGCGGTCGCCAGGTCGTAGCGGGCCTGCGCTTCGCGGGTGTCGGTGATGGTCGCGGTGCCGACCTCGAAGTTGCGCTTGGCCGAGGCCAGCTGCTCCGCGATCGCCGCCTTGTTCGCGCTGGAGGTCGACAGCGTGTCCTTGGCGGCCAGCACGTCGAAGTAGGCCTGCGCCACGCGGACGATGAGGTCCTGCTCCGCCGTCTCGAGATCCGACTGGGCGACGTCGACGCCCAGGCGGGCCTGCTCGATGCTGCCGGCGTTCGGGCGGTTGAAGATCGCGTACTTCGCGTTCAGTCCGGCGGTGGCGACCGTGTTGCCCTGCCAGCCGGTGTTGACCGAACCGCCCTGGGCGGTGGGGATCGCCGGCAGATCGACCTCGTTGCGCGTCGCGCCGACGCCCAGGCCCACGCTCGGGCGCGCCAGCGCCTGCGCCTGGCCGTAGCGGTACTGCGCCGAATCGGCCACCGCGCGCGCGGCGAGGAAGGTCGCGTCGTAGGCGCGCGCCGCGTCGTACAGCTCTTGCAGGCTCTGCGCCTGGGCCGCGCCCGCCACGAAGGCGAGCGCCGCGGCCAGGAGCGTGACCCGCGGCAGGCGGGAGGTCGGAGACGGACGGCGTTCAGCGGCCATGAGGCATCCTCGTGTCGATGTGATGTTCTTCGGATCGATCCAACTGCGGACCGTACGCGGCCAGGCCGCGGACGGGATTCAGTACCTCGGCACCGGCGGGTCGATCGCCTCCGATCCGACCCGGGTGCCGCGGGCGAGGTTATAGATCACCTCCCCCGCTTCCCTCGAAAGAAATGCGACGACTTGCAGTCTTCGCACCCCCTGACGGCAATTACGCGCGATGGGCTGCTGGCGCGCCTCGGGCTCCTTTGAAGCGCCCTGGCCCGCCTTGGCGATGCCCGCCGCCTCAGAACGTGAAGTGCGAACCCGTGTCGAAACCGTCCAGGCGCTGCACCACCGTCTCGAACAGGTTTTTGGTCGCGAACTCGCGTTCGCCGGTGCGGGTGATGATGCGGGCGGTCATGGCCGGCTCCTCGCCGACGATCACGCCCATGCGGCCGCCGATCTTGAGCTGGTCCAGCAGCGCCTGCGGCACCTGCGCCACCGAGCCCGACAGCAGGATCACGTCGAACGGACCTTCGGCGGGCAGGCCCTTGACGCCGTCGCCCTCGACCACGGTCACGTTCAGCACGCCGTTGCGGCGCAGCGCGTCGCGGGCGGCACCCACCAGCTGCGCATCCGGCTCGACGGTGAAGACCTGCTGCGCCTTGTGGCCCAGCAGCGCGGCCAGGTAGCCGGCGCCGGTGCCGATCTCCAGCACCTTCTCATGACGCTCGATCTGCAGCTCCTGCATCCAGCGGGCCTCGACCCGCGGGGGCAGCATCTTGCGGCCGTGCGCCAGCGGCAGTTCGACGTCGGTGAACGCCACGTTGCGGTAGGCCGCCGGCACGAAGTCCTCGCGCTTGACCACCGCCAGCAGGGCCAGCACGGAGGTGTCCAGCACATCCCAGGGGCGGATCTGCTGTTCGATCATGTTGAAGCGGGCTTGTTCGAAGTTCATGTTCTGGTCCTCTGGCGCCGCACGGCGCGCCAAATTCGATCGGGAAAGCAATCGGAATGCGATCAGGAAGCGGTCGGGAATGCGGGCGGTATTCTAGGCGGCCGGCCGCGGGCCGGCCGGATCTCGCGGGCGGTTGAGAAGTCCCTCGAACATGAGTTCGAGCTGCAGCTTCAGCACCACCTCGGGTTCGGGCTTGTGGTCGTGGACGACGCCCGCCGCGCCGATCGAGTGCTGGTGCAGCACCAGATGCAGCACCGGGCCGATCAGCACCATCACGCAGGCATCGGGGTCCACGTCGCGGAACTCGCCCGAGGCGATGCCCCGGCGCACCACCTCGGCCAGCAGCGCGCAGCTGGGCTCGATGACCTCGTCGTTGTAGAACGCAGCCAGCTGCGGGAAGTTGCCGGCCTCGCTCATCATGATCTTGTGGATGCCGCCGGCGGGGGTCAGCCCCATGCGCTCCCACCAGCTCCACAGCATCCAGGTCAGCAGTTCCGCCATCGAGCCCTGGTGCTTGCCCAGCTCCGAGACCCCTTCGGCGATCTTGGTGCCGATGGCCTCGCGCACCACCGCCTTGAAGAGCTCCTCCTTGGAGGGGTAATACAGGTAGAGCGTCCCCTTGGACACCCCCGCCTTGGCGGCAACCTCCTCCGAACGGGTGGCGGCGAAGCCCTTCTCCACGAACAGCGACAACGCCGCCTCCAGCAATTCCTGCGGCCGCGCCTCTTTGCGCCGTTGTCGGGTGGACGACGGCGCCGGGCTGGCGGTCTTGGTGGAAGCGCGAGGCATCTTGAACGAACGGAGCTTCTTGCTCCCTCTCCCGCTTGCGGGAGAGGGTGGGGGTGAGGGGCGCGCGCAGCGCGCGGGATCTGGGCAGTCCCATAACTGACTAACCGGTCAGTAATGTAGCGGTGCGCTTTCAAGCCGGTCAAGCGTCGCCCTTCCTGCACACCCCTGGCACGGAGCCTGTTAAGAGGGACTGAAGGCCTTCACGCTCCTCTCACGCCGGACCCGCCCATCCGGGTGCTGCACTGCGGCAAACCGGGTTCGAGCCGCGGCTATGATCCCCGCCGACCCGCCTCCACTCTCCAGCGAGGCGGCATTCTGGAGTCGAAGTTTGGACACTCTGATGCTGATCAAGGCCGCGATCATGGGGATCGTCGAAGGCCTGACCGAATTCCTGCCGATCTCGTCGACCGGCCACCTGATCCTGACGGGTTCGCTGCTCGGCGGTTTCGACGATGCGCGGGGCAAGGTGTTCGACATCGCGATCCAGACCGGGGCGATCCTGGCGGTGATCATCGTGTACTGGCAGCGCCTGCGCGAAACCGCCGCCGGCCTGGGCAGCGACGTACGCGCGCGCCGCTTCGTGCTGAACGTCGCCATCGGCTTCCTGCCGGCGGTCATCCTGGGCCTTCTGTTCGGCAAGGTCATCAAGGAACACCTGTTCACCCCCGTGGTGGTGGCAAGCACCTTCATCCTCGGCGGCTTCATCATCCTGTGGGCGGAACGCCGCCAGCAGACCGCCGTGCGCATCCAGGACGTCGACCAGATGACGCCGATGGACGCGCTGAAGGTCGGTTTCGTGCAGTGCCTGGCGATGGTGCCGGGCACCAGCCGCTCCGGCGCGACCATCATCGGCGGCATGCTGCTGGGCCTGTCGCGCAAGGCGGCGACCGATTTCAGCTTCTTCCTGGCGATCCCGACCCTGATCGGCGCCGGCCTGTACAGCCTGTACAAGGAGCGCTCGGTGCTGTCGACCGGCGACATCCCGCTGTTCGCGGTGGGGCTGTTCTTCTCCTTCGTCAGCGCCTGGATCTGCGTGCGCTGGCTGCTGAAGTACATCGCCAGCCACAGCTTCGTGCCTTTCGCCTGGTATCGCATCGCTTTCGGCATCGTGGTACTGGTGACTGCCTACACGGGCGTCATCGTCTGGGCGGACTGATCCGCCGGGCCTTCCCGGCCCTTCCCGGGAGGGCCCTCCGGAGCGTTCCCTCGGGAGGGGGAACGCTTCCCCCTGCGCGGGGATGGCCAAGCGCCTAAAATGGCACCCCTATGACCATCACGATCAAGACCGGCGCCGACATCGACGCCATGCGCATCGCCGGCCGTCTGGCGTCCGAGGTGCTGGACATGCTGACCCCGCACGTCAAGCCGGGCGTCTCCACCGAGCATCTCGACAAGCTGGCCCACGATTACATCGTGAACGTGCAGCAGGGCATCCCCGCCCCGCTGAACTACCAGCCGCCGGGCTACACGCCCTACCCCAAGTCGATCTGCACCTCGATCAACCACCAGGTCTGCCACGGCATTCCCAACGACCGTCCGCTGAAGAACGGCGACATCGTCAACATCGACGTCACCGTCATCAAGGACGGCTGGCACGGCGACACGAGCCGGATGTTCGTCGTCGGCGAGGGCTCTATCGCGGCCAAGCGGCTGTGCGCCTTCACCTACGAGGCGATGTGGAAGGGCATCCAGAAGGTCAAGCCGGGCGCGCGCCTGGGCGACATCGGTCATTCGATCCAGACCTTCGCGGAGAACGCCGGCTTCAGCGTGGTGCGCGAGTTCTGCGGCCACGGCATCGGCCAGAAGTTCCATGAGGAGCCGCAGGTGCTGCACTACGGCCGCCCCGGCACGCTGGAGGAACTGGTACCCGGCATGGTCTTCACCATCGAGCCGATGATCAACGCCGGCCGCCGCGAGATCCGCGAGATGGGCGACGGCTGGACCATCGTCACCAAGGACCGCTCGCTGTCGGCGCAGTGGGAGCACACGATCCTGGTCACCGACACCGGCTTCGAGATCCTGACGCAGTCGGCCGGCACGCCGCCGCCGCCGGCCTTCGCGTTGCCCCAGGCCGTCCCGGCCTGATCCGCGCGGCCCGCCCATGAACGCCAGGACGCCCGGCGAGGTCGGCGACGCCGGCGCCTCCTCGAACGAGCCTGCGAAGGTGCCGGCCGAGGCCCTGTCGGTCGCCGACCTGCGCCAGCACTTCAAGTCCGGCAAGCAGGCGCTGCTGGACGACTTCGCGTCCGCCAAGGCGAGTGTGTCCGCGGCTGCACGACTCATGCGGCTGCTGGCCCGGCATGTCGACGGCACGCTGCAGGCCCTGTGGACGCAGTCGGGCATCGCCGCGGCGGCGCCCGAGGCGGCGCTGGTGGCCGTCGGCGGCTACGGGCGCGGCGAGCTGTTCCCGCATTCGGACGTCGACGTCCTGCTGCTGCTGCCCGACGCGCTGCCTGACGGTGTCACGCCGGACCAGCCCGGACCGCTCAAGCAGGCGATCGAGGCCTTCATCACCGCGTGCTGGGACATCGGGCTGGAGATCGGCTCCTCGGTACGCACCGTCAAGGAATGCCTGGACGAGGCCGCGGGCGACGTCACCATCCAGACCGCGCTGCTGGAGTCGCGCTGGCTGGCCGGCGCGAAGCCGCTGGTGAAGCGCTTCGACCGGGCCTTCTGTGCGGCGATGGATGCGCGGGCGTTCATGCGCGCCAAGACGCTGGAGATGCGCCAGCGCCACACCAAGTACGAAGAGACGCCCTACGCGCTCGAACCCAACATCAAGGAAAGCCCCGGCGGTCTGCGCGACCTGCAGGTGCTGATCTGGATCGCGCGCGGCGCCGGCCTGGGCAAGACCTGGCCCCAGCTGGCGGCCAAGGGCCTGATCACCACCTTTGAGGCGCGCCAGCTGCAGCGCAACGAAGGCGTGCTCAAGAGCATCCGCTGCCAGCTGCACCTGGCGGCCAGACGGCGCGAGGACCGGCTGGTCTTCGACCTGCAGACCTCGGTGGCGGAGCGCTTCGGCTACGAATCGACCCGGTCGCTGCGCGCGTCCGAGAAGCTGATGCGCCGCTACTACTGGGCGGCGAAGGCGGTCACGCAGCTCAACCAGATCACGCTGCTCAACCTGGAGGAGCAGATCAACGGCACCGTCGGCAACGAACTGCGGGCGGTGGACGAGCGCTTCCTGGAACGCAGCGGCATGCTGGAGATCGCGACCGACGACCTCTACGAGCGCGAGCCGCACGCCATCCTCGAGACCTTCCTGATCTACCAGCAGACGCCCGGCATCAAGGGCCTGTCCGCGAAGACGCTGCGCGCGCTGTACAACGCGCGCGGGCTGATGAACAGCGCGTTCCGGCGCGATCCCGCCAACCGCGCGATGTTCATGCGCATCCTGGAGGAGCCGCAGGGACAGACGCACGCGTTCCGGTTGATGAACCAGACCTCGGTGCTGGGGCGCTACCTCTGGGTGTTCCGGCGCATCGTCGGGCAGATGCAGCACGACCTGTTCCATGTCTACACGGTGGACCAGCACATCCTGATGGTGCTGCGCAACATCCGGCGCTTCTTCATCCCCGAGCACACGCACGAGTACCCGTTCTGCTCGCAGCTGGCGGCGCAGTTCGACCGGCCCTCGGCGCTGTACGTCGCGGCGCTGTTCCACGACATCGCCAAGGGACGCGGCGGCGATCACTCCGACCTGGGCGCGGCCGAGGCCAGGCGTTTCTGCCGCGCGCACGGGCTGCCGAAGGCGGACGCGGCGCTGGTCGTGTTCCTGGTCGAGCACCACCTGACCATGTCGCGTGTGGCGCAGAAGGAGGACCTGTCGGATCCCGAGGTCATCCAGCACTTCGCGCAGCTCGTCAAGGACGAGCGCACGCTGACGGCGCTCTACCTGCTCACGGTAGCCGACATCCGCGGGACCGGACCCAAGGTCTGGAATGCGTGGAAGGGCAAGCTGCTGGAGGACCTCTACCGGCTGACGCTGCGCGCGCTCGGCGGCGCGAAGCTGAACATGGCCGCGGAAATCGAAGGCCGCAAGCAGGAGGCGCGGCAGGAGCTCGCGCTGAAGGCGCAGCTGCCGGGCACCGAGGACGCGCTCTGGAAGACGCTGGACCTGAGCTACTTCGCGCGGCATGACGCGCCCGATCTGGCCTGGCATGCGCGGGCCCTGTGGCGGCATGTCGAGAGCGTCGAGCCGGTGGTGCGGGCGCGGCCGTCGCCGGTCGGCGAAGGCCTCCAGGTGCTGGTGTACGCGAAGGACCTGCAGGATCTGTTCGCGCGGATCTGCGGCTACTTCGACGGCGCGGGCTTCAACATTCTCGATGCGAAGGTCCATACGACCCGCAGCGGGTATGCGCTGGACACCTTCCAGGTCATCGCGCCGGAGCTCGATCTCCATCACCGCGACCTCACGGCGCTGGTCGAGTCCAAGCTCGGCCAGGCCCTGGTCGCACAGGGGCCGCTGCCCGAGCCGCGCAAGGGCCGGCTCTCTCGGCGGGTGAAGAGCTTCCCCTTCACGCCGCGCATCGCGCTGCGGCCCGATGAACGCGCGCAACGCTGGCTGCTGTCGGTCAGCGCGACCGACCGCGCCGGGCTCCTGTACGCCATCGCGCGCGTGCTGGCGCGGCATGGCATCAACCTGCAGCTCGCCAAGGTGTCGACGCTCGGCGAGCGCGTCGAGGACACGTTCCTGCTCGACGGCGCCGCGCTGCAGCAGAACCGCACCCAGCTCCAGATCGAAACCGAACTGCTGGACGCGCTGTCGGTCCAGTGAGGCGATGAGCCAGTACCACGTGATCCCGTCGGCCGAGGCCTTCTCCCGGCTCGGCGGGTTCAGCACCGTGATCGACGTGCGTTCGCCCGGGGAGTTCGCGGAAGACCATCTGCCGGGCGCCCTCAACTGGCCGGTGCTGGACAACGAGGAGCGACGCATCGTCGGCACGCTCTACCGGCAGGACCCGTTGGACGCCCGCAAGCTGGGCGCCGCGATCGTCGCGCGCAACATCGCCAACCACCTCGACGCCAACCGGCCGCTGATGCAGAAGCACTGGCGGCCGCTGGTCTATTGCTGGCGCGGCGGGCAGCGGTCCGGCGCGATGAACTGGTTCCTGAACCAGATCGGATTCAAGTCGCTGCAGCTGGTGGGCGGCTACAAGGCCTTCCGGGGCGAGGTGATCAAGACCCTGGCGGAGCAGCCGGCACGGTTCGATTTCGTCGTGCTGTGCGGACGCACCGGATCAGGCAAGACCCGGTTGCTGCAGGCGCTCGCCGCCGCGGGCGAGCAGGTGCTCGACCTCGAAGCGCTGGCCCGGCATCGAGGCTCGGTGCTGGGCGCCCTGCCCGATCAGCCGCAGCCCAGCCAGAAGGCGTTCGACACGGCGCTCTGGCAGGCGATGGTCCGGCTCGATCCGTCCAGGCCCGTCTTCGTCGAGAGCGAGAGCCGCAAGATCGGCGGCGTGCAACTGCCCGAGCCGCTTCATCTCCGGCTGCGGCAGCACGGCCGGTGCGTCTGGATCGAGATGACCGACGCCGGGCGGGTGCAGTTGCTGCTGGAGGACTACGCCCACTTCAAGGACCAACCCGAACAGTTCAACGCGCTCATCGGCGGACTGGTCACGCTGCGCGGCAAGGAACGCGTCGCGAGGTGGCAAGCCCTGGCCCTCGACGGGCAGTGGGCCCAAGTCTTCGGGGAACTCATGCGGGAGCACTACGACCCCGGGTACGAACGGTCGCTCACCAACCAGTTCCCGAAACTGGTCGCCGCCCCTCGCGTCACGATGCTCGACGGAAGCAGCGAAGCAACCAGCACAGCCGCTCAGGAACTCATCGCGATGGCTCGCAGTTGAAGCCAGGGTTTCTCACCGCGTGAGAGCCCGCCGGGTCTCGGCCCGGCAGCCGAGTCCCTTTGTCCGCCGACAAAGGAACCAAAACGGCCCTGACGACGCTCATATGCGCTCGCTGTCCGGCATTCGTCGCTCGTCACTGCGCTCCGAGACTCCTCGGACGATGCCCTCAAACGACCACCACCGGAGTCCTCGCACCACCTCTCTCTACAGGCTTGCTCGCTCCGCTCGTCGCGCCAGCCACTCAACGCGGTCCGCGCAGACCTCTCACGCTCGCCCCTACCGGGGTCTCGCACAGCAAGGCTGCAATCGGCGACTTGGAAGGGGCAACTTGGGAAGGTCGACTTGAGAGATCGATTCGCTCATCGACGCATTCGCTGCTTCATGGCATTTCCCTGATGACGCCACCGGGCGTCAAGGGCAGTCTGGCACGGTCAAGGACGGATGCCATTCATCACACGTCTGTTGCTGCGAGACCCCGGTAGGGGCGAGCGTGCGAGGCCGATGCAACGCGCGTTGAGTGGCTGGCGCGACGAGCGGAGCGAGCAAGCCTGTAGAGAGAGGTGGTGCGAGGACTCCGGTGGTGGCCGTTTGAGGGCATCGTTGGAGGAGTCTCGCGAGCGAAGCGGGAGAGCGACGACGGCCAGACAGCGAGCGTATATGAGCGTCGTCAGAGCCGTTTTGGTTCCTTTGTCGGCGGACAAAGGGACTCGGCTGCCGGGCCGAGACCCGGCGGGGTGCAGAGGGTTGAACCCTCTGCGGATCAAACGATCAAATGATCAGCCGATCAGACGGCCAGCAGTTCCACTTCGAACAGCAGCGTCGCGTGGGGCGGAATGACGCCGCCGGCGCCGTAGGCGCCGTAGCCCAGTTCCGACGGGATGACGAGGAATCGGGTACCGCCGACCTTCATCCCTTGGACGCCTTCATCCCAGCCCTTGATGACTTCGCCGGCGCCGAGGTGGAAGCGGAAGGGGTCGCGGCGGTCTTTGGACGAGTCGAACTTGCGGCCGCGTTGGCCGTCCTTGTAGAGCCAGCCGGTGTAGTGGACGGTGACGCGCTTGCCGGCTTCGGCGACGGCGCCCTCGCCTTCCTTGACGTCCTCGAACTGGAGGCCGCTGGCGGTGGTCGACAGCTGGTTCAGTTCGACGGCTTCGGCTCCGCCGGACACGCCCAGCAGTTCGACTTCGAACATGAGCGTCGCATTCGGCGGGATGACGCCGCCGGCGCCGCGGGCGCCGTAGCCGAGTTGGGGCGGGATCACGAGCACGCGTGTGCCGCCGACCTGCATGCCTTGCACGCCTTCATCCCAGCCCTTGATGACCATGCCGCCGTCGAGTTCGAACTCGAACGGTTCGCCGCGGTCCTTGCTGGAGTCGAACTTGGTGCCCTTCTCGCCGTCCTTGAACAGCCAGCCGGTGTAGTGCACCTGCACGTCCTGGCCGGCGCGGGCGGTCGCGCCGGTGCCGGCGGTGGTGTCGTCGTATTGCAGGCCGCTGTCGGTCGTCTTCATCGAGTTTTCCTTGAAAGGGGGATACGCACCGGCATCCCGAAATGCAAAAGCGTGATCATGCCAGCGGCGCGGGGTCCTTACACCGCGCGCTGCCGTACAGGCCACGCTGCCACGGCGCCGGCGAGCCACTCGGGCATCGTGCGCGCGTCGTCCAGCGCCGGCAAGCCGAGGCGCTCGCCGGCGCGCCGCAGTGCGGCAAGCGGGTTGCCCAGGTCGAGGGCCCGGGCGCCGTTCTGCTTGGAGAGTTTCTCGCCGTTCTCGCCGAGCACCAGCGGCGTGTGCAGGTAGCGGGGGCGCGGCAGGCCGAGCAGGTCCTGCAGCCGGATCTGCCGGGGCGTGTTGTCGGCGAGGTCCTCGCCGCGGACGACGTCGGTGATGCCCTGCCAGCCGTCGTCGACGACCACCGCGAGCTGATAGGCCCAGAGCCCGTCCGCGCGCAGCAGGACGACGTCGCCGACCTCGTCCGCCAGGTCCTGCGACTGCGCGCCGAGCCGTCGATCGAGCCAGTCGATGCGCAGCGGATCGTCGCCGTCCACCGTCGCGGTGCTGCGCAGCCGCCACGCCCGCGCCGGCTTGCCATGCAGTCCGTGACGGCAAGTGCCTGGATAGACGAGCTCCCCATGCCGCTCCCGCTGCCCGCCCTGGGCCGCGATCGCCTCGGCGATGTCCTTGCGCGAACAGCCGCAGGGGTAGGCCCAGCCCGAGGCCTTGAGCCGCTCCAGCGCGGCCTGGTAGGCCGCATCCCGCTTCGACTGCCACACCGGCGGCTCGTCGGGCAGCAGCCTCACCTGGGCGAGCTGCGACAGCACCGTCGCATCCGCGCCGGCCGGGCAGCGCGGCCGGTCGACGTCCTCGATGCGGATCAGCCAGCGCCCGCCATGCGCACGCGCGTCGAGCCAGCTCGCCAGCGCGGCGACCAGCGAGCCCTCATGCAGCGGCCCGGTGGGCGACGGCGCGAAGCGGCCGACGTAAGCCCGGCCCTGCCGGATCACAGCAGCAGCCCTTCGTGCTGCTCGATCAGCGAGCGCCGCGTCGTCTCGCTGCGCAGCCGCTCCAGCCACCAGGCCTGCGCCTTGGCCGGTCGCTGGCTGGTGTTGCGCCACGCGTAGTGCATCGGCGAGATCCGTTTCCCCTGGAAGGTCTCCTTCTGGACCAGCCGCCCCGCGTCCACATGCCGCCGCACCATCGGCGTCGGCAGCGAGCCCACGCCCAGGCCGCGCAGCATCGCTTCCAGCTTGATCGCCATCGACGGCACCGTCAGCACCTCCTGGCCGGGCACCACCCCGACGGTGATGGGCGCGAGGCTGCGCGCCGTGTCCGCCACCGCGACGATGCGGTGCCGGGCGATCTCGGCGGAGGTCAGCACCCCCTCGAATCCCGCCAACGGGTGATGCGGCGCGACGCAGAACACCATCTCCATCGGTCCCAGCACTTCGCAGACGACCGAGCTCCCCGGCGGTTGCGCGCTGGTGCCGATCGCGAGGTCGGCCTGACCCGAGATCAGCGCCTCCCAGGTGCCCGAGAGGACCTCCGTGCGCAGCTTCAGGCGTGTCGGCGGCGGCTTGCCGTCTTCGGCCTGCTGGTAGAAGGCCTCCATCAGGTCGAAGATCGCGCGCCGCGCGATCGCGTCGTCGAACGCGATGGTGAGTTCGCTCTCCCATCCGGTGGCCACGCGCTTGACCCGGTTCGCGACCGCGTCCATCTCCTGCAGCAGCCGCCGTCCTTCGGTGAGCAGCTCGTGCCCCGCGGCGGTCAGCACCGCCTGGCGCGAACTGCGGTCGAACAGCAGCACGTCCAGCGCGTCCTCCAGCTGCCGCACCGAGTAGGTCAGCGCCGACGGCACCTTCCCCATCTCCCGGGCCGCCGCGGCGAAGCTGCCGCTGCGCGCGATGCTGTCCATCATGGCCAGCGCTTCCGGCGTCAGCACCCGTCTCTTGTCTTGTTGAGCCATCCCTTCATCTTATTTGAACGCTGGCTTCAAGCCCCCTCCCCCTCGGGAGAGGCCTGCTTCCCTACAGTGAGTCCATCGCCAACCAGCAGGCCCTCCCCACCACACCCGGGGGGCCTGCCGCAGAAGGAGCATCAAATGCGTGAAGTCATCAAGTCCTCGGATCGCGGCTACGCCGACCACGGCTGGCTGAAGAGCTTCCACAGCTTCTCGTTCGCGGACTATCACAACCCGCGCCGGATGGGCTTCGGTCCGCTGCGCGTGATCAACGAGGACCGCATCGCCGGCGGCACCGGCTTCGGCACGCACGGCCACCGCGACATGGAGATCATCAGCTACGTGCTCAGCGGCGAGCTGGCGCACCAGGACAGCATGGGCAACGGCACGCCCGGCGGCGCCAACGCGGGCGTGATCCGTCCGGGCGACGTGCAGCGGATGAGCGCCGGCACCGGCGTGCGCCACAGCGAGTTCAACCACTCGAAGGACGGCCAGACCCACTTCCTGCAGATCTGGATCATGCCGGACCGCCAGGGCGTCGAACCGGGCTACGAGCAGAAGCATTTCGCCGACGCCGACAAGCGCGGCCAGCTGCGGCTGGTGGCTTCGCCCGACGGTGCGCAGGACTCCGTGTCCATCCACCAGGATGCGCGGCTGTACGCCGGACTGTTCAACGGCGATGAACGCGCCGAGCTGCCGCTGGCGGCGGACCGCATCGCCTATGTGCACGTCGTGCGCGGCCAGGCGAGCGTCAACGGCGAGACGCTGGGCACCGGCGACGCGCTCCAGCTCGCCAAGGAAACGCAGGTGACCATCGAGGCCGGCCAGGACGCCGAGGTGCTGGTCTTCGACCTGCCGGTCTGATCGGTGGATCGGATCGTCCCGGCCTGACGGGCCGGGACGATACGCCGAACGGGTGCGAACCCGCAGGGCCGGGATCTTCACTTCGCCGCTTCACTCGGGGCCGGACCCGTCGCATGTCGCGACGGGCCGCCGCCGGACGGAGACTGCGGATGAAGCCCGGCCCCTTGACCTTTCCGATGGTCCCGATCTGCCCCGAGGGCACCGGCGCGGCGTCGTCGGCCGGGCTGACGTCGCTCATCCGCTTGCTGATGGGCCTGGACGACTGGCCCGAGGATCACGGGATCCTCGTCCACAGCAGACGGCATCGCGCGCCGTTGGCCTATGCCCGGGTCGCCACCTCCCGGCATGTGGTCGAGATCCTGTTCGACCCCGAGACGGGCCGCTATGACTGCATGAATTGCCAGTCCATCGGTGTCGACCTGCCGGCGGCGATAGCGACCGAACCCGAAGGTCGCTTCATCGGCGCCGTCATCCGCGGTCTGACTGCGGCGGCGGCGGCGGCGCTGCTGCAAGGGGCCATGGCGGTGCTGGAGCGCTGGGCCGACTGGGCGTCGGCGGCCGACGCGGCCGTCCTGGCGCACGACGACTGTTGTCCGCTGACGGACGACGGTATCGCGGTGCGCCGCAAGCCGGCGGTCTGAGCGCCTGCCCCCACGGCGGCTCACGGCGGCTCACGGCGGTCCGCTGCGGCCGGCCTCGGCCCCACCGCCGAAGTCCCGCCCCGTCCCGGGCGGCCCCTACACTCGCGCGATGCAAACGCTCCGACAACTCCTGGCCGCGTTGCCGCTGCTCGACTGGGCATCGCTGGGCCTGTATTTCGTGGCCTGGATCGGCTACGCGCAATTCTCCAAACGGCATGCGGACGGGCGCGGCTCGCTGCTGGCCATCACCAACCGCGTGCGGCGCCAGTGGATGCTGCAGTTGACCTACCGCGAGATGCGGGTGCTGGACGGCGCGGTCAGCCAGGCGCTGCTCTCGAGCCCGTCGTTCTTCGCCTCCACGACCATCCTGATCATCGGCGGCCTGCTGGCGGCGCTGGGCGCGAGCGAACAGACCAGCGCGATGGTGCTGGGGCTGCCGTTTGCGGTGAAGACGAGCACGCTGGTGTTCGACATCAAGCTGGCGCTGCTGACCGGCATCTTCGTGTACGCCTTCTTCCGCTTCACCTGGAGCATGCGGCAGTACACCTTTGGCGCGCTGCTGGTGGCGTCCGCGCCGGAGGCGGGCCAGTTCGCGCAGCTGGGGGCTGAAGCGGGCGCGGCGCGCGAACAGTTCGCCGACCGCGCCGGCGCCGTCGTCGGCATGGCGGCCGAGGCCTTCAACGACGGCCTGCGCGGCTACTACCTCGCCTTCCCCGTGGTGGCCTGGTTCTTCTCGCCCTGGGCGCTGGCGCTGTCCACGGCCGGGGTGCTGTACGTGCTGTACCAGCGCGAGTTCCGCTCCGAGGTCCTCGAGAAGTTGCGCTGACCCCGCGCGGCGCGGTCGCTTTGGCCGGGTGCCGCCACTCAGGGCGGTTTCCGGACAGACCATGTCGCACCCCCTCCCCGTCGTCCCTCTGCCTTCTCACGGTCTCATCGCCGCCTCCGGCTACTCGTCCGGCCCGCCCACCGAGTCGGACATGCCGCGCCCACCTCGGGACTTCGCGCGCTCTGACGCAGCCGCCAACGCGGCGCCCCTGCCGCCGCCGACCGTGCTCCACCTGACGGACATCCTCGACCTGCTGATGAACGAGCGTGACGGCATGGCCCGCGCGCTCGTGCAGATGCACGCCCTGGTCCGTCAGGTGGGATGGCCGACCGGCGTGGAGATCCATGCGTGGTTCCGCGACGCCTCTCGACCGAACGTCGTGGCGCCTTTTTCTCCGATGACCGGCCAGGATCCGCTCACCTTGCTGGTGCGGCAATTGGACGGGCCGTACTGGCATTACCTGCCCGGCCGCGGCGACCTGACAGTCGTTCGATCGTCGACGGAACCTTTCCTCAGCGCCGTGCTGACCGCGCTGGCGGATCAACTGGGAGACGCGGCCTGGTGGACCTTGGGGCGTCTCGCCTCGGACACCCGGCAGCGTCGCTTTCTCCGCCCGGACGATCCCTATCTGCTGCGACGGGTCAATCTCAATCTCGCGCAAAGCTACGAAATGAACTGCTGGACGCAGATGCCGCCGATCCCGTACCTGGGACGTCCGTCTTCCCGCGGATCACCGCTCTTCACGCCCTGCGGGCTCCCAACGCCGCCGCAGGCGCAGGCCATCGCGCCGGAGGCGAGGTCGGAGGCCGCCGACCCCTTTCCTGCCTGCTCACCGTCGTCCGACCACGAGGCCGCGCCACGCAAGCGCAAGCGCTCCGGCACGCCTGACACGGCGCTTTCCCTGAGGTCCTTGGCTTGCCCGACGCCGCAACGGGCACGACGCAGCCGTTCAAGCAGCCTCGGGGACGGCCCGTCAGTGCACGACCCGTCCGAAGCTGAACTCGCCGGGCTCTCCGCCGGGTGAGGTCTCGACGCTCACCGGGATCACGTCCTTCGGTCCGAACCGTCCCTGCAGGATCAGCTTGGACAGCGGGTTCTCGATGCGCTGCTGGATCGCGCGCTTGAGCGGCCGCGCGCCGAAGACCGGATCGAAGCCGACCTTGGCCAGTTCGTCGAGCGCCTCGTCGCTGACGTCGAGCTTCATCTCCAGCTTGTCGAGCCGCTGTTCGAGCTGGCGCAGCTGGATCTTCGCGATCGACTTGATGTGGTCCGCGCCCAGCGCATGGAAGATCACGGTCTCGTCGATGCGGTTGAGGAACTCGGGCCGGAAGTGCGCCTTGACCTCGCCCCAGACCGCGTCGCGGATGACCTCGTCGGGCTCGCCCTGCAAGGCCATGATGTGCTGCGAGCCCAGGTTGGACGTCATCACGATCACGCAGTTCTTGAAGTCGACCGTGCGGCCCTGGCCGTCGGTCAGGCGACCGTCGTCCAGCACCTGCAGCAGCACGTTGAACACGTCCGGGTGCGCCTTTTCGACCTCGTCGAGCAGCAGCACGCTGTAGGGCTTGCGACGCACCGCCTCGGTCAGGTAGCCGCCCTCGTCGTAGCCGACGTAGCCCGGAGGCGCGCCGATCAGCCGGCTGACCGAGTGCTTCTCCATGAACTCGCTCATGTCGATGCGGATCATGTGGTCCTCGCTGTCGAACAGGAAGCCCGCCAGCGCCTTGCACAGCTCGGTCTTGCCGACGCCGGTCGGGCCGAGGAACAGGAAGCTGCCCAGCGGCTTGTCGGGATCGGACAGCCCGGCGCGCGAGCGCCGGATCGCATCCGCGACCGCCACGATGGCCTCGTCCTGGCCGACCACGCGCTCGTGCAGCTTGTCTTCCATCTGCAGCAGCTTGTCGCGCTCACTCTGCATCAGCTTGGCCACCGGGATGCCGGTCGCGCGGGCGACCACTTCCGCGATCTCCTCGGCGCCGACCATGGTGCGCAGGAGCTGCGGCTGCGTCTTGTCCTTGGCCTTGCCCATCTCCTTGGCCTGGGCCTCGTTGAGGCGCTTCTCCAGGTCGGGCAACTTGCCGTACTGCAGCTCGGCGACCTTGTTGAAGTCGCCCTTGCGCTTGAGCTCCTCGATCTGGAACTTGATGCGGTCGATCTCTTCCTTGACGTGCGCGGAGCCCTGGGCCTGGGCCTTCTCGGAGGTCCAGATCTCTTCCAGGTCGTTGTACTCGCGCTGGAGCTTGAGCAGCTCTTCCTCGATCAGCGCGAAGCGGCGCTGGGAGCCCTCGTCGGTCTCCTTGCGCACGGCCTCGCGCTCGATCTTGAGCTGGATCATGCGGCGGTCGAGCCGGTCCATCGCCTCGGGCTTGGAGTCGATCTCGATCTTGATCTTGGCCGCGGCCTCGTCGATGAGGTCGATGGCCTTGTCGGGCAGGAAGCGGTCGGTGATGTAGCGGTGCGAGAGCTCGGCCGCGGCGACGATGGCCGGGTCGGTGATCTCGACGCCGTGGTGGACCTCGTACTTCTCCTGCAGCCCGCGCAGGATGGCAATCGTCGCTTCGACGGTCGGCTCGTCGACGAGCACCTTCTGGAAGCGGCGTTCCAGCGCGGCGTCCTTCTCGACGTACTTGCGGTACTCCTCCAGCGTGGTCGCGCCGATGCAGTGCAGCTCGCCGCGCGCGAGCGCGGGCTTGAGCATGTTGCCCGCGTCGATGGCGCCCTCGGCCTTGCCGGCGCCGACCATGGTGTGGATCTCGTCGATGAACAGGATGATGCGGCCTTCGTCGGCGGCGACTTCCTTGAGCACGGACTTCAGTCGTTCCTCGAATTCACCGCGGAACTTGGCGCCCGCGAGCAGGCCGGCCATGTCCAGCGACAGCACCCGCTTGCCCTTGAGGCTCTCGGGCACTTCCTCGTTGACGATGCGCTGCGCCAGGCCCTCGACGATGGCGGTCTTGCCGACGCCGGGTTCGCCGATGAGCACGGGGTTGTTCTTGGTGCGCCGCTGCAGCACCTGGATGGCGCGGCGGATCTCGTCGTCGCGGCCGATCACCGGGTCCAGCTTGCCGGCGCGGGCGCGCTCGGTCAGGTCCAGGGTGTACTTCTTGAGCGCCTCGCGCTGGCCTTCGGATTCCTGGCTGTCGACCTTCTGGCCGCCGCGCACGGCTTCCACGGCGGTCTCCAGCGCCTTGCGGGTCAGGCCGTGGCCGCGCACGACGCCGGCCAGGTCGCTCTTGGCATCGGCCAGCGCCAGCAGGAACATCTCGCTGGCGATGAAGTGGTCGCCGCGCTTGGAAGCTTCCTTCTCGGCGTTCTGGAGCAGGCTGACCAGATCGCGGCTGGGCTGGACCTGCTGGCCCTCGCCCTGCACCTGCGGCAGGCCGCCCAGGATGCCGTCCAGCGCGCCCTTGAGGGCAGGCACCTTCACGCCGGCGCGCTCCAGCAGCGCCTTGGGGCCGTCGTCCTGCGCCAGCATGGCGCCCAGCACATGGACGGGCTCGATGTAGGGGTTGTCGCGCGTCACCGCCAGGCTTTGAGCCTCGGCCAGCGCTTCTTGGAACCGGGTGGTGAGCTTGTCGACTCGCATGGGTAAAAACCTCCGTTGCGAACCCAAGTGGGAATGTGTCCCTATTTTTCAAGAGAGAACTTCGGCAAGCGGCGCGCCCATTCACTTCATGCGAGGAACTGGCTCAGGGTCGCGTGGCCGGGCTGCCAGTCGATGCGTCCCAGCGCGCCTTGGACGATGGCCCATTGAGGGCCGACGTGGCCGATGTCGAGGTCCAGCAGCACCGGGCACGGCAGGTCGCCGAGCGCGCGTTGCAGCGCCTGTTCTTCGGTGAAGTCGCCGCCCGAGGCGATCTCCTTGGGCACCGCGCTGCGGCCGAAGACGATGCCGGCAGCGCCCTCGAACCAGCCGGCCAGCCGCAGGCCGTGCAGCGCGCGGGCGAGCTCAAAGGGCGGCAGCTCCGCCACCTCGAAGAACCAGAGCGGCCGTTCATCGTCTCCCAGCACGGAACGCCACGCGGCGACATCGGCCACCGTCGCGCCGGACAGCCGCGACAGCGAGTCCAGGCAGCCACCGATCAGACAGCCCTCGATCGAGAGGGGCTCGACGCCACCATCCAGCCGTCGCGATACCGTGCCCGGCGCCGAGTCCTGCTCGAACGGCGCGCCGCCCTCGGCGAACCACAGATCGAAAATCCGCTTCGAGACCGCATCCAACGCCGGATCCCAGAGCTGCATCAGGTTCGGTCCATGGAGCGACGCCCAGCCCGCGCCCAGCAGCAAGGGCACCTGGATCGTCGACAGGTCGGAGAAGCCGCTGAACCACTTGGGCGGCGCGTCCCGGAGCCGATCGAAGTCCAGCCGTCCCAGCACCTCGATCGCGAGTTCCCCACCCCAGGGCGGGATCACGGCGGCGACCTCCGGGTCGAGCAGGACCTCCATCAACTCCGCCGCGCGCTGGTCGGCACTCGCGCTCGCGCCCTGGAGCTGCTGCCGCAGCGAGCGCCCTTCGCGCACGATGAATCCCTGGCGACGCAGCATCCACAGGGCGGCATCCAGACGCTCGTGCATCGCCGGCTTCACGCCGGACGACGGCGCAACGACCGCGACCACGTCGCCCGCGCGCAGCGGCCGGGGAAACCTGATCGGCGAGTCCGACCCGGCGTTCATGCCGAGGTCAGCATCTGCATGACCTTGAGGCCGGCCGCAGCGGCCGCCAGCGAGCCGATCACATGCGCGGCCGAGTGCGACAGCGCCATCAGGAACTCGCCGCGCTGCAGCAGCGACAGCGACTCGCCGGAGAAGGACGAGAAGGTCGTGAGGCCGCCGAGGAAGCCGGTGACCAGCAGCAGCTTGAGCAGGTCGTCGGGATACCGCCCGAACCACTCCAGCGCCATGCCGATCAGAAAGCCGCCGACGATGTTGACGGCCAGCGTCCCGAGCGGGAAGCCCTGCCACTTCGTGTTCAACATCAGCCCCGCGCCCCAGCGCGCGAGCGCCCCGCCCGAGGCCCCGACGGACACCGCCGCCACCTGCATCCAACTCATCGTCCGTTCCCCTCCACGTTGATCCCCCAGCGCGCGAGCGCCTCGTCGTCGGCGACGCGCGCGTCCACCCAGCGGGCGCCGTCCGGCCCGTGTTCCTTCTTCCAGAACGGCGCCTGCGTCTTCAAGTAGTCCATCAGGAACTCGCAGGCCTGGAAAGCCTGGCCGCGATGGCGCGAGCTCACGAGCACCAGCACGATCTGATCGCGCGGCTGCAGCGCGCCGACCCGGTGGATGACGCGCGCGCCACGGAGGTCGAAGCGCTTGAAAGCCTCGTCGATCATGGCCTCGATGGCGGCCTCGGTCATGCCCGGGTAATGCTCCAGCTCCATGAGCGTCACGGGCGCGCCGTCCGCCCCGTCGCGCACCGTGCCGACGAAGCTCACCACCGCGCCGACGCCGCCGTCCTCCGCGCGCAGCGCCAGCGTCTCGGTGCTGAGGTCGAAGTCGTCGGTCTGGACGGAGACGCGCGGCAGGCGCGAGGCAGGCGAGTTCATCGGGCCATTTTGGCATTCGTCCACGCGGCTGCCGCCTCTTGATGAGTTCTTGATGCCAGAGGGCCGGGTCTTGCCCCGCCCTTGAGGCGCAGCTCCCTACGCTGGAGGCCTCTCCACAACGGCGCGCCTGTCCGCGCCCCTTCGCATGAGACCGGTGTTGATCCTTCAGCATGAACCCGCACAGGGTCCGGGTTTCCTTCTCCACTGCCTGCGCGCGCACGACGTGCCGGTGCATCTGTTGCGCCCCGACCTGGGCGACACGCTGCCGCGCACCGTCGGCGCGTTCAGCGGCCTGGTGCTGCTGGGCAGCGACCACAGCGTCAACGACGGCACGCCCTGGATCCGCGCCGAGCAGGCGCTGCTGATCGACGCACTGCGGCAAAGCCGCCCGGTGCTGGGGCACTGCTTCGGCGCGCAGCAACTGGCGCGCGCGATGGGCGCCGGCGTGGCCCGCAATCCGCGGCCCGACATCGGCTGGCGCGAACTGTGGATCACTCCGGCGGCGCGCGGCCTCTTCGGCGGCGAGGACCGGCTGCTCAGCTTCAACTGGCATTACGACAGCTTCCAGATCCCGGCCGGCGCGACACGGACGCTGTTCGGCTCGAACTGCCTGAACAAGGGCTTCTCGCTCGGACCGCACATCGGGCTCCAGAGCCACCTCGAAGTGACCGAGCAGGGCCTGCGCGACTGGTGCGCCCACGGTCGCGAGGAATTGCGACGCGGCCGCGGCGTCACCGTGCAGAGCGAGTCCGAGATCCTGTCCGCCCTGCCCGAGCGCCTCGCGCGCCTGCGCAGCGCGGCAGCGAGCGTCTACCGGCATTGGATCGGTCAACTCGACCGCCCGCCCGTGTTCGGCGGTGCGCGCGCCGCCTGAACCAGGGTGCGACTGACGGTCTCTTCAATCCGGCTTGCGGTCAATGTGGATCGTCTATCGAATCTTTTCTGGCGGCTGTCCACTGACACGTTGCGCCTCCGCACGCGAATGGCGCACACGTGTCATTCAACTGCCAGAGATCGTCAATGAAAACCTCCAACCAAGTGTCCAGCGACTACGCCAGCATCGACGCGTTCTCGTCGTCTGCCTCCTCACATCCTGAATCGGGCGGCGCGAATCATGCAGACGCGGCCGGCGACTACGCCGACCCGTGGGAATTCAAGCACCTCGACCCCCGTGCCCAGCAGGCACTGGAACAGCGCGGCGACCTCCCGCGAGGACTCGCCGCCTTGCCCACCGGCAACGGCAAACTTCAACGCGAGTCCGGCGTCTACGCGACCGTCACGCCGCGCACCGCGCGCCTCGCCGCCGAACCGCACGGGCTGAAACGCCAAGGGGCGATCCGGCGCGAAGCGGGAGGCGCCCCCAAGCTCCACGCCCGTCAATACCGTCCCGCCGAAGCGGACGGTGCAAGCGAGGAGTAAAACGGGCATCCGGGAATTCCCCGCCCCGATCCTCCCCCATCCGACCGATGCGCGCTCCCCGCCCCACCCCCTATGGTGTTCTCAGGAGCGCGCCGCGCTTCGCCACGCCGCGGCGACGCGGCTCAGCAGGGAGCACGCATGTTCGGTCTGACCCTCCTCGGCGCCGTCCACACGGCCTTCGCGCTGGTCGCCCTGGTGGCCGGCTACGCCTTGATCTTCCGCCACGGCCGCATCGACGGGCAGTCGACCTTCGGCCGCGTCTACGTCTGGTGCACCGTCGTCACCTGCCTCACGGCCTTCGGCATCTTCCGCCACGGCGGCTTCAACATCGCGCACGTGCTGGCGATCGTCACGCTGGTCACGCTGGCCGTCGCGATCGCGGCGCATCGCACGCGCTTCCTCGGCGGCCTGTCGCCGTACGCGACGACGCTGGGTTACACCTTCACGCTGTTCTGCCACATGATCCCCGGCCTCAACGAGACCTTCACCCGCGTGCCCGTCGGCGCCCCGCTGTTCACCGGTCCCGACGACCCGGCGCTGCAGAAGGCCATCAGCGTCATGCTGCTGCTCTTCCTGATCCTCATGGCGGTGCAGGCCTGGCGCATCCGCAAGGGCCCCGCGGCAGGACGGTCGCCTCATCCGGCCTGATCACCTCCTGATCGGACTGGACGAATGGATGCGTCGCCTGGACGATCGGCGATGACCTGAACGGCGACAGGCGCGGCGGGCGCGGATACTGCGCGCATCCCCACCCGCTCTCGCGTCCGCCGCGCTCCGTCGATGTCCACGCCCAAGACCGTCCTCGCCGTCCGCCACCTGGCTTTCGAAGACCTCGGGCTGCTGCGGCCCGTCCTGGCGGCGCGAGGCTTCGAGCGCTTCGTGACGCTGGACGCCGGCGTCGACGACCTGCGCGAGGTGGACCTCGACGCGGTCGATCTGCTGGTCGTGCTCGGCGGCCCCATCGGCGCGTACGACGACGCGCTCTATCCGTATCTGAACGACGAGATCGCGCTCATTCGCCGTCGCATCGCGTCGCGGCGACCGCTGCTGGGCATCTGCCTCGGCGCGCAGCTGATGGCGCGGGCGCTAGGCGCCGACGTGCGGCCGATGGCGCACGGCCGCAAGGAGATCGGCTTCGCGCCGCTGATGCTCACCGATGCGGGTCGCGACTCCGCGCTCGCGCCGCTCGCCGGCGGGCAGCCGGTGCTGCACTGGCACGGCGACCAGTTCGAGATCCCCGACGGCGCCACGAGCCTGGCGACCACGCCGCTCTGCCCCAACCAGGCTTTCGCGGTCAAGGACTTTGCGCTCGCGTTGCAGTTCCATCTGGAGAGCGATCCCGCGCGTCTGGAGCAGTGGCTGATCGGCCACGCAGGCGAGCTCGCGCAAGCCCGCGTGCCGCTGGAGGATCTGCGACGCGACGCCGCCACGCATGGCGCGGGATTGCGTCAGGCGCTGGGCGACGTCGTCGACCGCTGGATGACGGCTGGGTCTCAGTCCACCGGGCAGTAGCGCACGGCGTGCGCCTCGGTGGGCACCGGCAGCTCCCACTTGCGCAGCATCCCCTGCAGCGCGCCGTTGGACAGCGAAGTGTCCCGCCGATCGTTGCGTCGCAGCAGCTCCGCACGCGGGCGTTCGAGATAGACGATCTCCACCTGCGCGCCGTACGCGAAGAGCAGGTCCAGCGTCTTGTCCCGCATCTGCTGGCTCAGATGGGTCGCGTTCCACACGAACGGCGCGCGCTCGCGCAGCAGCGCCTTCGCCTTGTCCACCGCCGCATGCGCGACCTTGCCCTCGTTCTGCCCGTGTTTCAGGCCGAGTTCCGCGCGCGCGTCGTCGAAGGACACGACCGGCAGACCGCGTCGATGTGCCGCCACCCAGGTGTCCTTGCCGGACGCGGGCAGCCCGCACATCACCGTCACGCGTGCGCCGGGTTCCTGGAACAGCGCGTAATCGGGATGAACGTCCGCGCCGCGGAAGTAGCTGACCCGCGTGTGTGCATCCGCGAAGGCGCGCGGCTGTCCGTAGCAGCCCTCCTCGCGCGCCAGTTCCCGGAACAGCTCGATGTGATCGAGCACCCTGTCGCGGTCCTCGCAGACGCGGCCGCGCATGTCGGCCTCGGCCAGCGCCGCGAGCAGCGGCAGGCTCAGCCGGCACGACAGCTCGCGCACGATGAACTCGGGCGACAGGCCGCGCTTCGAATCGGCCAGCGCGAAAAACGGCACCTGGTGCACGGCGATCAGCCGGCAGACCGCTTCGCGCTGCTCGAAGGGCATGCCGGCATCCCACAGCAGCACGCGCGCGTCGATCGCGCCCATGCGGGAATGGCCCGGCTGGCCGATCGCGCCCGTCACCGGATCGATCACGGTCGTCGCGTGCTTGGACACGTCGTGCAGCAACGCGGCCAGGAACAGCACCTCCCGATCGGCGCGGCTCGCCGCCCGATAGTCGGGCAAGGCGAGCAGCTCCTCGATCACCATCATGGTGTGCGTCCAGACGTCGCCCTCGGCGTGATAACGAGGATCCTGCGGCGTCGTCTTCGCGAGTTCCAGCACCGGGAACGCGGCCAGGCAGGCCGCGAAATCCGCGGACCGGCCGTCTTCAGGCACCAGTGCCTGGATGTCTTTCCATTGCATGTTCATGGTTCTCTCCTCCGCCCGGTTCAGGGACATCGGTGTTCACGGTGTTCGCGCCGGTCGCTCGACGCCGCCGTCGCCTTCAACGCCTTCAACGCCTTCAACGCCGCCAGCGACGTGATCGTCTCCAGCCCGAGGTCGTGCCACGTCACCGTGGGCCGCTCGGCGAAGAGGTCCGCGCCCGGCGCCAGCGCATTCGGCAGGATGGGTCGCCGGGCGTGGTGCGACTCGCTGTCGAGGATGGTCTGCGTGAAGGACGGCCTCACCAGCTTGAAGCGGCCGAGCACCTGGTCCTCGTCCTCGACCTTCAGGTAGAGGCCTTCGGACTGGTCGGCCTTGTCGGTCTGCTTCCAGCACAGGTCCAGCGGCAGCGATTCGCGCTGCGTCGCGGCCTCGAAGGCGCTGCGCCAGTCGGGCGACTTCGCCAGCGAGCGCACCACCAGCGCCCACAGCAGCTTCGGGTCGGTCGGCATGGTCCCCGCGTACAGCACGGGGACCGACAGCACCGGCGATCCCGCGAGCAGCGCCTGCCGGCGCGGCGTCGACAGGAAGCGCGAGGTGGCGCGGTCGTAGATGTCGAACTCGTTGAAGTAATGCGGCAGCCGGTCGTACCAGACGCTGTGCTTGGCATAGGCCCACTCGCCGTAGAGGACGTAGCGGTCCTCCAGGCGCTCGATCAGCCGGTGCTCGTGCGCCAGCGCCCAGATCTTCATCGGGTTGAACTGGCGCTCGCCGAAGCCGCCGATCAGGTAGTGGCCGCGCGACTGCAGCAGCAGGTCGCCGCCGTCGCTGAAGGAGATGCCGGCATTGGCGCCGTCGAGCTTTTCCTCGATGACGACGTGGCAGCCGGCCAACTGTGCGAGCGGCATCTGGTCATGGGCGGAGTCGCCCGCCTGCAGGCGGCTGCCCGCGAGGTGCGCCGTGCGCGGATAGCGCAGCAGCGGCAGGGATTGCAAAAACATGGGATCCGTCACCCGCCGCGTTGTTGGCGCGGGCGGGTCCTGGTGGAGTCAGGGAACCGACGGACGTGTCGCAGGCGCGGTCGAGTCGCCGCCGGTCGGAGGGACCGGGCGGAGTCGCTTGGGGGAAGTCGCGGGAGGTGTCGTGCGCCACCGGCCTCATGGCAGGTCTCGGGGCGTCAGGAACCGGTGCCGCAGCCTTCGCGGGCGCAGACGGCGCAGACGGCGCCGACACGATGCTGCAGGGAAGCAGTCGTCGGCAATCAGCAGAGGATGGACGTACGGGTCTTCATGGGGCACCTCCAGACAGTGAAGAGGTTGGAACGCGCGCGGACGGAGCCGTCCGGCGTGGGCGCGATTCTTCAACGCGAGGTCGAGCGCGTCAACCCGCGCGAGCGGTGCTGATGCATCGATCCGACACCGGGATGAGGGACGCGAGCCCGGTCGCCCTTCTTCGTCTTCAGTCGCCGGTCACGAGCGCGGGCAGCACCTCGTTCCCGAGTTCCTCGATCACCTCACGTGCTGGGCGGCCTCGATCGACATGACCGAGGTTGAACAGCACATGGGCCACGCCCATCGCGCGCAACCGCCGCAGATAGGCGACGAGCGCGCGCCGGCCGGTGCGCAGGCCGAGCTCGAGCGGCTCCGGCGCCGCGTCCGGATCGGCGAGCAACTCCAGCTGCACCGACTGCACGAAGGGCTTGGCGCCGACGCCCTTCTGTTCGAGCGCGCGCTGCCACAGCTCGATGCGGCCTTCCTGCCGCGCTTCCTCGCGGTGGTAGGTGGCCCAGGCGTCGGCGTGCGTCGCGGTCCATTGCAGCGACTGCCGCGCCGAGCCCACGACGATCATCGGGATCCGCCGCGCCGGAGCGGGCAGCACCTCGAAGCCGCCGGTCGCGGCGGTCACCGCGAGGCGCTCGTCGACATCGGGCGACAAGGCTGCGCGCACGGTGGCCCAGCGGTTGCGGAAGGCCTCCGCGCGATGGTCCAGGTCTTGCCCGAAGGCGGCGAACTCCGCGGGCCGGTCGCCCGAGCCCATGCCGAGGATGAAGCGCCCGCCGCTGAGACGGTCCAGCGACAGCGCGGCCTTGGCCACATGCAGAGGATGCCGCAGCGGCAGCACGATGGCGGCCGCGCCGACCGCGATGTCGCGCGTCGCGCCGGCCAGGGCGCCCAGCCACAGGAACGGATCGTCCAGCGCGCTCGCCGTGTTGTCGCTGCCCTGCGGGATCATCAACGGGACGTCGCGCGTCCACAGCGCCGCAAAGCCGAGACGGTCCGCGAGCGCAGCCAGTTCGAGCGCCTCGCGAACGTCAGCCATCCGGTCGGGCCGCACATCGACGGGGGTCATCAAGCCGACCGTGAGCCGACCCGGCTGGAAGACTCGTCCGTGGGCGTCATTGAATGTCATGTCACCGGAGCGTATCCCGATCGCGGGAGGGGCTCGCGGCCCGCATCGGAACGTCCCTGAACTGCCCATTGAGATGCGGGCGCCTCTTGAAGACTTCCGGCACCTGATCGACGATGGCCAGCCACGTCGGGTCGACGGGCGAATGCCAACGGTCTTCGGCGTCGCGCAGCTGCTTCCCCTCGATCGCCCACCGCGCCATCTTCTCCCTGAATTGCATCGGGTAGTCGCACGCGCGGCAGCTCAGCCTGGCCCAGGGATCGCAGACCTGGAGATGCGGCGGCCAGGCGGCCATCGGTCGCGACGCGATGGCCGGCGTCAGGGTGCCGATGACCGCCAGGATATGCCTGTCGCCCAGTGCCACCGAACTGGTGGGCAGACGGGGATGGCGATGGGCGAGCACGTCCAGGGCCGCCGCGGTCAGGCCGTCGCAGTTGTGCGTGCGAGCGTTCCAGATGCTCAGCGAGCGCGCGGCGGAGTGGATGGGCGCGGTGCCTGGGTAGTCCAGTTCGGCGTGATCCTCGTCCGGAAACAGGGGGGGAGACGCTCCGACCCGCTTCTTGTTGTCGGACTTGCAGGCTCCGAAACGGCGGTCGTAGAGTGCCAGGCGTACCAGCCGCATCGCCTCGGCGCTGGCTTGTGCCACCTGGGGGCTCACCCGCGTCGTGGGGGTCTGCTTCACCCGCGGGCCGCTCCACTGGCCTTTCTGGATGTGGTCGCCACAGCGCTCCGCGCGGGCCCTGAACTGGGCCTGCACACGCCGGGCGACGGCCCCGTCCTCGATGGAACGGACCTTGACCGGCAGCAGCGGATGCGCCAGGTCGCGTCGGGTGGCGTCGACACCGTCCACCGGTTCGCCGACACGGTGCCAGACGGCCTCGACCGTGGTGAAAGGAATGCGCATGGGATCTCCGGCAGCAGGGATCCCGTAGTCGGGCGACGCCCGCCGAGGTTCCTCCCCGGTCAGGCGGCCCGGCGCCTCACTTCGTCTTCTTCTGGACCACCTTGGCGTAGTCCGCCTGCATCTTGGTCATGAAGTCGGTGGTGGCGCGGAACTGCTGTTCGTGGAAGTCGATCAGCTTCTGGAACTCGTCGGCGGCGACCTCGAAGGGCGTGCCCGCCGAGCGCATCGATTCCATGATCGCCTTCTGCGACGCGAGCACGGTGCTCCACGCCGCATAGTTCTGTTCGAACGCCTTCTTCGACTGCTCGAAGAAAGTCTTGGCAAGTTCAACCTGGGCCTGTTGGATCATGAGGAGTCTCCTTGTTGAGCGGTGTCGACCGGGAGGGTCGGGCCAGCGCCCCGATGCGGGCGTGCGGCCAATGCTACGGCATCAACCGATACCCCACCCCGGTCTCCGTCAACAGGTGCTTCGGACTGGCCGGCTCCGCCTCCAGCTTCTGGCGCAGGTTGCCCATGTAGACGCGCAGGTAGTGGTTCTGCTCCACATGCGACGGCCCCCACACCGCCTTGAGCAGTTGCCGGTGCGTCAGCACCTTGCCGGCGTTGCCGATCAGGTGGCTGAGCAGGCGGTACTCGATGGGCGTCAGGTGCACGTCCTCGCCCGCGCGGCGCACGCGGCGCGCGGCCAGGTCGATCTCGACGTCGCCGAAGCGGAACGCCGGGTCCTGCTGTTCGCTGGACCGCGCCTGGCTGCGCCGCAGCGCGACGCGCACGCGCGCCAGCAGTTCGCCGACGCCGAAGGGCTTGCTCAGATAGTCGTCGGCGCCGTGGTCGAGCGCCGCGATCTTGTCGTCCTCGGCGCCGCGCGCCGACAGCACGATCACCGGCACCGCGGACCACGCGCGCAGGTCCCGCAGGAAGTCCTGGCCGTCGCCGTCGGGCAGGCCCAGGTCGAGGATGACGAGGTCAGGACGCCGTGTTCCCGCATCGATCAGGCCCTGGCGCAGGGTGCCGGTCTCGTGCACGGTCCAGCCTTCGCCCTCCAGGGCCAGGCGCACGAAGCGGCGGATGTTGGGTTCGTCCTCGACGATCAATGCCACGGGGACGACGCTGGCCTGCAGTTCGCTCACGATCGGACGCTCACGGTTGGAATTCCCTGTCTTCGTCGAAGGCCGGCAGCGCCGGCGGCTGCCCCAGCGGCAGCGCCAGGCTGAAGCGCGCCCCGCCCTGCGGCGTCGCGCGCTCGGCCCAGATGCGCCCGCCGTGGGCCTGCATGATGGCACGGCAGATCGCCAGGCCCAGCCCCACGCCGGGCAGGGACGACTCGGCGTGGCCGCGCGTGAATTTCTCGAACAGCGCCTCCTCCCGGCCCAGCGGCAGGCCGGGGCCGTTGTCCTCGACGGACAGGCGGATCTCGCCCTGATCCCCCGGGGCACCGAGCTCGACGACCTCTTCGCCCAGGCCGCTCACGGCCACGCCGTGCGTGCGGGCGATCACGCGGATCTCGCTCCCCGGCGGCGTGTACTTCGCGGCGTTCTCCAGCAGGTTGACCAGCACGCGCTCGATGAGCACCGCGTCCAGCTCCACCATCGGCAGTGTCGCCGGCACGTCCAGCACCACGCGGTGCCGCGCCAGCGTCGCGCCCATCAGCTGCAGGCTGGTGCCGATGACCTCGTCCACGGGCTGCCACTGCCGGTTGAGCTTGAGCGCGCCGCTCTGCAGCCGCGCCATGTCCAGCAGGTTGTGCACCATCGCGTTGATGCGCAGCGACTGCTGCTCGATCGCCCGCGCGGTCTCGGCGGCGCCCGCCGCCAGGGGCTGCTTGGCCAGCGTCTCCGCCAGGCCCTGCAGCGCCGACAGCGGCGTGCGCAGATCGTGCGACAGCGCCGACAGCAGCGAGTTGCGCAGCCGCTCCGACTCGATCTGCAGCAGCGCCTGCTGCGCGACCTCGACGTAGTGCACACGCTCCAGCGCCTGCCCCGCGATGCGCGCGGCCGTCTCCAGCTGCGCGCGGCGCTCCGGCAGCATCAGCGTCTGCGCGTCGCCCGGCCGCAGCGCGAGCACGCCGCGCGTGCGCATCGGCGCGCGCAGCGGCAGATAGAACCAGTGGCTGCCCGGCAGCGTGTCGGTGCCCAGGCCGGCGGCCTGCTCGTGATCGAGCGCCCAGCGTGCGGTGCCGGCATCGGGCCGCTCGCCCATCGCCAGCGCCTGCTCCGTCGGCGAAGGCTGCAGCCGGTCCTCGTCGTCGAGCACCTGCAGCAGCGCCCGTCCGCCGAACTGCAGCGCCAGCTGCTGCTCCGCCGTCGCGACGACCTGCTCGGTCTGCAGCGCGCCGGCCAGCTCGCGGGTGAGCTCGAAGAGCCCGCGCGCCCTCGCCTCGCGCTCCGCGGACACGCGCGCCTCGTAGCGCAGCCCCGCCGTCAACTGACCGGTGATCAGGCCCACCGCCAGCATCACGACGAAGGTGATCACATATTGCACGTCGCTGACCGCCAGGCTCAGCCGCGGCGCGACGAAGAGGAAGTCGAACAGCGCGACGCTGAGGAAGCTCGCCAGCACCGCCGGTCCTCGGCCCCAGCGCATGGCGACGCCCACCACGCCGAGCAGGAACAGCATGACGATGTTGTCGTTGGCGATGCGGTGCGACAGCGGCCAGCAGGCCACGGCGACGCCGACGCAGGCCAGCGTTGCCCAGAGGTAGCGGCGCGGCGCGGCACCCAGGGTCGGACCGGGGTCGTCCTCGCTGCTGCGCTGCGTGGCCGACGCGCCGACCTGGATCAGGTCCAGCTCTGGCGCGGCGCGGGCCAGGTGGGCCGCCAGGTCGCGGCTGCCCCAGCGCCGCAGCGACGAGAAGGACAACGAGGATGAGGACGAGAACGCGGACGCGGACGCCGCCGGCGCGCCCCGCCCCATCAGCAGCTTGGACAGGTTGTGCTGGCGCGCGTAGTCGGCCAGCGCCCGCGCCGGATCCTGCGCGGCCAGCACGGCCGTCGCCGCGCCGAGGTCCTGCGCCAGCCGCACCACGCGCAGCGTGCGCTCGCGGCGCGCGTCGGACTGCCGGTGCAGCGCCGGCGTCTCGACATGCACCGCATGCCAGCTCACCGCCAGCTGCTGCGCGAGCTGCGCGGCGCTGCGCACGATCGATTCGGCCTCGTCGCCGGGGCCGATCGCGCACAGGATCGCGGCCTCGGTCTTCCACACCGGCGCGATGCGCTCGTTGCTGCGCCAGGCCTGCACGTCGTCCTCGACGCGGTCGGCGGTGCGGCGCAGCGCGAGCTCGCGCAACGCCATCAGGTTGCCCTTGCGGAAGAAATGCTGGCCGGCGCGCTCGGCCTGCGCGCCCTGGTAGACCTTGCCGGCCTTCAGGCGCGCGAGCAGCTCGTCGGCCGGCGTGTCGACCAGCACCACCTCGTCGGCGCGGTCGAAGAAGGTATCGGGCAGCGTCTCCTGCACGCGCACGCCGGTGATGCCGCCGACGACGTCGTTGAGGCTTTCCAGGTGCTGGACGTTGACCGTCGTGTAGACGCTGATGCCGTTGGCGAGCAGTTCCTCGACGTCCTGCCAGCGCTTGGGATGGCGCGAGCCGGCGACGTTGGAATGGGCCAGCTCGTCGACGAGGATCAGTGCATCGGGCTGGTCCTTCAGGCGCGCCAGCGCGCCGTCGAGGTCGAACTCCGGCAGCGCGCGGCCGCGGTGGTCGACCTGCCGCATCGGCAGCCGAGGCAGCGGCGGCTGTCCGTCGAGCAGCGCGGCCGTGTCGGCGCGC
This sequence comes from Roseateles noduli, assembly GCA_002205125.1. Taxonomy (GTDB): domain Bacteria; phylum Pseudomonadota; class Gammaproteobacteria; order Burkholderiales; family Burkholderiaceae_C; genus Roseateles; species Roseateles noduli. Next base: position 223,283 of record NIOE01000010.1, on the reverse strand, counting down.
CCGTGCGTCTCGACCACGCCGATCAGCGGCGCGCGGCCCTGGTCGGCCAGGTGGCGGGCCGCCTGCAGCATCGCGAAGGTCTTGCCCACGCCGGCCGACGCGCCGAAGTAGATGCGCAGCCGGCCGCGCGACTGCGCCGCCTCCTGCTGGCGGATCTGCGCCAGCAGGTTGTCGGGGTCAGGTCTTTCGTCGGACGGACTCGGCATCGGGGAATTGTCGCTTCGGAACGGACATCAGGGAGCACGTCGCTCCCCCGGGGCGGTCCCCTCGTTGGCCTCGATGGGCCTCGAAGGCCTCGCTGGATCAAAAGGTCCTGGACACGCTCAGCACCACGCCGGTGTCGCCGAGGCGCTTCGCCCGTGCTGCGGCGGAATCGCCCGCCTGGTACAGCGCCTTGTCCGCGTCGGTGCCGACGACGGCCAGCCCCAGCGTCAGGCCGCCGAGCTGCTTCATCTCCTTCGTCACGGACAGCTTCCAGTCGGTGTAGGAAAGGTCGCCGTACTTGCGCACCCACAGGTGGCCGAGGTGCACGCCCGCGTTGAAGCCGTGCCCCAGCTCGAAGCCGTAGTTCAGGTCGAAGTAGGACGTGCCCTTGGACGATCCCCTGGCCGGCAGCGCGTTGAAGTAGGCGTAGCCGGCGGTCTCGCCGTCCAGGCCGAAGTAGTCGGTCGCGGCGACCGACAGCTTGGCCGAGAACGCGCCCGCCGTGACGGCGGCGTAGAGGTCGACGTTGTCGTACTTGTTCGAGGTCGGCTGGCCGGGCGCCGCGTTGAGGCGCGCACCGGGATAGACGTAGGCCAGTGCGCCGACGTCCAGGGTGATGGCGTCGGTCACCGGCAGCTTGTAGCCGCCGTAGAGGTCCCACTCCATGCCGGCGCCGTTGTTGTAGCTGTTGCCCGAGACGTTGAACGCCCAGGTGCCCAGGTACAGGCCGCTGCTGTGGCTGTAGTCGAAGCCGGCCTGCACGGCGGGGCGCTTCCAGGTCTGGCTGATGCCGCGGAAGCGGTAGTCGCTGACGAAGGCCACGTTGCCGGTGAAGGTGTGCTCGGACGTCGGCGCCGACGTGGCGAGCGGCGCCTCGCCTTCGGCGCGCGCGGCGGCGTGCAGGAAGCAGGAGGAGATCAGGAACAGCGAGAGAAGACGGGTTTTCATGAACTGCGTGAACTGCTTGAGTTGGGTTTGTCGTTCTGTTTATGCGGTCGGCGCGGAAGCCGACGCGGCCGGCGGCACCTCCGCCTTGCGTCCCGCCAGCTTGTCCAGTGCCAGATTGAGCTTGAGCACGTTGACGCGCGGCTCGCCGAGGACGGCGAGATCGCGGGCCTCGGTGTTGGCCTGGATGAGGCGCTGGACGGCCTCGACCGGGAGGCCGCGTTCGCGGGCCACGCGGGCGGTCTGGTAGCGCGCCGCGGCCATGCTGATGTGCGGATCCAGACCGCTGGCGGAGGCGCTGACGAGGTCCACCGGCACCGGCGCGGTGTTGGCGGGATCGGCGGTCTTGAGCGCCTCGATGCGGCCCTTCACGGCGTCGACCAGCGCGGGGTTGGTCGGCCCCTGGTTGGAGCCGCTGGAGCCGGTGGCGTTGTTGGCCATCGGGCCAGTTGCCGACGGACGGCCCCAGAAGTAGCGCGGCGAGGAGAAGTTCTGGCCGATCAACTCGGAGCCGACCACCTGGCCGTCGTGCAGGAGGAGGCTGCCTTCGGCCTGGAACGGGAACAGGGTCTTGGCGACGCCGGTCACCAGCGCCGGGTACAGCAGCCCGGTGACGGCGCTCAGCAGCACGAAGCCGACGAGCGCGGGGCGCAGCATTCGCAGCGGTGAAAAGGCGGTCGACGCAGAGCTCGACGAAGAGCTCGACGAAGAGCTCGACGGCGAGGTGGATGGGGTGCTTGTCATGATGAAGTCCTCCGCGTCACACGAGGTGGAGCGCGACCAGCAGCAGGTCGATCGCCTTGATGCCCACGAAGGGCACGATCAGGCCGCCGAGGCCGTAGATCCACAGGTTGCGGCGCAGCAGCGCGGCTGCGCCGATGGGCCGGTAGGCGACGCCCTTGAGCGCCAGCGGGATGAGCGCGACGATGATCAGCGCGTTGAAGATGACCGCCGAGAGGATCGCGGACGACGGGCTGTGAAGGCCCATCACGTTGAGCGCGGCCAGCTGCGGATACACGCCCAGGAACATCGCCGGGATGATGGCGAAGTACTTGGCCACGTCGTTGGCGATGGAGAAGGTCGTCAGCGAGCCGCGCGTCATCAGCAGCTGCTTGCCGGTCTCGACGATCTCCAGCAGCTTGGTCGGATTCGAATCGAGGTCGACCATGTTGCCGGCCTCCTTCGCGGCCTGCGTGCCGCTGGCCATGGCCACCGCCACGTCGGCCTGGGCCAGCGCGGGGGCATCGTTGGTGCCGTCGCCGGTCATCGCCACCAGCCGGCCTTCGGCCTGGTAGTCGCGGATCAGCTTGAGCTTGGCCTCGGGCGTCGCCTCGGCGAGGAAGTCGTCGACGCCCGCCTCCGCCGCGATCGCCGCGGCGGTGAGGCGGTTGTCGCCGGTGATCATCACCGTGCGGATGCCCATCCTGCGCAGCTGCGCGAAGCGCTCCTTGATACCGCCCTTGACGATGTCCTTGAGCTCGACCACGCCGAGCACGCGGGCCTGGCCGTCGTTGAGGTCGGCCACGACCAGCGGCGTGGAGCCGCGGCGTGCGACCTCCTCGGCCACCGCGGTGACCTGCGCGGGCATCTGTCCGCCGTGCAGCTCGACGAAGCGGCGGATCGCCTCCACCGCGCCCTTGCGCAGCTGGCGCTTGGGGTGCTCGGGATCGCCGAAGTCGACGCCGCTCATGCGGGTCTGCGCGGTGAACGGCACGAAGTGCGCCTGCAGCGTCGCCAGCTCGCGCTCGCGCAGGTTGAAGCGCTGCTTGGCCAGCACGACGATGGAGCGTCCTTCCGGCGTTTCATCCGCCAGCGAAGCGAGCTGCGCCGCGTCGGCCAGCAGCTGCTCCTGCAGCGTCGGGGCCGGCAGGAAGGCGCTGGCCTGGCGGTTGCCCAGCGTGATCGTGCCGGTCTTGTCGAGCATCAGCACGTCGACGTCGCCGGCGGCCTCGACCGCGCGGCCGGAGGTGGCGATCACGTTGGCCTGCATCAGCCGGCTCATGCCGGCCACGCCGATGGCCGACAGCAGGCCGCCTATGGTGGTCGGGATCAGGCACACGAGCAGCGACACCAGCGCGGTGATCGACACCACCGTGCCGGCGCCGGCCGCCTCGACCGCGAACAGCGAGTACGGCAGCAGTGTCACGGTGACGACCAGGAACACCAGCGTCAGCGCAACCAGCAGGATGGTGAGCGCGATCTCGTTGGGCGTCTTCTGGCGCTTGGCGCTCTCGACCATCGCGATCATGCGGTCGAGGAAGGCCTCGCCCGGGTTGACGGCGATGCGCACCACGACCCAGTCCGACAGCACGCGCGTGCCGCCGGTGACGGCCGAGAAGTCGCCGCCGGACTCGCGGATCACCGGCGCGGATTCGCCGGTGATGGCGCTCTCGTCGACCGAGGCGACGCCTTCGATGACTTCGCCGTCCAGCGGCACCAGGTCGCCGGCCTCGACCAGCACGACGTGACCCTTGCGCAGTTCTTCCGAAGCCACCGGGTGCCAGGACGAGCCGTGACGCGGCGTCTCCAGCTTCTTCGCCCAGGTCTTGGCCTTCAGTCCGCGCAGCGATGCGGCCTGCGCCTTGGAACGGCCTTCGGCCAGCGCCTCCGCGAAGTTGGCGAACAGCACGGTGAACCACAGCCACAGCGCGATCGCGAGCATGAAGCCCGGGCCTTCGGCGCCGGCCAGCTCGGGCCGCGCGAAGCTCGCCAGCCACAGGCCCGTGGTGAGGAGGCTGCCGGCGTAGACGACGAACATCACCGGGTTGCGCAGCTGCACCGACGGCGCGAGCTTGATGAACGAATCGCGGATCGCCGGCTTCACCAGCGCTGGGTCCCACAGGCCGGTCTTCGCGTTGGCGCGCGGCGGCTGAGGGTCCTGTCCTTGCGGGCCAGATCCGGAGACCTTGGCGCCACCGAGGACCTCGGTGCGGGCCGAGGCCGGCACGGAGGTATGGAGGGTCTTGAGTTGATTGGTCATGATGGGCTCCGAAGGGTCACTTCCAGAGCATCAGGTGCTCGACCACGGGCCCCAGCGCGAGCGCGGGCACGTAGTTCAGCAGGCCGACCAGGAGGACGGTGCCGATGAGCAGGACGACGAACAGCGGGCCGTGGGTGGGCAGGGTGCCCTCGCCGACGGGGATGCGCTTCTTGGCGGCCAGGCTGCCGGCGATGGCCAGCACGGGGACGATGACCAGGAAGCGGCCAAGCCACATCGCGATGCCGAGCAGCGTGTTGTAGAACGGCGTGTTGGCGGACAGCCCGGCGAAGGCGCTGCCGTTGTTGTTGGCCGCCGAGGTGAAGGCGTAGAGGATCTCGCTGAAGCCGTGCACGCCGGGGTTGGCGACGCCGGCCTTGCCCGCGTCGGCCAGGACCGCGATGGCGGTGCCCGCGAGCACGACGATGGGCGTCACGAGGATGGCCACGGCGCTCATCTTCATCTCGAACGGCTCGATCTTCTTGCCCAGGTACTCCGGCGTGCGGCCGATCATCAGGCCGGCGATGAAGACGGCCAGGATCGCGAAGATCAGCATGCCGTACAGGCCGGTGCCGACGCCGCCGAAGACCACTTCGCCCAGCTGCATCATCACCAGCGGCACGGCGCCGCCGATGGGGGTGAAGCTGTCGTGCATCGCGTTGACCGCGCCGCAGGAGGCGGCGGTGGTCACGACGGCGAACAGCGCGCTGGCGCTGATGCCGAAGCGCGTCTCCTTGCCCTCCATGTTGCCGCCGGCCTGGAGCTCGGTGGCCTGGATGTCGACGCCCTGCGCGGCCACCAGCGGATTGCCGGCCTGCTCGGCGGGCGTGGCGATCAGCACGCCGACGATGAACATCGCGCTCATCGCGGCCAGGATCGCGGCGCCCTGGCGGCGGTCGCCGACCAGTTGCCCGAAGCTCAGGCACAGCGCGGCCGGGATCACGAAGATCGCGACGATCTGCAGCAGGTTGGTGAACGGCGTCGGGTTCTCGTACGGATGCGCGGAGTTGGCGTTGAAGAAGCCGCCGCCGTTGGTGCCCAGCATCTTGATGGCTTCCTGCGACGCGACCGGCCCCATCGCGAGCGACTGCTCCTGCGTGTGCTGGTTCTCCATCACGGGCTCGCCCTTGGCGTCCTTCAGCGGCTGGCCGTCGGCGCCGAGCTTGGGCGTCTGGTAGTCCTGCGCCTCGACGGTCTGCACGGTGCGGTAGCCGTCGAAGTTCTGGATCACGCCCTGCTGGACGAAGACCACCGCGAACACGAGGGACAGCGGCAGCAGCAGCCACAGCGTGCAGCGGGTCATGTCGGCCCAGAAGTTGCCGACGTGCCCGCTCAGGCGCGAGGCGAAGCCGCGGATCAGCGCGAACACGACCGCGATGCCGGTGGCGGCGGACAGGAAGTTCTGCACCGTCAGCGCGAGCATCTGGGTGAGGTAGCTCATCGTCGACTCGCCGCCGTAGCCCTGCCAGTTGGTGTTGGCGACGAAGCTGATGGCGGTGTTGAAGGACGAGTCCGGGCTGATCGCGCCCATGCCCTGCGGGTTGAGCGGCAGCACGCCCTGCAGGCGCTGCAGCGCGTAGACGGCGATGACGCCGATGAAGTTGAAGATCAGCAGCGCGATCGCGTACTGCTTCCAGCCCATGCCTTCTTCGGGCTTGACGCCGGCGAGGCGGAAGATCGGTCGCTCGACGGCGGCGAGCCATGCGGGCATCTGCCCCTTGGCGAGCGCCGTGATCCAGCGCGCGAGGGGCCAGGCCAGCAGCAGCGTGACGACGAGGTAGAGGGCCAGGTTGGCCCAGGCGAGGTTCGTCATGTCAGAACTCCTCCGCCCGCCACAGGGCGACCAGGAGATAGACGAACAGACCGGCGGAGATGGAACCGGTCAGCCAGTAGAGCGCGCTCATGGCTTGGCCTCCAGGCGATGGCTGGCCACGGCCAGGCCCACCGCCACGAGGAACAGCACGACGCTCAATCCGAGAAAGAGTGCATCCATTTTTTTGCGGTCCCATGCCCTCTCGATTGAGGGCGGGATGGGATGGATGGACTCTAGGAATCGGCGCGTCAAGGGCCTGTAGAAGCTGGACCGTCGGGTATCAAGATTTCATAAAGACGACGCCCCTACCCCCGGCCGACTGTCCCCGGAATCGCCACAACGGGGGTATCGCGCCGGTGGCAGGCCGTTGTTAGTCTTTATTTCACAACCAGGGAGACACAGTGACGTTCATCCAATCCGTCCTGCACCAATCGCCCGAGCTCGCGCTGTTCCTGTCCCTGGCGCTGGGCTACTGGATCGGGAAGTTCAAGTTCGGCTCGTTCCAGCTGGGCGGCGTCGCCGGGTCCCTGCTGGCCGCCGTGGCCATCAGCCAGGTCGGCGTGCACATCGACTCCGGCATCAAGGCCATCCTGTTCGCGCTGTTCATCTACGCGGTCGGCTTCGAGAGCGGTCCGCAGTTCTTCCGCTCATTGGGGCGCCAGTCCTTGCGCGAGATCTCGATGGCGGTCGTGCTGGCGCTGTCGGGCCTGGTGACGGTGCTCGTCATCGCCCGGGTGTTCGGCCTGGACAAGGGCCTGGCGGCCGGCCTGGCCGCGGGCGGACTGACGCAGTCCGCGATCATCGGGACGGCGGGCTCCGCGATCGACAAGCTCGGCCTCTCGCCGGAAGCCGCCCAGACCATGCAGGCCAACGTGGCCATCGGGTATGCGGTGACCTACATCTTCGGCTCGTTCGGGGCCATCATCGTCTGCGTGAACCTGCTGCAATGGTTCATGAAGCGCGACATCCGCAAGGACGCGCTGCAGGCCGAGCAGGCGCAGCTCAAGGGCCTGCGCCTGTACGCCGCCGACGAATCGAGCGCGCTGCCCGACATCGTCGGCCGGGTGATCCGCATCACGCAGACGGGGCTGACCGTGAAGGCGCTGGAGAACAGCGGTCCGGTCGGCGCCGTGACGGTCGAGCGGGTGCGGCGCGATGGCGCCGAGATCGGCGTCACCGGCGAGATGGCGCTGGCGACCGGCGACCTGATCCTGCTCGTCGGCCGGCGCTCCGCCGTCGTGGCGCAGGCCGGCGTGATCGGCAAGGAAGAGCCGCACACGGGGGACATGGAACTGGTGATGGTCAGGCGCGACGTCTCCATCGCCAACCCGCAGTACCTGAACCGCCCGGTGGGCGAGATCGTGGCGGGCCTGTCCGACGGCCTGCGCCACGGGGTCTATGCGCTGGCGCTGCTGCGGGGCGGCTCGCCGGTCCCGATCCGGCCGGACACGGTGGTGCTGCCGGGCGATCTGGTCACCCTGTTCGGCGCCAGCGCCGACATCCAGCGCGCGGCGCAGTCGGTCGGGCCGGTGATCGTGCCCAGCGACAAGACCGACTTCGTCTTCCACGGCTTCGGCATCAACGTCGGCCTGCTGATCGGCCTGCTGGTGGTGCGCGCCGGGCCGGTGCCCATCACGCTGGGCAGCGGCGGCGGCGCGCTGCTGAGCGGCCTGCTGTTCGGGTGGTGGCGCAGCCGCCGGCACACCGCCGGCAACCTGCCCACGGCAGCCTCCGCGCTGATGCGCGACCTCGGCCTGGCCGGCTTCGTCGCGATGGTGGGCCTGCAATCGGGCCAGCAGGCGGTGCACACCATCCTGGACCAGGGCCTGAAGCTCTTCCTGCTCGGCGTCCTGGTCACGGTGATCCCGCTGCTGATCGCCATGGTCGTCGGGCGCTACGTGCTGCGCTACGACAACGTCGCCGTCTTCGCCGGCGCGCTGACCGGCGCCCGCAGCGCCAACCCCGCCTTCGGCGAGGTGCTCGACAAGGCCGGCAACAACGTGCCGACCGTCCCTTTCGCCATCACCTACGCCCTGGCCAACGTCTTCCTGACGTTGCTGGGTCCGCTGATCATCGCCTTCACCTGAGGCCTCACGGGAGACCACCGCCATGACTGGAAACGGAAAGAAGAACTTCGCCTCGCTGAGCCCGTTCGAGCTCAAGGACGAACTGATCAAGCTGGCCTCGTCCGGCAAGAGCAACCGCGCGATGCTCAACGCGGGACGGGGCAATCCCAACTTCCTCGCCACGACGCCGCGCCGGGCGTTCTTCCGGCTGGGGCTGTTCGCCGCGGCGGAGTCCGAGCTGTCCTACTCCTACATGACGCAGGGCGTCGGAGGCCTGGCCGCCATCGAGGGCATCGAAGGCCGCTTCGAGCGTTTTGTCTCCGAGCACAAGGACCAGGAGGGCGTGCGTTTCCTGGGCAAGACGCTGAGCTACGTCCGGGACCAGCTGGGGCTGGACGCGACGGCCTACCTGCACGAGATGGTCGACGGCATCCTGGGCTGCAACTACCCGGTGCCGGGGCGGATGCTTCGCGTCGCCGAACAGATCGTCGGCCACTACCTGAGCCGCGAGATGACGCAGTCGACGATCGGGCCCAGCCAGATGGACGTGTTCGCGGTGGAAGGCGGCACGGCCGCGATGGCCTACATCTTCAACAGCCTGCAGAGCAACGGGCTGCTCAAGGCCGGCGACAAGGTGGCGATCGGCATGCCGGTCTTCACCCCCTACATCGAGATCCCGCACCTGGAGCAGTTCTCGCTCGAGATCGTGCCGCTCAACGCCGACCCGCAGGCGGGCTGGCAGTACCCGGATGCGGAGCTCGACAAGCTCAAGGATCCCGCCGTCAAGGTGTTCTTCTGCATCAACCCGAGCAACCCCGCCTCGGTCTGCCTGGACCGCCGCAGCCACGACCGGATCCAGGCGCTGGTGAAGGACGAGCGGCCCGACCTGATGATCATCACGGACGACGTCTACGGGACCTTCGCCGACGACTTCCAGTCGGTCTTCCAGACCTGCCCGGCCAACACCATCCTGGTGTACTCGTACTCGAAGTACTTCGGGGCCACAGGCTGGCGGCTGGGCGCGGTCGCGATGCACAAGCAGAACATCTTCGACGCGGCGCTGGCGCGGGCGCCGGAGAGCGCGCGGCAGCGCCTGCACCGGCGGTATGAGTCGGTCACCGTCGACGTCGAGGCCTTCAAGTTCATCGACCGCATGGTGACCGACAGCCGCGTGGTGGCGCTGAACCACACGGCCGGGCTCTCGCTGCCGCAGCAGGTGCAGATGACGCTGTTCTCGCTGTTCGCGATGATGGACGAGCACGACGCCTACAAGGCGGCGCTGAAGAAGCTGATCCGCCGCCGGGACACGGCGTTGCACGGCGCGCTGGGCGTGGAACTGGCCCACGACCCGCTCTCGGTCAACTACTACACGCTGCTCGACGTCGAGGACATCGCCGCCAAGCTGTACGGGTCTGCCTTCGCCGAATGGGCCGTCCAGCAATCGTCGACGGGCGAGCTGCTGTTCCGCGTCGCCGAGGAGACTGGCATCGTGCTGCTGCCGGGCCGGGGCTTCGGCGCCACGCGGCCGTCGGCGCGCGCCTCGCTGGCCAACCTCAACGAATACGAGTACACGGCCATCGGGCAGGCCCTGCGCAAGTGGGCGGACGAGCTGCATGCGGTCTACCTCCAGCAGCATCCCGCCGGGAATTGACGACTGGCCTTGAAACCCTCTTGCCGTACAGCCTAAAGTAATTGGTGCCACGGTCAACGACGGAGGGGGTCCTCATGAACCGGCGTCATCTGCTCCAGAGTGTCGCCGCCCTCACGGGGGCGGGCAGCCTGTCTGCCTTCGGCGAGGTGCCCCGCATCGTGCTGGGCCAGTCCGCGCCCTTCAGCGGCCCGTCGCAGGATCTGGGCGACCAGTTCAAGGCCGGCGCGATGCTGGTCTTCGATGCCGTCAACCAGCGCGGCGGCGTGCACGGGCGGCACATCGAGCTGCGCAGCCTGGACGACGGTGACGATCCCGAGCGCTGCGCCGCCAATACGAGGCGCCTGATCGAGGACGGCGCCCAGGCGCTGTTCGGTTACGTCGGCACGCGCACGACGCTGGCGGCGGTGCCGGTGCTGACGGCGGCGAAGGTCCCGCTGGTGGCGCCGCTCACCGGCGCGGACGCCCTGCACGCGCCCTTCAACCGCTACCTCTTCCACATCCGCGCGTCGTACAACGACGAGGCGGCGGAGATCGCCAAGCAGATCGTCTCGGTGGGCACGCGGCGCGTGGCGGTGTTCTTCCAGAACGACGACTACGGGCAGGCGGACCTGTCGGCCCTGACCTCGGCGCTCCGGCAGCACGACCTGACCCCGGTGTCGCAGGGCATGGTGGAGCGTCACTCCGACAACGTGACCGCCTCACTGCATGCCGTCATGGCGGGCAAGCCCGACTGCATCGTGCAGATGGCGGCGCACAAGTCCTGCGCGGCCTTCATCCGCGGGGCGCGCCGGACCGGTTACCGGGGGGCGTTCTACAGCTTCTCGTTCGTGGACTCGCAGGCGCTGGCGACCGACCTGCACCAGGACGCCGGCGGCGTGGTGGTGTCGCAGGTCGTGCCCTTTCCCTTCCACGGGCTGACGCCGCTGGCGGGGGACTACCTCCAGCACGCCAAGGCCGCGAAGGCGGAGGCGAGCTACACCAGCATGGAGGGCTTCATCGCCGCCAGGACGATGGTGGAAGGCCTGCGCCGCGCGGGGAGCGAGCCGACCTCGGCGAGCATCGTCAGCGGCCTGGAGTCGCAGAACCAGCTCGACCTGGGCGGGTTCTTCATCAGCTTCTCCAACCAGCGCCACGCCGGGTCCCGGTTCGTGGACATGACCATCCTGACGGACGACGGGAAGGTGATGCGCTGACCAAGGCTTCCCGCAGCCTTCCCGCGGCCCTCCCGCAGCCTTCATCGCGCAGCCTCACTCCGCTGCCTGGTCGAAGAGCCACCGCTTGCCGCTGCGGACGAAGGTCATCTCCCGACGGAAGTCTCCCGCCACGGTGAAGTAGGTGACCCGCACCTGGACGGTATCGGCGTCGAGGGCCTTCCAGTCGCTCAGGCATTCCACCTGACCGGTGTTCTTCGATGTCGGGAACACCCGGCCGGCCTCAAGGTCCTGCAAGCCGCGCGGCGTGCTCTGACGCCGGAGCGCGCCCATCGTGCTGGCCTCGATCGGCTGATAGATCCCGCGGAGGGTGAACACCACCACCGAGTCGGAGGCGTCCCTGACCACTGCCATGGTCGCCCGGTCGGTCACCTGCCGCAGATCGATGAGGGACCGGTCCTTGGCGTGGTCGGCGGAGCGGATCCAGTCGTGGTCGGCGTCCGACAGGTCGCTGGCCACCCCGCTCGGCTTCCAACTGTCCGCCGGACAGCCCTTGTTGCCGGCCGCCCATGCCGCCGATCCGAGACATAGCGTCAGAAGAAGGATTGGAACTCTCATCGTCTCCCCGTCGTTTTGGTTGATTCTTTCGGCGGCTGGCGCGGCCCTGGAACGGGGGTTACCCCACGGCGCGGGGCGCCCTGAAACGATCAACCCCTGACCCCAGGGGTTCATGTTTCAATGTGAAAGCGCTGTGAAGTTGTCCACGGTCAATACGGATAAGCAGGCGATGTGGCTACTGCATACACGTCTGGTCACCGCGTTCGGGGAAGATCGCGGGTTTTCCAGAAGTGCCAGGACATCCTCCCGCCATGAACCGCCGCCATCTGCTCCAGAACTTCGCCGCCCTCGCGGGCGCCGGCAGCCTGCCCGCCTTCGCCGACAACTCGCGCATCCTGCTGGGTCAGTCCGCGCCTTTCAGCGGTCCGGCGAAGGAACTGGGCGAGCAGTTCAAGGAAGGCGCGATGCTGGTGTTCGACCAGGTCAACCAGCGCGGCGGCGTGAGCGGGCGCCGCATCGAGCTGCACAGCATGGATGACGGTTACGAGCCGGAGCGCTGCGCGGCCAACACCCGCCGCCTGATCGAGGACGGCGTCAATGCGCTGTTCGGCTACGTGGGCACGCCCACGACGCTGGCGGCGGTGCCGCTGCTGACGGCCGCGAAGATCCCGCTGGTCGCGCCCTTCACCGGCGCTGAAGCGCTGCGCGCGCCGTTCAACCGCTTCCTGTTCCACATCCGTGCGTCGTACAACGACGAGGCGATGGAGATCGTCAAGCAGATCACCTCGGTGGGCATCACGCGCGTGGCGGTGTTCTTCCAGAACGACGCCTACGGCCAGGCCGGTCTGGCGGCGGTGACGGCGGCGCTCAAGCAGCACAACCTGGCCCCGGTGTCGCAGGGCACGGTGGAGCGCAATTCGGTGGACGTGGCGGCGTCGCTGACCTCGGTGATGGCGGGCAAGCCCGAGTGCATCGTGCAGGTGGCGGCGTACAAGTCCTGCGCGGCCTTCATCCGGGGCGCGCGCAAGACCGGCTTCCTGGGCAACTTCTACAACTTCTCGTTCGTGGGCGCGCAGGCGCTGGCGTCGGAGCTGGGCAAGGACGCGCGCGGCGTGGTCGTGTCGCAGGTCGTGCCCTTCCCGTTCTCGGGCCTGACGCCGATCGCCGGCGAGTACCTGCAGCGCGTGAAGGCCGCGAAGTCGGAGCCGAGCTACACGGGCATGGAAGGCTTCATCGCCGCCAAGACCATGGTGGAAGGCCTCAAGCGCGCTGGCAACGACCCGACGCCGTCCAACATCATCAACGGCCTGGAAGCGCAGAGCCAGCTCGACCTGGGCGGCTTCTTCCTCAGCTTCTCGGGACAGAAGCACGCCGGCTCGCGGTACGTGGACATGACCATCCTGACGGATGACGGGAAGGTGCGGCGCTGAGCCAAGCGCTGAGAAAGCGCTGATCGGGCGCGGCCTTCCCTTCCTCAGAAGTTCAAGTCCAGCCCCAGCCACTTGCCGACGCCGAAGGTCAGGAACAGCAGGACCACGGCGAGCACCAGGAAGATGCCGACCAGCTTGGCGCACGCGAGGAGCACCGCGCGCTGCTTCTCCACGCCGTTCTTCTTGCCCTGGTCGTAGTGCCACTTGACGGCGTAGAACATGCCGATGCACAGCACGGTGGCCTTGAAGGCGATGAAGAGTGTGGGGACCCATTCCATGATGGTGCGACTGTGCGCCCGCCCGTCCGATAAATACAGATTCAGATTCCTGTAAAAACACCGGATCAGATGGGCGATTGAGAGGGAAATCACGGTGGCCGGGAGGTAGCCGATACAGTGCAGTCGGTCCACGCGACAGGCCATATCAGCATCCCCCTCATGAAGCGCTACGAAGCCCTTGCCGATGATCTGGCGGCGTCCATCGCCTCGGGCCAGTTGCGCCCCGGCGATCGCCTGCCCTCGGTCCGCGAAGCGAGCAAGGACCGCGGCGTCAGTCCCTCCACGGTCTTCGAGGCCTACTACCTGCTGGAGGCCCGCGGCCTGATCGAGGCGCGGCCGCGCTCCGGCTACTTCGTCAGCCAGGCCGCGATCCCGCACCCCGAGCCCCACGCGTCGGACCCGCTGGCCGAAGAGCGCAGCGTCGAGGTCTCGGAGCTGGTGTTCCAGGTGCTCGGGCTGTCGCGCAACCGGGCCGTGGTGCCGCTGGGCTCGGCGTTCCCGAGTCCGACGCTGTTCCCCCTGGACAAGCTGGCACTGGCGCTCGGCAAGGCTACGCGCGGGCTGGACCCGTGGCGCACGGTCGAGGACCTGTCGCCGGGCAGCGCCGAGCTCCGGCGCCAGATCGGCCTGCGCTACCTGGGCGCCGGCTGCAAGGTGGACGCGGACGAGATCGTCGTGACCAACGGCGCGATGGAGGCCTTGAACCTGTGCCTGGAGGCGGTGACGAAACCGGGCGACCTCGTCGCCATCGAGTCGCCGACGTTTTACGGCGCGCTGCAGGCGCTGGAGCGCCGCGGGCTCAAGGCGGTCGAAGTGGCCACCCATGCGCGCACCGGCGTCGACGTGGCGGCGCTGGCGGCCGTCATCGACCGCCATCCGGTGAAGGCGTGCTGGCTGATGCCGAATTTCCAGAACCCGCTGGGCAGCCTGATGCCCGATGCGGCCAAGGCGGCGCTGGTGGCGCTGCTCGCCGAGCGCGAGATCCCGCTCATCGAGGACGACGTCTACGGCGAGCTGTACTTCGGTTCGCGCCCGCGGCCCGCCAAGGGCTGGGACAAGAGCGGCCTGGTGCTGCACTGCAGTTCGTTCTCGAAGTCGCTGGCGCCGGGGTTCCGCGTCGGCTGGGCGGCGGCGGGGCGGTTCGCGCGGGACGTCAGCCGTCGCAAGCTCATGAGCTCGCTGGCCACGCCTGTGCCGATGCAGGAGGGCCTGAGCGAGTACCTCAGCCGGGGCGGCTACGACCGGCACCTTCGACAGCTCCGGCAAGCGCTCGTCACGAACCGGCAAGCGGTGCTGAGGACCATCGCGAAGAGCTTTCCCGAAGGCACCCGCGTCACGCAACCGGAGGGCGGCTACTGCGTCTGGGTCGAGCTGCCCGAACAGATCGACGCGCTGGAGTTGCACCGGGTCGCCCTGTCCCATGACATCAGCATCGCGCCGGGGCATCTGTTCTCCGCCGAGCCCCGTTTCACGCACCACCTGAGGCTCAACTTCGGGCATCCCGACAACCCGCAGGTCGAGGGCGCTCTGAGGACCTTGGGACAGATCGCGAAGGTGCTCGTGCGCTAGAGTTTGACGAGATCCTCCGCGCCGCGGAGCCGACCGTTAACCATCCGCAATGACACAGCTTCCCCGCCCTCGCCTTCGCGGCCACACGTGGGAGTTCCCCGTGCATCACATGCGCGGTGGCACGTCCACCGGGCTGGTGATCTGGGACGACATCGCCCCGAAGGAACTCGAATTCCGCGAGGAGCTGTTGCGTCATCTGATGGGCGTTCCGCTGTCGGGCGAATGGCCTGGCAATCGGCAGATCACGGGCTTGGGTCGCGGTCCCGCGACGAGCAATAAGGTCTTCTTCGCTTCGCTTGAAGCAGGCAGCGATGCGCCGCGTCTGATCAGCACGCTGGCTCAACTGGCGTCCGACCACGGCCGCATCGACTGGAGCGTGAACTGCGGGAACATGTCGTCAGCGCTGCAGCTCTGGGCCTTGGACACGGGGCTGGTGAGCACGCCAGACGCCGGCAAGATCGAGCTCGACATCCTGAACACCAACACCGGCGTCCTGACGACGTCGCGCATGGCGATCGAGCCGGACGGGACCTTCGCCACCGGCGAGATCCCCGGCGTGATGGGGCGACATCCCGCGGTGGACCTGTTCCTGCATCGGCCCGCCGGCGCGAAGACAGGCGCCCTGCTTCCGACGGGTCAGGCGGTCGATGTCTTCCGAGGCGTGCGCGCGAGCTGCGTGGACGTCGCGGTCCCGATGGTGATCATTCCCGCAGGCGATCTCGGAAAGACCGGACACGAGTCCACGCGCGAGCTGGCAGCCGACGTGGAGCTGATGCAGCGCCTGCGGGAGATCTGGGTCGACGCGGGCCTGAAGATGCAGCTCCGTCGCAAGGATGGGCAGCCCATGACGGCACAGGAGCTGCTGCTGAGCGAAACCATTCCCAAGGTCTGCATCGTCAGCGCGTCCACCGTCGGGGCCGATCTGGCCGTCCGGTACTTCACACCGCAGACGGTGCACTCGTCGCTGGCGGTGTCGGGCGGATGCTGCCTAGCCGCGGCCACGTTGATCCCCGGATCCGTCGCGCATGACCTGGCCCCCAAGCAAGCACCGACCTCATTCGCCGAGATCGGCGTGGACATCGAGAATCCCGCCGGGGTGCTGTCGACCACCGTCGTTGCCGCACTTCGAGACGGACAGCTCGACGTCGAATCGGCCGCTTATAAGCGCAGCGCTCAAGTGCTGCTGAGTGGGTTTGCGCCGCTCTATGGGGCATCTCCAGGGTTGAAACAGGCACTTGAGCAAATCGCTGGCGACTGACGCTCGCTGGCTCCCCTACGAAAGAGGAGACGATTGCCACACCGAGCGCCACAACTATTTCTGAGCCAGGACTTGTGAGTCCACTTTGGAATTTCATACCGATCGCCTGAACTAACCCTGGTTCTCAACGTCAGCAAGGTAAGTAGTCTTCGCAGTTCCGTCGACGCCGCACGTTCGATGCGCAGGCGAAGCAAACAGTCGATTCGATTCCCGATGGAGAACGACTTTCTGCGAGGTGGCCTTGGACGCGCGATGGCTTGAGGTAGGCTTCTCCTGTAAGACGCTAACCTGTCTGGCATTGCAGGCGGCCCGCGAAACCATGCACGTCGTTCGGCCAACTTGCCAGCGCTAGGTCGAGCATCTACTGCCGCGGCCACTTGGCCGCGACAAAACTTCCATACGCTCCCAGAGGTCTCATCTATGGCCCGAAAGTTCATTCAGCAGCGCCAGCAGACCAAGGAAGAGATGTTCGATGCAGTCGTCAGGAATGCCATCGACTTCGTCGACGCCTCACTCGACAACCTTGACAAGAGACCAAAGAACGGAATCGTTGACTTCTACACCGCCATAGAGCTTTTTCTCAAGGCTAGACTAATGGCGGAACATTGGACTCTCATTATTGGAAAGCCAGAGTCAGCGAATCTTGCAAGCTTTAGCGTTGGTGACTTCCACTCTGTCTATTTGGAGGACGCCGCCAGGAGACTAAAGGACATAGTTGGTGAAGCCATCGAGGAAACAGCGCTCGACAACTTTAAGACGCTAGCGGAGCATCGAAATCAAATTGTCCATTTCGCTCATACCTCGTATCCAGATCTCGGCGGAAGCAAGGCGGGCGTTGTCGTTGAGCAGTGGGCTTCTTGGCGCTGGCTGCACGAACTCCTGACAGTTAGATGGAAATCAACCTTCAGGGCCTACCTCCCGGAACTTGATCGCCTTCACCGGCGAATCCTCCAAGAGCGCGAATTCATCCAATCAAGATTCCAAGAGCTTGAGCCGATTATTCACAAGAAACAGCGCGACGGGCACACGTTTGTGCAGTGTGGCAGCTGTCAAGCTGCATCGGGGCTCGTGAGCGAAAGTCACCCATGGGGTTCTGCCTATCGCTGCTTGGTCTGCCAGAAAACAGGGTTGGCCACGAAGCCGACCGCCGAGAAGATCTCCTGCGACAAATGCAGCAAGGAGTTTGAATTCTTCAATCCCGCACTTGAGGCATGCCCGCACTGCGCACATCCGATCGACACAGACAAGCTCATCTCACTATGCAAGGCGAAGTACAAGAAGGGCGACGACTGGTGGGAAGAGGATGCACCCTGTGTGGCGCAATGCCACGAATGCAAACATTCCAAACCATCCGTCTTCTACATCGACGGATTGTGGAGTTGCGTCTCTTGCTTTGATAGGGGCTGGCAAGCAATCGCATGCCCACACTGCGATGAATTCGTGACTGGGGATATGGAGACAATAAAGTACTTCGCGTGTTTCAAGTGCGAGGAAGAAAGGCGTCGAGAGATAACCGCGGCCGAGATGTCAGAATGAGCGAATTTCAGAGCCAGATCGAACAGGCATACAAGATGGCCAAGGCGGGAGACTGGGACCGCGTATTGGTAGATTGGTCGACATCCCCACTACTGCTGAATCGCTGCTGCAGGTTCAGCAGTCCTGGATCTCAGTGGACGTTCTTGCATCAGGCTGCCTACTTCGGGTCGGAAGCGCCTTGCCGCGTGCTCATCCGCAGGGGTGCGTCATTGACCGCCTTGACTCACGACGGGCAGACGCCTGCTGAAGTTGCAGAACAGATGGGGCATGGAGACCTCGGCGGCCTCCTAAGGCGAGCCTCGGTAGGCGAGGATTCCCTATGGGCCGCTCCCGTGGATCCCGAAGTGCTGCCGAGCAGCAATCATTGGGACGACGCCGCGCGTTGCCTTGCCACTACCGATCTTTTCGTCTCCTACGGTGGAGGCCTAGTCAAAATAACCAAAGGGTCGCGCTACTTTGTCGATGCCTTTGACCGAGTCCTCATCGGGTGGCACGGCACGTTCGATCCCCCGTGCGACATGGGTGGCGAGTCAAATATTTTTCGCTGACGCCACCTCCAAAAGTCTGAACCATGTCCATAGCCCGCGAGCCTTGTATCCACTGCGGTATCTCCATCCGTGCTGAGTACAACGTTCACCTCAAGACAATCATGCAGTTGAGCAAGCTGCCTCCGGCGAACTACGCCGAAGAGATCGCGAGGTTGGAAGGAATGCCACTGGACGTCGCACAGGAGTTTGTCGATCACAAGATGAGGCATGACTGCAAGCGCAGTCAGGCCCCGTGTCCGAGTTGCTCGTCACCCCTCAAGACCTGGCACGCCACCGGGTGCTGGACCTGTGGTTGGCGGAGGCGCCCAGCGGGGTGAAGGATCAACTTCAGCCTGAAGCCGCTCTACTTCGGGCTGCAGCCTCAGCATTAGTGCGAGAGTCGGCTCTGCAGCGCGAGGGTGGACCGGAAGCGGCTAGACCTTGAAGTCGCACCACGCGCTCCAGATCTGCTGAGACACCGCTGCGTACTGCTCTCTGGTTCCGGCCTCTTCCGGCCCGAACCAACGACAGAACTCCTCGTGCACGATCGTCTGAACGTCGTCCGCCGAATGCGCGCCTTCCAATCGGGGCAGGATGGTCCCAACCTCCGGGTCGTATTCATCCGTGTTGCTCTCGAAGTTGATACCCATCGGGTCGGCTTCGAACAGCAGTTGCGCCAACTGATCAAAGAGCGGCTTGCACTTTTGCTTGAGTTGTTCTCGCTCGGCATTCATCTCGGCATCGCATTTGGCAAAGAATTGGTCGGGTTGCACGACGCAGGAATAGCGCCTCCGCCACCTACATCGCCGCCTCGCTGATCAACCACTCGCGGAAGGCGACCAGTCTCGGCAGGTTGGCGCGCTCGGCGCGGTAGACCGCGAAGTAGGCCAGCGCGGAGACGAACTCGATCTTCGGAAACAGCCGCACGAGCCGGCCCGCCGCGAGATCGTCTCTAGCCATCACGCTGCGTGCCAGCGCAATGCCTTGGCCGTCGATCGCGGCCTGCAGCACCGCCGCTGAACTGTTGATCCGCGTGCCACGCCTGGTCGAGACGCCGGACACGCCCGCCTTCTTGAGCCACACGTCCCACGAGGGGAAGTCTGCATGGCTGTCCATCGACAGGTCGTGGATCAACGTCTCGTTCGCCAGGTCGCCGGGCGTCTTCAGCCGTCGCCCCGCGCGCATCAGGCCGGGAGAGCAGACGGGAAAGACGTCCTCGTCCATCAGCTTGTCGGCGACCAACCCGGGCCAGCGCCCGGTGCCGTAGCGCACTCCGATGTCGATCCGCTGGGTGATGAAGTCGACCGGCTTGAGGCTGGTCTCCAGCCGCAGGTCCGTGTCGGGCCATGCGGCGTGGAATCGCTCGATGCGTGGCAGCAGCCACTTGGCGGCAAAGGCTGGGCTGACGGTGACCGTCAGGACGCCACTCGCCGAGCCTTCCTTGAGCCGCTCCAGGCCGACGCTCAGCCGGTCGAATCCGGCCCGAAGGTCGGGCAGCGCGAGCTGCGCCGCTTCGGTGGCGACCAGCCGCGCGCGTCCGCTAGTGCCGCGGACGAACAGCGGTGAGCCCAGCCAATCCTCGAGCGTCCGCACCAACTGGCCGACCGCCGCCGGCGTCACATTGAGCTCCGCCGCTGCCGCCGAAAAGCTCTGATGCCTGGCGCTGGCCTCGAAGGCGCGCAGCGCGTTGAGATGGATGGGTGCCTTCACGACGCTAAAGAATTTCTTTCTGACCGAGGCACTTTATCTCGTTTGTCGGCGGGGGACCAGATCAGAAGAATGCGATGCATGGCTGGCGGGAAGAGCAAACACACCTGGCTTCACCTGTGACCACCATCAACGTTATCTATCAAAGGAAGATCGCCATGAACACCGGAAACAAGCAGAAGCGCGTGCTGCTCGTCATGTCCTCCGTGGACGAAATGGGCATCAGCGGCAAGCAGACAGGCACCTGGTTTACCGAACTGGCCGCGCCGTACTACATCCTCACCGAAGCAGGCTACGAAGTCGTCTTCGCGTCGCCCGACGGCGGCGATGCCCCCATCGATCTGCTGAGCATGAAGGCGCCGTTCACCACCCCCTTCACCGACCGCTTCCTGGCGGATCCGGTCGCGATGTTCGCCGCCAGGAACACCCGCAAGCTGCGCAACATCAACGCCGACACCTTCGACGCGGTGTTCTTCCCCGGCGGCTACGGCCTGCTCTGGGACCTGGCGTCGGACTCCTTCGTGATCAAGCTGATCCGCGACTTCCATGCCAGCCATCGCCCGATCGCCATGGTCTGCCACGCGCCCGCCATCCTGCGCGACGTCAAGAAGGCCGACGGCGAGTACCTGGTCAAGGGCGTCAAGCTGACCGGCTTCAAGAATGCGGAGGACAACGAGATCGAGTTGCTGGACCACCTGCTGTTCTCGCTCGAAGACGAGCTCAAGGGCCGCGGCGCCGACTACGTCAGCAAGGCCAACTGGGAGCCCAACGTGATCGTGGACGGCGCGCTCATGACGGGCCAGAGCCCGGCATCGGCCGCCCCGCTGGCTGAAGCCCTGGCTCAACGCCTGCAAGGCTGATTGCCCTCCAGCCGGTCGGCCGCGCCTGCGGCTGACCGGCCGTCCCACCTGCCCCTCCAGCGGAGCGCCGTTGGACCTTCAAACGGCTCATGATTCTCACGATGAACGTGAATGCAGATTTCTCGCGCCGCGCCGTTGTCGTGCCCGATCAATACCAGTGGGTCGCCTCGCCCCAGGCCGGCGTTGAACGTGTGATGCTGGATCGTGTGGGCGAAGAGGACGCACGCGCAACCAGCCTCGTTCGCTATGCACCGGCCTCACGCTTCCCGCCTCACCATCACCCGGGTGGCGAGGAGATCCTGGTGCTGTCCGGCACGTTCTCGGAAGGCGACCGGCACTACCCCGCTGGCTGGTATCTGCGAAATCCGCCGGGTTCCGCTCACGGGCCGTCCAGCGATGAAGGCGCCCTCCTCTTCGTGAAGCTCCGCCAGATGACGCCGGGCGAAGAGCATCCGATCCGCATCGACACGCGCGATCCAACAGCCTGGATACGCGCGAGCGGCCGCAACATCTGCCCGTTGTTCTCGAACGAGAGGGAGCAGGTCGTCCTGGAGCGCCTCGCTCCGGCGTCGCCGCTGTTCACGGCTCCTGTCGAAGGCGCCGAGTTCCTGGTGCTCGACGGCGATCTATGGGTGGGCGGACGGACTTTCATTCGCGGCAGTTGGATGCGTTTTCCCACAGGCGACTGTCCCGACGTCGTCGCCGGCGCGAATGGCGCCACGCTGTATCTCAAGACCTGCCACCTGGCAGCGGAAACGAAAGGCGCAGTCCCATGCTGAGCCCACGGATTGCCATCATCGGCGGCGGCCTCAGCGGCCTCTACGCCGCCCACCTGCTCGAACGGCAAGGCATCAAGGACTACGTCCTCCTGGAGGCCCGCAGCACATTCGGCGGGCGGGTCGAGTCCGCGTCATTCGGCGGGCCGCCGCTTGCCGACATGGATGGCGCCTCGCGGAAGGCAGATCGCTTCGATCTCGGGCCGACCTGGTTCTGGCCCGCATTCCAACCAGAGCTGGCCCAGTTGATCCGCGATCGGGGCCTCACGCGCTTCCAGCAGCATGAAGCCGGCGACATGGTGGTCGAACGTTCGTCGATGTCGTCGCCCGAACGCCTGCGCGGCCACCTGACATCGCCCCCGTCCATGCGATTGGCGGGAGGAATGGGTGCGCTGGTCGATGCACTGCGCAGCGGGCTGCAGCCTGATCGTCTCCTGTCGGGGCAACGCGTTCGACACCTGCATGGCGACGGACAACGCATGGAACTGGAGACGGAAGACGTCGCAGGTCGTCGAGCGTCCTACCGGGTCGACCACGTGCTGCTGGCCGTTCCTCCACGCCTGGCCATGACCACGATCGATTTCTCGCCAGCCTTGCCGGATGCCCTGGCGCAAGCGTGGAACGCCACGTCGACATGGATGGCGCAGCACGCCAAGTACGTCGCCGTCTATGACACACCGTTCTGGCGTGAGCAGGGTCTCTCCGGGCAGGGCCGGAGCGCCCGAGGTCCGCTCGCGGAGATCCATGACGCCTCGTCGCCCGATGGACGTGGCGCCCTGTTCGGCTTCCTGGGTGTCCCGGCGCGCGCCCGCACCAGCATCCCCGACGACGCGTTGTTGGCACATTGCCGCGCGCAGCTGTCACGGATGTTCGGAGAGAAAGCTGGATCGCCGCGGGCCGAGTTCTTCAAGGACTGGGCCACCGACCACCACACAGCCACCGCGGCGGATCGGGAGGGCGTGGCACTGCACGGTGCAGCCCCTTTGAACATCGCCACCTCGGGCGCTTGGCGTGGGCGGATCGTGGGTATCGCCAGCGAATGGTCTCCGCAATTCCCAGGGTACGTTGCCGGGGCGATCGAGGCTGCAAGACGAGGCGTCCAGACGCTCCTGGACCTGGCCACATTGAAGAGACAAACCCCATGAACCCAGCCACATTGATCATCGCGGGATTTGCGCCCGGCCTCGGCTCCGCGCTGAAGCTCCGGTTCGAGCGCGCCGGCTACAGCGTGCTTGGCATCTCGCGCAGCAGCGATTCGCCGTGGAACACCGATCTGCAGGATCCTGCCGCCACCGCCCGACTGTTCGAACGCATCGACCGCGACATGCCGCCCTTGGCCGGCGTGATCCACACCGCCATGCATTTCCTGCGCAGACCCTTCCTGCAGACGGAGCCCGAGGCGTTCCAGGCCGTCTGGCAATCGATGGTGATGACGGCGGTGAACGTCAGTCAGCAGGCGATCCCGCGCCTGGAGGCCCAGGGCGGTGGCACGCTGATCTTCAGCGGCGCGTCCGGCAGCCGGCGGGCCGGCCCGAACTTCTCCGCATTCAGCTCGGCGAAATTCGCGCTGCGGGGCCTGGGTCAGGCGCTCGCTCGGGAACACGGCAACGAGGGCATCCATGTCGCGCACGTCGTCATCGACGGGCTGGTTCGCAGCGAGCGGACCGTGCAGCGCTTCGGGCCTGTCCACGACGAGCCATTGATCGATCCCGCCGATCTGGCAGAGCAGTATTGGCACCTCTTCCATCAGCCTCGCAGCGCGTGGACGCACGAACTGGAAGTTCGCCCCAGCGGCGCACGTGCTTGAACAACGCGGGCGTGGCGTGCCGCTCGCCGCCGTGAGCGCACTGAGCGTGCTTCCCGACTTTCCAGGAGCGCGTCATGCATGGCGGTATTCCCGATCTTCATTTCCCTGACCACCTGCGCAGCAGCAGCGGGTATCCCGATTGTCTGAAACCGCGACGCGTCGGCGCTCGTGCGCCTGAGCGCAACGCGACGCTCGACGCGGCGATGGCGCAACTGAAGCAGTCGGCCGCGGCCTCCTCGACGCGGCCGGCGCTGCTGAAAGATCTGCGTGAAGGCCTGGGCCTGGCCTCCGAGGCCCGCGAGGGCTGCGAGTTCGACGGGCAGCTCTATGTCGAGAAGCGTCTCCATGCCATCCATGGGGCACTCCGATCGCACGCGCAGGGCGATCCATTGAGCGACGCACAACTGCGGGCGCTGCGCGACGAGGTGTTGTCCCTCGCGGCCAGTTCCGTGGAACGAGGAAGGCTCGGTCGGCTGGAGCAAGTAGAGGTCGACTATGCGCCGCCTTTCGGACTCGACCAGCTCCGTGCGCCAGACAACATGGTGGACGCGATGGAGATGTTGGCCAAGCTGCGACGCACCGTGGTGGGTACCCCTGCGGCGCTCCCGCTGGACAAGACGTCGCTCCAACTGCTCCGGGACGGGCTGAACGGCCTGCGCGAGGCGGACATCGAGGACCTGGACGCCCTGCCCCGATATCGCCAGGTCATCGATCGCTGCCTCGCCCTGCCGCGTTCATGAGTCGCTGGACGACGAGCTCCGCACGCTGACGTCAGGCGGTCCGGCCGCTGCAGTTCAATCCTCGCAATTTGCAGCCTGTCGGCGAGCGATGGGGTCTGATCCTCGAATCGGGCAGAGTGCCGGCACCCTTGATTCACCGCGCAGCCTCTGCGTCGCACCATGGACCTTCCCGGAATGAAACCAGGCACGGCCGTGTCGCCTTCGATCCCTGCGCCATGGGTTCAGCGTTTCGGCGCTTCCACCGCCGGCTCCTGGCTCGCCGCCCTGCTGTTCATCGCCCTCCCTTTCATTGCGGCGAACATCTTCACCAAGCTGTTCATGCCTGACCCCGGCCTGCGGGAGTGGCGCAACCTGATCAAGGCGCTGGTCCTCGTCGCCGGGTACTGGGCCTACGTCCGCTACTGGGAACGGCGCCCCGTGCGCGAGCTGTCCGCCTTCGGGGCCGGCCCCGAACTTCTGGCCGGCCTGCTGCTGGGCGGCCTGCTCTTCTCCTGCGTGGTGGCCATCCTGACCGCCGTTGGCGCGTATTCGCTGGAAACGGTGGGAACGCTCGGCGACCTTGGCGCGGTGCTGGTGAGCATGGTCCCCAAGATTGCAGCCGGTGCGCTGATCGAGGAGGTCCTGTTCCGGCTCGTGCTGCTGCGACTGCTGGAGCGCTCCTTCGGCGCCGCCTGGGCGCTGGCGATGTCCAGCCTCCTCTTCGGTCTGGCCCACCTGGGCAATGCCGGTGCGACGCCACTGATCGGCGTCCTGCTCGGTTTGGAACTCGGTCTGCTGTTCGGAGCGGCCTACCTGCTGACCCGCCGGATCTGGATGTGCACCGCGCTGCACTTCGCCTGGAACTTCGTGCAGGGCGCCGTGTTCTCCATCGCGGTCTCCGGTCATTCGGGGGAGTCCTGGCTCCACGGCACGCTGTCCGGCCCGGCCTGGCTGTCCGGCGGTGCCTTCGGCGCCGAAGGCTCCGTGGTGG
The DNA here is from genome assembly GCA_002205125.1 of Roseateles noduli. GTDB lineage: Bacteria > Pseudomonadota > Gammaproteobacteria > Burkholderiales > Burkholderiaceae_C > Roseateles > Roseateles noduli. Next base: position 198,460 of record NIOE01000010.1, on the reverse strand, counting down.
CGGTCGTCCTCTGCCTGGCCATGACCGGCGTCCTGCTGACGCTCGCGCACCGTCGAGGCCGACTCATCTCCACGGCAGTTCAGTAGCCAAACTACAAACGAAAACAAATCCGCCGCCCAATATCTATAGGCAAACGGCGCGACTTGGTAGTTTTCCTACGCATCTCCGGCACATGCACGCTTAGAGTGGTGGCACTTCTCCGATCCGGAGAAGCGGCCATGGCATGCAGTCGATTGGCCGACACCAGCCGCCCCGCGACGAGGGCGGCGGTCGATCAACACCGGAGACCCCCATGCCCCAGCTGCCCTTCCCGAGCCGCCGGCTCGCCCACGCCCTGACGGCCGCCGCCGGCCTCGCCCTGGCCGCCTTCGGCGGTCCCGCGCAGGCCCTCAATCCGAACAGCACCTCGGTGCAGATGTTCGAGTGGTCCTGGCCCGACATCGCCACCGAATGCACGCAATGGCTGGGCCCCAAGGGCTTCGGCGGCGTGCAGATCTCGCCGCCCGGCGCGTCCAAGAACGCCAACGGCTGGTGGGGCGTGTACCAGCCCGTCAACTACACCAACCTGACCAGCCGCATGGGCACGCCCGCGCAGCTGCAGAGCATGGTCAACGCCTGCCACGCGGCCGGCGTGCGCGTGTATGCCGACATCGTCGTCAACCAGATGGCCGACGGCAGCGGCACGGCCACCGACGGCTCGACCTGGAACGCCGCGACGCTGAGCTACCCCTTCTTCAGCGCCAACGACTTCCACGCCAACTGCACCATCAACGACGCCGACTACAACTCGCCGTCGGGCCGCAGCAACGTCCAGAACTGCCGCCTCGGCGGCCTGCCCGACCTGGCGACCGAGAGCAGCTATGTGCAGGGCCAGATCGCCAACTACCTGAAGGCCCTGCTGGCCCTGGGCTTCGACGGCTTCCGCATCGACGCGGCCAAGCACATGCCCGCCGGCGCGTGGACGTCCATCCTGAGCGCCGTGAAGGCGACCTACCCCAAGACGCTGCAAGGCGAGGACATCTGGATCACACAGGAGATCATCAACGACGGCGAGGTGGACCGGCCCAGCTATCTCCCCATCGGCACGATCAACGAGTTCCAGTTCCCGTACGCGATGCGCGACGTGTTCCGGGGCAACAACGGCAACACCCTGTCCAGCCTCCCCGGCATCATGGGCACGTGGGGCAACTGGGGCGGCAGCTGGGGCTTCCTCCAGCCGCAGAACGCCACCGTCTTCGTCACCAACTGGGACACCGAGCGCAACGGCAGTTCGCTGAACATCAACAACGCGGCGAACAACGACGCCGCCAACCAGCGCTACACGCTGGCCAACATCTTCATGCTGGCGCAAGGCTATGCCGAGGCGCAGCTGTACTCCGGCTTCAAGTTCAGCAACACCGACGCCGACCGCCCCACCGCCAGCCCCTACAGCGGCGGCGTGCCGCAGATCAATGTGGTCTGGGACTTCGCCCACCGCTGGACGCCGCTGGCCAACATGGTCGGCTTCCGCAACGCCAGCATCGGACAGGCGCAGCAGAACTGGATCGTCGGCGACAACGGCAACCAGGTCGCCTTCAGCCGCGGCAACGTCGGCTTCGTCGCGCTGAACAACAGCGGCAACGCCTGGACCCGCAGCTTCGCCACCGGGCTGTCCGCCGGCATCTACTGCAACGTCGTCAACGGCACGAAGAACACCGCCGGCACCGGCTGCACGGCCGACACCGTGACCGTGGACGCCGGCGGCAATGCCAGCTTCACGGTGCCCGCCAACACCAGCGGCAGCACGCCCGCGGTGGCCATCTACACGGGCCAGAAGGTCAGCGGCGGCGGCACCGCCAGCTGCGCCGTGACGTTCACGATCGCCAATGCCAACACGGTGGTCGGCCAGAACCTGCGCGTCGTGGGCAGCGTGAGCGGACTGGGCGCCTGGGCGCCGGGCTCCGGCTTCGCGCTGACCATCCAGGGCTCGGGCGCCAACGTGCCGTGGACGGGGACCGTCACCCTGCCCGCCGGCACGGCCGTCCAGTACAAGTACGTGAAGTGGAACGGCTCGACCGCCGTCTGGGAAAGCAACCAGACCACCAGCAGCGGCAACCGCGAGTTCACCAGCTGCGCGAGCGGCTCGCAGGCCCGGTCCGACGGCAACTTCAAGTTCTGAACGCAGGCTCAGCCAGGAAGGCGGACGTCGGCGGACGTCGGCGGACGTCGCCGGACGTAACAGTCCGGCCCGCACGCCTCGCATACGATGGGCCGGTCCTTCCCTCGGAAAAGATCGCGCCCCTCCATGACCCCGATACAGCAATGGCATGCCACCCGCAGCCTGCGCCTGCTGGTGCAGACGCTGCGCGACATGATGGTCTCGATGGGGCCGCTGCTGCTGCTGGGCGGCGGCCTGCTGATCGCGGCCTACTGGTGGCTGGATCCGCAGCCGCCGCGCCAGGTGCGCCTGGCCACCGGCCCGGCCGGCAGCGCCTACGCCAATTTCGGCGAAGGCTATGCGAAGGCGCTGGCGCGCGAGCGCATCCAGGTGACGCTGATCGCCAGCGAGGGCGCGCAGGACGATCTGGCCCATCTGCGCGCGGGCACTGCCGATGTGGGCTTCGTGCGTGGCGGGATGGCCGATCCAGTGGCCGATACCGAGGCTGGCATCGTCTCGCTGGGCAGCCTGTTCTACGAGCCGATCTGGGTCTTCTACCGGCGCGATCTCGGCATCGCGCGTCGCCAGCCCGGGGGCGAACTGCAGCGCCTGGATCAGCTGCGCGGCCTGCGCGTCAGCGTGGACCAGGACGGCAGCGGCGTCCCGCAGATCGTCGAGCGGCTGCTGACGCTGAACCACCTGAAGCCGAGCGATCTGCGCCTGTCCAACCTGTCGCCCGACGATGCCGGCGCGGCCCTGCGCGAGGGCCGGCTGGACGCCGCGGTGCTGATCTCCGCGCCGCAGTCCCGCCTGATCCGCGCGCTGCTGCGCGACCCGGCCATCGCCCTGATGGCCTTCGAGCAGAACGAGGCCTACTCGCGCCACCTGCCCTTCCTGTCCACCGTGACGCTGCCGCGCGGCGTGGTGGACCTGGCGGCCGATCTGCCGCCGCACGACGTGCCGCTGCTGGCCACCACCACGGCCCTGCTGGCGCGCGAGCAGACCCACCCGGCCCTGCGCCAGCTGTTCGCGCAGGCGGCCCTGGGCCAGCACAGCGGCGCCGGCTGGTTCAACGGCGCGCGCGACTTCCCCAACACCCGCACCAGCGAACTGCCGGTCAGCGCCGAAGGCGATCGCGCCATCAACGGCACGCCGCCGGCCTGGGCGCGCTACCTGCCGTTCTGGGCCGGCAACCTGCTGGAACGCATGTGGCTGGTGGTCGGCGGCCTGCTGGTGCTGATGCTGCCGCTGTCGCGCGTGGTGCCGCCGCTCTACACCTTCCGCGTGCGCTCACGCGTGTTCCGCTGGTATGCGCGGCTGCGTGAGGTGGAAGCCAAGCTGGAAACCGGCACCGGCCAGCGCGAGGACTTGCTCGACGAGCTGGATGAACTGGACCGCGTCACCCACCGCATCGCGGTGCCGCTGTCCTATGCCGAAGAGCTCTACTCGCTGCGCAACAACATCTACGCGGTGCGCAAGCGTCTGCTGGCGCAAGGGTCGCGGCAGACGGACAAGCCCGGACCGGCCGACTGATCGCAATCGCAATCGCAATCGCAATCGAGTCTTTCAGAGCGCTTCGACCAAGGCCTTCGCTGCCCGCCAGTCCGCCGTGCCGAAACCTTCCTTGAAGCGGGAGCACACGGGTTCGAGCACCGCCAGGGCTTCGCGCGAGCGGTCCTGCGCCTGCCAGTGACGCGCCAGACTGGTCGCGGTGCGCAGTTCCCAGGAGGCTGCCTCGTGCTCGCGCGCCAGCGCCAGCGATCGCTGCAGCAGCATCTCGCCGCGTGCGTCTGCATCGCTTGAGCGCTCGCGCAACGCGCGCTCCCCGAGCAGACGGAACGCCTCGGGCGCGCACCACCCCACCATGCCGGACTCGACGCGCTGAATGCAACGCGGCGTCAGCCAGCGGTCGTCGAGCGTCGCCAGATGGTCGGCCAGCACGGGCTGCGGCTCCTCGAACCAACTGGCATCCGCAGTCGCGGGAACTTCGCCGCCATCGTGCAGGGCGACCATGGCACGAAGTCCCCGGCTCCAGCGCAGCCAATGCGTGAACCCCAGCAGCTTCTCCAGGTCGACGAGCTGGTGCGCCAGCAGCCGTGCCGGCTCGGTCAGACCGCTCCACATGGCAATGACGAGCGAGCCCATCACGATGACCTGGCAATGCGCCAAAGGCGAATCGGTCAGCGCGTGCTCAATCGCCTCCTGCGCCATCGCCGCGGCGCTGTCCGGTCGCCCCTGCATCCACAAGGTCCGCGCCAGCGTCACGCGCATGGACACGCGGAGCTCGACGGGCGACGGGTTGTAGCCCAGGGGAATCGTGCGCCAGGACTCTCCCAGCACCTCATGCGCCTTCCCGGCGGCGAGGGAATGCCGACCGGCGAAATGCAGCGTCTGCGCCTGGATGCGTCGGGACACGAGGCGCGCGACGGGATCGTCGATGCTTGCCGCGAGCTCGTCCATCTTGTCCGCCCAGACCGCGCCGTCCTTGAAATCGCCGCGGAACACGGCCATCGCCCACATGCCGTTGCATCCGGCGAAACGCTGGAGCAGCTGATCCCCGGTCGTGAGCGAGGTCGCCGCACTCTCGAGCGTGGGCGTCAGCGACGCGTCCGTGGCCAGGCCCAGGCAGGCGATCAGGAAGGTCAAGCGCTTGCGGCCCGCATCGGCGTCCGCCGGGTCAAGTCCTGACCCCGGGCCGGTGCCGCAGGCGGCGATGGCGTCGATCGCCCGCCGCACGCGATCCGTGAACTCATCGACCAGCAGCATCTGGCGCCCGATCGCGAAGCCCGCAATCGTCAGGTCGACGCCCAGCGCGACATCGCCGTCCGCCGTGAAGGCCCAGTCGAGCGCGGCGCGGATGTCGTCGATCAACGGCGAGTAGCGCGCCATCCACTGCGGCCGGGTCATCCGGTTCCAGGCGACTTCCGCCTCGGCCAGCACGCCCGACAACCAGCGCGCATGGCGCAGGCTCACCAACGGGCGCTCGCCGGCCTCGTCCAGCTTCTGGCCCGCATACGCGCGCGTGGTGTCGAGCAGGCGTCGCAACTCGTGATTGCCACCGCGATCCGGGGCGACCAGCGACTTGGCCATGAGGTCCAGCAGCCGGTCCTGCATGTCCTCGGCGCCGACTTCGGAGCCGGCGGCATCGGCATCGGCGTCGTCCGCAACGACCTGCTGCGCCGCTTCCGCGCTGAAGCCGCTGCGGAACACCGACAGCCGGCGCAGCACGGTCTGTTCCTCCGCTGAGAGCAGTCGATAGCTCCATTCCAGCAGGGCCGACAGCGTGCTGTGCCTGGCGGGCGCGTGGCGACGCCGGACTGGCAGGTGCAGCAGCAGGCTCTCGAGCTGGTCCGACAGGTCGGGCAGGCCCAGCGAGGCGACGCGAGCGGCAACGATCTCGATGGCCAGGGGGATGCCGTCCAGTCGGGCGCACAGCGAGACCAGCTGTGGCATGTCGGCGTCCGTCAACAGGAAGCCGGGCGATGCCGCCTGTGCGCGCTCCACAAACAGGCGCAACGCGGGGAAGGTCATCGCCTGATCGACGGCGACCGCCTCGCCGGGTTGCGGCAGCCGCATCGGAGGCAGCCGGTAGATCCATTCGCCGCGGGCGCGCAACGGTTCCCGGCTGGTGGCGAGGACGGCGACCTGCGACCCCGCACCGCCGAGCGCCTCGGCCAGTTCGGCGGCCGCGTCGAGCACGTGCTCGCAGCTGTCCAGGACGACCAGCGCGCGGCGCTCGTTCGCCCATTGCTGCAACACGGCATGCGCGGAGGTGGTGTCGGTCAGGCAGCCCACCGTCGAGGCGACCCGCTGTGCCAGCAGGCCCGGATCGACGACGGGCGCCAGGTCCACGACATACACGCCGTCCGGATAGTCATCGGCCGCCGCATGCGCCGCGGCCACCGCGACCGTGGTCTTGCCCATGCCGCCCGCCGCGAGGAGGGTGACGAAGCGATGCGCCGCCAGCTGCGTCACCACGCGGGCGATGGCGTCCTCCCGGCCGAGGATGTCCAGCCGCCGGGCCGGCAGCGCGGTACGCGGCGCGCTGGCGCGGCTGGCGTCCATGAGGGTGAAGCGCGGCTCCGCGTCGTCCGGATGCCAGGCCACGTACCAGGCTGGCGAATGCTGGCCCAGCGCGTGGTTGATGTCGCCCACCCGCGCGCACAGGCGCTCGATGCCGTCGTCGGGAGCGGCCGCGCCCGACGCGGCGAGCTGCGCCGGCGAGAGGCCGGACGGCGCGGCGGCGATCGCCGCAAGCAGGGCGATCGCCGGGGCATCCAGGTCGACCGCACGATCGCCGACGTGAAGCCCGGGCGGCGCGCCAGTCAACTGGAAGGGCCCGAAGGCGAGGGGTTCGGTCTCGCTCATGATTCAGGCTCGCATGGTCGCACCGGTGCACACGCCCAGCCGTGAATTTGCGTGAATCCTGCAGGACGCGGCGGCCCGCCCGTCGCGCAATGGGTATGGTCACGTCCTCGACTCGCGCTCGACGTGCGCTCGATCTGTCCGCCCACTCGCTGCTCATCCGCCCAGACATGGTTGCCTCGCTGAACTCCGACCTCGCCGATCGCATGGACCGCCTGCCGCTCACCCGGCTGCACGTCCTGGCCATGTTGACCTGCGGGATCGGCATGACGATCGACACGCTGGAAATGGCCTTCGGCGGCGTGCTCGGCACCGTGTTCTCGACGCAATCGCCACCGGTCCCGCCCGGCCAACTGGGCCTGCTGCTGTCCGCCGTCTTCGTCGGCGCCGTGCTGGGTGCGCCGCTGCTGGGCTGGTGGGCCGACCGGCACGGACGTCGTGGCGCGCTGGTGGCGCTGATGCTGTGGATCGCGCTCACCTCGCTCGGGGCCGCGATGGCGGATGGCGTGGGCCAGCTCACGCTGTGCCGCTTCCTCGCCGGCCTCGCGCTCGGCGGCTATCCGCCCATCGTCATCGCCTACCTCACGGACCTCCTGCCGCCGCAGCGTCGCGGCACGCTGATCTTCCTGAGTCTCACGCCGTCCCTGCTGGGACCGCCCGCCGCCATCTTCATGGTGCGCTGGCTGGGGCCGCTGCAGCCGCTCGGCCTGGACGGCTGGCGTTGGGGCTTCCTCGTGGGCAGCGCCTGTGCCCTGCTGTCCGCCCTCTCCTTCCTCGCGCTGCCGGAATCGGCGCGCTGGTTGCGCGCGCGCGGCCGGAACGCCCAGGCCGAAGCGGTCCTGCAGGCCTTCGAGCGCTCCCCCACCGTGGTGGCGGCCCCGCCCGACACGGGCGCTGCGAAACCGGTCGAGCAGGTCGCGCCCCCGCCCGCGCCGCCGCACCGACGCTGGCTGGCCGTCGTGGGCCTGTTCTCGCTCAGCCCGTGGGCGACCATCGCCTTCCCGCTGCTGACGGGCGCGGTGCTCGCCCAGCGCGGCTTCCGGCTGGATGCGGCGCTGCTGATCTTCGGGCTCTCCTCCATGGGCCCGCTGCTGGGCACCCTGCTCGCTTCCGCGGTGATGGACCGGATCGACCGCCGCCTCGCGATGGCGGCCTGCATCGTCGCAATGCTCGCCTGCGGCGCGGCCTTCAACTTCAGCACCGGGACCGCATCGCTGATCGTGGCGATGGCGCTGTTCAACCTCGCCGTGTCGCTCTACGTGCCGCTGCTGACGGTCTACAGCGCCGAGCTGTTCCCGACCCGCCAGCGCGCCTCGGCCACGTCCATCGCGTGGTCGATCAATCGCCTCGGGGGCGCGCTGGGACCGCTGCTGCTGGTGCCGACGCTGCGCGGCGCGGGGCCGGCCGTGATGTTCGCGGTCGTCGCCGCGAGCCTGATCGCGACCCTCGGCGTGCTGGCCACGTCGCCGCGCGGACTGGAACGCCAGACGGTGAGTTGAAGGTCCGGTTGAAGGGTCTGGTTGAAGGGCCTGTCGACGGGCGGGTCGATCCGCTGATGGACGGTCAGCCGACGGCGTCGCCAGCGGCCTGCAAGGCCATGGCGCGCCGCACGTCGACGCATCCGCGGCCCTCCGTGATCGCGGCCAGCACCTCACCGAGCAATGCCTGGGCGTCGTCGTGCCTGCCGACGGATCGCCACAGCGCCGCCAGGCTGGTCGCCGTGCGCAGCTCCCAGGCCCGTGCGCCCTGGCGGCGCGCCAGCGTCAACGCGCGCAGCAGCAGCGCCTCGCTGCCCTGGCGCTCGCCCTCCACACGCAGCACCTCCGGCGCGGACCAGCCGACGATGCCCGCCTCCACCCGCTGCAGATCGCCCGGTCCGACGAATCGAGGCGCCAGCGTGCCGAGCATGTCGGACTGCATCTCGTTGATGCGTTCCGTATCGCCGAGCCGCGCGCGCATCGCGGCCACGTCCAGACCGCGCAGGGCGAGCGCCTTGCAGTAGAGGTGGGGCCAGGCGATCCAGAAACTCTGGAAGTGCATCAGCTCGTGGTCGATCAGGCGCGCGACGAAGCCCAGGGCGCGTTCGTCGTCCCCGCGCCAGAGCAGGATGGGGATGATGGCCAGCGACAGCGCGTGGCTGAGCGCGAACGGATGCGCGCCTTCGCAGAAGCGCAGCAGCTCCAGGGCCCGATCGAGGGCCTCGTCGGCGAAGCCCTGCAGCCAGCGGATGCGCGCCTGCAGCACGCCCATCGACACGGGCAGCGGCATCTGCATGTAGGTGCCGGCGCGCCAGGGACCGGCGTGCTCGAGCACCCGCACGCTGCTGGCCCAGGCCGCCTCGTGCTCGCCCAGGTAGTGCCGGCCGAGCGCGTCGAAGCGCATGCCGGTCAAGGTCGCGGCCGCATGGGTCGGATCCAGCGGATCTACGGTCAAGGCCGCGAAGCGGTCGGCCCTCGCGACGACCGTCGGGTAGTCGCCCCGCCCGAACGCGTTGACGCACAGCGCAAACAACGCCAGGCGCTGCTGCTCGGGCGATCCGATGCGCCGGGCCAGCGCGTCGAGCTGCGAGGGCAGCTCGGCGGGGACCGCGCGATCCAGCAGGGCATGACCGCCCATCATGCATACCAGGGTCAGCAGGCGCAGACCCAGCTCGGACTGGAGCTCGCCGTGCGCCTGCAGGGCCGGGAGCGCGTCGAGCGTGCGCGGCAGCAGCTCGTCGATCAGGCCGATCTCCAGCTGCAGGCGGCCCGACTCGACCAGCAGCTCGGCGCCGAGGAGGCGATCGGCACCGGGTCCGTGCGCCCAGTCCAACGCGGCCCGGACGTCCGGTATGGCGGACGCATTGGCGGATCGCCAGGCCATCAGACGGGTGCGCGGGTCGCGCAGCTCCGCATTGGCTCGCCCGAGCGCGGCGCGGATGCTCAGGGCATGGCGTCGCCGCACCTCGTGGGCATCGCCGTCCTCGATCAGCCGCTCCGTCGCATAGATCCGGGTGACGAAGAGCAGGCGATAGCGGGCATTGCCCCCCGGCTCGAGCTCGACCAGCGAGCGCGACACCAGATCGAGGACGCAGGCGGTGACGGTCCCGGGCGCGATGCGCGCGCAGCCGGCCACCTCCGCGGCCGCCTGAAGGTCGAAGCTCGCCCGGAAGACCGACAGGCGATGCAGGACGGTGCGCGTCACCTCGTCCAGCAGGTCGTAGCTCCAGTCGAGCAAGGCCTGCAAGGTCTGGTGGCGCGGCAGCACGGTGCGGCGGCCGCGACGAAGCAGGCGGAACACGTCGTCCAGCCGGTCCGCCAGCGCGTGGATGCCCAGACTGCCGACACGCGCCGCCGCAAGCTCGATGGCAAGCGGCATCCCGTCGAGGTGGCGGCAGATGGTGATCGCCGCGGCCAGGTTCGCGGGCGAGAGACGGAAGTCGTGGGCGCTCGCCGTGGCACGTTCGACGAACAGCCGCAGCGCCGAGAAGGCCAGCGCGTCCTCGACGTTGGACGCGGTCTCCACGGGCGGCACGGCCAGCGGGTCGAGCCGATAGACCGCCTCGGATTCGGCGTCCAGCGGCTCGCGGCTGGTGGCGAGGATCCGGACCCGCGGCGCGATGCGCAGGACGCGTTCCGCCAGGTCCGCGGCGGCCGCGGCGAGGTGTTCGCAGTTGTCCAGGACGATCAGCAGGTCGCGCGGCGCGATCGCCTCTTCCAGGATGGGCCACGTGCACGGATCGGGCGCGGTGACCCCGATCGCACCCGCCAGCGCATGGGGGACCATCGCCGGATCGTCGAGCGGCGCCAGGTCGACGAAGCAGGCGCCGTCGGCATGCCGCTCGATCGCGTCGCCGGCGAGCGCCAGCGCGACCGTCGTCTTGCCCATGCCGCCGGTCGCCACGACGGTGACCAGCCGCGACCGCTCCAGCTTGGCGGCGATGACCGCCAGTTCCTGCTCGCGACCGACCACACCGGTCAGCCGGTAGGGCAGCAGGCGCGGCGTCATCGGGACGGCCGCCGGCGCCGCCGCGGGGAGCGGCCGGTCGACGTCCGTCGTCGAGACGCTCATCACGAAGCTGTAGCCCCGCCCCGGCAGGCTGGCGATGTACCGCCTGCCGTCCACGCCGTCGCCGAGCGCCTTGCGCAGCGCGGAGAGATGCACGCGCAGGCTCGACTCCTCCACCACCGTGCGAGGCCAGACCCGCGCGAACAGCTCGTCGTGGCTCACCACCTCGCCGGCCCGTTCCACCAGCGCGATCAGCAGGTCCAGCGCCCGCGCGCCCAGGCGCACGGCCCGCCCGTCGTCCAGCAGCAGCTTGCGCGCCGGGTCGAGCGTGAAGGACCCGAAGCGCTGCACCTTCGCGAACGCGAGGTCCGGCGCCGGTGCGGGAGTCACGTCGGACATGGGACTAGAAGTCGTGGCGCAGCGTGGCCACCCACGTGCGCGGCGCGTTGTAGTTGGCCGCGTCCACGTCCACCGACGGGATCATGGTGCGCAGCACCACGTGGGTCCGGTTGGTGACGTTGCGCACGCGCACCGAGAAGGTCCAGCCGCGATCGGGGCTGGCCCAGCTCGCGGCGAGGTTCAGGTAGGTCTGCGGCTCGATCGCGAGGGCTGCGGTGTTCTGCACGTCGGCGTACTGGCGCGACAGGTGCTGCAGGGTCGCCGTGAACTCCAGCGCCGAGCCGTCCCGCAAGGGCTCGACATGGCCGAGCCGCGCGGACAGCGACACGTGCGACGCATACGGCAGCTCGTTGCCCACGTAGTTGCTGATGGCCGCGCCGGTGGGATTGGCGAAGGCCTCGATGCGGCTGCGCAGCAGCTCCACGGCCAGCGCCAGCTCGGTGCGCTCGGCCAGCTTGGCGGCCAGGTCGATGTCGGCGCCGTAGGTCTTCGCGCGGCCGGCGTTGACCAGCACCTGGTCGGGCACCGTCACGCCGTTGATCACCGTGTTCTGCAGCGAGGCCAGGTATTGCCCGTACCGGTTCAGGAACAGCGCGACGTCGGCCGTCAGGCGCCCGCCCGCCAGGCGCCACTTGCTGCCCAGCTCCCAGGTGCTCACCTTCTCCGGACGGGTGGCGTAGGTCGAGGCCGTCTCGGACGCCGTCGCCCGGTTGAAGCCGCCGAACTTCTGGCCCATCGCGAAGCTGGCGTAGAGGAAGTGGTCCTCGTTGCGCTGCCAGTCCACGCCCAGACGCGGCAGCAGGCCGTGGCTGGAGGTCGACAGGTCCGTCGCGTCGTAGACCTGCCGCGTGCGCTGCTGGTCGGCGTCCAGCGTCCAGAAGCGGTTGTCGCCGGTCTGCTTCGTCCGGTAGGCCCGCAGGCCCGCGGTCAGGCCGACCTCGTCGGTCCACGCATAACGCGCCTGCCCGTAAAGGCCGACATCGGTCGTCTCCAGATGGGTCTGCCCTTCCGTGTCGGCACGCGCCCTCGGCGGCAGCGGGATCTGGTCCACGATGCGGTCGAAGTCGAAGCGGTCGGACACCAGCATCAGGCCCGCCGTCCAGTCCAGCCGGTCCTGCTTCGCCTGCAGCTGCAGCTCCTGCGAGAAGGCCTTCTGCTCCACCGTCTGGGTCAGGAGGTAGCGCAGGACCGCCTTTCCGCCGAGATCGGCGATCGTCGGGTCGTCCTTGTACGCGCGGTAGCCCGTGATCGAATGGACCTCGATGCCGTCGCCCAGCGGCTGGCTCACCTTCAGCTGCAGTCCGCCGGACACGCGCTTGAACGGCCCCGGCGTCGCGGTCACGAAGGTCACGCGCGGCGCCGACTGCGGATCGTTGAGCGGGAAGTTGCCGGTGTTGGTGTCCGAAGTGTCGCGCAGGCCGTCGACCGCCAGGATCGCGTCCAGCCCCGACGGCTGCTTCAGGCGCAGCTTGGCGCGGAACTGCGTCGCGTCGAGCTTGTTGACGCCCTCCCCCGTGGACGCGTTGGTGCCGAAGCCGTCGTTGCGGCGGCTGGAAAGCGCGACGCTGCCCGACAAGGGGCCGTCGCCGATCGGACCGTTGACGTAGCCGTGCACCTCGGCGTCGCGGTAGTTGCCCACGCTCACGGAGCCCCACGCCGAGGGCGTCCGAGTCGGATCGAGCGAGATGACCCGCACCGCGCCGGCGGTCGAGTTCTGGCCGTACAGCGTCCCCTGCGGTCCGCGCAGCACCTCGATGCGGGCGATGTCGGGCAGATCCCAGAGCGCGGTTGCATAGCCGCGGATCAGCGGCACGTCGTCCACATAGATGCCCACGGCCTGGCTCATCGCCGGCACCGACACGCCCATGCCGCGGATGCCCACGGCCTGCGGCTGGTTGCTGAAGCCGTTGGGCACGGTGACGCCGGGCACCGTGCCGACCAGGTCGCTGAGCTGGGCGGTGCCGCTCGATTCGATGGCGCGCTGGTCGACGACGCCGACCGACAGCGGCGTCCTGCCGAGCACCGTCTGCTTGCGTTGCGCGGTGACGATGACGGGCTGCATCGTCACGGCCGGAGCCATGGAAGATGCGGGCAACGCGGGCAACGCGGACGAGGCGGACGACGCTGAAGAGGCCGAAGCGGCTGAAGCGGCTGAAGCGGTTGAAGAGGCGGCCGACGCTGCCGCCTCGGGCGACGTGGCCGCGTCCTGCGCGAGCACCGGGACGGCAGGCGTGGCGAGCAGCACGCCGACGATCACCCCGGACGCGCCGCCCTGCCAACCCTTGCTGATTCCTCCGTGCCCCATGCCTGCTCCGCGACTCACTGATTCGATGTGGGCGCGCCGACGGGGCGCGCAAGGCGGGCATGATCGCCGCGGCGCGGTACCGGGCCGCGTGAATCGGTGTGAAATCTGGTGACGGGTCAGCCGGGGTCAGCTGGGCTCAGCCGAGCTCGTCGATCAGCTGCCGCGCGGTCACCAGGTCGGCGGTGGACAGGCCTTCGTCGAACCGCTGGTAGACGCCGTACAGCAGCTCATGCGCGTGCCGGCGCCTGCCCTGGTCGCGCCACAGGCGCGCCAGGCTGGTGGCGCTGCGCAGTTCCCAGGACAAGGCGTTCTGCGCACGGGCGATCTCCAGCGCCCGCGTGAGCTTCGCCTCGGCGTCGACCACGCGCTGCGGACCGCCGCGCAGGCCGTTCTCGGTATGCGCCCGCAGGATCTCGGGGGCGCACCACCCCACCCTGCCGCTGCTGGCCCGCTCCACGCCGAAGGTGGAGACGGCGCTCTCGACCAGCGTGCCCACCATGTCGAGCTCGCCCAGGCCCGAGAGCGCCTCGATGGGCCCGAGCTCGATGCCCGGGCGCAGCGGCTTGCCACTGGCGCGCGCGGCAAGCACCTTCTCGTAGCTGCGCGCCCACGACTGCCAGTAGGCCTGCGAGTGCCGGTCCACATGACGGCGCAGCCGGTACAGCAGCGCGCCGGCGCGCTGGTTCTCGCCGCGCCAGAGCGCGATGGGGATCGTGGCCATGGCCAGCGCCTGGCTCAGCGCCAGCGGGTTGGTGCAGGCGGCGTGCGCCTCCGCCTCCGCGGCGCGCTCCACGGCCCGGTCGCAGGCGCCCTGCATCCACAGCGTGCGCGCCTGCAGGATGCGCATCGACACCGCCCTCGGGATGTGGCCGATGTACTGGCGGTAGGCGTTGCCGGCCGGGTAGTGCAGCACGCGCTCGGCCAGCGGCTTGGCCACCTCGTGTTCGCCCAGGTAGTGGTGGCTCAGGGCCAGGAACCGGTCGGACAGCAGCACCGCCGCGGGTTCGTCCGGCTCGGGCGCGAAGTGACGGATGCGGCGCGCCACCTCGCCGACCTCGCGGTAGTCGCCCGCGCCGAAGGCATTGGCGCAGAGGCTGAACATCGCCTCGATGCTCTGCGCGGCCGAGTCCAGCTTCGCCGACAGTCCCAGCGTTCTTTCGACATGGGCGCCGTAGGCGAAGTTCCGGCCCTTCGTGGACGACCCGAGGAAGCTGCGCGCCGAACACAGCCGCAGCTCCAGGCCGGGCTGCGGCGGTTGCAGGGTGTCGACCGCCTCCATGGCCAGGTCCACCCAGCCGCGGAACTCGTCCACCAGCCCGAGCTCGTAGACCAGGTCCATCGCCGCCACCGTGAGCTGCACGCCCAGCAGCGCGTCGCCGTCCGGCGAGAACGCCCAGTCCATGCCGGCACGGACGTCGTCCATCATCCGGCCGTAGCGTTGCAGCCACTCGTCGATGGGCAGCATGTCGCGCTCGGGCAGGACCTGCTGCAGCACGTCGCGGAAATGGGCGGCGTGGGCGGCGGCCAGCCGTCGCGCTTCCCCGCCGCAGGTGAGCTTGCCGGCCGCATAGGTCCGGGTCGTGTACAGCAGGCGGTGCAGCACGGTGTCGCCGTCGACTTCCACGGCCAGCAGCGACTTGCTCGTCAGACCGAGGACGCCATCGACGACCGCCTCGGGGGTCAGGTCTTCACTGGCGAGCACGGCCGCCGCGGAGTCGAGCGTGAAGGACGAGCGGAAGATCGACAGCCGGCGCAGGACGACGCGTTCGCCGTCGGTCAGGAGGTCGTGGCTCCAGTCGAGCAGCGCCTGCAAGGTGCGGTGTCGCGGCAGCGCGGTGCGCCGGCCACGCGTGAGCAGCGTGAACATGACGTCCAGGCGCGCCGCCAGTCCGTGCAGGCCCAGGCTGTCGATGCGCGCGGCCGCCAGCTCGATGGCCAGCGGCATGCCGTCCAGTTGCCGGCACAGGTGGCACACGACCTCGAGGTTGGCCTCGTCCAGCACGAAGTCGTCCGAGTTGGCGCTGGCCCGTTCGACGAACAGCTGGACCGCGGCGAAGGTGCGGGCCTGTTCCAGCGAGGGCGGCTCCTCCTGGACCGGAGACTCCAGCGCGGCCAGGCGATGCACCCATTCGCTCTCGGCGTCCAGGGCCTCGCGACTGGTGGCGAGGATGTGGATGCGCGGCGCTTCGCGCAGCACGCGTTCGGACAGCGCGGCGGCGCCCTCGATCACGTGCTCGCAGTTGTCGAGCACGATCAGCATGCGGCTGTCGCGCAGCGGCTCGCGCAGGCCCGCCCAGGGGTCGCCCGCCGAGACCGAGACGTTCAGCGCCGAGGCCAGCGCCAGCGGCACCCGCGCCGGGTCCGACAGCGGGGCCAGGTCCACGAACCAGACGCCGTCCGGGAACTGCGCCAGCTGCGATTCCGCGACGGCCAGCGCGACGGTGGTCTTGCCCATGCCGCCGGGTCCCACGATGGACACCAGGCGATGCGTGGACAGCCGTTCCTGGAGCGCGCGCGTCACGGACGACCGCCCGATCGCATGGCTCAGACGGGCCGGGAGGTTGTGCATCCGCCGCGCGAGCGGCGGCGCGGCGGGAAGGGACGGCGCCTCGGCCTGCGGCTCGGCGGCCTGGGTCGTGCGCGCCGTCTGCGGCGCATCGACCGCCAGGACCGGGACCACGAAGCTGTAGCCGCGCCCCGGGACGTTGGCGATGTAGCGGGCGCCCGCCACGCCGTCGCCGAGCGCCTTGCGCAGCGCGGAGATGTGCACGCGCAGGCTGGTCTCTTCGACGATGGTGTGCGGCCAGACGCGGGACTCCAGTTCCGAGCGGCTGAGCACCTCGCCGGAGCGTTCCGCCAGTGCGCACAGCAGGTCGAACGCGCGCCCGCCAAGGCGCAGCGCCTTGCCGTTCTCCAGCAATTGCTTGCTCGCGCGATCGAGGACGAAACGTCCGAAAGCGAGCGGCGGCAAGCCCCCACTCGTGTTGGTTCGCATGGTCCGTAGGTTGGTGTGGCGGCGCCTTCGAGAGAGGCTTTTCCTCCTCTGAAGTTCCGGAAATATAGCTCAACGGACCCTGGGCTTCAGAGAAAACGACAGCGTTATCCTCGAGCGGCCGGTCGCCGCGTGACGCGACGGTCCGGCCGCCGTTTCTGGGCGCGCTCGTCGCCCCCGTCGGACCTGTGCCTCCGACTACTTGGCCAGGAACTCCGTGACGCCCTGGACGACGGCGGCGGGCTCTTCCTCCATCAGCCAATGGCCCGCGCGCGGGATGACGAGTTCGGTGACGTTGGTGGCGGCGTTGCGCATCGCCACGGCCTCCAGGCCGGCGAAGGACTTCTCCCCGCCGATGGCCAGCACCGGCATCGTCAGCTTGGTCTTCATGGCTTCCAGGTTGTCCTTGGCATCCTGGCGGAAGGCCTGGAACTGCGACAGCGCGCCCTTCATCGCACCGGGTCGCGCATAGAGCTTGGCGTAGTGGTTGCGGGTGCCTTCGTCGATCTTCTCGGGCTGGCCGCCGAAGTCGTTGTAGAAGCGGTCCAGGAAGATGCGCTCGCGCCCTTGCAGCAGGCGGAACACGTCCTTGCCGTAGAAGTCGAAGTGCCACAGCTTGGGATTGCGCACGACCTCGTCCCACGGCGGGATGCCGGGCGGCGGCGCGTCCATCACGACCAGCCGCGTCGTCTTCGTCGGGTAGCTCGCGGCGTAGGCATAGGCCACCATCACGCCGATGTCATGGCCGACGACGTCGGCCTGGTCGATGCCCAGCTTGTCCAGCACGCCGCGGATGTCCTTGGCCTGGTTCATCTTCTCGTAACCGGCCTCGGGCTTGGCCGACAGGCCGATGCCGCGCAGGTCCGGCACGACGACGCGGTGGTTCCTGGCCAGCTCGACGGCCAGCGGCGTCCACATGTCCCCGGTGTCGCCGAAGCCGTGCAGCAGCACGACCGCCGGCCCGCTGCCGCCCACGCGCACATGCAGCGTGGTGCCGTTGGTGGCGATCTCCTGCACCTTGAACGTCGAGGGATAGGGCTTGGGCTGCGCCCATGCGAGCGGCGCGGCCATCAGCGCCGAGGCGGCCAGCAGCGCGGCGCCCAGCAGTTGCTTGGGGGAAGTGGACATGGAAGCTCCTTGATAGGTGCGGTTGGGGATTCAGGTGCGGGTGATGGACAACCCGCCGTCGACCAGCGACGCGGTGCCCGACACGAAGGACGAGTCGTCCGAGGCGAGGTAGAGCGCCGAGCGCGCCAGTTCCTCCGGCGTACCCACGCGCTTGAGGGCGTGCAGCCCGGTGATGAAGGCCTGCGACTCGGCGGTGGCGTTCATCGCGCGGTACATGTCGGTGTCGACCGCGCCCGGCAGCAGCGCATTGACGCGCACGCCTTGCGGCCCGAACTCGGCGGCCAGCGCCTGCGTGAGGCCGACGAGGCCGGACTTGCTCGCGGCGTAGGCCGCCACGCCCGGGAACGCGGCGGTGTGGCCGACGAAGGTGGAGGTGAAGATGACCGACCCGCCGCCGTTCCTGAGCATCTGCGCGATCTGGTGCTTGGCGCCGAGGAAGGCGCCGGTGAGGTTCACCGCGAGCGCGTCGGAGAAGCCTTGGGCCGAGACCTCGGTGGAGGGGCCCGACTCGCCGAGCGTGCCGGCGTTGTTGAAGGCGACGTCCAGCCGGCCGTAGCGCTTGACGGCCAGGGCGACCAGCGCCTGCGCATAGGCCTCCTCGCGCACGTCGCCGGCCAGCCAGAGCGCCGAGCCGCCGCGGGCGTCGATCTCGCAGGCCAGGTCCTTCAGCTCGGCCTCGCGCCGGGCGCCGAGCACGACCTTCGCGCCTTCGGCGGCGAAGAGCAGCGCGCTGGCGTGGCCGATGCCGGAACTGGCGCCGGTGATGAGGGCCACCTTGCCCCGAAGACGTTGGCTCATGCGAAACCTCCAATCCGTGTTTGACGGCCTGAAGGTTGGGCGAAGGCGGCGTGAAGCGCGAGTGAATCGGCGCGATTCGTCGTGAACGGCGGCCGCGATCGCAAGGCTTCACACCGCTTCACTGGTCACGGCGCGCCGCGATGACAACATGGCGGCGCCGGGCCTGAGCCCCACCAGGAGAACACCATGCTGATGCCCACCGCCATCCGTGTCCGGGTCGCCCACCCCGAGCCGCTCGTCCATCGCGGCATCGTGGCCACGCTGGACGCGGACAGCCGCTTCCACGTCGACGAGCAGTGTCCTGTCACGATCGATCAGGCGGTCGACCCGGCGGCCGGGACGGGGCCGTCGCATGTGCTCGTCACCGACCTGCCCTTCGGCGTGTCGGCGGCGCTGAACGGCGGCGCGGCGACGCCGGCAGTGCTGGTGCTGTCCCACCTGGACGGCGAACTGAGCATCCGCGGCGCGCTGGAGCGCGGCGTGAAGGGCTACGTCACCCATGAGTGCCAGCCCGAGCAGCTGGTCGACGCCGTGATGGCGCTGGCGCGCGGCCAGCGCTACCTGCAGGGCAGCGTGGGCCAGCGCCTGGCCGACACGATGGCGCAGGACCTGCCCACGCCGCGCGAGGTCGACGTGCTGCGCCTGGTGGCCACCGGCCTGTGCAACAAGGCGATCGCCGCGGAGCTCAACATCGGCTGCGGCACGGTGAAGACGCACGTCAAGTCGCTGCTGAACAAGCTGGGCGCCTCCACCCGCACGGCGGCCGCGGACATCGCCAAGCGTCGCGGGCTGCTGGACCCGATGACGGCCGGCCTGGCGCCGCTGCCGACGGACAGCGCGCTGCGCCGCCGGACCGCTCCGGTGAAACACCTGCACGGGTCGGGGCACGCGCTCGCCTGACCCTTCGCGAACATTCACGCCGATTCACGCCGTCCGCACGCGGCGCCGCCGATGATGTCGCCGCGCGTGTGCAACGGAGGCAAGGGCATGAGTGCTGGCGAGGTCGTGGAAACCCTGACGAACGCCGCGCCGGCGGTCATCGCGTTCGGTCCCTTCCTGTACGACGCCACGCGTCGCGAGATCAGCGACGGCCACGGTTTCCTCCGGCTGGGCAGCCGGGCGCTGCACCTGCTGGGCGTGCTGCTCGAACAGCCCGGTCGGCTCTACAGCCGCGAGGAACTCGTCGCCCGCGTGTGGCCTCACACGGTGGTCGAGGAGACCAGCCTGCGCGTGCACATCTCGGCGCTGCGCAAGGTGCTCGGCGACGGCCTGGACGGCGCCCGCTACATCGCCAACGTGCCGGGCCGCGGCTACGCGTTCGTCGGGGAGGCAAAGCCTTCGCGCCTTCCCAACCGTGGCGCACAGCCGCTCGACACGGACGAGTCCGGCGCGTGGGCGTCCGGCCCCTCCCCCGCCTCTCCACCCTCCTCTACGCCCTCCTCCACGCCCTTTGCATCCACCTCCGCTCCGCCTGCCTCATCCACCTCCTCGCCGGCGTCCTCGCGATCCCGCTCCACCCTGCCGGCGCGCCTGAGCCGGCCGATCGGGCGCGGGCAGGACATCGCCCAGCTCACCGGGCTGCTGGCGCGCGAGCGCCTGGTGACCATCGTCGGCGCGGGCGGCATGGGGAAGACGACGGTGGCCCTCGCGGTGGCCGAACAGCCGGGCCGAGGCGCTGTGGAGGAGGTGCGCCTGGTCGACCTGTCCCACCTGTCGGACCCGGCGCTGGTCGCGGCCGAGATGGGGCGGACCCAGGGACTGATCCTCGCCCCGGGAGAGGCTTCCGCCGACATGCTGGCGGCCGCGCTGCGCGACGCGCGGCTGCTGTTCGTGCTGGACAACTGCGAGCACGTGGTGGACGCCGTCGCCGCGCTGGTCGCGCGGCTGATGCGGGCCTGTCCTGGCCTGCAGTTCCTGGCGACCAGCCGCGAGCCCCTGGACATCGAAGCCGAGTGGGTGTTCAAGCTGCCGCCGCTGGCCCTGCCGGCGACGGACGATCCGCTGTCGCTCCAGGACCTGCTGGCCTATCCGGCCATCCAGCTCTTCGTGGAACGCGCGCGAGCCAACGGCGACACCTTCGAGTTGACGGACGCCCACGCGCCGGCGATGCGCCAGCTGTGCGGCTTCCTGGACGGCATTCCGCTGGCGATCGAACTGGCGGCGGCGCGTGTCGGCGCCCTCGGGGTCCAGGGCCTGCTGCGTCGGTTGGGCAGCGCGTTCGAACTGCTCAACCGGGGCCGGCGCACGGCGCTGTCGCGCCATCGGACGCTCCAGGCGGTGATGGACTGGAGCTACGAATTGCTCAGCGACAGCGAGCGCCTGGTCCTGCAACGTCTGTCGGTGTTCCGCGGCGCCTTCGACCTGGAAGGCGCGGTGGCCGTCGCCGCCTGCGAGCAGCTGCACCGGCAGCGCGTCATCGACGACGTGCTCAGCCTGACGGCGAAATCGCTCATCGTGCTCGCGTCGGCCGACCACGATCTGCTGCTTCACCGCCTGCTGTACATCACGCGGCTCTACGCCGAGAAGCGACTGGCCAACAGCGACGGCGCGCCGGAAGTCCGTCGCCGACATGCCGGCTTCATCGCCGCCGGCCTGCAGCACGCGCGGCAGACCGGCGCCAGCGTGTCCGAATATCACTGGTCCGCGGCGTTGGCGTCGTCCATCTCCGACCTGCGGGCCGCCATCGAATGGGCGCTGATCGACGGCAACGACGTGGTCCTGGGCATCCGGCTGACCGCCTTCGCCAAACGCAGCTACGACGAAGTCGGCCTGGTGGAGGAGTACCTGCACCACCTCGAAACGGCGTTGGCCAAGCTCCCGACGGCCGGCGCGGAAGCGGCCGACCTGGAGCTCCCGCTGCTGGTCTCGGCCGGATTCATGCTGGGCTACGTGTCCGATGGCAGCACGCGATACCCGGCGGTCTTCTCGCGCACCCGCGAGTTGCTGAAGACCTCGGGCACCGACGAGGACCGCATCGAAGCGTTCTACGGCATGAGCACGACGAGCTACGGCCAGGGTGACTATCGCCTGTCGCTCGACTGCTGCGAAGAGATCCGGCGGCTGGCCACCGGCAGGTTCGAGCCGCTGTCCGTGGCCATCTCCGACCGCGTGTCGACGCTGTGCCTGCATGCGCTGGGGCGGCACGACGAGGCCGAGCGGCTCGCACGGCGCGTGATCGACTTCAACGGCGCGCGGGTCGACCGGCGCTTCCTCAGCGGGGTGCCCTTCGGCGTGTCGATGCGCGTGCAACTCGCGCGCATCCAGTGGCTGCGCGGCGAGTTCGGCACCGCCTGGGAGACGCTGGAGGAGGCGCTGGCGCACAGCGAGAACGCGCACGTTTTCGCGCGCTGCCAGGTCCTGGCCACGGCAGCCCTCCCGATGGCGATCTGGCGGGGCGAGACCGCGCTATCGGGTCGTTGGACGCAGGAGTTGCGGGACCTGTCGGCGCACAAGGGGCTCGGCTACTGGATGGCCTACGCCCGATGCTTCGGGCACGTGACCGCTGGCGAGGCGATTCCGCCCGGTGACGCGTTGGCCCAGACCATGACGCGTTGCGCGCCGCTGGGCGACCTCATCGCCACGTGCCAGACGGCTCGCCCGCCAGCGGCCGTCCAGGCTCGCGTCGATCAGCAGGTCGTGGGCTGGTGTGCGCCCGAAGTGATGCGGCTCGTGGCGCTCGACGAACTCGCGCAGGCGCCGGATGCCGCCCTCGACCGTCTGCGACAAGCCTTCGAGATGGCAGAGTCACAAGGTGCGCGATTCTGGATGCTGCGAATCGCGCTGAGCATGGCTGCGGCAGCAGCACCAGCACCAGCACCAGCACCAGCACCAGCACCAGCACCAGCACCAGCAGCAGCGTCAGCGTCAGCGCCAGCAGGTGAGGCTGCGGCATCGGAAGCGCTGGGACTCGTCAGCGGGTTGATGACTGTCATCGACGATGGCAGCGACATCCCCGATCTGGTGGCGGCGCGCGCGCTGCTGGTCAGCGTGACGGCGCGGTCTCAAGGAATCGGCGCACCGCGGCGATCAACTCGGCCGGGCGCTCTTCAAGCACCCAGTGACCGGAGCCGGGGATGATCTCCTCGGTGACGTCGTCCGCGACATTGCGCATCACCGTGGCCATCGTGGCGCCGTAGGACCGTCCGCCGCCGATCGCGAGAATCGGCATCGGGAGCTTCAGCGCGGCGGCGAACGCGCGGTTGTCGATCACGTCCTGGTCGAAGGCCTTGAATTGCTCGAAAGCCGCATGCATCGCGCCGGGCCGGGCGTACAAGTCGGCGTAGTGCGTCCGCCAGCTGTCGGGGTACCGGTTGCCCGGCGCGGTGAACTCGTTCCAGAAGCGGTCCAGGTAGATGCGCTCACGGCCGGCCACCAGACGTTCCGCGTCCGCGCCCCAGAACGACCAGTGCCACACCGCGTGGCGGCGGGCGATCTCGGTCCAGGGCTCGATGCCGGGAAGCGGCGCATCGATGAGGGCGAACCGGCTGACCCGGCGCGGGTATTGCGCCGCGAACGCGTAACCCACCATGTTGCCGATGTCGTGGGTGACGAGCGCCACCGATCGCACACCCAACGCGTCGAGCACGGCCCCGAGCTGGCGCGCCTGGGTCTTCTTGTCATAGCCGCCCTCGGGCCGCGCCGACAGGCCCATGCCGCGCAGGTCGGGCACGATGACGGTGAAGTTCGCGGCCAGTTGCGCCGCCAACGGCGCCCACATGTCGCCGGTCTCGCCGAACCCGTGCAGCAACACCACGGCGGCCTCGCCCTCGCCCTTCTTGCCGCCGATGCGCAGGTGCAGCGCCGCGCCGTCGCCCTCGACGTCTCGCACCACGAAGTTCGCCGGGAAGGTGGGGACGCTGCTGTCTGCCCGGCAAGCCGGCCAGGCCGCCATCAGCG
Organism: Roseateles noduli; assembly: GCA_002205125.1. Taxonomy (GTDB): domain Bacteria; phylum Pseudomonadota; class Gammaproteobacteria; order Burkholderiales; family Burkholderiaceae_C; genus Roseateles; species Roseateles noduli. The sequence goes on along the minus strand of NIOE01000010.1, from coordinate 175,453 downwards.
CCGACGTGATCAAAAGGGCCACGCAACGTGCCCAGCGTGACCAAGCACGCGACCAAGCGCGCGACCAACCTTGGGACCAACGCGTCCACCGCGGCCAAGGTGAGCGCAAGGCATATGTGGCGGTGTGATGCGGCATCGAGGTTCTCTCCGTTGGGCAGCCCCTGCAGTCTGGCTCGCTGGCGGACGTCGCGCGTGTCCTAAAGGGGAGAGGCCGGTCTGTCCTCACCGGAAGTAGGCGCGCGACGGGATCCGCTTGAAAGTGCGTTCATCCTTTGAGGAGCACCCCACATGAATTCACAGTCCTTTCCCGCGCTGCGATCGACTCCGTCCCGGAAACCCCGAGGTCGCCACCTGCTTCGCCTGACGATCCTGGCCTTGGGCCTGCACGCGGCGCACGCCGTCGGCGCGCCGGTGCAGTCGGCCGGCAAGATCACCTTCGTCGACGCGGACACCCTGGTCGTTGCGGACTGGCGCGGCGGCCAGCTGCATGCCCTTCACCTTCCGCCCATCCCTGCGGGGACGCCGACGCCCTTCAACCTGAAGGACGTGTCGGGGGCCATCGCCACCGCGCTCCACACCCGGCCCGAGCGCCTGCGCTTCGAAGACATGGCGCTTCGTCCGGGCGGCGAAGTCGCCTACATCACGCTGTCCGTCGATGGCAACGGCGCGGGCGCCAAGCCCAAGCCGATGCTGGTGTCCGTCGACGCCGCCGGCAAGGTGGGCCGCATCGACCTCGACCGCAGCAAGCACGAGTCGGTCGCCATCGGCCACCTGCCCGCCGCCGACCAGCGCCTGTGGCGCGACACGCCGGCCGCGAGCTTCACCGTGACCGACATGAAGTTCTACGAGGGCAAGCTCTACGTGGCCGGGCTGTCCAACGCGAGCTTCGCGTCGGCGCTGCGGGTGTTCGACTTCCCGTTCAAGGGCTCGGCGGCGGTCAGCAGCGTCGAGATGTACCACCCGGTGCACAACCAGCTGGAGACGCGCGCGCCGATCCGCAAGATGGTGATCACCCGGCTCAACGGCGAGCCGACGCTGGTCGCGGCGTTCACCTGCTCGCCGCTGGTGACCATCCCGTTGAAGGACCTGAAGGATGGCGCCCACATCGCCGCCAAGACGGTGGCCGAGTTCGGCTGGGGCAGCGCGCCGGCCGACATGGTGATGTTCGACGCGGGCCAGGGCCCGATGGTGCTGCTGACGCATTCGCACAAGTCGGCGGACCTGATGTCGGTCGACGACATCGCGCAGGCGTCGGGCAAGCCCGGGCTCTCCACCCCGATCAAATGGCCCGCCGAGCCGACGCTGGGGATCAAGTCCACTTACGTGCCGATGCGCGTGGCCCACATCGACAACCAGGATGCCAGCTTCTTCGCGGCGCTGCGCCGCAACGAGGCCAGCGGCGCGATGGAGCTGGTGTCCATGCGCAAGGGCCTGTTCCTGCGTCTGAGCGACTTCATCAACGAGTACGACTTCGCGGACTACAAGTACCCGGCGGGTGATCAGTGGAGCGGTGTGCATCGCACCCTGCGCACCGACGAGGGCTACGCCGACCTGGCGCCGCCGCCCAAGCCATGAAGCCGGCGTGGGCATGGGCGTGGGCGTGGATCGCGCTCGTGGCTCTGGCGAGCGCGCCAGCGGCTCGGGCCGCGTCGGTCGAGATCCATCCGGCCGGACCCGCTGTTCCGGAGAATCTGCTGAGACTGGAGCTGCGTTTCGACCGGCCGCAGCCCCTGCCCTTCGACGTCGAGCGGCTGAAGCTGCTCGATGGCGACGGCGTCGAGATCCGGCACGCGCTGCTCGACATGGCCCTGCCTGACGCGGAGGGTCGACGCATCACCGTGCTGCTGGACCCGGGCCGTGTGAAGACCGGCGTCGGCCCGAACCTGGAAGCGGGTCGTGCGTTGAAGCAAGGATCGACGGTCAGTCTGAGCGTGGCCGCCGCCAAGACCGGCGCAAAGGCCGATGCGCAGGCCGACGCGTCGCCCGTCGTCAAGACCTGGCACGTCATCGCCGCGATCTCGCATCCGCTCCAGCCGGCGCTGTGGCAACTCAGCTCGCCGCGCCGGAGCACGCGCGAGGCGTTGTCCGTGGACCTGCGCACACCGATCAGCTCGGTCGGTGAAGGGTTGATCGCCGTGGTGGACAGTCGCGGTCGCCGCGTGGACGGCGTGGCCACGCTGGCGGATGGCGATACGACGTGGCGCTTCACGCCATCGCGCCCGTGGGCGTCCGGCCGGCATCGGCTGGTGACCCATCCCGAGTTGGAGGACCCCGCCGGCAATCGGAGCTGTGCCGCGTTCGAAGCAGCCAACCTCAGCGCGTCCCGATGCGAGGGCGCGACTCTCGAGTTCATTCCAAAGCGCGCTTCCTGAAGCGCGTCCCTCATGCCACGATGGCTTCCCGGCCATCGGTCACCTCAAACATTCTTCAAGGAGCGTCGACATGGATCTGAAACTGGAAGGCAAGCTGGCCCTGGTCAGCGGCAGCACGGCCGGCATCGGCTACGCCATCGCGCGCACGCTGGCGCAGGAAGGGGCCCGGGTCATCGTCAACGGGCGCACGCAGGCGGCGGTCGACAACGCCGTCGAGCGGATCCGCTCGGACACGGACGGGGCGGTCGAAGGCTACGCCGGCGATCTGAGCCGGGCGGAGGCCGCCGAGGAAGTGGTGCGGCTGCATCCGGGCATCGAGATCCTCGTCAACAACCTCGGCATCTTCGAGCCCAAGGCCTTCGAGGACATTCCCGACGAGGACTGGATGCGGTTCTTCGACGTCAACGTCCTGAGCGGCGTGCGGCTGGCGCGGCTGGTGCTGCCCGCGATGAAGCGGGCCAACTGGGGGCGCATCGTCTTCATCTCCAGCGAGAGCGCGGTGCAGATCCCGACGGAGATGGTGCACTACGGGATGAGCAAGACGGCGCAGCTGGCCGTGTCCCGCGGCCTGGCCGAGTCGGTCGCCGGCACAGGCATCACGGTCAACAGCGTGCTGCCCGGACCCACCAAGTCGCGCGGCGTGGGCGACTTCGTGCAGGACATGGCCGACGCCGACGGCAAGACCTTCGAGCAGGTCGAGGCCGAGTTCTTCGACAAGGTGCGCCCCACCTCACTCATCAAGCGCTTCGGCACGCCGCAGGAGGTGGCGTCGCTCGTCGCCTACGTGGCCAGCCCGCTGGCGTCGGCGACCACCGGTGCGGCGCTTCGCGTGGATGGCGGCGTGGTGAAGAGCGCCTTCTGATCGCTGCGATGGTCATGTCGGCCGTGATCTCTCGCCATGTAGAGTCCGGCCTCGCGGTCCTTCGACGACCGCAGCGCGGCCATTCCCGGCCGTCGGCTCGATCGAGGTGCGGCAATTGGACAGACTGGAAGCGATGGCGATGCTGGTGGCCTCCGTCGAGGAGGGCAGCCTCTCGGCGGCTGCCCGGAAACTGCGGATCCCCGTCGCCACGCTGACGCGCAACGTCAACGACCTGGAAGCGTTCGTCGGCACGAAGCTGCTCGTGCGGACGACGCGCAAGCTCCACCTGACGGATGCGGGGACCGATTACGTGGCCGCCGCCAGGAACATCCTCGAACAGGTCGATGAACAGGAGCGTCGCGCCGCCGGCGAGTTCACGAATCCGCGCGGCGAGCTCGTCGTGACCACGCCGGTGCAGGTGGCGCGGCTGCGGGTACTGCCCGTCATCAACCAGTTCCTGACGCTGTTCCCCGAGATCCGGATCCAGCTGCTGCAGTCCGACCGCAACATCGACCTCGTCGATTCGCATGCCGATGTCGCCGTGCGGATCGGCCGCCTCGGTGACAGCAGCCTGGTCGCGACGCGGGTCGGCCTGCTGCGCGCGGTGGTGGTCGCCTCCCCCGCGCTGCTGAAGCAGCACGGCGAGCCGCGCAACCCCGAGGAGCTGAACGCCTTCCCTCGCGTCGTGTTCAACAGCCCGTTCCTGTCGCCGTGGCGCTTCCGTCATCCCGATGGCAACGGCGCCAACGGGACCAACGGGACCAACGAGAGCCTCTCGATCACGGGCACGCCGCGCCTGCTCGTGTCGTCGCCCGACGCGGCCGCCGATGCCGCCATCGACGGCGTGGGCGCGACCATGCTGCTCGAACACGACGTGGCGGAGGCCGTGAGCGCTGGAAAGCTCCGATGCATCCTGGAGTCGTTCGAGGTCGAGCCGATCCCGGTGCATCTCGTCCACCTGTCGCGGGACATGATGCCGGTGAAGCTGCGACGGTTCATCGACTTCGCCGTCCCGAAACTGCGGGAGGCGCTTGCGGACTTCGGGCGCGTTCCGAAGCCGTAGAGCGAGACGGCGATCGACGCGCGCCGGGATGGCGCGCATCGATCATGCGGTGCTACTTCCTCAGGAACTCCGCCGCCTTGGCGACGCCTGCCTGCGCGCAGACCTCGTCCTTGTCGCCACCGGGCGAGCCGCCCACGCCGAGTCCGGCGATGGTCTCGTCACCGACCTTGAAGGCCACGCCGCCGGGCAGTGCCGTGACGTTGGGCGTGCCGGCCAGCGACTGCGCCACGAGCGGCGGGTACTTCGACAGCACGCCGATGAAGCCGCTGGTGGTGTCGACGTGGAAGATGGGGCCCATCGTCACCACCGTGTAGGCCTTTCGGAAGCTGCTGTCCTTGGTGTGGATCACCGCGTGGTCGCCGCGCAGGACGACCTGCGGGGTGCCCGAAACATCGACGACCGTCGCGGTCACGTCGTAGCCGTTGGCCTTGCAGGTGTCGACGGCCGTCTGGGCGGCGATGAGGGCGGCGCTCAGGGGCAGCGTCCTGCCGCTGATGGACACCTGTGCTTGAGCGGGTGCTGCGGAGAGCAGCGCGATGAATGCGGCGACTGCCGCGGATGCGGTGAGGGAATAACTGCGCATGTCGATCTTCAGAATGGGTCAGGCCAGGTGCTTGGCAAAGAAGGTGAAAGTGCGATCCCACGCCCGCTGCGTCCACACCGGGTCGTAGTGGGTCTCCGCGATCCGCCCCTCGCCGACCGCCTCTTCGTTGCCGAACGCGTGGTGGGCGAGGTAGTGGTGGAAGTCGTGCTCCACCTTGGCCGCGGCCAGCTTCTCCGTCAGTCCTGCGACCAGTGACGGCGGGAAGAACAGGTCCTGCTCGGCCCAGTGCCCCTGCAGCGGGATCTTGATCTTGCCGGCGTCGAGGAAGTCCAGCGGCGGGCAGCCGTACCAGGTGACGGCGGCGTCGAGCTCGGGGACGTTGGCGGCGGCCAGCAGGGTCAGCGCGCCGCCCATGCAGAAGCCGACGCAGCCGACCTTGGCGGCGCGGGTCTTCAGGAACTGGGTCGCGCCGCGCACGTCCTGGGCGGCGGCCGTGCCGAAGTCGAGGCCAGTCATGAGGTGGTGCGCCTCTTCCTTCTCGACCGTGCTCTTGCCGCGGTAGAGGTCGGGCACCACGCGAGGAAGCCGGCGTGGGCCAGGCGATCGGCCACGCCGCGGATCTGGTCATTGAGGCCCCACCATTCCTGGATCACCACCACCGCAGGCGCACCGCGAGGCTGCGTCGGCTCGGCGAGGTAGCCGGACAGCTCCTGGCCGTCGGGGCGCTTGAATTGGATCGTCGTTCCCATCGTGTTCTCCTGGTTCGTTCGATTGAGCGGGCCGGGCCGGAGCCCGGCCAAGGCGGCAACTTGCGCGTCCCTGCGGGGCCGTCAGAACTGGGTCAGGCCGCCGTCGACCACCAGCTCCGTGCCGGTCGTGTACGACGAGTCGTCGCTGGCCAGGAACAGCGCGGTCTTGGCGAGTTCCGCCGCATCGCCGAAGCGCTTCAGTCCGACCTTCTGCGTGATGCCGGCGGCGATCTCGGACAGCACGTTGTCGGGCAATCCGATCTTGCTGTAGAACGGCGTCGCGATCGCGCCGGGGCTGACGGCGTTCACGCGGATGCCGCGCGGCGCCAGTTCCGCGCCGAGGGTGCGCACGAGCGAACGCGCCGCCGCCTTGGTCGCGGCCAGGATCGACAGGCCGGCGTAGCCGATGGTGTTGAGGAAGGACGTCGTCACGATGATGCTGCCGCCTTGCGCCATGAGCGGCGCCACCTTCTGGATCGTGAAGAAGGTGCCGGTGAAGTTAAGCGCGAGGTTGTCCGCGACATAGGCTTCAGTCACCGCTTCGAGCGGAGCGACCGTGGTGGCGCCGGCGTTGGCGAAGAGCACGTCGATGCGGCCGAATCTGGCCTTCGTTTCCTGGACGGCGCGTTCGATGTCGGCGACCTTGCGGATGTCGGCGCGGACCAGCAGCGCTTGCCCTCCGAGTTCGCTGCCGGCCGCGGCCAGGCGCTCGGCGTTGGAGCCGACCAGCACGACATGGGCACCCTCGGCCTGGAACAGCTTGGCAGTCTCCAGGCCGATGCCCGACGTACCACCCGTGATGAATGCAACCTTGTTCTTGATCTTCATTTCAGGACCTCACATTGGCTAAGTTGAATGACGAGAAAAACGTCAGACGGGATGATGCGTTTAGCAAATTCAAGGGGGAATGACTTGAAAGCGAGGAACAGTTAGTCGGGGAATGAGGAGATGGTGCGACGGCGTGTCGCAGGGGCAAGTCAGAGCCTCGGGCAGAGCGACGATATCGATTCCCGGCTGTTGACGTCACTGCAATCCATTGCTATGGCCGAGTCGATTCGAACTCCCTACAGGCGGCGTTGGCGGCGCTGAGCCGTCCAACCAACAGGGAGAAAAAATTGAAGTCCGACGGCTTTCACAACTACGGCACTCGCCTCAGGCAGGCGGTCCACTTGCGCAAGATACCCAAACTGTTCGCGCTGTCGCAGCGTCTCGGCGTGACAGATAGCGCCCTGAGTAGATGGATGAAGTCAGAGCCGATTGCCATGGAGAACTTCGCCAAGCTATGTGTTGAGCTGGACGTCAACGCTGACTGGCTCCTGCTGGGTCGCGGTGGGCCGGAGGCGCCGGACCTGCCGCATCAACTCGACAGGAGACTGCATCAGGCATTGACACGAATGGCTCCGCGAGACGTCCAGAACCTCGCCGTGTTCCTCGACGAATTGAAGATTTCCGAGCGTTCTTGAGCGACGCTCATGCGGATGTTCTCGTCCCGGAGCAACGCTCAGAATCCTCACCACACGCGTGGACGACCTCCGCATATGGTCCCTAGGCGCCGGTAATTCCGCCGGCGCATCACGGGAGATAGACATGTGCAAGAAGCAAGCGACGGCTCGCGTCGACGCGACATTCGAGACTCAACAGAACTTCAGCCTGTTCCGCAGAAATCTGGCAACCTGCCAACTCGCCATGGGGGCCAACGCGCAGGTCACCATCGAAAACGAGAAGGGGTTGACCTACGGGCTCCGTGTGACGGCGGATTGCCAGTGCGACGGCATGCTCAAGTTGCTGCACTTCGGCATCGACAAGGCCATCGGCACTCCACCGGACAAGAAAGCTGTTCGTCGCGTCACGCTGGACGAAACGAAGTCGCCGAACTGGCGGTCCCTCCGTGTCACGCAGCGGCAGGGCGATGGGTTCTCTCTCAAGATGACGGAGTGCGGGCTGCCGGTCAAGCAGGCTGCTGCGAGCAAGGCGCTCAAGGATGCCGCCCAGCAAACCATTGATGCGACGGCCATCGACTCGCAGTTGACCTACGTCATGAAGGACGCCACACCCGAGCAGGTCGAGGCTTACGCCATGCTCAACCTATACGCTCAGGGCGCAGCCCGCTCTGATCTGGCCGACGCGGGTGTCGACATCACGAAAACGGACTACCTGAACACCAAGCAGTGGTTCGACGCCATCATCACTCAGATGCAGGACCTTGGCTTCACCGCGAAGAATGCCAGCGGCGGTGACGTGAAACAGGAAACCCACTCCGGCACGGTCAATCTGGGCGAGATTCTGACGACCATCGTCGGTACCTACCTGGGCGTGGCGGAACTCGAGAGCTTCAAGAATCTGGCCAACCTGCTCTCCAAGGACCCGAACGACGTCGGCACCCATGACTTCCTCTCGTTCTGGTGGAATCACGCGGAGACGCATGACAGCCGCACAACGGTCGCCTTCGGTCCCATCAAGAACGACCAAGGGTTGGCGGCTGTCACGTGCGTCTACCTGGTGCTGGACGTCGACTTCAAGGACTGGCAGTCGCTCTTCGTGAGCTACCACAGCGAGTCCCTGGTCATCCACAGCTTCGCCATCACGCTGGACCTCGATCTCGAAGCCTACAGGATGGTTGAAGACGACGTGAAGGAAGCGGTGGGAGAACAGATGCACAACCACATCAAGCATCAGAAGCTGAAGTTCTGAGGTCTGATCGCATTCGTCGAGGACGGGGCGCTTCGGTGCCCCTTCTTTCTTGCTCAACTCGCACGGGAGTCAGGCCGTTCAACGCGACGGCTGGACGGCGCTACAGCGCCAGCAACGGGATGGGACGATCCTCCGCGCCGGCGATGGTCACGATCGGCACGAATCGCGGACGGCCGACGAGCGCGGCCATCGCGTTGGCGAAGGTGACGAGCGGCCAGGGCACGTTCTCGCCAAGCCCCGTGAACGTGAGGCTGGAGACCGCGATCGGCTCCAAGGCCTCTGTCATGCGCTTGAGGACGTCGCGGCATGCATCGAAGGTCTCCTGTTCGGACCGCGCGGGCGTGGCCGTCAAGGTCTGCCTCAGCGAGATCGAGACGGTCGCCAGATCGCCGACCGCCCTCATGAGATGTCCGAGCCGCAAGGTGGTCCGCGCGACGCGATGGGCGGACGTCTCGATGCTGACCTTGAGGCCCTCGAAGCCCAGCGTCTCCAGCTTGAGGATCGCCGACTGATCCAGCTTCCGGGACCGCGGCAGGTCCTCCAGATAGCTGACGAGGCCGGACAGGACGTCGCCCGGGCTGCGGTCCCGCCCGAGGTCCAGCAGATATTGGGCGGGAGGGGTTCCGTACGCCCCGTCGCCCCGGAATGTCTGATTGATGCTGTCCACGGCCGCTTGCGCCACGGCACGCTTGATCTGCGCCTGCGACCTCGACGTGAAGAATCGCCATTCGACGTCGTCCATGGCGAGGGGCAACATGAAGGTGACGGCCGCCCAGAACTTCTTGTCGTCCAGGTTGCGGGTCGCGTCGGTCTCGAGCAGTCGGCGAACGGCGTGACCGTCTGCGCCTTGCGGGCCCAGCGACCGCTGCAGGTCGCCCAGGAAGTCCGCGTCCATGACCTGGCCCGAGACGATGAAGGCGCCCGCGATCTCCAGGGAGGCCCGGGCGCTCGCCAGCCCGGGGTCGATCAGCTTCGCGGAGACGCCCAGGTTGGCTTGGCGCGTGGTCCAGTGGTTCTGGGTCACCTCCTTTGACACCGCGGAACCGCTGGCCGCGATGATGTTGCCCGAGGTGTCGGACTTGAGCGACAGCTGCGTCGTGGAGACCCGGGCCTGCGAGAAGCTGTAGCCGAGCATGGTCACCGACACGGCCTCGGTTTTCACCCGCTCGAAGCTGCGCAGCAGCCAGCCGGAGACGTCCTCGACGGATCCGGCGGCCTTTGCGGCGGCCACCACCTCGATCAACTCGTTCAGTTGGCCACGCCACAGACCCGCGAAGAGCCGCTCGGACGCGGCGTCGGCCGTCAGGAACAGCGCGGAGAACATCGTCTGGACCGAGCTGGTCTCCTCGACGGACAGGGCGACGTTCGCCAGCAGCTTGGCGCGCTGGGCGTCGCCCAGGACGTCGAGCACCTGCTTGCGCAGGACGCCGTAGCGCTGGATGCCCGCCTTGATCGCAACGACGGCGTCGGCCTCGCTGACACTGGACGACACCTGGTTCAGCGCCTGCGCGACATGCTCGCCGAGCGCGCCGAACGGATCCAGGATCTTCTGGATCGCGTCCTTGGGCTGGCCCGCGATCTGCTCGGCAAGCACCTCGATCTGCTTGTTCAGTCCCGACGCCGCGTCCTCCACTGCGCCGTCGATGGCTGAGGTCAGTGGGTTCGGCAGATCTTTCTCAGCCACGCCGAGCAGCCCGGCGAGCCAGGATTTGATCCGGCTTCCGACACCCTTGCCGGCGTCGATCAGCTCGCCTCCGGCTTCGTCCAGCTTGTTCGTGAGCGGGTCGGCGATGCCGGCGGCGAGGGTGGCCGCCAGGTCCTGCGCGCTGGCATCCGGGTCGCCCAGCGTCAGCTTGATCAACTGGAGGACCTTGGCGTCGCCGATCGCCCCCGTCAGGCGCTCCGATACCGCGTCGCGTACGGCCGTTCCCGGATCCGACAGCTTGGCGGCGAGCGCACTCAGCGGCGCCGTCTTCGGCAGCCTCGCGTCCAGGAACTCCCTGGCGCTGCGGGCAAGGGCCGAGAAGTCGATGCCGGCCGACAGCGCCAGCCCCAGACTCTTCTCGCTGGTCTTCATCCTCTCCAGGGTCACGCGCAACGCCCATCGGGTGCCGACGCGTTCGGGGATCACGCGGAGCTGGAAGGAGCCGTCCAGCTTGAGCGAGGCGCTGCCCGAGACGCCCAGCGAGAACCCGATCTGTTCGCGCTTGCCCGTCAGGCCCCAGCTCCAACCGGCGCCGGCGACGTTGGCGCCGACCGTGGCGCTGGCCGACAGCGTGCCGGTGAGGCGGGTCGACGTGCCCCAGTAGCCGGTCTGTCCCGCGCGCTTGAGCTGCTCGCCCAGGCTCATCGGCGAGACGAAGTCGCCCTTGTCGATCGCGTTCACGATGGCTTCGCCGAGCGTCTTGTCCGGAGGGCCCGAGATGAACCAGTCGAACTGGCCGGCCGCCTCCCCTGCCAGCGAAAGGCCGAAGACCCACGGTCCAGATTTCTGGCTCCCGGACACGCCCGCCCCGAACCCGGCCGCGACGGTGTATCGCACCACCGTCTGTCCCGGGACGTCCTGGATGTGGTGCGTCTTGAGGTCGTCCGCATCGAGCGCGTCGATCTCCACCTGTGCGTCGACGTCGGCGGTGAGCTTCCAATCCCATCCGCCGCTGGTCGCCGTCTGGGGCACGCTGGCATCCAGCAGGTCGATCGACGGGATGGTCTTGTCCTTCGCCAGATCGCCGAGCGAGGTGAAGAGCGGCTTCCACGCCTCATCGACCACGCCGCGCAGCGCCTCGGACAGCTTCTGCTTCTGCCCACCGGGCCCTTCCCAGCCCTTGTTGCTCAAGAACGCCGTGACGGCTTCCTTCTGGATTCCCAACATGTCCTGTTCCTCTCCAAGGTGGCTGGCTGGCTTCGGGCGGTCGTTTCATGACGACGCCGTCTTCTTTGCCGGACTCCCATCGTCGATGGGCGGTGCCGCACTCTAGAGGGTGGCGCGGCCGCGGCCATCCTTTGATTTGATGAGCCGGTCGGTGCCGCAGCTTCGTGGCAGCCGCATGCTCTTTCATTGACGAAGTCAGCGTTGAGTCGGCCTAGTCAAATGTGATGACGTAGCCGATTCAAGCGCCTGGCGCCGGTCCTAGGATGGCCGGACATCAGGGAGACCTTCGTATGAATTCACTCGTCGTCAAGCCTATCGATTTCGATCGCATGTACGTCAATCAGGGGCTGGGAGTTGGAGACTTCAAATACATCTTCCTGGCCGAGGGTGACTCGTGGATGGAGCGCAGCGCGGTCCTCCAAGGATCGCTTCCAGACTTCCTTTCCTACTACATGGATTCGCACCATGAGCCCGTGCTCATCATCAATCTGGCGATGTTCGGTGATGAGCTGCGACGCATCGGCACTGTGCAGCGTGAAGCTTTCAAGTACTGGCTGAAGCAGTTCAAGTACGACGCGGTGCTGTTCAGCGCCGGCGGCAACGACTACATCGATGCGGCCAAGGATCCGGCCCCGGGCAAAGGAATTCTGAACAGCTATGTCGACGGCAGCGTCCCAGTCGACGCCAAGTCCTGCATCAACTGGACTGCGGTCAGTGAGCTGCGCGCGAGGTACCTGACCAAATGTTTCGGGGCGATCTACGACATGGTTCAGCAGAGTCAGAACACGGACATCCCTATCCTCGTCAACAGCTATGAGGTTCCGGTGGCCCGCAATGCGCCAGCGGTGAAGGAAGCCTGGCTTTACAACGCCTACGTCAAGAACAACATTCCCTCGCGCCTCTGGCGCGGGGTGACGAAGGAGATTTTCGGATCCATCAGTGAAGAGTTGCTCTCTTGGACCGACAAACGTCCCAGCGTGTCGCTCGTTCCCACCCGTGACGTGTTGACGCCCGCAGCCGCGGGCAGCACTGGCAACAGCGGCGACTGGATCAATGAGATCCATCCGAACCGGAACGGCTGGAAGAAGCTCGCACCGATCTGGAAGACGGCGTTCGACAAAGCGCGCGGATTACCGGTGTAGCGACAGAGGGTCCGCCGCCAATGGCGGCGCGCCCGGTATCTGGACCAAGGAGACCTCGCAATGTCAAAGCTGAAATTCAACGCAGAGACGCCGCTGTACACCTCCGACGGCAAGGCCTGGCACATGCAAGACTTCCCGGTGGTGATGGCGCACCTTGTTTCGCTCAACAGGCCGATCGTCGTCTTCGTGCACGGTCGTGGCAAGGAACCCGGCAAGAGCCTGTTTGGAGCCACCTTCACCCAGGGCTTGGCTGTGCACAAGATCGAACGCGGGTACGACGTGAGCGTTCTGATGTTCAACTGGGATTCCGCCTTCAACGGCTTCAACTTCCTGGATCGCGAGGTTCCTCTGAGCCACACGCCGGCAGGTGGGGAATCGCTGGGGCGTCTCCTGCATCAGCTCAAGCAGTTTCAGGTCGACAAGCCGGGGGTCAGGAAACCATCCTTGCTGGTTCACAGCATGGGATCCATCGTCGTCCAGTGCGCCGTGCAGAACGGCCAATGGCCGGATTCAGAAAACCTGTTCTCGACTGTTCTGTTCTCCCAACCAGATGCCGATGACAAGGGTCACTCGGCATGGCTTGACGAGTTGGCAAAGCGGGAGAAGACCTACCTGACGTTGAACGCGGATGACCACGTCCTCAGACGGTCTACAGATGCGCGCCCCGATGGTACTCACGCGCTTGGACTCGGCACCCAGGAGCCGCTGGCGCCTCATGCGAAGTACGTCGACATTTCCCTCATGGGGTCGATCGGCAAGAAGGATGAGGACCACGAGGTGTTCGGCAAGGGTGCAATGAACGGTCAGATCCATCTCTGCCGCTTCTTCACTGAAGTCCTGCTGGGCGAGACGGTCGTCCTGGACCCTACCATTAACGTCGAGTCGGTCACCCGGGATGTGATCTATCGGCTCAAGAGGAAGGCCGAGCCTGGTGCTCCGTGTCTGAAGGTACCTGAGCTGCCATCCGACTAAACCGCACAGGACACCATTTCGCTACCCGACGCGCCTGACGGACATCGAAGCCAAGGTCGGCTTGCCATCATTCAGGTAGGCTCGCGCCGATGAAGTCGATCGCGCCACGTTACCTGCTCGTCACCGCGTTGAGCCTCGGCATGGCCGCCATGCCGGCCCTCGCCGCGGATGGCGCCGAGGCCGCACGATGTCCCAAGGGCACCTACTCCGGACCTACCCCTGGAAAGACCTCCTATCGCAAGGACCTCTTCGTGTGGGCGGTTTCTGCCCGCTTCGCAGCGGACTACTGCATGCCCGACGACTTCGTCGACACCAGCCTGCCCGATGGGATCGAGGCGGTGGCCTACCGATTGGCGCTGGACCATGACCAGCAGGTCTGCACGCTCTCCTCCGCCGGCGAACGATGCGTCACGCCCGGCGAGCACGTGTTCGAGCTCTACGTGCGCCACAACGCCATCGAGCATGCGCGCGAGGGGCGATTTCTCGACGGCATCTATGCACCGTCAAAGGGAATGATCGTCGAGCGCCTGGGCTCGTTCCAGAAGCGACTGAAGGAAGGGCAGATCCCACCGGGGGCCGGGGGCGTGCCGGTATTCGATCTGGCGCAGTTCCAGCTGACCACCGTCGTCGAGGGCAAGACGGACGTCCGGTTCGGAGGACTGTTCGTCCGCACGTTCTATGAAGGGATGCTGGACGGCATCGACTACCTGGCGCTCGAAGGACAGCGGGGCTTCACCAAGAGGCCGCTCTGGGCAGAACGGGCCTCCCGTCAGCCGCTCTACATCCTGGTCGAACGCGCCGGACGCCCGGAAAACGTTTCGGGCTTCAGCGCGCAGGCGCTGGCGCCACGCGACGTGAGCACCTATGCCTTCGCCTTGAGGATTCCCAAGCGGATCGAAGCCGCATTGATCGCTGCGGACGAGAAGTGACGCAACGCCCGGCGGGACGTGCAGGTGCGGCGAGAATCCCTCCCTGGACCGCCCCGGTCGGCTAGACAGCCTGTCGCTATCTACACCGGGTGCCGTCAGACTGCTCATGACCGACGCTCATTACACGACCTTGCCGCTGTGGCCCAACGCTTACCCGGCCAGCGGCGCCAGCGCCACGCTGAAGCTCCACAACGAGGACTTCATCGTCACCGAACTCCCGCTGCAGCTGCCCTCCGGAGAGGGCGAGCACATCTGGCTGGACATCGAGAAGAACGGCGCCAACACCGCCTACATCGCCCTGCAGCTGTCCGATGCCACCGGCGTGCAGGAACGGGATGTCGGCTATGCCGGCCTCAAGGACCGCTACGCCATCACGCGTCAGTGGTTCAGCATCTACCTGCCCAAGGGCGAGACGCCAGACCTGACCCTGCTCCAGCACCCGGAGTTCAAGGTGCTGAACCAGACCCGCCACGTGAAGAAGCTGCGCCCGGGCGATCTGCAGGGCAACCGCTTCCGCATCGTGCTGCGTGACGTGACCGGCGACCGCGAGGCCATCGAGGCCAACCTCAAGTCCGTCGCCGCGCACGGCGTGCCCAACTACTTCGGCGCGCAGCGCTTCGGCCACGACGGCGGCAACGTCGAGCAGGGCCGCGCCATGCTGGCGCGCGAGATCCGCGTGCGCAACCCGAAGAAGAAAGGCATCTACCTGTCGGCAGTGCGCTCCTTCGTCTTCAATGAAGTGCTGGCGCTGCGCATCCGTCAGGGGCTGTGGGGCAAGACCCTGCCCGGCGACGTGATGGACGAAGCGGGACTGCCCACCGGACCGCTCTGGGGACGCGGCCGCGTGAGCACCACTGATGAAGCGCAGGCGCTGGAGAACGGCGTGGCGCAACCTCACGCCACCTTGTGCGACGGCATGGAGCACGCCGGTCTGGATCAGGAGCGCCGCTCCCTGGTCGCGAGCCCGTTGGACATGACCTGGGAATGGCCGCAAGCCGATCAACTGGTGATCACGTTCTCCTTGCCCGCCGGGAACTACGCCACGTCCGTCCTGAACGAGATCCTCCAGACCACGGAGCCCGACCGGCACACGGACACGGAGAACGAGCCCGCGGCTGCCGAATGACGGTGTCCGCACTCCGCTTCGCGCTCCTCGTTGCCCTGCTGCTCGGCGCCCTCGCCTCTCCCGATTCGTCGGACGCCGCAGAGCGCCAGTCTCCATCGGTGATCGCCCCGGATGTCGCCGCCTCGGCGACGCCGGGAGTTCCGACTGCCCTGCCCCCGCAGCCGCTGGCGCATCTCCACCACACGGCGTGGACCGCCAAGGACGGACTGGCCGGCAACGTCCTCGACATCGCGCAGACGACCGACGGTTATCTCTGGCTGGGCACCGGCAGCGGCCTCGTGCGATTCGACGGCGTGCGCTTCGAGACCTTCGAATCGCTCTCCGGCCAGACGCTGCCCTCGCGCGGCGTGCACGCGCTGCAGGCCATGCCGGACAACTCGCTCTGGATCGGGTTCGTGGAAGGCGGCGCGGCGCAGATCAAGGACGGACGCGTGCTCCGCGTCGATCGCGAAGGCCTGCTGACGGGCGCGACGCTGCGCCGTTTCGGCCTCGATCAGGACGGAACGCTGTGGGCCGTCGACGGCAGCGAGGTGCTCCGGTACGCCCAGGGGAAATGGGAGATCGGGAGCGCCGGCATGCCGGAGCCGGCCGCCAACCATCCGATGGAAATGCTGGCGGACCGCGCCGGCAACCTGTGGGTGTCCGCGAGCCGGGGGCTCTACGTGAAGCCTCGTCGCAGCGACCGCTTCATGCAGGTTCCGATTCCAAACCTCGGCTTCCCCGGCCTGGCCCTCGCGCCGGACGGACGCGTCTGGATCTCCGACGCGGCGCAGGAACGCGGCGTCCTGCGGCTCCCCGAGGTCCCCGGGCCCGACGGTACGTGGGGCTCGCTGGAGGATTGGCAGCGGGTGCCCGGCGGGATCACGCAGCCGTTCTTCGATCGACAGGGTCATCTCTGGTACGGCGCCACCAACGGTCTGGCTCGCCTCAAGCCGCCCGCGACCGGCGCCCTGCAGCCCAGCGCGCTCGAACGCGTCGCGCCTTCGTCCGGCGGCGTCTCCGGCTACTACATGCTGCGCCTGTTCCAGGACCGCGAAGGCAACGTCTGGGTGGGCACCAACGCTGGGCTGGACCGGTTCCGCAACACGCGCCTGTCGCAGGTGCCATTCCCCGAGGCGCCAGCCGCGGTCTCCATGGCGGTCGACTCGTCCGGGCGGCCGTGGTTCTCGGCGCATGAGCAGGCGCTGTTCCGCTATGGCGCCGGCCTGGAGCGCGTCGACACCGGCGTGGCGGGTGCCCCCACCTACATCACCATGGACGCTCAAGGCGAGCGCTGGCTGGGCTATCGCAGCGGTCTGCGGGAATGGAAGGACGGCAAGCTGTCGTTGCTGCTGCCGCCCGGTCTGAAGAGCTGGGATTTCTCCATCATCAACCTGCACGTCGACCCCAAGGGCGTGGTCTGGCTGGTCTCCAACGGCGTGGGCTTCTTCCGATACGACCACGGCACCTGGGAACGTTTCCACCAACGCGCTGGCGTGCCGAAAGAGCCGCCGGTGAGCCTCGGCAGCGAAGCGGACGGCACCGTGTGGATCGGCTACCTGCGCGGCCGGCTGCTCCGGGTGCGGGGGGACGAGCTGCGGATGTTCACGGCCGAGGACGGGCTGCGCATCGGCGCCGCCAAGTCGATCACCACCCGTGGCGCCCACGTCTGGGCGGGCGGCGACACGGGCATCCAGCGGCTGGATCTCCCCGGCATGCCGCTGCTTCAAGCTCGCGACGGCGCCGCGCTGCAAGGCATCACCGGCATCGTCGAGACCGCCGGCGGTGATCTGTGGCTCAACGGGCTGACGGGCATTTCCCACATCACCGCGGCGGAAGTCCAGCGAGCGCTGAGCGACGCGGCCTATCGCGCCGCCGTCACGCGTTACGACACGCTGGACGGCCTGCCTGCGTTCGCCGAGCAGGCGTGGCCCTTGCGCACCGCGATGGAGACGCCGGATGGCCGGCTGTGGTTCTCGTCGACGAACGGGGTGGTGACCCTCGATCCCGCGGCGATCCGCCGCAACGAGCGCCCGCCCGAGGTCTTCCTGCAGCGCGTCGCCACGCCGGAGCAGTCCTTCCTCGATGTCAGGCAACCGCTGCTGCTGCCGCCGGGAACGCGCGACCTGACCCTGGCCTACACGGCCACCAACCTGGCCATCCCGGAGCGCCTCCGCTTCCGCTACCGGCTCGTCGGTCTGGACAAGACCTGGCACGAGGCGGAGGCGCGACGCAGTGCGTTCTATACCAACCTCGGGCCAGGGCGCTATCGCTTCGAGGTGGTGGCGAGCAATGAAGACGGCGTCTGGGGCACGACCCCGGCCGTCGCGGACATCGAGATCCAACCGACGCTCACGGAGCGGGCGGAGTTCCGCGTCGGCATCGCGTTGGCGGTGCTGGTCGTCGTCGGATTGCTCGTGCGTTGGCGGACGCACGCGACCGCGCGCATCGAGCAGCAGCGTCTGCGCGTCCGCTTGGAGGAGCGCGTGCGAGTCGCCCAGGATCTGCACGACACGCTGCTGCAGGGCTTCCTCGGACTGGTCCTGCGCATGCAGGCGGTGGCCCGCGCGGCGCCGCGGCAGGAGCCCATTCGGACGGGCGAGGAGCTCAATCAGCTGATGGAAGTCGCCGACCGCCTGCTGGTGGAGGGCCGCGACCGGATTTCGGACCTCCACCGACCGTCGGTGGGCGGTCCGCTGGAGGAGATGCTCGCGACGCTCGGCCAGGATCTGTCGAGACACCACGGGTTGGCGTTCGAGCTACTCGTCGAAGGGGCGACGCGCGCGCTTGGGCGGGATCTCCGGGATCAAGTGGGGCTCGTGGTGCGGGAGGCGCTGTTCAACGCGTTCCAGCATTCGAAGGGCACGCGCGTGAAGGTGACGGTCGACTACCAGGCGAAGGATCTGGTGGTGCGCGTCGAGGACGACGGCGTGGGCATCCCGGCGGACGTCCTCGCCGCTGGTGCGCGCGCGGGGCACTGGGGCTTGCCCGGGATGCAGGCGCGAGCGGCGCAGGCGGGGCTGCAAGTGACGATCACCAGCGCGGTGGAGCAGTCCACCTGCGTGACGGTGTGCGTGCCGGACGCCTTTGCGTGATGGGCGCAGACTCCGGAATAAGCTGACCGCCATGGAACACGAGACAACTCCGGAGTACACGCCGATCCGCCGGCCATGAAAGACATGAACTCCACACATTGCCCAAAGTGCGACAAGGACATCGGCGTCTGGTCCATCATCCGGGCCTCAATGCCAAACCGGATCAGATGTCCACATTGCAGGGCTCGATTGGTCTACAGGCCGAGCGGCTGGAAGATGGTGCTCGCCACTCTCGCGTTCGTTGCGCCCTTGGCTCTGCTGGCTGGCCCCGTCTTCACCAAGCTCTCACCTTTCGGAATCCCTCTCGCCGCGAGTGTCCTGGTACTGGCGCTCACTGCACTTTGCTTGGGCGCCGAGCTGTTCTTTGCGATCCGCCTTCGGACCAAGTACGAGCTTGTGCTGCGAGACGAATGAGTGCGTCGAGGCCAATCGGAAGGTTGGCGACCAAGCGCTCACCACAGCCGTGGCGGGCACGGGCAATCCATTCCTTAGAGAAGATGCAGGGGATGGACTCCCACTTTGGAGGGTCAGGGCTTGTCAGGGCAATTGCGATGTCGTTCTCCGGCCTTGACCAATGAGCGCGCTGTGCAGCGATCGCTGAGCCCGAGGCTGATAAGCTCGTCCAAAACGGCCCCGCTCCAAGCTCGAAACGCACACGCTCGCTTGTATGTCGCCTAGAAAGCTCCTTGTTCTGGACCTCGATGAAACGCTCGTCCACGCGACGGAGTTTGAGCTTGAGCATCCGGAGGATTTCCGCGTCGGCCCGTACTTCGTGTACCGGCGGCCACATCTGTCGATGTTCCTAGCGGCAATGCTGAAGGACTTTGATGTGGCCGTGTGGACGGCGTCCGGGGAGATCTACGCAGAGGCTGTCCTTGAGCAGCTGTTCAAACCGGGCGACTTGAAGTTCGTGTGGTCGAGCCAGCGCTGCACCACCGCGCGCGATTGGACGACCGGGAACTACACGACCATCAAGAACCTCAGCAAGCTCAAGCGGCAAGGCTACGCAATGAGTTCCATCATTGCCGTGGACGACACGCCGTCCAAGTACGCGCGAAGCTATGGGAATCTGGTGACGGTCAGTGAGTTCCTGGGCAGTCCGGATGACAAGGAGCTGCCATTGCTGGCGACGTACCTGCGCTCTCTTCTGCCCGAGCCGAACGTGCGGACCATCGAGAAGCGAGGGTGGCGGACCCGAGCAGAGCTTTCCTCCGAGGTCGGAATCGGGCAAACCTGAAGACCCGGCTACATCGAGGCGGAATGGTCATCTTCGCGCACCAGCGTGACCTGTCACTGCATGCCTGAGCATTGGCCCTGGATGCGAGGTGCTCAGCCATGGCTGTCACCTCGCTGCCGCAGCACTCGCGCTCAAGCCACCACCTTCCTGAGATCCTCATCCACGGCGCGCTCCACCACCCCCAGCATTCCTGGCATTCCCAGCCCTTTGCGCAGCAACCCTTTCACCGTGTTGCCCGACGAGGTCGGTGCTGCGCTTCTCGCGGTGATGGAGAGGGCCAGGACTTGCCTGCTGGCCGGACTGTTACACCCGATGTCGAGGGCGGAGTCGCCGGCCACTAAGATCCACGAAGTTCGATTCACGCCACTGCGGCCATCTCATGGATCTCTTCAGCGTTCTCTGGGAGTGGGACAACTTCGACGAGCCGCGGCGGCTGCAGGCGTATTTCCGCCTGGGCGACATCCTGGAAGCGCTGGCGTCCCCGGCGGAGATTCAGGCCGACCTGTACTCCGGATGCCCATACTGCGAATTGGCATCGGACTACCGGTCGTCCAGGGAAGACTACGAGTGGCACTGCGAGGCGCTCTACCCGCCATCGCTGATGGCGTCGCTCGACCGGATTCAAGCCGCCTTGGACGTGCCATGCGATTGCTTCGATTCGCAGATCTTCACGGGCGACTCCTGGAGTCTGATCCGTTCGCTTGCAGTGAAGGCGAAGGAGGAGATGAAGTGGGAGGAAGCCTTGACCTCGCGTGAGTTCCTGGGTTGCCGACCGTGACCCGGCCGGCAAAGGTGTCACGCTCACAATCTCCGATTTCCCTTGTTGATCCGATCCGCTTCAACAGACTTGGTCTCTACGCTCATTAGCGCTGCAACGTTCATCGAATATCCTGGCCGCATGAAAGCCATCTGTTCGCTTTCTACACGCCTGGACCGGTCGGCTTGGGGCGACAAGTCGCGTTAGGCTGCTCGACAACAAGCACTGGAGTTTGAATGGCAAAGCTCGTGACTGGCGTCGTGTTCGCACGCATCGAGGACCAAGAGTACGAAGGCATGGCGCACATCTGGGTTCGAGATGCTGAGGGCGCGTACTGGTTCTCGCTGTCTCGGGCAGCTGATGCCGACAAGATCCAGTTGATGGTGTCCGACCAGCTGACGCACGAGTGTGAGGTCCTGGTCGCCCGTCTGGAGCCCAACCGCCTTTGCGTGCGCGTGGATAGCTCGGCGGCTCGGTCGCTCGACGGGCATTTGGAGTACACGATTGCGTTCCATCCGGAATCGGACAGCTTCGACGCCATCGCGGGGACTCTAGGCGTCATTTTTCGAGGCAAGGAGGGGCTGGTGCTGGCCCCCACAGATCTGGTGTGAGCACTGCACGGCGTCGACCGCGGCAGGTGAGAAGTGGCTTCCGTCCGGGACCCGATAACAATAGAGAGAGACGCCGCGCAAGGCGCCCGACCACCACCGATCCCCTCGCCCTTGTCCCAGCCAAAACTACCGCCCTTCGCCTTCCTTCCGCGCCGCGAACTGGCCGGCAATGAACGCGACACCTTCATTGCCCGGCGAGATCGCCTCTTCACCGCCTGCACGCCGCAGGAGCAGCACCTGCTCGTCGCGTGGGCGCGTTGGTACGAGCGGAACGATCCGGAACTGCTCACGCGTCCCAATGTGTTCAGCCGCGCCCAGCGGATCCGCAGCGCTGAGATATTCCTCCCGCTGCTGCGGCTGGCGCTCAAGCAGGAGGCGGAAAAGCCGCCGGGCGCGCTCGTTCGTGGCTTGGCGACCATCGGCGACCTGATCGACCGATGGGAAGCACGCCGCAGCAGGTTCGCCCAGGAGCGATTTTTCCGGCATGTCCAGGCAGCGTTGCGCGAGGCTTCCCCCGAGGCGGCGATGGGCGCCGTCCACGTGCTGCGGACGCTCCCGTTGCATGTGGGCGTCGGACACCCACGGGGTGGTCCCGATTCCGACTTCGCGAAGGGGTTGGTCGCGCTCACTGCTGAATGCGCGAGGGACCGCAGGTCTCCGGCTGCCAATCGGCTCGCCGCGCTGCTGCGCTGCTCGCAGTGGTCCACGGAGTTCTCGACGCCCCTTCACCGCCCACGCGACCTGGGACTGTTGAGGTGGCATCTGCTGCTGGCGCGTATCCAGGAAGATCCCGCTGGTGCAGGTACGGCCTACGACGAGATGAGCGATCAGAACACGACGGCCTATCCCTTGAGTGACATGGATCTGTTCGGGGAACCGATGCTGAGCCAGGAACTGGCGACGGCGCTGTTTGTCTCTCGGCCGGAAGCCGCGGCGACGCTGATGCAACGATCGCTGTTCAGCAGCAGGTCCACCGTCGAGCGGGCCGCCACGGAAGACGATGCTGCACGAGACATTCGGCGCATTCTTGATGAGGCGGGCGAGACGCTCGCCGAGTGGGTGCTGGCCGACGGCGCGTTGTCACCGAACGCGGCCTTGTCGGCATTGCGTGCTCTGTTCCGCGACGGCGACCCATCGAAGTTCTACTGGCCCCTGCTGCCGCGACGGACGGCCGAGCTGCTGCGGAACTTGGCGCCGGCGGACCGGCATCTTGAAGTCAATGGGTGGATGAACGTCGCCCTGTACGAGCCCGCCGACAGCGCGCTCGGCCTGGAGGCCGTTGCCTGGCTGGGTCGACGCGCGCAGGAGCTTCTGAGCAAAACCGACGGTCTGCCTTTTGCCGGCGGCTCTTCGCTCATCGAATTTCTCGAGAACACCGTAGAGCGGCTGGACGATTCGATGTTGAGCGGACGGAACTGGCGCCTGCCGGCGCCAGCCGACCACACGATATACCGGATCGTCGACGCGGGCTTGGACGAACTGGTCGCGCGGCGTTCGACCGACCACCCGGAGCGATCGCTGCGGGATCGCGGCAGCCTGATCCGCAATGCGCCGCATGAAAGCCTGATCCGCAAACACCACCTTCTGTTTCGACATGAATTCGCGGGCAAAGCGCGAGCGTTTCCGGAGGACGCGGGACTGGCGCTGAAACGGATCGCGCAATACAGCGAATTCAGCCAGATCGACGACCGGATCTATCGACTGGACCTGTGCAAGGAAACCTTCAAGGAGTTGCTGCCGTCGCTGGAAACGATTTCTCCGAAGGATGCTGCCGTTGCCCGCGAAGGGAAAGACTGGGATACGCGTGAAGGGCCGTTCGAAGACTTCGACGACTGACACCAGTGCTGCGCCGCTGGCGGATCCAGGCCGGAGACCCAGCAAGATGCCGAACGTCCGGTTCTGCAGCGGCGCATACAGGCTCAGCCAGAAACCGACATCCGCTTTGCAGCGGAAGCGGACGTCCAGACGACCGGCTTAGACTCACCCTCCCACTGAGGAAACCTCGTGAGACATCTACCGACCCGTGACATCCCATCAGTCCTGAGACGCGGCAAGTCAGTCGAGCAGTTTCTTGGTCAGTCGCCAGGAATTGCAGGCTCCATTCGTCATGTTGAACTCCGCCCGACCGCGGGTGATGTTGAGCTGTGGGTGTTCGATGTTCAAGACATTGGAGCAGAGGATTTCGTTGACATCTACGACTTCCACTGTTCGGAACTGGACGGCCCTCGTGAATCAGCTGGCAAGTTTGGCGATGCAGATGCAGCGCTCGCAACAGCCGAAAGAATATTGGGCGCCAATCCTGATCGTTGGACAAATCTCGGAGTCGGGCAAGACGAATACTTGGACTTCGTTCGAGCCGGACGGCCGCTTAACTGGCCGGTCGCTGCGGCCGATTCGCACAGGTAAGCGGAGGCCAGTCGCGACAGTTAGCAAAGCTCAGTGCGGCGAGGCCGCCGACACTGTCGAGGACTATGCGGGTGCCTTGCACGAATCCGTCCCGACAAGCGTGTGGGTACCGTTGAACATCATCGAATCGTCTTTTTGCCCCGCGATGACATGAACCAGAGAAATTGAAACCCGGCCTTCGGTGAAAGCAGCCTGCCCCTTCAGCGGATTGTTACCTCCCCACGGGGAGCCATTCTCTGGTTGATATTGGACTCGAACCTGGGCTCCATCGTAGTTTCCGTGCAGCGAGGGCACGTCGATGTACCCATAGAGCTTGCTTCTTCCGCTGAAGAGGAGACCGATGGGGTCATGCGCCATGTCCGGGAACTGCCCTTCAACCCGCAGGCGGCATCCCTGCGGGATGGCACTCACAACCGCGGATGTACCAATTGTTGGAGACCTTAGAGCGCCGCACCCTGCCAAGAGCAGGGCAAGACATGGGGCAACAAGGAGTGTTCGCATATTTCTACGCTACCTGGGCAGTAGTCATTCAACCTTTGTCGGCCATTTGAGCACGTGCGCCACGGCAGCGGCGGGCGAAATTCCACACGGCGGCAGAGACCGCTTCCAGCGTGAAGCCGCAGCCGAATCGCAGCGAAATCAGATTGGCCTTACAGGGCCAGGCGTCCAGGAGAACATCGTTGAATCTCGACAACCAACGGACATTTGCGTATGGGCAGTGCGTCGAATGCCCTGACCAAGATGAGATGGTGGCGCTGCTCGCACTGCAAGGTCTGAAAGTGTCGAAGGGACGCTACAACCTCAAGGCGACGGACTGTGAGCGCTTTCTCTTCGAAGATTGGCAGCCTGCGGGAACATGGACGTTGGACGGCACGGCATCGCGTCCGGATGTCCTTGCCAGAGATGCAACGCTGGTCTCCAGAGCGCTGGCTGCCGCCGGTGTTCGCCATTGGCTGGGCATCTTCGATGCAGACCAGAACCAGCTTGACTACCTGCACCATGGGTGGCCGGACTCCGACTCATAGAGCCGTCACTGCCGCCGCAAGGGCCTGTTCGCAGTCCGCTTTCAGCCTGAAGCGGTCGACACTGATTCGGCCGGACGAGGAGCATCCCGTCCTCACCCACCATCCTTGGCCGCGACCACTCTCAAGAACTGAGCACGGTATTCAACCGCCCGCTCCTGCAACCCCACCACCTCAGCCGCCTGCTCAAGGATTCGCCAGAACGCTGCCTTCGGTTTCCCCGCGGCGCCCGTTTGAGCGAGCTCGGTCATCCACGCGATCAGCGCAGGCTCCGATAGCAGCTCCAATGTCTGCGCCAATTGCACTTGCTCCGGAATGTGCTGGGGAGTGGGCATGCCCAGGTAACCGGCCGCAGATCGCAGGTGGGCGTGCATCGTGAGAAGTCGCGTGATCCTCCCGACGTCGATGCTCATTCGTCGCGCACTCCGACGGCCAACGTGCCTTCCACGATCTCGCACGCGATCACGAACTGCTTTCGCTGCGAGAGTCGATAGGCGAATCGGCCTTCAACCTTCGCCATCTTGCCTCCGCATGGATTTGGCCTTGCCTTCGCGATAGATGATCCACCCCGAGAGGGCCATGCTGCCGATCATCCAAGCCAGGAACGGAAGGTGCAGAACGCCCATCGCAGTCACGCCTGACTGCAGATGAGCCCGATGAAAGACATACGCCAGCCCCCAGAACACAAACGGCATGAACGGTGCCGGGAAGATCGAGACCCCGCCAGGATGATTGCGCGACCGGTATTCAAGGGCGGTCGCCACCGGCGCGAGCCACCAAGCGATCGTCGAAACGAGCAGCACTTGCAGGTGCGTCATCTCGCTCACATGCTCACCAGCACGATCATCAGGCTGTAGACGAGAATCGCGCCTCCTGCGATGAAGAGCAGCGCCACCGTGCGCCACGCCGCAGCACCAACACCGAGCGCATACGTCCCGCGCAGTTGCGCGAACATGTGCAGCGGCGGCACCACCGTCGCCAGCAGGACCGCCACGCCCGCGAATCCGAAGTACCCGCAGATCGCCACCGCGCTCATCAGCAGCGCCATGGCCGACAACGAGTACAGCGAGAACACCGCATGGTCGAACATGCCGAATCGCCGCCGCGTCACCAGCAGCAGCCAGAGGAACGGCAGCGAGATCGGCATCAGCAGGAACGCGAACTTGGCCGCCGCGCCCTTGATCTTGTAGAGCGCCAGTTCCTTGTTCTCCATCGCATGCTTGAGCTTGCGCTCGAAGACCGGCATCCCTGACGTGCCTTCGATCTGCAGCATCGGCCCTTCCGCCTTGCTCAGCGCGCGGTCGATCCTGCCGTCGATGCCGGGCGCGGACAGCCACGGCAGATAACGCGCGAGCGAGGCTCGCACCTGCTGCGCGGCGGCCCGCGCGGCCTCGGGATTCTTCGCGGCTTGCTGAGGATCCAGGAACAGCTGCGCCTGCTCGATCCCCGCGACCTCCATCCGTTGCTCGGCAATAGCCGACTCGACGCGGCGGCGCGACGCATCACTCGCCGGCAATGCGGCCAGTTGCGCCTCCAGTTCGCCCAGCTTTGCGCGACTGGCCTCCAACGTCTGGTCCAGCTTGTCGAGCTGAGCCGAGTTCAGACTTCCCCCCACCGTCACGGTCGGGCTGGTCAGCGAGAACACGAGGAACATCACGAAAAGCAGGAACAGCAGCAGCGCCAGCGGCGAGACGTAACGGACGCGTCGGCCGTCGATGTACTCGCGGGTCAACTTGCCCGGCCTCAGCATCAGCATCGGCAAGGTGCGCCAGGCCTTGGTCTCGAAATGAAGAATGCCGTGGAGGAACTCCTCCACCAGATGCGCCAGCGAGCGGTGGACGTGGGCGGCCTGGCCGCAGCGGTGGCAGAACGCGCCTTGCAGCGGCGCGGCGCAGTTGGCGCAGGCCCCGTGCGCATGCTTGGAGGCATCGCCCCCCGCCCCTTCCCCGTTGCCGCCGGCGATCTCCTGAGCAACGGCGGCGCCCACCAGCATCTCGCCGGCCGCCTCGACTTGGATACTCATGACTCCCCTACCCCGACGAGCGCCGCGACTCGCGGCCACGGCGCGAAGTATCTCTTCCGCACCTCAACTCGGATGGTCGGCAAAACCCGCCGTCGATCCGCCGTCGACCCGCCTCGACGGCCTCGCTCCCCGGCCCTCGGCGGCACGGTGATACTCGCCACTGCCCCTGACCTCCGGAGATGTCATGCCGTCAGCGAGAAAGAAGAGGATCGCCTCGTGGCTGATCGCCTCAGCGGTGATCGGCTTCACCGCACTGCTGATCGCCATCCGTCCCTCCCCTGAGGAGCAACAGGCGGCCTGCGCGAAGCAATGTCTGCCGCGGCAAGGTACCTGGGCGCCTGACCCCGGCGAGGCAGCCCGGGACACATCCCGACGGGGCACCCCTGCCGCCTGCACCTGTCACTGACGTCCCGCACCTCCGCTTCAGCCCACCGCCGCGATTGGCCAAGAGTCATTTGCGCCCTCCCCGTCAACCCGGCAACATGGCCCCCACGCCGCCGGACTTCTCCGCGGCGCCCTGCAGGGAGCTTCACATGGCACGTGCCGCCGTTCCTGGTCCTCTCGGGTTGGACGTCGCCCGGCTGATGTCCGATCCGGGCACGAAGTGGCTCGGCGACTCGCCGCGCCCCGGCCCCGTGGGCTTGGACGCGTCCGCCGGCGACAACTGGATCCTCGTCGCCGCCGACTTCACCCCGCCCGCCAGCGCCCCGTACGTCCCCGCGCCGAAGAAGCCCATCGCCACGCCCGACGGCGAGGCCCGCGCCCTCACCACCGGCGAGATCGCGATGGCGCGCCTGCTCTTCAAGGACGCGCTCGACTACACCGTCATCAAGGTCCACAAGGACGAGTACCTGCCCTTCGGCCTGCAGCCCGACGACACCGCCATGACGCCCAACGGCGAGATGTACTTCAACAAGGCCTACTTCAAGGAAGACTTCTCCCAGGGCGAGGACGGCGACAAGCACTGGTTCATGCACGAGATGGTCCATGTGTGGCAACACCAGCTCGGCTACTGGGTCCGCCTGCGCGGCGCGATCCGGATCGGCCTGTCCTACAAGTACGAGTTGAAGTCCGGCCAGACCCTCGGGGACTACAACATGGAAGCCCAGGGCGACCTGCTCGCCGACTACTTCGCGCTCAAGCACCTGGCTTCGCCCGATGCCATGAGCCAGCGGCAATACGCCAAGAGCCTGCCCCTCTTCGAAGAGGTGCTCAAATCCTTCATCGCCGATCCCGCCGACAAGGCCAACCTGCCCTGAGCCCGGAGCCCGGAGCCCATGACGTCCATGAAGTCGATGAAGACGCTGAAGCCTCTGAAGCCGATCCTTCTGCTCGCGCTGTCCGCCTGGATCTGCTCGGCCTGCGCCACGTCCCGCCGCGGCGAGGCCGAGGTCCGCATGGAAGCCGGCAAGCCCTGTTTCACGCTCACCGCCAAGGAAGTGAAGCGCGATCCCGGCGTGAGACTGCAGGCGGTGATCGTCTCCGATGCGTCCTCCAAGCCGGTGGCCAAGGTGTGGTCGATGGGCGTGGATCCCGCCCAGGGCGCGCCGATGTCGAACGCCAGTTGCATCGCCTATGGGCAGACGCCGCCCGGCGCGGAGACCAGCACGCCGCCGGCACCGCTGCAGCCCGACCGCGTCTATCTGGTCTATCTGAACGGCCGCCCGTCGGATCCGTCCGATCCGACGCATGGCTACGGGGCCAAGTTCTGCCTCGCCTCCGATGGCGCACAGGGTCAACGGCTGGTGCCTCTGAAGCCCGGTTCCCGCGAATGGATCGAAGAGGTCTGCCGATAAACGACAGGCAGTTGGAAGGCTCGTCCCGAGAACCCTTCGGCCTCTCGGGCCTTCTGCGTATCAGCGCATCAGCGCATCAGCGCATCACCTTCGCCAGGTGGCTCGCCATCATCCCCGCCGTGATGCGCGCAACTTCCTTGGGCTTGAGGCTCTCGTCGAAGAGCATCTCCACCGTCGCGTAGATCAGCTCGACGACGATCCGGCTCGCGAGCTTGAGCTCCGCGCGCTTCGCGCCCGGCAGCGCCTTCACCAGCAGCCGCGTCTGCGCCTCGGTCACCGCCGCGTGCGAGGCCAGCCGCACTTCCTGCAACGCGGGCACGGCCCGCATCGCCCGCATGATCCACACGCCCGCCGGCGTGTCGCGCGTGGCCGCGTAGGTGTCGAGCAGCAGCTCCGCCAACGCCTCTTCCAGCGCGGGCACGCCGCCGCGGATCACCTCCACCGACATGCGCTTGGCCACGCACTCGTTCTGACGCTGCATCAGGCGCTGGCCGAGCTCGTAGAGCAGCGCGTACTTGTTGGGGAAGTAGCGGTACAGCGCCGGCGGCGACAGCCCCGCCCGCATGCACACCAGGTTGGTGGAGAGCCGCTCGACGCCCACCTCGATCAAGGTCTGCGCCGCCGCTTCGAGGATGCGCTCGTAGGTCTCCGTGGCGCGCTGCTGAGCCGGCAGCTTCTTCCCCGCCAGGGACGGCGGAGCCGCCACGTCAGGCAAGGACTCCGCCGAGGTCTCCGGCAGGGACCCGCGCGCGGACCCGGAGGTCGGCGTGAGCTCTGTCGTGGAATCCGGCGAGGAGTCCAAGGCGAGGTCGGAAATCTTGCGGCGCGTCTGGGGCATGGGCATGAACCGGTGTGAACCGGCATGAACGGGCGTAGGCACTGCGGGATTCTTCCAGGGTTGGCGAGCACCCCGGAAAGATAGCCATGACTATAAGATCTCCGCTCATCTTCCAACGCATGGTTTGCGCCGAGATGAGCACACTTCCTTTCACGGTTCCTGCGCCCACCTCGACCAGCACGCGCGGGGCGCAGGTGCTGGCGATCGCCGTCGGCTCGGTGGCGTTGCTGATGCTCGGCCTGCAGCCCCTGCTGCTGGGCGCGCTGCTGGAAGCCGGCCATGTGACGCTCGAAGGCGTCGGGCTGGTGGCGATGGGGGAGATCGTCGCCCTGGGCCTCGGCGTGCTGATCGGGGACCTCGCGCTGCGGGTACACGCGCTCCGGTCCGTCACCGTCGTGGCCGCGCTCGCCGCAGCGGCGCTGAACCTCGTCACCATGCGGGTTGCGGGCGATCTGGCAATCGGGCTCGTGCGCGCCGGCGCCGGGATTGCCGAGGGGCTGATGATCTGGAGCACTACCGCCGTCATCGTCCGCGCCGCCGTGCCGGAGCGCCTCGCCGGGCTTTTCTTCGTCGTGCAGACGCTCGCGCAGTCGGTGCTCGGGCTGGCGCTGGCGCATCTCGTGATTCCCTCGCACGGTTGGCCCGGCGGCTTCGCCGTGCTGGCCGGACTATGCGGCGCGGCCGCACTGCTCGCCCTCCTCTTCGCGCGGCCGCTCGGTCCGCTCACGCCCACGGTGAGCCAGGCTGGCATCGGGATGCGCTGGACGCGGCCGCGCGTCGGCACGCTGTTGGTCGTGTTCCTCCAGCTCGCCACCCTCGGTGCGCTGTGGGCCTATGCCGAGCCGCTCGGCACCCGCGCCGGTTTCTCGCCGCTCGCCGTCCAGACGCTGATCGCCGCCGGACTCGGCATGCAGGTCGTCGGCGGCAGCGTGGGCACATGGCTGGTGCGACGTCTGCCCGTGCGCCCGGTGTTGCTCGGATGCGCGGTCGTGCTCGGCCTCAGCGCGCTCGGCATCGCGCAGACCGCCCAGGGCGGCACCACCGCCTTCGCCGCGCTCTGCGGGCTGTTCACCTTCACCTGGCTGTTCATGCTGCCCTTCCAGATGGCCCTCGCCTTCCGCGTCGACGGCAGCGGACGCGTCGCCTCGCTGGTGCCCGCCGCCCAGCTCTTCGGCAGCGCG
Organism: Roseateles noduli; assembly: GCA_002205125.1. GTDB lineage: Bacteria > Pseudomonadota > Gammaproteobacteria > Burkholderiales > Burkholderiaceae_C > Roseateles > Roseateles noduli. The sequence continues at coordinate 145,186 of NIOE01000010.1, read as the reverse complement.
TTCGGGCCGCTCATGGCCTCGCTGGTCGTCACCGGCGAGGAGGTCGCGCCGGTGCCTCTCGTGGCCGCGGGCTTCGCAGCGCTCGCGATCCTCGCGTTGCCGCTGACGCGCTCGGCCGCACGACAAGCAGCAGGCTGACTGCGCCGACCGCCAGGGTTTCTCCGCAAATCAAATTAGATAGTCATCGCTATACCATAGCCATCACTATCCAATTGACGCGAGGGCGCACCCCTCCGGAGAGGACGCGATGGCAGCTCGACCAGCCCTTTCTCGACGAACCGCGATCGCCGCTCTCGGCGTCCCGCTGTTCGCCGCGTTCATGCCGGGTCCGGCAATGGCCATCGGCCCGGACGACGCGAAGGGCCGATGGCTGAGCGCGGACGGCGGCGCCGTGATCGAGTTCAAGCCCTGCGACGACAAACCCACCGCGCTGTGCGGCCGCATCGTCTGGGACAAGGACGCCGGCAAGGCGAACGACACCTGCGGCATCCAGATCGCGCAGCTGGACCGCTACGAGAACGAGGCCTGGCGCGACGGCTGGGTCTACGACCCGCGCGACAAGAAGAAATACAAGGGCGCGCTGCGCGTGAAGAGCGGCGATCTCTATATCCGCGCCTACATCGGGACCGAGATCCTCGGCCAGACCGAGCAGATGAAGCGCGTCGCGGAACTTCCCGCCACACCGGTCTGCAAGACCTGAGCGAGCAACTCCTGAACATCAGAACGAGGAGACACGAGATGACCCGCAAGACTCCCGCACCGTTCCTGACCGCTTCGCTGCCCTCGCTGGCGACCCGTGTGGCGTTGTGCGCCGCCGCTGTCGGCGCCCTCTGCCCCTTGGCCGCCCGCGCGGATGAGTCCGGCACCGCCACCATGGGCATCGAGACCGAAGTGAAGCTGCTCTCCGACCTGCGCAACCGCGGCGTGTCGGACTCCGGCCGCAAGCCCTCGCTGCAGCTGGGCGTTCAGCTCGCGCATGAGTCCGGGATCATCGGCCTGGCGCAGCTGTCCACCGTGAGCAAGAAGGCCTTCACCGACGGCGACGGCTTCAACCTGCTGCTGGGCACCGGCTACCGCTTCGGCGATCCCGACGGCTGGCACTTCGGCGTCGGCCTGGCCAAGGAGTTCTTCCCAGGCGCGAAATTCGACGCCCCGCACGGCATCGACATGGAAGCCGGCGTGCCCGTCGACTTCCGCCGCACCCGCTACGACACCGCCTACGCCGTGCTGGAGATCGGCTGGGGCAAGCTCGAAGGACGCATCCTCAACGTGCTCTCGCGCACCTACCGCGGTGCGGACACCGGCGGCGTCTGCGGCCAGATCCTCGTCGCCGCCGTCGATCCCACGCCGGCGCTCGAGTGCTACGCGCGCGGCGACCAGAACTCCCGCGGCAGCCTGCTCTACGACCTGACCTACCGCCATCCGCTCACGCCCACCACCACGCTCAACCTGCACGCCGGCACGCAGAAGATCCGCCACTTCAAGGAGGCGGACTTCAGCGACTACTCGATCGGCGTCACCCACGTGCGCTGGGGTCTCAACTTCACCGCCGAATGGGTCGCCACCAGCACCCATCGACCCGAGCTCTTCATGATCCCCGACGGCGACGGCTGGAAGCGCCAGGACAACAACACCGTCGTGGTGTCGGTGTCGCGCAAATTCTGATGACGTCGTCGGCCACCGCGCCAACCCCTTCCGCGTCGTCGCATGAGTTCTCCTCGACCACCGCGCCGCTGGTGCTCGCGGTGGACCTCGGCACCAGCGGCTGCAAGTGCGCGTTGGTGACGTTAGCCGGCGACGTCGTGGCCTGGGCCTTCCGCCCCGTTGCGCTGCACATCGACGGCGCGCGGGCCGAGCAGGATCCACAGGCCTGGTGGCAGGCGTTGCTCGACGCCGCCGGGGAAGTGCTCGCGCCCCATCCAGCGAGGCGGTCGCGCGTCGCGGCGGTGTGCTGCTCGACGCAGACTGAGGTGACCGTCTGCCTCGGTCACGACGGACGCGCGATCGGGCCGGCCTTCAGCTGGCTGGATGCGCGCGGCGCCGCGGCGATCCGGCGCCGTCTGCGCGGGCGCTGGCTCAACATCGAGGGCTACGCGCCGCTCAAGCTCTGGCGCTGGCTGCGGCTCACCGGCGGCGCGCCGTCGCTCAGCGGACGCGACGCCGCCGGCCACATGGCCTTCATCCGTGATGAGCAGCCCGCCGTGCACGACGCCACGCGCTGCTTCCTCAACGCGCTCGATTACCTGAACTACCGGCTCTGCGGCCGCGTCTGCGCGACGCAGGATTCCATCCTCACCAGCTGGGTCACGGACAACCGCGCCCCCTCACGCATCCGCTACGACGACGGACTGATCCGTTCTCTCGGACTCGACGCCGACAAGCTGCCGCCGCTGGTGCGCTCCACCGACGTGCTGGGACCGCTGCTGCCCGAGGTCGCCGCCGGGCTGGGACTGCCCGCCTCCACGCCGGTGGTGGCCGGCGCGGTCGACACCTCCGCGGTCGCGGTCGGCGCGGCGGTACCGGACTTCGAGACGCATCTCTACCTCGGCACCTCCTCGTGGCTGGGCGCGCACGTGCCGACGATGCGGACCGACGTCCGCCACAAGATCGCTGCCGTGCCCTGTGCAGTCGATCAGCGCTACCTGGCGCTCGCGCTGCAGTCGACGGCGGGCGCCAACCTGTCCTTCCTGCGCGATCGCATCCTCTACCACCCCGACGAGCTGGCCTCCGACGAGGAACATCCCGCTGTGTACGAGCTGCTCAACAAGATTGCCGCCCGCGTTCCGCCCGGCGCGCGCGGACTCATCTACACGCCGTGGCTCTTCGGCGAACGCACGCCGGTGGACGATCCGCTGCTGCGCGCGGGGCTGATCAACCTCTCGCTGGAACACTCGCGGGAGGACATCTTCCGCGCGTTCCTGGAGGGCGTCGCGCTGAACACGCGGTGGATGATGGAGCCCTTCGCGCGGCTGCTGGGACGATCGCCCGGCACGATCGCGGCAGTCGGCGGCGGCGCGCAAAGCGACGTCTGGTGCCAGATCCTCGCGGACGTCACCGGTCAGCCGATCCGGCAACTGGAGCATCCGATCCAGGCGAATGCGATCGGGGCGGCCTTCCTCGCCGGCATCGGCACCGGCAGGTTGCGCTTCAGCGATCTCGCGGCGTTGCGCCGCACGCGCCGCGTCTACGAGCCGACCGCAGCGCTGAGCCGCCTCTACGGCGACAAGTTCGAGGCGTTCAAGGAGATCCGCGAGCGTCTTGCGCCGCTCTACCACCGCCTCAATCGCGTGCCCGCGCCCGGCGCCGTGACAGGCCTGCCGACGGGCGCTGCGGCCGGCTCGGCGAAAGGAGCCGCGACATGAAACACGAGATCGCGCGCCGACACGTGGTGGACCTCTGCCTGCGTCTGTCCGAGCGCGGCTACTTCGCCGGCACCGGCGGCAACCTGATGCTGCGCATCGACGACGCGCTCGTCGCCGTCACGCCGTCGGCCACGGACTATCTGGTCATGCGACCCGAGGATGTCTGCGTGCTTCGGCTGGCCGACCTGACCGTGGTCGACGACGAGAGCAACGGCGAACGCAAGCCCTCCGTCGAGACCGGCCTGCATGCGCGCGTGCTCCGTGCGCGGTCGGACGTCGGCTGCAGCATCCACACGCACCAGCCGCTGGCGAGCGCGTGCGCGCTGATCGGTCAGCCGCTGATCGTTCCGGAGGCGCATCAGCGCTGGCTCGGTGCCGAAGTGCCGGTCATCGGCTACGCGCCGTCGGGGACGTCGTGGCTCGCCGGCAAGCTCGCCAAGGGCGTCCGCCCTGACCGGCAGGCCTATCTCCTGCGCAACCATGGCATCCTCTGCTGCGCCGCGGACAGCGCCACCGCGCTGGACGCCGTCGAGCGCCTCGAAACCCTCGCCCGCGATCTGCTCGCCGCGCGCATTGACGAACGCGCCCGCCGCGAGCCCGGCCTTCTGGATCGCCTCGCCCCCGTGCGTGATCTGCTGCTTCATCCCAAGAGACCGTGATGTCGACGACTGCCTCCGCCCTGCCCTCCTGGCCCGACACCCACGCGCTCTACGAGCGCTTCGCCGAACTCGTCAAGCAGCCGATGCGGCCGATCCGGCCGGACGCGATGCCCAAGGTCCTGCGCTGGTTCGACGACCGCTGCGCCGGCTCCAAGCGCCTCGCGGAGCAGGCCGCCACCGTGATCCCCGGCGGCGTGCAGCACAACCTCGCCTTCAATCATCCGTTCCCGCTCGCGATCACAAAGGCCGAGGGCGCGTTTCTCACCGACATCGACGGCAACCGCTACATCGACTTCCTGCAGGCCGGCGGACCGACGCTGCTCGGCAGCAACCCGCCCGCGGTGCGCGCGGCGGTGAAGGCGCTGCTCGACGACTGCGGCCCGGTCACCGGTCTGCTGCACGAGTACGAGGTCAAGCTCGCCGAGCTCGTCTGCCGCCACATGCCCGGCGTGGAGATGCTGCGGATGCTGGGTTCCGGGACGGAGGCGGTGATGGGCGCGGTGCGGCTGGCCCGCACGTTCACGAAGCGCCAGCGCGTGATCAAGATCGGCGGCGCGTATCACGGCTGGAGCGATCAGCTCGTCTACGGGATGCGGCTGCCCAAGACCGGCCGCATGGAAGCGATCGGCATCCCGCGCGGCGCGACGGCGAACACGCAGGAGTGCCTGCCCAACGATCCCGAGGCGCTGCGCCGGCTGCTGCGCTGGAACCGCCTGCGCGGCGGGACGGCGGCGGTGCTGCTGGAACCCTTCGGGCCGGAGAGCGGGACGCGGCCCGTGCATCGCGAATTCAACGCGCAGGTCCGCGCGCTCTGCGACGAGTTCGGCGCGCTGCTGATCTTCGACGAGGTGGTGACGGGCTTCCGCACCGGCATGGGCGGCGCGCAGGGCTACTTCGGCGTGACGCCCGATCTGACGGTGCTCGGGAAGTGCCTGACCGGCGGATATCCGATGGCGGGCGCGATCGGGGGCAAGCGGGAGATCATGATGTCGCTGGTCGGCGGGATCGGGACGACCTCGCGGCGGGCTTTCGTCGGCGGGACCTTGTCGGCGAATCCGCTCAGCTGCGTGGCGGGCTACCACTCGCTGCTGGAGGTGGAGCGCACCAACGCGCCTTCTGTGGCGGGCCGAGCCGGCGAGCGCCTGCGCGAGGGACTGGACGAGATCATCCGGCGACGCGGCCTGCCCTATGTTGCCTACAACCTCGGCTCCATCGTGCATCTGCAGACCTCGGGCGTGCTGCTGCTCGACACCAGCAGCCTGTGGAAGCTCATCCGCGTCAAGGACGAGGCGAAGCGGCGCAAGCACATGATGGAAGAGATGGGCGCGGCGTTCACCGCGCACGGTCTGATCTCGGTGGCGGGCAGCCGGCTCTACACGAGTCTGGCCGACACCGACGACGTCATCGACGACGCGCTCAACCGCTTCGACGATGTGATGGCGCTGGTGTGAATGCGGCCGTCGAGAGCGCGATGAGCGAGACCCTCCACCGCAGCGCGGGCCACGATGAGGAATTCCAGGAGACCTGGCGCGGACTGCGCCTGCGACTGCTCGCGCGTGGGTTGATGCCGCAGCCTTCCGACAGCGTCTCGCTTCGGGATCCCGCGAGCGGGCGGATGTGGTGGGGAACGGCGGCGGACGCGTCGATGCAGGCGGTGCCGATTCGGTCCGGCTCATCGGAGCTGTCGACGCTCGCGGCGAACGCAGGGACCTCAGCCATCGCGACGATCGCCGCGATCGCGCTGCACCGCACGGTCTACGAAGCGAGGAAAGACGTCTGCGCCGTGCTCATCGGCGGCGGCGCGTTCTGCCGGCAGATGGGCGCTTTCGGCGGATGGATGCCATCGGTCTTCGACGAGCAGATCCGGCAGCTCGGCCACATGGCGCGGCCCACCGAGGATCTCGCGCAACTGCCCGGCGCGCTGGCGGACGGCGGCAACGTCGCGCTGCATGCGGGTCAGGTCTTGCTGCTGGGCATGACGCCGTCCCGACTCGCGCTCAACGCGGAGCTCTTCGAGAAATGCGCGAAGGCCTGGGTGCCGGCGACAGCCGCCGGCGCGAAGCTGCGCACGCTGCCGTGGATCGTCCGCCACGTCGCCAACGGCAGGCTCTTGAAGGAAGAGGAGCGAGCGCGGGAGCAGGTGCGACGGGGACTGAGGCCCGAGGAGACGCGCGGGTACTGAACGGCGTGAGGACTGCACCGGCCCCGCGCGCTGCGCGCGCCCCTCACCCCTGCCCTCTCCCGCAAGCGGGAGAAGGAGTAATACGGCGCCCTACTGCGGCCAGGCTGCACCGACCCAATCGCTCCACGTCTTCAGCCGCGCCGGCTCGATGCCGGTGCCCAGTTCCTTCGTCTTGATCAGCCCGTAGCGCACGATCTGATCAGTCCGCGCGCCGAAGGGCAGTTGCACCGATCCCTTCCCATCGCTCGGCAGCGGATTGATGGCCCGGTCCAGGCAGAAGCGGAAGCCCGTCGTCTCTTCCGGCTCGCCGGCGATCACGGCGTTCGGATCGCATCGCCGCCACGCCGACACCGGCTGCGTCGCGTAGAGCTGGTTGAACATCTGGATGCTGCCGTTGAGCGCCATCTTGTACAGCCCCGGCTGCAGCGTGTCGTACAGCCGGTACCGCGACTGAGGCGACGTCGAGTTGTAGGCCTCACCCCCGTCCACGTACAGCGTGGGCGTGACATGGAATAGCGCCTTCGCCCGCCCGTTGTTGCCCTGGTCCCGCTCCAGGATGTTGGGCGCGGCCGGATCCGGCTTGCTGATCGGATACCCGTTGTTGACGTACTGCGCGAGCTTGATGCGCGCCTGCAGCGTGCGCACGAGGTTGGCCTTCAAGGCCTCGTGCTGCGCGCCGTTCTTCAGCCCGATCTCATCCGTGAGCATCGCGTCCCAGGTCACGATGTACGGCCAGTCCATCGGGAAGTTGCTCCACGCCTGCTGCGCGCCGGAGTTCAGCGTCATCTGCAGCTGGTACCACTGGTTGGTGTGGTACAGCGACGCGACGATGTTGTTGGCCTCCCAGGCCATCACGCGATTGCGGTCGACGCCGTTGGGCAGGCGCTCGTTCACATGCATGAAGTGCGGCGCAAGCTCGAACACGCCGAAGGTGTTGAACGGCCAGCCGCGCACTTCGCCGGCGCCGACCCAGGCGCCGCTCTTCTGCTTGTCGGCCGCGCGGATGAACCACTTCTGGTTGCCCTCCAGCCCGAAGGTATGGGCGAGCTCCCACTGCTGCAGCGCGCCCCAGCTGGTCAGCGAGATCTTGGCGCGTTCGGTGAAGGCCGGGACCGTGAACGCGCCGGCATCGGCGCGGGCCATCGTCGTCGTGTTGGCCTTCGACTTCAGATAGCGACCGCCGACGATGGCGCCGGTGGCCTGGTTCGGATCGTCGGCATTGCCAAGGAATGAATTCGGCGAGAAGCCCATGCCCAGGAAGATCGCCTGGATCTCGTCGCGCTGCGCGTCGGTGAGGTGGCTCCAGTCGCCGTAATTCCCGTTGGGATTCAGATGCGACTGCAGCCAGGTCCGCGCCCGCGTGTGGATCGCCAGCGTGTCCTGCTTGCCGTTCGCGAAGGTCCCGCCCTTCAGGAAGGAGCCGCCGGCCGCCGCGGCGTTCTCCTCCGGCCACACGTCCATCGGATGGATCGTCGGCAGCCACGCGTTCCAGTCGGGGAACTGCAGCGGGATCTGGATCTCGCGCACGTTCATCGTCCTGGTCACGTCCATCACGCTGTCGATGTCCGCCTGCGTCAGCGCGAGCGGCTGATCCAGCGGCTTGCCGAACAGCGCTTTCGTCGCCTGCGTCGCGTTGTCGAGCACCGCGTTGATGCCGGCACCCGCCGCCCATTCGACGGTGGGCTTCGCATCCAGGCCCGGACCGGGCTGGTAAGGCGGATTCCATGGTGTCGCCTGGGTCACGTGCGGCACGTCGCGCTGGCTGTAGCGGATGTAGGCGGCGATCTGCTTGCCTTGCGCGTCGCTCAGGCCGTGGAAGCGCGCGCGTTGGACGATCGAGTTGTTGGAGTAGTTGAAGTACTGCAGGTCGCGTCCGTCGACCGCGTGGCAGGACGCGCACGCGGCCTTGAGGTTGCGGTTGACGATGCTGGACTTCTTCAGCAGGCCCAGGCCGTGCCACAGCGCGTCGCCGGCGGTCACGTCGGCGGTGAGCGTCCTGCCGGCCGCCTTCTCGGCGCCGATGTCGGCGCGCTGCACGGTGTCGGTCGCGAGGCTGCGGCCTTGGGCGTCCTGCAGCTGCAGCTCGACGATGCGGTAGCCGTTGGATTCGCCGTCGGTGCCGTTGAAGCGGAACTGCACGCGATTCACGCCGGCGACGAGCCGCGCCTTCACCGTGGTGTCGAGCACCAGGCTCATGCGCGTGGTGTAGAGCCCGCCGCGCGTGAGGCCGCCCTGCACGCGCTCGGGATCGGCGAGCTTCATCGTGGCGTCGGTGATGTCGACCCACGGGATGCTGGCGGCCTGCGAGGTCGAGGCGCCGCCCAGTACGCGCACGCTCGCCTTGACCAGGGTGGTCGGCTGGGTGGTGGCCTCGAACTCGGGCGCTCCGAAGAAACCGCAGCGATGGCACACGAACCACAGCTGGCTCACCTTGGCGAGATCACCCGTCGCGATCGTCAGGCCGGCCTCGGCCACCACCGGCGCCGACGGCGAACCATCGCCCAGCACCTCCAGCGGCAGTTGCAGGGTGTTGGCCGTCTGCGGAGGGGGCGCGGGTGGCGCCGGTGCGGGCGCCGGGGCAGGTGCCGGGGCGGGAGAAGGTGCCGGGGAAGGTGCTGGTGACGGCGCAGGCGAAGGTGCGGGTGCCGGAGACGGCGCTGGAGAAGGTGCAGGCGCCGGTGATGGCGCGCGTGCGGGTGCGGGTGCGGGTGCGGGTGCGGGTGCGGGTGCGGGTGCGGGTGCGGGTGCGGGTGCGGGTGCGGGTGCGGGTGCCGGCGCGGGCGAAGGGGAAGGCGCTGGCGAGGGCGCGGGCGCTGTCGGAGGCGGAGGCGCCTCCACGCCGACGTTGCCATTGCCGTTGCTGCCGGCGTCGTTGCCGCCGCCGCACGCGACGAGTGCGATCGACATGGGCGCGATCAACAGAGCGGTTTTCAAGCGCATGAAACGATCTCCCCGTGGAGCCTCTTGGGCTGTTTTCTTCATTGAGTCCGAGCGCCCGGGCGGAATCGCTGGCGTGGCGCCGATTGCAATGGGTGCGCATTGAACTCGAGGAAGACGGGTCTCGGCATCTCCCCACACAGCTTGAATGAAGTTTTACGAAAGTCACGACTGCGCAGTGGCGGATCGAGCAGAACCCGCATGGCATCTTGAATCCCGCGTCATCACCCATTCGAGGTACGAGCAGACAGTCGGCTATGGCCGCCGCGTTCGCGTGAGTCGCCGAGTCATGTCCATGCGCGTGACGCTTGAGGAAAGCGCGGAAAGGCGACGCAGAGCGGGCACCTTCCATCCGTCCGCCTTCCGCGCCTGTTCGCCGCCGCTATCCGCAGGCGGTGACACGCATGATGAATGGACCATGCGAATCGACTACAACGTCCGCCAGGCGCTCATCCCTCGCTGGCCGCGGGCGCCTGAGCTTGCAGAGCATCGAATCAAGGCGCCCCATGAAGATGTACATCCTCGTCAGAGACGACATTCCCCTCGGCTTCGCGATGGTCGCGACCGCACACGCCTCGCTGGCGGGCTACCTCAAGTTCCGGGATACGCCCGAGGTCGCGCAATGGCTGGACCCCGGCCCGTTCTTCAAAGCTGTTTGCAAGGTGACCGCCAGGGAGTTCGAGCAGGCCAAACAGGTCGAGGATCACGTCGTGCTCACCGAATCCGCATTGGGCCATCAGGAAGTCGCCATCGTCTTCAAGCCGCGCGAAGAGTGGCCGAAGATGTTCCGCTTCCTGCGGCTGTATCGCGACGCGCCGGTGCCCGGCGAGGTTGCCGGCGGGAGCACCTGATGAACAAGCCCAAGCCGCCGCTCTATCGCAAGGAAAACACGACCGCGCACACGATGCGCGATCGCCATTTCGCGCGCGACTTCGGTGACACGCGCAACACCAAGGCAGAGCAGACCTCGGACGTCACGCGCCGCCCCATGCATGGCAAGGAGCGTCGCGGCCGCGACTACACGCCCCTCTATCGGTTCCTGCTGTCCAAGGTCGGGCAAGCTTGGTCGGAGGTCCATTCGGAAGCCGTCGCCAGACTCGATCGCGCCGAACCGATCTTCTGGATGGTCGCGCTGCACGAGGACGATCGGCAGGACTACGTGTGCACCGGGGAGTCCAGCTACTTCAGCGGCCTCTACGTCGATGACGACGGCGTGCTGCAACTCGTGAATCCCGAGATCGGCCCGTCCACCCTGGCGCCGACCTGCCGCTGCTGCACACACACGTTCAACGGTGTCCCGTTCACCAAGACCTATCGCTATCCCGGAGAGTGAGCGAGGCTGCAACTACCCCTTTCGCGGTAGCTCTTCCGCGTAGTCGTTTCTGCGCTCGCATCTCATTACCCACCGTCACATCCCTCCAGATTTCAGGTTCGTAAAGTCGCCTCGCCCTCATCAGCGGAGCTCCACGAACATGATCGGTCTGCACACCTCCCAGCGCCACGCACGCTCGCCACAAGCGACCTTCGCCCGGCGCTTCCGATGGACGCTCACGCCCGTCCTGCTGGCCGCGCTGTCCGCCTGCGGCGGCGGTGACGGACTCGACCCGCGCGTCGTCGCTCAGGGCTCGACCTCCGAGTCTGAGGCGCTCGAAGTCCCGGAGGCCCAGATCGACGGCGACCGCGCCACCATCCAGGCCTCCGCGCCCGCGAAGTTCCGCCACCCCGGCATCTTCATGAGCCAGGCCCGGCTCGACACCTTCAAGGCCGCCGCCAACTCGCCGTCCGGCAGCGGCATCAAGACGGGCTACGCCGTCGTGCTCGCCGACTCGCGCAGCAACTACACCTACTCGCATCAGGCGCTGACCACCGTGGAAGTCGTCGGCAGCGCCCGCGGTCCGCAGGAGTCGCGCTTCAAGAACGACGCGATGGCCGCCTACCTCAACACCCTGCGCTGGGTGAAGACCAACGACGTGCGCCATCGCGACAAGGCCGTCGCCATCCTCAACGACTGGGCCGCGACCTTCCGCGGCTTCACCGTCGCCTCCGGCACGAACGCCGCGCAGGTGCAGCTCGAAGCCGCGTGGATGCTGCCCGTCTGGATCAGCGCCGCCGAGATCCTGCGCCATCACAACGGCGGACTCGCCGCCTGGCCGGCCGCCGACGTGTCCCGCTTCAACGGCTTCGTCGACCGCCTCTACACCGAGACCGCCAAGGCGCAGACGCGCGTCAACAACTGGGCCGTGTCGGCCGCGCTGGGCATGATGGCCGCCGGCGTCTACCAGGACAACCCGACCCGCTACGCCGCCGGCCTGACCCGGCTGATCGAGATGATCCCGGTGTCCATCTACGGCAACGGCGAGATCAACGAGCTCAAGGCCCGCGACTGCTGGCACCCGCAGTACAACCTGATCGGCATCGCGCAGGCCGCCGAGATGGCCGCCAACCAGGGCGACAACTCGGTCTGGATGCACAAGCCCAACGCCAAGGACGCCCTGCCGCGCCTGGCCATGGGCCTGGAGTACATGGCCAAGTCGCTCGCCAACGGCTCGGGCGTGCGCGACTGCCGCAGCTATCACACCGAGTCCGGCTACACCGAGCTGGCGCTCAACGGCTACGTCAGCCGCGGCGTTGCCATCCCCAACTTCCAGTCGTATGTGCGCTCGCACGGACCGGACCCAGGCGGCTACGAGTTCCTCGGCTGGACCACCGCCACCCACGGCACCGACACCAGCGGCGCCACGCCGCCTCCGCCGGCCCCTTCCCCGGCGCCCTCGCCCGCGCCGGCGCCCTCTCCCGCCCCTTCGCCAGCGCCGTCCCCGGCGCCTGCACCTTCACCGGCACCCGCGCCGGCACCGAGCTGCGCCGCCTGGAGCGAAGGCAAGACCTTCAACGTCGGCACCGTGGTGAGCTACCAGGGCAGGACCTACAAGGCGCTGGTCACCCGCACCGCCTGGGCCGGCGCGGGGTGGACGCCGGCCACGACGCCGACGCTGTGGACGCCGACCTCGGCCAGTTGCGGCACATCGAAATAGACGGTCGAAGCAGGCGGCCGAAGCAGGCCGCCGAACTCGACGTTCAGAAGAACTCCAGCACCACCGGGATCACGTCCACGTAGACGCCCGGTGGCGTGGTGAGTTGGCGCGCGGGGATGCGGCCGAACATCGTGTACTCCAGCCCGGGCGAGAGCCCGAGCAGGTCGATGTCGACCGACCCGACTATCGTGACCGTGCCGCCGGTGCCGTCGCCCAGCGGCACGGTGGAGTTGGGATCGGCATACAGGCCGTACCCCAGGCTGGCCGTGCCGGACGACAGGCGCCGGTTCGACACCGTGCCGTTGCCCGCACCCAGGTAGACGGTCAGCGGGATCAGCAGTCCCAGGACGCCGCCGCATTTCACCTGGACCTTGGCCGTGCTGGTCACGTCACCGTAGGCCAGCGGGTTGTAGACGCCGAACTGCAGCGACGTGGTGGAGAGCGTGCAGGTGCACAGCAGCGCGCACAGCGCGTGGGCCGACCCGGCCGAGCCCAAGACCAGGACGGCCGTCCCTGCCCGGATCGTCTTCATGCGTCACTCCAGTCCCGTTGCCCTGCAGTCCGTGCTGCCGCCCGGACAGTCCGGTCACCCTGACGGGAAACCGGTCGTGGCACGCTCGTTCTGCGTGACGTCCCAGGGCGGGGCAAAGGGCGCTCCGTCGTTTCCATGTGGAAACCCTCCCCCCTCGGGGTGACCAAGGTCGCGTTTCTCCTGAGAGATACTCCTCCGCGACGGTCGACTTGGACCGTGCCTTTCGTGGAGCAGCGCCATGGGCCTGATGGACTTCATCAAGAAACAGTTCATTGACATCATCCAGTGGACCGAGGACGACAACGGCGTCCTGGCGTTCCGCTACCCGATGCAGGACTTCGAGATCCAGTACGGCGGCTCCCTCACCGTGCGCGAATCGCAGATGGCCGTCTTCGTCAACGAAGGCAAGGTCGCCGACGTGTTCGGCCCGGGCATGTACAAGCTGACCACGCAGACGCTGCCGGTCCTCACCTACCTCAAGAACTGGGACAAGCTCTTCGAGTCCCCCTTCAAGAGCGACGTCTACTTCTTCTCCACCCGCCAGCAGACCGACCAGCGCTGGGGCACCACCCAGCCCGTCACCATCCGCGACAAGGACTTCGGCGCCGTGCGCCTGCGCGCGTTCGGCAACTACTCCTACCGCGTCGTCGACCCGAAGAAGTTCCACACCGAGATCTCCGGCACCCGCGAGCGCTACACCGTCACCGAGCTCGACGGCCAGCTCCGCGGCCTGATGCTGCAGCACATCTCGGACGCGGTCGCCCAGTCCGGCATCCCCTTCCTGGACCTGGCCGCGAACCAGGTCGAGTTCGCCAAGGCGCTGCATGAAGCCACCGCGCCGTCCTTCGACGCGCTCGGCCTCAAGCTCGAGATGGTCACCCTGCAGAACGTCTCCCTGCCGGAGGAACTGCAGAAGATCCTCGACCAGAAGATCGGCATGGGCATGATCGGCCAGAACATGGGCCAGTTCCTGCAGTACCAGACCGCACAGGCCATCCCGAAACTCGCCGAAGGCGTCGGCGCGGGCGGCGGCGGTGGCATCGCCGGCGACGCGATGGGACTGGGCGCGGGTCTCGCGCTCGGCCAGACCATGGCGCAGCAGCTGCAGCAGGGCCTGTCCGGCGCCAACCAGGCGGCCGCACAAGCCGCCGCACAAGGTGCCGCACCGATCCAGCCGCAACCCGTCAGCGCCAGCGCCGACGAGGTCCTCCTGCTGCTGGAAAAGCTCGGCGACCTCAAGGCCAAGGGCATCCTCACCGACGAGGAGTTCGCGGCCAAGAAGGCCGAGCTGCTGAAGAAGCTGAGCTGACGCGGCCGACGCCGCTCGGTTCGTCTCGCTTCGGGTCCTGATTGGTCACCGCATCCCCCCAGCGTCGCTGGCAGGCGCATTGCCCCAATTGCGGGGCACCGGTCGAGTTCGCCTCGGCCGCGTCCGCCAGCGCCGTCTGCAGCTATTGCCGCTCCACGCTGCTGCGTGAGGGCGACGCGCTGCGCAAGATCGGCACCAGCGCAGAGCTGTTCGAGGACTACTCGCCGCTGCAGCTCGGCGCCGCCGGGCGCTACGCAGGGTCGCCTTTCGTCGTTGCCGGCCGGCTGCAGATGGCCTATGCCGACGGCAGCTGGAACGAGTGGCACCTCCTCTTCGACGCCAGCGCCGACCGGCCGCCCCGCAGCGGCTGGCTGGCCGAGGACAACGGCAGCTTCGTCATCAGCTTCGAGGCGCCGCTCCAGGAACGCGCGCCCGATCCCGCCACGCTGCGCCCCGGCGGGCTGCAGATGCTCGCGGGCTCGGCCTGGCAGGTGGCGTCCATCGCCGACGCCACCCTGGCGGCCGCCGAAGGCGAACTGCCGCATCCGCCCCAGCTCGCCAAGAGCTATCCCGTCGTCGACCTGCGCAACACGGCGGACGAGGTCGCGACGCTCGAATACGCCGATCCCGCCCAGCCGACCTGGTCGATCGGGCGTCAGGTCAAGCTCGCCGACCTGGCGCTGACCGGCCTGCGCGAGGCCAGCGGCGCCACGCTGCAGTCGAAGGCGCTGCCCTGCCCGAACTGCGGCTCCGCGCTTGAACCCAAGCTCGGGACGACGCAGTCCATCGTCTGCGGCCAGTGCAAGTCCGTCGTCGACGTCTCCAAAGGCGCCGGCGCCGACCTGGCAGCCTATCGCCAGAACACCGGCGGCGAGCCGCAGATCCCGCTGGGCACCACCGGCCTGCTGGCGATCGAGGGCGGCACGCCCAAGCCCTGGCAGGTCGTCGGTTACCTGGAGCGCTGCGACCTCCCCGAGTCCAGCGAGGACGAACAGACCTTCTGGCGCGAGTACCTGCTGTTCAGCCGCATGGAGGGCTTCGCCTTCCTGGTCGACACCGAGGACGGCTGGAGCGTCGTGCGCCCGATCACCGGCGCGCCCTCGAACGCGGGTTCGAAGTCGGTCCGCTACAAGGACAAGGACTTCAAGCACAAGTGGACCTACACCGCGAAGGTCACCTATGTGCTGGGCGAGTTCTACTGGCGCGTGAAGCGCGAGGAACGCGCCCTGGTGCGCGACTACGAATGGCGCAACGGCACGCGGCTGGAACTCCTCAGCAGCGAGCAGGCCGGCAACGAGGTGACCTGGAGCCACTGCAGAGCGGTCGACGCCGCCGAGGTGCGCCGCTTCGCCGCCCTGCCCGAGGACCGGATGCCGGCGCTCAAGCGCGACGTCAGCTCAGGTCTGGACCAGGGCAAGCTGCTGCGCAACATCATCATCGGCATCTTCGTCATCGCGGTGCTGTTCGCGATGCTGCGGGCCTGCAGCTCGGACGACTGCGACCGCTACAAGGACACCTACGGCGCCAGCAGCGCCGAGTACCAGCAGTGCAAGCGCAGCAGCCGGGGCAGCGGCACGGGCTACGTCGGCTCCAGCGGCGGCTCGTACGGCGGCTACAGCAGCGGTGGCGGCGGCCACAAGTAGTCACCGGTAGTCACCAGTCTCACGCAGAGTCACTCAGATTCACCCGCAGGCAGCACGACGGGGACGGCATTCACGGAGACACTCCGGCAGCTCGGATCGCCACCCGCCGTTCGCCCCGTCAAGTCAACATCACGACCGATCAGGAGAACGACATGGAAGGTTTCGAATGGCTCAAGCCCGCGATCGTGCTGGGCTCCATCCTGTACGCCCTCATCGGCGTGCTGGTGTTCTGGATCAGCTTCATCGTCATCGACAAGCTGACCCCGTACAAGCTGTGGGAGGAGATCGTCGAGCACAAGAACATGGCCCTGGCCGTCGTGGTCGCGGCGATGTGCATCTCCATCGGCCAGATCGTCGCCGCGGCGATCCACGGTTGAACTGAACAGCTGCTTCATGCCCCCTCTCGCCCGTTCCGCCCGATCCGTCGTTTCCCGTGCGCTCCCAGGCGTCGTGCCGGCTATCGTGCCGACCATCGCGCCGGCGGCGCTCGCGGCGCTCGCTACGTCGGTTGTCCTGGCCTTCGCCAGCGGCACCGCATCGGCGCAGTCGTCGCCCCGGCCCGTGCCGCCGTCGAAGTCGACCGGCATCGCGCCCAAGGGGGATTTCACGAAGGATCTGCAGCGCCCGCGTCCCGAGGCGGACCCGGGCCAGGCGCCGGGCAGCGAAAGCTCCGACGAGGGCTTCCGCGCCAAGGCCGAGGCCGAGGCGATCCGCAAGGCCAACGCCGCGGGCCGGCACGACCTGATCAAGCGCACCGGCTCGCGACTGGTGCTGCCGACGGTCTCCGGACGGCCCGAGATCTTCGACAGCGTCTGGCCCAACGCCAGCGGCCAAGGCGAAGCGGCCTACGAGGACTACCGCTTCGACGGGCTCTCGCCGGATCGCGAGTTCTTCATCGTGCGCGCGACCTACTATGAAAGCAGCGACGTCATCTGGGTCTCGCGCCAAGACGGCGAGCGCACGTCGCTCCACGCCACGCCCAAGCCCTCGCCGGACGGCAGGATGCTGGCCGTCGTCAGTGCCTCCGACCTGCTGGACTTCAACGGCATCGTGATCTGGGAACGCTCGCCCGGCCGGCTGGTCGAACGATTCCGCCACGTGCCGCCGGCCGACCAGTTCGCGCACTTCCGATTCATGCGCTGGAAGGACAACCGCACGATCGAGCTCGAACGCACCGCCGGCGGCGATCCCCTCACCTGCCCGAATGCGACGGAAGAGACGCTGGTCGTGCTCACGCGCGAAGGCGACACCTGGGCGCTCAAGGACGTCACGGCGCCGCGCTGCAAACGCTGATAGAACGCCGAAGGAGCGCCGAAGGAGCGCCGCAGGAGCACTCCGGGGGCAGGTCTTGTCACCAGGCGTAACGTCTGTGGGCCAGCGCACGGAGGCGCTTTTAGACTGCGAGGCCTTGGGGCTTCCCGAGCCCTCCGTTCCGCCCGCGCCTGCCGTTCCGTTCGATGTTGTCCGCCCCGCCCGCCCTGGCCGCCCCCGACGCCCCCGACGCCCTTGAGGCTGCCGCTCCCGTCCTCCGCTCCGGATCCGCTTTCCGTGCTGCGGTCGTGCTCGCGTTGATGCTCACGGGACTCGCCGCCGAGGCCACCTCCAACGCCTGGCCCGCGCCGCCTCGCCCGGTCGCTTCCGTCGCTTCCGTCGGATTGGCCCCGCGCGGCATGCTGTTCCCGCCCTCGTCCGCGATGGCCGGCAGCCCCGCCGCCGAGGAAGGCTCCGATGAACAGTTCCGCGCCCAGGCGGAAGCCGAGGTGCTGCGCCGCCCGGGCATCTCCGCGCGCCGCGACGACCTGCGCCTGTTCCTGCCTGTCGCCAAGGGCCGGCCCGTGGTCCTCGACAGCCAACGGCCCGATCCATCCGATCCCTCGTTGCCTTCGGTCGATTTCCGCCTCGACGGCCTGTCGCCCGACGGGCAGTTCTATGTCGTGCGCGCGACGCTGTCCTCAGGCAGCGAGTTGCTGTGGATCTCGCGCGTCGACGGCACCCGCTACGAGATGCACGGCAACGTCAATCCGTCGCCGGACGGCCGCTACCTGGTGGTGACGCACGCGTCGCCGGGCGCCGAGTTCAACGGCGTCGTCCTCTGGAGCCGGGAAGACGGCCGCCTCGTCGAGCGCTACCGCTTCCAGCCCGCGCCCGACCAGACCGCGATCAGCTTCCGCTTCATGCGCTGGCGCGACGCGGACACCGTCGAGCTCGCGCAGTTCGCCGAGGTCGACGCGAGCACCTGCGACCTGGGCACGCTCAGTTCGACCGCGCTGCTCTCGCGCAAGGCCGAGCGCTGGATCCTGCGCAGCGCCAGCGGTCAACGCTGCGACCGCTGAGCCAGGTTGCGGCGCTCACGCGCGACCCTCTGTTCCCAAAGCAGATGCGCTAGCGAGCTGGAAGCCTTCGCGCCGACCTTTCCTATCACGTTCTTCCGGCACAACCGGACATGGCATCAGCCGGGATGTGCATCCGTTGTGACGCCCGGTAATCGAACTTGTAACAGCGTCGGGCGCGGACCTAGGATTTCGCATCCTTCCCTCCAGGTCCGACCATGAACCGACAAGAACAAGCCATTCAAGCCGCGCCCGCAGCAGTCTCTGCGGACGCCTCCGCTGTCCTGACGGCGCGTCCCTCGCGGGCCAAGCGCGCGATCGCGTCCACGCTGATCGCCTCCTGCACGCTGATGGCGCTGCCGATGCACGCCGGCGCCCAGGTCGTGCCGACCGACGCGCTGGTGCCGTCGACCTCCGCCGCCACGACGGCCGGCACCGCCGCCGACAGCCGCGTCCGCGTCAACGCCTTCTTCGCCCGCGACG
This sequence comes from Roseateles noduli, assembly GCA_002205125.1. Lineage (GTDB taxonomy): Bacteria > Pseudomonadota > Gammaproteobacteria > Burkholderiales > Burkholderiaceae_C > Roseateles > Roseateles noduli. The sequence goes on along the minus strand of NIOE01000010.1, from coordinate 126,717 downwards.
ACGTGCGTCAGGCCATGGTCAAGGAAGGCGTCGACGCCGCCGCCGCGCAAGCGCGCGTGGACGCGATGTCCGACGACGAGATCCGCGCGCTCGACGGCCGCATCGCCCAGGCGCCCGCCGGCGGCGAGGTGCTCGGTCTGATCTTCACCGTCTTCGTGATCCTGCTGATCACCGACATCCTGGGCTTCACCAAGGTCTTCCCGTTCACCCGGTCGATCCGCTGAGGTCTTGATGTCGATCACCCGGCTCGTCCGGCCCGATCGGGCTCGCCAGCCCGTCCGGCGCTCCGGTCCGCTGATCGCGCTGGCCGCGCCCGCCTTGGCGCTCGCGCTGCTGCTGGGCGGTTGCGCGAGCACGCCGCCGCAGCTGCAGGCGCTGGAACGGCAATGGCCCGCCGACCTGCCGGCGCGCGTGGACCTGTCCGCGAAGACGCCCTTCATCGCGCAGGACGACTACGAGTGCGGTCCCGCCGCGCTCGCGATGCTGCTGCGCACGGCGGGCAAGTCGACGACGGTGGAGCAGTTGAAGCCGCAGGTCTTCCTGCCCGGCCGCAAGGGCTCGCTGCAGACCGAGATGCTGGTCGCCACGCGCCGCCAGGGCCTGCCGGCCTACGTGCTGCCGCCGCGGCTGGACGCGCTGCTGGCCGAGGTGGCCGCCGGTCATCCGGTGATCGTGTTCCAGAACCTGTCGCTGGACATCGTGCCGGTGTGGCACTACGCCGTCGCCGTCGGCTACGACAAGCAGCGCCGCACCATCCTGCTGCACAGCGGCAAGACCGCGCGCCAGGAAGTCGAGCTGCCGGTCTTCGAGCGCACCTGGGCGCGCGGCGACTACTGGGCGATGACGACGCTGCCGCCGGACCTGATGCCGGCGTCGCTGGACGGCGCGGGCGCCGGCGCGGCGCTGGCCGCGCTCGAACGCCTGGACGCGCCCGCCGCGCGCAAGGGCTACACCGCCGCGCTGGTCCGCTGGCCCGGCGAGCCCGTGCTGCTGCTGGGCGCCGGCAACACCGCCTATGCCGCCAAGGATCGGCGCTCCGCGGCGAAGCACTATGCGCGGCTCACGGACGTGCGGCCCGACCTGCCCGACGGCTGGAACAACCTGGCGCAGGTGCTGATGGAACAGGGCCAGCGCTACAAGGCCTCGCTCGCAATCGAGCGCGCGGTGGCGCTCGGCGGTCCGCGCCTGGAGCAGTACAAGGCGCTGCAGAAGAAGATCACCGCGGGGATGTGAGGCCTCGGGAGAGGCCTCCCCCGCAGCGGATCAAGCGCAGATCAAGCGCGGATCAAGGGCAGATCAAGGGCGGAAGTCGATGGTCCGCTGCGCGGCCTCCAGGGCGGCGTCGGCGGCGTAGCTCCAGGTGTCGAAGCTGCGTTCGAGCTCGTGCCAGTACCCGTTGAGCTCCGGCTTGCCGCCGGGCGCGGGATGCGCGGCGATGACCAGGTAGCGCGCCCGGAACGGCGGCGCCTCGCCCACGACTTCGCGGACGAACCAGCGTCCGTTGTGACTCTCGACGCCGCCGACGGCGTCGGTGTGGTCTGGCTTGGCTGACATGAGGACTCCTTTTGCGTTGTGATCGGAACCGCGACCTGCAAGCAAGCAGGTTGCGCCTTCACGCCATGGCAAGTTTCCCTCCAACCGTCGCCGGACGCCACGCAGGCCGACGGTGTTTTACCTCCGCATTACAAGGGAGGCTGCGGCGCGCTCGCGCGGGCGATCCGCGAAGCAACTTCCACGCCGGAAGTGTCGGGATTCATTACACCTGCTGACCCATGCTCCAGGGACAGTGGGTGCCAAGCCTTGCGGCGCCGGGCTTGGCGCGTCATGGCTTGGATGTTGCTTCCGGTTTCCGCCTTCAGGCCTCCCGTTTTCCGGCCTCCCCGCCACCGACGACAAGAACGACCGACCGCAGAGAGAGAAACCCGATGAAGCGCTCGCCCCTCCTTCCCGTCCTCCGCTCCGTCCTGGCCGCGACTGCGCTGTGTGCGACCGCCCTCGCCGCCCAGGCCTCGGTGCTGATCCTGGGCGCCACCGGGAACGTCGGCGGGCTGGCCGACGTGCAATCGAAGATCGCCGCCACCGGCATCCTCAGCGGCACGGTCGACGTCTTCAACGCCCACGCCGGCACGCCGACGCTCGCGCTGCTGCAGTCCTACGACGCGGTCCTGGTCTTCAACGACACCTTCGGCACGAACTTCGCCAGCGCCACGCTGCTCGGCAACGTGCTGGCGGACTACATCGACGCCGGCGGCGGTGTCGTGGAAGCGGGCCTGTCCCATGCGACCGCGACCTTCGGCGGCATGCAAGGACGTTACGTGACCGGCAATTACGACGTCTTCAACACCAACAACAACCAGAACTCCTGCGGCGGTCTGGGTCAGGTGGTCCGCGCCGACAGCCCGCTGATGCGAGACATCATCAACTTCAACGGCGGCGCATCGGCGCTCTGCTACCGCCTCACGGCCAAAGCCGGCGCCGAGATCGTCGCCGACTGGAGCAACGGGCAGGCGCTGGCCGGCTACCGCGTGGACCACAAGGGCGTGGTGGTCGGTCTGAACATGTTCCCCGTGTCCGGCGACGCCATGTCCGGCGGATGGAGTCCTTCGACCAATGGCGCGCTGCTGATGGCCAACTCGCTGGCCTTCGCCGCCGGCGAGCTGCCAGAGCCGGGCTCGCTCGCGCTGCTGGGCGTTGCCGCACTGGCTGCCGGCGTCGCCGGCCGCCGTCGCACGCGCGCGGTCAAGGCGTCGGCCTCGGCCTGACGGAGCCGGCCCCTGAGGGATACTGCGGCCCATGTCCACGCCGCCGACTTTCAGCTTCCCCGTTCCGCCCGCCGACCTGGTGATCACCGAGGACGAGCGCGCCGCGCTCTACTTCCTGCCGCAGTCGCCCGGCGGCATGCCGGTCAGCGAGGAAATGCAGCAGCGCCTGCAGGACAAGGGCCTGGCGACGGCCATCCGCGAGGACGGCCGCCGCTGGCTGACCGAGCTCGGCGACCGGGCGCGGCTGGGCAAGATCTGACCCCCGCGACGTCCAGTCGAACGGACGCCCGTTCCAGGGTTCAAGCGTCCGCTAAACCCGCCGTTCGATCCGCCGTTCGACCCGCCGCTCGAAGGGCTTCAGCGCCGCTCGTACTGGGTCTTGCCGAACAGCACCTCGCGCGCCTTGTCGTCGACCAGCGGTCGGCGCTTCTCGGCGAGCACCTCGACGGCGCGCTCCACCGCGGGCCGCTTGGCGATCTCGTCGAACCAGCCCTTGAGGTGCGGATGGTCCGCCATCTCCACGCCCTGGTTCTTCGCGCCGCGCAGCCACGGGAAGATCGCCATGTCGGCGATGCCGTACGCGTCCCCCGCGATGTACTTCGTGTGGGCCAGCCGCCGGTCGATCACGCCGTAGAGGCGTTTGGCCTCGTTGGTGTAGCGGTCGATGGCGTACTCGATCTTCTCGGGGGCGTACATCCGGAAGTGGTGGGTCTGGCCCAGCATCGGCCCGACGCCGCCCATCTGGAACATCAGCCACTGCAGCGCCTCATAGCGCCCGCGGGTGTCGGGCGGCAGGAACTGCCCGGTCTTGCCGGCCAGGTACAGCAGGATCGCGCCGGACTCGAACAGCGAGATCGGCTTCCCGTCCGGGCCGTCGGGATCGACGATCGCGGGGATCTTGTTGTTGGGGCTGATGGCCAGGAATTTCGCGTCGAACTGGTCGCCGGCGCCGATGTCCACGGGAATCACCCGGTAAGGCAGCCGGCACTCTTCCAGCATGATGTGAACCTTGTGGCCATTGGGCGTGGGCCATGAATACACTTCGATCATCAAGCGTTCTCCGTTCGGGCGCGAGGCCCAGTTTGCCGACAATCCTGTCGACACGTCGTTCGACACCTCGGCGGACCCCGCCGTCGACTCGTCAATGCACGGCCTCCGGGCCCCTCGCGCATCGTCCCGCCTCATGGTAATCAAACAAATCAAACTGTGGTTCGCCGCCCGTGCCAATGCGGCCCGGTGGCGTCCCTTGAGCGACTGGGCCACGGAGCGCGGCGGCCAGCTGCGCCAGGCCCGCGACGGGCGCGGCTTCGTCATCGACCTGCCCCGCACGCTGCCCGGCCTGACCCGCATCGAGTGGGGCCCCTCGCAGCGCAGCTACATCGACGGCTACGAGCTGCGCATGCGTTGCGAGCTCAAGGTCAATCCCGACATGCAGATGATGCTCATCGAGCGCAAGCTGATGGAGCGTCTGGAGAGCAGCGTCTTCGAGGCCTACACCGACACGCTGCGCACGCGCGTGGACACGGACACGCCCGAGGAGATGCGCTGGCTGGTGATGTTCCCCAAGCACTCGCAGATGGATTCCAAGCTCGTGCGGCAGCGCTTCGGGGCGGTGGGCATCAACCGGGAACTGGTGATGGCCTGGCTGGACAAGGACCTGACCGAGCGGCTGGCGCAGGCGACGCAGGACGTGCTGGTGGAGGGGAGACCCTTCGTGCTGCTGAGTCTGCGCGGCAATGTCTACCTCAGAACGTCGATGCCGGCACCGTCGCTGCCGGAGTTCCAGGCGCTGACCCGCGTGCTGGAAGCCGCGGCAGCCAGCGCGCAGGCGGTGCACCAGCGTCTGGGCGATGGCGGACCGTGGCCGACGACCACGTCGGTGGCCTGGCACAGCCGGCCGTCCGAAGGGGACTACGGCTCGCCGGCTTGACCTTTCCGGTCAGGCGAAGAGGTCGGCCGCGCCGGCCACCGCCTCGGTGCAATCGATCAGGCGGCCCTGCCCCGTGATGAAGGCGCAGCGCACCGGCTCGCCGGGCTGCAGCGCCATCACCGCCTCGCGGTAGCGCCAGAGCTGCTGGATGTACTCCGGATTGCGCTGCGGCGCCGGGTGGAGCTTGTAGTCGAGCACCCACCACGTGCGTACGCCCGTGCCGTCCAGGCGGCTCACGAGCCGGTCCAGCCGCATGTCGTGCCCGTTCCAGCTGAGCGGGACCTCGTTGCCCTGCCAGTCGAGCGCGGCGGCGTCGAAGAACGGCGCACATTCCGCGCCGCCCAGGATCGCATGCACGCTGCGTTCGAGGCGCTCGGTGCGTCGCGCGTCGAGCCCGTACATCTGCGCCGCTGCCGCCATCAGTCGCTCCAGCGCGTGCGCGCCGCCCTGCGGTCCGCTGTGCCATTCCAGCACGCGATGCAGCGCCTCGCCGAGCGCCGCACTGTCGTCGACTTCGTCCGGGCTCTGTCCGACGTCCGCGCCCGCGTCCACTTCCTCGACCGGCAGCGGCTCGACGCGCGGCAGGACCTTGAGGCGCGCGACGTCGTCCTTCGGAACGCCGACATCGACGTCGACCTCCGGCACCGCCATCGCCTCGGCCTGCGGCTGCACCCGCGTCCACCACGTGCCCGATGAACTCTGGCGCTTCGCCGGCGTGCGGCTCAGCAGCAGCCGATGCCGCGCCCGCGTCATCGCGACGTACAGCGCGTTGAGTTCCTCGCGTTGGCGCTGGTCCTTCTCGTCGTCGAGCAAGGCCTGCAGCGACGGCGGCGGCTTCGCCTCGGACACCAGGAAGGCCACCGTCTGCGGCACGGCTTCCAGCACCGGCCACGAGATCGCCAGCGCCATGCTCTCCGACCGCGCCGGACCCGCCTCCGCATCCATCAGGATGACGACCTTCGCCTCCAGTCCCTTGGCGCCATGCACCGTCAGCAGTTGCACCGCATCGGGCTCGGCCGGCGCGGCCAGCTTCAGCGCGCGGCTCTTCAGCGCGCGGACGAAGCCGTACAAGCCGGCATAGCGACCGCCGTCCAGCTCCAGCGCCAGCGCCAGCAGCGCCTCCACGGCATGCAAACGCGCGCGACGCTCACTCGCCGGCACGGCGGCAGCCAGACGCGCCATCAGGTCGCCCTCATGCACGATCGCGTCGAGCAGGTCGTGCGGGCTGCGCAGCACCGCCGTCGACGACCAGCGCGACAGCAGTTGCTGCGCGCGGCGCAGCGGCTCGCTCAGATCTTCAGGATCGGCCTGCAGCAGCACTTCCCACCAGGAACGGGTGGCTGGTCCCTCCGGCGGCGGTTCAGTCGGAAGGTCGCCCACCTGCAAGGTCTCTGCGAGCCCTGCACGGGGCATGGGGGATCCCTCCTGGACCCCCAAGCCCCATTCCGGTCCTGCCGCACTCGCTGCCTGCGTGGGTTCTCTGCCTGCGGAGAGCAGCCCTTGACCGAGCCACTTCACCAGGTTCGATTCGGCGGCGAGCCACAGCAGATCCGCCTCGCTTGCGCCGAACAGCGGGCTGCGCAACGCATGCGCCAGCGACAGTTGATGCCCGCTGGACGCCAAGGCGTCCAGCAGCGCCAGCAGGTCCCGGACATCCGGCGCGTCGAGCAGCGCCATGTCCTCCGGCGCCGCGTGCGCAATGCCCCGGCCCTTGAGGATCTGCGCCAGCACGCGCAAGCCCTCGCGCTTGCGCGCCAGCACGAAGATCTCGCCCGGCTGCACCTCGCCCTTCGCCAGCAGATCGCCGATGCAGGCGGCGATCCGCTCGGCCTCGGCCTCGCGGCGATGCAGCTCGGGCTCCCGGCGCGGCTCGGTCAGGCTCGGACGCCACTCGCCCTCCTCCCGCTCCGTCCCGGAGGTTTCGTCTTCGGCGACCTCATCGCCGGCAATGAAGAAGACGCCGTCCAGCGGATCGCCGCCGCCGGACTCCGTCGTGTGCGGGCGGAAGCCGCTGTACTGCTGCGCCAGGCTCGCGGATTCGAAGACGGCGTTCACCGCCGCCAGCACCGGCACCGAGTTGCGCCGCGTGTGGTCGCAGGCCAGCAGCACGCCGTCCAGCCCTTCCCGCACGAAATCCCGCGCCGCGGCGAAGACGCGCGGCTCGGCGCGGCGGAAACGGTAGATGCTCTGCTTCGGGTCGCCGACGATGAACACCGACGGCGGCCGCTGACCGCTGACGCCGCCGCCCGCGCCGACGTAGCCCGACAGCCACGCGTGCAGCGCGTGCCATTGCAGGGGGCTGGTGTCCTGGAACTCGTCGATCAGCAGGTGCCGGACCTGGCTGTCCAGGCGCTCCTGCACCCAACCCGACAGGTCGACGTCGCCCAGCAGCGCGAGCGCGCCGCGTTCGAGGTCGTTCATGTCGACGATGCCGCGCTCGCGCTTGAGGCGGTCGAACGCATCCAGCAGCGTCAACGCCAGCGCGCACATCTGCTGGTGCCAGCGTCGCGCGCGATCCTGGTCGATGGCGAGCATCAACCGCTGCAGGCGGTCCGACGCCGCCGACAGCGCGGGCGAATCGCCGAGGTTCTTTCGAAGCGACCCTTCCGCGGTGAACAGGGCCTGGCGCACGCCGGCGAGCGCGGGCTCGTCGTCCAGCTGCAATGCCTGCTCGATCGCGGTCGCGCATTTCTTCGGCGTGACCTTGGTCGACTGGCCGAGTTCGATGGCGAGCGCCTGCAGCTCGGCGCGCATCGGTGCGAAAGCCTCGATGGGATCGGCGAACGCGGCGAGCTCGGGCACGACCTCGGCGGCCGTCGGCATGCTGTCCATCAGCCGGTGGTTCGTGTGGGCGAGGCGCAGTTCCACGCGCTTGTCGAAGGCCGAGGTCAGCCAGTCCAGCAGCTTGTTGCGGCCGTGGATCAGGCTCAGCTCGCGGTAGATCGCGAGCAGCGATTCGTCCTCCAAAACGGCGGCGTGGAAACGCTGCCAGAGCTCGGGCATCAGGTCGCTTTCGTCCTCGAGCAGCTGGAGCTCCGGCGAGAGGCCCTGTGCGCGCAGCAGTTCCAGTGGCGCGGCGCGCAGCAGCTGCGAGAACCAGGCGTGGAAGGTGCGGATCTCCACTGGGCGCGCGTCCTGAAGCAGCCGCTGCTGCAGCGTCGCCAGGCGCGGCGCGAGTTCCTCGGCCTGCGCCGGCGACATCCCGCGCTGGCGCAGCGCGAGCACACGGCCGGCGTCGTCGCAATGGGCGAACTCGTGCAGCCATTCGTTCAGGCGCGCGCGCATCTCGCCGGCGGCCTTGCGGGTGAAGGTGATCGCGACGATGTCCTGCGGCCGCGCGCCGTCCAGCAGCGCGCGCAGGATGCGCGAGACCAGCATCCAGGTCTTGCCCGCGCCGGCACAGGCCTCGACGACGACGCTGCGCGCCGGGTCGCAGGCCAGCTCGTAGAAGCGCTCTCGCGCGACCGGTGCCCCGTCGAGCGTGTAGGCGGCGGCGCTCGTCATGAGCTCGTTCGTCGGCGCGGTCAAGGCGCGGCCCCTTCCCAATCGTCGCGGCGGCACAGGCCGCGCATCTCGCAGTAGGCGCAGGCCACGCCTTCGCCCAGCGCCGGCAGCGGATCGCCGGCGTGAATGGCCATCAGGTCCTGGCGAAGGCCGTCCAGCATCACGCCGGTGGTCGCTTCCACGTGTTCGTGCTCGATCTCGGCAATGCCCTTGGCGTCGTCCAGGGCCAGGTACTGCGCACGCAGCGGGCCGGCGGACTGCCCAGGCCGCTGGCCCTCACCCCTGCCCTCTCCCGCAAGCGGGAGAGGGAGCAAGAAGGGCGCCGATGGAGAGTCCCCTCCCTCAGGCGGGAGAGGGAGCAAAGTGGGCACAGCAGTCTCCCAGTCAGCTCGGTGCACTCTCTCTCCCTCTCCCGCTTGCGGGAGAGGGCGGGGGTGAGGGCCGGGGTCGTGCGGCTGGCGCGAGCCCATCAGCACCGCGTAGACGGCGAGCTGCGTGTCTTCGAGCGGATTTGCGACCTTGTCCTTCAAACCCTTGAGGCTGCCGGTCTTGTAGTCGATGAGCAGCTGTCCATCGCCGGCATCGTCGATGCGGTCGATGCGTCCGAGCAGGGCCAGCTCCGCGAGCGCGGGCTCGATCTCCGCCCAGGGATGCACGCGGCGATCGACCTCGCCGCGCTCGAAACGCTGGCCTTCGGCCTCGCGCTCCTTGAGCCAGCCGAGGTAGGCCGGCACGAAGCGCGCGAAGCTCGCCGAGTACGGCAGGAACTCCGCCGGCGCCAGGCCGAGCTCGCGCATCTGATCCTGCGCGGCGCGTTGCAGGCGGGCGTCGTCGTTGAGATGCGGATCGCGCGCCTCCACGCGCTCGGTGTGGAACTGATGCAGCACCGCATGGAGCCAGGTACCGTAATCGCGCTTGTCGGCCTGGACATCGAGCTCGCCGGCCTCGCGCAGTCCCAGCAGCACGCGGGCGAAGAACTGGTACGGGCACTGGCGCAGGGATTCCACCGCGCTCGCGCTCAGCGCCGAAGGAAGCCGCCCCTGCGCCTGCGCGGCAGCGCGGTCGACGTGCGTCGTCGGCACGGTCGCCTCGATGCGCGGATCGTGCCAATGCGGCAGCGTCTGCCCCACCGCCTGCAGCGCGAGATCGAGCCGGTCCAGCAGCGGACTCGCCGCCAGCGGCTCGCTGCCGAGATGTCCGCGCCGCAACAGCGTCACGGCCGGCGCGCGCAACAGCTGCGCAAACTGCCAGGCGAGCGCCTGACGCTTGCCTTCGACGGTCGGCAGTCCGAGCTCGCGCGCAAAGGTGTCGCCGATCAGCACCGGTCCCGGCGGCACCGGACCCAGCGTCGCCGCGTCCGCGCCCGGCAGCACGATCGCGCCGAACGGGCGCAGCATCGTGCGCGCCAGCGGCGTGATCATGATCTGCAGGCCGCCTTCCAGCGGCGGCTTGTATTCGCCGGCTTCCAGCGTCTGCGACACCCAGTCGACGAATTCGGACGCCGTCAGCTGGGCGCCGCGCAGCACCGCCTCGTGACCGGAACCCGGCCACGGCGTCTTGCTCAACCAGAGCGTTTCCAGCACCTGCGGTCCGCCGGCCGGTTGGCGCTGGAGTTGCTCATCCGCGCCGAGCTCTTTGAGCGTCTCCCTCAGCGCCTCGATCCAGGCTTCGAGCGCCTGCGCGCCGCGCGGCTGCAGCGGAAGCAGCGCCTCACGCGCGGCCTCCCAGAGCCGCTCGCTCCCGGGCGGCAGACGATCGGCGCGCACCGCCTGTGGCGCGGACCAGCCGCGCTTGCGGCAGTGCGCCTCCAATGCGCTCAACGAGGCGCTGCCGCCCTTCTCCCGCAGCGATGCCGCCAGCGGCGTCTTCAGCCAGGCGAGCCAGTCGTCGACGGTGGCGTCGCGGCGCGCGGCGCGCAGCATCGCCATCAGCTGCGCGGCCGGTGCGGTCGTCGCGAGCGTCCAGCCGGTCTCGTCCTGGATGCCCAGGCCCTGGCGCTCCAGCAGCGCGCGCACGCGGCGCAGCAGCACGCGGTCCTGCGCGATCAGCGCCACCGGCGCGCGGCCCGCCTGCAGGTGATCCAGCACCGAGGCGGCGCTGCACTGCGCCAGATCCTCGAAGTCATCGCAGACCGCCTGCTCCAGCCGGCCGACCGGCGCGCCGCCTTCGAATGCGGCGTCCAGCGGCAGGTCGGCGTTCAGGCGCAGGCAGGGAACGCCGGCGGCTTCGGCGCTCGCGAGCAGCGCCTCGGCGAGCGGATCCGGCCCGCCGCACTGCAGGTGCAGCCAGGCGCTCGGCCGCAGCGCGAAGAGCGCATCGGTGGCCGGCGCCCGCGGGTCGGAGGCCGCCCATTCGAGCGCGACCGCCAGCAGCGCGCGCTCCAGATGGCCCACGCCGCTCTGCGCGGCCAGCGCCTGCCGGCCGTGTTCCCAGAATTCGTGGCGATGCGCCGGATCGCGCAGCACGGCGGCGCGCGCCAGCGCGTGCGCGGCTTCGACCAGGCGCTGCACGGCGGCGTCATAGGCGCGAGGATCTTCCTTGCGCAGCGCTTCCGCCCAGCTCTGGCCGCGCATCAGGGCGCGCGCGGCCAGCGCGTCGATCGCGGCGTCGCCGGTGAGCTGCTCGCCCTGCGGCAGCGCGCTCGGGCCCAGTGCGGAGGCGAGGCTGTGCGTGGTCTCGATGCGCGGCTGCCAGCGCGACAGCTTCATCCAGGCGCGTCGCGCGGGGGCCAGGTGTTGCGCGAACGGCAGCAGCAGGACCGCGTCGCGGGCCGACAGGCCCTCGGCCTCCAGCCAGTCGGCGGCACGGCGGGTGACGCCTTCCCAGATGGCGGCGCTGGTGTGGGCCGGCGACAACGGAAAGTCGACAGTCGTAGACGGCGGAAAGTCGACCGATGTCGACTTCGGAGAGTCGACGAGCGGCGTGGACGTCATCGAGGGCGGCGGCGTGATCGACAAGGCGGTGGGGCTGGCGGGAACAAGGGAGGGGCTATCGCGACGAGTTATCGCGACGAGTTATCGCGACGATAGCGAAATCCAAGCGCCCTGCCCCTTGAGAGGTAGCGTGCGCACCGTCAAGTCTGGGGAGCGCCTACTCGGGCCGAGGTTTCCGGGCTTGTGTGAGAATCGTCGCACCCTGGCAACCCTGGGGCCCCCGAGGCGGCACACATTGTCGCCCGGCTGGCCGCCCGTCCGAGGCATTCGCCCGGCAGGGACATCACGCAAGGATCATCTCCATGAGCAGCGAACAGATCAAACACATCTCCGACGCCTCGTTCGACAGCGACGTCATCCAGTCCGACAAACCCGTGCTGGTCGATTACTGGGCCGAGTGGTGCGGCCCCTGCAAGATGATCGCCCCCATCCTGGACGAAGTCGCCAAGGATTACGGCGACCGCCTGCAGATCGCCAAGCTGAACGTCGACGACAACCGCGAAGTGCCGGCCAAATTCGGCATCCGCGGCATCCCGACCCTGATGCTGTTCAAGGGTGGCCAGCTCGCCGCGACCAAGGTCGGCGCGTTGTCCAAGGCCCAGTTGACGTCCTTCCTCGACGCCAACCTATAATGATTCCATTCGTCGGGGCCCAAGCGGCCCTGGCGAACAACTTGCCACCACGCCCTCCCGGGCCCAACGGCGTCTTCTGACGCCGTCGACGTTCCGGGTGAGCGCGTGGACTCGGCGCCCAAGTCTCCACGCTTTCCTCAAGTCCGCCGCAACGCGGATGCGCGTCCCTTGGGCTCGCCGTTGTTTGTGTCTCTGGCCTTGGCAGGCTCTGGACGACAGACCGGGTCAACCCCCCCATGCATCTTTCTGAACTGAAGGCGCTTCACGTCTCCGCCCTGATCCAGATGGGCGAAGAGCTGGAGATCGACAACGTCGCCCGCCTGCGCAAGCAGGAGCTGATGTTCGCGATCATGAAAAAGCGCGCCAAGGCCGGCGAGCAGGTGTTCGGCGACGGCGTGCTGGAAGTCCTGCCTGACGGCTTCGGCTTCCTGCGCTCCCCCGAGGCCAGCTACATGGCCTCGACGGACGACATCTACCTCTCTCCCAGCCAGATCCGCCGCTTCAACCTGCACACCGGCGACATGGTCGAAGGCGAAGTGCGCGTGCCCAAGGACGGCGAGCGCTACTTCGCGCTGGTCAAGGTGGACCGCGTCAACGGCCTGACGCCGGAGGAGTCCAAGCACAAGATCATGTTCGAGAACTTGACGCCGCTCTTCCCGAAAGAGCAGTTCAAGCTTGAACGCGACATCCGCGGCGACGACAACATCACCAGCCGGATCATCGACCTGATCGCCCCGCTGGGCAAAGGCCAGCGCGCACTGCTCGTCGCCCCGCCCAAGTCGGGCAAGACGATGATGATGCAGCATCTGGCGCACTCGATCGCGGCCAACTATCCCGACGCCCACCTGATGGTGCTGCTGGTGGACGAGCGGCCCGAGGAAGTGACCGAGATGCAGCGCACCGTGCGCGGCGAGGTCATCAGCTCCACCTTCGACGAGCCGGCCGCACGCCACGTGCAGGTCGCGGAAATGGTCATCGAGCGCGCCAAGCGCCTTGTTGAACTGCGCAAGGACGTGATCATCCTGCTGGACTCGATCACCCGCCTGGCCCGCGCCTACAACAACGTGCTGCCCAGCTCCGGCAAGGTGCTGACCGGCGGTGTGGACGCGAACGCCCTGCAGCGCCCCAAGCGCTTCTTCGGCGCCGCGCGCAACATCGAGGAAGGCGGCTCGCTGACCATCATCGGTACCGCGCTGGTGGACACCGGCTCCAAGATGGACGAGGTGATCTACGAAGAGTTCAAGGGCACCGGCAACTGCGAAATCCATCTGGACCGTCGCATGGCCGAGAAGCGCGTCTATCCGTCGATCCTGCTGAACAAGTCGGGCACCCGTCGCGAAGAGCTGCTGCTCAAGCCGGAGATCCTCCAGAAGGCCTGGATCCTGCGCAAGCTGCTGTACCCGATGGACGAGATCGAGGCGATGGAGTTCATCCTCGACAAGATGAAGTCCTCGAAGAACAACCACGACTTCTTCGACATGATGAGACGGGGCGGCTGATTTCGGCCCCTCTCCGGACTTCAAAGAAGCCGCCTCTGGGCGGCTTCTCTCATTTCAGCTATACTCCGCGTTTTTCCGCTGTCGACAAGTGCGCTGCAAGGGGCAGTGTGGCTGGCGGCACTGCAGCGAGGATTTTCAAATGGCCAAAGAAGGCATTCACCCCAACTATCGCGACGTGGTCTTCCTGGACCAGTCCAATGGTTCCCAGTTCGTGATCCGCTCGACGGTCCACACCAAGGAATCGATCAAGCTGGACGACGGCCGCGAACTGCCGCTGGTCAAGCTGGAAACCTCGAGCGAATCCCACCCGTTCTACACGGGCACGCAGAAGAGCGTCGACAGCCTGGGTGGCCGCGTCGAGAAGTTCCGCAACAAGTTTGCGAACCTGCGCAAGAAGGCCTGAACGGCCCTCCCCGACCGGATCTGATCCGGTCTCGGCAAAGAAGGCAGCCTCATCGGCTGCCTTTTTTCATTGGGCCCGCGTCGTCGCACGACGGGACACGGCTTTGCCGCCTTCGGCTTCGCCCCTTTACCGTGCGCTGTCAGGAGACTCCTCCTGAGCCGCGCGAAGCTGCGGCATGATGCGCACCGGCATCCACAACGACAACGAGACAGACGCGCATGAATCTGCCCACCCCGGCCGTCGTGGCCGAGCGAAGCACCCACCCGATCCCGCGCTGGGCCCTGCTGCTGCTGTGCGCGGCCTACGTGCTGCCCGGCCTCTTCGGCCGCGACCCGTGGCGCAATGCCGACCTCACCGCCTTCGGCTTCATCGCCAGCATTGCGCAGGGCCACGCGCCCTGGCTGCAGCCCGCCATTGCCGGCCTGCCCGCCGACGGCGGCCTGCTGCCGTACTGGGTCGGGGCGCTCGGCGTCAAGCTCCTGCCCTTCCTCGATCCGTCCGTCGCGGCGCGCATCCCCTTCGGCCTGATGCTGGCCGCGGTGCTCGCGCTGGCCTGGTACAGCTGCCTCCACCTGGCGCGCACCGAGGCCGCCCAGCCGGTCGCCTTCGCCTTCGGCGGCGAGGCCCATGCGGTCGACTACGCCCGTGCCATGGCCGACGGCTGCCTGCTCGCGCTCATCGCCAGCCTGGGCCTGCTGCGCCTGGGCCACGAGATCACGCCCGAGATCCTCCAACTCCTGGGCATCACGCTCTTCGTCTACAGCCTCTCCGCGCTGCCCTTCCGCGCCTGGAAGGCCCGCACGGCCATGCTGGTGGCGCTGCCTGTGCTCGCCACCAGCGGCGCGCCTGCCGTCGCGCTCGCGCTCGCCGTCGGCGCGCTGTGGCTCTGCTTCCGCTCCACCTACGAGGACGCCCGCAAGTTCCTGCCCTGGATCCTCGCCGCGATGGCCCTGGCGGCGCTCGTCGCCTGGCCGATGCACGGCTGGGCCTGGCGCCTCAAGGCCGGCGAACGCAGCGTGCTCGACTGGCTGCGGCTCCTCGGCTGGTTCTGCTGGCCCGCCTGGCCGCTGGCTGCCTGGTCGCTCTGGCGCTGGCGCACGCACCTCATGCGCCGCCATCTGTCGGTACCGCTGCTGGCCTCGCTCGTGCCCCTGCTGACCAGCCTGCTGATGGGTGCCGACGACCGCGCCATGCTGCTCGCGCTACCGCCGCTGGCGGTGCTCGCGAGCTTCGCGCTCCCGACCTTCCAGCGCAGCGCCAGCGCCCTGCTCGACTGGTTCTCGGTCTTCTTCTTCACTCTCGGTGCGATCTTCCTGTGGCTGTACTACATGGCCATGCAGATCGGCTGGCCCGCGAAGCTCCTGGCCAACGTGCGCAAGCTGGCGCAGGGCTACGAGCCGGAGTTCAGCCTGCTGACCTTCGTGGTGGCCGTGCTGGGCACATTGGCCTGGTTGTGGCTGGTGCGCTGGCGCACCGCGCGACATCGTCACGCGCTCTGGAAGAGTCTGGCGCTGCCGGCAGGCGGCGTCGCGCTGGCCTGGCTGCTGGCCATGACCTTGGGGCTGCACACGTTGAACTACGCGCGCAGCAACAAGCCCTTGATCGAGCGAATCGCGGCTCATCTGCCGGCGAACGTCGACTGCATCGCCGCACCGGGCGTGCCGACGCATGCATTGGCCGCCTTCGAATTCCAGGGCCACTGGAAAGTCGACGCCACGCAAGACCTGGCCCGCACGACCTGCGCGGTGGCCATCACGGTGCAGGCTGAAAGCACGCCGATGCCGCCGAGCGGCTGGCGCGTGCTGGGTGTGGTCCGTCGTCCGACGGACCGTTCCGGCACCTACCTGGTGATGCAGAAGGATCGCTGATCCGCAAAGGCGAAGTCCTCGGTCCCAGATCGAGGAAGTCCTGGCTCGTTCAGGGACGGGGATGCTTGGGGTTTTGCCGCTTGCCGGCAAGGCCCCATGCATCTGCGGCCAAGCGCGCCGACCGCCCGAAAGAAGGCGACCTCAGAAAGCGGAATGGCTCCTTGTCGGAGCCATTCTTTCGAGTGAGATCAACCTCAACCAGCTTCAGAGCTCGTCGCGCCCCGCCAGCAAAGCAGGGGCGGCTTCATCGCCCATCGCCGTCGCATCGACCAATCGAACACGCGCTGCGGGGAACAGCAGCCTGAACTTGGAGCCCTTCCCGGGTTCGCTCTCGATGCGCAGCTCGCCGCCGTGGCGTTGCACGACGTGCTTGACGATCGAGAGTCCCAGCCCGGTCCCCCCGGTGTCACGCGAGCGGCTGCCATCGACGCGATAGAAGCGTTCCGTGAGTCGCGGCAGGTGTTCGCGCGCGATACCGGGTCCGTTGTCGATCACCGAGATCTCGCCGCCGTTGTCCGGCAGCCAACGCCATTGGAGCTCGATGCGCCCGCCTTCCGGCGTGTAGCGCACCGCGTTGCTCATCAGGTTGGCGATCGAGCTGAGGATCTCCGTCTCGACGCCGGCCAGCTCGACGCCCGTCTGGCGTTCGCAGACCAGCTCATGCCGCCCGTTCGACAGCGCCTGCGCGTCCGCGCCGATGCGTTGCAGCAGCGGATCCAGCGAGATCCAGTGATCCGCGCCCGGCCGCGGGCTGCCTTCGAGCTGCGCCAGCGTCAGCAGGTCGCCGACCAGCGTCTGCATGCGCGTCGTCTGCTGCTGCATCAGGTGCAGCACCCGCTTGCGCTCGGCCTCGGTCAGCTGGAGGCTGGCCATCGTCTCGATGAAGCCCGCCAGCACCGTGAGCGGCGTGCGGATCTCGTGCGAGACGTTGGCGACGAAGTCGCGCCGCATCGCCTCGTTGCGCTCGCGGTCGGTCACGTCCAGCGACAGCACCAGCTTGCGCGACTCTCCGCCCACGCCGTAGTCGCGCACCAGCACCTGCAGCGTCGACTTCGCGCGGGTGTTGGTCAGCGTCAGCGGCTGCTGGAAGTTGCCGTTCTGCAGGTAGGAGACGAAGGCCGGATACCGGACCAGGTTGGTGATGCGCTGCAGCTTGTCGCGTTGCGGGTCCAGCGAGAAATGATCGCCGGCCACCACGTTGCACCACTGGATGTGGTCCTGCCCGTCGAGCAGGATCACGCCGTTGGGCGAGGCTTCGATCGCGAGCAGGAACTGCTCCAGCTGCTGGCGTTCGCGCTCGTAGCGGCGTTCGCGGTCGCGCAGGCCGCGCTCCACGCGGTAGGCCATCTCGCCCCACAGGCCGCCGACGCGTGGTGCGTCGTCGTTCTGGTCGCCGCGCAGCCAGGTCACCAGCCGGTGCGCCCGCGCCGCATCCCAGACCGCCATCAGGATCACGGCCGCCGCCGCGGCCAGCGCCGCGGCCAGATGCGGCATGCCCGTCCACTCACCCAGCCAGTACCCCAAGCCGCCCGCGACGCCGGTGCCCAGCACCAGCATCAGGACGCGAGACAACATCCATGCCATGGATGCGTCCTCAGGCCGACAGGGCGCTGCTCTGCTGGGTCAGCCGGTAGCCGGCGCCACGGACCGTTTCGATCATGCGGGCGCAACTGACCTTCTCGAGCGCTTCGCGCAGGCGCTTGACGTGAACGTCGACGGTGCGTTCCTCGATGAACACATGGTCGCCCCACACGCGGTCCAGCAGCTGCGAGCGGCTGTGCACGCGCTCCGGGTGCGTCATGAAGAAATGCAGCAGGCGGAACTCGGTCGGGCCGAGCTTGACCTCGACGCCTTCGCGGCTGACCCGGCGCGTGCCCGGATCCAGCACCAGGCCGCCGACCTCGACCGCCGTGTCCAGCGCCTCGGGCGCCTTGCGGCGCAGCACCGCGCGGATGCGCGCCAGCAACTCGTTCGTCGAGAACGGCTTGGTCAGGTAGTCGTCCGCGCCGGCGTCCAGCCCCGACACCTTGTCGACCTCTTCCGCGCGCGCCGTCAGCAGGATGATGGGCAGCTCGCGGGTGCGCGCGGCACCGCGCCATTGACGCGCCAGCGCCAGGCCGGTCTGGCCCGGCAACATCCAGTCGAGCACGACCAGATCAGGCAGCACGCGATCCACTTCCAGCTGCGCCTGTTCGGCGTTGCCGGCCAGCGTGACCTCGTAACCGGCGTGGCGCAGGTTGATGGAGATCAGCTCGGCGATGGCGGATTCGTCCTCGACGACCAGGATGCGACTCATGCGGGGTAACTCCTCTTATTGGGTCCCGCCGGGACGCCCGTGGCGGGCGGGCCGGACGGGTGATCGCGTGTCGGTGCTCAGCGCACCATGTTCTCGACGGCGTCCGGCGAGTTGTGGCGGACGTCGGTGCCCTTGACCACGTAGATGATGACTTCGGCCAGGTTCTTGGCATGGTCGCCCACGCGCTCGATCGCCTTGGCGACGAACACCAGGTCGATCGACGACGAGATGGTGCGCGGATCTTCCATCATGTAGGTGATGAGCTTGCGCATCAGGCCGTCGAACTCCTTGTCGATCTGGTCGTCGGCCTTCAGCACTTCCAGCGCGCGGTCCACGTCCAGGCGCGCGAACGCGTCCAGCGCCTTTCGCAGCTGCGCGGTGGCCAGCTCGGCCTCGTACGACAGGTCCGACATCGGCAGGCGCAGCCGGCTCGACACGCCGGTGTTGATCAGGCGCTGCACGGTGCGGGCGATGCGCGCGGCTTCGTCGCCGACGCGCTCGAGGTTGGCGATCGTCTTGGACACGGCGATCAGCAGGCGCAGGTCGCGCGCGGTCGGCTGGCGGCGGGCGATGATCGTCGACAGGTCGCGATCGATCTCGATCTCCATCGTGTTGACGATCTCTTCCTGCTTGAGCACGTGGCTGGCGATGTCGCCGCTGAAGGTGCCCAGGGCCTCGACGGCCTGCGCAACCTGCGACTCCACGAGGCCGCCCATCTCCAGCACGCGCGTGGAGATGCCGCTCAGCTCGGCGTCGAATTGGGTGGACAGATGCTTGTCGGTCATGGTGTTCTCTCCCTGTTGATCAGCCGAAGCGTCCGGTGATGTAGTCCTCGGTGTCCTTGCGCTTGGGCTTCATGAAGAGCTCCGCGGTCGGTCCGAATTCGATCAGGTCGCCCAGGTACATGTAGGCCGTGTAGTCCGAGCAGCGCGCCGCCTGCTGCATGTTGTGGGTCACGATCGCGACGGTGTAGTCGTGCTTGAGTTCATGGATGAGCTCCTCGATCTTGCCCGTCGAGATCGGGTCCAGCGCCGAGCACGGTTCGTCCAGCAGCAGGACTTCCGGCTTGATCGCGATGCCGCGCGCGATGCACAGGCGCTGCTGCTGGCCGCCCGACAGGCCCGAACCGCTCTGGTTGAGCTTGTCCTTGACCTCGTTCCACAGTGCGGCCTTCTTCAGCGCCCATTCGACGCGTTCGTCCATCTCGACGCGCGACAGCGTCTCGAAGAGACGCACGCCGAAGGCGATGTTGTCGTAGATCGACATCGGGAACGGCGTCGGCTTCTGGAACACCATGCCGACCTTGGCGCGGATCAGCGAGACGTCTTCCTTGCTGGTGAGGATGTCCTCGCCGTCCAGCAGGATCTGCCCTTCGGCGCGTTGCTCCGGATACAGCTGGAACATGCGGTTCAGCGTGCGCAGCAGCGTGGACTTGCCGCAACCCGACGGGCCGATGAAGGCGGTCACCTTGTTCTCGGGGATGTCCAGGTTGATGTTCTTCAGCGCGTGGAAGCTGCCGTAGTAGAAGTTCAGGTTCTTCACCGAGAGCTTCGCCTTCTCGGTCACCGGCATGTCGACTTTGACGTCCATGTTGTTTCTCGATTCGTTGGATTCGTGGATCGTGAGTCGCCGGGGCCATCGGACCCCGGCGCGGCTCAACCGGTCAATGCTTTTCCTTGAACAGCACACGCGCCAGGATGTTCAGCACCAGCACGCCGATCGTGATGATGAAGACACCCGCCCAGGCGAGTTTCTGCCAGTTCTCGTAGGGGCTCATCGCGAACTTGAAGATGGTCACCGGCAGGCTGGCCATCGGGCTGCCCAGCGAGCTGGTCCAGAACTGGTTGGACAGCGCGGTGAACAGCAGCGGCGCGGTTTCGCCGGAGATGCGGGCCAGGGCCAGCAGCACGCCGGTGATCACGCCCGCGCGGGCCGACTTCAGCGTGACGGTCATGATGACCTTCCACTTCGGCGTGCCCAGCGCGTAGGCGGCTTCGCGCAGCGCGTTGGGGATCAGGCTCAGCATGTTCTCCGTCGTGCGGATCACCACCGGGATCACGATCAGCGCCAGCGCCAGGATGCCCGCCAACGCCGAGAACGACTTCATCCGCGTCACGACCACCGTGTAGATGAACAGGCCCACGACGATGGACGGCGCCGACAGCAGGATGTCGTTGATGAAGCGCACGACCGCACCGAGCCAGGTCTTCTGGCCGTATTCGGCCAGGTAGACGCCGGCCAGCACGCCGATCGGCGTGCCGATGCAGGTCGCCAGGCCCACCATCACCAGCGAGCCATAGATCGCGTTGGCCAGACCGCCGTCCTCGGACATCGGCGCGGGCGTCATCTGCGTGAAGGTCGCAATGGTCAGCCCGCCGATGCCCTGGATCAACGTCTCCAGCAGAATCCAGATCAGCCAGACCAGGCCGAAGGCCATCGCGGCCAGCGACAGGGACAGCGCGATCGTGTTGATGCGCCGGCGCTTCTTGTACATCGCCAGGCGCTTGGCGTCGGTCGCGCTCATGAGCGGGCTCCTTCGTTCTTCTTCAGCTTGTTGAGCAGGACCTTGGAGAACGCCAGCACCACGAAGGTGATGAAGAACAGGACCAGGCCCAGGTAGATCAGCGAGGCCTGGTGCAGGCCCGCGCCGGCTTCGGCGAACTCGTTGGCCAGCGCCGAGGTGATGCTGTTGGCGGCTTCGAACACCGACAGCGAATTCAGCTGGTTCATGTTGCCGATCACGAAGGTGACGGCCATGGTCTCGCCGAGCGCGCGGCCCAGTCCCAGCATGATGCCGCCGACGACGCCGGTCTTGGTGTAAGGCAGGACGACCTTCCAGACCACTTCCCAGGTCGTGGAGCCCAGGCCGTAGGCCGATTCCTTGAGCATCGCCGGCGTGACCGAGAACACGTCGCGCATCACCGAGGCGATGAACGGGATGATCATGATGGCCAGGATGATGCCGGCCGACAGGATGCCGATGCCCACCGGCGGGCCGGACACCAGCGCGCCCAGGTAGGGGATGCCGCCGAACAGCGACTGCAGCGGCTGCTGCACGTAGGTGGCCAGGATGGGGCCGAACACCAGCAGGCCCCACATGCCGTAGACGATGGAGGGGACCGCGGCCAGCAGCTCGATGGCGATGCCCAGCGGGCGGCGCAGCCAGCCCGGCGAGAGTTCGGTCAGGAACAGCGCGATGCCGAAGCTCACCGGCACGGCGATCAGCAGTGCGATGAACGAGGTCATCAGCGTGCCGTAGATCATCACCAGGCCGCCGAACTGCTCCTTGGTCGGATCCCATTCCGCGGTGACCAGGAAGTTCAGACCGAACTGCTTGATCGCGGGCGCGGCCCCGATCAGCAGCGAGCCGATGATGCCGGCCAGCAGCGCCAGCGTCAGCCAGGCCGCGCCATGCGTCAGCAGCGAGAACACCGCGTCGGCCCACGGCGCGACACGACGTCTGGGCGTCGGGCTGCCGCCTGGCTTGACGCGCTCCTCGCCGCGCTCTCGGTCAATGGAATTGGCTGGAAGTATTGCGGCCACGGGGCCTCCGCTGGAGTGTTTGGAATCCCGGCGCGCCGCCCGCCTCCTCCGGCCGGTCCGACGCGTCCGTCACGACGTCTCTGTCGAGATCTTCTTGAGGTCCTGTGCGAAAGCCCGGTGTCCTCTGGGAGAGCACCGGGCCGTCTTCGTCAGGCGACGATCACTTGAAGCTGACCGCCTTGCCCGAACCGTCCTTCACGCTGGTCGTCCACTGCTTGCGGACCAGGTCCTTCACGGCGGCCGGCAGCGGCACGTAGTCCAGGTCGTCGGCCATCTTGTCGCCCTGGGTGTAGGCCCAGTCGAAGAACTTCAGGGCGGCGGCGGCCTGGGCCGGCTTGTCCTGGGCGACGTGCATCAGGATGAAGGTGGCCCCGGTGATGGGCCAGCTGTCCTTGCCGGCCTGCTCGGTCAGCACCTGGTAGAACGATTGATCCCACTTGGCGCCGGCGGCGGCGGCCTTGAAGGCGTCGTCGCTCGGGCTGACGAAGGCGCCGCTGGCGTTCTTCATCAGCACGTAGGTCATCTTGTTCTGCTTGGCGTAGGCGTATTCGACGTAGCCGATCGAGTTCGGCAGACGCGTCACGAAGGCCGACACGCCTTCGTTGCCCTTGCCGCCCGCGCCGGTGGGCCAGTTCACGGCCGTGCCTTCACCGACCTTGTCCTTCCATTCGGCGTTGACCTTGGACAGGTAGTTCGTGAACAGGAAGCTGGTGCCCGAACCGTCGGCGCGGCGGACCACGGCGATGGCGGCGTCCGGCAGCGCGACGCCCGAGTTCAGGGCGGCGATGGCGGGGTCGTTCCACTTGGTAACCTTGCCCAGGTAGATGTCGGCCAGGACCTTGCCGTCCAGCTTCAGCTGGCCGGGGTTGATGCCCTTGACGTTGATCACGGGCACGACGCCGCCGATCACGGTCGGGAACTGGACCAGACCGTCCTTGGCCAGTTGGTCGTCCTTCAGGGGGGCGTCGGACGCGCCGAAGTCGACGGTCTTGGCCTGGATCTGCTTGATGCCGGCGCCGGAACCGACCGACTGATAGTTGATGCGGACACCGGTGGCCTTGTTGTAGGCGTCAGCCCACTTGGCGTACACGGGAGCCGGGAACGAAGCACCCGCACCGGTCACTTCTTGAGCATGGGCCGCGGAGAACATCGCGGCGCACGCGGCGAACAGCAGGCCAGCACGCAGTTGATTCATGATCATTCAGTCCTATCGCTTGGGTTGGTTGGCGAACGGAGCGGATGCTATGACCTCAATGTGACACATCCGTGACGCGACCCGCGAACCGGAAAAATGTCGTTACGTAGAGCGCCCAGAGGAGAAATGGGGCTTGGCGGGACGTCGGGCGACCATTGTCATATTCGATTCACCCCATTGTCATCTTCGGTCCCTAGCCTACCGGACGTGAGGGAATACCCCGAAGAGTCGCGCTCGACGCGACCCGACCAATGCAAATTGGGCCGCGGACGCTCCCGCGTCGGCGGCCCTTCTTTTTCGGTCGGTGGAGTCGGTGGAAGTGGGATCAGCCGCCGCGGATGGCGTCCGCCAGGCGCTCGGCGCAGCGTTGCGCGAGGTCGGCATCGCTGGCTTCGACCATGACGCGCAGCAGCGGTTCGGTGCCCGACTTGCGGATCAGCACCCGACCCCGGTCGCCCAGTTCGGCCATGACTTCGGCCTCAACGCGGGCGAGTGCGGGATTGCTCTTCCAATCCAGATGGTCCGCCTGCAGGCGGACGTTGATCAGCGTCTGCGGGAACAGCGTGACGCCGTCCAGCAGATCCGCCAGGCGGCGGCCGCTGCGGCAGACGGCCTCCAGCACCAGCAGGCTGCTGACGATGCCGTCGCCGGTCGTGTGACGGTCCAGCGAGAGCAGATGGCCGGAGCCCTCCCCGCCCAATTGCCAGCCGCGGGCGGCCAGCTCTTCCAGCACGTAGCGGTCACCGACCTTGGCGCGGACGAATTCGACATCCCGCTGGCGCAGCGCCAGCTCGACCGCCATGTTCGTCATCAGCGTGCCGACCGCGCCGGGGACGCGCTCGCCGCGCGCCAGCCGGTCCGCCACCATCACGTAGAGCAGTTCGTCGCCGTTGTAGAGGCGCCCGTCGGCGTCCACCATCTGCAGCCGGTCGGCGTCGCCGTCCAGCGCGATGCCGTAGTCGGCCTGGTGTTCCTTGACCGCGGCCACCAGGGCCTGCGGCGCAGTGGCGCCGACCTTGTCGTTGATGTTGTAGCCGTCCGGCTTGTTGCCGATGGTGATGATCTCGGCGCCCAGCTCATGGAACACCGACGGCGCCACCTGGTAGCCCGCACCGTTCGCCGCATCGATGACGAGCTTCATGCCGCGCAGGCTGAGGTCGCTGCTGAAGCTGGCCTTGCAGAACTCGATGTAGCGCCCCTGCGCGTCGTCCAGGCGCCGGGCACGACCCAGGCTGGCCGAGTCGACCCAGACCGGGGGTTCGTCCAGCACCGCCTCGACGTCCAGCTCCCAGGCGTCGGGCAGCTTCTCGCCCTTGGACGAGAAGAACTTGATGCCGTTGTCGGCGAACGGGTTGTGCGACGCCGAGATGACCACACCCAGATGCTGGCGCAGTGCGCGCGTGAGGTAGGCAACGCCGGGCGTCGGCAGCGGGCCAGTCAGCAGCACGTTGACACCGGCGGACGCGAATCCGGCTTCCAGCGCGGATTCCAGCATGTAGCCGGAGATGCGGGTGTCCTTGCCGATCAGGACACTGGGCTTTGCGTAGCTGCGCTTGAGCACGCGTCCCACCGCATGGCCCAGTCGCAACATGAAATCTGGCGTGATGGGGGTACGGCCCACGGTTCCGCGAATCCCGTCGGTTCCGAAGTACTTTCGGCTCATTGAGGCGATCTCCTGCGACTTCTTGATCTTGAATCCGCAGATTGTCGCCGATGCCGAGGGGCTCGCTGCTCGCCCACCTTGGGGCCCCCGATCGGGGGATTCTGGGTGGGTCAGCCTTGCGGCGCGCCGAAGGCCTGCCAGACCTTGAGCGCATCGACCGTCGCCCCGACGTCGTGCACCCGGACGACGCGTGCGCCCAGCGCCACCGACGCCAAGGCCGCGCCGACGCTGGCGGACTGGCGCTCATCGACCGCCTTGCCGGTCACGGCGCCTAGCGTCGACTTGCGCGACCAGCCGATGAGCAGCGGTCGGCCCAAGGCGAGCAATTCGCGCTGGCGCCGCTGCAGCTCGAGGTTCTGCTCGACCGTCTTCGCGAACCCGTATCCCGGGTCCAGCGTGATCCGCTCAGCGGCCACGCCGAGTTCGACCAGATGGTTCATCCGCTCGCGCAGGAAATCCGCGACCTCGACGACGACGTCACCGTAGTCGGTCAGCTGCTGCATGCCCGCCGGCTGCCCCCGCATGTGCATCAGGCAGATGCCGGCGCTGCTGTGCTCGGCCAGCAATCTGTCCGCCCCTTCATCCCGCAGGGCCTGCACGTCGTTGATGATGTCCACGCCCAGGTCCAGCGCTCGGCGCATCACCTCGGTCTTGCAGGTATCGACAGACACGGGAACGCCGAAGTTCAGCGCGGCACGCACGACAGGCTCCAGCCGCTTCCACTCCTCGTCGGCATCCAGCCGCGGCGCGCCAGGGCGCGTCGATTCGCCACCCAGGTCGAGGATGTCGACGCCTTCGCCGAGCAGTCGCTCGCAGAAGTTGATCGCGCTCAGCGCATCGGCGTGCTGGCCGCCGTCCGAGAAGGAGTCGGGCGTCACGTTGACGATGCCCATGACCAAGGGGCGCTCCGCCAGGTCGAGGTCGAAGCGCGTGGTCTGCCAAATCGAGGGAGAAGTCATGAACGGCTGAGTGTCGAGAGCGCGGTCGCGCGCTCGATTGCGCCAGGGACTGCCACGCCAAACGGCAAGTATGACGCAAGCCCGAAAGAACCTGGGATTCCGGTCTGGGTAGATCGCAAAAAGCAGAAGGGCCGGTCGTGAGACCGGCCCTTCGAGGATCTACGCCAACTCAGATGCCCTGGCGGCTCATCTGGCTGATCAGGTCGCTTTGGCGATCAGGCCGCTGCCGGGGCGCTGCCCGTGCTGACTGCCGGCGTGCCGCCGTTGTCCGGCTTGTTGGCCGGCGGTGTCCAGTCCTTCGGCGGACGCGGGGGCTTGCCTTCCATGATGTCATGGAGCTGCTCGGCGTCGATGGTTTCCCATTCGAGCAGGGCCGTGGCCATCGCGTGCATCTTGTCCTGGTTGTCCTCGATCAGCTTGCGCGCGATCGCGTACTGCTCGTCGAGGATGCGGCGCACCTCGAGGTCGACCTTCTGCATGGTCTCCTCGCTGATGTTGGTCGTGCGCGTCACCGAACGGCCGAGGAAGACCTCGCCCTCGTTCTCGGTGTAGACCATCGGGCCCAGCGCATCTGACATGCCGTAGCGCATCACCATGTCACGCGCCAGCTGCGTCGCCTTGTTGAAGTCGTCGGACGCGCCCGTGGTGCGCTGGTCCATGAAGACCTCTTCCGCGATCCGACCGCCGAACAGCATCGAGATCTTGGACAGCGCCCAGATCTTGTCGTAGCCGTAGCGATCCTTCTCCGGCAGCGTGAAGGTCACGCCCAACGCGCGACCGCGCGGCACGATCGTCACCTTGTGCAGCGGATCGGACTTCGGCAGCATCATGCCGATCAGCGCGTGTCCGGCCTCGTGGTAGGCGGTGTTCTTCAGCTCTTCCGGATCCATGACCGCCGAGCGGCGTTCCGGGCCCATGAAAATCTTGTCCTTGGCCTTCTCGAAGTCGCGCATCTCGACAATGCGGGCGCTGCGGCGCGCGGCCATCAGCGCGGCCTCGTTCACCAGGTTGGCGAGATCCGCACCCGACATGCCCGGCGTGCCGCGAGCCAGCACATTGGCGCTGACGTCCTGGCCGACCGGCACCTTGCGCATGTGGACGGTCAGGATCTGTTCACGGCCGCGCACATCGGGCAGCGTGACGTAGACCTGGCGGTCGAAACGACCCGGGCGCAGCAGTGCGGGGTCCAGGATGTCAGGCCGGTTGGTCGCGGCCATGACGATCACGCCGAGGTTGGTCTCGAAACCGTCCATCTCGACCAGCATCTGGTTGAGGGTCTGTTCGCGCTCGTCGTTGCCGCCGCCGAGGCCGGCACCGCGATGGCGGCCGACCGCGTCGATTTCGTCGACGAAGATGATGCAGGGGGCGCTCTTCTTGGCCTGTTCAAACATGTCGCGCACGCGGGCCGCGCCCACGCCGACGAACATTTCCACGAAGTCGGAGCCGGAGATGCTGAAGAACGGCACCTTGGCTTCCCCGGCGATGGCCTTGGCCAGCAGCGTCTTGCCGGTCCCCGGAGGGCCGACCAGCAGCACGCCGCGCGGGATGCGACCACCCAGCTTCTGGAACTTCTGCGGGTCCTTCAGGAAGTCGACCAGTTCCTTGACCTCTTCCTTGGCCTCGTCGCATCCGGCGACGTCGGCGAAGGTCGTGGTGTTGTTGGCCTCGTCGAGCATGCGCGCCTTCGACTTGCCGAAGCTGAACGCGCCGCCCTTGCCGCCGCCCTGCATCTGGCGCATGAAGTACACCCACACGGCGATCAGCAGGAGCATCGGGCCCCAGCTGAGCAGGATGTTCATCAGCACCGAGGGCTCTTCCCGCGGCTTGGCGTCGAACTTGACGCCGTTGTTGATCAGGTCACCGATCAGGCCGCGATCCATGTACGGGGCGGTCGTGCGCAGCTTGTTGCCATCGCTGGTCTGCGCCACGATTTCCGTTCCCGCCTGGGTTTCCTGCAGCGTGACCTGCTTGATGCGTTTCGCACGGACTTCATCGAGGAAGTCAGAGTAGACGATCGGATTCCCCTGGGTTGCGCTGCGATCGAACTGCTTGAAGACAGTGAACAGCACCAGGGCGATCACCATCCATACAGCCACTTTCGAGAACCACTGATTGTTCACCGCGACTCCTTTGTCATTCCATCACCGCACGCCCACGAATACAGCCTCGGGCAGCGGACTTCCATGGCATATGGGGCGGATTCTAGGCCAGTCAAGTCCCCAGACCTGATTGGCATTCCCATACACCTCGATAGATATTGCCACGCGCCTGGCCGGCCGACCGCTCGAAGCGCCCCGGACTTTGACGCTTCATCCGGTCTTCACCGCGCCGCCAGGGCCTTCCGGCGCGCCTCAGCGCGTTTTCAGCCCGATGCCGACGAGGAAGTTCTCGGCCGATCGTTCCCGCGACGCCTTCGGCTTGGCGGTCTTGACCCGCTTGAACTGCGCCCGGAAGGCGTGCACCAGCTGGTCGTACCCACTGCCGTGGAACACCTTGGCAACCAGCGCGCCTTCCGGCTTCAGGTGTTGTTGGGAAAAGTCCAGCGCCAGTTCGATCAGGTGCTCCATGCGCGCGGCATCGGTGCTCTCGATGCCGGACAGGTTGGGCGCCATGTCCGAGACCACCAGGTCCACCTTGCGGCCTTCGAGCATCGATTCAAGCCGGGTCAGGACCTCCTGCTCGCGGAAATCGCCCTGGACGAACTCCACGCCCTCGATCGGCTCGAAGTCCAGCAGGTCCAGCGCGATGATGCGCCCGTTCAGTTCGCCCACCGCAGCGCCGCCGGCGCCCGCCTCCTTGGGCGCGAAACGGCGCCGCAGGTACTGGCTCCACGCCCCCGGGCACGCGCCCAGATCGACGACCAGTTGCCCCGGACGGATCAGCTGGAACTCCTCGTCGATCTCCTTGAGCTTGTAGGCCGCGCGGGAGCGATAGCCCTCTTTCTGGGCCAATTTGACGTAGGTGTCGTTGACGTGGTTGTTCAACCACGCCTTGTTCAGCTTCTTGCTTTTGGTATCGACTTTCATTGCACTGATAATAAGCAGATGCCTGCTATTCAATTGACCCCTGCCCAGCGCAAGGAAAAACGCGCCGACGCTCATCACCTGGACCCCGTGGTGATGATAGGCGGCGATGGCCTGACGGCCGCCGTCACCAAGGAGGTCGACCTCGCGCTCAAGTCCCACGGACTGATCAAGGTGCGCGTCCTGTCCGACGACCGCGACAACCGCGAAACCATCCTCGCCACGTTGGCCGAGGAGCTGGACGCGGCCCCCATCCAGCACATCGGCAAGCTGCTCGTCCTGTGGCGCCCGATGCCCGAGAAGGAAAAGGCCGCCCCGAAGGACGACGCCCGCGCGGCGCCCAAGATCGTCAAGATCGTAAAGTTCTCGAAGAGCGGCAACAACCGTCCGCAGATCAAGAAGGTCACGGTGCTGGGCAACCAGCGCGTCACCTACGGCGGCGAGGTCAAGCGCGCCAAGAAGCCGCGCCAGACCAGCGTGAAGAAGTCCAGCCAAGGCTGAGACCACACAGCCCAACGACAAGACGGCCCTCGGGCCGTCTTTCTTTTTTCCTGGCTTCCCCGATCAGCGGGACGCCGTCCTGCTCAGCCGCCAGGCCAGCGCCAGCACAGCGACGGTTCTCACACCGAAGAGCGCCAGCGACACCGCATGCAGTTGCAGGAAAGTCCAGCTCCCCTGCCCTTGCCGTGCGGCTTCCATCAGCGGCTGCAGCGCATAGAAGCCGGCAACCGTGCAGCCGATGGCCACCAGCGGCAACCAGAAATCCGCCCCCATCGCCGAGCCGCGCACGGCGCCGTCACGGTGCAGGCGTCGCTCCATGAGGATCAGCAGCACGCCGGCCGCCAGCGCGAAGCGGGCATCCATCTCGAACAGGCGCGCCACGTACTTGCCGGCCGCGGCCCGCTCCAATGTCGCGAAGGCGTTCGGCGCCGCGAGCAGCGCCACCGCCAGCAGTTCACCGGCCCACAACGCGGCCAGCAGCGCACGGATCCGCAGCAGCATCGCCTGAACGCTCAGATGTAGCGGACGTCGACGATCTCGTAGCGCTTGATGCCGCCGGGCGCCACGACCTCGGCCACATCGCCGGCTTCCTTGCCGATCAGCGCGCGGGCGATCGGGGAGCTGATCGAGATCAGGCCTTGCTTCAGGTCGGCTTCGTCGTCGCCGACGATCTGGTAGGTCACCTCGTTGCCGGACTCTTCCTCTTCCAGGTCGACCGTGGTGCCGAACACCACCTTGCCGCCGGCGTTCACCGACGACGGATCGATCACCTGCGCCGACGACAGCTTGCCCTCGATCTCCAGGATGCGGCCTTCGATGAAGCCCTGCTTGTCCTTGGCGGCCTCGTACTCGGCGTTTTCCGACAGGTCGCCTTGCGCGCGGGCTTCCGAGATGGCGTTGATCACGGCGTGACGCTCGACCGTCTTCAGTCGATGCAGTTCTTCCTTGAGCTTCTCAGCGCCGCGCTTGGTCAATGGGATCGTCGTGGCCATGTCTCTAGAACCTTGAGTAACAAAACAAACCGCCGCTGCCGCTCAGGATCGCTGAGCAGCGGCGGCGGAATGGGATGAGGCAGTTTAATGCAGTTCGGCGTGCAGTTCCTGCAGCGATTGCACCAGCAGGCCGTCCTTGTGCTTCATGCCTTCGACGGCGGCTTCGCAGCCGGCCATCGTCGTGTAGTAGGTCACCCGGTTGGCCAGGGCGGCCTGGCGGATGTGACGGCTGTCGGCGATGGCCGTGCGGGTCTCGTCGACGGTCGTGAACACCAGCTGGATGTCGCCGCCCTTGATCATGTCGACGATGTGCGGACGGCCGTCCTTGACCTTGTTGACGACGCGCACCGGGACGCCGGCGGCTTCGATGGCCGCGGCCGTGCCCTTGGTGGCCACCACGCCGAAGCCCAGCGACGCCAGATCGCGCGCCAGCGCGACGGCACGGTCCTTGTCGTTGTTCTTGACGGTGATCAAGACGTTGCCCTGACGCGGCAGGCGCGAACCCGCACCCAGCTGGCTCTTGAGCATCGCTTCGCCGAAGGTCCGGCCGGCCCCCATCACTTCGCCGGTCGAACGCATTTCCGGGCTGAGGATCGGATCCACGCCGGGGAACTTGTTGAACGGGAAGACGGCTTCCTTGACGCTGAAATACGGCGGCTGGATCTCGACCGGCGGCTTGCCGCCGGCGGCCTTCTGGTCCTTGAGCTTGACGCCGGCCATGCAGCGCGCGGCGATCTTGGCCAGCGGCTGGCTGGTGGCCTTGGACACGAACGGCACCGTGCGGGATGCGCGCGGGTTCACTTCGAGCACGTAGACCGTGTTCTCGGACAGGCCCTTGGTGACATCGCCCTGGATCGCGAACTGCACGTTCATCAGGCCGACGACCTTCAGCGCCTTGGCCATCTCGGCGGTCTGGCGACGCAGCTCGTCCTGCAGTTCCTTGGACAGCGTGTACGGCGGCAGCGAGCAGGCCGAGTCACCGGAGTGGATGCCGGCAGCCTCGATGTGCTCCATGATGCCGCCCATCATCGTGTCTTCGCCGTCGCAGATGCAATCGACGTCGACCTCGACCGCGTCCTCCAGGAAGCGGTCCAGCAGCACGGGCGACTTCTCGCTGACGCGCACGGCCTCGCGCATGTAGCGCTCGAGGTCCTTGTCGCCGTGCACGATCTCCATCGCGCGGCCGCCCAGCACGTAGCTCGGGCGCACGACCAGCGGGTAGCCGATCTCGTTGGCCAGCGCGACGGCCTGGTCCTCGTTGCGCGCCGTGCGGTTGGGCGGCTGCTTCAGGCCCAGTTCATGCAGCAGCTTCTGGAAGCGCTCCCGGTCCTCGGCCATGTCGATCGAGTCCGGCGAGGTACCGATGATCGGCACGCCGTTGGCTTCCAGGTCCAACGCCAGCTTCAGCGGCGTCTGACCGCCGTACTGCACGATCACGCCGACCGGCTTCTCCTTGGCCACGATCTCCAGCACGTCCTCGAGCGTCACCGGCTCGAAGTACAGGCGGTCCGAGGTGTCGTAGTCGGTCGAGACCGTCTCGGGATTGCAGTTGACCATGATGGTCTCGTAGCCGTCCTCGCGCATCGCGAGGGCCGCATGGACGCAGCAGTAGTCGAACTCGATGCCCTGGCCGATGCGGTTGGGACCGCCGCCCAGCACCATGATCTTCTTCTTGTCGGTCGGGTTGGCCTCGCACTCCTCGTCGTACGTGGAGTACATGTAGGCCGTCTGCGTCGCGAACTCGGCGGCGCAGGTGTCGACGCGCTTGTAGACCGGGCGCACGTTCAACGCGTGGCGGGTCTTGCGCACCTCGTGCTGGTTGGTGCCCAGCAGCTTGGCCAGGCGCTTGTCCGAGAAGCCCTTCTTCTTCAGCAGGCGCAGCTCGTCGACACTCAGCGAGGCCAGCGTGCGGCCAGCCAGCGACAGCTCGATCTTGATCAGCTGTTCGATCTGGGCGAGGAACCACGGATCAATCTTCGTCTCCTCGAAGACCTCGTCCAGCGTCATGCCGATGCGGAAGGCGTCGCCCAGGAACAGGATGCGCGACGGGCCGGGTTCACCGATCTCCTGCACGATCTCCTCGCGGTCGCTGCTGATCTCGGACAGGCCGTCGATGCCGGTCTCCAGACCGCGCAGCGCCTTCTGGAACGATTCCTGGAAGTTGCGGCCCATGGCCATCACTTCGCCGACCGACTTCATCTGTGTCGTCAGGCGCGAATCGGCCATCGGGAACTTCTCGAAGGCGAAACGCGGGATCTTGGTGACGACGTAGTCGATGCTGGGCTCGAACGAGGCCGGCGTGATGCCGCCGGTGATGTCGTTCTTGAGCTCGTCGAGCGTGTAGCCGACGGCCAGCTTCGCGGCGATCTTGGCGATCGGGAAGCCGGTGGCCTTGGAGGCCAGCGCCGACGAACGCGACACGCGCGGGTTCATCTCGATCACGACCATGCGGCCGTCGACCGGGTTGATCGAGAACTGCACGTTCGAACCGCCGGTGTCGACGCCGATCTCGCGCAGGATCGCGATCGAGGCGTTGCGCAGCAGCTGGTATTCCTTGTCGGTCAGCGTCTGCGCCGGGGCCACGGTGATCGAGTCGCCGGTGTGGATGCCCATCGGGTCCAGGTTCTCGATCGAGCACACGATGATGCAGTTGTCCGCCTTGTCGCGGACCACTTCCATCTCGTATTCCTTCCAGCCGATCAGCGACTCTTCGATGAGCAGCTCGTTCGTCGGCGAGAGGTCGAGGCCGCGCTTGCAGATCTCCTCGAACTCCTCCGGGTTGTAGGCGATGCCGCCGCCGGTGCCGCCCAGCGTGAAGCTGGGGCGGATCACCATCGGGAAGCCCGCGCCGCCGATCTCGGCGTGGATGCGCTTCTGCACGGCCCACGCCTCTTCCAGCGAATGCGCGATGCCCGAGCGGGCCGACCCCAGCCCGATCTTGGTCATCGCGTCCTTGAACTTCAGACGGTCCTCGGCCTTCTCGATCGCGTGCTCGTTGGCGCCGATCATCTCGACCTGGTACTTGTCGAGCACGCCGTGCTTGTGCAGGTCCAACGCGCAGTTCAGCGCGGTCTGGCCGCCCATCGTCGGCAGGATCGCGTCGGGACGCTCCTTGGCGATGATCTTCTCGACCACCTGCCAGGTGATCGGCTCGATGTAGGTGACGTCCGCGGTGTCCGGGTCCGTCATGATCGTCGCCGGGTTGCTGTTCACCAGGATGACCTTGTAGCCCTCCTCGCGCAACGCCTTGCAGGCCTGGGCGCCCGAGTAGTCGAACTCGCAGGCCTGGCCGATGATGATCGGACCGGCGCCGATGATGAGGATGCTTTTGATGTCAGAACGCTTGGGCATGAGTCGTCTCCCTCTTCATCAGGCCTTGGACATGAGACCGATGAAGCGGTCGAACAGATACGAGATGTCGTGCGGGCCGGGGCTCGCTTCCGGGTGACCCTGGAAGCAGAACGCGGGCTTGTCGGTGCGGGCCAGGCCCTGCAGCGTGCCGTCGAACAGGCTGACGTGCGTGGCGCGCAGGTTGGACGGCAGCGTGTCGGGATCGACCGCGAAACCGTGGTTCTGGCTGGTGATGCTGACGCGGCCGTTGTCGAGGTCCTTCACCGGGTGGTTCGCGCCGTGGTGGCCGAACTTCATCTTGAAGGTCTTCGCGCCGGAGGCCAGCGCCATGATCTGGTGGCCCAGGCAGATGCCGAAGGTCGGGATGCCGGCCTCGATCAGCTGCGCGGTGGCCTTGATGGCGTAGTCGCAAGGTTCCGGATCGCCGGGGCCGTTAGACAGGAACACGCCGTCCGGCTCGAGGTCGAAGACCGCCGAGGCCGGCGTCTGCGCCGGCACGACGGTGATGCGGCAGCCGCGCGAGGCCAGCATGCGCAAGATGTTGCTCTTCACGCCGAAGTCGTAGGCGACGACGTGGAACTTCGGAGCGGTCTGCTCGCCGTAGCCCTTGCCGAGCGTCCACTCGGTCTCGGTCCAGACTTCGCGTTCGGTGCGGCTGACGACCTTCGCCAGGTCCAGGCCCGCCATGCTGGGCGCGCCCTTGGCCAGCGCGACCGCTTCGTCGATGTGCGCCTGGGTGATCTGCTCGCCGGCGTTCAACGCCAGGATGCAACCGTTCTGGGCGCCCTTCTCGCGCAGCACGCGCGTCAGGCGGCGCGTGTCCAGGTCGGCGATGGCGACGGTGCCCTCGTCCTTCAGGTACTGGCGCAGCGTGCGGCCCTTGCGGAAGTTCGAGTCGAGGACCGGCGCCTCCTTGATGATCAGGCCAGCGGCAAAGATCTTCGACGCCTCGACGTCCTCGTCATTGACGCCATAGTTGCCGATGTGCGGATACGTCAGGGTGACGATCTGGCGGCAGTAGCTGGGGTCGGTGAGGATTTCTTGGTAGCCGGTGAGGGCGGTGTTGAACACCACCTCACCAACGGTCCGGCCGGCGGCGCCGAGCGCGGAACCCTTGAAGACCGTGCCGTCTGCCAGGGCAAGAATCGCGGGGGGAGCGGAAAGCAGATCGGGCAGCACGGGAAACTCCGTTGTTGTGCGCGCGCCCGGCTCTGCTTCAGGGCCCTGGATTCGCCGCCGGCACGCGCCATGGACGGCTGGCGCGCGGGTGCGACCGGGTCTCCTGTGAGGGAGTCGATCCGAGTGGGATCCGATGCGATCGGGGGTGAAGTTTGCGGGACGCGGTAGGTTGCGGGTAAACCTGACGAGTATAACCCGTCGGGGTATTCACGGAGAAGATTTGCGCAAACGGGTCATCAGGGGGACATGTGCGGGCAGCCCCTTGACTGCCCTCTTCGGCGCGCTTGGCCGCCAAGGCGCAAGGCCCCGGACGCAAGGTCTGAAACCTCGCGCCTTGCCGTCCCCGATCGACCGCGGACCTCGTTGCCTCAACCGAGGGCGGCGATGCCGGCCTTGGCGACTTGCGCGTCTTCATTCGACTTCACGCCGCTGACGCCGACCGCGCCGACGCAGAAGCCTTCGACGAGCACCGGCACGCCGCCTTCGAGCATCCCCTCCAGCGGCACGCTGAGGAACGCGTTGCGGCCGTTGTTGACGATGTCCTCGTAGACCTTGGATTCGCGACGGCCCAGCGCGGCCGTCTTGGCCTTGGCGGGCGCGATCACGGCCGACGTGGCCGCCGCGTTGTCCAGGCGTTGCAGCCACAGCAGATGGCCGCCGTCGTCGACGATGGCGATGGTCACCGCCCAGTTGTTCTTCAGCGCCTCGGCTTCCGCGGCGGCGGCGATGCGCTTGACGTCGTCCAGGGTCAGGAAGGGCTTCTGTTTCATCTGCGGCCTCGTCGGGATCATTGAAGGAAAGGCGATCACTTTAACGAAGCCTTAAGGCCCGCGCCTACAATCGACAGCAACTCTCACTTCATGGGGCGCACGCACATGAACGACCGCATCATCGATCTCAGCACCGGCAGTCACGGCTCCTCGCTGTCCGCCGACCGCCAGCGCGTCCTGCGCAACACCTACGCGCTGCTGGCGCTGTCGCTGATCCCGACCGTGCTCGGCGCCTGGATCGGCGTCTCGACCGGCCTGCTCGCGACCATGGGCACCGGCGCGAGCATGATCCTGTTCTTCGTGGGCGCGTTCGGGCTGATGTTCCTGGTGGAGAAGACCAAGAACTCCGCCGCCGGCGTCGCCTCGCTGCTGGCCTTCACCTTCTTCATGGGCCTGATGCTGTCGCGGCTGCTCGCCGCGATCCTGGGCTTCAAGAACGGCGGCACGCTGATCATGACTGCCTTCGGCGGCACCGCCGCGATCTTCTTCACCATGGCGTCGCTGGCCACCGTGGTCAAGCGCGACCTTTCCGGCCTGTACAAGTTCCTGATCGTCGGCGCCGTGATCGCGATGATCGCCGGCATCGCCAACGTGTTCCTGCAATCCACCGGCGTGCACCTGGCGCTGCTGGTCGCCGTGCTGGGCATCTTCTCGGCCTTCATGCTGGTCGACGTCAAGCGCGTCATCGACGGCGGCGAGACCAACTACATCAGCGCCACGCTGAACATCTACCTGGACCTGTACAACGTGTTTACCGCGCTGCTGCAGCTGCTGGGCATCTTCGGCGGCGATCGCGACTGACCGTCCGCTCTGGCGGCAACCGCGCCGCAAACAGAAACGCCTCGGATCCCCGAGGCGTTTTTCATTGCGGGTCCGGACCTGCGAGTCAGGTCCGCGCGGAGGTCAGTGCCCCGGCTTGCCCTGCGCCTTGTCCAGTTCGGGCTGGGCGCTGGCAGCCGATTCGACGGTCTGTCCGTCGTCCGGGCGGTGCGTCACGACAGGCTTGATCGCGCCGGTGCCGATGAAGCGGGCGTATTCGCTGCGCGGCATCAGCGCGCTCATCCGCGAATCGCCGTCCTCCCAGCCCAGGGTGACGTCATGCTCGTTGACCTCGACCTGCACGGCGCCCGGACGGATGACCATCATCGGACCGTCGCCGGTCCGGTAGGTCACCTCGCCGCAGACGAAGGCGGATTGGCTCAGCGGTTGATCTTCACTGGCATGCCGTTCCACGGAAGTATCGACCGTGGAAGCGTCGGCAGGATGCTCGGGCGGCAGGGGTGGTCGGGCGCTCATGGAAGGTCCTCCTGGGAAGCGTCCCGCGGCAGTTCATCGAGCCACTGCCACATGCGCACCGCCAAGGCGGTCGCCGTGCAGGTGGCCAACGTCATCAGCATGAGCATGTTGTCGTCCATGGTGACCTCGAACCGCAGCGGGATCAGGTTGCGATGACGCATGGTCGCCGTCGGCAATGCGCCGGCGAAGCGGCGGCCACCGCGACGCGCTGTAGGTGCTGTCCCACAGCAAGCGCCGCGCCTGTCGCAATCTGCAAAACTGTGTGAAGTCCTGGGCGGATTCCGACCGCACCGTCAACGTCGCCGAACGCACTTCCGTTGTGCCCACAAGCTGTAGGACGACGTCGGACACGGGGGACCTCCCCGCACCGACAGTGCGCACCGCGCTGCGCTTATGGGAAGCGATCGGCCCAGCGCCGATAGTCAGAGCAAAGGCACTCACCAGGAGAATCCAAATGAGCCTCCAGATCGCCGCAGACGCCGCAGCGTCGCAGTTCGAGATCCGCTTCGAATCCATCTTCGACTCCGGCCGCGGGATGTCCTTCCCGTGCGATCCGCAAGGCCACGTCGATCTGGACAGCCTCCCCGCCCGCGCCCGCCACAACTATCTGTTCGCCCGGGCGATGGTCGGCAAGGATTACCTGCCGCCGGCCGTCCGCGGCCGCAACAGCCACTGAGGCATCCGCCGACCACGCCACCGGCCTCCTTGCGCTCTGCGCCGAGGCCTTCGGACGGCAGGCTCGCCGCTTGCCACATCACACTGCATCCTCCCCTGTTGCCGCGCTGCACCCCCTGGGTCGGCGCGGCTCTTTTTTGCGCGGGGAGATGCTGATCAGCGCGTGACCGCGGGGCTGGCTTCCTCGAACCGGTCCACCGTGCGCAGGGGCTTGAACAACGCCGCCCAGGCCGCCACGACACCCAGCGTGCAGACCGCGCCGGTCACGGCCGCCGGCACGGCGCCCAGCGCCGCAGCGGCGCTGCCGGCGCGGAACTCCCCGAGCTCGTTGGACGACCCGATGAACAGCATGTTCACCGCGTTGACACGACCGCGCATCTCATCCGGCGTCGAAAACTGCACGAGCGCGCCGCGGATGTAGACGCTGACCATGTCCGCCGCTCCCGCGATGGCCAAGGCCGCGAACGACAGCCAGAAGGTGGTCGACAGCGAAAACACCAGATTGGCCAGCCCGAACACGGCCACCGCGGCGAACATGGTCCTGCCGACATGGCGGTTGAACGGGCGCAGGCTCAGATAGAAGCCGGCGGTGACCTCGCCCACGGCCATCGCGCTGCGCAACGCGCCCAGCCCTTCCGGGCCGGCATGCAGGACCTCATGGGCGTAGATCGGCAGCAGTGCGACGACGCCGCCGAGCAGCACCGCGAACAGGTCCAGCGAGATCGTGCCCAGGATGATGGGTCGCGAGCGGATGAAGTGGATGCCGGCACCGAAGCGCTGCCAGATGTTCCCGCCGGCGGGCGACGGCGGCGCGGCGAAGCGCACCGGCACGGCGCCGACCAGCAGCGCGGTCCCGATCGCGAAGCAGGTCAGGCAGACCAGGTAGGTCAGGCTCGCTCCGCCGAAGGCGTACAGGATCCCGCCGAGGAACGGGCCGCCGATGCTGGCCACGCGCATCAGCATGCTGTTCGCGGCGATCGCTTGCGCGAGCTGTTCACGCGGCACGATCTGCGGAAGCAGGCTCTGCAGGGCCGGTCCCGAGAAGGCCCGCGCGCAGCCGAACAGCACCAGCACGGCGTAGATCCCCGTCACGCCGGCATGACCGTGACCGGACAGCCACCACAAGGCCAGACTGCAGATCGCGCTCACGGCCCAGCTGATCGCCAGGATCGGCTTGCGGCTGAAGCGGTCGATCAAGTCCCCCGCCGGCAGCAGGAGCAGCAGCATCGGGATGAACTGCGCCAGGCCGACGTAGGCCAGCGCCAGCGGTTCACGGGTCAGGTCGTAGACCTGCCAGGCGACGACCACCGCCTGGATCTGCCCGGCGAAGACCGCCGCAAGGCGGCAGATCAGGAACGCGGTGAAACCGGGGTGGCGGAAGACGCTGGTCCGGGGGGTCGGCGCGGCGCCGGGGGATGGGGAAGACGGAGTGGCAGGAGCGGTCACGGCACGAAGTGTTCTGGGCCTTCTTGGGCGGGCGCCGACCAGTTTAGCGAGGCGATCCACCCACTTGGGCGCTGGGCGATGTCACAAGCGG
The DNA here is from genome assembly GCA_002205125.1 of Roseateles noduli. Taxonomy (GTDB): domain Bacteria; phylum Pseudomonadota; class Gammaproteobacteria; order Burkholderiales; family Burkholderiaceae_C; genus Roseateles; species Roseateles noduli. The sequence continues at coordinate 88,206 of NIOE01000010.1, read as the reverse complement.
GTGGGCTGCTCCGTCTTGTGGATACCTGCCCTTCCTTGTCACTTCCCATCACGGAGCACACCATGAGCCAACGTCTGAACTACATGCAACAGTCCCCCGCCGCCTTCAAGAAGCTGGTCGAGCTGTCCATGACCCTGAAGGAGAGCGGCCTCGAAAACGGCCTGCAATTCCTGGTCGAGATCCGCGCCTCGCAGCTCAACGGCTGCGCGTTCTGCCTGGACATGCACGTCAAGCAGGCCGTCATCGGCGGCGAGCGGGCGCTGCGCCTGCACCATGTCGCCATCTGGCGCGAGTCGACGCTGTTCTCGGCCCGCGAGCGCGCCGCGCTGCTCTGGACCGAGACACTCACGCGCATCCCCGAAGCGGGCGTCTCCGACGCGGTCTATGCCGAGGTCCGCGAGCAGTTCAGCGAGAAGGAACTCTGCGACCTGACCTGGCTGGTGTCATCGATCAACGCGTGGAACCGCCTCAACGTCGCCTTCCAGAGCGTGCCCGGTTCGCAGGACAAGGCCTTCGGTCTGGACAAGGCCGGCTTGGCCTGAGCCCTTGTTTGAGTGGGGAAACCCACCTCAATCTGCTAGATGGTTTGCAACTGCAACCAGGAAAGGCCATAGGCCGTTTCGCGCGGGATTCCGACCATGGGCACACCGCTTCACACCGAAGCCTGTCCACGGAGTCCACGATGAAACCAGCTTCCTTCCTGATCCGCCTGGCCGCCCGATGGCTGACCCGCCCCGCACGGTCCATGGGCGCGGCCCCGCTGCTGTTCGGCGCGCTCGTGCTGACCGGCTGCGATGGCGCAGACCTGTCGCCCGCTACGGTGAGCGCGCCTGTCACGCAGCAGGCCGTGTCAGCCGTTCCGGTGAAGGCGCCACGGTCGGTCGCCGCCACCGCTGGCGAGATCGCCTATTACCAGTCCCTACAAGGCGACCGCCGCGTCGGCATGGAGGCGACCCGTGATCAATGAAATCCCGACCCAATCGAGAAATGTCGGCCACGTGGTCGGCACCGTCCTCTGCATCATCCTGGCCGCCGTGGCAAGTGCGCTGATCCTCACGGGTCCCGTCTGGTCCGTCGACGACCTGGGCCAGCCCGCGGCCCGGCCGCCGGCAACGGAGCCATCCAACGCGGGCCCCCCCGCCGTCGAACCCGGAAGCGGCGGCGACACGCATTGACCACGCCCTTCCCTGCATCGTCCCGCTCACTCCCGCTGTCCGACTTCAAGGACGCAAGAAAAACGGCGCCCCGCGGGGCGCCGTTTCAATTGGGGTGTCGACAGGGGGATCCAGGCAATGTTCGAGTTGTGGGCCTGGATCCGCCGGTGCAACGTCAGGCGCGAGCGATCTCGGATCGGACGCGCCCCCCGCCGGGGTTGAATCGTCCCCGGCCGATCAGCGCTGGTTGTAACGCGCCTTGGCCGAGTTCACGCACACGTCCTTGGCATCGCCGGACAGCGTGTTGCACTTTTCGGAAGCCAGCTTGTAGTCGGCCTTCACGCGGGTTTCCTCCGCGTCATCGACCGCCGCGGCCACCTTCTTGTTCATCTTGAGCTCGGCCTTGGCCTTCTCGTAGGACGTCTTGGCCTCGCGCTGGCACACGTCCTTGGCTTCGCCCGAACGGTCGTCGCAGCGCTCCTTGGCCACGTCGTAGCGCGCTTCGTAGCGGGCCTCGATCAGCTTGGCCTCGTCCTTGGCGTTGCCGCTGTAGTTGTATTCGAGCTGGGCCAGCGCCACGTCCTCACGGCCCTTGGCTTCCTTGACGCAGATGTCCTTGGCGTTGCCCGACAGCTGGTCGCACGCATCCTTGTCGACCTTGTAGGTCTTCTTGATGTCGTCCTTCGCGCCGTCGTAGACCGACTTCGAGAAGTTGGCGGCGTTCGCCATGCCGGCGCACAGGCTCAGGGCGGCGGCGATCAGGGCGGTGGTGGCGTGCTTGTTCATGGTCATCCTTTGGTTCTTGTGGGGGAAGGCAGTGACTCGGTCGGCGGACAGGTCCGGCGACGTCACTTTCGCAGCAGGCTCATCACGAAGGTGACGACGGCCATGATCACGAAGACGAAGAAAAGGATCTTCGCGATGCTCGCGGCGCCGGCGGCGATGCCGCCGAAGCCGAACAGCGCGGCGATCAAGGCAATGACGAAAAAGACGACGGCGTAGTGCAGCATCTCGGTTCTCCTGCGCGGCACCGTGCCGCGATGGAATGAACTTTAGGGACTGGCCCTTGCGCTGCGGGCAGTCCCGCACCGCGAGCGGGCGTCGGAGCCGCAACCGACGCGCTGTAGGAGAGGACCTACCGGTCGCCTGAGGGCGCTGGAAGCCTGTCCGGCGACCAGGCACTTCCAGACGCCCACCAGACAGCGACGGGGCTGCGACGAAGCACCAACGAAAAAGCCGGCTGGCGCCGGCTTTCGTGAGGGTGGCGAGGCGCCCTGAGGCCGTCGTCTCACCAGATCTTCTGGAAAGTCACGCCGACGCGTCCGCCGCGCGGGCGGAAGGTCAGCGACGACTGCCCGCTGAGCTCCATCTTGAAGCCCTTGCGGAGGTCCGCATACGCCTTGCGGCTGTTGAACGCCAGACCGACGCGCACCTGACGCTCGCGGTTGTTGAGGCCGGGGACGTTGAGGTCATCGATCTGCGCGCGTTGCGCGTCGAGCAGCGGCGTCTGGACGAAGGCATGGGACCGAGGTCCTGTCGGCATCGCCAGACCGACCAGGACACCGGCATCGCCGGCCGCGCCGGGGCGAAGGTTCTGGTACGGCGTCGAGTACAACCCGCCGCCGATGGCGGCACCGCGCTGTTCGACACCCACCCCCAGCCGCAGGCCGCCGCCCGACAAGGGCTTGCCCCACAGCATCGTCTGCGTGGCCTGCGGCGCCCGTCCGTACCAACCGGCGGCGCCGGCGGACTGGTTGGCGGTGGCCAGCGGTTCCGCCGCGCTCTGGGTCACCGTATAGCGGGATCCGGACGAAGCCTCGCGCAAGGAGGCTTGATGCGTCCGTTCCGCCAGGCTGCGGCCCGACAGTTCGACGCGATCGTCGAGCGAAGTCGGCGTCGCATCGACGGCGGGAGCCGCCTGGGCGATTGAAGCCAGCCAGGCCAGCGATAAAGCGGCCGGCATCAGCGCGGCGCGGAGGACGTTTCGGGGGCAGAAGGCATTCATGACTCAACTCCCGTGCTTGATGACAACTTAGGACGCGGGTTGCGACAGGAAAATCTCGATCCGACGATTGGCGGCCCGCCCGGCCTCAGTGGCGTTGCTGGCCACAGGCTGCCGACCGCCACGGCCCTCCACCAGCAACCGGCCGCGCCGGACGCCGTGGTGGACCAGGTATTCACGCACCGCCTCGGCCCGGTCCAGCGACAACGGCCCGTTGACTGCATCGCCCGCCGAGCTGTCGGTGTGTCCGACGATGGTCACGCGGACGGTGTCGTTCAGATTGCGGCTCACTTCATCGAGCACCGGCCGCAACGCCGGCTTGAGTTCGGAGCGACCGATGTCGAAGGACGCATCGGCGGGAACGCTGAGCTTGAGCTGGTTGTCCGCCGTACGGGCAACACTGATGCCCGAGCCGGTGCCGGTCTGGATCAGGGCTTGCCGGCGCTCTTCCATCTGGGCGGTCCAGAGGTTGCCGCCGATGACCGACGGCGCGGCGCCCGGCGTCGCACCGGCCGGCGCGTTGGCGCCGGGGGTGCCTGTCGTGCCGGAACTGTCCATCGAAGCGCAGCCCCCCAGCGCCAGCAGCACGCCGATCGCCAGGATCGGCAGGCTGGCCGCGGCCATCAGCCGCCAGCGGCTCTCAACGGAAGCGCCGGAGACGCTGCGGGCGCCGGAGCGGCGAGAAGCGTCGGCAGGGTGGGCGCAAAGGACTCGGGGGCGGCGCATGACAGTCTCCAGGAGGGCTGTGGGGCTCGGTCACACGATAAGTCGACCTTGATGAGCGTCATGCTAGGGAGATCGCGGGGCGGCGGGTGTAGTCGGCTGTCGGAAGCGGAAGTCAGACTGGGCTGACAAACCGTCTTGCCGCTCTTGTCAGCCGATTCCTTGCCCCGGCAGCGATCACGCGCTCAGCGTGACGCCGTCGGACGAGTCGTCGTCCAGCGGCAGCAGGTCGGCTTCGGAGAGCTCGGCGGCATCGACTTCCTCGTCGAACGCGGCCTGGTCGGCGGCGCCGACGTGCGCGATCAGGGGCTTGTCCAGCGGGCGGTAGACGCGGCTGCGCAGGCGGGACAGACGCTCGGAGGCGGCCACTTCGTGGGCGACACGCTCGGGATCCAGCAGCATCGCGAACGGGTTGGCGGCGAAGAACTCTTGGGTCGTGGTCTGCATGTCGGTCTCCAGGGGGATTCAGTCGATTCCGAAGGGCCAGCTTGCGAGGGCCTGAGGGCGGCGCCGACACCGTGTCGGCATGGAATGAACTGTAGGGACCGACCCGGTCCGCCGACAGTGGGCGGCGGACCAAACCGCTTGTCAGACGGATTCCTAGGGGGTTGCCAGCAGGCGCCTCACGGCGACGTGCTCGGGCGTGACGGATGCCTCGCCTTGGCCAGCTTGTCGAGCTTCTCGGCCATCTCGTCCTGGCCGGCGCGACGGGCGAAGTCGGCCGCCGTCATCTGGTGGTCGTTGCGCAGGGTGACGTCCGCGCCGGCCGCGATCAGCACCTCGGCGCCGCTGAGGCCGCCGTAACCGGCCGCCATCATCAGCGGCGTCGTGCCGTTGGCCGAACGCGCGTCGATGTCGGCGCCCTGCGTCACCAGCCAGCGCACGACCTGCTCGCTCGGTCCGGCGGCGGCGTAATGCAGGGCCGACCAGCCCGGCTCGTTGACGAAGGCGCCGCGCTTCACGAGCTCCTTGACCCAGTCCAGCTGGCCCTTGAGCGCTGCGAGCATCAGCGGCGTCTCGCCGGCCTGGTTGATCGCGCTGACGTCGGTACCGGGGCTCTTCAGCAGGGTCTCGAAGGACTTGCCGGATTCCTCCCGGATCGCCACATGCAGCGCCGTGTTGCCCTGCGCATCGCGGACGTTGGGGTCGACGCCCGCCAGCAGCAGCTTCATCACCGTGGAAGCGTGGTCGTTGCGGGCGGCGACATGCAGTTCAGGTGGCGCTGCGACCTCGGAAGCGGCCGGCGCCGACGACTGCGGGCCGAAGCGCGCCTGCGCCAGGACCGGCGCGACCGGCGTCGCCATCAGCACCAGCCCGGCGAGCGCGACGCCCGCCGCGAACGCGCGACGAGCCTTCACCCCGCCGTGGCCGTGTGGACGCGCCGCCATCTTCAAGCGGCCTCCGGCAGCCGGAACAGGCGCCGCGTGTTCGCCGTGCACTGCTCCGCCAGCGTCTCGACCGGCACGCCGCGGACTTCCGCGATCAGCTTGGCCACGTGCGGCACGTACGCCGGCTGGTTCAGCTTGCCGCGATACGGCACCGGCGCCAGATAGGGGCTGTCGGTCTCGATCAGGATGCGGTCGGCGGGCACCATCTTGGCGACTTCGCGCAGGTCGGCCGCGTTCTTGAAGGTCACGATCCCGGAGAACGAGATGTGGAACCCCTGGTCCAGCGCCGCCCTGGCGACGTCCATGGTCTCGGTGAAGCAGTGGACAACGCCGCCCGGCTGGCCGGCGTCCTCTTCGCGCATCAGGCGCAGCGTGTCCTCGGCCGCCGAGCGGGTGTGGATCACCAGCGGCTTGGCCGTGCGTTTCGCGGCGCGGATGTGGTTGCGGAAGCGCTCCCGCTGCCATTCCATCTCCTCGACGGTGCGGCCGTTGAGGCGGTAGTAGTCCAGCCCGGTCTCGCCGATGGCGACCACCTTCGCATGCGCGGCACCGGCAACCAGTTCGTCGACGCTCGGCTCATGCACCTCGTCGCTGTCCGGATGGACGCCGACGGTGGCGAACAGCTGGCCGTGCGCATCGGCGATGGCGCGGACTTCCGGGAACTCCTCCATCGTCGTGCAGATGCAGACGGCCTGCCTCACCTGCGCTGCGTCCATGGCGGCGAGCAGCTCGGGGAGCTGGGACTTGAGTTCGGGGAAGCTCAGGTGGCAGTGGGAATCGATGTACATGAAAACAACTCCGCCCGGCTCAAGGCCGGGCGCTGCGGCGGCCGGGGCCGCCGACCTCCGCCATCTCAGATCGTCTGCGTGGGCTTGGCCGAGGAGATCGCCGTGCCCAGCAGTTCCTCGATCTTGAGCTTGATCACCCGGGTCTTCTCGTCGCCGGGGAAACGCACGCCGACGCCCTGCGTACGGCCGCCCGACGCGTTGGCCGGCGTCAGCCAGGCGACCTTGCCGGCGACCGGGTAGCGGTTGGGATCCTCGGGCAGCGTCATCAGCAGGTAGATGTCCTCGCCCAGCTTGTAGTCGCGCGTCGTCGGCACGAAGACGCCGCCCTCCGAGAAGATCGGGATGTAGGCCGCGTAGAGCGCGCCCTTCTCCTTGAACACCAGCTGGATCACGCTGGGTCGGGCACCGCCGGCGGGTGCCGGGACGGGGGCGGACGCGGGGGGCGTGGTGCTCATCGGTTTCAGGGTGAGTTCGCTCATGGCACCAAGTCTACTCGCCGCGCCCGGGGGTCAGACTTGGTTACCAGTTTCAGCAGATCGACCAGCGGTTCTAGCAGCAGTTCCGCCAACGGTCTGATCAGCGCGCCGGGCGCATCGCCTGCTGCCCCTGGGCCACCAGCGATTCCATCAGCAGCCCGGCGTTGAGCGGGTGGTCGGCGTGCCGCGCCGCCTGCTGCAGCGTCTTCGCCCATTGGTCCAGCGCGGTCCGCACCGCCGGCAGCTTGGGCAGCGCGTCGCGCGGGAAGTAGGCCGGCCCGGCGCCGTGCGCAATGCGCATCAGGTCGTGCACCAGCCGCTGCATCGCGGCGATCGCGCGCGGCACCGGCCATTCGGTCAGCGCCACGGCCTCGCCCTTGGCGATCCGCCGCGGCAACTCCAGCCAGGTCTTGGCGGCGATGCCCTCCTCGCTCCATTGCAACGCCTCCTGAGGCCGGCCGCCGGTGGCGTCCAGCAGGACGCCCGCCTGGTCGACGCCCTGCCCGGTCAGCCAGGCCAGTGCCGCGTCGCGCGCGGGCAAGGCCATCTGCAAGGGCTGGCAGCGACTGCGGATGGTCGGCAGCAGCTGCTGGGGCGCGGCGCTCGCCAGCACGAAACGCAGCAGGCCGGCCGGTTCTTCCAGCGTCTTCAGCAGCGCGTTGGCGGCCACCGTGTTCAGGGCCTCCGCCGGATAGACCACGACCACCTTGGCCTTGCCCCGCGCCGCGCTGACCTGCGAAAAGGCCAGCGTCTGGCGCACGGCCTCGATCTTGATCTCGCGGCTGGGCTTGGTCTTGCTGGCCTTGGCCGAGGCAGCGCCCTCGCCCTCCGCCTCCATCGCGCCGAAGCCCAGGGCCTCGCGCAACGCTTCGGGCAGCAGGACCTGGAAGTCGGGGTGCGAGCGCGAGCGCAGCAGGTGGCAGCTCGGGCAGCGGCCGCAGCCCGGCTGGTCGGTCGAGGTTCTGGCCTCGCAGAGCCAGGCCTGCGCCAGCAGCAGCGCCAGGTCGAACTGGCCGACACCCGCCGGCCCCTGCAGCAGCATCGCGTGGCTGCGACCCTGCGTCAGCGCCTGGTGCAGCGGCCCGGCCAGCCAGGGCAGCGGAAGCTGGCCGCCCTCGGCCAGCGCCGCCGCCCCGTCGGCGTTCGACGAAGCATCGGTCACCATCCGCGGCGCTCCAGCTCGGCGCGGATCTGGCCCGCGACGCCCTCGATCGTGTCGCCCGCGTCGATGCGGACGATGCGTCCCCGCGAGGCCTCGGCCCGACGCTGGTAGCCGGCCCGCACCCGGGCGAAGAAATCCAGATCCAGTTGCTCGAGCCGGTCCGCGTCGCGGGCCTGGGCCCGCCGCTGCGCCGCGATGGCGGGATCCACATCGAACCAGAAGGTCAGGTCCGGCTGACGCCCCTGCTGCACCCACTGCTCCAGCGTGGCCAGCACCTGGACGTCCATGCCGCGACCGCCGCCCTGGTAGGCGAAGCTCGCGTCGGTGAAGCGGTCGCACAGCACCGTCTGGCCCAGCGCCAGCGACGGCGCGATGACGCGCTGCACGTGATCCCGGCGCGCGGCGAAGACCAGCAGCGCCTCGGTCAGTCCGTCCATGTCCTGGTGCAGGAACAGCCCGCGCAGCGACTCGGCCAGCGGCGTGCCGCCAGGCTCGCGGGTCTGGACCAGTTCGGCGCCGCGCTGGCGCAGGTGTTGGGCGACGGACTCGATGTGGGTGGACTTGCCCGCCCCGTCGATGCCTTCGAAGGTGATGAATCGACCGCTCACGCGTGGTGCTCTCTCGGCTCTCTGGGAACCCGGATGGAAAACAGCGAAGGAACTGCGGAAAAAGCGAAGCGCGGGCGCTTCAGCGGCCGCGCTGGTATTTGTTGACCGCCCGATTATGCGCGGCCAGATCCTCGCTGAACTGGCTGGTGCCGTCCCCGCGCGACACGAAGTACAGCGCCTTGGAAGGCGTCGGATGCAGCGTCGCCTGCAGCGCCGCCAGGCCCGGCATCGCGATCGGCGTCGGCGGCAGGCCGCCCCGGGTGTAGGTGTTGAACGGGGTGTCGGTCTGCAGGTGGATCTTGCGCAGGTTGCCGTCGTAGTCCGTGCCCAGGCCGTAGATCACCGTCGGGTCCGTCTGAAGCGGCATGCCCACCTTCAGCCGGTTGACGAACACCGCGGCGACCAGGCCGCGGTCCGCCGCGGCGCCGGTTTCCTTCTCGACGATGGAGGCCAGGATCAGCGCCTCGTCGGCACTCTTGAGCGGCAGGCCGTCGCCGCGGCCGGCCCAGGCGCTCTCCAGGCGCTTCTGCATCAGCACATGCGCGCGCTTGAGCACCGTCAAGTCGCTGACGCCCAGGCTGTAGGCGTAGGTGTCGGGGAAGAAGCGCCCCTCCGGCGCCTGACCCGGCGCGCCGAGCGCTTCCATGATCTGGGCGTCCGTCATGGCCGCGGTGGTCTGCTTCAAGGCCGGCGCGGCGGCGATCGCGGCGCGCAACTGGCGGAAGTTCCAACCCTCGATGAGGCGCAGTTGCTCCAGCACCTGATCGCCGCGCACCATCTTGTCGAGCAGCTCGCGCGGCGTGACGCCAGCGTGGATCTCGTAACTGCCGGCGCGGATCTTGCGGGCCTGCCCCGAATAGCGGAACCAGGCGTACAGGAAGCGCGGATCGGTCTGCACGCCGGCCGCGACCCAGGCCTGCGCGACCTGCTGGGGCGGCGTGCCGGGTTCGATCGAGAGTTCGATGCCCGGTTTCTCCAGCACCAGCGGCGCCTGCAGCCACCACCAGAGCGCGGCCGCGCCGCCGCCGAGCAGCACCACGCCCGCCACCAGCGCGGACAGCAGCCAGCGTCCGATGCGGCCCGACTGCCTCTTCGTTTTTCTCGCGGTGCCGCGAGATCTGTTTTTCGCGCGTGACAAGACCCGTGGCCCTTCGTGAAATGCGGGGGCTGATGATAATCGGACCATGATCGAAGACCTCCACCACGCTCCGCCGCCCGTGCCGTCCTCGGCGCTGGGCGCCGTCCGGCTCGCCGACTGGGGCGTGATCCGCGCCCAGGGCGAGGAAGCCGCCAAGTTCCTGCACACCCAGCTGACGCAAGACCTGGCCCTGCAGACCGGCGCGCAGGCCCGGCTGGCGGGCTACTGCTCGGCCAAGGGACGCCTGCTCGCGACCATGCTGGCGCTGAAACCGGACGACCAGTCCGTGCTGCTGGCCCTGCCCGCCGAGGTGCTGCCGGCCACGGTCAAGCGCTTGTCGATGTTCGTGCTGCGCGCCAAGTGCAAGCTGAGCGACGACAGCGCGGCCTGGGCCGTCTGGGGCCTGTCCGGCGCGCAGGCGCGCGACTGGCTGGCCGGGGCGGGAGAAGCCGTGGCTCCGGCGACGGTCTGGTCCGTGGGCCGCCTGGCGCTGGCCGACGGCCGCGAGGCGCTGGTCACCCGTCTGCCCGACGACGGCCTCACCCCGCGTTTCCTGCTGCTGCAGCCCGCCGACGCGCCCGCGCCGGCGCTGCCCGTGATCGATCCCGAGGAATGGCAGGGCCTGGACGTGACCGCCGGGCTGGCCTGGGTCCGCCAGGGCACGGTCGAGCAGTTCGTACCGCAGATGCTCAACCTGGAGCTGCTGGGCGGCGTGAACTTCCAGAAGGGCTGCTATCCGGGCCAGGAGATCGTCGCCCGCAGCCAGTACCGCGGCACGATCAAGCGCCGCACCCACCTGTTCGCACTGGACGGCAGCGATGCCGACGCCACGCCGGGCCAGGAGATCTTCCACAGCGCCGACCCGGACCAGCCCGCGGGCCTGGTCGCCGGCTTCGGCCGCCAGGAGGGCCGCCCGCTGCTGCTGGCCGAGGTGAAGCTGGCCGCGCTCGAGTCCGGCACCCTGCACCTGGGCAGCGCGACCGGCGCCGTCCTCACCCCCCGTCCCCTGCCTTACGTCATCGGAGAACCTGAATGAACACCTCGCCGCCGACGCGCGCCGCTGCGCCGCCCACCGTCCATCCTGCCGCCCGCTCGACCGCACCGGTCGAGCTCTACGTCTACTACCGCGTCCACGCGGACCAGCTGACGGCCGCGCTGGCCGCCTTCGAACAGGCGCGTCAGGCGCAGCCGGTGCGGCTGCTGCAGCGCCATGACAACGATCCGGTCTTCCAGACCTGGATGGAGATCTACGGCCCCGAGCTGCCCGACGCGGCGGACGCGGAGCGCCGGATCGCCGCCGCCCTGGGCGCGTTCGCGCAGGGTCCCCGTCACCGCGAGGCCTTCGCCGCCGTCGCCGGTCCGGGAGCGATCCACTGATGGAACACAACGTCTCCCTCATTTCCACGCTGGCGGCGGGCTTCGGCCTGGCGCTGATCCTGGGTTTCATCGCCGAGCGGCTCAAGCTGCCCGCGCTGGTGGGTTACCTGCTCGCCGGCATCGCGATCGGCCCGGCCACGCCGGGCTTCGTCGCGGACGTCGGCATCGCCGCGCAGCTGTCGGAGATCGGCGTGATGCTGCTGATGTTCGGCGTCGGGCTGCACTTCTCGCTGAAGGACCTGATGGCGGTCAAGCGCATCGCGCTGCCCGGCGCGGTCGTGCAGATGGCCGCGGCCACGGCGCTGGGCATGGGCCTGGCGATGTGGTGGGGCTGGCCGGCGGGCCAGGCGCTGGTGTTCGGACTGACGCTGTCCTGCGCCAGCACCGTGGTGCTGCTGAAGGCGCTGGAGTCGCGCGGCACGCTGGAGTCCATGAACGGCCGCATCGCGGTCGGCTGGCTGGTGGTCGAGGACCTGGCCACGGTGCTGATCCTGGTGCTGCTGCCGCCGCTGGCGTCGGTGCTGGGCGGCAACGCGGCGCCGGGCACCTCCGCGGACGTGCCGCTGTGGCGCACCATCGCCGAGACGCTGGCGCAGATGGCCGCGTTCGTCGTGCTGATGCTGGTCGTGGGCCGGCGCGTGCTGCCGTGGATGCTGTGGCAGGTGGCGCGGACCGGCTCGCGCGAGCTGTTCACGCTGATGGTCATCGCGGTGGCGATCGGCATCGCCTACGGCGCCTCGGAGCTCTTCCACGTGTCCTTCGCGCTGGGCGCGTTCTTCGCCGGCACGGTGATGCGCGAATCCGAGTACAGCCACCGCGCCGCGCAGGAATCGCTGCCGCTGCGGGACTCGTTCTCGGTGCTGTTCTTCGTGTCGGTGGGCATGCTGTTCGACCCGATGACGCTGGTCGACCAGCCGCTGCACCTGCTGGGCGTGGTCGCGATCGTGATGCTGGGCAAGGCGATCGCGGCGGCGGCGCTGGTGATCGTGTTCCGCTACCCGCTGAACACGGCGATGACGGTGTCGGCCAGTCTGGCGCAGATCGGGGAGTTCAGCTTCATCCTCGCGGGCCTGGGCCTGCAGCTGGGCCTGCTGCCCAAGGCCGGCATGAACCTGGTGCTGGCGGCGGCGCTGATCTCGATCGCGTTGAACCCAGTGATGTTCGCGATGATCGCGCCGCTGCAGCGCTGGGTGCTGGCGCGGTCGGCCTTCGCGCGCAAGCTGGAAGAGCGGGACGATCCCTACGCCGAGCTGCCGCAGTCCACCGACCGCCAGTTCCTGGAGGGTCAGGTCGTGCTGGTCGGGTACGGCCGCGTGGGGCGGCGCATCGCCGACGCGCTGACCGAACGCGGCATCCCCTTCGTCGTCGCGGACGAGAGCCGCGAGACCGTCGAGGCGCTGCGCAAGCGCGGCCTGGCGGCGGTCAGCGGCGACGCGAGCGAGCCCATGGTGCTGATCCAGGCCCACATCGCCAACGCGGCGATGCTGGTGGTGGCGGTGCCGGACTCGATGAAGGCGCGGCAGATGGCCGACACGGCGCGTCAGCTGAACCCGGGCATCGAGATCGTGCTGCGCACCCACGGCGAGGAGGAGTCCGCGCTGCTGCGCAAGGAACAGCTGGGGACCGTGTTCTACGGCGAGGAGGAACTCGCCAAGGGCATGAGCCGGCACGTGCTGCAGCGCTTCAACGCGGACCTCCCGGAGGGCCTGTCGCCGGTGGCGGCGCCGGCGCATTGAGCGCCAGTCCGCGGACCTCGCGACCGGCGCCGTTGCGGCGATGATGAGCGACCCTTCGGGGTCGCTTTTTTCTTGCCCGCCCGCCTGACCGCCGGCCCAGAAATCGCCGCTTTACATCGCCCGCTTAGCGTCGCCGCCCATGATCGAAACGACCCGTACCCGCCCGCTCGCCCACGCCCGTTCCCTCGCCCTTGGCGGCGTCGCAGCGATCGCTGCGGCGCTGCTGCTGGTGGGGTGCGGCAATGCGCCGCCGAAGGCGCGCGTCGAGGAGCAGCAGCAACAGCGCGAATTCGCGTCGCGTGGTTACGCGCCGCAGGGCGAGCCGGTGACCCTGCAACCGGTGCTGTGGCGCATGCGCGGCGACGATGTGCGCCTGAGCCTGACGGTGCCGGCCGGCGCGGCGGCCTCGCCGCGTCCGGTCATCGTGTACCTGCCCGGCCTGGGCGAGTCCGAGACCGCCGGCATCCGCTGGCGCCGCGCCTGGGCGGCGGCTGGATATGCGGTGCTGACGCTGCAGCCGCTGGACGAGGATGCAACAGCCTGGTCGTCGGACCTGGCGCGCTCCGCGGAGTTCACCGAGCTGGGCCGGCGCCACTACGCCGAGGCCCAGATGCGCAAGCGGCTGGCGCGGCTCGACGAGTTGCTCGCCGAAGCCCAGCGGCTGGGCCGCCAGGGCCAAGGCCAGGGGTCGGGTCCGGGCGCGGCCCCGAACGAGGTGTCCTGGCGTTCGCTGGACTGGTCGAGGACGGTGATCGCGGGGTATGAGCTCGGCGCGCAGACCGCGATGGCGCTGGCGGGCGAGCGGCAGGCGGACGGCTCGGTGCTGTCGCTCAGGAGCGTGCAGCCGGTGGCGGCGATCGTGATCAGCCCGCAGGTCTTCTCGCAGCCGGACGCGGCGCGCTACCGCGATGTCGCCATCCCGGTGCTCGGCCTGACCGGTCCGGACGACGGCGACGTGCTCAACCTGGTGCGCGACGTGCAATGGCGCCAGGCGCCGTTCGCCGCGATGCCGGCGCAGCGCGGCTGGCTGCTGAGCGTGAAGGAGGTCCGCCACGCCGCGTTCGGCGGGAACGAAGCCCGGCCCGAGGACATCGAGCGCGAGCAGAAGCGTATCCGCGCCGCCGAGGAGCAGGCCCAGTCGCAGCCGCAAGGCCGGCGCGGCGGCGGCCGCGGCGGGCGCGGCCAGGAAGGACCGACGCGCATGGCGCCGGTCCCCGCCGTGCCCGACTACCGGCAACTGCACGAGCAGCAGCTCGGCCTGACGGCGGCGCAGCAGGTCAGCGTGGCCTTCCTGGACCTGCAGCTGAGGAAATCCGACGCCGCGCGCGCGTGGATGGGCGCACCGGCCAGCATCTGGATGGGTCCTGTGGGAAAGCTGGTCCCTTCATATGAAGGCGCTCGAGTTCGGCAGGAGTGAAATCTCCTCCCCAACTTTCACGTAAAACGCGGCAAGGCTGATATCGCCTTCCGCATCCACTTGACGAACCGCTCCCGGGCCACGCGGCCTCTCGACACGATCTTCTTCGGCGTGATCAGGCTGGCGCGCTTTGATCGTCTTCCATTTGTCGCTCCCGTCCGCGCGAAATTCAAGGTGCGCGTCCTTCTCAAGATTGGTCGGGATCAGAAGCGTCGTGCCCTGTGCGGCCTCCGTCCGGGAAAACTGGGGGACTTCGGGAGGTGCAGTCTTCTGATGGATGTGCAGCTCCTGATCGGCGTCAAGTCTGACCCCCGCGCTGGCGTTTCCGGCACGGTCCATCTGACGTATCTCCCGAGGTCCTCGGAGGGTCTCACCCTCACGCGCGATCGTCCAGTCCTCGTCGCCGGCGCCGACGGCTCGATGCTGCAAATGCGCTTGCGTCTCGAGATTGGACACGTCGACGACTTCCGTGCCCTGCCCATTCAAGGTCACCGTCAGGTCCGGCGCCGGGGGCGCCAGGGTGTCCAACCAGACGCCGACAAGGCGATAGTCCCCACCCAAGTTTCCTGCCGGATCCGTGACGGAGACGCCAAGGAACTGCGCACCTTGCTTGAACAGCGACGTCGGCAAGAACTCTCCGACTCCGGAAAGGGACCCGCCGACAATGACCGATTTGTCTGCGTCAACATTGTTCACGCTGAACTGGCTCCCGGGCTCGGCGCCAACAATTCGTACCTCAGGCGTATTGGTGAGAACGTATGCCATCGCCTTGCCAGCCTTCGTGCTCTCCCAGAGGAGGCCTCGGTCGTGCACCACGACCAGAGGCAACTGGCCAGTTCGGGTGCGGTCCACCACGAAGTCCATGACCTCCGTGGCCGTGGGCACGTCATTCGCATCCAGCGCGCGCACCTCGATGCGTCGATTGCCGTCGCGCAAGGGGTTGGTGTCGATCAACTCTCCGTCGGTCAGACGCTGCCATATCCCGCCGTCGACCCGGTACTCCACCTTGCCGTGCAGTGGGCTGACCCCGTCAACCTGCACTCTTCCATCTGAGGTGATGTGGTCGACCCGTTGTTCGGGCGTACCGCCGGTATCGTTCTTCAGGCTCAGACCCAGCGATCCGGCGACCTCGATCTGCACCTTGCTGACGTCGCTCTCGTTCCCATGCTCATCGACATGCACGAGCCGGACGTCGTGCCGGCCGGCCCTGCGAAGTTCCGCATCGCTGAGCGTGGAACCGCCCGCATCCAACCACATCCCCCCATCGATCGAGTAGCGCCACCTTGCCCGAGGCTCGAGTCCGATGACCGTCAGATCGCCGGCATGCATGCGGACCGTTCCGTCCTGGCCGTCGCCATTGGCGGGACGCTCCGCATCGAGCAAGAGCGGCTCCGGCGCCGTGACATCGACGTCCAGCACGGTCTTCTCGCTCGCATTGCCGGCGAAGTCCTGCTGCCAGTAGCGGAGGGTGCCAGGCGTCGAAACCAGGTCGCCGGGCAATTCCAAGAGGTGCCAGGGCGAACTGACACTCGTCCGCCCGTCCATCGTCTCCCAGCGAAGGATGCCGGGCTCCAAAGCCTCGAGTCTCACCGTGGCCGGGCGTCTGTCCCCCGTCGCTGGATCGATTTGCGTGGGCTTGAAAAGAACGAGGGGGGGCTGCGGTGGTGTCAGATCTGGCGGCAGCTTCGGGCCGACCACAGGATCCGGTTTTGAGCCCGTGCCTGGGTCAGGGGTCGGCTGAGGCTTGGGTTGGGGCTCCGGCCGAGGTTCCGGCTCAGGCTTGGGCTGAGGCTCGGGTCGAAGTTCCGGCGCAGGTTTGGGCTGAGGCTCGGGTCGAGGTTCCGGCGCAGGTTTGGGCCGGGGCTCGGGTCGAGGTTCCGGCTCAGGCTTGGGCTGAGGTTCCGGTCGAGGTTTCGTTGGAGGCTTGGGTGGAGGTTCCGGTCGAGGTTCCGTTGGAGGCTTAGGTGGAGGTTCCGGTTGCGGCTTGGGCTGAGGCTTTGGCTGAGGCCCGGGTTGAGGCACGACCACTGCGGGACTCGGTGCCGGAGACGCCGCTTCCGACCACCCTGTGCCCTCAGCCGAGACAGCAGCCAGCCCGGCCAAGGTCAGCACCGACATCGCCATCCCGGCCAGCGCCGCATCCTCCGATGCGCCTTCGTTCCCGACCTCCCCGTCTTGCGGCACGGACGGTTGAACGTGCTCAGCGCTGCCGCCCGCTTCGTCCTCGGCGAGTCGCTTCTTCCGGTGTTCCTTGCGCTGCGTCGCCGCGTTCTCCTGCTTCACTGTCTTGCCCGTCATGCCGTCTTCCAAGGTTCAAACCGGGAAGTATCGAAACGGTGCTGTGCGACGGCACTCCCCGACCGTTGCCCACATCGCCTGACGGCCGACCACTTGCTGCGGTGGCGATGCCCAATCCCAGCAGGTCCGGTTCGCGAAACGGCGGATGGTGAAAAAATTTCTGTATTGACAGAAATTTCTGTCCGGCTAAATTCAACAGCATGGAACTCACCGACACCGCCCGCCGCTTCGTCCTGCACTGGGGCGAGATGGGAAGCGCCTGGGGCGTCAACCGCACCGTGGCGCAGATCCACGCCCTGCTCTACTTCCACGGCCGCCCGCTCAATGCGGAAGAGCTGGCCGAGACGCTGTCGGTCGCCCGCTCCAACGTCAGCACCAGCCTCAAGGAGCTGCAGAGCTGGAACCTGATCCGCGTGACGCACGTGCTGGGCGACCGGCGCGACTACTTCGAGACGACCGCGGATGTCTGGGAACTGCTGCGCACCATCGTCCGCGAACGCAAGCACCGCGAGTTCGACCCCACCGTCCGCATGCTGTCCGAACTCGTCGAGGACAAGGGCTTCCAGGACGAATCCCCCGACGCCCAGGACCGCGTGCGCGAATGCCTGCGCCTGATGCAGACGCTGGGCGCCTGGTCCGAGGAAATGATGCGGCTGTCGCCCTCGACGCTGGAGAAGGTGCTCAAGCTCGGCGCCAGCGTGCAGCGCTTCGTGCGCGGCGACGGGACCTGATCCCGTCCCTTTTTTTGAGCGTTAATTTCTGTCTCTACTGAAATATCAAACAGACCACAAACCGGAGGACGCCATGCGAGCCATCCCCACCCACGAGCCGACCCACGCGAATCCGTCGATCTACCCGTTGACGCTCTACTTCGACGGCGCCTGCCCGATCTGCAGCGGCGAGATGCACAACCTGATGCTGCGCAACACCGCCGGGCTGCTGCGCTTCGTGGACATCTCGGTGCCGGGTTTCTCGGCCTACCCGCCGGGCACCGACCGGCCGGCGCTGATGGCGCTGATGCACGGCGTGCGCGCCGACGGCCGGCTCGCGATCGGCGCCGAAGCGATCCGGCTGGCCTATCGCGGCGCGCAGCTCGGCTGGGTCGCCCGGATCATGGACCTGCCGGTCTTGCGGACCTGGTGCGACCGCGCCTATCCGATCGTCGCCCGTCACCGCTACCGGATTCCCCGGCCCATCGTCCGGCTCGTGTTCGAGACCGGCCTGCGCCGCGCGGCCGAACGCCGCGCCGGACGATCCGCCTGCCGCGACGACGCCTGCGAATTCCACCCCCATCCGCATCCGCACCACGTGCGGCGCGCCGAGACCTCAGACGTCGCCTCTACCGCAGTCGCCGGAAACACCGGAAACGCCGGACGCTCTGGAGACGCGTCATGAGCTCGCCCGTCATCCGCTCCGTGCTGGTCTGCGGCGCCAGCGGTTTCGTCGGCCGCCGCGTCGTGCGCGCGCTGCGGGAGGCCGGCCTGGCCGTGACGGCGGGCACCTCCCGCACGCAGAACTTCCAGCAAGACCTGGCCCCTGACGTCTGGGTGCCGCGCGTCACCGGCTTCGATGCCGTCGTCAACGCGGTCGGCCTGCTGCGCGACACGTCGCGCCGCCAGCTCGAACCCGTCCACCATCAGGCGCCCGCCGCGCTGTTCGAAGCCTGCGCCCGCGCGGGCGTGGCGCGGGTGATCCAGATCTCCGCGAACGGCGTGGCGCACAGCCCGACCCGCTACGCGACGACCAAGCGTGCCGCCGACGAAGTCCTGCTGCGCCTGCGCGCCGAGGGCCGGCTCGACGCCAGCGTGCTGCGTCCGAGCATCGTCTTCGGCCGCGGCGGCGCCAGCGCCGCGCTCTTCATGGCCCTCGCCCGGCTGCCGGTGCTGGTCCTGCCGCGCGCGGCCGTCCAGGCCGAGGTCCAGCCCGTCGCCGTGCCCGACGTCGCGCTGGCGGTTCTGCGCCTGCTGCAGGACGGCGGGCCGGAGATCGTGACCGCCGTCGGTCCGCGGGCGCTGCCGCTGGCGGCGTTCATCGGGGAACTCCGGCGTCAGCGCGGTCAACTTGGCCAGGGCGCCCCCAACGCAAGAAGCAGGAAGAGCGTCCAAAGCAGTTCCGGCGGCCTTCAGCCCGCCCGCGTGATTCCGCTGCCGGACGCACCCAGCCGCTGGAGCGCCCGTCTGGGCGACTTCGTCAGCAGCCAGCCCTGGAGCAGCGAAAGCCTCGCCCTGCTGGAGCAGGACAACATCGGCGACGCCGCGGCGTTCGAGCGCGTGCTCGGGCGGCCGGCGGTGGCCGTGGAACAATTCGTGGAGGCCGCATGGGCATCGGACGTGTGAATTTCCGGCACCGCCGCACGCGCGTGGTCGCGCGCGGCGGGCTGATCGCGCTGTGGCTGGCCACCGGCGCGGCCAGCCTGATCGAGCTCGACGGCCGCAGCCGCGACCTGATGGTCGCCGCGCAGACGCCGGACGCCTGGATCGCGCCGGTCATCGTCGCGGGCGCACTCGTGGACCTGCTGATCGGTGCGGCGATGTGGCGCTGGCACCGCCGTTGGGTGTACCGCCTGGCGGGCGGGATGATGCTGCTGATGACGGCGGTCGCGACGCTGATCCTGCCGTCGCTGTGGCTGGACCCGCTGGGCTGCCTGACCAAGAACCTGCCGGTGGCGATCCTGCTGCTGATCCTCGACGAGGACGCGCCGGCCTGAATCAGCCGGCGACGAGACGCTCGAAGAACAACCGAAGAACAACCCAAGAAGAATTCCAGGAGGAAAAGATGAACACCTACCTCGTGATCAAGTGGCTGCACATCGTGTCGAGCGTGCTGCTGGCGGGCACCGGCTTCGGCTCGGCGTTCTACCTGTTCTTCGCGAACCGCAGCGGTTCGCTGCCGGCGCAGGCCGTGGTGGCGCGGCTGGTCAAGCGCGCGGACCTGTGGTTCACGACGCCGGCGATCATCGTGCAGCCGGTCACCGGCGTGTGGATGGCGATGACGGCCGGCTGGGCGCTGGACACGCCGTGGCTGGCGCTGTCGATCGCGCTTTACGTGATCGCGGGCGCGTGCTGGCTGCCGGTGGTGTGGCTGCAGATCCGGCTGTCGCAGATGGCCGACGCGGCGCTGGCCGCCGGCCAGCCGCTGCCGGCGCGCTACTGGCGCTACGCCCGCTGGTGGGAAGGCCTGGGGTATCCGGCCTTTCTCGCGGTGCTCGTCGTCTTCTACCTGATGGTGAACAAGCCGGCGCTGTGGGGGTGAGCGCGTTGAACCGGGCCCGCCTCAGCGGATCTCAACCGCCCCGGAGCTCGGTCTTGCGCTCGATGATCCGCGACACCAACCCGTAGTCGACGGCCTCCTCCGCCGACAACCATCGATCGCGGCCGATGTCCTCGAGCACCACCTCCAGCGACTTGCCCGTCTCGCGCGCGATGGTGCGGGCGATGCGTTCCCTGGCCTTGATGATCTCGCGCGCCTGGATGGCGATGTCGCTCGCCGGTCCGCCGGCGCCGCCGCTGGGCTGGTGGATCAGGAAGCGGGTGTTGGGCAGGCAGTAGCGACGCTCGCGCGGCACCGACAGGTACAGGTGGGTGGCGGCGCTGCCGACCCAGCCGGTGCCGATCATGTTCACCGGCGCGGCGATGAAGCGCACGATGTCGTGGATCGCGTCGCCGGACTCCAGGTGCCCGCCGGGCGAGCTGACCAGCACGTCAATGGGATCGGCGCTCTCGGCGTCCAGGGCGATGAGACGGCGTGTCACGTCGGCGGCCATCACGTCGGTGACGGTGCCGAAGATCAGCAGCGTGCGGGCCTTGAAGGCCTTCTCCTCCAGGTAGGAGGTGCGCGGCTCGGTGGCGCTGGACGGTGCGGCGGGGGTCGGATGCTCCATGGGGCGGTTCCTCGTGGTTGAACTGCTGCCTTGACGAACGAGCGGCCGCTCGTGTGACACCGACGCCTCAGATCCCTGCCTCCGCCTGTGGCAAGCTCGCCCCATGCACGACGACAGCGCCCGAACCCTCCTGGATGCCGACCACCGCAGCCTGGTCCGCGCAGCGACCCGTCTGCTGGGCCCGGCCGACGCCGAAGACGCGGTGCAGGACGCCTACGTCCGCGCGCTGGAGACGACCCCGACGGGGCTGAACGCCGTCCAGGCCTGGCTGCTCACCGTCGTGCGCCATCTGGCGATCGACCGCCTGCGGCGGCGTGACTGGATGCGGCAGTGGCTGGAAGCCATGGACGGCCAGCCGCCAGTGTCGGCGTCGAGGCCGGCGTCGACATGGAGCACGTCCATGGCGCCCTCGGCGGAAGCGGTGGCGACGCTGGCGGAAGAAGTCGCGCTGGCGCTTCGCCTGATGGCCTCGCACCTGACGCCGATGGACGGCGCCGCCCTGCTCCTGCACGAGGTGTTTGAGGTCGAACATGCGGAAATCGCCCGCGCGACTGACCAGTCCGAGGCCGCCAGCCGGCAGAGGCTGCGCCGCGCGCTCGCACGGCTGCGTCAGGCCGATCAGGTCGGTCGATCAGGCGTGGACGCCGACGATGCCCTTCCCGATGCGGCCGAGGACGTCGTCTTCCGCCAGTACCTCGAATGCCTGCGCCTGCGCGATCCGCGCGCGCTCTGGGCGATGCTCAGACAGCCGCCGATCAGCGCGATGGCGGCGGCGTCCTCGACCGGATCCGCGCCCGCCGCGAGCAGCGCCTCGTCCGGCGTCGTTCAGGTCGGCGGACAAATCGGCCTGGTGCTCACGCTCGACGGGGTCACCTTGTGCGTGCTGCCACTGGGCTTGCTGGGCCCACAGGACGAGGCCCGCTCGACCCAGCCAGTAGCCGGCTGACGAACCCTACTCGACGATCAACGTGTAGCTGACCGCCTGGGACATTCGCGGCAGCGCGCCGCCGAAGTTGATCGTGTGCCGGCCGCGGGCCAGCGGCTTGAGCATCACGTAGTAGCCGTTGGACGCCGTCGGGAAGATCCGCGCGCCGCTGGGATGCCGGGCCCAGCCGTTGAAGCACTCCGGGCTGGCCTGCCGGTGGCGCTGCAGATCGCCGTAGCGCACGCCGTCCACCTCCAGCACCAGCATTTCAGCGCCTTCGGTGACCCGCGCGGCGGTGCCCGAGATCTCCATGCAGCTCCGCACGGCGCCGCCGTTGGGCATGACGACGTAGTTGATCAGCGGGAAGAACAGGTACTTGTCGGCCGGCACGCGGCAGGTGCGTACGGTGCGGGCCGTGCCGTAGGTGCCCGCGAGGAAGAACACGTCGCCCGACTGTCGGTTGCCGCATTGCACGCCGGAGCGGTCGGCAATGGGGTTGATGTCGTCGTCGAAAGACAGCGCCCATTCCCACCAGCGGCGCGACCATTCGGCCTGCGCTACCCAGCCCACCTGCTCGTCGGGCCCCAGCAGCGGCGAGGCCGGCGCGGCGGCTGAACTGGGGGCCTCGGGCGCCGAGGTCGACGTGTCCGTGTCCGCGAGCGCGCGGCCCTGGACCGCCATCGTCAGACCCATCGCGGCGGCCAGCAGCATCGCCTTGCCTCGTGCGTTCATCGCTCGTGCGTTCATCGTTCCAAACTCCCTGGTATCTCCCTTGGATCGGGGCGCATTCTCGCCGTAACAGGCGGCAGCGATATGTCTTGAGCAAGGGGGTTACAGATCGAATGCCCCGACTTGTATCCCTAGGGCGCCCCGCCGCACGCCCACCAGTACCGCAAACTCCTTCCTTTGACACATTAGAGAAAGGATGGGCAAGCGGTCATGCGGCTCTAATCTGCCAGACCGATTCGCCAACAATCAGATTCAATGGCCTTTCCATGAATTTCACCCACAGGCAAACTCGTATTCTCGATCGTCACGCCCTCATAGGCCGCGCCCAGCAAACTCGAAAGAACACCGATCAGGCTTCTCGGGCCATCGGTTTCCGGCACTAGCAAACCGACCCAAGGACCAAGTCCAAAATCGTCCCTCTTATGAAAAAACTCTCCCACCTGAATTACATTAGAGTAAAGAGAGAAGTTTTCCTCGAAATCATTCTCAGAATAATCAGAAGGTGTGGAAACATTTCCATTCAGAATCAATATTTCATCTGAATCAAACGAAACCAACCACTCCTTGAGATTTTCTTTGGTAACCGCACCAGGATGGCCATCCCCCCATGCCAACATAGAAGGCTCCAACCCGGCGCTGAGCAACTGAGCAGCATTTCTATTATCAAACCAACTATCACTTTTTGCGGATTTAACTGCCCCAGCCGCCCATTTTGCAAGAGCTTTTCTAGAACAAATAGGACTAGCCGTTGTTCTCGCCAAATCCCCATTATTTCCGGCTTGAAGTATTCCAGTAAGTCCATTAAATATACCTACCAGCACCCCGTTATGGACTAATGCTCCCGGATGATCCCCGAGCTTCACTCTAAAGAATTTTTCAGGTTGCAAGCCGAGCCTGCCGACAACTTCCCCGTCATCCTCGACAACAGGATGGAGAACAGTCAAAAGCTCCGACTTAGCACAATGCGGTGCAATCCGCTTTAGCAGATGCTGCGAATCCAAGGTTAACCAATCATCCTTTCTCACCACCGTGGACAAACCATTTTTGTGGCTTACGCGCACATCCATCCCTGCTGTCGGAAGCAGTGAACCAACAAGCTCTTCAAGCGTCCACTTAACCTTGTTAAAGTAAGTATCCGTCTGAGGAAGAAGCGCATTAACTCCTTCCCGAAGTCGAACCAACACTCTAGTCCCATACTCTTCCAACTTCTCCTTGGCGGAAGGTTTTCTCAAAACTGGACGAGATTTCGCACCCTCCTCAATAACCAACGTGCATTGATTTTGCTCTGAGTCGCCGTCTGCCCAACTGGTTACAGTAACTTCATCACCCAACATAAAGACGGCCAAGAACCCAATTCCAAACTGACCAACAGCGCGGAAGCCTTTCGCCATGAGCCCAGGAAGATGTTGGCGAACTGCTGGATCACTCCAAAGAGAACGACCAAAATCAAGAAGCACCTCAGACAGCACATACTGGCTCATCCCGATTCCGTTATCGCGCACTTCCAGCCAAGCCTCACCGGTCTCATCTTCAACGAGACCAACAAATATTTCTCCTCCAGAAATATTTCGCTTTAGTGCGCGAGCGCGAATGGCATCATTAGCATTCTGCAGCAACTCCCTTAAAGCTCTCCAAGGCTCTCCACCGTACAACCGAGCGCCGCCAAAGTTCTCAATAATCTTCGGAATCTGGGTCACCTTGAAATTTACATCAACCGGATTCCACCCTTCCACAACTACATTCTGTGAAAATTCATCAACATTATCAGCACCCATCACACCGCGAGGAACGAATTGGGTCCTTCCATGATGTTCAAGAAGGCGGTTGGACGCGACGATTTCTCGGTGAACCATGCGAGCTGTTTCGAAGCAAAGCCACCACGATTTAGCGTCATCCGGACCAAACGCTTGTCCAGATGACCAATACAATTCAGAACGCAGGTTAATATTAGGCAGGCCCAATTTATTCTGAAAATGCCAATGCAGCTTCGAGTGGCCGCCTGGCTTAACTATCGCCGCCAGCATGTCGGGCGCGCGCCTCGAGTCAATATGCATTGCATCGCAGCAGCGAAGTAGCACTGCAACTCTGAATGCATCGACCACCCACGGTGTTTCATCAATCACAGAGAGCGAAGCGTGTGGAGACAATGGGGCTGCGCTCGCCCACTCCCTTTCAACTTCAGCCAAGTCCCACCAATGGCTATGCGCGATTCGCCCGATCACTCGCCCATAGTGATTGCGCAACTGGACATCATCAATTAGGTACTTATCCACACCCCCTTCAAGTTTCCAACAAATGCGGGGGAGATTCTCCGCCTGCTTGGGATGGAGTAATCGCAGCACTTCGAATACGACACGCTGATAGTCGGCTGTTCCTTGACCAAGTGCATCGTCGTTTATCTGCAATTGAGCAACGTAGTCCTTCCACTCCACGGTACTCTTGATTTCAACAATATTTCCAGAAAATGCGGCACTACTGGTCGCAGAGTCATGCAGCAAAAAGGAAACACCCAGGACAAATGCTTCTGCAGGGTTGAGCCATACATCCTCACCAACAAGAATGTCAGCCATACCCCAGAGGGCATCCAGATGACTAATATCGTGAACAGTAAGCGACGGCAACTCCTTTGAAATTTGCGCCACGAGTGGAATCACCGAATCACGCGTTTGTAAGAAAGCGTTCTTCAGCCTTGACCTCGAGTCAGAATTCGGATCATTTGGCCGCTCTGCCAAGGTGGCTCGCCAAACTCGACTATTTTTGAAAGACATCTTTTCCTCTCCCTTAGAACGTGTTTGTGGGCATGATAATGTGCAAGTTTATGTAAGCACGGAATCCAGAACTTCCCCATGAGCTTCGAACCCACACCGCTGCTGGACATGTCCGGCGCCGACGCCAAGCGCGCCTCCTACGACACGCTGGTCGCCCAGACCCAGGCCCTGCTGCACGGCGAGCGCGACTGGCTCGCCAACCTGGCGCAGTTCTCCGCCCTCGTCTTCAACGCCGTCCCGACGCTGAACTGGGCCGGCTTCTACCTGGTCAACCCGAAGAACGACCAGGAGCTGGTCCTCGGTCCGTTCCAGGGCAAGGTCGCCTGCGTGCGCATCGCCTTCAGCCGCGGCGTGTGCGGCGCCTGCGCGCGGACGCAGGAAGTCCAGCTGGTCGAGGACGTGCACGCCTTCCCCGGCCACATCGCCTGCGACGCGGCCTCGCGCTCGGAACTGGTGCTGCCCGTCGTCGCCGGCGGCGTGCTGCGCGGCGTCTTCGACCTCGACAGCCCCGAGCCCGCGCGCTTCGACGCGATCGACGCCGAAGGCTTCCAGCGTGCGATCGCCGTGCTGGTCGCCGGCACCGACTGGGCCTGATCCCCATGCGCACGACGTCCAAGCGCGGCCTGCGCGGGCAGGCGCGGGGTCTGGCCGCTCTCGCCGGCCAGATCGCTGCAACGGGTCTGTTCGCGGGCCTGTGCGTCCTGTCGATGCCGCTGTCCGCCGCGGAGCTCAAGCTCCGCGTGCTGGAGACCAGCGACATCCACATGAACCTGCTGAACTACGACTACTACCAGGACCGCCCGGCCCAGGAGTTCGGCCTGGCCAAGACGATCACGCTGATCCACCGCGCCCGCGCCGAGGCGCCCAACAGCCTGCTGTTCGACAACGGCGACCTGCTGCAGGGCAACCCGCTGGGCGACGTCGTCGCGCGCGTGAAGCCGCTCAAGGCCGGGGACGTGCATCCCGCCTACAAGGTCCTGAACCTGCTGGATGTGGACGCCGCCAACCTCGGCAACCACGAGTTCAACTACGGCCTGCCTTTCCTGCGGCAAGCCATCGCCGGCGCCAATTTCCCCTACCTCAACGCGAACGTGATGGAGGCCGACGGCCGCCGCCATGCGTTCACGCCCAGCGTCCTGCTGACGCGCACGATGCGTGACGAGGACGGCAAGGACCACGCGCTCAGGATCGGCGTGATCGGCGTGACGCCGCCGCAGATCCTGGAATGGGATCGCCAGAACCTCGCCGGCAAGGTGAAGGTGCGCGACATGGTCGACGCCGCCGCTGAACAGGTCGCCGACCTGCGCAAGCGCGGCGCGGACCTGATCGTCGTCATCGCCCACACCGGCATCGACAAGACCGAGCTGCCCAAGCTGTCCGAGAACATGGCCGCCCAGCTCGCCCGCGTGAAGGGCGTGGACGCGCTGCTGCTGGGCCATGCGCACACCGAGTTCCCCGGTCCCGGCTTCGCCGGTTATCCGGGCGTGGACCTCGACAAGGGCCGGCTGTACGGAACGCCGGCGGTGATGCCCGGGCGCTGGGGCGACCACCTCGGCATCGTCGATCTCACCTTGAAGCAGACGGGCAAGACCTGGCACGTGGCGGACAGCCAGTCCAGCCTGCGCCCGATCTTCGACCGTGCCGCCCGCAAGCCGCTGGTCGACGCCGATCCGATGCCGGCCGCCGTCATCGCCGACGAACATCAGGCGACGCTGGACTACGTCCGCAGCCAGGTCGCCGTCGCGAACCAGCCGATCCAGAGCTACTTCTCGCAGGTGCTGGACGGCACCGCGGTGCGGCTGGTCGCGCAGGCGCAGCTGGCGTACGCGCTCAAGGCGGTCCAAGGCACGGCGCTGGAGAAGCTGCCCATGCTCAGCGCCGCCGCGCCGTTCAAGTCCGGCGGCCGCCAGGGCTGGACGCAGTACACCGACATCCCCGCCGGCCCGGTCGCGATCAAGCATGTGGCCGACCTCTACGTCTACCCGAACACGATCAAGGTCGTGAAGCTGAGCGGCGCCCAGGTGCGCGACTGGCTGGAGATGTCCGCCGGGCAGTTCCGCCGCATCGATCCGCAAGGACCGGCGCGGCAGGACGTCGTGGACACGAGCTATCCGAGCTTCAACTTCGACATGATGCTCGGCCAGGACAACGCCCTGAGCTATGAACTGGATCTGACGCAGCCCGCGCGCTTCGACAAGGACGGCAAGCGCGTCGGCGACGGCCGGCGCGTCGTGAACCTGACCTGGCGCGGCCAGCCGCTGGATGAGCGCGCGGACTTCCTCGTCGTCACGAACAACTACCGCGCCTACGGCGGCGGCCACTTCCCGGCGCTGGCGGCGGACAAGGTCGTCGTCGACGCCCCGGACGAGACGCGCGAGGCGCTGGCGCACTTCCTGGCTGCGCAGCCGTCGCTGAGCGCGGCGGTCGCGGCCTCGTCGTGGCGCATCCGGCCCGTGCCGGGCGTGGCGATGCAGTTCGTGTCCGGCAACGGCGCGGCGGCGCACCTCCAGGACACGCCGCAGGTGACGCGGGTCAAGGACAACGGCGACGGCTCGTCGCTGTTCGAGCTGAAACCCTGAGCTGAAACACGCCCACCAACGACAACGGCCACTCGAAGCGGCCGTTGTTCATGGGGTCGGGACGTCCGCGCCGGGAGGCCCGGACGCAGGTGTCGTTCAGACGTGGATGTCGAGCAGCGCGCCCTCGGCGCGGATCTGCGTCTGCAGCACCCGCAGGTTGCCCACGAAGGCGTAGGTCGCCGACTTCTGTTCGACGATGTCGGCCGCCAGGTCGGCGCCGGGTTCCGGCAGCTTCTCGACCTTGGTCGTGACGCCGTTGCCGTCCTCGGCCGTCTGGGCCTCGATGCGTTCGCGGCGGTAGCCCGGCGTGGCGGCGTTGGCGACGTTGTTCGCCGAGGCGCGCAGGCGCTCGTTGGCGGCGGAGAGGCCGGACAAGGCGGTCGACAGGCTGACGTTGGACATGGCGTTTTTCCCAGGAGCCCGGCCTCAAGCGACCAGGTATCCCGCCGTCATCGGCACTTTCCAGCCGATCTTTAGAAAAGAAATGCGTTCCCGGCGCTTTTTTCTGGATCGGGTCCGTCCGGGTTTCCCCTGAAAACGACGGTCGACGCGCCAGAACGGGGCATTCAGTCACCAACCGCCCGTCCGATCTACCTCGGAAGGGGTGTTTGCCGCGCCGTACGTGACGACCGCAGCCGATCGACACACCGTCTCCAGATAATGCGAAACATTCTTATCTGCGAACTCTTCTCATCGTCATGTCGTCTGCCGCCGTTCGATCCGCCCTCCGACCCGCCCTCGCGCCGCTGGCGCTCGCCCTGACCGCCGCGCTGCACGGCGGCGCCTTCGCCCAGTCGGCGCCCCCTGCCCCCGCGGCGGCGGCCTCCGCGGCCGCCCCGGCCAGCACGACGCAGTTGGAGAAGGTCGTCGTCGAGGCCAGCGCGGACGCGTCCCGCGGCGGCCTGATCAAGTCCTACGCCGGCGGCCAGGTGGCGCGCGGCGGCCGGGTCGGCCTGCTGGGCAACCAGGACATCATGAGCACCCCGTTCAGCACGACGTCCTACACCAACGAGCTGATCCAGAACACGCAGGCCCACAGCGTCGGCGACGTGCTGCTCAACGACCCCGGCGTGCGCCTGGCGCGGGGCTTCGGCAACTTCCAGGAAAGCTACTTCATCCGCGGCTTCATCCTGAACTCCGACAGCGTCGCCTACAACGGCCTGTACGGCCTGCTGCCGCGCCAGTACATCTCGGCCGAGCTGTTCGAGCGCGTGGAAGTGCTGCGCGGCGCCTCGGCCTTCCTCAACGGCTCGACGCCCAACAGCGACGCCATCGGCGGCTCGATCAACCTGCTGCCCAAGCGCGCGCCCAGCCAGCCGCTGACGCAGATGACGGTGGGCACCGCCAGCGGCGGGCAGACCATCCTGGCGGTGGACGTCGCCCGGCGCTTCGGCCCGGACCACGCCACCGGCGTGCGCGTCAACCTGGCCTCGCGCGCCGGCGACACCAGCGTGGACAAGGAAAGCGTCAACCTCGGCATGGCCTCGGTCGGCCTGGACTGGCGCGCCCGCGACGTGCGCCTGTCCGCCGACGTCGGCTACCAGGACCACAAGCTCAAGCGCACCCGCACCAACGTCACGCTGGGCGCGACCGCCACCGCGGTGCCGGCCGCGCCGGACGGCGACGCCAACTGGGCGCAGCCCTGGACCTATTCGAACGAGCGCGACCTGTTCGGCACGCTGCGCGGCGAGGTCGACCTGGACCGCTGGCTGGGCACGGGCTGGACGGCGTGGTTCGCCGCCGGCGCGCGCAGCAGCGACGAGGCCAACTCGCTGGCCAACCTGACGCTGACCAACAGCACCACCGGCGCTGGCACGACCTCGCGCTTCGACAACACCCGCGAGGACCGCGTCCGCACCGGCGAAGTCGGCCTGCGCGGCTTGCTGACCACCGGCCCGGTGAAGCATGAGCTGGTGGTGTCGGCGAACGCTTTCCGGCTCGACAAGCGCGCCGCCTTCGGCGTCTCCACGACGGCCGCCACGCCGCGCCTGATCCCGACCAACCTCTACGGCGAAGGCACCGCGCCGCTGCCCGCGCTGATCTCCGTCAGCAACCGGCTGGAGGATCCCGCCACCACCGGCATGACCCGCCTGCGCAGCGTCGCCGTGGCCGACACGCTGGTGATGCTGGATGACGCCTTGCGCGTCACGCTGGGCGCGCGGCACCAGTCGCTGGACCTGCGGACCTACGCCTACAACACCGGCGCGCCGGGCGCGCCTTACGACCGCAGCAAGACCAGCCCGATGGGCGGCGTCGTCTTCAAGTTCAGCAAGTGGCTCTCGGTCTACGGCAACTACATCGAGGGCCTGACGCAGGGCGACTCGGCGCCGTCGACCGCGACCGCCGCGATCGGCAAGGTGCTGGATCCCTACCTGTCCAAGCAGAAGGAAGTCGGACTGAAGATCGACGGCGGTCGCGTGGGCGGCGGGCTGGCGTTCTTCTCGACGGCCAAGCCGCGCGGGGTGGTGACGAGCACGCTGGGCTTCGAGGCGCAGGGCGAGGACCGTCACCAGGGTGTCGAGCTGACCGCCTTCGGCGAGCCGATGGCCGGGCTGAAGCTGCTGGGCGGCCTGACCTGGTTGGATGCGGAGCAGAAGAGCACCGGCGTCGCCACGACCGAAGGCAAGCGCGTCATCGGCGTGCCGCGCACGATGCTGAACCTGGGCACCGAATGGAACGTGCCGGGTGTGCAGGGACTGTCGCTGGATGCGCGCGTGATCGCCACGGGCAGCGTCTACGCGAACGCGACCAACACGCTGAGCGTGCCGGGCTGGGGCCGCGTGGACGTCGGCGCGCGTTACGCGATGGACGTCCGCGGTCACCTGGTGACATTGCGCGCCCGCGTCGACAACGTCGCCGACCGCAACTACTGGGCGTCCTCAGGCGGTTTCCCGAACAGCGGCTACCTGGTGCTCGGCACGCCGCGCACGGTCAGCGTGAACGCGTCGTTCGAGTACTGAGAAAGAGGGGGCCTCACGCCCCCGCCAGTTCCTCGTAGCTCCCGCTCGAGATGAACACGCGGACCGAGTCGCCGCCGGCGGCCTTGGCTTCGGTGCAGGCCAACTGCCCTGCGCCGAGCACCGCATCCACGGTATCCAGCGAGGTCTGCAGCTGCACCACCCCCAGGCTGGCCTTCACGCGCGCGCGGTGCAGGCCCCAGCGCAGCCGGTAGCCGGCGATGGACGAGCGGATCTTCTCCGCCACGATCTGGGCGTAATGCTGGTCGCAGTCCGGCAGCAGCACGACGAAGTGGTCGTCCTCCAGCCTCGCGACGGTGTCGGAGGCCCGCACCTTCGTGATCAGCATCTGTCCGAGTCCGTACAGGAAGTGGTCGGCGACCTCCGCCCCCATGCCCTGCTGGATCTCGCTGAACTTGTCGATGTCGACGAACAGCACCGACACCGGCTCGTGCCGGCGGCTGCCGACGTGTTCGGCCAGGCGGCGTTCGATCTCGCGCCGGTTGGCGAGTTCGGTGATGTCGTCGTGCTTGGCCGACCAGGTCGGCTGCAAGCGCTGCTGGCGGGCGGCGGTGACGTCCTCGAGGATCCACATCGACTCGCCCGCCGGCT
The DNA here is from genome assembly GCA_002205125.1 of Roseateles noduli. GTDB lineage: Bacteria > Pseudomonadota > Gammaproteobacteria > Burkholderiales > Burkholderiaceae_C > Roseateles > Roseateles noduli. The sequence continues at coordinate 57,489 of NIOE01000010.1, read as the reverse complement.
GTTCCCAGTGCACCGGCGTGGCCTGCAGCCGGCCCCAGAAGCGCGAGCCGTCGCGGCGGACGAATTCCACTTCCTCGTCCAGCGGCCGTCCCGCGCCGAAGGCGGTCCCCAGCCGGACCTGCAGCGCCTGATGGGCGGCCTCCGACACGACCGAGGCGCGCTGGTCGGTGCCGGTCAGGTCGGTCTCGTCGCCGTGGCCGAACAGGTGGTTGAAGTGCTCGCTGACCACCTCGAACTTGCCGGCGGCCACGAAGGCCACGGCCAGCGGCGCCCGCACCAGCAGCGCCCGCATGCGGGCGGCGGTCGGGTCGTGGGCGTCGTGTTGGGATTGCATGTCGTCTCCTGGCGTATCCCGAAGGTGTACCCGTTTTGCCCCATCCTGGAAAGCCCGGAAAGGACCCGGTTCCCGGGCCTCGTCAGCGGCTGGACACGCTTTCAGGGGGGTGGTGGGGCGATCTGCTCCGCCCAGTCGTACAAGGCCGACAGGATCTCTCCCGCGCGCTCGTCCTCCGACTCCTCGGCCGCCTGGGCCAGGGCGTCGATGCGCTCGGAGAACGCTTCCAGCGTCTGCGCCCCGCCCTCGCCGCCGTACAGGCGGGCGGCCCGGTGCTGCTCCCAGCGTGCCTGCTCTTCGCCGGTCAGGCTGTCCGGGAAGTTGCGCGCGCGGTAGCGGAACAGGATCTCCTCCAGCCGGGCATCCTCGAAGGCGACCTTGCCCTGCGCGACGCGGTCGGCCAGCGCCTCGGGCGACAGCCCGCGAATGCGTTCCAGCGAGCGCCGGTCGTCGTTGGAGACGAACCCGCCGTACAGGTCCTCGTCCACGTCGACGCCGCCCTCGCCCGCCGGGCGCTGGAACACCTGCGACCAGAGCCGCGAGAGCTCCCCGCCGCGCGCCGCCAGCGTCTGCGCATGCGCCTGTCCCTGCGCGAGGTCCAGGCCCCAGCGCGCCGCCATCTCCGGCGACAGGATCTTCATCGACGCGATCACGATCGGCGACTTGTTGACGTGGATGGTCTTGATCGGCAGCCGCGTCACGCCCTCGGGCAGCAGCTCCTGCTTGGTGTACATCCGCAGCCGGATCGTCTCCGCGTCCAGAGCCAGCAGCTCGGCCGGGTCGCTGCCCAGGTCCCAGACGATCAGCTCGTTCTTGTTGGTCGGATGCGGCGCCAGCGGCCACACGAGCGCGATGCAGCCGCGGTCGGTGCCGTACATGCCCGACACGTGCAGGAAAGGCCGGTTGGTCCCGATCTCCGCCCACACGGCGTCCTTGCGGCGCAGCTTCAGGCAGAAGTCCCACAGCCGCGGCTGTTTCTCCTTGATCAGCCGGGCCAGCGCGATCGTCGCGCGCACGTCGGACAGCGCATCGTGCGCCGCCTCGTGGGCCAGGCCGTTGGCGGCGGTCAGGTGCTCCAGCTTGAAGGACGGCCGGCCGTCCTCGTGCTTCGGCCACTCGATGCCTTCCGGACGCAGTGCATAGGCACAGCGCACCACGTCCAGCAGGTCCCAGCGGCCGCAGTCGTTCTGCCACTCGCGCCCGTACGGATCGATCAGGTTGCGCCAGAACAGGAACCGCGTCACCTCGTCGTCGAAGCGGATCGTGTTGTAGCCCAGCCCGACGGTGCCGGGTCGTGACAGCTCGGCGTGGATCTCCGCGGCGAAGCGGTGCTCGGCCAGGCCCTGCTCCGCGCAGGTCTGCGGCAGGATGCCGGTCAGCAGACAGGACTCCGGATCGGGCAGCGAATCGGTGGGCGGCTGGCAATAGACCATCAGCGGATCGCCGATCTCGTTCAGGTCGGCATCGGTGCGGATGCCGGCGAACTGCGCCGGCCGGTCGCGGCGCGGCACGCGTCCGAAGGTCTCGTAGTCGTGCCAGTAGAAAGTCATCTCATGCATGGGGCGGCACGATACCTCAGCGGGCCGGGGCCGCACGGCGAGCGCCGTTCAGCGCGCGGGCGTGCCGGGGCCGGCCTCCTGCTCGAGCAGCAGTCCGCGGTAATACAGGTCCACCACATTGCCGTACTTGGCCGCCACGGTCAGATCGGCTTCGAAGGTGTTCAGCTGGCCTTGCGGCAAGGCGATCACGGGGCTGTGCTTCCTGTTGGTCAGCAGCAGGAGGTAGCGCCCGCGCTGGAAGTCCAGCACCGCACACTGGCCTGTCCAGCCGGTGTGGGCCACGACCTGCCCCGGGCGCTCGAGCTGCGGCAGGATGAGGCCGTACAACTGGGTGGTCGCCATCGACGGCAGTTGCCACCCCAGTGCATAGCTGCCGTCCAGGTTGAAGGTCTCGCGGAACAGCGCCACGGTCTCCGGCGCGCAGAGGGTGAAGTCCCCGGAACGTCCGCCATTGAGCAGCAGGCGGCAGATCCGGCCGAGCTCCGACGCTGTCGAGTACAGGCCCGCATGACCGGACACCTGTCCCATCGAGTAGTAGGCGACCTCGTCGTGCACCTCCCCCTGGAGCGTGCTGGTGCGGATATGGGGGAAGCTCACCCGGCCGTCCCGCGTATTGCCGCAACGCTCCGTCGCGACGCAGTCCCCCTTCGCAAAACCCCGCGCCAGCGGCCGGTAGCCGGTGCGGCGCAGGCCCATCGGCGCGTAGAGGCGGGAGGCGACGAAGTCGTCCTGCCGCTCTCCCGTCACCTGTTCGATGACCGCGCCGAGCGCCACGAAGTTCAGATCGCTGTACAGCGTGGCGGTGCGCGGCGGCGCGATCAGCGGCACCTGCGGCAGCAGTCGCAAGGTGAGCGCCCGGTCCTGCGAGAACAGCGCGCCGGCCCGCGCGGGGTCATAGAAGTGAAATCCCGACGGCAGGCCGGAGTTGTGCCCGAGCAGATCGCGCAGGCGGATGGAACGTTTGTCCGGCGTGTCGAAGCCGGGAAGGTACCGGGCGACGGGATCGTCGATCGACAAGGTCCGCACGTCGACGAGCCGATGCAGCGCCAGCACCGTCGAGAACATCTTCGTCAGGGACGCCAGATCGAACATGGTGTCCGGTCGCATCAGCTCCGGCACGAGCATCCGCTCGGTGCGGTCCCACTGCCGCTGATGTCCGTAGGCATGTTCGGCCACCACGCGATCGCGGTCGCCGAGGTGCAGCACGGCGCCGGAGAGCCCGTCGTCGATGCTGCGCAGGACGGCCTGCTGCATCAGGTCCAGGGTCGGAAAGGGGGAGTCGGCGGGGCGCATGGTCGGATTCCTCAAGTGTGAAGGAGCAGGAAGACGCCCCCTGAGTGGTTCCGCCCTTGATAGATACTCCTGCGCTTCCCGGAGTCTCCGGATATCCGCCGTCCCGCCTGCTCACGATGCCGCTCAGCCACCTGCTCCTGTGCCTGTCGATCGCCGCCACGCTGCTGCCGGTGCGCGCCCCCTGGCCCTGGTTGTCCCTGCTGATCATGGCGGTCACCGCCGGGCTGGTGCAGGGACAGCTCACCATCGTGGCGATGGTGCCGGTCGCCGCGCTGGCCGCCCTGGCCTGGATGGCGATCGAGGCGCGCCACCGCCCGCGGCGCGAGGCGGTCCTGATGCTGCTCATGCTGGTGATCGGCTTCGCGCTGGCGCTGCACCTGCTGCCGGGATTCCTGAACCCGACCTACCTGGCCACAACGTCCGACGCGCGGCCGCCGACGCTCAAGTACCTGAACTTCGACAAGGGCGTCGCCGGCATGCTGATGCTGGCGGTGCTGGCGTCGCAGCAGCGGCGGCGGTCCGAAGGAGTGTCGCCGGCGGCGTCGCCCGGCGCGTCCGGCCTGCCGGCTTGGGCGCTCTGGGCGGTGCTCGTCGCCACGCTCGCCCTGCCCTGGCTCATGGCCGCGATCGGCGGTCTCGGGCAACCGACGCTGCGCTGGCCGGACAATGCCGGTCTGTTCCTGGCGGCCAACCTGTTCCTGACCTGCGTGGCCGAGGAAGCCGCCTTCCGCGGCGTCATCCAGGGCCTGCTGGCGCGCCGCCTGGGCACCGACCTGCGCACCGTGAACGGCTGGCTGCCGGTGCTGCTCGCCGCGGTGCTCTTCGGCCTGGCCCATGCCGCCGGCGGCACCGCCTACGTGGCGCTGGCCATGCTGGCCGGCCTGGGCTACGGCCTGGCCTACACGCTGTCCGGCCGCATCGAGGTGGCCATCCTGCTGCACTTCGCGCTCAACGCGCTGGTCTTCCTGACCTTGAACCTCGGGCACGGTTGATGCCCTGCCGGCCGGATCCCACCCATTTCTCCACTGTGGGTCGGCCGTGTGTCTTATGTGTACGGATTGTTGCCGTCCGCACGGAGGCCGGGACAGCCCCGGATGTCTGACGATAATCCGCCGACCTGAACTCGTGCGCCCCGCATGCAGCAGATTGCCCACATCGCCCGCAACATCGCCCAAGCCCTGGCCGGCTTCTTCCTGGCGCTCTGGCGCCGCACCGCCCCGCTGCGGGACGCGCTGCGCCAGCTGCCCACCTGGAAGCGCATCGCCGTGTGGTCGGGCGCGGGCCTGCTGGCGGTGGTCCTGCTGCTCGGCGGCGTGGCGGCGATCATCTGGCCGGGTCTGCCCGACCTGGACCGCCTGACCGACTACAACCCCAAGCAGCCGCTGCGCGTCTACTCGGAGGACGGCCAGCTGCTCGCCGAATACGGCACCGAACGCCGCAGCTACCTGCCGCTGGAGAAGATCCCCAAGCAGATGCAGCAGGCGCTGCTGGCGGTCGAGGACACCAACTTCTACGACCACCAGGGCGTCTACGTGCCCGGGATGATGCGGGCGTTCTGGGTCAACCTGTTCTCGTCCTCCCGCAGCCAGGGCGCGTCGACGATCACGCAGCAGCTCGCGCGCGACCTCTACCTCACGAAGAAGAAGCTCTACACCCGCAAGATCGTGGAGATCCTGCTGGCCTTCAAGATCGAGAGCCAGCTCTCCAAGGACAAGATCCTGGAGGTCTACATGAACCAGATCTACCTGGGTCAGCGGGCCTACGGCTTCGAGGCGGCGGCGCAGGCCTACTTCGGCAAGTCGCTGAAGGACCTGACGACGGCGGAGACGGCCATGCTGGCCGGCCTGCCGCAGAGCCCGTACCGCGCCAATCCGATCACCAACCTGAAGCTGGCGCAGCGTCGCCAGGCGACGGTGCTGATGCGCATGGTGGACGTCGGCATGATCACGCCGGAGCAGGCCAAGCAGGCCCGCGAGGAGCCCGTGAAGCTGCGCAGCGCGCAGGAGCAGCGCCTGCCCTACGGCCAGTACGCGACCGAGATGGTGCGCCAGGTGGTGCACGCCCAGTACGGCGAGGACGCCTACAACCGCGGCCTGCGGGTGACGACGACGCTGCGCATGGACGACCAGGTCGCCGCGTACAAGGCGCTGCGCCGCACGCTGATGGACTACGAGCGCCGCAAGGCCTGGCGCGGTCCGGAAGGCGACGTGGACCTGCCCGACGGCATGGACGCGCAGGAGCAGGACGCCGCGATCGCGCAGGTGTTCAACGAGCACCCGGACAACGACGACCTGCGCACGGCGGTGGTCACGCAGGTCGCGAACAACAAGATCCAGGCGAGCCTGTCCGACGGTGACGACATCGAGATCACGGGCGAAGGCCTGCGCTCGGTGCAGTCGGCGCTGTCGCCCAAGGCCAAGGCCGATCTGCGCATCCAGCGCGGCGCCATCATCCGCGTGCTGCGCGGCGCGCCGACCAAGGTGGCCCCCAAGGGCGCGTGGGTGGTGACGCAGTCGCCGGAGGCCGAAGGCGCGCTGGTGTCGGTCGAGCCCGACACCGGCAAGATCCTGGCGCTGGTGGGCGGTTTCGACTTCAACCGCAACCAGTTCAACCACGCGACGCAGGCGTGGCGGCAGCCGGGCTCCAGCTTCAAGCCCTTCATCTACTCGGGCGCGCTGGAACTCGGCGCGGGACCGGCGACGCTGGTCGACGACGCGCCGATCTCGGTCGGCGACTGGAATCCGCGCAACTCCGACGGCAACTTCGACGGCCCGATGACGTTGCGCCAGGCGCTGGCCAAGTCCAAGAACATGGTCACGATCCGCGTGCTGGAGCAGCTCACGCCGGCGCGCGGCCGCACCTGGGCCGGCAAGTTCGGCATCGACGTCGACAAGCAGCCGGAGAACCTGACGCTGGCGCTGGGCTCGGGCTCGGTGACGCCGCTGCAGATGGCGAGCGCGTATTCGGTCTTCGCCAACGGCGGCTACCTGCTCAAGCCGCTGCTGGTGACGAAGATCGTGGACTCGCAGAACCAGGTGCTGTTCCAGGCGGAGCCGGAGAAGCTCACCGACGACCGTCGCGCCATCAGCGAGCGCAATGCGTTCATCACCGGCTCGCTGCTGCGCGAGGTGGCGATCCGCGGCACGGCCTACAAGGCGAGCGCATCGCTCAAGCGCTACGACCTGTACGGCAAGACCGGCACGACCAACGACGCGGTGGACGCGTGGTTCGCGGGCTTCCAGCGGCGCGTGGCGACGGTGGTGTGGATCGGCTACGACCAGCCGCGCAGCCTGGGCGCGGGCGAGTCCGGCGGCGGCATCGCGCTGCCGGCGTGGATCGACTACATGCAGGTGGCGCTGAAGGACATCAAGCCCTCCGAGATCGAGCCGCCCAAGGACGGCGGCCTGTTGCAGGAGGAAGGTCCGTTCGGTCCCGACTGGGTCTTCAGCGAGTACGCGGGCGACGCCGGGCTGAAGACGATCGGGCCGATGCCGCCGCCGCTGCCGCCTGCGGACCCGGCATCGGGCGCGGCTTCCGGGCCCGCGACGGGCGCCTCGGGCGTGCCGCCGTCCTGGTGGATGGGTGGCGAACGCAGCGGCGGCCAGTAAGAAGGACTTCCCATGACGAAGACGCTGGTGATCGTTGCGGCGCTGCTCACGGCGGCGGGTTCCGCCCGTGCGGCGGATGAAGCCATCGAGCCGGATCAACCCGGCATCGTCGAATCGAGCAGCACCGTCGGCAAGGGCCGCGCGATGCTGGAGACGGGTCTCGGCTACCAGCGCGACAAGAGCGACGGCGTACGCAGCCGGCTGTGGTCGACGCCGACGCTGCTGCGTTTCGGCTTCGCCGAGGATTGGGAGTTCCGCGTCGAGACCGACGGCTACCAGCGCCTGCGGGCGTCGGACGGCGGCGGCACGGCGAAGGCCAGCGGCTGGGCCGACACGGCGCTCGGCGTGAAGTGGCAGGTGCAGGACGGCGACGGCGAACGCAACAAGCCGGGCCTGGCCTGGCTGCTCAACGTGGACATGGACAGCGGCTCATCGGCCTTCCGGGGTCAGGGCTTGCGTCCGTCGCTGCGGCTGACGGCGGAATGGGACCTGCCGCGCGACTGGTCGGCGGGCGTGATCGGCGGCCTGTACCGCGACAGCCGCGACGACGGCAGGCACTTCGTCGGCGGCATCCTCGGCGCGTCGCTGGGGTGGCCGATCGCGGAGTCGTGGAAGGGCTACGTCGAGGTTGCGGGCGACCAGCTCGCGTCCAACCGCAACGGCGGGCGGAGCATCTCCGCCGGCACCGGCGTGACCTGGCTGGTCGACCGCCGGTTGCAGCTCGACGCGTCCATCAACCGCGGTCTGACGAAACAGACGGCGGACTGGGTGCTGGGCGTCGGGATCTCGGTCGGCTTCTGACATCCCCGGCGTTCCCCAGGCGCCCCCACCCCGTCGTTTCCGGTCATTTCCGGCAGCGCCGAGATGACGTACAAAGCCGGCTGTCCTGACTGCATCGCCTGACTCCCATGCGCCTCGCTCTCCGAATCGCCGCCCTGTCGCTGGTGATCAGTGCCCTGCCCTCGGCCTGGGCCGATCCCGCCAGCGGCACCTTCACCGCCTCGCGCGCCTGCGAGGCCTTCCAGTCCTTCAGGAAGAGCACCAACCCGGACGGCGCGAAGCTGTCGCCCGGCACGGGCTACACGATCCTGGAATCGCACGACGCGGGCTGGACGCGCGTGCAGGTGCCCGGTGCCCGACCGCCGGAGCGCTGGGTGCCGAACGACTGCGGCGCGGCGGCGGGCGGCGGCGCTCCGGCGACCTCGAACCCGACGCGCGCCCGCGGGCCGGCGGTCGACAACGCCGCGGCGAACAGCGCGAACAGCACGAACACCGGTCAAGGCATGTGCAAGACGCCGGACCAGTACGACAGTTTCGTGCTGGCGATGTCCTGGCAGCCCGGCTTCTGCGAATGGACGGCGGGCGGCAGGCGCGGCAAGCCGGAGTGCGAGGCGATGGAGGACGGCAAGCTCAAGGTGACCAACCTGACGCTGCACGGCCTGTGGCCCAACCGGCAGCAATGCGGGATCAGCTACGGCGATTGCAGCAACGCGCCGATGACCCTCTCGAAGGAAACGATCTCGTACATCGGCCCGTGGATGCCGAACTTCCTCTACGAGAAGGGATTCGGAGAACACGAGTGGCGCAAGCACGGCACCTGCCAGACGACGCTGAATCCGGATGCGTACTTCCGCCGCGCGGTTGACCTGGTGAAGCAGTTCAACGATGCGGAGGTCGGCAAGTACATCCGGCAGAACATCGGCGGCGCGATCTCGCGCAACACCTTCTACGAGAAGCTGAAGGCCGAGACCGGCAGCGACGCGTATCGCGACAGCGTGAAGCTGATGTGCTCGGGGCAGTACCTCACCGAGATCCAGGTGAAGCTGCCGCGCGACTACAAGGCCGGCGGCACGCTGAAGCAGCTGCTGGGCGATCAGCCGAGCGGCAGCGGCGGCGGCACCTGCCGCCGGGATGAGATCCGGATCGAGGCGAGCGGGCGGTGAGCCCGGCAAGGGCGCACCCCACTGCAACGCGATGAACGCCGCTTGTATGCTCCGCGTCCAATAGAACGATCCAGGGAGTGAGGCATGGCTGCGGCCATCGAACCGTCGACTTCGACGGCCATCGGGCGTTGGGAAAGCGTCCGTCGTCAGTTGGGCGAGCGCCTGTCCAAGGAACTGCTGGAAGAGGTCTCCCGGGAAGATCTGGTCGCGACCCGACGCACCCGTGCACGCCTGACCGGACGCCTCGCCCTGGCCTACCTGCTGGCCTTGCTGGTGCATGGCGCCGGACTCGGCGCCGGCTTGGCGGGCGTTCTGCTGTTGGCGGGTGCCTGGACCAACCTCTTCATTCCGCTGGGCGGCGTGGCGCTGGTGCTGCTGTGCATCGCCGCGCGGCCTCGCATGGCGCAAGCGCCCGACCGTCTTCTCACGCGCGACCGTTTTCCCGCGCTCCACGCGTTGAGCGACCGGATCGCGACCGCGCTGGGCGCGCGCGCCCTCGACGGCATCGGCGTCAGCGCGGACTTCAACGCCAACTATCGCGTCGCCGGCTGGCGGCGGGAGCGCTACGTCGAGATCGGCAGTCCGCTGATGGCGATCCTGACGCCGCCCGAGCAGGTTGCCCTCATCGCCCATGAACTGTCGCACGGCGTGAACGGCGACCCGCTGCGCGGCCAGTTCCTCGGTCATGCGGTCGACACGCTGGCGGCCTGGGCGACGGCGGCGAGACCGCTCGCCATCGGTCAGCTCGGACGGGGCATGGCGGCCGGACCGATCGTGTCGCTGGTCGGATTGCCGTTCGAACTGGCGATGCTCGGCCTCTCCGAACTGCTGTTCGCGGCGGCTCGCGGCATGCTCTGGCTGGTCATGCGGGAATCGCAGCGCGCCGAGTACCTGGCCGACCTGCTGGCGGCGTCGGTCGCCGGCTCGGCGGCGGTGCGCGGCGTCCTGGAGAAGACCTACCTGGAAGATGTCGTCGACGCCGCCGTCGGCGTGCACGCGCTGACCACGCCGCACGACGCGATCGAGCCGGCGGTGCGAAGCGCTGTCGCGACGGTCAGCGAGGCCGACCTCGACGCACATCGCGCGGCCTCGCGATCGGAGTCCTGGCAGACGGATGCGAGTCATCCGCCGACCGCGATGAGGGTGGATCAGTTGCTCCGGCGCGAGGTCCGGGCGCCGACGGTGACGCTGCTCCCCGCCGAAGAGCAGGCGCTGGCCGAAGAGGTCAGCCGCCTCCTGCAGATGTCGCAGACGACGCTGGTCGGGCGAAAGCTCGAAGCGATCTACGGATGAGCCACCGCCTGCAAGCCTGACATGCCCACCATCCTCACCCACGCCGTCGTTCCCATTGCCGCGCGCCTTGGGCTCGGCAAGCCGCTGGTCTCCAACCGCCTGCTGATGGCCGGAATGGCCGCCGCGGTGATCCCCGACCTCGACGTCATCGCGTTCCGCATCGGCATTCCGTATGCGGATGCCTTCGGACATCGGGGCGCGTCGCATTCGCTGGTGTTCGCGCTGCTGATGGGGCTCACCGCGCTCGTGTCTGCGAAGGCGCTTCGGGCACCGCGATGGTGGGCCTTCGCCTTCGTCGCCCTGTCCGGGCTCTCCCACGGCCTGCTGGACATGCTCACCGACGGCGGTCATGGCGTCGCGCTGTGGTGGCCGTTCTCGGAGGAACGCGTCTTCTTCGCCGCGCAGGTGATCGAGGTATCGCCGCTCAGCCTGCGACGCGTGCTCAGCGGACGCGGGTGGGAGGTGCTGCAATCCGAGCTGGTGTGGGTGTGGCTGCCGGCGATGGTCGCGGCCGTCTGCATCGCGCTCGCTCTGGCCACGTGGCGCCGCACGGTGCGACACTGAGGCATGTCATGGGATTGGACGCGCAACTCATCGCCATCGGACCGTTCTCGCAGGACATTGCTTCGGCGCTGGAATATGGTCCGACAGCCTACGCCGACGTGACGCCCGGAGCCACCGTCGTCACCAATGTCCTCGTCGCCTGCACCAGCAGCGCCAGCCACCTGCTCGCCAAGGCCTTCGGGGTCGGCGCCATGGAACTTGGCAAACACCACCTGCGCCCAGAGACAGCGGATCTGGCGCTGCTCCGGCAGGAGTTTGGGGACAACGACGTCGACAAGTTCCAGCGACTCGCGGCGCATGGCTTCCAGTTCTATTACCTGCCAAATGCCTGATCCGCGCTCACAGCCGATCTCTGCCTCCAACCAGTCGCTCGACGATCTGCGCGCCGAGGTCGACGGGGTCCTCGCCGCAGCGATGGAACAGGAAGGTCCCGAGTGACTCGCCGAGGCGTCGCGTGATCGTCGAAGCGCTGTTCGAATTCATCGTCCAGCCGATCGTCGAGGTCGTGCTCCACCTTGCCGGCTTCGGCACCGCCTGGCTGTTGCTGCCGGTGCTCACCCTGGGCCGCGTGAGGGTCGAGCCCAGCACCAAGGGCGTGTTCGTCAAGCCCGGACGGGGACGGATCGTCAAGCAGTCGGGCGGTTTCTTCCTGATGGAGGCGGAACTGGCGTCCTTGTGCGGGATCCTCATCTGGGCCGCCGTCGGCGTCGTCCTTCTGCTGGCGAAGACGGGTTGACGATCTCCGCGACCGCCAGGTCACCTCAGTCCCAATCCTTCATCGCGTGGTAGATCACCCAGCCCGCCGCGATCGTCCCGATCGGGAAGGCCAGCAGCAGCGGCAGCATCAGCGCTTCTTGACGATCACGCTGCCCACCGAGTACCCCGCTCCGAACGAGCAGATCACGCCCAGGTCGCCCTGCTTGAGGTTGGCGCGGTGCTCGTGGAACGCGATCACTGAGCCGGCCGAGGCCGTGTTCGCGTAGGTATCCAGGATCAGCGGCGCGATCTCCGCGCCGGCTTCGCCGCCGACCAGCTTCTTGATCACCAGCTGGTTCATGCCCAGGTTGGCTTGATGCAGCCAGTAGCGGCTCACGTCCGTCGGCTGGATGTGCAACGACGCCAAGTGGTTTTCGATGTGCGCCGCGGCAATGGGCACCACTTCCTTGAAGACCTTGCGGCCCTCCTGGCGGAAGGTCTTGTCCCGGCCGTCCGGATCGCTGTCCTCGGCCTTGTTCATGAAGCCGAAGTTGTTGCGGATGTTGTTGGAGAACTGCGTCGCCAGCTTGGTGCCCAGGATCTCCCACTGCTCCGGCGCGGTCGCCAGATCCGCGCGCTCCACGACGATCGCCGTGCACACGTCGCCGAAGATGAAGTGGCAGTCGCGGTCCTTCCACTCCAGATGCGCGGACGTGATCTCCGGATTCACGATCAGCACGCACTTCGACGCGCCCGAGCGCACCGCGTTGTACGCCTGCTCCAGCGCGAAGGTCGCCGACGAGCACGCCACGTTCATGTCGAAGCCGTAGCCGCCCGCGCCCAGCCCCTGCTGGATTTCCACCGCCATCGCCGGATACGCGCGCTGCATGTTCGCCGCCGAGCAGAACACCGCGTCCACGTCCTCGGGCTTCTTGCCCGCGGCCGCCAGCGCCTTGCGCGCCGCGTCGACCGCGATCTCCGCCATCAGCGACAGCTGGTCGTCCGCGCGTTCCTCGAAGCGCGGGTACATGCGCGTCGGATCCAGCACGCCTTCCTTCTCGATCACGTAGCGCTGCTTGATGCCCGAGGCCTTCTCGATGAACTCCACGTTCGAGTGCACCAGCGCCTCGCGCGTGCCGGCGGCGATCGCCTCGGCGTGCTCGGCGTTCTGCAGGTCCACGTAGCGGTTGAACGAGTCCACCAGCTCGGCGTTGGTGATGACGTGCGGGGGCTGGTAGAGACCGGTGCCGCTGATGACGACGGAATGCATGTGGCTTGTCTTCTGATGTCGCCCGTTGACGGGCCAAGGGGCTGAAGTTTAGCGAACTGCGCCCAAAAGCCCCCGAACGATGCATGCTGCACCGCAGCGCGGCGGCGGCGCCCCGCAGTACGCGTAGAATGGGTCACCGGGCCCAAATTTTGGGACCCGGTTTTTTATTGGCCGGGTCCCAAGTCAAGCGCTCGCAGCCCAGGGCGTGCACTGCATCAACGCAGCCCGACTTTGCGACTTTGGACCATGGAAATCTTTGACTACGACAACATCCTGCTGCTGCCGCGCAAGTGCCGCGTGAACAGCCGCAGCGAATGCGACACCTCCGTCGAGTTCGGCCCCCGCCGCTTCAAGCTGCCGGCGGTGCCCGCGAACATGAAGACGGTCGTCGACGAGTCCATCACTGAATGGCTGGCCGCCAACGGCTACTTCTACGTGATGCACCGCTTCGACCTCGATGCCGTCGCCTTCGCCCGCACCATGCGCGACAAGGGCCTGCTGGTCTCCATCAGCGCCGGCGTGAAGGAAGCGGACTACGCCATCATTGACCGCCTCGCCGCTGAAGGCGTCGGCGCCGACTACATCACCATCGACATCGCCCACGGCCACGCCGATGCCGTGCAGCGCATGATCGCCCACATCAAGCACAAGCTGCCCGACACCTTCGTCATCGCCGGCAACGTCGGCACGCCCGAAGGCGTCATCGACCTCGAGAACTGGGGCGCGGACGCGACCAAGGTCGGCATCGGTCCGGGCAAGGTCTGCATCACGCGGCTCAAGACCGGTTTCGGCACCGGCGGCTGGCAGCTCTCGGCTTTGAAGTGGTGCGCCCGTGTCGCCACCAAGCCCATCATTGCCGACGGCGGCATCCGCCATCACGGCGACATCGCCAAGAGCGTGCGCTTCGGCGCCTCGATGGTGATGATCGGCTCGCTCTTCGCGGGTCACGAGGAGTCGCCGGGCCACACCGTCGAGGTCGACGGCAAGCGCTATAAGGAGTACTACGGCTCCGCGTCCGACTTCAACAAGGGCGAGTACAAGCACGTCGAAGGCAAACGCATCCTAGAGCCCGTGAAGGGCCACCTGGCCGACACGCTGCGCGAGATGGAGGAGGACCTGCAGAGCTCCATCTCCTATGCCGGCGGCCGAGCCCTCGGCGATCTGCGCAAGGTGAACTACGTGGTCCTGGGCGGCGAGAACGCGGGCGAACACCTGTTCATGTAAGCCCCAAGGCCCGCGCACATCGAGCCTCACTGGGGCCGGAATGATGCTGGGGGTTCCCGGAGGGATGCCCCCTGCATCGTGGAGAGCCCGCGCCAGGCGACACGAAGTCGAGGGGCCTCCCGTTATGATCCCGCCCGTTGGTGCTCGCGCCCGGCTCCCTGCCGGCGCAGTTCAACGGGAATCAGGAGGGACTGCGGTCCCAACCTGAGCTGCCCCCGCAACGGTAAGCGGAAGGCGTGCTTCTTCTGAAAGTTGAAAGCGCGCGGCTCGTGTCTGAACACCACTGGACGGTCGTCCGGGAAGGCAACACGGGTTCATTCTTCCGACAGCCCGGATACCGGCCAACAGGCGGATCGTCGCCGCTCTTCCAGAGAGCGGCGCGTCCATTCCGCATGCGGCCGCGGGGAAGCGGCCGTCTGCCGCTGCTTTCCGAAGTTCCGACATGCAAGCCTCTTCTCCCCGCGCCACGCTGCGCGCTGTCGCCCGTGCTTCGGCGACCGTGCTGGTCGCCCTGCCCGCCCTGTCCATCGCGCCGTCGATCGCCTTCGCGCAATCCTCGCTGGATCCTGTCATCGTCATCGGCACCCGCGAGCCGCAGGCTTTGAGCAAGAGCGTGGCCGACGTCGTCCTGATCGATGCCGACACGATCCGCGACAGCGGCGCCGGCAGCGTCGAGGACCTGCTGCGCCGCTACGCCGGCCTGCAGATCACGCGCAACGGCGGTCCCGGCCAGAGCGGCGGCTACCTCCTGCGCGGCGCCAACACGACCGGCACGGTGGTGATGATCGACGGCGTGCGCGTCGGCTCCGCGACGCTGGGCCAGGCGGCCTTCGAGGCGATGAGCCTGTCCAACATCGATCGCATCGAAGTGCTGCGCGGACCGGCCTCCGGCCTGTACGGCGCGGACGCCGTCGGCGGTGTCATCCAGATCACGACGAAGAAGGGCCAGGGGCCGCTGAACCTGACGGCCAACGCGGCCGTCGGCGAATACGCCTCGCGCCTGGGCAGCGTCGGTGTGAGCGGCGCGCAAGCCGGCTTCGACTATGCGGCCAACCTGAGCCGCGAGACCAGCGACGGCATCTCCTCCATCCGTCCCAACGACGTCAACGGCTACTACAACCCCGATCGCGACGGCTTCCGCCGCACGACGGGTTCCGCGCGACTGGGCTTCACGCCAGCGGAAGGCCATCGCATCGGCGTCACCGCCACCCAGAGCAAGCTCAACGCGCAATACGACAGCGCCAACTTCGGCGGCCCGCCGGACTTCCTGAGCGACCCGACGCCCGACTTCCGCAACCGCCTGACGACCCGCGTCGTCAGCGCCGATTACCGCGGCACGCTCTCGCCGATCTGGACCACGACGGTGCAGATCAGCCACGGTCTGGACGACTCGCGCAGCGGTGCGCCCGATCCCGCGCGCTTCACGACCAAGCGCGACCAGGCGACGTGGCAGAACGCGCTGCGCCTCTCGCCGGACCAGCAGGTGGTGCTGGCCTACGAGCATCTGAACGAGACGGCCGACGGCGTCACGACCAGCACGCTCAAGCGCAAGAACGACGCGTACATCGCGGGCTACTCCGGCCAGTTCGGCCCGGCCTCGCTGGAAGCGAGCCTGCGTCATGACGACAGCAACGCCTACGGCACGTCCACGACGGGCAGCATCGGCGCGAGCTACGCGCTGACCTCGACGTTGAAGGTCCGCGCCGTGGCCGGCAAAACCTTCCGCGCGCCGACCTTCAACGAGACCGACTATCCGTTCTACGGCACGGCGGTGAAGCCCGAGGACGGCCGCAGCGTGGAGCTGGGCGTGAACTGGCGCTCCGGCGCGAGCAGCGCCTCGGCGACGGTCTACCGCAACAAGGTCGACAACCTGATCGGCTACAACCCCGATCCGGACGGCACGCAATGCCCGCCGGGATACTTCGGCTGCTCGTACAACGTCGCGAAGGCCAAGCTGCAAGGCGCGACGCTCAGCGGTGCGCATCGCTTCGGCAACCTGAGCCTGAGCGCGACGATGGACTTCCTCGACGCCAGGGACGAGCAGACCGGCTCGCGCCTGCCGCGTCGCGCCGCGCATCAGGAGAGCATCTCGGCCGACTACGACACCGGCGCGTGGAGCATCGGCACCTCGCTGACGGAAGTCGGCGCGCGGCCGGATGTGGGCGCGCAGCTCGGCGCGTACACGGTGGTGGACGTGCGCGCGACCTGGCGCTTCCTGCCGCAATGGCGCCTGGAAGCCAAGGTCCTCAACGCCGCGGATCGCGACGTGCAGCCGGTCTACACGTACCAGGGCCTGGGCCGTCAAGCGTGGGTCGGCGTGCGTTACGACATGAAGGGCTTCTAAGCCCTTCGACGCCGATCGAAGGCGGGCGGCGAAGCAGTCGCGCGGCCTTCGATCGACACCGCGTCGAGTGGTAGCGATGCCACTGCGGCATCCTTCACAGCACTTCCCCCCGACGCGGGGGAAGCTTTCGCGCGGAAGCCACACGCGCCCCCTTTAGCATCCCGCCCCTTCAGCAAACAAAGACGAGCAGTCGGGGAGTGAGTGATGGCGCGGAATTCGAAGTCCTGGGGTCGCGGTGTGATGGCCGTTCTGGCGGCGTTGGCCGTCGCCGCGCTGCTCAATGGCTGCGGCGGAGGCGGTGACGACTGCGAGGTCACCGGCGAGCATCCCAACGTCTACTTCACCCCCAGCGTGCCGCTGACGGGCCAGGTCGCACAGGACGCGCTGACCTACAAGCTGAACCAGCGCAACACCTGGACGCTCCAGGCGCGCGGCATGTCGCAGGCGTGTCTCACGGGATTGAAGGTGGAGATCCGCGATCCGCAGTTCGGGCTGCCTGCGGGCTTCACGCTGAACGCGACGACCGGCACGATCGAGAGCCCCGTCATGACGCGCCACATCGAGGGCACGTGTTTCCGGAACGACACCGCTGCCAACGGCACGACGACGCAGTACAGCGTCGACTCGATCAACCGGGTGTGCCCGGCCGGCTACACGCTGATGGAAGACACGACCGCGCTGATCGTCACGTCGGATCACTACAACCGGTCGACGCGCGTCGTGACCGCCGTGGCGTTCCAACCGGCGCCGTAAGGCGCGGATTCCGCGTCGGGGTCGCCGACAGGATCCGTGTCAGGGCACCGCACGCACGGCGGTGCATTCGATCTCGACCCGCGCGCCCAGCGCGAGTCCGTTGCAGCCGAAGGCGCTTCGCGCCGGCATTGGCCGGTCGCCGAAGAACGCGCGGTAGACCTCGTTGAAGACGCCCCACTCCGCCATGTCGGCGAGCATCACCGTGCAGCGCATCAGGTGCTCGACGCCGAGCCCCTGAGCGTTGAGCGAGGTCTCGATGTTGCGCAGCGTCTGCAGCGCTTCGGCGCGAATGCCACCTTCGACCAGCTCCAGCGTGCCGGGCTTGTTGCCCAGCTGACCCGACAGGAACACGAACGGCCCGAAGGCCGTGCCCTCGGGGAACGGCACGCTGGCGGGAAGGACGAGGCCGCTGTTGAAGCGGTGGATCGTGTCGTGGTTCGTGGTCATCGCATGCACCTCACTTCGTCATCCCCATCGCCGCTTCCAGCTGCGCCGGATCGAACACCCGCCCCGCCTTGATCGTCTTCACCACCTGCCGCAGTGCGGCGATGTCCTTCAGCGGGTCGCCGTCCAGCAGCACCATGTCGGCCTGCTTGCCCGCCGCGATCTCGCCGCGCTGGCCGGCCACGCCCAGCACCTGCGCCGGCGTCAGCGTCGCCAGGCGCAGCACCTCGGCGTTGGGGATGCCGGCGCGCACGTAGAGCTCCAGTTCGCGGTGCAGCGTGTAGCCCGCGAAGGCGTCCGTTCCTGGCATCAGCGTCACGCCGCCGTCGTGCAGCCGCTTGATCAGCTGCAGCAGCCGCGGCAACGCCTGCCGGTACGCCTCTTCCTTGCCCGGCGGCACCGCCACCGCGCCGGACAGCAGGCGCCGCCGCACGATCGGCGGGAAGCGCTCGACCATGCCCTTCAGCGCCGCCGGCGGCTCGCCCGGTGCGCCCGAGTACAACCCTTCCAGGATCGCCACCGTCGGATCGAGCACCGTGTGCCGGCGCTTCAATTCCGCGATGAATCCCGTCACCGGCGCGCTGTCGAGGTCCAGCTGCAGCAGCTTCTCCGCCATCACCGTGTAGCGGTCCTTGCCCCGCGTGTCGGCGACCTCGGGGAAGAAATTCAGGACGATGAAGTTCAGATGCTGGATCTCGTCCGCGCCCGCGTCGATGAACTGCCCCGCCCGCATGAACGCCGGCACGTGCCCGCTGACGCGCAGCCCGCGCGCATGCGCCATGTCGGCGATCGGACGCACCAGCTCCGGCTTGAAGGACGAATAGATCTTGATCTGCTCGTAGCCGCGGTCGGCGTACCAGTCGACCGCCTTGCGCGCCTGCTCCACTGTCTCGACGCGCACGTCGGTCGGGCCGGACAGCGGGCCGACGCCTTCGACGATGCCGGCCTTCACCACGCGCGGGCCGAGCTCGGTGCCCGCGTCGAATCGCTTCACGCGCTCGATCAGCGGGACGTTGTCGTTGGCCATGTCGCGCGCGCTGGTCACGCCGGCGATCAGGTCGAAGACGCCGTCGGTGCCGGAGAAATGCTGGTGCACGTCCCACAGCCCCGGCATCAGGAACCGGCCTGCCGCCTCGATGACTTCGGTGCCGGCCGGCGCCGGGGAACCGTCGTCGGGCTCGACGCGCACGATGAAGCCGCCTCGCACCAGCACGCGCATGTCCTCGCGCGCCACGAGGTCGCGCGGCTCGAACAGGCGCGCATGGCGGATCAGCAGATCGCCCTGCGGCACGTGCGTCAGCCGCTTCGCGACCTCGGCGGACCAGCGCTTGTCCGCGTCGCGCTGCGCGGTCGTCAGCCGCGCGAGCGCCGGCACGTCGCGCGCTTCCAGCACCTCGAACCAGTCGTCGATGACGGCGGCGGTCTGCTGGCGCTCGTCCAGCCACACCGCCACCGGCGTGAAGTCGATGCCCGAGATCTGATGCAGCGTCAGCCGCCGACCGCCCGCCACGATCGTCGGGCCCTTCGTCAGCGTCGCCTCGCCCGCCGGCAGCAGGGCCAGGCGTTGCCCCGGTGCCTTCAGCAGCGCGCGCGCCAGCACGCCGGTGAACTCCGGCGGCGCGTTGGCGGGCAGGTAGAAGGCGCCCGCCTCGGGCCACGCCGCGCCGCCCTGCTCCACGCGGTTCTTCCAGGACGCCTTGCCGTCCGCGCGGTCGAAGCGCTCGGTGAGCGGAACCTTCCAGTAGTCGTTGCCTTCGGCCTCGTAGCGCAGCGGCAGCCCGCGCGCGTCGAGCGTCCACTTCGCGCGGAGCTGGTCGCCGCGGCCACGTTCGCTGAAGGCGTAGTCGACCAGCACCTCGTCGCCCTGGCGGCTCAACGCCTGCCGGCCGACGGTCATGCCGTGGATCTGGACCTGCGACAGCAGCGGCTTCGCGCCCGGCAGGACCTGAGGCGCGGGCAACGCAGCTTGCGCCGCCTGCGCATCGGCGGCGGTCGGCGCCCATTGGCGTTCGAAGCCGTCGTGCGCAGACGCGGCCGGCGCCCAGAGCCCGCCGCCCATCGCCGCGCAGCTCATGGCACAGGCAGCGACCAGTCGCTTGATTCGCTTCACCAGCTTCATCGTCCTCATTCCCAGGTCTCCGTCATCAACCGGCGGAAGTTGCCGTGCAGGATCTTCTCGATGCGCGACGCACGATACCCCTTCGCCGCCAGCAGGCGCGCAAGCTGCTGATACTGGTCCGGCCCGCACAGGTCCGGCAGGAACAGCCCGACGTCCGCCGTCTCGCCCGGTGCGCCGATGCCCAGGCTGCGGCGCAGCGCGACTTCATCCTCGAGATGCTTCCGATACGCCGCCATGTCGTCGTAATGCGTGCTGCCGCCGTCGGTGCCCAGGCCGACGTGGTCCTCGCCGCAGACATCGATGGCGTGCGCCAGATGCGCGAGGAGATCCTCCGCATGCGGCTGGCCGCTCAACCGCAGGTAAGGCATGAAGTACAGCCCGACCACGCCGCCGCGCTCGGCCAGCAGCCGCAGCTCCGAATCGCTCTTGTTGCGCGGATGATCGGCGATCGCGCGGCAGCCGGTGTGCGTGATAGCGACCGGACGCTTCGCCAGACGAAGCGTGTCCAGGCAGGTGCGCTCGCTGCTGTGGCTCAGGTCGACCAGCACGCGGCGCTGCTGCAGCCGCTCGACGACCTCGGCGCCGAAGGCGCTCAGGCCGTCGTCGTCCGGCACCGTCGCGCCGCAGCCGACCGCGTTGCGGCCGTTATAGGTCAGCTGGATCACCCGCACGCCCCGGTCCGCGAAGTGGTCCACGGCAGCCACCTCGGTGCCCAGCATCTCGGTGTTCTGGAAGCCGTAGATGACGCCGATGCGGCCCTCGCGGCGCGCGACGGCGAGGTCCTCGCCCGTCCTCACCTTCAGCAGCTGCGGATGCGCGTCGATGAAGGCGTCCCAGCCGGCGATGTCGCGCTCCGTGGCGGCGCGCGGATCGCCGCTGCCGGCGACGTGTCCAAGCGTCACGTTGACCGCGTACAACCCCGACGCGAGCGCATCGGCCAGCGAGCGCGCATCGACGTCCTGCGCGCTGCTGGCATAGGCCATGGCCTGACGATCGCCGGGATCCGACTGCAATGGCCGGTTTGGGTTGTCCAGGACACCGAGGGCGTTCAGGACGGGCAGCAACGAGGGCTTCATGCGTGCGTGGACACCATGGTGTTTGAGGGATGATCGCGGCTCGCACCGCGGTCGCCGGAATTCCGGAGGGAATCGCCCGACGAGATCGCAGAGAAACTCTAGAAGATTATTCTAAACATGCCCACGAAGACCGCCAGGGCCGTCGCGAGGACCGAGCAAGTACTGAAGGCCGCCTACCCGGAGGACCGGGCCGAGACCAAGCGGCTGATCCTGGCGCAGGCCCTGTCGGCGTTCAACGCGCGGGGCATCGAGGCCACGACGATCGACGACCTCCGCGCGGCCAGCGGCCAGAGCGTGGGCACGATCTACCACCACTTCAAGAACAAGGAAGGCGTGGTCGCAGCGCTGCTGTTCGCGGCGGTCGACGACCAGAGCCGCGCCATCGCGGCGCAGACCGAGGGCTTGGAGGACAGCCATGCGGTGGTCGACGCCCTGATCACGGCTTATGTCGTCTGGATCACCGAGGCGCCGGATCTGGCGCGCTTCTATTTCATTGCGCGGGAGGTGGTCGCGGGCGGTCCGTTCGGGGACGACCTGCGCGCGCGGATCGCCACGCGGTATGCGCCGATCGACGCCTGCTTTGCGCGCGACGTGAAGTACGGGCGCGTGATGCCGCTGCCGGAGGAGCTGATCCCGGCGCTCGTGCTGGGCGCGGCGGAGTGGTACAGCCGCTCATGGCTGGCGGGACGCCGGCTGGCGAGCCCCGCGGACCGCGCGGCGGTGCTGGCCGAGGCCGCCTGGCGGTCGATCGCACGGCAGATCTGAGGTCTGCGGTCGCGCGGTGCGTCGCACTGCGCGCGGCGGCGACGCAAGGGGTCAGGCGTTGAGCCGGCGGAGTTCGTCCAGGAACCGTCCCGCCGCGATGTCCGCCGGCCACGGCTCCCACGGCTTGCCGCCGTACGCGGCATGGAGCGGATCCGCGTCCAGCACCGGATGCGTGATGCCGAGCACTTCGCGCACCTCGCGTTCGGACCAGCCCGTGCAGCGCACGGCCTCGGTCGCGGCGGCGATGCTGTCGGCGCGCTTGTGCGTCGCGTGGGTCTCGGGAGTCCATGCCGGCAACCGGTAGCGGACGGCGATCGCGCCCATCAGCCGATCGCCGACGATCCGGAACGGCTCACCCAGCACGCGCTTCAGCGGCGAGATGCAGTCGAAGCCGAGAAAGCCTTCCTCTGCGTCATGCAGGAGCTCGGCGCGTTGGAGCGCGCTTGAGAGCGGCTCGCCGTCCTCCTCCGCCCATCGCCGACGGAGCGCGAGCACCAGCAGCGAATGCTGCGCGACCGACAACGGCCACGGCCAGACGGATTCGCCGCCCCAGCGATAGGTGCGCGCCAGGCGCAGCGCGAGGTCCTCGTCGGTCCAGGCGTCGGGGGACGGATTGATCAGGTCGAGCGCCGCCCCGGAGGGCAGGCGGATCCAGGCACGGGGGCTGTCGGTCATGGATCGACTGTAGCGAGCGCCGGGACGCGCCCTGTCAGCAGGGCTCAGTCCAAGAGCATGCTCAGTCCAAGGACACGCTCAGTCCATCTGCTCGCGCAGCGTCTTGGCCTTGGCGCGGTAGAACTTCGCCGAGGCAGCGTTGCCCGCCTGCTCGAAGCGGTCCGCGGCGGCCGTTGCGGCCTTGGCGGCTTCCTCGAAGGCCTGGACGGCCACCTGGCGGTCGTCAGAAGGAACGAGCTTGCCCCGCGCGAAGCGACCGGCCATGAAGCCCTGGTCGGGGATGTCGACGACGCCCAGCGCCAGTTCGCCCTTGGCGACGCGGCCAAGGAACATGCGCTTCACGGCGGCGCCCTGCTGCTCCTTGAGCACGCCCAGACCGTCAGCCTGGTTGGGTTGGCCGGAGGCGCAGGGGCCGTCCCAGCGTGCAGATCCCGCCGCCCAGCCCTCGGGCAGCGTGGTCACATTGCAGGCCGCCAGCGCGGGCTGGAAAGCGGCGGTCATGATCAGGCCGCTCAGGGCCAGCACGCGGAAGACGGCAGTGGGTTGAAATCTCATGGCGTCGGAGTATCCACGGCGGCCCGCGCGCCGACCAACTCGCAGAAGCGCGCCATGTCGACGTTGCCGCCGCTGATCACGATGCCGACGCGCTGGCCCTTCAACTGGTCCTTCATCGCCTTCGCCGCGGCGAAGCCGAGACAGCCGGTCGGCTCGACCAGCATCTTCATGCGCGACGCGAAGAAGCCCATGGCATCGACCAGCTCCGCATCGCTCGCGGTGAGCACGTCGTCCACATGCTGGCGGATCAGCGCGAAGGTGATGTCGCCGAGGTGCGGGGTCTGCGCGCCGTCGGCGATGGTGCGCGGCGTGTCGATGGTAACGATGGTGCCGCTGCGGAACGACTGCTGGCCGTCGTTGCCCGCCTCGGGCTCGACGCCGTACAGCTTCGCCTTCGGCGACAGCGCGCGGGTCGACAGGGCGGTGCCCGACAGCAGCCCGCCGCCGCCCAGCGGTGCGAAAACGGCGTCGAGCGCGCCGACCTCGTCGAACAGCTCCTTCGCGGCGGTGCCCTGCCCCGTCAGCACGTCGGGATGGTCGAAGGGCGGGATCAGGGTCAGGCCGTGCTTCTCGGCGAGGTCGCGGCCAATCTGCTGGCGGTCCTCGGTGTAGCGGTCATAGAGGACGACTTTGCCGCCGTAGCCGCGTGTGGCGGCGATCTTGGCCGCGGGCGCGTCCTGGGGCATGACGATGGTGGCCGGCATGCCGAGGATGCGCGCCGACAGCGCGATCGCCTGCGCGTGGTTGCCCGACGAGAACGCGACCACGCCGAAGCGCCGCTGTTCCGGCGTGAAGCGCGACAGCGCGTTGAACCCGCCGCGGAACTTGAAGGCGCCCATGCGCTGGAAGTTCTCGCACTTGAAGAAGACCTGCGCGCCGAACAGCTCGTCGACGGTGCGCGAGGTCAGCACCGGCGTGCGATGCGCGTGGCCGTCGATGCGGCGGGCAGCGGCCTCGACGTCGTCGTAGGTCGGAAGGGCCACGGGCGTGGCGGCGGAAGGGGACGTGACGCTCATCTCGACTCCTGGACAAAGGGCCGCTGCATCATGCCGCAGCGCTGTATCGGAACAGTGTCGGGCCGGCCATTCACGCCTGCCGGACGCTTCAGGCCTGCCAGACGCCGTAACCCGCCTCGCGCAGGCCGATGGCGAGTTCGACCTCCATCTCCCGCGCGGCCTCGTAGGGCATCGGGTTGTAGACCTCGTAGAGCTGCGGCAGCAGTCGCAAGCCGTAGTCGAAGACGTAGCGGTTGGACTGGATGCCGGCCTTGTGCTTGTCGAAGCGCAGGTCGGGATCGAGCCCCGTCATGCCGACGTAGACGAAGGGCATGCCGAGGCGGTAGTCGGGATTCGCCTTGCGGAAGCGCGGCTCGTTCCAGACCTGGTCGGCGAGCTCGACGACGTAGACGTAGTGGTGGTGGCGCTTCTCGCGCGGCTTCTTGGCGGCGGTTTTGGCAGCAGGCTTCGCGACGGTCTTCTTCGACGCCGCGACAATGTCCTTCTTCTTCCGCTGCCCGCCCTCGCCTGCCATGCCGCTGTCCCCTTACCTCGATACTGCCCCGGTGCTCGCCGAGCGCGTCTTCGTCCATGAATCCGCGCAGGTGATCGGCGACGTCACCCTCGGTCCCGACAGCTCGGTCTGGTGCAACACCGTGCTGCGGGGCGACGTGAACCGCATTGTGATCGGCGCCGGCACCAACGTGCAGGACCTGACGATGGGGCATGTCTCGCACAAGAACCCGAAGAAGCCGGAGGGCTCGCCGCTGATCATCGGCGACCACGTGACGGTCGGCCATTCCGTCATCCTGCACGGCTGCCGCATCGGCAACGAGTGCCTCATCGGCATGGGCAGCATCGTCATGGACGACGTCGTCATCGAGGACCGCGTCATGCTGGGCGCCGGCAGCCTGGTGTCGCCGGGCAAGGTGCTCAAGAGCGGCCACCTCTACATCGGCCGGCCCGCGATGCCCGTGCGCGAACTCACCGCCGACGAGATCGCCTACCTGAAGTACTCCGCCGAGCATTACATCCGGGTGAAGGACAACTATCTTCGAGGAGGATGATGTCTTCGCCCTTCCGTCCTCACACCGCGCCGGCAAGGAACGCGGCCGCGATCCTCCTGTGCATGCTGATCGCCGCCTCCTCGACCTTGGCGGCACCACGCGCATTGCCGGGGACCTTCGCCCCAGCGCTTGAACGCATCCGCATCGCCGCCGGGCAGCGCGACTATTCCGCCCTGCGCGCCATGATGGTCGAGGACTTCACCTGGAGCTTCGGTGGCGACGGAAGCGCCGATCAAGCCATCGAAGCGTGGAAGGGCGATTCCTCGTCCATGCCGGCACTCGCGAAGGCCGCACGGATGTCGTGCGGATGGATCTCCGGGGACATCGTCCAGTGCCCGACCTCCGCGAAGTTGGGCCATCGCGCCGGATTCAAGCTCGTCGAGGGGCAATGGCGGATGGTGTACTTCGTGTCGGGCGATTGAGCCGATCCACCTTCGCCGCGCTTCACGGGATGATCAGCTGCGGCGGCATGACCCGCCCCAATTGACTGCAGGTTGGTGCCTGCCCCGGATCGATCTTTCCGGGATCCACGCCCTCGCCTTCCGCAATGCGGGTCATCGCGCCGCACATGTGCGGGTAGTGCATGGACGCGACGCTGTCCCGGCGATGCACGGCGCGGTACTGCTGGAGGAACGCCGCTGCGCCCGGCGAGGCCGCAGCCAGTTCGTCGAGATATCGCTTGTACGGTTGGACGATCGGCTGTTCGGCCTTGTACTCGGTCCACATGCGGAACGCGCCGATCGCCACGACCGCGAAAACCGCGAACCCGATCAGGATGCCCCACTCGCGCCAGAATGATTTCTTGATGACTTCTTCGGTCATGTGTCCTCCCAGTTTCGACAGCGGCGGATTTTGACCTGCCGAAACACTGCTGCATGGCCGCCGCCGACCAGACCTCCCTCTTCGACGATCTCGACCCGCCCGCCGACGCGTTGCCCGAAGGCATGGCGTATCGGTCGGGCTTCCTGTCGTCGGACGAGGAAGGCGGGTTGATCGCGCTGATCCGCTCGCTGCCGCTGGAGGCTGCGCAGTACAAGGAATACACCGCGCGACGCCGCGTCGTCAGCTATGGCGGCAGCTTCGACTACGACGCCAACCGCCTGCGTCCGACGCAGACGCTTATCGAGGAACTGCAGCCGCTGCGCGGCCGCGTCGCGGAGTGGGCAGGCGTTGCGCCAGAGACGCTCGTCCATGCGCTGGTGGCCGAGTACTCGCCCGGCACGCCGCTGGGCTGGCATCGCGACGTCCCTGACTTCGAGGAGGTCTTCGGCGTGTCGCTCGGTGCGGCGGCGACGCTGCGCTTCCGCCCTTATCCGCCGGATGCGCCCAAGCGCGGCGACGTCATCAAGGTGAGCGTCGAGCCGAGGTCGATCTACGCGCTGCGAGGTCCGGCGCGCTGGGCGTGGCAGCACAGCGTCGCACCGGTGGAGCGGCTGCGCTGGTCGATCACGTTCCGCACGGCGCGGCGGGACCGATGACGTCGACCTGCCCGATGAAGCCGATCATCCGCTGATCGCACGGCGAGATTTCCGGTCTTCCCGGCGAGCTTGACCACGCGCGCACCGCGCCACTACGATGGCGACCGCTCCGCAGTCATCACGACCGCACCGGGCCGTAAGCGTTTACGTCAGCCAACGCGCAACCCCACTGGCATTCCGACGCCCTTCGCGTCATGCCGGCTTGCGCACAGGCATACCATGACCACGCATTCCACGACGGTTCGTTCCACGCTCAACCATCTGAGCTTCCCCTCCCACGACGTCCCCGCGACTGCCGCGTTCTTCGAGCATTTCCTTGGCTTCGCCGTGCTCGCGATGGGCCGCAGCCGTGTCGTGAAGAAGGACGCCCTCGACATCGTCATCGAGGACGCCCGCGATCGCGACGTCAACTGGCCGGGCAACTTCCACATCGGCGTGGAGGTGTCGACCATGGCCGATCTCCAGCGCATCCATGCCGACATGGTCGGCGCGGGCGTGCCGATGGAGACCGAGCTCATCTCGCACGCACGAGGCTCGCGCTTCTTCTGCTGGATGCCGGGACGGCTGATGCTTGAAGTCAACACCCGCGAGGACGCGGCGCCGGAGTTCCGCAGGACCTTCGCGAGCCAGCAGGGCTGAAGTCCGACGATTGAAATCGACGACTGAAAGCTGAAGGCCGAAGTCGAAGCACTGAGCCGGCGGACTCAAGCCGCCGGCTTGGCCTTCTTCGGCTTCGCGGCCGCGTCGTTCAGCGCCGCGGCCTCCTGGAACAGCGCCTTCAACGCGGTCTCGTCGATCTTCTCGCCCTTGCGGATGTCGATGGCGCGGCGCGCGTTGCCGTCCAGGCTCGAATTGAAGAGCTTGCCCGGATCCGCCAGCTTCGCGCCCTTCGCAAAGGTCATCTTCACGACGTCCTTGTAGGTCTCGCCGGTGCAGATCTGGCCGTTGCGCTCGAACACCGGCGTGCCGCGCCACTTCCACGTCTCCTCGACGCCCGGCACCGCCTGCTTCATGAGCTTGCGCAGCCGCGCGAGCATCTCGCCGCGCCAGTCGCCGAGCTCCTCGATGCGGGCATCGATCATCTTGGAAGCGTTCACGCCGGGGACGTTGTCGTCGCTGGGCGCGGCGCTTCGGAAGGTGCTCTTGACGGCCGGCTTGACCGCCTTCTTCGCCACGTACGTCGCGGCGTGCTTGGCGGAGGTCTTCGCGGCGCCGGTCGAGGGCTTCTTCTTCGGATCGGTGGTGCTGGGCATGCGGGCCTCCGGGGTCAGTTCTTGAGCTGCTGGATACGGATCATGTTCCCCGCCGGGTCGCGCACACCGAAGTCACGCACGCCGTAGGGCTGGTCGGTGGGCTCCTGCACGATCTCGGCGTCCCGCGACTGCAGGCGCTGGAAGGTCTCGTCCAGGTCCTTCGCGCCCAGCAGCAGCATCGCGTACGTGCCCTTGGCCATCATCTCGGCGATGGTGCGCTTCTCCTCGTCGGTGAGGCCCGGCGTGGCGTTGGGCGGGAACAGCACGATGGACGTGTCCGGCCTGCCCTTGGGCCCGATCGTGATCCAGCGGTTGCCGCCGAAGGCGACGTCCTTGCGGATCTCGAAGTCCAGCCCGTCGCGGTAGAAGGCCAGCGATTCCTCGGGGTCGGTGTGCGGCAGGAAGGTCGAGTGGATGGTGATGTCCATGTCTGTCTCCAGATGAGTGATTCCAGGTGTTGTCAGAGGGGCTTGGCGGCCGTCGCCGCCGGGGTCCGGACCCTTGGAACGCAGTCTAGGGGGACGATTTCTCCGGCGCTTCTCGATTCCTGATCGGACGCGTCACCTGCTTGGCGACGCAGGACGGCAGGCCTTCCGCCTCGGCCGCGGAGTCGCGGCGGTAGACGCTGGGCGGCACGCCGACCAGCTCGGCGAAGCGCGTGCTGAAGGTGCCCAGCGAGGAGCACCCGACCTCGAAGCAGACCTCGGTGACGCTGAGGTCGCCGCGGCGCAGCAGCGCCATCGCACGTTCGATGCGGCGCGTCATCAGGTAGGCATAGACGGACTCCCCATAAGCGAGCCGGAACTGCCGGCTCAGATGCCCCGCCGACATCCCGATCGCCTGCGCCAGCGCCTCGACGTCCAGCGGCTGGGCGTACTCGCGATCGATGCGGTCGCGCACGCGCCGCAGGCGCGCGAGGTCGCGCAGGCGCGTGCCGGGGATGTCGGGGGTGCCCGGAGTCTCTGGGGAACTCATCCGGACATCCTATCCGCCGACCCCGTCTCCTCGGGGCTCGCGGTTGACGCCCGCGATAATGCTGGATAACCCGCAGAAGAGTCATCGCATGGAAATTAAGGTCAACTTTCTCGACAAGCTCCGCCTGGAAGCCAAGTTCGATGATTTCACGGTCATCGCCGACCAGCCCATCCGCTACAAGGGCGACGGCTCGGCGCCGGGTCCGTTCGACTATTTCCTGGCCTCCTCGGCCCTGTGCGCGGCCTACTTCGTCAAGCTGTACTGCGTCACCCGCGACATCCCGACCGAGAACATCCGCCTCTCGCAGAACAACATCGTCGATCCCGAGAACCGCTACCAGCAGATCTT
Source organism: Roseateles noduli (assembly GCA_002205125.1). Lineage (GTDB taxonomy): Bacteria > Pseudomonadota > Gammaproteobacteria > Burkholderiales > Burkholderiaceae_C > Roseateles > Roseateles noduli. Next base: position 28,858 of record NIOE01000010.1, on the reverse strand, counting down.
CAAGATCCAGGTCGAGCTGCCGGCGGACATCTCCGAGAAGGACCGCCTGGGCATCCTGCGCTCCATCGACCGATGCACGGTCAAGAAGGTGGTGCAGGCCGGGCCGGAATTCATCATCGAGGAGGTCGAGAACCTCGACGCCGACGCGCAGGCCCTGCTGACGCTGAATCCGGATGCGGCGGCCGCCACCTACATCCCGGGCAAGGACCTGCCGCTGGAGCAGACCATCGCCAACATGACGGCGATCCTGGCGAACCTGGGCATCAAGATCGAGATCGCCTCCTGGCGCAACCTGGTGCCCAACGTGTGGTCGCTGCACATCCGCGACGCGCACTCGCCGATGTGCTTCACCAACGGCAAGGGCGCCACCAAGGAAAGCGCGCTGGCCTCGGCCCTGGGCGAATACATCGAGCGCCTGAACAACAACCACTTCTACGCCGGCGTGTTCTGGGGCGAGGACATCGCCAACGCGCCCTTCGTGCATTACCCCGATGAGCGCTGGTTCCAGCCCGGCCCGGACGATGCGCTGCCGGAAGGCCTGCTCGACGAGCGCTGCCTCGCCTGGTACGACCCCGACGGCGAGCTGCGCGCCTCGCACCTGATCGACACCAACTCCGGCAACGTGGCGCGCGGCATCTGCGCGCTGCCGTATGTGCGGCGCTCCGACGGCGAGACGGTCTATTTCCCGTCCAACCTCGTCGAGAACCTGTACGTCAGCAACGGCATGAGCGCCGGCAACACGCTGGCCGAGGCGCGGGTGCAATGCCTGTCCGAGATCTTCGAGCGTGCCGTCAAGCGCGAGATCCTCGAAGGCGAGATCGCCCTCCCCGACGTGCCGCAGGCCGTGCTCGACAAGTACCCCGGCATCGTCGCCGGCATCCGCAGCCTGGAGGAGCAAGGCTTCCCGGTGCTGGTGAAGGACGCGTCGCTGGGCGGCGTCTATCCGGTGATGTGCGTGACGCTGATGAACCCGAAGACCGGCGGCGTGTTCGCCTCCTTCGGCGCGCATCCCAGCCTGCAGGTCGCGCTGGAGCGCAGCCTGACGGAGCTGCTGCAGGGCCGCAGCTTCGAAGGCCTGAACGACCTGCCCCGCCCCACCTTCGCCAGCAACGCCGTCACCGAGCCCAACAACTTCGTCGAGCATTTCATCGACTCCAGCGGCATCGTGTCGTGGCGCTTCTTCAGCGCCAAGGCCGACCATGAGTTCGTCGAATGGGACTTCTCCGGCGAGGGCGCCGACTCGAACGCCCAGGAAGCCGCCACGCTGTTCGGCATCCTCGACGAGATGGGCAAGGAGTCCTACATGGCCGTGTACGACCAGCTGGGCGCGACGGCTTGCCGCATCCTGGTGCCGGACTACTCGGAGATCTATCCGGTCGAGGACCTGATCTGGGACAACACCAACCAGGCCCTGGCCTTCCGCGCCGACATCCTCAACCTGCATCGGCTGGACGATGACCAGCTCGAGGCGCTGCTGGAGCGCCTCGAGGACAGCGAGCTCGACGACTACACCGACATCGCCACGCTGATCGGCATCGACTTCGACGAGAACACGGTGTGGGGTCAGTTGACCCTCCAGGAACTGAAGCTGCTGATCCATCTCGCGCTGGGGCAGCTCGAAGAAGCGCAGGAGCTGGTCGGCGCCTTCCTGCAATACAACGAGAACACCGTCGAGCGTGGGCTGTTCTATCAGGCCGTGAACGTGGTGCTGGAAGTGCTGCTCGACGACGAGCTGGAACTGGACGACTACGTCGCCAACTTCCGCCGCATGTTCGGCAACGAGCGCATGGACGCCGTGCTCGGATCGGCGGACGGCAGCGTGCGCTTCTACGGCCTGACGCCGACCAGCATGAAGCTGGAGGGCCTCGACCGCCATCACCGCCTGATCGACAGCTACCGCAAGCTGCACGTGGCGCGCGCCGCGGCGGCGGCCCGCAAGGGCCAGGCGGGCTGACACGCAGCGTCCATCCCGGGCATCCATCCCGGGCACCCATCCCGGGTTTTCCCTGAACGATCCTAGGGGGTTCCTCCCCCGGATGCGTACAAGGCACTCCGACGGAGCGCTTCCTAGACTGGGTCCGCCCTGTCGCATCTCGCGGCACGGGCGCCTCATCAAGGGAGACACCATGACTCAGAGAGCTTCGCTGCGGACCGCCCTGCGGGCCGCCGCCCTGTGCGTCGCCTTCGCCACCTTCGCCGCGGGCAGCGCCTCGGCGCAGATCGGCCCGGATCCCACGTCCGCCAGCCTCAACGCCACCGCGGGATCGTTCGCGGTCTCGACCAGCAACGTCACGCTGGCGCGCGGCTTCGGCGGCGGCACCATCTACTACCCCACCACCGCCGGCCGCTACGGGGTCGTGGCCATCAGTCCCGGCTTCACCGCCACCCAGTCCAGCATTGCGTGGCTGGGCCGCCGGCTGGCGACGCACGGCCTGGTGGTGATCACGATGAACACCAACTCGACGCTGGACCAGCCCGCCAGCCGCGCCACGCAGCTGATGGCGGCGCTGAACTACGTGGTCAACAGTGCCAGCAGCACGGTGCGCGCCCGCGTGGACAGCACCCGGCTGGCGGTGGCCGGGCATTCGATGGGCGGAGGCGGCGCGCTGATCGCCGCCGAGGACAACCCGACGCTCAAGGCCGCGCTGCCACTGACGCCGTGGAACCTCAGCACCAGCTTCACCCAGGTGCGGGTGCCGACGCTCATCGTCGGCGCGGACGGCGACACGGTGGCGTCGGTCGCCGCGCACGCGCGGCCCTTCTACGCCAGCCTGCCGGCCTCGACCTTCAAGGCCTATGCGGAGCTCAACGGCGCCACCCACTTCACGCCCAACAGCACGAACACGCCGATCGGCCGATATGGCGTGACCTGGATGAAGCGTTTCGTGGATGCGGACACGCGGTACTCGCCGTTCCTGTGCGGCGCGGCGCACACCGCCTACGCCACCGCGCTGGTCTTCGACCGCTACAACCAGAACTGCCCGTACTGATCCGCCGGAGGACGCCATGTCGCACCCATCCGATCGTCACCGGGGCCGGCGCATCGCGCTGGTCCTCGCCGCCGGCGTGGGCGCCGTGGCGCTCCTCGCCTGGCTGGCCGCCGGGGCTCATGCACCGGCGGCCATTGAAGACCTGAAGACGGCCTTCCCCTGGTCCCGGGCGGCCGGGGCGTCCGCGCCGGTCGCCGCGCAGACCGCGAACGCGAACGGGCACCTGAACGCGCCGTCGGCGTTCGACGACAGCGCCAGCGCCTCGCCGCCCCTGTCAATGTCAGCGTCGGTATCGGCCTCGGCATCGGGGCCAGGTCTTGCTGAACCGTCCCGACGCGTGTTCCGCACCGATGCCCGGGGGCGGCTCGTCGTCGACCAGCCGATGCGGCTGCGCGCCGAGGCGCTGCTGGCGCTCAACGAAGGCGAGGCGCTGAACGCACGCGTGGACGCCGAGGTGGCCGACCTGCCGGCGCCGGCCGCCGCGCGAGCCCGAGAGCTCGTCGCGCAGTTCGAGGCCTACCAGACCGCGCAGGCCGCTGCGTTCCCGCCGGGTCAGGCGCCGCTGGTGCCCGAGGAAGGACTCGCGCAACTCCAGACGATGCAGGCGCTGCGTGCGGCCCATTTCGGCGCGGAGGCAGCCCGGGAGATGTTCGCGCAGGACGACGCCGTCGCGCGTCGCATCCTGGAGCTCATGCGCGAGGACACGTCCACCGCGCGCAGCATGGAGGAGAAGGCGATGCGCGCGCAGCTCCGCTATGACCAGGAGCGCGGCGCGGTCCCGCCTTGACGCCATGGCGCTGCCGGTCGCAGCATGTCCTCATGACGTCTGGCAACTTCGTCGGCCCGCGTTTGGGCCTGTTGGGGGACAGCTTCATCTATGCGAGCGGCGCGGTGCGCTCGCGCGTGCGGCGCCACTCGGTCACGCTGGCCTGCGCGCTGACGCCGCAGCCGCTGAGCGTCAGCGTCGACGGGCAGCACTGGTCAGGCCGTCTGGTGGCGGTGCGCCCGTTCTCGACGCGCGCCATCGACTCCGGCGGGCAACCGGCGGTGCTGATCGACCTCGAGCCCACACACCCGCGCTACAACACCTTCAGCCGCTGGTCCGACCGCGCGCCGGTCCGCGTGCTGGACGAGCAGCACTTCGCCGGCCTGCTGGATTGCGCGTCCGCCTTCGCATATCAGGCGCTGAGCGGGAGGCGGCTGCAGGCCTCGGTGCAGATGCTGGTGGGCAGCGTGGCCGACAGCGTCGCGCCGCATCGGCCGCTGGATCCGCGCGTGCTGCAGATGATGGCGGGGCTGCGGCTCGATCCGGCGCAAGACCTGGCATCTCTGGGCGCGCCGGTCGGACTGTCCGCCGCGCAGGCCTCGCGCGGCTTCCTGAAATCGCTGGGCATCTCCGCGCGGCAGTACGCGCTGGCGGTGAAGATCCAGCGCGCGGCCATGTTCTTCGGCAGCGGGCGAGCGCTGACCGCCATCGCGCAGGCGTCCGGGTTCACGGACTCCGCCCACTTGGCAAAGGTGTGGGTGCGGTGCTACGGCGAATGCCCTTCGCGCTACTTCGGCCAACTTCGCAGTTCACCCGAGGGGCACGTGGACCACGCTTGGAGGCAGCGGGTCAGCTTGATGGGTGCGAGCGGCGGGTGACGTCGGCGCCGGAACTCAGCACCCGTCCCCGCCCTACGTTCAGCGGTCGATGGCGATCGACGGGCGGCCTCGCCCGTCCGCGGTTACTTCGCCGCCGCCGGGAAAGCCGGCAGCTTGCCGATGTCGCGCGGGTCGTGCTGGATGATGACCGTGGCCTTGAGGTTCTTCTCGATCTGCTTGACGCGCTGGATCGAGGCGAGCGTCTGCGCGCGGTCGTCGTTGAAGCCGGGCACGCCGTCGTGCTCGTAGTTCTCGTGGAAATGGACGGAATCCCCGCTGAGGATCACCGGCCCCATCTCCTTGAGGCGGACCAGCAGGATGCTGTGTCCCGGCGTGTGGCCCGGCGCGCGCAGGACCATGACGGTGCCGTCGCCGAAGACGTCCTTGTCCGCGGTCAGCGGATCGACCTTGCGCTTCTCCGCGATCCACTCGGCGAATCCCTTCGCATTGGCGCCGGCCATCGGCGGCGTCGCGTTGATGGCGTCCCAATCGGCCTTGCCGATCAGCAGTGTCGCGTTCTTGAAGAGGCTCACCTGGCCGGTGTGGTCGGCGTGGAAGTGGCTGATGCCGACGAACTTCACGTCCGCGGGATCGACTTTGATCTGCTTGAGCAGATCGCCCAGCGGCTTGTTGGTCGCGTTGGGCGCGGAACCCGGCAGGTAGCCGGTGTCCCACACCATCACGTCCGAGCCGTGCCGGATGACGTAGCAGCTGAAGGTGAAGGGCTTGCTCGTCTCGGTGTAGGCGAAGGTGTCGCTGAAGCGCCGCGGGTCGTTGGTCCCGTTGCCGCAGTCGAGCCGCGTCAACGTGACCTCCTGGGCCGCCGCCGACAGCGAGAAAAGTGCGCCCGCGGTGAGCGCCAACCAGAAGCGTGTCTTCATGTCCGTCTCCTTGATCGCGCGGATGATAGCCATGAAGCGGTCCGGCGTGGGCCCGGCCCCTTGCGGACGCGGAACGGCGTCGTCAGCCGTGCGCGGCAGGGAGCGGGCACGGCCCGAGGTTCTTGAGCGACGTCGCCAGGGACCATCCCGTCGAGCCATCCCGCGTCTTGACCTGGACTGCGCCCGCCTCGCACGTCCGGCGTCCGATGACGACCAGGTCCGCCTCGACGGCGAGCGTCCGGGGCACGGCGCCCGGATGACCCGTGGCCACAGCGATCGCCTCCTGTTCGCTGCTGAAGACGGAGATGGCGTCCGCCGCCTGAGCCCAATCGTCCGCCACCTGCTCAGGCTGCAGACTCTGGCAGGCGGTCAGACAGAGAACGACCGCGAGGGCCGTTGCGCCGCTGGCGGCGCTGAGTCGAGGGACGTGTTGCATGCCGGCAGGATAGCGCCTGCCACGGGGTCGGTCGTTGCGGGATCGGTCGTTGGTGCCATCTCGCAACGCACCTCCAATCCCGGCCCCGGCACCCGCCCGTGCGCGCTCAGCCGCCAGCCGTGCGCCGCCGCGATCTCGGTGCAGATCGCCAAGCCCAGTCCCGCGCCCTGCTCCCGCCTGTCGGCGCCGCGCCAGAAACGCTCGAAGATGCGCGGCAGGTCCTTCTCCGCCACGCCCTTGCCCTGGTCTGAGACGGAGAAGCCCTCCGGGCCCGCCGCCAGCGTCACCACGCTCTCCCGCGGGCTGTGCTGGATCGCGTTCTCCAGCAGATTCTTCAGCAGCGTGAAGAGCGCTCCGCGATCCGCGTGCCAGGCACGGAGCGAGGGACTCAGATGCAGGCCCAGGGTCACGTCGTGCCGCGCGGCCACGCGCTCCATGAAATCGAAGACCTCGCGCAACGCCGGCGTCGGATCGATCGCCTCGACGCGGTAGTTGCGCTGCTCGCTGGCCTCTGCCAGCAGCAGCAACTGCTGCACCTGGCGCGCCACGCGATCGACGTCATCCAGGATCTGCTCGCGCCAGGCGCCTGACTCCGCCTGCTCCACCTGCGCACGGATCAGCGCCAGCGGCGTCTTCAGCTCATGCGCGGCATTCGACAGGAACTCCTGCTGCGTCTTGAATCCGCCCTGCAGCCGGTCCAGCGCCGCGTTGAAGGCCTCGACCAGCGGACGGAGTTCGCGCGGCTGGTCCGTCGTCGGCAGGCGCTCGGCCAAGGTTCTCGGCGAGATGCGACGCGCCGCACCAGAGGCCGCGCGCACCGGCAGCAGCGCCTGCCGCAAGGCCACGTGGATCGTGATCATGAAGATCAGCACGAAGGTCGCGCCCAGCGCTGCCACGCCCTGTCGGAAGACGTCGAATCCGATGGATTCGCGCATCTGCAGCACGATGCGGTCGGTCACCGCGAACTGCACGTACCAGCGCTTCCCCGCGCGATCGAAGGGCACGGTCGCCGCATGCATGGCGACGCCCTGCCGCTGGAAGGCGAACGACTGCCGCCGGGGTTCAAAGCCCTTTCCCGCCGGCGCGATCGTGGCGAGTACGCCGTCCGTGGCATACGCGACGCGCCCGTCGCCGTCCGCCACGCGGAGCATCACTTCGTTGCGCAGACTGTCGAACAGCCAGGGTTCGATCGCCCTCGCCTCGATGCCGACCGGCCGGCCGTGGGCGTCGAACTCCAGGTGCTCCGCCAGCGATTTGCCGTTGCCTTCGATCTGATGGCGCAGCACCCAGCGCGAGAACGGTTCCCACAACACCATGGAGGCGAGCCCGACCACGACCGCACTCAGCACCATGCTGGCCCCCAGCACCGCGAGCACGCGGTTGCGCAGGCTATTCGGCCACCGCATCTTGAAGCGCATACCCATGGTTCCTGAGGTTGACGATGCGCAGCTCCGATCCGAGCGAGCTCAGCTTCTTGCGCAGCCGATGCAGCGCGACGTCGAGCGCGTTGGGCGTCACCGCCTCCGACAGGCCCCAGGCCGCCGCCTCCAGCGCCGCGCGACGCACCGTACGCCCCTGCTGCTGCACCAGCGCGATGGCGATCTGCAGCTCCGCCGGCGCCAGCGCCACGGACACCTCGCCGCGGACCAGCAGGGCTTCCTCGATCACGACCTCGATGTCGCCGAAGACCGCCCGCGGCGGTCGCACCGCGACCGAGCGGCGCATCAGCGCCCGCACGCGCGCCACGAGTTCCTCCATCGGGAAAGGCTTGGCGAGGTAGTCGTCGGCGCCGGACTCGAGGCCGTCGATGCGGTCGTGCAGCGCGTCGCGCGCCGTGAGCATCAGGCAGGGGGTGCCCTGGTGCGCGGCGCGCAGGCGCTTGACCAGGGACAGTCCGTCCCCGTCCGGCAACCCGCGGTCGATGACCAGCGCGGCGTAACCGACGTCGCGATGCGCGACCCAGGCCGCCTCCATCGCGTGGAAGACGTCGGTCGGAATGCCGGCGGTCTGCAGCGCCTGACGGATCAGGTCGGCCAGCCGGACGTGATCCTCGACCAGGGCAATTCGGTTCATGGGCAGCGGGAGCGGAAATGCGGATGTTAAAGGCGCATCCTCCTCCGCCCCGACTTACCCGTGGCTTACCGGACCAACCTGCCGGACCACCTTACCGGACCCCGTCCTCCACCGGCTCGTGGTACTGCACGACCGCCACGCCGTCGCGGATCGCCTGCTCGAACACACCGAGCATGCCCAGCGCCTCGCGCAGGTCGTCGCGGATCGCGGCGGAGGCGATGACCGCCTCGTCGTCGTTGCACAGCGCACCGTCCTCCTCGTCGTCTCGCTTGAGGCGGCAGACCAGCTCGGCGATGACCGCCGCGTGCTCGATGCGTTCGCGCAACGTCTTCATCGCCAGCCCCACCGTGATGTCGCGCCGCGGCACGAAGTACTCGACGCCGCCCGCCGCGAAGCGGCTCAGCGACGGGTACATGCGCGACTGGTAGAGGAAGGCTTCGAATTCCTCGCCGTTCAGGCGCAACAGCGGGCGGAGCTCCAGCAGACGGCGCTGCATGAAGAGCGTCCTCGCGCGGCGCGGGGCCGGCGCGGAAGGCCCACCGGTCGCGGACATCCGCGACGGCGACGGCAGCGGCGGCGCGGGCGGCTCGCTGCTGCCGCCGGCGACGGAGGCGACGGCGCCACGGGCGTCATCGGCATCCAGCGCGCGTGCGGCAAGCTCGGCACCGGGATCGTCGTCGAGCTCGTCGTCGAGGATCGGGTGGAAGCTCGCCGGACCGCGGAAGCGGGCTGCGGCGGAGGCGGTGGCAGAAGCCGGGGAGCGGCCGGACGCACCGGCATGAGAGAAGGACATCGGGGACATGGACAACTCCAGTCAGATCGGATCAATTCATAAACATCACCTTCGTCGGGATGACATGGACCGCGCCTGACGACGCGGGAGAGGAATCTTGCTCGCGCCGCCGACAAGACCTGGCACGAAAAGATCAATGAAATCGATTCAATGAAATCGTCGGCATCGCCGCCACACGGGTTCTCGCAGGCGGACTGACTCGACTCGGTAGGCAAATCGCCAGCTCCCACTCGGATGAGTGGGAGCGCCGCTCGTCAGGGGAATCTCACGACCGCCTCGAACCCCGGTTGCGCGTTGCGCAGCTCCAGTCGACTGCCGTGCGCCTCGGCGACGAGCCGGCATAACGAAAGGCCCAAGCCGACGCCGCCCTCGCTGCGGGCCCGCGCCTCGTCCGGCCGGAAGAAAGGCTGGCCGAGCTGCGGCAACACCTCCGGCGGCACGCCCGGCCCGTGATCCCGCACCGAGAGCTTCGCGCCGCCGTGGCCGCCGCTGCCGTCGCGCTCGACGGACACCATCACCGGACCGACGTCCGGATCGTTGTGCCGCAGCGCGTTGTGCACCAGGTTCCTCAGCAGCAGCTGCACCCGCATGCGGTCGAGCTTCAGCACCGGGAGGTCGCGGTCGATGCGCAGCGCCACGCCGGGCTGGCCCTGCTCCCGCGCCAGCGCGCCGAGGTCGCAGTCGGCCACCTGCAGCGCCCGGTGACCGCTGCCCAGGCGCTCGCTCTCCAGCAGCGCCGAGATCAGCTCCCGCATCTGCGCGAGCTCGTCCAGCAGCGCCTCCTTCGACGCGCCCTCGTCGACCAGCTCCGCATGCAGCCGCGCCCGCGTCAGCGGGCTTCTCAGCTCGTGGCTGATCGCCAGCAGCAGCGCGCGCTTGCCGTCGAGCATCGCCTGGATGTCCTCGGCCATCTGGTTGAAGCGGTGCGCGAGGTCGCCGATCTCGTCGCGGTGGTAGATCGGGACGCGATGGTCGAGATCGCCCCGCCCGAAGGCCTCCGCGCCGGCCGCCAGCTCGCGCAGCGGCCCCACCAGATGCCGGATGCCGCCGTAGGCAAGACCCGTCACCAGCAGCAGCAGCGGCACCGCCCACAGCAGGCCGTACTCGACCTGCATCGAGGCCCACAGGATGCCGATCCCGGCGCAGGCCAGCACGACGAAGATCGCGATCAGCCGCGCGCCCAGCGAGTGCTTGAACTGCGCGTGGTGCCGGTGCCAGCGCTGGTGCCAGCGGTTGCGCGCCCGCATGTGCCAGCGCCAGCCGCGCTCGCGCGGGAACGGGATGCCTCCGGCCTCCATCTCCGCCCAGCGGCGCATCTTCTCCAGCTTGTGCATCCGGCGCATCTGCCGGGCGCGGCGCCGCCATTCCTCGCGGTGCGCGTGGCGCTGGCGCGGATCGTTCCAGTGGTCGTAGGGGTGGCGCGGATCGCTCATGCGCCCTCCTCCGCCGCCGGCAGCGCGAAGCAGTAGCCCGCGTTGCGCAGCGTCTTGAGCGCCTCCAGCGGTTCGAGCTTGCGGCGCATCCGGCTCACCAGGATGTCCACCGCCCGCGTGTAGAGGTCGGCCTCCTGGCCGCGCAGCCGGTTCAGGATCTCGTCGCGCGAGAACACGCGGCCCGGCTCGCGGGCCAGCATCAGGAGCAGTTCATATTCGGTGCTGGTCAGCTCGACGGCCCCCGCCGCCGCCGTCACTGTCATTGACACGACACGGCGCACGGTGTCGATCTCCAGGCCCGCGAAGCGCAGCAGCGTCGCCGGCACGGCCGCGGCCGGCGCCAGCCGCGTGCGCCGCAGGATGGTCTGCAGCCGCGCCGCGAGTTCGCGCGGTTCGAAGGGCTTGGCCAGGTAGTCGTCCGCGCCCAGCTCCAGGCCGACCACGCGGTCGGTCAGGTCGCCGCGCGCGGTCAGCATCAGGATCGGGATCTCGCGCCACGACTCCGTCCCGCCGCGCACACGCTTGCAGAACGCGAAGCCGTCCATCTCCGGCAGCATGCCGTCCAGGATCAGGGCGTCGAAGCGCTCCTCGGCCAGGCGTGCGAGCGCGGCGCTGGGCCGCGTCACCGCGCTCAGCGCGAAATCGAAGCGCGCCAGGTAGCTCGCCAGCGGCGCGGCGAGCGCCTCGTCGTCGTCAATCAGCAGCAATCGATGCATCGTGACGTCCATTGTGGCTGTGCCGGACCAGCGTGATCGCCCGTTCGGGACAGGCCTTGACGCAGTGGCCGCAGGCGCGGCACACGTCGGCGTTGGGCGTGAAGGCCTGCTGCCAGCCGTGCGCGTAGCCGCGCAGCTTGCCGAACAGGTTCAGTTCCTTGCGCCGTTCCACCGGCAGCGTGCCGACCGAGAAGACACCGTACGGGCAGACCTCGACGCAGTCGCCCTTGCCCTCGCAGCGGTTGCGGTCGATGACCGGCCGCAGCAGCCCCGGGGGCTGCCGGCAGTCGCGGCTGTCCATCAGAGGCTCCGGTCGCCGGTGCCCGCAGTGCCATCGCGGTCCGGGCGAGCATCACCACGGCCACGGCGACCGCGTTCGTCGCGATCCTCGCCGCCCCGACCTGCCCGGCGGCGCAGCCGGCGCAGCAGGAAGCGCAGCATCTGCAGCTGGTCGAAGTCCAGGGCATCGAAGAAGTCGCCGACCGCGGCCACCAGCGCCGGGCCGGTCGCCCGCAGCGCCTCGATCTGGCCGTCGAAGAGTTCCTGCGCCTCCTCGCGCCGGAAGTTCTCGCTGTCGACAAGCCGGGCGACCTCAGGACCCCGCGCCAGTGCCTTGACCGCGCGTCGCGCCGTGGCGAGCTGGACGATCAGCCGCTCCAGCAGTGCGGACTGGCTGTCGCTCAGGTCCAGAAAGGCGACGGCCCGGGCCTGCAGCCTCTCGCCGCGACCGGCGTGGTAGGCATCGGATCCCAGGCCCCCGCCGAAGCCGTCCCACCCATGACCGCCGTGGTGACCATGGCGACCGTGGTGGCAGTGGCGACCGTGTCGGCGTCCATGTCCATGCCCATGCCCGTGTCCAAGACCGCCCCACCCCCAGGGGAAACCGCCGAAACCGCCGAAGCGGTACCAGGGACCGGTGACGGGCAGCGGGCCGTAGAAGCCATCGTCACACACAGGGCCGACAGGACCGAAGCGACCATCGTGGCCGAAGTGAGCGTGCTGACGTTCATGGTGGTGGCTCCAGCGTCGAAACAGATGCATGTTGCAATTCCTCGGTAAAGCCCGGGTTTCCGGGCAGTGAATCCATGTCGCCATGATTCCCATGCCCCCTCGCCAGGGCATCTCACCGCGGTATCGCTGTTTTTCGTTTTGTATCGCCGTTGCCCTGTCCGAGGGAATGCCTCCAAGGGGGGAAACGGGCGAAACGCGGCGGCAACCGCCGCCTCTGCTGACACGACGCGTCAGGGAGTCGGGTTTCGACATCCCCTCCAACGAGGGACGCGTTCCCTCTCTGGGGTGTCCCTCGTCTCCAGGCGCCCGGACGGGGCGTCGCGGGGTCACGCCGCCCTACAATCGACGGCTCACCTTGTCCCTCGCCCAGATGACACCGCTTCACAGCGGCGCCCCCCATGACCGAACTCGCCAAGTCCTTCGAACCCGCCTCTCTTGAAGCCCATTGGGGCCCGCTGTGGGAGTCCAAGGGCCTCTACGAGCCGACGCTCGATCCGGCCAAGCCGTCGTTCAGCATCCAGCTGCCTCCGCCGAACGTGACGGGCACGCTGCACATGGGCCACGCGTTCAACCAGACCATCATGGACTCGTTGACGCGCTACCACCGCATGCGCGGCCACAACACGCTGTGGGTCCCCGGCACCGACCACGCCGGCATCGCCACGCAGATCGTCGTGGAGCGCCAGCTGCAGGGCCAGGGCCAGAGCCGCCACGACCTGGGCCGCAAGAACTTCGTCGCCCGCGTCTGGGAATGGAAGCAGCAGTCCGGCTCCACCATCACCCAGCAGATGCGCCGGATGGGCGACTCGGTGTCCTGGGGCCACGAGTACTTCACGATGGACGAGAAGCTCTCGCCCGTCGTCGTCGACACCTTCGTCAAGCTCTTCGACGAGGGCCTGATCTACCGCGGCAAGCGGCTGGTGAGCTGGGATCCGATCCTCAAGTCCGCCGTCTCCGACCTCGAGGTCGAGAGCGAGGAGGAGGACGGCTCGCTGTGGCACATCCGCTATCCGATGGCCGAGGGCGACGAGACGCTGGTTGTCGCGACCACCCGTCCCGAGACCATGCTGGGCGACACCGCCGTCATGGTCCACCCCGAGGACGAGCGCTACCGGCACCTGATCGGCAAGCAGGTGAAGCTGCCCATCACCGGCCGCCTGGTGCCCGTGATCGCCGACGATTACGTCGACAAGGAGTTCGGCACCGGCGTCGTCAAGGTCACGCCGGCGCACGACACCAACGACTACCAGGTCGGCCAGCGCCACAAGCTGCCGATGCTGACGATCTTCACGCTGGATGCGACCGTCGTGGACACGATGGACGAGATCCCGGCCGAGTACCGCGGCCTGGACCGCTTCGCCGCGCGCAAGCTGATCGTCAAGGCGCTCGAGGACCAGGGTCTGCTGGTCGAGGTCAAGAAGCACAAGCTGATGGTGCCGCGCTGCACCCGCACCGGCCAGATCATCGAGCCGATGCTGACGGACCAGTGGTTCGTCGCCACCAGCAAGCCCGGCCGCGACGGCAAGTCCATCGCGCAGAAGGCGATCGACGTCGTCGCCAGCGGCGAGGTGAAGTTCGTCCCCGAGAACTGGGTCAACACCTACAACCAGTGGATGAACAACATCCAGGACTGGTGCATCTCGCGCCAGCTCTGGTGGGGCCATCAGATCCCCGCCTGGTACGGCAGCAACGGCGAGATCTTCGTCGCCCATGACGAGGCCGAAGCCCAGGCCAAGGCCGCTGCGGCCGGCTACACCGGCGCGCTCAAGCGCGACGAGGACGTGCTGGACACCTGGTACTCGTCGGCGCTGGTGCCCTTCTCCACACTGGGCTGGCCGGCCAAGACGCTGGAGCAGGACCTCTTCCTGCCATCGTCGGTGCTGGTGACCGGCTACGACATCATCTTCTTCTGGGTCGCCCGGATGATCATGATGACGACCCACTTCACCGGCCAGGTGCCCTTCAAGCACGTCTACATCCACGGCCTGGTGCTGGACGCGCAGGGCAAGAAGATGAGCAAGTCCGAGGGCAACGTGCTCGACCCGGTCGATCTGATCGACGGCATCGAACTGGCCCCGCTGCTGGACAAGCGCACTCAGGGCCTGCGCAAGCCGGAGACCGCGCCCAAGGTCCGCAAGGCCACGGAGAAGGAATTCCCCGAAGGCATCCCCGGCTACGGCGCCGACGCGTTGCGCTTCACCTTCGCCGCGATGGCGACGCTGGGCCGCAGCGTCAACTTCGACAGCAAGCGCTGCGAGGGCTACCGGAACTTCTGCAACAAGCTCTGGAACGCCACGCGCTTCGTGCTGATGAACACGCAAGGCCAGGACTGCGGCCTGGTGGAGCACACGAAGGAGCAATGCGCCCCCGGCGGCAGCGCCCACGGCTACCTGCAGTTCTCGCAGGCCGACCGCTGGATCGTCAGCGAGCTGCAGAAGGTCGAACAGGCTGTCGCGCAGGGCTTCGCGGACTACCGCCTGGACCAGGTCGCCAACGCGATCTATTCCTTCGTGTGGGACGAGTACTGCGACTGGTACCTGGAGCTGGCCAAGGTCCAGCTGCAGACCGCGCAGGCCGACCAGAACGGTAGCAACGAGGCCGCGCAGCGCGCCACGCGCCGCACGCTGATCCGTGTGCTGGAAACCATCCTGCGCCTGCTGCACCCGATCGCGCCTTTCATCACCGAGGAACTCTGGCAGACCGTCGCCCCGATCGCGGGTCGCAAGGCCACCGACTACCTGGTGACGGCCGCCTATCCGGTGGCCCAGCCGGAGCGCATCGACCCGCAGGCCGTCGCCTGGGTGGAGCAGCTGAAGTCCGTGGTCGGCACCTGCCGCAGCCTGCGGGGCGAGATGGGCCTGAGCCCGTCGGACCGCGTGCCGCTGCTGGCCGGCGGCGACCTGTCCTTCCTGCGCGAAGCCGCGCCTGCGCTGAAGGTGCTCGCCAAGCTGCAGAGCGTCGAGCTGATCGAGGACGAGGCCGCGTTCAACGCGCAGAGCGCGATGTCGCCGGTGCTGGTGCACGGGGCGGCGCGACTGGCGCTGAAGGTGGAGATCGACGTCGAGGCGGAGCGCGCGCGCATCGCCAAGGAGATCGCGCGACTGGAAGGCGAGGTGGCCAAGGCCACCGCCAAGCTGGGCAACGAGAGCTTCGTGGCGCGCGCGCCGGCGGCCGTCGTGGAGCAGGAACGTCAGCGCATTGCCGACTTCAGCGCCACCGTGGTTCGGCTAAAAGATCAGGCAGCGCGCCTGGGTGGGTCGGCCTGAACTCAGGCTGGACGGCGGGCGTGGCCAGGATCTCCGAGATCCGCCGCGCCACGCTCCACGCGGCGCGCATTCTCGATTCTCGCGTCGTCGCCGCGATCCGCGGCGTGACCTGCAATCCCGGCACGCCGTGCAGCGGACGCCCGGCCTCCATCAGGCCGGGCTCCATCAGATCGAGCCAGGCCGCCAGCAGACGGCCCGCTTGCAAGGCATCCGCCAGCGACTGTTCGTCGAACAGCGCCGAGTGCGAGGTCGACACCAGCACTTGCGACGGCTTGCAGAAGTTCAGCACCCGCTCGCCGATCAGGCCGCGGTAACGCGGGAAGTAGGCCAGTTGCACGCTGACCGCGTCGGCGGCCTGCATCAGTTCGCGCAGTCCGTAGGGCTCGATGCCCCATTGCCCCCAGAGCGGGTCGGCATGGTGCAGGCTGGGGTCATAGCCGATCACGCGCGCACCAAACGCCGGCAGCAGCGTCGCCAATTGGCGCGCAGAGGGCGTCAGACCGACCAGGCCGACCGTCGCGCATCCGAGTTCACGCCCCACCCAGTTCCCATCCGCCCCCTGCACCGGCACGCGGCGCAGCAGCGCCAGCAACGCGCCGATGACGAACTCGGCTTCCGCCGACGCCGCGGCGGTCGGCGCGCGCACCACCTCGATGTTGGCGGCCCGGCAGGCTTCGAGGTCGATGTTCTCCGCGCCGGCGCCGATGCGGCCGACGGCCCTCAAACGGGGGGCCCGGCGGACCATCTCCGCGTCCAGCGCAATCGAGGCGGGCAAGAAAATTGCCTGGGCCTGCGCAACATGCTCTCTCAAGGTCAGCGGCGCCTCCGCCAGGTCGGGCGCGGCCTGGATGACGTGGCGCTCCGCCAGCCATTCCAGGACGTCAGCCTCCAGCGGTTCCAGGACTAGCACTGCCATGAGTGGTTTGGAGAGGTTTGTTTGATTTTCTTTCAGCTGCGCCGTGCAAGAATGCCGGCGCAATTACCGTCGGAGTGTACGTAAATGGCCCTCATCAACAAGGCAATCTTCCCGGTTGCCGGACTCGGCACACGCTTTCTGCCCGCCACCAAGGCGCAGCCCAAGGAGATGCTGCCGGTGGTCGACAAGCCGCTGATCCAGTACGCCGTGGAGGAAGCCTACGCCGCAGGCATCCGCCAGATGATCTTCGTGAACGGGCGTAACAAGCGCGCCATTCCGGATCACTTCGATACCGCGTTCGAACTCGAGACCGAACTGGAAGCCGCCGGCAAGAAGGAACTGCTGGCGATGGTCCATTCCATCAAGCCCGACGACATGGAGTGCATCTACATCCGCCAGCCCAAGGCCCTGGGCCTGGGACACGCGGTGCTGTGCGCGCAGTGCGTCGTCGTCAACGAGCCCTTCGCAGTGCTGCTGGCCGACGACCTGATGGTCGGCAAGCCGCCGGTGCTCAAGCAGATGGTGGACCAGTTCTCCGAATGGCAGGCTTCCATCCTGGCCGTCCAGGAAGTGCCGGCCGAGCACACCAAGCGCTACGGCATCGTGGCCGGCGCACCCATCAGCGACCGCCTGATGGATCTCACCCACATGGTCGAGAAGCCCGCCCCGGAAGACGCGCCCTCGCGCCTGGGTGTGGCCGGCCGCTACATCCTGACGCCGGGCGTGTTCCGCGAGATCGCCACGCAGCCGCGCGGTGTCGGCGGCGAGATCCAGCTGACCGACGGCATCGCCGCGCTGATGCGCCGCGAGAAGGTCTTCGCCTTCCGCTATGAAGGCAAGCGCTACGACTGCGGCAGCAAGGAAGGTTTCCTGCAGGCCAACGTCGAACTCGCGCTGGCCCACCCGGAACTCGGCGCCAGCTTCCGCGAATACCTCAAGGCCCTGGAAATCTGACCGCGCCGAACTCGCGCGCAAGCCGCGCTGAACTTCTGACGGCAGGACTTCCCGTCACTGACCCGTCATGAAGCGCGAAGGCCACGCAGAGCGTGGCCTTCTTCGTTTCCGCGGTCCTGGTTTGCGCTGCTCAGCGTCGCTTGAGCACGTGGATGAACTCGTCACCCGCTGCGGTCTGCTCGACCAGCTCGTTGCCGGTCTGCCGCGCGAAAGCCTGGAAGTCGCGCGTCGAGCCGGGATCCGTCGCGACCACCTTCAGCAGCTGGCCGCTTTCCATCTCCGCCAGCGCCTTCTTGGCCTTGAGGATGGGCAGCGGGCAGTTCAGGCCGCGGGTGTCGAGTTCCTTGTGAATGTCCATTGAGAGCGTCCTTGCCGCCGATGACCGGGGCGATGAGGCGAGATTCTAGTCAGCCGGCTCCGCCGCTTCACATGCGGGGCGGCATCCACTTCGGTTCGATGCCGCGCCCGCGCAGCCAGTCGGCCAGGGCCTGGCCAGTACCTGCGGGCCAGCATTCGAGCTGCTCCGGCGGTGTCAGCGTGTACTCGACCAGCTCGGGCGACAAGGTCACCTCGCCGCGCGCGGGCACGTGGTACGCAATGATGACCTGGTTCTTCTTCTGGAAGTCGTAGACGCCGATCAGCGTCGCGCCCAGCGCCTCCAGCGAGGTCTCCTCCAGCACTTCGCGCCGGATGCCTTCCTCCGGCGACTCCCCGGCCTCCATGAAGCCGGTGATCAGTCCGAAGAACGGTCCCGGCCAGGCCGCGTTGCGCGCGAGCAAGACCTGGCCCTCCCGATCCACGCATTCGACGACGGCCGCCAGCACCGGCGTCGGATTGTTCCAGTGCGTGAAGTCGCAGTTCGGGCAACGCAGCCGCGTCTTCGGACCGCCGTCTTCCGGCAGTTCGATCCATGCCAGCTCACTGGCGCATTGCGGGCAGAAGCGGAAGCTCATGAGGCGTGGGCGCCGGAGCGCCTGCGTGTCGCGGAACCGGCATCATCCCCGATCCGCGGTCCCGCTGCTCAGGCGGGAAACACCCCGGTGGAGAGATAACGATCACCGCGATCGCAGACCACGAAGACGATCGTTGCGTTCGAGACCTGACGCGCGATCTGCATCGCGACCCAGCAGGCGCCGGCTGCCGAAATGCCGCCGAACAGGCCTTCTTCCCGCGCCAGGCGGCGGGCCATGTCCTCGGCATCGGATTGGCCGACCAGCACCAGTTCGTCCACGGTCTCGGGCCGGTAGATCTTGGGCAGATAGGCCGCGGGCCACTTGCGGATGCCGGGGATGCGCGACCCTTCGGCCGGCTGCGCACCGACGATACGGACATCGGCATTCTTCTCTTTGAGGAAGCGCGAAACGCCGGTGATCGTGCCGGTCGTGCCCATCGCGCTGACGAAATGCGTGATCCGACCGCCCGTGTCGCGCCAGATCTCCGGCCCCGTGGTCTCGTAATGGATGCGCGGGTTGTCGCTGTTGGCGAACTGGTCCAGCACCCGACCCTTGCCGTCGCGCTGCATCTGCTCGGCGAGGTCGCGGGCGTATTCCATGCCGCCGGATCGCGGGGTCAGGATGAGCTCGGCCCCGAAGGCCTTCATCGTCTGGGCGCGTTCGACCGAGAGGTCCTCCGGCATGATCAGCACCATGCGGTAGCCACGGATCGCCGCGGCCATCGCCAGCGCGATGCCGGTGTTGCCGGACGTCGCCTCGATCAGCGTGTCGCCGGGCTTGATCTCGCCGCGCTCCTCGGCGCGCCGGATCATGCTGATGGCGGGTCGGTCCTTCACGGAGCCCGCCGGGTTGTTCCCTTCCAGCTTGGCCAGCAGCACGTTGCCGCGCGCGGCCAGTTCGGGACCGAGCACCCGCTGCAGTCGAACCAGCGGCGTGTTGCCGATGACATCTTCCAGGGTCGGATAGCTCGTGGGGTCGAAGGCGCTTGCATCACTCATAACCACGCATTCTCTCAGTGGAGGTCAGGTCTTGCGTGGCATAATGGCTTTCTCATTTCGCGGCGCTCCGTTGCCTCCAGGTCAACGGTCACCAGCCGCACGATAGGTCGCCCACGGCGACCTTCAGAAGAAGCAAAACCGTGCCGCCCGGATGGCGAAATCGGTAGACGCAGGGGACTCAAAATCCCCCGCCGCAAGGTGTGCCGGTTCGAGTCCGGCTCCGGGCACCAGGTTCTTGCTTCCCAGCGCTGTCTCGCGGCGCTTCCACCTCTCCCTTCCCTCCGCACTTCCCCCTGCTGTCGTCAGGTCTACACCTGCTGCGACTGCCCCTGCGCGCCGTTTTTCGCCCGGATTGCAAGGCCGGGCTGAGCATATTTGCTAGCCCACATTAACTATACAACCCACCTATTTAAACTGCATTTCCTGCGCAACCCCACCAATCAATAGCAATTTCTACGGTCGCGACCCTCTATTCCAGGCAGACGCCGACAGCCAATCCTCTCACTTCAACAGCAGGTTCTGACAAAACAGCGCAAACACCCACCAACGCCACCGAATTCGTGGAGTTTCCACAGGCCTTCAAGTTTCACTCCGGAAATCGCGACCAGCCTATTTATCTAGCGCCCTGACATGAATCTAATGCGCCCCATGGTTGAACACCGCGGACGCAGCGTTCAGCCGTTCCAGCAATCCGGACGTCCTCCGATGTCCGACACGTTCGCGCCACGGCGCGGAGGAACTGAAACATGGACGCACGATTCATCCGGCACTGGCGACGCTCCACGGGTATCGCCGCCATCGCCTGGCTCCTGCTGGGCCACTCCGCGTGGGGCGCGGACCTTCCCGGATGCGATGTTCCGGTCGCCTCAGACGGGCCGCTGACGCTGACCGCGGCCATCGATGCCGCACTCTGCCGCAACATCAAGACATCGACGGCGTGGCAATCCGTCCAGGCGCGCACTGCCGAAGTCGGCATCGCCCGCGCCGCCTCGCTGCCTACCGTCAACGCCAGCCTCCTCGCGCAGGACACCACCACCCGGACGCCAGGCGCCTTCGATCCGACCAGCCGGATGCGGGGACTGGGCGGATCCGTCGGCGTGAACTGGCGCCTGTTCGACTTCGGTGAGCGGGCAGCCAACCAGTCTGCCGCGGACAGCCTGCTGGCGGCGGCGGTCGCCAGTCGTGACGACGCCGTGCGCAAGACGGTCGGCGAAACCGTCCAGGCCTATTTCGCAGCCCTGCAGGCACGGGCCACCTTGGAAGCCCGCCAGCAGGCCGCCCGCCAGGCGGCCCGCACGCTGGCGGCCGCCGAGCGGCGCGAGGAACGCGGCATCGCCGGCCGCAGCGACACACTCCAGGCGGAGACCGCCCTGGCCCGCGCCCGCCTGTCCCGTCAACGCGCCCAGGCGGACGTGGACAAGGCGTTCTCGTCGCTCGGCTACGTGATCGGCGCGCCCGTGGGGACGCCGCTGACCCTGCCGGCGCGTGGGCAGTCCGACAACGACGCGCCGACGCCCGACCTGGCCACGCTGCTCGACGAAGCCCGGCAGCATCACCCGGCCATCCTGGCCGCCCGGGCGCAACGCGACGCCGACGCGCGCAAGGTCTCCGCGACGCTCTCCCAGGGTCGACCCACCATTGATTTCAGCCTGTCCCACCAGCGCAATGGGTCGTCGAGCCAGGGCGCCGCGGCCGGCAGGTCGAGCACGGTCTCCGCCGGGTTCACCCTGAATATTCCGATATTCGACGGATATTCCAACAAATACCAGGTGCAGCGCGCCCAGGCGCAGGCAAGAAGCTCCGAGGCCCAGGTCACCGACGCCGAACAGCAGGTATTGAGCGAACTCGTCACCGCCGTCGCGGATATCCAATCGTCCCGGGCCTCCCTGGATTCGTCGAAGCAATTGCTGGATACCGCCAACACCGGCCTGGAATCCGCGGAAAACCGTTATCAACGCGGTGTCGGCGACATCCTGGAACTGATCAACGCCCAGAACGCCCTCGGCGACGCCCTGGAATCCCAGGCGCAGTGCGAATCGCTGTGGCATGCGGCGCGTCTGAAACTGCTGGCCGATATCGGCCAATGGCAAGGCAACACGGATATCGCATCCGTCCAGCCGGCCGCATTCCCCGCCCGCTGAATTCCCCCTTCAGTCCGCCATCGCGGCGGCCATGACGCCGACCGCGCGCCCGCAGTCGCGCTCCGCCCGGAACGCTTCTTCCACCCCTTTGCCCGTGTTGCCATGACCAACCTCACCAATCCCAACGCCTTGAATCAAGCCACGTTCTCCGCCCTGAGCGTGGCCGAGATCCAGCAGATTCCGACCTCCGCGCTCGGCGGACTCGACAAGAACCATTACCAGTGGCTCACGAAGACGCAGGTCGCCGCGATGACGACGCAGCAGATCGCGGCCCTGGCGCATCCCGACTGGCTGCCGCCGGCGGCCGTCAGCGGTCTCACCGCGCAGCAGGTGGCTGCCATCGGCATCTCGTGGTACTGGATGTCGGCGGACTGGCTCAATGCGCTCTCTCCCGCCGCATTCGCCGGCATCCCGCCTGCGGGCATCGCCCAGTTGTCGGATGCGGCGGTGAAGGGTCTCGGCAAGGCGGACGTCGGCGCCATGACGGCGCAGCAGGCGGCCGCCCTCGTTCACCCGGAATTCCTGTCGCCGGCGGCCGCCGCTGGATTCACCCCGGCTGCGATCGCCGCGATCGCGCCCCAGGCCTGGAGCAAGGTGTCTCCCGACTACCTGAAGGCGTTGACACCTTCCGCCTTCTCGGCGCTTCCGCCGTCGGCGATCGCGCAGCTCAACGCCGCCGCCATCCGGGGCCTGCCCGACGCCAGCTTCCAATCGATGACCGCGGCCCAGTTCGCGGCCATCGCCGACACCGACTGGGTGCCCTTGTCGGCCGCCGCAAAGCTGAAGCCCGAGCAACTCAAGCTCGCCACGGACTGGGATTCCGCCAGCGCGCGCTGGCTCAATGCCCTGTCCACGGACGCCTTCGCCGCGATCCCGGCGGCCGGCATCAACCAGATGTCGCTGGCCGCCTTGCAGGGCCTGGACGCCACGCGTCGCGCCATCGCCCTCAAGAGCGCGGATGAAGTGCACGCGGGCTACCTCGACATGGCGTCGAAGGACGCCTCGATCAATTACGACAGCGTGCTGGCCAAGCTGCAGTCGATGACCGCCGGCATCGGCGCCGGCGGACTGAGCGCCGCCCAGTTCGACGCCTTCAACAACACCCTGGCTTCGGCCCGGAGCGTCACCGGCGATCCGAGCTACGTGTCGTCGCTGATGGGCTGCATGCTCCGCGACGGCGTGCAGGTGAACATGAGCGCGGACGCGTTCAAGCAGTCCGTCGACAAGTGGTTCCTGGGCAGCAACAGCGCCACCGCCGACAGCTACGTGGACGTGTCCGACCAGCCGCTGTTCGCCGGCTCCATCCAGCAGGCGACGAACGGGCTGGCGCAAGGCGGGCTCGGCGACTGCTGGCTGATCTCGTCGCTGGAAGACATCGCTGCCGATGCGCCGGAGCGCCTCAACGGCCTGATCAGCGCGAACGGCAACGGCACCTACGCCGTCAAGTTCTTCAACGGCGGCACCGATCCGGTCTTCGTCACGGTCGACGGCAAGGTCGCCGGCTACGGCGCCGGCACCGACGCCGGCGGATGGGCGCGGCTGGTCGAGGAAGCCTACGTGTCGGCCTGCGCCAGCGGTCTGCTGCAAGGCAACGGCTACGACACGCCGTGGGCCAATCAGACCGATCAGCTGGACGGCGGCGTTCCCGCCTACGCCTTGAGGACGATCGCAGGCGGACACGACTACACCGACTATCAGAGCGGCGCCGCGGCCTGGGACGCGGTCAGGGCCGCGCTGGAGAGCGGATCGGGTCTCGTCAGCTACGCGTCGAGCGACAAGGTGTCGACCGGCAGCGACGGCAAAACCAACCTGGTGGGCGGTCACGCGTTCTCCGTCATCGGCGTCGACGAGGCCAATCACAAGTTCATCTTCCGCAATCCCTGGAGCCCGGACCTCGTGTTCGAGCTGTCGCCGGAGGAACTGGACGCCATTGCCGGCAGCGGCGCGTTCAGCGTGATTGCGACGCCAGCGGACTACGGCAGCGCGGCCGCCCACTTCGCCGGCGTGGTCTGGTCGGGCGTGAGCGCCGACTGGATCAACGGCCAGACGCCGGCCATGATCGCCGCCATCACGCCGCAGGAGTTGAGCCAGCTCTCCGCAGCCGCCGTCCAGGGACTGAGCGCAGCCACCCTGCAGCACTGGAGCACGCAGCAGTTGCAGTCGCTGCCTCATCTGGACCAGTTGCCGGCGTCGGCGATCGCCGGCCTGTCCGTGGACCAGCTCTCGGCATTGGGCCCGGACTGGTTCAACGCGCTGTCGGCCCCGGCCATCGCGGCGCTGCCGGTGGCGTGGATCGAATCGCTCTCGCAGTCCCAGTACCAGGGACTCAGCGCCGCCACCGTGGGCGCGATGACAACGGCGCAGATCGCCGCCATGACGCATCCCGAATGGCTCAGCCCCGCCGGCGTGAGCGGGCTGACGGCCGCACAGATCCCGTCCGTTCATGCGGACTGGTATTTCCTCGGCGCCGACTGGTTCAACGCGCTGTCGCCGGCCGCCGTCGCCGCCCTGCCGATCGAGGCCATCAAGAACCTGTCGGTGGACATTCTCAAGGATCTGTCCGTCGCGATGGTCCACGCCATGACGCCGCAGCAGATCGGCGCGCTCACGAATCCCGACCATCTCTCCGTGGCGGCCTTCGGCGGCCTGACGGCGGCGCAGGTGCCATCCATCTCCATCTCGTGGTACTGGATGTCGGCCGCGCAGCTCAACGCGCTGTCCCCCGAGGCGTTCGCCGCCATCCCGGCGGCCGGCATCAACCAGATGACCACGGCCGCGCTCCAGGGGCTGGATGCGACCCATCGCAGCATCGCCCTGCGCAGCGCCGACGCCGATCATGCGAACGACATCAAGACGGCGCCCGTGCTGATCTCGGACTGGAGCCAGGTCACCGCGGCGGACGTCAACGCACTGTCGCCGCAGGCGCTGGCCGGCGTGGCGCCGGCGGACCTGCAGAAGCTCCCCGAGGCCGCGATCCGTGGCCTGAGCGCCGCCACTGTGGCCGCGCTGAGCCCCCAACAGGTTGCCGCCATCGCGCATCCGGACTGGATGTCCGCCGACGCGTTCAGCGGACTGACCGCGGCGCAGGTGCCCGCCGTCTCGATCTCGTGGGGCTATATGTCGGCCGCGCAGATCAACGCCATGTCGCCGGCCGCCATCGCCGCCCTGCCTGCCCAGGCCATCAAGGACATCGAGGCCTACGGCGCGAGCAGCGGTCTCAGCGCTTCGACGATCCACGCCATGACCGCGCAGCAGATCGGGGCCATGGAGCACCCCGACTGGTTGTCCGCCGACGGCTTCAGCGGACTGACCGCGGCCCAGGTGCCTGCCATCGCCATCTCCTGGGGATGGATGTCGGCCACGCAGATCAACGCCCTGTCCGCCGACGCCTTCGCCGCCATCCCGGCGGCCGGCGTCAACCAGATGACGAAGGCGACCCTCCAAGGTCTGGATGCGACGCATCACGACCTCGCGCTCAAGCGCGCCGACGCGACGCATGCGGGTTATCTGACCCCGGCACCGGTGTCGACGGGCAGCGCCGCTCCCCTGGTCCAGGCCATGGCGAGCTTCAACGTGCCCACGCCGGTGACGACAGGCGCGCACGGACACGCAGGCACGCATTCGCCGTTCACGCTGGTCAAGGCGCACTGACGCCGCCCTGCGCCGCGGGGACCGGCATCGGCCCCGCGGCGCCCCTCCACTTCCGACCGGTCGCCCCCGCGATCGGCTGCCGCGAGACCCCCATGGACACGACGATCACGGACATCGCCCCCGACGTTCCCAAGCCCGACACCGGCCTTCAATGCCTGCTGGCGATCGCGTCGCTGCACGGCGTCGCGGCAGACGAGGCCCAGCTGCGCCATCGATTCGGCAGCAACCCGTTCAATCGCCAGACGCTGCTGCTGGCCGCCCAGTCCCTGGGCCTGAAGGCCAAGGCCGTGCGCCAGGCGCCGGACCGCCTGCAGCAGGCGCCGCTGCCCGCGATCGCCAAGGACAAGCGCACGGGCGACTACCTCGTCGTCGCCCAGCACCGCCAGCAGGAAGGACAACCGGCCCAGCTGCTGATCCAGTATCCGGGCCAGGCGCCGCGGATCCTGTCGGTCGAGGACTTCCTCGCCCGCTGGACCGGCACGCTGATCTATTTCGCGAGCAAGGCGAGCTTCGCGGGCGACATGGCGAAGTTCGACTTCACCTGGTTCATCCCGGCCATCGTCCGCTACCGCCGCATCCTGACCGAGATCCTGGCGATCTCGCTGGTGATCCAGCTCATCGGTCTGGTCACGCCGATGTTCTTCCAGGTGGTCATGGACAAGGTCCTGGTCAACCACGCGATGCGCACCCTGGACGTGGTCGCGGTGGGGCTGATCGCCGCCACCGTCTTCGAAGTCGTGCTCACCGGCATCCGGTCCTGGGTCTTCTCGCACACCAGCAACAAGCTGGACGTCGAACTGGGCGCGCGGCTGTTCCGCCACCTGGTCGCGCTGCCGCTGGCCTACTTCCAGGCCCGGCGGGTCGGCGACTCGGTGGCCCGCATCCGGGAGCTGGAGAACATCCGCTCCTTCCTCACCGGCAACGCGCTGACGCTGGTGCTGGACCTGGTGTTCTCGGTGATCTTCTTCGGCGTGATGCTCTGGTACAGCCCGACCCTGACGCTGATCGTCGCGCTGTCGATCCCGCTGTACCTGATCCTGTCCGTGGCCGTGACGCCGATGATGCGCGCGCGGCTGGACGTCAAGTTCAACAAGGGATCGGAGAACCAGTCCTTCCTGGTCGAGACCATCAGCGGCATCGACACCGTGAAGGCCATGGCGGTGGAGCCGCGCTGGATCCAGAAGTGGGAACAGCAGCTGGCCGGCTACGTCACGGCGGGCCAGTCCGTCAACAACATCGCCACGATCGCCAGCAGCGGCGTGACGCTGATCAGCAAGCTGGTGAGCGCGGCCATCATGTGGGCGGGCGCCATGCTGGTCATCGACCGCAAGCTGAGCGTGGGCGAGCTGGTCGCCTTCAACATGCTCGCCGGCCAGGTCTCCAGCCCGATCCTGCGTCTGGCCCAGCTCTGGAACGACTTCCAGCAGGTCGGCATCTCGGTGGCCCGGTTGGGCGACGTGCTGAACGCGCAGCCGGAGATCGCCGGCGCCAAGACCCGCCTGCCGCGGCTGCAGGGGGCGATCGAATTCGACAACGTCGCCTTCCGCTACAAGCCCGACGCGCCGGACGTGCTGCGCGGCGTGAGCCTGCAGGTCGAGCCGGGCCAGGTGATCGGCATCGTCGGTCGCTCGGGTTCGGGCAAGAGCACGCTGACCCGGCTCGTGCAACGTCTCTACGTGCCCAACCGCGGGCGGGTGCTCATCGACGGCCAGGACGTCTCGGTCGTCGACACCGCCTCGCTGCGACGCCAGGTCGGCGTGGTCCTGCAGGACAACGTGCTGTTCAACCGCTCGATCCGCGAGAACATCGCGCTGATCGACCCGGCGCTGCCCATCGAGGCCGTGATCCGCGCGGCCAAGCTCGCCGGGGCGCATGAATTCATCTGCGCGCTGCCCGACGGCTACGACACGATGGTCGGCGAGCACGGCACCGGCCTGTCCGGCGGGCAGCGTCAGCGCATCGCGATCGCCCGCGCGCTCATCGGCAACCCGCGCGTGCTGATCTTCGACGAAGCGACCAGCGCCCTGGACTACGAGTCCGAAAAGATCATCCAGGACAACATGCGCGCCATCTGCGAGGGGCGCACCGTCCTGATCATCGCCCACCGCCTCTCGGCGGTCCGCGACGCCGACCGGATCGTGGTCATGGAACGCGGCGAGATCGCCGAGTTCGGCACCCACCAGGAACTGCTGGCGAATCCGCAAGGCATCTACACCCATCTGAATGCGCTGCAGCACGGCGCCCACGAGGTGACGGCATGAGCGTCCTGTACCGACTCCAGGCAGCCGGCGACCTGATCGCCCGCTACATCGGCACGGCCCGCGAGGCCTGGCGCCACGAGGCCGCCGACAAGACGCCGCGGCGCACCGCGCGCGAGGCCGAATTCCTGCCCGCGGCGCTCGCGCTGCAGGCCAGTCCGGTGTCGCCCGCGGGCCGCTGGGTGGCGCGCATCCTGATGCTGATCGTCGCTTCGGCGCTGGCGTGGTCCTTCCTCAGCCGCGTCGACATCGTGACGGTCGGCCAGGGCAAGGTGGCCGTCAACGGCGAGACCAAGACGATCTCCTCGACGCAGGTCGCGAGCGTGCGCATCCTTCACGTCACGGAGAACCAGCAGGTCCGCGCCGGGCAGCTGCTGATCGAGCTGGACAACCGCGAGGTCGACAGCGAGCTGGACAAGGCCGAAGGCGAGCGCCAGGCGGCGGCCGTGCAGGTGGCCGTCCAGACCGCACTGATCGACGCATTGAACACGGGCCACGCGCCGCGGCTGCCGGCGCTGGCCGAGATGTCCGCGCAACGCCGGCAGGAGGCCGAGCAGTCCCTGTCCAGCGCCTGGAACGACTATGCCGCCCGCCGCGATCACCTCACCACGGACATCGCGCGCTACACCGGCGCACTGCCGATCGCGATCGACCGGGAACGCGAGTACGCGGAGCTGGCCCGGACGCGCGACGTGGCGCAGGACGCCTTCCTGCAGCGGAAGATGACCCGCATCGAGCTGGAAGGCCAGCTCTCGCAGGCCCGCAGCCAGTTGCGCGAGTTGACGGCAACCACACGCAAGCAGGCGGACGACCGCCTGGCCGAGGCCGCCCGCGTTACGCAGTCCTCGCACCAGGACGTGGTCAAGGCCGCGGCGCGCCAGTCGCTGCTGCAACTGCGTGCGCCGGTCGACGGGACCGTCCAGCAACTGACGACGCACACCGTCGGCGCCGCCATCCCGGCCGCGCAGCCGCTGATGCAGATCGTGCCGCTGGACAGTCACGTGCAGTTCGAGGCTTTCATCGAGAACCGGGACGTCGGTTTCGTGCGCGAAGGCCAGGAGGTCGCCGTGAAGATCGACGCCTTCGACTACACCCGCTACGGCACCTTGCGCGGCCGTGTCACGCATGTCTCGCGCGATGCCGTGCAGGACGAGAAGCGCGGACCGATCTACGCCGTGACGGTGGACCTCGAGGAGACCGCCCTCGACGTCGAAGGTCGGCGCATGCCGGTCGGACCGGGCATGAGCGGCAGCGTCGACATCCGCACCGGCACGCGACGCGTCATCGATTACCTGCTGTCGCCGCTGATCCAGCACCAGCGCGAAAGCCTGCGGGAGCGCTGACCCCGGCCCTCTTTCCCCGTCTCCCCGCCCCTCCTCTTTCCCCTCCCGAGTGACCGGAGCCCCTGGGTCACACCTTCCGGCGCGCGCCGACCGGTGCGCTCTTCTCACCTCGAAGCCATCCACCATGACCGACCTCACCAAACCCAACGCCCTCAGCCAAGCCGCCTTCGCCGCGCTGACGCCGGACCAGATCCAGCAGATCCCCACCGCCTCGCTCGCATCGCTCGACCAGACGCACTACGGGTACCTGACCAGCGGCCAGGTCGCCGCCATGTCCGCGGCGCAGATCACCGCCCTGAAGCATCCGGAATGGCTGGCGCCCGCGGCGGTCGGCGGACTCAGCGCACAACAGGTGGCCTCGATCGCTTCGTCGGCCTGGGGTCAGGTGTCGTCGGCCTGGG
>NIOE01000009.1 GCA_002205125.1 Roseateles noduli | reverse complement strand
GCTGATCAGCGCCAACGGCAACGGCACCTACGCCGTCAAGTTCTACAACGGCAGCGCCGACAAGCCGGTCTTCGTCACGGTGGACGGCAAGGTCGCCAACTACGGCGCGAGCACGGCTGCCGGCGGCTGGGCCCGACTGATCGAGGACGCGTTCGTGGAGGCCTGCTCCAGCGGGCTGCTCCAGGCCGACGGCTATACGAACTGGAAGAACGACATCGGCCAGCTCGACGGCGGCGTGCCCGCCTGGGCGATGATGGCGCTGACCGGCGGCACCAGCCAGAAGTTCACCTCGGGCGCCGCGGCCTGGGACGCCGTCAAGGCGGCCCTGGAAGACGGGTCCGGCATCGTGACCTACGGCTCCTACAGCAAGGCGTCGAAGGACAGCCAGGGCAACACGCAGATGGTGAGCGGCCACGCGTTCGCGATCGTCGGCGTCGACGAAGCCAATCACAAGTACATCTTCCGCAACCCCTGGGGATCGAACTACGTCTTCGAACTCTCGCCGGACGAGCTCGACGCCATCAGCGGCAATGGCGAATTCGCCGTGATGGAATCGCCGATCGAGTACGGCAGCGCCGCGGCGCACTTCGCCGGCACCGACTGGACGACCGTGAGCGCCGACTGGATCAACGGCCAGTCGGCGGCCATGATCGCCGCCATCTCGACGACCGCGCTGAAGCAGCTGTGCGGTTCGACGGTCAACGGCCTGAGCGCATCAACGCTGCAGGACATGAGCACCGACCAGCTGCTGGCGCTGCCTCATCTCGATCAGTTGTCCTCCACCGCCGCCGCGGGCCTGCTCGCGGCGCAGTACAAGACCCTCACCGCCGACTGGTACAACGGTCTGTCGCCCGAGGCATTCGCGGCCATCCCCGCGTCCGGCATCAACCAGATGTCGAAGGAGGCACTGCAAGGTCTGGACAAGACGCATCACGACCTGGCCCTGAAGCTCGCCGACCCGACGCATGCGGCGATCCTCAACCCAAAGACTCCGGTGGCTCCGGTAACCCCGGTGACCCCGGTGACACCCGTGACTCCCGTGACTCCCGTGACTCCCGTGACTCCCGTGACTCCGGTGACTCCGGTGAATCCGGTGAATCCGGTGAATCCGGTGAATCCGGTGAATCCGGTCACTCCGGTGACCCCAGTGACTCCGGTCACGCCGGTGACTCCAGTGACTCCAGTGACTCCAGTGACTCCGGTCACGCCGGTCACGCCGGTCACGCCGGTGACTCCGGTCACGCCGGTGACGCCGGTGACGCCGGTGACGCCGGTGATTCCGGTGCCCCCCGCGTTCCCGGTGGCTCCTGTGTTCCCGGTGATTCCGGTGCCCCCCGTGTTCCCGGTGACTCCTGTGTTCCCGGTGAATCCCGTTTCGCCGGTCGCTCCGGTCGCTCCGGTCGTCCCAACGGACTGGAGCCGGATGACCGCGGCTCAGATGAACGCGATGTCGGCCCAGGCCTTGGCGTCCGTGGCGCCCGAGGATCTCCAGAAGCTGCCGGCCGACACGGTGAAGGGGCTGAGCGCGAACACCATCACCGCCCTGAGCGACAAGCAGGTCGCCCAGTTGCCCGCCATCGAGACGCTGTCCGCGAGCGCCGTCGCCGCCCTGCGGCCGAATCAGGTCGTGGCGATCTCCGCGACCGCGAACTGGTCCAAGGTCGATGCGAAGTGGCTCAACGCCTTGTCGTTCTCCGCTTTCGCGAGCGTGCCGGCCGGCGCGATCAACCACCTGTCGAGCACCGCGCTGCAAGGGCTTGATACCGCGCACCGGGGCATCGCGCTCGCGAGCGCCGATGCGGCGCACATCGGCTACCTCCTGCCGACACCGATGCCGATGCCGATGCCGATCCCCGCGCCGATGTCCACGCCCACGATCGGGGCTGCGCCCCTGGTCCAGGCCATGGCGAGCTTCAACGTGCCGGCGTCGGTGACGACCACGGTTCAAGGCACGTCGAGCGCGAATTCGCCGTTCACGCTCGTCAAGGCGCACTGACGCCGCCCTCCGCCGCGTGGCCAGGAGTGCCTGGCCACGCCCCTGACGCGTTCCGGCCGGAAAGCGCCCTCGACACCGTTCACCATGACCAACCTCACCAAACCCAACACCTTGAGTCAGGCCGACTTCGGCGCCCTGACTGCGGACCAGATCCAGCAGATTCCCACCACCTCGCTCGCGTCGCTCGACCAGGCGCATTACGGGTATCTGACCAGCGGCCAGGTCGCCGCGATGTCTGCGGCGCAGATCACCGCCCTGAAGCATCCGGAGTGGCTGTCCCCCGCCGCGGTCGGCGGACTCAGCGCGCAGCAGGTGTCGTCGATCGCCTCGACGGCCTGGGGCAAGGTCTCGTCGGCCTGGATGAACGGCCTGTCGACCGACGCCTTCGCCGCCATCCCCGCCGCGGGCATCGGCTCGCTCGGCGCGGCGGTCGTGCGCGGCCTGTCCGACGCCGACTTCCAGGCCATGACGGCGGCCCAGTTCGCCGCCATCGCCGACAACGACTGGATCCCGCTGTCGGCCGTCGCCAAGCTGCGTCCGGATCAGGTGCAGACCACCACCGACTGGGACTCCACCAGCGCCCGCTGGCTCAACGCGCTCTCGCCCGAGGCCTTCGCCGCCATCCCCGCCGCCGGCATCAACCAGATGTCGCTGGCCGCGCTGCAGGGTCTGGACGCCACACGCCGCGCCATCGCGCTCAAGAGCGCCGATGAGATGCACGCCGGCTACATCGACATGGCCTCCAAGGACGCCTCGGTCAACTACGACAGCGTGCTGGCCAACCTGCAGCTGATGTGCGCCAACATCGGCTCCGACGGCCTGAGCGCCGCCCAGTTCGACGCCTTCAACAA
>NIOE01000008.1 GCA_002205125.1 Roseateles noduli | reverse complement strand
GCGCAAGCTACTGATCATCCTCAACGCCATCCTCAAGTCCGGTGAGCCTTGGAGAAATCCCACCGTCGCTTGACACGGTTGCTCTCCCGCGGTGCGGGAGAGGGAGCAAGAGGGGCACAGCGCTTTCACCCATCCCCCGCAGTCGGGCGTCTGAGGCGTGCGCCCTCCGACCGTGAAATGCGCGCATTGCGACCATGACCCCACCGCTGGTGGCGGCTAGGGGAAGGTCCTCATCCGGACTTGTCCTACCCCCTGGGGACACCCTGCGAAGTCGTCATCGGATTGTCGTCCTCGCAAGCGCAGCAACCATGGGCGTTCGCGGCGCATTCGGGCCGCCAGACCGCGTGGATCCTTGCGATCCGCGGACGATGTGCGAATCCATCGAGGTCCTGCGGGGTCAGGTCTTCCCGCTAGCCCAGCGGGCAGGTCGCGTCAAGCGGGGCGGGCACTACCGCTAGTTCCTTGAAGGTCGGGGGACCACTAGATATAGTGTTTTGCATGCTATCCTGCTGACTTCGCAAACACGGCGATGAATGCTCCATCAGAAGTCTTGTCCGCAGTGCCGGCCCCTCAGCCGGAGGAGCGGAATCACCAAGCCAAGGCGCATCTTCAGCATCGCGAGCACCACCTGACCCCCTGATGTTTGGCCCTTCGGAAAAGCCGGGCCGGGCGCAGCTTTTTTTGTTTTCAGACCAGAACGAGGAACCCATGCAGACAGTCGCCGCCACACCGACCGCTGAAACGGGCCTGGCGCAGGCTCCCCGCGAGTCCGCCGCCGCTTCGGCCAGCTTCCCGCAGCATCAGATCATCCGCCGCAACGGCGCGGTGGTGCATTTCGAGCCGAGCAAAGTGGCGGTGGCGATGATGAAGGCGTTCCTCGCGGTGCACGGCACCAGCGGCGCCGCCTCCGCCAGCGTGCGCGAGACCGTCGATGCGCTGACCGACTCCGTGACCCGCGGCCTGCTGCGTTCGCGTCCGGCCGGCGGCACCTTCCACATCGAAGACGTGCAGGACCACGTCGAGCTGGCGCTGATGCGCGGCGGCCACCATGAAGTGGCGCGCGCCTATGTGCTGTACCGCGAGCGTCGCACGCAGGAGCGTGCCCGCCAGGGCGAGCAGCAGCAGGCCGCCGTGCTGGAGTCCGGCATCTCGGTGACCGAGAACGGCGTGCGCGTCCCGCTCGACCTGAACAAGCTGGCCGCGCTGATCTCGTCGAGCTGCGAGAACCTGGGCGCCGACGTCAAGCCGGACCCGATCCTGGCCGAGACCAAGCGCAACCTGTACGACGGCGTGCCGATCGACGAGGTCTACAAGGCCGCCATCCTGGCCGCCCGCACCCTGATCGAGAAGGATCCCGGCTACACGCGCGCCACCGCGCGTCTGCTGATGCACACGATCCGCCGCGAGATCCTGGGCGAGGACGCGACGCAGGCCGAGATGGCCACCAAGTACGCCGACTACTTCCCCGGCTTCATCAAGAAGGGCGTGCAGGCCGAACTGCTCGACGAGAAGCTGCAGCAGTACGACCTGGTCAAGCTGGGCGCCGCGCTGAAGGCCGAACGCGACCTGCAGTTCGACTACCTCGGTCTGCAGACGCTGTTCGACCGCTACTTCCTGCACGTCGACGGCACCCGCATCGAACTGCCGCAGGCGTTCTTCATGCGCGTCGCGATGGGCCTGGCCCTGGGCGAGATCGACCGCGAAGCCCGCGCCATCGAGTTCTACGAAGTCCTGTCGACCTTCGACTTCATGAGCTCCACGCCGACGCTGTTCAACGCCGGCACGCGCCGCTCGCAGTTGTCGAGCTGCTACCTGACGACGGTGGCCGACGACCTGGACGGCATCTATGAGGCGCTGAAGGAAAACGCGCTGCTGTCGAAGTTCGCCGGCGGCCTGGGCAACGACTGGACCCCGGTCCGCGCGCTGGGTTCGCACATCAAGGGCACGAACGGCAAGTCGCAAGGCGTCGTCCCGTTCCTGAAGGTGGTGAACGACACGGCCGTCGCCGTGAACCAGGGCGGCAAGCGCAAGGGCGCCGTCTGCGCGTACCTGGAGACCTGGCATCTGGACATCGAGGAATTCCTCGAGCTGCGCAAGAACACCGGCGACGACCGCCGCCGCACGCACGACATGAACACGGCGAACTGGATTCCCGACCTGTTCATGAAGCGCGTCATCGAAGGCGGCGACTGGACGCTGTTCAGCCCGTCCACCTGCCCGGACCTGCACGACCTGTTCGGCAAGGCCTTCCAGACCGCCTATGAGGCATACGAGGCCAAGGTCGACCGCGGCGAACTCAAGCTCTACAAGCGCATGCCGGCCCGCGACCTGTGGCGCAAGATGCTGACGATGCTGTTCGAGACCGGCCATCCCTGGATCACGTTCAAGGACGCCTGCAACGTCCGCAGCCCGCAGCAGCACGTGGGCGTGGTGCACTCGTCCAACCTGTGCACCGAGATCACGCTGAACACCAACGACAACGAGATCGCGGTCTGCAACCTCGGCTCGGTCAACCTGTCGCAGCACGTCAAGGACGGCCAGATCGACCAGGAGAAGCTGAAGAAGACGGTGTCGACGGCGATGCGCATGCTCGACAACGTCATCGACATCAACTACTACGCGGTCAAGAAGGCGCGCGATTCGAACCTGCGTCACCGTCCGGTGGGCCTGGGCATCATGGGCTTCCAGGACGCGCTGTATCAGCTGCGCGTGCCCTACGCCTCCGACGCCGCTGTCGAGTTCGCCGACCGTTCGATGGAAGCCGTCTGCTACCACGCCTACTGGGCGTCGACCGAGCTGGCCGCCGAGCGTGGCCGCTACAGCAGCTACCGCGGTTCGCTGTGGGATCGCGGCATCCTGCCGATCGACTCGCTGGAGCTGCTGGCCGAAGCCCGCGGCGGCTTCGTCGACGTGGACCGTTCGGCGACGCTGGACTGGGACGCGCTGCGCGCCAAGATCGCCCGCGACGGCATGCGCAACAGCAACTGCGTGGCGATCGCGCCGACCGCGACGATCTCCAACATCATCGGCGTCGACGCGTCGATCGAGCCCTGCTTCGGCAACCTGTCGGTGAAGTCCAACCTGTCGGGCGAGTTCACCGTGGTGAACGAGCACCTGGTCCGCGACCTCAAGAAGCTGGGCCTGTGGGACGACGTGATGGTCATGGACCTCAAGCACTTCGACGGCTCGCTGCGCCGCATCGACCGCGTGCCTGAGGAACTGAAGCAGCTCTACGCGACCGCGTTCGAAGTCGACACCGTGTGGCTAGTGGAAGCCGCCGCGCGCCGTCAGAAGTGGATCGACCAGGCGCAGAGCCTGAACATCTACATGGCCGGCGCGTCGGGCAAGCGTCTGGACGACACCTACAAGCTGGCGTGGCAGCGCGGTCTGAAGACCACCTACTACCTCCGCACGATGGGTGCGACGCACGCCGAGAAGAGCACCGTGCAGAACGCCGGTCAGCTCAACTCGGTGAGCAGCGGCGGCAGCGGCGTGAGCGCCGCGCCTGCTGCGGCCGCGCCGATTTCCGTCGCGACTGTCGCTCCGATCGCCGCATCGACGGCGCCTGATCTGGGCAGCGCGACGCCGGCCACCGACGTCACGTTCTGCGCGATCGATGACCCCGGTTGCGAGGCCTGTCAGTAAATCGAAACAGGAGGTGTCGACGTTCAACGCCGACACCTCCGACGCTCGCGATGCGAGTGTTCATCGATGTTTGCGGCGATCGGCGGTTTTCTCCGCGACGCCCGCAAGCGATCGATGAACGCTTGAAACGACGCCCCGCCGCGCTCATCAAGAAGCGCGCCGCACACGGTCCCACGCAGCGAATGCGATGCGGACCAGCAACAGCGAAGCGGCGTCAAAGTCAAGAAGTCCTTTGTGTTTGAACACAACACTCCGATAATCCGCGACCATAGGAAGACCACCATGCTGGTTTGGGAAGAAGACCGTAAACCCTCGAGCAACGCGCCGCAGTCGGGCGCATCGATCAACGCAGCGACGCACGCCGTCGCGCGTGATGCCGCCACCGTCGCGGCTGGCTCGGTGTCCTCTTCTGCAGCGTCGACCGCTGATGCCAGCGAGCGTCGCGTGAACGTCGCCGACAAGCGCATCATCAACGGCCAGACCGACGTCAACCAGCTGGTGCCGTTCAAGTACAAGTGGGCGTGGGAGAAGTACCTCGCCACCTGCGCGAACCACTGGATGCCGCAGGAAGTGAACATGTCGCGCGACATCGCGTTGTGGAAGGACCCGAATGGTCTGACCGACGACGAGCGCCGCCTGATCAAGCGCAACCTCGGCTTCTTCGTCACCGCCGATTCGCTGGCCGCCAACAACATCGTGCTGGGCACCTACCGCCACATCACGGCGCCCGAAGCCCGCCAGTTCCTGCTGCGCCAGGCCTTCGAGGAAGCGATCCACACGCACGCGTACCAGTACATCGTCGAGTCGCTGGGCCTGGACGAGAGCGAGATCTTCAACGCCTATCACGAGGTGAAGTCGATCCGCGACAAGGACGAATTCCTGATCCCGTTCATCGACGCGATCATGGATCCGAACTTCGTCACCGGCACGCCCGAGAACGACCAGACGCTGCTGAAGTCGTTGATCGTCTTCGCCTGCCTGATGGAAGGCCTGTTCTTCTACGTCGGCTTCACGCAGATCCTGGCGCTGGGTCGCCAGAACAAGATGACCGGCGCGGCCGAGCAGTACCAGTACATCCTGCGCGACGAGTCGATGCACTGCAACTTCGGCATCGACCTGATCAACCAGATCAAGCTGGAGAACCCGCACCTGTGGACGCCTGAATTCCGCGCGGAGATCAAGGCGCTGTTCCAGAAGGCCGTGGAGCTCGAGTACCGCTACGCCGAGGACACCATGCCGCGCGGCGTGCTGGGTCTGAACGCGGCCATGTTCAAGGGCTACCTGCGCTACATCGCCAACCGCCGTGCGACGCAGATCGGCCTGGAACCGCTCTTCCCGAACGAAGAGAACCCGTTCCCGTGGATGAGCGAAATGATCGACCTGAAGAAGGAACGCAACTTCTTCGAGACGAGAGTGATCGAATACCAATCGGGCGGCGCCCTGTCCTGGGACTGACGTCCCGGTGCGGAGCGACCCTCGAGCATTGTTTGTTGAAGAAGAGATCAAGATTGGCGATGCCCCCTGAGACCGACGCAGAAGCGGCTCGGACGCATCGCACCCCGATTCACCGCACCGCGGAGCGCAACTCCCGCGCGTCGTGGGCGGTGAATACCTGCACCGGCATCAACCGGTTGATGACGGGCAGGGCTATTTCCACTTGATCAAGGAGAACTGAAATGGCAACTGCGAAGAAGGCCGCTCCGGCCAAGAAGGCGGCTCCGGCCGCGAAGAAGGCTGCTGCGAAGAAGGCTCCGGCCGCGAAGAAGGCAGCCCCGGCGAAGAAGGCTCCGGCCGCCAAGAAGGCCGCTCCGGCCAAGAAGGCTGCTGCGCCGGCGAAGAAGGTCGCTGCGAAGAAGGCAGCTCCGGCGAAGAAGGCCGCGGCTCCGAAGAAGGCAGCTGCTGCGAAGAAGGCCGCTCCGGCGAAGAAGGTTGCAGTGAAGAAGGCTGCACCGGCGAAGAAGGTCGCTGCCGCCAAGAAGGCTGCACCGGCCAAGAAGGTCGCCGCCGCCAAGAAGCCGCCCGTCAAGGCGACCGCTGCCAAGGCTGCGAAGCCCGCCGCCAAGCCGGCTGCCAAGAAGGCTGCTGCGCCCAAGAAGGCCGCTGCTCCGAAGAAGGCTGCTGCCAAGGCTGCCCCCAAGGCTGCTGCCGCTGCCAAGCCTGCTGCGAAGCCGGCTGCCAAGAAGGCTGCTGCTCCGAAGAAGGCTGCCGCCAAGCCTGCCGCTGCTCCCGCTGCGAAGCCTGCCGCTGCGCCGGCTCCTGCCGCGAAGACCGCGCTGAGCCCGCAAGCCGCGTGGCCCTTCCCGACCGGCAACAAGCCCTGAGCTTGAGCGATGACCGGGCCTTCGGGTCCGGTCCTCTCCAAACCCGGCCAAGGCCGGGTTTTTTCTTTTGGGCGCCGATCTGCGCGCAGCAAAAGCAAAGGGCGCCGAGGGCGCCCTTCTTCACGTGCGAGGTCCGTTGCGTCTGCGTCAGGGATAGAAGAGCTCGACCGAGTAGCCGCTGATCTTCTGCGCGCCGCTGTCGAAGACGACCTGCAGTTGCTGATCGTTCCCCGCCGGCAGCGCCGCGCGGCCCGCCTGCATCTCCGTCGGCGACAGCATGCGGCGCACGACGAGCACGCCGCTGGCGTCGGTCAGGCTCAGGTCCACCCACGGCTGCGCGACTTCCCAGCTGCTGCGATTGCGCAGGCTGATGCTGAAGCGGTAGTGGTTGCCCGCGCCGGCCGGATTGAGGCTGCTGCTCTCGACGCTGAGCGCCTCGATGTGCTGCCAGGGCTTGATCTCCTGGCCCAGCGCCTGTGCGACGGAGACGAGCATCGGCTTCGCCTGCGGGTACTGCGCGGCGATCGCTTCGCGCGCATGCCAGAGCAGTTGGGCCATGAGGCCGAGTGCCAGCACCGTCGTCAAGCTGCCGAGGGCGAGGCGTACGCCCGGGCGATTCCAGCGGCGCGCCTCTTCGGCCTGGCGCATGAAGCTCGGCAACTGGTCCGGCATCACGCTGGGCGAGCCCTGCGCGGAGGCGGCATCGGCCATCGCCGCGCGAGCGGCCATCAACTCGGATTCGGCGGCGAGCACCGTCATCGTCGTCTCGGGGCTTTCGCCCGACGCCCGTTCACTCGTCTTGCGTCTGAACGGATTCCACGAGCGGCGCGGCGGCTTGGCGGCCTTCGCCTCTTTCCTGGCTTCCTGCTTCGCGGCCTTCCTGGCCGACTTCGCCGCCTTGGCGTTGCGCTTGGCGTCCGCGATCGTGTCCTCGTCCGCCACCATCAGCGAGGAGGTCGGCTCGGGCGCGGGCTCGCGGTCCGGCGTCAGTTCGTTCGCGCGCAACTGAGCAGCCGTCGCGGGACTCAGCGCGAGCGTCACGTCCGGGCGCTCGTCGTCCTCGATCATCGGCGGCGGCAGCTCGTCTTCCTCAAAGCGCATGCCGCGAGGCTCGGGCAGATGCTCGCGAGGATCGGGCGCGGCCGGTGCGGGTGCGTCGAGGAAAGGCTCGCGGCGCGCTTCGAACGACGACTCGTCGAAGCGTGAGGCCGACGCGGAGAAGCGCGCGTCGACGACGTCGTCCGTCGGCTCGCGATCCGCAGCGCGGTCGGAGGGTCGATCGGCCTGGCGTTCGGGCGGGCGATCCAGTGCGCGGTCCGGCACGCGACGCGGCGGCGCGAAGGGGTTCAACGACTCGTCGTCGGCCGTCATCCAACCGCTATCGCGCGGCGGCTGATGGTGATGGGGCGGCGGCTCCGGCGCGAAGATGGGCGGCGGTGCAAACACCGGCGCCCGTGCCGGCGCCGGTGCCGGCGGCAGGGGCGCGGGCCGGCTGGGCGCGAAGTCGCTGGGGTGAGGGGCGTAAGCGGGCGCGGGCGGCGTCGGCTCGGGCGGAGGCGGTCGGCGCTCGACCGGTGCGGGCTCGGTGGGCGCGCTCAACGGCGGCCAGGGCGGCGGGCTGTCGCGCTCCAGGTCGAACAGCTGCTCGCGCGCATCGAAGACCTCGGCGCAGCGGCCGCAGCGGACCCAGCCCTCGGAGACGCGCAGCTGGTCCTGCACCACCCGGAAGATGGTGCCGCAGGTCGTGCAGCGGGTCGCGAGATTCATGGACGCGATGATGCCACGAAGCAGGGTCAGTCCTTGCCGCGAACACCCCCAGGTTGACACTCGGTCACCGGGTGGGCGAAGGCGGAGAACTGTCTGTTCATCGGGGTTGGCGGTCGGTCTCGGGGGGAGGGGGAGCGCGTCGCGACCGTCAGGTCGCGCGTCGCGCGGTCATGAGGATCCAGCCGTCCTCGCTGTCCGCGACCTCGAGCTGGACGTGCGGCGCGTAGGCCGCCTTCAGCTCGTCGGCCTGGCGCTCGAGGATGCCGGCCAGCACCAGGTGCGCGCCGGGGCGCAGGTGGTTGCACAGCAGCGGCGCGAGCAGCTTCAGCGGCGTGGCCAGGATGTTGGCCAGCACGACCGGGTACTCGCCGCGGGCGGCGTCGGGCAACGCGGCGTTCAGCGTCACGCCGTTGTCCTTGGCGTTGTGCGTGGAGGCGATCAGCGCGGCAGGATCGATGTCGACGGCGTCGATGGCTTTCGCGCCGAACAGGCCCGCGGCGATCGCCAGGATGCCCGAGCCGCAGCCGTAGTCGAGCACGCGGTCCCAGCCGGCCGCCTCGGCGCCGTGGCCGGCGATCCAGCGCAGGCACATGCGCGTCGTCGGATGCGTGCCGGTGCCGAAGGCCAGGCCCGGGTCCAGGCGCATCACCTGCTTCGCCTGCGCGGGCGCCTCGTGCCAGGACGGCACGATCCAGAACTCCGGCGTGATCTCGACCGGCGCGAACTGCGACTGCGTCAGCCGCACCCAGTCCTGCTGCGCGATCGTCTGGATCGATTGGACGTGCACGTCCTCGGCCCAGTCCTGCGCGAGCAGCAGCGTCGCGGCCTCGGTCGCTTCCTCTTCGGTGGCGAACAGCGCCTTCACCACCGAACGATCCCAGCCCGCGCGCGGCGCCGGCATGCCGGGCTCGCCGAACAGTGCGCGCTCGGCGGGCGTGTCGGCGTCGGCGTCCTCGACCGACACGGCCAGCGATTCCACCTCCATCAGCGCATCGCTGACGGTCTCGACGTCCTCTTCGCGGCAGATGAGCACGAGCTCGTGCAGCAGGGGATCGTTGGCGTGGTCTTCGCTCATGGCGGCTCCGGGACTTCGGTGGACTTCTGAAATGGAGAAGCCCTCAAGGCGGACTCGCGTCCACGCCTGAGGGCCTCGGTATTGTCGCTTAGGGCGAGATCAACGCTTGTGCGCAGCCATCCACTGTTCGAGATAGTGGATGTCGGTGCCGCCTTCGATGAACTTCGCATCGGCCATCAGCTCGCGGTGCAGCGGGATGTTGGTCTGGATGCCTTCGATCACCGTCTCCGACAGGGCGATGCGCATGCGGGCCAGGGCCTGCTCGCGGGTATCGCCGTGGACGATGATCTTGCCGATCATCGAGTCGTAGTTCGGCGGCACGAAGTAGTTGGTGTACGCATGCGAGTCCACGCGCACGCCGGGGCCGCCCGGCGGGTGCCACATCGTGATGCGGCCCGGCGAGGGGATGAACTTGACCGGATCTTCCGCGTTGATGCGGCATTCGATCGAGTGGCCGCGCATCGTGATGTTGCGTTGCGTGAAGGGCAGCTTCTCGCCCGCGGCGATGCGGATCTGCATCTGCACGATGTCGATGCCGGTCACCAGCTCCGTCACCGGATGCTCGACCTGCACGCGGGTGTTCATCTCGATGAAGTAGAACTCGCCGTCCTCGTACAGGAACTCGAAGGTGCCCGCGCCGCGGTAGCCCATCTTCTTGCAGGCGGCCGCGCAGCGGTCGCCCACGCGCTCGATCAGGCGGCGCGGGATGCCCGGCGCCGGCGCTTCCTCGATGATCTTCTGGTGGCGGCGCTGCATCGAGCAGTCGCGCTCGCCCAGCCAGACGGCGTTCTTCTGTCCGTCGGCCAGCACCTGGATCTCCACGTGACGCGGATGCTCCAGGAACTTCTCCATGTAGACCTGCGGATTGCCGAAGGCCGCGGCCGCTTCGGCCTTGGTCATCTGCACCGCATTGACCAGGGCGGCCTCGGTGTGGACCACGCGCATGCCGCGTCCGCCGCCGCCGCCGGCCGCCTTGATGATGACCGGGTAGCCGATCGCGCGGGCGATGCGGACGATCTCCTTCGGGTCGTCCGGCAGGGCGCCCTCGGAGCCGGGCACGCAGGGCACGCCGGCCTTGATCATGGCCTGCTTGGCCGAGACCTTGTCGCCCATGGTCCGGATGTTCTCCGGGGTCGGGCCGATGAAGGTGAAGCCGCTGCGCTCGACGCGCTCGGCGAAGTCGGCGTTCTCCGACAGGAAGCCGTAGCCGGGGTGGATCGCCTCGGCGTCGGTGACTTCGGCCGTCGCGATGATGGCCGGCATCGACAGGTAGCTCTGCGCGGACGGCGCGGGGCCGATGCAGACGGCCTCGTCGGCCAGCTTCACGTACTTCGCGTCGCGGTCCGCTTCCGAATACACGACGACCGACTTCACGCCCAGCTCGCGACAGGCGCGCTGGATGCGAAGGGCGATCTCGCCGCGATTCGCGATGAGGATCTTCTTGAACATCTGGGGACCGCCTTACTCGATGACGATCAGCGACTGGCCGAATTCCACCGGCTGGCCGTTCTCGACCAGGATCTTGACGATCGTGCCGGACTTGTCGGCCTCGATCTCGTTCATGATCTTCATCGCCTCGATGATGCAGATGGCGTCGCCTTCCTTGACCTGCTGGCCGACCTCGGCGAAGGCCTTGGCGTTCGGGCTGGAGGCGCGGTAGAAGGTGCCGACCATCGGCGACTTCACGATGTGTCCGGTCTCGGCGGCCGGGGCGGGCGCGGCGACCGGCGCCGCAGCGGCCGGGGCGGGCTGCGCGGCGGCCGGCTGGGCGGCCACCTGCGGCGCGGCTTGCATCATGGGCATGGCGGCCACGAGGGGCTGGCCATCGGACTTGACGATGCGCACCTTGCCGTCGGCTTCGGTGATTTCAAGTTCAGAAATGTTCGACTCGGACACGAGGTCGATCAGGGTCTTGAGCTTGCGCAAATCCATAAGAACTCTCCAACGGGGATCGGTGATCGGGGTGATCTTCGGTGATGTCTTCCGGCCCGCGACGACGTCGACGGACCGCGGCGCTCAGGTGGACGAGGCTGGCCGGCTCAATTGCTGAATCGCGAACTGCAGCGCCAGCCGGTAACCGGTTGGACCCAAGCCGCAGATCACGCCCTCCGCGAGTGCCGACAGGTAGCTGTGATGCCTGAACGACTCGCGCTTGTGGATGTTGGACAGGTGCACCTCGACGAACGGCAGCGCCACCGCCGCCAGCGCATCGCGGATCGCGACGCTGGTGTGGGTGTAGGCCGCCGGATTGATCAGGATGAAGCGCGTTCCATCGCGACCCGCCGCCTGAATGCGGTCCACCAGCGCACCTTCGTGGTTGCTCTGATAGCTCTCCAGAGCTACGCCGGCTTCCTGCGCGATCTGGCGAAGATCTGTATCGATCTCCGCCAAAGTGGTCGCGCCATACACCCCAGGCTCGCGGGTGCCGAGCAGGTTGAGGTTGGGGCCGTGTAGTACCAGGACTTGCATTCAGCGACCGGTCCCGCCAATTAGAGCGAAGACACTAGAAGCGTAAAAGGGTGGACTTTACGCGTTTTGAGACCAGATCCCGGCAGCAACCCAAAAATAAACCGCTTGACCGGTCTGGGGGCGACCGCTATGGCCGCGGACCGCCGCTTCTAGGGGTTGACCCGCGGTCAGGCTTTGCTGGCGCGCGCCATCGCGCGCAGTTCCTCGAGATTCGTCGCCCCCAGTTTGCGCCAGATCGGTTCGCCTTGAGGACCGAAGGCGACGGTAAAGGGCAGGCCGCCCTTGGCGTTGCCCAGGGTCTTGGACAGGTCGGTCCCGGTCAGCCCGGCCAGCGCGACCGGGAACTTCAGCGGGATCTTCTCCAGG
This sequence comes from Roseateles noduli, assembly GCA_002205125.1. Lineage (GTDB taxonomy): Bacteria > Pseudomonadota > Gammaproteobacteria > Burkholderiales > Burkholderiaceae_C > Roseateles > Roseateles noduli. The sequence goes on along the minus strand of NIOE01000008.1, from coordinate 442,660 downwards.
AAACCGCGCACGGGCGTCGGCGCGTCCACCGCCAGACCGAGCACTTGCCAGCCTTGCGCGCTGAACTCGTCGTGGAACTGGTTGATCTCGGGCAGTTCCTTGACGCAGGGCGCACACCAGGTCGCCCAGAAGTTCAGCAGCAGCGGCTTGCCGCGCAGGTGGGCGGCGGGCTGGAAAGTCTGCTGGTCGAGGGTGTCGAAGCTGGCATTCCAGAACGCCGCCGCTTCTGCCGACAGCGGACCGGCGGGCGCGTTGCCGCCGGCGCCTCCGGCGGCCTGCTTTTCATGATGCAGGGCGAGATAGGTGCCCGCCCCCGCGGCCACCAGACCCGCGGCGCCCAAACCCAGAACAGCACGTCGTTGCATTCAATCGTCCTTCGAATTCATCAGTTGGCGCAGCGCGGAGAGGTCGCCGCGTTCGGTCCGGCCGCGGGAGTCGGGCTTGAGCCCGCCGCGCAGGTCGTCATGGTCCAGGATGGTCAGGGCGATCGCGACCCGTTCGTTCAGCGCGCGGCAGGGCGCGTCGATGATCAACTGGTCCACGGTGGCGCCTTTCGCGTTGCGCGACTGGCCGACGTCGAAATCGATGCCCTGGTTCAGCAGCGCGATCTCCGTCGATTTGCTGTCATCGCAATACAGCTGCAGGTGGATGGGCGACAGCCGCGTCGCGGTGCCGCGCCAGACGGCGCCGGTCAGGTGAGGGCGGAACTCGGCCAGGCGCTCCATCCAGACGGCGGCCAGTTCCCGCAGCGCCTGCAGTTCGGCGGGCTGGGTGTCGGCGCAGAAGATGTCCAGGTACTCGCGGACCTGGTCTTCCAGCTCGTCGTTGTTGGGCAGGGCCGTGCGGGACGGCAGTCCCAGCACTTTCAGCGCGCGGGACTTGGCGGGGCCGTATTCCAGGCCTTCTTCCACCACCAGCCGGGCGGCGGTGGCGGCGATCTCTTGGGTCAGTTCGGATGTCATGGCGGGATCCCTCTCCCTCTGCCGGCCCGGGTCGGGCGGTCCGGAGGGCGCATCAAGCGGCGCCTGCAGAGGTGGTCAGGGTACCTCGACCGCGCTCATCCGGGCCTCGATGGTGCCAGCACGGCCGACCACATAGGGCGAACCTGGGCGTTTCTCGAACCGCTTCGGTGCCGGCAGCATGACCGCGAGCCGCGCGGCCTGGTTCGGACCGAGCCGGGAGGCGTCGACCCGGTAATAGTGACGCGCGGCCGCCTGGGCGCCGAACACGCCTTCGCCCCACTCGACGTTGTTCAGATAGATCTCGAGGATGCGTTGCTTGCTGAGCATCGTTTCCAGCATCAACGTCAGCACGAGCTCCTGGCCCTTGCGCGCGAGGTTGCGCTCGGAATTCAGGAAGAGGTTCTTGGCCAGCTGCTGCGAGATCGTCGATCCGCCGATGACCTTCGGGACCGGCGGCGGCTTGGTCGGGTTGGTCTTGGCGAGCCGGGCGGCGCGCTTGTCGGCCTGTTCCTGGGCGCGCTGGTTCTTGTCCCAGGCCTTTTCGAGCGCGTCCCAGTCGACGCCGCCGTGTTCGTTGAAGCCGGCGTCCTCGCTGGCGATCACGGCGCGTTTCAGGTTGCGGCTGATGAGCGCGTCGTCGACCCACTGCTGCGCCCACAGGATCTGATGCTTCTCGCGCAGCAGGCGCATCGCCTCGGAGCGCTGGAAGGTGGTCGACTGCGGCGACACGGCAGCCATCACCGCGATGCGGGCGGCGAAGAAGAGTTGCAGGCAGAGGACGCTGACCAGCAGCATCCCGGCGAAGCGCAGGAACTGTTTCATGCCCCGGGGTCAGTGCGACGCCAGACGCTGGCGGAGGTCCGCGAGCACCGTCGCGCTGTCGGGGCGCACGCCGCGCCAGAGGAGGAAGGCTTCCGCGGCCTGCTCGACCAGCATGCCCAGGCCGTCGCGCGTGGCGCCGCCGGGGCCGGCCTGCTCGGACGCCCAGTCGAGGAAGGGGGCCGTGGACGGGCCGTACATCATGTCGACGGCCAGGCCGCCGCGCGCGAGCACCGGCGCGGCCGGATCGGGCAGCGGCAGTCCGGCGCCGCTGAGCGAGGCGCTGGTGCCGTTGATCACCACGTCGTGGCGGCCATCGGGTGCCGGGGCGTCGAGGCCGCCTGCGCTCAGGCGCACGCCGTGTTCCGCGGCCCAGGCGCGATGGCTGTCGGCGAGCGCGAGGGCCTTGTCGGCGCTGCGGTTGATGATCCGGATCTCTGCCGGCCGGCCGGTGATCAGACTGCCGAGCACCCCCGCCGATGCGCCGCCGGCGCCGATCAGCAGCACGCGCTGGCCGCGCAGCGGTCGTGCGGCGTTGCGTTCGATGTCGGCCAGCAGGCCGGCGCCGTCGGTGTTGTCGCCCAGCCAGCCGCCCGCTGATGCGTCGTCGAAGCGGAAGGTGTTGACCGCGCCGGCCAGTTGCGCGCGCGGTGTCCGGCGGGCCGCCAGGCGGAAGGCCTCGAACTTGAACGGCACGGTGATGTTGCAGCCGCGGCCGCCGGCGGCGACGAAGGCGCGCATCGAGGCTTCGAATCCGTCGAGCGGGCAGAGCAGCCGCTCGTAGACCAGCGACTGGCCGGTCTGCGCGGCGAAGGTGGCGTGGATCTCCGGCGAGCGGCTGTGCGCGACCGGGTTGCCGGCGACCACATAGCGGTCGAGGGCGGCGCCTTCGTGGGTGGTGGATGCGGACGGATCAGCGCTCATGACATTTCCCTGGGAACAGGACGACCGGCGAGGCGGCGCTCAGGACGGCTGGGCGGTGCTGAGCGTCGTCTCCACGCTTTCATCGCGATTGAACCGGAAGCGGAAGGTCATCACGAGGACCTCCGCGCCGCGGCGCATTTCCGACGTGAACTGGCCGAAGGGCCCGCTCGCGCGCACGATGGCGACGGCGCGGCGGTCCAGCACGGCATTGCCCGAGCCCTGGACGATCTCCGTGTCGACCACGCGACCACGGTAGTCCACCTGGATGTTCATCGTCAGCTCGCCATAGAGCTTGCGACCCTGGTAGCTCGGGAAGTCACGCGTGCCGCGCGCCTCGATCCGACGACGCAGCTGGTCGTAATAGAGCGCATGCACCGTCTCGCGCGTGGCGGGACTGACGTAGCGCTTCTTCGGCCGCGCGTTCTCCGTGTTCACGCGCTTCTCGATCTCCGCCAGCGTCTGCACCAGCTGCCGGCGATGCTCGGCGATCTGCCGGCCTTCGGCGGTGCTTTTCTCGCGCGCGGGATCCGGCGGCGGCAGCATCGCCAGCTGCCGGCGCAGCACGGTCAGCAGCTGTTCCTGCGCCTGCTGCAACTGCTGGATCTGGCTCTTCTGGAGCTCGATGCTGTCGCCGGTCTCCTCCAGCGGCGAAGGCGCCAGCGGCGAGGTCGCCCGCACGTTGGCGGAGAGTTCGCCGCCGCCGGCCAGGTTGGCCTGCGCGAGTGCCTGCGCCTGGGTAGGCGCCTCCTGTCCGCGCGCGTTCACGAGGATCACCTCGAGCGGCTCGTCCTGGAAGATCCGGTCGAACTGCTCCGGGGCGACCAGCTTCAGCGTCCCCAGGCCCAGGTGCACCCCGGCCGAGACGATCAGCGCGTAGTGCAAAAGGCTGAGCTTGGGCATCTTGAAGAAGGGAAGGGATCAGGAAGCGGCCGGGGCCGGCGTGGCCGCCGCGCCTTCGCCGCTCTTGGAAGCGTCGGTGCCGTCGTCGTTGACGTCGATCGCCAGCGTCAGGACGCCGCTGGGTTCTTCGTCCTCGTCGGCGCCTTCGTCGGCCGTCACCGGCGCGGCTTCGGCGTCCAGGCGCTCGATCAGGTTGGCGTGCAGGTCCAGCGTCAGTTCATCGAGGCCGGTGATGCGCACCTTCACATGGGCGTTGCGGGGCAGGTTCTCGCAGCCGAGCGCGCGGAACACCAGCGGCAGCTCGTCGGCGCGGACCAGGCCGTCCTTCAGCACGGACGCGGTCAGTTCGGTGATGCCCTGCTGCTGCAGGTAGCGCAGCGTCCAGTAGCGCTCGATGCCGGACTGGAAGCCGTTGTAGGCGCTGTAGGCGGCGTCGAAGCCCGAGATGACGGAGAACAGGGCCGCGTCCTTGGGCTTGAACGGCGCGGCCAGCGCGGCGGTCTTGCCGTGGCGGGCGCAGGCGATGATCTGCCACTGGTTGACCAGGTCGACGTAGCGGCGCAGCGGCGAGGTCGCCCAGGTGTACTGCGAGACGCCCATGCCGGCGTGCGGCGCGGGCTTCGTGCCCATGCGGACCTTGATGCCGGGGGCGAGGCTGGCCTGGCTGCGGTAGATGCCGGGCACGCCGCACTCGGCCAGGAAGCCGCCCCAGCTGGAGTTCGCCAGGATCATCGCCTCGGCCACGATCAGGTCCAGTGCGGTGCCGCGCTTGCGCGTGGAGATGCTGACCTGCTCGGCGCCGGCGGGTTCGGTCCCCTCGTTGTCCAGGCGGAAGTTGTAGTCGGGCCGGTTGAAGGTCTCGGGCTTGCCGCGGACGACCTCGCGCTTGGCCTTGAGGTCTTTGGCCAGCCGGTAGGCGAAGGCCAGTTCGGGCGCGAAGTCGTAGTCGGCCGGCGCGTCGCCGGTCAGCGTCGCGTCGGTGATGACGTCGTCGAGCTTGTCGTGGCGCAGGTTGGCGGCGATGGGCACGCGATCCAGCTTCGTCTCACGCGCAGTGATCTCCAGCGTCGCCTCGTCCATCGTCAGGTAGATGCTGACCGCCGGGCAGTCGCGGCCCTCGATCAGCGTGTAGGCCTGGACGACGTCGTCCGGCAGCATCGTCAGCTTCCAGCCCGGCATGTAGACGGTGGAGAAGCGTTCGCGGGCGACCTTGTCGACCGGCGAATCCGGCTGGATCGCCAGACCGGGCGCGGCGATGTGCACGCCGAAGATCACCGTGCCGGTCCCCAGGCCCTGGACGGACAGCGCGTCGTCGATCTCGGTCGTGGCCGAATCGTCGATCGAGAAGGCGCGCACCGGAGCGAGCGGCAGCGCATCCTTGATCTCGGGCGCGGACAGCGCGGGGAAGTTCGTGCCCTTCGGGAAATGCTCGAAGAGGAAGCGCTTCCAGTGGAACTGGTAGGGGCTGGCGATCGCGCCGGCATCCTTGAGCAGGTCCAGCGGCGCCTTGTGGCTGCGCTTGGCGGCCTCGACGACGGCCTTGTATTCCGGACCGTTCTTGTCGGGACGGAACAGGATCTTGTAGATCTGGTCGCCGATAGGCGCCGGACACTGGCCCTCGGCCAGTTCGGTGGCCCACTGCTCGATCTGCGCGGCGATCTGCTTCTTGCGCTCGATGCCCAGCAGCGCGGCCTTGACGGTCTCTGCCGGCGCCTTCTTGAAGACGCCCTTGCCCATGCGGCGGAAGTAGTGCGGCGCGTCGAACAGCCGGAACAGCGCGCCCGCCTGCTGGGCGAGCGTGGACTTGGCGTCGAAGTAGTCGGCAGCCAGATCGGCGAAACCGAACTCGCCTTCCGGCGCGAATTCCCAGGCGAGGTCGAGGTCGATCTCCTCGGCCAGGCGCTGCCCGTCCGCGATCAGTTCGGCCGGCGACGGCTTGTCGAACTTGAGCAGGACATGGGCGGCTTTCACTTTGACGCGCTTTCCGGATTCGAGCTCGATCTGCATCGAGGAATCGGCTTCGGACAGGATGCGGCCGGCGAGGAATTTTCCGGCGTCTTCGAACAGGGCAAACATAGAGGGCGGATTGTCGCTGATCGTGGAGGGGGTGCCGGGTGGGTGGGTGTGGGGCGCGTGTCAATTCGTTGTCAACACGCGGTCACGCCACCGACGCAGACTCGCGCCGCACCCCGCGCGCCCATGCCCCCACGTTTCCACACCCTCATCGCCGCCCAGTTCTTTTCCGCATTGGCCGACAACGCGCTCCTGATCGTCGGCATCGCGCTGCTTCGGGAGATGGGTCAGCCCGTCTGGTGGGCGCCGCTGCTGAAGCTGTGCTTTACGGTGGCCTATGTGGGGCTGGCGCCGGTGGTCGGGCTGATCGCGGACGCCTGGCCCAAGGTGGCGCTGATGACCTGCATGAACGGGCTGAAGGCGGTCGGCGTCGGCGCGATGGCGGCAGGACTGGATCCGTTGCTCTCGTTCGGGATCGTCGGGGTGGCGGCCGCCTGTTACGCGCCGGCCAAGTACGGTCTGATCACCGAGATCGTCCCGCCGACGAGGCTGGTCGCGGCGAATGGCTGGATCGAAGTCTCCGTCGTGTGCTCCGTGCTGCTGGGCACGGTGCTGGGCGGGCTGCTGGTCAGCCCCTGGTGGATGGCAACGATCGGGGAACTGGGCGTGGCGCGGCCGCTGACCGCGTCGCTGTGCGCGCTGCTGGGGGTCTACGCGCTGGCCGCGGCGCTGCAGCTCCGCGTCCCGGAGAGCGGCATCGTCTATCCCAAGCCGCCACGTCGGATGAGCGAGATCCTGCGCGATTTCCGCATCTCGAATCAGGCCTTGTGGCGCGACCGGCTCGGCGGTCGCCTGTCGCTCTCGATGACGACCCTGTTCTGGGGCGCCGGCGCAACGCTGCAACTCGCCGTCCTCCAATGGGCGCAGGACGTGCTCGGCCTGCGACTCAACCAGGGCGCCTACCTGCAGGCGACAGTGGCGATCGGCGTCGTCGCGGGGGCAGGCCTTGCGGGACGCTGGATCGCGCTGCATCACTCGCTGCGCGTCATGCCGCTCGGCCTGATGCTCGGCGCGTTGATGCTCGCGACACCGTGGGTGACCTCCCTCGGTTGGGCCCTGCCCGCCATGGTCATGGTCGGCGCCGTCGGCGGCGCGATGGTGGTGCCGATGAATGCGCTGCTGCAACACCGCGGCGTGCAGATCCTCAGCGCCGGCCGCTCGATCGCCGTGCAAGGCTTCAACGAGAACCTGAGCATCCTGCTGATGCTCGGCGCCTACGCGCTGCTCCAGGCACTCGGCGTCCCCCTGGTCTGGCTGATGAGCGGGCTCGGAGTGTTCGTCTTCACCGGCGTGCTGGTCCTCATGATCCGGCAACGCGGACGTCGCGAAACACTGTCCGCCGATGTCGCGGGCGGCGGCATCGTGGGTTGACTCGACCGAGCCAGACGAAGAGCGCCCGGGGCCGTCGGCGTCGTCCGCCTCGGGGCGCCAACTCGCGCCGCTCACCTCCGGTTCGCTCTGCTCAAACAGACGGCGCCCAGTCAGTTGGGGAAGGCGGACGACGCCGACGGCCCCGGGCGCCCTTCGTCCATACGAGTGGTTCAGTGCGCGCGGGCTTCGAGTCCGGAGAGTTGCGAGCCGGCACGCAACGCCACCGAGGTGCCGTCGATGGCCGAGGCGTACACGTGCTCGATGCCCTGCACGATCCCGTCCCAGTCGAGCGACTCCGCACTCTCACGTGCCGCGAGGCGCATGGCGCGCAGGCAGGGTAGGTCCTCAAGCAGCGACAGCGTGCGAGCCTGGAAGGTCGCCGGATCGTTGAACGGCGCGAGCCCACCGTTGACGCCGTCGCGCACGAGCAACGCCGCCGCAGCGTACTGGTAGGCCATCACCGGGAGACCGCTCGCGAGCGCCTCGGGCGTGACGTTGCCGTAGGTCTCGGTGATGCTGGGGAACACGAACAGGTCGCCGCTGGCATAGCAGGCGGCGAGGTCCTCACCATGCTTCATGCCCGCGAAGACGACGTTGGACGAAGGCGGCAGGAGCTGCTCGAAATCGGCCCGCGCCGGACCGTCGCCGACCAGCACGAGTCGCGCCCGAGGATGCCGTTGGCGGATGGTCGGCCAGAGGTCGACGAGCAGCTGGAGATTCTTCTCCGCGGCGAGCCGCCCGACATGCACCAGCACAGGATCGCCGGGCGCGGCGCCCCAGCTTTCGCGCAGCGCGTCGCTGCGGCGCGAGGGATGGAAGAGCTGCGTATCGACGCCGCGCGCGATGACGCTGACGTGGCGGAAGCCCTGCGCCATCAGCTCGCCGGCGAGGGTGGCGTTGGGCACCATCGTCGAGTGGCAGCGGTTGTGGAACTTGCGCAGGTAGGCCAGCAGCGGCCGGCGCAGCCAGCCGATGCCGTAATGCTGGGCGTAGGCGTGGAAGTTGGTGCGGAACTCGGAGACGACGGGCAGCTTGAGCTGCCGCGCGGCCTGGAGGGCGGACCAACCCATCGGGCCTTCGGTGGCGATGTGGACGATGTCGGGGCGCTTGCTGGCCCAGAGGTTCACCAGCGTGCGCTTGGACACGACGCCCATGCGCAGGTGCGGGTAGCGCGGCACGGCCAGGCCGCGCATCAGGACTTCGTCGACCGGCGCGTCGAGCGCAGGCGACGTCCCCGCGGGCGCCTGGCGCGGACGCAGCAGTTGCACGGCGTGGTCGCGGGCCTGCAGGCCCTGGACCACGCAGGCGATGCTGCGCGCCACGCCGTTGACCTCGGGCGGGTAGGTCTCCGTCACGACCGCGACGCGGAAGTGCCGCTGCCGTGTGGGGAGCTCGTCGACTTCGAGTTCGATCGCCGGTGTCGTCATGGCGCGCATGATGGGACGCGAACGCAACAGTTCTGTGACGGTGGGGTTCGTCACGCGCCTGACACGGCCGATGGACACAGTCGCCACGCGTCCGTCATCGATGCATCACCGTGCCATCACGGCGCTGCCATCGATTGCCGTCACGCTCACCGCTCATTTCACGGACGAGGGCCCCATGAAGGACTTTCTGGCACTTCTGAATGAACAGCGTTGGGACGACCACCGCTACTACCACCATTGCCGCATCAACCAGTCGCTGCACCTGCTGAGCGCCTGCTGCTTCGTGGTCGCCTACGGGCTGCTGCTCGTGGATCCCGCGTGGTCGGCGCTGCTGGCGTGGGGCGTGTCGATGACCAGCCGCCAGGCCGGTCATTTCTTCTTCGAGCCCAAGGGCTACGACCACGTCAACCAGGCGACCCACGAGCACAAGGAAGAGATCAAGATCGGCTACAACCTGCGCCGCAAGGTCGTGCTGATGGCGCTGTGGGCGGCGTCGCCGGTCGCGCTGTGGCTGAAGCCGGGCCTGTTCGGCCTGTTCGCGCCGGCCGCCAGCTTCACCGAGTACCTGAATCAGCTCGGTCTGCTGTGGTTCTGGCTGGGCGTCGGCGGTCTGGTGTTCCGCGTGCTGCAGCTGGCGGTGATCCGCGACCTGCGCACCGGCCTGGCCTGGGCCACCAAGATCATCACGGACCCTTTCCACGACATCCAGCTGTACCACCGGGCGCCGTTGCAACTGTTGCGCGGTGAGCGGCTGGATCCGGCGCTGTGGCCGCGCGACGATGGGCACAATGCCGGCAACGGCGAGCAGGCGGCCTGATCCACCAGGGATGACGCGCCGCGCGGCCCCTTCATGAAGGGCGCGCGCGGACGCGGGTGGATGCGGGAACAGGCCGGTTCGCCGGAAGAAGGAGTTCCCGCATGTCTGGAGTTGTACGGCGCCTTCGGGCGCCGAAGTCATTGGCGACGGCCGTTCCGGCCTTCGCGGCCTTTACGGCCTTGTTTGCCGCGTTCGCCCTGTTGACGGGCTGCGCCAGCCCGATGCCGAACACCGGCAACCAGCGCGTGACCGGCGGTCCGATTGTCTTCACCAAGGTGGGCCACGGCGAGCCGACGATCGTCCTGCAATCGGGACTCGGCGACGGCCGGGATCCGTGGGCGAAGGTCCTGAACGAGCTGCGCACCGACTACAGCGTGTTCGCCTATGACCGCCCCGGTTATGGCGACAGTACTGCCACGCCGCCGGTGCCGCGCAATCCCTGCGGCATCGCGACCGAACTGCACGGGCTGCTGCAGAGCGCCGGCATCAAGCCGCCATACGTGCTGGTCGGCCATTCCATCGGCGGGCTGTACCAGTACGCGTTCTCGCGCCTGTATCCGGACGAGGTGGCGGGCATCGTGCTCGTGGACGCGACGCATCCGCTGCACCTGCGGCGCATGCAGGTCGAGATGCCGGTGATGGCCAACATGCTGGACAACATGAGCCGGCGGGTGTTCCGGGGCATGATGCAGGCGGAGTTCCTGCAGCAGCAGGACTGCATCGACACGCTGTGGCAGAAGCCGCGTCCGACGGTGCCGGTGCGGGTGCTGACGCGCACGGTCTATTCGCCGACGGAGATGGCGAGCGGTTTCGAGACCATGGTGCACAACCTGGAGCCGAACTGGCTGCCGCTGGTCGGCGGCAAGGAACTCCAGCCGGTCGAGGGATCGGGACATTACATCCAGCGGGACAAGCCGGAGGTCGTGGTGAAGGCGATCGAGGACGTCGTCAGGGAGGCGCGGGAGCGCGCTCGTCCTTCCCCGGGAACAGCCCTCGGATCACCCCCAGGAACGCCGCCAGCACGCTGACGGTGACACCGGTGGTGACGGCGATGAGGACCTGATCGGACCAGGTATCGAGTCCGGTGATGACCTTGATCAGACCTTGAGCGGAGAGCAACAAGGTCCACATCAACAGGCAGGCGGTTGCCAATCCATAGGCCTTGCCGGCGTAGACCTGACGAAGACGACGATTGGCGCGCATGTCGGCAATGGTTTCGGCGGGCACGGCGTCGGGCAGCAGTCCAGGACCGGGCGCGAGCTCGTCGTCAATGGTTCGCGCATGCGATACGGCGCGGTCCGGCGGTGCGGCGATGTCTGGCGCATCCCATGCGTTGAAGTGATCGTCCATGGTCAAAGCGTCGGGTCGGCCCGAATGACATCGTTGAGGAGTACCTCCCCGATGACTCGACCTTGAGACCATGCGGAGCCCGGCAGGTGCGTCAGATCCGACAGGGCCTTGGGCGTCAGATTTCCATAGCGACGACTGATCATGTCGATCAGATCCCACCGGCTCTTGTCGTAGGGCTGCATGCCAGGGACGCGCCAGATCTCCCGATCGTCGTCGCCGTACAAGATCCTGATCGTTTGCGTGACGGGGCGGGACCCATAGGCTTTCACCTGATGATGGATCGAAGGGAGGACGGGGCCGTTCTCTCCGCGAGTGAAGGTGTCGTCTATCACGGGAGTTCCCTTCACCTTCAGATGCCAAGCTTGAGCGAAGTACATGAGCTTCTGCAGCTTCATGGCGTTGAGGTCTCGAAGGCGCCCATCCAGGGCGCGTTCGATGAACGCATTGGCGACGGCGAACGATGAATACATGTGACAGCTCCTCGTGGCACACACAAATGCGCATGCAAGGCGAAGCAGTCTAGAAATCAGACATCGGCAATGACAACGGGGCGCTCTGACATTCGTCAATGAATGTCGAGGCGCCCCGCCTTGTGGGGAAGCGTTGGGGGAGACGTTGGGGGAGGTGTGCGGACGCGATGGGGGATGTCCGCGCGTTCAGTTGCGCAGGCCCAGCGTTTCCATCAGCAACCGGCGCTTGATCGCCTTGTTGGTCGGCAGTGCCGGGTTGCTCCACCAGCCGCCGTCGCGCATCGCGCGGGCCGCGGCGACGATGCGGCGCTGGACCTCGCCGAAGTCCGCGTCGCTGAAGTCCAGGCTGAAGATCAGCCGGCCCGTGCCCACCCAGCTCAGCGCCAGGCCCTGTTCGCGCAGGAAGTACTGCAGCATCCAGTTGTAGCGCGACGGCTCGGTGTAATAGAGCGTCCAGATCGACGACATGTTGGCCGCGCGCAGCGGCAGCTGTTCCGCTTCGAGCGCCGCGTTCAGCCGGGCGCGCCGGCTGTCCTGCTGCTCGTCCTGCTCGTCGAGCTGGCGCAGGCGCTCCGGATCCTCCAGCGCGTCGAGGAACACCGACATCGCGCCCATCACGTACGGATGCGTGTTGAAGGTGCCGCGGGCGAAGCAGACATCGGCGGGGCGCTCATCGCGGAAGCGCTTCATCCACGCCGCGCGGCCGCAGACCACGCCGACAGGCAGACCACCGCCCAGCGTCTTGCCGTAGGTCACCAGGTCCGCCTGCACGCCGAAATACGACTGCGCGCCGCCGGCGCCCAGGCGGAAGCCCATGAACACCTCGTCGAAGATCAGCGCGATGCCGCGCTCGGTGCAGACCTGCCGCAATTCCCGAAGCCAGGCGGCGTAGGCGGCCTTGTCGTAGGACGCGCGCCGGGAGCTGTCGACCAGCGAGCCGTCGCCCGGCGCCGGCTTGTTCGGATGCAGCGCCTGCAGCGGATTCACCAGCACGCAGGCGATGTCCCGCCGCGTACGCAGCACCTGCAGGCTGCGCTCATGCATGTCGCGCAGCGTGTAGGTGCGCTCGGCCGGCAGTGGATTGCCGGGACCCGGCTGCGCCTCGTCCCACCAGCCGTGATACGCGCCGCAGAAGCGCACCAGATGCGTCTTGCCCGTGTGGTACCGCGCCAGCCGCACCGCCTGCATCACGGCTTCGGTGCCCGACATGTGGAAGGACAGCTGATCCATGCGCGCATGCGACAGGATGCGGCGCACGTTGTCTTCGACCAGCGGGTGGTAGACGCCGAGCACCGGTCCGAGCGCGTCCACGCGCGCCGCGCCTTCGGAGATGCAGCGCTGATAGAAGGCGTAGCCGAAGAGGTTCACACCGTAGCTGCCGGCCAGGTCGATGAAGCGTTCGCCGTCGAAATCGGTCAGCCAGTGGCCGTCGCTGGCGACCATCACCGGGCCCAGCGGCAGCTCGCGCTGCACCAGCGGACTGAACGACGGCGGCACCCGGTAGCTGCTGGTGAACTGCAGGTCGGGCAGCGACGGCTTCATCGACTGCGTCGCGGCGATGCTGCGCGCGTGTCGCGTCTTCAGCGTGTGCGACAGCGTGCTGAAGCTGGAACGCCGCTTGGCGACGATGTCGGCCGGCGCGTCGTCCGCGTTGAAGAAGTGCGCGTCGTCGAAGCGCTGCGTCGGCATCAACCGCGCCAGCCGCACCGCCATCCGCGAGTGCCCCGCCAGCGACGGGTGCTTCGCGCGGGAGAGCTGCAGACGGCGCCATCCGGTCGGCGCGTAGTAGAGCGCCAACAGTCCCGCCGCCGCAGCGGCGACGGGCAAGAGGTCATAGGTGAAGAACGTCGTCGACATGGGCATGGGCCTCCGGAGCCTCGTTCAGCTGTCACACAGCGTTGGCAAATTACCGGGGTGTATCCGACGGAATTGACATGTCTATGAAACTGGCCCGCTGGCGCGACCGTCTGACCCAGCAAGAGTCCCTCAACTTCCTCCTGACCAACCGCGTTCCCCGCCTGGCGCTGACGCGATTCATGGGCCGGTACGCCCGGATCGACAGCCCCGCGCTGACGCGATTCAGCGTCGCGGTCTGGCGGATGTTCACCGACCTGGACCTGAGCGAGGCCGAACCGCCGGCCCACGGCTACCGCTCGCTGCGCGACGTGTTCACGCGCCGACTGAAGCCGGGACGTCGACCGATCGACCCCGCGCCGGCGACGATCGTCAGCCCCTGCGACGCGATCGTCGGGGCGCACGGCCCGGTCACGCGCGGCATGGCGCTCCAGGCCAAGGGCATGGACTACCGCATCGCAGACCTGTTCGGCGACGCCGCCCGCGCCGCGCCCTACCTCAACGGCACCTACGTGACCCTGCGGCTGACCTCGGCGATGTATCACCGCTTCCACGCGCCGGCCGACCTGCGCATCCAGCGCGTCACCCACATCGCGGGCGATACGTGGAACGTCAATCCGATCGCCCTCAAGCGCGTGGAGCGCCTGTTCTGCCGCAACGTGCGCGCCGCCGTCGAATGCACGCTGCCCGACGGCACGCCGATCGCGCTGGTGCCGGTCGCGGCCATCCTGGTCGCCAGCCTGCGGCTGCACGCGTTGGACCTGACGCTGCGTCCGGACCATCCCGGTCCGCATCGTTTCGACGTCGGTCACGATCACGTCCGCGGCGAGGAGATGGGCTGGTTCGAGCAGGGCTCGACGATCATCGTGTTCCTGCCGCCGGGCGTGAACCTGTCGGCGAGCTTGCAGACCGGGCAGAGGATCCGCATGGGCGAGGCCCTCGCGCATCTACCATCCGCGGATGGCGATGAATGACACGACGCAGCTCCCGGGCGGATCGGCAGGGTCGATGGCCGGCGCGCTGGCCGGCCCCTACGGCGGAGACGAACACGGCCTGATCTGCGGCTTCTGGATCCACCCGGAACGGGCGACCGAGACGCTGCCCACGCTCGCGCAGGCGCAGGCCCGGCTGTCGCAGCCGGATGGCGGCTACCTGTGGCTGCACCTGAACCTGGCGCATGCCGGCGCGCTGCCCTGGCTGCGCCGCAACGCTGCGCTGGCCGAGAGCTTCGACGAGGCGCAGCAGCAAGGCTCGCGCTCGTCGCGCATCGAGCGCGTCGGCGAGCACCTGTTCGCCGTGCTCAACGACGTGACCTTCGATTTCGCCTTCGACGTCGGCGACGTCTCCACGCTGTGGATGCAGGTCAGCGAACACCTGGTGCTGAGCGTGCGGCGCGCGCCGCTGCGCTCGGTCGACCGCCTGCGCATGGCGATCAAGCGCGGCGACCGGCCGCGGTCCAGCGTCGCGCTGCTCGACCACCTGCTGCGCGACCAGGCCGACGAGCTGCAACGCATCGTGCGCCAGGCTACAGAGCGGGTCGACGACATCGAGGACGCGCTGCTTGCCGGACGCCATTCGGGACATGGGTCCGAGGTCGCCGCGTTGCGGCGGCTGATGGTGCGTCTGCAGCGGCTGCTGGCGCCGGAGCCGAGCGCGCTGCTGCGCATGCTGTCGAACCCGCCGGAGTGGGTGGTAGCGAACGACAAGCAGCAGCTGCAACAGGCGAGCGAGGAATTCGCGCTGGTGCTGCGCGACATCCAGGCGCTGCAGGAACGCATCCGCGCGGTGCAGGACGAGACCTCGGCGCGCGTCGCGCAGGAGAACAACCAGACGCTGTATGTGCTGACGATGGTCACCGTGCTGGCGCTGCCGATCAACCTGATCAGCGGCCTGTTCGGCATGAACGTGGGCGGTCTGCCATTGCTCGAGCACAAGCACGGGTTCTGGGTCGTGGTCGGCCTGATCGTCGTGCTCACCGGCTTGGTGACGCTGTTGCTCCTGAAAGCGACTGGACGACGGAAGTAGGACTCAGAGCTCGAGGAAGGACGTCAGCTCGTCCAGGTAGTCGTCGAAGTCGGCCAGGCCGTGGTCGCTGCCTTCGAGCAGCTTGATCCGGCACGTCGCGTAGCGCGCGTGCATCTCGCGCCAGTCGAGCACCTCGTCGCCCTTGGCGATGACCGCCAGCATCCGCTCCGGATGCGCGAGCGCGCCGACGTTCAGCGCGACGAGTTCGTCGACGAACTCGAGCCGGAAGAAGAAGTGTTCCTCCGGGTTCTGCCAGCAGGTCTGCTCGCCGATGTAGTTGGCGAGGTCCCTGGCCGGATCCACGGCCGGATTCAGCAGCACGGTCCACGCACCGGTGCGCTGGGCCACCGAGGTCGCGTAGAAGCCGCCGAGCGAGCTGCCCATCACGGCCATCGTGTCGCGCGGCCAGTCGCGGACCAGCGTGTCGACGAGCGCCATCGCCTCGCGCGGCGACGGCGGCAGCTGCGGGCAGGCGAACACCAGGTCCGGACGATGGTCCTTCGTCCAGCGCGCCATCCGCAAGGCCTTGGCCGAACGCGGCGACGACCGGAAGCCGTGCAGGTAGAGGAGGTGGGTGCGACGCAGGCTCATGGCGCGGCAGTGTAGGTGGCAGTCATGCGCACCCCCTTCATCGGGGTGTCCCCGGGCCTCTCGGGGCGCGCGGGTCACTTCCGGCACGGGTGAGGCGCTGCCGGCGTGGGCGATCATCGCCAAACGCGCGGTTCGCGAGGGTCGCTCGCTCGTTAGTGCGCATTGACGCGCGGGCCCCGGCCCCGCACATTGCCCGCTTCACCGGGGCCAGGCGGCGACATGACCGCCACGCCTGCTTTCTCAACATGGTCCGGCCGATTGCGGACGGACCCACGACCACATCGATCCATGATCCACAGGGACACGATCCAGCTGACGGCCATCGCCGCCGCGGCGCTGCTGCTCACCGCCTGCGCCACGACCGGCCCGACCGGCGCCTCCACCGCCTCGCCCACCGCGCAGGCCGCTCCCGCGCCGGCCGGCGCCGCTTCCGGCGCACCGGGCCAACCGGGCGCTTCCTCGCCGATGACGGCGCCGCGTCCCGCCGCCGATCCGACCGCGCCCAAGCCGTTCGCCGAAGTCAGCCGCGACACCAAGCGCGACGACGGCCTCTTCCCCATCCTGCGCAAGGACGAGAAGGTCTGGCTCGAGATCCCGCGCGCGATGCTGAACAAGCCCTTCCTGTTCACCATCAACATCACCAGCTCCATCGGCGAACGCGGCTTCTACGCCAGCCAGATGGGCCCGGAGATCCTGGCCGAGTGGCGCCGCGTCGGCAACGCGATCCAGCTGGTCGCGCTGAACACGGCGTTCCGCGCCGAAGGCGGCGGCAAGCGCGCCGGCGAGGAGGCGTTCTCGCCCAGCCTGCTGGCCGCCGGCCCGGTCGCCAGCGCCGACCACCCCGAGCGCAAGTCGTTCCTGGTCGACGCCAGCCTGCTGCTGAGCGACATCCCCGGCATGTCCACGCGCCTGGAGATGGCCTACCGGCTGCCCTACAACGTCGACCGCAGCAACTCGTACTTCGAGCTGACCCGCGCCGACGCGCAGCTCACGACGCTGAACGCCAAGGTCCACTACTTCACGCCGCGCATCCCGGCGCCGCCGCTGGTGGCCCCGCCCGTGCCGGTCCCGACGCCGCCGCAGGCGCTGCCGGATCCGCGCTCGATGTTCATGGGCTTCGTCTACAACTTCCGCGCGCTGCCGGAAGAGAAGATGGCCACGCGCCGCGCCGACGGCCGCCTGGGCCACTTCACCGAATCCTTCACCGACCTGAGCGACGACGCCAAGCCGAACCCGCGCGTCCACTACATCGCGCGCTGGCGTCTGGAGAAGAAGGACCCCGACGCCGCGCTGTCCGAGCCGGTGCAGCCGATCACCTACTGGATGGACAAGAACATCCCGCCGAAGTACCGCCCCGCGGTCGAGGCCGGCATCCTGGAATGGAACAAGGCCTTCGAGAAGATCGGCTTCAAGAACGCGGTCGTGGCCAAGCAGCAGCCCGATGACGCGGACTGGGACAACATGGACGCGTCGCACGCGTCGATCCGCTGGTTCGTCGGTTCGGACGTGGGCTTCGCCATCGGCCCGAGCCACCTGGATCCGCGCACCGGCGAGATCCTGGACGCCGACATCGGCATGAGCGACGTGTTCGCCCGCGGCGGCCGCGCCTTCATTGCCGAAGACGCGCCGCGCGGCATGGCCGGCGGTCAGGTGTCCACGCTGGCGGAAGAGGCGCAGGCGCTGGCCGCGCTGAACCAGGGCTGGCGCGAAGGTCGCAACGCGACCTACTGCACCTATGCGCACGATGCGGCGTCGGAGATGGACTTCGCGCTCGACGTGCTCGAAGCCCGTGGCGACATCGCGCCGGACAGCCCCGAAGCCGACGCCTTCATCCAGGCGCGGATCAAGGACGTGATCATGCACGAGGTGGGTCACACGCTCGGCCTGAAGCACAACTTCAAGGCCTCCACGCAGGTGACGCAGGCGCAGCTCAAGGACAAGGCCTGGACCGACGCCAACGGCCTGTCGGCCTCGGTGATGGACTACAACGCCTACAACATCCCGCTGGAGGGCGAGGCGCCGACCACCTACAACAACACGACGCTGGGCGCCTACGACTACTGGGCGATCGAGTACGCCTACAAGCAGGTGCCCAAGGAGCAGGAAGAGGCCGAGCTCAAGCGCGTCGCCGCGCAGAACACGCTGCCCGGCCACGCCTATGCGGACGACACCGACGCCGGCGGCTTCGGCCCGTTCGACGGCATGGATCCGACGATCAACCGCTTCGACCTCGGCGACGACCCGATGGCGTACTTCCGCAAGCGGTTGAAGCTGACGCAGGAGCTGTGGACGCGCGTGCAGAATCGGACGCCGGAAGCCGGCGACGATCCGCTGCGCCAGCGCCGTCAGCTGGCCGGTGGTTTCAACCAGCTGGCGCGCGCGTCGGATCTGGTGGGCAAGTACGTCGGCGGCATGTACACGCACCGCGACGTGCCGGGCGCATCGGTGGCCGCGATGCGGCCGGTCGATCCCGCCAAGCAGCGCGAGGCGCTGCGCTTCCTGGCGCAGGGCATCTTCAGCGCCGACAGCTTCCGCTTCAAGCCGGAGTTCCTGACCTCGATCACGACCGACTATGTCGAGTTCAATCGCGCGGGCTTCGTGAACATCCCGGCGGCGGTGGCGCGGGTGCAGCTGGGCTCGCTGGACCGCCTGCTGCAGGCGCAGACGGCGATCCGCCTGATGGAGCTGCCGGCCTACGTGCCGGTGTCGCAGCGCAAGGGCCTGATCACGATCGGCGAGGTCTACGGCACGCTGCAGTCCTCGATCTGGAGCGAGCTCAAGACCGGCGCGGAGATCGATCCGCTGCGCCGCAACCTGCAGCGCGAGTACCTGCGCCGCATCCAGGCCAACCTGACGAAGAGCGGTGCGGCGTCGGGCCAGTTCGCCGATGCCTACGCGGTGCTGCGCCTGCACGCCGTGCAGCTGCAGAGCGACCTGCGCGCCGCGCAGGGCAAGGGCTCGATCGAGACCCGCGCCCACCTGGCCGAAAGCCTGGACTTCCTCAGCAACGTGCTGAAGGCGACGATGACGCGGACCTGATCCGCGACGCGATCAGTCGATCGCTTCGTCAACGTGGGGCCGGCGCGAGCCGGCCCTTTTCATTGGCATCGGCATCGGCATCGGCATCGGCGAACACCTCCCGGATCGCGTCGATCAGCGGTTCGCGGAGGTGGCCGAGCCGTCCCTGTGCCTCGAACAGTTCCGGCATCTCCTTGCGCAGCTTGTTGCTGACCGTCCAGTCGCTCGCGCGCAGCGATCGCACAAGGCGATCCGCCTCGGCATCAGGCATCTCGACGAAGGATTTCACCGCGGCCCGCGCCGCGTCATGCAGTCGCAACTGGTGCGCCTCGGCGGGCATCTCCACCTCGACGGTGCGCCGCAGCACGTCGCCAAGGTACCGGGCATGCGCGCTCAGATCCGGGTACCGCCAGGCATGCGCGGCATCCTCCGTCGCGAGGAATTCGAAGTCGGTCGCAACGCCATCGGGGCACAGGCGTCGGGTGCCGAAACGGAAGCGCTCGGCGTAGGCCCGCATGAACGGTCTCGAGAACACCTCCAGCACGGTGTCGTAGGCCGCACGATCGCGCGAGCTGCTCGCAATCGTGGCCGAGACCGGGATCACCAGATGCTGCGGCACTGCCTTGTCGGCGGCCAGCACGTGGTTGATCAGGAACCGGTGCAGCCGCCCGTTGCCGTCGGCGAGCGGATGCAGGTAGACGAAACCGAACGCGACGGCGGCAGCACGCGCCACCGGCTGCGAGCCGCGTGTCCGGCGCTCGACCTCGCGGAGTGCCGCCAGCATGGCCGGCACCAGCGACTCCGAAGGCGCGATGTAGTGGACGACCTGGGCCCGCAGGGTGCTCTGTCCCACGAAGACGGGCGACTGTCGCGTGCCGAGCCGCAACGCGCCGTCGCCGAGCACGGCCTTCTGCAACATCAGCAGGCTGCCCTTGGCCATCACGTCGTCCAGCCGGCCGCTGAACTGGTCGATGGCGACGGCAAACCGCCGGATGCGGTCCTCATGCTCCGACTCGCGCTCGATGGCGAAGCTGGCGCGCGATTCCTTGTAGGTCAGCCAGGCGGCACTGCGCGCCAGCATGTCCGCGCCGAAACGGTCGTCCAGCCGTTGCACGCCGGCGGCGACGTCATAGAGCCAGCCGCGCTCCTGCGCCGGCCCCAGATACACCAGCGGGCAGAACGGCGGGGTACCGGGCAGGTTGTCGTTGACGCGCCAGCGCCGGTTGCGTTCGGGCGTCGATGCCGTGAGATAGAGCGACGCATCCAGGGCATCGACATAGCCCAGCGAACTCGGCAGGTCCGGGATGGCCAGCCGCTGCCCGGTGAACCATTCGTAGAGGAACCCGGCACGGCGCGCATAGCTGCCGTTGGGCTCCTCCGAGATCCATCCCAACACCTCCGACGGGTCGATGCGTTCGAACAGCCGCGACAGGAATTCGAAGTGAAGACGGTCGTACTTGAGGCCGAACTCGAAATGGCCGCGAAAGTCGTCCGTCGGCCGGTAGGAGGCGGGCCAGGTGAGGAGCTCCACGCCCTCGACGAGCTCCTGGGCCCGCCGTGAGCCGGCCCGGCTCAGCGACGCCCAGGGCTGGACCGGCTGGAGGTCGAAGAGTTGCGCGAGGCGCTGGAAGCCGAGGAGGGTGTCCGCCATGACGAGATCACTTGCGAGCGCACGATTTTGCTCGTCAAACGAAAAATCGTCATGAAAAGACTCGCGATGCTGACGTCGAAAGCGTCAATGCGCGGGTCAGTGGTCGCCGACCGGATAGCGCCGTTCTGCCGCGACGATGTCCCAGACCGCGATGAACATCGCCGCGATCAGCGGGCCGATGACGAAGCCGTTGATGCCGAAGACCGCCATCCCGCCCAGCGTGGACAGCAGCACGACATAGTCCGGCATCTTGGTGTCCTTGCCGACCAGCAGCGGTCGCAGCAGGTTGTCCACCAGGCCGATGACCACGGTGCCGAAGACGATCAGGCCGATGCCGGAGCCGACATGCCCGGTCGACAGCAGGTAGATGGCCACCGGCGCCCACACCAGCGCCGCGCCGACCGCGGGCAGCAGCGACAGGAAGGCCATCAGCACCGCCCACAGCACCGGCGCGTGGATGCCCAGCACCCAGAACGCCATGCCGCCGAGCGCGCCCTGGATGGCTGCCACGGCAATGTTGCCCTTGACCGTTGCGCGGATCACCGTCCGGAACTTCTCGCCCAGCTGGCGCTTGTAGGAGTCCTGCAGCGGCAGCGCGTCGCGGATGCGCGCAGAGAGCTGCTCGCCGTCGCGCAGCAGGAAATACAGCAGGTAGAGCATCACGAAGAAGCTCACCAGGAAATCGAAGGTGTCCTGCCCGAAGCCCAGCGCCTTGGTCGCCATGAACTGGCTGCCCTGGTTCAGCGCGCTGCCCAGCTTCTCCTGCAGGTTCGACAGGTCGTGCAGGCCCAGCCGCTCCAGCACGTCGATCAGCCACGACGGCAGCGCCGCGTAGATCTGCGCCACGTAGGTGTTGAAGTTGAATTGGCCGGACTTCACCATCTCGAAAACGACCGCCGCTTCGCGCACCAGCGCGCCCATCACGTAGGTCAGCGGCAGCACCACCAGCAGCAGGATCACCAGGATCGTCGCCCCCGCCGACAGCCCGGGCCGCTTCGTCTTGCGCAGCAGCTTGCGGTACAGCGGCTGGAACACGATGGCCAGGGCCACGCCCCAGAGGATCGCGCTCATCATCGGCCACACGATCCAGAAGAACGCCACCGTCACCAGCGCCAGCAGGCACAGGAAGGACCGGTTCTGCAGCGCGGGGACCAGCTTGCCAGGACCACTCATCGTGAAGTCGCTCCTCGGGAGTCGTGCAGGATCCCGGGCGGGATCTTGCGGGATGGGACAGGGAACCGCCGCAAGGCAGTGGATCGCGGGAAGGGCACGCGGCGTGCCAACCCGCCGCTCCGGTGCAATCCGGACGCGGCGGCGCAGGATCGCCGGTTTACTTCAGCGCGTCCAGCAGCTTTTCGTGGATGCCGCCGAAGCCGCCGTTGCTCATGCACAGCACGTGGTCGCCGGGCTTGGCCGCGCGCTTGACCATCTGCACCAGCTCGTCGACGTCCGCGCCGACCAGGCCCTGCTCGCCCAGCGGCGCCAGCGCCTCGCGCGCGTCCCAGGTCAGACCGTCCTGGTTGCAGAAGCTCAGATCGGCCTCCTCCAGCGCCCAGGGCAGCTGCGCCTTCATGGTGCCCAGCTTCATCGTGTTGGAGCGCGGCTCGAAGACGGCCAGGATGCGCTCCTGCGGCGGGATCCGGCGGCGCAGGCCGGCGATGGTCGTGTGGATCGCCGTCGGGTGGTGCGCGAAGTCGTCGTAGACCTTGATGCCGCGCGACTCGCCGCGCAGCTCCAGCCGTCGGCGCACGTTCTTGAACGTGCCGAGCGCCTCGGCTGCCTTCTCCGGATCGACGCCCACGTGTTCCGCCGCCGAGATCGCCGCCAGCGCGTTGAGCTGGTTGTGCTCGCCCAGCAGCTCCCAGTTGACATGGCCGACCTTCAGGCTGCCGCGCAGGACGTCGAAGGACTGCGGCTCACCGCGCGCGCGCAGCGCACCGGGTTCCTCCTTGCGGGCGCCGAAGCGCTGCACGTCGCTCCAGCAGCCGCGCGACAGCACGCGCTGCAACGCTTCCTCACGCGCGTTGACGACCAGTCTCCCGGACGCCGGCACCGTCCGCACCAGGTGGTGGAACTGGGTCTCGATGGCGGCCAGGTCCGGGAAGATGTCGGCGTGGTCGTGTTCGAGGTTGTTCAGGATCGCCGTGCGCGGCCGGTAGTGGACGAACTTGCTGCGCTTGTCGAAGAAGGCGGTGTCGTACTCGTCGGCCTCGATGACGAAGAACCGGCCGTCGCCCAGCCGGGCCGACACGCCGAAGTTCTGCGGCACGCCGCCGATCAGGAAACCGGGCGCCAGACCGGCCGATTCCAGGATCCAGGTCAGCATCGAGGTCGTCGACGTCTTGCCGTGCGTGCCGGCGACCGCCAGCACGTGCTTGCCCTGGAGCACGTGCTCCGCCAGCCACTGCGGGCCGCTGGTGTACGGCAGGCCGGCGTCGAGGATGGCCTCCATCAGCGGGAAGCGGCCTTCGGACGAGCGCGTCACCACATTGCCGATCACGAACAGGTCGGGCTTGAGCGCCAGCTGCTCCGCGCCGAAGCCCTGGATCAACTCGATGCCCAGGGCCTCCAGCTGCGTCGACATCGGCGGATAGACATTCGCATCGCAGCCGGTCACCGTGTGACCGGCCTCGCGCGCCAGCGCCGCCAGCCCGCCCATGAAGGTGCCGCAGATGCCAAGGATGTGGATATGCATGTCTGTCTCTCAGCTGCTGTACCAATGGGTAAGCAAGCGTAATGCCTGTCGCGGATTGAAAAATTCGCGACAGGCCTGGCTCGGTGTTTGCCGGGGCCAGGCTTTCCCGAGCCGGCCATCGGGCCCTTGGCCCGATGAACCGACGCCGTCAGCGCAGGGCGGCGCGGGCGGCTTCGAGCGTGGCGTCGATGTCCGCATCCGTGTGCGCGGCGGAAACGAAGCCGGCCTCGTACAGCGCTGGCGCCAGGTAGACACCGGCATCCAGCATGCCGTGGAAGAAGCGGTTGAAGCGTTCCTTGTCCGTGGTCATCACGGTCGTGTAGTTCTGCGGCAGCTCCGGCATCAGGAAGAAGCCGAACATGCCGCCTTCGCTGTCGACGCTGAACGGCACGCCGTTCTCCGTCGCCACCGTCTTCAGGCCGTCGACCAGGCGGCGCGTGCGCGCCGACAGGGCGTCGAAGAAGCCGGGCTTCTTGATCTCGCGCAGCGTCGCCAGGCCGCAGGCCGTGGCCACCGGGTTGCCCGACAGCGTCCCCGCCTGGTAGACGCCGCCCAGCGGCGCGAGGTGGCGCATGATCTCGCGGCTCGCGCCGAAGGCCGCCAGCGGCATGCCGCCGCCTATCACCTTGCCGAACACGCTGATGTCCGGCACGAAGCCGGGGATCAGGTCCGCGTACACGCCCTGCGCGCTGCGCAGGCCGACGCGGAAGCCGGTCATCACCTCGTCCAGCACCAGCAGCGCGCCGTGCTGGCGGCACAGCTCACGCATCCGGGTCATGAAGGGCACGCTGGCGCGCACGAAGTTCATGTTGCCGGCGATGGGCTCGACGATCACGCAGGCCAGCTCCGGGCCGTGCAGCGCGAAGGCCTCTTCCAGCTGGGCGACGTTGTTGTACTCCAGCACGATGGTGTGCTGGGCGGTCGCCTCGGGCACGCCGGCCGAGGTCGGGTGGCCGAAGGTCGCCAGGCCCGAGCCCGCCTTCACCAGCAGCGCGTCGGTGTGGCCGTGGTAGCAGCCCTCGAACTTGATGAACTTGTTGCGCTGCGTCGCGCCGCGGGCCAGGCGGATGGCGCTCATCGTGGCTTCGGTGCCGGAGCTCACCAGCCGGACCTGCTCGCAGCTGGGGACCAGGGCGAGGATCTCCTCGGCCAGCTCGACCTCGCGCTCGGTCGGCGCGCCGAAGGAGAAGCCCTCCAGCACGGCTTTCTGGACTGCCTCGACGACGGCCGGATGGCCGTGGCCCAGGATCATCGGACCCCAGGAGCCGATGTAGTCGATGTAGCGCTTGCCGTCGGCGTCGACGATGTAGGCGCCTTCGCCCCGCGTGATGAAGCGCGGCGTGCCGCCGACGGCGCGGAACGCGCGCACCGGCGAATTCACGCCGCCGGGAATGACGCGCTGGGCGCGGGCGAACAGGGTCTCGTTCTGGCTCATGAGGGGTCCGGTGCAGCGGCTGCCACGAGGGTGGCTGGTCGCAAAGGCGTAAGCAGATGAAAGGGGAAAAGCACGAGGGCGCCGCTCGGGCGCCCTCGGCGGACTCAATGGATGCGGCGGGGGCCGCGGCTGGGCGGCTCGTCGATCGGCATCTCGTCGGTAACGGGCACGACCTCGGCGCCTTCCTCCCCCTCCTCGCCGGGCGGCAGCGCCCAGAAGAAGCGGTCCGGCACCACGTTGCCCATGCCGGGACGGAAGCCCGCCTCCAGCGACTGGTCGAGGAAGGCCAGCGCCTCGCCGACCGCGTCGTGCGGCTCCGAGCCGACCGACAGCAGCGCCGCCAGCGCCGCCGACAGCGTGTCGCCCGAGCCCACGAAGCTGGCCTCGAAGCGCTCGAACTTCTCGCCGGTGATCGCGCCCTGGGAGTTGGCCAGCACGTTGTCGATGTACTGGTTGGGCAGCTGGATACCGGTCACCAGCACGTTCGCGGCGCCATGTTGCTGCGCGGCCACGGCCAGCTCGCGCGGGGAGGCGGGCCGGTCGGCATCCCAGTCGGGCAGCAGGCAGTCGCTCAGCGTCTTCTGGTTGCCGACCAGCACCAGCGTCTGCGGCAGCACGAGCTCGCGGAACGCGTCCAGGTAGCTCTGCTGCTGCTCCTCGTCCAGCCAGGAGATGCTGGGCAGGTAGGCCACCAGCGGCACGTCGGGGTAGTCGGACAGGACCTCCGCGACCGAGGAGACACCCTCGGCGCTGCCCAGGAAACCGACCTTCCAGGCGGCGACCGGGACGTCCTCGAGGATGGAGCGCGCCTGCTCGACGATGCAGTCCCCGTCCAGGGTCTGGTGGTCGAAGACCTCGGCGGTGTCGCGCATGACGATGGCGGTGACGACCGGCAGCGCGTGCGCGCCCATGGCGGCGATGGTGGCGACGTCGCCGGCGCTGCCGCCCGCGCCGCTCGGGTCGGACGCATTGAAGCTCATCACGCAGGCGGGGGGCGGCGAATCCTGGTCTTCGATCGCGGCGGCGTCCTGGGGATCTTGTTGATGCGGGTCTGGGCGGCTCATGAATGGTTCGGCGAGAAGCCGTGAACTGGTGCGCAAAACGTGGAGAAGCACCGCAACCGACTGTTGTTTCATCGGTACTTCCGCCCCCCGGGTCAGACCGGGGGCATGGCTACAATCTTTCGATCATTGTAGTGATGCAAAGTCAACCCATCGTGAGCGAAGCAAGGACCTGGATGTGCCTGATCTGCGGCTGGATGTACGACGAGGCCGTGGGCGACCCTGAACACGGCATCGCCGCCGGCACCCGTTGGGAAGATGTCGACATGAACTGGACCTGCCCCGAGTGCGGCGCCCGCAAGGAAGACTTCGAAATGGTACAGATCTGACCCTCGCATCGACCTTTCGGCAAGGCACCGGTCCTCGATCATCCGGCGGTCCTTCCAGCGCTCGTCGTTTGTCGCGAGCCTGAAATCTCTCTGACAACCATTGTCTGAACAATACGGAGAAGAGCTTGGATTCCAGCGCAAGCCCCCGCACGGCGACCAAGGTGCTCGTCATCGACGACAGCAACACGATCCGCCGCAGCGCCGAGATCTTCCTGAAGCAGGGCGGCCATGAGGTCGTCCTGGCCGAGGACGGTTTCGACGCGCTCGCCAAGCTGAGCGACTACCAGCCCGATCTCGTGTTCTGCGACATCCTGATGCCGCGTCTGGATGGTTACCAGACCTGCGCCATCATCAAGCGCAATCCACAGTTCGCGTCGGTGCCCGTGATCATGCTGTCGTCCAAGGACGGCCTGTTCGACAAGGCCCGCGGCCGGATGGTCGGGTCGCAGGACTACCTGACCAAGCCCTTCACGAAGGACCAGCTGCTGCAGGCGGTCCGACAGCATTGCCAGGCGGGTTGACCGGCCAGTCCGACAGCCCGCTTTCCACGACCTCATCCACGACATCCAACGACGCTCACGCCTGGCTCGAACGACGACTCCACCGACGCGAATCGAGACGAGCCAAGACAGAGGGAGATTCCATGCCCATCCACAAGATCCTGCTGGTCGACGATTCGAAGACCGAGCTGCACGCGCTGAGCGACCTGCTGACCAAGCGCGGCTTCACCGTGCGCACCGCCGAGAACGGCGAAGAGGCGATGAAGCGCCTGGCCGAGGAAAAGCCCGACCTCATCCTGATGGACGTGGTCATGCCCGGCCAGAACGGTTTCCAGCTGACCCGCGCGATCACCCGTGACGAGCGCTATGCCGACGTCCCGGTGATCATGTGCACCAGCAAGAACCAGGAAACCGACAAGGTCTGGGGCATGCGTCAGGGCGCGCGCGACTACGTCGTCAAGCCGGTGAAGGCCGACGAGCTGCTGGCCAAGATCAAGGCGCTGGGCTGACATCATGGCCAACAAGCAAGCGCTGCGCGAACTTCAACAACGGCTGGCGCAGCGCATGCAGGCGGCGCGCGAAGCGCCGCAGGCGGCAAGTTGGCTGGCAGTCGAATGCGCGGGCCTCGGCCTGCTGCTTCCGCTCAAGCAATCCGGCGAAATTTTCACGCCGGTGCCGCTTCAGGCGGTCCCGTACACGCAACCCTGGATGCTGGGCGTGGCCAACTTGCGGGGCGGTCTGCACACGGTGGTGGACCTGTCGGCCTTCCTGGGCCTGCGGGGTCCCGCACCGCTGACATCGGCCCACCGGCTGGTGTCGATCAATCCGGATCTGGGCATCAACTGCGCGCTGCTGGTGGACCAGCTGCTGGGGCTGCGCGGCGATGAACAGCTCCAGGCCGAGCCCGACGAGGGCGGCCATCCCGATTTCGCTCCTGCCCGCATGCGCGACGGGCAGGGCCGGCGCTGGCAAGTGCTGGACCTGGATGCGCTGACGCAGCATCCGCAATTCCTGCGCATTGTTTTGAACTGATAGCCAGACGACGGTCCCGTCACAGGCGCCGATTCGACGAACGAGATCAAACGAGGGTGAGATGAGCTTCCTGGACAAGATCAAGAACAAGGGCAAGAACGAGGGCAACGACGACTTCGACGCCGGTCCGCAGACCGACGCGGGGGCCGTTCCGGAGGACACGCGTGACTTCCAGCCTTCGATCATCACCACGGCGCAGCCCACGCCGGAGTTCCAGGACACGTCCGCGGGCTACCAGCCTTCGGCGTCCGCCCCGGAATCGCCCCAGCCGATGCCGGCCGTGGCCCGCCAGCCCGAGCAGCGCCGCACCGGCCTGCTGACGGCGCTGGTCGCCGCCGGCCTGATCGGCACGACGCTCACGGTGTCCTGGTCGCTGATCAGCTCCAACCGCTCCGCGGCGCAGGTGCGCGGCGCGGGTCAGGCGGCGACGCAGTCGCAGCGTCTGGCGAAGGCGGTTTCGACCGCGCTGCTGGGCAACAAGAACGCGTTCCCGGAAATGAAGGAAGCGTCGGAGATCCTGACCGGCGTGATCGGCTCGCTGCGCGACGGCAGCGGTGAGCTGGCCAAGGCGCCGGGCTCGGTCGATCCGCTGCTCGAGAAGATCGCCCCGATGGTGGCGCGCGCCGACAAGAACACCAAGGTCATGCTGGCGCAGGAAAAGGTGTTGACGCAGGTCGGCGCCGCGCTGCGCGCGATCAACCGGCAATCGTCCGACCTGCTGGAAAGCGCCGAGGCCGTGGCCTCGCTGTCGCTGCAGAGCTCGGCCCCGACGGGCGAAGTCGCCGCGGTCGGCCAGCTCGTGATGCTGACCCAGCGTATCGGCAAGTCGGCCAACGAATTCCTGACGCAGGAAGGCGTGAGCCCCGAGGCCGTGTTCCTGCTGGGCAAGGACTTGAACGCGTTCCGCGAGATCGCCCAGGCGCTGCTGAACGGCAACCCCGAGCTGCGCCTGAACGGCGCCAAGGACGCGCAGGTGCGCGAACGCCTGAAGGTGCTGCTGACGCAGTACGACCAGACCCGTTCGCAGGCCACCGCCATCCTGTCCAACCTGCAGGGCCTGGTGTCCGCGCGGGAAGCGCAGACGGCGATGCTGAATGACTCGGAAGTGCTGCGCAAGGACCTGGACGACCTGGGCGTCGGCCTGGAATCGGCAGGCGGCCTGAACCCCGCGGTGCTGATCGCCATGCTGGCCTCGCTCGCGGTGCTGGTGATCGGCTCGGTCGGCTTCCTGCGGCTGTATGTGTCCGACCAGTCGCGTCGCGCGCAGATGGCGGAAGAACAGCGTCGCGAAGCCGAGGCGCAGGAGCAGGAAGCCAAGCGCGTCAACGACGCGAACCAGGCGGCGATTCTGCGACTGATGAACGAACTGCAGACGGTGGCGGAAGGCGACCTGACGCACCAGGCGACCGTGACGGAGGACATCACGGGCGCGATCGCCGACTCGGTGAACTACACCGTGGAAGAACTGCGCTCGCTGGTGCACCAGGTGCAGACGACGGCGGTCCGGGTGACGGACACGACCGCGCAGGTCGACCAGACGTCGACCGAGCTGCTGGCCGCATCGACCGAACAGCTGCACGAGATCCGCGCCACCGGCGAGGCGGTGCTGCAGATGGCGCACCGGATCAACCAGGTGTCCACGCAGGCGCAGCAGACCGCCGACGTGGCCCGCCAGTCGCGGGAAGCGGCCGAGCAGGGTCTGGAGGCGATGCAGAACAACATCGGCGGTATGAACCAGATCCGCGACCACATCCAGGAAACCTCCAAGCGCATCAAGCGTCTGGGCGAGTCGTCGCAGGAAATTGGCGAGATCACGGAGCTGATCTCGGACATTACCGAACAGACCAACGTGCTGGCGCTGAACGCGGCCATCCAGGCGGCGTCCGCGGGCGAAGCGGGTCGCGGCTTCTCGGTGGTGGCGGAAGAAGTGCAACGACTGGCGGAACGCTCCGCCGACGCGACGCGCCGGATTGCGGCGCTGGTCAAGACCATTCAGACCGACACGCACGACGCGGTGGCCGCCATGGAGCGTTCCACGCTGGGGGTGGTCGAGGGCACGAAGCTGTCCGACGCGGCCGGCCGCGCGCTGGAAGACATCGACTCGGTGTCGCGTCGCCTGGACGACCTGATCGGTCAGATCTCGTCGGTCGCGCAGAACGAAGCGCGCGCCGCCAACGAGGTCGGTGCGAACATCCAGCACATCTTCGCGGTGACCGAGCAGACTTCCGACGGTACGCGTTCCACCGCCCAGATGGTGCATGAGCTGTCGCGGTCGGCGGAAGCGCTGAAGCAGTCGGTGTCCCGGTTCAAGGTCACGTCCTGATCGGACGGGCCTCCGCCCCGCGGCCCCACCGGTAGAACAGGGATCACCCCGCACCGCGTCGACAATTAGAAGAGAACAAGAGCGAGCATGGACCTTACGCGCGAATCCGAGTTCCCCGCCGACCTGAGCCCGCTGGCCTGGGTCCAGGAGGAGCTGCGCCGCACGCTGGAATCGGTGCACAAGGCCCTTCGCCGCGTGCTGCGCGATGCCGATGCGCGGTCGACGACGCTGGGCGGCGACGGCCAGCCCAGTCCCGCCCTGCAAGGCGCGGCCCAGCAGATGCACCAGGCCGCCGGCGTGCTGGCCGTGGTCAGCCTGCCCGCTGCCGCGCATCTGCTGCGTGCCGCCGAGGCGACGCTGTTCCGCCTGGCCGAGAACCCGGCCAGCGTGAGCATCGCCGAGGTCGAAGCGGTCGAACGCGCGGACTTCGCGGTCCTCGCCTTCATCGCCAAGACGCTGGCCGGCGGACAGCCGAGCTCGCTGGCGTTGTTCCCCGCCTACCAGACGCTGCAGGAACTCAACGGCGCGGGACGCATCCACCCGGCCGACCTGTGGACCGAGGAATTCCGCTGGCGCGAGCTGCCGCTGGACCGCGGCGTGCGCGCCCTGACGTCCGAGCAGATGCGCACGCCGTTCGAGGCGCTGCTGCTCAAGCAGATGCGCGCACCGGCGCCCGGTCAAGGGCAACTGCTGAGCGACCTGTGCGCCGGTCTGGCGCTGACACAGACGCAAGCGAACGCGCGCACGCTGTGGATGCTGGCCGCTGGCCAGTTCGAAGCGCAATCGCGCGGCCTGCTGCCGGTGGACACGCTCGTGAAGCGCCTCGGCTCGCGACTGCTGGCGCAACTGCGCGCCGGCAGCGACGCGGCGCCGTCCGAGCGTCTGGCCAAGGACCTGCTGTTCTTCGCCGCCGCCGCCAAGCATGCCGAGCCCGGCTCCGCGCCGCGCCTGAGCGCGGTGCAGCAGGCCTACGGCCTGATCGAAGCCGACACCGTCGACTACCGTGACGACGCGCTGGGCCGCATCGACCCGAACTGGGTCGCCGCGGCGAAGCGTCGCGTCATCGCGGCCAAGGAATCCTGGGCCTCCGCCGCCGAAGGCGAGACCCACCGCCTGGGCGGACTGGACGAGCAGTTCGCCAACGTCGCCGAGTCGCTGCAGAAGCTGTTCCCGAGCGGGGAAGTGCTGGGTGACACGCTCCGTCGTGCCGTCGTCACGACGCTGCGTTCGGGTCGCGCGCCTGAAGCCGCGCTGGCGATGGAGATCGCCACGTCGATGCTCTATCTGGAAGCGGCGCTCGAGGACGAGGCCTTCGACCAGCCCGAGCAGGGCGAGCGCGTGAAGAGCCTGGCCCGCCGCATCGAGTCGGTCGGCCACGGCGAAGCGCCGCTGGCGCTCGAAAGCTGGATGGAGGAGCTCTACCGCCGCGTCGCCGACCGGCAGACGCTGGGCTCCGTCGTCCATGAGCTGCGCGCCAGCCTGTCCGAGGTCGAGCGCCAGTGCGACGAGTATTTCCGCGATCCCACCAAGCGCGACCTGCTGATCCCGGTGCCGGGGCAGCTGCAGGCGATGCGGGGCGTGTTCAGCGTGCTCGGCCTGTCTCAGGCCGCGCAAGCCACGCTGAAGATGCGCGACCAGGTCGATGAACTGGCCAACACCGAGGTCGATCCGACGCTGTCGGGACCGCGCGCGCAGTTCGACCGGCTGGCCCACAACCTGGGCGCGCTGGGTTTCCTGATCGACATGCTGAGCGTGCAGCCGCAGCTGGCCAAGCGCATGTTCCGCTTCGAGGAAGACACCGGGCTGCTGCAGTCGCTGGTGGGCCGCGAAAGCGAGCTGCAGCCGAACGCGCAGGAACCGGCGGTCCCTGAAGTCGAGGCGCAGCCGCAACTGATCGATCAGCTGCAGGCCACGGCGCAGGCCGTCGCGCAGGGCGATCGCTCGACCGAGGACCTGGCCCGCGATCTGGAGCGCATCTCCCACGAAGCCCGCGCCGCCGACGACCTCGGCATGGCGCAGGCGGCGCAACAGGCGCAGCAGCAACTGCTGTCGGCCGGCGGCGATGCCGCGGGCAGCCACGCCGCTGAATCGCTGCAGCAGTTCATCGAGGCCGCCGCGCCCGCCGCGCCCCCGGCGCAGGCCCCGAGCGCGCCCATCCCGCAGGCCGAGGAAGCGATCGACGAGGAGATGCTGGGCATCTTCCTGGAAGAGGCCGCCGAGGTCGTGACCACCGCTCGCGACGCGATGACCGCACTCGCGCGCAACGGCAGCGACAAGGAACAGCTGACGACCGCGCGTCGCGCCTTCCACACGCTGAAGGGCAGCTCGCGCATGGTCGGGCTGAACGAGTTCGGCGAAGCCGGCTGGGCCTGCGAGCAGCTCTACAACCATCGCCTGTCGGAGCATCCGCAGGCCGATTCGGACCTGCTGCGCTTCAGCAACGAGGCGCTGGACGCCTTCCAGACCTGGGCCGCCGCGATCGCCGACAAGCGTCCGCACGGCTTCCATAGCGCGCCGTTCCGCGCGTCGGCCGATGCGCTGCGCCTGGACAACCGCTATCTGCCGCTGCAGGTGTCGGCGGAGCCTGTCGCACCCGTGGTCGCGCCGATCGCCGCCATCCCTGAAGCCATCGAACTGGCGGACGTGGTCGAGGTCGGTGCCGTCCCCGAAGTGATCGACGTCGCCGAGGTGGCTGAGGTCGTCGAGGTGCCCACCGTCGAGGAAGTCCACGACATCGATCTGTCCGGTCTGCCGGAGCTGTCGCTGGCTGACGAGGTCGCTGCGCCTGCTCAGCCGGTCGCGCCCGAAGTCGCTGCCGATGAACGTGCTGCGCTGGACCTGCTGGCCACGCTGGATGCGGCGCCGGTCCCGGCCGCCTCGGTCCTGCCGTCGCTCGATCTGCCCGCGTTGGACCTGCCGGGCCTGGACGTGCCGGCGCTGCCGGTCGCCGACCTGTCCCTGGACTTCCCGGGCGAGTTGCCCGAGCTGACCCAGGCCGTGCCGGAACTGAGTTCCTCGGTCGATCTGGACGCGTTGTCCGCAGCCGATTTGCCCGCGCTCGACACGACGATGTCGCTGCCGACCGTGGGCGATGTGGTCGAACCCGCTGCACTGAACCAGGCGCCGGCGCTGGAGCTGCCAATCGCCGTCGAGCCGCCAGTCTTCCACGACGAGCCGACGCAGGCCCTGGAGCCGACGCTGACGTCCGCCGACGACGCGACCGTCACGATGGACCTGCCGGCCGGCTGGCCGTCGGATGCGCCGATGGTGGAGATCGAAGCCACGACGCCGATGCCGCTGGACGAACTGCCGGTCGCCGCGGTGGTCGACGAGCCCGCGCTGGACCTGCTGGATCTGTCGGACCTCAATACCGAGCCGGTGACCGCGCTCGAGGCGGCTGCGACGCCGGAGGATCTGGCGCTGACGCTGGACCTGGGCCAGGAACTGGTCGAGACGCCGCCGGAAGGCCTGTCGCCGCGCACCTTGTCCGACCTGGACCTGCCGGACCTCGACCTCGATACCCCGGTGACGCATGCGGCGCCGGCGCTGAGCCTGGTGGGCGGAACGGCGGTCACGCCGCCGGCCGCCGAGGCACCGGTCGAGGCCGTCGAAGAGGACATCGATGCGGAGGACAGCGACGAAGGCGTCAAGGTCATCGGCCCGCTGCGCATCAGCATCGCGTTGTTCAACATCTTCCTGAACGAAGCCGACGAGCGTTCGCGCCGCCTGCAGGTGGAGCTGACCGAGTGGTCGCTGCTGCCGCAGTCGCCGCTGCCGCAGGACGCGGAAGCGCTGGCGCACGGCCTGGCCGGCAGCGCCGCGACGGTCGGTTTCGACGACCTGTCGACGCTCGCGCGTTGCCTGGAACACGCCCTGGGCCGCGCCCTGGGCCATGAGGTCGGCGATCCGACGCTGTTCCAGCGCGCTTCGGATGAAATCCGTCGCCTGCTGCATCAATTCGCCGCCGGTTTCCTGAAGGAAGCCGATCCGGCCCTGCTGGCCGAACTCCAGGCCTTCGAGCCGGGCGCACTGCTGCCCGACGGTCATGCCGACAGCGACGAAGGCCTGCTGGCCATGTCGCTGGAGGAAGTGTCCACGGCCTCGCTGCCGGCCAGCCTGCTCAGCGTTCCGGTGCCGCCGGTCGCGGCGGCTGACCATGATTTCCCGACCTCGCAGGCGGCCTTCCATCAGGCGGCCGAGGCCACCGACGACGACTTCGACTTCAGCCAGCCCGACCAGATCGAGCCGGAACTGATGCCGATCTTCGAGGAGGAAGCCGAGGACCTGCTGGGTCAGCTGCACGGCGCCTTGCGCGAGTGGGCCGCCCAACCGGCGGACTCCAGCCGCGCCGCGGCCTGCATGCGCGTGCTGCACACCTTCAAGGGTGGCGCGCGCCTGTCCGGCGCCATGCGTCTCGGCGAGGAGGCTCACCGCCTGGAATCGCAGGTCGAGCATCTGGTGGCCGAAGGCGAACCGCGCTTCGAGCAGCTGCTCGCCTTGCAGGATGCCGGCGACAGCCTGGAGCATTCCTTCAAGACGCTGCAGCGCACCTGGCGCAATCCGGCACCGGTGGTGCCCGCGCCGATGGCGTCCGCGGCGCCGGTCGCGACTGTCGCTGAGCCGGTTGTTGAGCCGGTCGTTGAGCCGGTCGCACCGATCCCGGCCGCCGAGGCGGTGGAAGCGATCGAATCGCCCGCCGAAGGCTCCGATGCGATTCCGGTTCAGGTCGCTGAAACGCCGGCCGAACCCGAAGCCCCGATCGAAGAGGTCGTGGAGCTGGTGGAAGTCGTTGAGCCGGTCGTGCCTGTGCTTGAGGCCGAGGTGCCGACCGCAGAACCGGTGGTCGGGACGGTCGCCGAAGCGGTGGTCGAACCCGTCACCGAGCCGATCGCCGAACCAGTTGCCGAGATCGTCGAGCCGGTCGTCGAGGAGCCCGCTCCCGTGGCCGCGCCGGTCCCCGCGCCGCTGGCCGACATCGACATCGACTGGGCTCACTTCAGCGAGGTGGCCGACATGGGCCAGCCGCTGGAAAGCGCGCCGGTCGCGCCGGCCGCGCAAGTGCGCGTCCGGGGCGCGCTGCTGGAACGCATGGCCGCGCTGTCGGGCGAAGTCTCCATCCGCCGTGCCCGCCTGGAATCCGAACTGGGCCAGATGCGCACGTCGCTGGGCGACCTGGACGACAACCTGGAGCGGCTGCGCACGCAGCTGCGCGAGCTGGAACTGCAGGCCGAAGCCCGCATCGCCGCTCGCCAGGAAGCTGCGCAGGCCACCGGCAAGGACTTCGACCCGCTGGAGTTCGACCGCTACACCCGCTTCCAGGAACTGACCCGGATGCTGGCCGAGTCCGTCAACGACGTGGCAACGGTCCAGCGCGGCCTGCAGCGCAACGTCGCGGCGGGCGAAGACGAACTGGCCGGCCAGTCCCGGCTGACGCGCGAGCTGCAGGACGACCTGCTGCGCACGCGGATGGTGGAGTTCGACAGCAGCCTGGGCGAACGTCTGCACCGCGTCGTGCGCCAGGCTTCCCGCGAGAGCGGCAAGCAGGCCCAGCTCGAGATCCGCGGCGGCGGCGTCGAACTGGACCGCGCCGTGCTGGAGCGTCTGACGGGCGCCTTCGAGCATCTGCTGCGCAACAGCGTGGTCCACGGCATCGAGACGCCGGACGTCCGCCAGCAGGCCGGCAAGGCCCCGGTGGGTCGGATCGTGCTGAACCTGCACCAGGAAGGCAACGAGATCCAGGTCCGCTTCAGCGATGACGGCGCCGGCCTGAACCTGGCGCGCATCCGCGCCCGCGGCGAGAGCCAGGGCCTGATCCAACCGGGTCAGGACGTCAGCGACTCGCAGCTGATGGACCTCATCTACGAGCCGGGCTTCTCCACCGCCGATGCGCTGACCGAAATGGCCGGCCGCGGCGTGGGCATGGACGTGGTGCGCTCGGAAGTGAACACGCTGGGTGGCTACGTGCTGACGCAGTCGACCGCAGGGCAGGGCGCGAGCTTCGAGCTCCGCGTGCCGCTGACGACGGCGCTGACGCAGGTCGTCGTGCTGCGCTACGGCGATCGCAAGGTCGCGGTGCCCGCGGCGCTGATGCTGTCTGTGCAGCGTCTGCCGGTCGAGACGGTCGAACAGGCTTATGTCGACGGTTCGCTGATGGCGGCCGGTGAGCGCATGCCCTTCTACTGGCTGGGCGGCCTGATGCGCCACAGCGATCGCGGCTTCGCCCACGGCAAGACGCTGCCGGTGGCGCTGGTCCACAGCGCACAGCAACGCCTGGCGCTGCATTGCGACGAAGTCCTGGGCAACCAGGAAGTCGTCATCAAGAACCTGGGACCGCAGCTGATGCAGGTGCCGGGCCTGGCGGGCATCAGCCTGCTGGCCTCCGGCGACGTGGCACTGATCTACAACCCGGTGGCGCTGGCCAACCGTTACGGCCATGCCGCGCAGCAGCGCGTGCACGATGCCGAGGCGGCGGCGCGTCAGGTCGTGGTCGAGGAGGTCAAGGTCCAGCTCGCGCCGCTGGTGATGGTGGTCGACGATTCGTTGACGGTGCGTCGCGTCACGCAGCGTCTGCTGGAGCGCGAAGGCTACCGCGTGCTGCTGGCCAAGGACGGCCTGGATGCGATGGAACGCCTGGGCGGCGATGAGTTGCCCGCGGTGGTGCTGTCGGACATCGAGATGCCGCGCATGGACGGCTTCGACCTGGTCCGCAACCTGCGCGCCGACACGCGTCTGGCGGGTCTGCCCGTGATCATGATCACGTCGCGGATTGCGCAGAAGCATCGCGAGTATGCACAACGGCTCGGAGTCAACGATTACCTGGGCAAGCCCTATGACGAAGAGCACCTGCTGGGTCTGATCGCCCGATACACTTCGCATCTGTCCGCCGCTCAGCCGGCGAGGGCGTAGCGTCCGGCCTCCCGGACATCGGGAAGCCGGCGCCTGGATCCTCCCTCCACGCTGCAAACACCATGTCCGGGGTAGTCGACCATCTTGCCGAACTGACGGGCTTCCGTGACCGCGATGTCATGGACGTCACGCTCGTCACCGCGCTGCGGGATCTGCTCAACGGCCCCGCGGCCGCGGTGGCGATCTACCGCTGCGTCGGCGAGCCCGGTCAGCAGCGCTGGTTGACCCGCGCGCGGCTGCGCGCCGGAGACCCGGTCGCCACGGCGGATTCGCTGTGGGTCGATCCTGAGAAACTGCCGCGACTCGCCGAAGATCCCCGCCGCCTCGAATGCCTGACGCAGCGCAGCGTGCTGCAGCAGCGCGAGGGCGACGAGTGGGTGACGCTGTTCCCGCTCGCCACCGAGCGCGAGGTCGTCGGCGTGCTGGAACTGCACACCGCGCGTCGACTCAAGGCCGAAGCGCAGCGCATGGTCGCCAGCGTGCTGCGGATCTATCACAACTTCCAGGGCCTGCTGGACTACAGCGAGCGCGACACGCTGACCGGCCTGCTCAACCGCAAGACCTTCGACGAGAGCTTCCTGAAGGCGGTCTCGGAGCTGCCGCTGCGCGCCCCGAGCGAGGCCGCCGTGCACGACGAAGCGAGCCAGGATCGTCGACATGCCGTCGTGCATCCGCGCTACTGGCTGGGCGTCATCGACATCGACCTGTTCAAGTCGATCAACGACCGTTTCGGCCACCTGATCGGCGACGAGGTCCTGCTGCTGCTGTCGCGCCTGATGCGCAGCAGCTTCCGCTTCAACGATCTGCTCTACCGTTTCGGCGGCGAGGAATTCGTCGTGCTGATGCGCTGCGAGGACGAACCCGACGCGGCCCATGCCTTCGAGCGTTTCCGCAGCAACACCGCGCATTACGCCTTCCCGCAGGTCGGTCGCATCACGGTCAGCATCGGCTTCACGCAGATCCGCGCGGGCGACTCGCCGGCCGCGGCTTTCGAGCGCGCCGACAAGGCGGTCTACCACGCCAAGGGCGCCGGACGGAACCAGGTGCAGAGCCATGCCACGCTGGTCGCGCAGGGCGCGATGTCCGAGGCCAAGCACCTGAGCGACGTCGAGCTGTTCTGACATCGTGAACAGGACGTGGCGCTGGTCCGCGCTCGCCGCCTCGGCGATGGCGGCGCTTGCGGCGCTGCTGGTCGGCTGCGCAACGCCCGCACCCGCGAGCGGCCCCGATCTTCCCGCACAGCCCGGCGCACAGCTCGCCGACGACGGCAGTCATCACTGGCAGGACTTCGACTGGAACGATCCGGCGCGCCATCGCGCGGTGCCGGTCCGTGTCTACTGGCCCCAGGGCGAAGCGCCTGCCGGCGGATGGCCGGTCGTGGTGTTCTCGCACGGCATGGGCGGCTCGCGCCGCGGTTACAGCTATCTTGGCAGCTACTGGGCCGCGCACGGCGTGGTCGCCATGCACGTGCAGCACATCGGCAGCGACCGCCGCCTGTGGTCGGGTGGATTCGGCTGGTCTAACTCGCTGAACCTGGTCCTGCGGCTGCAGCATGCCGCCCAGCCGGAGGAGGCCGTCGACCGCACGCAGGACGTCCGCTTCGCGCTGAACCGGTTGCTGGCCGGACCGCTGGCGCCTCAGTTGGATCCGTCGCGGCTCGCGATCGCAGGCCATTCCTACGGCGCCAACACCAGCCTGCTGCTGGCCGGCGCGAAGGTCCCCGCCTCGGCCTCATTGCCCGGCGGCATGCCGCCGACGGCGCTGGCCGAGCCGCGCTTCAAGGCGGCGATCCTGATCTCCGCGCCGCCGTTCTACGGCGAGGGCGATCCCGCGCCCATCCTGTCCGGCGTCGCGATCCCCACGCTGCACATCAGCGCCACCGACGACGAGATCACCATCCCCGGCTACTACAGCGGACCGGCGGACCGCGTGGCGCTGTTCGACGCGATCGGCGGGCCCCACAAGGCGCTGGCGATGTTCAGCGGAGGCTCGCATAGCATCTTCACGGATCGGATGAATACCGGCGGCCTGGATCTCAATCCGAAGGTCAAGGCGGCCACGCGCGAGCTCAGCCTGGCCTATCTCCGGCTCGTGCTCGACGGCGAGGACGCGCCCCTGCGCGACTGGCAGCGGCGCCATGCCGGGCTGCTCGCGCGGTGGCAGGCGCCGTGAGCTGCGCCCGCGTGTCAAGCCCTGACCCCCGAACACGCCGTACTCCTGCGCATTTCATGCGCGGCCATGAGCCGGACGTGGCTTTCACGGAACGCGGCACGTGAGCAGGGACTTGCTTTTCCCGCGCTACCCCTCTAGCGTTAGGCACAAGTGAACGGTCTCCGCAGAGAGACGCGGCACGAGGCCCCAGAACGCGGGGCTTGAGAGAGGCGCGACCTCAGGTCGCGAGCAACAGAAGCACTGGGGTGGATGTCGGCGCGGATGTCATCGCTGTGATGCCGTCGTCCACAGGGTTGTACCAACACGGGCGCGCAAGCCCGGACCTTCGATGCGCATGCTGACCTTTCCGGTGGCTGCGGGCCTGTTGCTGGCCGGCTGCATCGCTTTTGTAGCCACCGCCTACGGCGAGTACCGCAGTCTTGGCGAATTGACGCGTCAGGAGAACGTGCGCGCCCAGGCGTTGCGCACGCAGCAGTTGATCTCCGACCTCAATGCGCTGCTGATCGACCTCGAGACGGGGACGCGCGGCTTCCTGATCACCGGCGATGCGGCCTTCCTGCAGCCGTATGAGCGCGCACAACGCGATCTCGACGCCCACTATGCGGAACTCAAGACCGCGCTCACGCAATCGGGGGATCGGCAGGAGACGGCGTTCGAGCGCCTGGACCGCTTCATCGCCGAGCGCCGCCATCAGGTCGAACGCCAAGTCGAGAGCCGCTGGAAGGACGGCGAATCGGCGCTCAAGGACCGTCAGGCCTACGTGGCGGGCAAGCAGCTGATGGACGAGATCCGCGGCGAGCTGGGCCGGTTGAAGTCCTTGCAGCAACAAAGGATCGACGGCATCGAAACGGCCGTCGCGATCCAGACGAAGGAGACCACGCTGCTGGCGCAGGTGCTGCCGCTGGCCGGCGGCGTGATGGTGGCGGCGGCAATGGCCGCGCTGTGGATGGAGCGCGAACGCCGCGATCAGGCCGAGCGCGCCCTGCGCGACAGCCATGCGCAGCTGGAAGGCGCCGTCGTCGAGCGCACCCGCGAACTGACCGAGGCGCTCCAGCGCATCCAGAGCTTCGCCGCGGAGCTGGACCGCAGCGTCGAGGCGGAGCGGCGCCGCTTGGCGCGCGAGGTCCACGACCAACTGGGCCAGCTCGGCACGGCGGCCAAGATGCTGGCCCTGTCGATGGCCCGCAAGATTGCGCCGGCCAAGGAGCCGATGCACGAGGAAATGCTGTCCATCGCCGACGAGGTCATCGGCGCCGCCCGCCGCATCGCCAACACGCTGCGGCCGCCGCTGCTGGACGATTTCGGTTTCGGTGCCGCGGTGCAGCATTACGTGCAGGGCCTGCAGCGGCAGAGCGACCTCATCGTCGACGTCGACCTGGCGTCCGACGAAGCCCTGACGCCGGAGCAGCACAACCAGCTGTTCCGCCTGCTGCAGGAGGCGGCCACCAACGTGCTGCGGCATGCGCAGGCGCAGCAATTGACCATCGAATCGCGCCTGGAGGACGGCGAATACCGGCTGCGGATCGAGGATGACGGCGTGGGTCCCGGCCATGTGCGCGTCGATGCGTCGGGCTTGCGGAACATGCGGGAGCGCGCCGTGCTCGCAGGGGGGGAGATGGCCTTCGGACCGGCGCCCCAGCGCGGCACGCGGATCGACGTCCGGGTGCCGGTAGGCGCCGACGGCAGTGAACTGGAGGACGCGGACGACGCCAACGGTGGCGCCGGCGCGAGACGGGAGAACGAGGAGGGTTGGGATGAGATTTCTGATCGTTGACGACCATCCGATCATGCGGCTCGGGGTCAAGCAGTTGATCCAGGGTCACTGGCCGCAGGCGGTGATCGACGAAGCGTCGACCATCGCCGAGGGTCTGCAACTCGGCCAGGCGCACAAGCCGGATGCGCTGGTGCTGGACCTGTCCTTGCCCGACGCGAGCGGGACCGAGGGCGCGAGCCGCATGCTGCGGGCGATCAAGGGCGTACCGGTGCTGGTGCTGAGCCTCAATGCGGAGTCCGCCTATGCGGCGCGGCTGCTGCAGATGGGCGTGTCCGGTTATCTGCCCAAGGACAAGGCGACCGACGAGCTGGTCGTCGCGCTGCAGCGACTGCTGCAGGGCGGGCGTTACGTCACCGCGGCGATGGCGGACCACCTGCTGGGGCTGCTGAGCGGCGCGACGCCGGGCCAGCTGCCGCACGAGCAGCTGTCGGCGCAGGAGCACCGCGTGATGCTGCTGATCGCGGCCGGCAAGACGCCGGCCGAGATCGCCGACACCATGCACCTGTCGGCCAAGACGGTCGGCACCTACCGCGCGCGCATCCTCGAGAAGACGGGATGGCGCAACAACACCGAGCTGACGAAATACTGCGTCCAGCACGGTCTCACGGACATCCAGTGAGCAGGCGGGAGACGTAGGTGATCGCCCGACAAACCCTGCGGAGGGAACCCGACATCAGCTTGGGCGGGGTGCCGCTGATGTGGGCGGGAGGGCGCGCGCAAGATGCCGGACAGGCGGTGACAACCAGTCGCCGCGTCGATCCGGAGCACCCCTTCATGGACATCTTTCTCGTCGAGGACTCGTCGGCCATCCGCCGGCTCCTGGCACGCCGGCTCGAGGACATGCCCGGCGCCCGCGTCGTGGGCGAGGCGGACTCCGCGCCTCAGGCCATCGCGCTGATCGACTGGCTGCAGCCGGACACGGTGCTGCTGGACATGACGCTGCTGGTCGGTACCGGCATCGACGTGCTGCGCGCGCTGCGCGGCAAAGGCTATCGGGGGCGCATCCTGATGCTCACGCATCACGCGATGGACGCCTACCGCGACATGTGCATGCAGGCCGGCGCCGACGGCTTCTACGACAAGGCCTCCGGCCTGGAGACGCTGTTCGGCGATCTCGACGACCTGCTGCAGAGCGAGCTCGTCGGCGGCCGGCAGCAGCGGCCCTCGCCGCTGCTGCGCGACGCCGCGACCGGCCTGCTGGGCCAGGTCGCGCTGCTCGAACGGCTGGACCAGGTGCTGCGCCTGGTCAACGCCGAGGCCGGCAAGGTGGCCGTCACCGTGGTCGTGCTGAAGGGCCTGGAGGCGCTCCTGCGCAGCCAGGGCGTTTCGGCGGCGGCGCCGGTGCTGGTCGAGATCGGTCGACGGATGTCGGGCTGCGCCGGTCCCGCCGACCTGCTGGCGCGGCATGCCAACGAGCAGTTCGCGCTGGTCGTCTCGCGCGCCGGCTCGGTGCAGGAGGCGGAGGCGCTGACCGACCGCATCCGCGAGTCGCTGGCCGACCCCTTCGACCTGGGCGGCCATGAGGTGCGGCTGGACAGCCATGTCGGCCTGGCGGTCTATCCCCGCGACGCGATCTCCGCGCGCGGACTTCTCATCCTTGCGGAGGCCCGGGCCCATGGCACGCGGCTGCCCGAAAGGGGCAGCGCCGTGGTGCACTGACGGGACACGGATGCGGAGACACCTCCCGCTGCTCCTGATCATGGCCGCACTTGTCGGCCTGATCGGCGTTGCGCGCGGCGGGACGGCGACCAACACGCTGAGCTCGCAGACGACGGTGTCGTCCGCGTGCAATGTGTCGGGCTCGACGCTGGCCTTCGGCTCGGCGATCAATCCGATCGGTGCGGGGCCGGTGAACGGCACCTCGACGCTCACCATCGAATGCACGGCCACGACGGCCTACACCGTGGCGCTCAGCGCCGGCGGCAACGCCGGCGGCGCGGCCAACTTCTCGTCTCGCAAGATGATCAACGGCGCGTACACGCTGGGCTACCAGCTCTATGTGGATGCGGGGCGGACCTCGGTCTGGGGCAACAGCACCGGCGGCAGCAGCGTCTACAGCGGCACTGGCACCGGGGGCGTGCAGAGCGTCACCATCTACGGGCAGGTGCCCTCGCTGACCGGGGCGGTCCCGGGGGCCTACACGGACACGGTCACCGTCACGGTGACCTACTGAATTCGATCGACAGCCGTCCTCGGACGGCGCAAAAGGAAAGGACGGCTGCGGGCGGCCGGAACGCCCTGGGAGACATCGGACGACAAGACAACAGGAGAGAGACCGATGAACAAGATCCGACGCGGGCTGGCCGCCGTCCCGGGCATGACGGCAGTGCTGGCGCTACTGGTGATGGCAGTGCTGGCGACGCCGGCGGCCTGGGCGGCCGACGTCAGCATCATGCCGGTCAACGTGCGGCTGGACCGCGCGAACGACCGGGCGACGGTGCAGGTCCAGAACAACGGCACCGAGCCGGTGACGATGCAGGCCGAGGGCATCCGCTGGACGCGGGAGAACGGCCAGGACGTCGACGGCCCGACCACGGACCTGCTCGTGAATCCGCCGATCTTCACCTTGCAGGCCGGGCAGGTCCAGGTCTTGCGCGTGGGCCTGCGGCGACCGCCCGATCTCCAGCAGGAGGCGACCTACCGCATGGTCCTGCGCGAGGTCCCGGTGGCGCGCCAGGGCGGCGACACGCAGGTCACCGGCGCGGTGCGCGTGCTGGTGGCGCTGCGCGTGCCGGTCTACGTGGCGCCGAGCCAGGTGCGCCGGGATTCGAGCTGGAGCGTGCAGCGCGCCAGCAGCGGCGAGACCGTGGCGACGGTGACCAACGCCGGCAACGTCCATGTGAAGGTCAGCGAACTGCGGGTGACCGGCGCCAACGGCGAGGTGAAGTCGATGGCGGTGCCGGGCGCGCAGAGCGTCGTGTTCCCCGGCGAGCAGCGCAGCTACCGCATCCCGACGCCGGCCGGCCCGCCCGGCAGCCTGCAGGTCATGACCGACCAGGGATTGCAGCAGGTCACGGCCGGTGCAACGGGCAAGTGAACCCGGCCTGCTGCCGGCGGCGGTCTGCCTGTGCGTGAGTGCCGCGGCGCAGGCGCAGCAGCCTCCGCCCGCGGCGCCCTTGCCGGCGTCTTCCGATCCGGCGCAGGCCCTGGCCCAGGCGCCGCGCTTCGGGGAGACGCTGCTGCTGGGTCTGAAGATCAACGGCATCCCGCAGCCGCAGACGGTGCGCGCGGTGCGCGTGCCTGAAGGGGTCGCCATTCCGCAGGCGCTCTGGACCGAACTGAAGTTCAGGCCTCCGGCGCTGCCGCCGCGCATGATCGACGGCGAGCTCCACATGATCCTCGGCGACGGGCCCGGCGAACTCATGCGCTGGCGCGTCGAGGAGCTCAGCCAGACCCTGGAGATCGACGCGCCGCCGC
Organism: Roseateles noduli; assembly: GCA_002205125.1. GTDB lineage: Bacteria > Pseudomonadota > Gammaproteobacteria > Burkholderiales > Burkholderiaceae_C > Roseateles > Roseateles noduli. The sequence goes on along the minus strand of NIOE01000008.1, from coordinate 398,764 downwards.
AGGCCTTCTCCGATCAGCAGGTCGAGGTGGCGCGGTCCGCCACGCAGGTGACCTTGCCGTCGACCTTCGGCGTCTACGCCAACTACGACGTGCAATGGCAGAAGCGCCTGAGCGGCGACGGCAACGTCGACGGCGTCACCGAACTCGGCGTGCTGACGCCGCGCGGCGACCTCAACCATCAGCAGCTGTACCGCAGCGGCACGGGCGGCGGCTGGGTGCGGCTGGACTCGCGCTGGACCATCGATCGCCCCGAGCACCTGACCAGCTGGCGGCTCGGCGACAGCATCGCGCAGCCGGGCACCTGGGGCCAGGCGATGCGCTTCGGCGGCGTGCAGTGGAGCACCGACTTCTCGCTGCGGCCCGGCTTCCTGAGCTTCCCGCTGCCGACCTTGCGCGGCGAGGCGTCATTGCCGTCGACGGTCGACGTCTTCGTCAACAACAGCCAGCGGCTGCAAGGGCGGGTGCAGCCGGGCCCGTTCGACATCAGCGATCTGCCGCTGGTCACCGGCCAAGGGGAGATCCGCACCGTGGTGCGGGACCTGCTCGGTCGCGAGCAGATCGTCGTGCAGCCGTACTACATCAGCCCTTCGCTGCTGAAGCCGGGGCTCTCGGCCTACAGCGTCGAGGCCGGCTGGCTGCGGCTGAACTACGGCATCGACAGCAACCGCTACGGCCGCGCGGTGCTGGCCGGCACCTGGCGCAACGGCCTCACGTCCGGCTTCACGCAGGAGTGGCGCGGCGAACTGACGCAGCGTCAGCAGGCGCTGGGCGCGACGGGGTTGTGGCTGTTCCCCGCCTTGGGCACGGTGAGCCTGGCGGGCGTGGCCAGCCGCAGCGACGATCCCCAGGCGCGTCGCGGCGCGCTCGCGACGCTGGGCGTGGAGCGCCAGGGCATGGACTGGAGCGGCGGCGTGCAGGTCAAGCGCGCCACGGCGGGTTTCACGCAGCTCGGCAACCCGGTGCTGCCGAAGTGGAGCGTCTCGGCCTCCATCGGCACCTCGTGGAAGCAATGGGGACTGGGTCTGGGACTGGTCAACCAGGGCGCACCTCAGCGGCTGGCGCCCCAGGGGCAGCTGCAGGTGGCCAACAAGCTCTGGTCCTTCAACGCGAGTCGCAGCCTCGGCGGGTGGGGCTTCTTCGGCCTGTCCGCGCTGAAGGCGGGCAACGGCGGCGGCACCGCGATCTCGGTCTTCTGGAGCCTGCTGCTCGACGGCAACAAGAGCCTGTCGACGGCCTGGCAGGGTCAGCGCGGCGGCGGGCAGCCCTCGCGCGACCTCTGGCAGGTCCAGTTGCAAAGCAATCCGCCGGTCGGTGAAGGCCTCGGCTATCAGCTGTTGTCGGAGTCGTATGGCCGGCAGCAGGCGCAGGCGCAGTGGCAGACCAACAAGGTGGCGCTGAACGGCGGCGTCTCGCGGACGGCGGGCAACACCGACGTGCGGCTCGGCGCGAGCGGCGGCCTCGCCTACATCGACGGCAGCGCCTATGCGAGCCGGCGCATCGACGGCGGCTTCGCGGTCGTGCAGGTCGACAACCAGGAGAACGTGCGCATCCTCCACGACAACCAGCCGGTCGCGCGCACCGATGCCAAGGGACGCGCCTTCCTGCCGGCGCTGCGGGGCTACCAGATGAACCGCGTCGGCGTGGTCGCCGACGATCTGCCGCTGGACGCGGAGATCGAGGCGCTGGAGCTGCAGGTCATGCCGGCGGCGCGCAGCGCGGCGCTGATCCGGTTCCCGATCGTGCACAGCCGCACCGCGACCTTCCGCGTCGTCGACGAGGCCGGCGAGCCGCTGCCGCCGGGGACCGACTTGCAGGTCGCCGGATCGAAGCGCACATTCCCGATGGGCCTGGACGGTCGGGCCTTCGTGACGGGGCTGCCCGACGGCACCGGTGCCGTCGGCGACGTGCTGGCGCGGCGCGAGGACGGCACGCCGTGCCGCATCGAGCTGAAGCTGCCGGCGCAGGCGACCGAACTGCCGGACCTCGGCACCGTGGTGTGCCGCAGGATCGCCGCCTGGTCGACCGGTGCATCGCCGAAGCCGGGCGCGCCTGATGCGCCTGCTCCGGTGGAGACGCCGGCGAAGGCGCCTGCGGAGACACCCGCCACGAACACCCGAAAGGAGTCGCGATGAACGCCAAGTCCTCCAGACTGCCACGCCTGCCCGTCGTGCTTCGCCTGCTGCCCTGGCTGATGCTGATGGGCGCGGCGCCCTCGGCGCATGCGCTGTGCGTCCAGGGCCTGTGCTCCTGCACCGTCACGACGACCTCGGTGCTGTTCGCCAACTACAACCCGCTGGCTTACGGCAACACCGATTCGACCGGCACGGTCACGGTCAAGTGCGGCGGCGTCGCCGGCCTGCTGATTCCGTTCACCATCGCATTCAACCAGGGCAACGGCCCCAGCATCTCCGCCCGCCGGCTGAGCTTCGGGGCGAATTCGCTCAACTACAACCTCTACATCGACAACACCTACACGACGGTCTGGGGCGACGGCACGACCGGCACGATGGTCGGCGGCGGTCTGCTGCTCGATGCGCTGGGGCTGTCGCCGGGGCTGGTCTACACGGTCTATGCCCGCATCCCGGGACGGCAGACCACGGTGCCGCCCGGCGGCCCGTACACCGATGCCGTCAGCGTGACGCTCACGTACCAGTGATGCTCACGTGTCGGGGAAGGCCCGGTCCTTGACCACGGCGTAGCGCGCCATCGTCGCCATGCGCGCCGTCTCATGGCGCACGACCGGTTCCGGGTAGTCGCGGCCCAGCACCACGCCGCAGGCCGCCAGTTCGGCCGGCTTCGCCAGCCACGGCGCGTGGATCAGCTTGGGCGGCAGCTTGGCGAGTTGCGGCAGGTAGCGCTTGATGAACTTCCCCTCGGGATCGAACTTCTCGCTCTGGTTGACCGGATTGAAGATGCGGAAGTAGGGCTGCGCGTCGCAGCCGCTGGACGAGGCCCACTGCCAGCCGCCGTTGTTGGCGGCGAGGTCGAAGTCGATCAGCTTCTCGGCGAAGTAGGCCTCGCCGCGACGCCAGTCGATACCGAGGTCCTTGATGAGGAAGCTGGCCGTCACCATGCGCAGCCGGTTGTGCATGTAGCCGGTCTCGTTGATCTGATGCATGGCGGCGTCGACCAGCGGATATCCGGTGCGGCCCTGGCACCAGGCCTCGAAGTCCGCGTCCGCGTCGGGGCCGTCGGCCCACGCGATGCGGTCGTATTCGGGGCGGAATGCGCCTGTGACGACCTGCGGATGGTGGTGCAGGACCTGGTGATAGAAATCGCGCCAGATCAGCTCGGACAGCCAGACTTGCGCACCCGCGCTGACGGCCTTGCCGCCCTTCGGGGCGTAGGCCCGCATCCAGGCCTCACGCGCCAGCCGCCGGATCGAGATCGTCCCGAAGCGCAGGTGCGTGCTCAGGTAGCTGGGCCCCTTCGCGGCCGGGAAGTCGCGCGTGTCGCCGTAGCGGTCGATGCGTTCGAGGAACTCGTCGAACAGCCGCTGCGCGCCCGCGCTGCCGCCGGTCAGCGCCGCGGTGAGTCCGGCCGGCTCGAACCCGATGTCGCCCAGCGTCGGCACGCCGCGTTGCGGTGCCTTCGCCAGGTGCGACGCGTATCGCTCGACCGGGTAGCTGCTCAGGAAGAAGGGAGTGATCTCCCGCAGCCACGCGTTCTTGTAGGGCGTGAAGACGCCGTAGGGCTTGCGTGAACCGGTCAGGATCTCCGAGCGCTCGAAGACCACGTGATCCTTGAAGCTCTCCACCTGGACGCCGCGTGCGAGCAGCGTGGCGCCCACATCGGCGTCGCGGCGCAGCGCGTCCGGCTCGTCGTCGTGGTTGAAGTAGAGCGCGTCGATCTCCAGCTCCGCAGCCAGGGCGGGGATCTGCTCGCGCGCCGTGCCGTGGCGGACGATCAGCCCGGCGCCGGGCGCCAGCGCCGCCAGATCCGCGTCCAGCACGCGCAGGGCGTCGACGATGAACTCCACGCGGCGGTCCGCGCGCGGGAGTGCGTCCAGGATGTCCGTGTCCAGCACGAAGGCGCAGAACACGCGTTCGTGGTGCTTGAGGGCGTGGAAGAGGGCGGCGTGGTCGTCCGCGCGCAGATCGCGCCGGAACCAGACAAGGGCGTTCATGGAGAGGGAGTGTCGGTGAAATAGAATCCGTCCCTATGTCCAAGGCACGCATCGACCTGACCAACCAGTTCCTGATCGCCATGCCGGGCATGGTGGACGAGACCTTTGCCGGCTCGGTCATCTACCTGTGCGAGCACAACGAGAAGGGCGCGCTGGGGCTGGTCATCAACAAGCCGATCTCGCTGACGCTGGGCAACCTGTTCGAGAAGGTCGAGCTCGAGTTGTCCGACCTGGACATGGCCGCGCGGCCGGTGTTCTTCGGCGGGCCGGTGCAGACCGAGCGCGGCTTCGTGCTGCACGAGGCGCTGGACGAGCAGGGCAACCACTACAGCGCCACGCTGGCGGTGCCCGGCGGGCTGGAGATGACCACCAGCCGCGACGTGCTGGAAGCGCTGTCCAACGGCGCCGGACCCAAGCGTGTGCTGGTGACGCTGGGCTACAGCGGCTGGGCCGCGGGCCAGTTGGAGGAAGAGCTCGGCCGCAACGGCTGGATCACCGTCGATGCCAAGCCCGAGATCATCTTCGACACGCCGATCGAGGAGCGCTACGACAAGGCGCTCGCGCTGCTCGGCATCGATCCCCGCATGCTCAGCCAGGAGGCCGGGCACGCATGATGAGTGCGAGCCCCCCAGTCGCTTCGCTCCTGCCCCCGAGGGGCGCTGCCCGCCTAGGGGCGGCCCGGCGGCGGGCATGACCGGAGGCGTCATGAGCACAGGCTCTCCCGCTTCTTCCCCCGCCGCATTTGTTTCCCCCCTCGGTTTTGATTTCGGTACCAAGCGCCTCGGCGTGGCGACCGGCAACCGGATGCTGGGGAGCGCGCGCGGGCTGCGGACCATCACCGAGCAGGGCGACGCCCGGTGGGCCGCGATCACGGCGTTGATCCAGGAGTGGGAGCCCGATGCGCTGGTCATCGGCGTCCCGCGTCATCCGGACGGCGCGCCGCACGAGATGACGGCCCGTGCGCTCAAGTTCGCCGGGCAGCTGCGCGGCCGCTACCGGCTGCCGGTGGTCGAAGTCGATGAACGCTATACCAGCGTGGAAGCCCAGTCGCAGGGCGCGCGCGACCTCGATGCCGCGAGCGCGGCATTGATCCTCGAACAATTCTTCCGGGAACACCCATGAGCACATTGCACCTCGATGCGGAAGCGCTCTACGCCGACCTCGTGCGCGGCGTCCAGCGCCTCCTGCAACCCGACAGCGCGCTGGTCGGCATCTGGTCGGGCGGCGCCTGGCTGGCCGAGCGTCTCCAGCAGGACCTGAAGCTGGCCGGTCAGCACGGCGTCATCTCCAGCGCGCTGCACCGCGACGACTTCGGCAGCAAGGGCATGAACGCCAGCGCCGACCACACCAAGCTGCCCTTCGACATCGAGGGCCGCCACGTGCTGCTGATCGACGACGTGCTCTACACCGGACGCACGACGCGGGCCGTGATCAACGAGCTGTTCGACTTCGGCCGACCCGCGAGCGTCACGCTGGCGGTGCTGGTCGACCGCGGCGGCCGCGAGCTGCCGATCGAGCCGGCGTTCTCCGCCGCGCGTGTCGCAGTGGCACCGAACCAGCGCCTGAGCCTGATCAAGGGTGACGGCGGCCGCTTCAGCTTCGACGTGAAGGAGGACTGACCCCATGCTGAGCAAACGCAACCCGCAGCTGAACAAGCATGGCGAGCTGATCCACCTGCTGTCCACCGAAGGCCTGCCCAAGGCCGTGCTGCACCAGATCCTGGACACGGCGGGGACCTTCCTCTCGGTCAACGACCGCGAGGTCAAGAAGGTGCCGCTGCTGCGCGGCAAGTCGGTGTTCAACCTGTTCTTCGAGAACAGCACCCGCACCCGCACCACCTTCGAGATCGCCGCCAAGCGCCTCTCCGCCGACGTCATCAACCTCGACATCGCGCGGTCCAGCACCGCCAAGGGCGAGACCCTGCTCGACACGGTCGCCAACCTCTCGGCGATGCACGCCGACATGTTCGTCGTCCGCCACAGCGAGTCCGGCGCGCCCTACCTGATCGCGCAGCACTGCGCGCCGCATGTCCACGTGGTCAACGCCGGCGACGGCCGCCACGCGCATCCGACGCAGGGCCTGCTCGACATGTACACGATCCGCCACTTCAAGAAGGACTTCACCAACCTCACCGTGGCGATCGTCGGCGACATCGTGCACTCGCGCGTCGCGCGCAGCGACATCCACGCGCTCACCACGCTGGGCGTGCCGGAGATCCGCGCGGTCGGTCCGAAGACGCTGGTGCCCGGCGACCTCAAGGACATGGGCGTGCGCGTGTGCCACGACATGGCCGAGGGCGTCCGCGATGCCGACGTCATCATCATGCTGCGCCTGCAGAACGAGCGCATGAGCGGCGCGATGCTGCCAAGCGCCGGCGAGTACTTCAAGAGTTTCGGCCTCACGCCCGAGAAGCTGGCGCTGGCCAAGCCCGATGCCATCGTGATGCATCCGGGCCCGATCAACCGCGGCGTGGAGATCTCCTCCACCGTCGCCGACGGCCAGCACAGCGTCATCCTGCCGCAGGTCACCTTCGGCATCGCGGTGCGCATGGCCGTCATGTCCATCCTGGCGGGGAACGAAGCATGAAGATCCTGATCCAGAACGGCCGCCTGCTCGACCCGGCGTCGGGTCTCGACAAGATCGGCGACCTGGCCATCGCCTCGGGCCGCATCGTCGGTCTCGGCAGCGTCGGCGACTTCAACGCGGACCGCGTCATCGATGCCACCGGCCTCGTCGTCGCACCGGGCCTCGTCGACCTCGCCGCGCGCCTGCGCGAGCCGGGTCACGAACACGAAGGCATGCTGGAGAGCGAGCTCGCCGCGGCTGCCGCCGGCGGCGTCACCAGTCTCGTCTGCCCGCCCGACACCGACCCCACGCTCGACGAGCCGGGTCTGGTCGACATGCTCAAGTTCCGCGCCCGCAAGCTCAGCCGCTGCCGGCTGTTCCCGCTGGGCGCGCTGACGCGCGGCCTCGCCGGCGAATCGCTCACCGAGATGGCCGAACTGACCGAATCCGGCTGCGTCGGCTTCTCGCAGGCCTACGTGCCCATCCGCAACACGCTGACCGTCCAGCGCGCGATGCAGTACGCGGCGAGCTTCGGCTACACGCTGTGGCTGCATGCGCAGGATCCGTGGCTGAGCGGCGGCGTCGCGGCCAGCGGCGCGGTCGCCACGCGCCTGGGCCTGTCCGGCGAGCCGGTCGCGGCCGAGACCATCGCGCTGCACACGATCCTGGAGCTGGTCCGCGTCACCGGCTGCCGCGTTCACCTGTGCCGCCTGAGCAGCGCCGCCGGCGTCGAGCTCGTGCGCCAGGCCAAGAAGGACGGACTGCCGATCACCGCGGACGTCTCGATCAACTCGCTGCACCTGAGCGACGTCGACATCGGCTACTTCAACTCGTCGATGCGCCTGCAGCCGCCGCTGCGCCAGCAGCGCGACCGCGACGCGCTGCGCGCCGCGCTGGCCGACGGCACCATCGATGCGCTCGTCAGCGACCACAACCCCGTCGCCGCCGACGAGAAGACGCTGCCCTTCGCCGAGGCCACGCCCGGCGCCACCGGACTGGAGCTGCTGCTGAGCCTGGCGCTGCGCTGGGGCCAGGATGAAGGCCTGTCGCTGGCGCAGGCGCTCGACACCATCACCGCGCGTCCGGTGAAGGTGCTGGGCAACGCGCTCGGCTCCCTGGCGGCGAGTGCGGGCCGGCTGGTCGAAGGCGGCGTCGGCGACGTCGTCGTCTTCGATGCCGAGGCCAGCGGCGCGGTGACGCCGGAGCGTCTCGTCAGCCAGGGCAAGCACACGCCGTTCGCGTTCGACATCACCGGCTTCGAGCTGCCGGGCCGGGTGCGCTACACGCTGGTGGCCGGCACGGTCGCCTACGAGTCGCTGGTCACCGAAGCCGAGCGGACTGTCTGATGCGTGCCCTGGTCGGGGCGTGGCGTGCGCTGCGGATGCTCGCGCACATCGGGCACGGGGTGTACCTCGTCCAGTTTCGCTGGGGACGTCTGGAGACGCCGGCCAGGCAGCGCTATGTGGGCTGGTGGTCGGCCAAGCTGCTGCGGGTGCTGGGGGTGCGACTCGAATCGCCGGGGCCTCAGGCCTCGTCGCCGCGCCTGATCACGGCGAACCACGTTTCCTGGCTGGACATCGCCGCGATCCATGCCGTGATGCCTGAAGCGCGCTTTGTCTCCAAGGCTGACATTGCGACCTGGCCGCTGGTGGGTGCGCTGGCGACGGCGGTTGGCACGCTCTACATCGAGCGAGCCAACAAGCGCGATGCGCTGCGCGTCGTGCACAAGACGGCCGAGGCGCTGGCTGCTGGCGAGACGGTGGCTGTCTTCCCTGAAGGCACGACGGGTGCGGGCTACCCGTTGCTGCCGTTGCACGGCAATCTCCTGCAGGCGGCGATCAGCACGCACACGCCGTTGCAGCCCGTGGTGTTGCGCTGGCATCAGCCCGGCGTGCCGTACAGCGATGCGGCGCAGTACATCGGTCAGATGTCCTTGATGGAAAGTCTCTGGCGCATCCTGACCGCGAAAGATCTGGCGGTTGAAGTGCGATCGCTGCCCGCGATGCCCACCGAGGGTCTTGATCGCCGCCATCTGGCGGGGGCTCTTTCGGACCGAATCGACAACGCACTCCCAAGGCCCTGAGTCCTCGGTCGTTCGGGGACGGCAAGTCGTGAGGTTTCGGCCCTCGCGGCCGGGGCCTCATGACTTGGCGGCCAAGCGCGCCATTGCTGGCAGGTAGGCGGCCCACGCCGGCCCTCAACGTCTTTATCCCCCAACCGTCGGGCTCAGTTCGCCCAGCCCGGGTATGCCGGATGCCCTCCGGGTCCCGATTGGTGCGAGGATCCGGCGATGCTGCTTTGTTTCGAAGATGAACGGGAGTTGGCCACGCGCCTAGCGCGTGAACTGGGTCGGCCGCTTGGCGTGATCACGCGTCATCGTTTTCCGGATGGGGAGTTGCGGCTGGTTCTGCCCAAGCCGTTGCCGGCTGACGTCATTGTGCTGCGTGGCTTGCAGCATCAGCCCAACGATCGCCTTGTCGAATTGCTGATCACCGCGCCTGCCGCGCGCGGCTGGGGTGTGAAGCACCTGATGCTGGTGGCGCCGTATCTGGCCTACATGCGGCAGGACATGGAATTCTCGCCGGGTGAGGCGGTCAGCCAGCGGCACATCGCGGCCTTGCTGGCCACGCAGTTCGACCGTGTCGTCACGGTGGATCCGCACCTGCACCGCATTGCGAGCCTCGACGAGGTGATGCCCAAGGGGAAGGGTGTGGCGCTGTCGGCGGCGGCCTTGTTGGGGCGCTTCATCGCTGTGCAGGAGCCGGGCGCGGTGCTGGTCGGTCCGGACGAGGAATCCGGTCAGTGGGTCGCGGAAGCGGGGCGGGCCGCGAAGCTGGAATTCGCGATCGGCCGCAAGGTGCGCTTCGGGGACACGCAGGTGCAGCTCGCCTTCCCGGATCTGGAAGTTCGCGGTCGCGCGGTGGTGCTGCTCGACGACATGGCGTCCACCGGGCGGACGCTCATCGGCTCGGCACGCGAGGCGCTGGAGCGCGGCGCGTCCAGCGTGGACGTCGCCGTCACCCATGCCCTGTTCAATGGCGACGCGTTGCCGGCGCTGCGTGCGGCCGGCGTGCGGCATGTCTGGAGCAGCAACGCGGTGCCGCACGAGAGCAACGCGGTCTGCGTTGCCGAACTGCTGGCGACGGCGCTGCGGCGGAAATAGGTCGCTGCTCCACGCACGGCGGCGCGACGCCCATCAACGAAAAAGCCCGGCACTGCCGGGCTTTCGTGTTTCTGCGCCACGCCTCGTGACGCGGAACGACGTCAGGCCTTGCCCTGGTTCGCCACCGCCGCGGCGGCCTTCGCGGCCGCTTCGGCGTCGCCGAGGTAATAGCTCTTGATGGGCTTCAGGTCCTTGTCCAGTTCGTAGACCAGCGGGATCCCGTTGGGAATATTCACGCCAACGATGGCTTCGTCGGCGATGCCGTCCAAATACTTCACGAGGGCGCGGATCGAGTTGCCGTGCGCGGCGATCAGCACACGCTGGCCCGACAGAATGGCGGGTGCGATCTGTTCGTTCCAGTAGGGCAGCACGCGGGCCACGGTGTCTTTCAGGCACTCGGTCAGCGGCACGTCCGAGGGCTGCAGTCCGGCATAGCGGATGTCGCCGCGCTCGCTGCGCGGGTCCGACGCTTCCAGCGCCGGCGGCGGGGTGTCATAGCTCCGGCGCCAGACGAGCACCTGCTCGTCGCCGTACTGCTTGGCCATGTCCGCCTTGTTCAGACCCTGAAGGCCGCCGTAGTGGCGTTCGTTCAGGCGCCAGCTGTGCTTCACCGGCAGCCATTGGCGATCCATCTGATCCAGGCAGTGCCACAGGGTCCAGATGGCGCGCTTGAGCACCGAAGTGTGGGCCACGTCGAAATCGACGCCGGCTTCCTTCAGCAGACGGCCCGCCTGCTTGGCCTGCTCCACCCCGGTGGGCGTCAGATCCACGTCGGTCCAGCCGGTGAAGCGGTTCTCGAGATTCCAGGTCGATTCGCCATGGCGAATCAGCACGAGCTTGTACATGGGTCTTGGGTGGGTTCGTGAGGTTTGGCCGGGTTCCGGCAGGCCCGGCGGATTCTAGAGGCAGCCCTCCAGGGCGCCCGCCTCAAGAAGCCTTCCGCAGGGCCGACAACTGCTTTCGTACCGGGCGAAAGGCGCACCTGCGCCCCAGTTTGGTTCGATAAAAGAACATGCCCCGTTGGGCATTCACGCTGTACAGGAGTACTTGCAATGATGGTGGTGAAGAACTTGCGCATGACGCCGCTGGCGCTGGCGCTGGTGATGGTCGGCGCGCAGGCGCAGGGCCAGTCGGACTCGATGTTCTCGTTCTCGGGCTTCGGCACGGTCGGTCTGACCGGCGCGACCAAGGACGGCGCCGAGTACGTCATCCCGGGCCAGGTCCACGGCGCCGACAAGACGATCAGCGGCGAAGTGGACAGCAAGCTGGGCCTGCAGGGCACGGCGAAGTTCAACTCGCAGTTCTCGGCCACCGTGCAGGTGCTGACCAAGCAGACCGGCAAGGGCGACTGGACGCCGCAGGTCGAATGGGCCTTCGCCAAGTGGCAGGCCACGCCGGGTCTGGCGATCCGCGCCGGCCGCATCGGCGCGCCGTTCTTCGCGGTGTCCGACTTCCGTGACGTGGGCTACGCCAACACCTGGCTGCGCCCGCCGATCGACGTCTACGGCCAGGTGCCGGTGAGCCACTTCGACGGCGCCGACGTGAACTGGACGACGCAGGTCGCCGGCAAGAGCGTCTCGCTGCAGGCCTTCGGCGGCGAAGCCTCGTCGTATGTGCGTCAGACCAAGCTCGAGATCAAGAAGATGGTCGGCATCAACGCCACCGTCGAACTGGCCGACGGCCTGAACCTGCGTGTCGGACACGCGCAGGGCAAGCTGACCGCGCACAGCGCGACCGTCACCTCGCTGGTCGGCGCGCTGCGCCAGACGCCGTTCGCCTCGGTGGGCAACGAGATCGACCCGACCGACAAGGATGCGAGCTTCTCCGGCATCGGCCTGACCTACGACGAAGGCCAGTGGGTCGTCGCCGCCGAGTACACCAAGCGCCGCAACGACTCGTTCGTGCCGGACACCACCGGCTGGTACACGACGGTCGGCTACCGCGTCGGCAAGTTCACGCCGTACGCGACGCTGTCGCAGCAGAAGACGGACAGCAGCAACGTCAACAACACGATCCCGGGCACGGTCGTCGTGGGCGGCCTGCCGCTGCGCGCCGTCGTCGACGCGGTCACCGCCGGCCAGAGCACGCCGCAGAAGACCATCGGCCTGGGCGTGCGCTGGGACGTCTGGCGCAACATCGCCGTGAAGGCCCAGTACGACAGCATCAAGACCACCGGCGCCGGCCAGTTCTACAACGTCCAGCCGGGCTTCAACAACGAGCGCGTCGGCGTCTACAGCGTCGCCGTCGACTTCGTGTTCTAAGCATCAGAAGAAGAGGCCCCCATGCAGTTCAACATGATCAAGCCCGTGATCGGGGCGGCGTTGTTCGCCGCCGCCGTGGCCGCGCAGGCGCAGGTCGCCGTCGTGGTCAATCCGAAGAGCCCTGTCGCCAGCATGACTGCCGACCAGGTCGCGAGCATCTTCCTGGGCAAGTCCAACCAGCTGCCCAACGGCAGCGCCGCGCAGGCGGTGGATCTGCCCGACAGCGCCGCGGCGCGCGAGCAGTTCTATTCGAAGGCCACCGGCAAGTCGTCCGCGCAGGTCAAGGCCGCGTGGTCGCGCCTGGTGTTCTCGGGCAAGGGCACGCCGCCCAAGGAACTCGGCAGCGCGGCCGACGTGAAGAAGTTCGTCGCCGCGAATGCCGATGCCATCGGCTACATCGAGAAGTCGGCCGTCGACGGCTCGGTGAAGGTGGTGCTCAGCGTCGATTGAGCCTACCGCCCGGGCGACCGTGAGGCCGCCCGGGTCGACCTGGGGAGGTCGTTGGAGACATAGGATGAATTGGAGTCAGGCATGAACTTGAAGACCCGTATCGCGATGCTGCCGGTGCTGGCGGCGATCGTTTTCGCGGTGGGCATCGCGGTGGTGCTGTTCTTTTCGTCGCGGACCTCGGGCGCGATCCACGCGCTGGGCGAGGCCGACTATCCGTATCTGGTGGCCACCAACCAGGTGGCCGCGCAGCTGGAGGCGTTGGGCGGGACCATCCAGTCCGCCGTCGCCGAGGGCGAGAAGAAGCGTCTGGACGAAGCCGCCGAGCGCGCGACCGCGATGCGCAAGGTGATCGCGTCCATCAAGGCGATCCCCGGCCGTGCCGACGCCGGCGCGAAGCTGGAGAGCGGCTTCGAGGCCTACTACGCCGCGTCGGTCGAGACCGCGCAGTTGTTCCTCGGCATCAAGCAGGGCGACCAGGCAGGTTCGATCCCGAAGATGCAGGCCGCGCAGAAGGCGCTGGAGCAGACGCTGGGCGACGCGCGCGCCGATGCGAAGACTACCTTCGACGCGACGCTATCGAGCGCCGAGAAGGGCGTGGGTTCCAGCGTGTGGGCGACGGTGCTCAGCGGGCTGATCGTCGTCGTGTGTCTGGGCGCGGGCTCGTGGCTGCTGATCGCCAGCGTGTGGCGCCAGCTCGGTGGCGAGCCGGAGTATGCCCGCGACGTGATGCGCCAGATGGCCGAAGGCGACCTCTCGCAGGTCATCCGCGTCGCGCCGGGCGCCGACGCCAGCTTGCTGGCGGCGGTGCGCGACATGTCGCAGGGCCTGTCGGCGATCGTCGGCAACGTGCGCAGCGGGACGGACTCCATGACGGTGGCCTCGCGCGAGATCGCCGCGGGCAACCAGGACCTGTCGGTGCGGACCGAGAAGCAGGCCGGCTCCCTGGAGCAGACCGCGTCCAACATGCAGCAGCTGACCGAGACCGTGCGCCAGAGCGCCGATGCGGCCAGCCAGGCGAACCAGCTGGCCGGCAGCGCGGCGACCGTCGCGAAGAAGGGCGGCGAGGTCGTGGGGCAGGTCGTCTCGACGATGGACGAGATCAGCGCGAGCTCGCGCAAGATCGGCGACATCATCGGCACCATCGACGGCATCGCGTTCCAGACCAACATCCTGGCGCTGAACGCGGCGGTCGAAGCCGCCCGCGCAGGCGAGCAGGGTCGGGGCTTCGCCGTGGTCGCGAGCGAGGTGCGCTCGCTGGCGCAGCGCAGCGCCGAAGCGGCCAAGGAGATCAAGTCGCTGATCGGCGCGAGCGTGACCCGCGTCGAGGCCGGATCGCGCCTGGTGCAGGACGCCGGCGCGACGATGGAGGAGATCGTCGCCAGCGTGCAGCGCGTTTCCGACATCATCAGCGAGATCACCGCGGCGTCCGCCGAGCAGAGCCAGGGCATCGGCCACGTCAACGAGTCGGTGGTGCAGCTCGACCAGATGACGCAGCAGAACGCGGCGCTGGTCGAGGAGGCTGCCGCCGCCGCCAACAGCCTGGAGCAGCAGGCGCGGGCGTTGCAGTCGGCGGTTTCCACTTTCAAGTTGAACTGACGGACCTGCCTGGCGGGGTTTCTATAATCCTCGGCTTTTGCATCCAACCGAACGGGCCCCGCCTTGAAGTTCCTGATTGAAAACTGGTATCTCGTGCTGTCGGCCCTGGTGTCGGGCGGTCTGCTGCTGTGGACGTCGATGCGAGGCAAGGCGGGCGGTGTGCCGACGGCCGAGGCGGTGCGTCTGGTCAACCGTGAGAAGGGCGTGCTGGTCGACGTGAGCGAGCCGGACGAGTTTGCCGCCGGCCACGCCAAGGGCGCCCGCAACGTGCCGCTGTCGACGCTGACTGGCACGGAGCTCCCGGCCAAGCAACTGCCGAGCAACAAGGCCCTGCCGGTGGTGCTGATGTGCAAGACCGGCGCACGCGCGCAGCGCGCTGCTGGCATCCTTCAGAAACAGGGCTACGCGAACGCGGTCGCTGTCCAGGGCGGTCTGACCGCCTGGCGCGCGGCGAGTTTGCCCGTCGAGACGTCCGCGGCCTGACCGCCCTGGCGACCGCGCCGGCATGTGGATTGCCGGTCGAGGGACGCTCGACACGATTCTTGGAGAACTGGCGATGGCCGCCGTGAAGATGTATACGACCCTGGTCTGCCCGTACTGCGTGCGGGCCAAGCACCTGCTCAAGCAGCGGGGGGTGGACCAGATCGAGGAAGTGCGCGTGGACCTGGATCCCTCGCAGCGCGACACCATGATCCAGCAGACCGGTCGCCGCACCGTGCCGCAGATCTTCATCGGCGAGACCCATGTCGGCGGTTGCGACGACCTGTTCGCGCTGGACCAGCGTGGCGGTCTGCAACCGTTGTTGCAGGCCTGACACCTCCCGACCCGAAGCCGTCGCCGTTCACCGGAAACCCCTCACCGGACTGTCGCGAACGCTCGGTCATAATGCCCGCCACGGCTCGCCGCTGGCGGGCTTTTTCAT
This sequence comes from Roseateles noduli, assembly GCA_002205125.1. GTDB lineage: Bacteria > Pseudomonadota > Gammaproteobacteria > Burkholderiales > Burkholderiaceae_C > Roseateles > Roseateles noduli. The sequence continues at coordinate 383,681 of NIOE01000008.1, read as the reverse complement.
TTGGATGACCCCATGGCCGACGACAACAACGCTCCCGTGTTCCAGATCCAGCGCATGTACCTGAAGGACCTGTCGCTGGAGCAGCCCAACGCCCCGGCGATCCTGCTGGAGCAGGCCCAGCCGCAGGTCGACATCAAGCTCTCGCTGGCCGCCGAACCGGTCGCCGAAGGCCTGTTCGAAGTCAGCGTCACCGCCACCGTCACGACGACGGTGCAGGACAAGACCCTGTTCCTGATCGAAGCCAAGCAGGCCGGCATCTTCGAGATCCGCAACCTGCCGCAGGACCAGCTCGAAGGCATCCTGGCGATCGTCTGCCCGCAGATGATCTACCCGTACCTGCGCGCCATCGTGTCGGACGTCTGCACGCGCGCCGGCTTCCCGCCGGTGATGCTGACGGAAGTGAACTTCCAGGCGATGTTCGAAGCCCAGCAGGCGCAACTGGCCGCCAGCGGCCAGGGCGAAGGCGCACCGAACTGAGCGTCGCGCGCCCATGAACGCGCCGGCCTCGCGGAGTCGTCCGCCGGCCGGCGTGTTTCATTGCAGCATTCATTTCATCGATCTCTTCATCGATCTCTTCATCGATTTTCGAACCGACCATGACTGCTCCGCGCATGAAGATCAGCGTGCTCGGCGCCGGTGCCTGGGGCACGGCGCTGGCGATCGCCGCGAGCGCGCGCCATGAGGTGACGTTGTGGGCGCGCGACCCCGGCGCCATCGCCGCGATGCGCACCGACGGCCGCAACGTCCGCTACCTGCCCGATTCCCCGCTGCCGGCGTCGCTGGCGTTGACCGACGACCTGGACGGTGCGCTCGCGCACGGCCGCGACGGGTTGATCGTCATCGCGACGCCGATGTCGGGCCTGCGCGGCATGCTGGCGAGATTGCCGGCGGGCGCGCGGGCGCAGTGGCTGTGCAAGGGCTTCGAGGCCGGCACCGGGCTGCTCGGCCACGAGATCGCCCGCGAGGTCGCGCCGCAGCTGGCCACCGGCATCCTGTCGGGGCCGAGCTTCGCGCAGGAGGTGGCGGCCGGTCAGCCGACGGCGCTCGTGTCCGCGTCGGGCGACGCGGCGCTCGCGCAGCTGGGCGTATCGGCGTTCCACAGCGAACGGCTGCGGGTGTATTCGTCGGCCGATCCGGTCGGCGTCGAAGTCGGCGGCGCGGTGAAGAACGTGATGGCGATCGCCGTCGGCATCGCCGATGGACTGCGGCTCGTCGCCGAGGCGAAGGGCGTGAAGGGGCCAGGTCTCAACGCCCGCGCCGCGCTGATCACGCGCGGGCTCGCCGAGATGCAGCGGCTCGCGCTCGCGCTGGGCGCGCAGCAGGAGACGCTCCTCGGGCTCGCGGGCCTGGGCGATCTCGTGCTCACGGCCACGGGCGATCTCTCGCGCAATCGGCGCGTCGGTCTGCTGCTCGCCGAGGGCCTGGATCTTCCGGGCATCCTGGCGAAGCTGGGGCATGTGGCCGAAGGCGTCTACAGCGCGCCGACCGTGCTGGCGCGCGCGCAGCGGGCTGGCGTCGACATGCCGATCACCGCCGCGGTCGTGGAGGTCCTGGAAGGCCGCATGACCACGCATGAAGCCCTGGACGCGCTGATGGGGCGCCAGGCGAAGTCCGAGTGGTGAAGCGCCGCGGGTGGATCGCCGCGGCCACTGCCACGGCTGCCACGACGGCGCTGGGCACTTGGCCGTTGCATGCCCGCGCGGCGACGACGTGGCCGTCGCGGCCGATCCGACTCGTCGTGCCGTTCCCCGGCGGAAGTTCTCCGGACCTCATCGCGCGCTATCTCGCCGAGCCGCTCGCGCAGGCGCTCGGCCAGCCCATCGTCATCGACAACAAGCCCGGTGCGGGCGGCAACATCGGCACCGGCGCGGTCGCGAAGGCCGCGCCCGACGGGCACACGCTGCTGTTCACGATCCAGGGACCGTTGATCACTGCGCCGCTGCTCGCGAAGGCCTTGCCCTATGACCCGCAGCGCGAGTTGCGCGCGGTCAGCTTCATCGCGAGTTCGCCGAACGTGCTCGTCGTGCCGCCGTCGCTCGGCGTGGACACGCTGGCGCAGTTCGTCGCGCTGGCAAAGCAGCGCGCCGGGGCGTTGAACTACGGCAGCATCGGCATGGGCAGTGCCGCGCATCTGGCGATGGAATCGTTCATCGCCCGCGCCGGGTTGAAGCTGGTGCACGTGCCGTATGCAGGCTTCCCGCAGGTCGTGAACGCGATGCTGGCCGGTCAGATCCACGCGGGGTTCATGGTGCCGGCCATTGCGATGCCGCAGGTGAAAGCCGGGAAGTTGAAGGCGCTGGCGGTGACCAGCGCAGGGCGCTTCGGCGCGCTCGCGGAATTGCCGACGGTCGCCGAATCCGGTTATCCCGGTTTCGAAGCCACGTCGTGGCAGGCGATGCTGGCGCCGGCTGGAACGCCCGAGCCGATCGTGCGTCGCGTGGCCGACGAAGTCATCCGCATCGTCCGCAGCGAGAGCTTCCGTCGCGAGCTGCTGCCGCTCTACTTCAGCGCGGCAGGCACCTCGCCCGAAGGGCTCGACAGTCTCATGAGCGACGAACGCAAGCGCTGGGGCGCGCTGATCCGCCAACTCAAACTCGAACGCGAGTAGCCGTCCTGCGACGGCCGCTGGCCCTCACCCCCGCCCTCTCCCGCAGTGCGGGAGAGGGAGTGTCGGGAGACCGAGGCATTGCGATCAGACGCCGTCGGCGTAGTCGTTCTGCCGCCACGCCTCGAACACCGCGACCGCCACCGCGTTGCTGAGGTTCAGGCTGCGCTGCCCGTCGCGCATCGGCAGCCGCACGCGTTGTTCGAGCGGGAAGCTGTCGCGCAAGGCCGTTGGCAATCCCGCCGTTTCGCAACCGAAGACCAGCCAGTCGCCGGGCTTGAGCTCGACCGATGGCAGCAGCCGGCTGCCGCGCGTCGTGAACGCGAACAGGCGCGTCGCATCCGGCTGTTCCGCGGCGATGAAGCGTTCCCAGTCCGCATGCCGCAGGACCGGCGCGTACTCGTGATAGTCGAGACCCGCGCGCTGCAGCAGCTTGTCCTCCATCGAGAACCCCAGCGGCTCGATCAGATGCAGCCGGCAGCCGGTGTTGGCCGCGAGCCGGATCACGTTGCCGGTGTTGGGCGGAATCTCCGGATGGACCAGCACGATGTTGAACATGGGACGAAACTCTTTCGACAGGGGTCAGGGCGTGCGCGCGACGACCCAGGCCTGCACGTCGCGGGCGCCAGCGCGGCGCAGGGCCAGCGCGGCCTCGTGCAGCGTGGCGCCACTGGTCATGACGTCGTCGACGATCGCGACGCGCAGCCCGTGCACCGGCTTCACGACGGCGAATGCGCCGCGCAGGTTGCCGCGGCGCTCGTCGAGCGGCAACTGCGCCTGCTGGTCGGTGTGACGCACGCGCATCAGGGTCAGCGCGGAAAGGCGTGATTGTCGCCGCGCCGGCGACGGCGACTGCGTCTCGGAGGGGAGGAGGAGTCGCCGCGCGATCTCATGCGCCTGGTTGTAGCCGCGCTCACGCAGCCGCTGGATCGACAGCGGGACCGGCACGATCAGATCGGGCGGCTCCACCTGCGCCACTTCGAGCGCCCGCGACAGCCGCGCTGCGAGCAGCGGCGCGTGCTCCAACCGCTCGCCGAATTTCAGTCCGAGCAGCAGCCGGTCCCACGGGAACGCGTAATCCATCGCCGCGACGCAACGCGACAGCGGCATCGGATGCGACGCGCAGCGCCCGCAGCGCATCGCGTCGGTGGCGCGCGTACCGACCGGCAGCCGCAGGGCGCAGAGCGCGCAGCGCGGTCCCTCATCGACGGGATGCTGCGCCTCGCAGTCCTCGCACAGCGGCCCCCGGCACCAGCATCGGCAGAACGTGCACTGTCCCGGCCAGAACCGCGCGAGACCGCTTCCCATCGAGGATCGCGCCAATGCCCGGCGCCGGAACAGGTCAAGCATGGCCGCCTACAATCCCGCCCCATGACTGGAGATGAGGCCTTGCCGCCGAGCACACAGCAGATCGATGCGGGCGCGGCGCTCCGGCAGCGCCGTCGCCTGTCCGCATCGGACCAGGCCCCGTGGCTGCATCAGGAAGTGGCTTCGCGCATGCTGGATCGGCTGCCGGTGATCCGCCTCCAGCCGACGGCCGTGCTGCAGAGCCGGCCTTCCCTTGGCGGCGGCGACGAAGGTCTGCGCCAGCACTACCCGCAAGCGACGCAGCTGTGGCTCGAACCCGACGCCGAGGTGCGCGCGCTGCTCTCGCAGCGGCTCAAGCGCGGCTTCATGCAATCGATGGTGGACAAGCTGCGCGGCAGCGCGCCGACCGAGCTCATCACCGAGCCGCCCGCCGGCGCCGCGCAGCTCGCGTGGTCCAACATGGAGCTCCACGCCGAGGCCGACAAGCCCGAGCTCGTGAAGCGCTGGCACGCCGGCCTCGCGGTCGAGGGCTGCCTGATGTTCTCCTGCCTCGGCCCCGACAGCTTCATCGAACTGCGCCCGATCTTCGCCCGCGAGGGCTGGGGCGTACCGGCGCCGGACTGGGTCGACATGCACGACCTCGGCGACCTGCTGGTGCACGCGGGCTTCGCCGATCCGGTGATGGACCAGGAGCATCTGACGCTCACCTGGGGCTCGCCGCAGGACCTGCTGCACGATCTGCGCGCACTCGGCGGCAACCTCGCGCCGGCCCGGTTGCGCGGTCTGCGCACGAAAGCCTGGCGCGAACGGCTCCTGCAGGCGCTCGAATCGCTGCGCGGCCCGGACGGCCGCCTGTCCCTGAGCATCGAACTGGTCTACGGCCATGCGTTCAAGCCTCAACCCAAGGTGAAGATCGCGGCCACGACCGAGGTCTCGCTGGACCAGATGCGGGCGATGGTGCGCGGCGCGGGCAAACACTGACCCCCGTCCTGCGCGGGCTCGGCTAGCCCCGCGTTTCCAGAGGGCGAGAGTGCACCATTCTGCGGGTAATCCTGGGCGGTTTGGCGCGTCGCGCCCAGTCATAGTGCGCCAGGGGGGTGGGCTAGAATCCGCCCCCGACTGGAGTACGTCTGCTGGCCCCGTAGGTTTCCGCCATCGCTTGGCGCTGGAGCCCGCGCTACGAGCGGGCTCGAGCCCCGAAGCCGCCTGGAAGAGACCTGGGTGACAAGAGCTTGAGAAAGACTGGATAAAGAGACGACCATGACGATTGAACACAGTTGTGTGCAACTGGGGCGCCGCTGCAGCCAGCTCGCGTTCGGCCTGACGGCCGCGCTGGCCAGCCAGGTCGCCTTGGCGGTCAACGACCTCCCCGGAGGTCCGGCCGTCAACCAGCTGAATCTGCACCCGCCGGTCACCAAGATCGCGCACGAGCAGATGTGGCTGCACAACATGATGCTGATCCTCTGTCTGGCGATTTTCATCGCCGTGTTCGGGGTCATGTTCTATTCGATCTTCAAGCATCGGAAGTCCAAGGGCGCCGTGCCCGCGAACTTCCATGAGAGCGTGAAGGTCGAGATCGCGTGGACCGTCGTGCCCTTCATCATCGTCATCCTGATGGCGCTGCCCGCGACCAAGGTCGTCGTGGCGATGAAGGACACCACCAACTCCGACATCACGATCAAGGCCACCGGCTACCAGTGGAAGTGGGGCTACGACTACCTGAAGGGCGAGGGCGAGGGCATCGGCTTCGTCTCGACGCTGGACGCCTCGCACCGCGCGCTGTCGGACTCCGGGCATCCCGGCCAGGTCGACAACTACCTGCTCAAGGTCGACAACCCGCTGGTGGTGCCGGTCGACAGGAAGATCCGCATCATCACCACCGCCGACGACGTCATCCACGCCTGGATGGTGCCGGCCTTCGGCGTGAAGCAGGACGCGATCCCGGGCTACGTGCGCGACACCTGGTTCAAGGCCGAACAGGTCGGCGACTTCTACGGCCAGTGCGCCGAGCTCTGCGGCAAGGAGCACGCGTACATGCCGATCCACGTCAAGGTGCTCAGCGCCAAGGACTACAGCGCCTGGGTCGGCGAAGAGCAGAAGAAGATCGCCGCCAAGGCGGACGATCCGAGCAAGGTCTGGACGATGGACGAGCTGCAGGCCCGCGGCCAGAAGCTGTTCGACGCCAACTGCGCGGTCTGCCACAAGGCCGACGGCAAGGGCACGGGCCAGTTCCCGGCGCTGGACGGCTCCGCGATCGTGAAGGCCGAGGACCACGCCCAGCAGCTCCACCTGGTGCTGAACGGCAAGGGCCAGATGCCGGCCTGGAAGACGGTGCTCAAGGACAGCGAGATCGCCGCCATCGTGACCTATACGAAGAACGCCTGGTCCAACAAGACCGGCCAAATCGTGCAGCCCGCGGAAGTCGTGGCCGAACGCGCCAAGTGACCCCCGTCACGCGCGCCTGACCCGACCTTTTCCGCCTGACCGATTGAACGCCAGATCGCCCCGGCGACCAGCTACCGAGGATTTGACATGAGTGCAGTGCTCGACCACCCGACCGGTCATGCCCATGACCATGACGATCACCACGACCACCATGCCCCGACGGGCTGGCGGCGCTGGGTCTTCGCGACGAACCACAAGGACATCGGCACGATGTACCTGCTGTTCAGCTTCACGATGCTGATGGTCGGCGGCATCCTGGCGCTGTGCATCCGTGCCGAGCTGTTCCATCCGGGCCTGCAGTTCTTCAATCCTGAGCTGTTCAACCAGTTCACGACGATGCACGGCCTGATCATGGTGTTCGGCGCGATCATGCCGGCCTTCGTCGGCTTCGCGAACTGGATGATCCCGCTGCAGATCGGCGCGTCGGACATGGCCTTCGCGCGGATGAACAACTTCAGCTTCTGGCTGATGATCCCGGCGGCGCTGATGCTGGTGGGCTCGTTCTTCATGCCCGGCGGCGCGCCGGCGGCCGGCTGGACGCTGTATGCGCCGCTGACGCTGCAGATGGGCCCGTCGATGGACGCCGGCATCTTCGCGATGCACATCCTGGGCGCGTCCTCGATCATGGGCTCGATCAACATCATCGTGACCATCCTCAACATGCGCGCCCCCGGCATGACGCTGATGAAGATGCCGATGTTCGCGTGGACCTGGCTGATCACCGCCTACCTGCTGATCGCGGTGATGCCGGTGCTGGCCGGCGCGATCACGATGACGCTGACGGACCGCCACTTCGGCACCAGCTTCTTCACGCCCGCGGGCGGCGGCGACCCGGTGATGTACCAGCACATCTTCTGGTTCTTCGGCCACCCCGAGGTCTACATCATGATCCTGCCGGCGTTCGGCATCGTGAGCCAGATCGTCCCGGCCTTCGCCCGCAAGCGCCTGTTCGGCTACGCCTCGATGGTGTACGCGACGGCCTCGATCGCGATCCTGTCCTTCATCGTGTGGGCGCACCACATGTTCGCCACCGGCATGCCGGTCACGGGCCAGCTGTTCTTCATGTACGCGACGATGCTGATCGCGGTCCCGACCGGCGTGAAGATCTTCAACTGGCTGGCGACGATGTGGCGCGGCTCGATGACCTTCGAGACCCCGATGCTGTGGGCCGTCGGCTTCATCTTCGTGTTCACGATGGGCGGCTTCACGGGCCTGATCCTGGCGGTCGCACCGGTCGACATCCAGCTCCAGGACACCTACTACGTGGTGGCCCACTTCCACTACGTGCTGGTGGCCGGCTCGCTGTACGCGCTGTTTGCCGGCGTCTACTACTGGGGTCCGAAGTGGAGCGGCGTCATGTACTCGGAGACGCGCGGAAAGATCCACTTCTGGGGCTCGCTGATCTTCTTCAACCTGACCTTCTTCCCGATGCACTTCCTCGGCCTGGCTGGCATGCCGCGACGCTACGCCGACTACCCGATGCAGTTCGCCGACTTCAACGCGGTGGCCTCGATCGGCGCCTTCGGCTTCGGTCTGATGCAGGTCTACTTCTTCCTCGCCGTGGCCATCCCGATGATGCGCGGCAAGGGCGAGAAGGCTCCGCAGAAGCCCTGGGAAGCCGCCGAAGGCCTGGAATGGGAAGTGCCGTCGCCGGCGCCGTTCCACACCTTCGAGACGCCGCCCAAGCTGGACGTGACGGCCACGAAGATCATCGCCTGATCGCCTGATCACAGTAGCGGAACCCGAGGACCGATCGATGTCGCCGACGCCCGAGCAACGCAAGAGCAACCTGCGCCTGGCCCTCATCCTGGCCAGCGTGGCGGCGATCTTCGGGATCGGCTTCGTGGTCAAGATCGTGTTCCTAGGGGCGTCATGACCGAACCGACCAAGCCCGAACCGACCAAGCGAGCCAGCTGGACCCGCCGGGAGAACCTGCGGATGACCGGCAAGCTGCTGGTCGTGGTGGCGGTGATGTCGTGCTTCGGCTACGCGCTGGTGCCGATGTACCGCGCGATCTGCACGGCGCTGGGCATCAACGTGCTGTCGCTGTCGGAGCGCCAGCACGCGGTGCGCGCCGAGGACGTGAAGAACACGCAGATCGACTACAGCCGGACGATCTCGATCGAGTTCGACGCCAACGCGCGCGGGCCGTGGGATTTCAAGCCGGCCAAGCGCCACCTGACGGTCCATCCGGGTGAGCTGACGACGGTGATGTACACCTTCCAGAACATCCAGACGCGGACCATGTCGGCGCAGGCGATCCCGAGTTACGCGCCCAAGCAGGCGACGCCGTATTTCAACAAGCTCGAGTGCTTCTGCTTCAACGAGTACACGCTGAAGCCGGGCGAGCAGAAGGAGTGGCCGGTGGTGTTCGTCATCGACCCGAAGATCCCGAAGGACGTGCGCACGATCACGCTGTCGTACACCTTCTTCGAGGTCGCAGGGAAGGGCAAGGCGCAGGCGAGCCTGTCGGCGCCGACCACGGTGAAGACGCCGGCGGGCGACGTGAAGATCCAGCCCGGCGCCTGAGCGCGGCGGGCTGTTCAGAACGACGATGTGAACGATGTCCGATGACCTGAAGCCGGGCGAGGATCTGAAGCAGGCGATGCAGCGCAAGGGGTCCTTCTGGGCCACGCTGCGCGCGGTGGCCTGGTCCTTCTTCGGCGTGCGCAAGGGATCGGATTACGAGAAGGATGTATCGCAGCTCAATCCGCTGCACGTGATCGCGGCCGGCGTCATCGCCGCGGCGGTGTTCGTGGTCGGATTGATCCTGCTGGTCCGCTGGGTGGTGAGCAGCGGTGCGGCAATGAACTGAGAACCGAGTTCGAGGAGAAGAACGCATGTCGGCAACGACGACTCATGGCAACACGCCTTATTACTTCGTGCCCGGCCCGTCGCGGCATCCGGCGATGGCCGCGTTCGGCCTGTTCTGGGTGATCCTGGGCGCGGGGCAGTGGATCAACGGCCACGACTGGGGCAAGTGGTCGCTGCTGTTCGGGCTGCTGTGGTGGGCGTTCACGCTCAAGCAGTGGTTCGGCGACGCGATCCGCGAGAGCGAGACCGGCCAGTACAGCGACCGCATCGACCTGTCGTTCCGCTGGAGCATGGGCTGGTTCATCTTCTCGGAGGTGATGTTCTTTGCGGCCTTCTTCGGTGCGCTGTTCTGGTCGCGCGGCTACAGCATCCCGACGCTGGGCAGCCTGGACAACGCGCTGCTGTGGCCGGACTTCAACGGCCTGTGGCCGAGCGTGGCGGCCGGTGCGACGGCCTCGCCGGCGGGCACGGTGGATGCGTTCGCGACCATGGGTCCGTGGCCCATCCCGACGATCAACACGGCGCTGCTGCTGACCTCGGGCATCACGCTGACCATCGCGCACCATGCGCTGATCGCCGGCCAGCGCGCCAAGACGATCGCGTGGATGTGGATCACCGTGGTCCTGGGCATGACCTTCCTGGGCTTCCAGGGCTACGAGTACTTCCATGCGTACCACGAGCTCAACCTGAAGCTGAACTCGGGCATCTTCGGCTCGACCTTCTACATGCTGACGGGCTTCCACGGCTTCCACGTGTTCGTGGGCATGCTGATGCTGCTGTTCATCACGCTGCGGCTGATGAAGGGGCACTTCACGCCGGACCGCCACTTCGGCTTCGAGGGCGCCGCCTGGTACTGGCACTTCGTGGACGTGGTGTGGCTGGGCCTTTACGTCATCGTCTACTGGCTGTGACCGCGCCCACCGGCGCACAATGAAGAAGCGCCGCTTGAAGCGGCGCTTTTTTACTTTCCGATCGGCAGGCCCGTGGGATGGATCCATCCCATCCAGGCGCTGAAGAGGATGAACAGGAACAGCGCCACCGACAGCCCGACGCGCACCGCCAGTGCGCGGGCCATGGTGGCCTTGCCCTTCTGCCTGCGCAGCATCAGGATGCCGGCCGAGAAGAGCGCGGCGAGGATGCCGATGAACGCGATGAGGACGATGACTTTCATGGCGGACGATTATTCCCACCCGGCCCCGACGGGGCCATCGGGCCGGGCCCGAAGGCGTCATGCGATCGTGGTGATCGCGACGATCGCCGGCACGGCGGCGGGGCTGTCGCTCGGCGCCTGGCAACTCGATCGGGCCGATCAGAAAAAGACGATGCAGCGGGCGATCGACGAACGCGGTCAGGAAGCGCCGCTCGCGACCGCCGCGCTGCCGGGCGCGGATCAACCGCCGCAGCAGTTGCTCGAACATCGCCGCGCCGTGCTGACTGGCGAATGGGACACGGCGCACACCGTCTTCCTCGACAACCGCGTGATGGACGGCCACACCGGCTTCTACGTGGTGACGCCGCTGAAGCTCGCCGGTCGCCACGATGCGATCCTGGTCCAGCGCGGCTGGGGCCCGCGCAACGCGGCCCAGCGCGAGGCGCTGCCGCCCATCTCCACGCCCACGGGCGAGGTGCGGATCGAAGGCCGCCTGGCGGCCTCCGTGTCCAAGGCCTATGCGCTGGGCCGGGACGCGGAGACGGGGCCGATCCGGCAGAATGTGGACCTCGCGGGCCTGCAGGCCGAGACCGGTCTGCGGCTGCTGCCGCTGGTGCTGCTCCAGACGGAGCCGGACCGGCGCGCAGCGTCGGAGGGCGCGGCGCCCGCAGTGTCCGCCGCGCCTGCGACGCCCGCGGGGGACGCCGACGACGGCCTTCACCGGCACTGGCCGCCGCCCGCGGTCGACATCCACAAGCATTACGGGTACGCGTTTCAATGGTTTGCGCTTGCGGCGCTGATCCTGGGTCTTTATGTCTGGTTCCAAGTCCTCGCTCCCTACCGCGCTGGCCGAGCCGCCCGTGCCACCAAGGTCTCCGATGAACAGCGCGATGCGTGACGACAACGACCACGGCCGCGATGCCGCCCCGGCGCCGACCGACACGCCGCTGCCGCCGGACGGTCCGGTGACGCTGGCCGTGCATTCGGTGCCGGTGCCCGATCTCGATCCTCCGAAGCGCACGCGCTGGACGCTGTGGCTGGTGATGCTGGTCTGCGCGGCGCCGGTGATCGCGTCGTACTTCAGCTTCTACGTGCTGGACCTGCGGGGTCGTGCCTACAGCGACCTGATCACGCCCACGCGCGACCTGCCGGCCGCGATGGCGCTGACGACGCTGCAGGGCGCGCCGGTGACCGCCGGATCGCTCAAGGGCCAATGGCTGCTGACCTATGTGCCGGACCGGACCTGCGACGAGGGTTGCGAGCGCATGCTCTTCATGCAGCGCCAGCTGCGCGAGATGCTCGGCAAGGACCGCGACAAGCTCGACAAGCTGGTGCTGCTGCCCGACGACGTCACGCTGACGCCGGCGCAGATCGATGCGCTGACCGGCCACGGCGCGCCGGCGACGGTGCTGCGCGCGCCGCGCGCGGCGATCGAAGGCTGGCTGATGGCCGCGCCGGGACGCCGCATGGGCGAGCACCTGTTCCTGGTCGATCCGATGGGGCGCTGGATGCTGCGCTCGCCGGCGACGCCGGAACCGTCGCCGCTGAAGAAGGACCTCGAGCGCCTCATGCGCGCCAACGCCGGCTGGGACAAGCCCGGCCGGTGATGACGAGGACGACCCGCGCATGAACGGATTGGCGATCGGTTTCGATTTCGAGCCGCTGCTGGAGCTGCTGGCGATGGCCGCGCTCGTCGGCGCGGTGCCGCTGGTGTGGTGGCAGTGGCGGCATCGCGGCGACCCGGTGGCGAAGCGGCTGCGCGCGCTGACCGTGCTCGCCACCTTCCTGACCTTCGACCTGATCCTGATCGGGGCGCTGACGCGGCTGACCGATTCCGGCCTCGGCTGCCCGGACTGGCCCGGCTGCTATGGCAGCGCGTCGCCGATCGGCGCGAAGGCCGAGATCCTCGCCGCGCAGACGGCGATGCCGACGGGGCCGGTGACGCACGGCAAGGCGTGGATGGAGATGCTGCATCGCTACATGGCGGGCGGCGTCGGTTTCCTGCTGGTGGCGCTGGCGGTGCTCAGCTGGTGGGTGTGGTGGCGCGGCCGCCGCACCGGCGACGCGACGCCGTCGCCGTGGTGGGCGACGTTGTCGCTGGTCTGGATCCTGGTGCAGGGATTCTTCGGCGCCTGGACGGTGACGATGAAGCTGTTCCCGGCGATCGTGACCACGCACCTGCTGCTGGCGCTCGGGCTGCTGATGCTGCTGGCGTGGCAGGCCGAGTCCTATGCGCCGAAGCCGCTGGCCTGGCCCGCCGGCTTGAGACGCGCGTTCGCGGCCTTCACGGTGCTCGCGCTCGTGCAGGTCGCGCTGGGCGGTTGGGTCAGCACGAACTACGCGGTGCTGGCCTGCCAGGACTTCCCGACCTGCCAGGGACAATGGCTGCCGCCGACCGACTTCGAACACGGCTTCACGCTGTGGCGCGAGCTGGGTCGTGGCGCCCACGGCGGCTGGTTGCCGTTCGAGGCGCTGACGGCGATCCACCTGGCGCATCGTGGCGGCGCGATGATCGTGTTCGCTGCGTTGCTGGCGCTGGCCTGGGCGCTGTGGCGTCAGGGCGGTGTCGAGGCCGGCGGTGAAAGGCTCGAAGCCCGGCGCTGGGCGCGCCGCCTGCTGGCGGTGGGCGCGTGGCAACTGGCCTCGGGCCTGTCCAACGTGGTGCTGGGGTGGCCGCTGCTGGCCGCGCTGGCCCATACCGGCGGCGCCGCGGCGCTGCTGCTGATGTGTGCGATCGTGCTGGCGCGGCTGCGTGCCGGCCGGACGACAACTGTGATTGAGCCGGCGCCCGTGCGCGCCGGCATCCTGACGATGGGTTCGAAATGAGTTCCGCGACGCAGGCCGCCATGCCCTCCCGCTGGTGGCAGTTCTACCAACTGACCAAGCCCCGGGTCGTGCAGCTGATCGTGTTCTGCGCGTTCATCGGCATGGCGCTGGCGATCCCCGGCCTGCCGCAGGGCGACGAGTGGGTGCGGCTGATCGCCGGCACCGGCGGCATCTGGCTGGTGGCGGGCGCGGCGGCGGCGTTCAACTGCCTGATCGAGCAGCACATCGACGCCAAGATGAAGCGCACCGCGTGGCGTCCGACCGCGCGCGGTGAGCTCAGCCGCAACCAGACGCTGCTGTTCTCGGGCGGGCTGTGCGCGCTGGGGTCGGCGATCCTGTACGTGCTGGTGAATCCGCTGACGATGTGGCTGACCTTCGCGACCTTCGTGGGCTACGCGATCATCTACACGATGGTCCTGAAGCCGACGACGCCGCAGAACATCGTGATCGGCGGCGCGTCGGGCGCGATGCCGCCGGTGCTGGGCTGGGCGGCGATGCGCGGCGAGCTGGGCTCCGAAGCCTGGCTGATGTGCCTGATCATCTTCCTGTGGACGCCGCCGCACTTCTGGGCGCTGGCGCTGTACCGCAGCGAGGATTACCGCAAGGCCGGCCTGCCGATGCTGCCGGTGACGCACGGCAACGAGTTCACGCGGCTGCAGATCTTCCTCTACACCTGGATCCTGTTCGCGGCGACGCTGCTGCCCTTCCTGACGGGCATGAGCGGCTGGATCTACCTGGCTGCGGCCCTCGTGCTGGGGCTGATGTTCTGCTACTACGCCTTCAAGCTGTGGAGGGCGTATTCGGAAGCGCTGGCGCGCAAGACCTTCATGTTCTCGCTCCTGCACCTGTCGTTGCTCTTCGGCGCGCTGCTGCTGGACCACTACGTCAGTCCGTGGATCAGTTGAGCTGGCTCGGACCGGGGACCTCAGGACCTTCTTTCGGATCGGATGTACGGATGATCTCGCGACGTTCTCTCGGGCTCGGCGCCCTGGGTTCCCTGGGCGCCATCAGCGCGGCGACGCTGCTGGCGGGCTGCGACAAGCTGGGGTTCTCCTCGGCGCCCAAGGCCAGCTTCCAGGGCGTGGATCTGACGGGCGCGGCCTACGCGCGCGGCTTCAGCCTGCCCGACCAGAACGGCAAGACCCGCACGCTGGAAGACTTCAAGGGAAAGGTCGTGGTCGTGTTCTTCGGCTTCACGCAGTGCCCGGACGTCTGCCCGACCACGCTGGCCGAACTGGCGCAGGTCAAGAAGGCCCTCGGGCCGGACGGCGACAAGGTCCAGGGCGTGTTCGTCACCGTCGATCCGGAGCGCGACAAGCCCGAGCTGCTGAAGGCCTACCTCGAAAGCTTCGACCCCGGGTTCGTGGCGCTGCGCGGCACGCCGGAGCAGCTCAAGGAAACGGCCAAGGAATTCAAGATCTACTACGCCAAGGTGCCCGGGAAGACTCCCGACAGCTACACCATGGACCACACGGCGGCGAGCTTCCTGTTCGACCCACAAGGACGGGTGCGGGTGTTCTCGCGCTACGGCGCGGGAGCGTCAGCGTTGATGGGCGATATCAAGGCGTTGATCGCGGGGCAGTGAGCGCCCCGAAAAGGACGAAGCCCCTCGCAGTGGGGATTCGAGGGGGAATTCATTTGGGGGTGAATGCCGCCAAGTGATTGAATTCAAAGAGAATTCTGTATTCGCGGTTGTCGAGTGAAAACGATGCTTCGTTTTGGCTCGTCGGGTTCCGTGCCAAAGTCCTTTTCATGCCGCGAGTGATCGCGGATGGACCTTGTCACCATCGAAAGGGAACCTCATGACCCCGGCCTATCTCACCCGAAAAAGTGACCCCGCGCTGTTGGCGCAACTCTTCGAAGGGGCGAAGCGCCCGCTGACGCCCGAAGAAAACTTCGAGCAATGCGTGTCCTTCGTTTTCAGCTCGATGGGCAAGTGCGGCGTTTCGAAAGAATGGGTTCGTCAGGGCCTCAAGGAGTGGGTGCTTGGAATGGGCGGAACGGTGGCTTGAGATGGTTCTGTTCGAGCTCTGCGGACGCACCGAGGCCCATCCGCTCTATCAGCAGTTTGCCAAACACAACAACGCAAGGCAGTACGACGTTCTTCGTTCACTGGTGATCGCCAACTTGGCGGCCGGCAGGCATTTCCTCTCAGCGCATCTGCTCAAGGTTCTGAACTTTCACGCGATCACTTGCCTGCATACCAATGCAGGGGAGTACCGTCCCTGCGCCGTTCGGGTTGGAGACAATGTTCCGCCCGAGCACTACGTGGTCGAGTCATCGATCGACGACTTCGTGAACGAGGTGAATCGAAGTTGGCAGGAGGCTGATCCGATCGCGCTCGGCGCCTATGTCCTCTGGCGCGTCAATCACATCCATCCGTTCATCAACGGGAATGGCCGTACGGCGCGCGCGGCTGCCCACTTCGTGATCTGCCTGAAGATCAATGGGTGGCCACCGGGGCGCGTGATCCTCCCCGAGTTGCTTCACATGAATCGCGACGAATATGTCGCCGCGCTTCAATGCGTGGATGCCTCCTACCTTGCCGGGGAACTGGAACTGTCACCGCTGGTCGCGTTGATCGAGAGGCTGTTGAAACAACAGGTCGACAGCGCAGCATTCGAGGAGGGAGGGGCTGCCGTGCAGTTGCTGCCACCGGTCACAGGCTTTGCGGCGGAAGCATCTGAATGAGACCTCGAATCCTGAAAGAACGAAGGCCCCGCATCGCGGGGCCTTCTTCATGGGGCGTCGATCAGGCGATCGAGCGACTCGTCGATCAAGCGGCTTCCGCCACCATCGCCTTGCGCATCTTCTTCATCGCGGCGACTTCGATCTGGCGGACGCGTTCCGCGGAGACCTTGTACTCGGCCGCCAGTTCGTGCAGCGTCATGCCGCCCGAGCCGTCGTCGTTGACGTTCAGGTAGCGCTCCGTGACGATGCGACGGCTGCGGTCGTCCAGCAGGTCCAGCGCCTTCTGCAGACCGTCCGTGGCCAGGCGGTCACGCGACCTGGACTCGATCACCCGCGTCGGTTCCTGCGTGTCGTCCGCCAGGTAGGCGATCGGCGCGAAGGTCTCTCCGTCGTCGTCAGTCTGCGGCTCCAGCGCCACGTCGCCGCCGGAGAGCCGCGTCTCCATCTCGACCACGTCCTCGGGCTTGACGTTCAGCTCTTCCGCCACCAGGGCGATCTCGGCCTCCGTCAGCGAGGTGCGCTGCTGGTTCTCGGCGTGTTCCTTCAGCGCATGCTTCTTCGAGCGCAGGTTGAAGAACAGCTTGCGCTGCGCCTTGGTCGTCGCGACCTTGACCATGCGCCAGTTCTTCAGGATGTACTCGTGGATCTCGGCCTTGATCCAGTGCATCGCGTACGAGACCAGACGGACGTTCTGCTCCGGATCGAAGCGCTTGACCGCCTTCATCAGGCCCACGTTGCCTTCCTGGATCAGGTCGCCCTGCGGCAGCCCGTACCCCAGGTACTGGCGCGAGATCGACACCACCAGCCGCAGGTGCGACAGCACCAGCCGACCGGCCGCGTCCACGTCGCCATGCGTCTTCAGACGCGTGGCGTAATCCTTCTCTTCTTCCGGCGTCAGCAGCGGGATGTGGTTGATCGCCGTGATGTACGCATCCAGGTTCCCGAGCGACGGCACCAGGGACCAGGGATCGCGGACCTTCAATGCAAGGGTGTTGGACATGGGTTCGTTGCTCCTGTATCGGGGCGGTCCTCCGACCCGACGCAAAAGATATTAGCACTCATGGGGGAGGAGTGCTAAAGCGCCCGGAATCAGGTTGGTCACGGAAGGGCTACCCCGGAAACCGAGTGTGAACCCGCCGTCTTATGACCAACTTAAGTCATTGATCTACCGAAGAAATCGGCAGCTCAAAGCTGAAGGTGGCTCCCTCGCCGGCCGTGCTGGCCACCCGCAGCCGGCTGCCCATCAGCTCCAGCAGACGTTGCGTGATCACCAGACCGATGCCGGTCCCCTCGATCGCGCCGACCTCCCGGCCCAGTCGGTTGAAGGGCTGGAAGAGCTGCGCCATCTGCGCCTCCGTCAGGCCGGGGCCGGTGTCGCTGACGCTGAGTTCGATCTGCGAATCGTCGATCCGCCGAGCCCGAAGCTGGACGCGCCCGCCGTCATGGTTGTACTTGACGGCGTTGCTGAGGAGATTGGTCAGGACCTGCTTCAGCCGGGTCGCGTCGGCGCGCACCCGGCCGGCGTCGGGCGCGAGGTCCACATCGATCGTCACGCCGCGTCGCTGACGCTGGGTCTCGATCATCGCGAGGCTGTCCGAGGCGATCGGTCCCAGGTCCTGGTCGTCGATCTGCACGCGCAGGCCGCCGGCGTCCAGCCGGGACAGGTCCAGCGTGTCGTTGATCATCGCCAGCAGATGCCAGCCTGATTGCTGGATCTGCGTCAGCCAGCCTCGCTGCCGGGTGCTGAGCACCGACTCCGGATCCGACTCCAGCAGCTGCGAGAACCCCAGCATCGCGTTCAGCGGCGTGCGCAGTTCGTGGCTCATGCGGGAGAGGAACTCGTTCTTGGCGCGGTTGGCGCCGAGCTCGGCCTCGTGGATGCGCTCCAGTTCCGCGAGCCGGAGCTGCTCGCCGATGTCCTCGACGACGCCCAGCAGCCGCGACGGCTGCCCCTGCGCGTCGCGCAGCAGGCTGACCGTCGACCGCACCGTGATCACCTGGCCCTGTCCGCCGATGTAGCGCTTGATGCGGCTGTAGCGGCCAAGCTCGCCGCGGATCAGCGCCATGCCCAGCCGGCTGTCCTCGGCGCGGTCCTCGGGATGGGTGATCGCCAGCACGGAGCGCGCCTTCAGTTGGTCGATGCTCATGCCGAGCAGTTGGCAGAAATAGGGGTTGATCTCCTGCGGTCGGGCGTTGAGGTCGCAGGTGACCACGCCGATCGGCGCGTGCTCGACGATGTCCCGGAAGCGCTCCTCGCTGACGCGCAGCCGCTGGGTGGCTTCCTCGACGCGCCGCGCGACCCGCGCGGTGCTGCCGGTGACGGAGAGCAGCAGCAGCCCCAGCAGCGCAGTGCCGACCAGACCCGCGATCGCGAAGGGCAGGGCGGCGCCGCCTTCGAGCACGGGCAGGCCTGCCGGGTTGTAGACGACGAGACGCCAGGCGCGTCCGGCGAAGTCGAAGTCGCGCGACTGGCTCGGCAAGGTCTCGGGGAGATGGAGGCAGCGCTCGTCGCCGGCCAGCAGCGGACGGCGGCTGCCGGCAGTGGCGTCGATCAGGCAGTAGTCGAGCCGCCCCGCGCGCGCGGGCAGCGCGTCGTGCAGCAGCGCCTCGGGACGCAGCGTCGCGAAGGCCACGCCGGTCGGCCGTCGGGCGCGACCGGCGGCGTCGCGCGGATCGGTGGAGCCGCCTTCGTAGAGCGCGCGGTAGACGACCACGCCCATCAGCGTCACGCCCGCGTCCTGGGACAGCGGGAAGCTTTCGCTCGCCGACGGTTCGCCGGTCGCCATCGCGCGTTCCTGCGCGGCGCGCGCCTGCGGGATGTTGCGGACATTGGCGCCCATCGCCGGCCGGTTGCGCGCGAACGGCGCGATCAGCCGGATCGGCAACCTGTCTTCAGCGGGGTCCGGGGTCAGGTCGCCCGGCCGGCGCCGTTCATACACGCGATAGCCGACGTAGCCGTCCGCCTGCGCCGACTTCTCCAAGGCGGGCACGTCCTGCGGACGCACCAGCGGCGCCCAGCCGACCGCGTACACGGCGCCGCCGGCGCGGGCCCGCTCGGCGTGGGCGCGTTCGAAGTCGACGCGGCTGATGTCGGGTGCGACCAGCAGCAGGCTGTGGTTGGCCTCCAGCGCGGTCAGCGGCATCGACAGCGTGTCGGACAAGGTGTTCAACGCGTTGACCGCTTCCAGGTCGAAGGCGTGACGTCGACGACCCTCTTCGTTCCGGGCGACATGCAGCGTGGCGCCGAACAGCAGCGCGCAAGCGACCAGCATGGGCAGCGCCACGCTCAGCCGTCGCGGCGCCCAGTGCTTGCGCGGCAGGCCGAACAGCGCCAGCGATACGGGTGCGCCGATCAGCACGCCGATCGCGTCCCCGACCCACCAGGCGAACCAGTGCCCAGTGACCTGCGAGGGCCCGATCGCCCCGGCGAGCCACAGCGCCGCGACACCGAAGCTCGGCCCGACGAGGCAGGCGATGCCGGCGGTCGCGGCGAGGAAGCGCAGGAGTTCGGCGGGCTCGCAGAGCGGCGGATGCTCGCCGGTCCAACGCCGCGCGAGCCACGCGCCCAGCCACGCCTGCGAGGTGCCGCCGAGGCCGATCAGCAGATGCTGCAGCGGCTGGATGTTCGAACGCTCGATCCCGAACGTGAGGCTGACCGCCGCCCCGCCGATCGCGATGCCCGGCAGCACGCCGGGGCCCCAGCGCAAGGCGGCGGCGACGGCGAGCCCGGCGGCGGGATAGATCGGGGAGACGAAGTCGGGCGGCAGGATCAGCTTCAGCGCCAGTACCCCGAGCGCGGCATAGGCCAGCGCGAGGGCGATGTTCAGGAGCACCAGCCGGGCTGCATCGGCCGCTCCGCCCGACCCGCCCGGTGGTCGTCCCTCGCCGGTCTCGTCGAGCGCCAGCGCGATGGAGGCGGACGTGGCGGGGGCGGACGCGTCGGTCATGAGCGCCAGCCTACCCTCGCCGCGACGCGCCCGGTACGTCGGTTTGCCCCCGGATCAGGCGCTTGTCCTGAGAAACCAACGACGGTGCGGAACCGGCGAAGGCGTCAGGCCGGCAGATCCCAGCCGAGCCCCAGGCTCTTCTGCAGCGCGACGAAGTCCTTCAGCAGCGCGGACTCGCCGTCCAGCGCCTTCAGCCGCGCGTCGGTGTCGCGGCGCTGCGCGTCGAGCAGGTCGATCTGGCTCGCGGCGCCGGCCTGCCGGCGTTGCCGGGTCAGGTCCAGCGTCCGTTCGGTGGAGCCCTGCTGCGCGAGCAGATGCTGGACCGACTGCCGTTGCCGGCCAAAGCGCGCCAGCGAGGTGTTCGCGTCCTGCAGCGCGCCGAGCACCGCGGCCTTGTAGTTGGCGACGGCCTCGTCGCGGCCCGCTTCGGCCTCGCGCACGGCGGCCGCGGTCCGGCCGAAGTCGAGGAAGTTCCAGCTCAGGTAGGGCACGGCGGCGAGCGCGAGGTTGTCGGTGCGCAGCAGCTTGCCGGGGTTGGTGCCGGCGACGCCGATGTTGCCCAGCAGGCTGAGCTTGGGGAAGTACTTCGCCTTCTCCTGGCCGATCTGCGCGTTGCGGCCGGCGAGGCGGCGCTCGGCCGCGCGGATGTCCGGACGGCGCTGCAGCAGCGAGGCGGGATCGCCGATGGCGACGCTGTCCGGCGCATGGGGCAGCGCGAGCGGCTCCGCCTGCGAGGCGGCCAGCTGCTCATCGAGCGCGCCGGGGGCTTGTCCCGTCAGCAAGGCGAGCCGGTCGAGCGAGGCAGCGATGTCCGCCGCCACGTCGGCCAGCGAGGCCTGCGTCGCTTCGCCTTGCTGGGCGCGTTGCTCGACGTCGTCGGCGCTCGCGACGCCCTGGTCGCGCCGCTGGCGCACCAGCGTCAACGCCTGCGTGTCGAAGGCCGCCGTGTCGCGCAACAGCGCCTGCCGGCGTTGCTGGGCGCGCAGGCCGACGTAGGTCGAGGCGACCTCCGCCGTCAACGAGACCTGCGCATCGGCGAGGTCCGCCTGCACGGCCTGCGCCTGCGCGGAGGCGGACTCGACCGCGCGCCTTGTGCCGCCGAAGAGGTCGACTTCCCAGGTCGCATCGAAGCCGACGCTGTAGAGATGGAGCGAGCTCTCGTGGTCGGTGCCCGGTCCTTGCCAGACACCGGCGCCGAGGGCGGAGGCCGAGCCTTTCGGGCGACCGTTGGCTTCCTGTTCGTTGAACGCGGCGCGCGCGGAACGCAGACGCGCTTCGGCGGCCTGCAGCGTCGGGCTCTGGCTCAGCGCCTGTTCGACGAGTCCGTTGAGCGCGGCATCGCCGAGCGCGCGCCACCACTGCGCCGCGACTGGCGCGGGCGCGTCGGCTGGGGCCTGAGTCGTTGCGCCGGTCGAGGCGTCGTCGCGCTTGAAGCGCGATTGCTGGAGCGCATCCGCCGCGACGGCCGGCGCGCCTGGATAGTCGGGGCCGACCGTGGTGCAGCCGGCGAGCAGCAGCATCGCGGCCGCAGCCGCCACGGCCGACAGCGTCGTGAGCGTGGTGAGCCTGAGCGGCCCCGAGAGCCGGAAGCGGGAGAGCGGAACGGAGAGGTGGGGAAAGTGGAGCATGGGACTCTCAATGCGCGTCGTTGGACACTGGCGCCTTGCCGGGCTGCTGCGGTGTCTTGAGCGTGAGCGCGAGCGGGACGCAGAGCAGCAGCGCGGCCGCGAGCACGTAGAAGGTTTCGGAGAAGGTCATGACGCTGGCCTGCTGATGGATGGTCAGCACGATCTCCTTCATCGCCTGCAGCTGCGCGTAGGCAAAGTCGCCCACCTGCGCGAAGTGGCTGGCGGTGCTGCCGGCCAGGCGTTCCTGGACCAGCGTGGAGTTCGCGTTGAGCGTCTCGCCGAGCCGGTCGATGTGCAGGCTGTTGCGACGATCGATGAAGGTGCCGATGACGGCCAGCCCGACCGAGCCGCCGAGGTTGCGCGCCATGTTGTAGATGCCGGCGGCGTCGCCCGATTCCTCGCGCGTGACGGTGGCCATCGACGCCTGGTTGAGCGGCATCATGCAGAGCATCTGCCCGACGCCGCGCAGCAGCTGCGAGCCGATGAAGTCGTGACCGACGCTCTGCGCGGTGAGGCTGATGTCGAGCAGGCAACTGGCGGCGAACGCGGCCAGGCCGAGGATCACCATCACGCGCAGGTCCACGCGCGAGATCAGCCGCGGCAGGATGGGCATCATCAGGAAGGCCGGCACGCCGGCCAGCAGCATGATCGCGCCCGACTGGGCCGCGTTGTAGCCCGCGATCAGCGCGAGGAACTGCGGCACCAGGTAGGAGATGCAGTACAGCCCCGCGCCGACGGTGAACACGATGACGATGACGCTGGCGTAGTGCCAGTTGCGCATCAGGCGCAGCCGCAGGATGGGCTTGGCGGCGTAGCGCTGCGAGAGCGCGATCATCGCCATACCGATCGCCGAGACCAGGCTCAGCGTGACGATCAGCGAGGACTCGAACCAGCGCTCGCGCTGGCCTTCCTCGAGCACGACGGTCAGCGTCGACAAGCCGACCGCGAGGCCGACGATGCCGAGCCAGTCGGCGCGGATGAACTCCTCCAGATGCATGCGCTGCGCGGGCAGCCCGAGCAGCAGCAGCGCAAGCAGCGCGGCGCAGACCGGCACGTTGATGAAGAAGCACCAGTGCCAGCTGGCGTTCTCGGTCAGCCAGCCGCCGAGCACCGGACCCAGCAGCGGCCCGAGCAGCACGATCAAGCCGAACAGCGTCATGCCGACAGGGAGCTGATGACGCGGCAGCCGCGTGCGGATGATGGTCTGCGCGGTGGGGATCATCGCGCCGCCGGTGAAGCCCTGCCCGATGCGGGCGAGGATCAGCATCGGCAGGCTGCCCGAGAGGCCGCACAGCACCGAGAAGAAGGTGAACAGCGCCGCGTTGCCGACCAGGAAGTTGCGCAGCCCGAAGACGCGGGTGAGCCACGCGGCCAGCGGGATCATGACGATCTCCGACATCAGGTAGCCGGTGGAGATCCAGGTGCCTTCGGTGCCGGTCGCGCCGATGGCGCCCTGGATCTGCGGCAGCGCGGAGTTGGTGATGGAGATGTCCAGCGTCGCCATCAGCGCGCCGAGCGCGCCGGCCGCCACGGCGATCCAGTCGCCCGTGCCGGCGTTGGGCTCCGCGTGGGGGGAGGCGCCGGGAGCGTTCGAGGCGCTCGACGCGTTCGGCGCACCGGGCGCGGCCGACGAGGCGGCCTCAGCCATGGCGGGCTCCGCGGGTGTCGACGTCGGTGGTCACGGACAGGCCGGGCAGCAGGCGGTCGCGCAGCGCCGGATCCGCCTGCGGATCGAGCTGCACGCGGATGCGCACCGGCACGCGCTGGACGATCTTCGTGAAGTTGCCGGTGGCGTTCTCCGACGGCAGCAGCGCGAACTGCGCGCCGGTGCCGGGCGAGAAGCTCTCGACGGTGCCGTGCAGGTCGAGGTCGGGCAGGGCGTCGACGTGCAGCGTCACGGGCTGGCCGGCGCGCATGCGGCCGATCTGCGTCTCCTTGAAGTTGGCGACGAGGTACACGTCCTGCGTCGGCACGACGGTCATCATCCGCGTGCCCGGCTGCACGAACTGGCCGACGCGCACGGTGGTGTCGCCGATGCGGCCGTCGATGGCGGCGCGCACGACGGTGTCGTCGACGTCGAGGTGGTTCTGGCGCAGCGCGGCCTCGGCGGCCTCGACCTGCGCCTTCGACTGCGCGACCTGCGCCTCGCTCGACTTCAGCCGGCCGTCGGCGGCCTTCACCGCGGCCTCGGCGGCGGCCAGCGTGGCGACGGCCTGATCGCGGTTGTTGCGCAACTCGGCCAGACGCTCGGCGGTCGTCGCGCCGGTGGCAGCCAGCGGCGTGTGACGCGTGACCTCGTCCTGCGCATGCGCCAGCGCCAGGCGCGAGGCCTCGGCCTGGGCGCGCGTCTGCGCGAGCTGGCCCTGCTGCTGGAGGATGTCCGCCTCGAAGCGGCGGATGTCGGCCTTGCGGCCGTCGATCGTGGCCTGCGACTGGTCGGCGGCGGCCTGGTACTGGCGCGCGTCCAGCTTCACGAGCGGATCGCCGCGCTTCACGGCCTGGTTGGCGACCACGTAGACCTGCGTCACGTAGCCGCCGACCTTGGGCGCGGCGGTGACGCTGTCGGCCTTCAGGTAGGCGTCGTCGGTGGTCTCGATGAAGCGGCCGGTGGTCCACCAGTGGACGCCGTACGCGCCGGCGGCGACCAGCGCCGCTGCGGCGATCGCCAGCAGCACGGGCTTGCGATTCGAGGACGGCTTGGCGGGCAAGGACGAGGGCGGCACCGGGGCCGATGCGGGGGAGGACGCCGGGGCGTCGGGCCCGTTCGGGCCGGCGGAGGTCTGGGAAGACATGGGACGTGGCCGGGCGCGCCGGCTCGAAGAATTATTCCGGTCGCTATCTTTTTCCAGTTGGAAGATTTCTGTCAACTGGTATATTTTTGACTTCAGCCAGCTTTACACATGACCGAACGCCCTGTCCGAGCCCCCCGACACCGTGCCGACGCCGCCTATGCGCGCGGCGAGGAGACGCGCCGCCGCATCATTGACGTGGCGCTGCGGCTGTTCAGCGAGCGTGGTTTCGAAGGCGCCTCGACGCGCGAGATCGCGAAGGCGGCCGGCGTCAACGCGCCGGCGCTGCAGTACTACTTCGACAACAAGGAAGGCGTGTACCGGGCCTGCGCGCAGTACATCGCGGACAGTTCGGCGGCGCATTTCGGGCCGGTGGTCGAGCAGACGAAAGCGGTGCTGGCCGACCCGGCGGCGACGCCGGACCAGCTCTTCGAGGCCTTCGGCGTGATGCTGGACGCGCTGACCGATTTCCAGCTGCTGCCCGACGATGCCGAGTACCGACGGCTGTTCATCGCGCACGAGCAGATCGGCCACGCGCCGGGCGTGCTGTTCGAGATCTTCGACAAGTCGCTGCGGCCGCAGATGGGCGAGCTGTCGGCGCGCGTGGTCGCGCGCTACTGCGGGATGACGGAGAAGGATCCGCTGCTGGCGATGCGCGTGATGATGCTGTGCGGGCAGGTGATGGTGTTCTCGCTGGGGCGGCGGACCATGCTGACCAAGCTCGGCTGGGAGCGCTTCGGGCCGGAGGAGGTCGCGACGATCAAGCGCTCCTCACGCGAGCACAGCCGGGTGCTGATGGACAGCTGGCGCCAGGAATCGACCGCGTCGTAACGAGTCGTTGACGCATGCCCCTGCCGGGTGACGAAGGTCAGTACGGCGGCGGGGACCGGATCCCTAGACTCCGCCGCTGTCGTCATCTCCAGGACTCCCATGACCGCAGCCGCCATTGCCACCCGCAGCTACTTCGAACACTTCGGTGTCGTTCCCGACATCTCGCGCCATGTCGGCCAGCCGCCGGTGCTGCGAGCCGATGGCGCCATCCAGTGCGCGGAACTGGTGAAGGCGCTGGCCGGCGCCCCGCGCACTCAGCCGGACAACTGGAAGAAGGGCACGGCGCTGACGCCGGCCTTCGTGGGCTCGCTGCAGCTGGGCACGCCCATCGCGAGCGGCTGGAACGCCGGCGGCTTCTATCCGAACGGCTCCACGGGCCAGCACTCGGGCTTCTTCTCCGGCGTGGTGAAGGACAAGAGCGGCGTGGTGATCGGCTTCAAGATCGTCGAGCAGTACCGCGGCGTGGACGCGATCAAGGAACGTGAGGTCTACTTCGACCCCGTGGCCCACAAGAAGGCCAACACCTACTTCTACCGCGGTCTCGACTACGCAACGATCCAATGGTGACCACTCTGCTGCGGGCCGCGCTGCCCGCCTCGATGATCCTGGCCTGCGCGACGGCGTTCGCCGCGCCGGAACCCTTTGCCTGCCCCACGGAACTCGGCGCGACCGAGCAACGTGCCGCGAGCGCGCCGGCAGGCTGGGAAGCGGCCGTGGAAGGCGCCGGCCCGACGCGCCATGCGCTGACGGGGTTCCAGATCAACCTGGGTCCGGTGAGCAAGTCCGACGGCGCGATCTACGACGACCTGAAGGAGAAGAAGGATCCGAAGGGCGGCGTCACCGAGACGGCGACCTGGAAGGTCGGCGCGCTGGAAGACGCGTATGCGGTGTGCACGTACCACCGCACGGCGGTCGTGCTGGTCCGCCCGCTGAAGGGCTACGCCGAATGCCGGCTGGTGAATCAGCGCACCAAGGACACCGCATTCCGGATGAAGGAAGCAGGCTGCCGCTGAGCGTGGCGCCTTGCCCATGAGAAACGCCCGCTTGCGCGGGCGTTTTGCGTTCTGGAGCTCGACGCGACGTCGTCAGCTCAGCTTGATCCTCGCCGCCTCGAAGTTCTTGGGCGCCGTGGCGAGCACGGTCAGCGCCTGGATGAGGCGCTCGATGTCCAGCAGCTTGTCGTAGAAGCCGTCGATGCCGGCCTCCACGCATTGCGGGCCGTACTCGCTTTCGTCCGCGGTCGTCAGCAGATAGGCCGTGCCGTTGAAGCCGCCTGTGCGCAGTCGCTGCAGCGCGGTGAAGCCGGAACCCGATCGCAGTTCCACGTCCGCCAGCACCACGTCGGGCGCGCAGAGGGATGCGGTGACCATGGCCTGTTCTTCGCTGCCGGCCTGACCCACCACCATCGCGCCGGGCACGACGCGCAGGCGTTCGGACAGGTACTTGCGGAAGGTGTCGGAGGCGTCGACGAGGAGGATCTTCATGATGGTGCTCAGCCGGGAAGTGGCGTGAACCATTCTGAGGCTCGCGCCAGTCACCGGCGAGCAGGGAAGCGCGCGACTTCTTGTCGGGAATTGCCTGACACGGTACGCCAAGCGGGAAGTCCGCACGCCCGGGCGCGTCTGCTTTAATCGACGCTCAACCGCGCTCCTGCCATGACCTACGTTGCCTCGCTCCTGACCCTGGCGGCCGTCTACCTGGCCGTCCTGGCCAGCCCCGGACCGAACTTCTTCATCCTCAGCCAACTGGCTCTGGAGGGGCGGGCGCGGGAAGCGCGATGGACGGTCCTGGGGCTGACCACCGGCTCGATCGTCTGGGTCGTGCTGTCGCTCGCCGGCCTGTCCGCGGTCTTCGCCAGCCATCCGATGCTGGCGGCGGCGGTCCGGGTCGTCGGGGCGATCTACCTCATCTGGTACGGCGTCGGGCTGCTGAAGGCAGCGCTGAAGCCGCGCGCGGCGCCATCTGCATCGACGGGCGTCCTTCCGGTCGCGGCCGCGCCGTCGGCCGCCTACCGGACGGGCCTGATGACCGGTCTGACCAACCCGAAGGGCGCAGCCTTCTGGACCAGCGCGTTCGCTGCCATGCTGCCCGTCAATGCGCCGGGATGGTTCCTGGCGGCCACCGTGTCGATGGTGGCGTTGCTGTCGCTGGGATGGCACCTGGGCATCACGGCGGTGTTCGGGTTGCCCAGGCTTCGCAGCCGCTATCTGCGATTCGAGCGCGCCATCAATGGCGTGGCCGGGGGCGCGCTGGTGCTGCTCGGCGTGCAGCGCGCCGTCAGCCGCTGAAGGATCGAGAGCTCCCGCGCTGGTTGCGCCTCAGCGCGATCAGTTCCATCAACAGCGCCACGGCTCCGACGAGCATCAAGGCGCCGTTGAACGGATGCAGGCTCTGCCAGAGCGGAGAAGCCCCCTGCTTGCCGGCGATGACCAGGCCGACCTGCACCACGTAGGCCCCCAGCAACGCCGACGCGTAACGCGTGACGATCCGCATGCGGGCCTTCAGGGCGACCACCAGCGCCGCGACTATGGGCACGACGAGGAGGAAGCCCGCGATCACGTGGCAGGCCCACAGCCCGCCGTCCTTGAACAGCGCGAGGCCTGCCATCAGGAACTGCAACAGCATCAGCACCACCGTGGCACCGACGCAGGCGAACACATAACGCGAGGCGGAACGCGCCGGCGATGGGAAAAGGGCAGACATGACAGGCTCCTCGAATCACGGTTGAACACCGGCAGCGATCTGCTGCGGTTTCACACCATGTTCGTCCTGCGTTATTAGTTTCTTTTTAAGGCCGGGAACGAGAGACGTACGCGCAGTCCCGCGTTGCCCAACCCGGTGCCCGTCTCGATCCGGGCGTGATGCAGGCGCGCGATGCGGGCCACCAGGGACAGCCCGATGCCGCTGCCGCGCACCGGGTTGCCGGTCACGCGATGAAAGCGCTCGAAGATCGCTTCGCGCTCGTCCTGCGCAACGCCGGGGCCGTCGTCGACGACTTCCAAAAAGACCTCCGCCGCCTCCGGACCCGTGGGGCCGCAGCGCACCACGACCTGTCCTCCGGGCGAGGTGTAGCGCACAGCGTTGTCCACCAGATTCCTCAACAGGATGCCCAGCTCGTCCACGTCGCAGAGGAGGCCACAGGGCTCGGCGTCGACGCTGATCCGGCGCTGGCTACGCCCGGCGAGCATCTCGAATTCGTCGACGACATGGCGGACGATGTCGCTGAGGTCATGGACGGCGCGCACCGGCACCTGCTCGCCGGCATCCAGACGCGCGAGATCGAGCAGCTGTTCCGCCAGCCGGCTGCTTCTGTGCGTCGCGGCCAGCAGCTTCACGAGCGCGGCATCCTTGTCTTCGAGGGTCGTCGCGCGCAGCGCCACCTCGGCCTGCGCCTTCACCACGGTCATCGGCGTCCTCAACTCATGCGCCGCATCGCCGATGAAGCGACGCTCCGCCTGGACGGTGGCGTCCAGCTTCGCGAGCAGATGATTGAACCCGTGCACCAGCGGCACCAGTTCCGCCGGCAGCGCGGACACCGCCAAAGGCGTCATGTCCAGCGACGCTCGCGCCCTGACGGTCGCCTCGATCTGTCGCAACGGCCGCAGGGCGCGTCGCACGGCCCACCCCATCGCCAGGCCGAGCAGCGACAGCAACGCTGTCGCGATGCCCAGCGCCGTCAACGCATTGCGCTGGAACGGCGCATTGATCAGGCGACGCGGACTGCCCACCTGGACCTGCACCGTGCCCGTCCGGTCGGATGCGGAATACACCCGCCACGACTCGCCGCCGATCTCCACATTCGAGAACCCGTCCGTGAACGCAGGATTCATCGGCGTCGAGGGCGAGCCCAGGGTGCTCGAGAGGAGGGTGCGCCGCTCGCTCCAGATCTGGAAGCTCAGCCTGGCGTTCTCGGCGACGAGATCCGGCCGGGGTTCCAGCCGGGGCCCGGCGGCGCCGAGGCCGGCGCCGGGAACCATCGCCACCATCTTGACGCCGATCGACTGCAGCTTGTCGTCCCAGATGCTGATGCTGCTGTGGGTGCTGAAGACGAAGATGGCGACGAGCGCACCGCACCAGGCCACCGCGATGGACAGTCCGAGCGCCCACCGCATGCGCGCGCGCAGCGAGCGCGCCGTGGACGTGGTGGACGCGGTGGACGTTGTCGACGCCGTCATGACCGGGGCCGACCGACGCTGTAGCCGAGCCCATGGACGGTCACGATGAGTTCCTCGCCGAGCTTCTTCCGGAGCTGGTGGATGAACACCGCGATCGTGTTGCTCTCGACCGCGTCGTCGTCGCCGTAGACCACCCGTTGCAGGTGGTCGCGCGTGACCACGCGGCCCGCACGCTCCATCAAGGCCACCAGCGTCCTGTATTCGTTGGCGCTCAGGACCACGTTGGCCCCGGATCGCGTGACGATCTTCCGGTCGATGTCGACCGCCACGTCGCCGCACACCAGTGTCGGGACGACGCGTCCCTGGCTCCGGCGGGTGAGGGCCCGCACGCGCGCCAGCAGTTCGTCGAGCTGGAACGGCTTGATCAGGTAGTCGTCGGCGCCGGCGTCGAGCCCCTGGATGCGTTCACTCAGCTGCGCTCGCGCTGTGAGGATCAGCACCGGTGTGGAGTCGTAGCGTTCCCGCATCCATCGGAGCACCGACAGGCCGGAGTCGCCCGGCAGGCCGATGTCGAGCAGGACCGCCGCGAAGGTGTGGTCCAGCAGGGCCATCCGGGCGCCGGAGGCGTCCGAGGCATGGGCGATCGACCAGCCGCATCCGGCCATGCCGTCGCGGATGGCCTCGGCCAACATCCCGTCGTCCTCAACCAGCAGCAGGTTCACCGGGCGCCTTCCCGCGTTGCCTCCCGGCACGCCGCCCGCTCATGTCGATGGGCGGGTGCGCGCGCGGAGGTCGACAGGGTCTCAGACGTTGAACAGGAAGTTCAGCACGTCGCCGTCCTTGACGACGTAGTCCTTGCCTTCCGCGCGCATCTTGCCGGCGTCCTTCGCGGCCTGCTCGCCCTTGAACTGGATGAAATCGTCGAAGGCGATCGTCTGCGCGCGGATGAAGCCGCGCTCGAAGTCGGTGTGGATCACGCCCGCCGCCTGCGGCGCCGTGTCGCCGACGTGGATGGTCCACGCGCGCACTTCCTTCACGCCCGCGGTGAAGTAGGTCTGCAGGCCCAGCAGCTTGAAGCCGGCGCGGATCAGGCGGTTCAGACCCGGCTCGTCCTGGCCCATCTCGGCCAGGAACATGGCGCGGTCCTCGTCTTCCATCTCCGACAGCTCCGCCTCGGTCTTGGCGCAGATCGCCACCACCGGCGCGTTCTGGCCGGCCGCGTATTCCTTCAGGCGGTCCAGGAACGGGTTGTTCTCGAAGCCGTCTTCCGCCACGTTGCCCACGAACATCGCCGGCTTGGCCGTGATCAGGCACAGCGGCTTCAGGATGACCAGCTCTTCCTTGCTGAAGTCGATCGAGCGCACCGGCTTGGCCTGGTCCAGCGCGACCTGGCACTTCTCCAGCACCTTCACCAGCGCGGCTGCGTCCTTGTCGCCCGCGCGCGCCACCTTGTTGTAGCGGTGCAGGCTCTTCTCCACCGTGCCCAGGTCCGCCAGGCACAGCTCGGTCTGGATCACCTCGATATCGGAGATCGGATCCACCTTGCCGTTGACGTGGATGACGTTCGGATCCTCAAAGCAGCGCACCACGTTCACGATCGCGTCGGTCTCGCGGATGTGCGACAGGAACTGGTTGCCCAGGCCTTCGCCCTTGGACGCCCCCGCCACCAGGCCCGCGATGTCCACGAACTCGACGATCGCCGGCACGATGCGCTCGGGCTTGACGATCTCCGCCAGCTTCCCCAGTCGCGGATCCGGCAGCTCGACGATGCCCACGTTCGGCTCGATCGTGCAGAAGGGATAGTTCTCGGCGGCGATGCCGGCCTTCGTCAGCGCGTTGAAGAGGGTGGACTTGCCGACATTGGGCAGGCCCACGATGCCGCATTTGAGGCTCATGATTGGCTTTCGGGGGAAATGCTGGGGTGCTGTTCGGGCCTGCGGCACGCGCGGGCGAAACCGGCATTTTAGTCAAGCGGCGCTCCCTCCACCTTTCCGCCGCCTTCCCGCTGTCCTCCCGCTGCCCTCCCGCCGTCTTTCCCGGCCTCGCCCCCACCGGCTGTCCCGCCTTGGATCACCGCCTGGAAGTCCGCCCGGGACGCCCGCATCGCCCCTGCCTACAATCGCCGTCCATGGAAAAGTTCGACGTCCTGGTGCGCGGCAACGGCTGCGTCGGTCGCAGCCTGGCGCTGGCGCTCGGCGCCCGCGGCCTGCGCGTGGCCCTGCTCGCCCGGCCGACCGCCCCCTCCGCCTCATCCTCGTCCGCCGACGTGCGCGCCTACGCGCTCAACGCCGCCTCCGTCGCGCTGCTCACCCGGCTGCGCGTGTGGGAAGGCCTCGCCGAGGACGCCCGCACCCCCGTGCACGACATGCGCATCCACGGCGATCGCGCCGGCGCGGAGCTGCATTTCAGCGCCTGGCAGCAGGGCGCCGGGGAGCTCGCCCACATCGTCGACGCCGCCGCGCTGGAGGACCAGCTCGACGCCGCGCTGCGCTTCGCGCCGCACGTGCAGCGCGTGACCGAGCCGGTCCCCGCCACGCTGCAGGCCCTGTGCGAAGGCCGCGACACCGGCGCCGCGCAGGAGTTCGGCGTCCAGTACGAGCGCCACGACTACGGCCACATGGGCGTCGCCACGCGACTGACGGCCAGCAAGCCGCACCAGGGCCAGGCCTGGCAGTGGTTCCGCTCGCCGGACGTGCTGGCGCTGCTGCCGTTCGATCGTCCCGAGCCCGGACACAGCTACGGCCTCGTCTGGTCGCTGCCCAAGGACGAGGCCCGCCGCCTGATGGCCGCCGGCCCGGCCGAATTCGAATCCGCGCTGCTGGAGGCCACCGGCGGTGCCGCCGGTTCGCTCAAGCTCGCCGGCGAGCGTCAATCCTGGCCGCTGCAGCTGTGCCGCGCCGACACGCTGTGCGGCCCCGGCTGGGTGCTGCTCGGCGACGCCGCGCACCTCGTGCATCCGCTGGCGGGGCAGGGACTGAACCTCGGCCTGGCCGATGTCGAAGCGCTGGTGGACGTGATCGTCCGCCGCGAATCCTGGCGCAGCCTCGGCGACGAGAAGCTGCTGCGCCGCTACGCCCGCGCCCGCATCGCCCCGACCTGGGCGATGGGCGAGCTGACCGACGGCCTGCTGCGCGGCTTCGCCAGCCAGGCGCCGGTCCTGGCCCGGCTCCGCAATGAAGGCCTGCGCCTGGTCGACCGCGCGGGCCCGCTCAAGAAATGGCTCACCGCGCGCGCGCTCGGCCACTGAACGGCCTCGTCCGTTCATCCTGAAGTCCCTCGAAAGATCCCATGACCGCCCTGCAGTCCAAGTCCTTCTTCCGCCTGTCCCGCGCTGCCCGCAAGACCGTGGCCCTGGCCGCCTCGCTGGCCGCGCTCGGCCTGTACGGCTGCACCGCCCAGGCCAACGAGGACACCATCCGCAAGAACCTCGCGACGGTGATGCCCAAGGAGATCAAGATCGACGAGATCCGCCCCAGCCCCATCGCCGGGCTGTGGGAGGTCCGCATCGGCAGCGAGATCCGCTACACCGACGCCACCGGCCAGTACCTCGTCGAAGGCGAGATCCTCGACCTGAAGAGCCGCAAGAACGTCACCCAGGAACGCATCGAGAAGATCACCGCGATCGACTTCGCCTCGCTGCCGCTCAAGGATGCGATCGTCTGGAAGAAGGGCGACGGCAAGCGCCGCATCGCCGTCTTCGCCGATCCGAACTGCGGCTACTGCAAGCGCTTCGAGAAGTCGCTGCAGGAAGTCGACAACATCACCGTCTACACCTTCGTGATCCCCATCCTGGGCGGCGACTCGCCGGAGAAGTCCCGCACCATGTGGTGCGCCAAGGACAACACCGTCGCCTGGCGGAACTGGATGATCGACGGCGCGATGGCGCCCCCTGCCGACGCGAAGTGCGACAGCTCCGCCATCCAGCGCAACCTGGCCCTGAGCCAGAAGATCCGCGTCAACGGCACGCCGGCCATCCTGTTCGAGAACGGCACCCGCGCGCCCGGCGCGATCAGCCCGCAGCAGCTCGAACAACGCTTCCAGGCGATCCAGGAAGCGGACAAGAACCAGAAGAAGTCCTGATCGAGCCCCTTCGATCCCGGCCTGAATCCCGATTGATCCCCGATTGATCCCAGACTGCCCCCGATGAGCGACCGCACGCCCCACCATCCTGCCCCGGTGCACGCCGCCTCGGCCTCCGTCAACCCGATCGCCGCGCGACTGGGTTATGCGGGGCTGATCCCCTTCGTGCTCGGCGCGGTGCTGGTGTGGCTGGTGCGCGAGGACGCCCATCCCTACGTCACCGACGGCCTGTCGCGCTACGCGGCCATCGTGATCACCTTCCTGGGGGCGATCCACTGGGGCCTGGGCATGCGCCAGAGCGTCCCGTCGCCGTCGCCCTTCATCTGGGGCGTGGTGCCGGCGCTGCTGGCCTGGATCGCCTCGACGATGCCGCCCTACGCCGGCCTGGTGATCGAAGGCTTCCTGCTGATCGCCTGCTACATCGCCGACCGCAAGCTGTACCCGTCGCTGGGTGCGTCGGCCTGGCTGACGCTGCGCTTCCGGCTGAGCGCCGTGGCGGCGCTGAGCTGCTTCATCGCCGCCCAGGGAACCTGAAGTCCCGGTCCCTGAAGTCCAGAACCCGAGAACCCGCACGGGCGTCGATCCGGGCGAACCCTGGCCCGGCGCCCTGAACGGGAACCGCCCAGAAACGCGCACCCCGTGCACCACGCGCGGGCCAGCCTTGGTAGGCTGTTCCTCATGACCGCTCGCCCCACGATCCATTACCGCATCGCCGTCGCCGACCCGCACGCGCACCGCTTCGAGGTCACGCTGACCGTGCCGGCGCCAGAGGCGCGCCAGGTCCTGAGCCTGCCCGTCTGGATCCCCGGCAGCTACCTGGTGCGGGAGTTCTCCCGCCACCTGGGCGCCGTGACGGCGCGCCAGGGCCAGCGGGAGGTGCTGGTCACGCAGACGGCGAAGAACCGCTGGGAGTTCGAGTGCGCCGGCCGCGGCGCGCTGGTGATCAGCTACCCGGTCTACGCCTTCGACACCTCGGTGCGCGCGGCCTTCCTGGACGCGCAGCGCGGCTTCTTCAACGCGACCGGCCTGTGCCTGCGCGCGCACGGCAAGGACGACCTGCCGCACCGCGTCGAGCTGACCGGCCTGCCCGAAGGCTGGGACGTCGCCACGGCGATGACGTCGGTCGAAGACGCGCCGTTGCAGTTCGAGGCCGCCGACTACGACGAGCTCGCCGACCATCCCTTCGAGCTGGGCCCGTTCTGGCGCGGCGAATTCGTGGCCGGCGGCGTGCCGCATGAGCTCGTCGTGTCGGGCGCGTTGCCGATCTTCGACGGCGAACGGCTGCTGCGCGACGCGCAGAAGATCTGCGAGACGCAGATCGCCTTCTGGCACTGCGGCAAGAGCAAGCCGCCGATGTCGCGCTATGTGTTCCTGCTGAACTGCACCGACGACGGCTACGGCGGGCTGGAGCATCGCGCCAGCACGGCGCTGATCGCGGCGCGGCGCGACCTGCCGCGCCTGGGCCAGTCCGAGACCAGCGACGGCTACGTGAAGCTGCTGGGCCTGATCAGCCACGAGTACTTCCACACCTGGAACGTGAAGCGGCTGCGGCCGGACGTGTTCGAGCGCTACGACTACGAGCAGGAGAACTACACCGAGCTGCTGTGGTTCTTCGAAGGCTTCACCTCGTACTACGACGACCTGTTCCTCGTGCGAGCCGGGCTGATCGACGAGGCCCGCTACCTGAAGCTGATCGCGAACACCTTCACGCAGGTGCTGGGCGCGCCGGGACGCAAGCACCAGAGCGTGGCGCGCTCCAGCCTGGAGGCCTGGACCAAGTACTACCGGCAGGACGAGAACACCCCCAACGCGGTGGTCAGCTACTACGCCAAGGGCTCGATGGTGGCGCTGGCGCTGGACCTGTCGCTGCGCGGCGCGGAGAAGTGCGAGAAGCCGATGTCGGTGGACGACCTGATGCGCGGCCTGTGGAAGGACACCGGCGGTGGTCCGGTGAGCGAGGCGAAGATCCTGCAGAAGCTCGTCGACATCGGCGGCGAGGCGATCGCGCAGACGCTGTCGACCTGGGTGCACGGCACCGAGGACCTGCCGCTGCCGCAGTTGCTGGAACGCGTGGGCGTGCGCTGGTGCTTCGACAAGCCGACGCTGGCGCAGCGGCTGGGGCTGCGGGTGACGGAGAGCGACGGCATCGTGACGGTCAAGAACGTGCTGCTGGACAGCGCCGCGCTGGCGTCCGGCCTGAGCGCGGGCGACGAGATCGTCGCCTGCAACGGCTGGCGCGTGCGCAAGCTGGAAGACCTGCCGCTGACGCTGAACCATGTCGATCCGCAACGGCTGGAGCTGCTGGTGACGCGTGACCAGCGGATGCTCCATCTGGCCCTGACGCTGCCGACGCAGGACAGCGCGGCGCGGCCGGTCTGCCTGGGCCTGCTCGACAAGGCGCCCGCGCGTGCGCAAAGCCTGCGGCGTGCATGGCTGGGTGGCTGAGACGTCGACTCGCCCTGGAGATCCGGCAGATTCGGGATGCCGGACGGGTGGTCGGCCGCTGGCTGTCCGCGGCGGCCACGGGTGTCGCGACGTTGGGCGTGCGTCTCGCCGATCCGAGAGGCTGGCGCGAGGCGGCCTCGAGCATCCGCGGGCACCACGTCGCACTCGCGGCGCTGACGGTGACGGTGATCGCCGCCCACCTCTGGCTGCTGAGCGGGGCCCGCGAGCTCCACGACCACTGGATGCCGGACATCCCCGAGCCGGAACGGCTGCAGGCCGCCTTCGTCCGGGAACTGGCGCCGGCACCTCCGCCGCCGCCCGCGACCGCGGCGCCGAAAGAAGGACCGCCGGGCACGCCGCAGCGTCGCATCGAGTCGATGCCGGCCTTGGGCGAAGGACCCGCCCCGCTGCCGCCGGATCCCGCCGCGAGCGAGCCGCCGCCTGAACTGCAGGCGCTGGCGATGCCGCCGGCGCTGGCGATCTCCGACGCGGTCGGCACCTGGATGCCGGGCATCGAATGGCCGCTCTCGACGGAGCTGGACTACCAGCTCACCGGCGATTTCCGTGGCCCCATCTACGGCGACGCCCGCGTGCAATGGCTGCGGGATGGCTCGCACTACCAGGTCCATCTCGAAGCCTGGATCGGACCGAAGTTCGCGCCGCTGATGTCGCGCCGGATGAGCAGCGACGGCGAGATCACGCCGGTCGGCCTGGTGCCGCATCGTTTCGACGAGGTCACCGGCGGACTCGCGGGCGGGAACCGGCAGTCGACGCTGCTGTTCGACGACGGCGGCGTGCGCCTGGCCGACGGTCGCCGCGTGCCGGTGGCCGACGGCACGCAGGACGCGGCCAGCCAGTTCGTGCAGTTCACCTGGCAGTTCCTCACCGGTCGTCTGGCCTCGCACGGCGGGCAGTTGATCCAGCAGCCGCTGGCGCTGCCGCGCAACGTGCACCTGTGGCGCTACCAGGTGAGGAACCTGGAGGAGGTCGCGACGCCGCTGGGGCCGATCCCGGCGTGGCACGTGGACTCCGACATGACCGACACCCGCGGCGACATGCAGGCGGAGTTCTGGCTGGCGCCCTCGCTGCAGTACCTGCCGGTGCGGGTGCGGATCTGGCAGAACCGCCGGACGGATCCGCGCACGCACATCGATCTGGTGCTGAAGGCGCCGCCGAAACAGGCCCAGGCTCCGGCCACATCCGCATCGGGCGCGGCGAGCGCGCCGACCGCCGCCACTGGCCCCTGAGGGCCTTGGCGCGCGGTCGTCGTCATGGCGCGGGCGCCTCTATAGTTGCCGCCATTCGAGTTCAAGGAGACATCCCATGATTGCAGCCCTGACCGGCGTGACGTTCGAGAACATCCTGGTGGAGGTGGCCGGCAGCGGCGACCGCAAGACGGGGGTGATCCGGCTGAACCGGCCCAAGCAGCTGAACGCGCTGAGCGACCCGCTGATGGACGAACTGGGCCGCGCGCTGCTGGCCTTCGACGCGGACGACGGCATCGGCTGCATCGTGCTGACGGGCAGCGAGCGCGCCTTCGCGGCGGGAGCGGACATTCCGACGATGGCGCCGCACACCTTCCTGTCGGCGTTCAAGAGCGGGCTGATCTCGAAGAACTGGGAGACCATCCTGCAGGTGCGCAAGCCGGTGATCGGCGCGGTGGCGGGTTTTGCGCTGGGTGGCGGTTGCGAGCTGGCGATGATGTGCGACTTCATCATCGCGGCGGACACGGCGCGCTTCGGCCAGCCGGAGATCAAGCTGGGCATCATCCCCGGCGCGGGCGGCACGCAGCGCCTGCCGCGGGCGGTCAGCAAGAGCAAGGCGATGGACATGCTGCTGACGGCGCGCATGATGGACGCGGCCGAGGCGGAGCGCGCCGGGCTGGTGTCGCGCGTGGTGGCCGCGGAGCAGCTGATGGCCGAGGCGCTGACGGCGGCGGAGACGATCAACGGCTTCAGCGGCCCCTCGACGATGCTGATCAAGGAACTGGTCAACCTGGCCTACCAGGGGCCGCTGACGGACGGTGTCGCGATCGAGCGCCGCTACTTCCACGCGCTGTTCGGCTCCGACGACCAGCGCGAAGGCATGGACGCGTTCCTGGCGAAACGGGCGCCGGCGTTCAAGCACAGCTGAACCGTTCGCCGCAGGAGCATTGGGGTGGCCCCCTCTCCCGCACCGCGGGAGAGGGTGGGGGTGAGGGCCAGCGGCCTCGGCAGTCCACCCCATTCCCGGCCCCGATTGAAACAATCCTTGACCCCGATCGGTGTACGCTGAGTTACCGGTTGGGGGATTGTTGACAATCCGTGAACGGATCTTTCCAGATTGCCTAGTGTTTCCCCTAGGCGCTGACGCCTAGAGTTCAACCCATGGACGACGCGGAGTGCGGAGTCCGGTGCAACGAACCGCTAGGAGCCCGCCATGAACACCCTGATCAAGACCACCCTGATTGCCGCCGCCTTCCTGACCGCCGGCGCCACCTTCGCCGCCGAACCGGCCCAGAAGACCCGCGCCGAAGTCGTCGCCGAGCTGCAAGCCGCCCGTGATTCCGGCGAAATCGCCTCGCTGAGCGCCGAACAAGCGGGCGTCGGCTCGCTGGAAAACGGCATCAATGCGCCGACCTCGGCCCAGATCGCCGCCAAGAAGGCCGCCGTGAAGACCGCCGCCAAGAAGGGCGCGACGACCGAAGGCAACTCGGCCAAGTAAGGCCAACGCTTCCCCCTCGACACTGCCGGACGCACCGGCCGGCCTGGGGGGCCAGCAAGGAAAAAGGACACCCTCGGGTGTCCTTTTTGCGTTCGTGAGGCTGTGCGTTCGTGAGGCCTGGCGCGGGCACTCCACGGGGCAGGGGGCATCGCGTCCGCGAACCCCCAGCCCCATTCCGGCCCCACTCGCAGCCGTTGACTGCACGTTGAATGGGGTCGGGTGGTGCGCGTGCGGTGCGCGGGGATCAGCTTTCGCGGCGCAGCGCGGGGAAGAGGATCACGTCGCGGATCGAGGGGCTGTCGGTGATCAGCATCATCAGACGGTCGATGCCGATGCCGCAGCCACCCGTCGGAGGCATGCCGTACTCCAGGGCACGGATGAAGTCGGCGTCGAAGAACATCGCCTCCTCGTCGCCCGCATCCTTGTTGGCCACCTGCGACTGGAAACGCGCCGCCTGGTCCTCGGCATCGTTCAACTCGGAGAAGCCGTTGGCGTACTCGCGACCGGTGATGAAGAGCTCGAAACGCTCGGTGATGGTCGGGTCCGCATCCGACGCCCGCGCCAGCGGCGAGACCTCCACCGGGTAGTCGACGATGAAGGTCGGCTCCCAGAGCTTCTCCTCGACCGCCGCCTCGAACAGGCCGAACTGCAGCGCCGACAGGCCCCAGTGCTTGGGCGCCTCTTCACCCAACTCCTTGAGCTTGGCGCGCAGCACGTCGGCGTCGTCGGCTTCCGCTTCGCTGACGCCCGCGTGCACGATCAGCGACTGGCGCACCGACAGGCGCGTGAAGGGCTTCTCCAGGTCGACCGGCTTGCCGGCGTAGGTGACCTGGGCGCTGCCGGTGGCGGCGCGCGCGGCGTGGCGGATCACTTCCTCGGTGAAGCTCATGACCTCCTGGTGGGTCCAGAAGGCCGCGTAGAACTCCATCATCGTGAACTCGGGGTTGTGCCGGACGCTGATCCCCTCGTTGCGGAAGTTGCGGTTGATCTCGAAGACGCGCTCGAACCCGCCCACCACCAGACGCTTCAGGTAGAGCTCCGGCGCGATGCGCAGGTACATCTCCTGGTCCAGCGCGTTGTGGTGCGTGATGAACGGCTTGGCGTTCGCGCCGCCCGGGATCGGGTGCAGCATGGGCGTCTCGACTTCCAGGAAGCCGTTCTCGACCATGTACGAGCGGATCGAGGACACGGCCTTGGAGCGCGCCACGAAACGGTCGCGCGCCTTGCCGTCGGAGATCAGGTCGGCGTAGCGCTGACGGTACTTCTGCTCCTGGTCGGCCATGCCGTGGAACTTGTCCGGCAGCGGGCGCAGCGACTTGGTCAGCAGGCGCAGGGTCGTGACCTTGACCGACAGCTCGCCGGTGCGGGTGCGGAAGAGCGTGCCTTCGGCGCCCAGGATGTCGCCCAGGTCGAAGTGCTTGAAGTCGGCATAGACCTCTTCACCCAGCGCGTCCTTGGACAGGAAGAGCTGGATCGCGCCGGTGGCGTCCTGCAGCGTGGCGAAGCTGGCCTTGCCCATGATGCGCTTGAGCATCATGCGGCCGGCCACCGTCACGGCGACGGCCTGCGGCTCGAGTTCCTCGTTGGGGAGCTCGCCGTACTGGGCCTGCAGCGGCTGCGCGCGGTGCTGCGGTTTGAAGTCGTTGGGGAAGGCCGCGACCCCCTTGGCCTTGGCTTTTTCGCGGACGGCGGCGAGTTTCTCGCGGCGTTCGGCGATCAGCTTGTTCTCGTCTTGGGCGGGCGCCGGCGTGTCGTTGCCGGTCTGGGGGTCTTGGGGCTGGCTCATCGTGGGCTGCAAAAAGGGCAGGGCGCGATTTTAGGCTCTTAAAATCGCGCCCCATGTCTCAGTTCCCCATCCTGGACCGCCCGGTCCGCGTCGCCCTGGTCGGTTGCGGCCGAATTTCGAAGAACCACGTCGACGCGCTGACCCGGCATCAGGGTCGCGCGGAGCTGGTCGCCGTCTGCGACACGCGCCCCGACGCCGTGACCGCCGCGCTGGCCCAGACCGGCCTGCCCGCGGACCGCGGCTTCGCCTCGCTGGACGCGCTGCTGGCGGGCTCGGACGCCGACCTGATCGTGCTGTCCACGCCCAGCGGTCTGCATGCCCAGCAGGCCATCGCCTGCGCGCAGGCCGGCCGCCACGTGCTCAGCGAGAAGCCGATGGCGACGAAGTTCGAGGAAGGCCAGGCCATGGTCCGCGCCTGCCGCGACGCGGGCGTGAAGCTCTTCGTCGTGAAGCAGAACCGCCTCAACGCCACCGTGCAGCTGGTCAAGAAGGCGCTGGACGAAGGCCGCTTCGGCCGCATCTTCATGAGCACGGTCAACGTGTTCTGGACCCGCCCGCAGAGCTATTACGACGCCGCCCGCTGGCGCGGCCGCTGGGACATGGACGGCGGCGCCTTCATGAACCAGGCCAGCCATTACGTCGACCTGCTGGACTGGCTGGTGGGCCCGGTGGACAACGTCCACGCCTACACCGCCACGCTGGACCGCGACATCGAGGCCGAGGACACCGGCGTGCTGGCCCTGCGCCTGCGCCACGGCGGCCTGGCCAGCATCAACGTGACGATGCTGACCTACCCGCAGAACCTGGAAGGCTCGATCACCATCCTGGGCGAGAAGGGCACGGTCAAGATCGGCGGCACCGCGGTCAACAAGATCGAGCACTGGGCCTTCGACACGCCCCATCCCGACGACGAGCTGGTGAAGAACGCCAGCTATGAGACGACCAGCGTCTACGGCTTCGGCCACGCCGCCTACTACGACAACGTCATCCAGACGCTGCGCGGCGAGGCGCAGGCGCAGGTGGACGGCTACGAGGGCCTGCGCTCGCTGGAGCTGCTGATCGCCGCCTACCGCAGCGCGCGCGACGGCCAGCGCGTCGGCCTGCCGCTGGTGTTCTGACATGAGCTTCTGGCAGCACGCTTCGGCCGTCGTGGACGACGGCGCCCAGCTCGGCGAAGGCACCAAGGTCTGGCACTTCAGCCACGTGTGCGCCGGCGCGCGCGTGGGCGACGGCTGCTCGCTGGGGCAGGGCGTGTACGTCGGCAACGACGTGACGATCGGCCGCAACGTGAAGATCCAGAACAACGTGTCGGTCTACGACGCGGTGACGCTGGAGGACGACGTGTTCTGCGGCCCGTCGATGGTCTTCACCAACGTCTACAACCCGCGCTCGGCGGTGCCGCGCAAGAGCGAGTACCGCCGGACGCTGGTGAAGCGCGGCGCGACGCTGGGCGCGAACTGCACCGTGGTCTGCGGCGCGACGATCGGCGAATACGCCTTCGTCGGCGCCGGTGCCGTCGTCAAGGGCGACGTGAAGCCGTATGCCCTGATGGTCGGCGTGCCGGCCCGCCAGATCGGCTGGATGAGCCGCCACGGCGAGAAGCTCGATCTGCCGGTCGACGGCCGCGGCCGCGCGAGCTGCCCGGCCGGCGGCGACCTCTATGAACTCGACGGCCAGACGCTGACGCTGGTCACGCCCCAGGATCCCCAGCCATGAGCCTTCCCTTCATCGACCTCAAGGCACAGTACGCCGCGCTGAAGACGACCATCGACGCGCGCATCCAGCGCGTGCTGGACCACGGCCAGTACATCATGGGCCCGGAGGTCAAGGAGCTCGAGACCGCGCTGGCCGCCTACGTCGGCGCGAAGCACTGCATCACCGTGGCCAGCGGCACCGAGGCACTGCTGATCGCGCTGATGGCGCTGGACCTGCAGCCCGGCGACGAGGTCATCACGACGCCCTTCACCTTCGCCGCGACGGTCGAGACCATCGTGCTGCTGGGCGGCGTGCCGGTGCTGGTCGACATCGAGCCCGACAGCTGCAACCTCGACGCGACGTTGATCGAGGCCGCCATCACGCCGCGCACCCGGGCGATCATGCCGGTGAGCCTCTACGGCCAGGTCTGCGACATGGACGCGATCAATGCGATCGCGGCGAAACACGGGAACATCCCGGTGATCGAGGACGCCGCGCAGAGCTTTGGCGCCTCGTACAAGGGGAAGAAGAGCTGCGGCCTGTCGACCTGGGGCGCGACCAGCTTCTTCCCGAGCAAGCCGCTGGGCTGCTACGGCGACGGCGGCGCACTGTTCACCGACGACGACGTGCTGGCGCAGGCCGCGCGCGAGATCCGCGTCCACGGCCAGAGCCAGCGCTACACGCACACGCGGGTGGGCGTCGGCGGCCGCATGGACACGCTGCAGTGCGCGGTGGTGCTGGGCAAGCTGGAACGCTTCGACTGGGAGATCGCGCAGCGCCTGGCCATCGGCGAGCGCTACCAGCGCCTGATCGCCGGGCTGCCGCTGCAACGCCTGGCGGTGCGCGAGGACCGCGACTGCGTCTGGGCGCAGTTCACCGTGCAGGTGGACCGCCGCGACGCAGTGCTGGAAGCGCTGAAGCAGGCCGGCATCCCGACGGCGGTCCACTATCCGAAGCCGCTGCACCGCCAGCCCGCCTACGAGCAGCGCTGCCGCGTGGCGACGCCGCTGCCCAACGCCGAGGCCGCCGCGCAGCGCGTCATGAGCCTGCCGATGAGCCCCGACCTGAGCGAGGCGCAGCAGGACCAGGTGGTCGCCGCATTGGGCGTCGCACTCGGCGTCGCGCTGACCTGATCCCCCGATGCTGATCGGCTACACGCTGGATGCGGTGCGCGCCCGGATGCGCGCGCGGGTCGCGGCGTGGCTGGGGCTGGACGTGGGCGTGCGCGCGCAGATCCACCCCGGCGCGCGCGTGCGCTGCGGCGCCGGCAGCTCGATCGGCGCGGGCTCCATCCTGTATCGCGACGTGCAGATCCTCGCCACCGGCCAGGGACGCTTCACGATAGGCGCGCGCAGCCACATCGCGCCGGGCGGCTACCTGCTGGTCGGCGACCAGTCCCTGTCCATC
Source organism: Roseateles noduli (assembly GCA_002205125.1). Classification (GTDB taxonomy): domain Bacteria; phylum Pseudomonadota; class Gammaproteobacteria; order Burkholderiales; family Burkholderiaceae_C; genus Roseateles; species Roseateles noduli. The sequence continues at coordinate 340,416 of NIOE01000008.1, read as the reverse complement.
GGCGACGACGTCGCCATCGGCCCCGGCCTGATGCTGTTCTGCGAGTCCAACGCGGTGACGGCGACCGGCCTGTTCCGCGACCACTACCGGCGCGGCGAGATCCGCATCGGCTCCAACGTGTTCGTCGGCGCGCGCGTGACGGTGCTGCCGGGCAGCTTCATCGACGACGGCGTCGTCGTCGCGGCGCACGCGGTGGTGCGCGGCCACCTGCCCAGCGGCTGGGTCTACGGCGGCGTGCCGGCCCGGCCGCTCCACCGGATCGACGGGGCCCGGCCGCCGTCGATCGTCCCGTGAAGGGCCACGTCGCCGCCGCGCTGCGCTGGCGCGACCTGCCCGGCGCGCTCTGGCACTGGCTGCGCCGCGGCGAAGCCGGCGCCGAGGACTTCCGCGCCGCCTTCGCCCGCAGCCTCGGCCTCGACCCGGCGCAGGCGGGCGAGGTCCGTCTCTTCGGCACCGGCCGTGCGGCGCTGCACGCGTTCACCGCGTCGCTGGACCTGCCGATCGGCTCGGAAGTGCTGCTGCCGGGCTACACCTGCGTGGTCGTGCCCAACGTGTTCATGCACCTCGGCCTGGCGGTGCGCTACGTCGACATCGCCCGGGACGACTTCAATCCGACGCCCGACGCGATCTCCAAAGAGATCTCTCCGGCGACGCGCGTCGTCGTCGTGCCGCACAACTTCGGCGTAGTCACCGAGGGCCTGGACGCGCTGCGGGCCAAGCACCCCGACGTCGTCTTCATCGAGGACGCCGCCCACGCCTGGGGCAGCACCGACGCGGTCGGCCGCATGGTCGGTACGCTGGGGCATGCGGCGTTCTTCAGCTTCGAATTCTCCAAGCCGCTGACCACCGGCATCGGCGGCGCGCTCGTGATCCACGACCCCGGCTCCCGCGAACGCTTCGCGGTGCACCTGTCGGCGAACCCATTGGCGTTGCACGCACCGTCGACCTCGACGGTCCTCAAGCAACTGCTGACGCTGTGCTGGCACCGCCTGACGATGAGCCTGCCGCGCCCCGCGCTGCACGCGCTGATCGCGTTGCTGCGGACGCCATCGCGTCTGCTGGGCGTCGTCGCGAAGACGCCCGACAGCGAGGTCGCCGGCGAGACCGAACCCGACTATCGCGCCGGCCTGCATCCGCTGAGTGCCGCGATCGGCCTGATGCAGGCGCGCCGCTTCGACGAGATCCATGCGCTGCGCCGCGCGCAGGCGCAGGACTACGATGCGTTGCTGACGAACCTTCCCGGCTGGGAATGGCCGGTGCGGGCGCCCGGCGCCGTGCTGCTGCGCTACCCGCTGCTGCTGCCCGACGCGGCGACGCGCGACGCCGCGATCGAAGCGCTGGAGGACGTCGGCATCGTCGGCGGCACCTGGTTCGACGACGTCGTCCATCCGCGCGGCAGCCGCCGCTTCGGCTACGCCGAGGGCGATTGCCCGAACGGCGAACGCGCCGCGCGGACGGTGCTGAACCTGCCGCTCGGTCGCCACGCACGGCTGAGGCCGTCGCAACGCGCCGCCTTGCGCGCGATCGCGGAGCGTCACGGGGGCAGATCGCCATGACGGTGCGCCGCCGCTTCGCCCAACTGGCCGGCGCGTCGATGCTGACGCAGGCGATCCCGATGCTGATCGCGCCGCTGCTGACGCGCTGGTACGGCGCGGAGGCGCTCGGCCACTGGGCGCTGTTCGTGGCGCTGGCCGCGAACCTCGCGACCATCGCCAACGCGCGCTACGAGTTCGCCATCGTCCTGCCGCGCCGCGACGGCGAGGCCGCGCTGGTGCTGCAGCTGGCGCTGTGGATCGCGCTCGGCGTGGGCATGGTCACGGCCGTCGGCGCCACCGCCTGGCACCTGCTGATGGCGCACCACGCCAAGCTGGGCGGACGCTGGGTTTCGCTCGACCAACTGGACCCCTGGCTGCTGATGCTCGCCCCGGTCGTGGCGCTGGCGGGTATGCAGCAGGCGCTGAGCCTGTGGAACAACCGCCAGGGCCGCATCGACGTGATCGCCCAGGCCCGCGTGCTGCAGCAGGGCGTGATGGCGGCGGCACAGGCCGTCGCTGCGCTCGGCGGCTGGGCGGGCGTTGCGGCGCTGGTGCTGTCGCAGAGTCTGGCCGCGCTGCTCGCGCCGCTGTGGCTGCTGCGGCGCGGCGCGCGCTGGCGCCGCGCGACGCGGCTGGACCAGGCCGGCAAGACCTGGCACTGGCGGCATCTGCGCCGTCTGGCCTGGCGCTACAAGCAGTTCCCGCTGCTCAACAGCCCGCATGCCTTCGTCAACGCGGCGCAGGAGACGCTGGTGCTGGCGATGATCGCCGCCTGGGCGGACGCTGCGACAGCCGGCTACTACGCGCTGATGGTGCGCCTCGTGAAGGCGCCGGCGACGCTGGTCGGCGGCGCCCTGTCCGAAGCGCTGCTCGGCGAACTCGCCCGCGACTGGCAGCGCGGCGTCGATCTCCGACCGCGCCTGCTGCGCGGCATCAAGCTGCTGGCGATGGTCGCGCTGCCTTGCATGGTCGTGCTGATCGCCGTCGGTCCGGCGCTGTTCGGCTGGCTGCTGGGCGAGGACTGGGCCCGCGCCGGCGAGTATGGACGCTGGCTTGCCCCTTACGTGGCGGCGCATTTCATCGCGGCGCCGCTGACGGTCACCCCCATGGTCACCGGCCGCCAGCGCGGCGCGCTGGTCTTCAGCCTCGTCGGCAACGCGCTGTACGTGCTGCCGGTGGCGCTGGTGCTCAGCCGCGGCGGCGCGTTGACGACGGCCCTGGCCGCCATCGCGGTGCTGCTGCCGATCTATTTCGCGATCTATCTGGCGTGGCTGGTGCGCGGCTCGGCGCCGCGTCCTGCCTTGCACGGAGCCCCTGCATGAGACTGGTCCTGATCGGTGACGGCGACAGCCCCCACCTCCTGAAATGGGCGCGCGCGCTGTCGCAGCAGCGCGACCTGGAACTGTGGGCCGCGTCCACGCGCGGTTTCGCGCCGGAGTTCCAGTTCCTGATCCCGGAGGACCGCCGCCTCGCGCTGAACACCGATCCCGCGCACGCCGGCGGCAACATCGCCGTTCTCCGCCAATTGCCGGCGCTCGGCGCCTGGCTCAAGCAGGTCGACGCCGACTGGCTGCACGCGCACTACCTGACCTCGCACGGCACGCTGGCCTGGGCCGCGCGCCGCGGCTGGAAGCTGCGCGCGAAGATCGCCGGCTCCGCCTGGGGCAGCGACATCCTCGTCACGCCCGAGCAGGGCTTCGCCTACCGCTGGCTGACGACGAAGGTGCTGAAGGCCTGCGCGATCACGACCTCGGACTCGGAGCACATGAGCGCCCGCATGCGCGAGCTCGGCGCGGCCGAGGTGATGACCTTCCCGTTCGGGCTGGAGCAGTTGCCCAAGCAGAACGTGCGCAAGCAACCGTGGCTCTTCTACGCCAACCGGGGGCTGGAGCCGATCTATCGGCCGCACCGCGTGATCGAGGTCTTCGCCGCGATCGCCGCGAAGCAGCCTGAGGCGCGCCTGGTCGTCGCGAACGACGGATCCCTGCGCGGCGCGATGGAAGCGCAGGTGGCGTCGCTCGGCCTGGCGGATCGTGTCGAGTTCGTCGGTCGCCTGGACGCCACCTCGCAGGGCCGCCGCTACGCGCCGGCGCGCTGGTTCCTGAGCCTGCCGCAGAGCGATTCGGTGTCGGTCTCCGTGCTGGAGGCGATGGCCCACGAGTGCCTGCCCATCCTGTCCGACCTGCCCGCCAACGACGAGGTGCTGGGCACCGGCGGCATCGCCAGCATCGACGCGGCGCTGCACCCCAACGTCAAGCTGCTGGGCCGTCACGGCCTGATCCTGAAGGACGGCGACGACCTGGGCACGCTGGCCGACCGGCTCCAGCTGATGGTCGGGCAGAGCGACGTGGCGGGGCACTCGGTCGACGCCGACCGGCTCGGCGCCGCCAATCGCGCCTGGGTCGCGGAACACGCGATGTTCGGTCCCGCCGTCAAGCATTTCATCGAGCGCCTGAAGCGCCTCTGAGTCTCTCCATTCCCATGAAGCTGCTGCTGATCAACCACTACGCCGGCTCGCCGAAGCACGGCATGGAATTCCGCCCGTTCTACCTCGCCCGCGAATGGGTGAGGACGGGGCACCAGGCGCTGATCCTGGGCGCGTCCTACTCGCATGTGCGCACCACCCAGCCCGAGCCGGGCATGGCGGCGATGAGCGGCGTGAACTACCTCTTCTACGACACGCCCGAGTACCAGGGCAACGGCACCGGCCGGGTCAAGAACATCTGGTCCTTCTGCCGCCAGGTCTGGAAGGACGCCGACATCCTGGCACGCGAGTTCGCGCCGGACGTGGTGATCGCGTCCAGCACCTACCCGATGGACATCTGGGTCGCGCGCCGGGTCGCGAAGCTCGCCAAGGCCAAGCTGGTCTACGAGGTGCACGACCTCTGGCCGCTGTCGCCCATCGAGCTGTCGGGCATGTCGAAGTGGCACCCGTTCGCGATGCTCTGCCAGAAGGCGGAGAACGACGCCTACCGCGACGCCGACGTCGTCGTGTCCATGCTGCCCAAGGTGCATCAGCACATGGCCGCGCACGGCCTCGACCTGAAGAAGCTGCACATCGTGCCCAACGGCATCACGCTGGACGAATGGTCCGAGGACGGCGAGCCGCTGGACGCCGCGATCCAGGCGCACCTGGACGCCGAGCGGGCGGCGGGGCGCACCGTCGTCGGCTACGCCGGCTCGATGGGCGAGCCCAACGCGCTGGACGTGCTGCTGGACGCGGCGAAGCGGCTCAAGGACGCGCAGCGTCCGGAGAGCGCGGCGCTGAGCTTCGTGCTGGTCGGGGGCGGGCATCTGCGGGAGCACCTGGAAGCGCGCGTGCGCGACGAAGGCCTGACGAACGTCGCCCTGTTCCCCGCGATCCCGAAGGCGCAGATCCCGTCGCTGCTGAAGGGCTTCGACATCGCCTACATCGGCTGGCAGCGCACGCCGATCTACCGCTTCGGCATCGCGCCCAACAAGCTGATGGACTACATGATGGCGCAGCGCCCGGTGCTGCATTCGGTGGAGGCGGGCAACGATCCGGTGGCCGAGGCCGGCGCCGGGCTGACGGTGCCGCCGCAGGACGCGAACGCGGTCGCGGAAGGCCTGCTCCAGCTCGCCGCCGTTCCGGCCGACGAGCGCGCCGCCATGGGGCGCCGCGGCCGCGAGTTCGTGCTCGCGAATCACACCTATCCTGTGCTGGCGCAGCGTTTCATCGACGCGGTGTCCTGACCCGACTTTTCCTGTTTTCGCAGTTCCGATTCACGCAGTCCCGATCAACGCAGTCCTCACCACGGCGTTCCGCCGACGACGACATGACCCAGGACCGAGAACTCCAGGCCATCGCCCAGCGATACGCCCGCCGCGACCAGCGGCTGGCCGGGCTGGAGCGCTACAGCCTGCTGCGCCCGGAAGTCTGGCAGATGCTGCACGAGCGTCAGGCCGCGATGCTGCGCCTGCTGGCGGCGCACCGCGCGTCGTTGGCCGACCCCGCCGTGCCGTTGAGCGACTGGCGCATGGCCGAGGTCGGCTGCGGCGCCGGCGGCAACCTGATGGACATGCTGCGGCTGGGCCTGCTGCCGCAGCACTTGACCGGCATCGAGCTGTTGCCCGAACGTCTGGAGGCCGCGCGCGCCGCGCTGCCGCAGCAAGTGCGGCTGCTGGCGGGCGACGCGTCGCAGGCCGACGTCGAGCCCGGCAGCCAGGACCTGGTGCTGCAGTCGACGGTGTTCTCCTCCATCCTGGACGACGGCCTGCAACGCCGCCTCGCCGACGCGATGTGGCGCTGGGTGAAGCCGGGCGGGGCGGTGCTCTGGTACGACTTCATCGTCGACAATCCGCGCAATCCCGACGTCCGGGGCGTGCCGCTGAAACGCGTGCGCGCGCTGTTCCCCGAGGGCCGGATGGCGGTGCGCCGCGTCACGCTGGCCCCGCCGATCGCGCGTGCCGCCTGTCGCGTCCACCCCGGCGCCTACCGCGTCCTCAACACGATCCCCTTTCTGCGCAGCCACGTGCTGGCGCTGATCACCAAGACATCATGAGCACCACCGATCCGAAGCTGCCGTTCCTTCCCTTCGCGCTGCCCGAGCTGGGCGAGGAGGAGATCGCCGAGGTCGTCGACACGCTCCGGAGCGGCTGGATCACGACCGGCCCGAAGGCGAAGCGCTTCGAGCAGGCCTTCGCCGAGTTCCTGGCCGAGCCGCAGATCGAGTGCATCGCCGTCAATTCCGCGACCGCCGGACTGCACCTGGCGCTGGAGGCCCTGGGCATCGGCCCCGGTGACGAGGTCATCACCACGACGCACACGTTCACCGCGACGGCCGAGGTGGTGCGCTACATGGGCGCGGACGTGAAGCTGGTCGACATCGACCCGGCGACGATGAACATCGCGATCGACCAGATCGAGGCCGCGATCACGCCGCGCACGAAGGCGATCATCCCGGTGCACTACGCCGGCCTGGCGGTGGACATGCTGTCGCTGCTGGACATCGCCCGCAGGCACGGCCTGAAGGTGGTCGAGGACGCCGCGCACGCGCTGCCCACGACGCTGGAGAAGGAGCTGATCGGCACCATGGGCAGCAACGCCACGGTGTTCAGCTTCTACGCCAACAAGACGATGACGACGGGCGAGGGCGGCATGCTGGTCACGCGCGATCCGGAGCTGGCCAAGCGCGCCCGCGTGATGCGGCTGCACGGCATCAACCGCGATGCCTTCGACCGCTTCACGGCGAAGGTGCCGAGCTGGTACTACGAGATCGTCGCCCCCGGCTTCAAGTACAACCTGACCGACATCGCCGCGGCGCTGGGGCTGCACCAGCTCAAGCGGCTGCCGGCCTTCCAGAAGCGGCGCGAGCAGATCGCCGCGCGCTACTTCGAGGCGCTCGCCGACCTGCCGCTGATCCTGCCGCCCAAGGCCCCCAACGAGGACGTGCACAGCTGGCACCTGTACGTGCTGCGCCTGTCCGATGCGGCCGTGGCGGCCGGCGTGTCGCGCGACCTCTTCATCGAGCGCATGTTCGAGCAGGGCATCGGCTGCAGCGTGCACTACGTGCCGCTGCACCAGCATCCGTACTGGAAGGAACGCTACGGCCTGACGGCCGAGATGTTCCCCGAGTCGCAGAAGGCCTATGAGCGCACGGTCACCATCCCGCTGTACACGGCGATGACCGACGAGCAGGTCGAGCGCGTCATCGACGCGGTGCGCCGCAGCCTGGGTTTCTGAGCCTCACCGATCGGGAACAGGCCGATGGCCAAGCGACTCTTCGACATCCTCTGCGCCGGTGTGGGCCTGCTGCTGCTGAGCCCGCTGCTGCTGGTCGTGGCGGCGTGGATCAAGCTCGACTCGCGCGGGCCGGTGATGTTCCGGCAGGAGCGGGTGGGACGCTTCGGCCGCCCCTTCCGCATCCACAAGTTCCGCACGATGCGCGTCGACGCGCCCAGCCTCGGTCCGCAGATCACCATCGGCGACGACGCGCGCATCACGCGCAGCGGCCGCTGGCTGCGCGCGAGCAAGGTCGACGAGCTGCCCCAGCTGTGGGACGTGCTGCGTGGCGCGATGAGCCTGGTGGGCCCGCGGCCCGAGGTGCCGCGCTACGTGGCGCTGTACCCGGCGGAGCTGCGCGCGCTGGTGCTGTCGGTGCGGCCGGGCATCACCGATCCGGCCTCGCTGAGCTTCCGCAACGAGAGCGAGCTGCTGGCGCAGGCCGCCGATCCGGAGCGCGAGTACGTCGAGGTCGTCATGCCGATGAAGCTGGGCCTGGCCGCGGACTACGTGCGCAACGCCAGCCTGATGGGCGACATCCGGCTGATCCTGGCCACGCTGGGCGCGATCAAGACCTGAGCAGACCAGAGAACAAGAGAACAAGAGCACACGATGAACTGGTTGTCCCTGGACGCATTCCTGACGCGCATCCGCCCGTACCGCGAGGCGGCGGCGCTCGCGCTGGACATGGCGGCGGTGGCGCTCGCGTGGCAGGCGACGTATCTGTTCCGCCTCGGCTTCGAGCGCTGGTTCGAGGCCCGGCCCGACTACGACCACTGGGTGATGCTGGGCATCGTCGCGTTGTACGCGCTGTTCCTGAAGCTGTTCCGCGTGCCCAAGGGGATGTGGCGCTTCAGCGGCTTCGGCGAGGTCAAGCGGCTGGCGGCGGTGTGCATCCTCGCGGGCCTGATCGCGGCGGTGGCGGTGCTGATGGCGCAGCTGACCAAGGTGCCGCGCGCGGTGCTGGCGCTGCATCCCGTGTTCACGCTGATGGCGCTGGCGACCATGCGCATGGCCTATCGCATGCTCTATGAGCACATGCGCAGCCGCATCAGCGGCAGCGCGCTGGAGCAGCGCCGCGCGCTGGTGATGGGCGCGGGCGACGCCGGGCGGCTGCTGGTGGCGGGGATCCAGCACCAGCAGGGCTGGGTGGTCGTGGGTTATCTGGACGACGCGCCGGAGAAGCGCGGGGCGCGCGTCGCGGGCGTGCCGGTGATCGGCACGCTGGAGGACGCCACGCGGCTGGCCGACATGCACGGCATCACGCACGTGATCGTGGCGATGCCGGCGGCGACGACGCCGGAACGACGTCGTGCGCTGGACCTGGCGGGCAGGACGGGGCTGGGCGTGCTGACGGTGCCGAGCAGCCAGGAACTCCTGGCCGGACGCACGGTCAACCAGGTGCGCGATATCGAGCCCGAGGACCTGCTCGGGCGCGAGCCGGTGGAGCTCGACGAAGGCGGCATTAGCGAGTGCATCGGCGGCAAGGTGGTGCTGATCACCGGCGCGGGCGGATCGATCGGGTCGGAGCTGTGCCGGCAGGTGGCGCGCTACGGCCCGTCGAAGATCGTGCTGTACGAGCTGAGCGAGTTCGCGCTGTATTCGATCGAGCAGGAGCTGGGCGAGAAGTTCCCGCACATTCCGCTGGTGAGGCTGATCGGAGACGTGAAGGACCTGGAGCACCTCAGGTTCACGTTCGGGAAGTACCGGCCGCAGATCGTCTTCCATGCGGCGGCTTACAAGCATGTGCCGCTGATGGAGGAGGAGAACGCGTGGGGATGCATGCGGAACAACGTGCTCGGTACCTATAGGACCGCGGTGGCCGCCATGGAAGTGGCAGCCGAGCGTTTTGTGCTGATCTCGACCGACAAGGCGGTGAATCCGACCAACGTGATGGGCGCGAGCAAACGAGCATCGGAGATGGTGTTGTCAAGCCTCGCGGCCAGAGGCGGAGCGACTAGGTTGATGGCGGTGCGGTTCGGCAACGTCCTCGGTTCCAGCGGCAGCGTGATTCCGAAGTTCAAGGAGCAGTTGGCCAATGGAGGCCCCTTGACGGTCACGCATCCGGAAATCACCCGCTACTTCATGACCATTCCCGAAGCGGCGGGATTGGTTCTACAGGCCGTGTCAATGGCAGAGAACGGGCAGGTCTACGTGTTGGACATGGGGGAGCCGGTGAAGATCGTCGATCTGGCCCGCAACCTGTTGCGCATGAGCGGCCAGGCAGACACCCGGATCGCCTTCACGGGTCTGCGACCCGGGGAGAAGCTTTACGAGGAGTTGCTCGCCGACGCCGACCAGACACTATCGTCGCCGCATCCACGTCTGCGTATCGCACAGCTTCACGAGCGCGGCTCGGAGGACTGGTTGGCCAATCTGCAGGCGTGGCTGACTGCCGATGGCGGAGGCGCCAATTCGCGGGATGTGCGACTGCGCTTGCATGACTTTGTCACCGAGTATCAACCCCGTTGAACAGGGGCCCGCACGGCGCTCGCTATCGCGCGCGAGGTAGACTGCTGCCCGCTGTTGGCCGGAGCGTCCCGGCTTTCGGGGCATTAGCCCTCCCGGTCGGCATCTCGCGCGCAGTCAAGTCAAGGGCAGGACCTTCAAAGAACGAACATGAGTGATCAGAATCTGAACCAGAAAACCCTCGCTGTGATTGGATTGGGGTATGTCGGGCTGCCGCTGGCGGTCGAGTTCGGCAAGCGTCGCCCAGTCATCGGCTTCGATATCAGTGCCAGGCGCGTGGCTGAGTTGCGGGGTGGGCAGGACCATACGCTGGAGTGCAGCCCTGAAGAACTGGGCGAGGCTCGTCACCTGCGTTACAGCGATTTGCTGGACGACCTGAAAGAAGCCCGGGTGTTCATCGTCACTGTGCCGACGCCGGTCGATCAGGCCAATCGGCCCGACATGACGCCTTTGGTGAAAGCCAGCGAAACGGTCGGCAAGGTTCTCAAGCAGGGCGATATCGTCATCTATGAGTCGACGGTGTATCCCGGTGCCACAGAGGAAGTCTGCGTGCCTATCCTCGAAAAGTGCAGCGGGCTCAAGTTCAATGACGGCTTCTTCTGCGGCTACAGCCCCGAGCGCATCAATCCGGGCGACAAAGAGCACCGACTGCCCACGATCAAGAAGGTCACGAGCGGCAGCACGCCAGCGATCGCAGAAGAGGTCGATGCGCTGTACGCATCAATCATCGTCGCCGGCACGCACAAGGCCAGCAGCATCAAGGTGGCGGAGGCCGCCAAGGTGATCGAGAACACGCAGCGCGACGTGAACATAGCGCTGATGAATGAACTCAGCCTGATCTTTCACAAGCTCGGCATCGACACACATGAGGTGCTGATCGCTGCTGGCACGAAGTGGAACTTCCTCCCGTTCCGTCCGGGTCTGGTCGGCGGCCACTGCATCGGGGTCGATCCTTACTACCTGACCCACAAGGCGCAAGAGGTCGGTTACCACCCCGAGGTCATCCTCGCAGGCCGCCGCATCAACGACAGCATGGCCCGCCATGTGGCGGATGAAACCGTCAAGCTGATGCTGCGCAAGAACAAGCCGGTGCTGGGCGGAAAGGTGCTGGTGCTGGGTCTGACATTCAAGGAAAACTGCCCGGACGTGCGCAATACGAAAGTGGTTGACATTGTCCGTGCGCTGCAGCAGTACAACACCGGCGTTGATGTCTACGATCCTTGGATCGACCTGGCCGAGGCGCAGCATGAGTACGGCCTGACCTGTCTGGCCGCGATGCCGACCCCGGGTACTTACGACGCCATCGTGCTGGCAGTCGGCCATCACCAGTTCGCGACGTTGGGCGAGCGCGGCATCAAGGCGCTGGGCAAGCCCGACGCGGTGCTGTTCGATGTCAAGGGCGTGCTGCCGCTAGGCGCCGCCGACGGCCGGCTGTGAGGGGTTTTGAATGAGTCGTTACGACGAAGTCCGCAACATGCTGCGGCAAACCCCCAAGACCTGGCTGATCACCGGCGTGGCCGGCTTCATCGGGAGCAATCTGCTGGAGACGCTGCTCAAGCTGGACCAGCAGGTCGTCGGTCTGGACAACTTCGCCACCGGCCATCAGCGCAACCTCGACGAGGTACGCGGTCTCGTGGATGAGACGCAATGGGCTCGTTTCCGTTTCGTCGAAGGCGACATCCGGAGTCTGGAAGACTGCCAGAGCGCCTGCGTGGGCGTGGACTACGTGCTCCATCAGGCGGCGCTAGGCTCGGTGCCACGCAGCCTCTCCGATCCGATCACCAGCAACGCTGCCAACATTACCGGCTTCCTGCACATGCTGGTGGCCGCGCGCGATGCAGGCGTGAAGAGCTTCACCTATGCGGCCAGCAGCAGCACCTACGGCGATCATCCGGCGTTACCCAAGGTGGAACAGAACATCGGCAAGCCACTGTCGCCGTACGCGGTGACCAAGTATGTCAACGAACTGTATGCCGACGTGTTCGCCCGCAGCTACGGCTTTGAGGCCATCGGCCTGCGCTACTTCAATGTGTTCGGTCGCCGCCAGGATCCAAACGGCGCCTATGCCGCCGTCATCCCAAAATGGGCCGCTGCGCTGATCGACGGCAACACGATTTTCATCAACGGCGACGGCGAGACCAGTCGCGACTTCTGCTACGTGGCCAACGCGGTGCAGGCCAATCTCCTGGCTGCTACCACCTCGCTTGCGGAGTCGCGCAACCAGGTCTACAACGTCGCGGTGGGCGACCGCACGACCCTGAATCAGCTATTTGCTCTGTTGCGTGACGGGCTGGCGGCCGAGGGCGTTACAAGCGGGACCCAGCCGATCTATCGGGACTTCCGCGCTGGCGATGTCCGGCACAGTCAGGCCGACGTGAGCAAGGGCAGACGACTGCTCGGTTATGAGCCGACCCACAACCTGCGCGATGGCCTGGGTGAAGCTCTGTCCTGGTACGTCGCCAACCGGTGACCAAGCCGTAACCGAGCGTCGACGCTGGTAGGCGCGGTGCCCGATGCGCCGCGGCGGCGTCAGCCGGCCATTGACTCCCGGTTGGACAGCCAGGACTCAAGCTGACCCATGAGCGTGGCACGGTTGAAGTTCGCCAGCCCGTAGCGCTGTCCTTGAGCGCCCATGCGCTCGCGCTCGACCGGCGCCAGGTCGGCGAGCGCTACGGCCTGTCGCGCCAGGGCCTGCGCATCGCCGGCGGGGGCCACAAGCCCGGCACCGGACGCCTCGATCACCCGCGCGCCTTCACCGTCCAGCATGCCCAGCAGCGGCCTGCCCGCCGCCAGGTAGCTCTGCACCTTGCCGGGAATCGTCATCGCGAAGATCGGCTCCGCCTTCAGCGACACCAGCAGCGCGTCCGCGGCCGCGAAGAACGCCGGCATGCGCTCGACCGGATGGCGACCGAGCATGATGACGGTGTCGGACAGCCCCAGCCGCTCGATGTCCGCGCGGACCTGCGGCGCCGCGCGGCCGTCGCCGACGATCAGCCAGCGGATGTCCGGGCGGTCGCGCGTCAACTCGGCGGCCCGCAGCAGCGACGGGAAGTCCTGCGCGTCGCCGATATTGCCGGCGAAGACGATGTTGAAGCCCGGCCCCTGCGCGGTCACTTCCGGCGCCAGCGCGGCGGGGCCCGCCTGCGCGTCGAAGACTTCCTCCGACCACTGCGGGAAGTAGCGGAAGCGCTCCGCCGAGCCCGCCCAGCGGCGGATCGGGTCGACGAAGGCGCGCGACTGCCCAAGGATCAGGTCACAGCGACGGTAGATGAACCGGCACAGCAGCCCGACCGCCTTCAACTGGCGCTCCGTCCTGACCATGCCCACCGCCTGCAGCGTGTCCGGCCACAGGTCCAGCACCCACATCGACAGCGGCGCGCGCTTGATCCACTTCAGCAGGATCGCCGGCAACGCCGCGGTGATAGGCGAGGTCTCGAAGACGAAAATCGCGTCGAAGCGCCGGCCGCGCAGCAGCCACGGGCCCTTCAGCGCGCCCCAGAACACGAAGCTCCAGTAGTTCAGTACCAGTTGCAGGCTGCCCCGGCCGCGCGGGCGCAGCGGCACGCGCAGCACGTCCGCGCCCGCATAACGCGAGAAGCGCGACGGATCCGCCACGTAGTCGGGATGCAGCACGCCTTCCGGATAGTTGGGCCGGCCGGTGAGCACCGTGACCTCGTGGCCACGCGCGGCCAGCTCCGAGACGATCTCGTTGACGCGGAAGGTCTCCGGCCAGAAGTACTGGCTGACGACAAGGATCTTCACCGCCGCCTTACTCGTAGCGGCGCCACACGACACGCTGCACGTAGTCGGTGTAGCTGTGGACGATGCGCACCACCTTGTCCGAGACGTTGGGCATGCTGTAGTCGGCCACCTGGCGCAGTGCGCGTTCGGCGCCGCGCGGCTGCGTCTCGAGGATGCCCATCGCCTGGCGTACCCGGTCGAGTTCGAGACCGACCATCATCACCGACGCTTCCTCCATGCCTTCCGGACGTTCGTGCGCCTCGCGCAGGTTGAGCGCGGGGAAGTTCAGGATCGACGATTCCTCGGTGATGGTGCCGCTGTCCGACAGCACCGCCTTGGCGTGCATCTGCAGCTTCACGTAGTCGTGGAAGCCGAGCGGCTTGAGCAGTCGCACTTGCGGATGGAAGCTGACGCCCATCGCGGTGATGCGCTTCTGCGTGCGCGGATGCGTGGACACGATGACCGGCAGGTCGTGGTCCTCGGCCAGACCGTTGAGCACGGCGCACAGCTTGTTGAAGCTGCGGTCGGACTCGATGTTCTCCTCGCGGTGCGCGCTGATCACGAAGTAGCGGCCGGGCTCGACGCCCAGGCGCGTCAGCGCGTCGGACGCGTCGATGCGGTCGCGGTAGTGCGTGAGCACCTCGAACATCGGGCTGCCCGTCTTGATCACCTGGTCGGGCGGCAGACCCTCGCGCAGCAGGTACTCGCGGGCGATGTCGCTGTAGGTCAGGTTGATGTCGGCCGTGTGATCGACGATGCGGCGGTTGGTCTCTTCCGGCACGCGCAGGTCGAAGCAGCGGTTTCCGGCCTCCATGTGGAAGATCGCGACCTTGCGGCGCTTGGCCGGGATCACGGCCAGGCAGCTGTTGGTGTCGCCCAGCACCATCAGCGCCTCGGGCTTCTCCTCTTCCAGCACCTTGTCGACGGCGATGATCAGGTTGCCGATCGTCTGCGCCGCGTTGGCGCCGGCGCTGTTGAGGAAGTGGTCGGGCTTGCGCACGCCCAGGTCGTCGAAGAAGACCTGGTTGAGCTCGTAGTCGTAGTTCTGGCCTGTGTGGACCAGCACGTGGTCGCAGTGCTCGTCCAGGCGCGCGAGCACGCGCGACAGGCGGATGATCTCCGGTCGCGTGCCGACGACCGAGACGATTTTCAGTTTCTTCATGCTTGCTGCACCTTCTGGGCGACGGTGTCGGGCTTCTGCCGGTCGAAGATCTCGTTGGCCCACACGAGCACGACGAGTTCGTCCTCACCGACGTTGGTCACGTTGTGGGTCCAACCGGGGATGGTCTCGACGATGCGGCCCTCGCCGCCCTGCGTGATGATCTCGTGAGTCTCGTTGGTGATGATGTGGCGGTAGCCGAAGCTGGCCGTGCCCTTGATCACCAGGAACTTCTCAGTCTTCGTGTGGTGGTAATGCTCGCCGCGGGTGATGCCCGGGAAGGCGGTGAAGTAGCCGAATTGGCCGGAGTCCGGCGTCTTGAGCATCTCCACGAACACGCCGCGCGGATCGGCGTGGCGGGCCACCGTGTACTCGAACGCGGGCAGCGGCAGGAAGCTGACGTAGGTCGCGTACAGCGCGCGCGTCAGGCCGGTGCCGACGCGTTCGCTCACCAGGTTGTCGCGGCTGGCGTGGAAGGCGCGGATCTGGTCGGCGAGGGCGCCGACCGTGATGTCGTATTCCGGTCCGGCCTGCAGCTGGCCGGACGGCGTGGTCGCGTCGTCGAGCAGCGCGACGAAGTGGCGCACCACGTCGTCGACGTAGATCAGCTTCAGCGGCGCGTTCGGGTCGTTGACCGCGATGGCCTCGCCGCGCGCGATGTTGTGGCAGAAGGTCGCGACAGCCGAGTTGTAGTTCGGGCGCGACCACTTGCCGAAGACGTTGGTCAGGCGGAACACGTAGGCCTTCGCGCCGGTGCGTGCGCCGTAGGCCAGCAGTTCGTCCTCGGCCTCGCGCTTGCTGCGGCCGTAGGGGTTGTCCAGCGCCGCCTGCGTGGACGAGGCGTAGACCACCCGCGGCGGCTGCGGCTGTGCCGCCATCGCCGCGCACAGCGCCTGCGTGAAGGCATGGTTGCCGGTGGCGAATTCCGCCGGATCCTTGGGCCGGTTCACGCCGGCCAGATGGAACACGACCTCCACGCCCGCCAGTAGGCCGGCGAGGTCTGCATGGGCGGTGTCGTGCGGGATTTGCACCAAGTCCGCGTGACCCAATTCCTGGAGCCGGACCTGCAGGTTGCGACCGATGAAACCCCGGCCGCCGGTGAGGGCGATGCGCATTCAGTCCTCCGGATGGGCGGCTTCGCCGGCGGCGATGCGGCGCATGAAGTCCAGCTTCAGCAGCAGGCGCTTCATGCCGTCGACGTCCAGGCGCTCGGTGTTGTGGGAGTTGTAGTCCTCGCTCTCGGAGATGCTCACCTCGCCCTGCTCGACGAACTTGCCGTAGTTGAGGTCGCGGCCGTCCGGCGGCACGCGGAAGTAGCCTTCCAGGTCCTCGGCGGCGGCGCGCTCCTCGCGGCTCAGCAGCGCTTCGTAGAGCTTCTCGCCGTGGCGCGTGCCGATCACGCGCACTTCGTGCTCCGGCTTGCCCATCAGCGACAGGATGGCCTCGGTCAGCACCGCGACGGTCGCGGCCGGAGCCTTCTGCACGAAGATGTCGCCGTTGTTGCCGTGCTGGAACGCGTACAGGACGAGTTCGACGGCGTCGTCGAGCGTCATCATGAAGCGCGTCATG
This sequence comes from Roseateles noduli, assembly GCA_002205125.1. Lineage (GTDB taxonomy): Bacteria > Pseudomonadota > Gammaproteobacteria > Burkholderiales > Burkholderiaceae_C > Roseateles > Roseateles noduli. Next base: position 324,200 of record NIOE01000008.1, on the reverse strand, counting down.
TTGGGGTCGGTGATGGTGATCGGCTTGCCGGCGCGGACCTGCTCGACGAACAGCGGGATCACCGAGCCGCGCGAGGCCATCACGTTGCCGTAGCGGGTGCCGCAGATGACGGTGTTGGTGCCCTCCAGGTTGCGCGAGGCGGCGACCATCACCTTCTCCATCATCGCCTTGGAGATGCCCATGGCGTTGATCGGGTACACGGCCTTGTCGGTGCTCAGGCAGACCACGCGCTTGACGCCGGCGCGGATAGCGGCCTCGAGCACGTTCTCGGTGCCGAGTACGTTGGTGCGTACCGCTTCCATCGGGTGGAACTCGCAGGACGGCACCTGCTTGAGCGCGGCCGCGTGATAGCAGAAGTCCACGCCGCGCATGGCGGTCTCGACGGCGCGCGCGTCGCGCACGTCGCCGATGTAGAACTTCAGCTTCGGGCTGCTATAGCGCTTGCGCATGTCGTCCTGCTTCTTCTCGTCGCGGGAGAAGATGCGGATCTCGCGCAGGTCGGAGTCCAGGAAGCGACGCAGCACGGCGTTGCCGAAACTGCCGGTGCCGCCGGTGATGAGCAGGGTCTTGTCTTTGAAGATTTCCATGATGTGATGCGTTTCAGCGGGCTTGATGGGATGCGAGCGCGGCACGGCAAAGCTCGTCTTTTTGCGCGGGGCTCGGGTAATTTATGAGAACGGCGCGATACTGTCCTTTGAAAACGAACAGACTGCCGGCCGCGGCGCCGATGACGCCGCAGGCGCGGAGCAGCTCGCCGACGTGGTCGAGCGAGCCCGCGCCGCCCAGGACGGTCAGCGGAACTTTCAGCTCGGCGCGCATCTGGCGGGCGAGATCGACGTCGTAGCCCTTCATCTCGCCGTCGCGGTCGACAGAGTTGATGACGATCTCGCCGGCGCCTGCGTCCTGCATCTGGCGCGCGAAGGCGACCGGATCCAGCTTGTGCGCGGTCTTGGCGTTGTGGGTGCAGAGCTCGTAGCCCTTGCTGAACAGGCCGCTCTTCTTGCGCACGTCTAGCACGGCGACGACGCTCTGGCGGCCGATGGCCTCGGCCATGCGGCCCAGCAGCGACGGATCGGCGACCGCGGCGGAGCTGACGGAGACCTTCTCCACGCCCAGGTCGATGATGCGCGCGGCCTGCTCGGCAGTGGTGACGCCGCCGCCGTAGCACAGCGGCATGCGGCACTCGGCGGCCAGCTTGGCGATCAGCGCGTAGTTGGGCTCGACCTTGTTCACCGCGGCGTCGATGTCGATCACCATCAGCTCGTCGGATTCCTTCTCGTTGAAGATCTTGACGGCGTTGATGGGATCGCCGACGTACTTCGGCGCCTTGAACTGCTGGGTCTTGACCAGCCCGCCCTTGTGGACGAGCAGGCAGGGAATGATGCGGGGACGCAGCATGGGATCAGAGCTCCGCGAAGTTCTTCAAGAGCTGCGCACCGAAGTGATGGCTCTTCTCGGGGTGGCACTGCACGCCGTGGATGTGACCCTTGGACACGATGCAGTCGAAGTCCAGGCCGTACTCGGCGGTAGCGGCGACATCGGCCTTGTCCTCGGCGTCGAAGTAGAACGAGTGCAGGAAGTAGAAGCGGGGCTCGGGCTCGAAGTCGGTGAAGAGCTTGTTGCCCGGGCGGACCTTGAGGTCGTTCCAGCCCATGTGCGGCATCGGCAGGTCCTGCGAGGCCGGCGTGTTGGCGAAAGCCTTGACGCGGCCGGGCACCCAGTTCAGGCCGGGCAGTTCGCCCTCGTCGCTGCCGCCGGCCAGCATCTGCATGCCGACGCAGATGCCGATGACCGGCACCTGCTGGGCGTGCACCATCTCCTCGAGCCGCGGACGCATGCCCGACTGGTTGAGCAGGGTCATGGCGGTGTCGAACGCGCCCACGCCGGGGAGGACCAGGCGGGTGGCGCCCTCGAGGTCCTCGGCGCTGCGCGCGCGGGTGGCCTGCAAGCCCAGGCGCTTGAACATCGTCAGGAAGGCCTGGATGTTGCCAACGCCATAGTCGACGATGCGGATCATCGGAAGTACCTCTTTTCCATCCCCAGCCAGCGCATCGCGTTGGCGCCGAAGCCGATCATCCAGCGCTTGTTGCGGTAGTCGCGGTAGGTCTTCTTCGGCAGCTCGAAGATCTGCTGCAGTTCCTCGACGGTGAGGTCGAGCTTGTGGGCGACGTACTCGAATTCCTGCTTCAGGAAGTGCTCGTCCATCTCCGGGCGGGAGATGCGTTCCAGCGCGGCCTCGCGCGTCATCTGGCCCGTCATGATCAGGCTGGAGAAGTGCGCGCGGCGCTTGTGGAAGCCGAAGCGGCGGGGCAGCCAGTAGTCCTCGTAGAAGCGCGTGAAGCGCGACTCGTGGTGCTTGTGCTGGAAGCGCTGCCAGCCAAAGCGCCGGCCCAGTTCGTCCTCGGCGTCCTTCTTGCCGAAGGGCACGAGGTTCAGCGGGTGATGCACCTTCATGCCGAGGACCTTCTGGTAGTAGAGCTTGTAGACCAGAATGTCCTTGAGCGGGAAGGTGTCCAAGCGACGTTTGCCGAACTGACGGTGGATGTCGTTGAACAGCAGCGTGTCGATGCCCAGGTAACCGCCCCATTCCTCAGGCTCGCGGCAGCATTCGGTCGAGAAGTTCGAGCCGGTGATGACGTGCTTGATCTTGTGCTGGCGCGCGAACTTGTACAGCGACGAGAAGAAGGACGCGTCCTGCGGCAGGTCCTGGTCCGGGATGCCAGACTTCAGGAAGGCGGCCTGCAGGTCTTTCATCTCTTCCCAGTTGATGACCTCGGTGTAGAGGTCCAGGCCGAGGCCGTCGACCAGCTTTTCGATGTTGCCCACGGCCTGGTCGGTGTTCCAGCCGGCATCGACGTGGAAGAGCAGCGGACGCAGGCCCATTTTCTCCTTGGCGACGTAGGCGGCGTAGGAGCTGTCGAGACCGCCGCTCAGGCCAATGATGCAGTCGAAGTCCTTTCCCTGCCCCGCCGCCCTGATGGCATCGGCCATCTGGGTGAGTTGACGCTCTCCTTCAGCGCCGGTGTGCCAATTGGGCTGGATGGTGGCGTCGAAGTTGTTGCAGTAGTCGCAATGACCACGTTCGTCGAACCGGATGTTGGGGTCCGACGTGTCCATGATGCAGCGATGGCAAATGCGATAGGTCGTGTGCATGGGAAACGATCAGGAAGTGGAACGGACGGCGCGGGTGTCGGTAGCGACGTCACGGAGGTACGACCATGTCTCGACGGCGCAGCGGCGCCACGAGAACTGCTGCGCCAGTTCGAAGCTCCGCCGGGCGCTGGTGAGGGCGAACGCGTCGTCGGTGGCGAGGCGGCATAGCGCGTCCGCGATCGACATCGGATCTTCCGGATTGAAATAGGCGCCGCCGTCCTGCAGGATCTCCGGCATTGGGCCACGCTCCGCACAGGCGACCGGCAACCCGGCCGCCATGCCTTCGATCAGCGTGTTGGGCATGTTTTCGCAACTGGACGCGAAGACGAAAATGTCGGCTCCTTCAAGCATCGCGGGCACCTGATCATGCGGCGTCGCGCCAAGCACCTCGACATAGGGACTCAGGTGCGGCAGTTGGGCCAGTCGCTCGGCCACGCGGTCGGCGGATGGGCCGCTTCCCGCGCCAATCAACTGAAGCGTCAACGGGATACCGCGTTGGCGAGCGATGTCCAGCGCCGTCAGCACATGCCACTGGTGCTTGTAGCGATCCGCGTTGGACACATAGACACAACGGATTTCCGGCGCCGAAGACGACGGAGGCTCGGTGCGCGGACCCGCGGCGCGGAAGTTGTCCCCGATGCCGTGCGGGATCACGCGTGACTGCGACAGCGCGCCGGTGTATCGGCTGATCACGGACTGTGCGTAACGAGTCAGGAACAACGCGCCGCTGGCCTTGCGCAGGCTGGCGACCTGCACATATTGAAGCGCTTTGAGGCGCAACCAAGCCGCGGATAGACGCGAGTAGCGATCGATTTCTCCCGGCTCGAAGGAAAGCATGTCACGACTCATCGCGACGCTGGGGCGGTGGCGGCAAACCGAACCAGCATCGGTGGTCAGCAGCACGTCACAACCGGCTGCACGGACCGCCCTGGATAGATGACGGCGTTGCCACGTCATCTGCTGGCGCAAGGGGCCCTCAAGGGCCGCGTCATGGTGTTTCACTAGCCAGGAGACGTCGGGCAGGCTATCCAGCAGCTTCCGATAAGACCACACATGGACTTCGCGGATGCCATGGTCCCGGGGGTCGGAAGCGGCGAGGATGCCGCGGATGTGCGTGATCGCCCCGCCTGAACGATTTCGTGTGGCATCGATGGCCACGGAGATTCCCTGATGGTTTGTTGTCATTGTCATTTCACTCTTGCATCCGACCCCCGCGCAAGCAGCATTTCCATGGGCTGAAGGAAATGCTCGTCGCTGAAGCAGCGAGCGGCCTTGTCACGAGCGGCTCGTCCCATTTCCTCAAGACCTATCGTTTGCAGCGCGGCTTTCAATCTTCCGGGCAACTCGTCCTGCAGTGCATCCTCTTCCAGCAGCAATCCGTCTCGTCCGTCCTCAATCAAATCGCCTATATCCCCGACTCGGTTCGTGACGATGGGGCAACCGTACAACCAACTCTCGGTCGCCTTTGTCGGAAAGCCTGCCCATGCGTAGCGCAGGTCCTCCCGGAAGAACACAGAGAAGTGACTCCGTTCATACAGCGCCTGCACCTCAGCCCGGGACAAGCGCCCATGAGCGTCCACCAAGCCCAAGGCCGATTCACTCACCGGCAGCGCAGCGCGCAACTGGTCTGCCGTCATGCCGGCGATGCTCAACCGCACCGGGATGCCGAGGCACTCTGCCGTTGCCGGCAATGCTTCGATGAAGGCGCCCAATCGATCTTTGCGTCCCGCCTGGCCGGCATACACGAAATTGATCGAGCCCGCCGGCTTTGGAGGATTCGGCTCACGCAGGCGCGCCGGATCGATCAGAGGTGGCATGCGGACGCCGCGCGGGGCACGGAAGTGATCGAACAAGAAACGGCTGATGCTGATGACTCGATCGAAGCGTGGATAGACGACGCGCATGCGGCACCAGTTTTCCACCGCCGCCAAGCCGAACTTTCCACCAGGCAAGTGGCTCGATTCGTACCATTCCGTTGTGTCGAGCACGGCCAGAAAGCCCTGCGACCGCGACCGCTGCAACAATGTGTGCGCAAACCAGGCGGGTGGATTGTAGGCAATCACGGCGTCGTAACGCGGCAGAGTGTCCATCCAGGCCAAAGTGCGTTGCCCACGGGTCAGGAATCCGACCAGCCGCTTCAACGGTGGCAGTTCTGATTCTCGAAACTCGCCCATCGCATAGCAGTTCCAGCCCTGGTATTGGTAGTGAGTCTGGCCCAGGTGATCAGACTCCCAACCGGCAAACTCCACCACCCACCCGAGAGCGGTCAGCAAACGGGCTAGGCCCTGGACGCGGAAGGCTGCGGCGTCGCCCTCGGGGAAGCGGAACGCCCCGGTCACCAAGATGCGCCGACTCATCGCGTTTGCGCTCGCTGCCGTCCGTGCAGCGCCCACAGCACGAGCACCGGAGTGATCAGCATGACGTAGCGTGCATTCACAGTTGGATTCATGAGCCATGCCATCAGATAGGCAAGGATGGCGAACAGCAGTTCACGTGAACGAGGGGTCACCATTTCCGTTCTGAAGTTGGCAAACAATCGGAGCAATACCGGTGTCAGGAAGAGCAGCAACACCAATTGCGGCAAGCGAAGCAGCTTTGCTGCCTCAATGCCGCCCGTATCGGTCACGACGTCGAATGACAGCAGCGTGTCATAGATGTACTGGACCACACGCAGTGGATTGAACAGCGTGTAGCCGATGTAGTAGCTCGAGTTGAACTCGATCAAGCGAGCGCTCAGGCCCTCGCCAAGGCTATCCTCCCCGATGACCTGGGCGAACACGGACAGCAGTCCCGCGACCAGGGAGGTCAACACATAGAGCAGCAGCGCTGTGCGTACGGGACGCCTCGAATAGATCAGCGCGAGATAGATCAGGCCGAACAGCAGAAGTTGCTGCCGTACGAGCGCGTAGAGCGGCAACACCAGCCACAACCATCGCATCTGACCGGTCAGGCCCAGCAGCACCGTGAGCAGGAAGGCGAGGATTGTCAGCGCATCCTTGTTGATGAGCTGAGAAAAGTAGATGAGCGAGAGGTTGGCGAAGAAGAGGAGCAGCGCACCCTGGTCCAGCTTCAGTTCCTGGCAGATGCGCAGGTAAAGAAAGAAGATCGCCGAGATCGTCAGGCAGTTGAAGACGAACGCCGTGGCGATGAAGGACGTGTCGTGCGGGAGCGGCAGGATCCAAGACAGTGCGACATACAGCGTCGCGATGCCGACGTCGTTGTTGAACTGATACTGCAGGCCTTCGTGCTGGATATCCTCGATGTTATCGACGTAGACGAAGTGGTCGTGGGCATTGAGCGTGTACTGCACGCTGCCCGCATCGTCGACGTAGTCGTCCGCGCCCTGTCCAAACGTCGCGAAATAGGCGTAGCAGGCTCCGAGCAGCAACAGCAGCGCCAGAATTGGCAGAGGGTGGACGCGTGAGGTCTGGGACGTCATGTCAATCGACGTTGAAGTGCTTCTTCAGCGCGGCCGCCTTGTCTGCGGCGCCGAGGTGCCCGTAGCCCAGCGAGTCACGCAGCGCCTTGGTCAGGTAATCCTCGAGCGGCTTGATGACGCGCGCTGGGACGCCGACGGCGACAGAATTCGAAGGGATATCCTTGGCGACGATCGAGCCGGCGCCGATGATCACGTTGTCGCCGATGGTCACGCCAGGCAGGATCGTGCAATTGATGCCGATGTACACGTTGCTGCCGATAGTGATGGGGCGGGTCAGTTCCAATGTGGGGTGTCGATCACGCAGGATCAGCACGCCTCCGTCATGGTTGACGAAGTTGCAGCCCGACACGATGTGGACGTTGTCGCCGATCGTGATCAGCCACGGCTCGGTGCCAAACATGCCCGGTGTTGCCCCGTAGAAGCGGACATTCCTGCCGAGCTTGACACCCACCCGTCGGGCATACGCCGCAGGGTCCCGGACGATCAGGAACCGGTTGTAGAAAAAATAGATGATGCGCGAAAGCAGCGAAAACATAGTCAGACCCTGGCAAGGGGGGCGATCCGGAGCTTGACGATCCAGGCGAGGGCGACGTTCTGTGCGACCGCCAGCGCGGCGATGGTCCACAGCGTTCCCACCGCACTTGAGGAATGGCAGAGGAAGACGACGACGAAGGCCAGACCGGTTGCGACCTCGACCATCAGTTGAAGACGCTGCAGGGACAGCGCCCGGCAGGCCGAACGGAAAGGGATTGAGCCGAGGAAGGCTGCGCCCCATAGCAACAGCGGCGGCGTCATGGCTCCGGCCACTTCCCAGTTGCGGCCAAGCACAAGATGCACGATCGCCGGCGCAGCGGTCATCGCCATGATCAGTGCCAGTACCCCCCATGCCGCGTGCCGCCTGGACTCTCGCAAGTAATCCTTCAAGGTATCCCAGAGTGTCTGCGGCGTATGCCGGCAGAAGCGCTGGTAGGTCACTTGAGCGGCGCTGGCGGACAACAGGACCACAGGAGCCCACACCAAACGGTTGGCCATCGCGAACTGTGCGCCTGTGGCATTGCTGAAGAAGTGCGAGAACAAGAACAACGGGGCAAAGAAGACCGCCGATGACGTGGCTTCGTGCAGCGTGCCGAAAACGGAGAAGTTGGGGCGCTGACGCGCAAGTTCCACGCCGACGCGAAGATCTTTCGGGGTCGGCCAACGCAGGCCCGCACGGACCAGGAAGACGAGGGTGACCAAGCACTCGGCCGCGAGCGTCGCCATCAGCAGGTCGTCCAGATGGAAAAGCGCCTGCAGGCTGATCTGGGCCGCCACGATGCAGAGGGCCCGCGTCAACTGGAAGAAGGCGATGGCCGAGAACCGCTCGTGGTAGAGCTGGAAATTGACGATGGTGTTGGTGACCCCCAGGCACAACGTCAACACAACCGCCCACGGGTTGTGGAAGAGGACGTAGGCGAACGGCGCCAGGATGACGCAAATGGCCATGCACAGTGCGATGACGGCTTTGGACCAGCGGGCCGCCTCGGCCTCGTCACGCGCCTGGGGCAGGGCGAGGTGCAGCTGCAGCGTTGCGAAGATGGCCAGGATCGTGGCGAGGGCCTGGGCTTGATACAGCGGGGCAAATGAAGTCGGCTCATAAAGGCGCGACAGGACCGGGATACCGGCGAATTGGATCGCCTGCGCGAGCCCGTTGCCGAGCATCAGCTTCTTGATTTGCGCCAGCATGGGCTTGCCGTCGTCGGAAAACGTTACGGCGCAGAAAGTGGAGTGCGCCAGTTGAAGGAGCGCAGAGTCAGGATGGCTGCGGCCAGCAGAAGGCCGGCGATGGCGCCGAGCAACGCGAACTGCAAGCGCTTCGGACTCGACTTCCATTCGGGGGGCGTCGCGACATCCACAACCTGGATCAGCGGGCTCTCCTTGCTTTCGTCGAGGCGGGCCAGTTCAAGTTGTTTGACTAGAAGTTCAAACAGGGCCTCGCGATACTTGTAATCACGCAGCCGGGCGACGTAATCGCTGTTGCTCGAATTGTCGGCGGCGCCCGACGTCGTCGCCCGCAGTCTTGCCTGCAACTGACTCAAAATGACACGCTGCTGGGAGACTTCCGGGGCGTTGTCGTTGAGGCGGTTACGCAATGCCGCCATACGGATTTCCGCCATCGAGACTTCGGCCTGAAGCTTGGCGTACTCGTCCGCGGCGGCCTTCGGTTCGACACGGAGCGTGCGGGCGTCGACGCCGCTGGATTGCAGCGCCAACTGCGCGTTCTTCAGGTCCGAGGCGGCGCGATCAAGCTCGGTCTGGAAATACTTCCGTCGTTGCGCGGCTTCGCCGATTGCAAGCGTACCAGTCAGCTTCTGCAATTCGTCGACATATCGGTTGGCCATATCGGCCGCACGTTGCGGCTCATGGTCTTCCACCAGGATCGTGATCAGGCCGTCTTTCTTGCCCACGCTGATCAACGTGTTGCGAGCAAGTTCTTCGCGGGCTTCGAACTGAAACTTGCTTTCATAGACGGCTCGCAGCCCGTAGCCCTGGATGATCGCGTCACGGACGCGATGGCTCTGCAGGAGGGCGACGTACTGATCAGCCGGCGTCTTGACCAAACCACCCACGCCTGCGCCCGCAAGGGCGCCCACTGAGCCCAGCGACGCCAAGCCCGCCGCGAGTCCGCTCTGTTGGCTCTGCGGTGGGATCAAGGTCGTGCGGGCCGTATAGCTCTTCGGAATCAGGAAGGATGCCCCTAGAGCCGCCAGGCCGGAAAGGACAGACACGCCGACTAGCAACCGCCAACGCGCGGCCAATGTGGTCCAGGCACTGCGAGGGTTCTCAGCTGCGCTCAACATTCCAGGTTTCGCTTTCACTCTTCTCAGGGGAGCCGGGGGGCGCGCGCGCCCATTCGCCGGTGGAGAGGTCGGAACGGCAGACTCAGTTCCGGATCGTTTTCAACGCCGCCGCACCCAGGCCGAAGTTGGCCAGGATCTGCGTCCAGTCCTTCGCGTCCTGGATGAAGGTCGACTTGTTCATCTGCTCCGGGACGAAGACCGTGTCGCCCGGCAACGCCGGCAGCCCGGCCAGGTTGGAGCCGAAACCCAGCCAGCCGCTGCTCGACTGGCGCGCGCTCACGACCGTGCCGTTGGCACGGATCACGAAGGAGCTGCTGGCGTCGGCGCCGCGGGTCGGTCCGCCGGCCAGCTTCATCACGTCGTCGACCGACGCATTGTTCTGGAGGAGGAAGCTGCCCGCGTTGAACACGCTGCCGAACACGCCGACCGTCGTGGGCTTCGCCGGGATCAGCAGACGGTCGCCGTCTTCGACGGTCAAGGTCGGCAGCGAGCGCGCATCGGACTCCAGCTGCAGCACCACGCGGCCGGTCGGTCGCACGGCGCGCAGCCGGGCCACGAGGCGTTCGGTGCCGGCGGCGCGCTGCGCATTGCCTGCGGCTTCATCGGCGTTCGTCGCGCGTTGCGTGGTGCTGTTCTTGGTGAACTCCGTCTCCAGGTCCCGCAGGGCCCGGTCGTAGTTCTCCTGCTGCGACTGGCGCACGCTCTCGCGCGAGAAGTCCGTGCCGAACACGTACGCCTGCGACGTCAGGCCGCCGGCCGCCGCGATGGCGTCCTGCAGCGTGCTCGTCGGCGGCAGCACGTATTCGCCGGGCCGGGCGACCTCGCCCTCCACCGTCACGCGCTTGAATTGCTTGCCCAGCGGCAGGGCCGCGTTGACGCTACTGAAGGCGCGGATCACATCGCCGTTGCTGGCGATCGTCTTCAATTGCGCGGGGAGTTGCAACTCGCGCACGCGGCGGTCGTTGCGGTCGCTCAACTGCTCGATCGACACGCGCGAGCGGTCGGCGACGGCGCTGAAGCCGCCTGACATCGCCAGCACGTCGTCCACCGTCTCACCCGGCTTGAGCTCGACGATCGACTGCTTGTTCACGCTGCCCAGCACCGCCACCTGTGCGCCGATCGGGCCGATGTGGATCACGTCCTCGGCTTGCAGCGCGCGGTCGCTGGCCTTGTCGCCCTTGAGCAGCAGATCGTAGGCGTCGAAGCCCGCGACGATCTGGCCGTTGCGACGCAGCTCGATCTGGCGGAAGCTGCCGGCGGCCGACGGCCCGCCAGCGCGGATCAGGCCGCTGACGATGGTGGACAGGCCGCTGACCGTGTAGGCGCCGGGCTTGGCCGTGAAGCCGGTGACGTAGATGCGGATCGTGCGCAGCTTGCCCAGCGACGTGCTGACCTGGAAGTTCTTGAAGACCTGGCCGATGCGGGCGCGGACGACCTCGTTCAGGTCGCCGTACCGCACACCTGCGACCAGCACGGGGCCGACGCGAGGGATCGTGACCCGGCCGGCGCGGTCCACCGTCAGGCGCAGGTCGGCATCGACCGAGCCCCACGCGGTGACCTGGATCTCGTCGCCGATGCCGATCAGATAGTCGGGCGTCGCCTGGCGCGGGCCGTCGACATCGCCGCCCATGCGGGCGTCGAGCATCAGGTCGGTGCCGAGCCGGCGCACGATGTTGTCCGTGGAGACCGTCGAGGTCTTGCCGATGGCGGCGGCCTGTGTCTGCGTCTGCGAGACGGTGCCGGTCCCGGCGGCGTCCGACTCCGAGCGGCGCAGCTGTTCCAGCGTCGCCGGGTCGGCCAGATCGATGCCCAGCAGCTTGTTGACGTAGATCTCGAACTCGCCCGGCACGTACTTCGGGGCGCGGGCGATCGCCGGCGCCTGCTGGCCGGATGCGTCCTGCACGTTGCGACTGGCCGGAGTCAGCCGCACCGGTCCGGACGAGTCGCCGCCCATGTCCGAGGAGGACTGGCCGCTGCCCGTGTTCACCTGCGCGAGGGCCGATGTCGCCCCGAGGCTGGCCACGAGGCAGGCCGTCAACAGCGCCAGCGCGGGCTTGCGGAAGGAGTGGCGCGCGCGAGTCGTCGACATCGGCGAAAGGGCGCGTTGGGCGCGAAGTTCCATGCGTGATCTCGTCTCAGATGAACTTGGCCGCCCGCGACGGGCCTGATGATCAGGGTGTCGGAGCGACCAGCGGCGCATTCTATGGCAGCGCTGTTGCGCCAAAACCGCCTCGGGCCGGAAGCTGCTCGTTACACTGCCGCCCATGTTGTATTTGCTCATCCCGTTTGCGCTGGCTGCGGCGATCACGCTGTACGTGGTGCATTCGTCGACGGTCCACGGCCACCTGTCCGCGGACCACGACCTGTCCGGCCCCCAGAAGTTCCATGCCCGGCCCGTGCCGCGCATCGGGGGCGTCGGCATCTTTGTGGGTCTGGCCGGCATGGTCGCGCTGGCCTACGTGCTGAATCACCCCCAGGCCAAGACCGGCCTGCTGCTCCTGCTGTGCGGCCTGCCCGCCTTCGGCGCCGGCCTGATCGAGGACTTCACCAAGAAGGTCTCCCCGCGCGAGCGCCTGATCGCCACCGCGATCTCCGCCGGCCTGGGCTGCTGGCTGCTCCAGGCCATGATCACACGCACCGACATCCTGGGGCTGGACTTCATCGTCGGGACCACGGTCGGCGCGGTGATCATCACCATCTTCGTGGTCGCGGGCGTGGCCAACTCGGTCAACATCATCGACGGCTTCAACGGCCTGTCGTCGATGTGCGTCAGCCTGATGCTGCTGACCCTGGCCTACGTGGCCTACCAGGTCGGCGACACCGAACTCGCGCTCTGGGCCCTCGCAGGCGTCGGCGCGATCCTGGGCTTCTTCGTCTGGAACTACCCCGCCGGCCTGATCTTCCTGGGCGACGGCGGCGCGTACTTCATGGGCTTCTATCTGGCGGAGATCGCCATCCTGCTGATCCACCGCCATCCGCAGGTCTCGCCGCTGTTCGCGCTGATGGTGTGCATCTATCCGGTGTTCGAGACGGTCTTCTCCATCTACCGCCGCCGCTTCCTGCGCAATACCAGCCCGGGCGATCCGGACGGCATCCACCTGCACTCGCTGATCTACCGCCGCCTGATGCGATGGGCGATTGGCGCACGCGATGCGCGCCTGATGACGCGCCGCAACTCGATGACGGCGCCGTACCTCTGGACGCTGTGCCTGTCGTCGCTGGCGCCGGCCCTGCTGTTCTGGGACTCGACGCCGATGATCGCCGGCTGCATGGTGCTCTTCGGGGTCGCCTACGTCGCGCTGTACTGGCGCATCGTGCGCTTCCGGACGCCGAAGTGGATGGTCTTCCGCGGCGACCAGCGCAAGCTGAGCGATCGTCAGTCGCAGTGATCCCGCAACGGTCCGCGTGCGCGGATCGGTGGTTTCCCGGGGCTTTCGAGGGCTTGGAGGATAATCCGCGCCCATGACCGACACCACCCCGACGCCCAACCCTCTTTTCGACACGCTGCCGCTGGACCCCAAGCTGCTGCGCGCCGTGTCCGATCAGGGCTACGCGACGATGACGCCCATCCAGGCCAAGGCGATCCCCATCGTCCTCGCCGGCCGCGATGTGATGGGCGCCGCCCAGACCGGCACCGGAAAGACCGCCGCGTTCTCGATCCCGCTGCTGCAGCGCATGCTCAAGCACGAGAACGCCTCGATGTCCCCGGCCCGCCATCCGGTGCGCGCGCTGGTGCTGGCCCCGACCCGTGAGCTGGCCGACCAGGTCGCCAACAACGTCAAGGCCTACGCCAAGCACACCAACCTGCGTGTCGCCTGCGTCTTCGGCGGCATCGACATGAAGCCGCAGACGCTGCAGCTCAAGGCCGGCGTCGAGGTGCTGATCGCCACGCCGGGTCGCCTGCTCGACCACATCGAAGCCAAGAACGCCGTGCTGAACCATGTCGAGTATGTCGTGCTCGACGAGGCCGACCGGATGCTGGACATCGGTTTCCTGCCGGACCTCCAGCGCATCCTGAGCTACCTGCCCAAGACGCGCCAGACGCTGCTCTTCTCGGCGACCTTCTCGCCCGAGATCAAGCGCCTGGCGCAGAGCTACCTGCAGGATCCGGAGCTGGTGGAAGTCGCCCGCCCGAACGCGACGGCCTCGACGGTCGAGCAGCGCTTCTTCAGCGTCGACGACGACGACAAGCGCGCCGCGGTCAAGCAGCTGCTGCGCCAGCGCGAGATCCGCCAGGCGATCGTGTTCGTGAATTCCAAGCTCGGCGCGGCGCGCCTGGCCCGCGCCTTCGAGCGCGACGGCCTGCGGACCGCCGCCCTGCACGGCGACAAGTCCCAGGACGAGCGCCTGAAGTCGCTGGAGGCGTTCAAGCGCGGCGAGGTGGACCTGCTGGTCGCGACCGACGTGGCCGCGCGCGGCCTGGACATCGCCGACCTGCCGGCGGTCTTCAACTTCGACGTCCCGTTCAATGCCGAGGACTACGTGCACCGCATCGGCCGCACCGGCCGCGCGGGGGCCTCGGGCCTGGCCTTCACGCTGGTGACCAAGGGCGACGCGCGCCTGGTCGGCGAGATCGAGAAGCTGATCAAGAAGAAGCTGGACCTGGAGCCGATCGAGCTCGAGGGCGAGCGTCGTCGCTTCGACGGCGACCGCGGCGAACGCAGCGATCGCGGCCCGCGCGGCGAGCGTGGCGATCGTGGTGATCGTGGTGGTGACCGGGGTGCCGAACGCGCGCCGCAGGGCGAGGGCGGCGGCGAGCGTCGCGACTTCCGTCGTGAACGCGAGGATCGCCGCGACGAGGCCTACGGCTCGCACGGCGCGCATGCGCCGGCGCGCGCGCCGCGCCAGGCCTACGACCCGCTGTTCGACAAGCCGTATGAGGCGACGCAGGGCGGCGACGTGGCCGCCTGGGAGAAGGGCCCGGCCAACGCGCCGCGCGGCGGCCTGTCGTCCAACATCAAGCCGAAGAAGAAGGTCGCGGCGCTGTTCGGCGCCAAGCGCCCGCCGGTCACGGCGGACAGCGAGTCCTGATCGCAGGGGTCGCCAGCGTCTGATCCGCGGGAGCGGATCAGCGCGTGCCGAGGATCGCGAACACCGCCGGCACCTTGTCCGGCAGCGTCTTCGGCGCCTGACGCCATTGCTCGACCGTGGCCGAATGCGTCCACGCGTCCTTCAGGCTCAGCCCGCAACTGATTGACAGGAGCGAGCCCGGCCTCAGCGCCGCCAGCAGTGCCTGCAGCAGCGCGCCGTTGCGATAGGGCGTCTCGATCATCAACTGCGTCTGCTGCTCGCGCGCCGAGAAGGCGTCGAGCGCCTTGATACGCGCCGTGCGCTCGGCCGCGTCGAGCGGCAGATACCCGACGAACGCGAAGCTCTGGCCGTTCAGACCGCTGGCGGCGAGCGCCATCAGCAGCGAACTCGGCCCGGTCAACGGCACGACCTGCACCTTCGCCGCGTGAGCGGCGGCGACCAGCTTCGCGCCCGGATCGGCGACGGCGGGCATGCCGGCCTCGGAGATCAGGCCGATGTCGTGACCGGCCATGGCCGGCTCCAGCAAGGCCAGCCAGAGCTTCTCTTCGCTCGACGAGGCCGTGACCGCGCCGGCCGCCGGACCGCGGCCCTTGGCCGGTCGGGGGAGTTCCTCGATCTGCTGCTCCTGCAGCGGCACCGCCAGCGGATGGATCGCGCCGACGCGCTTCAGGAAGGCGCGGGTGGTCTTGGCGTTCTCGGCCGCCCAGTGCGTGATCGAGGCGGCCCTCGCCAGCACCGCGTCGGGCAGGACTTCGCGCAGGTCGACTTCCTGGCCGTTCATGCCGAAGTCGAGGGTGTTGGGAACGAGGAAGAGGCGGCCGCGGGTCATTGTTGTTCTCTGTAGTGCTCTGTTGTTCTCTGTCGCTGCTGGAGGTGCTGCTTCAGGCCAGCAGGCTCAACACGTCCAGTCCGCCTTGTCGCAGCAGCGCGGCGGTGCGGATCAGCGGCAGGCCGATGAGCGCCGTGGGATCGTCCGACTCGATGGCCTCCAGCAGCGCGATGCCCAGGCCTTCGGCCTTGGCGCTGCCGGCGCAGTCGTAGGGCTGCTCGGCGCGGAGATAGCGCTCGATCTCGTCATCGCTCAGGTCGCGGAAGCGCACGCGCACCGGGGCCAGGTCTTGCGCGACGAAGCCGGTCGCTTCGCAGACCACGGCCAGTGCCGTCTGGAACACGACGGTGCGACCGCGCATCGCGCGCAGCTGCTCGACCGCGCGCTCATGCGAGCCCGGCTTGCCGATCGGCTGGCCGTCCAGGTCCGCGACCTGGTCCGACCCGATCACCAGCGCCTGCGGGAAGCGCGCCGCCACCGCCCGGGCCTTGGCCAGGGCCAGCCGGCGGGCCAGGGCCTCGGGCATTTCGCCCGGCCGCGGCGTCTCGTCGACGTCGGGCGCCGCCGTCTCGAACGGCAGCCGCAGGCGCTCCAGCAACTCGCGCCGGTAGCGGGAGGTGGAGCCCAGTACGAGCGGGCGGAGCGACGGGGAGGTGGTGGTCATGGGCCGGGATTGTCCCATCGGGGTGGAGGCGGCTCGTACACTTGCGACCCATGAAACCGCGTTCGTTCGATCCATTGAAGCTCGATGTCGGAGTCTTTGCCCGGGAGGGCGGCACGCTGGAGGGCGAGTGGCCCGCGACCAGCCTGACGCGCCTGGCCGAGGCGGCCGCGCCCGAGTCCGATCCGGCCCAGTGGCCGCCCGTGTCCTGGTCTGCCCAGGGCGAGATGCGCACACCCAAAGGCGGCGAGCCGCAGTCTTGGCTGGAACTGACCGCGCAAGCGCAGGTCGCGGTGACCTGCCAGCGCTGTCTCCAGCCGGTCCGCGAGGACCTGACGGTGGCGCGCTGGTTCCGCTTCGTCAAGGACGAGGACATGGCGGCGGAGATGGACATGGACTCCGACGACGACGTCCTGGCGCTGCCGCGCCACCTGGACCTGCGCGAGCTGGTCGAGGACGAGCTGCTGCTGACCTTGCCGGTCGTGCCGCGCCACGACGTGTGCCCCGAACCGCTGCCGCATGCGAACGTCGAGGAGGACGAGTTGCCGGCAGAGGAGCGCCCCAATCCGTTCGCGGCGCTCGCGGCGTTGAAGAAGGGCTCCGGCGGCAAGGCGTGACACCGGCTCGGTGCTGTGCTATAGTTTCCGGCTTTCCCGGATCGAAGTGCGTCCACCTGCGTGGGTGCGCAACCGGGACCGAGGCGTCGGTAGCGGAGCATCCTTGTCGGATCCGCGGTACAGCTCGAGTTCTCTCGAGAGCCCGAGCAACCTCGAATCACCAGCCAGCCGAAGCCTTTAGGAGAATCAACCATGGCCGTTCAGCAAAACAAGAAGTCCCCCTCGAAGCGCGGCATGCACCGCTCGCACAATGCCCTGGTCACCCCGGGCACCGCGATCGAGCCGACCACCGGTGAAGTGCACCTGCGCCACCACATCAGCCCCAACGGCTTCTATCGCGGCCGCAAGGTGCTGAAGACCAAGGCCGACGCGGCCTGATCGATTCGATCAGCCGGTCCGGAGGGCTCCTCGAGGCCTCCGTCTGGTCGCACCCACAAGTAGAGCCCGGTTCCGCATCACGCGTTGCCGGGCTTTCGCGTTTCTGATCTCCGCGTTCCTGTACCGTTCCCGATCCTTCCTCTGGAAGGCCCCAGCTGTCGCGCACGCTTCTTGCGGGGTCGCTACAGTCGCACCTTCGACCGGTGTTCTTCTCAGGTTTCGATGACCGCACTTCCCGCCACCCGCTCATCGCCCTCCGCCGAGCCGCTCCGCCTGGCGGTGGACTGCATGGGCGGCGACCACGGCCCCGCCGTCACCCTTCCGGCCTGCCAGGCCTTCCTCGCCGCGCATCCGCAGGCGGAGCTCGTGCTGGTCGGGCTGCCTGACGCGCTCAAGGCCGCCGAATCCTGGCCCCGCACCCGCATCGTCGCGGCCAGCGAGGTCGTCAGCATGGACGATCCCATCGAGGTCGCCCTGCGGCGCAAGAAGGATTCGTCGATGCGGGTGGCGCTCTCGCAGCTCAAGGCGGCCAAGGACGGCACGCCCGCGCAGGCGCATGCCTGCGTCTCGGCGGGCAACACCGGCGCGCTGATGGCGGTCGCCAAATACCTGCTGAAGACGCTGGAAGGCATCGACCGTCCGGCCATCGCCACCGTGATGCCCAACCAGATCGGCGGCTTCACCACGGTGCTGGACCTGGGCGCCAACGTCGACTGCGGTCCGGAACACCTGCTGCAGTTCGCCGTGATGGGCAGCGCGCTGGTGTCGGCGGTGGACGGCAAGGAGAACCCGACGGTCGGCCTGCTGAACATCGGCGAGGAGATGATCAAGGGCAACGAGACGATCAAGCGCGCCGGCGAACTGCTGCGCGAGGCCGCCTCGCACGACCAGCTGAACTTCCACGGCAACGTGGAGGGCAACGACATCTTCAAGGGCACGACGGACATCGTGGTCTGCGACGGCTTCGTCGGCAACGTGGCGCTGAAAACGGCCGAAGGGCTGGCCAGCATGATCTCCAGCTTCATCAAGGCGGAGTTCACCCGCAACTGGTGGACCAAGGCGATCGCGCTGCTGGCGATGCCGGTGCTGCAGCGCTTCAAGGACCGCGTGGACCATCGCCGCTTCAACGGCGCCGCGCTGCTGGGCCTGCGCGGACTGGTCTTCAAGAGCCACGGTTCGGCCGATGCCTTCGCTTTCGAGCAGGCATTGAACCGGGCGTATGATGCGGCCCGCAACCGGCTCCTGGACCGGGTTCACGATCGCATCGTCGCCACGCTGCAGGCGCTCCCCGCGCCTGCCAACGAGGAGGGCGGCGATGCTGGAGACACGGCGGCCACGGCCGCCCACGCTGCATGACCACTGCTTCCACGCGCCACGCCCGCATCCTCGGAACGGGCAGCTACCTGCCCGCGAACCGCGTCACCAACTCGGCCCTGGCGGAACGCCTCGCCCGGGACGGGATTGAAACCTCGCACGACTGGATCGTCGAACGCACCGGCATCCATGCCCGGCACTTCGCCGATCCGCACGTCACCTCCAGCGACCTGGCGCTGCCGGCTTCGCTGGCCGCACTGGAATCCGCCGGCGTGCGGGCCGACGAGATCGACCTGATCATCGTCGCCACGTCCACGCCGGACATGGTGTTCCCCTCGACCGCCTGCCTGCTGCAGCAGAAGCTGGGCATCCACGGCTGCGCCGCCTTCGACGTGCAGGCCGTGTGTTCGGGCTTCGTGTACGCGCTGACGGTCGCCGACTCGATGATCAAGACCGGCGCCGCGACCAAGGCGCTGGTGGTGGGCGCCGAGGTGTTCTCGCGCATCCTCGACTTCAAGGACCGCACGACCTGCGTGCTGTTCGGCGACGGCGCCGGCGCCGTGGTGGTCGGCGCCAGCGACGAGCCCGGCATCCTCGCCAGCGAGCTGCATGCCGACGGCCGCCATGTCGACATCCTCTGCACCCCGGGCACCGTGTCCGGCGGCGAGGTCCTCGGCCATCCGCTGCTGAAGATGGACGGCCAGGCGGTGTTCAAGCTGGCCGTGGGCGTGCTGGAGAAGGTCGCAAGATCGGTCCTCGACAAGGCTGGTCGCACCGACGCCGACATCGACTGGCTGATCCCGCACCAGGCCAACATCCGCATCATGCAGGGCACGGCCAAGAAGCTGAAGATGCCGCTGGACAAGCTGATCGCCACCGTCGACGAGCACGGCAACACCTCCGCCGCCTCGATCCCGCTGGCCTTCGACGTCGCGGTGCGCGCCGGCAAGATCAAGCGCGGCGACACGGTGATGCTGGAAGGCGTCGGCGGCGGCTTCACCTGGGGCGCGGTGCTGCTGGACTTCTGATTCCCGACTTCCGAAGCCGTTCCGGCTCGCCTTCCGGCACTCCGCCTGGCGGCCGGACGCGCGCGGACGACCGCGGCACCCGGCGTGTCGTGCCGCTGTCATGCGCGCTTCTCCCTCCTCATCGATAGTCACGGACTCGAACCATGAGCAAGAACTTCGCAATCGTCTTCCCCGGCCAGGGCTCGCAGTCGGTCGGCATGCTGGACGCCTGGGGTGATCATCCGGAAGTGGTGCGCACGCTGGCCGAAGCCTCGGCCGCGCTCGGCGAGGACATCGGCGCGCTGATCAAGAACGGCCCGAAGGACCAACTGGACCTCACCACCAACACCCAGCCGGTCATGCTGACCGCCGGCATCGCGAACTACCGCGCCTGGATCGCGGAGACCGGTCTGGTGCCGTCGGCGGCCGCCGGCCACTCGCTGGGCGAATACACGGCGCTGGTCGCCGCGGGCGCGCTGAGCCTGGCCGACGCGCTGCCGCTGGTGCGCTTCCGCGCGCAGGCGATGCAGGAAGCCGTGCCGGTGGGCACCGGCGCGATGTCGGCCATCCTGGGCCTGGACGCCGCCGTCGTCCGCGAGGTCTGCCAGAAGATCGCCGCCGAAACGGGCGAGGTCGTCGAGGCCGTCAACTTCAACGACCCGAAGCAGACGGTGATCGCCGGCTCGAAGGCGGGCGTCGAGAAGGCCAACGAGGCCCTCAAGGCCGCCGGCGCGAAGCGCGCGCTGCCGCTGCCGGTGTCGGCGCCGTTCCACTCCAGCCTGATGAAGCCGGCCGCCGAACGCCTGCGCGAGAAGCTCGCCGCCGTGTCGTTCCAGGCCGCGGCCTTCCCGGTGATCAACAACATCGACGTCGCCGTGACCGACGACGCCCAGGCGCTGCGTGACGCGCTGTTCCGCCAGGCCTTCGGCCCGGTGCGCTGGGTCGAGGTCATGCAGGCGCTCAAGGCGCGCGGCCTGAACACCGTCATCGAATGCGGCCCCGGCAAGGTGCTGGCCGGCATGGCCAAGCGCATCGACGCCGACCTGGTCAGCGCGACGGTGCTGGATCCGGCCTCGCTGGTTGAAGCCAAGGCGCTGCTGGCCTGAGTCGCGGCGAGCACCGCGGTTCCCTTCCTTCCGAATTCCCCCCGAGGTTCCTCATGTCCGAGAACAACACCGACAAGAAGCAGGTCGCCCTGGTGACCGGCGCCAGCCGCGGCATCGGCCGCGCGATTGCCCTGACGCTGGCCCGGAAGGGCTTCGTCGTGATCGGCACCGCGACCAGCGAGTCCGGCGCGTCGGCCATCACCGAGGCCCTGGCGCCGCACGGCGGCCGCGGCGCGGTCCTGAACGTCAACGACGGCGCGGCCGTGGATGCGCTGATCGATGCGATCGTCAAGCAGGACGGCGGCATCCAGGTGCTGGTCAACAACGCCGGCATCACCAAGGACATGCTGTCCATGCGGATGAAGGACGAGGACTGGGACGCCGTCCTGGACACCAACCTGAAGGCCGTGTTCCGCGCCAGCCGCGCCGTGATGCGCCCGATGATGAAGCAGCGCTACGGCCGCATCATCAACATCACCTCGGTGGTGGGCGCCTCCGGCAACGCCGGCCAGGCCAACTACGCCGCGGCCAAGGCCGGCGTCGCGGGCATGACGCGTGCCCTGGCCCGGGAGCTCGGCAGCCGCTCGGTCACCGTCAACTGCGTCGCCCCCGGCTTCATCGCCACCGACATGACCGAGGTGCTGCCCGAGGCGCAGAAGACCGCGCTGCTGGCCCAGATCCCCGCCGGCCGCCTGGGCGATCCGGCCGAGATCGCCCACGCCGTGGCGTTCCTGGCTTCCCCGGAAGCCAGCTACATCACGGGCGTCGAGCTGCACGTCAACGGCGGCATGTACATGAATTGAGGTGGATCCCGTCCCGCGCGCGTTGCGCGGGCGGCCCGCCCACCGGATTCACCCGGCCGGTGTAGGGCTGATAGAGTGCGAGCGCGCGCCGTCTCCATCGTGGAAGTCGCGCCTCGGGAGGTCCGACTAGGGGCGCCACTCTAAGGCCTTAGAATCCCGGGTTGTTCTAGCAAACCACCCCCTCCTGGAGGAGTCATGAGCGATATCGAAGCACGTGTCAAGAAAATCATCGCCGAGCAGCTCGGCGTGCCCGAAGCCGATGTGACCAATGAAAAGGCCTTCGTCGCCGATCTGGGCGCTGATTCTCTGGACACCGTGGAACTGGTGATGGCCCTCGAAGACGAGTTCGGCATCGAGATCCCGGACGAAGAGGCCGAGAAGATCACCACCGTGCAGCTGGCCATCGACTACGCGGTCAAGCACCAGAAGGCGTAAGCAAGCAGCATGAGCCGTCGTCGCGTCGTCGTCACCGGTCTCGGCCTGATCTCGCCCGTGGGTAACACGGTCGAGGAAGGCTGGGCCAACATCGTGGCTGGCAAGTCCGGCATCGACACCATCACCCGTTTCGATGCCTCGGTCCTCGCCTGCCATTTCGCGGGAGAGGTCAAGGACTTCAAGGTGGATGACTACATCCCCGCGAAGGAAGCCCGCCACATGGATACCTTCATCCATTACGGGCTGGCGGCTTCGCTGCAGGCGATCCGCGACGCGGGTCTGCCCACCGGCGACGCGCTCGACCCGGAACTGGCGGAACGCATCGGCGTGCTCGTCGGCTCCGGCATCGGCGGCCTGCCGATGATCGAGGAGACCCACGCGGAACTGACCAACCGCGGCCCGCGCCGCGTCAGTCCGTTCTTCGTGCCGGCCTCGATCATCAACATGATCTCGGGTCACGTCTCGATCAAGTGCGGGTTCAAGGGCCCGAACCTGGCCATCGTGACGGCCTGCACCACGGGTCTGCACAGCATCGGCACCGCCGGACGCATGATCGAGGCGGGCGACGCCGACGTCATGGTCGCCGGCGGTTCGGAATCGACGGTGTCGCCGCTGGGCGTCGGCGGTTTCGCCGCGGCCCGCGCGCTGTCCACCCGCAACGACGACCCCAAGACCGCGTCCCGCCCCTGGGACAAGGATCGCGACGGCTTCGTGCTGGGCGAGGGCGCCGGCGTGCTGGTGCTCGAAGAGTACGAACACGCCAAGAAGCGCGGCGCCAAGATCTATGCGGAGCTGGTCGGCTTCGGCATGAGCGCCGACGCGTACCACATGACCGCGCCCGACGTGGACGGCCCGACGCGCTCGATGCGCAACGCGCTGCGCAACGCCGGGTTGAACGCGGACCAGATCCAGTACATGAACGCGCACGGCACGTCCACGCCCCTGGGCGATGCGAACGAGACCAACGCGATCAAGAAGGCCTTCGGCGACCATGCGAAGAACGGTCTGGTGGTGTCGTCGACCAAGTCGATGACCGGCCACCTGCTGGGCGGCGCTGGCGGCATCGAGTCCGTCTTCACCGTCATGTCGCTGCATGACCAGGTCGCTCCGCCGACGATCAACATCTTCAACCAGGATCCCGAGTGCGACCTGGACTACTGCGCCAACGAGGCGCGCAAGATGCCGATCGAGTACGCCGCGAAGAACAACTTCGGTTTCGGCGGCACCAACGGCACGCTGATCTTCAAGCGGATCTGATCGCGTGATCGCCTGATCACGTCGAGTCTGAACGACACGGACGGCGCCCCATGACGCCGGACCGATCGACCTCACGCCGGGCCACTGCCCGGCGTTTTTCATTGGCGGACGACAGGCGCTGGGTGCGCGTGCAGCGCGCGGTACTTGGCGGCGGCCTGGCCGCGGCGTTGATCGCGGTGCTGCTTCAGACCGGTGTCGCCGAGGCCTTCGCCCGCGCCGGTTCCGGTGTCTTCGCCGACGTTGTTGCCAACGGTGTCGGTCCGTGGCTCGCGGTCCTGATGGGCGCCGCGGCCGGTGTCGCGCTGCCGGTCCGCGCGCGCGCGCCAGCCGTCCTGCGATGGGACGGCGCGCAGTGGTGGTGGCAGCGCGCGGGAGAGCCGCTTGCCATCACGCCGGACGTCGTCGTCGACCTCGAACAGTGGATGCTGCTGCGGCTCAACGCCGCGACCGATGCGGAAGGTGTTCGCGGTCGCACGCCGCCGGAGCGCTGGATCGCGCTGTCGCGACGCGCGCACGAAGCGCAGTGGGCGTCGCTCAGGCTCCACCTCTTTCTCGCTGCAGGCTGACACCATGTCGTTTCTGAATTCCGGGCATGATGTGGGCCTTCCGTTTTTGCATCGCCACCTGCGAGTGTTCATGCTCAATTCCGACCGCACCTGTTCCCTTCGACGTCTTGCCCTGGCGCTCGCCGGTGCCACCTTGCTGGGCGCTTCGCTGGGGGCCGCTGCCCAGGCCGCCCAGGCCGCCACAAAGCCCGCAACGCCGGCTGCTGCGCCCGCCGCTCCCGCTGCCCCGGTGACCGCTTCGGTGCCGGTCGCCGCGCCGGATCTGGCGCGCGCGCTGCCGGACTTCAGCGCCCTGGTCGAACAGGCCGGTCCGGCCGTCGTCAACATCCGGACCTCGGAGAAGGTGAAGGTCGCCAACGCGCAGATCGACGAGCAGATGCGCGAACTGCTGCGCCGCTTCGGCATCCCCGTGCCGCAGCAGCGCCGTGCGCCTCCGGGTGCGGCGCCGGCACCCGCGCCGACCCCCGACGACGATGACGACGAGGACGCGCCGCAGCGTCGCGGCCTGGGTTCCGGGTTCGTGATCGGCGCGGATGGCTTCGTGATGACCAATGCGCACGTCGTCGACGATGCCGACGAGGTCACCGTCACGCTGACCGACAAGCGCGAGTTCAAGGCCAAGGTGGTCGGCCTGGACCGTCGCACCGACGTCGCGGTGCTCAAGATCGAGGCGAACAACCTGCCGATGCTGCGCATGGGCGACGTGAGCCGGCTCAAGGTCGGCGAATGGGTGATGGCCATCGGCTCGCCCTTCGGTTTCGACAACACGGTGACGGCCGGCATCGTCAGCGCCAAGGCGCGCGACACCGGCGACCTGCTGCCGCTGATCCAGACCGACGTGGCGATCAACCCCGGCAACTCCGGCGGTCCGCTGCTGAACCTGCGCGGCGAGGTGGTGGGCATCAACTCGCAGATCTACAGCCAGTCGGGCGGGTTCATGGGCATCTCCTTCGCGATCCCGATCGACGAGGCGATGCGCGTGGCCGATCAACTGCGCGCCGGCGGCCGCGTGACGCGCGGCATGCTGGGCGTCTATCCGGACGACGTCAGCAAGGAAGTCGCCGAGGCCATCGGCCTGGGCAAGCCGCAAGGCGCGCTGATCAGCCGCATCACGCCGGCAGGCCCCGGCGAGAAGGCCGGCCTGCAGCTCGGCGACGTGATCACGAAGTTCGACGGCAAGGCCGTGGAGAAGGCGGTGGACCTGCGCCGCCTGGCCGCGGCGACCAAGCCGGGCACCAAGGTGCCGCTGCAGGTGTTCCGTCGCGG
This sequence comes from Roseateles noduli, assembly GCA_002205125.1. GTDB lineage: Bacteria > Pseudomonadota > Gammaproteobacteria > Burkholderiales > Burkholderiaceae_C > Roseateles > Roseateles noduli. The sequence goes on along the minus strand of NIOE01000008.1, from coordinate 299,501 downwards.
CGCGTACAAGGACCTGAGCGCGACGCTCGACGCGCTGCCCGACGACCGCGCGCCGGCGACGCCGGAAGCCGAGGCGCCCGCCGCGACCGGCGCCTCCGCCTGGGGCCTGACGGTCACCGAATTGACCGAGGCGCAGCGCAAGGAACTCAAGGTCGACGGCGGCCTGCGCATCGACACTGTCGACGGCCCGGCGGCGCGCGCCGGCCTGAAGACCGGTGACGTGATCCTCTCGGCCAACAACGCCGAGGTGAAGACGGTCAAGCAGTTCCAGGCCGCGCTGGCCAAGCTCGAGAAGGGCAAGTCGCTCCAGATGCTGGTGCGTCGGGGCGAGGTCGCGACCTACGTCGTGCTGAAGCCCGGCAAGGGTTGAAACGGTCCACCGTCAACCCACTCCCGGCCTGGGGCTTTCCGCAATGTGGAAAATTCAAGCTGCAGGCTGTGCATGGATGCACAAGCCATCGTGGGTTGGCGCTTGCTAACGGATGTGGTCAAAGCGGGGCATTGGTGCCCCGCTCCGCTACAATCAAGCCGCGTTCGGGCAGCTTTGTCGCTGTTCCGACGGTGAATCGGAAGGCACCATTTTGATGGGCTCAGCGATCCACAGGATGTCCCCGAATTTTGTGGATAACCTGTGTATAAAAACGCTGTTGGCGAAGGGCAACGCGCGAGAAGCTCGCATCCATGCGGTTTCCAGGGCGGGGCTTTTGGCTACAATGAAAGCCCAACAAGCAGTTGCCATACGTTTTGTTGGAAGGCGCGTCACCGTTTAGACGTGCCTTTTTTTTATGTCCCGTTCAGGTCCTGCGAAGGGCCCTGCATCACCGCCCCGACCGACGTCCCCCGCATGTTCAGCATGCGTCAGCGTGCTCCGCTCGAGCACCGTTGAAGTGGCGGACCAAGCGCGCGGTCTCCGTCCGAGTCCATGAACCACATCCGCAATTTCTCCATCATTGCCCACATCGACCACGGCAAGAGCACGTTGGCCGACCGGATCATCCAGCGCTGCGGCGGGCTGTCGGACCGGGAGATGGAAGCGCAGGTGCTGGACTCGATGGACATCGAGCGTGAGCGCGGCATCACGATCAAGGCGCAGACCGCCGCGCTGCAGTACAAGGCCGCGGATGGCCAGGTCTACAACCTGAACCTGATCGACACGCCCGGACACGTGGACTTCTCGTATGAGGTGAGCCGTTCGCTGTCCGCCTGCGAAGGCGCGCTGCTGGTGGTCGACGCCAGCCAGGGCGTCGAGGCGCAGACGGTGGCCAACTGCTACACCGCGCTGGAGCTCGGCGTGGAGGTCGTCCCCGTCCTGAACAAGATGGACCTGCCGTCGGCGAACCCGGACGGCGCGAAGGCGGAGATCGAGGAAGTCATCGGCATCGACGCCACCGACGCGATCCCGTGCTCGGCCAAGACCGGCATGGGCATCGACGAGATCCTCGAGGCGGTCATCGCCCGCATGCCGCCGCCGCAGGGCACGGTCGAGGCGCCGCTGCGCGCGATGATCATCGACTCCTGGTTCGACAACTACGTCGGCGTCGTGATGCTGGTCCGCGTGGTGGACGGCACGCTGAAGAAGAACGAACGCATCCGCATGATGGCGACCAACGCCATCTACCCGGCCGAACACCTGGGGGTGTTCACGCCCAAGTCGGAGAAGCGCGACCAGCTCAACGCGGGCGAGGTCGGCTTCATCATCGCCGGCATCAAGGAACTGTCCGCGGCGAAGGTGGGCGACACCATCACGCTGGAAAAGAAGCTCCCGAACAACCTGGGTCCGGCCACCGAGGCGCTGCCCGGCTTCAAGGAGATCCAGCCGCAGGTGTTCGCGGGCCTGTACCCGACCGAGGCCAGCGAGTACGACCAGCTGCGCGACGCGCTGGAGAAGCTCAAGCTGAACGACGCCTCGCTGCGCTTCGAACCGGAAGTCTCGCAGGCGCTGGGCTTCGGCTTCCGCTGCGGCTTCCTCGGCCTGCTGCACATGGAGATCGTGCAGGAGCGCCTGGAGCGCGAGTTCGACCAGGACCTGATCACGACCGCGCCCAGCGTGGTGTACGAGGTCCAGCTGGGCGACGGCGAAGTCATCGAGGTGGAGAACCCCTCGAAGATGCCGGAGCAGAGCAAGATCGCCGAGATCCGCGAGCCGATCGTGACGGTGCATCTGTACATGCCGCAGGAGTACGTCGGCGCGGTCATGACGCTGGCCAACCAGAAGCGCGGCGTGCAGCTGAACATGGCCTACCACGGCCGCCAGGTCATGCTGACCTATGAGATCCCGCTGGCGGAGATCGTGCTGGACTTCTTCGACAAGCTGAAGTCGGTCTCGCGCGGCTACGCCTCGATGGACTACGAGTTCAAGGAATACCGCGCCTCCGACGTCGTCAAGGTCGACATGCTGATCAACGGCGACCGCATCGACGCGCTGTCGCTGATCGTGCACCGGGCGCAGTCGCAGTTCCGCGGCCGCCAGGTGGCGGCCAAGATGCGCGAGATCATCCCGCGCCAGATGTACGACGTGGCCATCCAGGCGGCCATCGGCGCCAACATCATCTCGCGCGAGAACATCAAGGCGCTGCGCAAGAACGTGCTGGCAAAATGCTACGGCGGCGACATCAGCCGCAAGCGCAAGCTGCTGGAGAAGCAGAAGGCCGGCAAGAAGCGCATGAAGCAAATCGGTTCGGTGGAGGTGCCGCAAGAAGCCTTCCTGGCCATCCTCCAAGTCGAAGAATAAGTCTCCGCATGAAAGCCATGAGCGCACTGACCGGGTTGCTGTACGTGACCCTGATCGCCTACCTGGGCGGCTGGTACCAAGGCTACTGGAACGGCAACTTCTCGTTGCTGCTGCTGATCCTGACCACGGTGACGCTGGCCTACTGGCTGGCCGAGCGCTTCCACTTCCAGCCGTCGCGCGAGCGCGCGGCGGAACGGCTGGCCAGGAACGACGAGCAGCGCCGCGCCTCGCTGGCCGCGCAGGGCATCCAGCGCGTGGACGGCGACGTCGAAGGCGCCCGCGAGGAGATCCTGCGCCAGCCCTGGTGGCTGGACTGGACCGCCGGCCTGTTCCCGGTGATCCTGATCGTGTTCCTGCTGCGCTCGTTCATGTTCGAGCCGTTCAAGATCCCGTCCGGCTCCATGGTGCCGACGCTGCTGATCGGCGACCTGATCCTGGTCAACAAGTTCCATTACGGCATCAGACTGCCGGTGATCAACAAGAAGATCATCAGCAACAACGACGTGCAGCGCGGCGACGTGGTGGTGTTCCGCTACCCGCAGAACCCCAGCATCGACTACATCAAGCGCGCTGTCGGCCTGCCGGGCGACGAGATCGCCTACCTCAACCAGAAGCTGTACGTGAACGGCAAGCAGGTGGAGACGGTGTCGCAGGGCGAGTTCTTCGACGAGGATCCGAACTCGATGCGCTTCCGTCCGCGCTTCACCGAGAAGCTGGGCCCGGTCGAGCACCAGATCCTGGTGGACGCGCAGGCGCAGGGGCGCATCGGCAAGATCTATGACTTCCCGTACAACGAGAACTGCAAGTACACGCTGGAAGGCGTGACCTGCAAGGTGCCGGCCGGCCATTACTTCATGATGGGCGACAACCGCGACAACTCGCAGGACTCGCGTTTCTGGGGCTTCGTGCCGGACGAGAACATCGTCGGCCGCGCCTTCGTGGTCTGGATGAACTTCGGCAGCCTGAAGCGCATCGGCGGTATCCAATAACATCGGTCGACCTGCGGACCGACATACCGGCTGACACACTGGCCGGCCCACGATCGGCCGATGATCGACTACTCTGTTCCAACGACAACCATCGGAGCGACTCGTGATGAGGGCACGGAAGATTCAACGGGGACTCAGCCTGCTCGGGCTGCTGTTCTGGGCGGTGATCATCGGCGGCGGGTCGGTGATCCTGCTGCGCGTGGTGCCCACGGTGATGGAGTACTACACGATCCAGCGCGCCGTCGAGAAGATCGCCCGCGACAGTCCGCCGACCGTGGCCGCGGCGCGCGACCAGTTCCAGCGGACCAAGGACATCGAATATTCGATCGTCAGCATCGAGCCGAAGGACTTGATCATCACCAAGGTGGATGAGAAGGTGAAGATCAGCTTCGCCTACGACAAGGAAGTGCCCCTGTTCGGCCCCGCGTTCCTGGTGATCAAGTACAAAGGCGAAACGCGTTGATGTGGCGCTGATCGTCCGTTGATGATCCGTTGCCCGACCTGACCCCTCTTCACCACCGCCGTCCATGACTCCGCAAGCGCTCGACGCCCTCCAGCAACGCCTCGGCTACCGCTTCAAGCAGCCGGGTCTGCTGCAGCGCGCGCTGACGCATCGCAGCTTCGGCCAGCAGCACAACGAGCGCCTGGAGTTCCTCGGCGACGCGGTGCTCAACCTGACGGTGTCGGCGCTGCTGTTCGACCGCTTCGCCGGTTCGGACGAAGGCGACCTGACGCGCATCCGCGCGCACCTGGTGCGCGAGGACAGCCTGCACCGCCTGGCGCTGGTGCTGCAGATGCCCGAGGCGCTGCGCATGAGCGAGGGCGAGGCCCGCGGCGGCGGCGGCCAGCGGCCGTCCATCCTGGCGGATGCGCTGGAGGCCGTGATCGGCGCCGCGTTCCTGGACGGCGGCTACGAGGCCGCGCGCGAGATCGTGCGCGGGCTGCTGGGCGAGACCATCGCCGCCAGCGGCATCGAGCAGTGGGCCAAGGATTCGAAGACGGCGCTGCAGGAATGGCTCCAGGCGCGCAAGCTGCCGGTGCCGTCCTACCGCATCGCCGAGACGCGGGGCCAGGCCCACGCGCAGACCTTCACCGTCGAATGCGAAGTGGCCTCGCTGACGCTGTCGCGCCGCGGCGAAGGTCGATCGCGCCGGATCGCCGAGCAGGAGGCCGCCCGGCAGGTGCTGGACGAACTGCTCGCCGGCGACCGGCCCGGCACCGGCCTGCGCGACTGACGCGGAGCCCGCGATGAACGCACCCAAGACACCGAGGACGCCGACATCGACGTCCTCGTCCGATTCCATTCCGGGATCGCTTTCCGATTCTTCTTCCCATTCCCCTTCCCATTCCCCTGTTTCCGAGGATCCTGATCTGAACGCCCCGCACGACTCCGCCACGCCGCACCCCGCCGACTCCCCGCTCGACCAGGACGCCGACGCGCGCGCCCACGAAGAGGGCGAGGAGGGCGATGAACTCGACGATGACGAGGAAGACGGTGACGGCGAGGACCTGCCCGAGATCCAGGGCGGCATCGGCGCGATGCCCTACGAGGGCGACCTGCGCTGCGGCCTGATCGCGATCGTGGGCCGGCCCAACGTCGGCAAGTCGACGCTGCTGAACGCGCTGGTGGGACAGAAGGTCTCGATCACCTCGAAGAAGGCGCAGACCACGCGCCACCGCATCACCGGCGTGCGTACCGTCGACGAGGCGCAGTTCGTCTTCGTCGACACGCCCGGCTTCCAGACCAAGCACAGCAGCGCGCTGAACCGCAACCTGAACCGCACGGTCCAGGGCGTGCTGGCGGACGTGGACCTGGTGCTGTTCGTCGTCGAGGCGGGCCGCTTCGGCCTGGACGACGCGAAGGTGCTGTCGCTGCTGCCGCAGAACAAGCCGGTCGTGCTGATCGCCAACAAGCTGGACGCGGTGACGAGACGGGCCGAGATGATGCCCTGGCTCAAGAGCATGCAGGAGCGCCGCAACTTCACCGAGTTCGTGCCGCTGTCGGCCAAGAAGGACTCGGACGTGCAGCGCCTGTTCCAGATCCTGAAGCCCTACCTCCCGAGCCAGGAATGGTTCTACGAGGAAGACGCGCTGACCGACCGCAGCGAGAAGTTCATGGCCGCGGAGATGATCCGCGAGAAGCTCTTCCGCCTGACCGGCGACGAGCTGCCCTACGAAGCCACGGTGATCATCGATCGCTGGGAAGAGGAGGGCAACCTGCGCCGCATCGCCGCGACCATCGTGGTCGAGCGCGACGCGCAGAAGGGCATGATCATCGGCCAGGGCGGCGAACGCCTGAAGCGCATCGGCTCGGAGACGCGCCAGGAACTTGAGAAGCTGTGGGACGCGCGCGTGTTCCTGGAGCTCTGGGTGAAGGTGCGGTCCGGCTGGGCTGATTCCGAAGAGCATCTGAGAAGCTACGGTTACGAGTAAGGCCCATGGCCACACGCGCCCCGAAGCCGCCCGCCACGCAGGCGGCTTTTGTTTTGCATCACTACGACTGGAGCGAGACCAGCCTCGTGCTGGACCTGTTCAGCCGTGAGCACGGCCGGCTGGCGGTGGTGGCCAAGGGCGCCAAGCGGCCGTATTCGCAGCTGCGATCGGTGCTGCTGCCCTTCCTGCGGCTCCAGGTGACGCTGTCCAAGCCGTCGAAGATGAACGAGGACGGCGCGGCCGAGGTGCAATCGCTGCGCGGCGCGGAGTGGGTCGGCGGGCAGACGCTGCCCACCGGCGCGGCGCTGTTCAGCGGCTACTACGTCAACGAGCTGCTGCTGAAGTTCCTGCCGCGCCAGGATGCGCAGCCGGAGCTCTTCGACGCCTATGCGGCCCTGCTGCCACAGCTGACGTCCGTGGACGACGCGCACGCGGCGCTGCGCGCGTTCGAGCTGAAGATGCTCGCGATCTGCGGCCTGCTGCCCGATCTGAGCGTGCTCTCGACGACGCAGGCGCCGCTCGATCCGGAGCGGCTCTACATGCTCGCACCGGAGTCCGGCGTCATCGTGCCGACACACGACGCACCTCAGCTGACGGGCCAGGCCTTCATCCAGCTGCAGGCCGCGCTGCTGCACGGCAGCCAGGCGGCGCTGCAGCAGGCCTGCGAACTCGCGGGTCCGGCGCTCAAGCCGTTGTCGCGCGCATTGCTTCACTATCATCTGGGGCATCGTCCATTGCGGACGCGGCAAGTGCTGCTCGACGTCCAGAAGCTGCTCACATGAATCCGCTGATCGCTCCCGAATCCGGCCGCCACGATGCGCGATGCGCGCTGTCGGTCAACGTCAACAAGGTCGCGCTGCTGCGCAACACCCGGCACCTGGGCATTCCCAGCGTGACGCGTGCGGCGCAGCTGTGCCTGGAGGCCGGCGCGCAGGGCATCACGGTGCATCCGCGGCCCGATGCGCGACACATCCGCGCCGACGACGTGCGCGAGCTCGCCGCACTGATGAAGTCCTGGCCGCAGGCCGAGTACAACATCGAGGGCAACCCGACGCAGAACCTGATGGACTTCATCCGGGAGACGCGGCCGCATCAGGCGACCTTCGTGCCGGACAGCGAGGACCAGTTCACCTCCGACCACGGCTGGAACCTGCCGGCGGATGCCGAACGGCTGCGTCCGATGATCGCGGAATGCAAGTCGCTGGGCGTGCGGGTGAGCCTGTTCATGGATCCGCTGCCGGAGGCGATGGCGCACGTGGCCGCGCTGGGGGCGGACCGCATCGAGCTCTACACCGAGACCTGGGCGAGCGCCTTCGGCACGCCGCGCGAGGCCGCGGTGGTGGCCGCCTTCGCCGCCGCGGCGCGCGCGGCGCTGGCACAGGGGCTGGGCATCAACGCCGGCCATGACCTGAACCGCGACAACCTGACGCGCTTCCTGCGCGAGGTGCCGGGGGTGTCGGAGGTCTCGATCGGCCACGCGCTGATCGCGGATGCGCTGGAGCTCGGCTACACCGAGGCGGTGCGCGACTATCAGCGCTGCATCCAGCGCGCGTACGTCTGATTGCACTTCTGCACGCAACGTCCACACGGCGGGCACCAAGCGCGCACGCGCTGCGCATGAAAGGGTCGCGATGATCTACGGCATCGGCACGGACGTCTGCGACATCCGGCGCATCCGGGAGACCTTCCAACGGCGCGGCGTGCGCTTTGCCGAGAAGGTGCTGGGCCCGCACGAGATCGAGGTGTTCCGCGAGCGGTACGCCAAGGTCGAGGCGCGGGGCATCGCCTACCTGGCGACGCGGTTCTCGGCCAAGGAGGCGTTCTCCAAGGCGATCGGCATGGGCATGCGGATGCCGATGACCTGGCGCGCCTGCGAGATCGTCAAGGCACGCAGCGGCAAGCCGGGGATCCAGCTGCACGGTGCGCTGGCCGAGTGGTTCGAGGCCAAGGGCCTGAGCGCGCATGTCAGCGTGAGCGACGAGACCGACTATGCGACGGCGTTCGTCGTCGTCGAGACCCGCGATTGAAAATGAAAGAGACACCCTCAATGACCGAGCATCTGCATTCGCCCGTGATCCTGGACATCGCCGGCACCACGCTGACGGCGGACGACCGCCGCCGGCTGGCGCATCCGCTGACGGGCGGGATGATCCTGTTCGCGCGCCACTTCGAGAACCGCGCGCAGCTGACCTCGCTGTGCGCCGAGGCCAAGGCCATCCGTCCCGACCTGCTGATTGCGGTCGACCAGGAGGGCGGTCGTGTCCAGCGTTTCCGCACGGACGGTTTCACGGCGCTGCCGGCGATGCGCGCGCTCGGCGAGCTGTGGATGGATGACGCGATGCGGGCGGTGCAGGCCGCGACGGCGACCGGCCTTGTGCTGGCGCTGGAGCTGCGGGCCTGCGGCGTCGACATGAGCTTCGCGCCGGTGCTGGACCTGGACCACCAGGACGCCGGACGCCAGTCGATCAGCGCGGTGATCGGATCGCGCAGCTTCCACAGCGATCCGCGCGTGGTGAGCCTGCTGGCGCAGAGCCTGATGCAAGGCCTGGCCCTGGCGGGCATGGCGAGCTGCGGCAAGCACTTCCCGGGACACGGCGCGGTGAGCGTCGATTCGCACGTCGGGGTGCCGGTGGACACGCGCTCGCTGAAGGCGATCCTGGCGGAGGACGTCCGCCCGTTCGAATGGCTGAGCCTGAGCCTGTCGGCGGTGATGCCGGCGCACGTGGTCTACCGCAAGGTGGACAGCCGTCCTGCGGGCTTCAGCCAGCGCTGGCTGCAGGACATCCTGCGCGACCGCTTGGGCTTCGCCGGCGCGGTGTTCAGCGACGACCTCGGCATGGCCGCGGCGCGCGTGATCGAAGGCCGGCCGGTGGGCTACACCGAGGCGGCGCTCGCCGCGCTGGGCGCGGGCTGCGACCTGGTGCTGCTGTGCAACCAGAGCCAGGAGCAGGGCGGCCGCGCGATCGATGAACTGCTCGACGGCCTTACCGACGCGCAGGCGAAAGGCGAGTGGATGCCGGCGATCGACAGCGAAGCGCGCCGCGCGGCGCTGGTGCCGCAGTCGGCGCCGCTGACGTGGGATGAGCTGATGCTGGCGCCGCGGTATCTGGAGGCGCTGGCGCGCTTGCCGTGATACCTGTCGACGTGCCGCTCAGCGGCAGTTGACGGAACGGATGGTCATCATGGCGCCGGGTTCCTTGCGCATGATGGCCGTGCACTGGGCATAGCCGGTCAGTGGTCGCGTGAGAACGAGCCGCGTCCCTGTGTAGCTGCAGATCGCGAGCGGACGATCAAGCGCGGCGACGTTCCAGACCAGCGTTTCGGTGACGCCACCCTTGGCGTCGCGCTGGGTCTTCACGTCGTCGTAGATGGCGCCTTGGTGTTCCTCGATGGGACCTTGGTTGATCCGGAAGCCGCCGAGGTCGTGCTTCGCCTGAGGCACTTCGCGCGAGGCCGTGAAGCCTTCAGGCACCTCTGCGGCCTCCTGCTTGGTGGAGGCCCATTCGGCGGGGCAACTGAAGAATTGCGGCGACGCCCAGAGCTGGTGACCGCTGAAGGCGAGAAACAGTGCGACGGCGCTTTTGAACTGAGACATGTCGCCATTGGACCGTTGCGCGAGACGACGGGCGTTGTCGAAGGTCATCGGCTTGCGGACCGAAATGCAACAGCGCGAAACCTCCGCGCCAATGCGGGTTCCAATCGTGCCCGGTAGTCTGACCGCCACGAGGAGCACACATGACTAGAAGCGTCTTTCGTCAAGAACTTGCCATAGCGCGACGACTCGCCTTTGCGGCGCTGGTGATATCCGCAGCATCTTCCGCGCACGCACTCGACTGCGCCAATGCCGTGAGCACGGTCGACATGAACGACTGCGCTGTGCAGGAGCAGAAGCAGGTCGAGAAGCAGCTCAACGAGGTCTATCGCCGCGTGCTGGCGGAGACGCCGGCCAAGGTCGGCGGGGCCAGGCCGGCGAAGCCGAAGGAGAGCCTCATCGCCGCGCAGCGGCTGTGGGTCAAGTTCCGCGAAGCGGACTGCAAGGCGGTGCTCGACCTGTGGTCCGAAGGCTCGATCCGCAACCTGCAGTACCTCGGCTGCATGCGCGATCACGCGCAAGTGCGCATCAAGCAGCTCGAAGCCTTCACTCCCCAACGCTGACGGGCGCTCCGTGACCGGCACGGTCGTCGTGCCGGTCGGTCATCGCATCTTCGCGATGATCTTTCCGGTCTCGTTGCCTTCCGACTTTCCGGACGCGTCGTGCAGGAGATAGTCGAACACGTCGCGGCGTGCCCTTGACGAGCAGGAGCGGCGCCTTCGCCTTCGCGTTGGGCAGCAGCAGCTCCTTCAGCGACTGCCTGACGCGTGCATGGCGGATCGCATCGAAGTCCAGATCGAATTGCCCTTTGGCGCCGGCCAAAGCGCCCTCCGCGGACAACTGGACCATTGCGTTGATCAGATTGCCCATCCGCGCGTTGCTGGACCAGGGGAAGTTCTCGATGACCGCGTCGGGGGCGCCGAACTTCCCCATGCCCAGGGAGATCGCGCGAACCTGCGGATCGCTGAGATAGGCATGCACGACGATCTGCTGGCTGACGTCCGGGATGTCTCGGTCCCAGGTCTCGATCCTTCGCGACCGCCACGCGTCGGGTGTGAAGACCTCCCGTGTCTCTTCATCCCAGAGGATGCCGCCGGTGGCCCGCGCCACCCTTTCGGCGATCAGCAGCGAATTCCGATACGCGCCGATTCGCTGCGAGGACGGATGCACGAAGTCCATGAGCAGTGCAGCGCGCGACCGGGCGAGCGCCGCGGCCTGCTCCTTGCTCAAACCGTGGCCGAAGCGCTGGATCTGGGAGACGTCCGGTGGGGCGTAGGTCGTCGCCGCCTGCTCGTTGAGCGTCGCCATGACGACGGGGCTTGCCGGTGCCTGATCGATCTTCTGCGCGAGCGCCGGCGCCCCGGCCGTGGCCTTCAGCGCCTGCCGCAGCGCCTCCATCGGCGATGCGGCGGACTTCTCCGGCAGATAGACCGCGAACTGATAACCGATGGGCCCGGTGCTCAACAACGGACCGGCCGGAACGACCTCCGTTCCCGCAAAGGCCGCGCTCGTGCCCGCCGCGGCGAGCGTCAGCACCAGCAGGCCGGTCATTGCGTCCAACCACCGCCGCAGCTGCGTTCCTGTGGACATGATGTCCTCCCTCTCCCAGGTGTCCTGTGCGTTGTCGGACGGGGAGTCTACGGGGCAATGAGACGGCGTCGCCAACCTCCGAAACTCCGGAAGGACCGGGAGAGCTGGACGAATATCCGCGACGTTGTCTCCGGCTAGACTCCCGCTCGAACTCACCCACAACGATTCGACCAGGGAGCGGGCCAGCATGACGCTGACCATGGAGGGCGTGCTGGCGCTGGCGCCGGACGAGGCATCGGCGAAGGCCGCGCGAGGACTGACCTCGCCGGCCAAATGGCCGTTGCTGGGCGCCGATGACGCCGCCGTCTGGGGCGAATGCCAGGGCAGCGGCTCCAAGCCGTATCAGACGCAGGTCGACCTCAGCGGTCCCGCGTTCCGCTGCTCCTGCCCCAGCCGCAAGTTCCCCTGCAAGCACGGGCTCGCGCTGCTGATGCTGCGGGCGCAGGACGCCTCCCGCTTCGCCGCCGCCGAGCCGCCCGCCTGGGTCGCCGAATGGATCGCCTCCCGCGGCGAGCGTGCGCAGAAGAAGGAAGAGCGCGACCAGAAAGCCGTCGAACGCGCGACCGAACGCGCCGCGCAGATCGCCGACGGCGTCGATCCCGCGCAGGCCGCGTCGGCGCTCGCCGATCCGGACAACGCGCTCAAGCGCGAGTCGCAACGGTGGCGTCGCATCGAGGACGCCGCCGCCGAACTGCAACGCTGGCTCGGCGACCAGATCGGTCGCGGGCTCGGCGCGCTCGACGACGCCGCGATCCGCGGCTGGCGCACGATGGCGGCGCGCATGGTGGACGCCCAGGCACCCGGTCTCGGCCAGCGCATCGTCGCGGCCGCGGACGGCTGGCGCCTCGGCGCCGACTGGCCGGAACGAACGCTCTCGCGCCTCGGCCTGCTGCAGCTCGCTTGCGAGGGCATCGCCCGCCGCGAAACGCTGTCCGCGCCCGTTCAAGCCGATCTCCGCACTGTCTGCGGTTGGCCGCTCGACCAGGCGGAGGTGCTCGCCGTCGGCGAACGCGTCACCGATCGCTGGACAGTCCTCGGCGTGATCGTCGAGGAGCGCGAGGGCCGCCTCAACGAACGCCGCATCTGGCTGCACGGCGCGCGCTCGGGCCGGCGCGCCTGGCTGCTCGATCACGCGCACGGCGGCCGCGGTTTCGAAGGTATGTGGCTGCCCGGTATCGCCGCCGACCTGACGCTCGCGTTCTATCCCGGCAACGCGCCGCTGCGCGCGCTGATCGCCGACGCTTCACCGCCGTCGGAGTCCGAGGGTTCCGTCAACACGGTGCGACTTGCCAGATCCGAATCCTGGCAGGACGAATGGCAGCGCGTGGCCGAACGCGTGGCTGCCCATCCCTTCGCGCTGATGCATCCGGTCGTGCTCGCGAACGCGACGCCGGTCGCCGCCGACGCCGGTCCCCATCTGACCGCCGACGGCCGCGCCGTGCCGGTGCTGGTCGGCGATGCCGACTGGTGGTCGCTGATGGCCGTCGCCGGCGGTCATCCACTGGCCGTCATGGGCGAATGGGACGGCCGTGCGTTGCGCCCGCTCACCGCCTGGCGGTCCGGAGCGGATGGCGTCGGCCCTGCGTGGTCGAGGAGCGCCGCATGAGCGCCTGGAAGCCGCTGCTGCCCGTCGCGATGGTGGGCACGGATCGACAGCCCGGACCGTTGCCCGAATGGCCGGGCGAGATCGGCGAGCTCGTTTCGCAGGTCGGGCAGGTCGCCGGCGTCGTTGAAGGTCCGGCGGGTCAGGTCTTGCGGACGATGGCCGTCATCGCCACCTGCGACGCCGCCGGCACGCAGGACCGCCCTTGGACCGCTCCGGCGACGGAGCCCGCCGGCGTCGACCGTCTGGCGGTCGTTCCTGAGCGCCTGGAAGGACTCGACGGAGCCGCCGGCTCGCCACGCACGCTGATGCACTGGACGTTGACAGAGGCGCCCACGCGACTCCAGCAACTGATGTTCGTGGAACTGGGCGCGGCGGAACTGCGTCTGCCCGAGATGCTGCTGCCGCTGGCGCTCGACGCCGGACGACGCGCCGTCGCGCTGCGCGCTTCGTTGCTGCCGGTGCTCGGCGAGCGCGGCCTGTGGCTAGCCCGGCAGCGAGAGGACTGGCACTACGCCGCCGGCGTAGGCAGTGACGCCCTCGGCGAGACGCTGTGGACCGACGGCACGCTGGAGCAGCGGCGCGCCTTCCTGGCGCGCGAGCGCGCGACCGACGCCGCCGCAGGCCGGCGTCGCCTGGAGGCGGCGCTGACGGAACTCGCCGCGAAGGAACGCGCCGATCTGGTGGCGCAACTGTCGGTCGGGCTCGGCATGGACGACGAGGCGCTCCTCGATCGGCTGCGTGCCGATCGCAGTCGCGAGGTCCGCGATGTCGCGCTCGATCTGCTGCTGCGACTGCCCGACGCCGCCCATCCGCGGCGCGCCATCGACCGGCTCTCGCCGCTGTTGCGCCGCGAGCGCGCGCTGCTGCGCCAGCATTGGGTCATCGATGCGCCCGAAGCCGCGGGCGGGGACTGGGCGTCCGATCAGATCGTCGTCGCGCGCTCGTCCAACGAGAAGCTCGGCGAACGCGCCTGGTGGCTCTATCAACTGGTGCGCCAGGTCCCGTTGGACTGGTGGACCGCGACGACCGGCATGACGCCCGCCGAGCTGCTCGTCTGGGCTGGCAAGACCGATTGGGCCGACGCCCTGCTGCGCGGCTGGTTCGACGTGCTCGCCGCGACCCGTGAGGTCGACTGGTGCGAAGCCTTCCTCGATGTCTCGCAGGCTTCCGGCTCCGGCTCCGGCCAGGCGCAGACACAGGCGCCCGTGCAGATGCATCAGGCGGCGCAGGCGCTCCAATGGCTGCCGCAGGCCCGCCGCGAGCGCCACTGGCTGCGGCATCTGCAACAGGGCTCCCTGCCGTTGTCGGCGCTCATCGCCGCGGCGAGCGGCGGCGAGATGCTCGGCGCGGATCTCTCGCAGGCGCTGACCCACCAACTGCTGACGCGCGCCCGCGCCGGCACGCTGAAGGACGACTACGCCGTCCGGGCGATGCTGGTCGACTTCGGCGCGGTCGTGCATGCCGACAGCCTGCCCGCCTACGCGACGCTGCCCGACATCCGCGCTGCCGACGAGACCGCCTCCCAGGCGGAGCAGCTCCAGGCCGTCGCGCAGACGGCCGCGCTGCGCCGCGTCCTGCTCGCCCTTCCGCTCGCCCTTTCACCCGATCCGATCCCGAGGACCTCATGACGACTTCCCCCGAGACCTCCACCGCCTCGCACGTCCTGCGCCGCCATGCGGAGCACCAGTTCGCCGAGGAACTCGCCGAGCTGAAGCGCCAGGACACGCGCACGCGTCCCGGGAACTGGGCGATGTCGCCGTGGGCCGTGCTGCGCTACCTGATGGGCGGGACGCTGGAGAACGGCTTCGAGGTCAGCGCCAAGTACATCGGCGACGAGCGGCTGATGGAAATCGCCGTCGCCACGCTGGCGACCGACCGCGCGCTGCTGCTCTACGGCGTGCCGGGCACGGCGAAGTCGTGGGTGTCGGAGCACCTGTCGGCGGCGGTCAGCGGCGACTCGACCTTGCTGATCCAGGGCACCGCGGGTACCGGCGAGGAACAGCTGCGCTACGGCTGGAACTACGCGCAGCTGCTGGCCAACGGTCCCAGCGAGGCCGCGCTGGTGCCCAGCCCGATGATGAAGGCGATGCGCGACGGCAAGATCGCGCGCATCGAGGAACTGACGCGCATCCCGGCCGACGTCCAGGACTGCCTGATCACCGTGCTGTCGGAGAAGACGCTGCCGGTGCCCGAGCTCGGCACCGAGGTGCAGGCCACGCGCGGCTTCAGCGTGATCGCGACGGCGAACAACCGCGACAAGGGCGTGAACGAGTTGTCCGCCGCGCTGAAGCGCCGCTTCAACACCGTGGTGCTGCCGGTGCCGTCGAGCGAGGACGCCGAGGTGTCCATCGTCGTCAAGCGCGTGGCCGAACTGGGCGTGGCGCTGCAACTGCCCGCCGAGCCGCCGGCGCTCAAGGAAGTGCGGCGCATCGTGCAGATCTTCCGAGAGCTGCGCAACGGCCGCACCGAGGACGGCAAGACCCAGCTGAAGTCGCCCAGCGGGACGCTGTCGACGGCCGAGGCCATCTCCGTGATCAACAGCGGCATGGCGCTGGCCGGCCACTTCGGCGACGGCGTGCTGCGCCCGCGCGACGTGGCGTCGGGCCTGCTCGGCGCGATCGTCAAGGACCCGGTGCAGGACCAGGTCGTCTGGAACGAATACCTCGAGACGGTCGTCAAGGAACGCACCGACTGGAAGGACCTGTACCGCGCCTGCCGCGAGCAGTCCTGAACCGTCAAGCCTGAGTCCCTGAGTCCCTGAGTCTTTGAGTCCCTGAGCTTTCACGAGCGGTCATGAGCGATCCCGTCCACTACTTCGGCGTGCGGCACCACGGCCCGGGCTGCGCGCGCAGCCTGCTCGCGGCGTTCGAGGCGCTCAAGCCCGACTGCGTGCTGATCGAAGGGCCGCCCGAGGCGGACGGGCTGGTCGCTGCCGTGCTCGATCCCGCGATGACGCCGCCGGTGGCGCTGTTGACGCACGGCGTCGAGGAATCGGGCCGCGCGGTCTACCACCCGTTCGCGAGCTTCTCGCCAGAGTGGCAGGCCTTGCGCTGGGCCGGCCTCGCCGGCGTGCCGGTGCGGTTCATCGACCTGCCGGTCGGCGTCTCGCTCGCGCTGGAGAAGGCGAAGGAAGAGGCGAGGGAAGAGGCGGCCGGGCAGCCCGGGGAGCCCGCGCCCGCAGAGGCCGCGCCCGCAGAGCCTGACGCCGAAGAGATTGACGCCGCAGAGCCCGTCGAGCATTCGACGCGCCGCGGCGATCCGTTGGACTGGCTCGCCCGCGCGGCGGGTTACGCCGACGGCGAGACCTGGTGGAACCACATGGTCGAGGAGCGCGGCGACGGCGAGGATCTGTTCGCCGCCATCTCCGAGGCGATGACCACGCTGCGCGCCGAGTCCGGCGAGGACGAGACCCTCGATCCCCGGACGCCGCGCGCCCATCGCGAGGTGCTGCGTGAGGCCCACATGCGCCAGTGCATTCGCGCGGCGCGCAAGGAGGGCTTCGAGCGCATCGCGGTCGTCTGCGGCGCGTGGCACCTGGGCGGCCTGCGGGCCGACGTCACCGCGAAAGCGGACCAGGCGCTGCTCAAGGGCGTCCCCAAGCTCAAGGTCACGAGCACCTGGGTGCCGTGGACCTATCGACACCTCGCTCGCGCCAGCGGCTACGGTGCGGGCATCCACTCGCCGGGCTGGTACGAACACCTCTGGCTGAGCAGCCAGCGTGGCCAGGGCGACCAGGATGGCAATGACGGCGAACGCCGTCCCCGCGCGATCGGCTGGCTGGCGCGCGTCGCGCGGCTGATGCGCGAGCGCGATCTCGACTGTTCCTCCGCCCACCTGATCGAGGCGGCCCGGCTGGCCGACACGCTGGCCGCGCTGCGGCAGCGCCCCGCACCGGGCCTGGACGAGCTGCACGAAGCCACGCGCACCGTCATGACGCTGGGCGACGAAGCCGTCCTCGGCTTCATCCACGACGAGCTGGTCATCGGCGATCGCCTGGGCGGCGTGCCGGCCGACGTGCCCACGGTGCCGCTGCAGCGCAACCTGGAGCAGCTGCAGAAGTCGCTGCGCATGAAGCCCGAGGCGACGCAGAAGACGCTCGACCTCGACCTGCGCCAGCCCAACGACCTGGCGCGCAGCCACCTGTTGCACCGCCTGCGGCTGATCGACCTGCCGTGGGGCGAGATCGCGCGCACGGGCAAGTCCTCGCGCGGGACCTTCCACGAGATCTGGACGCTGCAATGGCAGCCCGAGTTCGCGCTGCGCGTGATCGAGGCGAGCCGCTGGGGCCAGTCCGTCGCGCAGGCCGCAACGACCGCGGTGGCCGAGCGCTGTGGCAAGTCGGCGAACCTGGCGGCATTGGCGGAACTCGTCGATCGCGTGCTGCTGGCCGACCTGCCCGACGCGGTGACGCTCGCATCGAGCGCGCTGCAGGACCATGCGGCGGTCACCGGCGACGCCGATCAGCTGCTGGGGGCGCTGCCGCCGCTGGCGAACGTCTTCCGCTACGGCAACGTGCGGCAGACCGACGCGACGATGGTGGGCCATGTCTTCGACGGCCTGGTGACGCGCGCGGCGATCAGCCTGCCGCTGATGGGCGATTCGCTGGACGAGGCCGCGGCGGAGCAGGTCCGCGACCGGGTGCTGGGCGCGCAGGCGGCGGTGCGGCTGCGCGATCCGGGTCGCCAGTCCGAGCCCTCGACGCAATGGCGCGCGGCGATCTCGCAGCTGGCCGCCCGCGAGGGGGCGCACGCGCTGCTGCGCGGCCTGTGCACGCGGCTGCTGCTGGACGACGGGCTGATCACGGCGGACGACGCGGGGACCGCGATGTCGCTGCAGCTGTCGCGCGCGGCGGAGCCGGCGAAAGCGGCCGCGTGGCTGGACGGCTTCCTGAACCGCAACGCCGTGGTGCTGCTGCATCACGACGGCGTCTGGCCGCTGGTCGATGCCTGGCTGGGCGGCCTCGACGACGAACATTTCATCCGCGTGCTGCCGCTGGTGCGACGCACGTTCGCCCACTTCGACGCGGGCGAGCGACGCGACCTCGGTCAACGCGCGGCGCGCAAGGGCAGCGGTGCAGGCACCGTGATGGCTGCGGCGGAATGGGACGACGCACGCGCGGCGCTCCCTTTGCCGCTGCTGCGATTGATGCTGGGAGTGGAGGAATGAGCGCGCCTGATGATCTGACGGACTCGACGGCCACCATGACCGCAACCGCAACCGCGACCGCGACCGCGACCGCGCCCACGTCCGATGCGGATCGTCTGCGCCGCTGGCGGCTGGTGCTTGGTGGCGAAGCGGAGGACAGCTGCGGCGGCCTGCACGGCGACGCGGTGGAGATGGACCAGGCGCTGAGCGCGCTCTATGGCGACGGCAGCGGGCTCGGCGACGACCGGCGCGGAGGGCGCGGCAACTCGGCGCCGCGCGTGGCGCGCTGGCTCGGCGACATCCGCAAGTACTTCCCGAGCTCCGTCGTGCAGGTGATGCAGAAGGACGCGCTGGAGCGGTTGAACCTGCGCGACATGCTGTTGCAGCCGGAGATGCTGCAGGGCGTGCAGCCCGACGTGCACCTGGTCGCGAACCTCATGGCCCTGTCGCGCGTGATCCCGGCGGGCACGAAGGACACCGCGCGCCGCGTCGTGCGGCAGGTCGTCGACGAGTTGATGAAACGGCTCGAAGAGCCGATGCGTGCGGCGGTGACCGGGGCCCTGGACCGCAGCCAGCGCAATCGCCGCCCGCGGCTGTCGGAGATCGACTGGCACCGCACCATCCGAGCCAACCTGCGCCACTGGCAGCCGGAGCTGCGCACGGTGGTGCCGGAGACCTTGCACGGCTACGGCCGCAAGGCGCGGCGTCCGCAACGCGAGGTGGTGCTCTGCATCGACCAGAGCGGATCGATGGCGAACTCGGTCGTGTACTCGAGCATCTTCGGCGCGGTGCTCGCGTCGCTGCCGGCGGTGAGCACCAAGCTGGTCGTCTTCGACACGGCGGTGGTCGACATGACCGAGCAGCTCGACGATCCGGTCGATCTGCTGTTCGGCGTCCAGCTGGGCGGCGGCACCGACATCAACGGCGCGGTGGCCTATTGCCAGTCGCTGATCCGCGAGCCGCGCAACACCATCTTCGTGCTGATCTCCGATCTGTACGAAGGCGGCGTCGAGCCGCAGCTGCTGCGACGTGCGGCCGCCCTGGTCGAGAGCGGCGTGCAGTGCGTGGCCCTGCTGGCGCTGAGCGACGAGGGCGCGCCGGCCTACGACCGCGCGCTGGCGGCGAAGCTGGCGGCGCTGGGCGTGCCGTCGTTCGCGTGCACGCCGGATGCCTTCCCGGGCCTGATGGCCGCGGCGATCCGGCGTGACGACATCGGCGCGTGGGCGGCGGGGCAGGGGATCGTGACGGCGAGCAAGGGCGCCTGAAACGGATCAGCGCCCCCCGCCTGCCTGCGCCATCTTCGCGAAGTACGCCGACTTGCCGGTCTTGTTGAGCTGGTACCAGGCGTCGAGGGTCTCGGGCTCGTAGATGTCGAGCGTGTCGAAGATGGCCCGGGCGAAGTCCAGCGCGGACATGCCGCCTGCGGTCAGCAGGCCGCGGTCCGAGACGACGGGCTCGTCGACGTAGCGGTCGCTGCCGCCGTACTCCGCGACGCCCTTCAGGTAGGACAGCGCGTTGCTCGTGTGCTGGCGGTCGTCGAGCACCCCGAGCCGCGCCAGCCCCGCCGTCGCGCCGCAGATCGCGGCGACGCGCTTGCCGGCGTCGAGGAACTCCTTGGCCTTCTTGGCGGCCTCCATGTGCTCGCCCTTGTCCCAGCCGGCGCCGCCGGGAAGGATCAGGAGCTCGCTGTCGTCGGGGAACAGCGTCGATAGGCGGATGTCGGGCATCACCGACAGACCGCCCATTGATCGCGTCAGGTTGGCGCCGGCGGCGGCGACGGTCTTCACCTGCCAGTCGCCGGGCGTCTTCTGGAACTCGGGCGTGTTGATGCCCGCGACCGCGTAGGCGGCCTCCCAGTCGGCGAAGCCCTCGAAGAGGTAGAGGTGGACGGTGCGGGTAGGGGTATTCATGCCGACATGGCGGCAAGGTGCGTGCCCGCGGGGCGCCGCACCCGGGCAATCAGCCGGGCAGTTTCTTCACCATGAAGAACTTCGAGCCCGCGACGCCGTGGCCGGGGATCTCCAGCTGGACGCTGTAGCCGAGACGCTCGTAGAACGGACGGGCCTGGAAGCTGAAGGTGCTGAGGTAGAAGGTGTCGCAGCCGCGCTCGATGGCGCGCTGCTCGAAAGCGAGGACGACCGCGGTGCCCACGCCGGCGTGCCGGTGCGCCGCATCGACCCAGAGCTGCTTGAGCTCGCAGCAGCGTCCGAGCGTGCGGCCGACCGCGCCCCCGATGACGCGACCGCCGGCGTCGTACGCGGCGCTCGACAGCCCGCGCTGTCCGTCGAAGGCGCCGTGGTCGCCGAAGGCTTCATTGTGTTGATCGAGGCCGGCGTCGACCAACGCGGCCAGACCGGGCTTGGGATCGTCGAAGGCGGCGGTGGTGAAGGGGGTCATGGGATCGTTGCCTCGGCCAGCGGCTTGGCGAGCCTGACCATCATCGTCTGCGTCAGTTGATTGGGACCACGCTCCGCTTCGACGTACCCGTTGCGGGCATACAGGCCGATCAACGGCGAATTGGTGTTGGAGGTCCAGGTGCAGGCGAGCGGCACGCGGTGTTCGCGGAACCAGGCTTCCGCATGCGTGAGCAGCCGTTGCGCGACGCCCAGCCGACGAGCCTCCGGCACGACGTAGGTCGTCGAGATCAAGCCGAACGGCGCGGCGCTGGGCGCTCCGGCGTCGGACTCGATCCGATAGATCGTGTGGCCGAGGATCCTGCCGGCCGCGTCCTCGGCGACGATGACCTCCGCAGCGCGGCCGTCCAGATGCCACCGCACGCGGTCGCGCAGCCAGTCCATCGAATACATCGTGCCGCCGGCGTCTTCGCCTTCGACTTCGATCAGCGTCGCGCGCATGCGCTCGGCGACGAGATCGATGGCGGCGGTGTCGGCGAGTGAGATAGTGCGCAGCAACATGGGTGAACGGTGAAGAGCGATTCGCCATGTTAGGCGGTTGGTGATTCGGAGACACTGTGGCCATGCCTGCCTTTCCGCCACTGGAAGCGCCACCGTTGCGCCTCGAACCCGTTTCCGTCGAGCATGCCGAGGAGATGCATGCGGTGCTCGCCGATCCGTCGATCTACGAGTTCCTCGATGAGGACGAGCCACCGACGCTCGAATGGCTGCGCAGCGCTTATGAGCGCCGTGCGAAAGGAGAGTCCCCGGAAGGCGACGAGCAGTGGTTCAACTGGATGATCCGGCGCGACGACGGGCGCTTGATCGGCTACGTCCAGGCGACGGTCGAGTCCCCCGAAGTCTGCTGGATCGCGTATGTCCTGACGGCCGAAGGACGAGGGAACGGCCACGCGACGCGCGCGGTGACGGCGATGGTCGACTACCTCCGGCGCGCTCACGACGTCCCGCGCTTGCTGGCCTCGGTGGACGCAGCGAATGCTCGCTCTATCGCATTGCTTGTGCGGCTCGGATTCGCCGAGGCCGATGCCGACCTCTCTCGGGTCTTCGAGATCGATGGATCCGATCGATTGTTCGTGAGACCGCTGACTTCAGCGTAGCCGCGCCAACATCGCCTCCAACGCCGGCTTCGACAGCTCGCCCGTGCGCTTGCCGACGAGCTTCCCCGAGACATCGAACAGCAGCGTGGTGGGATAGCCCGCCTGCTTGAACACCGCGCTCGCCTCGCGCCGCTCGTCGATGGCGACGTTGCTCATGTCCAGACGTTGTTGGCCCAACCACTTCGCCACGTGGGCGGCGTCCTCGCCCTGGTTGACGAAGACGAAGCGAACGTCCGGCCGGTCGCGCTGCGCCTGCGCGAGCATCGGCATCTCGCGCACGCACGGTCCGCACCAGGTCGCCCAGAGGTTGATCACCACGGGCTTCCCGCGCAGCGCGGCGAGGTCGATGGGTTCACCGTTCAACTGCTCGAAGCGCAGCGCCGGCAGCGGCTCGGTGGCAGGCCGCATGGCGAGCTGGATCTGCCCAGCGATCACGATTGCTGTGCCCACCGCCAGCGGCACGGACGCCGCGAGCCGCATCGCCGGCAGGTTTCGCAGCTTGAAGGTCGCGTACATCCACATCGCGATGATGCCGACCTCGGGCGACCAGCCGCCGTCGCGCAGGTTGAGGATGCTGAGCGGGTGCTCCGCGTAGAGCTCCTTGTATTCGTAGAGAAAGCCCAGCCGCGCGAACACGACGGCGACCCACAGGCTCCGCCACAGCAGCGGTCCGGCGTCCTGCTGGCGCCTGCGCATGAGGAAGGCTGCCACCGCCATCGACGCGGCGACCGCCACGCACAGGTGGAGGAAGGCCCAGGGCAGTACCAGGGGCCCGATGGCGACCGCCTCGTTCATCGCGCGCGGATCAGGTCGCGAAGATCCCGTCCGTGGAGGCGAAGCCCTTGACCTCAATCGGATTGCCCGACGGGTCGAGGAAGAACATCGTGGCCTGCTCGCCCGGCTGTCCCGCGAAGCGGATGCTGGGCTTCAGCACGAACGCGGTGCCGCGCGTCTCGAGTCGGTCCGCGAGTGCGCGCCAGTCCGGCATCGTCAGGATCACGCCCAGGTGCGGCATCGGGACCATGTGGTCGCCGACCTTCCCGGTGTTGCCGGTCTGGAACGGCTCGCCGAGGTGCAGCGAGATCTGGTGGCCGAAGAAGTCGAAGTCGACCCAGGTATCGGTGCTGCGGCCTTCCTCGCAGCCGAGCACGCCGCCGTAGAAGGCGCGGGCATCGTCCAGGTCTCGCACGTGATAGGCCAGGTGGAACACGGATCGCATGGGGACTCCCGGGCAGGGGTGATCGATCGGACGATCCTAGCCCCGAAGCCCGCGCCGCTAACATCGGAGCCCTCTGTGTCGTGCGCTTGGGAGATCGGTGTGGATGTGACCAGCTGGTTGGGCTTTGTCAGTGTGGCGCTGTTCGTCACGTTCACGCCGGGGCCGGCGGTGCTGATGGCGATCTCGAATTCGCTCAGCGTCGGGCCGCGGCGGGCGATGGTGGGCTCGCTGGGCAATGCGATCGGCCTGCTGGCCGTGTCCGCCGCCACGACGGCGGGCCTGGGCGTGCTGCTGAGCACCTCGGCCCAGGCCTTCCTGGTCGTGAAGTTGCTCGGCGCCTGTTACCTGGTCTGGCTGGGCATCAAGCAATGGCGCCAGGGCGCGCGGATGTCGATGGTCAACGGCGACGCGTCCGCGGCGGAAGTCGCCGGCCTGTCGCGCCGGGCGCTGTTCCTGCGCGGGATCATGGTCGCGTTGACGAACCCGAAGGCGATCCTGTTCTTCACCGCGCTGTTCCCGCAGTTCATGAATCATCCGGAGACGGCGCTGCGCGACTTCGTCGTGCTGACGGTGACCTTCTCCAGCTGCGCGGTGCTGGCGCATGCGTTCTACGTGCTGCTCGCGCGGGCGCTGCGCCGCGGGCTGGCCTCGCCGACGCGGGTGAAGCTCATGAACCGGACCTTCGGCGCGTGCTTCGTCGCGCTCGGCGTCAGCCTGATCGGCTGGCGCGGCCGGACACAGTGAAGGAGGCGAGTCCATGTTCTCCCATCTCTTCGTCGGCATCACCGACTTCGACCGCGCGCTGGCGTTCTACACGCCGGTGATGGCGGCATTGAAGCAGCCGCATCGCTTCACCGATCCGAAGTCTGAGCGTGCCGGCTGGCAGTCCGCGCAGACCGTGCGACCGCTGTTCCTGATCGGCCGGCCGCTCGAAGGCGAGGCCTGCTTCGGCAACGGGCAGATGACCGCCTTCATGGCCGCTTCGCGAGCGATGGTCGACGAGGTCCATGCCGCGGCGCTCGCCCATGGCGGCACCTGCGAAGGCGAGCCCGGCCTGCGGCCGCAGTACCACCCGAACTACTACGGCGCCTACTTCCGCGATCCGGACGGGAACAAGCTGTGCGTGGTGTGCCATGAGGCGCCGCAGCCGGACGCCTGATTGCTGACCCGTCGCATGTCGATTGCCCCTTTGCAAACAAGGAGCGCGTCATGTCTCAATCATCTCGCACCGTCTGTTGGATCCCTCTATGGAGCGCCGCACAGCCCGGCGTTGGCATCGAGCACCTGCGACTCTCCGACGAACACGCCGACGGCGTCGTGATCGCCATCGACGAGGAAGCCGGGCCTTTCCGACTCGCCTATCGTCTCGACTGGGACGAGTGTTGGCGATTGAGCGAAGCGGCGTTATCGCTCATCGATGGCGAGGGCGCCTCGCTTCGCGCGATGCAGCTGAAGACCGATGGCGACGGCCGCTGGCAGGACGGCGAGGGCCGGGCACTCGCCGATCTCGACGGATGCCTGGACATCGACATCTGGCCCACGCCGTTCACCAACAGCTTTCCGATCCGGCGCGTCCCGCTGGCCATCGGTGAACGACGCGAGTTCCGCATGGCCTGGGTCGACGGCACCACGCTGACCGTGCGCGCGCAGACGCAGGCCTACACGCGGATCGAGGACAGGCTTTTTCGCTTCGAGTCGCTGGACGGATCCGGCTTCACTGCCGATCTGCCGGTGGATGAGGACGGCCTCGTGATCGACTATCCGGAGTTGTTCCGAAGGCTCTGAAAGCGTCGCGGGCGAAGTGACTTTCAGCCGAGCCGTCAGCCTCTGGATCCGTGGCGTGCTCGCTAGCATGTCCGCATCCTCATTTCTCTGTTGCGAGCCATGCCTCAGTTCTCCGTGATGACCTGTGCGGCGGCGGCCGAACGATTCGGCCTGTCCTCGTCGTCGATGAACTACCTCCGGGACCTTGCGCGCTATCACGTGCTGGTGTGCGAAGGCGACTGGCATCTTGACGGATCCCTACTGCTCGATTGGCCCGGCTGGGGCGATCAGGATTGGCTGAAGCGCTTCGACATCAAGGAGGGTGCCGAGGCGTTCGAGATCGCCGGCATCGCCGTCATCGGCGACCTGCGACTCGACGGCTCCGTGCTGAACGTCAACACCGACGGTGGTCCGTTCCTCGTCGTGACCGGCCGACTGACCGCGCGCGCGATCGCGAGCGGCGGGGCGACCATCACGGCCCACGGCGACGCCGACATCGCGGAGGCCGTCGTCAGTTGCTACAACCATGGCGAGCTGTGGCTCAAGGGCCGTGTCTGCACGACCCTTTGGCTGCAGGACGACCACATGATGAGCGCTGGTCAATTGCAGGCCCTGGTGACGTTCGATGCCCGCGAGGAACTCGACCGCGAGGACTATGAAGAGGGTTTCCGGACGCTGCCCGATGGCAGCGAGCAGTACGTCGAGGTGCAGAACGTGCCCGCGCCATTGCGCGGCCTCGTCGTGCCCGAGGTCGTTGGCTACAAGGACCTGTGGGAGCGCGTCTGCGCGGAGCAGCCGATCCTGACGGACGAGGCCATCGCCCGCCGGCCACGCTGACGGGTTCCATGGCGCCGCCGCGCGCGTGCTTCGCTTATCCTCCCGGGCCTCATCGACCTCGCCGTCACCCATGCCAGTCTTTTCGCCGCGGGCGATCTTCCTCGACTACCTCCGCCGCTACGCTGCGAAGGACCTCGACGGCATCGCCTCGATGTTCTCCGAGGAGGTCACGCTGCGCGACTGGAATCTCTCGGTGAAGGGCCGCAACGCGGCCATTGCGGAGACGCGCAAGAACTTCGAGTCGGCGGCATCGCTTCAGATCGAGGTGCTGCAGGTGCTGGAGACCGCGAACTCGGTGGCCGGCGAGCTGCGCATCCTCGTCGACGGCCACATCGAACTGTTCGTTGTCGACGTGCTGGACTTCGATGCGGAAGGCCGGATCACGGCGATCCGCGCCTTCCTCGGCCGAGGCGACTGATCGTCGCGCCGGGTCTCACTCGTCCGCGGTGAGCCGCACCAGCAACGCCCCCGCGCTCGCCACCGTCGCCAGCGCCGTGACGCCGATCCAGCCCCAATGGGTCAGCAGCACGCTGCCCAGCGCCGCGCCGGTCGCCATGCCGATGAACATTCCCGTGAACAGCAGCGCGTTGAGGCGGCTGCGCGCGGCGGGATCGAGGCTGTAGACGATCGTCTGGTGCGCGACCAGCGCGGCCTGCACGCCGAAGTCGAAGACGATGGCGAGCACCACCAGCACGACGATCGCCGCACCGCGGTCCAGCCACGCCGTTACCGACATCACCGCGAAGGAGAGCGCCACCAGCAGTGAGCCGAGCTTCGTCACCACGCCGGGGCCGCGCTTGTCGGCGAAACGTCCCGCCAGCGGCGCGGCCAATGCGCCAGCCGCGCCGGCCAGACCGAAGGCGCCGGAGACTGCGCTGCCCAGTCCGAAGCGCTGATGCAGCATCACCGCCAGCGTCGACCAGAACGCGCTGAACGCCACGGCCAGCAGCGCCTGGGCGATCGCGGCGCGACGCAGCGTCGGCAGCGTCCGCCAGAGGCCGCCGAGCGAGCGCAGCAACGCGCCATACGTCGTGCGCATCGCCGGCGGTGACGACGGCAGCCAACGCCAGCTGGCCAGCCCCGCGACCGTCAGCGCCATCGCTGCCAGCCTATAGACCCAGCGCCAGCCGAACGCTTGCGCGATCACGCCGCTCATCACGCGTGACAGCAGGATGCCGAGCAGCAGTCCCGTCATCACCTGGCCGACGATGCGGCCGCGATGCTCGGCGGGGCTCAGGGTCGCGGCCATCGGCACGACGTCCTGCGCCAGCGTGGCCGTCAGGCCAAGCACCGCGCTGGCCAGCAGGAAGGGAGCGAAGCCGGGCGCGAACGCACAGAGCAGCAGCGTGGCGATCAGCAGCACGAACTTGGTGAGGATGA
This sequence comes from Roseateles noduli, assembly GCA_002205125.1. Classification (GTDB taxonomy): domain Bacteria; phylum Pseudomonadota; class Gammaproteobacteria; order Burkholderiales; family Burkholderiaceae_C; genus Roseateles; species Roseateles noduli. The sequence goes on along the minus strand of NIOE01000008.1, from coordinate 272,704 downwards.
CCTTGCGGCGATCGAAGCGATCGCCCAGCGGCGTCAGCAGCAGGATGCCGGCGGCGTAGCCGAGCTGCGTCAGCATCGGCACCGCGCCGATGCCGGCGGTCGAGGCGTGCAAGTCCTCGGCGAGCGGCGCCAGGATCGGCTGGCTGTAATACAGCGACGCGGCGCCGAGGCCGGCCGACGCCGCCAGCAGCACGATCAGGGGTGCAGACGGCGTGGCGGCATCGCGCGGCGAGGCGGCGGCATTCGATGGCATGGGAAGGCTGGACATGGCGACTCCCGGAGGATGATTCAAGATGGCGTGAAGAAGAAGGGCGGAGGGTCGGGTGAGGACCGAATGACCCGCATTCTTCGGATTCGAGGCCATGGGGGGAACCGGTCCGGCTCGCACAGCGCCCATACGTCCGGCGTATAAAGCGGGCCATGAACGACGCCAACCGGGACAGCGGCCAGGACCGCCTCGCGCTGCTGCAGACCTTCCTCCGCGTGGCGGAGGCCGGCAGCTTCTCCGCCGCCGCGCTGCAGCTCGCGACCACGCAACCGACCGTCAGCCGGCGCGTGCAGATGCTGGAGTCGCTGCTCGGCGCGCGGCTGGTGGAGCGCTCCACGCGCGGGCTCCGACTGACGGAGGAGGGCGAGCGCTGCGCCGCGCAGGCGCAGGACCTGATCGACGGCTGGCAGTCGCTGGCGGAAGAGCTCGAAGGCGGCGAGGAGCTGTCCGGCACGCTGCGACTGCGCGTTCCGCATGCCTTCGGGCAGAGCCAGCTGATCGAGCCGCTGGCGGCCTTCCTCACCAAGCATCCGCGCGTCTCGGTCGAGTGGATGCTGCAGGACCAGTTGCCGGACTTCAGCCGGGAGAACGTCGACTGCTCGCTGCTGGTCGGCGAGATCAGCCAGCCCAACCTGATCGCGACGCAGCTCGCCGAGATCCCCCGCGTGCTGGTTGCGACGCCGCAGCTCGCGAAGAAGCTGCCCAAGGGCCTGGGCAAGCGCCCGCCGGAGGAGATCGCCGAGCTGCTCGGCGCGCAGCCGTGGCTGGCGCTGCTCGCGTTCTATCGCGACGGCGTCGACCTGCGCGCCGCGGACGGCGAGGAGCGCATGCACGTCGCTTTCCGTCCGCGCCTGGGCACGGACAGCCTCTTTGCCCTGATCGAATCGGCGCGTCGTGGCTTGGGCTTCGCGCTGGTGTCGCAATGGGCGGTCTTCGACGACATGGCCGAAGGGCGCCTCGTGCGCGTCCTGCCCGAGTGGTGCGCGACGCCGCTGCCGATCTCGCTCGTCTATCCGTCGAGGCGCCTCCAGCCCGCGCGTCTGCGCGCCTTCCAGCAAGTCATGCGCGAGGTCATTCCGACCATGCGCGGCATGCGCGAAGTCCGTCGACGCGCGAAGGGCTGATCAGCCTTCCAACCGTTCCTCCAACGGTTGAGGATCGCCACCACTTATTCGTCCCGAATCGCCACAAAGAACACTAGAACCAGTTAGTGCCAGGATTTGCCTCGCGGCGTAGATTTGTGTCTTCGGAAGACGTCCTTGAAAGCGAGGTGATGAATGGAAATCGAAGTGTTTCTTGCGTTGAAGAGTGCGGGTGTCCCGGACGCTGATGCGCGCCATGCGGCGACCGCAATCCGCAGCGGCGTGGCAGATGAAGTGCGAGAGGCGCAGAAGGGGGGCGCCACGACCGCCGATATCAGGGCGCTGGAGTCGGGCATTTCCGGCCTCAAGGTGGAGATGCACGACTTGCGGGCCGACTTCTTTCAGCGCCTGTCGGACATTCACAAGTCCACCCTGGTCGTGACGTGTAGCAGCGTGGGCCTGCTTGGCGTGCTTGTGACGATACTGAAGTTTGTCGGTTGATGTGGGAGTGTCGTGTCCAGACTTCTTTGTGAAAGCGAGGTACGAATGGAATTCGATGAGAACGTGTGGGACAGGGTGGCCACCAAGGTTGACCTGAACAACGCCAAGATCGAGATCCTTGCCGTGATGGAGGACAAGTTGAGCGTGCATCTGCGCTGGACCATCGTCACGATCTGCGGTGGCTTCGGCGTCATGGGCGCAATGCCCAGCCTGTTCAGGTTGCTCCAATGAGCTGCCGAAGAAGAAAGAAGAAGACCGCCCGAGGGCGGTCTTCTTCATGGTGCCGTTGAACGGCGCAGCGGGTGATCAGCCCTTCGTCGCGGGCTTCGCCGGCGCGGCCGGCTTCTTCGCCGCCGGCGGCAGCGCCTTGCCGGCGCCGGTCATGGACATCTCCATGTCCATGCGCATCTTGTTGCCCTGCGGGCCGGCCATGTCCATGCCCATGGTCATCGCCATCGTGCTGCGCAGCATCAGGCGGTCCGCGATCCGCAGGTCCATCTTGCCCTTGCCCGAACCGCTCATCACGCCTTCCACCGGACCCGCCGCCGGCGACGACGCGCCCGACGCCGCCTTCGCCGGCGCGGCGAAGCTCATGTCCATCCGCACGTCCACGTCGAACGACGCCACGCCCTTGTCCACCGACGTCAGCGTGTACTTGCCCAGCAGCTTGCCCGCCTTCGCCCCCGCCATCGGCATGTTCATCTCGATCGGCATCTCCAGCGTCTCGCCGACCTTCAGCGACTTGCCGTTGAACTTGCGCATCCAGTCGAAGCTCTGGTTGAAGATCTGCTCCTGCATCTCCTTGCTCAGCGCCTGCGCCTGCGCCGCCGTCGGCAGCTGCACGTCGATCTTCTCGAACTGGTCGTTCTTCAGCCGCGCGCTGAAGCGCACCGGCCCCTGCTGCGGCAGCGGCTGCGACTTGCCCGTGCCGTCGCGCATCTCGCTCTTGAGCGTCGCGATCTCGGCCTCCAGCGTGTAGGCGCCGTCGGCCGCCTTGGCCGTCGTCGACAGGGCCTGACGCATCTCGGCCCGCATCGTGATCGGCATCGAGGCCTGCATCTGCGCCATCTGCGCGCGCTGCTGCTCGGTCGCGTTCTCCGGCAACTGCATGGCCATGTTCATCTTCATGTCCATCGCCATGTCGATCTGCTGTCGCGACGACGGCAGCGGCACCATGTTGAGCTTGACGCTGTCCTGCGCCATCGCCGGTATCGCCAGCGCAGCCTGCACGGCCAGCGCCGCGACCAGTGAAAGGATTCGAGCCATGTCTGTGTCTCCCTGACCTTGCCTGAAAGGCGTGACTGAAAGGGGCCTCAGCCCCGGTAGTTGTCCTGCATCCGGTACCCGCGCGCATACAGCGCGAAGAGCAGCGCCGCCAGCAGCGCGAAGCCGGCGAAGAAGAACATCTGGAAGGCCGTGACGCTGGTCCCCGTCGACTGGATGTAGGCCGTCACCGTCGCGCCCTTGACGCTGGAATTGGCCAGCAGCACCCACAGGTTGCCGATCGTCACCGACAGGTTCCAGAAGCTCGTGATCACGCCCTTCATCGCCAGCGGCGCCTGACTGTAGGCGAACTCCAGCCCGGTCGCCGACACCAGCACCTCGCCCAGCGTCAGCAGCGCATAGGGCAGGACCTGCCAGGTGATGTCGACCGCGTGACCGCCGTCGATCCACAGCTGCAGGCCGCCGACCACGATCCAGGCGATGCCCGCGAACGCGATGCCCGCGCCCATGCGGCGCAGCGCGGTGACCTTCAGGCCCATCCTGGCCAGCAGCGGGTACAGCACCAGGTTGTTGAACGGGATCAGGATCATGACCAGCGCCGGATTCAGCGCCTGCATCATCGAGGACTTGAACCACTCGGGCTTGGCCATCTGGTCGGCCTGCAGCACCCAGGTCGAGGCCTTCTGGTCGAACAGGGACCAGAACGGCGTGACCAGCGCGAAGAGCACCAGCAGGCGCAGCACCGTGCGCACACCTTCGACGGCTTCGTCCGGGTGCACCGCGCGGGCGCGCTCCAGCTGCATCCAGGCGCCTACGCCACCGAAGCCCATCACGAGCACCAGCGCCGAGCAGAACGCGATCACGAAGCCGAGGTTGGGCGTCAGCAGCAGCGCGCCGATGGCGAGCACCACGCCCAGGCCGGCGACGAACAGCCCGCCGCGGCCCTGGCCGGGCGCCTGCGACAGCAGCGCCGTGCGCACGACCTTCAGGAAGCCGTGCGGATCGCGGTGCGATTCGCCGGCCGGCACGTGCGTGTACTTGCGGCGGCCGCTCCAGAAGATCACCGTCGCGAGGAACATCAGCGCGCCGGGAATGCCGAACGCGACGCTCGCGCCGAACTTGTCCAGGAAGATCGGCATCAGCAGCGACGCGAAGAACGAGCCGAAGTTGATGATCCAGTAGAAGGCGTCGAAGACCTTCTGCGCCAGCGTGCGGTTGCTCTTGTCGAACTGGTCGCCGATGAAGGAACTCACCAGCGGCTTGATGCCGCCCGAACCCAGCGCGATCAGGAACAGGCCGAAGTAGAAGCCCCGCAGGTTGTTCTCGAAGATGGCGAGGCAGGCATGGCCGGCGCAGTACACCAGGCTCAGCCAGAAGATGGTGTTGTACTTGCCGAAGAAGCGGTCCGACAGCCAGCCGCCCAGCAGCGGGAAGAAATAGACGCCGATCACGAAGGTGTGGAACACCTCCTTGGCCTCGCCCTTGCGCAGCGGCTCCGGGATCGCCAGCAGCAGGCTGGTCATCAGGAACACCGTCAGGATGTTGCGCATCCCGTAGAAGCTGAAGCGCTCGCAGCCCTCGTTGGCGATGATGTACGGGATCTGCGGCGGCATCTTCGGCGCGGCCTTGGCGCCGGCTGCATCGCCCGGCTGGGCAGCGATGGTGGACGTGTTCAAGAGTCTGTCTCCGTCATGTCGCGGGGCGCTCGTGACGCCCCAAAAGGAAAGCCGCCGGGCTCAGGGCCGCGGCGGCTCGGCGACGAACACCGGTAGGTGTCCGCCGCGATCTTCAGTCGATCAGGCTTCGAAAGGAAGCTTGATCTGGTTGAGGTCCTTGCGGGTCTCGACCAGCACCAGCGGGCCATCGTCGACCACCACCACCGGCGCGGGTTCGCGACCCAGCGGCGCAGCGGCCGGCTCGGCAGCGATCGCAGCCTTGGCGGCGGCAATCTTGTCGGCGTCGCTGTTGACCCAGACCAGACCGGCGCCTTCGGCGACAGCGCTGAGCTCGGTCATCGGCAGCTCGAAGCGAGCCACCGGTGCGGCCGGAGCAGCAACGGGAGCCGGAGCCTGCACCGGAGCCGGGGCAGCGGCAACAGGCGCCGGGGCCTGGACCGGAGCCGGAGCGGCAGCCGCGACCGGCGCTTGCACCGGTGCCTGCTTGGGCTCGTCGCCCAGTTCCAGCTGACGCGGGGAGGCGCCGGCGTCCAGCACGATGCCGTCCAGCGCGGCGACAGCCGGCGTGGCGGCGACATCGCCTTCGGCGCTCACGCCGTCGGCCGGTGCGCCTTCGCCTTCGCGACGGTCACGGCGATAGCGGTCGCGACCACGGCCGCGACGGCGGCCTTGGCCGTCCGCGCTGCCTTCCGCGCCTTCTTCGCCGGCCGGGGCTTCACCCTCGACCACCGCGGCGGCGGCAGAACCGGCGCCTTCAGTGAACGAGGTCTCGCCGGCCGGGGCCTGGCCTTCGACCAGCGTGCCTTCGACCTGCTCCGCGCCCTCGACGCCTTCACCGCGGTCGCGGTTGCCGCGACGACGACGACGACGGCCTTGACGCTCGTCACCGGCTTCGCCCAGCGGCGCTTCCAGCGGCTGCGTGTCGGCGAACGCGATCGGCGATTCGACGTTGGCGGCTTCGGTGCCGGCCAGCGCGCTCAGTGGCTCCTGCGAGCCATCAGCCGGGCGTTCTTCGCGACGGCGGCGGCCTTCGCCGCGTTCGCCTCGATCACCGCGTTCACCGCGCTCACCACGTTCGCCACGCTCCGGACGGTCACCGCGCTCGGTGCGTTCCTGACGCGGCGCGCCGTCGACGGCCTGTTCCGGCTTGTCGGCGCGCTCGTTGCGACGCGGACGGTCACCGCCGCGCTCGCCACGTTCACCGCCACGGTCACCACGCTCTGCGCGGTCACCACGCTCGGCGCGCTCGCCGCGTTCCGGACGCTCGCCGCGACCTTCCTGCTGCGGCTTGCCTTCGCCGCGCGGCTTGCCGTCGCGGGCCTTCTGTTCACCGCGCTCGCCGCGTTCGCCGCCGGCGCGCTCAGCACGCTCGCCACGCTCACCGCGTTCGCCACGGCGGTTGCGATCGCCGCCACGGCCGCGATCACCACCGCGTTCGCCACGCTCGCCGCGTTCACCGCGCTCGCCACGTTCCTTCTTGGCGGGCTCGGCCGACTTGGCCGCGGGGGCCGGTGCCGGCGCGGGCGCCGGTTCGCCACCGAACAGGCTCTTGATCCAGCCGAAGAAGCCACCGCCGGCGGCCACGGGCGCGGCCGGCGCAGGAGCGGCCACCGGGGCCGCAGCCACCGGCTCGACGGCCTTGGGCGCGGGCGCGACCGGCATCGGGGCCGGCTGCTCCGGCAGGATGCCCTTGATCAGCGGCTCCTGCTTGTTCTTCTTCTCGGCGCCGCGGCGGGTGATGCTTTCCTCTTCCTGCTGCTCCTCGATCATCGTGTAGCTCGCCTGCAGGTTCTCCAGGCGGGGATCGTCGTGGCGCAGGCGTTCGAGCTTGTAGTTCGGCGTGTCGAGGTGACGGTTGGGCACCAGCAGCACGGTCACGCGCTGCTTGAGCTCGATCTTGGTGATCTCGGTGCGCTTCTCGTTGAGCAGGAACGAGGTCACTTCCACCGGCACCTGCACGTGCACGGCGGCGGTGTTGTCCTTCATGGACTCTTCCTGGACCATGCGCAGGATCTGCAGCGCGGAGGACTCCGTGTCGCGGATGTGGCCGGTGCCGTTGCAGCGCGGGCAGGTGATGTGGCTGCCTTCGCTCAGCGCCGGGCGCAGGCGCTGGCGGCTCAGTTCCAGCAGGCCGAACTTGCTGATCGAGCTGAACTGCACGCGGGCGCGGTCCTGGCGCAGCGCGTCGCGCAGGCGCTGTTCGACCTCGCGGCGGTTCTTGGACTCCTCCATGTCGATGAAGTCCACGACGATCAGGCCGCCCAGGTCCCGCAGACGCATCTGGCGCGCGATCTCGTCGGCGGCTTCCAGGTTGGTGCGGGTGGCGGTTTCCTCGATGTCGCCGCCGCGGGTGGCGCGCGCCGAGTTCACGTCCACCGAGACCAGCGCCTCGGTGTGGTCGATCACGATGGCGCCGCCCGAGGGCAGGTTCACCGTGCGGCTGAAGGCCGTCTCGATCTGGTGCTCGATCTGGAAGCGGCTGAACAGCGGCGCGTCGTCGCGGTAGCGCTTGACCTTGTGTGCCGTCTCCGGCATCACGTGCGACATGAACTGGTGGGCCTGTTCGAAGATGTCGTCCGTGTCGATCAGGATCTCGCCGATGTCGGCGGTGAAGTAGTCGCGGATCGCGCGGATCACCAGCGACGACTCCTGATAGATCAGGAAGGCGCCCTTGCCGCCCGACGCTTCGTCGATGGCGGTCCAGAGCTTGAGCATGTAGTTCAGGTCCCACTGCAGCTCGGCGGCGGAACGGCCGATGCCGGCGGTGCGGGCGATCAGCGACATGCCCTTCGGGTACTCGAGCTGGTCCAGCGCGTCCTTCAGCTCTTCGCGGTCCTCGCCCTCGATGCGGCGCGAGACGCCGCCGCCGCGCGGGTTGTTGGGCATCAGCACCAGGTAGCGGCCGGCCAGCGACACGAAGGTCGTCAGGGCGGCGCCCTTGTTGCCGCGCTCTTCCTTCTCGACCTGGACCAGCAGTTCCTGGCCTTCCTTGATCACGTCCTGGATCTTGGCGGAGCGCACGTCGGCGCCTTCGCGGAAGTACTGGCGCGAGATCTCCTTGAACGGCAGGAAGCCGTGGCGGTCCTCGCCGTAATCGACGAAGCAGGCCTCCAGCGACGGCTCGACGCGCGTCACGACCGCCTTGTAGATGTTGCCCTTGCGCTGTTCGCGGCCTTCGATCTCGGTCTCGAAGTCCAACAGCTTCTGTCCATCGACGATGGCCAGGCGACGCTCTTCCTGCTGCGTCGCGTTGATCAGCATGCGTTTCATCAGTTCTCCTCCGCGCCAGGGCCTTGCCGCTGACGCGCGTGCTTCAGAACCGCCGCCGGTGGGTCACCGGCGGGCGATTCGACCGATGCACGAGAAACACGAAAGAACCAATGAAAGGATCGCCCTGGACTGCAAATTGAACGGCTCGTTCGACCGTTCAGCGATGCAGCGTTGGCGCGTGCGCCGCGGGCCCCGGGTCGGCTGTCTTGGTCCTCAAGCGCGCCGACTGAGGCGCGACCCGACCACGGCCGGAGCCTGGCGTGTGGACGAAGCCAACACGCGCTCGCAGGCGGCGGGGGGTGGAATGGACCGAAGAAAACATCCGGAATCGGAGCCTGGGTGCTGACGTCAGCGCCGGAGCCTTGCGGCCCGTCTTCTGACGTCGTGAAACCTTGTTGTACTGCCCGCGCCGCCTGCCGACATCCTGGAATGCGACCGGCCTCGTGGGCATGGTTCTGACGATGTTGCTCTGCCGTCCGGCCTCGGTGCCTGCCCGCTCGCTTTGGGAAGCGGGCCCGACCTCGATGACCTGACGTTGCATCACCAAAAGTGATGAGCAGCCTACTCACAATCGCTGCTCACTGCCACGTTCTCGCCGACCTCGGACGCGTGCGTCCGAGTAAAATGAGAAAAATCAAATACTTAGAACGGAAACGTGGCAAGCAGCATTATAGGGGCTAAAGCCCGCAAGGCCGCCCCAGGGACTGCCCGCAGTGCCGCGAGGGGCCCGGCGCCCCGCAAATCCGGGTCGGCGACGTCCGCCGCGCGCCCGGCGGCGGTGCCTGCCGCGCCCGCAACCGCGAAGGCGCCTCCTGCGCCTCCAGCGCCCGCTGCGCCGGTTCCGTCGGCCGCGCCGGCCCAGGTCCGTCAGCTCACCGTCGACGAGGGCTCCGCCGGACAACGGCTGGACAACTTCCTGATCCGCGAACTCAAGGGCGCGCCCAAGACGCTGGTCTACCGGATCATCCGGTCCGGCGAGGTGCGCATCAACAAGGGCCGCTGCAGCGCCGATTCGCGGCTGGAAGTCGGCGACGTCGTCCGCGTGCCGCCGGTCCGCCTGGCGGAAAAGCCGGCCGAGCAGGCCGCCGCCGTCCCCGCCCGCGAATTCCCGGTCGTCTTCGAGGACGAGCACCTGATCGTCGTCGACAAGCCCGCCGGCGTGGCGGTGCACGGCGGGTCGGGCGTGAGCTTCGGCGTGATCGAGCAGTTGCGCCGCGCGCGCCCGCAGGCCAAGTTCCTGGAACTGGTGCATCGGCTGGACAAGGAAACCTCCGGCCTGCTCATGATCGCCAAGAAGCGCAGCGCGCTGACGCATCTTCAGGACCAGTTGCGCGACCGCGAGACCGGCAAGACCTATGCGGCGCTGGTCGCCGGCACCTGGGCGAAGAGCAGGAAGGTCGTCGACGTCCCGCTGCTGAAGTTCGTCGGCAGCGACGGCGAGCGCTGGGTGAGGGCGGTGCCCGATCCCAAGGATCCGCAGGCGGACCAGGCCAAGCGGTCGATCAGCCTGGTGAAGGTGGCCGAAGCTTTTTCAGGCTACAGCCTGCTCGACGTCACCATCAAGACCGGCCGCACGCACCAGATCCGTGTCCACCTGGCCCATGAAGGCCACGCGATCGTCGGGGATCCCAAGTACGGCGACTTCGAGGCCAACCGCCAGATCGCGCGCGGGGCCTTGCGCTTCGACCGGATGTTCCTGCATGCGCGGCTGCTGCGCGTGGTGCACCCGGCGACCGGCGAGACCTTGACCCTGGAGGCGCCCTTGCCGCCGGAGTGCGAGAAACTCCTGGCCGCGCTGCGTCGCCCGGCGCCCTGACGACCTCCACCGGATCACCATGCCTCAACGCTTCGACCTGATCGTGTTCGACTGGGACGGCACCCTGTTCGACTCCACCGCGCTGATCGTGCGCTGCATGCAGGCCGCGTCGGCGGACCTCGGGCTGGAGCCGCCGTCGCGCGAGCGTGCCGCCTACGTCATCGGCATGGGCCTGATCGAGGCGCTTCAGTACGCGCTGCCGGGCCTGGACCCGGCGCGGTATCCGGAGCTCGGCCAGCGCTACCGCCATCACTACTTCGCGTCGGCGCACGAAGTGACGCTGTTCGACGGCGTGCCTGAGCTGCTGCGCGACCTGAAAGCGCGCCACCACTGGCTGGCCGTGGCGACCGGCAAGAGCCGGCGCGGGCTGGACGAGGCGCTGGCCGCGGTCGACATGAAGACGCTGTTCGACGGCACCCGCACCGCGGACGAGACGGCCGGCAAGCCCAACCCGCAGATGCTGCTGGAGCTGATGCGCGAGTTCGGCGCTGAGCCCGAGCGCACGCTGATGATCGGCGACACCACGCACGACCTGCAGTTGGCGCGCAACGCCGGCTGCCCGGCGGTGGCGGTCACCTACGGCGCGCACGAGCACGAATCGCTGCGCGGCTTCGAGCCGCTGCTGGTGGCGCACGACGTGCCGACGCTGCACGCATGGCTGCTGGCCAACGCATGACCGCTTCCCGGATTCCCCCGATCTGTCCCGTTTCCCGGACTCCTTCCGAATGACGCCCGAGCAAGACCTGCCACCGGTGCCGCTGTGCGCCTCCTCCGAACTGGAGGAACGCGGCCGTGCGCACACCTTCGACGTGCTGCAGTTCCGCCAGCCGGCGACGGCCTTTGCGCTGCGCTTCGACGGCGAGGTCGTCGCCTACCTGAACCGCTGCGCGCACGTGCCGACGGAGATGGACTGGCAGGAGGGCGAGTTCCTCGACAGCAAGAAGGAATACATCATCTGCAGCATCCACGGCGCGGTGTACCACCCGCGGGACGGGCGCTGCGTGACAGGGATGTGCGGCCGTTTCGGACTGACCAAGCTCGACGTGCGCGAGCAGGACGGCCAGGTCTTCTGGTATCCCTCGCGCGACACGCGACCCGTTTTCGAGGATTGAATGAACCCCAACGACGACCCCCGCGCCGGCAGCGACCTGCCGCGCCCGATCCCCGACGCGACGGCGCGTCCGGAGGACATCCTGAACGCCACGTCGTCCGCCGCGCCGGCGCAGGCGGCAGCCGCCGGCCACGCGTCGACCGCCTCGGCGACCTCCGCCGCGCCTGGCCGCTACGAGCACGTGATCGAGCAGTTCGCCCATGACTACCTGCGCGACCGCCGCAGCGACCGGCGCTGGAAGACCTTCTTCCGGCTGATCTGGGTGTCGGTGCTGCTGCTGTTCATCTGGTCGATGTTCTCGGCGAAGCACCACGGTGGCGCGACGACCGGACCGCACACGGCGCTTGTCGAGGTGCGCGGCGAGATCGCGCCCGACACCGAGGCCAGCGCGGAACTCATCAACGCCGCGCTGAAGGCCGCGTTCGAGGACCCGGGTTCGCAGGCGGTGGTGCTGCGCATCAACTCGCCGGGCGGCAGCCCGGTGCAGTCGGGCATCGTCAACGACGAGCTCAAGCGCCTGAAGGCGCTGCACAAGAAGAAGGTCTACGCGGTGGTCGAGGAGATCTGCGCGTCGGGGGCGTACTACATCGCCGCCGGCGCGGACGAGATCTACGTCGACAAGGCGTCGGTGGTGGGCTCGATCGGCGTGCTGATGGACGGCTTCGGTTTCACCGAGGTGATGAAGAAGGTCGGCGTCGAGCGCCGCCTGATGACGGCGGGCGAGAACAAGGGGATGCTGGATCCGTTTTCGCCGGTCACGCCCAAGCAGCAGGCCTACGCGCAGGCGATGCTGGACCAGATCCACCAGCAGTTCATCGCGGTCGTGCGCGAGGGCCGCGGCACGCGCCTGAAGGAAACGCCGGAGATGTTCTCGGGCCTGTTCTGGAACGGCGAACAGGCGATCCAGCTCGGCCTGGCCGACGGCACCGGCAACCTCGACTATGTCGCCCGCGAGGTGGTGAAGGCCGAGGACGTCGTCGACTACACGCCGCGCGACAACGTCGCCGAACGCATCGCCAAGCGCTTCGGCGCGGCGATGGGCGAGGGCGCCGTGAAGGCGATGCGGGCGACGATGGCTATCCGCTGAGCTTCGGGGCGTGAGCCGACGCGAGTCGTCGCCGATGTCGCCGATGTCGCCGATGTCGCACTGGCCGCAGTTGTCGGCGCTGTCACGTCGGCGCCTGCTGGCGGTCGCCCTGGTCGAGGCCGGACTGTTGTCGTTGCCGGCGCTAGCGCTGGCCGCGCGGACTCAGGACCTGCGCGTGGACAACGTCACTGGGCTGCACGCGGTCCGCGTGGCGCGCATCGAGACGCCGCGGACCACGGCCCAGGTGTCGGCGCTGGTGAGCGCGTGGCGGGGGAAGGTGGGCATTGGCGGCGCACGGTTCAGCATGGGCGGCCAGATCGCCGTTGAAGGCGGCCTGCACCTGGACATGCGCCAGATGAACGCGGTGCTCTGGCTCAAGCCGCGGGAGCGCGTGGTCCGCGTGCAGGCGGGCCTGCGCTGGCGTGACCTGCAGGACCGGCTCGACCCCGTCGGGCTGGCGGTGAAGACGATGCAGAGCTTCTCCAATTTCAGCGTGGGCGGCTCGGTGTCGGTCAACGCGCACGGGCGCTATGTCGGGCATGGGCCGGTGGGCCGCACGGTGCGGGCGCTGCAGCTGGTGCTGGCCGACGGTCGCGTCGTGGAGACCAGCCGATCGGAGCGTCCGGATCTCTTCCGAGCGGCGCTGGGGGGGTACGGCGCGATCGGCGTGATCACCGAGGTCGAGCTGGACGTGGCGGAGAACGTGAAGATCGAGCGACTCGTCGAGCCGGTCGCCCTGGCGGACTACCCGGCCCACTTCCACGCACGGGTGCTGCAAGACCCGCGAGCCGTGCTCCACAACGCGGATCTGCTGCCGCCGGCCTTCGATGCGCCTGTGGCCACGACCTGGCGGCGCGCCGATGCCGCCACCCCGCTCACGGAACGGGCGCCGCTCATCCCGCGCGATCGACGTTACGGTCTGGAGCAGAACGTGATCTGGTCCGTCACGGAGCTTCCGGGCGGCGCACGGGTGCGGACCGATCTGCAGTCGATGCTGAACGCCAGGCCGGCGGTGGTCTGGCTCAATCATGAAGCCAGCCTCGACGTCGCCGAGCTGGAGCCGCGCACCCGCGCGATGTCCACGTACGTGCTGCAGGAGTACTTCGTCCCGGAGCGACACTTCCTGGCCTTCGCGCGGGAGCTCGCGCGCATCCTGCGTCGCCACACGGTCAACGCGCTGAACGTGTCGATCCGGCACTCGCCGGCGGATCCCGACGCGCTGATGGCCTGGGCCCGCGAGGATGTGTTCTCCTTCGTCCTCTATTACAAGCAGCGGACGTGGACCGCCGCGCAGGAGCAGGTCGGACGCTGGACGCGGGAGTTGATCGACGCGGTGCTGCGGCACGAGGGGCGCTACTACCTGCCGTACCAGCCGCATGCGACGCGCGAGCAGTTCCAGCGCGCCTATCCGGAGGCCGCGGCGTTGCGCCGCTTGAAGGACGAGGTCGACCCGGCGTGGAAATTCTCGAACGAGCTCTGGCGGAAGTACCTCTGATCCCGCGCGAAGACGCGGCGACAATCCGTCGCTGATTCCTTCGCCCGACCCAGCCATCGCTCGGCAGGCCTGTTCCGTTTCCCGTTCTCCCCAGGACCGAATCCATGAACACTGCCTTCCGTGGCGCCGCGCTGGCGCTGATTCCGATGCTGCTCGCGGCTTGCGCATCGTCGACGACGAACGCGACGGACAAGACGAGCACGACGCCGTCCTCCGCCAAGGTCGAACCCGGATTCGTCCTGCTCGGCGAGCTGCACGACAACCCCGACCACCACCGCGCCCGCGCGGAACAGCTCCGGCAACTGATCGCGCAGGAGCCGAAGACGGTGGTTGTCTTCGAGCAGTTCTCGCGCACCGAGGACGCGGCCGTGGCCGCGGCGCGCAAGACGGCGCCGGGCGACGTGAACGCCGTCATCGACGCGGCGAAGTTCGACCGCAAGGGCTGGCGCTGGCCGCTGCATCAACCGCTCTTCGACGTCGCGCTGCAGTCCGGCGCGGAAGTCCGCGGCGGCAACATCGATCGCGACCAGATCCGCAAGATCGTCCGCGAAGGCGACGCCGCTTGGCCGGCCGACCTGCTCGCGCTGCGCAATCGCGCGGCGTGGAACGGCACGCAGCAGGACACGCTCAGCAAGGACATCCAGGACGGACACTGCGGCGCGATGCCGGAGGCGATGCTGCCCGGCATGGTCCAGGCGCAACGCGCGCGTGACGCCGCGATGGCGCAGGCAATGCTCGCGGCGCGACAGTCGGGTGCGAAGCGCGTCGTGCTGATCGCCGGGAACGGCCACGTGCGTCGCGATGTCGCCGTGCCGGTCTACCTCCAGGCGGCCGGTGTGCCGGCGTCGGACATCGACGCCATCGCGTATCTGGAGCCCGGCAGCGCCACGCATTCCGGCGGCTACGACCGCGTCGAGCGCGCGCCCGCGCCGTCGCGGGAAGATCCCTGCGCGCAGTTCAAGAAGTGAGCTGACAAGGGACGAAGACGGGGGCGTGAGTCTGCTTAAGCCAGGACCACTTCGACACCCCGGCGCCGCAGTTCGCCGACGATCCCCTCGTCGGCCTCCTTGTCGGTGATCAGCATGTCGATCTGCTCGACCGGCGCGATCACCGAGAGGTTGCGCTTCATCAGCTTGGATGCGTCCGCGACCGCGACGATCTGGCGCGCGATCTTCATCATCTGCGCGTTCAGCTGCGCCTCCAGCAGATGCGGCGTCATCAGGCCGATCTCCGGGTCCAGGCTGTCCACGCCGAGGAACAGCCGGTCCGCGTAGAGGCTCTGCAACGCCGTCACCGCCTGCGGACCCGACAGCGAATACGAGTTCTGCCGCAGCAGCCCGCCCGGCATGATCACGTTGACGCCCGGCACCGTCGCCAGCAGCACCGCGATGTTCAGCGCGTTGGTGATCACGTTCAGCGACTGCAGCCGCAGGCCGCGGATCTGCTTGGCGATCTCCTCGGTCGTCGAGCCGGAATCCAGCAGGATGGTCTCGCCATCGCGGATCAGCTTGGCGGCCTCGACGGCGATGCGCACCTTCTGCTCGTGATGCAGCTTCTGCTTGACGCTGATCGGCACCTCCTCGGTGTCGCGATGCGCCAGCGCGCCGCCGTGCGTGCGCAGCAGCGCGCCGGTCGAGGCCAGCGCGTTCAGGTCGCTGCGGATCGTCACGACCGAGATGCCGAAGCGCTCCGCCAGTTCCTCCACCGTGACCTTGCCCTGCGCCTGCACCTGCTCGCGGATCAGCCGCCGACGCTCGTCGATCAGCAACGCGGCGTCAGGCTTCTCGGCGATGGTGGAAGTGGAGGTGGTCATGGGAAGCGGAAGCAATGAACTTTCGGATGATATCGATCCGGCGATGTTCGCAAGCGCCGGCGCGACCCTTACGCCGTCGGCCGTCCTGCTCCCTCTCCCGCTTGCGGGAGAGGGCAGGGGTGAGGGCCAGCGGCCGTGGCAGGCCGCAGCCGCACCCCGGCCAGCCGCGCCGCATACATCGCGGCGCCGAGTTCCGGACCGAAGCGCGGCGCGATCAGCGTCGCGCCCGGCACGTCGCGGGCGAGCGCGCGCCGCAGCGCGTCAGTGACGGTGGCGCCGGCTTCGAAGACGCCGCCGGTGTAGGAGACCGGCACCTGTGCGTCCGCCGGCAGCGCGAGTTGCCGCGCGATGGCGCCGGCGAGCGCCGCGAGTTCATCGCCGGCGCGCCCCAGCAGCGCGATGGCCTGCGAATCCCCGTCGGCGGCCGCCGCTGACACGAGCCGCGCGAACTGCGCGAGCCGGCTGCGCGCCGCGTCGCCGTTGATCGCCGCGCAGAGGTCCAGGTCGTGCGTGAGCTTGAAATGTTCCCGCACGAGTCCGAGCAGCGGTCCCGGCGCGGCGCGGCCGTCGGCCATCCGGGAGAACAGCGCCAGCCCCTCGCGCGCCAGCCAGTAGGCCGAGCCCTCGTCGCCGAAGACTTCGCCCCAGCCGCCGGAGCGCGCGCCGCGGCCTTGCCATTCGCCATAGGCGATCGAGCCGGTGCCCGCGACGAGGCTGATGCCGTCGTCGCCGCCGAGCGAGCCGGCCCAGCTGCAGACCATGTCGTTGCCGATGACCGCGCGCGGCAGGGCGCCGGCCAGCAGGCTGTCGAAGTCGGCGGTGAGCGCGCTGTCCTCGCCGTGCGCCGGGAGGCCGGCGAAGGCGGACGTGACGCGCTCCGGCGCGAGACCGGCGAGCTTCAGCGTCTCGGCGACGCCGTCGCGCAGCAGCGCGCGCAGCGCGCCGAAGCCGATCTCCAGGTAGTAGCTGGTCGTCGTCGTGTGGCGGGCGAGCAGCCGGCCGTCGCCGTCCAGCAGCAGGAAGGAGGTCTTGGTGCCGCCGCCGTCGATGCCGAGGAAGATCGGGCTATCGTCGCCGGCCTGGGTGCCGTGGGTGCCGTGGGTGCCGTGAGTGCCTGGAGTCATGGGCGCAATCGGAAGCTGCGGATCAAGGCGCCGGAGTGGCGAGCGGATGGATGATGACGCCGCTGACGACGCGTGTCACGGTGCCCGAGGCGCTGGGATTGTCCGGCGTGATGCCGAGCTTGAGCGAAGCCAGCAGCGCCAGGCACTGCGCGAAGACCAGCGCCACCGGCGCGAGCGCCAGGTCGGGCGCGTTCACCGGCAGGTCGAGCAGCACGTCGTCCTCGGCCAGCGCGTCCTCGGCGTTCAGCGCGGAGGTGCTGAGCGCGACGATCCGGCCGCGACCCTGACGGCGCAGCTCGCGCAGCAGGTCCAGGTCGTAGCGGCGGGTGTAGCTGTCGTTGGACAGCACGATCAGCACCAGCGTGCGGTCGTTCAGCACCGTCTTCGGACCGTGACGGAAACCCAGCGGCGAATCGGCCAGCGCGACCAGGCGGCCGTCGCTCAGCTCCAGCACCTTCAGCGCGGCTTCCTTCGCCAGACCCTGCAGGCCGTTGCTGCCGAGCACGACGACGCGCTCGAAGGACACTGCGTTCAGCGCGTCCAACCGCGTCGCCTCGGTCGCGAGCAACTGGCGCGCCGCGTCGCCGAGCGCCTCGGCCGAGGGCAGGGCGAGACCGAAGGCCCAGGCCGCCGCCAGCAGCATGCCGGTGAAGCTCGAGGTCATCGCGAAGGCGCGGTCGTGGGTCTCGTCGGGCAGCAGCAGCACGTGGGCGCGTTCGCGATCGCCGAGCCGGCGCGCCAGCGTGCCTTCGGCCGCGCAGGTCACCGCGAGGTGATGGCACTCGCGCACGGTCGCGTCGGCGAGCTCCACCGCCGCCAGGCTCTCCGGGCTGTTGCCGGAGCGGGCGAAGGACACCAGCAGCGTCGGCACGCCCGGCTGCAGGCACTGCGCGGGGTTGGAGACGATGTCGGTCGTGGCGATGGCCTCGACGCGGATCCCGGGCCTCGCGCCCAGCAGCTCCAGCAGCGCCGGGGTCAGGCATTGCCCGATGAAGGCGGAACTGCCCGCGCCCGTCAGCACGATGCGCAGGTCCGGCAGCGCCAGCAGCGGCTGCAGGAAGGCGTCGATCGCCGCGCGCTGCGATTGCACCAGCGCATGCACCGTGCGCCAGACCTCCGGTTGCTGGGCGATCTCGCGCGCGGTGTGCGGCGCGCCGCGGCGGGCGAGTTCGGCGGATTCGAAGTGGAGCAGGCTCATCGTGACGGGTCTTGTTTTATGAGAAAGGGCCGGAGGTCGAAGCGGTTCAGGTCGTCACGCGTTCTGGCATCCGGACGTTCGGGCGTTCTTGCGTTCTGTCGTTCAGGCGGCGCAGGCGGCGAGGTAGGGGCGCAGCGACTGCGCGGCGCCGTCGCGCAGCAGCTCCGCGGGGCGGTTGCGCAGGCGGCCGTCGCGGATCGCGTCGTACTGGCGCGGCAGGTACTGGCTCAGCAGCGTCAGCGGCGGCGGCGAATGCTCCAGCCGGTCCAGCAGCGCCGCGCAGGCGGTCTGCACCTTCGGATGCGCCCAGTAGTAGCGGATGCGGTCGCTCAGGCTGTAGGCCAGGTCAACCTGCACGCGCGCCGGGTCCTGGTAGTAGGGCGCCCAGTGACCGGGCTCCGCGCGCATCACGCCGAGCACCGTATCGATCAGGTTGTCCTGGCCGGCCTGCGGGCCCAGCCATTCGCTTTCGACGGCGGCCAGCGCCCACAGCGTCTCGCGCAGCGCGAAGGTCGCGCCAGGGCCGACCTTCAGGATCGCGAAGTGATCGCGCGCAAGTTGCGCCAGCCGCTCCGGTGTCTGGTAGTCGGTCGAGTGCGCCTCGAAGACCAGGCCCGGCTGCGATTCGATGAACGTGCTCAGCGCGCGCGCCTTCTCCGGCTTGTAGTCGATGACCTTGTGGTGGTCGAACTCGACGCCCGGCTGGACGACCATCGCGATCACGCGTTCCCAGGCAGCGTCGAGGCCGGACTTCGCGAAGGCATCGCGGTGCAGCGCCAGCGTCGCGCCGGCTGCTTCGGGCGAGGTCACCGCGAGCTCTTCCAGGTCCTCATGCGCGCCGCCCGGCACCGGCACCTCGGTGCCGATGACGTAGACCGGCGGCTCGCCGCGGTCGGGCGTGTCGCGCCAGGCGGCCTCGGCGGCCAGACACAGGCGCACGGCGCGGGCGGCGATCTCGGCTTCGGACAAGGGCACCGGATCGTCCGCGCAGGACATCGAGCAATCCAGATGGATCTTGCGGAAGCCCGCCGCGACGTACTGCGCCACCATCACCTCCGCCTTGGCCATCGCCTGCGCCGCGGGCTGCTTGCGCCAGGCGTTGGGACCGAGGTGGTCGCCGCCGAGGATCAGCAGGCCGGGATCGACGCCCTCGGCCTTCGCGATCGCCTCGACGAAGCGGCGGAAGTCCGCCGGCTTCATGCCGGTGTAGCCGCCGTCCTGGTTGACCTGGTTGGAGGTCGCCTCGATCAGCGCAGGGCGGCCGAGCGCGCCGCACTCGCGCAGCGTCGCGGCGACGACGACCGGATGGGCCGAGCACATCGACGGGATGCCGATGGCCGGAGCGGCCGTGCCGGAGGCCGGGCCGGCCGAACCTGCCGTGGACCCGGACGCCGACTGCTTGTGGCGTCGCACGAGATCGAGCATGAGCTTCAAGGGGAATCCTTCCTGTCGAATCTGTCGGATGAGGGGCGGACGACCGGACCGTGGGGTCAGGTCTTGGCGTCGCCTTCGGGTTGGAGGGCCAGCAGCAGCGCGGCGAGCAGCGCCAGCGCGACGCCGGCCAGCTTGAAGCCGCCGGGGGTGGCGCCGCTCATCGCCATCGACGCGAGGGCCGTCAGCAGCGGGGCGCCGGCGTTGACCAGCGGCGAGACCACGAGCGCCTTGCCGTAGCGGAAGGCGTAGACCAGCGTGAGCGCGCCGATCGCGTTGAGCACCTGGATGCAGGCGGCCAGGCCGGGGCCGTCCCAGCCCCAGGGGATGGGCTTGGAGAAGTCCGTCATCCACAGCGCGGCCGGGATGCACAGCAGCGCGCTGAGGGTCATGTAGAAGAAGATGCTCTCCGCGCTGGCGGCGTTGTTGGCGGTCTTCAGGAAGTAGGCCTGCAGGCCCCACGCGGCCATCACGACGATGGCCAGCGCGAACCACAGTCCCAGCGCCTGGCTCTGCTGGCCGGGCTGGTAGTCGAAGAGCGGCAGGGCGAAGAGCGCCAGCACGATGCCGGCGACGCCGAGCTTGCCGGTACGCTCGCGCAGCAGTCCGAAGGACAGCGCGATGGTGACGCCCGGCGACAGCGACACGATCGGGAAGATCAGGTAGGCCGGCCCGGACTCGACCGCGCGGAACAGCAGCATCTGCCCGCCCGCGCCCAGCAGTCCGACCGTCAGACCCTGGATCACGGCGCGGCGGTCGAGCTGCAGCTTCCATCCCGCGCGGGCCAGCACGAACAGGGCCGGCGGGATCATGGTCAGCGCCCACACGACGTAGACCAGCGTGTCCGGGAAGCCGCGTTCGGAAGACAAGCCCGTCAGCGCGCCCCACGCACCCCAGAACAGGGTCGTGACCAGCGCGTAGGTCAGCCAATGACGTTGCATGGAGATCGCTTTCTTTCTTGAAGGTCGTCTGAAGCTTTCGAACGAAAGAATAGGGGAAGGAAAGCGGAAACACAACGGAAGAAACCGTGAGAGGCCCCGATCAGGCGCGTTTCGCGGGAAAACCCGGGCATCTCAGGCGCTATCGCAGTGCATTGGTAAGAAATTGCTGCTCGAATTCTTTCGACCATCATCAATTCGAAAGAATAAACGTCGGTAAAAACGATATGCGAAATTAATCGAAAGACTACGTAGACTTGCGGCAAGCCGGTCGAGGTCCAGGACTGGCAGCGGACAAGCCAACAAAAGGAACCTGAGATGCGAGCTCCCCTGTCCTCCCTCCTGATCGCCGGTTTTGCGCCGCGGCCCGTTGCCGCCGCCGCCGCGATCGCCGCGCTGACCGCCATGGGTGCGGCCCAGGCGCAGGTCCAGCCGCCGGCCGCGGCCGCATCGGCGCCCGCTGAAGCCAAGGCCGACGCGAAGGCCAAGGACGCCGACCAGACGCTCGACCGCGTCGAGATCACCGGCACCCGCGCCAGCCTGCAGCGCTCGCTGAACCTCAAGCGCAGCGCCTCGGGCGTGCAGGACAGCATCAGCGCGACCGAGCTCGGCCGCTTCCCCGACGACAACGTGGCCGACTCGCTGAGCCACATCACCGGCGTGTCGATCTCGCGCACCGCCGGCGGCGAAGGCCAGAAGGTCAGCGTCCGCGGCCTGGGCCCTGAATACACGCTGACGACCTTCAACGGCCGCATCCTGGCCACCGACGGCGAAGGCCGCGACTTCGCCTTCGACGTGCTGCCCTCGGACATCATCAGCGGCGCCGACGTCGTGAAGTCGGCGCAGGCCTCGGTGATGGAAGGCGCGATCGGCGGCCTGGTGAACCTGCGCTCGGCCAGCCCCTTCGACCAGCCCGGCCAGCACGGCATCCTGCGCGTCGAAGGCGATCGCAACACGATGTCCAAGCTCAACGGCGGCAAGCTCTCGGCCACCTACAGCAACACCTTCGGCAAGGAACTGGGCGTGCTCTTCGGCGTGGTCTACGCCGACCGCAAGGTGCGCACCGATTCGGCCGGCAACGACGGCGGCTGGACGCGCAACCCGATCTCCGACCCGGCCGCCAACTGGACCGGCAACGCCTGGGGCGGCAACATCGATCCGAACGGCAACGGCGTGCTGGACAAGGACGAGGAAGGCCTGATCGGCCCCGGCCAGTTCCGCGTCGGCACCATCCAGGAACAGAAGAAGCGCACGGCGCTGTCCGCCAAGGTCGAGTGGCGTCCGAGCGATTCGCTCAAGGTCACCGTCGACGGCATCAAGACGCGGCTGAACTCGCCGCAGGTCGGCTACCAGCAGTCGTTCTATACGCTGTTCGCGCCGGGCCGCTGGTCCAACATCAAGACTCAGAACGGCGTCGTCACCGGCTTCACGATGGACAGCGCCGATCCGGACAACCAGCTCAACCCCGAGCTGCTGAACCTGACCACGCACCGCGTCGTCGACAGCGCCGTCTACGGCATCAACGCCGAGTGGAAGGCGACCGAGTCGCTGAAGTTCAACGGCGACATCTACCAGTCGAGCTCCAAGCGGCATTCGGGCGGGCAGGACACCTACACGGTGCTGCGCATGAACCAGCCCAACGTGACGACGGTGAACCTCACCGGCTCGCAGGTGCCCGACATCAAGACCACCTTCGCCGACGGCCGCGACCTGATCGGCGGCCTGGCCAGCGGTGCCTTCGGTCCGAACGACTTCAACACCCACTACCTGGGCCTGAGCGGCGACAACATCGACGACAAGATCCGCGGCCTGACGCTGAACGGCACGCTGGCGGTGGACCGCTTCAACGTCGACCAGATCCAGTTCGGCGTGCAGGCCACGCGGCGCGACAAGAACCGCGACCTGGTCGACAACGCGATCAACGCCGGCGAGAACTACTACTCCGGCACCAACGCGATCAACGTCGGCCAGCTCGGCGGCAACGTGCTCAACGAGCACCTGAGCCCGCCCAACTTCATGAACGGCGTCAGCGGCAGCTTCCCGCGCACCTTCCTGGGCTTCGACGTGCCCAACTACCTCGCGGCGCTGCAGGCCTACAACGGCAAGCCGCGTCCGGACGGCGGCACCTACGACTTCAGCCAGGCCGCGCCGGTCTGGAACCCGCTGCAGAGCTACCGCGTGCGGGAGAAGACGACCTCCTTCTTCGTCGAGGCGGACCTCTCCGGCGAGCAGTGGAACGCCGACATCGGCGTGCGCCTGGTCAAGACCAAGACGACGGCCAAGGCCTGGGACGCCAAGATCGACGGCCTGACCGAGAACGGCCCGTTCAACTACACGGCCCACTACGCGGACCCGACCGAGATCAGCCAGGACGCCGAGTACACCTACGGCCTGCCGTCGGCCAACTTCGTCTGGCACTTCACCGACAAGCTGCAGCTGCGCCTGGGCGCGGCCAAGACGATGGCGCGGCCGTCGGTCGAGCAGCTCGCGCCAACCAGCACGACGGCCAGCGTCGCCTGGGGCGACTTCACGCAGGTCTTCGGCGGCAACGCCGATCTGAAGCCCTACAGCGCCAAGCAGTACGACGCCTCGCTGGAGTGGTACTACGCGCGCAACTCGGCGCTGACCTTCGCGGTGTTCCAGAAGGACATCAAGAACCAGATCACCACCAGCTGGACCACCGGCGTCGACATCGGCGTGCCGGGCCACCTGTTCAACGTGATGAAGCCCATCAACGGCGACAAGGCCAAGGTCCGCGGCATGGAGATCGGCTTCCAGCACCTGTGGGACAACGGCTTCGGCGTGCGGGCGCAGTACACGCGCAACCGCTCCGACAGCTGGGTGGGCGGCGAGAAGCGCCCGCTGGAAGGCATCGCGCCGGCGACCTCGTCGCTGGGCCTGCTGTACGAGAAGGGCCCGTGGAGCATCAGCGCCACGGCCGACCACACGGACGAGTTCGTGTCCGCGATCAACGTGATCGGCCCGGGCTTCAACGAGCGCGCCAAGGCCATCACCTGGCTGACCGCGCAGGCCGCGTACGACGTCAACAAGTGGCTGCGCGTCTCCATCGAGGGCCGCAACCTCACCGACGCCAAGCAGGAGTACACGCTGGGCGACGGCAACATCACCTTGCCGCAGGGCTACAACCGCTGGGGCCGTGCGTTCACGCTCGGCGCGAGCATCAAGTTCTGACGCCGCGCTGATCGAAGAAGAACAGACCAGCACAGCGCTGGAAAAAAAGAAGCGGGCAAGACAAGCAAGCAGGACAGACGGGAGACGCCGGACTGGGCCATCCAGCCGGCGTCATCCGGTCGCCGTATTCGAATCGGGATGTTCTTGAGAGGACGTTGGGCGTTCCACAACAAGCCGGCCGCATTGCCGGCCGCATCCCAGGAGAACTCATGAAACGATCGCTGATCCGTTCGATGGCCACCGGCCTCGCCACCGCCGCCGCATTGGCGCTGGGTCTCACCGCCGCGACCGGCGCGCAAGCGCAGTCGTGGTGGAAGCCCGGCGTGAATACGACCTGGCAGTGGCAACTGACGGGCACGCTCAACACCGGCTACAACGTGGCCGTGTACGACATCGACCTGTTCGACACCACCGCGCAGACCATCGCCGGGCTGAAGGCGCAGGGCCGCAAGGTCGTCTGCTACTTCTCCGCCGGCAGCTCGGAGAACTGGCGCGCCGACTTCGGCAGCTTCAACGCCGCCGACATGGGCAAGGCGCTGGACGGCTGGGCCGGCGAGAAGTGGCTGGACACCCGCTCGGCCAACGTGCGCGCGGTGATGCTCAGCCGCCTCGACCTGGCGGTGTCCAAGGGCTGCGACGGCGTCGAGCCGGACAACGTCGACGGCTATACCAACGCGACGGGCTTCCCGCTGACGTCGGCCACGCAGCTCGACTACAACAAGTACCTCGCCAACGCCGCCCACGGCCGCGGCCTGGCCATCGCGCTGAAGAACGACGTCGACCAGCTGGCGCAGCTGGAGCCGTATTTCGACATGGCCGTCAACGAGCAGTGCAACCAGTACGACGAGTGCGGCGGCTACTCGGTGTTCACGAGCAAGAACAAGCCCGTGTTCAACGCGGAGTACGCCTCCAAGTACAAGAAGAACACCAACGGCGCGCGCGACAAGCTCTGCACGAAGATGACCGCCGCGAAGATCCGCACGCTGGTGCTGCCGCTGGACCTGGACGACGCCTACCGCTACAGCTGCAACTGACCTTCCTCCACTGCTTCCACAGTTGTTGATCCAATGACCCACATGACGAGAACTCCCGTCCGCGCCGCGCTGCCGGCCCTGCTGAGCGCCGCATTGACGGCCGTCGCGATGGCCGCCTCTTCTGGCGTCCTGGCGGCACCGAAGTCCAAGGACAACGACGGAGACCGCTACACGATGGCGGACTTCGCCAAGGTCCCGAAGATCGATTCGCACGTGCATCTGCACAACGCCGATCCGGCGTTCATCGACGCCGCGCGCCAGCTCGGCTTCAAGGTGCTGACGATCAACGTCGACTATCCGGACTTCCCGCCGCTGGACGAGCAGCAGCAGGCGGCGATCGAGCTGCGCAAGGCGCGTCCGGCGGACGTGGCCTGGGCGGTGAGTTTCTCGTCGGATACGTCGGATCAACCAGGCTGGCTAGACGCGACGAAACAGCGCGTCGATGCCGGCCTGCGCGCCGGCGCGGTCGGCGTGAAGGTGTGGAAGAACATCGGCATGAGCCTGCGCGACAAGCAGGGCAAGCTCGTCATGATCGACGACGCGCGCTTCACGCCGCTGTTCACGTATTTCGAGGACCAGGGCATCACGATGCTCGGTCACCAGGGCGAGCCGCACAACTGCTGGCTGCCGCTGGACAAGATGACGGTCATCAACGACCGCGAGTATTTCGCGCACCATCCGCAGTACCACATGGCGCTGCATCCGGAGATGCCGAGCTGGGAAGACCAGATGGCCGCGCGCGACCGCATGGTGGCGACGCATCCGAAGCTGAAGTTCATCGGCATGCACATGGCCTCGCTGGAGCGCAACGTCGACGAGCTGGCCGCGTTCCTGGACCGCTTCCCGCTGGCCAAGGTCGACCTGGCCGCGCGCATCGGGCAGCTGCAGTACCAGAGCCAGCTGGACCGCGCGAAGGTGCGCGCCTTCATGATCAAGTATCAGGACCGTCTGATGTACGGCACCGACGTCTCGCAACCGCCGCAACAATCGGGGGCCGAGCTGCTGAAGGAAGTCGAGCCGGTGTGGCGCATGCACTGGCGCTACTTCAACACGGAGGAGTCGTTCAAGGTGTCCGATCTCAAGAAACCGGTGAAGGGCCTGGGCCTGCCCAAGGCCGTCGTCGACAAGCTGTACC
This sequence comes from Roseateles noduli, assembly GCA_002205125.1. Taxonomy (GTDB): domain Bacteria; phylum Pseudomonadota; class Gammaproteobacteria; order Burkholderiales; family Burkholderiaceae_C; genus Roseateles; species Roseateles noduli. The sequence goes on along the minus strand of NIOE01000008.1, from coordinate 247,309 downwards.
ACCTCAACGCCGAGCGGAGCTTCCCGACCGCCTGGAAGGCGGCTCAATGACCGGGCGCCGCGCGTTCCTCCAGTGGCTGGGGGCGGCTCCGGTCGCGACGATCACGCCGAAGCTGGCGCTGGCCGCGACAGTCGCCTCGCCCGGTGCGGCCGCGGCGGCGCGGGCGGCCGACCTCGGACGCGGCCACGTGCGCCTGCAGGACGAGCGGCTCTCGCTGCAATTCGACGAACGCATGCGCAGCCGGATCGTCCGGCTCGGCGGTGCGCGTCCGCTGGCGCTGACCGGCTTCGATGCGGGTGAACAGCTCGTCATCGCGGAACTGAAACCCGTGGCGGCCGGTGCCGCGCTGCTCGGCGCGGAAGCGGCCGGCGCGCCGCCGGCGACGACGCCCCGCACGCTCGAACGCTTCACGTTGACGAGCGCGGTCCCCAGCAGCGGCGCCACGCCGTTCGGCGCGGGACAACGCCTGACCCTCACCGGCAAGGCAGAGGGCGCCGCCGTCGAGAAGACGATGACGGTGACGCTGCTCGATGAGCATCCCGGCGTCGCGCTGATCGAGGTCGCTTTCATCAACCGTTCCGACAAGGCGCTGATGGTCCAGGGCTGGACCGTCGCATCGCACCGCCTGCTGGCGGCGCCGCGGCATGCGGGCGGGTGGTGGACCTATTCCGGCTCCACGCACACGGACCGGCGCGACTGGATGCAGCCGGTCAAGCGCGGCTTCGAGCAGCGCAACTTCCTCGGCATGGACTCTTCCGACTACGGCGGCGGCACGCCGCTCGTGGACGTGTGGCGGCGCGACCTGGGTGTCGCGGTCGGCCATCTGGACAAGCTGCCGCGTCTGGTCTCGCTGCCCGTGAAGGCCGTCGGCGAGCAGGTCGACATCGCGCTGCGCGGCGACGAGCCGCGCACGCTCGCACCGGGCGAGACGCTCGCGCTGCCGCTGGCCTTCGTGGCGGTGCACGAGGGCGACTGCTTCGTGCCGCTGGACCGCTACCGGCGGCTGATGAACGCACAGGGCCTGGCCGCGCCGGAGCCGCCGCGCAGCGCGCACGACGCGGTCTGGTGCGCGTGGGGCTACGAGCGCGACTTTTCGCTGGAGCGCGTGCGTGCCACGCTGCCGAAGGCGCAGGCGCTCGGTCTGAAGTGGGCGGTGCTCGACGACGGCTGGCAGCGCCAGACGGGCGACTGGTTCGACATCGATCTCAAGAAGTTCCCGCGCGGCGAAGAGGACATGAAGGCGCTGGTCGCCGACATCCATGCGCGCGGCATGAAGGCGCGCCTGTGGATCGCGCCGCTGGCGGTGGCGCCGGGCAGCGACGAGCTGCATGAGCACGCGGATCTGCTGCTGCTCGACCAGAACGGCGCGCCGCAGATGATCACGTGGTGGAACTGCCTCTACCTGTGCCCGGGCGCGAAGGGGACGCAGGAGCGCACGGCGGCGATGTTCCGCAAGATCATCCAGGAATGGGGCTTCGACGGCGTCAAGGTCGATGGCCAGCATCTGAACGGCGTTGCGTCGTGCTTCAACACTAAGCATCAGCACAAGAAGCCGGAGGACTCGTACGAGCACATGGCGGACTTCTACCGCGTGATGTTCGAGGCCTGCCATTCGGTCAATCCGGAGGCCGTGGTCGAGGTCTGCCCGTGCGGCACGAGCTACGCGTTCCACAACATGCCGTGGATCGATCAGGCGCCGGCGTCGGACCCGCTGTCCAGCTGGCAGGTGCGGCACAAGGGCAAGGCGCTGAAGGCGCAGATGGGGCGCTGGTCGGCGTATGCCGGGGATCACGTGGAGCTGTCGACCGGCGGCATGGACTTCGCGTCCGCGGTGGGCGTCGGCGGCGTGGTGTCGACGAAGTTCACCTGGCCGGAGGATCCGAAGCCGAAGGACTCGTTCCTGCTCACGCCGGAGCGCGAGACGCACTGGCGCAAGTGGATCACCGCGCACAACGCGAAGGGGTTGTCCGACGGCGCGTATCGCGGGGAGCTCTACGACATCGCGTTCGACAAGCCGGAGACGCACGTTGTCGAGAAGAACGGGGTGATGCACTACGCGTTCTATGCGCCGACGTTCGATGGCACGGTGACGCTGCGCGGGCTTGGCCCGGGCGTGTGGAAGATCCGCGATTTCGTGAACGGCACGGACCTGGGCTCGGTCGACGCGGCGAAGCCGACGCTGAAGGTGAGCTTCAAGGAGAACCTGCTGATCGAGGCGGTGCTGACCTCGGCGATCGAGCGCCCGCTGGCGCGTGCCGCGCGACTGCCGTCACGGCTGATCGGACGCGACGGTTTCGCGCTGGCTTCGGCGTGGGAAGAGGCGCCGGCGCTGTTCTTCGCGCACGACTGGCGCGGTCGCCCGCTGACCGGCACGCAGTCGACGCGCGTGCAGCTGCTGCATGCGGACGGTGCGCTGCACCTGCGCTTCAGCAGCCGCTACAACGCGCTGACGACGTATGAGCGCGAGGTCTCCGCGACGGACATCTGGCCGCTGTGGGAACGCGACGTGGTCGAGGTCTTCCTGCAGGCGCCGCAGGATGCGGGCACGGACCGCTACCGCGAGGTCGAGGTCTCGCCGAACGGCTTGACGATGGATCTGGAAGTGCGCGGGCAAGGCCGCAAGCGCTTCATCGGTGAGAGCCTGGCGCGCACGACGGTGGACGAATGCCACCGGATGTGGACGGCGGAACTCGTGGTGCCGATGCCGCGCGCGGCGCAGTCGCTCGACGGCTGGCGGATCAACCTGTTCCGGATCGAAGGGAACAAGGAATCGCGGCAGTTCAGCGCGTGGAATCCGACGGGGAGCGAGAGGCCGAACTTCCATGTGCCTGCGGCGTTCGGGCAACTGCGATTGGAGCGGGCATAACTCGTTGAATCGCCGGCTCCCTGACTTACCGCTCTCCCGCACTGCGGGAGAGGGGCAGGGGGTGAGGGTCGTCGATGAGCGCCATCGCGGTGTTCGAAGACCCGCACCGCGGTGTTCCACGACCCTCACCCCAACCCCTCTCCCGCAGTGCGGGAGAGGGGCTCAGAAGGGGCTCAGGTGGACCGAGGGATCAGGTGAGGGGTCACGCGCCCGCGGCCGCCTTCTTCGCGTCCCCGGCCTTCTTCATCGGCACCGGATCCGGCAGGTCCTTGGCCTGCAGCATGCGGGCCTGGACGACGAGCTGGTTGTGGGCGTCGAGGAACGCCGCGGCGATGACCTTGCCTTCGTTGCTGTTGGCCCAGCCCGCGCCCGCGGCGCCGCCGAGCTTGCCCAGCACCAGACCGCCCATGCCGAGGTCGGTGACGCGCACCGAGCCCGTGGCGGCCGCGACCTGTTCGGTCGTCTCGTTGTCGGTCAGCAGCAGCGCGACCTGCGCTTCCTTGAGCTTGATGTGCTCGGCCGCGCCGACGAACTTGTTGAGCACGGGAATCATCCCGAGGATGCCGCCGACCTGACGGCCCGCGTCCTGCTCGCTGAAGGTCAGGCTCGGGATCAGCGTGTACTGCGCTTCATAGCCCTTGCCTTTCTGCACGGTGCTTCCTTCCTTGCGCAGGATGCCGGAGTCCTTCAACTCCTGCTCCCGGATCGTGGCCTTCAGACCCGAGTTCCGATCGACCACGCGGAAGCATCCGCTCTGCTGCGCGAGCAGCCGCACCAGCGGCAGCGGCGAATTCGGCAGGCCGTTGGGCGCGCTGATCGTGTAGCCGTTGGGGTTCTCCATCAGCGACAGCGTCGCGACGGGCGCGTCGCACTTCATCAGCTCGCGGTTGGCCTTGTTGGCGCCGGCGGGGCCGGCGGAGCCAGTGATCTCCGAGCTGCCGTCGCCCAGCGTCGCGCCCTGCTTGCCGCAACCGGCGAGCATCGCCACGGCGACGCAAGCGGCGATCACGCCGCCCACGCGGGGCAGGGACGGGCCGAAGGAGGCGAAGGAACGCGCGAGTGCCATGGAGATCTCCTGAACGCAAGGGCTGCGGGAACGGCCCGGACCTTATCCCAAATGCGGGCGAACCCAGCCCCCACCGATGGGTGTCTGCGTCGCTGAATGTCGCGTCCTGACGGCAGCTTTACGGGCGGTTACGAGGGGGAGGCGAGAATCCGCCCCTTCGGTCCCCCGCGACCGCACAAGATCCCCGAGGCCTTCCTCATGAACGACAAGTCCCCGAGCCGCGCCGTGGCGTGGCTGGTGTGCGCGCTGATCGCCGCATCGCTGTACGGCAACTACTACGTCTACGATTCCATCGGCCCTGTCGCCGATGCGCTGCAGAGCCAGCGCGGTTTCAGCGACCAGCAGATCGGCCTGCTCAACGCGATCTACAGCCTGCCCAACGTCGTGCTGATCCTCGTCGGCGGCGTGCTGGTCGACCGCTTCGGCGCCGCGCGCATGACGGTGTGGACCGCCTCAATCTGCCTGCTCGGCGCGGTGCTCACCGCGCTCAGCCCCAACTTCGCCGGCATGGCCGCCGGGCGGCTGCTGTTCGGCATCGGCGCCGAGACCTTCGGCATCGCCACGCTGGCCGCGCTCGCCCAGTACTTCGTCGGCGGCAACGTCGCGTTCTCGATGGGGCTGGCGCTGTCCATCGGCCGGCTGGGCTCGTTCTCCTCCGACATGTCGCCGACCTGGTTCCCCCATGCCTACGCGCAAGGCTGGCAACCGCCGCTGATGATCGCCGCGGCGATGGCGGCCGCTTCGTTCGCCGCGGCGCTGGCCTACTGGGCCATGGACCGCCGCGTCGCCGCTTCCGCCAAGGGCGAGATCGAGCAGCAGGCGCAGCCCTTCGTCTGGCGCGACCTGCTGCACTTCGGCAAGGCCTACTGGTACCTGCTCACGCTGTGCGTGCTCTGGTACTCGGTGATCCTCGCGTTCCGCAGCACCTTCTCGATCAAGTACTTCCAGCATGCCCACGGCCTGGACCTGGCCGCCGCAGGCGCGATGAACAGCTACGTGTTCCTCGCCGCCGTCTTCGCGACGCCGGCCTTCGGCTGGCTGTGCGACCGCGTCGGTCGCTATGCGCCGTTCCTCGCGTTTGGCGCGGTGCTGCTGCCCATCGCTCTGGCGACGATGGCGCTGACGTCGACCAGCCTCTGGGTCGCCACCGCGCTGATTGGCGTGAGCTTCTCGCTGGTGCCTGCGGTGATGTGGCCGCTGGCCAGCAAGCTCGTGTCGCCGTCGCGCTTCGGCACCGCCATCGGTCTGATGTGGGTCGCGCAGAACGCCGGCATCGCCGGTGCCAACCTCGTCGCCGGCTGGCTCAACGACCGCGCCGGCGCCAGCGCGCAGAACCTCGCCGGGTATGAGTCGATGATGCTGTTCTTCGGCCTGGCCAGCGTCGGCGGCGCGGTGTTCGCGGTGATCCTGTGGCTCACCGCCGGTAGGCGCGATCAGGAGAAGGCGGCACCGGCCGCTTGAACGTTCCGGGACAGCACGACATGACCATCGAGCTGAGACCGGCGATCGACGCGGATGCGCTCGACGTGGCGACCGTGTTGATGGCGTCCCGGGACGTCTACCTGCCGTTCGCGCCGATGGCCCACACGGGGGCCGAGGTCCGGGCCTGGGTGCGCGAGGTGCTGCTGCCCGCCGGCAACGTGACGGTGGCCTGCGAGGACGCGCGGATCGTCGGCGTGCTCGCCACCTCGATCGAGGGCGGCATCGCGTGGATCGAGCAGCTCTACCTCATGCCGGGATGGACGGGACGCGGCATCGGCGCGCGGCTGTTGGCGCATGCCCTGGCGAGCTTGCGTCGTCCGATTCGGCTTTACACCTTCCAGGCCAACGAAGGCGCCCGCGCGTTCTACGAGCGGCACGGCTTCGTGGCCATCGCGTTCACTGACGGCGCAGGGAACGAAGAGCGTTGTCCCGATGTGCTCTACGAGTTGACGGACGGGCAATGACCCGTCGTCGTCGCGCGCTCAACGCCTGAACTGATTGATCACTCGACGGCGCAGCGACTTGGCCAGCGTGAGGGCAACGTCGCGGCGGCGCGGGCCGCGCGCGAGCAGCCGGCCGAATCCCAGCAGGCCCGTCGTCAGGCTGCCGCGCGCGACGTTGGCATCGGCGTGATGCAGATGACCGACGCGGCGGCGCCGGGCGAGTTCCTCGCGGTCCACGGGACCGCCATGCGGGCACTCCAGACCGAAGCGCTCGACCAGTTGATCGCGCATGAGCTCGGTCGAGTTGCGTCGCGCCACGCGCTTGGAGAGCGAGGCCGCGCGCTGCCGGTACAGCACCAGCGGCATCGAGAGCTTGACCGCCGCGGTGAGTCGCGCGGCCCGGGTGAAGTACTCCCAGTCGTCCGTCTGATGGTCGTCGCAGCGGAACGGACCGAGGCGGTCCGCGAGCCGGCGTCGATACAGCACCGACGAGGGCAGCGCGAAGTTGGTCATGACCATCAGCGGATAGATCCAGCCGGTCAGACGCGGGTCGGTCGAGCGCTCCGCGGCGCGCGTGAAGAAGTCCGGCGCGGCTTCGCCGTGCCACTCGCGGAACTCGGTGAAGCAGAGGTCGACGTCGGGACGTTCCTCCAGCACGGCCACCTGCAGCGCCAGCTTCTCCGGATGCCAGACGTCGTCCGCGTCCAGCAGCGCGACGTATTCGGATCGGCTCATCGCCAGACCCGCATTGCGCGTGGCGGACATGCCGCGGTTGTCGTGGCGGATCACGCGCACGCGCGGATCGCCGAAGGCCTTGGCGACCTCCGATGTGGCGTCGCTCGATCCGTCGTCGATGACGATGAGCTCGAAGTCGGTGAAGGTACTGGCCAGGACGCTGCGGATGGTCTCGCTCAATTCGGCCGCGGCGTTGTACGCGGGGACGACGATGGACACGCGAGGGAACGGCGCCGCGATGGCAGGCGCATGCCCATCCGCGAGGGCGGTGCCCCCGAGCTCGATCGTCGTCATCTGGAATCCCTCCCGGCTCACTGGCTTGCTCCGCGGCTCTCCGGCCACGGGCGCGTCTGATCTCTTGTCCCCTGAATTATTTCGAGATCGGTCGCGTGGGATGTGCGCTCCCCCACACTCGGGTGGGTCGCCGAATGCGCATTTGTGCGCAAAACGCGCCGAGGCGCGCGGGCCGTCGGCCTCAGGGTTCCAGCACGTACACGGACGACATCGTCGCCAGTTGTTCCGGTGTCATGGCCGCGTAACGAGGCTGTAAAGGCAGCGACTTCGCCAACCGCCGGGTGGGCTCGTGGACCTTGTCCTGCTCCAGCGTCACGCGGTAGCCGGCGGCGGCGAAGAGGGGCGGGTACTCGTGGTGCCGCAGGCGGTTCTCGCCCTCGCGCGTCAGCCGGTTGACCCACGCATGCTGGCGGTCGGGCCAGGTCAGGAAGTTGATCTTGCTGATCGACTTGTCCGCGTGCTCCAGGTGGTCCGAGTGATCCACCAGATGCACCATGCGACCGCGCGCGGAGAGCTTGGGACGCAGGGACTTGAGCAACTGCACCAGCACCTCCGGCGGGATGTGCTCCAGCACGGTCCGCGAGGTCACGAGGTCGATCGATCCATCCGCCAGTGCATTCACGTCGAACGGCGCGAGGTAGGTGAGCGGCAGGTCCTCGCGCGACCGGATCTCGCGCAGCCGCTGGTTGGCGGGATCCACCCGCCGCAGGAAGTCCAGCGTCGCGGCGAAGCTGACATCGTCCAGATGCGCGTTGAGGTCGGACATGCAGACGTGTTTCGCCCCCTGCAGGCACTGCAGGATCGGAATGGTCGGGAACCAGCCCGTGCCGATCTCCAGCACCGTGGCCCCCTCGATCGAGCCGCCCGTGTGCGACAGCGCCGCCCGCATCTGCGACCAGTTCTTGAGCGTGTCGCTGAGGTTGTCCGGATCGGGCCGGTAGCCCACGAGCCTGCGCTTCGTGACCCGCAGAAGCCGACCGAACGGCAGCCGCGTGAGGACGGCCTGTCGGCCCACCTTCCATCGCCAGTCCATCTTGCCCCCGCTTCCGCTGGTCCGATGACGGGCTGATTCTGACGGATCAGGTGCCGGAATTCCCGGCGGGCCGCCCGAAGCGCTTCGCCGCCGCTTTCAGATGCGAGCGCACGACCAGCACGTGCCCCGGCAGGATCAGCGCGAGATAGAAGCGCCCGAGCCGGTTGTGGCAGTGCACGACGGTGCTCGCGATCGCTTCGCGACGTGTCGCTCCCGACCCCGTGTCATCGACGCGGCGGATCAGGATGGAGAGCTTGAAATCGAGGTGCTGGTCCTGCTCGCCGAAGATCGCTTCGTCGCGGGTCGCGGACAGCACGCGGAAGATGTCGACGTGCTCGACGCCGATCTCGTCGAGGTGATGGCGCATCGCGGCCGAGGTCTTCAGCCCGAGCGGCTTGACCGCCGCATCGCGGATCGCGAGCAGCGCGCGGAACCACCACGGCGGATCCGCGAGCGTCGCACGCGCCAACGCCATCGCGTCGTCGGGCGCGTCGTCCGAGAGCGCGATGGCGAAGGCGTCGGCGAGATTCGCGCCGGCGTAGGTCGGCGCGAGTCGGCTGTCGGTCGGTGGATCAACGCGGCGGACGGCGCGGCGGATGGGAGACATCCGCCGCATTGCATCACGACTTCGTGATCTTCACGGAGCGCAGGTTCCAGCCCGGACCGTTGGCCTTCACGGCGATCTGCTGCTGGCCGGCCGGCAGCGTCACGCGGTGCGAGATCGTCGTCCAGTTCTGCCATCCGCCGGTCGACGGCACGTTCAGCGCGCCGTACACCGGGGCGCCGCCGGCCATCTCCAGCTGCAGGGCGCCGCCGCCGTTCAGGCTGGCGACGCGGTACTCGACCGTGTAGGTCCCGCCCTGCGGCAGGTTGAGGTTCCACACCGCCCAGTCGCCGGTCTCGATCCAGCCGAGGTTCTGGCCGCCTTCCGTCGACGCTTCGAGCTGCATGCCCGACTGCAGCGCGAAGTTGGCCGCCTGCAGCGTCGTCGAGAACGCCGTGCCCGCGTCCTTCTTGTAGACGCGCACGTAGTCCACGTACATCTTCGCGGGCAGCTTGCTCTCGTCGATGTTCCATTGCGGCCAGTTGCCGCCCACCGCCAGGTTCAGCAGCAGGAAGAAGTCGCGATGGAATTCCTCGGTGCTGTTGACGCTGTTGGTGATGTCGGCGACGTGGAACTGGCGGCCGTCGACGAACCAGCGGATCGCCTTCTCGTCCCATTCCACGGCGTAGATGTGATAGTCCGCGACGTTGTTGCCGGTGTGGCCGCCGTAGGACGCGTGGCCGCCGTCCGGACCCTGCCAGTGGATGGTGCCGTGGATGTCGGCATCGGCATTCACGTGTTCCATGATGTCGATCTCGCCCGACGCGGGCCAGCCGACCGTGTTGATGTTGCTGCCCAGCATCCAGAACGCGGGCCACATGCCGGAGCTCGACGGCGCCTTGATGCGCGCCTCGATGCGGCCGTACTTGAACTGGGCCAGGCCTTGCGTGGTCATGCGCGCCGACGTGTAGCGCATGCCGCCGAAGTCCTCGCGCTTGGCGGTGATGACGAGCTGGCCGTTCTCGACGGTCGCGTTCTCGCGCCGGTAGTACTGCAGCTCGTTGTTGCCCCAGCCGCCCGAGCCGGTGCCGGTCTCGAAGCGCCATTGCGGGCCGATGCCGTTGGTGAACTCGTCCTGCCAGACGAGTTGCCAGTTCTGTGCCTGCGCCGCGACGCCCGTCAGGGCGAGCGCGACCGCGGCGAGTGATCGAATCCAGCGTGTCATGGGATCTCCTCTGAGTCAGTGGTGTGGAAAGGCGCAACCACTATGTGAAAGCGCTTTCACCAAGTCTCTCGGGAATACCCTCGGAACTTCGTTTCGTTGGAAACAAGCGGTTGTGCGGCGCGTCGGCGAGGGCGCGGAGGTATCGCCGTGTTGCGGACGTGACCGGTCTGCGACGACTCGGGGCGGGCATTGTTGGGCTGCGTTGAATTCACATGCTCGCGCGCGCTGATCGACCCGCGAGCCGCGGATCCGAAGAATGCAGCCGACCTGCAACTCGAAAGTTCACCGATGGCCACAGCCTCCCTTCCGGTTTCCCGACGGGCGACGTCGCCGCGCGGTCTGGCGGCCCGGCTTGAACCGGCGGCGTACGCGCTGCTGCGCTTCGCCTTCGGCGCCATCCTGTTCACGCACGGGCTGCCGAAGGCGCTCGGCACTTCGCACGGCTCGATGGCGGATCCGATGGCAGGCTCCATCCGGCTCATCGATCAGGTGATGGGGTTGCCGTTCGCGCCGCAGCTGGCGTTCCTCGTCATGCTGCTGGAGACCGTCGGCGCGGCGGCGCTGGCCATCGGCTTGTGCACGCGCTGGGTGGCGCTCGCGTTCACGCTGGAAATGATCGGCATCTGCGTCGCGCTCGGCCCGACCTGGCCGTGGATCGACCGCGGCATCGAATACCCGGTGCTGATGGCCGTGCTGGCGGCCTACGTCGTGGTGCGCGGCGGCGGGGCGTATGCGGTCGATGGGCGGTTGCCGTGGGCGGCGGCGCGGGCGTGGCAAGATGGCTGAAACCCCGCGAGGATTTCCCCATGACGCAACGCCTGGCTTCCTGCAGCTGCGGCCGGCTCACGGCCCAGGTCGTGGGCGAGCCCGTCCGCATCTCCATCTGCCACTGCCTGAACTGCCAGCGCAGGACGGGCGGCCCCTTCGCCGAGCAGGCCCGCTTCCGTCGTCAAGACGTGGCCCCGTCCGGCGTGTCGTCGACCTACACGATCACCGGGGACGAAGGTACGAACGCCACGTTCCACTTCTGCCCGAACTGCGGGGCGACGGTCTACTACGAGATGGACGCGATGCCCGACTTCCTCGCGATCCCCGTCGGCGCGTTCGCGGATCCGGGCTTCCCGGCGCCGAGCGTCTCGGTCTACGAGAGCCGGAAACACGGATGGGTCGTTCCGCCGCAGGACGCGGAGCATTACTGACGAGCCGGGCCTGACGCCCGGTCAAGCGCTCGGGCGGGTGCTCAGGCAGGCGCCTGTTCGGGTGCCTTCGCCCAAGGCTGAAGGTTCGTCTGGAGCCTGTCCCAATCCTCGGGGCTGTAACGCTCCCGGGTGAGGGTGGCGACATGCGCCTTCGCCTCGCCGCGCCACTTGAGCAGGATGACCTTGGGACGCAGTTCCAGGATGAGGATGTCCTCGCGTCGGATGACGGCGCTGAGTTCGCGGCGGGTCAAGGTCAGCGAGTCCTGCGCGATGTCCACGTCGTTCCAGTGGAGGCGTTCCACCACCACCGTGAGGGTCACCATGACCGCGCCGAAGGCCAGGGCCACGAGGACCAGGGCCGACGGGTGCTTCCAGCCGCCGAAGGCGGCCCAGAGACCGACGCACGCGAGCAGACGGAAAGCCTGGCCTTTCCACTTGCGGCCCTTGGCCTGCGCCGAGATGCGGAGCGTCACGTCTTGCCGCGCCGCGTTCAGCGCACCAGCTTGCCACCCGCGCCGAGCACGGCGAAGTCGACGTAGCGCGAGGTCGGGCCCTTGCCGAAGGTCAGGCGGTGGCCGCCGACGTCGGTCTCGAAGCCGCGGTCCAGCGTTTCCGTCAGGCCGACGGGGCCGGGCGCGGCCGTGCGTTCCAGCGCCTTCACGAGCGCGCGTGCGGCGATGAAGCCTTCGAGCGAGCGCGAGGACAGGTCCGGATCCTTGGCATTGCCGCGCAGGCGCTGGTAGTCGCGCACGAGTTCGCGGTCGGCGCGGTCGTCGGTCGGCAGCACCAGCGAGAACGCGAAGCCGCGCGCGCGGTCCGCGCCCAGCTTCGCGAGCAGCGCCTGCACGTCGATGATGGACATGCCGTACAGGGCGGCATGTCCGCCTGCGGTCTGGTACTTGTCGGTGAACTCGATGGCGGCCGCGGTGGTCGCGGCGAGGAAGATCACGTCGGGCGACTGCTTGATCATGTCGGCCACCGCCTTGCCGACCTCGGTGGTGTTGCGGGCGTAGCCCGACTGCGCGACCAGCGTCAGGCCGTAGGTCTTGGCCGAGGCCTGCGCGCCGGCGAGGGCGTCACGGCCCAGACCGTCGTCCTGGTAGACGACCGCGACCTTGGTGCGGCCCATCTCGCCGAGCTGCTTGAAGAGGCGGTCCACCTCCTCGCGGTAGCTGGCCTTGACTGGGTACATGTTGCGCGCGGTGATCACGCTGTTGGCGCCGGAGACGGCGCCGACCATGGACACGCGGGTCTTCTCCAGCACGCCGTCCTGCTTGAGCGCTTCCAGATTGGAGGTGCCGACGGTGCCGATCAGGGCGGTGGGCGCGTCGCTGGCGATCAGTTCCCTGACCAGGCGGACGGTCTCCTCGGGCTTCTGGGCGTCGTCGCGGGTGACGAGCTTGATCTTCTGACCCTTGACGCCGCCGCGGGCGTTGACGTCGTCGATCCACAGCTTGGCGCCGGCGCGGATCGCCTTGCCGGTGACGGCCTGCGGTCCGGTGAAGGGAGCCACCTGGCCGATGACGATGTCGGCATGTGCCGTCGAGGCGGCCGCGAGGCACAGGAGGGTGATCAGGCGGCGGGCGATGGCGAGGGTCATGGTGAGTACGGCAGCTGGCGTGCGGGGACGGGCCATTGTGATCAATGGGATGATGGTTGCGGTAGCAGATGGGCGACTGGGGGAGCGCCGGACGGGCGTTCCGACAAGCGGCGCGATTGGCCGGAAAGAAGGTCCCCGGGGTGTCGACGCGCTACCTCTTTTGGGGCGCCGCCGCCCCACCGTGCTACTGCGGAAGCGGCTTCTGCGCCTCGGCCAGGGCCTCGCGGGCTGCGTCGAGCTGCTTCTGTTCTTTCGCGATCTTCTTCGGATCGCCCTTCGCCTGGGCGGTCGCGAGGTCGGCCTCCCGGCGGGTCACCTTCTTGGTCGCGGCGGCGATGTCGCGCTCCCGATCGGCCGCGAGCGAAGCGTCGGTGCAATGGCGCTTGTTGGCGGCCAGCGCCGACTTCAGGCCGGCGAGCTGTCGGCGATTGCCCTTGGCGGTGGCTTCGGAGATCTGGGATTCGATGCTGGCCCGCTTGGCCGCGCAGGCGGGCGAGGGCGCGTCGGCGGCGTGGACCGCCGTTGAACACGCGAAAGCGAGGAACGAGGCGACCAGAACCTTCATGACGAACCCTTGAAGCAGTGGTCGGGAAAGTCTAGATCAGGGCAGACGACCAACGGAACGATTACATGCGGGTACGGCTCTAGCATCAGCGCATGACGCAAGCACCTTCCCGTCGCCACCTCCTTGGTGTAGCTCTCGCTGCGCCGACCGCGGTCATGGCCGCAACAGCTGCTTCTGCCGTGGACGCGGCAACGGGCGCAAAGGCCACCCCTGGCGGATCGCGCGGCGCGCCCGGATCCGGCGGCGCGTCCGTGACGATCTCGCCGAAACGCATCGAGCAGATGCTCCGCGGCGTGGTCGCCGACGGTCGCGCCGTGGGGGTGTCGGCGGTGGTGTGGCAAGGCGGGACGGAGCGCTACTTCGGCGCCTTCGGCCTGGCGGACCGCGAAGCGCGGCGGCCGATGGCCCGCGACACGCTGGCGCGAATCTGGTCGATGACCAAGCCGGTGGCGTCGGTGGCGCTCATGCGGCTGTGGGATGCGGGTCGATTCCGGCTGGACGACCCGATCGCGCTCTACCTGCCGGAGTTCAAGAGCATGCGCGTTTATGCGGACGACGGTCGCGGCGAGCGGCCGGCCCAGCGACCCATCCTCGTGCGCGATGTGCTGCGGCACACGTCGGGTCTCACGTATGCGATGGAAGACGGCCCGGCCGATCGCGCGTTCCGCGCGGCGAATCCTCTGGAGACATCGCCCGATCTGGCCGCGTTCAGCCGCGCAGTCGCGGCGCTGCCGCTGCGTCACGAGCCGGGCACGGCCTGGCAGTACGGCACCTCGACGGACATCGTGGCGCGCCTGGTGGAAGTGCTGGGCGACGGGCCTTTCGATGCGCACGTGCGTCGACACATCCTGCGGCCGCTGGGCATGAAGGAGACGGATTGGACGCAGCCCGACGCGGTCAAGGACCGGCGGGCGGCGACCTACCGCTTCGGCGCCGAGGGCCCGGCCCTGCGCGAGCCCGAAGTGCCTTTCCTCTTCGCCAGCGGCGGCGCGGGCCTGATCGGCCCCATCGACGACTACCTGCGCTTCGCGCGCATGCTGCTGGGCGAAGGCCAGCTCGACGGCGTGCGCGTGCTGCGGCCAGCGACGGTGAAGCTCATGATGGTCGATCACCTGGACCCGGCGATCGCGCCGCGTCACTTCCTGAAGAGCCCGGGCATCGGCTTCGGGCTTGGCGGCTCGGTGCGCATCGCGCCGACCACGCCCGACGAGCCGGCCAGCGTTGTGGGCGAGTTCTCCTGGGGCGGCGCGGCCTCCACGCTGTTCTGGGTCGATCCGGCCAACCAGCTCGCGGTGGTGTTCTTCGCCCAGAAATTCCCGTTCGACGAGGCGCTGCACAAGGACGCGCGAGGGGCGATTTACGGCTGAGGTTGGTGCACGGCTGAGGCCGGTCTGAGCGGAACGGCGGATCCGAAGCAGAATGCCGGAGGTGGTTCGTTCCAATCCAGCAGAGAGCCGTTGAATGACCGGAAGATTCTCCGTGAGACATGCCGTACGAGGACTCCTCGGTGGGGCCGCAATCGTCGCGGCGATGGGCACGTCGCCCGCCATCGCCGGCGAGCGCGCGGGCCCGACGATCAGCGATCAGTTGCTGATCGAAGTCGGCAAGAGCTGGGTACAGATGCTTGTCAAGGCCAGCGATGAGCAAGCCAGCCAGTACGCCGCACATCTGGCGCAGACCTTGGCGTCCCTCGCCGGATCTCCAGATCTGTGCGTCAAGGTGCTTCGTCCGAGCGTCTTCGGCCCACTCCGTGTCGACGAATGGCCGAAGGCTGATCTCGATCGGCAGATGAGCCTTCAGCGGCAGATCGCCGGCACGGCACTCACGAGTCCGAATGCCGTGCCCACCGAAGCGCAGGCGGGGCCGATCCTCGACCATCTGCTGGACAAGCTGACGGCCCAGTACGGCGCCGAGGCGGTCGAGGTGCTCGGCCGGGGTGACAAGGACATCCCCAGGGCGCATGCCTGTCTGATGTGGTCGCGCCTCTACAGGGAGGCCTCCCTCCTTCCTCCAGCGGAAGGCGGCAAGCTGGTGCGCTGGCTCAACGTGCCGTGACGTTCCGCGCATGAATGGATGGATCGCTTCCGAGGGCGGCGCGCTGGTGATCGAGGTGGGTCGACCGCTGAGCATTGGCCATTGCGGCGCTGGCGCGGCGAGATGAAGTCCCCTCGCATGTCGAGTGCCGCCTTTCCCTTCATTCCGAAATCCACCCGCTGGCTGGAGCGAGGACAGTTCTGGGCGCTGCCGTTGGCAGACGGTCGATTCGGCGCGGGTTGCGTGGTCGGCTCTCACCTCACGATGGGAGGTGAGCGCAGCACGCGGCTCTTCGTTGCCGGCGTGATCGATTGGATCGGAAAGCACCCGCCCGTCGCATCGGATCTGGTGGGACGAAGCATCGTGACGTTCGCCTTCGCCCACATCAAGGCGATCACAACGTGCGGCGCCGTGCTCGGGCAGGTCGAGCAATTGAATTACGGGGGCGCGCCAGCCGAAGCAGAGGCGCTCAGCCTTCCCACGTGGGGCTATGCCATGCCGGGGATCCTGGCGGCTCGATCGGTCACCATGGAGTGACTGCGCGCGGTGAGGACGGCGGGATCCACTCTCTCGTGCGACTGGCGATGTTTCGGACTGATGCGGTCCGGCTGGCAGGCAGAATCGACGCCTTCGCCCAGCACCATCCCATGACAGTCACCGAGCACGTCGAACTCTCGCAGATGCTTCGCGCCGCGGTTGAGGAGACCTACGCCGCATTCGCAGAGTTCCGCCGGCCAGCGCTGCCGCTGGATGTCTGCACGGCCTGCTGCGTGCCGGAGGAAGTGGAGAAGCAGTTGCGCGAGTGGCCGTTGAAGCGGCTCACGGTCGAGCATCTCTTCGAATACGGCGATTCCGCGAAGAGCCAGGTGCAGAACCCGGCGGAGGTGGGGTATTTCGTGCCGCGGATGTTGGAGCTGCTGGCGCAAGGGGCCGAGATCCGTCATTCGCTGGCGATTGCCTTGGATCGTCTGGGAGGATGCCCACCCGGCAGTTGGACGGCGTCGCAACAATCCGCCCTGTCGGGTTTTGCGCTGGCCTACTTTGCGCTTGCAATCCGCGGCGTCGATCCGTGCAGGCCCGTGTTGCTGCACGATCCGTTCGAGGTGCTCCTGATGTTCGATGTCGGGGGAATCGCGATCCAGCCGCTGTTGGCGCATTGGCTGGAATGCGATGACCCGATGTCCACCGAGCAGTTCGTCAGGCAGAGTCATTGGGACTTCTGGGGCGAGCATGATTACAGCAATCCCTTCGCCTCGGACCGCGGGGAGTTCCGACAGGTGATTCGCGCGTGGATGTTGGACGCCAACACGCGGCACAGGTTCGCCGCCAAGTTGCTGTCGTCGGAATTTCTGGCGATCGTGCCGACGGCGTGCGGAGATGCGCATGTGTCCTTCGCCACCATGGTCGAGGGCGTGTTCGAGCATCTCGTGCGTTGAACCGGAGCACGATCCTGCTCCCCTGAGCCTTGTTGTTTCCGGCTATGCGAAATGCCAATCGGCGTCGCCGGATTCCGAGGAACGACTCAGGATTCGCGGGCCGACAAAGGCACGACGCCGGCCGAATCGACCTCGCCCTCGGCACCGCTCAGTGAACCCAACGCCCTGCGCATGCCGCTCGCGCTCGGCGACTCGATGTAGACGCACTTCTTGTTGTGCCGCTTGCAGTGGTCTTTCACGCGCCAGTAGGCGTCGTGGCTGATGCAGCCGGTCTGGCAGATCACGAGGTCGGCTGCTGCGAGGCTCGCGTCCAACTTGGAGACGGCGTCTTCCTCGCCACCGTCGTGGTGCAGGAAACGCCCGCCGGTGCGCTCGATCAGTTGGCGATAGATCGGCACCACCGCCGGCCGGCCACCGACGCACAGCACCGAGCGCTCGTCGAGCGACGGCAGTGACTCCGCGTTCGGCTGCGACTCGGACTGCTGCGCCGTCTGCGTCTGCTGCTGTTCCAGCTGACGTTCCGACTGCGCCAGCGCCTGCTGCAATTCATCCGCCCGGCGCTGCTCGCGCTCGGCCTGCTGGCGCGAGGTCAGCAGCGCGCGCTCCAGCTGATGGATGCGTTCCTGCTGCGTCTGCAAGTGCTTGGCCTGTTCGTGGCGGTGGCGCAGGCCGGGGATGCTCTCCTCCAGCTGCTGCAGCTCCTCGCGCAGTCCCGCCGCCAGCGTGTCGCGCGCCAGCAGCTCGCCGCGCAGGCGAAGGCATTCGGCCTGCGACAGCTCCAGCTCGCGTGCGCGCTCCGCCAGCAGCCGCGTGCTGCGCGATTGCGCCTGCGCCAGCTCGCGCGTCAGGATCGCGTGCTCGTCCTGCAGCTCGTCGAGGCGCTGCAGGTCTGCACGGTTCGCCGCGCCGACCTGGTGCTGCAGCATGTGGATGTCGCGCAGGACCTGCTCCTGCAGCGCGGCATCGCAACGCGCATGCGTCAACGCGCCCCACAGCGCGCCGCCGACGTCGTTGCCCTGCTGCGCGGCGTTCCACCAGCGCGTCAGCGACTCCGCGGTCTTGTGCTGCGCGGACTGCCGCAGCGCGATCGAGAAGCGCTGATCCAGTTCCTTCTGCAGCATCTCGGAGATCGGCCCGCGACGCGCGCATTCGTTGATCGCGCCGCAGTGCATCTCGTAGTCGTTGGCCAGCGCCTCGCCGCCGAGCATCTTGCCCAGCTTGCGACGCAGCACGGGCATCGGCAGGCACACGCCGATCACCGGGCAGAGCGCCTGCGCGGGCAGTTCCCACAGGCGGCGACGACGCGAGCCGCGCGGCACCGGCATGTCGTCGGAAGAGGACGACGAAGACGAAGTGGTCGATGAAGCGG
This sequence comes from Roseateles noduli, assembly GCA_002205125.1. GTDB lineage: Bacteria > Pseudomonadota > Gammaproteobacteria > Burkholderiales > Burkholderiaceae_C > Roseateles > Roseateles noduli. The sequence continues at coordinate 229,418 of NIOE01000008.1, read as the reverse complement.
AGAGTGCTTCGCCACGCGCCAGGGCTTGCGCCAGCGGCAGACCTGCCACCGCGGCGGGCACGGTGTCGCCCTCCTGCATGAACACGCCGCCGCCTGTCACCGCGTTCGCGGCGGAGGCCAGCAACGGGGAATCGCTTGGCAAGCCGGAAGCGCCCGCGTCGGCACGCGCCAGCAGGCTCAGGAGCGAAGTGGAGGTGGGCTTGTCGCACATGGGGTGGACTCCTTACTGCAAGGGGGACGCCTGGAGCGCGAAGCGCACCGGGTACTCGACCCAACTGACCTGTCGCTGGTCGCCGCGTCGGGCAGGGACGAAGGGACAGGCTTCGGCGACGCGGCGCGCCGCCTCGTCCAGCAGCCGCCAGCCACTGCCGCCGGCCACGACGACCTCGGCGGCATGGCCGTCGGCGTCGACCTTCACGCGAAGCACGACTCGGCCCTCGATGCCGCGATCGCGCAGCATCCCCGGGTAGTGGCGCTCGATCTGTCGGGCGCTGCAGGCGCGATGGTCGGCAGGCATCTGGACCGGGGCGTCGGTGGTCGCTGGCGCTGGCATGGTCGTGGGAACGGGCGGCGTCGCTGTCGCCGTGGTCGAGACGGCGGCGACTGCGACCGGACGGGCCGGGGCCGAATCCTGATCCGCTTGGGCAACTGCGGGAGGATCGAATCGCAGCGGCGTCGCCGCGACGGCGATCGGCGGCGTGATCTCGATCTGCACGGGCGGCGGCGGGATGTCCGGCGTCGGAGGAACGCTCAACGCTGAGCGCGGCAATTCGATGGAGATCGACGACGGAGGCGTCGCTTCCGACGTGGGCTTCGAAGGCACCAGGCGCGCGCTGATCGTCAGCGGCACGGGCGCTGACGGTCGTTGGGGCGCGAAGGCGCTCGCCAGCGCCAGCAGCATGGTCGCGTGGATCGCGCCCGTCATGGCCCAGCCGGTCCAACGAGGACTCATGCGCGCGCTCCCACCGTTCCCACCGCACCGGCCAGCATCGGCAGGATCGCGAGACCGTGTTCATCGCGCAGCAGCCGCAGGCGCGTGTCGTAGAGCTGTTCCAGCAGCGGCAAGGTCGCCGGCAGCGCGTCGCAGTCGGCCAGCAGCCGGCCCGACTTCATGAGCCAGAGCCGGTCGAAGTGATTCATCGCGAGGTTGAGGTCGTGCAGCACCGCCACCAGCGCGTGGCCGCGCTGCGTCGCGAAGTCCGACATCGCGGCCATCAGCGAGACGCTCAGTCCCGGATCGAGCGCCGCCACCGGCTCGTCGACGAGCAGCAGCCCGTCGCGCGCATCCCAGGCCTGCGCGAACACGCGCGCCAGCTGGACGCGCGCCTGTTCGCCGCCGGACAGCGTGTCGAAGCGGCGACCGTACAGGTGCTCGGCCTGCGCCTGCGTCAGCGCCTCGCGCACGATCGCGTCCTGGCGCCCGTCGCCTTGGCGTGCGACGCGGCCGAGGGCGACGACGAGCTCCACAGGCAGTCCGAACGCAACGCCGTGTTGCTGCGGCAGCACCGCGCGGCGTTGCGCCAATGCCGCCGGCGACCACGCGCCGAGCGGCTGTCCATCGAAATGCAGCGCGCCGGCGGCCGGACGCAGCTCGCGCGCGATGAGTCGGAGCAACGTCGACTTGCCGGCGCCGCTCGGGCCGAGGATCGCGATGCGTTCGCCCGGATCGACGCGCAGCGTCAGCGGGCCGATGGTCGCGCCGCCCAGCGTCACGCGCACGTCCTGCAAAGTCAGGAGCGAGCCCATCACGCGCTCCCCATGCGGCGCACCGCGCCGCGCAGCAGGAACAGGAACCACGGCGCGCCGATCAGCGCGCTGAACACGCCGACGGGGATCTCCGCCGGCACCGCCAGCGTCCGCGCGAAGGTGTCCGCCACGACCAGCAGCAAGGCGCCCGCGAGCATCGCGTTGGGCAGCACCTGGCGCTGGTCCGCGCCGACGAGCTGCCGCGCCAGGTGAGGTGCCATCAGGCCGATGAAGCCGATGCTCCCGCACCAGGCCACCGCCAGCGCCGACAGCAGCGCCACCATGGTGATGCACTGCCAGCGCAGACGTTCGACGTCGATGCCGACGTGCGCCGCCGCCGCTTCGCCGAGCGCGAGTGCATTCAGACGCGGCGCGACGCGCAGCGCCAGCGTGCCCAGCACGAGCAGCGCGCCGCCCATCACCGCGGCCATGATCCAGTTGGCGCCCGCCAACGATCCCAGCGTCCAGAAGTTGATCGCGCGCAACTGCTCGTCGTTGGCGATGAAGCTGCACAGACCGACGACCGCAAAGGTCATCGCCTGCAGCGCGAGGCCGCACAGCAGCAGCGCCGCGATCGAGCCCGGCGCGAGCCAGCGCGAGAGGCGGTCCAGCGAGAAGCACACCGCCAGCGCGCCGACGAAGCCGACCACCGGCAGCAGCCACAGGCGGGCCTCCGCAGGCAGCACGGCGTGCATGCTCGCGAAGACGGTGAGGGTGAGCGCCACCGCCGCGGCTGCGCCGCTGGTGACGCCGAGCAGGCTGGGCTCGGCCATCGGATTGCGGAACAGCGCCTGGCTGAGCGCGCCGGCCAGGCCGAGCGCCGCGCCCACCGCGAGCGTCAGCCCGAGGCGCGGCAGCCGCAGTTGCCACAGCACGTGCGCGCCGCCGGTCTTGGGCGCGTCGCTCCACGGTCCGTTGAACCAGTCGGCGGCCGAGATCGGCACCGCGCCGAACTGCACCGCCACGATCACCGTCAGCACCAGCGCCGCCGCCAGCAGCATCGGGCGCGACCACGCGCGCCGTGCCGGCATCGCGGCGATCGGCGAGGGCAGGGCGGATCCGACCGGGTTCATTGCGCTGTCCGTCGTGCCGAACGTCGTGCTGGACGCCGCTCGATGCTCACGCCGTCCTGCCCGCAACCGCCGGCGCATGCAGGGCCTGGGCCAGCGTGGTCAAGGCCTTCGGCGTGCGCGGTCCGAAGCCGAGCAGCTCCATCGTTTCCATCACGACCACGCGCTTGTTCTGCCCGGCGGGCGTCTGCGCCAGGCCCGGCAGCTTCAGCAGGCCGGCTATGCCGCCGCTGGCTTCGAGGCCCTGCGTCGTCGCGAGGATCACGTCCGGCGCCGCGGCGATCGCGGCTTCGGGCGAGAGCATCTTGTAGCCCTGCGCATCGCCGAGCGCGTTGGTCGCGGCGGCGTAGCCGATCATCGCGTCGGCTGCCGTGGCGGAGCCGGCGATGCGTGCCTGGTTCGCGGCGTTCGACAGCACGAAGAGCACGCGCGGCGCGCGATGACCGGCGGCGAGCTTCGCCACCTGGGCGCGGCTCGCGGTCCATTCCGCCTGCAGCTTCTGCGACAGGGCCGTCGCCTGCTGCTGGCGACCGAGCAGCTCGCCCAGCGCCGTCGTCCGCTCGAGCACGCCTTCGAAACGGTGCTCCGCGCGCAGCACGTGCAGCGGCACCTTCGCCGCTTCGAGCTGGCGCAGCACGGCGGGCGGGCCGGCTTCCTCGGTCGCGACGACCATCGTCGGCGCCAGCGACAGCAGGCCTTCGGCGGCCAGCGTGCGCGCGTAGCCGACGTTGGGCAGCTTCGTGGCGGCCGACGGGTACAGCGAGGTGCTGTCCACGCCGACGAGCTCGCCCTGCGCGCCCAGTTCGTAGATCAGCTCGGTCAGCGCGCCGCCGACGGCGATGACGCGCTGCGGCGCGGCCCAGGCGCGGCCGCCGGCGCTCAGCAGCGCCGCGGCAGGCGCCAGCGACAGGACGTGACGGCGGCTCAGCACGGCACGGTCTCCGCCGGCGCGCCTTCGACCAGGCTCTCCAGCAGGTTGCGCCAGTCGCAGCGCTCCGCCTTACCCGGCTTGCGTTCGCCGAACATCATCGCGATCGTGCGGCCCTGCGCGTCGAACAGCTCCAGCGAGCACACCAGCCCGTCGACCGTCGGCTTGCGCACCAGCCACGCCGAGGCGATGTGGTCCTCGCGCAGGTGCAGGTTGAAGCCCGGATCCAGCACGTTGATCCACGGGCCCATCATCGCGACCTTGTTCACCGGACCGCTGTGGATCTGGATCATCCCGGGGTTGCCGACGAAGACCATGATCGAGACGTTCTCCTGCGCGGCGCGGCTCAGCAGTTCCTGCGCGCTGGACAGCGCCACCGGCTGCGCGAAGCGCGGCTCGGCCAGGCGCAGCGCCTGCGTGCGGGTCAGGCCGTGGCGCTTGAGCAGACCGAAGAAGTCGTGCGTGTCGCGCAGCGAGGCCCACTCGCCGCGGAAGGCCGCGACGTCGATGCGCGCGTCCGGCACTTCCGCCGGGTCCTGCCACGCATCGCCGGGCTCGAAGCCGGGCTTCTGATCGTCGGCCAGGAAGCGTTCCACCAGGGCTTCGTACGCGGCGAGGTCGCTCTCCGGCTTCACGAAGACCTTGTGGATGGCCTGGCCGGCGGCGTCGAAGAACTGCAGGCTGCGCTGCAGCGCGCCGTCCGACAGCCGCTCGGCGACGGCGAAGCCGTGGCGCCAATGGCTGTAGAAGACGCGCAGGTCGATCGCGCCGCCCAGCACCAGGCCCATCTGGCGCTGCGGCCCCATCGCGCTGACGGCGCTGTAGACGCCGACCTTCTCGTGCACGCAGGACTCGTTGCGGGTCAGCGCCATCACCGGGCCCAGCGGCTCCAGCGCGGCGATCAGGTCCTGCCACTCCGCGCGCAGGCGGCGCGCGCGCAGCGGGGACTCCTCGTCGGCGAACGGGCCGGCGTGCGCGGCCAGCAGTTCGCCTTCGGAGATGCGCAGGTCGCTGGCGATGTCGCGGTGGCGGGCCTTGCGCTCCTGGCGCGCCGTGGCGAAGGCCTGTCGCAGAGCGGTGAAGCTGGCATGCATGGGGAACAACTCCTGGTCAGAAATCGGCGCGCAGGGTCACCTGGAGGGCGCGGCCGGGGGCGGTGTAGCTGTCGATCGTGGCCAGCGCCGCGGGCGTGGCCGAGCTGATGCCGGTCACGTCGTTCCAGCGCCAGTACTTCTTGTCGAAGAGGTTGGTGACGTAGGCCGTGATCGAGAAGGTCTTGTCGAAGCGGTAGGCGCCCCCGAGGTCGACGACGTCGTACTTCTTCGGCGTGAACTGGCCGGCCGTGCTGACGTCCGACGGCTTCTTGCCGGAGCTGTGCAGCCAGGTGGCTTCGAGGCCCCACGGGCCGGACTCGTAGTGCGCGCCGATCTTGCCGCGCAGCGGCTGCACGCTGTCCAGCGGCGTTTCCACGCCGTTCTCGATGCTGTGGCCACGCGACTTCGCCACCGACGCGTTGACGTTGAAGGTCGAGGAGATGTCCCAGACGAAGCGCGCTTCCACGCCCTTGATGCGGGTCTGGCTCAGGTTGACGTACTGGAAGATCGCCGGATCGTTGGGCGTGAAAGAGCCGCGCACCATCTCCTGCGAGATGAAGTCGCGGTAGCGGTTGTCGTAGGCGCTCAGCTGCCAGCGCAGCGTCTCCATCAGCTTGCCGCGCAGGCCCAGTTCCCAGCTGTTGGCGTGCTCCGCCTTCAGGTCGGGATTGCCGATGCTCTGGTAGCCCTGGATCGGGTTGGTGAAGCCGTTGTTGACCTGGTCCGGCGTCGGCGCGCGGAAGCCTTGCGCCCAGTTGACGTAGGGCTGGACGAGGGGCGTCGCGCGCCAGATCAGGCCGATCCGCGGCGTCACCGCCTGGTCCGACAGCGAGACGATCTGGCCCGTGTAGCCGTTCTGCTTGGGCGACAGCTTGTAATGCTCGAAGCGCAGCGCGGGGATGAGCGTGAAGTCGCCCGCTTCGATCTCGTCCTGCACGAAGGCGCCGGCCAAGGTGTACTTCGTGTCGGGGAAGGCCTTGCTCGGGAAGGTCTCGCCGGCCGGCGGGACGGTGCCGTCGCGCACGCCGTCGATCGTGTTGCGGCTGAGGTCGACGCCGTAGCTCAGGCGCTGGTTGGCCAACTGCGTCTGCGCCTGCGAGCTCAGGCCGATCACGCGTTCCTTGTAGGTGCCCAGCCGCGTGCGGTCGGGCGAGGTGTTGCGGTCCTCGGCAGCGAACTGGCGCGTCTCGCTGTCCTGCACGTAGACGTGCGTGGTCGCCTGCTGCAGCCACGTGGCGTTGAGGTCCTCGTAGCGGTGCTCCAGCGAGACCCGCGTGCGCTCCAGCTTGTCGTGCGCGACCAGCCCCAGCACCGCCGTCCCCGGCAGCGTGCCGGTCGCCGGCGGCGCGGTCACGGCGGTCAGCACGTTGGTGTCGACCTTGCGCTCGCGGTATTCGAGCGTGCCCATCAACCGGTGGTTGCCGTTGACGCGATAGCCGAGCTTGGCCATCACGCTGCTGGACTCGACGTCGGTCGGATTGGGCTTGGTGCGGGTGGCGTTGGGGGCGTCGTTGTCGCCCTCGTTCTTCGTCTCGTGGCCGCGCTGCACGGTGGCCTGCACCAGGCTGCTCCAGTCGCCCGCGCCGAAGGCGACGGCGGCGCTGGCGCGCGTGGAGTCGTCGGCCGTCAGGCCGCTCAGCTTGGCGAAGCCGGCGAAGGTCTTGCCGTTCACCAGCAGGTCCTCCGGCGACAGCGTGCGCAGGCTCAGCGCGCCGGCCAGCCCGTCGCTGCCGTAGGAGGTGGAGGTCGGGCCCCGCAGCACTTCGGCGCTGACCAGGCTGTTGAGGTCGACGAAGTCGGCCCGGCCGCTGGCGAACGCGCCGAACGCGAAGCTCTGCGGCAGGCGGATGCCGTCCACCATCATCAGCACCCGGTTGCCTTCCAGGCCGCGGATGTTGATGCCCTCGTTGCCCGAGCGCCCCGTGGAGGCGCCGGCGGCCGTGAAGCGCGGCGTCATGGCCTTGACCGAGAGATCGACCTCGTCGGACAGCAGGTCCTTCAGGTCGCGTGCGTCGCGGCGGTCGAGCTGCTTGCGGTTCTTGACGGTGACCGTGTTGGGCACCGCGTCGACCGAACGTTCGGTGCGGGTCGCGGAGACGGTCAGCTCACCGAGTGGCTGGGGGTTCTCGGCGGTCGCGGTCTTCGCGGCGGTCGAGGTGGTCGTGGAAGCCGGCTGGGTCTGGGCGGAGGCCGGCACGAAGGCCAGCGGGAAAGCCAACGACAGGGCGAGCGCGACGGGCGTCGGGCGCAGTTGCATGGTGACGAAATCCTTGTAGTTCTTGGGATCTCGCACGGGCTGGCACGACGCGGGCTGGTGCGGGCGGGCGGTCCTCGCGGACGGCCGGCAGAGAGCGGGCGGAAAGGGAAAACGGAGACAGGGAAGGGGATCGCAAACGGGCGGACCGGTCCTCGGCCGGCCGCGCCGCTCAGCGGATCACGCGATCACTTGGTCAGGATGAGCTTGCCCAGCGACGTCACACGCAGCCGGTAGAGCGAGCCGGCGTGTTCGATCTCGACCTCGCGGTCGTTGCCCATCAGCGCCTGGCTGCTGATGCGGCGGCGCTGGACCAGCGGAACCGCTTCGCGCGGCGAACCTGCGGCGACCCGTGCGCTGTCCAGCGCAACGGCTTGCAGGGCTTCAAGATGGGGGTGGTGGTGGGCATTCATGCGACGCATCTTAATGAGAACGATTCGCAATAGCAACCAAGAATCGCGACGATTGATTTTTTCTTGATGGAACGCCTTTGGCATGTCGTTGGAACGCGGTCTGGATCGCGTCGCTCTCAGAGGGGCGTCGATGGAAACGGGCTGCGAATACTTCGCATGCAGAGCGGGCGTGCCGGGTCTTGTCCCCATTCGGCGTAGGGATGAGGACAATGCGCCCCATCCCACCGAATTCCATCGAATCCCAGGAGAAGAACATGAAGGGCGACGCCAAGGTCATCGAGTATCTGAACGCGCAGCTGAAGAACGAGCTGACCGCGATCAACCAGTACTTCCTGCACTACAAGATGTACAAGAGCTGGGGCCTGGAGCGCCTGGCCAAGCACGAGTACGCCGAGTCCATCGAGGAGATGAAGCACGCCGACAAGCTGATGGATCGCATCCTGCTGCTGGAAGGCCTGCCGAACCTGCAGGACCTGGGCAAGCTCTATATCGGCGAGAACGCCGTCGAGGCGCAGCACTGCGACCTGAAGATCGAGATGGGCAGCCATCCGCTGCTGAAGGAAGCCATCGCCTACTGCGAGAGCGTGCGCGACTACATCTCCCGCGAAGTCCTCGAGGAGATCCTCGCCGACACGGAAGAGCACATCGACCATCTGGAAACCCAGATCGAGCTGATCGCGCAGATCGGCGAACAGAACTGGCTGCAAAGCCAGATGGGCGAAGCCAGCTGAACGCCAGCCCGCCCATCCCGGGGCCCCAGCCGCCGCCAGGAACCCCAAGCCCCGCCCAGCGGGGCTTTTTTTCGTCCGTCTGACGGGGGGCCGCGCCTGACTGGAGGGAAGCTGCATCTTGATGACGAGGGGCCAGCTTCCGTGTCGTTGTTCACCGACAGTTGTCCCACGCGTCGCAGGGGCTCTGCAATCTAATTGAGAGGGATTCGCGTTTGCGCTAGTATCACGGCCATCCCAGGTTCATCCTGACTCGCCGCCGCCATGATCGTCTGCCTCTGTCATCGAGTTTCCGACCGCGACATCCGCCGCAACGTGGCCGACGGCGTGCACAACTTCGAGGTGCTCCAGGACGAGACCCAGGTGGCCTCCGCCTGCGGCAGCTGCCACGACTGTGCGCGCGACGTCTTCAATGAAGCGCTGCGCCACTGCGCCGCCGCCCACGGCGTGACCTGCGCCAGCCCCTCGCGCGTCATCCCGATCGCGCAACTGGCCGCCTGATCCTTCAGCCTCCGGACCCGAGTCCGGACGAAGAAAAACCGCAGACCGGTCACCCGGTGCTGCGGTTTCTTTTTTGGCGCGATGACGCTGCATGGAGGACGCGATCGTCGCGTCCCTGTGCCTCGCGTCGGCGCGCCGATTACTTGGCGGCGGAAGCGCCTTCGGCGGGCTTCTCAGCCTTGTCGGCCTTCTTGTGGCCGGCCTTGTGTGCGGCGGCCTTGTCGCCGGCCGCCTTGTGATGCTTGCCGCCCTTGTGCTCGGCCTTGGCGTCGGACGCCGGCGCGGCGGTCGCTGCGGGAGCAGCCTGCGTCGTCGGCGCCGCCGGGGTGGCGGTGCCTTGGGCCATCGCGGCGCCGGCAATCAGCAGGGCGGGGATCAGGGCCAGGGTCTTGATGGTCTTGAAGGCTTGCATCTGGTTTCTCCAGCGGGTTGAACAAGGTGAGCAGACAACGACGCGGCGACACCTTGTGTTGACAGCCCGACGCTGCTTTGCAATGGGTTACGCAATCCGCACGGGTCCTTCACGCGTCAGGTCTTGCGCGCTGTCGCCCGCGCCGGCCATCGGGCAAGATGCCGCGCACCCTTCAGGAGACAGCGATGACCGCCCCCCACCACGCCTTCGACTGGACCCGCGGCTACGCGAGCCAACGCAGCCCGGTCTTCGCGCGCAACGTCGTGTCGACCTCGCATCCGCAGGCCGCGCAGGCCGGCCTGCGCATCCTCGGGCAGGGCGGCAACGCGGTGGATGCCGCGATCGCGACCGCGGCGTGCATGACGCTGCTGGAGCCTTGCAGCAACGGTCTGGGTTCCGACGCCTTCGCGATCGTGTGGGACGGCAAGACGCTGCAGGGATTGAACGCTTCCGGCGTCTCGCCGCAAGCGTGGACGCCCGAGTACTTCGATCGCAAGTACGGTGCCGGTTCCGCGCTGCCGCTGCGTGGCTGGGACGCGGTGACCGTGCCGGGCGCGGTGGGTGGCTGGGTCGCCTTGAGCAAGCGCTACGGCAAACTGCCTTTCGCCGATCTGATGGCGCCCGCGATCGAGATCGCCGAGCGCGGCTACGCCGTGCCGGTGGTCGTGCAGGGCAAGTGGCGGCTGGCGGCTAAGGTCGAGGACCTCGTGTCGCAGCCCGGCTTCGCCGAGGCCTTCCTGCCGAAGGGCCGCGCGCCGGAAGTGGGCGAGGTGTTCCGCTTCGCCGCGGCCGCGCGCACGCTGCGTCTGATCGCCGAGACGAACGGCGACGCCTTCTACCGCGGCGAGATCGCCGAGGCCACTGCGGCCTTCGCGCGCGAGACGGGCGGAGCGATCACCGCCGCCGACTTCGCCGCCTATGCGCCGGAGTGGGTCGACACGATCTCGATGGACTACGCCGGCCACACGCTGCATGAGATCCCGCCGAACGGGCAGGGCATCGCGGCGCTGATCGCGCTGGGCATCCTCAAGCAGTTCGACATCGCGTCGCTGCCGGTGGACGGCGCCGAATCGCATCACCTGCAGATCGAGGCGATGAAGCTCGCCTTCGCCGACACCTACCGCTACGTCAGTGACGCGCGCACGATGAAGGTCCAGGCCTCGGAGATGCTGGATCCGGCCTACCTCGCCGGGCGCGCGAAGCTGATCGACCGCCGCAAGGCCCAGGACTTCCAGGCCGGCAATCCGGTCAAGGGCGGCACCATCTATCTGACCGCCGCCGACGAGAACGGCATGATGGTCAGCTTCATCCAGAGCAATTACCACGGCTTCGGTTCGGGTGTCGTCGTGCCGGGCTACGGCCTGTCGCTGCAGAACCGCGGTCACGGCTTCACGCGTGAGGCGGGACACGCCAACGTCGTCGCGCCGGGCAAGCGGCCGTTCCACACCATCATCCCGGCCTTCCTGATGAAAGACGGTCAGCCGCAGATGAGCTACGGCGTGATGGGCGCCAACATGCAGCCGCAGGGCCACCTGCAGACGCTGGTCCGGATGGTCGATCACCGCCAGCATCCGCAGGCGGCCTGCGACGCGCCGCGCTGGCGCTACAACGCGGGCCTGTCGATCAACGTCGAGTCGACGATGAATCCCGAGACCGTCGCCGGCCTGCGCGCGCTGGGCCACCAGATCGCGGAGATCAACGACAGCTACCAGGACTTCGGCGCGGGCCAGTTCATCTGGCGCCTCGGCGATCCGGCGGTGGAGGGCTACGTCGCCGCGAGCGATCCCCGTCGCGACGGCGCGGCCGCCGGCTGGTGAGTCGAGGCCCGCGCGCCGTCCGCGCCGCGTCCCCTGCCTTTCCTCACTTGTCGATGACACAGGGGCGCTGATAGCATCGGCGCCTTCTTCCTCCCCGGAAGCTCTCACGCCACGATCCACGATCGGAGCCGACCCATGACCAAGCTGCTCGACCGCACCAAAGACGACGCCCCGGCGTCGGTGCGCGCGCTTGGCCAGGCCGGCTGGGCGCGACGACCGTAGCGCCTTCACGGCGCCCGCCGGCACGATGCTGCCGGCCTCCCAGGTCCTTGGCTTTCCGCGAGCCCGACGCCCATGGCGTCCCGCTCGCCCGATCCGCAACCGGCGCACGACGCCCCGCGCGGACCGCATCCGGAGTTTCATCATGTTGCCCAAGAGGACAACCACGTGGGTCGACCGTCTGCTCGACCGCCTGCTGGATCTCATCCAGCTCCCCGCCGGCGATCTGCTGCGCAACCTCGTCTACCGGCGTCTCTGGACGTCGATCCTGATCAGCTCGCTGGGCGGGCAGATCACGCTGCTGGCGCTGCCGCTGACCGCGGCCGTGCTGCTGCATGCCTCGCCGACGCAGATGGGCGTGCTGACCGCCATGGAGCTCGCACCCTTCGTGCTGTTCTCGCTGCCCGCCGGCGTCTGGCTGGACCGCGTGCGCAAGCTGCCGGTCTACATCGTCGGCGAGCTCACCCTGGCCGTCGCCGTGGCCAGCGTGCCCGTCGCCCACTGGATGGGCTGGCTGGGCATGCCCTGGCTGTACTTCGTCGGTTTCCTGCTCGGCACCGTGTACACGATCGCGGGCAGCGCCTCGCAGATCGTGCTGACGCAGGTCGTGAGCCGCGACCGGCTGGTCGAGGCGCATGCGAAGAACGCGCTCGCCTCCTCGGGCGCGGAAGTCGCCGGTCCCGGCGTCGCGGGCGCGCTCATCAAGCTGGTCGGCGCGCCGCTGGCGCTGGCGGTCGACGCGCTACTCCTGGTGGCCTCCGCGGCGATCCTGCGCGGCGTCAAGGTCAACGAGACGCTGCATCGCCTGGACGGCGCCGACTTCTGGCGCGACCTGAAGGCCGGCGTCGCCTTCGTGCGCGGCAAGCCGATGCTGGTCGCGCTGGCCTGCGCGGTCGGCGGCTGGCAGATGTTCAACCAGGCGGCGCAGGTGGTGCAGATCCTCTTCGCGACGCGCGTGCTGGGGCTGTCGGCGCAGAGCGTCGGCCTGTCCTACATCGCGCTGGGTGCCGGCACGGTGCTGGCGAGCGCCATCGGCCATCGCGTCAGCGCCCGCCTCGGACCCGGCCCCTGTCTGGTGAGCGGCTTCGCGCTGTGCGGCGTCGGCTGGGCGGCGCTGTGCGTCGCGCCGGCCAACGCCTGGGGCGTGGCGGCCTTCGCCTTCACGCTGTTCATGTTCGGCCTGGGCGCGGTGTTCATCTTCATCAACTTCCTGTCGCTGCGGCAGGCGGTGACGCCGGGTCCGCTGCTGGGCCGCATGACCAGCACGATGCGCTGGCTGATCCTGATCCCTGCCGGTCCCGGCGCGCTGATCGGCGGCTGGCTCGGCGAACACGTCAGCCTGCGCGCCGCGCTGGCCTTCGCCGGCGTGGGTGCCCTGCTGCTGGCGGCGCTGGCCTGGCAGGTCCGGGCCATCCGCACGGTGACGGTGCTGCCCAAGGTCGAGGAGGAAGATCCCCCGCTGGGCGTGGAAGCGATGCCGGGCCTCCCTCCGGCGAGTCAGACGAACGGCACGAACTTGCAGCCGGCCAACGGCAACTGATTGCGGTCACCCTCCACCATGCGAGTCATGCCAGCCGACGACCCCATCCTCATCGACGTTCCCGAGCGCCTGGAGACGTCGCGGCTCCTGCTGCTCGCGCCGCGCGCGGGCATAGGCGCGCAGCTCAACCGGGCGGTCCTCGACGCGCAGGAACACCTCAAGCCGTGGATGCCTTGGGCGCACGAGAAGCCCAGCGTCGAGCAGTCCGAAGCGATCGCGCGGCGCATGCAGTCGCAGTTCCTGCAGCGGCAGCATCTGGCGTATTACGTGCACGAGCGGGAAGCCGACGGCAGCGCCGGCGCCATGATCGGCGGCGCAGGGCTGCACACGCTGGAGTGGAAGGTGCGTCGCTACGAGATCGGCTACTGGATCAGCCCGGCGCACACCGGGCGCGGGCTGGTGTCCGAAGCGGTGGTGGCGCTGGCGCGGATGGCCTTCGGCCCGCTGCGCGCGCGCCGGCTGGAGATCCGCACCGATTCGCGCAACACGCCGAGTCGCGCTGTCGCCGAGCGTTGCGGCTTCTCCCTGGAAGGGCTGCTGAGAGACGACGCACTCAACGTCGCCGGCCAGCTCAGCGACACCTGCATCTACGGGATGATCTCGGTCAACGAGCTGATCGATCCCGCGCGATGAATCGCGGCCTGGAACCGCGGATTGGGCCGCCGCTCAGGCGGTCGGGCTGAAGCGGTCGACCGCGTCGGTGATGATGCCGTCGACGCCGTTGGCAATCAGCCACTGCGCGGCGGCGGCGTCGTTCACGGTGTAGACCAGCGCCTTCATCTCCGCCTCGTGCAGGCGCGCCACCAGCGCCTGGTCCATCAGCGCGTAATGCGTGATGACGGCACGGCAACCCAGCGACTGCGCCAGCTGCAGCCAGCCGTCGCCGTCGAGTTTGTCGAGCAGCAGACCCCGGGGCACCTGCGGCGCCGTCTCGCGCGCGCCGCGCAGCGCTTCCGGCTGGAAGCTGCTGAACAGCACCGTGTCCGGCGCGGATCCTTCCCACAGGCGCAGCACTTCGCCGCCGACCACTTCGCCGGTGCGGAACTCATCGCCGGGCGTGGGCTTGATCTCGATGTTCAGCGCATGCTGGTTGCGACGCACGAAGGCCGCGATGGCTTCGAGGCTGGGCGGCGGTTCGCCCGCGAACGCACGGCTGTGCCAACGGCCCGCGTCCAGCCGCGACAGCTCGCTCCAGGTCCGGTCCGCGGCGCGGCCTCGCGCACTCGTCGTGCGGTCCAGTGTCGCGTCGTGCAGCAGGAAGGGCACGCCGTCGGCGCTCAGCTTCACGTCGCATTCGAAGGCGCGGTAGCCGTGGCGCGCGCCTTCGCGGAAGGCCGCCAGCGTGTTCTCCGGCGCCAGCTTGCCGGCGCCGCGATGCGCGACCCAGAAGGGCAGCGACCAGGGCCAGTTGCTCTCGTCGTCGAGGTGGGGTGTCCGGAGCGTCATGTCGTTCTCCCTGATCAGGAATCCTCGAAGCGATGGCGGGCGAGGTGAGGCGGAGCGAGACTGCGGCGCTCAGTCGACGCGCCGCCCGGTCGTCGGATCGAACCAATGCAGCCGCTCGGCCGGCGCTTTCAGCAGGACCTCGTCGCCGGGCCGCGGCGGCGTGTCCGTCCCGTCGATGCGCAGCGTGAAGGCCGCGTCGCCGAGCCGGCCGTACACCAGCCGCTCGGCGCCCAGCATCTCGACCATCTCCACCTTCAACGGCCAGGCGGTCGTTTCGCCGGCGACGATCTGTCCGTCGTGCGGCAGCGCATGCTCCGGACGCAGGCCGAGAACCAGCTCTCCCTCGCGCGGCGCCGGTTGCGGCAGCGGCAGCGCCGCGTTGCCGATGATGAATCGGCGGCCTTCGACGCGACCCTTCAGCAGGTTCATCGCCGGCGAGCCGATGAAGCTCGCCACGAAGGTCGTCGCCGGGCGACCGTAGACCTCCTCGGGCGTGCCGAACTGTTCCATGCGACCGCCGTTCATGACGACGATGCGCTGCGCCAGCGTCATCGCCTCGACCTGGTCGTGGGTGACGAACAGCGAGGTCACGCCCAGCTCGCGGTGCAGCTTCTGGATCTCGAGTCGCGTCTGCACGCGCAGCTTGGCGTCGAGGTTGGACAGCGGTTCGTCGAACAGGAAGACCTGCGGATCGCGCACGATCGCGCGGCCCATCGCGACGCGCTGGCGCTGGCCGCCGGACAGCTCGCGCGGCTTGCGCTGCAGCAGGTGGGCGAGCTCCAGGATGCGCGCCGCCTTGTCGACGCGCTCGCGGATCTGCGCCTCGGGCAGCTTGCGGATCTTCAGGCCGTAGGCCATGTTCTCGAACACGCTCATGTGCGGATACAGCGCGTAGTTCTGGAACACCATCGCGATGTCGCGGTCGGCGGGCTCGATCTCGTTGACGACGCGCTCACCGATGGCGATCTCGCCGCCGCTGATCTCCTCCAGGCCCGCGACCATGCGCAGCAGCGTGGACTTGCCGCAGCCCGACGGGCCGACGATGACGACGAACTCGCCGTCCGCGATCTCCGCGTCGACGCCGTGGATGACCGGGTTGGCCTTGGCGCCGGTGCCGTACTGCTTGACGACCTTGCGCAGGGAGATGCTTGCCATCGGAGTCTTCTCTCGTTTTACTTTTCAGTGTCCACCAGGCCCTTGACGAACCAGCGCTGCATGAGCACGACGACCAGCGCCGGCGGGATCATCGCCAGCAGGGCCGTGGCCATGATGATGTTCCAGTCGTTGGCCGCGTCGCCGCCGCTGATCATGCGCTTGATGCCGATGACGACGGGGTACATGCTCTCGTCGGTGGTGACCAGCAGCGGCCACAGGTACTGGTTCCAGCCGTAGATGAACTGGATGACGAAGAGCGCCGCGATGCTGGTCTTGGACAGTGGCAGCAGCACGTCGCGGAAGAAGCGCAGCGGCCCGGCGCCGTCGATGCGCGAGGCTTCGACCAGCTCGTCCGGGATCGTCAGGAAGAACTGCCGGAACAGGAAGGTCGCGGTCGCCGAGGCGATCAGCGGCACCGTCAGCCCCGCGTAGCTGTTGAGCATCTTCAGGTCGGAGACGACCTGGTAGGTCGGCCCGATGCGCACCTCCACCGGCAGCATCAGCGTGACGAAGATGGCCCAGAAGAAGAAGTTGCGCGCCGGGAAGCGGAAGTAGACGATCGCGAAGGCCGACAGCAGCGAGATCGCGATCTTGCCCACCGCGATGACCATCGCGGAGACGAAGCTGATCCACATCATCTGCCCGACGGGGGCCTTGGAGCCGCCGCCGGTGTTGCCGAACAGCGCCGAGGCGTAGTTGTCCAGGAAATGCGTGCCCGGGAGCATGGGCATCGGGGCCTGGACGATCTCGTTGGCGGTGTGCGTCGAGGCGACGAACGCGATGTAAAGCGGGAAGGCGACGATCAGCACGCCGAGCACCAGGATCAGGTGCGACAGCATCGTCAGGGCGGGGCGGCGCTCGACCATTCAGTACTGCACTTTCTTTTCGACGAAGCGGAACTGCAGCACCGTCAGCGTGACCACGATGACCATCAGCACCACGCTCTGCGCGGCCGATCCGCCCAGGTCCAGCGCCTTGAAGCCGTCGTAGTAGACCTTGTAGACCAGGATCGCCGTGTCCTTGCCGGGGCCGCCGTGGGTGGCCGCGTCGATGATGCCGAAGGTGTCGAAGAACGCGTAGACCACGTTGATCACCAGCAGGAAGAACGAGGTCGGCGACAGCAGCGGGAAGGTGATGGTCCAGAACCGGCGCCACGGGCCGGCGCCGTCGATGGCGGCGGCCTCCAGCAGCGATTTCGGGATGGACTGCAGCCCGGCCAGGAAGAACAGGAAGTTGTAGGAGACCTGCTTCCAGACGGCGGCCATGACGACCAGCGTCATCGCGTGGTCGGCGTTGAGCAGGTGGTTCCAGTCGACGCCCAGGCGCTGCAGGCCGTAGGCGACGACGCCGATGGACGGCGCGAACATGAACAGCCACAGCACGCCCGCGATCGCCGGGGCGACGGCGTAGGGCCAGATCAGCAGCGTCTTGTAGACCGGCGCGCCGCGCACGACGCGGTTGGCCATCGTGGCCAGCAGCAGCGAGACCGCCAGCCCGAGCACGGCCACGAGCAGCGAGAACACCGCCGTCGTCTTGAACGAGGCGAGGTAGCTGTCGTCGTTGAACAGGGTCCGGAAATTGTCCAGGCCGACCCACTCGGTCGACAGGCCGAAGGCGTCCTGCTGCTGCAGGCTCTGCAGCAGCGCCTGCGCCGCCGGCCAGAAGAAGAACACGCCGATCACCAGCGCCTGCGGCGCCAGCAGCAGCCAGGGCAGCCAGCGCGATCGGAACACCACGCGTTTCTGTTGGGACATCCGGGAGCGGCGCCGAAAGAGGGAGGGAAAGGAGCGGGAGGGCCTTGCACGGAGCGGCGCGGGGCCGCTCCGGTGTGTCAGCCGCTCAGCCGGGGGTCAGGACTTGTTGGCCTTCTGGAAGCGTTCCAGCAGCTCGTTGCCGCGCTTGACCGCGGCGTCCAGGCCTTCCTTGGGCTGCTTCTTGCCGGCCCAGACCTGTTCAAGTTCCTCGTCGATGACGGTGCGGATCTGCGCGAAGTTGCCCAGGCGCACGCCGCGCGACTTGTCCGTCGTCTTGCGGATCATCTGCTGCACGGCGACATCGGTGCCGGGGTTCTGCTTGTAGAAGCCGCTCTTCTCGGTCAGCTCATAGGCCGCCTTGGTGACCGGCAGGTAGCCGGTGCGCTTGTGGCTCTCGGACGCGACCTGGGCCTGGGCCAGGTACTGGAAGAACGCGGCCACGCCCTTGTATTCCGCGGGCTTCTTGCCCGACATCACCCACAGGCTGGCGCCGCCGATGACGGTGTTCTGCGGCGCGCCCGGCACGTCGGGGTAGTAGGGCAGCGTCGAGATGCCGAAGTTGAACTTGGCGCTCTTCTTGACGTTGGCGTAGAGGCCGGAGGAGCCGGTCATCATGGCGCACTCGCCGGAGAAGTAGCTCGAGTCGGCGCTGTTGCCGCGGCCCTTGTAGACGAACAGGCCCTGCTTGGCCATGTTGGCCAGGTTCTCGATGTGGCGCACGTGCAGCGGCGTGTTGAACGCCAGCCGCGTGTCCAGGCCGCCGAAGCCGTTGTTCCTGGTCGCGTACTCGACGTTGTGCCAGGCGGAGAAGCTCTCCAGCTGCGTCCAGCTGACCCAGCTGGTGGTGAACGGGCACTTGGAGCCGGAGGCCTTCAGCTTGGCCGCGGCGGCGGCGACTTCCGGCCAGGAGGTGGGCGGCTTCTCGGGGTCCAGACCGGCGGCCTTGAACGCGTCCTTGTTGTAGTGGAAGACGGTGGTCGAGCTGTTGAACGGGAAGCTCAGCATCTGGCCGTTCGGCGCGGTGTAGTAGCCGGCCACGGCGGGCACGTAGGCGGCGTTGTCGAACTTGACGCCGGCCTGCTGCATGACCTGGCCCACCGGGACGATCGCGCCCTTGCTGGCCATCATGGTGGCGGTGCCGACCTCGAAGACCTGCAGGATGTGCGGCGCGTTGCCGGCGCGGAAGGCGGCGATGGCGCCGGCCATGGACTCGTCGTAGCTGCCCTTGTAGGTCGGGACGATCTTGTAGTCCTTCTGGCTGGCGTTGAAGTCCTTGGCCAGGTCGTTGACCCAGTCGCCGAGGGCGCCGCCCATCGAGTGCCACCATTGGATCTCGGTCTGTGCCGACGCGGCGGCGGGAGCGATCAGCGCGGCGAGCGCGACGGCCGAGGTGGCCAGCAGGGATGTCGGGAGGTGCTTCATGGGTCTCCGATGCTCGGGGAGGGTGGTTCTGCGGTCCGCGGCGGACATCGTCGGATGGACGGTCCGCCGAGGGCCGGCGAGCTTATTCGGCGATTGTGACACTGGCGAACTTAGAGTCCCTCGCCCGGGATTGCCCTCTGGTGGTGGGTTAGGATTCCGACCATTGCCCAGACCGGGCCGGCCGCCGATCGCGGCCATTCGCGAACGCCACTTCCACGCCTGTGTCCAGCGGGCGCGGGGACCACAAGTCCGGGGCGCTGTCCGGTCCACGGCCGCAGCTCTCTCCGCTTGTCTTTCCAGCCTGGCATCGGTGTCCGCTCCCCTGGACGCCGGCCTGCCGCAACCCCGGTGCGCGAGCACCTGGCCGCCATGAATGCACCGCATCTGCTGATGCCCGCCGACCCCGCGATGGCCGGCGACCTGAGCCAGCCGCACGCGCCCGCCGCCCGGCTGCGCGAGATTCCGTACAACTACACGTCCTTCTCCGATCGCGAAATCGTCCTTCGCCTGCTCGGCGCCCGGTCGTGGGAACTGCTGGATCAACTGCGCACCGAACGCCAGACCGGCCGCTCCGCGCGCATGCTGTACGAGGTGCTCGGCGACATCTGGGTGGTGCAGCGCAACCCCTACCTGCAGGACGACCTGCTGGACAACCCCAAGCGCCGCGAGGCGCTGATCGGCGCCCTGCGCCATCGTCTGGGCGAAGTGCAGCGTCGCCGTCATCCGGAAGACGACGCCAAGCGCGACGCCTGGGTCGGCGAGCTGCTGACCGCGGCGGAAGCGGCGGTGGGCGCGTTCTCGCACCAGTTCGAACAGGTGGCCGAGCTGCGCAAGCGCGCGGTCAAGGTCTTCGCGAAGATCACCGCCAAGGACAACGTCAAGTTCGACGGCCTGTCGCGGGTGTCGCACGTGACCGACGCGACCGATTGGCGCGTCGAGTACCCCTTCGTCGTGCTGACGCCCGACACCGAGGCCGAGATGGCCGCGCTGGTGGCCGGCTGCTTCGAGCTGGGCCTGACGGTGATCCCGCGCGGCGGCGGCACCGGCTATACCGGCGGCGCGGTGCCGCTGGTGTGGAACAGCGCGGTGATCAACACCGAGAAGCTCGAAGCCATGCGCGGCGTCGAGATGCAGCGCCTGCCGGGCCTGGACCGGGACGTCCCGACCATCTGGACCGAAGCCGGCGTCGTCACGCAGCGTGTGTCGGACCTGGCAGAGCTGCACGGCTTCGTGTTCGCGGTCGATCCGACCTCGGCCGAGGCCTCGTGCATAGGCGGCAACGTCGCGATGAACGCCGGCGGCAAGAAGGCCGTGCTATGGGGCACGGCGCTGGACAACCTCGCCTCGTGGCGCATGGTGACGCCGGACGCGAAGTGGCTGGAAGTCGTCCGCGTCAACCACAACCTCGGCAAGATCCATGACGTGGAGGTCGCGAGCTTCGACCTCCACTACTACGACGCGACCGGCAAGACGCTGGAGCGCACCGAGCGCCTGGACATCCCGGGCCGCACCTTCCGCAAGGAAGGCCTGGGCAAGGACGTGACGGACAAGTTCCTCGCGGGCCTGCCGGGCATCCAGAAGGAAGGCTGCGACGGCCTGATCACCAGCGCGCGCTGGATCGTGCACCGCATGCCGGCGCACGTGCGCACGGTCTGCCTGGAGTTCTTCGGCAATCCCAAGGAATGCGTGCCGTCCATCGTCGACATCAAGGACTTCATGTTCGGCGAGATGAAGAAGCCGAACGGGGCGATCCTGGCGGGCCTGGAGCATCTGGACGATCGCTACCTGAAGGCCGTCGGCTACGCGACCAAGAGCAAGCGCGGCGGGCTGCCGAAGATGGTGCTGATCGGCGACATCGTGGGCGACGACGCCGATGAAGTCGCGCGCGCCAC
Source organism: Roseateles noduli (assembly GCA_002205125.1). GTDB lineage: Bacteria > Pseudomonadota > Gammaproteobacteria > Burkholderiales > Burkholderiaceae_C > Roseateles > Roseateles noduli. Next base: position 209,027 of record NIOE01000008.1, on the reverse strand, counting down.
CAGTGAGGTGGTGCGCCTGGCCAACGGCCGTTCGGGCGAAGGCTTCGTCGCGGTCAGCGCCGACGCGCGCAAGAAGTTCTGGCTGGATCGCAAGCGCACGGCGGCGATCTCCAAGCACACGAACGCGTTCAAGGTGAACGAGGACGTCGTGATCCCGCTGCCCCGCATGGGCGAGTACACGCTGGGCATCGAACGCATCAACATCGAGCTGTCGCTGCGCAACAAGCTCGCGCTGATCGACGCGCTGCGCACCTTCTTCGCCAACGGCAACCTGCCGCTGGGCAAGGGCGACGACGCCGGCGAGATCCCGAGCGCTGAGCTGCTCGAAGACCGCGTGGCGCAGGCGCTCGCGCTGCTGGACGAGACCGGCCTGCAGTGGCGCACGTGGATGCAGGAACTCGATCTCGCGCGTGAGGACGATCGCAGCTACTTCGAGCAGCTGCAGGACTACACCCTGCGCGCGAGCTGGAAGCGCCAGATCCTGAAGCCGTTGCAGGACGTCTTCGCGGGCGGGGCGTTCGCGCCCATCCTGGCGGAGTGCAGGCGCATCCACAAGGAAGTGCTGCGCGGCCGCGTCTGGGTGGCGCTGCACATGCATGCCGGCGACGGCAACGTGCACACCAACATCCCGGTGAACTCGGACAACTACGAGATGCTGCAGACCGCGCACGAGGCGGTCGCTCGCATCATGACGCTGGCGCGCTCGCTGGACGGCGTGATCTCGGGCGAGCACGGCATCGGCATCACCAAGCTCGAGTTCCTCAACGACGACGAGCTGGCGGGCTTCGCCGGCTACAAGGCGCGCATCGACCCGGAAGGCCGCTTCAACAAGGGCAAGCTGCTGCGCCCGGGCACTGGCGGCCAGGGCGGCCAGACGACCTTCGCGGACCTGACCAACGCCTACACGCCCAGCTTCGGGCTGATGGGGCACGAGTCGCTGATCATGCAGCAGAGCGACATCGGCGCGATCAGCGAGTCCATCAAGGACTGCCTGCGCTGCGGCAAGTGCAAGCCGGTCTGCGCGACACACGTGCCGCGCGCCAACCTGCTCTACAGCCCGCGCAACAAGATCCTCGCGACCTCGCTGCTGGTCGAGGCCTTCCTGTATGAGGAGCAGACGCGCCGCGGCGTGTCGATCAAGCACTGGGAGGAGTTCGAGGACGTCGCCGACCACTGCACGGTCTGCCACAAGTGCGTGAACCCGTGCCCGGTGAAGATCGACTTCGGCGACGTCACGATGAACATGCGCAACCTGTTGCGCAAGATGGGCAAGAAGAGCTTCCGTCCCGGCAACGCCGCGGCGATGCTGATGCTCAACGCGACCAATCCGGAGACGATCAAGGTCGCCCGGGCGGCGATGGTCGGCGTCGGCTTCAAGGCCCAGCGCATCGCCAACAGCCTGCTCAAGCGCGTCGCGCGCAAGCAGACCGCCGCGCCGCGGGCGACGGTGGGGACCGCGCCGATCAAGGAACAGGTCATCCACTTCATCAACAAGAAGCTGCCGGGCGGCCTGCCGAAGAAGACGGCGCGCGCGCTGCTCGACATCGAGGACAAGGACTACGTCCCCATCATCCGCAACCCGCAGAAGACCTCGGCGGAAGCGGAGGCGGTCTTCTACTTCCCGGGCTGCGGCTCGGAGCGCCTGTTCAGCCAGGTCGGCCTGGCGACGCAGGCCATGCTCTGGCATGCGGGCGTGCAGACGGTGCTGCCGCCGGGGTATCTGTGCTGCGGCTATCCGCAGCGCGGCTCGGGCCAGTTCGACAAGGCCGAGAAGATCATCACCGACAACCGGGTGCTGTTCCACCGCGTGGCCAACACGCTGAACTACCTCGACATCAAGACGGTGGTGGTCAGCTGCGGCACCTGCTACGACCAGCTCCAGGGCTACAAGTTCGAGGACATCTTCCCCGGCTGCCGCATCATCGACATCCACGAGTACCTGCTGGAGAAGGGCATCCAGCTCGACACCAAGCAGGCCTACCTCTATCACGACCCCTGCCACTCGCCGATGAAGCTGCAGGAGCCGATGAAGACGGTGAAGGCGCTGGTCGGCCCCGAGGTGATGAAGAGCGAACGCTGCTGCGGCGAAAGCGGCACGCTGGGCGTCACGCGGCCGGATGTGTCGACGCAGGTGCGCTTCCGCAAGGAAGAGGAACTGCGCAAGGCGGAGACGCAGCTGCGCGCGGCGGGCAAGGTGGGCGCCGAGGAGAACCTCAAGATCCTCACCAGCTGCCCGTCCTGCCTGCAGGGCCTCAGCCGCTACGGTGACGACATGCAGAACGGCCTGCTCGAGGCCGACTACATCGTCGTCGAGATGGCCCGCAAGATCCTCGGGGAGAACTGGATGCCCGAGTACGTCGCCAAGGCCAACAACGGCGGCATCGAGCGCGTGCTGGTCTGACCACCCGGCTCGGCTGAAGCGCCAACGAAAAAGCCCGCCTTCCGGCGGGCTTCGCTTTTGGGCGCGATCTTCGCGCCCATCGGGTCCGTGGCGTCAGACCCGGAACTGTCCGACCTGCTCCACCAGCCGATGCGCCTGCTCCCGCAGGCTTTCCGCGGCGGCGGTGCTTTCCTCGACCAGCGCGGCGTTCTGCTGCGTGCCTTGATCCAGCTGGGCGACGGCGCCGTTGATGCGCGTCACGCCTTGGGACTGCTCGCGCGACGCGGTGGAGATCTCTCCGATGATGTCGGTCACGCGCTTCACGCTGGTGACGATGTCGCGCATCGCTTCGCCGGTGTCGCCGACGAGCTTGGCGCCGGACTCCACGCGTTCACCGCTGGCGGTGATCAGCCCCTTGATCTGCTTGGCGGCTTCCGCGCTGCGCTGGGCCAGGTGGCGGACCTCGGAAGCGACGACCGCGAAGCCGCGGCCCTGCTCGCCGGCGCGGGCGGCTTCCACCGCGGCATTCAGCGCCAGGATGTTGGTCTGGAACGCGATCGAGTCGATCGTGCCGATGATGTCGCCGATCTGGCGGCTGGCGGCGGAGATCTCGTCCATCGTGGTCACGACCTGGGCGACGACGTTGCCGCCGCGCTGGGCCGCGCGATCCGATTCGCCGACCAGCTGATGGGCCTGCGCGGCCGACGCGGCGGTCTGGCTCATCGAGCTGGCGAGCTCCTCCAGCGCGGAGGCGGTCTCCTGCAGATGGCTGGCCGATTGCTCGGTGCGTGCCGACAGGTCGCGGCTGCCCGCGGCGACTTCCGCCGAGGCGGTGCCGATGGAATCGCTGGCCTGGCGCACCTCATTGATGGTGCGCGACAGCTGCAGACGCATGCGTTCGACACCGGCCGCCAGGGCGCCCAGGTCGTCCTGCTGGCGCACGATCACCGGGCGGGTCAGATCGCCCGCGGCGACGGCGCTGACCGCTTCGTTCAGGTCCGCCAGCGGGCGGCCGACCCAGCGGCCGAGGATCCAGGTCACGCCCAGGCCCAGCAGCACGACGGTGGCGAGGATCAGGCCCCAGAGCACCCACAGCGTGGTGTTGTGCGCCGCCAGCGCCTGCGCGCGCGACGCTTCGGCGACCACCCACCAGCCGGTGGCCTGCGACTTGCGCGCCACCGCGAACGCGTCCTTGTAGCTGTCGCCGTAGACGGCCTGGACCTTCTCCAGCACGCCGTCCGGATCTTCGGTCAGCGTCTTGACGTACTGCTCGGCCTGGTCGGCAGGCATCACCTCGGACAGCTTCTTGCCCTGCGAGCGCGGATGGGCGCGCAGCAGCGCGTCGGCCGGCGTCTTGCCCGGATCGAGCAGGTACAGGCCGCCGGTGTCGTAGAGCTTGACCGCGTCGGCCATCTTCACCAGCTCCTGCTGCAGGCCGCGCATGTCGAAGCCGATGAACAGGATGCCGACGACCTTGCCGCCCGCGTCCTTGATCGGCGAGTAGCGGGTCATGTAGGGCACCTTGAACAGCGTCGCCGGGCCCACATAGGTGTCGCCCGAGGACAGCTTGCCGAACGCCGCGCCGGCGCGGTCCAGCGTCGTGCCGACGGCGCGCGAGCCGTCTTCCTTCTTCACCGAGGTCGTGACCCGGATGAAGTCGTCCGAGCCCTTGCGCGCGAAGATCGTCGCCACGCCGCCGGTACGGCGCGAGAAGCGGTCGACCGCGTCGAAGTTGCCGTTGAGCTTCTGACCGTTGAAGGCCAGTTCGCCGTCGCCGTCCAGCGTGAAGGTGCCGCCTTCGAAATCGCCGGCCAGCACGTCGTAGAGCCGGTTGGCCGAGTCCCGCGCCGTGCGGTCCAGGGCGTCGGCGACACGCGCCACCGACGAAGCTTCCGCCGACATGTAATCCAGCGTGCGCTGTTGCGCCTGATTCGTGAGCACCCACGACAGGGCGCCGCAGATGACGATCAGGAGCACCGCGATGGCGGCGCTGGACCAGATGGAGACGCGACGGGCGACCGTCGCGCGCACGGCGTTGCTGTTATTCATGACCGGACGGCTCCGCGATGAGGCGGAGCGGGAGTGATTGGGAAAATCTCCTAGCGCGTTTTTGTCATTTTGTCTTTGCGCCTAGTCAAACTGTATTGCGTATGACAGCGTTTCTGGCAGTTTTGCCTATCGCCCTTTCAGGGATAACCCGGGGCTATTTCACGCACAACGGAAGTAATCGCCGGCACGTCCCTCCAGAGGAGGACAGCGCTATCAGGCATCGGCCGGGCGACCGACCGGGCGGTCGGGAATTACGATATATCCACGGGAATATGGCGCGTTGGCTTCTGCGACAGGCTTATTCGGCCGAGATGCCGCGGCTGCGGATGAGGGCATGCCACTTCTGCGTCTCGGCCTGGATGAAACGCGTCAGCGAGGCGGCGTCGCCCGGTGCGACTTCGAGGCCGAAGTCCTCCAGCTTCGCTTTCAGGTCCGGCTGCGTGAGCGCCTTCCCCAACTCGCTGCCCACGCGCGCTACGATCGCATCGGGCGTGCCCTTCGGGACGAACAGACCCTGCCAGGCGCTGACCTCGACCCCGGTCACGCCGGTCTCGTCGAAGCTGGGCACGTCGGGCAGCGCGGCGATGCGTTTGGGCGCGAGCACCGCCAGCGCCTTCAGCTTGCCCGCGCGCAGGTGGGGCAGGGCGGCCGCGGTGTCGAGGATGCCCATGGGCACGACGCCGGCGATCAGGTCCTGCGTCGAGAACGCCGTGCCGCGATAGGGCACGTGGACGATGTAGCTGTTGGTGCGGTCCTTCAGCAGCTCCATCGCCAGGTGGTGCGGGCTGCCGACGCCGGGCGAGGCGTAGCTGTACTTCCCCGGCCTGGCCTTGATGGCATCCAGCCACTGCTTCGCCGAACTGAAGCCGGCGTTGGGATTGACCACCAGCAGCAGCGGGAAGCGCGCCATGAGGCCGACCGGCGCGAAGTCCGCCGGCGCGTACGGCAGCTTCTTGTACAGCGCGCTGTTGAACACCATCGCGCCGTTGTCGCCGGTGAGGAGGGTGTAGCCGTCGGGCGGCGACTTGGCGGCGTTGTCGGTGCCGATGATGCCGGCGGCGCCGGGCTTGTTGTCGATGATCAACGTCTGTCCGAGCGCCTTGCCGAGCACCGGCGCCAGCTGTCGCGCAAGGAAGTCGGAGCCGCCGCCGGCGGGGTAGGCCACGACCCAGCGGATCGGCTTGGACGGCCAGGTGTCGGCCTGCGCGGCCGCGGGCCAGACCAGCGCGCCGGCGGTGGCGCCGAGGGCGCCCGTGATCAGCAGGGAACGTCGCGTGGCATCGGTCGGGCGGACGGGCATGGCAGGGGTCTCCGGGTTGTCGTGCCGGGCATCCTAGCCAGCCGCCCGAGGCGCCCCCTCCCGGAACAACCCGATCAGCGCCCGTCGATCAACGTCCGTCGACCATCGCCGCGCTCGCCGCGCCGGCGGACGATCCCGCGGCGGGCGGGGCCATCTCGAGCAGCGCGACCCGGCCGCTCATGTCGTCACGGGCGTCCTCGTTGCGGAAGGACACCTGCATCACGTAGAGCGTGTCGCGCGCGGCGCCCTGGCATTGCAGCGAGCGCACGGCGCGACGCAGTGCGGTGCGATAGGCCAGGGGGCCGCGGTCCTGCACGTCGCTGACGACGTTGCCGTTCAGGCGGAAGCTGACCGTGGACAGGCCCTCCCTGCCTTCGATGGACTGGACCTTGCCCAGCCGGTCGCCGAGCGCCTTGTCCACGCCCGGGCAGGTGGCGCGCACGTCGGTGCGCGGGATCTCGCCGGGGCGCCGGCCGGAGATCTCGACGCGCTGCAGGTCGTCGGGCGCGGCCTGCGCGGTGCCGACCGTCAGGACGGCGAAGACCGCGCCCGCGGCGAGGCCGGCGGCGGCGCGGAGGAGGTTCGTGCGAACGGTGCGGGCCGTGTTGCGGGTGGCGCGGCGGGTGGTGGCGGTGGTGGCGGTGGTGGCGTGCATGTCATGCTCCTGAGGGCTGAGGAACCGTCGCGACCCGCGTCGAGGTGGCGGAACGATCGGTCTTTTTTCAGCGTAGGCAGCACGGGGTCGTCGACCAAGCGGCGAGCGACCAAGCGTCGAAGGCGGGGGCCGGAGCGCGGGAAATCCGCGACGAAACGCACGTCGCCGCGACGAGCCGTGAATCGACTTTCCCCAGTATCCATCGGGTAGAAAGTCATGCATGACTTCCCGCGCATCGTCGCGTGACGGTGCGATGACAAGACCTGGCACCGCACGTGATGCGCGCGGTCCATGACTTCCGCGCGAGGGTCCTGAAAGGCACGGGTCCCGAATGGCACGGGGCCTGCCACACCTCACGGCGGACAGGCCCCGGAGGCCGCGGCGAGGTCTCGCCGCGGCGGGTTCAGCGCGTCACCAGACCTTGATCGGGTCGGCCGCCACCATCGCGTCGCCGCCCTTGCAGCTGAAGGCCTTGGCGAACTCCGGCATGTTGGACATCGGCGCCAGCACGCGGAACTTGCCCGGCGAATGCGGATCGGTGCGCAGCTGGTTCAGCAGCGCCGCTTCGCGCGTCTTGTTGCGCCAGACCATGGCGTTGGACAGGAAGAAGCGCTGCTCGGGCGTGAAGCCGTCGATCTTGTCCGTCTTCCCCGTGCGGCGCAGCGCGTTCTGCAGCGCGTCGAAGGCGATCGGCATGCCGGCCATGTCGGAGATGTTCTCGCCCAGCGTCAGACGGCCGTTGATGTGCGTGCCCTTGACCGGCTCGTAGCTCTCGTAGAGCGCCACCACGCGGTCCGCGCGCGCCTTGTAGTTGTCGGCGTCGGAGGCGGTCCACCAGTCGTTGAGGCTGCCGATGCTGTCGAACTGCCGGCCGCGGTCGTCGAAGTGGTGGACGATCTCGTGCCCGATCACCATGCCGATGCCGCCGTAGTTGACGGCGTCGTCGGCCTTCGCGTCGAAGAACGGCGGCTGCAGGATGCCGGCGGGGAAGGTGATCTCGTTCAGACCGCCGGCCTGCGCGTTCACGATGTACGGCGACATCGTCCACCGCGTGCGGTCGCTCGGGCGGTCCAGGTCCTTGATCTGCTCGCCGTGGAACCAGGCCGCGGCGCGCAACTGGTTGCCGGCGAAGTCCTTCGGGTCCAGCGTCATGCCCTCGTACTTCGGCCAGGTCTCGGGCGCGCCGATCTTGGGCTGCATCGCCTCCAGCTTCTCCAGCGCCTTGACCTTGGTCTCGGGATTCATCCAGGCCAGGTTCTGGATGCGCGTCTTCATCGCGGCCTTGACGTCGCCGATCAGCAGCGTCGCGCGGCGTTGCGCCTCCGGCGAGAAGGCCTTGGACACGAACAGCTCGCCCAGGGCGAGCCCCAGCGGGCTGCCGCCGGTGCGGCCGCCGATCAGCTGGATGACTTCCTCGTTGCGCGGCGTCGGCTGTTCGAGGCCGGAGATCGCCACGCCGCGGTAGTCGAAGTCGGCATCGGCGAAGGCCTTGGGCAGGCGCGCGGCGCTGTTCTCCAGCACCCGCACGCGGAGGTAGGTCTGCCAGGTGGCCAGCGGCACCTTGCCGGCCATTTCGCCGACGCGGGCCAGGAAGTCGGGCTGCGCCACGATCAGCCGCTCGACGCCGCCGGCGCGCGTGTCGCTGCGCGTCAGCGCCTTCAGAAAGGCGTCCCAGGCCAGGCCCGGCGCCTTCTCGCCCAGCTCCGGCGTCGTCATCGGGTTGTAGACCTTGAGCGGATCGCGCAGCTGCGCGCGTGGCGTCGTCGCGTCGGCCAGCTGGGACTCGAAGGCCATCAGCGCGTCGATCGTCGCCGGCGTGGCGTCGAAGCCGGCCGACGACAGCAGGCGCTGCGCATACAGCCGGTAGGCCGCGCGCAGCTTCTTCGCGATCTCGGTGTCCTTGAAGTAGTCGTCGCGGTCCGGCAGGCCCAGGCCGGCCTGGCCCAGCGTCAGCACGTTCACGCGGGTGTTCTTGACGTCGGCGCGCACGCCGGCGCCCACCGGCGCGGCGATGCCCACGCGACCGAGCTGCGCCAGCGCGAAGGGCAGGTCCTCGGCCGACTTCATCGAGGCGACGCGGTCCAGCAGCGGCTTGATCGGCTTCAGGCCTTGCGCCTCGATGGCGGCGCGGTCCATGCCGCTGGCGTAGTACGCCGCCACCTGCTTCAGCCCCGGCGACTTCTGCAGCGCCGGCTTGGCCAGCAGCTCCGCCAGCGCCTCGCTCAGCAGCCGGTCGTTGGCCACGCGCAGCGCGTCGAAGCTGCCGATGCGGGTGCGGTCAGCCGGCAGTTCCGTCCGGGCGACCCACGGGCCGTTCACGTACTCATAGAAGTCGGCGCAGGGCGCGACATCGGGCGAGAAGCTCGCGACGTCCAGCGCGCGGGCCGGCGCGACGGCCAGGGCCAGGGTGGAGGCGGCCGCGGCGGCGATCAGGCGTAGAGGAAACATGGTTATCTGTCACCAATGTGTGGCGAAAACGACAAGTCCCACAGGCTAATCGAGCCCCCCGCGACCCGCCATCGGCGCCGTCCCGCGCATGGCTTCCGGCACCCCGGGCACGCCGCTCGCGCGGCCTCGCAAACACCGCGCAAACCTTACGAATCAGCGCGTTAGCTGTAAGAAAGGGGCGATTGGCGGATCAAAGTCTGCGTTTTGACACAAAAAGGTTATAGGGGTATTCCTTCCTGTTAACTGTTTCAGGTGGGGCGTCTGGCGCCCGACTGTCTTCCTACACTGCATCGCACGCCAATCGGATAGGCCGGTCGGCGTGCCCCACCAGAGGTGCCAACGCGCCAGGGCGTTCGGGGCTTTGCAGGCGTCGGTGAACCCGACGTCTTTCGAGGAACTCTGGAGATGACAAGCATGTTGCGATTGAACAAGCTCAGCGTCGCGCTGGCTGTGGGTCTCGTCACGATGGGCGTCGCCCAGGCGGGCGTGTCGTCGGTGGACATCGACAAGGCCCCGCGGCAACTGAGCGAACAGACCGATCGTCTGATCGTGAAATACAAGGACGGCAGCACCGTCGTGCAAGGGCGCCTGGGCGCCGCGATCCAGGCGCAATCGGTGGCGAGCGACGCCATCGGCGCCCGTACCGAGCGCCTGCAGCAACTGGCTGCGCCGCTGGGCGCCCGCCTGTCGCTGGTGCGCCAGATGGGCACCGGCGCCCACGTGTTCCGGCTGGACCGCCGGATGAACCTGCAGGAGCTGCGCGAGCTGGGCGACCGCATCAAGGCGCAGGACGCCAACGTCGAGTACGTCGAGCCCGACCGCAAGATGCACGCGCTGATGGTGCCCAACGACAGCAGCTACGGCCAGCAGTGGGACCTGTCCGAGACGGCCGGCGGCATCCGCGCGCCGCAGGCCTGGGACCAGGCGACCGGCACCGGCGTGGTGGTGGCGGTGATCGACACCGGCTACCGGCCGCATGCGGATCTGTCGGGCCAGATCGTCGCGGGCTACGACATGATCGTGGACACGACGGTCTCGGTGGACGGCAATGGTCGCGACAGCGACCCGAGCGATCCCGGCGACTTCAACGCCGCCAACGAATGCCAGGCCGGCGATCCGGCCTCCACGTCGAGCTGGCACGGCACGCACGTGGCCGGCACGATCGCGGCCAAGACCAACAACAACCTGGGCGTGGCGGGCATCGCCTTCAACGCCAAGGTCCAGCCGATCCGCGTGCTGGGCAAGTGCGGCGGCTACACCTCCGACATCGCCGACGGCATGACCTGGGCGTCGGGCGGTTCCGTGTCGGGCCTGCCGGCCAACACGACGCCGGCCAAGGTGCTGAACCTGTCGCTGGGCGGCGGCGGCGCCTGCGACACCACGACGCAGACGGCGATCAACGGCGCGCGTTCGCGCGGCGCCAGCGTCATCGTCGCGGCGGGCAACGAGAACCAGAACGCCTCCAACTCCAGCCCGGCGAACTGCTCGGGCGTGGTGGTGGTCGCGGCGACGGACCGCAACGGCGCGCGGGCGTACTACTCGAACTACGGTTCGATCGTGACGCTGGCGGCACCGGGCGGCGACGTGCGTTCCAGCGCCAGCAACGGCATCCTGTCGACGCTGAACGCCGGCACCAGCACGCCGGGGGCCGACAGCTACGCGTATTACCAGGGCACCTCGATGGCCACGCCGCACGTGGCGGGCGTCGCGGCGCTGATGTACAGCGCCAAGCCGACGGCCACGCCGGACGAGATCACGGCCGCGCTCAAGAGCAGCGCCCGGGCTTTCCCCGGCACCTGCAGCCAGTGCGGCTCGGGCATCCTGGACGCCAACGCCGCGGTCACCGCGATCAAGGGCGGCGGCGGTGGCGGCGGCACGATCCCTGAGGTCGAGCCGAACAACAGCCGCACCGCGCCGCAGACGATCAGCGCGCCGACCAAGGTGACGGGCAGCCTGTCGACCTCCGACACCAACGACTACTTCAAGGTCACGCTGCCCGCGGGCAAGACGCTGAGCGCAAGCCTGGCGCCGGCCTCCGGCAAGGACTTCGACCTGCAACTGGTGAACGGTAGCGGCACGGTACTGAAGTCCAGCACCAACGGCGCCGGCGCCGTCGACAGCTTCACGTACACGAACACCACCTCGTCCGCGGTCGTCGTGTATGTGCGGGCCTATTACTACTCGGGCATCAGCGGGACGTACTCGCTGACCCTGGGCTGGTAATGAACCCGCCAGGACTTGCCACTCTCCTCGTTTGGTAAGCCGGGTGCCTCGGGCCCGAACGGGGCTCCCGTTGAATCCCGCCAGTGAAAGCTGGCGGGATTTTTTTTGCTCGCACAAGAAGTGGCCAAAGTCAGTGGTGCGGGTGTGAGAGATGCCTAGAGTTCCGATCGCAGCGTTGTTGATTTCGTTTTGCCTTCATGAGTTCTTCCGCAAGAGTGCCCGGTCCACTGGGACTCGAATCCAACCCGGGTCACATCGACGCAGGGACCAATGCCCTTCATCAGAACCGTCCTCCGGGCGTCACTTGTCGAGAGCATCCGGTCCCCGCCTGCGCCGCGGTCGTGCCTGCCGCAGCGACGTCTGCCGTCGCGACCAAGCAGAAGAGTGGCGCACAGTGGGTGGCCCGATTCCCAGGTAGCGCAAAGGTCGACGACCTGGAACCGGTGTTCAAAGAGAAGTTGAAAAGCTTCCTGGCTGCATTGAAGGAAGCGGGCGCGAGTGTCGCGATTGCCGCCACCTACAGGCCGCGCAAGCGGGCCTATCTGATGCACTACTGCGTGCGCATCGTCAAAGGGGAGATCAAGGCCGACAAGGTGCCTGCGATGGAAGGTGTCGACATCGACTGGAACCATGAGGACGATGCCGCCTCGGTGAAGGCGGCCCAGGCGATGATGGACGCCTATGACATCGTGTTTCCTCCTGCGTTGATCTCACGGCATACGGAGCGGGCTGCCGTGGACATGACCATTTCGAAGATCATTGGCAAGAAGATCAAGGATGCGGAAGGCAACGAGGTGGAGATCAAGGCATTGAGTGACCTGCACCCCGTGGGCAAGAGCTACGGCGTCATCAAGCTGGTCAGTGATAAACCGCATTGGTCCGACAATGGCACGTAAGACTTCATGGGGGGTTGCCGCGCTTTGCGCAGCGATCTGCGTTTCGACCGCGCAGGCGTCCTCCGACGCCCAGTTCGCGTTTGTGCGAGCAAATGCCAAGGGCGAGATACGCCTCTACAGCGCGAAGCCGATTGAGGGAACGGCCTCGGTGCTGGCGCAGTACCCCGGGCCTGATGGGCAACCGATCTGTTGCAAGCGATTAAAGGCGTCGGAGTTCCAGCGTGTGGAAGAGCCGGAGTCGATCGCGACCGACGAGGCAACGGATGAGCCTCTCCTGATCTACCTCGCTCCGCTTCCGGGCGGGTGGCCTCGTCACCCCTTCGTCGGAACTGCCGCAGTGGGAACGGGCGTACAGGTGCAGGACAGACTGCACCGTCTGGAGATGAAACAGCGAGGCGCGAAAACCCTCGCGGCAGCGCTCTGCACGAGCCAGGAAGGGGTCCATCTGCACGCGGCTTCGCCTGCGCCTGTCGACGGGCGAACTGCGTCAGGAGATTCAGACAAGGGTGATAAGGCAGAAAAGCCGGTCCATCTCTATCTCTGGATGGGCTACGAGATCGCCAATCCAACCTGCCGTCCCTAGTGTTCGTTCGCGCGCCGGTACACTGACCGCTTGTTTTTTCGCAGCGATGTCCCTGCCAGTTGGGGATGTCGCGTGATCATGGCCGGTCTTGCCCCCAATTCGCCGCTCCCCACCGACATCGTCGTGCACCAGCAGTCCAAGGTGCTGGAGCTCGCCTTCACCGACGGCGTGCGGTTCCGCATCCCGTTCGAGCTGATGCGCGTGCGCAGCCCGTCGGCGGAGGTGCAGGGCCACGGTCCCGGCCAGGAGACGCTGCAGACCGGCAAGCGCGACGTGACCATCGTGGCGGTCGAGCAGGTCGGCCACTACGCGTTGAAGCCGACCTTCTCCGACGGCCACGAGAGCGGCCTGTTCACCTGGGCTTATCTGTACGAGCTGGGCCGGGATCAGGACGCGCTGATGCGCGATTACGAAGAGAAGCTGGCCGCCGCGGGCCTGGACCGCGACGCGCCGATGACGAAGGGCGCAGGCGGCCACTCGCACGGCGGCGGCAGCTGCAGCAGCCATTGACCTGACCGCTCGCGCCCGCACGGCCATCGCCCCCGACGCTCCCAAATTCAGCAGGACCCCCTCATGAGCTCCACCCACTTCGGCTTCGAATCCGTCGACGAGACCGTCAAGGCCAAGCGCGTTCGCGGCGTGTTCGATTCGGTCGCGTCGCGCTACGACGTCATGAACGACCTGATGTCCATGGGGATGCACCGCGCGTGGAAGCTGTACACGCTGGCCGTGGCCAACCTGAAGCCGGGCGACCGCGTGCTGGACATCGCCGGCGGCACCGGCGACATGGCGCGGCTGTTCGCGAAGAAGGTCGGCGAGCGCGGCATGGTCGTGCACACCGACATCAACGAGGCGATGCTGCGCACCGGCCGCGAGCGTCTGATCGACGAGGGCATGGTGCTGCCGACCAACCTTTGCGACGCCGAGGCGCTGCCCTACAAGGACGGCTCCTTCGACCTGGTGTGCGTGGCCTTCGGCCTGCGCAACATGACGCACAAGGACCAGGCGCTGGCCGAGATGAACCGCGTGCTGCGTCCGGGCGGCCGGCTGCTGGTGCTGGAGTTCTCGCAGGTCGCGGAGCCGCTGCGCAAGCCCTACGACTGGTATTCCTTCAAGGTGCTGCCGCGCATCGGCTCGTTGATCGCCGGCGATGCGGACAGCTATCGCTACCTGGCCGAGTCGATCCGCATGCATCCGCCTCAGGCCGAGCTGAAGGCCATGATGAAGACGGCGGGCTTCGGCCACGTGGACGTGCACAACCTGACCGGCGGCGTCGTGGCGCTGCACGCAGGAATCAAGTGCTGAGCCGGGGCTGAGCGCACGAAACGCCCGATGGCGTTCTCTCCATGAAGCAGGGCCCCGAGAGGGGCCCTGGCTCATTGGGGAACGGAGATCAGCGGGGCGGCGTCAGCAGGGCGCCTTCCACTCCCTGAGTTCAGTCGCGAGGATCGGATGACCGTCGGCCTCGGCACGCCGGGCGAGTTCGTCGGCGTTGCCTTCGGTGACGTACTCATGGCCGACGCCCTTCACGAGCTGGCCATAGACGCTGTCGAGGTCATCGGCATCGACGTCGTTGTCGGTGGTCGGGAATGGCGGGATGTCGGCCGGCAGTTCGGGGCGGAGTTGTTGCGTCGGACGGGACGGGGAGTGGGCCATCGGAGTGCTCCTTGAGTCGATGAAGTCGAGGGGAGGTCGTGCGGAATGGCGAGGCCGCCGTCACTTCGGGCGGACGGCCTGGCGATTGGAACGGGGCAGGTTTCCCTCCCGCAACTGTTTGACCGCGTCGCCGACGAGGTCGGCCACCAGGCGAACCTCGTCCTGGAGGGCCTCGTCGCGGTCGAGCGCCTCGTGGCTGTTGAAGTAGGGCTCGAAGTAGCCGATGTAGCGGTCGAGCTGCGAGAGGTTGCCGGCGTCGATCAGTCCCATCCAGTCCAGCCAGTCGCCGAGGTTGCGTCGCTGCGCTTCCACACCGGCCACGTCGCCGTGCACCACCAGGCCATAGGTGCGGCCCTCGAGGTGCTTGGGATAGTCCCAGCCCTGCTCCTCGATGGCCTTGGCTTCCGCGACCTTCTTGCCGTGCGTCGAGGTCGGATCCGGATTCCCGCCGTCCGCGCAGACGAGGCGGTCGATCATCAGCTTCAGCGCGCTGGGCGACTGGTACCAGTAGGTCGGGGTGAGCAGGATCACGCCGTGTGCGGAGACCCAGCGCTCGTAGATCTCGTTCATCCAGTCGCTGGACTGGTCGAGCGCGTGGTTCGGATAACAGCTGCAAGGCCAGTGGCAGAGCGGCATCGCGGTCGACACGCAGCCCTTGCAGGGATGGATCTGGCGGCCGTATTCGGAGGTGATCAGGCTCAGGTCCAGCACGTCGACGATCACGTCGTGGCGGGTGAGCTGCTCCTTGGCGATCTGCGTCAGGCGCCAGGTCTTGGACATCTCGCCCGGGCAGGTGCCGTCGTTGCGATCGCTGCCGCAGACCAGCAGCACCCGCGAGCGGGTGGCGGGATCGCTCCAGCGCTGCTGCGCCATCTTGAGCCGCTGATGCGTGTCGAGCCACTCGACCGCGGTCTCGTACGACGGGTCCTTGAAACCGTTGCCCGCCGGACGGGTGATCGGCGCCTTGCGGCCTTCCTTCATCGCCTCGAAGGCGATGGTCTCCAGACGGGCGATGGCTTCATGCTCGGCGCGATAGGCCGGGTCCTGGAAGCGGCGCATGAAGCGTTCGTGGAACTGCTCGCGGGTCAGCTCCGCAGGCTGCTGGCCCTTGCGGATCACGGTCATCGGCGGCCTCTCGGGTGACGGTGGAGACAGTATTCGGGGGACCGCTTGCCAAGTCCGTCGGACGAGGACGGGTTGTCCGGAGGGTATCGTCCTACGCGACAAATATGCCGGATCAGTCATATCTGCCGTTTATGCCTTATAAAGCATAAATTGCAAATATGCCTTCAAAGGCATTTATTGCAAATATGGCCTGAGAGTCATATTCTTCTTCGCATGGACTACCCACTGCAGACGCCTCAGCAGCTTGCTGGACATCTCCGCGCGCTCAGACGTGCCAGCGGGCTGAGCCAGAAGGAAATTGGCGAGCGAATTGGCGTAGGTCAAAGTCGCATCACGCGGATCGAGCGCGATCCCTTGCTTGTCAACTTCCAGCAGTTGCAGGACTACCTGAATGCATTGGGCGTGCAGTTGGTGCTGCGCACTCCTGATGCGCTGGAGCGACCCGTGCTTCCGCCATCTGTCGCCACGACGCCACGGCCCTCGACGGAAGAGCCCTGGTAGCTGAGCGACAGTGGGCGTCATGGCAGAACTGCATTTGTGGATGAATGGTTTGCACGTCGGCGTCTGGACCGCGCAGCGGGGTGGCACGTCGGTGCTGCGCTACTCCCCGTCCTGGCGGGTATCGCCGCAGGGCCGGCCGTTGTCGCTCTCCTTGCCGTTCAACATATCGTTAGAGCACCGGGGCGAGGTGGTGGACAACTATTTCCAGAACCTCCTGCCAGACAGCCATGCGATCCGGGCACGCCTCAAGGCGCGCTTCGCCACGGCGACCGAAGACCCGTTCGACCTGTTGGCCGCTGTCGGCCGCGACTGTGTCGGCGCGCTTCAGATCCTTCCTCCGGGACATGCACCGGAAGGATGGGATCGCATCGAGGCGGAACCGCTCGACGAACTTGGCGCGGCGCGCGTTCTGCAGGCAGCCACTTCCAATCGCGGACTGGCTTGGGTCGACGAGGACGATGAGCTTCGCGTGTCCCTCGCAGGCGCACAGGAGAAGACTGCGCTGCTTCGCATGGGCAAGACCTGGTACCTGCCTCGCGGGGCGACACCGACGACGCACATCCTGAAGCTTCCGCTCGGCCTTGTCGGCAACATGAAGGCGGACATGACCGAATCCGTGGAGAACGAGTGGCTCTGCGCGCAGATCCTCCGCCAACTGGGCCTGCCGACGGCAACGACTGAGATGGCGTACCTTGGAGGAACCAAGGCGCTCGTCGTCGAGCGATTCGATCGTCGGTGGCAGGGGCCCGCAGCAGGAGTCACCCAGCCGGAAGGCCAATGGCTGCTGCGCATCCCTCAAGAGGACTTCTGCCAGGCGCTCGGCATGTCGCCCGATCTGAAGTACCAGTCCGACGGCGGACCGACGCTTCAGCAATGCCTGAGCTTGTTGTTGAGCAATGCTTCCGCAGGCGATGCCACCGCTTTCCTGCTCGCTCAACTGGCGTTCTGGTTGTTGGCTGCGACCGACGGGCATGCCAAGAACTTCTCCCACTTCCTGAAGGCCAACGGCCGCACGTCGCTGTCGCCCCTCTACGACGTCCTCTCCGTCTGGCCCATCATCGGCAACGGTGCCAACCAGCTCCCCTACAACCGGGCGAAGCTGGCCATGGGCATCAAGTCCCGAAACATGCATTACCGCCTCAGCGAGATCCAGGCGCGTCATTGGCATGCGCTCGCCGTCCAGGCGAGTGCGGACGCCTGGGGACGGATGCTCGACCTCGCCGGGCGTGTTCCGGAGGCGCTGGATCAGGTCGAATCGCTGCTGCCCGCGGACTTCCCCGCCACCACGTGGCGGCCGATCGCCAGCGGCACGCGTCGCCATGCCGCGCAGTTCCTGAGCGACGCCCGGAGCGTCTCGCCCAAGGCGGCCTGACGCCCCCAGACGGCTGCGGGTCCACCTCGGTGCGGGATGCACCGGACCCTGCGCCGCAGCCCCGAACCCGCACCTCCTCCGTGCAGCCAGCCCCCTCAAACGCGGGGTGCGGCATTCCCTCCTCCGGGGTTCCCCGCAACCTGCTTGTCACGAACCGACCCTACGCTCCGCACCGTTCCTTACCAGCGCGAAGTCAAGCGCACAACTTCACACATTTGCTGACAAAGTTTTGCCGTAAACGTTTGCGCAAACATTTGTTGGCCTTTTCGACAGCGGAGCCCACCACCATGAAATTCCAACCCCTCGCCCTGGCGCTCGGCGCCTTCCTGGCCCTCGGCAGTCTCAACGCCCACGCCGACATCGTCGCGCAGTGGGACTACAACAAGGGCTCGACCAAGCACTCGCAGAGCATGAACGGCGCCTCGTTCGCCACGCTCGGCGGCGTCACGACGTCCTTCGTCGCGCAGACCGGCTCTTCGGACCCCAACGCCGGCCAGGCGATGAACACCGCCAGCTACGCCGCTCAAGGCACCGGCAGCCTGACCCGCGGCGTGCAGTTCGGCGTCGACACCACCGCCTACGAGAACATCGTGCTGACCTTCGACCAGCGCAACAGCGCCACGGCGTCCGCCTGGACCGCGCTGCTCTACACGATCGACGGCGAGAACTGGTCCCAGGCCACCACCTTCAAGATGGCCACCGGCAACCTGGACTTCGTCAAGGGCCTGAGCTTCGACTTCTCGTCCATCGCCGGCGTCGCCGACAACACCAACTTCGCCTTCCAGCTGGTCAGCATGTTCGCCCCCGGCACCAGCAGCTACCTGGCCACCGGCGCGACCAGCAACTACGGCCCGGCCGGCACCATCCGCTACGACATGGTCACGATCTCCGGCACTGAAATCATCGCCGCCGCCGTGCCGGAACCCGAGAGCTACGCGCTGATGCTGGCCGGCCTCGGCGCCATGGCCCTGGTCCTGCGCCGTCGTCAGCGTCAGGCCTGATCGCGGACCTGCCGTCCGACCCAGCGTCGGGTCCCCGAGGCGCCGAAGGCGGCGCCTCCCGCACCCGATCCCCACCGATTCCACGGCGCGTCCGCCGCGCCCAGCGAGGTTCTCATGAGCCGAATCCCTTCCTCCCTGCTGCTGTCCGGCCGCGCCGTGCTGCGCGTCACCACCTTCGCGGCCGTCGCCGTCGTGCTGAGCGCCTGCGGCGGCGGCCTCAACGGCGAGAAGTCGCAAGCGCAGCCGCAGGCCGCCACGCCTGACGACCGCGCCAGCGCCCTGGTCGCCGATCCCGCGGCCAAGTACCCGGACCACCACGAGTTCGACGCCGCGCTCGACGTGCCCTTCACCGGCGCCGAAGCCACCGGCGCGCGCGACTTCGCGGTCCACCTCGACTACGTCGGCGCGCCCGCCGGCACGCTGCTGGCCTACCGCGTCGAACTGCGCTCGCCCACCGGCGCCGTGATCAAGCACTGGACCGGCGTCGAGAAGTACGCCGGCGACGTCAAGAGCGTCGCGCTGAACTGGGCCGGCCGCAGCAGCGCGAGCCTGCCCGACGGCATCTACACCGCGACGCTGACGGCGCTCAGCGCCAAGGCGGAGACCGAGCTCAAGACCTCCGGCGCCGACGCGCAGTTCGCCGAACTCCTCGCCGCCCAGCAGGCCGCTGAGCCCGGCGAAGGCGGCCACGCCGTCGAGCAGAGCTGGAACTTCGCCCTCGGCAAGCCGGCCAAGATCGCGATGGGCACGCTGCGTCCGCTGGCCGCGGGTGCCTCCGGCGAAGCCGACCAGCGCGTGCGCGCACAGTCGGCGGCGGTGGGCGCAGGCTCCTGGCCCTACACCGTCTACTACGGCAGCTTCCACGGCCAGACCAATGACTCCGACGGCGGCGGTGCGATCGGCAGCTGCAGCTCGTCGCAGCCGGCGCAGACCGGCGCCTTCGGCCCGGATGCCGCTTTCCCGTATGCCAAGAGCGCGGGCCTGGACATCTTCGCCAACACCGACCACAACCACTACTACGACGGCTCGTCCAGCACGAACGCCAGCGGCAGCGCCACGGCGGCCAAGGCCCGCTACCAGCGCGGCCTGCAGATCGCGGCCGACTACAGCGCCGCCAACGCCGGCTTCCTGGCCGTGTACGGCATGGAGTGGGGCGTCATCAGCAACGGCGGCCACCTGAACATCTTCAACAGCAACGAGCTGTTCTCGTGGGAGTACAACCAGCAGAACGAGCTCTTCGGCGACCGCTACATCGCCAAGAGCGACTACGCGACGCTGTACTCGGTGATGCGTGCGCAGGGCCTGATCGGCCAGTTCAACCATCCGGATTCGAGCGGCCAGTTCATCATCAACGGCACCGACATGGCCTACAGCGCCGACGGCGACGAGGTGATGGTGATGTCCGAGGTGATGAACACCTCCGCGTTCTCGTCCAACACGACGGAGAGCGAGACCTCGCGCAGCTCGTACGAAGGCTCGTGGAAGAAGCTGCTGGAGCGCGGCTTCCACGTCGCGCCGGCGACCAACCAGGACAACCACTGCGCCAACTGGGGCAAGTCCTACACCAACCGCACCGCGGTGCTGATCCCGACGGGCACGCCGCTGAGCAAGGCCGCGCTGGTCGACGCGCTGAAGGCGCGCCGCGTCTTCGCGACGCTGGACAAGAACTCGCAGCTGATCTTCAGCGCCAACGGCAAGATCATGGGCGAGCGCTTCGACAACGCCGGCGCGCTGGCGCTCAACGTCGGGTTCTACAACCCGAACGGCCGCACGGTGGTGCAGACCGAGATCTGGGAAGGCGTCCCCGGCCGCAACGGCACGGTCACGCTGCTGAGCAGCAACCCGACCGCCACCGTCACCCCGGCCAACGGCAAGCACTTCTACTACGCCAAGGTCACGCAAGACGACGGCAAGGTGCTGTGGTCCGCGCCGATCTGGGTCAACCAGGGCGTCAGCGGCGGCGACACCACGCCGCCGTCGGTCACGGCCGCGGTGAACGGCACGACGGGCACGATCACGTTCTCCGCCACCGCCAGCGACAACGTCGGCGTGACGCAGGTCGAGTTCTGGCTGGACGGCGCGCTGCGCGACATCGACACGACCGCGCCGTACTCGATCTCGGTGAACTCGGCGCAGCTGGCCAACGGCACGCACAGCCTGGTCGCCAAGGCCTACGACGCGGCCGGCAACACGACGACGTCCGCACCGGTCAGCTTCACCGTGACCAACGTGGTCGATACGGCGGACGAAGTCGAGCCGAACAACGCGATCTCGACGGCCAACGCCGTCGGCTCGCGCAACCAACTGACCGGCTTCATCAGCACGGCCAACGACGTCGACTACTACAAGGTCGCGCTGGCGGCGAACCAGCGCCTGCGTGTCGACATGACCGGCCCGACCTCGTCGAGCATCGACTACGACCTGTATGTGGTGAAGTCCAACGGCGCCGGCCTGGCGCGCTCGGAAGCGGTCGGCAGCAGCGAGTCGCTGACCTATCAGAACGGCGCGGCCGCGCAGACGGTGTACATCAAGGTGATGTCGTACGCGGGTTCGAGCACGACCTCCAACTACAAGCTGACGATCAGCTATCCGTGATGAAGGCATACGGCCGCTGAGGGGCGGCCAGGAGGAGGAACTGGCGCTCTCTTGCTCCCTCTCCCGCACCGCGGGAGAGGGCGGGGGGTGAGGGCCAGCAGCCGATGAAGTCAGAGAAAGGCGGTCCTGCGAAGGATCGCCTTTTTTTCGTCAGCGCGCGGCGTGCGCCGCAGCGCCGTTCTGTTGCTCTGACGACTCCCAACCGCCTCCCAGCGCGAGGAACAGCTGCACCTGCTCGTCGATCAGCGTGGCTTCGGAAGCGGCCAGCGCGGCGTCGCTCGCGGCGAGCGCGCGTTCGGCATCGAGCGCGTCCAGATAAGCGACCTTGCCGCCTTGATACAGCCTTCGCGCCTGCCCGGCGACGATCGCGGCTTCATCGCGCGAAGCCTGCAGCGCCGCGCGGCGATCCAGCTCGCGCGCGTACTGGTTGAGGGCCGTCTCGGTCTCGCGCAGCGCGTTCAGCACGGTGCCGTCAAAGCGGGCGGCGGCCTGCCGCGTGCCGGCTTCAGCCTGCGCAATGCGCGCGTCGGCGACGCCGTTGTTCGGCAGCGTCCACGAGATCAGCGGCCCCAGGCTCCAGCTCAGCGTGTCGCTCTTGCCGAACCCCGCGAGCGTGCCCGCCGAGCCGGCCGACAGGCCGAGACTGATCTTCGGATACCGGTCCGCGATCGCGACGCCGATGCGCGCCGTCGCGGCGTGCAGCTCGCGCTCGGCCTGACGGATGTCGGGGCGGCGGCGCAGCAACGCGGCGCCGTCGCCGACCGGGATGGTGCCCGTCACCTGCGGCGCGACATGGCATTCGGCCAGCTCGCGCGGGAAGTCCTCCGGCAGTTCGCCGGTCAACGTCGCGAGGCGATACAGCGCCGACTGCCGCTGCGCCAGCAGCGGCGGCAATGCCGCACGCAGTTGCTGAAGCTGACTGCGCGCGCGCGCCGCGTCGATCTCGCCGACGCGGCCGGCGCGCTGCAGGCGCTCGGTGACATCGATGGCCTCCTGCTGCAGATCGACCGAATGCTGCGCGGACGTCAGCCGCTGGCCCGTCGCGCAAGCTTCCGCATACGCGCGCGCAGTGCCGGCGGCCACATTCACCTTCACGAGATCGAGCGCTGCCGAAGCCGCTTCGGTGCTTGCATGCGAGGACTCGATAGCACGGCGGATCTGGCCGAACAGGTCGAGTTGATACGACAGCCCCACGCCCGCGCTGTACCGGTAGGTGTCCGGCGGCACGTAGTCTTTCTTCAGCATCGACAGACCCGACGGATGTCCGTAGCTCGGCCCGCCGTTGATGCTGACGGTCGGCTTCTCGCCGCCGGCGACTTCGGATTCCAGGGCCTGGACGCGTTCGAGGTTCGCGACGGCCTGGCGCAGGTCGGTGTTGCGCGCGAGCGCCTGCTCGACCAGTCCATCCAACTTCGGATCCTGGAACAGCCGCCACCAGTGCGGCGGCAGCGGCGCGGCATCGAACGGGGCCGATGTCGAGGCCGTGCCTTTGGCGACGGCGTCAGCGTCGCTCTTCGCGGCCTGCGCGGCCTCTGCGGCACGTTGCTGTTCGAGGAAGGTCGCCGACGCGCGCGGCTTCAGCACGACGGCCTCGGCGGGTACCTGATAGTCCGGACCCTTAGGCGCCGTGGAGCAGGCGGCCAGCGCCGCCGCAGCGATCACCGCCAGCAGGGGCTTCATCGCGCTGCTCATGACTTCGACTCCGTCTTCACTGCCGCAGTGACCGTCGATGCGGGCATCACCTGCACCGTGACTGTCTGCCCGGCGACGAGCCGCTCGCCCGCCGGCAGCGGATCGAGCTTCACCCGCACCGGCACGCGCTGCGGCAGCCGGACCCAGTTGAAGGTCGGGTTCACGCTCGGCAGCAGGTTGGCGCTGGTGCTGCGGTCGCGGTCGGCGATGCCGGCGGAAAGGCTCTCGACGCGGCCCGTGAGCGCGCGGTTCGCGCCCATCGGCTTGACCTCGACGGCGTCACCGACGTGGATGCGGGGGAGCTTGGTTTCCTCGAAGTAGCCTTCGACGTAGAGCGAGCCCGCGTCCACCAGCGCGAGCACCGGATGCCCCGCGGTCGCGTACGCGCCCTGGCGCAGATCGAAGTTGGTGATCGTGCCGGCGGATGGCGCGCGGATCTCGGCGCGCGCCAGGTTGAGCTTCGCGCTGTCGACGGCGACCTCGGCCTGCGCGACGGCGGCGCGCGCCTGCTCGGCGCGGCTGCGGGTCTGCTCGCTCGCTTCCTGCGAGACCAGCGAGCCGAGGCCGCGGTTGCGATCGGCTTCGCGCAGCGCCTGCGCCAGCGCGACCTTCTGCGCCGACAGCTGCGCCTGCGACTGGCGCAGCGCGAGCTCGTAGCGCGCGCGGTCGACCTCGAACAGCAGCGCGCCGGCGGCGACCTGCTGGTTGTCCTGCACCGGCACGGCGGTGACCAGGCCGGACACGTCCGGCGCGATCTGCACGACGTTGGCGCGCACGCGGCCGTCGCGGGTCCAGGGCTGGAGCTCGTAGCGGTCCCAGAGCTTGCCGGCCGCCCACAGGGCGCCGCCGACCACCGCCAGGGTGACGGCCATCGAGATCACGCGGCGAAGGGGGAAGGAGGTGGTGTTCATGTCGTCGGGTCCGGACTGCCGGAGAGAGTCATTCGTTGATCGTTCGAAAGCGATGTCGTCGTCATCCGGGCCCGTGCAGCAGGTGCAGCGAGACGACGCTCAAGCCCCACAACAGCAGCACGTAGACCGCGAGGTCGAACAGCGCCGGATGCCAGATCCAGCGGTAGGCGCCGACCGCAGCCAGCAGACGCCGCACTGCGGAGAGCGCCAGCAGCGCCAGCGCCGCGAGCGGCATCAGCCAGGGCAGGTAGAGCCCGAAGAAATCCACTGCGCCGGTCATGCCGGGTTCTCCTTGTTCAGATCGATGTCATCCACGGGAAGCTGTGGCGTCGGCGCCTGCGGGAACAGGTTGCGGCGCAGACCCATGAGCGCGCTGGCGGCGGGGATCGCCTCCGCCGGCAGCGGCAGGGAGGCGGGGTACGCCTGGACGAGCGCTGCGAGTGCCGAGTCCAGTCGTTCCAGCACGAACGCAGGTGGCGCCGCGATCGCATCGGCTCGGCCGGCGATGCGCGCGCGCTGCCAATCGCCGATGGCGTCGAGCAGCGGCTGCAGCGGCAGCGTCGCCTCGACCGGCAGGCGGCCGCGCGCGCCCTGGAGCGCGACCAGGTCGGCGCCCACGCGCAGGTCGTGCAACGCGTCGTCGGTGGGCACGCCCGGCACCGAGCCGCCCGCCTGCGCGACACGCGGCGCCAGCAGCGAGATGCGGTCCAGCATGCGCAGCAGATAGGCCTGCGCGCGGCTCGTCGACCGCGGCAGACGGGCGAGCTCGTCCAGCTCGCGCCAGGTCGCGCGCTGGATGCGTCGGGCGCTCCAGTCCGCGCCGACGGAGCGCATCAGCCGCGTGACCCGCGCCGCGACGAACACCCCGGCCAACTGGCCCGACATCGAGTTCAGGAAACTCGTCAGATCCGCCTGCGCGGTGTCGTGCATCACCAGCGTGCCGATGACGCCGAACAGGAAGGGCAGGGCCGCGCCGAAGGTCGACGGCCGGCCGACATACGCGCCGACGATCAGGAACATCGGCGCGCAGACGGCCATCAGCGTCCACATGTCCTGCACCAGCGGCAGCAGCACCAGCACGTAGAGCGCGCCGAAGGGCATCGACAGCACGGTCCAGTGGAGGAAGCCGTTGATGGCGGGCACGGGGTCGTCCATCGCCGCGAAGAAGCAGCAGAAGATCGCGGCCATCATCGCGGCGGCCGAGCCCATCGGCCAGCCGGTGAGGATCCAGAACGCGCAGCAGACGAGGATCGCGATCAGCGCGGCCGCGCCGGACCACAGCGCCATGCCCATGTCGCGGTGGAGCTTGGGGCCGCTCAGCGCCGGCGCGGCCCGCGAAGGCATGGCCTCGCCCGCGAGGCCGCGGTCGATGTCGGCGCGCAGCTGCATGCAGTGCAGCCAGCCGTCGAGCAGTTCGCCCAGGCGCTCCGCCAGCGCGACGCGCAGCAGGCGCGCCCACGGATCGTCGGCGAGGCGCTCGCGTGCGGCGTCGCCGGTCAGCGCGGCCAGCCGCTCGCGCAGGGCGGGCAGTCGAGTTTCGGCCTCGGCGGCCGGCAACGCGAGCCACGGGCCGATGGCATCGAGCATCGCGCGCACGTCGTCAGGAAGCGCATCGCCATCGCTGCTGCCGGCATTGGCGACATTGGCGGTGTTGCAGGCGTGAGCTTCGAGCGCCTGCAGCCGATCCTCGACGCCCGCCAGCAGCGGCGTCAGCGCGGCCACGCCGTCCTGCATCGCATGCACGGCGTCGGCGGTCCAGCGCAGATGACTGGTGTCGAAGGGAATGTGGATGGACAGCAGCCGCAGCTGCGTGATGTCGCCGGCGACGCGGCGGCGGTCCGCGCCGCCGTCGCGGCGACCGGCGATGTCGGACAGCCAGGCGCGCGTGTCGCCGAGCGTGCGGTCCAGCAACCCGATCACCGAGCTCGACAGGCTCTTGGGCAGCACCAGGCTATGGACCAGCGTCGCGGCCAGCACGCCCAGGCCGATCTCCTCCAGTCGCGCGACGGCGGTATCGAAGATGGCCAGCGGCGAATCCACCGAAGGAAATCCGATCAGCGCGGCGGTGTAGCCCGCCAGCATGAAGGCGTAGGCGCGCGGCGTGCGATCGCGCAGCGACAGGCACAGGCAGCCCGCCACCCACAGCGCGAGCGCCAGGCTCAGCAGCTCGGGCGCGTTGGCGAAGCGCGGCACCAGCAGCACCGCGGCGGCACCGCCGATCAGCGTACCGACGAAACGGAACAGACCCTTCGAGCGCACCGCGCCCGCCAGCGGATTCGCCACGACGTAGGCCGTCATCAGCGCCCAGAAGGGCCGCGGCTGTCCGGCCCAGCTCGCGAGGAACACGGCCAGCATCGCCGCGGCGAAGGCCTTGAACGAGAAGAGCCACTCGGCGCCCGTGAAGCCGGGGCGCAACACGGCGGGCAACTTCGGCAACCGCAGTGAGGGCGCGCGGAGCGAGGCGAAGGGGAGGGCAGGGAACTTCATGGCCGCTGTACTGCTGGCGTCGGCCTCACTTGCGCCGCGGCGGCACGACCGCCTTCGGCGCGCCGACGCGTTCGGACAGCGTGGCGAAGACGCGCAGCGCGGCTTCGATGTCGGCGTCGGCGATGCCTTCATAGAGCGCGTTGCGCAGGTCGCGCAGCGTGTCCTCGATCTGCTCGCAGGCGCCCGCGCCCAGCGCGGTCAGGTGCAGCGTCTTGGCGCGGCGGTCGCCGGGATCCTCGTGACGCTCGATGAACCCGCCGGCGATCAACTGGTCCAGCGATCGCGTCAGCGACGGCCCTTCGATGCCCAGCAGCGTCGCGAGCTCGCCCTGGCGCAAGCCGTCGCCGCTGCGGCCGATCATCACCAGGGGCCAGGCGAGCGCCTGCGACAGCCCCACGTGCGCCATGGCCAGGTTGGCCCTGGCCCGATAGGCGCGCTCCAGCACGGGCAGCGTCATGCCGATCGACATCAGCGCCGTTTCGCGGGCGGTGCGCGTCAGGGCGCGCGGCGACTTGGGGTTCGAGGACGTCATGGCCCGCATTGTAATTAGGTAGCTTGCTATCTAATTCAGTGGGGTTATTCAGATCGCGCCCAAAGAAAAACGGCCGATCTTTCGATCGGCCGTTGCTTTTTCACGTCGCGGGCTGTCAAGCCCGTGTCGCGAGTTCGGGTGTCAGTCCTTGTCCTTCATCGTCAGCATGCGGTTCGTGCGCAACGCCACCAGGGTCACGATCGCGCCCGAGAGCAGGTAGGCGGTGACCGCCCACAGCCCGAACTTGGCCGACAGACCCAGGGCCACCAGCGGGGCGAAGGCCGCGCCGATGATCCAGGCCAGGTCCGAGGTCAGCGCCGCGCCCGTGTAGCGGAAGTGGGGCAGGAAGTTGGACGTCACCGCGCCCGAGGACTGGCCGTAGGACAGCCCGAGCAGCACGAAGCCGACCAGGATGAAGATGTTCTGGCCCATGGCGCCGCTGTCCAGCAGGATGGGGGCGAACAGGCTGAAGATCCCGATCGTCGTGGCCAGCATGCCCAGCGTGCTGCGCCGGCCGATGCGGTCGGCGATCAGCCCGGAGATGGGCATCGCCCCCGCCGCCAGCAGGGCGCCGATGAGCTGCACGACCAGGAACTGGGTGACGTTCTGGTCTCCGTACAGCATCACCCACGACAGCGGGAACACCGTGACGATGTGGAACAGCGCATAGCTGGCCAGCGCCGCGAACGCGCCGATGAACAGGGTGGCGCCCTGCTTCTCGAACAGCTCGTCGACGTCGCAGGGGTCGAGCTCATGCTCCTCGAGGTTCTTCTCGTACTCGTGCGTCACGACCAGGCGCAGCCGGGCGAACAGCGCCACCACGTTGATCGCGAAGGCCGCGAAGAACGGGAAGCGCCAGCCCCAGCTCAGGAAGTCGATGGTGGCCAGGCTGCTCCACAGGTAGGCGTAGAGCGCCGCGGCGATCAGGAAGCCGATGGGCGCGCCCAGCTGCCCCAGCATCGCGTACCAGCCCCGGCGTCCCGGCGGGGCGTTCAGCGCCAGCAGCGAGGGCAGGCCGTCCCAGGAGCCGCCCAGGGCCAGGCCTTGACCGATCCGGCACAGCGCCAGCAGCCCGATGGCCGCGCCGCCCCAGGTGTTGAAGCCGGGCAGCACGGCGATCGTGCAGGTCGAGATGCCCAGCAGGAACAGCGCGACCGTCAGCTTCACGCTGCGACCGAAGCGTCGCTGGATCTCCATCCCGACCAGCGTGCCGATCGGGCGCACCACGAAGGCCAGCGCCAGCAGGGCGAAGGCGTACAGCGTACCCTCCAGCCGCTCCATGTGCGGGAAGAAGATCGAGGGAAAGACCAGGACCGAGGCGATGCCGTAGACGAAGAAGTCGAAGTACTCCGACGCCCGCCCGATGATCACGCCCACCGCGATGTCGCCCGGGGCGACCGCGTCCTGCTCTTCTTTCGTCGCCACCCCGTTGCCTCGTGGCAGCGGTTGGCCCACGGTCGCCAGGTGTTGCCCGGCTGTCGGAAGGGTGCTGCTGTTCATACGTCTCCTACCTGGGACAAAATGTCCAATAGTTAGCTTTGGTCAATCGGGCAAAATCTGCGCCCGGCGTGCAACGGTCGACAAGTGTCGTTTTCCCCTTTATCGCTTTCCCTTCGGAAGAAACCCCCACCAGGTTTTGGACGACGGGAACCCAAAGCGAGGAGGGGGTTCCGCGTGAACTACGCCTGATGGTCTGCTGAGTCCCATGTACCTCAAAGCATCTGCAAAAACAAGTCTCGCCGGCCCCATCCGGTCACTGGCCCGTCTCGGGCTGCTGGCCCTGGCGCTGCCCCTCACCGCCTGCAACATGGTCGTGATGAAACCTTCGGGCGACATCGCGAACCAGCAGGCGCAGCTCATCGTCGCATCGACGCTGCTGATGCTGCTGATCATCGTCCCGGTGATCATCCTCACGCTGGTCTTCGCCTTCCGCTACCGCGCGTCCAACACCCAGGCGACCTACTCGCCGGAGTGGGACCACTCCACCCGGCTGGAACTGATCATCTGGGGCGCGCCCCTGCTGATCATCATCGCGCTGGGCGCGATGACCTGGATCAGCACCCACAAGCTGGATCCGTTCCGCCCGCTCGAGCGGCTGGACGCGCAGCGCGCCATCCCCGCCGGCGTCGAGCCGTTGAACGTGGAAGTCGTGGCGCTGGACTGGAAGTGGCTGTTCATCTATCCGGACCAGGGCGTGGCGACCGTCAACGAACTGGTCGCGCCGGTGGATCGCCCGATCCACTTCAAGATCAGCTCGTCGACCGTGATGAACGCGTTCTACGTGCCCGCCATGGCCGGCATGATCTACGCGATGCCCGGCATGCAGAGCCAGCTCCACGCCGTGATCAACAAGCCCGGCGTGTATGACGGCTTCTCGTCCAACTTCAGCGGCGACGGTTTCTCGCACATGCGCTTCAAGTTCCACGGCCTGAGCAACGACGAGTTCGCCGCCTGGGTCGAGCGCAACAAGGCCGACGGCGTCGCGCTGACCAAGGAGCTGTACCTCGACCTCGAGAAGCCGACCGAGCGTCAGCCGGTGCGCCGCTTCTCCAGCGTCGCCCCCGGCCTGTTCGACGCGGTCGTCAATCGCTGCGTCGACGGCTCCAAGATGTGCATGGGCCAGATGATGGCCATCGACGCGGCCGGCGGCGGCGGCAAGGGCGCCATCGACGGCCTGGCCAGCAAGCCCTGGAGCAACGAGCAGAAGCGGATCTTCGTGGCCGCGCTGTGCACGCCTGACAACGCGGGGCAGTACGCCTCGCAGTGGCAGGCCTCGGCCACCCGTAACTGATCGGCGTCCCCGGCGCATCGACTGCGAACTGCCGTGACCAGCGGCGCCGGGATCGCAAGCACTACCGAGATCCAAGATGATTGACCTTCAAAAGCTCATCTTCGGGCGCCTCAGCCTAGAGGCACTCCCGTTGCACGAGCCGATCCTGATCGGCACCTTCGCCATGGTGGCGCTGGGCGGCCTGGTCGTCCTCGCGCTGATGACGAAGTTCCGCCTGTGGGGCCCCTTCTGGCGCGACTGGGTGACCAGCATCGACCACAAGAAGATCGGCATCATGTACATCGTGCTGGGCCTGGTCATGCTGCTGCGCGGCTTCGCCGACGCGCTCATGATGCGCGCGCAGCAGGCCATCGCCTTCGGCGACCAGCTGGGCTTCCTGCCCCCGCACCACTACGACCAGGTCTTCACCGCCCACGGCGTGATCATGATCTTCTTCGTGGCGATGCCGCTGATCACGGGCTTCATGAACTACGTCGTGCCGCTGCAGATCGGCGCGCGCGACGTGGCCTTCCCCTTCCTGAACAACTTCAGCTTCTGGATGACCACCGGCGGCGCCGTGCTGTGCATGGCCTCGCTGTTCGTCGGCGAATTCGCGCGCACCGGCTGGCTGGCCTATCCGCCGCTGTCGGGGCTGCTCGCCAGTCCGGGCGTGGGGGTGGACTACTACATCTGGTCGCTGCAGGTGGCGGGGGTCGGCACCACGCTCTCGGGCATCAACCTGATCGCGACCATCATCAAGATGCGCGCGCCGGGCATGACCATGATGAAGATGCCGGTCTTCACCTGGACCTCGCTGTGCTCCAACATCCTGATCGTGGCCTCGTTCCCGATCCTGACCGCGGCCCTGGCGCTGCTGTCGCTGGACCGTTACGCCGGCACCAACTTCTTCACGACCGATCTTGGCGGCAACGCCATGATGTACATCAACCTGATCTGGATCTGGGGCCACCCCGAGGTCTACATCCTGGTGCTGCCGGCCTTCGGCATCTTCTCTGAAGTGGTCTCCACCTTCAGCCAGAAGAAGCTGTTCGGCTACGCGTCCATGGTCTACGCGACCGTCGTGATCACCATCCTGTCCTACCTCGTGTGGCTGCACCACTTCTTCACGATGGGATCGGGGGCCAGCGTCAACTCGTTCTTCGGCATCACGACGATGATCATCTCGATCCCGACGGGCGCGAAGATCTTCAACTGGCTGTTCACGATGTACCGCGGCCGCATCAAGTTCGAGGTCCCGATGTACTGGACCGTCGGCTTCATGGTCACCTTCGTGATCGGCGGCATGACGGGCGTGCTGCTGGCGGTGCCGCCGGCCGACTTCGTGCTGCACAACTCGCTGTTCCTGATCGCCCACTTCCACAACGTGATCATCGGCGGCGTGCTGTTCGGCCTGCTGGCGGGCATCTCGTTCTGGTTCCCCAAGGCCTTCGGCTACAAGCTGGATCCGTTCTGGGGCAAGTGCTCGTTCTGGTTCTGGCAGATCGGCTTCTTCGTCGCCTTCACGCCGCTGTACGTCCTGGGCCTGATGGGCGTGACGCGCCGCATGAGCCACTTCGACGACCCGTCGTTCCAGATCTGGTTCCAGATCGCCGCCTTCGGCGCGCTGCTGATCGCCGCGGGCATCGGCAGCTTCCTGATCCAGCTGGTGGTGAGCTACTTCAAGCGCGACCAGCTGCGCGACTTCGACGGCGATCCGTGGCAGGGCCGCACGCTGGAGTGGTCGACCTCGTCGCCCCCGCCGCAGTACAACTTCGCGTTCACGCCGGTGGTCCACGACCACGACGCGTGGCACGACATGAAGACCCGCGGCCACCAGCGCCCGGTCGCCGGCTTCAAGGAGATCCACATGCCGAAGAACACCGGCGCCGGCGTGATCCTGGCCGGCCTGTCGACGCTGTTCGGCTTCGCCCTGATCTGGCACATGTGGCTGGTGGCGGGTGTCGCCTTCGCGGTGACGGTGATCGCCGCGATCGTCCACACCTTCAACTACAAGCGCGACTACTACATCCCCGCGGATGAAGTGGCCCGCACGGAAGAAGCCCGCACCAAGGTGCTGGCCGCCCAGGCCTGATTCCGCAGCGAGCGAACTCCAAATGCAAGCAACGACCCTGACGAACAACACCGGCGCGCCGGTGTTCTACGACAACGGCGACCATCACCCGCAGCACGGCACGCTGCTCGGGTTCTGGATCTACCTGATGAGCGACTGCCTCATCTTCGCGGTGCTGTTCGCGACGTATGCGGTGCTGGGCCGCAGCTACGCGGCCGGCCCCTCGGGCGCCGACCTCTTCGACCTGCCGCTGGTGGCGCTGAACACCGGTTTCCTGCTGCTCTCTTCGATCACCTATGGCTTCGCCATGATCAAGATGCTGGGCAACAAGAAGACCGGCACGCTGGCCTGGCTGGCGGTGACCGGCGTGCTCGGCCTGTGCTTCCTGGCGGTGGAACTCTATGAGTTCGCGCACCTGATCCATGAAGGCGCGGGTCCGCAGCGCAGCGCGTTCCTGTCCTCCTTCTTCACGCTGGTCGGCACGCACGGGCTGCACGTCACCTTCGGCTGCATCTGGCTGGTGACGCTGATGATCCAGGTCTCCAAGCTGGGTCTGACCAAGGAGAACAAGCGCCGCCTGATCTGCCTGTCGATGTTCTGGCACTTCCTGGACGTGATCTGGATCGGTGTCTTCACCTTCGTTTATCTGATGGGAGTGCTGCCGTGAGCAACAACCACCAACACGACCACGGCCATGACGCGCATGGCCACGACCATGGCCACGGCGGCCACGGTCACGACGACCACGAGGACGTCGGCTACCACGCCACCGTCAAGGGCTACCTGATCGGCTTCATCCTGTCGCTGATCCTGACGGCGATCCCGTTCTTCCTGGTGATGACGAAGTCGATCTCGTCGTCGGCGGCGATGGGCATCGTGCTGCTGGGCTTCGCGGCCGTGCAGATCGTGGTCCACATGGTCTATTTCCTGCACATGAACTCGAAGGTCGAAGGCGGCTGGTCCATGCTGTCGCTGATCTTCACGATCGCCGTCGTGGTGATCATGCTGGCCGGCTCGATCTGGGTGATGTTCCACCTGAACAGCAACATGATGCCGGTCCACGACATGCGCAACATGCCCTGATGACCGAGTTCCACCCGGAACCGCTGCGGCCGCGCCGCGGCATCGCCTTCTGGGCGTTGCTGCTGGGCGCGGCCCTTTCGTTTGTGCTGTTCGTTTTCCTTGGCGTCTGGCAGGTGCAGCGGCTGGCCTGGAAGGAAGACCTGATCGCACGGCTGGACAAGCGCCTGGCGGCGGCGCCCGAGCGCGCGCCCGGCGCGGACCGCTGGCACGCGATCACGAAGGACGGCGACGAGTACCGCAAGGTCGTGCTCACCGGCAGCTTCGACCATTCGCGCGAGACGCTGGTGGGCGCGAGCACCGAGCTGGGCACCGGCTACTGGGTGCTCACGCCGCTGCGCACCGAGCGCGGCGACTGGGTGCTGGTGAACCGCGGCTTCGTGCCGCCGGAGTTCAAGACCCGCGCGTCGCGCACGGCGTCGGAGACGCAGGGCGAGGACAAGGTCGTCGGCCTGCTGCGGCTCACCGAGCCCGACGGCAGCCTGCTGCGCAAGAACGAGCCGGCGCAGGACCGCTGGTACTCGCGCGACGTCGCTGCGATCGCCAAGGCGAGGAAGGTGGTCGAAGGGCCGGTGGCGCCGTACTTCGTCGACGCCGCCGCGGCGGACGACCAGACGCAGTGGCCGCGCGGCGGGCTGACGGTGGTGCGCTTCAACAACCACCATTTGCAGTACGCGCTGACGTGGTTTGCGATGGCGGCGATGCTGGCGGGCGTGGGCTTCTGGCTGTGGCGCATGGAGCGCCGCAGATCCCCGATCGACGGCGATGACAGCCGGCCCTGGCGCGGCGGTACCGACGCCGATGGTGACGACGGACTGGATGCCGGCTCCGACGCCGGCCCGGACGCGCGGGAATGAGGCTCTGACCATGCCCTTGAGCCGTCCCGATCCGGACGACGACCACCCCGACGACAGCCGTTACCTGGACGGCGCGGCGGGCGCGCTGGGCATCGAGGGCTCTTCGGGCGAGGGCGCGCTCCAGGCCGGTCGCAACAACCTGCAGCAGCTGGTGCAGCTGCGCTGGCTGGCGGCGGCGGGGCAGTTCGGCACGGTGCTGTCGGTGCACTTCGCGCTGCACATCCGCCTGCCGATGCCGGAGATGCTGACGCTGCTGGCGATCCTGGTGCTGTTCAACGTGGCCTGCTGGCTGCGCACGCGCTGGGTGCCGAGCGTGCGCAACGCCGAGCTCTTTGCCGGCCTGCTCGTGGACATCGCGGTGCTGAGCGGCCAGCTGTACTACAGCGGCGGCGTCACCAATCCCTTCATCTTCCTGTTCCTGCTGCAGATCGCGGTGGGCGCGGTGCTGCTGCCGTCGCGCTACATCTGGTTCACGGTGGCGGTGACGGGCGGCTGCTTCGTCGCGCTGACGCAGTGGCACCTGCCGCTGCTGGTGCCGGACATGGAAGGGCTGGCGCTGCCGACGCACTACATCGGCGGCCTGCTGATCTGCTTCGCGATCAACGCGGCGCTGCTGGTGATCTTCATCCAGCGCATCGGGCGTAACCTGCGCCAGCGCGACGCGCGGCTGGCCGACCTGCGCCAGCGCGCGGCGGAAGAGGAGCACATCGTCCGCATGGGCCTGCTGGCCTCGGGCGCGGCGCACGAGCTGGGCACACCGCTGGCGACGCTGTCGGTGATCCTGGGCGACTGGTCGCGGATGGCGCCGTTCGCCGGCGATCCGGAGCTGCGCGAGGAGATCGAGGAAATGCAGATCCAGCTGCGCCGCTGCAAGGCGATCGTCAGCGGGATCCTGATGTCGGCGGGCGAGTTGCGCGGCGAGTCGCCGACGGTGACGACGCTGCAGGCCTTCCTCGACGAGCTGGCCGAGCACTGGCGCGCGACGCGGCCGCACCACGGGCTGGAATACCTGCCGGCGCCGGACCTGCCGAAGGTGCGCATCGTGTCGGACGTCGGGCTCAAGCAGATGATCGACAACGTGCTGGACAACGCGCTGGAGGCGGCGCCGGGTCGCCCGGTGTCGCTGCGCGCGCTGGCCGAGGACGGCGAGCTGGTGCTGCGCGTGAGCGATCGCGGAACCGGCTTCCTGCCCGAGATGCTGGAGCGCTTCGGCAAGCCGTATCAATCGAGCAAGGGCCGGGCGGGTGGCGGACTGGGGCTGTTCCTCGCGCTGAACGTCGTGCGCTCGCTGGGCGGGAAGCTGCAGGCGCGCAACCGGCTGGCGGAAGAGGGCGGCGGTGCCGAGGTGGAAATCCGGATGCCCCTGTCCGCCCTGGCGCCCCTGGGACTCCCTGACAATGGTGCCCATGACCACGGATGACCTCGCCGCGGATACCGACCGCCTGCTGCTGATCGTCGAGGACGACGATGCGTTCGCGCG
Source organism: Roseateles noduli (assembly GCA_002205125.1). Lineage (GTDB taxonomy): Bacteria > Pseudomonadota > Gammaproteobacteria > Burkholderiales > Burkholderiaceae_C > Roseateles > Roseateles noduli. Next base: position 174,363 of record NIOE01000008.1, on the reverse strand, counting down.
CACGCTGTCGCGCTCCTTCGAGCGCCGCGGCTACCAGGTGCTGCGGGCGACCAGCGTGGAGCAGGTGCAGAAGCTGCTGGCCGACCGCGGGCCGGAGGAGGCGCCGGAGTACGCGGTCGTCGACCTGAAGCTGGCGGGCGGCGGCTCGGGGCTGGCCTGCGTGCAGACGCTGCACGAGCACGACCAGGAGATGGTGATCGTGGTGCTGACCGGCTACGCGAGCATCGCGACGGCGGTGGAGGCGATCAAGCTGGGCGCGCGGCACTACCTCGCGAAGCCGGCGAACACCGACGACATCGAGGCCGCGTTCTCGCGCGCACAGGGCGATGCCGAGGTCGAGGTCACCGACCGCGCGACCACGTCCATCAAGACGCTGGAGTGGGAACACATCCACGAGACGCTGGCGGCGACGGACTTCAACATCTCTGAGACCGCGCGGCGGCTGGGCATGCACCGGCGCACGCTGGCGCGCAAGCTGGAGAAGCAGCGGGTGAAGTAAAGCAAGAAGGGGCCGTGAGGCCCCTTCGTCGTGATGCGCGAGCAACGCTCGCCTGAGCAGTGCTCAGTTCGTGCGCGTCGCCGCCGGCGCGCGCATCACGCGCGACTTGCCGCCGGTGGTGACGATGATCACCGGCTCGCCGGAGGCGAAGTTCTCGTTGCCTTGCGCCTGGACGATCGCGCGGCGTTCGCCGTTGCGCAGCTGCAGCAGGATCTCGACAGCCTGTTCCTTCGTCGTGCTGCGCTCCACCGCGTTGCCCAGCGCCGCGCCGGCCACCGCGCCCAGCACGCCCACAATCACGCCCTCGCGGCTGCCGCCGACGCTGCCGCCGGCCACGCCGCCCGCCACCGCGCCCGCGACGGCGCCGACGCCGCTCTGCGAGCCGTCCACCGTCACCGGACGCCAGGACAGCACCGTGGCGTCCTGCACCTGCGACAGGCGCTGCGCGTCGCCGCGCTGGACCACATCGGGATTCGTCGTCGTGCAGGCGGCCAGGGCCACCACCATCGTGGCAATCAGCAGCTTCTTCATCTCAGTTCTCCAATCGATGCACGGCCAACGAACAACCGGAGGTCCGGGTTGACCACGCAACAAGTCTTTACCTCGCCGCCATCGGCCCCGCCGCCCGTCAAGGCGGCACAGAGAGACTCTACCGCAGGCGGCTTTGGGGGCTCTTAAGCAGGGACGGACGACTGCACCGTCGACACGGGCAAATCCTTCGCCCGGCGAAGGACGGGCTCAGGCGCTCCGGGCCGCCTTGCCCTCAGCGCGCGACGCGAAGCGCTGCCGCGCCTGTGCAATCTCGTCCCGATGGCGTTCGGCCCATTGCCACACCCCACACAGCGCGCGGCTCAATTCGCGTCCCAGCGACGTCAACTCGTACTCCACGCGGGGCGGCACCTCCGCATGCACCGTGCGCGTGAGCAGGCCGTCCTCCTCCATCCCGCGCAACACCTGCGTCAGCACCTTCTGGCTCACCGCGCCGACGCGTTGCCGGACCTCGGTGAAGCGCAGCCGGCCGTGCTCCGTCAGCACCTCCAGCGCGATGAGCGACCACTTGTCCGCGACCCTGCCGATGATGTCGCGGACCACGGCCTCGATCTCGGGATCCAGCGGCTCGCCGCTGTGGGGATGAACGAAGTGATGCGAGGGAGCGGCAGGGGAGGTCGGTGTGGTCACGGCGGGGTCCAAAGGTTACCGGCGGGTAATCAGGCGCCCGAAAAGTGCGTACTTCACAGGCTCTTCATGCGCCTCTAGGCTCGCGCATTCCCCCTGTCGAAGGACCCTCCGATGAGCGATTCCTCCTCCGCCACGACCCTCGATCGCCGAGCGTTCATGGTAACCACCGCGAGCGCCGCGGGTCCAGCGCTGACCGCCGGATGCGCCGCGCCCGGTCCGGCCGCGGCACCGCCCTCGAGCGCACCGCGTTGCGAGGTCGTGGTCAACGGCCGTCCGCATTCGCTGCGGATCGAGGCGCGCGCCTCGCTGCTGGACGTGCTGCGCGAAGACCTGCAACTCACCGGCACCAAGAAGGGCTGCGACCACGGCCAGTGCGGCGCCTGCACCGTGCACCTCGACGGCCGCCGCGTGGCCTCGTGCCTGACGCTGGCGGCGAAGTGCGACGGCCGCGAGGTCCGCACGATCGAAGGGCTGGAGCGCGCGGACGGCGCGCTGCACGTGATGCAACAGGCCTTCATCGATCACGACGCGCTGCAATGCGGCTACTGCACGCCCGGCCAGATCATGGCCGCCATCGCCTGCGTGCGCGAAGGCCATGCGCAGACCGACGACCAGATCCGCGAATACATGAGCGGCAACCTCTGTCGATGCGGCGCCTATGTCGCCATCCTCGAAGCGGTGCGCGACGGCGCCCAGCGGATGAAGGGAGGCGACCATGCGTGACTTCAGCTACAGCAGCCCGGACAGCGCGAACGCCGTGCTGGCACGGCGCGCCGCGGACGAGGCGCCCGGCCTGCGCTACCTCGGCGGCGGCACCACGCTCTTCGACCTGATGAAGCTGAACGTCGAGGTGCCCACCGCGCTGATCGACGTGACGCGCTGCCAGGACCTGCGCAGCATCGACCTCGGTCGCAGCGAATGGCGCTTCGGCGCCGGCATGACGATGGGCGAGATCGCCGACCACGAGCGCGTGCGCAACGAGTTCCCCGCGCTCAGCGAGTCGCTGTGGAAAGCCGCGTCGCAGCAGATCCGCAACATGGCCACGCTGGGCGGCAACCTGCTGCAGCGCACCCGCTGCGCCTATTTCCGCGGCACGCCCGCCTACCCGTGCAACAAGCGCGAGCCCGGCACCGGCTGCTCGGCGCTGGAGGGCGCCAACCGCGGCCATGCGCTGTTCGGCGGCAGCCCCCAGTGCGTCGCGACCTATCCCGGCGACCTCGCCATCGCGCTGATCGCCTTCGACGCAGTGGTCGACCTGCGCAGCCCGCGCGGCGCGCGCAGCGTCCCGTTCGGCGAGTTGCATCGCGAGCCCGGCGACACGCCGCACCTGGACACGCAGCTGGCGCCCGATGAACTGATCGTGGCGATCCGCATCCCGCGCTCGCCGGCGATGAAGGCCTCGGTCTATCACAAGGTCCGCGACCGGGAGTCCTACGCCTTCGCGTTGGTGTCGGCCGCCGTCGGCCTGCAGATGGCGGCGGGGCAGGTCATCGACGTGCGCATCGGGCTGGGCGGCGTCGCCACGCGGCCCTGGCGCGCCGTCGCGGCGGAACGCCACCTGCGCGGTCGCGCGCTGACCCGCGAATCGGCGCGTCAGGCGGCCGAGCTGGTCTTCGCCGACGCGCGGCCGCTGCCGCACAACCGCTTCAAGGTCGCGCTCGGGATCGACACGCTCACCGACGCGCTGATGCAATCCAAGGAAAGGCTCTGACATGGCGACGTCTTCTTCCTCCCGACGCCGCGAAGGCCCCGAGCGCGTCGATGCACGCGACAAGGTGCGTGGCGCGACGCGTTATGCGGCCGACCACGTCCCCGCCGGCGTGCTGCATGCCGCGCTGGTGCCGGCACCCGTCGGCCGTGGGCACATCGACGCGATCGACACCGCCGCGGCGGAACGCGTGCCGGGCGTGCGGCTCGTGCTCACGCACGCCAACATCGGACCCTTGCAGGGCGCCGGTTTCCTGATGGGCGGCGGCTTCGGCTTCCAGAGCCTGCAGCCGCTGGCGAGCCCTGACGTGGCCTATCGCGGCCAGTACATCGCGCTGGTCGTGGCGGACTCGCTCGAGGCCGCGCGCGAAGGCGCGTGGCGCGTCTCGGCGCGCATCACGCCGGCCCCGGTCGCGGCGACGCCGGAGTCGCCCGGCGCCCAGGCGATCGGACAGCCGGCGGCGCTGCCGCTCCCGATCCTCGCCGACAAGCGGCTCGGCGACGCGGATGCGGCCTTCGCGCAGGCGCCGGTGCGCATCGACGTCACCGCGCAGATGCCGGCGCAGCATCAGAACCCGATGGAGCTGATCGCCACGCTGGCGCTGTGGGACGGCGACACGCTGATCGTCCATGAACCGACGCAGAACGCCGAGTCCGTGCGCCACGGCCTGGCGCGTCAGCTCGGCCTGCCGCCGTCCGCCGTGCGCGTGATGTCGCCGACGATAGGCGGCGGCTTCGGGCAGAAGAACTCGCTGCAATCGCAGACGGTGCTGGTCGCCATCGCCGCGCGCCGGCTGGGGCGGCCGGTGAAGCTGGTCGTGCCGCGCGCGCTGCTCTTCCACAACAGCTCCTTCCGGCCGCGCAGCGTGCAGCGCGTGCGCCTGGGCGCCGACCGGCAGGGGCGCGTGCTGGCGGCGATCCATGAGACGGACCAGCAGACCTCGCGTCACGACTTCTTCCCCTCGACCGGCAGCGACACCACCGCGCGGCTCTACGACATCAGGCACTTCCGCAGCGCCGACCGGCTGATCCGCACCGACGTCCAGACGCCGGGGTTCATGCGCGGCCCGCACGAGCATCCCTCGGTCTTCGCCTTCGAACTCGCCATGGATGAGCTGGCAACCGCCACCGGCATCGATCCGGTCGCGCTGCGGCTGCTGAACGACGGCACCGCCGATCCGCTGACCGGCAAGCCGTATTCGTCACGCCACGTGGGTGCCTGCCTGCGACGCGGTGCCGATCTGATCGGCTGGAAACGCCGCAGCGCAGCGCCGCGATCGATGACGCTGCCCGACGGCACGCTGGTGGGCCTGGGCGTGGCGATCGGGGCTTACAAGGCCGCTTCCGCGCCCGCGCGGGCCCATGTGCGGCTCGAGGCCTCCGGCCGCCTGCAGGTGTCGGTGGGCGGCCATGAGATGGGTCAGGGCATGCGCACCGCGATCGCCACCAGCGTGGTGCGCCTGACCGGCGCACCGGTCGGTGCCATCGAGATCCGCATCGGCGACACGCAGGTCGCGCCACAGCACGTCACGGCCGGGTCGTGGGGCACGGCCACGGCGCTGCCGGCCGTCGAGGAGGCGTGCCGCCGCCTGATGGAGGACCTGCGGGCGAAGGCGGGTGCCAACGGCGGCGGCAGCCTCCTCGACCTGCTGAAGGCCTGCGGACAGGACGTCGCCGAAGCCCGCAGCCAGACGCGCGCGCCGGGCCAGCCCGAGCAGGTCTTCGGCCGTCTGGACGGCGGCCTGCCCGCCGCGGCGGGGCCGGTGTATCCGGACTTCGTCGCCTTCAGCTACGCGGCCCATTTCATCGAGGTCCACGTCGAACCGACCACGCGTCGCATCCGCGTGGCCCGCTGCGCGAGCGTCATCGACTGCGGCCGCGTCATCAGCCGTCGCACCGCGCGCAGCCAGGTCGAAGGCGGCGTGGTCTGGGGCATCGGCGCCTCGCTGCGCGAGATCAGCGAGGTGGATCCGCGCCACGGCGGCTTCCTCAACGCCGATCTGGCGGAGTACGTGATCCCGGTCGCGGCGGACATCGGCCGCATCGACGTCGACTTCATCGACGAGCCTGATCCCAAGCTCAATGCGCAGGGCGTCAAGGGACTGGGCGAGGTCGTGATGGTGGGCGTCGCCGCGGCGGTGGCGAACGCGGTGTTCCATGCGACGGGTCAGCGCGTCCGGCATCTGCCGATCCGCGTGGAGGATCTCTACGAGGTGTAGAGCCGCGACGACTTGGGCACGCTGGCCAGCAGGAACTCCATCTGGTCGGCCACGATGCGGCGGCCGCGCAGGATCATGTCCTCGTGCAGGCTGGGCACGTAGGGCAGGTAGAGCAGCGCCATGTGCGCCTCTTCCGGCGTGCGGTTGCCCTTGCGGCCGTTGCAGGCGCGGCAGGCGGTGATGCAGTTCATCCACGTGTCCCGGCCGTGGCGCGACACCGGCTGGATGTGCTCCCGCGTCAGCAGGTCCGCATGCAGCACGTGCCCGCAGTACGCGCAGACATGGCGGTCCCGCGCGAAGAGCTTGAAGTTGGACAGCGCCGGCGCCTGGCGCCACGCGCGGCTCGGGACCGCGCCGCGAACCGCGACGATGGGGTGCAGTTCGATGCGCGATTGCAGGCCGGTCAGTCGCTGGTACCCGCCGCGCAGGACGTGGAAGGGCTCGCCCAGCGTCCACGCGATGGCGTCGCTGGCGTACAGCACCGCTGCTTCCTTCGACGAGATCCAGGCCTGCGGTCGGCCCGAGATGTCCAGTTGGAGAACGTCCACGGTCGTTGACCTCCTGCGACGGAGAGTAATCCAGTCGGAGGGGGCAACTCAAGTGCCCGGCGGGCACGGTGGCGCCGCCGAGACGTTTTTTCAGCTGTTCGCCGAACTTAGGCGCCCGATGCCAGAGGTTCAAGTCGGGAAATGACCAGGATGAGCTGACTCTTTCGGGTCAGTCCGGCCGGTCATGCGCTCGTCACCGGGTCAGGACGGCAGTTTCCCCAGCGCGCGGAGTTCCGCCACCGCCACCAGCCCGCCCGCGGAGAGGGCGTCGTCCGGCAGCCGGGCCTGTCCGAGCCGCGCACCAGGCGCCAAGGCGTCCAGCCGCTCCCGCAGCGGGGGCGCATCGTCGCTGTCGATCTGCACGACGCAGAGCTGCGCATCGCCCGGCGCGCCGCTCCAGCCGACCAGATCGCCGTGGTCCAGGCCGACGATCAGTTGCGCCGCCAGCGGCGGCAGCGAGGCCGCCGGGCCCGCGATCACGTGCACGACGACCTCCGAGCCGTCCCGCATCGCGAGCTTCACCGTCTGGTCCAGCCGCTCCCGCAGCGCGGCAGGGGACAGCGGCTCCGGCGCCGGCACCTCGGGCTGGCCGGTGAGGTGACGCAGCATCACGTCGAGCTCCTCGGCCTTGTCGAAGAAGCCGTTCGCGCCCGCCGCCAGCACCGCCGCGCGGTACGCGTCGGTCTGGTGCGAGAGCACGTGCACCTGCCCCGCATAGCCCTGCTTGCGCAGCGCCTTGAGCACCGCCAGCCCCGAGCCGCCGTGCGCGAGCGACAGGTCCAGCAGCACGGCGTCCGGCCGCAGGTGGCCGATCAGGGTGAGGGCCGTGCTCTCGTCGGCGGCTTCGCCGACCACGCGCAGCCCGGGCACCGTGTCCAGCCGCTGCAGCAGCTGCCGGCGTATGGTCAGCGAGTCCTCGACGAGGACGATGGTCATGGGAATCGCGGTCGCTTGCATCGTGATGTCGTGTCTCCCTCGTCACACGCCTTGTTCGTGGTCATTCGTCCAGCGGATCCAGGTCGCCCCAGCTCGTGCGGCTGATCGCTCGCTTGACCTCGTCCATGAAGTGTCCCTGAGGATTCGACGGCCCGCGGGCGGCAGGCGCTCCCGGCGCTCCCGCGGCGGGCGCCGACGCCATGCCGTCCACCGCCGGATCGCGCGTCGCGCGCTGCACGTGCCGGTTCAGCAGTTCGCGGTCGCGCGTCGTCAGCTGCGAGGCCGCCACGACGATCACCGGGATCGCCGCCGTCAGCGGGTCGCGTTGCAGCGCTTCGACGACACCGATGCCATCGACCTCCGTCATCAGCAGGTCCAGCACGATCAGGTCGGGCACGTGGCGGCGCGCCAGCTCGATGCCTTCCTTGCCGCCGGTCGCGCGCAGCACCGAGAAGCCCGGCTGCGACAGGTGCGCGCTGAGCGACTGCAGGTCGCCGGGCGCGTCGCTGATCGCCAGCACCAGGAACTTGCGGGTGGCCGTCGGCTTGAAGCCGAGCATCTCCAGCTCCTTGCTCAGCGCCTTGCGCGACACCGGCTTGTGCAGCACCGCCGACGCACCCAGCGACAGCGCCACCTCCTGTCCCGCGTCCACCGACACGACCACCACCGGGATGTGCGCCCAGCCCGGCAGGTTCTTCAGGCGCGAGAGCAGCTCCCAGCCGTCCAGACCGCCCGGCAGGTTGACCTCCAGCGTGATCAGGTCGGGCCGCAGCTGCGGCGCGAGTTCCAGCGCCGCCTCGGCCGACGCCACATGGCGGACGCGGAAACCCGCCGCGTTCAGCTGCGTCTGCATCAAGGCGGCGGCCGGTTCGTGGTGTTCGATCACCAGGGCCAGCGGGCTCGCGCTGGGCTCGTCCGGCAGGATGACGTCGGGCACCGTCGGATCGCGCCAGGGCAGCCAGCAGGTGAAGCAGCTGCCCTTGTCCGGCGCGCTGCTCACCGCCACCGCGCCGCCATGCAGCTGCACCAGGCGCGCCACCGTCGCCAGGCCCAGGCCGGTGCCTTCGACCTTGTGCGTCAGCACGTTGCGCACCTGGTTGAAGGGCTGGAACAGCTTGTCCAGACCTTCCGGCGGGATGCCGATACCGTTGTCGGTGACGCTGATCTGGATGAACTCGCCGTACTCGCTGTCGGGCAGTTCCGAGCGGCGGCCGTCCGGGAAGCCCGGCAGCGCCTCGCGGGCGCGGACCCGCGTCACGCGACGCGCCTCGAGCCGGATGTTGCCGCCCTTGGGCGTGAACTTCGCGGCGTTGGACAGCAGGTTGTAGATGATCTGCCGCAGGCGGCGGCGGTCGACGCACAGCCGCTGGCCGCCGCCCACGCCGAAGAAGTCCATCTGGATGCGGTTCAGCCGCGCGCGTTCCTGGACGATGGCCAGCGCGTCGCGCAGCAGCTCGTCGAGCTCCACCGGCTCGATGTCGAGGTCGACCCGGCCGGCCTCGATCTTGGCCATGTCCAGCAGGTCGTTGACCAGCGACAGCAGATGCTGCCCGGCGTTGTGGATGTGGTTGCAGAACTCGGACTGCCGGTCGCTGACCGGGCCCGCGGCGCCGTCGCGCATCAGCTGCGCGAAGCCGATCACCGCGTTCAGCGGCGTGCGCAGCTCGTGCGACATCGTCGACAGGAAGGCGGTCTTGGCGCTGCTGGCGCGGCTGAGTTCGGCGTTGAGCTGCTCCAGCGCGTCGTTGCGCTGCTGCAGCACGGCCAGCAGCTCCGCGCGGCTGTCGGCGAGGTCGCGCGCGGCGCGCGCTTCCGCGGCCTCCATCGCGCTGCTGTGCAGCTCGGCGTGGACGCGGCGGGCCTCGTCCTCGAACTGCTTGCGCCGCAGCTGCGCGCGCAGCCGCGCCTTGAGCAGCTCGACTTCGCCGTTGGCCTTGACGACGTAGTCGTCGGCGCCGGCCTCCAGGCCGGCCAGCATCGACGCGCGGCCCTCGAAGGCCGTCAGCAGCAGCACCGGGATGTCGCGCAGGGCCGGCGCGGCCTTGATGCGCCGGCAGGTCTCCAGCCCGCCGATGCCCGGCATCTGCACGTCCAGCAGCACGGCGTCCACCGGCTGCACGGCGAGCAGCTCCAGCGCCAGCTCGCCGGTGCCCGCGGCGATCACGTCGTAGCCGTCGTCGCGCAGCGTCGCGCCGAGCTCCGCCAGCACGTTGGCGCTGTCGTCCACCAGCAGCAGCCGCTTGGGGCCCGACAGGCTCGCGCCCTGTTCCGGCAGGCTGGACTTGGCGCTGCGCAGCATCGCCGCGACGCGCGCCAGGATCAGGTCCACGTCGTCCTGCTTGCGCGCGAAGGCGTCGGCGCCGGCTTCCAGCGCACGCAGTTCCGCCTCGGGACCTTCGTCCGCGGTCAGCAGCAGGCAGGGCGTGTGGCGCAGCGCCGGATCCAGCCGCAGCCGGCGGATCACCGCCGCGCCGTCGATGCCCGGCATGTGCTGGTCGACGATCACCGCGTTGGGCCGCAGCGCGGCGGCCTGGCGCAGGCCTTCCTCGCCGTGCGCGGCCATGTAGATGTCGTAGCCGTGCGGCTCCAGCGCGTCGCACAGCGCCTCGCGGAAGGTCTCGCTGTCGTCGATCAGCAGCACCGAGGCGACATGCGGCTCCGGCGTCAGCACGCGCGCCTGGCGCTGGCGCACCAGCTCGCGGGCGCGGTCGACGACGTAGCCCCGGTCGTAGGGCTTGCCGACGTATTCGTCCGCGCCGTGCGCGATGCCGCGCAGCCGGTCGCTGGCCTGCGAGGCGTTGGACAGGATCAGCACGACGCAGTCGGCGCCGCCCTGCGGCGTGGCGCGCAGCTCGGCCAGCCAGCTGCCGCCGTCGCCGTCGGGCAGCTGGTTGTCCAGCAGCACCAGCGCCGGCATGGACTCGGCCAGCGCGGCCCGGGCCTGCGCCAGCGTCGCGCATTCGACGCAGTCGAAGCCGGCGTCCTCGAGCGCTTCCCGCAGGTCCATGCGGACCGTCAGGCTGTCCTCGACGATCAGGGTTCTCTTGTTCATGTGTGGGCTCCTCCCCAGGCCATACCGCTCAAGCCCAACAGGGCGGGGCCGATGTCGGTCAACGTCAGCACCCGCTCGGCGGCGCCCAACTGGGCAGCCTCGCGCGGCATCCCGTAGACCATCGAACTGGCTTCATCCTGCGCCAGCGTCGCGCCGCCGGCCCGGCGGATCGCGAGCAGGCCTACCGCCCCGTCGCGTCCCATGCCGGTCAGCAGCGCCGCCGCGACGCCCGGGCCGATCTCCGCGGCCAATGATTCGAACAGCTCGTCCACCGACGGCCGGCACGAGTGGCGCGGCGGCGTGTGGACCAGCTCGATCTGTCCGCCGCGCACGATCATGTGCACGTCCGGCGGCGCGAGCACCACCTGGCCGGTCAGATCGCGCAGCCGCTCGCCGCCCTGGGCGTAGCGCACGCGGTGCGGCGTCTGCGCGTCCAGCCATTCGGCGAAGCCGCGGCTGAACACGGCGTTGATGTGCATCACGATCAGCACCGGCAGCGGCGCCGGCGCGGGCAGGGCCTGCAGCACCTTCATCAGCGCGCCGGGACCGCCGGTGGACGCGCCCAGCGCCAGCACCGCGCGGCGCGGGGTCGGCGGCGGGGCCGGCGGCTTCGCGGCGGCGGGCCGGCCGCCGATGCGCGCGCGCACATGCGTGATGACGCGGATCCGCGCCACCAGCCGCAGCAGCGTCACGTAGCGGCGTTCCCATTCGCCTTCGGGCTGGCTGGCGTTGGGCTTCTCCAGCACCTCGACGGCGCCGGCGGCCAGCGCCTCGTAGGTGCGCAGCAGCTCGCCGCGGTTGGTCGAGGAGGAGACGATCAGGATGGGCGTCGGGCAGTGGGCCATGATGGCCTCGGTCGCCTCCTGGCCGTTCATGCCGGGCAGCATCATGTCCATCGAGACGACGTCCGGCCGCAGCTGCTGGCACAGCGCCACGGCCGTCGCGCCGTCGTGGGCCTCGCCGACGACCTCGATGTCGCTCTGCGCGGCCAGCACCTCGCGGATGTGGGCCAGCACGGTGATCGAGTCCTCGACCACCAGCACGCGCAGCGTCTTCGTCGACGGCGGCGCGCTGCCTCCCAGGCCGCCGATGCCGCCGATACCGCCGATACCGCCGATACCGCCGCCTGCTCCCGCGCCCGCGCTGCCGCCGCCGATGCCGCTCATGCCGACGCTCCCTGCGCCGGCGCGGCGCTCGCGGCGGCATGCGCTGCCTGGGCCGCACCCGACGAGCGCGCCACCAGCCGCGCCACCTGCGCCAGGAACTCGTTCTGCGCGAACTCGCCCTTGACGATGTAGCCGTCCGCGCCGACGGCCTTGCCGCGGGCGAGGTCCTCGGGCGCGTTGCGCGAGGTCACCAGCACCGCCGGGATGTCGCGCAGCGCGGCGTCGGCGCGGATGCGCGACATGAATTCGAAGCCGTCCATGCCGGGCATCTCCACGTCGCAGAGGATCAGCGCGTAACGCTCGCGCTTCGCGGCTTCGACGCCGTCCTCGGCGGAGGCGGCCATGTGCACGCGGTAGCCGGCGGCTTCGAGGATGCTCTGTTCGAGCATGCGCGTGGTGAGCGAGTCGTCGATGACCAGGATGGTGCCGGTGCGCGCCGGTGCCGCGACCGGGCGGGGCCGCGACTGGCGCGCCGCGGCGATCAGTCCCTCGGGCGCGAGCACGGGCACGGGCTGCTGCGCCGCGTCCAGCGCCAGGCCGGAGATGAGCGGCGACGCGGGCAGCAGCGCCGGCGGCGGCCGCAGCACGACGCTGGTGACGCCGTCCAGCGAATCCACGCCCAGCACGGCGCGTTGACCGCCGGCGCGCAGCACCAGCGCCGAGCGCGGCGGCGGGGCCGCGACGCCGGGACGCAGCGCCTCGGCCAGCGAGAGATGAGGCAGCAGTTCGTCGCCGACGGCCACATGCGAGCCGTTCAGCTCCGGACGCTGGAGCACGCACTCGACGGCTTCGAGCGGGACCCACGCCGACACGGTGCCGGCGCACAGGCGGATGGCGCGCAGCGCGGCCAGCTGCAGCGGGACGCAGAGCTCGACGGTGGTGCCTTCGCCGCGCCGGCTGCGCAGCGTGAGCCGACCGCCGAGACGATCGGCCGTGTCGCGCACGAGGTCCATGCCGACGCCGCGTCCGGCGAGCGAATCGACGCGACGCGCGGTGCTCAGGCCGCCGCGCAGCAGTCGCTCGACGAGGGCCTCGTCGTCCAGGTAGGCCGCACCGGCAATGCCCTTGTCGATGGCGGTGCGCCGCACGGCGTCCAGGTCGAGGCCGGCGCCGTCGTCCGAGCAGCAGAACAGCACCTCGCGGCCGCGCCGTTCGATGCGCAGCTCGATGCGGCCCTGCGGCGGCTTGCCGGCGGCGATGCGCTCGGCCGGCGATTCGATCCCGTGCGCCACGGCGTTGCGCACCATCTGCACCAGCGCGGCGGAGATGGCGTTCAGCAGCGCTGCCTCCAGCTTCACGTCGCCGCCGTGGCCGGTGAGCCGCGCCTGCTTGTCCTGGGAGCGAGCCGCATCGCGCGTGGCGCGTTGCAGGGGCGCGAAGAGCTGCGAGGCCGGGAGCAGGCGCAACTGCTCAGCGCTGTCGCGCAGGGAAACGAGTTCGCGGGCGAGCTGCCGCGCGCCGCGTTCGATCTGGTCTTCGATGCGCGCCAGCGGACCGGCGAGGATCTCCTGCTGGCCCTGCAGCGCGCCGCGCAGCTCGCGCAGCAGCACCCCGGCGCGCTCCAGCGGTGCCAGGTGACCTTGCGTGCGCGCGATGTCGGCGAGCAGACCGTCGAGCTCCTCTGGCACCAGCTGAGGAATCGTCAGCATCGCGCCGACGGGATCGTCGACCGGCTCCGGCTCGGATGAGCCCGGTGCGGCTGCTGCGGCTGCTACGGAGGCTGCGTTGGGCGTGACTGGTACGGCCAGTGTGGCGGGAGCCGACAGGGTCGTGGCCTCGGTCTTCGGTATCGAAGCGGCAGGCGACGCCTTGTCCTTGGCGACGGGGGCGCCCGACGCTGGCGCGTCGAGCGCCGTGATCGACTCCTCCCCGGCGTCGAACAGCGCGAGCAGCGCGTCGAGTTCGGCGCGCCCCGGCGCCTCGCCGCTGTCGCGCAGCGGTGTCAGCAGGTCCTCGATCGCATGCGCCTGCGCCGCGATCGCGGGCAGGCGCACGACGCTGGCCGCGCCCTTGAGCGTGTGGGCCAGCCGCAGCAGCCGCGCGGGCAGGTCGGGCGCGGGCGCCTGCTCGGCGGCGAGCACGGCCTCGCTCATCTGCCGGAGCAGATCGCGGGCTTCGACGCGGAAGAAGCGGTAGGGGTCCTTGGCCACGGCGCGGGTGTTTCTGTTCGGGGTCTGGGCTCGGAGGGCTTCGCGGGACGGGCGATCAGGTCGGCTGCGCCTGCACCAGACGGAGCAGGTCGCGCGACATCTCCGCCAGCTCGGTGGCCGTCTGCGAGGTCTGGCCGGAACTGGCCTCGGTCTCGCGCGACGCCTGCGCGGTGTTGGACAGCGCCACGTTGAGCTGCTCGACCGCGGTGGCCTGCTGCTTGGTGGAGAGCTCGATCTCGCGCGCCGCGTCGGTGGTGGTGACGACCTGGCCGGCGATCTTGGCGAAGCTCGCGGCGACGTCGTCGAACTGGCGCGCGCCAGCGTCGACCGCCTTGGAGCCGGTCTCCGTCGCCATCACCGTGGTGTTGACCGCGCCGCGCACGTCGTCGATCTGCAGCCGGATCTCCTTGGTCGACGCGGTCATGCGGTCGGCCAGCTTGCGGATCTCGTCCGCGACGACGCTGAAGCGCCGGCCGGCGTCGCCGGCGACGGTGGCTTCGATCGTCGCGTTGATCGCCAGGATGTTGGTCTGCTCGGCCAGCTCGCCGACCAGGTCCAGCACCACGCCGATCTGCTGCGACTTGCGGCCCAGATCCAGCATGTGGTCGACCACGAGGTCGATCTGCCGCCGCATCGCCGCGATGCTCTCGCGCGCCGACTGCAGCGTGCCGTCGCCGCCGCGTGCCAGCCCAGCCGTCTGCTCCGCGATCACGACGACGCGCTGCGCGCTGTCGGCGATCTGGCGCGAGGTCGCGAGCAGTTCGGAGATGGTGGTGGAGATCTCGGTCATCGAGGTCGCCGTCTCGCGCGCGCCGGCGGCCTGCTGGTTCGCCGCGGCCTGCAGCTCGGCCGACGAGCGCTGCACGTGCTTCACGGCCGTGCCGACCTGGCCGCTCAGCGCGCGGCTCAGCGTCAGCGCCGCGATCAGCACCAGCAGCGCGCCCGCCACCGTGCCCCAGACGATGGCCGACCGCACGGTGGTGGCCGTGGATTCGACCTCCCGCGCGCGCTCGCGCAGCACGTCGTTCTCTTCTTCCTCCATCTGGCCGATGACCGCGCGCAGCTCGTCCATGCGGCGCTTGCCTTCGCCCAGCGCGACCGTCTTCAAGGTCACTTCCAGCCCGCTGGTCCGCCGCGTCTCGATGCGTTCCTTGTGCAGCTGCAGCAGCCCGTCGATCATCGTCGTCGCCTGGTTCAGCCGGGTCTGCTGCGCCGGGTTGTCGCGGATCAGGGCCTTGAGTTCGCCGAGCACCCGCGGCACGTTCGCGGCCGCGCCGCGATAGGGCTCGAGGTAGGCCTCCTCACCCGTCAGCAGGTAGCCGCGCTGCGCGGTCTCGGCGTCTTTCATCAGGCTCATCACCGAGCCGATGTGGCCTACCGCCGAGTGCGTGCGGCTGACCTGGTAGCTGGTCTGCGTCAGCACGTCCACGCCGCGGTAGGACAGGATCCCGATGAGCAGCAGCAGCGCGAAGGACAGCGCGAAGCCCACCGACAGCTTTCTTCCGAAGGTCCACATGGCACGGGTCTCCCTGTCATCGGCCGGCGGCGCCGGCGTTTGTTGTCATCGATGTCGATGTGGTCGTCGAGTTCGCGGTGACGGCCGCGATCAGGCCGTCGAGCTCGATCAGCGGGCGCAGCGCGCCCCCGCAGCGCACGGCCCAGCCGGTGCCGGCGGCGTCGTTCTGCTGCAGCCGGTCGCCGGCGGCGAGCCGCCATTGCCCGTCGAATCCCTCGAAGGCCAGCGCCAGCGGCGCGGCGCGGGCGATCGCCCACCAGCGCACGTCGCCCGCGTGGCCGCGACCGATCAGCGCCTGCAGGTCGTACAGCGGCAAGACCTGGCCCTGGTGACCGGCGAGTCCGAGCAGCCCGGGGGCGGCGGCGGGATAGGGGGCGGCGGGCATGGCGGGTGTGAGTCCGGCCAGGTCGGCCAAGTTCAGGGCGAACGGGGCCCCGGCAATCCGTATGCCCAGCACGTCCAGCACCGCCTCGTCGTCGGCGTGGCGGCGGGGTTCGCCGAAGGAGCGGTCGAAGGCCTCGCGCCATTCGGCGAGCAGCTCGCGGGACGCTTGCGTCATGCGCGGGTCTCCTGCATCTCGTCGCGGCACAGGCGCCGCAGGTCGTCGCGGTCGAAGCCGCCGCCGAAGCGGCGCAGGCGTCCGGTCGATTCGTCGTCGAGCAGCTCCAGCGCACGGCGCAACTCGCGGCGCGCGGCGATGATCTCGCCCCGGCGTCGCGCGAGCAGGCCCAGCCGCAGGTGCGGCAGCGCGAAGGTGGCGTCCTTCGCCGCGGCGCGCTGGTGGTGCCATTCGGCGGCGGGCAACTGGCCGCGTTCCTCCATCGCCAGGCCGTGCAGGAACAGGCCCTCGGCCTGCAGCGCCGCCGGCGTGCCGGGTGTGATCAGCCGCGCGCAGAGGCGCAGGCCGTCCTCCACCTCACCGGCTTCGATCAGATGCAGGGCTTCGTCGAGCAGCGCCTGGTCGGCGTCGCCGTCGGGTCCGGTGGTGGCCAGGGACGTCGCCGTCCCGTCCGCGTCCGAGGTCCATCCGGAAGAGACATCGCCGGGCGGGGCGATGCCGGCAGCACTGCCACTCGCGCGGACGCCGGTGCCGGCGTCCGGCTCGGAGGCCGTGGCGGCTGCTGCAGACCATGCCAAGGGCCAGGCGCGGGCGTTCTCGGGCGTCTCGCGCCGGTAGAAGAAGCAGCCGTGCGCCTGCCGCAGCACCAGACCGGCTTCCTGCGCCACGTCCTTGCCGCGCAGGGTCTCCGCATGGCCCAGGAAGAGCGCGCCGCCCGGCGCCAGCGCGCCGGTCAGGTTGCGGATCGCCTGGCGCAGCGCCTGGGGCTCGAAGTAGATCAGCACGTTGCGGCAGAAGATGATGTCGAAACTGCCGGGCGCCCAGAACAGCGCGTCGGGTTGACCGAGATTGCGCTGCGCAAAGCGCACGCGCTCGCGGATCGCCGGCAGCGGCGTCCACACGCCGGGCTCGACCCGGTGGAACCAGAAGTCCCGCTGATCCTGCGGCGTCGCGCGCAGGCTCCATTCGCCGTAGCGGGCCGCCGCTGCGCGCGCCAGCGCGGCCGGGTTCAGGTCGACCGCGAGCACGCCCCAGTCGATGCCCTGCGCCTGCAGGCCGGCGCGATGCAGCGTGATCGCGAGGGTGTAGGCCTCCTCGCCGCTGGCGCAGCCGGCGGACAGCGCCCGCAGGCGCCGTCCCGGGCCGCCGAGCTGTCCGCCATATGGCCCGCCGACCTGTGAGGTGGAACTTCCCGATGCCGCCTGCGCGGCGTCCGACAGGCTGCGCACCATGGCCGGCAGCAGGTCGAAACGCAGCGCGTCGAACTGCTCCGCATGCCGGAAGAAGAAGGTTTCGCCGACGGTCAGTTCCGCCGCCAGCGCGTCGAGCCGGGCGCGCGTGGGCGCCAGCTCCATCTGGTCGAGGAAGCGCTCTGGGCTGACCGGCCCCGCGACGCGCATGAGCGCCGCGGTGAGCCGGTCATCCTGCCGTTCGTCGAAGTGAAGCCCGAGCCGGGCGGCGAGCAGCGCGCGCAGCCGCGGCAGCAACGCGGAGAAGTCGATGGCAGCCTGCGCGGCGCGCGTCATGGGCCCGCCTCTGCGCGAGGCGGCGACGGGGTCTCGCCGGCCGGACCGGCGACGTCGTGCAGCGAGGCCAGCGAGTCCGCCGGCAGCAGCCGGGCCTGGTCGAGGACGGCGATCAGGTCGTCGTCGCGCTCGGCCAGCGCGGCGATGGCGCCGTGTTCGCGATCCCGCAGCAGCGGGGGCAGGGCGCGGACGCCGTCGGCGGGAAGGGCTTGCAGGCCGAGCACCTCGGTCACGGCCAGCGCGACGCGGCGTTCGCCGGCGCGCACGACCACATAGCGGCGCGCCTGGCTGGCGCCCGCGACGGGGGCCAGGCCGAGCAGTCCGGTCAGGTCGACGACCGGCACCCAGTCGCCGCGGATGCGCGCCAGACCCGGCACATGGACGACCGGCGACACCAGCGGGCGCAGGGGCTGCGGGCGCAGGGTCTCCTCGACGGCGTCCAGGGGCAGGCCGCACAGCCGGGACTGCACCCGGCACACCAGTACCCGGAGGACGCCGATCGCGCCAGCCGCGCCAGCCGCGCCGGCCGTGCCAACCGGGCCCACCGTGCCGCTTGCGCCATTCACGCCCATCGCGCCATTCGATGGCTTGTGCATTCTTCTGGCTCCCTGTTTGTGCCAGTCTATGCCGGCATCCGGCGGGCCCGCATCGCCCAAGGTCACTCAGGCGCCCGCGTCCGGCCGGTGACCCAGCGTCGCAGAGAAGTCGGCACTCACGGGTGCGGGTAAACCCGGGGAAGTTTTTTAGTCGGTCATCACTAAAAAGGGGTGGTCAAGGATTGCGTTTCCGGGCCGGAACTGCTCAAAATAGAACGATCGTTCGTTTTATTATTCCGGGCACCGTGTCCACCTCCTCCTTCACCTCCGCCAAGCCTGCGGGCGCCAAGCCGATCGCCTCGTCGCGCAGCGGCTCGCGCTCGCTGCAAAAGGGCGCCCAGACCCGAGCCGCGATCCTCGACGCCGCGCTGGGTCTCGCCTCGCACATGGGGCTGGAGGGGCTGTCCATCGGCGCGCTCGCCGATGTGACGAAGATGAGCAAGTCCGGTGTCTTCGCCCATTTCGGCTCGCGCGAGGAACTGCAGATCGCCGTGGTGCGCGAGTACCACGCCAAGTTCGAAGAGGAAGTCTTCTACACCGCGATCCGCCAGCCGCGCGGCCTGCCGCGCCTGCGCGCGCTGTTCGAGCGCTGGGTGCATCGCACCTCGGTCGAAGTCGACTCCGGCTGCATCTACATCAGCGGCGCGGTCGAATTCGACGACCGGCCCGGTCCGGTGCGCGACGCGCTGGTCGGCATGGTGCGCGACTGGCACGCCGCCATCCGCAAGGCCATCCTGCTGGCGCAGGAAGTCGGCCACCTGGCGCCGGACGCCGATCCGGACCAGGTGCTCTTCGAGATGCACGGCCTGATCCTCTCGCTGCATCACGACGCGCGTTTCCTGCGCAGCGACGGCGCGCTGGCCCGGGCCCGCACAGGCCTGGAGCGCATCCTCGGCAGCTTCGCCACGCCGGCCGGCCGCAAGGCCGACGCCGAGACGCGGCAGACCCTTCCTCATCCCGCCACCGCCGCTGCTGCAGGAACTGCGGTTCCCGGCCGCAAGCGCGCCTGAGCGGGGCGGGACACTTTCGATCGCCTTCCGATCCTTTTCATAGAACCATTCCTCAGGAGAGTCCCCATGCCCCAGTACAACCCGCCCCTGCGCGACATGCAGTTCGTGCTGCACGAGCTGCTGCACGCGGTCGACGAGCTGAAGCTGCTGCCCGCGCATGCCGAGATCGACGAGGACACCATCAACGCGGTGCTGGAAGAGGGCGGCAAGTTCGCCTCGGAAGTCCTGACCCCGATCAACCTGTCGGGCGACCAGGAAGGTTGCACGCTGGACAAGACCACGCACGAGGTCAAGGCGCCCAACGGCTTCAAGGAAGCCTACGCGCAGTACGTCGAAGGCGGCTGGCCCGCGCTGTCGTGCGATCCGGAATTCGGCGGCCAGGGCCTGCCGGTCCTGCTCAACCAGTTCATGTACGAGATGATGAACTCGGCCAACCAGGCCTGGACCATGTACCCCGGCCTGAGCCACGGCGCGTATGAGGCGCTGCACGCGCACGGCACGCCGGAGCAGAAGGCCACCTACCTGCCCAAGCTGACCTCGGGCGTGTGGACCGGCACCATGTGCCTGACCGAACCGCATTGCGGCACCGACCTGGGCCTGCTGCGCGCCAAGGCCGAACCGCAGGCCGACGGCTCGTACAAGATCACCGGCCAGAAGATCTTCATCTCCGCCGGCGAGCACGACCTGGCCGAGAACATCATCCACCTGGTGCTGGCGCGCCTGCCGGACGCGCCGCAAGGCTCCAAGGGCATCTCGCTGTTCGTCGTGCCCAAGTTCAACGTCAAGGCCGACGGCTCGCTGGGCGAGCGCAACCCGGTCTACTGCGGCGGCCTGGAACACAAGATGGGCATCCACGGCAACGCCACCGCGCAGATCGTGCTGGACGGCGCCGTCGGCACGCTGGTCGGCCAGCCGCACAAGGGCCTGCAGGCGATGTTCGTCATGATGAACGCCGCCCGCCTGGGCGTGGGCAACCAGTCGCTGGGCCTGACCGAAGTCGCGTACCAGAACGCCGTCGTCTACGCCAAGGACCGCATCCAGATGCGCGCCCTGTCGGGTCCGAAGTCGCCGGACAAGCCGGCCGATCCGATCATCGTGCACCCCGACGTCCGCAAGATGCTGCTGACCGCGCGCGCCTACGCCGAAGGCGGTCGTGCCCTGTCGGCCTACACCGCGCTGCAGCTGGACAAGGCGCTGGCCAGCGACGACGCCGACGAGGCCAAGGCCTGCGAGGACGAAGTCGCCCTGCTGACGCCCATCATCAAGGCCTTCATCTCGGACAACGCCTGGATCGCCACCTCGCACTGCATGCAGGTCTTCGGCGGCCACGGCTACATCCACGAATGGGGCATGGAGCAGTTCGTGCGCGACTCGCGCATCAACATGACCTACGAAGGCACGAACACCGTGCAGTCGCTGGACCTGCTGGGCCGCAAGATCCTGGGCAACAACGGCGCGACGCTGAAGAAGTTCGGTAAGAAGATCGCCGAGTTCGTCGAGGAAGAGGGCACCAGCGAAGCGATGCAGGAGTTCATCAACCCGCTGGCCGACATCGGCGACAAGGTCACCAAGCTGACCACCGAGATCGGCATGAAGGCCTTCCAGAACCCCGATGAAGTCGGCGCCGCCGCGGTGGACTACCTGCGCGTCGTCGGTCACCTGTGCTTCGCCTACATGTGGGCGCGCATGGCCAAGCTGGCGCTGGAAAAGAAGGACTCGGGCGATCCGTTCTACACCGCCAAGCTGGCGACCGCGCGCTTCTACTTCGCCAAGCTGCTGCCCGAGACCGCGAGCCTGATCCGCACCGCGCGTGCCGGTCTGAACCCGCTGATGGAAATGGACGAGGCGCTGTTCTAAGGACAGCGTCACGGGCGCCCCCTCGAGCGGGGCGCCCGCGTTCACCGGCAGACGTCGCCACCCGCATTCCATAAAAACCGGAGAGAGACACGATGAAACCGCTGTTCGCCACCGCCGTCGCCCTGGGCCTCGGCATGTCCGCCAATCTCGCGCTCGCGCAGGCCTCGGCCCCCGCCGCGACGGTCACCACCCCCGTGGGCGTCTGGAAGACCATCGACGACGACACCAAGCAGGAGCGCTCGACGGTCCGCATCAGCGAGACCAACGGCGTGCTCTCCGGCAAGATCGAGAAGATCACCGACGCCGGCAAGCAGGACGCCAAGTGCGACGAATGCAGCGACGAGCGCAAGGGCCAGCCCATCCTCGGCCTGACCATCCTGCGCGGCGTCAAGAAGAACACCGGCGACGCCGCGCTCTGGGACGGCGGCGACATCCTCGACCCGGGCAACGGCAAGGTCTATCGCGTCCGCTTGCGTCCGGTCGACGGAGGCAAGAAGCTGGAGGTCCGCGGTTTCATCGGCATGCCGATGCTGGGCCGCACGCAGACCTGGATCCGCGTCGAATGACGTGTCGGGATTCGCGACGAATCAAGCATTGAACCAAGCGCCGTCACCAGTTCCGTCACAGGCGCCTCGTACAAACCACATTCCTACATCCTCGGGATGTTCATTGGAGAAACCATGAGTCGATTCCAAGTTCGCAAGGTCGCCGTGCTCGGCGCCGGCGTGATGGGCGCGCAGATCGCCGCCCATCTGGTCAACGTGAAGGTGCCGGTCGTGCTGTTCGACCTGCCCGCCAAGGAAGGCCCGAAGAACGGCATCGTGACCAAGGCCGTCGAGGGGCTGAAGAAGCTCAAGCCGGCGCCGCTGGGCGTGGCCGAGAACGCCGCGCTGATCCAGCAGGCCAACTACGAAGAGCACCTCGACCTGCTCAAGGATTGCGACCTGATCATCGAGGCTATCGCCGAGCGCATGGACTGGAAGCTGGACCTGTACACCAAGATCGCGCCGTTCATCGCGCCGCATGCGATCGTGGCGTCCAACACGTCCGGCCTGTCGATCACCAAGCTGTCGGAAGTCCTGCCGGAATCGATCAAGCCGCGCTTCTGCGGCATCCACTTCTTCAACCCGCCGCGGTACATGTACCTCGTCGAGCTGATCAACACGCCGACGACCAATCCTGAAGTCATCGATCAGCTGGAAAGCTTCGTGACCTCGGCCGTGGGCAAGGGCGTCGTGCGCGCCAACGACACGCCCAACTTCGTCGCCAACCGCGTCGGCATCGCCGGCATGATGGCCACGATGATCGAGGCCGAGAAGTTCGGCCTGTCCGTCGACGTCGTCGACGACCTGACCGGCAAGAAGCTGGGCCGCGCCTCCTCGGGCACCTTCCGCACCGCGGACGTGGTGGGCCTGGACACGATGGCGCACGTCGTCAAGACGATGCAGGACAACCTGAAGGACGACCCCTTCTACTCGACCTACGCCACGCCCAAGGTGCTGGCGGGCCTGATCGAGAAGGGCGCGCTGGGCCAGAAGGCCGGCGCGGGCTTCTACAAGAAGGTCGGCAAGGACATCCAGCGCCTGGACTTCGCCACCGGCGAGTACGTGACCGGCGGCGGCAAGGCCGAAGAGATCGTCGCGCGCATGCTGAAGAAGCCGGCCGCCGACCGCATCAAGCTGCTGCGCGAATCGAGCAACCCGCAGGCGCAGTTCCTGTGGTCCATCCTGCGCGACTCCTTCCAGTACGTGGCCGTGCACCTGGACACCGTTGCCGACACCGCGCGCGAGATCGACTTCGCCATGCGCTGGGGCTTCGGCTCGCAGCAGGGCCCGTTCGAGCTGTGGCAAGCCGCCGGCTGGAAGCAGGTCGCGGAGTGGGTCAAGGCCGACATCGACGCCGGCAAGACGCTGTCGAGCGCGCCGCTGCCCGCCTGGGTCTTCGAAGGCCCGGTCGCCGAGAACGGCGGCGTGCACTCGAAGGACGGCTCGTGGAGCGCCGCCGAAGGCAAGTTCAAGCCGCGCGCCAAGCTGCCGGTCTATGAGCGCCAGGCCTTCCCCGAGTCGCTGGTCGGCGAAGGCGCCGTCGAGCCGCTCAAGGCCGGCACCGAAGAGTTCAAGAACGAGGAAGTCCGCGTCTGGTCGCTGGACGGCGAAGTCCTGATCGCCTCGATCAACTGCAAGCTGCACCTCATCAGCCCGACCGTGACCGAAGGCCTGCTCAAGGCCGTCGAGATCGCCGAGGCCAAGTACAAGGGCCTGGTCATCTGGTCGCCGGACGACGTGTTCTCGGCCGGTGCCAACCTCGAGGCGCTGATGCCCGTCTTCATGAGCAAGGGTGCCAAGGGCATCGCGCCGGAAGAGAAGAAGCTGCAGGACATGATGCTGCGCGTGCGTTACGCCAACGTCCCGGTCGTCGCCGCGATGCGCGGCCTGGCGCTGGGCGGCGGCTGCGAACTGGCGGTGCATTGCGCCCGCCGCGTCGCGCACATGGAGTCCTATGTCGGCCTGGTGGAAGTGGGCGTCGGCCTGATCCCCGGCGGCGGCGGCCTGACCTACATCGCGCGTCGCGCGGCGGAGATGGCCTCGGCCGGCAACGCCAACGCGGACATCTTCGCCTTCCTCAAGGACGGCTTCACCAACGCCGCGATGGCCAAGGTGGCGACCTCCGCGCTGGAAGCGCAGAAGCTGGGCTACCTGCTCGACAGCGACATCATCGTCCCCAACAAGGACGAGCTGCTCCACGTCGCCACGGCGCAGGCCAAGGCGATGGCCGACTCCGGCTACCGCGCCCCGCTCAAGGCCAAGTTCCCGGTCGCGGGCCGTTCCGGCATCGCCACCGTCAAGGCTCAGCTGGCCAACATGCGTGACGGCGGCTTCATCAGCGCGCACGACTTCCACCTGGCCTCGCTGATTGCCGATGTCGTCTGCGGCGGCGAAGTCGAAGCCGGCTCGCTGGTGACGGAGGAATACCTGATGTCGCTGGAGCGCAAGCACTTCTGCAGCCTGCTCGAGCACCCCAAGACCCAGGAACGCATCATGGGCATGCTGCAAACCGGCAAGCCGGTCCGCAACTGATCCGAGCGGCACACAAGGAATCCATCATGAGCAAGCAAGTTCAAGACGCCTACATCTGCGCCGCCACCCGTCTGCCCATCGGCAAGTCGGGCCGGGGCTACTTCAAGAACACCCGCCCGGACGAGATGCTGTCGCGCGTCATCCAGGCCGCCATGGCCCAGGTGCCGGGCCTGGACCCGTCGGTGATCGAGGACGCCATCATCGGCTGCTCCTTCCCCGAAGGCGAACAAGGCATGAACATCGCCCGCGTCGCGGCGGTCCTCTCGGGCCTGCCGAACACGGTCGGCGGCGTCACGGTCAACCGCTACTGCGCCTCGGGCATCACCGCCCTGGCGATGGCCGCGGACCGCATCCGCGTCGGCGAGTCCGAAGTGATGATCGCCGGCGGCGTCGAATCGATGTCCATGGTCCCGATGGGCGGCAACAAGCCCTCGTTCCCGCCTGCGATCTTCGAGCGCGACGAGAACATCGGCCTGGCCTACGGCATGGGTCTGACGGCCGAGAAGGTCGCCGACAAGTGGAAGGTCTCGCGCCAGGCACAGGACGAGTTCTCGCTGGAATCGCATCGCCGCGCGCTGGCCGCGATCGAAGGCGGTTTCTTCAAGGACGAGATCACCCCGTTCGAACTGAAGGACCGCCAACCGGACCTGAACGGCGACGGCGTCATCGTCAAGAGCCGCATCGTCGACACCGACGAAGGTCCGCGCAAGGACACCTCGATGGAAGGCCTGGCCAAGCTCAAGCCGGTGTTCGCCGCCAAGGGCAGCGTCACGGCCGGCAACAGCTCGCAGACCTCCGACGGCGCGGGCGCGCTGATCGTGGCCTCCGAAGCCGCGGTCAAGCGTTTCGGCCTGACCCCGCTGGCGCGTTTTGTCTCCTTC
Organism: Roseateles noduli; assembly: GCA_002205125.1. Classification (GTDB taxonomy): domain Bacteria; phylum Pseudomonadota; class Gammaproteobacteria; order Burkholderiales; family Burkholderiaceae_C; genus Roseateles; species Roseateles noduli. The sequence goes on along the minus strand of NIOE01000008.1, from coordinate 149,885 downwards.
GCCGTGCGCGGCGTGCCGCCCGAGATCATGGGCATTGGCCCGATCGAGGCGATCCCGGCGGCGCTCAAGCTGGCCGGCATCAAGGCCGAGGACCTGGGCTGGATCGAACTGAACGAAGCGTTTGCCGCCCAATCGCTGGCCGTGCTGAACGATCTGGACAGCAAGGGCATCGTGCTGGACCGCTCCAAGGTGAACCCCAATGGCGGCGCGATCGCCCTGGGTCACCCGCTGGGCGCGACGGGCGCGATCCGTGCGGCTTCCGTGATCCACGGTCTGCGTCGCACTGGCGGCAAGTACGGCATGGTGACGATGTGCGTCGGCGCTGGCCAAGGCGCCGCAGGCATCATCGAGCGTCTGTAAGAGGCGCATCCCTTCGCAGTCCGCTCGTCCTTGGGCAGCGGCTGCGAGTGGGGCCGGAATGCTGCTGGGGGTTCCCGGAGGGATGCCCCCTGCTGCGTGGAGAGCCCGCGCTTGGCCAAGTGCAGGTAGGCGCCCTGAGAAGGACGCCAAACGGCATCGGGGGGAGATCGCGATGATCAGTTTCCGAGCGGAGGATGGTTTCGAGCTTCGAGGCCATCTGTACGGTGATGCGGCGACCGCGAAGGCGGGATTGCTGATCGCTCCGGCGATGGGTGTGGAGCAGCGTTACTACGCCGCCTTCGCCCGCTGGATGGCGGCGCAGGGCTGGCTGGTGCTGAGCTTCGACTATCGCGGCATGGGCGCCTCGCGTCCGGACGCGATGAAGCGCTCCTTGCGAGGGCTTGAAGCTGATATCCACACCTGGGCCGAGCGCGACGCTGCCGCTGCGTTGTCGCACCTCGACCGCCTGCTCGGCGACCGCCGCGAAATCCACTGGCTGGGTCACAGCCTGGGCGGCCAGATCCTCGGCATGCTCCCCAACCGGTCGCGCGTCTCTCGCGCCGTGACGGTAGGGTGCGGCAGCGGCTACTGGCGCGAGAACTCCATCGGCCTTCGTCGCTACGTCTGGTGGCTCTGGTACGTCGTGGTCCCGCTGACGCTGCCGGCTTTCGGCTACTTCCCGGGCCGCAAGCTGCGCAAGGTCGGCGACCTGCCGCGCGGCGTGATGGCGCAGTGGCGCCGCTGGTGCCTGGATCGCGAGTACATGATGGGCGAGGGCGGCGACGCCTTGCGCGCGCAGTACGCGTCGCTGTCGATGCCCATGCTCTCGCTGGCCTTCACCGACGACGAGTTCATGTCCCGTCGCAACACCGAATCCTTGCACGGCTTCTACGCCGGCGCCCATCCCGAGATGCGCCGCATCGCTCCCAAGGACATCGGCGAGCGCCGCATCGGCCATTTCGGTTTCTTCCGCGATCGCTTCGAGCGCAGCCTCTGGCCGCAGGTCAGCGCGTGGCTGGCATGATCGCGACATTCATTCGAACAGACGGCCGTTGAGAAACGGTCGTCCCCCAATCGGCCGTCGCGAGACCGGCCGTCCCAACGAGGAGAGTGCTCCATGAGCATCAAGACCGCCATCGTCAACGGCGTGCAGACCATCGAGATCGCACGTCCGGAGAAGAAGAACGCGCTGACCCGCGCGATGTACCAGGAGATGGCCGACGCGCTGGTCACGGCCAACGCCGACAACGCCGTGCGCGCGGTGCTGATCCAGGGCCAGCCGCAGATTTTCACCTCGGGCAACGACATCGAGGATTTCATGGGCAGCCCGCCGCGCGATGAAGACGCGCCGGTGTTCCAGTTCATGCGCGCGATGATCGGCTGCGACAAGCCCATCGTGGCGGCGGTGAACGGCGCGGCGATCGGCATCGGCACGACGCTGCTGCTGCATTGCGACTTCGTCTATGTGGCCGACGACGCGCGTCTGGCGATGCCCTTCGTGAGCCTGGGCCTGGTGCCGGAATTCGGCTCCAGCCTGCTGGTGCCGCGCCTGATGGGGCCGCGCCGCGCCGCCGAGAAGATCCTGCTGGGCGATCCGTTCACCGGCGAGCAGGCGGTCGAGTGCGGCATCGCCAACGCGGTGCTGCCGGCCTCCGAAGTGCTGGCGCACGCGCGCCGCGTCGCCGAGCGCTTCAACAAGCTGCCTCCGAGCGCCGTGCGCGAGAGCAAGCAGCTGATGCGTCGCACGTCCAAGGACGAGCTGCTGGCGACCATCCAGGCCGAGGCCGAGATCTTCAGCGCCCGCCTGCGCAGCCCCGAGGCGATGGAAGCCTTCCAGGCCTTCTTCCAGAAGCGCCAGCCGGACTTCTCGAAGTTCTGAGCATCGCGCCGCGCTTCGCGCTCCGCGGAGCGCTCACTTCAGCCCGAAGCGGCCGGCCGACCGTTTGCGGTACTCGCTGGGCGTCACGCCCTTGATGTCCAGGAAGCGCCGGTTGAAGTTGGCCATGTTGTTGAAGCCGACTTCGTAGGCGATCAGCGTGATGGTGCGGTCCGACTCCTGCAGCAGCTGGCAGGCGCGGTTCACGCGCACCCGGTTCACGAAGTCGGTGAAGGTGTTGCCGGTCGCGCGTCGGAAGAAGCGCGAGAAGCGGCTCTCCGTCATGCCCATCTCGCGCGCCAGGTCGGCGGCCGACAGCGGCGCGCCCAATTGCTCGGTAATGCGGCTGACCAGCACGTCGACCTGCGCGAGCTCGAGGTCGCTGTCCTCGCTGCGCAGCGGCGCGCTGGACAGCAGGCGATAGTCGCTGCAGCTCGCCAACTCCGCCATCCACTCGCAGAAGGCGCCGAAGCGCGCCAGGCCCTGGCGCTCCTTGACGCGGCGCCAGTGTGCGGTGGCCTGCGCCTGCAGCCCGAAGAATTCGATGCCGTGGCGCGCGCGCTCCAGCAGCGGCATCACCTCGCGCAGTTCCGGGATGCCGTCGGCGGCCGCGGCGAAGGGCTCATGCGGGAACTGGACGACCAGGTCGCGTTCCGGGATGCCGGCCTCGGGCACGTCCATGCTGATCCAGTTGTGCGGCAGGCGCGGACCCGTCAGCACCAGCTGGCCCGGCTGGAACTGGCCGATCCAGTCGCCGACGAACACCTTGCCCGACGACGCGGTGATCAGGTGCAGCTCGTACTCGTCGTGGCAGTGCCAGCGCGCCAGCGGCGTCGGGAAGCCGTGCGACAGGCAGCGGATGAAGCCGGCGTTCTCCGACGGTTCGTAGCCCAGCTCCGGCGATCGGGAGTAGGCGTATTCCAGCTCGGGCTGGGTCCGTCGCGGTGCGGCTTGCGTCGTCGGCATCAAGGGCTCTCCCCGATGAAGTGTCGCACCCGGCCGGTGGCCGCGCGCAGGGCAGCCTCCAGCCGGGGATCGCCGGCCAGTTCTCCCCACAGCAGGCGATCGGCGGCGAAGGCCGCGACGGGATCGTCCGCGGCGCAGATCGCATGGGCCGCGTCGACGTCCATCACCTGATCCTGGTACTCATGAGGCAGCTGACCGGCATGCCAGCGCTGCAGGTAGGCCAGGAACAGCGCCGGCAGCATCGCGACGCTGGCGATCCCCTCGCCGCGCGCCAGACGCTCGCGGATCGTCGGCGTGATGAAGCCCGGGATCTTGCTGAATCCGTCCATGGCCACGCGCTGGTTGGTGTCGGCGATGGCCGGATTGGCGAAGCGCTCCAGCACGACGTCGCGGTAGGCCGCCAGGTCCAGCGGGCTGGGCTGCAGCACGGGGATGGCGTCGTCGGTCGCGTAGTCGACCGCCATCTTGCGGATGCGCGGATCCTGCGTCCCTTCGTGGATGAACCGGTAGCCGCGGAGCGTGCCCGCCCACGCGATGCAGCTGTGCGTGGCATTCAGCAGGCGGATCTTGGCTTCCTCGTAGGGGAGCACCGAATCGACCATCTCCACGTCTACCGCTTCCCAGTCCGGACGGCCGGCGGCGAAGCGGTCCTCGATGACCCACTGCGTGAAGCTCTCGCTCATCAGCGCGGCGGGGTCGTTGCGTCCGGTGGCGGCGAGCACGCGGTCACGGACCTCCGGCGTCGGGCGCGGCGTGATGCGATCGACCATCGCGTTCGGGCTGGTCGTGTTCAAGTCGATCCAGGCCGCGAGCGACTCATCGCCGAGCGCCCGCACGAACTGCAGCAGGCCGTGGCGCGAGCGGTCGCCGTTGTGCCGCAGGTTGTCGCAGTTGAGCAGCGTGATCGGCCCCGCGGCGGCCGACATGCGCGCGCGCAGCAGCGCGGTGAGCGCGCCGTAGAGCGTGCTGCCGGGCCGGCCTTCGCGTGCGGCTGCCAGGTCGGCGGTCAGTTCCGGCGCATGCGCCCAGTCGAGCTCGTGTCGGCTGTCCAGGTAATAGCCGGCCTCCGTCACCGTGAAGGACAGGATGCGCGTGGCGGGATCCGCGGCGATGGCGATCAGGCCGGCCAGGTCCGGCGTGTACGGCACGACGGTGCGGATGGATCGGACCCGGGTGTAGCGGCGCTCGCCTTGCGCGGACACCGTCTCCAGCGTGTACGCGCCGCCCTGCGCCCGCAGCGCCGCGATGGTGTCGGGCATGTCCGGGCGCAGGTTGCCGCCGGCCAGCACCCAGCGCATGTCGCCCCGGTCGTGCAGCGCCTGCAGGTACAGCGCCTGATGGGCACGATGGAAGGCGCCCAGTCCGAGGTGGAGGATGGTGAAGGCGTCGTCGGCGGTGGCGATGGCGAGGCTCATGCGGCGAGTTCCTCACCCGTCGGCACCACGCGGCCAGCGTCGTCGAACCAGAGCGCCTGAGCGGCATCGAGCCGCAGCGACACCTCGTCTCCCGCCTCGCAGCGCGTGCGCTCGCTGAGCCGCGCCACCAACTGCGTGCCCTCGACGGTGCGCACGTAGAGCAGCGTCTCGGCGCCCAGCGCTTCCACCAGTTCCACGGTGCCGCCCATCGCGCCCACGGCGCCTTCGCCGCGCGGGCCCACGCCGACGGCCTCGGGACGCAGCCCCATGCTGCCGTTCGCGGCGGCGCGCGGCGCCTGCCGCTGCAGCAGGTCGGGCAGCTTCCGGCAAGGCACCAGGTTCATCTGCGGCGTGCCGATGAACTGCGCCACGAATTGATTGGCGGGTCGGTCGTACAGCTCCAGCGGCGTGCCGACCTGCTCGATCTGCCCGTCGCGCAGCACCACCACGCGGCTGGCCAGCGTCATCGCCTCGACCTGGTCGTGCGTCACGTAGATCGTGGTCGCGCCGAGGTCGCGATGCAGCTTGGCGATCTCCACGCGCGTCTGCCCGCGCAGCGCCGCATCGAGGTTGGACAACGGTTCATCGAACAGGAAGACCTTGGGCGAACGCACGATGGCCCGCCCGATCGCCACGCGCTGGCGCTGGCCGCCGGACAGTGCCTTGGGTGTGCGCTGGAGGTAGTCGGTGAGGTTCAGCACCTCGGCCGCCCGCTCGACCTTGGCGCGGATCTCCGCGGTTGCCACGCCCGCGAGCTTGAGCGCGAAGCTCATGTTGTCGTAGACGCTCATGTGCGGGTAGAGCGCGTAGCTCTGGAAGACCATCGCGAGATCGCGGCGGCTGGAAGGCAGGTCGGTGATGTCGCGGCCGTCCAGCTTCAGCGTGCCGCCGTCGATGCGCTCCAGCCCCGCGATCAGCCGCAGCAGCGTCGACTTGCCGCAGCCCGAGGGCCCGACGAAGACGATGAACTCGCCCCGTTCGATGCACAGGTCGATGCCGCGGATGGCGCGATGCTGGGCGAAGAATTTCTCGATGCCGTTCAGTTCAAGGAATGCCATGGGAGGTCCGGGTTATTTGACGGCGCCGAAGGTCAGCCCCTGCACGAGCTGCTTCTGGCTGAACCAGCCGAACACGACGATGGGCGCGATGGCCAGCAGCGAGGCGGCGGAGAGCTTGGCCCAGAACAGGCCTTCGGGGCTGGAGTAGGAGGCGATCAGCGTGGCCAGCGTGCCGGCCTTGGCGGCGCTGAGGTTGAGGCTCCAGAACGATTCGTTCCAGGACAGCACCAGGCACAGCAGGCCGGTGGAGGCGATGCCGCCCATGCCCAGCGGCAGCAGCACCAGGCGGACCTCCTGCCACAGCGTGGCGCCGTCCATGCGCGCGGCCTCGAGGATTTCCGGCGGGATGTCGCGGAAGTGCGAGTACAGCATCCACACCATGATCGGCAGGTTGGAGAGCGCGAAGACGATGATCAAGGCGAGCTGCGTGTCCAGCAGCTGGCTCTTCTGCGCGAGCACGTAGACGGGCACCAGCGCGCCGACGGCCGGCATCATCTTGGTGGACAGCATCCACATCAGCAGGTCGCGGGTCCAGCGGCCGCGGAAGAAGGCCATCGCGTAGGCCGCGGGCGCCGCCAGCAGCAGCCCGAGCACGGTGGACAGCACGCTGGTCACCACCGAGTTGCGGGCGTGCAGCAGGTAGTCGCTGCGGGCCTGCACCTCGTGGAAGTTCTCCAGCGTCGGCGTGAACAGCCACTGCGGCGGCACGGCCACGGCCTGCAGCTCCGTCTTGAAGGCGGTCAGGCCCAGCCAGGCCAGCGGGAAGAACAGCAGCAGCGCCACCGACCAGGCGGTCGCCGTGCGGATCATCAGGGCGAGCGGGAAGGGCGGACGTCGTCTTGCCGCCGTTGCGGATCTTGCGGTCATGGGCGTCTCCTCAACGGTCCAGGTTCTTGCCGATCAGGCGTATCAGGAAGACCGCCACGATGTTGGCCATCAGCACCGCGAACAGCGCGCCCGCGGACGCGACGCCGGCGTCGAAGTTCAGCAACGCCTGCTTGAAGATCAGGAAGGTCACGTTGGTGCTGGCGTCCCCGGGGCCGCCGGCCGTGGTGGTGTAGATCTCGGCGAAGACGCCCAGCAGGAAGATCATCTCGATCATCACCACGACGGCGACCGATCGCGCCAGGTGCGGCAGGACCAGGAAGCGCACCTGCTGGAGGTAGTTGGCGCCGTCCATGCGAGCGGCCTCCAGCTGTTCCCGGTCCAGGCTCTGCAGCGAGGTCATGAAGATCAGCGTCGCGAAGGGCAGCCACTGCCAGGCCACCATCACGATCACGGCGAACAGCGGATGGTCGGTCAGCCAGTCCACCGGTTGCGCGCCGAAGAAGGTCCAGACCTGGGCGAGCACGCCGTAGATCGGATTCATCATCATGTTCTTCCACAGCAGCGCGTTGACCGTGGGCATGACGAAGAAGGGCGAGATCAGCAGCACGCGCACGATCCCGCGGCCGGGGAAGGGCTCGTTGATCAGCAGCGCCAGGGCGACGCCGATCAGCACGGTGATCGCGATCACGCTGCCCAGCAGCAGCAGCGTGTTGGTGACCGCGGTGCCGAAGGACGGATCGGTGACGAAGAACGTGAAGTTCTCCAGGCCGGCGAAGCCGGTCTCGTCCGGCTGCATCAGGTTGTAGCGGATGAGCGAGAAGTAGATCGTCATGCCCAGCGGCACGATCATCCACAGGAACAGCGTGCCCACCGCGGGCGCCAGCAGCAGGCGCGGAATGGAACGATTCATGGCCGCTCACTTGCGGTAGTAGCCGGCCTTGGTGAGCTCGCGCTCGGCCGTGGTCTGGCCCGACTTCAGTGCGGCGTCCACGGTGGTCTTGCCGGCCAGCGCGGCGCTCAGCTGCTGTCCGACTGCGATGCCGATGGCCTGGAACTCCGGGATCGCGGCGAACTGGATGCCGACATACGGGCTCCTGGGCAAGGTCGCGTCGTTCGGGCTGGCTGAGTCGATCGCGGCCTTCTCCGCGGCGGCGAAGCGAGCGGCCTTCTGGAACTCCGGATTCGCGTAGGTGCTCTTGCGCGTGCCGGTCGGCACCTTGGCCCAGCCCTGCGTCTTCGCCACGAGCTGGATGTAGCCCTTGCTCGTGGACCAGGTGATGAACTTCTGCGCCGCGGCGACCTTGCGCGAGCCCGCCGGGATGGCGAGGTTCCAGGACCAGAGCCAGTTCGCGCCCTTGGGCGTGTTCATGGTCGGCGCCTGCGTGAAGGCCATCTGCGCCGCCACCTGGCTCTGTTTGGGATCGGAGACGAAGGACGCGGCGATGGTGGCGTCCACCCACAGGCCGCACTTGCCGGCGTTGGTCAGCGCGAGGATCTCGTTGAAGCTGTTGGAGGCCGATCCGGGCGGGCCGTACTGCCTGAGCAGGTCGACGTAGAAGGCGGTCGCGTCCTTCCAGGGCTTGGACTCGAGCTGCGGCTTCCACTGCATGTCGAACCACTGGCCGCCGAAGGTGTTCACCAGCGTGGTGATGAAGGCCATGTTGTCGCCCCAGCCCGGCTTGCCGCGCAGGCAGATGCCGTAGACGCCGTGCTTGGGGTCGTGGATCTTCGCGGCCAGGTCCTTCACCTGCGTCCAGGTCGGATGGTCGCCGAGCTGCACGCCGGCCTTGTCGGCGAGGTCCTTGCGGTACATGAGCATGGAGCTCTCGGCGTAGAACGGCGCGGCGAAGAGCTTGCCGTCCACCGACACGCCGCTGCGCACGGTGGGGAGCAGGTCGTCGACGTCGTAGGCCGCGTCGGTCTTGAGTTCCTGCAGCCAGCCCTTGCGACCCCAGATCGGCGCCTCGTACAGGCCGATGGTCATCACGTCGAACTGGCCGCCCTTGGTGGCGATGTCGGTGGTGACGCGCTGGCGCAGCACGCCTTCCTCCAGCGTCACCCACTTGAGCTTGATGTCGGGGTTGGCCTCCTCGAAATGCTTGCTGAGCTTCTGCATCTCGATCATGTCGCCGTTGTTGACGGTGGCGATCACCAGCTCGGTGGGCGCCTGCGCCCGCGCCGCGCCGACAAGGCCACAGAGAGCGACCAGGCCGGCGAGCGTGAGTGCGGTGAGCACGGTCGTTCGCGACCGGTCGATACGGACGAAGCGGGGCATCGGGAGTCTCCTGTTATGGGTATCGGTCCTGGCCACCGGATCGAGCCGGCGCTGAGGTCGAACGATAGCCACTCGCAGTTGCTGCGTTGATACCTGAAGGTCCGGTTGGTGATACTCCTTTGCATCACTGTGTAGCGGTTGTCCCGACGACGGCTCAACTGCGTATCAGTCTCGCGGGCCTCCGGCACCGCGACGACGCGAAGGGGCGTCGCGGATCGCGAAGCGCCTGGGACGACGCCTCATTCAAAGGGGGTCACGACTTGACCAAGTCATTGCCGGCCGCGATTGCACGAGAACATGCGATTGGCACCGCCGACAGACCTCGGAATCATGAGGACTCCTCTGTTGATTGGAGTGATTCCTGATGAGCAAGAAGCGGAATGGAAAGAAGGCGAGTCGGACACCTGTCAGCGCGTGCGAGCGGTGCGGCTGCGTGGCACGGGCCTCTGTCATGCCCAAGTCGATCCCGAACTACGATCACAAGCTCGGCACGATCGGACTGCCGAGTGATGACGACCTGCGGCCCGTCGGTCCAGCGATGGCTTTTCATCTGGCGAAGCTGGCCGGCATCGTTGATGAGGACGGCAACCTGATGCCGGACTATCAATGAGTGAAGGCCGCATCGTTCTTGGCTACCATGGCTGCGATGTGACCGTACGCGATCGTCTGGTACGGGGATCGCTTGGACACCTGACGCCCTCCGCCAACAAATACGATTGGCTGGTCGGAATGAAAAACGCGCCCCTCAGGGCGCGTTGTCGTTCATGGGTGCCGATCGCTCACGCGGTCTCGGCCGGTCCGGCCACGCGGACCGGCAGGTCGTCCGTGTCACCCGACTTGCCCGACAGCGCCAGATCCAGCGCGTCGTGGTCCAGCGCGCGTTCCCACTTGGACACGACGATGGTCGCCACCGCGTTGCCGACGAAGTTGGTCAGCGAGCGGCACTCCGACATGAAGCGGTCCACCCCCAGGATCAGCGCCATGCCGGCCACCGGCACTTCCGGCACCACCGACAGCGTCGCCGCCAGCGTGATGAAGCCCGCGCCCGTCACGCCCGCCGCGCCCTTGGAGCTCAGCATCGCCACCAGCAGCAGCGTGATCTGGTGCGTCAGCGTCAGCTCGGTGTTGGTCGCCTGCGCGATGAACAGCGCCGCCAGCGTCATGTAGATGTTGGTCCCGTCCAGGTTGAACGAGTACCCCGTCGGCACGACCAGCCCCACCACCGTCTTCTTGCAGCCGGCCTTCTCCATCTTCTCCATCAGCGACGGCAGCGCCGACTCCGACGAAGAGGTGCCCAGCACCAGCAGCAGCTCCGCCTTCAGGTAGCGGATCAGCTTCAGGATCGAGAAGCCGCACAGTCGGGCCACGATGCCCAGGATCACCAGCACGAACAGCAGCGAGGTCAGGTAGAAGCTGCCCACCAGCATGCCCAGGTTGAGCAGCGAGGCCACGCCGTACTTGCCGATGGTGAAGGCCATCGCGCCGAACGCGCCCACCGGCGCCGCCTTCATCAGGATGTGCACCATCCGGAAGACTGGCGCCGTCAGCGACTCGAAGAAGGTCAGCACCGGCTTGCCGCGCTCGCCCGTCAGCGCCAGCGCGATGCCGAACAGCACCGCCACGAACAGCGTCTGCAGGATGTTGCCGTCCGCCAGCGCGCCGATCAGCGACTTCGGGATCACGTCCATCAGGAAGCTGACCAGGGTCAGGTCATGCGTCTTCTCGACGTAGCGGTGCACTTCCTTCTGGTCCAGGTCGGCCACGTTGACGTTCATGCCGGCGCCCGGCTGCACGACGTTGGCCACCACCAGGCCGACGATCAGCGCCAGCGTGGAGAAGAACAGGAAGTAGGCCATCGCCTTGCCGAACACACGGCCGACGGCGCTCAGCTGCGTCATGCTGGCGATGCCGGTCACGATGGTCAGGAAGATCACCGGCGCGATGATCATCTTCACCAGCTTGATGAAGGCGTCGCCCAGCGGCTGGAACTTGACGGCCAGCGCCGGCTCGAAATAGCCCAGCGTGATGCCGATCAGGATCGCAATGACGACCTGGAGGTAGAGATGGCGATACCACGGCACGGGCACGGCCGGCGCGGCGGAGGCGGAAGGGGTCAGCATGGGGTACGGCTCCGGTTGCGGGTGGCCGCAGGCGCCGTCACCGGCGTGTCTGCGCACCCTGGCCGGGCAGTATCCCACCCGAGGTTTTTCCGATGCTGCGGAATCTACGTAGTTACCCTGGTGGACCAATGCCCATTCGCCCGGCGGGGCGCACACCAGCCGGATGGCCCCATCCCGGGGCCCATGTGCACCGATGGAGTCAGGCCTCCTGGCCGAAGACGCGCGACTTGCCTTCGCGATCGATCGCGACGTAGGTGAGGTTGGCCTCGGTCACCTTGACCACATGCGGATTGGCCGGGTTGCGTTCGGCGAAGACCTCGACGTGCACGGTGATCGAAGTGCGCCCGATGCGCGTGACCTGCGCGTAGAAGCTCAGCAGGTCGCCCACCGACACCGGCTGCTTGAAGATGAACTGGTTGACCGCCACCGTCGCGATGCGGCCGCGCGAGATGCGCGCCGGCAGCACCGAGCCGGCCAGGTCGACCTGCGCCATGATCCAGCCGCCGAAGATGTCGCCGTTGCCGTTGGCATCCGCCGGCATCGGCATCACGCGCATCACCAGCTCGCGCGGGCCGATGGTCTCGGGCGAGAGCAGGGTGCCGGGCGTCGTGGATGTCGACGTCGAGGGCGACGAGGCAGGGACATTGGAATCGGTGGAGTCGCTCATGATGGCCAAACGGTGACAATGAGCGGCATTGTCGTCCAGCATGTCCGCCCTCGCCAGGGCGGGTGCCCGACTCCACGGCAAGGCCACGCTCCCTCTCCATGCGCCGTTCCACACTCGCCGGCACCGCGCCGACGCCCCCCGCTCCTCCCACCGACGGCTCCGCCGCGCCCACGTCCGCGCCCGAGGCACGTGGCGACTGGCACACCATCGCCCGCCTGCTCCCGTACTTCTGGCGCTACCGCTGGCGCGTCGGCATCGCGCTGGGCTTCATGGTCGCAGCCAAGCTCGCCAACGTCGGCGTGCCGCTGCTGCTCAAGCAACTGGTCGACAGCCTCGACATCCCCGCCGGCAGCGCGCAGGCGCTGATGGTCGTGCCGGTCGGCCTGCTGCTCGCCTACGGCATGCTGCGGCTGTGCACCTCGCTGTTCACCGAGGCGCGCGAGCTGATCTTCGCCAAGGCCACCGAGGGCGCCTCGCGCAGCATCTCGCTGCAGGTGTTCCGCCATCTGCACGACCTCAGCCTGCGCTTCCACCTGGAACGCCAGACCGGCGGCATGACCCGCGACATCGAGCGCGGCACGCGCGCCGTGCATGCGCTGATCTCGTATTCGCTCTACAGCATCTTCCCGACGCTGGTCGAGGTGGTGCTGGTGCTCAGCCTGCTCGCGGTCAAGTTCGACGTGCTCTTCGCCTGGATCACCGGCGCCGCGCTGGTCTTCTACATCGGCTTCACCATCGTCGTCACCGAGTGGCGCACCAAGTACCGCAAGCTGCTCAACGAGCTGGACTCGCACGCGCACAGCAAGGCGATCGATTCGCTGCTGAACTACGAGACGGTGAAGTACTTCAACAACGAGGACTTCGAAGCCGCCCGCTACGACCAGAGCCTGGAGCGCCTGCGCCGCGCGCAGCTGAAGTCGCAGCGCACGCTGTCGCTGCTCAACAGCGGGCAGCAGGTGATCATCGCGGTCGCGCTGGTGGCCATGCTGTGGCGCGCGACGCAGGGCGTCGTCGACGGCCGCATGAGCCTGGGCGACCTGGTCATGATCAACGCCTTCATGATCCAGCTCTACATCCCGCTGAACTTCCTCGGCGTGATCTACCGCGAGATCAAGCAGAGCCTGACCGACCTGGACAAGATGTTCGGCCTCCTGGCTCGCGAGCGCGAGATCGCCGACGCACCCGGCGCGTTGCCGCTGCGCGTGGACGGCGCGGCCGTGCGCTTCGACGACGTGCACTTCGCCTACGAGCCGCAGCGTCCCATCCTCAAGGGCGTGAGCCTGGAGATTCCCGCAGGGAAGAAGGTCGCCGTCGTCGGTCCCAGCGGCTCGGGCAAGAGCACGCTGGCGAGATTGCTCTACCGCTTCTACGACGCGCAGTCGGGCCGCATCGCCATCGACGGCCAGTCGCTCGCCGACGTAACGCAGCACAGCGTGCGCCGCGCGATCGGCATCGTGCCGCAGGACACCGTGCTGTTCAACGACACGATCGCCTACAACATCGCCTACGGCCGACCCGAGGCGACGACGGAGGAGATCGAGGCCGCCGCGAAGTCCGCGCACATCCACGACTTCATCCGCCACCTGCCACAGGGTTACCAGACCATGGTCGGCGAGCGCGGCCTGAAGCTCTCCGGCGGCGAGAAGCAACGCGTCGCGATCGCGCGCACGCTGCTGAAGGATCCGCCCATCCTGATCTTCGACGAGGCGACCTCCGCGCTGGACTCGCGCAACGAGCGCGCCATCCAGGCCGAGCTCGAGGCCGCCGCGCAGGACAAGACCGTGCTGGTCATCGCGCACCGGCTCTCCACCGTCGTCGACGCGCACGAGATCCTCGTGATGGAGCAGGGCCTCATCGTCGAGCGCGGCACGCACGCGGCGCTGCTCGCGCAGCGGGGCCGCTACGCGCAGATGTGGGCGCTGCAGCAGGACGGCCACGATCGTCAGGACCAGGACCCTCCGCAGGGGCTTGAGCAGCCCCTCGCACCACACGGATAAACTCCCGCGCCGTGGAAACCAAATGGCTTGAAGACTTCGTGAGCCTGGCGGAGACGCGCAGCTTCTCCCGCTCGGCTCAACTGCGGCATGTCACGCAGCCCGCGTTCTCGCGCCGCATCCAGGCGCTGGAGGCCTGGGCGGGCGTGGATCTGGTCGACCGCTCGTCCTATCCGACGCGGCTCACCGCCGCCGGCGAGACGCTGCTGGGCCAGGCCGTGGACCTGCTGGGCAACCTGCAGGCCACGCGCAACATGCTGCGCAGCCACCAGTCGGCGGGGCAGGACATGATCGAGTTCGCCGTGCCGCACTCGCTGTCCTTCAGCTTCTTCCCGCACTGGCTGATGGAGTTGCGCCAGCGCTTCGGCGAGGTGAAGTGCCGGCTCAACGCGCTCAACGTCCACGACGCGACCCTGCAGCTCAGCGAAGGCAACTGCGACCTGCTGGTGGTCTACCACCACCCCAGCCAGCCGCTGCAGCTGGACCCGGAGCGTTACGAATCCGTCTCGCTCGGCCACGAGACGCTGGCCGCCTATGCGAAAGCTGACACAAGCGGCGCGCCGATGTTCCGGATTTCCGGACACCCGGGCCAGAAGATCCCCTTCCTGAGCTACGCCTCGGGGGCCTACCTCGGGCGATTGGTGGAACTGATCGTCAAGGGCGCGGCGCAGCCGCTGAACTTCGAATCCGTCTTCGAGACCGACATGGCCGAGAGCCTCAAGGCCATGGCCATCGAGGGCCACGGACTGGCCTTCCTGCCGGCCAGCTCGGTGAAGAAGGAAGTGAAGGCGCGCCGCCTGGTGCGGGCCGCGGAGCCCGGCCAGTACGAGCTCAACATGGAATTGCGCATGTACCGCGAGCGCCAGGGCTCGACGCGGCGCGTCAAGCCGGTGGCGCAGGCGCTGTGGAACTTCCTGACCCACGCCGAGAAGATGGAAGGCTGAGGCGTCGGGTGGCGTCGACGCCTGAAGGTCTGACCTGAACCGGGCACGGAACCTGCATACGTAAGCCACGCAACAAGTCGAGATGCGTGATACTCCCTACCCAGCAAAGCGACCGCGCATGGTCTGCTCTGCCGGTTGGGAGGCTCACCGGTCGAACCTCCCTCGAATCCGCTTTTTGAATCCGAACAAGCAGGAGCATCTATGAAGAAGGCATTGCTGGTACTGGCCCTTGGTGCGGCGTTGGTGGGCGTGGCCCAGGCCGACACGCTCAAGAAGATCAAGGACACAGGCAGCGTGACCATGGGCGTTCGCGAGTCCTCGGGCGCGCTGTCGTACACCCTGGGAGACGGCAAGTACGTCGGTTACCACGTCGAGATCTGCCAGCGCGTGCTGGCCGACGTGCAGAAGCAGCTGGGCCTGTCCAAGCTGGACATCAAGTACCTGCCGGTCACGTCGCAGAACCGCGTGCCGCTGGTGCAGAACGGCACCGTGGACATCGAGTGCGGCTCGACCACCAACAACCTGACCCGTCAGAAGGACGTGGCCTTCGCCGTCACGACCTACGTCGAGGAAGTGCGCATCGCCGTGAAGGCCGATTCGGGCATCACCTCGATCGCGCAACTGAACGGCAAGACCGTCGCGACGACCACCGGCACCACCTCCGTCCAGCTGCTGCGCAAGCATGAGCGCGCCAACGGCGTGGACTTCAAGGAAGTGCTGGGCAAGGACCACGCCGACAGCTTCCTGCTGCTGGAGTCGGGCCGTGCCGACGCCTTCGTGATGGACGGCCAGATCCTGGCCGGCAACATCGCCAAGTCGCGCAACCCGGCGGGCTTCAAGATCGTCGGCGAAGTGCTGTCGGTCGAGCCGATCGCCATCATGGTCCGCAAGGACGATCCGGCCTTCAAGAAGGCCGTGGACGACAGCATCAAGGGCCTGATGAAGTCGGGCGAGATCTCGAAGCTGTACGACAAGTGGTTCATCCAGCCGATCCCGCCGACCAACACCAAGGTCGGTCTGCCGGCGACGGCCGCGACCAAGGACGCGTGGGCGAACCCGAACGACAAGCCGGTCGAGGAATACCTCAAGAAGTAATCGGCCTCGCCTGAGCACAAGGCGCCCCGCGGGGCGCCTTGTCGCAACAGGCCCTCGTTTTGAAGGATGGAGCACCCCATGGCGAGCTGGGATTGGCAGTTGTACTGCACAGACATGGTGACCGAGGAGGCCGCGCCGAAGTGTTTCGGCGCCCCCGGTTATGAGACTTACCTGGACGCGATGATCCACGGCTGGGGCTGGACGATGGTCGTCTCGGTCGTCGGCCTGCTGGTCGCGCTGGTGGCGGGGTCGCTGATCGGCGTGCTGCGCACCGTGCCGAACCGCAAGCTGGCAATGTTCGGCGAGTCCTGGACGGAGTTGTTCCGGAACATTCCGCTGATCGTCCAGGTGTTCATCTGGTATCACGTGGTGCCGCGCCTGTTCCCGGTGCTGGATCTGCCCCCCACCGCCCTCGTGGTGATCGCCATCGGGCTGTTCACCTCGGCGCGGGTCGCCGAACAGGTCAAGGCCGGCATCCTGACGCTGCCCAAGGGCCAGCGTTATGCCGGCCAGGCGCTGGGACTGACGCTGCCGCAGACCTACCGCCACGTGCTGCTGCCGATGGCCTTCCGCATCGTCATCCCGCCGCTGACCAGCGAGAGCATGAACATCGTCAAGAACTCGGCGGTGGCCTTCGCGGTGAGCGTGCCCGAGCTGGCGCAGTTCGCGCTGCAGGCGTCGGAGCAGTCGAGCTTCGTGCAGATCTTCCTGCCGGTGACGCTGCTGTACTTCGTCTCCGCCTACGCGATCAACCGCGTGGCCAAGCTCATCGAGTGGTACGTGCGCGTGCCCGGCATCCTGGGGGCGAAGTGACATGACGCAACTCGATTTCTCGTTCCTCACCTGGGACGTCCTGACGTCCTTCGTGGCCAAGGGACTGTTGTTCTCCATCCAGCTGACGGTGTCGGCCATGATCGGCGGCATCGTGCTGGGCACGGTGCTGGCGCTGATGCGCCTGTCGGGCAAGTGGTGGCTGGAGAAGCCGGCGGCGTTCTACGTCGACACGCTGCGTTCCATCCCGCTGGTGATGGTGATCCTGTGGTGCTACCTGCTGCTGCCGTACGCCACCCGCGCGTTGGGATGGGAGCCCTTCAGGCCCGAGACGACGGCGCTGATCACCTTCACGCTGTTCGAAGCGACCTACTACTCGGAGATCATGCGCGCGGGCATCCAGTCGGTGTCCAAGGGTCAGGTCTTCGCGGGGTACGCGATGGGCATGACCTACCGCCAGACCATGAGCCTGGTGGTGCTGCCGCAGGCCTTCCGCAACATGCTGCCGGTGCTGCTGACGCAGACCATCGTGCTGTTCCAGGACACGTCGCTCGTGTATGCGATCGGGGCGTACGACCTGCTGAAGGGCTTCGAGGTCGCCGGCAAGAACTTCGGTCGGCCGATGGAGACCTACCTCTTCGTCGCCGTCGTCTATTTCGTGATCTGCTTCAGCCTGTCCATGCTGGTCCGCCGGCTGCAGAAGAAGATCGCCATCATCCGCTGAGGTCCGCTCCATGATCGAAATCAAGAACGTCTCCAAGTGGTACGGCCCGTTCCAGGTGCTGACCGATTGCTCCACCAACATCCAGAAGGGCGAGGTGGTGGTGGTGTGCGGCCCGTCGGGGTCGGGCAAGTCCACGCTGATCAAGACCGTCAACGCGCTGGAGCCCATCCAGGCGGGCGACATCGTGGTCGACGGCACCAGCCTGACCAATCCCAAGACCAACCTGCCGAAGCTGCGGTCGCGCGTGGGCATGGTGTTCCAGCATTTCGAGCTGTTCCCCCACCTGTCGGTGACGGAGAACCTCACGCTGGCGCAGGTCAAGGTGCTGGGCCGCAACATGGCCGACGCCAAGACCCGCGGGCTGAAGATGCTGGAGCGCGTGGGCCTGATGGCGCACAAGGACAAGTTCCCGGGTCAGCTCTCGGGCGGTCAGCAGCAGCGCGTGGCGATCGCCCGGGCGCTGTCGATGGACCCGATCGTCATGCTGTTCGACGAGCCGACCTCGGCGCTGGATCCTGAGATGGTCGGCGAGGTGCTGGACGTGATGGTCCAGCTGGCCAACGAAGGCATGACCATGATGTGCGTGACGCACGAGATGGGCTTCGCGCGCAAGGTCAGCAATCGCGTCATCTTCATGGACGCCGGCAAGATCATCGAGGACTGCACCCGCGACGAGTTCTTCGGCGATCCGGAAGCGCGCTCGCCGCGCGCCAAGGACTTCCTGGCGAAGATCCTGCAGCACTGAACCGCGACGCCTCCGGCGTCCCGCGTTCCGTCGTGTGCTGCCCGGAAGGCCCGCTCCGCAAGGTGCGGGCCTTTTGCTTTGAGGCAACCATCGAGGTCTTCGCGATTCGACCAACTTGTGCGGCGAGTCGCACGAGGCGCGATGGCGTCGTGCGGGAATCCGCCCGGCAACACCTGGCACCAACCAAGGAACGTCGTCAGGTTGATGCTGCGGGCGGGGCAGCATTTGGGGCGGTGAGACAATCCCGCCCCATGAGCGAAACCCTTGTCCTGACCCGTCCCGACGACTGGCACGTGCACCTGCGCGACGGTGCCGCCCTGCAGAGCGTCGTCCCGTATACCGCGCGCCAGTTCGCGCGCGCGATCGCGATGCCGAATCTGAAGCCGCCGATCACGACGGCTGAACAGGCCCTCGCGTATCGCCAGCGCATCCTCGCCGCGGTGCCCGCCGGCGTGGACTTCGAGCCGCTGATGACGCTCTACCTGACCGACCGCACCACGCCCGAGGACATCGCCGCCGCCAAGGCCGCGGGGATCGTCGCGCTCAAGCTCTATCCGGCCGGCGCCACGACCAACAGCGATGCCGGCGTCACCGACATCCGCAAGACCTACGCGACGCTGGAGGCCATGCAGAAGGCCGGCCTGCTGTTGCTCGTCCACGGCGAAGTGACCGACGGCGACGTCGACGTCTTCGATCGCGAGGCCTTCTTCATCGACCGCGTGATGCAGCCGCTGCGCAAGGACTTCCCCGAGCTGAAGGTCGTCTTCGAGCACATCACGACGAAGGAAGCCGCGCAGTACGTGACCGGCGCCGACCGCTTCACCGGCGCGACCGTCACGCCGCAGCATCTGCTCTACAACCGCAACGCGATCTTCATGGGCGGGCTGCGTCCGCACTACTACTGCCTGCCCGTGCTCAAGCGCGAGGAGCATCGCCTCGCGCTGATCAAGGCGGCGACCTCGGGCAGCGCCAAGTTCTTCCTCGGCACCGACAGCGCCCCGCATGCGTCGGTGATGAAAGAGAACTCGGTGTGCGGCGCCGGCTGCTTCACCGCGCTGTCCGCGATCGAGCTCTACGCCGAGGCCTTCGAGGCTGCGGGCGCGCTCGACAAGCTCGAAGCTTTCGCGAGCTTCAACGGCGCCGACTTCTACGGCCTGCCGCGCAACACCACGCAGGTCACGCTGCGCAAGACGGATTGGATGCTCCCCGACGCCGTCCCCTTCGGCGAGGCCGCCCAGCTCAAGCCGCTGCGCGGCGGCGAAGTCATGAGCTGGAAGCTCGACTGAGTCCTCGGTCGCAAAACCGTTGAAGTGAGACGGTGGTTGGGGACGGCAGTGCGTGGGGTTTCGGAGCTTGACTCCGGGGCCCCACGCACTGGCGGCCAACGCACTGAACGATTCAGGTAGGCGGTCCTACTTGAACTGATACGACGCCGACAGATAGAAGAACCGACCGCGGGGATCGGTGTAGCTCGGGTCGTATCCCGAGATGAAGAAGTAGGCCTGGTTCGAGAACGGCGGTGCCTTGTCGAACAGGTTCTTCACCCCGGCGCGGAGGGTGAGGGCGGAGGTGGCGTCCCATCCGCCTGCCAGGTCCCACAGCGAGTACGCCTTCACCTTGTTCTTCGAGACGATGTTCCCGGCGTCGTTGTCGATGGCCGAGTTCTGGTCGTCGTAGCCGCTGTAGAAGCTGTTGGCGAGGTTGAGGCTCCACGGTCCGCGCGACCAGTCGAAGTTCAGCCGATGCCGCCAGCGTTGCACAACACCGTCGGTGACGAAGCGGCCGAGGTTGCTGATGAACGGATCGCCGTCGCCGGTCTGCTTCTTCGACGAGAGCGTGAGGGTGCCCACCAACCGGGCGCCGAAGCGTCCCCAATCGGTGGCGGGCGAGCGGAACTGCAGCGTCAGGTCCAGCCCGGAGGCCTTCTGCTTGCCGCGGTTCTCCTTGTGCAGCTCGATGAAGCAGATCGACGAATCGTCGGGGTCGAAGTCGCAGCCGTCGACCGGCACCGCGTCGTTGTAGCGGTGGATGAGCGAGGCGTACTTGTCGGCGTTGGCCAGGATCACGTCCTCCCCGATCGTGCTGATCAGGTTGCGCTTCTCGATGTTCCAGTAGTCCAGGCCGACGCTCCAGTTGGGCGTCGGATCCGCCAGCACCCCGATCGAGAACTGTCGCGACTTCTCCGGCTTCAGCTTGGCGTTCGAGTAGATGCGCGTTTCCCAGAAGTCCGAGCAGGTGGTCAGGTCGTTGTCGTTCTCGCGCATGCAGACCGGGTCGGCGAGCACCGGCGTCGTGCTGGTCTTCACCGAGCGGTAGAGGTCGTTCATCGACGGCGCGCGGAAGCCCGTGCCCGCCGAGGCGCGGAAGGTGAGGTCCTTCATCGGCGCGAAGCGCAGGCCGATCTTGGGATTCGTCGAGCCGCCGATCTTCTGGTAATGGTCGTGGCGCACCGCCAGCTGCAGTTCCCACTGCTTGGCGAAGGGCACCAGCAGCTCCCCATACGCGGCCCAGATGTTGCGCGCGTTCTTGGTGAACTGCGCGTCGCCGGGCGTCGGGTCGCCGAGGATGTCGTCCGACAGCAGCAGATCGCTGGCTGAAGACTCCGACTTCTCGCGGCGCATTTCCGCGCCCACCGCGATCGCCATGTCCCCGCCGGCCAGACGGCTCAGCGTGCGCGTCGCCTTGACGTCCAGGCTGTCCATGGTGCCGCGCGCGCGGCGCACTTCCTGGTTGATGTTGTTGTCGCGCAGGAAGTCGAGTCCCGCCTGGCTCGACGGTCCGAACGGATTCAGCAGCCCGTCGGCATAGGCCTGCATCGTCGCGCCCTCGGGCAGGTAGCCGCGCACGTCGCGATCCGAGATCCGGTTCACGCTGTGGTTGAGGCCCCAGTCGTAATCCCACGCGCCCACCGTGCCGGTCATGCCCAGCACCACGCGGCTGCCGGTGCTGGTGAGCTCGCTGGCGCGATTGCCGGCCTCGAGCATGCGGGTGCGGACCTCGATCTCCGGATCCACGTCGGCCAGACCGGTCGCCGCCAGCGCCGGGATCATCGACACGTCTAGCAGCGCGTTGATCCGGTTGCTGGTGCCCACGTACCAGCTCTTGCTGCGCGAGTAGGAGGCCTCGACGAAGAGCTGGTGGTTGCCGCCCAGCGCCACCACGCCGCGGCCGAGGAAGTTGCCCTTCTCGGTCTTCGGATACAGCTCCAGATCGCGCATGTAGTCGTACGAGCAGGCGTCGACGCCGCCGATGCCGTTGGGCAGGTAGAGCGTATGCGGCGCCTGGCAGTCCGGGATGCTCAGGTTGATCGTGCGGTTCGTGATGGGGCGGCCGTTGAGCAGGAAGCCCTGTTCCTGCAGGTAGTCGCGCTGGTCCGAACTCAGGCGGATGTTCCCCGGGAAGGTCACGCCCGACAGCAGGTGCGGTAGCCGCTCCGGGATGCGCAGGTCGGAGATGAAGTCGCGCTGCGAGGTCCGCAGCGCGTCGGTCTTCTGGAAGTCCAGCACGCCCATCACGTTGAAGCCGTCGCGCGCCAGGTCGCCGTGGCCGGCGGCGATGGACGCGGTGCGCTTGCCCGCGCCGCCTTCGCCGGTCTTGCCGGCGTAGACGTCCAGCTGCACGCCCTGGTAGTCCTTGCGGGTGATGAAGTTGACGACGCCGCCGATCGCGTCGGTGCCGTAGATCGCGGACGCGCCGTCGAGCAGCACCTCGACGCGCTCGATCGCGGCGGCGGGGATGTTGTTGAGGTCGACGCCGTTGTCGTCGCCCGGCGAGGCGAAGTTGGCCATGCGCCGGCCGTTCAGCAGCACCAGCGTCGACGAGGTGCCCAGCCCGCGCAGGTTCGCCGAGTTGAAGCCCATCTGGTCCTTGACGCCACCCGTGCCGATGCTGACCCCGTCGGTCAGCGCGTTGCTCATGGCCGAGACCGTCGCCATGATCTCGGCCGCCGTGGTGACGCCGGCCTTGACGATGTCGTTGCGGTTGATGACCTGCACGGGCAGCGCGCCCTCGTCCGCGATGCGCTTGATCGCGGAGCCGGTGATCTCCACGCGCTGCAGCTTCTGCGCCGTCGTCGGGGCGGGCGCGGAGGCGGCCGGATCCGGCGGCGCAACCTGCGCGTGCGCCGCCTGCGTCAGTCCGACGCTGCAGAGCGCGATCAGGGCCGCGGTCGCGCAGACACGCGGGGCGAACGGCGGGCGAAGCGAGGCGCGCGTGGGACGGACGGTCATGAGGGGCTCCCGGAGGCCGATAGGGGGTGGCTCTGTCGGACCAGTCTAGGGAGCGGACCGTCACGGACAAGGGTGATGACCCGCGACAGTCGCGACGAAGCAACTGAGCTGTGACCAATGGTCACCCGTTGGAGGGTGGGTGAGGCTATGGTGGTGTGAAAAGCCGCCCCCGCGCGGCGGGAGGCCCTGTCGATGTTCGATCGCTGTCTGCTGCGCCGCGCCGTCGGCGCGCTCCTGGTGTCGTGGTGCGTGCTGCCGGCGTTGGCCGCTCCGCCCACCGTCCCGCCCACCACGCCGGCGCCGTCCCGGTCCACGGCGGCAGCCAAGCCTGCGTCGCCCCCCGCCGCCGCTCCTGCGGCGCCCGCCGTTCCGGCGTCCCAGGCAACGCCTGTCCCCCTGTCGGATGTCCCCATTAAAGGCCACGCCATGGCCATCGGCGGCGCGCTGAAGGCCGACAACGACGAGGTCTGGAACCGGCTGATCGCCCTGGCCGGCGGACGCGGCGCGCGTTTCGTCGTCTTCGGCACCGCCGCCGAGGACCCCGAGGCCAGCGCCAAGCAGGTCGTCGAGCAGCTGCAGCGCCGCGGCGCTTTCGCCGAGGCGCTGCCGGTCGCGCCGAAGTTCTCGTGGGTCGACCTGAACAAGGTCGTGCGCGACGCCGCGCTGATCGCCAAGGTGCGCAACGCCAAGGGCATCTTCTTCACCGGCGGCTCGCAGGAGCGCATCGTCGACGTGCTCTACCCGGGCGGGCACTCGACGCCGATGCTCGACGCCATCTGGGACGTGTACCGCAAGGGCGGCGTGGTCGCCGGCACCTCCGCCGGCGCGGCGGTGATGAGCACGGTCATGTTCCGCGACGCCCCCAGCGTCATCAGCATCCTCAAGGGCCAGTGGGAGGAGGGCAAGCAGATCGACCGCGGCCTGGGCTTCGTCGGCCCCGGGCTCTTCGTCGACCAGCATTTCCTCAAGCGCGGGCGCTTCGGCCGCATGGTGCCGCTGATGCTGGCCAAGGGCTACAAGCTCGGCCTCGGCGTGGACGAGAACTCCGCCGCCGTGATCCGCGGCGACGAGGTCGAGATCCTCGGCCACAAGGGCGCGCTGCTGGTCGACCTGAGCGAGGCGTCCTCGGACCGCGGTCTGGGCGTCTTCAACCTGAAGAACGCCCGGCTGACCTACCTGGACCACGGCGACCGCATGAACCTGCGCACGCGCGGCGTCACGCCCTCGGCGGTGAAACTGCGCGGTCAGAAGCTCGAACCCGGCGCGCCCGACTACAAACCCTATTACACGCTGCCACAGTTCTACACGGACATGCTGGGCGACTCCACGATCTCCACGGCGATGTCCATCCTGATCGACAGCGTCCAGCCCGAGTTCCGCGGCCTGAGCTTCGAGGCCGCGCCCAAGGCCGGCGACTCGCTGGCCGACCTGGGCTTCCTGTTCCGGCTCTACAAGGGGCCGGGCAGCATCGGCTGGAGCACCGACGAACTCGGGCCCGAGGACTACACGGTGGTCAACCTCTACCTCGACGTGATGCCGGTGCGCATGCCCTTGCCCTTGTTCAGCCCCTGGTCTGGCGAGCCCCGCCCGAAGAAGCCGGCCGCGGCCGAGGAACCTCCCGCCGGGGAGCGCCCGCAGCAGTGAAGAACGCGGAACCGATCGCAGGGCGGGCCGCGGCGGCAGCCGCGCGGGCGATCGGCAAGGCCGTCCGGCATCCCGATTGCTAGCGGCCCCTGCAAAGCCGCTAGCATGCGGCGTCCGCCCGCTCTTGCGCGTTCCTGCACTTCCCCAGCTCCCCCCAGCTGTTCTCCTGGAGTCTCCTGCGTTGTCGCGAAAACCTCTCACCCCTGGGCGTGCCGCCGTCGGGGCGGTCCTGCTGCTGCTGAGCGCGGCGCTGGGCCTGCCCGTCGCGGCGCAGACACGCCCCGCGCCGCTGCCGGCCTCAACGCCGACATCGCCGACATTGCCGACCCCGCCGACCGTTCCCCCCGGCGTTCCGGCCGCGGCCGCCAGCCAGGCGATCCCGTCCGCGCCGGTCTCGGCCAGCGCCCGCCGGCTCTATGACCGCAGCCGCGCACAGCTGCTGCAGGTCCGCACGCTCTACAACGGCAGCCAGGCCTCGGTGGGCTCGGGCTTCGTCGTCAGCGCCGAAGGCCACGTCATCACCAACTACCACGTCATCAGCCAGCACGCGCTGGAACCGGAGCGCTACCGCCTCCAGTACCAGACGCCCGAAGGCGACGGCGGCGACATCGAGCTGCTGGACTTCGACGCCCGTCGCGACCTGGCCCTGCTGCGCATCGTGCGCAAGGGCGACACCCCTGATCCCAAGGGCGTCGTCACCCGCATGACGGCCACGCCGCTGGTGTTCCGCAAGGCGGAGCAGCCGCTGGCCAAGGGCGAGCGCATCTACTCGATGGGCAACCCGCACGACGTCGCCTTCGCCGTCGTCGAGGGCACCTACAACGGCCTGGTCGAGCGCAGCTTCGACCCGTTGATCTACTACTCCGGCTCGATCAACCCCGGCATGAGCGGCGGCCCCGTGATCGACGAGGACGGCGAGATCGTCGGCATCAACGTGTCGACGATGATCTTCGCGCAGCAGATGAGTTTCCTCGTCCCGGGCGAGCACGCCGCCGCGCTGCTCGCGCGCAGCCGCAACGCCGTGCCGATCAAGGGCGCCGCCTGGCCCAAGCTGCGCCAGCAGCTGATGGCCTACCAGGACGAACTCTCGCGCAACTTCCTGGCGCAGCCGTGGCGCACGCTCACGCATCCGCGCTACCGCTTCCCGATCCCGCAGGAGGAGTACATGCGCTGCTGGGGCAGCGGCTCCTCCGCCGACGAGCAGGGCCTGCAGATGCAGCGCACGCAATGCCGGATGGAGCATGCGCTGTTCATCAGCGAGTCGCTGCAGACCGGCTATTTCGGCGTCACCGAAGAGGTCTACGACGGCAGCAAGCTGGGCGCGCTGCGCTTCTCGGCGATCTATTCGGCGAGCTTCCGCAACGAGCGCCTGGGCGGTCCGGACCGCGACCGCACCGCGCCCTACTGCAAGGAGGACTTCGTCCAGCAGAAGGACGGCCCGCCGCTGCGCGCCGTCGCCTGCCTGCGCGCCTACCGCAAGCTGGAAGGACTGTTCGACCTGACCGTGCTGGTCACCAACGTGGACGCCCCGACCGAAGGCGCCCTCGGCCGCTTCGACGCCCGCGGCGTCAGCTTCGCGAATGCCACCAAGCTGACGCGTCACTATCTGCAAGGATTCGCATGGACCACGCCGCGGTAATCGAGATCGTCGACCGGGACGGTCATTGCCGGGAGGTGCACAAGGTGCGCGCATGGCCGCTGCGTATCGGCCGCGCGCCGGCGTGCGACCTCGTGCTGTCGGACCCGCATCTGGCCGGCGAGCACGCGCTGCTGCACTGGGACCGCGGCGAACCCGCCGCCGAGCGCAGCGGCGAGACCCTGGACCAGGACGCCGCGCCCGTGGCGGGCGGTCCGGTGCTGGAGCTGCTGCCGAGCCAGAACGGCGCGTGGCTGGACGGACGCAGACTGGCGGCGGGCAGCCGCGCGGCCTGGCCGTCGTCGGCGCTGCTGCAGATCGGCACCACGCGGCTGCGGCTGCGCACGGCGCTGGATCCGCTGCCGGCCGAGAAGGCGATGAACCGCGCCGACGAGCCGGTCAAGCGCGACGCTCGTCCGTCCTGGGCACTGCCGGCGCTGCTGGCGTTCTGGGCGCTGATGCTGTGGGGTGCCAACTGGGCGGCCAGCGACGGCTCCGCGAGCTGGGTCGACACCGTGAGCGCGCTGCTCGCGCCTGTCGGCGTGGCGCTGATCTGGGCCGCGCTCTGGGCGCTCGTCACGCAGCTGTTCCGGCACTGGTTCGCGTTCGGCGCGCATCTGTGGCGGGCCTTGATCGCGACCGTCGCGATGACGCTGCTGGACCTGCTGCTGCCGCTGCTCGGCTACATGATGAACGCGCCGCGCCTGCTGGCGCTGGAGCCGGTGATCATGTCGGTGGGCGCCGCGCTGCTGCTGTGGTGGCACGCGACGGTGGTGTGGCCGCGCGCCTCGCGCCGCGTGGCGGTGGGCATAGGCGCGATGTGCCTGGTGGGTCTGGCCCTGACCGTCGGACGTCGGACCGAACAGCAGTACTGGCTCGGCCCGAACTACATGGCCACGCTGGCGCCGCCGTCCTTGCGGCTCGCCTCGCCCAAGCCCGTCGACAGCTTCATCGAAGGCATGGACAAGCTCGAGGCGCCGTTGCTGCGGCAAGCCGAGAAGCGCAACGAGCAGGCCGGCGGCAGCGGCGACAACGAGGAGTAGCGCCTCGGCGTGGCTTGGCCCGATTCGATATGAGTCGGGTCGGGTCGGGTCGGGTCGAGTCGACTCAGGCCGTCGCCGTCGGAACGGCCACCGCGCGCGGCGCGGTGCGCCGACGCAGCCAGGCGACGACGGGCAGCTCGATGAAGCGCCCGATCAGCCAGCAGCCCGCGACGGCGGTCGTGACGGCGATCGCGAAGGTGACGAATTCCGGCAGCGCGCGATACACGCCGGCCTTCGCTAGCAGCGTCAGCACGACGTTGATCAGCAGGCAGTGGGCGAGGTAGAGCGAGTACGACACCGCGCCCAGCTGCGCGAGCGCCTTCGGCACCCGGACGGCCTGGCGCCGTTCCATGGCCACCAGCGTGGCCAGCACGAAGGCCGAGGCGAGCCCGAGCGCGACCCGTCCGCCGAATGCATGGTCGCCTTGCGGGCCGAGCCGTTCGTAGAGCACCGCGCCGACGAAGATGGCGCCGACGATCCATCCCTGGCGAGGCACAAGGGGCAGCGTGACGCGACGCGCCAGCAGCCCGGTCGCCACGCCCATGAGGAACTGCAGGCAGTGCGGCTCGCCGAGCTTCAAGGGCAGGGTACCCGGCAGCGCGCCGAAGGCTTGCGCCAGGATGAGCGCGGCCCATAGCCCGTACAGCGCCAGACCGCCGCGCAGGTGCAGCAGCAGCACGCAGAAGCTCAGGTAGAACAGCACCTCGTACTGCAGCGACCAGGCGACGCCGACGTACTCCGGCGGGTGACCGCCTATCCACAGCAGCAGGGTGCCGGGGATGTCGTCGCCGCCGAGTTCCGACACCGGCGTTCGGCCGGCCAGCAGCCGCGAGAGGATGGACGGGCCGGCGGTCATCGCCAGCACCACCCAGTAGATGGGGAACACGCGCACGAAGCGCTTCCACAGGTAGCCCGGCCAGCGGGCCACGCCGCGACCCAACTCCGCGTGGTGGATGAAGGTGATGATGAAGCCGCTGAGGACGAAGAAGAAGTCCACGCCGACGTAGCCGAAGTCGAACACGCCGCCCAGCGCGACGTGGCCGGTGAAATGCTCCACACGCATCAGGTGCGTCGTGTGCATGAGCACCACCGCCAGCGCGGCGAGCGCGCGGGCCGCCTCGATGGAGGCCAGCTTCGGCGCGTGCGGACTGGCGTGAGCGGTGGCGGGAGGGATGGCGTTCGAAGCCATGGCGGCGGCGTGTCGGTGGAAACCAGAACAGCCCGCACGGTACGGCGGCACCGCCGATTCCGTTCACCCCCGTTCCCCCGGGACGGGGGAACCCCTCCAGGGGACAGACCTTCAGCTGGCCGTCAGCCGCTTTTCCATGAAGACGGACAGCGGATCTTCGGCATACGCGCCGAAGGGCGCGCGCCGGTCGTAACCCAGGGTTTCGTAGAGCTTGAGCGCCTCCGGCTGGTGCACGCCGGTCTCCAGGCGCGCCAGTTCGATGCCTTTCGCCCTGAGGTGGGACTCGAGTTCCTCCATCAGGACCTTGGAGATTCCGCGCCCCCGGAAGTGCGGCTGGACGAAGACCCGCTTGATCTCGCCGTACGGGCCTTCGGCGTCGTCGACGACCTTGACCGCCGCGCATCCGGCCAGCCACTCCGCCAGCCACACGCCGATGAAGCGCACCTGCGGCTCGGACAGCGCGTGCGGGTCCAGCAGGTGGTTGCTTTCGCCAGGGTAGAGGGCCGCCATGTACGCGTCAGACTGCGCCAGCAGGGACATCGCGGCGGGGCTGTGGGGGTCCAGGGGTTCGATCTGCATGCCCGGAAGGTAGCAACCGATGTGCCCAAACGCGCGGGATCCGCGAAAGACCCTGAAAAGAACTGCAAGCCGATGTTGGCCTGCCGTGTCGTCATAAATGTGAAGCAAGCCGATAGGCCGGATTCTGTGCGCGGCTCCTCTTGCGATTCGCCGCGTGACCGCCATTCCTCTGGGCCGGGCATCACTGCCCGGCTCGGTGCCACCTACCCGCCAGCTCTGCGAGCCGCATCGACGCTGGCCTACTTGGTGTTGCTGCGCGTAGAGATTGCCCGTTTCACCCGATGGCCGCTTGCGCCGCCATCGACTCGTCTCTGTTGCTCTGATCCTCGGCTTCCGCCGGGCAGCCGTTAGCTGCTACGCCGCTCTATGCAGTCCGGACCTTCCTCCAGTGCCGTGTTTCCACGATCGCACCAGCGGCGGTCTGGCTTGCTTCACGGGGGCGAGTTTACCTCGGAGACCACGGGTCCCCGGACGAGGCGGGCCGCGCCGACGGGTCAGGCCTTGCCGGCCAGCAGCGCTTCGATGGTCTTCTGCACCGCCAGCGCCTCGGCGAAGCCCGGCAGGCTGTGCGAGTGACCGTCCAGCATCGCCGACCAGTGGCTGAGCTGGTCGGTCATGCCGTTCATGCGCAGCGTCTCCGCATCGCCCATGCTCTGCACGCGCTCGCCCTGACGCTGCTGCGTCACGCCGAACCAGTCGCGCAGCTCGATCTCGCCCTCGCTGGCGCGCCACAGCATGCGGTTGTCGTCGGCGCGGTCGCCGCCCACGCTCGCGCTGATGGACACGGTCACGCCGCCGGCGACCAGTTCGGCCTCCACGGCCTGTTCCGAGCCGACGCCGTCGGCCGGATAGTCGACGCGGCTGCGCACGACCTGCGCCGGGCCCAGCACGCGCTGCAGCACGAAGACGAAGTGCGACAGCACCTCGCGGGAGAAGCCGCCCTCGGCGCGCTGCGACAGCCAGGCGCCGGCGCCGGCCTGCCAGGGCCGCGGCCAGGCGGCGAAGCGCAGCTCGATGCTGACGCCGTGCAGGGCGCCCAGCGGCCGGCGCGATCCCGCGCCGAACGCCAGTTGCAGCTGCGCCAGACCGGTCGAGGAGGCCAGCGAATAGTTGACCGCCGCCCGCTGCCGCTCGCGCTCGATGCGCTCGATGCAGGCGCGCGCGGCCTCGAAATCGGTGGTCAGGGGCTTCTCGCACAGGACCACCAGGCCCGCGTCGAAGGCCTCTTCCGTCAAGGCGATGTGCGGCCCCGGCGGCGTCGCGATGTAGAGGCCGTGCAG
The DNA here is from genome assembly GCA_002205125.1 of Roseateles noduli. GTDB lineage: Bacteria > Pseudomonadota > Gammaproteobacteria > Burkholderiales > Burkholderiaceae_C > Roseateles > Roseateles noduli. Next base: position 120,447 of record NIOE01000008.1, on the reverse strand, counting down.
CCCCGGCTCCTGGATCAGCGCCTCGGCGCTGGTGGCCGCGCGCAGCAGCGGATAGTGGGCCAGCGCCTGGGCCAGCACCGCGGGGTTCTCGTCCCACACGCGGGTCACCCGCAGACGGGCGTGCCCGGCCAGACGCGCCAGCATCCGCTGACCCATCACGCCCAGTCCGACCACCCCAATGCTCAATACGCCTGGCACCACGTTCCCCGCCTGAAGTTCCGCAAAAGTCCCGCAGTGTAGGGGCCCCGCTACACTGGCGACCGCCGACCGGGCTGCCCGGGCGGCCCGCGCACGCTTCTCCCCGCAAGCGTCGTTCCCGGTCGGCATGACCGCCGGTCCCGCCGCTTGCCGGGGGTTATCGTCGGCGGCTTCCCCGTCCGCACGCTCGCAACGCACCCACGCATGAACCCAGAAGCCAGCCAACTGTGGCGCGCCCCGCGCTGGGCCCTCGCCATTCTGCTGGCCGCGCTGGCCACGGTGGGGCCGTTCTCGATCGACACCTACATCCCGGCCTTCGCCGGCATCGCGCAGGCGCTGGACGCCACGCCGATCGAAATGCAGCAGACGCTGTCGGGCTACCTGCTCGGCTTCGCGGTGATGAACCTGTTCCACGGCGCGCTGTCGGACAGCTTCGGCCGGCGCCCCGTCGTGCTGTGGGGCATGGCCGTCTTCGCGTTGTCCTCGATGGGCTGCGCGCTGGCCGGCAGCATCGGGCAGCTGGTGTTCTGGCGCACGGTGCAGGGGCTGTCGGCGGGGGCGGGCGTGGTGGTCTCGCGCGCCATCATCCGCGACATGTTCCCGCCGTCCGAGGCGCAGCGGGTGATGTCGCAGGTGACGATCTTCTTCGGCCTGGCGCCGGCGATCGCGCCCATGATCGGCGGCTTCCTCTACGTGCACGCCGACTGGCACGCGATCTTCTGGTTCCTGGTCTTCATCGGCGTGCTGCTGTTCGCGGTCACCTGGCGCCTGATGCCCGAGACCCTGCATCGCGACCACCGCCAGCCCTTCCGCGTCGGCTCGCTGCTGCGGGGCTACCGCACGCTGGTCGGCAGCCGGCGTTTCCTCCTGCTGGCGCTGGCCAGCGGCATCCCGTTCAACGGCATGTTCCTGTACGTGCTGGCCGCGCCGGTGTTCCTCGGCGAACACCTGGGGCTGGCGCCGACGCAGTACTTCATCTTCTTCCTGTTCAGCATCGGCGGGATCATGGGCGGCGCCTGGCTCAGCGGCCGGCTGGCGGGCAAGATCGCGCCGCGCAAGCAGATCCGGCGCGGTTTCCTGATCATGGGCTTCACGTCCATCGCCAACGTCGTCTGCAACCTGACCCTCCCGCACAGCCCGATGTGGGCCTTCCCGCTGATCAGCAGCTTCGCATTCGGCTGGGCCCTGATGGTGCCGGTGGTGACGCTGCTGGTGCTGGACCAGGCGCCCGAGCGCCGCGGCATGGCGTCCTCGCTGCAGGCCTGCATCGGCAGCGCGGCCAACGGCCTGGTCGCCGGCGTGCTGGTGCCCATGGTGATGCATTCGATGCTGGCGCTGGCGGTGACCTCCGCCGCGATGATGTGCATCGGCCTGGTGGCCTGGACCTGGGTCAAGCGCGAGGTGTCCACCGCGGCCGCCGAGCCGCCGCCGGTGACGCCGACGCCCGGGGTGTGACATCGCGACACCGGCCCGCCCTCAAGATGACGGGCCAGGCTCCGAAATAGAAGAGTGATCCTTCTGTCCCCGGAGCCTTCTTTCATGTCTGACCGTCCCGGATCCGGCGCCTTGCTGCCGGCGGCCCTCTGCCTGTTCCTGCTGCTCCCCGCTGCCTCGCAGGCGGCCGATGCGCCCGCGCCTGCTCCGAAGGGCGAAGCGTCCAGCGAACAACTGCGCGATCGCCTGGCGGACCGTCTGAAGGAAGACGCCGCTGCGCTCAAGCTGAGCACCAAGCCGGCCACTGCGCCTGCGGACGTCAAGACCAGCAACCCGGTGGACCTGCGCGCACGCCGCGCCGCCAAGCCCGCGGTGGCGGCCTCGGGCGCGAAGTCGTCGACGCCGTGGGCCTACACCGGCGAGGGCGCTCCCGACAAATGGGGCCAGCTGCAGCCCGAGTTCCGCCAGTGCGCGATCGGCACCCGCCAGAGCCCGATCGACCTGCGCGACACGATCAAGGTCGACCAGGAGCGCATCCAGTTCGACTACAAGCCGAGCAGTTTCTCGGTGGTCGACAACGGCCACACGATCCAGGTGAACGTGGCGCCGGGCAACGGCCTGACGATCATGGGTCGTCGGTACGAGTTGCAGCAATTCCATTTCCATCGCCCCAGCGAGGAACGCATCAACGGCCGCCAGTACGACATGGTGGCGCACCTGGTCCACAAGGACGCCGGCGGGCGCGAGGCCACGGTGGCGGTGCTGCTGGAGCGCGGCCAAGACCAGGCGCTGATCCAGACGGTGTGGAACTACCTGCCGCTGGAACGCGGCGACACCTACACCGCGCCGGTCCCGATCGATCTGACCCAGCTGCTGCCCAAGGACCAGGGCTACTTCTCCTACATGGGCTCGATGACCACGCCGCCCTGCACCGAAGGCGTGCTGTGGCTGGTGCTGCGCCAGCCGGTGCAGCTGTCGTCGCAGCAGATCTCGGTGTTCTCGCACCTGTACCCGATGAACGCGCGTCCGCTGCAGGCGCAATCCGGCCGGCTGATCAAGGAATCGAACTGACGCGTGCCGCGAGGGGAAGGCCCCTCGGGACGCTGACCGACTGAGCCGCGGAAGAAGGATGTTCCGCTTTGGGCCGGCGTCGTGACCACCGTCACGGCGTCGGCCTTCTTCTTGGTGGAAACCCTTGGTTCCCGCCGAAACGCCGGGAGAATCCGGGCCGCCGCGATCGCGATCTGCGTGATTCTTGATTCTTATCAAGGACTTGCGGCGAATCCTCATCTCTCTCAGGACTCCGCCGTGTTGAAGACCATCAAGTCGCGCCTGATCGCGATCAGCATCCTCATCGTGGTAGCAGCCGTCGCGCTCGCCACCTTCGCCAGCTACTGGGCTGTGCGCGATCACGCGCGCCGTCAGGTGCAGGCGCAACTGACCGACCTGGCCACGGCCAACGCCGCGGGCGTCGCCGCCTGGGTCAAGACGCAGAAGGACGTGGTCGCCGCGATGGCGCCGGCCGCGCAGCTCGAGGACCCGCGCGCCGTGCTGACGCAGGCGCTGCAGTCGGGCCGGCTGGACCTGGCCTACGTCGGCGGCGCAGACAGGCGGATGATCTCCATCCCCGACCGCCAGCGCCCGGCGGATTACGACCCGACCGGCCGCGGCTGGTACAAGCTGGCCTCCGGCACGGACCAGCCGGTGATCACCGCGCCCTATGTGGCGGCGTCGAGCAAGAAGCTGGTCGTGACCTTCGCCAGCGCGGTGCGCGCGGGCGGCGACGTCAAGGCCGTGGTCGGCACGGACGTGGCGCTGGACGACATCGTCGCGACGATGAAGTCCATCAAGCCGACCGCGAGCGGCTTTGCGATGCTGCTGGACAAGCAGGGCACGGTGATCGCGCATCCCGATGCGGCGCTGACGCTGAAGCCGGTGAAGGACCTGTCCGCCGCCATCGACGGCGCGCTGCTGGCGACCGCCCACGGCGGCGAGCCGACACTGGCCGACGTCGGCGCCGACCGCTTCTTCCTGAAGGCCGTGGACGTGCCCGGCACGGACTGGGTGCTGGTCGCCGCGGCCGAGCGCAACGAGGCCCTGGCCGCGTTGTCCGACGTGCTGCGCAACGCCGGCCTGACGATGCTGGTGGTGACGGCGGTGGCCGCGCTGGTGGCCGCGGCGGCGGTGGGCGCGCTGTTGAAGGGACTCGCCGGCATCAAGCGCGCGATGAACGACATCGGCGCGGGCGAGGGCGATCTCAGCCAGCGCCTGCAGGTGCGCGGCGAGGACGAACTGGCCGACATCTCGCGCGGCTTCAACCAGTTCGTGCACAAGATCGAGCAGGTGATGCTGCAGGTGCGCGAGACCAGCCAGTCGATCGCGGTCGCCTCGCGTCAGATCGCCGCGGGCAACCATGACCTGAGCCAGCGCACCGAGGAGACGGCCAGCAACCTGCAGGAGACGGCCAGCTCGATGGAGGAGCTCAACAGCACCGTCGCCAACAGCGCGGCGAATGCGGACCAGGCGCGGCAGCTGGCCGATACCGCCAGTCGCGTGGCCCGCCAGGGCGGCGAGGCGATGGGCCAGGTGGTCGCGACCATGCAGGAGATCAGCACCAGCTCGCGGCAGATCGGCGACATCATCGGCACGATTGACGGCATCGCCTTCCAGACCAACATCCTGGCGCTGAACGCGGCGGTGGAAGCCGCACGCGCGGGCGAACAGGGCCGCGGCTTCGCGGTGGTGGCGAGCGAAGTGCGCGCGCTGGCGCAGCGTTCGGCCGGCGCGGCCAAGGAGATCAAGTCGCTGATCACGGCCAGCGTCGAGCGCGTCGACACCGGCGCGCGCCAGGTCTCCTCCGCAGGCGAGACGATGAACGAGGTCGTCGGCAGCGTGCAGCGCGTGGCGCAGATGATCGGCGAGATCAGCCATACCGCGCAGGAGCAGAGCCACGGCATCGGCCAGGTGAACGTGGCCGTCGCGCAGCTGGATCAGGTGACGCAGCAGAACGCGTCGCTGGTCGAGGAATCGGCGGCCGCTGCCGAGAGCCTCAAGGATCAGGCGCAGAAGCTGGCCGACGTCGTCGGCACCTTCCGCCTGAGCGGCACGTCCTCGACGTCGTCGACGACGTTCTGAGCTTCAAAGCGGGCGAGGGCAGGGGCCAGCGGCCGCCCCTGGACGGCAAGACCTGGCGCGCGCTCAGCGCGCCGGATCGACCGCGTGGAATCCCAGGAACATGTCGGTCGCCGAATCGGCCACCTGGCGCTGCTGAGTCTTGTCCAGCGGCGGCTGTCCCATCGTGATCTGAGGCCAGAACGCGAAGCCCTTGACCAGCGCCTGCAGCTGCGAGGCGGCGAAGGCGGGATCCCCGATCTTGAGCCGGCCGTCGGCCATTGCCGCGCGGATCCACACGGTCAGCGCTTCCTCCCGTCCGCCGAGCCTGCACAGCATCTCCCGCGCCCGCTGCGGCGCATGGATCGCCTCGGCGATCAGCACCCGCGCCAGGTCCAGGAACTGCGGGTCGTCGCTCATCGCGAGCTTCTGCTCGACCAGCGTCAGCAACTGCTCGCGCAAGGGCAGGTCGGCGCGGTAGGTCAGCTTGAGCTTGGCCTCGGTCGCGACCCACAGCCGCTCCAGGATCGCGTCGAACAGCGCGTCCTTGCCGCTGAAGTGGTTGTAGACGGTGCGCTTGGAGACCTGAGCGCGACCCGCGATACGGTCCATGTTCGCGACCTCGAAACCGTGCTCGCGGAACTCGGCGATGGCCGCGTCGACGATGGCCTGCCGCTTGCGGTCGGTGAGCCGGACGCGCTCCGCCTCGCCGAAGGCGGTGAGGTCCTCGGGCGTCGGCGCGGGCTGGGGGAGGGCGGCGTCGGAAGTCATGGGAAGCAATCTTACACCGGGGAGTTTACTTTTCAGATTCCTGCGTCTAGACTGCTGCAAAACTACACTGTGTAGTGCAAGTTTCTGGTGCAAGTTTCAGATGAGCCCGCCACCTCCCCGACACCCTGTCGCCCGAACCGCCCGCGCGCTGCCGCGCTCGCTCACCGCCTTGAGCAGCCTGGCCGCCGTCCTGATTGTTGGAGCCCTTGCCATGACCGCTTCCCGCGTGATGTCCTCCCCCGCCGTGGTGCCCGCCAGCGGCGTCAACGCTCCCGCTCCGGAGGGCACCCAGCCGTCCCTGGAGCAGTCGCCCCAATGGGCGAAGGGCCAGTTCCGCAACCCCGCCGTGGAGCCCGAACAGGGCTTCTGGAAGACGATGGGGATCATGTGGGACTTCATGTTCCACAAGCCCGCCGGCACCGCGCCGGACGCGCCGATCGAAGTCCGGGCGCTGACCAAGGAGCAACTGCTCGCGGCGCCGGACCGGACGCTGTTCCGGCTCGGCCACTCGACCGTGCTGCTCAAGCTGCGCGGCCGTTTCTGGCTGACGGACCCGGTGTTCTCGGAACGCGCCTCGCCGTTCTCCTTCATGGGTCCGAAGCGTTTCCACGCGCCCCCGATCGCGCTCGATGAGCTGCCCGAGATCGAGGCCGTGATCCTCTCGCACGACCACTACGACCACCTCGACCACGACACCGTGCTGGCGCTGGCGCCCAAGGTGCGCCACTTCGTGACGCCGCTGGGCGTGGGGCAGCGCCTGATCGACTGGGGCGTGCCTGCGGCCAAGGTGCAGCAGTTCGACTGGTGGCAGGGCACCTCGATCGCCGGCGTGCAGCTGACGGCGACCCCGGCGCAGCATTTCTCCGGCCGCAGCCTGAGCGACCGCAACTCGACGCTGTGGGCCTCGTGGGTGCTGATCGACGACGATCTGCGCGTGTTCTTCAGTGGCGACACCGGCTACTTCGACGGATTCAAGACGATCGGCGAGCGCTTCGGCCCCTTCGACCTGACGCTGATGGAGACCGGCGCCTACGACCCGCGCTGGCCCTACGTGCACATGCAGCCGGAGCAGACCATGCAGGCGCACGTCGACCTGAAGGGCAAGCGCCTGCTGCCGATTCACAACGGCACCTTCGACCTGGCGATGCATCGCTGGCAGGACCCGTTCGAGCGCATCAGCGCGCTGGCGCGGCTGCGCAACGTGGAGCTGGTGACGCCGGTGATCGGCGCGCCGCTGGCGATCGAGCAGCCGGGGCCGACGCCGCATTGGTGGCAGGGCGCCGCGGTGAGCGCGTCGGAGGCTGGGATGAACGGCGAGCCGGCGGCATCGGCGGTCGGACGCTGAGCGCTCAACGCCTGAGCGCGCGCTTCGCGAAGTTCCTCCGCGTTCCTCGCTCTCCCCCCCAAAAGCCCGGCCTGGCCGGGCTTTTTGCATGTCTCCCACTTTTCCACCACCGCGGGGCCGTTTCAGACCGCTTGAAGGGGGTGGCCGCCGCCGCCGGCCCCCATTTCGGTGCGATCCGTCCGAAGCCCGTGTCCCGGTTTCGGGTGGGTACGACAGCCGGTTTGAGTTGATCCATCACTTGCACTGCAGTTCTTAAGTCCTTCATTTTGAACAACTTTTATTTCACGCACTGGCTTGATAATGGCAGCTAAGTAATTGATTTGATTGGGAAAAACGCCAAATTTCCTTGACCGGTGCCCGACCCGCCATTAAAGTGGGAGAAAGTGCAATTCGGTGGGGCAAAGTGGCGAATGTCGTGTTTCAGGGGGCGAGTGCCTTGGCGTTGGACGCCAAGGGGCGCTTGACCGTCCCTGCACGGCACCGCGACGTGCTCCAGGCCCTGTGCGGCGGCCAGCTCACGCTGACCAAGCACCCCGAAGGCTGCCTGATGGTCTTCCCCCGTCCCGCCTGGGAACAGTTCCGCGACAAGGTCGCCGCGCTGCCCATGTCCGCCGCCGGCTGGAAGCGCGTGTTCCTCGGCAACGCCCAGGACGTCGAGATCGATGCCGCCGCCCGCGTGCTGATCGCCCCCGAACTGCGCACCGCCGCCGGCCTGCAGAAGGACACGATGCTGCTCGGCATGGGCAGCCACTTCGAACTCTGGGACGCCCAAGCCTACGCCGCCCACGAGGCCGCCGTGATGCAGTCCGAGATGCCGGCCGTGCTCCAGGACTTCAGCTTCTGACCGTCATGAGCGAGCAGTCCCCGCCCCCCTTCGACCCCGCGGCCACCGAGGCCCCCGTCTTCTCCCACACGACCGTGCTGCTGCACGAGACCGTGGACGGCGCCTTCACGACCCCCGACGGCATCTATGTCGACGGCACCTTCGGGCGCGGGGGGCACTCGCGCCTGCTGCTGTCGCGGCTGGGGGAGAAGGGGCGCCTGATCGCCATCGACCGCGACCCCGAGGCGGTCGCGGCCGCGACGACCGGACCAACGCGGGTCGACGACCCGCGTTTCCACATCTGCCACAGCGCGTTCGCCGACATGGCCGCGCAGCTCGACGCCCTGGGCATCGCCCAGGTCGACGGCATCCTGCTGGACCTGGGCGTGTCCAGTCCGCAGATCGACAACCCGGAGCGCGGCTTCAGCTTCCGCTTCGACGGCCCCCTCGACATGCGCATGGACACGACGCGGGGCGAAAGCGCCGCGGACTTCATCGCCCGCGCGGAGGTGGACCAGCTTGCACAGGTGATCCGCGACTATGGCGAAGAACGGTTTGCTCTCCCGATTGCAAAGGCGCTTGTGGCTCGCCGGGAAGGCGGGCGCCCTGTCCGCACAACCGCCGAGCTTTCCCAAGTCGTGGCTGGTGCAGTCAAAACCCGCGAGCCGGGCAAGGACCCTTCGACGCGGACATTTCAGGCTCTACGGATATTCGTCAACGCCGAGCTTGAAGAGCTGCAGCAGGGGCTGAGCGCCGCGCTGTCCAAGCTCAAGCCCGGCGGCCGGCTGGCGGTGATCAGCTTCCACTCGCTGGAAGACCGCATCGTCAAGAACTTCATCGCCGAGCACAGCAAGGAAGTGTTCGACCGCCGCGCCCCGTTCGCCGAACCCAAGCCGCAGCCGCTGCGCGCCATCGCGCGCATCAAGCCGAGCGAGGCCGAGGTGTCGGCGAATCCTCGCGCGCGCTCGTCGATCCTGCGCGTGGCCGAGCGCACCGACGCGCCGCTGCCGCCGCCCGTCGCGGCCGACACCGGCAAGCGCAAGAAGGGGGGCCGTCGATGATCGGCCGCCTCAACCTGCTGCTGATCGCCGCGGTGATGGTGTCGGGCATCTACATGGTGCGCAGCGCCTATGACTCGCGCCGCCTGTTCACCGAGCTGGACCGCGCACAGACCGAGGGTCGCCGGCTCGAGGCCGACTACCAGAAGCTGATGGCCGACCGCCAGGCGCAGGCGACCAACCTGCGCGTCGAGCAGGTCGCGCGCGAGCGGCTGAAGATGCGTCCGATCTCGCCGGCGATCACCTTCAATGCCGATGCGCCCGCGATCGAGGCCAGCGGGGTGCGTGGTCGTCCGCAGGCCTCGACGCCAGCGGGAACCCAAGGAGCCGCCCGATGATCGGCAAGCTCCGCAGGAAGCTGGGCAACAGCGCCCGCAACGCCTCGCGCAACGCCGCCAGAAACGGCTCGACGCGCGGCGTCAGCTATTCGAGCAGCCCGCTGCTGGCGTCCAAGACGCCGCCGTGGCGTTCGCGTTTCCTGGTCGCGCTGGTGGGCCTCGCGTTCACCGGCCTGCTGGCGCGCGCAGCCTACATCCAGCTGATCGGCGAGGACTTCTTCCAGCGCCAGGGCGAGGCCCGCTACGCCCACAAGATGGAGCTGCCCGCCAGCCGCGGCAAGATCAGCGACCGCGGCGGCCAGGTGCTGGCTGCCAGCGTCGCCGTGCCGTCGATCTGGGCCTTCCCGAAGGAAGTCGACACCGATCCCGACAAGCGCCGCCAGCTCGCGAAGATCCTCGACATGTCGCGCGCGGAGCTCGACAAGCGCCTGGACCCGGCCAACCGCTTCGTCTTCCTGCGCCGCCAGGCCGACGACGAGACCGCGCGCAAGATCAAGGAACTCGGCCTGAAGGGCGTGTTCCAGGACCGCGAGTACAAGCGCCAGTACCCCGAGGGCGAAGCCGCCGCGCACATCGTCGGCTTCACCAACATCGAGGAACAGGGCCAGGAAGGCATCGAGCTCGCGTTCCAGAAGGACCTGCAGGGCCGCGACGGCTCGCGCTCGGTCGTGCGCGACCGGCTGGGTCGCGTGGTCGAGGACATCGGCGAACGCGTCCCCGAGACCAACGGCAAGGACATCGAGCTGTCGATCGACGCCAAGGTCCAGTTCTTCGCCTACCAGCGCGTGCGCGACGCGGTGGCGGAGAACAAGGCCAAGGCGGGCTCGGTGGTGGTGCTGGACGCGCGCACCGGCGAGATCCTGGCGCTGGCCAACTTCCCCAGCTACGACCCCGGCCACCGGCAGAACCTGTCGGGCGAGCAGCTGCGCAACCGCGCGCTGACCGACGTCTTCGAGCCCGGCTCGACGATGAAGCCCTTCACCGCCGGCCTGGCGCTGGAGACCGGCCGCGTGCGCCCCGACACGCTGCTGAGCACCGGTCTGCGCAGCGTGGTGATCTCGGGCTGGTCGCCTACCGACGCGCACCCGCACGGCGACCTGACCGTGCAGCAGGTGATCCAGAAGTCCAGCAACATCGGCGCGGCGCGGCTCGCGCTGATGATGCAGCCGCGCGAGATGCACGAGATGTTCACCGCGATCGGCCTGGGCCAGCGGCCGCAGATCGACTTCCCCGGCGCGGTGACCGGCAAGCTGCGCCCGTGGAAGAGCTGGCGCCCGATCGAGCAGGCGACCATGAGCTACGGCTACGGCCTGTCGGCGTCGCTGCTGCAGCTGGCGCGGGCGTACACGGTCTTTGCGCGCGAGGGCGACATCATCCCGATCACGATGACCAAGCACCCGGCCGACCAGCCGGTCAACGGCATCAAGGTCTTCAGCCCCAAGGTCGCCGCGGAGATCCGCGGGATGCTGCAGATGGCGGCCGGCCCGGGCGGCACCGCGCCGCAGGCGATGGTCCCGGGCTACAGCGTCGGCGGCAAGTCCGGCACGGCGCACAAGCAGGAAGGCAAGGGCTACGCGAGCCACAAATACCGTTCGTGGTTCGTGGGCATCGCGCCGATTTCCAAGCCGCGCATCATCGTCGCGGTGATGGTCGACGAGCCGAAGAACGGCCAGTACTTCGGCGGCGCGGTCGCGGGTCCGGTGTTCAGCCAGGTCGTGGCGCAGACGCTCAGATTGCTGGGCGAGCCGCCGGACCTCGACGTGAAGCCGCAGATCGTGGCGCAGCAGCGGCTGCAAGCCGTCGACGAGAGTTTCTGAGCGGGCACGAATCATGTTGATGCATCTCAAATCCCCCGAAGCCGCCGCCCGCTGGCTGCAGGAATGGACGCCCAGCGGCCAGTTGCGCACGGACAGCCGCGCCGTCGGCGCGGGCGACGCGTTCATCGCGTGGCCGGGTTATGCGAAGGACGCGCGGCAGTTCGTCGCGGGCGCGCTGGCGGCCGGCGCGGCGACCGCGCTGGTCGAGCACGCCGGCGCGGCCGAGTACGGCTTCACCGACGCGCGCATCGCGTCGCTGCCGGACCTGAAGCTGAACTGCGGCCGCATCGCGTCGGCGTTCTACGGCGAACCGAGCAGGCGCCTGAACGTGCTCGCGGTCACCGGCACGAACGGCAAGACCTCGAGCGCCTGGTGGATCGCGCAGGCGCTGACGCTGCTGGGCTCGCGCTGCGGCGTGATCGGCACGCTGGGCGTCGGTCAGCCGCCGGTGCCGGGTGCGTTGCCCGGCACGGCCACCGCCGCGTCCATCGAAGCCACGGGCCTGACCACGCCCGATCCGGTCCGTCTGCAGGAAGCCTTCAAGCGCATGGCCGACGACGGCTTCGGCGCTTGCGCGATCGAGGCCTCCTCGATCGGCATCGAGGAACACCGGCTCAGCGGCACCACCCTCCAGGTCGCGCTGTTCACCAACTTCACGCAGGACCACCTGGACTATCACGGCGGCATGGACGCCTACTGGGTGGCCAAGCGCAAGCTGTTCGACTGGGACGGACTGAAGGCCGCAGTGCTCAACCTCGACGATCCGAAGGGCGTCGAGCTCGCGGCCGAGCTGAGTGCCGCCGGCAAGCTCGACGTGTGGACCTACGGCCTCAACCGCGCCGATGCGCGCCTGAGCGCCGTCGACCTGCGCCATGACGCGAGCGGTCTCGCGTTCACGCTGCGCGAGGGCGCCGCGTCGGTGCCGGTGCAGACCGGCCTGATCGGCGACTACAACGTGTCCAACCTGCTCGGCGTGATCGCCGGACTGCGGGCGCTGGGTCACGGCCTCGAAGACATCGCGCGCGTCGCCGCGCTGGTGACGCCGGTGCCCGGTCGCATGCAGCGCGTGGGCAGCGGCCGAGAGCTGCCGCAGCTGGTGGTCGACTACGCCCATACGCCCGACGCGCTGGAGAAGGCGCTGAGCGCGCTGCAGCCGCTGGCTGCCGCACGCGGCGGCGAGCTGCGCGTGGTGTTCGGCTGCGGCGGCGACCGCGATCCGACCAAGCGTCCGCTGATGGGTGCGATCGCCGCGCGACTGGCCGCGCACGTCGTGCTGACCAGCGACAACCCGCGCACCGAGGATCCGTCGAAGATCCTCGCCGACATCGAGGCCGGCCTGCCGACCGAAGTCGCACGTGAGGTGATCGCGGACCGCGCCGAGGCGATCTCGCGCGCCGTGGATCAGGCAGGCGCCCGCGACGTCGTGCTGGTCGCCGGCAAGGGCCACGAGGACTACCAGGAGATCCACGGCGAACGCCGTGCGTTCTCCGACGTGCAGGCGGCTCGCGCCGCGCTGATCGAAAGGGCGGGGCTGTGAGCGACGTAACGCCGATCACTGCGGGCTCCGCCGCTTCGGGTGTGCCGAGTGCGCCGATGATGACGCTCGGCCGCGCGTTCGAACTGCTGTCGCCATTGCTGCCGGCCGCGACGCTCGTGGGCGAACCTTCCACGCCGCTGCAGCGCGTGCACACCGACACGCGCTCGCTGCGCGCGGGCGACCTGTTCGTCGCGCTGCGCGGCGAGCGTTTCGACGCCAACGACTTCCTCGCGCAGGCGAAGGCGTCCGGCGCCGCTGCGGCCATCGCGGAGCGCGGCCTGGCCGAGGCCGACCTGCCCGGTCTGCTCGTGCCCGATGCGAAGGTCGCGCTGGGCCTGCTCTCGCAAGCCTGGCGCGAACAGCATCACCTGCCGGTGATCGCCGTCACCGGCAGCAACGGCAAGACGACCGTGACGCAGATGATCGCGTCCATCCTGCGCGCCTGGCTGGGCGACGCAGCGATGCTGGCGACCGAAGGCAACTTCAACAACGAGATCGGCGTGCCGCTGACGCTGCTGCGCCTGCGCCAGAACGAGGCCGCGTGGCATCGCGCGGCGGTGGTCGAGCTCGGCATGAACCACCCCGGCGAGATCGCGCCGCTGGCCGCGATGACGCAGCCGACGGTGGCGCTGGTGAACAACGCGCAGCGCGAGCACCAGGAGTTCATGCACACCGTCGAGGCGGTGGCGCGCGAGAACGGCGCCGTGATCGGCGCGCTCGGGACGGCTGGTGTCGCGGTATTCCCCGCTGAAGATCCTTGCGCGCCGGTGTGGCAGTCGCAGGCCGTGGGCCGCGCGACGCTGACCTTCGCGCTCCAAGGCCAGGCCGACGTGATGGGCCGCGCGCAGTGGATCGCGCCGACCGATGCGACCGCTGTCGCCGGCAGCGCCGGACATTGGGCGATCGAGATCCTCACGCCTGCGGGCACGATCCCGGTCGCGCTGGCGATGGCCGGCCAGCACAACGTCCGCAACGCGCTGGCCGCCGCGGCCTGCACGCTGGCCGCGGGCGCGCCGCTCGCCGCGATCCGCGACGGGCTGCAGTCGTTCAAGGCCGTGAAGGGCCGCTCCGCGCTGCAGACGGCGGTGTGGCAGGGCCGTCGCATCACGCTGATCGACGACAGCTACAACGCCAACCCCGACAGCGTGCGCGCCGCCATCGACGTGCTGGCCGAGCTGCCGGGCGCGTCGTGGCTGATCCTCGGCGACATGGGCGAGGTCGGCGAACAAGGCCCGGCCTTCCACGAGGAAGTCGGCGCGCATGCCGCCGACCAGGGCCTGGCCGCGCTATGGACCGCCGGCGCCGCCGCGCGCGACGCCGCGACCGCCTACGGCGCGGGCGCCCGTGCGTTCGACACCGTCGCTGACCTGATCGTCGCGCTGAAGGACGCGCCGCAAGTGCAGAACATCCTCGTCAAGGGTTCGCGCTTCATGAAGATGGAACAGATCGTGGCCGCCTTGCAGTCCGGCGGCCCAGGAGACCCCCATGCTGCTTAGTCTGGCCCAATGGCTGCAGGCCAATTACTCTGAACTCGGGTTCCTCCGCGTCTTCAACTACATCACCTTCCGCGCCGTGATGGCGGCGCTGACGGCGCTGCTGATCGGCCTGGCCTTCGGCCCGTGGGTGATCCGCCGCCTGACCGAGCTCAAGATCGGCCAGCCGATCCGCGAGTACGGCGTCCAGCAGCATCTGGCCAAGAGCGGCACGCCCACCATGGGCGGCGTGCTGGTGCTGATCGGCATCGGCGTGTCCACGCTGCTGTGGTTCGACTGGTCCAACCGCTTCGTCTGGGTGGTGATGCTGGTGACCATGGGCTTCGGCCTGATCGGCTGGGTCGACGACTACCGCAAGGTGGTCAACAAGGACCCGGAGGGCATGCGCAGCCGCGAGAAGTTCCTGTGGCAATCGATCATCGGCCTGATCGCCGCGATCTACCTGGCCTTCAGCGTGTCGGAGACCAGCTTCCTGGGGGTCGTGCAGCTGTTCTTCCGCTGGGTCACGAGCGGCTTCTCGACCGAGCTGCCGCCCAAGGCCGACCTGATGCTGCCGTTCTTCAAGTCGATCAGCTACCCGCTGGGCGTGTTCGGCTTCATCGGGCTGTCCTACCTGGTCATCGTCGGTACCAGCAACGCGGTGAACTTCACCGACGGCCTGGACGGCCTGGCGATCATGCCGGTGGTGATGGTGGGCTCGGCGCTGGGCGTCTTCGCCTACGTGACGGGTTCGTCGGTGTACAGCCGCTACCTGCTGTTCCCCTACATCCCCGGCGCGGGCGAGCTGCTGATCTTCTGCGCCGCGCTCGCGGGCGCGGGGCTGGCCTTCCTGTGGTTCAACGCGCATCCGGCGCAGGTGTTCATGGGCGACGTGGGCGCGCTGGCGCTGGGCGGCGGCCTGGGCACCCTGGCCGTGATCACGCGCCAGGAGATCGTGCTCGGCATCATGGGCGGCGTCTTCGTCGCCGAGGTGCTGTCGGTGATGCTCCAGGTGACCTGGTTCAAGTACACGAAGAAGAAGTACGGGGAAGGGCGGCGCATCTTCAAGATGGCCCCGCTGCACCACCACTTCGAGAAGTCGGGCTGGAAGGAGACGCAGGTCGTCATCCGGTTCTGGATCATCACGATGCTGCTGTGCCTGGTCGGCCTGGCCAGCCTGAAGCTGCGCTGAGCGGGAACGGAACGACGATGTCCTCCCTCCACTTCCCGGCGCTCTTCCAGGACCGGCACGCGTTCGTGCTGGGCCTGGGCGACTCCGGGCTCGCGATGGCGGCCTGGGCCGCGCGCCTGGGCGCGCGCGTCACCGTCTGGGACAGCCGCGAGCAGCCGCCGCAACTGGCCGCGCTGCGCGAACGCCTGCCCGACGCCGCGTTCGAGCATGGCGGGTTCTCGCCCGCGCTGCTGGCCTCGATCGACCACAGCTGGGTGCTGCTGAAGAGCCCCGGCCTGTCGCCGCTGGACGCGCGGCTGAAGCCGCTGTTCGAGCGCGCGGAAGAGATCGGCCTGCGCGTGCGCGGCGAGCTGGAGCTGTTCGCGCAGGCGCTGGCGGAGCTCAAGACCTTGTACCGCTACGAGCCCGGCGTGCTCGCGATCACCGGCACCAACGGCAAGACGACGACCACCAGCATGACGGCGCTGCTGGTCGAGCGCGCCGGCCGCCGAGTGGCGATGGCCGGCAACATCGGCCCGACGCTGCTGGGGACCTTGAGCGAGGCGCTCGACAAGGAGCCGATGCCGCAGCCCAAGGAGGACGAGGTCGCCGCCGACATCGCCGCCGAGGCCGATGCGGCCGACGCTGCGGATGAGGCCGTCGTCGACCTGGCCGTGGCATCCGTGGTGTCGACGGCGCCCGGAGAGACCGTCGCCGTCGAGGACGTGGGCGACGTGCCCGAAGTCCCGAACGCCGACGTGCTGCTGGAATCGTTCGACGCGAACGAGATCGAGCCGGGCGAGGCTGCGGAGTCGAGCGAGCCGACCGGACCGGTGGTGGAGTCCGTTGCCGCGCAGGCGCCCACGGATGACCGCACCGCGCTGGAAACCGTTGCCGAACTGCTCGACGAGCAGCCGCTGCCGATCAAGCCGCCGCCGCCCAAGCCGGCCGAGTTCGAGGTGCTGCCGCAGGTCTGGGTGCTGGAGCTGTCGAGCTTCCAGCTGGACGGTGTGAAGGGCTTCGAGCCGAGCGCCGGCGCGGTGCTCAACATCACGCAGGACCACCTGGACTGGCACGGCGACATGCCGGCCTACGCGCGCGCCAAGGGCCGCGTGTTCGGCGAGCACGGCGTGTTGGTGATCAACCGCGACGACCCGGAAGTTGAAGCACTGATCCCCGCGCCGATCACCGTCAAGCAGGGCCGTGGCCGCCCGGCGAAGGTCGTCGAACGCAACGTCGTCCGCTTCGGCCTGGATGCGCCGCGCCGTCCCGGCGACTTTGGTCTGCTGGTCGAGAACGGCATGGCGTGGCTGGTCCGCGCCCGCGAGGCGGAAGAAGAACTGAAGGGCCTGAAGCGGCGCAAGGATGACGAGGAAGACCTCATCATCCAGCGCCTGATGCCCGCCGACGCGCTGCGCGTGCGCGGCCGCCACAACGCCGCGAATGCGCTGGCGGCGCTGGCGCTGGCCACATCCATCGACTGCCCGCTGGCCCCGATGCTGCACGGGCTGCGCGAGTACCACGGCGAACCGCACCGCGTCGAGTTCGTCACCTCGATCAAGGGCGTCGACTTCTACGACGACTCCAAGGGCACCAACGTCGGCGCGACCGTCGCCGCCGTGATGGGCCTGGGCGCCGACCGCGCGCCGGCCAAGCTGGTGATGATCCTGGGCGGCGACGGCAAGGGGCAGGACTTCTCCCCGCTGGCCACGCCGATCGCGCTGCACGCCCGCGCGGTGGCGCTGATCGGCCGCGACGCGCCGCAGATCGAAGCCGCGCTGCAGGACAGCGGCGTCCTGATGCATCGCCATGACTCGCTCGAAGCCGCGACGCACTGGTCGCTCGCGCAGGCGCAAGCCGGCGACAGCGTGCTGCTGAGCCCGGCCTGCGCCAGCCTGGACATGTTCCGCAACTACGCCCATCGCGCCGAGGTGTTCATCGCCACGGTGCGCGAGATGGCCGAAGACGAGGGCCTCATCGGATGAGCGCCGCGTCCTTCTTCGAGACCGTCAGCGAGCGCGTGCGCGCGCTGGCCTTGCGCCGTCCGTCCGCCGCGGGCGCCGGCGGCGCGGGCAGCGTCGACGTGCCGGTGCGCGACTGGGTCTCCACCTCCGCCGGCCAACCCACGCGCCTGCTCGGCTTCGACCTGACGCTGATCTGGGTCGTGCTGTCGCTGCTGGCGCTGGGCCTGCTGATGGTCTATTCGGCGTCGATCGCGCTGCCGGACAACCCCAAGTTCGCGAAGTACCAGCCGATGCACTTCTTCGTGCGTCAGAGCCTGTTCATCGGGATCGGCCTGCTGGCCGGCTGGATCACCGTGATGGTGCCGGTGAGCTTCTGGGAGCGGCACGCGCCCAAGCTCTTCGTCGTCGCGCTGGCGCTGCTGATGATCGTGCTGATCCCGCACGTCGGCAAGGGCGTCAACGGCGCGCGCCGCTGGCTGCCGCTGGGCGTCATGAACTTCCAGCCCTCCGAGCTGGCCAAGCTGGCCATCGCGATGTACGCGGCCAACTACATGGTCCGCAAGATGGAGGTGAAGGAGAACTTCGTCCGCGCCGTGTGGCCGATGGCCGCCGCGCTGGCCTTCACCGGCATGCTGCTGCTGGCCGAGCCGGACATGGGCGCCTTCATGGTCATCGCGGCCATCGCGATGGGCATCCTGTTCCTGGGCGGCGTCAACGGCCGCATGTTCTTCCTCAGCGTGGCGGTGCTGATCGGCGCCTTCGTGCTGATGATCACCTTCAGCGACTTCCGCCGCGAACGGATCTTCGCCTACCTGAACCCGTGGGACGAGAAGTACGCGCAGGGCAAGGCCTACCAGCTGACGCACTCGCTGATCGCCTTCGGACGCGGCGAGTTCTTCGGCCAGGGCCTGGGCTCCAGCCTGGAGAAGCTGCATTACCTGCCCGAGGCTCACACCGACTTCCTGCTCGCCGTCATCGGCGAGGAGCTCGGCTTCATCGGCGTGGCCATCGTGATCTTCGCGTTCTTCTGGCTGTCGCGCCGGCTGTTCCACATCGGCCGCCAGGCCGTGGCGCTGGACCGCGTCTTCGCCGGCCTCTACGCCCAGGGCATCGGCATCTGGATGGGCGGCCAGGCCTTCATCAACATGGGCGTGAACCTCGGCGCGCTGCCGACCAAGGGCCTGACGCTGCCGCTGATGAGCTACGGCGGTTCCGCCACCGTCCTGAACTGCGTTGCCTTGGCCATCTGCTTGCGAATCGACATCGAGAACAGACAACTGATGCGAGGGGGCCGCGCATGAGCACGCGTCACCTCGTCGTGATGGCCGCCGGCACGGGCGGTCACGTCATTCCCGGATTGGCCGTGGCTGCAGAGATGCAGCGGCGCGGCTGGACCGTGTCCTGGCTCGGCACCGAGGCCGGCATGGAGAACAAGCTCGTGCCGCCGTCCGGCCTGCCGATGGACCGCCTGTCCTTCGCCGGCCTGCGCGGCAAGGGCCTGAAGCATTCACTGCTCGGCGTCGTGCGCATGTTCAAGGCGCTCGGCCAGAGCGCGCATGTGTTCAGCGCGCGCAAAGCCGACGCGGTGCTCGGCATGGGCGGCTACGTCTGCTTCCCCGGCGGCCTGATGGCCTGGGTGATGCGCCGTCCGCTGATGCTGGTGAACGCCGACGCCGCGCTGCTGCTGTCCAACAAGGCGCTCGCGCCGGTCGCGAAGAAGATCGCCTTCGGCTTCGACGGCCTCGCCGCCGCGCAGCAGAAGAAGAGCGTGGTCACCGGCAACCCGGTCCGCGTCGAGATCGAGGACCTGCCTGCGCCCGAACTGCGCTTCGCCGAACGCAACGGTCCGCTGAAGGTGCTGGTGGTGGGCGGCTCGCTGGGCGCGCGCGCGATCAACGACGTGCTGCCGCAGACGCTCGCGCTGTGGGACGAGCATCAGCGTCCGCTGGTCACGCACCAGACGGGCGAAGCCAACTTCCCGCTCGTGCAGGCCGCCTACGCCAAGGTCGGCGTGCAGGCCGAGGTCGTGCCCTTCATCAACGACATGGCGCAGCGCCTGGCCGAGGCCGACGTGGTGATCTGCCGCGCCGGCGCGGTGACGGTGTCCGAGCTGTGCGCCGCCGGTGTCGCCAGCATCCTGGTGCCGCTGGTCGTCAGCACGACCTCGCATCAACGCGACAACGCGCAATACATGGCGCAGCACAACGCGGGCACGCACCTGCCGCAGGGCGAGCTGAGCGCGCAGGCGCTGTTCGACCTGCTGCAGCAGCCGCGCGAGCACTGGCTGGCGATGGCGTCCAAGGCGCGCTCGCTGGCGCGTCCGCGCGCGGCCGGCCGCGTGGCCGATGAGCTGGAGGCGCTCGTGAACGCCCGCGACGCCAAGTCCGACAACGGAGCGCGCGCATGAAGCACGCCCTCCAACGCATCCACTTCACCGGCATCGGCGGCGCCGGCATGAGCGGCATCGCCGAACTGCTGGCCGCGCAGGGTTACCGCGTCAGCGGCTCCGACCAGGGCGAGAGCGACACCACACGCCGCCTGCGCACGCTGGGCGTCGACGTGATGATCGGCCACGCCGCCGAGCACGTCGGTGCCGCGCAGGTGCTGGTCAAGTCCAGCGCGATCAAGGCCGACAACCCCGAGCTGATGGCCGCGCACCAGCACGGCATCCCCGTGCTGCTGCGCGCGCAGATGCTGGCCGAGCTGATGCGCCCGCGCCTGGGCATCGCCGTCGCCGGCACGCACGGCAAGACGACGACGACCTCGCTGCTGACGACGGTGATGCAGCAGGCGGGGCTGGATCCGAGCTACGCGATCGGCGGACAGCTGCTGGCCGCGGGCGCGAACGCCGCGCTGGGCGGCGGGCTGCACATGGTCGTCGAGGCGGACGAGTCCGACGCGTCCTTCCTGCACCTGCTGCCGCAGCTGGCGATCGTCACCAACATCGACGCCGACCACATGGACACCTACGGGCACGACATGGCCCGTCTGCGTCAGGCCTTCGTCGACTTCCTGCACCGGATGCCCTTCTGGGGCGCGGCGGTGCTCTGCGGCGACGACGAGGGCGTGCGCAGCATCGTGCCGATGCTGTCGCGGCCGGTGATCCTGTACGGGTTCGACGCCACCAACGCCGTGCGCGCGACCGACGTCGCCGCCGAAGCGGGCGGCGGCATGCGCTTCGTCGCACTGCGCCGCGATCGTCAAGGTCGCGAGCTGCCCGCGCTGAACGTGCTGCTTCGACTGAACGGCCAGCACAACGTGCTGAACGCGCTGTCGGTGATCGCGATGGCGATGGAGCTGGGCGTCGACGACGCCGCGCTGCTGCAGGGTCTCGCCAACTTCGGCGGGGTGGGCCGTCGATTCCAGTCCTACGGCGAACTGCCGGTGATGAACGCAGGTGAGGGCGCCGGCGCAGCGTCGGCCAACACGGCATCCGGCGGCACGGCAAGCACTGGCACCGTGCTGCTCATCGACGACTACGGCCATCACCCGGTCGAGATGCAGGCCGTGCTGAAGGCCGCGCGCGGCGCCTACCCGGGCCGCCGTCTGGTGCTGGCCTTCCAGCCGCACCGCTACACGCGCACCCGCGACTGCTTCGAGGAATTCGCCGACGTCCTGGCCCAGGCCGACGGCGTGCTGCTCACCGAGATCTATGCCGCCAGCGAGTCCCCGCTGCCCGGCATCAGCGGCGAAAGCCTGGCGCGCGCGGTGACCGACCGCGGCACCGCGGCGGCCTTCGTCGGCGACTGGCAGGGACTGCCGCAGGCGATCGCCCACCAGGCGCGCGCCGGCGATGTGGTGATCGTGATGGGGGCCGGCTCGATCGCCGCCGTCCCCGCGCGCACCGTTGAACTCATGACGAAGGGAGGCCGCGCATGACCACGGACCTCAACAACGCCTCGGCGCTGTATCAACACCTCGGGATCGACCACATCGACGCGAAATCGCTCGGCAAGGTCGCCGTGCTCTTCGGCGGCGATTCCGCCGAACGCGAGGTCTCGCTGATGTCGGGCAGCGGCGTGCTGGCCGCGCTGCAGTCGGAGGGCGTGGACGCGCACGCCTTCGACCCGGGTCAGCGCAACCTGCTCGAACTGAAGGCCGAAGGCTTCCAGCGCGCCTTCATCGCGCTGCACGGCCGTCACGGCGAGGACGGCACCGTGCAGGGCGCGCTCGAACTGATGGGCATCCCGTACACCGGTTCCGGCGTGATGGCCTCGGCCATCGCGATGGACAAGATCACGACGAAGCGCGTCTGGCTGGCCGACCAGCTGTCGACGCCGCGCTGGGTCAGCCTCAAGCGCGGCGAGCTGCAGCGCGAGCGCGTGCGCGCCGTGCCGGACGAGCTCGGCCTGCCGATCTTCGTCAAGCCGCCGCACGAGGGCTCCTCCATCGGGGCGAGCAAGGTGATGGGCTATTCCGACATGCAGGAAGCCGTCGAACTCGCCGCGAAGTACGACGCCGAAGTGCTGTGCGAGGAATTCGTCGACGGCGCCGAACTGACCTGCCCGGTGCTGGGCGAGGGGGCCGATGCGATCGCGCTGCCGGTCATCGAGATCCGCGCCGAGGGCGGCAACTACGACTACCAGAACAAGTACTTCACCGACACGACCCAGTATCTGGTCGGTCAGCTGCCGGCCGACGAGCAGGCCCGCGTGCAGGACCTGGTCCTCGCCGCCTACCGCTCGCTGGGCGCGCGCGGCTGGGGCCGCGTCGACGTGATGCGCCGCAGGTCCGACGGCCAGCTGTTCCTCCTGGAGATCAACACCTCGCCGGGCATGACCTCCCATTCGCTGGTGCCCAAGGCGGCCGCCGCCGTCGGCATCTCCTATCCGAAGCTGTGCCTGTATCTCCTGTCGCAAGCGCGGCTGGACAGCCAGGCCTGAGTCGGCCCCGAACGACCCCGACCCGCACACCAGACCCCGAGCCACCGCCATGGGCGCCACCTTCACCCACACTGCCAGCCCGCTGCCGCCGGACATCCGCGTGATGAACGGCGTCGCGGGTCTGCTGCTGGCCGTCCTGGCGCTGGCCGCCGGGGCCGTGGGTCTGCACTGGCTGGCCAGACAACCGGCGTTCTCGATCAAGTCGATCACGGTCGAGGGCGACGTCAGCCGCAACAGCAGCGCCTCGCTGCGCGCGAACGCGCTGCCGCGGCTGAGCGGCAACTTCCTGACGATGAACCTGCAGCAGGCGCGCGCCGCCTTCGAGGCGGTGCCTTGGGTACGGCACGCCACGGTGCGCCGGGTCTGGCCGCTGCACCTGGTGGTGGCGCTCGAGGAACACCGCCCCGCCGCCTATTGGGAAACCAAGGCCGACAACGCCGACGCCGACAGCGAGGCGGTCGTCGATACCCGACTGGTGAACAGTTTCGGCGAAGTGTTCGAGGCGAATCTCGGCGACGTCGAGGACGAGGACCTGCCCACCCTGGCCGGGCCCGCCAAATCCTCGGCGGCGATGCTGGCGATGTGGCGGCAACTCGATCCGCTGACCCACGGAAAACTGGACGAGGGCGTCGCCCGGCTGGATTTGTCGGGCCGCGGCTCCTGGAAGGCGACCCTGGAAAAGGGCGCCATCGTGGAACTCGGCCGCGGCAGCGAGGCCGAGGTCGTCGCCCGGTATGGCCAATTCATCGCCAGCATTCCCCAGATCACCGCCCGCTACCGCACCTCGCTGGTATCGGCGGACCTCCGCCACGAATCCGGATATGCGGTCCGGCTGGCGGGCGTGACGACGGTTACCACTGCGCCCAAGGGCGCCAAGAAGAATTGAGGACAGGCATGGCCAAGGAATACAAGGATTTGGTCGTCGGGTTGGACATCGGCACCGCCAAGATCATGGCGGTGGTGGCCGAGGTGATGGGGGACGGCCAATTGCGCATCGCCGGTCTGGGCGTCGCGCCGAGTCACGGTCTCAAGCGCGGCGTCGTGGTCAATATCGACGCCACCGTCCAGTCCATCCAGCAGGCCCTGAAAGAGGCCGAAATGATGGCCGACTGCCGGATTTCGAGGGTTTATACCGGGATTACCGGCAGCCATATCCGCGGCCAGAACTCGACCGGGATGGTGATCGTGCGGGACAAGGAAGTCACGCCGGTGGATGTCGCGCGGGTGGTGGAAACCGCCAAGGCCATCAATATCCCGAACGACCAGCGCCTCCTTTTGGTGGAACCGCAGGAATTCGTCATCGACGGCCATGAGGTGAAAGAGCCGATCGGCATGAGCGGCGGCCGGCTGGAGGTCAAGGTCCACATCGTGACCGGCGCCCAGAGCGCGGCCGAGAACATCGTCAAGTGCGTGCGCCGCTGCGGGCTGGAAGTCGAGCAACTCGTCCTGAATCCTAGCGCTTCCAGTTTGGCGGCACTGACTTCGGACGAGCGCGACCTGGGCGTCGCCCTGGTCGACATCGGCGCCGGCACCACCGACGTGGCGATTTTCACCGGCGGCTCGATCCGCCATACCGCGGTGATTCCGATCGCCGGCGACCTGATTACCAGCGATATCGCGATGGCGCTGCGCACCCCGACCAAGGATGCGGAGGAAATCAAGGTCGAGCACGGCGTGGCCAAGCAATTGCTGGCCGATCCGGCGGATCAGGTGGAAGTTCCGGGTTTGGGCGACCGGGCACCCCGCATGCTCTCCAAGCAGGCTTTGGCCGGGGTCATCGAACCTCGGGTCGAGGAAATCTTCTCGCTCGTCCACCAGGTCATCCGGGAATCCGGCTACGAAGAGCTGCTGTCTTCCGGAATCGTCCTGTCGGGCGGTTCCTCGGTGATGCCGGGGATGGTGGAACTGGCCGAGGATATTTTCCTGAAACCGGTACGTCGGGGAAATCCGACCTACAACGGCGCGTTGTTCGACATGGTGGCCAATCCCCGTTCGGCCACCGTGATGGGATTGTTGGAGGAAGCGCGGCTGTCGCGCACACGGGGATTCAAGGCGGCGCAGCAGGCGGGGTCCGTGAAGACCTTGTTCGGACGCGCCAAGGACTGGTTCCTGGGGAATTTCTAAGAAGTCGGCACCGACCGGCTCACGCTTTCTTTACGACGTTTGAGGGTTTTGCCCCCTAAAAAAGGGTGGATCCCACTTCTATTTTGCTGATGGCAACTGCACAATATGGACAGGAGGTTTGATATGGCGATCGAGATGATCGAAGAGTTTGATCAAGGCACCCAGATCAAGGTGATCGGCGTGGGCGGCGGCGGCGGCAACGCGGTCGAGCACATGATCAGCCAAGGTGTCCAGGGCGTGGAATTCATCGTGGCCAACACGGATGCCCAAGCCCTGAATCGCTCCAAGGCCGATCAACTCCTGCAACTGGGCCATACCGGCCTGGGCGCCGGCGCGAAACCCGAGGTCGGCAAGACGGCCGCCGAGGAAGCCGAGGCGCGCATCCGCGAATCCATCACCGGCGCGCACATGCTGTTCATCACCGCCGGCATGGGCGGCGGGACCGGCACCGGCGCGGCGCCCGTGATCGCCCGCGTGGCCAAGGAGATGGGCATCCTGACCGTCGGCGTGGTCACCAAGCCGTTCGAGTTCGAAGGCAACCGCCGCGGCAAGGCCGCGGACCTGGGCCTGCAGGAACTCGAAGCGAACGTGGACTCGCTGATCGTCGTGCTCAACGACAAGCTGCTGGAGGTGCTGGGCGACGACGTCACCCAGGACCAGGCCTTCGCGCACGCCAACGACGTGCTGAAGAACGCGGTCGGCGGCATCTCCGACATCATCCACATGCCGGGCCTGGTCAACGTCGACTTCGAAGACGTGAAGACCGTGATGAGCGAGCCGGGCAAGGCGATGATGGGCACGGCCGTGGCGGCCGGTCCGGACCGCGCGTCCAAGGCCGCGGAAGGCGCCGTCGCCTGCCCGCTGCTGGAAGGCATCGATCTGTCCGGCGCGCGCGGCGTGCTGGTGCTGATCGCGGCGAGCCGCAACAACTTCAAGCTGGCCGAGAGCCGCAACGCGATGACCGCGATCAAGCGCTACGCCGCTGAAGACGCGCACATCATCTACGGCACGGCCTACGACGAATCGCTGGGCGACCAGCTGCGCGTCACCGTGATCGCGACCGGCCTGAGCCAGCGCGCCGCGGCGCGCCAGCAGCCGCAGCTGGTCGTGCAGCAGCCGCAGCTGCGCACCGGCACCGACAACATGCCGGTGCTGACACAGCCGGTGGTGATGCCGGGTTCGGCCGCCGCGCAGGGCTCGCCCGCCGCCGCACCGATGTCGGCCTCCGACTTCGGCGGCATGAGCGTGCCCAGCGTCTGGCGCCATGGCCGCACCGCCGCGGCCAAGGTCGAGGCGCTGTCGTCCAACGGCATGGACGAGATCGAGATCCCGGCCTTCCTGCGCAAGCAGGCGGACTGAGACCGACCTTCCTCGAACGCCATCAGCTTCAAGGCCGTACCCGATCCGGGTACGGCCTTTTTTCGTCCTTGCGCCGGATCAGCGGATGCCCGCATTCAAGGGGCTCGGAGGCTCTTGTTGCAATTGAAGGCTCGTCCCGGACTGTGAACTTCGGCACACTGGCGCGCGATCACAAGACAGAGCGAATGCATGGTCCAGGGTGAGGTTGGGGAAACGTCGTCGGCAGCACCGGCCTCGCGCGCGCTTCGGGCGCGGGCGTGGGTGCGGCGTCCGTCCACGCCGCTGCTGATCGCCCTGCTGGCCAGCCTGATCCTCGCGCTGTTCGTGCTGGCGCCCGACGTGGGGAGCGCGCAGGTGGCGCAGGCCGCGCAGGTTGCGCAACCCACGCATGCCACCGGCGCGGCCCCGCATGCGCAGGTGCTGCAGGCGTCGCCGCTGGGCCCCGCGCGTCCGGTGCCCGAGACCGTCCAGCCCGCCGGCGCGCAGCGCGCGACCGAGGCGGAGGTCGCCACCAGCGACTGGACCCAGGATCAGCTGAAGGCCTGGTGGCGCGCGCTGCGCGTCATGGACGGCGCGGACGGCGCCCTGCCCATGGATCTGCTGCCGCCGTCCGACCCGAAGGCGTGGCAGGCGGTGGAGCTGCCCGAGGTGCGCCAGCGCGAAGCCACCAACAGCACCGGCGATGCGCGCTTCCAGATGCGCTGGTACCGCGTCCGCTACGCCGCGCCGAACGGCCGCTGGCCGACCAGCGTCGCGCTCTACATGCCGCGCCTGGTGGCGCTGGCGGCGGCGGTGCTGGTGAAGACCGACGACGGCTGGCGGCCGGTCTTCGACAACCAGTCCGGCGCGCGCGAACAGTGGGTGCGGCCGCTGTGGGTGGTGCTGCCCGCGGCGCTGACCGAGATCCAGCAGGCGCGCGAGATCGAGGTCGTCATCGCGGTGCCGGTGATGCAGTCCGGCTACTACTCGGTGTCCAGCGTGTGGCTGGGCGCGCGCGAGGACCTGGAGCCGCGCCACGACCGGCGCTGGGTGCTGCAGATCGGCGTGCCGCAGGCGACCGGGCTGACGCTGGTGACGCTGGGTCTGTTCGCGCTCGTGCTGTGGGCCAAGCGGCGCGAGGATTCCTCCTACCTGCTGTTCTCGCTGGCCACCGTCGCGTGGCTGGTGCGCAACCTGCACTACCACCTCGACCTGCCGCGCACGCGCGACGCGCTCGAATGGTTCTGGTGGGTCACGCACGCGTCGATGTCGTGGGTGATGCTGCTCACCTTCCTCTTCGCGCTGCGCTTCGCGCGCCAGCGTTTCGCCCGCTTCGAGAAGGGCGTGGCGCTCTTCGTGCTGGTGTCGAGCCTGTCCTCGATGCCGATGTGGGGCAACGGTTTCGACGCGCTGGTGCTGCTGCACCTGTGCAACGCGGTCGTCGGCCTGGCGGGCACCGGCTTCGTCGCCAGCGTCGCCTGGCGCCAGGGCACGCGCGAGCTGCGGGTGATGGCCGCCGCGCTGGTGATCGGCGTCGTGCTGGGCGTGCACGACCTGGGACTGCTCGCGGGCTGGTGGTGGCCGGAGCACATCTACCTGATGCCCTTCGCCACGCTGGTGATCCTGGCCAGCTTCCTCTACGCGGTGCAGTTCCGCTACATCGAGGCGCTGCGCGGCGTGGAACGCGCCAACGGCGAGCTCGGCCAGCGGCTGCAGGAGCAGAGCGTGGAGCTGAGCTCGCAGCACGACAAGCTGCGCGAGGTCGAGCGCCAGCAGGCGCTGCTGCTGGAGCGCCAGCGGATCATGCAGGACATGCACGACGGGCTGGGCTCGTCGCTGCTGTCGGCGATGGTGGCGGTGGAGCAGGGCACCATGCCGCAGGAGCAGGTGGTGACCGTGCTGCGCGAATGCGTGGACGACCTGCGGCTGGTGATCGACTCGCTGGAGCCGGTGGGCCACGACATCGTGTCGCTGCTGGCGACCATGCGTTACCGGCTGGGCAAGCGGCTGCAGCTGGGCGGGCTCAAGCTGGAGTGGGACGTGCACGACCTGCCCCCGCTGGAGTGGCTGGAGCCGCCCGACGCGCTGCACGTGCTGCGGCTGATGCAGGAGGCGCTGACGAACGCGCTCAAGCACGCGCGGGCGTCGAGGGTGCGGGTGGTGACGCGCGACCTGGGCAAGCGGGTGGAGATCCGCGTCGAGGACGACGGCGAGGGCTTCGACGTGGCCTCGATCGCGCAGGGCCGCGGGCTGCGCGGCCTGCAGCGGCGCGCGAAGGTGCTGGGCGGCTCGCTGCGGGTCGACAGCAGTCCGGGCCACGGCACTGTGGTGACGCTGCGGCTGCTGGTGTCGCGGGCCGATCGCGAGGCCGTGGTCCAGGCGAGCGCCCAGCAGGGTTGACCCCGTTTTGGGACAATGCGCCCCATGATCAAGCAACGCACCATCAAATCGCTGACCCGCGCGGTCGGGGTCGGCATCCACAGCGGCCAGAAGGTGGAGATCACGCTGCGTCCGGCCGCGCCCGGCACCGGCATCGTGTTCCGGCGCGTCGACCTGGCCCAGCCGGTCGACATCCCGGTGAACACGCACAGCGTCTGCGACACGCGCATGGCCACGACGATCAGCCCGCAGGGCGATCCCGGCCTGCCCAAGGTGCAGACCATCGAGCATCTGCTGTCGGCCTGCGCCGGCCTGGGGCTGGACAACCTGCTGATCGACATCAACGCGGACGAGGTCCCGGTGCTGGACGGTTCGGCGGCGAGCTACGTCTTCCTGCTGCAGTCGGCGGGCATCGAGCTGCAGAACGCGCCCAAGCAGTTCCTGCGGGTGAAGAAGCCGGTGGAAGTGCGCAAGGGCGAGGGCAAGAGCCTGATGTGGGCGAAGCTCACGCCGCACCACGGCTACACGCTGAGCTTCCAGATCGAGTTCGACAACCCGGCGGTCTCGGCGACGGGGCAGCAGTACGTGTTCGACATGGGCAGCGGCGAATACAAGCGCGAGATCGCGCGGGCGCGCACCTTCGGCATGACCAAGGACATCGAGCTGATGCGCTCGCGCGGGCTGACGCTGGGCGGCAGCATGGACAACGCGATCGTGGTCGACGACTACCGCGTGCTGAACGCCGAGGGCCTGCGCTACGACGACGAGTTCGTGAAGCACAAGATCCTGGACGCGATCGGCGACATGCAGGTCGTGGGGCATCCGCTGCTGGCGGCGTACACCTCGTTCAAGGGCGGGCACGCGCTGAACAACCTGCTGCTGCGCGAACTGCTGTCTGACGCCGAGGCCTACGAGATCGTCACCTTCGAGGACGAGCGCGAGGCGCCGGCGGGCTTCGCCGAACTGGCGCCAGCGTGGTGAGATGATGGCGGCATGCCGCTCAGTCAATCACAGCTCACCAAGCTTGGAGACCGCCTTCGAGTCGCTGTGACTGAAGCTGACTTGATGTTGCTGGACGAATACCGACGTTCCTACTCTGAACCAGGCAAATGGGTCGCAAAGGAAGTGGAACTCTGCACCGGGTTTGTGCCCACGCAGCGCAATGCGAAATCAAGCCGGGCGATCGTCGAGAAGTTGTTACGCCAATCATCTAGGCTAGGTCGCATTCAGGACATTGCTGGTTGCCGTCTAACTGTGCCGAATCGGCGCGTTCAATCGGCCGTAGTGGAACAGTTGAGCGTCCACTTCCCGGATGCGGAAGTGAAAGACCGTCGTGAGCATCCGAGCCACGGCTATCGCGCTGTGCACGTGATTGTTCGCCGCGAAGGACTTTTGATCGAAGTGCAGGTGCGAACGGCGCTTCAGCATCTCTGGGGACAGCTATCCGAACAGCTGGCAGATCGCTTCGGCAACGAGGTGAAGTACGGAGCTGGTCCTTCAGAAGTCATTGAATTGTTGCGTGAAAGTTCGGAAGTGATCTCCGATGTGGAAGTTGCGGAAGTGGATCTTGAGAGACTTGAGCTGCTGATGGGTCAGGCCCAGTTGCCAAGCGAGGAGGTCCGGGACCTGTTGATCCAGATTCGAAAGAAGTTCGATTCCGCGAATGAGATGCTGAGAACCCTGTTGAACGGGACCGTGGCTGATCGCCTGATGGCGGGTTAAACATCATGATTTTTCTTATCCACTATGACCGCCGTTCACAGCGTTTGGAGCGCTTCATCGGCTATGCAGATGAAGCGTTGTCGCAAGCCCAAAATGATCGCCTGAAGCTGGAACTTAGCCTTATCCATAGCGATCGTGAGAACGAGATCGTTCTGCTCGGCGCCCCTAGCGAAGAGGCGGTTCGGAATACGCATGGGCGCTACTTCTACAAGTTCGCAGACCTTGCAGCCCGCAGCGGTTTTGCGTTGACCTGAAGCCAATGCTGATCTTCCGTCTCGTCTTCGCGCTGCTGCTGGCCGCGGGCCTGCTGTGCTTTGCCGTCTACATCGGCACCCGGCAGCCGGTCTGGCGCCGCCGCGGCATCCTGCTCATCAAGTGGACCGTGATCGCCGGCATCGGCTTCTTCGCGGTGCTGATCCTGGAGCGGCTGGTGCTGCTGGTGTGAGCGCCGTTGGCTGATTGCCGCGGCGTGCACCGCGACGCCTGAATGAAGAAGGGCCGCCGGAGTGATCCGGCGGCCCTTTGTCATGGCGCTGCCTGTATCGGCGCTTATCGGCGCTTCAGCGCGCGACCACGTAGTAGCTGGTGCCGGAGGACCGCGGCGTGGTGCCGCCGGTCTGCAGCAGCAGCACGTGGCGACCCGCGGTGCTGTGGAACACCCGCAGCAGGCGGCTCTGCTGGCCGCCGATGACCGGCGCGGGCAGCGGCGCGGCGTCGGGCAGGAAGAGCCCGGTCGTGAAGCGCTTGTAGGTGGTGGGCAGGTCGTAGGCGCCGCCGTACCACCAGCCGCTGCCGTACTGCATCGTCGTGGGCTCCACGACCAGCGACTCTCCGGTCGCCGCGAAGTTGCTGAAGCTGACGACGCCGTTCACGACACCGTTGAGCGCGCCGGCGTACTGCCGGTCCGCGGTACGGAAATAACGTCCGTTGGTCGAGACCACCACATCCTGGATTTCCGTCAGGGACAACGGGGCCTCGGCGTAGTAGGTGTTGTTCTGCGGGACGCTGCTGGGAGGCGGAGGCACCGTGGCCGGCGTCGGCGAGCGGTAGGAGAAGCCGGTGACGCCCGGCGAGGACATGCTGTCCACCGAGAAGACGCGGTTCAGTCGACCCGCCACGACGCCGCCGCGGCTGCTGCCCACGTCGTAGCTGCCGAGGGCGTAGTCGTGGTCGATCACGTAGGCGCCCGTGTAGCCGTTGATCGTGATCAGCAGGGAATTCGCGCCGCCGGCGAGCAGCATGATGAACCCCTCGTCGTCCACGAGCGCCTCGTACTGGCTGCCTCCGGTATGCGAGGTCCGGATCGCCGTGAGCGTGACCAGGTCGACCAGGGTGGCGAGGCCGCCCTGGTGGATCACCGCTGCCAGACGCCCGTTCGGGCTCACGCTGAAATTGTAGGGCGGGGCGGGCAGCGCGATCGTCTGCACCGAGCCGCTGAAGGGATCCACGACGCGCAAGGCGTCCGGCGACGCGGTCGACAGGACCAGCTTGTCGAGCGAAGCGCTGTAGTGCGCCTCGAGCGGCGTGAAGGCCAGCGTCGCGCTGGCGCCGATGGCGGGAATCACGTTGAGCTCGACCGTGGCGCTGGCGCTCTGCTGGCCGTTGGACACGGTGACGGTGGCCGCGTACTGGCCGGCGACGTCCGGCACCAGGCTCAGCGCGGCCTGGTTGGGGGTCGGGATCGTGGCGCTGCTGCCGGCCGGCCGGACGTCGAGCGTCCACTGATAGCTCAGGCTGCCGCCGTCGCGGTCGAAGCTCAGCGCGCCGGTGGCGCGTGCCGTGTCGCCGGTGACCATGGTCACGCGGGCGCGATCGACCAGGGCCACCGGGCCGCGAGGGCCGACGTTCAACTGGATCGTGCGTTCCGAATAGGCGCCCGCGGTGTCCGTCACCCGCAGGCGGATGACGAAGGTCCCATCCCGGTCCACGGTCAGGCTCGGGTTGACGGCGCTGCTCGAAGACAGGGCGGCGGTGCTGCCTGCGGGCCGGCTGTCGATCGTCCACAGATAGGTCAGCGGATCGCCGTCGGCATCGACGCTGTTGCCGCCGCGCAGCGTGATCTGGGTGCCGCTGGCCAGGTTCTGCACGGGCGCGGCGGGAAGCGCCTGCGGCGTCGAGTTGGTGCCGATCTCGGCGACCGGGCGGCGGTTGCCCACGCGCACGGTGATGACCTTGCTGCTGCGCGCGCCCAGGGCGTCGGTGACGGTCAGGTAGACGACATAGTCGCCGAGCGTGTCGGGCAACAGGTTGATCGACGCGCCCGTCGTGGCCGAGAGCGCGGTCGCGCTGCCTGCCGGTCGGCTGGTCAGGTTCCAGGTCCGGCCGGTGATGTTGTTGTCGGGGTCGGTCGAGTTGCTGCTGTCCAGCTGGGCCATGTAGCCCACCGTGCCGTCCAGCGTCACCGGCGCGGTGAACTGCTCGCTGACGAGGATGGAGTTGACCATCACCGGCAGGGGCGCACGGTTGTCGGCGACGAAGACATGCGTGTTCACGAAGCTGGCGCCGCGCGAGTCGGTGCCGGTGACCTTGACCTTGTAGGTGCCCGCGAGATCGGTGCCGAGGAAGATGCGTCGGTTGTCCGGCGCCATGACGGCGGCGCTGCCCGCCGGCTTGCCCACCAGTTCAAAGCGCAGGTCCGCCAGCCGTCCGTCCGAGCCCATGCTCCCGGAAGCGTCGACGACGATCGTGGCGCCGACGGTGATGCTGCGCGGCGGCTCTTCGGTCGGCACCGGCTTGAATTCGGTCTGCACCGTGACGGTGGGCGTAGGCGCGCGGTGGTCGGCAAGGATCGGGTAGGTGGTCTCGAAGCTGGCGCGGCCGTCGCTGCCGATCACCTTGACCCGGTAGAGGCCGCCCAGGTCGGCCTCGAGCCTCGCCTGCTTGCCGTCGACGGTCAGTCGGGCGGCGCTGCCGTCGGGCCGGTTCGTCAGTTCGAAGCGGATGGAGACGGGGTGTCCGTCCGGATCGCTGCTTTGCGTCGCGTCGAACAGTGCCGTGCCGCCGATGCTCATGGACTGCTGGGGCTGCTCGGTCGGCACTGCCGTGAAGACCGGGGTGACCACGACGTTGCCCGAGGGCGCACGGTTGTCCACGTTGATGGAGACCTGCTGCGTCGTGGCGCCTCCCCGGCCATCGGAGAGCTTGAGCGCGACCGTGTAGACGCCCATCACATCCGGTCGGAACTGGAGCGCGCGCGCTTGCGTGTCGGTCAGCGTCACCTGGCTGCCGGTCGGCTTGGCCACGAGGCTCCATTCCTGGCTGAGCGGATCGCCGTCGGGATCGGTGCTGCTTCCGGAGTCCAGACGCACGAGCCCGCCCAGGGTCGCGGCCAGTCCCGCGGCGCCGTCGGCAGCGGGTCGCACATCGCCGCCGCCCAGAATGCTGGCGCGCGGTGGATTGTTGGTCGCCACCGGCGTGACCGGCGTCGAGCCGCCGCCGCCACCGCCACCGCCGCCTCCGCAGGCGCTCAGCGCGGACAGGACAACGGCGGACAGCAGGACGCGACGCGCCCCGCGAAGGAATGGATGCATGAGGAGGACTCCCTGGATGCCGCAGGATCTGACGTCCAGGGCGCGCGGATTCTAGGGAATCGGGCGCCATTCGCCCGCGCCTCGACACCGCTTTGATCCCCCATTCGAGGAGGGTCAGTCCATGCCTGTGCGATATGCGACCCGTCGGGTCACTCCTCCAAGGCCTGCAGCTGCACCAGCCGCTGGTAGATCCCGCCGTCGACCGCCATCAGCTCGTCGTGCGTGCCGCGCTCGTCCAGGTGGCCGTGGTTCAGCACCACGATCTGGTCGGCCTCGCGGATGGTCGACAGCCGGTGCGCGATCGCGATCACCGTG
Source organism: Roseateles noduli (assembly GCA_002205125.1). GTDB lineage: Bacteria > Pseudomonadota > Gammaproteobacteria > Burkholderiales > Burkholderiaceae_C > Roseateles > Roseateles noduli. The sequence goes on along the minus strand of NIOE01000008.1, from coordinate 87,117 downwards.
ACCTGGCCGCGCAGCGCGCGCAGCGCCTCGCCGACCTGCGCTTCCGTCGCGCTGTCGATGTTGGCCGTCGCCTCGTCCAGCAGCAGGATGCGCGGATCGCCGGCCAGCGCGCGGGCCAGCGCGATCAGCTGCTTCTGCCCCGTCGACACCGCCAGCCCGCCGTCGCCCAGCCGGCTGTCGTAGCCCTGCGGCAGCGCGCTCAGGAATTCGTGCGCGCGCGAGGCGCGGGCCGCCGCCTCGATCTTCTCGTCGGAGATCGCGCGGCCCATGCGGATGTTCTCGCGCACGCTGCCGGCGATCAGATAGGGCTCCTGCGGCACCAGGCCGAGCGCGGCGTGGAAGGTCTCGTCCGGCAGTTGATCGAGCGGCTGGCCGTCGATCAGGATGCGGCCCTGCTGCGGCTGGTAGAAGCGCAGCAGCAGTGCCAGCAGCGTCGACTTGCCCGATCCCGTGTGCCCCGCGATGCCGACGAAGCTGCCGGCCGGGATGTCGAGGTCCAGGTCGCGCAGCACCGGCTGCTCCGGCTTGTAGGCGAACTGCAGATGCTCGAAACGGATCGCGCCCGCGCCGACCACCAGGTCCGGCCGGTAGGACCTCGGCTCGCAGGGCTCGCGCAGCAGCGCGCGCACGCGCGACGCGGCCACCAGCGCCTGCTGCAGCTGGCTGAACTGCATCGTGATCTGGATCAGCGGCTCCACGACGCGCGCGATGTAGGCGAGGAAGGCGTACAGCAGGCCGACCTCCAGGCCCGACAGCTCGCGCAGCCCGAAGCCGTAGATCACCGTCACGATCAGCAGCACGTTGAGCAGGTCCAGCGCCGGACGCAGCAGCCAGGCGTTGGCGCGCAGCTCCTGCACGCGCGCCTCGAGCTGCGCGCGGTTGGCGGTCTCGTAGCGCGCGGCGAAGCGCTGCGCCGCGCCGGCCGACTGCAGCATCGCCATGCCGGCCATGCTCTCGGCCATCTGCGCGTTGAGCTCGGCCCGCAGCGCGCGGGCGCGCTGCACCGGGCCGCTGCTCGCGCGCTGGTAGAGCCAGATGATCCCGGAGCTCGCCGGCACCAGCGCCAGCACGATCAGCATCAGCCGCCAGTCCAGCCAGGCCATCGCGACCAGCGCGCCGGCCACGACGATGGTCGAGTCCAGCATCACGAACAGCACCTGCCGGTACAGGTTGTTGACCGCGTCGGTGTCGTTGGTGATGCGGCTCAGCAGCTGGCCGGTGATGCTGCGGTCGAAGAAGGCCATCGGCTGCGCGAGCACGTGCGCGTAGACCTGCTCGCGCAGGCGCAGCACCGAGCGCCGCGCGACCGAGGCCATGCGGCGCAGCTGCGCGTAGCGCAGCAGGCTCGCGGTCCAGCCGGCCAGCAGCATCGCGCCCAGCAGCAGCGCCATCGAGCCCAGCTCGAAGTTGCGCGGCAGCACGTGCGCGTCGATGAAGTGCTTGCCCAGGATCGGACCGATCGCCTCCAGCGAGGCGGCGACCACGAGCCAGCCCAGACCCTTCAGCAGGCCGCGGCGCTCCGGCGCGGCGGCCTGCGCCAGCAGCGCCAGCGCTTCGCGCGGGGAATGGTCGTTCTGAGCGTTCTGGGCGCTCTTCTCAGGCGGCGTCAAGGCTGGCCTCCAGTTGTTGGTATCGCCACTGGCCGGCGTACCAGCCGCCCAGCGCGAGGAGTTCGTCGTGACGGCCGCGCTCGACGATGCGACCCTGCTTCAGCACCACGATCTCGTCGGCCTCCATCACCGCCGACAGCCGGTGGCTGACGACGGCGAGGCTGCGCTCGGGATGTCGCTGGCGCAGTTCGCGCCAGTGGTCGAGGATCTGCGTCTCGGTGCCGCTGTCCACGGCCGACAGCGCGTCGTCGAGCAGCAGCACCGGCGCTTCGGCCAGCAGCGCCCGCGCGATCGCGATGCGCTGGCGCTGGCCGCCGGACAGCGTCACGCCGCGCTCGCCGACCAGCGTGTCGTAGGCCTGCGGCAGTCGGGCGATGTCGTCGTGCACGGCGGCGAGTTCCGCCACCGCGCGGATCTGCTCGCGCGTCGCGTCCGGGCGGGCGAGGGCGATGTTGTCCGCCACCGAGGCCGAGAACAGGAAGGGCTCCTGCGGCACCCAGGCCAGCGTGCGTCGCAGCGCGGCCAGGCGGATCTCCGGCGCGGGGACGCCGCCCAGCCGCACGGCGCCCGCGTCGGGCTCGTACTGGCGCAGCAGCAGGCGCAGCAGCGTCGACTTGCCGGAACCCGTCGCGCCGACGATGCCCAGCGTGCGGCCCGGCGGCAGCGTCAGGGCGATGTCTTCGAGCGTTGGCTGTGCCATGCCGGGATAGCGGAAGGACACGCGGTCCCAGGCGATGTCGGCGTTTGCCGGCAGGTCGCGGGTGCCGGTGTCCACCAGGCTGACCGGCGCGTCGAGCACCGGCTGCAGTCGCGACCACGCGGCGCGTCCGCGCTCCAGCAGCGAGAGCACCCAACCCGCCGCGAACATCGGCCAGATCAGCTGGCCGAGGTACATCGTGAATGCGGTCAACTGGCCGATGCTGATGACGTTGGTGCCGACCAGCCACGCGCCGACGCCCAACGCGATCACCGTCGCCGCGCCGAGCGACAGGCCGACGGCGGGCTCGAACATCGCTTCCCATCGCTGCGCCTGGAAGGAGGCGTCGCCGGCCTCGCGGGCGAGTTCGCCGAACTGCTCGCGGCTGCGACGCACGAGGCCCAGCGCCCGCACGGTGCGTACGCCGGCGAGGCTGTCCTGCACCTGCTGGTTCAGCGTCGAGAAGCGCTTGAGCGAATCGGCGGAGGCCACATGGATCCGCGTCGAGATGCGCCAGAACGCGTAGGCCATGAGCGGGAAGGGCACCAGCGCGGCCAGGCCCAGCCGCCAGTCGACGCTGATGGTCATCATCCCGAGCACGAGGACCAGCGTCAGCGAGCCGTCGAAGGCGGCGAGCAGCGCTTCGCCGGCGGCCATCTCGATGGCGTCGACGTCGTTGGTCGCCAGCGCCATCAGGTCGCCGGTGCGCTGCGCGTGGAAGAACGCGGGGCCTTGATTTGTCAGTTGGGCATACAGCCGCATGCGCAGCTGGCGGCCGAGTTCGTAGGCGGTACGAAACAGCGCCAGGCGCCAGCCCACGCGCAGCAGATAGATCGCGAGGCCGGCCAGCACGAGCAGGCCGAGCTGGCCGATCAGGTCCCAGCCGGCGAGGCGGTGCGACACCAGCGCGTCGACGACGTGACCGACCTGTCGCGGGATCCAGACCGTGAGGACCGCGATGGTGCTGAGCATCAGCGCGCTGGCGGCGTACGGCCGCCAATGGCCTCGGATGTGGCCGAGGATCAGGCGAGTGAGAGACATGGCGGCGCATTGTGCCCGCCGGGTCATGACCGCCGGAAGGTCAGGGCGATGGCCGGCGCGACGACCGCGCGCCCGCCGACCTCAAGGCGCGGAGGACGCCCGCGCGATCATGCCGATGCGCGCGTGGACCAGGTCGGTCAGCACGCGCAGGCGTCGCTCGTCGAAGTTGCCGCTGAGCGCGTAGGCGAGCTTGCCGTCGATCCAGAACAGGCTGCGCGTGGTCTGGCCCGCCTCGACGCGCTGCATCAGGCGGAAGGCCACCGGTGCCTCGGGCGAGCTCGCGCCGGTGCTGACGTAGAGCGTGAAGCGCTCGCCGGCTTCGTTTTCGTACATGAACTGCGCGCGGGCCAGCGCTGCGCCGCTGGAGGCGCCGGCGGACGTGCCCGCCGCGGCGTCGTCGCCTGCCGGCAGCAAGCGGCCGCCGACCAGCTTCCAGCCGTAGTCGCGCAGCACGGGCGCATACAGCGGCTGTCCGAGCCGCTTGCTCAGCCATTGCATCAGATGATCGGCCTGGTCGGCGCCGACCTCCACCGGGTGGCGCTTCTCGGGCTGGTACACGGCGTGCGCGATGGCGGCGTCACGGACGTATTCGGGGATGGACGGATCGCGGCCGGCGGCGCGCGCGGCGGCCGCGGCGGCGGCTACCTCGGCGGCTTCCTTCTTGCCGTACCACCAGGCGTGACCGCCCCAGCCGCCGGCGACGCCGGCACCCAGGCCAACCGCCAGCAGCAGCGCCGCGGCCCAGGCGCGCGGCCAGCGCGGGGCATTCGCGGCGGGCGGGCGCAACGCAGTGGTCAGTGACGGGGGCACGGGCTCGTCCAGCCAGTCGCGATGGAGGGCTTTCAGCGACTCGCGCTGCTCGCGCCAGCCGAGCACCTGCTGCGCGGCGCGCGGATGGCGCAGCAGCCAGTCCGCGACCTGCGCGGCGCGTTCGGGCGGGAGTTGTCCGTCCACGTAGGCGTGGAGGGTGGGGTCGTCGATGTCGATCTCGTCGTGCGTCATGATGCGGCGCTCATTTCACCACCCGCAGCGGCGGGCGGCCCGGCGCGGCGCCGTCCATGGACAGGCGCAGCCGTTCGCGGGCGCGGGACAGCCGCGACATCACCGTGCCGACAGGCACGTCCAGCACGCGGGCGGCGTCCTGGTAGCTCAGTTCCTCGACGCAGACCAGCAGCAGGATCTCGCGCGACGCGGCCGGCAGCGCCGCCAGCGCCCGTTCGAGATCGAGCCGCAGGGCGACGCGCTGCTGCGGTTCCTCGATCGCGGGCTGCGGCGCGTCGTCCTCGTCCAGCGAATCGTGGAGCGCCTCGCGGGCGTCGCGCCGCTGGTTCAGGTAGAGGCGGTGCATCAAGGTCAGCAGCCAGTTGCGCAGGGCGTCCTGGCGCGTCGGTCCGGCCTCGGCATGGAACAGCGCGCCCTTGCGGGCGGCGCGTTCCAGCGTGTCCTGCAGCAGGTCGTCCGCCCGGGCATGGTCGCCGCACAGCAGCCGCGCATGGCGGCGCAGACGGGGAAGCAGCGGCAGCGCTTCGTCGAGGACCAGGGGCATGGGCGGGTCGGTCTGCGGGCGGAAGGCGCTTAAGGTTTCGCGGTATGCCAGACCTGGTTGATGCCGTCGCCGTTGCGTTCGCCGGGCTTGGCGTCCTTGGCCCAGAAGTACAGCGGCTTGCCCTTGTAGGCCCACTGCTTGGATCCGTCGTCGCGGGTGATGATGGACCAGTCGCCGGAGACCTTGTCCTCGGCGCGGGCCATCAGCGGCGGCCAGTTGGTGGCGCAGCCGCCGTTGCACACGCTCTTGCCGTTGCCGGCGGTGTCCTTGTCGAAGGTGTAGAGCGTCATGTCGTTCGGGCCGACCAGCGCGTCGCCCTTGGCGGTCGCAGGGGCCGTCTGCGCGGCGGCCAGGCCGGCAGCGGCCATCAGGACGGCAGCGGCGGTGAGCTTCAGGGTGATCTTCATGGGGTCTCCTGGTGGATAGGTACTGAAGAAACACGGCAGAGGGGCAGCTTATTCCACCTGCGAGACATTCCCTTGCAACTGCGAGGCAACAACGGGGCAACAGCGGATGCAACCACGGGATTTGCCCGATCCCGTACCGGGCACTAGTCTGCGGGTTGCCCACTCGCTGCCAGGAGACCCCAGCATGACCGACCGCGCCCAGGCGCTTGCCGCCGAGCTGATCCGCAACTTCCACGAGGCCGAGCTGACCTCGTTCAAACGCGAGCCGCTGTACGAGTCGCGCTTCGCGCGCCTCGCCCGCGGGACCGCCGCGCGCAAGCTCGGCGCGTCCTACGACATCGTCGAGCCCGGCAGGACGACCTGCCCCTATCACCTGCACTACGCGCAGGAGGAGATGTTCATCGTCCTCGAAGGCACCGGCACGCTGCGCGTCGCCGGCGAGCGCCTGCCGATCAAGGCCGGCGACGTGATCTTCATCCCCGCCGGGCCCGAGTACCCGCACCACATCATCAACACCTCGGACGCGCCGCTGAAGTACCTGTCCGTCAGCACGATGGAGCAGCCGGAAGTCTGCGTCTATCCGGACTCGAACAAGTTCATGGCCGAGCATGGCCCCGACAAGGCGACCCGTCCGTTCGAGGCCATCCGCAAGGTGGGCGAGGGCGACCTCGACTACTGGCAGGACGAGCCCTGAACAGACCCGCCGAAGCGCGCGTAGCGCGCGGCATGCACCCGTGCGCTCAGTACGTCCGCGAGCCCTTGAACTGCGCGTGCTGGCGCCGCTGCAGCGTCGTCTGCTTGCCCATCGCCTCGAAGGACACGCGCGCATGCGCGTCCATGATCGCGATGCCCAGCGCGTCGGCCGCGTCCTTGCCCGGTTCGCCGGGCAGCTTCAGCAGCCGCGCCACCATCGCCTGCACCTGCGCCTTCGCGGCGCCGCCGTGCCCGGTGATGGCCTTCTTCATCTGCACCGCGGTGTACTCCGACACGTGCAGGTCGCAGGACACCAGCGCCGTCAGTGCCGCGCCGCGCGCCTGTCCCAGCAGCAGCGTGGACTGCGGGTTCACGTTGACGAAGATGATCTCCACCGCCGCGCAGGTCGGCTGATACCGCGACACCACCTCGCGGATGCCGTCGAAGAGGATCTTCAGCCGCCCCGGCAGGTCGCCGGTCGGCAGCGCGTTGGTCTTGATCGTGCCGCTGGCCACGTACGACAGGCGCGGACCGTCCGCGTCGATGACGCCGAAGCCCGTCGTCTGCAGGCCGGGGTCGATGCCGAGGATGCGCATGCCGTCGCCTCCCAACGCGTCAGGTGCCGGCGCGGAAATACCACCGCACCGAATGGAAGAACACCGGCGCCGCGAAGCACATCACCGCGATGCGGTCCAGCAGGCCCACCGCGCCGGTGATCGCGCTGCGGTTGCCCCAGGCGTTGATGCCCGCGTCGCGCTTGAGCGCCTGCATCACGAACACGCCGAAGCTGCCGCAGCCCGCCGCGACGAACGCGGCGATCGCCGCCTGGCCCGCCTTGAACGGCGTGATCCAGTACAGCAGCGCGCCCGCCAGCGCCGCCGCGAACGCGCCTATCCACCAGGCCTTCATCGTGAAGGAGCGGCTGATGCGGCGCGCCACCGGCTTGGCGCGGAAGCGGCTGGTCGCGACCGCCTGCGCGATCTGGCCGCAGGCCACCACCGCCACCAGGAAGAACAGCAGGAAGGCGCCGCGGCCTTCGTACTTCGGGAACTCCAGCAGCAGCAGCGCCGGCGCGTGCGACAGGCCGTAGACGCAGACCATGATGCCCCACTGGATCTTCGAATTGCGTTCGAGGAAACGTTGCGGATCGTCCGCCAGCGCGCTGGCCACCGGGATCGCGAGGAACCCGTAGACCGGGATCAGCACCGAGAACAGGTCGAAGTGGCGCGTGCCCACCAGCACGTACTGCAGTGGCAGGATCACGAAGAAGGCCATGATCAGCCCGCGATGGTCGGCGCGGCGGGTGTGCAGCAGCGTGATGAACTCGCGGAAGGCCAGGAAGGAGAACACCGCGAACAGCAGCGTCGCGCCGACCGGCCCCGAGACCCACGCGGCCCAGAACAGGCAGGCGCCGACCCACACCATGTTGAGCTCGTGCCGGAAGCGCGCCCAGCGCGCCTGCCAGGCTTCCTGCTCGTCGTCGGGGCGGTCGCGCAGCGACCACAGCACCGACCCGATGCTGACCAGCAGCAGCGCGCCGAACAGCACCACGAACAGGAAGGCCACCTGCTCGCTGCTGTTCAAGGATTTGAGCCACCTCATTCCTTCCACCCTCCCGGACGCAGCGCCATCACCGCGGCGCGGGCGCGTTCGAGGAAGGCGCGCTTGTCCTCGCCGGGTTCGATCCGGATCGGCGCGCCGAAGGTGACCGTGCACAGGATGGGCACCGGCACGACCTCGCCCTTGGGCATGACGCGCTGGACGTTGTCGATCCAGGTGGGGATGAGCTGCACGTCGGGGAACTGTTCGGAGAGGTGGTAGAGGCCGGCCTTGAAGGCCTGCGGCGCGCCCTTGTTGGAGCGCGTGCCCTCCGGGAAGATGACCAGCGAATCGCCGCCCTGCAGCGTGTCGACCAGCGGCTCGAGCGGATCCTCGTCGGGCGTGGCCCGCGTGCGGCTGACGTAGACCGCGTTGAACACGGCCGTCGTGATCCAGGTCTTGAGGGCGGAACTCGTCCAGTAGTCGCGCGCGGCGATCGGCCGGGTGCGCGCCCGCAGTTCGCCGGGCAGCGAAGCCCAGATCAGCACCCAGTCGAAGTGGCTCTGATGGTTGGCGAAGTAGATGCGTTGTTCGGACGTCGGGGGACAGCCTTTCCAGTGTCCCTGCGCGCCGGTGATCAGGCGCGCCAGTGAGGACAGGAACAGGCCGGTGATTTCGGCAAGGACCATGGCGCGATTATCCCGGAGGACGGCGCACTACCAATTTGGTGGTTCGAATCTTCAAACGAGTCAGTGATGCCGAGGTTTTGACGTCTATGAGCAATGGCGTTCGAGAGGGGGGTGCCAAGACACTGCCGGCAGTTCATTTCCTTCGCCAGGCACTACTTCAATGAATAACCAGACCTCAGATCAAACAAAGTCGCCGACACCCGTCGCGACCCCCACTGTCCTTCAAGCACCTCGGCCCCCGGCGATTCGTCGCGGGGAGAATCGTCCAGCGGAGGACGCCCTTGCCCAGGCGGCGCCGACGTCGCCTGAGGACGACCCGGCGAACGACGCGGATGGCGCGACGCCCCATGCGTCGATGTCGGTCCAGACGGCGGTGCCCCCGGCGTCCGAAGCCGTCGTGAGCGATGCGGCAACGGCAACGGCGGCCGACGTCGAGGATCCGTCCTGCCGCCAGATCCGCAGCGACGGCACCGAGGAAGACTGCGACCGGTCCGCCGTGTGGCCGTGGATGATCGCCGGTGCCGGCGTCCTTCTGGCCGGCGCGGCGGGAGCCGGCGGCCACGGCAGCGACAGCCACGCCTCGGCGGCAGCGCCGGCGCCCACGACGCCAGCAGCACCTCCGCCCGCACCCGCACCGGCACCCGCACCAGCGCCAGCGCCAGCGCCCGAGCCTGCACCGGCGCCTGCTCCGGCGCCTGCACCGGCCCCGGCACCGGCACCGGCCCCGGCCCCGGCCCCGGCCCCCGTGCCGCCCGCCGCGCCGCATCTGTCCACCAGCACGGGCAAGGACACGATCGATGGCGGCGGCCATGTGGACGTCGTGCTGGCGTCGCCGGGAAGCTCGTGGGCCTACCGCGTGGACGGCGACGACACCTGGCACGCCGGCCAGGGCGACAGCATCGCCGCCGGCGCGCTGAGCCGCGGCGTGCACGCGGTGATGGTGGCGCAGCTCGACGACCAGGGTCGGCCGGGCGACATCGCCACGCTGGCGGTGCGGGTCCACGACGAGGTGCTCGCGCCGACGCTGGCGCTGGCCCACGACAACGGCAGTTCGTCGACCGACGGGCTGAGCAGCGACGGCACGGTGACGGTCTCAGGACTGGCTGCGGGCGCGAGCTGGTTCTATCGCGTGAACGGTGCCCCCGGATGGATCGAGGGCAAGGACGGTCAGGTGCCGGCCGGCGCGCTCGTCGAGGGCCAGAACCGGATCGAGGCCTACCAGGTCGACGCCGGCGGCGAACACGGGCCGCTGACCAGCCTGGCCGTGACGCTGGACCTGACGCCGCCGCAAGCGCCGCAGCTGCAGACCAGCAACGGCACCGACCTGCTGAATGCGAAGGACTTCATCAACGTCACCGACATCGAAGGCGGCGCGAGCTGGAAGTTCCGCGTGAACGGGCAAGGCGACTGGATCGACGGCCACGACGGACGCATTCCGGCTGCCGCACTGTCGGACGGCGAGAACCGGGTCGAGGTCGTGCAGGTCGATGCGGCCGGCAACACGGGGGCAGCGGCAACGCTGACGGTGCGGCAGGATCTGGAGGCGCCCGATCCGCTGCAGGCGCATGTGGATGGCGGTCACGGCAACCTCGTGTCCGTCCAGGGGGGGATCGTCCTCGACAACCTCGAGGACGGCGCCACCTGGAAGTACCGCATCAATGGCGAGGGCGACTGGCATGTGGGCAGTGGCACGCAGCTGGCGTCGAACTATCTGCTCGAGGGTCGCAACGACGTGACGCTGGTGCAGACCGACAGTGCCGGCCACGAGAGTGCCGCGACGTCGCTCACGGTCACGCGCGACACGTCGACGCCGGACCGGCCCGAACTGGTGACCAGCAACGGCCTGCCGCTGATCAATGCGCAGGAGGGCCTGCTGGTCCACCGGATCGAGGACTCGGCGACCTGGGAGTACCGGATCGACGGCGGCGGCTGGCTCGCCGGCCAGGGCGACATGCTGGGGGCTGCCGCCTTGCACGAGGGCAGCCAGACGATCGATGTGCGCCAGATCGATCCGGCCGGCAATGTGAGCCAGATCGATACGCTGTCGGTGACGCTGGACTCGATCGCCCCCGACGCGCTGGTGGGAACTGTCCACCAGGCGGGCGGAGGGGCGGCTGCCGATCACCTGGTCAATGCGAGCGGCCATGTGTCCATCGACAACCTGGAAGCGGGGGCCACCTGGCAGTTCAAGGTGGGCGACGACGATCACTGGCGCCAAGGTGCTGGCACGCAACTGAGTACACGCTACTTCGACGAGGGGGCCAATGTCCTGCAGATCCGGCAGATCGATGCCGCCGGCAATGTGGGCGCGGACAGCACTATCTCGCTGACGCTGGACACCACGGCCCCCACCATCCAGGTGATCGCCAATGACCGGGTCGTTCCGGATGACTCGTCGTTCCAGCTCAACGCGAACAGCTCCTTCTTTGTGAAGACCCAGGGCAGCGAAACCGTCAGCGTCTGGTTGGGCGGTCAGCGCTATGACTTCGGCCAGGACGGTGGCGCCAGTTGGGCAGCGGACCTCTTCCCCCAGGGGCAGAGCCGCTTCCAGGTGACGGCGACCGACAAGGCCGGCAACTCGTCGACGACCAGCATGTGGGCGATGGTGGACAGCGTGCCGCCGGATGCGCCGGGTGTGACGCTGAAGAACGATACCGGTTCGAATCATGCGGACCGTGTCACCTCGGATGGCACCGTGGTCGTGTCGGGACTCCAGAGCATGGACAGCGTCGGGTACAGCCTCGACAACGGTCAGCACTGGTCGAACTGGCAGAGCGGCAACGAGATTGCCTCCTCGGTGTTCGGCCCTGATGGGGACAAGGACCTGCTTGTGCGGGTGAGCGACGCATTCGGCAACATCGGCCCGACGACGTCCCTTCACTTCACGCTGGACTCGTCCGTGATCTGAGGCGGCGTCGCCGTTGCGGCGATGCCTGCATCTCGATGCCCCGCCATGGACAGCCATGCGGGGCATTCCTCATTCCGTGAAGATCAACTGGGCCGCCTTCTCCGCGATCGCCACCACCGGCGCGTTCGTGTTCCCGCTGATGACGCTGGGCATGATGGACGCGTCCACGACGCGCAGCCCCTCGATGCCGTGCACGCGCAGGCGGTCGTCCACGACCGCCTGCGCGTCCTTGCCCATGCGGCAGGTGCCGACCGGGTGGTAGACCGTGTCGACGCGCCGGCGCAGCAGCACTTCGATGTCGGCGTCCGTGTCGACGCCGGCGCTCCAGAGCTCCTTCTTCCAGAACGCATTCATCGCCGGCGCGCGCATCAGGTCGCGCGTCAGCTTGTAGCCTTCGATGAGTTCGCGCACGTCCTCGGCGTCCTGGAGAAAAGCTGGATCGATGCGCGGCGGCGCCAGAGGATCCGCGCTGGCCAGGGTCAGCGCGCCGCGGCTGCGCGGCCGCAGCAGGCACACGTGACACGACAGGCCGTGGCCCAGTCGCAGCTTGCGCGCGTGGTCCTCGACGAGCGCCACCACGAGATGCAGCTGCACATTGGGCGCCGGCAGATCCGGACGCGTTGCCAGGAACCCGCCGCATTCGGCGAAGTTACTGGTGACGAGCCCGCGCCGCTCGCGCCGATAACGTTGCACCTGTCCGAGGAAGCGGGCGCTCCCGCGCGCGGAGAGGCCTGCGAGTTCGAGGCAATCCGATTCGTAGCCGAACACGAAGTCCGGATGGTCGTGGAGGTTGCGGCCGACGCCGGGCAGGTGATGCCGGACCGCGATGCCGCGCGCCTGCAACTGCGCGCCGTCGCCGATGCCTGAGAGCATCAGCAACTGGGGCGACTGCAGCGCGCCGGCGCAGACGATGACCTCGCGCGCCGCCCGCACCGTGCGGCGATGACCGCCTTGCATCACGTCGACACCGACCGCCCGTCGCTCTTCCAGCACGAGTGACAACGCGCGCACGCCGGTCTCCACGCGCAGGTTGGATCGTTGTCCCAGATGCGGTTCCAGATACCCGCGCGCGACGCTCCAGCGTTCGCCTTGATGCTGCGTCACCTGATAGACGCCAAGGCCGGTCATCTCCGCGCCGTTGAAGTCGTCGAGCACCTGATGACCCGACTCGCGCGCCGCCGCGCGCCAGGCGGCGTGGATCGGCGAATCGGTGCGCAGGTCGCCGACGCGCAGCGGTCCGTCCTGACCATGCCACGGCGCGCCCAGGCGCTCGTTGCGTTCCGCCTTGATGAAGAAGGGCAGCAGGTCGTCGTAGCCCCAGCCGACGTTGCCGGCTGCGGCCCAGGCGTCATAGTCGCTGCGGTGCCCGCGCGTGTAGACCATCGCGTTGATCGCCGACGATCCGCCCAGCGCCTTGCCGCGCGGCTGGTAGCCGCGCCGGCCGTTCAGGCCGGGCTGCGGCTCGGTCTCGAAACCCCAGTTGTTGAGCTTCGCGGCGACCTGCATCACGCCCGCGAACGGCGTGGTCGTGACCCAGCTGTCGCCGCGACCGCCGGCTTCGAGCAGCAGCACGCGGCAGTCCGGATCCTCGCTGAGCCGGCTCGCGAGCACCGCGCCCGCGGAGCCGCCGCCGACGATCACGAAGTCGGCATCGAACCCGTTCCCGGTGCTCATGCGATCTTCTTCAGCAGGCCGAGCAGGCGGTCGAAGGTCGCGCCGTACGGCGGATGGAACAGCTTGGTGCCGGCGAAGCGCGACTGCAGGAACACCGGCTTGAGCTTGCTGAAGGTGTTGAAGCCCCAGACGCCGTGGTACGACCCCATGCCGCTGGCGCCCACGCCGCCGAAGGGCTGCTCCTCCTGGCCGAGGTGCCAGATGCAGTCGTTGACGGTGACGCCACCCGCATGCGTGCGGGCGAGCACGTCGTCGCGCGCGGCCTTGTCCTCGCCGAACCAGTAGAGCGCGAGCGGCCGGTCGCCGGCGTTGACCTGCGCGATCGCCTCGGACGGGTGGCCGTACGGCACGATGGGCAGCAGCGGGCCGAAGATCTCCTCGCGCATCACCGTCATCTCGGGCGAGGTGCCGAGCACCAGCGTCGGGACGATACGACGATCCGTCGGCGCATCGTCGTGCGTGGGGCGCAGTGTCGCGCCGCGGGCGCGCGCGTCGTCGAGCAGGCCCTTCAGACGCGCGTGATGGCGCGGACTGACGATGGCGGTGTAGTCCGGGTTGCCGTCGATGCGCGGATACAGCCGGCGCACGGCGGCGACGATCGCGTCGGCCAGCGGCGTCACGAGTTCCTCCGGCACCAGCACATAGTCCGGCGCCACGCAGGTCTGACCGGCGTTGAGCAGCTTGCCGAAGGCGATGCGCTCGGCGGTGCGGGCGATGTCGGCGCTGCGGTCCACGATGGCGGGGGACTTTCCGCCGAGTTCCAGCGTGACCGGGGTCAGGTGTTGCGCCGCGGCCTGCGCGACCAGTCGACCGACCGGCGTCGATCCGGTGAAGAACAGGTGATCGAACGGCAGCTGCGTGAAGGCCTTGCCGACCTCGGCATCGCCGGTGACGACGGTCATCTCGTCGGGGGAGAAATGCTGGGCGACGAGCCGGGCCATCAGCTCGGAGGTGGCGGGCGTCAGCTCGGACGGCTTGATCATCACGCGGTTGCCGGCGGCCAGTGCCGCCAGCGCGGGGGCCATCGCGAGGTAGTACGGATAGTTCCACGGCGCGACGATGCCGACCACGCCGAGCGGCTGCGGCATCAGCCGGTTGCCGGCGGGCAGGAAGTGCAGGGCGGTGGGCGCGCGCTTCACGGCCATCCAGCGCTTCAGATGGCGCATCGCGTGCCGGGCGCCGGACTGGACGGTGAAGAGGTCGGCCAGCAGGCTCTCATGCCGGGAGCGATGCCCGAAGTCGCGGGACATCGCGTCGGCGAGCGCCTCCGCGTGGTCGGCGGTCATGCGCAGCAGCCGCGCCAGACGGTCCTTGCGCTGCGCATGGGTCGGCATCCGCTCGCGGTCGAACGCGGCGCGCTGCTGCTCCAACACAAGGTGCAGGCGTTCGTGCAGGGCTTGGTCCATCGATGTCTCCGCTGTTGCTCTTGTGGAGACGAAGGCTATGCGCATTCGGACACCGGGCCAAGCGAAGCGACCCTGGACTAGAGAGGTCCGACTAGCAGAACGCTGGGCCGCAACGCCAAAGCCCGGCCAAGGCCGGGCTTTGTTGGAGAGGCTCCGAAGAGCCCGGCCGGATCGCCGCGAGGCGATGCCGGCGATCAGAAGCGGTAGCCCGCGCCCAGCGTCACGCCGGAGGCCTTCACGCCGTCCTTGTTGTAGTAGCTGGTGTAGTCCAGCGCGCCGTACCACTGCTTGCTGAAGGCGTAGCTCACGCCGACACCGTAGGACACGTCGTCGTCGCTGCCGGAGGCGGACAGGCCCCCGAAGCTGGACTTGATCTTGGTGTGCACGTAGCCCAGGCGGCCGAACACCTGGATGCCGTTGCCGAAGTCGTACTTGGGCTTCAGGTAGAAGCCGTAGGCGTTCGACACCTTGGTCTTGACGCCGTCGGTGTTGTCGTCCTTGACGCCGGTGGCCAGCAGGCCTTCCACGGCGAGGTAGGGGTGGACGTTCCAGCCGACGATGCCGCGCAGCAGGCCCGGCTCCAGGTCCGGGCCGCCGGCGTCGATGGTGATGAAGCTGTAGCCCACCTCACCGTACAGCGCTGGCTTGACGGCTTGTGCTTGGGCGGCGCCGGCCAGCAGGAGGGCAGCGGCGGCAATGGCGGAAATCTTGGTCATGTTTGCTTGGTCTTGAACAACAGCACCAGAACGGTGCCGGCGCGCAAGGTAGCACCCGGACCCGGGAAAACCCGATCGTTCCCGCCACGGAGTTGTCACAACTCATTCCGGGAGTTGTGACCGCGCGACGCTCTTCAATGACGGAAGTGGCGCACGCCCGTCAGCACCATCGCGATGCCGCGTTCGTTGGCTGCTGCGATGACTTCCTCGTCGCGCATCGAGCCGCCCGGCTGGATGACGCAGGAGGCGCCGGCGTCGGCCAGCACGTCCAGGCCGTCGCGGAACGGGAAGAAGGCATCGCTGGCCACGGCCGAGCCGGTCAGCGTCAGGCCGGCGTTCTCCGCCTTGATCGACGCGATGCGCGCCGAGTCGATGCGGCTCATCTGGCCCGCGCCGACGCCCAGCGTCATGCCGCCGCCGCAGAAGACGATGGCGTTGCTCTTCACGTACTGGGCGACGGTCCACGCGAACATCAGGTCGTCCAGCTGCTGCGCGGTCGGCTGCAGCGTGGTGACGACCTTCAGGTCGGCTTTGGTCAGGAAGTGGTTGTCGGCGGTCTGCACCAGCAGGCCTGAGCCGACGCGCTTGACGTCCTGCGCGTTGCGGCCCTGGTCCCACGGACGCGCGCCGCCCGGCGGCAGCGCGATCTCGAGCAGGCGCACGTTGACCTTGCCCTTGAAGACCTCGCGCGCCTCGGCGCTGAACGACGGTGCCATCAGCACTTCGACGAACTGCTTGGACACCAGCTCGGCGGCGGCGCGGTCGACCTCGCGGTTGAAGGCGATGATGCCGCCGAAGGCGCTGGTGGGGTCGGTCTTGAAGGCCTTGGCGTAGGCATCGGCGGCGGTCGCCGCCACGGCCACGCCGCAGGGGTTGGCGTGCTTGATGATCACGCAGGCCGGTGCCTCGAAGCTCTTCACGCATTCCCACGCGGCGTCCGCGTCGGCGATGTTGTTGTAGCTGAGTTCCTTGCCCTGCAGCTGCTTGCCGGTCACCAGCGAACCGGGCGCCGGATGCAGGTCGCGGTAGAGCGCGGCGGTCTGGTGCGAGTTCTCGCCGTAGCGCAGGTCCTGCACCTTGATGAAGCTGCTGTTCATCTGCGCGGGGTACTCGGCCAGCGAGCCGTCTTCCAGGCGCGCGCTCAGGTAGTTGCTGATCGCGGCGTCGTACTGGGCGATGCGGTTGAACGCGGCCACCGAGGCGGCGAAGCGCGTCCTGTCGCTGGTCTTGCCGTGGGCCTTCAGCTCCTCCAGCACCTGCGCGTACTGCGACGCGTCGGTCAGCACCGTCACGTCCTTCCAGTTCTTGGCCGCGCTGCGGACCATCGCCGGACCGCCGATGTCGATGTTCTCGATCGCGTCCTCCAGCGTGCAGCCGGGCTTGGCGACGGTGGATTCGAACGGGTAGAGGTTGACCGCCAGGATGTCGATCGTGGCGATGCCGTGCTGCTCGATCGCGGCGACGTGCTCGGGCAGGTCGCGGCGGGCCAGCAGGCCGCCGTGGATCTTCGGATGCAGCGTCTTGACGCGGCCGTCCAGCATCTCGGGGAAGCCGGTGTGCTGGGCGACTTCGGTCACCGGCAGGCCGGCGTCGGCCAGCAGCTTGGCGGTGCCGCCGGTGGACAGCAGGCGCACGTCCAGCGCGTGCAGCGCCTTGGCGAAATCGACGATGCCGGTCTTGTCGGAGACCGAGATCAGGGCGGTGAGTTGGGCCATGGGAGCTCTCTAAAGGGGATTCGGTTCGGCGCGGGCGCTCAGATCAATTTGTGTTCAACGAGTTTGCGGCGCAGCGTGTTTCTGTTGATGCCCAGCCATTCGGCGGCCTTGCTCTGGTTGCCGTCGCTGTGCTGCATCACCACTTCCAGCAGCGGCTTCTCGACGAGGCGGATCAGCATCTCGTGCATCGAATGCGGCACTTCGCCGCCGAGGTCTCTGAAGTAGACCTCCAGGTTTTCGCGGATGCAGGAGTCGATCGGTTTTGGCGTCATGCCGTCAGCCTTCTTTCTTGGTCTTGGTGTTCGTCGTTCGCGGCGGCGGCTGCGTCGGTGTCTGCGTCGTCGAGGGAGGCGTCGGCGGCCGGCAGGTAGGGCAGGCGGTCATGGTCGTCCGCCAGCGCGTCCAGCCAGTCCGTCAGTGCGCGGACCTGGCCGTCGCAGCTCTCGAGGGTGTTCATGCGGCGGCGGAAGTCCTCGCCGCCCGGGAGTGCGCGCACGGCCCAGCCGATGTGCTTGCGCGCGCTGCGCATGCCGGTGAGTTCGCCGTACAGCGCGTAGTGGTCGTGCAGGTGTTCGATCAGCCAGCCCTTGGCGTCCGCGATGCGCGGCGCGGGAAGTTCCTCGCCGGTGGCCAGGAAGTGCGCGATCTCCGCGAAGATCCACGGCCGGCCCTGCGCCGCGCGGCCGATCATGATCGCGTCCGCGCCGGTGACGGCCAGCACCTCGCGGGCCTTCTGCGGCGTGTCGATGTCGCCGTTGGCGACCACGGGGATGCGCAGCGCGGCCTTCACCGCGGCGATGGTGTCGTACTCGGCGCGGCCGCTGTAGCCCTGCTCGCGCGTGCGACCGTGCACGGTGACCATCGCGATGCCGGCGGACTCGGCGGCACGCGCCAGCGCCACCGCGTTCTTCTCCGCCTGGCACCAGCCGGTGCGCATCTTGAGCGTCACCGGCACGCCACGCGGCGTGCACGCGGCGACCACCGCTTCCACGATCTCCAGCGCCAGCGCCTCGTCCTGCATCAGCGCCGAACCGGCCCACTTGTTGCAGACCTTCTTGGCCGGGCACCCCATGTTGATGTCGATGATCTGCGCGCCGCGATCCACGTTGTAGGCGGCCGCCTCGGCCATCATCTGCGCATCGGTCCCCGCGATCTGCACGGAGATCGGCGCCGACTCGCCCTCATGATTCGCACGGCGCGAGGTCTTCAAGCTGTTCCACAGATCCTTGCGCGAAGTCACCATCTCGCTCACCGCATAGCCCGCGCCGAGCTTCTTGCACAGCACGCGGAAGGGCCGGTCGGTCACCCCCGCCATGGGAGCGACGAACAGACGGTTCGGCAGGACGTAGGGACCCAGCACGAGGGAGCCGGGCGGCGGCGTGGACATCAGGACAGAGCGGCGGTTGCACAAAAAAGAGGCAGAAGTATACCGCCGTTGGGTACCTCGAAAGCGCGGGGCCTTCCTTGGCGGGCGATCGCCCACGGGAACCCGGGCGCCCCCTCCTCATACTTGTCGCATGCTCCAAAAATCGTCGGGGGCACCCGGGTTCCCGTGCGCTCCGAACGAGGACTGCGGGGATGCGCTTCAGAGGGAAGGCTGCTTGCGCCAGAGGACGAAACCCTGGTCGACGAAACGGGCCATCACACGGTCCTGCGAGAGCTTGTAGACCGCCCGGGCAATGCGGCCGCGCAGCTCGGGCGAATTGCAGCGGGAACGGTGCGAGAGCGTCAGGTACAGGCCCTCGCGCGCGATCGCGGGCATCAGCGGCTGGATCGCCGGACCGCCGTTGCGCGCC
Organism: Roseateles noduli; assembly: GCA_002205125.1. Lineage (GTDB taxonomy): Bacteria > Pseudomonadota > Gammaproteobacteria > Burkholderiales > Burkholderiaceae_C > Roseateles > Roseateles noduli. The sequence continues at coordinate 68,680 of NIOE01000008.1, read as the reverse complement.
GCATAGGCCTCGGCCGGCGTGTCCTCGTAGATCAGGTAGTCGGCGCGGCCGCGCTGCAGCATCAGGATCGCCTGCTCGATGCTGGCCACCTGGCTGATCTTCAAGGACTGGCGCGCGTAGTTGTCGAACTCGACGCCGAAGCTGTTGTTGATCACCGTCACGCCCTGCCTGGGCGCGAGGTCGCTCCAGCGCTTGTAGGCCACCGGCGCCGCGGTCCGCGTCCAGATGACGCTGCGCGTCTCGCGGAACGCCGGATGGAAGTAGTCCATGTACTCGGTGCGCGGCAGCGTGAAGAAGGCGCCCGCGATGAGGTCGATGCGACCCGCGCGCATCTCTTCCTGCACGCGGCCCCACGGGCCGACGTAGCGGGTCTCGATCGGGATGCCGATCTCCGCCGCGAGCCACTGCATCAGGTCCGCGTTGGCGCCGACCAGCTTCTGCTCGTCCGCCGGATCGCGCCACAGGTAGGGCGGATATTGCGGGTTGCCGGAGGCCACCAGCATCGGACAGCCGGCGATCGGCGAGGGCGGGGTCTGGGGCGCGGCCTGCGGGCTCGGCAAGGCGCCGGGCGCCGCGCTTGCCTGCACGGAGGAAGACGGCGGCGCGGTCTGCGCCGACGCCGGGCCGGCGACGGCCAGGCCGATCAACGCGAACGACGAAACGGCTAGGCGGCGCAAGGACATGGTCTTCAGATAATCCCACGCATGGAAGCTTGGCTGCAACAGATGATTCACCTGATGCTGGAGACCCTATCTCTCCCGCAGGTGGGCTTGGGCGCGGTGTTCGTCATCGCGCTGATATCGGCGACGCTGCTGCCGATGGGATCGGAGCCCGTCGTGCTGCTGCTGGTGCACGCGAAACCGGAGCTGTTCTGGCCCGCGATCCTCGTGGCCACCGCGGGCAACACGATAGGCGGCGTGATCACGTGGTGGATGGGCTACGGCGCGGAACGCGCGTACGAGGCCGCCGTGCACCACACGCCGCGCGACCAGCGCGTGCTCGGCTGGCTGCGTCGTTTCGGCGCGAAAACCTGTCTGTTGAGCTGGCTGCCCATCGTCGGCGATCCGCTATGCGCCCTGGCCGGCTGGCTGCGCCTGCCGTTCTGGCCCTGCGTGGCCTACATGGCGGTGGGCAAGTTCCTGCGCTACCTGTTGATGACGGCCATCGGCGTCGCCATCTTCGAATGAGCGCACGCACGCTCTCGCCACTTCGGGGGTGATCGCTGGCGACGAGCGTTCGAGCTTGCACAATTCGGGGGCACTCGAGAGGAGATCCCTGCCATGAGCACCCCCAGCACCCCGGCCTACGAGGCCCTGTGCCAGCGCCACCAGCGCATCCACCGTCTGTCCCACCTGCAGTCGATCGCGTCGTGGGACCAGTCCGCTTTCATGCCGACACGCGGCGCGCAGGCGCGCGCCGAAGCGCTCGCCGAGATGGGCGGGCTGCTCCATCAGCTCGGCACCGATCCCGCGCTGCGCCAGCTGCTGGACGACGCCGCGGAGGAGCCGCTCGACGACTTCCAGCGCGCCTCGCTGCGCGAGATGCGCCGCGTGTGGCGCTCGGCCAACGCGGTGCCGCAGCGGCTGGTGGAAGCGCGCTCGCTGGCCAACTCGCACTGCGAGCATGCCTGGCGCAGTCAGCGCGCCGCGAACGACTGGACCGGCTACGTCGAGAACCTGCGCCCCGTCGTCCGCTACGCGCGGGAAGAAGCGCAGTTCCTCTCCGACGACTCCGGCCTGAGCCGCTACGACGCGCTGCTCGACCAGTACGAACCCGGCATGCGTTCGGCCGACATCGACCGCGTCTTCGGCGATCTTCGCCAATGGCTGCCCGGTCTGATCCGCGAGGTGATGGCGCGTCAGGCCGACGAGCAGGTGATCCATCCGCAGGGACCGTTCCCCGCCGCGTCGCAACGCGCGCTGGGCCTGGACGCGATGAAGCTGCTGGGCTTCGACTTCGAGGCGGGCCGCCTCGACGAGAGCGCCCATCCGTTCTGCGGCGGCGTGCCGGAGGACGTGCGGATGACCACGCGTTACCGCGACGACAGCTTCCTGCAGAGCCTCACCGGCACCATCCACGAGACCGGCCACGGCCGCTACGAGCAGAACCTGCCGCGCGAGTGGCTGGGCCTGCCGGTGGCCGGCGCGCGCTCGATGGGCCTGCACGAGAGCCAGAGCCTGTCCTTCGAGATGCAGCTGGCCTCGCATCCGGGCTTCGCCGGCCTGCTGCAGCCGCTGGTGGAACGCCACCTCGGCACGCAGCGCGGCTTCGCCGCCGACAACCTGCACAAGCTGATGACGCGCGTCGCGCCGGGCCACATCCGCGTGGACGCCGACGAGGTGACCTACCCGGCGCACGTGATCCTGCGCTACGAGATCGAACGTCCGCTGATCGAGGGGCAGATCGAGGTCGAGGACATCCCCGCGCTGTGGGACGCCAAGATGCAGGAGCTGCTGGGCGTGGACACGCGCGGCAACTTCAAGGACGGCTGCATGCAGGACGTGCACTGGGGCTGCGGGCTCTTCGGCTACTTCCCCTGCTACACGCTGGGCGCGATGTACGCGGCGCAGTGGTTCGCGGCGATGCGCCGCGAGCGTCCTGCGCTGGACGCTGAGATCGCGCGTGGCGAGCTCGCACCGGTCTTCGACTGGCTGAAGACGCGCGTGTGGACGCAGGGCAGCCGCTGGGAGACGCCCGAGCTGGTGCAGCGCGCCAGCGGCGAGGCGCTGAACCCGGCGCACTTCCGCCGGCATCTGGAATCGCGCTACCTGGGCTGAGCGCCCAGGCGCCGCCCGTTCACCGGGCAGGCGCGGCGGATGAAAAAAGGGCACCCCGAGAGGGGTGCCCTTTTCTTCTTGCGCGTCCGCGGTCTCTACCCACGGCGCTCCCAACGAGTCTTCGAGGACTCGAATTCCTTTGGCGTGGGGTCAGGCCTTGCCGGCCGTCTTGCGACGGCGCAGGACGACGCCCATCGCGCCCAGGCCGGCCAGCATCAGCGCCAGGCTTTCCGGTTCCGGCACGGCTGCGGCATTGCCGCCGATGGTGTTGACCGTGATGGCGTCCAGCGAGGTGCCGTAGCCGTCGCTGGTGCCGACGGCGGCGAAGCGCAGCGTCATCGGGCTGCCGGTGCCCACGAAGGTGGTCGAGAAGGTGGCCCAGGAGGTGTTGGTGTTGTCGCCGACGGTGCCGCTCAGGCTGCCGATGCTCCAGGCCAGGCCGTTGCTGGCGGCGCCCAGGTTGTCCGGGCGGTTCGCGTAGGCGAAGCTCAGCGAGTAGGTCTGGCCGGCGATGGTGTTCAGCGCCTGGCTGATCCAGCTGTTGGCGCTGGTGTCGAGTTCGGCGAAGTTGCTGCCGACGTAGGCGCTGCCCGCGACGTTGTTGCGGATCTCCAGGCCGTTCGGGCCGACGGTCCAGCCGACCGCGCTGTTGACGATGGTCCAGGTGCCCGGGCCGACGGCCGGCGTCTCGAAGCTGCCGTTGGCGACCAGGTTCACCGGAGTCGCGGAAGCGAACAGCGGGGCGGCGACGAGGAGGGCAGTGATCAGGCGCTTCATGGGGCGGGCTCGGGAGTTCGACAGGAGGTGCGCAGGAGCGTCTGCGCTTGTGTCGAATTGTTCGAGACCGCCTCGCGGGTGCCATCCCCCTGCACGATGGGGATGGCGATACGTTTCGTGACGCAGTGCACGCCGCCGGACGGCGTCAGGGGGTCAGGGGGTGCGCTTGCCGCCCCGGGCGGCCTTGGCCGCCTTCGCCGCGGGCTTCTTCACAACCGTCTTCTTCACGGCCGTCTTCGTCACGGGTGCCTTTGTCGAAGCGGTGTTCGTCGAGGTCGCCTTCTTCGTGGCGACCGTCTCCGCGACCGCCTTCTTCGCGGCCGGCTTCTGCGGGGCGGCTCCGGACTGCGCGGCGCGCAGCATCGCGACTTCCGCGGACAGCGCCTCGACACGCGCCTTCAACTGCGCGACCTCGTCCGCCGCCGGCATGCCCAGCCGCGCGAGCGCGCGCGCCACGCGGTCCTCGAAGATCGATTCCAGCTTGTCCCAATGCTGGCCCGCGCGGGCGCCGACCTCGCCGGCCAGATCGCTCATGCGGTGCGCGGCGGTGTCGATCCTGGCCTCGGCCTTGCCGACGGCCGCGCCGCCCTGGTCCTGGGCCTTGGCGAACGCGGCCAGGCCGGCCGACCAGATCTGCTGCGCCGAGGTCCGGACCTGTTCCGCGAACGGGGTGTCCGCCGCTTTCGACGATGCGGGCGAGGCGGACGCGGCGTTCTTGCGGCGGCCTTGCGCCGGCTGGGGCGCGGCCGTCTTCTGTTGCTTCTTGACCATGGGCGTTCCTTGTCGTCACGGGGCGGGGGCCTGACGCCCGACGCTCTCCGGAAACCGGACTATAGGCGGCGGACCGACCGTGTGCGGTGCGCCACGCCGAGGTCGGGATGTCTCGCAACCCCCCATCGGGGCGATCCGCGCAGGGACCAGAATGTCAGGCATGTCCTTGCCGACCACTTCGACATCTTCGCGGGGTCGCCCGCCGGGCGACGAGTTCCCCGATACCGTGCCCGACCAGCCGCCGGTGCTGCCGCCGCTGGCGATGGATCGCGACCTGCCGCTGCGCAAGGGCGCGTTCATCGACTGTCCGCAATGCCGGGCGCCCATGCGCCATGTGACGCTGCCCGGACACCACGCGCCGGCGACGGTCGACATCGATCACTGCGAACCCTGCGGCCTGGTCTGGTTCGATGCGCGAGAGTCGGTGCATCTGTCGTCGGCCGCCTGGATCCAGCTGCTGCGCGACCTGAACCGGCTGCGCCAGGGCGACCGCCCGCATCAGCCGAACCGCGCGTGTCCGCTGTGCGCGAAGACGCTGAAGGAGGTCCGCAACGTCACGCGTTTCGGCCGCTTCCCGGTGCTCGAATGCGGCCACTGCGGCGGCCATCTGCACAGCCAGGCCGGGATGCTGGCCGAGCGGGGGCTCGTCCGCCCGCTGCTGCCCGGCGAGCGCTACGCGCTGCAGGCCGAGAAGCGGGAGTTCCTCTGCCTGAGCTGCGGCGGTCCGGCCGACGGCCGCAGCGAGGACTGTGCCTGGTGCAAGAGCCCGCTGCTGATGGTGGACATGCCGCGCCTGGCGAATGCGCTGCGCCGGCGCTCGCCGTCCGAGCCGCTGCTGATGCCCAACGGCGGCAAGCCGGTCGGCTGGGCCTGCCGCGGCTGTGGCGCGCCCATGGACCCGACGCGCGAGACGCGCTGCGGGCGTTGCCACCACACGGTGGTGGTGCCGTCGATGGACGATCTGGGGCCGCTGCTGGACGCCCTCGAACACGACGGGCACGAGGCCGACGCTCAACTGGAACGCGAACGGCGCGAGCGGCTGCGGTCCTACAACTTCGAGCACCGCGACCCGGCCGGCGGCAAGCACGGCCTGTTCTGGAAAGGCGAACTCGAGAAGCGCTACGACGAGGAAAACGATCGTCGCGAAAGGCGCCGCGACGGCGGACGAGGCTGGGCCTCGTCGGGCTGGCCCTCGTCGGACAGCGGTTCGCCGCCCACGCTGATCGAGATCGCGCTGCGCATCGCCTCGCTGTTCCTGAAGTGATCCCGGTGCGCCGCGACGGCGGCGTCCGGGCGGGCGTGAGACGGGCGTGAGGCGGGCGTCGATTGACGCCCGACCCGGTCAGAGCTCCAGCACCCCGATCGGTTTCGCGCACGCGGCCGGCGTGCCGCCGCCGCGCACGACGAAGGGCAGCTCGCCCCAGGGGCCCGAATCGCGCGGGCAGCCGTTGCGCAGCGTGCCGCCCGGGCAGGCGCATCCCTTGGTCTTGACCAGCTTGTCCAGCGTCTGCGACTGCTGCGGATTGAGCTTGGGCAGGTCGTGGCGGAACACCAGCTGCAGCGCCGTCGTCGGCGCCGGCGCGTCCAGCGCGGGCACCGGCCCGAGCAGCGTCGCCATCGACTGCGTCTCCTTCAGCGCCGCGGCGGGCTTCATGCCCTTGGCGCGACGCAGGTAGTTCAGCGCCACCTCCATCGCCGCATAGCCGCGCGCGGCCGAGGCCGTGAACGGCTTGCGGAACGCCGCGCCGTAGGTGTTGGCCACCTGGTCCCAGCGACCGCGGTCGATGGTCAGCACGGGGCACAGCACGGCGTCGACGCGCTCCGACAGGGTCGCGTCGAAGTCCATCCAGCACGAGGTCCGGGCGCTGATGCGCAGGCCGGTCTGGCGGCGCAGGTCGGCGGCGATCTTCTCGCCGGCATTGAGCTCGATGCGTCCGAGCTGCAGCTGCAGGTCCTGGTCCTTCATCCGTTCCGCGTTGCTGGAGATGAACGGGATGCCCGCGACGCGCAGCGCGTCCGCGCCGGCATTGATCTCGCACCAGTTGCCCAGCACGACGTCGACCTTGGCCGCGATGAATTCCTGGGAGATGGCGAGCGCCTTGCGGGCGTCGCAGCCGCTGTCCTTGACGATCAGCTTGGGCGCGGCGTCGCCGGGCCAGGTCTTGAGCGCCAGCGTCATGCCGAGCTGGAGCTCCTCGGCCTGTGTCGTGCTCGGGTAGCTGCCCGGCAGGATGACGCCGATGGTGGCGGCGGCGGCCGGCGCGGCGGCGCAGAGCAGGGCGGCTGGCAGGACGATGGCCAGGACCTGGCGGATGTTCATGACGATCCCTCTTCTTCTTCGTGGCCGGGTCGGCCGTGCGTTGACTTTGTCGCCCGAACTGCTTGGTGGCGTCCGAGTCCCGAGGTATCGCTTGCGCGGAGGGCGCGCGCACTGGAGGTTTTCCCGGGAGACCCCACGAATGAAAACGCCCCGGCGGGCCGGGGCGGTAAGACGTCACAGATGTGACGGAAAGTGCGGCAAGCGCGCAACGCGAGCCGTACAGCGCACGAAGCTCAGGCCGGCCACCCCTGCAGCACCAGCTTGCCGCGTTGGCGCTGACTCTCCTGCAGGGCGTGGGCGCGCTTGAGGCTGTCGGCAGAGATCGTCCCGACGACGTCGGACAGCGTGGTGCGGATCGTGCCGGCGTCGACCAGCGCGGCGACCTCCGTCAGCAGGCGGCCCTGCGCGGCGATGTCGTGCGTCGCGTGCATGCTGCGGGTGAACATCAGCTCCCAGTGCAGCGACAGCGACTTCCCCTTGAGCGCCATCACGTCCAGGTCGTTCGGGCCGAAGTCGTCGATCATGGCCAGCTTGCCCTGCGGCTCCAGCGCGTCGACGAAGCCCTGGAAGTGCTGCGGCGTGTGGGTCAGGCTGGTCACATAGCGCAGCGGCGGCACGCCGGCCTTCTGCAGCGCGGCGATCTGCGGCGCGATCGGTTCGCGGTGGTTGATCACGTGGTGCGCGCCCAGCGCGTGCAGCCACTTGCCGCCTTCGCCGTCGGGCTCGGAGCTCGTGCCGATGACGGTCAGGTGCGCATGTCGGCGCGCCAGCTGGACCAGGATGGAACCCACGCCGCCGGCCGCGCCGGTGACCAGCAGGCTGACCGGACGCTCCGGCTGCTGCTGGACCTGCAGCCGGTCGAACAGCAGTTCCCAGGCGGTGATGGCGGTCAGCGGCAGCGCGGCGGCTTCGGCGTCGCTGAGCGAGGCGGGCGCCTTCGCGACGATGCGGTGGTCGACGCACTGGAACTGCGCGTTGCTGCCGGGGCGGGTGATGTCTCCGGCGTACCAGACGCGGTCGCCGACGGCGAAGCCGGAGACCTCCGGGCCGATGGCGCGCACCGTGCCGACGGCGTCCCAGCCGAGGACCACGGGCGTCGTGCCGTCGGCGCTGGCGCGGCGCACGCGGATCTTGGTGTCGACCGGATTGACGGCGATCGCGCCGACTTCGACCAGCAGGTCCTTGGGACCCGGGGCGGGGGTGGGCAGCTCGAGGTCGATCAGCGATTCGGCTTCGGTGATGGGCAGGGACTTGAAGTAGCCGACGGCTTTCATGGCGGGACTCCTTGGGGATGGAAAGAGGGAAAGACGGATGGGAAGACGGAGTAGCAGGATGCTGCAGGAACGAATGGTGGGCCTTCCGGCAGAATCAATGAAGAGCGCTGAATCGCTATCAGTTTCAACGTTGGATTGAAGATCGGATTGAGGATCGCCAGAGGAGGGTCGCCATGGACATCGAGAACACCGCCGAACTGCGCCTGCTGATCGAATGCGCGCGCGGCGGCAGCCTGACGGCGGCGTCGCGGGAGATGGGCATCACCCCGGCGGCGGCCAGCGCGATGCTGAAGAAACTGGAGGCGCGGCTGGGCGTGCGGCTGGCCGAACGCAGCACGCGGGCGCTGCGGCTGACGGCCGCCGGCGAGCGCCTGAGGGACTATGCGCAACGCGCGCTGGAACTGCTCGACGAAGGCCTCGCGCTGGTCACCGAGGGCGGCGACGACGTGGCCGCCAAGGGGCGCGGCGCGACGGCGCTGCGCGGGCGGATCCGCGTCAGCGCGTCCAGCGACCTGACGCGCCGCATCGTGCTGCCGCTGCTGGACGATTTCCTCGATCGCCATCCGGGGATCGAGCTGCAGCTCAACGTCGGCGACGCGCTCCAGGATGTCGTGCGCGACGAGGTCGATCTGGCGCTGCGATACGGCGAGCTGGCCGATTCGCGGCTGGTGGCGCGCAAGCTGCACGACGGGCGCCGGCTGCTGGTGGCGTCACCGGACTATCTGAAGCGGCATGGTCGGCCGTCCAGTCCCGCCGAGCTGACGCAGCATGAGTGCATCCGCTTCAAGATCGGCGATCGGCTGGAGCGCGAGTGGCGCTTCTGGCGCCGCGACGCGATGCAGGCCGCGCCCGTGGACGTGACCGTGCAGGGACGCCGCACGGCGGACGACGGCGGCATCGCCCATCAGTGGGCCCTCGAAGGGCGGGGGCTGACCTACAAGAGCTGTCTGGACATCCGCGAGAGCCTCGCCAGCGGGGCGCTGGTCGAGGTGCTGCCGGACTGGGTCGGGCGGACCATGCCGCTGCACGCGCTCATGCCCAGCCAGCGCTTCCTGCCGCAACGGCTGAAGGCGCTGGTGGACCATCTGGCGGAAGGGCTCAGGCGCTGAGCCGCCTTTGGAGCTGCCGGGAGGCGCCGTTCAGTGCTTGTGGTCGCCGTGACCCGCGTGCGGGTCCTTGGCGTCGGGCGACGCGACGGGGCCAGTTCTTGCGGGGGCCTGGACCGTGACGGTCGAGCGGGACTTGTCCGCACCTTCGAACACCAGCGTCAACGCCACCGCGTCGCCGGTCTTCAGCGGTCCCTTCAGGTCCATCAGCATCACGTGATAACCGCCGGGCTTGAGATCCACCGGCTTGCCCGCGGGGACCGCCAACGCCGCCACCGGCCGCATGCGCATCACGTCGCCGTCCATCGCCATCTCGTGCACCTCGGCCACGCCGGCCGCCGGCGTGCTGATCGACACCAGCTTCACATCCGTCGGCGACTTGATCTGCATGAACGCACCCGTCGACTTCTGCTGCGGCACCGTCGCACGCACCCAGGCGTCGGCGACGACCACCTGGGCCTGCGCCAGACCGGCAGTCAGCAGCAGGGCGGGAACAAGTGCCAGACGGGCGAGGGAACGGAATTTCATCGGGGCGTCCAATCCGGGATCCATGACGGATCGGCAGTATCGGTCATCGCTCTTCGATCGCACCCATGGCGCCCATCTTTCGCAGCACCTCGTGGACGATCTCCACCCGCTTCTGCGAGAAGGCCGGATCCTTCATGTCCATGTTGAGGGCGAAGTAGACAGGGCGTGCGTCGCGGTCCTGCTCGGCCCAGCCGACGAACCAGCCCAGACCCGGCTCGCCGTTGTCGGCCCAGCCGGTCTTGGCGTACAGGCGCCAGCCGGGACCCTGCTCGCGCAGCAGGACCTTGCGGGCGATGTCGTAGGTCCGGTCGGACAGCGGCAGCGCGCGGTCATGCACGCGGCGCAGGAACTCGATCTGGCCGACGGCGGAGATGCGCATGTCGCCGTCGAGCCAGAAGCGGTCGCCGATCGGGCCGGCGACGGCATTGCCGTAGCGGAAGTCGCGCACGAACTGCTGCACCGTGGGCTGACCGATCTGTCGCGCCAGCGACTGGAACACCCAGACTGCCGAGACCTTGTAGGCCGAGCCCAGCGTCTGGTCGCGGTTCCAGTCCTCGATGCGGCGCTTCGTGCCGTCCCACTTGAAGGGCTGCGTCTCATCGACGGCGGCGCCGGTCTCCAGCGCGATCAGCGACATCGGGATCTTGAAGGTCGACGCGGGCAGGAAGCCCTCGAACGCGCGCACGCTGTCCGAGGCGATCCAGCGATGCGCGCGGGTGTCGAGGACCACGAGCGTGCCTTTCGTGCCCAGTTCGTCGAAGGGGCGTTGCAGCTCCGGCCGGGTCTCCCAGCGCTCGCGCTGATCGGCGGGTGTGGTCTGCGCGATCGAGGCGCGACAGGCGGTGAGCACGAGGCAGGCGAGCAGCGCGCTCGCCATCAGGCGGGGCAGGGACATGGCGGTCTCCGGTCGATGTGGGATGTCGCCAGTGTGCGAAGTCCGCCTCGCGGGAAGTCGTCGAAGTGCCGTTACGCCTGTTCCGCCAAGGCCCGAGGGCAGCGAGTGCTGGTGGGGCCGGAATGATGTGGGGGGTTCGCGGACGCGATGCCCCCCACGTCGTGGAGTGCCCGCGCCTGGCCTCCCGCGGTATTCGGGGCTTTCACGCCTGCCGCGATTGCGGCATCAACGCCTGGGCCTCGTCGAGGTAGCGCCGCCGCGCCTCTTCATCGCGCAGCTTGCGCGCCTGCAGCCTGGCCTGTCGCACCAGGTCGGTCGCGCTGAACGCGTCGCCTTCGGCTAGCGCGTGCCGGGCCCAGAGCAGCAGGAACGCGCAGCGCTGGTCGGCAGGGATCTGCGACTGCCTCGCGCGGCAGGAGGCCCAGCGCTGCGCGGCGAGCTCGCCGAAGGACGTGGCGGGCAGGGGCAGTCCTTGCGCGGTGGCCAGGCGCTGCAGCGCCGCGAAGTCCAGGCGCCCCAGCGCCGCGAGCCGGAGCAGGAAGATCGTGTTCAGCAGCGAGCTGCGTCCGAGCTGCCAGCGTGCGCAGAGTGCGTCGCTGAGCAGCAGCCAGCGCAGGGCGTCCTCCACGCCGGGACTGTCGGCGCTGTCCGGGCCGGCGGCGGGGAGCAGCTCGGCCTCGACGAGGCGACCGATCGCGTTGGAGAGATTGGCGGCGCAGACCTGGAGCGCGTCGGGCAGTCCGGCCAGCGAGGCGCTGCGCAGCGCGTCGCCGAGGCTGGCCAGCGACTGCGCCGCGAGCGCCGCGTCGCCGCGGGCGATGGCGAGGTCGCGCAGGACGATGCCGCGCAGGTTACCGTGGTCGCAGCGCAGCGTGGAGTCGGCGGCGAGCACGTCGGGGTCGACCTCGTCGAGCTTGTCCAGCGCCGGCGCGGCTTGGCCGAGGCTGCCGAACCAGTGCCAAGCCGCGAGGATCGCGACGCGGGCGCGCAGCTGGCGGCGTTCCAGGCGCGGCAGGCGGCTGTGGTTGAGCGTCTGGCCGAGGTCGCGCAGCTCGTCCTGCAGCGCCGCCCAATCGCCGAGCCGGCGCGCGATGCGGGCGCGTCGCAGGCCGAGCGCGGCGGCCGCGGCGTCGTCGCCCGGCGGCACGTGCGGCGCAGCCTGCTGCAGCGCGAGCCGGGCGGGGTAGAGCTCGCCGCGGTCGAGCAGGTAGTCGGCGCGGGCGAGGGCCTCGGCATAGGCCAGCGGGAGCAGCGGGGCGGCGGCCGGCGCGCGCACCGGCCGCTGCTGGCCCAGCCAGCGTGCGAGCGCCTCGCCGGTGGCGGGTTCGCCGTCGATCTCGAAGCGGCAGGCGGGCAGCAGCGCGGTGTTGAGCCAGAACGGACCGCTGCTGCGGGCGCTGGCCTCGATCAGCGCGGCCAGCGGGCTGTCGTCCAGCAGCGCCAGCGCGCGCCAGACCTGTGTGCGGTGCAGCTCGGCCATGCCGGCGATGCGCTCGCGCAGCTCGGCACGCGAGCAGGGGCTGTCGACGCGGGCCAGGCCCTGCTCGTGCGCCTGCAGCAGCGCGGCGATCAGGCGCGGCAGCAGCCGGCTGCGCAACTCGGGCAGACCGTCGATGCGCAGTCCCTGAGGGAGCAGCTGGACGCCATGCGCGGGAGCGTCGACGGCGGATGCGACAGGAGAGGCAGGAGAGGCAGGAACAGTGGAAGCGGTCATCGGAGGCGCATTCTGCGCCGGGTCCGTTCCCGGTGTGACGGCGTTGGCGTAACGGGCGTTACGCGCGTCGGTTACGGCCGGGGCGCGAAGGAAACGTCAAGAGATCCGCTGCGCGCGTGGGCGCGTCTTGTCGTGGGGACAAGTAACGAAACGTCGGGCCCGCCCTTTGCCTGTAGCTCCTCATCACAACTCGAGGGGACTGCCATGGTGGCAAAGAATGAGGCCTGGTATGCGGGCGAGACCGGCGTCGGCGGCGTGCTGGCCGCGCGCGCGTCGACGTCCGCGGTGTCATGGGGTGCGGTGCTGGCCGGTGCCGCGGCGGCAGCGGCACTGTCGCTGATCCTGCTGCTGCTCGGCGTGGGGCTGGGGCTGGCGGCTGCGTCGCCTTGGGCCAACGACGGCGCCAGCGCCGCGACGCTGGGCGTGGCCGGCATCGTGTGGCTGGCGTTCACGCAGCTGGCGGCGTCCGGTCTCGGCGGGTATCTCGCCGGTCGACTGCGGGTCCGATGGCGCGATACCGATGTGGACGAGGTCCATTTCCGCGACACGGCACACGGCCTGCTGTCGTGGGCCGTGGCCACCCTGTTCACGGCCGCAGTGTTGTCCGCGTCGGTCGGCGCGATCGCCGGGATCGGCGTGAAGGGCGCGGCCGTGGCGGCCGGAACGGCGGCGACCGGTGCTGCGGCAGTGACTGCAGCAGCTGGCGCGTCGGCCGATGAGTCCGGCGCGAAGGGCGGCGCCTCCGGCGCGATGTCCCGGACCTCGCTCGGCAGCGGCGACTTCGGCTACTACGTGGACACGCTGCTGCGTCCCGCGGCGACTGCGCCCGCAACGACGACGACGCCGTCCACCGCACCGGCCGGGGCCAATCCTGCGACGCTGCGAACGTGGCCGGATGCCTCGATGGTCCATGCGGACGAGCAATCCTCGGCGGCGCTGAACCGCCTGCTGGTGCGCGCGGTCCGTGACGGCGGCACCTTGTCGCCGGAGGACACGCGCGCCGCGTCGCAACTCGTCGCCCAACGCACCGGCCTGACCCAGGCGGAAGCGGAACGGCGTGTCACCGAGACGCTGCAGCGCGCCCGCGCCGAGGCGCAGGCCCTGGAAACCAAGGCCCGCGAGGCCGCGGACGCCGCTCGCAAGACGGCGTTGACGACGGCCCTGTGGATGGTCGTCGCGCTGCTGATCGGCGCTTTCACCGCGAGCCTGCTGGCCACCGTCGGCGGCCGGCAACGCGACCTCATCGACTGACCTCATCGACTGAGACAAGGAGAACTCACATGCGATCGTTGCTGCTCTTTTTCCTGGGCGTGCCCATTCCCATCATCATCCTGATCGCGTTGATCAGGTAAGCGGGTGCGGACGCGCGGGCTCCGGTCCCGCGCGTTTGCGCAAGAGGAAGGTGAAAAGTGAAGCGGGGTGCAGTTCTGAACTGCACCCCGCTTTGTCTTGCCTTCGCGTGTGACCCGAGGGTCCCGTGTTCAGTTCACCGGAAGACCGGCGAGGGCGCCGACTTGATCGACCGATTCGCCGTAACGGCGCCACGCGCCGGGCGCGTTGGACAGCCGGTCCGCGACGACCTTGAGCACGGCGGGATTCCAGACCAGGCCGCAATGGCTGCCGTCGACCTCCACGTTGTCGATCATCGGATGGTCTTCGGGCTGCACGCAGGCCTGCCACGCGACGACGCCGTCGCTGCGGCTGTAGATCGAGGTCGTCGGCACCTGCGGCGCGGCGATGAGGCGCGACTTGAAGTCGTCGTCCAGCACCGGCAGCGCGCCGTTGACCCAGCGGTAGATCAGGCTGACGTTGGTCTGCGTGGCTTCGCCGGTGATGGGCGTGCCGATCGTGATGACCTGCCGCACCGGCAGCGCGATGCGCTTGGCGATCTCGCGCGCGTAGATGCCGCCGAGGCTCCACCCCACCAGCGACACCGGCTGCGACTCGCCGGCGACGAGCGCCTCGATGTCGGCGGCCAGGGCGTCGAGCCACAGGTCGATGTTGCCGGTCGGTCCGGTGTTGATGCCGCGGCCCCAGTCGCGCGCCGCATAACCGAGCCCGTGGCAGAAACCCACCAGCGGTGCGATCGACTGCGCGTCGGCCGCGAGGCCGGGGAACACGATGACGGGATGTCCGTCGCCGGGCGGATGGCCGCTGCGATCCATCATCCGGCAGCTCGCATATTCCATCGCCGCGCGCAGCGGCTCGATGCCGAGCAGGGCCCAGGACGGGGAACAGATGACGGGTGCCGGAACGGGCATCGCCTCGGGCATCACGCGGGAAAGGGCGGCGATCTTTTTCATGATCTTGAGGCCGTCTCACCGGCGTGACCTGCGAGGTCGGCGGCGAGGGCGGCAGAAGGACAGTTGAATCCATCTTTCCGCAAGCCGCGTTTCACGGGCATCCCCACAAGGTCGCATGTGATCGTCGGACGGGACCTACATCCGGGGGAGGTCTGGCGATCTCTCCCACCATTGACGGAAGTCAGAGGGAGAGGCGGTTTTTTGGCATCGCTGAGGACTAGTCTTGCGGCTCTCAAACGGATTTTGAAGGAGCGCGTTTCATGAGCGTGTTGACGATCGACCTGTTGCCGATGACGGTGACGCAGAGGCGGACCATCCAATTCGATCCGCTTGTCCTTCAGCAGATGAAGGTGAAGCCCGGCGAAAAGATTGAGATTGATTTTCTGCTTGACGGTTGCTGCGTGCTGCGCGGCCCGCGCTCTGGAGACATCAGCGATCTGTACGGAATCCTCGCCAACGTTCCGCGTGGACGGGAGGGCCCTGTGTCCATCGAGGAGATGAACGAGACCATCGCTCGTGGATGGGCGGGCGAAAAATGAAAGTCACGGTGGACACGAATGTGCTGGTGAGGGTCGCCGTTCTGGATGACCTTGATCAGGCTCGTGCCGCCGCGAGACTGCTCAGCGAAGCGCAGCTGGTTGTCGTGACCATCGCATGCCTGTGCGAATTTTCTTGGGTGCTGGGTCGTTCCTACAGGTATGCCTGCGCGGACATCGCCAGGGCGATCCGGACCGTCGTCGGCAAACCCGCCGTCAAGGTCGATCGGGTGGCAGTGGCCGCAGGGCTGTCGATGCTCGATCTGGGCGGGGATTTTGCCGATGGGGCCATGGCTTGCGAAGGTCGTATGGCTGGGGGAGAGGTATTCATGACGTTTGACAAGGAAGCCATGCGCAAACTGATCCTTTTGGGCAATGCCGTCGGCAGGCCGCTCGACGCGGAGACGTTGCCGGAGTCGGGTCAATGAAAATCCCGGCTCTCCGTCCTCAGCCGTCCCAGCATCGGGGTCAGGTCTTCCAGGTGTCCGGCGATGAGGTTGCGCACGTCGCCGCTGCGCTGCCACTTGCCCTTCACCGCCATCAGCCGTGAATGCAGCATCACGTGGCGCTGGCGCTGCCACAGCGCGCGGTGCACGATCACCTGGATGTCGCCGGTCTCGTCTTCGAGCGAGATGAAGATCGTGCCCTTCGCCGTCGCCGGCTGCTGCTTGACCGTGACGATGCCGCAGCCCCGCGCCGGCCGGCCGTCGGGCAGCGCGTTCAGTTCCTCGGCCGACATCCAGCGCTGCTCGCGCAGCAGCGGCCGCAGCAGCGCCAGCGGATGGCGGCGCAGCGTCAGGCCCAGCGACGCGTAGTCGAAGACGATCTCCTCGCCCTCCGGCGCCAGCGGCAGCGCGAGGAAATCCTCCTGCACCGGCGCCGAGGCCAGCAAGGGCGGCGGCGCGTGCTGCGCGGCCGCATCCCACATCTGCTGGCGACGGTGGCCGCTGATGCTGGTCAGCGCGTCGCCCGACGCCAGCATCGTCATCTGCTGCTGGTTCAGCCCGGTGCGTCGCGCCAGGTCCTCCGCATCGTTGAACGGACCGTTGCGACGCTCCCGGCAGATCAGCCCCGCCGACGCCTGCTGCAAGCCCTTGACCAGCCGCAATCCCAGTCGCACCTTCACCGGCGCCGCGTCGGCCGCCAGCGCTTCCTGTGCGTCGAGGAACGGATCGCCGTCGTCCTCCACGACGATGCCGTCCTCGTCCAGCGGCAGCGCATCGAGCGTCTGTGCCTCCGCGCCGCGTCGCGCCGGCCGGATGACGCGGCCGTCCGCGCGCTCCAGCGTGCAGTCCCAATCGCTGTGCGTCACGTCGGGTGGCAGCACCTCGACCCCATTGCGTCTGGCCTCCTGCACCAGCTGGCTCGGCGAATAGAAGCCGAGCGGCTGCGCATTCAGCAGGCCCGCGAGGAACTCCGCCGGACGGTGGCATTTCAGCCAGCTGCTCGTGTAGACCAGCAGCGCGAACGACGCGGCGTGCGACTCCGGGAAGCCGTACTCCGAGAAGCCCTTGATCTGCTCGAAGATCTGCTCGGCGAAGGCCACCGGGTAGTTCCTCTCCCGCATCCCGTCGACCAGCTTCGCGCGGTACTTCTCCAGGCTGCCCTTGCGTTTCCACGCCGCCATCGAGCGCCGCAGCTCGTCGGCCTCGCCGCCCGAGAACCCGGCCGCGATCATCGCGATCTGCATCACCTGCTCCTGGAACACCGGCACGCCCAGCGTGCGCTCCAGCACCGACTCCAGTCCCTGCGGATACACGACCTGCTCGAAGCCCTGGCGGCGCTGCAGGTAGGGATGCACCATGCCGCCCTGGATCGGCCCCGGCCGCACGATGGCGACCTCGATGACCAGGTCGTAGAAGGTCCTGGGCTTCAGGCGCGGCAGCATGCTGCGCTGCGCGCGGCTCTCGATCTGGAACACGCCGATGGTCTCGGCGCGCTGGATCATCCGGTAGGTCGCGTCGTCCCCGTCCGGGATGTCCTTCAGCTCGAACGGATAACGTTCCCGCTTGCCGACGAAGTCCAGCGTCTTGCGGATCGCCGTCAGCATGCCCAGTCCCAGCACGTCGACCTTGAGCAGTCCCACCGCGTCGAGGTCGTCCTTGTCCCACTCGATGACGGTGCGGTCCGGCATCGAGGCGTTCTCCACCGGCACCATGCGCGTGAGCGGCCCGTGCGTCAGCACGAAGCCGCCTGGATGCTGCGACAGGTGCCGCGGGAAACCCAGCAGCTCCGAGGTGATCTCGACCAGCTGGCGCACCGCGAGGTCGTCCGCCTCCAGCCCCGATTCGCGCAGCCGCTCCGCATCGATGGTCTGGCCGTCCCACCACTGATGGTTGCTGCACAGCGTGTCCAGCACTTCGGGCTCGAAACCCAGCGCCTTGCCCACGTCGCGCAGCGCGCTCTTCACGCGGTACGAGATCACCACCGCCGCCAGCGCGGCGCGTTCGCGCGTGTACTTGCGGTAGAGGTACTGGATGACCTCCTCGCGGCGTTCGTGCTCGAAGTCGATGTCGATGTCCGGCGGCTCGTTGCGCTCCTTGCTGATGAAGCGCTCGAACAGCACCTGCATCCGGTCCGGATCGACTTCGGTGACGCCGGTGCAGAAGCAGACGATGGAGTTCGCCGCGCTGCCGCGGCCTTGGCACAGGATGCCCTGCGAGCGCGCGAAGTGGACGATGTCGGCCACGGTCAGGAAGTAGTGCTCGTAGCGCAGGTCCTCGATGAGGGCGAGTTCGCGCTCGATCTGCTCGCCGGCCGCGGCGGGCACGCCCGCGGGCCAGCGCCGGCCCGCGCCCTCGTAGGTGAGCCGTCGCAGGTGGCTGGCCGGCGTCTGGCCGTCGGGCACGACCTCGGAGGGGTAGTGGTAGCGCAGTTCGTCGAGGCTGAAGTCGCAACGCCCGGCCACGCGCAGCGTCTCGGCGAGCAGGTCCGCCGGGAAGCTGAGCGCGAGGCGCCCGCGGTGGCGCAGGTGGCGCTCCGCGTTGCGGTCCAGCGCCTGGCCGCAGTCCGTCAGCGGCTTGCCCAGCCGGGTCGCGGTCAGCACGTCCTGCAGCGGCTTGCGGCTGCGCACATGCATGGTGACGTCGCCGACGGCCACCAGCGGGATCTCGGTCAGCGCGCCGGCCTCGCGCAGGCGCAGCAGGCGGATCTCGTCGTCGGCATGCTGCGGCTGGTCGATGCCCAGCCAGCAGCGTCCGGTGAAGCGCGTCAGCAGCCAGCGCGACATCGACAGCAGGTGCTCCGGCGTCGCATGCCGGTCCGGGCAGGCGATCACGACGCAGTCGTCCAGCGTCTGCGGGCCGATGTCGGCCGGCGTGCAGCGGTAGGTGCCTTTCTCGGACGAACGCCGCAGCCGCGAGATGAACTGGCACAGGTTGCCGTAGCCGTTCAGGCTGCAGGCCAGCACGACCAGCGTGAAGGGCCCCTCGTCGTCCGAGACCGGCTCGATGAGGAGCTGGCTCCCCACCAGCAGCGTCATGCCATGCTGCTTCGCCGCCACGTGAGCCCGCACCATGCCGGCCATGCTGCATTCATCGGTGATCGCGAGCGCGGCATAACCGAGCTCCTTCGCACGCAGCACGAGTTCCTCGGGCCAGCTCGCGCCCTTCAGGAAGCTGAAGTTGCTGAGGCAGCGCAGCTCGGCGTAGTCGGGGAGGACCGAGGCGGGGAGGGCCGAGGCGTCGGTCGATGCGGCGTCAGGCATACATGCCGTGGAGGTACCACGCCTCGACGGCCACCTTCTCTTCGCCCTCGTTCCCCGCTGCGGTCAACCGTTCCTGATAGACGGCCAGCACGCCCGCGTTCTCGTTGACGGCGATCCAGTAGTCGCGGGTCACCTGGCGGTGATGCTGCGTGCGCTGTTCCGTGGCGGGCACGCGGTCCCACCAGCCGCCTTCGACGCGGTCCGGGCCGATCAGCAGGGTCAGCGGGCCCTGGTAATGGGGCCGGTGCTCGCGCACCGCCAGCCGCAACGGCGGGTCGAGCAGGAAGGCCGGTTCCGGCACCGTCGGCGCACGCACCGCCGCCTGCCGGCCCTTGCGGCGGGAGGGCGTCCGGCCGTCGCCGCAGGTGCGCCAGCGCGTCATCCATTCGGGCCGGTGATCGTCGGCGAGGATCGGCTGCAGCACGCGCTCCGGTCCGAGCCGCGCGGCGATGCGTTCCAGCGTCAGGTACAGCGTCTCGCCGGTGCGCACCACGTCGGGCAGCAGCGAGCCGCTGTCCTCGACCAGCGACTGCACGCCGACCGCCTCCAGCCGCAGCTCGCCGACCGGCGCCAGCAGCTCGGTCTTGGCCAGGTGCTCGGCCATCAGCCGGCAGAAGTGTTCGAGCTCGCGGATCGGCTCGGCGGTGCGCACCGTGAGGCTTCCGCCTTCGCCGGCGTCCTTGGCGCGCATCGAGTCGTGCACCCAGTGCAGCGTCACGCCGGTGGCGCCGGCATGGCGCGCGGCCAGCCAGCCGCACAGCCGCATCAGCAGCGGCCGCGTGCCCAGCAGCAGCGCGGGCGCGTGGTCCTCGCGGCTGGGCAGTTCGATGCGGGCATGGAAGTCCTCGGGCAGGGCCACCCAGGCGTGCGCCTCGGGCCGCAGGCCGTAGGCCTGGTCCAGCATCGTCAGCAGCGCCGCGCCGAAGCGCCGGCTGATGCCGCCGCGCGGCAGCGCCCGCAGCTGGCCCAGCGTGTTGATGCCGGCGCGGCTCAGCGGCTCGGCATGTTCCGCGCCGGCGCTGAGCGTCTGCAGTGGCAGCGGGTCCAGCACCGCCTGCAGCAGCCGACCGCCGAGATCGAGCACGCCGCAACGCGTCAGCACCAGCGCCGCGGTGGCCGACGGCGCCCAGCCGATGCCGACGGCGCCCAGGTCGGGCGCCTCGTCGCTCAGCCGCGCCTTGAGCGCGGGCAGGCCGCGGAACAGGCGCAGGCTGGCCTCGACCTCCATCACCACGGCGTCCTCCATCAAGGCCACGCGCGGCGTGAACTGCAGGCACCAGACCGCGAGCCCCGCCTGCGTCTCCGCGCAGATCCCCCAGGGATGCGGCGGCGGCGCGGTCGTCGGGTCCTCAAACGGTGCCGGCGGACGAGGCGGCAGGATCAGCGCGACCCACAACATGGGAGAACTCCGGGAACAGGGCGAGCGCGACGGGCTCGTGGAGGGATTCGGACATAGGCGCTGGGGCGGGCACGGGCACCGGCACCGGCGCCACCGGCCGCATCGTGCTGGGCTGCATCACGCGCGGCGTGAGCACGTGTTCCAGCCCGCCGGGGATGGAGGCCAGCCGCAGCGGGGTGTCGTGGGCGGGGCCCTTGCGCTTGAGGATGCGGACGTCCAGGGCCCAGTCGACATCGATGGTCGCCAGCAGCCGCAAGGGCGCCGGCGACGGGTCATGGCGCGCCGACAGCGGCCGGAACAGGAACACCGGTCCTTCGAACGACTGCGCCAGCACCTGCAGCCGCCGCAGCTGCTCGGGCGCGGCCTGCGGCATCCAGGCCAGCACCGCGCCGGCGGCGTTGGACTTGATCAGCTGTTCAGCGCACCAGAGCCGCTCCGACGGCGCGCGCGCGTCGATCCAGACGAGGTGGCGTTCGTCCAGTCCCAGGTGCATCAGGCCGGGCAGGTGGGGGCGCTTGGGCGGCCCCACCATCGCCACCGCCGCGCCGTCGGCGACCACGCGCCGCAGCGCCGGTCCCGCCAGCCGCCATTCGGCCAGCGAGAACTGCGGCAGCAGCACCTCGGTCAGCTGGCGCCCGGGCCAGCCGCCGCCCGGCAGCTCGGCATCGAGCGCGTCGAAGCCGCTCGGCCAGACGGTGTCGGTGCCGCGGCCCAGTTCGTCGCCGCGCCAGAGCGCGTCGGCCACGGCCGGCGGAAGCGGGACAAGAGGGACGGAGGGGGGAGGCATGGCGATTCGTCGTCGGAGACAGAAACGCCGGTCCATGAACCGGCGTGAAATGACTGTATGAACATACAGTATATGGCGGCGACGGACTCGTCCAGGGCTGTTTCAACTCCTGAGCATGGATCGGGGAACCTGCATGCCCGATGGGCGGTACTCCAGCGCTTTTCCTCTTCCGGAGATTGGCGATGCACAGGATCTACGCGTGGCTCACCCGATGGCACGAAGGGGCTCCCCCGGACGAGGCGTCACCGGCACGGACGACCCCCGGCACCAGAGCGCACACACGGCAGGTTCAGGCCTTCTGCTGTTCCGCCGACGCACTGCTGCAGCGCGGGGAGGCGCTACCGCCGACCGCGACGCCGCGGCAACGCTTCCAGCAGATGCGGGACGAAGTGGTTCTGATGAAGGACGCGATGGGGCGCGGCGTGTCCTTGTTCTCGCATCGGGACGAGGATGCGGCGCGGCGCAGCGATGCCCTGCTGAAGTTGGCCGAGGATCAACTGGCGCGAACCGTCGCGTCCTTGAACCCGGAAGCGGTCCGCCGGCTGGATGCCTGCTGTGCGGAATCCCGCTCCCTGCTTCAGGCCGCCCGCGACGATGCGGCGTTCTGCAACCGCGACTCCATCGACGTGGAGGTGATGTTCGAGTGCCCTGCCCCGGACGTGGCACCTGGCAATCTGCTGAAGCTCCGGCAGGCCTTCGGCTCGCTGCACGATCAGGTTTCTGGCGCGATCAGGAAGCGTTGCGCGACCGCCTGCCGGGACATCGGAGAGGCGATGGGGGATCCGGAGTGCCTGGATCGCTTTCAGCGCCTGTACGCGGAACTGCTGGCGCAGCGCGATCAGGCGCATCGGAATCGTCCCCGGTGATGCCGTAGCCCGGCGTAGCGAGGCCCGGGAAATGCCTTTCAGGCATTGAACGGCGAGAGCGGGACGCCTGACGGCGTGGCCGCGAACGTCAGCACGAAGCGCGTCCCGCCCTTGACCGGCGCCTCCAGGCTGACGGTCCAGCCCAGGTGCTCGGCGACGCGCTTGACGATGGCCAGGCCCAGGCCCGCGCTGCCGGCGCCGGCCGGGTCGACCTGCATGAAGCGGTCGAAGATCCGGTCGCGCACGGCCGGCGGGATGCCGATGCCGGTGTCCTCGATGACCACGCGGCCGGCTTCCAGCCGGATGTCGACGCGGCCCTGGTCGGTGAACTGGCAGGCGTTGCGGATCAGGTTGCCCAGCGCGATGGCGGCGAGCTCGGGCCGCGCGGGCACTTCCAGGCCGGCGTCGTCGGACGCCGCGTGCAGCGTCATCTCGACCTCCTTGCCCTTGAGCAGCGGCCGGCAGCGCTCCATCTCCTGGCGCAGCAGCGGCAGCAGCGCGGTCGGCGGCGCGCCGATGCTGGCCGGATCGCGCGACAGCAGCAGCATCGCGACGACGCGCTCGCTGGTGTCGGCCGCGGTGCGCCGGATGCGTTCGGCCAGCTCGACCATGTCGCCGCGGTCGTGCAGCCGCGCCTTCAGGATCTCGGCGGCGCCCAGCATCACGGCCAGCGGCGTGCGCAGCTCATGGCTGACGTCGCCGGTGAACCAGCGCTCGCGGTCGAGGTAGCGCTGCTGCGCCTCGGTCTTGGCGGCGAAGGCGCGCGACAGCACGCCCAGTTCGTCGGTCGAGTCCAGCAGCGGGTACTCGCGCGGCGCGGCGTCGGTCTCGACGGCGCGGGCCAGCGCCGTCACCGGGGCGACGATGCGGCTGGCGGTCAGTTGCGCCAGGAACAGCGCCAGCCCCAGGCAGCAGACGAAGGCCAGGCCGAGCAGGCCGTAGACGCCGGCCTCGATCTTGGCGAAGTCCTCGTCGCGGTCGGTCAGCACGAAGACCGTGCCGAGGTCGTCGCGGACCAGCGCGGTGAAGGTGGCGTCGTCCTGCGGCAGCGTGTACTTGCCCGGCGGCTTGCCGCGCAGCGCCTGCGGGATGGCGTCGCCGCGGTAGAGCGTGACGCTGGGCGGCAGGTCGGCCTCCAGGCCCTGCTTCTCGCGCGCGACCAGCTCGTCGGCGGTGCGGTCCAGGCGCTGGTCGACGAGGCGGTCCTCGATGCTGGAAGCGATGCGCACCGCGGCCACCGCGAAGGCGCCGCAGACCAGCAGCGTCAGCAGCAGGAAGGCCGCGGCGACGCGGGTGCGCAGCGTGGTGGGCGCGGAGGTCGAGCGGCCGGCGCGGGACGGGGGGCGAAGGGGGTCGCGCTCGCGTGCCGGTTCATCCCGCATCGGGCGACACCAGCCGGTAGCCGATGCCCGGATGGGTCTTCAGCAGCGGGACGGGGAAGGGCTTGTCCAGCGCTGCGCGCAGCGCGTGGATGTGGGTGCGCAGCGCGTCGCTGTCGGGCGGGTCGTTGCCCCAGACCTCGCGTTCGAGGTCCTCGCGGCGGACCAGCTTGGGCGCCTCGCGCAGCAGCGCGGACAGCAGCTTGTAGCCGGTGGGCGTCAGCTGCAGCGGCTTGCCGGCGCGGGTGGCCTCCAGCGTGTCGGGGTCGAAGCTGACGTCGGCGTAGCTGACCGCCGAGCTCAGGTTCAGCCCGTGGGAGCGGCGCATCAGCGCCTTGAGGCGGATCTCCAGCTCGACCAGCGAGAAGGGCTTGACGAGGTAGTCGTCGGCGCCGCTCTCGAAGCCGGTGACCTTGTCGGCGATGGTGTCGCGGGCGGTCAGCATGAGGATGGGGGTGGGGCGGCGGAAGTCCTTGCGCAGGCGCCGGGCGACGTCCAGGCCGTCCAGGCCGGGGAGGGTCAGGTCCAGCACGATCGCGTCGTAGGAGCCGGCGGCGGCCTGCGCCAGGCCGCCCAGGCCGTTGCGGGCCACGTCCAGCGCGTAGCCCATCGGCTCCAGGTAGGCGAACAGGTTGGCGACGATGTCCGGGTTGTCTTCGATGACCAGCAGCTTCATGGCGAGGCTCACGTTCCTGCGGCGCCGGGGCGCCGCGTCGTCCTGGGGGACGGGACTCGACAGGGAAGCAGTTCCCCGCAAGGCCCGCGGATGTCAGGAATGCTATGCGAGCGGGGCTCTTCCGACCTGTCCGCGGGCTGTCGGCACCGCCCGGGCGAGGGGCATCGTCCGGCGAACGGGCGATTGGCGAGCAACTCCTCCAATGCTTCTTTGGTTCCCTCCGCTTCGTCACATTTCGTGACGCAAGTCCGGGGCTGTCACCGACCCCTCGGTCGAGGTTGCACTTGAAATCCGGCTTGGGCGCATAATTTGCGGGTTAACCCTATGCTTGCGCCCTTCATCTCCATCCCCGCCGTCGAGCGGCTCACCGCGACCCGCCGGCTGAGCCTGCGTCCGCCCGCCGCGGCGGACGCCCGCAGCTTCCGCGACCTCCTGACCGATCCCGCGAACCGCCGGTTCGACACGGGCGGTCCGGCCGCGTCGGAGCGGCTGGAGCTGTGGCGCGCGCTCTGGACCCGCGACGGTCTGGGACCGTGGGCGGTGGCGCTGCGGGATCAGCCCGCGCTGGGCGCGATCGGCTTCGGCGGCCTGAGCCGGGGCCGCATCTGCGGCGCGCCGGCGCTGCTGCTGGAGTTCCACTTCCTGTCCGACCACTGGGGCCGCGGATACGCGGCGGAGATGGCGACGGCCGCGCTGGCGCTGGCTTTCGACAGCCTGCATGCGACCTCGGTGCACGCGCTGCTGGCGCCGGGCAACACGGCGGCGCGCAAGACGCTGGAGCGCGTCGGCCTGCGCCTGACCGGCTCGGTCGCCGACTGCCCCGGCGAGGCGGCCAGCCTGCTCTACGAGATCAACGCCGGCCAGTACGCGGCGCTGCCGCAGCAGCCGCCGGAAGCGACGCCGTTCGGGGCGTGAGTCCGACCCGCTACTGCTGCGGATAGACCCGCAGCCCCGCCAGATCGAGCACCCGGAGCCCGCCGTACTCGACGGCGATGAGGCGCTGCTCCTGCAGGTGGCGCAGCGCCTCGTTGACGCGCTGGCGCGAGAGCCCCACCAGATGCCCCAGCTCCTGCTGCGTGATGCGCAGCAGCCCGTTCACCCCGGGGTAGAGCTGCGGGTGGAACAGCGCCGCGAGGTTGCGCGCCACGCGCAGGTCGGGATCGCTCTGGCGGTCGATCTCGCGCGCGGCGATGAACTGGCCCAGCCGCTCGTTGAGCTGGTTGAGCACGTAGCGGTTGAAGGCCAGGCTGGTCGCCAGCAGTTCGTGGAAGCTCTCCAGCGGCAGCCCCGCGACCACGCTGCGCCGCAGCGCCTGGATGTTGTAGCGGTAGGCCTCGCGCTTGAGCAGCGTGCCCTCGCCGAACCAGCCGCCCGGCGGCACGCCGGTGAAGGTGACCTGCCGCGCCGCCGCTTCGTCGTTGCTCATCTTCAGCAAGCCGTCGACCACGCCGAACCAGAAATTGGCCTCGCGCCCGATGCGGCAGATGCGCTCGCCGACCTCGACCTCCGCGACCTGGATGCTGGACGCGACGCGCTCGCGCAGCTCGGGCTCGATCGCCTTCAGCCAGGGGATGGCGCCCATCTCCTGCGCACTCGCGGCCCGCGCGCGCAGCCGGATCGGCTGCGTCGGCACGGCCCCGGGAAGGGGCGGCTGCAGGGCCGCGGGCGGGGGCGAACCCGGCGCGGCGTGGACAACGGTGTCGGTGGTCGGGGCCATCCCCCGTTCATCGCGCCTGTGCATGACACGAACCTGACGCGACCCCCTGGGGAAAACGCTTCCCCGAAGTCTCCCTAGGACTGTCGTCGCAATGACAACACGACGTCAATGAGCCGGCCTACAGTCGGCGCAACCCCGCGACCGGAGCGCCTCCATCAGAGACGGCGACAGCGGGGAGCACAAAGGAGACGACGGTGGAACAGACCTTCCCCCGCCTGCTGCTCGATCACGCCGCCCGGCGCCCGCATGCGCCGGCGCTGCGCGAGAAGGAGCTCGGCATCTGGCAGACCCTCGATTGGGCCGCGCTGGCGGCGCTCGTGCGCGATCTCGCGCACGGCTTCGCCGCGGCCGGCCTGACCCGCGGGCAGCATCTCGTCGTGATCGGCGAGAACCGGCCCCGGCTCTACGCCTCGATGCTCGCCGCGCAATCGCTGGGCGCCATCCCCGTGCCGCTGTACCAGGACGCGGTCGCCGCCGAATTCGCGTATCCGCTGCAGAACGCGGAGGTCGCCTTCGCCGTCGTCGAGGACCAGGAGCAGGTCGACAAGCTGCTCGAGATCCGCGAGTCCTGCCCCGCGCTGCGGCGCATCTGGTTCGACGACCCGCGCGGACTGCGCCATTACGCGGCCGACGGCCTGGCCTCGATCGATGCGCTGTGCGACGACGGCCGCGCGCATGCGCTGCGCCATCCCGGCGGGTTCGAGCGCGAGGTCGAGGCGGGCCGCGCCGGCGACGTGGCGGCGATGTTCTTCACCTCTGGCACCACCGGCCATCCGAAGGGCGTGGTGCACACACACACCTCGCTGATCGACCGCGCCCAGGCCGGCGCGCGCTTCGACAAGCTCACCGCCGACGAGGAGGTCCTCGCCTACCTGCCCTGCGCCTGGATCGGCCAGAACGTCTTCAGCTACGCGCAGTGGCTGGCCTGCGGCTACGTCGTCAACTGCCCCGAGTCGGCGAGCACCGTCAGCATCGACCTCAAGGAGATCGGGCCGACCTACTACTTCGCGCCGCCGCGGGTCTTCGAGGGCCTGCTGACCAGCGTGATGATCCGCATGGAGGACGCCGGCGCGCCCAAGCGCTGGCTCTTCGCCAAGGCGATGGCGCTGGCGGACCGCGTCGGCCCCGCACTGATGGACGGCAAGCCGGTCGACGCCTGGGAGCGCTTCAAGTACCGCCTCGGCGACCTTGCGATCTACGGCCCGCTGCGCAACGCGCTGGGCTTCTCGCGGGTGCGCGTGGCCTACACGGCGGGCGAGGCGATCGGCCCCGACCTCTTCAGCTTCTACCGCTCGATCGGCATCAACCTCAAGCAGCTCTACGGCTCGACCGAGACCGCCGTCTTCGTCTGCCTGCAGCCGGACCATGAGGCGAAGTCCGACACCGTCGGCGTGCCCATCGACGGCGTGGAGATCCGGCTCGCCGACAGCGGCGAGATCCTGGTGCGGTCGCCGGGCCTGCTCCAGGGCTACTACAAGAATCCGGAGGCGACGGCCGAGGTGCTGGGCGCCGACGGCTGGTACCGCACCGGCGACGCGGGCTTCCTCGACGCCGGCGGGCATCTGAAGATCATCGACCGCGCCAAGGACGTCGGCCGGCTGCGCGGCGGCGCGCACGACGGCGAGATGTTCGCGCCCAAGTACGTCGAGAACAAGCTGAAGTTCTTCGCCTTCATCAAGGAGGCGGTGGCCTTCGGCGACGGGCGCGACCGCGTCTGCGCCTTCGTCAACATCGACTTCGAGGCCGTGGGCAACTGGGCCGAGCGCCGCAACCTCGCCTACGCCGGCTACACGGATCTCGCGGGCAAGCCCGAGGTGCTGGCGCTGATCAAGGACTGCGTCGAGAAGGTCAACGCCGACCTGGCGCAGGACGAGCTGCTGGCCGGCAGCCAGATCACGCGCTTCCTGGTGCTGCACAAGGAACTGGACGCCGACGACGGCGAGCTCACCCGCACGCGCAAGGTGCGCCGCGGCGCGATCGCCGACAAGTACGCCGTGCTGATCGACGCGCTCTACGCGGGCAGGACCTCGCAGTACATCGAGACGGCCGTCCGCTTCGAGGACGGCCGCAGCGGCAGCGTCTCGGCCGACCTGCGCATCGAGGAGGCCGCCACCTTCCCGCACACCCGGAAGGCCGCCTGATGAGCGACCGACGCATCGGCGACGTGATCCTGGATGTCGAGCACATCACCCTGTCCTTCGGCGGCGTGAAGGCGCTCAACGACATCAGCTTCGACGTCCGCGAGCACGAGATCCGCGCCATCATCGGCCCCAACGGCGCCGGCAAGAGCTCGATGCTGAACTGCATCAACGGCGTCTACCAGCCGCAGCAGGGCGACATCCGCTACCGCGGCGAGAACGTGCGCCGCCTGAGCCCGCGCACGCGGCTGCGCCGCATGGCCGAGCAGGGCGTGGCGCGCACCTTCCAGAACCTGGCGCTGTTCAAGGGCATGAGCGTGCTGGACAACATCATGTCCGGGCGCAACCTGCACATGAAGCGCCACCTGCTGTGGCAGGCGCTGCGCCTCGGTCCCGCGGCGCGCGAGGAGATCGAGCACCGCGAGAAGGTCGAGCGCATCATCGATTTCCTCGAGATCCAGGCGCACCGCAAGACACCCGTCGGCGGCCTGTCCTACGGGTTGCAGAAGCGCGTGGACCTGGGCCGCGCGCTGGCGATGGAGCCCAAGGTGCTGCTGCTCGACGAGCCGATGGCCGGCATGAACGTCGAGGAGAAGCAGGACATGTGCCGCTTCATCCTGGACGTCAACGACGAGTTCGGCACCACCATCGTCCTGATCGAGCACGACATGGGCGTGGTCATGGACATCAGCGACCGCGTGGTGGTGCTCGACTACGGGAAGAAGATCGGCGACGGCACGCCGGACGAGGTGCGCGCCAATCCCGAAGTGATCCGCGCCTACCTCGGCGCGGGCGAGTGACGGCAGGAAGAAGCAGACAGCAAGCGGGCAAAGGCAAACATCATGGGCTTCTTCCTCGAAACCGTCTTCGGCGGCCTGATGGCCGGCATGCTCTATGCGCTCGTGGCGCTGGGCTTCGTGCTGATCTTCAAGGCCTCGGGCGTCTTCAACTTCGCGCAGGGCGCGATGGTGCTGTTCGCGGCGCTGGCGATGGCGCGCTTCTCCGAATGGTTCCCGCAGTGGTTCGGCTTCGAGAGCCTGCTGCTGGCCAACGTGCTGGCGCTGGCGGCCGCGACGGCCTGCATGGTCGTCGTGGCGTGGCTCGTGGAACGGCTCGCGCTGCGCGGCCTCGTCAACCAGCCGGCGATCACGCTGCTGATGGCGACGCTGGGCATCAGCTACTTCCTCGACGGCGCCGGCCAGCTGCTCTTCGGCAGCGCGACCTACAAGATCGACGTGGGCCTGCCCAAGGATCCGCTGTTCGTGCTGGAGGACAGCTTCCCCGGCGGGCTGCTGCTCAACAAGGAAGACCTGTACTCGGCCGTGATCGCCGCGGCGCTGGTGGGCGTGCTGTCGCTGTTCTTCCAGAAGACCCGCACCGGCCGCGCGCTGCGCGCCGTCGCCGACGACCACCAGGCCGCGCAGTCCATCGGCATCCCGCTGTCGCGCATCTGGGTGATCGTCTGGTCCGTCGGCGGGCTGGTCGCGCTGGTGGCCGGGATCATCTGGGGCAGCAAGCTGGGCGTGCAGTACTCGATCTCGCTGGTCGCGCTGAAGGCCTTCCCGGTCGTCATCCTCGGCGGCCTGACCTCGGTGCCGGGCGCCATCGTCGGCGGGCTGATCATCGGCGTCGGCGAGAAGCTGTCGGAGATCTACCTCGGCCCCACCGTCGGCGGCGGCATCGAGAACTGGTTCGCCTACGTGCTCGCGCTGGGCTTCCTGCTGGTGCGGCCGCAGGGCCTCTTCGGCGACAAGATCATCGATCGCGTGTAAGGAGCAACGACCGTGTTCTATCGTGAAAACGGCCAGTTCAAGGCCTCCTACCGCGCGGACCTGGCGCTGTTCCCGGTCGCGCAGGACCGTCGCGCGGTGATCGCGCTGGCGCTGGTCGCCTTCGTCGCCGTGCCCTGGCTGGCCAGCGACTACACCTTCCGCGCGGTGCTGATCCCCTTCCTCGTGCTGTCGCTGGCGGCGCTGGGCCTGAACGTGCTGGTGGGCTACTGCGGGCAGATCTCGCTGGGCACCGGCGCCTTCATGGCCGTCGGCGCCTACGCGGCCTACAACCTGCAGGTGCGCATCGAGGGCATGCCGCTGCTGCTGTCGCTGATCGGCGGCGGCCTGGCCGCGACGGTCTGCGGCGTGATCTTCGGCTTGCCCAGCCTGCGCATCCGCGGGCTCTACCTGGCGGTCGCGACGCTGGCGGCGCAGTTCTTCATCGACTGGTTCACCAACCGCGTGCCGTGGGTGACCAACAACTCCTCGTCGGGCTCGGTCAGCGTCGGCACGCTGCAGCTGTTCGGCCTGCCGCTGGAGACCCCCGCGCAGCGCTACCTGCTGTGCCTGTCGCTGGTGGTCGTGTGCGGGATCCTCACCAAGAACCTGGTGCGCGGCGCCATCGGCCGCGAGTGGATGGCCATGCGCGACATGGACGTCGCCGCCGCCGTCATCGGCATCCGGCCGGTGCACGCGAAGCTGACCGCCTTCGCGGTCAGCAGCTTCATCGTCGGCGTCGCCGGCGCGCTGTGGGGCTTCGTGCACCTGGGCGCGTGGGAGCCGGCGGCCTTCGGCATCGACAAGTCCTTCCAGCTGCTGTTCATGATCATCATCGGCGGGCTGGGTTCCATCGTCGGCAGCTTCTTCGGCGCCGCGTTCATCGTGCTGCTGCCGCTGCTGCTCAACCACGTGCCGCACTGGCTGGGGCTGCCGCTGTCCACGGCCACGGCCTCGCACCTGGAGCACATGATCTTCGGCGCGCTGATCGTGTTCTTCCTCATCGTCGAGCCGCATGGCCTGGCTCGCCTGTGGTCCACCGCCCGTCAAAAGCTGAGGCTGTGGCCGTTCCCTCATTGAGGGCGCCTTGAATTCCATCGATTTCAAACCGCACCGCAGAGTGCACCATCAGGAGACGACACCATGAGCTTGAAGACCCTGGCGCGTGGCGCGCTATCCCTCGCGGCACTGGCGGGCGCGTTGCTGCCCGTCGCCGCGCAGGCGCAGGCGGCCAATGAGCAGTTCATCCCGCTGCTGGTGTACCGCACCGGCCAGTTCGCGCCGCTGGGCATGCCCTGGGCGGACGGCAAGCAGGACTACCTGAAGCTGATCAACGCGCGCGACGGCGGCGTCAACGGCGTCAAGCTCGCCTACGAGGAATGCGAGACCGCGTACGACGCCGCCAAGGGCGTCGAGTGCTACGAACGCCTGAAGGGCAAGGGCGGCGGCGCGTCCGGCTTCGACACGCAGTCGACCGGCATCACCTTCGCGGTGACGGACAAGGCCTTCGTCGACAAGGTGGTCGTCGAGACCCCGGGGTACGGCCTGTCGCAGTCGGCCGACGGCACCGTCTTCGAATGGAATTTCCCGCTGCTGGGCACCTACTGGACCGCCGCCGACGTGATGCTGCAGGACATCGCGAAGAAGGAGAAGGGCTCGCTCAAGGGCAAGAAGATCGCGCTGGTCTATCACGACAGCCCCTACGGCAAGGAGCCGATCCCGCTGCTGCAGAAGCGCGCCGCGGCCGACGGCTTCGAGCTGGTGCTGTATCCGGTCACGCCGCCCGGGGTGGAGCAGAAGTCGACCTGGCTGCAGATCCGCCAGCAACGGCCCGACTACGTGCTGTTCTGGTCCGCCGGCGTGATGACGCCGGCCGGCATCCGCGAGGCGCAGGCCAGCGGTTATCCGCGCGAGAAGATCTACGCGATCTGGTGGGCCGGCTCGGACCACGACGTCAAGGACATCGGCGCCGGCGCCAAGGGCTACAACGCGATCACGCTGCACAACAGCTCGGCGAAGGACAAGGTCCATGACGAGCTGAAGAAGTTCGTCTACGACAAGGGGCAGGGCACCGGTCCGGCCACCGGCATCGGCGCGCTGGCGCACACGCGCGGGATGATGATCTCGATGCTGCAGGTCGAGGCGATCCGCACCGCACAGGAGAAATTCGGCAAGGGCAAGGTCATGACGCCGGAGCAGGTGCGCTGGGGCTTCGAGAACCTGAACCTGACCGCCGACCGCCTCAAGGCGCTCGGCTTCGGCGAGGTGATGCGCCCGGTGCAGACCAGCTGCGCCAACCACATGGGCAACGACTGGGCCCGCATCGTCCAGTGGGACGGCGCCAAGTGGAACCTCGCGTCCGACTGGTACACCTCGGACAAGACCCATATCGATCCGATGGTCAAGGAGTACGCCGCCAGGTACGCCAAGGACAAGAACCTGAAGCCGCGCAGCTGCGGCTGAACGTCGTCTGAACCCTGCCTGAGCACGACCGCCATGCAAGCCTCCTCCGTTCCTTCTTCCGTCGTCGCGCCGGTCGGCGCGGCGGCGCCCGCGCTGCTCGACGTCAACGGCATCGAGGTCATCTACCACCACGTGATCCTGGTGCTGAAAGGCGTCTCGCTGCGCGTGCCCGAAGGGGCGGTGGTGGCCCTGCTCGGCGGCAACGGCGCCGGCAAGACCACGACGCTGCGCGCGGTGTCCAACCTGCTCGCGGGCGAACGCGGCGAGGTCACCAAGGGTTCGATCGAGCTGCGCGGCGAGCGCATCGAGCGGCTCACGCCGGCGGACCTCGTGCATCGCGGCGTGGTCCAGGTGATGGAGGGGCGGCACTGCTTCGCGCATCTGACGATCGAGGAGAACCTGCTCACCGGCGCCTACACCCGCACCGACGGGAAGGCGGCGGTGGCGCAGACGCTGGAGAAGGTCTACGCCTACTTCCCGCGGCTGAAGACGCGGCGCACCTCGCAGGCGGCGTACACCTCCGGCGGCGAGCAGCAGATGTGCGCGATCGGGCGGGCCTTGATGGCCAATCCGAAGATGGTGCTGCTGGACGAGCCCTCGATGGGGCTGGCGCCGCAGATCGTCGAGGAGGTCTTCGAGATCGTGCGCGACCTCAACCGCAAGGAGCGCACGACCTTCCTGCTGGCGGAGCAGAACACCAACATGGCGCTGCGCTACGCCGACTACGGCTACATCCTGGAGAACGGCCGCGTCGTCATGGACGGCGAGGCCCAGGCGCTGCGCGACAACGAGGACGTGCGCGAGTTCTACCTCGGCATGGGCGGCACCGACCGCAAGAGCTTCCGCGACGTGAAGAGCTACAAGCGCCGCAAGCGCTGGCTGGCTTGAGTTGAAGTTTTGATGGGAGAGCAGTTCATGGACAACGACTTCTTCGCGCCCCCGCCGTTCAAGGCCGAGGAGGCGCTGGTGCAGTTGAAGCGCGCGTTGCGCGACCTGCGCGTGCTGACCGAGCGCGGCGCCGGCTGGAGCTTCGAGAACCAGGAGGTGCTCCAGCTCGCCGTCGCCGAGGGCCAGATCACCGCGAAGCTGGCGAAGAAGCCGGCGCGCAGCCCCGACTGGGAGACGCGCGTGTGCCGCAACGCGGCCGACGTGCGCAAGCTGCAGGACGATCTCAAGCGTCGTCTGGCGCAGTGGGCGGAGGAGTGATGGGCGCCGCCGACCGCGATTTCTACGATGCGCTGGAGACCCGCGACCCCGCCGTGCGCGAGGCCGCGCTGCTGGCGGCGCTCCCGCACCAGGTGGCGAACGCGCGTCAGAACACCGAGGCCTTCGGCGAACTGCTGGCCGACGTGGAGCCGGACCTGGTCCGCACCCGCGACGCGCTGGCGCGGCTGCCGGTGACGCGCAAGTCGGAGCTGCTGGCGCGTCAGCAGGCGGTGCGCGCCGACGCGGCGCGCGTGCCCTTCGAGCCCTTCGGCGGCTTCTCGACGATCGGCTGGCGCGGCTTGAAGCGCGACGGCGGGGCGCGTCGCGTGTTCCAGTCGCCGGGCTCGATCTACGAGCCCGAAGGACACGGGCGCGACTACTGGCGCGTCGGCCGTGCGCTGCATGCGGCGGGCCTGCGCGCGGGCGACCTGGTCCACAACTCGTTCAGCTATCACCTGACGCCGGCCGGCGCCATGATGGAAGGCGGCGCGGAGGCGCTCGGCTGCACGGTCTTCGCCGGCGGCGTGGGCAACACCGAGCTGCAGCTGCAGGCAATGGCGGAACTGCGGCCGCAGGCTTACGTCGGCACACCGAGCTTCCTCAAGATCCTGCTCGACAAGGCGGCGGAGCAGGGCCAGCCCTTGTCCGTGCGCAAGGCGCTGGTCAGCGGCGAGGCCTTCCCGGCCGCGCTGCGCGACTGGTGCGTCGAACGCGGTGTGTCCGGCTTCCAGTGCTACGCCACCGCAGACCTCGGGCTGATCGCCTACGAGACCGCGGCGCGCCAGGGACTGGTCGTCGACGAGGGCGTGATCCTCGAGATCGTGCGGCCCGGCACCGGCGATCCGGTGCCCGACGGGGAGGTGGGCGAGGTCGTCGTGACCACGCTCAACCGCGACTACCCGCTGATCCGCTTCGGCACCGGCGACCTGTCGGCGGTGCTGCCCGGCACCTGCCCGACCGGACGCACCAACGTCCGCATCAGGGGCTGGATGGGGCGCGCGGACCAGAGCGCGAAGGTGCGCGGCATGTTCGTGCACGCCGGGCAGGTGGCCGAGGTGCTGCGCCGCTTCCCGCAGGCGCGCCGCGGGCGGCTGGTCGTCGAGGGCGAGATGGCCCAGGACCGGATGACCCTGCACGTCGAGACCGACGGCGGCGTGGTGGAAGGTCTCACCGACGGTCTGACCGCGGCGTTGCGCGAGGTGACCAAGCTGCGCGGCGAGGTGGTGTTCGTCGCGGCGGGCTCGCTGCCCAACGACGGAAAAGTCATCGAGGACCTGCGGAAGTTCGACTGATTTCCCGCAGATGCAGGGGGATGGCAGCGGTGCCATCCCTCGGGGCTATCCCGGCTTACGTAGTTTCCGTAAGTTGCAATGTGGGGCGGCGACCTAGCATCCGCGCCATCACCCACACCTCCAACGAGGAAGAGACACCATGAAGAAGATCTTGCTCGCCTCCGTCGCGGCACTGAGCGTCGGCGCCGCCTGGGCCGACTATCCGGACAAGCCGGTGACCATCGTCGTCCCGTTTGCCGCCGGCGGCCCGACCGACAAGGTCGCCCGCGATCTGGCCGAGGCGCTGCGCAAGCCGCTGAACGCGACCATCGTGATCGAGAACGTCGGCGGCGCCGGCGGCACGCTGGGCGCCACCAAGGTGTCCAAGGCCGCGCCGGACGGCTACACGCTGCTGCTGCATCACATCGGCATCTCGACCTCGCCGGCCCTGTACCGCAACCTGCAGTACAAGACGCTGGACGACTTCGAGTACCTGGGCCTGGTCAACGAAGTGCCGATGACGCTGATCGCGCGTCCCAACCTGCCGGCGAACAACTACGCCGACCTGGTGAAGTGGCTGGGCGCCAACAAGGGCAAGATCAACCTGGCCAACGCCGGCCTGGGGTCGGCCTCGCACCTGTGCGGCCTGCTGTACATGAGCACGGTCAAGATCGACATGACCACCGTCCCGTACAAGGGCACGGGCCCGGCGATGACCGACCTGATCGGCGGCCAGGTCGACCTGATGTGCGACCAGACGACCAACACCACGACGCAGATCGACGGCGGCAAGGTCAAGGCCTACGCGGTGTCGACGACCAAGCGCCTGGGGGGATCGCTGGCCAAGCTGCCGACGCTGGACGAGTCCGGCCTGAAGGGCTTCAACGTGACGATCTGGCACGGCATGTACGCGCCCAAGGGCACGCCGAAGGCGGTGCTGGACAAGATCAACACGGCGCTGAAGACGGCCCTGAAGGATCCCGAGTTCCACAAGCGTGAGGAAGCGCTGGGCGCGGTCATCGTGACCGACAACCGCGTGAACCCGGCCGAGCACAAGAAGTTCGTCGCCGACGAGATCAACAAGTGGACGCCGATCATCAAGGCGGCGGGTCAGTACGCCGATTGATCGCCGACCGGCGCGACGGACATCCGGAGCGGGACCTCCCGCTCCGCCTCAAGGCCCGCCCTCCGGCGGGCCTTTTCATTGGCGTCCGGCCGTCGATCTGGTCGGAGGGGCTGCTTCAGGCGGCCATCGTCACGCCGGCGATCGGCACACCACGCCCACCTTGTTGCCGTCCAGGTCGCGGAAGTAGGCCGCGTAGAAGTTCGGTCCGTAGTTCTCGCGCGGGCCGGGCCGGCCATCGTCCTTGCCGCCGCCGCTGATCGCCGCGGCGTACACCGCGTCGACCTGCGCGCGCGTCGACGCCGCCAGCGCCACCATCGAACCGTTGCCGACCGTGGCATCCAGTCCGTTGAAGGGCTGGACCACCCAAAGTTGCGTCTCGCCGCCTTCGGGCCCGTAGCCGACCATCTCGTCGTCCGAATAACCCGGCTTCAGGCCCAGCGGCGCGAGCGCGGCGTCGTAGAACTCCTTGGCCGCGCGGCGGTCGTTGCTGCCCAGGGTGACGTAGCTGATCATGATGATGTCCTTGTCTCGAAGGCGAAGATTTGTCGCATTCTCGCCAGATTGTGGTCAGGTCTTGCGGCCTGTCTGGCCTCGATCGCTGATGCGCCCTGCGGAACCGCCGACCGATGGTGTTGCAACTGAGCACGCTTGCGCAACTTGAGCGACAGGAACATGCATGATCAATGGAAGCATCTCCGGGTGCGACATCCCGCAGCAGTCGTTGGCTACCGAAGAAGCTGAGCTGGCGACCACGCAACCGCTGCTCGATGAGCCGCCGCCCGATTTCTCCGCAGCACGGCGACCGGCACGGCCGCCGGATCTGGTGATGGAGGGGGTCGACCGCCACGGCCATAAGAGTCGACTCGTCATCCACCATCTCGGACGTGTCCAGGTGGGAGGGGTCACGATCGTCAATCAGTCCTATCGAGGCGGCCGTTCAACCAGGTGCGACTTCTCCGATTCCAACGCCCGCGACCCCTTCGCGATCTTCAAGACGGACCCCTTCACCGGGAAAAGACCTGCCGGCGCGGCGAAGCCAGCCCGGCAGCCGCACATCCGGGCCAGTGGGGAACTGCCGGCGGTCCTGAGCCCGCCAGGGTCGACCCCTCTCGATCCGGCCGCTGAGGTGTCCGTCCGAGGTGAGTCGGCACCCGTGCCGGACAAGCCTGCGACCGTGCCTCGGACGCCGTTTTCGACGCGCGGCCAGGACGAGTTGGATCGCTTCGTGAGCAGGATGTGCGGCATGAAGGTGAGCGGCGTGCAAGGCGCGGTGACCACCACGATCGTCAGCAGTCAGTGGACGTCTCCGAGCTCTCGCAGGGGCACTTCGGAGACGTCTGGGCCCGACGTCCTGCCGAGCAGGGGAAGGGAGGCATCTGCTTCGGGCGGCATGGCGCAACGCCTGCCGGACGCCTCGCGCCTCAACGTCGAGGGGCTGACTGGCAGCACTCCAAATCCCGCGGCAGGGACCGACCCCGTGCACGACGCCGAGTGCATCGGCTTGATCAGAGGCGAACACGTGAATGCGGACCGGGCCACCGGAACAAGGCCGAAGGCCGCCAGGCGATTGCTCGACCGGGTGTCCAACGGCTTGCGCCGCATCTTTTCTCGTGGACGCGACCGTGGCGGCGAAGGCCATCCGATCGATGGCGGGCGTCTGCAGCGCCGGTGAGACCACGAGTCACATCCGCATCGGGATCGTCACCGGCCCGTCGTTGACCAGGCTGACCTGCATGTCCGCGCCGAACTCCCCGGTCTCGACGACGGGGTGCTGCGACCGCGCGAACGCGACCGCATGGTCGTAGAGGCGGCGGCCGAGTTCCGCCGGCGCCGCGCCGGTGAAGCTCGGCCGTTTGCCGCCGGAGACGTCCGCCGCCAGCGTGAACTGGGAGACGATCAGCAGCCCGCCACCGACGTCCTGCACGCTGCGGTTCATCTTGCCGGCCTCGTCGCTGAAGATGCGCAGCTTGAGGATCTTCAGCAGCAGTTTCTCGGCCGTCGCCTCGGTGTCCTGCGGCTCGGCGCAGATCAGCAGCAGCAGGCCCTGATCGATCTTCCCGGTGCATCGGTCGCCGACGTCGACCCGGGCTTCCTTGACGCGTTGAAGCAGCGCGATCATTCCTGTCCTCCCTTGGAGATGTCCTTGATGGCGGGCGCGGCGGTCGAGGTGACCGAGCCGGGCAGAGCGTCCTCGCGCGCCGCCAGCTCGGCGAAGCGCGTCTCGACGTTCACCGGCAGCAGCTGGATGCTGGCGCGCAGGCCGGGCAGGGCGCGCATCAGCGCCTGCTCGACCTGACCCCGCAGCGCGGCCGCCTCGCCCAGCGTCCAGCGCGCCGGCACATGCAGGTGGAAATCGACATGCCGCTGCTGGCCGGCCACGCGCGTGGCGACGTGGTCGAACCGCAAGTCCGGTGATTCGAAGCGCGCCAGCACCTCGGCGATCGTGCGCTGGTCCTCGGGATCCAGCGCCATGTCCATCAGCCCGCCGGTGGACTTCCACATCAGGTGCACCGCCTCGCGCAGGATGTTCAGCGCCACCAGGATCGCCAGCAGCGGGTCCAGCCAGGTCCAGCCCGTCAGCATCACGCCGATCAGGCCGGCGACGACGCCGACCGAGGTCCACACATCGGTGAACAGGTGGCGCGCGTCCGCCTCCAGCGCGATGGAGCGGTGCTCGCGCGAGGCCTGCAGCATCTTCCACGCCAGCGCGCCGTTGATGGCCGTGCTCACCAGCGACAGCGCCATGCCGAGGCCGAGCTGCTCCAGCGGCTGCGGCGCGCGCAGCCGCTCCACCGCCGCCCACGCGATGCCCAGCGCCGCGATCAGGATCAGCGCGCCTTCGAAGGCGCTGGAGAAGTACTCCGCCTTGTGGTGCCCGAAGGGGTGGTCCTCGTCGGGCGGCCGCCGCGCGATGGTCACCATCGCCAGTCCGAAGAGCGCCCCCGCCAGGTTCACCCCCGATTCGAGCGCATCGGAGGCCAGGCTCACCGAGCCGGTCCACCACCAGGCGGCCGTCTTCAGGGCGATGGTCAGCACGGCCACGACCGCCGAGAGCTTCAGGTATTGCTGCACTTGCATGGCGTCGATTTTGCCGGTCCTAGAATGGCGCCCGATTCATTCCAAGTCCCGAATCCCACCTCGTCCCACCCCTCAGCCCCTCCGGACAGCCCCATGAGCAACACCCCGCCCGTCCACGACGCCGACCTGAGCCACATCCCGCCGCGCGACAAGGCGGAGCTGCTCTCCCAGGCGCTGCCCTACATCCGCAAGTACCACGGCAAGACCATCGTCATCAAATACGGCGGCAACGCGATGACCGATCCCGCGCTGCAGCAGGACTTCGCCGAGGACGTGGTGCTGCTCAAGCTGGTCGGCCTGAACCCGGTGGTCGTGCACGGCGGCGGCCCGCAGATCGAGGACGCGCTCAACAAGCTCGGCAAGAAGGGCCACTTCATCCAGGGCATGCGCGTCACCGACGAGGAGACGATGAGCGTCGTCGAATGGGTGCTCGCCGGCGAGGTGCAGCAGGACATCGTCGGCCTGATCAACGTCGCCGGCGGCAAGGCCGTGGGCCTGACCGGCCGCGACGGCGGCATGATCCGCGCCAAGAAGCTCAAGCTGATCGACAAGGACGACCCCGCCAAGGAACATGACGTTGGCTCCGTCGGCGACATCGTGTCCATCGACCCCAGCGTCGTGAAGGCGCTGCAGGACGACCAGTTCATCCCCGTCATCAGCCCGATCGGCTTCGGCGAGAGCAACGAGCGCTACAACATCAACGCCGACGTCGTCGCCGGCAAGCTGGCCGAGGTGCTCAAGGCCGAGAAGCTGGTGCTGCTGACCAACACCCCGGGCGTGCTCGACAAGCAGGGCCAGCTCTTGACCGACCTGTCCGCGCGCGAGATCGACGAGCTCTTCGCCGACGGCACGCTGTCGGGCGGCATGCTGCCCAAGATCGCCTCCGCGCTGGACGCCGCCCGCAGCGGCGTGAAGGCCGTCCACATCATCGACGGCCGCGTCCCGCACGCCATGCTCCTGGAAATCCTTTCCGAACAGGCTTACGGCACGATGATCCGCTCGCATTGAGCGCCCCCCGGATCCCCCTGAAGGGTGGAATCCTGTACCGAGCCCCCTCCGAACGAGGGGGCTCGGTCGTTTCGGGCCGGCGTTCGGGATCGATGCTTGCCCTTCGCTGACCCGCTGGCCGCCCGGCTTGGTCGAAGGTCATACCACTGCAAGCTGGGGATTGCCGCTGAAACACGCGACATCCCAGAATGCGCCACGAAACGGCTGCTCAGGCCGTGAGGGATTGCATGTCACTTTTCAGCGTCTTGATCGTCGAGGATCAGCTTCGTTTCCGCGAAGCGTTCGCCCATGCCCTTGAGAAAGCACCCGACATCCGTCTGGTGGGCATGGCCACCGATCTCCAGCAGGGCCGGAAGATGTTCGACCAGACGCGTCCCGACGTGCTCCTGGTCGATCTCGACCTGCCCGGCGGCAGCGGGATCGAGCTGATCCGCCACGCCGCCCACGTCGCGCCCGAGTGCGAGGTGATGGTCATCTCCGTCTTCGGCGACGAGCAGCATGTGCTGTCCAGCATCGAGGCCGGCGCGACCGGCTACCTGCTCAAGGACTCGCTCGCGCTGGACCTGCCGGGTCAGCTGCGCTCGCTGCGCGCCGGCGGCAGCCCGATCTCTCCGGTGATCGCGCGCCGGCTGCTGCTGCGCCTGGCGCCGCAGGGCGCGGGCGCGCATCCGCGCGGCTTCGGTGATTCGGCCCCGATGCCGCTGGTCGACGAGCAGGTCGTCGCGCTGTCCGAGCAGGAATCGCGCGTGCTGCATCTGGCGGCCAAGGGCTTCACCTTCGACGAGATCGCGCAGTTCATGAACGTGTCGCCGCACACCATCATGACCTACGTGAAGCGCACCTACCGCAAGCTGCAGGTGCGCTCCAAGGTCGAGGCGATCTACGAGGCGCGCCGCCTCGGCTGGCTCAGAGACTGAAGAAGCGGGGAGCCAAGGCGCAGGGGCGCCGTACGGCGTCCGGCATCGCCGTCAAGACGGTGTTCCGGCTGTGCCAGAATCGCCGCACACTTCGGCCCCCTCCATGCACCCCAGCTCCTCGGACACCCCGGACTCCGCCGCCGCCAAGCCGGCGGAGCTGCCTCGCAAGCGGCTCAAGCCGGGCGAGCGCCGGGTGCAGATCCTGCAGACGCTGGCCAGCATGCTGGAGCAGCCCGGCGCCGAGCGGGTCACCACCGCGGCGCTGGCCGCGCGGCTGGAGGTCAGCGAAGCGGCGCTCTACCGCCACTTCGCCAGCAAGGCCCAGATGTTCGAGGGCCTCATCGAATTCATCGAGACCAGCATCTTCTCGCTGCTCAACCAGATCGCCGAGCGCGAGACGGACGGACTGGCGCAGGCGCAGCGCATCGTCGCGGTGCTGCTGCAGTTCGGCGAGCGCAACCCGGGCATGACCCGCGTGATGGTCGGCGACGCGCTGGTCTACGAGAACGAGCGCCTGGTCGCGCGCATGAACCAGTTCTTCGACAAGGTCGAATCCTCGCTGCGGCAGGGCCTCAGAACCGCGGCGGAGGCTTCGGGATCGACCACGCCGACCGTCGAGGCGCAGGCGCAGGCCTCGGTGCTGGTGAGCTTCATCATCGGCCGGCTGCAGCGTTATGCGCGCTCCGGCTTCAAGCGTCTTCCGACCGAACAGTTGGATGCCGCGATGCGAATGCTCGCCTGAGCTTTCGCGACGCCAACCGCCCTGAACGCCTCGGGGCGCCGCCTACACTCGGTGGCTATGGCCAATGCCCCTGACGCCCTCCACGCCTCTGAAGCCCTTGTCGCCGTGCTCCAACGCGCCGACGCGCTGCTGACCCGCCTGGAGGCCGTGCTGCCCCAGCCCCTGACACCGCCGGACTGGAACGCCGCAGTTGCCTTCCGCTACCGCAAGCGTGGTGCAAGCGCCCGGCTGGAGCCGGTGAAGCATCTCTCCGCGATCCGCCTGGCCGACCTCAAGGAGGTCGAGCCGCAGAAGGAGCGCCTGCTGCGCAACACGCGCCAGTTCGTGCAGGGCCAGCCCGCCAACAACGTGCTGCTGACCGGCGCGCGCGGCACCGGCAAGAGCTCGCTGATCAAGGCCTGCCTCAACGAGTTCGCCGGACAGGGGCTGCGCCTCATCGAAGTCGACAAGGGCGACCTCGTCGACCTGCCGGACCTGGCCGACCTGATCGCCGACCGGCCGGAACGCTTCGTGATCTTCTGCGACGACCTCAGCTTCGACGAAGGCGAGGCCGGCTACAAGGCGCTGAAGTCCATGCTGGACGGCTCCGTCGCCGCGGCCACCGACAACCTGCTGATCTACGCGACCAGCAACCGCCGCCATCTGCTGCCCGAGCAGATGAAGGACAACCTGGCCACGACGTACTCCGAGCGCGACGGCAACGTCGAGGTGCATCCGGGCGAGGCCGTGGAGGAGAAGATCTCGCTGTCCGAGCGCTTCGGGATGTGGATTAGCTTCTACAGCTTCAGCCAGCAGGAATACCTCGCCATCGTGGCGCAGTGGCTGACGCATTTCGGCCTGGACGCCGCCCGCATCGAGGCCGCCCGCCAGCCCGCCCTGGTCTGGGCGCTGGAACGCGGATCGCGCTCGGGCCGTGTCGCCTACCAGTTCGCCCGCGATCTGGCGGGACAGGGGCAAGTCCATGACTGACAAGAACGAATCCGCGAATCCGCACAGCCCTTCCGCCGCGAGCGATCGCGTCCCCGTGGACGTGGCCGTGGGCGTGCTGGTGCGTCGCGAACCGAACGGCCGCGAGACCGAATTCCTGCTGACCTCGCGCCCCGAAGGCAAGGTCTACGCCGGCTACTGGGAGTTCCCGGGCGGCAAGCTGGAAGCGGGCGAGACGGTCGAACAGGCGTTGCGTCGCGAGCTGCACGAGGAACTCGGCATCACGATCGGCGCCGCGACGCCCTGGAAGATCGAGCTGATGGAGTACCCCCACGCCAAAGTGCGCCTGCACTTCTGCAAGGTGTACGAGTGGCAGGGCGAGTTCGAGATGCGCGAGGGTCAGTCCATGAGCTGGCAGCACCTGCCGGTGCAGGTGCTGCCGGTGCTGCCGGGCACGATCCCGGTGCTGCAGTGGTTCGCCGCCGAGCGTTTCCATGTCGGGGCGACCCATGTCGTCTGAAGGTACGACCGATGGCGTGACCGATGTCGCCGCGGCGACCGCGGACTACACTGCCGCGATGGACTGGCTGGATCAGATCAAGTGGGACCGCGACGGGCTGGTGCCCGTCATTGCCCAGGAGCAGGGCTCGAACGACATCCTGATGTTCGCGTGGATGAATCGCGAGGCGCTGGCCCGCACCGCCGAGGTCGGCGAGGCGGTCTACTGGAGCCGCTCGCGACAGCGCCTGTGGCACAAGGGCGAGGAGTCCGGCCATGTGCAGCAGGTCCACGGCATCCGGCTGGACTGCGACAACGACGTGGTGCTGCTGAGCGTCACGCAGCACGGCCATGAGCCGGGCATCGCCTGCCACACCGGCCGCCACAGCTGCTTCTTCCAGAAGCTGCAGAACGGGCAGTGGACGGCGGTCGAGCCGGTCCTCAAGGACCCGGCCAGCATCTACAAGGCGTGAGCGACATGGCTTCCTCCGACTCTTCCGCCACTGCAGGTTCGTCCGACCCGTCCGACTCGCCTGATTCCGTGTTCCCGCCCGACAGTCCGTCCCCTGCGGTGACGGCCCCGCTGACCGATCCGGCGAAGGCGCCGCTGAACGGCACGGACGTCCTGGCGCATCTGGGCGACGTCGTCGCCCAGCGCCGCGCCGAGGGCGATCCCGACAAGAGCTACGTCGCCAAGCTGTTCGCCAAGGGCCTGGACCAGATCCTGAAGAAGGTCGGCGAGGAAGCGACCGAGGTCGTGCTCGCAGCCAAGGACGGCGCGCCGGACAAGCTGGTCTACGAGGTCGCCGACCTCTGGTTCCATTCGATCGTCGCGCTGGCGGCCCTGGACCTGCGACCCGAGCAGGTGCTGGCCGAGCTGGCCCGTCGCGAAGGCCTGTCCGGCCTCGAGGAATTCGCCCGCCGGAGCCCCGCGCCGGGCTCCCCATGAAGGAGAACGCATGACCCAATCGTTCGATCCGCCGCGCCCGCCCGACGTCGTGCTCGATCCCGAGCGCGAAGCCAGCCTGCGCACCATCGGCATCATCAGCTACGCGCTGCACGCGGTCGTCGCGATCGGCGCGCTGCTGCCCGGCGTGCAGGCCAGC
Organism: Roseateles noduli; assembly: GCA_002205125.1. Classification (GTDB taxonomy): domain Bacteria; phylum Pseudomonadota; class Gammaproteobacteria; order Burkholderiales; family Burkholderiaceae_C; genus Roseateles; species Roseateles noduli. The sequence continues at coordinate 24,900 of NIOE01000008.1, read as the reverse complement.
ATCGTGCTGCTGATCGTCGCGGTGATCGTCGATCTGGTGAAGCGCGACGAGGCCGCCGGCACCTGGCAGGCCACGCACTTCTCGTGGCGGCTGCGCAGCGTGCTGTGGTGCGGCATCCTGTACGTCGTCACGATCCCGCTGTGGTTCCTGCTGTTCGTTCCCGGATGGATCGCCTGGTGCCTGATCTCGATCTGGTTCCTCTACCGCATCGTGCGCGGCTGGCTGGCCATGAACGACCGCCGGCCCATGCCCCGCTGATCCCTGCGGATCCTCATCGACCCTCCACCGTCTCCGATCATGAGCCACGACCCCAACTGCCTGTTCTGCAAGATCGTCCAGGGCCAGATTCCCGCGAAGAAGGTCTACGAGGACGACGAGGTGGTCGGCTTCCACGACATCCATCCGTGGGCGCCGGTGCATTTCCTGCTGATTCCCAAGCGGCACATCGCCAGCATGGCCGACCTGCAGCCGGAGCACGCGCCGCTGCTGGGCAAGATGTCGGTGCTGGTGCCCCGGCTGATGAAGGAACTCGGGGTCACCAACGGGTTCCGGACCGTGATCAACACGGGTTCGGATGGCGGCCAGGAGGTGTTCCACCTCCACATGCACGCCGTCGGCGGTCCGCGTCCCTGGTTGAAAGGCTGAGCGCCGCCCTCATCTGAGGGCCTGACTGTGTGTTGCCGCTGCGGGCCGGGCGGGCCGGAGCGATCGGTTTTCCGATCCCGGACGTTCGTCCAGCGGTTGGTTACGGGCCCATAAGCCGCTGAAGCGGGGAGGGGCGGGCGTTGTTTGCCGACATGCCTGTCATGCGCGCACCGTAGAATTTCGGCTTCCGACTCTGGAGATTGTCATGGGTGGTTTGAGCATTTGGCACTGGCTGATCGTGCTGGTCGTCGTCATCGCCGTCTTCGGCACCAAGAAGCTGCGCAACGTGGGCGGCGACCTGGGCGCTGCCGTGAAGGGTTTCAAGGACGGCATGAAGGACGGCACCTCGCCCGACGCGCCCCCGCAGCAGGTGGCCAACGCCAACAAGGCGGCTGATCCGAACACCGTCGACGTCGACGCCAAGACGCGCAACTGAGCGCGGCCCGCATGGTCGATTTCGGCTTTGACAAGCTGGTGCTGATCGGCGCCGTGGCGCTGGTCGTGCTCGGCCCTGAACGCCTGCCGCGCGTCGCGCGGACGGTGGGCACGCTGCTGGGCAAGGCGCAGCGCTACGTGTCCGACGTCAAGGCGGAGGTGAACCGGTCCATCGAGCTGGAAGAACTCCAGAAGATGAAGGGCCAGTTCCAGACCGCCGTCAACGACGTGCAGTCCAGCGTGCAGGAGCAGATGGACGCGGCCAACCAGTCGCTGCAGTCCACCTGGTCCGACCTGTCCGTGGACGGGACGAATGCGGACGGCAGCATCGGCGGCTACGCCAGCCCGGTGCCGGTCTATGAACGTCCCAAGAAGAACTGGCGCCTCAAGCGGGGCGCCACGCCGGTCTGGTTCAAGCAGCAGCAGGGCGTGCGTCGCCACGCCCAATCCGGCGCGGCCCGCGTGGCGCGCTTCCGTCCTTCCCGCCGAGCCCCATGAGCAGCCCCCAAGAAGACGAACTGGCCGGCACCGAACAGCCCTTTGTTTCCCATCTGATGGAGCTGCGCGACCGGTTGATCCGGGCGTTGCTCGCGGTCGCGGTGGCCTTCGGCGTGCTGTGCGCCTGGCCCGGTCCGGGCGGTCTCTTCGACCTGCTGGCGGTGCCGCTGGTCTCGCACCTGCCGCAGGGCAGTTCGATGATTGCGACCAACGTGCTGTCGCCGTTCCTCGTGCCCTTGAAGATCACCTTGCTGGCGGCCTTCCTGGTGGCCTTGCCGGTGGTGCTCTACCAGGTCTGGGCCTTCGTCGCGCCGGGCCTGTACTCGCACGAGAAGCGGCTGGTGATGCCGCTGGTGGTGTCGAGTACTCTGCTGTTCTTCGCGGGCGTGGCGTTCTGCTACTTCTTCGTCTTCGGCAAGGTCTTCACCTTCATCCAGAGCTTCGCGCCCAAGAGCATCACGGCGGCGCCGGACATCGAGGCCTACCTGGGTTTCGTGATGAACATGTTCATCGCCTTCGGCGCGGCCTTTGAAGTGCCGGTGGTCGTGGTCGTGCTGGCGCGCATGGGCATCGTCACGGTGGCGCAGCTCAAGCAGTTCCGCGGCTACTTCATCGTGCTGGCCTTCGTCATCGCGGCCGTGATCACGCCGCCGGACATCGTCTCCCAGCTCGCGCTGGCGATCCCGATGTGCATCCTCTACGAGGTCGGCCTCTGGGCCGCCAACGCCTTCGCGAGATACACCAAGGCCCCTGACGCTGAAGCTGAAGAGAGCAACGGCACCACCGGTTGATCTGAACGGCGCCTTCTAGCGAGGGCCAAGCAAAACGCCCGATGCAAGCATCGGGCGTTTGTCTTTGGGCCAGGAGGACTTATTCGGTCTTCGCTTCCGCCTTGCGCTCCTGCGCGACCTTCGAGACCGCGACCGGCTTGCCTTGCAGCTGGTTCAGGGCCTGGCGCAGCGGGAAGTCTTCGGCGCTGCCGAACTCGGGCAGCGGCTTCGGCGCTTCGGCGCGCTTGGCGTAGTCGGCTTCCAGCTTCTGGCGGCGCTCCTCGCGGATCTTCTCCAGTTCCTTGGAGCGGGTCTCTTCCGTCTTCTCGTCCGAGCCGTGGAGATGCTTCTCCAGGTCGGCTTCGCGCATGCGCAGCTCGGCGAACACGTTGCCTTCGGCGGTCTCGTCCAGCGGGATGTCCGGCACGATGCCCTTGGCCTGGATGGAGCGGCCGCTCGGCGTGTAGTAGCGGGCGGTGGTCAGCTTGACTGCGGTGTCCGGCCCCAGCTGGCGCACGGTCTGCACCGAACCCTTGCCGAAGGTCTGCAGGCCCATCACGGTCGCGCGCTTGTGATCCTGCAGCGCGCCGGCGACGATCTCGCTGGCCGAAGCGGAGCCTTCATTCACCAGCACCACCATCGGCACGTTCTTGATCGCGTCGGGCAGGCGGCGCAGCGGATCGCCGGAACCGCGGCGGGCGTAGAAGTCCGGATCGGCGCGGTAGCTGGCCTTGGATTCGGCGAGCTGGCCGTTGGTCGACACCACCTCGACGCCCTTGGGCAGGAAGGCCGCGGAGATCGCCACCGCACCTTCGAGCAGGCCGCCCGGGTCGTTGCGCAGGTCCAGCACGACGCCCTTGATCTTGGGATCCTGCTTGTAGAGCTCAGCCAGCTTCTGCGTGAAGTCCTCGACGGTGCGGTCCTGGAACTGGCTCACGCGGACCCAGGCGTAGCCCGGTTCGACCAGCTTGGCGCGCACGCTCTGCACGCGGATTTCCTCGCGGGCGATGGTGACGGGGAAGGTGCGGCTTTCCGACTTGCGGTAGATCGACAGCGTGACCTTGGTGGCCGGTTCGCCGCGCATCTTCTTGACCGCCTGGTCGAGCGTCAGGCCGCGGACCGCGGTGTCGTCGATCTTGCTGATCAGGTCGCCGCTCTTGAGGCCGGCGCGGAAGGCGGGGCTGCCTTCGATCGGCGAGACGATCTTGACCAGGCCGTCTTCCATGCCGATCTCGATGCCCACGCCGACGAACTTGCCGGAGGTGCTTTCGCGGAATTCCTTGAAGCTCTTCTTGTCGAAGAACTGGGAGTGGGGATCCAGACCGCTGACCATGCCGGAGATGGCATCGTTGATCAGCTTCTTCTCGTCGACGGATTCGACGTAGTCGGACTTCACGATCCCGAAGACGGCGGCGAGCTGCTGCAGTTCCTCGAGCGGAAGGGGGCTGGTGGTGCTGCGGGCATTGGCCTGCAGCTGCATTGTCGTCATGACACCGGCCATCGCACCCAATGCGACCCAGCCCGCGACTTTCAGTTTGGCGCCCATGATGAAAAACCTTGAATCAGTACAGCCTGGCTGCTTGGCGCCGCATGGTCCGTCCCCGTTGCGCGGGACGGAACAAAGGCGTTCCCAGTATATGTGTCCGGCAAAAATCCGGCCCGGCATCAAAAGCCGGTTTACCCCGCATTTACGCGTATCGCGGGCATCTTGCGCCCGTTCGACACGCGCCGGCATGCGCCGATACGCGCGATGGCAACGGCTCGTGACCGTGGGAATGACTTCCGGCAGGGTGGTGCCGGGTCGGGGGTGCGATCGGGCACGGTCGGTGCCATGATCGATGCAACGCCAGCCGCGGTGCGACCCTGTCGTGCCGCAGTCGCCCGCCCACCAGGAGGAGTTCCATGGCCCTGCCGCATGCCGCCCCCGCCCAACCTGTCGACGTCGCGCCGCTGGGCGCCGCGTTGAGCACCACGCCGTCCTCGGCGCTGTTCAAGTCGGAGGGCCTGGAAGTGATGCGTATCGTCCTGCCCAAGGGCAAGTCGCTGCCGCCGCACAAGGTCGACGGCGAGATCACGCTGCATTGCCTGGAAGGTGAACTCGAACTCAGCGTGCAGCGCGACGGCGCCGAGCAGCGCCATGCGCTCCGCGCGGGGCAGCTGTGTTATCTCGAAGGGGGCGTGGTGCACGCGGTGACCGGCGTGGTGGACGCGTCGGCGCTGGTGACGATCGTGCTGAAGCGGTAGTACTGAAGCGTTAGCACTGAAGCGGTGGCGCTGAAGAGCGCGCCGGAACCAACGCGAGGCGTTGGTCCCTCCGACAGGAATCGAACCTGTATTTGCCGCTTAGGAGGCGGCCGTTCTATCCATTGAACTACGGAGAGCCCGCGTGAACCGGCCTCAGTGTGGCCGGTCCGCGAAAGCGGCGGATTCTCGCATGGAAGCCGCGAGCATCAGTGGGCCGAACAATGGCGGCGTGCAGACGACGGCCGGCATCGCTACTCCCACTTCCACTGCCAGATCACGTCCAGGCCCTGCTGGTACTCATTGGCCTGCGCCCGCAGGGTGAACCGCTGTGCCAGCTTGTAGATCACCTGCCAGGAGCCGGTGGTCGCGTTCAGTCCGCGCTCGTAGGCGACGAAGACGTTGCGGCTGACCTGCTTGCCCAGCCGCACCACGGTGCCGCGCGCGTCGTCGCCTTCGCCGCTGAAGGACAGCTCGTCCAGGCCGATGTTGTGGATCAGCTTGTCGCTGGCGCTCTCGCCGTCGCCGCTGATCAGCGCCATCGCGGCGCGCTGCATCAGCGCGGTGTCGCTGCGACCCAGGTTGTCCGGCGAGCGCCCCAGCACCAGCCAGGACAGCTTGTTGGTCTCGCTCATGTCGGGCTCGGAGTAGAGCTTGATCCGCGGGCTGCTGGCCGTGCCGGTCACCGTCACGCCGACGCGCACCGCTTCGTTCTCCATGTCCGGCCGGATGGCGAGCACGTCCAGCCGCGGGTTGTCCAGCGGCCCGACGAAGCTGAAGATGCCGCGCTCCACGACCAGCTTCTGGCCGTAGGCGTTGAAGGTGCCGCCTTCGCTGCGGACCTCGCCGGTCATCTGCGGCCGCGGCTGGCCGTCCTGCGCCAGGTGCAGCAGGCCGCGCAGCTTCGTATCGATGCCGTAGCCCTTGAGCTGCAGGCGTCGGCCGAGGTCGAGGTCCAGGTCGAGCTTGAGCCGCATCGGCTTGCCGCTGCCGTCGACGGCCTTGGGCGGCGCGTTCTGGCGCACCACCTGCACGTCGCTGTCGAGCTGCGGCGCGTCGCCGCGCGAGAAGTCGAACAGGCCTTCGACGACGACGAACTGCCCCTTCAGGTCCAGCAGCTGCGCGCTGGCTTTCAACTGCGCGGCCCCGGTCGCGACGACGCGCCGATCCACCCGCTGCAGCAGCGCGAAGGTGTCCGCCTTCAGCGACAGCTCCGCGCTCGGTTGTGCGCCGAAGCGCAGCGTGCCGTCCATGTTGACCGTGCCGTTGCCGGCGCGGGCGGTGAACTTCTCCAGCTTGGCTTCGCGGCCGCTCATCGTCAGCGCCAGCTCGCCCTGCTGCATGTCCACGCCCATCAGCGGATTGCGCAGCGACAGCTTCTGCGCGCCGGCCTGGCCGCGGACTTCCGGCGCGCCCAGCGTGCCGCCGAAGTTCAGCGTCGCGGCGAGGCTGCCGCCCAGGCGCCAGCCCGCCGGCAGCCACGGGCCCCAGTTGCCCATGTTGTCGACCTTGGCCTCGATGCCGCCCTCGAGCTTGGCGCCCGGCGTCGGCAGCGCATGCGCATTGGCGGTGCGGAAGGTCACCGCGCCGCCGATGGCGCCCATGTTCTCGCCGGCCACGCCCTGCACCAGATGCCACACGCCCTGGTCCGCGAGGACGCCCAGGCGCAGGTCGGTGAGCGCGAGCCGCTGCGTGCTCACTTCGTCGGTGACGGTCAGATCGCCCTTGGTGCGCTCGATCATCGCGTCCACCGTCAGGCCGCGCGCATCGCGCCGCGACTTGAACCGGCCTTCGATCTGCAGGTCGCCGCCCCAGCCGAAGTCAGGCTGCAGCTTGTTCAGCACGGGCGACGCGGCAATCGGCTCCAGCGCGGCCTGCACGTCCCACTCGCCGGACGGCAGGTTGGGGAGGGTCGAGCTCTGCCACACCATCCGGTCCCAGCGCAGGCCGGCGCCGAGCAGCTCCATCCGTCCCGGCGCCAGCGTCGCCTGGCGCGGAGCCAGTCCCGGGTCCAGCCGCAGTGCCAGCGCCAGCGGACCGGCCTTCAGCAGCGGTGTGGGCTGCTGGCTGGCCTCCAGCGCGAGGGTCAGTCCGCGCGCTTGCCACGCCGCGCCCTGGCGCCAGGCCTGCAGCGGATCGGCGTCCAGCGCGCCGTCCAGCGCAAGCCGCGCCCGCGCGCCCTGCGGATCCAGCGGCACCGTCTGCGCGAGGGCGGAGCCGTTCGCGCTCGCGGCCTGCGCCCGCGCCATCACCTTGGTCGGCGCCGGCTGCGTCAGCACCGGCGGCAGCGGCACCTGGCCCTGCGTCGTCAGCGTCAGGCGGTGTTGCGCCCAACTGCCGGAGAGCTCCAGCTGCAGCTCGTCGAGTCGCGTGCTCTGCTGCGGCAGACGCAGGTTGCGCAGCTGCGTGGTCCATGCCAGCTTCGCGTCCTTGAGGCTGGACAGTGTCCATTGGCCCGAGGCGGTGTCCAGCTGCAGCGCCGGGCGGCTGCCGGAGTTCGCCGGCAAGCCCGGCACGCCGGAGAGTCCGAAGCCCTGCAGCTGCCACTTGCCGTCGCTGCCGTACTGCGCCTGGCGCGCGCCCGGCTGGATCAGAACGACGGTTGCCTGCGCCTGTGCGCTGCCGACGATGGTCGCCTGCGGGAACTGCGCGCGCAGCATCGGCTGCAGGCTGGCGAGCTTGGGGGCGTTCACGTTGATCGACAGATCGACCTGCTCGCGGCGCGCCGCGGCGTTGATGCGGCTGCGCGCCTGCAGCGTCGCGTCGGCCAGGCGCAGGTCGGCGAGCAGGTCCGGCGCCGCGGTGCCGCTGCGGCTGTAGCGGATCTGGCCGCTGAGCGGCAGGCCCTGCCACTCGCTGGGCTGCAGGTCGACGTCGGCCCTGCCTTGCGGCCACAGACTGCCGCGCACCGACTGGAGCGCGGCCTTCAAGCGGCCGTTGAGCGCCTGCGGTGCCGCGCCGGCGGGCAGCGGTTCCGGACTGAGCCGGCGCGGGTCCAGGCCCTGCACCGAGGCTTCCACGCGGGTCTTCCAGCCCGACGCGAAGTTGAGCGCCTCGTTCAGGGTGAACTCGCCCTCCGCGTTCAGCGTGGCGGGGCCGGAGCGCGCCTGCAGGCGTTGCAGGTCGATCGACTGTGTGCGCAGTTCGGCGGCGAGCGTCACCGCCAGCGGTGCCTGCAGCTTGCCCTGGCCGAGCTGCCCGCTGAGGTCGCCCTCCACCTGGAGCGACTGGTCCGCGGACGCCTTCACGAGGCTGGCCTTGGTGCTGAGCTTGAGCTCGCCGCGGGCCTGGACCAAGGGCCAGCGCGCATCGATCTGACGGCTGTCGAGGCCGGTCAGCTTCAGCGTCAGCGCGCTGCCGTCGGCCTGGCTGGTCTGGCCCACCGCCTGCAGTCGACCGCCGCCGGCCACCAGCGCGTCCAGCCGCGGCAGGCGCAGCCGGGTCCAGTTCGACGGATCCAGCAGCAGGTCCAGTTGCAGCTGACGCAGCGGCAGCCGATCCTGATCGAGGCGGCCGGCGGCGCTGTTGTCCAGGTCCGCCTTCACGCTGAGCGACTTGTCCGCGTTCGGCGTCATCGTGACCTTGCCGGTCAGGCCGGTGTGCGGCACCCCCTCGGTGCCGGGCAGCAGCGCGGCGAGGTCCAGGTCTTTCGCCTGTGTCTCCAACTGCGCGACGGGGAAGGGCGCGAACGCCTGCAGGCGCGCCTGCACCTGCAGCCGCTGCTTCGCCGCTTCGAGCGATCCCTTCAGCGTCAGGTCCGCGATCGGACCGTCGAGCTGGAACGGCGCGGTCCAGGGCAGTTCACCGCTCGGTTGGCTGAGCGTCCAGCGGCTGGTGAGCTTGAGATCCTCCTGCGTCGCGATCGTCGCTTCGCCGGCGAGGGTCAGTTGTTGCCAGCCCAGCGACTTCACGGTCAGCGCATGCAGCTTGCCGCCGTCGGCGCCCAGCGACGCGCTGCCGCGCAGGCCGCGCAGCGGCTGCGCGAGGCCGGGGGCGAAGACTTCACCGATCTCCAGGTCCGCGATCGTGATCGCGACCGGCGACAGCAGGCTCAGCGGCGGCTTGGCCGGTTCGGTCGACGTACTGGGCGCGACCTGCACCCGCAGGCGTGCGACGGCCAGCCGGTCCGCCCGGACCTCGCCCCACAGCAGCGGCGATCGGTTCCAGACCAGCCGGACGTTCCGCCACTGCAGCTGTTCAAGGACGATGCGGTCCTCGGTCCCGGGCAGGACGAGCTCGGCACGGTCGACGTCGAAATCACCCAGCAGCCGGCCGCGCGCGTTCTGCAGCGACAGGCCCGGCACCTTGGCCAGCACGTAGGCGGTACCGCCTTCGGTCTTCAGCGCCCAGGTCAGCGCGAGCGCCACCAGGCCGATCAGCAGCGGCACCGCGAGCAGCACCCACAGCAGCCCGCGGCCGCGACGACGACGGCGCGGCGCGGCGTCAGAAGCCGCCGACCCTGCGGCGGTGGGGTCGGTCGGCGGCACGGGCGCGCCGGCAGGCGCGTCGTCCGCAGACGCTGGCGAAGGGAGATCGTCGCGCGGGTCGCTCATCGGATTACAGGTTGATGCCGACGCTGAAATGCAGGCGCCACTTGTCGACCAGGTTGCCCTTGGCGAAGTCGAAGCGCAGCACGCCGACCGGGCTGCGGTAGCGCAGGCCGGTGCCGTAGGCCCAGGCGGGGTGGTAGTCGCCCCAGTTCTGCGCGGCCTGGCCGGCGTCGATGAACACGGCGCCCATCAGCTGCGGGATGCGCGGGGTGAGCGGATGCGAGACCTCGACGCTGCCGTTGAGCATCACGCGGCCGCCGGTCTGCGCGCCGGTGGAGTTCACCGGTCCCAGGTCGTTGTAGCCGTAGCCGCGCACGCTGTCGTCGCCGCCGGTGCGGAAGCGCAGCGCCTCGGGCAGGCCGAGCTTGCCCTTGGCCAGGATCTGGCCGCCTTCGAGCCGCGTCGAGAACAGCCAGCGCCCCGACAGCGGCGAGTACCAGTACACCTTGCCGGTCGCCCGCGCGAACGGGCCGTTCTTCTCCGACGAGCTGTCCGCCCAGCCGCCGCCGACCGTGGCGGTGGCGCTCCAGCCCTTGGTCGGCAGCACGCGCGAATCCAGCCGCCGCCAGGTCATCTGCTGGTTCAGCGACACCGCGCCGGCCACCGTCGTCGGCGTCTCGGGCTTGTGTTCCCAGGCGCGTATCACCTCGATGTAGGTCAGCCGGTCCTCGGGGTCCGTCTCCTTCGCATAACCGAAGCGGGTGCTGAGGTTGAGGTTGACCTGGTCGTTGTCGTCGATGCGCTCCACCTTCACCAGCGCCAGGCTGCGCTGCATGTTGGGCTGCGGGTGCGAGCTGATTTCCGTGTCCAGCGCCTGGCGCACGCGCGACAGCTCCAGCTTGCTGCGTTCGCGGATGTTCAGGCCGAACGGCTTGCGGTGCGTGTATTCGATGTTGGCGCTCGGGCCGTCGACGGTCCGGTAGCCGACGCCCAGCACCACCTGCTGGCGCGCGGCCTCGCGGATCTTCACGGTCACCGGCACCTCCACGGTCTCGGCGCCGGGCGGTGGGGTGACGCTCTCGGGCTGGATCTCGACGCTGGCGCTGTCGAACAGCTGCGTGCCCACCAGCCGTTCCTGGAAGTCCAGCAGCAGCCGCTCGTTGTAGGGCTGGTGCAGCTGATACCCGGCCAGCCGGCGCACGCTTTCCTCGGGCTGGTGGTTCAGGCCCTCGACGGTCAGCTCGCCGAGCGTGAACAGCGGCCCGCTCTCCAGCGTCACGGCGATGTCGACCTGGTTGTCGTCGGCCTGCACGACGGCCTCGCTGTGCGTCATCCGGGCCAGCGGATACCCCTGCGCCCGTGCCCGCGTCAGCAGCGCGTTCTTCGCCGCGGCCCAGTCGCCCTGGCTGAAGCCCGTCTGCGGCGGCAGCAGCCAGCTCTGCGTCAGCGTGCGGTCCAGCGCCGTCGCCAGCTTGTCGCCGCGCTCGGCGGCGGTCTTCAGCGGGCCTTCGACGCGCAGGTCCATCTGCCGGACCAGCGCGCGCGGGCCGGTCTCGACGATCAGCCGCAGGTTGCGCACGCCGTCGGACAGGTCGCCCACTTCCTCGGTCCGGACCTTCGCATTGAAATAGCCGGCGGTTTCGAGCAGCTTGGTCGCCTGCTCGGGCGCGACGGCGGCCAGCCGGCGCAACTCGCCGGCGGTCAGGCGCATGTCTTCCGGCGTGTCGCGGAAGCGCGCCAGGTCCAGGTGCTCCATCAGCAGCGAGCGCAGCTCTGGCGGCGCCTCGATGGTCAGCTCATAGGCCGAGATCTTGCGCGTGCTGGTCACATACGGATTGTTGGCGTCGGCCTCTTCCGTCACGGCGACCTTCACCTGCGCCTTGCGGTCGGTGGGCAGCAGCGAGCAACCGCTCAGCAGCGCGAGCGCCGCGCCGATCGCCAGGATCGGTCGCGCGCCTCGCAGCCATCGAATCTCGGGGGGCCTTGGGGTCGTCGCCGTCATCGATTGAGCACGCGCATCGCCTGTTCGAGGCCGCCCATCGTGAGCGGCATCATGCGTTGCTGCATCAACTGCTGGATCAGGGAGATGCTCTGGCGGTACTGCCAGACCCCGGCCGGTTCGGGATTGATCCAGACGTGCTTGTTGAAATGGGCGGTGAGCCGCTGCAGCCATTCGGCGCCGGCTTCCTCGTTGTTGTATTCGACGCTGCCGCCGGGCTGGAGGATCTCGTAGGGGCTCATGGTGGCGTCGCCGACGAAGATCAGCTTGTAGTCCCGGTTGTACTTGTGGATCAGGTCCCAGGTCGAGGTCTTCTCGGCAAAGCGGCGACTGTTGTTCTTCCACACGAAGTCGTAGACGCAGTTGTGGAAGTAGAAGAACTCCAGGTGCTTGAACTCGCTCTTGACCGCGGAGAACAGCTCCTCGACGCGATGCACGTGCTCGTCCATGGTGCCGCCCACGTCCATCAGCAGCAGCAGCTTCACCTTGTTGTGACGCTCCGGGATCATCCGGATGTCCAGCATCCCGGCGTTGGCCGCCGTCTTGTGGATGGTGTCGTCCAGGTCGAGTTCCAGTTCCGAACCCTCGCGCGCGAAGCGGCGCAGCCGGCGCAGGGCCACCTTGATGTTGCGGGTGCCCAGCTCGATGTTGTCGTCGTAGTCCTTGTAGGCGCGCTGGTCCCAGACCTTCACCGCGCTGCGCTGGCCGCCGGGGCCGCCGATGCGCACGCCGCGCGGGTTCGCGCCGCCGTTGCCGAAGGGGCTGGTGCCGCCGGTGCCGATCCAGCGGCTGCCGCCTTCGTGGCGTTCCTGCTGCTCCTCGAGGCGCTGACGCAGCGTGTCCATCAGCTCGTCCCAGTCCAGCGCCTTCAGCTGTGCGAGCTGCTCGGGCGTCAGTTCGCGCTCGAGCTGCTTCGTCAGCCATTCCTGCGGCAGGGCCTTGAACAGGTCGCCCATCAGCTCGACGCCCTTGAAGTAGGCGGCGAAGGCGCGGTCGAACTTGTCGAACAGCGCCTCGTCCTTGACCAGCGAGGTCCGGGCGAGCGCATAGAACTTGTCCACCGTCGGGCCGCTGCCGCCGACGTCGGTGTCGTCGAGCACCCCGGCCTTCATCGCTTCGAGCAGGGTCAGGTACTCCTTGACGGAGACGGGCAGCTTGGCGGCGCGCAGCGTGTAGAAGAACTGGATCAGCATGGGCCTCCCCCTAGACTCCGGGGCATCAGGGCATTATCCATGCCGACCGGCGAGCCGCAGGCGTAGCATCGGCATCAAATACGGGCCCGCGGTCGTGGGACCGCGGAGCCTCCAACGTTGGGGTCGGGCGAATGGATCACGGGCAGGGCAGCGGCGACGACAACGCCGAGGTCGAAGGCATGCTGGAGGCGCTGTACGGCGCCATCGGCGAGGAACGCGGCCGTTGGGTCGGCAGCTTCCAGAATTACCGGCTGACCAGCGCGTTCCAGCCGGTCTACAGCTATCCGCACCGGCGGCCGGTGGGTTATGAGGGTCTGATCCGCGTCGAGGACGAACGCGGCCGCCCCATCGCCCCCGTCACCGCCTTCGAGGGCGTCGGCAACTTCGAGCAGCAGATCTGGCTGGACCGCCTGTGCCGGCTGCTGCACGTGCACAACTTCGTCGCGCAGCGGCAGCCCGACTGCTGGCTCTTCCTGAACATCCACCCGGCCGTCTTCATGCATGCGGCGCTGCAGGTGCGCATGCTCGCGCGCGCCGTGGAGGTCGTGCATCAGCTGGGCCTGCCGACGCACCGCCTCGTCTTCGAGGTCACCGAGGCCGTCATGGCGCGCGACGACAGCTTCGAGGAAGCGGTCGAGGCCGCGCGCGCCACCGGTTGCCTGCTGGCGCTGGACGACTTCGGCGTGGGGCATTCCAACTTCGACCGCATCTGGCGGATCCGTCCCGAGATCGTCAAGCTGGATCGTTCCCTCCTGATGCGCTCGCGCGGATCGCGGCGCATGGCGCGGGTGCTCTCGCAGATGGTGGCGCTGCTGCACGAGTGCGGCTCGCTGGTCCTGCTGGAGGGCATCGAGACCGTCGAGGATGCGCAGCTCGCGATGGATGCGGACGTCGATCTGGTACAGGGCTTCGCCTTCGGGCATCCCGCGCCGTTCCTGCGCGACGGCGAGGGCGTGTCTGCGCTCGAGGACGTCTGGAGCCTCTTCAACGAGCGCCAGGCGCAGCTGCGGCGCGACCATCTGGACCGGCTGACGCCGTTCCGCACGGCATTGGCGCTGTCGCTGCAGGCTGTGCAGCAGGGCCGACCGCTGGCCGAGGCCTGCCAACCCTTCCTCCAGCTGGACGGCGCGCAGATGTGCTACCTGCTCGATGACGATGGTCGTGAGATCGGCGCGCGTGCGGTGCCGGCCTCGGGGCCGGCGGCGATCGATCCGCGTTTCCTGCCGATGGAGCGTGCGGGCGATGCGCGCTGGGCGCGCCGGCCGTACTTCCGCCGTGCGGTCGAAACCGTCGGCGAGATCCAGACCACGCGTCCCTACCTGAGCCTGCATGGGGCCAGGATGTGCGTGACGGTGTCGGTCGCCTATTGGCAGGACGGTCGCCTGCGTGTCCTGTGCGGTGATCTGGACTGGGACGAGGTGTAGCGGTACGCAGTACGGCTTGAGGCAAGGCCTGTCCCCGGGTCCAGTGCTTGCCAAAGGAGGGAGGGTCCACTTTCTCCGAGGTCCTGCGGGGCCGCTGCCCTCCCATGTCACGACTGCAGTACCTGTTTGCCGCGCTCGCGGTTGGGGCGCTCCTCGCCCATGTGCCCGCGAGGGCTGCGGCGCCTGAGGCCTGTTCATGGGACCGTCCGGGCCACGACAGTTTCATGGGCGACGTGCCTGCGGCGGTCGATCGCTACAAGGACATCGCTCCCGATGTGCGCGAGCGTCTGAAGGCGCGCATGAGGGCGCATGATTACGACGACATCGTCGAGATCTCGCGTGATCGCATCGCGGGGAATGCCGGCTACGAGCCGCAGATCCGCGACATGCATTTCGGTGTGGGGCGCGTCTGCGCGAGTGTCAGTCGCGATCGCTGGACCGACGAGCAACGTGAGCGGGCGTTGGTCTATTGCGAGGGCACGGACTGCGTGATGGTGCCGACGGTGTGCCGCAACGTGAGCCGCATTGCGCGGGTGCCGGGCGGCGGGGGAGGCCCAGTGCCGCCACCGGGCGAGGGCGAACTGCCTTTCGATCCGCCGGGCGCCGGTGCGCCCACGCCCGTGCCGGAGGCCGTGCCGCCGCTGACGACCTTGCCCCCGTCGCTGTTGACCGGCGTTCCGGCCGTGCCGCCGGGATCCTTCGCGAGTCCGCCCGTCTCATTCGCGCCGCCGTCCGCAGGATCGCCGCCGCCGTTCATGCCCGCGCCGCCGCTGTTCACGCTGCCGCCGCGCGTCACGGAGGTCCCGCCCCCGGCGGTGCCGGAGCCCTCGACGTTCGCGATGGCGGCGGCGGGCCTCGCGTTGCTGGCGTGGCTCGTCAGGCGCGCTTCTTCTTCGCGACGGCCTTCGTGACGGTCTTCGTGACGGTCTTCGTGCCTGCCTTCGCGTCCGCCTTCGCTCTCGCCTTGACGCGCGTCCTGGTCCCCGCCGTGTCGTGGCGCTTGAGCCAATCGAAGAACTCGCCGTACCAGAGCTTGGAGTTGCGCGGCTTCATGACCCAATGGTTCTCGTCCGGGAACCAGACCAGGCGGGCGTCGACGCCCTGGGCCTTCAGCGTGTTGTAGTAGGCCAGGCCCTGGGCGTCGGGCACCCGGTAGTCGAGCTGGCCGTGGATGACCAGCGTCGGCGTGTTGAAGTGCTGCGCGTAGCCGATCGGGCTCTGCGCCGAGACCTTTGCCGGATCCTTCCAGTACGCCGTGCCCAGTTCCTTCGCGTGCCACAGGTAGGCGTCGTTGGCGAACATCGCCGTCCAGTCGAAGCAGCCCGCGTGGCAGATGTAGGCCTGGTAGCGGCCCGCCGGCACGTGGCCGTTCATCCACGCCACCATGTAGCCGCCGTAGCTGCCGCCCGTGGCGAAGACCCGCGCTGGATCGGCCCAGGGTTGCTTGAGCAGCAGATCGGTCGCGATCTCCACGTCCTGCAGTTCCAGCTCGCCCCAGCGGCCGGTGATCGAGTCGGCGAAGCGGTTCCCGAAGCTCGACGAGCCGTGGTAGTTCACGCAGGCGACGACGTAGCCCTGCGCGGCCATCGCCTGATGGTTCCAGCGCCAGTGCCAGCTGTCGCCCATCGCCGTGTGCGGACCGCCGTGGATCAGCTGCATCAGCGGGACCTTGGTCTTCTGCTTCGGATCGAAGCCGGGCGGGTGGTAGAGCCACATCTGGACCAGCTCGCCGAGCGCGCCTTCGTACCAGAGCTCCTCGACCTCGCCGAAGCGCACGGCGGCCAGCGCCGCGTCGTTGAAGGACTCGATGCGGTGCAGCACCTGCTCCTCCGCGTCGCCCTCGCGATCGACGACGGACACCTGCGGCGGGAAGGACGCGCTGTCGTGCAGCACGACCAGCGTGCCGGCTTCGAGCGCGAAGGCGCCGACATGGCCGCCCTCGCACAGCGGGAAGGCGTGCAGCGTCTTCACGTCGAAGCGGTAGAGGTGACGGCGGCCCTGCTCCTCGGCGCAGAAGAGCACGCCGAGGTCGTCCTCGTCCCAGCGCAGCGGCGCGGCGACGTCCTGGTCCCATTCTTCCGACAGCACGGCCCAGTTGCCGTGCGTGTCCAGCACCGCCAGCTGCTGCGGCATCGTGTGCTTCAGGCCCTGATGGGTCGCGATGAAGGCGATGTGCTGGCCCGCGTGGCTGTAGACCGGCGCGACCAGGTCCCAGCCCGGCTCGTGCAGCAGCACCTGCGTGCGGCCGGAGCGCACGTCGATCTCGGCCAGCGCATTGCGGTGTTCCAGCGTCTTGGGCGTGATGGGATCGAAGCTGAACACGATGCGACGGCCGTCGGGCGAGATGTCGAAGGTGTCGGCGTCGGGCTCGGCGCGGCTAAGTTCGAAGTCGGTGCCTTCGAACAGGTCGCGGACCTCGCCGCTGGCGATGTCGAGCACGTGCAGGTGCGGCACGCGGTTCATCGGCAGCGAGTGGTCCCAGAAGCGGTAGAAGCCCTCTTCGGTCACATACGCGGTGTCCTTGCGGTCCTTGTCCGCCTTGCGGCGCTCGGCCTGCGCGGCCTGGCCCTTCAGGCCCGGGTCGACCCAGGACACGAAGGCCAGACGCCGGCCGTCCGGGAACCACTTGAAGGACTCCACGCCGAAGGGCAGCTTCGTGACGCGGCGCGCTTCGCCGCCGTCGGGCGGGATCACGTAGAGCTGCGGCGCCTCGTCCTTGTCGCCTTCCTGCTCGCGGCGCGCGATGAAGGCGACGGCGTCGCCGGTCGGGCTCCAGCGCGGCTGGCCGTCCTTCTCGCCGGCCGAGGTCAGCGGACGAGGCTCGCCGCCCAGCGTCGACAGGAGCCAAAGCGAGGTCGCGCCCTTGTTCTTCTCCATGTCGTGGCGCGTGACCGGCACCACCGCCTGCGCACCGTCCGGCGACAGGCTGGGGGCGCCGATGCGCGCCAGCGCCCACAGTGCGTCGACGTCGAAGGTCTTCAGGTCGGCGGTCTGCTTCTTCGCAGGAGTCTTCTTCGAGGTGGCCATCAAGCGCTCCGGGGTTTGTCGAGTTGCCATTGCAGGTGGGTCTGGATGGTCGGCCATTCGGCCGCGGTGATGCTGTAGACGGCGGTGTCGCGCGGCAGGCCGTTGGGCATGAGCACGTGCGAGCGCAGGACGCCGTCGAGCTGCGCGCCCAGGCGTTCGATCGCGCGGCGGCTCTGCGTGTTCAGGCGGTTGGTGCGGAACTCCACCGCGATGCAGTCCAGCGTCTCGAATGCATGTCGCAACAGCAGCAGCTTGCACTGCGTGTTCAGGCCGCTGCGCTGGTTGGACGCGCGGGTCCAGGTGGAGCCGATCTCGACGCGGCGGTTGGTCGCGTCGATGTTCATGAAGGTCGTCATGCCGGCGACGCGGCCTGCGGCGTCGAAGACGGTGAACGGGTTCATCGATCCCGCCTCGCGCAGGCCCAGCCGGCGGTCGATCTCGGCACCCATGCGGTCGGGCGTCGGCACGGTCGTGTACCAGAGCTTCCAGAGTTCGCCGTCGGAGACCGCGTCGACCAGCGCCTCGCGGTGGTCCTGCGACAGCGGATCGAGCCGCGCATGCGGGCCGGTCAGCGTGACCGGCGCGGTGAAGGGGTGGGGTGCGGTCATGGAGAACGCCGACCCTCGGCCGGCAGTGCGAGGAAGGAGGTGAAGGGCAGGGAAGGGCAGGGAAGGGCGGGGAGGAGATCCTCAGCCCTTCTTGCCGAGCAGCAGCCGGCGCAGCGCCCAGCGGCAGCCGCCCATGCCGACGAGGATGGTCAGCAGGCCCAGGATCTGCGTCGGGCCCCAGCCGGGTTCGCCGATGAATTCCCATCCGAGCGCGCGACCGGCCAGCAGGCCGATCACGCCGCCCCCGACGAATCCGAGCGCATCGGCCAGCGCGGCGCGCCAGGCGGTGTTGAAGTCTTGACTCATGCGCGGATCGTACGGGCGGCGGTCAACGGTTGCGGCTCTGCATGTAGACGAGTTTCTCGAACAGGGTCAGGTCCTGCTCGTTCTTCAGCAGCGCGCCCACCAGCGGCGGGATCGCGACCTTGTCGTCCTGCGTCTGCAGCGCTTCCAGCGGGATGTCCTCGGCCAGCAGCAGCTTCAGCCAGTCGATCAGCTCCGAGGTCGAGGGCTTCTTCTTCAGTCCCGGCAGCTTGCGCACGTCGTAGAAGGTCTTCAGCGCGGCGGCCAGCAGGTCCTTCTTCAGCCCGGGGAAGTGGACGTCGACGATGGCCTGCATCGTGTCCGCCTCGGGGAACTTGATGTAGTGGAAGAAGCAGCGGCGCAGGAAGGCGTCCGGCAGCTCCTTCTCGTTGTTGGAGGTGATGAACACCAGCGGCCGGTGCTTGGCCCGGACCCACTCGCGGGTCTCGTAGACGTAGAACTCCATCCGGTCGAGCTCGCGCAGCAGGTCGTTGGGGAACTCGATGTCGGCCTTGTCGATCTCGTCGATCAGCAGCGCGACCGGCGTGTCCGACGCGAAGGCTTCCCACAGCGTGCCCTTGACGATGTAGTTGGCGATGTCGCGCACCTTGTCGTCGCCGAGCTGGCTGTCGCGCAGCCGGCTGACGGCGTCGTACTCGTACAGGCCCTGCTGGGCCTTGGTGGTGCTCTTCACGTGCCACTGCAGCAGCGGCAGCCCCAGGGCCTTGGCGACCTCCTCGGCCAGCAGCGTCTTGCCGGTGCCCGGTTCGCCCTTGACCAGCAGCGGCCGCGTCAGCGTGATGGCCGCGTTCACCGCCAGCATCAGGTCGGGCGTGGCGACGTAGTCCTGGGAACCTTGGAATTTCATGAGGGGCTTCTCTAGCGCAGGGGTGAAAACCAGTATATAGGGCCCCCCCTATAATCGCGCCGCCCCAAATCCTAGAAGATCGGGACCATGAGAAGACAACTGCAGATCTCCCTCGCGTTGATGCTGGCCGGTAGTGCGTTTGTTGTAGCCGCTCAGTCCAACGCTTCTTCGTCGCCCGCGCCGGGACAAGCGCCGTCGACGACCAACCCTGGCGCTTCAGCCGCCGCAACACCTGGCCCTCAAGCCAATGTGCAGGCCAAGGTGGCCATGTGCATCGGCTGCCATGGCATCCCCGGCTATCAGGCGACCTTCCCCGAGGTCCACAAGGTACCGATGATCGCGGGCCAGAACGCCCAGTACATCGCCACGGCGCTGGCGGCCTACGCCAAGGGCGACCGCAAGCACCCGACGATGCGGGGCATCGCCCTGCCGCTGGGCGACAAGGACATCGCCGAGATCTCCAACTACTACGCCGGCCTGGCCAAGGTCGACCCGGTGCCTGCCACGGTGGAGGCGCCGGCCGACATCAAGAAACTGCTGGACAAGGGCGCCTGCGCGAGCTGTCACGGCGCCAACTTCAGCAAGCCCATCGACGGGACCTACCCGAAGATCGCGGGCCAGCACGCCGACTATCTTTACGTGGCCTTGAAGTCCTACCAGATCGAGGGCAAGCCGTATCAAGGACGCAGCAACGCGGTGATGGCGGGCCAGGTCAAGCAATTCAGTCACGCGGAACTGAAGCTTCTGTCACAGTATCTGGCGGGTTTGCCGTCCGAACTACGTACAGTCCCGCAATCGCGGTTCCGCTGAAACGTGGCAGGCTGTCAGCCAGCCCCGGGTTCCAGCGAATGAAGTAGCCAAACCGCCCACCGGGGCGGTTTTTTCATGGTTGATCTGACTGTGCGTGCGCCAAGGAGGGCGCCATACTGTGTTGTCCTGGACGAAAACGCCAGTCATGCTGAAGAAGATCCCCACGGCCCAGGTGAAGCTGGGCATGTATCTGCAAGGGATGGAAGGGTCGTGGCTGTCGCACCCTTTCTGGAAGACGAAATTCGTCCTCACCGATCCCGAGGATCTGAAGGCGCTGAAAGCGAGCGGCGTGCCGTTCTGCTGGATCGATGCGTCCAAAGGTCTGGATGTCGATGCGCCCGAGGCGCCGAAGGCAGCGCTGGCGCCGCCGGCGGCCGCGCCTGTGCCCGTTGCGCCCGCCGCATCGGAGCCGGTCGCCGCGCCGGCCGTGATTGCCGCCGCGCCCCGACTTGAACTGAGCACCGCGCCCGCCTCGATGGGCGAGGAGCTGGAGCGCGCCACGCAGGTGATGCAGCGCTCCAAGCGCGCGGTGATGCACCTGTTCGGCGAGGCCCGGCTGGGCAAGGCGATCGACGCGGAGCAATGCCTGCCCCTCGTGGAGGAGGTGGCGAGCTCGGTGGTCCGCAACCCGTCGGCGCTGATCAGCCTGGCGCGGCTGAAGACCAAGGACGACTACACCTACATGCACTCGGTGGCGGTGTGCGCGCTGATGGTGTCGCTGGCCCGGCAGATGGGCCTGGACGAGCCGCAGACGCGCGAGGCCGGCCTGGCGGGGCTGCTGCACGACGTCGGCAAGATGATGATGCCGCTGAACGTGCTGAACAAGCCGGGCGCGCTGACCGACGACGAGTTCGCCATCATGCGCGACCACCCGACGCGCGGCTTCGAGATGCTCAAGGAAGGCACCTCGGTGCCCGAGGCGGCGCTGGACGTGGCGCTGAGGCATCACGAGAAGATGGACGGCTCGGGCTATCCGGGCAAGCTGGCGGGCGAGCAGATCAGCCTGCTGTCGCGCATGGGCGCGGTGTGCGACGTGTACGACGCGATCACCTCGAACCGTCCCTACAAGAACGCGTGGGATCCGGCGTCGTCGCTGGCGCGCATGGCGCAGTGGACGGGGCATTTCGATCCGCGGGTGTTCCAGGCCTTCGTGAAGTGCGTGGGCATCTATCCGGTGGGGACGCTGGTGAAGCTGCAGTCGGGCCGCCTGGGCGTGGTGCTGGAGCAGAACGCCACGGCGCTGACGGCGCCTCGGGTGCGGGTGTTCTATTCGACCAAGTCGCAGATGCCGATCCCGACGCTGGTGCTGGACCTGTCCGCGCAGAATGCCGGCGACCGCATCGTCGGCCGCGAGGATCCGGCGACCTGGGGCTTCCAGCGGCTCGACGAGCTCTGGCAGGCGCCGGCGAAGTGAAGGGCTTGCATCGACTCGGGAGAGGCGATGCCCCTCTCAACCGCAAGTCTCGGTAGTCGCTGCTGACTCAGAGCGGTATCCGCACTCGATCTCTGAGGCGAAAGTCTCCTAGTTCAGGCAATGGTTCGCCTGAACCGTCCGCAGGAAGATGCAGACCTCGCGCTGATGAATGGCGCTGGAGGTCACTTGATGGCAGTCCTGTTGAAACGTGCTTGGCGCGTCCGTGCTTCACATGGACGATCGTGGCGAACTGGGGCCATTGGACATGCAGGTGCGGCGCGTCAATGACTTCGCTCGTCATGGCTCCGCGTTGGAAGTCAGCGACACGATGAGCATGCTGTGGGCTCACCAGTTGCTGAGCTTCGCAGATTCGATGCAGGAGATGACCGAGTACGGGATGTCCTCGGATGCGGCTGCGGTGGCTGCCGCAGGACTCGTTGGCGGGGCTTTTCAGCCTATCGCTCAACAGATCGATCCCGTGGTGCTGACGGCCATGTCACGCGCCACGGGGATCGCTGTCGCCTACGGAGAACGATTGGCGCTCAAGGGACAGAACATCTCATTGCCCGGGATCTCCGAGCTCGTTCATGGCTATCCATCCCATTCCTTCGTGATCGATCGCGAGGAGGCGCAGCGCCTGTTCCAGGACGTCCGGGCGCCTCGCGGTGCGGTTGCTCAGGTCGCCCGCTGGTGCCGAGGGCAGTTGGCCTCCTGGTCGCAAGCGGCAGTCCCATTGATCAACGTGTGTTCCTTTCCCTTCACCCATCCGGAGATGTCTCATGCCTCAGATTCCCATTCACATCCGCATTCAGGAGCGGCGTAAGCTCATCGTCCAGGCCATCTGCAAGCGCTATGCCAGTCTGCTGGATCTGGACCGCACGCCCGATTCGCCCATGGGCGAGGCCGGTACGCGGGCATTCTTTGACCCGTCCGGAAAGACCCCGACCTCCCGCTGATCCCGGGCTCCCTACACTCCCCGACATCACACGACGTCGGGGAGCGCGGGATGACACGAAAGCTCATGCTGCTGGCGCTGTGCGCCGGCGTGGTCGGCGCCACCCTCGGCGGGGCATCGGCGGCCCACGCGCAGACGCTGCGCTGGGCCAGCCAGGGCGACGCCCAGACGATGGATCCGCACTCGCAGAACGAGAGCCTCACCAACGGCATGAACTCGCAGGTCTACGAGCGGCTCACCGCCCGCGACCGCCAGCTCGCCATCGTGCCGGGTCTTGCCACCGAATGGACCCAGGTCAGCCCGCTCGTCTGGCGCTTCAAGCTGCGCCCCAACGTCAAGTTCCACGACGGCTCCGCGTTCACCGCCGACGACGTCGTGTTCTCGCTGCAGCGCGCCAAGGCGCCGACCTCGCAGGTCGCCGTCTATGCCAACGCCGTCGGCACCGCGCGCAAGATCGACGACCTGACCGTCGAGATCACCCAGCCGCGCTTCAATCCGATCTTCCTGCAGCACCTGGACCTGCTCTTCATCATGAGCAAGTCCTGGAGCGAACAGCACAGGGTGACGAAGCCGCTCAGCTTCAAGGACAACGAAGAGAGCTTCGCCGGCTTCAACATGAACGGCACCGGCGCCTTCATGCTGGTGCGCCGCCAGCCCGGCATCCGCACCGTCTACAAGCGCAATCCGAACTGGTGGGGCCGCTTCGAGGGCAACGTGCAGGAGGTGCTGTTCACGCCGATCTCCAACGACGCGACGCGGCTCGCCGCGCTGGTGTCGGGCGAGGTCGACCTGCTGCTCGACCCGGCGCCGCGCGACGTGCCGCGGTTGCGCGCGACGCCCGGCGTGCAGGTGATCGAGGGACTGGAGAACCGGCTGATCTTCGTCGGCATGGACCAGGCGCGCGACACGCTGGTCTATGGCCGCTCGCCCAACGGCAAGAACCCGTTCCAGGACCTGCGCGTGCGGCGCGCGATGTACCAGGCCGTCGACATCGACGCCATCCACAAGCGTCTGATGAATGGCCTGTCGCAGCCCACGGGCGGGCTGACGCCGTCACCGCTGGGCGCCTTCAACGATCCGGCGCTGGAGACGCGCCTGCCCTTCGATCTCGCCGCGGCGCGCAAGGCGATGGCCGATGCCGGATATCCCGAAGGCTTCGAGGTGACGCTGGACTGCCCCAACAACCGCTACGTCAACGACGAGGCGATCTGCCTCGCGCTGGCGTCGATGTGGGCGCAGATCAAGGTGAAGGTGAAGGTCAACGCGATGCCGCGCGTCCTCTACTTCCCCAAGCTGGAGCGCTACGAGACCAGCCTCTATCTCATGGGCTGGGGCGGCGCGATCACCGATGCGGAGACCATCCTGACGCCCGTCTACCGCAGCGACGACAAGCCTTCCGGGGCGGGCTACTACAACTACGGTCGGTCGAAGAATCCGAAGTTCGATCAACTGGCGGGCGCGTCGTCCACGGAGGCGGATCCCGCCAGGCGCGAACAGCTGATCCGCGCCGCGCTGCAAGAGTACCGCGAGCAGATCCAGGTGATCCCCCTCCATCGGCAGGCCGCGCCGTGGGCGGTGCGACAGGGCGTGAAGGCCGTGCACCGCGCCGACAACTGGCTGGACTACGCCTGGGTGACACTGCCGAAATGACAGGGACCCTTGAGAAGCAATGGCTGGCGCGTCTGCGCGCCGATTACCGGACCGAACGAGGCCGCTGCGTCGTCAGTCACGAGCATGAAGGGCCGCTGCGGCTGTTGAAGAGCCTCTATCCCGAAGGCGACGCGATCTGCCACAGCGTGCTGGTGCATCCGCCCAGCGGGCTGGTCGGCGGCGACACGCTGGACATCGCGGTGACGGTGGGCGAGGGCGCCCACGCGCTGCTCACCACGCCGGGCGCGACGCGTTTCTATCGCAGTCCGACGGGTGCGCTGGCCACCCAGCGCGTGCAGGCGTCGCTGGGCGATGGCGCGCGCCTGGAATGGTTGCCGCTCGAGGCCATCGCCTATCCGGGCTGCGAGGCGCTCAACGAGGCCCGCTTCACGCTCGCGCCGACGGCGGAGCTGCTTGCGTGGGACATCACCGCGCTCGGGCTGCCCGGCGCGGGGCAGCCGTATTCCGCGGGACGCTTCCAGCAGCACCTGGAGATCCCCGGCGTCTGGCTCGAACGCGGCCTGCTCGACGCGGGCGATGCGCTGCTGATGGACGGCGGCCTCGGGCTGGCCGGTCATCGATGCCTTGGCACGCTGGTGTTCGCGGCCGGCGCCGCGATCGAACGCGGCCGCCGCGAGCAGGCGCTCGACGCCGTCCGCGCGTTGATCGACGCCGATCCGTTGCGCCTCGCCGCGGGGGCCACCGCAGCCCAGGACGGCGTGCTGGTCGTGCGCGCGCTGGGACCGGTCGTCGAGCCGGTCTCGCTCCTGCTGCGCCGATGCTGGGCCGCCTGGCGTCAGGTCCTGTGGGGCCTGGACGGCACCTCGCCGCGCCTCTGGGCGATGTAGGCCGCGCGACCGGCGCGACCGCCCGGCCACGCCAGGGCAAATCCCCGGCCCGCACGCATCCCCCACTCTGGGGACGCCCCTCGATGTCGATGTGGCAACGATGTCTCAGAGTTGTAGCCAGCGCACCAGGGCAGCGCTTAGCATGGCCTCTCCACAGACGGTCTCCAGGGAGGTGATCGCATGGCTTCACGTACCGCTTCGTGCAGTTGCGGCCAATTGAAGATCGTGGTGCAGGGAGAGCCGCTGGGAACCGGCCTCTGCCATTGCCTGGCGTGCCAGCGTCGCACGGGCAGTGTCTTCGCGACGCTGGCGGCCTTCGCCGAACCCTATGAGGTCGTCGGCATCGCCACCGAGTTCGTGCGCGCCGGCGATCAGGGCGCACGCTTCCGCTTCCACTTCTGCCCCGTCTGCGGGAGCAACGTCTTCCACACGGAAGAAGGCGTGGAAGGCTCCGTCGGCGTCGCGGTCGGCGGGTTCGGGGATCCCTCCTTCCCGCCGCCCCAGGACTCGGTCTACACCTGCCGCATGCACGGCTGGGTCCGGTTGCCGGAGGAGGTCAGAACCTATGACAAGGATCCGATGTAGCGGTTGAGGGCTGGAACACCACGAGCGCATCTGGGGCCGGAATGCTGCTGATACCTTACGCGCAGCTTCCTTTGCGCGAAGGGAGCCCGCCGAGGCGATCCCGTAATACTGCTCGGGCATCAGCCCGTCCCTCAGAT
>NIOE01000007.1 GCA_002205125.1 Roseateles noduli | reverse complement strand
AGCACGGTCGCGATCGCGGCCGTCAGCGTGGTCTTGCCATGGTCAACGTGGCCAATCGTGCCCACGTTCACGTGCGGCTTGGTACGTTCAAACTTGCCTTTTGCCATCATGCGCTCCTGGCGATCAGATCAATCAAGAAACGGGATAGAAGAGAGGTGGTGCCCATGGCGCGGATCGAACGCGCGACCTCTCCCTTACCAAGGGAGTGCTCTACCACTGAGCCACATGGGCATCGACACAGGATTGATGACCTTATCAGCAAACCTGTGTCGATCTCTCGACACGACACCTTCAACTTCCGATGGAGCGGGAAACGGGAATCGAACCCGTGTCATTAGCTTGGAAGGCTAAGGTTCTACCATTGAACTACTCCCGCCCGGGAGTTTTCCAATCCCAACCGCTCGAACCGCGAAACGGGTGGCGATCACCCGTTTCGTTGCTCTTGCATTGGTCTGCCTTGGTGGAGGAGGCTGGATTCGAACCAGCGTACGCGTTAGCGGGCAGATTTACAGTCTGCTGCCTTTAACCACTCGGCCACCCCTCCAAGGCAAGCCCACGACTATAGCACCGTTATTTTTTGGCGCAAACAAAAATTCCGCGTGGAACTGCACGCGTGCGATTGGCGCTCTCTGGCGAGCGAGACTGCACCGCCCGGCCCTGCCCGCCCATGCGTCCTGAATGTGCCCCAGCGCACGCTCCGGCACCCAGCGACGAGGACCACTCTTAATACCAATTTGCGACCAAGTGGTCTCATGAACCGGCCCCGGCGCGGGCCGGCCGGCACCCTGCCTTTGGACACCCGGACACCGCTGTCCATGCGGGTCGCGGCGATGCCACAGCAGGGAAAACACCGGCCTGAAACTGGTAGCAAAGTGGCTTTACCGCTCGTTATAGTGGCATGGCATTGGTTGCATTGAGGTGTATCGGGGGCGCCAGCTGCATGCCACTCCGCCGAAGGGTGTCGTGATTTCAGGTGCCAAGTCTTCATCACGGCCACAACTCCCTGGCCACTCGAGGAGCAGTTCATCATGAAGGTCAACAAGACCCCAATCGCGGCAGCGGTGACGCTGGCGCTGCTGAGCGCGGCGTTCGCCGTGCAGGCGCAGGAACAGAAGAAAGAAGAAAACACGCAGCTGGACCAGGTGGTGATCACCGGCATCCGCGCATCGCTGCAGACGGCGGCCAACATCAAGAAGAACGCCAACGCGGTGGTCGATGCCGTCTCGGCCGAAGACGTGGGCAAGCTGCCCGACTCCGACGTGGGCCAGGCGCTGGGTCGCATTCCCGGCATCTCGGTCGGACGCGATTTCGGCGTCGGCGCCTCGGTGTCGATCCGCGGCACCGACCCGCAGATGACCCTGACCACCCTGAACGGCCACAGCGTCGCGTCGACCGGCTGGTATGACCAGAAGGC
Source organism: Roseateles noduli (assembly GCA_002205125.1). GTDB lineage: Bacteria > Pseudomonadota > Gammaproteobacteria > Burkholderiales > Burkholderiaceae_C > Roseateles > Roseateles noduli. The sequence continues at coordinate 516,418 of NIOE01000007.1, read as the reverse complement.
GATCGACCGCTCGTTCAACTACTCGCTGCTGCCGCCCGAGCTGATCGGCGGCATGGAGGTCTACAAGTCCTCCCAGGCCGACCTGACCGAAGGCGGCATCGGCGGCACCGTGATCGTCAAGACCCGCAAGCCGCTGGACCTGGACCCGAACGCGGTCTTCGTCAGCGTCAAGGGCGGCAAGGGCACGGTCAGCAAGGACTGGACCAAGGAAGTGTCCGGCCTGTACAGCTGGCGTGACAGCGGCAAGATGTTCGGCGTGCTGGTCTCCGGCGCGCTGGAGCGCGGCGACTACATGCGCCGCGGCATCGAGGCCGACGGCCGCTGGTCCGGCGACGTGACGCCGGGCACCTTCCTGCAGGAACGCGAGCGCAAGGCGTTCAACGTCAGCCTGCAGGCGCGCCCGACCAAGAGCATCGACCTGGGCCTGAACTACACCCGCCTGGAGTACGACGCCGACGCGTCCAACACCACCCACTACCTGTACACGCTGCAGGACCCGGGCAAGGGTTACGCCGACACCAACGCCTGCGTCCAGCCGAGCCCGGATCCGGCGCTGCTGTGCCAGAAGACCAACATCACGCAGGCCAACGCGACCAGCACCTTCCTGCAGACCTGGGCGCGCGCCGCCAAGATGACCTCGGACACCGTGGTCGCGGAAGGCGCGTTCAAGGGCGACGGCTTCAAGATCGAAGGCTCGGCCGGCACGACCAAGGCCGACGGCGGCACCTCGCTGACGACCAACTACAGCTACCTGGGCTGGGGCAACGCGCCGGGCCTGCCGAAGTGGTGGGGCACGACCGACGCGACCGGCAAGAAGATCTCGATCTCCCCGGGCCAGGACATGACCGTCCCGCTGAGCGCGCTGGGCGCCACGTCGACGCCTGAATCCTGGGCGACCGCGCGCGGTCCCAACAAGGACAAGGAAGACTTCGCCCAGGCCGATGTGACCATCGATCTGGACTACAGCATCCTGACCGCGTTCAAGGCCGGCGTCCGCGCCACCAAGCACACCTTCACGAAGGACGAATACCGTCCGACGATGGTGACCACGCCTGTCAGCGCCAGCACCGACTCCCTGTTCAGCGGCACCATCCCGATGGGCACGCCGGGCTGGAGCGTGCCCAAGCCCAACCTGGGCGCGATGTTCGCGCTGGCCAACGCCAACGTGGCGAGTTGGACCCAGTCGCGCGGCGGCTACGGCGAGATCGAGGAGAAGAACACCGCCCTGTACGGCATGTTCAACTTCGAGAAGGACGCGCTGCACGGCAACTTCGGTCTGCGCTACATCCGCACGAAGGCGAGCAACGACGCCTACGTGTTCGACGGCACGCCGCTCGCGGCCGGCGACGTTCCGCAGAACGTCGGCTGGAACACCACGAAGGCGCAGCAGAGCTCGACGTACCACGACTGGCTGCCCAGCCTGAACGTCGTGTACGACATCAACCGCAACACGCTGCTGCGCTTCGCCGCGTCGAAGGCGATCACGCGTCCGAACTACGACAACATGTTCGCCGGCGCCACGCTGGGCTGGAACGATCAGGTCCAGAACAACGAGACGGTCAACTACGGCACCCCGGCGCTCAAGCCGCAGTCGTCCAAGCAGGTCGACCTCGGCATCGAGTACTACTACGGTCGCGGCAACCTGGTGTCGGCGGCGATCTTCCACAAGAAGATCGACAACTTCATCACCACGTCGACGCAGGTCAACCAGAAGATCGGTCTGATCAGCCCGGACACCGGCCTCGACAACTGGACGATCAACCGCTACATCAACGCGGGTGGCGGCAAGATCAACGGCATCGAGACGCAGCTGAACCACTCGTTCGACAACGGCTTCGGCGTGGTGGCGAACTACACGTTCACGGATGCGAAGGCGCCCAAGACGAGCTACCAGGACGAGCTGAACATGTTCACGCTGTCCTCGCGTCACAACGTGAACCTGGTCGGCTTCTACGAAACCGACGTCTACAGCGCGCGTCTGGCCTACAACTGGCGCTCGAAGTACATGGTTCGCGAGACCGGCTACTACGGCAACCGCATGCATGACGACTACGGCACGCTGGACCTGAGCCTGGGCTGGAACGTCACGAAGAACCTGCGTCTGAGCTTCGAGGCGATCAACCTGACCAAGGAAGACGACGTGCAGTACGGCGCCGCGGGTTCGAACACGACGCTGCGCCAGTCGCTCAAGGGTGGCTACCCGGCCTGGTCCTTCATGGGCGAGACGACGTACCGCATCGGCCTGAACGCCAAGTTCTGATTCCAGAACATCTCCGAGGGTCTCCTGGCCCTCTTCAAGCCCGGCTCATGCCGGGCTTCTTTGTTTCCGGGTCAGAAGTCGACGAACGTGTTGACCGTGAGCCGACCGCGGCGTGGGTCGTCGCTGATGCTGAGCGCGGGGTTCACGCAGGCTGTGTGGATGAGTCCGCCCGAGTAGACGACGAGCCGGTTGAACTTCGCCGGCAGCCTGCCGAGGAACTCGAAGTGTTCATCGCCGGCGTCGAAGTAGCGTTTCGGCGGCGGCCGGCGCTCGATCTGGTCGCGCACCGACGCGCCGTAGCGTTCGGTGTCATCGGCGGTGACCTGCTGGAGCCCGGTGGCCTTGTGCCGATAGAAGCCGGTGCCGCCATGACGGCCGTCGCAGAGGTACAGCAGGGCCGCCATGTAATGCGGCGCGCTGGAGTCGAAGTGCGGCACCCGCTGCAGCGGGCCGAGCCGCTCCGGCGCCAAGGTGGTGAGCGAGAACATGCACGGCGTCTTGCGCAGCGGCAGGTCTTCGTCGATGCCGAAGTTGATCCTGATGAGCGGATCCAGCAGCGACACCAGTTCCTGCGAATAGGCCTCGGGCGCGTTGGCGCGCATGCCGGGATAGCCCTTGCCCTCGGTCGCGCCGGGGCAGAGCTCGAATGCGCTGTCGCAGGCGGCCTGCACGAGCGCCAGCGGATCCTCGAGGAAGTCGTCGATCAGCAGGACCTGATGGCCGCCGACGGTGAGCGACTGCACGTCGGGCGGCATGCGGATGGAAAAGCTCATCGCCCGATTCTCCGTCCGCGCGCCGGACGGCGCGTCGGGGTTCACACCTTGATGTAGATGCGGCGTGCGTCGAGCACGCGCACGACCGCCCACCAGAAGGCGACGAACACCAGCGCGAAGGCGAGCGAGCGCCCATGCGGCCCGACGATCGGCTCCAGCCAGCCGAAGCCGTGGGCGTAGAGCGGGTCCATCCAACCGAAGCCCGCCAGGAACACCGTGCACATCCACGCACCGGCATACGCGGCGATCGCATTGACGCCGAAGCTGCGGAACAGCGGCGGCCAGCCCAGTCGATCGATCAAGGCATGCGCGCCCAGCAGCGCCATCGCGGCCAGCCCGCCGGTGAAGAGGACGAACGACGGCGTCCACAGGTTCTTGTTGATCGGCATCAGACCGATGGCGTCCAGCGCAAAGCCCGCGGCGGCCGCCGTGATCCCGATGGTCGCGAGCTGCTTCAGCGCACCGCTGCGCAGCGCCTCGCCGCATCGCCAACCGAGCAGCGTCGTCGCGACTGCCCCGAGCGTGGCGACGATGCCCTCCGGGTCGTGGCCGAGTCCGGTGACCGGGTCCCACTCATACCCGTGAGGTCCGAGCAACCACGCGTCCACGCGGCTGGCAATGTTTCCGACCTTGTCCAGCGGCCCACCCCACAGCAGCAAGGCGCCATAGCCGAGGAGCAGCGCCGCGAGCCACAGGCGCTGTCCGGTCGCCCGCCACTGGATCGCGATCAATCCGGTGAAGGCGAAGCACAGGCCGATGCGCTGCAGCACGCCGGGAATGCGCAAGGCCGGTTTGCCCATGAGCCACCAGGCGAGCGCATGCAGCACCAGCCCGAGCACCAGGATGCGCAGCCCGCGCTTGACCACCGTGCCGCGCAGCGCATCGCCGCCGCCGGCTTCGATCCGCGCACCCATCGCGAGGGACAGCGACACGCCCACGATGAACAGGAAGAACGGGAACACCAGGTCCGTCGGTGTCCAACCGTTCCAGGCCGCATGCTCCAGCGGCGCATAGACGTAGCCCCAGTCGCCGGGGTTGTTGACCAGCAGCATCGCGGCCACGGCCAGACCGCGCAGCGCGTCGACGGACGCGATGCGTTTCGAAGGAGCGTTCATGGGAAGGAAGTCGGAAGGATCAGAAGTCGCAGCGGCTCTCAAGCGCCGGCTCGGCGGCCGGCACCTGGTCGAGGCGCTTGACGCCGGCGGCTCGCCAGCGCTTCACCTGCGCCTCCACGGCGGCCGGACTCAGCACCGTGTCCTTCGCGTGGAACACCCAGTCGACGTCTTCCTCGTACACGCGCGGCGGGCCGCCGGCGGGTCCCTGCGGCAGCGGGCCTTCCGGCGAGAACCACAGGTTGAAATTGATCGACATCGGCACCACCGGATAGTTCCGACCGCCGTGCTGGTCGAACTTGCGGCCGTCGATGAACCAGTGCGTGCGGCCGTCGGCGACCTGCATCACCAGCGTGTGCCAGTCCTTGCCCGGAGCGCCCAGCGGGCCGAACTCCTCGTGCTGCTGGTTGAAGGCCAGCCAGGGATCCAGCCGCACCGTCTGCCAGGTGATGCCGTAGATCCGCGTCTTCTCGCTGCCCCAGCCGCCGTTGGGCAGGTATTCCCAGTCGAGCTCGCTGAACTCGGGATCGAAGTCGTGCTGCAGCGGGCTCACGACGTAGAAGGTCTGGATCACCGGATCGCCGTCGGCGCCGCTCACCGGCTGGTCGCTGAAGCGCACCCGCGCGGCGTAGGTGCCGGCCAGATACTTGCGCTGATGGCAGACCTGCACCTGCGTCGTGCCCGCGCCGGTGCCATCCGTCGTGCCGCGCAGCCGCAGCTTGCCGTCCACGAGACTCAACGCCTCCGGCGCCCAGCGCGCACCAGGCAGCCCCGGGTGGCCGGCCGCGTTACGCGCCGTCCAGCCCTGCTTGAACATCGCTGCAGTGTCTGCGTAGCTGAAGTCGTCGAAGAAGAACGCCGGCTCCTTGCCCGCCTGCGCGGACATTGAAGCCACAGCCAAGGTCGCTGCGATCCAGGCTTTCATACGACTCGCTCCACGGGTTCTGCCGAGCCGGCCGATGGAGACGCGGAAGCCGATGCGCCCTGCGTCTTTCCGGGCATGCGGATGAACATCAGCAGGATCAGCGCCGGCGCGCCGCAGCCGATCGTCCACAGGAAGAAGTGCTCGTAGCCCATGGCGATCTGGATGTCGCCGCTGATGGTCTTGGACAGGATGAAGCCCAGCTGCATCACCCCCGAGCCCAGCGCGTAGTGCGCCGTCTGGTACTTGCCCGGCGCCACCGCCTGCATGATGTACAGGATCATCCCGACGAAGCCGAAGCCGTAACCCAGCATCTCGACGGCCACGGCGAAGCCCACATGCCACAGGTCCGCCGGCATCGTGACGGCCAGGTAGTAGAAGGTCGCGTTGGGCACCGCCATCGCCACGATCAGGAAGGGCATCGCCCGGCGCAGGCTCAACCAGCTCGTGAAGTAGCCGCCGACGATGCTGCCGACCAGGAAGGCCGCCGTGCCCACGGTGCCGTAGATCCCGCCGACCTGTTCCGTCGTCAGACCCAGACCGCCCTTCTCGCGCGGCTCGATCAGGAACAGCGGTCCGATCGTCTGCACCTGCCCTTCGGCGAAACGGAACATCACGATGAACAGGATCATCAGCCAGATGCCCGGCTTGCCGAGGAAATCGCGGATCACCTCGTCCAGGGTCTGCCAGACTCCCCGGACCGTGAGATCACGATGCTCGGTGTTGAGCGTGCCGGGCAAGGCATACGCGTTGTAGCTGGCCAGCACGAACAGCAGCACCGCCAGCATTGCGAAGATCACCGACCAGGCGTTCATCACGCCGATGCCGCGCTCCAGATGACCGGCCAGCACCAGCAGGCCGCCGAGGGTCAGGAACTTCGACGCATTGAAGAACGCGCCCTGCCAGCCGGCGTAGGCCGCCTGCTGCTTGTCGTCGAGCGAGGCCATGTAGAGGCCGTCGCAGGCGATGTCATGCGTGGCCGACGCATAGGCGAGCAGGAACAGCACCGCGATGCTGGCCGCGAACCACATCGGCAGCTGCAGCGCCACCGCCATCAGCCCCAGGCCCACCGCGCCGGTGTACTGCCCGGCGACGACGATCAGCTTCTTGCTGCGCGCCAGCTCCAGGAACGGGCTCCACAGCGGCTTGAACGCCCAGGCGAGTCCGAGCAGGCCCGTCCATCGCGCGATCTGGTCGTTGGCGACGCCCATGTTCTTGAACATCAGGCCGGCGATCAGCATGACGACGAAGAACTGCATGCCCTGCACGAAGTACAGGCTGGAGACCCAGCGGATGGGGCTGCGGTCGCTGCGCGCGTCGGCGGCGGGGGGACTCTTCGAAGAGCTCATGGGGGAGGACCTCGGTGCGATGCGATGCTGAGCGGGGCGGCGGAAGCCGGCTTCAATCCAGCGTGACCGGCGACTGGCCGCCAGGCTCGCCGCGACCTTGCAGCCAGGCGCCGAGCGCGCCCAGCGCGCCGTCGGCGTAACCCCAGCTGATCACCGTCGGCGCGGAGACGTCCAGCGCCTGGAACGGATTCCACAGCACCAGATGGAGGTCCGGCCGCCACGCGGCAGCGTTGGCGCCGTAGCGTGCGCGATGCGTCGAGGCCACGATCGTGAAGCGGCAATCATCCGGCACCGCCGCCCAGTCGAGCGCCGCGATGTCGCCGAGGGAGACGAACTCGACGTCGCCGTAGCCTTCGAACAGCGCGCGCACCTGCGCGCCGGTCGGTCCGGCTTCGGAGACGCCGTCGGTCGGCACTTCATCCTGCACGAGGACACGGATCGGGCGATCGACGGCCGGCGGCTTCGCGCCGCGCAGCGCGCTCAGGCCCGAGGCCCAGGCGCGGCGCATCAGCACGTCGTCGGCCTCGCGCTGCGCGCCCTGGTAGTCGTCGAAGCGGACCGGGAAATCGCGCGCCAGCTTGTCCAGCCGCGCTTCGGCCTGGCGACCGCGCTCGACGCTCAAGCCGCCGCGCGACAGCGCGTCCTGCAGCGCATGGATCGCCTGCGCCTGCTCGTCCAGCGTGCCCTGCGCGAGGATCATGTCGGCGCCGGCGTTGATCGCCAGCACCGCCGCCTTCGCATAGCCGTAGCGCTCGGCGATGGCCTTCATCATCAGCGCGTCGGTGATGACGACGCCGTCGTAGCCGTACTCGTCGCGCAGGATGCCGCCCAGGATGGTCTTCGAGAGCGTCGCCGGGTACTGCGGATCGATCTTCGGATAGACGATGTGCGCCGTCATGATCGACGGCGCCACGTCGCGCAGCGCCTGGAAGGGCTTGAGTTCGAGCGCGTCCAGCTCGGCGCGGGACTTCTCGACCGTCGGCAGGTCCAGGTGGGAGTCGACGTGCGTGTCGCCATGCCCCGGGAAGTGCTTGATGCAGCAGGCCACGCCCGCCGCCATCGAGCCCTTCATCCACGCGCCGGCCAGGCGCGTGACGGTGTCCGCGGTCTCGCCGAAGCTGCGCTCGGCGATGACCGGGTTGGCCGGGTTGTTGTTGATGTCGGTGACCGGCGCGAAGTTCCAGTTGATGCCGATGCCGCGCAGCCCGCGCGCCACCGCGGCGCCGACCTGCTCGGCCAGCCCCTCGTCACCGGCCGCGCCCAGCGCCATCGCCGACGGCGGCTGCGGCAGGAAGGTCGCCCGCACGACGGAACCGCCCTCCTGGTCGAGCCCGATGAGCGCGTCCTCGCCCATCGCCTCGCGCAGATCGCGCGTGAGCTGCCGGACCTCGGCCTCGGTCCCCAGGTTCTTGCGGAACAGGCAGACGGCACGGATCCTGTTGTCGCGCAGGAAGGCCGCGGTCGTCGCGTCCAGCGTCTTGCCCTGGATGTCCACCATCACCAGCCGGCCCGGATGGAATGCTGTCTCGCTCATGTCGTTCTCTTCTGCCTGGCCCGCGGGTCGACGGCTGGGGATGGGGAATGGATGCGCGCTTGCGCGATCAGTGCGTCTTGGTGACCTTGGCCAGATGCCGCGGCTGGTCGGGGTTCAGACCCCGCGCCTGCGCCAGCGCCTCGACCATCGGATAGAAGCTCTGCACCGCCGTGATCGGATCGAGGTCCTCGTTGCCGGTGCAGGTCAGCGGCAGCTCGGCGCCGGGCGTGCCTTCCGGCGCCGCCAGCAGCACGCGCGCGCCGCGGCCGCGCATCTCCTCGGCCAGCGCCAGCAGGCCCGCCTGCGCGGGGCCGCGCGGCGCGAAGACCAGCAGCGGATAACCCTCGTCCACCAGCGCCATCGGACCGTGCTTCACTTCCGCGCCGGAGAAGGCCTCGGCCTGGATGCCGCAGGTTTCCTTGAACTTCAGCGCCGCTTCCAGCGCGATCGGCAGCGAGGTGCCGCGACCGATGACGAACAGCTTGTCCGCGCCCTTGAGCACGTCGACCGCCACGTCCCAGCGCTGTTTCGCGGCCTGCTCCATCGCCTGCGGCAGGGTCTGCAGCGCGGCCGAGAGGTCCTCGTCGCCCTGCCAGGCGGCGACGACGCGCGCGCCCGCCACCAGCTGCGCGATGTAGCTCTTGGTCGCGGCGACGCTCTGCTCCACGCCGGCATGCAGGCGGAACACGTGTTCGGCGGCGGCTTCCAGCGGCGAGCCGTCGGCGTTCACGAACGCGACCGTGCGGGCGCCGTTGGCGCGGAAGTATTGCGTCGGCGAGACCAGGTCCGGGCTCTGGCCCGATTGCGAGAACGCGAAGGACACCAGGCCCTGGCTCTCGATCTTGCTCTGGTAGAGCGTGATCAGCGACATCGGCAGCGAGGTCACCAGCCGGCCCAGCCGCGCCATCACGAGATACGCGAGGTAGTGGGACGCATGGTCCGAGCTGCCGCGCGCGATCGTCAGCAGCGAGGTCGGCGGCTGCTCGCGCAGCGCGTTGCCCAGGGCGGCGTAGGCGTTCTGATCGGCGGCCAGTTGACGGGCCACCACCTGCGGCGCGCTCAGCGCCTCATCCAGCATTCGCGAGGTCAATTGCTTCTCCTTCAACGACCACGCACTGCAACTGCAAGCCACGGTCCATCACCACGAAATCCGCCCAGGCGCCCGGGGCCAGACGGCCCCGATCGTCCAGACCCAAATAGTCCGCCGCGTTCGTCGAGACGCGCTTCGATGCGTCCTCGATCGGCAGGCCGAGTTTCAACACCAGGTTGCGCAGCGCCTGGTCCATCGTCAGCGTCGATCCGGCCAGCGTGCCGTCGGGCAGGCGCACGCCGCCCAGGCACTTGGTGACGCGATGCCGGCCCAGGCTGTACTCGCCGTCGGGCATGCCGGCAGCGGCCGTCGAATCGGTGACGCAGAACAGATGCGGGATGCTGCGCAGCGCGACGCGGATCGCGCCGGGGTGCACGTGCAGCAGGTCCGGAATGATCTCGGCGTACTGCGCATGCGCGAGCGCGGCGCCGACCATGCCGGGCTCGCGGTGGTGCAGGCCCGTCATCGCGTTGAACAGATGCGTGAAGCCGCCGGCGCCGCGACCGAGCGCGGCCACGCCGTCCTCGTAGGTGCCCAGCGAGTGGCCGATCTGCACCTGGAAGCCGGCGACGCGCAGCTGCGTGACCAGGTCGAGATGGCCGGGCAGCTCCGGCGCCAGCGTGATCAGGCGGATCGGCGCGATCGCGTGCAGGTCGCGGATCTCGGCGATCGACGCGGCCTTGGCGAAGTCCGGCTGCGCGCCGAGCTTGCCGGGATTGATGTACGGCCCTTCGAGGTGCACGCCCAGCACGCGGGCGCCGCCCTCGGGGCGCACGACGCAGAGTTCGGCCAGTCCTCGCATGGCCTGCCGGATCTCGTCCAGCGGCGCGGTCATCGTCGTGGCGAGCAGCGAGGTCGTGCCGTGTTTCGCATGCAGCTTCGCGAGCTGCGCGGCGGCGTCGCCGCCCTCCATCGTGTCGCGGCCGGCGCCGCCGTGGACATGCGTATCGATGAAGCCCGGCAGGACGATCGGCAGGTCCTGCGCGCCGTGGCGCACGTCGTACTCCGGCGCAGGCGTCCCGTCGATGCGGACGACGCGTCCCTTGTCATGTTCCAGCACACCGCGGATGAACCCGCTGGGTGTCAATATGAATCCGTCGATGTGCTGGGTCGTCATCCGTCTCGCCTCATCTCCGCGACGAAGTCGTAGTAGTCGCTGCGGCAGTAGGAATGGGTGAGCTCCACGGCCTGACCCTGGTCGAGGTAGCCCACGCGGGTGATGAAGAGCACCGCCTGCCCCACCGGCACCTGCAGCAGGCCCGCGAGGCGCGAGTCGGCATTGATGGCCCGGATGTGCTGCAGCGCGCGCACCGGCGCGCCGCCGTGCTGGGCGAGGTGCTCGTACAGCGAGGACTCGACCTTCTGCGGATCGGGCAGCACCGCCTCGGGCAGGATCGAGAGTTCATAGGCCATGACCACGGCGTCCGCCAGGCGCAGGCGTTCCAGGCGCGCGACGCGCTGACCGGTCGTGAGGCCGAGCGAGAGCTGTTCGTCCGGCGCCGCCATGGCGAAGCCGCGCGTCAGCCAGCGGCTGCTGGGCTTGAAGCCGCGCTGATGGAGTTCTTCCGAGAAGCTGGTCAGGCGCGACAGCGGCTGTTCGAGCTTGGGGGCGATGTAGTTGCCGGAGCCGCGCTTGCGCACGATCAGACCCTGTTCGACGAGGCGGTCGATCGCCTTGCGGGCGGTGACGCGCGAGAGGTCCAGCGATTCGGAGAGCACGCGTTCCGACGGCAGGGCCTCGTCGGCCTGGTACTGGCCTTCGCGGATCGCCTGCGCCAGCTTGTGGGCCAGCTGCATGTACAGCGGCGACGCGGCGGCGGGATCGGGCTTGAACTGGAAGGGCAGCTTGGTGCTCATCGGGCTTCTCGTCTTCAACGGGGGTCGGAGAGAGCGCCGCGGACCAGCCGCAGCGCGCCGTCGGCCGAGTCGCCCTGGGGCGACACGCAACGGGCCCGAATGTTGCCTGAGAAAAGCGCGGCGAGCCGCTGCGCCACGCTGCCCGCGAGCGACAGCGGCAACTGCCGCGTCGGATCGAGCGCGAGCGCGAGCTGCTCCAGTTCCGCGACGGCCTGCGCGACGAGCGCCGCGGCGGCCGGATCGGATTCGGATTGTTCGAAGACAAGCGGCGCGAGTTGCGCGTAGGCATGCTGGCCGGCCTGGGCGACCCAGGCATTGATGGCGTCGCGGTCCTGGTCGTTCTTGCAGCCAGCGACGGCCCACACGGCGCGGGCCAGCGGTCCGGCGTCGACGCGTCCGTCCATGGCCTTCTGCGCCACGCGCATCGCCTGGATGCCGAGCCACGCACCGCTGCCTTCGTCCCCGCCGATCCAGCCCCAGCCGCTGACGCAGACCATCGAGCCGTCGGCGCGCAGCGCCTCGCCCACCGTGCCGGTGCCGGCCGCGATCACGCCGCCGGGCCGGCCCGCATGGGCGCCGATGACGGACGTGGTGCCGTCGTTCACGAGTTCGATGTGGAGATAGCCCGGCTGCTGCGCGACGAAGGCCTGCGCCTGGGAAGCGACCCCTGCGCCGGAGAGGCCCAGACCGATGGCGGTCTCGCCGAGCGGGAGTCGATCGATGTTGGCCTTGGCCGCCGCTTCCTGCACGGCCATCTGGATGTGGCGCCAGGCTTGAGCGATGCCCTGCCCCAGCGCCGACGGCCCCGCCCAGCCCTGTCCGAGCAGCTGTCCGTGGACATCGCTGAGCCGGACCCGCGTGCCGGTGCCACCGCCATCCACTCCCACCAGGAAGCGGACGCCCGCGAATCGCGGCTGCAGAGGAGCGGACCAGGCGTCCGCCAGGGGGTAGCTTGTCATGATTAATACCAGTTTAGTACCAAAAAACGCAGAGCGTCAATTGGTAGCGCACTGGACTTAACCCTGATGCCGAAGCCCCTTTCAGAGGGGTTGCGTGGTTATGACCACCAACGTACCAGTTATGGCTCTACGAACAATCAATCCAAGGACCAGCCGAGCTCGACGCCCTGCCCCTTCAGCCAGGTACTTGCAGCCGAGAAATGCCCGCAGCCGATGAAGGGCGCCGGGCCGCGCGTGGCCGACAACGGCGACGGATGGTTGGCCTGCAGCACCAGATGCTGGTGGCCTGAGGCCTCGATCAACGGCGCTTTCGCCTGTGCATGAGCCCCCCAGAGGAGGTAGACCTTGGGTGCCGGGTCTTGCGCCGTCGCAACGATGAGCGCGTCCGTCAGCGACTCCCAGCCCTTCTTCGCATGCGAGGCGGCGGCGCCGTCCTCGACGGTCAGGCTGGTGTTGAGCAGCAGTACCCCGCGCCGCGCCCATTCGCCGAGGTGCCCGGACATCGCCGGCTGCTGTCCGAGATCGCGCTGCAGCTCCTTGAAGATGTTGCGCAGCGACGGCGGCAGCTTCTCCCCCACCGGCACGGAGAACGACAGCCCCTCCGCCTGCCCCGGCCCGTGATACGGGTCCTGGCCGACGATGACGACCTTGACGTTCGTGAGCGGCGTGAGGCGCAGCGCGCGCAGCGGATCGGGCGGATAGATCACCGCGCCTTCGACAAGCCGCGTCTTCAGCAGCGCCTCGATGCGCTGACCATCGGCGCTCGCACGCCACGCGTCGATCAGCGGCTGCCAGCCGTCACCGGCCGACCAGTCGAGGGACTTGAGCGTGGCTGTCATCGGCGCCATCAGCGGAACAACGCCGACAACGCCGCGCCCGGATCCGACGCGCGCATGAACGCCTCGCCGACGAGGAAGGCGTTGACCTGCGCGTCGCGCATGCGCTGCACATCGTCGGATCCGAGGATGCCGGACTCGGTCACCAGCAGGCGATCTGCCGGCACGTTCTTCAGCAGCCCGAGCGTCGTGTCCAGCGTGACCTCGAAGGTCTTCAGGTTGCGGTTGTTGATGCCGACCATGGGCGTCTTCAAGCGCAGCGCGCGCTCCAGCTCCGCGCCGTCGTGCACCTCGACCAGCACATCCAGGCCGAGGCCCAGCGCGCAGTCCTCAAGCTCCGCCATCAGGCCGTCGTCGAGGCTTGCCGCGATCAGCAGGATGCAGTCAGCGCCCATCACGCGCGCTTCGTAGACCTGGTACGGATCGATCATGAAGTCCTTGCGCAGCACCGGCAGCGCGCAGGCCCCGCGGGCCAGCTTCAGAAACTCGACCGAGCCCTGGAAATGCGGCGCATCGGTCAGCACGCTCAGGCAGGCCGCGCCGTGCTGCTCGTAGCTGCGGGCGATGTCGGCGGGACGGAAGTCCTCACGCAGCACGCCCTTGCTGGGACTGGCCTTCTTCACTTCGGCGATGACGCCGCTGCGACCGTCGGCGATCTTCGCGCGCAGCGCCTTCACGAAACCGCGCGTCGGCTCCGCGCGCGATTCGGCCTCGGCACGCAGCGCGGCCAACGGCACGCGCGCCGACGCCGCGGCGACTTCCTCGCGCTTGACGGCGTTGATGCGATCCAGGATGTCAGACATACGACTCTCTCGATTCCAGGCGGATTCAGGCGTTCGCCGCGGCCTGCCGCTGCGTCTCGGCGACGAACTGGTCCAGCTTCGCGCGCGCGGCGCCGGACTCGATCGCGACACGCGCCTTGGCAATGCCGTCGGCGATGGACTCGACCACGTTGGCCGCGTACAGCGTCGCGCCCGCGTTCAGCAGCACGATGTCGCGCGCCGCGCCGGACTCGTTGCCGAGCACGCCCAGCAGCACCTGCCGGCTCTCCTCCGGACCGCTGACGCGCAGGTTTCGGCTGGCGACCATCGGCATGCCGAAGTCCTCGGGATGGATCTCGTACTCGCGGATCTCGCCGTTCCTGAGCTCGCCGACCAGCGTCGCCGCGCCCAGCGAGATCTCGTCCATGTTGTCCTTGCCGTAGACGACCACGGCGTGCTGCGCGCCCAGGCGCTGCATCACGCGGACCTGGATGCCGACGAGGTCCGGATGGAACACGCCCATCAGGATGTTGGGCGCGTCGGCCGGGTTGGTCAGCGGCCCCAGGATGTTGAAGATCGTGCGCACGCCCAGCTCCTTGCGGACGGGCGCGATGTTCTTCATCGCCGGGTGATGATTCGGCGCGAACATGAAACCGATGCCGGTCTGGCGCACGCACTCGGCGACCGCCTGCGGTGGCAGCGACAGCGTCACGCCGAGCGCCTCCAGCACGTCCGCGCTGCCGGTCTTGGACGAGACGCTGCGGTTGCCGTGCTTGGCGACCTGCGCGCCCGCCGCGGCCGCGACGAACATCGAGCAGGTCGAGATGTTGAAGGTATGCGCGCCGTCGCCGCCGGTGCCGACGACGTCGACCAGATGCGGGCCCGCCTCGATCGGCACCTTGACGGAGAACTCGCGCATCACCTGCGCGGCGGCGGTGATCTCGCCGATGGTCTCCTTCTTAACGCGCAGGCCGATCAGGATCGCCGCGGCCGTGACCGGCGAGATGTCGCCGCTCATGATGCGGCGCATCAGCGACAGCATCTCGTCGTGGAAGATCTCGCGGTGCTCGATGACGCGGGTCAGCGCCTCGTTGTCGGTGATGGGCATGAGGATCTCCCGCTCAGGCGTTGAAGAACCGGCGCGTCGCCGCGACCGCGCGGTCGACACCGGCGGCGTCCACGTCGAGGTGGGTCACGAAGCGCAGCTTGTACAGCCCGGTCGTGAGCACGCCTTCGGACTTCAGATGCTCGACCAGCTTGGCCGCGATGCCCTTGTCGACGTCGCAGAAGACGATGTTGGTCTGCGGCGCTTCGACCGTCAGGCCCGGCAGACCCTGCAGTCCTTCGGCGAGGCGCTTGGCCAGTGCGTGGTCTTCGCCCAGGCGCTTCACCTGGTGGTCGAGCGCGTAGTGCGCCGCCGACGCAAGCAGCCCGGCCTGGCGCATGCCGCCGCCCAGCATCTTGCGCCAGCGGTGCGCGCTCTTGATGAGCTCGCGCGAGCCGCACAGCACCGAGCCGACCGGCGCGCCCAGTCCCTTGGAGAAGCAGACCGAGACACTGTCGAAGTGCGAGCAGATGCGCTTCGCCGCGTCGTACGGATCGCTCCCGTCGCGCGCGGCGACGGCGACCGCCGCGTTGAACAGGCGCGCGCCGTCGAGGTGGCGCGACAGGCCGTGGCGCTTGGCCAGCTCCGAGGCGGCCGCGAGGTAGTCCATCGGCAGCACCTTGCCGCCTATCGTGTTCTCGAGCGCCAGCAACCGCGTGCGCGCGAAGTGCGCGTCGTCGGGCTTGATGTTGGCTTCGATGTCGGCCAGCGGCAGCGAGCCGTCCGGCGCGTGGTTCAGCGGCTGCGGCTGGATCGATCCCAGCACCGCGGCGCCGCCGCCTTCCCAGCGGTAGGTGTGGGCAAACTGGCCGACGATGTATTCGTCACCGCGCTGGCAGTGCGCCATCAGCGCGCACAGGTTGCTCTGCGTGCCGGTGGGCATGAAGAGCGCGGCCTCGAAGCCGAGCCGCTCCGCCAGCGCCGCCTGCAGCGCGTTGACGCTGGGGTCGTCGCCGAAGACGTCGTCGCCCAGCGGCGCGGACGCCATGGCGGCGCGCATGCCCGCGGTCGGCTGGGTGACGGTATCGCTGCGCAGATCGACGATCGCGCCGATGTTGCTGCCGCTCTGACCTGCTGCCTTGCTGCCTTCGTTCATCGTGCCAACTCCAGGAAGTTCTTGAGCATGGCGTGGCCGTGCTCCGAGAGGATGGATTCGGGATGGAACTGCACGCCCTCCAGCGGCGTCGCGGTGCCGGCGAGCGCGCGGTGACGCACGCCCATGATTTCGCCGTCCTCGCTGCGGGCGCTGATTTCCAGCTCCTTCGGGATCGTCGATTCCTCGATCGCCAGCGAGTGGTAGCGGATCACGTCGAAGCGCTCGGGCAGTCCGCTGAAGACGCCCTGCGTGTCGGTGGTGATCGTCGAGGACTTGCCGTGCATCTGCACCTTGGCGCGGACGATGTTGCCGCCCAGCGCGGCGCCTATGCTCTGGTGTCCGAGGCACACGCCCAGGATCGGCAGCTTGCCGATGAAACGCTGGATCGCCGGCACGCAGACGCCGGCTTCCTTGGGCGTGCACGGGCCGGGCGAGAGCACCAGATGGGTCGGGTTGAGCGCGGCGATCTCGTCGAGCGTGATCTGGTCGTTGCGGACCGTCTTCACCTCGGCGCCCAGCTCGGCGAAGTACTGCACCAGGTTGAAGGTGAAGCTGTCGTAGTTGTCGATCATCAGCAGCATGTTCTTGCTCCTTCTTTCACTTCAGCTTCAGAAGCCTTCTTCGACCAGTTCCGCGGCGCGCAGCAGCGCGCGCGCCTTGGCCTCGGTCTCCTTCCATTCGAGCTCGGGGACCGAGTCCGCCACGATGCCCGCCGCGGCCTGCACGTAGAGCACCTGGTCCATGACGATGCCGGTGCGGATCGCGATGGCCAGGTCCATGTCGCCGCCGAAGCTCAGGTAGCCGCAGGCGCCGCCGTAGATGCCGCGCTTGACGGGTTCGAGTTCGTCGATGATCTCCATCGCCCGGATCTTGGGCGCACCCGACAGGGTGCCGGCCGGGAAGCTGGCGCGGAACACGTCCATGTTGCCCACGCCAGGTTTCAGGATGCCCTCGACGTTGCTGACGATGTGCATCACGTGCGAGTAGCGTTCGACCGCGAAGGCGTCCGTCACCTTCACGCTGCCGGTCTGCGCGATGCGGCCGGTGTCGTTGCGGGCCAGGTCGATCAGCATCAGGTGCTCGGCGCGCTCCTTCGGATCGGCCTTGAGTTCGACTTCCAGCGCCTGGTCCTGCTCCGGCGTGCCGCCGCGCGGACGCGTGCCGGCCAGCGGGCGGATCGTGACCTTGCGGCCGTCGGGCGTCTGCTCCTGGCGCACCAGGATCTCGGGCGAGGCGCCGACGATCTGGAAGTCCCCCATGTCGTAGAAGTACATGTAGGGGCTGGGGTTCAGCGAACGCAGCGCGCGGTAGAGGCTCAGCGGGGACTCGGTGTAGCGCTTCTTCAGCCGCTGGCCGAAGACGATCTGCATGCAGTCGCCGGCGGCGATGTAGGCCTTGGCCTTGTCGACGGAGGCCAGGAAATCGGCCTTCGCGAACTCGCGCTCGACCGGGTGCGCCTGGGCGCGGACCACGCGCGGCGCGGCGACCGAGTACCCCAGCTTGTCCTTCAGCTCGGTGAGGCGCTTCTTCGCCTTGAAGTAGGCCTCGGGCTGGCCGGGGTCGGCGTAGACGATCAGGTAGAGCTTGCCCGACAGGTTGTCGATGACGGCCAGTTCCTCGCACTGCAGCAGCATCACGTCGGGCGTGGGCAGGCCGCCTTGCGGCGTGGACGCGGCCAGGCGCGGCTCGATATAGCGCACGGCGTCGTAGCCGAAGTAGCCGGCCAGGCCGCCGCAGAAGCGCGGCATGCCGGGTCTGAGCGCGACCTTGAAGCGTTGCTGGTAGGCCTCGATGAAGGCGAGCGGGTCGCCTTCATGCGTCTCGATCACGGCGCCGTCGCGGATCACGCGGGTGACGGGGCCTTCGCTCTTCAGCACGGTGCGGGCGGGCAGGCCGATGAAGGAGTAGCGGCCGAAGCGCTCGCCGCCGACCACCGATTCCAGCAGGAAGCTGTGGCGGCCCGGGCCGTTGCCGGCGCAGAGCTTCAGGTAGAGCGAGAGGGGGGTCTCCAGGTCCGCGAAGGCCTCGCTGATCAGCGGGATGCGGTTGTAGCCGTCGGCGGCCAGGCTTTGGAATTCCAGTTCGGTGATCACGTCGTCAAACCTCTTGTCGGATGCGGCGTGTCATCAGTGACGCAGGGCATCACGACGCGCGCGCAAGCGGTAACTCAGGTCGCCTGTTGGACCTGCCCCGTCCGGTAGGGTGCAGAGGAAGTGTGACGGTCCCGCGTCCGGGGGATAGGGGTGGACGGCGGGCGGCAAGCAGCAGGCGGCTTCAGGAGAAGTCGAACCAGGATCGCCAGGGCCAGGCTCCCCGGTCGTTCGACCCCTTGATGTGCTTGCGCGTGATAAACATGGTGCGGACCAGTGTATCAGCAGGATCCAGCAGGAGGATTCCCGGAGGCCCGGCTTCGCATGGCTGTCGGATACTTCGCCCCAGAGTCGACCGTGGAGTCGGCCGATCCTTCCGGAGGGAATGGAGACACATGTCCAAGCGCAATGTCCTGATGACCGCGGGTCTGCTCGCGGCCGCGTTGTCGACGCCGATCGCGGCGTCGGCCCAGTCCACGCCTGCGGCGGCGTCCGCGGCCGCGGTCGCCACGGCGCCGATCGAACTGGCCGGCGTCAAGTACGACGGCAACGTCGAGGTGGCCGGTCAGAAGCTGCAGCTCAACGGCGCGGGGATCCGCTACAAGGCGATCTTCAAGGTCTACACGGCCGGCCTGTACATGAACGCGAAGGCGACGACGCCCGAGGCGGTGCTGGCCAACACGGGCCCGAAGCGCATGCACATCCAGATGCTGCGGGACATCGACGGCGAGGAGCTGGGCAAGCTCTTCACCAAGGGCATGGAGCAGAACGCGACGCGCGAGGAATTCGGCCGGTCGATCGTCGGCGTGCTGCGCATGTCGGAGATCTTCGTGCAGAAGAAGAAGCTCAAGACGGGCGAGAGCTTCGGCGTGGACTACATCCCCGGGACGGGCACGGTGGTCTTCGTCAACGGCCAGCTGATCCCCGGCGAGCCGATCAAGGGTGAGGACTTCTTCAACGTGCTGCTGAAGATCTGGCTGGGCAAGTCGCCGGCGGACAGCGACCTGAAGGTCGCGCTGCTGGGCGGCGGCAAGGCGGCACCGGTGACCAGCAACCGCAACGCGGCGGGCAGCAGCCGCTGAGGACCTCGGGGCCGGCACCCGCCGATGCGCCGTTCCGCGTGATGCAGACGGCGCATCGTCGTTTTCAGCCGAGCAGTTCGTCGAGCCGGTCGATGTAGCGTTCCGCGGGCACCTCGCGGATCGGCTGGCCGTGGTTGTAGCCGTAGCTGACGAGCGCGATCGGGCAGCCGGCGGCATGCGCGGCGCGCGCGTCGTTGCTGGAGTCGCCGATCATCCAGGTCGTCGCCGGCGCTGACCCGAGCGCCTCGCAGGTCTTGAGCAGCGGCATCGGATCGGGCTTCTTGCGCTCGAAGTCGTCGCCGCCGAAGACACGGTCGAAGTAGCGGTCCAAGCCTTTGCGCTTGAGCAGTTCCCGCGCGAATGCAGCCGGCTTGTTGGTCAGGCAGGCCATCGGCAGGCCGAGCGCCTTCAGCGCATCCAGGCCTTCGATCACGCCGGGGAACACGTCGGCGTGCTCGCCGTTGAGCACCTCGTAGTGGCGCTGGTAGAGCGCCCAGGCCTGCTCGTAGTGCGCCTGGGGAGCGCCGACTTCGGCGAGCACGCTGCGGATGAGGTGCTCGCTGCCCTGCCCGATCGTGTGCTCGACGAGGTCGCGCGGGACGGCAGGCAAGTCCATGTCGGCCATCACGCGGTTCAGCACCGCGACGAAGTCGCCCAGGGTGTCGACGAGCGTGCCGTCGAGGTCGAGCATGAAGGCGGTGGGAGTCGGGATGAGTGCAGACATGCCGGCATCCTAGCCGCGGCTCACGCCTTCTTCGGCGAAGGGATCTCGCCTTGAGCCGCCACTTCGGCGGCCACCTCAGAGACCAACGCACGCAGCCAGCGATGCGCCGGATCGTCCCGGTATCTGACGTGCCATGCGATCTCCACCGGGAAGGTGCCGAGATCCACCGGCGACGGCAGCACCTTCAGGCGCTTGTCCGATGCCAGCTTCCGGCAGATCTGCGCCGGCAGCGTCGCGCAGTAGTCGGTGACCGCGACCACCTCCGGCACCGCGAGGAAGTGCGTCACCGACACCGCGACGTCGCGCTTGAGCCCCTGCTTCTCCAGCGCCTGGAACAGCCCCACGCGCAGCCGCCCCGGCGGCAGCACGTTCACGTGCTTGAGCTGCTCGTACTGCTTGCGCGTCATCTTCCGGTCCACCGTCGGATGCCCGCGCCGCACGATGCAGGCGAGGCCGTCGTCCATCACGTGCTGCACGACGAGGTTGTCCGGCGGATCGACCACCCGCCCGAGCACCATCGCGGTCGAGCCCGAGATCACGCCCGTCTCCGCCAGGTCGGTGCCGAACGGCGTCAGCCGCACCGCCATGTTCGGCGCCTGCTCCCGCAGCCGCGCGACGATCGCCGGCACCAGCACCAGCTCGACGTAGCTGTTCGGCGCCAGCGTCACCAGCTGCGTCGACTTCGCCGGATCGAAATCCCGCTGGCCGAGGATCGCCGTGTCCAGGCTCGCCAGCGCGGCCGCAATGATCGGCGCGAGTTCCTCCGCCTTCTGCGTCGGCTGCATGCCGTAGCGCTCGCGGATGAACAGCGGATCCATCAGCATCGCCCGCAGCCGCGTCAGCGCGTTGGACAGCGCCGGCTGCGTGATGCCCAGCCGCTGCGCCGCGCGGGTCACGCTGCGCTCCTCCATCACCGCCAGGAAGACCGGCAGCAGGTTCAGGTCGTATCGCATCCAGCCATGTTGCCCGACGCATATCTGTTGTTCAACGGATAAATCGGATGAATGCCCGCGCTGCTCCAAAAACGACAAAGGCCTGGCGATCCATCGATCCCAGGCCCTTGTCATGGAAGCGTCGCCGCGGCGACGCTCCGCTCAGGAGAACACGCCGACGGCGGTGACCAGCACCTGCGACTGCTGCTCCAGCGATTCCGCCGCGGCGGACGCCTGTTCCACCAGCGCGGCGTTCTGCTGCGTCGCCTGGTCCATCTGCGCGATGGCCTGGTTGATCTGCTCGATGCCCGCAGTCTGCTCCTGGCTGGCGCTGGAGATCTCGCCGACGATGTCGGTGACCCGCTTCACGCTGCCAACGATCTGCGACATCGTCGCGCCCGCCTGGCTCACCAGCGCGCCGCCGGCCTCGACCTTCTGCACCGAGTCCCCGATCAGCGCCTTGATCTCCTTCGCCGCCGTCGCGCTGCGCTGCGCCAGCGTGCGCACTTCCGACGCCACCACCGCGAAGCCCCGGCCCTGCTCGCCCGCACGCGCCGCCTCGACCGCCGCATTCAGCGCCAGGATGTTGGTCTGGAACGCGATCCCGTCGATCGTGCCGATGATGTCGACGATCTTGTTGGACGAACTGCTGATCGACGCCATCGTCGCCACCACCTCGTCGACGACCTTGCCGCCCTGCACCGCGATCTCGGACGCGGACATCGCCAGCTGGTTGGCCTGACGCGCGTTGTCGGCGCTCTGCTTGACCGTGGCGGTCAGCTCTTCCATCGACGCCGCCGTCTCTTCCAGCGCGCTCGCCTGCGATTCGGTGCGCGACGACAGGTCGCGGTTGCCGGCGGCGATCTCGCCGGCGGCCGTCGCGATCGTGTCGGTGGAACCGCGGATCTGGCCCACCGTCGTCGACAGGCTGCGCTGCATGCGGTCCATCGCGGACAGCAGGCTGTCGGCATGCGCGTCGCGCAGATCGACCGCCACGTTCAGATCGCCGGCGCCGATGCGGTGCACGATGTCCGAGGCATACGCCGGCTCGCCGCCCAGCTGCCGGTAGATGCTGCCCGCCAGGCGCCAGCCCAGCACGCCCACCACCGCCATCAGCGCCGCGCCGATGGCCAGCAGCACCACGGCGCTGCGCCAGAACGCGTTGTCGATGTCGTCGATGTAGTCGCCGAAACCGATGATCCAGTCCCAGGGCTCGAAGCGGACCACCGCGTAGAGCTTCTCGACCTCGTCCTTCGTGTTGGGCCGGGTGCCCAGCGCGATCACGGTGCCGATCTTCTTGCCCTCCAGCGCGGTTCGGTAGCGCACGCCGGCTTCCTTGCCGCCCTTGGCGTCGACGATGCCGACGCGCTTCGGATTCGGATGCACGAGGTTGACGTCGTCGCTGTAGCCGCGCACGAAGAAGTAGAGCTCGTCCTTGCGGAAGCTGCCGATGATCAGCTTGCCCTGCTTCTGCGCTTCCTCGCGGGTGATCTTGCCCGCGGCCTCCTGCTCATGCAGCTTCTCCAGCGCGGACTGCGCCAGCACGACCAGCGTCGACAGCTGCGCGGTGCGCTCCTTCATCATCGTCTGGCGCAGCGTCGTCAGCGACACCGCGGCCAGGACCACCATGCCGATCAGCGCGGCAAGACACAGGAAGAGGATTCGGGTTCGGAGTTTCATGGCGTCATTTATCGACCCTTTCGACCTCGGATGAACCCTGATGGGCACTAACGCACAGCGTTATCCGTCACAACGGCACGGTTGGCGGCTCCGAGCGTGAAACCGATTTCGGTCGCGCCGTCACGCGATTCGACAAAAGTCTCGCCCCCATGCATGCGGGCGACCGCGCGCACGATGGCCAGCCCGAGGCCGAATCGATCCCCCGCCTTCGAACGCGAGGACTCGCCGCGCCAGAAGCGGTCGAACATGCGGCGGCGGATCTCCTCGGGGATCGGATCGCCGGGGTTGATCACGACGATCCGTGCCCCGTCGGCATCGGGCATCCGCTCGATGCGTACCGTGAGCGTCGCCCCTTCCGGCGCATGCCGCGACGCGTTGGTCAGCAGGTTCACCAGGGCGCGCCGCAGCAGCGCGCGGTTGGCGGGCAGCCGGTGCTCGCCGTCCACGAAGAGACGCTGATGCTTCTCCTCAAGCAGGATCTCGACGAATTCGCCCACGCCCTGCGCCTCGTCGCGCAAGGACAGATCGACGAGATCCGCCGCCGCGTCGCCCTGGTCGGCGCGCGCGAGGAACAGCATGTCGTTGATCATCGACGCCATGCCGCGCAGTTCCTCCAGGTGGGACTCCAGCACGTCGCGCATCTCGGCCTCCGGCCGGTCCCGCGACAGCACCACCTCCGCGCCGTTGATCATGATCGCCAGCGGCGTGCGCAGCTCATGCGCCACGTTGGCGTTGAATCCTTCGAGCTGGTTCCAGGCCTCCTCCATGCGCGACAGCACCTCGTTGAAACGCTGCGCCAGCGGCATCAGCTCGGCGCTGTCCTCGGGCAGCGTGAGCCGGCGCGACAGCGCGCCGGGCTGGATCACCTCGGCCTCGCGCGACAGGGCCGACAGCGCGCGCAGCCCGCGACGCGTCGCGAGCCAGGCCAGCGCGATCGTGCACAACACGCCGGCCGCGCCGACCATCAGCCCCGCGTCGTCGTAGGTCGCGAGCATCTGCTGACGCGGCCGCGGGTCCATGCCGATCAGCACCTGCGCATCAGGGAAGACCGCGTGGTCCGGCAGCAGGAAATGCGCGCCGCGCAGCTCGACGCCGTCCTTGCGGCGCAACCAGACCTTGTCGCCGTCGCGCTGCACCGACGGCGGCATCGGCTCCGCGCCGTACAGCAACTCACCATCGCGCCCGACCAGCCAGACGTTCCATCGGAAGCGCCCGCCGACGCTGGTGGCCGCCAGATGGCGGCGCAGCATCGGGAGGTCGTCCATCGACTGCGCCTCGCCGATGAAGTGCTTCACCACCTCCGTCTTGCCGATCAGGTCGGCGCGCTCGTCGGCGATCAGCACCTGCTCCAGCGCCTTGTGCAGCAGGAAGCCGGCGGCGGAGAACACCACCACCGCGACCAGCGCCAGCATCAGCACCAGTCGCGCGGAAATCGACCCGAGCCGGCCCGCGCTCATGACGCGGGCGCCTCCAGCACGTAGCCCATGCCGCGCACGGTGCGCAGCATCTTGGTCTCGAACGGATCGTCGACCTTCGCGCGCAGCCGTCGCACCGCGACGTCGACGACGTTGGTGTCGCTGTCGAAGTTCATGTCCCAGACCTGCTCCGCGAGCACGGTGCGCGACAGCACCTCGCCGCGGCGGCGCATCAGCAGCGCGAGCAGCAGGAACTCCTTGTTCGTGAGATCGATCGACTGTCCGCCCCGGAACGCCTTGCGGCGCGCGAGATCGAGCTGCAGGTCGCCGAGCGTCAGCATCGTTTCCGAAGCGCCGCCGACGCCCGTGCTCGTGCCCGATCCCGAACGCACGCCGCGTCGCCGCAGTGCGGTCAGCCGGGCGAGCAGCTCCGAGAACGCGAAGGGCTTGACGAGGTAGTCGTCGGCGCCCTCCTGCAGCCCATGGACGCGATCCTCGACGCCGTCGCGCGCGGTCAGCATCAGCACGGCGACGTCCTTCTCCGCCTTGATCGCCTTCAGCACGCTGAAGCCGTCGATGCCTGGCAGCATCACGTCGAGCACGATCAGGTCGTACTCGCCGTTGAGCGCCAGATGGCGGCCGTCGATGCCGTCGGCGGCCACGTCGACGACGTAGCCGTTCTCCGTCAGCCCCTTGCGGAGGTAGCCGGCCAGCTTCGGTTCATCTTCGACGACGAGGACACGCATCCCTGCTCCTTGGGCGCCGCCGGGCTCACGGTCCCGCGGCGGCTCCGGCATCACGGGGCGGATTATCGACAGCAACTCAGCGCTGGCCCTGCGCGGCCTTGACGATCAGGTCGGCCACCGCCTGCGGCTGCGACAGCAGCGAGACGTGGCTGGCGTTCAGCTCGATGGTCGCGGCGCCCATGCGCTGCGCCAGGAAGCGCTGCAGGTCGGGGTTGATGGTCCGGTCCTGCGTCGACACGGCGTACCAGCTCGGCTTCACGCGCCAGGCGGCGGTCGTCGTCTTGCCGCTGGCCACGGCGCGGGCGAAGGGCTGCTGCACGGCGAAGTAGCTGAGCGCCTCGGCGGACGGCAGGTCGCCGGCGAAGTCCTTCAGGAAGGCGTCCTGCGACAGGCTGCCCCAATCGCCGTTCCACTTCAGGCCGGCGGCGACGGGCGCGGTCGGGAACTTGCGGGTCAGCGCGGGGTAGTCCTCGCCGGCGTCCGGCGCGCGGGCTGCGATGTAGACCAGGCCGCTGACCTTGGGGTCGGCGCCGGCCTCGGAGATCACCATGCCGGCGTACGAATGGCCGACCAGCAGCGTCGGCCCGTCCTGCTGCGCCAGCGCGCGCTTCACGGCGTCGGCGTCGTCCTGCAGGCTGGTCAGCGGGTTCTGCACCGAGGTCACGTGCAGGCCCTTGGCCTGCAGCAGCGGAATCACCTTGCCCCAACTGGAACCATCGGCGTACAGGCCGTGCACCAGCACGACGTTGCGGACGGCGACCGGCGCGGACTTGCCCGTGACCGCCGACGCCTGCGGGGCGGACGGCGCGGCATCGGTCTCGGCATGCGCGACGCCGAGGGAGGCGGCGGAGAAGGAAGCGACGAAGGCGGTGGCCGTCAGCTGGCCGAGGAAGGTCTTGCGGTTCATGGGGCTCTTTCGCGTGGAGGGAGCGCCGGCGGCGTCCTGGTCATGGGGTGGATCGGCAGCGGCCTGATGCCGACTGCTTGGAAAGCACTGTAGAAATCGGGCTCCCACGCGAAACGCACAGCCACATTACAAGTTTGAAATCTTCGCCACGCGTCCCCTTCATTTCCGCCGTCATCCCCAAGTTGACAGATTGCGACCGGCCCGCGCCCCGCCTAGGCTGAACGATCCACACAGCGGGAGACCCGCCATGCCCTTCGACCAGGACGCGCGCACCAGCGGCATCGCGCTGGCACTCTCGGGCGGCGGCTTCCGCGCCGTGCTGTTCCACGTCGGCGTGCTGTGGCGGCTCAACGAGCTCGGCGCGCTGGGCAAGCTGGCGCGGATCTCCAGCGTGTCAGGCGGCTCGATCACCTCGGGGCTGCTGGCCGTGCGCTGGCCGCGGCTCGCGTTCGGCGAGGACGGCCGCTCCGCGCTGTTCGAGGCCGAAGTCGCCGCCCCGCTGCGCGAGTTCTGCGCGCGCAACATCGATGTCGCTTCGGTGCTGTCGGGCGCGTTCAATCCCTTCCGCTCCGCAGGCGAAGCCGTCGCCGACGAATACCGCAAGCGCCTGGGCCTCGACGCTTCGCTGCAATCGCTGCCGGACGACCCGCGCTTCGTGTTCAACGCGACCAACTACGCGACCGGCGTCAGCTTCCGTTTCTCCAAGCCCTACGCCGGCGATTACCGCATCGGCCTGATCCCCAAGCCGCGCTTCGACGTGGCAACGGCGGTCGCCTGCTCCAGCGCGTTCCCGCCGGTGCTCGCACCGATCGAGCTGGACGTCCGGCCCGAGGACTTCACAAAGGTCGACGGCGCCGACCTCTACGACCAGATCGACTACCGGCGCCGCCTGATGCTGGCCGACGGCGGCGTCTACGACAACCTGGGGCTGGAGACGGTGTGGGGCCGCTACGAGACGGTGCTCGTGAGCGACGCCGGCAAACCCTTCGACATCGACGCCGGCATCGGCACGATGGCGCCGCGCCAGCTGATGCGCACGATGGACATCGGCCTGAACCAGGCGCTGGCGCTGCGCAAGCGCATGCTGATCGCGGCCTACGCGCGGGGCGACGCGAAGGGCGCGTTCTGGGCGATCGACACCGACATGGCGGACTACCCGGCGACCGAAGAACCGAAGCTGTCCGCCGATCCCGCTCGCGTCGCGGACCTGGCGGCGATACGCACGCGGCTGGACCGCTTCAAGGACCAGGAGCAGTGCGAGCTCATCAACTGGGGCTACGCGGTCAGCGACGCTGCCGTGCGCTCCCGCGCGCCCCACGTCGCGACGAGACACCAGTCGCCGGCCTGGCCGTATCCGAAGCACGCGCTGAACTGAGGCTGCTCAACGGACGTTGCTCCCGAACACCCCGCGATGCCCGACATCTTCCGCATCGAACTGCTGCCGGCGCGCCATGGCGACTGTCTGCTGCTGGAGTACGGCGATGCCGCGCGCCCGCATCGGGTGCTGATCGACGGCGGCCCGATCGGCGCGTACGGTGCGCTGTCGCAGCGGTTGGCCGCGTTGCCCGCCGACCAGCGCGAGCTGGAGCTGCTCGTCATCACGCACGTCGACGGCGATCACATCGAGGGCTGCCTCAAGCTGCTGAACCATCGCGAGCTGGCGACCTTCCGCGACATCTGGTTCAACGGTTGGCCGCACATCGCGCAGCCGCTGAAGGAGCCGCCCCCGCCCCGCGCCGGCGCGATCAACACCAACAACGCGACGGGCGTGTCGGGCGCGCCGAATGGACCGAACGCGCCCGGTGCTGACGTGAACGCCCAGCGTAGCGCGCTGCAGGGCTCGATGATCAGCGTCCGCATCGAGGACCGGCAATGGAACGCGGCCTTCCAGGGCGCGCCGATCTTCGTGCCGGCAATCGGTCCGCTGCCGGTGCGAGAACTGCCCGGCGGCCTGCGCCTGACGCTGTTGTCGCCTACGCTGGAGAAACTTGAGAAGCTGCGCGCCGCGTGGGATCGCGCGCTGGAACGCGCCGAGCTCGACGCCACCGATGAAGTCGCCCTCAGCGCCCGCCTCGAAGGCCGTGCCGCGTTCCGTTCCGGCGGACTACGCCGCCGGCCTAAGCCCGAGGAGATGCTGTCTTCGACCGCGCTCGCGCTGGGCCCGATCGACAACGCCGTGGCCAACGGCTCCAGCATCGCGGTGATCGCCGAGTACCAGGGCCGCCGCATCGCGCTGCTCGGCGATGCGCACGCGCCGACGCTCACTGCAGCGCTGCGACGTCTGGCCGGCGCGGCGGGCGAACCCCGCCTGCGCCTGGACGCGGTGAAGATGGCCCACCACGGCTCCGCCGCCAACCTGAGCGAGGACTTCCTGAGCCGGATCGACTGCGCGACCTGGCTGATCTCGACCGACGGCAGCATCTTCAACCACCCCGACGACGAGGCCCTGCACACCGTCGTGCGCAACGTGCCGGGGGCGCGGCTGCTCTTCAACTACCGGTCGGCGCGCACGGCGCCCTGGGACGAGCCGGCCCTGCGCGCCGCGCACGGCCATGAGGCGTTCTATCCGGCCGACGCGGCGGCGGGACTCTCGCTCGACCTCATGACGGGACGCCCGACGTGACCAGCATCGCCGAGGCCCAGGCGTTGTCCTGGCCTTCGTAGCGCCGGTAGAGCCGCCGCCGCGCGTGACCGAAGGCGGCATCGAGCGAGCGGCTGCGCTGCAGCATCCGGTAGAACAGCAGCGCCTGCACCGCCGCGGTCCGGTCGTTCACCCGGCAGCGATAGCCGAGCACCGCATGGATGCCGGCCTCCGCGGCCAGCGTCGCAAAGCCGGAGTTGCCGCTCTCGCAGCTGCTCAGGTAGACGAAGCGCGTGTCGCGCAGGTAGCTGAGGATGTCGCCGAAGTCGACGCATTGCGGCTCCTCCTTCGGCCCGACGAAGAGGAACCCCGTGCCGCCCAGCTGCCGCGCGCCCGCCGGCTGGAAGCAGGTGTGCCCGGCGAAGTGGATCAGGTCCCAGCCGCCGTCGCCCAGCGCCGCCACGAGGCTCTCGCGACTGAGCGCCTCGTCGAGGCCGATGACGGCGACGTTGCGCTCGTGGAAGAGCGGCTGACCACTGCGCGCATCGGGCCGCGTCAGCAGCTTCTTCACCCGCGAGCATTCGCGCCGCACCGCCGTCAGCGGCGCCAGCTGCAGCGCGCCGCCCTTGAGCTGGTCGTCATAGGCGGTGCCGTGCGTGTCCGCGCAGATCAACAGCGCGCGGCGCGCCGCCACCGGGCCGGCGAACAGGCTGCTCTGGCTCTCCTTGGACGCGGCGAGCCGTCGCGACATCGACGCCGCCTTCGCCAGCCACGGCACTTCCTGCGAGGGTTCGAACATCGCTTCGAGCAGCAGCGGATAGCAGTCCTCCGACACCTCGAAGGTGATGCGGTCCGTCACGTCCTTGCCGGCCTCGCCGAGCTGCTGGAAGGCCTTGAGCCGCGCGTTCTCGCGCTGCAGGCGGAAGCTCTCCTGGTCCTCGCACAGCGCGATGCGGATGCTCTTGCCGATGCGCGAGAACTCCTTGTACCAATCGGGCTCGTGCATGTACTGCGCCTGCCAGTCGAGCCGCGCCGACTTGCTCACCGTCAGCGGCCCCGCGCCCTGGAACTGGAAGTCGATGCCGTGCATCTCGAAGCGCCAGTTGTCGGCGATCGCGGTGACGCGGATGTCGAGGCACGGATTCAGCGGCACGACACGGGCCCGGCCGCCGCGTGCGGCGAGCGCGCCGTTCCCGACGCCTCCCGCACCGGCAACGCCGCCAGCGTTGCCGGCCGCATCGACGCCGTCCGCGTCGGGCGATTCCAGGCCGAGCAGTTCCAGCGCGAAGCTGCCCGCCGACGCCGGATCCGCATGCAGCGTCACTCGCAGCCGGATGCAGGCCATGTTCAGCTCGGTGGTCATCGCCGGCGCGAGCAGCATCATCGGCGTGTTGCCGAGCACGCGGACCTCGCGGCAGAAGGCCAGGCCGCCGTCCTCGGCGACCACCGCGCCCGCGTCGTCGGCGAGTTGACTGCCGACGATGAGGTAGTCGAAGGGCTGGGCGGTCAGCAGCTCCAGGCCGGTCTCGCGGTTGGTCTCCTCCTGGATCGTGTGACGGCCGAGCTGCCGCAGCTGCTTCTTGATCTGCGGGCCGAGGCTGCCCTGCTGCTGCGGGCTGAGCACGAGAAGGATGTCAGCCATGGGTCCTCCGGCGCGGGAAGCTCAGCACGAACTCGGTGTCGCCGTCCGGCAGCACGCCCGCCTTGAGCGCGCCGCCCTGGTTCTTCATCAGCTTGCCGAGCAGCGGATTGGCCAGGCGCAGGTCCGCCTGGGCGGCCTCGGGCGCGGAGAAGCGCTCGCCGTGCCGGCGCGCCGGCGGCAGCCGCCCGCGCAGGCGCAGGAACACGAGCTCGTCGTCCGGCACCAGCGTGAGCCGCACCATCGCCGTCTCCGGCGCCGCGCGCAGCAGCACGGACAGCAGGCTCTCCACGACGATGTGCAGCTGCATGTGGTCGGCCTCGACCTCGACCTTGCGGGCGGCGGTCTCGAACACCACCTTGCGGCGCTCCGACGCCGCCAGGCTGGCGAGCAGCGCGTCGATCTCGCAGTCGAGCCGGATCGGGCTCGCGACGCGCGAGGAGACGCGGGCCTCGCGGTTGTACATGGCCAGCCGCGTGAACGCGTGCTTCACGCGGCCGAGCTGCCGGAGCACGGTCTGCAACTCGCGGCCGCGCGCCTGCTCGCGGGCCGCCTCGGAACTGAACGCGGCTTCCAGCTGGTCCTCCAGGCACGACATCGCCATGCCCAGCGGGGCCTGCGTCTCGACGGCCAGTTCGTACGCGGTCTCCTCCAGGAACTCCAGCTGCACCGAGCGCCGGATCGGCCGCAGGTCGCGCGCGATGAACACGTGTCCGCCAAGCTTGCCCGGGAAGTCGCGCCGCGTGATGAAGACCGGCAGTCCGCTGGCATCGGCGCCCGCGTCCGCACCTGCGCCCGCACCCGCTCCCGCTCCCAGCGCCGAGGAATCGGAGGTGGCGGCAGGTCCCGCATCGGGCGCCTCCTCGATCGCGGCGGCCCTCCTGCAGACGCGCATCTCGCCGATGCGGTCGCCCGCCTCGGTGCCGTCGAGCAACGCCGCGAGCGGCTCGGGGTTCTGGAACAGTTCCAGCAGGCTGCGTCCTTCCAGCGCCTTGCGTGCGACGCCGAACAGCGCCTCCGCCGCCGGATTGACGCGACGGATCCGCAGCTTCGCGTCGGTCGCGATGATCGGGTCGGACACGTTGTTGACGCACTCCGTCATCAGCGTCAGGTCGCTGATGCGCTCCATGGCGCCGGCCACTTCCTGCGCGATGTCGGCGAGCTGCCGCACGTGCTCGCGCGAGAACGCGCTCACGCGCGGATCGTCGACGTTGACGATGAAGCGCACCCGCTCGCCTTCCGAGAACACGATCGGCACCGCCAGCTCCGAGCGGATCGGCTCGCCGTCGGGCGTCTGGAGGTACTCGGGGTCGCGCGTGACGTCGGGGATCTTCTGCGGCTGCATCGTCCGCACGACGCGGCCGAGGATGCCTTGGCAGAGGCCCTGCGCGTAGTCGCCCCAGGACACGCCCGTGTCCACGGCAAAGCCGTCCTCGCCGCGCCGGGCCGAGGCCACGCGCACGATCGCGTCCCGCGCGCTGTCGATGCGGAACAGGGACACATGCTGCCAGCCGAAGATCTCGACCAGCGCGTCGGACAGGCAGCGGCAGGCGCCCTGGATGTCGACGCAGCGGTTGAGGTCGCGGAACATCCGCAGCTGGCGGCGGTCGCGCTCCCGCTCGGCGTGATCCAGGCTGCACAGCACCGCCTCGATCAGCGGCAGCTGGTTGAACAGCGCCAGCTGCTGCTCGCCGTAGGCGCCGCGCTCACGGCTGAGCAGCGTCATGATCGCGACGGTGCGCTCGTCCTCGCCCTCGCCGCGCGTGATGCGGCGCCACATGCTGGACTTGAGGTCCATGGCGTGCATCTGCCGGCTCATCGGCTCCTCCGCCATGTCGGACCACGGCGGCTCGCTCATCACCGTCTCGAAGTCGTGGACGCCGCCGCACTGGCTCTCCATGAACGCGCGCTGCGCGGCGTTCAGCTCGTACCACGCGGTCGGAACGTCCTGCCGGAACGGCGGGTGGTTGAAGACGATCTCCGATTCCCAGGCGCTGTCGTCCTCGACGACGCGCGACACCAGCATCAGGTCGAAGGGCAGCTCGCGGCGCAGCGCCTCGGCCACCAGCGGCAGCAGGTCCGCGCGGCCGGCGTGACTCAGCGTGAGCGCGCGCACCTGGTCGGTCAACACCTGGTGCTGCAGGTTGCGGAAGAAGCCCAGCGATCCCACCACCGTGCCGTGATCGTCCATCAGCGGCAGGCCGGTGACCTCGACGGCGACCTGCCGCTCCGGATCGTTCTGGCAGGTCAGCGTGACACGGTAGGCGCCGAGCTCGCGGTTGCGGCGTCCGCGCGTCTCCTCGTCGAGCACGCGCCCCGCCTCGCCGGTGAAGAGCCGGTCCAGGCGCAGCTGGTCGACGTGGTCGACGCCGCTCATCGCCAGCGCGGCGGCGTTGGCGTAGAGCACGTTGTTCTGGAGGTCCCGCTGGATCACGGCGATGCGCGAGCCGTCGAAGACCGCCCGCTTCATCTGCCCCAGCATCGCGGCGGCCGCCGCCGACGTGGGCCGCTGCGCGGCGTCGTGTCCGGAGTCATCCATGAGGCCGCCTCCTGGCCATCGCTGGCCGTCCATCGCTGGTCGATATCCCATTCCGACGGCCCGAAGGCTACGCCGAACGGCCCGTCGGCGCGCCTGACAACATAGGGGGCCGACGCCAGGAAGGCCCCATGCCATCGGTAGTCGCCCCCGGTTTCCACCGACATCCGGCCGGCATCCCGTGGTCGCCACGCCACGCGCGGGTCGCCAACTGTGCTCCTCGGCGCCGGTCGGAACTGCATGCCCCGCAAGGAGGCCCCGTTCTTCACCATGGAGCCCGGAGTACGCAACCGCCTGGACATTCCAAATGATCATCCGACCGAAGCAGAGCTGGTTCCGCCTGCTGTTCGTGTGGCACGGCTCGGTGCTGCCCGCCATCCTGCCGCAGCTGGGTTTCATGGCGGCGGTCAGCCTGCTGGCCGTCGCGACGCACGGGCAGGTCTTCGGCGAGAAGATCCCGCTGAACGCGACGCTGATGACGCCGTTCGGGCTGACGCTGGCGATCTTCCTGGGCTTCCGCAACAACGCCAGCTACGAGCGTTTCAACGAGGCGCGCCACCTGTGGGGCAGCCTGCTGATCGCCTCGCGCGCGCTGGTGTCGGAGCTGCTCTGCTACCTGCCCGACAAGACGATGGCGCGGCCGGTGACGGACCAGCTGCTCGCCGCGGTCTACGCGCTCAAGCACGAGCTGCGCGGCACCGATCCCGAAGAGGACCTGGTGCGTCTGGTCGGCCGCCGCGACGCCTTCCAGCTGCGGCGCGACCCGCAGTCCTCCAGCGCCGCGCTGCACGCGATGCGGCAGAAGCTCTGCGCGCTGCAGGACGAAGGGCATCTCAGCGACGCGCGTTTCTGGGCGCTGGACACGCAGCTGACGGAGATCGGCAAGGCCATCGGCGGCAGCGAGCGGATCGCGTCGACGCCCATCCCCTTCGCCTACGGCGTGCTGCTGCACCGCACGGTCTACACCTACTGCTTCCTGCTGCCTTTCGGCCTCGTGGACGCGACGGAGTTCTTCACGCCGCTGCTGTGCGTGTTCCTCTCCTACACGCTGATCGCGCTGGAGGCCGTGGCCAACGAGGTCGCCGAGCCCTTCGGCCTCGCGCCCAACGCGCTGGCGCTGGATGCGATGGCGCGGGGGATCGAGCGCTCGGTGCTGGCGTTGAGCGGGCGCGCGTTGCCGGAGCGGGTGGCGCCGACGGAAACTTTCCAATTGACCTGACCTGCCCTGACGTGACATCCCCTGACCGGGCCTGATCTGATCGCCCGGCCCAGCGCGGACGCGGCGGTCCGCTCAGCAGTCCTGCCGCGCGCAGGTCGCGGCGAGCTTGCCGACGGTGATGACGGCCTGCTCGATGGCCGGGGACCACGGCGTGCTGTAGTTCAGCCGGATGAAGTGGCGATAGCTGTTGCTCACCGAGAACATGTAGCCGGGGCCGATCGTGATGCCGCGCTCCAGGGCGAGTTCGTAGAGCCGCAGGCCGTCGATGGCCGGCGGGAGTTCGACCCAGAGCACATACCCGCCGACCGGCGTCGAGGCGCGCGTGCCTTCGGGGAAGAAGCGCAGCACGATCGCGCGCATCAGATTGGCCTGCTGGGCGAAGGCCTTGCGCATGCGGCGCAGGTGGGCCTCGTAGCCGTCGCGTTCGAGGAAACGCGCGATGGCGACCTGCGGCAGCGGCGGCGTCGTCAGCGTGTTGAGGAACTTCAGCTTCTCGACCTCGTCGCGGTAGCGGCCCGGCAGCGCCCAGCCGATGCGGAAGGTCGAGGTCAGCGTCTTCGAGAAGGTGCCGCAGTGCAGGACCAGCCCGCGCGTGTCGTGGGCCTTGAGCGTGCTGGGCGGCGCCGCGCCGTAGTAGAGCTCGTTGTAGACGCCGTTCTCGATCAGCGGCATGTCCAGCCGCGTCGCCAGCTCGACCAGCGCGCGCTTGCGCTCGTCGGACATCTGGAAGCCGAGCGGATTCTGGAAATTCGGCATCACCATGCAGGCGGCGATCGGCTGCGTCGCGGCGATGGCGGCCAGCGCGTCGACGTCCAGGCCGAGCACCGGGTCGGTCGGGATCTCCAGCGCCAGCATGCCCAGGCGCTCGATGGCGTGGAGCATCGCGTAGAAGGTCGGCGTCTCCACGGCGATCACGTCGCCGGGCTTGGCGACGGCCTGCAGGCAGAGGTTGAGCGCCTCTGTCGCGCCCATCGTGATGAGGATCTCGGCCGGGTCAACCGCCTGGCCCTTGTCGAGGTAACGCCGCGCGATCTGGCGGATCAGCAGCGGGTGGCCGGGCGGCAGCGCGTCCTTGAGCGAGCGCAGCGCCGGATCCTGCCCGGCGGCGAAGGCGTAGCGGTTGAGCTTCTCGAAGGGGAAGCTGCCGGTGTCCGGGTACGGCGAGCCGAGCGGCACCGCATCGTGCGCGGCGATCGAGCGCAGCGTGGACAGCACCAGCCGGCTGACGTCGACGGAGGACGAGACCGCGATCGGACGCGGCGCGGCCGGTGCGTCGAGCGCCGGGTCGCCCGGCTTGAGCTGCACGTAGTAGCCCGACTGCGGCTTGCTGACGATGAGGCCGCGGCTCTCCAGCAGCACGTAGGCGCGGATGACGGTGGTGACGCTGAGCTGGCGCTGCTTGCTGGTCTCGCGCACGGACTGGAGGCGGTCGCCGTGGCGGAAGACGCCGCCGCGGATCTGGCGTTCGATGTCGTCGGCGAGCGTCTCGTAGAGCTTCATGAAGCGCGGTTCAGATCATCCACACAGGTTTCGGTGGGTGGTCTAGTTTATGAGCGGTATCGCGGCCCGAAAGTCCACCAATTCGAGAGCGCTCCGACGCTGGCCTTGCGAATCCCGCCCCCGTAGAGTGACTGCCCTCCCCGCGAAATTCCGCAGTGGAGCAGGCGCCGGCAGCCAGGGCTCGGCGATGTCGAACGCCCCGTTGCCGAGGATGTATTCCGGCCATGAAACAAGACCAACCGACCGATCAACACAAGCCCGATCCGGGCATTCGCATTGCGTGGTGGAACACGGGGCTGTCGCCGACGCGCGCCCCCGATCGAGCCAGCGAAGCAGACTTCAGGACGGCCGCGGGTGTCCTGCGGCATCTGATCAGCAAGACCAAGGCGCAGGTAATCGTTCTCGGAGAGATGGCGACAACAAGCGTCGCGCTCCTGCGACGCGCCTGTCCCATCGCTGAGCGCCTGTACGAATGGATCGAGGCATTCCAGAGCGCCGGCAAGAGTCGATTTTCCGTCTGCATCCTCAGTCGCAAGAAACGCTTGAAGGTGACTTTCGAAGAGATCATCACCCATGTGCGGGACGGCCGCGTATCGAGGATTGGCCAGCATTTCATTGCCATCCCGCACAGTGGGCCGCCCATCCATGTCATCGCGTCTCATTGGCCCGGTCGACTTCATCTTCACAGGTCCGATAGCTTCCGCACGCATATTGCGGCCCACCTGCGTGAGTGGATAGACAGGCACCCGCTGGCGACGGACTCGAAGGAGAACGTCGTACTGCTGGGCGATTTCAACGATGAGCCCTTCGACGAAGGCGTGGAACACTACCTGAAGGCCAGTCGCGATAGCGAGAGGGTCCGGCAAGTTCCTTCGCTGTTCTACAACCCTTTCTGGCGCCACATGAGTTCCTTCGGACGAGAGAACGAGCAGGGCCGTGCCTACGACTGCGGCACCTACTTCCACGCCGGCGGAATCTTGACCCGCTGGCGGACCTTCGATCAGATGATCTTCTCGTCGGCATTGCTCTTTGGCCGATCCGGTTGGCGTCTCAATGAAGCACACACGCATGTTGTGCAGATACCCGATTTCAAAGGCGTTGTCACATCATCGACCTCATTCTTCGATCACCTTCCCATCATTGGCCACCTGGAACGGAGCGACTCCAATGCTTAACTTCTCCCACGTGATCCGGCGCGGACTCAGCCGAGCAGCAGAGGCGGCCGACGAGCGCTGCAAGATTGCTCGCCTGTTCGAGTCCATCAGC
Organism: Roseateles noduli; assembly: GCA_002205125.1. GTDB lineage: Bacteria > Pseudomonadota > Gammaproteobacteria > Burkholderiales > Burkholderiaceae_C > Roseateles > Roseateles noduli. The sequence goes on along the minus strand of NIOE01000007.1, from coordinate 480,447 downwards.
AGTGCCATACAGCAGGAAACCGGCGGTCTCGTGGAGCTGCACCTCGATCAGTCCGAGAGCGAAACCTTCAGCGAGTTTCACAACAACTTTGCGTACAGGACCAGGATCGTGGTCAGGTCGGTGGCAGAACCTACCCGAGAGACCGTGCTCGCTCGTGGCAGCGCAGCTGCGGATGGCGGGCTTCCCTTCGAGCTGTCGCTGGACCACGAGAGCGTCTATTGCTGCGACCTGGAAGCGCTGGAGTCCCGCCTCAGCGACGTACTCGGCTCCGCGGAAACAGGAAAGGCAATTCACGATCTGATGCTTTGAGTCGCGTGGACGTCACCCCAAAAGACGAAGGCGGACATCCTTTCGAATGTCCGCCTTACCCATTGACGTCCGGCTTGCGCCTCTGCGGATCCACCACCAAGAAACCCTGGACCGCATGAACGAAAGAATACGCAGCAGCCGATGGGCTCGAAAGGCGGGTTCTCCCCAGCGCGGCTTCGGCGGATCGCTGATGTGCCTGTGAGGCGATGACCTACGCGGCCCCTCTCTGCATCCACCCGCGGTCGTTTCCCTTCACGCGCCGGGCGACTTCAGCAGCCGGTACAGCGTGTTGCGTCCGATGCCCAGACGCCGCGCCGCCGCGGAGTGGTTGCCGTCGCAGTCGTCGAGGACCCTTCGCGCATGGGCCCGCGATTGGTCCCGCAGCATCGCGGGAGGCGCCTCCGCCGGAGCGGCCCGCTGCGACGACGCGCCTGATCGGGACGTCGATGCGCTCGATGTCCGCGTCGGCGGCGGCACGAGCACCGGGATGGCCATCGACTGATGCTGATCCAGCTCCTCCACGAGATCGTCCGGCAGATGCCCACGACGGATCACCGACTCGCCGGGCTCCATGAGCACGCAGGCGATGCGCAGCGCCTGCTCCAGCTGGCGCACGTTGCCGGGCCAGCGGTAGGCGCTCAGCTCCCTCGCCAGCGTCGGGTCGAGCACCACGCGCCGGGTCGGCTCCAGCGCCGCCAGCAGGCGCGCCACCAGTACGGGCAAGTCCTGGCGCTCCCGCAGCGGCGGGAGGCACAGCGTCAGGCCGTTCAGCCGGTAATACAGGTCCTCGCGGAACAGGCCCTGCGCGACCAGGGGCCGCAGCGGGCGGTGGCTCGCGCCGATCAGCTGGAAGTCCACCTGCACCGACGGCCCGCCGCCCAGCGGCTGCACCTGCCGGTCCTGCAGCACCCGCAGCAGACGCGCCTGCAGTGGCAACGGCATGTCGCCGATCTCGTCGAGGAACAAGGTGCCGCCGTGCGCCTCGCGCAGGCGCCCTGCCGCGCCTTCGCGCGACGCGCCGGTGAACGCGCCGGGCCGGTAGCCGAAGAGCTCCGCCTCGATCAAGGTTTCCGGCAGGGCCGCGCAATTCACCGCCACATAGGGACGATCGCGGCGCGGGCCGCTGTCGTGCATCGCGCGGGCGAACAGGTCCTTGCCGACGCCGGACTCGCCCTGCAGCAGCAGCGGGATCGGCTTGTCGAGCACGCGACGCGCGCGCTGCACGGCCTGATGCATCGCGGTGTCGCCGAGGTCCAGCGTCTGCAGGGCGTCGTCCGCCGCCGACGCATGCGGCGGATGCTCAGAAGCCCGGAGGGTCGCCACAGGTGCAGCGGGCGCGGCGGGTCGCCGCCAACCGCGCGGCGCATCGAGTCGCAACCACAGCGCAGGCGCGCCGTCGCGGTGGAGCATCCGGGCGCCCTCGCCGCCGTGCCGCGCCCAGTCCATCAATTCAGCCCACCGCACCGGCAGCACCGACTCCAGCGGGCTGGGCCTCGCCGCGTCGGTCCCCAGCCACGCCAGCGCGGCCGCGTTGCAGCCGAGGATCCAGCCGTCCTCGCTCAGCGCGAGCAGCCCCTCGGTCGGCGTACCCAGCCCTTCCGGCTGAACGTGCATCTGCAGACGGAGCCCGTCCGCGTGCCGCGTCTGGAAGAGCCGGTGCTCGACCATGCGCGCCGCCGAACGCACCAGCGCCAGCGTGTGCCGCTGGAAACCGCGCTGCTCGCCGGAGATGTCGAGTACGCCCAGCACCCGCCCCTGCGGGTCGCGGATAGGCGCCGCGGTGCAGCTGAGGAAGGCGTTGCGCTCCAGGAAGTGCTCGCCGCCGAGTACCGCCACCGGCCGCTGCTCCGCCAGCGCGGTGCCGATCGCGTTCGTGCCCCGCCAGCGCTCGTCCCAGATCGCGCCAGGCCGCAGCGCCACGCGCTGCGCACGGTCGACGAAGCGTCCGTCGCCGAGCGCACCCAGCAGCAGCCCCTGCGCATCGGCCAGGATCACGAGGCCGTCGCCGTCGCCGGTCTGGGCGAAGAGGTCCTCCATCACCGGTCGCGCATGGGCGACCAGTTCATGCTGGCGCTCCAGCGCCCGCCGCAGCTGCGCGCCCGAGGCATGCGGTGCGCCAGGAGGCCGGCCGACGGGGCTCAGGCCGAAGTCGCGGCTGCGCAGCCAGCTGCGGCTCAGCCCTTCGTCCAGCGTCTCCACGCTGAGCCGACCCGTGTCCAGCAGTTCGCGCCGCGCCGCGCGCAGCAGTCGCGGGGCCAAAGCGGCCCCGCCCGGTGTTTTCACCATGCCGTTGTCTCCTTGGGTGTTCCATTCCGGAACACCTGTCCCGCCGTCGAGGCGTGTGGTCCAGGCTGGACCGATCCTGACCAATTCGGACCGCGATGGGAAGAGGCTTTCCGCCCGGCAAGCAGGGTCTTGCGCGCGAAGCCTGCGCTGGCACGCCCCATGCAACGACCGTCCCGGCGTCCTCGCCTTCAACAACCACGGAGACAACACCATGATCTACGCCAAGCCCAACGCGGCCGGCGCGCCGTTGCAGTTCAAGAAGCGCTACGACAATTTCATCGGCGGCCAGTGGGTCGCGCCGCGCGACGGCCAGTACTTCGACGTGATCACGCCCATCACCGGGCAGGTCTTCGCGCAGGCGGCGCGATCGACCGCCGCCGACATCGACCTGGCGCTCGACGCCGCTCACGCCGCCGCCGAGAAGTGGGGCGGCACGCCCGCGGCCGAGCGCGCCAACGTGCTGCTGCGCATCGCCGACCGCATCGAGCAGAACCTGGAGCTGCTCGCCTACGCCGAGACCGTCGACAACGGCAAGCCGATGCGCGAGACGCTGAACGCCGACCTGCCGCTGGCGGTCGACCACTTCCGCTACTTCGCCGGCTGTCTGCGGGCGCAGGAAGGCGGCCTCAGCGAGATCGACGCCAACACCATCGCGTACCACTTCCACGAGCCGCTGGGCGTGGTCGGCCAGATCATCCCGTGGAACTTCCCGATCCTGATGGCGGCCTGGAAGCTGGCGCCGGCGATCGGCGCGGGCAACGCGGTCGTGCTCAAGCCGGCCGAGTCCACGCCGGTCAGCATCCTGGTCATGGCGGAGCTCATCGCCGACCTGCTGCCGCCGGGCGTGCTCAACATCGTCAACGGCTACGGCAAGGAAGCGGGCATGCCGCTGGCGCAGAGCAAGCGCATCGGGAAGATCGCCTTCACCGGGTCGACGGCGACGGGCCGCGTCATCGCGCAGGCGGCGGCGACCAACCTGATCCCGGCCACGCTGGAGCTGGGCGGCAAGAGTCCGAACGTCTTCTTCCCGGACATCGCCGCGCAGGACGACGACCTGTTCGACAAGGCGATCGAGGGCCTGGTGCTGTTCGCGTTCAACCAGGGCGAGGTCTGCACCTGCCCGTCGCGCGCGCTGATCCATGAATCGATCTACGACAAGTTCATCGCCCGCGCGATCGACCGCGTCAAGGCGATCAAGCAGGGCAACCCGCTGGACACCGAGACCATGATGGGCGCGCAGGCCTCGTCGATGCAACTCGACAAGATCCTGTCGTATCTCGAGATCGGCAAGCAGGAAGGCGCGCAGTGCCTCATCGGCGGCGGACGCGCGCAACTGGGTGGCGATCTGGCGGGCGGTTATTACATCGAGCCCACGCTGTTCAAGGGCACCAACGACATGCGGATCTTCCGTGAGGAGATCTTCGGTCCCGTGCTGGCGGTGACGACCTTCAAGACGGAGGAGGAGGCGTTGCGCATCGCCAACGATACGCCGTATGGACTGGGTGCTGGCGTGTGGTCGCGCGACATCAACACCGCGTTCCGCATGGGCAAGGGCATCAAGGCCGGCCGTGTGTGGACCAATTGCTATCACGCCTATCCGGCGCACGCGACCTTCGGCGGCTACAAGGAATCCGGCATCGGTCGCGAGACCCACAAGATGATGCTGGACCACTACCAGCAGACGAAGAATCTGCTGGTGAGCTACTCGCAGAAGAAGTTGGGGTTCTTCTAACTCATCCGGAACACGGCCACGGCCTGCACCAGCTGCGTGGCCTGTTTCTCCAGTGAATCGCTCGCCCCCGCGGACCGCTGCACCAGTGCGGCGTTCTGCTGGGTCGTCCGATCGAGTTCGCTCACTGCCTGGCTGACCTGGGCGATGCCCGTCGCCTGCTCGCGCGTCGCATTGCCGATGGTCGAGATCAGCGCCGACACGCTCCGCACCTGCTGGACGATCTCGTGCATCGCCTTGCTGGCCTCGTCGACCTGACGCCCGCCGGCTTCCACGCGCTCGACGCTTTCCCCGATCAGCTGCTTGATCTCCTTGGCCGCCGCCGCGCTGCGTTGCGCCAAGGAGCGCACCTCGCTCGCGACGACTGCGAACCCACGCCCCTGCTCGCCGGCCCGCGCGGCCTCCACCGCCGCGTTCAGCGCCAGGATGTTGGTCTGGAACGCGATCCCGTCGATGACGCCGATGATGTCGCCGATCCGCTTGCTGGACGTCGTGATGCCGACCATGGTCTCGTTGACGTTGCGGACCACCTCGCCGCCCTGGGCTGCCGCCACGCTCGCGCCCTGCGCGAGGTCTTCTGCCTGCCGCGCCGCGTCGGCGTTGCTGCGCACGGTGGCGCTCATCTCCTCCATCGACGCGGCCGTCTGCTGCAGGCTCGCCGAGGCCTGCTCGGTCCGCGCGCTGATCTCGTTGTTGCCGTTGAGGATGTCCCCGCTCGACGACCGCACCGTCACCACCTGGGCCGCGACGTCGTCGATCACCCAGCGGAACATCAGTCCCAGCTGGTTGAGCGAGCGCAGCGCCATGCCGATCTCGTCGACGCGGTCCATCTGCAGCGGCTCGCGCGTGTCGCCGCTGGCGACGCGCTTGGCATGGCGCGCGAGCTGCTCCATGGGCGCCACGACCTGCGCTTCCAGGAACCACATCGCCAGCAGCGAGACGACGACGAAGGCGCCTATCCACATCGCCGCGGCGGCGAGCGTCGCGGCGCTCATCCACGCGGACACGATTGCCGCGACCGTGAGCGCGAGCAGCGGCAGCCGCACCCGCCACCGGACCGGCATCGTCTTGAGCATCGAGGTCCACGCCATCGCGCCCGTGCGCACCAGCACGCCCTTGTGGATGCGCAGGTGTCTGGCGCGCCCCTCGCGCATGTCGGCGTAGAGCCGCTCCGCGCCGGCGATCTCCTCGGCCGACGGCCGCGTGCGCACCGACATGTAGGCCACCGGCTGGCCGTTGCGCATCACCGGCGTCGCGTTCGCGCGGACCCAGTAATGGTCGCCGTTCTTGCGCCGGTTCTTCACCAGCCCGGTCCAGGACTCGCCGCCCTGCAGTGTCTGCCACATGTCCCCGAAGGCCTCGGGCGGCATGTCGGGATGCCGGACGATGTTGTGGGGCTGGCCGAGCAGTTCCTCCGTCGTGAAGCCGCTGGCCTCGACGAAGGCCTCGTTGGCGTAGGTGACCCGGCTTTTCGTGTCCGTCGTGGACATCAGCGTCGCGTCGGCAGGGAAGTCGTACTGGCGCTGGGTGACGGGCAAGTTCTTCCGCATGGCGTCCTCCTTGACTGTTTGATGCGGCGCACTCCCTGCCGTGACCGGTCTGTGGGAGCGCGTCAAGCGTATGCAAAGTTCGCTAATCGCGCGAGTCCCTTGCGTCTTCGTCAGCAAGAATAGACAAATGTCTTGTTTAAAGACATATGTTTGCATCAAGGTTGGAAGCTCTCTAGAATCCGCCGCCATGACGCCCCCCAAGGAACTTTCCTCCAAGGAACAACTGCTGGCGCTGGTCGAGGCCAACCCCTTCATCGGCCAGCAGGAACTGGCGGACCAGCTGGGGCTGTCGCGCTCGGCCGTGGCGGGTCATCTCGGGCAGCTGACGCGCGAGGGCCGCATCCTTGGCCGCGCCTACGTGCTGCCGCAACGCCAGCCCATCGTCTGCATAGGCGGCACGAACCTGGACCGCAAGCTGCGCTCGGTCGGGCCGCTGCGCATGGGCAGCTCGAACCCGGCGCGCCAGCATGAATCGGCGGGCGGCGTGGCCCGCAACATCGCGGAGAACCTTGCCCGGCTCGGTCTGCCGGTGCATCTGCTGACCGCAGTCGGCCGCGACGCCGCCGGGCAGACGCTGCTGACGCAGCTGCAGGGTCTGGGTGTCGATTGCGCGGGCTGCCTGCAGGCGGCGGACGCGGCGACGGGCAGCTACACGGCGGTGCTCGATCCCGACGGCGAGCTGGTGCTCGCGCTCGCCCACATGGAATTGACCGATCGGCTCGACCCCGCCTTCCTGCGCCAGACCGCGCCGCAACGCGCGCCGGCGCGCTGGCTGGTGGCCGACCTGAACCTGCCGCGCGAGACGCTCGACGAGCTCCGCGCCGAGGCGCGCCTGCGCGACCAGCGCCTGCTGCTGGTGGCCGTGTCGGAGCCGAAGATGGCGCGGCTTGGCGCCGACCTGCGCGGCGTCGAGCTGCTGGTGCTCAACCGCGGCGAGCTGCAGGCGCTCTGCGGCCGCGCCCTGCCCGATGACGACGCCCTGCGCGCCGCCTGGCGATCCCTGCACGAAGCGGGGCTGCAGCGGCTCGTGATGAGCGACGGCCCGCAGGGCGTGCGCTTCTCCGACGGCAACGACCTCGTCATGCTCCCGCCGCCGTCGCTGGATCCCGCCTCGATCCGGGAGGTCACCGGCGCCGGCGATGCGATGACCGCCGGCATCGCCGCAGCGCTGCACCGCGATCCCGACGACCTGCGCGGCGCCTGCGCGCTCGGCCTGCGGCTGGCCGCGCTGACGCTGCAGAGCGACGCCACCGTCAGCGAGGCGCTGAGCCCGGCGCTGCTCGTCTGACAGAACCCTTCGAACTCGACAGAACCCGAAAGCACCCGCATGAACACGCAAGACCTGATCGACCAGAACCTCCTCGACTTCTCGCCCGAAGTGGCTGCCGCGCGCGCCGAAGGCCGTCCGCTGGTGGCGCTGGAGTCCACGATCATTTCGCACGGCATGCCGTATCCGCAGAACGTGCAGACCGCGCGCGAGGTCGAGACGATCGTGCGTGAACACGGCGCCGTGCCCGCGACGATCGCCGTGCTGGACGGGAAGATCCGCGTCGGGCTGAACGACGCGCAGCTGGAGCTGCTCGGTCAGTCGCCCGATGCGATGAAGCTCAGCCGACGCGACCTTCCCTTCGCGCTGGCGACCGGGCGCGTCGGCGCCACCACGGTGGCCGCGACGATGATCTGCGCGCGCCTGGCCGGCATCGAGGTCTTCGTCACCGGCGGCATCGGCGGCGTGCATCGCGGCGCGGAGACGTCCTTCGACATCTCCGCCGACCTGCAGGAACTGGCGCGCACGCCGGTGGCCGTCGTCTGCGCGGGCGCGAAGAGCATCCTGGACTTGGCGCTGACGCTGGAATACCTGGAGACGCACGGCGTGCCGGTGCTGTCGGTGGGGCAGGAGAACTTCGCCGCGTTCTACACGCGCGACAGCGGATTGAAGGCGGACTTCCGCATCGACGCGCCGGCGGATCAGGCGCGGTTCCTGCGGACGAAGTGGGCGCTCGGATTGAGCGGCGGCGCGGTGATCAGCAACCCGGTGCCGGCCGTGCATGAAATGCCCCAGGCCGTCATCGACGGCTTCGTCGAGCAGGCGCTCCAGGAAGCCGCCGCGCAAGGCATCAGCGGCAAGGCGGTCACGCCTTATCTGCTGGCCCGCATCAAGGACCTCAGCGGCGGCGCCAGCCTGGTCACCAACATCGCGCTGGTGAAGCACAACGCCGTCGTCGGCGCGGCGCTCGCCAAGGCACTGGCCATCTGACGCCTGCCGGAAACGCTCGTTCACGCTCCAATCGCACAGGTTTTCCTCCCGCTCGCGCAGGATTAACCTGAACGAAACAATCATCGAAAGAGCCGGATTTAACCTTCCGCGCCCCAAGGGAGCTTTGCAAAGCGCTCCCTGGATGACTGTCCGTTGGAGAACGTGTTCATGCGCCGCAAGCCCCTTGTCCTGTCCTTGATCGTCGTGCTGCTCGTCGCGGGCGGGGGCTGGTGGTGGAAGTCGCGCGCCGCCTCCCGTGACGGCGGCGAGGCCGGCCCTGCCGCCGCGGCCCGGGGCGCCTCCGGTCCCGCCGGCACCCAGACCGTCGGCGTCGTCACCGCGCAGCGCCGCGACGTCCCGGTCACCGTCGAGGCCTCCGGCACCGTCACGCCGATCAACCAAGTCGACCTGCGCGCCCAGACCACCTCCACCATCCGCGACGTGCTGGTCCATGACGGCCAGACCGTCACCAAGGGCCAGGTCCTCTTCCGCTTCGACGAACGCGCGGACCGCGCCAACCTCGACAAGGCGAAGGCCCAGCTTGCCCGCGACAAGGCCGCACTCGGCGACCTGCAGCGCCAGTACGAACGCGCCAAGGACCTGCTGGCCCAGAACTTCGTCGCGCAGAGCGCCGTCGACACCGCGCTGGCCAGCCTGCAGGGCGGCCGCAGCCTCGTCGACGCCGACGCCGCCGCCGTCGAATCCGCGTCCGTCGCGCTCAGCTACAACGAGATCCGCGCGCCCTTCGCCGGCCGCGCCGGCGCCGTGAACGTCTGGCCCGGCAGCCTGGTCCAGGCCAGCGCCACCGGCACGCCGCTGGTCAACATCGTCCAGATCGATCCGATCGCCATCAGCTTCAACCTGCCCGAGACCGAGCTCGCCCCCGTGCTCGACGCGATGCGCCCCGGCGCCACCGGCGCGCAGGTCACGCCGCCCGAGGTGCAGGTCGTGCTGCCGTCGATCGAAGGCGGTCCCTCCCGCAAGGACAGCAAGGGCGGCAAGCCGGTCGACTCCGTGGCCCACGGCAGGCTGACCTTCGTCGACAACCTCGTCGATGCGACCACCGGCACCATCAAGCTGAAGGCCGAGTTCACCAACGACGCGCAGAAGCTCTGGCCCGGCCAGTACCTGCGCGTGCGCATGACGCTGCGCAGCATGAAGGACGCGATCGTGATCCCGCAGGCCGCGATCATCCTGCGCGGCAACGACCGTCAGGTCTACGTCGTCGGCCCCGACAAGACCGCCCTGCTCAAGCCGGTGAAGCTGCGCTACGCCTTCGGCGAGATGGCCGTCGTCGACGGTGTCGACGCGGGCGCGACCGTGGTCCTGGACGGCAAGCAGAACCTGCGCCCCGGCACGCCGCTGCGCACCCAGCCCGCCGCGGTCGATCCGGCCGCCGCCGCGCGCCTGGCCGCGGCCTCGGCCGCCATGGGCGGCGGCAGCGCCGCCACCGACGTCGCCGCGCCCTGATCCGGCTGTCCGACCTCCAGACCTTCCGGTCCACGCCGTCGACGACTTGACGTCCCGAAGCCTTCAGCCCCCGCGGAAGCTGCCATGAATCTCACCGAACTCTTCATCCGCCGGCCGGTCATGACCGTGCTGCTGAACGTGGCGCTGGTCGTCGCCGGCATCGCCGCCTGGAGCCGCATCCCGGTCGCCGCGCTGCCCAGCTTCAACACGCCGGTCATCAACGTGCAGGCCGTGCTGCCAGGCGCCAGCCCCGAGACCATGGCCTCGTCCGTCGCGCTGCCGCTGGAGAAGCAGTTCTCCACCATCGCCGGCATCACGACGATCTCCTCGACCAACACGCTGGGCAACAGCTCGCTGACGCTGGAGTTCGACTCCGCGCGCGACATCGACGCCGCCGCGGTCGACGTGCAGGCCGCGCTGTTCCGCTCGCTGCGCGCGCTGCCGGTCGAGATGACGACGCCGCCGTCCTACCGCAAGGTCAACCCGGCCGACGCGCCAGTGCTGCTGGTGGCGCTGACCTCGCCGTCGATCAACCTGTCCGAGCTCAACGACTACGCCGAGAACCTGATCACCCCCAGCCTGTCGACCATCGACGGCGTGGCGCAGGTCTCCATCTACGGCCAGAAGCGTTTCGCGGTGCGCATCAAGGCGCGCAACGAGCTGCTCCAGCAGCGCAACATCACGCTCGACGAGCTGCAGGCCGCCGTCAAGGGCGCCAACGCCAACACCCCCGTCGGCACGCTGGACGGCGCGCGCCAGACGCTGACCATCCAGGCCAACAAGCAGCTGCGCGACGCCAACGCCTTCGGCGGCATCGTGGTGGCCACGCGCAACGGCGCGCCGGTGTTCCTGCGCGAGGTCGCCGACGTCGAGGACAGCTACGAGACCGTCAAGTCCTTCTCCAACTTCAACGGCGAGCGCTCCATCGTGCTGGCCGTGCAGCGCCAGCCCGACGCGAACACGGTGAAGGTCGTCGACGCGGTGAAGGCGATGCTGCCGCGCTTCGCCGCGCAGCTGCCGGCCTCGGTCCAGATGAGCACGCTCAACGACCGTTCGGTGTCCATCCGCGAAGGCCTGCACGACGTCTACTTCACCCTCGCCCTGACGGTGGCGCTGGTCGTGATGGTGATCTTCCTGTTCCTGCGCCGCATGGTCGCGACGCTGATCCCGACGCTGTCGCTGCCGATCTCGCTGATCGGCGCGGTGACGCTGCTGTTCGCGCTGGGCTACAGCCTGGACAACATCTCGCTGCTGGGCATCACGCTGGCCGTCGGCCTGGTGGTCGACGACGCGATCGTGATGCTGGAGAACATCTACCGCCACGTCGAGGACGGCATGGCGCCCTTCGACGCCGCCATCCGCGGCGCGCGCGAGATGGCCTTCACCATCATGTCGATCTCGATCTCGCTGATCGCCGTGCTGATCCCGATCTTCTTCATGCCGGGCGTGATCGGGCTGCTGTTCCACGAGTTCGCGGTCGTCGTCTCGCTGGCGATCGGCGTGTCGGCCGGCGTCTCGCTGACGCTGGTGCCCATGCTGTGCAGCCGCTTCCTCAGCAGCCATCACGAGGTGGAGGAGAACGCGCTCGGACGCACCTTCGAGGCAGGCTTCAGTTGGGTGCTCAACAAGTACACGACGTCGCTGGACTGGGCGCTCGCGCGCCGTTGGGTCGTTGGCGTGGTGGCGCTGGCCACCTTCATCGCCAGCGCGTGGCTCTGGATCGTCATCCCCAAGGGCTTCTTCCCGGAAGAGGACATCGGCCAGATCCAGGCCAGCACCGAAGCGTCCGAGGACATCTCCTTCGCCGCGATGACGGTGCTGCAGGAACGCGTCGCGCAGATCGTGCAGGACGATCCGTCCGTGTCGTCGGTGTCCGCCGCGGTGGGCGGCGGCGGCGGGGGCGGCAACGTCAACACGGGGCGGCTCTTCATCAACCTGAAGTCGCGCGGCGAGCGTCCGCCGATGCCGCAGGTGCTGGAGCAGCTGCGCAAGAAGCTGCGCGGCGTGCCCGGCATCGCGGTCTACCTGCGGCCGGTGCAGAACCTGCAGCTCGGCGGCCGGCAGTCCAAGAGCCGCTACCAGTTCACGCTGCAGTCGGTCAGCACCGGCGAGCTCAACACCTGGGCCGTGAAGCTGCAGGACAAGCTGCGCAACGACCCGGTGTTCCGCGACGTCACCAGCGACTCGCAGCTGCGCGGGCTGCAGGCCAACCTCGTCATCGACCGCGAGCGCGCCACGCTGCTCGGCGTGCAGATGCAGGACCTGCGCAACGCGCTGTACTCGGCCTTCGGCGAGCGCCAGGTCTCCAGCATCTACGCCGAGAGCAACACCTACCAGGTGATCATGGAGGCGACCGACAGCGACCGCCTCAGCGAAGACGCCTTCGACAAGATCTACCTGCGCGGCAAGAACAGCACGATGGTGCCGCTGACGGCTTTCGCGAGCGTGAAGCGCGAGCTCGGTCCGACGGCGGTCAACCACCAGGGCCAGCTGCAGGCGATCACGCTGAGCTTCAACCTGGCGCCGGACGTGCCGCTGGGCAACGCCACGGCCAAGATCGACCAGTTCACCAAGGAGATCGGCCTGCCGCCGTCCATCATCACCAGCTACGGCGGCGACGCGGCCGTGTTCAAGGATTCGCAGGGCGGCCAGCTGCTGCTGATCGTGCTGGCGATCGCGGTGATCTACGTGCTGCTGGGCGTGCTCTACGAGAGCTACATCCATCCGCTGACCATCCTGGCGGGGCTGCCCTCGGCGGCGGTGGGCGCGCTGCTGACGCTGCAGCTCGCGGGCATGGAGCTGACCATCATCGCGACCATTGGCATCCTGATGCTGGTGGGCATCGTGAAGAAGAACGCGATCATGATGATCGACTTCGCGCTCGATGCGCAGCGCAACGGCGGCATGACGCCGCAGCAGGCGATCCGCGAGGCCTGCATCCTGCGCTTCCGCCCCATCATGATGACGACGCTGGCCGCGCTGATGGGCGCGCTGCCGATCGCCCTGGGCCTGGGCGCCGGCGCGGAACTGCGCCAGCCGCTGGGCCTGGCGGTGGTCGGCGGACTGATCCTGTCGCAGGCGGTGACGCTCTACATCACGCCGGTGATCTACCTGGCGCTGGACCGATTCAGCGGGAAGGGGCCGGATACGCGGGAGGTCGCCGAGACGCGGTTGACCGAGCATCCCGCGCCAGGAGTCGCGGACTGACGGGGACCGCCCACCTGCCATCGCCGAGCGCGGCCTCCACGGGGCATGGGGGATCCCTCCAGGACCCCCAAGCCCCATGCCGGCCCGGGATCACCGCGGCGGCGTGAAGCCAATGCGGGCAGCAGCCGCCGTCTGGCGGCCGATGCAGCCCGGGGCATGGTCGTTGATCAGCCCCATCGCCTGCATGAACGCGTAGACGGTGGTCGGTCCGACGAACTTCCAGCCGCGCTTCTTCAGTTCCTTGGAGAGCTTCACCGAGGTCTCCGACGTGGGCCTCACATCGCCGCCCTCCTCCGGATCCTCGAAGCGCCAGAAGAACGCGGCCAGCGAGCCGGCCTCCTTCTGCAGCTCGAGCGCGCGGGACGCGTTGTGGATCGCCGCCTCGATCTTGCCGCGGTGGCGCACGATGCCCTCGTCCGCGAGCAGCCGCGCGACGTCGGCCTCGCCGAACTTCGCGACCTTGGCGATCTCGAACTGCTTGAACGCCTTCCGGAAATTCTCGCGCTTGGCGAGGATGGTCCGCCACGACAAGCCCGACTGGAAGCCTTCGAGGCAGAGCTTCTCGAACAGCCGGCGGTCCTCGTGGACAGGGTAGCCCCACTCGTTGTCGTGATAGTCGCGGTACATGTCGAAGCCGGGGGCCTCGCACCACTTGCACCGCCACTGGCCGTCCGGCCCTTGCGCCAATCGATCCGTCATCCATCCTCCGATGTCACGCTGAAACGCTCCCTCGACATCAGACGACGCCATGGATCGGCCGGTCCTGTTCGATGACTAAGCATCCATGCCTTTCATCTGTGAACTCCCCGCCCCGCCCATTCTCAACCTGCCGTCGACACCCGACGAGACATCGGAGGAAAGTCCTCCGGGACCGCCGGACCTTGCCCAGGCCACCCGGCGGCCTGACGACAGCCCCGCGCACGTCGACACCACGCCCCCGGCGGAAACACGACCCGCGCCCCATCCGGCGGCGCCTGGCACCGTCATCAGCGCCTGTGAACTCCGCTCGATGGGACCTGACGACCTCCGGAACCTCTGCGAACGTCACGGACCCGCGCTCCTGCGCGGCCCCGTGACTGCCGTCGCGCTGAGCAAGCGACTGGACGATACGACGCTGGGGCCGTTGCTGAATCAATGGCACCAGCGCAGCGCCATGAGCCGCGAGCGGTTCGAATGGATCTCCGACGCCTTGCAATCCCAGGGCCGAGGGAGGCTGGTCGACGATGTCCGGTTCGATTGGCTTCAACGCACGCGACCTGCCATTCAAAGTCCCGCGCAATTGAATGCCCACCTCGACGACATGAGGACAGGCGCGCTATCGGAGGATCAGGTGCTCAGCAACCTGGGTGCGGCGCTGTCCGGCGCATGCTCGACGTTGACGCCTGAGGAGCTTCGACTGTTCGGCCGCGAACCTTCCACGGACGCGGATGACCCGCGCTCCGCCGGACCCGTCGATGCCTGGTTCCGGGTTCTGAGCGACGCGATGACCGGTTCGCCCCGCCGACTGACCCCGACGCAGTTCGGACAGATCCTTGCGGGGGACAGCAAGGCATCACTTGTCGAAGCGCTTCTCCGCCAGACTCCGCCGGACACAGGCAGCCACCTTCTCAATGGGCTCTCGCGGGTGTTGCGAGAGCGCGCGATGACACCCTCGGAATGGCGAGCCCTCGTCGACACGACGTCGGCGCCATGGTCAGACGTCGTCAAGCACCTGCAAGCGGGCAACGCGCATCGCGCGCTCTATCGATTCGCGGGCTTGCAACGATTGGCCCAATGTTCCGAAATGACGGTGTCGGATCCGGATGAAATAGAGCAGCTTCTGCTCCGGCGGGCAGTCACCACCAACACCATCACCAGCACCAAGACATACGTGATGACGATGACTGACGCGCCGCTGGCCCAGGGGGAGGCGTCGACATCGCTCTCGACGCACGTGACGCAGAGGAACTCGCACAAGGAGACGAGGCTCAGCGAAGACGGCCTGGACTCTCCTCTGCCAATGGACTCGACGCTTCGCGCAATCGGAGAGTTTCCCTGGGGCGATCCGGCCCTCGGAAGGAGAACCCTATTTGCGACCGAGCCGAGGACGCTGCTTCAGCACGCCCATGACAACAGGCCCGCGGCAACGTTCGTGATTCTTCTGGCCAATGTCTTGCTGGCAAGCGCGGCCTTGGGCGTTGGACGCGAACAAGCCTTGCGCCTGCTTGAGTTGCGTGCAGATCGTCCTCATGAGCCAGAGACGACGCGGAGTCTGAACGCCATCAACGAGAAACTTCAGCCGTCTGCCGGCGCCGAGAAGTTGCCGGAGGACATCGGGGGCTGGTTCCTCGGCCTTCCCGACTGAGCAGGAACGGCGGGCCAGGATCCGTTCCGCGAGAGACTCAGCGCTCGTCCTTGTGGAACACCGCCTGGTCCCTCGGCCACGTGTGCACGCGCGCCTCGATGAGGTCGAGCACATGGACGAAGGCGTTGCCCGCGCCGTAGTACGGATCGGGCACCTCGTCCAGGCCCAGCCCGGTCATGCCGGCGAGGAACAGCCCCAGCTTCGCCGGCGAGACCACGGGCTTCGCCGCCTTCAGGCCGCGCAGCACGCTGCGGTCCATGGCGAGGATCAGGTCATAGCGGTCGAAGTCGTCGGTCTTCACCTTGCGCGAGCGCCAGCGCCGGTCCATGCCGTAGCCGCGCTGCTCCAGCACGGCCAGCGCGCGCTTGTCGACCGGGTGTGCGCGCGAGGACGCGAACACGCCGGCCGAGTGCACCTCGGTCAGGCCGAGCTCGCCGGCGCGCAGGCGCAGCACCGCCTCGGCCATCGGGGAGCGGCACAGGTTGGCCGCGCAGACCAGCAGCAGTCGGGTCACCGGGGCGACGCTTCCGGGCTCAGAGCGCCAGCTCGGCGCGCATCGCGTCGATGACGCTCTTGTAGTCCGGCTTGCCGAAGATCGCCGAGCCCGCCACGAAGGTGTCCGCGCCCGCGGCCGCGATCTCGCGGATGTTGTCGACCTTCACGCCGCCGTCGATCTCCAGGCGGATGTCGCGGCCGCTGGCCAGGATCATCGCCCTGGCCTGCTGCAGCTTCTTCAGCGCGCCGGGGATGAAGCTCTGGCCGCCGAAGCCCGGGTTGACGCTCATGATCAGCACCAGGTCCACCTTGTCGATGACCCACTCCAGCACGTCCAGCGGCGTGGCCGGGTTGAACACCAGGCCGGCCTGGGCGCCTTCGGACTTGATCAGCTGGATCGTGCGGTCCACGTGCTGGCTGGCTTCCGGATGGAAGCTCACCAGGTTCGCGCCGGCGCGGCAGAAGGCCTGCGCCAGGCTGTCCACCGGCTGCACCATCAGGTGGACGTCGATGGGCGCCGGCGTGCCGTCGGGCTTGACCGCGTGCTTCTTCAGCGCCTCGCAGACCATGGGCCCGAAGGTCAGGTTGGGCACGTAATGGTTGTCCATCACGTCGAAGTGGATCCAGTCCGCGCCGGCGGCCAGCACGTTGCGGACTTCCTCGCCCAGCCTGGCGAAATCGGCGGACAGGATGCTGGGGGCGATGCGGTAGGTGGGCGGGTTCATGGCGGGGCGGGCGCGGAGCCGCTGGCGGGGAAAAGCGACGATTGTAGAAAGGCTGCGGCGCCTGGCGGGCGCCGCGGGTCGCCCGCTAGCGGTAACGCTCCGCCAGCCGTGCGATCTCGCCGGAGGCGCTGAGCTGGCGCAGCCGGTCGGTGAGCCGCTCCACCACCGCCTCGGGCAGGTGGCGCGAGACCACGACGTACTGCGTCTCCTCCTCGAAGACCTGGGGCCCGATGCGCACGCGCGCCTCCAGGCCCGCGCCGCGCGCGGCCTGGCGCAGGTTGAAGTCCTGGCCGTAGACGCCGCCCGTGCGTCCGCGCACCAGCATCTGCAGCGCTTCCTTGTCGCTGCGCGCGGACTCGATGAAGGCCACGTCCGCCTCCTGCAGCGTCGCGGCCAGCTTGGTGCCCTGCGCCAGCAGCAGCGGCTGCCGGCGCGAGAAGGCGCGCAGCTCGTCCCAGGTGCGCGGCGCGCGCTCGTCGCCGGCGCGCATCGCCAGCACGTGCGAGATCCGGTACAGCGGCACCGGCAGGTAGCGCATCAGCGCATGGCGGTGCTCGGACTTGAGCAGGCAGAAGAACACGTCGAGGTCGCCGTTGCTCAGCATCAGTTCGAGCCGCCGCAGCGGCACCTGCTGGTTCAGGCCCTCGATGTGCAGGTCGGGATCGGTCCGCATCACGGCGGCGACGATCTCGCCGCACAGCCCGGGGTGCAACGGATCGCCGGAGGCGTACTTGGCCGGCGCGCCCGCCTGGGCGGCGCTGCGCAGCGTCAACGGCCCGGTCGCCCCGGCGCCCGGCACGGCGGGCGTCGCCGGCGCTGAAGGCGCCGCCATCGCCGGATTCGCCGCGTTCGCCGCCACGAGCCCGAGGTCCACGGCGACCGTCGCGGCCACGCCGACCAGCGCGCAGCCGCGCGCCATGGCCTGGCGTCGATTGGGACGGGGAACTGCCAACGGGTGTCCTGCCCTTGTCTCCATGACGGATGGCGTCCGGTGCGTGCCGGTCGCGTATGGTGGTCCGTTCGAGCGGGTTCTGTTTCTGCTGTGTGCGGTAGCCAGCATAGCCCACGTGGGGCCTCGCGGATTCCCTAGAATCCGGCGATGGCCCATCCGCACTTCCACTGCAGCGTCGCCGTCGAGCCGCTCGCCGACCAGACCTTCCCCGACCGCAACGAGTTTGCGTACGGCTACACCGTGACGATCGAGAACCGGGGCGACGTCACCGCCCAGTTGATCGGCCGCCACTGGACCATCGTGGACGGCAACGGCAAGGAACAGGAAGTGCACGGGCTGGCCGTCGTCGGCCACCAGCCGCTGCTGCAGCCGGGCGAACGCTTCCAGTACAGCTCCTGGGCGCAGATCGCGACCCGCCACGGCACGATGAGCGGCCGCTTCCTGTGCGTCACCGACAAGGCCGAGGTCTTCCACGCCGACGTGCCCGAGTTCCTGCTGGCCGACACGGGCTCCCTGCATTGATGTTCCGTCGCCAGGGCTGGGACCTCACCGCGCTGCTGAACGCGGCGCATCCGCAGGCGCCGCTCGCCGCGCGCAACCTCTGGCTGGTGCGATTGATCGAGTGGCTGCGCCACGCGCCGCTCAAGGACGACCGGGCGCCGGCAGCCGCCGCACCTGCGAGCACGACCACCGCGACCGCACCGACTCCCGGTGACGAACCCGCGGCTGCCACGGCGCCCTCGCCGTCCGCGCCGCTGCCGATCCGTCGCCTCAAGTACCTGCTCCGCATGCTGGAGCGCCATCCGGACCACGCGAAGGCCTTCGCCGAGGTCATCGCCAGCGTGTGGGCCGACGTCGACGCGATCAGCCTGTTCGCGGAAGTCGGCTTCGCGCCGCGCATGGCGCTGTGGAACGAATTCCTCGGCCGCCTGCGCCGGCGCCTGCTGCCGCTGAGCGCGGACACGAAGGACCTGTCCGAACTGTTCGAACTGCTGTTCCCGCACGAGGCCGACGAGCAGTGGATCGCCGCCGTCGACGACGAACTGCTGGAGCGGCTGGGCCTGCTCTTCGCCGGCGCGCCTGAAGGCGACTGGCGCGAGGAGATGCGCGCCGCGATCACGGTCCTCGTGAGCTCGGTGCGCTCGGCCGGCCTGTCCGGCGCGCTGCGCGTGCGCATGGATCCGCAACTGCTGGCGCGGCGCCCGTTCCGCAACCTCGCCACCGCGTGGGAGCAGGTCGAGCACGCCCTCGTCGAACACGACCGGGCCGCCCTGCCCGGCCGGCTGCAGTACCTGCGCGGCCTGCTGGACGAATGCCGGGCGGCGGTGCGCTCCGTGCCGGATCACCTGGAGGAGCACGGCGTCTCGGTGGACCTGATGTTCGGCGTCGAGCAGATGCAGGCGCGGCTGCGCCGCGTCGAGGACCTGCTCGCCGTGCTGCTGGCGGATCACCCGCAGCGCGAGCTGCTCCGTCTGGTGGCGGCGCTGGTCGCCGTCGTGCACGACCGCCGCAGCATTCGGACGCTGTTCGCGCGGCACTATTCGCTGCTGGCGCGCAAGGTCGCGGAACGCAGCGCCGAGACCGGCGAGCACTACATCACCCGCAACCGCGAGGAATACGGCGACATGCTGCGCCGCGCCGGCGGCGGCGGGCTCGTGATCGCGGGCACGACCTTCATGAAGTTCGCGATCATGGCGCTGGGCCTGTCCGCGTTCTGGGGCGGTTTCTGGGCGGGCGTGAACTACGCGGGCAGCTTCGTGCTGATCCTGCTGCTGCACTGGACCGTCGCGACCAAGCAGCCGGCGATGACCGCGCCGGCCCTCGCGGACAAGCTCCGCCACATCGACAGCGAGACCGGTCTGCAGGCCTTCGTCGACGAGGTCGCGCACCTGTTCCGGTCGCAGACGGCGGGGATCCTCGGCAACCTCGCGCTGGCCGCGCCGGTGGTGCTGATCGTCCAGCTGGCGGCCTGGCTGAGTTTCGGCCAGCCGCTGGTCGGCGTGAAGGAGGCCGAGCACGTGCTGCATTCGCTGACGGTGCTGGGACCGTCGCTGTTCTTCGCCGCGTTCACCGGGGTGCTGCTGTTCGCGTCCAGCCTGATCGCGGGCTGGGTGGAGAACTGGTTCGTCTTCCACCGCCTGGACAGCGCGATCGCCTGGAACCCGCGCATCGTCGCGCGCCTGGGCGCGAGCCGGGCGGCGCGCTGGTCGCGCTGGTGGCGCGACAACATCTCCGGACTGACCGCCAACATCAGCCTGGGCCTGATGCTCGGTCTGGTGCCGGCGCTGCTGGGCTTCTTCGGCCTGCCGATCGAGGTCAGGCACGTGACGCTGTCGACCGGTCAGCTGGCCGCGGCGGCCGGCGCGCTCGGACTCGACGTCCTCAAGCACTGGCCGTTCTGGCTCTGCGTCATCAGCATCCTGGGCACCGGCGTGCTGAACGTGGGCGTCAGCTTCTTCCTGGCCTTCAAGGTGGCGCTGCGCTCGCGCGGGATCCGGCTCGCCGATCAGAAGCGCGTGCGCGCGGCGATCTGGGCACGGATGCGGCGTCAGCCGATGAGCTTCCTCGTGCCGCCCAAGGGCTGAGGCAGGGCGAACAAGCGCTCAGGCACTCAGGAGCCCCGGCGCGGCGCCGCTCAGGCGGCGTCGCTGTCGTCAGGCCGTTCGCCGCCCTTGCGACCGGAGAACATCGTCCACCAGACAATGAAGACGAGCAGCGCGAGGGCGCCGAGCGCCTCCAGCAAAATCACGCCCATGATTCGTGGTCCGATCCGTTGCAGAACTCGCCGCTGGAGCGCGGCGCTGGCGATTCTAGGCGCGCTGGGCGGCATGACCGCCGGCCTGTCCGCGGTCCTCGTCGGCGCCGACGCCGTCGCGGCGGAATCGACGATCGATCCCGAGAAGCTGCTCAACGGCCAGGATGACAGCGCCGGCCGTCGCGTGCTGCAGCGCGAACGCTCCCGATGGGTCGCGGCGCTGTGGAACGAGCTGCCCGGCTGGGGCCAGGACCGCGCGCTGGAGTGGTGGCCCGCCCTGCTGCGCGGCTGCGAGAAACCGATGCCCGGCTGGACATCGATCTGCGCGCAGGCTCGCGCCTACAAGCCGGGCGGCGACTGGGACGCGATGGTCTGGCTGATGAAGCGGCTGCAGCCCTATCGCGTCGAGTCGCTGGAAGGCCAGCGCGAAGGCGTGGCCACCGGCTACTACGAGCCGGAACTCGCCGCGCGCCGCCAGTCGCAGGGCGAGTTCCGCGTCCCGCTGCTGGCGCCGCCGCTGGACCTGCCGCAGCGCAAGCCCTACGACACGCGCCAGCAGATCGAGAGCAACGCGGCGCTGTCCCGGCTCAGCCTGGCCTGGGTGCAGGATCCGCTGGATGCGCTGGTGATGCAGATCCAGGGCAGCGGCCGGCTGCGGGTGACCGAGCGTGACGGCTCCAGCCGCTGGGTGCGGCTGTCCTTCGCCGCGCACAACGAGCAGCCCTACCGCTCGATGGGCCAGTGGCTGATCGCGCAAGGCGAGCTGCGCGCCACGGAGGCCTCCTGGCCCGGCATCAAGGACTGGGGCCGGCGCAATCCTCAGCGGCTCAAGGAAGCGATGTGGGCCAACCCGCGCTACGTCTTCTTCCGCGAGGAGCCTCTGCCCGACCTGGCGGTCGGCCCGCGCGGGGGTCAGGGCGTGCCGCTGACGCCGGGTCGCTCGATCGCGGTGGACAAGGCCAGCATCCCCTACGGCACGCCGGTCTGGCTGGACACGACCGAGCCGCTGTCGACGACGCCGATGCGGCGGCTGGTGATGGCGCAGGACACCGGCGCGGCGATCGTCGGCGCGGTGCGGGCGGACTACTTCTGGGGCTGGGGCGAGCAGGCCGAGGCCCAGGCCGGCCGGATGAAGCAGCCGCTGCGCCTGTGGGTGCTGTGGCCGCGCAACAGCTGACCCCGTCTTACCCAGCGAGGGGGATGGCAAGGCCGTACGGCCGACGCTAGGATCGCGCGCCGCGATGCGAACGTTCGGGTTTTCCTGTGCGATCGGACCGCGCGACAACATCCATACCGATTCCTCGAGGGAGATCCCATGACCCGCATTTCTTCAGCCTGGCGCGCGCTGGGCGCCGTCGGCCTGGCGGCCCTGCTGAGCGCCTGCGCGCCGGCCAGCTATCTCGTGAAGACGCCGGCGCCGTCCGGCCTGAAGGGCACCGGCCAGGCGCCGGCCGACACCACCATCACCGTGGTGGACCTGCGCAAGGGCGCCGAGCGCGATTTCAGCACCGGCATCCTGCCCGCCGGCCTGCGCACCGATCAAGGTCCGATCCAGGCCCCGGTGTTCCTGGCGGAGACGCTGCAGGCGGAACTGGCCTCGCGCGGCATCAACGCCAAGGTCAAGACGGGCGAGACCGGCCAGCCGGCGCTGTCGCTGCAGACCTTCCGGATGCTGAACCACCGCTCCAACGGCTTCTCGCCGTTCGTGACCTTCACCTACCTGTCGGCCGACATCGACACGCCGTCGGGCAAGAAGCGCGTGACCAGCTTCGTCAAGCGCGGCAAGGTGCCGGTGTGGAGCTTCGAGGAAGTCATCGAGCCGACGATGAACCAGCCGCTGAGCCTGGCCGTCAAGGAGCTGGCGAGCAAGATCGCCGCGCAGGCCTACGGCTGGAAGGCCAGCGATGCGGAAGTACAGCGCCTGCTGGACAAGCTGACCGGCGACAAGCTGGCCGGCGACGCCTACCTGGACGTCTACGCGCTGGGCTTCAGCAACAGCCCGAAGGCGGTGGACCGCATCGTCGAGCTGACCCGTCACGGCGACGAGTACGTGCGACTGGCTGCGATCTCGTCGGTCGGCACGCTGGGCGCGACCGGCCAGATGGGCATGCTGAAGACGCTGTACGAGCGTCGCGACGGCGTCTGGGCGGACCGCGCGATGGCGCTGAAGTCCATCGGCGACCTGGGCACGCCGGAATCGCGCAGCTACCTGGAAGCCGAACTGAAGCGCTGGGAGACCGGCGACAGCAGCAAGGAAGCGATCTGGACGGCGCAGATCATCCGCCTGTACCTGTGATCGCTTGATCGCAGGGGGTCGCGCCGTCGGCTGGGAAGCCGCGCGGCGCGATCCGGGCATCGGCCTGCGGGACCGTGAGGTCCGGGCCGGTGCCGACCGGCGACAGCCGGTGAAGTCCGGTCACTCGGTGACCTGGACGCCTTTCCAGAAGGCGACGCGGTCCTTGATCTCGGCGGCGGCCTCGGAGGGTTCCGGGTAATACCAGACGGCGTCCGGGTTCATGTCGCCGTGGACCATGAGGCTAAAGTAGTGCGCCTGGCCCTTCCAGGGGCAGGACGTGCGGTGATTGCTGAACGTGGTGAACTCGCGCTTCAGCGAGGCGACGGGGAAGTAATGATTTCCCTCGACCACCACGGTGTCGTCGCTTTCGGCGATGACTTCGCCGTTCCAGATTGCCTTCATTCCAACTCCTCGTGCTCAAACGTTATTTCGCCCATCGGGGCAAGGACATCTTCGTCACCGCCGGATCTGCGAGAGACCTGGCACCCGGCAGTTTCGGGATCTGCGCGATCGGGGGCGGCGCGGAAGGCTGGTCCGTCGTCCACGTCGGCCCGGACGGCGACGCCGCCGACCTCGGCGGGGAGTACTACTTTGCCACCTCCGAGGAAGCCCTCGCGTTCCTGAAGGAACTCATCGACCTGATGGTGGATGGCGGGGAGCCGGAAGGGCTGAACGAGGGCTGATTTCGGTCGCGAGGCGAACGGACGACGCTAATCGCATCAGATTTGAGGCGATTAGGCGAGCTAATCACCTCACGGGGTGAGGCGATTCAAGGTTGGGCCCCGGAAGCCAGGCTCACAACGGCTTCAGATCCTCCCCCACCACCCGCACCAGCAGGCCTTTGCCCTCGGGCGTCACGCGGAACTCGCCGTACTTCGCCGGCTGCCAGCGTTCGGCCTCGCCTTCCTTGAAGAACCAGGCATCGGACACGAAGGTCCATCGGCCGTCCTTGGGCGTAAGTTCGAGCAGTTGCGTGCCGGCCGGAGGCGCTTCGCCGGGATCGAGGGCTCTCGCCGACTGCACGACGCCGCGCGCATCGATCACCGCAGCGAGTTGCGGCCGACGGCCCCACAACGGCGGCGCGTCTCCCGCGCGTGGGGTCCAGTCGAACGCTCCCGCACGATTGCGCCCGCCGACGGACGGCAGCTCGTAGCTCAAGCGCATGTAGTCGCCCTGCATCAGCGAGCGCGGATCGACCGGCGCGAGCTTCACGAAGATCGGCCGGCCTTCGGCGATCGTCCGCTCACGCGCGGCGATCAGGACGTTCACGAGGACCAGCGCCAGCACACCCGCGCCGAGCAGCAGCGCCCTCGCACCGCGTAGCGCGAGTACCGGACGAGCGCCCTCTTCCGCTGATGACTGGGCTGGATGCCACGCCAGCCATCGCACCCACGCTGCCAGCACCGCGCCCGCCGCGACCAGCGCCAGCGACTTGTGCGCGAGCGGCAATTGCCATTCGTAGTACAGCGCGCCGATGGCCCACACGGCCGCAGCGCCCGCCAGCGCAGCGAGGCGCCAGCGGCGTGTCGACGCCATGAGCGCCAGCACCAGCAGGATGCCGCCGAGCGCCGGCATCAGCGCGGCAAGCGCCAACAGCACCAGCAGCGGCGGCGCCAGGCGCGCTGAGCCCGCAGGACGCCACCGACGCCACAGCCACGCAGTCGCGACCACCATCAGCAGCGCCGACACGATCCTCGACGCCCAGATCAACGTCGCGTCCGATGCCGCCAGTCCCGGCGTCGCGCCCCGGAAGAGACTTCCCAGTGCTCCGCCCGCCGCGAACGACCAGCCCGCCGCCATGGCAAAAGCGGCAAGCACCGCCACCCACCAGCCGGTCAGCACCGGTTCGAGCAACGCAGCCCGACGGGCTGACGGCGCGCGCCGTCCGACCTGATGCTGCAGCACCAGCAAGACCACGCCCACGAGCAGCAACAGCGTGGCCAACGCCCAGCCGATCCCGCCATGCCGTTCGTACCAGGTGAGCGAGAACACTTCCTTGAACACCAGATGGCCGAGGTGCGCCACCGGCGCCGCCATCGCCACCCCGAGCAGCACCCGCATCCACGACGCGTTCAGCAGCAGGACCAGCCCGACACCGAGCAGCAGCGCGACGACATCGAGTCCTGCGGGGGGCAGGTCTTTCCCCAACGCGAAGAACAGCAGCACCAGCCCCGTGATGAGCAGGGGCACGGCGGCCTGTTCCAGGAACAGCGCGATCCCGCGAGAGCGCAGCATCAGCACCGAGAGCACGATCAACGAGACGCCGAAGAAGTAGCCGACGCCCTCGCGCTCGATGGCGGAGCCGAACAGCGCGAAGAACATGGCCAGGAACGGCACGGCGGCCAGCCAGGCGCCCAGCGCCGTCAGCAGCACGACGGGCCAGGGCCGTGGCACTTCGGATGGGGCCGCGGGCGCGAGCCCCTCCGCGCGGGCCTGGTCGATCCACTCGACGCCGCTCATGCCCTCGCCTCCACGTCGCGCAGGCGCCGCATGATCAGGCCGACGCTGCCAGCCAGCAGCGCGCACGCCACCAGTGCGATCAGGAAGTAGCCGCCAACGTCCCACTTCCCATCAGCGATCCAGCGCGCGAATCCCGCTACGAGCAAGGTGTCGACCGCCAGCGCCAGCGCGCTCATCGCATAGACCTCGCCGCGTCGCCACGCCAGCACGAGGCCGACAGTCATCACCCCGAGGCCGAGGAAGAACTGCGGCGCCACGTCCCTCGCGAACAGTCCGCCCAGCGCCGTTCCCGACACCGCGATCACCGACGCCAGCACCGCCAGCCGCCACGCCCACGGCTGCGTCGCCGCGGCGGGCCGCAGCGCGAGTCCCGCGCACAGCACGCCGTAGGCGACGAAGCCGATCGCATGCACCGGCACCGTGGACGCGTCGAAGCGCCACGAATGCCCGCCGAAGGTCTCCATCCACAGGCCGATCCCGGTCGCCACCACGAGCGCCCAGGGCGTCCACGCGAGGTCCGAGCGCGACGCCCACGCGATCGGCAGCCCGAGCGCCGCCCACAGCGCGAACAGCTGCCAGGGATCCGCGCCCGTCTGATAGGTCTGTCCGAAGAAGGCCAGCAGGCCGCCCAGCGTCAGGAAGGCCACCAACGCCAGCGGTGCGCGCCACGGACGCAGCATTGCCGCCGCGATCAGGCTGACTGCAAGCACCGCCTGCAACAGTCCGAAGCGCATGAACCGCCCGAAGTCGTCCCAGTTCGCCGCGACCCACAGGATCAGCCCGAACCCGATCAACCCTGCCGCCAGCGCGCCCGCGCCGCGGCGCAGCGGCGTCCACGGATCGCCCGGCGGATCATCGATGCCGCTGAGCGCCCGCAAGCGCCGTGCGCTGGTCGCATCCAGGCCCTGACTGGCCGTCCATTGGTACAACTGCTCGTGCAGACTCACGGGTTCCTCCCTCAGGATGCGACCGCCCGCAGGGGTCGTCGGCGATGTTCTTCGAGGGAGCCGATTCTTCCTCTCATCCTCCGTTCTCGCACTGGGAGTTCCACATGGGCCAGATGATCGACTTCGCCCGCCCCGACGGCGGCACCACCAGCGGCTATCTCGCCAGCGCCGGCGACGGCGCGCCGGGCATGATCCTCATCCAGGAATGGTGGGGCCTCAAACCCCACATCAAGGAGATCGCCGAGCGCCTGGCCTCCGCCGGCATCACGACGCTCGCGCCCGACCTCTACCGCGGCCGCATCGCCGCCACGGCGGACGAGGCCAGCCACATGATGGACGGCCTGGACTTCGTCGACGCCACCACGCAGGACCTGCAAGGCGCCCTCACCCACCTGCGCGAGCACCTCGGCTGCGGCCAGGTCGGCGTGATGGGCTACTGCATGGGCGGCGCGCTGACCATCCTCGCCGGCGTCAACCTCAAGGACCTGCAGGCGGCGGTCTGCTACTACGGCATCCCGCCGGCCGAGTTCGCCGACCCGGCCAAGATCGACGCGCCCTTCCTCGGCCACTTCGCCACGCGCGACGACTGGTGCACGCCCGAGAAGGTCGACGCCCTGGAAGCCCGCATGAAGGCGGGCGGCAAGGCCCCGGTCATCCACCGCTACGTCGCGGACCACGCCTTCTCCAACAAGACCCGCCCCGAGGTCTACGACGAGGCCGCCGCCGAACTGGCCTGGTCGCGCACCCTGGACTTCCTCAAGCAACACCTCGCCTGATCGACTGATCGACTCATCGCCTGAACCCATGACCCTCCATCGCCGCCGCCTCCTCCCCACCGCCGCCGCTGTCTGGGCGCTGATCGCTTCATCCGCCTTCGCACAGACCACGCCGGCCTCGGGGCCGGCGTCGGCGACGGCGCGGGCCGCCTCGGAGACCGCGGCCCCGCCGCTGGACCCGCGCGTGGCGCCGCTGCTCGCGGACATCTCCGCCGAGCGCATCGAGTCGACCATCCGCAAGCTGGCCGCCTTCGGCACGCGCCACACGGCGTCGGACACGAAGAGCGACACGCGCGGCATCGGCGCCGCGCGACGCTGGATCGAGCGGCAGTTGAAGGACTGCAGCGCGAAGACCGGAGGCCGGCTGCAGGTCACCATGGACGCGTTCATCGAGCCGGCGGGCAACCGCCTCTCGGCGCCGACGGAGCTGGTGAACGTCGTGGCCACGCTGCCCGGCGCGTCGGCCGGCACGCCGCGCGAACGCGTGCTGGTGGTCAGCGGGCATTACGACTCGCGCAACAGCGACGTGATGGATGCGCAGGGCGAAGCGCCCGGCGCCAACGACGACGCCTCCGGCACGGCCGCCGTCATGGAGATGGCCTGCGCCGCGGCCAAGCAGCGCTTCGACGCGACGCTCGTGTTCATGGCCGTTCCGGGCGAGGAGCAGGGCCTGCTCGGCGCCCGCCACTGGGCCCGGCGCGCCCGCACGCAGGGGTTGAACGTCGAAGGCATGATCACCAACGACATCGTCGGCAGCTCGCGCGGCGACAAGGGCGAGCACGATCCGAAGCGGCTGCGCCTCTTCGCCGACGGCTTCGATCCGCTGCTGCGCCTGCTGGTGAACGCCAACGCCAACAGCCCGGCCAACGAGGACGAGGTCAAGACCAACGCGGCGATCCGTGCGCAGCTGCAGCCGCTGGCGGTGGCTGGCGGCGGCGAGGAACTGCCGACACAGCAGTTCGGTCGTCACCTGAAGGCCGAGGGCGAGCGCTACCTGCCGGACTTCCACATCGACCTGATCCAGCGTCGCGACCGCTACCTGCGCGGCGGCGACCATCTGCCCTTCCTGGAGCGCGGCTACGCGGCGGTGCGATTCACCGAGCCCTTCGAGGACTTCCGCCACCAGCACCAGAACCTGCGCACCGAGGGGGGCGTCGTCTACGGCGACCTGCCGGAGTTCGTGGACTTCGGCTACGTGGCCGATGTGGCGCGCGTGAACCTCGCGGGTCTGGCGACCTTGGCCTGGGCGCCGTCGCCGGTGAAGGGGGCGCGCATCGACGCGCGCGAGCTGACCAACGACACGACGCTGCTGTGGACCGCGAACGTCGATCCCGAGCTGGCGGGTTATCGCGTCGTCTGGCGCCGCAGCGAATCGCAGGTCTGGGAGGGTGCGAAGGATGTCGGCAACGTCACCAAGGTCACGTTGCCGCTGTCCAAGGACAACCTGATCTTCGGCGTGCAGGCCGTGTCGAAGTCAGGCCATGCGAGTCTGGCGAGTTACCCGTTGCCGCTGGCGCGCTGACCGAGGCCCGAGCAGCTCGGTGTCCCGGTCGGCGGGAGCCGGGGTGCCCCCGGGCGATTTAGCGGAGCCTGCGAGCGTATGAGCCCGGGGGTGCCCCGGCTCCCGGCGACTCGCTCGGTTGAACGCAGGGTTCAGCGCAACACGCCCTTCCCCAACCACTGCCCCCAGATCTTCATGGTCACGCGCTGATCCGAGAGCCCGGGGTACTCGGCCATCGTCTTGCGCAGCGCCGTCTCGTCGGTGCCACGCGAGAACACCACCTCGCCGATCGGCCCGTCCTCCAGCGAGTACCAGGCCCCGATGACGCCTTCGTCGAGCGCGCGTTGCAGGAAGATCGGCACCGCGTCCTTGTCCTTGGCCTCCGCGCGGCTGAACAGCACGATGCGGTTCTCCTCGATCCCGTTGGGATCGATGCCGGTGTGGTGCAGCGCCTGGTGCACCGTCGCCGGCTGCGCGTTGACCACCATGTAGCCCTCGCGGATGTACTGGTCGGGTTCGAAGTAGCTCAGCAGGATCTGCCGGTTGGGCGCCTTGACCACGACGATGCCGCGCTTCTGCTTGGCCGGGTCGCGCATCGGTCCCGCCGCGAAGAGCTTCTCGTCGGCGAAGAGTCGTTTGAAGTTTTCCAGATGACCGGTCTGCATCGCCGCCACGGCGGCCTTGTCGTCGGGCACCGGCTTGCCGGTCTCGAGGAAGATGAACCAGTACTGTTCGGCTGCGATCATGGGCGGACGGGTCTGTGCACGGGCCGGCAGGGCCGCCAGTGCGGATAACGCAGGGAGGGCCGCCGCCGAGGCGATCAGGGAACGTCGTTGCATCGGAGTCTCCTTCTGTCGTTCACCGGAGCGGTTGTCGGACTCCGGCGTCGACAGACGACTCTACTCCCGCCCGCCACCCGTGCCGAGCACCTGCAGCGAACGCAGCATCAGCCGGCTGCTGGTGACGTTGGTGGCGCAGGCGACGTTGTGGACGTCGCAGGCGCGGACCAGCGCGTTGATGTCGGGTTCATGGGGCTGAGGCGTCATCGGATCGCGCAGGAAGACGACCGCGTCGACGAGGCCCACCGCCAGCCGCGCGCCGATCTGCAGGTCGCCGCCGTGCGGGCCGGACAGCATGCGCTCGACCGTCAGGCCGACCTCCGCCGTCAGGCGCGAACCGGTCGTGCCGGTCGCCACCAGCTCGCAGCCGCCGAGGAAACCGGCGAACTCGGTCGCGAGCATCACCATCTCGTCCTTCTTGCCGTCGTGGGCGATCAGGGCGATGCGCAGGCGCGAAGGCGCGGCGGCGGCCGTCGCGGCATCGGGAGAAGGTGCGGAAGCGGGAGCGGTGATGGCAGTCATGGCTGCGATCGTAGGCCCGGAGGAACGACGTGCGAGTTACCGGCGCGGTTCTTTCTGCGTCGCCAGCGGCACGTTGCCGACGCCCCGGTTCATCGCGTTGAGCAGGTCGCCGTTGTCCTGGCTCAGCTCCCAGGCGAAGACACCTGCCAGGCCCTGATCGCGCACGAAGCTTCCCTTGGCCAGCACCGCCCGCGGATCGTCGTAGCCCATCCAGAGCTTCTGCGTCGGGTTGAACAGCGACCACGACTGCGTCACCGGATCCCAGACGGACTGGTAACCCGCGCGGCCGTTCCCCTTCGCGTCGAGGATGCGGCCGGCCATCTCGCGGTAGCCCTGCGCGCCCTCGGCGCCCGGATAGGCGCCCGACTTCGCGGCACCCGCTTTCGTCTCGCTCACGCCGGTGAAGCCGCGGCCGTACATCGCCACGCCGGCCACCAGCTTCGAGCGCGGCACGCCGGCCTTCTCCAGGTTGGCCACCGCGCGCTCCAGGCTGTCGTCCGCCTGCGGCGACGACGCTCGCAGCGTCGTGTGATGTCCCGCCACCGGCGACCACATGCCGTAGAAGTCGTAGGTCATCATGAAGACGAGATCCAGCGGCTTGGACGCGTCCTTGAAGTTGATCTTGCCGACGATCGAATCCATCGGATTCACGGCCGTGGTCAACAGGTAGGGGCGCCCCGTCTCCGCCGTCAGCGCATCCAGCGCCTTGCGCAGGTCGGCCATCAGTTCCGCATAGGACTGGCCGTCCTGCGGACTCCCGAGCTGCACGCCGTTGGCCGCGCCGTTGTTGCCGGGATGCTCCCAGTCGATGTCGATGCCGTCGAAGGCCGGATGGTCTCGCAGGAACTGCTGCGCCGAGGCCGCGAACACCGCACGTTTCGCCGGGTCGCCGACCAGGTGGAAGATCGGATCCGATCCGCCCCAGCCGCCCACCGAGGCGACGATCTTCAGATGCGGCGCGCGCTGTTTGTAGCGCTGGAACGCGGTGTTGAAACGCGCGTCGATCGGGCCGGTGCCGATCTCGAAATCCTTCTTGCCGACGCACTTCGCGGCGTCCTTCTCCAGCTGTCCCGGGCCGCACAGACGCAGGAAGGCGTAGAGCACGTGGGTCAGGTTTTGAGGAGGCACGCGCTCGATCAGCTCGACCGGCTCCCAGTTGGGCACGTAGATGCCGACGATCTTGCCGCCGGTGCGCTCGAACTCGACCGGCTTGGCGCCGAAGAGCGGGTAGCCCGGCGCTTCCGCCTTCTGGTCGGCCTTCTGATCGGCCTTCTGATCGGCCTTCGCATCGGCGGCTGGTGTCGCGGCGATGGCGGCAGAGACAGCCATCGCGCAAAGTGCAGCGATCGCGGCAGTCAACGGGGTCGGGATGCGGGACAGAACGCGAACGGACATGCGGGGCCTCCAATGGACGCCGCAGCTTAGCGGATCACTCCGAAAATTAACACCAGTCAAATACCAATTCGACCGATGCAGCGACTTCGGAGAAACCTTTATGGATCCACTTCGCTGGTCGGCGGCCCTTGGTCTATGGCGGTGGCCTTCGCCTAAGGCGCCACGTCGACCCGAAGCTGCAACTCGCGGAGCTTCTGCACCTCCGCGTCCCGCGTGCTGTAGGTGTTGCGGTTGGCGCTCGATGTCACGCTGCCCGTGCGCGCGATCGTGACCCAGATGCCGAGCGGCGCCTGCACCGTGCTGAGGACGTCGGTGCTCGGACGCTGCTGGCCGTCGGGCAGCGAGGTGCCGTAGGCGCCGCCCTGCGGCATCTGCGCCTGGTCCGACGCGCGGACCTCGACATCCACCGGACTGCGGCCGCCCGGCCATTTCGGTCGGACGACGATGCCGCGCACGCGCTCGGCCATGCCCTGGCGCGGCACGACGACCACGCGGTCGCGCTCGCCCTGCTGGCGATCCATCGCGACGTCGACCCATTGGATGGGCGTCGACTCGGTCATCGTGAACGAGGCCTGCGAGCCGTTGAGCACCAGCAGGCGCGGGAACAGCTGCTGGCGCTGCTCGCGGTTCTCGGTGGAGAGCGCGACGCCTCCACGCGCCGACACGCTGCCGCCGGTGCTGACCACGGTGCTGCCGTCGCGGATGCCGGCGACCGTGGAACCGCTGAGTTCGGACTCGACCCAGCGCATCTCGACCTGCAGGTTCTGCTTCGGCCCTTGCGCGCGGGCCGGCGTCATCACGGAAGCGCCGACGCCGAGCAAGGCGGCGGCAAGAACGAGGCGGCGATTCGAGTTCATCGTCTCAGCATACGCCGCGCCAACGACGCTTGTTCAATGCCTGCGAGCCCAGCGTCCGTCTGTGCGACGACGGCCCGACCGCCTCTACTTGTTCACGGCTCTGCAGCGATCGATGTCGCACGCGGTCGGCAGCATGGAGCGGTACTCGACGACGCTGCCCCAGCTCTTCGGATCGCGAAGCGCGCAGCGCTCGCCCTTGCCGTTGTCGTAGTAGGACATCGTGTCGACGCAGCGCTTCGAGTGCGCCATCAGGCCGAGGAAGTGCCCCATCTCATGCGAGAGCACCATCTGCAGCGTCTGGTCCGCCGGGTGCTTCGGATTGCGCTCGCGCAGCAGCGCGAACAGGCCGGGACCGATCGACAGGCTGCGCGCCGTCACGTTGGCGAGGGCGAACTGGCCGCGGCTGCCGACGTCGCTCCAGAGGATCTGGATGGCGTCCTCGGGCGGCACCTGGCCGCTGGGCACGGCGATGACGGCGAGCTTCAGCCCGCAGGCGGACCAGGCCTCGGCGGAGCGCTTCACCAGCGCCATCACCTGCGGTTCGCTGAACCAGGGCGGCGCGTTGTCGTGGCGATAGGCGAAGCGCAAGGAGCGCGTCGCGATCGCGCGATCGCGGCCGTCGCCCCAGGTCTGCACTTCGCCGGGGAGGCATTGGGCGATCTCCTGATCGCGCACGGAGGGAATCGCCGCCGCCTTGCCCTTCTCGGGCGGAACGAGCTGGGCCATCGCGCCCAGCGGCAACAGCGCGCCGAACAACGCCAGCGCCATCGCCGCCAAGGCCCGGGTGGCCTTGCGGTGCACGATCAAGACTCGATTCACGCTCATGCTTTTGCGGCCCGCAGCACGCCGCGCACGTGCGGCCACAGCAGGTTGATCGCGAGCCCGCTGATCACGAGTGCCGCCGCCATCAGCTTCCACGGCGGCAGACCTTCGCCGAGCAGCAGTGCCGAGCAGCTCATGCCGAACACGGGAACGAGGAGCGCCATCGGAACGATGGTCGCGGCGGGATGGCGCGACAGGAGGAAGCTCCACGCGCCGTAGCCGAAGAGCGTGTTGCCGACCGACTGCCAGAGCACCGCGGCCCATGCGCCTAGGCTGGCGTTCTGGATCGCCTCGCCCATCTGCGCGGGGCCTTCGACGATGAAGGACAGCGCGAACAGCGCGGGCGCGGCGAAGGCGCTGCTCCAGACCACGTACCCCAGCATGTTCACGGCGCCTGCGCGCTTGCCGACGATGTTGCCGCTGGACCAGCAGAGCGCGGCCAGCAGCACCATCCCGAGGCCCAGCACAGTGGTCGTGCCGTCGGTGTGCGAGGCGATGACGCCGATACCGGCCGCGGCGGTGACGAGGGCGAGCCACTGGAAGCCCTGGACGCGTTCGCCGCTCATGCGCATGGCGAGCAGCAAGGTGAAGAAGACCTGGGTCTGGATGACGAGCGAGGCGAGCCCCGGCGAGATCTGCGAGCGCATCGCCAGGTAGAGCAGCGCGAACTGGCCGACGCCGACGAAGGCGCCGTAGGCGGCGAGGTTGCGCCAGCCGACCTTGGGTCGCGGCAACAGCAGCATCGCGGGCAGCGCGGCGAAGGTGAACCGCAGTGCGGCGAACAGCAGCGGCGGGAACGCGTTCAGGCCCCAGCGGATCACGACGAAGTTGCTCCCCCAGATGGCGACCACGGACAGCGCAAGCAGGAAATGTCGGAGCGGTAGCGTCATGGCGGCCGGGGAGCGAGGGGGGATCGTCGACTATGCCAGCGGGGCTCTCCGCCGACCCGGTACAGGGGGTCGGGAGTGCGACCGGTACAGCAACCGGGCCCTCACCCCTTCGGCTTCAGATGCCCCAGCGGCAACGCCCCGCCCGCCTTCACCTCTCCGAGCGAGAAGCTCGTGTGGATGTCCTTCACGTTCGGCAGGTTCAGCAGCGTGTCGATCGAGAACCGGCTGAACGCATCCAGGTCGGTGGCCATCACTTCCAGCTCGAAGGTCCCGGCGCCGCTGATGTAGTGGCACGAGATCACCTCCGGCAGTTGCCGGATCGCCTCCTCCAGCTGCTTGGTCGCCGCGCCGTTGTTGCGGTCCGCGTCCACGCGCACGAAGGCC
The DNA here is from genome assembly GCA_002205125.1 of Roseateles noduli. Lineage (GTDB taxonomy): Bacteria > Pseudomonadota > Gammaproteobacteria > Burkholderiales > Burkholderiaceae_C > Roseateles > Roseateles noduli. The sequence continues at coordinate 446,679 of NIOE01000007.1, read as the reverse complement.
AGCACGCCCAAGCCGAGGCGGCGCCGGTCGATCTCCGCGCGGTAGCCGGTGATGAAGCCCTGCTCCTCCAGCCACCGCACCCGGCGCCAGGTGGGCGCCGGCGACAGCCCGATCCGCATCGCCAGCTCCGCATTCGACAGGCGCGCCTCGCGCTGCAGCTCGGCCAGGATCGCCACGTGATACCGGTCGAGTTCGCCGCTTGCCGGAGCACCGGATCCGCCCGCGTCATCTCCCCGATCGGCACCCCGATCAGCACCCCGGTCGATCCCCTCGTCGCCGCCCGCGGAACCCGCCGTCGCCCTCATGGTTTTCCCTGATGCCCCGTTTTTCGATGCCATTCGAATCCCTTTCGTCATTCCGGGAAAGATTCTTGCTCAAACGACCGTCCCCGGCGCAGAACTAGCAAACACTCGCCGGGCGTTGTTTCCTACACTGTTCTCTGCGTTTTCCGCGCGCCGCCATACTTGGCGCGACGGCAGCCAAGGCACACGGCCTCGCCACAAGCGGGGACCGGAAGTCAGCCACCCATCAGGAGACTCCCCGCATGAACGCCCCCTTGCCCGAACACATCCTGCGCGCCCTCGAGAAGGTCACGCTGGATGACAAGTACGCACTCGACGAGGGCCGCGCCTTCATGAGCGGCGTCCAGGCGCTGGTCCGCCTGCCGATGCTGCAACGCACCCGCGACGCCATCGCCGGCCTCAACACCGCCGGCTTCATCTCCGGCTACCGCGGCTCCCCGCTGGGCGGCTACGACCAGGCCCTGATGGCCGCGAAGAAGCACCTCGCCAAGCAGCACATCGTCTTCCAGCCCGGCGTCAACGAGGAACTCGGCGCCACCGCCGTCTGGGGCACCCAGCAGCTCGCGCTGTTCCCCGAGAAGGCGAAGTTCGACGGCGTCTTCGGCATGTGGTACGGCAAGGGCCCCGGCGTGGACCGCTCCATCGACGTGTTCAAGCACGCCAACATGGCCGGCACGTCCAAGCACGGCGGCGTGATCGCCATCGCCGCGGACGACCACATCGCCAAGAGCTCCACCGCCGCCCACCAGAGCGACCACGTCTTCAAGGCGGTCGGCTTCCCGGTGTTCTTCCCGAGCAGCGTCCAGGAGATCCTGGACATGGGCCTGCACGCCTTCGCGATGAGCCGCTTCTCCGGCCTGTGGTCGGGCATGAAGACGATCCAGGAGATCGTCGAATCGTCCAGCAGCGTCAGCGTCGATCCCGACCGCGTCGAGATCCTGATGCCCGAAGATTTCCAGATGCCCCCGGGCGGCCTGCACATCCGCTGGCCCGATCCGCCGCTGGACCAGGAAGCGCGGATGATGGACCACAAGTGGTACGCCGCCCTCGCCTACGTCCGCGCCAACAAGCTCAACCACAACGTCGTCGCGACGCCGCATGACCGCATCGGCCTGATCGCGTCGGGCAAGGCCTGGAACGACACCCGCCAGGCGCTGCACGACCTGGGCCTGGACGACGACAGCTGCCGCCGCCTGGGCATCCGGCTGCACAAGGTCAACGTCGTGTGGCCGCTGGAAGCGACCATCACCCGCGACTTCGCCACCGGGCTGCAGGAGATCCTCGTCATCGAGGAGAAGCGCCAGATGATCGAGTACCAGCTCAAGGAAGAGCTGTACAACTGGCGTCCCGACGTGCGCCCGAACGTGCTCGGCAAGTTCGACGAGACCGACGGCGACCGCAGCGGCGGCGAGTGGAGCCACCCGAACCCGAGCAGCAACTGGCTGCTGCGCCCGCAGGCCGACCTGACGCCGGCCATCATCGCCCGCGCCATCGCGAAGCGGCTGAAGAAGCTGGGCGTGGACGCCGACACCGCCGCGCGCCTGGACGCGCGCGTCGCGCTGATCGACGCCAAGGAGCAGTCGCTCAAGAGCGAAGAGAAGACCGCCGGCGGCGCCGACCGCACGCCGTGGTTCTGCTCCGGCTGCCCCCACAACACCAGCACGCGCGTGCCGGACGGCTCACGCGCCGTGGGCGGCATCGGCTGCCACTACATGGTCACCTGGATGCCGGGCCGCAACACCGCGACCTTCACCCAGATGGGCGGCGAAGGCGTGCCCTGGGTCGGCCAGGCGCCGTTCACCGACGAGAAGCACATCTTCAGCAACCTCGGCGACGGCACCTACTTCCACAGCGGCATCCTGGCAATCCGCCAGTCCATCGCCGCGGGCGTGAACATCACCTACAAGGTGCTCTACAACGACGCGGTCGCGATGACCGGCGGCCAGCAGGTCGGCGAGCGCCCCGAGGGCCACAGCGTCACGCAGATCATGAACAGCCTGGTCAGCGAAGGCGTGGCCAAGCTGATCATCGTCACCGACGAGCCCGAGAAGTACGACGGCAAGCCGCTGGCGCCCGGCGTGACGGTGCACCACCGCGACGAGCTGGACGCGCTGCAGCGCCAGTTCCGCGAGATCCCGGGCACCTCGGTCATCATCTACGACCAGACCTGCGCGACCGAGAAGCGCCGCCGCCGCAAGCGCGGCAAGCTGGTCGACCCGGCCAAGCGCACCGTCATCAACGAGCTGGTCTGCGAAGGCTGCGGCGACTGCTCGGTGCAATCGAACTGCCTGTCGGTCGAGCCGCTGGAGACCGAGTTCGGTCGCAAGCGCCAGATCAACCAGAACACCTGCAACAAGGACTTCTCGTGCGTGAAGGGCTTCTGCCCGAGCTTCGTCACCATCGAAGGCGGTGAGCTGAAGAAGCCGAAGAAGGACAAGCGCGTCAGCCCCTTCGACGCGTCGCTGCCGGTGATCCCGCAGCCGTCGATCCCGAACGCGGTCGAGGCCTGGGGCATCGTCGTGGCCGGCGTGGGCGGCACCGGCGTGATCACCATCGGCCAGCTGCTCGGCATGGCCGCGCATCTGGAAGGCAAGGGCGTGATCACGCAGGACGCGGCCGGTCTGGCGCAGAAGGGCGGCGCGACCTGGAGCCACATCCAGATCGCCAACACGCCGGACGCGATCCACTGCACCAAGGTCGGCACCGCGGAGGCCGATCTGGTCATCGCCTGCGATTCCATCGTCGCCGCCAACAAGACGACGCTGGCCGTGATGCGCGAAGGCCGCAGCTTCGTGGCGCTGAACACGCACGGCTCGCCGACCGCGACGCTGGTCAACGACGCCAACTGGTCCTTCCCCGGCGCGGCCTGCGAGGCCGCCGTGCAGAAGGCCGTGGGCGCCTCGCACCTGGGCATGTTCGACGCGGAAGAGGTCGCGGTGAAGCTGCTGGGCGACTCGCTGTACACCAACCCGCTGATGCTGGGCTTCTCGTGGCAGAAGGGCCGCGTGCCGCTGAGCCACGCCGCGCTGATGCGCGCGATCGAGCTCAACGGCGTGCAGGTCGACAACAACAAGGCCGCGTTCGAATGGGGCCGTCGCTGCGCGCACGACCTGGCCGCGGTGCAGTCGCTGTTCGCGGCGCAGCAGGTCATCAACTTCGTCAAGCGCCAGGGCGTGGACGAGCTGATCACCAAGCGCGTCGAGTTCCTGACCGACTACCAGAACGCCGCCTACGCCGAGCAGTACCGCGCCTTCGTCGAGAAGGTCCGCCAGGCGGAAGCACCGGTGGGCGGCACGCGCCTGACGGAGGCCGTCGCGCGCTACCTGTTCAAGCTGATGGCCTACAAGGACGAGTACGAAGTCGCCCGCCTGCACACGGACACCAAGTTCCTGGACAAGATCAAGGGCCAGTTCGAAGGCGACTTCAAGGTCGTGCATCACCTGGCACCGCCCATGCTCGCCAAGAAGGACGACCACGGCCATCTGCAGAAGCGCCCCTTCGGCGGCTGGGTCCGTCCGGCGATGGGCATGCTGGCCAAGATGAAGGGCCTGCGCGGCACCGCCTTCGATCCGTTCGGTCATACCGAGGAACGCAAGACGGAACGCCAGCTGATCGTCGACTACCGTGCGACGATTGAATCGATCCTTGCCAAGGGCCTCACCACCGAGCGCCTGTCGACCGCCGTCGAGCTGGCCCGCATCCCGGAAGACATCCGCGGCTACGGCCACGTGAAGGAACGCCATCTGAAGGCGGCGCGACTGAAGTGGGACCAGCTGTCCAAGCAGTGGAGCGAGGTGGCCTGACGTTCTTCGGCCGCTGCTGTCGGGAGGCCAAGCGCGGGCTCTCCGCAGGGCATGGGGCACCCCTCCAGGGACCCCAAGCCCTACTCCGGCCCCAGTGGCAATCGCTGACCGCACGTGATCATGGGGATCGCTGACTGCACGCGTCGTGGCGATCGTTGACTTCACGTTGAACGGAGGCTGCTGTGCGGGCGGCGCGCGGGCACCCCGCGCCGGGCGGCATACTGCTTCGCCATGACTGCCGTCCTGTTCTACAAGCTGCTGGCGATCTTCATCGCCGCAGGCATGGGCTGGTTCGTCGGGCACATGCGCTGGCTGGGCAAGGCCGGCGGCGAGAACGACCCGGCCCGCATCCTCTCGAACATCGCGTTCTACCTCTTCGTCCCCGCGCTGATGTTCCGCACCACCGCGCGCGTGGAGATCTCGGAACTGCCCTGGCTCACCGTGGCCGCATTCTTCGCGCCCGTGGTGCTGATGCTGGTCGCCGTCTACCTGTACGAACGCAAGCGCCATCCCGACAACCCGGCCGCGCCCGCCGTGCGCAGCATCACCGCGAGCTTCGGCAACACGCTGCAGGTCGGCGTGCCGCTGGTCGCCGGCGTGTTCGGCGAGAGCGGCCTCGCGGTCCACATCACCGTGGTGAGCCTGCACGCGCTGACGCTGCTGACCATCGCCACCGTGCTCGTCGAGATGGACCTCGCCCGCCACACGAGCGGCGGCGCCAGCCTGAAGCGCACCCTCCTCACGACGATGCGCAACACCGTCATCCACCCGGTGGTGCTGCCGGTGCTGTGCGGCTTCGCGTGGCACGCCACCGGGATCCCGCTGCCCGCGGTGCTCGACGAGGTGCTGCAGATGCTCGGCAGCGCGGTGGTGCCGCTGTGCCTGGTGCTGATCGGGATGTCGCTGTCCTACTACGGCATGCCGCGCGGCGCGATGCGCACGCTGCTGGGCCTGGCGGCGCTCAAGCTGCTGGTGCTGCCCGCGCTGGTGCTGGGCATCGCGCACTGGGGCTTCGGGCTGTCGGGCATGCCGCTCGCCGTCATCGTCATGATGGCCGCGCTGCCGCCGGGCTCCAACGCGATGATGTTCGCGCAACGCTATCGCACGCTGGAGGCCGAAGCCTCCGGTGCGATCGTGCTGGGCACGCTGCTGTTCGCGGCGACGGCGCCGATCTGGCTGGCGATTCCGGCGTGGCTGGGCACCGTCAATTGAGCGATACGGATCATCGTTAGCACGATCCACGCATCTCGGAAATGACTGGGATGCATATGAATTCGCGTCCACGGACCGGACTCAGAATCGTTGGTCTCACATCACACGAGACCTTCAGCAATGACCGCCCGGGACCTCCAGAGTCAGCTCCATCAAGCGCGCCGTCAGATCTCCACCGACGGATACGGCATGTCGCTGGGAGAGATCGTCACCCTTTACCGCGCCAAGGAACTGGTGATCGATCCGACCTACCAGCGTCTGTTCCGTTGGGATGAGTCGCAGAAGACCCGTTTCGTGGAGTCCGTTCTGCTCGGCCTCGCCGTTCCGCCAATATTCGTCTTTCAACGCGAGGATGGCACGTGGGATTTACTGGACGGCTTGCACCCGGTCATGACAGTCCTTCAATTGACCGGCGACTTGCTCGACGAGAAGGGCCGGCCAGTTCCCCCACTCGTCCTCCGTTCTACGACGCTCTTGCCTGCGTTGTCGGGCATGTCCTGGCACGGCGCAGTCGCCGAGGAGGATGAAGACGATGATCCCGTGGACGATGGATTGGCCTTCAACATCCAGCTACGGCTGGACCTCCGGCGTGCACGAATCCATGTGGAGATCCTTCGGCATCAATGCGGAATGGACGTGGCGCAGGCGTTGTTCGAGCGCTTCAACTCGAATGGGACCACCTTTGCACCGGAAGAGCTTCGCCTCGCCATGACTTCGGTGGGGAAGGCAAACCCCGCCGATCCCGACTGAAACAGCTGCCCGACATCGGGCAGGTTCAATCCCTGTTGACGGCGCCACGATCATGAAGATCCGGACCTCTGCAGAACTGATGACCCATCTTCGATCCGACCTGACGTGGCGCCTCGAGAACGCCGTTGCTCAGAAGGCTTTCCTGACCACCGTACCATCGGGTGCAGTCCTTCCAACAAACACCGCGCCAACACCCGGCGAACGGGAGCCTCCAAGCGCCACATGAGACACCCCACCGACATGCTCGTCCGCGACTTCTCCTTCGTCCGCGCCGACGAAGTCGCCCCGGAGATCCTCCACGCGACCTTCACCGCGGCGTTCGCCGACTACCTGATCGGTCCGTTCCAGATCCCCTTCGCGCAGTGGCCGATGTTCCTCGCGCGGCAGGGTGTCGATCTGCCGCTGTCGCGTGTGGCGCTCGACGCGTCGGGCGCGCCGCTGGCCTTCGCGTTCGTCGCGCAGCGACCGGTGTCGAACCGGTGGCGTCTGGCGACCATGGGCGCGGTGCCCGCCGCGCGCGGAACCGGCGCAGCGCCCGCGCTGCTCGACGACTTCATCGCCCGCGCGGCGGCCGCCGGCCTGCGGGCCGTGGAGCTCGAAGTCTTTGCGCAGAACGAGCGCGCACGACGCCTGTATGAGGGACGCGGCTTCCGCAAGCAGCACGACCTCTTCGGCTTCGTGGCCGAGCCGGGCACGATCGCGCCGTCCACCGGCGGCGAGCTCCACGCCATCGACATGCCGCATCTGCTGGGCTGGCTCGAAGCAGCCGAACACCGGATCCCCGACCTGCCGCTGCAGGTGACCGCCGCCACGATCCGGCACGGCATCGACTATCACGGCTGGCAGCGCGACGGCGGCCAGATCGTCTTCAGCCTCCCCGACGAGACCGTGATGGTCCACAGTTTCATCGCCCTCGATGAGCAGACCGCCCGCACGCTGATCCAGACCCTCGTCGCCGTGTACCCGTCGCGCCGCCTGCGCGTGCCGCAGCTGCAGCGGGACGACCTCGGCGGTGCCACACTGCGCGCACTGGGTGCCGTTCCGTTGCCGCTCCATCAGCAGCTGATGCTGCGCCCGCTTTGACCACCCACCCCCAACCTTGATCTTTCAGAGTTCCGGCACTTGTGAGGGGCGCCCGCTTTGGTTAAAAGCCCCGCACCAACATTGAAGGGAAGCGTCCCACCATGCGATTCATGCCCGCGGCACCCGCCGCCATCACCCTGGCCGTCCTGACCGCCCTCGGCGGTACCAGCGTCACCTCCGCCGCGCTGGCCGCTCCGGCCGCAGCCGGCACCAGCGCCGTCTCCACCGTCGGCGGCACGCTCAACGTGAAGCTGGAGAAGGTGAAGCTGGCCAACGGCTTCGAGGTGATCCTGGTCGAGGACCACCGCCTGCCGCTGGTGGCCTTCAACCTGTGGGTGCACGCCGGTCCCCGCAACGAAGCCCCGGGACAGACCGGCTTCGCGCATCTGTTCGAACACCTGATGTTCGCCGGCACCCGCCATATCCCGCGCGGCTCGGCCGACAAGATCATCGACGCGGCCGGCGGCACCGATTCCAACGGCTCGACCGACTTCGACCGCACGAACTACTTCTTCACGCTGCCGTCCAACCAGCTCGAACTGGGCCTGTGGCTGAAGTCGGACATGCTGGGCTACATGATCGACGAGGTCGATTCGGTCTCGCTGGCCAACCAGCAGGACGTCGTGCGCAACGAGCGCCGCCAGTCCGTCGAGAACCGCCCCTACGGCATCGTCGAGGAAGCGCTCTACCAGGCGCTGTACCCGGAAGGGCATCCGTACCGCGCGACGGTGATCGGCTCGCACGCCGACATCCAGTCGATCAAGCTGAACGACGTCAAGGCCTTCGCCCGCAGCTACTACCGCCCGAACAACGCCACCCTGGTGCTGGCCGGCGACTTCGATCCGGCGCAGGCCAAGCAGCTGGTGCAGAAGTATTTCGGCCCGCTAAAGGCCGGCGATCCGGTGCCGCCGGTCAATGTGCCGCAGCCCAAGCTGACCGAGGAGAAGCGCGTCGAGGTCACCGACCGCATCGAGCTTCCGCGCCTGGACATCGCCTGGCACACGCCCGCCGTGTTCCAGCCCGGCGACGCCGAGCTGGACCTCGCCTCCCACGTGCTGGGCGGCGGCAAGTCCAGCCGCCTCTACAAGACGCTGGTCTACGACAAGCAGCTGGCGCAGTCGGTGCAGGTGCAGCAGTACTCGCTGTCGCTGGGCTCGGTGTTCTCCGTCGAGGTGATCGCGCGTCCCGGCAAGTCGCTGGACGAGATCCAGAAGATCGTCGACGACGCAGTCGCGGAGCTGTCCGTCAATCCGCCCACGCCGGAGGAGATGGGTCGCGCCCGCGCCGCCATCGAAACCAGCACGCTGGCCCGCCTGGAAAAGGTCCAGGCCCTGGCGGACCAGATCAACTACTACAACCAGCAGGCCGGCGACCCGAACTACATCGGCAAGGACCTGGCGCGCTATCAGTCGATCACGCCGGAGAAGATCCGCGACGTCGTCGCGCAGCAGCTGAAGAAGAACGCCCGCGTCGTCGTGCTGGCGACGCCGGGCGAGCAGAAGCTGTCGGCTGAAGTCCCGACCCCGCCGATGCCGGAGAAGGCCGCCAAGGGCGAGCGCGAGTCGATGAACCCCGACGTCGCCTGGCGCAAGACGCAGCCCAAGGGCGGCAAGGCCAAGGCCTCGGTGCTGCCGGAGGGCAAGCGCCTGACGCTGGCCAACGGCCTGACGCTGATCCATGTGCCCAACCCGGGCCTGCCGCTGGTGAGCGCGACGCTGGTCGTGCGCGCCGGCCAGACCGCGAATCCGGCGGACCGCCCGGGCCTGTCGAGCTTCACCGCCGGCATCCTGCAGCAGGGCACGCAGACGCGCACCGCGCAGCAGATCGCCGACGAGGCCGCGGCGCTGGGCGCGGCGATCAGCACCGGCGCGGGTCGCGACGAGGCCCGCATCGAAGCCAGCAGCCTGAAGCGCAACTTCGCGCAGACGCTGGCGCTGATGGCGGACGTGACGCTGCATCCGGCCTTCGATGCCGGCGAGATCGCACGCATGCAGAACCAGCGCCTGGCCGCGCTGCAGCAGCAGCGCGAGCAGGCGCCGGCGGTGGCCGCGATCGTCTCCAACCGCGCGATCTACGGCGACGGCCATCCGCTGGCCAAGGCCGCCATCGGCGACGAGGCCTCGATCAAGGCCACGGACGCCGCCGCGCTGCGTCAGTTCTGGTCCACGCACTACCGGCCCGACCAGGCCGCGCTGGTGGTCGCCGGCGACATCTCGGCCGACGAGCTGAAGTCGTTGGCCGATCGCCTGTTCGGCGGCTGGGAGCGCCCGGCCTCGGCCGCCGCGCCGGTGAACGCCGCCGCGCCCCAGCCGGTCGCCGCGCGCGTGATCCTGGTCGACAAGCCGAACGCGCCGCAGACCGCGCTGAGCGTCGTCGCCACCGGCCCGAAGGCGGGCACGCCCGACGCCGAGGACATCAAGGTCATGAACGCCGCGATGGGCGGTCTCTTCACGTCGCGCATCAACACGCAGCTGCGCGAGGTCAAGGGCTACACCTACGGCATCTACTCGGCCTACACGATGAACCGCGACAGCGGGCTGTTCGGCATCCGCGGCAGCGTGCGCACCGACGTCACCGGCCCGGCGCTGACCGACATGTTCAAGGAGATCGACGGCATGCGCGCCAAGCCCATGGGCGCCGAGGAGCTGAACCGCGTGCGCAACGCGCAGCTGCTGGCGCTGCCGGGGCTGTTCGACACCAACCGCGTCGTGGCTTCGAGCTACGCGAGCGAGTGGGCGGTCGGCGCGCCGGCGGACAGCATCACCTCGCTGCCGCGCAAGTACGGCGCCGTGAACGCCAGCAGCGCCTACAAGGCGACGAAGACCTATGTCGATCCGGCTGCGCTGATCGTCGTGGCCGTCGGCGACAAGGCGAAGGTGCTGCCGCAGCTGGAAGCCTTCGGTCGCAAGCCGCTGGAGATCCGCGACCTGCAGGGCGCGCCGGTCGACGTGGCCGCACCGTCGGCACCGGCCTCGGCCGCGAAGCCGTGAAGACGTGAGGCCTTGAGGGCCCGACGGGGCGGTACCACCGCCGCTGGCCCTCACCCCGGCCCGCTCCCGCAAGCGGGAGCGGGAGACCCGCACTTGACGGCAATGCGGAACGGACGCCTTGGCGTCCGTTTTTCATGGCGTCGACGGGGGGATCAACGCGTCAGCGGCAGCGCGGCGCCCATCATCGCGAACAAGGTGCCGCAGACGCGGTTGAAGCCGCGGCCGGAGCGTTCCAGCCAGGGGCGCACGCGATGGGCCAGGCTCGCGATCAGGAATTCGACGATGGCCTCGGTGATGACGAAGGTCGCCGCCAGCCACACGAACTGGACCAGCAGATCGCGCTGCGGATCGATGAACTGCGGCAGGAAGGCGCCGTAGAACAGCAGGACCTTGGGATTCGACACCGCCGACAGCAGGCCTTGGCGGAACAGCACGTGACCGCGCCCCTGCGCCGCGGAAGCGCCTTCGGCCGGCCTCAGCTGGATGGATGGCGAGCGCCACAGCTGGATGCCCAGCCAGATCAGGTAGGCGCCGCCGACGACCTTGAGCACCAGCAGCGCGCTGGCGGTGGTCTGCAGCAACGCGCCGATGCCCAGCATCGACAGGCCGATCAGCGCGGCGAAGCCGGTCGCGCCGCCGGCGATCGTCCACAAGGTCCGCCGGCTGCCGTGCGCCGCGCCATGCGCGAGCACGAGCAGGCTGTTCGGCCCAGGCGTCAGCGACAGGCCGATCACGGCCAGGAAATAGAGGGTCCAGGTGTGCAGTGCCATGCGGCGATTGTGCGCCGAGGCGGCATCACTGCCGCACGGGATGTATTCAGGTCGGTGTCAGATGGTCGATCGCCGCTTCCACGCGGCCGCGGTCGTGCGTGCTCAATCCCCGCGCCGCCTGCCGGTACTGCGTCACCACGTCCGGATCCGCCGGCAGGTGTTCCGCCAACGCAATCAGCAGCTCGGCGCGATCGAAACCGGCGCTCATGCTGCCCGAGGCCCGCAGCACCTGCAGTGCGACCTCGCGGTCGACCCTGGTGTCGTCCATCAACGCGATCATTGCCGTGCGACGGTCGAAATCGCCCGAGATGCCCTGGACGGCATCCACGTACGCCGCGGCAAAGGGCGCCGCCTCCCCGCGCATCTGGTGGGCCGCCGACGTGAGCACGGTCCGCCGATCGAAGTCGCCGTTGATCATCCCGCTCGCGGCGATCGCTGTGCGCAGGCGCTCCGGCGTGGCCTCGTGGTCCTCGTCGATCAGCGCGACGATCGCGACGCGCTTGTCGAAGTCGCCGGCGAAACCGCGCACCGCCTGCTGCCACGCGGTCATCACGCCCGCATCGCTGGCGAGTTGCGGCGACAGCGCCACCATCACCTCGCGACGGTCGAAGTCGCCCTTGAAGGTCGGGACCTGCTCCAGCAGCTCGCGTTGCTGCGCGGCCGCCAGCGTCCGATGCTGGATCAGCGCGATGAAGGCGGTGCGTCGCTGGAAGTCGTCCTTCATCCGGGCGGACAGCCCGATCAGCTGCGACACGGTGTCGTCGCTCTGCGGGCCGCTGTCGAGCAGCGCCTCGATGCGGCTGCGGCGCGCCATCGACTCCGGCGCCTTGCCGATGTCCGCCAGCGCAGCCTCGACGCCGCCCTTGCGCAGCAGGCGCTCCACGCGCGGTCCGCTGCCCTGGGCGCTTTCCGCGACCAGCTCGATCTGCTCCGTGATCCAGGCCTGCGCCGGCGCGTCGATCGGCTTCATGTCGCCGTCCAGCCAGAAGCGGCGCACCTGCCCGCCCTTGCCGTCGGCGGCGATCTCGAGGCGGCGCGTGACACCGTCGGCGCGTTCCATGATCGACAGCTTGTCGTCGAGCGAGACGACGTCGGTCTCGTCGCCGTTGAACTCCAGGTCGCCCGAGTAGTTCACGCGGCGCTCGACGCCGTTGCTGATCATGACCTGCCGTGTGACCTTCATGCCGCCGAGGGCCGAAGAGAACGCGCCGCTGACGCCGCTCAGGTCGACGTTGAGCCGGGGCGCCTTGCCGATGACCAGCATGGGCACGGCAAGCGCCACGGCGCACAGGCCGCCGGCGATCAGCACGCGGCCGAGGCGGCGACGGGCGGGCGTGGTCCGGTCCGTCGGCGAGCCTGCGAGCAGCGCATCCATCCGGGCCATCAACGGCGAGCGGGCGGCGGCCATCGCGCTGGCCAGCACCGGCATCGGGCGGGCGCCGCGGCGGCGCTCGGCGGCGGCGGTCGCGGCGGCCATGTCGCGGGCGCAGACGTAGAGGCCCTCGGCCAGCGGCATCGCGCCGGCTTCAGCGGCGGCCCAGGCGTCGCAGGCCAGTTCGGCGAGCAGGTCCAGCCGACGCACCGCGAGCCGGTTCAGCGGCTGCAGCCAGCCGAGCTGCGACACCAGCCGCGCGGCCAGCCGCCAGGCGAGGTCGCGACGGCGGAGGTGCGCAATCTCGTGTGCGAGGACCGCGACGCGTTGCTGGCCGTCAAGCGTGCGCATCAATCGCTGCGGCAGGCAGACCTGACCGCCGGGCGCGACCAGCGGGCTGGCCCATTGCGGGCTCACGCGCAGCGTCGGCGCGCGCACGCCGGCAATGGCGGCGAGTTCGGTGGCGGCATCGCGGAGTTCGGTGTCGTCGCAGAGCGCCAGCGCGCGCACCTGACGGCGCAGGGCCCACCAGCGCAGCAGCGTCAGCCCGACGCCGAACAGCGCGACCAGCGGCCAGGAGAGCAGCAGCGCGGCGAAGCCGTCGCGCAGCAGGGCCCGACGCTGACGCATCGAGTCATCGGAAAGGTCGACCGGATGATCGGCAATCACCGTCAAGCGATCGGCCGCCCGTTCGACCTGCACTTGCGCGGGCGACGGCGCCGTCACCGTCAGAGTCGCGGCGGAGGTCGCTGCGTTCCCGTCGCCGGTCGACGGCGTGGTCATCGGTCCTGCGTTCGAGACATCCTCAGCGCCAGCGTCCTGCTCATGCGCCAGCAACGGCGCCAGCGTCGGCGTCGGCGCCCAGACATCCGGCAGCGCCACCCGCGTCACCTGCGTCAGCGGCTGCACGCTCGCCGTCAGCACCGCGCCGAAGAAGGCGGCGCGCCAGAAGGCCTCGCGCCACGCGGGATGCTTCAGCCAGCCGGCGCGCTCCAGCGTCCAGACGCCGCCCAGCAGCACCGTGCTGTGCACCAGGTAGTTCAACAGCCAGCCGGTGAGGGCTTCAATCATGGCGGCCTCCCTTGCTCTTCAGCATCGCGCGCATCTTGGCGAGGTCATCGTCGCCGAGTTCGCCTTCCGCGACCAGATGGCTCAGCAACGCCTCGGGCTTGCCGCCGAAGAGCGTGCTCAGCAGCCCCGACACCATCGATCGCTGCACCTCCGGCTCGCTGACCGCGGCGCGGTAGACCAGCGCCCGGCCGTCGCGCTCGCTGGCGATCAGGCCGCGCTTCTCCAGGCGCGACAGCAAGGTCGCCACGGTCGTGTGCGCGAGCGGGCGCTGCTGGTCGCGCAGCGCTTCCGCCACCTCGGCGGTGCTGGCCTGCCCGCGCGTCCACAGCACGCGCATCAGCGCCAGCTGCAGCTCGCTGAGCGTCACGTCGCCCCTGCCGTCGTCGTTGATCGACTCGTCCATGCTCGGATCCCGTATCTCTACACCTGTCGTACTACAACTGTAGAAGATTGGACGCCACCGCCGCAAGTGGCGGGTTCCTGGGACAAACCCTCGCCGCGATCTTCCACGAACAGATGTGCCAGGACATGGGTGACAGGTGCGTGCACGGACATGGGTGACAGGTGTGCCAGGACATGGGTGACACCGCGAAGGCTCTGCTTGCGGCTTTCGATGGCCCCGGCGCGAAGGCGTCGGCGGGGCTTCGGTCAGAATCCAGACCCTATGACCGATCTCAGCGCCTACATGACCGGCGTCGGCGAGGCGGCCCGCGCGGCCGCGACGCTGATGGCCGCCGCCCCGACCGCCGCCCGCAACCTCGCCTTGACGGCCCTGGCCCGTCGCCTGCGCGAGGCCGGCCCGGCGCTCGCGACCGAGAACGAACGCGACCTCGCCGCGGCCACCGCGTCGGGCCTCGAAGCCCCGATGGTCGACCGGCTGCGCCTCACGTCGAAGGTGCTCGCCACCGTCGCCGAAGGCTGCGACCAGATCGCCGCCATGCCCGACCCCATCGGCGAGATCACCGGCATGAAGCGCCGTCCCACCGGCATCAGCGTCGGCCAGATGCGCGTGCCGCTGGGCGTGTTCGGCATGATCTACGAGAGCCGTCCCAACGTGACCATCGAGGCCGCGTCGCTGGCGATCAAGAGCGGCAACGCCTGCATCCTGCGCGGCGGCTCCGAGGCGCTGCACAGCAACCTGGCGCTGGCCGCGCTGGTGGCGGACAGCCTCGAGGAGGCCGGCCTGCCGCGCGACGCGGTGCAGTTGATCAACACGACCGACCGCGCCGCGGTGGGCCTGCTGATCGCGATGCCCGCCTACGTCGACGTCATCATCCCGCGCGGCGGCAAGGGCCTGATCGAGCGCATCAGCCGCGAGGCGCGCGTGCCGGTGATCAAGCACCTGGACGGGAACTGCCACAGCTACGTCGACGCCGAGGTCGACCTGGACCTGGCGGTGACCGTCGTCGACAACGCGAAGACGCAGAAGTACAGCCCCTGCAACGCGACCGAGTCGCTGCTGGTCCATGCGAAGCAGGCAGCGGATTTCCTGCCCCGCATCGGCATGGTGTTCGCGGCCAAGGGCGTGGAGATGCGCGGCTGCGAACGCACGCTGGCGCTGCTGGAAGCCGTGCCGCGCGACCTGCTCAAGCCCGCGACGCCCGAGGACTGGGACACCGAGTACCTCGCGCCCATCATCAGCATCAAGGTGGTGGACTCGCTCGACGAGGCCATCGCCCACGTCAACCGGCATGGCTCGCACCACACCGACGCGATCCTGACCACCAACCACGTCAGCGCGATGCGCTTCCTGCGCGAGGTGGACTCGGCCAGCGTGATGGTCAACGCCAGCACGCGCTTCGCCGACGGCTTCGAATACGGCCTGGGCGCCGAGATCGGCATCTCCACCGACAAGTTCCACGCCCGCGGCCCGGTGGGCCTCGAGGGGCTGACCTCGATGAAGTGGGTGGTGCTGGGTCAGGGCGAGATCAGGGGCTGAGCCCGCCCGGCCCGTCAGCCCGCCATCAGGGCAGGTTCACCACACGGCCGTCGCGCGGCGATTCGACGCGATAGACCGCCTCGTACCGTTGCGACTGCCGCGGCCCCAGCGTCTGGGTCCAGGCGACCACGCCAGGCCGGCGGCCGACGTCCTGCTGGGTCGGCGCGGGCGAGAAACTGCGGCGCACCTGCACATCCTTGTGGTCCGAGACCGGCGACGCCTCCACGACGACGACCGGCACCGGCTGGTCGCGCAGGTTCTCCACCCGCCAGCGGCGGGTGATCGTGCGCTCGCGGCGCGAGGCGCTCAAGCCGGTGGTCGCCCCGTCCCGCCGCTCCTCGTCGACGACCACGCGCAGCCGCGTGTCCCGACCGAACGGCAGGGTCCAACGCCCGTCGCCATCCGCTTCGGGCAGGGCGGTCTCGCCGACCGCCGCGCCATCGCGGTAGAGCTGCACCGCGCCGACAGGCCACGAGCCGGCTGGCCGGTCCACTTCCGCCACCAGCGACGCCCGCTCCGACAGCTTCGGCTGCACGCGCGAATGGACGCGCCCCGGCAGGACCTCGCGGCCCAGGTTCACCGTGAGCTGCTGGCCGTTGCCGCGCAGCACGACCGGCTGCGCCAGCGTGTACTCCGCCGCGAGCGCGCCTTCGAACACGCTCGGGGAGAACGATGCGACCGACACGGCGGGTGCCGGTAGCACCTTCTCCGGGGCCATCATGTCCTTCGCGTTCCGCTCACCCAAGCTCCTTCGCTGAAGGTCGACCAGTTCCGCCTGCTGCGCCAGCAGGTCCGCCTTGGTGATCAGCGTGAGCCGCCAGGACTCGGCCCCGGGCACGTCGACGTCCTCGTTCGGCACCACCGTCGACAGCCGCACGGGCACGCCGTTCCAGTCTTCGCCTGTGCCCTGCGCGATCAGCGCAAGACGCTCCAGCGTGACGTCGCCGGTGGCCGTGTCCAGCTGCGCGCGGTAACGCGGCTCCCAGCCGCCGTCGTCGAAGCGGTAGGTCAGGCTGACGACGGCGTCCGACGTCGCGGCCATCCGCGCCTGCACGACAGCCACCAGACCGTCCGGCGCCGGCTGCCGCGCCTTGAGCGCGTCGATGCGCGGCGCGAGCTCCTCCAGACTGGCCGTCAGCGCGAGCTGGCGCGCCGCGAGCTCCTGACCGTTCCGACGCACCGCCTCCAGCGCGTCGCCCATCGTCGCTCCCGCGCGTTCGCGGTCGGCCAGTCGCTCCAGGAATCCGAGCGCGGACTGGACGCCGCTGAGTTCAGCCTTCAGCGCATGGGCCTGTGCCGTCAGCTCGCGGAGCGCGGCATCCTCGGCGACGCACTCGGGCAGGGTCTGCCGCTGCACCTGCTCGACCTGCAGCTCGCCCAACATGACGCCCGCGCCGGCGCGCATCCGCAGCTCCTTGGTGTTGATCCCTTGCGGCAGGCAGGCGAAGCGCACCTGACCGTCTCCCGCGCGCACGGTCCGCGTCCGTTCAATCTGGGCGCCGCCCGGGTAGAGCGTCACCTCGCGGATCGTCGAGAGGGGCTCGGGGCCTGCGGTGGCGGGCCCCGCCGCCATCGCGGTCGTCGCGGTCGTCGCGGTCGTCGCGGACGCCTCGGCCGGAGCGCCCGCCGCAGACACGGACATGGCGGCGATCAGCGTCGCACAGCCGCCCAGGATCGCCGTACGGCGACGTGGTTTCATGGTGTTGCCTCCCTGTGACGCGGGACGCTATCACGGTGCTGGCACACTTCCGGCCTGCCGCATTCCCTGTCAACCGCGGGTCCCCTGGCCTGCGCCCCTCCATTTCCCCATGTCCGACGCCGCCACCACCCCGATTCCCGCCGTCCACGCTTCGCGCCGCAAGGCGCTGGTGCTGTTCTCCGGCGGGCAGGACTCCACCGCCTGCCTGGCCTGGGCGCTGGAGCGCTTCGCCGAGGTCGAGACCCTGGGCTTCGACTACGGCCAGCGTCACCGCATCGAGCTCGACTGCCGCCGGACCGTGCGCGCGCAGATCGCCGCGCAGTTCCCGCAGTGGGCGGCCAAGCTCGGCGAGGATCACCTGCTGGACCTGAGCCTGCTCGGCCAGATCTCCGACACCGCGCTGACGCAGGAACGCGCGATCGAGCTGCAGGCCAACGGCCTGCCCAACACCTTCGTGCCGGGCCGCAACCTGCTGTTCCTGACCTTCGCCGCGACGCTGGCCTACCGGCGCGGCGCGTCGGTGCTGGTGGGCGGCATGTGCGAGACGGACTTCTCCGGCTACCCCGACTGCCGCGACAACACGCTCAAGGCGTTGCAGGTTGCGCTGAGCCTGGGGCTGGACACGCCGATGACGCTGGACACGCCGCTGATGTTCCTGACCAAGGCGCAGACCTGGGCGCTGACGGAGTCCCTGGGCGGCGCGGCCTTCAACGAGCTGATCATCGAGCACACCCACACCTGCTACCTGGGCGAGCGCAAGACCCGGCACGCCTGGGGCTGGGGTTGCGGCCACTGCCCGGCCTGCGAGCTGCGCGCCAAGGGCTGGAACGAGTTCCAGCTCACGAAGGGCACGACAACGGCCGGTCCGGCCGTCGCCCCTTGAACCCCGCGATCACCGCCGATGCCATGAACGACGTGACCGGGTTCCACTTGAACTGGTGGCTGTGGGGCCTGGCCGCGGTGCTGGTGTTCTGGAGCATCGGCGCCTACAACCGCGTGATGCTGCTGCGCAATGAGATCGGCAAGGCCTATGCGCAGCTGGACGACGCGCTGACGCGTCGCTTCGCGCACGGCGACCTGCTGCTGGAACGGCTGCGGGAGCGGCTGCCCAGCGAGCAGGCCAGCCTCGACGCGCTGGCTGCGGCGCAGGTGGAAGCCAAGGCCGCCGCACAGGCGGTGCGCGCGCGGCCGTACGCGGCGGACCCGGTGGCGCAGCTGGCGGTGGCCGCCGCCGTGCACGGCGCCGCGATGACGCGCATGGTGTCGCTGGTGGAGCACCACGCGGAACTGAGCATCGATCCGGACCTCGCCGGCGCGGTCGACGAACTCAAGATGATCGACCGCCAGCGGGCGTTCTCGCGGCAGGTCTTCAACCAGTCGGTCGAGGCCTACAACGCCGCGATCCGGCAGTTCCCGACCCGCGTGCTGATGAGCTTCGTCGGCTTCAGCGAAGCGCGCAGCCTCTGAACAGAAACGCCAAGGGCCCGCTCGGCGGGCCCTTGTCATCGACCGCTTGTGCGGTCAGCCCTTCTTGTTCTTCATCAGCGCGAGGAACTCCGCGCGCAGCGTCGCATCCTTCAGGAACGAGCCGCGCATGACGCTGTTGGTCATCGTCGAGTCCATGTCCTTGACGCCGCGCCAGTGCATGCAGAAATGGTCCGCATCCATCACGATGGCGAGACCGTCCGGCTTGACGCGGTCCTGGAGCTCGTTGGCCAGCATCACGACCGCCTCCTCCTGGATCTGCGGACGGCTCATGATCCACTCGGTCAGGCGCACGTACTTCGACAGGCCGATCAGGTTGGAATGCTCGCTCGGCAGCAGGCCGATCCACACCTTGCCGATGATGGGGCACAGGTGGTGCGAGCAGGCGCTGCGCACCGTGATCGGCCCGACGATCATCAGCTCGTTCAGACGCTCGGCGTTCGGGAACTCGGTCACCGGCGGCGGCGGCGCGTAACGGCCCGCGAAGACCTCCTTCACGAACATCTTCGCCACGCGCTTGGCCGTCTCCTGCGTGTTGTGATCGCTGTCGGTGTCGATCACCAGCGACTGCAACACCGCCTGCATGCGCGTCTGCACCTCGGCCTGCAGCTGCTCCAACTCCCCCGCCTCGATGAACTCGGCGATGTTGTCGTTGGCATGGTGGCGCTTGCCAGCCTTCACCAACCGGTAACGGATGCGGTCCGAGGCCGGCAGCGCGGCCAACTCTTCGGGGCTCAGGATCAGGGTGCTCGTCATGAGGCGGATTGTCGCGGCTTCCGAATGGGATGGCGAAAGCCAGGCTCTTCACTGCGAGGATCAGCGGTCGTCCTTGGCCGCTTGAGCCTGCTTCGCCGCGGTGTCTGCGGCCTTGGCGGCGAGCTGTTCCCGCATCCGCTTGAGCTTCTCCCGGGGGTCTTCCTTGACGCCGCCTTCGCCGAGCTTCATCTCCGCGATGAACCGGCTGGGCACGCCGACGACCGTTTCCCGGTTCTTCTTGCGCCGCCGCAGTGTCGACACCGCCAGCGTGCGCCGCGCGCGGGTGATGCCGACGTACATCAGGCGGCGTTCTTCCTCGACGCGCTGGGGGGTGAGCTCGTCGTTCTCCGCCTTGAACGGCAGCAGTCCTTCGTTCACGCCGGCCAGCACCACGTGCGGCCATTCGAGGCCCTTGGAGGCGTGGAGCGTCGTCAGCACGACCTGGTCCTGCTCTTCCTGGCGCTCGGCCAGCGACAGGATCACGCTGATCGTCTGCGCCACTTCCAGCAGCGTCTGGCGCGGGCTTTCGGTGGTGATGCCGCCGTCGGTCGAGATCTCGCCGCCGCAGCGCTTGGCCACCCAGTCCACGAAGTCGAGCACGTTGCCCCAGCGGGCCTGCGCGACCTTCTCGTTGTCTTCCTGGTCGATCAGGTGCTGCTCGTAGGCGATGTCCTTGAGCCACTCCATGATCAGCGCCTTGCCCTCTTCGGCGCCGACGGCGTGGCGCGCGCGGTACTCGAGGTCGACCACGTAGCGGCCGAACTCGTGCAGCCCGTGCAGCGCCTTGCTCGACAGCGTCGCCTTCAGCGATTCGGCGAACAGCGACTCGAACATCGACAGCTTCCACTTCGCCGAGAACTCGCTCAGGTGGCCCAGCGTCTGGTGGCCGATGCCGCGCTTGGGTGTCGTCACCGCGCGCAGGAACGCCGGATCGTCATCCTGGTTCACCAGCAGCCGCAGCCAGGCGCAGAGGTCCTTGATCTCGGTGCGGTCGAAGAAGCTCTGTCCGCCGGACACCTTGTACGGGATCTCGGCGCGGCGCAGCGCCTGCTCGAAGATCCGCGACTGGTGGTTGGCGCGGTACAGGATGGCGAAGTCCGAGAACTTCGTCGTCGGCTCGTTGGCCCGGATCGACTGGATGCGCGCCACGGCGCGTTCGGCCTCGTGCTCCTCGCCGTCGGCCTCGATCAGCGAGATCGGATCGCCCTCGCCGAACTCGCTCCACAGCGTTTTCGGGAACAGCTTCGGATTGCCGCCGATCACGTTGTTGGCCGCGCGCAGGATCGCGCTGGTCGAGCGGTAGTTCTGCTCCAGCGGAATGATCTTCAGCTGCGGGAAATCCACCGGCAGCTTCTTCAGGTTCTCGATCGTCGCGCCGCGCCAGCCGTAGATGGACTGGTCGTCGTCGCCCACGGCGGTGAACATCGCCCGGTCGCCCACCAGGCACTTCAGCAGCTCGTACTGGACCGCGTTGGTGTCCTGGTACTCGTCCACCAGCACGTAGCGCAGCGTCTCCTGCCACTTGCCGCGCGCTTCCTCATTCGTCTGCAGCAGCTTCAGCGGCAGGCCGATCAGGTCGTCGAAGTCCACCGCCTGGTACGCGGTCAGCCGCTCCTGGTAACGCTGCATCACCACGGCGGCGGCGCGCTCCATGTCGTCCTTCGCGTAGGCCAGCGCCTGCTGCGGACTCAGGTTCTGGTTCTTCCACAGCGAGATGGTCCACTGCCAGGACTTGGCCGTCGCCGCATCGGTCGTGCCGCCCGCGTCGCGGAGCACCGACAGCACGTCGTCCGAATCGAGGATGGAGAACTGTTCCTTCAGCCCGAGGTGGCGGCCGTCCTGGCGCAGGATGCGCACCCCCAGCGAGTGGAAGGTCGACACCAGCAACTCCGACCCCGCCTTGCTGCCCACCAGGTGCTTGGCGCGCTCCCGCATTTCCTGCGAGGCCTTGTTCGTGAAGGTGATCGCCGCGATGTTCTTGGGCCGGTAGCCCTCGGACATCAGCTTGGCGATCTTCTGCGTGATCACGCTGGTCTTGCCCGAGCCCGCGCCCGCGATCACCAGGCAAGGCCCCGACAGGTGATGCACCGCCGCCAGTTGGGCGGGGTTGAGCTGGGCTTTGGACATGGAACGTTCGGGACAGGAAAGCGCGGAGGGGCCGGGGATGATAGCGGGACGTACAGTGCGAACCATGAACACAACACTAGCCCTTGCCGCCAACGTCGTCGTCGCCCTCGTGGCGCTGATCCACGTCTATATCCTGATCCTGGAAATGTTCCTCTGGACGACGCCCAAGGGCCGCAAGGCCTTCGGACTCACGAAGGAATTCGCCGAGGCGAGCAAGGTCCTCGCCGCCAACCAGGGCCTGTACAACGGCTTCCTCGCCGCCGGCCTGATCTGGGGCCTGGTGCTCGGCGCCGCCGGCGGACCGGTGAAGATCTTCTTCCTGGCGTGCGTGCTGGTGGCAGGTCTGTACGGCGCGGCCACGGCCAGCCGCAAGATCCTCTTCATCCAGGCCATCCCGGCCGCGATCGGCCTGGCGCTCCTGCTGCTGAGCTGAAGGCCGAAAGGCCTGAAGACTTGAAGGCAGTCAGTCCGGCAGCGCGACGCCGCGCCGGGCGGCCATCTGCTGCAGTTCGCCGCTGGCGCGCAGTCGCTGCATGCCGGCGTCGACCAGCGCCATCCAGGGCTCCCCCGCCGCATCGCGGCTGAAGGCGAAATGGCCGCGCAATTGCGCGAACGGCGGCGCACACAGCGCCACCTGATCGGTCATTCCCAACTCCTGGATCACCGGTTCCGAATTGCGCTGATTGGCCGCGATCAGGTCCAGCCGGTCGAGCTGCAGCATGCGGAGCGCCGTGTTCAGGTCCCGCACTGCGGTCACGTTCAGGCCCCGGCGCGCCTGCTCGAAGCGGTCGCCGTAGACCCAACCCTGCACCGCACCGATCCGCAGCGGCACCAGGGCCTGGAAGTCGCCCCACCAGAGGCCCTCCTCGCGGCGGCGCGCGTAGAACACCAGCGCATCCTCGTAGAAGGCCTGGCGCGAGAAACGCATCAGCTTCTCGCGTTCCGGCGTGCGGTACGGGCCGACGAGGATTTGCGCCGGGCCGTGTTCGATCATCGACTGCGCGCGCAGCCAGGGATAGAACTCGTAGCGCGGCTGGAGGCCGGCGGGGATCAGGATCGCGTCGAGCACGTCCACGGCCAGGCCGCTCGGCTTGCCGCCGGCGGGCGCGGGTTCGAAGAGCCGCGCGAAGGTCGTGCCGGCGATCAGCACCTGCGTCGACCGGGGACGACCCGCGCCGGGTCCGCTGGCCCCACCCGGAGCGCCGGCCGACGATGGCTGCGCCTGCGCTGCCTCCATCGCGCCCGTCATGCCGACGGCCATCGCGCCGAGCGCGGCATGACGGAGCAGGTGTCTGCGGAGGGCATCCATGGATGTGCCCATGATAGGCGCCCCTTCCACCACCCGGCAGCCCCGCGACGCGGGGTCGCGGACGTCATGCAGATCGGCGGACGCCCTGCGGGTCGGCGATCCGCCCGACTCGCTTCAACGACCTCGGGTTTCAGCGGCCAGCACCTCGGGCACCAGCGCGCCGGGGATGAAGATCGGCATGCGGATGGGGTCGCGGCCGATGTCCTCGCCATGCGAGCCGTGGACCGCGAACGCCTCCGACAGCACCCCGTGGACCCGGCCCATCGCCTCGTAGGACGGCGACGAGCCGCCGGCGAAGAACACCTGCGCCTCGCCGATGCCCAGCCCGCACAGGCCGTAGAGCCGGTCGCCGACGCGGGCGCAGAACTGGTCCGCGATCTGGCGTCCGATCAGCGAGGGCAGGCGCACGAGGTAGTCGCCTGTCCCCTTGTCCACGGCCCATCGCACGGCCAGCCGGATCCAGTGCGCGTTCTTGCCGTCGATGCAGCTGTCCAGCACGCCGCGCAGCCACGGCGAACACTCGGGATCGGTCACCGAATCCCGCCAGCAATTGCGCCAGTCCGCGGCGGACATCGGCCGGATTTCGAAACTCACGCGCTTCCTCCTCGAGTCGCCACCCCGGCGACAGGAGAACGATCGTAGGCAGACGTCCCCGCCTCGGACAATCCGCCTTCATCGACCGATGCATGACTCTTCCAAGTCGATCGCAAGCGCGAAGTTGTCGATTCGCATGGGCGTCGACCAAGGCCGCTGCCTCACTCCTGCGCGAGGGCTAGTTCATCGAGGTCGGTCAGCGACTCATCGCCGATGTGGGAGCGATGCGCAGTCGATGCAAAGCGATGTGCAATCGATGTGCGATCGATGTACGGCCGATGCGCTCAGAGCGCTCAGCCGCCGTGCACCACCAGCCAGGCAACGATGGCCGCCAGGGCCAGCACCAGTGCGATGCCGGCCAGCCGTTCCGCCCAGGAGGCACCGAGCGCACGGGGCGAGTTCGGGCGGTCGTCGTCCGCTTCCAGCGGCGGCGGAGACGGCAGCAACGGCATCGGCGCCGAGGCCGTGCCGCCGCTGCCCGACGTCGAGCGCGCCGGGGCGGGCTCGACCGCGATCCAGTCCCGCACCGCCTGCGCCAGCAACTGGCGATCGGTGAACGAGCGGCCATCCATCATGGCCCGGTCCAGCAACTGGTCCAGGCTCTCGCGCTGCGCAGCCGTCAGCGACAGCCACGACTGCAGCGACGCCACGGGCGTCGCACCCGGCTCGGGTTCCTCTTCAAAGCCGTCCTCGGTCGCGTCGCGACGCGGCAGGCGCCCGTTGACCAGCATGCCCAGCAGGCGACCCAGCGCGTGGGTCTCGCTGTTCGCGTCGGGGCGTCCGCCGGCGCGTTGACGCGCGTTGGCCAGCGGCTCGGCAGCGCGCACCAGCGCGGCGGGGGCCTGGCTGTCTCGCGGCGTCAGCCCCTGGCCCAACCAGTGCAACTGCTGGGCGGGACTCAGCCACAGGGTGCCGGGGTCCAGTTCGTGCAGCACCAGGCCGTGGGCATGGGCGGCGTCCAGCATCTCGATCAGGTCCAGCAGCAGCTGCATCCGCCGCTTCAGCGGCAGCGCCATCGCCACGCGCAGCAGCGGCGCACCTTCCATCGCCGGGACGATCAGATAAGGCAACCCGGCGGGGCTCAGCCCGCTGTCCAGCGGCGCGCCGTAGGCCGGGTGCTGGAAGCGCGTCAGCGCTTCCGAGTCCTCCGCGAAGCGCATCAGCACCGCCTGCGCGTCGGACTCGTGCCGGTACACCAGCGCCAGGCCCGTCTGCGTCGCCGCCTTGCCGTGCTCCACGCGGTACCAGACGCCCGAGGCGCACTCGAACAGCACCGTCGCCACGCGCCAGACGCCCAGGCGCTCGCCCACGGCCGGCAGCACCGCGGGGGCCCGGGGGGCCGGGTCGTGCGGTGCGCGGGGGTCCTGCGCGTGCGGATAGGGCGGCTCGATCATGGGCGCGAATCCTAGCGCAGCGATACTTCGACCCCATGTCCTCCCGCGTCCCCTCTGTCGGCCTGCGCCTTCCGCCCGTCGGTGGCCCCGCCGCGTCCAAGGTCCCGGCTCCGGTCCCGGTCCGGGTCCAGGCCGCCTCCGCCGTCCGACGGCTGGCGCTCGCCCTGATCGCGACGACGCTCTGCGGCATGGCCGGGCCGGTCGCCGCCGCGCCCGCGCCGTACAAGCAGCCGTCCGCCGCGATCCGCGACCTGCTCGACGCCCCGGCGCTGCCGCGGCTGATCCCGTCCCCGGACCGGCAGGCGCTGGCGCTCGTCGAGCAGCGCCGCTACACGCCGCTGGAAGAACTGGCGCGACCGGGGCTGCGCCTGGCCGGCGCGCGCTTCGATCCGCGCAACGCCAGCCAGCAGAACCTGCTCGCGGTCCAGCGCGTGCGCCTGCGCTCGCTGCTGGAGCCCGAGGCCGCCGAACGCGAGGTCGAGCTGCCCGCCGGCGGCACCTGGCACAACTTCCTCTGGGCGCCGGACGGACAGCGCTTCCTGCTCTCCCGTCGCACCGACACCGCCGACGAACTGTGGGCCGGCTCAACGTCCAACGGCCAGCTCTGGCGCATCTACAACGTGCGGCTCAACAACGCCGTCGACGCCGACGACATCGCCTGGCTGAACGCCCGCGAGGCCGTCGTGCTGACCATCCCCGACGACCGCGGCGCCGCGCCCAGCCGGGCGCAGACCGGCCCGGCCATCCAGGAGACGCACGGCAAGGCCTCGCCCGAGCGCACCTACCCGGACCTCCTGCGCAACCCGCGCGACGAGGACCTGTTCGAACACTACGCCCGCTCGCAGCTCACGCTGATCGACATCGCCAGCGGGCAGAGCCGCGACATCGGCGCGCCGGGCCTGTTCACCAGCGTCTCCAGCGTCGGCACCGGCCAGGCGCTGCTGACCGAGCGGCTGGTGCGACCGTTCAGCTACAACCTGACCTTCGACGACTTCCCCACCGTGGTCGAGGTCCGCCAACGCGACGGGAAGGTGATCCGCGAGCTGGCGAAGATGCCGCTCAAGCAGGGCGTCGCCATCGACGGCGCGCTGCCCGGTCCGCGGGTGTTCTATCCCTCACCGACCAAGGATGCGGCGATCTACTGGATCGAGGCGCTGGACGGCGGCAACCCGGCCACGCGCGCCGCGTTCCGCGACCGCGTGATGCGGCTGGATCCGCCCTATACGGGCGATCCCTCCGAGGTCCAGCGCATGCCCTACCGCTTCACGCGGCTGCGTTTCCTCGACGACGGCATCCACGGCCTGCTGACCGAAGAGGACCGCAGCCGCGGCTGGTCGCGCACCTACCTGCTGCCGCTCAACGGCAAGCAGAGCCGGCCCCTGTTCGAGCACTCCGTGCGCGAGCGCTACCGGCACCCCGGCTATCCGTTCATGCGCACGCTGACCAACGGCCACCAGGTCGCGCAGACGCTCAACGGCGACCTGCTGCTGTCGGGTCAGGGGGCGGGTCCCAAGGGCGACCGGCCGTTCCTGGACAAGCTGTCGTTGAAGGATCTGAGCGTGCAGCGGCTGTTCCAGTCGGCCGAGGGCGTCTACGAGCAGCCCATGGCCTTGCTGGAGGATCGTCGGCTGCTCACGCAGCGCGAGACCGAGCATGAGCCGCCCAACCTGGTGCTGCGCGAGAACGGCAAGGTCACGTCGCTGACGCGGATCAAGGATCCGACGCCGCAGTTGAAGGGCGTGCGGCGCGAGCTGGTGAGCTTCAAGCGCAACGACGGCGTCGAGCTCTCGTTCTGGATGTACCTGCCGCCCGATCTGCGTGAGGGCGAGAAGCGGCCTGCGCTGGTCTGGGCTTATCCGCTGGAGTTCAACGACGCGTCGATCGCCGGTCAGTTGAGCGGATCGCCGGGGCGCTACATGAGCTTCTCCGGCATCAGCCCGCTGAACCTGTTGATGGATGGGTATGTGGTGTTGATGGACGCGACGATGCCGGTGGTGGGCGACTCGCGCAACATGAACGACAGCTTCATCGAGCAGATCACTGCGAATGCGCGGGCCATCGTGGACAAGGCGGAGGATCTGGGTGTCGTCGATCCGCGCCGGATGGCGATCGGCGGTCACAGCTACGGCGCGTTCATGGCGGTGAACCTGATGGCGCACACGAAGTTGTTCCGATGCGGCATCGCGCGCAGCGGTGCCTACAACCGGACGCTCACGCCGTTCGGATTCCAGAGCGAGCGGCGGTCGCTGTGGGACGCCAAGGACGTGTACCTCAAGCTGTCGCCCTTCCTCTTCGCCAATCAGATCAAGGATCCGTTGCTGCTGATCCACGGCGAGGCCGACAACAACTCCGGCACTTTCCCGATGCAGAGCGAGCGCCTGTACCAGGCCCTGGCGGGGCTGGGCGGTACCGCACGCTACGTGCTGCTCCCTTTCGAAGCGCACGGCTACACCTCGCGCGAATCGTCGGGCCAGGTGCAGTGGGAGATGAGCCAGTGGTTGAAGGGCTGCGTCGGTGATCCGAGGGCTGAGGCCAAGCCTCGTCCCGCTGCCGGCTCGGGCGCGTCGCAGTAAGCGACTCGGGTGGACTTGCTTGGCCGGGGCCGCCGGCGAAGCCGAAGCTTCCACAACTGACCAGGCGCGTTCTGTCTGACCAAAGCGAGCCGAAGGTGAGCGGCGGGAGTTGAGCGCCGGAGCTTCGGCTTCGCCGGCGGCCCCGGCCAAGCGAGTCGTGCTCGGTCTCAGAGCTGCTTCGTCGAGAAGGTATCGCAGTCTCGCAAGTCGCCTTGCGCCATCCCGCGTTTGAACCAGCGCTGCCGCTGTTCGCTGGTCCCGTGGGTGAAGCTTTCCGGCACCACGGCGCGTCCGGCGCTGCGTTGGAGTGTGTCGTCGCCGATTTTGGCGGCGGCGTTCAGGGCTTCATCGATGTCGCCGGCTTCGAGCCAGCCTTTCGATTGTTGTGAGTGGTGGGCCCACACGCCGGCGAAGCAATCGGCCTGGAGCTCTACGCGCACGCTGGTGGCGTTGGCGGCTTGTTCGCTTTGACGGCGGCGAGCGGCGTCGACCTTCTGGGTGATGCCGAGCAGGTGTTGCACATGGTGTCCCACCTCATGGGCGATGACGTAGGCCTGGGCGAAGTCGCCGGGTGCGCCGAGGCGGTCGCGGAGGGTTTGATAGAAGCTCAGGTCGATGTAGACCTTGCTGTCGCCGGGGCAGTAGAACGGTCCCATCGCTGCCTGCCCGAGTCCGCAGGCGGTGCGTGACTGACCTTCGAAGAGGGTGAGCGTCGGCGCTTCGTAGGTCTTGCCGCCGGCTTTGAAGAGGGCCGTCCAGACGTCCTCGGTATCGGCGAGCACGATGCTGACGAACTTCGCCGGGGTGTCCTGGGGACGGCTGTGTTCGACGGGGCGCTGGGCGGGTCCGGGTCCGGTCTGGACCGCGCTGCCGTCGAGCGCGCTGAGGACCGTCAGCGGGTTGATGCCGAAGGCCCACGACGCGAGCAGCGCGACCACGATGCCGCCGATGCCGATCCCGCGTCCTCCGCCGAGCATCGGGAACCCGCCGCCGCTGCCTCCGCCGCCCGATCCGCGCAGATCCTCGACGTTGTCGCTCTCGCGATTGCCTTCCCACTTCATGGTGTGCTCCTGGTGCCGTCCCATCGGCACGAACCGTTGGCAAGGATGGCACAGCGCGCGTGAAGTGGCTGTCGGACGGGGCCTCACAGGTCCCACGCGGCCCCCTCGATCAGGGGACAAGGCGCGGTCGACAGGACGCCTTCAATCGGCCGCCTGGGCCTCGCTCCCCGCCGCCGGCGTGTCGTGCGCGGGGAGGATCAGGTGGAACTCTGCGCCACCGCCATCGCGATTCTGAGCGTACAGCTGCCCGCCGTGCATCTCGACGATCCGCCGGCTGATCGGCAGACCGAGTCCGGTACCGCCTGAGCCGTCCTTGGTCGCGCTCGACTGGACGAAGGGATCGAAGATGCGTTCGAGCTCGTCGGACGGGATGCCTGGTCCCCGGTCGGCGACGCACAGGTGCAGCGCGCCTTCGGGCGTGCGACCGCCGCGGAGTTCGATGGTACCGCCCTGCGGCGCGAACTTGATGGCGTTGGCCAGCACGTTGCGCACCGCCTGCTGGAAGCGCAGAGGATCCACGCGGCCCGGCATCGGCGCGGGCAGGTCGACGGCCAGCGTGAGGTGGCGCTTCGCGGTCAGCGGGGCGAGCTCGCGCATCACGGCGTCGACCGGCTCGCGCAGGTCCTCCGCCCGCAGTTCCAGCGCGCCGACGGCATCGAGCTTGGACGCGTCCAGCAGGTCGTTGACCAGCGCCAGCATCCGCTGCCCGGAGCCGTGGATGTCCGAGAACATCGCCTGCAACCGCTCCTGCCCACCGCTGCGCATCATGCCGAGCTCTGAGAAACCGAGGATCGATTGCAGCGGCGTGCGCAGCTCGTGGCTGATGTTCGCGAGGAACTCCGTCTTGGTCCGCGAGGCCTCCTCCGCCGCGTCGCGCGCCTGGCGCGTCAGGCGCTCGGCGGCGGCGCGCTCGGTGATGTCGACCGCGCTGCCGGCGTAGCCGAGCAGCTCGCCGTCGCGGCGCAGCGGCACCGTCGCGATCTGGTAGCGGCGCGGTGCGCCCTCCCCGTTCCGGATCGTCGCTTCAACGCTGCGAACGCCCTCGTCCCCGCCGAACAGGCTCGCCACCGCCTCGCGGTCGGCCGGCTCGGCGATGTCGGCCAGCCGGCGTCCGACGGCTTCGTCCGGGCGGCCGCGGTGCAGCGTCGTCCAGCGCGCATTCACGAAAGTCAGCGTCCCGCCCGGATTGGTCCGGAAGATCACCTCCTGCACGCTCTTCAGCAGCACGCGCATGTCGCGCTCGCGATCGGCGAGCTGCTCGTGCGCGCCCTCCAGCGCCTCCATCGCCTCCGCGCGCGCCTGCAGGCTGCGCCGCACGGTGATCGTCGCCAGCGCGATCAGCGCCAGCGCCAGCGAGCCGATCAGCAGCAGCCAGCGCAGGCCCGCGTGCCAGCGGGCCAGCACCTCCTCGATCGACTGCTCGACGCCCACGATCAGCGGCCGCCGCGGCGCCGCGCGGTACGCGACGATGACCTCGCCCGGCAGCGCGCCGGCACCGATGTAGGTGTCGTGCTCGCGCCCGCGACGCAGGCCGTCGAAGGCCGGATGGCCGTCCAGCCGCTGGCCGGGCAGCTGATGCAGCGTCTCCATCGCGGCGAGCAGCTGGCCGTCGGTCGACGCCAGCCACGCCGCGCTGCGGCCGTTGGGCAGCGCGCGCTGCTGGACCTGCGTCAGCGCGTCCGGGTTGATCAGCGCCAGCAGCCAGCGCGGGTCCTCCTCGCGCGTGCCCGGCGAGATGCCCAGCGGCGTGGGCGAGGACGCGCCGCCGGCGGGCTCGTCCGGCGCCTGCGGCAGTTGCAGCAGCAGCGGCAGCATGCCGACCGGCGAGCCCCGCGCCCCGCGTCCGCGCGCGAGGTCCGCCAATCCGCGTCCCGGCTTCAGCGGCATCAGCATGTCGCGGTCCGGCCCGGGCAGGCGGCCGAAGTCGTCCAGCGGGATCTCCAGTCCGATCTCGTCGGCGTTCGTGCTGATCAGCACCCGCCCGCGCGTGTCCAGCAACGACACGCTGCGGATGAAGGGCATGCCGACCAACACATGGCTGAAGTGTTCCTCGAGGTGCTGCGCCTCGTGCGGATCCGCCACCGTGCGCGTCAGCCCGTCGCCGATGGCGTGCAGCGACAGCGAGGCGGTCTCGATCGTGCGGCTCGCGTCGCTCTCCAGCACCTGCGCCAGCAGCGCGCCGCGGGCGCGCGCCTCGTCGATCGCCTCCTGGCGTCCGACCCAGGCTGGACCGATCAGCCCGGCCAGCGTCCCCGCGCCCACGGCCACGCCCGCCCACAGCGTGGCGCGGCGCAGGCGCAGGAGGGACCGGACGGCGGGACCGAGCATCGCTGCGACTGTGCCTCAGGGCACCACGATCGCGCCCAGGCCGTGGCGCTCGGCGGCGGCGCGCAGCCGCCCGTCGCGCTTGATCCGCGCAACGAATTCATCCAGCCGCGCCAGCCACCCGGCGTCGCCGCGCTTGATCGCGTAGGCATACGGCAGGACGTGGAAGGGCCGGGGCGACGCGATCAGCTGCGCCCAGTCCGCGTTGTCCAGCATCCGCCGGCTGTAGGGATAGTCGGTCATGAAGACGTCGGCGCGGCCGGACTCCAGCTCTCGCTCGCGCGTCGCGGGCGGCTGCACCACGTGCAGCGTCGCGCGCTTGAGCGACTCGCGCATCACCCGCTCCGTCGAGGTGCCGGCCTGCACGGCCACCACCACGCCCGCCTGGTCGATGTCCTCCCAGCGCTTGACCACGCGGCTCGCGCGGCTCGCCACGGCGTAGATGTCGCTCTGCAGGTAGGGCTTCGTGAAGGACAGCGCCACCGCGCGCTGCGGCAGCACTGCGACCGCGAACATCGCCACGTCGCAGCGCTCGCCTTCCAGGTCGGGGATCAGGCGCTGGAACGAGGATTCGACGTAGCGCAGCCGGACGCCCAGCTCCTTGGCCAGCTCGTTGGACAGGTCGATGTCGATGCCGCTGAGCGTCTCGTCGCGCGGATGGCGGTAGGTGACGCCGTAGTAGTCCGGCCAGATGCAGACCCGCAGCACGCCGTTGGCGAGGACACGCTGCAGCACCGAGCCGGCGGCGCCGGCGTTCACCGACGCAGGCGCGGCCTCAGGCGCGGACGCCGTGGCGCTCCACGCCCCGGTCATCGCTCCCGTCATCGCCGCGAGCCATCCCGCCGCCCAGATCCGGGCCAGCCGGACCGTCGCGGCCTGTCCGGTCCATCGCTTCGTCATCGCATCTCCTCTGGCCGGATTGCACCAGAGTTCGCCCCTCGCGAGCGCGAGGGAAGCCCCCACCCCACCGAAGTCACACCCGATATCACTTTTATCGCTTATAACTGGGGATATTGCCCACCTACATGTTTGGTTAATTCGGCAAAATTGACTCATGACTGCTATTGCCCGTACACCCGACGACATGCAAGAGGATTTCAGCACGCGTGAAGTCGCGCAGCGCCTCGGCATGGCCGTCCGATCGGTGCAGTTGATGGTCGACCGCGGCGAGCTGCAGGCCTGGCGCACGCCCGGCGGCCACCGCCGGATCCTGCGGGCGTCGCTGGACGCCTGGCTGACCGGCCGCGGCCTGGCGCCGACCAAGCCGGCCGACCTGTCGCCCGGCGACGGCGCCCCGCCGCGCCTGAAGGCGCTGCTGATCGAGGACTCGGTCCACTACCAGAACCTCGTCATGCTGCTGGCGCAGCAGGAGTTCCCCGACCTGGACCTGCACACCGCCAACGACGGCATCGGCGGCTTGGTCATGTACGGCCAGTTGCAGCCGGAAATCCTCCTGGTCGACATCCTGCTGCCCGGCATCGACGGCGCGGCGCTGGTGACCAGCCTGCGCTCGCAGCCGCAGTTCGCCAACAGCGAACTGATCTTCGTCACCGCGCTCGACGAGCAGCAGCGGGCGCCCTACGCCTTCGCGCTGGCCGGGCTGCCGCTGGTGCACAAGCCGCGCCTCGTGACCGACCTGCCGCCGCTGCTCAGCGCCGCCGTCCAGCGTATCCAGGCCCGCCAGCCGCAATATGCCGGTTGAAGCCGGTTGATGTCGGCGGTTTCCTGATCATGGCGTCCCGTGTCCGGGTCCTCCTGGTGGAGGACGACACCACCCTGCAGCGCTTCGTCTCCATGGCCCTGGAAGACGACGAAGTGCGCATGCAGGCCTGCATCTCCGTGGACGAGGCGCTGCTGGCGCTCGCGACGCAGAGCTTCGACCTGGTCATCAGCGACCTGATGCTGCCGGGCCGGCACGGCCTCGATCTGCTGCAGACGCTCAAGCAACGGCCCGAATTGCGCGGCAACGCGCGGTTGGCCGTGTTCAGCGCGGGCATCAACCCGGCGGTGCGGGAGCAGCTGGAGGCGCTCGGCGTCACGCGATTCCTGTCGAAGCCGTGCTCGCTCGGCGATCTGCAATCGTGCCTGGACGGACTGCGCGACGCGCCGCCGCCGGCTGCCATGCCGTCCATCCATCAGGCCGCCATCGAGCAGTACTTCGGCGGCAACGCCGCGCTGTACCAGGCCTTCCTGGCGCGCTGCCGCCTGCAATTCCCGCTGGACATCGCCGCCGGCCGCCTCGCCTGCGAGCGCGGCGAGCACGTCAAGCTGCGGCACCTCGCGCACAGCCTCAAGAGCGTGCTGCTGACGCTGGGGCACGCCGAGGCGGCTGAAGTCGCCCGGCAGCTGGAGCTGGATGCGGAGAAGGCCGCGACGGGCTCGGAGGACGCTCTCGCCGCCGCACGCAGCGCGTGGCCGATTCTCGAAGAAGCGCTCGCCCGACTGCTCTGAGCCGCAGCCCCGCGCCGGGCTGCTCAGATTGCCAGAGGATCCACATCCACCGCCCACCGCGTCAGGCCCTTCTGACGGCGTTTGAGCGCGTGCAGCTCGGGCAACCAGGCCCGCAGGAAACGCAGCAGCTGCGCGCGGCTGCCGGCCTCGATCAGCATCTGGAAGCGCTCGCTGTCGGCCACGCGCGCGATGGCCATGGGCACCGGCGGATACAGCAGCAGTCCGAGCGACAAGGGCAGCGCCTGCGCCGCCTCCTGCGCCGCGACCAGGAAGTCGCGCGCGGCCTCGACGCTGCGGCCCTCCGCGCGCACCAGCGCCAGATGCGCGAACGGCGGGAGGTTGGCCGTCATCCGCTCATGCAGCTGGCTGCCGGCGAAGGCCTCGTAATCGTGCTTCTGCAGCGACTGGTAGAGCGCATGCTCGGGGTACCAGGTCTGGATCCACATCTCGCTCGCGGCCGCCTGCGCGGCGTCGCGCCCGGCGCGGCCGCCGGCCTGCATCAGCAATGAGAACAGGCGCTCCGGCGCGCGGAAATCGCTGCTGAACAGCGCGCCGTCCGGGTTCACCGCCGCCACCAGCGTGATGCGGCGGAAGTCGTGGCCCTTGGCGACCATCTGCGTGCCGACCAGGATGTCGACGTCGCCCTCGTGGACAGCCGCGAGCTGCGTTTCCAGGCTGCCCTTGAGCCGCGTCGTGTCCGCGTCGATGCGGGCCACGCGTGCGCCGGGCAGCGCCTGCGCGAGCTGCTCTTCCAGCCGCTCCGTGCCGCGACCCAGCGGCGCGATGTCCGGATTGCCGCAGGACGGGCAGGCGCGCGGCACGCGCGTCGTCACGCCGCAGTGGTGGCAGCGCAGCGTCCGGTCCTCCTTGTGGAAGACCTGGTGGGCGCTGCAATGCGGGCAGTCGCTCTTCCAGTTGCACTGGTCGCAGTGCAGCACCGGCGCGTAGCCGCGGCGGTTCAGGAACACCAGGCTCTGCTCGCCGCGCTCCAGGCGTTTGCGCAGCGCGTCCAGCAGCGGCACGGAGAGCGTCGTCGTGACGCCCTTCTTGCGTTCGAGCCGGTTCATGTCGAAGAGCCGCACCCGCGGCAGCGCACCGCCGCCGATGCGCTCGGTGAGGTCGATGCGCCGGTAGCGTCCGCCCAGCGCGTGCTGCCAGCTCTCCAGCGACGGCGTCGCCGAGCCGAGCACCACCGGCACCTTCTCCAGGTGGCCGCGATAGACCGCCAGGTCGCGCGCCGAATAGCGCGCGCCGTCCTGCTGCTTGTACGAGGGGTCGTGCTCCTCGTCGACGACGATCAGGCCGAGACGCGGCAGCGAGGCGAAGACCGCCAGCCGCGTGCCGAGCACCAGCTGCGCGCGTCCCAGGTGCGCGGCGAGCCAGTTGCGCAGCCGCTGCGCCGGCGTCAGCGCGCTGTGCAGCGACACGATGGAGCGACCCGCGAAGCGTTCGGCGAAGCGCGCTTCCAGCTGCGGCGTCAGGTTGATCTCGGGCACCAGCACCAGCACCTGCTGGCCGCGTTCGAGCGCGGCCTCGGCGGCGCGCAGGTAGATCTCGGTCTTGCCACTGCCGGTCAGGCCCCACAGCAGCGCGGGCTGCGGTGCCTCGCGCGCGGCGAGTTCCGCCAGCGCGTCCAGCGCCGACTGCTGCTGCGCGGTCAGCGCCGGGCGCTCCGACGCCGAAGCCGCCGCGTCAGTCGCGTCCGCGGCCTCGCCCGATTCAGTCTCGGCTGTCGTCGCGGCCGCATTCGCCACCACGGCAGCAGCGGCAGCCTTCGCCGCTTCGGCCTCCGCCTTGTCGAGCTTCTTCAGCCGTGCTTGCAGCTGTTTCGCATCGAGGTCCCGCAGCTGCGGCGGCAGCACCGCCAGCGCCAGTTCGCCGACGCTGCGCTGGTAGTAGCCGGCCGCGAACTCCACCAGCCTTCGCCAGCGGTCCGACAGCGGCGGCAAGGCGTCCAGCGCCTCGCCGACGGGACGCAACTCGGATTCCGGCAACTGCTCGCCCTCGGGCAAGTCCTGGCCCTCGGGCAGGTCGTCCCAGACCAGACCCATCACGTCCCGGCGGCCCAGCGTCACATGCACCAGGGTGCCGGGGGTCAAGTCTTGCGGGCCGAGGTAATCCAGCGGCTCGGTCAGCCCGCTGTGCTGGGGGGCCTCGACGGCCACCCGCACGCGACGCAACGGGGACTCGCTCATCCTGATCGCTGCTCCGTGTCGACGTCAGCGGGTGTCGGTGGGGCCGGAATGGGGCTGGGGGGTCCTGGAGGGATCCCCCCTGCCCCGTGGAGCGCCCGCGCTTGGCCGTCCGCGTGCTGCGGCGTCGCGTCCCTCCCGGTCTCCATCGACCATGAGGAAAACGCGCCAAGTGCCTGATTTCCAAGGGTGTTCACAACGGGGCCTGAAGCCTGTGGATAACTTTGTGGGAAACGCCCCGGCTTTTCGGGAGCCGCCGGGATTGCCGCCGCGGAGGCCTGTCGGCGTCAAATCCTGGGGAAACGCGATGCTGCCTTTGAAATCAACGACTTACGCGCCCATCGGGGAAAGCCCTAGCTCAGATCCCGTGCATGTGCTGCGTTTCGGTGACATGCACGGATTTGGGGATAACTACGCCGAGGCCTTGCGCAGTTTGCGCGAATGCTTATGCACTTCGTCGACCAGTTCGGCCACGCTTTCCGGCGGCGTGAACTGGCTGATGCCGTGACCCAGGTTGAACACATGGCCACCCCAGCCGCCGTCTGCGCGTTGCGGCGCGCCGAAGCTGTCGAGCACCGCGCGCGCCTGCTCGCGCACCGCGGCCGGCGGCGCGAACAGCACGTTCGGATCGAGGTTGCCTTGCAGCGCGACGCGATCCTGCACCTGCGCCCGTGCGCGGCCGAGGTTCACCGTCCAGTCCAGGCCCACGACGTCGGCGCCGGCGGTGGCGATCTCGTCCAGCCACAGCCCGCCGCCCTTGGTGAACAGCAGCTTGGGAATGCGACGACCGTCGTGTTCGCCCTTGACCTGCGACAGCACGCGGCGCGAGTACGCCAGGCTGAACTGCTGGAACTGGCCGTCGGCCAGCACGCCGCCCCAGGAGTCGAAGACCATCACGGCCTGCGCGCCGGCGTCGATCTGTGCGTTCAGGTAGGCCGCGACCGAGTCGGCGTTGATCGACAGGATGCGGTGCATCAGGTCGGGACGCGCGTACATCAGGCTCTTGACGTGGCGGTAGTCGTCGGAGCCGCCGCCCTCGACCATGTAGCAGGCCAGCGTCCACGGGCTGCCGGAGAAACCGATCAGCGGCACGCGGCCGTTCAGCGCGCCGCGGATCGACGTCACCGCGTCGAACACGTAGCGCAGCTTGTACATGTCCGGCACGGCCAGGGCGTTCACGGCGGCTTCGTCGCGGACGACCTTCTCGAACTTCGGGCCCTCGCCCTGCGCGAACGACAGGCCCAGGCCCATCGCGTCCGGGACGGTCAGGATGTCGCTGAACAGGATCGCCGCGTCCAGCGGGTAGCGTTCCAGCGGCTGGAGGGTGACCTCGGTGGCGTAATCGCGGTTGGTCGCCAGGCCCATGAAGCTGCCGGCCTTGGCACGCGTGTCGCGATACTCGGGCAGGTAGCGGCCGGCCTGGCGCATCAGCCAGACGGGCGTGTACTCGGTGGGCTCGCGCAGGCAGGCGCGCAGGAAGACGTCGTTCTGAAGGGGGGCGCTCATGGGGACGGGATTATGCTCGGACCACCTTGCCCTTGAATTCCGGGACGCGGCACACGATATGCCGCTGCGCACATGGAGGATCCGCTGATGACTTCGACACTGTCCCGTCCGCTTGACACCGTTCAACCCACCGTCCGCGCCACCGTGGGGGCCAGGTTGCGCGCCACCGCGGCCGCCGCGTTGATCGTCGGCGCGCCGATGGCGCTCACCGGCTGCGGCTACAACGAGTTCCAGAGCCTGGATGAGCAGGTCAACGCGAGCTGGTCCGAGGTGCTCAGCCAGTACCAGCGCCGCAGCGACCTGATCCCGAACATCGTCAACACGGTCAAGGGCGAAGCCAGCTTCGAGCAGGACACGCTGACCAAGGTCGTCGAGGCGCGCGCCAAGGCCACCAGCATCCAGGTCACGCCCGAACTGGCGCGCGACCCGGCGGCGCTGCAGAAGTTCCAGGCCGCGCAGGGCGAGCTGTCCGGTGCGCTGAGCCGCCTCATGGTGGTCAGCGAACGCTATCCGCAGCTGCAGGCAAACCAGGGCTTCCGCGACCTGCGCGTGCAGCTCGAAGGCACCGAGAACCGGATCACCGTTGCTCGCAATCGTTACATCAAGTCGGTGCAGGAATACAACGTGCTGACCCGCCGCTTCCCGTCCAACCTGACGGCGAAGATCTTCGGCTACGAGACCAAGCCGAACTTCACCGTGCAGAACGAGGCCGCCATCTCCGCGCCGCCGACGGTGAACTTCGACAAGCCGGCCGCGCCCGCCGTGACGGCGCCGGCCCCGGCGGCCTCGCCTGCGACGAACTGAGGCCCCGCGCATGCGGGCGGCCTCGCTTCCGTTGACGCGCCAGCACCTGGCGCGCTTCCTCGCGCTGCTCTGCTTCGGCCTGATGATGAGCGTCGGCCTGCTGCCGCGGGCGCGCGCGCAGGACGTGCAACCGGTGCCGCCGCTCAACGGTCGCGTCATCGACCAGACGGCGACCTTGAGCGCCGCGCAGCGTGACGCGCTGGATGCGAAGCTCGCGGCCTTCGAGCGCGAGGCCGGTCCGCAGATCGTCGTGCTGATGGTGCGCACGACCGCGCCGGAGGACATCGCCGCGTTCGCGCAACGTCTCGGCGACCAGTGGAAGATCGGCCGACGCGACGTCGGCGACGGGCTGCTGATCGTCGTCGCGAAGGACGACCGGCGCATCAACATCCAGACGTCCAAGGCGCTGGAAGGCGCGGTGCCCGACCTCGCCGCGCGGCAGATCATCGAGCGCGACATCACGCCCGCGTTCAAGGCCGGCGACTACGCCGGCGGATTGAACCGCGCGATCGACTCGCTGCAGGCGCGCATCCGCGGCGAGCATCTGCCGGCGCCGACGCAGCGACCCGCCAAGTCCGGCGGGCACAACATCGACATCGGCGAGATCGCGATGATCGCGTTCCTCGCCGTGCCGCTGGTGGGTGCGGTGCTGACGTCCATCTTCGGCCGCAAGGTCGGCAGCCTGTTCACCGGCGTCGGCGCGGGTGCCATCGGCTGGGGGCTGAGCAACAGCCTGCTGCTGGGCGCCGGCGCGGCGGTCGCGTCACTGATCCTGGTCGGCGTGCTGGGCATCGGCGCGGCGCGACGGCGCAGCGCGAGTCCGTCCTACGCCGGCTATCGGCGCAGCGCCCACAGCTCGGGTGGCATCGTGCCGCCGATCATCTGGGGCGGCGGCGGTGGTGATGGCGGCGGCAGTTGGGGTGGCGGCAGCGACGGGGGTGGGTTCTCCTCCGGCGGCGGCGGCGACTTCGGCGGCGGCGGCGCTTCGGGAGACTGGTGATGGAGCGACCGAGCGATCACGAGGTCCGCCGTGCCGGCGATACGAGCCGGCTGGGACGCTTCTTCCGCCACCGTTTCTGGGACGAGGCCGACGTGCGGCGCGTGCTGCCGGCGGCGGCGCTGGCGCGGCTGTCCGCGCGGGTGACGGAGAGCGAGCTGAGCCACGCCGGCGAGATCCGCCTGTGCGTGGAGGCCAGCCTGCCGATCAGCTACCTGTGGCGCGGTCTGACGGCGCGGCAGCGCGCGCTGGCGCTGTTCGGCAAGCTGCGCGTGTGGGACACCGAGCACAACAACGGCGTGCTCATCTATCTGCTGCTCGCGGAACATGCGATCGAGATCGTCGCGGACCGCGGGCTGAACCGGCGCGTCAGCGCGGCGCAGTGGCAACCCATCGTCGACGGACTGCGGCAGTCGCTGCGCGGCGGGCAGTTCGAACAGGGACTGGTGGAAGCGATCCGCGCGGTGGAAGCGCTGCTGGCGCAGCACTTCCCGCCCGAGGCCGGCAGCGTGCCGCGCAACGAATTGCCCGACGCCGTCGTCGTGCTGTAGCCCTCAGAAGCTCTTGATCGGCTTGAGCTTCCAGCCGAAGCGCTCTTCCTTGAGGCCGCCGGCGACCGGCGGGAACTCGAGTTCCTTGGCCGGCACGCTCACATCCGGCAGGTGGTCCAGCAGATGGCGGATCAGCGTCAGCCGGCCGCGCCGCTGATCGTTGAAATCCACCAGCGTCCACGGCGCCTGCTTGGTGTGCGTGTGTTCCAGCATGCGGTCGCGCGCGCGGCCGTAGTCCTCGTAATGCTGGCGCGCCTCCAGGTCGATCGGCGACAGCTTCCACTGCTTGAGCGGATCCTCCGCGCGCTCGGCGAAGCGCTCTTCCTGCTGCTGCTGATCCACCGTCAGCCAGTACTTGAAGAGGAGCAGGCCGTCGTCGACCAGCAGGCGCTCCAGCTCCGGCGCCTGCTTCAGGAAGTCCTTGGTCTGCTGCGGCGTGCAGAAGCCCATCACCGCCTCGACGCCGGCGCGGTTGTACCAGCTGCGATCGAAGAGCACGATCTCGCCGGCCGCCGGCAGGTGGGTCAGGTAGCGCTGGAAGTACCACTCGCCCTGCTCGCGCTCGCTGGGCTTGCCCAGCGCGACGGTGCGGCACTGGCGCGGGCTCAGGGTCTCGGAGATCGCGCTGATGACGCCGCCCTTGCCGGCGGTGTCCCGCCCCTCCACGATGACCAGCAGCCGCTTGCGCGTGTGCTGCAGCCAGCGCCCGAGGTTGTTGAGCTCGACCTGCATCGGCTGCAGCCGCTCCAGGTACTCCGACTTGGACAGCTTGCCGCTCTTCGACTTCTTTCCGGCCATGCGGGCTCCGTGCAGTGAAGGACGGGCCAGCTTACCGCGCCTGGCCGCCGATCCGGCGGCGCAGGCTCAGAGCAGTTCCAGCGTCTGCATCCCCGCCCAGGTCTCGCCCGGCGGCAGTTCGATCGGCTTGAGCACCTGCGCGGCCTCGACGCACAGCATCTGCTTCCAGCCGCCTTCGGGCATGTCGGCCAGCGCGTCGCCCTTGGCCTGGCCCGGATTCCAGACCACCACGTCCGTGAAGCCCTGCTGGCGGATCGCCACACGGCGGTCGCCGTCGCGCAGGGTCAGGTCGTGCTTGGCGTCCTGGTAGATGCGGTCCGTCTCGCCGTCCAGGCGCAGCAGGTCCTCGTGCTGGGTGCCGGCGCGCTCGGCGGTCGCGTCCCAGTACGCCAGACCGGACAGCCCCTGCACCGACGCCGACATGATCTGCGTCAGCCGCAGGTAGGTGTGCAGCGCCGCGGTGAAGCTCAGCGGCGCGTCGCCCTTGTTCTCGCAGGCGAGCTCGATCTGCAGCGCGCGGCCGGCGATGCGGATGCTGATCTCGGCCTCGAAGGCGTGCGGCCAGACCATGCGGGTGGCGTTGTCGTCGGTCAGGCGCAGGACGGCGAGCGCGTCCTCCTTGCCCGACTCGGCGCTGACCAGCTGCCAGGGCTTGCCGCGCGCGAAGCCGTGGCGCTGCAGCGGGCCGCGGGTCGAGAACTGCGGAAAGATCACCGGCACGCCGCCGCGGATCGCCTGGCCGGTGGCGAAGGCGCTCTTCGGAGACAGGAAGAGCTGCTCATCGGCGCCGGCAGGCACCCACGACACCAGATGGGCGCCGTGCAGCAGCAGCGTCGCGCGGGCGCCGCCGGGGGCGCGGAGTTCAAGGGCTTCGAGACCCTGGTGACGGGTGATGGCGATCGGGGTGGACATGGGCGGCAACAACTTCAGGCGGAGGGCCGCGATTCTAGGAGTTGCCAGCGCAACGGCTCGCCGGCCATCGCGTCGGGAAGGTCATCCGGGCGCAGGCCGCGCCCCGCGAGACCCGGATCGATGACGACAGCGAGCATCAGGCCGGGGCCTTCCAGGCGGGCGCAGGCGCAGTCCGCGCGAGGCGCATCGGCTTCGGGATCGACACCGGGATCGACCCACGCGCCGACATCGCCGAGCGGATGGAAATCGAGCGCACGCATCTGCGCGAAGTCGAGTCCGCGCCCCCGGCACTTCAGCCATGCTTCCTTGAGCGTCCACCAACCGTAGAAGACCGCGAGCGCATCGTCGTCGCGGCCGAGGATCCGCAGACGCTCGATCTCCGCGCATTGCGCGTCCCCGTGCACCTGCCGCGCCAGCGCGAGCAAGTCGCCGCGGCGGGGTCGCAGGACTTCGAGGTCGACGCCGATCGGCAGCGCGCAGCCGCCGGCGAACAGCCAGTCGCCGCTGTGGGAAAGATTGACGTGCCCGGACGGCAGCGTGCTGCGCCCGTGGGCATCGATGTCGGGAGGATGGTCCGTCAGCTGCCGCAGCAGCCGGCGTCCCTGGACGAAGCGCTCCCGCGCGTCGTCGAGCTTCAGACCCGCGAGCCGGGTGCGTTCACCCGGCAGCAGGTCCTCGGCGGACAACGGCGGACCGGACAGGCCGGCCCGCGTCGTCAATGCCAGGCGAAGGAACGGCGGCGACACGCGACTTTGACCGCGTGCCGCCATCCTCGTCACTTGGCGGTGGCGGTGGCGGGGGCGAGCGCCTTGTCGTCCGCGCCGGTCGGGCCGCCCTTGGCGACGCTGTAGTTCGCCAGCACGTAGCCGCTGGCCAGGTTGGCGACGCGGGTCAGCATGATGTTGTCATGCACGCCCATCACGAAGCCGGCGGCCATGGCGTCGGCGCGCTGGAAGAACTCCGGCGTCGCGACCACGCGGCCCTTGTCGTCGACGATGCGCAGACGCAGCAGCACGCCCGAGCTGCCGGCCAGCGGGCCCAGCAGGATGCGCTTGGCGCCGTGCGTGAACTGCAGCTGCTCGAGCACCGGCAGGATGGTCAGCTTGCGGCCGTTGTCCGGGCCGGCATTCCACTCGGGCAGCGCGTTGGACAGATCCTTGGTCAGGTTCTCCTGGATCTTGGCCACGCCCGCCGGGCTGGCCTTGATGCCGTCCGCCACGCG
This sequence comes from Roseateles noduli, assembly GCA_002205125.1. Taxonomy (GTDB): domain Bacteria; phylum Pseudomonadota; class Gammaproteobacteria; order Burkholderiales; family Burkholderiaceae_C; genus Roseateles; species Roseateles noduli. The sequence continues at coordinate 404,631 of NIOE01000007.1, read as the reverse complement.
CAGCGGCTGCACCTCGATGCGGCCGTAGGCCTTGAAGGCTTCCGTGGGCGGCGGGTTGTCGAGCGCGGTGGCCTTGACCCGGGTGGCGCAGCCCTGCAGGGCGGCAAGGCCCATCAGGCCGGCGATCGCGAAGACGCGAAGGAAATGACGACGCATGGAGAACTCCCTGAAAAGTCGTTGTTGTGGTTGAGAAAACGAAAACGTCGCGCGCTCAGCGGCGCGCCGCGGCCTGGATGTCCTTGGTCAGGGACGGCAGCCACTTGTTGTAGTTGGGATGGATCTGGGGGACGCCGTCCTTGACCTCATAGCCCAGCTCGCGGCTGGACACATAGCTCATCTGCAGGCTGTCCGCGTCGTAGGCCACGGCGATGACGCACTCGATGCGGCCGTTGTCCTTCGTGTAGACGAGCTCGATCCGACCGGGTTCTTCCTTGCCCGGCCGCCAGCCGCGCTTGGCGCTGCCCTCGACGATGGACTTCCTCATGAGCTCGACCCCGGGCGTCCGGCCGTCGATGTTGGTGATGGTGGCACGCTCGGGCGTCACCATCGGCACGGAATCGCGCGCCTGCGACAGCGTGGTGGCCGCGATCAGCGCGGCGGCAATCAGGAAACGCTTCATGCCGTCACTCCGGTCAGTTGGCGACGTTGGCGTACGTGCCCTTGAGCGCGACACCGATGATCACGTTGCCGGCGTGGCACTCGATGGTCGTGTCGCTCCGGGTCTCGTTCTTCTTGTAGTAGCTGACCAGGTCGACGACGGCGTTCGCGCCCTGGCGCTTGGCGCTGTTCTGGAACTGGATCAGCGCGCTGAGCGCAGCCCACTTGCAGCCGAACTCGTCGTCCTTGCCGACGCCGTTGGTCTTCTGGTTGGAGCTGTCCGAGCCCATGCGCTTCTCGATGCGCGGCGTCTTGGCGCCGGCCAGGAAGAACTTGACCGAGCCGTCGAGCTTGCCTTGGGCTTCGGGCATGGCCAGCACATCCGCCAGCGGGATCTGCAGCACCGTGTCGCGCGCATGCGCGGCACCGGCGGCCAGGCCCAGCGCGGCGACGCCGACGGCCAGCGAGCGCTTCAGGACGAGGGCGTACGTGTTCTTCGTGGTCATGGGTTCCCTTTCTGGAGGACGTTGTGGTCGTTGAAATGGTGGGGTACGACGGTGAGCCAGGGCCCGCGCGCGCGGGCTCAGATCCGGCGGAAGATCAGCGACGTGTTGATGCCGCCGAACGCGAAGTTGTTGCTCATCACCAGGTCGGTCTGCAGCGCGCGGCCGTCGCCGGTGAGGTAGTCCAGCTCGCCGCAGCGCGGGTCGACCTCGGTGAGGTTGAGCGTGGGGGCGAACCAGCCCTCGCGCATCATCTCGATGGTCATCCACGCTTCCAGCGCGCCGCACGCGCCCAGCGTGTGGCCCATGTAGCTCTTCAGCGACGAGATCGCGACCTTGGAGCCGAACACCTCGTTCGTGGCGCGCGACTCGGCCACGTCGCCGTGCTCGGTCGCGGTGCCGTGCGCGTTGACGTAGGGGATCGCGGCGGCGTCCAGGCCGGCGCTCTCCAGCGCCAGGCGCATCGCCTGCGCCATCGTCGGCGCGTTGGGCTGCGTGACGTGGCAGCCGTCGCTGTTGGTGCCGAAACCGATCACCTCGGCCAGCATCGTCGCGCCGCGCGCCTTCGCGTGCTCGTAGTCCTCCAGCACGAAGGTGCAGGCGCCCTCGCCCAGCACCAGGCCGTCGCGCTGGACGTCGAAGGGCCGCGGCGTCAGCGACGGGCTGTCGTTGTGCTTCACGCTGGTGGCGAACAGCGTGTCGAAGACCGCCGCCTCGGTGGCATCGAGCTCCTCCGCGCCGCCGGCCAGCATCGCGATCTGCTGGCCGCTGCGGATCATCTCGTAGGCGTAACCCAGACCCTGGCTGCCCGAGGTGCAGGCGCTGCTGGTCGTCACCACGCGGCCAGTCAGGCCGAAGCTCACGCCGATGTTCACCGGCGCCGTGTGCGACATCATCTTGATGTAGGTCGTGGCGTTGATGCCCTCGGTGCTCTTCTCCAGCAGCATGCGGCCGAAGTCGCCGATGGCCTTGGGCGTGCCGGCCGACGAGCCGTAGGACACGCCCACCTTGCCGCCCTTGAGCACCGGATCGTTGAGCAGGCCGGCCTGCTCCAGCGCCATCTCGCTGGCGCGCACCGCCATCAGCGCGACGCGCCCCATGCTGCGCGTGGCCTTGCGGTTGTAGCGGACGGGGTCCAGGTGGAACGGCGCGGCGGGCACGCCGACGCGGGTGTTCAGGCCCTCGTACTCGTCCCACTCGTCGATGTGCTGGACGGCGTTGCGTTTGCTGCGCAGGTGCGCCAGCACCGAGGTCCAATCGCAGCCCAGCGGGCTGATCGCCCCAATGCCCGTGACGACGACGCGCCTCATCCCACCATTCCTCCGTTGACCGAGATCACCTGCCGGGTGATGTAGGCCGCATCCTTGCCCATCAGGAAGGCCACCGTGGCGGCCACCTCCTCCGGCGTCCCGACGCGCTGCGCCGGGATCAGCTTCATCGCTTCCTCCAGGATCCGCTCGTCCACCATCTCGGTGGCGATCAGGCCGGGTGCGACGCAGTTCACCGTGATCTGCCGGCTGGCCAGTTCGACCGCCAGCGCCTTGGTGGCGCCGATGATACCGGCCTTGCTGGCGCTGTAATTCACCTGACCCCGGTTGCCCATGACGCCCGACACCGAGGCCAGCGTCACGATGCGGCCCGGCCTGCGACGGCGCACCAGCGGCATCGTCAGCGGATGCAGCACGTTGTAGAACGCGTCCAGGTTGGTGTGGATGACCTGGTCCCAGTCCTCGCCGCTGAGCGCCGGGAAGGCGCCGTCGCGGGCGATGCCGGCGTTGCAGACGACGCCGTAGTAGCAGCCGTGCGCCTCGACGTCGGCCAGCAGCGCGGTCGACGCGGCCTCGCGGTCGGCGACGTCGAACTGCAGCACGCGGGCCTGGCGGCCCAGCGCGGCGATCTCGGCCGCGACGGCCTCGGCTTCCTCGACGCGGCTGCGGCAGTGCACCACCACGTCGTACCCGTCGCGCGCCAGGCGCAGCGCCACCGCGCGCCCGATGCCCCGGCTGGAGCCGGTCACCAGGACGGTGTCGTTGGAATCGTTGTTGTTCTTCATGAAGCTTGGTAAGCGGTCTTTTCTTGAATTCTCGTCGGGCGCGTGGAGCGCCTCTTCACGCCATCTTCACGGCGTCATCCTGTCGTCACCCCGGCCAGGAAGGCCGCCGGATCGGGCGGTCCGAACACCGTGAGCTGCGCCTGGGCCAGCGGCGGCTCGTCCGCCGCGGGCGGCGTGCCGCCCGCCAGGTGCAGCACGCAGGCGAACTGGCCGAGGCCGTTGTCCGCCTGGAACTCACGCGCGATCTCGATGCGCAGCGTCTCGCCGGCCTCGAAGCGGGCGCGTGTGCTGCGGTACTTGCGGCAGCCGAGCAGCAGGCCGATGCGCGGCGGCTCGCCGCGGGCGCGGCCTTGCACGCCGGCCCACGCGGCCACGGCCTGCGCCATCAGCTCGATGCCGATCCAGCCGCCGATGCCGGTGCCATCGCCCTGGCTGTCGTGGAAGAGCTGGTCGCCGGCGAGCGCCGCCTCGGCGACGAGGCGGTCCTCTTCGCAGGACAGCACGCGCGTCAGCAGGCTCATGCGTCCGGCGTGGGGCACGAGGTCCGCCGCCGGCATCGGGAACACGAGGTCGAAGGCGGTGGCGTCGCCGGCGCTCGACTCGGACTGCGGCATGTCGGACGGGTTCGACGGGTTCATCGGCTCAGACATCGTGTCGGCTCAGGATCAGCGCGGCGTTGCTGCCGCCGAAGGCGAAGGAATTGCTCAGCACGTGGCGCGGCGCGCGGCCCAGGCGCTCGCCCGGCGCAGCCAGCCGGATGGCGGGCAGCGTCGGGTCGCGACGGCCGTCCCACCAGTGTGGCGCGAGCCGGCCGTCCGGGTTGTCGCGCAGATGTATCCAGGCGATGGCGGCCTCCAGCGCGCCGGCGGCGCCGAGCGTGTGGCCGGTCAGCGGCTTGGTCGAGCTGCACGGCAGCCCGAGCCCGAACAGCGCCTCCACCGCGCGGCTCTCCATCGCGTCGTTCTGCGGCGTGGCCGTGCCGTGGAGGTTGAGGTAGTCGATGTCCGACGGCTGCAGGCCGGCCTGCGCCAGCGCGGCGCGCATGGCGGCCAGCGCGCCGGTGCCGTTGGGTTCGGGCGCCGAGATGTGATGCGCGTCCGAGGTCTCGCCCCAGCCGGCCAGGCGCACCGGGCCGGGCTCGCGGGTCATCAGGAACAGCGCGGCGGCCTCGCCGATGTTGATGCCCTCGCGGTCTTCGCTCATCGGGTTGCAGCGCGCCTCCGCCACCGAGTCCAAGGCCGCGAAGCCCGCGACGGTGAAGCGGCACAACGAGTCCGCGCCGCCGCAGACGACGGCGTCGCACAGGCCGGCGCGCAGCAGCCGCGCGGCGCTCGCGAGCGCTTTCGCGCTGGACGAGCAGGCCGTCGAGATCACATGGCGCGGACCGGCGGTGCCGAGCTCGCGCGCGAGCATCAGCGCGGGCGCGCCGATCTCCTGCTGGCCGACGTGGAAGGACGCGGGCAGGCAAGGCGTCTCGCCGCCGGCCTCAGCCGAAGCGATCCAGGCCTGCTCGGCTTCGCCGACGCCCGAGGTGCTGGTGCCCAGCACCACGCCGACGCGGCCCGCGCCGAAGCGCGCGATCGCCGCGTCCACGGCCGGCCGGATCTGGGCGAGCGCTTCCAGCAGCAGCGCATTGTTGCGGCTGCGCTCCGCCAGCGGGCGCTCATCGACGGCCCGCAGCGCGGCGTCGACCGCGCCCAGATGCAGGGTGCGCCCGGGCCAGATCGCCTCGTTCGGCGCGACGCCGCCCGGCGCCTCCGCGAAGACGCCGGCGCGCAGCGCGTCGACGCCACTGCCCAGCGCGCAGACGACGCCCAGCTCATGCAGATAGACGGCCACGCTCATCGGCCGGACTCCAGGGGTCGGGATTCGATCAGGAGCCGATAGTGCTCCCGCTGGTTGGTGATGACGATCCGGCTGTCCCCGGCGAGGTCCCCGGAGACGGCGACATCGATGACCGGGTGTGCGAGGTCCGCGCCCGCGATCAGCTCGCGACGGCCCGGACTGTCGCGCAGCGTCCAGCCCGGCGGCAGCTCGCCGCGCAGCGCGGTGGCCGACCAGTAGACCAGCGTCAAGTCGCGCAGCATGCGCTGCTCGTCGACCTCGGCGGGCAGACGGGGATGACGCCGCGTCTGCAGCTCGACGCCGTCCCACACCATCAGCAGCACGCGCTGCCCGACCGCGAACGCGGCCAGGCGCAGGCCTTCGGGGTCGATCTCCAGCTGCACGTCGACGACCTGCGGCGCGCGTCCGCTGTCGTCCAGCGGCGTGACCGTGAGCCGTTGGCTCAGGCTCACGTTGCGTGGGAGCAGCAGGGGCGCGAGTCGCAGCATCGGCAGCGGCATCGCCTCGACGTCCGGGGTCGGCATCGCGGTCGAGGTCGAGGTCGAGGTCGAGGTCGAGGTCGAGGTCGAGGTCGATGCGGAAGTCGATGAGACAGGGGGAGCGATCGGGACCGTCGGCGCCACCGGCGCCTGCGTCGACGCACACCCCGTCATCGCCAGCGCGAGCGCGGCGACCGGGACAAGGAGCGACGTCTGCAGCGTCCTGCGGATCATCGGAGACCTCACGCCTTCGTCAGCCGCATCAGGCTGTGGCAGTAGCCGATGTTGTCGCGCATGGTGACGAGCTTCAGGCCGGCCTCGGCGGCCAGCCGCAGGTAGTCGCCGCTCTGGTAGACCTTGGAGTTGCCGCTGGCCATCGCGGTGAAGTAGGGCGAGGTGTTGATCAGGCAGTACGCGGCGATGTCGTAGCGCTGGCGGTCCCACAGGGTGTCCAGGATCAGCACCTGGCCGCCGGGTGCCAGCGCGTCCGCCACGCGGCGGAAGATGCTGGCGATCTGCGGTTCGCCGAAGCAGCTCAGGAACTGGCTCATCCAGATGATGTCCATGCCCTCGGGCAGCGCGGCGCCGTCGTCGAGCATGTTGCGGCCATGGAACTTCGCGCGGTCGACGCTGCCGGCTTCGGTCAGCGTGGCGCGGGCCAGTTCGAGCTGCTGCGGCAGGTCGACCAGGTTCAGCTCGAAGTCGGCGTTGTAGGCCAGCGCGGCGCGGCTGAACTTGCCGGTGTTCGCGCCGATGTCCATCACCCGCTTGGGCGCGGTGGCGAAGACGTCGGGCAGGATGTCCGGGAACGAGGTGTCGGAATAGAAGTGGTCGAACTCGAACCAGCTCGTGCGCGCCGGCTCCTGCAGCGTCGACAGGCCTTCGTAGATCGTCGGCCACGGGCCGAGGTGGGCCAGGCCCAGCGGGCGTTCCTCGTCGAGCGAGCGCTCCAGGTCGAACAGACCCTGGTAGCAGACGTCCTGGACAAAGTTGATGTTGATCTGCGTGATGCGGTCGCTGATCAGGCAGTAGCCGGTCTTGTCCAGCGCCCAGCGGCCCTGCTTGAGTTCGACCACGCCGGCCGACAGGCAGGACTCCAGCGCGAGCTTGAGCGCGTAGGCGGTCCAGCGGCCGTCGGCCACCAGCTGCTCCATGCTGAGCCCGGCGTCACCGGCGCCAGCCAGCGTCTCCAGCATGCCGCGCTTCCAGGCGTAGCGCACGCATTGGAAGACGACCGGGCCGAAGGCGATCTTCTGCGCCTCGTAGCGCGCGGCGAACGCGCTCTGCTTGGGCGGGGAGAAGCGCTTGTCGATGGCCTCGGCGGCACCGTTCGCTGCGGTGTCCTGGGTCGGGGTCGTGGTCATGGGGTCCCTTGTGATGAAGGTGGTGCGGGCGCGGTGGCGCCGGTCGGATCGTTGAATTCGGTCGGCGCGCCGCGGTCGCCGCCGATGTCGATGGCCGCATCGTCGGCATCGGCCGGCATGAAGAGCGGCGTGAGCCACCAGGCGAGCGTGACGCCGATCAGCAGCGTCAGGCCGAAGGCGCGCAGCGCCGGGGTCGTCGACAGCGCCAGCAGGCCGAAGGCCAGCAGCGTGGAGAGCGCGGCCAGGCTCACTGAAAGGAAGGGTTGGATCTCGCGGCGGCCGGGCTGCTCCAGCAGGAAGATGCCGTAGTCGACGCCCAGGCCGAGCAGGATCAGCAGCGGCAGCAGGTGGAACAGCGTGACGGGAACGCCCACGGTGCCGAAGACGGCGAGCGTGAGCAGCGTGGCGAGCGAGGTCGGCACCAGCGCGCGCCACGCGCGGCGGCTGAAGCGCGGCAGCAGCGCGAGCCACACCAGCAGATGCCCGGCCACGACCATCACGCCGAACAGCGACGCGTAGCGGCCGAGCAGCGCGGAGATCTCGCCGACCTTGTCGACCCAGATCGCGCCGGGCAGTTGATCGATCGTCGAGGAGAGTCGCGCGGTGTCGAGGTTCGTGTCGCCGCCGCGCAGCAGCACGGCGCTGCGCCAGACGCCGTCCGCGCCGCGGCCCAGCCATTGGTGGCGCAGCGGCTCGGAAACGGGGGACGCGAGCCACTGCGCCGGCAGCAGCGGCGACGCGGCGGCGGTCGGCGCGGGCAAGGTCTCGTCGAGCATCGTCGACAAGGCGCCGTTGATCTCCGCCGAGCGACGCGCGATCAACGCGGCGTCGTCGCGCTGCGCCTGCAGCGACGGCAGCCACTGCGACACGGCCTGCGACTCGACACCCAGCGTGCCGAGCGCGCGCACCACGGCCTCGTCGCGGGTCAGCAGCTCCTCTTCGCTCTCGCCCTCGACCAGCACGAATCGCGCAACGCCCGGCAGGCCCATCACGCGGCTGACCTCGCGCTGCTGGTCGATGAGCGCGGCGGGCGCGCTCTGCAGCTGGCGGATGTCGTCGTTGCGTTTGAGCAGGGACAGGCCGACCACGATGAACAAGGTCGCGGCGACGATCGCGGGCCACATCCATGTCCGCGCCCGTCGGTCCGAGGCGACATGCGGCACGCGGGCGCGCAGCCCGCCGAGCCACAGGCCGAAGCGCGTCGCCGGCGCGGACTCGCCGTCCAGCCACGGGAACCAGAGCATCACGGTCACGAACGCGCCGAGCAGGCCGGCCGACGAGAACACCGCGATCTGGCGCAGGCCCGGGAACGGTGCGATGCCGATCAGCGCGTAGGCGATCACCGTCGTCAGCATCGCGAGGCTGACGATGGGCCATTGGCGCCGCAGCATGTCCCAGCGCGCCTCGCGCGGCAGGCCCATGCGGGCGCAGAAGTAGTTGCTGCCGTAGTTCTCCGCGACGCCCAGCAGCGTCGCGCCGAACACCAGCGTGATCAGGTGCAGACCGCCGAAGAGCGCGTGCGTGATCGACACCGCCGCCGCCAGGCCCACCGCCATCGACAGCGTCACCAGCACGCGCGGTCGCAGCGAGCGGAAGGCGCACCAGGTCAGCAGCACGATGCCGATCAGCGAGCCGGCGCCGATGGTGTGGATCTCGCGCTCGGCCTGCGCGGCGGCGGAGGCCGCGAACAGAGGCACGCCGCCCATCAGCACGCGCGCGTCGGGCACGGCCTTGCGCGCGGCTTCGCCGGCTGATTCCAGCCGCGCCACCAGCGCGCGCTGCGCCGAGACTGCGAAGGCCGGCGCCGTCGATTCAGCCATCAGCACCGCGTAGGTGGTGTCGCCGTCGGTCACCGTCAGGCGGCCGTCCTGGACGCGCACGCGGCTGATGCCGGCGCGCTCGGCCAGCCAGCGGCCGCGCAGGTTCAAGGGATCCTCGGCCCAGGAGCCGATGCGCGGCAGGCCCACCGGCTGGTGCAGCGCACGCAGCGCCTGCTGGGCGAGCGCCTCGGTCGGCTGCGTCTGCAGGGTCTTGCGGTCCGCCTCGGTCAGCAGCGCGGCGCGCCACGGCGCGTAGAAATTCAGCCAGGTGTTCTGCTCGCCCTCGTCGACGCGCCAGCGCAGCGCGACGCCGTCGCCCAGCGCTTCGGCGAACGCGTCGCCGGCCTGGCGCGCCTGCGCGAGGTCCTTCGCGCCGATCAGCACGACGACGCGCCGCTCGCCCGCATCCGCCAGCGCGCGCGTGGCCGCGGCGACGGCGGGGCGGCGCTCGTCGCGCGGCAGCATCGCGAGCACGTCGCTGTCCAGCACGCCGGCCGGCCGCGTCCACAGCCACGCCTGGTGCGCCGCGATGACGAGCACCACCGCCAGCCACAGCCAGGCGAGCAGGCGGTGACCGCGCGGAGGACGCGACACGGGAGCGGTCATGCGGCGCTCAGTCGAAGAGCCGAGCACCGCCCTCGGGGGCGGTGTCGCGCAGGTTGGAGAAGACGATGCGCGTCACGTCGCCGCCGGCCTCGACCAGCTCGACGGCGCGCACGTGCGTGTCGCCGCTGAGGGCCAGGCGTTGCAGCACCTGCAGCCAGGCCGCCTGGCGCGGACGCAGATCCAGCTTCCATGCGGCGGCGCCGGTCAGCTCGCCGTCCAGCGTGAAGAGCTTGGCCAGCGCGCCCACGTCGCCGCCGAGCAGCGCGAACATCATCTCGTTGACCAGCCGCAGCGCGGGCTCGCGCTGCGCGTCCATCTTCATCGACGTCGCGCCGCCCTGGCTGGCGCGGATCTCGTCGCGCGTCAGGCGGAGTTCGCTCTCGAACGGCGTGCGCGTGCGCCACAGCACGCCGCGGCCGCGCGCCACGACGAAGTCGCCGCGCGAGACGACCGGCTTCTTGAAGCCGGGCACCTGCTTCGATTGCTCGAAGTCGCCGCGCAGCCACTCGGGCTGGCGCAGGCGCGCCTGCACGCCCTTCATCAGCGCGGTTTCGTCGGTCGCCGCGAGCGCGGTGGCCGGCAGCACGATCGCCGACAACGCAGCGAGCGCCAGCAGCCGGCGACGGCTCGGATCGACAATCGTCGTCATGCGGGCCTCACACCGAGCTTGTCCCACAACACGCGCGGGCAGACGTACTGCATCTGCCGCGACGCGATCTCCAGCGCGACCTGGATCGTGTAGGCCTTGTTGAGCACGCGGCCGGTCGCCGCGTCGCGCACCTGGTACTCGACCTTCAGGCGGTTCTCCCACTCGACGATCTCGGCGCGGATGCGCACGGCCTGGCCGTACTCGACCGTGCCGACGTACTTCAGCCGCATGTCGACGATCGGCCAGGCGTAGCCGGACGCCCGCATCTGCGGATAGTCGTAGTCGAACTTCTGCAGCAGCGCGCTGCGCGCCAGCTCCAGGTACTTCACGTAGTTGCCGTGCCAGACGATCTCCATGACGTCGATGTCGTGGAAGGCCGGCGAGAGCTCGATCTCATGGCTGAGATCGGGCGCGTGGTCGGACTTGCGGTCGGCGCTGCGATCCGAGCCGTCTTCGTTGGCGTCAGTCGTCATGGAGCCTCCACTGCCGCTCGCGCAGCGCCTGCACCAGCGCAAGCAGTTCGCGGTCGAGCGCGCGGTCTTCCTCGATCAGCGGCAGGCGGGTCGAGAGTTCCTCGAACATCGCCGCGGCCTCGGCGCCCAGCGCCAGCGGTTCCGGCTGCTGGCGCGCGCGCAGCGCGAGGCCCTGCCGCGCGGCGATCAGCATGGCGGCGACGACCTGCTCGGACAGCTCCAGCACGCGCAGGCAGTCGCGCGCGGCGATCGTGCCCATGCTGACCTTGTCCTGGTTGTGGCACTCGGTCGAACGGCTGAAGACCGACGCCGGCATCGTCTGCTTGAGCGCCTCGGCGGTCCAGGCGGAGACGCTGATCTGCAAGGCCTTGAGGCCGTGATTGATCGCGGCGCGTTCGCCGGACGCGCCCGACAGGTTGGACGGCAGGCCGTGGTTGTAGCGCGTGTCCACCAGCAGCGCGAGCTGACGGTCCAGCAGATCGGCGACGTTGGCGACCGCGTTCTTCAGCGTGTCCATCGCCAGCGCGATGTGTCCGCCGTAGAAATGGCCGCCGTGCAGCACGCGTTCGTTCTCGGCGTCGATCAGCGGGTTGTCGTTGGCGCTGTTGAGCTCGTTCTCGATCAGCTGGCGCAGGAAGGGCAGCGCGTCCTCGAGCACGCCGATGACGTGCGGCGCGCAGCGCAGCGAGTAGCGGTCCTGCAGGCGATGCGAGTTGCGGCTGGGCGCGTCGACCGCGAGGTCAGCGCGCAGGCGTGCGGCGATCTTCTGCTGACCCGGATGGGGCTTGGCGGCGAACAGCGTCTCGTCGAAGTGGTGCGCGTTGCCGGCGCTCGCGACGACGTTCATCGCCGTCAGGCGCGTGGCCATGCGGTTCAGGTAGTCGGCGCGCGTCCAGGCCAGGCAGGCCAGGCCGGTCATGACGGCCGTACCGTTCATGATCGCGAGGCCCTCCTTCGGCCGCAGCTTGTGCGGCGTCAGGCCGATGGCCTTCAGCGCGTCGGCGGCGGCCATGCGCTCGCCGCGCCACATCACTTCGCGTTCGCCGCAGAGCACGGCGGCCACGTAGGACAGCGGGGTCAGGTCGCCGCTCGCGCCCACCGAACCCTCGGACGGGATCAGCGGCAGCACGTCGTGGCGCAGCAGCTGCTCCAGGCCTTGCAGCAGTTCCAGGCTGACGCCCGACATGCCCTGCGCCAGCGAATTCAGGCGCGCGGCCAGCACGGCGCGCGTCTGCTCGGCCGTCAGGTAGGCACCCGCGCCGCAGCCGTGGTACGTGTAGAGGTGGTGCGGCAGTTCCGCGACCAGATGCGGCGGGATCACCACGGTGCAGGAATCGCCGTAGCCGGTCGTGACGCCGTAGATGACGCCGTCCTCGGCCAGCAGCCGGGCGACGAAGTCGGCACCGGCGCGGATGCGCGCCTGGAAGGCGGGATCGGTGGACAGGCGGGCCTCGGCGCGGCGTTCGGCCAGCGCGGCGACGTCCTCGACGCGCAGCGGGCCGCCGTCGAAGGTCACGGTGGGCAGCAGGGTCTCAGGACTCGACATCGGGGGCATTCCAGAACGGGAAGAAGTTGAACCAGTCATGCGGCGAGCGCCGCAGGCAGCGCGTCAGCGCGTCGACGTAGGCGAGCGCGGGCGCCGTCATCGCGCCCTCGCGGTCGCCGCGCGGCAGCGCGATGCGGTCGGCCAGGCGCTCGAAGCGCAGCGCGTAGCCGCGGCCCTCGTGCACGCAGCCCATGAAGAAGAGCGGGCACTTGAGCAGCCCGGCGATCAGGTAGGGCCCGATCGGGAAACGCGCCGGCGCGCCCAGGAAGGGCAGCGTCAGCGTGCGGCCGCTGTTGACCGGCACGCGGTCGCCGGCGATGACGATGCATTCGCCGGCGGCGATGCGTTCGGCCAGCTGCATCGCCAGCGCGGGGTCGATGCCGGTGACCTCGATCAGGCGCACGCTCGCGCCGTCCGCGATCGCGTCGGCGCCCTGCAGCCGGTCGAGGATGCGGTTGAAGCTCTGCGCATGTCGCGTGTGCACCAGCACGTTGAGGCGCAGGCCCGGCATCCGGCCGGCGAGCGCGCGGCACAGCTCCAGGCAGCCGATGTGGGCCGTCGCGAGCACGACGCCATGGCCGGTGCCCAGGTGCGCCAGAACCTCGTCCTTGCCGTCCACGCTGACGCGCTCCGCGGGATAGCGGCCGGCCATCGCCAGCAGCTTGTCGAGCATGGTGTCGGCGAAGAGTGCGATATGCGCGACGCTGTCGCGCCAGGTCGGCGCCGCGCGGCCGGTCTGCGCATGCACGCGGCGCAGGTAGTCGAGACTGTCGCGACGCAGCGCGGGACGGCTCAGCCAGTGCACCAGCACGACAGGGAACATCGCCGCGCGGAACAGCCATCGTCCCGCCACGCGATGCAGCGCGTAGAGCAGCCAGATGCCGGCAACGAAGGTCGTCTCGCCGAACTGGGCCCAATGCCGCGGCTCGCGAGGCCCGCCCGACGCCGCCGTCGCGTGCGGATCGCTCATGCCGCCACCTTGCGCCACAGCAGCAGCGGCAGGCGCGGCAGCATGCCGAAGAACAGTCGCGTGTGCATCCACGAGATCAGCACGTTGTCACGCAGTGCGCGGAAGTGCGAGACGCCGTCCTCGGGATACCGAACGCGGGTCGGCACGTTGCGCACGCGCACGCCGTCCCAGACCAGGCGCACCGCGATCTCGACGTCGAAGTCCATGCGCCGGCCGATGCGCGTGCGCTTCAGGCGCGACACCGTCGGCGCCAGCGGATAGACGCGGAAGCCGCACATCGAGTCCTTCACCGCGAAGGACAGCGTGTTGATCCACACCCAGACGTGGGTCGCGTAGCGGCCGTAGAGCCGCCCCTTGGGCACCGACGCGTCGTAGACGGGGCAGCCGCAGATGAAGTGGTCGGGGAAGGTCTCGGCTTCGGCCAGGAAGCGCGGCAGGTCGGCGACATCGTGCTGGCCGTCGGCGTCGATCTGCAGCGCGTGCGTGAAGCCCAGGCGTTGCGCCTTGGTCAGGCCGGCGATCATCGCGCCGCCCTTGCCCTGGTTCACCGCCAGGCGCAGCAGGCGGACTTCGGCATCGGCGGCAGACAGCGCGTCCAGCACGGCGGCGCAGCCTTGCTCGCTGCCGTCGTCGACCAGCAGCACCGGCAGCCCCTGCGCGCGCAGGGCCCGCACGACGCCGCCCACCGGGCCGCCGTGGTTGTAGACGGGCACGACCGCGGTGAGGTTCATGGTGTCGGGCCTTGCAGACGGATCTTGCCGGCGGCGTGAGCGCCGGCGGCGGAGCGGTAGCTGAAGCTCAGCAGCGGCGCCGCAAACGCGAGCGTGAGCTCCACGGTCATGCCGGGCGAGATCACCTGCTGGAACTTGAGGTTGTCGATGCCGGCGAAGTCCGCCTGTCCGGGGGACTGGCCTACGGGCGGCAGCGGCAGCCACTCGCGCGCGAGCAGCATCACCCAGTCGAGCTGGGCGACGCCCGGCAGGATCGGATGGCCGGGGAAATGGCCGTCGAACTGCGGCAGGCTCGCGTCGACGCTGAGCCGTAGCGTGACTTCGTTCGTCGAGCGCGACAGCAGGCGCACACCCGGACGTCGAGGATCGAAAAGGCGCGTCAGCGCGGCCACCGTGACCTTGCCCTGTGCATTCACCGGCAGCTGGGAAAGGAAGCGCCAGCGACGCGGCAGCGCGATCCGCTCCAGGTGAGGCGCGAGGCGGTCCCGCAGCAACTGCGCGAACGCGGCCTTGCCGCGCGCGTCGTGCTCGGCCCAGCCGGCGTCGTTGAGCTGCGCGGCCACGGCGAGCTGCTCGCGCGCGCCCGGTTCCAGCACGAAGACGCGCAGGTCTTCGAGCCAGCCGCTGTCGCGCAGCACGGTCTCGATCGTCTGCAGCGACACGCGCTTGCCTTCGATCTTCACGATGCGGTCCGCGCGGCCCAGCAGTTCGAAGCCGTCGGCGGTGAGGCGCACGCGATCGGCGCTCTCGAACCATTCGGCGGGATCGGGCAGATGGTGCGAGCGGATGCGCAGCGTGCCGATGTCGTCGGCCTGCCACTCGATGCCGGGCAGCGCGGTCCACGTCGTCGGCGCGCCGGCGTCGCGCTGGCGCCAGGCCACGCCGCCGGTCTCGCTGCTGCCGTAGACCTCCAGCGGCGCCTGGCCGAAGAGGCGGCGGCAATCGGGCACCGCGTCGGCGGGCAGCGGGCCGCCGGACGAGAAGATCAGCGCGAGATGGCCGGCCTCGACCTGCGGCGCGCTGTCGGCGGGCGGCAGTCGCTTCAGGTGCGCAGGGCTGGCGATGACGGCGAAGCGCGGTCCCTCGCGCAGCGCGGCGAGCAGGGTCTCGATGTAGGGCAGGCGCTCGGCATGGAGGACGCGGCCCGTGGCCAGCGGCCACAGCACGCGATACAGCAGGCCGTAGATGTGCTGGTGGGACACGAGGCCGAGCACCTCGGCGCCGTCGAAGCGGGCGCCGAAGGCCTGCTCCAGCGCGTCGACCTCGGCGAAGAGCTCGCGCAGCCGCTTCGGGATCGCACCCGGCAGGCCGGTGCTGCCGGAAGTGAAGATGACGAGCCGTTCGGCTTCGGCGTCGAGCGGCGCGAAGGTGCGATCGTCAGGCGTCACGGCGGCCTCGATGCGCGGCAGCGCGGCGTCCTCGGCAAGACCTGACGCCGTCATCGGTGCGTCGCTCGCGAGCGCGCTCACGCGACCGCGCAGCGCTTGCAGGGTCGCCGGCTGGAGATCGCCGGGGAGCCAGGCCGTGCCGCCCGCAGCCCAGAGACCGAAGAGCGCGGCAGCAAATTCGACGGTGTCTTCGAAGTGGAGCGCCACATGCGGCGCGCCCGGAGCGGCCGCTTCGACCGCATCGGCCGCGCCGACCACGACGCGGTCCAGCGTCGCGAAGGCCGCCGCCCAGCGACGCGCCTGCGTGTGGAAGGCGGCGTCATCCACCAGCACGCCCGCGCGGCGGGCCACCGGTCGGCCGGGGCTAGGGGGCGCGCTCATCAGCGCGCACAAGGACTTCAGCAGGCTCATGGGGAGAAGGATCAGGCCCGGACCACGTCGTGCCGGCGCACCCACAGGCGCACCAGATACTCGCCGCCCATCAGCAATCCGATCAGCACGTAGGACACCAGACCGTTGTACAGCGCCCAGACCTTGTCGTCGGCCCAGAAAGCCGTCGCCAGGGCGATGCCGCCGTTCATCACGAAGAAGCCGCACCAGACCTGCGTGACACGGCGCGTGTAGCGCTGGCCGCGTTCATCCAGATCGGGTTCTGTCAACCGCGCCAGGCGCTCGACGATGGGCGGTCCGTGCCACAGGCTCACGCCGAACAGTCCCAGCAGGCCGGCGTTCACCAGCACCGGATAGAGCTTGAGCGGCAGGCTCTCGTTCATCAGCGCCGCGGCGCCGGCCAGCAGCGCGGCGCCGGCGGCGCTCCACCACCAGAGCCGCGCCTCCGCGCTGCCGCGGCGGGCGAGCGCGCGCAGCGCGGCCAGCGCCGCCAGCAGCAGCGCGAGGTCGCGCGGCTGGGCATGCGCCAGACCGAGGTACACGAGCAGGGGATAGGCCGCCGTCAGCAACCACAACGCGGCGCGGGCCATGGGAGGTCCGAGGCGTCAGGCGCCGGCGGTCTCCGGCGTCTTGATCAGGCCTTGCAGCGCGTCGACGACGTCCTGCAGCGTGCGCACGGCCTTGAAGGCTTCGGGCTGCAGCTTCTTGCCGACCATCGGCTTGAGCTTGACGATCAGGTCGACCGCGTCGATCGAGTCGATGTCGAGGTCCTCGTACAGGCGGGCCTCGGGGGTGATGCGATCGGCTTCGATGTCGAAGGTCTCGATCAGGATGTCGCGCAGGCGCGCGAAGATGTCTTCATTCGTCATGTCGTGGATCCTCCCTGCCGGCCTGGATCAGGCCGCGACCTTGCCGTGCGCCGCGACGAAGCGGGCCAGCGCGCTGATGCTGGCGAAATGCTGGCGCGTCTCTTCCGAGTCCGCGGCCATGCTCACGCCGTATTTCTTCTGCAGCGCCAGTCCCAGCTCCAGCGCATCGATCGAATCCAGGCCCAGCCCGGTCACGAAGAGCGCGTCTTCGGAGTCGATCTGCTCGGGCGTCAGGTCCTCGAGATTCAAGGCCTCGATCAATAGCAGTTTGATGTCACGTTCCAGCGCCTGCATGGCTCCCTCGTTCATTCGAAAAATAATCGGTCAGATGGTCGGTCAACCGCCGGGCCGCCAGCGCGGGTTCGCCGCCGCTGGCCGCCAGGAACGGCGCCACCGCAATGTCTTCACCCACGCAGATGTCGAAGTGCAGCCGCCGCGATGCCACCTGCCACCACGGCTGGCCCTTGGTCAGGCCCAGCGGGGTGCATCGGATGGTCACCGGTGTGATGTCCTGGACGGCGCGCGTCGCGATCTGGGCGGCGCCGCGCTGCATGCGCAGCGGCTCGCCGGGCCGCGTGCGCGTACCTTCCGGGAAGATGATCAGGTTGCCAGACGCCGCCAGACTGTCCATACAGGATTGCAGCAATTCGGCCCCGGAATTGTTGCAGATGTAGGCTGTTGACCGCACCGGGCCCCTGGTGAAGGGATTGCTCGCCAGCGTGGACTTCACCACGCAGTCTGCGTTTCGCACGAGCGCGATCAGGAACACGACGTCGATCAGCGTCGGGTGGTTCGCCAGGATCAGCAGACCGCCGCGATGCAGACGCTCGCGATGGCGGATGTCGAAACCGATCAGGCCCAGCACCCGCATCCACCCGATGAACAGCCGGAATGTCCGGTGGATGGAACTGCGGGCGAGCGCGACGCGACGATCGTGGTCGCGGACGAGGACGTCCAGCGCCGGGAACCAGACCAGCCAGAGGATCAGGCCGCCGACGCCGAAGCTCGCGAAGGCGATCGCCGTCGCGAGCACGCGCCAGGCGCGGCCGACGGTGCGGTCGAGGAGGTCGAGGAACGCGCCCATGGCATCGGCTCAGGGCGTGTCTGCGGGACGGGCCGGAAGGCGCGACCAGCGCCAGCCGCCGGGCTGTCTGGCGATCAGACGGTCCAGCGATGCGGCGCCTGCTGCGCTGTCGGGCGCATCCGCTGCGGCGAGCAACGCCAGCACCGGAAGGCTGCCGCTCAGCCACGGCGACGACGGCGTCTCCGGCGTCAGCATGTCGGCGGCCATGGTCTCCAGCGCGAAGGATGGGGACGTGTCGTCCGCCGGCGCCAGCACGCAGGCCCACGCAATCAGAGCGGGATCGGCGGTCGAGGCCTCGATCTGTCCGAGCGCCGCATAGGCCTCGGGCAGCGGCGCGTCGACGTGGGCGACCAGCACCTGAGATGCGCCCTCGGCCAACAGGCCGAGCGCTTCGCAGAACGCGGCTTCCGCGCTGTGTTCACCGCCGGCGACGGCGAGGTAGTTCTGCCTGTCCTGGCGCGCCATCGAATACAGCGCACCCGACGCGTTGTGCACCGACAGGCTGAAGTGCGTCGGCGACAGCGGCTCGCCGCCGGCCAGCTGCTGCAGCAGCGTGAGCGATCGGGCGATCTCGCCCCAGCGCGACGCGAAGATCACCGGCATCGTCCCGGCGCCCTCTTCCGGCGTGCCTTGCGCCCACCAGGCGGCCTGCAGCGCGGCGCGGCCCAGCGGATCGATGCGACGCCGCATCATCGCCGGCACTTCCGACAACGGCGGCTGGCCCTCGGCCGCGAGCGGCTTGGGCGAGGCGAGCCACGCGCGCCAGGCGTCCCGGGAATCGAGACCCGGGGCCCAGGCGGCCCAGCGAACGACGCGGAAGCGGTGAGTCATGATGAAGAAAGCCCGCCTCGATGTCGCGAGGCGGGCTGCTCGGCGGGTGGGCCGGAGAGGGTCAGCGTGGGTTCAGCGCTTGGCGCGGAACTTCCGCAGGGCCGCGATCTGCGCGGCCATCGCGGCGAATTCGCTCTGCGCCTTGGCGAAGTCGATGTCGCTCTTGGCGTTCTTCATCGCGTCTTCGGCGGCCTTCTTCGCGGCCTCGGCACGGGCCTCATCGAGGTCCTTGCCGCGGATCGCGGTGTCGGCCAGCACGGTCACGACGTCGGGTTGCACTTCCAGCAGGCCGCCGGCGACGAAGACGAACTCTTCATCGCCGTTGGGACGCTGGATGCGCACGGCGCCCGGCTTGATGCGGGTGATCAGCGGGGTGTGCTTGGGCAGGATGCCCAGCTCGCCGCCTTCGCCCGGCAGCGCCACGAATTTCGCCTCGCCCGAGAAGATCTGCTCTTCCGCCGAGACCACGTTCACGTGGAGGGTTGCCATTGCGTTTCCTTGATCGAGAGGTGGGAAGTCCGTTCGGAGATCGATGGAGCGCCGCTTTCACGACGCGCCATCGAAGGCTCTTTACTGGATCTTCTTGGCCTTCTCGAAAGCCTCGTCAATCGTGCCGACCATGTAGAACGCCTGCTCGGGCAGGTGATCACATTCGCCGTTCACGATCATCTTGAAACCACGGATGGTTTCCTTCAGCGGGACGTACTTGCCGGGCGCGCCGGTGAACACTTCCGCGACGTGGAAGGGCTGCGACAGGAAACGCTGGATCTTGCGCGCGCGGGCCACGGCCTGCTTGTCTTCCGGCGACAGCTCGTCCATGCCCAGGATCGCGATGATGTCGCGCAGTTCCTTGTAGCGCTGCAGCACCGACTGCACCGAACGCGTCACGTTGTAGTGCTCTTCGCCGATGACGTTCGGGTCGATCTGACGCGAGGTCGAGTCCAGCGGGTCCACGGCCGGGTAGATGCCCAGCGACGCGATGTCACGCGACAGCACGACGGTGGCGTCCAAGTGGGCGAAGGTCGTGGCAGGCGACGGGTCGGTCAGGTCGTCCGCAGGGACGTACACGGCCTGGATCGAGGTGATCGAGCCGACCTTGGTCGACGTGATCCGCTCTTGCAGACGGCCCATTTCCTCGGCCAGCGTCGGCTGGTAGCCCACCGCGGACGGCATGCGACCCAGCAGCGCGGACACTTCCGTGCCGGCCAGCGTGTAGCGGTAGATGTTGTCCACGAAGAACAGCACGTCGCGGCCTTCGTCGCGGAAGGACTCGGCCATCGTCAGGCCGGTCAGCGCCACGCGCAGACGGTTGCCCGGGGGCTCGTTCATCTGGCCGTAGACCATGGCGACCTTCGACTTGCTCAGGTCCTCCTGGTTCACGACGCCCGCGTCGGACATCTCGTGATAGAAGTCGTTGCCCTCGCGGGTACGCTCGCCGACACCCGCGAACACCGACAGACCCGAGTGAGCCTTGGCGATGTTGTTGATCAGCTCCATCATGTTGACGGTCTTGCCCACGCCGGCGCCGCCGAACAGGCCGACCTTGCCGCCCTTGGCGAAGGGGCAGATCAGGTCGATGACCTTGATGCCGGTTTCCAGCAGCTCCTGCGACGGGCTCAGCTCGTCGTAGGCCGGGGCCTTGCGGTGGATGGCCGCGGTCTTCTCGCGCGACACGTCGCCGCGCTCGTCGATCGGGTTGCCCAGCACGTCCATGATGCGGCCCAGCGTCGGCTGGCCGACCGGGACCTGGATCATGTCGCCCGTGTTGTAGACCTCGCTGCCGCGGCGCAGGCCGTCGGACGAGCCCAGCGCGATGGTGCGCACCACGCCGTCGCCCAGCTGCTGCTGGACTTCCAGCGTCAGGGTCGTGCCTTCCATCTTGAGGGCGTCGAACACCTTCGGCATCTGGTCGCGCGGGAACTCCACGTCCACCACGGCGCCGATGCACTGAACGATCTTGCCCACCGATTGAGTGTTAGCCATTTCTTCGTTCCTTCAATTCAAATCTGTTGCCTGCGATCGATCGCGAGATCAACCGCTGATGGCGGCGGCGCCGCTGACGATTTCCGACAGTTCCTTCGTGATCGCGGCCTGGCGGGTCTTGTTGTAGACCAGCTTCAGCTCACCGATCAGCGTTCCGGCGTTGTCGGTCGCGGCCTTCATGGCCACCATGCGCGCCGACTGCTCGGACGCCATGTTCTCGGCCACGGCCTGATAGACCAGGGCTTCGGTGTAGCGCACCAGCAGCTCGTTGATCACGGTCGGGGCGTCGGGTTCGTACAGGTAGTCCCATGCGTGACCCGCGGCATCCGTCTCCAGCGACTCGGCCGTCAGCGGCAGCAGCTGCTGCACCACCGGCTCCTGCTTCATCGTGTTGACGAAGCGCGTGTAGCAGAGATAGACCGCCGACAGCTTGCCGTCCGCATACGCGTCCAGCAGCGTCTTGACCGGGCCGACCAGCTTCTCGAGCTGGGGGCTGTCGCCGAGCTGCGTCGCGTGCGCGACGACCTTGGCGCCGATCCGGTTCATGAAACCGAGACCCTTGTTGCCGATCGCCACCACTTCGGACTTCTGACCCGCGGACTCAACTTCCTTGAGCTTGCCGGTCGCCGCACGAAGCAGGTTGGTGTTCAGACCGCCGCACAGACCCTTGTCCGTCGTGACCACGACGAAGCCCACCGACTTGGCCTCCGGGTTCGCCACCATGAACGGGTGACGGTACTCGGGGTTGGCCTTCGAGAGATTGGCGGCGATGTTGCCGACCTTCTCCGCGTACGGACGGGCCGCGCGCATCCGATCCTGCGCCTTGCGCATTTTCGAAGCGGCGACCATCTCCATGGCCTTGGTGATCTTCTTGGTGTTCTCGACCGACTTGATCTTGCCGCGAATTTCCTTGCCTGCTGCCATGATTTCTCCTGTGAGGGCCGGGTCTTGCCTGACTTCAGCGAGACCCGGTCATGGTTGCTTAGGCGAAGGACTTCTTGAACGACGTGATCGCGGCGTTCAGTTCAGCTTCCGCGTCCTTGTCCATCGCCTTGTCGTTTTCCAGCTTGGTCAGCAGGGCGGCGTGCGAGGTCTTCAGGAACTGGTGCAGGCCGTGCTCGAACGACAGGACCTTCTTGACGTCGATGTCGTCCATGAAGCCCTTGTTCGCGGCGTACAGCGAGGCGCCCATCAGGCTGATGGACAGCGGGCTGTACTGCGCCTGCTTCAGCAGTTCCGTCACGCGGGCACCGCGGTCCAGCTGCTTGCGGGTCGCCGCGTCCAGGTCGGAAGCGAACTGCGCGAAGGCAGCCAGTTCCCGGTACTGGGCCAGGTCGGTACGGATACCGCCGGACAGCGACTTGATCAGCTTGGTCTGGGCAGCGCCACCGACGCGCGACACCGAGATACCGGCGTTGATCGCGGGACGGATGCCGGCGTTGAACAGGTTGGTTTCCAGGAAGATCTGGCCGTCGGTGATCGAGATGACGTTCGTCGGGACGAAGGCCGACACGTCGCCGGCTTGCGTCTCGATGATCGGCAGCGCGGTCAGCGAACCGGTCTTGCCCTTGACTTCACCCTTGGTGAAGGCTTCGACGTACTCGGCGTTCACGCGGGCGGCGCGCTCCAGCAGACGGCTGTGGAGATAGAACACGTCGCCGGGGAAGGCTTCGCGGCCCGGGGGACGGCGCAGCAGCAGCGAGACCTGACGGTAGGCGACGGCCTGCTTGGACAGGTCGTCGTACACGATCAGCGCATCTTGACCGCGGTCGCGGAAGTACTCGCCCATCGTGCAGCCGGAGTAGGCCGACACGTACTGCATCGCAGCGGATTCGGACGCGGAGGCGGCGACGACGATGGTGTACTCCATCGCACCGGCGGCTTCCAGGGCGCGCACGACGTTCTTGATCGACGAAGCCTTCTGGCCGATCGCGACGTACACGCAGGTCATGTTCTGACCCTTCTGGTTGATGATCGCGTCGATCGCCACGGCGGTCTTGCCGGTCTGGCGGTCGCCGATGATCAGCTCGCGCTGGCCGCGGCCGACGGGCACCATCGAGTCGATCGACTTCAGGCCGGTCTGCACCGGCTGGTCGACGGACTTGCGGGCGATCACGCCCGGGGCGACCTTCTCGATGACGTCGGTCATCTTGGCGTTGATCGGGCCCTTGCCGTCGATCGGCTGACCCAGCGCGTTCACGACGCGGCCGATCAGCTCGGGGCCGACCGGCACTTCCAGGATGCGGCCCGTGCACTTCACGGTGTCGCCTTCGACGATGTGCTCGTAGGCGCCCAGGATCACGGCGCCGACGGAGTCGCGCTCCAGGTTCAGCGCCAGACCGAAGGTCTGCGTGCCGTCCGGGGCGACCGGGAACTCCAGCATTTCGCCTTGCATCACGTCGGACAGGCCGTGGACGCGCACGATGCCGTCGGACACGGACACCACGGTGCCCTGGTTGCGCACGTCGGTGGACGCGCCAAGGCCTTCGATGCGGCTCTTGATCAGTTCGGAAATTTCAGCAGGATTCAGTTGCATTGCTTGCTCCCAGCGGCATCCCGCCGAAGCGGGACACCAGGGTGAATCGGGGGGATCTCAGGCAGTCGGGCCGAAGCCTGAAGCCGAGGCTTCAGGCAGTCAGCGCCACTTTCATGCGTTCCAGACGGGCCTTCACCGAGGTGTCCAGCACCTCGTCGCCGACCACCACACGGATACCGCCGATCAGGCCAGGCTCCAGCTCAACCTGCGCCTGCAGCTTGCGACCGAAGCGCTTCTCCAGCGACGCGACCACGTCGGCCAGCTGGGCCGGCTCGATCGGGAAGGCGCTGAAGATGTGCGCATCGGACACGCCGGACGCGGCGTTGGCCAGTTCGTGGAACTGCTGGACCATCGCCGGCAGCGCCGACAGGCGGCCGTTGGCGATCACCTCGCGCAGGAAGTTCTGAACGCCGGGCACCAGCGACTGCCTGCTCGCCGCGGACACCACCTGGAACACCTGTTCGGCGGTCACCTTGGGGTCCTCGGAGAACTGGCGCAGTTGGCTGTCGCCGGCGACGAGCGCCAGCGCGGCGAGCTGCTCGTTCCAGGTCTTGAGGTCCTGGGAGGACGCGACCTGGAACAGCGCTTCGGCGTAGGGACGGGCAATGGTTGCGAGTTCAGCCATGATTACAGCTCCGTCTTGAGACGGTTCAGCAATTCGGCATGCACGCCGGCATTGACCTCGCGCTGCAGGATCTGCTCGGCGCCCTTGACGGCCAGCGCGGCGACCTGCTCGCGCAGGGCCTCGCGGGCACGCACCGACTGCTGCTCGGCTTCAGCCTGGGCAGCGGCGATGATCTTGGCGCCTTCGTCTTCTGCGCGCTTCTTCGCTTCGTCCACGATCGCGGCGCCGCGCTTCTCAGCGTCGGACAGCAGCTTGGTGGTTTCGTTGCGGGCCTGCACCAGTTGCTCGTCGACCTTCTTGTTGGCGGTGGCCAACTCGGCCTTCGCCTGGTCGGCAGCGGCCAGTCCAGTACGGATCTTGTTCGCACGTTCGTCCAGCGCCTTCACGATCGGCGGCCAGATGAACTTCATCGTGACGAACACGAGAATCGCGAAGGGGATCCACTGGATGAAGAGGCTAGCGTTGATATTCACGGCACGAGCCTTTCAGTCGTGAAAGGGTTCGGGCTCGATCAGCGAGCAACGGTGGCCAGCAGCGTGGCGGCGAACGGGTTGGCGAACGCGAACAGCAGCGCGATGGCGACGCCGATCAGGAAGGCCGCGTCGATCAGGCCGGCCAGGATGAACATCTTGGTTTGCAGTTCGTTCATCAGCTCGGGTTGACGGGCCGACGATTCCAGGAACTTGCCGCCCATCAGCGCGATGCCGATGGAAGCGCCGATCGCGCCCAGACCAACGATGATGCCGCAAGCCAGAGCGACCAGACCGAGGATGTTTTCCATGTTTTGCTCCTGAGAGAGTTAGATAAAAGGGAAAGGGAAAAAGAAACGAGGGATCGTGCGATCGAGCTGTCCGGCCGGATCAGTGCGCGTCGTGCGCCTGGCCCAGGTAGATCAGCGTCAGCATCATGAAGATGAAGGCCTGCAGCGTGATCACAAGGATGTGGAACAGCGTCCACACCGTGCCCGCCAGGACGTGGCCGATGGCCAGGCCGATGCCGGTTCCGGTGAGGGCCCAGCCGCCGCCCATCAGGGCGATCAGCATGAACACGAGTTCGCCGGCGAACATGTTGCCGAACAGTCGCATGCCATGGGACACCGTCTTGGCGATGAACTCGATGACCTGCATGAGGAAGTTGAACGGCCACAGCGCCCAGTGGTCGCCGAACGGCGCGGCGATCAGCTCGTGGCCCCAGCCGCCCAGACCCTTGATCTTGACGCTGTAGAAGAACACCAGCGCCAGAACGAAGGTCGACAGGCTCAGCGTGGTCGACAGGTCGGCGGTCGGGACGACGCGCTGGTAGGCGTGGTGCGGGTCATGGCCCGTGGCGCCGACGTACCAGGCCCAGGCCGACGGCAGCGCGTCGACCGGGATCATGTCCATGGCGTTCATGAAGAAGATCCACACGAACACGGTCAGGGCGACGGGGCCGATGACCTTGCGGCTCTTCTCGTTGTGGATGACCGACTTGGCCTGGTTGTCCACCAGTTCCACGAGGATCTCGATGGCGGCCTGGAAGCGGCCCGGCACGCCGGCATGCGCCTTGCGTGCGACACGCCACAGGATGAACACGGCCAGCAGGCCGAGGACCGTCGAATAGATGAGCGAATCGAAGTTGAAGACGCTGAAGTCGACGATGCCCGTCTGCTTCACATCTTCGAAGGCGAAATTCTTCTGCCAATGCTGCAAATGGTGGGTGATGTATTCACCCGAAGTCGGCGCGTGCCCTTCTGCTGCCATGGTGGTATTTCCGTCTCTATTTTCTGATTCGACCCCGCCGAAGCAGGGCCAGCCAATTTGCCTTCAAGGTCACGACGAGGGTCGAGAGCATTGCCGCCCAACTCAACGATGCGTAACCCACGGCGACCGCCACCAGGATGGCGACCGCCAGAATGATCTTCACCAGCTCCCAGACCGCGAACGTGAGCATCGGCGTGCCCGCGTCCCTGGCTGATTGCCGCGTCATGCCCCACGCCATCAGGGCGTTCGGCAGGACGACCGAGGCGGCACCGAACAGCGCCGACCAGGTTTTGTCGGCTTGCAGGGACAGCAGACCCCACAGCGCGACCATGACCGCCCCCGTCGCGGCCTGCCAGGTCAACAAGGACCAGACGGACATCGCCGGAAGCCGGGCCCGCAAGTCCTGCGCTTCTTCTCGCGTCAGGGGCTTGAAAGCCGGTTCGGCAGCCGCATCTCCTTCCATTCCATCGTCCCAGGGATCCTGGCTGGCGGTGCCGCGGTCGTTCGTCGGAACGGGCCGGGGCGGCGCTGCGGGCGACGCAACGGGTGCGTGCGCTGGATCGGGATTCACGGCGTCAGGGGGCGAGCTGCAAAACCACGGGATTATAGGGGTTCTGGCCTTACAAGCCCTTAACAGCCCGTCGCGCCGGCCCATCCGCGCCGACTTGACAGCCCGGACGAACCACGCCTAGGGCTCTCCCGAGCCCTGTTCATCGGCTTTCACATCACTTTCAGCACAGGCCCGCGCGCGGTGTGCGCGCAACACCTGTCCCCGCCAGTCGCCCGGAAAGCCCTCAGTCTTCCCAGTGTGCGAACTGAACCGGCAGCCCGGCGACGGCCACGCGCATCTTCAGGACGCAGCCCGCCCAGGGCTGGGTGGCCAGCTCGGCCTCGCTGCGCTTTTCCCGTGCGGTGGTGACGAAAAGGGTGCGCATGTCCGCACCACCGAAGGTCGGCATGGTCGCGCATCGCACAGGCAGCTCGACGCGCTGGAGCACCTCGCCCGACGGCGACAGCCGCAAGAGCTGCTGCCCTTCCATCATGGCGATCCAGTAGGCGCCCTCGACGTCGACCGCCGCGCCGTCCGGCCGGCCGCCGTAGCTTTCCAGCGACTGTTCCGGCGCGCGCTTCTCGAAGCTGGCGAAAACTTCGCGTGGGCCGACCGTGCCGGTTTCTGCATCGAAACTCAACCGGTAAATCTCATGGGCCTTGGTGTCGGCCCAATACATCGTGCGACCGTCCGGACTCCAGGCCAGGCCGTTGGACACGGTGATGCCGTCCTGGACCTGCTCGAAGGCGCCGTCGCGCAGGCAGTAGAGCGCCGATTCCGGCTGGCGGGCGTCGTCGATGGTGCCGACCCACAGCCGGCCCTTCGCATCGGCCTTGCCGTCGTTGAAGCGGCGCTTGGAAGCGTCATAGGGCGGGTCGAGCAGCTTCTCGTACGCGCCGGTGGCGGGATCGAAGCGCCACAGCCCGTTGCGCTGCGGGATCAGCAGCTTGCCGTCGGGCAGCGGCACGATGCAGCCCGGCTCGTCGTTGAGCGGCCAGCGGGTGGGCGTGTCCGCGCCGTTGTCGAGCCGGAACAACGCCTTGCCCGGGATGTCGACGTAATAGAGACATTGCTCCAAAGGGTGCCAGAACGGGGACTCCCCGAGCAGCGCCGGCGTCAGCGACGCGGGCTCGAGGCGGTAGAGGTCGTCCGAGGACGTCGTCGAAGCGGCATGGGGCTGTTGGCTCATGCCCCGATGCTATGCCCGTAACCCGACGAAACCGGATCACCCTGCCGACGAACTGGCGGGACCGCCAGTCGTCGCTCCGGCGTCGCTCCGGACTCAGTCCAGGTCGACCTTCAGGTAATGCGCGCCGGCGATCGGATTGAAGTAGTACGGCGGGATCTCTTCGAAGCCGAGGCTCTCGTACAGGTCACGCGCGGCCTCCATGTCGTCCAGCGTGTCCAGCAGCATGCTGGAGTAGCCGGCGGTGGTGGCGCGATCGATCAGCGCCTGCGCCATCGTGCGGCCCAGGCCGAAGCGGCGGAACGCGGGGCGGATGAACAGGCGCTTCATCTCGCAGGCGTTGGCATAGTCGGAATCGGTCATCGGCCGGAATCCGCCGCAGCCCGCGATCTGGCCGTCGACCAGCGCCAGCAGCAGCATGCCCTGCGGCGCGTCGTACTCGCCAGGCAGGGAAGCGAGTTCCTGGTCGAAGTTCTGGAAGTCCAGGTCGATGTCCAGGCTCTGCGCGTATTCGCGCATGATCACCCGCGCTTCTTCCCACAACGGGGGCGAATCGGGGCAGATCAGTCGTATCTCAGGCGTGTCCACAGCGGGCGAGTGTAGCGAGACGGTTCCGGCGATCAAGCGTCGCGTCTAGAGGCGCTCGTCAAGGACCGGCGGCGGGGCCGTGGGTCGCGAAACCGGGGCGGGCCAGCAGCCGCTGGTACCAGGTCTCGACCGCGGGGAGGTCTGCATGCGCGATCGGCGCGGCGCGCCAGCGATGGGCGGACA
Source organism: Roseateles noduli (assembly GCA_002205125.1). Taxonomy (GTDB): domain Bacteria; phylum Pseudomonadota; class Gammaproteobacteria; order Burkholderiales; family Burkholderiaceae_C; genus Roseateles; species Roseateles noduli. The sequence goes on along the minus strand of NIOE01000007.1, from coordinate 377,043 downwards.
GACCCAGCACCACGTCGGCGAGCGTGAAGGTGTCGCCGAGGACGAACGGTCCGCCCGAGCGCACGAGCTGGGCGTCCAGCATCGCCATGTGCCGGTTCCAGTTCGCGACGCTGGCGTCGATCAACGCGACATCCTGGTGCTGCGCGCTCTTGCGCACGGTGCCCATGAACGCATACCGCCAGCTGTTGTTCAGCTCGCCGCCCTGCCAGTCCATCCACATCTCGACGAGCGCGCGCTGCCGGAACTCATCGGGCAGCAGGTCGACACGTCCTTCGCGGCGTGCGAGGTAGCGGCAGATGCTGTTGCTCTCCCACATCGAGAACGGCGCGTCGGCCTGACCGGCCTCGCCGGTCTCGTCGATCAGCACCGGCATCATCGCGTTGGGGTTCAGTGCACGGAAGGCCTCGGCCTTCACGTCGACGTCCTCGCGCTTCAGGTCCAGGCCCAGCTCGACGCCGGTCCACAACACCTTGCGGACGTTGATGGACGCCGCGCGTCCGAGCACGCGAAGTCCGCTCATGCCGATGTCTCCGTCGCGAAGCCGAGCACGACGCGGCGCGTCTTGGCCGACTTCTTCTCGATCTTGGTGACGACGACCGCGCCGATCTCCGACGTATTGGCGACATGCGTGCCGCCGCAAGGCTGCAGGTCGACGCCGTCGATTTCCAGCAAGCGGACTCGGCCTGTGCCGCGCGGCGGTTGCACGCTCATGCTGCGCACGAGCGTCGGATTCGCGTCGAGGTCCTCATCGCTGATCCAGCGATGGCCGACCGGATGCGCCTCGGCGACGAGCCGCGCAATGCCGGCCGTCAGTGCGTCCTTGTCGAGCGCGTCGGTCATGTGGAAGTCGAGCCGCGCATACCCCGCGGTGATCGAGCAGCCGTCGACCGGATGCGGCACGAGCGCGCACAGCAGGTGCGTCGCCGTGTGGAAGCGCATGTGGGCGTGGCGACGCGTCCAGTCGATACGCGCCGTCACCGGCGTGCCGGCGTCGAGTCCGCTCAGGTCCTGGTCCGGCGCGGGCAGGTGCAGGATCTCGCCGCCTTCGCCCTTGCGGGTGTCGGCGATGAGCAGCTCGCGCCCGCCCGGCAGCCTCAGCGTGCCGGCGTCGCCGGCCTGCCCGCCGCCTTGCGGATAGAACACCGTGCGGTCCAGCAGCAGGCCGCGTTCGTCGGCGCGCAGCAGCGTCGCGTCGCACTCGCGCAGCTGCGCATCCTCTCGGAACAGATCCAGCGTGCTCATCGGGTTCTTGTCGTCACTTCAGCGGCTCTCGGGCGGCGCTTGAGCCGCCCTTCATCGGAACTTCAGCGCGCGGCCGGCAGGACGTCGTCGAGATCGCCCGACTGCGTCGGCGCATCGGACAAAGTCCCTTCGATCGCCTCCAGCTCGACCGTGCCCTTGGGCGTCGAGAGCTGCGCGCGCAGGCCGTCGCGGGCCTCGAAGCCCAGCAGCTGCACGCCGCTTTCCGGCAGCTTGTCGGTCGGATGGGCGTCGCCCTTCCATTCGATGGGCACCGGCAGCCCTTCCTTGCGCAGCCGGCGGCCGTCCTCGCGCAGCGCGATGCGCCAGCTCAGGTCGCCGCGGGCGGCCTCGACCGCCTCGCCGGCGTCGACGCCCTCGCCCGACCAGGTGGCCAGCGTCGCGTCCAGGCTGGACACCCGCGCCACCCAGTGCAGCAGCGACGGGCCGTCCTCCTTCAGGCGCTCGCGCACGGCGGGCTGGTCCAGGTCGAACCAGCGCGGCCGACCCGGATCCGGTGCTTCCGGATCGATCGCGATGATCTCCAGGTAGCAGCGCGGATAGGTCGGCGGCCCGCTGATGTTGAGCAGCAGGTTGTGCGTGCCCATCAGCGCATGGCGCCCACCGGGTTGAGGCGACACGCCGAGGACGCGCTCGCACCAGGCGCGGCCCTCTTCAAGGGTGTTCGCGGCGACGACGAGATGATCGACTTCCATGCTCATGGCTTCACAACCTCACCTGACCGTGGATCAACGGCGTGACATCGCCGCCAATCCAGCAATGTCCGCCCTCTTTCGCCACATGCACCCGGCCGGCACGCCCGAGGGCGGCGCCCTGGGCGGCCACATAGCGGTCGGGCGCCAGACCGGCGCCTTGCAGCCATAGTGCCAGACCCGCGTTGAGGCTGCCCGTGACCGGGTCTTCAGCGGGGCCGAGTCCGGGCACGAAGGCCCGCACCTCGAAGTGCAGCGGCGAGCCCGCAGGATAAGCGCCAACGACGCCCAGCTTGAGTCGCCCCATGGACACGTAATCCGGTTCGATCGCCAGGACCGCCTCCGCCGACGCCAGGCGCGCCGCCATCCAGTCGGGGCCGTTGTTCACCCAGACGACGTCCAGCAGGTCGGCGTCGGGGACGCGCAAGGCGCGGGCCACCTGTTCGCGCAGCGCCGGTTCGACCGGCCCTTGGCGCAGCAGCGGCGGCGCGGCGAAGGCCAGCCGCGCGCCGTCCCGGCGGATGCGCACCAGGCCGATGGCGCACTCCTGCACCACCTCGCCGGGCCGCTTCGGATCCCCGCCGGAGGACAGCCACGCATGGCAGGAACCCAGCGTCGGATGCCCCGCGAAGGGCAGCTCGCCACCCGGCGTGAAGATGCGGACGCGGTAGTCGGCGTCGGGATGCGAAGGCGGCAGCAGGAAGGTCGTTTCGGAGAGGTTCGTCCACTCGGCGAACTTCGCCATCGTGGCGTCATCCAGGCCCGCGCCGTCGATGACGACGGCCAGCGGGTTGCCCTTCAGCGCCTCGGCGGTGAAGACGTCGACTTGAACGAAGCGGCGGAGTTCGGACATGGGGACCCTCGGAAAAACAAGGCGAGTCGATCCGTTCCGCCTGACGAGGCGGTGACGGGTGACGGGAACAGGGGACAAGCCCCGACCCCGGGCGGGGTCGGCATCGGTCCCCGTGCGGGAACCGATGGCGGCTCGTCGGTCAGGGTGCCGTTTCGGCGGTCGTCAGCGCGAGCGCTTCGTGCAGCACGCGGCCGAGCTTGTCGACGCCTTCGGCGATCAGGTCGGGCGTCAGCGTCACGAAGGACAGTCTCAGCGTGCGCGTGTCCGGCTGGTGCGCGTAGAACGCGGCGCCCGGCACGTAGGCGATGCCGGCATCGACCGCGCGCGGCAGCAGCGCCATCGCGTCCAGGCCCTCAGGCAGGCGGATCCAGAAGAACATGCCGCCTTCCGGGGTCTGCCACTCGCAGCCGGGCGGCAGCGCCGTTTCCAGCGCCTTGGCCATCGCATCGCGGTTGGCCTTGTAGCGGGCGCGGATCTTGGGCACGTGCTCGTCCAGGAAGCCGCCCTTGATGACCTCGTGCACCACGCGCTGGTTGAAGCCCGGCGTGTGCAGGTCGGCCGCCTGCTTGGCCTGCAGCAGCTTCGGATAGAGCTCGGTGGGGGCGACGATGTAGCCCAGCCGGAAGCCCGGCGTCAGCACCTTGGAGAACGAGCCCAGGTAGATGCTGCCTTCCGGCCACAACGAGCTGAGCGAGGCCGGCGGCGCCTGGTCGAACCACAGGTCGCCGTAGGGGTTGTCCTCGACGATGGGCACGCCGGCCTTGCGGGCGGCGGCGACCACGGCCTGACGGCGCGCCAGGCTCATCACGCGGCCGGTCGGGTTCTGGTAGTTCGGCAGCAGGTACGCGAAGCGCGTGCCCGGCGCGTCGTGCGGCAACGCCTCGATGGCCGACGGCAGCGGGCCTTCATCGTCGCTGGCGAGGCTGGCGAAGATCGGCTCGTACGGCGTGAAGGCCTGCAGCGCGCCGAGGTAGGTCGGCGTCTCGACCGCGACCGGCGCGCCCGAGTCGCACAGCAGCTTGCCCACCAGGTCCAGCCCCTGCTGCGATCCGCTGGTGATCAGCACCTGGTCCGGCGACGCGTTGATCCCGAGCGTGGCGACCTTGGCCGCGACCCACTCGCGCAGCGGCGCGAAGCCCTCGCTGGCGGCGTACTGCAGCGCCTCCTTGGCGTTGTGCGTCAGCACGCGGTCGCAGGCCGTCTTGATGGCGTCCACCGGGAACGTGTCCGCGCTGGGAAGGCCGCCGGCCATGGACAGGATCCCCGGCTTCTCGGTGACCTTCAGGATCTCTCGGATGATGGACGGGTTCATGCGCGCCGCGCGGCGGGCCTGCGTCCAGGGACTGCGGTTCATGGGGGTTGTCTCCGGTTGAGCAAACCAGTCTAAGGGGTCGACCAGCACAGCACCAATACACTGCGCCATACCACCGCATGATCTGTATCGGCATGGACACCAGCACAGCCCACGGCAGCATGAGCGCGCCCAACAGCGCGAACGTCGCGCCGGTCGCCCTCTCCCGCAACGCCAGCCAGCCGCTCGCGCAGCAGCTGGCGCAGCGCTTCGCGGCGCGTATCCAGCAGCGGCTGCTGCTGCCGGGCGCGCGGCTGCCGTCGGTGCGGGACTGCGCGCGGCATCACGGCGTCAGTCCGTACACGGTCGTGGCGGCCTACGACCAGCTGCTCGCGCAGGGTCTGCTGGAGGCGCGGAAGAAGCGAGGGTTTTTCGTTCGCGAAACCCGGACGCCGCCGTCCCGGGCGACGGTCGCCCATCACGACACCCACACCGTCGCCCCCACGCCACTGCCGCCACCGGTCGACGCCAGCGCGCTGATCCGCGGGATGTTCCAGGCGGATGCGCGGCGCTCGCCGGGGCTGGGCACGCTGCCGGCGGAATGGCTGGACCTCGGACTGCTGCAATCGACGCTGCGCCGGCTCGCGGCGAACGCGGACGACGCCCTGCTGTCGGGCTACGGCGAGCCGCTCGGCGACGAACGGCTGCGGCGCGCGCTGTCGCGGCGGCTGCTGGACATCGCCGTCCAGGCCGCGCCGGACCAGATCATGAGCACCGTCGGCGCGACGCACGGGCTGGACCTGATCACGCGGGCCTTCCTGGAGCCCGGCGACGCGGTGCTGGTGGACGATCCCGGCTGGGCGATCGAGTACGCGCGCCTGTCGCAGGCCGGCATGCGGCTGCTGCCGGTGCCGCGCGGCGCGCACGGGCCGGACATGGCGGTGATGCGCCGGCTGATCGAGGAACACCGGCCGCGCATGTACGTGACGGTGTCGGTGCTGCACAACCCGACGGGCGCGACGCTGGACCTGGCGCACGCGCACCAGGTGCTGCAGCTGGCGCACGAGCACGACCTGCTGATCGTCGAGGACGACACCTACGCGCTGTTCGCGCCCAATCACGCGCCGCGACTGGCGGCGCTGGATCAGCTGCGGCGCACGATCTACGTCTCCGGCTTCTCGAAGATGCTGTCGCCGGCGTGGCGGGTCGGTTTCGTCGCGGCGAGCCCCGACCGCATGGCGCGCCTGACCGACCTGAAGCTGCTGGCGTCGCTGACGACCAGTCCCCTGATGGACCGGGCGGTCGCCTTGTGTCTGGAGCAGGGCCTGCTCCGCAAGCATGCGGAACGGATCGCGGCGCAACTGGTCTCCGCGCGCCAACGCTGCGTTCGACTGGCCGAGGACGCGGGCTGCCGCTTCGCCGCGACACCGGCGGGACTGTTCGGCTGGGTCGACGTGGGCGCCGATACCGAACGACTGGCACCTGTGATGATGGACCAGGGCTGGCTGATCGCGCCCGGCATCCTGTTCAGCCCGACGCGTACGCCGGGCACGCTGATGCGGATCAACTTCGCGACCTCGCAGGATCCGAAGTTCTGGCAGGCGCTGGAGCGGGCGCGGGAGGCGCTCAAGCGTTGATGCGCTGATGCGCCGGACCGCCCTCGCCCTCTCCTTCGCCCGAACGCTCGCCGAGATGCCGACGAGCGTCACGCATAAGATCGACGCCCATGACGATCTCCACCTCCTCCCCCGTCGACCTGGGCGCTGCGCTCGCCGAGGCCTGGACCGCCGACACCCTGCTCGACGACGCCGCGTGGTCGCTGCCTGATGAGGCCGCCGCCTACCTGGCGCAGGCCGAGCTCGCGAAGCGGCTCGACTGGCTCTCGCCTGGCCGGGTGCAGTTCTGGAAGTGCGGCGGCTCGTCGCGCGAGGGCGCGCTGGGCAGCTCGCCGCTGCCGCCGCAACGCGCGCGCGAGGTGCGCGGCCTGCGCAACGGCGGTGACTTCGGCGAGTTCGCGCTGGTCGGCGCCGAAGCCGAGATCGCCTTGCGCCTCGGTCAAGACGTGACCCCGGAGATGGCGGCCGCGCTGGTGCCCGGTCAGGCCGAACACCTGATCGATGCGATGTGCGTCGCGGTGGAATGGCTGGGCTCGCGCTGGCAGCGCGGCCTGGGGGCGGACAACACCCTGCGCCTGGCCGACGCGCAGACGCACGGCGCGCTGGCGCTGGGTCCGTGGCAGGCCTGGAAGCCGGGCCACGACTGGGCGAACCAGCCCTGCGAACTGATCGTCGAGGGCCAGGCGCCCATGGGCGGCGTCGGCGGCCACGGCCTGAACGACCCGGCCTGGGTCGTCGCCGGCTGGCTGCAGATCGCGACGCGCGGCGGGTTGACGGTGCCGGCGGGCAGCGTCGTGACGACGGGCTCGTGGCGCGTGGCGACGAAGCTCGCCAAGGGCGCGACGGTCACCGCGCGCTACGAAGGCCTGGGCGAGTTGACCGTCCGCGCCTGACGGGAACAAGGCGGCGGCGCGGCCATCATTCCTCGTCCGGAAACACACCGAACTGCCATCTCGAGATGGAGTACCAACTCTCCGTTTCGCTGCCGTCGCAATCCTCCAGGCGCCGGACACTGACGTTGCCCTCGATCTTCAAGGGCCGGATCGCGGCGTCGCCGATCAGGAGGATCTCCGCGCGCGGAGCGAGGCAGACGACCAGGCCCACCGACGCTCCGCGGCGCAGGCTGAGACGGGGCGGATATTCCGGGGCGCTCAGGTTCTGGCTCAACTCGACCACGTCGACATGACAATCCGGGCCCAGGCACGTGGACGTCGCGGCCACGCGGAGCCGGCCCTCGATGCGCACGTTCGATTCAGCGGCGAAATGCCGCACGCGCACATCCCCCGTCACCTCCGTGTCCCGCAGGACACAACCGGGATCCCCCCCGCAGTCGAGGTCGCCGGTCACACGGACCGATTCAAGATAAAGCCCTCCCTGCCTGGACGAGAGCACCGGGCCGGCATGTCCAGGCGCCTCGACGCAGGACCGCACGATCCGGATGCCGTCGTCGGCGCAGGCCGGCGCGGACAGCCGCGCGTCCTCGATGAAGAGCCGGCCTGCCCGTTGCTCGATCGGCCTGTCGAATCGGCCATCCGCGATCCGCAGTCCGCCGTGGGCATCCCGCTCGACGACGGCGGGCGGCAGGTCCTCCGCCGCGCCGGGGCAGGGTGAGGCCCCCGCCACGACGGACATCGACGCATCACTCCTGAACATCACGATCTCCTTCTGGAAAGGCGATCAGTGCGGCTGATGGGCCGCGGGTTCAAGGGTTCACCGGGCGATCGTCACTTCCCGTCGAGCTCTTCCCAGCGCGTCATCAGCGTCAGCAGCTCGTCGTCGATCTCGGCGGCGCGGTTGGTGACTTCGGTGATGCGGCCGGCGCCCTGCTGGTACAGCTCGGTGCTGTTGAGCAGCGCCTGCAGGTGCTTCTGCTCGGTTTCGAGCGCGCCAATCTGCTTGGGGATCTCGTCCAGCTCGCGCTGTTCCTTGTAGCTGAGCTTGCGCTTGGTGGCGACGACCGGCGCCGGCGCGGGGGCCGGTGCGGGCGCCGGTGTGGGCGCGGCGGCCGGGGCCTGGCGCGCCTTGATCTCGGCGGCGCGTTGCGACTGCTGCAACCAGTCCTCGATGTCGCCTTCGTACTCGCGCCACTTGCCGCCGCCTTCGCTGACGATGGTCGAGGTCACGACGTTGTCCAGGAAGCGCCGGTCATGGCTGACCAGGAACACGGTGCCGTCGTACTCGGCCAGGAGTTCCTCCAGCAGCTCCAGCGTCTCGATGTCCAGGTCGTTGGTCGGTTCGTCCAGCACCAGCACGTTGGCGGGCCGCGCGAACAGGCGCGCCAGCAGCAGCCGGTTGCGCTCGCCGCCGGACAGGCTGGACACCGGCGATTCCGCCCGCGCCGGAGAGAACAGGAAGTCGCTCAGGTAGCTCTTGACGTGCTTGCGCTGGTTGCCGATCTCGATCCACTCGCTGCCGGGGCTGATCGTGTCGGCCAGCGTCGCGCTGAGGTTGAGCGCGTCGCGCATCTGGTCGAAGTAGGCGACCGACATCTTCGTGCCCAGGCGCACCGCGCCGCTGTCGGGCGGCAGTTCGCCGAGGATCATCTTCAGCAGCGTCGTCTTGCCGGCGCCGTTCGGGCCGATCAGGCCGACCTTGTCGCCGCGCAGGATGGTGCCGGTGAAGCCGTCGACGATCACGCGATCGCCGAAGCGCTTGGACACGCCTTCCAGCTCGGCCACGATCTTGCCGCTCGAATCGCCGGTGGCGACGTCCAGCCGGACCTTGCCCTGCACGTCGCGGCGGGCCTGACGCTCGTTGCGCATCTCGTGCAGGCGCTGCACACGGGCGACGCTGCGGGTACGGCGGGCTTCGACGCCCTTGCGGATCCAGACTTCCTCCTGGGCCAGCAGCTTGTCGAAGCGGGCGTTGGCCAGCGCTTCGTTCTCCAGCTCGTAGGCCTTGGCGGCCTGGAAGGCGGCGAAGTTGCCGGGATAGCCGCGCAGCTGGCCGCGGTCGAGTTCGACGATGCGGTTGGCGACGTTGTCCAGGAACGCGCGATCGTGGGTGATCAGCAGCAGCGAGCCCTTGAAGCCGTTCAGCAGCTCTTCGAGCCAGCGGATCGCGTCGAGGTCCAGGTGGTTGGTCGGTTCGTCGAGCAGCAGCACGTCGGGCTGCGCGACCAGCGCGCGGGCCAGCGCGACGCGCTTCTTCAGACCGCCGGAGAGTTCGCCGATCCTGCGGCCGCCGTCCAGGTCCAGGCGGTGCAGCGTCTCGTCGACGCGCTGCTCCCAGTTCCAGGCGCCGATCTGCTCGATGCGCTCCTGCACCCAGCCGAGGTCGTCGTTCTCGTCATGCGCCTCGTAGCGTTCGCGCAGCGCCTTGGCCTCGGCGACGCCTTCGCTGACGACGTCGAAGATCGTCGCCTCCGGACGCAGCTCGGGTTCCTGCGGGACGTAGACGCTGGTCAGGCCCTTTTCGAGCTGCAGCAGCCCGTCGTCGAGCTTCTCGATGCCCGCGAGGACCTTCAGCATCGAGGACTTGCCGGTCCCGTTGCGACCGATCAGGCCGACGCGGTCGCCGGTTTCGAGGGAGAAATTGGCGCCGTCGAGCAGCGGCACGTGGCCGAAAGCGAGGTGGGCGTTGGAGAGGGAGAGGACAGCCATGGGGGCGATTGTCCTCGATGGCGCGTGACGGCTCCCTCAGACCCAGACGCGGTAGGCCCAGAACGCCTCGTCCTGGGCGACGCGGCGGCGCAGCTCCTCGGGGCTGAAGCCGCTGAGGCGGCGGGTCTCGCGGCACAGGTGCGCCTGGTCGGCGTAGCCGTGGTCCTGCGCCAGCGCGCTCCAGATCACGGCACCTTCGTCCTCGTCGAGCTTCCGCACCTGCTGGAAGGCGGCTTCGGCGCGGCTAACGAGGCGCAACGCGCGCAGGCTCTGGCCGCTCCATTGCTTGATGCGGCGCTCCGCCTGCCGGACGCTGCGTCCGTGGCCCGCCGCGATCGCACGCAGGGCCAGGTGTTGCATCCACCCGGCGTAGCCGCGGGGCGGCGGATCGTCCGCCAGCACCTCGTCGCGCACGGCGCGCCAACGCGGCAGCAGGAAGTCCTCCAGCGTGCGCCGGGCGGTCTGTTCGTCCCGGGCCGCGAGCATCGCCGCGTCGAGCGCCTGCCACGCGGGATCCTCGATGAACGACAACGGCAGCATCCGGTCCTTGAGCTGGCCGAGGTCGACGCCCGTCATCGCCTGCAGCGCCTCCGGCCGGATGGCGACCATGAAAGCACGGCAGTCTGGCGTCGCCTGGAAGCGCTTAGGGCCTCCGCGCGGGCCGCCGATGACGCTCCGTGGCAGCCAGGGGCCGGACTCGCCATCGCCGGCGCTGTCCGTCTCGACGTCCAGCTCCCGCACGCGCCCGCTCAGGGCCCAGCTGAGGCCGCACAGCGGCGTCGCGGGGAACCAGCTCTGGCATTGGGTGTCGGACAAGGTGTCGCCTTGCGTGGTCGCCGCAGACAGGTCCCGCCAAAGATAGGCGTAGAGACAACCCTCCAGCGAGCGAGGCGGGATATGCAGGCGGGCGACGGTACCGGGATGCAGGGGAGCGTCCATGCGTAGCAGTCTAGGCGGAGGCAGTACGCACCTGGGCGATGTCGCTTCGATTCAAGACGCAGAGGAATGGGCCGGCGACCATGCGACGCCATGAGCCACGTCCTTGCGATCCCCGAAGCCGTTCCCGGCCCGCGTCCGCGCTGGGCCGGTCTGCCCGAAGTGCTGTCCATGCGCCGCGACTACCTCGGCCACATGCAGCGGCTGCAGCAGCAATACGGCGACGTCGTCCACCAGCGCCTGCTCGGCCTGGACGACTTCAACTTCTTCCATCCCGATCAGGTCCGCGAGCTGCTGATCGCCGGTCACGACGGGATGATCCGCTGGGAGCGCGCGACGCAGGTCTTCGCCGACGCGCACGGGCAGAGCGTCCTCGTTGCGGAAGGCCCGGCCTGGCAGCGTCAGCGCAAGCTGCTGCAGCCGGGCTTCGCACCGCAGCGCGTGCAGGGCTTCGTCCCGCTGATGGTCGATGCCGCCCATCGCGCCCTCGATCGACCCGCCGCTGGATCCGGCCCATCGGACATCGACTTCGAACAGCTGATGACGCTGCTCACGATGGACGTGATCCTGCGCACGCTGTTCTCGACCGGGGAGCGCGAGGCCGTCGTCGCCGAGGCCTCCTGGGCGGTGCACGAGCTCGGCCGGATCGCGATGGGCGAGATGTACGTGCCGGTCAGCGCGCCGCTGTGGGCGCCGTGGAAGCGCGGCAAGCGCCGCGCGCTCCGGGCATTGGACACGCTGATCCGCGGCCATCTCGCCGGACGCCGCGAGCGCGCGCTGCGCGGCGAGCCGCCGCCGGACGACCTCCTCGCGATGCTGATGTCGCTGCGCGACGCTGACGGTGTCGCGCTCGACGACACCGCCCTGCGCGACGAATGCATGACGACCTTCCTGGCCGGCCACGAGACCAGCGCCGCCGCGCTGACCTGGTGGGGCTGGTGCATGGCGTCGAATCCCGACGCGCAACGACGCGCGGCCGACGAGGTCGACGCCGTGCTCGGCGGCCGGACGCCGACCGCGGCGGACCTGACCCGCCTGCCGTGGCTGAGCCTGTGCATCAAGGAGACGCTGCGCCTGTATCCGCCGGCGCCCGCCCTCTTCTCCCGCCAACTGACCGGAGAGATGGAAGTGGCCGGATTGCGCCTCAAGCGCGGCGCGATGATCCGCCTGACCCCGGGCGTGATCCAGCGCGACCCGCGCTGGTTCGACGAGCCCGATGCCTTCCGCCCGGAACGCTTCGATCCGGCGGCGGGCCATCGCGAGATCCCGCGCGGCGCCTGGATGCCCTTCGGCGCGGGTCCGCGGGTGTGCCTCGGCAGTCACTTCGCGCTGATGGAGATCACGCTGATCGCGGCGATGGTGCTGCAACGGCATCGCCTCGCGCCGGTGCCCGAAGCGCCGCCGCCGACCCCGGTGCTCAACATCACGCTGCGTCCGGCGACGCCGCTGCGGCTGCGCCTGCTTCCGCGCTGAATCGGCGCAGTGAATCTTTTATTCGTGGACGGCGTGCGAGGCAGTCCGTAGCCTCGCGGCATGGCCGCCTTACGAGATCGTCTCGGTCAACCGCACGAAGCTCCCGTCCGAGAGCTGGAAGCGCACCCAGCGCATCCGGCTCGGCAGGATGGGCATGTCCTGTTCCACCGAGGCGCCGGTATCGAACTCCACCGCGCCGGGCGCCGGCTCGTACCAGCCGAGCGCGTCGAGCCGCGCTTCCTGCGCGACGATCTCCGGCGTGGCGTAGCACCACAACGCGCGTCCGATCAACTCGGAGCGCGGCAGGCGGCAATGGTGTTCGCGACCGCGCGACATCGCCAGCAGACGATGGCTGAGATCACAGATCAGATGCACCGCGCCAGGCGCCCGTTCGACCAGGCGGCCAAGTTCGAAATCGGCGGCGCTGTCCAGCCTCGCAGCCATCAGCCGCCGCAGCGCCTGCTGCTCGTCCAGCGACGGCGCGGCGATGCCCGATTCCCAGCGCGACACCGTCGTCTGCGACACGCCCAGTTCGGCACCGACCGCGCCCTGCTTCAGGCGGCGCAGCGTGCGCCATTGACGCAGGCTGCGGCCGAGCTGGCGGGCATCGCAGGAGAGCAGCGGCGAGTGGTTCATGGCGCGGCGGCGGGCAATCGGAAGAAGGAAGGATCGATGTCGATGTCGATGTCGATGTCGATGTCGATGTCGATGTCGATGTCGATGTCGATGTCGATGTCGATGTCGATGTCGATGTTCAGGATGATCGGTACCGGAGGACCGAAGTGAGGATTTTGCTGTACTACCTCTGCGGCGTGTTCGCCGCGGCCCAATTGGGCAAGCTGGCCGCGCTGTCGCCGCCGATCGCCCGCGAGCTCCAGCTCGGCCTCGCCGCGATGGCCGCGTTGACCTCGCTGCTCGAAATCTGCGGCGCCACGCTGGGCGGCGCGGCGGGTCGCTGGCTGCCGCGCCTCGGGTTGAAGCGTGCGCTGGCGGTGGCGGTGCTGGCGCTGGCCGCCGGCTCGGCGGCGGCGGGATTCGCCCACGGCCTGGCCTTGCTCGCGCTGGCGCGGCTGGTCGAGAGCCTCGGTTATCTCGCCATCGTGGTCGCCGCGCCGGTGCTGATCGCCCGCGCGGCCGAAGGCCGGCGCCAGGCTGCGGCGATGGCGCTCTGGAGCACCTTCCTCCCGGTCGGCATGGCCATCGGCGCGTGGGCCTATGCGCACGCGGCGGGCTGGGCCGGCTGGCGGCCCGCGCAGGCGCTGAGCGTCGCGGGCGGCCTGCTGTTGTGGATCGGCCTGTGGGCCATCCGCGTGGACGACGACCCGCACGCCGTCGAATCCCGCCATCCACCGGGACCGACCGGCGCGCTGCTGTGGGCGCTGGTCGCCGCCTTCGGCATGTACGCGATCGCGGAGGTCGGCCTGCTCGCGTTGCTGCCCAGCCTGCTCACGCAAGGCGGCATGTCCTTGAGCGACGCCGGCACCTGGACCGCCGCGGCAGCGCTGGCCAACGTGCCCGCGAGCGCGATCGGCGCGTGGCTGCTGCGTCGCCACGGCGCCCTGTCCCGTGCGATCGCCGTGGGCATGGTCCTCTCGCTGGGCGTGTCGGGCCTGCTCTATCTCGGCGTGATGCGCGACGGCGGCACGCCCACCTGGCAGGCGGCGCTCGCCATCGGCATCAACGCGGCGTCCGGCGTGTTCCCGAGCCTGGTCTTCGCGCTGCTGCCACTGGCCGCGCGGACGCCGGCGCGGCTGTCGCTCGCCAGCGGACGCCTCACGCAATTCGGTGCCTCGGGCGCGCTGCTCGGCCCGCCGCTGATGGGCACGGTCGTCGAACGCTGGGGGTGGAGCGCCGCAGGCGGTCTGGCGCTCGCGTTGTCGCTGCTCGCGATCCCGCTGGCACTCTTCGCGTGGCGGCGGCTCGCTCAATCGTCCGACGAGAACCCGGACGCCGCCACGATCGGTCCCCACTGCGTGCGTTCGGCCGCGAGACGGCGCGCGTAGTCCGCCGGCTGCATCGCCAGCGGCTCGCAACCCAGCTTGGCCAGGCCTTCGACGACCTGCTTCTCGCGCAGCGCGACGCGGACCAGGTCGAACACCTTGTCGACGACGGCGGCCGGCGTCTTGGGCGGCAGGAACAGGCCGTAGGTCTCGACACCGATGATGCCCTTGAAGCCCTGCTCGGCGAAGGTGGGCACCTCCGGCGCGAAGCGCGAGCGCTCGTGGTCGGTGACGCCGAGGATGCGCACGCGGCCTCCGGCGACGTAGGGCAGCAGGTCGCCCAGCAGGAAGCAGCCGGAGGCGATCTGTCCGCCCATCAGGTCCTGCAGGCCGGGCGCGGCGCCGCGGTACGGCACGTGCGTGAGCGAGATGCCGGCGGCGCGCTTGAACTGGTCGCCGAGGAAGTGCGGCATCGCGCCGGCTGCGGGCGAGGCGTAGGACGACTGCTCCGGATGCGCCTTGGCCCAGGCGGCGAAGTCGCCCATCGTCTTCACCGTGGCTGGCACCATCGGGCCTACGCCGAAGCCGCAGGTCGCGTTGGCCATCGGGGAGACCGCGATCGCGTCGGTCTCCGGCTTGTAGGCCAGCTTGCGGTAGACGTGCGGGTAGATCGTGAACATCGAGGACGGGCTCACGAGCATCGTGCCGCCGTCGGGCGGCGCGTCGCGCAGCGCGGTCACCGCGAGCCGGCCGCCGGCGCCGACGCGCTGCTCGACCAGCACGTTCTCCGCGAGACGACCGCGCCAGGCCTCGGCGAGGCGCCGCGCGCTGACGTCCACCGAACCGCCGGCGGGGAAGCCGACGAGGATGCGCGGCATCGCCGCGGTCTGCGCGCGCAGCGGTCCGGCCAGGCCCGCCAGCGCTGCGCCGAGCAGCACGCCGGCATCGCGGCGGTTGAGCTTCCGATCGAGGTCGTTCATCGCTTGTCTCCGTCGTTGTTATCCGTCGTTGTCATCAGTGATCGTCGCGGCGATCTCCGCCAGGCGTTCCAGGTCCGCCTTCAGGCGCGCGGCGCGCTCTCCGAGTCCGTTCATCAGACGCTCGTCGTGCGCGCGCACGCGGCGCTCCAGCACCGTGAGCTGACGCTTGCCCGCCGTCGTCAGGAACAGGCCCCAGCGGCGCGCATCTTCGGCGTCGTCGCGCCGTTCCACCCAGCCGCGGTCGGTGAGCCAGTCCGTCAATCGCAACGCGCCGCTGCGATGCAAGCCCATCGCCTGCGCGAGCAGCCCCTGCCGCATGCCCGGGTTGCGTCCGACGAGCACCAGCGCAGCAAAACGCTGCGGGCTCACGTCGAGCTCCGCCGTCGCCCGGTAGAAGTCCAGGTAGAGCGCATTCTGGGCGCGCCGCAGCGCATAGCCGAGCAGGTCGTCGAGGACGCCGTAATCCAGCCCGGGCACGGGCAGCAAGGGCGCTTCCGGCGGCTCGGGGACGGTGTTCGACGGCTTGGATCGGCTCATCGGGATCAGCTTAGGTACTGTTGCATAGCGCAACTATCTCGCTTACCCTGACTCGATCGGACCGTACGGTCGCCTGCCCGCCAGGGCGGCGCCGCATCACCTTCCACGACGCCTGGAGATCCCCATGGCCCTCGACATCCTGATCGCCGGTGGCGGCATCGGCGGACTGACCGCGGCGCTGGCGCTGCAGCGCGACGGCCACCGCGTGACCGTCTGCGAGGCCACGGCGGAACTCAGACCGTTGGGCGTCGGCATCAACCTGCTGCCGCACGCGGTGGCGGTGCTCGACGGACTGGGACTGATGCCGGCGCTGCAGGCGATGGCGGTGCCGACCTCGGCGCTGATCTTCGCCAACCGGCACGGCCAGACGATCTACGAGGACCGCCGCGGCCTGGCCGGCGGCTACAGCCACCCGCAGTTCAGCGTGCATCGCGGCGAGCTGCAGCTGATGCTGTGGCGCGAGGCGACGGCGCGGCTCGGCGCGCAGCGCGTCGTCAGCGGCTGGCGCACCACCGGTGCTCGGACGGAGGGCGAGAGCGTCATCGTGCAAGGGACCGACGCCAGCGGCGCGCCGGTCGAGCGACGCGCCGATCTGCTGATCGCGGCGGACGGCATCCATTCGGCGATCCGCCGGCAGTTCCATCCCGACGAGGGCGCGCCGCGCTGGAACGGGATGATGATGTGGCGAGGCACCTCGCTCGCGAAGCCTTTCCTCGACGGACGCACGATGGTGCAGGCGGGCCACCGCCGCGCGAAGTTCGTCGTCTACCCGATCGCGCCGCCGCGACCGGACGGCCTGCAGCTGATCAACTGGATCTGCGATCGTCGCCTGCGCGAGGACGGCCTCGGCGGCGGACTCACCGCGCCGGGGCGCGAGGACTGGAACAAGCCCGGCTCCATCGACGATCTGCTGCCGACCTTCGGCGGCTGGCGCTTCCCGTGGCTGGACGTGCCGGGTGTGATCGGCAGCGCGACGCAGCTGCTGGAGTGGCCGATGGTCGACCGCGATCCGCTGCCGCGCTGGCGGCACGGCCGCATCACGCTGCTGGGCGACGCGGCGCATCCGATGTACCCGATCGGCTCGAACGGCGCGACGCAGGCGATCCTCGACGCCGAGGCGATCGCGCGGGCGCTGCGCGAGGAACGGCGCGTGGAGACGGCGCTCGACCACTACGAGGCCGAACGCCGACCGATGTGCGCGCGCATCGTCGAGCTGAACCGGCAGGAGGGCTTGGACTACATCCTCGACATGGTGGAAGAACGCGCGCCGGACGGCTTCGACCGCCTGGAGGATGTGATCGATCCGGCGGAGGTGGATGCGTTCGTCAAGCGATACAAGGCAGCGGCGGGGCATCGTCAGACGGCTCCGGCGGCCCCGCCAGACGGTGCGCCTTCGGCGCCCTCGCCGTAGCATCCGGAACCGACCTCCTCATCTCGGTCACCCAAGCTCCTTGAATCGGGCGCTGCGCCTGGGTTTCATGCGGATTGAGGTGAGAGACATCAGGCGAAGTACCTCGAAGAATCACTGCTCCTTCCACAACCAAGCAAGGAGCGGTGAATGGCCTATGCATATTCGGACCGCCTGATGCCTTCCAAGCCGATCCCGCCGCGCGCATCGCCGGCACATCACAGCGAACCGCAGCAGTCCCACGCGACCGGCCCGCTTTGGCTGCTCGTCCAAGATCGGCTGGCCGAGTTGGCGGCGCTGCCTGCGGATTGGAATGACGAAGGCGCTCCCCCCATCTCCGTGTTGGCACTGGAGATCACCCGGCAACTCCTGGCACTGCGTCCACCGCTCATGCGGTTGAGCGAGCTGTTCCCTTCTCCCGAAGGCGGCGTGCTGATGGAATATGTCCGGGGCTCCTGGGACCTCACGGTGGAAATCAGCGCCGATGGAACGCTGGAGATCTTCGGGTTCGAAATCGACGGCACGCTCAAGCTGTTCCCGCATCCCTACCCCTCCTTGAATGCCGAGTTTCTCGAGGCGCTCGACACCGCAGGAGGTCCGGAATGGCTGTGAGGTTGAACAACGCGGACGAAGTCCTGTTCCGACAGATCCATCCCAGCGGGCTGAAGGCCGGTAGCCCCTGCAGCTCCTGCTTCATGCCCTCGAAGTCAGACAACGCTCTCTTGTCGGTCGACCGGTCGACACTCACGACAGCTGAGCAGTCCCATCGGCTCTACACCAGCAACGACAGGGCATCTGTCGCTGTCTATGGTCTGAGCGTTGCCGAGTTCCTGGCATGCGGCGTCACCTGCTTCGAAGATCCGGTCCAAGACCACCCGACTCTGGCGGACAACCCGGCCCATGCCCTTGCTGACTTCTCCGCGCAGAGTCAGACGAGCCGGCGAGTGACCGCGAAAGAATTGAAGCGACTGGCCATTCGACGTGGTCGCCTGTTCGGTGCCTCATGAACACGCAGGAGTTCTTCGAATGGCAGCCGATCTGGGATGACTTGCACGAGCTGATCGATGGCGTTCCAAGACCCGTGCGTGCCAGCGGACCGGCCTTCCTCCGCGTCGTCGTCAATCTGTCCTCGACGCTCAAGCGGCATCTGAGAGATACCGAGTTCACGACGCTGATTCGAGGACAGGCGTTGCGGGTGGATGATCAGAACGTCCTTTACCCCGATCTCTTCGTGGCTGAGGACTCGGAAGATTGCTGGGCGCCACGTCTGGTTGCTGCGGTCATCCCACCGTCAGACCACGCGTCCTCGGCGCGTCCGCAGATCCGTGCCGCGCAGGACGTGAAGTCAGTTCAAGAGATCCTTCTTGTCAATGTTCGCGAGCGCTGCATCGAGCTGCATCGACGTGTTGCGGACGCCGCGTGGACGACACAGGTCGTGGAAGCCGATGAGACAGTGGCACTCAGTTCATTGAACGTGCATCTCCCTGCCACAGCCGTCTTCGATCAGTTGGACCGGCCCGAGCCCGCATTGACGTCCAAGGAGTTCCTCGACTGGGTCAAGGACGAAGAATTCCGACTTGAGTTCTACGAGGGTCGGATCGTCAGGACGGACGGCTCCATGGGAGGACATCTTCGGGCGATCGTCCAGATTCAGCTCGCACTACGCACCCGGCTTGAGGCGATCGATCGTCGAATCGACTATGTAGACCACCCCGAGGCAAGAACCGATCTCGACGAACCGTTCTTCTTTGATATTGGGCTGTTCGCGCGCCACGAGGAAGCTGCTGCGGTCCGCGATCTGTCGCAGCCGGACGTGCTCATAGAAGCGCACTCCGGAACGATTGGACGGCGCGATCGCGTGACAAGGTTGCGAGAGCGACTTCAACGTCCATCCTTGATGGAATACATCCAGATCGACTGCCATCGGCGTCGGATGACCGTTCACCGAAGGGCGGCCGATGGCACTTGGCGAAGTGTTCTCATGTCGGAGGGCGCCCCGTTGGAAGTGGCAACGATCGGTGCGTCCGTCCCTGCGGAGACCGTCTTTCGAAGAATCTAGACCCCAGACTGCGCTGCACCTGGCAACGCCGGCCTCACTCGCCGGCCCACCCCGTCCTCAACCACCTCGCCCAGTCCTCCCGACCGTTCCGAGAAGCGAGGCTCGCCACCGCCTGATGGTCGTACGGCACGGTGAGGGACTCGGTCGCCCAACCCTCCGCAGTCCGCTCCACGATCGCGTAGCGCGCGTCGGGCGAGCCGTTCTCCGCGACGTAGCGGATCGGATGATCGTCGTCCCACGCTTGCAGTCCGACGCTGCCGGGATTGACCAGCCACTGGCCTCTCGCGCTGCGCAGCACGTGCGGGATGTGCGTGTGGCCGCAGCAGACCAGCACTGAGGCTTGATCACCAAGCCGATCGACGATCTCCGGCGCCGTCGCCATGCGCAGGCGCGATCCGTCCTGCGTGTCGAGGAAGTACTCGATGTCGCTGCGCGGCGTGCCGTGGCACAGGAAGACTTCCTCGGTGAGCTGCAGCGTCTTCGGCAGCGAGCGGAGCCACGCCAGTTCCGCCTCACCCAGTCGCTCGCGCGCGAAGCGGTCGGATCCACCGCCCGGCTTCTCCGCCGTGATCGCGAGCAGCTGCCGCTCATGGTTGCCGGCGATCGTCGGCCAGCCTTGCGCCATCAGGTATTGCGCCGTTTCCAGCGGCTGAAGCGGCCCCGACAGGATGTCGCCGAGGTTCACGATCTGATCCACACCGCGTCGCCGCGCATCGGCCACGACGGCCTCCAGCGCGAGCAGATTGCCGTGGATGTCGGACAGCAGGGCGATGCGCATGGCGGAAATCCTTCTTTCTGCGAGGCCGGGCGCCGCCCCGCTTCAACGCTGGAAATCAAACGCCTCCGGGCCGAGCTCCCACCGCAGCGCACCGAGGCGCATCAATCGCTGCCTCACCGCTGTCGCCGCATTGACGAACCCGGCATCTCCAATCTCCCGCCCTTGAGTCTCGAGCATCCAGGCAGCCATGGCAGCCAGCACCACGTCCTCCGCAGAC
The DNA here is from genome assembly GCA_002205125.1 of Roseateles noduli. Lineage (GTDB taxonomy): Bacteria > Pseudomonadota > Gammaproteobacteria > Burkholderiales > Burkholderiaceae_C > Roseateles > Roseateles noduli. Next base: position 357,401 of record NIOE01000007.1, on the reverse strand, counting down.
TCGGGCGGTTCGTCCAGCCAGCGCAAGGCGGTGGCACGCGCCGTCTGAGCGTCCGCGGCCCGACCCTGAGCACCGTATCCCTGAGCCAAGGTGGCCATCGCCGACGCCCAGGCCAGACGTCGCCGCGGCGAATCAGCCCGATCCGTCACGAAGTCCATCGCGGCCCGGCTCTCCTGGCCCGACATCACGCTCACGGCGGCCCACCTCAGCCGATCTTCCTGCAAGTTGAACCGCAGATGCGCACGCGTCTCCAGCATCGGCAAGGCTTGCGCAAGGAGTACCTCGGCCTCCTTCGGATCGGTCCCGGCCAGATAACGAGCCAAGGCCGACCGCGCCGTGGCGACGCCAAAGTTGCCTTCCCCCAGACGCGCGATTCGTCCCGCGAGGACATCCCGCATCGTCGCCTGTGCTGCCCCGATCTGCCCGAGTTGCTCCTGTGCGGCGGCCAGCATCGTCTTGGCGCTCATCGTCTGGTGACCGTTCTGTCCTTCCAACTCAACCAGGCCCTGGAGCGCCTCCTGGAACAAGGACGACGCGTCCTCGAAGCGGCTCTCGTCGAGCGCCCAGCGGCCCAGGCTGAAGGCGATCTCCGAGCGGTCACGCGTCGTCGTCGCGGTCTGGCGCGCCTGCTGCATCCATGCGCGAGCCGCCGCGGGTTGCACCTCGTACATCAGCTTGGCGAGGCGCCAGGCGCGGTACGCGAAGTAGGGATCGCCCTGCTTCCGCCCCACCAGATGAGCCGCCTCCAGCAGATGCGGCCCGGGATCCTCGTCGGTATCCGGCATCGATTGCGTCAGGTCGATACGGAACAGCAGCCATCGCAGCCGTTGGTCGTCGCCGTCGGCGTCGGCTGGCAACGCCGCCACCGCGGCCTGCCATCGATCGCCACAAGTCACCGCCCGCTGGAACTGCCCCTGCGCCGCCAGGGATTCACAGAATGTGCCGTGCGCACGCATCACCAGCCCGGCCCAACCGGCCTCGGGCGGCCCCCAGGCCGCCACCGACTCCACCGCGGACTCGAACAGCGCCAGGGCCTCGTCGGTCCGCCCCTCGTCGAACAAGGCCCGCCCCTGCAGCAGTTGCACGCGAATCTGGGCCTGCATCTCCGGGGTCGCCGCTTGCGCCGGCAGACTCACCGCCAATTGCAGGCCCAGCGCCAGCGCCAGCGTCATCGCGGCCGCCGCGGCAGGCATCGCGGTCAGGGCACGTGCCCAAAGGCCACTCATCCGACGATGGCCCGCGCGTGATGCACGAGATGATCGTCAATCACCGTCGCGATGAAGTAATAGCCGTGGTCGTAGCCCTCGTGGCGACGCAGCGTCAGTGGCTGCCCGATCGCCGCGCAGGCCGACTCCAGCGCTTCCGGATACAGCTGCTCGACGAGGAACTTGTCCGCCAGTCCCTGGTCGACCAGGATGCCGTGCGGATACGGCGCGCGCTTCTGCGCCTGGATCAACGCGCTCGCGTCATGCGCGGGCCAGGCGTCGCGGTCCTCGCCGAGGTAACCGGTGAAGGCCTTGACGCCCCACGGGCAGCGACTGGGCGCGGCGATCGGCGCGATCGCCGACACCGACGCGAACGCCCCCGGATGCCGCAGCGCCAGCGTCAACGCGCCATGCCCGCCCATCGAGTGCCCGGCGATGCCGGTCTTCGTCGCATCCAGCCCCAGCGCCTTCTGTACCTGCGGGATCAGCTCCCGCATCAGGTAGCTCTCCATCCGCCAGTGCGTCGACCACGGCGCCTGCGTCGCATCGAGGTAGAACCCCGCCCCGACGCCGAAGTCCCAGGACGCCGTCGCGCCCGGCAACGCGCTGACCGCGTCGCCGCGCGGACTCGTGTCCGGCATCAGCAGCGCCAAGCCCAGCTCGGCCGCCTTTCGCTGCGCACCAGCCTTCATCGTGAAGGTCTCCTCGCTGCAGGTCAGCCCCGCGAGGAACACCACCAGCCCCTTCACCGCCCGCGCCCCGCCCGGCGGCAGGAACAGCGCGAAGCGCATCGGCAAGCCGATCTCGGCCGAGTCGTGGCGATGGAAACGCTGCATGCCGCCGAAGCTGGCGTGCTCGCTGATCAATTCGAAGCTCATGTCGATGTCCCGATGCCGGCTGTGCTCAGCGCGCCGCGGCGATCGCCGCTTCCAGCGCGTCGATGAACACCGCGCCCACGTCGAAGCCCGTCTGCTCCATGATTTCCTGGAAGCAGGTCGGGCTGGTCACGTTGAGCTCGGTCATCTTGTCGCCGATCACGTCCAGACCCACCAGCAGCAGACCGCGCTTGGCCAGCACCGGCGCCAGCGCCTCGGCGATGCGACGGTCGTCGTCGGTCAGCGGCTGCGCGACGCCCTTGCCGCCCGCGGCCAGGTTCCCCCGCACCTCGGTCCCCTGCGGGATCCGCGCCAGCGAGTACGGCACCGGCTTGCCGCCGATCAGCAGGATGCGCTTGTCGCCCTTGACGATCTCCGGCACGAAGCGCTGCACCATCACCGACTGCGCGCCGTCCTTGTTCAAGGTCTCGATGATGCTGCCCAGGTTCAGCGCGTCCGCCTTCACCCGGAAGATGCCCATGCCACCCATGCCGTCCAGTGGCTTCAGGATGATGTCCTGATGCTCCGCATGGAAGGCGCGGATGGCAGCCGCCGAGCGCGTCACCAGCGTCGGCGCGATGAACTGCGGGAACTCCAGGATCGCGAGCTTCTCCGGATGGTCGCGCAGCGACGCGGCCTTGTTGAACACCCGCGCACCTTCCCGCTCCGCCTGCTCCAGCAGGTGCGTGGCGTAGAAGAACTCCGAATCGAAGGGCGGGTCCTTGCGCATCAGCACCGCGTCGACGTCGGCCAGGGCCAGGTCTTGCGTGGCGGTCACTTCGTGCCAAACGGCCAGCTTGGTGCCGGCCTGGCTGGCGACGGCTTCCGGCGTCAGCGTCAGGCGCTGCGCCGCATGCGCGGTCACGCGACCGCCGCTGACCCAGAGCAGGTCCGGCACTTCGCAGACCCAGAGTTCATGGCCGCGCCGTGCGGCCTCGCGCATCATCGCGAACGTGGAGTCCTTGTAGGTGTTGAAGGTCGACAGCGGATCGGCGACGAACAGCAGTTTCATGGGCAAGGCTTTCAGCAGGAGTCTCAGGGTTTCCGGAAGTGTTGCACCAAAAGAGAAACCGCACCGGCGACCACGCCCCAGAACGCCGAGCCGATGCCCAGCAGGCTCAGCCCGGACAGCGTCACCAGAAAGGTCAGGATGGCCGCGTCGCGATGCGCCTCGTCCTTCAGCGCGGCCGACAGGCCGCCGGCGATCGTGCCCAGCAGCGCCAGCCCGGCCACGGCCGCGATCAGCTCCCGCGGGAAGGCCGTCAACAGGCCCACGACCGCGCCGCCCGCCAGCCCGATGACCAGATAGAACACCCCCGCCATCGCCGACGCCATGTAGCGCCGCGCCGGGTCCTCGTGCGCTTCGCGCCCCATGCAGATCGCCGCGGTGATCGCCGCCAGGTTGAACGCGTAGCCGCCGAAGGGCGCGAAGACGATGGAAGCGAAGCCGGTCGCCGCGATGCTCGCCGACACCGGGGTCTGGTAGCCCGACGCCCGCTGCGCCGCCACGCCGGGCAGGTTCTGCGAAGCCATGGTCACCAGGAATAGCGGCAGCGCCACGCCCACCAGCGCGGTCACCGAGAACGTCGGCGTGACCCACACCGGCGATGCCCAGCCCCACTCGACTGCTTCCAGATGAAGCCGCCCTTGCGAGGCCGCGACGGCGATGCCAGCGACCAGCACCAGCGGCGTCGCATAACGCGGCAGGAAGCGCCGCGCCAGCACATAGGTGAGCGCCATCGTCAGCACCATCGCCGGCGCCGTCTTCGTCGCCAGCACCGCATCCAGCCCGAAGCGCGCCAGCACGCCGGCCAGCAGCGCCGAGGCGATCGCGATGGGAATGCGGTCCATGATCCGTTCGAACCAGCGGGTCGCGCCGGCGATCAGGATCAACGCGCCGCAGACGATGAAGGCGCCGACCGCTTCCGGCATCGAGATGCCGGAGACGCCCGCGATCAGCGCCGCGCCGGGCGTGGACCAGGCGGTCAGCACCGGCTGCCGGGTCCATAGCGACAGGCCGAGGCTGGTCAACCCCATCCCCAGCCCGAGCGCCCAGATCCACGAGCTGGTCTGGGCCGGCGTCGCGCCGAGCGCCTGCGCGGCCTGGAACACGATGGCCACCGAGCTGGTGAAGCCCACCAGCACCGCGACGAAGCCCGCGACCACGGCGGACAGGGACAGGTCTTTCAGCCAGCGATTCATGGCACGGAGCATAGCGACCGCGCTCGGCTAGAGTCGCCGACCACAGGGAGAAAGGGACAGATCCATGCGCGACATCGCCCGCGCGAGGGCGAAGCTCGCCGTCGCGCTTGCCGGCCTCGGCCTTCTGGGCAGCTTGAGCGGCCCCGCCGCGGCCGGGCCCGCGAGCATCGGCACCATCTTCGGCACGCCGCACATCGGCGGCAGGATCACCGCCGGCGACCTCGACGAGGTCCGGCGGGACCTGACCGGTCACTTCGACAAGCCCATGATGTTGCGCGTCGATCCCGCCAGCCACGGCGCTGAGGTCATGCGCATCGGCCTCTGGCTGCGCGAACAGCAGCCCGAGATCCGGCTCCGCGACACCTGCGTGGGCGCCTGCGCGTGGTTCATGCTGGACAGCGGCCGCAGCCTGCAGGTGGCCAAGGGCACGGTCATCGCCTTCGGCGCCTACGCCGAGCTCTGGGCGACCATCGAGATCCAGCTCGACCGCGGCGACCTGACGATCGACGACGAGCGCTCCCGCGCGTCGATCCAGTCCTTCAAGGACCGCGTCCCGGCCGCCGTCTGGAAAGACGCCGCGGCGCTGCGCGAGGCACGCCTGACGCAGGCCCGTGCGCCTGCCTGGGTGCAGGACTTCGTCATGTCGTCGACGTCGCTGGCCGTCGAGCAGCTGGCGCGCGACGAGAAGGACTTCAACTTCCGCGTCTACACGTCACCGCACCGCTGCATCTGGTGGGTGCCAGATGCCGAGGGGATGCGGCAGCTGGGTCTGTCGGTCCCCGACTATGTGCCGCCGGACGCCGCCCGGGCCGCGAAGGCCCTGGGCGTCCCGGCGAAGGTGATCTACATCGGCCCGGCCTTGCGCGAGCTGCCGTCGACCGCGCTCTGCGAGGGCGATCCGACCGTGAAGCTCCATCTGCCCTGAGCGCCGGTCAGATCTCGACCTTGGACCCCAGCTCCACGATCCGGTTCGCCGGAAGGTGGAGGAAGTCCGCTGCGGCCGCCGCGTTGCGGTGCATGCTGGCGAACAGCTTCTCCCGCCACAGCGCCATGCCCGAGCCGATCGTCGGGATCACGATGTCCCGCGACAGGAAGTAGCTGGTCTCCATCTCGTCCAGATGCACGCCGCGCTGCTCCAGCAGCTTGAGCGCGTCCGGCACGTCCGGTTCGTTCTTGAAGCCGAAGTGCAGGTTGACCTGCCAGCAGTCGTTGTCCAGGCTCTCCACCTCGACGCGCTTCTCGAAGCCGATCCACGGCACCTCGTGATGCTTGACGCTGACGAACAGGTTCTGCTCGTGCAGCACCTTGTTGTGCTTGAGGTTGTGCAGCAGCGCATTGGGCGTGACGCCCACCTCCGCCGACAGGAACACCGCCGTGCCCTGCACCCGCGTCGGCGGATTGATGAACACCGCCTCGAGGAAGCTCTTCAGGTCGATCGCGTCCTCGCGCAGCTTGTCCGACAGCAGCCGGCGGCCCTGCTTCCAGGTCAGCATCAGCGTGAACATGCCGAAGCCGATCAGCAGCGGGAACCAGCCGCCGTGCGCCACCTTCAGCAGGTTGGACGCCAGGAAGGTCGCGTCGATGACGAAGAACGCCCCGGTCGCCACCACGCACAGCCACAGCGGATACCGCCAGCCGAACCGGATCACGAAGAAGGTCATCACCGTGGTGATGGTCATGTCGATGGTCACCGCCACGCCGTAGGCGCCGGCCAGCTTGCTCGACGACTCGAAGAACGCCACCGCCACGACGACGAAGGCGAACAGCCCCCAGTTGACGAAGGGGACGTAGATCTGGCCGATGTCGCGCACCGACGTGTGCACGATGCGCATGCGCGGCAGCAGCCCCAGCTGCACCGCCTGCTTGGTCACCGAGAACGCCGCCGTGATCAGCGCCTGCGAGGCCACGATCGCCGCCAGCGTCGCCAGCACGAACAGCGGGATCTCCGCCCAGCTCGGCGCGAGCAGGAAGAACGGGTTCTTGATCGCCTCCGGCCGGTCCAGCAGCAGCGCGCCCTGGCCGAAGTAGTTCAGCGTCAGCGCCGGCATCACGAAGCTGTACCAGGCGATGCGGATCGGCTGCTTGCCGAAGTGGCCCAGGTCGGCGTAGAGCGCCTCGCCCCCCGTCACCACCAGCACCACCGCGCCCAGCGCGACGAAGGCGATCCAGCCGTAGTGCGTGCAGAACTCGATCGCCCAGATCGGGTTGATGGCCTGCAGCACGTGCGGATTGCCGACGATCTTGGGCACGCCCAGCAGCGCCAGCGAGGTGAACCACACCAGCATCACCGGCCCGAAAGCCTTGCCCACGCCCCCGGTGCCGAAGCGCTGGACCGCGAACAGCCCCGCCAGCACCACCAGCGAGATCGGCACCACCGCGTCGTGGTACTGCGGCGCATAGACCTCGATGCCCTCGACCGCCGAGAGCACCGTCATCGCCGGCGTGATCACCGCGTCGCCGAAGAAGATCGCCGTGCCGAACAGCCCCACCAGCATCAGCCCGCGCCGCAGCGTCGGCTTCTCCCGCACCGCCGTCGTGGCCAGCGCGAGCATGGCGATCAGGCCGCCCTCGCCGTTGTTGTCGGCGCGCAGGATCAGCAGCACGTACTTGAAGGAGACCACGATGGTCATGGTCCAGAACAGCAGCGACAGCACCCCGAGGATGTTGTCGTGCGTCATGGGAACGTGCGCGCCGTGGAAGACTTCCTTGAGCGCGTAGAGGGGACTGGTGCCGATGTCGCCGTAGACGACGCCGAGGGCCCCGACGGTCAGGCCGGCCAGGGCGGCCGGTGAACGGGGCGCGTGGTGTGAACTCACAAGGATCGCGACAGCCGCCTGGGCTGCCGGAAGTCGAAAACGCGTATTGTCTGCCTTCCATTGTGCGGTGCGTCAATGGGCGCCCTGCGGCGTTGCGGGGACGGGGTTGACGGCCGGCACCGGTTGCGCTTGCGCCCGGAAAAACCACCTGCATCCGATCGCAACGGCGGGCTTGCCCGAGGCAACTGATCCGCCTCGTTCACTCCTGACCTCGTCGATGTCGCTCGCCGCCCTCCGTTCCCTGTTCACGTCCTGCGTCGCCCCCGGCGACGCGAAAGACTCCGACCCGCTCCATCGGCAGCGCCAGGCCCGCCTCGGGCCGGTCGTCTTCCACTTCTTCGGCGAGGGCTCGCGCCTGCTGACCGATCTTCATCGCCAGGATGTCCGCGCCGTCCTGTCCACCCCGGACCTCGTGCGATCCTCTCGATCGGGCGGCGGTCCGGCCCATCGGGCCCGGACGCCGTCGACCGGAAAACCGCTGGACATCGTCGCCGTGCCGCATCACGAGGCGGCGCTGGCGCGACATCATGCCGACAAGGGCGTGCACGTCCTCCCCGTTCACGGCGACGTCCCCGAGCCTCAGGATCTGCTGGCGCTCATCGAGCGTCTGGACGGGATCCAGGACCTGCATGGCAGCGGCCTCATGCATTCCCGGGTCACGCCCAGATGCCCGACATCCCTCGCGGCGGCCTGCAGCGCCGCCATGGTGATCCGCGACGCGGTACGAGACGCCAAGCGGGGCCTCCCGCGAGACGATCGCGAGATCGTCCGCGCGGCCTGCATGCGATTGCCGATGGACGCGCGCACCTGCCTGCGCGCGGAGGAGATCGCGGCGCTGCTGGCGTTCACCTTCTACTGCAAGACGCAGTACCTGTCGCCGAAACTCGGCAGCGACACGGTGCGACGGCCCGGCCCGTCGTCTTACGACGACGGAGGGACCCGCGTTCACTGGAACCCGTCCATCGGAACACGACGCTCGACCTCGCCCTGATGAGCCTGCCGGCAGACGTCGTCGCACGCGATACTTTGGACGATCGAGGCAGTCTCCTTGCCGATGCGCCTGAACAGCGCGCCGGCGATCCCGGCCCGCTCCGGCTTCTTGTGAAACCCTGGTCATGAACGCGTCATCGACGTCGCCCGAATCCGCCGAACACTTCATCATCCGACGCATGTCGCTGCGGCACGCACGGGTGCTGCTGGCCCTCCACGACACCGGCAACATCAGCGCTGCGGCCGATCAGCTGCATGTGACGCAGCCGGCGGTGAGCAAGACGCTGGCGGAGCTGGAGCAGGGGCTGGGACAAACCCTGTTCCTGCGGCGCGGACGCCACATGCAGCCCACGCCGCTGGGGCGCCGTCTGCTGGCGCTGGCGCGCAAGCTCGATGCCGACCTGCAACGCGCCGCGGGCGACGTCGCCACGATGGTGCGCGGCGCGTCCGGCGAGGTGCGCATCGGGGCGACCAACGCCTCGCTCGCACGCCTGCTGCCCGCGGCCATCACCGCGATGAAGCAGGAGAACCCCGGCGTGACACTGAGCGTGCGCACGCATGCGCTGCGTTCGCTGTTCGCGGAGCTGCAGGCGGGGACGCTGGATCTGGTCGTCGCCCGCGCGATGCCGCAGGACGAGCCGCTGGGCCTGGCGCGCGTGTCGCTGCTGCCGCAACCCGAGGTCCTCACGATGAGCGCCCATCACCCGCTGGCGCGCACGCCGAAACTGAGTTGGGAAGTGCTGAGCCAGCAGCGCTGGATCTGGCAGCTGCCGGGCACGCGCACGCGCACGCTGATGGACCGGTTGTGGCAGGAGATGGGACTGACGCCGCCGGTCGACCTGATCGAAAGCGGCGATGCGCTCCTGGCGCTGAGCCTCATGCGCGAGATGCCGCTGGTGGCCGTGATGCCGCACGACATGGCGATGGCCGCCGCCAAGCAGGGCGTGGTCGTGATCCTGCCGCACGCGGTGGACCTCGGACTCGGGCCGATGAGCGTCTGGCATCTGCCCGACACGCAGGTCGAAGCGGTGGAGCGTTTCAGGCAGCTGCTGGTGGAAGCCGCCAGTTCGGGGTGCGGCAAGACCTGACCCGATCGGCCGTGTGTCTGGACGCGAGAAGAACATCCCGCCGAAGCGGAACCCTCGATGCCGCATGACAACTGAGCACGCAACCATGAGGGGTTCTCATGGCATGGAGGTCTTCATGCACCCGATCCCGATCCCGATTCCGATTCCGACGCCGATGCCGCGCCACCACCGCAACGTGGCCGGTGCCACGAACTCACGACGCCACGACAGGGCGCCATGGCTCCGTCAGTCTGAAGTCCGATTCACCGAGAACCTGCTGAATCGTCCGGCCGGTCAAAGCAGCAAGGGACGACTGAGCCGGCCCTCGGTGCTCGAGCACAACAAGGGCCAAGCCCCCCGGCCGCCGAAAGGTGCACGGGCATGGACGCCGGCCGCCGTCCTGCCGGTGCCAGACCGCGACGGTCCACGGCCCCTGTCCAGCAGTTGGGAAGAGGTGCGCGACCCTGACGTCCGCTCGCCCCTGCTGCCGGACCAGCCACCGGCGGCGTCACCGCCGCCGCAACCCTGCGTCGTCGGGTTGCCGCATCGGCTGGCCGATCAGTCGCCCACGCGGTTCCGACGCATCAGGCAGCGGGTGGCGGAAGCGGTCCCCAAGCCTCTGCGCCGCGCCTGGCGCGCCGTCGACGCGGCCGTGCGTCGGCTGATCGACCGCCTGCGTCCGCAGGCGGTCCCCACTCAGGCGGCCACTCAGGTGGGCGCCGAGGCCCGGGCTCAGGCGTAGTCCTCGGCGTCCGGATCGGTCGTCTCCAGCTCGTAGCTGGCCGCGAGCATCGCGAGTCGCCCGATCACGCCGTACATGTAGAAGCGGTTGGGCGCGCTCGCGCCCGGCTTCTCGCCCGGCGCGGGCAGATGCGACGAGTGCGCGAAGGCCAGCGGCACATAGCTCGATCCCGGCGCGTTGAGGTTCTCGTCCTCGGCGCGGTCGGCGTGCACGCGGTAGAAGCCGCCGACGACATAGCGGTCCATCATGTAGACGACCGGCTCGGCGACCGCCTCGTGCATGCGCTCGTGCGTCACGACGCCTTCCTGCACCAGCACCTGCGACAGTGCCGGCACGCCTTCGAGCTTCGCCAGCTTGTCGCGGGCCTTGATCGCCAGCACGTCCAGGTCCTTGGCGTCGCGGATCGTCATCACGCCCAGCCCGTGCGTGCCGGCGTCCGGCTTGACGATGACGAAGGGCTTCTCCTGGATGCCGTATTCCTTGTACTTGCGGCGCGTGCGCGTCAGCGTCGCGTCGACCTGCGCCTGCAGCGCGTCCAGCCCGGCGCCGGTCGCGAAGTCCAGCCCGTCCACCGCCACCGAGTGCGGATAGATCAGCCACGGGTCCATGCCCAGCAGCTTGGCGAACTTCTTGGAGACTTCCTCGTAGGCGCGGAAGTGCTGGCTCTTGCGGCGCTGCCCCCAGCCGGCGTGCAGCGGCGGGAGCAGGTACTGCTCATGCAGGTGCTTGAGCACGTCCGGCGTGCCGGCCGACAGGTCGTCGTTCAGCAGGATGGTGCAGGGATCGAAGTCCTTGAGCATCAGCCGCGAACGCTGGCGGATCAGCGGCTCCAGCGTCAGCGAATTGCCGTCCGGCAGCGCGACCGTCGTCGGTTCCCTGACCGACTCGTCCAGCGAGCCCAGCCGCACGTTCAGGCCCGCCATCGAGAAGATGCGGACCAGCGTCGCCAGGTTGGACAGGTAGAAGCTGCCACGGTTCTTCGCTTCCGGGACCAGCAGCAGGTTCTTGGCCTCGGGGCAGATCTTCTCGATCGCCGCCATCGCCGCCTGCACGGCCAGCGGCAGCATCTCGGGCGTCAGGTTGTTGAAGCCGCCCGGGAACAGGTTGGTGTCCACCGGCGCCAGCTTGAAGCCGGCGTTGCGCAGGTCCACCGAGGTGTAGAACGGCGGCGTGTGCTCCATCCATTCGAGCCGGAACCAGCGTTCGATCGCCGGCATCGACTCGAGCACGCGCTGCTCCAGTTCATTGATGGGCCCGGTCAGGGCGGTGATGAGGTGAGGGACCATGATGAGCGGGCGCCTGGACAGCCGGGGGGCGGTGTACCGATTCTAGGCACGCCCACATTGGGGTTACTTGCGCCTTCTCAAGGGGGCCTCAAAAAGTACCGTACCCTCCCCCGCCGGGCGTGCGGATGACGAAGACGTCCCCCGGCGCCATCTCGACCTGGCCGATGTGGCCCAGGCGCTCGATCCGGCCGTCGGCACGCTCGACGACGTTCTCCCCGACCGCCCCCGGCTGCCCACCGGCCATGCCGAAGGCGCCCGAAGTCCGGCCGTTGCTCAGGATCGAAGCCGTCATCGGCGTCAGGAAACGGACGCGTCGCTCGCCGCCCTCCCCGCCGTGCCAGCGCCCGGCGCCCGCGGACCCCTGACGAATGGCATAGCTGTCCAGCCGCACCGGGAAGCGGAACTCCAGCACCTCGGGGTCGGTAAGCCGCGAATTCGTCATGTGCGTCTGCACGACCGAGGTCCCGTCGAAGCCCGGCCCGGCACCGGAGCCGCCGGAGATCGTCTCGTAGTACTGGTGCGTCGCGTCGCCGAAGGTGAAGTTGTTCATCGTGCACTGGCCGGCGGCCATCACGCCGAGCGCGCCGTACAGCGCGTTGGTCACGCACTGCGAGGTTTCCACGTTGCCCGCGACCACCGCGGCCGGGAAGCGCGGGTTGAGCATGCAGCCTTCGGGCACGATGACCTCGATCGGCTTCAGGCAGCCGGCGTTCAGCGGGATCGCGTCGTCGACCAGCGTGCGGAACACGTAGAGCACCGCCGCCATCGTGATCGACTTCGGCGCGTTGAAGTTGTTGGGCTGCTGCGCGCTGGTGCCGGTGAAGTCGACCGTGGCGCGCCGCGCCGCCGCGTCCACGGTGACCGCGACCTGGATGCGCGCGCCGTTGTCCAGCGGCAGCGTGAAGGCGCCGTCCTTGAGCACCGAGATCACGCGCCGCACCGAGGCCTCGGCGTTGTCCTGCACGTGCTGCATGTAGGCCTCGACGGTGGCGCGGCCGAACTGCGCCACCATCGCCTGGAGTTCCTGCACGCCCTTCTCGTTGGCCGCGACCTGCGCGCGCAGGTCGGCCAGGTTCTGCGCCGGATTGCGGCTCGGATGCGGGCCCGAGCGCAGCAACGCGTGCAGTTCCGCCTCGCGCAGGCGACCCTCGTCGACCAGCTGGAAGTTGTCGATCAGCACGCCCTCCTCGGTGATGTCCCTGGAGAACGGCGGCATCGACCCCGGCGTGATGCCGCCGATGTCGGCGTGATGGCCGCGGCTGGCGACGAAGAAGCCCGGCGCGGCGTCGTCCTCGTCCAGGAACACCGGCGTCACCACAGTGATGTCGGGCAGGTGCGTGCCGCCGTGGTACGGGTCGTTGAGCACGAAGACATCCCCGCGCTTCATCGACGGGTTGCGCGCGATGACGGAGCGGATCGACTCGCTCATCGACCCCAGGTGCACCGGCATGTGCGGCGCGTTGGCGATCAGCTGACCCTGCGCGTCGAACAGCGCGCAGCTGAAGTCCAGCCGCTCCTTGATGTTGACCGAATGGGCCGTGTTCTGGAGCCGCAGGCCCATCTGTTCGGCGATGTTCATGAAGAGGTTGTTGAAGACCTCCAGCACGACCGGATCGGCCTCGGTGCCGAGCGCGTGGGCGCGCGTGCGTTCCCGGATGCGCGTCAGCAGCAGGTCGCCGGAAGCTTGCAGCTCGGCGCGCCAGCCGGCGTCGACCACCGTCGTCGCGTTGCGCTCGGCGACGATGGCCGGGCCGTCGATGCGGGCGCCGGGGCGCAGCGATTCGCGGTGATGCAGCTGAGCGTCGCGCCATCCGGCGGGCTGGTCGTCGGCCAGGCAGTACATGCGCACGCGCTCCAGCGGCTCGGGGTGGTGCGCGCCGGCGTTCGTGATCGCGGCGTCGACCGGCGTCTCCAGCGACGCGCCGGCAGCGAGCGCTTCGACCGAAACCGCCTCGATCACCAGCGCGCGGTCCGGCATCAGGAAAGCGAAGCGGCGTCGGTAGGCCTGCTCGAAGGCCTCGCGGATGGCGGCGATCGCGTCCTCCGCCGACCCGTCGAGCGGCAGCGCGCACGTGAGTGCCGTGTCGGTGCCCTGATAGCGGATCTGCGCCCGCGCGACGGTGCGCAACGCACCGGCGGGAACGCCTTGCGATTCGAGCTCGCCCCCTGCCTGCGCCGCCAGCGACGCCGCTGTCCCGCGCGCCGCGGTAAGCCCGTCGGCGTCGAGCGCACGCTCGATCGAGGCTTCCCGCATCGCGGTCTGGTCGGCCAGCCCCATGCCGTAGGCGCTGAGCACGCCGGCGAAGGGGTGCGCCAGGATGCGCGTCATGCCGAGCGCGTCCGCCACCAGGCAGGCCGCCTGTCCGCCCGCGCCGCCGAAGCACTGCAGCGTGTAGCCGGTGACGTCGTAGCCGCGTGCCACCGAGATCCGCTTGATCGCATTCGCCATCGCGCCGACGGCGATCTGCAGCGCGCCGGCGGCGGCGTCCTCGGCCGTCATCGGCTTGCCGGCGGCGGACATCTGCACCGCGAGTTCGTCGAAGCGCGACTTCACCACTTCGCCGTCGAGCGCCTCGTCCGCGCCCGGGCCGAAGACCTTCGGGAAGTGCGCCGGCTGGATGCGGCCCAGCATCACGTTGGCGTCCGTCGTCGCCAGCGGACCGCCACGACGGTAGCTCGCCGGGCCGGGGTTCGCGCCGGCCGAGGCCGGCCCGACGCGCAGCCGCGCGCCGTCGAATGCGATCACCGAGCCGCCGCCCGCGGCCACCGTGTGGATGCTCATCATCGGCGCGCGCATGCGCACACCGGCGACCTCGGTGTCGAAGGCACGTTCGAACTCGCCGGCGAAATGGCTGACGTCGGTGGAGGTGCCGCCCATGTCGAAGCCGATCAGCCGGTCGTGGCCGGCCGCCTCGCCCGTGCGCACCATGCCGACGATGCCGCCGGCGGGGCCGCTGAGGATCGCGTCCTTGCCCTGGAAGCGGCGCGCCTCGGTGAGACCGCCGGAACTCTGCATGAAGAACAGCCGCACGCCGGGCATCTCGGCCGCGACCTGATCGACGTAGCGGCGCAGGATGGGACTCAGGTAGGCGTCGACGACGGTCGTGTCGCCGCGCGGGATCAGCTTCATCAGCGGGCTGACCTCGTGAGAGACGGAGATCTGCGTGAAGCCGACCTCCTGCGCCAGACGCTTGGCGGCGAGCTCGTGGTCCGGCGCGCGCCAGCCGTGCAGGAACACGATGGCGCAGGCGCGCAGGCCGGCGTCGAACGCGGCCTGCAGCTCGATCCGCAGCGCGGCCGCGTCCAGGGCCGTGATCTCGCGGCCCTGCGCGTCGACGCGCTCGTCGGCTTCGACGACGCGCTCGTACAGCAGCTCGGGCAGCTGGATGTGGCGTTCGAACAGCTTGGGCCGCGCCTGCGTCGCGATGCGCAGCGCGTCGCGGAAGCCGCGCGTCGTCACCAGCAGCGTGCGGTCGCCGCGGCGCTCCAGCAGCGCGTTGGTCGCGACGGTCGTGCCCATCTTGACGCAGTCGACGCGCTCGGCGGTGATCGCCTCGCCGGCCTTCAGGCCGAGCAGGCGGCGGATGCCCTCGACCGCAGCGTCGCGGTAGTGCTCGGGATTCTCCGACAGCAGCTTGAGCGTTTTCAGCGTGCCGTCCGGCGCGCGTCCGACCAGATCGGTGAAGGTGCCGCCGCGGTCGATCCAGAACTGCCAACGATCGGGAGAAGGAGTGGCTTGCATCGTGAGGTCCGGGGGCGAGGCGAAAGTCGATGACCCGATTATGGGCAGCACCGCGCAGACGCAAAAAAGCCGCCCCGAAGGGCGGCTTGAGCATTGCAGGAGATTGAAGTTTTACTTGTGATACGCCGTTTCGCCGTGCGACGAGATGTCCAGGCCTTCGCGCTCTTCCTCTTCGGAGACACGCAGACCGATCACCAGGTCGACCACCTTGAACGCGATCACCGAGACCACGCCCGACCACACGATGGTCAGCACGACGGCCTTGAGCTGCGTGAAGACCTGCGTGCCGATCGAGTAGGCGTCCGGCGCGATGGTCGCGGCGGTGACCCAGTCGCCGACGGCCGACGGGCCGCCCAGGCTCGGGCTGTTGAACACGCCGGTCAGCAGTGCGCCGACGATGCCGCCCACGCCGTGGACGCCGAAGACGTCCAGCGAGTCGTCCGCACCCAGCAGCTTCTTGAGACCCGACACGCCCCACAGGCAGGCGAACCCGGCGACCAGGCCGATCACCAGACCGCCGCCGATGCCGACGTTGCCGGCGGCCGGCGTGATCGCGACCAGACCGGCCACGGCGCCCGAGGCCGCACCCAGCATCGAGGCCTTGCCCTTGAGCAGCGCTTCACCGACGCACCAGGCCAGCACCGCGGCGGCGGTGGCGAACAGCGTGTTGATGAAGGCCAGCGCGGCGAAGCCGTTGGCTTCCAGCGCGGAGCCGGCGTTGAAGCCGAACCAGCCCACCCACAGCAGCGAGGCGCCGACCATGGTCAGGGTCAGGCTGTGCGGCGTGAACGCTTCCTTGCCGTAGCCGATGCGCTTGCCGACCATGAAGGCGCCGACGATGCCCGCGACCGCGGCGTTGATGTGCACCACGGTGCCGCCGGCGAAGTCCAGCGCGCCCCACTGCCAGATCAGGCCGGCCTTGCTGTTCATCTCATCGACCACGGCGGCGGACGAGTAGGCGTCCGGGCCCATCCAGAACCAGACCATGTGGGCCATCGGCGTGTAGCTGAAGGTGAACCAGATCACCATGAACAGCAGGACCGCGCTGAACTTGATGCGCTCGGCGAAGGCGCCGACGATCAGGCAGCAGGTGATGCCGGCGAAGGTCGCCTGGAAGGCGGCGAACACGATCTCGGGGATGTAGACGCCCTTGCTGAAGGTCGCGCCCGGTGCGAAGGTCCCGGCGACGTTGTCCCAGATGCCCTTCATGAAGAGCCGGTCGAAGCCGCCGATGAACTTGTTGCCTTCCGTGAACGCCAGGCTGTAGCCGTACAGGGCCCACAGCACGACGATCAGCGAGAAGGTCACCATCACCTGCATCAGCACCGACAGCATGTTCTTGCTGCGGACCAGGCCGCCGTAGAACAGGGCAAGACCCGGCACCGTCATCATGATCACCAGCAGGGTGGAGACCATCATCCAGGTGGTGTCGCCCTTGTTGATCACGGGCGGCGCGACGGCAGCGGCCGACGCGGCATCGGCGGGGGCCGAGGCGGCGGGAGCGGCGGCGTCGGCGACCGGCGCCGACGGCGCGGGCGCCTGGGCGGTGGTCTCGCTGGCGACGGCGGCAGGCGCGGACGCTGCATCCTGCGCCATGGCCGCGGGGGCCAGGCTGGTGAAGGCTGCCGCGGCCAAAGCCAGGCAGGCGAGTAGTTTCTTCATGTTGGGGACTCTTTTCGTTGGGTCTTGGAAGACAGCGTCGATCGGCGTGCTCAGAGCGCGTCCTGCCCGGTCTCGCCGGTGCGGATGCGGATCACCTGGTCCAGCGGGGAGACGAAGATCTTGCCGTCCCCGATCTTGCCGGTGCGGGCGGCGTTCTCGATCGCCTCGATGACCTGCTCGACCACGGTGTCGGAGACCGCGGCCTCGATCTTCACCTTGGGCAGGAAGTCGACGACGTACTCCGCGCCGCGGTACAGCTCGGTGTGGCCCTTCTGGCGGCCGAAGCCCTTGACCTCGGTGACGGTCAGCCCCTGGACGCCGATGGCGCTGAGCGCCTCGCGCACTTCATCCAGCTTGAAGGGCTTGATGACGGCAGTGATCAGTTTCATTCGTAGCTCCTCAGAAGACCTTCTTGACGGACACGACCACGCCGTTCTTGCCGAGGTCCTTGCCCTTGCCGCCGATGTAGGCGTCGGTGTTGGTGGCGACGAAGCCCGCGCCGAAGGTGAAGCCGGACCAGTCCTTGTTCACCGTGACCGAGTAGTCGGTGTAGCTCGCGCCGCTGTTGTTCTTGACCTTCTGGTGGCCCACGTGCGGGGTCAGCGAGAAGCCGCCGCCGACGTCGAAGGTGGCGGTGAGGTCGAGGTAGCCGCTCTGCTTCGAATCGGCGAAGCCGAACAGGTTGCTGATGGCGTGCGAGTACTTCAGCGTGGCGGGGCCGTAGGAGACGGCGCCGTACAGCTCGTTGGTGTTGGCGCTGGTGGCCAGCTTGTTGCTGGGGTAGTTGTAGCGCAGGAAGCCCACGTCGACGGTGACGCCGCCGCCGACCTCGGTCTTGTAGCCGGCGTAGGTGTCGATCTCGACGTCCGAATCGCCGCCGCTGTCCTTGATCCACTTGATGGTGGAGGCCCAGGCGCCGATGTAGAAGCCGCTGGCGTGGGCGTAATCGATGCCGCCTTGCAGGGCAGGCTTGAGGCGCGTCTGCGAGATGCCGCGGTAGCGGTAGTCGGAGGTGACGCTGACGTTGAAGGACAGCGGGCTGGCCTCCTGGGCCAGCGCCGGGAGGGCGACGGCGGCAATGGCGGCGACGGCTGCGGCGCGGACGACGGCGATGGACTTCATGCGCGGGGACTCCTGATTGTTTGGGGCGACTCTGGGCGACTGCTTTCCGGAGGAGGCTTTGCAGCTTTTGTGCCAAGCAATTCCGAAAGCGCCCCATCCCCCCGAAGGGGCCCCATTCCGGCTCACGCAGCGACGAACGGTTGCCGATCCCGCCCCGTCAAGCGTCAATGCGCACCAAATGCAGGCATGGATGGGGGATTGGTTAACCCTCGAAACGCCCCAACAGGGTGCTAGCCGTGAAATCGTTCGCTGCGGACACTGCGGAGCTCGTGAACCGGATGGGTGCGGAGGTAGGGCAGATGTCAGGCGACGGAACCAGCGGCGAGTTCAACAGCGAAACCAACGGCGAGACCAACGGCACGTCGAGCAACGTGCAGGTCCAGTGGCCCGTGGACCTGTCGCACATGCGGCCGGAGGACGCGGCGGAATGGATCGTGGCGCGGTACTGGGATGGCTCGATGCCGATCGTTCCGGAGCGGATCGCCAAGCGCATGGGCATCAACGTTTTTGCTCTGACCGATCAGGATCGGAGCTCCGCGTATCCCGGAGGGGACGGCAAGTTGTGGATCGTGATCGACGTCAAGGACTCCATCTACCGACAGCGCTTTGCGATCGCCCACGCCCTCGGCCATATCGTGTTGCGCCATGAGAACCCGCCGTTGGAGACGTGGAACTCTTTTGCGAATGATGCCCCTGATCCGCGAGACAAGGCCGCCAACCTGTTCGCCGGCAGCCTGCTGGTTCCCACCGAGAAATTGCGCTGGTGCGTCACGAGCGGATGGATGAGAAACGTTGACCAGATCGCCAAGACCCTGTGGGTTCCTCGCGGACTGCTGTCCTTTCGATATGGCCAGCTGCTCGATCGCCGATGAGCCTGCATCCCGCTCAAGCCGCTCAAGCCGCTCAAGGAGCCGCACGTGCCCGACCATCCTGCCCCTCTTCAGTCCTCCAATCGCGACGAGATCGACACAACGACCGGCGCTCTTGCTCCGGACGCCTCGCTCCTCAACGACACGATCGAATCACGCGCTCGCCTGTGCTTCCGCGCGCTGTCGATGGGTCTTGCGACCACGGTGCTGATGCTCATTGCCATGAGTTTGCACGCGGTCACGGGGACCTTCGTCGAACACGCGCGCATCCTGCACGCGGAGCGTCCGCACGCGATGCCCGCGGACATGGTGGACGTTGACGACGTCCTTGTTGATCAAGCACCTCCGTCACAGGGATGGCCGCACGCGATCGTCGCGGTGATATCGATCCTGCTCGTTGGCGAGATCGTCTTGGCGATCGGAATGATCCGGGCGACGTTCTCCATGAGGGTCAACACGGACGCGCCGCCCGCCGCCTCGAAGGAGCCGCCTTCGTCATCCATCGGCCTGCCCGGCATTGAACTGCTGAAGGCAGCGACAGAAACGATCGAGACGGTGCTCAAGGGCCTGCCAAAGCGCTGAGGCGGGGCGACATCTCATGGCGATGTCCCTCTCCATCATCCACAGCCGCGCGCTGGACGGTCTGTCTGCCGCCGCGGTCGAAGTGGAAGTGCATCTGGCCAACGGCTTGCCGAGCTTCACGTTGGTGGGGCTGGCGGACCTGGAGGTCAAGGAGTCTCGCGAGCGCGTGCGCGCGGCGCTGCAGAGCAGCGGCTTGGAGTTCCCGGCGAACAAGCGGATCCCCTGTAGTCAAGCGGCTCTTTGACCATGGTGATGTCAGTAGTCGAACTAGGCTCCCGTGCGAGATGCGCTGGCTTTTGGTCACCGAGCCCAACGTCGCGATGTTCCTGCCGGCCCGATGACGTTCCTCTCACATGAGTCTCGCCCCTGGCCCCCTCACCGGTCTAACGCCCCTTCGACCTGACGAACGCTCACCATGAAAATCTCCGGCTACATCAGTTGAGGCCCGAATCCCAACTGCAAAGTTGCGTCATCGAGCGCACTGCGGCATCACTCGAAGAAACAAGAACCGCTCCGTTGCCGAGTTCCAGCTCTAATCGGCCCAGCATTCCACCGCTCCGGAAGCCTCCCACCTTGAAAGCCTCCCCTTGGACCTGACCCAAGACGACCACCTCGCGATCCAGAACTTGCTCAGCGACATCGCCTCTCAGGTAGAAGGTCTGGATCGGGCAGCACGTGAGCTCCCCGTTCTCTTGCGCCCCTCCAAGCTGCTTTCCCTCCGCTCAGAAGGCGAAGCTCTGTCCGGTCTCTCCCAGGCGCTGCAACTGGCTGTGAAACTGCGCCGCCCCGGCCCGGAACTGCTTAAATCCTCCGTCGAGATTTCCTCTCGGCTGCAGAAGCTGAACCAACTGATCTTCACCACGCGCGCTTCCGGAGCGGCCAAATCCGCTGTCGCCTTGGCTTCGAAAATTTCGACTGGTCTGACCGGGAATCTGCAGCGCTGGGCCGCGATTGAGAGCCGTCTGCTCGAAGAACCGGAAATTCGGGTGGTCCGAAGCTGAAACCCAACAGGGGCGGCCTATAAGCGCCCGGCAGGGTTCGCATCGTCTGAAGGCCCAAGCGGCCCGATGAACCTACCGGATGCCGTCTTCTGCACGCTGCAAAAGCTAGGCCTTAGGAGGCCGACCCGGCCTTGCCGGCGGTAAGGAAGCCAGCGCCGCTTCGAATTTAGCGGAGTCGCCGAAATAGCTCAGGGCCAGCTTCAGGACCTTATCAGGCGTCGTGTTCAAACCGACGGCGAGCCCGTAGAGCACCCCCACAGTGACGCTCTTCTTTCCCCGCTCTACATCTGCCAGGTAGTTGCGATGGATATACGCGGCCGCGGCGAGGCCTTCTTGCGTAAGGCGCAGCTTTCTGCGGAGCACCGCGATGGCCAATCCCACCGCCACATCCCAGTCTGGAGTCGAAGCCATCCCTGCCCAGTCGCCGAAAACCGAGCAGTCTTGTCGTACCTAGCTTTAAGATAAATCCTCTATAGTGTGCATTTAGCAAGCAGGCAACATGCCCGCCGTTGGCCCCGCACTCCGCGAACTTAACGCTGAGTGGGTGACCCAATCGAACCGCACACTTTCATGCTCTTCACAGCACGGTCCCAAGCGTTCATCCACGCTCATCAGGAGAATGCCCCAGGGGTGTCGGAGCTGCTGCACATCGCAGCCGAGCGAACTCACCTCCCGTGGTTCACGTTGACCTACCTCACACATGACGATGGCTCGGGTGTGTGGGAGACCGTCTGCTCGCAGTCCTTCAAGGAACTGCAGTTGCATCTCCGCAAGGTGCCCAACGCGCAGTTGGCTCACCTACTTGTCATGGCTCCACCGCGGTGGTCGAACCGCCGGCAGTGGTCTCGATTCAGGGTGGATGCCGTCGACCGCGGGAGGCACCAGGGTGCTGATGTGCTCGTGTATAGCGTGACAGGCACAGGCGATCTTTGCTTCGATGCACCCGAGGTCGATCCGGCCGAGGTCACCCACCGACGGCGGGTCCTCGTGGTTGACTGGTATCGCCACTTCGACATCTGATGACCGAGCTGAACCGCATCGACGAGGCTTGGCCTCCTCAAGACGCACCACCGCTGGTTCTGTACCTCGGAGTTGGCGGCGTCCTTCAACCCTCCAGATCGACGTACTCGTTGGTCTACGGTCGCGACCCGTTCGAAGATGGTCACTCCCCATACGAATGCGCACCGCTGCTAGATGAGCTGCTCCGTGGCTGGCCCGCGGTGCGCATTGTCTTGACCTCGGTCCGGCCTTGGCGGCACGGCCTACCTGCGGTCCTCGAAGCTTTGGGGCCAGGTCTTGCCCATCGGGTGATCGGCTACGCGTTCGAGGACCTGACCACCAAAGCGCGCTTCGGCAAGTCGCAGCGTCACATCTCAGAGATGGAATACTGGCGGATGAGCCGTGCCAGCATCGTGGATAAGCACCTGCAGTGGTTGCGGCCTCGTGCCTGGCTGGCCGTCGACGATGAGGACGACGGCTGGACTGATGGCGAACGCGCGTGCCACGTGGTCCTCACGCCACCGTTGACCGGCTTGCTGGACGCGGGGGCACAGGCGAAGCTTCATGGGCTCCTCGTGCATCAGTTCGGTCCACCTCAGAACGTATCCGCGCTGCCTGAACCAAGCGAGGGACTTTCCCGCCTGGCATCACCACTGTTCGACCCCGATCAGGCTCACCGATTCTCCCTCGAAGCTGCGCGAGGGGCCTTCGCGCGGGGAACCCCCGCCCCAAAGGTTCTCCTCCTAGGACTGGAAGGCACCCTGTTCGCGTCGGTCATTGGGACGCTCACCCCAAGACCTCACCTCTTCAGCTTCCTCGAGTCTTGCGCTAAGTTGTTCGAGCGCCTCGTGGTCATGCCGAGTGACGTCCAGAAGTTTCGGACCGTCGCGAACGAGCTGCGCCGAGATGGCGCAGTGCCAGCTTGGTTTCGAGACCTGGACTGCGTCGCTTGGTCAGGCGGCTTGAAGGACCTCGAGCGGATTGGTGTCTTCGAGCTTGCCGAAGCCCTGGCGGTAGACGCGGATCGGCAGCACATCGTGTCAGGTCAAGAGCGCCAGTGGATTGGCGTGACCGCCTTCGATGGTTCTCCGGGCGATCAACGGCTACTCACGGCCTACGAAAGTCTTCGGGCGCTGGTCGACGGTACCGGAGGCCGCAGTGCTTCGTGATGACCGCCGGCTGATAGAGCGGTCGAGCATGTCGCTCGGCTGCCGGCCCTGGTAGCGGTGACCTCCTCGCGTCGAATAGGAACATGAGATGGACGATGACTTGGTTGACCCCGCAGTGCAGCGTCTGGTTGATGCCCACCCAACACTGTTCGGCGGGGAGCCACCACGCGTTTTAAGCGACCTTCCTGCTGGCTGGTATCACCTCGTCGACAGCCTTTGCAACGCGCTAGAAGATGAACTGGGCGACGACGCTCACCAGCATTTCCTAGTGGCACAAATAAAGGAAAAACTTGGAACGCTGCGCTTCTACTACCGCTTTGCCTGCGACGAGGCAGATGAGGACGACAAGCCTGCAGGCGGCGGCTTCGATGGGTCCGCTCCCGGTCTGCCGACCGAGCAGCGCGCCCGCGTGCGAGCGCTAGTCGATGCCGCCCTATTTGAATCCGAGGAAACCTGCCTCGAATGTGGTGCCGCCGGCGCTTTGCGAAACGTCGACGGCTACCTGACGACGCTCTGCGACGCCCACCATCACGCGGCCATCTCTGGGCAGGCTCCCTGATGAACCACGCTGACCTCGGTGCTCAGTTGCAAAAGGCGCTTAGAGAATCAGGCCGGACCCATTGGGAGCTTTCAAGGCGCGCTAACGTGCGCCTCAAGCTCGTCGAGGCCCTGCTCGCGGGTGCTGGGTCAGTGCCGATCAGTGCGCTGATTCGTGTCGCCGGAGCGTTGGAGTTGGAGGTTGCGCTCGTAGCGGCAAGGCCTGTCGTTCGCCAGATTGGACCTGTCGAGACAGTCGTGGATTGCGTCCTCGAAAAGTTGAACCGGGCGGGGTAGCCGCCGCTTAGCGATAACGCAGCGCCGCCACCATCCCCTGCAGTTCGCCCAGGCTGAGAAGCGCGGGAGCTATGCTCCTCGGCCCAGAAGTTCCACAGCGTTTGCCCGTGAGCCGAACCTTCTTTGCATATCACTTGAGCGAGGACTTTGGACCTTTCAGCGGACAAAACTACTACACCAACGACGGCACGGCCGAAGGTGGCGATCAGGTATTCATCGTGTCGGGGAAGCGTGCGGCTGATAAGGGGAAGGACTACATCCTTGAAGGCCTGTTTCGGGTAGTTCGCCGCGACCAGGGACGCTACGTCCGCAACGACCGCCAAGGACGGCCAGAGACTTACATCTACCACCTGCTCCTGAGCCCGGTGCGAGTTCCAGACTCCCCAATCCCACTCAATAGGGCTGACTGGTACGACCGAGAAGAGGTCAGGCGCTACTTTGCTAGTGGCCAGAACTTCAACCCGCTACCTAAGGACTATCGCGAGCGCTTTGACGTCCTTCTGGCTGGATACGGGCAGTCCAGTACCGACGAGCTCGCGGAGGACCTGGAGGAGCTGCGGCATCGGGACATCACGCCGACGGAGCGGCAGGTTCTCACTCAGGCGCGCATCGGTCAGGGCCGTTTCCGGGCCGACGTGACGAAGCTATGGGGCGGCACCGAGAGATGCACCCTAACTGGAATCGCGCTCCCGGAGATGCTGGTCGCTTCGCACATCAAGCCATGGCGAGACTCAAACGATGCTGAGCGCTTGGACCCGGCAAATGGCCTGTTGCTCGCAGCCCATGCAGACAAGCTGTTCGACCGCTATTTGATGAGCCTCGAGGTGGTGTCTGAGGGCTTGAAATGTGTGATCGCTCCCGCGGCGATAGAGGCTGCGAAGGCCACGCAACTCAAGTCGGGAGTCATCATCCATCTGACATACCTTTCGCTATCGCTCGGAGCAAAGGTGGAGCGCTACATGCGTGGCCATCATGAGCGCTTCCTTGAAAGGCTCGAGAGACAAGCGTGAGTGCCGACCGAATGTCGTCGAGAACCGGGCCGGACATGCCGCCGCAAGCCAAGCTCTCCGCACCTGGAATCAAGGCCTGACCCCGGCTGCTTAAGGCCCGGCGTCGCTCCGCTTACGGATGTTCCACGCCCCGCCGCGATGCCGGAACTCTCCTGAGATGAGCGCCTGCAACCATTCGGATACGGACGACGCGGCACCAAGACCGAACTGCACCGGACGCGGCGCTTCAGGAACGAGCACGGCGACCGGGAGTTCCGGAAGCATCCCGGTGCCGATCCCCGCCTCTGGCCACTTGTTGCCGAAGTCTCGCTTCAGCACCAACCTACTGGTTGACTTGGCAAGTGGTAAGTAAACCTCCCGCCGCAGCAACCAATAGCACTCCACATTCGACGCCCGATAGCGCTCCTGCCGCTGCAGAAACTTGGCCATGGTCTGAGGCGAGCGCTGAAGCTCCACCGCGATGGTTCGGCCAGGCAGTTCAATGAGGACGTCCGCCGCCCATTTATCGCCCGCTGGAGACCTGCCAGATACCTCTTCACGCCCAGGCACGGCCATGCTGTGAAGCGCGGCGAGCACGGCCGCCTTACCCTCGCGGTGCCACACGGTCTCCGGCGCGGTCGCGCACTCGTCGGTGAGATGGGCGAAAAACTGCACCCCGTTGATGCTGGTCTTCAGCACTGCAGGAGCCTTGCAACACGGGAGCACGTAGGCGCCGGGATGCCAGGCCGCTTTCATGCTGTCCCATTCCTCCCGAGAGAAGTGCGTGGCATCCACCGGAGTGCCACCGCTTGTCCAAACTGCGTGCGTCATCTAGCTCTCTCCCAAAGCACGGGCCGACGCGGCAATCGCGCCCAACCTGGCGGGGGCACGACCTGGCACCGGACAGAGCTGCTCAGTCGATCTTGCGGTGCGTGACGTTTCTCTTGGACGGTGGGTAGATGGAGGTGCTGTCGCGAACCTCATACTTCGCCACGATGTTGCCGTCGGCATCCAGATGCTCGTACACGTCGATGTCCGTGTCCTGGCCCTTCCGTTCCTCCCGTTCACCGCCAGTGCGGCGTAGCGAGTGCCCCTCGGGTATGCCAAGCAGCTTGTTGTGATCGTCCCAATCAGCGCTCATGGTCGCTTTCCTCCTTGAGGCTCCACTTTAGCCTGTGACCACGACGGTCCGGCTCAGCGTGCCGCTGACTGCTGGAGCCCACCTCAGACCCATCCCACGCGGTGGGCGAGCCAAGCAAGGCCGCCGCTTCCGCTCAATGCGACGAAGGCGTACATGAGCCACTTCCCTGCCTGGTCGTTGAGGACGAGGAGAAGCAAAGTGGCTAGAAAGAGCCAAGGCCTATCCCCGGGGACGAGCCGGAGTGGCTCGGTCAAGTGTGAAGCTCCATCTCGTGCCAGCGTTCGTGAGCGAAGGGCGGCCTTGGGGCTGCGAACAGTTTCGACGGTCATGCCCAAGGTATATCGAGAGGCGTGCATGGCATCAACCTATCGGCCGGGAGGCGAACGACCGGTCGGGGCGTCAAATCAGTTCCGCTATCCTCCCGTCTTGCCCCGGGGAGGAAGTATGGAATCGGACGCTCGAGTTCACGGAAGAACTGTGCTGCTGGTCGAAGATGACAAGGCGCTGCGCTATGCCCTCGGCCGGTCCCTTCAACACCTTGGCTTCCATGTCCTTGAGGCCGCGGATGGAGCCTCCGCAGTCCGCCTCGCTTCTGATGTTGATGCGGTGGTGCTCGACATCGTTCTACCCGATGCGAGCGGCATCAGCATTTGCGAAGAGCTCCGCCGGTGCGCAAGCGCGGACCTGGTCATCGTTCAATACTCAGGCATTGCCGTTTCCAGCTCTGACAAGGTCGCTGGTCTCAATGGAGGTGCAGACGCCTATCTGGAGAAGCCGGTGGAGGCATCGGTGCTGGCCGCGAACCTAGAAGCTCAGCTGCGCAAGCGCGACGCTTTCCGCAAGCTCTCCGCAGAGTTGTCCGAGGCGAGAGAAGCAGAGCTCAAGAGCCGAGACCTTTTTCTGTCGGTCCTTGGGCACGACATGCGCGGCCCGCTGGATGCGGTGCTGATGTCCGCCACCCTCTTGTTGCGTCTCGAGCAGATGTCGCCTGTTTCTCTGCGTGCGGCTGGCCGCGTGATGTTCGCAGGCCAGCGCATCAAAGAGATGGTGGACGACCTTCATGACTTCGCTCAGGTCCGAGTTGGGGATGGTCTCGCGCTGCACCCGGCAGCCGTTGACCTGGCGGAACTTGCTCAGGCGACGGTGGACGAGTTCTCAACAACTGCGCCCCAACTGCGACTGGAACTCGCATCAGAGGGGCCGGTAGTTGGTTCCTGGGACCGAAGCAAGCTGTCGCGCTTGCTCGTGAACCTCCTCCGCAATGCTGCACAGCATGGCGACCCTCGGCAGCCAATCGCTGTGGCTGTCACGACTGACGGTGAGCGCGCGCTGCTAGAAGTACGAAATCAGGGGGAACCCATTTCTCCTGAACTGCTGCCCCAGGTCTTCGACCGGATGG
Organism: Roseateles noduli; assembly: GCA_002205125.1. GTDB lineage: Bacteria > Pseudomonadota > Gammaproteobacteria > Burkholderiales > Burkholderiaceae_C > Roseateles > Roseateles noduli. Next base: position 330,709 of record NIOE01000007.1, on the reverse strand, counting down.
TGGGGACCAAATCGCCGAACAGCACGACGCAGAATCTGGGACTGGGCCTGTTCATCTGCAAGCAAATTTCGAAGGCGCACGGAGGCAACATCGAAATCGAGAGTGATGAAGGTGGAACTGTCGTCCGCGTCGAGCTCCCGCTGGGATAGCGTCAACGGCCGTCTCCAGGCGTTCTAGACATCGCCTCGATGGCCACCTTCGCTGCGAACTCGGCTTCGCGTCGCGTCGGATGTTCGCCCGCCAGCGGGACGCGAACTACCTCGGCTTCGCCATCGGCCTGAACCGACATCACCAGAATCGCCCGGTACAAGTCCGGCCCAACCTGCTCGGTCTCGATCTGCGCCGCAAAGGTGGCATGTTCTGGGGGCTCTTGACTCATGATGCTTGACTCGGTGGGCGAGACCTAACTAGCTGAGCGCTAGGAGCGCATCTGTCCTGACCGCGTCGGCCTGGTCGAAGAACTCGGCCGGCGGCGCATGCAGCAACGTCGTGGCCTCATCAGCATCCCCCTGCAGCCATCGCATCCAGTCTGCCGGCTCGATGTGAGCCTCACCGCGCTTGTCCTGCTGGACGAGCGGCAGCTCCTCCCCGGTTGCCCGGTCGCGTTCCGGTCGGTGGAGCCGGTTCAGCAGCGGGTGGTCGTTCACGTTGAAGGTCAACATGGCGTAGTTGGGGACGACTTCGCCGGTCTCGGGATCGGTCCAGTCCGACCAGATGCCGGCAACCATCCACGGCAGGCCGTCAGCCCGGCGGAGCTGCCACCACACGCACTTGTTGGTTTCCCAGTTGGGCTCCTGCAGCATCGACGCGGGGATGAGGCACCGCCTCCCGGCTTTCCATGCATCCCTGAATGCCGGCGAGATGGCGACAGTCTCGAGCCTCGCGTTGTTCTTCAACATGGGCTCTCGCCTTGGCTTCCCGCCTGGCTTGGCCGGTGGGCGCTCCTTGTACTCGATGCGTTCGCGCTGGCCAGGTCGAATCATCCCCCACTGACCGAAGCGACGTTCGAATCCTCCGTCCTCGCTCTCGACCAGAAAGAGGCCCGCGTCGAACGGACCCACCGTGAGCTTCGGCGGATCAGCTTCGGGCAGCCAGAGCTTGCCGAGGTGTCGGCGGATGTAGACGACCAGGTCGTCCTTGGGGGTCATGTGGTACAGGTTGCACATGTCGGTTGCGAGGGAGCTCGAAGGTCAACCGACCCGCGTGTACGTGAGGTCGTCAGAAACGCCGATGAACTGATCCTGAGCTGTCCGACGCAGCACTTGGCCAGAGTCCTCGAGGCTGAACGTTGAGATGTCTTGCCTCGGTCCTGAGATGGATCGCGAGAGCGTTAGCTCCTCCAGCATCACGAAGACCTCCCCTGATTCCTCGCAGCGCACCCGATGGCGTTTGCTCATACTGGCTCCGGTTGTGTCGTCCCAGGGTAGAGCGGTGCCGCTCGTCGCGCAACGGCAGAGTTCCCTCGGGCATCGCTGATGGCTACGCCATCGCGTCCAATGCCTCCAACAGTCGCCGCACCTCGGGGCTGCCCGCCCTCTGCGGCTTCTCCTCAAGCTGCCGCGGAGGCACCGGCCACGCCCACAACGTCTGGCGGTACTTCGTGACTCGCTTGCGGTCCCAAACCTCCTCTTCGCCCGCGATGAGGATGCCCTTGGTCTCAATCCGTATCAGCCTGGCGCTGTACAACTCCACGAGCGCTCGCACGTTGCCGGACTGCGGCATCAGCAGGCAGATTTGCCGACCTCGCCCGTCGCGGCCCTCGTAGTAGTTGTCGACCATCCGCAGCTGACCCTCAAGCGGAACCGCAGCCCGAAGCACCTCGATGGGAAGCTTCCTACCGAGGTGGCGAAGACAGAGCGCCTGGACCAACATGATGCGACATACTGTATGGAACCACAGTATATTTCCAGGATCAACCAACTGGAGAACTTCATGCTGCTGGACTTGAACGACGCGTCGAGCATCGTGGAATGGTGGGCGGTTTACCCCGTGCGCCACGGCGCATTGCTGTCGGAGTGGGCGCAGCGTCGACCTGAGCACCGGGAGTCCATCCGACAGGCTCATCGGCTCATCAAGGCCGATCCAAGCTTGCGGCCGTTGCTGTTGAACGCCAGACGTCAACAGGAGGGCCGTGCCGCCGGCCATGTGATCCTGTCTCATGATGAGCTGGCGGCGGGTGTCGTAGAGCAGCTCGGATAGGCGCCGCGGCTGGAGGTAACGTCTCACCGCCCGAACAGCCGCTTCAGCCAGGCTACTAGGGCGACGCCTGAGCCACCCGCCACCGTTGCCTGCGGCACAAGGTAGAGGCCGAGCCCCAAGGCGATCAGCGCCGCCGCCAAACATACATAGCAGAACCGTTCGCGCACCTTCGGTGGCAGAAGGCGCAGCACTCCCAACACAACATGCTCGTGCGGGGCGAACTGTTGAGCAGCTTGGGCTTGCTGGTGGCTCAGGGTGGGCGCGGCGGCTCGGCGGCCCTGAGGCGCACCCTGTGCGCTCATGACGCCCGCTTCACCGTCGTCTTCAAACGGTGTTGGGCCGAGCTTCCCCCTGCTGGATCGCGTGTTCATATAGCTCCGTGCTTCCCGGCGTTTCCGATACGTCAGACGTACCTCCCTCGCTCGAGGGCTGCCACTCAGAAATGCTACGGAGACGAATTTGGCATCCTTGGTACGTTTTCCGAAACCGCGTTGCCTTGCGCCGAGGGTTGGAACTGACGCTGGCGGAAGGCCCCCGCCGCCTCCTGTGGCTAGGAGTTCGCGGCGAAGTCGCCACTGCCAAGCGTCGTCGTCAGGAGCGGCCTGAAGACGGCGTTCGGGATTGAATGCGAATCGCAAGGGGCCTTGAACTGTTGGCAGTTCTCGCAGATGCCGGGAGTCATTTGTCCTCCAACGGCATCTCTCCGCCGAACCAAATCGCACGCTGTTCAGCAGGCGTCAGTTCGCCGAACTTGGCCTCCCAGAGCTTCTGGTGCTTTCGAAAGGTGTCCTGCTCCTTGCTCCGGAAGGCAAGGATGCCCCTGTCCTTGGTATTCGGACGCCGGCCGTACTCGTCCACCGCCAGCGACGCTCCGTTCTTGAACCCCATGTACGTGTCGGCGTGGAAGTGCATCTTGCGCGGATCGGGCATGAGGAAGAAGCGGTCGCCAAGCTTGTTCCACATGGTCTTGGCGAAATGGCGCTCCGGGTAGAGCCATTCCTTCTCTGCCGCCGCGATGTAACGCTTGGCCCGGCTCTTCAAGATGTAGTTGATGGCAATGACGTCGCGCTCGGGAAGCTGCCGGCCGGTCTGAACGCTCCGCATGTCAAACACCGTGTTCTCGTAGGACCGCGCGTTCAATCTGGATCGCACTGGGTTGACGTTGGGGTTTCGTACGTAACCCAGGTTGGTCATCACCAGACAGCGGTTCAGGCTCAACGGGAAGATGGTGTGCGTCCCGAGCAGTTCGATTGGGGCGTCGAGCGGGTATTGACAGGCCTTCGACTGAGGAAACAAGCCCTTGTTGTAGGTCACAACGGGGTGGTCGGTGACGATGAACTTGGTGGGTGACTCATCGCAGCTCACGACCTCCCAGATGGCCTCCATCCACATGGTCACGTAGACCTGGTGGAGCTGCTGCATGTAGAGCAACGCCCGCCGGTGCGAAGCGCCTTTGGCTGCGTGCTTGAGGAAGTCCAAGCCCTTTGGTGTCCTGAGCTTCTGTGCCCCTAAGTAGTCGATGAAGTCGTGGATCGTGTGGTGTTCGTTCTCGTGCCAGACGTAGTCAAGGAACGCCGGCAGAGCAACGCAACCGGCGCTGTCGAGGGGGCCGAAGAAGTTCCGTTCGATGGTGTCGGTCGCGTCCGCGCCGAAGAACACCGTGTAGAGGTGAGACTGCTCGAAGCAGTTCACGGGGCCGAGGACACGGCGTTCCTTGCGGAAATGAAAGCCTCCGCCGGCGTGGACCACCCGTTCCGGATGTAGGTCCAAGTAGTGATACCTGCGCTCCTTGCGGTCCTCAGGGATGAACCGCTCCTGGTACCACTGCGGGACGTAATGGTTGCTTGTGGTGAAGCCTTCGGGCATTGGCTTTACGCGGCTCAGGGACGAAACGATGAAGGGTCAAGTGCATAGCGCCAGGCGATGGAGCGCTGCAGCGCCGAGCGCACCGAGGCCGGATCGGGTTCCAGCTTGACGTGAAGTTCATCGCTGACCAGGGTGCAGCGCGCCTCCTTGGCGGCTGCACACACATGGACGATGAACTCGTCCGTAGTGGACGCCCTGGCGTCCACCCTGGCCTGCACCTGCGAAGTGCCGTCGTCGCCCATGTTCAGGTCGACGCGATTGCCGGCCTTGTCCCCGAAGTATCGCCACCCCTCGAGCATGAGTTGGCTCGGGCCCATCAGCTGGGCCAGTTGAACGACCAGCAGTTCAGTGGTCACCGCGGACAGATCACGCCCATCATCTGCGTGCTCAAGGTCGAGGTCGAACTGCCAGACAGCCATACTCCACTCCTGTCACTGTGGCCAGCACCGTGCATCGCTCAGACCTTGAACTCCTGCCGGTCGCGACCTTGAGCCTCGTAGTCAGCCAGCCACTTCGCAGCGCGGCCGCGCCCGGACCATGTGTTCGACGGGTTGGCGGGGTCTCGGTACAACACGGGAGCCTCGGAGCCGGCTTTGCGCCCGCCCTTGCTTGACGCGCCCAGGTAGGGCGCGAGTGCCTCGACACCCTCCGCAACCGAGAACCCGGCAGCCTCAAGCTTCTTGGCGAATCCGTCAACGAGCACCTTCAGTTCCTCGCCTCGCTTCTCGTCAATCTGATGGTCAAGCTGCTTGCGCAGGGCAACGAGCTCGGAATACGAGAGGCGGGAGACATCGACTTGGGTCATTCGCTTGCAGAGAGGTTTAAGTCTGCAGCATCGTAGCTGCGACGGACCAGCACCCGCATGCTCCCCACCTTCCCAATGGCGTGGGCTCGGTGACGGGCGCTCCGCGACCGCTCGGCTGACCTCATCTCAAGCGCTGCATCGGCGTGGCCAAGTCCCCGCTAGGCGCGACCTCCGGCTGTGCCGAGACCTAGCATGAAAAACGCGTAGCCCGGGAAATATCATCCTAGCCACCGGGTAGCCACATCAGGTCCCGGGCAAGCCCAGAAGAGGTTGACCTCCTGGCTCACCCAATTGAGCCATCCACAGGCATAAAGGGGAGAGGTTTGGAAGCAAATTCAACCGAGTACGAACAGGGTGGGGAGCTCAAGGTTCACTACCACCTTCGCGGCGGGTCCCACCAAATGCACGCGCTTGTGCGAAACCGCTGCGAGGCGGAACTCCTCGCCTTGATGGAGGAAGTCGGCAAGCTGCTCCGCGTTTCCTTCACTGTTGAGGTCCTGCCGCCGGCGGAGGGTGGCTGGGAGGACCATCTGGTGCTGGTCGGTCAGCACAAGGAGGAAATCCAGCTCCTGCTAGCAATCATCACCGGTGTTCTCGCAGTTGGAGGCGCAGGAGTAGGAGGATTGTTCCTGCGCAACCGCCTGCGCCAGAGTAGTCAGCAAACCTTGATGAATGACTTGACCATCGAGAAGGGAAGGATGGAGCTGAAGAGGCTCAAAAGGGAGGACGAAGCAGCGGCGAAGAAGGACGGCGAGCTTGCGCTTGAAGACCAGCCGTCGTCAGATGACATAGCGCGAGCCGTTCTCACCAAGAAGCGAGTTCAGATTCGGCGCTCCAACTTCTATCGTCAGTTGGTCAACTACTCAAAGGTTGAGGCGGTGGGCTTCGGAAATGCGTTTGCCGCCGGCGCCCTGGAGCGGGTGGTCGAACGCAGCTCATTCAATGAGTACATCGTCGGCCCGGAGGTTATGGCACCAACGGTGTCCGAAGGCATTGAAATCGAGGTCGTCGCGCCGGTGCTCAGGGTGGGTTCACTGAACTGGCGCGGCATCTTTGAGAGGCAGAGCATCAGCTTCGAGCTGGCGGATCACGAGTTCCAGAAGCAAGTCTTGGATCAAGAGGTCGTCTTCAAGAGCGGCACTCGACTTGTGTGCGACCTTGAGGAGCATCTTGAAGAGGACGAGGTGGGCGACATTGAGGTCAAGAGGCGGGTGGTGACCAAAGTGCACCGGGTCGTTCAGGTGGCCAAGGCTGAGCAAATTGGACCGACTCAGCTGCCGCTACCTGAGGAGGATGTGACCCACGACCCGCGATGGGGCCAAATCTGAAACATCGCCGCAGGGGTCGTCAAAGCCATGAGCTTCGAACACTGAGCCCCGCGGTCTTCCTTGGTCGCCGACGAAGGCCGGTGGCCTCCGGGACTAAGCCCGAACGGCCCCGCCACGGTTCTACCCCGATAACTCGCGGACTTGCCGGTTTTGGCCATTCAAGGCGCAGGCAGGGCCGGCACGCTGGTGACGGTCAATTCGGCTGCGGCTTCAGCGGTCAGGTCCTCGAAGCCGAGTAAACCCTGCGGGATGCTGCGCTTGCTGATGGGGTTGATGTGCGCATCCGGGAAAGCCATGGGCGCGCGAAGGAAGTGCTGCTCGACCACCTTGCGCAGAGCCAGGTCATTCAACGAGCGGACCTCTTGGTCGATGTCGGCGGCGTAGAAAACGTGGATGGAATACGCCCCCTTCAAGTCTGCCATCGCCTGAGCAGCGGCAATTCTTTCCTTGGCTTCCACAGTCAGGTCGCCGGTCACCCATAACTCGAACCGAGGGCTGAGCTTCGACAAGGCGTTGTCCCGGCGTGTCTGCGCGAGCACGACCGGGATGCGCTTGTTCAGCCACTTCTCGACCTCGTCGTTGCTGAGCAGATTGCCCGGCAGGATGCCCTTGCACTCGATGAAGCGGATGTAGCGATTCTTGACGATAGCCAGGACGTCGACCTCGGCCACGTCCTTGCCGCCCTCACGGTAAATCTTGTTCATCGTGATGTCGCACGGAGGTTCGGTCTGCCGCACGACATCGGCCACGATGTATTCGAACAAGGCGCCGCGTAGGGTGCCGACCGCGCCTTCGGCCTTACCCAACCGCTCGAACAGCTCGCTGAACTTGACCGGGTCGACGGCCTTGTCCGCGGCTTCGGTGAGCGTCTGCAGCAACAGGAGCAATGCCTTCGCAACCTCGGTTCCGAACAGCGCTTCGGGCGTGGCCGGCATGATGCCGGCCCTCCTGATTTGGTTCAGCGCCTCCTTGGAATAGCGGTTTGCGACGAAGACTTGCAAGCAGCGGCCCACGCCGCGGTACTGCCGCAGCGAGACGCACTTGTGGAGAAACGGACTGATGTCAGCCGTGCCCACCACCTCGGTCAAGAGAACGTCCACCACCAAGAAGCCAGGCTTCGGCTTTGCCGGGTCGGACCAGTTGGCCAGAGGCCCCAGGAATGACGGCGCGGACAAGTCCCAGATGAACTGTCCGACCGCAGGAAGGTCGCCAGGCCCCGACACGCGCAGCTTGAATGAGTGAAAGCTGCCGAGGCCGAGATTGGCAGCCCATTCTTTGATGGACTCCAGCATCACCTTCTCAGCGATGAGTCGCGCGCGCACCGCAGGGAATCGGTCATCAATGTAGGGCTCGCCGCGGGCAAAGGCGACGCACGGTCCGAGGCCAGGCATCTCCACGATCTGCAGCAGCTCGGCGTCCACCAGTCGCTTTACGACCTCCTCGCTGGGAATCTGGCGCTGGCTATCGGAAGTGCCGGCGGCGGCTGCGAAGTGGCTGGCAGGAATGATCCCGCCTCGGGCCGTCAGGGCCCGGATGGCGCGCGCGTAGGCACCGTTGCCTTCCATCAGAGCTTCGGCCAGCCGATCCCAGAACTTCGGGCTGCCGTACTGGTCCTCGATGTACAAGAATTGCGCGCCGCGCGGCAGAACCAGCTTCACCGCGCGCACAGGCGCCAGGCGCCGCTCAATCCGCTTACGCGCGGTGGCCGGGGTGATGCCTAGGTTGGCTGCCAATGCCGTGGCAAGGGCGCCGCTGGTCATCGGGCCGGCCTTCTCCAACAGGGCTGCGATCTCAGCGCTCATGGGTCCGCCGTTCAGGCTGTCACACAGCGCTATTTATAACAGGAACTAATATTCAGGTGAGCGTCTGTTTTTGCGCTTTGACTGAACTTGATTTCAATAAAATCAATAACTTAGAAACTCTCCTGCGTCGTTCCGGCGAGGCCGAAATGTCACACTCGTCAGGAGCTAAGGTTTATCTTGCTCTCTTCCAGGGCGAGCCACTTGGCGAAAACAGCCTCCAGCAGCGCTTCACAGGCCGCCACGAAGGACACGATCAGCGCTGGCTTCACCACCAATCCGTCGCGGTCGCTGTACTGGATGTCGGCCGGGTAGGTGGTCAGCAGCTGCTGCACGAGCGGCGGAGGCGAGGGCTGGAACTCACCGGCGGTGTGCACGATGGCGTTGCGGACGAGTCGATACGCATCGACGCCGTCCCACAGCGTGTCATCAACGTCCAGGCCCGCGATCTTGGTGATGACGATGCGCGCCTTCTTGATGGGGGACTTTTCCGGCAAGCTCTTCAGCTCCCGTCCTGGCTGCGCGACTCGCAGCAAGGATCGCGCGATGGCAGTGAGTCGCTGCTCAAGGACGGTGTAGGCAAGTACGACCAAGCTTTGCTGCTGCTGATTCGGGAAGCGCCGCAGCATGAGTTCGTTGACGTCGTAGTTGTTGTCGAAGTAGGCCTCTTGCTCAGCATCGGACATGCCCTCGACCACACGGTCTACGTGCGCGAAGTGCTTGTCTGACTCGGCGGTCATCAGCTCTGTCGACAACCGGGCGTAGGCACGCATGTCCTCCAGCTCGTACCGGCTCAAGCGCTGATGGCCCAGCACTGCGAAGCGCTTCACGTAGGTGCAGTTCGCCATGGGCTTAGCCCCAGAGGTTTTCGTAATCCGCAGACCTTGAGGAAGGTGGTCTCGCGGGCCGATTGATGGTGACGGGTAGCGGCATAGGCGAGCTCACCCCGACCACCATGGCCTCGCCTTGGCCAAGGGTCGGAAGGAACGAAGCGGCAGACGCATCCAGGTCGCCACAGGCCTTCTCCACGACGTTCCGATCCCGTTCATTGATGAGCCTGTGGACGATGAACATGCCCATCTGGCTCAGCACATCCTCGGGGATGTCCCGCGGCCGCTGGGTGGCCAGCACGCAGGTCAGCGAATACTTCCGGCCTTCCTTGGCGATCAACCCGAAGGCGTCCAGGTCCGTCCTGGAGAACTCATCGCCGACCGACTTGTCCAGAAACTGGTGCGCTTCATCGAGCAGCGTCACCACTGGGTTGTTCATGAAGCGGCCCTGACGCGCCAAGCCCAGGAGATAGCGCCCGACAGCGTTGGCGACCACCTCGCGAGCGTTGTGCTCGAACGAGAGGAATTCCAGGCTGATGCGCAACACGCGCTGCGTCGGGTCGGCCAGGAATGCTTCGACGACTTCTGGCAGTTCTTCCAGGCCATCCGGTGCAAACAAGCACTCCAGGTTGGGCGAGGCGAGTTCGCTCTCGATCCGCGACATGAGCGTCGAGCAGGCGGATTGCTCGTTCGCATTCGCGCCGCCCCAGTTCCCGGCCTGAGCCGCGTTGTAGCCCGATGGCCAGACGCACTCCTCCCAAATCTGGTTCGCAAGCTGCTCGATGTCGAAGTAGGTCCCTGGGCGCCTCAGCGCGAGCGCATGGTGCTGGCAAGCCGCCTCGAACGGCTGGCGCAGCGCTCCCGACTTGCGAATCAGGCCATTCGCCGCCATGCCATGAACGAGCTGCGCGATTTTTAGGCTGCGCAAGGCTTCCTTCAGTTTAGGCGCCTGCACGCCTGGGCTGGGGCGCAGCAAGACGAAGAGGTCGGACTCCGTCAGTTCCCAGTACGGGAAGCTCATGAAGCGCCGCTCGTCGTCGTCGTCAGCCTTGCGACCACCGAGATGGACGTGCGTGATTCGAGGATCGACCTGCGTCCCAAATTCGCCGGTCGCATCGAAGAGGATCGCCTTGCCGCCCAGCCGGACGATTTCCTCGACGAGGAGCGCCAGCGTCCAGCTCTTGCCGCCGCCGGTGGCGCCAAGCACCGCGCAGTGCCGGCCGAGCAGTTGGCTCGGCGATAGCGCAACGACGGTGTCCCGAGCGTGCGGGAAACGGGCTAGGTTAATGCGTCGGGCTTCCGGCGTAGTGCCCGCTTCGACGACCTGCTTCACGACCAGTGGGTGCGCGGAGAAGACGTGTTGGCCAATGCGCGGCGAGACGGGCACGCCCCGCAACGGGACACCGGTCTCAAGGTCGATAGCGGTTAGGAGCTGCACTACGCCGACGGGGTTCGGACGTTGGTCACCTTCGTGCGTCGGCTCAACCGTAAGGCGGTCGCGCTCCGGCAGCTTGGTTTCGATCAAGCGGCCGAGGACTGCGTGTTCTTCGCCCTCGATGACGACGAACTCACCGACCTGGCCGCGTTGCAGCGGGTAGCCGGCAACGTGGGTGCTTCCTGGACGCGGGGCGAATGGCAGGTTGACGTCGACCGTTGCCGGGCGAACCGTGCACACGGAGCCGACGTAGCGTTCCCTGTCGAACGGCGAGACGACGAGCCCGCTCATGCGGCACCGACGCTGCGCAGGCGAGCGACGTGGCGCTCGAGGTCGGTCTCAGCTGCGAGGTCAGGGACGAAGTTCACCATGTCCTCGAAGCCGCAGTTGAGCAGCGTGATCCGCGCGTCACCGGCAGCGGCGAGGTTCTTCAGCTGGGACAAATACTTGTGGGCGTGGCATTCACCTAGGCCCTGATTCGCTCCATTGTCCCAAGGCGCCAGGTTCGGGCTCACCACCACGATCTTCATGGACAGGTTGGAACGAATGGCCGACATGATGGGCTCGGCCAGATGGCTGTCGTTGAAGCCGAAGCCCACGACGAGCAGCCCGGTGTCCGGCTCGCGCACCGCCGACTGGAATGCGCCAATCATCTCAAGGTAGGGCTGCTCGAACGCTAGCTCGTACTTCGAGTTGCGCGGGTAAATCAGTACCGGCTTGCCGCCTGCGGTCCACTTCGTGATTTCGCCTGACGGCTCCTGCCGCTGCCAATCGACGGAGCCATGGAGCTTGTAGAGGTGAAAGCAATTCGGGATCGGGTCGAACGATTCGGTGTCGCCGAGGCGGCGCATGGTCTCGTAGCTGAAGTGAATTGCATCGAAGGTCGGTGGCACGGTATGGGAGAACCCATCCACCACGACGTAGCGGCCCTGCCTTCCAGCCTCTTCGAAGCAACGGTCGTAGTTCGTGGTGAACACCTTCATGCGCGACTTGCGTTGAGGGCGGCGTGCAGCACGCCGCAGGAACTCGGCGTGAATCGGTAGCGGGTGGTTATGCGCCAAAAAGTTGGTGGCGGCAATGATGTGCGCTTCTGCAAGGGCGACAAACTTCGTCACCTCGTCCTTCTGTGCACCGGTCAGGAATGACTCAGCAAGACGGCAGCGAGACATCAGCGCCTCAATGTCGGTCTTGGTAGCAGGATGTCCGACCAATGTGAGGAGCTGCAGGAAGGCCGGGCCGACGGGATTTGCGGCCGCTGCCGCAGCATCCTGCTTCCCGCCAATCTGCTGCCAGAGGTCCCACATAGTGGGCGCCTTCGGCCCGTTTGGGATAACCGGCTTCACGCAGAGCGAGGTGCCCAGACCGGCAAGCACCACCAGGTTGCTGCAGCGCATTACATCGGACAGCGCGCGCTTGGCCTCTGCCTTGGCTGGGTCCTCCGATACGGGCGGAGCCGGTTGGGCGGCGCCAGGAAGGGGCGGCAGCTGCGGCACGACGGCCAGCCATTGGCCGTTGGTCTTAGAACTCAGAACTTGCACGACGAGGCCTCCCAGGAAACAGCCGGATGGCCCGCTCCTGTGTAGTTTGTATCTGATTGTGCAGGAGGCCGTAGGGGTTGAGGCCGCGATGCGCGGCTCGACCGAGTCAGCCTGCGCGCGACGGACCACGAGAGGTCGCGTCGCTAATCTGGAGGTGCAGACGATGCCGTCTTGGTGCCGCCCGAAGTGGAGGCATCCAGGACCTCTCCCACTGGAACTGTGCACGGACTCTCGACGATGGAGAACTCTGGGGGGGTGCGTCGTGCGCTGCCCATCGGCGCCCGTCGCAATGGCGAGTTTCTTTTGAAAGAACTCCGCACCAAACAGGTCACTTCTCGCAGTGTCCCTGCAAGTTGCAGCGCTCATCCCCCGACGGGTTTCCTACATTGTCTTGTGCAGCTGATGTCCATCAGCAATCCCTTCCATCACAAGAGTAGAAACATGCCCCTCCCGTCCGAGCCTACGTACTCCGCGCCCTTCCTGCGCCTCATCGACGAGGCTCCGGCCCAGTTCCACCTCGGGCATGCCAGCGCGCTGGCCAAACTGACCTCTGAAGCCGCGCTTGTTGACGCGCTCCACCGGGTTCGGCCGCTGCTCAAGCCGGCGGCGTTCTCCACCTTGCTGGGTCAGCAACTGCATCGCGTTGAGCACCCGCAGCTGGACCTCGAAGGCTGGTTCTCACTGATGACCAATGCTTCAGACGACGACATCTGGGACCTGATGACCATCGAGGAAAAGGCTGTCCATGCCGATCTGGACGAGGAGCTGCTTCTCTTCGGCTGCGGCAACAAGGCCGGGAGTCTGGTCTGGTGGCACCTCACGGAACGGGAAGCGCTCGCGGCCAGCCCAGGGATGCTGGACGTTGTAAATGCAGTGGCCGAGCGTCGACGCTGTGTGCTTCAGTTCTGTCCGGAGGGAGTGCGCCTCCTGCCGGCGGAGATGATTGGATGATCGCGGCAAGCGCCTACTAGCTCATGCCCTGAGCCAACAGTAGCTGAAGCTCACGGCATGTCTTGGCATCCCCGCGGACGAACACAGGCGGCACCCGAATCCAGAGCAAGGGCTGCTGTATGCTGTTACGAAGAAATACATCCACAGGGCTGGGGCGGGAGGCCTCGGCATGCACGTCGCGAACGGGCTCCAAAGCCATGTGACGTGTTAAGTCGCGGGCCTCACCGTCGAGCGCTGATAGGCGTTCGGAGGAGTATGGCTTCGTTTTTCAGTGTGCACTGTCGGCACTTGGTGCTCGATCCAAAGCTGCACGGCGTCTGTGCCGGCTACGAGTCCGGAAAGTGGCGCGCCAAGGAACTCTCCCACTACCTGATGGAGTGGTTGCCCGAGTTCTCACTGTCCTATTCGGAGCGCGCCTCCATCGACCAGACCAATGCCGTGGCCCAGTTGCGCAAGGCAGCTCAGATCGTCTACGACACGGATAAGTACGACCGCAGGGGTGAGTTCGGCGAACTCATCCTCCATGCGTTGATGCGCGAAACCGTAGGGACGGAGCCCGCCATCAGCAAGATTTTCTTCAAGGACTCGGTCAACAACACCGTCAAGGGCTTCGACGCGGTCCATGTACTTGCCACACCCGGTGGCTTGGAGCTCTGGCTCGGCGAAGTCAAGTTCTACAAGGCCATCGGGCTGGCCATTGACCACGTGGTCAAGGAGCTCGAAGACCACTTCAAGGACGACTACCTGAAAAAGGAGTTCGGCCTCATCGTGAACAAGTTGGACCGCGACTGGTCGGGCACCAAGGCGTTGCAGGACCTGCTTAACAGGAACCGCTCACTCGACGAGGTTGTGACCGCAATCGTCGTTCCGGTACTGCTGACCTACGAGAGCACGACTGCGCAGGGCTTCACCACCGCATCGGTGGCATACAAACAGGCTCTTGAAGCGGAGTTGGTGGCGAACCACCAGAAGTTTGTGGCCAAGAACAAGCTGACCAAGGTTCGCGTTGAGCTGTTCCTGTTCCCCATGGCCAGCAAACAAGAGCTGCTGACTCAACTGCACAAGCGGCTGTCATCCGCCCAAGACATATGAGCTATCGCCAACTCCGGGAGAGCCTTCAGGCCGCTGGCCGCGGTGAGGCGCTGGACCCGTTTAGGTTCCTCGCAGACCTTGCAGCATTCACCTCGTTGGCAGACGACGAGGACCAGTTGCAGCAGGCGCGAGAGTTGCTCGTGCGAATGCTGGAACAGCCTGAAGCCTTCGAGAACTACAAGCCGGTTGTCCAAACTCTGCTGCGTCGCGTCGGACTATTCCCGTACATCGAGCACGAGGAGATGGATGTCGCGGTGCAGATCGCGACGGAGACACATCGGCCCGACTCGATGCCCGCCAGCATCGTCTTCACCGCGAAGCAGGCCGAGGTCTACCGCGAGCTGATGGCCGGGCGAAACGTCATCCTGAGTGCACCCACTAGCTTCGGCAAGAGCCTCATCATTGACGCGGTCATTGCCAGCGGCCGCCACGACAACATCGTGGTGGTTGTGCCTACCCTGGCACTCGTTGATGAGACGCGTCGGCGCCTGATGAGGTTCAGAGACCAGTACAAGGTCATCACGCACCTGAGTCAGGTGCCAGCCGAACGCAATATTTTCGTCCATACGCAGGAGCGGGTTGTCGAGAACCCTCACATCGACTCTGTCGACTTCTTCGTGATCGACGAGTTCTACAAGCTCCAGATCGAAGATGGCGGTGATGGAGTTGAGCGCTCGGTTCTGCTCAACCAAGCCTTCTACCGCCTAGTGAAGCAGGCTAAGCAGTTCTACATGCTCGGCCCAAACATTAACGAGTTGCCAGACGACTTCGGCGCGAACTACCGATGCACATTCATCAAGACGGACTTCAGCACGGTGGCATCGGAGACCCACCCTGTCCCGGAGGGCGGGACTGACGTCGCAAGGCTGCAGAAGTTGGTACCGAAGCTTGAAGGTCCCTCCCTTGTCTTCAGCGGTTCAGTCAAAGGCGCTCGCAAACTCAGCAAGGCGGTGGCAGATGTCCATCGGGTGAGTCCACCAAGTCCGCTGCTTTCCGCCGCCATCGACTGGATCAGCGCGAACTACAGCGCCAAGTGGGCCCTCGTTGACGCCCTCAAACGGAAGGTGGGAACCCATCACGGGAAGCTACCTCGCTCCATCGCCCAACTGTTGGTGCGTTTGTTCAACGAGGGGCATCTCGACTATCTTGTGTGTACCTCCACGCTCATCGAGGGTGTGAATACTGCGGCGCGCAACGTGGTCGTCGCCGACAACAAAATCAACCGAAAGAAGTACGACTTCTTCACCTTCAACAACATCCGCGGACGGTCGGGCCGGATGTGGAGGCACTTCGTAGGTCATGTGTACCTTTTCCACGATGCTCCTGAGAAGGAGCTGCAGTTCGTAGACATCCCGGTCTTCACGCAAAATGAAAGCGCGCCCGACGCTCTTCTCGTGCAGCTCGACGAGCAAGACCTCTCCAACGACGCATCGCGTCGCATGCGTCAAATTTGGGAGCAGAACTGGTTGTCGCTGGACACCATCCAGGAGAACGTGGGGCTGGACCCTTGGGCCCAGATTGCACTCGCTCGTGAGATTGGCAGCAACCTCGATAAGTACGGCGCGCTGCTGTCCTGGACGGGTCTGCCGAACTACGACCAGCTGAAGGCGGTTTTCGACTTGGCTTGGCGCCACTTCAAGGTTAGAAGCGCAGCCGGCGTCACATCTGCGAGTCAACTGACCTTCCTGGTGAATCGGTACCGAACAACGCCGAACTACGCTGCGCAAATGGCTCTAGCGATGAAGGGGAAAGCGGGCGACGACGCCGATGAAGCGATGGAGAACTTCCTGGAGTTTGCTCGGCAATGGATGAGCTTCAGGGCCCCACGGCTCATGGGCGCGGTCAACCGCATCCAAGCTGAGGTCCTACGCCGCAATCGACGCAGGCCGGGCGACTACGCGTTCTTCTGCGGACAGATGGAGTCGCTCTTCATGAACCCCGTCATCATCGCACTTGAGGAGTACGGGATTCCGCTGCAGCTCGGGCTGCGCTTGGCGCCGGCCCTCGGCAATCCCGACACGCTTGATAAGGCCTTGGCCGCGTTGAACGCTAGAGCATCTTCTGACTTCAGAAATCTCAGCGCCTTCGAACGCGCGCTGGTGAAGCCACTGTGTCGCGATGGCATCGCGGCCATAGATGGGCCGTCCCTCCTTCAATGACGGATGCTGAACCACAAAGGTGTCAAGGTCGAAGATGAGCACTCGTGATGCCTAAAGTCCTCGGCCAGCGTCGCCGCGTCGACAGCCAGCAGGGCTCGAAGTCGCCCTCCGGAGGCGCCCCGTCGATGCCCAGGATCGACCTCTTACTTCAGCGGCTGGCGAATGCATCACAGCTCGGCGTCCTTGTATTGGCGGTCTTCGGCTACTTCTACACGGTGCTGCCGATCTATCAAAAGTCACTCTTAGATGAAGACATCGCCAAGAAGACCATCGAGCTTAGGGAGATGGAGGCGAAGGTTGCACAGGCGGAAGCAGAGCTTCGCCAAGTCTCGACCACGATGGCACGCCTGACGCGCTTGGCTGCAGATGCCCGTGCTGGTCTGACCAAGGCTCAGACCGAAGTCGGTCAGTTGCGGGGGACCGTTGACTCGCAGTACCAGCAGTTGCTGCCCCGGCTGACCCGCGAGTTCCATTCAATCGTGCTTGGCACATGCACTAAGGACCTGGCGGTGGACAGCGGACTCCTTGAATGCGTGGAACAGCGTGTTCTCAACAGCACCAACCTTGCGCCTATGCATGCGGACGACAAGCTCTACCTGCTGCGGTCCGTTCAAGAGCGCCTTCCCCATTTTCAAGAGGAGGTGAGCACCTTCGACGCGGCGGTGGCAGCGAGGAAATTGGTGGTGACGCAAAGGAAGCGGGAAGCCCAGGCAAAGTGTGATGCCGCGAAGAGCTCCGACGAATACAAGGATCGCATCAAGAGCATCTCCATCGACCACCAGTGCGCTCGCGACCTGCGCGCAGCGGAGCTCCAGGAATCCAGCCTAAAGGACTACTTCGCCAAGGAGAAGATAGTTTCCGACGGCGTAGCGGCCATCATCACGGATTTCTACAAGCGGCGAACGCTGCAGTAGGCTCCAGCCGAAACGCCAGCCGGATGAGTCTCAAAAAGGGGAGGGTATAACCATGAACCACGGTATCAAGGTAAGCGCCGACAGCTCTCGTAAGACGTCAGACTGGCGGAAAGTTTGCACGTGAAGTTCGAGTTCGGTGACCTCTACAAGTTCGCAG
This sequence comes from Roseateles noduli, assembly GCA_002205125.1. Classification (GTDB taxonomy): domain Bacteria; phylum Pseudomonadota; class Gammaproteobacteria; order Burkholderiales; family Burkholderiaceae_C; genus Roseateles; species Roseateles noduli. The sequence continues at coordinate 313,636 of NIOE01000007.1, read as the reverse complement.
TGTCTGCCGGCCTGGCCTTCGCCGCAGTTGCGATGCTGCTTCTCTGGCTCTTGCTCAGGGAGCCGTTTGACCTGCTCATCAAGGAAGCCGACCTGAATGCGTTGAGTCTCGCTGCGCAAAATGCGATTCGTCAGCGCCAGGCCATCGTGGAGACCCTGTTGAAGCTTGCACCATGGGGCACCCCGGTGGCCGCAGTTCTGGGGCTGGTGCTTGCGGGTTGGGGGGTGTTGAAGTGGCACGGGCTGCAAAACTTGTCCGACCAGATTGCCAAACTCGACTTCCAGGTGAAGCAGGCATCAGTCCGCCAGCAGACCGAAGACGAGGCAGCAGAGTTGAACCCGGTCCGCGAATCAGACGAAGTCACGGTGACCGAAGCGCCGCAGCTAGTTGTGGCCGGTCGAGCGCATGCTGGCGCCAACAGGATTGAAGAGCGTTTTGCAGAGCATCTGCAGCAGCTCCTGCCCAACTACACCGTTCAATACGAAATGATGGTGGGCGACATCGGGGTAGACGTCATCCTGCGGGGGGGGCCGCTGCTATCGAAGGACTATCTGGTTGAGGTCAAGGTGATCCGGCGAGGCTTCAACGCCGGTTGGCTCTTGCAGGTCGCGCTCACCCTGCGCGCGGCGGCCCTGGTGTACGAGAACGCGGTGGGGCGAGCACCAAATACCTGCTTGATCGTCGGAGTTGAGGACGCAGTGTGGAGCAAGCGAAATTACCTCGCTATGCGCGATAGCGTCCTCGCGTCGCTGCCCATGAAGCCGGCGTCTCACCGCATCGCGATCCTGAAGCTAAGCCAGCTTGAAGCCTTGGACGTCGAGACGCTCAAGACCGAATTTGGTCTAGCTCATTGACTTAAGGCCGGCCGCAACGTCACTGGTCGAGTTCTGGAGACCTTGAGCAGAATCTATGCACAACCCGACCGAGCTTGCTGCGGACGTCGGCGACCAACGGTCAGTCATGCACGGGAAGCCGGGAAAATTGGATTCTGACTGGTGGACACTTGGAAGCTCGCCTTCGGTGCAGTAATGCTGCAAGCCCCGTGTCGCTTCGCCTCGGCGGGTTATTTGTACCGATTATTCGCCGTGCCGCCCACCCGTCCCGAAGGTCGCAGCCACGTTGCGATAACGACGTCTAAACGCACGCGGTTCAACTGAAGCCTAGCCCGTTCTGCCGACAGGGGGCTCAGGTTTGGTCGAATTCTGAAAATCTCAGACCTCTCCCCCATGCTTCAGCTGCTCGATCAGTGCATCCTTCTCCTTCAGTGCTAACTCCTTCTCGATCAATATGGAGGTCAGCTCTTCGTTAGACCTAACGGCTGCCGCCAGATCAGTCTCGACCTGCTGCACTTTTTCGAGGGTATTCCGAAGCGCGTCACGGCCTAGTGATGTTTGTTGCTGGAGCACGTATGGCGCACTCGATTCAGCGGACGATTGCCCGAGGCGCAGAGACACTGACTTTGCAATAGTCAGAGACGAAGTATCCAACCCCGAATGCAAGCGAGCCAAGGTCTCCTGCTCGGCCGTCCTTGTGCCGAACTCTTTTCGGAAAGCATGTACCGAACTGCCTTTCGGGAAGCCGGCGCCACGCATGGCCCTTCCGAATATTGCGCTGACTGCCCGGCCAGTTAAAGGCTTAGCATTCCTAGACGAAAGAAACAAGCGATCTTCGCTCAGGTCAACGCCCTGATTCTTTGTGAGTATCAAATTCCTTCGCTCGAATTCCACATATCCTCTGATGTGCTCGACCAGCACTGCTGGCACCAAGAATTCGTTGTCGAAGTCGAACTTCTGCAAATCGGGAACAACGATTATTCCGTCGGCGACTTGTCGAACTTCCCGGCCAAAGAATTGTTCTGTTCGCAAAGACGTCAGCGATTCCAATCGAAGCCCGACGGAGCGAGCCAGTTGTCCAATGATTCCGTTGCGACAGGCTGCGTAGTCGTCACGCGGACCACTTACCGCATCCTCTAATGCAGCGTCAAACTGCTCCGTAGGCGGAAGCATTGTCGATCTATGTTTTGAATTGACGCCAACGCCCTTGAAATAGGCCGGCGAACTCTTCCTTACGGAAATATGCTTGCCTTTATCATTAAGGAACGGCAGTGTCAAATGATCGTAGACAATTCCATAATCCGTCTGCAGCCACCTTAACCACAAGAGAATATTATCCATCTTGGAATTCACGGTCTTCTTGGCCGTACGAACACTTCCACGATACGACCTATCTTCCTTCGTAATCTTCAACTCCCAGTCGCGATATTTACGGAGGAGTTCATCAGTGATCTCATGCAGACTTCCGCCACCACGTCGTAGAAACTCTAGCGGACGGACAAGGTGATAAACCAATTTCTCACGAGTCTTAATATCTAAATCTCTAACAGTTGGACTTTCAAGGTAGTCGACAACTTCGCGGACAAGGCATCGCCTTCTCAGATCAAAGACATAATATGTTTGATCAGCCTCGCGTGTGCCTATTCGCACCACGCGAAGCGAATCTGCGACCCTGCGATTTCGAATCACTTGGGGCTCCGTGAGGGTAACAAGAGGACCTTGTTGGCGAGAACTTGCGAGCCTGCCTGGTACTGCCCTATTTCGCGTCGGAGAGCATCACATTGCTGTTCAATTTTCTGGAGGGCTGCGAGCGCTTCAGTCTCAGAACGCTGGGCGCGTTTGACCTCTGAAACCAGACTCGAGTGACGAATCCTATTGCTATCCCGCTCAGCCTTCAACTCCAGCATTGCAATATCTCGTAATGCAAGTGCTTCAGCTGCCTGCCTCCGCAATGACGCCATTCGCTCGATCTTGCTAGGGACACGTTGCAACGCACTTAAGCGTGCCTTCACCAAGCCGACAGCGGCTTCAATGCGTTGCTCCAAGCCATGGTGTCGCTTTACGGTCTTGCTACCGTTCTTCCTGAACTCGAAAGTTTGCTTCCTCAGTTGCTCGGGCACTGCGGAATAATCCCACTGATTAAATCCTCGGATTGATTGCGGACAAATTTTTAGCCATTCATTGACATCAATCGATTCGGAGCAATCGTTCTGAACAATCGAGGTAACCAATCGCAGTTTTTGGAGAATATTCTCGAGGGCGATCTGCTCCGCTTTGAGTGCCACTTCCGGCTTGCCTCGACCAATTCGCGCAGAATTCTTCATGTCGACACCTATTATTTACGGCGCATACGAATTTCGATGACCCTCCGCAGGGTTGCCAGCTCCCGGGTCGAACTTTCCCATTGAAGAGACTGTTTAGGCATTAGCTCCAGCCGGCGGCTCAGAACTGCTTCCTCGACACAAAGATTCTCGGTATGTTGAGCTTGTGCCGTTTGGAACGGGCAGCCATTGCAGACTCCTGGCGACGCCTTCTCCCGGCGCGGACGCGTGTCGGAGGATTCTTGGCAACGTCCCTTCAGTCCGCTTTGCGAGGAGCCGCGCCAACAATCTCCGTGAGACATTGGAAAGGGCGCGTGCCCTCGCTTCCTTAGGGTACCCGCGATTGCACGTGCCCTTCGTTCCGCGCTCAAGCGGGAGAAGTCCGCATCTCGCATCCATCGAGCTGAAAATCTTCTGACCAGCTTGGCAAAGCCGCCGGCGAACATTTCACCCGGAGCTAAAGCATTAATAACCAGTTCAACGGTACGTTCAACCTCAACCTTTGCCATCTCTTTACCCAATGCGGCCCTGTCGCGACCTAACGCCGCGGCAATGATCGGGTCTTCTTCGGCGTGGGAGTCGCGGAGTTCTAAGTCAGAATTTCTATTATTCGTTATATAATTATGCGTTCGCTGTTCGTTAAAATGCACCAATTGGAAACTCAATGACGCTAGAGTCGCATTCGAGTATCTGTAATAGAATAACAGTGCATATGCACGCCTCATAGCCCGGTATTCAATCGGTCTGACGCTAGCGGGTGCCATTTCGTTGAGATGCGCCAACGTCGAAATCCGCGTCGACACCCCGTGTGCATCAAAATTTCGCAAGACACCCGTCCGAATATCACCAACGCGGAAAATTGAGTAACCGTCCTCAACTGACCCGCTATCTGGCCGGGCAACCAACCTACACGAAATGTTCGCCAACTGGTCGAGCCGCGAGAATATTCGAATTGAGAGTTCGTTAACATACAACGTTACTCGCTGCCTCGCCGTTTTCTCTATGTAGAAATCCATCGTATGCAAGGCGAGGTCAGCTTCCACTGTGCGTCCATGACCAGAGAAAAGGCCGACCTTCCGGTGAATTACCTCATCCCTTCGTCGAGCATTCATAAACATCAACAGGTATGCACCACTTGCAACGAAGGCATCCCATATCGTGTAAAGGCCGATGGCATCAGGGGCATTCCTCTCTGGGAAAAGCCTGACTCGGCACCCCACAGCTGAATTTAGACTTTCAGTTGCGTGACACGACTGCAGTATGGACTCCCACTCTTGAGGGCTTGAAGCACGAACACCATTTATGCCGCTGTTTGAATCAAGCTCTTCGAAAACTCGTGTCAGCGGTTGTTGCACAGCGAGAACAAATCGGAGGGACTTCGCCATAAACTCAGCCAAAGTGGCAGGGCGAAGGGTTGAGCTCCGATTGGTCCGCAGGCTCCGCATGCCGGCCTGAGTCCGTAGAAACGGTCTACCGGTTGAAAGTAACGGGCCCAAAAAGGTATTGGCAGCACTCAAGAAGTCGGTGACCGTCACGCGAGCCGGCGGCGGATGTGATAACTTCCACTCGCGCCCTTCTTTGTTGCGCCGGATGCGATGCAGGCTGAGATTTGTACAAATCATTCGCTGTGGGTTAGATAGAAGATGCGCATCACTATTCGGACGTAAATATTCAGCATTGATTCGTTCTTCAATCTTCAGTACACCCCACCACCCACCCTTAATAAAACTGGCCCGCAAGCTTTCACAAAATTCCTGAGTCCAATCTTCCAAACGGTAATACTCATTAATCCAACCGACCTCGATCAGCTTGACATAGCCTATCAAGGCCTTGCGCGCGCCCAGTACGAATGATTTACTATCGCCATTCTTTAGCGCCCACTGGTCAAGAGCGTGAAGGACCTGACGGAGTAGATGTGGCGAGTCAATTAAGGGGACCGGCAGTGAATGGACACGGGAGGGTGGAAAAATGAAATCCGCCAAGTCATTCGAAGCCTGAGCCACACAGACCTTGGACCGGGTTACCACCGTCTGCCCTGATAGGCAGAGCAATGGGGACTTAAATTGGAATCCCCTGTCGGCGCTGACGCCGAGGGGCGCCCCACCTACTGCGATTGGATTACTTAATTCAATTGGCATAAGGACGAGCGCCTAGGTTATTCACGGCTTCGTTCGTCGCCGAGACCATCAGTGCGGCATAGGGGCCTGCCAACATCGCCAGTTCAATTGCCTTGGCGGTAAGTGCCCGGGGCCAGTGCACTTCAAAATACCTAGCCTGGTTTTCGGAGATCAACCGTTCCGAACTTTGTCGGTAGTACGAGAGCGTGAACGCCACCTCCTTTAGACGGCCGGTGTCAATCCAAATCCGACGATTTGGGCACCCCTCCTCGGCATGGCAATGCTCCGCTCGGCATCGCTCGTTATCAAGCCACGCCTCCTTGGGCGGCAGACTTGGATTCAGACAAGAGGAGCCGTCTCCGGTTGGTGTAAGACTCGGCCAAATTTTTCCATCGGGATGCTCAAAGAACGTAGTAATGTCGCGTTGCACTCTCCGCATAAATTCAAGATTAATGGAGGAATTGAGCGCTCGCGAGGCCTCATCGTCCACATACGTGGTGATTACCGAATAATCTGCATGTCCGGCGACCTGCCTGGCCGCCTCCGTGCCACGAGTCGAGTGAACGAGAGCCAGTACCTCATTTCTTACTTGCTCCCAGGAGTAGGCTGGCAGGCCATGCCTCGCCTGAAACGCAGACTTCATCTTGTGGATCGCCGGGATGTCGCGCCCTCGATAGAATGATCCAGCAACTATTCGAGGGTCCTCGACTATTCCAAGCTTTTTCATCATTTCATGCCGGCGAAGCATAAATTCAATGAGAAAGATGGCATCGACCTCGCCACTATCTATGAATACTGGCGGGGTGTCGTCATCAGTCTTGGCCTTAACGGATTGAATCATCAGTCCATTTGGCAGGCGACGTATGTCTGCAGCCTCCAACTCCATTACCGAGGAAACATTCCAACCGGTCTGGAGTTGAAGCGAAAGAATGTACGCATGAATCAGAAGGCTCTCTCCGAGAACCTCATAATAGAAGACGTGCCAAAATTTTCGTGCGTGGCCGCCAAGATGCGTCTTTATGGTTTCAAAGCCAACTAGGTGGCCGATGAAGTTGAAAGGTCTTCGCTGCTCCAGGACCTCTGGATCAATCTGACTCGCCAACTTCAGGGCGAATGACAGTCGAGTTCGAGCGTCGTACCTTTCTATAATTGCCGCTAGTGGCGGAGTGATGACATCAGAGCGTCTCCCATAGAGCCGAACCAACTGGCCTTCATCTTCTTCAGTGAATTCAATGCATCGAAGGTCTTCAATCCATCGCAAGCGCGTTTTATATAGTTCGATGTCCGATGCAATCCCGGCTTTCAACCGTTTGACACTCTGCTGACGCTTCTGAATAGAGCGATATTTCAAGTCGTCAAGTGTTGAATGGTTTAGCGCCCCTATTGGTTCGGGCACGGGACTTCCTTTGTCCACCATGTCGCTAATAGTTCCGCGTCCTACTCGACGCGCTCGGAGTTCGCTCTTGTACGGTGAATAGAGCGCTCGGCACGATTCCAACCGTAGCTCAACAACGAGATATTCCTTGATCGCGGTACGGAACCTGGCGAGCATACTCAGTTGGCTGGAACTAACTTCGCCGGTAGTGGCAAAGGTATCCAAGGCGCGATAGAAGACGGTTAAGTCGGCTGCGTTGAGGTTCGACGGAGGAATAGCCGCCACCCTGTGCCATTCCATCCAGCCGGCGATCTTCTGGAGAACGAATCGAACCGACGTCCATATGCCGACTTCTAACGGCGAGGCTTGGCTCTTCGTGGCTGCGTGGCACAGCAGCGCGTGCATCCACGAACCGCTGGAGACAAAGTGCGTCCGGTCGAATGTGACCTCCGAGGCACGCAGCTTCCCCCACGCCTTCTGTTGAACCTTGATGGCGATGATTTCTGATGCTGTGTTCACTTGCACTCCCCCCGATCCTCGATGGTCAGCGTAATGCGCTACTGATAGCAATTGCAAGGCTACAGGGCGGTTCACGGTCAACCTGTCGCCCGCCGACCTGCCGAAGGAAGGCGCGCGCTTCGACCTCCCGATCGCACTCGGGCTGCTGGCCGCGAGCGGGCAGATCGACGCGGAGATGCTCGCGAACATCGAATGTGCGGGCGAGCTCGGCCTCTCGGGTGAGCTGCGACCGATCAAAGGGGCCTTGGCGATGGCACTCGCGTTGCGCGCCGCGAAGCTCGATCGGGCGCTGATCCTGCCGCGCGGCTGCGCCGACGAGGCGGCGTTGGTGCAGGGGCTCGTCGTGCGGGAGGCCGCGCACCTGCTCGACCTCGTGAATGCGCTGCAGCCCGGCAGCGAGACGCCTTTGCCCCGCGTGCAGCGCGATCCGCCGCCGCGTGGCGAGACGCCGCTCGACCTGCGCGACATCAAGGGACAGTCCGGACCCAAACGCGCGCTGGAGATTGCGGCGGCAGGCGGCTTGAGCATCCTGTTGGTGGGGCCGCCGGGCACCGGCAAATCGATGCTCGCGCAGCGGCTGCCGACGCTGCTGCCGCCGTTGTCGGAATCCGAAGCGCTGGAATCCGCCGCACTGCTCAGCGCCAACGGGCAGTTCCGCCCATCCATGTGGGCGCAGCGCGCTTTCCGGGCCCCGCATCACAGCGCCTCGGCCGCCGCCATGATCGGTGGGGGATCGCCGCCTCGGCCCGGCGAGATCACGCTCGCGCAACACGGCGTGCTCTTCCTCGACGAATTCGTCGTTAGGTGGAATTTTCACTGGCTGTCTACATCACACAGCTATCCCGCATCCCAATAGATGCGACTGAAGCTCGGCCTTTAGGTAGTTCGCGTCCTCTCGGAAATTCACGGAACTTTGGCCTCTATATGCAGTCAGCGGATGCGCACGCCCTCAGTGGATGTCTGTGGCGCTGTCGAGGTCTCGCGCCCGTCGCGCGAACTTTTCGGGGGGAATCTGCTGGATCGCCTAGACCGCAAACATCGGTTGTTTTAGAGAAACTTGACTGGAGTTATGGAAAGTTGATTTTCCCATCGCAGGTAGTTGCGAAGCACCCGCTCGCGCGGCAGTTGACTACCCAGCCTCGACCTGGGATGCCGGCGAAGTGGATGGCGCAACGGGAATTAGACTGCCGCGAGCTTGGAGGAGAGGCTCAGCGCTGTGCCTGCCAGGTTTTATCTTGATGTGCGTGTGCGTGCTTGGTCATGAATGGCGGCTGGCTGAGGCCTCGCCAGATCACCTGGCCTACTGAAGTCTTCCCCAAAACTGTGGAGACCTTGACCCTCACATTCTCTATGCGGTCCCAAAATGCCAGAATGTCCTCAAGGGGTTGTTGCATGCACTGGATCGACACTAGATCACCGCGTCGGGCGCCTCCAGTCAAACTCTCCGGTCGGCACCACGAACTGGTCTTCCTCCTCCTCGGATTTGCGTTGACCACCGTGGCAGGCGGGCTGCTTACCCATCTGTACCAACAGTCGTCTTGGGAGCGAGAGGAGGAACCCAACATAAAGCGGCGCTAGCATTGCGATCACGGCTTGGGGGTCCTCAGCGTCCAAAGATGCCTAGGAAGCCTTGCCGCCACAAATGCGAGAGGGAGAAAACATGCAGTCACTTGCATGCACGGGTCGCAGCGGGGTACAGCAAACCTTCGATTACCGCGTTTCGTATGAAGCTCTTTCCGGAGGGTTCTGGGTACGCGTGTATTCACGTCCCATGCCGGCGAACGGCGACAGCTTCGAGCTGTTCCTAGCCGAACTCGACTCGAACACGTTGCGCGTAACGATGGCCCACCATCATGGGCGGCCTGAGTATGTCGCAATGGGAATCCCCGAAGCGATCCTCCCGGTCCTGAAGCGTGAGCTTGGGAAGTCGATCGTGTCTAGTCCGACTAGTGCGCCAGGTGGCGTCTATCGGACGCCCGCTGCGACGAAGTATTGGAATCGTCTATGTAGCATTTCTGCTGCGAGTTACGACACAGACTCCGACGTCTATACCGTGATCTGACGAGCCAGTTATCAAGCTGGAAGGGAGGTCATCATTAGCGTCCGGCGATGTCCTCGTGCCTTGGATCAGCTGGCTGACTCACGCCGCACGAACGGCCGAACACAGGCCTGTATAGCCAGCCGAAGACGCGAGTAGTCCAGGTCTCTTGGCTTCACGTAGATGAGGACGGCCAAGGTCTCATAGGTCGCCCGAAGCAAAATTCTGGCGCCCAGAACCGACCCTGATGAATGAAGCTCGAACGATTGGCTGAGCAGGTCTATCCAGCGCCACGCCACCGTCTCGCGTAGAAGCAGGGCGCGCCAAAGAGCCTTCCACTTGTGAGCCTGCTGGTTGCGGGCGCCCATGACCCCGACCTCAATGGATTGACACAGCGAGGCACGCAAGTGCTCCAAGATCCTTCCCACGTCGTTCATGCGCTCCTCCGCCGCTCTGAATGAGCATCAGTTATGTGCGAGGCGCTGAAGAGGCGTCGGCGGAGTCCGGCGAATCGTCCCAGTTCCATGCGTCCTCATCCTGCACCGTGTCTTTTGGACTAAAGAACATGGAGTGGTCCTGGCGATGGACGCGGGTGCGGACGACGCGATCGCGCGACGCGTTTGCGTCGATTTCGAGCTGCTGCGTCCAGTGTCCGTTCGCAGCGTTCCATCGGACCCAGTACCTCGATACAGCACCAGTCAGAGGGATCCGACACGGCAGCGACAAGATCTGGTTTGGGGTCACGATGGTCAGTTTGAAGTTGTGATCCGACTGGAGCGCGTGCTGGATGTCCCCGGTCTGCATGGACGCGCGCAGACGCTGCTTCGCGGATTCCAAGGATGTCACGCCGATGGAGACCTCACGCAACGCGAAGTTGCCGTCGATGGCGATGTCCAAGGCGACTATCTCGCCGTTGCGCGTCTGGATCGACCAGACGTAGCAGAAGCCGTTGCCGCCGGTCGTGTGCCCGCTTAGATCCGTTGACAAGGCTTCAAGGCGAGTGAGCACTGCCTCCTGCCTCTTGATCACCGAGTCATGGTTTCGCCGATCGCGCACGGTCTTCATCGCGCGAAGGAAGTACGCGAAGAACGCGCCGAAGAAGAACAGCTTCAGGAAGTAGGCGGAAGCGTGGTCGAAGACGGGCTTGGCTTGCCATGCCGCAGGTATTCCGCCGGGGGCAGCGTGGTACTGGTACGCCGTTGCCACCGCAGCGCAGACGGCGGGAAGTAAGAGCTCCGCCGCCAGCTGTTTGATTGTTGCCCAGAGCATCGACCAGCCGACTTTCTTCATCTTCCCAACCCCGTGTTTCTCGATGCGAAAGTCTACGAGGAGCGCCGCGGCAGCCGCATCACGCGGTCCAGGTGCATAAGGGTGCGCAAGCGCTACTTGCTGGCGGCTCCCGCCGGCGACGGCCCCCAGCCCCCGCCGAAGGCGCGGAACAGAGCCACCGTCGCCCGGGCAGTGCCAGCCTTAGCGCGGTCGAGCTCGTCCGTTGCGATTGGCAGGTGCTGGTCCGCGCTCAGCAAGTCGGTGAGTGCGCCGCGCAGGCCTTGTAGGCGTGCTGCGACAGGTCGCGGGCGCTGAATCTGATCGGCTACCTGAAGTGTGGCCCGCTACGTGGTGTTGTCCCGCTGCATGCGCGATTACGTCATTGCCGCTGCTCATGGAACACCGGCGCAAAAAGGTCGCGTACCGGGACGCCAAGGGCCTGAGCCAGGCGCTCGATATTGTCCAACGACGCATTCCTACGCAGCCGTTCCACATGAGCGACGAAGGTGCGATGAAGCCCACTTTCAAGCGCGAGCGCTTCCTGTGACCACCCCTTTTGCGCACGAAGCCGGATGAGGTTGAGCGCCAGCTGCTCACGCGCGCTGACGGCAATCTCCTTGGGCTGATGACGGGGTGAGGACACGTGTGGAAGTCTTCACACGCGCCGCCTATACGTCACCCGCTTTTAAGTCACAATCGCTACGCATTCAGCTTAGCGATCATGATCTTCAAAGAAGTTGCGCTCACCAATGGTCAGAGCATCCGCCTTGCCACGCTTTCAGGCACCGTCCTCGACCCCTCCGGCTCCACGGGCGCGCCCGGCAAGAAGGGTGGATTCTGGTTGGTCGACAACGAGGGCAAAGAGAGCTTCATGCGCTCCGCCGGCCTTGGCATCGCCGTTCGACCCGGCCACCGCGTCTCTCTCGTGTACGGCGCTCCGTCTGCGCAGGTTGATGGCGTGATGTTTGGCGCGATGAATCACACGACCGGTGAGGTGGCCTGCGACATCATGGTGCTGGGGCAGGCACTTCGGAGTTGGCGACTGGATGTGGCCGAAGGGAAGAGCTTCTTGATCTGGGCTTTTGCTCCTTGCCTCGCCCTTGCTCTGCTTGCCTTCGCCTCCCCCGCCACGCGGCTGGACAACAGGATCTTCGCCGCTTTCTGGGGCGCCATCGGTGGGCTCATCCTAGGTAGCGTGGCCTGGTACTTTGTTGGCTTCCGAATTGGCCCACAAGCACGCCTCGGCGAGTTGGCAGCACAGATCAATGCGCTCGGGACAGCCGCTCTCCAGCACGCTGGAGATTGAAAGCGCCGGCGATGATCTTGGCCCGCGTGCGGCGAAGCGCAATGCTCGGGAGATTCCGCCGGTCATCAGATATTCAGTTCGCGCTCGTCGGTGGCCGATTGAACGACCAAGGCAGACTGAGAAGTCTCCGCGATTAAGACAGGTGCCTTGGACACCACACAGGCTGTCGCCGTTGCACCGCGACGGGATTTGACCTTTCTAGATCTGCGCAGAACTCGTGTCCAGAAGCATCGATGAAGACCATGATTGTGTGGCCAGAGACGTTAAACCCGCTCCAGATTGACCTAACCCTGCGCGAAGCCCATGTTGCCGAGTGCGCCGCGGGCGTCATGCACGTCAGCTCCAGCAACTCCGAGTGCCCTGCGCCGGCAGCCAATTCACTGACATCCTGGTCACTCGCAAGTATGTGCGTCGACACAACTTGTTCCCCATTCACGGTGAGGCCGATGGTGGCCAAGAACCATGGAAAGCGAGCCGGTAGAAAGAACCCCCGCCATCCGTTAACGCCTGGGCCGAATAGTCCAGCGGCTTCTGGGATAGCTTGATCTGCGTGCGTGAGGAACATTCGATGCCTTTGGGAATCTGGGGACGTGGGGGCGCGTACTTTCTGCTGGCGCCTAGCGCCTCATGAACGTTATGTACGTGAAGCGCTCCGCTTGAAATTATTGTGGGGACCGGTTCCGGCCACAACTCGGCGGATCGAAGCCCGTACGTCGCAACGACAACAGATTCCCTTTCCGAATACGGGGCCGGACCCTGTACGGTGCGTGCTGAAAGGTAGTCATGAGCAAGTCGCTAAACAGCCGCAACAACGAGATCTTCCTTGCCATGCTCAGGGAACTGCGAACCGGCCGCCGAATGAGACAGGCCGATCTGGCCATGCTCATGGGTTGGGGACAGGCAACGATCAGCAAGCTGGAGTCTGGCGAGCGTAGGCTGGACATCATCGAATTGCGGGATCTCGTGACTGCACTTGGGTTGGACTTCCTTAGCTTCGTACGTTCACTTGAGGATGAGCTTCAACGCCGCGGCGTCGTGTCGATCAGACTTAAGACGTGCGGTCGTCACGGGTCGGCCATTTCCTCACCGTCAGCCACGCAGCCCGACTGAGTGTTCGCCGCTATGCGCTCTAGCCGTCCACTTGCGCTATACGGGCTTCAGACTCGCACGAACGCGGCGCCGCAATTGGTCTGATGCAGGCAAGGTGCCCCATGAAGCGCGTGAAAGTATCGCAAGGAAACTTCATCATGGTTCGCTCGGACTTGATCCAGAAAGCGGAGCTCATACTAACGCCCACAAAAACCGACCTTGTAGCCCTTACTCGGTTGGAGCCGAGAACCGCTGTTTTACTGGCCGGTCCCAAAGGCGTTCGCAAGCGCTAGTTGGATCACAAACAAGCGATACTGCAGATCCAGAATTCCAAATTCGTGTGGAGGTTAATATGAAACCGACCGACGATATTCGCTGGATCACAACTGGCGAGGCCGCCGAGATATCGGGTTTATCGCGGCCAAGCGTGGACAGAGTTCTTCGTCACTACCCCGGCGAGATCCGCCCGTCCACCGTGGGCGCGCAGCCGAGCGTCATGGCCGACCAATTTGAAGCATGGATCAAAGCCATCTTGGCAGCGACTGACCCTGGCGACCTAAACCAAATCCGCGCCGAGGCGATCCTCAACCCGCTGCCGTCGGCACAAGCGCCTAGCCCACAGGAAATGGAAGCAAGGAAAGCATCTCGCAGACGAGCGGCTGAACTGGTGAAAAAGCTGAGCAACCGATGAGGCCCACAGGGATGCGGTCTCTGAACACCAGTCAGGCGGTGAACAATACTGTTCAAGCCTAGGTCGCCCGCCTAACTGATGCCGTAGGGTCGATCGTGAGGACTACGGGGAAATCAGTTCGCTAACCCGCGAGCCTGTTTTACACGCCTAGTGCAACGAGAGAACGGATATGAACAGTCGAACTAGAAGCGGCACCTGGACAAGCCAAGTGAGGAAGGCTGGAAGGATTGACCTACCGCCTGCCGTGCCCGGCTTCCACCTCGGCCAAGGGATTTACGTCCACTTCACTCATCTGGGCGTGGTGTTCGGTACCCAGCCGACAAGGACGGTGAACGGGCGGCTGCTTTCAACCCGCATTCGGCGAGGGCTTCGCTCCATCGCGGCTTACGGCCCCAGAGCACCGAACGGCCGGCGCACGAGCCAGCAGCACCGCACCGCCAGCAACTGATTTGGACGAAGCGCGCCAATGACTCATGACCCATAGACCAATCTTGCTGTGCGGCGATCCTCACGGACACTTCGCACACATCCTCGAAGCGACGGACAAACTCGATCCTGCTGCCGTCATCCTCCTGGGGGACTTGGAGCCTGAAGGTCCCTTGGAGACAGTCCTGGCTCCGGTGGCAGACCGCGTTTGGTGGATCCCTGGAAACCACGATGCTGATCGGATCGTCGACATCGAACGCACTTGGCAGAGCGGGCTGGCGGATAGGAACCTGCATGGCCGGGTTGTGAAGCTCGAGGACGGGAGAAGGATCGCCGGCTTGGGAAACGTGTTCCGCGGGAGTGTCTGGATGCCCAAAGGGGTAGGCGGTACCGACAGCGCACCTCCAAGCTTCAGCAGCATGCGCCAACATGCGAGGTCAACGCCTCGTCAGGATCGTTACGTTGACGGTCCCCACTTCAAGCATTGGGGCACCATCTATCCCGAAGACTTCGAGCGGCTCAAGCGCCAGCGTGCGGACATCCTGGTGACCCATGAGGCGAGCGGATACCACCCGTATGGTTTTGCCGTCCTGGACGACCTAGCGCGCGCCATGGGGGTGAGCCTGCTTGCCCACGGCCACCTTCACGATGCGCGGTGGCGCTTCGAGGATCAGTCGCAGATCTGGCGAGCTCAGGGTTTCAAGTCCGTGGGCGTGGGCCTGCGTGGCATAACTGCCGTTAACGCGGACGGCGAGCTGGAGGTGGTCCTCCCGGGCGAGCTCGACGAAACGAGCGCAGCTCCTACTAGCCGGGCGGGCGCCGTGCATCTTGGAAGATCGAAGCTATGACGGTTGCCGTTCCAGAGGACTTTCCTCGACTACCGGTGGGCGGGGCCCTGTCCGGCATGCAGCGCAAGTTCAGCGTGACGCGAGGACCTGATGGCCAATTTCATGAGCCTGGCTCCTTGCCAGAGGAGCGGGCTGAAGACTTTCTGCGCTGTTGCGAGATGGTGGACTGGGGCGTGCGGTTCCTTCGTGAAAAGGCGCTCAAGCCCAAGTACGCGGCTCTGACGACGGAGCAGCTGCTGGACAAATTTAAGGTCAACCTAGCGAGGGACTTCGAAATGCCCGAGAGCTACCGCTCATGGATCCTTGCTCGACTGGCTGATCGTATGAGCGAACCGTAGAGACGCCTCGGGCGCGTCCTCTTCAAATCCGAGGGCCAAACAGGTTCTGAAACTACCGGCGGAAGACCATCTCGGAGAACCCGCTAACGGACGAGTCGACCTTCAGCTACGTCGCGATGCGCGACTGCTTCCACGCCTGCAGCGGATGCACCCGGCGAAGCGGTTCTCCTCGAGGCGATCGCCACGCTGAATGTGAACGCGGCGACAGGAGCACCGCAGCTGGGCGCCTTCCGTTTCGAAGCTCGCGGGCGCAGTACGATGCTATGACTTCAACCAGACAGGTAGTGAATGTCACAGATCGATGTATCTCGCCTCTCGTATGCCGAGCTCGTTTCCTTGCGCAGCGAGCTGGAGCAGCAGATCGACGAGAAGCGCGGGGAGGAACTCAAGGTACTCGTGGACGGTTTCGCAAAGAAGCTCGTGGCGGCCGGGTTTACGGTCGCGGAAGGCATCGACGCCCTAGCGCCGTACGTAGCGGCCGGCGGCAAGGGTGCTCGCAAGTCTGGCTCTCAAGCTTCGGTCTTGTACCGCGACCCATCCAACCCATCCAATACTTGGAGTGGACGCGGCAGAGCCGCCAAATGGCTTGCAGACTACGAGGCCGGCGGCCGCAATCGCGACGAGTTCAAAGTTCAAGCCTGAAGGGCACACACCGTCTCACTTGAGACGGCGTCCACGCCAAAACGCCCATACCGCGGCGCCGCCAACGGCCAAGCCGCTGGCCACTGGTGTCGTTATTCTTGAGAGCTGGCGTGGCTCGAAAAGGTGATCGCGTGGACGAATGGGACGCTGATGTCGATGTGGAGTTGCGGCCCAACGGCAACTTCGCGCCAGTCCTCGTGCTGATTCCGCCAACGTGCCTGGGACCGCGCCTGCGTGTCGTCCTAGAGGGCGAGTTCGCACACGAAGAGCTCGCGTGCTTGGCTGTGCTCGACGCCATGGTTGCGATGACGCACGAAAGGCTTCAAAACTGACCAGCCTTCCTTCAACGATCATGTTGATTCTGTCGCAGGCCTCCGCCGATCCCAGATTGGAAGGCCATCAGCGTTGGTAACGAGATCTGCATTGCGAAATCTGTGGAATATTGTCGGTAGTCTGCTTGGCCTGCTACGGTGTGATCCTCGCTTTTAGCGCCTCCTCCATCCACTCGAGGGCTGCGCGCTTACGCGGCTCCGATTCTGCGGCAGTGCAGTCGGCGGGCACGACGACGCGATAGCCCCTCACGTACGCATCCATCGCGGTCCACTTCACGCAGTAGTCGGTGGCCAGCCCCGTCACGACGACCTCCTTGGCGCTCAGTTGCTCGAGGAGCAGATCGAGCGGCGTCGCGTAGAAGCCGGAGTGTCGCGGCTTAAGGATCAACAGGTCGGCCTTCGCGGGCGGCAGCAGGCGCGCCAGTTCGGCTGCGGCGCCGCCGGCACCGCGACACCTACGCAGCAACGTCGGCACGTCCGAGCGCCACTGGCCGAAGTTGTCGTTGACGTAGATAACGCAAGCCCCATCGGTGTGGAACTGCTTCTTCAAACGGGCGGTGGCGCGTGCCGCTTCCACCGCAGCGTCGGCGAGATCATCGGCGCCGGCGAAGTCCAGCGGGTTGATGAAATCCACCAGCAGCAGCACCTTGCGCGACCGCGGCATACCGGTGCCGCTGGCGACCTTGTGGTTGATCGCGCGGGCGGCGGAAGAGCTCGCCATGATCAGCGGTTCCTCATAAAGCGCTGCGCCCACCGGACTCGCCGTATACCTGGGCCGTCGCGTAGCTGGATTCGGAGGCGGCCAGCAGCACGCACTCGGACGCCAGCTCCGCAGGGCGGCCGGGCAATCCCTTGGGGGTGTCGGTGCCGAACCTCTGCATGATTTTCTCTGCGTGGTCGGATCGCGGCGTCATGTCGCGCGCGAGGCCCGGCCAGGGCTGCGACTGCTTCGGAAATGCGATCTTTTCGGAAGAGGATATGTCGAGCTCCTGGTTCGAGGTCGGTGTGCGGCATCCGCGTCAAACAGGCTGCGGCAACACGCATGCCCAGCCCGCACGGCGCCTCACGCGGACCGCAGCCGGCCCAAGTGGGTCGAAAAGCCGTCCGGGGCTCGGCCGTCCTGTCTTGCGCTCGTCACCACGCGCACGGTGTTGGTCCAGGCGATGCGGACGCCGAGCGCGTGGAGACGCTCCACCAGCGCCACATCCTCGCGAGTGCATAGCGTCGGGAATCCACCGGCCTGCTGATAGGCGCTCACGCTCACGCCGAGGTTGGCGCCGTGGATGTGCCGGTGGTCCTCCGCGTCGAGGTAACCGGCTTCGTAGGCGCTGCGCTCCTCGGACGTGAAGCCCGTCCAGTCGTCTACCTCGACCACGCCGCAGACGGCCTCGCTGCGCAGCGCCAGCTGGCGCGAGAACCAGCACGGCGCCACGACGGAATCCGCGTCCGTGAACGCCAGCCACCGCGCGCCTTGCTCGATCAGGGCCTTCGCGCCCGCCGCTCGCGCGAAGCCCACGTTGCGGGCATCGACGGCCAGGCATTGCGCGCCGAAGGCGCGGGCGATGTCGCCGGTCCGGTCGCGGCACGCGTCGAGCACCACCAGGATGCGGACTTCCTCGCCTTGCAGGTCCGGATGCGCGGCGGCAACCTGCAAGGCCCGCAAGGCCCTGCCGATCAAGGCTTCCTCGTCATGGGCGGGCACCACCGCGCCGATCATGGTCGCAGGCCCTCGCGACGCGCCACCGAGCGCTCGTCCGGACTCCATGCCTCGACGAGGAAGTCCTCCTCCTCGTGCCGCAGCAGCCGGGTCCAGCCGGACCGCTGCCGGAACGCGGCGCCCATCAATCGATGCACCTCGTCACCGCTGCGGACGTAGTCGCCTTCCGGATGCCGCCAATGGCTGGCGAGCAGCGTACCGCCGGCGTCCAGGCTCCCTATCGCGCCATCGATGGTCCGCCGGAAGGCCTCGTCGTCGAGGTAGTAGCCGATCTCGCTCAGGACGATCAGGTCGAAGCGTCCCTCGGGCCACTGCGCAGGGAGGCGGGCCTGCGACACCTCGACATGCGACAGCCGGGACAGTCGCCGACGCGCATGGGCCACGGCCGTGGCGCTGCCGTCGCTGCAGAGCAGCCGGTCGCAGCGCTCCGCCAGTCCGGCGCTCAGTTCACCATTGGCGCACGCGGGCTCGAAGCCTCGCGCGTAGCGCTCCGACGGCAGGCTGGCGAGGATCTGCGCGCGCTTGCGCCGTTCGTACCACCGCGTGCGGTAGCCCCACGGGTCCGCGTCCTTGCTGAACAGCCCCTCGAAGTGGTCGGCCAGCGCGTCCTGTCCTGACGGACCTCCGGCGTTCATGACGACCGCTCCGACACGAAGAAGAACTCCGCCGAACGCAGAAGGCGATCCACGGCTTCAGGGAACAGCACGGGCGGGCGGTCTCCGTCGGGCGTCAGCTGGCTACTGTGCTCGGACAGTGCGAGCCACTTGTCCTCGAGAGCGCGCCCGGTCAACGGCAACTGACGCAGGCGCTGCCACGGCACGGCAAGGTCGCCCGGCCGTGCCCAATGCCAAGTCCACACCGGCATTTCCAGTAGCGTGGCCCCGCATGCGGCGCTGGCCTCGGCGCAGGCACGTCCGACGGCTTCATGGTCGGGATGGCCGTCGTGGCGCCAGGTGGAGATGACGACGTCGTGCGGCCGCAGCTGTCCGACCAAGGCGTCGACGAGGCGCTCCTCGTGGTGCCGCACCTGACCATCGGGAAGTCCGAGCCCGTGGATCGGGGCGCGCAGCCCGAGATGCCGCAATCCTTGCGTGCGCTCCTGCCGGCGGCGCGCGGCGAGCCGGGCCGGCGTCCAGGTCGTCGACCCGGCGTGGCTGGCGTCGCCATCCGTCACGCCGATCACGAGGACCGTCGACGTCGACGGCCAGCGCTGCGTCGTCGCCCGCGAGCGGGCCGCGAACAGCGACAGCAGTCCGCCACAGCCCAACACTTCATCGTCCGGGTGCGGCGCCACGACGACGACCCTCGATCCATCCGGAACCAGCTCGTCGATCGACGTGGGCGGCACCTGCCACAGCGGCATCCATTGCCGCCAGGCCCATTCCGGCGTCCCGGTGCCCTCGATCCGACGACGCGACAACGGCGCTACCGTCGATGTCAGTTCGGGTTCATGCGTCTGCGGCATCGGCAGCAGATCCGGAAAGGTGAGATCGATGGTCAAAGCGTCCATGTCGTGTCCGCCTGTTGAGAGAGTTCCTTGCCCAGCGCGGCCAGATCCCGGTCGCCATGGCATTGGCGGATGAACACAGGCAAATCCGCTGCCAGCCGGGCAAGGCCTTCGTCATGGCACAGCGGGCCAGCGCCCATCGCCCGCGTTGCCGCCCGCAATACCTGCTGGGCGCATTCATCGCTGGAGGCCCGCGTCCGCAGCGCCCAGACGCGCGCGTCGCGGTCGGGATGGCGATCGATCCAGGCGGCGGCTTCGCGCAGGAGCGCGGCATTGGCGCTGAGCAGTCGATCCATGTCGCCGAGTGCCAGCGCCCGATGCCAGCCTGGATCGCCGACGCCGTTCGCGCCGGTGCCGGAAGAGGCGACCGCCGCCGCGCGGGCCTGTGCCACGAGGGCGTTGGCGATCGCACACGACGCACCATGCCAGCAGGCGGCGATGCCGATGCCTCCTTGCCAGAACCCAGGCCGGGAGAGATAGAACCCCGCCGGCCCGACCAGGCGAGCCGGCACCGCGTCGAATCGCACCGATGCACTCGCGGAGCCCGCCATGCCGACGGCTTTCCAGCGAGAGGCATCGATGATCACGCCCGCCTGCCGCAGATCAACATCCGCGAGCCACGGCCCCCCATTCGGGCCAGCGTGCGCCCCTGCGTCCGGCCAGACCGTCAGCAGCGCCCGATCCAACGCGGCGGCACCTGAGCACCAAGCCTTGACCCCATACAGCGCGACGGTGTCTTCATCCGATGCTCGAAAGGCCACGCGTGCCCCCGGAGGTTCCGCCGCCCACATGCCGTAGGCGGGCGCCGCGGACGAGGTGCCTCGCGGCACTGCAACGCCGGCGTCCGCGAGGATGGCCATCGCGTCGGTGTGCCCCTCGAAGAGCTTGACGAGCGAGAGATCCACGGCGGCCACGGTCGCCAGCGCAGACCAGCGCTGCAGGGTGCGCCCACGCCCTGGTAGCGGCAGTTCTGCCCGACCCGCGTCGATGAGGGCACGCAGGCGTCGACCTGGCTCCACGTCGCTCATGGCCGGGCGCTCGCAGCGGGTGCGGCCTGCATGTTGGGAAGGATCGCAAGGGTAGCGGTGGAAAGCATGGACCGGTTCCTGAAAAGGGGGACTCGCATGGCAAGGCGCGGCGGGAATCGGAACCGCTCGATAGCAAGCGCGGTGCCCGCGCGAAGTGGACAGAAGTCCCTTCGACCTCGAAGCGCTTCCCGGCGGGGTGGTCCTCGGTCAACGCCCGTCCGGGTCCTGGTCCTGCGCGCTCCGCTCGTTCTTGCGTACGCCACGCAGGTTCATCGCGAACAGACCGACCTGCAGCACGATCAGGGCATAAGAATGACTGAAGGCGCCCCAGACACACCACAGCACATTGCTCAGGACGAAGGTCCAGAAGCCCCAGGTCCTTCGCCGTGCGCTCTGTCCGCCCACCAGCCAGGCGGCAATGAGCGTGACGACCATGGCAGGCCATTGAAGCGCGTCGAGCAGGTTGTCCATCTCCACGCACGGCAATTGGCCCGCCGACGGCCGACGGTGAGGGCGTGACCAGCACGGCTTGCCGCTTGCCATGCCTTGGAGGCCATTCACGCGGAGCTCATGGCATGTCCGTCACTCTTCGCATCGGCACCGCCGGCTGGAGCATTCCCAGGGATGTGGCCGGCAGCTTCCCGGGAGACGAGAGCCAGCAGAATCGCTACGCGCGCGTCCTCGGGTGCACCGAGATCAACACGACGTTCAGCCGCACGCATCGCGAGTCCACCTTCGAACGCTGGGCCGGCGAAACGCCGGAGGACTTCCGGTTTTCAGCAAAGCTGCCGAAGGCGATGACGCACGACAAGCGCCTCTGGGTCTCCCGGGCAGATGTCGACGCATTCATCGAGTCGCTCGCGGGGCTGGGCGAGCGGCTGGCCGTGCTGCTCGTCCAGTTGCCTCCGTCCTTGGACTTGGAACCGAAGACGGCGCGGACTTTCTTCCAACATCTTCGCGCCGCGTTCAACGGCGCGGTAATGTGCGAGCCCAGACATCCGAGTTGGTTCACCGCATCCGCGCAGCGGCTGCTGCGTGAAGAACGGATTGGATGCGTGGCCGCGGACCCTGCCCACCCTGCCGGCGCTTTCCAACCAGGCGGGTGGATGGGTGAGGCGGCGAACGGTCGCGGCGCCACGATTTATTACCGGTGGCACGGATCTCCGCGCACTTATTGGTCCCGTTATGACGACGCCTGGCTTCTGGGACGTGCGCAGGAACTGCTGCGGTGGCCGGATGACTCGGACATCTGGTGCATCTTCGACAACACCGCGTCCGGCGCCGCCGCAGCCAACGCATTGCAGTTGCAAGCCTTGATCAGGCAAAACCGCGACAACCAGTGATCGGGAACCGGTGTCCCGATGGTCATGCATCATCGCCGGCAGGCGACGATGCATGGGGATGCGCAGTGCCGCGCGATAGAAACTACCGCGCGGCCATGCTCAGGTGAAAGACCTCACTTGGTCTTGCTGGACGACGTTTCAGACATGCTCGAACTGGTCCCCGGCGACGCGCCCGTGGACGCGCTGGGCAGTCCCGTGGCGCCGCTCGTCGTCGATGCCCTATCGTCACCAGACGCGACATTGCCCCCTGGCGTGCTGCCGCCCGAGCCATAACGCGTCGTGTCGGCACCGCTTTGCCCTGCATATTGGGACGATGCGCTCTCCGATCCGGCACCGCTGCTTCCAGCGCCTTGCCTCGAGGAACGCTCGGAACGCCACTTGTTGAAGTCCTCCGAGAACTTCTGATACCGCTCCTGGCGCCACCCGTGATAGTCGTTGTCGAGGTTGCGCATCTGTTCGTGGCGCCATTGTTCGTAGTCCGGGTCATAGTGCGAGCGGCCTTGCGACTGCCACGTCGACTGCTGGCCGTAGCCGCCAGCGCCACCCTGCGGGTAGTCGCGTTGCTCGCGCGCGCCGCCGGCATGTCGTTCAAAGTCGTTGGCCTCACTGCGGTAGCTCGGGCCGGCCATGCCGCCAAACCGTCGACCGCTGTCCTCGCGCCAGCCTTCGTGCCTCGGGCCCTGGTCGCGGTAGTCGCTCGGGCTGCCCTGCCCGTACCCGCTGGAGGCACCGTAACTCGGAGTGCCGTAGTTGCCCGAGCCGCTGTAGCTGTCCTGGCCGCCGAAGCCCCCACCGCTTCGGCCGCCCATCGAACGGCTGCGGTCCGACGACCAACCCTCGTTGTCGTATCCGCTTCGATAGCCACCCTGGTTCTGCAGATCGCCGTGGCTGCGGTAGTCCTGGCGATAGTTGTCGCGGTAGTCTCTACCACTGTCATAGCCCGTCCCGCCGCCGTGCAGGTGGTCGCGATCTGCCTGGAAGCTCGTCCCTTGGTAGCCCGGCTGATAGCCCTCGCGCGACGACTGTCCTTGATAGCTGCCCTGGCCACCGCGATTGCGGTCATCTTCGTCCCACGCGTTGATGGGGCGTTGATCTTGTCTGCCTCGTTGTCCGTGCTGGTTCATGGCGACTCCTTTAAGCCTCAAACCGATTGTCGAGTCCGGCAGCGCCCGCCACCGGCTCCGACATCGATGGGCAAGGTTTGTGCCGCCGTCAGCCGCTGGCGAACTTGTCGAAGGCGCGACGTACCTTCTTCTTCAGCTCGTTGATCGCGAACGGTTTGAAGACGATGTCGTACCCTTCACCACCCCATCGTTCCGGCGAACCGTCTGCAAAGCCTGTCATGAGCAGCACCCTCAGATGCGGCCTCGCACGCTGCGCTTCCCTAGCCAATACCACGCCGTTCTTGCCGCCGGGCATGATGAGGTCGGTGAGCAACATCGCGTAGTCAGACGTGGCAAGCAGGTGTTCAGCCTGCACGGCTGACGTGGCCACATCGCATTGATAGCCGAACGCAGACAGCATGTCGGCCGCCGTTTGCGCAACCTCGGGGCGATCGTCCACCACAAGGATGCGCTCGCCGCGTCCGCCTCCCGTCTCAGGCTGGCTGGACTCCGTGAGCTGTGGCGCTTCATCAAGCGCCGGAAAATAGAGCCGGACCGTTGTGCCCATGCCGACTTCGGAGTAAATGCTTGCCGCGCCCCCGCTCTGCTTGGCGAACCCATAGACCATGGACAGGCCCAATCCAGTTCCCTCGGTGGCCGCCTTGGTTGTGAAGAAGGGGTCCATCACGCGGGGCAGCACTTCCGGCTCAATGCCCCTGCCGTTGTCGCTGACGGCGATCGTGGCGTAGCGACCCGCGCGCGGCAGGCCAAGCGCTCCCACATCCTCCTCCGCCGCAAGCAGGTTCGTCGTGCGGATCCAGATCTTTCCACCATCGGGCATCGCATCGCGCGAATTCACCAACAGGTTCAGGATCGCCGCCTCCAGCTGCGTCGGATCCACGCGCGCACTCCAGAGATCCTCGTCCAGGTCCAACTTAAGCTCGTTGTTGTCTCCAATGGCGCCCCGCGTCATCTCGACGGTACGCCGCGCAGATTCGTTCAGGCTTACCACGCGGCCCTGCAGCTGCTGTTTCCGAGCAAAGGCCAACAGTTGCTGAGTCAACGCGCCTGACTTCTCCGCGGCTTGACGAATGCGCGATAGCGAGCGCTCAAGCGTCGCGTCGCCAGCGAAGCGAGCTTCGACGATCCGCGCGGCGAGCTGCACATTCCCCAAAATAATCTGCAGCAGATTGTTGAAGTCGTGAGCCATCCCGCCGGTGAGCTGGCCAAGGGCCTCGAGTTTCTGGGATTGGCGCAACGCCGCCTCTGCGTCGCGACGACGACTCACATCGAGCTGGGACGAGAAGTAGTAGACCAGCTTGCCATCCGTATCCTTGACCGGCGTGAGGAACAGCGCGTTCCAGAAAGACGTTCCGTCCTTGCGATAGTTGATCAGCTCGACCGTCACCTCACTCTCGGTCCGAATCGCCTCGCGGATCAGCGCAACGCTTTCCCGGTCCGTATCAGGCCCCTGGAGGAAACGGCAATTCTTCCCCACCAACTCATCCAGCTCGTACCCTGTCATTTCGAGGAAGGCATTATTGGCAAAGACCAGAGGCACATCCGGGAGCCGCGGGTCAGCGATGGCCATCGGCATCCGGGTAGCCGCAACGGCGGCGAAAAAGATGTCCCGACCTTCGCCGACGGATCCGAAACCTTCTCTGTCCACGAATGTGGCGTGCCGTGGCGCGTGCGGCGCCGTGTCGCGCGGGTCAGTGTCATTGCTCATGGCGCATTGTCCGGCACGCAGCGCGCGACGGTAGTTTTGGGCTTTTCCGGGCTTAGTCGGCATGGCCGACAGGCACTAGCTCGCAGCGATTTGACATGCAGCGTCCGCGCCCTTTCGCGGAAGTCAGCTGCTCCTGCCGACGGCCATGACAATCGACGCCTTCAGCTCTTCAATGTTGGCTGGTTTCATGACATGGTGTGCGAAGCCAGTTGCAGCCGAACGTTCCATGTCGCTGTCGCGACCGCGCCCGGTGAGAGCGATGAGCGCCACGCTGTGCAACGCAGGCTTGGCACGCATGGACTTCGCAACCTCATAGCCGTCCATCCCCGGCATGCCCAGGTCCAGCAGCACGACGTGCGGGGCCCAGGTTGCTGCAGCGTCTATCGCGGAGGGCCCATTGGTCTCAACCAAAGTGTCGGCACCGAGTCCTTCCAGCAAGAACGCCATGGACTCCGCAGCGTCGATGCTGTCATCGACGATGAGCACTCGGATGCCCCTCAGGTCATCGTCCTTCACGTTGGTCCCACTCCCTCAAAAGAGCATCGAAAGTCGTTCTGCCTCACGGGCTACTGGCCGTGCAGCGTAGTCCAAGGTCGGTGCGACGTTGGAGGCTGTTTTCCCGAGGCGGCGCACCACCATAGGCACATCGGCTGCCGTATGCGAAAAGAAGGGCTTCGCCACATCGGCGTGGAGGGATCATGGATGGTTTGACGCCTGAACCGCCCCAGCTTGCCGGAAAATTCCTCTATATCGAGGACAACCCCGTCAATGCCCTGCTGATGACGGAGTGGTCCCGGCAGTTCCAGCTTCTAGAGCTGTGGGTCGTCGCCACGGCGGCCCAAGGCATCGACGAGGTCGAACGCAAGCGTCCCGACCTGGTACTTCTGGACATGCAACTGCCCGATATGGATGGCGTAGAAGTGATCCAAGCGGTGCGTTCCACATCCTTCGGTGCTTTGATGCCCATCGTGGTGCTGAGCGCTTCGGCCTCCCGAGAAGATATGCTCCGGGCGCGCGACGCGGGAGCGTCGGCTTACTGGCTCAAACCAGTGGATTTCCGACAGATTGAGGCTGACCTTCGCTTGTTGCTCGGCGCAGGCACGTTGAAGGACCGGTAATGCCGCACCGCGGATTCGTGCAGGAGGATGCGAGTTCAACCCAGCGCCGGGTTGTGCTCTTCCTATGTGCGCTCATCCTGAGCTCTGTCGTCGTGATGGCGCCTTGGGCGTCGATGCCATTGCCGCCGTTGGCGCACATCAGCGGCATGTATGGCGCAGCGACTGCGATGATCGATTTGGCCACGTTCTGGTTGCTCATCTCGACACCGCGCCCCCACCGATCTCATGTCATCGTGGCCTCCGCCTATCTTTTCGCGGCGCTGATGGCGATCTTGCACGTGCTGACCTTTCCGGGTGCCGTCCTCGCAGACGGTCCCGTGCTCGGTTCGCCGCACGCGGTCAGCTGGCTATTCGTGGGATGGCGCGCCGGATTCGGGTTCTTCGTCATCTGGGCCATCCTGAAGGAGACCGCGACGCCGGGGCCGGCCGACCGGCGGCCCGGCGCTTGGCCTCCGCTGGCGGCCATCCTGGCAACCGTACTGCTCGCTGTCGCCTCGCAGGCCACCGATCTCGGTGCGGTGAGGCCCGACGGGGGGCGTCTTCTCTTCGGCCCCGTGAGCAGGCTCGGCGCGTACATCAGCGTGGCCGCCGCAGCCGTCGCGGTCTTTCTCATCTGGCGCCGCGGCCTGTTCCGGAGAGCCGTTTACCTCTGGCTGGCCTTCGTGCTCATCGCCGAAGGGGCGGGAGTCTGGCTCAGTACCCATAGCGGGCACCGATACTCCCTCGCCTGGTACACGGCACGTGTGGAAGGACTACTCGCGAACACAGTCGTCTTGGGGGTGATCGCGGTGCATTTCCGTGCCGTGCAGAAGCGGCTGACGGAGGCCTACTTGACGCTGCAGCATCGCACCGAGCAGTTGCAGGCACAGGTACAGAAGCGAGAAGCTGCCGAAGCGCAGCTGGCCCGCGCCCAGAAGCTCGACGCAGTGGGCCGGCTCGGCGCGAGCCTGGCCCACGACCTGAACAACATCCTCCAGGTGCTGACTGGGCGCCTGGCCATCATCCGCAAACGCGCCGGCGATAGCGTCGACGCCGACGTGCAGGTCATGCGGCGCAGCGTCAAGAAGGGTGAAGCGCTGACCCGTCAACTCACCTTGCTCTCCGGTCGGCGCCGCAACCACCCGCGCGCACTCCAGGTCGGGCCGGTTCTGAGGGAGATGGAGGACGCGCTCCGCTCCCTGATCGGTGCGCAGTGCCATCTGACGATCAGCATCGCCGATGACCTACCGACGGTCGCTCTGGATCCACTCGAACTTGAAATTGCCGTCACCAACCTGGCGACCAACGCCAGTGACTCGATGCCCCGCGGCGGGCGCATCCGGCTCAGCGCTCGCTTGGCTTTGAGCGAGCAGGCTGCTCAAGCCGTATCCATAGAGGTCGCCGACGAAGGCGAGGGAATCAAACTCGAGATCCTCGAAAAGATTTTCGAGCCGTTTTTCACCACCAAGACTCGAGGCAACGGCACCGGCTTGGGGCTGGCTCAAGTTCAGGCTTTCGTCACGGGTAGTGGTGGCGCAGTTCAAGTGAACAGCGCACTCGGACGAGGGACCAGTGTCACCATGACGTTTCCGGCAACTCACGCAGCTGAGTTGCAGGAGACGGAACATCACGCAGGGCGGCTTGCCATAGAAGGCAAGGTGGTGCTGCTGGTGGAAGACAACCCGGACGTCCGCGATGCCTCCAATCAACTCCTATCCGCCGAAGGGTTGGCGGTCCGCGTTGTCGATGATGCCGAGTCCGCGATCGCGCTACTGGCGGCGGGGTTTGCAGCCGACTTCCTTGTGACGGACATCGTGATGCCAGGCAGGATGAACGGCGTCGACCTGGTGCGGCAGGTGAAGGTGGAATACCCCCGCATCCGCAGCATCCTCGTGACCGGCTACAGCGACATCGCCGAGCGTGCCCGTGAGGAAGGATTCACTGTGCTGCGTAAACCCTACGACCTCACCTCACTCATCGAGGCGCTCTCGTAGAAGCGCGCTGAATTTCCTGTTGAGCCCAACTCGAACGGCGCAGGGACAGCTTCGACGGTCCGCCTTACGGGCCGAACCCGCTGTCCGGCACGGCCGTTGCCAGATTCGGGTATGACCATCCCCAACGTCGATTCGGGCACGCGCATCCTCGTCGTCGACGACAACGTCGACGCTGCCGACACCCTGGTTATCCTGCTCCAATCTCTGGGATTCAACGCGACGGCAACCTACGACGGACACGAAGCCGTGCTGTTGGTCGAACTGCTTCGGCCTCAGCTGATCCTCCTTGATCTCAATATGCCTGGCATGGACGGCTTCGAGACGGCCGCGTCTATCCGGGGCACCGAGCTTGGCGATCGGTCATACCTCGTAGCACTGACAGGCAGCGAGGCCGACCTCGATCCAGTGCTCGCCTCATGCTTGGGGTTCGACGTCTTCGTCACAAAACCGGTTGGCAGCCGGCAGCTGACGGCGTTGGCTCGAGCGGCGCTGCGGCAGTCCGGCCGCGGATCGCCGCCGCAACACATCCACTGACGTAGCGCGCAATCACTGAGTGGATGCGATCCGATCGAGTCTGAGGAGGAGGCCGCCGGCGCGACGACTGTCCCGCCGGTGAGCTGCGGTGCTCAGTGCGCCCGGGCCGCGGTGCCCAGCAGCTCATCCTTGCGCTGCTGGATGCGTTCGCCGAGTTCGATCAAGTCCAACTTCGACTTCTTCGCCTTCGGGAACATCTCGTTCTGTTCCTCTTTCACATGGTGCTTGACCCACTCGCTCATCACCTTGACCTTCGCGTCGTAGTCCTCGCCGTAGGGCTCGACGCCTTCGACCGCCGCGATGAGGTCCTTGATGCTCTGATGTTCAACCTTGGCCTCGGGAACCAACTCCTTGTCCCGCAGCGCGGCCTGGACTTCGGGGTAGAAGATTTCTTCCTCCACCTGAGCGTGGACGGTCAGTTCCAGGCAGATCTCTGCGACGAGTTGCTTCTTCTTCGCGGGCGACCGTGACTTCTCGAATTGCTCGAACAGGTCGGCGACCTTCTTGTGGTCCGCGCGAAGCAGCGCCACGGCGTCTTGCGAGCGCTTGCTACCGACTTTCGCCGGAGACTTGCGGGCGGCGGCGGCGCGGGGGGCTGCGCGTGAAGTAGAGCGGGAGGTGGTTGCTGGCATGACTGCTCCTAGCGTTGGCTGGGTTGAGGGAACTTCAAAATCGAAAGTCAGCACAGGAGGGGGTTGGTGCCTCGTGCAACAAGCAATCGCTGATAACGCTCGAGGTGACGCGCGGCGGTCACCGGGTCACCAAGGCGTTCGCACAGGACGCCAAGTCGGTAGTGAGGCTCCGCGAAGGTCCTGTCCAGGCTGAGCG
Organism: Roseateles noduli; assembly: GCA_002205125.1. Lineage (GTDB taxonomy): Bacteria > Pseudomonadota > Gammaproteobacteria > Burkholderiales > Burkholderiaceae_C > Roseateles > Roseateles noduli. The sequence continues at coordinate 284,612 of NIOE01000007.1, read as the reverse complement.
CTCTCCCGAAGGCCTCCATGGCTGCGGCCCAGCGCCCTGCCGACTCCAGCGCGTAGCCGCGCAGGTAGTGCAGCTGCGCGCTCTCGTCGCAACGATCCAGTGCAGCGTTGATCAGATCCAAGGCTGCGCCTTCACGCCGTTGGCGGCATAGCAGCTTGATTAGTCCTCCGTAGGCGAGGACCGAGTCGGGATCGCCGGCAATCGCTGCCCCATAGACAGCTTCGGCGCGCCCCTCATCGCCCAGCTCTGTGGCCGCTGTTAGGCCTGCTATCGCGTCCAACGCATCACGACCAGCGTCTAGTCCTGTTTCCACCGGGTCAACGTCGAGCGTGGGGAATGGCGGCAGCGCGACTGTCGGGGTGGTCAGGATACTGTCCAGAACTTGCATGAAATCGGTCCTGTGGAGCGCTCACTAAGTCGACTGACACGCAAGATATTTCTTGCCTCATGCTCTTGCAGCCAGAGCGCACCGTCTCCTTTTGTAGGAGGCGGCGCTGCGCCAACGAGCAAGCCAGTTCACATCGTGTGTTAGCGTTAGCTCGCCTGAGCTAGCGATTCGTACCAGCCTGCGTAGGGTGTGTTCCGGACCATATGCCGGTTGAAATCTGGCGCGCCGTCGTGCCACCAGACGGCACCGCGCTCTCCCAGCGAGCGCTTAGCCACGTCCACCCGTTCGCGCGTCGCCGCGCGATCTTCCACGGCCAAGTCACTCCTCGCCAGGCGCCGCCGGGCGTCCATGAGATCTTTCACCAGTGACTGCGCCTGCTCCGGAGGTAGCGCGGGATTGGACCGGCGCCAGAGACGCCCCCTGACAACGAAGTACCGGCCATCGGGTGTCACCGGATAGGTCTCTGTCATCCACGCGCTCCGCGGCTCAGATGGCCTTCTTGACCTGCTCGGCGTTCGTCGTCGAGCGAGTCCCCTTCAGATGCTCTTCCACATCGCTCGGGTTGCTGCCGACTTGCCCAACTGCCTCTCGAATCTGGGCAGCAGAGACATCGAGCTTGCGTGCCCAGTCCTGCACCTTGGCTTCGTCCGAAATATCAATCGTGTTGCTGGCGGAGGACTTGGAGGGACTGGCAAAACTAGCTTCGTCGGACATGGCGGTTCCTTATCGTTCCGGCCGCCGATAGCGGCCATAGACCTACAGGGCATCCCAGGATCCCGGCCTCCACGAACTTGGCCCGCGGCGCCAGACATGCCTTCCAAACGCGCATGAAGAACGGAATGCGCCTTGCCATTGCACTGGACCCAACTCCGGATCACATCATGGACTCGATCAATCGTCAGCAGCCCGAGGTCAACCGCGCGGACCTGAGCGGCCCCGATGCCATCCAACACATTCGAGACGCCGTAAAGAAGAACCAGACTTGCTTTTTCTGCACGGGAGTCAGCACCCCTGGATCTCACGCGACCCGACCGATGGGTGTCCTGCAAGTAGACGACTCAGGCAGGCTGTGGTTCATGAGTGCCTCGGACAGCCACAAGAACGTCGAGATCGCTCACAACCCGCTGGTCTGGCTCTTCTTCCAGGGCTCTGAGCACTCGGGCTTCGTCACCGTGCACGGACGCGCGTCGGTATCGCGCGACCAAGCCAAGATCGATGAACTCTGGAGCCCGCTGATGAAAACCTGGTTCACCGAAGGCAAGGACGATGCTCGCATCACGACAATAGCCGTGGAGCCGATGTCGGGGTACTACTGGGACAACAAGCATGGCGACATCGTCGCGGGAGCGAAGATGGCGATCGGAGCGGCGATCGGGAAGACATTGGACGACTCGATCGAAGGCGAGCTCCGCTTCTGATCACCGCCGACATGCGGCGGGCGAAAGATGTCGGCTTTCATCGCTCGTCGCCGCACTGACGGACAAATGTGCATGAGCAGTGCCAGCATGAGTTCGGAGGACAACATGCGTCACGTCACACCGGCCGTCCGAGCACTGATTTCTGCAGCGATGGCGGCGATAGCTGCTGGGCTCTGTACGTTGAACGGTTTTGAGACTTCCGCCACGATCGTCGTGGCCACACTATTCGCCGCTCTGTTCTGGACCTGGCTCCGTCGCTAGTCCGTCTCGTCCGCCTGGCGGATCGGCAGATGCCACCAAGCCGGCATCGTCTCGCTCGCCCTCCCGCTGTCTTCGGCGGGAGGGCAAGTGGCTCAGACTTTGGGCGGATCGGTCTCTCGCTCGAAGTGGCGGTGCGTTCCGAGCCCCTCGATTAGCGCATTCGCACCGTCCGCGGCGGAGTCCGCGATAAAGATGCCGGGCGCCGGGTCAGGATCGATGGCCGGGCCGAGGCCGGCGGCCTCGAGCAGCCGAACCCCCTGTCCTAGCGCCAGGATGGGCTTGCAGTGCCGGAACTGGTCGCGGATGAACTCGAAGACATGCGCGTCCTGCTGCAGCCCGTCAATGGCTGCGTCGCCGTCCGGCACGACCAGCGCGTCGAACAGGAAGCCCGGTTCGTTCTCGAGCGAGATGTCCGCCTGGATCTCGACACCGTCGGCAGTCGTCACCGGCCCGATGCGCGGCGCGGCGTAGCGCGGCACGGCGCCTTGCGCGAACAGTGCGGCGTGCACCTCGGACACGGCCTGCCCCTGCACCCCGTCGGCGACGAGGATCACGACCTTGCGGCCCGCGATCGACCCGTCGCCCGGCCGCGCCATCAGGGATAGCGCCGGGGAGCGGCGCACCTCCGGTTCGGGCGCCTGATCGATGGCCAGCGGCATCGGCTCGGGCAGCGGCATGTTCAGCCCATCGGCCACCTTCTGAGCCAGCTCCTCCGACGCATTGCGCAGCGAGGCCAGCATCCGCTCGCGGATGGCCGGCACCGTGACCTTGCTCAGCTCGAAGCGGAAAGCCGCGGCGATGTGCGCCTGCTCGGCCGGCGTCTGGCTCTCGAAGAACAGCCGGGCCTGGTTGTAGTGCTCGGCGAAGAGCTCCGGCTTGGCGCGCACCTTGGCCTGGTCCTCGCGCGCCTGCAGCCTCGCCGCCACCGACGTGAAGCCCTGTGCCGCTCCGGCCTGGAACGGACAGCCGCCGCCCAGCGAGTTGGGCTCATAGGACACGCGTCCCCGGTTGATCGCCTGCCGGTGCATGCCGTCGCGCTGGTTGTTGTGCACCGGCGCGATCGGCGAGTTGATCGGGATCTCGTGGAAGTTCGGCCCGCCGAGCCGGCTGATCTGCGTGTCCACGTAGGAGTGGATGCGCCCGGCCAGCAGCGGATCGTTGGAGAAATCGAGCCCCGGGATGATGTTCGCCGTGCAGAACGCGACCTGCTCCGTCTCCGCGAAGAAGTTGTCCGGGTTGCGGTTTAGCACCATGCGACCGACCGGGCGTACCGGCACCAGCTCCTCGGGGATGAGCTTGGTCGCGTCGAGGATGTCAAAGCTGAACTTCGCGGCTTCTTCCTCGGTGAAGACCTGCAGGCCGAGTTCGTACTCCGGATACGCGCCGCCCTCGATGCGCTCCCACAGGTCGCGACGATGGAAGTCCGGATCGGCGCCGGAGATCTTCACCGCCTCGTCCCACACCAGCGAATGGGTGCCGGCCTTCGGCGACCAGTGGAACTTCACGAACACCGACTCACCGGCCTCGTTGACCATGCGGTAGGTGTGCACACCGAAGCCCTGCATCGTGGCGTACGAGCGCGGGATCGCGCGGTCGCTCATCACCCACATCAGCATGTGGGTAGATTCGGGCATCAGCGAGACGAAATCCCAGAAGGTGTCGTGCGCGCTGGCTGCTTGCGGCATCGCATGATGCGGTTCCGGCTTGACCGCGTGCACAAGGTCGGGGAACTTCATCGCGTCCTGGATGAAGAACACCGGGATGTTGTTGCCGACCAGGTCCCAGTTGCCTTCGTCGGTGTAGAACTTGACGGCAAATCCGCGCACGTCGCGGGCCGTGTCTTTACTGCCACGTTCGCCCTGCACCGTCGAGAAGCGGACGAAGACCGGCGTGCGCTTGCCCGCTTCCTTGAACGGCGCGGCCTTGGTCAGGTCCTGCAGAGCCTCGTAAGCCTCGAAGTAGCCGTGCGCGGCGGATCCGCGCGCATGCACGATCCGCTCGGGGATCCGCTCGTGGTCGAAGTGGGTGAGCTTGTCGCGGAGGATGAAGTCCTCCAGCAGCACCGGCCCGCGCGTGCCGGCCTTCAGCGAGTTCTGGTTGTCGGCGATGCGCACGCCTTGATTGGTCGTCAACGGCTGACCGGAAGAATCGACGCGCACGCGATCCAGAGGCGCGATCGTGGCGTTGCGGCTTTCAGGCGCTTGCGTGCCAGTCTTCGCGTTGGTCTGCGATTCCGACAGCGTGCTGCCCGCAGGCAATCGCGACGGGAATTCTGCGGTAATCCCGACGGGCGGCTTCTCGCCGTTGTCTGCGCCATGCTCGGCGGCCTTGTTGGAGTTGAACGCGAACGCGCGGGCGGCGGCTTCGGTCTCCACCATCTTCTGGAGCGCCGCGTCGCCGGCGCTGTCGGGCGCGCCAGTGGCGGGCCCGCTGTCAGTATTGCGCGCGGCCGCTTTCGGGGCGGTCGTCGCGCCTGGGCGTGCGGGCTTGGCGGATGCGGCGGGGGCACTGGGCTTCTTGGCCATGGACGTCCTCATTGATGGTAGGAAGAACAACGAGGGCTTCATAAGCAGGGCACGTTCCTGTGTGCCGCTTCCGGGCAATAAATGTCGCTATGGTCCCCATTGGCCCGATCAATGGCCTGGAACTCTCGCAGCGCGCACTGTTGGGTATCGCTCTTGCTCACACGCGGCATGTTCGACCTACATGTCTCGTGGTGGGAGCTGCTCGCTCGCGCAGCTCTCATCTACTTCGCGCTCTTCCTGATGGTGCGGCTCTCCGGTAAGCGAACCGTAGGGCAGTTCACGCCCTTCGACCTACTCGTCGTGATGCTGCTCAGCGAGGCTGTCAGCAACGGGCTTAGTGGCGGAGACGACTCGATAACGGGGGCTTGGATCCTCGCTGCCACGTTGATCGTCATGAACGGACTTGTCGGATACATCAGCTCCCGCAGCAAGCGCTTGGAGCGTCTTCTGGAAGGTTCCCCGATACTGATCGGTCGAGACGGCATCTGGTTCCCGGACGTCCTGCGCCGGCACCGCCTCGGAATAGCAGACGTCGAAAAGGCTCTGCGAGAAGCGGACTGCCGGCTCCGCGACATGAAGCTTGCGATCCTGGAAACCGATGGAAGCATCAGCATCGTCAGACGCTGACGCTTCTGCTCAGCGCAGTTCAGCGCAGCTCATTGCGGACCTAAGACGCTCCGCGTCTGTTCAGGCCGTACGGACGAATTTTGGTCCGAGACCTTACTCAACTCGCCGGACGGGCTCGACATTGACCGTTCCTGCCCGTTGCCTGTTTCGTTGTTTTGTCCCCGCTCGGTCTTCAATGTTGTGGGCGACGAGGAGCCACCCGCTACGCCGACCGGTACGCCTTGCGACGGCGTGGCGCGGTCGCGCAACGGTGAAGAGTGCGAAGTTGAGGAGGCAACTGCCGTAGGGGAGGTCGAACTGGCCATGGACTTCGCGGCGGTTGTTGACGTCGGGAACGTGGGCAAGTCCGAGGATGCCACGTTCGGGGACGGCGACCCTTCTGCGGACTTGGCTGACGCAGAGGGTGTTGTCGGCTGTTGCTTGTCGCGCATGGACTTGACCAGATGCGTCGTCAAGAACGCGACGCCGCCTGCAATGGCGAGGAAACGAAGGGACATGAAATGCTCCAGGTTGCGGCTCACGAAGGGAGCCTTGGGCACATTCAGGCAACCATCGTTCCAACTTTTTCATCCAGTGAGTCGCGGCCTTGAGCCGGTTGCTCTCATCGCGATGCTGACGCGCCGGGCGCCGCGCTTGCCGCATCCGTTTCATGCGGCTGCGCGCTTCTGCGACGTCGCTCACGGAAGGTTCCAACATGCTCGCCTTGACCTACCACGGTGCCAAAGATGTTCGCGTCGAGACCGTTCCAGATCCCGTACTGGCGGCCGACGATGACATCCTTCTCCGCGTGACCGCGACGGCCATCTGCGGATCCGATCTCCACATCTATCGCGGCAAGATCCCGGACATGAAGTCCGGGGACATCCTCGGCCATGAGTTCATGGGCGTCGTTGAAGAGGTCGGCCGGGGCGTCACCCATTTGAAGCGTGGTGACCGGGTCGTGGTCCCTTTCACCATCTCCTGCGGCGATTGCTTTTTCTGCGGTCGCAAGCTCTTCGCCGCCTGCGAGACGACCAATCCGGGGCGCGGGGCCATCCTGAACAAGAAGGACGTCCGCTCCGGCGCCGGCCTGTTCGGTTACAGCCATCTGTACGGCGGCTATCCGGGTGGCCAAGCGCAGTACGTGCGCGTGCCCAAGGCCAACGTCGGTCCGCTGGTGATTCCGGACACGCGGCTGAGCGACGAGCAGGTGCTCTTCCTCTCGGACATCCTTCCGACCGGCTATCAGGCAGCGCTGAACGCCCAGATCACCGCAGGATCCACCGTAGCCATCTTTGGTGCCGGGCCGGTCGGCATGATGGCCGCCGCAAGCGCCCGGCTGCTGGGCGCGGAGAAGATCTTCATGATCGACCACCACCCATATCGGCTGGCCTTCGCGAAGGAGACGTACGGCGTGCGTCCGATCGACTTCGATCAGGTCGATGATCCGGCGCAACTGATCATCGAGCAGACGAACCATCGCGGCGTCGATGCTTCGATCGACGCGGTGGGGTTCGAAGCCAAGGGCAGCACCGTAGAGACCGTGCTGTCGACACTGAAGCTGGAGGGCTCCAGCGGCACCTCCCTGCGGTGGGCGATCGCCGCCACGCGTCGCGGTGGCATCGTGAGCGTGCCGGGTGTCTATGCCGGCTTCATCCACGGTTTCCTGTTCGGCGACGCGTTCGAGAAGGGCCTCAGCTTTGCAAGCGGACAGACGCATGCACAGCGCTTCATGCCGGAGCTGCTCAGGCACATCGAAAGCGGCGAACTCAAGCCTGAAGTCATTGTCAGTCACCGTCTGCCGCTCACCGAGGCCGCACGGGGCTACGAGATCTTCAACAAGAAGGAAGAGGACTGCCGCAAGGTCGTGCTCACGCCCTTCGATTTGTGAATCCGTTCATCTGTCCCGGCCGAGGGATGGCCAAGGAGTTGCCATGAGTTCGAATCCTGCGTCCGCACGGCCGCTGGCCGTCGTCACCGGTGCGTCCAGTGGCATTGGCCGCGAGTTGGCCCTCGAATGCGCCCGTCACGGGTACGACTTGTTGATAGCGGCCGACCGTCCTCAAGACGACACGGCCGCCGCGTGCCGGGCCGAGGGCGCGCACGTCCGGATCTTGCAGGCCGACCTGTCCCTCATGACCGGCGTGGATGCGTTGATGGCGGAACTTGGCGGCAGACCGGTGGACGCCCTGCTGGCCAATGCCGGCCACGGTCTCGGTCACGCGTTCCTCGACCAGGACTTCAAGGCCGTGCGGCACGTCATCGACACCAACGTCACCGGGACGCTGGACCTGATCCAGCGCATTGGCCGGGACATGCGCAATCGCAACGCCGGCAAGATCCTGATCACCGGTTCGATCGCGGGGTTGATACCCGGCACCTTCCAGGCCGTCTACAACGGCACGAAGGCGTTCATCGACTCATTCGCGTATGCACTGCGCAACGAACTCAAGGACACGGAGGTTTCCGTGACCGTGTTGATGCCGGGTCCGACGGACACGGAGTTCTTCCGCCGGGCGGAGCTCACCGATACGAAGGTGGGTAGCGGAAAGAAGCAGCCCGCGGCCGAGGTCGCAAAGACCGGCTACGAGGCCATGGAGGAGGGCGAGAGCGCCGTCGTGGCGGGCTGGAAAAACAAGGTCCAGGCACTGCTGGCCAACATTACGCCGGCGGAGGTGCTGGCCGAACAGCATCGGAAGACCGCTGAGCCTGGCGGGGGTGCCCCGCGCGATCGCGGATAACTGGCCGTCTAGATTCGTCCGAGGTGGTACGCCGCGCTTCTTCAGAGGCTTGCCGAACGTGCCCCAGAGGTCTTCCACAATCAGTGCCTGGAGCCGCCATGCTCATTGATCACATTTACAAGATGGCCAAGGTAGGTGTCGAAGAGGAATTTTCGTTTGAGGCCCATCGAGATGTCATCGAGACGATGGAGCGGTTTTCGCGCGAGCTTGAGCGTCTGGATGAGCTTGCCGAACAGGGTCTTGTCGAAGTGCTATCGCAGCATTCGCAATCTGCTTCTGGCGAAACGTACGTTGATCGCGTGCGCTTCAAACGATTGAAGTGACGTGCAGCGCTTGGCGTAGACCGCGCCGGTTCAGCGTTCAGGGCGCTGTCCCCCGTAGTGCTGCCGCGCAGCGTTGATGGCGGCCTCTTTCGTCAGGTATTCGCCTTCGTAGGTCAGACTAGATTCTCGCGGGCCGTCGCCCGCAGATCGCGAGAGCCTTACGAGCGGAGCGAACTTCCCCGACGGCAAAGGCTTTGCATCAAAGTCTGGGGTCCAAGTGTTTTCCATCGCCACTCCCGTTGAAGTTTCTTCTTTAGGGCGATGCTGGAACTGAGTGTGCACTGAAGCCAGCATGTCCCAACTTCATCCTTGATGAACTCTATCTCTTCGCTCCGGCTCGTGGAAGTCTGTAGGGTCAGCGCGGCGGCGCAGGAGCGGCGGAAAGCTGGAGAGCACGCCGGACTCTCTTAGATGATGTAAGACGAGTAGCCGGGCTTGCGTCGGAGTAGGCCGCGTCGTAGTCGGCGGGTACGTCTTTCGCCAGCGGCAGGTGCTTTTCTTGCCAATGTGGCGCATCACTTAGATGCAAGCTATGGTCAAGCCGATTTACTCGACGTCCTCGATAGAAGAAAAAATCTCTACCGGGTGCTCTGGTCTCGACGACGTGCTACGCGGCGGATTGCCGGCCGGCCATATCTACCTGCTTGAAGGCCCAGCCGGTGCCGGAAAGACAACATTGGGGCTTCAGTTTTTGCTGGAAGGCGTGCGGTCTGGTGAGCGAGTCCTGTGGTGCACCCTGGCGGAGACCGAATCCCAACTGATGGCCACGGCCCGGTCGCACCGGTGGGACCTGACCGGTGTCGATATCGTCAATCTGGCAGAAGTTGACACAGGAGAAGCTGAAGGCGATTACTCCTTCTTCTCGCCCAGTGATGTGGAACTGAACGACGTCGTCGCCAGAATCTTCCGGGTCACCGAGGAACTTCGCCCGAGCCGCGTAGTGTTCGACCCCTTCTCCGACGTGCGTCTGCTCGCACGGGATCCGCTCCGGTTCAGGCGCCAGCTCCTGCGGCTCCGCGAGCACTTCTCCGCTCTGGGCGCCACAGTGCTGCTCATCCAGGAGGCCGGGCTGCATGGCAACAACGATGAAGCCGGCGAAGGTGTCGTGCACGGCATCATCAGCCTGTACCAGCATGCACCGGACTACGGAAAGCAACGCCGGCGCCTGCGGGTGCACAAGATGCGTGGCGTGGCCATGCAGGAGGGCTTCCATGACACGGCCATCCACATGGGGGGAGTGGTCGTCTATCCGCGGCTGGTCGCCAACGAGCATGACGCCGAGTCGGAGAGCGTGGGGCGGGGCACCACACTGACCAGTGGCAGTGAGGTGCTGGACGGCATGCTGCTCGGCGGCCTGGACCGCGGCAGCAGCCTGTTGGTCACTGGACCGTCTGGCATCGGCAAGAGCACGCTGTGCATGCAATTCATGAATGCCCTCGCCGAGCGCGGCGGTCGAGCTGCCGTATACCTGTTCGACGAGACCCGCCGAGTGTTTCTCTCGCGTGCGGATGCGTTGGGAATGTGTACCCGGGCTCGCGTGGACTCAGGGAACATCACGTTGCGTCAGATCGACCCGGCCGAATTTTCCCCCGGTGAATTTGCGCACCTCATCCGGCGCGCGGTGGAGGAGGACGGCGTCACGATGGTCGTCATCGACTCGCTGAACGGCTACCTGACCGCGATGCCTGACGAGAAGCATCTCGCCATGCACGTGCACGAACTGTTGACCTATCTCTCCAACCGGGATGTAGCCACGCTGTTGACACTGAACCAGCAAGGCTTCGTGGGCGAGCCCAGCGGGTCGCCCCTGGACGTCACCTACCTGACCGATGCCGCAATGCTGCTGCGCTACTTCGAGGACGACGGCGAGATCCGGCGCGCCTTGTCCGTGATCAAGCGGCGCGTGGGCGGACACGAATCGACGATCCGCGAGTTCCGTATCGGACTGCCGGGGCTCCACGTGCAGGAACCGCTGCGCGGTTATCACGCCTTGCTGTCGGGGATGCCGGTGGCCAAGGGCGACGAGACGCGTGCGACATGAGCGAAGTCCAGATGCTGGCCGAGACGCTGCCGCCCATCGCCGCGGCGGATGCCCTGTGTGCGGATGTCCTTATCCTTGCGGCGCCTCGCGATGCCTCGCTCACACGCAAGCTTCTGAACGATGCAGGCGTGTGCAGCGAATACTGCGCGAACGAAGCTTCGTTGATGCAGTGCCTGTCCCTGGAGACCGGATCGGTGCTCGTGGCGGAGGAAATGTTGACCCCTTCACTCCGTCGTCACCTGACAGCGAGCATCCGGGCCCAGCCGCCGTGGTCGGACCTGCCGGTCATTATCGTGGCCAGCGCATCCGCTGAGCATCTCCCTCTCAGCGCGGTGGCGGAGCTAGGCAATGTCGCAATGCTGCATCGGCCGATGTCGCCGGACGCGCTGCGCTCGGCGGTGTCCGCGGCGCTGCGCGCACGACGGCGGCAGTGGCAGGTGCGCGACCTGCTGCGGCAACAACGCGAGCAGGCGGAGCGCAAGGACCAGTTCCTGGCCATGTTGGCGCACGAGCTGCGAAATCCCCTGACGCCGATCCGTTATGCCGCCCATCTGCTGCAGCTGGATGAGCTGCCGCCTGAGCGCCAGTCGACGCTCGCCCGCCTGGTCGATCGGCAGGTTGGTCACATGGGTCGGATCATCGACCAGTTGCTCGACGTGTCCCGCTTGACGCGCGGGCTTGTCCAGCTCACGCGCGCGCCTGTGAATCTGTGCGCCCTGGCGCGCGATACGCTGGCGGCCCACGCGATCGCCGCGCAGGGCAGCGGCGTCCTTCTCGACTGCCGGTGCGACTGCGAAGCTTGGGTAGAAGGGGATGGCACGCGGTTGCGCCAGGTGATAGACAACCTGGTGGACAACGCGATCAAGTTCTCGTCGCCCGGTGATCAGGTCAACGTGAGCTTGAGTTGGGAGGGCGATCGTGTCCAGTTGATCGTTCAGGACGAGGGCGATGGGATCGAGCCGCACCTGCAGGATCAACTCTTCGACGCCTTCGTGCAGGCAGATCGTTCGCTGGAGCGCTCGCGAGGAGGCCTCGGACTCGGCCTGGCGCTTGTCAAGGGCCTCGTCTCTCTCCATGGCGGCGAGGTGTCGATGTACTCCGCGGGCCCCGAGCAAGGCAGCACATTCACTGTAAGCTTGCCCGCCCTGCGCGGGAGCCGGGCCGAAGAAATCATCGACGTCGACACCTCGCCGAAGACCGCACTGACATCGCGCGACGTGCTATTGGCAGAAGACAACGTCGACGCCGCCGACTCGCTACGAATGATTCTCGAAGGACACGGCCACCGGGTGGCGGTCGTTCACAACGGGCCGGCTGCCTTGGAGGCGCTGCGATTGAAGCGGCCGCAAGTGCTCATTTGTGATATCGGGCTTCCAGGACTCAGCGGCTATGACGTCGCACGGGCCGCGCAAGATGCCCACCGACCGACGCTGATGCTGGCACTGACTGGCTATGGATCCGCCGAGGATCGCAAGCGGGCGGCCGATGCCGGGTTTGACGGGCATCTCGCGAAGCCGGTCGCGGTTCCGGCATTGTTGGCATGGCTATCTGCTGCCCTACCGGGCACCGACTCGACCTAACAGGCCGGGTTCTCCTCGTCGACCATTACAGCGGTCGATCCCTTCTTCAATCGTCCTCGCAATTGATTCCCAACGTCCTCAGCACGCGAAGGCGTGTGAACCTGTCGTTCACGTCGTCAACCATCACGATCAGCGCGACGCTCCCCGCGGTCGCGAAACCACCTGACGGCGTCCTGATGGAAACCAAGTCGGCGATGAGCTTGCCGCCCGGGCAGGTCGTCGAGGCCAGTCGGATCTCGCCGACACCTTCGACATCAGTACGGCGCAACTCCATCTCGCCCACCACACGCTCTACCGGCATGACGCTCCCTCTTGGCATGGAGCGAAGTTTGCATCAGATCTTGCATATCAGCGTCCGACGAGCGTGAAGGGCCAAGACGAGCGCGCGCCGACCAGAGGCACCCAGAATGAGCGCCTGACTTTCACGATCGATGTCGACGAGCGCGCGTCTTTGTAGCTCCGCCAGCAGCGCGAGGGCCTTGGGATTGGCGCGACTGGGATCAAACGGCAGTGCACCCAGCACCTGCAGCTGTTCCTCCGTCAGGGCGCCTGTCGAGGTCACTGGGGTCGTCGTCAGATCTTCCACCCGGGCTCCCCATTCAAAGGGTCGAGTTCAAGCTTCACGTAGGCAGCGAGCATGACGTCGTCAACGTTCTGAACGATGACGACGAGGCTTGGCCTATCCGATCGATCCTTCCGCTCGAACAGGCATTTGCTGGTGTCCGCCTTTGGGTCGAGCAGAACGACGCGGTCGTAGAGCGCGAGCGTGACGCCTCCGAGGTACTTCAAGTGCAGCGCAGGCATCTGGGGCGACGTGGGTTGTTCGTCGCTTTGGCAAAGCGCATGCCGGCTGGTGAAGGGGTCAGGTCATTTCCCGTAAGCGTCGCGGGGCAGAGCGCAGGCAGCCGGTTTGCCAACAGCTGCTTACATCTATCACCGGAGTCATCATGTCTGCCGATCAGCGGAAGGGGGCTGCCGTTCCAGCGTCTGCAATGGAGCGTCGTACCGACAACTTCAGGCGCGAGGCCTATGAGCAGCGAGATCGCAGCAAACGTCTGGGGATGGCGAGCAGCCAGCCGAAGGCGGAGAGCAAGCTCGACACAATCGAGCCGAACAGCGCCCGTTTCATCTGAAGGCCCGAAAGGCCCGATCGACCGATGACGTCGATGCGGGCCCACTTTCCAGACACTTGCTGCGGCTGCACACCTACCGCTTCGCGGCGGGGAAAATATCGCGCTGCGGCGCCTCCTCGATTGCATGGGAGCGACGCACCGCAGCGCGCTTAGCTGGTGGAGACGGCGATCCGTCGCGGCTGCGCATGTGCTTGCTTTGGAATCCTCAGCGTCAGCACGCCATCCTTGATGCCAGCCTCGATCCGCCCGGCATCCAGTTCCCGCCCTAGTGTGAAGGCACGGCGGTAGCGTGGCGCGTTGACCTCCGCCCAAAGTCCGCGCAGGCCGTCCGGGCTCTCGACGGCGACCTCGCCTTCGATCACCAGCGTTTCTCCGTCAAGTCGGACGTCCAATTTCTCGCGCGGAACGCCAGGCATGTCCGCCAGTAACGTGATGCCGGCCGCATCCTCGAGGATCTCGACGGAGGGCTGAGCCACGGTGCGCGCGTCCGAGGCGTGGCGGCGCGGCGCGCCGCTCTCGTTCGCTGCGACTGCATCTTTGGCGCCCGACGCGCGGGTCAATTCGTTCTGTTGCGACATGACAGCTCCTTTCAGGTGTTCACAGGGTCATTGCACGTTGATGCGTTGCGGACGGGCGGCCTCGCGCAGGCCGATGCTCACGCGCAGCACGCCGTCGCGGTAGCTGGCCTCGACGTTGGCGGTGTCGGCGTCGTCCGGGAGGGTCACTGCTCGGCTGAACCGGCCATACCAGCGCTCGGCAGCGTAAACCTGCGTCGCCTCGGCGCTGCCGCGCTGGGTCGGTCGCCGTTCGCCAGATATCCTCAACACTCCGCGCTCGACCGTCACATCGATGGTTTGCGCCTCTAGGCCTGGCGCAAACGCATAGACCTCGACGGAACGCTCGGTCCGCCCGACATTGATGGGCGGAAAGCTGCCAGCGGCGGCGGCCCGGATGCCGTCAGGAAATGCTTCCGACGTCAGCGAGCGGGAGAGCGCCTGCTGCAACTGGGCGAGCTGCTCCAGTAGGCCGTGGGAACGAGGGGATGCCGAATCGAACATGAGAGACCTCCTTTCCGTGGTCGATGAAAGATGTCGACGCAGGGACGCGTCGATCGTTGAAATCGTGCGACGCAGATTCAGCCGCCCGCTCGCCATCCGACCGTCTATGGCTTGTCGGAGGGCGGGTGGTGATCGCTCGGCTTGGCGTGACCGATCAGCGCGCTCGAGGTGGCGGCCCCGCGTCGTCTCGTGGTGAGGCGGGGTCGCGCGCGAAGCAGGGGCGCTGGCCGCCCTTGAGCCGTCGCAGCGTCTCGCGTGCGAGCAGGTAGGCCTGGAGCTGCGAATGGCTCATCGGGAGACGAGGCCGTCGCGGGGAACGCTCGTCTGAAGCGTGGTCAAGGTCGTGTTGCGGTGTGGCCATGATCCAGTTCCTCGTCCGAATCGAGTTGTGGCGAATCGATTCGGATTTAGGAACTCGGACGCGCCGCTTCAAGGGGTTGAAGATCAGGGAAAACCTTAGACTTCCTTCTTCATTCGGGACGCCTATTGGGGCGTGAAGATCATGTTCGCCGAGACGTAGCTGATCGGCATGAACGTCCCGCCGCCGATGTATTGGAGCTGCAGCGCATCGCCATGCCCACCCGATAGTGAGCCGGTCACCCCCGTGGTAGTGGTAGACCGCCGCGCGCCTGCGTAAAGCGCGCCACCGGACTTGCCGCCCAGCAGGGTCAGACCGTTCGCACTGCTGGCCACCGTAGTCCATGCACCGGGATCCGCGGCGGGACGCCATGTGAGGCCCCCGTCCGGCGATTCGTACAGCGTGCCGCCGTTCGTGGCCGCCACGACGTAGCGACCATCCGCCGATGTGGCGATGGCGCGCCAATCGCGATTCATCGCCACCGCTTCCCACGTGGTACCGAAATCGTCGGACCGCCAGACCGCGCCGGTGTCGACTGTCGCGTAGAGCCGCCGGCCATCGGCCGACGCTGCAGAGCCCCACCAGAACTGTGCAGTCGCGCGCGCATTCCAGGTCACGCCGTAGTCGGTCGACACGTACAGCTGCGCTCCGTTGGTGCCTGCGATCAACACGCGTCCATCGGCGGACGAGTTGACGGTCCGCCAGGCACGGCTACTGTCGCGCGCTGTCCAGCTACTGCCGCTGTCAGAGGAGGTCCAGATCTGGCCGAGATAGGCCGTGGCCACGAGATGCGTGCCGTCCGCCGAACTGGCGACGGCGCTCCATGCCCGGCTGCTGCCGTCGTTGGACCAATTGAGCCCGCCGTCCGTTGACAGGTACAAAGCTCCCCCGTTGGTCGAGGCCAGCAGCTTCAGTCCGTCGGACGAAACGGCGACGCCCGACCAAGCCTGCCCCGTCAGTCGAGGCGTCCAGTTAGCGCCGGCATTTTCTGAGGTGTAGAGCTCACCGGACGACGAGGTGGCCACCTGCCGTGCACCGTCGGCCGACATGGCCGTGGCGGTCCACGCACCCATCGGCGTCAGCGCCGCCCAGCTCACTGCGTTTCCGCCGGGCAGTCCGATCGTAGTGATGCGCTGGCCCGCATTCTGCGCGATCGTCCAGCCGCCGGTGCCGACGCCGGTGATTTTGATCCAGTCCCCGATCGTGGGCGACGCCGGTAGAGTGATGACGACCGCGCTATTCGAAGCGGCCAGATAGCCGGTGTTCGATTCGGCCTGCGCGGTCGCTCCCGTCACAGTCACCCAGCGCGTGTCCGCCGGCGCGGCGCTGCAGGCGTAAGCGGTGGACGACACTTCTCCGACGTCCAACACGCCGTTGCGGTTCCCGTCTTGGCCCGACTGCACGCGTTGCCCCCCGTAGGTGCAGTTCGCGCCAGGCAATTCCGCAGCCACTGCGACCAAGGCGTCGAGGCCGGGGGCGCCACTCGGGCCACTCGGGCCACTGGGACCGCTGGGACCCGTACGGCCCGTTGAACCGTTCGAGCCGTTCGGGCCATTGCACACGTAGGCAACGCTGCTGATCTCGCCGGAGTCCAGCGCACCATTGCCGTCGCCATCCAGCCCGGCAAGCACTGCCGAACCACCCTGCGCACAATTCGCGCCAGCCGCCTCAGCGCGGACTCGTACCAGCATGGACTGACCTTGGACGCCGGTGCTTCCGTTCACACCGTTGCAGACGTACTGGGTGTTGGACACCTCTGCGTTGGCGAGCTGGCCGTTGTGATCGGCGTCCGAACCGGATTGGACGCGCGTGCCGCCCGCGGCGCAATGAGTGCCTGCAGCCTCCGGGGCGACGCGGACCAGCGTCGCGGCCATCGTTGCGGGATTGGCTTCGGGCGTGGCATCGTCATCCGATGACCCGCCGCCGCACGCCGTCAGCGTAGCGGTGGCGACGGCGAACGCCAAGATGCGAAGAGACCAGGAGGAGCGAATAGACGCAGTATCGAGAAAGCGACTATCGGTGATGACATGAAGCATGACGGCGGTGGCGCATCCCGCTGTCGCACCATGCGGCAGCTTCCTTGAGACGCGGATGGTGAAAGTATCGTCAGGCCCGAAAGAGATCGGTATCCCGTCTAGCCGTGGGACGCGGAAGTTACAGGAGCGTGTGCCCCCCAAGACGGAGCGAGTTGGTTAGTCGCGAGCCGGGCTGGTCCAGCGGGGAGACGGTGTGACGCCGGTCTCTGAATCCGATTGCAGTGCGGTGAGCGGTATGAAATGCGCTCTACCGATCTCACGCGCTCGCGTCGCGGCAACCGACGGACAAGTGCCGCGAGGTGGCGCACCGACGAATCAACCGCAGGTGTTGAAAGCGCCGCTCGGTGCCAACTGCCCTCAGCTACCGTTGCGCTTGAATATCACTGAAACAGCCGAGGCGCGGCGTTCTCGTGAGATCCATCAGCAGAGGTTGACTCAACCGCCAAAGTGCGGCGATGGATACGGTCGACCCACGCCTGAGTTTGCGAGTTCAGAGCATCGAGGTCGCTGGGGCGGAAGTGCCGGAGCGTGTGCTCAATCTGGTGCTCGAAGCAACGCTTGAGTTCACCCGGATCGGGGTGGGTGTCCACCACAGCGCAGAGGACAGACTGGAGCTCTGTGGCCTGCAGATGAAGCGCGCATAGCGCCTGCGTCATCGTTTCGACGTGACGTTGCATCGCAGTGAGTGCAACCACGACGGGATCCTCTTCGGCATGCTCATGGTCCGGACTCATCGGGCACCTCATCAAGTGAAGAACTGATGGACCAGCTGTGGCATGTCCCGTGCCCGTCGAGGAACTACGACGCGCTGCCATTGATGAGGGTGCAGCACGTGCACCGGCACCGGCTCAGTCAGGCAACAAGATCTACAACTGGCCGCCGCGAGGCGCCTGCGTCAACAGCCGCGACCAGACTTCACCGTCACCAACATCGAGGGCGGCGACAGCAGATCGAGCAGAGCATCCAGCGCTACCTCGCGGCGTGATCAACTCAAGAATGAGCCAGGCAGGTCGACGGCATCGCATTCCGGACCCACATCCTCGCGCTCAATGCGGCGATCGAAGCGGCGCGCAGGCGCATCGAGTCCAGAGGCCATCGCGTCCCCACAAGAGAAGTAGCTGTGGCCGTAGCGGAACTCCGCCAATGTCGCGCCGCCTGCCTCCTGTGCGACGGTCAGCCGCCAGCAGATCATCGGCTCGACGTCGCCCTGAGGGAATGGCCAGATGTAGACCTGATCCCCCTCAGAAGTCGTTGTCGACCTTTCTTTGTACCTGCACTCGCATGGTTTGTCTGTTGAGCTCCAAGGCCAGCCCGTCGCGGTCCAAGCCCGGGTCGGCTACCAGGTCCAAGCCGTCAGCCAAGCCCATCGCCCACAGGGCGCGCAGATAGGTTCCTAGCCCGGTGGAGAGCTTGCCTGACTCAACCGCTTCGATGGCAGTACGGCTCAGGCCGGCCCGATCGGCCAGGTCCTGCTGGCGCAACTTGCGCCGGATGCGAGCCACCCGGATGCGCTTGCCCAGCTGTGCAGCCAGATCCGTTACCGTGCGCGGAACGGGGGCCGTAGGAATGAGCGTGCTCTTCATGGAGCGCATTATGCGTGATTACGCTGTTTATAGAACTCACCGTTTAGCGCGCGGAGGGGGCGATAAACGCCGTGGGTCAGCCGCTTGAGTGACGTTGCGATGCCATCGAACTCGGATCTGTGACGGATCGAACGCACTCGGCGGCCTGCGGAAGACGTGGGCTGGACACGCCTCGGCGTTGCATATACTGTATGAAAATACAGTCTTTATCCAGCAGCCTATGTCGCCCGCTTCGCCCGGGTTGGCGGGAGCGTCGCCTCCTGTCAGCCTGATATCGCCCCATCAGAATGCCGTTGCACACGTGCATGACCCCCTTGCGCCCGGAGTAGAAGCTGCGTTGTGGCGAGGAGATCAGCTGGGCAGCTGGGTGACAGAAGTCGAGCCCACCGGGTTCGCGGAGCTGGACGCGGTGTTGCCCGGCAACGGTTGGCCCTGTGCAGCGCTCACGGAAGTATTGGTCAGCCAGTTTTCAGTGGTCGAGTTCCGCCTATTGGCATCGGTGATTTCAACCCTCACCCGACGCGGTCACACAGTCGCGCTGGTCGGCCCGAGCCTATCGCCGCACATGCCCGGCCTGCGCCATGAGGGCGTGGACGAACGATATCTGGTCTGGGTGGACGTTGACACGCCTAAGGATCGGTTGTGGTCGACCGAGCAGTTGGTGAAGGCGGGCAGCTGCGGCGCCATCGTCGCGTGGCTGCCGCTTGTACGAGCTGAACAGATCCGACGGCTGCAAGTACTTTCGGCTCGGTGCAAGGGCCCGGTCTTTGTCTGTCGCCCCGAATCCGCAGCTCGGGACGCGTCCGCTGCGAGCTTGCGTATAGCCGTCCACGTGGACACCGACTGGCAGATCACTGTCGAGGTGATCAAACGCAAGGGCCCGCCCATGGATGGCCAACTGCGACTGATGTCCATGCCTGGCGGGCTGAACAAGATCATGACCCCGAGGCTGCGCTATCCCAGCCGCCTCGTTGCCGTTGAGCCAAGTCATGCTGTGGACAGCCCTGTTGCTGCCGCCGTGCGCAAGCCAGACGTCGCCCTCGAACCTACCCAATCGTGACGCGCTTCGAGCGGTCGCCGTGTGGGCGTTGCAATTCACGCCTCGCGTTGCCGTCTCCGAAGACGCCGTCCTGATGGAGGTCGAGGCCAGCACCCGCCTGTTTGGCGGCAAGCGTGCCCTGCGCGACCGAGTCGTCGCACAGGCCGATGAGCTAGGCGTCGTACAGGTTGCGTGGGCAACGACCTCGCTCGCCGCCCACGCGCTGGCCCGGAACGGAATAGAGAACGGCTTCAAGCGCCCCCTTGAGGCGATGCTCGATGCGCTTCCGATGGAATGCCTTACTGCAGTTCGACCGCACGCAACCACGCTGGCCCAGACGGGCTGTCGCACCCTGGGCGACCTCAGGGCCCTGCCGCGAGGCGGTCTGAGCCGACGGTTCGACAAGCAGCTGCTTCAAGCGCTCGATTGGGCCTACGGGCGGGCGCCGGAGGTGCATGTTTGGGAGACGCTCCCCGACTCGTTCGCTGCCAAGCTAGAACTTCCCTTTCGCGTCGAACATGCACCCGCGCTGCTTCAAGGCGCGCGTCGCCTGCTCGTACAGATGTGTGGATGGCTTGCCGGGCGCCACGCCGGCGTCACCTCGTTCACTCTGCGTTGGTGGCACGACACGATGCGGTCCAAAGATGCTGGCGAGGGCGGCTCGCTCACCGTAGGAACCGCCGACCCCAGCCGAGACCTCGAGCACCTGTGCCGATTGCTGGCGGAGCACCTCGCCAAAGTAGCGCTGGCCGCACCTGCGGGTGACTTGGCTCTCACTGCAGATCAGGTCCACGATCAAGCCGGCACCAACGCATCGCTGTTGCCAGATACGGTGCAGGACGCAGAGTCGCTGCATCTGGTGCTCGAACGCATGGCCGCAAGGTTGGGACCAGCAGCGGTGCGGCGCTGCGTCACGCGCGAGGACCACCGTGTGGAGTGGATGGGCCATTGGCAGCCTGCAGCAAAGCCGCACCCGCGGAAGGTTCAGGCCAGCACGTCGCTTCCTCAGCCCACCTGGGTTCTAGCCGAACCGTTGAAGCTGGCCGTGCGCAAGAACCGCCCCGTGTATCAAGGTGAGTTGCAGCTTCTGGCCGGACCCCAATGCGTAGAAGCCGGCTGGTGGGATCGTGACGAAGCGTTGGACCAGGGACGGCTGGTCGTGCGCGACTACTGGTTGGCCGAGTCCAGACATGCGGGGCTGCTATGGATCTTCCAGGCGAAGCTCGACGATGGCGTCGCTTGGTTCCTTCATGGCGTGTTCGGCTGAGCGGCGGGGCGACGTGGGATGACGACGCAGTACCACCCATCGGACGATCGATTGGTGCGCGAAGGTGAGGACCAGCGCAAACGGCGGTTCGACATCTGTGGGCTGATTGCAGAAGAAGCGCGAGTGCGGCCGCCACTCCAGCAGGTAGCGCGATCGGGGGCGCCATCGTGATTCCAGAGTATGCGGAGCTCCGCTGTGCGTCGAACTTCACATTCCTGAAGGGCGCGAGCGCGCCAGATGAGCTGGTCCAGCGCGCGAAGGCCCTCGGTTATGCGGCGATCGCGATGACGGACGAGTGCAGCATGGCTGGCATCGTGCGGGCTCATGTCGCGGCCAAGGAAGCCGGCATCAAGCTGCTCGTCGGCAGCCAGTTCAAGGTCGCCGGCGCGGCGCCATTCACGCTGGTCGTGCTTGCCACGAATCGCAACGGCTACGGGAATCTGTGCGAGTTCATCACCCATTTGCGACGCCGCTCTCCCAAGGGCACCTACACCCTTAACCTTGACGAAGTCGACAGCAAGACGCTGGCGGATTGCTTGGTTGTGGCAATCCCAGAGCGCGAATGCAGCCAGGATCAGATGGCGAGCATCGCGCGTTGGCTCCTGAGCAACTGGGTGGGCTGCTGCTGGCTGGGATGGGAGCAGCTTCGACGCATGGACGACGAAGTGCAGCTCTTCAAGCTGCGCGAGTGCAGCGAACTCACCGCAGTGCCAGTAGTGGCCGTGGGCGACGTCCACATGCACGTGCGCTCGCGCAAGGCGCTCCAGGACGTCATGACCGCCACGCGACTGAACTTGCCGCTGACCGCTTGTGGGCTGCAGCTCAAACAGAACGCCGAACAGCATCTTCGGACTCGCAGACGCATCGCGGAGCGATGTCCCGTTGAGCTCATGGAGGAGACGCTGCGGATCGCAGCACGCTGCGACTTCTCGTTGGACGAACTGAAATACCAGTATCCAGAGGAGGTCGTACCCGAGGGAGAGACGCCTCAAAGCTACCTTCGCCGCATCGTCTACACGGGCGCGGGGCGCCGGTGGCCACGGGGCATCCCCGCCAAAGCTCAGGAGCAGATCGAGCACGAACTGACTTTGATCGAGGAGATGAACTACGAGCACTACTTTCTGACCGTGTACGACATCGTTGCATTCGCCAGGTCACAGGGCATCCTGTGCCAGGGCCGCGGATCTGCGGCGAACTCGGTGGTTTGCTACTGCACCTTCATCACCGAGATCGATCCGCTGCGGAGCAGCATGCTGTTCGAACGCTTCATCAGCAAGGAACGGGGTGAGCCGCCCGACATCGATGTGGACTTCGAACACGAGCGGCGCGAGGAGGTGATTCAGTACCTTTATCGCAAGTACGGGCGCGAACGCGCGGCCCTCACTGCGATCGCGACCAGCTACCGACCGCGTAGCGCGCTGCGCGACGTGGGCAAAGCTCTCGGGTTCGAGGACACCGTTTTGGATCAGCTCAGCAAAGGCATGAGTCATTGGGATCTCGACATCAGCGATGAGCTGCTCGCGGAGGTCGGCCTCGACAAGAGCAGGCTAGCCGTGCGCCAGTTGCTGTTGTTGACCGAGCAACTGATGGGTTTTCCGCGGCATCTAAGTCAGCACCCTGGGGGCTTTGTGCTCACCAACGGCCCCTTGTCGCGGATCGTGCCGATCGAGAACGCGGCGATGGAGGATCGCACGGTTATCCAGTGGGACAAGGACGATCTGGATCTGATGGGCCTGCTGAAGGTGGACGTGCTGGCGCTGGGCATGCTGACCGCCTTGCACAAGGCACTGGACTTCATCGGAACTCGCAAGGGCCACGTCTTCGAGATGCAGGACATCCCAGCCGAGGATCCTGCAACCTACGACATGATCTGTAAGGCAGACACCGTCGGCGTGTTCCAAGTGGAGAGCCGTGCGCAGATGAGCATGCTGCCGCGTCATCTCCCGCGGTGCTTCTACGACCTGGTCGTGCAAGTCGCGATCGTGCGCCCAGGGCCAATCCAAGGCGGCTCCGTGCACCCGTATCTTGACCGGCGCAACGGCAAGGTACCGGTGGTCTACCCGAGCCCGGAGATCGAGCAGGCGCTTGGCCGCACCCTTGGCATCCCGCTGTTTCAGGAACAGTGCATGCAGCTGTCCATCCTGTGCGCGGGCTTCACCGCCGGTGAGGCGGACGGGCTTCGTCGCGCGATGGCGGCGTGGCGTCGAACGGGAAGCCTGGACAAATACGAGCCGCGCATCATCGGCGGCATGCTCGAGCGGGGCTACACCGAGGCGTTCGCCAAGAACGTCTTCGAGCAGATGAAGGGCTTCAGTAGCTACGGATTCCCGGAAAGCCACGCTGCCAGCTTCGCCCTGTTGGTCTACGCGTCCTGTTGGGTGAAGAAGCACCATCCGGCTGAGTTCCTCGCTGCCATGCTCAACAGCCAGCCGCTGGGTTTCTACAGCCCCAGCCAGCTCGTGCAGGACGCGCGGCGCGCGGGCGTTGAGGTGAGAGCTGCCGATGTGCTTCACAGCGACTGGGACTGCACGCTGGAGAACATCGAGTACGAGCCCGCGGTGAGGCTTGGCCTGAGGCTTGTTGACGGTCTCAAAGCTGAGTCGGCACAACGTATCGCCCAAACGAGGCAGACCGTCTATTTCGAAAGCGCGGAAGAGCTGGCACGCGTCGCCGAGCTGGAACAGCATGAGATGCGTCAGTTGGCCGCTGCAGATGCGCTGCAATCGCTCAGCGGTCATCGCCGCCAGCAGGTCTGGGACGCCGCGGCGCTCAAGCGTGCGCCGCAGTTGTTGCGCCAGGCACCCGTGGACGAGCCAGTACTGGAACTCGCGCCTGCAGCCGAAGGCGAAGAAGTGATTTGGGACTATCGCACCCTAGGCCTGACTCTTCGCAGCCATCCGCTTCAACTCTTGCGCCCGCTCCTGAACAAGCGAAAGTTCTTTACCTCCAAGGAGCTCGCTGCGATGCCTAACGGCAGGACAGCGCACTACTGCGGCATCGTCACCCTTCGACAGCAGCCGGGCACCGCCAAGGGCGTCGTTTTTCTGAGTCTCGAGGATGAGACTGGAAATGTGCAGGTCATCGTCTGGCCGAGCGTGAAGGAGATGCAGCGAAAAGAGCTGCTGCGAGCACGCCTGATGGCCGTGCATGGAACATGGCAGCGCCAAGGCGACGCGTGCAGCCTGATCGCCAGTCGGCTGGAGGACCTGTCTGGGCTTCTCGGCGAGCTGGAGACTAGCAGCAGAGACTTCCGTTGAGCGATGCTCGCTGCATGAGGACCGCCACGCGTTCCAACTGCCGCTCGCGACGATACTTCGTCTAAATGCCGCCAGCCCCCAGATCAATCACGCGCTGCGCGATCAATTTCCCAACTCGAACCGATGGTCTGGTCGGCAGCTACGATCACAACAGCCGCCGCTGGACACTGTGAGAGCCGTTAACTGTCGGATCGACCAGGAATCTGCACCGCGACAGCTTACTCACCTGCAGCTGTCCACCGACCAAGGCATCATCGGTGACCGCCACGCATGTCTGCTTCCCGAGGTCAAAGCCGACCAACCTCCCATAAGCTGCTTAGCGCTTGCGCACCGGCTTCGTAGTGGTTGAGCATTCCGCACGCTTGCGCAACGCCTCAATCTCCGCTCTCAGTTCTAAGCACAAATACAGCAGCGCGTGATCCACTTGAGGCCGTGCCGGCGACGCTTCCCGAACATCTGTGGACTGCGCTCGCGACGAGTTCCGCGGCTGCCATGTGGAACGGATAGCCTGTACCAGATCTGGGTAATGCGCGTAGATGTTGGCACGGCTAACTCCCGCATCCCTGCATAAGGCGGACACCGCGATTGGCGCAGCTGGATTGAGGTGCCGCCGCAATCTGAGGGCGGCCTCGAGCCGCTCCCGCACCGATCCGTCATCTGACATTATTTTTCTCCTTCCCGCACGGCGGGTGAAACTGCGGGAATCCTGTCCGCATTGAGCTCTATTAAGAGGCCCTTACTCTGGGAGAGTCGCCGTTGTACGACCATCACTGTCTGTTCGGGAAGCCCGCTACGCATCAAAAATTGCTCGTCTCGGATGACTCGTTCCTCCCACCAAGCTCGGTGGCGTTCCGTGACCACGAAATTCGCGCAGCCGCCGCACACCTCGGCGGTGCGTTCCGCAACGTTAGGACCCTTGGCGTCGCCGCGGCATGCCGAAAGTGCCTTTGAGTAAACGCAGTAGCCCCAGTCGCAGGGCGCTAACTGCACGCCTTGCGAGATCAAGCGATCGACCATCGATTTTAAGACGGCACGTCCACGAAGCTTGGGGGAAATCGACTCTCTATTCGCGATGAACGCTTTGCCGGCTTTTCCGCCAATGTTTCTTGACGAAAGTAGGTCCGTCAACGAATTGGAGAGATCGCCGCGATTCTCGGCATCTATAAGTTTGGCCAGCTCTATGTCGGCGCCCACATAATAGCCATCAGTGATTGCCCTGTGCGTATGACCAAAGTGGTACGCCAGCGATTCAAGTACTCGTTTGTCGCGCATTACTACAAAACGCGCAAAAGTCTTGCGCGCCGCGTGAGCATGGACCTGTTGTGCAAGAATCTGTTCCGACGGAAACGCAGCACGTACAAAGCAGCGCATTTTCACGGTTACATTAGATGGCAGAGCACGTTTAGGGACATTTGACCCGGGAAACAAACCGCATTTTTTGACTGCTCCATCCAGCAGGAGGCTGGGCTGCACCGATAGCTTACGCGGACTCGCAAAAACCGACCGCAGTGCATCAACCGCATCCTTCACCGCTCCCGTTATGGCCCAGGTTCTACGACGTCCCTGTTTCTTCGCAGCGATTCCGGCCAACAAAAGTTTTTCGGGATCCTCATCGCCAGGAGTCAGGACGCAATCGGCATCGAGGCGGACGGTCTCTCGGGCGCGAAGACCCACTAAAAATAGGATTGAAGTAAGCGCCGCTCCTTCAAGCACCTTGACCGCTGTATTTAACACGGTGTTCGGCCTGCCATTGGTGATGCCCAGTTTTTCTGCGAGTCGCACAAAGTCCGGTTCCTGCGCGAGAGTGCGATAGAACGCATTCCGCCTGCGCTGTGCGTGATGTCGCGTAACGCCCACGACCGAATCTTGCTCGGCCCATAGTCGCGTCAGGAGTGCCCCAACATATTCGGCATAATTGGTAGTCCACTCCTTCGCGCCGCGTAGCAGCCTTATTGCATCTGCATCGCTAAGAGCCCGCCACGGAAGCGTCTCCCTTAATCTCATACCGCCGATCAACTCATCCTCGAAATGGTTGACATCGAATGCGAGCCCGTCGTGGTAATTCGATCTAGCTTCCCATAAACAGCGTAAGACATACATATGCCGCCGCACTGTCAAAAGAGATACCTGTTGTGGACCACCTCGTCTTGGCTGGATCGTCCGTAGGTACGCCGCGACACTCTCCGGCGTCAAATCCCGGAATCGCCAGAAGCCCAGGAATACCATCCAATGCGCCAACCCTCTAAAAATTCCAAACCAATTCTTTACTGTTGTATAACTTAAACCATTCCTTGGGTACTTCATTATCATGGCTTCCAGCGCATGCTTTGTCGCCGTGATGAGTGCACTACGCTGCTCTCTCGTACCAGTATCCGGTGGAAGCAGTGACGCCCAATCGATCTTGGGGCGATCACCAGCATACAGATCAGAAGCAACCAAAGTCCAGTAACGCCGTCCCTTATGCTCGACTATCCAGTCCATAGCTATTCCAAGTGCAGTAATGAAGCAGGAGTCGATAAGGCAAGCGCCCTCTCCCGGACCGCAGGCGCGATGACCGGCAGTAATTCATCTTGGATGACAAGTCTCGTGGGTTCGTAAGCATCCTTGTAGCGGGGCCACCATCCCTCTTTCAGCGAACGAACCCTGGCTTCTGTGAGCGCGCTGAAGGTGGCGAGCACACGGGCGACCACCTGCGGATCATCAAGCGTTATTAGCGCGCCCGGACATGTCGCGCAGCGCTGGAATTGCAGACATAATTTCCCCGCTGCACTGCCGGGCGCTACCCCAGCAAAAGGATCGGCGCAGGAGAAGCCAAAGACTGTTTCGTGTGGGCCATTCGGACCAAGCGCCGCAGACGTTGCGACTGTGCCCTGCGGCAATGCCCCAACCATCAGCTGTCCTTGGAATTTCCGAATCACAGCGTCGTGTGCGTCTGAGCGATCCTCGATGCGCGTATATCTCGCGGTGGTAACTACAGAGCGGTGATTAAGCCGTCGCTGCGCCGCGACCACGCTTCCCGTTGCGAGATGGTGCGCTGCTGCGCCCGCGCGGCGCAAATCTTTAAAATCGAACGGCGGTAGACGATGTCTCTCGATAAACGCGTCCAGAAGCTTATGAAGCATCTGAAATTTCATTAAGCCAACATCACGGCCCTTCCGCTTGCAAATGAAAAGCTTATCTCGCTCTTCTGGTGGACACTTTTCCAATAGGCCCGCATTGAGCGCGGAGAGTCGCCGGCACAGTTCTGGCGCCGACCATTTCTTGCCCTTTGGAAACTCAGCATGTTGTTCACCGTGCGATCGCCGTTTGAGCCATACTATGCGCTCTAGATCATTGCGCAGCGGATGGGACATGACGCATTCTCTGCTCATCTCGAGCACGGCATAGGGGTTTCCGCTAGTCTGCGTAAGAATGGCCAAATAGAACGGAAACAAGCTTTCAGTAGATAACCAAAGCCGGCGAAGTAATGCCGTAGTACCCCCTAGTTTCAGAACACGATGACCTAACCTCTGACGGCTTTTGTGTATTGCCTTGAGGTGCGGAAGCTCGCCACCTCCTAGATCGAGCAGCTGTGACACCAACTCCGTCAGCTCGCCTTCTTCGTCGTTAGTCGGGCATTTGTTGAGCGCTCGGGCGCCAGAGGCTAGTTGTTCCTCCGCCGCCTCAATGTCGGCATAGCACGCTGCCAAGATCGCCTTTAAGTCATCAGGCGTTAAGAGTGCCCTTACAGCGGGCGCATCGCGGGTGAAGCCTGGCACTAGGAATGTGGTTCCAGGCGACACTACTTCTGGCACGTTATTACTACACCATCGCAGTGTTGCTACGACCGTATTTTGCACGCTTTGAGCGGTGGAAGTATTAAGACCAGAACCCGCAAGCCATACTCTGAACTGCATAAGAACGTCGGGCGGCAAACACGCCAGCCCCTGAAATCCTTTCGACGTAAGAAACACGGAAAACTTGCGAAGGCAACGCCATGACTGTCTCTGCGATTCAACGGAAGTGTGACCGAATTTTCCAACGAGCGCGCGAGCGAATGCGCTCCCAACCTGAGCAGAAAAACCCGCCGCGCAAAAATCGAAGGTATTCCGCAGATGGCCGTTAACATAAAGACGAACGCTGGCCGCCTGAATCTCATGAGAATGCTGAATCATTCGATTGCGTTCCCATAAAGGAATTTCAACGCATGCTCCACTGGTTCACCGCTGACCTCCACGGCGCGCAAATAAATCTCAGTAGTTTCGATTGACGAATGGCCCAACAGGACCTGGAGCGTTTTGAGCGAGTTCATTGCATCGCCGCGGCGTTCATATCCTTCTAGGATGCGCAGCACGTGGACAGCGAACGTGTGACGCAAATTATGCAAAGTCGCCTTAGTTCCAATCCGATCTGCGCAACGGCGAAAAACTGATGTCAAACGGTGTCGTGATATAGCTGCACCCCGCGTATTAACAAACACCTCGCGCGCTCCCGATTGAGGACGATCCATTAACGCATACCAGTTAGTTTCCTCTATAAGGGCGACTGGTGCATAGACCGTGCATAGCCTGCCGCCCTTGCGAAGCACGTCGATTGGAAGTAACCCGTCATCGCTGCTCGCAATAATTTCAGCTTGAGGCAATTGGTTAAGGCACAGTCCGCATACTTCGAAGCGACGCATGCCAGTGGCCAAGGCCCAGCGAAACATTAGCCTATACGGCATTGGTGCAATAAGGAATAGCCGCGAAATCTCCTCACGACTCAGGATGCGGGGGAGGCGCTGGACGGGTGGTGGCGCAATGCCGAGCCGCTTGATTGATCGGCCATAACGGCGCGGATCCGGAATTTGATTCTCATAGCCAGTCTCAACGAGCCACCGCCCTAGCGGTGAAGTCATCGAGCCCGAACGGACTCCCCACTGGTGGAACAGGCTTGCTACCGTGATGCGATGTCTCGACGTTGTAGCGGAAAGTGGCCGCGTATGGCCGACGTGCACAAGCTTCGCGCTATATATTCCCAGCGTTTCCTCAGTTGCATCTACGGGCGCAATGCGTCGCTGATTGAGGAACGCCAGCCAAACGAGCAACGCCTCAGCGTAGCTTCGCACCGAATCCCCAGTCTGACTTCTGCTGCGCAATGCACGGTACGCTAAGAAAAGCGTCGCTTCCCAAACTGGGGCACCGGTTTCATCAAGGATCACGGCCAACACTGGGAGCATGTTGAATCGCGGCTGCAAATCCTCAGGCAACGATATGCCAGCCTGTTGGGCGATGAGGTCCAGCGAGGGCATTTCCCTTGGCCGCAACAACATCAATCGGAACGGATTGGCAGGATTCATTAACGCAACTCTGGGCAGAAGAGCTAGCGCTCATCCTAGACACCAAAAATGAGTCTCTGAAGTAGACAGACAACAGAGATCACCTAATGCCCGAGTTCCAGCGCATGTCGTTGGAAGCGCTGCGTGAGCCGCTGGAGACCGGTCGCGTGCACATCTCGCGTTCCGCTCACCAGGCCGAATTCCCCGCGCGCTTCCAACTGATCGCCGCGATGAACCCCTGCCCCTGCGGACACCTCGGCAATCCGACCAAGGCCTGCCGATGCTCGCCGGATCAGGTGACGCGATATCAGAACCGGCTGTCCGGACCGCTGCTCGATCGCATCGACCTGACGGTGGAGGTGCCGGTCCTCTCTCCTGCCATCCTGTCAGCCGCTGCGGACGGCGAGACCAGCGCCACAGTCGCCGCCCGCGTCGCCGCGGCGCGCGATCGTGCCGTCAGGCGTCAAGGATGCTCGAACGCGATGCTGGCTGCCGGACAACTCGACGGGCATCTCGGCATGTTGCCGGAGGGCGAAGCGATGCTCCATCGCGCCGCGGCCCGGCTGGCCTGGTCCGCGCGCAGCTTCCATCGTGTGCTGCGCATCGCGCGCACCGTCGCCGACCTGGCCGACAGCGACGTCATCACGGCCCTGCATGTCTCCGAAGCGATCCAGTGGCGTCGGGCGCTGCCGGGGCGCAACGACTGACCCTCGCGTCCGCTGGACGGAGCCCGTCCAGAAACGACAACGCCGGCATCGCCGGCGTTGTCGATGAG
Organism: Roseateles noduli; assembly: GCA_002205125.1. Taxonomy (GTDB): domain Bacteria; phylum Pseudomonadota; class Gammaproteobacteria; order Burkholderiales; family Burkholderiaceae_C; genus Roseateles; species Roseateles noduli. Next base: position 254,927 of record NIOE01000007.1, on the reverse strand, counting down.
CTCGCGCGAGACCGCGCCGCGCTTATTGACGGATCAGCTGACCTTCGCTGGCGCGCACGACGTCGCCGCTCTGCACGCCCGGGTCGTGGCTGAAGGTCATCGTGCGGTTGCTCTGGTCGGCGTTGCGCATCTTGACCACCCACACGGTGGTGCTGCGCTGGCGCTTCTCGATCTCGTTGCCGGCGTAGCCGCCCGCGACCGCGCCACCGACCGTGGCGATCTTCTTGCCCGTACCGCCGCCGACCGCGCTGCCCAGCAGGCCGCCGACCACCGCGCCGCCGACCACGCCGATGCCGGTGCCCTGGCCTTGGCGGGCCTCGGTATGGACCGACAGCACCGTCGCGCACGCCGAGCAGATCCGGGCTTCGCGGGGTTCGGACTGGGCGGAACCCGACGAACCGTAGTTGTCCGCGGAACCGGTCGAGCCCACGTCACGCGGGGCCTGCTGCGCCACGCGGCGCGAATCGTTGCCCGAACGCTGGACGGCGTCATCGCCGGAGCGACGCGCCGCGCGCGACTCGTCCGCAGCGTTGGCGCCGTTGCGGTCGACCACGTTGCCCTGCTGCTCCATCGCCGCCGTCGGCGCATCGGGCAGGGACGGCGCGGCCTGACGCCCCGCGAAGAAGGCCGCCACGACCAGCACGGTCGCTCCCACGGCCCCAGCCGCGATCTTCTGATTGGTATTCAACGCCATGTTTCACCTCTTATGGTTTTCCCCTAGCAACGGGGGATGGGCGAAGAATGCCACGCTGTTACAAGTCGCGGGGACCGAAAACTGTCCCGTTTGTAAAGGGGTGAAACGCGGCCTGTAGGACAAGGCCGCGTGATGCGGTTTTCGTTGCGCCGGCGCGTCGCCGCAGCCTCGCGACAACGGACCGTCGAGCCCGCCGGATCTGCCGGTTCAGCCCAGCAGCGGTGCCAGCGCCCGCTGCGCGGCCTCGTGATCCAGTGCCATGCGCGCCGCCCAGTCCGCCACCTGGTCGTCCCCGATGCGGCCGACGTTGAAGTACGCCGCCTCCGGATGCGCCAGGTAGAAGCCGCTCACGCTGGCCGCCGGCGTCATCGCCATGCCTTCGGTGAGCGCCATGCCGATGTCCTCGGCCTGCAGCACGCGGAACATGTCCCGCTTGACCAGATGGTCCGGACAGGCCGGATACCCCGGCGCCGGACGGATGCCGCGGTACGACTCGGCGATGAGCTCCTCGTTGCTCAGCGTCTCATCCGCCGCGTAGCCCCAGAGGTCCAGTCGCACCCGCTGGTGCAGCCGCTCGGCGAAGGCCTCGGCCAGGCGGTCCGCCAGCGCCTTCAGCATGATCGCGGAGTAGTCGTCGAGGTCGTCGATGAACTGCTGCTCCTTCTTGTCCACGCCGAGCCCGGCGGTGACCGCGAACAGCCCGATGTAGTCCGGCACCGTGCCCTTGGCCGCGACGAAGTCCGCCAGCGCCCGGTTGGGCCGGCGCACGCCGTCCACGACCGGCCGCTCGGACTGCATGCGCAGGCCGCGCCAGGTCATCAGCACCTCGGTGCGCGATTCGTCGCTGTAGATCTCGATGTCGTCGTCGTTCACCTGCGCGGCGGGGTACAGGCCCATCACGCCGCTGGCGGTCAGCCAGCGGCCCTCGATCAGGCGCTGCAGCATGCGCTTGCCGTCGCTGAACACGCGCTGCGCCTCGGCGCCCACGACCTCGTCCTTGAGGATGGCCGGGAACGGCCCCGCCAGGTCCCAGGTCTGGAAGAACGGGCCCCAGTCGATGCACTGCGCCAGCTCGGCCAGGTCGTAGTTGCGGAACTGGCGCCGGCCGATGAAACGCGGCACCGCCGGCGTGTAGGTCGAGAAGTCGGCGCGGTGCTTGTTGGCGCGTGCCTGCGCCAGCGTCACCAGCGGCGTCTGCTTCTTGTTGGCGTGCAGCACGCGCACCTTCTCGTAGTCGGACTTCAGCTCGTCGATGAAGCGCGTGGCGCGCTCGTCGGACAGCAGCTCCGAGCACACGCCCACCGAGCGCGACGCGTCCGGCACGTAGACCACCGGGCCTTCGTAGTGCGGCGAGATCTTGACGGCCGTGTGCACGCGGCTGGTCGTCGCGCCGCCGATCAGCAGCGGGATCTTCTTCATGCGGAAGTAGTCGTCGCGCTGCATCTCCGCGGCGACGTACTGCATCTCCTCCAGGCTGGGCGTGATCAGGCCCGACAGCCCGATGATGTCCGCGCCCTCGACCTTGGCCTTCGCGAGGATGTCCTGGCACGGGACCATCACGCCCATGTTGACGACCTCGAAGTTGTTGCACTGCAGGACCACCGTGACGATGTTCTTGCCGATGTCGTGCACGTCGCCCTTCACCGTCGCGATGACGATCTTGCCCTTGGAGCGCACGTCCTCGCCGGCTTCGGCCATCAGACGCTTCTCTTCCTCGATGTAGGGCACCAGGTGGGCGACAGCGGACTTCATCACCCGCGCGCTCTTCACCACCTGCGGCAGGAACATCTTGCCGGCCCCGAACAGGTCGCCGACCACGTTCATGCCGGCCATCAGCGGGCCTTCGATCACATGCAGCGGGCGGCCGCCGCCGGCGCGTATGCCCTGCCAGGCTTCCTCGGTGTCCTCGACGATGAAATCGGTGATGCCATGGATCAACGCATGCGACAGCCTCGCGGCGACGTCGCCCGCGCGCCAGGCCAGCTTGGCGCTGTCGTCCTTGGCGGCGCCCTTGACCGACTCGGCCACCTCCAGCAGCCGTTCGGTGGAATCCTCGCGGCGGTTCAGCACCACGTCCTCGACGCGCTCGCGCAGGTCGGCGGGGATCTCGTCGTACACGCCGACCATGCCGGCGTTGACGATGCCCATGTCCATGCCCGCCTGGATCGCGTGATACAGGAACACCGTGTGGATGGCCTCGCGCACCGGCTCGTTGCCGCGGAAGCTGAACGACACGTTGGACACGCCGCCGCTGACCTTGGCACCGGGCAGATTCTGTTTGATCCAGCGCGTCGCCTCGATGAAGTCGACGGCGTAGTTGTTGTGCTCCTCGATGCCGGTGGCGATCGCGAAGATGTTGGGGTCGAAGATGATGTCCTCGGGCGGGAAGCCGATCTCGTCGACCAGCATCCGGTAGGCGCGCTCGCAGATCTGGGTCTTGCGCTCGTAGGTGTCGGCCTGGCCGGTCTCGTCGAAGGCCATCACCACCGTGGCCGCGCCGTAGCGGCGGATCAGCTTGGCCTGGCGGCGGAACTCCGCCTCGCCTTCCTTCAGCGAGATCGAGTTGACGATGCCCTTGCCCTGGATGCACTTCAGGCCGGCCTCGATCACCTCCCACTTGGACGAGTCGATCATGATCGGCACGCGGGCGATCTCGGGCTCCGAGGCGATCAGGTTGAGGAAGCGCACCATCGCGGCCTTGCTGTCCAGCATGGCCTCGTCCATGTTGATGTCGATGACCTGGGCGCCGTTCTCGACCTGCTGGCGGGCGACGCTCAGCGCGGCCTCGAATTCGCCGTTCAGGATCAGCCGCGCGAAGGCCTTGGAGCCGGTGACGTTGGTGCGCTCGCCGATGTTCACGAACAGCGTGCCGGCGCCGATGTTCACCGGCTCCAGGCCGGAGAGCTTCATGGGCGGCACGGCGACCGGTGCGACCGGTGCGGCGGGCGCGGAAGGTCTGTCGGAGGCGTCGTCGGAAGGGGAATGGGTGGCGGACATGGCGGCGGCGCTATTCGGAGCTGGACGGAGCTGGACGTGAGCTGAAACGAAAGACGGGGCCGCGCAACTCACCGCAACCCCGCGGAACGCGGGTCGGTGAGCGCCGTTGTGAGGCGGTGTCCGGGAGTCCGACACCGCCGTTCCGAGCCTGGCGGGCACCCGGGTGACGGGACCTGTCGCAACGCTCCTCGGAAACCACCGCCGCCGCAAGGGGCGCGGGTGCGGCCTTGCTGGGAGCGGGAACAGCGTGCATTCTACCGGTCCGACCCCGCTTTGTTCGTGCCGTATTGCCTTGCCCCGCCCGCGGCGCCCCTATCCTCCCCGGGCGTCGGGACGAGAGCGACGACACAACAACGACAAGACGACGACACGTCGAAGGGAAGGCACCGTGGATCTGGTCCAACTGCCACCAAACAGCCTGCGCGTGGGACAGGTGCTGACGTTCTCGCTGCGCGACGCGGCGGGACATCTGCTGTTCGCCTCCGGACACCCGCTGCCCGACACGCCGCAGGTCCGCGACCTGCTGGCCCGCGGCCCGTGGGTGCAGGCGCACGAGACGCGCGAGTACCAGCGTGCCCTGGCCCACAAGCTCGACACGATGATGCTGCAGGGCGCGTCGATGTCGGCGCTGGCCAACGCGACCGCCGAGTACAAGCCCACCCGGCCGATGCCGGTGCCGCAGCAGACGGCGCCGGCGCACACCGCCATCTGGGCCGACCTGCAGTGGCATGCGCAGCAGGTGCTGCGCGATGCGCGCCGGGCGGACTTCCTGATGCGGCTGACCGAGCTGCTCGACAAGGTGCTGACGCGGCTGACGCAGCAGCCGGACGCCTCGCTGGCGATGCTGGTGCACGACGCCGGCCAGGAGCCGCTGCAGTACAGCGCGCGGCATGCGCTGCTGTCGCTGGCGCTGGTGGAGATGACGACGCGACAGCTGGGCTGGGGTGAAGGCCGTCGCCGCACGCTCGGTCTGGCGGCGCTGACGATGAACCTGGACAGCGGCGCGCTGCAGGACCAGCACGCGATGCGTCCGGAGGCGCTGGGCGAGGCGCAACGCGAGCAGCTCGCCGGCCACGGCGATCGCGCGGCGGCGACGCTGCTGGAGATTGGCGTCGACGACGACGATTGGCTGACGGCCGTCCGCCTCCACCACGACGCAGGACCCGGACCGCTGGCCGGACGTTCCGACGGCGAGCTGATGGCGCGGCTGCTGCGACGCGCCGACGTCTACGGCGCGCGCCTGAGCCCGCGACGCAGCCGCCGGCCGCTGTCCGCGGCGCAGGCGGCGCGGGCGGTCTACCTCGACGAACTCCAGCAGCCCGACGAGGCGGGCGCCGCGTTGATCAAGGCGATCGGCCTCTATCCGCCGGGCTCGCTGGTGCGGCTGGCCAACGGCGAGGAAGGCATGGTGCTCAAGCGCGGGCACAGCGCCAACGCGCCGCTGGTGGCCTCGCTGCTGGGTCGCAGCGGCACGCCGCTGACCTCGCCGGTGCTGCGCGACACGCGCCTGCAGGCCCAGGCCATCACGGCCAGCCTCGCGCCGCATGAGATCCGCCTGCGGATCAACATGGACGCGATGTTGAAGCTGTACTGACAGGCTGCGGCGCCATGGCGCCGCGCCGGGATCAGGCCTCTTCGGCTTCCTCGACCAGCCCGCTGAACAGCTTGCTGCCCCAGCGGCGCGGCTGGTAGGCGGAGACCTTCTGCGCGATCGCGCGGATGTGGTCCGGCGTCGTGCCGCAGCAGCCGCCCGCGATGTTCAGGAAGCCGGCGGCGGCGAACTCGCCGACCAGGCGGCCGGTGACGTCCGGCGTCTCGTCGAAGCCGGTGTCGCTCATCGGGTTGGGCAGGCCGGCGTTGGGATAGCAGGAGATCGGCGTGTCGCCGGCCGCCTTCGAGAGTTCCTCGATGTAGGGCCGCATCAGCGCGGCGCCCAGCGCGCAGTTCAGGCCGATGGCGATCGGCTGCGCGTGCCGCACCGAGTGCCAGAACGCCGTCACCGTCTGCCCCGACAGGATGCGGCCCGACGCGTCGGTCACCGTGCCGGAGATGATCACCGGCAGGCGTTCGCCGGTGTCGTCCATCAGCTCGTCGACCGCGAAGATCGCGGCCTTGGCGTTGAGCGTGTCGAAGATGGTCTCGATCAGGAACAGGTCGACGCCGCCTTCCAGCATCGCCTTGGCCTGGTCGTAGTAGGCCTGGCGCAGGGTGTCGAAGTCGACGTTGCGGGCGCCGGGGTCGTTGACGTCCGGGCTGATCGAGGCGGTGCGCGGCGTCGGGCCGAGCGCCCCCGCCGCGAAGCGCGGCTTGTCCGGCGTGCTGAAGGCGTCGCAGGCCTCGCGCGCCAGGCGCGCGGCGGCGACGTTCATCTCGTAGGCGTAGTCCTGGAGGCCGTAGTCCTCCTGGGCGACGGTGGTCGTGCCGAAGGTGTTGGTCTCGATGATGTCCGCGCCGGCGTCCAGGTACTGGCGATGGATCTCGCTGATGACCTCGGGCTTGGTCAGCACCAGCAGGTCGTTGTTGCCCTTGAGGTCCTTGGGATGATCGGCGAAGCGCTCGCCGCGGAAGTCGGCTTCCGTCAGCTTGTAGCGCTGGATCATCGTGCCCATCGCGCCGTCCAGGACGGCGATGCGTTGCGCCAGGATGGCGGGCAAGGCGGCGCCGCGGGTGTAGGCCACGGCGGGGCGGGCAGCGGGACGGGCGGTGGTCGGGGCGTTCATGGGCTCCGATTGTAGGAAGCCCGGCCCCGGCCCACCGTTCTCAACCGCCGAAGACCTTCTTCAGGATGGCGCTTCCGGTGCCGACCGGGTCCTGGCGGATCTTCTTCTCTTCCTGGCCGATCATGAAGTACAGGCCGTCCAGCGCCTTGTCGGTGACGTAGCCCTGCAGGTTGGCGTCCTCCTTGCGGATGAGGCCGAAACCGGAGGCCTTGCCGGCCACCGCGTTGTACTTCTCGCTCAGCGACTGGCGCTCGGTCGCCTTGGTCACGATGGGCAGGAACTTCGTCGTCAGCGGCGAGCGGGTCTTGTCCTCGAAGAACTGCGTCACCGCGTTGTCGCCGCCGCGCACGATCCTCACCGCGTCCTCGACGCTGATGTTGCGCACGGTGGTGACCAGCAGCTGGCGCGCTTCCGGCATCGCCTGCTCGGCGGCGCGGTTCATCGAGGTGATCAGGTCGTCGATGCGCTTGCCCTGGCCGGTCGTGCGCAGCAGGCGCGCGGCATCCTTGAGCGCACCGGGGAGCTCGATCTTCACCTGCGGATTGCCGAGGAAGCCGTCGGTCCGCCCCAGGTTGGCCAGCGCCGCCTGGGCGCCGCGTTCGAGCGCCGCGCGCACGCCGGAGGCGGCGTCGCCCTCGCTCAGGCTCAGCGCCATCGCCCACGGCGAGGCGCAGCCCGCGCCCAGCAGCGCGATCAGGTCACGGCGAAACAGGTTCATCGGTGTCTCCTTCTTGAACGTCAGGGATGGCCGTCTCAGCGGCCTCAGCGGTCTCAGCAGCCTCGACGCCTTCGCCATCGGCCGCGGCGGCACCCTTCGGGCTGTCTCCCTCGGCATCGTCGTCGGTGCCGGCGGCGTCCGATGCCGCATCTTCCGACTCTGCGAGGTCCATGTCGATGGCGCCGAACGGGCCGGGGCCGTCACCGAGCTTGAACTCGATGCGCAGGCTGTCGCCCGGCTCCAGCACCACCTGCTTGCCGAGCACCGGCGAACCCGCGCCGACCAGCGTGCCGGCACGCAGCGGCCGGTTGAGGGCCGCTTCCGCGAGCAGGTCGCCGAGCGACCACTTCATGCCGGTCTTTGCATCGACGACCGCCTGCTTGCGCCCGTTGCGCATGACCTGCAGCTGCAGCGCCGCGCGACCGAGGTACCAGGCGCCGGGCAGCTCATCCGGCGTGACGGCGACCGGCGCGAACTGCAGCGCCGGGCGGCTGTGCAGCGCCGGCCAGCCGCTGGCGAGTTCCTCCTGCTGCACCGGTCGCAGCACCCAGTCGCTGACCAGCATTAGCAGCCGGATGGCTTCCAGCGCCTGCGACGGCACGGCGCCTTGCCCCAGGTCGCCGATGAGCGCGGCGAGTTGCGGCTCGGGCTCCAGGCCCGGCGTGCGCAGGTCCAGCAGTTCGGTGGGACCGAGCAGCGCCTCCGCGCCGCCGGCGCGCAGCAGCGGTGCGCTGAGGCGCTCCGGCCACGCGAGGCCGCGGTCGCGCAAGGCCTGACCCTGCTCGGGGTAGGCCTCGCCGGCGATCCAGCCCGCCAGTCGCGGCAGCGGGGCCAGGCATTGCTTCGGGTCGAACGCGAACGCATGCCGCGCGCGGCCCTGGTTCAGCGACTGCGACAGCGTCTCCAGCTGCGGCGCCATGAAATTCCAGTCGTCGAGCACCTGTTGCAGGCGCGTGGCGATGCCGTTGGCATAGCATGCCTGGCTCAGGTCGCGCGACACGACCACCAGTTGGCCGTCGCGGGATCCATCGCGGTAGGTGGCGAGTTTCATTGTTGTGAGCGGACAGTCATTCGTCGGACGATCGGTGGCGGCATTTTCACCTCAGGAGCGCATCGCCTTCGCAGCGGCGCTCGTGGGGGCCCTCGCGCTGCATGCGGGAGCCGTCGTCGCGCTGTCGCCCCGGCCACTGCCGCGGGCCGTCGGCAGTCCGACGATCGCGACGCGTCTCATCAAGGCGGCCCCTCCGCCGGCACCCGAACCTGCTGCGAAGCAGATGGCGCAACCCGTCGCGCAGCCCGTCGTTCCCCGCAGCTCTCAGCGTGCGACGCCCGTGCGCAAGCCGGACACCCGGCCTGTGCCCGCGCTGCTCGCGTTGCCGCTGCACGGCGAGGGCACGCTGGCCTACGCCTTCATCATCGACGGCCAGCCGGGTGAGGCGGCGTTGAGCTTCCACATCGGCGCCGATCGCTTCGAAATGACCCTCGAACGCCGCGCGGGCGATCGCGAACTGCCGGTCTGGCAGAGCGAAGGGCGCGTCGGTCCGCAAGGTTTGCAGCCCGAACGGCACCGCGTGACGCGACAGGGCCGCGAACGTGAGCTGCTGATCTTCGACCGGGACGCCGCACGACCGGTTCTGCTTGTAGGCGCACGAGCGTTTCCGCTGTCGGCGGGTACTCAGGATCGGCTGTCGTGGTGGCTGCAGCTGGCCGCGATGATGGCGGCGGAACCGGCGCCCTCCGTCGGCCAGCGCCTGCGCGTGCCGGTCGCCGGTCCGACGGGCGTCAACGACTGGGATTTCGAGGTGGCGGCGCGCGACGGCGACCGCTGGCTGCTGCGGCGCGATCTGATGCGCGGGGCCGGTCGGCCGGCCCTGCAATGGTCGGCCTGGCTGGACGGCCGGCGGGGTTTCCTGCCGGTGGACCTGCGCTTCAGCCTGGACGACGACGAGCAGTGGGCGCTCCGATTGCTGGAGTGAGCCTGTCCGCCCACATGCATGTCCACAGGATGTCGTTCCCGTGTGTGCGTGTTGCGATCCGTCAATCCGTGACGCCCTGTGCGGTTGGCACCACAAATGCTTGAGACACGGTGCAGCGTGTTCCGCAAGTTCTGCCACCATGGGTCATGGCCTGGTTGGGAGCGACGGGTCTTGAATCCGTCGCAACAGGCCATAACTCCTCCAACCAAGGAGTCCTTCATGCACATGCTCTACGACTCACCGAGTTACATCGTCGTCCAGTTCGATGTCCCGGTCGCTCCGTCCGCCGGGGATGCTGCGCATGCGGCGCAGGTGGACCACACCAACCTGCCCTCGTTGCAGCGTGACGGCTTCGAGATCGTCGACAAGTTCACCCGCAAGGAAATCTTCATCGAGGGCGCGCTCGCCCAGACTTTCCAGGAGGGTGTCGAGGCGCTCATCGAACAGGGTCCCGACGTCGACGACCTCGACGCCTTCATCGCCCAGTACGCCAACCTGGGCCAGCAGACCGTGATCATGCATTGATCCGGCGGGGGCTTGTCCTCCCCCCTTCCCTGCGCCAAGATCGTGCGGCCACGCCCCGTTCAGGGGTGGTCCCCCGCACGAACCATGGCCAAGCGCTCGCAGCTTCCGCTGGACTCTCCAGGCCTGTCCGACAGCCCGGTGCTGGACCGCATGTGCTCGCACTTCGTGCTGACGCTGACGGTGCGCCATGCCAACCGATTCAATCCCCGACGCGACCTCAGCGGCCTGCTCGCGCTGACGGCGCGTCACCTCGTGTGGCCGCCGCAGGTGCTCTCGCGCGTGCGCGGCTACCTGGCGCGGCGTTGCCAGGGGCATTCGCTGTGGGCCGGTCATGAGCGGCTGGGCGACGCGGCCTTCCTCGCCCGCCACGGCGTGTGGCGCGGCCCGTTCGCCGAAGGCACGGTGTTCTTCTACCTCGACGAGTACATCAAGGACGCGCCCAAGGATCTCCTGGCGCTGCTGTCCTGCACCTGCGACGCGCTGGAGGGCCGGCTGAGGAGTCCCTCCACGCTGGTCGAGCAGAACATCGACGTCCTCGGACGCCTGCTGCAGCTGAACGCGGCCGAGCGGGCGCTGCTGCTCTACGGCACGCTGGCGCGTTACCAGCGCGAGCTGCGAGGCGCCCTCGTCGAGTTCAAGGTCAACACCGCGCAGGAGGCCTTCGCCGCGATCGCGGAGGTGGCGGGCGTCGATCCGCACGAGGTGGCCGACGCGCTGCGCGCCGGCTCGCGGCTGGAGCGGGTCGGCATGATCGAGAACCTGATCGCCGAACACAACATCACCGACCTCTCCGACCTGATGAAGGTCAGCGAGCAGCTGCCGCCGGTGCTGATGCGCGCCTACGACGGCCCGCAGGACCTGATGGCGGTGTTCACGCGCCCGGTGACGCCCAGCCCGCTGCAGCGCGCCGACTTCGATTTCATCGCCGAGGACGTGACCCTGCTCGCCACGCTGCTGCGCCAGGCGGTGGCGCAGGGGCAGGCGGGCGTGAACGTGCTGCTCTACGGCCCGCCGGGCACCGGCAAGACGGAGCTGGCGAAAGTCGCCGCGCGTGAGGCCGGCCTCGCGCTCTACGAGGTCGAATACGCCGACCGCGACGGCAACGCGCTGAGCGGTCGCGACCGCTACCGCTCGCTGCAGATCAGCCAGGTGTTCCTGAAGGCGAGCCGCGACGTGGCGCTGCTGTTCGATGAGGTGGAGGACGTCTTCCCGCACCTGAGCGGCGACGCCGCGCATCTGATGGCCCGGCTGGACGCGGCGCTGGAGATGCCCGCGACCATGACCGTCAACGGCAAGGCTTGGGTCAACCAGATCCTGGAGAGCAACCCGGTCCCGGTGCTGTGGATCACCAACCGCATCGAGCACATCGACCCGGCGTTCCGGCGCCGCTTCCAGTACCACCTGGAACTGACGTCGCCGCCGCCGGGCGCGCGCCTGGGGCTGGTGCGCAAGGCCCTGGAGGAACTGCCGGTGCCGGAGGGCTTCGCCGAACGGCTGTCCGAACGCCGCGGCCTGACGCCGGCGCAGGTCCGCACCGCGGTGCGCTTCGCGCGACTGGCGGGGAGCGCGGCGGAGGTCGGCGCATCCGCGTCGGACGGCGCGATCGATGCCGCCGCGCAGGCCGCCGCCAACGAGCACCTCGTCAGCCGGCAACTGCGGCACGCCGACAAGGCGCTCGGCCTGATCGACGCCTCGCCCCAGTCGCGGCCGTCGGCGACGCGCTACTCGCTCGACCTGATCCACTGCGAATGCCGCTTCGCCCTGCCGCGCCTGATCGAGGCGCTGCGCCGCCGCGGCATGGGCACGCTGTGCTTCCACGGCCCGCCGGGCAGCGGCAAGACCGCGCTCGCGGAACACATCGCCTCGGAGCTGCAGCGGCCGCTGATGGTGCGGCTGGCCAGCGACCTGATGTCCAAGTACGTCGGCGAGACGGAGCAGAACATGGCCCGCATGTTCGAGACCGCCGCCGCCGAAGGCGCGCTCCTGCTGCTGGACGAGGCCGACAGCTTCCTGCGCAGCCGCCGCAGCGCCGAGCGGCACTACGAGGTCAGCGAGGTCAACGAGATGCTGGCCGGCATGGAGCGCCATGCCGGCCTCTTCATCTGCACGACCAACGCCTTCGACGATCTGGACGAGGCCGCGCTGCGCCGCTTCAGCTTCAAGATCCGCTTCAAGGCGCTGCGGCCGGACCAGCGGCTGACGATGTTCGAGCGCGAAGTCGGCGCCGCGCCGGACCCGGCGCATGCGGACCGGCTGAGCCTGCTGGACGCGTTGACGCTGGGCGACTTCGCCGCCGTGCGGCAGCAGGCGGAAATTCTCGGCGAGACGCTGTCGCCCGACGAGTTCCTGACTTTGCTGGAAGCCGAGCACCGGGTGAAGCCGGAGGTGCGCCAGCGCCGCCCGATGGGCTTCCGCGCGGGCGAGACCTGACCCCCTCGCCTCCCCGTGCGCCAGTGCGTCCTGTCCTCACTTCCTTTCCCCTTTCCTTCCCCCTTCGTCCCCTTTTGGTCTCCCTCTTCGGCGGGTGCTTCGTCCGCCTTGGAGGCGGCCGGTTCTATGGCATCGTGCCGTCCATGCTGAATCCGTTTCCGTCGACTCTCCTGAAGCGTGCCACCCGCGCGCTCGCCGCCGGCTCGCTCGCCGTGCTGGCGGCGCTGACCGGCAACGGCGCGTCCGCCGCGCCGGCCAAGCCGTCCTGCGCGCCCGAGCCCGCGCCGCTGTCCGCCGACCGCCTGGCCGCACAGGCCAAGGACCGTGGCCTGATGTGGACGCTCAGGCGCGACGGGCGGACCTCCTACCTGTACGCCAGCCTGCACGTCGGCAAGCCCAGCTGGGCCGCCCCCGGCCCACGGCTGCGCAAGGCGCTGGAAGAGGTCGACGCCGTCGCGCTGGAGCTCGATCCGCTGGACCGCGACGCCTGGAAGATGCCGCCCATGCCCGAACTGCCGCTGGACGCCTCGCTGCGCCGGCGCCTGGACGCGCAGGCGGCATCGGTCTGTCTGGAGCCGCAGGCGCTGGCGGCGATCCATCCGCTGCTGCAGACCAGCACCTACATGCTGCTGCGCGCCCGGTCGCTCGGGCTGGACGTGCGCTACGGCCAGGAGATGCTGCTGAGCCAGTGGGCCCGCGATCGCGGCCTGCCGGTGCTGGCGCTGGAGACGCTGCAGGGCCAGCTCGACGCGCTGCTGCCCGCCGACGTCGACGCGGCGCGACATGAACTGCGTTCCAACCTCCAGCAGCTCGAACGCCCGAAGTCGCTGCTGCGCACGCTGGACACGATGGTGACGGTCTACGACCGCGGCGACCTCGCCCGCCTGAACCGCTACGCCGAATGGTGCGACTGCGTGACCGACGCCGCCGACCGCGCCGCGCTGCAGCGCATCAACGACGGACGCAATCCGGCCCTGGCCGAGCGGATCTCCGAACTGCACCAGCGCGGCCAGTCGCTGCTGGTGGCCGTCGGCGCGATGCACATGACCGGACCGCGCGCCCTCACCGCCCTGCTCAAGGACCAGGGCTTCGAGGTAACCCTGATGCCGCGGACCGGATCGCGTTGACCGAGTTGCGGCACACTGGGCCGCGCGCCGTTCCGGCGCTTTCCCTTCCCCCTGACTTTCCCTCCTGGAGTCCCCATCTTGGACCCCCTGCCGTCCTTCCTCCAATCGCTGTTCCTGGTGCCGCTGACGCTGCTGCCCATCATCAACCCGGTGGGCGTGGCGCCCATCGTCATCGGCGCCGCCGGCGGCGACGACAAGGTCCTCAAGCGGCTGGCGCGCCAGGTCGCGATCAACGGCTGGGTGGTGATCATGGTGTCGCTGCTGGTGGGCACCTACGTGCTGGACCTGTTCGGCATCTCGCTGCCGGTCGTGCGCGTGGGCGGCGGCCTGCTGGTGGCCTACAGCGCCTGGGTGATGCTGACCCGCAACGAGACCGACGAGATGCAGGCCGCCGTGGTGCACGCCTCGCCCGGCGACATCACCGAGGCCGAGATCGTCCGCCGCAGCTTCTTCCCGATCACCTTCCCGCTGACCACCGGCCCGGGCAGCATCGCCGCGGCGATCGCGCTGGGCGCGCAGATCCCCAGATCGCCGGTGCCCTACGTGATGGGCGCGGGCGTGGCCGCCATCGGCGCGGCCTTCACGGCGGCCGTGGTCTACCTGGTCTACCGCAACGGCGGCCGGCTGCTCATGAAGATGGGCGAAGTCGGCACCCTGGTCATGATGCGGCTGATGGCCTTCGTGCTGCTGTGCATCGGCATCCAGATCCTGTGGACCGGCTGGGCCGACCTGAACCACATTCCGACCTGACGCGGACACCGCCCTTCCCGACACCGGACGGTCGCCGCCAGGACGTAGGATAGTGCGGCATGGCCGCCCCCGGCCTTCCCGCCGCCAGCGGGAAGCGCCGGCGAGGACGGCTTCGAGGAGACACCATGGCGGACACCGACTTCAGCAAATTCGTTCCGGGCTTCGACTTCATGCAGGGGTTGATGAAGAACGCCGGCGCGGCGATCCCCGGCTTCGGCCAGTGGGTCGCGCCGACGCTGGATCCGGAGGAGCTGGACAAGCGCATCAACGAGCTGCGCACCGTGCAGTTCTGGCTCGAGAACAACGCCCGCATGCTCACGGCGACCATCCAGGCGCTGGAGGTGCAGCGGATGACGCTGTCGACGCTGCACGCGATGAACGTGCCGATGGCGGACCTGAAGGACGTGCTGAAGACGCCGCCGGTGCCGCCTGCCCAGCCCGTGCCGCCGTCCCCGCCGACGCCGCCCGCCGCGGAGGCCCCGCAGGGCGAAGCGAAGCCGGACGCGAAGTCAGATGCGAAGGCCGGCGACCCCGCCGGTCCCAGACCCGCCGGTGCCGACCCGATGCAATGGTGGAACGCGCTGACGCAGCAGTTCACGCAGGTCGCGTCCAACGCGATGAAGACCGCCCAGACCGCGGCGGCCGCCTCGACGACGGCTGCCAAGCCGGCGGCGAAGGCTGCGCCCAAGGCATCCGCCAGATCGGCGACCAGACCCGCGACCAGACCCGATGCCGGCCCCGCGACCAGGCCGGCCGCCAAGAAGGCGGCGCCCGCGCGCAAGACCGCCGCCAAACGCAAGGCTCCTTGAGCCCGCCAGCCTCCCGAGGGCCGTTCATGCCTCGCTTTCTCCAGGCGCACGCCACCCATCCCGATCCCCACATGGCGCTGGCCCTCGCCGGCGCCCAGCTGGAGGGGCAGCGCGCCGGCATGACGCCGACGCTGGGGTTCCTCTACCTCACGCATCCCTACGTGCCGCACGCGCAGGCGCTGCTGGACGAAGTCCGCGAACGCTGGCCGGGCTGCGGCTGGGTCGGCGCGTCCGCGCTGGCGGTCAGCGCCAGCGGCGTCGAGTATTTCGACGAGCCGGCGCTGGTCGTCATGCTGTGCGACCTGCCGCCGGCACAGTGGCGGATCTTCTCCGGGCTGAAGCCGCTGACCCCGGACTGCGAATCGCGCAGCCTGCTGCTGCACGCCGACGGCGGCACGCCCGACCTGCAGGAGCTGATCGCCGAACTCTCCCAGCGCTGCAGCAGCGGCTACCTCTTCGGCGGCCTGGTCAGCGGCGGCGACAACGCCGTGCAGATCGCGGACGGCATCTTCGCGGGCGGCTTGTCCGGTCTCGCGCTCGGTCCGGACGTGCGCTGGATCTCGCGCGTCAGCCAGGGCTGCCAGCCGCTCGGTCGCGAGCGCCGCGTCACCGCCTGCGACGGACCGCTGGTCACCGGACTCGACGGGCAGCCGGCGCTGGACGCGCTGCTCGAAGACCTGAAGCTGCCCGCCTACACCGGCGAGTCCGGCTCGCTGCGCCAGGCGATGCCGCTGTTCCGGCGCACGCTGGTCGGCCTCAGCGACGAGCCCGGCGCCCGGCGCGAGTACGGCGCCGAGGTCCGCGTCCGGCATCTGGTCGGGCTGGATCCCGGCCGGCGCGGCATCGCCGTGGCCGAGCAGATGCGCGAGGGCGAACTGCTGAGCTTCTGCGAGCGCCATCCCGACGCCGCCCGCCGCGACCTGGTCCGCATCTGCACCGAGATCCGCGCCGAAGCCGAGGAACGCGGCGCCCGCATGGCCGGCGCGCTGTACTTCAGCTGCACCGGCCGGGGTGGTCCGCACTTCGGTTCGCCGTCGGCGGAGCTGCAGTGGGTCCAGCACGCGCTCGGCGAGGTGCCGCTGGCCGGATTCTTCGCCAACGGGGAGATCGCCCACGCGCGGCTGCATGGCTACACCGGCGTGCTGACGGTTTTCCTGGACGCCTGATGGCCGTCCGCCGCGACCTGCTGCAGGCCGCCGCGGCCTCGGCCCTCTCCACCGCGCTGCCTGCGCTATCGGCGCTGCCCGCACTCGCCCTGCTGCCGGGCGCCGCGTCGGCCGCCCGCCCCGCTCGCGGCACCCCGTCGGCCGCGGCGCCGCCGGAACCGACCACCGTCGTCTATCCGCGCCATCTGCCGCAGCAGGACAGGCAGGTCGACTACTTCATCAGCCTGCTGCACGCTGCGCTGCAGCGCAGCGGCACGCGCTACGCGCTGGTCCAGACGAAGTCCGAGATGGTGCAGAGCCGCGCGCTGCTGGAGATGGCCAGCGACGATCCCGGCATCGACGTGTTCTGGACGATGACCGATCCGCAGCGCGAGAAGACCCTGCTGCCGATCCGCGTGCCGCTGGACCGGGGGCTGATCGGCTGGCGCCTGTGCCTGACCCGCGCCGCCGACCGCGACCGCCTGCGCGACATCCGCGACGTGAAGGACCTGGCCCGGCTGACGGCCGGTCAGATGCACGACTGGCCCGACACCGCCGTGCTGCGCGCCAACGGCCTGCCGGTGCAGGTCAGCACGCATTACCAGGGCCTGTTCCAGATGCTGTCGGCGGGCCGTTTCGACTACTTCCCGCGCTCGATCTTCGAGATCGATTCGGAACTGGCCAGCTTCGCCGAGCAGCAGCTCGTCATCGATCCTTACCTGCTGTTGCACTATCCCGCGGCGCTCTACATGTTCGTCCGGCCGGGCCGTCCGCGACTCGCGGCGGACCTGACGCGCGGCATGAACGCGCTGGTGGCCGACGGCACCTTCGAGCGCCTGTCGCGCCAGATCTTCGGCGATCTGCTGCAGCGCCACCGCATCGACCAGCGCCGCGTGCTGCGCCTGAGCAACCCATTGCTGCCGGCGCAGACGCCGCTGGACCGCAAGGCCTTGTGGTGGCCGCTGCCGGGTTCGCGCTGAACGGCTCCCGCCAACGGGGGGGCCCGCGTCCGGGCCGGGTTCAGTCCGGGGTCAGCGCGCGGGGCTACAGTTCGACGCCATGACCGCCGTCCTTCCTTCCACCCACGAGCCGCCCGGCGACCAGGCCGCCGAGCTGGCCGGTTTCCGCGCCGGGCGCCGCGCGCAGCTGGTCCAGGCCCTGCGGGCCGAGCTGCCCGCGCACGCGCTGCTGTGGCAGGACGAGCAGACGCGGCCCTACGAATGCGACGGCCTGACCGCCTATCGCGAGCGCCCGCTGGCCGTCGCGCTGCCCGAGACCGAGGCCCAGGTCGCCGGCGTGCTGAAGGCCTGCCACGCGCTGGACGTGCCGGTGGTGGCGCGTGGTGCCGGCACCGGCCTGTCCGGCGGCGCGATGCCACACGCCGAAGGCCTGACGCTGGCGCTGGCGAAGTTCAACCGCATCGTCGCCATCGATCCGCTGGCGCGCACCGCCCGGGTCCAGTGCGGCGTGCGCAACCTGGCGATCTCGGAAGCGGCCGCCGCCCACGGCCTGTACTACGCGCCGGACCCGAGCAGCCAGATCGCCTGCACGATAGGCGGCAACGTCGCGGAGAACTCCGGCGGCGTGCATTGCCTGAAGTACGGCCTGACGCTGCACAACGTGCTCAAGGTGCGCGGTTTCACGGTCGAGGGCGAGCCGGTCGAGTTCGGCTCCGAGGCGCTGGACGCCGCCGGCCTGGACCTGCTGAGCGTCGTGATCGGCAGCGAGGGCATGCTGGCGGTGGTGACGGAGGTGGTCGTCAAGCTGACGCCCAAGCCGCAGCTGGCGCGCTGCATCATGGCCAGCTTCGACGACCTGCGCCGCGCCGGCGATGCGGTGGCGGCGATCATCGCGTCGGGCATCATCCCCGCCGGCCTGGAGATGATGGACAAGCCGATGACGGCGGCGGTGGAGGACTTCGTCCACGCCGGCTACGACCTGGACGCCGAGGCGATCCTGCTGTGCGAGAGCGACGGCACGCCGGAGGAAGTCGAGGAAGAGATCGTCCGCATGAGCGCGGTGCTGCAGGCCCGCGGCGCGACGCGGATCGAGGTCAGCGAGACCGAGGCGCAGCGCCTGCGTTTCTGGAGCGGCCGCAAGAACGCCTTCCCGGCGTCGGGGCGCATCAGCCCGGACTACATGTGCATGGACTCGACGATCCCGCGCAAGCGGCTGGCCGACATCCTGCTGGCGATCCAGGAGATGGAGCGCAAGTACGACCTGCGCTGCGCCAACGTCTTCCATGCCGGCGACGGCAACCTGCATCCGCTGATCCTGTTCGACGCGAACGATCCCGACCAGTTGCACCGCTGCGAGCGCTTCGGCGCGGACATCCTCGAGACCAGCGTCGCGATGGGCGGCACGGTGACCGGGGAGCACGGCGTCGGCGTGGAGAAACTCAACAGCATGTGCGTGCAGTTCTCGCCGCAGGAGCGCGAACGCATGCTGGCCCTGAAGCGGGCCTTCGATCCGAAGGGGTTGCTGAACCCCGGCAAGGTGATCCCGACGCTGCAGCGCTGCGCCGAATACGGCCGCATGCATGTGAAGCGCGGTGCACTTTCATTCCCAGAACTGGAGCGATTCTGATGGCAGTGCAAGCAGCAGGCGCCGCGGCGGCGGACCCGGAGCCGGGCGCCGGCTTCGTCCCCTCGACGGAATTGATGGCGACGCTGGAGGCGATGGCGGCGCGTTTCCAGGAAGGCCGGCCGGTGCGGCTGACCGGTCACGGCAGCAAGGATTTCTACGGCGGTCCGCTGGGCGACGCCGAGCCGATCTCGACGCTGTCGCTCAACGGCGTGATGGCCTATGAGCCTAGCGAGCTCTACGTGACCGCGGCAGCCGGCACGCCGGTGGCGGACGTGGAGGCGCTGCTGGCGCAGCACGGGCAACACCTGGCCTTCGAGCCGCCGCGTTTCGTCGGCGCGGCCTCGGGCGGCACGGGCACGATAGGCGGCATGGTCGCGAGCGGACTGTCCGGCCCGGCGCGCGCGACGGCCGGCGCGGTGCGCGATCACGTGCTCGGGCTGACCATGCTCGACGCGAAGGGCGAGCTGCTGCACTTCGGCGGCACGGTGATGAAGAACGTCGCCGGCTACGACGTGTCGCGGCTGATGGCGGGATCGATGGGCGTGCTCGGGCTGATCGCGCAGGTCACGCTGAAGGTGCTGCCGCGACCGGTCGCCACCGCGACGCTGCGCTTCGAGGCCTCGCAGGACAAGGCGCTGCTGCGGATGAACCGCTGGGGCGGGCAGCCGCTGCCGATCTCGGCGAGCGCCTGGTGGGACGGCGCGCTGGTGGTGCGCCTATCCGGCGCCGAGGCGGCGGTCCGCGCGGCGATCCAGAAGCTCGGCGGCTCGGTGATCCCGGAGCCGATGGCCGCGCCGTTCTGGCTGGGGCTGCGCGACCAGTGCGACGAGTTCTTCCTCGGCGCGCGCCGCGCGGTGCAAGGCGGCGCGACGTTGTGGCGCATCGCGGTGCCGTCGACGACGCCGCCGATGGCGCTGCACGGCGAGCAGCTCGTGGAGTGGGGCGGCGCCCAGCGCTGGGTCGTGACGCCGATGGCGCCCGCGCAGGTGCGCGAGGTCGTGGCCGCGGCGGGCGGGCACGCGACGATGTTCTACGCGAGCGACAAGTCGGCGGGCACTTTCTCGCCGCTCGGCCCGCAGCTGACGCGCATCCACAAGGAGCTCAAGCGGCAGTTCGATCCGGCGGGGATCTTCAATCCGGGGCGGCTGTATCCGGATCTTTGATCCGCCCCCGAAGCGCGGCGCCACCCACTCCCACGACGCGCAGCAAGCCCATGGCACGCCGATAGCAAGCGACAGCAAGCCGACCGATGCAAACCCACCTCGCCCCCGAATTCCAAGGCACCCCGGAAGGCAGCACCGCCGAGGCCATCCTGCGGCGCTGCGTGCACTGCGGCTTCTGCACCGCCACCTGCCCGACCTACCAGTTGCTGGGCGATGAACTGGACGGGCCGCGCGGCCGCATCTACCTGATCAAGCAGGTGCTGGAAGGCGAGCCGCCGACCGCCGCCACGCAGCAGCACCTGGACCGCTGCCTCACCTGCCGCAACTGCGAGAGCACCTGTCCCTCGGGCGTCCAGTACGGCCAGCTTGTGGAGATCGGCCGGCAGATCGTCGACGCCAAGGTCGAACGCCCGCGCGAGGAGCGCGTCAAGCGCTGGCTGCTGAAGGAAGGGTTGACCTCGCCGCTGTTCAAGCCGGCGCTGCGGATCGGGCAGGCGCTGCGTCCGCTGGTGCCGGGCGCGCTGAAGGACAAGGTCCCGCCCAAGCCCGACGCGCGCGCCCACCAGTGGCCGCAACGCAGCCACCCGCGCAAGGTGCTGATGCTGCTCGGCTGCGTGCAGCCGGCGATGATGCCCAACATCAACGCGGCCACCGCCCGCGTGCTCGACGCCGCCGGCGTGCAGACGCTGGTCGCCGACGAGGCCGGCTGCTGCGGCGCGATCCGCGCGCACCTGGACGACCACCACGGCGGCCTGGACGACGCCCGACGCAACATCGACGCCTGGTGGCCGATGGTGGACGGCCACGGCGATCAGGTCGACGCCATCGTGATGAACGCCTCCGGCTGCGGCGTCCAGGTCAAGGACTACGGCCGGCTGCTCGCGCACGACCCGGACTACGCGGAGAAGGCCGCGCGCATCGCCTCGCTCACCCGCGACCTCAGCGAGTACCTGCCGGAACTCGTCGCGCCCCTGCGCTCGCGCCTCGGCCAGCCCGGCGCCACGCCGCAGCGACCCAAGCTCGCCTACCACCCGCCCTGCACCCTCCAGCACGGCCAGCAGCTGCGCGGCGGCGTGGAAAGCCTGATGCGCGAGCTCGGTTTCGAGATTTCGGTCGCCCCCAGCGAGAGCCACCTCTGCTGCGGCTCCGCCGGCACGTATTCGGTGCTGCAGCCGCTGCTGTCCAAGCAGCTGCGGGACCGCAAGCTCGCCGCCCTGGCGCCGCTGGCCGCCGAGGCCATCGTCTCGGCCAACATCGGCTGCATCCAGCACCTCCAAAGCGGTAGCGACCTGCCCGTGCGGCACTGGATCGAAGTCCTGGACGACGCCATCACGCACGGATGAGTCATTGACTCGCGCGCCGGAACGCTTGCGGAAGCGTCGCGCCGACGCATCATTTCCGGCCGAAACCCTCCCCACTTGAGGAGGAGTTCTCAGATCGAAGGCCCCACCTGGGGCAAACCCGGGCATGCCCATTGCCTGCGGCCCGCAGAATCGCCTCCCATAACAGGAGGGGAGCGCGCAAGCGATCCAACCAGAAAGTGAAATAGGCCGGTCACCGCGTGGTGTCCGGCCTTTTTTCCGTCTGGACCGTCCCCGGACGGCGGCGGCCCGTCAGGGTTTGCCCGTCGCGCAGAGCGAGCAGACGCACCGGCGGTCGCGCCCGCCGGGCGGGCGGCGGCGGATACTCCGCTGTCATATTTGTTTCAGCGGCTTCGTCCCGGAGCCCGTTCCGCCATGACCCTGACCCGTCGCACCTGGCTGCTGGTGCCCGTCCTGGCCGCGCTGGCCGCCTGCGCCAACTCCCCGTCTTCCTCGTCCCCGGACGCCCCGGCAACACCTGGCCCCGCGGCCACCCCCTTCGCGTCGAAGAAGCCGCCCAAGCTGATCGTCTTCATGGTCGTCGACGGGTTGCCGATCCGGCAGGTGCTCGGCTACCGCGACCAGCTCCAGCCGGACGGCTTCAAGCGCTTCCTCGACCGCGGCGCCTGGTTCGCCAATGCGTACTACGGCCACGGCTACACGGTCACGGCGGCCGGCCACTCGATCATGCTGAGCGGCGCCTACCCGCAGCGCAGCAGCATCATCGGCAACGAGTGGCGCGACCCCATGACCGGCGCCCCGCAGTACAACACCGCCGACGCGCGCTACCAGTACATCGGCAACAAGACCGAGCCGCTGGCCGGCACCAGCCCGAACAACTACAAGGTCGAGACCGTCGGCGACGTGCTGCGCACGCTGCAGCCGGGATCCAAGGTCATCGGCATCTCGGGCAAGGACCGCGGCGCGATCCTGCCGGCCGGCCACAAGGGCACGGCCTACATGTACATGGGCGGCAGCGGCGAATTCGCCTCGTCGACCTATTACATGGACAAGCACCCCGCCTGGGTCGACGCCTTCAACGCGGCCAAGCCGGCGGACAGGTTCTTCGGCAGGACCTGGTCCCCGATGCTGCCGCAGTCCGCCTACGCCCGCAGCGTGCCGGACGGCCAGCCCTGGCAGGCGAACAGCGGCAACGGCAACAGGCTGCCCGCCGTGCTGGGCGCCGGCATGGACGGCCCGGGACCGCGCTTCTACGGCAACATCCTGCCCTCCCCGTTCGGCGACGAGCTGACGCTGGCCTTCGCCAAGGCCGCCGTCGAGGGCGAGCGCCTGGGCAGCGACGACCAGACCGACCTCCTGTCCGTCAGCCTGTCCAGCCACGACTACATCAACCACGCCTTCGGTCCGGAGTCGCGTCTGTCGCACGACCACTTCCTGCACCTGGACGCCTACCTGCAGGACTGGTTCAAGTACCTCGATGCCACGGTCGGTCGCGACAACTACGTCGCCGTGCTGACCGCCGACCACGGGTTCACCGACACCCCCGAGTGGGCGAAGTCGCAGGGCCGGGACGCCGGACGCATCAATCCGACGCAGGCCGTGGGCTTCGTCAACGCCGGGCTCGCGAAGCAGTTCGGCGAGGGCCGCTGGGTGATCGGCATGTCCGGCAGCGGCTTCATCTTCGACGAGGCGGCGATCAAGGCGAAGGGACTGTCCGCCGACGCCGTCTACGCTGCCGCCAAGGCGCTGGTCGTGCAGGTCGACGGCGTGCAGACGGCCTTCACCCGCGAGCAGCTGGCCGGGACGGACACCACGACGCCCTATCTCGAGCAGTTCCGCCGCTCCTGGTACCCGGGCGTCGCCGCGCCGCTGCAGGTGGTGCCGAAGGCGGGCTGGATGTTCGGCTCGCGCGTGACGGGCACCACCCACGGCAGCCCCTACGAGAACGACACCCACGTCCCGCTGCTGACCTGGGGGCCGGCGTGGGTCGGCCAGGGCCGCATCGAGCAGCGCGTCGAGATCGTCGACCTCGCGCCGACCCTGTCGGCCCTGCTGCACATCCCCGCGCCCCAGCAGGCGCAGGGCCGGCTGCTGCCGCTGCCCGCCAGATAGGCGGCGCGTCGCCCCCCAGCGGGGGCCGCCCGAGCGCGGATTCCCCCCGTTCACCCCACCCACCCGCCACCGGCGCGGGGGTGGGGTGCGCCTGACACCCGGCTCCTGTAGGCTCACCGGTCTCGCAGAAGTGACAGGGAGACCGCCGTGTTTGGCTGGTTCGAAAAACTCGTGGATCCGTTTCCGCAGACCCCGGCGCCGCAACCGCCGCAGGGCTTCTTCGCCTTCGTCTGGGCCGGCTCGCACGGCATGCGCGGGCTGGTGGCGGTGCTCATCGTCCTGACCGCCGCCATCGGCGCCTTCGAGGCGCTGCTGTTCTCCATGCTGGGCTCCGTCGTGGACTGGCTCAGCCAGGTCCCGCCCGCGCAGTGGTGGTCCACCCAGCAGGACAAGCTGCTGCTGCTGCTCGGTATCCTGCTGGCCAGCCCGCTGCTGATCGCGTTGCAGTCGCTCAGCAAGTACCAAGGGCTGTCCAGCAACTTCCCGATGCGGCTGCGCTGGAACTTCCACCGGCACCTGCTGGCGCAGAGCATGAGCTTCTACCAGGACGAGTTCGCCGGCCGCGTCTCCGCCAAGCTGATGCAGACGGCGCTGGCCGTGCGCGAATGCTGGCTGATCGTCACCGACATCCTGGTCTTCATCACGATCTACTTCGTGACCATGCTGGGCGTCGTCGGCAGCTTCGACGCGACGCTGCTGCTCCCCTTCCTGGGCTGGCTGGCCTGCTACGTCGTGGCGCTGAGCTACTTCGTCCCGCGCCTGGGCAAGGCCGCCACCGCCCAGGCCGACGCCCGCAGCCTGATGACCGGCCGCATCACCGACGCGTACACCAACATCAGCACGGTCAAGCTGTTCTCGCACTCGCACCGGGAAGCCGGTTTCGCGCGCGGCGCGATGCAGGACTTTTTGAACACCGCCTACCGCCAGATGCGCCTGATCAGCGGCTTCGAGATCGTCAACCACGCGCTGTCGATGGGCCTGATCGCCTCGACCGCCGGCATGACGGTCTGGCTGTGGACGCAGGGCCAGGTCGGCATCGGCGCGGTCGCCGCAGCCACCGCGATGGCACTGCGGCTGAACGGGATCTCGCACTGGATCATGTGGGAGATGGCCAGCCTGTTCGAGAACATCGGCACCGTGCAGGACGGCATCACGACGCTGTCGCGCCCGATCGCGATCCGGGACGCGGCCGACGCGAGAGCGCTCGCCGTGACCCGCGGCGAGGTGCGCTTCGAGCACGTCGACTTCAGCTACGGCGGCCGCAAGACCGTGCTGCACGACCTGACCCTGACGATCCGCCCGGGCGAGAAGATCGGCGTGGTGGGCCGTTCCGGCGCGGGCAAGTCGACGCTGGTCAACCTGCTGCTGCGCTTCTACGACGTGGACAAGGGCCGGGTGCTGATCGACGGCCAGGACATCGCCACGGCCACCCAGGACAGCCTGAGACGCCAGGTCGGCATGGTGACCCAGGACACCAGCCTGCTGCACCGCTCGGTCCGCGACAACCTGATGTACGGCCGCCCCGACGCGACGGAGGAGGAGATGCGCGCCGCCGCCGAGCGGGCCGAGGCGACGGACTTCATCGACGGCCTGAGCGACCCCAAGGGCCGCCAGGGCTACGACGCCCACGTCGGCGAACGCGGGGTGAAGCTGTCCGGCGGCCAGCGCCAGCGGATCGCGATCGCCCGGGTGATGCTCAAGGACGCGCCCATCCTGCTGCTCGACGAGGCGACCAGCGCGCTGGATTCCGAGGTCGAGGCCGCGATCCAGCGCAGCCTGTACCGGCTGATGGAAGGCAAGACGGTGGTGGCGATCGCGCACCGGCTGTCGACGATCGCGGCCATGGACCGGCTGATCGTGATGGACCAGGGTCGCATTGTCGAACAGGGCGACCACGCGTCGCTGCTGGCCCAGGGCGGCCTATACGCCAAGCTGTGGGCGCACCAGAGCGGCGGCTTCCTGGTCGAGGACGACCTGGACAATCCGGACGAGGCCGGCCCGGGGAAGGACGCTGCGGCGCAGCCGCTGTCGCCTGAAGGCGTCACCGGCATGAGCCGACCGCCTCATGCCGCCGGATCCATCGGCGGACACATGGATACAACTTCAACAACGGCGAAGGATTCCGTGTAAGCCGGCGCTGACTTATCCGGCGTGTGACGGACGCCGCACGCCACCCGTTCAAGGGGTTGGGCGGGGTATCCCGGGGCAGGCTTGTATGGAACACTGCGATCGCAGGTCGGACGGGAGCGCCGATCCGCTTGAACGTCCGCAGGAATCAGGACGACGTAGCACCACGAAAGCTGAGCATATGGACAACAGCAGCGACAACACCCCGCAGTCTTCGGCCACCCCGACCCCGGTCAAGGGTTCCGTCGTCTCGCAACGCCGCCGCCGTTTCATCCAGGCCGGCGTGGTGCCGGTCGGTCTGACGCTGGCCAGCCGTCCCGCGATGGCCTGGCACTGCAACACCACCTCGGCCTGGGGTTCCGCGCTGCTGCGCGATGGCGGCGCCAGCGTAAAGGCCCGCGCCGCCACGGCCGTGATCAACAACACCGAGTGCTGGAACGTCTCCAACTGGACCGGCAATACCGTGCGTGGGGAAGTGTCCCCGACGACCCCTTGGGGTGTCGTTTCTGCCCAGGCCTTCCGCGGCAGGGGAGACGACTACGCCAAGAAGAATCTGCTCATCAAGAACGTCTTCCCCGCCGGACACTGGCAATTCGGTCCGAACGTCAAGGTGACGGACGCGTTCGTCGCCGGCGGCTCCAGCGGCGTCGGCACCCTGGTGCTGGTCGCCCGCCTGAACGCCATGTTCGCCGGCCATCGGGTGGCGGAATGCGCGTTGTCCAACGGCGTCGACATGATCCAGAAGATGGCGTCCACGGGCCCCGGCTTGTTCAAGCCGGCCAACTCGACCGGCTTGGCCTGGGCCGAGAAGGACTACAGGCGATACCTGGTGGAAAACTACCTCGCGTTGCCCTGATGCCAGGACCGGTCTGGCACTGCCGGACACCGATCCACGACGTGCTGCTCGCCTGGGAGGGTGAGCAGCACGCAGTCTTTTTCGACCCCGTCAGCGGGGACACCCACCTCATCGCGGCCGTCGGCGCGCAACTGGCCGAATGGCTCTTCGCGCAGCCGCTTGACCGCGACCAGCTATTGCGGCGCCTGACGCAGGATGTCGATTGGGACGAGCAGCCCTCCCCCGAAGCGCTCGCGGACATGCTCGATCTGCATCTGAGGCGTTTGGCGGAGGTGAATCTGCTGGTCGAGCTTCCCGTGGACGATGCGGCGCAGGAGCCGATCGCTTGAGACTGCAGGACCTCGACACCGCCGGGTTGCGGGCCCGGATGCGCGACGGCGGCGTGACATTGCGGCTCGCGCCCTTCACCGTGCGCATCCGGTCGGACATCCCCCATCTGGCCGGCGATGTCGCGGCGATGTACCGCGACTTCGAACTTGTCGACGAGGACGAGTTCGTCGACTTCCACGTGGCCGTGCTGCGCAGCCCGCATTGGCTGAGCCGGCTTCAGGGCCGCGCCGAATTCTGGTTCGACGGCCAGCGCTCCTTCACCCCGCTGCCCGCCGCGCAGGCGCTGGCGATGCTCGAATGGGGCATCAACTGGTGCATCGCCGCGCACGCCCATCAATACCTGCTGATCCATTCGGCGGTGCTGGAGCGCGGCGGCCGCGCGCTGCTGATGCCCGCGCCGCCAGGCTCCGGCAAGAGCACGCTGTGCGCGGCGCTGGCGCATCGCGGCTGGCGGCTGCTGTCGGATGAACTCGGCCTGCTGGACATGTCGACCGGTCTGGTCCACGGCATGGCGCGGCCGATCAACCTGAAGAACGCATCGATCCCGGTGATCCGCGCCTTCGCGCCGGACGCGCACTTCAGCGCCTCGATGCCCAACACGTCCAAGGGCACGGTCGCGCTGGTGCGTCCGCCGCAGGACGCGATCGAGCACCGGCTCAAGCCCGCGCAACCGGCCTGGATCGTGCTGCCCGCCTGGCGCGCCGACGCGCCCGCGCAACTGCAGCCCATCGAGCGCGCCCGCGCGTTCATGGACCTCGCCGAGCAGTCCTTCAACTACGACATCCACGGCCAGGCCGGATTCCAGGCGGTGGGGCGACTGGTCGACGCCTGCGAGTGCTACCGCTTCGAGTACAGCCGGCTCGACGAGGCCGTGGCGCACTTCGAGGCACTGCTGGAGACCTCGCCGTGAGCGCGCGCCATGATCACGGCCACGGCCACGGCCACGGACATGGACATGGCGAACGCCGTCGTCCGCTGCTGGTCCGCGTGCTGCTGCAGCCCGCGATCGCCGTCGGCCTGAGCCTGCCCGACTGGGACCTGCTCCTGCGTCAGGCACGGCGGTCCAACCTCGCCGGCAAGCTGGCCGAGCTGATGGAGGTCGGCGGTTGGCTGACCGCCTTGCCGGCACCGGTGCAGCCGCATCTGCGCTCGGCGCTGCTGCTGTCGCGGCGGCAGGTCCAGATGCTGCGGCGCGAGGTCGACCTGCTGCGCCAGACGCTGGACGAACTGCCCGGACCGCTGATCCTGCTCAAGGGCGCCGCCTACGCGCTCGGCGGGCATGCACCGGCGCTGGGACGCATGTTCAGCGACATCGACCTGCTGATCCCGCCCGAGCAGCTGCCGCGTTGCGAAACGGTGTTGATGGTGAACGGCTGGGAGTTCGACGACGAACTGGACGCCTACGACCAGCGCTACTACCGCGACTGGATGCACGAGCTGCCGCCGCTGCACCACAAGCGCCGGGGCACCTCGCTGGACGTGCACCACACGCTGCTGCCGCCGACGGCGCGCACGCCGCTGGACAGCCGGGCGCTGTTCGACGCGCCGCGGCCCTTGCCTGGCCTGCCCGGCGTTTTCGTCCTCCCGCCCGAGGACATGCTGCTCCACAGCGCCGCCCACCTCTTCCACGAGGGCGAGCTGCCCAACGGCCTGCGCGACCTGTTCGACCTGGACGCGCTGATGCGCGAGTTCGGCGCCATCGACGGCTTCTGGCCGCGGCTGGCCGAACGCGCGCGGCGGATCGGCCTGTCCCGCCCGCTGTGGCTGGCGCTGCGCTACACGCGGATGCTGCTGGACACGCCCTACCCGGACACGCTGCCGGGGGAACTCGGGCCGCCTCCGGGTCCGCTGGCCCTGCGCCTGCTGGACGCCTGCTACCGCCGCGCGCTGCGCCCGGACCACGACAGCTGCCGGCTGCCCGGACACGCGCTTGCGGAAAGCGCGCTGTACGTGCGCTCGCACTGGCTGCGGATGCCTTTCGGCCTGCTCGCCCTGCACCTCACGCGCAAGGCCTGGGGCCGCCTGACGGCGGTCCCCGAAGCGCCCAAGGTCGACGCGCCCCGCGACGCCTGACCCCGGGCGCGGCCTTTGCCGCGAAGCGCAGAGCCTTCGCTTATGCTCGCTTCCCATGAACCGACCCAAGCCTTTCTCCATGATCCGCGAGTTCCATCTGGCGGACTGGTTCACCCTGGGCAACGCCTTCTGCGGCGTCGGCGCGCTGTTCTCGGTGATGACCTTCCTCCAGACCGGCACGGTGCAGCACCTGTACTACGCCTGCGCGCTCATCCCCGCGGCGCTGGTCTTCGACGTGCTCGACGGCCGCATCGCGCGCTGGCGCCAGAAGAGCTCCGCGATGGGGCGTGAGCTCGACTCGCTGGCGGACGTGATCTCCTTCGGCGTCGCGCCGGCGGTGATCGCCTACGGCTGCGGCATGCAGGGCCTGTGGGACCGCATCGTGCTGGGCTTCTTCGTCGCCTGCGGCGTGTCGCGCCTGGCCCGCTACAACATCACCGCCGAGACCCTGTCCGGCGGCAACGACAAGGTCGCCTACTTCGAAGGCACGCCCATCCCGACCTCGCTGCTGATCGTGGTCGTGCTGTGGGTCGCCGCCTGGCAGGGCGCCATCGGCGAGGCGTTGTGGTTCGGCGTCGTCAAGCTCGGCGGCTTCACGCTGCACCCGCTGGTGCTGCTGTTCGCGGTCTCGGGCTCGCTGATGATCAGCCGGATCCGGATTCCGAAGCTCTGACCCTCCGGCGGCCTCGACCGCCGCCTCCCGTCCGGGACCGGCGTCCAGACGCCAGGTCACCAAGGAAAACGGCCACCCGAGGGTGGCCGTTGTCATGTCCGCGGCGCGCTTCACACGCGCCGCCCGGAGGCCTCAGGGCCGTCCGCCGACGATCCGGTTGCTGCGCGCCGCGAGCTTCTTCAGGCTCAGCGCGACGGCGTCCTCGCCGGCGGCGCGCACGCCCATCGCCCGCGCGTGGCCGACCTCCGACGCACTCGCCGCCGGGCAGGTGCCGTTGCTGCGGTACTGCAGCGCCGCGGCCAGCATCGCCTCGCTGGTGTCGCCCAGGGCATGGTTGAAGTCGTCCGCGACCTGGCAACCCTTGACCCCCGTCGCGCCCGACCCGGCCGGCACGAAGCCGTCCGCGTAGTCGCCGAAGCCCTTGTTGTTGGTGCCGACGAACTCGATCGGGAAGTAGCTGTAGCCGCAGTTGTCCTTGGCCGTGAAGCCGTAGGGCTTGCCGCAGGTGGTGCCGCCGACGAGGACCACCTCGACGTCGACGCCGCGCAGGCCGTTGATCAGCGCCTCGCTCGCCGAGCAGGTGCCCGACTGCGCGAGCACGAACACCCGCTTGAGGTTGAGCGCCGGCAGCGGCTGCGCCGACGAGCACTTGTCGCCCGACGGCAGGCAGGACTCGCTGTAGAACGGCGTCTTCGAATCCGCGCTGCTGGTCTCCGCCGAGCGCTTGCTGTTGTAGCGCAGCTGCTCGAAGGTCTTGCCCGAGGTCGCCGTGCCGCCCGCGATCATGTAGGCCAGCTCGCTGGCGATGAACAGGTAGCCGCCGCCGTTGTAGCGCAGGTCCACGACCAGGTCGCTCACGTTGCTGGCGCGGAAGTTCTGCATCGCCGTGATGAGCTGCTGCTCGGCCGTCAGGATGTGGTCGTTGAAGACCATGTAGCCGACCTTCGCGCCGTCGGCGGCGGTCAGCACCTGGCTGGTGGGCACCGGGGTCTTGGTGATGTTGCCCGCGACCAGCGAGACGTCGCGCGTGGCGCCCGCCGTCGAGGTCAGCACCAGGCGGTGACTGGAACCCGCCGCGTCCGGGAAGAGCGCCCCGTTGAGCGTCTTCACGCCCGTCGAGTCGCCCACGTCGGCCGCCGCGCCGTCCGCGGTCACCAGCGTGTCGCCGCGGCGCACGCCGGCCCGCTCGGCCACGCTGCCCGGCTCCACGAACGCCACGCGCAGGCCGCGCGGCGGCGTCGGCGACTTCATCGACCACTCGATGCCGTAGCCGACCTCCACGCCGCCTTGCGACAGCGCGTTCCATTCGCGCGTGCTCATGACGAAGCTGAACTGGTCCTTGCGCTTGCCGCTGCCGGTGAGCGCCGGCGACAGCAGGGCGTCGAAGTAGGCGTTCAGCGCGGCGCCGACGTCGCTGCCGCTGTACGCGGCCGCCGAGGCGTCGATCGAGGGCACGTCCTCACGCCACAGGTAGGCCTCATCGAAGTAGGCGCGGATCCAGTTCTTCTCGGTGCCCAGCGACGCGGTGCGGAGATTGGAGGCCGCTTCCGTGTTGCCCGGCGCGCATTGCTGGGCGTAGGTGGAACTGGCCTGCAGCGGGCCGCCGGTGTTCCCACCGGTGTTGCCGCCGCCGCCGACGGTGCCGCCGCTGTTGCCGCCGCCGCCGCCGCCGCCGGTGTTGCTGCCGCCGTTCAGGGGCACGCCGCTCTCACCGCCGCCGCCGCCGCAGGCGGTCAGCACCATCGCTCCGACTGCGCCGGCCACGGCCAGACGCGCCACCCGCAACATCGCGGATCGATTCATCGCAACTCCCTCGTGGGACTCGGGTCCCGTGTCTTTGTTTCACCGGCGACATCCTTCGATGTCGTCCGGCAACCTACGAGGGCCGAGTTATAGCGAAAAACCGGGACGAGCCCTGGACTTAATCGATCGTCTCCGCCTTCAGGGTGACGAGTGATGCGCCCTCGCCACTGGCGAAGATCCGGCATCCGAACCAGCCGTCCGGCGCCGGCATTTCCAGTGTCTGGCCGGGCGCCAGCCAGTGGTCGTCCGGCGAGCCTTCGCGGGTGATCCAGGCCTTGCCGCCGAAAACCCGCAGCCGCACAGGGCGTCGCAGGCGCAGCGCGACCGGGCGGCCGTCGGTCGGCAGCGCGACGGCATCCGGTCCGGGACCGGGCGCGACGAAAGCCGGCGCGGGCCAGCCCAGGGGCTGACGTCGGGGCCGGAACGGCAGGGGAAGCAGGCGAAACGGTTGCATGCCGTCACGATAAAAAAACCAGCTGTCGCGCTCCATCCACAGCCGCCGACCGATGCGAGCCATACAGCCCGCGCACGACGCCGGCCTGTGCTGGCCGGCTTGCCGTCGATCTGTATCGGTCCACGCCCGCTGCGAGCACACAGAATCGACGCATGGACGCGCCGCTGTTACCGCTGTACATGCAACTCGCCGACCGGATGGCCCGGTCGATCCGCTCGGGCACCTTGAAGCGCGGCGAACGCCTGCCCTCGGTGCGGGACCTGGCGGGACAGCACGGCGTGTCGCTGTCGACGGCGGTGCAGGCCTACCGCTGGCTGGAAGACGCCCGCCTGATCGAGGCCCGGCCGCGCTCCGGCTACTTCGTCGCGGCGCGCCCGCCCCGGCTGCCCGAACCGCGGGTCTCGCGACCCGACACCTCGTCCCGGATGGTCCAGCTGGACCAACTGGGCGTGCAGGTGATGGCGCTGTCGCAGGACCCGTCCTTCGTCTCCTTCGGCGCGGCCTGCCCGGGGCCGGAGCTGTTCGACCAGGACCGCGTGCGCCGCGCGATGGCGCGGGCGGTGATGCGCCACCGGGACCTGCTGTGCACCTACCCGCTCGGCCCCGGCATGGAGGAGGCGCGGCGGGCCGTCGCGCGCCATGCGCTGGGACTGGGCTGCGTGCTGGACCCGGACGAGGTCGTGCTCACCAACAGCTGCATGGAGGCCATCAGCCTGTGCCTGCGCACCGTCTGCAAGCCCGGCGACGTGGTGGCGCTCGAATCGCCGACGTACTACGGCTTCCTGGAGATCCTCCAGAGCCTGCACCTGCGCGCGCTGGAGATTCCCACGCATCCGCGCCACGGCATGTCGCTGGAGGCGCTGCAGCTGGCCTTCGAGACGCAGCAGGTCAAGGCGGTGCTGACGGTGCCGACGCTGTCGAACCCGCTGGGCGCCTCGATGCCGGTGCCGGAACGCCGCCGGCTGGCGGCGATGCTGGCGCAGCACGACGTGGCGCTGATCGAGGACGTGCTCTACAACGACCTGTCGGAGCAGGAGGACAAGCGCCGCGCGGTGAAGTCCTTCGACACCACGGGGCACGTGATGATCTGCGGCTCGTTCTCGAAGACGATCGCGCCGGGGCTGCGGCTGGGCTGGGTGGAAGCCGGCCGCTGGGGCCAGGTGTTGCGACGGACGAAGGCCGTGCAGTCCGGCGGCCAGACGAGCGTGCTGGAACTGGCGCTGGCGGACCTGCTGACGCAGGCCGGCGGCGGCGCCGCGCTGAGGCACCTGCGGGCGACGATCGCGGCGCGCGTGGACCAGGCCCGGCAGATGATCGCCGAGAGTTTCCCGAAGGGCACGCGCGTCTCGGACCCCGCCGGGGGCTTCATCCTGTGGGTGGAGCTGCCCGACGGGCTGGACACCGCCCTGCTCTACGAGGCCTGCCTCGCGGAGCACATCATCATCGCGCCGGGGATGATGTTCTCGGCGAGCCCGCGCTTCCGGAACTGCGTGCGACTGGGCGTCGGCGGGCAGTGGGGCGAGGAACACCCGCGCGCACTGCGTCGCATCGGCGCGTTGGCGAAGGCGCTCCTGATGGCGCCGTCCAACGCCCCGAACGCCTCCAGCCCCTCCGAAGACGAGCTCGCAGCCTGACGCACGCCGCGAGTCAACCCTGGAGCCACTCGTCCTTCGGATCCAGGCCCTTCGGCGACTTCAGGCGTGTGAGCGCCTCCTCGTCTTCGAGCAGGCGCCAACGCCACCAGTCCGTGCTGATGGACTTGATGAGCGACGCGTGATGCGCAGCCAGCTTCTCGGGCGCGCGTTCGCGATCGCGTCCGAGCAGCCGCTGGCCGAAACCCGCGCCGCGCTCGCCGCCGCCCCCGAAGCTCATGTGATCGGCGCCTTCGAGCCACAGCTGCGCCTTCGCGCCGGCGGGCAGCGTGTCGTAGACGACGCGCCGGTAGCGACCGTCGCGTTCCTGGCCGATCGGGTTGCCGTCGAGGCTGCCGGTCAGGCACAGCATCGGCCGCGTGATGCCCTTGATGCCGCCCGGGAAGTGCCCGGCGGAGGGGCTGAACGCGGCGAAGGCCTTGAAATGGGATTCGGACAGGTCGGGCGCGCTGCGCTCCCGGAAATCGCGCCCCGCCACCGCCAGGGTCGTCTGGGCGCCGAACGAGTGGCCCGACATGCCCAGCGCCTCGGGCCGCACGCGCGCCCACGGACCTTGGCCTTCCTTCTGCAGCTTCAGCAGCTGCTCGACGGCGAACTGCACGTCGTGACCCCGTTCGATCAACTGCTCGGCGCTCGCGGCGGCCTTCACCGCCTGCAGCCCGCCGCGCCAGATCGCGCGGTCGCTGCCGGCGTGCTGCAGATGCAGCGTGGCGATGCCCGCCTCGGCCCAGGCCTGCGCCCATTCGGTGCCGCCGTCGAGGCTGCCGCCCAGGCCGTGCGAGAACACCACCAGCGCGACGGGCCGGTCGCCCTCAGGCAGACGCAGGCGCCAGGGGATATCGCGCAGGCGGGACTGGTCGCGCCAGGCGCCCTGCTGGACGCCGGGCGTCGGCGCGGGCACGGCATCGGACGCCGACGAGGGCGCTTGGGCTGGCGCTGACGCGGGCGCGCTCTGCGCACGCGCGGGCAACGCGGCCACGCCGAAGGCGGCACCGACGGTGCTCGCGGCGGTCAGGACGGAAGCGCGCTTCAGGAGCGCGCGTCGGGCGGGATCGTGAGGCAGAAAATTCATGCCGACGAGGCGGGCAGATGCCGTTCCCGCCCCGGCGGCACCGGTTTGAGGCGCAAGGCCCAGCACACGCCGCCGACCAGGAGCACGACCCCGGCCACGCCCATCAGCGGCGGCCACTCGCCGCGATGCACCTGCGCGTAGGCGAGCGCGGCCAGCGTCTCGAACACGATCAACTGGCCGACCAGCGCGGTGGGCAGTCGCTGGCTGGCCTCGTTCCAGCACAGCGTGCCGAGCCAGGACGCGAACAGCCCGACCGCCGTCATCAGTCCGACGTAGGGCCACAGCCGCGGTCCGGCGGGAAAGTCGAAGCCGGCCGGCAGCAGCGGCAGGCCCGCGCCGTCGGCGATCGCCAGGACGACGAAGGCCAGCACCGCCATCGGCAGCGTCACCAGCCCCTGCGCGGTGGCCCAGGCGCGGGGGCCGCGATCGGCGTGCGCGCGCAGCCAGTCGGCGTTGCGGATCGGATACCAGGTCCAGCAGGCCAGCGCGATCAGCGCCAGACCCGCGCCTTGCAGATAACGCCCCAGCGCCTGCGGCGCGACGGTCGCCTGCTCGACCTGGTTGACGCAGGCGATGCCCAGCCCGATCAGCAGCAGCGCCGGGGCCAGGTCGCGCCAGCGGTAGTGGCCGTCGCGCGCGGCATTGCGCCGGTTGGAGCAGACCGCGATGACCACGGGCAGTGTCCCGATGATCATGGTCGGCAACGGTCCGCCGGCGCGCTGGATGGCGGCGGCCAGGGTCAGGTAGTACAGGAAGTTGCCGATGGCGCTGAGCTTGACGGCGGCGATCCAGTCGTCGCGCGTGAGCCGCTTCAGCTCCCGCCAGTCGATCATCGCCAGCGGCAGCGCGAGCAGCCCGAACGCGAGATAGCGGCCGGCCATCAGCATGGCGGCGGGGTAGTCGGGCAGCAGCAGCGGGGTGACGAAGACCAGCCCCCACATCAGGCCGGCGGCGAGCGCAAAGAGAAGTCCGGACAGCATGCGCGCAGTGTCGCGCGCCGTCAGGGCCGGCGTCTTGTACCCAGTTGCTGCTGGTAGCGCGCCGGGGTGATGCCGTAGCGGCGCGCGAAACCGCGCGTCAGGTGCGCCTGGTCGGTGAGCCCGACGGCCGCCGCGACCTGCGCGGGCGCATGGCCGGCGGCGAGCTGGCGCTTGGCCTCGTTGAGCCGCAGGGCCATCAGCGCCTGCTGCGGCGTCGCGTGGTGCTGCGCCTTGAAGCTGCGCAGGAAGTGGAACGGGCTCAGACCGGCGACGGCGGCCAGACGCGCAGTGTCCAGCGATTCGTCGAGGTGGGCCCGCATGTGCTCGATCACCGGCGCGAAGCGCGGGGCCGCGCCGTCGGGGCGCACCGGCGCGCGATGCGCATGGCGGCTCAGTCCCTGGACCAGTTCGAGCAACGCGCTGTCGAAGGCCAGCGGCTCCCGCGCGCGCCACAGCGCGGCGATCAGGCCGGCGGCGCGGGTGGCGGCCTCCGCATCGTGCGCGACGGCGGCGTCGAAGCGCCAGGCCGGCCCGCCGTAGAGCTCCGCCAGCAGCGCCTCGTCGAGGTAGACCATCCGGTAGCCCCAGGCGTCGGCGGTGGCCGCCTCGCCGGTATGGATGTCCTCCGGGTTCATGAGCATCAGCGTGGCGCGCGGGGCGAGGTGCTCGCCGCCGCGCCAGCGGAAACGTCCGACGCCGTCGGTGATCGCGCCCAGGCCGTAGGCCTCGTGCGTGTGCGGCTCGAAGCTGTGGCGCAGGATGTGGGCGTGGTACAGCTCGACGCCCGCGCGGTGCGCGGGGCGGCGGTACTGCGCCTGATCCTCGGGATGTTCGAACGCCGTGGGCATGACGCCGAGTCTATGCGCGCGCCCAGGCCCGCCCTGGGCACCAGCCTTCGCGGCTGCGGAAGCCCATTGCCCGCGCAAGGTGGCGCGGGCCGCTCAGAGCACCCCGGGCGTCATCCCTGTCCAGCGCTTGAACGAGCGCCGGAAGTTGCTCTTGTCGGTGAAGCCCAGCGAGCGCGCCACGGCCTCGCCGCGCTGGCCGCGCAGCAGCATCAGGTAGAGCGCGGCGTGCGCGCGGACCTGGTCCAGCTGCGCCTGGTGGTGCGTGCCCAGCTGGGCCAATTGCCGCTTCAGGGTGGCCGGGCTGACGCCGAAACGTTGCGCGCTGCGCTCCAGCGACGGATCGCCGCCGACTTCGGCCATCAGGTGGTCGTAGAGCGCCGCGAGCTGACCGCGTGACGCGGCCTC
Organism: Roseateles noduli; assembly: GCA_002205125.1. Lineage (GTDB taxonomy): Bacteria > Pseudomonadota > Gammaproteobacteria > Burkholderiales > Burkholderiaceae_C > Roseateles > Roseateles noduli. Next base: position 218,580 of record NIOE01000007.1, on the reverse strand, counting down.
GGGGTCCGCGCCTTGAGCGAGCGCGCCGGCCGCCATCGCCGGACGTCCGGGGACCGCTGCGGGCCATGGGGCGGACGCCGCCGACAGCGGCAGTCGCATCGCGTCCACCTGGCAACCGAAGCGCAGGTCGGCGCCGAGGTAGGTCGCGTGCTGCGAGAGTTCGCGCGGGCGCGTCCGGTTGAAACTGAAGGACCACGGCAGCGATCGTCCGCCGCCCAGCCATTGCGCCATCGCGACGACGGCGCTCATCTGCAGGTCCACGAGCATCGGCTGCAGGCTGGCCGGCGCGCCGCAGGACTCCGTCCACACGAGCAGCAATTCGTCCGAGGTCTCGACCAGGCGCGGCGTCAGCAGCGGCGACAGGCGCGCCGGCCAGTCGCACAGCACGCGCAGGGCCTGGCGCAGGTCGACGGCCTGCTGCAGCGCCTGGCTGGCCAGGCCGTAGTGGCCCGGCAGACTCAGTTGCCCGACGACGAAACCGACATCGCGCGCCAGGGGCTGCAGCGCCGCCACCATCGACAGCAGCTGGCGCGGCGAGAGCATCTGCCCCGGCACGACGCCGCATCGGCCAAGCCACTCCTGCGGCTCGAACCCGCGGCTGCGCGCGAACTCGGCCAGCAACGCGCCCTGGTAGGCCCAAGGGATGAAGGCGCGGTCCGCGCCATGGTGCGGCCTGGCACCGGCCGGCAGTGCCTGACGCAGGACGAGCAGCGCGTCGTCCGCGGCCGCCGCAGTGCTCACCGCAGGCGCTCCAGCAGACGAAGCACCTGCGCCTCGGCGTCCTCGTGCGGGTCCAGCGCGGCACTCGCCATGCGGGCGCTCAGCCTCGCCCGCGTGCGGCCGTCGGCGCACGGATGCACGTGCGACGACAAGGCCGCCAGCAGATCGCCCGGCAGCGCGGAATCCGCGTCAGGGAGCACCGCCACGAAGCGGTCGGCCGCGTAGCGGCACAGCAGGTCGCCGCCGCGCAACTGCAGCAGCAGCAGCGGACCGGTCGCCTGGAGCAGCCGGTCGGCTTCCGCCAGACCGTGCTGGCGCGCCAGCGCCGGCAGGTCCTGCCAGCCGAGCATCACCAGCATCGAGGAAGCCGCCGGCGTTCCCGGCGCCCGTGCCAGGTCTTGCTGCCGGCGGATCTGATCGAGGAGATAGGCGCCGTCGCCGAGCTGCGTCAGGTTGTCGATCTGGGTGTGTTCCCGATAGCCGCGTTCGCGGCCGGCGCGCAGCGCGTTCAACGCGAGCTGCTCCTGGCGCCAGAGATGCAGCCCGAAGGTCAGGCCGATCATGCCGACGACGTGGAAGCTGGACTCCATGCCCATCAGCAGCGTGAACGCGCGCGGGAACTTCCAGAACTCGTCCATCAGGTCGGCCCAGCCGCCCAGCAGCATGCCCGACAGGCCCAGGCACAGCCAGGTCGTGACGCGGCCGGCGGGCCGGCTCGCGCGCAGCTGCACCAGCCACAGCGCCAGCATCGCGACGATGGCGGTCTCGCTGACGATGTCGATCCAGCGCCAGAGGGACGTCGGCTTGGCCACGGCCCAGTAGCCGAAGGCCCAGGTGACGCCGGCCATCGCCAGCAGCAGCGCATGGCCGAAATGACGCGAGCCCGCGACCGGCGCGAGCACCAGCGGCGGACGAGGCAGCACGACTTTCATGGCGCGCGATGCTAGGTGGCGTCTGTGACAGCCGTGGTCACACGACGCCGCGGGGTCGCAACGGCTCACGAACACCGCGCCTCCCCCCTCAGGGGGCGCCCGGAAACGCCTGACCCGCGCCACTCATCGGCTCCCGTGGCTTGCCACACCTGCCGGAGGGCACTTCATGTCCGTTCGTTTCCTTTCGCTCACCCCGCTCGCAGCCGCCTTGCTGATGCCCCTCGGGGCCTCTGCGATCGCCACCGTCACGGCATCGCCGCCGATGTGCGGCGGCGAAGCGATGCCCGTGATCGAGCCGCGCTACAAGATGGCGTGCGCGCTCGATCACGGGGTGCTCGTCGACTCGCCGCAGGACCAGGGCGACAACATCCGGTCAGCGCTCGCCGACCTCACGTCGAGCGAGACCGGGTTGTTCTTCCCCCGCGGTCGCTATCTGGTCAGCGGAGACCTGCCGCTGCGGAGCGGCAACGTCCTGGTCGGCAGCCGCGTCGGGAAGACGAACTTCGTCAACCCGGCATCGGCGACGTCGCAGATCACGGAGACCCTCCACAGCGCGAAGGACCTCCTGATCGACCGCCTCGTGCTGGACAACATCACCGCCCAGACCTTCCACAGCGAGAGCGGCACCGTCATCCGGGACAACACGTTCCGGAATACGACCACGCGGAATGCGCAGATCCGCTTGGGTGGCGCTTCCGTCGTCACCGGCAACGTGCTCTTGCGCGAGCCGCAGCATCCGGGCATCGGCGTGCAACTCGTCGGCGCCAGGAACGCCCAGGTGATCGGCAACTGGATCGGCGAAGACCAGGCCCGACGCGACGCCAGGCGGGCCACGGATCGACCGACCCTCTCGGACGCACACTTCACGTACGCCCTCCTGTCGGAGGGGGCGATGACCGACGTCCTGATCCGCAACAACCAGGTGACGCTGACCCTCGAGACGGCGCCCGCCGATCAGCGATACCTCGCGTTCCTGACGGACGCCGACAGACTGACGCTGGATGGCAATTACTTCGGCCTCATCAACGGGATCGCCGGGGTCCAGCCGCCTTCGGTGACGCTGCGGGCGCCACAGGACGTGACGATCGTCGCCAACACGTTCGACAAGGTGCCCCTTCACCTGATCCACGACGATGGCAAGACGCCCCGCCCCACCAAGCGCACCCACGTCGTCGCCAACACGTTCGCCGAAGCCACCGTCGACACCACGCAGGCGACGAGGGCGTATGACGGACCCGACACCACGCTCCACGATGTGACCTTCACCCGCAACCGCTTCCACGGAGGCAGAGCGCCCTGCATGCTGAGCGCGCCCTTGCCGACGACCCGAGGCATGACCTACGCCGAGGCGGACAACTTCATGGACGACGGCCACAAGACGGCCGATGCCTGTCACCTGAGGAACATTTCTCTGCAGGAGGCCTTGACCCACGTGCCCTCAGCGCTGCACGGCGCCAAGGCACCGGCCTTGGTCGACCACCGCAAGCCGGATACGGCACCGCCGCCCGCGCCCTCCGGGATGTCGCAGCGCACGACGTCGCCGTCCATCGACAACAGGACGGACGTCGGCTCGCCGACGCTCAACACTGCCGCCCCCGGACTGCGCGTGCCGCCAACGGTTTCCGCACCGCCTCCCGCCCGGGTCGCGCCGCCGGCCGCGCCCGCCGACCCAGGATGGCGGGTGCGGCTGTCGGCCAAGCTCGACAAGCTCCAGAAGCTGCTCGACAGCATGAAGGCGATGTTCGGCTTCAACTGACGCCGAGCCGCCACACGGGGGTCGGATCGGCTCATGCGGGCGGCGTCGAGGAGCCGTCCGCGCCGGCTCGGCACGAGAATGCCGCGCTGTCACGGACCCGCCATCCGCGGTTCCTAACGTGCGTCGCCATCCGTGACTCACCGACCGCCCACCATGCGCACGCCGCCCCGCCCCACCCTGCTCGCCCTCTGCCTGTCCAGCCTCTTCGCCGCCGCGCCGGCACTGGCGCAGCAGGCCGTCGACCCCAAGACCGACCCCAGGACCGACGCCAGGTCCGAAACGAAGGCCGAGCCGAAGACCGAAGCCAAGGTGGAAGCGAAGAAAGACGCCAAGGCCCCGGCGTCCGACGCCCGCCAGTTGGAGACCGTCGTCACCGTGGGCCAGGCCGCGGCGCTGCGTTCCGCGCTCGACAGGCAGGCGGCCGCGACGGGCGTGGTCAACGTCGTGCATGCCGACGGCATCGGCCAGCTGCCCGACAACAACGCCGCCGAGGCGCTGGCCCGCATGCCGGGCGTGTCGGTCGAACGCGACCAGGGCGAAGGCCGCTTCATCCGCGTCCGCGGTCTGGGCCCGGATTACAACGCCGTCAACATCAACGGCGCGCTGACGCCGGCGTCCGAGTCCGACCGCCGCGCGCCCGGCCTGGACCTGGTGCCGGCCGGACTGATCCGCTCGCTCGAAGTGCAGAAGACGCTGACGCCGGACCAGGACGCCAACTCGCTGGGCGGCACGGTGACGGTGCGCACGCTGAGCGCCTTCGACCAGCCGGGCCGGCTCTTCACGATGGAGCTCGGCGGCAACTACGACGCCAACGCGTCCAAGACCAAGCCGCGCGGTTCCGTGGCTTTCGCCGATCGCTTCGCCGGCGGCACGCTGGGCGTGGCGGTCGCGCTGTCGGGCGACCAGCGAAGCTTCGCCAGCGACAACGTCGAGACCGGCGGCGACTGGGACGGCGAGAAGCTGAACAGCTTCGAACTGCGCCGCTACACGATCACCCGGGAACGCGTCGGCGCCGCGCTGAACCTCGACTTCAAGCCGGACGACGCGTCGCTCTTCTACCTGCGCAGCTTCACCAGCAAGTTCACCGACCAGGAGAACCGCCAGTCGATCGCCGTCGAGTTCGAGGAGGCGCAGGCCCCCGGCGAGACGGGCGACGGCACCGTCAGCCGTGGCCTGAAGGCGCGCAAGGAGATCAACAAGTCCAGCGCAGTGGTGCTGGGTACCGAGCTGACGCGCGGCGACTGGAAGTTCTGGGCCGAGGCCGGCGCCGGCCGCGCCAGCGAGAGCAAGCCCGACACCTTGTCCTCGTCGTCGTTCACGGCGGACTTCCCGGGCCTGGGCTACACCGACACCGTCAAGCCGATCCCGACGGCCGTCACCGGCCTGAACGACGCCTCGCTGTACGCCTTCAACAAGGCCAAGATCGAGAAGAGCAACGCGACCGACCGCGTGCGCCACCTGAAGGCGGACGTGCAGCGCGAGTTCGACCTCGGCGGCTGGGACCTCGACCTCAAGACCGGCCTGAAGGCGACGCGTCGCGACAAGGACAACGCGCAGGAAACCTACGCCCCGAGCGCCAAGGTGCTGAAGAAGGCGCCGTACAACCTGACCAACGCGCAGCTCGGACTGGGCAACTTCGTCGGCAACGACGCGGTCGACTATCCGTGGACCTCGTTCGGCCCCGGCATCGACTTCGCGAAACTGCACGGCCTGTACGGCGGTGTCGACCTGAACGCGTTCCGCGACGAAGTCGATTCGACGGTCAACGACTACGGCATGAAGGAACGCACCGATGCCGGCTACTTGCAGGCGACGCTGGAGAGCGGTGGCACGCAATGGCTGGTCGGCGTGCGCCACGAGCGCGTGCGCTTCGCCGCCGACGGCACCGCGTGGAAGGACGGCGTGCTGAGCCCGGTGCATGAGGAGACGCGCTCGCGCCATTGGCTGCCCGCGGTGCTGCTGCGCCAGAAGCTGAACGAGGGCCTGATGCTGCGCGCGGCGCTGACGCATTCGGTGGTGCGGCCGGCCTTCGGCCAGTTGAGCCCCGGCGTGACCGTCGACGGCGACGAGGCGACCATCGGCAACCCGCTGCTCAAGCCGCTGCGCGCGCGCAACCTGGACCTCGGTCTGGAGCAGCGCCTGGGTCGCGACGGCGCCATGTCGGCCTACGTGTTCCACAAGAAGATCCGCGACTTCGCGTTCCAGACCGATCTGGCCGGCACGCCGGGCTGGGAGGACTTCAGCCACGTCGAGGCCTTCGCCAACGGCGGCGACGCGACGGTGCGCGGCGTGGAGCTCTCCTGGAGCCAGGCGCTGAGCACGCTGCCCGCGCCGTGGAACGGCCTGGTCATCGGCGCGAACGGCAGCTTCGTGAAGTCGCGCGCGACCATCGGTGGCTACGACGGCGGCCAGTTCGTCAGCCGCCGCATCGCGCTGCCGAGCCAGTCCGACCGCAGCGTCAACCTGAGCCTGGGCTGGGAGTCGCCAGCCTTCGGCGCGCGCATCGCGCTGAACCACAAGTCGCCTTATCTGCTCGAAGTCGGCGACGTGCTGGACGGCGCGCAGGACCGCAAGGTCGACACCCAGAACCAGATCGACGCGTCGCTGCGGGTGCAGCTCACGAAGCAGCTGCAGTTGCAGTTCGAAGCGCTGAACATCGGCAACGAGCGCTATTACGTGTACCAGGGCAGCAAGGCCTTCAACACCCAGTACGAGCAGTACGGCCGCGCTTACAAGCTCAGCCTGAAGCTGGCGATGTTCTGAGGAGCGGCACGGCATGACGATGATGATGAAGTCAACGATGGTCGCTCTCGCGATGGCCGCGGCGATGGTGGGCGGACCCGCTGCCGCGGCCACGAGCAGGCCGACGCTCGAACTCGGCAAGAGCGGACTGCGCTTGCTCGACGACAAGTCGCAGGTGGTGGACGAGTTCGGCGTCCGGGCCAAGCGCTGGGACCGCCGCCAACTGGCCGACGGGACGACGGTGGCGCTGCTGCAGGACGCCGACTCCGGCGCCCTGCGCCTCATCGAGGTCCGCGACCGGAAGCTGCGTGAACGCGCGCATTGGCCCGGTCCGGCCTTCGATGTCGAGGCCGTCTGCCTCTACCTGGAGCCGAGGCAGCAGACGCTGCAGGCTTTCCTGCTGGGCAGCGACGGATTAGCCGAGCAGTGGTTGCTGTCCACGACGGGCAAGGACTCCGGCCGGGGCCAGGTGTTGCGTCAACTCGCGACGGTGCCCGACGCCAAGGGCTGCACGGTGCGCGACGACGAGGCCGCGCTGTACGTCGCCGAAGCCGGCGTCGGCCTGTGGGCCTTCGTCGCGGATCCCGAACGCGCGGGCCGCGAGCTGGTCGCGCCCGGACTGGCGCCGCTGGACATGGGGCTCTGGCTCGAGGCGCGCGCGGCGCAGCCGCGTCCGGTGATCCCGGTCGCGGTGCCCTCGGCGCAGACCGAGCCGGTGCGCGGCGGCGGCGATGCGGCGGACGACCCGGCCATCTGGGTCCACCCGACGCAGCCGACCCGCAGCCGCATCCTGGGCACCGACAAGAAGCGCGGACTCGCGGTCTACGACCTGCAGGGCCGCGAGACGCAGTTCCTGCCGGTGGGCCGGGTCAACAACGTCGACCTGCGCCAGCGCGTGCGCTATGGCGAGCGCGTCTGGGATCTCGCGGTGGCGACGCAGCGCGACCAGCGCAGCGTGCTGCTCTTCGGCATCGACGGCGCGGGCAAGGTCTCGACGCTCGCCGAGCTGCCGACGGGGCTGGACGAGGTTTATGGCATCTGCAGCGCACGCAATCCCGCGGGCGGGCTGGACGTGTTCGTCAATGACAAGGACGGACGTCTGGTGCAGATGCGGGTGACGCGGCGCGGGACCGTCTGGTCGTCGCAGCAGGTCGCGGCCATGAAGCTGGCGACCCAGCCGGAAGGCTGCGTCGTGGACGAGCCCGGCCGGCAGCTCTTCGTCGGCGAGGAGAAGCGCGGCCTGTGGCGCGTGGCGCTCGACGCGGACGGCCGGCTCGGCGACGCGGCGGTCGTCCTGCCGGTGGGCGAGCTGCTGCATGCGGACGTCGAAGGCATGGCGGTGCACCGCAGTCCGGCCGGCGCGTGGCTCATCGTGTCCTCGCAGGGCAACGACAGCTACGTCGTGCTCGACGCCGACGCGCCGCACGCGATCAAGGGGCGTCTGCGCGTCGGCCTGAACCCGGCGCGCGGCATCGACGCTGTCTCGGAGACGGACGGGCTAGACGTGACGTCGGCCTCTCTCGGCGGCGAATACGGCCATGGCCTGCTCGTCGTCCAGGACGGCCACAAGCGCTGGCCGATGGGCCGGCAGAACTTCAAGCTGGTGCCGTGGAGCGAGGTGGTGCGGGTGATCGAGGCACCCGGCTCCGTCAAGCGCTGAGCGCCTCGTCCGCGACGCACGCGATCAGCGGTTGATCGCGCAGGCACGAGGGCTGATGATCCGGGCCTTTCCAACCCGGGCTCCAGCCCTCACCCTCGCCGCGCATGTCCTCCGACCTCGTCGTCCGCCCGATCGCTCCGTCCGACCTCGCCGCCTGGCGACCGCTCTGGGACGGCTACAACGCCTTCTACGGCCGCGCCGGCGAGACCGCCCTGCCCGAGCCCGTCACGGCCATGCTCTGGTCGCGCTTCTTCGACGACCGCGAGCCGGTGCATGCCTTCGTCGCCGAGCTCGACGGCCGGCTGGTCGGTCTGACGCATTACCTCTTCCATCGCAGCACCTCGCGGATCGAGGACACCTGCTACCTGCAGGACCTGTTCACCGCCGAGGACGTCCGGGGTCGCGGCGTCGGGCGCGCGCTGATCGCGGCGGTCACGGACGCCGTCCAGGCGCGCGGCGGACATCGCCTCTACTGGCAGACCCACACGACGAATGCCGCCGGCCGCGCGTTGTACGACCGCGTCGCGGAACACAAGGGGTTCATCGTCTACGGCCAGGATCTCTGATCCCGATCGCGAACTGCGGGTCCGGTGCGGACCTCGCCCCGGACCCGAGGCCCGGAACCGTCTCAGCGCATCCGGCGACGCAGATCCAGGCGCGCGCTTTCGGCCAGATCGGTGCCGCGGGCGCCGCCTTCCGGGAAGGACGCCATGCCCATCTGCAGGCGCACCTGCATCGTCATCGCATCCACGCCGTAGGGCCCGTTGAGCGCCGTCGACAGGCGGTCCTGCACCAAGTGAGCCTCGGGGATGCCGGCGTCCAGCAGCAGCACCGCGAAGCTCGTCTCTCCCACCTGCAGGACCATGTCGGTCCCGCGCACCCGGCTGCGCAGACGACGGCCCACCGCCGTCATCAGCCCTTCCCGGGCCTCGATCGCGGCGGCGCGTTCCGAGGCGCCCTCGCCGTCGTTGTCCGCGTCGGCATCCGCCGCGGTCTGCGCCGGCAGCGCCACCGGCTCGGCTTCCAGCCACAGCACCGACAGGTGGCCGCCGTAACGGCGGCACTGCGTCAGCTGGCGCGAAATCATGAGGCCGAACTCGGCCAGCGAATCCACCCGCGGCACCCACAGCGCCGGCGTCTGCCGCGCCGGCTTGACGAGCCCGGCCCGGACCTGCTCCACGGCGTCGGCGGGCGCTACGGCGGCGGCGGTGGACGGACTCATGCGCAACTGCTCCAGACGGACGAAGGGTCACGCCCGCGCGCCTGGACCGTGACCGGCCGCCCGCGGGGTGCGAATGATTCGAGGGTGAGGACACGACCCGCTGAAGCAGCCCGATCCATGCCGGCCTCCCTTGCCACATTGACCAAGCCGTGTCCTCATCTATCTAAAACGGATCCCCGACGCGCTTCCCGACATCCGCTAACAAAAATCTGCTCAGTGAAAACCCTAGAATTGACGCCTGGACGGCGCGGTTCGCGTCATCCGTCGCCCCGACTTCTGTAACAAGGTCATACGGGACCGCTAGAGTTCCGCTCCATGAAGGACATCACCGAACTGCTGCACGACGCCGGTCAAGGCGACCGGGCCGCCGCCGACCAGGTGGTGGCGCAGCTGTACGGCGACCTTCAGCGGCTGGCGCGGCAGCGCATCCGCCAGGCAGGAGACCTGACCCTGCTGGACACCACCGCGCTGGTGCACGAGGCCTGGCTGCGCCTGGCCGGCGCGCAGGGGCAGACCTTCCCCGACCGGCGCCACTTCCTGGCCTATGCGGCGCGGACCATGCGTCACGTGGTCATCGACCTGGTGCGCGCGCGCCAGGCCGAGCGCCGCGGGGGCAACCAGCCCGACCTCACGCTGAATACCGCCGTCGTCGAAGGCACGCCCCAGTCCGACGACCACATCCTGCGCGTGCACGAGGCGCTGGACGAGCTGGCGACCATCGACCCGCGCATGGCGCAGGTGGTCGAGATGCGCTACTTCGGCGGGCTGCTTGAGCAGGAAATCGCGGAAGCCCTCGGCGTCACCGAACGGACTGTCCAGCGCGACTGGCAGAAGGCGAGAATCCTGCTGTCGATGAGCCTCAAGGACTGACCCCCGACGGGTCGGATCTGCCGGATTCGTCCTTCCCCGCCACCTGACGCACGACGCCCGACGCGCAACGTCTGACCCCGCCCGCCCGATGGACGCACTCGATAAACAGCGCTGGATCGCGCTGAGTCCGCTGCTCGACGAACTCCTGGACCTGGAGGGGCCCGAGCGCGCCCGCCGGTTGGCGGAGATCCGGGCCGGCGATGTCGCCATGGCCGAGCATCTCGAAGCGCTGCTCGCGCGCGACGAGGCGCTGAACGAGGAGGCCTTCCTCGAACAGCCCGCCGCGGAGGCGCTGCAGGGGCCGTTGCCCTCGGCGATGCCGCCGCTCGATTTCCGCGGCGAGTCGCTGGGGCCTTACGAGCTGGAGCGCGAGCTCGGCCAGGGCGGCATGGGCGCGGTGTGGCTCGCGAGCCGGGCCGACGGGCGCTTCGAAGGCCAGGTCGCGGTCAAGTTCCTCAAGTCCGGGCTGTTCGGCAAGGGCGACAGCGGCCGCTTCGAGCGCGAGGGCCAGATCCTCGCGCGGCTCTCGCATCCCAACATCGCGCGCCTGCTCGACGCGGGCGTGCACAACGGCCACCAGCCCTACCTGGTGCTGGAGTACGTCGACGGCCTGCCCATCGACCGCTACTGCCAGATCAACGCGCTGGACGTGGAGTCGCGCATCCAGCTCTTCCTCGACGTGCTGGCGGCGGTCGCGCATGCGCATTCGCGGCTGATCCTGCACCGCGACCTCAAGCCCAGCAACATCCTGGTCACGCACGAGGGCCAGGTGAAGCTCCTGGACTTCGGCATCGCCAAGCTGCTCGACGATGCGACGCACTCCGGCGCGGCGACCGAGCTCACGCAGCGCGCCGGCAGCGCCTTCACGCCGCAGTACGCGGCGCCGGAGCAGGTCCAGCAGGCCGACGTCACGACCGCGACCGACGTCTACGCGCTGGGCGTGCTGCTCTATCAGATGCTGGGCGGCCGCCACCCGACGGCGGACGACACGCAGACCCACCTGGACCGGCTGCGCGCGGTCGTGGAGCTGGTGCCCAAGCGGCTGTCGGACGTCGCGCGCGACCAGCTCGACCCCGTCATCGCGCGCCAGGCCAAGCTGCTGCGCGGCGACCTGGACACGATCGTCGGCAAGGCGCTGAAGAAGAAGCCCTCGGAGCGCTACGCCAACGCGGAGTCGATGGCCGTCGACCTGCGGCACTGGCTGGCGCACGAGCCGATCACGGCAAGACCCGACACCCGGTTCTACGTGCTGGGCCGTTTCGTCCGGCGGCATCGCTGGAGCGTCGCGGCCAGCAGCGTCGCCGTGCTGGCGATGGTGTCACTGACGGGGGTCAGCGTGCTGCAGGCGCGGCGCGCGGAGCGGGCGGAACACCAGGCGCAGGAACGGCGCCAGCAGGCGGACGACCTGCTGAGCTACATGCTCGGGGAGTTCGCAGACAAGCTGCGGCCGGTCGGCCGGCTGGAGCTGCTGGACAGCGTCGGGAGCAAGGCGCTGACCTATCTGGCGCAGGACGACAACGCCACGCCCGAGGAGCGTCTGCAGCGTGCCAAGGCCCTGACGGTGATCGGCGAGGTGCGGGTCTCGAAGCGCAACTTGAAGGAAGCGCTGGAGCCGCTGGAAGGCGCACGCAAGTTGCTTGACGGCCCGCCGCCGTCGCCCGGCCTCACCGGGGACTGGCTCAAGGCCAAGGGCGCTGCGGCATTCTGGGTCGGTCATGTCCACTACTACACGCGCGACCTCGACAAGGCCACCGATGCCTGGCTGGCCTACCGCGACGCCGAGCAGGCGTGGGTCGACGCCCAACCCGACAACCGGGAAGCGCTGATCGAGCTGTCCTATGCCTACAACAGCCTGGGGTCGGCGCGGCTGCTGAGCGTCGACCTCCAGGGCGCATCCTCGTACTTCAAGCGCTCCATCGAACTCAAGCGCCGCAGCATCGCCGCCAATCCCAACCCCGACGCCGCCGCGCGCATGGATCTGGCGGACAGCCTCAGCTGGCTGGGAACCTCGTACCTGCAGCAAGGTCTGAATCAGGCGGCGGAACGCCTGTTCGCCGAGGGAGCGTCGATCATCGCGACGGTGCGCGAAGGAGCGCCGCGCGACAACGCCTGGGCCTATCGCGAGGCGATCATGCGCCGATGGCAGGCGATGGCCCTGTCGGAACTCGGCCGTCGCGAAGCGGCGATCGGCGAGTCCACGACGGCGATGCGGATCCTGAGGGAACTGCAGATGCAGGATCCCGCCAATTCGCAGTGGCGCTTCAACGGCCTCGTCTCGGAAGAGATCGATCTCGCGATCCGGGCAGACACGCTGTCCGCTGGTGAGCAGGTGCGTCAGGTGAGGGAACTTGAGAGCCGCATCGCGCGCTACCGCCAGGACGCCAGCGCGGGGAAGCGTGCCATCGATTCCTGGGGCCGGCTGTCCACGCTGCTCGCCCGCGCCTTGCACCGGCAAGGACGGACCGCCGAGGCCTTGACGGTCGTGGACGCTACCCGTCGGGAGCAGGCCGACACCTTACCCACCCGATCCACCGATCTGGGCTTCGTTGCCGGCTACGTGGAGACGCGGCGCGTGCGCCTGATGCTCGACCCCGTTGTCCGACCCGGCGCCATCAGCGCAGGCACCCGGGAGGCGTGCAAGGAGATCGATGACGCTGTCGTGAAGATAGCCGCAGCAGTGCGGGTTCATCAGCAGATCACTCAAGCCTGGGTTGATGCCCAATCCTGCCTGGGTCGAGGAGAGAGAGACGATGTGAAGCGCGCCGCGGTATGGCTGCTGCGCGATCGCTCGATCGATCCTGCACCTTGACCCGCTTACAGCAACCCAAGGAGAGGAACAATGTCCTACACCGTGTACGTCGAGGCGAACATCAGCGCAGACGGCAATTTCGCCGACTGCAAGTACTTCACCGATCGGGAAGCCCAGCACGAGATCCCGGGCTCCGAGATCCACATCCCCAGGACGTCGGGCGAATGCGTGTTCGGCCAGGCCGACACCACCAGCCTGCTGCTAATCGGGGCGACCTTCAAGACCATCGGCTCCGCGCCGGGCATGAATGCCAGCAACTTCTCGCCGGCCAATGACGAGAACGAGGTGTCGCTGACGATGCCGACCGACAACGTCATCACCAAGGGCGTGGTGCTGCTGTTCTCGACGCCGGGGTCGGTGCAGAACCTGTACCCGAGCTCTGATCCGCAGGTGATCAACGACGCGTCGGTCCCGCCGATGTGAGATGTTTCGTGCGGTCCGTCAGGGCTGCGCGACGCGAGGCGAGAGGCTCGGGAGAGCCTCCTCCGCCATGACCCGTCCCAGCCGGGACGGGTTCACCCGATCCATCACGCGCGCGTCGAGCGCGTATTCCTGCTGCTGCGTGTAGGCCACCGTGCCGATCCGCGGCTGACTGCCGGCCGCCTGCGGCCCGAGCATCCCCAGCACCGGATAGACGCGCAGCCGCGCGATCACCAGCCCCTGCGCCGCGTCGGCGAAGAGGGCCGTCTCCAGCACGCGCGTGCAGCCGCGCCGCTGCACTTCCGCCAGCAGGCCCTGCAGGTTGCGCGGCACGTCGGTCGCGGACACCGGCAGCACCACGTTGATCACCGGCAGACCGGCGGCCACGAGCGGCTCGCGCGCCGCGAGGTTGAAGGCGCTGTTGGCCTCGTCCCAGCGACGGTTGGCGCCGGGCTGGTCGGGATCGAAGTTGCGGCCCTGGCCGAACAGCAGCACGCACGGCGCGCCGTTGGCGGTCGCGGCGGCAACCGGAGCGCCGGGAGTCGATGCCGATGCCGGCGCGCCGGCGGGCGGCGCGGTCTGCCCTTGCGCCCGCACGGACGACGCCGCCACGGCCACAAGGCCAGCGGCGAGGAGCGCTGTTTTCAGAAACGCCTTCCGGGTGTGCGGTCTCGACATGGGGCAGATTGTGCGTCGGCGGGATCGCCGCACAATGGTCGTTCCCCCTTGCTGGAGAGCACGATGCGCGAATGGACGAGCCTGGGCCCGCTGGGCGCGACGACGGTGGCGGTGGTGGCCGCGGTCGCCCTGGCCGGCTGCGCCACGCCGGTGAAGGACGAACGCATGCGCCCCGGCACCACGACCGCCGCCGAGGTGCAGCAGTACTACGGCCCGCCGACGCGCATCTGGCCGGAAGCCGACGGCGGCCAGACGCTGGAGTACGCGACGCAGCCCTTCGGTCAGACCTGCTACATGGTCCGCGTGGATGCGCAGGGGCGCCTGGTGCAGGTGACGGACGGCCTGTCCGCCGCCAGCCGCGCGCGCATCGTGCCGGGCCTCACGCCCGAGCAGGTCACGCGGATCCTCGGTCAGGATCGGAAGCGCGTGTTCTTCAAGCTCAGCGGCGAGGACGTCTGGGACTGGAACATCCCGCCGGAGATGAACGGCTACCTGCTGCGATTCAACGTCCACTTCAAGAACGGCGTGGTGGTGCGCACCTCGCAGAGCGTGGTCTATCCGGACCGGCGCTTCCTGTGGGACGACTGAGGCGGCCTGCCGTTGCACTGTCGCGCCTGTCCGACAACCTCGCAGGTTCAGACTGGTGGAGCCCAAGAACGGGTCATTGAACAGCGCTTCCGTCTTGGGGACGATGGTCTTTCGCAACGCTCATTCCCGGGCCAGCGAGAAAGGACCTTTTCCCCATGACCGCCATCGAGATCCAATTGCCGCCCCAGCTCGCGCACGAAGCAGCGCGCGCTGGCCTGTTCGCCCCGGACAGGATCGAATCCATGTTTCGCAGACAACTCAACGTCGAGGACCTCCAGGCCTTCTTGAGGGAAGAAGAATCCCTCGAGGAGCTCGTCATGCAGGAGATTCAGGTGGACGTTGATGTGGTCCGAGCACAAAGCCGCTGTTCGTCTCGTGCTTGACACGAATGTCGTTGCCTCGGGCCTCATGTGGGAGGGCGCCACGGCGCGCCTCATCAATCTTGCCGGCAACGGCTCCTTGCATGTCCAGCTCGTGTGCAGCACGGCGCTGCTGGCGGAATTGCAGGATGTCGTCGGCCGACGCAAGTTCTCGAGGCGGCTCCAGCTGAAGTCAATCAGTCCGGAAGAGTTGGTCGCGGACTACGCCCGGAGAGTCTCGCTGGTCGCACCCACGGACATCCCGCCCACGGTGCATGAGGATCCCGACGACGACGTCGTCCTGGCGACGGCTTTCGCCGGTCAAGCCCATCTGATCGTGACCGGCGACGCTCACCTGCTGAATCTGGGCCGATTCAGGTTCGATCCCATCGTGCGCCCCGCCGTCGCCCTCGCCATGCTGGAGGACTCGTCTCCACGACATCGGCGTCAGCCCGCTCTCCTCCCAAAGGGGGAGGCCCCCACGCTCCCCTGTGACGAAATCAATACAGCTCCGACGCTGTCTTAGAACCGACGTGTAGCGCCTGACACGCCCTCTTTACACTTCCGACCCAGAGGGAGAGAAAGAGGATGTCGAACCAATCCGTCGGCCTGGCGCCCCGCGCCCTGGCCCTGTTCATCGACGGCGTCTTGATGGTCGCCGCGAGCACGCTGCTGATGTGGGCCGTGTACGGCGACCCGGTGTCGAAGTGGAATGACCTGCGCCCCGGCACCATCGCCATCAACTGGCTGCTGCCGCTGATCGTCTGCGTCGTGTTCTGGAGCTGGCAGGGCGCCACGCCCGGCAAGCTCGTGGCCGGCATCAAGGTCGTGGACGCCCGCAGCGGCGCGCGCCCGTCGCCCGTGCAGGCTCTCATCCGCTGGGTCGGCTACCTGCTCTCCGCCATCCCGCTGTTCGCCGGTTTCCTGTGGGCCCGCGTCGACGCCGAAGGTCGCACCTGGCACGACCGCCTGTCCCGCACCGCCGTCGAGCGCAGCCGCCCGGCCCCGGCCGACGGCGAAGGCATCCTCATCGGCTACATCGCCAGCCACTGGCGCGGCGAGCAGAGCCTGGCCCAGAGCTTCTGGATCAACCACGTCCTCCTGACCTGGCCCCTGGCCGCCGGCGTGCAGGGCCTGGTCGCCTGGCTCGCCACGAAGAGCGACGGCCTGCAGGGCGTCGCGATCGCGCTGCTGATCGTCTGGCCGCTGCTGATCATGGTCGAGATCTGGAGCGCCGTCGGCACCTGGCGCGCGGTGCGCGGCTACGTCGACGCCGGCGGGTCCTACCTGATCTCCGGCCTCGCGCGCCTGTCGCTGCTGGGCTCGTTCCTGCAGATCGCGTTCTCGCTGGCCTTCGGCGTGTTCGGGGAACTGCCCGAGCTGTGGAAGCTCGCCCGCGGCATCGACCCGATCGGCAACGTGCGCCTGGTGGTCAGCGCCGACGGCCGCACGATGCAGCTGAACGGCCCGATCGGCGCCGGCGACGCCGGTCGGCTGAGCAGCCTGTTCGACGCCTCCCCCACCGTGCGCCTGCTGGAGGTCGCCTCCCCCGGCGGCCGCGTCACCGAGGCCGAGCGCATGGTCAAGCTGATCCGCGACCGCGGCGTCGGCACGCGCGCGATCGGCAACTGCGAAAGCGCCTGCACGCTGGTCTTCCTGGCCGGCAACAAGCGCCAGCTGATGCCCGGCGCGCAGCTCGGCTTCCACCGCGCCACCAGCGGCACCTTCAACCCGGCCTTCGACGAGATCGCCAACCAGGAACTCGCCCGGACCTACCGCCGCATGTCGCTGCCCGAGGAGTTCATCGAGAAGACGCTCAGCACGCCGTCGCGCACGATGTGGTACCCGCCGCCGGCCGAGCTGGTGCGTCATTCCTTGATCCAGCCGCCGCCCAAGACGCTGGACGTCGCGCTGCCTGACGGCGACGAGCCCGGCCAGTACGCGCCGCTGAGCGACTACGTCAACGCGCTGCGCGCCAGCGAGGCCTGGTTCACCCTCGACCAGCGCTTCCCCGGCCTGATCGACGACGCGGCCGGCCGCATGCGCGCGGCGCATGTGGCGCTGGCCGGCTCCGAGCATGCCGACGCAGGCGCCCAGATCGCCGCCCAGGGCGCGCTGGCGCCCAACGTGCGCGACATGCTGCTCAGCGGATCACGCGACCTGCGCCGACGCTACCTGCAGGTCGTGCGCGCCCAGCTGACCGCCGCCCAGGCCCTGGGCGCCGAGACCTGCCAGTCGTGGCTGTCCGGCTCGCCCGTGCCGCGTCGCCTGCTGCCGGAGGAAGCGATGGCGCTGGAAGCGCGTTGGCTGACGGACGCCGCCAGCGAAAGCACGCCGACACGCATCCGTGCGCCGCAGCCGACCGCGCTGGAACTGGAAGTGGTGTCCCGCACCGTCGGCGCCACCGCCTCGGGCGCTTTCTCCAAGCTGTGGACCGACGGCAACGCCGGTGCGGCGCCCATCACCTGCGAACGCGCCAGCCAGGTGCTCAACCAGATCCAGCGCAGTTCGGCGACCGCGCCGCGCGAACTGGCGGAGCGGGTGGTGTTCCAGAACGTGCGCTGAGCCAGGGACCGCGCGAGCGGTCGACGCAAGACCCATGAAGAAGGCCCTCGTCAGAGGGCCTTTGCGTTTCCGGTCGTTCCGGTTCGGGTGGGTGCGCGGTGAAGGACGCGGCGACCGCCGTGGCTGGTCAGTCTTCGTCGCCGAGGCCGGCGGCCGCCTTCGCGCGGATCCGCGCGTGATAGCAGGCGCCCTGCGGGATGTGCAGCAGATCGGCGATGCGCAGCATCATGTGGCGTTCGATGTCGCCGAGCGACCCGTCGGCATAGGCCACGCCCCACATCAGTTCGATCAGGCGCAGCTTGGTGGCCATGTCCCAGCGCTCGTCGACCGGCGAGGTGAAGGCGAACAGGTCGGACGCCGTGCGGGCGGTGCGTTCGGCTTGCGCGGTCAACGCGTCGGCCTCGTCATCGGCCATCGCGAACAGCGACGTCAGCGCCTTGCGCACCGCGGCGCGCTCGACGCCGGAGGAATCCGCGTCCGCGCGCATCACCTCGACCAGCAGCACCGCGGCCGCCAGCGGCAGCGACGGCGTGCCGCCCCGCGAGCCGCGGAACGCATCGTCCGGCGCCAGCGTGTCGAAGAGGTCGATCAGCGACTTGAACATGCCTGAATGGTGGCACGCAACGCTGGCCGGACCTTATGCGCGTCTTAAGCGCGCGCCCCGCACATTGCCCCCTCTCCCGCACTGCGGGAGAGGGTTGGGGTGAGGGTGGTGACAGGACACACAACCCCCACCCAGCACGCTCCACGACCCTCACCCCGGCCCTCTCCCGCAGTGCGGGAGAGGGGGTCGAGAGAGATGGCGGAACGGGGCAGGCGCTCACCGCACCTTGCCGTCCTTCCACGCGTTCAGCAGCTTCTCATAGGCGATGGTCTCGCCCTTGGGCTTCTCGTTGGCCAGCTTGGCCCACGGCGCGCCCTTGTCGGACAGCCACTTCTTCGGGTCTTCCTTCTTGTTGAGCTTGGGCGCGCACTTGGCCATGCCCGCGCGCTCCAGCCGCGCCATGACCGCGTCCATCTCGTCGGCCAGCGTGTCCATCGCGGCCTGCGGCGTCTTCTCGCCGGTCACCGCCTGCGCCACGTTCTTCCACCACAGCTGCGCCAGCTTCGGATAGTCCGGCACGTTGGTGCCCGTCGGCGTCCACGCCACGCGCGCCGGCGAGCGGTAGAACTCGATCAGGCCGCCGTACTTGTTGGCGTTCTTGGTGAAGTAGTCGCTGCGGATGTCGCTGTCGCGGATGAAGGTCAGGCCCTGGATGCTCTTCTTCAGGCTCACCGACTTGGCCGTCACGAACTGCGCGTACAGCCAGGCCGCCGCGGTCCGGTTGGCGTCGTGACCGCTGAAGAAGGTCCAGCTGCCCACGTCCTGGTAGCCGTTCTGCATGCCGTCCTTCCAGTACGGCCCGTTCGGTCCCGGCGCCATGCGCCACTTCGGCGTGCCGTCCGCGTTCACCACCGGCAGACCCGGCTTGACCATGTCCGCCGTGAACGCCGTGTACCAGAAGATCTGCTGCGCGATCTGGCCCTGCGCCGGTACCGGACCCGACTCCCCGAAGGTCATCCCGGTCGCTTCCTTGGGCGCGTACTTCTTCATCCAGTCGACGTACTTGGTGAGCGCATAGACCGCCGCCGGCGAGTTGGTCGCGCCGCCGCGCGCCACCGAGGCGCCCACCGGCGTGCACTTGTCATCGGCGACACGGATGCCCCACTCGTCGACCGGCATGCCGTTCGGAATGCCCTTGTCCGCCGCACCGGCCATCGACAGCCACGCGTCGGTGAAGCGCCAGCCCAGCGACGGGTCCTTCTTGCCGTAGTCCATGTGGCCGTAGATCGGCTTGCCGTCCAGCGTCTTCACGTCGTTGGAGAAGAACGCGGCGATGTCCTCGTACGCGCTCCAGTTCAGCGGCACGCCCAGGTCATAGCCGTACTTGGCCTTGAACTTGTCCTGCAGGTCCTTGCGCGCAAACAGGTCGGCGCGGAACCAGTACAGGTTGGCGAACTGCTGGTCGGGCAGCTGGTAGAGCTTGCCGTCCGGCGCCGTGGTGAAGCTGGTGCCGATGAAGTCCTTCAGGTCCAGCCCGGGATTCGTCCACTCCTTGCCCGCGCCGGTCATGTAGTCGGAGAGATTCATGATCTTCCCGTACCGGTAGTGCGTGCCGATCAGGTCGGAGTCGGAGATCCAGCCGTCATAGATGCTCTTGCCCGACTGCATCGAGGTCTGCAGCTTCTCGACGACGTCGCCTTCCTGGATCAGGTCGTGCTTGACGGTGATGCCGGTGATCTCGGCGAAGGCCTTGGCCAGCACCTTGCTCTCGTACTCGTGCGTGGTCAGCGTCTCCGACACCACCGAGATCTCCTTCACGCCCTTGGCCTGGAGCTTCTTGGCCGCCTCGATGAACCACTTCATCTCGGCCGTCTGCTTGTCCTTGGACAGCGTCGACGGCTGGAATTCGCTGTCGATCCACTTCTTCGCCTCGGCCTCGCCGGCCCATGCGGCGTTCGCTCCCAACGCCAGCAATGCGGCCACGGCCAGCGCTGAATACTTGCTCTTGTTCACGCTTGTCTCCTGTGTCTGTCGAATCTCCCCCCTGCTTGAGGACGAATCGCGGCTCCGGGGGAACGGGAAAGCCGAATTCCTTGAAGCTTGAACTACTCGATCAACTGCCCGAATACCTGGTCGATCAACCCTTGCGCAGGATCAGCCCCAGCACCAGCATCGACGCGACGAAGCTGATCCACACGCTGGGCTCGGCCTCGAGCTGGAACCACTCGGCCATCTTCGCGCCCAGGCCGACGAAGGCCAGGTTGATGTACGCGGCCGTCAGCAGGCCGATGAACAGCCGGTCGCCGCGCGTCGTGCGCATCGGCAGCCAGCCCTTGCGCAGCGTCGTCGGCGACTTGATCTCCCACACCGTCATGCCGACCAGCATCAGCACCACGCAGCTGAAGAAGACGGCCACCGGCGTGGTCCACACCATCCAATCGAACATCGTGGACCTCCCTTAGACGCGGCCCATCGCGAAACCCTTCGCGATGTAGTGACGGACAAACCAGATGACGATCGCGCCCGGCACGATGGTGAGCGTGCCGGCGGCGGCGAGCGTCGCCCAATCCATGCCGGAAGCGCTGACGGTACGCGTCATCGTCGCGACGATGGGCTTGGCGTTGACGCTGGTCAGCGTGCGCGCCAGCAGCAGCTCCACCCAGCTGAACATGAAGCAGAAGAACGCCGCCACACCCACGCCCGCCTTGATCAGCGGCAGGAACACGGTCAGGAAGAAGCGCGGGAAGCTGTAGCCGTCGATGTAGGCGGTCTCGTCGATCTCGCGCGGGATGCCGCTCATGAAGCCTTCCAGGATCCACACCGCCAGCGGCACGTTGAACAGCAGATGCGCCAGCGCGACCGCGATGTGCGTGTCCATCAGCCCCAGCGTCGTGTAGAGCTGGAAGAAGGGCAGCAGGAACACCGCGGGCGGCGTCATGCGGTTGGTCAGCAGCCAGAAGAAGACGTGCTTGTCGCCGAGGAACGAGTAGCGGCTGAACGCATACGCCGCCGGCAGCGCCACGGTGATCGAGATCACCGAGTTGATGCCGACGTAGATCAGGCTGTTGATGTAGCCGCTGTACCAGGACGGGTCGGTGAAGATGGTCTTGTAGCTGGCCAGCGAGAAGTGCTGCGGCCAGAGGCTGAAGCTGGAGAGGATCTCCTCGTTGGTCTTGAAGCTCATGTTGACCATCCAGTAGATGGGCAGCAGCGCGAAGAGCAGGTACGCGATCAGGAAGATCGTGCGCTTGCGGAATCGGCGTTCATCCATGGGCCACCTCGTTCTTGTCTTGGGTGCCGAGCGACTGCATCCAGTTGTAGAGGATGAAGCACAGCAGCAGGATGATGAGGAAGTAGATCAGCGAGAACGCCGCGGCCGGGCCGAGGTCGAACTGGCCGACCGCCTTCTGCGTCAGGTACTGGCTGAGGAAGGTGGTCGCGTTGCCGGGACCGCCGCCGGTGAGGACGAAGGGCTCGGTGTAGATCATGAAGCTGTCCATGAAGCGCAGCAGCACCGCGATCATCAGCACGCCCCGCATCTTGGGCAGCTGGATGTAGCGGAACACCGCGAACTTGCTGGCGCCGTCGATGCGCGCGGCCTGGTAGTAGGCGTCGGGGATGGAGCGCAGTCCGGCGAAGCACAGCAGCGCCACCAGCGGCGTCCAATGCCACACATCCATGATCAGCACGGTGATCCACGCATCGGTCGCATCGCCGGTGTAGTTGTAGTCGACGCCCAGCGCCTGCAGCGAGGCGCCCAGCAAGCCGATGTCGGCACGGCCGTAGATCTGCCAGATCGTGCCGACCACGTTCCAGGGGATCAGCAGCGACAGCGCGACGATGACCAGCACCAGCGACGCGCGCCAGCCCTGCGCCGGCATCGACAGCGCCAGACAGATGCCCAGCGGGATCTCGACCAGCAGCACCGCGAGCGAGAAGCCCAGCTGGCGCAGCAGCGCGCCGTGCAGTTCCTCGTCGCGCATCACCGCGGCGAACCACTCGGTGCCGACGAAGACGCGCCGCTCGGGGGAGATGATGTCCTGCACCGAGTAGTTCACCACCGTCATCAACGGCAGGATGGCCGAGAAGGCCACGCACAGGAACACGGGCAGGACGAGGAACCAGGCCTTCTGGTTGATCGGTTTCATGCGAGGCCCTCCGGAGCACCCGAGGTGGAGGCCGCGAAGTTCGCAGCCATCGCGGACGTCGGCGTGGCGCCGGCGATCAGCCGTTCGTCCGCGCCGTAGAAGCAGGTGTGGGCATTGAGCACGCGCAGCGCCACCGTGGCGCCGGCCTCGGGCGGCTGCGCGTGGGCGGACAGACGCGCCTTCAGCGTGTGCGGGCCGACCTTCGCGGTGAGCAGCCAGTAGGTGCCGATGTCCTGGACCTGGCTCACCACGCCCGTGATCGTGCCGGGCAGCGCCGGCACGCCGTCGCTGACGTCGTCGACCTCCACGTACTCGGGCCGGATGCCCACCATGAAGGGCTCGGCGCGCGAGAGCGAGGCGCCCGTGATCGGATCGACCGAGCCGGCCACCGGCTGCCCGGCGACGCTCAGTCCGCCGCCGTCCTCCAGCGCCGCCGGCAGGAAGTTCATCCCCGGCGAGCCGATGAAGTGGCCGACGAAGCGGTGGCTGGGGCGCTCGAACAGCTCGCCCGCCGAGCCGACCTGCACCGCGCGGCCGCGCGTCATGACGACGATCTGGTCCGCGAAGGTCAGCGCCTCGACCTGGTCGTGGGTGACGTAGATCAGCGTGAGCTTGAGCTCGTTGTGGATCTGCTTGAGCTTGCGGCGCAGCTGCCACTTCAGATGCGGGTCGATGACGGTCAGCGGCTCGTCGAAGAGCACGGCCGAGACATCCTCGCGCACCAGCCCACGGCCGAGCGAGATCTTCTGCTTCGCGTCGGCGGACAGGCCCGAGGCGCGCTGGTTCAGTTGGCCGTTCAACTCGAGCATCTCGGCGATCCTGCCGACGCGCGCCTTGATCTTGTCGGCCGCCACGCCGCGGTTGCGCAGCGGGAAGGCGAGGTTCTCGGCCACCGTCATCGTGTCGTAGATGACGGGGAACTGGAACACCTGCGCGATGTTGCGCTGCTGCGGCGTCAGCGCGGTCACGTCGCGGCCGTCGAAGCGCACGCTGCCCTGCGAGGGGCGCAACAGGCCGGAGACGATGTTCAGCAGCGTCGTCTTGCCGCAGCCTGACGGGCCGAGCAGCGCGTACGCGCCGCCGTCCTCGAAGCTCATCTTGAGCGGCAGCAGCGCGTAGTCGCTGTCCTCCTTCGGATCGGGCCGGTACGCGTGGGCGAGGTCCAGGTCGATGCGGGCCATCAGCGGGCTCCCCGGCGCTCGGGGGCGCGTGTCAGCAGGCCGGCCGCGTCGAAGACGTGGACGTGGGCGGCGTTGAGGTACAGCGTCAGCGGGGCGCCGAGCTCGAAGTCGTGCACGCCGGTCAGCTGCGCGACCAGCTCGCCGATCTGCGTGCGCGCGTGGACGAAGGTGTCGGAGCCGGAGATCTCGGCCAGCTCGACCTCGCCCTGGATCGCGATGTCGCCGGGCCGCTGCGTGACGTGCAGCGCGCTGGCGCGCACGCCCACCGTCACGCCGCCCTGCCCCGGCAGCGCCAGGTCGAGCCCGGGCCGCAGCTGCAGCCGGTCGCCCATGCCCTGCGCGATGAGCAGGTTCATCGGCGGATCGCTGAAGGCGCGCGCGACGCGCAGCGACGCCGGACGGTGGAAGACCTCGGCGGTCGGGCCGTACTGCAGCAGCTCGCCAGCGTCCATCACCGCGGTGTAGCCGCCGAGCTGGAGCGCTTCGGCCGGCTCCGTGGTCGCATAGACCACCGTCGACTCCCCGGCGGCGAAGAGCTGGCCGAGCTCCTCGCGCAGTTCCTCGCGCAGCTTGTAGTCGAGGTTCACCAGCGGCTCGTCGAGCAGCATCAGCGGGGCCTGCTTGGCCAGCGCCCGCGCCAGCGCGACGCGCTGCTGCTGACCACCCGACAGCTGCGCGGGCAGCTTGTCGAGGTGCATCTCGATGTGGAGCTTGTCGGCGAGCTCATCCACCCGCTTGCGGATGGCGTCGCGGTCAAGCTTGCCGCGCAGCTTCAGCGGCGAGGCGATGTTGTCGCGCACCGTCATCGACGGGTAGTTGATGAACTGCTGGTAGACCATCGCGACGTCGCGCTTGCGCACCGGCCAGCCGGTGACATCCGTGCCGTCGACGGTCACGGTGCCGTCGCTGGGCTTGTCCAGGCCCGCCATCAGCCGCATCAGCGTCGTCTTGCCGGCCTGCGTCGCGCCCAGCAGCACGGTGACCGCGTTCGGCACCAGCCGCAGGTCCATCGGGTACAGATGCTGCTGCGCGCCGACCTTGTGGCTCACGCCGCGAAGGCTCAGCTCCATGAAGTCGGCTCCATCGTTGTCTCTCTCTGCAAGTTCTGCATGTCGTTCTTGTCGGTCAGCTTCGGATCCGGCGCCCGTGCCGGGGCCAGGTCATGCCGCGGCGGCCGGCGGTTTCGCCCAGAGGTGCTCGCGGTCGGCGAACCACTGGACCACCGCCATCCGCTGCACCTCGGTGTAATGCAATCCCAGCTTGGAGCGGCGCCACAGGACGTCGTCCGCCGCGCGCGCCCATTCCTCGCGGACCAGGTATTCGAGTTCCGCCTGGTGCAGCCCCGGGGCAATCTCCGGGCCAAGGTCGTCCAGACGCTCCGCGCCGCCGAGCACGCGCCCGAGGCGCGCGCCGTAGGCCCGCGCGAGCCGGCGCGCCAGCGACGGCGGCAGCCACGGGTGCCGCTGGCCGACGGCGGACAGCAGGCGCTGGAAATCGGTGTCGGGCCGCTGCGGCGCACCGATCCACTCGCGCAGGTCGCCGCCGGGCAGGTGGGCGTGTTCGGTCCAGGCGCGCCGGCGGTCGCCGAGCAGGTCGCCCAGCAGATCGGCGGCATCCTCAGCGAGCTTCCGGAAGGTCGTGATCTTCCCGCCCCACACGCTCAGCAGCGGCGCGCCGCCGTCCGCGTGCGTCTCCAGCAGGTAGTCGCGCGTCACCGCCGACGGATCGCCGGACGCGTCGTCCAGCAGCGGGCGCACGCCGGCGTAGGTCCACACCACGTCCGAGGCGACCACCGGCTCGCGGAAATAGCGGCTGGCCTGCTCGCAGAGGTAGGTGATCTCGCCGTCGTCGATGCGCGCCTTGCCGAAGCCGGCCAGCGCGTCCGGCGCCAGTTCCACGTCGGTCGTGCCGATCAGCGTGAAGTCGTCTTCGTACGGGATGGCGAAGATGATCCGCTTGTCCGGGTTCTGGAAGATGTAGGCGTGATCGTGCTGGAAGCGCTTGTTCACGATGATGTGGCTGCCCTTGACCAGGCGCAGGCTCTTCGTGGCGAGCGCCTCGCCGCGCGCGGGCGCGGCGACTTCGCGCAGGAAGCCTTCAGCCCACGGGCCGGCCGCGTTCACCAGCGCGCGCGCCTTCAGCGTGCGGTCGCCGTCGGCGGAGCGCAGCGTCGCGGTCCAGTGATCCGCATGCCGCTTGGCGGCGGTGACGGTCGTGCGTGTGTGCAGCGCGGCGCCATGCTCGCGCGCGTCGAGCGCGTTGAGCAGCACCAGCCGCGCATCGTCGACCCAACCGTCGGAGTAGACGAAGCCCTTGGTGTACTCGGCCTTCAGCGGCTCGCCGTAGGGGGAGCGGCGCAGGTCCACGCCCTCGGAGCCCGGCAGCACCTCGCGCCGCGCCAGGTGGTCGTAGAGGAACAGGCCGATGCGGATCATCCAGGCCGGGCGCATCGCCGCGTCGTGCGGCATCACGAAGCGCAGCGGCCACATGATGTGCGGGGCGCTGCGCAGCAGGACCTCGCGCTCCTGCAGCGCCTTGCGCACGAGCGAGAACTCGTAGTACTCGAGGTAACGCAGCCCGCCGTGGATCAGCTTGGTCGAGGACGACGAGGTGTGCGCCGCGAAGTCCGAGGCTTCCGCCAGCACGACCTTCCAGCCGCGGCCCGCGAGGTCGCGTGCGATGCCGGCGCCGTTGATGCCGCCGCCGACGACGAGCACGTCGCATTCACCGATCGAGCCGGCGGCGCCGGCATCGGTGGAAGCAAGGTCTGCGGAAATCGAGGCAGCGGTGGAAGCAGCGGTCGAGGCGGCGGTCAAGGTGTCTCCTTGGATCGAATTGGCCGGACAGTCAAACGGCCACCCTGCGATGGCCGTTGGAAAGTTCGCAATTCTGTTCTTCTTTTTTCTTTTTAGCGCGAATATGCGCGTTTCGACTGAGGGTTAACCCGGTCAATTGTTCGTTTCGGTTCCTTTAGCCTGCGCGCCATGAATCCGAACCCCCGTCAGAACGATCTGCTGCAGGAGGTGCGCGCCCATGGCTCGGTGAGCGTCGAGTCGCTCGCCGAGAAGTTCGGCGTGACGCTGCAGACGGTGCGCCGGGACGTGCAGCGCCTAGCCGAGGCCGGCCTGGTGCAGCGCTTCCACGGCGGCGTGCGCGTGCCTTCCTCGACCACCGAGAACATCGCCTACCGCCAGCGCCAGGCCATGCAGGCCGACGGCAAGGCGCGCATCGCGCGCGCCATCGCCGCGCGCATCCCGGCGGGCTGCTCGCTGATCCTGAACCTCGGCACCACGACGGAGGCGGTGGCGCACGCGCTGCTGCGCCACAAGGGCCTGCGGGTGATCACGAACAACCTCAACGTCGCGATGATCCTGAGCGACAACCCGGACTGCGAGCTGGTGATGGTCGGCGGCTCGGTGCGGCATCGCGACCGCGGCATCGTCGGCGAGGCGGCGGTCGATTTCATCCGCCAGTTCAAGGTGGACATCGGGCTGATCGGCATCTCGGGCATCGAATCCGACGGCAGCCTGCGCGACTTCGACTACCGCGAGGTGATGGTGGCGCGGACCATCGTCGAGCATTCGCGCGAGGTGTGGGTCGCGGCGGATGCGACGAAGTTCAACCGTCCCGCGATGGCCGAGGTCGCCCGATTGCCGCAGATCGACGCGCTCTTCACCGACGAGCCGCCGCCGGAGCCTTTCCCCGCGCTGATGGCGGATGCGGGCGTGGAGCTCGTGGTCGCGCCGTAGCATCGCGACGGGGTTCGCTCAAGAAGCAGTTCAAGAACACAACGAACGAGACAAGCCATGACCTACCTGCTCGCCCTGGACCAGGGCACCTCGAGTTCGCGCGCGATCGTCTTCGACGCGCAGGGACGCATCGTCGCGATGGCGCAGCGCGAGTTCCGCCAGATCTACCCGCAGCCGGGCTGGGTCGAGCACGATGCCGATGAGATCTGGGACACGCAACTCGCCGTCGCGCGCGAGGTGCTGACCAAGGCGTCGTTGAAAGCGTCCGAGGTGAAGGCAATCGGTATCACCAACCAGCGCGAGACCACGCTGGTGTGGAACCGCAAGACCGGGCGGCCCATCCATCACGCGATCGTCTGGCAGGACCGCCGCGCCGAGCCGCAATGCGCCGCGTTGCGCGAGCAGGGCCACGGTCCGAGCATCCAGGCGAAGACGGGGCTGGTGGTCGACGCGTATTTCTCGGGGACCAAGCTGCAGTGGATCCTCGACAACGTCAGCGGTGCGCGCGACGCGGCGGATCGCGGCGAGCTCGCGTTCGGCACGATCGACAGTTGGCTGATCTGGAAGCTCACCAACGGCGAGGTGCACGTCACCGACGTCAGCAACGCGTCGCGGACGATGCTCTTCAACGTGCGCGAGAACCAGTGGGATGAAGAGCTGCTCACGCTGCTGCGCATTCCGAAGTCGCTGCTGCCCGAGGTGAAGCCGTCGGCCTCTGAATTCGGCCGCGTGGCGCCGGAGCATCTCGGCACGGCGCTGACGATAGGCGGCATCGGCGGCGACCAGCAGAGCGCGCTGTTCGGTCAGGCCTGCTTCGAAGCGGGCATGGCGAAGAACACCTACGGCACCGGCTGCTTCATGCTGATGCACACGGGGCCGCGCTTCCAGACCAGCGCGAACGGGCTGATCACGACGAGCGCTGCGCAGATCGATGCGACGCCGCAGTACGCGCTCGAAGGCAGCGTCTTCATCGGCGGCGCGGTGGTGCAGTGGCTGCGCGACGGGCTGAATGCGATCAAGGGCAGCGGCGAAGTGCAGGGGCTCGCGGAGAGCGTGCCGGACGCCGGCGGCGTGATGTTCGTGCCGGCCTTCACCGGCCTCGGCGCGCCGTACTGGGATGCGGAAGCGCGCGGCGCGATCGTGGGTCTGACGCGCGGTTCGACCGTGGCGCACATCGCGCGCGCGGCGCTGGAGAGCATTGCGTTCCAGAGCGCGGCGCTGCTGCAGGCGATGAGCCGCGACGCCGTGGCGGCCGGCGGTGCGCCGGTGAGCGAGCTGCGCGTCGACGGCGGTGCGTGCGTGAACGACCTGCTGATGCAGTTCCAGGCGGACCTGCTCGGCATCCCGGTCGTGCGTCCGAAGGTGATCGAGACGACGGCGCTCGGCGCGGCGTACCTCGCCGGCCTCACGGCGGGCGTGTACAGCAACCTCGGCGACATCGGCCGCAACTGGCAGACGGAGCGCACCTTCCGCCCGACCATGTCGCGAGACCGCGCCGAGACGTTGATGGCGCAGTGGGAACGCGCGGTGCGGCAAACCTCCGCGCGCTGACTGGATCCCCCTTCAGGAGGCCCCATTCAGAGGGTCAGGTCTTCACCCCTCAATGACAAGTTTGAGGAAGTGCCAAGCGGAATCGGCGTGCCTAGAGTTGCGAGCTTCTGTTCCATTGAAGGAGAAGCTTCATGTCTGCACTCGATACCCTGGTCAAGGTGGGCACCTATGACGAAGGCCAGGTACTCAACATCCCCGATGACGTTCGGGACGAGCTCCGCTTGAATCCCGGAGATCGCGTGGAGTTCCTTTGGCTCGCTCCCCACGAGTACCTGATCTATTCAAAAGAGCATCCGCTCAGCCTGCAAGGGATGATCGGCAAGCCCAAGCGCAAAGTCACGATCAAAGACATGAACCGGGCCATTCGTGCTCGGGGAGGTCATGTTCGATGAACGGTATCGATACCAACATCCTCGTCCGATATTTCGTGGACGACGACGACCCTCAAGCTCCCTTGGCTCAACGCTTCCTGGCCTCCCTCACTTCCGAGGATCCCGGCTATGTGTCCACGGTGGCACTCATGGAGATGTGGTGGGTGCTGAGCCGCAAGTACGGCATGGAGAAGGCAGGATTGATCCGCACCGTGCGGCGGATGCTTACCAATCCCCATCTCCGTGTTGAACATGAAACTGAGGTTTCGGATGCAGTGGCGCGCTTTGGCAAGGGTACCGCTGACTTTCAGGACTACTTGGTCGAACGTCGGTGTTCGGGCGCTGGCTGCGCCCGAACCATGACGTTCGACCGTGGTGCCGCCAAGTCGGCGGGAATGACGCTGGTCGATCAGATCCCCAGCGACTCCCCCGCCCCCAGAAGCGTCAACACCCCCAGCACCGCAAAGATGATCGCCGCGATCCCGTGAACCAGTCGCACCGGCATCTTGTGCGCGAGCTTGTCGCCCACGAACACCGCCGGCACGTTGGCGATCATCATCCCGAAGGTCGTGCCCGCGACCACCGGCCACAGGTCGTTGAAGCGTGCCGCCAGGGCCACCGTCGCGATCTGCGTCTTGTCGCCCATCTCCGCCAGGAAGAAGGCCACGATGGTCGTGCCCAGCACGCCCAGGCGGAATTTGCCGCCCGTCTCCTCTTCATCGATCTTGTCGGGGATCAGCGTCCACGCGGCCATCGCGATGAAGCCCACGCCGAGCACCCAGCGCAGCGTCTGCGGTGAGACCTGCGTCGTGATCCAGCTGCCGACGGCACCCGCACACGCGTGATTCACCAGGGTCGCGATCAGGATGCCCAGCACGATCGGTCCCGGCTTGCGGAAACGCGCCGCCAGGATGAAGGCCAGCAATTGGGTCTTGTCGCCGATTTCGGCGAGGGCCACGAGGCCGGTGGAGATGAGGAAGGCTTCCATGAAAGACTCAGCGGCCGAGACATACCAATGACCATGTCGCCGCCGGCCGCAAAGTCCGGGGACATGGTCAAAGGTCTCGCCAGGCTGGGAACCCGTGGGTTCCTGGCTACCTCGCGCCATGAGCCAAGGCTCAAGTCTGTTGACGCGGGTCTGCTGAATCGGCCTGCCGCGCTAGCGGCCCTTCAAAGGGCCGGGAGACAGGCGGGGTGCAGCGGCTACTCCCCAATGACAGCCCGCATTGTAGTCGCTGCCAGCCCCGGCCACGCGCGCTGCGCCGGTTCCGGCGGGCCGGCATCGCCCAGCAGCAGCAGGTGTGTGCGGGTATCGCGCCAGCTGGACGCCATCAGCAACTGCAGCACCGGCGCGCTCACCGCGCGCACCCGTTGCGGCCATTGGACGCAATCGTCCAGCTCGCCCGCGGCCAGCGCCTGCGACAGCAAGGCGTCCGGCGCCTCGGCAAGCTGGAACTCCCAGTCGCCCTGAGCGAGCGCCTGCGCCAGCGCGAGATCCTCCGGCGTCACCGCTTCCGCGGCGAGCAGCGGCAGCTGCTCGCGCAACAACGCGAGCTGCTCCGGCACCGCCGACGCCGGCAGCGTCACGCTCAGCCGCCAGCACAGCGCGCCGCTGAGCGACTCCATCTCGCTCTCCCACGGCCACGGCAGCCGCGCCGCGAGCCGTTGATGCATCAGCGTGCGTGCCAGTTCGCGCAGCGCGGGCGGCGTGCCGCGCGGCACCGGCGTCTGCACGATCAGACGACAGCCCTGCCCCTGCGGCAGCGGCAGGAACTGCGCGACCGCCGGCGTCGGTGCCGTTGCCGGCAACGCCACCGCGGGCGTCGGCCCGGCCGGCGGCAGCTTCGCCACGCGCCAACCGCCCATGAAGTCTTCGGCCAAGCTCCGCGCGGTCTGCAAGCTCAGATCGCCGGTGAACAGCAGCACCGCGCGCTCCGGCCGCCAGTACTGGCGGTGGAAGCCGAGCACGTCATCGCGCTTCAGGCGCTTCAGGCTGGCCGAGGTCTGCACCGGCTGCGCGCGGCCGCGGAACTGCCGCCGCGCCGCCCACGGCGCCAGCAGCAGCGCATCGGCGCGCCGCAGCACCAGCGCATCGATCGCGCGGCTGCGGATGTGCTCCAGCGCTTCAAAGGCGAGCAGCGGCCGCTGCGTCAGATCCGCCAGCAGGTTGACCGCGTCGTCGCATTGATCGGGCAAGGCCTCCAGCACGATCTCCGCCGTCGAGGGCGTGAGTTCCAGCCGCAGCGGCAGGCCGAGCAGATCGCCCGCATAGGCGATGTCGGCGGATTCCATCTCCTCGCCGTCGCGCTTCGCGCCCTGCGCGAGCATGGACAGCGCGACTTCCGCCAGGCCGTCCTTGCCGGCCGGGTCGCGCAGCCAGCCGCCCTCCCCGATCAGGCGGACCGCCGTGCGCGGTGCGCCGGGGCGCGGCAGCACGACGACACGCAAGCCGTTCGCAAGCTTCGTCTGTTCGAGCGGCAACGGCAGCGGCGCGGGCGTCGGCGGCGCCTCGGGCGGACGGTCGAAACCGTCCTGCGCCAGCGCCGGCCAGGCCGTCGATCCCGAGACGATCGCGGCACCGAGCATCAGTCCGCGGCGGTTCAGGTCGACGCTCATGCGGCCACTCCCGCGGCGGCGCCGATGTCCGCCAGCAGCGTCAGCACCGGCGCCTGCACGACCTGCTTGCGCCAGAACTGCTGCACTTCCGCGCCGCCGAGCTTCATCCACGCGGCCATGTCCTTCGCCGGCGCGCCGACGTCGCCCCGCACGGCCCACGCGGTGCCGAGCGATCGCGCCAGGCGGTCGGCGGTCCAGTCGTCCGACAGCGTCTGACGCCGCAGCAGCGCCTTGGCCTTGTTGAGTTCCTCGTCGGTCACCGGCTCGTCGGCCAGCCGCAGGACTTCCTGCTGCAGCGCCTGCGCCACCGGCGCAGCGGTCTGGCCGTGCGCCGCCAGCGCCTGCGCGACCAGCAGCCCCGCGTCGCGGTGCGCATCCAACCGGAGGCTGAGCTGATGCGCCAGCGCCTTCTCGTCGACCAGCGTGTCGGTCAGGCGGCCGGAACGGCCCAGCCCGAGCAACGCCTGCGCGAGCTGCCACATCGGCGTCGACGGATCGTCGGCGCGCGGCACCTGCCAGACCAGCGCGGCCGCCGGCAGCGGCGCCCGCGCGAGCGACAGCTTCAGCGTCTGGCTCTGGGGTCGGCGCGACTCGCGCAGCTCGCCGGACTCGGGGGCCGGCGCGTTCGCAGGCGCGGAGGCCGGCGCCATCGGCGGCCGGATCGAGCCGAAGTAATGCATCACCCAGCGCGCGACCGCGGCCTCGTCGAACGCGCCGGTGACGACCAGCAACGCCCGGTCGCAACCGAAGCGGCCCGCATGGAACGCACGCACGGCGTCGATGTCCAGGTCCTTCAGCTGCTCCGGATCGCCGAGCGCGCCGCGCTGGTACGGATGCGTCAGGTAGCCGCTGCGCTGGACGGCGAGGTCCAGTCGCGCATACGGATTGAGCTGCGGCGCCGTCACCGCCTGGCGCAGCTGCTGCTTCGCGGTGGCCAGCGTGTCCGGCTCCAGCCGCGGATTGCTCATGCGTTCGGCCTCGGCCCACAGCACGCGTTCGAGCTGCTGCGCCGGCACGACGGTCTGCAACGCGGCGAAGTCCTCATCGATCTCGATGCCGCTGCGGCCGCCGGCCGACGCGATCAGGCGGTTGAACTGGCCGGGTTCGAGGTACCGGCTGGCGCCGGCGACGAGCCGCAGCACCAGATGCGTCATGCCGCTGCGGCCGGTGGGATCGTCGCGACCGCCGCAGCGATACACCACGCGCACCGCCGCCTGCGAGCCCGCGACCGGGCGCGCCAGCCAGAGCAGGCCGTTGGGCAGCCGTTGCGGCTCGGGGGACGGGACACTCATGGGCGGCAATCCTAGCTGCCAATCCGCTGTCAGCAGCCGGTCCGCATCATGGACGCGACCTCGTCCTACAAGCCGGCCCACCCGAATCGGGGGGCCGACGTGGGACGACGAGGGGTCCGGCCCGCGCCGGCGCCCCGCACGCAGGGGACATCCGTCCCGTCGTCATCGTCCTTCCACGGAGAGCCCGCCATGAGCGCCTTGAACTTCGCCTACACGATCGTCTACGTCGAGGACGTGGGTGCGTCGCTGGACTTCTTCGAGCGCGCCTTCGGCCTGCGGCGACGTTTCCTGCACGAGTCCGGCGCCTACGGCGAGCTGGAGACCGGCGCCACGACGCTGTCCTTCGCCCGGCACGACATCGCGCGCGGCAACCTCGGCCAGGACTACCGGAAGGCGGAGGACGGATCGCCGCTGGGCATGGAGATCGGCCTGTCCACGCAGGACGTCCCCGCGGCCTACGCGCAGGCGCTGTCCGCCGGCGCGCAAGGCCTGACCCCGCCCATCACCAAGCCCTGGGGCCAGGTGGTGGCCTACGTCCGATGCCCGGATGGCACGCTGGTCGAGATCTGCACGCCCATCTGACCGCTTCTGACGCCCCTCATCGGGGCGCCAAGGAGCAAGTGCTTCAGGCTTCGTCCGTCGCGCCAGGTCGCGGCTCCACCACGATCCGCGCGTGGCGCTGGAAGGTGAAGTACGCCCAGGCCCAGTCCGCGAAGACGCGGACGCGGTTGCGGAAACCGATCAGGAAGTACACGTGCACGAACAGCCAGAACAGCCACGCGGAGAAGCCGCTGAACTGGATCGTCCCGAGGTCGGCGACCGCCGCCTTGCGGCCGATCGTCGCCAGGTTGCCGTAATCCATGTAGCGGAACGGCGCTTCCGACCGTCCCCGCATCCGCGCCAGGATCTGCCGCGCCGCGTGCCGGCCGGCCTGCTTCGCGCCGGGGCTGACGCCGGGCACCGGCTTGCGGCTGCCGTCCTTTTCCAGGCTGGTCGCCGCGGCCATGTCGCCGACGACGTAGACCTCCGGATGACCGGGGATGTTCATGTGCCCGTCGACGACCACGCGACCGGCGCGGTCCAGCGGCACGTCCAGCGTGCGGGCCAGCGGCGACGCCGCCACCCCCGCCGCCCACACCTTGGTGCGCGACGCGATGCGTTCCTTGCCGCCGTCGGCGGTCTGGAGGTCCACGCCCTCCTCGTCGATGCCGACGACGCGGCAGCCGGTCCGCACCACCACGCCGATGCGTTCCAGCTGCGCCTGGGCCTGCGCCGACTGCGCCGGCTTGAAGGCCGCCAGGATCCGGTCCGAGCCTTCGACCAGCAGCACCTGCGCGCGGCTGGGATCGATGCGGCGGAACTCGTCGCGCAAGGTGTGGCGGGCGATCTCGGCCAGCGTGCCGGCCATCTCGACGCCGGTCGGGCCGCCGCCGATCACGACGAAGTTCAGCCACGGCGCGCGGCTGTCGGCGTCGGGCAGGGTCTCGGCGCGCTCGAAGGCGCTCAGCAGCCGCGCCCGCAGTTGGAAGGCATCGGCCAGCGTCTTCAGGCCGGGCGCATGCGCCTGCCACTGGTCGTTGCCGAAGTAGCTGTGCGTCGCGCCGGCGGCGACGATCAGGTGGTCGTAACCCACGCGCTGGCCGTCGGCGAGCCGGATCTCCCGCGCGGCCTTGTCGACGGCCGTGACGTCGGCCATCAGCACGGTCAGGTTGCGCTGGTGGCGCCGCATGTGCCGGATCGGCGACGCGATCGACGGCGCGGAGAGTCCCGCCGTCGCGACCTGGTACAGCAGCGGCTGGAACAGGTGGTGGTTGCTGCGGTCGATCAGCGTGACGCGGACCGCGGCGCCGTCGAGGACTTTCGTGGCCTCCAGGCCACCGAAACCGCAACCGACGATCACGACATGGGGGAGCGCAACATGTGGGTCAGCCATGCGGCACATCGTAGCGGGGATGACGACCTGGACAGGTCATGCCCATCGCTGACAATCGTCGGATGCGCCGCGCCGACCGACTGTTCCAGATCGTCCAACTCATTCGTGGACGCCGCCTCACGACGGCGGAGTTCCTCTCCCAGCGGCTGGAGGTCTCGATCCGCACGGTCTACCGCGACGTCGCCGCGCTGCAGCAGCAGGGCGTGCCGATCGACGGCGAGGCCGGCGTCGGTTACCGCATGCGGGTGGGCTTCGAATTGCCGCCGCTGATGTTCAGCGCCGAGGAAGCCCAGTCGCTGGTCGCCGCGGTGCGGCTGGCGCAGCCGCAGCTCGACGCGGTGCTGGGCCAGCGCGCCGAGGAGGCGCTCGGCAAGATCTTCGCGGTGCTGCCGGGCTCGGCCCGCGCGGCGGCGGAAAGCCTCACGGTGTACGCGCCGCAGCGCGGGCTGGACGACGCCACCCGCGAGCGTCTCACCTACCTGCGCCAGGCGACCGAGTCCCGCACCAAGCTGCGTCTGCATTACCTGGACCTCAGCGACCAGACCAGCACCCGCCTCGTGCGGCCGCTGGCCTGCTTCTTCTGGGGACCGGTGTGGACCTTCTCGGCATGGTGCGAGCTGCGCGAGGACTTCCGCAGCTTCCGCGTCGACCGCGTGCAGCAGCTGGAGCTGACGGAAGAGCGCTTCCGCGACGAGCCCGGCAAGACGCTCGCCGACCTGCAGCGGCGCGAGAACGCCCGCGAGAACTGGGCTTAGGCTCAGCTCAGCTCACCGCACCGCCACGCCCTGCGGCAGCGCCGCGGCGCGCGGACGCCAGCGCAGCAGCGGCGCCTCGATCCAGCGATGGAAGGGCAAGGCGGCCAGATTGCTCAGTCCCCAGGCGACGACCAGCGCCAGCGGCGCGAGCGCGTCCAGCATGGGCGCGGGGCTCTCGGCGCGGTGCTCATAGATCGCGTTCACGAGCAGGCAGACGGGGAAGTGCACCAGGAAGAGCGCATAGGCATGACGCGCCATCGACTGCACCGGCGCCTGCCCGTGCCGCTGGAACCAGGCCGGCAACGTGCCGCGACGCCATAGCACGATGACGATGGCCGTCAACGCGGCGACGACCAGACGCTCGCGGAACTGCAGCGCGAGCGCCGCGACCATCAGGCCGCCCAGCGCCAGCAGGCCCGCGCGACGCGCCACGGGCGACCAGCCCTGGCACCAGCACAGCAGCACGCCCAGGCCGTAGGCGCCGAAGAAATAGATCGCGTAGGCGTCCAGGCCGGCCATGCGGTTGAACTTCAGCAGCGAGGCGGCGCACAGCGCGCCCACCACGGCCGGCGCCAGCCATTGACGCGAGGCGCGGGTCAGCGGCAGGCAGCGCAGGCTCCACATCACGAGCAGCAGCAGCGCGAAGAGCTGGAAGTCGATC
Organism: Roseateles noduli; assembly: GCA_002205125.1. Lineage (GTDB taxonomy): Bacteria > Pseudomonadota > Gammaproteobacteria > Burkholderiales > Burkholderiaceae_C > Roseateles > Roseateles noduli. The sequence goes on along the minus strand of NIOE01000007.1, from coordinate 182,458 downwards.
GCGATGTACCAGGCGCCGACGGTCAGCGCCTCGACCGACATCAGGTCGTGCAGCAGCAGCGCGTGGGCCAGGACTTGTGTCAGGTGGACCTGGGTGGGGACCAGTTCCGGCAGCAGCGGCTGGACCAGCCACGACGACAGCAGCGTCAGGCCGACCGCCGCCATGAACGGCGGCACCAGGCGCCAGTAGCGCTGCGCCAGCAGGGCCGGCGCGGAGCGGCGCAGTTGCGGCTCCTGCGCGGACAGGGCGCGCGCGCTGAGGTAGCCGCCCAGGACCAGGAACACCTGCACGGCCATGCGGCCGTAGTCGTAGAGCCATCCCGACAGCAGCGGGAACAGGCCGTGCATCGCCTCGGCGATCGGCCCGTAGACCGACAGGTGATGCAGCACGATCAATTGCGCGGCGGCCGCGCGCAGCGCGTCCAGCGGGAACAGGCGAGAAGCCATGGGGGTCGGCGGAATCGGTCGCCGACGGTCCCTGGGGGCCGCGTCCGGCGGAAAACGAAGCGGCCACCGCGAGGTGGCCGTTGGATTGCGCCGGATTCTATAAGCGAATCAACAAGTTACATCGATGCACAAGTTCGGTGACGATCGCGTGACGCCCGGACGTGGAGTTCAACGCTCCGAGGGCGGCTTCTGATCGCGCGGTTTCGGCAGGGGATAGAGGGTGCCGTTGAAGATCGCGGCGAACCAGCCGATGTACCAGTCGACCAGTCGTTGGAACCAGGGCTTGGGCGGCGCGATGACCGGCTTGGGGCGGCCGGAAGGATGGCGGCGTTCGACCGCGTCGGCGAAGGCGGTCAGCCGCGCCCGCAGCGCCTGCAGGCCCGCGACCTTCGAGGGCGTCTCGCGCTCGGCCTGGATCACGAGCGCGACGTGCAGCAGCGCCTGGTCGTCGCCGAGCAGCTCCAGGCGGAGTTGCGCCTGACCGGTGACGGCGCCGGTACGCGGTCCGCGTCCTTCGAAGCTCAGGCGCAGCCGCCGTGGCGCGTCGAGGTCGAGTGGCAGCACGCGGCCTTCGAATCCGGCCAGGCTCAACGCGAACGCACCCGGGACGTCGCCGGCCTGGAGGCGGGCGCCCGTGGGCAGGCTGTCGGCGAGCAGGGTCAGGTCGTGCAGCGTCTTCCAGGCCAGCGCCTGGGGGACGGGCAGGACGAGGTCGTCGTTGAGGGCGAGCGTGGGCATGAGAGGGATTGTGGACCCGTCCCCGCCATCGCGCGGACATGAGCGCGGTCCGACGCAGGCGGGAACGAAATTCGCTATGGTGCGCGCATGGACAACATGGACCTGCAGGTGCTGCGCCAGGTGCAGCAATGGATGGACGCCGATCAGCGCGTCGTGCTCGGCACCATCACGCGGACCTGGGGTTCGGCGCCGCGGCCGGTCGGCTCGATCGTCGCGGTGCGGGCGGACGGGCTGATCACCGGGTCGGTCTCGGGCGGCTGCATCGAGGACGACCTGGTGGCGAAGATCCGCGAGGGCGCGCTGACCCTGAAGACGCCGGAGCTGATCCGCTACGGCGTCGGCGCGGAGGCGGCGCAACGCTTCGGACTGCCTTGCGGCGGCACGCTGGAGCTGATGCTGGAACCGGTGGGCGCGCACTCGGCGATCGCGCCGCTGCTGGAGCGGCTGTCGCGGGGCGAGCGCGTGCTGCGCACGCTCGAACTGTCGACTGGTGCGGTCTCGCTGGCGGAGCCCGGCGCGCATTCGCGCGACGGCGCGGACCGCCTGGTGCTGAGTGACTCGCAACTGGTGACGCACCACGGCCCGCAGTGGCGGCTGCTGATCATCGGCGCGGGGCAGATGAGCCAGTACCTGGCGCAGATGGCGCTGGCGCTCGACTACCAGGTGCAGGTCTGCGATCCGCGCGACGACTACCCGTGGACGCTGATCGCCGCGCCGCTGACGCGCGAGATGCCGGACGACGTCGTGCAGCGCCTGAAGCCGGACGGCCACACGGCGATCGTGGCGCTGACGCACGATCCCAAGCTCGACGACCTGGCGCTGATGGAGGCGCTGCGCGGCCCGGCGTTCTACGTCGGCGCGATCGGCTCGCGGGTGAACCAGGCCAAGCGCCGCGCGCGGCTGAAGGAACACTTCGACCTGACCGATGCGCAGCTGGACCGGCTGCACGGCCCGGTGGGCCTGCACATCGGCGCCCGCACGCCGCCCGAGATCGCACTCGCGATCCTCGCGCACATGACTGCGGAACGGTACGGGGTGCAGGTCAGCAGCAGCGCGGTGCCGACGGACGGGAGCGAGGCGGGTTGCGTGGTGTGACCACGCGTTGACCATCCCACGTCGACGCTTTCTTCAGACCTGCAGGATCAGTTCGCCGTACTGAGGCAGTTGCCCGTCGGCAGTGATCAGATGCGCAGCCTCGCTGATCGCTTGCGCGACGAGCAGGCGGTCGAACGGGTCATGGTGATGCAACGCCAAGATCATCGTCGTCGCCGCATGCTCGGCACTGACCGGCAATTCAACAAAGCCGCAGGTCTTGATCTTTCCGACCAAGTCATCAGGGTCCACATCGAGTCGACCAATTCGAGCCTTGATCGCAAGCTCCCAGATCGAGACCGCGGAGACAAATACGGCGTCCGCCGTATCGATGAGGTCTCGCGTCGCTGCAGTCAGTCGCTGGGAGCCTTCGACCACCCACAAGAAGATGTGTGTGTCGAGAAGCAAGGTCATACACGCCCTTCGAAAGTGGCGAGGACATGGTCGGGAAGAGGCGCATCGAAGTCTTCGGAGATGCGAATCTTCCCCTTCAGGATTCCATAGGGCACGACGCGCCGCTTCACGGGCAGAAGATGGCCTCCAGCCGAAGTCTGAGCGGCTATGGGTGGGCAAAGCGAAGTGGGGAACGGGAAACGCTCCGCAGGCTGGGGAATCGTGTTCATCTTGAGCGCTGTCCAAAGAGAAGGAGGACGAATCAGTCTAGGACTCGTCCTCCGCTGGGCTCTTCAACCAGACGCTCAATCCGATGTCTGTTTGTCCTGCGTCAATGAACTCGTCGATAACCGACGCGATGTGTGGCGCGCCGGTCTATCGAATGATCGAATTTGATTTCGTATTGGCAGATCTGTGGCAGACGAGGAGACGTTCCTCGCCCGCGTTCACCGCATGCTGTATCCCCGCCCGTCCATGCACGCTTCCACCGCGCGGTTGAACACGCCGGCGTCGTTCATCGACGAGGGCTGCGTCGTCGCCCAGCGGTTGCATTCCTGGCGGTCGGCCTCGGTCTGCCCGGCCGACTGGCCGTTGCGCGGATAGATGATCGGATCCGGACGCGGCGGCGCGACCGGCGCAGGAGTCGCCGCATCGGCGCCCGGCGGCGGCGCGACGACCACGTAGCCCGGTCCCGGTTCGGCCATCGTGTAGTACGCGCCGTTGGCGTAGTAGTACGGGTATCCGCCGATGCGCAACGACACGTAGGCGCTCGGCAGGATGGGCACCACGAAGCCCAGCGGCGGCGCGATCACGCGGAAGCTCGGCCCCCACGGCTGGTACCAGACACCGCCGTGGTACCAGTAGCGGTTGCCCACGAACACCGCGCCGCCCGGCAGCCCGCGCGCGACGTAGCCCGGCGCCGGGTAGTAGTGGTCGTGGTGGTAGCGGCTGTCCAGGCGCAGGCCGATGTCCACACGCGCCCCGCCGCCGCCGTGATGCTGCGCCGAGGCTAGCCCCGCCGTCAGCGCCAGCGCGACGGGAATCAACCAACGAAGCTTGTTCATGCTGCTGCTCATGATCTGCTCACGCCGTCCATCGGCGCCCAGGAAGTCCAGATGGCTTATTCAACGCCGCAGCGCTCGGCCACGTCTACGGGAGGGCGTTTCGCCGGGGTAAAGAACCATTGCTTCGACGGCTCCGCGCAAGCTTGCCTGCGCCTCGTCACGCCGGCATCGCGGCTCACGCGCCCGAAATGGCGATCGCCGCCGCGCTCACCCGGTCCGCGTGAACGTCGCGGCGGCACGCCTCGGGGTCATGGCTTCAGGATCAGCGTCCCGCGCGCGTGCGTCTGCACGTCCGCCTCGTTCAGCCATTCGCGACGGTACTGGCCCTTGGCCAGCAGTTCGGCCTGATCGCCGTAATGTGCATCCGGCCACACGCCGCTCTGGCCGACCGGATTGACGCCGAGCGCCTCCTGCGGCTTCGCGAAGTCGATCAGCCGTCGCGTCGATGGCCCGTAGACCACGCCCCACGGCGCGCTGCCGTTGCGCTGCGCGAAGTTGTTGGGCACCTCGTGGCCGCCGGGCACCGGGAACGGGCCGACGTTGAACAGCTTGTCCAGCGGCTTCTGCTTGCCCAGCGGATGCTCGTGCGTCAGCGTGTGGACGCTGTCCCAACGCCACTTGGCGCTGTCGGCGCCGAGCGTCGCGTACAGGTGCGCGACCGCCGCCTTCCAGGCCTTGCGCACGATGTCGGTCTGCGTCTCGCGCTGCGGCGTCGAGCGGTCGTCCCACCAGGGCGATTCGCTGTCCGCCGCCAGCTTCGGCAACGCCAGATCCAGCGCACGCGTGCGACGCAGGTTCTCGAACTGGACGTCGCCGAGCTCGTCCTTCATCGCCGCGCGCACCAGCTCCGCCGCGAATTGCTGGAACAGCACCGGCGCGACCGCGTCGGCCTTGTAGGCGCCGTTCCAGCGCACCAGCGCCTCGACCAGCGACTGCTCCTCCGCCGAGGCCGAGCCGCGCAATAGCGGGATGAGCGGCCGCAGCACGCGCGGGCCGTAGTCGGTCTGCACGTCCAGCTGCAGCGCCTGGCTGTTCTGCACGTCCCAGCGCTTGCCCTGGTTCAGCAGGCCGTCGAGGCGGATGCCCCGCTCGGACAGGTTGTAGTAGCCCGGCACCGGCGTGTCGCCCGCCGGCTGGAAGTTGGCCGAGACGATGTAGCCGCGCGCCGGGTTCTCCTCGTGCGGATTCGCGGAGAACGGCAGGAAGCCAAGCTTGTCGGCCTCGTCCGTCGCGCCGTCGAGGAGGAAGGTCGGATTCACGCCCTCGGGCCGGATCGGCAGCTTGGCCGCGGCCCACCAGGCGATGTCGCCGGTCGCGTTGGCCCAGACCACGTTCAGCCCCGGCGCATGGATCAGGCTGGCGGCCTGGCGCGCCTTGTCCAGCGTGTCCGCGCGGCCCAGCTGGTAGAAGCCGTCCATCACCGGGTTCTCGGTCTCCAGGAAGGCCCACCACATCGCCACGGGTCGCTCGCCGCGGTCGCCCGGGATCGCGTCGTTGACGATCGGTCCGTGCGGCGAGCGCCGCAGCGTCAGCACCTGGTCCGGCTGCCCCTTGACCTTGAGCACCTCCTGGCGCGAAGTCATCGCCACCCAGCGGTCCTTGATCCAGACCTCGTTCGGATTGGCCGGGTTGACCTTCTCGGCGATCAGGTCGACGTCGTCGTTCTGGAACATCGTCAGGCTCCAGCCGAAACGCTGGTTGTGCCCGAGCAGCGCCATCGGATTGAGCGCGAGGTGATGGCCGTAGAGCTCGAACTGCGGCGTGCGCAGATGCGCTTCCCACCACACCGCCGGCGTCGAGTACGCGATGTGCGGATCCCCGGCGAGCAGCGGCTTGCCGCTGGCCGTGCGGCTGCCCGAGACGACCCAGGCGTTGCTGCCTTCGAACTGCGGCAGGCCGGCGAGTTCCGCGGCGCGGCCGCTGACCTCGGCCAGGCGCGCCAGCATCGGGGCCACGTCGGCAAAGCGGCGGTCCGCGCCGCCTGGCGCTCCGGGCGATCGCGGCGCGTTCAGCGCCTGCTGCTCCAGCGCGCCCTTCGGATGCCAGTCGAGATCGAAGATGCGCAGGTACTCCGGCCCGAGCTGGTCGCGGATCGCCGTCATCGGCGGCTCGGTGCGGAACGCCGCCGCGAAGCTGTAGGCCAGGTAGCCGGCGATGCTGTACGTATCGGCGGCCGTGAACGGGCGCTTGGGAATGCCGAGGATCTCGAATTCCAGCGGGGCCGGCCGGCTGGCCTGGTACTGGTTGACGCCGTCCAGGTAGGCGTAGAGCGCCCGGACCGCGCCGGGCTGCGCCGTGATCGCCGACGAGGCCGTGGCCAGTTCGTCGGCGCGCTGCCGGATGCCCAGCGTGCGGAACAGCCGGTCGGTCTCGACCAGCTTCGGGCCGAGGATCTCAGCCAGCTCGCCGCGCGACAGCCGGCGCAGCATCTCCATCTGGAACAGCCGGTCCTGCGCATGCAGGTAGCCGAGCGCGCGGTAGAGGTCGTCCTCGTTGCGCGCGTCGACGTGGGGCACGCCCCACTCGTCGTACCGGACGGTGACCGGGGCGCTGAGGCCGGAGAGCTGGAGCTCTCCGTCGCGCACCGGCAGCTTCTTGTGCACATGCCAGGCCGCCCCGGCGGCACCGATGGCCACGAGCACGGCGAGCGTGATCGCGCCGCGCTTGAGCCAGCGACCGACGCTCATGGGCCGACCGGTTTGCGCAGGTGGGACAGCGCCTCCACGCGCTTGATCAGTTCGCGGTCGTTCCAGGGCTTGTGGAACATGCCGTACAGCCCCTGGATCTGATGCAGACGCGCATGCAGTTCCTCGTGGCCGGTGATGGCGATCATGGGCAGGTCCTCGGTCGCCATCGCGCCCCGCACCGCCTTGATCAGCTCGAAGCCGTCCATGTTGGGCATCTCGAGGTCGGTGATCAGCACGCCGAAGCGGGTCTGGCCGAGCAGCTCCATCGCCTCGACGCCGTCGCGCGCGGCGACGACCTCGTGGCCGGCGTCGCTGAACAGCTTCAGCAGCTTGGCGCGCACCACGGCCGAATCGTCGACCACCAGCAGCGGCAGGCGCTCCTGCGCGGCGTCCGAGGCGCCAGGCGCGGCCGGCACGGCCGGCGTCGCCACGGGCGCGGTCGCGGCGGGTCCCGGCGGCAGCGGACGCGGGGTCGGCGGCGGTGGCGCGCCGAAGTCGCGGTAGTCGCCGCGGCGCACCGTGATGATGATGATCAGGATGGCCAACGGGACCACGATCAGCAGCGGCAGCAGGAACGGCTGCAGGGTCTCAGGCAAATCAAACGGCATTCGGCACTCCGACTCCTCCCCAAACCGGGCACGCTACACGGTCAAGGGGCGTCACTGTAGAGGAAAAGCCCTCTCGCTGGATGGCCGGTGGATGACAGCCGACAAGCCGCCACCGCGTTCGCGGGGCCGATGCGCTCGCGCCACAGCCCATTGTGGCCCCGTCCCTGCATCCGGGGGCTTGCGTGACTTACGGCCCAGCTCAGCCCCAGCTCAAGACCGACAGGTCGTTCGCGAACAGCGGCGTGCGCGTCCACAGGCCCTTCAGCCCGGCACGCGCGACGGTGATCCACTGCGGCTGGTAGAGGAAGGCGGCGACGGCGTCCTCCGCCACCTGGCGCTGCGCCTCGCCGAACAGCTTCGCCCGCAGTGCGGGATCGGCGGCGTTCTGCATGCGCTCATACAGCGCGTTGAACGACTCGCTGCGATAGCCCCAGTAGTAGTCCGCCCGCGCGAAGTTGCCGAAGTCGTGCGGCTCGACATGGGAAATGATGGTCAGGTCGTAGGCCCGGTTGGCGTAGACGCCCGACAGCCATTGCGCCCACTCGATCTGCTCGATCGTCACCGCGATGCCGACCGCCGCCAGCTGCGACGCGATCAGCTCGCCGCCCTGTCGCGCGTAGGGCACCGGCGGCAGCTTCAGCGACAGGCGCAGACCGCTCACCTTGGCCTGGGCGAGCAGTGCCTTGGCCGCCGCTGGGTCGTAGGCGTTGATCGCCGTGCAGTCGACATATCCCGGCGTGTCCGGCGTGACGAAGCTGCCGATCGGCACGCCGTAGCCGTCCGCGCTCGCCTGGATCACGGCCTTGCGGTCGATCGCCATCGCGATGGCACGGCGCACGCGGACATCCTTCAGCGCCGGGCGCAGATGGTTCATCGCCAGGATGGTCTTGGCGCGCGACGACGCGGTGATCACCTGGAAGCGCTTGGGCTGGGCCTTGAACTGCGCCAGCGCACGCGCCGCCGCCACGCGCGGGAAGACGTCGACGTCGCCCGCCAGCAGTGCGGCGACCTGCGCGGCCGGCTCGCCGATGAAGCGGAACTGCACGCGCGGGATCCGGATGGCCGCCGCGTCGCGGAAGGTGGGCCAGGCGGCCAGCGTCAGGCTGGCACCGCGCTGCCATTGCGCGACGACGTAGGGACCGGTGCCGACCGGTGCTGGCGCATCCCGCCGGCCCGGCTGCGGCTTGGTGATCACCGCCGTCGCCTGCCCGAGCAGCGCGGGCAGCTCCGGCTCCGGCTGCTTCAAGGTCAGGACCACCGTCAGCGGATCCGGCGTCGCGATCGCCGCGATGTTGGCGAAGACGCGACGGTCCTTGTTCTGCCCGTCCGGCGCCGCGGAGGCCTCGAACCGGGCTTTCACCGCGGCGGCGTCCAGCAGCGTGCCGTCGTGGAAGCGCACACCCGGGCGCAGCGTGAAGGTCCAGGTCTTCAGGTCCGGCGAGGCGTTCCAGCGCAGCGCCAGCAGCGGCTGGGCGCTGCCGTCCTCCGCCACCTTGGTCAGGGGCTCCAGGACGTTGTAGAGCATGATCTCGCCGATCGCCGCGGCGGCGCCCGTGGTGGGATCCAGGCCCGGCGGTTCGAGCGTCATGCCGAGCACCAGCGGGCGGCCCGCGTTGCCCTGTGCGAACGCCGACAGCGGCGCGGCAAGGGTCGCGCCGGCGGCGCCGAGCGAGAGCAGATGGAAGCGGCGGCGGTCGAGGGCGGTCGTGGGCAGGAGGTCCATGGCCGCGGATCATGCCAAAGCGGCGAGCAGGTCCTGCGTGTACGGGTGTTGCGGTTCGCCCAGCACCCGGGCGGCGGGGCCGTGCTCGACGGCTTCGCCGCCGCGCAGCACCAGCGCGCGGTCGCACAGGACCTCGACGGCCGGCAGGTCGTGGCTGACGATGACGAGGCTGATGCCGTCGCGGCGCTGCAGGTCGCGCAGCAGGGCCAGGATCTGCGCCTGCACGGAGACGTCGAGCGCCGACAGCGGCTCGTCCGCGACGATCAGGCGGGGCCGCGTCGACAGCGCCCGCGCGATCGCCAGCCGCTGGCGCTGGCCGCCGGAAAACTGGTGCGGGAACCGCAGCGCGGCGTCGGCTTCAAGCCCGACCGCGGCGAGCACTTCGGCCACGCGGTCACGGCGTTCGGCGTCGGTCAGCGGCAAGGCCTGCAGCGGCTCCATCACGCTGCGTCCGACGCGCCACCGCGGATCGAGCGAGCCGTACGGATCCTGGAACACCATCTGCGCCTGCGGCCGCAGCCCGCGCCGCTCGCGCGCCGGCATCGCATTCACGTCCCGGCCGCCCCACAGCACGCGGCCGCGGTGCGGGCGCTCCAGCGCCATCACGAGCCGCGCCAGCGTGCTCTTGCCCGCGCCGGATTCGCCGATGATGCCGAGCGATTCGCCAGGCTGCAGCGTGAAGTCGATGTCGCGCAGGACCGTGCGTCCCGCGTAGCGCTGGACGAGGCCCTCGACCTGCAGCAACGGGGTCGCCGAGCCCAGCGGCGTCGGAGGCGCCATGGGGCGCGGTGCGGTCACGAGGTGACCTCCCAGCAGGCCAGCCGGCCGTCGAAGCGGGGGGCCTCCGCGACGCAGCGCGCCGTCGCCAGGGGGCAACGCGGCGCGAAGGGGCAACCCTCGCCCAGCTGCGTCAGCGCCGGCACGTTCCCCTTGAGCGGATGGAGCGCCTGGTCACGTCCGGCTCCGAGTCGCGGCCGTGCGGCCCACAGGGCCTGCGTGTACGGGTGGCGCGGGTGTTCGAGCAGTTCCGGTCCGGCGCCCTGCTCCATCACGCGCCCGCCGTACAGGATCGCCAGGCGATCGACGCGACGCGCCGTCAGTGCCAGGTCGTGCGAGATCAGCAGGAGGCCCATGCCGCGTTCGGTCACCAGGTCGCGCAGCAGGTCCAGCATCTGCACGCGCAGGCGCGCATCGAGCGCCGTGGTGGGTTCGTCGGCGATCAGCAGTTCGGGTTCCGCGGCGAGCGCCATCGCGATCAGCGCGCGCTGCCGCTGGCCGCCGGACAGCTGGTGCGGATAGGCGCGCGACTGACGCTCGTCGAGGCCCACGCGCGCCAGCAGCGCCATCGCGCGCTCGCGGGCGGCGGCCCGGTCGGTCGCCAGTCGATGGATGAGGAGGGGCTCCGCCACCTGCGCCAGCACGCGCTGGAGCGGGTTCAGCGCCGTCAGGGGCTCCTGGAACACCATCGCGATGCGACGACCGCGCAGACCGCACCAGCCGTCCTCGTCGAGTGTGAGCAGCTCGCGGCCGTCGAGCGCGATCCGTCCTTCGACTTCCGCGCCTTCGGGCAGCAGCCCCATCACGGCGAGCGCCGTCAGCGTCTTGCCGCTGCCGGATTCGCCGATCAGCGCGAGGCTTTCGCCGCGCGCCAGCGACAGGTCGATGCCGCGCAGCGCGTGGAGGCGCTCGCCGCGGCGGCCGGGCAGGCGCACGTGGAGGTCGCGGATGTCGAGCAGCGGCGCACTCATCGCGGCTGCTCCTTCGGATCGAGTCGATCGCGCAGCCCGTCGCCGAGCAGGTTCAGACCGAGCACCGTCAGCGTGATCGCGACGCCCGGCGCCAGCGCGAGCTGCGGCGCCTCGAACATCAGCGTCTGCGCCTCGGCGAGCAGCCGGCCCCAGCTGGCCTGCGGCGGCTGGGTGCCCAGGCCGAGATAGGACAGCCCGGCCTCGGCCAGGATCGCCAGCGCGAAACTCGTCGTCCCTTGCACGATCAGCAGCGGCAGCAACTGGGGCAGGACGTGGCGCCAGGTGATCGCCCACGGCCCCTGGCCGGCGACGCGGGCGGCAAGCACGAAGTCGCGTGTCCACCAGCTCTTGGCGCTGCCGTTGACCAGGCGCGCGAACGAGGGCACGGCGTGCAGCCCGATCGCGGCCATCGCGACCGTCATCCCGGGGCCGAGCGCCGCCGCCAGCAGGATCGCGAGCAGCAGCGCGGGGAAGGCGTAGCCGAGATCGGCGCCGCGCAGGATGACCGCCTCGACCGGACCGCGCCGCGCGGCCGCAAGCAGGCCCAGCGCGGTGCCGGCGACCAACCCGATGCCCACGGCCACGATGCCGACCAGCCACGCGCTGCGCGCGCCGGCCATCAGGCGGCTGAAGACATCGCGACCCAGCTGGTCGCAGCCCATCCAGTGGGCGGCGCTCGGGGGCGCCAGTCGGCGCGCCATGTCGATCTGCTCCGGCGGCCACGGCGTCCAGACCAGCGACAACAGCGCGGTCAGGAGCAGCAGCGCGGTGAGCACGATGCCCACGATGAATCCGGCGCGCTTCATGTCCGCATCCTCATGCCTCGGTCCTCGTGCGCAGCCGCGGGTCGATCCATCCGTGCAGCAGGTCCACCGCGAAGTTGAGGAGCAGGACCAGCGCGGCGAGTCCCATGACGCCGTTGCGCACGACGATGAGGTCGCGGTTGGCGATGGCCTGCGCCATCAGGCGGCCGAGTCCGGGCAGGGTGAAGACGTTCTCGATGACGATGGTCCCGGCGAGCAGGTTGGCGAACTGCAACCCACCGAGCGTCAGCAGCGGGATCGCCGCATGGCGAAGGCCGTGGCGCCAGAGCGCGGCGCGGCGCGAGAGTCCCTTGGCGCGGGCGCTGCGCATGAAGTCCTCGCGGACGATGTCGAGCAGCGCGGAGCGCGCGATGCGGGCAAGGATGGCGGCCTGCACCAGCGCCAGCGAGGCGGCCGGCAGCAGCAGCGCGCGCAGGCCCGGCCACAGGCCGCCGCCGAGGTCCTCGCGCCAGCCGGGGAAGCCGCCGGCGTCGAACCACTGCAGCTTCACCGCGAAGAGCAGCACCAGCAGCATGCCGAGCCAGAAGCTCGGCACCGCGAGGCCGAGCTGGGTGAGGCCCATGACGAGATGGTCCCCGGCGCGTCCCTGGTGGCTCGCGGCCCACCAGCCGGCGGCCAGCGCCAGCACGACGGTCAGCGCCATCGCCAGCAGCGCGAGCGGGAGCGTCAGCGCGAGGCGCTCCAGGATGAGCTCGGCGACCGGCGCGCCGTAGGCATAGGACAGTCCGAGGTCTCCGCGCAGGAGGCCGGACAGCCAGTCGAGATAGCGATGCCAGACCGGCTGGTCCAGGCCCAGCTGGCGCGCGAGCGCGGCGACGGCCTCGGGCGGCGCCTCGGGGCCCATGATCAGTTGGGCGGCATTGCCGGGCAGCCATTCCAGCGCGCCGAAGATCAGCGCCGAGGCGGCCAGCAAGGTCAGCAGCAGCACGGCCAGGCGCTTGAGCAGGTAGTTCATCGCGGGCGGGATCATAGGGGCGGTCTGAGCCCGCAGCGCACACGTGAACGGTCTCAGCGAGATCTACTCATTCGTGCGATTTCCAAGTCTCCGTGGCTCGCTACGATTCGCTGCAATACGTCCCCCACCTCTGTCCCCGGCGAAAGCGCGGTGCGTCACGTGGGGGCCTTCCTTTGCGGGCAGTCAATGCACGCGGGCGGCCCGCAATCTCCGATGCACCGCCCTCGCCTGCGGCACCCATCCCAGGCGCGCCCAGCGGCGCCACATCAGCAGGCCGCGTATCCATTCATCGGCGGCGTAGGCGATCCACAGGCCGACGAGGCCCAGCCCCAGCACCTCGCCCAGCAGCCAGCTGCCGCCGGCCAGAACGAGCAGCATCGAACCCGCGCCGACCATCACCGGGTACTTCGCGTCGCCCGCCGCGCGCAGCGCGTTGATGACGACGAGGTTGAAGGTCCGACCCGGCTCCAGGATCACGGTGATCCACATCAGCACCACCGCGCTGGCCAGGATCTTCTGGTCGTGCGTGAACATCTGCAGCAGCCACGGCGACGCCGCCGCCGCGCCCGCCGCGACCACGACGCTGATCAGCAGCCCGCGTGCGAGCGCCCGTCGCACCAGCCGGTGCGCCTCGTGCAGCTGCCCCGCGCCGATCAGGTGCCCGACGACGATCTCCGCCGCGAAGCCGGTCGCCAGACCGGGCAGCAGCACGAAGTACATCAGCTGCGAGGTGTAGCTGTGCGCCGCCAGCGCCGAGGCGCCCAGGTGCCCCGCGATGGCCACGCTCACCATGTACGCGAGCCGGTAGGCGATGTTCTCGGCCGCGCCCGGCAGGCCGATGTGCAGCACCCCCGCGAGCTCCGCGCGCTGCAGGCGCCACCAGTCGGACGCCTTGGGGCGCAGGTCCAGCCGCGCGCGCCACAGCCACACGTGCAGGCCCAGGCCGAAGGCCCGGCTCACCGCCAGTGCGAGCGCGAAACCCGGCAGTCCGAGCACCGGCATCAGCGTGACCGACAGCAGCAGCTGCGCCACCTGCATCGCCACCAGCACCATCAGCGTGTCGCGGCTGCGCAGGTGGGCGCGCATCACGCTCGCCATCGAGGCGTTCCAGGCGTCCAGCATCATGGCCGGCGCCAGCGCCATCAGGAAGGGCTGCGACAGCGGCAGCACCTCCGCCGGCGCGTTCATCAGACGCAGCAGCGGGCCCGCGAACAGCAGCGCCATCAACGCCGTGAAGCCGCCCAGCCAGGTGCTCGCACCGAGCGCCGCCCGCGCGGTCGCGTCGGCCACCGCGCGCCGGCCGCCGCCCAGCGCCTGCGTGATCACCACACTGATGCCGGCGCCGATGATGCGGAACAGGATGAAGAGCGTCGCCGCCAGCTGGTTGGCCAGCGCGAACGCGGCGCCGGCGGGGTCCGAGATCCGCGCCGCCAGCATCGTCCCGATCACCCCGATGGCGATGCCCAGGCAGAGCTCCAGGAACAGCGGCCAGGCCAGGGCGAACAGCCGGGGCGTCGGGAGGGGATTCGAGGTGGTGGACATCAGGCGGCGGCAGGCAGGTCTGCGCCGCCGCTGACAGCGGTGGACACGACGCGCGGAATTCTCGCGTGACGCCTTCGGGCCAGGGGCCGTAACCGCGATGAAACCGACATCAAACCGTGACAGCGCCGTCGGGACGGCCGGGTCTGTGGTTTCGCCGCCACCGCGGCGGGCGATCAACGATCGCCGGTGGGAGGCTCAGCGACCGGGCACATCGGCAGACCGCCGGCCATCAGCGCGGCGCGTTCCGCGTCTTCGGCCTGGCGCAGGGACACCAGCTCCGAGCGCGCGCCGTAGAGCTCGTCGAGCTCCTCCAGCAGCAGCGCGCGCACCTGCGCCTCCGTCGTGGGCGGTAGCGCACGGACCCATTGGCGGTCGCGCCCGTCCAGGCGGTAGACCACGACCCAGATCACGCAGGTGTCGATGAATGCGGACATCCGTGCAGCCTAGTCCAGCCGCCGCGGGCTGGCGATGGGGACTGCCCCGACCTGTGCGCCATATTCATCGGATCGCGCCCCCAGGAAGAGGGATCAGCGCCACTCGATGACCGACACCCCCAGCCCGATCCGGGACTCGCGGAAGTTGTAGTCGATCAGGCTTTCCCCGTAACCGCTGAACAGCTGCAGGTAGCCATGCAGCCCGCCGCCGATCGGGAAAGCCCATTCCAGCTGCGCCGATCCGCGCGAGCGGTCGCCCCCCTTCAGGCTGTGCCGTGCCGTGAGGGCCAGGACGTGCCGGCCCAGCTTCTGCGTCACCAGCACCTCGCCCCGGCCGACGTAGTCCTGGATGCCCGGGTTGTCGTCGCTGCCGGTATTGAGCACGCGCCACCAGGGGCGCAGGCTCACCGTGGTCTCGTCCCGCTCCAGGCTGAGCTCGCCGATCATCCGGTTCCAGCTGCGCGACAGCGGCGCCGCCCGTCCGTTGGACTGGTGGTTGAAGCTCAGCCCGACCATGCTCGCCTTCCAGCCGAACGGCAAGCCGATGTCGGTCCCGTGGGTCACGATCAGCTCGGGCTCGTAGTTGGTCTCGCGGAAGGGTCGCGACTCGCGTCCGTTATAGACCTGCCAGCGCGAGTTCTGCGTGTACGCGCCCCACACCGACAGCGTGCCGTGGTCGTCCAGGGCCCAGATCTTGGACTTCAGGCTGATCTGGAACTTGGCCTCGTTCTTGTCCAGGTCCAGCGCCTGGACCACCCCGTTGTCCGGCGTCTCGGACGACGCCGGCCCCGGCGACCGGTTGGACCGCGAGGTCCACGACACCGGCAGCAGGTAGACCGGCCGGTGCGGACGCGGCAGGAAGCGCGGCATCTGGTCGCGGCACGACAGCTCCCAGCGCTCCGACAGCGTCGAGCCCAGGTAGTTGCGCGCGCTGCCGGAGGCTTCCGGCAGCCGCGAGCAGGGATCGTCGACCCGCGGCGAGCTCGCCGCGGCGGCCACCGGGAGCGCCGCCGGCACCGGCTGCAACCGGACCTGCGCGGCCGCCGACGGCGGCGGCGCGTCCGGGGCACGGCCGCTCAGGCGGTCGTAACAGGCCAGGCGCGCATCGTTGTCGCGGATCGCGGCGCAGTCGGCCGGCGTCTTCGCCGACGAGGCCGCCGACATCGCCGGGTTCTCCGCCGGCAACGCCGCCACCTGCGCGGAGGCGTCCTGCGGCATGGCCGCGATGAGCACCGCCAGCACCGCGGCGGCCCCTGTCATCGCCATTGCCAGACGGCGGCGGAACTCCCTGATCGACAGCATCTTCTTTGGCCCTTGTTCAGTCGGAGGCGTCGATTGCAATCAGCGTGCCCGGGTGCGTTTGCAGAACTTGCCGAGAGAACGCTCCCTAGAATCGACCGCCATGCAGATGTCCATCCCCGCCGACTTCGCGTCGGACTTCAAGTCGGGTAGCGCCTCCGGCAAGTCCTGGCCCCGTTGGGCCGCGCTGGCGGCACCGCTGCTTCTGGCGGCCTGTTCCCAACTGCCTCGGACGCCGACACCCTCCCCCGTGGCCTCCCCGGGCGGCCCCTTCAGCCCGGCTGCCCTGCAGGCGCTGCGACCGGAGCAGTTCCGCTCCACGGTCGGCAGCGCCGTCCAGGCCCAGGATCGGTGGAGCACCGACCGGGCGCGCATCCGGACCGCTTCCGCCCAGGCCTTGGCCGCGCCGCAGGACGGCGCGGCATTGCGCGAATTTGCACAGGCGCTGAAGCTCGTCGCCCACTACCGGACCGAGATCGACACCGCCCGCCCGGCGCTGCTCGCCGCGCTGCCGGCGCTCGACGCACAGCCGGCGGACGTCCAGCGACCGCTGCTGACGGCGGCCTACACGCTCTATGCGGTCGACGCCGCCCCCCTGCTCCGCCCGCTGCTGCCGCGGTTGGGCACGCCGCGGGAGTTCGCGATCGCCGCGTACGCGCTCATGCAGACGCGCCAGCCGGCCGATCTCGCGCTGATCCAGGCCCAGCTCGCGCAGCGAGACCGCGACGAGCCGCGGCTGCAGGCGCTCGCGCTGGCGGTTGCCGCCGCACAGGGCGTGCCGCAGACGGCGCGTCCGCCGCTGGCCGACCTGCTGGCGATCCGTCCGGGTTATCCGGTCGTGTTCAGCTTCCAGCGCCCGGGTCGACAGCAGATGGGGTTGGCGCTGGTGCGGCAGGCCGACGGCCGCTTCGTCCGACGCGCCGACGGCGGCCTGTTCAACATCGATCAGCTGGCGCTGTCCAGCAGCGGCCTCCCCGGCACGATCACGCTGGGCAACACGCCGCAAGGGCTCTTCACCATCCAGGGCGCGGGCCGCGCGGCGTCCAACATCTGGATCGGTCCGACGCCCTACCTGCACACGAAGGTGCCTGGCGAGGCCAGCGTGGCCGAGTACGAACAGCGTGCCCCCGGCCCGAACGAGCCGGCATGGACGTTGGACCGCTATCGCTCGCTGCTGCCTGCGTCGTGGCGCGACTACGCGCCGCTGCAGGAGGCGTGGCTGGCGGGTCGGGCCGGGCGTGACGAGATGCTGATGCACGGCAGCACGATCGATCCGCGCTATTACGTCGGCAGCCGTTACTACCCGGGCACGCCGTCGGACGGCTGCCTGGTGGCGATGGAGTACTGGTCCCCCGACGGCGTGATGGCGCACAGCGACCAGATCGCGCTGCTGCAGGCCTTCACCGCGCAGGGCCGCGATCGTGGCTACATGGTGCTGATCGAGCTCGACGCCGCTCCCACGCCGGTGGCCTTGGCCGAGGTGATCCAGTCGGTCCTGGACGCCGAGGCCCGCATGAACGGGCGTCGGTGAGGCGCGAGCAGGGCATGAGGTTCGCGGACGCGAGGCCTCATGCCCGGATCGTGCCTGCGCGCGGAGGTGGCAGTCCTTGCCAGAGCCCTCGCGATTACCGTGGGTTATGGCGCTCCCGCCGCGTTTCATTGGCAGCGGGGGTGCGCCCCCACTAGAGTAGGCCGCACCTTGCGGGCCGCCCTTGCACCTTGCGGGCCTCCCTTGCATCTTGCGGGCTTCCCTTTCTGCCCTGGCCGACCCATGTCCACCCCTCTGAACACTGAAACCCCCAGCGCGCTCCATCAAGACCTGGATCTGTACGACAGCGCCCGGCTGATGGAGGTCTTCATCGACGACCAGCGGGCGGCGGTCGAGGCGGTGCGTGCGGCGGCGGCGGCGCTGGCTGCGGCGGTGGACGCGGTCTTGCCGCGCATCGCGGCGGGCGGTCGGCTGCTGTATGCCGGCGCGGGGACCTCCGGCCGGCTGGGCGTGCTGGACAGCGTCGAGCTGGTGCCCACCTTCTCCTGGCCGCGCGAGCGGGCGGTCGCCGTGCTGGCGGGCGGTGAGGGTGCGATGTTCGTCGCCGTGGAAGGCGCGGAGGACGACGAGCCCCAGGGCCGTCGCGACATCGAGGCGCTCGCGCCGACGCCCGACGACGTGGTGATCGGCATTGCCGCCTCGGGTCACACGCCCTATGTGCTGGGCGCGCTGGCCGCCGGCCGTGCCGCCGGCTGCCTGACGATCGCCATCGCCAACAACCCGGGCGCGGCCGTGCTGGCCGCCGGCGAATTCCCGATCCTGCTGGACACCGGCGCCGAGGTGATCTCCGGCAGCACGCGCCTGAAGGCCGGCACCGCCCAGAAGATCGCGCTGAACAGTTTCTCCAGTGCGCTGATGGTCAGGCTGCACAAGGTCTACGGCAACCTGATGGTGGACATGAAGGCCACCAACGCGAAGCTGGTCCGGCGCGCCGTCGCGCTGACGATGCGCGCCGCCGACATCGACGAGTCCGCCGCGCGTGCCGCGCTCGACCAGTGCGGCTTCCACGTGAAGACCGCCACCGTGATGCTGCTGCGCCAGCTCGACGCGGCGGGCGCCCAGGCCCTGCTCGCGCGGCACGACGGCGACGTGCGCGCGGCGCTGGCCGAACGCTGAACCCGGTGCATCGATCGTCGGACGATCCACGGTCGATCTCCGGTCGTCCACGCTTGGTGAACGGTCCCCGCACGCACCGCTCACGCAAGCGCTGCAATCCCCGATGCGGCCCCCGCCACGTTTGCGCCGACACTGAGCGCCATGCACGCTGAACCCGTTTCCCCGAGCGCCGGCAGCCCCTGGCGCTGGGTGCCCTCGCTGTACTTCGCCCAGGGCATGCCGTATGTGGTCGTGATGACGCTGTCGGTCATCATGTACAAGAACCTGGAGATCTCGAACACCGACATCGCGCTCTACACCAGCTGGCTCTACCTGCCCTGGGTGATCAAGCCGCTGTGGTCGCCGCTGGTCGAGATGCTGGGCACCAAGCGCCTGTGGACCGTGACGATGCAGTTCGCCGTCGGCGCCGCGCTCGCGATGGTGGCCCTGACCTTGCCGATGGAGCGTGCGTTCCAGCTGTCGCTCGCCGTGCTCTGGCTGATGGCCTTCGCCTCGGCCTCGCACGACATCGCCGCCGACGGGTTCTACCTGCTCGCTCTTGAGAAGCATGAGCAGGCCGCCTTCGTCGGCGTGCGCTCGACGTTCTACCGCGTGGCCAACATCGGCGGCCAGGGCGGCCTCGTGTGGCTGGCCGGCGAACTGCACGACCGCGGCGACAGCTGGGTGCTCGCCTGGCAGGGCGTGATGGCGGTGCTGGCGGGCGGCTTCCTGATCCTCGCGGCGTATCACCTGTGGCGGCTGCCGCGTCCGTCGGTCGACGTGCCCCTCCCGCGCGCCCAGCGCGAGCCGGGCACCTTCTTCCGGATCTTCGCCGCGTTCTTCCGCAAGCCCGGCCTGGCGGTGACGCTGGGTTTCCTCCTGCTCTACCGCTTCCCCGAGGCGCAGCTGCTGAAGCTCGCCACGCCCTTCCTGCTGGACGCGCTCGACAAGGGCGGCCTCGCGCTGACCAACAAGGAGGTCGGCCTGGCCTACGGCACCGTCGGCCTGATCGCGCTGACGCTGGGGGGGCTGCTCGGCGGCTGGATCATCTCGCGCGTCGGCCTGAAGCGGGCGCTCTGGCCGCTGGTGCTCGCCATGCACGTGCCCAACGTCGTGTTCCTGGCCATGGCCTACGCCCACCCGGGGAGCCTGGCCGTCATCAGCGCGGCGCTGGCGGTCGAGCAGTTCGGCTACGGGCTCGGCTTCACGGCCTACCTGATGTACATGGTCCTGGTCGCCGAGGGGCCGCACAAGACGGCGCACTATGCGATCTGCACCGGCTTCATGGCCCTGGGCATGATGCTGCCGGGCATGTGGAGCGGCTGGCTGCAGGACCACCTCGGCTATCCGCACTTCTTCGCGTGGGTGCTGATCGCGACGATCCCGTCGCTGGTCATGACCGCGTTGATCCGTATCCCCGAGGGCTTCGGTCGCAAGGGGATTGCCCCGTGAACGCCGGCGCGAACCGTGGCGTCAGCGGCGCCGCGACCGGCGACCGCCTGCTGTCGCTCGACGCCTTCCGCGGTTTTGCCATCGCGGCGATGCTGCTGGTCAACAACCCGGGCGACTGGTCGCAGCTCTTCGCGCCGCTCGAACACGCCGAGTGGCACGGCTGGACCTTCACCGACTGGATCTTCCCGTTCTTCGTCTTCATCAGCGGGATCTCGATGAGCTTCAGCCTGGCCCGCCGCGGCCAGGTCGCCGATCGAGCCGCATTGCTTCGCCACATGTGGCGACGGGGCGCCACGATCATCCTCATCGGGCTGGCGCTGAACCTCTTCCCCTTCTTCCACTTCGAGACGGTGCGCATCCCCGGCGCGCTGCAGCGCCTGGGCCTGATCACGATCCTGGTCGCGCCCATCGCGCTCTGGTGCGGCTGGCGCGCCCAGTTGATCTGGTGCCTCGGCCTGCTGCTGGGCTACGGCCTGGTGCAGACCTTCGTCGCCGTTCCCGACGCGGCGGGCGTCTGGCATCGCGGCTCGCTGCAGCCAGGCGAGGACGTCGGCGCCTGGCTGGACCGGTCGCTGCTCGGCGGTCACCTCTGGGCGACGAGCAAGACCTGGGACCCCGAAGGCCTGCTCAGCACCCTGCCCGCCGTCGCGAGCCAGATCACCGGCCTGCTCGCCGGGCGCTGGCTGGCGCACCGCGGCCGCGATCCCGGCGAGAAGGCGACCTGGTTCCTGGTGTCGGGTCTTGCCTGCCTCTGGGTCGCGCAGATCCTCGACGCCTGGACCCTGCCCATCAACAAGAATCTCTGGACCCCCGCCTTCGTTTTCCTCACGACGGGCTGGGGATGCCTGGTGTTCGGCGTGTTCTACTGGCTGCTCGATGCCGCGCCGCTGCCGCGGATGCGCGACGCGATGGCCAGACGCTTCCGCCCGCTGGTGGTGTTCGGCATGAACGCGTTGTTCCTGTTCGCGCTGTCGGGTCTGGTGGCCCGGCTGCTCGGCCTGATCCACGTCGCCGAGGGCGTCACGCTCAAGGCCTGGTTCGTCGCGCCGCTGCGCGCGCTGCCGGTGGATCCGCGGGTCGCCTCGCTGCTGTTCGCTGCCGGTTTCGTGGCGGTGTTCTACGGCGTCGCGTGGGCGATGTGGCGACGCGGCTGGATCGTGAAAGTGTGAGCGGCCCCTGCGGCGCCGCCCGGTGAGAGCCTTCGATGCGACGACGACAGTGGATGACCGCGGCCCTGGCCGCACCGGTGCTCGGTTCCCTGGGCGCGCTTTCAGGCTGCGGCACCGCCCGGCCGCAGCCCCTGCCCGCGTTGCCGGGCCCAGCGCCTGACGACGCGCCGCCGCCCGCGCCGCGCGAGTTCCGCGCCGCCTGGGTCGCGACCGTCGCCAACATCGACTGGCCCAGCCGCCGCGGCCTGAGCGACGCCGCGCAGATCGCCGAGATCCACGCCATCCTCGACAGCGCCCGCGCGCTGCGCCTGAACGCCATCGTGCTGCAGGTGCGCACCAGCGCGGATGCGCTGTACCGCTCGACGCTGGAGCCGTGGAGCGAGTACCTCTCCGGCGTGCAGGGCCAGGGACCGGGCTACGACCCGCTCGCGCTGTGGATCGAGCAGGCGCATGCGCGCGGCCTCGAACTGCATGCCTGGCTGAACCCCTACCGCGCGAAGCAGAGCGGCGGGAAGTCCGCCGCCGCCGCCACGCACCTGAGCCGCACCCGGCCGGAGTGGGTGAAGAAGTACGGCGACCAGCTCTGGATCGATCCGGGCGAGCCCGCCGCCGCGGAGCACACGCTGGCCGTCTGCCGCGACCTGCTGACCCGCTACGCGGTCGACGGCCTGCACATCGACGACTACTTCTATCCCTACCCCGTCCAGGACGGGGCCAAGCAGGACATCGACTTCCCCGACGAACCCAGCTGGCAGCGTTACCTGCTCGGCGGCGGCAAGCTGCCGCGCGCGGACTGGCGTCGGGACAACGTCGACCAGCTGGTGCGGCGGATGTATGAACTGGTCCGCGCGCTGCGCCCGACCGCGCGCGTCGGCATCAGCCCCTTCGGCCTGCCTCGTCCCGACCTGCGTCCGGCGGGCATCACCGGGTTCTCGCAGTACGACAAGCTCTACGCCAACGTCGAGCACTGGATGGCGATGGGCTGGCTGGACTACGTCGCGCCCCAGCTCTACTGGCCCCGCGCGCAGAAGCCGCAGGCCTTCGAGCCGCTGATGCGCGCCTGGCAGGGCGTCAACCCGCTGGGCCGGCACATGTGGCCGGGCCTGTTCACCAGCCGCGCCGGCAACGAGGCCGAAGGCTGGCCGGTCGACGAGATCCCGGCGCAGGTCGAGCTCATGCGCACCGCGCCGGCCACGGGCGGGCATCTGCACTTCAGCATGGTGGCCTTGCTGAAGAACCGCCGCGGCATCGCGGCCACGTTGCGCGACGGCGCCTACGCGCAGGCGGCCCTGGCGCCCGCGACGCCCTGGTTGTCCGCGCCCGGCTGCGAAGCGCCGGCCTTGTCGCGCGAGCCCGACGGCGGCCTGCGGGCCTCGGTCGCCGGTACGCCGGCCCG
This sequence comes from Roseateles noduli, assembly GCA_002205125.1. Classification (GTDB taxonomy): domain Bacteria; phylum Pseudomonadota; class Gammaproteobacteria; order Burkholderiales; family Burkholderiaceae_C; genus Roseateles; species Roseateles noduli. The sequence goes on along the minus strand of NIOE01000007.1, from coordinate 160,244 downwards.
CTGTTTCGCGCTCTGGCGCCGCCTGCCGGCCGGCGCCTGGCGTTTCGACGTTCTGCCGCCGGACGGACGCATCGCCCAACCCGTTCCCGGCGAAACGCTGGTGCTGTCCGCGATCAACGCGATCGGCGACGAGGGACCGCGCGCGACGTTCGTCGCCTGAACCCCGGCGATTTCTGTCAACTTGGCGCAACGACGCCCCCCGGTCACGTGCGGTGGCCGCGCCTAGGGGAAACCCTTGAAAACTGACTCAAAGACGGGATCCTGCGGCGCACCGCTGCACGCCCGCGCGCCCCGGCCCGGGGCTCTGTTTCCGCCACGTGTTGCGCGGGTGCACCAACCGCAAACGCCAGTGAACACTTGTCACAGCTCCTCAACAATCGCTGTCCAGACTGCGCCGCTGACGCGTTGGCAAGGTGCCTGGAGCCGCCCTTCAAAAGGGCTCGAATGGCGCATTGACAGCGTGACGTGAAGGGGAGCTCTCCCGATATTGCCGCATTGATGCGGCAGGTTTCGGCTGGTAGGCTTTTTGCTTCATAAGCGAAGAAGGCCGCTGCATAAGCCGGCCTCGCGCAATAACAAATCGAGGGTGGGTCAAGACGGGACGCGGGGTACATCGCGTTGAAGTCGGCCAAGGAAAACGTTTGCGGAACGTTTGGCGGCCTCCTCGGAACGGGTTTTCGGTCTGACGTCGCACAGGAGCACAGGAAATGAATCAGAGAGATTGGTCGGGTTTTTCGCGGACGGCGCTATCCGTCGCAGTCGCCATCGTGGCGGCCGCGCCGGTGATGGCCCAGAACACCACCTCCGCCATCGGCGGCCGCGTGGTCGGCGCTGACGGCAAGCCCGTCTCGGGCGCCACGGTGGTGATCCTGCACAAGGAGTCCGGCTCCGCGAACACGCAGACCACCGACGCCGACGGCCGCTACAGCGCGCGCGGCCTGCGCGTGGGCGGCCCCTACACCATCACGGTGACCAAGGGCGGCGACCGCGAAGTCTCCGAGAACGTCTACCTGGCCCTGGCCGAGACGCTCGGCCTGGACGTGCAGCTGGGCAAGGCGCAGACGCAGCTGGAGACCGTGGTGACCCGCGGCACGTCGTCCGCGGCGAAGTTCAACAACGCGACGATGGGTGCCGGCACGCAGATCACGCGCGCCGACCTGGACGCGTTCGCCTCGTTCTCGGGCAACCTGCAGGACTACGCCCGCAACGATCCGCGCCTGGCGCAGACCGACAAGGAGCGCGGCGAGATCTCGGCCATGGGCCAGAACTCGCGCTACAACTCGATCACGATCGACGGCGTCGCCATCAACGACACCTTCGGCCTGGAAGGCAACAACCTGCCGACCGCCAAGCAGCCGATCTCGATCGACGCCATCCAGTCGGTGCAGGTCAACCTGTCCAACTACGACGTGACCCAGAAGGGCTACACGGGCGCCAACATCAACGCCGTCACCAAGTCCGGTACCAACGAGTACAAGGGCAGCGTGTACTACAAGTACCGCAACGACTCGATGATGGGCGAGCGTTTCGACCGCGGCACCGGCCGCTACACCGAGTTCCTGGGCTTCAAGGAAGACACCAAGGGCGTGACCCTGGGCGGCCCGATCATCAAGGACAAGCTCTTCTTCTTCGCCAACTATGAAGAGACCAAGAGCAACCGCGCGCAGCCGGAATTCGGCCCGATCGGCAGCTCGCTGACCAACAACGCGATCTCGCAGGCGCAGCTGGACGCGATCACCAAGACCGCCAAGGACACCTACAACATCGACACCGGCTCCGTGCTGGCCTCGTCGCTGCTGTCGGTCAAGGACTACCTGGCCAAGGTCGACTGGACCATCAACGACCAGCACCGCGCCAGCATCCGCGTCGCCCGCACCGAGCAGTCGGACACCAACAACGGTTCCTTCGGCGGCTACAGCGCGACCGGTCTGCAGATGACCTCGCAGTGGTGGCAGCAGAAGAAGAAGATCGACACCGTCGTGGGCCAATGGTTCGCCGACTGGACGCCGGACTTCTCGACCGAGCTGAAGATCTCGAGCCGCGACTACAACAGCGTGCCGCAGAACAACAGCAACCTGCCGTCGATCGGCATCCGCTTCAACGGCGCGCTGCCTGACGGCGCACCGGCGGGCGCGAGCACCGGCAACCGCTTCGTCAACTTCGGCACCGAGCAGAGCCGCCAGTTCAACGTCCTCGACACCAAGACCGTCGACGGCTACCTGGGCGCGACCTGGGTGAAGGGCGATCACGAGGTCAAGTTCGGCGGCGACATCCAGCGCAACAAGATCTACAACGCGTTCTTCCAGAACGTGAACGGCAACTACACCTTCGGCTGCGAGAGCACCAACGGCACCAACTGGACCTACAGCTTCGGCAGCATCAACTGCAGCACCGCCTCGGCGGCGCAGGTGCAGGCCGCCGTGCTGGAGAACTTCACCCGCGGCCGTCCGTCGTCCTACCAGGTGCAGGTCCCCGTCGCGGGCGGCACCCTGAATGACGGCGCCGCGCAGTGGACGCTGCAGCAGGCAGGCCTGTTCGTGCAGGACACCTGGAACATCTCCAAGGACCTGAACATCACGGCCGGCTTCCGCGTCGACCAGATGAGCACGGACGACAAGCCGACGTACAACGCCGCCGCCGCCGTCGCTCCGGTGGCCGGCCGCGTGACCGGCGCCAACACGGTGGCGCGTGCCACCGGCGGCTTCGGTCTGGACAACTCGCAGACCATCGACGGCGAGAACCTGTTCCAGCCGCGCTTCGGCTTCAACTACGCGCTGGACAACCGCGCCACCCACAAGAAGCAGATCCGCGGCGGCTTCGGCCTGTTCCAGGGTGCAGCGGCTTCCGTGTGGCTGACCAACCCGTACTCCAACACCGGGATGGCCACGCGCATCATCGGTTGCGGCGCGGCCGGCCTGAGCGCCTGCTCGCCGACGGCGACGGGCGTGTTCAACGCGGACCCGACCAAGCAGCCGATCCTGACCGGCACCACGCCGGCGGCCAACGTCGACTTCATCCAGAAGGGCCTGGGTCAGCCTTCCGTCTGGAAGATGAACCTGGCCTATGACGCCGAGCTGCCGTTCTTCGGCATGAACTTCGGCGTGGAATGGGTCTACACCAAGGTCCAGACCGGCATCTACTACCAGCATCTGAACCTGGGCGATCCGACCGCCACCGGCCCGGACGGCCGCTCGCTGTACTACACGCCGCAGAGCTACGCCACGGGTTGCTGGACCGCGACGAACGGCAGCCTGAGCACCGCGGGCGCCTGCGCCGGCGGCCGCTCGCGCGCGCTGTCCAACGAGGCCTACAACAACGTGACGCAGGCGACGAAGACGAAGAAGGGCGACGGCAACGCCGTGACCCTGTCGTTCCAGCGTCCGGCGCGTGACGGCTTCGGCTTCGGCGTCGCCTACACGTACACGGAAGCCTCGGAAGTCAGCCCGCTGACCTCGTCGGTGGCCAACTCCAACTTCAACTCGCGCGCCGTCTTCAACCCGAACGAGAACGTGGCCGCCAACTCGGCGTACATGATCCGCGACCGGTTCACGGCCAACGTGACGTGGCAGAAGGCGTTCGTCAGCAGCCTGAAGACGACGGTGGGCCTGTTCTGGGAAGGCCGCAAGGGCAAGCCCTACAGCTGGACCTACCTGAACGACATGAACGGCGACGGCGTGGCCGGCAACGACCTGCTGTACATCCCGGCTTCGCGCGGCGCCCCCGGCGTCAAGTTCGCCACCGCGGCGGACGAGGCGGCGTTCTGGAGCATCGTCGACAGCAACCCCGACCTGCAGAAGTACAAGGGCGCCGTGGTGCCGCGCAACAGCTCGTTCTCGCAGTTCGTGAACAGCTTCGACCTGCGCATCAGCCAGGAAGTGCCGGGCTTCTTCCCGCAGCACAAGGGCAAGGTCTCGTTCGACATCCTGAACATCGGCAACCTGCTGAACAAGCGCTGGGGCCGCATCGACGAAGTCACCTTCCAGTCGGCCGGCGGCAACCGTCGCAGCTTCGTGAACTTCGCCGGTATCGATGCCCAGGGCAACTACGTGTACCGCACCAACGCCGCCGCGATCAACGACAACCTGGCCATCCGCCAGGTCAAGGGCGAATCGCAGTGGGCGGTCCAGGTGACGGCTTCCTACGAGTTCTGATCCACGACACGATCGAGATCACGATCTCCGCGATCGACCGGCCCTCGCGGCCGGTCCTTCACGGCACCGCAACGGGCTCCTTCGGGAGTCCGTTTTTCATGGTGCGGCGCCCACCTGATCCAAGGCATCCGCTCCTCCATCGAGCCATGAGACCAACTCATACCTGTCACGTGCATTGACAATGGCGAACGCCCGGCGCCCCTCGTAAGCTCCGCGCGCCGACGCCGCCATGAGTTCCACGCCCTCCGCCACTGCCGACTCCCTCGCCCCTGACCGGCCTGCGCCCGTCCGTGCGGGCACGGCTTCCGGCCCGCTGGGCCTGGGCCTGGATGCCGGCGGCACGCAAACGCGCTGGGCGCTGGCCCGGCCCGACGGCACACTGGTCGCGCGCGGCGAAGTCGGTGGCTTCAGCGCCCTGCTGCTGGACACCAGCGCCGGACGCGTCGTGCTGACGCAGACGCTGCAATCACTGGCCGCCGCGGTGCTGTCGCAGGCGGCACCCGGCGCGCTGCGCGGGCTGCAGGCCGGCATCACCGGCCTCGGCGAGCCGGACGGCCCCGCCGGCCGGCAACTGCGCGCGCTGCTCGCCCAGCAACTGGGCCTGGCACCGTCGCAGATCCAGTGCGACAGCGACATCGCGCAAGCCTGGCATGCGCTCTTCCGTCCCGGCGAGGGCTACCTGGTCTACGCCGGCACCGGCGCGATCGCGGCCTTCATCGACGAGGCCGGCACGCTGCACCGCGCCGGCGGTCGCGGTCCGCTGCTGGGTGACGAAGGCGGCGGCCAGTGGATCGCGCGCGAAGCGCTCGCGCTCGTCTGGCGGCGCGAGGACGACTCGCCCGGCGCCTGGACCGACTCCCCGCTCGCGCGGCACCTCTTCGACGAACTCGGCGGCGCCGACTGGCCGACGACGCGCGCCTTCATGTATGGCGGCGACAGCGCCGCGCGCCGCGGCTCGATCGGCCGACTGGCGCTGGCCGTCGCACGCGCCGCCGCGGACGACGACGCCGATGCGCTGGCCCTGCTGCATCGCGCGGGCCGCGAACTCGCCCGGCTGCCGCTGGCGCTGGTGCGGCGCCTCGGCGCGCGTCCGGTCAGCGCCGCCGGACGCGTCCTGGACCTGCATCCCGCGATCGAAGCCGGCCTGCGCGAAGCGCTGCCGCAAGACCTGCCCCTCACCGTCCATCAACCCGACACCGCCCTGGCCGCCGCGAGGCGGGCCGCACTCGCGTCATGAAAAGCGCCATGAACAGCGCCGTGAAAGCCCCATGAAAACCAAGCTCCTGACCCTCGCCGCCGCCGCGCTGCTGGCGGCCTGCGCCACGCCGACCTCCACGCTGCAGATCGACCGCACCCATGTGTCGGAGAACCAGGACAGCCGCGCGCAGTTCCTGATCATTCACTACACGGTGATCGACTTCGAGAAGTCGATGAAGGTGCTGACGACCGGCGGCAAGGTCTCGGCCCACTACCTGGTGCAGGAGAACCCGTCCAAGGTCTACCAGTTGGTCGACGAGAACCGGCGCGCCTGGCACGGCGGCGTCAGCTACTGGGGCGGCGCGACCAACCTGAACTCGGCCTCGATCGGCATCGAGATCGTGAACCCCGGCTTCACCGAGACGCCGATGGGCCGCGTCTACGCACCCTATCCGCAGGCGCAGATCGACGACGTGATCAAGCTGGTCAAGGAGATCGTCGCGCGCCACGGCATCCGCTCGGACCGCATCCTGGGCCACAACGACATCGCGCCGGGCCGCAAGCAGGACCCGGGTCCGGCGTTCCCGTGGAAGCAGCTGGCCGACGCCGGCCTGATCGCCTGGCCCGACGCCGCGCAGGTCCAGATCAAGCAGGCGATCTACCAGGTCGCGCCGGTGCCGGATGCCGTCTGGTTCCAGAAGCGGCTGGCGCAGATCGGCTACCAGACGCCGCAGACCGGCATCCTGGACACCGCCACGCGCGAGGTGATCAGCACCTTCCAGATGAAGTACCGCCCGGCCAACTTCACCGGCGACATGGACGCCGAGACCGCCGCGCTGCTGGAAGTCGTCACGACGCCCGGCGGGATGCTGATGAAGAAACCGCTGCCGGCGGACAGCCAGCCGCGCTCGGCGTACTGATCGGACGCGATCGATCCCGACGACTGATCCCGGCCGATCCCCGACCGATCCCGCCACGCTCGCCCGCCGCCGCCCGCCTTGCTGAACTTCCTGCTCCGCCGCCTGGCCACGTTGCTGCCGACCTTGATCGGCGTGACGCTGGTCGCCTTCGGCCTGATCCGGCTGGTGCCGGGCGATCCGATCGCGATCATGATGGGCGAACGCGCGCTCGACGACGCCACGCACGCGCGGTTGATGCACGAGCTCGGCCTGGACCAGCCGCTGTGGCGCCAGTACGCGCACTACGTCGGCGGCCTGCTGCACGGCGATCTGGGGCGCTCGCTGGTGTCGCACGAGCCGGTGTCGCACGAGTTCCTCGCCCTCTTCCCGGCCACGGCGGAGCTGGCGCTCTTCGCGCTGCTGCTGGCGATCGTGCTCGGCATGGCGCTGGGCACCGGCGCGGCGCTGCGGCGCGGCTCGCTGCTGGACCAGGGCGTGATGGGCGTGGCGACGGTCGGCTACTCGATGCCGGTGTTCTGGTGGGGGCTGATCCTCATCATGTTCTTCTCGGTGGGACTGGGCTGGACGCCGGTGTCGGGCCGCATCGCGGTCGAGTACGACGTCCAGCGCGTCACCGGCTTCATGCTGATCGACGCGGCGCTGCACGACGAGGCGGGCGCGTGGCGCTCGGCGCTGCGGCACCTGCTGCTGCCGGCGCTGGTGCTGGGCACCAGCACCACGGCGGTGATCGCGCGCATGACGCGTTCCAGCCTGCTGGAGGTGCTGCGCGAGGACTACATGCGCAGCGCCCGCGCGCGCGGCCTGTCGCCGGCGCGGGTGGTGCTGGTGCACGGCCTGCGCAACGCGCTGATCCCGGTGATCACGGTGATCGGCCTGAAGGTCGGCAGCCTGCTGGCCGGCGCGGTGCTGACCGAGACCATCTTCAGCTGGCCCGGCATCGGCAAGTGGCTGATCGACGCGATCGCCCGGCGCGACTATCCGGTGGTCCAGGCGGGGATCCTGATCTCGGCCTGCACCTTCATCGCGGTCAACCTGCTGGTGGACCTGCTGTACGGCGTGGTGAACCCGCGCATCCGCAAGCAGGGATGAGACGTCCATGAGCGCCCTCCCCTCCACACCTTCGACCACGCCGACGATCGCGCCACCTGGCCCGCTCGCCGAGTTCTGGCGCGGCTTCTCCGCCAATCGCGGCGCGCTGGTGGCGCTGGTCGTCTTCACGCTGCTGGCGCTGGCAGCGCTGCTGGCGCCCTGGATCTCGCCGCACGACCCCGTCCGGCAGTACCGCGAGCACATGCTGACGCCGCCGATCTGGATGGACGGCGGACAAACCCGATTCCTGCTCGGCACCGACGAGCTCGGCCGCGATTTGCTGTCGCGCCTGCTGCACGGTGCGCGGGTATCGCTAGGCATCGGCCTGGCGTCGGTGGTGCTGTCGCTGATCCCCGGCGTGCTGCTGGGCCTCCTGGCGGCCTTCCATCAACGGCTGCTTGCGCCCGTCGTCATGCGCGTGATGGACGTGATGCTGGCGCTGCCCGGCCTGCTGCTGGCGATCTGCGTGATCACGGTGCTCGGCCCGGGCCTGACAAACACAGTGATCGCGATCGCCGTCGGCAGCCTGCCGGAGTACGTCCGGCTCACGCGCGCCGCGGCAATGGCCGAGCTCGGCAAGGACTACGTCACCGCCAGCCGCGTGGCCGGCGCGTCGACCTGGCGGCTGATGTTCTCGGCGGTGCTGCCCAATTGCCTGGCGCCGCTGATCGTCAACGCGTCGCTGAGCTTCTCGGCGGCGATCCTCGAGGCGGCCGGCCTCGGTTTCCTCGGCCTGGGCGTGCAGGCGCCGATGGCGGAATGGGGCACGATGCTCTCGTCCGCGCGCGACTACATCGTCCGCGCGCCGTGGGTGGTGACGCTGCCGGGTCTGGCGATCCTGCTGTCGGTGCTGAGCGTCAACCTGATGGGCGACGGGCTGCGCGACGCGCTCGATCCGCGCCTGAAGAGGGTCTCGTGATGCTGGAGATCCGCGACCTGCGCGTGCGCTTCGGCGCGTTTCCCGCGGTGGACGGCGTCGACCTCGACGTTGCGCCGGGCGAGGTGCTGGGCATTGTCGGCGAGTCGGGCTCCGGCAAGTCCGTGAGCATGATGGCGCTGATGGGCCTGATCGATCCGCCGGGACAGGTGAGCGCGACGGCGCTGCGCTTCCAGGGTCAGGACCTGCTCGGCATGGGCGCTTCGCAGCGGCGTCGGTTGATCGGCAAGGACATCGCGATGGTGTTCCAGGATGCGCTGGCCAGCCTCAACCCGAGCTACACGGTCGGCCACCAGCTGGAGGAAGTGCTGCGTGCCCACCTCGGCCTGCGCGGCGCCTCGGCGCGCCAGCGGGCGAAGGAACTGCTGGAGCAGGTCGAGATCCCCGACGCCGCGAGCCGGCTGAGGGCCTATCCGCACGAGCTGTCCGGCGGCATGAACCAGCGCGTGATGATCGCGCTGGCGATCGCGTGCTCCCCGAAACTGCTGATCGCCGACGAGCCGACGACCGCGCTCGACGTGACGATCCAGGCGCAGATCATGGACCTGCTGCTGCGCCTGCAGCGCGAGCAGGGCATGGCGCTGGTGATGATCACGCACGACCTGGCCGTGGTGGCGGAGATGGCGCAGCGCGTCGCCGTCATGTATGCGGGCCAGGTGGTGGAGACGGGCCCCTTGCCCGAGGTCTTCGAGGCGCCGAAGCATCCGTACACGGCCGCGCTGATGGCGGCGATCCCGGAGCACAACCGCGGCGCACGGCGGCTTCAGGCGCTGCCGGGCATCGTGCCGGGCGCGCTGGACCGGCCGACGGGATGCCTGTTCTCGCCGCGCTGCGCGCGCGTGCAGCCGCACTGCCGCGAGGCGCGTCCGGACGTCGTCGAGGGCGTGCGCTGCTTCTATCCGCTGATCGAGGAGTCCGTCGCATGAGCGCCGTGCCAGACAAGCCTGTCGCCGCGGGCACAAGCGCCAGCGCTGCGCCGCTGCTGGTGGCGCGCGACCTCGCCCGGCACTACCGCGTGAGCCGCGGCTGGTTCGCACCGAAGGCGACGGTGAAGGCGTTGGACGGTGTCAGCTTCTCGCTCGCGCCGGGCAAGACGCTGGCGGTGGTCGGCGAATCCGGCTGCGGCAAGTCCACGCTGGCGCGGGCGCTGACGCTGATCGAGACGCCGACCTCCGGCGATCTGCGCATCCACGGCCGAGACGCCGCGGACGCCTCAGCGCGCCAGGCCTTGAGACGCGACGTGCAGATGGTGTTCCAGAACCCGTATGCGGCGTTGAATCCGCGCAAGACGATCGCGTCGACGCTGGCGGAGCCGCTGGTCATCAACACGCCGCTGAGCCGCGCCGAGCGGCAGGAGCGCATCGAGGCGCTGGCCGCGAAGGTCGGACTGCGCCATGAGCACCTGCAGCGTTACCCGCACATGTTCTCGGGCGGTCAACGCCAGCGCATCGCGATCGCGCGGGCGATGGTGATGCAGCCGGGCATCGTCGTCGCAGACGAGCCGACCTCGGCGCTGGACCTGTCGATCCAGGCGCAGATCCTGAATCTCTTCATGGACCTGCAGGAGGAGTTCGGGACGGGCTACGTGTTCATCTCGCACAACCTGGCGGTGGTGGAACATGTGGCCGACGAGGTGATGGTGATGTACCTTGGCCGCGTGGTGGAGCACGGCGACAAGCGCCGCCTCTTCGCGAAGCCGCTGCACCCGTACACGCAGGCGCTGATCAGCGCCACGCCGGCGCTGCGCCCGGCCGACCGCCGCCAGCGCATCCGCATCCACGGCGAGCTGCCGAGTCCGCTCAAGCCGCCGACGGGATGCGCGTTCCATCAGCGCTGCCCGATGGCCGTCGCGCGCTGCGCGGAGGTGCGGCCGGAGCTGCGGGAGATCGATGGGCGGCTGGTGGCTTGTGATGTGATCTAGGCGCCTCGTTCAACGAGCTTCATCGCAAGCTCGGCAGAGCGCCGTTTCGACGCGGCCCGACGGGCCTTGAGGATATCGCGAGCCTCTTGCATGGCCGCTTGTGTTTCGGCATTCGGAATGCGGATCGGTGCTTGACCTTGCTGCTTGGGCAGAGGGGATTTTCGATTCATGCTGCTCTCCGGACGAAGCCTGCATGCTCGCCTGAATGCGACCAACGTTCACTGACTCTTTCGTTCAGTATTTCGACTGTTCGAGGTCATTGCGAGTGACGCCACATCGGCGTGAAATTGCTGCCCGCCATCGTTTGGAGCTTCCTCCATGTCGTTCCGCCTGCCCGAAAGCTCGGTGCCCGCGTTGGGTCGCCCTGGTCCACTTCCGCCGGACGTCCCACCCATAATCGACTCGCCCCAAGGAGCCGATATGGACGCCATCGAACACGAACTGATCGTCAGCCTGACCGCATTCAAGAAGCAGACGGACACGGTGCTGGAAGAAGCGAAACATCGACCGATCACGGTGCTTCGCGGTGGCAAGCCGGCCTTCTATGTGATGGACCCGATCCTGTACGAGGCGGTCATGGATGACCTGGCCGATCAGGCCACTTACCGGAAGACCATTGAGCGGCTTTCCGACAAGTCACCGCTGGTCGAGGTGGACTTTGACGACCTCTGAAGACAAACCGCTGAAAGGGCACCGCTATGGCATCCGCTTCCATGTGGATGCATGGCGGGAGTGGTTGAATCTGGACGGCTCCGTGCGGAAGCTTCTCAAAGGACTGCTGGGCAAGCGATTGAACAAGCCCCACGTCCCCGGATCCGCGCTCCACGGAGAACTGGCAGGCTTTTACAAGATCAAGTTGCTCAAGCAAGGCATCCGCCTGATCTACCGCGTCGAAGACGGCATCCTGATCGTGATCGTCTTCTGCATTGGGAAGCGGGAAGACGGACTCGCCTATGCGCTCGCGCGCTCCCGGATCAGGCAGGCCAACTGAGTCCGCATAACCCAGTGTTATGGTCCAACCCGCCCATTTCAGTTGTGACCTGGGAAGCGGCGTTTCGACAATGCGCGGCTTGCCCTCCTCCCGATGCGCTCAGTCATTCCCCTCTCGCTGGCTCTGCTCCTGTCCGCCGTGCTTCCCGTCGCTCATGCGGCCGGCGCCGCCGCGGTCAAGCCGCTCGTGTACTGCACCGACGCCAGCCCCGAGGGCTTCGACCCGGGGTTATGGGATTCGGCCAGCACGAACAACGTCAACAACCAGATGTTCCAGGGCCTGGTGCGCTTCGAGCGCGGCGGCACCGCGCTGCAGCCCGCCCTCGCGACGAGCTGGACCATCAGCCCCGACGCCCGCGAGTTCACCTTCACGCTGCGCGAGAACGTCCGCTTCCACACCCGCCCCTGGTTCACGCCGACCCGCACGCTCAACGCCGATGACGTGCTCTTCACCTTCGGCCGTTTCCTCGACCGCGAGCACCCGTTCAACAAGGCCTTCCCGGCGAACTTCATCTATCCGCAGAACCTCGGCCTGGCCAAGGCGATCGCGAAGATGGAGAAGCTCGACGACCGCACCGTCCGCTTCACGCTGACCCAGCCCAACGTCACCTTCGTCACCTGGTTCGCGATGGCCTTCGCCGGCATCCAGTCAGCGGAGTACGGCCAGCAGCTGCTGCGCGAGGACAAGGCCGCGCAGATCAACCGCCTGCCCATCGGCACCGGCCCGTACCGCTTCCGCAGCTATGCCAAGGACGACGTCGTCCGCATGGAAGGCAATCCCGACTACTGGGGCGAGCCGCAGAAGACGCAGAAGTTGATCTTCACCATCAGCCGCGAGGCGCCGGTGCGCGTGCAGAAGCTGCTCGCCGGCGAGTGTCAGATCACCTCGCCGCTGCGTGACATCGACGTCGCCGCGATCGACCGTCATCCCGAGCGCATCAAGCTGGAGAAGATCCAGGCGCTCAACATCTCCTACCTGTCCTTCAACCTGCGCAAGCCGCCCACCGACAACCGGCTGGTGCGCGAGGCGCTGGACATCGCCGTCGACCGCGACGCGATCTTCCGCGCGCTGTTCCCGCGCGGCGACGCGATGCAGGCGGTGAACCCCTTCCCGCCCGCGATCCCCGGCTACAACAAGTCGATCAAGAACGAATACAACCCCGACCGCGCCAAGGCGCTGCTCAAGCAGGCCGGTTTTCCGGACGGACTCGACCTCGACCTGTGGGCGCTGCCGGTCACCCGCCCCACGAATCCGAACGGCCAGTTGATGGCGCAGCTCATCCAGCAGGACTGGGCCCGCATCGGCGTGCGCGCGCAGATCCGCACCTACGAGTGGGGCGAGTACCTCAAGCGCGCCAACGCCGGCGAGCACACGGTCTACATGAGCGGCTGGTCCGGCGAGAGCGGCGACGCCGACGACTTCCTGACACCCAACCTCAGCTGCGCGACCAACAAGTCGGGCGTGAAGTTCTGCAATCAGGAGTTCGAACGCCTCATCGAGGCGGCGCGCGCCACGGCCGATCAAAGCAAGCGCATCGCCCTCTACGAGAAGGCCCAGGAGATCTTCAAGCGGGAACGCCCGTGGATCACGATGGCACACTCGACGGTGTACATCCCCACCAGCAAGGACTTGCGAGGCTTCAAGATGCAGCCGAACGGGGGTGTCGTCTTTGAGAACGTCTATCGTGAATAAGCCTCCCCTCCTTCTCAGCGCGCCGGCCCGAGCGCCGGGCCGCCCCAAGCCGGGCCGGGCCCCCTCGGGGGGTCGGACGACGACCCCGTCGGACGGGGGGCTGACATGAGGCTTCGTCACATTGAAGTCTTCCACGCGATCATGCAGGCCGGCACGATCAGCGGCGCGGCGCAGCTGCTCCACATTTCCCAGCCCGCCGTGACCAAGGTGCTGCAGCACTGCGAGCTGCAGCTCGGCATGCCGCTGTTCGACCGCGTCCGCGGCAAGCTCTATCCGACGCCGGAAGCGCAGCGCCTGTTCGTCGAGATCGACAAGCTCAACCGCGACCTGGTCGCGATCCGGCGCCTGGCCGCCAACCTGCGCAGCGGCGAGTCCGAATCGCTGCGCCTGATGGCCACGCCCACGCTGGGCGCCTCGGTGATCCCGGCGGCGATGACGCACTGGGCGCAGGCCTTCCCGCGCAGCCGCTGCCAGCTCAGCACGAATCACACGCGCGAGATCGTCTCCGCGCTGCTGCTCGGCGAGGCCGATCTCGCGCTCAGCCTGCAGGACCCGCGCCACCCCGGCATCAAGGCCGAGGTGCTGGCCAGCGGCACCATGATGGCGCTGTGCCCGATGCACAGCCCTGAGGCCCAAGGCACCGGTCCGCTGCCGCTGGAGGAGATCCAGTCCGAACTGATCGCGATGGCCGAGGACGATCCGCTCGGCCACATGCTGCACAACGCCAGCGAGGCCGAAGGCCGCCACCTGGACAGCCGCATCACCGTCCAGACCTACCAGCTCGCCCGCGCGCTGGTGGAGGCCGGTGTCGGCATGACCGCGGTCGATCCCTTCACCGCCGCCTCGGCCGACCGCACCCGCGTGAAGGTCCGGCCGCTGGCGCCGGCCATGAGCATCCAGCTGTACCTCCTGACCTCCGCCAGCGCGCCGCTGGCGCAGGCCGCGCGCCGGCTGGTCACCTATCTGCGCGACGCCGCCCGCGCCAACCTCGAGAGCCTGGAGTGACGCGCTCCGGCGTCTGATCTTCCGGCTCCACCTCGGCCCCACGTTGCCTCGCCATGACCCCGGACGCCTCCGTCGCCAACGCCCCGCCCCCGCCCATCCCCTGCGAGGAGATCGCCTCGCACGCCGAGTTCCGCGCGCTGCTGACCATCCCCGGCATCGCGGTGGACCTGCGCTACGCGACGCCTGACAACTTCGTCGGCCGCGCCGTCTACGGCGGCCTGGACTGCGCCTACCTGCGCCGCGAGTCGGCGGACGCCGTCGCGCAAGCCGCCGCCTACCTGGGCCGGCACTGCCCCGGAGTGACGCTGGTGGTGCTGGACGCACTCCGCCCGCAACGCGTGCAGGAAGCGCTCTGGGCGGAGCTCGAAGGCACGCCGCTGACCAAGTACCTGGCGCATCCGGCGCGGCGCTCCATCCATTCGTTCGGCATGGCGGTCGACGTCACGCTGCTCGACGCCGAGGGCCGCGAGCTCGACATGGGCACCGGCTTCGACGAGATGACGCCGGCCTCGCACCCCGAGTTCGAAGCCGAACAGCTCGCCGCCGGCGGCCTGACCGCCGAACAGCTCCGCCACCGCGGCTGGCTGCGCGCGGCGATGCGCCATGCCGGCTTCCAGACCATCAGCACCGAATGGTGGCACTTCGACTTCGGCGACCGCGAGCGTGTCCGCCGCGAGCTGCCGCTGGTGATCTGAGCGCCTTCCGGAGATTCCATGACCGCTTCCCGTCGCCAGATCCTCACCGGCGCCGCCAGTGCGGCGGCCACCGCGCTCGTCGCACTGCCGTCTGCGCAGGCGCAGACGAGTCCGTCCGCCCGTGGTGCCCGCAACGACCGCACGCCTGCCGCGCCCGAGCCGTTGCGCGCGCGCCGGTTGAAGGTCGGCGACACGATCGGCCTCGTCAGTCCCGCCAACGCCACCTACGAGCGCGAGCCGCTGGAGATCGCCGTCGACACGCTGGAGGCGCTCGGCTTCAAGGTCAAGCTCGGCGCCAACGTGCGCGGGCGCTACGGCCAGTTCGGCGGCACCGACGTCCAGCGCGCGGCGGACATCAACGACTTCTTCGCCGACGACGAGGTCGCGGGCATCCTCGCGCTGACCGGCGGCTCGGGCTGCAACCGCATCGTCGACAAGCTGAACTACGCGCTGATCCGCCGCAAGCCGAAGTTCTTCGGCGGCTTCTCGGACCTGACCAGCCTGGTCAACGCGATCCACCGGCAGACGGGGCTGATCACCTTCCACTGCCCGGTCGCGGGCTCGGAGTGGAACGAGTTCTCCCTCCAGCATTTCCGCGCCGTCGCGATGGACGCGCAGGCGGACCTGCTGCAGAACCCGCAAGGCGAGCGCGGCGCCCACCTCGTCCAGCGCGAAGACCGCATCAGCACACTGCGACCGGGCCTCGCGCGCGGGCCGCTGGTCGGCGGCAACCTGGCGGTGCTGAGTTCGCTGGCGGGCTCGCCGTTCTTCCCGGACACGCGCGGCGCGATCCTGTTCCTGGAAGAGATCAACGAATACATCTACCGCGTCGACCGCATGCTGTCGACGCTGCGCCTGAGCGGCGCGCTCGACCAGTTGGCCGGCGTCGTGCTCGGCAAGTTCACACAGTGCGGCCCGGGCGACGGCAACTTCGGCACGCTGACGCTGGACGAGGTGTTCGACGACTACTTCCTGCCGCTGAACGTGCCCGTCTACCGCGGCGCCATGATCGGCCACATCAAGCGCAAGTTCACCGTGCCGGTGGGCCAGCCCGCCGAGATGGACGCCCGGGCCGGCACGCTGCGGCTGCTGTCGCCGGCGGTGGTCTGAGGAGCGCTGAGGAGCGCTGCGAGGGTGCAGGGGCGCGAACCGCCATGAGGTCTGCGACGGCCTGCGAGGTCGTCGCCGCCGCTGAAGGGTGTCGGATGCTCGGCCCGCAGTGTCGACTCAACGCGTCCTGCCGCTACGACCAGCTTCTCCGATGCTCCCCATCCCCCACTCCCCCGCGTCGCACTCCTGGCTGGGCGATGCCTGGGGACCCGGCGCCGCCGGCGGTGCGGACTGCGCGATCACGCCCGAGATGGCGATGCACGAGGCCGCTTTCTGGAAAGGCTGCTGGCAATCGCTCGATTGGGTCTGCACGGAACTCAAGCCGCTCTACAGCGAGCCGGTCCGGGTGGCGTTGCGAGGCTGGAGCGCCAGGCTCCAGGTCCAGGCCACGCAACTGGGCGAACGCGCTCAAGCAGGTGAGCTGACCGGCTTCCATCAGCAGATTGATCGGTTCAAGCGCATCCAGTCCGCGAATACGGGATGGCTGTCGAACCTGACCGTGAAAGAACCGCCCGGCGTGCAGCGCGCCGGTGCCGAGTTCCTGCTCAATCGGAATCAGTTCTTCAAGCGCTGCGACGGGGGTGCGTTCGATCACCTGGTGCGCGCGCCGCAGGCTGATCGCGACCGCTTCAAGCAACTCATCGACGCGCTGGAAATCTGTACCGACGCCATGGCCGGCGTCCAATGTCTGCGCCAGCTGGACACCTTCGCCCTGAAAGTCTCCCCGACACCGCCTCCACGCTTCTAGCCCGGCACACGACGCTCGCGGTGCGCCGGCCCGCTCATCGGCGCGCCACCCAGTCCACCAGCGCGTCGATCGCCGGTCGCGCCTTGGCCGCCTGATCGTCGTTGACGATCGCCACGACGATCCAGGTCCTGCCGGTGGAGTCCGGCACGAAACCGGCCAGCGCCACGACGTCGCGCAGCGTGCCGGTCTTCATCCGCGCGCGGCCTTCGGCGGCCGTGCCCTTGAAACGTCGGGACAGGGTGCCGTCGACACCGGCCACCGGCAGCGTGGCCAGCAGTTCCGGGCCGTGCGCGCCACGCGCCGAGGCCTGCAGCATCGCCGCCATCTGCGCGGCCGAGGCCCGCTCGCTGCGCGACAGGCCGGAGCCGTTCTCCAGCGCCAGACCGGCCGTGGCGATCTTCTGCGTGGCGAACCACTCGCGCACCACGCGCGCGGCGGCCTCGCGGGTGTCCTCGCCGGGCTGGGCTGCCGACGCACCGAGCCTCAGGAACAGCATCCGCGCCAGCGCGTTGTCGGAGGCCTTCATGATCGGGCGGAGCAGCTCGGCCAGCGGGCGGTCGCGGTGCTGGGCCAGCACGCGGGCGCCTTCGGGCGTCGTGCCCTCGCGGACGTCGCCGGACAGCGTGCCGCCCAGCGAGCCCCACAACTGCCGCAGCGCCTGGGCCGTTTCCCATTGGCGGTCCAGCACGTTCAGCGACTGCAAGACCTGGCACCCGCGCGGGAACTCGCCCGCCAGCACCAGCCGGCCGCCGCCTTCGGGCAAGGCCTCGAAGCGCGACGGCTTCCAGTCGTCGTCCCAGTCCTTGCAGGGCTTGTCGTTCAGCAGGATCGCGCTCGTGTCGATCGCCAGCCCGCCGAACTGCGGGAACGGCCGCACCGTCAGGCTGCGGTCGTCGGACCAGAAGTCGTACTGCAGCAGGCTGCCGTTGAGGTGCAGCGCATCCGGGATCACGTTGTAGGGGAACTCGGCCTGCTCGTCGAAACGCGGCGCGCCGATGTCCGGTCGCGCCGGGTTGAACAGGCCGCGGTCGACGAGGATGCCGCCCGCCAGTTCGCGCACGCCGTGGCGCTCGCGCACTTCGCGCAGCATCGCCCACAACGCGGGCCAGTCGAGGTCCGCATCGCCGCCGCCCTTGAGCACCAGCGGCCCGTCGAGGCGCCCGTCGCGGAGGTCGCCCGCGGCCAGCAGCTGGGTCTGTCCCCGACTGTTGGGACCGAGCCGGTCCAGCGCCACGACCGCGGTGATCGTCTTCATCGTCGAGGCCGGCGCCATCGGCCGGTCCGCGTTCAGGCGCAGTCCCGTGCCGGGCGCGTCCAGCGGATAGGCCACCACCGCCAGCGACGAGGCCGGCACGCCGGCCTGCCGCAGCGCGGTCTCGACCGGTGCCGGCGGGGTGTCGACGAGGGTGGCGCAGCCGCTCGTGGCCAGCGCGGCGACCAGGACCAGAACGGTGGGCAGGAGGGCGGGGAAGGCTCGCATGAGCAGCGACTGTATATTCCCGGCCCCGCTGCATTCCCGCAGGTTATACGCGCGAGACAAGCATTCATCGGGACGGAAACAACAAATGGGTGACGTTCCTATGACGGTGAAAACCGCTCGTGCTTGAAGATCGTTCACAGCTCGCAACACAGCAACACCCCAGGGTCGCCCTCGCATCGGACGCCCCGTCGTTGGAGGCGTTCCCAGGACGCCGGACCGGTTAACAAGGAGAAGGTCGTGAAACTGAATCAACTCGCCCGCTGCCTCGTCGTGGTGGGACTGGGCGCCCACGCGGCGGCCTGGTCGCAGGAAGTCCAGAAGATCGAGCGGGTGGAGATCACCGGCTCGAGCATCAAGCGCATCCAGGACGAGGGCGCGCTGCCCGTGCAGACCATCTCGCGCCGCGACCTGGACCGCCAGGGGATCGTGTCGGCCGAACAGCTGATCGCCACCCTCTCCTCCAACGGCAACGGCCTGGACAACCTGGCCTCCAACGCGGACGTGGTCTCGGGCCAGTCCCGCGGCAACAACGGCGCGACCTCCGCCAACCTGCGCCTGCAGGGCGCCAACGCGACGCTGATCCTGCTGAACGGCCGCCGCATCGCGGCGCACGGCCTGAACGGCGGCGTCGTCGACCTGAACCAGATCCCGATGGCCGCGATCGAGCGCGTCGAAGTGCTGAAGGACGGCGCCTCGTCGACCTACGGCACCGACGCCGTCGGCGGCGTCATCAACTTCATCCTGCGCAAGGACTACACCGGCCTGACCGTCAGCGGCTTCACCGACGTGACCCAGCACAGCGGCGGCAACATCTACCGCGGCTCGGTCACCGGCGGCCTGGGCAACATCGACAAGGACGGCTTCAACGTCATGGCGGTGCTGTCCATGACCGACAACAAGCGCCTGGACGGCTCGCAGCGCGACTTCGTCAACAGCTTCCAGCCGGAACGCGGCCTGTCCCCGGACACGCGCGGCACGCCGTTCGCGACGGTCTTCTTCTCGCCCACGATCACGCCGCCGGTCTACAACGGCGCGACCCTGACCAGCGCCAACATCCTGGACCTGCCGGGCGGCGCGGGCTGCGCCTCGCAGCCGGGCATGGCACCTTACGCCGAAAAGCTGTGGAACTCCGCCGCCGCGTCGCCGGCCAACCAGTTCGGTTGCGCCTGGGACTCGGGCAAGGCCGCGGTGATCCAGCAGCCGGTGAAGAACACCAACCTGGTGACGCGCGGCATGCTCAAGCTGGGCGAGCACACGCTGACCGGCGAAGTGCTGCTGGGCAAGTCGGAATCGCAAAAGATCTTCTCGGCCAACCAGATCAGCAGCGGCAGCGCCACGGCGACGATCGGGCTGCCCAACGGCACCACCGCGATCAGCCCGTTCCGCAATCTGGCCTATCCGTCCAGCGGCGCCAGCTACCAGACCGTGTGGAACGCGCTGGTCGGCGCCTTCCCGTCGCTGGCCTCGCAGGCCGGCAAGCCGCTGGCCTTCCGCTGGCGCTGCATGGAGTGCGGCCAGCGCGAGTTCGAGACCACCACCGACACCGGCCGCTACCTGCTGAGCATGGACGGCCCACTGCCCTTCCTCAAGGACTGGGACTACAAGGTCGGCGCGTCGCAGGCCTTCAGCAAGAGCAACTCGGTGCTGGGCTCCGGCTACCAGAACTGGGTCGGCCTGGCCAACCTGATCAACACCGGCGTGCTCAACCCGTTCCTGCTGGCCGGCCAGTCGCAGACCCCGGCCGCGCTGGCGGCGCTGGACGCGATCTCGGCGGAAGGCACCAAGCTCTACGGCGGCAAGTACACGACCGACGAGTACGACGCGACCGCGTCCGGCCCGCTGTTCAAGCTGCCGGCCGGCGACGTGATGGGCGCGGTGGGCGTGGACTACCGGATCGAGAAGTACCGCTTCGACGGCAACCAGACGGTCAACACCAACGACATCAACACCTGGATCTTCAACGCGCCGTTCGACAACGTGAACGCGCTGAGCGGCGTGAAGCGCAAGGTGGGCGCGATCTTCGGCGAGACCATCATCCCGATCGTCAAGAACCTGGACCTGAACCTCTCGGTGCGCTACGACAAGTACACCGGCTTCGGCAGCACGACCAACCCCAAGGCCTCCATCCGCTACGCGCCGATCGACAGCCTGGTGTTCCGCGCGTCGTACAGCACCGGCTTCCGGGTGCCGACCTTCAACCAGCTGTTCAACGGCGTGACCGAATCGCCGTACACCGGCGCCGGCGTGCCGGATCCGTCGACCTGCCCGACCAACGTGGTCAGCAATGCGCCGGGCTGCCAGGCGGTCACCTTCAACACGCTGTTCGGCGGCCGCTCGGACCTGAAGCCGGAAGAGTCGAAGATGTCCAACATCGGCTTCGTGTGGCAGCCGGTGAAGGACTTCAGCGCCTCGGTCGACCTGTGGGACATCCGTCGTGACGGCCAGATCCAGAGCCTGACGCTGACGCAGATCCTGAACAACTACCAGCTGTTCCCGCAGGCCTTCCAGCGCGACGCCAACGGCGTGCTGCAGACGGTGGACACCCGTTGGGTGAACACCGGCGAGACGCAGACGCGCGGGCTGGAGCTGTCGATGCGCGGCAGCACGCCGATGAACGGCGGCCGCCTGAGCGCGGGCCTGGACGGCACCTACCTGCTGAAGAAGCGGTCCAAGCTGCTGGACAACGTGGCCTTCGGCCCGAGCGAGATCGGCCAGTTCACGCGGTCGAGCGAGCTGGGGATCCGCTGGAAGCACAGCGCCTACATCACCTACACGTATGGCGATTGGGCCTGGTCGCTGCGCCAGCAGTACAGCACGGGCTACTACGGCTATGTCCCGCCGGGCGTGGCCAACGGCAACGCGTCGGCACCGGCCTTCGATCCGTGGGTCAAGCCGTACTACCTGCACCACGCCAGCGTGGCCTACAGCGGCATCAAGAACCTGACGGTCACCGTGGGGGTGAAGAACATCTTCGACCAGGACCCGCCGTTCGCGAACAGCTACGACACCAACACCGGTTCGGGCAGCTCGTGGGAGCCGCGTGTGGCCGACCCGCGCGGACGTTCGTTCACGCTGGGCCTGGACTACAAGTTCTTCTGATCGCAACCCGCCTGCCGCCTCGCGCGACAGGCCCGCAGACACCAAGCCCGCCGGGAGACCGGCGGGCTTTTTTACGCCTTGCCGCCGAGTGCGCGGGAGCTCAGCGGAAACACGTTGCGGATGCCCTGTTCGCGGATGTTGTGCAACAGACGGAGGATGGGCCCGGTGGGTCGGGTCAGGCCTTGCTCGTAGCGGCGCAGCAGGCGTGCCGTCGTGTTGAGCATGTTGGCAAAGGTGTAGAGGTCCAGATCCGCAGTCTCCCGGATGACCCGGACCTCGTCGGGCATCAATGGCTCCGCTGGAGCGATACCGACCCAAGCCAGTCGCTGGAAGTCCTCACCGCTCGCCAGGCCGCAGGCATACATCCGGCGTCCGGTCTTCACCATCCGGTCAATCGAGTCGAACTTGCGTTTACGCATCACAGATCACCTCTTTCAAGAGTCCTGAAACGACGGCCCCCGCCAGTTGATCGTCGTTCATCTTTTCGAGGAGCACGTTGGTTTCCTTGCAGCCACGGAGCCTCCATCCTTCGATGTTGGCCACCGCGTTCTTCGCGTATCCCTCGATGAAGAACCACGGCCCGCCTTGTCGATGAGCGACGATCACGCGATAGCCATCGCGTTTGCCTGCCCCGGATCGTGCGATCCGCTTCTTGACGAGTCCACTACCGAGATTTGCATCGATCAGCCCGCGTTCCATTTCCGCCACGGCGCGGCACAGGTCCGCGTCTGCGCATCTCCTGCTTGCGCATCCACCGTTGAAAGCCTTCGACCAGATAGACGGCATTCGCCACATCGACCTCTTCGCACTGTTGCGAGACGACTGAGTGACAGGTCATGCCCAGGACTGATTCGTCCTGAAGGCGGCCCCCTGTTGGGGGAGGAACATCGCTCAGGCCCTGAGGGTCCTCTCGCCCGGATCCAAGGTCACCGCGATGCCGATCGGCAGCGGGAGGTTGGGCGTCGTGTGGCCGCTCGGCCAGCCGGCGAGGACCGGGATGCCGAGATCGCCGAAGTAGTCGGCGAGCACCTCGTCGGGCGAGTCGGCATCGGTGAAGCTGCCGAGCAGCACGCCGGCGATGTCGTCGAGCGCGCCACCCAGACGCAGCTGGCATAGCAGGCGATCGATCTTGTAGGGGTCCTCGCCGATGTCCTCGAGGAAGAGGACCGCGCCGCGCAGATCCGGCATGAACGGCGTGCCCATCAGCGCGACGAGCACCGCCAGGTTGCCGCCGCTCAGCACGCCGCGCACCGGCGTCGAGCCGCGATTCAACGGATGCGGCGCGAGCGCCGGTCCGAGTGGATCACCCACGCGCAAGCCGCGACGCAGCCGCTCGGCCAGCGCAACGGCATCGGCCCAGCCGGCGTCGCCCTTGTGCCAGTCCGAGGCCGGCATCGGCGCATGCCACCCGGCCATGCCGAGCTGCTGACGCAACGCATGCAGCGCGGTCAGGTCGCTGTAGCCGATCAACGGCTTGCTTGATCGGCGCAGCAGCGCGCGATCGATGCGATCGAGCAAACGCAGGCAGCCGTAGCCGCCGCGCAGGCCGATCACCGCATCGACGTGAGGATCCTCCAGCGCCTCGTGCAGGTCGGCGAGGCGACGGCCATCGTCCGCCGCGAGGTGGCCGAGGAACGCCGGTCCGTGGCAGCCCGGGAAGAGCTTCGCGTGAAAGCCCAGCCGCTCGATCAGCGGCACCACGAGCTCGAGCGTGCCGTCCCTCGGCGGGCCGGCGGGCGCGATCACGCCGAGACAGGCGCGCTCGGGCAGCGGGGGCAGCAGGAAGGTGTCGTCAGCCATGGATCAGGACTCCAGCCACGTCGCCATCCGCGCGTCGATCGCGGCGCCGAGCGCCGGGATGCGCCAGGTCGTGGAACAGTCGGGATGCGGCGCGTAACGCGAGCCGAGGTTGCTCAGCAGCGCGATGAGGTAATGCCGGCGCCGGGGCAGGATGCCGCGCACGATGCCCGCATCGGACGTGTAGTTCTCCGTGTTGCCGGTCTTGTGCGCGAACCAGACTTCGCCGCCGGTCGCGAAACGGCGCAGGTCGCCGGGCAGGGACACCTCGCCTGCATGCAGCCCGCCGTCCGGCATGAGCCAGCGCCCTGGCAGGCGCGCCGGCAACCCCGGCACCCAGCCGGGCACGCCGCCGAGCGCGCCGCTCGACAGCACCTGATGCAGCGCCTGATCCTGCAAGGCGTGCATCGCCTGGTTGCGGCTCTCGGGCGACAGCCGCGGCGCATCAGCGCGCAGCCACGGCGCGGACGGCGCGACCGGGTCCAGCCACCACAGCAGCCGCACCGTGTCCCATGCGGTCATCTGGATCTGGCCGACGCCCGATCCCGATCCGTTGCCCCAGCCGCCCTCCGCGGTCGTGTTGGCGAAGCGCAGCGTCGTCAGGCCGAGCGAGGCGAACAGCGTGTGCAGCTCGTTGCGCACTTCGCGCCCACCGTCGCGACGGATCGCGCCGGCGGCATGCATCAGCGTCACCAGCGCCGAGGTCGCCTCGTTGCTGCTCCAGGTGACCATGTCGTAGGCCCAGTCGGACACCGCGCGTTCGCGACCCGCATAGGTCAGCGGTTGCCACCAGCCGGCCCGTCCTTGATCGACCAGCCGACCAACGCCCGCCAGCAGCATCAGCTTCAGCAACGACGCGGGATACGGCGCCACCACGCGGCCGTCGCCGTCGCCGCCATTGCCAGCCTTGTCGGCCAGCGGCGTCCAGTCCATCGCGGACCAGTCCGACGTCGGCCGCCACGCGATCGAGTTGCCCTCCGCGTCGCGTTGATCGGCCAGATAGCGGATGTTGCGCACGGGGCCCGCGCCGGGCGCGATGTCGGCGACGAGGCCTTCGGGATGCTCGCGCGAGAACAGCACGTTGGCCGCGACCGGCGCCCCCTTCTCCGGGAACGCGACGACGGCGAGATCGATGCTCGGGAAATGCCGGATCGGCCGGCCCTCGTCCTGCGGATCGCGCGTGGCGCCGAAGTCCTGCGCGAGCACCACGGTCCGCAGCGCCTCGGCGAGCGAGGCCGCGTCCAGCGCGACGGGCTTGGCGGCCGTCGTCATCGCGGGCCTTCAGGCGGCGCGGAGTTGCAGCCCGTCCAGCGCGATCGGGCTGGGCTTGCCGGAGACGAGGTCGGCCACGATGCGGGCCGAGCCGAACGAGAAGGTGAATCCCAGGGCGCCATGGCCGACATTCAGCCACAGCCCGCGCAGCGGCGTCTCGCCGAGCATGGGCGCGCCGCTGGGCGTCGCCGGACGCAGGCCGGCCCAGGGCACGGCGCGGTCGTAGTCGGCCGCCTTCGGGAAGGTCTCGCGCACGTTGCGCTGCAGCGCGGCCAGACGCTTCGGGTCGATGCTGGTGTCGTCGCCGACCAGGTCCACCATCGCCGCGACACGCAACTGGTCGCCGATGCGCGCGTAGAGGGTCTTGCGCTCGAAGTCCGTGACGCTGACCGTCGGCGGCCGGTGCACGCCGTTGATCGGCGCGGACAGGCTGTAGCCCTTCAGCGGGTACAGCGGCAGGCGCAGGTCGACGAGTTCGGCCAGCGCCGCGCTCTGCAGCCCCGCAGCCAGCACGATGCCGTCCGCGACCAGATCGCCCTGGTCGGTCCTCAGCGCGACGACGCGGTCGCCTTCGACGACGAAGCCGGTGGCGTTGGCCTTCACCCGGCCTCGGAAATTGGGATGGCGCGCGAGCCGCTCGCCCAGTTGAACGCTGAGCGCGTGGCAGTCGGCCACCGCCTCGCCGGACGTGAAGATGCCGCCCGCCAGCCACTGCGCGCCGCCGTCGCCCAGCGACGGTTCGATCGCGAGGCACTCGTCGCGCGTCAGCGCCCGTTCCGGCCCGCCCGCAGGCGTGCGCGCCGCGACGCGGGCGAATTCCTCCGCCTTGCGATACACGACCAGCTTGCCCGGCGTGCGCAGCGCGATGGCGTCCAGCGCCGCGTGCCGCTGCAGTTCTCCGAAACACTGCTGGCTGAACGCGCCCAGCTCAAGCAGACGCTCGGTCGTGCGCTGGTTCACCGGCCCGCGGCAATGCGCCAGGAACGACGCCAGCCAGCGCCACTGCGCCGTCGTGCCATCCGGCTTGAAACGCAACGGCCCATCCGGATCAAGCAGCCAGCGCAAGGCCTTCAACGGCACACCCGCATCCGCCAACGGCGACACATAGCGGTAGCTGAGCTGCCCACCGTTCGCACGGCTGGCACCACTGGCAAGCGCGGCCTCACGCTCCACAAGCGTCACCCGATGCCCCGCCTCCGCCAGGGCCCAGGCGGTGGTGACGCCAACAACGCCCCCACCGATCACGACTAGCTGCTTCATCCCGGACGAATTCATTCTTGAATGGTCCGGGAGGTTACGGATTCACGACACCCTCAGCCAATGAAAGCGGTGCCGCTACCCATAACCTTGTTGAATGCGCGCAAGGGGGATGCCTGCTTGGCACCGAGCGCGAGAGGGCCAACCGGGGCCCCTTTGCTCCGTGTCCCCCTTTGGCATCCTCCCGGATGCCAAATTCCTCCTAATACCTGCGCAAAGGGGCCCCGGTCGTCCCTCTCCAGGGAGACCGAGGCGCCTCGTTCTCAGGCGAGGACGGCAGCCATGGCATTCGCCGTGGCTTCGACGTTGCGCGTGTTCAAGCCCGCGATGCACATGCGGCCGGAACGCAGGATGTAGACACCGAATTCCTCGCGCAGACGATCCACCTGCTCCGGCGTCAGGCCGGTGTAGCTGAACATGCCGCGCTGCTTCAGGAAGTAGTCGAAGTTGCGACCCGGCACCTTGGCCGACACCACCTCGAACAACGCGTTGCGCATCGCCAGGATGCGCTCGCGCATTTCCTCGACCTCGCCTTCCCACAGCGCACGCAGCGCCGGGTCGCCCAGGACCTTGGCCACGACCTGGCCGCCGTGCATCGGCGGGTTCGAGTAGTTGCGGCGGATGGTGAACTTCAGCTGCCCCAGCACGTTGGCCGCCTGGGCCGCATCCGGGCACACGACCGACAGCGCGCCGCAGCGCTCGCCGTACAGGCTCATGTTCTTGGAGAAGCTGTTGGCGACGAAGAAGCTCAAGCCCGCCGCGGCCAGCGCGCGGATCGCGAAGGTGTCCTGCTCCAGCCCGTCGCCGTAGCCCTGGTAGGCCAGGTCCAGGAAGGCGATCAGCTCGCGCTCCTTCAGCACCGGGATCAGCGCGTCCCACTGCGACTGCGACAGGTCGACGCCGGTCGGGTTGTGGCAGCACGCGTGCAGCAGCACGACGCTGCGCGCCGGCGCTTCCGACAGCGCCTGCAGCATCGCGTCGAAGCGCAGGCCGCCGGTCTGGGCGTCGTAGTACGGGTAGCTGCGGCACTCGATGTACGAGCCCTCGAAGACCGCGCGATGGTTGTCCCAGGTCGGGTCGCTCAGGTAGATCGCGCTGTCGGGGAAGTAGCGCTTGATGAAGTCCGCGCCGACCTTCAGCCCGCCGGACGAACCCACGCCCTGGATGGTCGCGACGCGCTTGCTCTGCAGCGCCTCGCTGTCCGCGCCGAAGAGCAGCTTCTGCACCTCGGTGCGGAAGTTGGCCGCGCCTTCCATGGGCAGGTAGGGCCGCGCGCCGGCCTGTTCCACCACGGCCAGCTCGGCCCGGCGCACGGAGTCCAGCATCGGGATGCGACCGTCGTCATCGAAGTAGATGCCGATGGACAGGTTGATCTTCTGCGTGCGCGGATCCTTCTGGAAGGCCTCGTTCAGGCTGAGGATGGGATCGCCCGCATAGGCGTCGACGTGCTGGAACATGCTGGGAACTCCACGTTGGACAAACGGCTCGCGCCATTATCCCCAGCCGCGCCCGCCCGCACCGGAACAGCCCCGGCGCCCGAGCACCGGTACAGGCCCGATGACGATGCGGGATCCGCATCACCTGCCAGGCAGGATCACATGATCAGAGCGCCTTGCCGCTGCCGATGGCCATCACCACGCGCGTGACGAGCACCAGCTTCGGCGCGATCGCGTCGACGACGACGTATTCGCTGTCGCTGCTGTGCGCGCCGAATCCGCGCACGCCCAGGCCCTCGATCACCGGCGCCTTGGTCGCGAGCGACGCATAGGCGGCGTCGGTGCCGCCGCCGGTCGGACGGTCGCGCACGACCAGTTCCAGCTTCTGCTCGTCGGCCAGGGCCTTGACCTTCGCGGCCAGCGCGCGCGACGCGTCGGTCGCAGCCAGCGGCGGGCGGCCGCGGTTGAAGCTCAGCGTCACTTCCGCATCCGGGACCAGCTTGTTCTGGATGCGCTTGCGCAGCTCGGCTTCAAGCGCGTCGAAGTCGGAGAAGCGGTCCGCGCGCGCGTCCCCTTGGGCCTCCGCGCGCTCCGGGATGGCGTTGCGGACCGAGCCCGCCTTGGACATCGTCCAGTTCAGGTGCAGGCCGCGCTTCGGATCCGACAGGTCCCGCGTCTGCAGGATCTGGTGCGACAGCTCGGTCAGCGCGTTGATGCCCTTTTCCGGCGCCGCGCCCGCGTGCGACGAACGTCCCTTGACCTTGAGGTCGACGGAGGCGATGCCGCTGGTGGCCAGGCGGATGGTGTCCGGCGAGGTCGGGCCGCCGCCGCCTTCGAAGGACAGCACGGCGTCGTGCTCGCCGCCGAGCTTGGTGATCAGCGGGTTCGAGCCCGGGGAGCCGATCTCCTCGTCGCCGTTGATGAGCACGGTGATCTCGGCGTAGTCCTTGAAACCGACCGACTTCAGCATCGCCAGCGCATGCAGGATGGTGGCGACGCCCTGCTTGTCGTCGGCGATGCCCAGGCCGTAGGCGTGGTTGCCGTCGATGCGGAAAGGCTGCTGCTTCAGGCCGCCGCGCTGGTAGACGGTGTCCATGTGGGCGATCAGCATCAGGCGCTTGCCGTTGGCGTTGCCGCCCTTGAACGAGGCCTGCACGATCTGGCCGACCTTGGCCGGACCGTCGCCCGCGTCCGAGGTCGGCGAGGCGATGGTCTTGTCCGGATCGATCAGCTGGACCTGGCCGCCGAGCTCGCGCAGCCGCTGCGCGATGACGCCGGCGATGCGGTCCAGGCCCTGGCGGTCGGAGCTGCCGGACTCGATCTCGACCAGCTGCTGCAGCGTCTTCATCAGCGCGGGCTGCTCCTTGGCGGCGAGCGCGTGGAGCTCGGGCACCGTCTGCGCCTGCGCGCCGAGGGCGGTCATCGCGGCCAGGGCCAGCGCCGCACGGCGCAGTCGGGAGAAGGAGGTGGAGGCAGACATCGGGGCGGTCATCTTCGGAGTCTCCAGGCGTTCTTGTGGGGGGCGACGGGCCATCCTAGCCATCAAGGCGGCCCGCTTGAAGGCTCGAAAGCGATGGGGCAAGCTCCCGGCCATGCGACGACCGCCGCCAATCGCCCATCGTCTGTGCGTCTGCGCACGGATCGCGCTGATCCTGCACGCGGTGTTGCCCGCGGCTGCCGTGGCCGAGGAAGCGCGCCGCAATGTCTTCGATGATCCCTTCGTGCAGCTGAGCTCGGCGATCCCGTCGTCCGAATGTCCGGCCCCGTCTGGACCGCTGATGAGCGAGGCCGAAGCCAGGGCACAGGCGCATGGCCGCATCGAGCGCGGCACCAGCTGCTTCCAGAGCGGCCGCTGCCGGCTGCCCAACGCCTATCTCTACGACAGGGAGATCATGCCGCGCGTGCAGAAAGCCGTCGCCGCCGACGGCCGGTTCGATGCGACGACCAGCGTCTGGGCGCTCGGCCAGCGGCGCTGGATCTGGCTGCAAGGCTGCGTGCGCAGCGCCGATGAGGCGTCCGCACTCGAGGCGTTGGTGAAGCAGATCGACG
Source organism: Roseateles noduli (assembly GCA_002205125.1). Taxonomy (GTDB): domain Bacteria; phylum Pseudomonadota; class Gammaproteobacteria; order Burkholderiales; family Burkholderiaceae_C; genus Roseateles; species Roseateles noduli. The sequence goes on along the minus strand of NIOE01000007.1, from coordinate 131,398 downwards.
ACGTGGAGTTTGTCGTCAACGAGTTGAAGCTCGTCCCCGGCACGTCGGCAAGTCCGGCCTCGGGGGCCTCACGCTGAGCAAGCAGGGCCGGCGTCCAGCCACTCGATCCACCGTCCGTGCGGATGCGACCAGGCCAGCGGGTCGGTGCGGACCTCGCCACCATCGCGCCATTGCAAGGTCCACAGCGTGCCGCTGCCGGGCGATTCGCCCACCGGGCAGGCCGGCGGCGAGGCCATCGGCGCGAGCTTGCCGACCTCGCCGCTGATCCAGGCGAGGCCGCGCTCGCGCACCATCCGGCCGATGCGCTCGACATGCGCGTTGAACGACGCGGCGTCGAAGTAGGCCAGCACCCAGACGTTGAAGATCACGGGCGTGACGCCGGCGGGCAGTTCGTCCATCCACCGCTCAAGCGCCGCCAGACCGTCCTCGGTGCGCAGCAGCGGCACCGGGTGTCGACGGGCGTCGGCCAACGCCCGGTCCAGGCGCTCCCGCCGCGCGGCGTCGCCGGGCCAGAGGCAGGCGCGCAGCCAGCGGGCGGCCGCCTCGTCGGCCGGATCGATCGGTTGCAGGTCGACGCCCATGCGCCGGCTCGCCCGCCAGCGCGGCGCACCGAGCAGCGCGGCCGGGCGCTCGCCACGCCAGGTGGTGGCGATCAACGGCGCATCGGGACGCTCACCGGCCGTCGTCTCGACCCCGTCGTCGTAGGCATGGCGATCGACACCCAGAAGCAGGCCGGCGCTGCAGCCGAACTCGAACAGGGCCAGCTCGACCGGTTGGGCCTCGGTGCCGCCCAGGCGCGTGGCGAGCGCCTGCAAGACGGGTCGGAGCACGGCGCAGCGCCCCGTCTCGTTGGTCTGCGTGGTGCGCGTGCGGATCAACGAACGCAGCGCGGTGTCCTCGCGGCAGATGAAGTCCCTCAACAGCGCCGCCAGGTCGCCGTCCGGCGCCCGCGTGCCGCCGACGCTGGCGTAGTACGCGGCGAGCGGATGCGGCTCGCCGGCCAGGATCCGGTCGTGCAGCGCGGCCAGCAGCAGCACCGGCTTGCGCTGCGTCTCCGGTGCCTCCAGCAGCAGCGCCATGAGCGCCGGATCGGCGCCGATGATCGTCGCGAACGCCGCATACAGCGGATCGTCGCGGCCGTCGGTCTCGGCGAACCTGGCGAAGTGGTGGGCGAGTCGCCCCAGTGCGTCTTCCATGACCACCGACTCTAGGACCGTCGGTGCCGCCAGAATGTCGGGTATCCGACAAACTCCCGACGCCTGTCGTGCCGCCCGCACCTCGCCACCCCTCGCCCGCTCCCACCGTCGTCCAGGCCCTTTGCGCCAACTTCCCCGCTCTCGCGCCGCCGGCCGCGCCGGGGCTGCGGCTGGAAGCCCTGATGCCGGCGCGCCGACTCCCGGCGGGCCGGGTGCTGTTTGCCCAGGGACAGACACCGACCGCGTTCTACATGGTGGAGGACGGCGAGATCGAAGCCCGCTTCGCCGCGCTCGACGGGCGGATGTCGGTGCTGGAGCACGTGCGCGCGCCGCGGCTGTTCGGACTGGCGGCGTTCATCAGCGGCAAGCCCTCGCGCTACGAAGCGGCGGCGGTGTCGGACAGCCGCGTGCGGGTCATCGGCGAGCCCGCCTACCGCGTGCTGATGGACGACTGGCCAGGCTTCGCGCGGGCCTTGATGCGGGAGTTCGCGCAACGCTTCGAGGGCAACCTGAAGCTGCTCGAAGCGGCGCGGCATCTGAGCGCGTCGGAACGCCTCACGGTCGCGCTGCGCCAGCTGGCCAACGAACGCGCCGGATCGCCGGACGCCGACGGCTGGCGGGAACTGCAGGCGACGCAGGCGGAGTTGGCACAGCTCGCGCACCTGTCACGCCAGACGATCAACCAGCTGCTGCGCGCCGGGCAGGACGAAGGCCGTCTGCGACTGCGCTACGGTCGGATCGCGCTCCGGTCATGACATTCACGATGTCCGTGGCCGCGTTGGCGGTCATGGCAGCGGGCGTCACTCCGCCAGCGCCGCCTCGATCTCGCCGCGGATGGCGGCGGGGGCGTCGTTCGGCGCGAAGCGCTTCAGCACCTGCCCGTCGCGGCCGACCAGGAACTTGGTGAAGTTCCACTTGATCGCCTGCGTGCCCAGGATGCCGGGCTTCTCACCCTTGAGCCATTGCCACAGCGGGTGCGCTTCCCCGCCGTTGACCTTGACCTTGGACATCATCGGGAAGCTCACGCCGTAGTTCAGCTGGCAGAACGACGAGATCTCCTCGTTGCTGCCGGGGTCCTGGCCGCCGAATTCGTTGCTCGGGAAACCGACGACCACCAGCCCGCGCGCCTGGAAGTCGCGCCACAGGTCCTCGAGACCCTTGAATTGCGGCGTGAAGCCGCACTCGCTGGCGGTGTTGACGACCAGCAGCACGCGGCCGCGGTATTGGGACAGCTCGACCGGCTCACCGGCGATGCTGACGGCGTCGAAGTCGAAGGCAGTCTTGCCGTTGGCGCTCATGGGGGACCTCCTCGTGATCCTGGTGACGGCCCGGAACTCGTGACGGCCCGGGGGGTGGACCAGCGTGCATCCTAGCGCGGCGCCAGGGTTCAGGCGCGACGCCGCTCCAGCGCCGCCAGCATCGCCGCGGCCAGGATGGCCGCGCCGCCGACGGCGGTCTTCCCGTCCAGGGAGCCGCCGCCCAGCAGGAGCGCCGAGATCGCCGCGACCGGCACCTCCGTCAGCATGACCACCGCCGTGACGTTGGCCGGCAGGCGCGCCGCCCCGTATTGCAGCGACAGGTTGGAGATGAAGAAGAGCAGCGCCATCCCCGCCAGCGGCAGCAGCCAGGCCGCGCCGGGCAGCGACGGCCATGGTGCGAGGCCCCGGCCGGCCATGACCGAGGCGGACAGGCCCGCCACCAGCACGCCGCCGGCAAACATCGCCAGCGCCCGGGCGCCGGGGCTGCGTGCGGCCTCGCGGCGCAGCATCACGTTGTTGAACGCGAAGGTCATGCCGCCGACCAGCCCCAGCACGTCCGGCAGGCTGGACGGCAGCGGCCAGCCGCCCTCCGCCGGCGCCAGCACCGCCAGCGCGCCACCCAGCGCCAGGGCGATGCGCAGACCGGCCGACACGGTGAGCGGCTCGCCCAGGACCAGCCGCGCCAGCAGCACCGCCCACAGCGGCATGAGATAGAACAGGAGCACGACCCGCACCACGTCGCCGGTCGAGACGCCCCAGTTGAACGCGGTGTTGGTCATCCCGGCGGCCAGCGTGACCACCCACAGGCCGGGGGAACGCAACCATTCCGCCATGGCGCCGCGCTGGCTGGCCAGCACGACGACCAGCGACAGCACGTACAGGATCACGGTGGTCCACAGGGGGTGCATGCCGGCCCCCTCGAACTGCCGGAACGGCCACCAGGAGAGCCCCCAGATGGTGGCGTTGAGCATCAGGGCGAGGATCGGCATTCAGGAACTGGCGACGGAAGGCGACAGAGGAAGGGACAGAGGAAGGGACAGGGCGCACGGGAGATGCGCACATGGGGTGGGGCTTGTGCAACAGTCCCCCCCGACAGGGCTTGGAACCGGCCTGCGGACCGGCCAACAATGCCCAGGGTTTGTAGCATGGCGCAAGGACTGACCCTGACCTCCAATCGGGGCGCCGTGCGCCTGTCATGCACGCGGCCTACCCTGTCGCGTGTGACCCGTCCACCAAAGTAGGGAGAGCTTCTTGGATCACCTGGCCTGTTTTGCCCCCGAGGATTTGCAGTCCAAGCCCGGGCCCGACCTGCAGAGCTATCACTGGCGCCTGCTGGCTCAAGGGGACTCCTGGTTCTCGACCGCCCAGGCCAAGCTCAGTGCGCATGCGAACCTGCTCCAGGAACTGGTGCTGACCAAGGCCGCCGTCGCGATCAACTGCGCCGGACAGCGCGAGAGCCTGTCCAAGGTCGTCGAACTGGCGTCTTCACCCGACTTCGTCCGCCTGCTCACCGCGCCGGACGCGCCGGTCTGGGACGGCATCCTGATGTCCGTCGGCGGGAACGACCTGATCAAGGCGGCACAGACGCCGACGCAGATCGACGGCGTCGAGGTGCCGCTGCACCTGCGCCTGCTGCGCAACCAGACCGAATGGGGACCACCGTCCGCGGGGGTCGGCCGCTATTTCTCGGAACCGGGTTGGGCCACTTACGCCGAGTACCTGAAGGCCAACCTGCGCCACCTGCTGACGCTGCGCGACCAGGGGCCGTCGGCGGGCAAGCCGGTGTTCATGCACTGCTATGCCGTGCCGATGCCGCGTCCGGCCGGCGCGGAGGATGCCGGGCATGGGCCGTGGCTGTATCCGGCGCTCAAGGCCTACGCGATCCCGGCCGCCGACTGGGCCGCCGTCAGCCGGCTGATGGTGATGCACCTGGCGCTGCTGCTGAAGACGCTGATGGCGGACAAGGAACAGTTCCCCGGGCTGTTCGTGTTCGACTCGACCGCCGTGCCGCTGGCTGCGGCGACGCCGGGCGCCAGCGGCATCAGCGGCGACTGGCACAACGAGATCCACCTCAACCACAGCGGCTGCCTGAAGATCGGGCGGGCGTGGTCGGAGCACATCGACCAGGTGCTGACCACCGGCGGCATCGTCGTCGCCTCGCCGCCGACCGGGCGGGGACGAGCGCGGCGCTGAGAGCGCCCCAAACGACGACGGCCCCGCGAGGGGCCGTCGTCGTTTCAGCGGAAGCTTCCGCTCAGTGCTTGTCGCTGCGCGCGATGGCAAGCAGCCGTTCGAGCTCTTCGGGATGCTGGCGCTTGTTGTGCTCGTGCCAGCGGCCAACCACCCACATCGTGCCGGCGACCAGCAGGCCGAGGATGGTGATCGAACCGAAGGCCGAGGTGCCGAAGCGGGTCAGCATCGTGTACAGCGCGCCCAGGCCCAGGATGCAGGCCTGCTCGTTGAAGTTCTGCACGGCGATGGACCGGCCCGCGCCCATCAGGTTGTGGCCGCGATGCTGCAGCAGCGCGTTCATCGGCACGACCAGGTAGCCGCCGATGCCGCCCAGCAGGATCAGGAACGGGATCGCGACCCACAGGTTGTTGATGAAGTTCAGCACCAGCATCAGCAGGCCCAGGCCGATGCCCAGCGGGATGACGCTGGTGGCCTTGTCCAGCCGCACGACCGCGGAGGCCACGATCGCGCCGACGGCGGTCCCGATCGCCACCACGCCGGCCAGCGCGGACGCCTGCGTCGTGCCGTAGCTCAGCGCCGCCGCCGCCCAGGCGAAGACGATGTAGCGCATGTTCCCGGACACGCCCCAGAACAGCGTGGTCATGCCCAGCGAGATCTGGCCCAGCTTGTCCTGCCACAGCCGCGAGTTGCAGGCGGCGAACTCGCGCACCAGGTCGGTCGCGTTGTGCGAGATCGGCTGCAGCGGCGAATCCGTGCGCGGGATGCGCAGGTTGAAGAGTGCCGCGATGAAGTACAGCACCACCATGAAGGCGATGGCGGCCTCGGGCGCGGTGTCGATGCCGGTGTCGATGTAGGGGATGTCGATGGCCAGCAGCCAGGCCGAGGCCTTGTCGCCGATCAGCTGTCCGCCGAAGACGGCGCCCAGAATGATGGAGGCGATGGTCAGCCCCTCGATCCAGCCGTTGGCCTTGACCAGCTGCGACGGCGGGAGGAGCTCGGTCAGGATGCCGTACTTGGCCGGCGAGTAGGCGGCGGCGCCCAGCCCGACGATCGCGTAGGCGATCAGCGGATGCACCCCCACCAGCATGCTCAGGCATCCCAATACCTTGATGGTGTTGGAGATGAACATGACCTTGCCTTTGGGCACCGCGTCCGCGAAGGCCCCGACGAAGGGCGCGAGCACGACGTAGAACAGCGCGAACATCGGCACCAGCGCGGCGCGCTGCCACTCGGCGGCACCGCTGGTGCGGAGCAGTTCAACGGCGGCCACGAACAGCGCGTTATCAGCCAGCGAGCTGAAGAACTGCGCTGACATGATGGTGTAGAAGCCTTTTTTCATCGACCCGGCATACCTGGAACTGCGGTGATCACGCTGGGTCCACGGGGTGGGGAAAGGGCAGCGCTGCGGCGGGTTTATAGCACGCGCTCGTTTTCGTAACAGCGCTTCACGGGACAGTGTCTCTGTGCTATCCGGCACTGCTTTTCCGCGATCCCCCCGCGATCGGGCGGGGTCCCCCGACGCGCCGGCCGAGGGCGTGAACCCGTTCATGGCGCGGCACAATGGCGACCCATGCCGCGTCCGATCGAAGCCCTCGTCCACCAGCCCGCGCTGGCTCACAACATCGCCCGGGCCCGCGCCTGCGCGCCCGACGCGCAGGTGTTCGCGGTCGTGAAGGCCAATGCCTACGGCCACGGCATCGAGCGGGCGTTCGACGCGCTGCGCAGCGCCGACGGCTTCGCCCTGCTGGACCTGGACGAGGCCCAGCGCGTGCGCGACCTGGGCTGGCGCGGCCCGATCCTGCTGCTGGAAGGCTGCTTCGAATCGCGCGACCTGGAACTGTGCTCGCGGCTGAAGCTCTGGCACGCGGTGCATCACGAGCAGCAGGTCGACTGGCTGGCCATGCACAAGACGCACGAGCCGCACCGGGTGTTCCTCAAGCTCAACAGCGGCATGAACCGGCTGGGCTTCACGCCGAGCGCGTTCCGCGGCGCCTGGACGCGGCTGAACGCGCTGCCGCAGGTGGACGAGATCTCGCTGATGACGCATTTCTCGGACGCCGACGGTCCGCGCGGCATCGCGCACCAGACCGCCGTCTTCAAGGAGGCCACGGCCGACCTGCCGGGCGCGCGCACGCTGAGCAACAGCGCGGCGATCCTGCGCCACAGCCAGGACACGGAAGTGCGGGCCGACTGGGTGCGCTCGGGGATCATGACCTACGGCAGCGCGCCGGACTTCCCGGAACACGACATCACGCACTGGGACCTGAAGCCGACGATGACGCTGCGGGCCAAGGTGCTGGCGGTGCAGCAGCTGAAGGAAGGCGACAGCGTCGGTTACGGCAGCAGTTTCGTGGCCCAACGCGAGATGCGCATCGGCACGGTGGCCTGCGGCTACGCGGACGGCTACCCGCGCCACGCCGCGCACGGCACGCCGGTGCTGGTCGGCGGCCGGCGCAGCGCGACCATCGGGCGCGTGTCCATGGACATGCTGGCGGTGGACCTGAGCGACCTGCCCAACGAGGGCATCGGCAGCGAGGTCACGCTGTGGGGCCAAGGCCCGCACGGCTCGGTGCTGCCGATCGACGAGGTGGCGCGCTCGGCCGGCACGATCGGCTACGAGCTGATGTGCGCGGTGACCAGGCGCGTGCCGGTGCACGTCGAGACGCTGGGCTGAGGCCCGGCGCACCGGCCTCCGCCTCGGACTCCCTGCGTCGGCGTCATGCACCTGGACTGGACGCCGGCCGACTGGGAACTGGAGATCTCCGCGATCCGGGCCAGCGGACCGGGCGGCCAGAACGTCAACAAGGTCAGCAGCGCGGTGCACCTGCGTTTCGACATCCGGCGCTCGACGCTGCCGGCGCTCATCAAGGAACGCCTGCTGGCGCTCAGCGACCAGCGCATCACGGCCGAGGGTGTCGTGGTGATCAAGGCGCAGGAGTCGCGCAGCCAGGAGCAGAACCGCGCCGACGCCGTCGCCCGTCTGATCGCCCTGGCGCAGAGCGTGGCGCACACGCCCAAGGCGCGCCGGGCGACCAAGCCGACCTACGGATCGCAGAAACGCCGACTGGAAGCCAAGAGCCAGCGCGGCGACATCAAGGCCGGGCGCGGCAAGGTCCGCGGCGACTGAGCGCCCGGACACGACGACTTTCGAGGGAGACCCCATGTTCAAGGCACTCCGCATCCTGATCCTGCTCGGGATCCTGGTGACGGTGGCGGGCACGACGCTGATCGGCCGCTGGCAGGCGCAATCCTGGAAGCGGCCGCAGGTCGTGACGCTGTATCCGATCAACGCGTCGGGCGACGCGGTGACCGACCTCTACCTGGAGCGGCTGGACGCCGCCGCCTTCGCCGGACTGGTGCCCTACTTCCAGCAGGAGGCGGCGCGCTACGGCGTGAGTCTGTCGGAGCCGGTGCGCATCGTGCTCGGCGGCCGGGTCCGGGTGGTGCCGCCGGCGCCGCCGCGCGACGCGGGGCCGTTGTCGGCGATCTCCTGGAGCCTGCGCATGCGCTGGTGGGCGTGGCGCTCGACGCCGCCGAGCTCGCCGGTGCCGGACGTGAAGCTCTTCCTGATGTACCACCCGCCGGACTTCGCCGGCGCGCTGCCGCATTCGATCGGGCTGGAGAAGGGCCGGCTCGGCCTGGTGCACCTGTTCGCGATGAAGTCGCAGCAGGCGCAGAACGAGGTGGTCATCGCGCACGAGGCGCTGCACACCTTCGGCGCGAGCGACAAGTACAACCGGGCGACGCTGGCGCCGGTCTTCCCGGACGGTTATGCGGCGCCGCGGCAGGAGCCGCGCTACCCGCAGACGGCGGCCGAGCTGATGGCCGGCCGCGTCCCGGTCCGGGAGGGGGAACTGCGGGTCCCCGCGGGTCTCAGCGAGACGCTCGTCGGTCCGGCAACCGCTGCGGAAATCGGTTGGGTGAAGTGACGCGCTGAAGAGGTAAGGGATCGTTGCGCCCCCCTTCATTCGAGGGGGCCAGTCAACGCTTTGCAAAGCTGACATGGAGAGAATTCCTCGCGAAGAGGGAAGGAACTCCATGAACAAGAAGATGGTCGGGCTGACGCTCGCCCTGGCGGCCATCGCCGGTGTGGGCGCGACCTCGGCGAGGGCCGAGCGCATCGAGGTCACGTTCAGCGGCACGCTGAACCGTGCCTACGAAAACTGCACCGCGGGATGCGCCCATCCGGGCGAGTTCACCGAGACGGCGATCGCGCCGCTGAGCTTCACCCGCACGATGGTGTTCGAGATCGGCAAGGACGCCGGCATGAACAACGCATCGGTGATCGGCTTTGACTCCACAGACGTCGGCGGGCGCCCGATCTGGACGGACATCGCCTCGCAGACCATGGGGTTCACGCATCGGCAGACTGCGCCCGCTGCAGCCCTGGCGCCGGAAGAACTGTATGAATGGGCGCGTTTTGACAGGCCTGCGGGCAGTGTCACGCTCATTCAGGAGGCCACGCGACAACGGAGGATCGAGAGCTATTCGGGAGAGACCGGCACTGAATTGCGCCAGGAATCCTGGGGCCTGAATCAGTTCCAGACCTGGGCGGACGCGACCGGTGCGGCGTTCTCCGAGCAGCTGGGGTTCTTCGGCTGGCAGCCGTTCAACGTGACGCCGGACAACATCGGCGAGAGCTTCACGCCCGGCCAGTACATGGACCTGCTGCGCCGGAGCCTCGGCTGCGCGGGCTGCGAGAACGCGGTCTACATGGGTCTGGGCAGCAACACCCAGGGTGGCCGGAGCGTCGAGTACTGGGGCACCGTCACCGCGATGAGCGTGCGCGACCTGAGCGCGGCCGTGGTGCCGGAGCCGTCGACCTATGCGCTGATGCTGGCGGGCGTCGCCGCCATCGGGATCGCGGCTCGTCGTCGCCGCACCGAAGGGGGCCGGGCATGAGCTGCCGCTTCAATCGATCGACCTTCGCCCTCGCGGCCGTGGCCGGCATGGCTGCGGCGCCCGTGCACGCGGAGCGCATCGAGGTGACCTTCACGGGCACGTTCACGTCGTCCTCCATCTACGAGTTCTGCGCCACATGCTCGGAGGGCGTGTTGACGGTGACCCCGCTCGCGCCGCTGTCGTTCTCACAGACATGGGTCGTCGACATCGGTCGGGCGGCCGGGATGGAAGACCCGCTGGTCTTCAGCTATCCCGCAACGGATGCCGACGGGCGGCCGGTTCAGGCCGAGTTCAGCAGCCAGACGATGGGCAGGCAGTCGTTGAACGCCTCGGCAGAACCGCTCCTGCTGCCGTCGGGCCTGCTGACGTGGGCCAACGTGGCTGCGCCCACGGACCCCGTCCAGGGACAGAAGGACGCCCTGCACTATCGCGAGAGCAACGTCTACGCGGGAATGCGCCCTCCGGCAGACAAGACCGACATCTGGAGCATGAGCCGCAGCGGCGCGTGGAATCAGGCCGACGGCTCGCCGTTGTGGGCCAACGTGCAGTTGGCCAACTGGGCGCCCTTCGCGGTCACGTCGGCCAACGTCGGCGAGTCGTTCACGACCGGCCAGTTCATTGACCGCATGAACCAGGACTTCTGGTGCGCTGGTTGCAGGAACTCCTTCTCGGTGGACCTGATGCGCAACGGGGCGGACGGCGGGATCACGACGTTCACCTATGCCGGGACCGTGTCCGGATTCAACATGCGATCGCTCAGCGCCGTGGTGCCGGAGCCGTCGACCTATGCGCTGATGCTGGCCGGCGTGGCGGCGATCGGCTTTGCCGCGCGGCGTCGCAAGTCGGGCTGACGAACGACGTCGCAGCGGGACCCGCGCATTGATCACAACGAGAGGGAGAACGCCATGAAGAAGCAGTGGATGGCCGTCGCGCTGAGCGCAGGTCTCAGTCAGATGGCGATGGCAGCGGCCTACAAGGTCGACTTCGAAGGTTTCCTGTCCTTCGGCACCCGAACGGTGGACTGCCCACCGGAGTCGCTCGACTGCGTCGGCTTCACGCAAGACCTAGCCGTCCAGGGCCAACCCTTCTCGATGAGCTTCACCTTCGAGATCGGGGCGTCACCGGGAGCGCCCCGCTTCTCCACGGTCCACAACGTGTTCATCGATTCCGTCTCCGGTCGCTCCTACGATTCGCGGACAGCGGTCGACCGCTATGCCAACTGGGTGACGAGCGACCCGAAGGCCGCACAGGTGCCCGCCTTGCCGTTCGCCACTTCGAACCCCTTCGACGGTGCGGAAGGTGTGACCCATCAAGTCCTGAACTCCGCGACGCGATACCGGAACGTCCGCTCCTGGACCGACAACCAGCAGGTGCGGGGTTCCACCGAGTCCTGGAACCTGACCAGTTCGGAATTCTGGCAGGGCGCCGGGGATTCGGGCTTCCAGAGCTTCGTGTCGCTGAACGGGGGCAAGTCCTTCAGCGGCGGAACGGTCGACAACTATGACGACCGGGAACCGCTCGCGTACTTCCTGGGCATGCTGCAGCAAGGCACCGCCTGCCAATCGTGCGTCAACCTGCAAGGGTGGGACTGGGCGATGTCTCCCGCGGGTCTGTACAGCAGCGTGAACGTCAGCGGCAGCGGGCGCCTCGTGTCGATCACCGAGATCGCCGCCGCCGTGCCTGAGCCGTCGACCTACGCGCTGATGCTGGCCGGCGTGACCGCGATCGGCGTTGTCGCGCGTCGGCGGCGCGCCGCTGCGACGATCAAGCCCTGATCTCTTTCCTCAGTGGGAGAACGTCAGCAAGAGCTCGGGGAAAGAGTGCGAACCGGGAGCGAAGTCCCGCTCACCGCTGCGGCCGTGTCGCCACATAGATGCTGCCCAGGCACAGCACCATGCCGGCGAGCGCCAGCACCGTGGGCCGCCAGCCTTCGAAGATCGCCGAGATCCCCAGCGCGATGACCGGGATCACGACGCCGGTCAGCGCCGCGCGCGCCGTGCCCTGACGCTGCGCCAGCTTGAAGTACAGGACGAACGCGAACACCGAGCCGAACACCGCCAGGTACAGCAGGCTGAACACATAGGCCGGCGTCCACGAGAAGTTCAGGCCCTGCCCCGACACCACCGACGTCGCCAGCAGGAACACCGCGCCGTAGCCCATGCTCCAGGCCAGCACCGGCACGAGCGCCAGGCCGCGGCGGGTCAGGGTCAGCGTCAGCACGTTGCCGATGCAGGCGGCCAGCACCGCCGCGAGGCCGATCGCCAGGCCGTAGGCCGCCGTCGGGCGGGCGCCCGTCGAGGCGATCTCCGGCCAGAAGATCAGCACCACGCCCGCCACCGCTCCCGCGGATGCCGTCAGGAATCGCCCCGTCACCCGCTGGGCGAAGAAGATCCGCCCCGACAGCGCGTTGCCGAACACCATCAGGCAGAACAGCACCGCGACCAGTCCGCTGGGGATGTGACGCTCCGCCTCGTAGACGGAAAAGTAGTTGCCGCTGTACTGCACGATCCCCGTGGCCAGCATCAGCCCGTGCGCCGACCACGGCAGCTTCAGCGACAGCTTCTGCCAGCGCGCGAAACCGGCCAGCATCAGCGCCGCCAGGCCGAAGCGCCAGCCGACGGAGTTCAGCACCGGCACGCCCGAGGCGAGCTGGTAGAGGATCACGTGCCACGTGCTGGCCCAGATCAGCGTCGGGCCCCAGAACAACCAGCGGTCGGAAACTGTCGTGGACATGCGCCTCAGTCGGCCGCCTTCTTGAAGGTCGCCAGCAAGGCGCCGGCGCCGACGAACAGCGATCCGAAGATCCGGTTCATCGCCTTCAGGTGCGATTCCGACTTCAGCGCGCGCAGCACGCGCGCGGCCAGCAGCGTGTAGCCGGCCATGACGACGGCGTCGGTGAAGGCCAGCGTCGCGCCGATCACCGCGTACTGCTGCGTCAGGCTCTGATGCAGGTTCAGGAACTGCGGCACCACCGCCAGCAGGAAGACCGTGCCCTTGGGGTTCACCGCGTTGATGCCCCAGCCGCGCAGCACCAGGTCGCGACGCGAGACCTGCCTGCCCTCAGCCTGTTCGGCCACCAGCGGCTTGGCCGGCGAGCGCCATTGCTGGATGCCCAGGTACACCAGGTAGGCCACGCCGGCCCACTTGACCACCGCGAAGGCCTGTTCGGACGCAGCGATCAGGGCGCCCAGCCCGGCGCCCACCACCACGATCTGGGTCAGGATGCCCAGGATCAGGCCCATCGTCATGAAGTAGCCGCGCTGGAAGCCGTGATTCAGTCCCGCGCTCATCGCCGCGATGGCACCCGCGCCCGGGGACAGGCTGATGGCCCAGGAGGCCGCGAAAAACCCCAGCCAGACTGACAACTCCATGATCGACTCCTTCAAGGGAGCCGAGGTTGTAGCACGCCGCCCTCCGCGACGACGAAGGTCAGGGAATGGGCGGCGAGCCGGTGGGGGATGGGCGACGCAGGGACGGCGAGCGGCCCGGTTATGCCTGCTGCCACATTCGGAATGCCGCCGCCGCGCCGGCGCTCCAATAATCCCGCGCCATGTCCGCCTCCGTCCTGCTCGCCGTCGTCGTCGCCTACTTCTCGCTGCTGCTGGCAGTGGCGTGGTGGACCTCGCGCCGCGCGGACAACGACAGCTTCTTCATCGGCAACCGCAACAGCCACTGGGGCCTGGTCGCCTTCGGGATGATCGGCACCTCGCTCTCCGGGGTGACCTTCATCAGCGTGCCGGGCTCGGTCGGCGCCGGCGCGTTCAGCTACTTCCAGATCATGACCGGCCAGTTCGCCGGCTACGCCGTCGTCGCCTTCGTGCTGCTGCCGCTCTACTACCGGCTCAACCTGAGCTCCATCTACCGCTACCTCGGCACCCGCCTGGGCGTCGCCGCCCACCGCACCGGCGCCGGCTTCTTCATCCTGTCGCGGACGCTGGGCGCGACCGCCCGGCTCTATCTCGTCGTGCGCATCCTGCAGGACCTGGTGCTGGCCCAGTTCGGCATGCCGTTCTGGCTCAGCGCGCTGCTGGTGCTCGTGATGATCCTGCTCTACACGCTGGAGGGCGGCGTCAAGACCATCGTCTGGACCGACACGCTCCAGACCACCGGCATGCTGGGCGGCCTGGTGATCTGCGTGGTGTTCCTGCTCCACGCGCTGGGCCTGGACCTGGCCTCCGGCTGGTCGACGATGCGCGCGGCCGGCCTCGCCGACGTCTTCGTCACCGACCCGATGAGCGCCTCGCACTGGGCCAAGCAACTGCTCGCCGGCGCGGCCATCGCCGTCGCGATGACCGGCCTGGACCAGGAGATGATGCAGAAGAACATCTCGGTGAAGCGTCTGGCCGACGCGCAGAAGAACATGATGGTGATGGCGGCCATCATGACTGTCGTCGTGCTGCTGTTCCTGTTCCTCGGCGGCCTGCTGACGATGTATGCGCAGCAGCAGGACATCAGCGCCCACGGCGACCGGCTCTTCCCCGCCGTCGTGATGGGCCACCTGCCGGCCTGGGTGCAGCTGATCTTCGTGGTGGCGCTGATCTCGGCGCTGTTCCCGAGCGCCGACGGCGCCATCACCGCGCTGACGTCGAGCACCTGCATCGACCTGATCGGTATGCAGGAACGCCGCGACTGGGACGAGGCCCGCAAGCGCCGCGTCCGCAAGGCGGTGCACCTCGGCTACGCGCTGGTGTTCCTGCTGCTGACGTTGGGCTTCCGCTGGCTCGACGACCCGAGCATGGTCTCCTTGATCCTCAAGCTGGCGGGCTACACCTACGGTCCGCTGCTGGGACTGTTCGCCTTCGGCATCCTGACGACGCGGACCTTGCGCGCGGGCGTACTGCCGTGGGTCGCGCTGGCGGCGCCGGCACTGTGCTGGGTGATCGACGCCCACCAGGCCACCCTCTTCGGGGACTACCGGATGGGGTTGGAGCTGCTGCTGGTGAACGCCGCGCTGACCTTTGGGGGGCTGTGGGTCGGCTCGCGGCCCGCGCCTTCTTCCACGGGGAAGTCGCCGGGCTGAAGGACGTAGTCGGCATACCAGGCCCGCACCCGGTCCGCCTCTTGCAGAACGGACGGCGGAAAGTCGTATCGACCCATGAGCGCGATCCCGTTGGTGTCGGGCAGCAGCCCGTCTTCGAGGATCAGCCCCTTACCTTGCGTCCGGGCCAGATGAAGCGACCGGTAGCCCCGCCGCCGGATCTTCCCCAGCGCGAGGTTGTGGGACGTGACGACGACCCGCGCATGCGCGGCCAGGTACTGCAGCACCGCCGCCGCGGCCGCCACGGATTCGATGTTGTTGGTGCCGCGGAAGATCTCGTCGATGATGAAGAAGGCCCTTTTTCCAGCAGCCTCGGCGACCTTGACCAGGGTCTCGGCGCGAAGCAACTCGGCCATGTAGAGGCTCTGGCTGTCCTCGATCGAATCCTTGTTCTCGATGCTCACCCAGACGGTCACCGGAGGCACCCGCGCCTGGGTGGCATAGCAGACGCCGAAGGCGCGCGCGACCAGCAGGTTGATACCGACGGCCCGGAGCAGCGTGCTCTTCCCAATGCCGTTCTGCCCGCTGAGCAGCAGGCTCTTGTCGCTCATCCGGAGGCTGAGCGGCTGGCAGCCGTCGAAGAGCGGGCTCTTCAGATCCGTGAAGACGACGTCGCCCTCCGTCGCCAGCTCGGCGACGCAGACCGGGCCGCTGGCGAGCGCGTGCTCAAGGAAGCACAGATCCGCCTCGCATTCCGCCACCTGCTCATAGACCCGGCGCAGCGACGGGAGGGCAGCTTCGAAACGTTCCACCGACGCGCGCAGCGTCGCGTACTCGCTCATCGCCAGCAGGTTGGCGTATTCCGCGATCGCCGCGAAGCGGTCATACAGACGCCCCGAGATCAGCGCGGCGAGTCGATCCGTCTCGGCCAGATCCTCTGTCAGCGCCCCGTACAGGCGGCCGCGGCGGGTGACGCCCAGTTCTCCGAGCGATCGGGCCGATGCGAGAACCAGCAGCAGTCCGGCACGCAGCTTCTTCCATTCCTGGAGGCGCTGGAACAGCCGGACCTGCACGAAGCCGACGAGGCCCATGTAGGCCAGCGTCGCGCCGATCCCGACGATCGCGGGCCAGGCGAACAGCCACTGCACGGTCCAGACGAGCGCCAGTCCCCAGGGCGCCAGCCATAGACGCTCGGCCCAGACCGGGGTGACGATCCTGGCGCCGTGGAACAGATGCGGCGTGATGTCGTCGCTGGCACAGCGCAGGGCGTCCCGGATTGGCCCGGCGGGTTCGATCAACGCGGTGAGTTCCGCGGGGGAATGCTCCCGCAGCAGGTCGGCGACGACACCCGGGGCAATCGCCCCCCGCCTGAGGCGCCGATAGGTTGCCTGGCGGGCGCACAGGCTCGCGTGCTGGCCGATGCGCCTGAGATACGCAGGCATGTCCAGGTCCCGCCACGACTGGTCGTCGACGTGCTCCGGCGCGTCGACATCATTCGCGCGGTCGAGGCTGGCCACCTCGCTCTCCGAAAACCAGTCGTAAGACGTCGTGTGCGGACGCGTATTGGCGAACGATTCCGAGAAGACGGCCCGGATTCTCTTGAACCGTCCCGAAACGAGGGCGATGTGAGGCAGGGTCATCGATCGTTGGTCTGCATGTGAGGGCTCCCGCGGTCAGTCAGCCGGACTGTTCAGACAGTGTTTCACGATCCGCGGGCGGTCATCGTGCAGGTGCTCGTTCGCGTTCTCCGATGGGCAGGATCGAGCGTTCCGCAGCGGCCGACTGACCCTCGCCCGCTATCCTGGAGCGACGTGCCACGACGCACGCTCCCTCACCGCCCATGTCGCACGCCCATCGCGCCCGCCCCGCCCTTCACGCCTCGACGCCCCCGTCGTTCGCCCAGCGCCAGCACGCGCGGCTGCGCTGGGTCGAGGCACTGCGGCGCCAGCTGCGCAGCAGGTTCCTGCTCCGGCTCCATGTCTTCGTCATCGCGATGCTGATGCTCGGCGCGCTGATGCTGGGCGGCGCGGGACTGCGGGCGATGGGCGTGGAAGCGCTGGCCTGGCGCTACGCCCTGCTGCTGCCGGCCAGCTACCTGATCTACCTGGGCCTGCTGCGCGTCTGGGCGCGGGCCCTGCTGCGTCACGACGGGTCGCCGCTGGACGGCATGCCGGACCTGCTGGACTTCGGCTCCCAACTTGCCGGCAGCCTCGGTCGCGGACGTGCCGCCGTGCCGTTCCGCAGCAGCGGAGGCGGCGATTTCGGTGGCGGCGGGGCTTCCGGAGACTTCTCCACAAGCGCATCCACAGCCTTGTCCACCGACTTGCCAACACCCTTTTCCACAGCTTGTCCATCGCACTTGTCCACAGCCGGCGACGCGCTGGGTTCGGCCGGCGACGCGGTCGGCGGACTCGATGAGGGCCTGGTCATCGCCGTGCCCATCGCACTGATCCTGGCGATCGGCGCGGCACTCGGCTTCTGCGTCTTCGGACTGTTCGGCGTGGAAGTGCTGCTGGCGGTCTCGGTCGAAGTGGCCCTGGCCAGCGTCGCCGGCGGCATGGCCTGGCGGCGCATGAGCGAGGAAGGCTGGTGGCAATGCGCGGTCAGGCGGACCTGGGGACCGGCGCTGGGCCTGCTGCTGGTGGGCGTGCTGCTGGGCGCAGCCATCGATCACTGGATGCCCGCCGCCGATTCGCTGCCGCACGCGTGGCAACTGGTCCGGGTGAAGTAGTCGCCACGGGCGGCTCCTGAGCGGCTCCTGCCGCGAGCGGGTCGGACCGGCGACGACAATCAGTCCATGGCCACCCAGAAATCCCAATACGTCTGCTCCGAATGCGGCGCCACCAGCGCCAAGTGGCTGGGCCGTTGCCCGTCCTGCAGTGCCTGGAACACCCTGGTCGAGACCGCCGCCGAGCCCACGGGCGGCAAGAACCGCTTCCAGGCGCTGGCCCGCAGCCAGCCCGTCGCGACGCTCTCCGAGATCGAGGCCCGCGACTTCGAGCGCACCCCCACCTCGCTGGAGGAACTGGACCGCGTGCTGGGCGGCGGCATCGTCACCGGCGGCGTGGTGCTGATCGGCGGCGACCCGGGCATCGGCAAGTCCACGCTGCTGCTGCAGGCGGTCGACGCGCTGTCCCGCCAGATGAAGGTCCTCTACGTCACCGGCGAGGAATCCGGCGCGCAGGTCGCGATGCGCGCCCGGCGCCTCAGCCTGGACGGCTCCCAGGTGCGCGTGCTGGCCGAGATCGGCCTGGAGAAGATCCTCGCCACCATCGAGGTCGAGAAACCCGATTTCTGCGTCATCGACTCCATCCAGACGATGTACTCCGAGCAGCTGTCCTCGGCGCCGGGTTCCGTCGCGCAGGTCCGCGAATGCGCCGCGCAGCTGACCCGCACCGCCAAGTCCGGCGGCTGCGCGATGGTGCTGGTCGGCCACGTGACCAAGGAGGGCGCGCTGGCCGGGCCGCGCGTGCTGGAGCACATCGTCGACACCGTCCTCTACTTCGAGGGCGACACCCACAGCAGCTACCGGCTGGTCCGCGCGATCAAGAACCGCTTCGGCGCGGTCAACGAGATCGGCGTCTTCGCGATGACCGAGAAGGGCCTGAAGGGTGTCACCAACCCGAGCGCGATCTTCCTCTCCACGCACGGCGAGCCGGTGCCCGGCTCCTGCGTGCTGGTCACGCTGGAAGGTACGCGGCCGCTGCTGGTGGAGCTGCAGGCGCTGGTCGACGGCGGCGGGCCCAGCCCGCGCCGGCTCTCGGTGGGCCTGGAGCGCGACCGTCTCGCGATGCTGCTGGCGGTGCTGCACCGGCACGCGGGCGTGGCGACCATGGACCAGGACGTCTTCGTCAACGCCGTCGGCGGCGTGCGCATCAGCGAGCCGGCGGCCGACCTGGCCGTGCTGCTCGCCATCCAGAGCTCGCTGCGCGGCAAGCCGCTGCCCAAGGGCTTCTTCGCCTTCGGGGAAGTCGGCCTGGCGGGCGAGGTCCGCCCCGCCCCGCGCGGCCAGGAACGGCTGAAGGAAGCGGCCAAGCTCGGCTTCTCGATCGCGGTCGTGCCGCAGGCCAACGCGCCGAAGAAGCCCATCGACGGCCTGACGGTCCACCCGGTGGCCCGCATCGAGGACGCCATCGAGATCCTGCGCGGGCTGTGACGTCGGCGCCGGCGTCGGGATCCACGACGCCGGCATCCGCAATCGCCACACCCGCCGCCGACGCGGCCCGACGACAATCGCGGGTTCGGCCCCATCCCTCCGGGATCCGGCCCTACCCCCTTCGGAGTTCCCCCGCATGAACCGCCTCGTCGGCATCCTTCTCGCCATTGCCGCCATCGTCGTCGGCACCTATTACTTCGGCTGGAAGGGCGCCATCCTCGGCACGTCCGCCGTCATCTTCTATCTGCTGCTGCAGTTCTCGCAGCTGATGCGCGTCATGCGCACGGCCCAGAAATCGCCGCTGGGCCACGTCTCCAGCGCGATCATGCTGAACTCGAAGCTGCACGCCGGCATGAAGCTGATCGACCTGATCCGCATGTGCAAGTCGCTGGGCGTGAAGGTCCAGGAGAACACCTACCGCTGGACCGACACCGGCGGCGACGCGGTGGACGTGGTCATGGAAAACAGCGTGGTCGCGCGATGGACGCTGATCCGCGCCCAGGAGCCTGAATCGACCGCCCCCGCGGACACACCGGCCGCATAAAATCCCCGACTTCGCAGCACCCGGCCCCTGAGCGGCCGCAAAGGAAGACCCATGTCCCT
The DNA here is from genome assembly GCA_002205125.1 of Roseateles noduli. Lineage (GTDB taxonomy): Bacteria > Pseudomonadota > Gammaproteobacteria > Burkholderiales > Burkholderiaceae_C > Roseateles > Roseateles noduli. Next base: position 112,111 of record NIOE01000007.1, on the reverse strand, counting down.
GGACGATCGCGACGGCAAGATCTGGATGGACGGCGAGCTGGTGGACTGGCGCGACGCCAAGATCCACGTGCTGACCCACACCCTGCACTACGGCTGCGGCGCCTTCGAGGGCGTGCGGGCCTACCAGACCGACAAGGGCACCGCGATCTTCCGGCTGCGCGAACACACCGAGCGCCTGTTCAACAGCGCCAAGATCCTGCGCATGAAGCTGCCGTTCACGATCGAGCAGGTCGAGGAAGCGCAGAAGGCCGTCGTCCGCGAAAACAATCTGGCGAGCTGCTACCTGCGTCCCCTGACCTGGATCGGCAGCGAGAAGCTGGGCGTCAGCCCCAAGGGCAACAAGATCCACCTGATGGTCGCCGCCTGGGCCTGGGGCGCCTACCTGGGCGAGGAAGGCCTCAAGCGCGGCATCCGCGTCAAGACCAGCAGCTACACCCGCCACCACGTCAACATCACGATGACGCAGGCCAAGACGGTGTCCAACTACACCAACTCGATCCTGGCCAACATGGAAGCGACCGAGGACGGCTACGACGAGGCGCTGCTGCTGGACGCCTCGGGCTTCGTCTCCGAAGGCGCGGGCGAGAACCTCTTCATCATCAAGAACGGCGTCGTCTACACGCCGGACCTGTCGGCGGGCGCGCTCAACGGCATCACCCGCAACACCATCTTCGCGATCTGCCAGGACCTGGGCCTGCAGCTGGTCGAGAAGCGCATCACCCGCGACGAGGTCTACATCTCGGACGAGGCCTTCTTCACCGGCACCGCCGCGGAAGTCACGCCCATCCGCGAGCTGGACCGCATCGAACTGGGCAGCGGCAGCCGCGGCCCGATCACCGAGAAGATCCAGTCGGCCTTCTTCGACATCGTCAACGGCCGCAATCCCAAGTACGCCCACTGGCTGAGCGTGGTGTGATCACCAACCCGCAAGCCTTCAAGAACAAGATCATGAGCGCCAACACCACCACGCCCAAGGCCACCGTCGAAGTCACCGCGCAGGACCTGCAAGGTCCGGGCGTCGTCTTCTGCCCGAATCCCAAGATGCCGCTGTGGAGCAACCACCCGCGCGTCTTCATCGACCTGAGCCACACCGGCGAAGGCGCCTGCCCGTACTGCGGCACGCTGTACAAGCTGAAGGCCGGCGAGCACCTGCCCTCCGGTCACTGAGCCACGACGGCCGACCGCCCCGCGACCGGCCTTCCCGCTCCCTTGAACAAGGAACGAGCCCCATGGTGCGCAAGCCTCAGACCGCCCTGCTGCTGGCCTCTCCCGAGGACACCGAAGCGCAGTTCTACGAGGCCCTGCAGGCCGGCGACCTGGAACGGCTGATGGCCGTCTGGGGCGACGAGGACGAGGTCTGCTGCGTGCATCCCGGCGGGCCGCGCGTCGTCGGCGCGGCGGCGATCCGGGCGAGCTTCGAGCAGATCTTCGCCAGAGGTGCCATCCCCGTGCATCCGGAGTGCCAGCGCAAGCTGGTCAACGGCGAGACGGCGATCCACCAGGTGCTGGAACGCGTCGAGATCACCGACGAGGACGGCGTGCAGAGCGCGTGGGTCGTCGCGACGAATGTCTACCTGAAGACGGCGCTGGGCTGGCGCATGGTCGCGCACCATGCCAGTCCCGGCACCTCGCAGGACGTGAAGCAGGAGCTGGCGATCGTGTCCGCGGGCGCGCCCACGACGCTCCATTGAGAGGGTTGTCCATGCAGTACCAGGCACCTCCCTGGTTGCCCGGAGGTCATGCGCAGACGATCTGGCCCGCGCTGTTCGCGCGACGCTACGAAGGCCCCCCGCCGCAATTCCGTCGCGAACGCTGGCAGACGCCGGACGGCGACTTCGTCGACGTCGAGCACCTCGTCGATCCCGCCTCCGCGTCAGCGAGCGCGTTGAACGCCCAGGCCCCCACGACCGCACCCGCAGAGCGTCCGCTGCTCGTGCTCTTCCACGGGCTCGAAGGCTCAGTGGACAGCCAGTACGTGCAGGCCTTCGCCGCCGTGGCGCAGCAGCGGGGCTGGGCCTTCGCGATGCCGTACTTCCGGGGATGCTCGGGCGAGCTCAACCTCGCGCCGCGGGCGTATCACTCGGGCGACTACCTCGAAATCGGCTGGATGCTGGAGCAGCTGCGCGCTTCGCACCGCGGCCCGATGATCGCCGTCGGCATCTCGCTGGGCGGCAACGCGTTGCTGCGATGGGCGCAGGAGGCCGGCGAGACCGCGGCATCGACGGTGCAGGCCGTCTGCTCGGTCTGCTCGCCGATCGACCTGACGGCGGCCGGCCACGCGATCGGCAAGGGCTTCAACAAGCTGGTCTACACGCGGATGTTCCTGCGGACCATGATGCCCAAGGCGATGAACAAGCTGAAGCAGCATCCCGGGCTGTTCGACGCCGAGCGGATGCGGCGCGTGCGCAACCTCTACGAGTTCGACAACATCTTCACCGGGCCGGTGCACGGCTTCCGGGATGTCGACGACTACTGGTTGCGCGCGTCGGCCAAGCCGCATCTGGCGCGGATCCGCATTCCGGCGCTGGTCCTGAACGCGCGCAACGATCCGTTCGTGCCGGCACACAGCCTGCCGGAGCAGAGCCATGTCGGCGCGCATGTGACGCTGTGGCAGCCGCGAGAGGGCGGGCATGTCGGTTTCCCGTCGGGCCGGCCGCCCGGCCACGTGCGCACGATGCCCGAGCGCGTGACCGACTGGCTGGCGACGCGGCTCTGAGCCGCACGGAAAGGATTCGCATGGATGCCATCGTCGAAGCGGCGCTGAAGAAGTGGCCCAACGTACCGCACTGCTACGGTTGGCTGGCCCTGGACGCGCGCGGCGACTGGTACATGCGCGACGAGCGCATCCAGGCCGCCGGGCCGTTCCCGACGGTGAAAGGCAGCCGCATCGTGCACGACAAGCTGATCGGTTTCATCGACCGCAACTACGCCTCGGACGATCAAGGCGCCTGGTTCTTCCAGAACGGGCCGCAACGGGTCTACGTGCAGTTGGAGCTCGCGCCCTGGATCTGGCGCCTGCAGCCGGACGGCCGCGTGCTGAGCCACACCGGACGCGAGGCGCAGGTCGCCGGCGCGGTGCTGGACGAGCAGGACCGCCTCTTCCTGGAGACCGATCTGGGCCTGGGCCTGGTCCACACGCAGGACATGGGGCCGGCGGCGGACGCGCTCGAAGCGGGACGCTGGACGATGTCGAACGCCACGCATGCCGAGCTCATCGCCCGCCATGGGGTGTTGCTGGCGCCCGTGGACCCGAAGGGCGAGTCGGGCAAGTCCTGACCCTGCAAAGGCGGCGCGATCCGCCGAGCTGCGTCGAGATCCTTCGCCCATGAAAAAGCCGACCCGCGGGTCGGCTTTCGTGTCTCTGGGGCGCGAGGTTTACTGCGACGCGCCGGAGGCTGGCGCGGCGGGAGCCGAAGCGCCGGCATCGGCGCCGGAGGCGGCTGCGGCGGGCAGTTTCGGGTCGTCGAACTTGGCGCCGCCCTGGTTGGCCATGTAGACGACGGCGCGGGAGATCTCGAAGTCGCTGAAGTCGCCGCCGCCCTGCGGGCCCATGTTGCCCTTGCCCTTGAGGGCGGAGTGCACCAGGGTGTCGAAGCCGGACTTCACGCGCGGGCCCCAGGCGTCGTGGTCGCCGAGCTTGGGGGCGCCGGCCGCGCCGGTGGCGTGGCAGGCGGCGCACTGGCCCTGGAAGACCTGCTCGCCGGTCTTCATCGCGGCGGGGTTGGTCAGGTCCTTGAGCTCGATCGAGCCCACGGGCTGGATGCGGGCGGCGACGGCCTCACCCTCGAGGCCGGTGCCGCCGGCGCCGGGCTTGATCTCGCTGGACACGTAGTTCGCGAGCATCACGATGATCACGATCGGAATGACGAAGGCGAAGAAGACGGCGACGATCAGTTGCTTGGGGGTCTTGATCGGGCCCTCGTGGGCGTCGTGTCCTTCGGCGTGCGTGTCCTGGGCGTTGGCGTGGTCCTGGGTTCCGCTCATGAATTCCTCGTGGCTCGAATCGAATCGAATACGGCAGAAGCGAGTCCGGGTTTCTGAGGGGGTGTCGGCTGACGGATCGCCCTGGGAAAACCGGACCGTGGAACAGCAAATCGGCGCAGTATAGCCAGCCCCCTGTCGCCCCACCCTGGGGCTTTCGTCAAGGTCGGCACGTTGGTGGGGCAGGTGTTGCGCGAGGGTCGCGCAGGCGTTCGCCGAAGTGTTCGCGATGGTGCCGTTTTGACGGGATGGGCGTGATCGGCTCGGGGCGCGTCAGAACGAGGCTAGAATGCGCGCTTCCCGCGGCGACCGTGGTGAAGTGGATATCATTGGGCCCTCCGAAGGCTTAGTCGCAAGTTCGATTCTTGCCGGTCGCACCAGAACATCATGAGTCGAGGACGCCAAGCGCCTCACCCAGCCAGACAGCCCGGCAACGCCCGGGCTTTTTTGCGCCTGGACGCGCGCGGCCCGCGTGTCGCATTTCCCTCACCTGGATGAGGATCGGCACGCCGCGATGAAGGCACACTCAGCAGACACCATGGCAGCAACCGCGCTCTACACCTTCGGCTATGAGGGACTGACCATCGAGGCGTTCATCGCGCGCTTGAAGCAGGCGCGCGTCCAACTGATCGTGGACGTGCGTGAACTGCCGCTGTCGCGGAAGAAGGGGTTCTCCAAGACGGCGTTCCGCGAGGCGCTGGCGGTCGCTGGCATCGCTTACGAGCACCGCCCTGCATTGGGCTGCCCCAAGCCCGTTCGGAACCGCTACAAGGCCGACGGCGATTGGCAGACGTACACGGATGGCTTCCATGCACACCTGGCCCTCCAGACGGCCGACATCCAAGACCTGGCCCTGATGACGTCGGCGCGGACTACCTGCCTCGTCTGCTTCGAGGCGGATTTCGGCTTCTGCCACCGCACCTACGTCGCGCGCGCGGCACACGAGGCAGGCGCGCCGGCCGTGCAGCATCTGACTGCTAAAACAGCGATTGCTGACGTGCCAGCGCGTCTGGCAGCCTAGGCGGATACAGCACGCTGACGATCAGCCATTGCTTGGGAAAGCGGTGAATGGTGCCCATCAGGAAGAGCACCTCCCGCTCGTGAAACTCGGTGACGAACTTCTGCCGGAACGCGGACTGCCAGTCATGCTGCCGGTGCACGTGCCAGTACAACGCCCCCGCCTCCCAGTCCACAAGCTTGTGCTTGAACTCGGCGGTTCCAACCGTGGTCCGGCATTCATAACGGTAGTGGAAGTCGTAGGGCAACTTCTTCAGCGTCGCCAACGAGCGTTGCTCTTCGCTGCGGTCAAACAGACTCCCCTGTTGCTGCTCCTGCAGTAGCTTCAGCGTCTCGTCCTCTGTCCAGTCCGGGTTGTCCACCGGCGTGATGTCCATCCCCAACAAGCGACTGGGGCGCACGAGACCCAAGGTCACACCCGTCGTCTCGCGCGCTGCGTCGAGGGCGGCGAAGGAATCAAACACAGGGACGGACTTGATGGCCTCTCGCCGGGCCATCCAGAAATCGCGTGTGGGCAACGGCTCCCCATCTAGTTGGATCGTGTCCACCGACACCCGATGGCTCTCCGTCCGCGCATCGTCTTGCGCGCGCCGCACCCGGGCTCGAATCCACTGCCACTTCTTGAACTGATGCTCATCCTCGACGAGCCGGAATGGCACAGGGAACAAGCGGACCAACCGACCGTCCTCAGCCATTCCCGCAACGCAGGATGTCTCCACATAGCGCGAGCTCGGAGAGGGATAAGTCTTGCAGAGGATCAGGATGCGTTGGTGGTCTGCAGTCATTCCGGCCTCCCCAAACATTCACGGTGCTGGAAGAATCGGACCACAGCGAAGCCCGCGGGCGAATCCCCCATCGGCAGGCCCACCGGCACGCAAATTCGCTCATACGGGTGCCGCCATTTGTGCGATTGCTCCGCGAACGGATTTCCCTAGAGTTCCTCACCTCTGCTCCAGCGCGACCGGCCAGGTCGGCCCCTCGCTGGAGCTGGCTTCATGCCCGCCAAGAGGATTGAGAACCATGTTTCCTGAGAAGGTCCGACACTTCGTGTCCGAGCTCGTGCAGCGCACCGAAGCCGGGGAGCTCCCGTGGACGTACGACTATTTCGACGCTGTCTTCTGCAAGGCAAAGAACTTTTCCGCGAGGCTGCTCTTCTCCCAGAACTCGCGGGAGTCCTGTACCCAGTTCGTCCTGGTCTATCGCGACGCTGAAGACAACCTTTACGACTTCTGCGTCACCAGCCTTGCCAATGACATCACCGACGATCACCTCGCGAAGCAACTCTTCGACACGGCACGCGCCAGCGGGATGGCGCTGCCGTTCTGACATCCCGAAAGATGCACACTGAGGTCACTCCCTCCTAGGAACAGAACGCCATGCGCCTCCTCATCCTCGGTGGCACCGTCTTCCTCGGTCGCCATGTCATTGCAGCCGCGCTAGCGCGCGGCCACACGGTCGCCATGCTGAATCGCGGGCGGCACGGACCGGGTCTGTTCCCCGAGGTCGAGCGCCTCCTCGGCGATCGCGACGGCGACATGAGCGCGCTGCGCGGTCGAGCGTTCGATGCGGTCATCGACTGCACCGCGTTCAACCCCGCGCAGGTCGAACGCACCGTCGCCGCGCTCGACACGGGCACGCCGCATGTGGTGCTCGTCTCCTCGATCTCGGCGTATAGCGCGTTCCCGCCGCATCGCGTCTTCGACGAGTCCACGCCGCTCGCCGAGGGCGGCGAAGGCTACGGGCCGCTGAAGGCCCGGGCCGAAGAGGCGCTCGCACGCGCCCTGCCCGACCGGCACGCGATCGTGCGGCCAGGCTTGATCGTCGGGCCGCACGACCCGACGGGTCGATTCACGTATTGGCCGACGCGCGTCGCGCGCGGCGGCGAGGTTCTCGCCCCCGGACGGCCCGAACGGCCGGTGCAGGTCATCGACGTCCGCGACCTCGCCGCGTTCTGCGTGACGCTGGCGGAGTCGCGCACCACCGGCGCGTTCAACGCGGTCGGTCCGCGTCTGCCGATGAAGGAGCTGCTAGCCGCCTGCTTGCAAGCCGCGCCGGGAAGCGATGCCCGATTCCATTGGAAGCCGGACGCCATGCTGCTCGTGCTCGGTGTCGCGCCGTGGGCCGGGCTGCCGCTCTGGTTGCCCGAAGAGGATCCTGCCGTCGGCGGCATGCTGCTCGGCGACGCGTCCCGCGCCGTGGCCGCGGGCCTCACGACCCGAGCTATCCAGGAGACCGCCGCCGACACGCTCGCCTGGGCGAACGCGCCGCGCGAGCCCGGCTGGGATGCCGCGAAGCTCGTCGCCACGCTGGCGCCCGAGCGCGAGGCCGAGATCCTCGCCGGCCGTTCCGCCACGGACCGCCCGAGCGGCCCGGGCGGTGCCGGTCACCTCAGATCGATCTGATCAGTTCAGCCTGATCAGTTCAACCTGAACACCGCGATCGCCGTCGACAGCCGGTTCGACTGATCCTTCAGACTCTCCGCCGCCGACGCCGCCTCTTCGACCAGCGCCGCGTTCTGCTGCGTCATCTGGTCCAGGTGACCCACCGCGGCGTTCACCTGGTTGATGCCGTCGCTCTGCTCCTGCGAGGCCGCGCGGATCTCGGCAATGATGTCCGTCACGCGCTGCACGCTGGTCACGATGTCGTTCATCGTCGTGCCCGCGTCGCTCACCAGCCGCGAGCCCGAATCCACACGCTCCACGCTCGTCGCGATCAGCGTCTTGATCTCCTTGGCCGCCTGCGCGCTGCGCTGCGCCAGCGAGCGCACCTCGCTCGCCACCACCGCAAAGCCCCGACCCTGCTCGCCCGCACGCGCCGCTTCCACCGCCGCATTCAGCGCCAGGATGTTGGTCTGGAAGGCGATGCCGTCGATCGTGCCGATGATGTCGGCGATGCGCCGCGAGCTGTCGCTGATCTCGCCCATCGTCGCCACGACCTGCCCCATCACCGCGCCGCCGCGCTGCGCCGTCTCCGCCGCGGAACCCGCCAGCTGGTTGGCCGTCGTCGCCGCATCCGCGGTCTGACGCACCGTGCCCGTCAGCTGCGTCAGCGACGCCGCCGCCTGCTGCAGGTTGGAGGCCGTCTGCTCCGTGCGCGCCGACAGGTCCATGTTGCCCGTCGCGATCTCCGCGCTGGCCGTGCCGATGCTGTCCGTCGAACCGCGCACCTCGCCGATCAGGCGCACCAGCGCGCCCTGCATCTCGCTCAGCGAGCGCAGCAGCTGACCCGTTTCATCGCCGCTGGTCGTCTCGATGCGGCGGGTCAGGTCGAAACGCGAGATCGCGTCGGCCACTTCCGCCGCCTGCGCCAGCGGACGCGTGATCGAGCGCGTCAGCCACACCGCCAGGGCACCGCCGGCCGCCAGCGCGACCAGGCCGAACACCACCAGGGCAGTGCGTGCTCGCGCGTTGGTGTCCGACAGCGCCTTCAGCGCCGTGTCGAGCTGATCCCGCTGCTGCTGCGCGATCACGCGGATGCTTTCCAGATAAGCGGCCGCGGCCGGCTTGAACTGCTCGTCGAAGAGCTGCTTCGCGCGCGCCGGGTCTCCCTGCTTCTTCGCCTCGGTGATGGTGTCGCGCACCTTGATGTAGGCCTTGCGCAGCTCGATCACGCGGTCGAACGCAGCGCGTTCCTCCGGCGAGTCCAGCAGCTTGTCCATCCGTGTCTGCAGCTCCGTCGACGACTTCGTCGACTCCGCCGCCTGCTCGGCGAAGAAGGTCGCCAGCGCCGGGTCCGCACTCACCGCGATCGCCGTCGTGCGCGTCCCGCCGTTGTAGACGTTGCGGTACCAGTCGGAGGCCACCCGCTCGGTGACGATGGTCTCCTGGTACATGGCCTCCGTCTGCGCCGCCACGCGGCTCAGCCCCAGATAACCCATCGCCGATCCGATCAGCGCAATCACCAGTACCAGGGCCTGGACCAGCCCCAACCGCCGGCCGATGGATCCCCGGACGTTCGTGTTGGACATCATGTTCGTTCTCCTCGACACCGGTCCGAAGGGAGATCGGACCTGCGGTGCGGCGCGATGTTGTCATCGGTACCGTACACCGATATCAAGCGCCCGTTAAGACGCATCTGCCCTGTGGAATGCTTGGCAGAGGCGTGGGCGATCTTCAGATGCGAGGGGTCAGCCGCACCTGCGGAATCGGCTTGAGCGAGCCCACGTCCAGGGTGCGCGGCTGCCCCGACAGCTTGCGCGGCACTGCGGCGCCGAGCTCGTCCAGGCCGGTGAGGAAACGCGCCGCTTCGGCCCTCAGCGCGGAGGAGCGCTGGTAGCGCGTGTCCGTGTCGAGCAGCACTAGCCAGTCCGCCGGCGTTTCCCCCTCCGTCTCGGTGCCGATGCCTGCTCCTGCTCCTGCGCCAGTGCCAGTGCCAGTGCCAGTCCTTGCCTGCGTCCCCAGCGCCGACACCAGTCCGACCGTCGCCGGCTGCATCACCCCGAGGAAGGTCGTCAGCCGGGCGCGACGGTGGCTGTCCCACCCCGCGCCGCCTTCGGCCCCCAAAGGATGGAAGCGGGCGATGAGACGCTCCGCTGCCATGCCGCCCGCCTGCGCGAGTGCGGCGATCGTCCCGGCGGGCATCGCCAGGTTGAGCCCGCCCTCGTCCGGCTTCTGGCTGATCTGGACGATGCGGTCGCGGAACCCCGGTGTCGGGAACAGGATCTCATCGCGCCAGTTCTGCATCGTGCCGACGATGCTCCACAGGAAACCGGCCAGCCCCGCCAGCGGCGCCTTCTCGCGCGCGCCCGGCGCCTGCTGCTCCCAGTCGTCGACCAGATCCGGTTCTGGCCAGTGGCGCAACCGTCCGCCGCGGTCGTCCTCGGGCAGGAAGATCCGTCCGCCGTCGTTGCCCGGATCCCCCGGTCGGATGACGTGGTCCGGATGCGGTCGTTTCAGATTCACCGCGAAGGTGGGATGACGCGGCAGCATCGCGTCGAACAGATGCAGCGGCATGTTGCTGCCGATACCGCCGTCCGAGAACCAGATCCGCGTCGCCCGCAAACGCAGGCGGCGGCGCTCCTCGGCGGTCTCGGCGGCGCGGACGGCGGCCTGCGTGCGCTGGTTGGCGGTGCGCGACCAGTCCACCGCGTACAGCGGCACCGCCGACAGCAGCAGCGGGAAGCTCAGGCTCATCCGGATGGCCACCACCACCGGCAGGTCGCCGTGACGGGGCAAGGGGCGCAGCTCCCGGCCTTGGGCGCTCTCGATCACCGGGCCGTCGTGGTTGCCGTTGAAGGGCGCCGCCAGTGCCGTCATCACCGCCGGCGGAAAGAGGCGCGACCACTCCGCCGGGTCGTAATAGAACATCGGCGTTCCGGGCCGGAACGGGATGCTGTAGACCATCTGCTGACTGACCGCGCTGGTGATCACCTCCAGGTTGATCCGGCGCGTCGACGGATCCGGGCCCCACAGGTCGCCGAAGTTCAGCGGCGGTCCGTCGACGCGCTTCCCCGCAAGCTCGTTGAAATAGCCGTGCATCCAGTCGGTGAGCGCGGTCTGCTCGCCCGCCTCACTCGCAGCACCCGCCGCACCTGCAGCACCCGACCCTCCCGATCCACCGGGCTCGCCACGCGAGCCCTGCCCCGGCTGCGTCTGCCCGCTGCACAGGCCGTAGCCGTTGTCCTTGAGCCCGCGGAGCAGACTCCTGGCGAAGAGCACCAGCACCGTCCCGAGCATCGCCGCCGTCACAAGCGCGACGATCACGGCCAGTCCCACGACGGCGAGCAGCTTCTGCGAGGGACCTGCCCCCCCGTCGGACGCGAGCAGCTGGAGATACGGCACCAGCAGCGCCGCACCGACCGCAGCAATCGCCAAGGCGGCGACGCCGTGCATCGCCACCATCCCGCCGAGGACGGAGATCGCCGCCGCGCCCGCCGGCTTGCCGAGCGCCCGCGTCAGCACGTCGAAGTGGCGACGCAGCGCCGGGACCGGCTGGAAGAGCGTGAACAGCCGACTGTGACCGGTGCCAGGTCTTGCACCCGGCAGTTCGGCGCCGAGCTCCTCCGGCAGCCGGGCCAGGCGTTCGAACGCGCCGGCATGGCCGCGCTGGCGACCAAGCTCCGCCGCGGCGCTGGCCCCGGCAGCAATCGCGCCGGCCGAGGTGCCGCCGATGTTCTTGAACTGGTACTTGTCGGAAAGCCCCGCCACCAGCCGCGGATAGATCACGCCGCTGGTGACGCCGCCCTTCATGACGAGGTCGCAATGACTGACCCCTTCCACCGCTGACTGCCGCATGTCGTCGCTCTCCATGACGCCTGATTCTCAGGGCCAGGGCGACGAGCGATGTCAGGATCGTTCCGGCTCGGCGTCGCGCACCTTGCCGTCGCGGAGCACCACGCGGTGGTCGCCGAAGCGCGCGACGTCCTCGGGATCGTGCGTGATCATCAGCATGGGCATGCCGATGCGCTCCAGCAGCGTGTCGAGCTCCGCCCGCATGCGGCCGCGCAGGTCCGGATCCAGCGCGGAGAACGGCTCGTCCAGCAGCAGCGCGCGCGGCTCGTTCACCAGCGCGCGGGCCAGCGCGGTGCGCTGGCGCTGCCCGCCGGAGAGCTGGTGCGGCCGCTGCTGCGCGACGCGCTCCAGCTCGAAAGCCTGGATCCAGCGGTCGACCGCCTCCCCGCCCTCGTGGCGCGACGGATTACGCCAGCCGCGCTTCAGCGCGAAGGCGATGTTCTGCCGCACCGTCAGCTGCGGGAACAGCGCGTAGTCCTGGAACAGGTAGCCCAGCCGCCGCTCGCGCGCCGGCACGTCGATGCGCGACGAACTGTCGAAGACCGGATGGCCGTCGACGTAGATCGTGCCTTCGTCGGGTTTCAGCAGGCCGGCGATCGCTTGCAGCGTCAGACTCTTGCCAGCGCCGGACGGCCCGTAGATCACTGTCCGCCGCGCCTCGGTGCTGAAGGCGACGTCGAGCTCGAAGCTGCGCCCGCCCCCCTCGACCTGCTTGCGGATGCGGACTTCGAAGCTCATGTCGTGCTCCTCGGTCCGGCCAGCCGGCCGGCGGCCAGCAGCACCACGATGCAGGTCAGCGACACGATCAGCACCAGCAGGTTGGCCGTGTCGTCCTGGCCGGCCTGCACCGCCTCATAGACGGCGACCGACAGCGTCTGCGTCTTGCCCGGGATGCTGCCGGCGACCATCAGCGTCGCGCCGAACTCGCCCAGCGCGCGGGCGAAGGCCAGCAGCACGCCGGCCAGCACGCCGCGCCAGGCCATCGGCAGCGTCACGCGGAAGAAGAGCGCCCATTCATTCAGGCCGAGCACCCGGCCGGCGCGTTCCAGCTGCGGATCGACACCCTCGAACGCGGCCCGCGCGGACTTCATGACCAGGGGGAAAGCGACGATGGTCGCGGCGATCACCGCGCCCTGCCAGGTGAAGATCAGGTTGATGCCGAAGGTGTCCCACAGCCACGCGCCCAGCCAGCCGCGCTTGCCGATGACGACCAGCAGGTAGTAGCCGAGCACCGTCGGCGGCAGCACCATCGGCAGCGTCAGGATGGCGTCGAGCAGTTCCCGGCCCGGGAAGCGCAGTCGCGCGAGCGCGAAGCCCGCGGCGATCCCCAGCACCAGGTTGAGCGCGGTCGCCCAGCCGGCGACCTTCAGCGACAGCGCGAGCGCGATCCAGGCGGATTCCACGGGGGACGGCGCTCCTCAGCCCAAGGTCGTCAGCCGGTCGGCTGATCAGGGCTTCTGGAAGCCGTACTTGGCCAGCACCGCCTGGCCGGCGGCCGAGGCGACGAAGTCCAGGAACTGCTTGCCGCCGTCGGCGTTCGTCCCGCCGTTGGTGACGGCGATGGGGTAGGAAATCGGCGTCTCGGTCGGCACACTGAACAGGATGCGGACCTTGTCCTTCAGCACGAAGGCGTCGGTCGCGTAGACGAAGCCGGCCTCGGTTTCACCGCGCGACACGTAGTCCAGCGCCTGGCGGACGTTCTGGGCGAAGACGGCCTTGGGTTCGAGGGCGGTCCACAGGTTGGCCTTCTCCAGCGCGGCCTTCGTGTAGCGGCCGGCGGGCACGCCTTCGGGCTTGCCGATGGCGATGCGCTTGACGGCGGGCTGCTGCAGCTCGGCCAGCGACTTCAGCGTCACGCCGTTCTCCACCGGCGTGATCACGACCAGCGCGTTGCTGACGAAGTTGCGGCGCGAGCCCTCGACCAGCAGCTTCTGCTGCTGGGCCTTGTCCATGGTTTCCTGGTCGGCCGACGCGAACACGTCGACGGGGGCGCCCTTGGCGATCTGTGCGAGCAGCGCGTCCGACGCGGCGAAGTTGAACTGCACCTTGGTCCCGGGATGGGCGGCTTCGAAGGCGGGGGCCAGTTCCTTGAACGCGTTGGTCAGGCTGGCGGCGGCGGAGACGGTCACGTCGGCGGCGTGCGCGAGGCCGGCGGCCATCAGCGCGAGGGTCAGCACGGCGGCGCGGCGGGCGATCTGGGCGGGGCGAATCGAGCGCATGGCGAGTCCCTCAAGGGCTGGACAAAAGGAGGCTCGCAATATATCCCAGGATATTGCGCCGCACGACGCCCGAACACGGGCTGCCTCGCAGGGCGCACGGCCGCGCGCGAAGGCCCAGGCCCGAGGTTCTCGGTGTGTCGACGCCGGCGGCGCCGGTGCCCCTTGGAGCGAATTCCGAGCGGCGAGGAGGAGATTGAGCGGAAAGGGGCACCGGCGCTGCCGGCGTGCGCGCTGCTCTCAGGAGGCGAGCAACTTCAGCAGCTGCTTGATCTCGGGCTTGCAGGCCTTGAGTGCGGTCTCCTCGATCTTCCGATAGAGCGAGATGAGCGCCCGTCCGGAGTCGGTGAGCGCGCTGCCGCCGCCTTTGGCGCCGCCGGCGGCGGTGGCGACGGCTGGTTCCTTCAGTGCCTTGTTGGTTTCGTCGATCAGCAGCCAGGCGCGGCGGTAGGACATGTCCAGCGACTTCGCCGCTGCCGTGATGGAGCCGGTTTCGTCGAGCGCTTCCAGCAATGCGATCTTGCCGGGTCCGATGGCGATCACGTCGCCGACGGTGACGCGCATGCGGAGCTTGAGCGTCGGCTGGGGCGTCGTGGAAGGAGCGGGAGTCGAGCGGGCAACCATGGCTGCATTACACCCGATGCCGCTGCCTCAATCCGCCAGACGCCAGCAGCCCCGCCCGGCCGCCTTCGCCGCGTAGAGCGCGTCGTCCGCGCGGCCGAGCAGCGCCACGTCGTCTTCCGCGCCGCCGTCGTGGCAGGCGATGCCGATGCTGGTCGACAGCCGCAGTTCCTGCCCTTGCAGCGTCAGCGGCGCCTTCACCACCTCCAGCACCTTCTCCGCGACCAGCGTCGCTTCCCGCGGCTCATGCAGGTTCTCGAGGATCAGCACGAACTCGTCGCCCGCCAGCCGGCAGAGCTGGTCGGTCTCCCGGATCGCCCCGCGCACGCGGTCGGCGAAGGCGCGCAGCACCACGTCCCCGGCCGCATGACCCAGCGAGTCGTTGATCTGCTTGAAGTGGTCCAGGTCCATGAACATCAGCGCCATCGTCCGCTGCACGCGTCGCGTGCGGGCGATGGCCTCCGACAGGCGGGACTCGAACTGGCGCCGGTTCGGCAGGCCGGTCAGCGGATCGACGCGGCTGAGCTGGTCCAGTTCCCGCTCGACCTGCTTGAACGGCGTGATGTCGGTCGCCAACGTGTAGACACCCGCGACGCTGCCGTCGGGGCGCAGGTCGGGCACGTACTCGGCCAGCATGTCCCGCACCACGCCGTTGGTCTCCGAACGCGTCTCGAAACGCTGCCGCACTCCCGCCAGCGCTCCCTTCAGGAAAGGCTGCCGCTGCGCGTGCAGCACCGGCCCGATGACCTCCAGCAGGGTCCGGCCCAGCGCGGCCTCCGGCTCCATGCCCATCCACGTCCGGAAGGTCGCGTTGAGGAAGCGCAGCCGCTCCTCCGAGTCGATGTAGGAGATCAGCACCGGCAGGTTGTCCGCGATCGTGCGCAGCCGGCGCTCGCTGGTCTCATGGCGCAGCACCGCCTCGTTCAGTTCCAGGGTGCGGGCCTCGACGCGCAGTTCCAGCGACGCGTTCAGCGCCGCCAGCGAGCGGTCCTGCTCGGCCTGCCGGTGCGCGAGGTCGGTCAGCGCGTGCGACAGCAGCGCCGCCTCGCGATAGCCGCCGACGACAGGCAGCGCGTCCTCGCTCAGGTGGCGCCGCTGCGCAATCGCGTCGGCCAGCTGATCCAGCGGGCGGCTCATGCGCCGCGCCAGCCACCAGCTCAAGGGTGCCGCCGCGGCCAGCAGCAGGATCGCGCTGAGCATGATCTGGCGGCGCAGCCCGTAGTAGTCGGACAGCGCCACCGCCACCGGCTGCCGCACCAGCACCGTCCAGCCCAGGCCCGGATACAGCCCGTAGCCCTGGCTGGGCACGCTGATGGCGAAGTAGTCGACACCGTCGGCCTCGTGATGCCACAGACCCTGGCCGTGCTCGACGCCGATCGGCATCTTCCTGCCCTCCAGGTCCGAGGGACCCAGGATCACCAGGCCGTCCTTGCCCAGCACCAGCGCGTCGGCCTGGTGGGACGACAAGGTCGCGTCGATCAGCTCGCTCTTGATCTGGCGCGCCCAGCCCCAGCTCAGGTGCACGCCGAAGACGCCCTGCAGCTGGCCGCGCTGGTCGAGCAGCGGGATCGCGAAGTCGACGAACCGCCAGGGCTCGTTCTGGCGCGGCAGCAGCTTTTCCAGCAGCAAGGCCGCGTGCACGTCGCCGACGAAGGGCTGGCCACCCTTCGCGCCCTGCCACCATGGGCGCTTGGAGACGTCGACACCGTCCAGCAGCCCACCGGCCGCCGCCAGCACCTTGCCCTGGCCGTCGGTCACGCCCAGCCAGGCGAAGTGGTCGAACCCGACCTGCACCTGGTCCAGCCCGCGGCGCATCGCCTCGGGATCGTCGAAGCGGCGGAAGGGCTCCAGCTGCGCCAGCACCCGCACTTCCTTGAACTGCTGCGCCATGCCGCGGTCCAGCGCGTCGCGGAAGTCGACCGCGACCTGCCGCAGCGATTCGACCGCGCGGCGCTCGGCGTGGGCCCGGGCGAAGTTCTCGATCAGCAGCGCGGAGATCAGCAGCGCCGCCGCCACCGCCGACAGCACCATCGCGGTGAGCCAGCGGCCCAGCGACGCGCGCGAGCCGCGCGGCGGGACGAAGCCGTCGGCGCCCGATCCGCCCGCGCCGTTCGGTTTGCCGGGCGCCGGAGGCGGCGTCAGGACCTGGGTGTTGTCGTGCATCTCCGCAGTTGTAGCGAGAGCCGGCGAAGCCCGCAACGCGGGATAGTGCCACTGCACCAGCGGCGGGCAAAGCCCGACCCTGTCCGGGCACCGTCGGAGGGCGGGCTGTGCAGGCGCACCAAAAGCGATCAAGCTGGGGGCCTGCCCGGCCCGCCCGCCGGACGGGGGTGGGCACGGCGCTTGCAACCGGCCCCTTCCGACCGCCACCCGGAGGCGGTCCGTCCCTGGAGACCTCATGCATGCGCTGACCCTTCCGGCCGCTGGCCACTATGACGAGATGCTGCTGCAAAGCGGCGCGATCCGGCCCAGCTACCAGGCCTTCGCGGACTGGCTGCACGCACAGACGCCCGACGCCCTGGCCAAGAAGCGGGCCGAGGCCGATCTGCTCTTCCACAAGGTCGGCATCACCTTCGCCGTCTACGGCGACGAGGCCGGTGCCGAGCGGCTGATCCCCTTTGACACCGTGCCCCGCATCGTCCCCGCCGACGACTGGCGGATGCTGGAGCGCGGCCTGCGCCAGCGCGTCACCGCGCTCAACCGCTTCCTGTGGGACATCTACCACGACCACGAGATCATCAAGGCTGGCCTGATCCCCGCCGAGCAGGTCTTCGCCAACGCGCAGTACCAGCCCGCGATGCAGGGGCTGGACCTGCCGCTAGGCGTGTACGCGCACATCACCGGCGTCGACCTGATCCGACATTCCGACGGCGGTTATTACGTGCTGGAGGACAACCTGCGTGTCCCGTCCGGCGTCAGCTACATGCTGGAGAACCGCAAGATGATGATGCGGCTCTTCCCGGAGCTGTTCGCGAAGTACTCGATCGCGCCCGTCGCCCACTACCCGGCGCTGCTGCTGAACACGCTGCGCCAGGCCAGCCTGGCGGACAACCCGACCGTCGTCGTGCTGACGCCGGGGCCGTTCAACTCGGCCTACTTCGAGCACGCCTTCCTCGCCCAGCAGATGGGCGTGGAGCTGGTCGAAGGCCAGGACCTGTTCGTCAAGGACGGCTTCGTGTTCATGCGGACCACCGTCGGACCCAAGCGCGTCGACGTCATCTACCGCCGCATCGACGATGCCTTCCTGGATCCGCTGGCCTTCCGGTCGGATTCCATGCTGGGCGTGCCGGGGCTGCTGTCGGTCTACAAGCAGGGTCATGTCGTGCTGGCCAACGCGGTCGGCACCGGCGTGGCGGACGACAAGTCCATCTATCCGTACGTGCCGGACATGGTCCGCTTCTACCTCGGCGAGGAGCCCATCCTGCACAACGTGCCGACCTGGCAGTGCCGCAAGCCGCAGGACCTGGACCACGTGCTCGCCAACATGGCCGAGCTGGTGGTGAAGGAAGTCCACGGCGCCGGCGGCTACGGGATGCTGGTCGGGCCGGCCTCGACGGCCGCCGAGGTCGCGGACTTCAAGGAACGCGTCAAGGCCAATCCCACGAACTACATCGCCCAGCCGACGCTGTGCCTGTCGAGCTGCCCCACCTTCGTCGAGCGCGGCATCGCCCCGCGCCACATCGACCTGCGGCCCTTCGTGCTCTCGGGGCGAGAGGTCAACATGGTCGCCGGCGGCCTGACGCGCGTGGCGCTCAAGGCGGGCTCGCTGGTCGTCAATTCGTCCCAGGGTGGTGGCACCAAGGACACCTGGATCCTGGAGAACTGAACCATGCTCAGCCGTACCGCCGCACAGCTCTACTGGATGAGCCGCTACATGGAGCGCGCCGAGAACCTGGTGCGCATGCTCGACGTCACGCACTCGCTGTCGCTGCTGCCGCAGTCGCGCGGCGCCGCCACCGAACTCGCCGCGCCGCTCGCCGTGACCGGCACGCTGGAGGCCTACCAGGCGCGCCATCCGCGCCTGAGCGCGGAGCAGCTCTTCCGCTTCATGGGGATGGACCTGGAGAACCCGGCCTCGGTGCTGTCCTGCATCCGGCAGGCGCGCGAGAACGCGCACGCCGTGCGCGGCCAGATCACCGCCGAGATGTGGGAAGCCATCAACACCAGCTGGCTGGAAGCCCGCGAGCTCGCGCGCAAGGGCGTGGCCGAGCCCTCGTCGTTCTTCGACTGGGTCAAGGAGCGCTCCCACCTGTTCCGCGGGGCGACCTACGGGACGCTGCAGCGCAACGACGCCTACTGCTTCATCCGGCTGGGCACCTTCGTCGAACGCGCGGACAACACCGCGCGGCTGCTGGACGTGAAGTCGCAGCTGATCGCGCCGGCGGTGGACACGCTGGCGCCGGTCGACGCGCCCAGCGAGAGCGCCCCGGATTTCTATGCGTGGAACGCATTGCTGCGCTCGCTGTCGGCCTTTGAGGCGTACCACGCGGCCTACCGCGACAGTCTGAACGGCCGCCGCGTGACCGAGCTGCTGATCCTTCGCCCGGACGTGCCGCGTTCGCTGCGCGCCTGCTGCGACGAGATCCGCTCGGTGCTGCCGCAGATCGAGGCGCGCGGCGGCGACGAGGACGCGGGGCGCAAGGTCAAGCAGAGCGCCGGCCGGCTGGCGCTGCGGCTGGAGTATGGTGCGGTGGACGAGATCCTCGACCAGGGGCTGCATCCCTGGCTGACGGGATTCCTGGAGGATTCGGCGCGGCTCGGCCGGGACATCCAGCAGGCCTACTTCGAGGCGCAGTAACCACCAGGACCGGGCCATGCATCTGCACATCTCGCACGAGACCATCTACGCCTACGACTCGCCGGTGGCGCGCAGCACGCAGTACCTGCGGCTGACGCCGCGGCCCACGCGCGGCCTGCGCGTGCTGCACTGGGCGCTGGAGCTGCCCTCGCCCGCGAGCGCCTGCAAGGACGCGTTCGGCAACACGATGCATGTGCTGAGCCTGGACGGCCCGCGGCGCGACATCGTGCTGCGCGCGGTCGGCGAGGTCGACACCGACGATGCGCCGCCCACGCCGGATCCGGAGGAGGAACTGCCCTCCCCGCTGTTCCTGCGCGACAGCCCGCTGACCCGCGCGGACGACCAGCTGCGGCAGTTCGCCGCCGGCTTCGCGGACGCGGCGAAGGCCGACGCGCACGGCGCGCTGCTGGCGCTGATGGCGGCCATCGGCGAACGCATGCCTTACGTGCGCGGCTACACCGACGCGGCGACGCCCGCGGCGGAGGCCTTCGAGACCGGCCACGGCGTCTGCCAGGACCATGCGCAGGTCTTCGTCTGCTGCGCGCGGCTGCTGGGGCTGCCGGCGCGCTACGTGTCGGGCTACCTCGCGACGGACTTCGAGCATGTGGCCAGCCACGCCTGGGGCGAGGTGCGGCTGCCCGCGGCCGGCGACGCTGGCCCCGCGCACGGCATGGCGGGCGGCTGGCTGGGTTACGACATCAGCAACCAGTGCCTGGCGGACGGACGCTACGTGAAGCTGGCGACCGGCGCGGACTACCTGGACGCCTGTCCGGTGCGCGGTGTACGAACAGGTGGCGGGATGGAGACGATGCGGGCGGAAGTGCTCGTGAAGCCCGGCACGTCGGACCAGCAATGAGCGTGCACCACGACGGCGCCTTGCAAGCTTGATGCGCTAACCTTCCGTCCATGACTTACTGTGTTGCCATGCGGCTGCGCGCCGGCCTGCTGTTCGCGTCGGACTCCCGCACGAATGCGGGCGTGGATCACATCGCCACGTTCCGCAAGATGAACCTCTTCGAGCAGCCGGGCGAGCGCCTCGTCACGCTGCTCACGGCCGGCAACCTGGCCACCACGCAGAGCGTGGTGAGCCTGCTGCGCCAGCGTGCGACGGTCAACGGCCGTCACCTGATGAGCCTGACCTCGATGTACGACGTCGCGGAGCTGGTGGGCAAGACGCTCAAGGAAGTCGTCGCGCGCGACAGCGACGGCGTCGGCCAGCTGAACCAGGGCGTGGACTTCGGCGCCAACCTGATCGTCGGCGGGCAGATCCGGGGCGAGGCGCCGCGCGTCTTCCACGTCTATCCGCAGGGCAACTTCATCGAGGCGACGGAAGACACGCCCTACGTGCAGATCGGCGAGTCCAAGTACGGCAAGCCCATCATCGACCGCGTCATCGACTTCGACAGCTCGCTGGCCGAGGCGACCAAGTGCGCGCTGATCTCGTTCGACTCGACGATCCGCAGCAACCTCTCCGTGGGGCTGCCGATCGACATGCTGCTCTACAAGACCGACAGCTTCGCGCCGGCCGAGCCGTACCGGATCACCAAGGACGATCCGTACTTCAAGACGATCAGCCAGGGCTGGGGCGGCGGCTTGAAGCGGGTGTTCGAGCAGCTGCCGGACGACGACTGGTTCGCGTGAGCGGACGGGGCCGCTGCACGGCCCAGCGACTCAAGGCGCAGACGGTCCGGACGCCCCCGCACCGCCCTCGGCTGCCGGCGGGGCCGGCTTCGCGAGCTGCGCGTTGATCTCCTCGAGGATCTGTTCCAGCGAGTCCTCGCCGTAGCCGCGGTGCATCGCGGCGATGCGGCCGTCGCGGTCGATGATGAACAGATGCGGCAGCGCGTTCACGCCGTAGGCCCGCTGCGCGGACTTGTCGGCGTCGTTGACGAGCTGGAGCTTGAAGTCCTTCATGATGCCGGCGACGCGGCGGAAGACCTTCTTGTCCTCGGTGTTCACCGCGATCACCCGCAGACGCTCCTTGGCGACGCCCTGCAGGCTTTCGAGCTGAGGCAATTCCTTGAGGCAGTAAGGGCACCAGGTCGCCCAGAAGGTGACGACCACGATCTGGCCGCGATGCTTGGCGAGGTTCAGCTCGTCGCCGTCCAGGGTGCGACCGAGCCGATCAGGCGCGAGGTCGCCCCGCTTCAGGCCTTCGGCATGGACAGCTCCTGCGATCAAGGCGCAGGCGGCCAGCAAGATCCCCGCCAGACGGCGCGTTCCGACTCCGAATCTCATGGGTGACTCCCTGTCACGGCTCGCGGTCGATACGCCGCTTGCGTGGGGAGTGATGCTAACGCGGCGGCTTGCAGTCGCAGACCTCGCTGCCGTTGTCGAAGACGACTCGCCAGCGACCGTCGGCGTCGAGCCGCCATGTGGAGGCGAAACGCGCGACCAGCTTGTCTTTCACATGCACCGGGCCGGTGGAATAGCCGAGCTGGCCATCGGGCAGCACTTCGACGAGATCGGGTGCCCAGGAGAACGGCGCTTCGGCGCCGTCGAAGAAGCGCTTCCAATGCGCCAGCACAGCGGCCCGGCCGCGCAGCGGCTGTTTGCCGTCGATGAAGACGGCGTCCTCGGCGACGAACTCGGCGAAGGCCTTGAAGTCCCGCTTCGCCATCGTGTCGGCAAAGGCGATCTCGGCGGCGCGCACAGGATTGCTGTCGGCGGCAGCCGTCGGCGCCGCGGCTTTCGAGGACGTCCCCGCAGTCGCACTCAACGCACCGGACGTCAGCGCGAGCGAGGATCGGAGGATCGAGCGGCGGTCAAGCATGGCGGGGCTCCTCGGCGAGTACGGCGGAGTCTAGCGATCACGTGAAGGCTGGAAGGAAGTCAGCTTGCGCGCCGATCCCGTTTTCCACGGCACTCGATAGAGACCGTTCCGAGCCGTCTTCACGTGCTCAAGGATGATCGGCCACCATTCGACGAGCCGCTCCGCGATGGCCCAGAAGCCCTGACCACTCCACTGCGGGTCCAGCACGTAGCCGATGAGCTCGTTGCGGTGAAAGGTCACCCTTCATGCCGCTGCCAACCGTTCTTCGTAAGCGACCGCCGCCATGACCTCGTCGGGCGTCACTCGCCAGATGCGCGAGACGAAGTCGATATTGCCGCCTTCCGCGCGATGGGAGAGAAACAACGTTTCCGTCGACACATTGATCCGCGTGAGGATGGGTTCGCCAAAGCACCTCGCCGGATCGAGCACGACGACGCGCTCGTTCGGCACGGGGAACCATCGGCGCGAGTTCCCGTCCGCATCGAATTCGACACCGTCGAACAGCGAAGGACGGATGACGCTGTCCAGCACCAACTGCCGCGCTTGCACATCAAGAAGACGCGAGGGCTGCCCGTCGATGCCGACGATGTCCATGAAAATGCGTTTCCCATCCGACAGGAACCGCCGAGATTGCAGCGGATAAGGTCCCATCTGCTCGCGGGCAAGCTGGATGGCGGCTCGGACCGTCTGCAGCGCCACACCTTGATCGAGCAGCCGTGCGACCACTCGCAGCTCCATGAGGTCCTTGAACCCGAGCACATGCCGGTCACCGATCTCTTCATCGTCACAGTACTGCAGCGACCACAGCGGCGGCGTGATGCTCAGACCGTTTTTCGTCTTGCGCGAGCTTCCCTTCAGCCATCGGCGCACGCTGCGCAGATCCAGCCGCAGAAGCCGAGCGGCCTCGTAGGGGGAGTAAAGACCGGTACCGACAAGCGAATGACGTTGACTCATGACGAAGCAGTTTAGGAACGCTTCGTGAGTCCGGCATCGAGCCGGCGGGGGGATGTTGCCGTCGAGACACGCCCCATCGGGCGCCCCCTTCAGTGGGTACTCAATCGTCGAGCGATTTCAGGAACTGCTTCAACTCCGGCGTCCGCGGCGAACCGAACACATCGGCGGGTGTGCCGATCTCGTGCACGCGGCCCTGATGCATGAAGATCACCCGATCCGCGACCTTGCGCGCGAAGTTCATCTCGTGCGTGACCATCAGCAGCGTCATGCCTTCGTCGGCCAGCGACTCGACGACGCGCAGCACCTCGCCGACCAGCTCCGGGTCCAGCGCCGACGTGATCTCGTCGCACAGCAGCACCTGCGGCTCCATCGCCAGCGCCCGAGCGATCGCCACGCGCTGCTGCTGGCCGCCCGACAGCTGATCGGGCATTGCATCGAACTTCTCCGCCAGGCCCACGCGCGCCAGCAGCGCCCGCGCCTGCTCCGCCGCGTCCTTGTCGGAGCGCCGCTTCACCAGCGTCGGCGCCAGCATCACGTTGCGCCCGACGCTCAGGTGCGGGAACAGGTTGAAGCTCTGGAAGATCATCCCGACCTGCTGCCGCAGCGCCCGCATCGCCATCGCGCTCTCGTGCAGCAGCGGCTTGTCGGCCACGCGCAGCGAGCCCTCCTGGAACTGCTCCAGGCCGTTGATGCAACGCAGCAGCGTGCTCTTGCCCGAACCGCTCTTGCCGATCAGCGCGATCACCTCCCCGCGCATCACGTCGAGGTCGATGCCCTTGAGCACCTCGTTCGTGCCGTAGGACTTGCGCAGCGCGGTGATGCGCACGATCGGCACGCCGGGCGCGGGCATCGAGGCCGGCGCTAGCGCCGGGTCGATCACGTGGTCAATCGTCTTGTCAGGCAGTGCGGCCATGCTGCTTCCTTTCCAGGTGTTGTGCGGCCAGGCTCACGGGGAAGCACAGCACGAAATAGAACAGCGCCACGCAGCCGAAGACCAGGAAGGGCTTGAAGCTCGCGTTGGCGATCATCCCGCCGGCCTTGGTCAGCTCCACGAAGCCGATCACCGACGCCAGCGCGGTGCCCTTGATGACCTGCACCAGGAAACCGACCGTGGGTGCGATCGCCAGGCGCGCCGCCTGCGGCAGGATCACGTGGCGCAGCTGTTCGCCGAAGCTCATCGCGAGGCTGCGCGCGGCTTCCCACTGCCCGCGGGGAACGGCTTCGACGCAGCCGCGCCAGATCTCGACGAGGTAGGCGCTCGTATAGAGCGTCAGCGCGAGCGAGGCCGCCGTCCACGCCGAGACGTCGATGCCCAGCAGCGACACGCCGAAGTAGGCAAGGAACAGTTGCATCAACAGCGGCGTGCCCTGGAAGATGCCGACATACGCGCCGATCACGCGCTGCGTCTTGCGACCCAGTCCGATGCGCAGGCACAGCAAGGTCGCGCCGACCACGCCACCGCCGATGAAGGCGATCAGCGACAGCGCCACGGTCCATCGCAAGGCGAGCGCGAGGTTGCGCAGGATGTCCCAGAGGGTGAACTCGATCATGGCTGCCTCCCGCCGCCGAAGAACCACTTCGGTCCCGCCCAGAGCAGCAGGCGCCGCGTGACCAGCGACAGGGCCAGGTAGATCGCCAGCGCAACGAAGGTCGCCTCGAAGGCGCGGAAGTTGCGGCTGTGGATGAGGTTGGCGGCGTAGCTCAGTTCCTCCGTGGAGATCTGGCCGCACACCGCCGTGCCGAGCATCACGATGACGATCTGGCTGGTCATCGCCGGCCACACGCGCTTGAAGGCGGGCGGCAGGATCACGCGCGTGAAGACCTGCGTCGGGCCGAGGGCCAGGCTTTGCGCCGCCTCCCACTGGCCCTTGGGTGCGGCCTGGATGCCGGCGCGCAGGATCTCGGTGCCGTAGGCACCGAGGTTGAGCGTCATCGCGATCAGCGAGGCGGCCTCCGGCGACAGCTTCACGCCCAGCGCCGGCAGGCCGAAGAACACGAAGAACAGCTGCACGATGAAGGGCGTGTTGCGCAGCAGCTCGACATAGACGCCGACGCCGCGCCGCAGCGCCGTCGACCCGCAGGCGCGGGCCCACGCGCCCAGCGTCGCGATCAGCAGGCCGAGCGGCACGGCGATCGCCGTGAGACCGACCGTCCACGCGAGGCCGCGCAGCAGCAGCGGCCATTCGGCGAGGACGGCGCCGAAGTCGAACTCGATCATGGGCGGCTCCCGGGGTGCCTGCTAGACGCGATCAATGTCGAGGTGCAGCGAGGTCGTCGCTCAGAGCGGCAGCTCGCCCGCGCCGCGGCCCAGCCACTTCTTGGAGAGCGCTTCGAGTTCTCCACCCTGCTTCGCGGCCGCGACGATTGCGTTGACCTTCGCGAGCAGGGCGTCCTCGCCCTTGGCCACGCCGATGAAGCACGGGCTGTCCTTGAGCAGCAGCTTGTATTCGATGTTCAGGCCGGGCTGGCGCTGCATCAGGTTGCCGGCGACGGCGGCGCTGGTGGCGACCACCTGCGTCTGGCCGGCGGCGAACGCGGCGATGGTCGCGTTGTTGTCCTCGAAGCGCTTGAACTCCAGCGTCGTCGGCGCGACCTTGGCGAGCTCCTGATCCTCCATCGCGCCGCGCGTCACCGCGACGGTCTTGCCGGCGAGGTCGGCGAAGCTCTTGATCGCCAGACTCTTGGGCGCGAAGACGGCTTGATAGAACGGCGCGTAGGCCGAGCTGAAGGCGATGACCTTCTCGCGCTCCGGGTTCTTGCCGAGCGTGGAGATGACGAGGTCGGCCTTCTTCGTCTGCAGATACGGAATGCGGTTGGCGCTGGTGACCGGCACCAGCTCGACCTTCACGCCGAGCTTGGCGGCGATCAGCTCGGCCATCGCGACGTCCAGGCCTTGCGGCTTCATGTCGGGACCGACGAAGCCGTAGGGCGGGTAGTCCGTCGGGATCGCGATCTTGATGGTCTTGGACTTGGTGATGGTGTCCAGCGCGGTCTGGGCCTGCGCGCCCAGCGAGAGGACGCCCAGGCCAAGACCGAGGCCCGCCGCCAGCAGCAGGCGACGCGGCAGGACAGCGCGGACGGAGGGACGGACGGCGTGGCTCATAACAAGGCTCCTAGGTAGGGGGCGGGGGCGGAATCGGAGACGTCGGCCGCGGCCGTTCGTGCGCGCGAGCGGCGCGCCGGCGAGGCGGAAGTCGATGAGACGGAAGACGAGGCAGAGGTGCTCGAGGCCAACGGCGAGAGCGCCAGGCGCAGGTGATGCAGCGGGTCGTCGGTCTGCGTCTCCAGCTGCAGTCCGGCCTGCACGCTGGCGAGGTGTTCGGCCATCAGCGCCTCGGCGCGGACGGCGTCGCCCTGTTCGAGCGCGGCAACGATGGCGACGTGCTCCTGGCAGGACTGCGCGGCGTCGTGCGACGACTGGTAGAGCATCGCGATCAGCGTGGTGCGCGCGGTGTAGTCGCGCAGCGTGTCGGCGAGCAGGCTGTTGCCGAGGCACTCGGCCAGGCAGACATGGAAGTCGCCGAGCAGGAAGCTGCGCGCGCCGACGTCGTCGCCGCGCAGGGCGGCCTTCTCCTGCGCGAGGTGCTTCTTCAGGCGCGTGAGCGCAGGTTTGTCGAGCGGGCGCCGGCCGCGCAGCAGGCCGAGCTCAATGACGCGGCGCGCTTCGAAGGCTTCACGGGCTTCGTCGCGCGAGGGGGCGATCAGGTACCAGCCGCGACGCGCGCTGACGGTGACGATGCCGCGCGCGGCGAGGCGGGTCAGCGCCTCACGGACGATGGTGCGGCTGCAGTCGAAGAGCAGCGCGAGTTGCTGCTCGCCGAGGCGCGTGCCCGGCGCCAGCTTCTGCGCGAGCACGGCATCGATGACGCGTTGGCTGATGTCGGTGGCGGTGATGCCCATGCACGGGGCTTTGCAGCTTCCGTGCCAGTGCGGGTCCACCCTGCCTTCCCGGGCTCATCTGTCTTGTATGCAAGCCAGAACGGCACCCGCGCACCGCCGTTGCGCACAAGCTTGGTGTGGCGGGCACTGTCGCAGTGCCTGCCTCGCCGTCAATGCGGCCACGGGGCTTCGATTTCGTTCATCGCAGGCGGACGAGGACGCCGGTCCCTTCCGGACCGTTCCGCCTGGTCCATCAGGAATGGCGCGTGCTTGATCTTCTCGTAGAGATTCAGCAGTCGACTCTCCGCCCTCTCAAGAAGGGTGTCGTAACGCATCAGCGTGACAGTGGTCTGGGGCCCGCTACTCCAGGCCTCCTCTTCCCCGCGTTCGATGTCTTCTCCGAGAACATAGCAATCGATCTTCGTGTGCGCCTTGAAGCATCCGCGGTTCCGAAGCTCCTTCACGTACTTCAACACTTGCGACCGCTCGGTATCCCCGATCTCCGTGCCGGTTGTCTTCAGTTCAATGATCGCGAGATGCTTGATGCCGTCGACCTCATGCGTGCCGCCAAAGGACGGGCAGGCATAGAGCCCGATGCTGCTATCGGGTAGAACCACGAAATCAGGACGATTTCGGGAGCCGACTGCCATCGGATCCTTGAGGAATTTCCGGATCACTCGCGTCATGCCGACGTTCGCCGTGAATTCAGCCGACTCGAACTCCGGGCCGAACATCCACAACCCGTGCGCGAAGAGCGGCTGCAGTTCGTGGACCTCATCGACACCCACCACGTCGAGCTTGCCGCGAAGCTCGGCCATCAGTCGCAGGCGGCACTCGACCTCATTGAGCACCAGCATCGCCATGCTGGTCGGCCAGCGGCTCAGGATGTCGCGGAGCGCGCCCGCATTCGAATTGGGCACGTGTTCATCGTTGCAAGCTTCAATCAATACTGTCTCCTTCGGTTGGGAAGACAGCCAGTGTCAGAAAGAACTTCGGCGCCGAATATGGCGCCGAATTGCAGGAGTCGCTGATATCGAAGTCAGCGTCAGCCGTCGACCCGCATCGAGTAGTCAACCGCCTTCGCGTCCTTGGTCAGGCGCCCGACCG
Source organism: Roseateles noduli (assembly GCA_002205125.1). Classification (GTDB taxonomy): domain Bacteria; phylum Pseudomonadota; class Gammaproteobacteria; order Burkholderiales; family Burkholderiaceae_C; genus Roseateles; species Roseateles noduli. Next base: position 84,535 of record NIOE01000007.1, on the reverse strand, counting down.
AGATGCGGTCGACGCCCGTCGCCGCGATCCAGCGCAGCTGGTCGATGGCCACGCCGCCGGACACTTCCAGCAAGGCCTGACCCCCGGCGATCGCCACCGCCTCGCGCATCATCGGCTCGCTGAAGTTGTCCAGCAGCACGCTGACCGCGCCGGCCTTCAAGGCCTCGCGCAGTTGCTCGATGGTCTCGACCTCGACCTGGATGGACACGCCGGCCTCCAGCGCCTGCGCCTGCTGCAGCGCCTGCGTCACACCGCCGGCCGCGGCGATGTGGTTCTCCTTGATCAGGATCCCGTCGTAAAGGGCCAGGCGTTGATTCGCCCCGCCGCCCACGCGCACCGCGTACTTCTGCGCCAGCCGCAGGCCCGGCAGCGTCTTGCGGGTGTCCAGCACCGCGCAACCGCGCGGGTTCGGACTCGCGCCTTCGATCGCCCGCGCATGCGCGCGCGTCGTCGTCGCCGTGCCCGACAGCAGCTGCAGGAAGTTCAGCGCCGGCCGCTCGGCCGAGAGCAGCGACCGGCCTTCGGCCTCGATGCGGCAGACCACCGTGTCGGGTGCCATGTCGGCGCCCTCTTCATACGACCACTCGATCCGCGACGACCCGTCCAGCGCGAGGAACACGCCCTCGAACCAGTCGCGCCCGCACAGCACCGCCGCTTCGCGCACGCGGACATGCGCCGTCACGCGCCGGCCCGCCGGCACCAGCCGCGCGGTCCAGTCGCTGACGCCGATGTCCTCGAACAGCGCATCGCGGATGTTGCGCGCGCGGGCCTCGTCCAGGGTCTCGTTGTGGTCGAACATCGTCTCGGTTCTCTGCCTCGCGCTCGCGGCGCCGGTTTACTCGGCCTCGCCGATCGTGATCGACAGGTCGCCGAAGCCCTCGATCACACCGGTGATCTTGTCGCCCGGCTTCACCGGACCGACACCTTCCGGCGTGCCCGTGTAGATCAGGTCGCCCGGCTCCAGGTGATAGAACTGCGACAGGTTGGCCACCAGCTCCGGAATGCTCCAGATCATGTCCGACAGGTCGCCGCGCTGCTTCTCCACGCCGTTCACCGACAGCGTGATCGCGCCCTTCGTCAGGTCGCCCTGCTCCGAACGCGGCACCAGCTCGGTGATCACCGCCGAGTGCTCGAAGCCCTTGCCCAGATCCCACGGCCGGCCGATGGCCTTGGCCTCGTTCTGCAGGTCGCGGCGCGTCATGTCCAGTCCGGCGGCGTAGCCCCAGACCGCATCGCCGGCCTGCTCGGGCGTCGCCTTGAACACCGGCTTGCCGATCGCCACGACCAGCTCCATCTCATAGTGCAGGTTCTTCGTGCCCGGCGCGTAGGGGATGGTGCCGCCCGACGGCGCCAGCGCGCTGGCCGGCTTGGTGAAGTAGAACGGCGGCTCGCGATCCGGGTCGCTGCCCATCTCGCGGGCGTGGGCGGCGTAGTTGCGGCCGACGCAGAAGATGCGGCTGACGGCGTAACGCGCGTCGGTGCCGCGCACGGCCACGGCGGCCTGCGGCGCTGGGGAGAAGATGTAGGTGCTCATGACGGTGCGGACGTAACGATCGAAACGATCATGAAAGGGAAGAAGCGAGCGCGCAGCATAACCTTGGCAAATCCGCGCCGCATTGCTAGGGTTGCGGCCATGTTTGAAGCCCGCCCCGCCGGTCAGCGCCTGACCGTCCTGACGTGTGCCCTGATCCTGGCCGCCTGCGCCAGCCCTGGCCCCTCCTCCAACCGATCCTCCTCCGGCGGCCCCAAGGTCTCCTCCTGGCCGGACCGCGACGGCCCCGACGCCGTCATCCCGCCCGACCTCAAGAAGGTGCCCGACGCGGTGCCCAAGCTGGAATCCATCCGCAAGGGCGGTCCCAACAAGCCGTATGAAGTGCTCGGCGAACGCTACGAGCCGATCGCCGAGGACAAGCCGCTGGTGCAGAAGGGCCTGGCCTCCTGGTACGGCCGCAAATTCCACGGCAAGCCGACGTCCAGCGGCGAGATCTACAACATGTACGCGATGACGGCCGCGCACGCGACCATCCCCATCCCGAGCTACGCCCGCGTGCGCAACCCGAAGAACGGCCGCGAGATCATCGTGCGCATCAACGACCGCGGTCCGTTCCACAAGGGACGCATCATCGACCTGAGCTACACCGCCGCGCTCAAGCTGGACGTGCTCAACGGCGTGGCGCCGGTCGAGATCGAGCGCATCACCTACGAGGACATCCGCACCGGCGCGTGGACGCGGGACCGCGACACGCTGTCGCCCGACCCGAAGGTCGCGCCGGACACGCCGGTCTACGCGGCAGCCACGCCCAGCGGCGCGCCCGACCTGACCACGACCGCGCAGTTGCGCCCGCCCGTCACGCCGGTGCCCGCGCAAGTGCCGCTGCCGACGCCGGTGATCCCGCCGGTGGCCAAGGCGGAACGGCCCGCGACGCCGTCGACCTCCTCGGCGAACCCCGACGCCGGCATGACGCCGATTCCCATCACCGCGCTGCCTCCGGGCAGCGATCTGCCGCCGTCCGGCCAGACGAAGGCCGACGCGATGGCAGCCGCCACCGCGGGTGCGATCGCCGCGACCGATTCGCAAGCGCCGGTGCCCGCGCTGAAGATCACCGCCGCCGCGCAGGGCTACTGGCTGCAGTTCGGCGCGTTCTCGCGCATGGAAGGCGCCGAGCAACTGCGCGAACGCTTCACCCGCGGCATGGAAGAGCTGGCGCCGATGCTGACGATCTTCAAGGACAAGAACCTGCATCGCCTGCAGGCCGGCCCGTTCGCGAGCCGCGAGGACGCCCGGGCCGCCGCGGACCGCGTCCGCTCGTCGATGGCCCTGACGCCCATCCTGGTCGAACGGCGCTGAGGTCTCAGCGCCCGCCGTCCACGTCCAGCGTGGCGCCCACGGTGAAGCTGGCCGCATCGGACATCAGCCACGCGATCGCTTCGGCGATCTCCTCCGCGCGGCCGAGCCGGCCGATGGGAATGCCCTTTGCCGCCTCCGCCAGCAACGCGGGGAGCGTTTCCGCGGGGAGGCTGTCGGCATGGATGTCGGTCTCTATCACCCCGGGTCGCACGCCGTTGACCCGGATGCCCTGCGCGATGAGCTCATGCCCCAGGCTCAGCGTCAGCGTGTCCACGGCGCCCTTGCTGGCGGCGTAGTCGGAGTAGAGGTTCGGCGAGCCGCGCTGCGCCGCGCGCGACGACAGGTTGACGATCGCGCCGCCGCGTCCGCCCTGCGCGGTGCTCATCCGGGCCGCAGCCTGCTGCGTGCAGTAGATCAGCCCGAAGACGTTGACCTCGAAGACGCGTCGGAGCCGCTCGGGTGTGAGGTCCACCAGCGAGGCCTTGCGGGCCACCATGCCGGCGTTGTTCACCAGTCCGGTGAGACGGCCGAGCCGCGCGTCGATCTCCGCGAACATCGCCGCGACCTGCGCGGGATCGGCAACGTCGGCGCGGATGGTCGTCGCCCGACGCCCCATCGCGCGCACGCGCCCGGCGATGGACTCGGCGGCCTCCGCGTCCTGCCGGTAATTGAGGGCAAGATCGTGACCGCGCGCCGCCAGCAGCAACGCCGTCGCCGCGCCGATGCCGCGACCGGCGCCGGTGATCAGCGTGATGGGCGTGATGGAAGCGGCGGGCACCGCCCCCTCGGAGTCAGGGACACCATTCGTCATGCGCGCGATTGTGCCCCCGGCATCGCTTTGCGATGATGGTCCGCATGCCGCCGCTCGACGCCGCCACGCTGCTGATGGTGATCGCCGTGATCGACGCCGTCGCGTGTGTCGTCTGGCTCGCGCTCGGCGAGGTGCTGCGCATCGCGCCGCGCGCGTCACGGCGGATCTCCGCCCATCACGGCCTGCTCGCGCTGAGCTGGTGGCCCGCGCTGCCAGACTCGATGGAGCGGCTGATCGGGCTGCCGCTGGACCTGGCCGCCGCCGGCTTCCTCACCGCGGGCGCCCGCGCCCTCACCCGGGACCGCGACAACGCCCGCGACATCGTCGCCATCGTCCTGCTCGGCGTCGTGGCGGTCGCCTGCACGGCCGGCGATCCGGAGCCCTTCCGCGCGCGCGCCTTCTCCAACATCGCCGTCGGCGTGCTGGCGCTGATGGCGGCCCGCGACGTGGCCGTCGGCGCGGGCTTCCGCATCGCGCTCACCGCCGTCCTGGTCCTGCCCTACGTCGTGTTCGCCACCGTCTGCTTCTGGCGCTCGCTCACCCTGCTCGGCTGGCTGCCGCCGGCCTACGTGCTGACGGGGCCGGGCGTCAACGCACCGCTGGTCATGCTGATCCTGGTCGTCGACGTGACCCTGGCGACGGGGCTGATCGCGCTCGTCATCCAGCGCCTGATCGCGCGGGTGCGCCACCTGATGCGTCGCGATGCGCTGACCGGACTGCTCAACCGCCGCGCGCTGGAGGAGCACCTGGCCCGCATGCAGGCCCGCACCGATCGCGGCCGGCGCAACGCCGTGCTGATGCTGGACGTCGACCACTTCAAGCGCATCAACGACGAGCTGGGCCATGCCGGCGGCGACGCCGCGCTGCAGCATCTGTCGGCCGTGCTCGGCGAGACGCTGCGCGATGCGGATTGCATCGGCCGCCTCGGCGGCGAGGAATTCGCGGTGCTGCTGCCCGACACCGAGCTCGACGGCGCGATGCTGGTCGCGGAACGGCTGCGGGACCTGCTGCAGAAGCAGCCGCTGGCCTGGGGCGACAAGCTCTGGCCGATCAGCGCAAGCTTCGGCGTGGCCACGATGCGCCCGGGCGACGCCAACGGCCGTGGCGCGCTGTCGCGGGCTGACGCGGCGATGTACGCGGCCAAGGCGCGCGGGCGCAACCGCGTGCTGCGCGCCGCGGGCGAGACCGAGTTCGCCTGATGCTGCCCGTCGCCGATCCGGTTTCGCTGATCGCCGCGCTGGTCGTGCTCTTCGGCGTGGCCGCCACCGTGTGGCTGATGATGGCCGTCGGCCTGCGCGAATCGCCCTGGGCCTGCGCGAGCGTCGCCGCCGCGAACGGCGCGCTGGGCGCGTCCTTCCTGCTGCACGACGCGCTCGGCCTGGCGCCGCGGATGGACTACGGCTGGTCGGACTTCCTGTCGGTGGCGGCCTTCGGCCTCATCCGGATCACCGTGCCGCTGGTGGGCGACCGGCCGGCGCCCTGGCGCGTGACCCTGCTGGTGATCGTCGGCGTCGGTCTGCTCACCGCGCGCTTCACGATGGGACCACAGACGCTGCCGCACAAGCTGGTCCTCTTCGGCACGATGTGCGTGCTGGCGCTGCTGGCGGCCGTCGACGCCTGGCGACTGATGCGCGCGCGCGGGCTTCACATGCGCGCATCGCTGCTGCTGGCCTCGCCGCTGGTCGTCGTCGGGCTCCTGCTGCTCTCGCGGCCGCTGGAGGCGGCGCTCGCACCGGGCCGCACCGAAGACATCGACGTCGCCAGCGCCTTCAACCTCGCCTGGCTGTGGGCCTCGCTGGTGCTGGCGCTGCTGATCAACGGCTGGATCGCCTTCCTGCTGCTGATGAAGCTGGTGCTGGAGATCCGCCGGCTGACCGAGCGCGACCCGCTCACCGATGCGCTCAACCGGCGCGCCTTGTCGGAGGCGGTGGACCTCGAACACTCGCGGCTGATGCGCGGTCATGGCTACGCGCTGGTGCTGCTGGACCTGGACCGCTTCAAGCTGTTGAACGACACGCTGGGCCACCCGGCCGGCGACGCGGCGCTGAAGTCGCTGGTCGCGCTGCTGCGGCCCTGCCTGCGCGAGGTGGACCGCTTCGCGCGCCTGGGCGGCGAGGAGTTCTGCGCGCTGCTGCCCGACACCGGCATCGCCGGCGCGGCGCTGGTGGCGGAGCGCATGCGGACGCTGCTGGCGGAGCATCCGTTCGCGTGGGAAGGACAGACCTGGCCCCTGACGGCGAGCTTCGGCATCGCCGAGTCCGCGCGCGAGGACGCCAGCGCCGCCGAGGTGCTCAAGCGCGCCGATCAGGCGCTGTATCGCGCGAAGGGACAGGGCCGCAACGTCGTGCAGGCGGTGGAGCTTGAGCCGGTGCGATGACGACTGAGGGGGCCGGCTCAGGACGCGCGCTTGAGCTTGCCCTCGTCGAACTCGTAGAAGTCGGGGTTGCGTTGCGCGACCAGCTTCAACAGATCGTCCAGCACGTCGCCGAGCGGGATCTCCTGCTTCGGATCGCCCACGGCGAAGGCCCGGATGCCGACGTTCATCGGCGAGGCGTCCAGCAGCAGCAGGTAGAAGCGCTCGAACTGCTCCTCCCGTCCCGCGGGATCGCCGCGGCCGGAGAACAGCTGCAATCGCGCATGCGCGTTCAGGAAGGTCGATCGCCGCTGCAGCGTGCCGTCGTGTTCCGCCCCGTGATCGAGGAAGAAGAATCCCGCGAGCACCGCGTACGGGAACCGCCGATGCAAGGTCACGGCCTCCATCAGCATGTCGCCGCGCCGGTTGATCAAGTTCTTCTGGTAGTTCTTCGTCTTGCTGTCGCGGAAGTTGATCGTCTTGACGGAGACCGCGCACAGCAGCCCCGACTCTTCCGTCGCCCAGGTGACGTCCACCTTCTTGGCACCGAGGCCGCCGGCCATGCGCCGCTCCGCGCCGGAGTCGCCCGCCTCGCCGGACGGTCCCGGCCGCGCTTCCTTCATGCCGCGATGCCGCAGTTCGTCGGCGATCGCCAGCGCCACCTGCTGAGACACCAGCTCGCTGTAGCGCTTCTTGGCATCCTGCTTGGCGTCGTCCGCCGGCTTCTCCGGCAAGGTCCGCAGCGCGGCGGACAACACCTCGTCAATCCTGGACATGCTTCCCTTTTCCACGCGTCAGCCGACGCTGCATCAATGCGACCCGCGCCTCGCGGATGGCGCCCAGACGCGCCTCGGACCAGCCCAGATGCTGACGCAGCACGATGGTGTCGACGATCGCGACGCACGCCTGCAGGTCGTTGCGCGCCAGCAGGGCGCCGACGGCCTTCTGCACGTCCTTCAGCGGGGTCGCCACCTGCGCCAGCACGGTCTCCGACGGCAGGGGCAGACGGCTGGCCTCCTTCGGCTCGTGCTTGAGCAGGCCGCCGCCGTAGGCGCGTCCGACGATCTCCGCCCCGAGCAGCGTCAGGCTGTTCAGCATCGCCAGCGGCAGCAGTTCCTGCCCCAGCTTCTTGCGCGACGCCTTCAGCTTCACGCCGTAGAGCGAGTTGAGGACTTGCACGCCCGCGCCGTTGCGCACCAGCCGCGGACGCTCGTGGTTCATGTAGGGCATCAGCAGGTCCGGCTTCGCCACCATCGGGACGGTCCACCACGGATCGCGCACCCGGCACTTGTAGCCCGTCGGCACCCCGAGGGCTTCACCGTGCGCGATGTATCGGCGTGCAGCCCTCGACAGCTCGGTGCCGGGAGCGAAGAGGAAACACCGCTCGCCGGCGGCCGCCATGGCCCGCCAGTCGTGGGCCGAGTAGATCAACCCCCGCAGGTGACGCGCGCCCGGTGGCGAAATCTTGACGAGCTCCGACGGCGCCAGCTTCCATTGCTCGACGTCCGCCTGCGTGAGGGTGAAGAAATCGTTGTGGCCGGTGACGGCGCCGAGGTAGGTGGAGCCCCACTCGGACATCGCCTCGAAGTCCTCGCCGGCCGCGGCCTCGTCGTACAGGCGGTAGGCGTCCGACGACACCAGGGCCCCGGTCCACTTCTCGTCGGGCGCGGGCTCGAACTTCAACCACTGCTTGGGCAGCGTCGTCGCCAGGTCTTGCGCGGTGCGCGCCTGGAAGACCTCGAACGACTGCGCGCCGCCGCTGCCTTCGGCCAGCAGCAGCACGACGTCCTCGAGGACGCCGGGGAACACGAGCGTCTCGAACAGCACCAGCCGGACGCTGGCGAAACGGTCCAGCAGGAAGCGCCGGATCTGGGCCGCGTACTTCACCGACAGCAGCTCCGCCGGGATCACCAGGGCCAGGCGACCCGTCGGGCGCAGGAAGGCCGACGCATGCACGGTGAAGGCCGCCCACGAACTGGCGAGCTGCGTCAGACGGACGCCTTGGCGCAACGCGGCCTGCAGGGACGCGGCGCGCGAGGCGCCGCTGAAGTCCTGATAACGCACATAGGGCGGATTGCCGATGACGGCGTCGAAGTTCGCAGCGCTGTCCTTCAGGAAGAAGTCGCCGACCTCGATCTGCGCGGAGAAGCCTTCGCTGGCGAGCACCTGGTGCGCCTGCGCCACAGAATCGTGGTGGATGTCCCCCGCGTGCAACTGCTTCCCGACGGCGCGCCGGGTCGCGCCCAGCTCATGGAGCCGCTGTGCGGCCGGCAGCAGGAAGGCGGCCTCGCCGCAGGACGGCTCCAGCACGGCATCGTCCTTGGACCGCACGGCCCAATCGACCATGAAGCGGGCGATCTCGGGCGGAGTGAAGAAGGCCCCGCGGGCCTTCCTTTCCTCCACGCCATCCGATCTCAGTTGCTCTGCCACGCCGCCGTCTCCCAACCATGCGCCGGCGCCGCCTCTTGCCGATGCGGACGCCCCCGAAAGCTGGAAATATTAACAGTAGCGTCAGAACCGGCCGCGCAGGCTCAGCATGACGCTGCGCGGATCCCCGTAGTTGGGATAGTCGAGGTTGGCCCAGTAGGTCTTGTCGAGCGCGTTGCGGACCGACAGGCCGAGGCTGAAGTGGTCGTTCAGCTGGTAGTTGGCGTGCAGGTTCAGCAGCACGTAGCTGCCCTGCGTGACGGTCACCGTGCCCAGCGTCGGATGCGGGATGCCGTAGCCCGCGACCGTGCTCTGCGCGTTCACGCCGGCGCCGACGGTGAGGCGCTCCCACGCGCCGCGGAGGCGGTAGCTGGTGCTCAGCTGCACCGTGTGGCGCGGCAGGTTGGCGTAGATCAGGTCCAGCGCGTTGCGCGTGATGCGCGTGTTGGCGTAGCCCGCGTTCAGCGTCCAGCCCGGCGCGAGCTGGCCGGCGACGTCGAGCTCGAAGCCCTTGGTCTTCGTGCCGTTCACGCCGATGTATGCGGAGCCGCCGTCGGGCAACGTGCCCTCCGGCACTGACGAGTCGCGCACCGCGTAGTTGTCCTGCTTGGCCTCGAACACTGCGGCCGACACCGCCAGGCGCTTGTCGAGGAACTCGCCCTTGAGGCCGAACTCGGTGTTGCTGCCGCGGACCGGCGCGAGCAGGTTGTCGTTCTTGTCCTTGTAGTTCTGCGGCTTGAACAGGTCGGTGTAGCTGGCGTAGAACGAGACGGCGTCGGTGACGTCGTAGACGACGCCGAAGTAAGGCGAGACCTCGTCGGTCACCTTGTAGGCGCCGGTGCGGGCGGTGAAGTTGCCGGCCGTGTTGAAGGCGTCGGTGCCGGTCTTCCAGTAGCTCAGGCGCGCGCCGGTGATCAGGGACAACGGCTCCAGCAGCTTCCAGCGGCCCATCGCGAAGACGCCGCTCTGCTCGGTCTCGGCGACGCGCTTCGCGCCGGTGGCGCTGAAGGTCGGCGCGGGCGCGTTGCCGTCCCAGGTGCGGATGTCGGGGATGTTGTAGCTCCACGCGGCGACCGAGGTCAGCGTCGGCGTGGTGGTGGTGGTCCTCACGCCGTTGGCGCCGATCACCAGGTCGTGCCTGCGGCCGAACAGGTCCAGCGTGCCCGAGGCGTAGAGGTCGACGCTGTCGCGCTTCTCCCAGCTCTTGCCGACGGCGGCGAGCAGCTTGAGGCCGGCGCCGGTCTTCGGGTCCGGATAACCGCTGGCATAGGTGCGCAGGCTGAAGGTGTTGCCCTCGCTGTGGTTGGCGATGGCCTTGAGCGTCCAGTCGGCACCGAGCTTCTGCTCCAGCTGCGCATAGAAGGTGCCGTTCTGGCGCGACCAGCGCGTCCACGGCGGAGAGAAGCTGGTCTCGCGCGGCAGGTCGGCCAGCGAGCCGTCCGAGGCGAAGCGCGGGATCGTGCCCCAGATCGGGCCCTTGGGCACGTTGTTCTGGTCCTGGTAGCCGACGGTCAGCGTCGTGGTGGACGTCAGGTCGGCCTCGACGGTCGCCATGAAGGCGGTCTTGGTCTCGCTGTGGCGATCGCGGTAGCCGTCCTTCTCCTGCGCCGAGGCGATCAGGCGCGCGCGCACGCTGCCGTCGCGCGTAATCGGCGTGTTGAGGTCGGCTTCGACGCGATGGAAGTCTTCGGAGCCCATCACCAAGCCGCCGTAGGCGGAGAACGCCTTCTCCGGCCGCTTGCGGATCATGTTGACCGTCGCCGACGGGATGCCGGCGCCGGTGGTGAGACCGTTGGCGCCGCGCACGACGTCGATGCGGGAGTAGAAGACGGTGTCGTACTCCTGCTGCGTACCGCCGCTGTAGGTGGGGACGCCGTCGATCTGGAAGTCGGTGATCTGGAAGCCGCGCGCGAAATACAAAGGTCGCTGCGTGTCGTAGAACGACACGTTCACGCCGGTGATGTTCTGCATCACGTCGTTGATGCTGATCAGCGTCTCGTTCTCGAGGCGGCTCGCATCGAGGCTGCTCATGGACTGCGGCGTCTCGCGCGCGGTCAGCGGCAGGCGCGTGCTGGCGCCTTCAAGCTTCTTGCGCGCGGCGCTGATGGTCACGCGGTCCAGCGCGCGGCGGCGGTCGGCGCGGGTCGATCCGTCGCCGGCAGCTTCAGCGCCGGACTCTGCGGCGGGCTCGGACGCCTCGGCGTCGCGCACATCGACATCGCGAGCGGGCATCGACGTCGACTGGGCCACGGCGGCACCGGCAGACAAGAGGAACGCGACAGCAGCCGCGACAGGAGTTCGGGAGGAGCGTGACATGTGAAAGAACAGCATCGAGCAGGCGCGAGCCCGCATACCGGCGCGCGCAAGCGCACCAGCCCCGGGGAGGGAGGTGGAAGACGAAGGCTTGCGGGATCAGCCCCAGAGTCGCGCGGCGCAGGCAACTGGCGTTGCAGGGCGCGGGGGAGCAAAAGATCAGGCTGGCGGACGGCTCATCGGCCAGGGTTTACGAGGCAGATGAGAACTGTTCTCATTGTAGAAACAGTCCTGACCGGGGCTCAGGCAAAACCTGCCCCCTTGTGCGGTCTTCAGGCCGGGCCTCCTCCGCTTCGCCAAGCGCGGGCTCTCCACGGGGCATGGGGCCTCGCGTCCGCGAACCCCAAGCCCCATTCCGGCCCCAGTGGAAGTCGTTGACCCCGATCCAGGCGTCGCGCTCAGGCCAGGGCGACCCGATTGCGTCCCAGATGCTTGGCGCGCTCGACGGCCGCATTGGCGCGCGCGATGAGCAGGTCCGTCGCGTACGGCGGCGCGCTCGCCAGACCCATGCTGAGCGTGACGTCCAGGCCCGGCGCGAGCTCGTGCCACGGGTGCACCGAGACACTGGCACGGATGCGCTCGCAGACCTCAAAGCCACGATCCGCGATGGTGTCGGGGAAGACGACGAGGAACTCCTCGCCGCTCCAGCGCAGCAGCAGATCGGAACCACGCGTGTTCTCGCGCAGCAACTCGGCCAGCTCCTGCAGGACTCGATCACCGATGTCGTTGCCGTGGCGCTCGTTGATGTTGCGCAAGCCGTCAGCATCGATCAATGCGACCGTCAGCGGTCTATCCTCCTGCTCCGCCGTGCGCAGCAGCGGCGGCAACCGCGCCTCCAGGCAGCGCCGGTTGCCCAGACCCGTGAGCGGATCCTTGAATTCGGCGGCGTCGCGCGCAGCGAGGCTCGCCGGATCGGCGGCGAATTCCGCCTCCATCCGCGAGACGAAGTACTGCGATTGCGCCATCAGCTGCGAGACCGCGCGCCGACGCTCCAGCGTGCGCGCCTGTTCGAGGTGGAACAGCGACGGCCCCAGCAGCGCCAGCGCCTTCGCGGCGCGATAGCTGGCCTGGTGCAGCCGCACGCGCAGGAACAGCGGCACGTCCTTCAGCGCCGGAGTCGCCGGCGCGGTTGATGCGGTTGATGCGGTTGATGCGGTTGAGGCTGTCGACGCGATGGGCAGCGTAGGCGCGTTCAGCGCGGACGGCGTGCCGCCGGGCGCGAGATGTTCGGTCTCCTCGCGCAACGCCTGCAGCTGCTGCCACGCGGCGGTGGCCTGGCCGCGCGCGAGTTGCAGCTCGGCGAGCATGCAGCGCAGACGCCAGTCCAGCAGGCGGAAGCCGGCGCGCTCGCACTCGTCGCGGGCTTCGATGAGCAGTGGCTCAGCTTCGTCGAGGCGTCCCATCAACAGCAGCACTTCGCCGAAGTTGGAGGCGGTGAGCGCGATGCCGTAACGGTCGCCGAGCTGCAGCGAATGCGGGCGCGCTTCGCGAGCGAGTTCGAGGGCTCGTTCAAGCGTGCGCGTCGCCTGTTCGGGCGCGGCGCCGTCGCGCTGCAGGTGGTAGGCGCCGATGGCGACGGTGCAGAGGTTGGTGAGCGTGACCACGCGTTCGAAGGGCGTGGCGTTGGTGCGGAGCAGGCCGGCCGCCTCGCTCATCAGGCGCTCGGCCTGCCAGGGGTCGCCCATGCGCTCGAAGCAGGCGCCGAGGCCGTTGAGCGCGACCGCGTGCAGCCGCACGTCGCCAAGCTCGCCGGCGAGCTTCAGCGCCTCATGGGCGCAGGCCAGGCCTTGTTCGTAGGCGCCGAGCTCGCAGGCCGCGAGGCTCATCCAGCGCAGCAGCTCGCACATCGCGGGGCTGGCGCCGAGCGGGCGCATCAGGCGCAGCGCGCGCTCGCCGACGTCGAGCATGCCGGGCAGATCGCCCATGCGCAGCCGGAAGAAACTGCGCAGCTTGCCGGCCTCGGCCTGCTCGTTGATGAAGCCCTCGGCGTCGGCGCGATCCCAGATCGCGTCGGCCAGCACGACGCCGTCGTCGAGCCGCGCCTGCTGCTGCGCCAGACGCGCGCGCTCAAGCAGGTCGCTCAACGGCACGCCGTCGAGGGCAGCGATCGGATTCGGGTCGGAAGAGGGGTCGCCTGTCGGAAACATCCGGCAAGGTTAGCCGATCGGCGGCGTGCGACGGCCGCTGGCCCTCACTTGCTCGTCGGCATCACGAACTCCGCGCCCTTGGCGATGCTGGCGGGCCAGCGCTGCATGACGCTCTTCTGCTTGGTGTAGAACCGAACGCCCTCTTCTCCGTAGGCATGCATGTCGCCGAAGAGGCTCTTCTTCCAGCCGCCGAAGCCGTGCCACGCCATGGGCACGGGAATCGGCACGTTGATGCCCACCATGCCGACCTGAACGCGGCGCGCGAACTCGCGGGCGACGTTGCCGTCGCTGGTGAAGCAGGCGACGCCGTTGCCGAACTCGTGCGCGTTGACGAGGTCCAGCGCCTCGCCGAAGTCCTTGACCCGCACGCAGGCGAGCACCGGTCCGAAGATCTCTTCCTTGTAGATGCGCATGGTCGGCGTCACGTGGTCGAAGAGCGTGCCGCCGGTGAAGAAGCCGTCGGGCAGTCCGTCGACGCGATGGCCGCGGCCGTCGACCACCAGCGACGCGCCTTCCTCGACGCCGTGGGCGATGTAACCCTCGATGCGATCGCGCGCTTCGCGCGTGACGATCGGCCCCATCTCCGCATCGAGCGCCATGCCGTTCTTGATCTTGAGCGCCTTCGCGCGCTCCGCGAGCAGCGGCACGATGCGGTCGGCGACGTCGCCGACCAGCACGGCCACCGAGATCGCCATGCAGCGCTCGCCCGCCGAGCCGTAGGCCGCGCCGATGAGCGCGTCGACGGCCTGGTCGATGTCGGCATCCGGCATGACGACCATGTGGTTCTTCGCGCCGCCGAGCGCCTGCACGCGCTTGCCGTTGCGGGCGCCGGTCTCGTAGATGTACTGCGCGATCGGCGTGGAGCCGACGAAGCTCAGCGCGCGCACGTCGGGATGGTGCAGCAGCGCGTCGACGACCTGCTTGTCGCCCTGCACGACCTGGAAGATGCCGTCGGGCAGTCCGGCCTGCTTGAAGAGCTCGGCGATGGCGAGGCTGGGCGACGGATCGCGCTCGCTGGGCTTGAGGATGAAGGCGTTGCCGGTGGCGATGGCCAGCGGCGCCATCCACATCGGGACCATGAACGGGAAGTTGAACGGCGTGATGCCGGCGACGACGCCCAGCGCCTGGCGGGTGGTCCAGTTGTCGATGCCGGTGGAGACCTGCTCGGTGTAGTCGCCCTTGAGCAGCTGCGGCACGCCGCAGGCGAATTCGACGACGTCGATGCCGCGGCTCACCTCGCCCTGCGCGTCGGTGAAGACCTTGCCGTGCTCGGCGGTGATCATCGCGGCGAGACGGTCGCGATGCTGGTTCAGCAGTTCGAGGAACTTGAACATCACGCGCGCGCGCCGCAGCGGCGGCGCGTCCGCCCAGGCGGGGAACGCGGCCTGCGCGGCGGCGACGGCGGTGTTGACGTCCTCGACGTTGCCGAGCTGCAGCTGACGCGCGACCTGGCCCGTGGCGGGATTGAAGACCGCCTGGCTGCGCCCCGACGTGGCCGGACGGTGCTCGCCGGCGATGAAGTGGGTGATGTCGGCGCCGTCGGTGAAGGCGACGGGGGCGTTGGTGGACGAGGTCACGGCGGTCTCCTGCTTCTTGGGGATGCGATCGAGTCTAGGCACCGCCCTGTTCCCTGCCTAGCCCAGATCGCCAACCACATTGTTCGATAGACTGAACAATCATGGCCCGCCGCTCCCCCGCCCCAACGCCCGCCGACGCCCGGTTGGCTGCCGCGTCTGCCCGCTCCGTTCCCCCGGAAGTCGAGGCTCCCTCGTCCCTGCGGGGGGAGGCGCGCGACGAGCTGCTGTGGTCGCAGCTGCAGGCGCTGATCGCCGTGGCCCGGCTCGGCAGCTTCACCAAGGCGGCGCAACGGCTGGGTCTGTCGAAGGCGGCGATCAGCCAGCGGGTGGCGGAGCTGGAACGCCACCTCGACCAGCAGCTGGTGCAGCGCACGACGCGCTCGGTGCGCCTGAGCGAGGCGGGACTGCGACTCGTCGAACAGGCGGAGCCCGGCCTGTTGCTGCTGAATCGCAGCCTGAGCGAAGCACGCGAGGCCGCGGGCGCGCCGCGCGGCCTGCTGCGCGTCACGGCACCGGTGGCACTGGGCAGGCAACACGTGGCCCCGGCGCTGCCGGCATTCTTCGAGCGCTATCCCGAGCTGCGGATCGAGCTCGACCTGTCCGACCGGCTGGTGCCACTGGCGCAAGAGGGCTTCGATCTGGCGATCCGGCACACGAGCGCGCCGCCGGAGACGCATGTGGCGTTCAAGCTCTGCGCGTCGCGGGCACTTCTGACAGCGAGCCCCGCGTATCTGAAGCGGGCCGGCGTCCCGCAGCATCCGGCGGAACTGGCGCAGCACCGCTGCCTGCCGTACCTGCGACCGGGCCCGGCGCAGTGGTTCTTCGAGCGCGGCGCGGGCGACGCGGAACGCGAGCGCATCCGCGTGCCCGTGCAGGGCAACTTCCGCGCGAGCAACAGCGAGGTGCTGCGGGACGGCGCGCTGTCGGGGCTGGGCATCGCGCTGCTGCCGGACTTCAGCGCGCAGGACGCGATGCGGGAAGGTGGGCTCGTTGAGGTACTGCCCGATTGGCGCGCGGTCGGCTTCTTCGGCGATGCGATCTACGCAATCCACCCGTGGAGCAGCCACACCCCGCAGGGGGTGCGCCTGTTGATCGACCACCTCAAGGAGGTCATGCGCGAAGGGTATTGACCGCGGCGCCTATCCCCGTGTGGGCATCCCGCCGCGCACGCAGGTCGGCGAAAGCGATTCTTCAATCCGAGAGACCCAGCGGACTCACCGCAACGCCCGGGCCATGTACCGCACCCACCCGATGCGGCCCTGTTCCCTCACTCCCGAGTCGATGAACCCGGCCTTCTCATAGGCGCGTCGTCCCGGTGCGTTGTCCTCGTCGACCGAGAGCACCAGTCGCGTCGACGCCGGCCACTGCTGCCCGACCCAGTCGAAGACGGCACGCAACGCCAAGGTGCCGAAGCCCTTGCCCTGATGCGCGAGGTCGATGCGCATGGCGCTGATGACGGCGTCCGCCGTCTGCGCCCAGGCGGGCAGGCTGGCGCCGCGCTTCAGGACCAGGAAGCCGACGATCTGCTGACCTTCCACGATCGCCAGGCCGGCCACGTTGCCGTCCGCGTTCGCGTCGCACGTCTGCATGGCGCGCTCGACGCTGCCGGCGAATTCGATCTGCTCCTCGGTGACCGACAGCGTCGACACGGCCCGCCGTTCGACATCGGTCAGCACGTCCCACGTCTTCAAGGCAATGGCGGGACTGGCGGGCCTCACGTAGTAGCGATCGAACTCGCCCTCTTCAACGAGCTCGAAGCCATGGCGCTTGTAGAAGCGATTCGAATCGCTCTGCTTCAGCGCGCCGACGCGCACCGGCAGCGCGAGCCGCCTTGCCTCGTCGAACACGTCCGCCAGCACCGCCGCGCCGATGCCGCGACCCTGGCTCGCCGGATCGATGTAGAGGTGATCGAGCGACAGCCACGCCGCCTGCGGCGTGGTGACGACGAAGCCGACGCGATGTCCGTTGACGACGACGTGCCGTGTGCGCGCCGGATCGAAGCTCGACAGGAAGCGCTCGCGGGCGCGCTGGGGATCGAAGCGGCCGATGCGCTCCAGGCTTTCGCGCATGGCGGCGATTCGCAGGGCGACGAGCGCTTCGGCGTCGTCGGCGCTCACCGGCGCCAGATGCACTTGCGGGGACGAAGTCATCGAAGTCGACATGGCGCGGGATCGTAGCCGTCCCGGACGGCCGATCAGGAGGTCAAGGGTCGATAACTGGCCCGCACGCCGCCGACACGCTCCTTCTTCTTGACGACCCGCGCCGACAGGTGATGCTTGAGCAGCACGGTGTGCTCGTCGATCCACTGCGCCTCGACGAAAGGACCGCCGTGCTGAGCGATCGGCGCCGTCCCCCGGTTGCCATCCACGATGAGCAGGTTGCCGCCTTCGTTGTCCAGCGGTTCGTCGGCCGCCAGCAGCGACACCTGCGTGGAATTCGAGGTCGTCGCCCCGCAGCCGCGGACGAACACCACGAGGCGTTGACCGCCTTGCGGTGACCGGACCTCGGCCACGACGTCGTTGTCACAGGGATCCGGCAGGGCGGAGAGCAGACTGCCGAGTCCGAACACGACAAGACCCACCAGCGTCAACAGCACCAGAGCGATACGAACCCACATGGACATTCCGGGAAGAGAAGAAGTCCCGGACTGTGAGGACGACGCGTGAGGTCAGCATGAAGTCGGTGCGATCCCATCGCCGATGAACGGTGGCCTTGTCATGCCCCCTTTCGGACGGCACAAAAAAGGACGCCCGACCAGCAGAGCTGACCGGGCGTTGCAAGTCCTAGAAAGGACGTCGTTGGGATCGGTGCCGTCCATCGGGGCCCTGGGGCCGCGCCGTTGGAGGGCGTAGATGGACTCTAGGGCGAACCCTGAGCGTGCGGCATCCCCTCAAGGTGGGATACATGCGCGAAATGGTTAGCAGGCGTAAGAGCGACTCCACATTACGGAAAACTGCACACGAATCGCCTCCTTGGAACCATGACTTCTGTTCGGTAGCGAACAGAAGTCGCGCTTGCACGCGTGCCGGACAGCCCGCCCGGATAATCGCCACCCATGACCGCGCCCAAGCACCCCAACAAATCCGCGCCTCGCCGGCCCGCTCCCAAGACTTCCGGGGGCCCCGCCAAGACCGGCACGCCGCAGCGCGGTCCGCGGCCGCAGCAGGGATTCGGGCCGTCAGGCCCATCCGCGCAGAACTCGCAGAACTCGCCTTACGCGCCGTCCGCCGCCCCGCCCCCCGCCGCGCCGCCCGAAGCCTGGAGCGACGCCGATCTCGAAGAGCTGCAATCGCTGCTCGACGAGGTCCCCGCGCCGCTGGAGCCGCTCGACGTCTCGATGCTCGACGGCTTCCTGGTCGCGGTGATCCTGCAGCCCAAGCCGGTCCCGCTGTCCGACTGGTGGCGCTGGGTGCTGGACTCCGAGGAAGGCCGCCCCGCGCCCGCCCGCTACGACGCGCGGCCCCTGCTGCAGCTCGTCCAGCGCCGCGAGCACGACCTCCGGCTCGCGATCAACGATCGCCAGTGGTTCGATCCGTGGGTCTTCGAACTCGACGAGGACGCCTCCGCCTCCGAGACCGTGCTGCCGTGGGTCGCCGGTTTCGCCCTCGCCGCGGACCTGTTCCCCGCGCTGATGAATCTGGACGAGACCGAACTCACCGAGCCGCTCGCCCAGCTCTACATGCACCTGGATCCCGAGGACCTCGAGGACGCCGACGCGCTGCTCGAAGAGATCGAGAGCCTGGAGCCGCCGGAAGAACTCGACGACGCCGTCGAAAGCCTCGTCCGCGCCAGCCTGCTGCTGGCCGACGTGTCCCGGCCGATCCCGGTGCCCAAGCCGCAGCGCTCCGGCGGCCATCGCGGCGGCCCGGGCGGTCGCGGCGGACCGCCGCCGCGTCGCCCGCGCTGAGGTCGTCGGCGCTCAGCCTTCAGGGCTGGGGAATCGGCGCTCCGGGACCGACCTGGCGCTTCATCCACTCGCTCATCTCCCAGAGCGTGTGTCCCACCGACTCGCGCGCCGAGTAGCCGTGCGACTCGAACGGCAGCGTCACGTAGCGCACCGAGCCGCCCGTGCCCGCCAGCGCCTGGTACAGCCGCGCGCTCTGGATCGGGAAGGTGCCGGAGTTGTTGTCCGCCTCGCCGTGGATCAGCAGCAGCGGCTCCTTCAGCTTGTCGGCGTAGTTGAACGGCGATAGCTTCTGGTAGACGTCCTGCGCCTCCCAGTAGGTGCGGCGCTCGCTCTGGAAGCCGAAAGGCGTCAGGCTGCGGTTGTAGGCGCCGCTGCGCGCAATGCCCGCCTTGAAGAGGTGGGTGTGCGCCAGCAGGTTGGCCGTCATGAACGCGCCGTAGCTGTGCCCGCCGACGACCATGTGCTCGCGGTCGCTGACGCCCAGCTCCACCGCCTTGTCGATGACCGCCTGCGCGTTGGCCGTGATCTGCGCGATGAAGCTGTCGTTCACCGTCTTCGGATCGCCGACCACCGGCATGGTCGCGTCCATCAGCACCACGTAGCCGTCCAGCAGCAGCATCAATGGGCTGGTGCCCGCGAAGGTGTTGAAGCGGTTGCTGGAGCCGCTCACCTGACCGGCGGTCGACGCGTCCGTGTACTCCAGCGGATACGCCCAGACGAAGGTCGGACGGCGCTCGCCGGCCTTGTAGCCCGGCGGCTTGTAGAGCCAGAACGAGAGCTCCACGCCGTCCGCGCGCTTGAAGCGGACGAACTCGCGCTGGATGTCGCGCAGCTGCGGCGACGGATCCTTGGCATCGGTCAGCGCCTGCGCCGTGGCCAGCGCGGCACCGCCGCGCAGCATCACGTTGCCGGGCTCGCTCACGCTCTCGCGCACCGTCAGGACGCGGGCGCCTTCGGTGTCGAGCACGGCCAGCGGGCGCTCATAGTGCGCGCTGTCGCCGCCGTTGGCCTCGGAGCCCGACTGGAACACGCGCGTCTTCTTGTTGCTCGCCAGCACCAGCCGATCGATGAAGGGCTTGTCGCCTTCGGGGCTCGCGCCGGTGCCGAAGTACCAGATCGCGTCGCCGTCCAGGCGCACGACCGGGCGTCCCGTCGGCTGCATGCGATGCACCGGCGTGCCGGGATCGCGGTAGCGGTCGCGCACCGAGCGCTCGATCAGCCGTTGCGCCGGCGAGGCGCCGTCCATCGCGACCAGCTCGGTCGACGTCCGCATCTTCGTCAGGTCGAAGTCCTGCACCAGCGCCTGCTTGCCGCCCTCGACGAATTCGAGCCGCGACAGCCGCTGCGGCACGCGATGCACTTCGCGCGCCTCACCGGTATACGGCGCGTCCAGGCGCATCAGCCGGTCGCGATGCGGCGCCTGCGCGCGGTTGTCGCCGCCGTCCAGCGCCTCGACCCAGTAGACCGCGCCGTCCGCGCCGGGCGAGGCGAAGAAGTTGCGCGGGCCGGTGATCACGCCTTCGACCGGCACGCCTTCCTTGAGCTTGACCTTGCCGACCGGCACGACCTTGCCGTCGACGCCACGCACGTCGGTCTGGGCCGCGAAGTCGTCCCAGCCGACCTGGTAGCTGAACGGCGGCAGCAGCCGCATGGTCAAGACCTGACCCGGCGTGCCGAGCGCTTCGAGATGGCTGAAGATGCCCGGCTCGCCGACCGGCCGCACCGCGCCGGTGTTGAGGTCGATGCGCGCCAGCTGCGAGGTCGCATGGTGCGCGAAGACGGCTGCCTCCTGCGCGTTGGTCAGCAGGTCCTGCTGCGTGCGCTCCGGCGAGTTGCGCGCGATGGATTCCTGGATCGAAGGCCCCGACGGCGCAGCGAAGGTGGGAGCGGCACCGCGCTTGGCCGGCACCGTCAGCGTGACGAGTTCATGATCGTTGAGCCACACGACGTCGTTCTCGAGCATCGTGTGCAGCTTGAGCTTGGGCACCGCCTTGAGCTTGCCCGTCGCGACGTCGCCGACCCACAGCTCGACGGCCGTGTCGGTGCGACGGTTCAGCAGGAAACGCTTGCCGTCCGGCGAGAAACGCAGGAGATGGAAGGCGCCGCCCGCGGGCAGTGCGACGGGGCGTTCCACGCCGCTCGCGCCGTTCTGGAGCGGGCGCAGCGACAGCGACTCGATGGTGGTGATCAGCTGCGGGCTGTCGGTGGCCGGGTCGTAGCGCAGGCCGGCCTGGCGGAGCACGGGGCGGGCGAGCTCCGCGATCGCGCGCGACTTGCGGTTGACGACGATCGCCAGCGTGCGCTGATCCGGCGAGACCTGGTAGACCGGCAGCGCCTTGGCATCGAGCACCGCGCGGATCGCCTCGGACGGCTGCTGATAGATCTGTGCGAGGGTCGCCGCGGAGGTCAGGGCCGAGGTCTGGGCCGACGTCGATGCCGCGTCGTCGGCCGGTGCCGCGATCGCGGACAGACCGCCGAACGCGGCGGACAGGGACAGGGTCAGCGGGATCAACGCCGAGGCGCGAGGCTTGGACATGTGTCGGCACCGTGAAGCAGAGGAAGGCGGCAATCTAGCAGCGCCCTCCCCCGATGTCCGACGTCAGCCCTCGGGATGATCCCCAGGTTTCAGGCCTGCGGCCTCACGTCCGGATCACGCAGCGAACAGACGCGCCGCATGCAGGCCCAGTCCGGTCGCGACCGACGCGAAGCGGTCGCCCCGCACCGTCTTGGCGTCCGGGTAGTCCGCTGCGATGCGGTCGGCCAGCACGGTCAGGCCGGTCGAGCCGCCGGTGAAGTACAGCGCGTCGATGTCCGACGGCTTCAGCCCGGCGCGCTCGACCGTCTCGCGGCCCGCCTGGGCGATGCGCTCGATGTCGCCGCGCAGCGATTCCAGCGCCGCGGCTTCCGACAGTTGCACCGTCAGGCCGGACTCGATCAGCTGCAGGTCGATCGTGCAGTCGCCGCCGCCGGCGACTTCGATCTTGGCGTCTTCCGCGCGGTTCGCGAGTTCGTGGCCCAGCCGCTCGTCCAACACCGTCATCAGACGCTGATGGTGGCGCGGGTCGCCGTAGAAGCTCTTCATGTTGCGCAGCTCCAGCACGCGCTGCGGGCTGTAGCAGGTGTTGATCAGGTGCCAGGTCGCGAGGTCGAAGTAGACGCCGCTGGGCACCTCGCGCGGCGTCTGGCCCGGCTTGGCGGGGCCGAGCGCGCGGTAGCCGAATTCGCGCAGGATGCCGGTCAGCTCGATGTGCCGGTCGAAGTCGGTGCCGGCGATGTGCACGCCGTGGCTGGCGAGGATGTCGTCGCGGCGGTCCAGCCGCTTCGCGCGGTCGGGTCCGACGCGCACGATCGAGAAGTCGGACGTGCCGCCGCCGATGTCGGCCACCAGCACGAGCTGCTCACGGTCGGCCTGCTGCTCGAAGTCGAACGCGGCCGCGATCGGCTCGAACTGGAAGTGCACGTCCTCGAAGCCGACCGCCCGCGCCGCGGCCGCCAGCGAGGCCTGCGCCGCGGCATCGCGCTCCGGTTCGCCGTCGACGAAGTAGACCGGGCGGCCCAGCACGACCCGGCGCGGCTCGTGGCCGCCGGCGTCCGAGGCGCCGGCCTGCTTGCGCAGGCGCTTCAGGTAGCCGCTCAGCATGTCGATGTACTTCACGCCGCGGCCGCCGCCGACGTCGGTGACCTGGTCGATCAGGCTGGAGCCCAGGATGCTCTTCATCGAGCGCATCAGACGCCCGTCGGTGCCCTCGACATAGGCGCTCATGGCCGCGCGGCCGAAGGCGCGCGGCGGGCCGTCGGCGTCGTGGCGACCTTCGGCGAAGTAGAAGACCGCCGTCGGCATGGTCACCTTGCCGTCTTCGAGCGGCACCAGGCGCATCGCGCCCGGACGGCCAGCATCAGGCACGGCGACCGCCGAGTTGGAGGTGCCGAAGTCGATGGCGCAGAAATCGCGCGACAGGTCAGAAAGCGATGAGGACATGGCGGCGCGGCGGGAAATGCGAAAAGGGCGCGGATTCTAGCCGCGCCCTTGTTTCAGGGGTCCCGGCGCCTCGATGACGCCGGCAGGGGCTCCGCCGGATCAGGCGGGCTGGAAGCTTCGCACGGCCTTGGCGGGCAGCGCGTCGCCGTAGAAGCCGAAGTCCAGTGCCGGGCGTTTGCCGCTCATCAGTTCCGCCAGCGCGCGACCGGAGCCGGCGCCGTGCGTCCAGCCCAGCGTGCCGTGGCCCGCGTTGATCCACAGGTTGGACGCCTTCTGGCTGCGGCCGATGTAGGGCACGTTGGTCGGCGTACTGGGGCGCAGGCCGGTCCAGAAGTTGGGCTCGGACAGGTCGGCGACGCCGGGGAACAGCTCCTCGTAGCGACGCACCAGCGATTCGCAGCGGACCTTGGAGGTCGGGCTGTCCAGGCTGGTGTCCAGGCCCACGAGTTCCGCCGTGCCGGCGATGCGGACGAAGTCGCCCAGGCGCGAGATCGCGATCTTGCGCGCGTCGTCCAGCAGGCTGACGGTGCTGGCCTGCTCCGGCTTCTTCAGCCGCAGCGTGGCCGAGTAGCCCTTGGCCGGATAGATGTTGAGGTGCTCGCCCAGCGACTTCGTCAGGGCCGGCGCGTACGACGCCAGCGCCACGACGTAGGCGTCGCCCTTCAGCCATTGGGTCTGGCCGGTCTCGCGCGACTGGATCTGCACGCCGGCGATCTCGTTGCCCTGCGCACCGCCTTGCGGCTGCAGCGTCACGATGTCGTGGTTCCACAGGAACTGCGCGCCGCGCTTCTCGGCCAGCTTCGCCAGCGCCTGCGTGAAGACGCGTGCATCGCCGGATTCGTCGCTCGGCGTGTAGGTGCCGCCGAACACCGCATGCTGCGCCGAGCGCAGCGCGGGTTCGATCGCCAGGACCTCGTCGCGGCTCAGCACGCGGCGGTCGACGCCGTGTCTGCGCATGATCTCGGCGCCTTGCGCGCCGGCTTCGAAGTCGGCCTCGCTGCCGAAGAAGTGCAGGATGCCCTTCTGCAGGCGGTTGTATTCGATGCCCGTGTCCGCGACCAGCGACTGCAGCGACTCGTGGCTGTAGCGGCCCAGGCGCACGAGCTGCTCGACGTTGCGTTCGAACGCCGCCGTCGTGCACTGGCCCAGGAAGGACAGGCCCCAGCGCCACTGCGCCGGATCCAGACGCGGGCGGAACAGCAGCGGCGCGTCGTCCTTCAACAGCCACTTCGCCACCTTGAACGGCGCGCCGGCGTTGGCCCAGGGTTCGCAGAAGCAGACCGAGATCTGCGCGCCGTTGGCGAAGCTGGTCTCCAGCGCCGCGTCGGGCTGACGGTCGACGACGACGACCTCGTGGCCCTGGTCCAGCAGGTACCAGGCGGTGTGGATGCCGATGATGCCGGCGCCGAGGACGATGACCTTCATGGAGAGCTCCAGGTGAACTTGTGGTTCTGCTGCGGTTCAGCGTTGGACATGCAGGGGTCAGGCCAGCGGGCGCAGGATCAGCTGCAGTCCCAGCAAGACCATCACGAGGGCGATCAAGGCATCGATGCTGCGCCAGACCGCCGGCCGGCGCAACGCCGGCGCCACCGCCGCCGCGCCGAAGCCCAGCAGCGAGAACCACATCCAGGACGCCACCGAGGCGCCCGCCGCGAACGGCCATTGCAGGCCGGCCGGCTGCTGCGCGCCGACGGTGCCCAGCAGCACCACCGTGTCCAGGTAGACATGGGGGTTGAGATACGTCATGGCCAGGGTGCTGCCCAGCACCGCCGACAGCGTCGCGCTGCCGGCCTGCGCCTGCAGGCCGGCCCGGGGCGACAGCGCGCGCAGCGCGGCCTTGGCGCCGTAGGCCAGCAGGAAGGCGGCGCCGCCCCAGCGGAAGACTTCCATCAGCAGCGGGCTCGCGGCGATGAGCCGGCCCAGTCCGAACACGCCCAGCCAGATCAGCAGCATGTCCGACAGCGCGCACACCACCACCACCGGCGCCACGTGCTGGCGCATCAGGCCCTGGCGCAGCACCAGCGCGTTCTGCGCGCCGATGGCGACGATCAGGCCGGCTCCGGTGAGCCAACCTTGCAACAGGGCTGCGCTGGGTGATGACATGTGCGCCGGATTGTCAGCAGCCCACCGTCTTTGATGAAGCGGGATTAATATCTCAGCGACTCCATTAGGAACGCTTATGAAAGACCTGGACGCCGCCGGCCTGGATTGCCTGGCCGCGCTGGCCGACGAACGCAGCTTCGAACGTGCCGCCGAGACGCTGGCGATCACGCAGAGCGCCGTGTCGCAGCGGCTGCGCAGCCTGGAGGCGCAGGTCGGACAGCTGCTGGTGGTGCGCTCCCGGCCCTTGCGGCTCACGGATCCCGGCAAGCGCCTGCTGCGCTACGCCCGCCAGCTGGCGGCGCTGCGCTCGGACGTCGTGCGGGAACTCGGCGTGCAATCGGCGCAGACCGAACGGCTCCCGATCGCCGTCAACGCCGACAGCCTGGCGACCTGGGTGCTGCCGGCGCTGGATCCGCTGGTGCAGCGAGGGATGCGGGAGGGCTTCGGGCTGGAACTGGTCGTCGACGACCAGGACTTCACCCACGACTGGCTGCGCCAGGGCGAGGTGCTGGGCTGCGTCACGACCGTGCCGCAGGCGCTGCGCGGCTGCATCGCGCAACCGCTGGGAGTGATGCGCTACATCGCCGTCGCCAGCCCGGACTTCGCGGCCCGGATGCTGCCCAACGGGCTGGGGGCGGCGAACTTCGCCCAGGTCCCGTTCCTGGTGTTCAACCGCAAGGATGACGCCCAGCAGCAATGGGTCCGGCAGGCGATGGGGCTGCGCTCCGCGCGGCTGAACGCCCGTTACGTCCCGTCCAGCGAGGGTTACGTGAACGCGGTGCGGATGGGATGGGGGGTGGGCGTGGCGCCGGAACTGCAGGTCCGGCCGCTGCTGGCGAGCGGAGAACTCGTGGCGCTCCGCCCGGAAGTCCAGGTGGAAGTGGCCCTGTACTGGCACCAGTGGAAGCTGGGCGGCGAGACTGCGTCAGTTGCCGCGAGCCCCGGAAAAACGACAACGCCGGAAGGCGGGGCGCCTCCGGCGTTGCTGGATCAGATCGGCGAGGCGCTGGCCCGGGGAGCCCGGGAGGCCTTGATCAGCGCTTGAGGGCGGCGACCTGGACCTTGGTCAGCGTCTGCAGGTGCGACGGCGCCACGGACGGCGCGGCCGAGGCGGACGCAGCGCCCTGCTCGGCCAGGCGCATGCGGAAACCACCGCGCTCGTGCTTGTCCTGCACGGAATTGGCCAGCCAGGCGGAAGTCAGCACGACGCTGCCGACGATCGCCCAGGTCATTGATTTGTGAAGAAGTGGAGACATGAGAAAGCAATGGCTTCCACGAATTAGGGAAGACGCGGAGCATAGTCACCCCTGATTGAGGGGGGCATCACACCTAAGTGGGGCACGTGGTTATTTCGCCTCACCTGTGGTGGGCACGCACCAGTCTGTGTGTATTTGTGAGCGCGATTCCAGAGCACCCGCGATCTGGGGATTTGCCTGAAGACAAAGTCGCGCAAACTGTGCTTCACCGCGCGGCGAAGCATCGTCACCGCGCGACGGTCACACCCCGTGCTTTCCGACGAGGTCCATCATGCGAATCTCCTCCGCCCTGAGCCTTTTCCGTCGCAACCCGCCTGCCGGCCACGAGCCGGAGCCGGCCGACATGGGCACCGCCTTCGGCATGGAAGCGAGTTTCGGCGACGAGAGCGAGTACGAGGACTTCCGGCGCAGCGACTACGGGCTGGAATCGGAGTCCGCACCGCCGGCCGCGGTGGAGTCGCCGCTCTCCTGGATGGCCGCGCGACGCGGCTGACGCGCAAGGCGCCCCACGCGGGCGCCTTTTGCATTCCGGGCCGAGGATCAGCGGATCAGCAGCACCGGCACATCGCTGTGGGCCATGACCTTGGTGGCCACCGAGCCCAGCACCAGCTTGCCCAGCGCCGTGTGGCCGTGCGAGCCCATCATCAGCAGATCGAAGCGTCCCTTCTCGGCCACGGCCGTGATCGCGTCCGACGCGTGCCCGGTCTTGACGACGTACTGGGCCTTGATGCCGCGCTTGTCCATGAAGGCGCGGATCGGCTTGAGCACCTTCCCGGCCTCTTCCTGGTAGTACTCGGCGAGCACGGCCTTGTCGAGCACCGCGGCCGCGCGCGGCGGCACGCCGGGAACCACGTGCACCACGGTGTAGTCGTGGGCCCCGCCCAGCCACTCGTCGTGGGCGGAGAGGTAGGCCAGCATGCGCTTGGAGTACGTGCTGCCATCGACGGCGACGAGGATCTTCATCGTGATCTCCCTCTGTGACGGCCGACGTCCGGCCTCGGACCAGTGTGTCACAGGGCCGCTTCCGGAAAGCCGCACCGATGCCGCAGGCTGCGTCGTCCTTGACGTTGGACAATCGCGCTTTCCGACATCCGCCCTCCGCCGACCCGCCGTGCGCCTGCAACTGATCTCCGACCTCCATCTCGAGCGCCAGACCGACTTCCAGACGACCGCCGCGCCGGACGTCGACCTGCTGGTGCTCGCGGGCGACGTGGGCTCGTACCAGACCGGCTCGCGGCTGGTGACGGACGACTTCGGCCTGGGCCGTTTCTCGCCCAGGCGCGACGGCGCGCCCTGGTCGCGGGTGCTCTACGTCCCGGGCAATCACGAGTACGACGGCATCGACTTCGCCACCGCCCATGCGCGGCTGCGCCAGACCTGCGCCGACCTCGGCATCGAGTGGCTGGACCGCGAGGAGATCGTCATCGGCGACGTGCGTTTCCTCGGCACGACGCTGTGGGCCGACTTCGACGCGCTGGCCGCGCGCGAAGCGACGCCGACCAAGCAGCTGGCGGCCAGAGAGAAGGCCTTCCGCGCGGCGAACCACTACCTGCGCCGCTTCTCGACGCTGGTCGACGGGCAGCACATGCTGGCGGAACGGCAGCGCGACCTGGCGCTGGACTGCCAGGCCTGGCTGCGGGAGGCGCTCGAACGGCCCTTCGGCGGGAAGACCGTGGCGGTGACCCACTACGCGCCCAGCCTGCGCAGCGCCGACCCGCGCTACGGCCTCACGCCGGGCACGGCCGGCTTCTGCAATTCGCTCGACGATCTGCTGCCCTATGCGGACCTGTGGCTGCACGGCCACCTGCATTGCGCCCACGACTACGTCGTCGAGTCCGCCTCCGGGCCGCGCGGCGAGACGCCGCACCGCTGCCGCGTCGTCGCCAATCCGCTGGGCTACGCCAACAAGGGCGAGCAGGAAGACTACCGGCCCGACCTCGTCATCGAGGTCTGAGCGCACGCGCGGTCGTCGCGCACCGGGGCGCGCCTCCGGGCGCACAGCATCGCGCCCGACCGCTTCAGCGCTTGGCCGGCGGACCGTCGTAGGTCCACAGGTATTCGCGCGGCATCGGGCCCTTGTTGCGGCCGCCCTGCTGCGTCTGTTCCCAGGCGTGGGCCAGGATGCCCACCGAGCGCGAGATGCAGAACAGCCCGCGCGCCAGCGGCGCCGGGAAGCCGAGCTCGGCGTAGATCACGGCGGTCGCGCCGTCGATGTTCATCGGAATGCGGCGGCCGTCCTTGCGCCGTTGCAGCTCCGCTTCCACGGCTCGGCCGATGGTGGCGAAGCGACCCGACACCACGCCGAGCTGAGCGGCCTCATCGACAAGTTCCAGCAGCCGCGGTGCGCGCGGGTCCACCGGATGGAAGCGATGTCCGAATCCCGAGACGAACTTGCCGCGCAGCTCGATGGCCTCGTCCAGGCCCGCGGCGGTGGCGTCTTCGAGCGAGCCGCCCGCGTCCATGCGCATCGCGATGGCCTGCAGCATCTCCACGCATTGCTCGCCCGCGCCGCCGTGCACGTCGCCGAGCACGTTGATCGCCGAGGCCATCGCATTGTTGAGACCGACGCCGCAGGTCGCGGCCATGCGCGCGATGGCGATGCTCGGCGCCTGCGGGCCGTGGTCGACCGCGGCCATCAGTGCGACGTCCAGCAGCTTGGCCTGCTCCGAACCGGGCAGCTCGCCGCGCGTCATCAGCCAGATCATCTGGGCGAAGCTGACCTGCCCGATCAGGTCCTGGATCGCGTGGCCGCCGTACCGGATGACGCCGGGCGACATCTCGATGATCGAGGTGCGCCACCAGTCCGGCACGCGTTGATCGTGCACCGGTCCGTCGACCGGCGTCGGCTTGCCTTCGTTGGCGCTCATACGGCCTTCTCCTCTTTCAGCGCGGCGCGCTCGGCGGCGCCGTAACCCAGTTCTTCGAGGATGGCCTCGGTGTCCTGGCCCAGCCGCGGCGGCGGCGTCGACACCGACGGCGCCTGTCCGTTCAGCTTGAAGCCGGTGCGCAGCACGCGGACGTCGCGACCGACGCCGGGCACGTCCTCGAAGTTCGCAACCATCCCGCGGTCCGCGATCTGCGGATGCGCGAGCGCTTCCTTCACGGAGTACACCGGACCCGCGGGCACGCCCGCCTCGTTCAGACGCTGCCACCAATCCGCGGCGGAGCCATCGCTCATCGCGGCTTCGAGCAGATGCTTGAGTTCGGCCCGATGCTTCAGCCGCGCGTGGCGATCGACGAAGCGCCGATCGGTCTTCCACTCCGGATGACCGACCGTGTCGCAGACGGCCTCGAACTGCTCCTGCTTGTTGGCCGCGATGTTGAGCAGCCCCTGCCCCGTGCGGAAGGTACCGGACGGACTGGCCGTCACGTTGTCGTTGCCCATCGGCTGCGGCTCGCGGCCTGCGACGAGCAGGTTCGACACCGCCCATCCCATCGTCGCCATCGCCGCCTCGAGCATCGAGACGTCGATGAAGGTCGCGTCGGCGCGTTCCTTGTCCGCCAACGCCGCAGCGATCGCCATCGCCGCCGTCAGGCCGCCGATGGTGTCGGCCACCGGATGCCCGACGCGGAACGGCGCCGTGTCCGGCCCCCCGGTGATGCTCATCATCCCGGACATGCCCTGGATGATCTGGTCATACGCGGGCAGGTCACGCAGCGGCCCGTCCTGTCCGAAGCCCGAGATCGCGCAATAGACCAGCCGAGGATTGACCTGGCGGAGCTCGTCGAAGCCGACGCCCAGCCGCTGCATCACGCCGGGCCGGAAGTTCTCGACGACCACGTCCGCCGTCGCCACCAGCTTGCGGAACACCGCCTTGCCGGACGGCCGCTTCAGATCGATGGTGATGGAGCGCTTCCCCGGGTTCTGCGCCAGGAAGGACACGCCCATGTGCGCCTGGTTCAGCGCCGTGTCGGCGCCGAGCTGGCGGGCGAGGTCGCCGGTCTCGCGCGCCTCGACCTTGATGACGTCGGCGCCCAGGTGCGCCAGCTGGTGGCAGGCGAAGGGGCCGGCCAGCACGTTGGTCAGGTCGAGGACGCGGACGCCGCGCAAGGGAGATTGGCTCATGATGGGCTCATCCGAAGCTGCGCCGTGCGACCGGTCAGTCGACCTTGACGTTGCCGCTGCGGACCACGTCGCCCCAGCGCTTCTGCTCGCGCGCCAGGAACTGCGCGGCCTGCTGCGGCGTGCCGGCCATCGGCACGCTGCCTTCCGACTGCAGCTGGCCGATCGTGGCCGCCTTGGACAGGGCCTTCTGCACCTGCGCGTTCATCCGCGTCACGACCGCCGCCGGCGTGCCGGCCGGCGCGACGATCATCTTCCAGTCCGAGGTATCGAAGCCCTTGAAGCCGCTCTCGGCCACGGTCGGGACGTCGGGCAGCACCGGCAGCCGCGCGGCGGAACTGATCGCCAGCGCGCGCAGCTTGCCGGCCTTGATGAAGGGCACCACCGTCTGCGGCGTCGCGAAGTAGTAGTCCACCTGACCGCCGAGCAGGTCGGTCGCGGCCGGACCGGCGCCCTTGTAGGGGATGTGCGTCACCTGGATGGCGGCCTGCTTCGAGAACAGTTCCCCCGTCAGATGGCCCACCGTGCCGTTGCCGGCGGAGGCCATCGTCAAGGTGCCAGGTTTTGCCTTGGCGGCGGCGACCAGGTCGGCGACCGTCTTGAAGCTGGAGGATGACGAGACCACCAGCACCACCGGCTGCCCCGCGACCAGCGCGACCGGCGTGAAGGCCTTGGCCGCGTCATAGGGCATCTTGGGATAGAGCGTCGGGTTGATCGCCAGGTTGGCGGTCTGGCCCATGCCCAGCGTGTAACCGTCGGCCTTGCTCTTGGCGACGGCGTCCAGCCCGATGTTGCCGCCCGCGCCGGCCTTGTTGTCCGGGACGAAGGTCCAGCCGGTGTCCTCGCGCACCTTCTCCAGGATCAGCCGCGACACGATGTCCGTGCCGCCGCCGGGCGGGAACGGGACGATCAGGCGGATGGGCTGGCTCGGGAAGGCGGCGTCGGCGGCCAGCGCCGCCGTGGCGGTCAAGCCGGCGCTCGCCGCGGCAATCAGGGTGAAGGCGGCGCCTCGGATCAGGCACTGCGGGGCCAGGGACTTCGTCATGTCGCGTCTCCGTATTTGTTCTATCTAGCAGAACGTCGGTTTGTTTGATAGAACTGTAGGACGTCTCCGCGATGCCCGAGACGAGGGATTACCCGTGGCCGACTCAGACAGCGCACCTTCCGAGAACCCCGAGGCCTCCGCCGGATCCAGCGGCGTGGCCGTGCTCGACCGCGCGTTCGCGCTGCTGGGCGCGTTCGGCCAGGACGATGACGCCCTGTCGCTGGCGGAGCTGTCGCGACGCACCGGGCTCTACAAGAGCACCGTGCTGCGGTTGTTGGCGGCGCTGGAACATGGCGGCTTCGTGCGGCGGCTGCCGGATGGGCAGTACGCGATCGGACCGGCGCCGCTGCGGCTGGCGACCATCTATCAGCGCTCGTTCCACGTCGGGCCGATCGTGGAGCCGCTGCTCAAGCAGCTCAGCACGGACACCGGCGAGACGGCGTCCTTCTACGTCCGGCACGGCGAGGCGCGGATCGCGATCCATCGCTGGGAGCCGGCGCGTTCGGTACGCGCGGCGGTGGCGGTGGGGCAGCAGTACGCGCTGCACCAGGGCGCGTCGGGCAAGGTGCTGTGCGCGTTCTCGAGCGACCTGCGCGAACGCTTCCCGGCCATCCGCGAGCGCGGATGGGGCGTCTCCTACGGCGAGCGCGAACCGGACACGGCCTCGGTCGCCGCGCCGGTGTTCGCCATCGACGGCCGTGTGCAGGGCGCGATCGCCGTCTCGGGACCTCGGGTGCGCTTGTCTCCGCCCGAAACCATGCTCAACGCCTGCCGCGCCGTGCTCGGCGCCGCGCGCGAGGCCAGCCGGCTGCTCGGCGGCGATGTCGCGCTGCTGGACACGGCGCTGAGGACGGTGTCGATCGCCGACTTCGCAAGCGCCGGCTGACCATGAAAAACGCCGGCGCGAGGGCCGGCGTCGTGTGGCTTCACCGCCCTCGCCGCGCCTCAGGCGCGACGCGACGGCCGGCGGCGGTCAGGCCGCGCCGTGGCAGTTCTTGAACTTCTTGCCCGAGCCGCAGTGGCAGGGATCGTTGCGGCCCAGCTTGGGCGCATCGCGGCGCACCTGCTCGACGTGATACCGCTGCTGCTCCGTCGCTTCCTGCAGGTCGACGACGGTCAGGATCAGGTCCTCGATGGCCTCGTCGATGTTCTTGAGCGGATGCTCCTTGTCCAGCAGCTCGACGATCTCCACTTCCTCCGGCGTCTCGGCCGGCAGGTGGCGGTACAGGCGCGCCAGCAGCGCGTTGATGTTGTCGTCGGCCTGCTCGTGCAGATCGGGGAAGGTCACCGCGGCGTACTCGAAGCCGCCCACCCACGGCAGCAAGGCCTGGGTGATCGGATCGTCGGGGAGCTGCGGCGCGTCCGGATCGACGGGCTCGTCGGCGTTGGCATCGACCTTGGGGTCGGCTTGCGCGGCGGCCTCCGGAGCGGCGCCTTCCGCAGCGTCTTCAGCGGTGCCGTCGGCGTCCGCTTCATCCGCTTCCAGGTCCAGCACCACCGGGTAGAACCAGCCCTGCTCCAGCATGCTGTGGTTCAGCGAGGCCAAGCGGCGCTCCACCAGCGCGCGGATGCGGGCGAGCCAGGCGGGATCGACGTCGTCGGGCAGCGGGCGGCCTTCGTAGTCGAAGATGGGCGGCAGCCATTCCTCGATCGGGATCAGGCGGGGCTGCACCAGCACGCCGGCCAGGTAGCCGTCCAGCATCGAGGCGTCCAGCGGCTCCAGCGGTTCGGGCGTGATGGCGAGAAGTTCGTCGAGTTCGTCGAACTCGGCGTCGGAAAGGTCGTGGGCAATGCTCATGGGGCGCGATTGTCGCCGCTCACGTCGGCGGCCGTGTGTCCGGCCGGCGGACGCACCGCGTCGATCAGCCGTTCGCGCATCCAGCGCTGGGCGCTGCGGTCCTCGTTGCGCAGGTGCCAGAGCACGTCCACGTGCACCGGCGACAGCGGCATCGGGAGCGGCCGGTAGATGAGCGCGTCCTGATAGCCGGTGGCGGTGATGAAGGACTGCGGCAGCACCGTCAGCAGGTCGGAATGTGCCACCACCCGGCCGGCGGTGAAGAACTGGTTGACGGTCAGCGCGATGCGCCGGCTGCGCTTGAGCGCCGCCAGCGCCTCGTCGACGAAGCCGTAGGGCCGGCCCGAGAAGCTCACGAGCAGGTGATGCGCCTGGCAGAAGGCGTCCAGCGTCAGCTCCTGGTCGGCCAACGGATGACCGCGCCGCATCACGCAGACGTAGTACGAGTCGTAGAGCCGCTGCTGCCGGATCGCCGCCATGTCGCCCTGCCCTTTCAGCGCGGCCACGGCGTTCGGGAAGTAGCCGAGCGCGAAGTCCGCCTCGCCCTGCTCCAGCAGGAGGCGGGGGTCGCGCGTCGTCAGCGGCAGCACGTGGACGTTGGCCAGGGCGCGCATCTGCTCCAACTGCTGCATCAGCGGCGGCAGGATCAGCGCGGCGGTCGCGTCGGCCATCGCCAGTCGGAAGGTGTATTCCTCGGACGTCGGCTGGTAGTCCCCGGGATCCAGCGCCACCCGCAGCCGGGTCAGCGCCGACCGGACTTCCGGCCACAGCCCCTCCGCCCGCGAGGTCGGTTTCATCCCGAAGGCCTGGCGCACGAACAGGTCCTCACCGAGCGCCTCGCGCAACCGCTTGAGCGCATGGCTGACGGCCGGCTGCGTCATCGACAGCCGCTCCGCGGCGCGGGTCATGGAGCGCTCGGCCATGACGGCGTCGAACACCTTCAGCAGGTTCAGATCGAGGTTCCGGAAGCTCATTGAAGGCACTTTTCCACGGAAAACGGATGGAAATGGCGGCGGCGCAACGGTCGGAAGGCGCCATCCGGAACGGTCATCGGGGCCTCAGCGTGCGCATTCCTTGGCATTCGGCGGCTGGCCGCGTGATGCGCATCACGGGCTGGACGCGGTCCGCCCAATGATATGCACAGCGTTCATACATTCAATGCCCATCTTTCATTGGCGTCATGCCTAGGGGAAACCCTATAGTTCGGTCCATCGGTTCTACAGAGCCGACCCAAACAAGCCAATCAAAGGAAATCGCCATGAGCGTCGCTACCCAAACCTTCGGTCTTCCCCTGAGCCGCACGGTGCGTCGCGGCGGCACGTTCGCCACGATCGGCGCCCGCGTCTGGGCCCGCACGATCACGAACGTCAAGGCCCGCATCGAGTCCGCCAAGATGGCTCGCGCCGAGCGCGAGATCCTGGCCCTCGCCGCCCAGTACGAAGAGAGCATGCCCTCCTTCGCCGCTGAGCTGCGCGCCGCGAACGCCCGCCGCAACGGCTGAATCAACGGTTGAACGGCTGAGCAGCCGACCCCGCCGGGTGCCGTACGGGCCCGGTCGCAAGGTCTGAAGTCGTCGTGATGTGAGCGCAGGCTCTCATTGAATCGCGCATCAGGTCGAGCAAAAGAAAAGCCCGCTTCGAATCACTTCGAGCGGGCTTTGCCTTTTCAGGCTCCCCCGGACCCGCCTCTTTCGAGGCGGTTGCCGGGTGGAATCCAGCGGTCGATCAGGCCTGGGTCAGGCGCTGTTCGATCTTGGCCTTGGTGGCGGGCAGTTCCGCCGGCAGGCCTTGGGCCAGCTGGACGAACAGCTCGTCGTGGAGCTTGAGCTCCGTCGCCCAGTCTTCATTCGAGATGTGGGTGACGGTCTTGTACTGCTCCGGCGTGAAGGCCAGGCCTTGCCAGTTCAGGTCTTCGTAGCGCGGGCTGGTGCCGAAGGCGTGTTCGACGCCCTGACCCTGGCCGTCGACGCGCTCCAGCATCCACTTCAGGACGCGCATGTTCTCGCCGTAGCCGGGCCAGACGAACTTGCCGTCGGCGCCCTTGCGGAACCAGTTGACGCAGAAGATCGCCGGCAGCTTGGCGCCGGACTGGGCCAGCTTGGCGCCCAGGGTCAGCCAGTGCTGGAAGTAGTCCGCCATGTTGTAGCCCATGAAGGGCAGCATCGCGAACGGGTCGCGGCGCACGACGCCCTGCTGGCCGGCGGCCGCGGCGGTGGTCTCGGAGCCCATGGTCGCGGCCATGTAGACGCCTTCGGTCCAGTCGCGGGCCTCGGTCACCAGCGGCACGGTCGTCGAGCGGCGGCCGCCGAAGATGAAGGCGTCGATGGCCACGCCGGCAGGGTTGTCCCACTCGGCGTCCAGCGCCGGGTTGTTGGTCGCGGCGACGGTGAAGCGGGCGTTCGGATGCGCGGCCTTGGCGCCGGTCTCCTTGGCGATCGCCGGGGTCCAGTCCTTGCCTTGCCAGTCGACCAGGTGGGCCGGCGGCGTGTCGGTCATGCCTTCCCACCAGACATCGCCGTCGTCGGTCAGCGCGACGTTGGTGAAGATGACGTCCTTGTCCAGGCTGGCCATGCAGTTCGGGTTGGTCTTCACGTTCGTGCCCGGGGCCACGCCGAAGTAGCCGGCTTCCGGGTTGATCGCGTAAAGGCGGCCGTCCTTGCCGGGCTTGATCCAGGCGATGTCGTCGCCGATGGTGGTGACCTTCCAGCCTTCGAAACCGGCGGGCGGGATCAGCATCGCGAAGTTGGTCTTGCCGCAGGCGCTCGGGAAGGCGGCGGCGACGTGGTGCTTCTTGCCTTCCGGCGAGGTCACGCCCAGCACGAGCATGTGTTCGGCCAGCCAGCCCTGGTCGCGGCCCATGGTGGAGGCGATGCGCAGCGCGAAGCACTTCTTGCCCAGCAGCGCGTTGCCGCCGTAGCCGGAGCCGTAGGACCAGATCTCGCGGGTCTCGGGGTAATGGACGATGTACTTGGTCTTGTTGCAGGGCCACTTGACGTCGGCCTGGCCGGCTTCCAGCGGCGCGCCCACGGTGTGGACGCAGGGCACGAACTCGCCGTTGTCGCCCAGCGTGTCCAGGACCGCGCGACCCATGCGGGTCATGATGCGCATGTTCACGGCGACGTAGGGGCTGTCGGACAGCTCCACGCCGATGTGGGCGATCGGGGAGCCGATCGGGCCCATCGAGAACGGCACCACATACAGCGTGCGGCCGCGCATGGCGCCGCGGAACAGGGCCTTGTCGCCGGTCTGCAGCAGTGCGCGCATCTCGGCCGGTTCCATCCAGTTGTTGGTCGGGCCGGCGTCGAGCTTGTTCTTCGTGCAGATGAAGGTCCGGTCCTCGACGCGGGCGACGTCGGTCGGATCGCTCCACGCGAGGTAGCTGCCCGGACGCTTGGCCGGGTTCAGCTTCTGGAAGGTGCCGGCGTCGACGAGCTGCTGGCACAGGCGGTCGTATTCGGCCTGGCTACCGTCGCACCAGTAGACCTCTTTCGCTTCGGTCAGGGCGGCGATCTCGGCGACCCAGGCGACGAGGCGCTGGTGTTTGACGTAGGCCGGTACGTTCAGGCGCAAGCCTTCCATCACAGGTTGGTTCATGGCGGTTTCCAATTTGAGGATATGAAAAGCGGAATTGGGTCAGCTCCGTTCCGGTGGCTCCCGACCCCGTCTTTCAGAGGAGGAGACCGCGGAGCTGACCCAATGCCGCGCCTCAGCGTGGTGCTTCGCCGAACACTGGTTCCAATGTAATCAC
The DNA here is from genome assembly GCA_002205125.1 of Roseateles noduli. GTDB lineage: Bacteria > Pseudomonadota > Gammaproteobacteria > Burkholderiales > Burkholderiaceae_C > Roseateles > Roseateles noduli. Next base: position 48,164 of record NIOE01000007.1, on the reverse strand, counting down.
GCCGTAACTCCAACGCTTGCCGGGGTTATGCGTTTCTGGAATGGATTGATGCCGGCGGCCGCACGGCGGGCGATGTGTGTCCGAAATGCGAAAGACCGTAGGCGGAAAACGACATAAACGTCTTGTTAACGCACAGGACTGACGCCCCCCTAAAATGGATGCAAAGAAACGCTAAGAAGCGCGACAACGCGTCAATACAGCAGTCAAAGAAGTATCGGGAGGTTGACCATGCACGCAGATCTTGCGTTGCGCATGCTTGCAGAACTGTTCTGGACGGGCGTCCTCGTGTGCCTGCCCGTCCTGGGTCTGACGATGTTGGTGGGGCTGCTGATCAGCGTCCTGCAGGTCGTCACCCAGGTGCAAGAGATGTCGCTGACGTTCATTCCGAAGTTGCTCACGGCCGCGATCACGCTGGTCGTCTTCGGGCCCTGGATGCTCAGGACGCTCGCCTCCTTCTCCACCCGACTCTGGTCCGACATTCCCTCGATGTTCTGAGGTTTCCATGTCCTGGACCGCCCTGCTCCCGGCGGCGAACGCATGGGGCTCGACGACGCTGCTGCTCGCGCTGCGCGTCGCCGGCCTGCTGCTCTTCGCTGCCCCGCTGGCTGCCGCTTCGATCCCCGCGCTGGTGCGCGTGCTGTTCGGACTGGCGCTCTCGGCGGTCCTGGCGAGTCTGGTACCGGTACCCGCCCTGCCGCGTGACCTGAGCATCGGCGCGCTGATGGTCGCCGGGCTCTGCGAGGCCACCCTGGGCGTCCTGCTCGCCGTCGGCATCAACGTCGCGTTCGGCGCCTACGCCCTGGGCGGCCGGCTGCTGGACGTGCAGATGGGCTTCGGCATCGCCCAGGTCTTCGACCCGGTCACGAAACAGCAGGTCCCGGTGATCACCAGCGCCTTCACCCAGCTCGCGATCGTGCTGTTCTGGGTCACCGACACCCATCACAACGTCCTGCGCGGCCTGGCGCTCAGCGTCGAGCGCATCCCGGTCGGCTCGCCCTGGCTGGTCGACGGCGCCGCCGCGGCGCTGATCCAGCAGGGCTCGTCCATGTTCGCGCTGGGCTTCGCGATGGTCGCGCCCGTGGTGCTGTGCCTGCTGCTGGTGGAAGTCGCGCTGGGCGTGCTGTCCCGCAACCTGCCGCAGATGAACACCTTCATGCTGGCCATCCCGCTGAAGGTGATGCTGGGCATGGCCGCGCTCGCCGCCGCGATGACCTCGCTGACCGGCGTGGTGGAACGCATCAACGCCACGGTCTTCAAGAGCTGGGGGGCGGTGTTTCCATAATGGAACAGGAACTCGACCGCAATGACGCGGCCACCCCCCACAAGCTGGAGCAGGCACGCCGCAAGGGCCAGGTCGCGCGCAGCGCCGACGTCGTCTCCGCGATCGTCTTCGGCGTGGCCGTCGTCTACTTCTATGCGCTGGGCTGGGACTTCGTCCTCGCCCAGTTCCGCTTCGACGCGGAACTCTTCAAGCGCGCCGGCGCCCTCCATCAACCGGCCCAGCTCTGGGAGCTCGTCTCGCACGCGGGCCGCGCCGCGATGATGCTGCTGCTCCCCGTGTTCGCGACCATCATGGTGGCGGCCATCCTGGGCAATGTGCTGCAGACCGGTCCGGTGCTCTCGCTGCATCCGATCCAGCCCGACTGGCAGCGCCTGAACCCCGCCAGCGGCCTCAAGCGCGTGCTGTCGGTGCGCACGCTGTTCGACGCCGGCCGGGCCGTCGTCAAGCTGGTCGTGCTGGCGCTGGTCGTCCACGCCGCGCTGACGTCGCTGCTGCCGCAGTTCCACCAGATCGCCGGCCGCCCGCCGCTGGCCTTCATGCGCCTGCTGCTGGACGACGTCGCCTCGCTGTGCCTGAAGCTGGCGCTGGCGCTGGCCGTCATCGCGCTCATCGACCTGGGCTTCAGCCGCCGCGAGTTCGCCAAGAACATGCGCATGAGCAAGCGCGAGCTGAAGGACGAGGTCAAGCACCGCGAAGGCGATCCGCGCATCCGCGGCCGGCTGCGGGAACTGCGCCGCGAGATGCTCAAGCGCAGCCGCGCGCTGACCCGCACCGGCGGCGCCGACGTGCTGATCACCAACCCCACGCACTTCGCCGTCGCGCTGCGCTACCGCCACGGCGAGATGGCCGCGCCGCTGCTGCTGGCCAAGGGCGCCGGCGGCATGGCCGCGGCGATGCGGCAGATCGCCGCCGCCAAGCGCATCCCCGTGGTGCAGAACCGCACGCTCGCGCGTGCCATCTATTTCGGCATGGACATCGACCAGCATGTGCCCCAGACGCTCTACGCCGACGTGGCGCGGATCATCGTCTGGGTGCTCGCGATGCGCCGCGCCAGGGAAACGGCAAAGACCGCATGAACGCACTGCAACGCATCTTCGGCAGGCACAGCGACATCGCCATGGTGGCGCTGGTGCTGGGCATCCTGGTGATCCTGTTCGCCCCCATCCCGGCGGGCGTGCTGGACTTCCTGCTGCTGACCAACTTCAGCTTCGCCTTCCTGATCCTGCTGCTGACCTTCTACATGGCGCGGCCGGTGGAGTTCTCCACCTTTCCCTCGCTGCTGCTGATCGCCACGCTGTTCCGCCTGTCGCTGAACGTGGCCGCCACCCGCCTGATCCTGTCCGAGGCCAGCGCCGGCAAGGTCATCGGCGCGATCGGGTCCTACGTGGTCGGCGGCAACTACGTGATCGGGCTGATCGTCTTCCTGATCCTCATCGTCGTGCAGTACGTGGTCGTCACCAACGGCGCGCAGCGGGTGTCCGAAGTGGCGGCGCGCTTCACGCTCGACAGCATGCCCGGCCAGCAGATGAGCATCGACGCCGACCTGAACATGGGCTTCATCGACCAGCCCGAGGCGCAGCGCCGGCGCAAGAACCTGGAGAAGGAAGCCGGCTTCTACGGCGCGATGGACGGCGCCAGCAAGTTCGTGAAGGGCGACGCCATCGCCGGCATCATCATCATGCTGATCAACATCGTCGGCGGCATCGTCATCGGCGTGATGCAGCTGGGCCTGCCCTGGGGTCAGGCCTTGCAGACCTACACGCTGCTGACGATCGGGGACGGCATCGTCACCCAGGTGCCGGCGCTGGTGATCGCGGTGGGCACCGGCATCATCGTCACCCGCTCGGCCTCCGACGGCAACCTGAGCCAGGAGGTGCTGCGCCAGATCACCTCGTTCCCGAAGACGCTGCTGCTGGTGGCCGGCGCGCTGGCCGGGCTGCTGCTGCTGCCCGGCATCCCTGCCTGGCCGGCGCTGATCCTGATCACCGCCGTGCTCGGCGTGTGGTGGGTGGTGCGCCGCAACGCGGCCGCTGGCGCGGCCACCGCCGGCACCGAGGCCGACACGCCGGCAGCCGGGGCCGACGACGCCGATCCCTACGCGATGCTGCCGGTCGAGCCCATCGAGGTGCAGGTCGGCTCGCGCTGGAGCGAACTGGTCGCACAGCCCGACGGTCTCTTCACTGACCGCATCGCGAGCTTCCGCAAGCAGCACGCGCAGGAGTTCGGCCTGGTGCTGCCGCGGGTGCGTTTCCGCGACCTCGCCCGGCTGGGCGCGGACCGCTACGAGATCCACGTCGACGGCGTCATCGTCGGACGCGGCGAAGCGCGCGCCGAGAAGCTGCTGGCCATCCATCCGACGGGCGACACCACGGCCATTCCCGGCGAGGTCACCCGCGACCCGACCTACGGCCTGCCGGCGCTGTGGATCGACGCCACGCAGCGCGAGGCGGCCGTCGCCGCCCGCTACACGCTGGTGGACGCGCCGACGGTGCTGCTGACCCACCTCACCGAAGTGCTGCGGCGCGAATCCGCGACGCTGCTGACCCGCCAGGAAGTGGACCGGCTGCTGGCGCGGGTGCGCCAGACCCAGCCCTCGCTGGTGGAGGAGCTCATCCCGACCGTGCTGGCGCTGACCGACGTGCAGCGGGTGCTGCAGAACCTGCTGCGCGAGAAGGTCAGCATCCGCCACATCGAGGCGATCCTCGAGACCCTGTCCGACGCCGGCCGCGCCAGCAAGGACGTGGGCTACCTCACCGAACGCGTGCGTCACCGCCTGGGCCACGCCATCTGCCAGCAGCTGCTGGGCGAGGCCACCGCCCTGCAGGTGATGACGCTGGACCCGGCGATCGAGAGCCAGTTCATGACCAGCGTCCGCCAGGCCGAGGCCGGCCAGCCGCTGGTCATCGATCCGCGCCTGGCCGAGCAGTTCATGGGCCGCCTGGTGGCCCTGTCCGAACGCATGATGAAGCACAACCTGCTGCCGGTCCTGCTGTGCGCGCCCGACCTGCGGCGCCACCTGCGATCGCTGTCGGAGCGCGTGCTCCCGCACCTGCGCATCCTCTCGATGACCGAAGTGCCCCAGGCCATCGAACTCAAGTCCTACGCCGTCGTCGGCCCCTGACCGTCATCCCATGCAAGAAATCCTCGCCATCACCCTGCGCTCGATGCAGCAGGACGCCGCCCGACTGGATCAGATCGGCAGCAACATCGCCAACGTCTCCACGCCGGGCTACAAGCGCCAGGTGATGGTCGCCCGCTCGGAGGCCGCGCTCGCGCCGTCGTTCGTGCAGACGATGAACGGCGTGGCCGCATCGCAGGCCGAGGCCGTCGCCACGCTGCCCGCCGCGCGTCCCTTCGACGTCGCGCGCGACCTGAGCGCCGGCACGCTGCGCGCCACCGGCCGCGATCTGGACCTGTCGATCGTCGGCGACGGCTGGTTCGAGGTCCAGACGAACGCCGGCCCCGCCTACACCCGGCAGGGCGACTTCCAGCTCGACGCCCGCGGCCGCCTCGTCACCCCGCGCGGCGACGCGGTGCAGGGCCAGGGCGGCGACATCGTGCTGAACGCAGGGCCGTTCAGCGTCGACGCCGCGGGTCGCGTGGTGCAGGAAGGCCGCGCGGTCGACCGGCTGCAGGTGGTCTCCTTCGGCGAGAAGGCCTCGCTCAGCCCGCTGGGCGCGGGCCTCTTCGCGCCGGGCTCGCAGCGCACGCCGCTGGCCGACACCGAGGTCCAGCTGCGCCAGGGCTTCCTGGAGAACGCCAACGTGCAGCACGCCCGCGAGATGGTCGACCTGATGCAGACCATGCGCCATTTCGAATCGGTCCAGCGCGCCGTGCAGAACTACGACGAACTGGTCGGCTCGGCCATCCGCAAACTCGGCGAGGCCTGAGCGCCGGCCTGATCCCGGACGCCACCACCGCCCGCCCTCCTCTCTTCCTCCTTCCACGGACACAGGACCCTCCATGCTCGATTCCATGTACATCGGCGCGACCGGCATGCACGCGCAGCAGATGAACGTCGACGCTGTCGCCAACAACCTGGCCAACGTCAACACCGTCGGCTACAAGCGCACCCGCGTCAGCTTCGTCGACCTGGTCTCGCACGACGCGACCCAGCGTGCCGGGGCGCTCGACACGCCGTCGCTGACCGGCCTCGACGACATCCAGCGCGCCGGCATGGGCGTGGGCGTCACCGGCATCGCCAAGATGTTCGACCTGGGCGACGTCAAGAAGACCGACTCGATGTACGACCTGGCGATCTCGGGCGAAGGCTTCTTCGAAGTCACGCTCGCCGACGGCACCTCCGCCTTCACCCGCGGCGGCACCTTCAAGGTCAACGCCGACGGCCTGCTGGCGACGCAGGCGGGTCATGCCTTCAAGCCCGCGATCGCCGTGCCCGACACCGCGCAGGCGATCACCGTCGAGCAGGACGGCCGCGTGCTGGCGCGCATGCCGGGCCAGTCCGCGCCGCTGGAGCTGGGCCAGCTCGACATGGTGCGCTTCAGCAACCCGACGGGCCTGGAAGCCCGCGGCGACAACGAGTACCGCGTCTCCGCCTCGTCTGGCGAACCCATCGCGGGCCGCGCCGGCGCCGATGCGATGGGCACCGTGCGTCAAGGCTATCTCGAAGGCTCCAACGTGAAGCTGGTCGACGAGATGGTCAACCTCATGATGGCCCAGCGCGCCTACGAGGCCAGCGTCAAGGTCGTGCAGGCGTCCGACGAGATGCTGGGCATGGTCAACGGGCTGCGCCGGGGATGAAGACACTCGCCGCGGTCGGCCTGTCGACGGTCCTCGCGACCGTCGCGGCGTCCTCGTGGGCCGGTCCGACGCCGTCGTGGCGCGCGGAGCTGCGGTCGCGCGCGGACGTGGACGGACCGCGCGTGCACCTGGGCGACATCGTCCGCCTCCAGGGCGAGGACGCGGCGGCGATCCGCGCGGCCGAATCGCTGGATCTGGGCGCCGCGCCGCGCCTCGGCGACGTGCTGCGGCTGGAACGGGCCCGCGTCGACGCCTGGCTGCGCCGCGCGGCGCCGCGCGTCCCCGCACTGGCCTGGGACGGCGCGGAGGCGGTCAGCATCTCGCGTGCCGGACAGCTCGTGCCGGCCGACGAGGTCTGCCGCGCGGCCGGCGATGCGCTCGCCGCGGCGCTGGCGCGTCCGGACCTGACCGTGCGGACCAGCGTCGAGTGCCCCGGGGCGGCGGAAGGTCGCCCGCGTCTGGAAGGCGGCGAGAGCGACGGCTGGCTCGTGCCGCGCAGCCGTCAGCTCGACCTGAAGGCGCGGCCCGACGTCGACGGCGGCTGGCCCGCGCGCCGCGTGGCCGTGCCGGTCGAACTGTGGACCGACGGTCGCCACGCGCGCACCGTGACCGTCCCCGTCAAGGTCGAGCTGCTGGGCCGCGCCTGGGTGGCGCGCGACGACGTCGCGGCCCGTCAGACGCTCACCGGCGATGCGCTCGACGCGGTGGAACTGGACCTCGCCGGCCAGCCGACCGCGCCGGTCGCGACCGACGCCGCGCTGGACCGCCTGCGGCTGCGCCGACCGCTGCTCAAGGGCCAGGTCCTGACCGCCGCCCATGTCGAAACCTTGCCCGCCGTGCTGCGCGGGCAGCAGGTCACGGTGCGCTCGCGCGCCGGGGCCATCTCCCTTGAAACCATCGGCGAGGCGCTGCAGGACGGCGTCCCCGGCAAGCCGGTGCTCATCCGGATGGGCAGCCGTGCCGGCGGCCCCCTTCTCGCCCGCGTCGTCGGGCCGAACCAGGTGCAACTCCAACCATGACGTACCGAACCCTGCTGTGCTGGACCACGGTCCTGCTCGTCGCGGGCGCCTCAGGCGCCGCGTCGGCCCAGAGCCTCTATGACGAGAAGACCTACCGCCCCGTCGCCGGAGACGTCCGCGCCTTCCGCGTCGGCGACGCGCTGACCGTCCAGGTGGTCGAGAACGCCTCGGCCGCCGCCGGCGCCGACACCGGCACGCGCCGCAGCAACGACATGTCCGCGGAACTGGTGCGCCCGCACCGTTCGCCCTCGCTGCCGATCAGCGCCGGCGTCAACGTGCGCGGCGACTTCGACGGCGGAGGCCGCACCACGCGCTCCGGCAAGCTGCTGGCGCAGTTGACCGTGTCGGTCGTGGAGGTCCTGCCCAACGGCGACCTGCGCGTCACCGGCGAGCAGTCGCTGACGATCAACGACGAGCTGCAGCGCATCAACGTCGAAGGCCGCGTCCGTCCGCAGGACATCTCCGACGCGAACATCGTGATCTCCTCGCGACTGGCCGACGCCAAGATCACCTACGTCGGCGAAGGCGAGCTGGCCTCGCGGCAGAAGCCGGCCTGGTGGCGCCAGCTGCTGGACATCGTGGGGCTGTGATGCGCGTCGTCCTGTTCTCCGCGGTGAAGTCCGCCATCACCACGAACGTCGCCGCGGTCGCCGTCACGATCGCCGCCCTCGCCTTCAGCACCGTCCTCTCCGCCGGTCTCGCGCCTGCGCAGGCCGCCACGGTCTCGACCGCGCGCAGCGGCGACGCCATCCGCGTCAAGGACCTGGGCAAGATCCAGGGCTGGCGCGACAACGCGCTGATCGGCTACGGCATCGTCACCGGCCTGGCCGGCACCGGCGACTCGCCGTCCAACCGCACGACGCGCCAGGCGCTGGCCAACGTGCTGTCGCAGTTCAACCTGACGATCGCGCCCGACCAGGTCCAGAGCCGCAACGTGGCCGTGGTGATGGTCACCGCGGCGCTGCCGCCCTTCGCCCGCGAAGGCGACACGCTGGACATCACCATCACCTCCAGCGGCGACGCGCGCAGCCTGCTGGGCGGCACGCTGCTGCTGACGCCGCTCAAGGCCGCGAACGGCCGCACCTACGCGCTGGCGCAGGGGCCGCTGTCCATCGGCGGCTACCGCTACGACGCCAACGGCAACGTGGTGCAGAAGAACCATCCGACCACCGGCTCCGTGCCGGGCGGCGCGACGGTGGAGGTCGGCCTCAAGACCGCCACGCACGACGACCAGGCCTCCGTCACCTTCGTGCTGCAGGAGGCCGACTACACGACGGCGGACCGCGTGGCCGCGGCGATCAATGCGCAGTTCGGCGACACCATCGCCGAGGCGCGCGACGCCTCCGGCATCGACGTGCGCGTGCCCGAGGCCGAGCGCCACCGGCCGGTGGCCTTCCTCGCCAGGATCGAGAACGTCCTCGTCGATCCCGACCGCCGCGCGCGCGTCGTGATCAACGAGCGCACCGGCACCGTGGTGGCCGGCGGCGACGTGCGCATCTCCAAGGTCGCGGTCTCGCACGGCGAGCTGCGCGTCTCGGTCGACGCGGAGACCACGGTGTCGCAGCCGCTGGCCTACGGCCGACCATCCGACGGCATCCGCACCGCGCTGGTGACCAACAGCCGCGTCGACGTCACCGAAGGCGCGAGCACCGGCTTCGTCACGGCCAACAACACCGTCGCCGATCTCGTCCAGTCCCTGGTGCGCATGCGCACCAGCACGCGCGACATCATTTCCATCCTGCGCGCGGTCAAGGCCGCCGGCGCCCTGCACGCGGACCTGGTGGTCCAGTGAGCCCCCTTCAAGGAGTCCTCCCATGAGTCATGGCCTCGAAGCCGTCACCACGGCCTCGCTCTCGCTGGCGCTGGACGCCGCGACGCTGCGTCAGCAGGTGATCGCGACCAACATCGCCAACGCCAACAGCATCGGCTACGTGCCGCAGCGCGTGTCCTTCGAAGCGCAGATCGAGGACGGCCTGCGCGACTACGCCCGTTCCGCCGGCATGGGCAGTCTGGGCGGCGCTGCCGCGCCGACGCTGCAGGTCCGCATCGAGCCCGAGCTGGCCGCCAACGGCGGCCCGGCGGTCGTGCACGTCGACCGCGAAGTCGCCGCGCTCGCCGAGAACAACCTGCACTACCAGGCGCTGGTGCGCGGGCTCAACCGCCACCTGTCCATCCTGGGCAGCGCGGTGACCGAAGGCAAGCGCTGAGCGCGCTTCAGGAACCATCGATGAATTACGCCCAATCCTTCGCCATCAGCGCCACCGGCATGGACGTCGAGCGCCTGCGCGTCGAAGTCGCCGCGCTCAACCTGGCCAACGCCAACACCGTGTCCTCCGCCGACGGCCGCGGCTTCCAGCCGCTGCGCGTCATCGCCCAGTCCGCCATCGGCGCGCAGCCGATGGACGGCGCCGGCTTCGCCTCGCTGGTCGGCCAGGGCCTGGCCGGCCCGACCGCGCTGGTCGAGTCCAACGGCAAGCCCGCCCGCACGGTGCTGGATCCCGGCCATCCGCAGGCGGATGCGCAGGGCTACGTCAGCTATCCGGGCGTCGACACCGCCACCGAGATGATGACCATGCTAGGCGCATCCCGCGCCTACGAGGCCAACGTCGCCGCGATGAACATCGCGCGCGCCATGGCGGCCAAGGCGCTGGAAATCGGAGGCAACTCGTGAGCGCGCCCTTCATCCCGCCGATCGGGGCACTGACGGAACCCTCGCTCGCGCCGACGATGCAGATCGGCGGCGTGAACGCGATGAACGGCATCAGCGGCCTCCAGGGCATGGGCGGCGCGTCGTCGGTCGGCGCCTCCGCGCCGTCCTTCAGCGGCATGGTGACGAACGGTCTGCAGCAGGTCAGCGCGCAGCTGCAGGCCAGCCAGGCCGACCTGCAGACGCTGGCCACCGGCAACGTCGAGAACCTCCACCAGGTGATGTTGCGCCTGGAGGAGAGCCGCATGTCCTTCCAGCTGATGCTGCAGGTGCGCAACCGGCTGCTGGAGTCCTACCAGGACCTGATGCGGATGCAGGTGTGACGACGCGCCCCGACCTCCGTTTTTCCAGCATTGAAGAACCATCCTCCATCGAGCGCGCGCAAGGGAGCAGCAGTTGAGAACGTTTTGGCAGGGCCTCGGCACCTCGGCCCGGTACGGCTTCGTCGCCGGCATCGCGGTGATCCTCTTGGGAACGGCCGCGCTCGGCGTGTGGCTGATGCGCACCGATCGCGACGTGCTGTTCGGCAGCCTCTCGGCGCAGGACGCGGCGGCGATGACCGCCGAGCTCGACCGCATGAAGGTGCCTTATGACCTGGCGTCCGACGGCACGACCATCCTGGTCGACCGCAAGACGCTGCACCAGACGCGTCTGAAGCTGATGAGCAAGGACCTGCCGCTGCACGGCGCGGTGGGCTTCGAGCTCTTCAACAACACCGACTTCGGCATGACCGAGTTCGCGCAGAAGGTGAACTTCCAGCGCGCGCTGCAGGGCGAGATCACCCGCACCATCCTGTCGCTGTCGGAAGTCGAATCGGCGCGCGTGCACCTCGCCTTCCCCGAGGACGGGCTGTTCAAGCGCGACCAGGGCAAGGCCAAGGCGGCGATCACGCTGGCGCTCAAGCAGGGCCAGGTGTTGCGGCCCGAGCAGGTGCGCGGCATCCAGCGCCTGGTGGCCGCCGCGGTGGCGGGCATCGGTCCGCAGGACGTGACCATCGTCGACCAGAGCGGCATCGCGCTGACCCGCGCGGCGCAGCCGGCCGGCGAAGGCGGCGGCGACGTGTCGCCGCGCCTGGAACTCAAGCGCGAGATCGAGCAGCAGCTGGCGCACAAGGCCACGCAGGTGCTGGACCGCGCGTTCGGTCCGGGCCGCGCGCTGGCCAGCGTCGACGTGGTGCTCGACATGGACCAGGTCCGTCGCACGACCGAGGACGTGCTCGCCCAGCCCTCGCAGCCGGGCGAGAACGTCACCGGCGTCGTCGTGCGCGAGCGCGAGACGTCGAAGGAGGACGTCCTGCCCGCCAACAACACCCGCGAAGGCACGCGCGGCGCGTCCAACTCGCAGCGCGAGATCGAGTACCAGGTCGGCCGTCGCGTCGAGCAGGTGGTGTCGCAGCCGGGGTCGGTGCGCAGCCTGCAGGTGCTGGCGGTCGTGAAGATGCCGCTGGACGCCCAGCAGGTGGAGCGCACCCGCACGCTGCTCGCGGCGGCCGTCGGCGCGTCGCTGAGCCGCGGCGACGTGGTGGTGGTGCAGCCCGTGGCCGGGCTGACCGCGCCGGGTTCCGCCGCGTCGTCCGCGACGGCGGGCGACCAGACGCCCGCGTCCACCACGATGTCCTTCGATGACGACAGCGCCGCATCGCGCACCTCGAACGTGGCCGCGGCGGAAGCGGCAGCGGCCGAGCGTCCTCGGATGGTCGTGCTGGCGCTCGTCGCGCTGCTGGTCGCGCTGGTGTTCGGCCTCGTCGTCTGGCTGGTCGCCGGTCGCCGCGCCCAGGCGCAGCGCGCCGCCCGCCCGCTCAGCGAGGTCGAGCGCCAGGCCGCGCTGGCCCGCGTGCGCGAGTGGCTGGACGCGGAACCGCCGCAGTCGGGAGCCGCGCGGTGATCACGCTGTCCGACAACGCCAGCGGCGCGCGTCAGGCCGCGCTGCTGATGCACACGCTGGGCGAGGCCGATCGCCGCTGGATGCTGGGTCAGCTCGACCCCGCCGCGCGGGCCGAGGCCGAACAGCTGCTGGTCGAGCTCGCCACGCTGGGCGTGCCGAGCGACCCCGCGCTGCTGGACGCCGTGCTGACCCGCGCGACGCGGAACGTGAGCGGGAACGGGAACGGGAACGGGAACGGCAGCGGCAATGACCACGGCGCCCGGTCCGCAACGACCGCGTCGACCTCGGCCGCCGGCGCCGACCTGCCGCTGGCCCGTCTCGCGCAGGCCACCGTGCCGGAGATGGTCGCGCTGCTTCAGAACGAACCCGATGCCTTGATCGCGTGCCTGCTGCAACACGGCCGCCGCGCCCCTGCGGGCGGTGACGGCCAGGGGGCCGACTGGGCCTGGCGTACCGGACTGCTGGACCGGCTCGGCCCCGCCCGTCGGCGTCGCATCGGCGAGTTGCTGGCGGAGGACGCCGCGTCGTCCGCCGCATCGTCCGGCTCTGCGTCGTCGCCTGCCGCGATGAGCGTCCGGGGCGCGCGCGCGGCCGACCTGGTCGCCGCGCGCCTGGCCCGTCCCTCCGTGGACGGCCGCGCCGACGCATCGCGCGGATCACACGGATCGCGCAGTTGGGGCGCGCGACTCGCCCAACGCCTTGCTCCGTGGAGCCGTCGATGAAAGAAGTCCCCTTCGTGAAGCCCGCCGTCCTGCGCGACCTGCCGTCGCCGTCGCAGCCGCGCACGCTCGCCCTGCCCCGGCACCGCCACGCGGCGGAGCCGGTGGGCGCCGTCGCCAAGGCGGCGCAGACGCTGACGGGCTGGAACGGCGGCGCCCGTCCGGTGTCCGCCATCCCGTCGCTGGCGCCGCTGGCACCGCCAGCGTCTCCGTCCGGCCCGTCGGTGGACGAGATCCGCGCCTCCGTGCTCGCCGAAGATCGGCAGCGCGCGCACGAGGAAGGGCTTCGCGAAGGATTGCAGGAGGCGCAAGCGCGCGTCGAGGCCGCGATCCGCCAGCAGGCGGAGCAGTGGCAGACGCGCGCGGACGCCCAATGGGCCGCGCAGACCGAGACCCTGCGCACGGCGCGCGAGGCCGAAATCGCGCGGCTGTCCCGCGTGGTCCAGGACCTCGATGCGGCCGTCGCCGCGCGGCTCGCCGCGCTGGAGGACGACGCCGTCGACCTCGCCTTCGCCGCCGTGTGCCGGCTGATCGGCGAACGCGCCGCGACCCGCGAGACCGTGGCCGACGGCGTCCGCCTGGCCATCGCGCAACTGTCCGGCGCCGCGCTGCACCGCGTGCGCCTGCATCCCGACGACCTCGCCCTGCTGGCCGACGATCCGCTGCGCGCCGCGCATGCGTCGGTCGAGTGGGTCGCCGATCCGGCCGTGACGCCGGGCGGCTGCCTGCTGGACGGCGCGCAGGGCACGCTCGACACCCGCCTGGACCGCCAGCTCGACCGGCTGCGCCAGGTGTGGCTGGGCGCCGTCGACCACGCCCGGCAGGCCCGCTGACATGACGCTGCTGCACACCCTCGCCGAAGCCACGCGCGGCGCCGAGCTGACGCGCCGGACCGGCGTCGTCCAACAACTGTCCGGACTGATGATCGAGGCGTCCGGCCCCGACGCCGTCCTGGGCGAGGTGTGCCAGATCGAGGTGCGCGGCCGCGCGGGCCAGATCGTGCCGCCGCTGATGGCCGAGGTCGTCGGCATGCGCGCGGGCCGCGTGATGCTGATGCCCTATGGCACGTCCGAAGGCCTCGCGCCCGGCTGCGTCGTCACGGCCACCGGCGAGACGCCGTCCATCGCCGTCGGCGAGGCGCTGCTCGGCCGCGTGATCGACGGCTTCGGGCACGCGCTCGACGGCCGCCCCGATCCCTGGACCGCCGAACGCCGGCCGGTCCGGGCCCGGCCCGTGAATCCCATGCACCGCCCGCGCATCACCGAGGTGATGGAGACCGGCGTGCGGTCCATCGATGCCCTGCTGACGCTGGGCAAGGGCCAGCGCGTCGGCATCTTCGCCGGCAGCGGCGTCGGCAAGAGCACGCTGCTGGGCATGATCGCGCGCCACGTGCGCGCCGACATCAACGTCATCGCGCTGATCGGCGAGCGCGGCCGCGAGGTGCGCGAGTTCATCGACAAGCAGCTCGGCCCCGAGGGGCTGGCGCGCTCGGTGGTGGTGGTCGCGACCTCCGACCAGCCGGCGCTCGCGCGCCTGCGCGCGGCCCATGCTGCAGTGACCGTCGCCGAATACTTCCGCGATCGCGGCCAGCAGGTGCTGCTGACGATGGACTCGGTGACGCGTTTCGCGATGGCGCGCCGCGAGGTCGGCCTGTCGGCCGGCGAGCCGCCGACCGCGCGCGGCTACACGCCGTCCGTCTTCGCCGAACTGCCCGAGCTGTGCGAACGCTGCGGCACCGGCCTGTCCGGCGGTTCCATCACCGCGCTGCTGACGGTGCTGGTCGAGGGCGACGACCTGAACGAGCCGATCACCGACTGCCTGCGCGCCACGCTGGACGGCCACGTGGTGCTGTCGCGCCAGCTCGCCAACCGCGGGCAGTACCCGGCGATCGACGCGCTCAAGAGCGTGAGCCGGCTGATGCCCGACCTGGTGCCCGCGCCGGTGCAGGCGCTGGCGGTGCAGGCGGTGGAGCTGCTCGCGCTGCTCGACCGCAACCGGCAGCTGGTCGACATCGGCGCCTACGAGCGCGGCACCAACGCGGCGCTGGACAAGGCGCTGGCGCTGGAGGCCGAGCTGATCGCCTTCCTGCGCCAGTCGGAGGGCGGCGTGCCGCGCGACGAAGCCGTCCATCGGCTGGCCACCTTGATCCTGAAGGGACACCCATGAGCGGCGACCTGCGCGGTTTCGTCTACGCCCTGGAGCCGGTGCGCCAGAAGGCGCAATGGCAGCTCGACGCGCTGCAGCGCGACCTCGCCGCCGCGACCGCCAAAGCGGCCGCGCTGCGCGACGAAACGCTGGCGCTCGAGTCCCGGCTGGAGGCTCTGGCGCTCGAAGGTCGCGCCGCCGCGGCCGCGCGCATCGACCCGTCGCAGTCGCTGGCGCGGCTGGCCTACCTCACCGATGCGCAACAACGCCTGACGAAGCTGCGCGCCGAACGCGACGCGGCCGACGCCGCACAGGCGGAGCTGCTGCGCCGCGTCGGCAAGCAGCAACTCGCGCTGGACGCGATCGACGAGGACCGGGACCGCTGCCGCGAGGAACACCTGGCGGAACAACGCCGCCTCGCCGTCATCCAGGCCGACGACGACTGGCTGGCCCGCGCCGGCTGGCGTCCGTCCCCCACGCCGGGTCGGGAGGCCGCATGAGCCTCCTGACCCCGACCGGCACGATGCCGGCACCGATCGGTACGCCGCCAGGCGCTTCGACCCCATCGGGCGGACCCGGCCAGGACGGCGCGCCGGCCAAGGAGGCCTGGCAGCGCGAGATGGAGCGCGCGCAGACGCGCGACTGGTTCCGCCACGACGCCGCCCCGACATCCGCCTCCGGATCGACGGCGGCCGACCTCAGTCGTCGCTCCGCCGCGCCTGCGACGGCCCCGACCTCGAAGCCGTTGCCGCGTCCGCCCGTGCCGTGGATGGACGTCTCCACCGCCGTCGCCGAGACGGCCCGGCCAGCCGGCGCCGCTGCGGCGGATCGCGTGGCGTCGTCGCAGATCGGCACGCCATCGGCGCGCCGCGCCCTGCCCACCATCGACGGCGAGCCGGACCTTCGCTCCGTCGATCACGAGACGGGCCTGCGCGCGCGCACCCCGTCCACGCGCGAGGCGTCGACCGCCGACATCGCCGCGAACGAGGCGACCCGCGCTGCCGGTGCGGCCGGTGGGACTGACACGTCCGCCATCGACGCGGGCCGGCTCGCCGGGTACCTGGGCGCGTCGCCATCGCCGTCGCCATCGCCGTCGCCATCGCAGTCGCAGACCCGATCTCCCGTGCGCGTGCACGTGCAATGGCAAGGCGACACCGCACAGGTCTGGATCGGCCTGGACGCGCGCTCGGCGCCGCCGGCGGCCGAGGTCGCCGGCGCCGTCGTGCGCTGGCTGCGCGACCAGGGCTTGCGCGCGGGCCGCATCACCTGCAACGGCGCGGCCCTGGCCGTGCCGGACACCCCTCACCCCTCGACCCGTCCCGCGGTGGACGTCGTGGCACACCTCACCACCCGGGAGTTCTGAATGGACAGCATCGGCGCCGTCGGCGGCACCTCCAACACCACCCTCCAGGCCAACGGCCTGGGCATGGACGACTTCCTGAAGATCCTGCTGACGCAGCTCACCTTCCAGGATCCCCTCAAGCCCATGGACAACCAGGAGTTCATGGCGCAGATGGCGCAGTTCACCTCGCTGGAACAGACGCAGCAGCTCAACGGCAAGCTCGACGCGCTGCTGTCGACGCAGGCCGCGCTGCAGTCGGTCGGCCTGATCGGCCGCACCGTCGACGTGACCACCGAGACCGGCACCGTCACCGGCACCGTCGCGTCGCTGTCGCTGGCCGGCGATTCGCCGTCGATCTCGGTGCGCACCAGCGCCGGCGCGACGCTCTCCAACCTCAGCCTCAACCAGATCTCGGCCGTGCGCTGAGGTCCCTCCGGGAGACACCATGCTCGAATCCATCTTCGTCGGCATGAGCGGCCTGATGAGCTACTCGCACGGCCTGCGCGTCATCGCCAACAACACCGCCAACCTGAACACGCCGGGCTTCAAGAGCTCGTCGCTGCAGTTCGCCGACATGTTCTATTCGAACGAGGACGCGGCCGGCGGCGACACCTTCGGTCACGGCCAGGTCGGCTACGGCGTGACGACGTACACGACGTCGATGAACTTCAAGCAGGGCGAGCTGCGCAAGACCGGCAACGACCTGGACCTGGCCGTCGACGGCGAAGGCCTCTTCGTGCTGCGCAACGACGAGGGGCAGCTCCACTACAGCCGCGCCGGCCAGTTCGAGTTCAGCCCCGCCGGCGTGCTGGTCAACCGCGCCGACGGCAGCCAGGTGATGTCCTCCGACGGCGGCGGCAACTTCTCGGCGATCTCGCTGGACCAGTACCGCACCAACGACGCCAAGGCCACGCAGACGCTGAGCTTCCAGGGCAACCTGCCCAGCACGACGACCAACGCGCAGACCGTCAGCAACATCAAGGTCTACGACGCCTCCGGCGCCGACCACACGCTGACGCTGTCGGCCACCCGCACGGGGCTGAAGTGGGCGCTGAAGCTGATGGAGGGCACGGCCACCGTCGGCACCGGCACGCTGGAGTTCGCCGACGGCAAGCCCACCGCCGCCAGCGCCAAGATCAACATCGTCTACAAGCCGGCGGGCCAGCCCGACATGCCGCTGCTGCTGGACTTCAGCGGCGAGGTGCGCTCGTTCGCGTCGGGCGACGTGTCCACGCTGGCGGTCAGCAAGCAGGATGGCTACGCGGCCGGCTCGCTGAGCGCCGCCACCTTCGACGGCACCGGCACGCTGGTGCTGAACTACACCAACCAGCAGACGGTCAAGGGCCGGCAGATCGCGCTGGCGCGCTTCGATTCGGCCGACGCGGCCCTCGCCGTGGGCGACAACCAGTTCCAGGTCCGCGATCCCGCCGCCTGGCACGTCGGCGTCGCCGACGGACGCACCTTCGGCGTCATCCGCTCCGGGGAGATCGAGCTCTCCAACGTGGACCTCTCCCAGCAGTTCAGCGACCTCGTGATCATGCAGCGCGGCTACCAGGCCTCCTCGCAGATCGTGTCCACCGCCAACGAGATGCTGCAGCAGCTGTTCTCGATGAAGAAGTAAGTGACGCCAGTGACGACATTGACGCAAGCAGCGCCGACGACGCCCTCGTGGCCCTCAATGCCCTCGATGCGGGCAACGCCATCGACGCCGGTCGCGCGGACGACGACGCCGGACACGATCCTGACCGACCCGGCCGCGGCGCGCGCGCTGCGGTGGTGGTCCGCCGGCGCGCTGACGACGCTGTCGCAGCGCCTGGACGGCTGCCTGCGCGCCTGGACCGCGCGCTGGGACCTGACGCTGGAAGACCTCGCGCTGTCCAACGCGCAGCAGCGGCCCGACGGCGCGCCGACCGGACCGGACGCCTGGCACGGCTGGCTGGGCCAGGCGGGCTCCGGCCTGCCCTGGATCTGGACGGGTGCGACGAGCGCCGGCTCGCACGGCGTGCACGCCGTGCACGGGCCACTCGGCCAGGGCGAAACGCTCGCGCAGTCCGTCGGACGCGCGATGTTCGGCCGCGCCGCCGACGGCTCCATCGCCTATGAGGCCGCCCAGCTGGCGACGGACGAACTCGGCGACGAGCTGTCGCGCCGCTTCGGTCACGCGCTGCACGGCTCCGCCGGACGGTCGATGCCGCCGCGCGTCGCCGCATGGAGCGGCAGCGTGATCGCCCGGCTGGACCTGCGCGGCGCTGAAACGCTGACGCTGTGGCTGCTGCTGGACGGCGACAGCGCCGCGACGCTGCTGCGCGACCTGCCTCGCCCCGGCGCCGCCGCGGCGCTTCCGCCGCTGCAGTCCACCGTGACCGCCGCGATCGCCGCCCACACCGCCGCATTGCGCGTGGAGCTCGCGCCGGTGGTCATCGACCTCGGCACCCTGCAATCGCTGCGCGTGGGCGACGTGCTCCCGCTGCCGCACCGGCTGGAGCGGCCGCTCGAGCTGCGCGCGCCGGACGACGCCCGCATCGCCTGCCTGGGCTACCTCGGCGCCCGCGACGGCCACCGCGCCGTCGAACTGCTCCCGACTTCCGACACCCCTGTTTCCGGCCACCCGGCCGACCGCCTCATGAACGACTCCACCTCCTCCCGCGCCGATTCGGCGCCGACGGCGCACGTGCTCGCGCTGAACGAACTCCACGACATCCCGACGGGCGCGCGCCCGGCGATCGGCGAGGCCGTCAATCCGCTGCACAACATCCGCACCCGGCTGCAGGTCTGCGTCGGCCACGTCGAGCTGACCGTCGGCCAGCTGATGTCGGCCAGGGAGCACGAAGTGTTCGTGCTGGACCGCCTCGTCGACCAGCCGGTGGACATCCTGCTCGAAGGCAAGGTGGTGGCGCGCGGACAGCTCGTCGCGGTGGACGACCAGTTCGCCGTCCGGCTCTCCGAGATCCCGACCCCGCTCAAGGTCTGACCCCATGCGACGTCTCTCCGTCCGGCTCGCCGGCGTCGCGCTGGCGTCCGCCGGTCTGATCCTCCCGTCGATCGCGACGGCGGCCGACTCGTCGACCGCGACGACTGCGGCCACGACCGCGGCAACGGCAGCGAGCGCAGCGATGGAGGCCGCGGCCGCTTCCGCCGCGGCCTCGGCGCCGCGGCTGCTGCAACCGCTGCCGCTGCGCCGCGACGCCGACGAACCGGGCTTCCCCGTCGCCGGCGCGGTCTTCCTGCTGCTGCTCGTGCTGGCCTCCGTGGCCGCGTGGTGGCATCGCCGCCGCCAGGGTGGCCTGACGCTGCCCGGACTGTCCGCGCGGTTGACGTCGACGCCGACCTCCGACCTGCGCGTGACGGCGGGCCTGCGCCTGGACGTCCACACGCGCCTGCATGTGGTGGAGTGGGAAGGCCGCAAGCTGCTGCTGGCCGTCGGCGGCACCGCCGCGCCGGTGGTCATCGACCGCATCGATCCCGCGCCCCAGCCGGAGACCGCCCCGTGATCCGCCTGCTGCTTGCCATCGCCTGCGCGTGGCTGCTGAGTGCCGGTCCGGCACTGGCCCAGTCGGCGCCGACCACGCGCGACACACTCCACGTGGTGGACGTCCCCTCGCCCGCCCCCGTGGCGGCGTTGCCGTCGGCATCGCCCGCGGCCTCCGACGGCGCTGATCGGTCGGCCGCCAACGGCACGGAGACCGCTTCCACCGGCACCACCACCACCGGCACCGGCACCGGATCGACGACGAGCGCCGGCCGCGCCGCCGCGCCGCGCGTCGAGCCGCGCCGACCCGGCGAGGGCACCGGCGTCGACTTCCGCCTGCCGACCTCCGGCAAGGGCCAGGGCACGGACACCGCGCTGGCGGTGCGCATCGTCATGGGCCTCACGGTCCTGGCGGTGCTGCCGGCCATCATCGTGTGCGTCACCGCGTTCCTGCGCATCATCATCGTGCTGTCGATGCTGCGGCACGCCATCGGCATGCCGGAGACGCCGCCCAACACCGTGCTGATCGGCCTGGCGCTGTTCCTGACGCTGTTCACGATGTCGCCGGTGCTGCACGAGCTCAACGAGCACGCGCTGCAGCCCTTCATGCAGGGCACCGTGGGCGCGGACGTGGCCTTCGACCGCGCCAGCCGGCCGCTGCGCGACTTCATGGTGCGCCAGACCCGCGAGCAGGACCTGGCGCTGATGGTGGAGCTGTCCAAGGCCAAGGCGCCGCAGACCATGGACGACATCAGCAACGTGCAGCTGATCCCGGCCTTCATGCTGTCGGAGCTGCGCGCGGCGTTCCAGATCGGCTTCGTGATCTTCCTGCCCTTCCTGCTCATCGACCTGATCGTGTCCAGCATCCTGATGGCGCTGGGCATGATGATGATGCCGCCCACGACCATCGCACTGCCGCTCAAGGTGCTGATGTTCATCCTGGTCGACGGGTGGAGCCTGATCCTCAAGGCCCTCGTGGGTTCGTTCCACTGAGGTCGACATGCCGCGCCGCGCCGCCCCCTCGCCTGCCCACGTCGAGCCGCCCTCGCCGGACGTGGACGCGCCCGCGTCCGCGCCGGCGTCGGCGGCCGGGCGCGAGCACGAGCTCTGGTCGCTGTTCCGCGCCTCCGGGGACCAGGCGCTGCGCCAGCAGCTGATCGCGCACTACCTCGACTACGCGCGCATCGTGGCGGCGACCTACTACGCCCGCCGCATCCACGACGAGATCGAGTTCGCCGAGTACCACCAGCTCGCCAGCCTGGCGCTGGTGGAATGCATCGACCGCTACGACCCCGACAAGGGCGCGCAGTTCCGGACCTACGCGTCGCGCCGGATGCACGGCGCGATCCTGGACGGCATCGAGCGCCTGACCGAGAAGCAGCAGCAGATCGCCGTGCGGCAGCGGCTGCGCAAGGAACGGACCGAGTCCGTGATCGCACATGCCCGCGAGCCCGGCGCGCCCCTGCCCGACGCGAAGTCGGCGCCGGAGGAGCTGTTCCGCTACCTGGCGGAGATCGGCATCGGCATCGCGCTGGGCTGCCTGCTGGACGACACCGGCATGGTCGCGCGCGAGGACTCGCCCGACATCGGCGTCGGCGGCGCGCCGCTGGCCTACCAGCGCATCGAGGTCAGGCAGCTGCGGCAGCGGCTGCACGAGCTCGTGCGCCATCTGCCGCCGCAGGAGCAGACGGTGATCACGGCACACTACCTGCATGAGCATTCGTTCGAGGACATCGCCAGGCGCCTCGAGCTGACGAAGAGCCGCATCTCCCAGATCCACCGCCGCGGCCTGCAACTGCTGCGCGACAAGCTCCACGCGACCCGTTCCGTGGACGTGGCCTGGTGACCCGACACAACCGCAACGCACCGATCGACATTCCATGACGACGACCTCCCCCGCATCGCAACGGCTCGCCCGGCTCGAAGGTTTCCTGCGCGAGGACCCCGACAACCAGACCCTGCTCGGCGACGCGTTCGAGACGGCCCTGCAGGCCGGCGACGGACCGCGCGCCGAATTCCATCTGCGTCACGGCCTGGCGACGACGACCGATCCCTGGCCGTGGCGGCTGCGCGAGGCGCATTGGCTGCTCGCCCAGGGGCGCCGTCCGGAAGCGCGCGCGGTGCTGCTCGCGATCCTGGAAGACCGCGGCGCGCCGGAAGCGATCCGCCCCGTGGCCGCGCACGACCTCGCCTTCATCGCGCTGCGCGACGGCGCGCCCGAGGCCGGCCTGCTCGAACTGGCACCCTGGGTCGGCAGCGATCCGCGGCAACCGGTGGACGAGGCGCTCCAGTCCCTGTGGCTGCGCCTGATGCATCACGCCAGCCGCATCGACGAGGCGCTGGCCTGGAGCCGTGCGCGCTCGGCGACCGGTCAACTGGCGCCGTCGGCGGCCGGCGTCGCGGCGCTGCTGGCGGTGGACGGCAACGACCTGCCGCTGGCGCTCACCTGGTCGGAGCACGCGCTGCAGACGGCCGGCGGTCCCGCCGAAGCGCTGGTGGCGCGCGCCTCCGTGGGGCTTGCGCGCGGCGAATCGGTCCTGGCCCGCGCGCTGCTGGACCGCGCGCTGCAGCAAAACCCCGCCGACGGCCGCGTGATGTCCGCGCTGGGCTTCGCGGACCTGCTGGAGCGCCGGCTCGACGCGGCCCGCGCGCAACTCACCCGCGCGGTACAGGCCATCCCGCACCACGTCGGCACCTGGCATGCGCTGGGTTGGACCTGCCTGCTGCAGAACGACCTCGAGGCCGCGAAGGCCGCGTTCGAACGTGCCATCGACCTGGACCGCAACTTCGGCGAAAGCCACGGCGGCCTGGCGGTGGTGCTGGCCGTGCGCGGCGACCGCGAGGCGGCCGCCGAAGCCATCCGTCGCGCCCTCGGCCTGGACCGGAACAACCTCTCGGGCCGCTACGCGCAGGCCGTGCTGGACGGCGAGGCGCGCGACGTGGCCTCGCTGCAGCCGCTCGCGGCGCGCCTGCTCGGCGACCGGCCCGCGCCCTTCGGCGGCACGTTGCTGGACCTGCTGCCGCCGCTGCTCGGCACGCCCGGGCCGGACGACGGCGCCGGAACGCCGCCCTCCCGGATGCACTGAGCGCGCCCATGAAGGTCCTGGTCATCCACCAGAACTTCCCCGGGCAGTTCGGCCGGCTGGTGCACGAATGGTCGAAGCGGCCGGGCTGGGACGTGCGCGGCATCGGCCGCGACACGGCCCCCGGCATGCCGGGTTTCCAGCGGCTGATCCGCTATCGCCCCACGCGCGGCGCGCAGTCGGCCCAGCATCCCTACCTGCGGCAGATGGAGACGGCCACGCTGCACGGACAGGCAGTGGCGCGCGTGATGATGCGCCTGCGTCGCGGCGGCTTCGTGCCCGACGCCATCGTCGCGCACCCCGGCTGGGGGGAGACGATGTTCGCGAAGGACGTGTTCCCGCAGGCCCGGCTCGTCCACCTGTCCGAATGGTTCTACAACGCGGAGGGCGCGGACCTGGGCTTCGATCCGGAGTTCCCGCTGTCGATGGACGACCGCGCGCGGCTGCGCACCTGGAACGCGCTGCACACGCTGAACCTCACCCACTGCGACGTGGCGATCAGCCCCACGGCCTGGCAACGCGACCAGCATCCGGAGATCTTCCGTCCGAAGATCGTCGTGCAGCACGAGGGCATCGACCTCGACCGCATGGTGCCGGACCCGTCGGCCACCTTCCCGCTGCCCGGCGGGGCGGTGCTGAAGGTCGGCGATCCGGTGGTGACCTACGTCGCCCGCAACCTGGAGCCGTACCGCGGCTTCCACGTCTTCATGCGCGCGCTGGCGCGGCTGCAGCAGTGGCATCCGGGCTGCCAGGCGGTGATCGTCGGCGGCGACGGCGTCAGCTACGGCTCGCGTCCGAAGAACGCGCCCAACTGGCGGGAGGCGATGCTGCGCCAGGTCGACATCGATCCGGCGCGCACGCACTTCCTCGGCCGCATCCCGCATGGCGCCTACCGGCGTCTGCTGCAGGTCTCGGCGGCGCACGTGTACCTGACCTATCCATTCGTGCTGAGCTGGTCCATGGTGGAGGCGATGGCCTGCGGCACGCCGCTGGTCGCGTCCGACACGGCGCCGGTGCGCGAGGTGCTCCGCCCCGCCGACGATGCACGGCTGGTGGACTTCTTCGATCCGCAGGCGATCGCGGAAGCGACGCGCGAGCTGCTCGACGCGGCCGGACGTCCGCGCCGGGGGCGGGACCTCGCCGCCTACGGCCATGCCGCGGGACTGGCGGCGTATGACGCGGCAATCGCCCCCGCACTGGCCTGACCCCGCGGTTGCCGATCAGGCGTCGTCGAGATGAAGCAAGGCCTGCGCCGCTGCCACGAACGCCGCGCCCGACTGCGCGGCGAGTCCGGCGCGCCGCACTGCCAGCGCCGCAGCGTTCGCGCGCAGGACGGCGTCGCCCAGCACGTGGCGCCACGCCGGCACGAACAGCGCCGACGCCCTCGGATCGAGCATCACGCCGAGTCGATGCCGGACCATGGCCGACGAGGCCATGAGTTGTTCATGGTGGATCGGCATCGCGACGCAGGGGCGCCCCTGAACGAGCGCCTCGCCCATCAGGCCGCCGCCATGGCAGACGACGAGATCCGCACCGGGCAGCACGCCCGCCAGCGACACCGGCGATCGATGGAAGCGCACGCCGAGGCGCCCGGCGAGGGCCGCGTGATCGTCGCTCGCGCCGGGGCAGACGACGATCGCTTCCCCGTCTTTCCCGATGACCTCGGCCACGGCGGCCAGCAACGCGGGAACGTCGACCGCGCTGGCGCGGACGTAGGCCAGCAACCGCGGTGCATCGTGCGCCTCCCGCGCCCAGACGGCGGTCTCTCCGCCGAGGTCGACCGGAGGCAATGGGCCGATGAACACGCGCGACGGATCGGCGATGCCGGCGTAGTGATCCAGTTCCGGCAGCGACACGATGAGCCGGCGGTCGCCCGACACGCGCGCGGCCAGCGTCGCTCCTTCGGGCGCTGTTCCTTCGCGCGGTCCGGCGAGCGGCAGCGCGTCGAGCAGGCGCTGCTCGAACGCGTGTCCGGCCTCGGGCGTGAACGCCTCGGCCTGCCGCATCGGCGGAAAGGGCGTCAGACGCGGCGGAACGTCGAATCCGATGCCGAATTCCAGCGACGGCACGCCGGCTGCGCGCGCGGCGAGCTGGGCGTACGGCGCGGCCTGCAGGACGACGCCGTCGGGTGCTTCCCGGGCGAGCACCCCGGACCAGTGATGCACGCGCTCACGCACCCAGTCGGCGGAATGGAAACCGAATCCCCACAGCGAGGTGGCGCGGGACTTCCAGCGGACGCCGGTGGCGGGCGCAGGCGGCGCCGGCTCGTCCGGCATGGGGATCCAGCCCACGCCGGCCTGCTGCGCGGCTCGGTTCGGGGGCACGCGCCGGGGGGCGCAGATCTGCACCTCATGCCCCGCCGCGCGCAACTGCAACGCCGCCGCGGTCACGAGCATCTCGTGCCCGAGGTACCCGCCCGCTTCCCATGCCACCAGCCATCTCGCCATGGCGCGCATCGTACGGATCCGGGTCCCCGCCACCAAGCCGCCGGCGCGTCGGCGACCGCAGGCGCGGCGCCGCGGCGACAAAGACCTCTCGCGGCGGTAGGGATTGCTCAACGCCGCCGCCCATCCCCGGATGTATTCCTAGAGGCCAGGGTCCGGACGCTCCCCTGGCGCGAGCATCGCGCTGTGCGGCCGCCCCGCCAGGCCGGCGATGCCCCTCCGGGCCCTGTCACTCCAACGAAAACCGACACGCCATGTTCACCCTCGTCACCATGAATCACTTCCGCGCCATCAAGGCGTGGGCGGATGCGCATGGCGGAGAAGCGACCCTCGACATCGCCAGCTTCGAGCTGGAGGTCAAGGCGCGCCATCGTTACTACAAGCTGCTGCCGCAGTTCATCCACGACCAGAACGGCCGGCTGCTGCACGTCGGATCGCTGATGCCGGACGCCACGTCCTTCATCGGCTGGCGGCCTTACGCGCCGCGTCGCCTGGCGCTGTCGACCGACAAGCTGGACTTCAAGCGGGCGGCGGCGGCGGCCGGACTGGCCACGCCGGCCCATTGGGACAGCGCCCGCGACGCGCAGACCGATTTCATCCTGAAGCGCTCGGTCGGCTCCTTCGGTTACCAGCTCGCCGGTCCGTACCACCGCGGCGAGGATCCGGCGCTGCCCGCCGCGCTGACCGCGCGCACCGCCGGCCGCGTGTTCGCCGAGGCCTTCATTCCGGGGCAGATCCTGAAGGTGTGGTTCTGGGGCGCCCGCCCCGTGCACGTGCACAACCAGTCCTACCCGATGGTGCGCGGTGACGGCGTCTCCACGCTGGACGCGCTGGTCGCCGCCCGGCTGGGCGAGTTCGGCGAGACCTGGGCGACCTACGGGGAACGCGAGCAGGTGCTGGGCGCCCTCGCCTACCAGGGCCTGGCGCTGGACGAGGTGCTGGCCGACGGTCGCACCGTGTGGTTCGACTACCGCTACGGCCGCCGCTTCGCGCCGCAGTTCAACAGCGAGGCGCTGGACAACGCCTGGCACGCCATGCCCGACGCCCAGCGCGAGCAGCTGCTGCGCGCGGGCGTCTGGCTGGCGCAGGCGCTGCAGTCCGAGATCAACCTGCCGATGCTGGTCGCGCTGGACGGCGTGCTCGATGCGCAGGGCAAGATCTGGTGGCTGGAGCTGAACTCCAACCCGGTGTGCCCGCCGACGGCCTACTTCGAGATGTTCGCCACCCTGTTCGGCACGCCGCCGCAGGCGCCGGACGCCGCGTATGCGCGCAACGGCCGCGTGTTCAACAGCGCCACGGCCGGCCAGACGCCCGCGCCGAATCCGGGCGCCGAAGCGGCCCGCGTGCCGGAGACTGCGGCATGACCAACGCCAACAAGATCCTGAACGAAGCCGTGCCGAGCGCGGTGCTCGCGGCGCTGTCCGCGTCCGGGCGCGTGACGCCGATGCTGGCGGGCGCGAGCTGCATCCGCCAGGACGGCGACCAGGGCGTCCTGGTGGTCCGCACGCCGGAGACCGAGGTCGAAGTGGCGGCCTCGGCCGCGCTGCTGGACCGCGTGTTCACGCTGTGCGACGGTACGCTGACGGTGGACGAGGTCCTCGCCCGCATCGACGACGCCGCGGAGCGCGAGGAGTTCGGCAGCTTCCTGGGCTTCCTGTTCGAGCAGGGTGCGCTGATCGACGGCAACCTCGCTGTCGCGCATGCGATCGGCTACGGCCACCAGCTGTCGCAGGTCGGCGTGGCGGCGCCGCCGGCGCTGAGCGACCTGATCGCCCCGCGCTTCCGCTGGAACCGCGACAACGTGCCCCAGGCGCTGCCCAAGAACACCGTGCGAGTGGCCAGCGCGCCGCTGGACGGCTTCTTCGAGGACCGCGCCAGCCTCTACACCTTCAACGACAAGCCGGTGTCCGAGTCCGCGCTGCACAAGCTGCTGTGGTCCGCGGCGGGCGTGGTCCATGCGACGCATCCGCGCTCGGGCCCGGTGATCGCGCACCGGACGCTGGCCTCGGCGGGCGGGATGCACCTGCTGAAGGTTTTCGTGGCGCTGCGGCGCCCGGTCGGCCGCTACGCGCCGGGCGTGTATCGCGTGAGCTACCCGGGCGAACGCCTGATCGCGCTGACCTGCGTGAATGAGGACATCTCCACGATGCCGCTGGCGCACACCAAGCCGTGGCAGCTGGACATGGCAACGGGCGTCATCTTCATCGCAGCGGATCCGTCGATCGCCGCGGCGCGGTATCGCAACCGCTCGACGCAGTACCTGTTCATGGAAGCGGGCGCGGCGCTGCACAACCTGGCCCTGACCGCACCGGCGCTGGGCCTGGCGCAGGCGACGCTGGGCGGCTACTACGAGCGCCCCGCCGCCGAGCTCTGCCGGCTGGCCGAGAGCGAGATCCTGCTGGGCACGTCGATGTTCGGGGTCAAGCCGACGCAGCGTCAGCTCGACCGCGCGCACGATTCGCCGACCTTCGGCTTCGGCTGGGTGGGCGCGCAGGCGCCGCACTTCCAGATGAGTTTCCATCTGGCGCGCGCCAAGATCATCGACGACCACGACGAGCGCCAGTTCACCTGGGGTCGCGACACGGACCCGATGCTGGCGGTGCGCAAGGCCATGGCCGAGGCCATCGAGCGCGAAGGCTACTGCCAGCCGCGCGACCTGGTGATGGGACGCCTGGACCAGGTGAAGCACGCGATCGACCCGGCGCCGCATGCGTTCTACACGGACCGGCAGTACCACAGCCCCGGTTTCGCCTTCGCGCCCTTCGACGCCGGCAAGCCGCACGCGTGGGTGCCGGCGCGCGAGCTCGCCACGGGCCGCAAGGTGCATGTGCTGGCGGATCTGGTGTTCGCGCGCTCCGCGCTGCGTCAGGCCGGCGGCGCGGTGGAGCGTCCCTTCACGCAGGAGTCCAGCTCGGGCTGCGCGGCGGGTCTGGATCTGGAAGACGCGACGCTGCGTGCGCTGCGCGAGGTGATCGAACGCGACGCCTTCATGCGTCACTGGCTGGCGCAACGGCCGGGTCAGGTCGTGCCGACGTCGCAATGGCCGCGTGCGATCCGGGAGCGGATGGCCAATCTCGAAGCCGCGGGCTGCAAGGTGCTGCTGCAACGGCTGGACAGCCCCTGGCTGCCGGTGGCCATGGTGTCGGTGCAGCACGAGGAGGCGCACTTCACCACGGTGGGCGCCGGCGCGCATCCCGACTTCGCGGTGGGGGCCTGCAGCGCGCTGGACGAGACCGAGTCGCGCGTCTACGCCTGGCTGCACGGGCAGGCGCCCAACGGCGTGCCGCCCGAGGCGGCCGCGACGCCGGAAGATCATTTCTGCCTGTACGGCATGGCGGAGCATTTCCGCAAGGCCGACCGGGTGCTGTTCCCCGAAGCGGCGGCGCAGACCGCGGCCTGGCCGCGCAAGCTGGCCAACGAGACGCTCGAGAAGCTGGTGGGTCGGCTGACCCGCGGCGGTCTGAGCGCCTACGGGGTCGACATCACGCCGCGCAAGCATCACCTGGACCAGGGTCGCACGCCGCTGCGTGTGGCGCGGGTGCTGGTGCCGGGTCTGGTGCCCCTGTCCTTCGGCTACGGGCGCGAGCCCTTGCGGCTGGTCGACGCGGTGCATCCGGACGCGGGGTTCCCGCATCCGTTCCCGTGAGGCCCGACGGGCTGAATCACCGGACCAACGATTTCTGAATTTCCGATTCCTCAACCCACCTGAAAGGTGATCCATGAAGACCTCGAAAGTCTCCATCTCTGGCCTCGGCCAGCCTCTGCAAGCCGGCAACGGCGACACGGCTCAGGGCAACCGCTGGACCGCGGTGAAGCGCGTGCGCCTGCCGCATCGTCCGGGCATGCCGCTGAGCTCCGGCGGCAGCAGCGACGCCATCAACGACGGCGGTGACGTCAGCCGCGAACCCAACCGCGAGTGACTGCCGGTGGCGGCGCACGCGGGGCTGTGCTCCGTGTCCGCCGCGACGGTTCGTTGGCCGGCCCGGGTCGATGCGTCGCATCGGGTCGGGCCGCATTCATTTTTCGCAGGAAGTTTCCATGTTGACCGGCACCTCCGTCCAAGTCCTCGATGACCTGCTCGTCGACCCGTTGAAGTCCGAGCTGATCGAGGCGATCACCTGGATGCCGCTGTACTTCGTGAACCGCAAGGAGCGTTACGGGTCGCACGACCTGGACGTGCACTGGTACTACCCGATCGCGTTTTCGGACGAGGGGGCGATGGGCGATGTCGAGCCGCAGCTGATGGCGCTGGAGGACAACCTGCAGAGCATCGCGCGCTGCTGGGAGCTGGTGAAGGCGAGCTATCCGTTCCCGGTGCGGCTGTACGACTGCCAGCTGACCGCAAACGCGTTCGGCACGGAAGGCGGGCTGCATCACGACATTCCGGATGTGCACGCGCGGCCGAGGCATCACACGGTGCTGGTCTATTGCAACAAGGAATGGGACATCGCGTGGGCGGGCGAGACGCTGGTGTTCGACGAGAACCAGGAAGTGATCGCCGCGGTGCGACCCAAGCCGGGCCGCGCGATGAAGATCGCCGGCGACCCGATGCACGTGGGGCGCTCGGTGTCGCGGATCTGCCCGAGCGATCGCCGGGTGCTGGTGTTCAAGTTCCTGGCCTTGACGGCCGGGTGAGAGGGCGCTTGACGTCGCCTCGCCCTCGGAAAGCGGTCGTGCGGCCGATCAACGCTCCGCCTGCGTGAAGCGACCGTCGATGCGGATCGCCGGCCCGGGTGCGGGCAGGAACAGGAGCTTGTCCTTGCCCGAGGCGATCATCGCCTCGACGACGGCCATGCCGATACCGGCGCCGACACCCGCCTGACCGGGCGTCGCGCCGGCCGGGATGATGCCGGGCAGGGTGACGATCCCGGCGGGCTGAACGACATCGCTCTTGCCGGCTGCTGCATTGGAAGTCGCCGAGGCACCGCCATTGCGACAGGGGTCAACGTCTGACCCTCCGCCTTCGAAGGGCTGGAGCACCATCCCCGTGGCGTTGAGGTCGCGATAGAGCTTGAATTTCGGCGAGGCCGTGCCTCGCTCGATCCAGACGCCGCCTTGCTGCACGAATCGCTTCTTCGACGACACCGGATTGGAGTTCACGATGACGCACGTGCCCTGCCCTCGGTAGTACGTGCCTTGGTCGTCTTCGAACTCCGGCACGTAGATTCCGGCCAACAGCCCGCGGACAGCTCCGGCCTCGGGACGCGGCAGGTCCGAGTCCTTGGAGATGTCGTAGACGAAGTCCTGCGCGAAAGTGATGGGGCGCTTCTCCGTCGCCGGGCGCAGAGTGCTCGTCGGGACAGTCGTTGCGCAGCCGAGCAAGAGCAGCGCGGACACGATGCCCACGAATGATGTGCGCCATGCCACGAGGCCACTGATTGGGCAGTCACGGAGGCCCGCGTTCTTGAAGAGGGACATGCGGGATTCAGTTGCGAGACACAAACTTGCGGATGTCGATGTCCGACGTGGACGGGATCAGCAGGATCTGACCCCTGCCGCTTTCGATGATGGCGCCGATGACCGCGCCGCTCAGCGCTCCACCCAACACACCGCCCCCGGCACTCACGTTGGGAAGTGCGTTCTGCCCGATCTGCTGAGTCAGCAAGGGATCGACTTCGCCGGCCGTGGGTCCCAGATTCAGCTGGTAGTAGTAGATCCGTGGCGGCTTGTTGATGCCGTCCTTGTAGACGAACAGCCCGCCAGGAAAGACGCTGTCGGGGAAGCCCTGCTTGTTTAGGTTGCTGACCGCCGGGATCTTGGCGCAGGTGCCGGGGCATCGATAGAAATACCCCTCCGAGTTCTCAAGCTCGACCGTGTAGACGCCGCCCTTGAGACCCATCGAACTCGCATCGTTCTGAGGCTCGTTGTAGCGGAAGTCCTGGACGGTGATGGTCTGGCCAGGCGTCGTCGGCCTGGACAGGGAGTTCAGCTGGATCGTGGAGGCGCAGCCGGTGAGCGCGGCGAGACAAGCTGCCGCGAGCGGGAGTCGAAGAGTCCGCATGGGGTCGTTGAAGTCGCGCGTCGGCGCGTGTTGGAGGTCGGCGAGAGCAGGCACGGCTCTCATTGCGCCGTCAGCCGCTTGAGCGTGTCACGCTGCGCCGTCGTCAGGTCGGTGCACCACGGGCCGGACTGCAGGAAGGCGATGTGGAACTTGCGAACGATGAATTCGTTCTCCGGCACCGGACTGTGCTCGGCGTCCTCGCTCACCGCGCCCGCCGCACAGCGCTGCGAACCGCCTTGGAAGTTCACGCGGTAGGCGTCCTTCGACGGCACGAACGTGGACATGACGGAACACTCATTGCGGCTGAGGCCTGTGCCTGTGCTGGCCCAATCCGTCAGGTACATCGCGCCGATCGTGACGGGCTGGCCCCGCTTCACATAGAGCGTGATCGGGTTGTTGCGCCAGAGCTGATTGCGATCCGCGATGATCATGCTGTCAGAGCAGGTCAGCGGCTCCTGATACATCGCCGTCCACATCGGCATCGGCGAGTTGTTGGTCAGGATGAGCTTCGAGTACTCTGCGGTCAGCGGCTGGGGATGCTGATAGACCGGCGGGAGCGAGCCGCACGCAGAGAGAAGACCGGCGAAGCCGATACCAAGGACGGACTGGCGCATGGCGACTCATTCAAAAGGAGAGAGGTGGGCGGGAAGCTCCCGCCCTGCTTCGACAGACTTCAGTTGCCAGCGACGCCGCTCGCCGGTATCGCAGCCGGCAAGGGCGCGATGCGCGCTGTCGCCGCGCGAAGCGAGTCGTTGAAGGCGACGTTCTTCTCAGGCCCCTGCAGGATGATCTTGCCGAGGTCGTTGTTGATCATCGAAGAGATGATCAATCCGCCGATGATTCCGCCGGCGACGCCGGCACCGGCTGCCTGGCCGGTGCTCATGGGGACCGTGCCGGCGTTCTGCATGGCGAACGCCGAGCTCAAGCCGACATCCACCCCTACCGTGGTGTAGGTGACCGCGTCGACACCCTGCCCTTTGGGATCACGAACGAGCTGGACGGTGGCGCAGGTCGCCGTGTCCGGCGGCACCACCGGCGGAACCGCTTGCGTGGTGAAGTAGGTATAGAGCCGCGGCGTCCCGGCCGGATCGCGCGGGACCCAGATGCCACCGTTGTAGGTGATGTGGGTCATCAGACCCGGAGGCTCCTTCAGCGCGTCCTGGCGGGCGTAGGAAACGCCGCCCTGCGGTCCGCGGAAGTAGGTGCCGGCGGCGTCTTCGCGCTCAGCGACATACGGGCCGCGCTCGACGCGCGTTTCCCAGACGTACTTCAGCAGACCGCGTTCTTCCAGATAAGCAGCGGCTACCGGCAACTCGAAGCAGGTGCGAGTCGTCGGAACCTTCAAATCGTTTGGCGCGACGGGCGAGGCGCAGCCTGTCAAAAAAAGCGCGAAAAACGAGATCGCGACGCCGACGCGCGCCCTTGTTAGATCTTGAAAATACATGGGCCTCCCTCGGCCTATTTGGATTTAAACCACCTCTTCAGTGAAGGTGATTCTTTATCGATGGTGTTCACCAGCGCCTGATGTCTTGCTCAGAGATCTTCGGCTCGACCACAACAATCTTGTTGCTCGAAGAATTGAAGAATGTCTTTCCAGTCGGCAGTAGCGCGCTGTTTCGAATGACCCGCTCCACGATGGCGGCTTGTCCGTCTTCCGCGCCCGTCAATGCAGCTTCAATCGCATTTCGCGCGGACCAGAATGCAACAGGGATCTCTATGCGGCTCTCTTCGTCGAGCATCTCGTCCGTAGACGTATAAATGCCATGCTGTCGTAAGACGAAGTCTTCTCCAACCTCCAGTAACGGCCAGATCTCAAGGGCATTCAGAAGCTCCGGTCGGGTTTTCAACCAATCGCGGATCGCTGAAACAATTTCCACATATTTTGACGTTGTGACGACGTCATGGAACTTGCGTGCGATGACACGACCGTTTAGCGCCACCCCATAGAAGAGGACACCTAGAGCACTGACTACATACTTCCCGAGATTGTTCTCTGCAGCAGCGATATCAAATGATTTCATGTTCGATCCTGCAGCTGCAACCTCTGTAGCCGGTCAAATCGATCCCCTTCGTCTTCGTCAGCCCGCGCCGATCATTTACCACGGCCCAAGTTTAACACTTGACCAGGAATTGAAAGGGCCATGACAGCGGTTTATTTTCGTCTGCGAACGGTTAGTTATCCAGCCCTCTAGATCTGACCAACTGCATTGCCTCATCGAGACCCCATCCAAATGTCAACCTCAGCATCCTCACGATGCGCAATTCGTGCAGCCCGTCCAATTTTGCAACGTCGATCAGCTGATCGGGCGACAAGTTAAAACCGCGCAACACCTCATACTTATGATAGTTAGTGTCGTCGTTTAATTCAGGCTTGATAGGTGCCTCTGCTGAAGGTCCTGGGACCGCGAATGATTCAAAGTCCAGGAAGAGAGCCTCGATCATGCCCGCCTGCTTGACAACCTCTGGATCGGCGTGATGCTTCAATCGCTCCACGGCGGTCAAGATATTGGCTCGACAAACTGTACGAAGTGCTTGATTCATAAGATATCTCAGTGCTGGAACGGGCCGTATTTATTCTGGTACATCCGTGCGTATCGTGTAGCAACTGATTCAACATAGTTTTCTTCTCGAATCAGCGGTCCGGTTACAAGATCGAGAGCTCTGACGTTGCCAGCAGCAGCCCGCTCACCGATTCTCACGTGCATTTCTTCATGGAAAATAGTGGTAAACAGTTCACTGTCTCTGACCAAGGCCATTTCACCGACAAAAGCCTTTTGGCTACCCACCGGAACGGCGGGGAATGTCAGTGCCCCACCATAATTTGTGCCTTGCCTGAATTCCGGTTGAACTGTGAGTCGGGCATTCCCTTTCAGGTCGGAAATGAAATCATCGACATACTTCGCGCCGTCCAACCGAGCTTCCCGATAGGCATACCAATCGTCAAGATTATCAAACTGGGGCGGCTTGACCTCGACTTCACGGAACTTGATATTTTGGCTCGACGCATCTGCTCGTACAGGCTTTCCGATTGAGACGGTAGGTCTCACAACTTCAGCCGCACCTCCCAGTCCAGTAAACGCCTCAGCAAGTTGACTCGTAGCAGCAAGCGCTGCGATGACGCGTTCGTCGGTCGGCAACGAAGAGTCGGTCACCATGCCGATATTCGTGCCCGCCCTCGATGCCTGAGGTATCGCGTTCACTGCAGCATATGGAAGGTTCAGCAGCCCACGCCCCAATTCTTCAGCCGCTGCAGGCAGCAACAAAGCTGTGGCTTTCAGTCCGTCAACAGTCCGCTTACCCCAACTAGCATTGGAATTGTTCAAGCCATTGATCGCACTATCGTAACCCTTGCGCGCAATGCCTTCAGGGACATACAGCGCGTCAGCCAACCGCGTCATCTGCTCGATGTACGGCATGAGGTCACCCTTCGGCTCATTGGTGGTGTAGCCGGTGATGTTGCCCATTGCATCGGTTTGAGCCACCTCCGTAGCCGCTTCAACAGTGCGGCGGCCCGTAATCACCACTGGAGCCTGGGGTGTCATATGTCCACGCCCCTCTGGATCCAGATACACGACTTGAGGACGCTCACTCGCCTGAACTTGTTCAGCTGTGAGCGCGCCCATCTGACCACGCTGGCTGTTGCGAGCAACCTGACTTCCTGCATTGCTGGCGACTCCTCCTGCGCTAGAGGGCAGGCCTTGAAGTTCATCCACGCTCGTCAGCGGGAGCTTCTCGATCCCTGCATCGTCGATTCGTGTGACGGAGACGCCGCCGGCCTGCAGCCTCTTGAGCTCGGGTCTCGACTGCATGCTCTCCGAAAGGCTTTCTGCGAGCGAATTTCCGAAGGCATCGACCGCCACTTGCTGAATCGCGAACTTTCCGCCTCGCGCAATGGCGGCCGCCGCGCCCGATGCGACGCCGAGGACTGTCGACCCGGCGATCTTTGCTGCCGTGCCTCCACCGAGTTCGCCGACAAGACCTCCGCTGCGACCGAGCGACTCACCGGCGGAGTCGAAGGATTCGGTTCCCATCACCGCGCCCTTCAGGCTTTCGCCCACGAAGGTCGCTGCGGCCGATGCCGCCACGCCACGCCAGTTGAACTTGTCCTGCAAGCCGGTAGCCACGCCGATGCCTTGCGTCACGGCATTGTTCACAGCAGACCGGACCACAAGACCTGCTGTCGCACCTCCCGGGAAGTTGGCGAATGCGCCTGCGGGAATCGCTGACGACACCGCCCCACCCAGCGCAGACATGCCAACCTGTTTCCAGCTGAACTTGTCTTGCAGGCCAATGGCCATTGCAACGCCCTGGCTGGCGATCGAGCCAACCGCGGCGCCGATCACCGCTGCGCCGAACGCCGCGGCCGCAGCGCCTGCACCGGCCGCGAGCGTCACTCCGCCCACAGCCGCCCCGGTGAGCACGGTCGCGCCCGCCGACATGATGCCGCCCGCGGTCAATGCAGCGCCTTGAACAGCCCCCATCGCGATTGCCGCTGCACCCGCCGTGAACACCGTGGCGATCACCGCGACCACGATGACCAGGATCATCCCGATGCCGCCGCATCCGCCACCGCCGCTGTGCGGCGTCGGCATATGCGGCATCGTGTCGCCGGTGATCTTGCTGGCGTCGTACGGCGTGAACGTGCCGGTGTTGTTCCGGATCGTGCCGACCGCGCTCGGGATCGTGATGGTCTGACCGACGCGCAGGTCGCGGTCGCCGCCCAGGCCGTTGGTCTCGGCGATGCGGTACCAGAGGCCCTCGTCACCGTAGGACTGGCGCGCGATGCTGCGCAGCGTGTCGCCCGCCTGCACCTGGTACGAACCGACCGACGCCGACGGGTAGTTGCCCGTCACCGGCTGGTAGCCCGAGGGGAAGTCCGCGATGACGACGAAGTTCGGATTGCCGTCCTTGTCGCGCGGATTCTTCTCGTCCACGCCGATGCCGTAACGACCCAGCACCTCGCCGTTGACCACCACCTGACGACGGATCGCCGTGCCCTGCTTCACATAGAGCGCGTGACCCGACAGGTCGTTCACCAGCGTCCGGTCGTTCTGATCCTTCCGGTGGTCATCGATGCGGACCAGGTTGCCGTTGACGTCGTAGAAGCTGTCCGTCTGACCCTCCTCGAACTTCGTGCTCGTGGCGTGGAGACTCTTCTCCTTGTAGCCATCGAACTTCGAGCGCTCGTAGGTGTAGGTGTTGGTGTACTCGCCCGGCACCGTCATCGTGTACGACACGACGTTGCCTGCCTTGTCATACGCCGTGTACCTCGTGTCCGAGGTCATCTTCTGCTGGTTGTGCTCGTCCGTCTCGAACGCCTGCTGACGCAGCAGACGGCCGTTCGAGTCGTACTGGCTCAGCCGGTACTCCTTGCCGATGGTGTCGGACGTCGCCAGCCCCGTGTTGATCGCATCGGAGTAGGCCTTCGACAGCCCCTGCGGTCCCTGCGCCACCACGCGACCCGCCTGGTCGTACATGCGCTGGTCGATCGCCACGCCGTCACGGCGCGCGCCCGTCAGGCGGCCCAGCGCGTCATACGCGTAGGTCTCGGTGACCAGCTCCGTCGACGGCGTGTTGTCGATCTCGTACCGTTCCTCGGTCCCCGGCGTCAGTTCGTAGAGTTGGCCGTCCTCTTCGTAATACGTCGGCGCAGTGCCGCCCACCAGCTTCACCTTCGTGCCCAGGTAGGTGTCGCTCGCGCGATTGCCGTTCAGGTCGTAGGTGATCTTGTGGCCCGACGTGCCCGGCAGGATGCGGCCGTTGGCGTCGCGCTTGTCGTAGAAGAAGTCGAAGCTGCCGTCCGACTTGCGATCGAGTTCCGCGCCCGTCTGGCGGTTCATCGAGTCGTACGTGAACCAGACGTCGCTGTCCTTGGGCACGTCCACCGTCGGATCCGCCAGCGTCGGCACGTTCACGTGCGTGCGCAGGTTGACCCGGTTGCCCATCGCGTCATACGCGATGTCGATGCTCATGCGACCGTCGCTGACGTGGCGCAGACGGCCCAGCTCGTCATAGGCCATCAGGTTGTCCTGATAGACCGTGCCGCCCTGCGTCGTCTTCTCGCGCACGTGCTTGCCCGACAGGTCGTACCAGTACTCCGTCGTCTGGTTCAGCGAGGCATCGTGGATGCTCGTCAGCTCGCCCGCGGCGTTGTAGCTGTTGAGCAGCTGACGCTCCGTCAGGCTGTACCGGCTGTTGAAGGTCTCCGTCAGCTGACCGGCGTTGTCGTAGTGGAACTCGTAGACCCCGCCGCCCAGGTCGGTGCGCGCCAGCATCTTGCCGAAGTAGTCGTAGGTCCACTTCGACGCGTTGCCGTTCTGGTCCACCTCCGCGACCTTGCGCCCCTGGTCGTCGAAGACCGTGGCCGTGCGGAAATCGCCGCCACCCGGCTGGATGGTCTCGATCACGCGACCCGCCAAGTCGAACTTGTAGCGCGTCACCTCGCCCGCCGAGCCCGCGTAGCTGCCGACCGTCTGCGACACGCGGCGTCCGGCCTGGTCGTACTCGTTGCGGTCGATCAGCGTCACCAGCTGCTTCTGGACCTGCATCGGCGCGTCGGAACTCCCCGTGACGGTGGCCACCGTCACCGCGTCGTGGCGCGTCGCCACCAGACGATGCATCTTGTCGTACGCATAGTCGGTGGTGTTCATCGCGATCGTCGTCGCGTCGCGCTCCAGCGCCGGGTTCAGCCCCGCGCGGTTGCCTTCCGCGTTGACCGTGCGGATCTTGTTGCCGAACGCGTCGTACGTGTGCTTCACGACGCCGCCGTCGGCGTGGTGCTCCTCGAGGATGTTCCCGCCGGCGTCAACCACCTGGCTGTTGACGTTGCCGTTGGCGTCGCGCATCGCCACCTGACGGCCCAGCGCGTCGTAGTACGCCTGCGTCGTCGGTCCGTTGCTCTCCCAGTCGCCCGAGGCCTTGTGCTCGGCGATGACCTGGTTGTCGGCGTTGTACTCGTAGGTCGTGACCCACTCCGCGGACCGGGCGTCGGTCGTGGAGATCACGTTGCCCCAGCGGTCGAACGACTGCTGGACCGTCGGCCGGATGAAGAAGCCGGTCGCGACGTAGGTCGTCTCGACCGTGCCGTCGGCATGGATGACCCCCGAATTGACCGTCGTCGTCGTGCCGCTGGCGTCGGCCACCAGACGGTACTCGTACTCGGCGCCGCCGAGGAAGCCCATGTCGTAGCGCTCGGCCTGCGCAAAGGTGATCGGCGCCTGCCAGACCTGCTCCCAGTCCC
Source organism: Roseateles noduli (assembly GCA_002205125.1). Taxonomy (GTDB): domain Bacteria; phylum Pseudomonadota; class Gammaproteobacteria; order Burkholderiales; family Burkholderiaceae_C; genus Roseateles; species Roseateles noduli. The sequence continues at coordinate 10,068 of NIOE01000007.1, read as the reverse complement.
CTTGCGATCCCGCCGGACGGATTTCGAGATGCGTCGCCACGTTGGAGTCGGACGGACGTCCGACGTCCAGCACCTTGGAAGGCACACCCGGCGCCGGGTCGTGCAGGAGCTGCCAATCGCCGTTGGCATCGCGCTTGTAGACGCGCACCGCGCTCACGCCGCCGATACCGCCGGCGCCGTAGTGCGCGTTGCCGCCTTCGTCCACGGCCGCCGCCGGGCCGTCGCTGGCCCACGACATCGTGACGCCGTTGGCCGCCTCTTCCGCCGTGAAGACGGCGTCGATCGAGCGGGTCTCCACCGGCGTGTAGCCGCCGGTGTAGTTGCCCGACTCGTCGTGCATGTCAGGACGGGCCTGCAGCTCGGCCGTGGTGTAAACCAGCTCGACCTTGATCTCGCCCGAACCCAGGTGGCTCAGGTTCGGCCATCCCAGGGACACCGTGTTGGTGCCGGCCCAGTAGGTGTCGCCCGCTTCGGTTGTGCCGTGGATGCCGGCCGAGCCGGTGATGGCCGCCGAGGTCGCTTCCGGCCGGCCGTTCACCGATTGCGCGGTCGCCTCGGTCCTGCGCTTGGCGCCGCGCGTCTCGGTCGCGCGGCCCAGGTCGTCGTAGACCGTCTCCGTGCTGCGCAGGTCGTCGATCATCCCGGCCGCGTCCTCCGCGGAATCGATCGTCCGCAGATTCACGTTCTGACCGCCCGAGCCGTCGCTGCGCAGTTCCGAGACCACGCGACCCAGCTGGTCGTACAGGTAGATCTTGTCGATGCCGTCGCCGGAGTTGGTGCGCCACAGGCGACCCACGCTGTCGTAGTCGAAGTACTCCTGCGCGCCGCCGTTGATGCCCTTGCTGACCAGCTCGCCGTAGGCGTTGTAGTTCAGCTCGGTGCTCACCAGCCGGCGTCCGGCGGCGATGGTGTGGTAGCCGCTCTCCGTGTCGGTCGGGCCGCCGGTGTCATCGGAATTCCACAGCGTGACCCACTCGCCGTTCACGCGCTGCTGCACGCGCACCGCCGAGATGGACGAGATGCCGTGCGGCCCGTTGGGGTCGCTGTCGCTCCACGACAGCACGACCGAACGACGCGTGTCGCCCGGGCCGAATTCCTGCGCGTAGCTGCGCGCCACGGCGCCGTGCCCGTCGTCGGTGGAGGTGAGGTAGTCGAGCTCGACCCGCACATTGCCCAGCGACGCGTCGGCCAGGTTCACCCAGCCGATGCGCACGGAGTTGCCGTTGAGGAACTCCTTCGTCGGCTGATTGACCGGCCCGCCTTCGTCGTTCGGGTTGGTCGGGCCGCTCTCGTCGCCCGGATTCGGCGGGCCGCTCTCGCCCCAGCCCACCGTCGACGATTCGACGATGGTGCGTTCGGTCACCGCGCCACTCGTCGCCGGCACGCCGGTGTCGTCGAGCTTCGTGGCCGGACCCGGTTCAAAGGTACGGATCAGCTGGCACAGCTTGTCGTACTCGAACAGCTTGAAGGCGGTGCTGTCCTCGATCATCTTGCCGACGCCGTTGCCGGCCTCGTCGACGCCGCCCTCGTAGAAGCGCTGACCCGAGGTCACGCCCTGCCAGGTCTTGGCCACCTGGCCGCTCTCGTTGTAGGAGCTGAAGGTGCTGTGGCGCTCCGCATCCGTCGTCTGCAGCACGTGGCCGTACAGGTCGTAGGACGCGAAGGTCTGGCCGTCTTCGGTGCTGAAGTTGCCCACCAGGGCGCCCAGTTGCGCGCCGTTCGACACGCCCTTGTCTTCCTTGACCTCGCCGAGCGCGCCGTTCACGAGCTCCACCGTGACCACCACGTTGCCGTAGGCATCGCGGCGGAACAGCGTCACCGGCGTGATCGTCGTGCTGGCGCCGACGGACGTGGCGCGCGACGGCGCCGCGACCGCGGTCACGCGACCCATCGCGTCGTAGTAGCTGTAGGTCTTGCCGCCCAGCGCGTCGGTCGTGACGGTCACGTTGCCGACGGCGTCGTAGCCGTAGGACGTCGTCAGGTTGCCGCGTTGGCTCTGACCCAGCAGCGCCTGCTCGGTCGTGCTGTAGACGACGTTCTCACGCGTCTCGGTCGTCTTGCGATTCAGCCGGTCGTAGGTGTAGCTGACGACGCGGTCGTCGATGCTGGCCAGCTCGTTGTTGGACGGATCGTCACGATGGTAGACATAGCCGCTGTTCGCGTTCGCCCATTCCTTCGTGCTCTTGACGTTGCCGAATTCGTCGTACGTGGTCGAGGTGCGATAGCCCCCCGCGTCGACCTTCTCGATCACGCGACCCAGCACGTCGTAGTACTGGTAGGTGGCGATGCGGCCCTTGGCCTCGCCCGCTTCCTGCTCGGTACGGACCAGTCCGCCGAACACGTCGTAGGTGTTGATCGTGACCTTGGCGGCGTCCGCGGTCTTCGGTCCGAACAGGCCGGTGTTGTACGTGAAGGCGGTCGCTTCCTGCACGACGACCGCGCGGCCCAGCTTGTCGTACTCGGTCCACACGGTCCGCGAGGACACGTTGACCAGCCACGACTTCACCGTCTGCTCGGTCAGCGGATCCGGGACCAGCAGGTCGCCGGACTCGCTCAGCGGCGCGCCGCTCGAGTAACGAGTGACTTCCCGGGCATCGCCGAAACCGTTGCGCTTGTACTGGGTGACATGGCCCAGCGCATCGACGTCGAAGACGACGCGGTTGGACTTGTCGTAGACCTTGAAGCTCCGGTTGCCGGCGACGTCGGTGTTGGACACCGCGTTGCCGAAGGCGTCGTAGGTCGTCGAGGTCGACAGGATGCGCAGGTCTTCCGTGCGCACAGCCACGCCGCTGGCGCCGTTCGACAGCGCGCCGTCATGGCTTTCCGAGTACACCTGCGCCGGCGGATAGGTCACGCCGATCTGGCGGCCGCGGGCGTCGTAGGTGTAGGACGTCGTGCGCTGCTCCGCACGGCCGAAGGCCTCGGTGCGGGTCTTCAGGTTGCCGACGCCGTCGTAGGTCAGCACGGTCACCACACCTTCGGTGCGCGACTCGCCTTCGACGAGGTCGTTGTGTCCGTCCAGCGTCACCGCCGTCGTCGTGACGGCCGGGCTCGTCTCCCGGGTCATGCGGCCCGCGCCGTCGTACTCGTAGGTCCAGACGCTGCCCTTCTTGTTGGTGAAGGTCGTCTTGTCGCCGAAGGCGTTGTAGGTGTAGGACTCGGTCTTGCCGTCCGCGTCGGTCGTCGTCAGCACGCGACCCGCGTGGTCGTAGGTGAACGACGTGGTCTGGTCCGCGCCCGGCGTCGTCGGCGGCTGCTGGCCGGCCTGCGCGGGCTGCTTGGCCCAGCGGGTGGTCGACTGCACACGGCCCAGGTCGTCGTAGACCGTCGTCGTGACGAAGCCGGCCGCGTCGACGACGTAGACCGGGCGGTTGGCCGCGTCGTAGGTCGTGCGGATCGTGCGGTCCTGGCCCGCATCCAGCACCTGCTGGTCCGCCGCCGTCCACGACGGCAGGACCATCGCGACGCGCGTCTGCTCGATCACGTTGCCGTTGTCGTCGTAGACGTTGCGCGTGACCGCGCCCATCGGATCGATGGTCTCGGTGACGCGTCCGGCCTTGTCGTAGACGAAGACGGTCTTGCGGTCGTCCGGCGAGGTGGGCGCCACCAGGCTCCACGACTCGATCCCGATGGGGATGGCATGCGCCGTCTGGCCCACCAGGTGGCCGACGTCGTCATACTCGTTGTGCGTGACGTAGCCCAGCGCATCGGCGACGTACTCGGCGCGGTTCAGCGCGTCGTAGCTGGTGCGGATGTGGCGATCCTCGTTGGAGGGGTCCACCATCGGCTCGCTGACGCCGTCCCACGAGGCGAAGTCGATCTGGTTCGCGTAGGCGATCCGGTCGACGACGTTGCCGCGCTCGTCGTAACGCAGCTCGACCACGGCGCCCGTGCCGTCGACGTTGTAGCGCAGACGGCCGTCGCGGTCGTAGTAGTTCGCGACGACGCGATCCTTGTCCGCGAGCAGATGGCCTTCCACGAACGCCGCCACCGTGCCGGCGTTCAGCTCGGGCATCGTCGTGACGTCGACCGCCTCCGCCAGCTGCGTCGTGCGCAGCACTCGTCCTTCCGCGTCGTACTCGTAGTAGGTCAGGCCGCCGGACGGATCCGTCACCAGCACCGGGCGGTTCAGCACGTCGTAGACGGTCTTCACGCCACGGACCTGCTGCGTCGCCGCGTCGGTGATCTGCGTCACCAGCACGTTGCCGCTCGTGTCGTAGCTGAAGGTCTTGGTCAGGTTCAGACCGCCCGGGTCGCGGACCTCGGACGTGCGACGGCCCACCGAGTCGTAGCCGTACGACGTCGTCACCTGGTTGGCGTCGACGACCGTCAGCGTGCGGCCGGCTTCGTCGTAGGTGAAGCTGGTCTCGATATGCAGACCGGTCGGATCCACGATCTGCTTGAGCACGCGGCCCAGCACGTCGTACTCGGTCGTCGTGACCGTGCCGTTCGGATCGGTGACGGAGACGGTCTGGCCCTTCGCGTCGTACCCGTAGACCGTCGTCAGCGCCAGCCCTTGCGGATCGACCGTGCGCGTGAGCACGCGGTTTGCGCCGTCGTAGGTGAACGCGGTACGCACGTGGTTCGCGTCTTCCGTCCACGCCAGGCGACCACCCGCGTCGTAGTGGTTGGTCGACTCGGCATACTTTGCGTCGACCGTGCTGGTCAGGCGGCCGTCGTGGTCGTAGGTGTACTGGGTCCGGTTGTCGTCGCTGTCGACGACCATGACGACCTGGCCGAAAGGCGAGCGATACGTCTGGACGCTCACGCCCTCCGGCGTGGTCACGCGGGTGGAACCCTCGCTGTCGTCGTATTCGTACTTGGTCGTGTTGCCCAGCGCATCGGTCTGGGTCAGCTTGCGATCGAAGGCATCCCACGTGGTCGAGCGACGGGCGACGCTCGGGTCAATGGTCTGGACCACGCGGCCCAGGCGGTCGAAGACCTGTGCGGACACCTTGCCGCTGGCGTCCTCGGTACGCACCAGTCGGCCGAACGCGTCGTACTGCGCTTTCGTCGTGAGGTGCTCGCCGGCGGGGTCCGTCACCGTGCTGGTGACCTGGCCGCGGCGGTCGCGCTCCAGCGTGGTCTCCAGACCGTCGACGGCGGTCGCGTGTTCGGCTTCGCCGAACGCGTTGTAGTCGGTGGTCGCGGTGTGCGACAGCGCATCCGTCGTGGTCTGCAGCTGGCCGCGGACCGTGTAGGCGTAGCCGGTGACGGTGTCGCGCGCCAGGTCGTACTGGCCTTCGACCAGTTGCTCGACCGCGTGATCGACCACGCCGCCGTGCAGGCCCGCGAGGGTCTCGGTCGGCAGCCGGTTGGCGAGCAGGACCGTCTTCTCAAGCTGGTTCAACGCGTTGTAGCGCTGCTCCTGGACTTCGCCCTCGGCGTTCACCGAGTAGCGCAGGCGGCCGTCGGCGTCGTAGTAGAAGACCGTCCGGTTGCCGTTGGCGTCGGTCGTGCTGGTGCGGCGACCGGCGGCGTCGTAGGTGTGCGTGATGCCGTACTGGTCCCAGACCGCCTGGATCTGTTCCTCCGACAGCGTTTCCGAGGTCAGCAGCAGCGCCGATCCCTCGCCCGACAGCTCGCCGACCAGGCGACCTTGCAGGTCGTAGCGCGCCTGACCGATGCGGACGCCGTCGTACTCGCTGCTGCGCTGCGTGGTGACGAGGTTGCCGACCGAGTCGTAGACGTACGCTGTGACCAGACCGTCCGGGCTGGTTTCCTCGACCACGCGGCCAAGCGAGTCGTACGCGGTCGTCGTCACGCGTGCGGCCTTGTCGCCGGACGGACGCAGGTCGAGGACCGTCTCACCGCCCGTCACCTCGACGGTCACCGGACGGCTGTAGCGGATCGTGCGGGCGACCTGGCCGGCGTCGTTGTAGACGCGTTCGGTGAGGAAGTTCTCCGCGTCGACCTCGCCGACCAGGCGACCCAGCGCGTCGTAGATCAGGTGCGTGGTCTGGTCGCGGCCCTGCACGGACGCGGCGGCGCTCACCGGCGTCGTCATCAGCGATTGGCCGTTCACCACGAACTGGTCGATGTGCGTGGCTTGCGAGCCATACCAGCCGTCGATGCGGGTCGCCGCATTGTCGGAACCGACGATCTCCAGCGTGTCGCCGTCCTGGCGGAACAGCACCTGCGGCGCATCGGTGGCGGCAGCCCCGGTCAGCACCGGGCCGATGTCGCGCAGGCCTTCGGGTTCGATGACGATGGGCGTCGGGACGTTCAGTCCCCACGCGCTGTGCTGCGCCATCTCGGTCGCGATCGCGGACTGGTTCCACACCGTGCCGTCGGCGAAGCGGATCTCGTTCGGCAGCTCCTCGCCGAAGGTGATCTGATCGCCGGTGGAGACGATGCGCACCACGACGTTGTTGCTGTCGTCGCGGAACACCACGATGTCCGTGGGCTTGATGCGCGCCGCGATCTCGACGACCTGCTGGCCGAGCAGGCCGTTGTCGTAGACGACGCGGTCCAGTCCCGAGCCGTGGCGCAGGCGGAACACGTCGGTGCCCGCGCTGGCCGTGATGTAGTCGTTGCCGCTGCCGCCGTCGAGCGTGTCGTCGCCCTCGCCGCCGTCGAGGTAGTCGACGCCGTTGCCGCCCAGCAGCAGGTCATTGCCGGCGAGACCGACCAGCGTGTCCGGGCCGTTGCCGCCGGTCATCGTGTCGTCGAAGTCGAAGCCCTCAGTCTCGGCGAACCGGCTGGTGGCGGTGGTGGCGCGCGCCAGGATGGTCGCCTGGTCCCAGGTCTCGCCGCTGGCGAAGCGGAACTGCTGCACCTGCAGCGCGCTGCGCGAACCGTTGGGCGTCGACTCGATGACCAGTTGGTCGCTGGAGGTCCTGAGCGAGACGACGATCGCGCCGTCCCGCACGGTGAGGGACAGGTCGCTGGGCCGGACGTCGTCGCCGAACTCGACCGTGTCGAAGTCGCCGGCGGCTGCGCCGCCCGCGACGATGGTGTCGTGGCCGTCGCCCCAGCCGAAGCGGTAGACGTCGTTGCCGGCGCGCCCGTCGAGGACGTCGTCGCCCGTGTTGCCTTCGATCGTGTCGCCGAACGCGGTGCCGATCAGCGTGTCGTCACCGGCCCAGCCGTAGAGGTGGTCGGCCGACGTCTGGTACGACTGGAAGTAGTCGTCGCCCTGGCCCACGACGCGGGTGAGGTCCACCACGGCGGAGTAGGTCCAGGTCGTGCCGTCGGCGAAGAAGACCTCCGGCTGCTCCTGGCCGCCCGGCAGCGGACGGTTGAGGAAGTAACCCGGGATGTCGAGTCGGTCGGCCGTGTAGGGCACGTAGAGCACGAGGTCGTTGCCGCTGCGCACGCCGCGCAGCTGGTCCGCCGTGATGCCGTCGCCGAAATGGATCTCGTCCGGCGCGCTGCCGGAACCGCCGAAGCCGGTGATCGTGTCGCTGCCGAAGCCCGGCAGGAAGGTGAAGGCGTCCACCCCCGACGTGCCCGTCAGGAGATCGTTGCCCACCGTGCTCGGCGGCGTGGCCAGACGTTGCGCGACGTCGGCCTTGGTCCAGATCTGTCCGCCGGCGAATTCGACGGTGGTCAGGCGGATGTCGGGCTGGCCCTCGGTCTCGTAGCTGAAGTAGTTGCTGAGCGTGACCTTGTCGCTGCTGCCGACGATGGACAGCACCAGGTCCTGTCCGTTGCGCGCCAGACGGATCTGCTCCGGCGCGATGCCGGCGCCGAACAGCAGCTTGTCGCCGGTCTCGTCGTTGGATTCGCTCGCTTGCGGGCTGCTGTTGTCGATCGTGTCGGCGCCGTCGCCGATGCCGAACCGGTAGACGTCCGCGCCGTCGTAGCCCATCAGCGAGTCGTTGCCGAGCCCGCCGGCCAGGTCGTCGTCGCCGCCGTACCCGATCAGGGTGTCACGACCGGCGCTGCCCCTCAGGGTGTCGCTGTAGCCGCTGCCCCAGAGGTAGTCGTTGCCTTCCAGCCCGTCGACGGCCTCTCCCCAGACGTTCAAGGTGTCGTCTTCGCTGCTCACGCGCGACGACAGCGCCTCGATCTGGCTGGCATCGATCACGACGCCGTCGGAGAACTCGATGTAGCCGATCTGGCCGCGACGGATGACGGCGATGTCGCGCGGCGAGATGCGGATCTGCAGCTCTTCATCGAAGCGCTGGAACCGCAACTGGTCCCAATCGCTCGGCACGCCGAGTTTCAGCGTGTCGCCGTAGCTCCAGCCGGCGCTGATCACGTCGACGCCCGATCCCAGACCGAAGATGAAGACGTCGTCGTCCCCGGCGCCCATGAGCGTGTCGTTGCCCGCGCCGCCGTCCAGCGTGTCGCTGCCGCCGCGGCCAATGAGGAAGTCGGATCCGTCCGTGCCGGTGATCGAGTCGGGACCGGCGCCGCCGATGACGTAGCGCGGATCCAGGTGCGCCTGGATGTCCGCCGCCTCCCACCGGGTGCCGTCGGCGAACTCGATGTACTCGATGCCGCGTGCGAAGCCGCCGTACCAGTCGTCCTCGGTCTCGATGTCGCGGTAGTAGCTCTGGACGGTGATCGAGTCTGCGCTCTGGCGCAGGGAGATCACCAGGTCGTCCCCGGAGCGGGTGAAGATCAGGTCTTCAGGCGCGATGCCGGCGGTCAGGCGCAGCGTGTCCGCGTTCTGGAAGCGGTCGTTCATCGTGGCGCCGGGCACCTCGATGAAGTCATTGCCCGAGCCGATGCCGAACACGTAGACATCGCGTCCGCCGTTGCTGGACAGGGTGTCGTTGCCCGCGCCGCCGTCCAGCGTGTCCCGGTCGCCTTCCGGGTCCGATTCCCACCAGGGTGACGAGCCGCCGATCATCCGGTCGTCGCCGTCGCCGCCCAGGATCAGGTCCGCGCCGCCGCTGCCGGTGAGGTTGTCGTTGCCGCGTCCGCCGGCGATCGTGTCGTTGCCGTAGCCGCCGGTCAGGTCGTCATTGCCGTCGCGACCCCGGATCACTTCCGGAGCGCCAGGATTCGAGCTGTAGTAGTTGCCACCGTCCGATCCGCCGATCGCCAGGCGCTGCTCGAAGTCCGCCGCGGTCCACACGGTGCCGTCGGCGAAGCGGATCTCCCGCATCTGGCCTTGCGTCGACAGGGTGTCGCCCGTCGACACCAGCGTGATGGTCAGGAAGCGCGAGTCGCCGGAGAGCTGGATGTCCGCCTTCGTGATGCCGGGGCGCAGCTGCACGACGTCGCGTGCGATGCCGTCCTCGCCGACTTCGCCTTCGACGGTCACATGGCCGTCGCCGCGGCCGAACAGGTAGACGTCGTTGCCAGAACCACCGTTCAGGAAGTTGGCGCCGCTGAGCGTGTCGTCGCCGCTGCCGCCGTCCAGGCGGTCCAGGCCGGCGCTGCCGATGAACAGCGAGTTCCTCGCATTGCCGAACTGGTCGGTCCCGGCCAGCACCGTGGCGCTGCCGATCTGGACGCCGAGCTCAGCCAGCGTGCCGAACATCGGCGAGCCCTGCGGCAGCTCAGCGATCCACTGGCGCAGCAGCGCCACGCCGTTGAAGCCCGCGTTGAGCAGCGTCACATGGGCGTTGCGCACCAGGCTCACCAGGTCGCGGAAGGCGCCTTCCGGGTCCGCGGCCTTGAAGGCCTGCAGCCGCGCCAGCAGCGAGGCCGCATCGGTGGCGCCTGCCGTGCCGTTGCCCACATTGGCCGGCAGCGACGGGTTGGTCGTCGTGCGCAGGCGCACGTAGGCCCCTGCCGGCGCCGGTGCGCCTTCAGCCACCAGCTGCGGCGGCGTGCGCGCGTCCGTCAGCGTGCCCACCATCGGCGACGCGTAACGCGTCTTGGCCACGACCCGGCCCGCCGCGTCGTACTCGTAGTGGGTGTAGTAGTTCTCCGCGTCCAGCTCGCCGATCACGCGGCCGTCGGCGTCGTAGAAGCTGCGCGTGACCCGGTCCGCCGCGGCGTTGGCCGTCACCGCCACCGGCGCGGTGATCGCGGTGAAGCCCGTCGCCGGCACGGTCACGTGCGTGGCGTAACGCGTCACCGACAGCGCGTGCGACGCGCCGTCGTAGGTCGTCTGCGTGACGTAGCCCAGCCCGTCGATGACCTGCACCAGCCGGTTGGCGTTGT
>NIOE01000006.1 GCA_002205125.1 Roseateles noduli | reverse complement strand
GGCCATCGCGTTCGGGGTTCTCAAATCCGGGAAGCCCTTCGACCCTTCGCGAAATGCGGTGGCCAGCACTTGACGATCAAGACGGTGTCTGGGGGTTCCCGGAGGGACGCCCCCTGCTGCGTGGAGAGCCCGCGCTTGGCCAAGCGCAGTTGGGCGGTCTCCCGCCCCTGCGCTTCCTCAACGCATCACTTCGTCGTCGGCGTCGTCGTGGCGGGCTTCTTCGCCGCCGGCTTGGCGGCCGGCTTCGGCGCCGCCTTCGCGGGGGCCGCGGCCTGGTCGACTTCCTTGGACGCCGCGGTCGTGCCGCCGGACACGCCCAGTCGGCCGCCGGCGCCCAGGCCGCCCTTGACCTGCTGCGCCTTGTAGTTGCGCAGCGCCTTGACCATCTGGTTGTACGAGTCCGCGAACGCGGTCACGATGACCTTGCCCTGCGGGGTCTTGCCGTAGGCACCGCCGGCGATGGCCGCGTTGCCGAAGAAGCTCGCGCCGCCGAAGCCGAAGTCGAAGTTCTTCGCCGTGCCTTCTGCGGCCGAGATCTGCACGCCGGAGCGGTTGTCCACCAGCAGCAGCGTCGTCGACGCTTCATTGGTGCTGACGTTGGCCGCCACCGCCGTCAGCAGGCCGATCGCGCCGGTCCCGATGCCGCCACCGCCGCCGCCGGTCTTGCCGGAGAACTGGATCTCGGGGCTCATCGTGTAGTCGGCCGCGACCATCTGGCCCTGGCCGAAGTTGCTGCCGGCGCGGGTTTCGCCCGACTGCATCAGCGCGCGCTCGCGCTCCATGTTGGCGAAGGCGCGGCCGCGTTCCACGATCACGAAGCAGTTGGACTGCTGGACCATCAGGCGCAGCACCGGCGTGGTCGAGCCCAGCTGGCGGTCGCGCAGCTGCGACCACCACGGCGCGTTGGTGTCTTCGAAGATGGCCAGCGTGCCCAGCGTCTCGTCGCAATGCTCGAGCTTGCTGTTCTGGTTCTCGGCGGTCGCGCCGCCGGCGGCGCCGGAGACGGTGCCCTTGTTCTCGCCCATCGTCGGCGCGGTGGCTAGGCAGCCGGCCAGCAGCAGCGGCGACAGGATCAGGGCGGACTTCAGCGCGAGGCTGGACGACGAAACAGGGCGGGAAGTGGCAAGCATGGAATCCTCCAGGTTTTCTTGGGAGCTCACGGGTCAATCGAGGGGCGTGGCCGGCGCGACGCCGTAATACCCGCTGACCGGCTGGCCATGCGGATTGCCGATCCAGATGCTGGTGCCGAAGACGTCGCTGCACCCGCCCCAGGCGATCTCGAAGGCGCGCGCTTCTTCGTTGCGCGTCTGCGCGTAGACGGACACGGTGCTGTCCGACGGGCCGATCGTGTAGCAGACCCGCGCCCACACCGGGCGCGGCGAGGACGACACCACCGAGGCCGCGCCTTCGGCGTCGCCGTTGGAGGCCTTGGCCACCCATTTCGTGCCGCGGGTCGGGCCCGGGTTGTAGCTGAACACGTAAGGCACCTGGGCGACCGCCGCGAGCGAGGCGGCAAGCAATCCGGCGACCATCAGGCCTCTGGCCAACATTCGTTTCCCCTTGCGAGAGTGTTCCGAAATCAAACGATTTCAAAAGGAATGTCGCGGATTGTTAGGCGCCTCCCGGCGAAAAAGCGAGGCCCCCATCGTGGTGGTACGGACGGCTCCCACGTTGATGGGATGGCGGATTTGCGCATTCCGCCACGCCCCTGTTCCACACGTCGCACGGGGCGCTTTCGACGGACAGTGCACGGCAAGGCCTGCCCCCGCGATCGCCAGCAATGGCGCGGGTTGGCGGCGAGCGGCGCGAGGGCCGATGGACACGGGGGAAAGTCGGCGGCGCCCGTCCCGGGGCCTGGGTTCCGCGCGCGGCCGGGCCGGCTGCGGGGACTTTCGATCCGACCTCGCGCGGGCGATCCGCGCCGCGCGCATGACTTAGGTCATCTGCTGTTGTAGGGATGGCGAATGTGGGGGCTTCGCCTATGCGTCATCCCCCTGCGGCCTCGGCGCCGCGCGCCGCCGCGCCTGCCCGACCGTTCAGGCGTCGAGGTCCAGGCCCCGCTCTTTCGCGAACAGCTTCAGCGCCGGCATCAGCGCGCCGATTTTCTCGGCCACCGCGTCGCGGACAGTGTCCACCATCACCTGCGTCTGACGCTCGATCTCGATGTGCAGCGGGGCGCCTTCGCCCTTGTCGGCGAAGGTGGTCATGCGCAGCGTCTCGGGGATCAGCCAAACCTCGAACCAGCCCGAGCCGTCGGCGTTGCGGCCGGCCTCGGCCACCGTCAGGCTGGCGCCGTTCACGGCGATGTAGCCCTTGGCGAAGATGTAGCGCATCCACGGCGCCGGCACCGCGACGCGGATCACGTGGTTGTTGGCCGGGCGGCGGATCGCCTCGACCGTCGCCATGAAGTCGACGTGGCCCGACAGCGGATGGCCGCCGATCTCGGCGCCTTCCTTCGCGGCGCGCTCGACGTTGAGCCGGCCGCCGACGCCCAGTTGCCCCAGCGCCGTCAGGTTCAGGCTCTGCAGCATGACGTCGAAGTCCGCTTCGTGATCGCCCTTCAGCGCGGTGACCGTCAGGCACACGCCGTCGCAGGCGACGGACGCGCCGATCTCCAGGTCCTGGCAGAAGCCGTCGGGGAAGTCCAGCGTGAAGCTGCGCAACCCGTCCTTGTCGGTGATGGCCGCGACCTGCGCGATGCCTTGAACGATGCCGGTGAACATGGCGGGTCTCCGATCAGCGGGCAGCAGCGGCGTGGGACGCGAACAGCTCGGGCGAGAAGCCCAGGCTCAGCCGGCCGTCGTCCCATTCGACGACGGGGCGCTTGATCACGCTGGGCTGCTCGACCATCAGCGCGGCGGCGCTGGCCGCGTCGGTGACGCCGGCCTTGGCGCCGTCGTCCAGCTTGCGCCAGGTGGTGCCGGCACGGTTCAGCACCTTGTCCCAGCCGAGTTCGGCCATCCACTGCGGCAGTTTCGCCGCGGGCACGCCCTGCTTCTTGTAGTCGTGGAACTGGTACGCGAGGCCCTGTTCGTCGAGCCAGACGCGGGCGCGCTTGACGGTGTCGCAGTTGGGGATGCCGTAGAGGGTGATCATGGGAACGAGGGGGTCGCCGTGGGGCGTGGAACGAAGGCGGCACGCTACCATGAAGCGGATGATCCCCTGGCTCGACGATGACTCTCTGGACTTCCCGCCGACCCGCCGCGCGCTGGGGCCGCGCAGCGACGCTCCGGGGCTGCTCGCGGCCGGCGGCGACCTCAGACCCGCGCGTTTGCGTGCAGCTTATGCGCGGGGGATCTTCCCCTGGTATGGGGAGGGCCAGCCCATCCTGTGGTGGACCACCGACCCGCGCATGGTCCTGCGGACGGCGGACTTCAAGCTCTCGCGCTCGCTGCGCAAGACGGTCGCGAAGTTCATCCGCACCCCGGGCTGCGAGATCCGCGTCGACCACGCCGCCGAGACCGTGCTCAAGGCCTGCGCCAGCACCGCGCGCGACGGCCAGGACGGCACCTGGATCGTGCCGGAGATGCAGCAGGCCTACCTGCGGCTCGCCCGCGAAGGCACGGTGCATTCGGTCGAGACCTGGATGGACGGCGAACTCGCCGGCGGGCTGTACGGCGTCAACCTCGGCCGGATGTTCTTCGGCGAGTCGATGTTCATGCGCAGGACCGACGCCTCCAAGATCGCGCTCGCCGCGCTGATCTGCCTGTGCCGGGAGTTCGACATCCCCTGGATCGACTGCCAGCAGCAGACCTCGCACCTGGCCTCGCTGGGCGCCGCGCCGGTCGACCGCGAGGTCTTCGAGGCGCACCTCGCCGCGCACACCGGCCTGCCCTCGCCCGGGGATTGGACCTATCATCCGCGACTGTGGGCCCACCTGGGCCTGACAGACGCTTCAGGCGACTCCCCGAGCGACTCCTCAAGCGACGCCTGAGCATCCCCCAGAACGACCCGCCCAGAGCCCCAGAGCCCGTGACGTGACGCACCCCAAGGAACTCCCGCTGGCCGAGCTGCAGTTCTATGCGACTGCGCCCTACCCCTGCAGCTACCTGAGCGACCGCCAGGCGCGCTCGCAGGTCGCCACGCCCAGCCATCTGATCCACGCGGACGCGTATTCGAGCCTGGTCGCCGCCGGTTTCCGGCGCAGCGGCATGTTCACTTACCGGCCCTACTGCGACGGCTGCAAGGCCTGCGTGCCGATGCGCATCCCGGTGGCGGACTTCCACCCCAACCGCAGCCAGCGCCGTGCCTGGACGCAGCATCAGGCGCTGCAGGCGCGCGTCATGCGACTGGGCTACAGCGACGAGCATTACCAGCTCTACCTGCGCTACCAGGCCGGCAGACACAGCGGCGGCGGCATGGACCACGACAGCGTCGACCAGTACACCCAGTTCCTGCTGCAGAGCCGGGTGAACTCCCGGCTGGTGGAGTTCCGCGAGCCCGACGGCGCGCTGAAGATGGTGTCCATCCTGGACATCCTGGGCGACGGGCTGTCGGCGGTCTACACCTTCTACGAGCCCGAGGCCAACGTCAGCTACGGCACCTACAACGTGCTGTGGCAGCTGCGCCAGACCCGCGACCTGAGCCTGCCGCATCTCTACCTGGGCTACTGGATCGCGCAGAGCGACAAGATGGCCTACAAGGCCCGCTTCCTGCCGCACGAGCTGCTCCGCGACGGGCATTGGTCACGCGTCGAGCGCTGACGTCCGCCCAACCTACTCATCGAGGTCTGACGGCCACACATCGGTGTCATTGCCCGCCCAGCGGGCCGATTCCAGGATCACGTCCCGTTCCCTTGAATGGACGAGTGATCCCATGCGTACACCCTCTCGCCAAGCCCGCGTCGCCTTCCCGGCTCGCCTGCCGTCCCTCATGGCGTCGGTGGTCGCACCGGCGATCGTGCCCTTGATCTTCATCATGGGTACCTCAGAAGCTCGAGCCTCGACGGCGATACCCGAATCGATGCAGGAATCGCTGGTCGAATCGCTGCGTGAGCCCTGGCACGCCGATTACCGGCTCCAGTCACCCCGTCCCGAGTCGCCGCGACTGTCGGATCGCGCGGGGTCGCCGGTCCTTCACAAGGGGCCGTGGTGGTCGTCGATCCATTACGGTCTCGTGCCGGTCTCGGCGCCCGGCGCCACCAATGGGGATCGCGTCCCCAGCGACGCCTTCGCCGCCGCCTTGTCGCGCGCTCAGGGTGCCACGCCAGCGGACACGAAGACTTTCATCGGCTTCGGTGCCCGCTTCAACGACGGGCACTCGAAGTTCTCCATCGCGCCGCGGGCGCAGGGATTCCGCGTCCGTTTCTCGCACGATTACTGACACCGTCGTGAGCCGCGCCGGCAAGAATTGGTCCCACACTGGTTTTTACGCACTCGCTCACCGGTCGTACCGGTTTTCCCTTCCTCTTGCGCTAATTGACGTCCATACACGCCATCGACGACATCATTACGACACGTTACTGTCACCCCAAGGGTTAACCTGAATGATGTGGTCGCCAGTGGTATCTACATTGCATACCACTATGAGATCAGCAGCGGTATTGGTCTCCTAGACGCCGCGGTTGCAAACCGCACGCCCTCCGCCGGATCGAACCGGCGGATCGCACGTCGACCAGCGAGGAGTGACTGCCATGTCTGCACGCGCCTTTTCCCCTGCCGCTGACCGCGCCGCCGCCGGACCCGCGAGATCCGCCGCTGCCGCGCCACCGCTGATCCGCCCCGCTGCCCCCGAGTGGCCGGCATGACGATCGTCTGATGCCGGTCGCCGGCGGCCGTGCCCGAGCGGCCGCCGCCTTCGCCGGTTGAACCGACCGGCGCTTTTTCTGCCCGAGCCCGACCGTTCCCGCCGCGCTGCCTCCGCAGTCGCCCGGCGCGGCGGCGCTCATCCCGCGTTCTTCCCTGCTTCGTCCCTGCTGTTCCCGAAGACAACGACAACACGAGACAACACACGACAACACGTCAGGAGCCCCCCGATGAGACAACGTCCCTGCGCCCGACCCCACCCGATGCTGCCGTGGCTGATGCCGATGGTGCTGGCCTTCGCCGGCAGCTCGGCGATGGCCTATGACTGCACCGGCGTCGCCGACTGGAACGCCGCCACGGCGTACAGCGGCAATGCGATCGTCAAGCAGACCGGCACCGCCTATCAGGCCAAGTGGTGGACGCAGAACAACCCGCCGGCGACGAACGCCGGGCAGTGGGACGTGTGGAAGGTGCTGGGCGCCTGTGACGGTGGCGGCGGAGGCGGCGGCACGAACAAGCCGCCGACGGTGGCGCTGAGTTCGCCGACCGCGGGCACCTCGCCCACGGCGGGCGACGCGGTCACGCTGGCCGCGACCGCGGCCGACAGCGACGGCACCGTCGCCAAGGTCGGCTTCTACGTCAACGGCGCGCTGGTCGCCGAGGACACCACCGCGCCGTTCAGCGTGAGCTGGACCGCACGCGCCGGCGTGGCCGACATCACCGCCCGCGCCACCGACGACAAGGGCGCGACCACCGACACCGCCGCGCTGCGCATCACCGTGCGAGGCCAGGTCACCGGCGACGAGCGCTGCCGTCCCGAAGGCCTGACGACCACCGCCGGCACCGCGCCCGCCTACTGCAAGGTCTACGACGACCAGGGCCGCGAGAAGATGGGCGCCGACAAGCCGCGCCGCATCATCGGCTACTTCACGAGCTGGCGCACCGGCAAGACCGGCCAGCCCGCGTTCCTCGCGCACCAGATCCCGTGGGGTCAGGTCACGCACATCAACTACGCGTTCGCGCATGTGGACGCGGCCAACAAGCTCTCGGTCGGCAACACCGCCGACGCGACCAACCCCGCCACCGGCCTGACCTGGCCCGGCGTCGCCGGCGCGGAGATGGACCCGGCCTACGCCTACAAGGGCCACTTCAACCTGCTCAACAAGTTCAAGAAGCAGTACCCCAACGTCAAGACGCTGATCTCGGTCGGCGGCTGGGCCGAGACGGGCGGCTTCTACACGATGACGACGAACGCCGACGGCTCGACCAACACGGCCGGCATCAACGCGTTCGCCGATTCGGCGGTGGCCTTCCTGCGGCAGTACGGGTTCGACGGCGTCGACATCGACTACGAGTACCCGACCAGCATGAACAACGCCGGCAACCCGGTGGACTTCGCCATCAGCAACGCCCGTCGCGGCGCGCTGATGAAGAACTACGTCGTGCTGATGCGCACCCTGCGCGCGAAGCTGGACACGGCCAGCCAGGCCGACGCCCGCCACTACATGCTCACGATCGCGGCGCCCTCTTCCGCCTACCTGCTGCGCGGGATGGAGGCCTTCCAGGTCACCCAGTACCTGGACTACGTGAACATCATGAGCTACGACCTGCACGGGGCGTGGAACCAGTTCGTCGGTCCGAACGCGGCGCTGTACGACGACGGCAAGGATGGCGAGCTCACCGCGTGGAGCTACTACAGCGCGACGCAGTACGCGCGCATCGGCTACCTCAACACCGACTGGGCGTACCACTACTTCCGCGGCGCGATGCCGGCGGGCCGCATCAACATCGGCGTGCCGTACTACACCCGCGGCTGGCAGGGCGTGACCGGGGGCACCAACGGCCTGTGGGGCCAGGCGGCGCTGCCCGACCAGAGCAAGTGCCCGGCCGGCACCGGCGGCGGCACCGTGCAGAAGTGCGGCAACGGCGCCGTCGGCATCGACAACCTCTGGCACGACCTCGACGTCTCCGACAAGGAAGTCCCCGCGGGCTCCAACCCGATGTGGCACGCGATGAACCTGGCCTCGGGCCGCGCGGGCAGCTACCTCGCCGCCTACGGCCTGAATCCGGCCACCAACCCGGCCGACCAGCTGACCGGCACCTACGTGCGCAACTACGACGCGACGCTGGTGGCGCCGTGGCTGTGGAACGCGCAGAAGAAGGTCTTCATCAGCACCGAGGACGAGCAGTCGCTGGGCGTCAAGGCGCAGTACGTGGCCGATCGCGGGATCGGCGGCGTGATGTTCTGGGAGTTCGCCGGCGACTACGCCTTCGACACTGCGCGCAACGAGTACTTCATCGGCAACACGCTGACGAACACGCTCTACAACAAGCTGAAGACCGCGCCGGCCTACGGCAACCGCCTCACCTCGGCGGCGCTGCCGGCGGAGACGCTGGACATCGGCTACGCGCTGGGCGGCTTCGCGCTGGGCGACAGCAACTATCCGATCACGCCCAAGCTCACGCTGACCAACAACAGCACGACGACGCTGCCCGGCGGCACGGAGTTCCAGTTCGACGTCCCCACCGCGATCCCCTCGACGGTGACGGACCAGAGCGGGTTCGGCCTGACCGTGATCAGCAGCGGTTCCAACCCGGCGGGCAACAACATCGGCGGGCTGAAGAACGACTTCCACCGCGCCAGCTTCAAGCTGCCGTCGTGGCAAAGCCTGGCCCCCGGCGCCAGCGTGACGCTGACGATCAACTACTTCCTGCCGTCGACGATGCCCAGCAACTGGACCGTCACCGTGAACGGCCGCAGCTACGCGCTGGCGCAGGAAGCGCGCCGCGGCGTTGTTCCCGCCGCCGCGGCGGCGGCCAAGACCTCGGCGGCGCGTTGATGCGCGCGGCCTCCAAGAACCTCCCCACCACCACCCTTTGACCCACAGGAGTTCGACATGAAGAGACAGATGGTCCGCCTCGGCGGAATCGCGATGGCCGCCGCGATGGCCGCCGGCACCGCCCACGCCTACGACTGCACCAACGTGCCCGAATGGACGTCCGCCGGCATCTACACCGGCACCTCCAACAGCTTCGCCAAGCAGGGCAACATCGCCTACCAGGCCAAGTGGTGGACGCAGAACGAAGCGCCGTCCACGCATTCCGGCCAGTGGGACGTGTGGAAGTCGCTGGGCGCCTGCACCGGCGGCGGCACCGACACCACGCCGCCCACCGTGCCTTCGGGCCTGACCGCCACCGGCAGCACCAGCAGCAGCATCTCGCTGAGCTGGGGCGCCTCGACCGACGCCGGCAGCGGCGTCAACAACTACGAGCTGCTGCGCGGCGGTTCGCTGATCGCGTCGCCGACGGCGACGACGTACACGGACTCCGGCCTGTCGGCGGGCACCTCGTACAGCTATCAGGTCCGTGCCAAGGACAAGGCGGGCAACGTCTCCGGCCTGAGCAGCACGCTGCTGACCAGCACCGCCAGCAACGGCACCTGCGCGTCCGCGCCGGCCACGCCGTCGGGCCTGACCTCGCCGTCCAAGAGCGCCACCAGCGTCAACCTGGCCTGGAACGCCGTCGCCGCCGGCCCGAACTGCACGGTGCAGTACCGCGTCAACCAGGGTGCCACGCAGGTCGCGCAAGGCGCGTCCACCAGCGCCAGCGTCACCAACCTGACGGCCAACACGAACTACACGTTCACGGTCTCGGCCTTCAACCAGGCCGGCACCTCGCAGCCGTCGGCGCCGATCACGGTCAAGACCGACACGCAGACCGCCGGCGACAAGGTGCTGCTGGGCTACTTCGCGCAGTGGGGCATCTACGGCCGCAACTACCACGTGAAGAACATCGACACCAGCGGATCCGCGGCCAACCTGACGCACATCAACTACGCGTTCGGCAACGTCCGCAACAACGTCTGCGAAGTCGGCAAGATCATCCCGAGCAACGAGTCCACCGGTGAAGGCGGCGACGCGTTCGCCGACTACGGCAAGTCCTACGGTGCCGACCTCAGCGTCGACGGCGTGGCCGACACCTGGGACCAGCCGCTGCGCGGCAGCTGGAACCAGCTGAAGAAGCTCAAGGCCAAGTACCCCAAGATCAAGGTGCTGATCTCGCTGGGCGGCTGGACGTGGTCGCGCGGCTTCTCGAGCGCGGCGCGCCCGGAGAACCGGGTGAACTTCGTCAAGAGCTGCGTGGACGCCTACATCAAGGGCAATGTGCCGGTGACGGACGGCGCGGGCGGCACGGGCGCGGCGGCCGGCGTGTTCGACGGCATCGACCTCGACTGGGAATATCCGAACGCCTGCGGCCTGGCCTGCGGCACGGCCGAGGACCGCGAGAACTTCACCGGCCTGCTGGCCGAGTTCCGCAAGCAGCTCGACGCGGTGCGTCCGGGCCTGCTGCTGTCGATCGCCTCGGGCGCCGGCGTGGACAAGGTGCGGGCGTACGACCCGGACAAGATCCATCCGTACCTGAACTTCATCAACGTGATGACGTACGACTTCCACGGCGGTTGGGACACGATCACCGGGTTCCACTCGGCGCTGTACGCCCCGGCCAACGATCCGTCGACGGGTGACGTGAAGAAGTACAACACCAACGACGCGATGCAGGCCTTCCTGGACAAGGGCGTGCCGGCGGCCAAGCTGAACGTCGGCATCGGCTTCTACGGTCGCGGCTGGACCAACGTTCCCAACGTCAACAACGGCCTGTACCAGAGCGGCACCCCGGCCCCGGGCACCTACGAGGCGGGCAACGAGGACTACAAGGTCCTGAAGAACCTGCAGGGTTACACCAGCCGGACCGACGACGTCAGCAAGGCGCAGTGGATCTACAACGGCTCGACCTTCTGGAGCTTCGACACGCCAGCCACGATCGCCGTGAAGATGGCCTACGTGAAGTCCAAGGGCTTCGGCGGCGCGTTCTTCTGGGAGTTCTCGGGTGACGATCCGACGGCTTCGCTGTCCAAGGCGATGGGCGCGGGCCTGAAGTGACCGGCGACGTTTCCTGAACCTTGAGCTGGCAACACGCCAGCTCGCCCAAGGCCTCGCGTACTGTCCGCGGGGCCTTTTTTTCGTCCCCTGCTTGAGACCGCGGACCTTTCTCCTGACCGGAGCGAGTCCGTGAACTTGTTCGCGCATCAGGCGCGAAGTCCATTTGAACTAACCAACCCTAGGGATCTCCTGCAGCGTCATTGACATCGATGAATCATCGCCATGCGCAGCTGCTGGTTGAACGATGCACCCCTTCGTTCATCCTGGAGTTCCGACATGTCCACCGACTGCCGATACAAGCGCCGCACGCCCGCGGAGATCAACGTCACGCAGGTGGCCCTGGCGGTTGCCGCCCTGGTCATGTCCCTGGCCGCCGTGAATCCCGCCTGCGCGTCTGCAGCGGACGGCGTCAATCCTGGTACCGGCGGCATCGGCAACGGATCAACGACCGGTGCCGGCGGCAACGGTGGCGGACAAAGCGGCGCACCAAGTGCCAGCGGAGTCCGGCGTGACGCAAGCAACGGCAATGGCGGCGCAGGCAGCAGCAACTCCGTGAATACTGCGGCCGGCGGTAGCGTCGGTCAGACCATCAGCGCGGATCTCACGCTGTCGACGAGCCGACAGGGCGGCAACGGCGTATCGGGCACCGTCGCTCGAACGAACTCGGGGAAAGATCAGTTCAATGGCACCTCGGGCGGCGGCGGCGGTGCCGGGGCCTTCGTGAGCGGGGCGCGCGCCGTGACCGTGAACGCCCATGTCACCTTGCAGGGCGGCGCCGGCGGCGACGGCGGTGCTGGGCGCCCCGGCTGCACCAGTTGCAGCAAGGGTGGCGCGGGCGGCGGCGGCGATGGCATCGTCATGCCCACGGGAGCGACGCTGACCAACTTCGGGCAGATCCAGGGAGGCACAGGCGGCGCGGGGGTTGCCGGACCCAAAGGCTGGGGCGGTACCGGCGGCGGCGGCGGCGGCCATGGCGTGGAAGGAGCGTCCCTCACGATCATCAACGGCGGAGTCATCCGTGGCGGTGACGGCGGGGCGGGCGCTGGCGGTTCCGCCGCGGGTGAACGTGGCGCCGCCATCCACTGGACCGGCGGCACCAATGCCCTGCGCCTGCAGACGGGCTCGGTCATCGACGGCGCCATCTGGGTGGGAAGCGGTGCCACGGCCACGATCTCCGCGGACAACGCCGTGGGCGCACTGAGCAACTGGCTGCTGCTGGACGGCTCCGCGATCATCAGCACCGCCACGCAGCCGATCACCTACAGCGGCACCATCACCGGTGCCGGCAGCCTCAGCAAGGCCAGTGCCGGCACGTTGATCCTGTCCGGCACCAACTCCTTCAGCGGCGGCCTGAACATCCAGGCGGGCGAAGTCCAGGCGCAACTCGTTTCGCTCGGTACGGGCGCCGTCCGGGACGACGGCGTCCTGCGCCTCAATCCGACCGCCGACGGCACGTTGACCCAGGCGTTGACCGGTACCGGTTCGCTGATCAAGGAAGGCGCCAAACAGCTCACGCTCAACGGCAATGTGCAACTCGGAGGCAGCGCCCAGATCAATGGCGGCACGCTGGCGGTCGGCAGCAGCGGCACGCTGACGGCCGGGGCCGTTCAACTGAACACTTCAGGCGCCACGCTCGACCTGTCGGCCACCACGCATGCCACGACGATCTCCGCACTCAGCGGCGTGGCCGGCACGACGATCCGGACTGCCTCGCGAGCACTCTTCGTCGGCGGCGACTCGAACCAGAGTTACGCCGGTACCGTGACCGGATCCGGGTGGTTGTCGAAGGAGGGATCCGGCGCGCTCACGCTGACAGGCACCAACACCTACGCCGGCGGCACCGTCATCGACGCGGGCACCCTGGTGGGGTCATCCGCCAGCTTCGGCGCCAATGCGATCGTCGACAACGCCGCGCTGGTCGTGAACCAGGCGGCCAACGGCTCGATGGGCAACGCCATCTCCGGCACCGGCTCGTTGACCAAGCAAGGCGCGGGCACCCTCACCTTGAGCGGCGCCAACACCTACACCGGTGGGACGACGATCGCCGCAGGCGCCGTGGCGGGCTCTGCCACCAGCTTCGGCACCGGCGAGATCGTCGACAACGCCTCGCTGGTCCTGAATCAGGCAACTCCCGCCACGCTCGGCAACGCCGTGTCTGGCACCGGCTCGTTGACCAAGCAAGGCGCGGGCGCCCTCACCTTGAGCGGCACCAATACCTACGCCGGCGGGACCACGATCAGCACAGGCTCGCTGGCGGGATCGTCCACCAGCTTCGGCTCCGGCGCGATTGTCGACAACGCTTCACTGATCCTGAACCAGGCGACGGACGCCACCCTCGGCAACGCCGTGTCCGGCACCGGCTCACTGACCAAGCAAGGCGCCGGCGCGCTCACCTTGAGCGGCACCAACACCTATGCGGCGGGAACGACGATCAGTGCGGGCACGCTTGCGGGCTCGTCCATGAGTTTCGGCGCCGGCGCAATCGTCGACAACGCCGCCCTCGTGCTCGATCAGGCGGTCGACGGCACGCTGAGCAACACCGTCTCCGGCACCGGATCGCTGACCAAGCAGGGGGTGGGCACGCTCACCTTGAGCGGCGCCAAGAGCTACTCGGGAGGGACGACCGTCAGCGCTGGCGTCCTCGTGGGTTCGACCACCAGCTTCGGCGCTGGCGCAATCGTCGACAACGCCTCATTGGTCCTGAACCAGCCGGCCAACGGCACGCTCGCCAACACCGTCTCCGGTAGCGGCTCCTTGACCAAACAAGGCGCGGGCATCCTCACCCTGAGCGGTACCAACAGCTACACAGGCGGCACGACGATCAGCACGGGCACCGTGGTCGGTACCTCCACCAGCTTCGGCTCGGGCACGATCGTCGACAACGCGGCCCTGATCTTGAATCAGACCACGGATGGCGCGCTGGGCAACAGCATCTCCGGCAACGGCTCCTTGACCAAGCAGGGCGCGGGAACCTTGATCCTGAGCAGCCCCGGCGCCTACAGCGGCGGCACGACGATAGACGCCGGCACCTTGGCCGGTGCAGCGGCCAGCTTCGGCAGCGGCGCCATTCTCAACAACGCCCACCTGCGGATCGACCAGGCGATCAATGCAGACTGGCTCAATGTCGTCTCAGGTTCGGGGCATGTCGAGAAGACCGGTGCTGGACAACTGACGCTTCAGCAGAACCTGGGCTCATCGGGCGGACTGGACGTCCTGGACGGACGTGTCGTCGCCACCGATCCGGGGCAACTGGGCGGCGGTGCCGTCACGGTCAGCGGTTCCGGCCAGATCGCGCTGCACCTCGCCACCGACACCCAACTGCGCCACATCGGAGGAGACGGACTGATCGCCGTCGATCTCGGCGACACGCTGCATCGACTCACCAGGAGCACCGCGCCGTCGGGCGCCCTCGCCTTCACGGGCACGTTGGCCCTGTCCAACGCCAGCCTCGCGCTGTCCGGGCCGGGAACGGAGTCGCTGTCCGCAGTCACCCTGCGAATGGACAGCGGCGGCCAGTTGCTCGCCGGCCCCGATGCGGGATCGATCGGCTCACTGCAGATGAACGGCGGCATGGCGCGCTTCACGCCCGCGACCGCGGAGGACCTGTCCACCTTGCATCCCTTGCAGGTCAACAAGACGCTGGATCTATCGGGAACCGGCACGGTGCTGGTGGATGCGGACCTGCACGGCTCGAAGGCGGCCGATTCGATGGGATCGTTGATGACGCGCGACGACGGCGTGTCCTTCCAGCTGGCGCGCCCCGCGCCCGGCGCGCAGGTGCTCGGCGATGCCTCCGGCCTCGGACTGGCCGGTAGCGACGGTCAGCTCGTCGGCGATACCACCGACGGCGAGCTCGTGCAGGACGGACAGCGCGTCGCCACGACGGTGTCGCGTTATCGCCTGTCCTCCGGCGCGAGCCAGGATGGTCTGTACCTCACCGGCAGGCTGCTGGGCGTCGACGTCCTGGCGGGCCGGGAACTCGTGCTGTCCGCCCCGGCCGATGCCAGCGGCGCGGCGCGCGATCTGTCCGCCACGATCAGCGGTGCGGGCGGCCTTGCCGTCGACGCAGGCGCCGGCGGCGCCATCAGCCTCTCCGGCCAGGACAACACCTATGGCGGCAACACCCGGCTGCTCAGCGGCACGCTGGCGTTGGCCGGGGGCACCCTGCCCGACGGCAGCGTCATCACGTTCACAGGTGGCAACGCCGGCCTGGATCTCGGGGACGCCGGCCGGCCGCAGCGCCTGGGCGGTCTCGACGGCAGCACTTCGACCAACACCATCCAGTTGGGCGCTCAAACCCTGACGCTGGACACCGTCGGTGATCACGCCTTCGCAGGCGCCATCGCCGGTACCGGCGGACTGGTGAAGACTGGCGCAGGCACCCAGACGCTGAGCGGCATCAACAGCTATACCGGCGGCACGACGATCAATGCCGGAACGCTGATTGGCACGACCGACAGCTTCGGCACCGGTGGCATCCGAAACGACGCCACCCTGATCCTCGATCAGACAGCCGACGGCACGTTGAGCAACGCCATCTCCGGCAACGGCGCGCTGATCAAGCAAGGCACAAGCGCGGTGACCTTGAGCGGTACCAACACCTACGCCGGCGGCACGACGATCAATGCGGGGACGCTCATCGGCACGACCGACAGCTTCGGCAGCGGCGGCATCCGAAACGACGCCACCCTGGTGCTGGACCAGACGGGCGACGGCACGTTGAGCAACGCCATCTCCGGGAAGGGCGCGCTGGTCAAGCAAGGGACGAGTGCGGTGACCTTGAGCGGTACCAACACCTACGCCGGCGGCACGACGATCAATGCGGGGACGCTCATCGGCACGACCGACAGCTTCGGCAGCGGCGGCATTCGCAACAATGCCACCCTGATCCTCGATCAGTCGATCGACGGCACGCTGAGCAATGCCATTTCCGGCACCGGCGCACTCGTCAAGCGAGGCTCGGGCACGTTGACGCTGAGCGACTCCAACACCTACACCGGCGGCACCGCGGTCAACGGCGGAACGCTGGCGGGTTCGTCCGGCAGCTTCGGCAGCGGCGCCGTGCGAAACGACGGAACGCTGATCGTGGATCAGGCGAAGGACGGCGAACTTCACAACGACTTGTCCGGCAGCGGCACGCTGGTGAAGACCGGCACCGGCTCACTGACGCTGGACGGCACCAACACCGGCAGCGGCCCGCTGCACATCGTCGCCGGCACCTTGAATGCGGGCGTGGCCCAGCTCGGCTCCGGTTCGATCATCAACAACGCAACGCTCGCACTCGATGTCCCGCATGCCGCCGTCCTGGACGGTCGCCTGTCCGGGTCTGGCGCGCTGGTGAAGTCCGGCGCGGGCGACCTGACGCTCGAAGGCTCGCAAAGCGCCGGCAGCGTCAGCGTGCGTGCGGGCAACCTCATCGTGGGCGCCGCCGCGGACGGTACCGCCGTCTTCCACGGAGATGTCGATGTCGCCGCCAGCGGACATCTGCAAGGCAACGGCACCATTGCCGGCAATGCCCGGCTGTCACCGGACGCCACACTGCAACTCACAACGGCGGCTGCGCCCCTGCGTGTGCAGGGTGATCTGCAACTCGCCCCCGGCGCGCAGGTCAAGGTCTCGCTGGACCCGACCGCGCGGACACCCGTCGTGGTCGTCGGCGGACAGGCGGCCATCGACGGCGCAGTGCTCCACATCGACGCGAAGGCCGGCGACTGGTCCAACGGCGCGCGCGTCGGCCTGATCCAGTCCGGACAGACCGTCGGCCAAATTGCCGCCGTTGACACCAACTTGGCGTTCCTCTCTCCCAGACTGGAGCCGGGAGCCAAGGACCTCACCTTGCTCATGACGCGCAACGACGTCCCATTCCAGGACTTGGCTCAGAACACCAATCAAGGCGCTGTTGCCGGCTCGCTTGCACCCCATGAAGCACCCGCCCCCGCACCGGCAGCAGCACCGGCACCGGCACCGGCACCCACTCCCACTCCCACTCCCGCTCCCGCTCCCACTCCCGCTCCCGCTCCGGCACCGGCACCGGCACCTGCAGGTGCACCTGCACCTGCACCTGCACCAACGCCAACGCCGACTCCAGCACCTGCATCAGCACCAGCCGCAGCACCAGCACGCGGAGATGCACCGATTCCCGCGCCAGCACCGGCGGCAGACCTGCTGGTCAAGCTGCCGCGCAATGAGGTCGGTCCCGCGCTGGAAGCGCTGGCGGGCGGTCTGCAGGCTGCCGCGGCCAACGCCCCGGCCCTGGTCGCGTCGGAGCAGCGGACCGCGCTGGGCCGTCACCTGCGGGACGTGCTGACCTCCCGCAGCGAGTTCGACGATGGCGCACGACTGTGGGCCAGCGTCGATCAATCGCACGGCACGCTGGCCGCCGACCAGACGGCCAGTTCCCGCTCCACGGACGAAGGGCTGATGGCGGGCATCGACCTGCTCCATACCCACGAGGCCCGTCTCGGCGTGGCGGTCGGCACCGACCGTCAGACCCTGACCACCCCGGGGCAGGAGCAGGACCGCGCCGATGTGCACGCCGCGTCGGCGGCGGTGTACGGCGCGGCCGCCTGGCACGGGTTCAACCTGCGCGGCGCCCTGTCCTATGGCCAGTCGAGCATCCTCACGCGACGCGAAGTCGTCGTCGGAAAGGCTGTCTCGTCGCTGAAATCGGACGAGAAGGCCCGCCACGCCGACGGCTTCATCGAGGTCGGACTGCCAAGCAGTCTCGCCTTCGGCCAGATCGAGCCCTTCCTGCAACTGGGACGCACCGTGACCTGGACCGGCGGGTTCAAGGAATCGGGCGACGACGCCACGGCCCTGAGCGGCGGCGCCACGCACGACGCCCGCAGCTTCGGCATGGTCGGCCTGCATGGCGGCACCGATGCACTGTACGCGGCGGGAGCGGCCTGGAGTTTCCAGGGCACCGCCGCGCTGCAGCGCCTCGGCGGCCAAGCCACCGTGACCCGGCGCGTCAGCCTGCCGGGCGCGGACAGTTTCACCACGAGCGCCGCCTCGGGTGCCGGCACCGGCGCGCTGGTCGACCTGGGCCTCAGCGTCGTGCCGCGGCCGCGCATGACGCTGTCCGTCCATGTGGACCACCGCGAGGCCGGCGCGAGTCGTGACAACGGCGTGCGCCTGCAAGGCGACTGGCAGTTCTGAGCGGACCCGCCGGGCTGCTGCCAGGGAGTGGCAGCTACCCGCCGGTCGGAGGTTGAATACTGTATTTGCGTACAGTATTCTCCTCTTTCCCATCCCGCAGCCCAGCCCCCGAGGAACCGTCATGCGTCGCTACGAAGTCATCCTGGAACGAGTCATGGTCCCCTACCACCAGCGCGCGCTGGCCGGTGTCATCGCGATGCAGGTGCTCGACGCCCGCCTCGGCGGTCCGGCGGGCGTGGTGGACGCGTTCAAGGCCGCGCGCGCGGTGACGGGCGGCGATCCGCGCTGGTCGGTGCCGGAATCCGCATCCCGGGCCGATGTCGCCGCGGTCAAGCGCTGGCGCCGCGCGACGGAAGCGGCACTGGACGCCATCGAGCAGGGCTTCGCGCATGTGTTCGTGGGCATGTCGGCCCAGGAGATCGAACTGGCCCGCGCGGACGAGTTCCTCGGCATCGTTCCGCTGGAGACGGAGGTGCCGACCCGGCTGCTGTCCGAGGCCCGCGTCGGCCTGCCGTGGTCGGCGACGGCCGCGGTGGTCGTCAGTGCCGCGGCGCAGGCCGCGATGGTGCCGCCGGCCTCGATGCTGACGCACATGCCAACGCTGGCGCACGCGGCCATGCTGGCCCGCTGAGTCGACCGGCGACTGAACGCGCAACCACGTTCGCAGTCGCGGCTCGTCCTAGACGAGCTCGGAAATCTCGACGAGGTTGAGGTCCGGATCGCGCACGTAGACCGAACGGATCTTCCCCGTCGCGCCGGTGCGCATGACCGGCCCTTCGATGATGGCCACGTGCAGCGCGTCCAGGCGCTCGATCACCTGCTCCAGCGGCACGGACGCGATGAAGCAGAGGTCCAGCGCGCCGGGCACCGGCGTGTGCGCCTTGGGCTCGAACTCGCGGCCCTTCACATGCAGGTTGATCTTCTGCGCGCCGAAGAGGAACGCCTGGCGCGTGACCGGCGGCGTGCCGCCGACGAAGCTTTCCAGCCGCATGCCCAGCACTTCGGTGTAGAAGCGGATGCAGTCCGCCTCATGCGCGGTGGTGAGGACCAGGTGGTCGAGGTGATCGATCAAGGCAGGCTCCTGTCGTCCGACAAGGGCGGATTCTGCACGGGCGAGCGACCGCGAGCGTCAGCGGAGGGTGCCGTCGGACGTCAGGCGCACACGATAGTCGGCCACGGCCATGACGGGGATGAACTCGGACAGCCGATCGCTCAGGTCCAGCGCGTCCTCGACATGCCGCCGGGCCGTTTCCGCCACCAGCTCGCGACAATCGGGGCTCATGCCCGACGAAGCGGCGCGCGCCAAGGGCCCTTGCAGCGCCGGATCGCCCAGGACTTGCGCGGTCACCCGATCGACGACCTGCGCAGGCGGACGCTTCGGCAGCCGTCCCAAGGCGGGGAGACAGAGTTCCGCGAGCGGACCACCCTCCCCGACGGCGGGCAGACCCGTGGCGGGCAGGCTGACCTGGTCCGTGATGAGTGCTTCATGCTGCTTCCGAGCCAGTCGCCAGCCCTGCGCCAGCGCGTCATCGACGCAACGGCCCACCACCTTGTCGCAGGTGGACCCGAGTGCGCCGTTCGCGTCCGTGCGCGCCGTCGTCAACGAGCGTCGCAAGGCGCCGATGCAGTGGGACAGATCCTCGATCGACGAAGCGGGAGGTGCCGGGTGTTGCCACGGCGCTCGACCGCGCAGCGCGTCGCAGAGCTGGATGAAGTGTTCCTGCTTCTGCCATCGGGTCGTCGAGTACTGCGACACGACCTGTCCGCGGTCCGGCAGCAGGCGCTCGTCGCGCAGGCGGACAAGCGCGTAGAGCGCGCCGTCGTTGCGCCACTCGCCCTGCCCGTCGCCGATCAGGCGCCCCAGGAAATCGGTGTACTTCGCTCGCATGCCCTGGGGCAACGCATCGCCGCTGCGCGAGTCCGCCGGGCAATCCAGCTGCAGCAGCGATGCGCGCAGGCACTCGCGGCCCACGCTGGACGATCGTGCCAGGGCCGTCAGCAGGTCGCACATCGCCGTCGCCAAGGGCAGGTCATGGACCGCCGCCGAAGCCAGCCGGAGCAGGCACGGTGCCCGCCCCTCATGCGTCTCGGTCAACCCCGACAGCACCCGCTCGGCGGACAGCATGCCCCGGCCCACCAGATTCGCCAGCAGGTTCACGGACTCGCGGCAGATGGCCTGACTGCTCCCCATGCGGTCGAGCTGGGTCGACAGGCGCGGCGCCTCATGCCGGACATCGTGGAAGTCCATCACCAGCGACAGGAACTTCGAGTCCAGCAGCAAGGATTCCGGAGGATCGAACCGCACCTGTCGCCTGCCGTTGTGCATCGGCGAAGACTGCGATTGGACGATCCGTTGCAGATCGAGCAGTGCCTCCTCATGCGCGCGGGTGAAGGTGCGCGCAGCCGACGACGCCGCACTCCCGTCCACCCGCGGCATGTCGTCGGCGCCGTCCGGTTGGAGAAGGTTGTAAGACAAGTCGCCCGCATGGAGGCGGCGGAACAAGGAGAGCATGGCGGACCACCTGGTGACGCGTCGCGACACCGCGTCGCACGCACCGGCTAGTCCGTGCGCCGCGCCTTCCTTGCCTTCGGTTTCTTCGAAGGGCCCGGCAGCACGAGGCTTCTCCGACGGCGTGAACCGCCGCTCAGCTGGCGCGGAACACCAGTTCCTTGATCCGTGCCAGGCGCGGCGCCACCACGGGCACGGTCAGCATCGTCGAACCCACCGCCATCAGCAATAGCGCGGTGAAGGTCTCGTTCGTGATGATCTGCTTGTCCAGCAGCACGTTGGCGAAGATGATCATGATCAGCGCCTTGGTCTGCAGCAGCCAGCCGATGATGCCGGCCTCGCCGGGGGCCCATCGGAGGATGCGACCGGCCACGTGCGTGCCCAGCAGCTTGCCGCTGACCGACGCCGCCAGCAGCAGCCCCGCCGCGGCGAACACCATGCCGCCCTCCAGCCCCCATTGCGTGCGCAGACCCGTGCTGAGGAAGAAGACCGGCATGATCACCAGCAGCACGTGGTGGCGCAGCGCGTCCATCTGCTGCTGCTCGAACCATTCGGCGTCCATCACGACGCCGGCCAGGAAGGCCCCGACCATGTAATGCAGGCCCGACCAGTCCGCGCCGAACGCGATGATCGCCAACCAGATCAGGCCCACGTACCAGCGATCCCGCGCGGGGATTGCGCGCATCAGTCGGCGGAACAGCACTGTCGCCACCGCGAACGCGGCCAGGAACAACACCTGCTTGCCGACCCGCGACCAGTCCATCAGGATCACCGCCAGCACGCCCCAGATCAGGATGTCGTCCAGGCTGGCGTAGCGGAGGATGCGCTGGCCGATCGGCTGGCGCAGGATCTCCAGCTTCTCCATCAGCAGGATGAGGATGGGCAGCGCCGTCACCGCGCAGGCCATGCCGACACCGACGACGAACTGCCAAGTGTGCGCCTGCGGGCCCATCCATTGCGAGCCCATCCCCAGCAGCACCACCGCCGCCGCCGATCCGAACACCATGGGCACGCCCAGGGCGAGTCCGGCCGTGATGCCGCTCTCGACACGATGCGCCCAGGCCTTCTTGAGGTCGAGCTCGATACCCGCGATCCACACGAAGATCATCACCGCCCACCAGGCGACCCCGTTGAGCGACTGCACGACCGACGGATTGAAGACGAACTGGTAGTACTCGGGAAACGCCCGGCCCAGCACGCCCGGTCCGAGCAGGATGCCGGTGATGATCTGCACCACGACCAGCGGGGCGAAGTAGTCCGTGCCCCCCAATCGCCAGACCAGGTAGGGGACGGTGAAGATGATCGCCATGGCGATCAGGAAGATCTCGGTGGTGCTCATGGCGGCTCCTTTGCGCTGTCACGCCACCCGGTGCGCGCAAGCGCCCGTGAGGTCGAACGATCCATCGGGTGATGGATAGATGACAACGTTGTCTCTCGGGATTCCGATTGTGGGGGCCAAGCCCCCGCAATCACCGCCCTCGCTTTCCCTAGGCTGTCATGAAAGCGGTTTCAGAGCATTTCACCCCGGCAGTGCGGCGCCGGCAATAGGGGCTCTCCCGCTGGTCGCGGCGATCAGGCCCAGCACGCGGCCGGGCTCGGCGCCGACCATGTCCCAGGTGAAGCGCCATTCCCAGTTGCCGCCCAGGACGCCGGGGATGTTCATCCGGTGCTCGCTGCCGAGGCCGAGCACGTCCTGCAGCGGATAGACCGCCACATTGGCCACCGAGTTCGCGCAGGCGCGGATCATGGCCCAGTGGATGTCGTGGTCGCCGGCGGGCAGGTAGGCGGCGGCGTAGGCGCGCTCGTGGGCGCTGGCCTGGTTCCACCAGCCGCGCACCGTGTCGTTGTCGTGCGTGCCGGTGTAGCAGACCGCCGCGCGCGGCCAGTTGTGCGGCAGGAACTCATGCCCGCCGTCGCCGCCGAACCCGAACTGCAGGATCTTCATGCCGGGGTAGTCGAGCGCGTTGCGCAACTCATGGACGTCGGGCGTGATGAAGCCCAGGTCCTCGGCGACGATGGGCAGCGTGCCCAGCGACTTGGCGATCGCGTCGAACAGCACCTTGCCCGGTCCGGTCTTCCACACGCCGCGCGTGGCGTCGGGGCTGTCGGCGGGGATCTCATAGTAGGCGGCGAAGCCGCGGAAGTGGTCGATGCGGAAGACGTCCGCCGAACTCAGCATCCGCTTCACGCGCGCAGTCCACCAGGCGAAGTGCTCGTGGGCCATCTTGTCCCAGCGGTACATCGGGTTGCCCCAGCGCTGGCCGGTGGCCGCCATCGCGTCAGGCGGCACGCCGGCGACGACGGTGGTCTGGAAGTTCTCGTCGAACTCGTACAGGTCGGGGCGCGCCCAGCAGTCCGCGCTGTCGTGCGCCACGAAGATCGGCAGGTCGCCCATGATGTGGACGCCTCGCGCGTTCGCGTAGGTCTTCAGCGCGCCGACCTGGACGTCGAAGCTCCATTGCACGAACTGCCAGAAGCCGACCTCGTCGGCGTACTGCTCGCGCGCGGCGACCAGCGCGCGCGGGTCGCGGGCAGCCAGGTCGCGCGGCCATTCCCACCAGGCCTGACCGTTGCGCGACGAGCGGACCGCCATGAAGAGCGCGTAGTCCGGCAGCCAGTCGCGCTGGGACTCGCACCACAGCTCGTAGCTGGCGCGGTCGGCGGCAGACGCCTTCGCGAAGAAGCCGGCCGCGGCGGCACGCAGCTGCTGCTCGCGCCACGGGAGGACCTTCGCGTACTCGACGCGCTTCGCGTCGAAGCCACCTTCCGGCAGCGTGGGCTGCGCAAGCCAGCCCTTCTCCACCAGCGGCTCGAACGCCACCATCCACGGGTTGCCGGCGAAGGCCGACACGCCCTGGTAAGGGCTCTCGCCGGGGCCGATGGGCGTGCTCGGCAGCCACTGCCAGATGGCCTGGCCGGCCGACTGCAGCCAGTCGACGAAGTGGAAGGCCTCGGGGCCAAAGTCGCCGGCGCCGTTCGGGCCGGGCAGCGAGGTGATGTGCAGCAGCACGCCGGATTGGCGCTTGTTGAGATCGATCGTCATGGTGTCGCTCGAGGGGTCGGTATTCGAAGTATCAGGAAAGCAGGGGCGCTGCGATGCACAGCAGCAGGCTGCGCGCCGGCGCGATGAGCGCATCGTCGCTCAAGGTCGCCGGTGCGAGTTCGCCGCTGCTGTCGATCAGCAGCCGCCAGGGCGAGGCGCCTTCGCCTGCTGCGGGCAAAGCGACGCGGGTCGGCGTCGCGACGGGATTGACGATCAGCAGCAGCTGTTCGCAGGGGTCGCTCAGCAGCGCGGTCAACGCGAATTGTCGATCGTCGCTCCAGTCGTGCTCGCGCATCTCGTGGCCGTCGGGATGGAACCAGCGCAGCGCGCTGGTGCGCTGCGGCGATCCGGCCGGTCCAGCGGATTCAGCGGATTCAGCGGATTCAGCGGATTCAGCGGATCCAGCACATCCAGTTTCAGGCGCGCAGCGCGCCACGGCGAACCACTCGGCATGCCGCAGCAGCGGATGGGCCCGTCGCAGTCGCGCGAGTTCGGCGGTGAAGGCGATCAGCGCGTCATCGGCATTCGGCCAATCGAGCCAGCCGATCTCGTTGTCCTGGCAGTAGGCGTTGTTGTTGCCGCCCTGGCCGTTGCCGAACTCATCGCCCGAGTACAGCATCGGCGTGCCCTGCGACAGCAGCAGCGTCGCGAGCATGCCGCGGCGCGCGCGCTCGCGGGCGTCGCGGATGACGGGGTCGTCGGTAGGCCCTTCCACGCCGAAGTTGCCGCACAGCTCGCCGTCGCGGCCGTCGCGGTTGTCCTCGCCGTTGGCCTCGTTGTGCTTGCGGCCGTAGCTGACGAGGTCGTTCAGCGTGTAGCCGTCGTGCACCGCCAGGAAGTTGATCGAAGCCAGCGGCGAGCGCTGTCCCGGCTCACCGCACGGACCCGACGGATGGAAGACGTCGCTGGACGCGCCGAAGCGCCGCGCGAACTCGCCGCGTGTGACGGCCTTGCCGTCCGGCCCGTGACCGAGCCAGAACCCGCGCGCACCGTCGCGGAACTTGTCGTTCCACTCCATGAAGCGACCTGGGAAGCGTCCGAGCTGATAACCGTCCGGACCGGCGTCCCAAGGCTCCGCGATCAGGTGGACCTGCGAGAGCAGCGGATCCTGGCGCAGCGCCGTGTAGAACGCCGCCTGAGGATCGTGTCCCGCGGCCGTGCGTCCGAGCACCGGCGCGAGGTCGAAGCGGAAGCCGTCCACGCCCATCTCGCCGACCCAGAAGCGCAGCGAGTCCAGCACCAGCTGCGTCACTCGCGGATGCTCGACGTTGACGGTGTTGCCGCAGGCGGTGAGGTTCTCCATCCGCGAGGGATCGTCGGCCTGCAGCCGGTAGTAGCTCTTCTGGTCGAGCCCGCGCAGCGACAGCGTCGGGCCCCACTCGTTGCCTTCGGGGGTGTGGTTGTAGACGACGTCGAGCACCACTTCGAGCCCGGCCTCGTGCAGCGCCTGGACCATCGCGCGGAACTCGGCGACGACGGCCGTGGGGTCGTGGCGCACGGCGGCGGAGGCCAGCCGCGGATCGGGCGCGAAGAAGCCCAGCGTGTTGTAACCCCAGTAGTTGCGCAGGCCGGTGCCGAAGAGATGCGGCTCGTCGACGGCGAACTGCACCGGCAGCAGCGACAGCGTGGTCACGCCGAGCCGCTTGAAATGCGCGATCGAGACCGGATGCGCGAGCGCCGCGTAGCTGCCGCGCAGCGCTTCCGGAATTTCCGGATGGCGCATCGAGAAGCCCTTCACATGGACCTCGTACAGCACCACGTCCTGCGGCGCATGGCGCGGCGCGCTGGCGCGCGGACCCGGCCCTGCGAGCGGCGCGGCGACGCGCGCCTTCAGCGCGGTCGCGCCGTTGTCGCGCTCGTCAAGCGCGGCGGGGCCGTCCGGATGGCCGAAGGGATAACCGTGGTCCTCGGGCAGGTTGCGGAACTCGCCGACGATCTCGCGCGCATACGGATCCAGCAGCAGCTTGGCGGCGTTGAAGCGATGCCCCTCGCGCGGCGCATGCGGACCATGCGCACGCAGGCCGTAGCGCTGCCCTGCACGCGCGTCGGGCAGGAAGCCGGTCCACACGCCGTCGACCGGGCCGTGCAGCGCATGGCGCGCGAGTTCATTCGCACCGGCCTCGTCGTAGAGGCAGACCTCGACGCGCGTCGCATGCGCCGAGAACACGGCGAAGTTGACGCCGCCGTCGCGGACGGTGGCGCCCAGCGGCTCATGGCGGCCAGGCGCCAGCGATGCGGACAGAACGGAAGGAGCGCTCATTCGAAACGTCGCGGGAAGGTGGGTAGAGATCGTCGCCGGCTCAGGCCGGCACCAGGAAGATCGTCGCCAGCGGCGGCAGCGTGAAGGTGATGGCGGGGTCGTCGTCCGGTGCCGTGAACGGATGCAGCGGATCCGGTGCGCCGAAGACGCCGTCGACGGCGACATCATTGCCGCCATAGATCGCCGCGTCGGTGTTCAGCACCACGCGCCACGGGCCGCCGTGCGGCAACGGCAGCCGGTATCCGACGCGTGTGATCGGCGTGAAGTGGCTGACCGCGACGACACTTCCCTGCTCTTCACCTTCGCCGCCGCGGCGAACCCACGCCAGGACCGAGTGCTGCAGGTCATCCTTGACCAGCCACTCGAAACCGTCGCGCTCGCTGTCGAGCCGGTGCAGCGCGGGCCAGTCGCGGTAGAGCCGGTTGAGGTCGCCGATCAGCCGCTGCACGCCGGCATGGCGCGGATCGTCGAGCAGGTCCCAAGGCAGCGCGCGTTCGAAGTTCCACTCGTCGCGCTGCGCGAACTCCTGGCCCATGAACAGCAGCTTCTTGCCCGGGTGCGCCCACATGAAGCCGAAGTACGCGCGCAGATGGGCGAATTGCTGCCAATCGCGATGAAGCGAGACGTCGCTCCCGTCATCCGGTCCACCCGGCATCTTGCGCAGCAGCGATCCCTTCCCGTGCACGACCTCGTCGTGCGACAGCGGCAGCTGGAAGTTCTCACTGAACGCATAGACGAGGCCGAAGCTCATCTTCTCGTGGTGCCACGAGCGGTGGATGGGCAACTCGCGCATGTAGTGCAGCGTGTCGTTCATCCAGCCCATGTTCCATTTGTAGTGGAAGCCCAGGCCGCCGACCGAAGTCGGCGCGGACACGAGCGGGAACGCGGTCGACTCCTCGGCGATCGTGATCACGCCGGGCGCTTCGCAGCCGAGCACCTCGTTGAGGCGCTTGAACAGCGCGATCGCTTCGAGGTTCTCCGTGCCGCCATGGATGTTGGGGATCCACTCGCCCTGAGGGCGCGAGTAGTCGCGATACAGCATGGACGCGACCGCGTCGACGCGCAGGCCGTCGATGCCGTAACGCTCGGCCCAGAACAGCGCGGCGCCGCACAGGAACTGCTGCACCTGCGGTTTGCCGAAGTCGTAGATCAGCGTGTGCCAGTCGCGGTGCCAGCCTTCGCGCGGGTCGGCGTATTCGTAGAGCGGCGTGCCGTCGAATTTCGCCAGGCCATGCGGGTCCTCGGGGAAATGCGCCGGCACGAAGTCGAGCAGCACGCCCAGGCCCGCCGCATGGCAGGCATCGACGAAACGATGCAGTCCGTCCGGCGCGCCCAGTCGCGCGGTCGGCGCGTGCAGGCCCAGCGTCTGGTAGCCCCACGAGCCGTCGAACGGGTATTCGGTGATCGGCATCAGCTCCACATGCGTGAAGCCGAGCCCGGCCGCATACGACGGGAGCTCGCGAGCGAGAAAGTCCCAGTCGGGCCTCGCGTCGGCATCGCCGCCGTCGCCGCCATCGCCGCCATGGGCGTGGGCGCCCTCGCCCGACGCACTCGAACGCCACGACATCGCGTGGACCTCATACACGCTGATCGGCGCGTCGCGGCGGTTGAGCGCGGCGCGGTCCCGCGGCAACGGATGCGCGGCGGGCAGCCCTTCGACGACGCTCGCGTTGTCCGGCCTCAACTGCGCGCGGAACGCGTAGGGATCGGCCTTCAACGGCAGCACCGTGCCGTCCGGCCCGGTGACCTCGTACTTGTAGAACTGGCCGCGCGACGCGCCCGGCACGAAGACTTCCCAGATGCCGGCGTCGTGCTCGTCGCGGCGACGCATCGGATGCGCGGCGCCCGACCAGCCGTTGAAGTCGCCGACGACGGCGACCCGTGACGCGTGCGGCGCCCACACCGCGAAACGGAAGCCGGACTCGCCCGTCAGCGCGACGGGATGCGCGCCCAGCCACAGCCACGGGCGCGGATGCCCGCCGCGCGCGAGCAGCGCGAGGTCGGCATCGGGCAGCAGCGTCGTCATCGGAGGCGGCTCGCGGTGAACGCGTCAGTCCAGGCTCTTCACCGACCAGACGCGATCGACGTAGTCCTCGATCGTGCGGTCCGACGAGAACATGCCCATGCCGGCGATGTTCAGCGCCACGCGCTGGTGCCAGGCCGCCGGGTCGCGGAACAGCGTGTCGACCTCGCCCTGCGCGCGCAGGTAGTCGGCGAAGTCCGCCATCAGCAGGTACTGGTCCTCGCCGAGCAGCTTGTCGATCAGCGTGCGGTAGCGGCCGGGATCGCCCTGCGAGAACTCGCCGCGCGCGATCGCGTCGATGACGTCGAACAGCGCCGGGTTCTGCTCGACGACACGGCGCGGCTCGTAGCCGGCGCGCTTGAGCGCCTCGACCTTCTCCGTCTTCAGGCCGAAGGTGAACATGTTGCGCTCGCCGAAGGCCTGCGCCATCTCGATGTTGGCGCCGTCCCAGGTGCCGATGGTCAGCGCGCCGTTGAGCGCGAACTTCATGTTGCCCGTGCCCGACGCCTCGGTGCCGGCGGTGGAGATCTGCTCGGACAGGTCGGCGGCCGGGATCACGACCTCGGCCAGCGACACGCCGTAGTTGGGCAG
Organism: Roseateles noduli; assembly: GCA_002205125.1. Taxonomy (GTDB): domain Bacteria; phylum Pseudomonadota; class Gammaproteobacteria; order Burkholderiales; family Burkholderiaceae_C; genus Roseateles; species Roseateles noduli. The sequence goes on along the minus strand of NIOE01000006.1, from coordinate 506,796 downwards.
GAAGACCAGCTTGAGCTTGTCGCCCACGCGCGGATCGCCGTCGATGACGCGGGCGACGTCGTGCGCCAGCTCGATGATGGACTTCGCCGCCACGTAGGCCGACGCGGCCTTGCCGGCGATGATCACGGTGCGCGGCACCCAGTCGGCTGTCGGATTCGCGACGATCGCCTGGTAGCGGCTGATCACGTGGAGCAGGTTCAGCAGCTGGCGCTTGTACTCGTGGATGCGCTTGATCTGGACGTCGAACAGGCTGTCGGCGTTGACCGTGATTCCGAGCTCGCGCTGGATGCGCTCGGCCAGACGCTGCTTGTTCTCGCGCTTGACGGCCAGCAGCTGCTCGCCGAGCCCGGCGTCGGCGGCCAGCGGACGGAGCCGCTCCAGGTCGTCCAGGCGCCGGCGCCAGCCGGCGCCGATGCGCTCGTCCAGCAGCGCCGACAGCCCCGGATTCGCCTGCTGCAGCCAGCGGCGCGGCGTCACACCGTTGGTGACGTTGTGGAAGCGGCACGGGAAGAGGCGCGCGTAGTCCGCGAAGATGGTCTTCACCATCAGCTCCGAATGCAGCGCGGCCACGCCGTTCACGCGGTGCGAGGCGACGATGCTCAGCGCGGCCATGCGCACGCGGCGCTCGTTGCCGCGGGCGTCGCCCTCGTCGATCAGCGACACGCGGCGCACCAGGTCGATGTCGCCGGGGAAGCGCTGCTTCACGGTCTCCAGGAAGCGGTGGTTGATCTCGTAGACGATCTCGAGATGGCGCGGCAGCAGCTGCTCGAACAGGCGCACCGGCCAGGTCTCCAGCGCTTCCGGCATCAGCGTGTGGTTGGTGTAGCTGACCGCTTCGCGGGTGATGGCCCAGGCCTCGTCCCAGCCCAGGCCGTGGTCGTCGAGCAGCAGCCGCATCAGCTCCGCGGGCGCGAGCGCCGGGTGCGTGTCGTTCAGGTGGATCGCGTTGGCGCGGCCCAGGCCGGCGAGCGAGCCGGTCTCGCGCAGGTGGCGCGCGATCAGGTCTTGCATGGATGCGCTGACCAGGAAGAACTCCTGCTTCAGGCGCAGCCGGCGGCCGGCCTCGGTGCTGTCGTCGGGATAGAGCACCCAATTGAGCGCATCCGCCGCGACGCGATGCGCGGCGGCGCCGTGGTGGTCGCCGCGGCAGAAGGCGGCGAAGTCGATGGGCGCGGCGGCCTGCGCATGCCACTGGCGCAAGGTCGAGACGCGCTCGCTGTGATGCGCCGGGACGATGAAGTCGTAGGCCTGCGCGATCAGGTGTTCGGTCGGCCACCAGCGGCGCGAGCCGCTGGGATCGACCTCGACGTGGCCGCCGAAGCCCACCGGGTAACGGCACTCGGGACGCGGGACTTCCCACGGATTGCCCAGCGCCATCCAGTCGTCGGGCGACTCGACCTGGCGACCGTCCTGGATGCCCTGCGCGAACATGCCGTATTGATAACGCAGCCCGTAGCCGAAGGACGGCAGGCCCAGCTCCGCGAAGGAATCGAGGAAGCAGGCGGCCAGACGACCGAGACCGCCATTGCCCAGGGCGGCGTCGCTTTCGCGCTCCAGCACGTCGGGCAAGGACTGACCCTCGCCGGCCTGCGCCGCGAACGCGGCGCGCAGCGGCGCCTCCAGCTTGAGCGCGGCAAGCGCATTGCCCAGCGCGCGGCCCATCAGGAATTCCATCGACAGGTAGTGCACGCGGCGCACATCGGCCGAGTCACCGCGGGCGGCGTCGACGATCTGGGTCGCGGCCCAGCGTTGTTCCAGCACTTCGCGGCAGGCGCCCGCGGCGGCGCGCATCATCGCGTGCAGGTCCGCGGCCGTGGCGGCGGCAGGTCCGGCGGCAGCGGCCGTCGCGATCGCGGCGGTCGCCGCAGCGACGGGGCTGGCCAGGGGGCGTTCACGTCGCAGCGCCTGCTCAAAGGCGGCGATCCGGTCGGGGGAGGCGGTCATCATGACGACAAGTATCCCTCAAGCGCTTTCAAATTCTGTAGTTTCACTACATCGGGTTATCCCGTGTTTGATCCCAAGTCATTGATTTGACGTGATTCAAGACGAGTCACTCAGGGTGAGTCGCGTTGTGAATCGCCAATCAGGCATGTATATTCTCTACAAACAAGGAGACAACCCGTGGCGGATGTGAAGCTGCAAGCCGTGGCCAAGGCCTATGGCGAGACCAAGATCCTGCATGGCATCGACCTGGAGATCCGGGACGGCGAGTTCATGGTCTTCGTGGGTCCGTCGGGCTGCGGCAAGTCCACGCTGCTGCGCACGATCGCGGGCCTGGAGGACATCACCGGCGGCGAGCTGCGCATCGGCGGCCGGCTGGTCAACGACGTGCCGCCGGCCGAGCGCGGCATCGCGATGGTGTTCCAGAGCTACGCGCTCTACCCGCACATGAATCTGTACGACAACATGGCGTTCGGGTTGAAGCTGGCGAAGGTGCCCAAGGACGAGATCGACCGCTCGGTGCGCTACGCCGCGCGCATCCTGCACATCGAGCACCTGCTGGAGCGCAAGCCCAAGGACCTGTCCGGCGGCCAGCGCCAGCGCGTGGCGATCGGCCGCGCCATCGTGCGAAAGCCCGAGGTCTTCCTCTTCGACGAGCCGCTGTCCAACCTCGACGCCGCGCTGCGCGTGCGCATGCGCTACGAGTTCGCGAAGCTGCATGAAGACTTGAAGACCACCATGGTCTACGTCACCCACGACCAGGTCGAGGCGATGACGCTGGCGGACCGCATCGTCGTGCTGAGCGCCGGCTCGATCGAGCAGGTGGGCACGCCGCTGGAGCTCTACGAGCATCCGGATAACCTCTTCGTCGCCGGCTTCATCGGCAGTCCGAAGATGAACTTCATCGAGGCCGAGGTGGTGACCGCCAGCGCCGATCACGCGACGGTGCGCCTGAGCGACGGCGCGATGATCCGCACGCGCGTCGACGCCTCACGAGCCAAGGCCGGCGACAAGGTCACGCTGGGCCTGCGCCCCGAGCACTTCGAGGTCGGCGGCGACGCCAACCTCATCGCGAGCACCGTCACCTTCGTCGAGTCGCTGGGCGGCGTGACGCATGCGTACTGCGCCTACCCGGGCGTCGAGGATGCGCTGACCTGCGAATTCGACGGCAGGACGCGGGTGCGCGCCGGCGACACGCTGCAGCTGCATCTGCCGCCGGACCTCTGCTATCTGTTCGACGCCCAGGGCCTGGCATTCAAGCGGCTCGGAGCGGCGGAATGACGCGCGGCGCACTCGCCATCCTGGCCGCGATCGCGCTGCTCTGCGGCTGCGAGAAGGTCGCGGCGCAGACGCAGCCCAAGCTGCTCGTCTGGATCAACGGCGACAAGGCCTACAACGGCCTGCAGAAGGTCGGCGACGCGTTCGAGCGCGAGTCCGGCGTGAAGGTCGTGGTCGAGCATCCGGTCGACGCGCCCGAGAAGTACACGCAGGCCGCCGGCGCCGGCAAGGGGCCGGACGTCTTCTGCTGGCCGCACGATCGCGTGGGCGAGTGGGCGAAGGCCGGGCTGCTCACGCCGGTGCAGCCGCGCAAGGCGCTCTACGACGAGGTCGAGCCCGCCGCGTGGCAGGCCTTCCGCTACCAGGGCCGCCTGTGGGGCTACCCGATCGCGATCGAGACGACCGGCCTGATCTACAACAAGGCGCTGGTGAGCAAGCCGCCCGCGACCTGGGACGACCTGATCGCCGTCGACAGGCAGCTGCGCCAGCGCGGCAAGCACGCGATCCTGTGGGACTACAACAAGAGCTTCTTCACCTGGCCGATCTTCGCGGGCGCCGGCGGCGTGATCTTCGGACGTGACGCGCAGGGCGAATTCGACGCGCGCCAGGTCGACGTCAACAACGACGGGGCGCTGGCAGCGGGCCGGATGTTGGAACGTCTCATCACGGAAGGCGTGATGCCGCGCGGCGCGCGTTATTCCGAGATGGAATCGGGCTTCGCGCGCGGCGAGGTGGCGATGATGATCTCCGGCCCCTGGGCCTGGGAGAACGCGCGCAAGGCCGGCATCGACATCGGCGTCGCGCCGATTCCCGCGGTGGTCGCGGGCAAGCCGTCCAAACCCTTCGTCGGCGTGCTGGGCTGCATGATCTCGGCGCCGTCGAAGAACAAGGACCTCGCCCGCGAGTTCATCGAGCGCCACCTGATGCGGCCTGCGTCGCTGCAAGTGCTCGACGCCGACGTGCCCATCGGCGTGCCTGCCAACAAGGCTTTCTACCAGCAGCTGTCGGTGAACCCGCTGATCCGCGCCAGCATGGAGAACGCCCGCGCCGGCGAGGCCATTCCCAACATCCCCGAGGTGGGACGATTCTGGACCGCGATGGACGCGGCGCTGGAGGCGATCACCAACGGCCTGCAAAGCCCCAAGGACGCGCTGGACGGCGCGTCGGGCCGGATGCTGCTCAAGCAATGAACGCCACCACCGCATCGACCTCGACGCTGGCCGCCACACTGCCGGGCTCGCCGCTGTCCGAGCCCTACACACGCCAGGCGCCCGGCGCCCTGGACCGGCTCGCCAAGGCGCTGTACTGGCCGACCATGGCCGTCATCGTGCTGGCGGCGCTCTACCTCGTCTTCATGCTGTACGCGGCCGGGCTGACGAGCTGGGCGTTCGGCGTGCTGCTGCTCTTCGGCGCGGGCTTCGCCGTCTACCTGTCCAAGGCCGGCTTCGCGTATCGCTACCTCTTCCCCGGCGTGGCCGGGATGCTGCTGTTCATCGCGTTCCCGCTCGCGTACACGACGCAGATCGGTTTCACGAACTACTCGTCGGCCCATCTGCTCAGCCAGGAGCGCGTGCGCGAGTTCCTGCTCGACCAGCACGACACAACGCTGGAGGCCGTGCGCGACTACAGCGTGCACGGCGCCGGCGGCGATTTCCGCCTGGTGCTGCGCGACCCGGCGAACGGGACGGCGCAGTTCGTGTCGCCGCCGCTGGCGCTGCGCCAGGGCACCAGGCCGGTCGACGTCGCGATGCAGGCGACCGGGCCGGCGGACGCGACGCTGGGCACGGCACTCTCGCTGAAGGAACTGGTGGAGCACCGCCAGGCGTTGGCGCAACTGCGTTTGCGGCTGCCGGGTGAAAGCGGAGGCACGGCGGCCACCGGCGGCACGGGCGACGCCTCGACGCTGCACTACCTCGGCCTGCGCGAGTTCGGCCCGATCCGTCCGCACTTCGAGGAGCAGTCCGACGGTGCCTTGAAGCGCGTCGCCGACGGCGCCCTCTTCCGCCCGGACGCGAGCACCGGCTACTACGAAGGCCAGGGCGCGGCGGCGGGCACGCACCTCGCGCCCGGCTACAAGGTCATGGTCGGCGCGCAGAACTACAAGCGCATGCTGTTCGACGCGGAGTTCCGCGGCCCCTTCCTGTCGATCTTCAGCTGGACGGTGGTGTTCTCGCTGCTGACGGTGGTCTTCGCGACGGCGATCGGCATGATGCTGGCGGTGCTGCTGAACTGGGAGGACCTGCGCTACCGCACGACCTACCGCACGCTGCTGTTCCTGCCCTACGCGGTGCCGGGCTTCATCTCGATCCTCGTGTTCAAGGGCCTGTTCAACCAGAACTTCGGCGAGATCAACGCGATCCTGGACGCGCTCTTCGGCGTGCGGCCGGCGTGGTTCGCGGACCCGTCGCTGGCGCGCACGATGCTGCTGATCGTCAACGTGTGGCTCGGCTATCCGTACGTGATGATCCTGTGCACGGGGCTGCTGAAGGCGATCCCTTCCGACCTGTACGAGGCCTCGGCGCTCGCGGGCGCGGGACCGCTGACCAACTTCTTCAAGATCACGGCGCCGCTGATCATCAAGCCGCTGTCGCCGCTGCTGGTCTCGGCCTTCGCGTTCAACTTCAACAACTTCGTGCTGATCGCGCTGCTGACCGACGGGCGGCCGGACTACCTGTCCACCAAGATCCCGGCGGGGCAGACCGACATCCTGGTCAGCTACACCTACCGGATCGCCTTCCGCGATTCGGGCACCGACTTCGGGCTCGCGGCCGCGATCTCCACGCTGATCTTCGTGCTGGTGGCAGGGATGTCGCTGCTCAACCTGCGCCTCATGCGCAACGCCAACCGCTGACGCGGCGGGCATCGACGGACAAGGACACGACATGGCCATCGTTCGAGGCAAGCAGGCGCGCTGGCGCGTCGTCGCGGCGCATGTGATGCTGTGGATCTTCCTGGCGGTCACGCTGTTCCCGCTGCTGGCGGTGGTGTCGATCTCGCTGCGGCCGGGCAACTTCGCCACCGGCAGCCTGATCCCCACGACGATCAGCCTGGAGCACTGGCAGCTGGCGCTGGGCATCCCGTACCAGGCGGCGGACGGCTCGCTGGTGCAGCCGCCCTTCCCGGTGCTGACGTGGCTGTGGAACTCGATCAAGGTGGCGACGATCTCGGCGGTGCTGATCGTGGCGATCTCGACGACGGCGGCCTACGGTTTCGCGCGGCTGAAGTTCCCGTTCAAGGCGAGCATCCTGAACAGCATGCTGCTGCTGCAGATGTTCCCGGCGGTGCTGGCGCTGGTGGCGATCTACGCGATCTTCGAGACCATCGGCACCTTCGTGCCGTGGCTGGGCATCGAGACGCATGCGGGCGTAATCGTGGCCTACCTGGGCGGCGTGGCGACGCACATCTGGACCATCAAGGGCTACTTCGAGACCATCCCCGTGGAGATCGAGGAGAACGCCAAGGTCGACGGCGCGTCGCACTGGCAGGCGTTCCGGCTGGTGCTGCTGCCGATGGCGGTGCCCATCCTGATGGTGGTGTTCGTGCTGGCCTTCATCGGCTGCATCATCGAATACCCGGTCGCGTCGGTGCTGCTGCGCGAGGAGTCCAACCTCACGCTGGCGGTGGGCTCGAAGTACTTCCTGCACGACCAGCGATTCCTGTGGGGCGACTTCGCGGCCGCGGCCGTGCTGTCGGGCCTGCCGATCACGGCGGTGTTCCTGCTGGCGCAGAAGTGGATCGTGTCGGGGCTGACGGCGGGTGGGGTGAAGGGCTGAAAAGCCCGCACGTCATCGTTGATCCCGGTACTCTGCGTGAGCGGAGAACGCCGCCGCCGTCACTTCGATGTCCGCTGCTGCAATACGAGCGCGTCGCGCTTCCGTGCGCCAGTCATCGACCACCGCCATCACTTCTTCGATGAGCACACTACCCCGCGTTTCGGACAGGCCATAGAACGTCGCCGTGTTCCTGACCGTCTCGATGCTTGGCCGGTTGTCGACATCATCGATGTTGAGCACATGGTCCGCTTTGTCGACATTCGGGTTCACGTCAAAGGCCGGTGCCAGGCGCCAACCGTCCTGGCTCATCAGGAAACCGTGGTTGCGCAAGTGATCGTCGCGGTTGCCCACGGCCACGTTGAAAGCCACACGCCGGAAAAGCTGCTCAAGGTCGCTTTCGACATACGCGGCCACTCCTCGGGTGCGGATGAGTTGGGCCAACTCCAGATAGCTCGATCCCTCGCTCTGGTCCTTGTCCAGCAAGGTCATCGCAGAAGCGTAGAAGCGGCGCACCCCATCGACCCGGTCGAAGCGTTGCACGCAGAAAGTCTGGAAGTCGTTGTTCAGGCGCAGCAGCTTGGCTGGAGGAACGTCGATGCCGGCCTTGAGCGCCAACGCATGGATCACTTGCTCCCAAGCCCCGATGTCACGATCATCATCCCGTGCGGGGAATTTTCCGATCCACAGCGATCCGTCGACATCGGTGAAATTGGCTTTCGGCCTCGCCCCTCCCAACGATGCACCCGGTGCCACCAACACCGCGAGCCAGCGCCGCAGGGCGTCGAGGTCGTCGATGCGCCGACTGGTCAGCGACATCGCCACCCCCTCCAGCTCGCGCAGCGTCGTGACAGGCGGTGCCGCCCGCGTGTCATTGTCCAGAAAGTCCTTCTCCCCCACCCGCCTGAAGCGCAACGCGCCCTGGCGAGTCAGGTCTTGCACACCGATAAGGAAGTCCCAGGCGTGGAGCGTCCGCGCCGCGCGCCGCTCATCTTTGGCTTGCAATGCCTCACGTCGCTTCATGAGCGTCTGGCCCCAGCGGTCCGGCGACGAATCCAGGAAGATGCCGAAGTTGCCCGCCTCGGGCTTCGGATAGAACGTCCCCTCGTCAAGATCCAACCGCAGATCCAGAGAGAAGGCCCTGGCGTCCGTGATCCACGCTTCCTGATAGCGAAACCTCACCTGCCCACGATCCTGGGACAGCACGCCGACCTGCACAGCCGGTCCGAGGTCGCAGTCCAGCCAGACCTCCAACGCCTCGTCGTATTGCTTCATGAGGTTTCCCCGTTCGATTCCTTGGCGTCCGCCGCATTCTTTGCGTTCGCCCGACTGGGTCGTGATCGAGGCGCAGGAAGTTTGGGTTCGAGTCCGAGGTCCTGCAGACGCCGACCGACGTGGTCGTCTGCTGCCAGCCTGTCGAAGTCACCCGACAACCCCAATGCCGCGAGCACGCGGAGATAGGTTCCCAGCGTCACCCCCGCATCACCCGCCTCCACTTTGTAGAGCGTGGTGCGCGATATGCCCGCCCGCGCAGAGACCGTTGCGCTGCTGAATTTGCGCCGCAACCGGGCAAGCTTGATCCGCTCGCCCAGACGGGCAAGCATGCGCTGCTCCTGCGGGAACACGGTCGGCGGCTTGCTTGGCATGTTCATCATTTTAGACATTTTTAGGTAATTTTGTCCAAAATGGTGAACATCAAACCAATGAGGGCCGAGAGTGCTACGCGCGACGCCTAGACCCTCAAAGGGTGTTCGACTTCGTTGCGGCCTCGCCAAGCCGCGTGCGACCTTCATTCCATTTCAAGCGTGCGCATCGCTTCACGTAACTTTGCGAAACACGCGAGCCCTTGCGGCGCAAGGGTCCTCACGCGGCCTTGACGACGAGTGACACGGATCCGTCATGCGTGATTTCTAGAGTGCGCGGCGTTTCGAACGGTCTCCTCCCGGAGCCTTCGAGCACAGCAATCGCCACCACTCCAGGACTCCCATGCGACACAGCAAATCCACCGCGCTGAACGCCTCGCTCACCCTCGTTGCCGCCGCCATCCTGGCGGCCTGCGGCTCCGACAGCGACACCCAGACGCCCAGCGTCACCATCAACGGCGTCGTCACCGCGACCAGCTTCACCGCCGGCAGCGCGACTGACCCGAAGATCGATCCCGCCTACTACGTCGGCGCCAAGGTCTGCGTCGACACCAACGTCAACGGCGTCTGCGACACCACCGAGAACGCCGTCGTCACCGACGCCAAGGGCCACTTCTCGCTGACGATGCCGGCCAACGCCGCGCTGATCGCCGACATCGGCACCGACGCCACCCTGTCCACCGGCGCCAAGGTCGCCAGCCGCGACGTGCTGCGCGCGTCGCTGGACCAGGTCATGGAGCAGGCCGGCAACGTCGTCATCAGCCCGCTGTCGTCGGAAGTGCAGCGCCTGGTCGAAGCCAACGGCACCAACTACGCCGTCGAGAAGCAGACCGTCGCCACCCGCATCGGCGTGTCGCTGGCCAATGTGCTGGCCGACGTGAACACCGTCACCGGCGCCGAGCAGCCCGCCATGCTGGCCGAGTCCAAGGCCCTGGACAACCGCTTCACCTACGCGATCACCAAGCTGGACCGCGGCGACATGTACCCCGACGCGCTCGCGACCCCGGGCGGCGATCCGCGCCTGGCCGGCGCCGCCAACGTGAGCACCGCCACCGCGCCCACCGGCACCGACGCACGCACGAAGATCACCTTCGCGCAATCGCAGCAGGCCGCGTTCGCGCTCGAAGGCGTGCCGCGCTACGACCACATCTTCATCGTGATGCTGGAGAACAAGGCCACGCTGTCGATCAAGGGCTCGCCGTGGGCGCCCAAGATCAACGCGCTGCTCGCGTCCGGCAACCAGCTGACCAGCTACTACGCCACCGGCAACCCGTCCGAGCCGAACTACACCGCCCTGGGCGGCGCCGACGACTTCGGCATCACCGACGACAGCCAGTGGAACTGCGACGCTACCGGCGCCAATGCGGTCACCGATCTGCCGCTGCCCGACAAGACCCAGCCGGGTCTGGCGAGCTCGCCGTTCACGGCCAGCTGCACGCAGACCGCCGCGGTCAACCACAACATCGTCGGCAAGCCCAACCTGTTCAACGCGATCACGGCTGCCGGCATGACCTGGCGCACCTACAGCGAGTCGATGAACCCGGGCCAGGACTTCCGCACCGACTCCGTGGCCGACGCCGCCGTCACCGCCGTCGACAACGTCTACGCACCCGGCACGCTGAACAGCAACACGGCGGCCGTCGGCAACGCCGGCCTGACGCTGCCGATGCCCGCCGGCCTGTACAAGACCAAGCACCACCCGGGCATGGCCTACCAGAACGTCCGCAGCGCGCCGGAGTTCAAGTACAGCAACCGCACCATGGGCGGCGGCCAGTGGGACGCCAACATGAAGAAGGGCACCGCCTACGCCGTGCCGGCCAACTACGACGTCGACCAGCTCGGCACCGACCTGGCCTCCAACAAGGTGGGCACGCTGAACTTCCTGGTCCCCGACCAGTGCGACGACATGCACGGCATCAGCGTCATCGGCAAGCTGACCGACGGCACCGCCGCCACGGCCAGCGACTGCGGCAGCGTGTCCAACAACGTCGCACAGACCTCGGCGGCCAACATCATCACGCGCGGCGACAACTACGTCGACGCGCTGGTGAAGAAGATCCAGGCCTCGGCGCTGTGGAAGAACCCGGCCAAGCGCGTCGCCATCGTGCTGATGTTCGACGAAGGCAACGCCACCTCGGGCTTCAACTCGTGCTGCGGCTGGAACGTGTCCAACAGCGCGGTGTCCAAGCCGGTGGTCGTCGACGCCAAGACCGGCGCGGTCACGGTCGACAGCTCCGTCAACAACTACACCAAGGGCAACCGCGGTCACGGCGAAAGCATCTTCGGCATCCTGACCAACCAGGCCGACGCGCCCAAGGGCGTGTCCGACGGCGACGCCTACAGCCACTTCTCGTTCGTGCGCACGCTGCAGAACATGTTCCAGCTCGCCGACCCGGCGGTGGACGCGTCCTACATGAACCGTTCGAAGTACACCGAGAAGTTCATCGCCGCCAACATCCTCAACCTGCCTGAGTACGCCGGCAGCGCCGACACCCACTTCGACTCGGTGCGCACCATCAACCACGCGTGGAAGGCCCCGGCCAACTACACGCAGAAGCAGTCGGCCGACGTGAACACGGCCGCGCAGATCGGTGCCGACACGGTCCAGACCAACGTCTGGGCGCTGAAGAAGTAATCGCGGTCCTCCGCGTCTGAAGCCGGCGGCGCGCAAGCGTCGCCGGCCCTCTCATTTCTCCCCTCCTCTTTCCATGCGTGACGTCCTCTTCCATGTGCGCGCCTCGGTGGCCGCCTTCCTCGGCGCCTGCGTGTGCGTCGGCCTCGGCACCCTGCTCGCCGCGTGCGGGCCGTCCGACAAGACCGACGCGGACATCGCCGCATCCGGTGTCGCATCCGGCGCCGCGTCTAGTGCGGCATCGGGCGCCACGGGCACCGCGCTGAACCCGGTCACGACGTTGAGCCCCATCGCCCAGGTCGGTCAGAAGATGTTCTTCGACGCGACGCTGTCGGGCTCCGGCCGCATGGCCTGCGCCAGCTGCCACGATCCGAAGAACGCCTACGGTCCGTCCAACGACCTGTCGGTGCAGCTCGGCGGTCCCGAGCTGAAGAGCGCCGGCCTGCGCGCCGTGCCTTCGCTGCGCTACAAGGATGCGACGCCGCCCTACGCGGACCTGCTCGACAACCCCGATGGCGTCAGCGTGCCGGGTCCCGGCGGCGGCTTCGCGTGGGACGGTCGCGCGGCGACGCTCGCCGAGCAGGCGGGCATGCCGCTGCTGGACCCCAACGAGATGGCCAACGCCAGCGCCGCCGACGTCGTGAAGAAGCTGCAGGCCGGACCGTACGCCGAGCAGTTCCGTCAGGCCTTCGGTGCGACGATCTTCGACAACGCGGCCCAGGCCTTCGCCGCGGCCGGCAAGGCGCTGCAGGCCTTCCAGCTGGAGGACGTGAGCTTCCATCCGTACTCGAGCAAGTTCGACCTCTACATCGGCAACAAGATCGGCGGCGTGCTGACCGCGGCCGAGGCGCGCGGGCTGAAGGTCTTCGCCGATCCGAACGGCGGCAACTGCGCGTCGTGCCACTACCAGGGTGCCGGGCTGAACGGCAGCACGGCGATCTTCACGGACTTCTCCTACGAGGCCATCGGCGTGCCGCGCAATGCGGCCATCCCCGCCAACGCGGACGCGTCCTACGTCGACATCGGCCTGTGCGGCCCGCAGCGCACGGATCACGCGCCGGTGAAGGGCAACACCTTCTGCGGCATGTTCAAGTCGCCGACGCTGCGCAACGTGGCGACGCGGCGCAGCTTCTTCCACAACGGGATCTTCCATTCGCTGGAGCAGACGATCCGCTTCTACAACACGCGCGACACGATGCCCGAGCTCTGGTATCCGACCGAGGGCGGCACGCCCAAGGCGACGCCGGATGCCGACTTCCCGACCTACGGCCTGATCACCACGCAGTACCTCGGCGGCAAGGTGCGCAAGTTCGACGACCTGCCCAAGCAGTTCGTCGGCAACATCGACACGCAGATGCCGTTGGACGGCCGCGCGGCGCACAGCAAGCCGCCGATGTCGGAGCAGGACATCGCCGATCTGATCTGCTTCCTGAACACGCTCAACGACAAGGACACGCAGCCGTCGAAAGCGCCCGCCGCCGGCGCCTGCACGTCGTGATCCGCTCTTCCGAATTCTCCGAATTCCCCATGTCCATCTTCCGCATGACCTCCGTTCCCGTTCCTCATCGCGCTCCTCATCGCGCTTCTCAAGGTCTGACGCGTGCCGCCGGTCTCACGACCGCTGCGCTCGCGCTGTCCATGCTCGCGGCCTGCTCCCGGCCCGCGGAGCCGGCCGCCACCGCAGCATCCGCCGAGCCGACCGCCGATCACTTCATCCCGGGGATGACGGACTACCTTGCCAAGCGCGGCGACCTGTGCCTGGCCAAGAGCGACTGGCCGATCGATCTGACCCAGCGCGAGATCGACGCCGGCGCGCGCAATGCGCTGCAGCTGCCGGTGCTGGAGCGTCTCGGTCTGGCGAGCTCGACGGTGGCCGAGGTCGACGTCAAGGACGACAACGAGGTCTCGCATCACATGAAGGTCCGTCGTTATGCGCTGACCGAGACCGGCAAGCAGTCCTACGTGACGCGGGAGCAGCCGAAAGCGGACGGCGGCAAGGAGACGCGCGGCGACTTCTGTGCGGCCAAGCTCAGCCTGGACAAGGTGGTGCACTGGGAGCTGGGCGGCGAAGGCAAGGACCGGCACGCGGTCGTGAGCTACACCTACCAGGTGAAGGCTGCGCCGTGGACCGGCGACGCCGAGCTGCAGAAGGTCTTCCCCGTCGTCGCGCAGGTGATCCATGGCGCGGGCACTGCGCAGCTGCAGGAGACGTTCAAGAAGACGGAGACCGGCTGGGTCGCCGTGGACCTGCTTTGAGGCACGCACTGTCATGACGACCGTCGTTCGTTTTCCTCCTGCGCTGGGGGATTGGGTCCGCCAGCATCTGGACAACGGCGTGGCACCGGGCGATCTTCGCGGCGCGCTGCAGGAGCGCGCCATCGCGGCCGAAGCGGCGCAGGCGATCGTCGATGCGTTCGTGCGCGCGCGGCGCGGCGAGCGCGCGATGCCGATCGATCAGGTCGAGCTGCCAGCCGAGCCGATGCCATCGGCCCTCCACGGCGCTCCGCCCTATCGGTACGAGACGCCGCGCTTCCGTCCGGGAACCTCCATCGCGACGGACGATCGCGTCGTGCGTGTGGCCGCTCGCGCGGAGCGCCCGATGCTCGCAGTGCTCAACGGCGTCTTCAGCGCCGATGAATGCGAGGAAGTGATCGCCCTGGCGCGAGGCCGTCTGCGGCCGTCGACGCTCGTCGATCCGCGCACCGGGCGCGACATCGTGAGCGGCTTGCGAAGCAGCCTCGGCATGTTCTTCCGCCCGGCGGAGACGCCGCTGATCGCGCGCCTGGACCGGCGCATCGCGGAGATCATGAACCTGCCGGTCTCGCACGGCGAAGGCCTCCAGATCCTGCACTACCCCGAAGGCGCCGGCAGCGCGCCGCACTACGACTTCCTCGTGCCGTCGAACCCGGCCAACCAGGCGTCGATCGCGCGCAGCGGTCAGCGGGTGAGCACCTTGGTCACCTACCTCAACGACGTGCCCGCCGGCGGCGAGACAGTGTTCCCGGCGGCAGGCTGGGCGGTCTCGCCGCAGCGCGGCAATGCCGTCTACTTCGAGTACGCCAACTCATACGGCGAACTGGACCACGCGTCCCTTCACGCCAGCAGCGCGGTCACGCGAGGCGAGAAGTGGGTGGCGACGAAGTGGATGCGGGAGCGGGTGTTCGTGAGCGCTTGAGTCGGCAACTCATCCGCAGGGTCAGACCTTGCGCGCCGCCCTCAGGCGCCGCATCACCGGCTCATTGAGCTGCTTCGTCAACGCATTCCACTTCGCGCTGACCTTGTCGATCTTCGCCAGCAGCGGCTGCGCGGTCGCGTCGTCTCCGCGGCCCATCGCCCAGATCGCGTACTCCGCCCAGGCCTCGACACTGCCGAAGCGCTCCGATGCGGATTCGAATTCAGCGCGCGCTTCCACCGGACGATCCAGCGCCGCCAGCGACCGGGCCGTCAGCAGCGACACCGCCTCGGCCCGGAAGTCGGCCTTCTCGGCGCGAATGGCCGCCAGATGCTCCAGCGACTGCGCCGCCTGACCAGCCGCCAGGAAGGCGCGGGCGGCGCCCAAGCGGATTTCCAGATCCTTCGCGAAGGGGCCCTGCAGGCAAGCCTGGAACCGGTCGGCGGCCTGCGCCGCTTCACCGGCTTCCAGCAGCGCCGTGGCCAGGCGCATCTGGTTCTGGGCGGTCGGGGTCTCGTCGAAGGCGTCGCGCGCCTCGCGCAGTTCCCGTCCCGGATCCATCGCCCGACCCGCCGCGCGCATCGCGCGCTTGGCGCTGCGCTCGACCCGCGAGTGCGGCACCACGAACACCAGCAGGTAGACCAGGCTGCCCAGCAGCGGGAACGAGAACAGGATGACCAGCCAGTACAGCTGCCCCCCGTTGCGCACGACGTGGACGGCGCAGAACAGCGCCAGCAGAACGTGAACACCCAATCCGACGAATGGCATCGCCTTTCCCTCCCGAGTTCAACCGCCGTATCGGCTTTTTTTCGATCGCGGATTCTGCACGCGGGAGATGAAGTCGCCAAGACGGCGAAAGGTAACCGTCAGCGTACCGTTCAGCGGTCGGCGCCGGAAACGACAAAGGCGCCTAGCGGGCGCCTTCGTTTCGGAATCGGGAGGGCTGAAAGCCGGCTCAGTGCACCAGGCCGATCCATTCACCGCGACGCTGGTAGGCGTCGAAGAGTTGCTGCGCCGCCGCCTGCAGCTGCCAGTCGCCGCGAGCGTACGCGGTGTTGAGGCGTTCCAGCGCGTAGAGGCGGTCGTACAGCATGCGGGTCGGTTGCAGGGTCAGGCCTTGTCCGGCCATCAGGTCCTGCAGCGCATACAGCTCGTCCATGCCGGCCGAGCCGGCCACCGTCAGGCCGAGATCCGGCACCAGTCCCCAGGGAGCCTGGGCGGTTTCGGGCATCAGGTGCGGCGGGATGGCGGTGGTGTGCATGGCGGCCTCGGAGCGATTCATGTCGGCGTGGGATGGATCATGAATCGAGCCGCCTGAAACTTGAGCGGGAAAAGCGGGGTGTTTTCCGGCCAGTTCGACGGATCACCCGTCGAGGCGAGCTCAGGTCCGCGGCTTGGCGATGAAGCCCGACAGGTCCGTGCACCACACCGCCGCCGGCACGTCGAGCTCGTTGAGCGCCAGCACGTTGATCCGGGCGTCGGTCAGCATCTTGGCCGAGGCCGCGTTCAGGCCGATCTGGTGGTCCTTCTTCTCCAGGTAGACCACGCGCTGGATGCCGACCTGGATGATGGACTGCACGCAGCGCGGGCACGGGTACTGCGTCGTGTAGATGGTGCTGCCGGTCAGGGGCAGCACGACGCAGTTGAGGATCGCGTTGACCTCGGCGTGGACGATGTAGCTGTGGCGCGAGTTGGCCGGATCGGTGTCGTCGTCGGACCAGTAGGCCGGGTCGTTGTCGTCGCACCCGCGCGGCAGGCCGTTGTAGCCCACCCCGACGATCTTGTAGTCGGAACTCGCGATGCAGGCGCCGTTGCGCTTGCGGCTGTCCTTGGAACGGGCGCCGGCCAGCAGGGCCACGCCCATGAACATCGAATGCCAGTCGATCAGCGGTTGGTTGTCCATGACGAGGGAACGCGAGGGTCCAGGAAGGCGGAGAAGTGTAGTGGAGCGCCAACCGCCTCGTGGCGCGCGGGCCGTCGACCCGCGAAGCGATGGCGGCGCCCGCGAACCGCCGTGTCGGTTTTCTACAAGACCCGGCGGCGTCCTTGTCCGACAGTGAGGCCATCCCCACCGCACCCAGGAGCCGCCATGAACACCGCCATCCACCCGTTCCGGATCGAGATCCCCCAGTCGCAGATCGACGACCTGCGCGCCCGGCTCGCCGCCACGCGCTGGCCGCAGCCGGTCGTCCGCGATTTCAGCCACGGCCAGGCCGTGTCGCTGGTGCAGGAACTGGCCGACTACTGGCGCGACGACTTCGACTGGCGCGCCCAGGAAGCGCGTCTGAACGCGCTGCCGCAGTTCACGACCGAGATCGACGGACAGACGATCCACTTCATCCATGTGAAGTCGCCCGAAGCGGACGCCTTCCCGCTGATCCTCACGCATGGCTGGCCGAGCTCGCCGGCCGAGTACCTGGACCTCATCGGTCCGCTGACGGATCCGCGCGGCCATGGTCTGGCCGGCGCTCCCGCCTTCGATCTCGTCATCCCCTCGGTGCCGGGAATGGGCCTGTCGTCGCCGCTGGCGTCGGCCGGCTGGGACGCGGCCCGCACCGCGGCCGCCTGGGACACCCTGATGAAGCGCCTGGGCTACGAGTGCTACGGCGCGCAGGGCGGCGACGTCGGCGCCCTGGTCGCCCGCGAGCTGGGCATCCTCGCGCCGGAAGGCCTGGCGGGTGTCCACGTCCAGCAGATCTTCGCGTTCCCCTCCGGCGCGCCCGGCGAGATGCAAGGCCTGACCCCGTTCGAGATGGCGGGCTTCGAGCGCCTGGACTACTTCCGCAAGTACGCCGGCTACGTCGACATCCAATCCAAGCGGCCCGGCACCCTCGCCTTCGGCCTGACGGATTCGCCGGCCGCGCTGCTGGCCTGGAACGCCGAGCTGTTCTTCGGCTTCGAAGGAGAGCGCGTCACGGAGGTCGACCGCGACCGCTTCCTCACGCACCTGTCGCTCTACTGGTTCACCGGCACGGGCGGACAGGCGGCCGAGATGTACTTCGCCAATGCCGCCAGCGGCGCCGGTTATCGCGATCTGCCCAACCCCACGCCGACGGCCGTGGCGGTGTTCCCCGACGACTTCCGCTCGGTCCGCAGCTTCGCGGCGCGCTCCCACACCCGGCTGCTACAGTGGACCGAGATGCCGCGCGGCGGCCACTTCGCCAACGAGACGAACCCGCAGTTGGTCGTCGACGACCTGCGCCGGTTCTTCGGCGCGCTGCAGGCACCCGCGTCCCAATCACCCCGAGAGGGTCTGGATGGAAGGACCGATCGCTGAAGAGGAACGTCCGGCGGACTCGCCCCTGGTGGCGAAGATCCGCCGTGTCCGCCATCTCGCGGACAGCCAGGAGATCACGCTTCCCGACGGCTCCTGGGACCTGCTCTTCGTGCGCCGCGGCGACGGTCCCGTGACGGTGATCCAGACGGGCCAGATCACCGGCCCGCTCGCGATAGACAACCGCGCGGGCGACGAGGTGCTGAGCATCGCCTTCAGGACCGAGGTCTACATGCCGCGCCTGCCGGGACGGCTGATGGTCGGCCAGGGCGTGGTCTGCCCGACCGACCGGCAGGGTCGCTTCCACATCGGCGAGGAGCGTTTCGAGATCCCGCGCTTCGACAACGCCGAGCAGCTCGTGGCGGCGCTGGCGCGCCAGGGCGTGCTGGAGCGCGATCCGGTGGTTCTGCGGGCGATGCAGGGCGCGCGCCAGAGGCTGGACGAACGCAGCATCCAGCGGCATTTCGCGGAGGTTGCGGGACTCGGCCTCAAGACGCTGCAGCAGATCGCACGCGCCCATCAGGCGGCGGCGCTCCTGCGCCAGGGGAAGACCGCCTCGCAGGTCGCCGTCGAGCTCGGCTTCTCCGATCAGGCGCACATGAGCCACTCGCTCAAGCGGCTGCTGGGGCGCACGCCGCGGGAGATTGCGCAGGAATTGCCGCGCGTAGGGCGTTGAGGACGCGCAGACAGTGCCGACTGGTCTACTTCGCGACCGACACGCCCTTGTTCGCCAGCGCATCAGCGCGCTCGTTCCCCGGATCGCCGGCGTGGCCCTTGACCCAGCGCCAGTCCACCGTGTGCAGCTTGCGCAGCGCGTCCAGTCGTTGCCACAGGTCGGCGTTCTTCACCGGCTTGCCGTCCGCCGTCTTCCAGCCGCGGCGCTGCCAGCCCGAGATCCACTCGGTCATGCCCTTGCGCACGTACTCGCTGTCCGTGTAGATCACGATGTTGCAGCTGCGCTTGAGCGAGGTCAGCGCCTCGATTACCGCCGTCAGCTCCATGCGGTTGTTCGTCGTGTTGCGCTCGCCGCCGAACAGCTCCTTCTCGTGGTCGCCGCTCTTGAGCCACGCGCCCCAGCCGCCCGGACCCGGATTGCCCTTGCAGGCGCCGTCCGTGTAGATGACGACCGGCGGCTTGGCGATCTTCGGCGCGGCGGGAGCAGGAGCAGCAGGGGTATCGGTCATGGGCAATCTGAAAGAAACAGGGAGCGTCGAAGTCAATCGACCTCGACGTCGTCACGATGATGATGGTGGTGGGCCGCCGCCACCGCCGGAGCGGTCTTGGCGGCGCGCTTCTTGCCGCGCGCCATGCCGATCAGCCGCATGCCGTGCACGCGCTTGACCGCGACGACGCCGTACAGCGCGCCCAGCACCGTCCACCACTTGCCGCCGGGCTTCTCGATCCACTGCCAGCGCGCGAGCCAGGCGTCGCTCAGCAGCGGCGGCCGGTAGCAGCCGAACTGCGCGCGTTCGACCTCGAACGACAGCAGCCTCAGCCAGTCGCGCAAGCGCCAGTAGCCGAGGTACTCGCGCTCCTCGGGCAGGTAGAGCCGCGGCGGACGGCCCAGCATGCGGCCGTTGACGCGGGCCAGATTCTGCCTCACCGCCCACAGGCTGGCCGGGTTCATCCCGAGGATCACGACCCGGCCCTCGGGCCGCAGCACGCGCTCGACCTCGCGCAGGCAGCGGTGCGGATCGGCAGCCTGCTCCAGCGTGTGCGGCAGCAGCACCAGGTCCAGGCTGTTGGCCTCGAAGGGCAAGGCATCGAACTCGCAATAGACCGCCGCGCGGCCCGCGCCGTTCAGGCCCGGCGCCAGTTCGGCCTGCGGTTCTGGCTGATATTCCAGCGGATGCGCACCCACGCCTCGCCGCGGCGGACCGGCGACGCCATACTCGAACGGCCGGTGGTTCAGCGCCAGCCAGCGGTTGCTCATGCGGTTGGTCCGCAGGCCGTGGAGTTGCGGGAATCCGAGCTGCAGCGCGTGGTATCCGAACCAGTCGATCACCGCCGCATCGATGAAGCGCTGCTCCCACGCCAGCAGGTAGCGACCGGCGGGCGTGCGCAACCAGTGCGCGAACTCCGCCGCGGCGGTGTCCGGCCGGAAGTGCGCCTCTACAATCGGCGGCTTCTCGTCGCTGTCGTCGTCCTGGCCCGGAGTCTTCATCGCTGGGACCTGATCCCCTTGCCTGCATGAACCTGGTCGCCGTTCCCGCCTTCTCAGACAACTATCTCTGGCTGCTGCATGACGGCCGGTCGGCGCTCGTGGTCGACCCGGGCGACGCCGCGCCGGTGAAGGACGCGCTGCGCTCGCTGGGGCTGGACCTGCAGGGCATTCTAGTGACCCATCACCATGCCGATCATGTCGGCGGGGTGCGGGAATTGCTGCCCTTGCTGGCCCCCGGCGCCAAGGTCTGGGGACCGGCCGGCGAAGCCATGCCGGTGGACGTCGAACCCCTGTCCGAAGGCGACCGCTTCGAGCTGCTCGGCCAGACGGTCGATGTGCTCGACGTCCCCGGCCACACCGCCGGTCACATCGCTTTCGTGCTGAAGCACCCGACCGACGGCGGCGCGCCCCTCCTCTTCTGCGGCGACACGCTGTTCTCCGCGGGCTGCGGCCGGCTCTTCGAGGGCACGCCCGCGCAGATGCACGACTCGCTGTCCAAGCTCGCGGCGCTCCCCGGGGAAACCCGTGTCTGCTGTGCGCACGAGTACACCTTGTCGAATCTGCGATTTGCTCGCACAGTCGAGCCCCAGAACGAGGCGGTCGCGCGCCACGAGGCCTGGTGTCTGGCCCGGCGCGAGCAGTCGCTGCCCACCCTGCCCTCCACCATCGCCGTGGAGCTCCAGATCAACCCCTTCCTGCGCTGCGAGCACGCCGACGTCCAAGCGGCCGCCCGGCACCGCGATCCGAGCGTCACGTCGCAGCCGGTCTCGGTCCTGGCCGGGCTGCGTCAATGGAAGAACGAATTTCGCTGAGCCCCCGATGCACCGACTCCAGAACCCGACCCGCCTGCCGTCCCGTTCTTCCCGCGCCGCGACCGGCGCGGAGGTTTCCTCCCCCACGAAACGCCCCGCGCTGACGCTGATCGCCGCGCTGCTGCCGCTGGTGCTGGCCGCCTGCGCGACGAACAAGCCGCAAGCCGACAACCAGGAAGCCCAGGCCGTCGCGCAGCAGACGGTGCAGGCAGTCGAAGCCGCGGCTTCCGCCGTGCCCTCGCCGGCCACGCCGGTGGCGCGCGCCGCCGTGGCGCCGGAAGAGAAGCTCGACGTCCTGCTCGAGGACAACCTGAACCCCGGCGAGAAGGTCGACCTCGACGCCCCGAAGACCCATGTCGACCTGTGGGCGCGGATGCGCGCCGGCATGGCGATGCCCGAGCTCGACAACGACCTGGTCCGCAAGGCCGAGGACTGGTACAGCAGCCGGCCCGACTACGTCGCGCGCATGACCGGCCGCGGCAGCCTCTACCTCTATCACGTGGTCGAGGAAGTGCAGAAGCGCGGCATGCCGATGGAGCTGGCGCTGCTGCCCTTCGTCGAGAGCGCGTTCCGCAACGACGCGCAGTCCAGCGCCAAGGCCGTCGGCATGTGGCAGTTCATGCCCGCCACCGGCCGCGACTTCGACCTGAAGCAGAACATCTTCCGCGACGACCGCCGCGACGTGCTGGCCTCGACCAAGGCGGCGCTGGATTACCTGCAGCGCCTGAACAAGATGTTCGACGGCGACTGGCAGCTGGCGCTGGCCGCGTACAACTGGGGCCAGGGCAACGTCAGCAAGGCGGTGGCGCGCAACCAGAAGGCCGGCCTGCCGATCGACTACGACAGCCTGCGCATGCCCGACGAGACGCGCTACTACCTGCCCAAGCTGCAGGCGGTGAAGAACATCCTGATGCGTCCGGAGGCTTACGGGATCGAGCTGCCGGCGGTGGCGAACCATCCGTACTTCCTGTCGGTCAACATCGACCGCGACATGGACGTCACGCGCGCCGCGCAGCTGGCCGAGCTGGATGAGGACACATTCCGCCAGTTCAACCCGTCGATGAACAAGCCGGTGATCCTGGCGGCGAGCAGCGGTCAGCTGCTGCTGCCGTACGACAACGCGAGCACCTTCGTCGCCAACCTCGAGAAGCATCGCGGTCCGCTGGCGTCGTGGACGGCGTGGGTCGTGCCCCGGACGATGAAGCCGGCGGACGCCGCCAAGCAGGTCGGCATGAACGAGACCGGCCTGCGCGAGATCAACCGGATCCCGGCGCGGATGCTGGTGACCAAGGGATCGACGCTGCTGGTGCCGCGGACGGCGGAGCGGGATCGCGACGTGTCCGAGCATCTGGCGGACAACGCCAGCATCGGCTTCGCGCCGGACGTGCCGCCGATGCGCCGCGTCACGCTGAAGGCCAACAAGGGCGACACGGTGGCCAGCGTCGCCAGGCGCTATCGGCTTGGCACGACGCAGCTCGCGCAGTGGAACCGCGTGAGCACCAAGGCGACCTTCAAGCCGGGTCAGCAGGTCGTGGCGTATGTGCGCGAAGGCCAGCAGCTGGCGGCGGCGGAGCCGGCCGCGGCGACGTCCAAGACCTCGGTCAAGTCCGCGAAGACCTCCAAGTCGGCGAAGGTCACCAAGGTGGCTTCCAGCGCGGCGAACAAGCCCGCCAAGGGCAGCGCGAAGACACGCAGCGCCAAGGTCGCCGCGAGCGACGGCAAGGGTGCTCGCACCGTGGCGACGAAGACAGCACTGCGCTGATCGCCGACCCTCACCCCGGCCCTCTCCCGCAGTGCGGGAGAGGGGGTAAGAGGGTCAGCCGAAGAACAGCGCGATCGACAGCGCCATGCCGACGGCCCACGCCAGGCTGCGCAGGTTCGGCTGATCCGCGACGTAGAGCGCGACGTAGACGACGCGCGTGACGACGAAGGCGATCGCCAGCAGGTCGATGCGCGATTGCGCATGCTGCATCTGCTGCGCCGCCAGCACCCCCGCGATGAACAGCGGCAGCGCTTCGAAGCTGTTCTGCTGCGCCGCATGGGCGCGCGCCTGCCAGCCGGTCTGCCGGCTCAGCCAGCCCCGCGGATCATGGTTGTCGAACCCCCCGTCACGACGCCGCTTCCCCATGCCCCGCGACTTGGCGAGCCACGCACACAGCAGCGGCATCAGGCAGACGGCGATCAGGCAGTAGTTGGCAATGGTCATGGGCGCTCCCGCGCGTCGTCGAGGATTGCGGATCGGCCGCCCGGAGGCGGCCGCTCGTCAGGTCGACCGCCGGTCCACCAGCGCGTGCGCGATGGTGCCCAGGTCGACGTATTCCAGCTCGCTGCCCACCGGCACGCCGCGCGCCAGCCGCGTGCTGCGCAGGCCGCGCGCGCGCAGCGCCTCGGCCAGCACATGCGCCGTGGCCTCGCCTTCGGCGGTGAAGCTGGTGGCGAGGATCACCTCCTCCACCAGCCCGTCGGCGGCCCGCTCCAGCAACTGATCGACGCCGATCTCGCGCGTCGACACGCCGTCCAGCGGGCTGATCCGCCCCTGCAGTACGAAGTAGTAGCCGAAGTAGGACGCCGTGCGCTCCATCGCGGCCTGGTCGGCCGGCGACTCCACGACGCACAGCAGCCTCGCGTCGCGCTGCCGGTCCGAACAGATCGGACACAGCGGCGCTTCGCTGAAGGTGTGACAGCGCTCGCAATGGCGCACGTTGACGGCCGCGGACTGCAGCGCGCGGGCCAGCGCGTCGGCGCCGGCGCGGTCGTGCTGCAGCAGGTGGTAGGCCATGCGCTGGGCCGACTTCTGGCCCACGCCGGGCAGGCGCCGCAGGGCCTCGATCAATTGCTCGAGCGCGGTCACCGCGGTCCGCTCCGATCGATGATCAGAACGGCGATCAGAACGGGAACTTCATGCCCGGGGGCATGGGCATGCCGGCGGTCAGCTTGCCCATCTTCTCGGAGCTGACCTGCTCGGCGCGACGCACGGCGTCGTTGAACGCGGCGGCCACGAGGTCCTCCAGCATGTCCTTGTCATCGGCCAGCAGGCTGGGGTCGATGGCGACGCGCTTGACGTCGTGCTTGCAGGTCATCGTGACCTTCACCAGGCCGGCGCCGGACTGGCCTTCGACCTCGATGTTGGCGAGCTCGTCCTGCGCCTTCTTCAGGTTGTCCTGCATCGCCTGCGCCTGCTTCATCAGGCCTGCGAGTTGACCCTTCATCATGATCGTGATTCCTTGTTCAGAGATTCAATGGGCCGGCGGAGCGCCGACCCGGTGATGACCCGGAGGTCGATGCGATGGACGCGATTGTCGCCCACGGCGCACGCCTGCGCTGGCGCAGCGCGACAGCAGAGGGCGGCCGGACCGGATCGTCAGATCGGCTTGATCGAACCCGGCAGGATCCGCGCCGTCTTGAACTGCGCGAGCAGTTGCTGGACTTCCGGATCCTCCAGGATGATGGATTCCGCCAACCGCTGGCGGGCGCGCGTGGCCTGCGTGTCGCGCAGCGCGGGCGAATCGGAGGCACGGCCGGCTTCGATGTCCACACGCACCGGCTTGCCGACGAAGCCCGCGAGCACCGACTGGAGCTTCTCCAACAAGCCCGGCTGGCGCAGCGACTCGCGCTCGACGCGGAAGCGCCAGCGCTGCGGGTCGGCGGATTCGTCGATCTCGATGCATTCGGCCTGCAGCGCCAGCTCGCGCGCCAGCGCGTTCAGGCCCAGTTGCGGAACCACCGCGCACCAGCGCTCGCCCAGCGCCGTGGGCACGAGTTCAACCTCCTCGATGGCGGTCGAGACGTAGATCCCGCTGCCACCACCGCCACCGTTGCCGGACTCGGCGGACGACGGCATCGGATCGTCCATGTCGGGCATGGACATGCCGACGGACGCTTCCTCGTCAGACGGCGGCGGGACGTCCATCCAGGGCGGCGGACCGTTGTCGTCATGAGGCGGAGACAGGTCCTCGGGCTCTTCGGCGTCCGACTCGACCTTCGCGGCAGGCGGCGGACCGGCGCGGGGACGCAGGCGTTCACTGAAACGGGTGGCCGGTGCGCCCGCCTGTGCGGCGCGCAGCGGGCCGGACGGCGCACGGGGCGCCGGCGTCTCAGCAGGCGGCGGCGCACGGGGCGGTTCGGCGGCTGCCACCCGCGCAGGCGCGGGGGCCGGCTCGGGTTCAGGTTCAGGCTCCGGCTCGGGTTCAGCGGCGAGAGGCGATGCCTCGACCGGCGCCATCGCGGGCGCTGCGGCCATTGGCGCCGCTACGGGCGCTGGCGCAGGCTCTGGTTCGGGTTCAGGCGGCGCCGCCTCGGCGACGCGAGGCACAGCAGGCGCCGGTGCGGGTGCGGCCACGACCGGCGCCACAGCTTGCTGCGCAGGCTGCGGACGCACGACCGGCGCGGCACTCGCGGCATTCATGGCGGGCGCCGGCGCGGTACGCGCGGCTCCTTCCGGCGCCGTCGGCTGACGCGCGCCCTGCCCGTTCGGTCGGAACGCCATCATGCGCAGCAGCACCATCGTCAGCCCGGCGTACTCGTCCGGCGCCAGCGGCAGTTCCTGGCGCCCGTGCAGCGCCATGCTGTACATCAGCTGGACCTCATCCGCCGGCAGCTGGCCGGCCAGCGGCAGCAGTTCGGCGAGGTCGGGATCGCCCGCGTCGAGCGCGCCCGGCGCCGCCTGCGCGACCGCCAGCTGCTGCAGCGCGACCGCCAGGTCTTCGAGCGTGCCGCCCGCCGACAGGCCCATGT
Source organism: Roseateles noduli (assembly GCA_002205125.1). Lineage (GTDB taxonomy): Bacteria > Pseudomonadota > Gammaproteobacteria > Burkholderiales > Burkholderiaceae_C > Roseateles > Roseateles noduli. The sequence continues at coordinate 481,376 of NIOE01000006.1, read as the reverse complement.
CGCGCAAGCGGTCCGACGCCCCGACCAGCGCGGTGCCGTCACCCGCGATCAGCGCATTCAGGATGCCCAGCACATGGCCGCGGTCGACGCTGCCCAGCATCTGGCGCACGCCGGCTTCCTGGAGCTCGCCGGAGCCGAAGGCGATCGCCTGGTCGGTGAGCGACAGCGCGTCGCGCATCGAGCCGCGCGCCGCGCGCGCCAGCAGGCGCAGCGCACCGGGCTCGTTCGGAACGCTTTCATTGGAGAGCACGCGCGTCAGATGCTCCAGCACCGTCTGCGGCGACATCGGGCGCAGGTTGAACTGCAGGCAGCGCGACAGCACCGTCACCGGCACCTTCTGAGGGTCGGTGGTGGCCAGCACGAACTTCAGGTACTCGGGCGGCTCCTCCAGCGTCTTGAGCATCGCGTTGAAGGCGGTGTTCGAGAGCATGTGCACTTCGTCGATCATGTAGACCTTGAAGCGCCCGATGACCGGCTTGTAGACGGCCTGGTCCAGCAGCTGGGAGATCTCCTCCACGCCGCGGTTGGAGGCGGCGTCCAGCTCGACGTAATCGACGAAGCGCCCGGCGTCGATGTCGCGGCAGGCGTCGCAGACGTTGCAGGGCTGGGCGGTGATGCCGCCGGTGCCGTCCGGCCCGACGCAGTTCAGCGACTTGGCCAGGATGCGCGACACCGAGGTCTTGCCCACGCCCCGCGTGCCGGTAAACAGGTAGGCGTGGTGCAGGCGCTGCTGCGTCAGCGCGTTGGCCAGGGCCTGGACGACGTGTTCCTGACCCATCAGCTCCTCGAACGTGCGGGAGCGGTACTTGCGTGCGAGGACCTGGTAACTCATGGCGGGGCATTCTACGGGGGCAGCTCCGCGCTCCCGGACCGGCGACGGGCGGACGGCGTCCGGGTTTGTCAGGAGACACGTTCCGGGAGGCGGTCGGCGCTGACGGATAATCCGCGCCCATGAGCACCCCGCACGACCCCTCCTCCGGCACGCTGAGCTACGAACAGGCCGGCGTCAACTACGACCTGATCGACCCGCTGAAGATCAGCGCCCAGCGCGCCGCGGCCGCGACCGCCGTGCACATGAGCGCCCACGGCTTCACCGAGGTGAAGGCGTCGCGCGGCGAGTCGGCGTACGTCGTCGACGTGGGTCCGTTCTACCTCGCGTCCATCGTCGAGTGCCTGGGCACCAAGACGCTGGTGGCCGACGAGATGGCCACGCTGACGGGCAAGAGCTACTACGACGGCATCGCGCAGGACACGATCGCGATGGCGGTGAACGACCTGATCACCGTCGGCGCGACGCCGCTGGTGGTGCAGGCCTACTGGGCCGCGGGCGGTTCGGACTGGTTCGGCGACGCGCAGCGCGCGCAGGCGCTGGTGGCGGGCTGGAAGAAGGCCTGCGACGTCTGCCAGGTCGCCTGGGGCGGCGGCGAGACGCCGGCGCTGGCCGGCATCGTCGAAGGCGGCCGGATCGACCTGGCGGCGTCCTGCACCGGCCTGATCAATCCGAAGGAACGCCTCTCGGTCGGCGACAAGCTGGGCGCGGGCGACGCGATCGTGCTGCTGGCCTCATCGGGCATCCACGCCAACGGCCTGAGCCTTGCGCGCAAGCTGACGGAGCGCCTGCCGCAGGGCTACCTGACGGAAGTGCAACCGGGCCTGACCTACGGCGAGGCGCTGCTGGCGCCGACGGCGCTGTACTCGCCGGTGACCGAGGCGCTGTACAAGGCCGGCATCACGCCGCACTACTGCGCCAACATCACGGGCCACGGCTGGCGCAAGCTGCTGCGTCACCCGGGCAAGTTCACGTACCGCATCCACACGGTGCCGCCGGTGACGCCGGTGCTGAAGTTCATCCAGGACCACGCGCAGCAGGACGACCGCGAGGCCTATTCGACGCTGAACATGGGCGCCGGTTTCGCGATCTTCGTGAAGGCGGACCAGGCGGCGAAGGTGGTGGAGATCGCCAAGGCCTGCGGCATCGATGCGTGGGACGCGGGCCGCGTCGAGGACGGCGAGAAGCAACTGCTGATCGAGCCGCTGGACATCCGCTTCGGGGATGACGATCTGCAGCTGCGCTGAGCGGGGTCAGGTCTGAAGGCATGAAGGGCGCTGCGGCGCCCTTCGTTGTTTCTCAGCCCCGCTCCGTGGCTGTGTCAAGGCGCCTTCACTCGCCACGGTACTGCTTGCGGCCAGCAATCGCCTGAAGTTGGGCGCGGATCTGGCGAGACCGCTTCATCGCGTCATCGATGTCCTTCTGGCTCACATGACGATCTGTCGAGTAATCGACATTGTTCCTGCTCTCCCGCAGCAGCCGCAAGTTCATACCGAGCGCCTTCTCCCCTTCGCGCTCGTAGTACTCCTGAGTCCACTGATGGACCCTGGGATGTCGATCGGAAATGTTCGCCATGTCGCGCGCCCTCAAGAACACACCGTAATAGGCTCGCGACACCGCACTCCGGTTGCTGGCCTCGTCACGTCGCGTCAACAAGTGATGCGCGACAGCGAGGACTTCGTCTGGATCGAATACCGTCATGGCTGGGCCCTCACCTCAACAGATGGCGATCTTCGAAGCGACCGGACGAAGTGCTGACCAACACCACCCTCCACAAGCGGTCGATGGCCGGCACCGTCGCATGCAGGGCCTGGAATGCCTCAACTTCCGCGTAGGGATAGCCAGAGATCGGCGGGTAGCCGAAGAACCTGAACATCAGATGCAGGTTGCACTCCTCGGGATCCCTGCCCACCGCGACACTGATCTCCCGCCCCCCTGCGCACCGAACGAGCTCACGGTCGACGGTATCGAAGTCCTCGCGCTGCAGATGCGGATGCTTGCGAGCGAACCAGTCGATGATGTCTTCGTAGTCTTGCGTGCCACGCAAGGCTTGGAGGTCATACGGCCACTCGCCGGGTACGCAGGGGTTCATCCACGGACGGAAGAGATAGGGCGCCTGGGACTTGCTGTGCACCCACACCGGTCGCGCACGACCGGTGGCGTGCGACTCCAGCGTCGCCATCTGTGGCGCTTCCATGATTTCAACTTGCTGCAACATCGCTGCTTGCCTTTCCTTCACCGACCCACGTCGATGCAATGCGCTCATTCTCGAAATCGACACGCGTTCTGCCATGACTCAAACTAGTGGGCGGCGGGGGATGCGGAGGGGGCCCTCTTCGGAGGGAGATTGAAGGGAATCAGGGTGATCGACGGGGGCCCTCCCCCGCCTCGCGTTCCCCAGGTTGACATCGCCCCGCCGGGTGACGAAGCTCCCCGCTCATGGACTGGTTCTACGGCCCGATGGTCAAGATGCATGCGCTTCTGGCGTGGTGCAGCATCGGGCTGTTCCTGGTCCGCGGGCTGGCGCATCAGTTCGGCGCCGCGTGGGTGACGGACGAGCGGCTGCGCACGCTGGTGTTCAGCAGCCACGTGCTGATCGTCGTGTCCGGCCTCAGCCTCTGGGGGGCGCTGCACCTCGACCCGCGCTATGAGACCTGGATGACGGCGAAGTTCATCGCGCTCGGGATCTACTTCGCGACCGGACACTGGGCCTTCGGGAGCGGGGAGTTCCGCGTCCTCGGCTATGTGCTGGCGCTGGTGGCGCTGGCGTACGTGATGGCCGTCTCCGTCACGCGCCAGGTCTTGCTCGGGTTCTGAAGCAAGCTCGACGGGCGATGACGACGATCGCGCCGGTAGCACCGATCACGTCGATGACGCGGGCTTGACGCGCCTCCCTCGGGCCGGGCGTAGGATCGTCCGATGCCTTCGAACACGCCCATCCACGACGCCGCCCAGCGCGGCTACACCAGCGCCTCCGACAACTACCAGCGCGGTCGACCCGAGTACCCCGACGCCCTCGCCGGCTGGCTGGGTGAGGCGCTCGGCCTGCGGGCGGGCGCGCGGGTCGTCGACCTCGGCGCGGGCACCGGCAAGTTCACCAAGCTGCTGGCCCGCACCGGCGCGACGGTGACGGCGGTCGAGCCGGTCGACGCGATGCGCGCGCGGCTGTCGGAGAGCCTGCCCGCCGTGCGGGCGCTCGCGGGCACGGCGGAAGCGATCCCGCTGGCCGACGGCGAGGCCGACGTGCTCGTCTGCGCGCAGGCCTTCCACTGGTTCGCGAACGCGCAGGCGCTGCGGGAGATGCACCGCGTGCTGCGCCCCGGCGGCCGGCTGGGACTGATCTGGAACGTGCGCGACGAGTCGCGTGACTGGGTGGCCGAGATCACGGAGATCGTCACGCCCTATGAGGGCGATGCGCCGCGCTTCTACAAGGGCACGTGGAAGCAGCCTTTCGAGGGACAGACGCTCTTCGGACCGCTGCAGCGGACGGTGCTGCCGCACAGCCACGTGGGATCGTTCGAGCAGGTGGTGCTCGACCGCATCCTGTCGGTGAGCTTCATCGCGGCGCTGCCGGAGTCGGAGCAGGCGCTCGTCGCGGACCGGCTGCGCGCGCTGAAGGACCGCTACGCGGAGTTGCGCGAACCGGCGATCGCCTTCCCTTACGCCACCGAGGCCTGGCTCGCGGAGCGGCTGGTCACGGCGTGAATTCCGCCGCCACGGGCGCCACGCAGGTGGCGCCGTCGAGGCGGCTCGCCAGGAAGGCGGACACCCGCCGCGTGTAGTCCTCGGGCGCGAAGTCGAACAGGTCCACGTGGGCGGCACCCGGGACCAGCCACAAGGACTTGGGTTCGATGGCGGCGGCGAAGAGCCGCTGCGTCTCCGCCGCGGGCGTGTGGCGGTCGTTGCTGCCGGAGATCACCAGCAGCGGCGCGTGCAGCTCGGCGATGTGATCGATCGGGCGCAGTTGCTGCGCGGTGATGTCGAGCTGCAGCGGCAACTGCGTGAGCAGCAGCGGCGACAGCCGCCCCGCCCACTCGCCGAGGTGCAGCTTGAGGCGATCGGAGACCGCGTCCTCGATCGTGGGGTACATCGACTCCAGCACCACGGCGTCGAGGCGCGGGCGGCCGCGCGCCAGCACGGTCGATGCGGCGCCCAGCGAGACGCCGATGACCGCGCGCCGCTCGCAGGGCGCTTCCTTGGCGAGGAACTCCAGCGCGGCGACGGCGGCTTCGGACTCGCGCCAGCCGAAGGTGATGGCGGTGCCGCCGCTCTCGCCGTGACCGGGCAGATCGATCAGCAGCGCGCCTCTGCCCTGCCGATGCAGCAGCTGCGCGCGTTGCAGCATCTGGCGTCGATCGCCGCGCACGCCGTGCAGCAGCAGGACGGTGCCGAGTCCGGGGCGACCCGGACTCCACCAGCCCGACACGAGCACGTCGGAGGAAGTGACCAGCTGGATCTGTCGCGCCTGCAGCACCGGCGGCGGCGCACCGATCGCGCGGAAGGCGGGAGCCGCGAGTTCCCGGCCGGCGAGCCAGAGGCCGCCGGCACCGAGGACGGCGAGAGCGAGGAGCCCCAGAAGGATCCGCGCCAGCCGTCGCATGCTCATGCGATCAGACCAGCTTCCAGCCGGCCAGCCAGAGTTGGCGGACGGCGGCGGCGTGGAGCTCGCGGCGCAGCGCGGCGGGGCGTTCACCGGGTCGCGAGACGCGCGGTGCGCTGAGCCACTGCGGGCCGACTTCGCGCGAGACGCGGGCGCGGCCATGGCGGTCGGCGCGCAGCAGGGCCAGACGCCAGGCGGCGTTCAGGCGCTGGGCCTGGCCGTCGTCGGCGAGCGGGCCGATCCAGTCGTCGGCCTGGAGGCGATGGGCGGCCTTCAGGAGTTCGAGGTCGGAGGGGAAGCGGGAGAACTCGGCGACCGGTTCGCCCCAGGGGTCGCGCAGGGTGCGCGGGGCCTGGACGGGCGAGGTGTTGGGCGTGGTGGTGCGGGCGGCGCGGCGGCGGGACAGCAGCGAGTCGAACTGAGCCAGACGAGCGGACATGAAAAAACTCCGAGAGCCCACAGAGATCACCGGCGTTTGCCGGCCCGGGGGCAGTCGGAGCCGCAACGCTTTAGCCGCATTTGTTGATCGCCCGCAAGTAGTTGGTAAATCGGCGATGGCACTGGAGGGCTGAGCGCCCGCGAGGTCCGGAACGGATTTAACCACAGGCGCCGGGCTTGAGTCGACGCCGGGCCGGCGTTGTTCGCACGCGGGTCGCACGCCGAGGGGCACGCGAGGGAGCGATCGGGGGTGACTCGTCCGGAGCCCCTCGAAAGCTCGGATAGAATGCGAAGTGACGGGCCTCCTCGCATGGAAGCGCGGCCAACCGGGTCAGATGGGGAACCAAGCAGCCCTAACCGTTGTGACCAGTGCCGAGGGTAAGGCTCGTCAACCTCATTCAAGTGAAAACCGCCGGGAGGCGGTTTTTTCGTTTGTGGCGCTTGCCGCCCAGGGTTTCCCGCTCCCATGGTCGAGGGGAATACGCGCCCTCCTGAACGTTGCAGAATGTAAGCAATACATGACCTCGAATGAGGCAGGGAGGACAGCTTGGGCAAACATCTCAAGACGCTGCTGGGATTGGCGGCGCTCTTCACTTCCGCGGCCTCCGCGGCCCACGGCGGCGGCCTGAACGCGGACGGTTGCCACACCAATCGCAAGACAGGCGATTACCACTGCCATCGAGTGCCCGCGAGATCCGTGGCGCCGCAGCCGATCCAGTCGCGCTCAGAGCAACCCTCCCCTCCCGCCCCACGTGCTTCTGCCGTAGTTGCCACATCGCCGTCCGCCCCTGTCTGCTACACGGGACCGCGCGGCGGAACCTACACGCTGACCAAAAGCGGGAAGAAGAACTACGGCGGGTGCTGAGTTCACCCGCAGTTCGAAGTAAGGGGTCATGTGTTGCCGTTGCAGCCCCCACCAGGAGACAGGCACCCAACTCTCCAATACGAGTGGGAGCGAAGCCACCAAGTAATCAATGAGAGAGTCGCTTGAGAACTTTTCACAACCCTGACCGTTTCATGTCGGATCTTAGACAGATCCTCTCGCAAGGACGGAAGCGCATCGGTCTGTTGGTCGGAGCGGGAGCGCCAATGTCGCTCCGCGTGAACGACGCGGGTACGTTGGTGTCCGAAGGTGGGCATTCGTTGATGCCTGGGGTGGAGGCCCTGACCGCCCAAGCAATCGAAGCACTGACTGGGCAGCAGAAGGTCGCTGCCGAAGCTATCCGGACCGAGCTGGGCACCGCCGCAAACATTGAGTCAATCCTCACGCGTATTCGACTACTGCAGCAGGCATTGGGCCCCGCTCAGGTGCACGGGCTCGACTCTGAAGGGTTCAAGGCCCTTGGCGCCGAGGTGTGTAAGAAGATCGGAGAAGTCGTAGGCGCTTCGTTGCCCAAAGAGCGGAATCCCTATACCGAGTTGGTCTCTTGGGTCAGCGGAACGCTCCGGTCCCATGCCGTCGAGATTTTCACCACCAACTACGATCTATTGTTCGAAGAGGCTTTTGAACGATCTCGGGCGTCGTATTTCGACGGATTCACCGGCGGGCACCAGCCGTTCTTTGACCCTGTTAGCGTCGCCAGTGACGACCTACCGCCAAGGTGGTCTCGCCTATGGAAACTGCACGGCTCGCTGGGTTGGGCCTTGGAGGGCGACTCCGTAGTGCGCGGCCGTGGACGAACGGCATCTCAGCTCGTATACCCCGACCACCTGAAGTACGAACTGACCCAGAAGCAACCCTATTCAGCCCTCTTCGAACGCCTGCGCCAGTTTCTTCTGACTCCGGACAGCATCCTGCTCACCTCCGGCTTCTCATTCCGCGACGCTCACATCTGCGCCGTGCTGGACGAAGCGCTGGCAATGAATGCAAACGCCTCGGTAATGGCCTTCCAGTACATGCCACTGGCGTCGGAAGAGCCTGCGTGCAAGCTGGCATATGAGCGCCCAAATCTCTCCGTGTATGCATCCGATGGCGCAGTGATTGGAGGCGTCAAAGGACTCTGGCGCCCCGGTGATCCACCCAAGAACTGGGAAGACATCCGGGCGACCTTCTGGGGGCCCCGATGGCCCGGGGAACCGAGCAAGTTCCTTCTTGGAGACTTCGCGCTGCTCACCCGGTTCTGCGCACTTGCCCAAGCGACTGACATGAGCCCACAGCTGACACCCGATGCCGCTGCAGCAGTCATTGGGGGAACTAGCCCGACTGTTGTCGCTGTTGCTGTAGCCAATGCCGGGGAGACGAAACCGTGAGTGCCAAGGACCCAACCTTTCTCGGGTTGGTGACATCCGTCTCCGGTCCCACAGTTACGGTCTCGCTCGCCGAGTCCCTTGCCTCCGGCATCGCTTTGATCGAAGGACACATGTACCGCGTGGCTCAGGTCGGCGGCTTCGTGCGGATACCTCAGGGATACCAAGATCTGTTTGGCATCGTGAGCGAGGTGGGCGCATCGTCGGACCCCAAAGCCAACAGCGGCAGTCGTTGGATGACGGTGGAACTTGCCGGAGAGGCCCTGGGGGATAGCTTTGAGCGCGGGCTCAGCCAGTTGCCATCCATCAACGACGCCGTCCACATCGTTACCGAGGGCGACCTCAAACGCATCTATGGACGCGAGGGCCTCGATCAAATTTCCATAGGCACTTTGTCGAGTTCAGAGAGCATCACCGTCAAGCTCTCATTGGACGCACTGGTAACACGGCACTCTGCTGTACTGGGTTCAACGGGTTCGGGTAAGTCAACTACCGTCGCAAGCCTGTTGCGGTCGATCGTTCGCCCAAATCAAGAAGGGGGCGCACCAGCGTCACGCATCCTTCTCTTGGACCTGCACGGCGAATACACGCATGCGCTGGCTGACTTCGCCCGCGTCTACAGTGCCACGCCGCAACCAGGGGAGCGACCGTTGTTCGTTCCATACTGGGCGCTCCAGTCCAAAGACCTACTGGAGTTTGTCGCCGGGGGCCTGACGGAGAACCAAGAGATCGCCTTCTCCGACAAGATCCAGGATTTGAAGGCTGCGGCGCTGGAGTCCGCCAACTTTCCGGCTTTGGACCCTCAGTCCCTCACCGTCGATAGCCCCGTTCCCTTCAGCCTCAAGGCGTGCTGGTACGACCTGATCGACTTCGAAACGCGGACGCTCAATGGACCGCAGCGAGACCAGCCGGCCATTGAGCAGGCAGGAGATCCAGAATCCTTAACACCGCCCCGATATACCCCTGCGGCAATGGGGGCTGCAGGCCCATTCCTGAACCAACAGGCCAAGGGCATTCGTCGTCAGTTGAACCTGATGCGGTCGCGACTGCTGGATCGAAGGTTTGACTTCATTCTGCATCCCGGCCCGTGGGAGCCAGCGTTGGACGGGAGCGTCGAGTCTGACCTCGACAAGCTTCTAGACGACTGGTTAGGGCACGAGCGCCCCGTCACCATCCTGGACCTTTCGGGTGTGCCCAGTTCGGTACTGACGACCCTGGTGGGTTCAATCCTTCGGATCGTCTATGAAGCGCTGTACTGGAGCCGCGAGAAAACCGAAGGCGGCATACACCGCCCGCTATTGGTTGTGATGGAAGAAGCCCACCGATACCTATCCGGCGCCAAGGAAGACGGTCCAGCCGCAGACGTGGTGAAACGGATCGCCAAGGAAGGCCGCAAGTACGGAATCGGAGCGATGGTGGTATCTCAGAGACCTGCAGAGGTTGATGAAACCATCCTTTCGCAGTGCGGGACGATCCTGGCCCTGCGCCTTTCAAACCCAGAAGATCGCGCGCGTGTGAAAGGTTCCCTTCCGGACAATCTAGGAGGGCTGGTGGACTTGCTACCAGTCTTGAGAACAGGGGAAGCAATCGTTGCGGGCGAGGCGGCAAGACTTCCCGTGCGTTGCCGGGTGACGCTTCCGAGCCCTGAGCAACGCCCCAAGAGTTCTGACCCCAGAGTCTCCGAGGCGTGGTCCACCAAGCGAATCGCGGAGGGTTACGACCGTGTCGTAGCCTCATGGCGGGCACAAAGAACCTTCGCGGTCACGCGAGACCTGGGCATCGTTCGCGAGCAGGTCCAAGACACACCAGAAACCAAGGGAGGTGAACAATGAACCGAGAGCCAGTCGCTTCGAGCAATATCGCTTCTGTGGGCTACGACGAGCCGTCGCAAACTCTGGAAGTGGAGTTCACGAGCGGCGCCGTCTACCAGTACTACAACGTACCGCAGCCAGTCTACGAACAGCTCATGCAGGCAGCCTCCAAGGGCCAGTACTTGGCCTACCAAATCAAGAACGTCTATCCGTACTCTCGCGTGGGCTAATGCTGCCGCTTGGCTAATCCCCTGGTCGGGCTGTCCACGACTGACGCTCGTCAACCTCATTCAAGTAAAAACCGCCGGGAGACTGCTTTTCCGTTTGTGGGCGCCCATGCACTTCGGGCGCCTAAGCGCTGCGAGGAAGGTCAGTGCCGGGTCTTGCATGCGAACGGTTCGTTCTGACGGCGGCCTGCTGATGAGGGCGGCGACGCACGCACGGCGAACGCGTTGAGGGCCTCGACTGGTTCCAGTCTGCACACCTACTGGAACCAGTAGTGTTTAGCTCGACGAGTACTGATTTAGCGGATCGCGCTTTTTCGGGCGGAGGCAGAGACTACGTCCCAGGTGCTCGAAAACACCTTTGCATGAGACGGGCGGCCGCTCCGATAAGCGGCCAACTCATTCCTTCTCGGGCTCGATTCCGAGGGCGAGATGGGTCGTTCCGTGAGGGCGGCCGCACGTGTCTCATGCCGTGTTTTCGACATCTCGCCCACCCCGATGGCACATGGACATGAGCCTTCCCGGTGGATCCCTCTGCCCTCCGAAAGGAAAACGTCATGTCTGTTGAAGCTTCCCATCAGCAAATCGCGACCACGGGCCATCTGCTGTCCCGAGAGATCGCCTGGCGCGCCATCGAGAAGGCGTGCGAGCTGCCGCCGTCGGATCCTCCGGGCGACGGCGTCCAAGTCGCGCCGTTCTGGCCCGCGCGCACGCCTATCCTCGATCGCCGTCCGCTGGAGAACGAGTTCGACGTGATCCTCGAACTCATCTCGGATCACGCGTCGGTCGACGGTCCGCACGAGGTGCAACGCCCCGACCGCGTCGGCGCTCGCTGCTTCCTCGCCAACCGCCGCATGACGACGCGCTCCGCGCTGATCAGCCTGCGCGAGCGCCTGATCCAGATGTCGGCGCTCAACAAGGCGACACAGGTTCCGCTCGGTGCTGCCAACTCCGAAGCCGGTCACCTCAACGCGATGACCGCGGACATGGTCCACGAGATGTCGACGCTCCTGACCGTCCTGGAAGTGGCCATCCATGAGGAGCACTTCTTCCAGATCCTCACCATGGAAGGACCCGAGCACTGAGAACGAACCCCAGCCACCGCTCGACCGCGTTTGAGATCGCAGATTGCGATCTCAAACATCGGTGGCCGGTATCGACGGGGCGATGAACTGCTCGGACTCAGAAAGTGGATCGCGGACGCACCAGACTCGGCACGGCCAGCAGGACAATCAACACCGCCTCGAAGAGATCGAAGGCGAAGGGGCCGTCCGATGCGTACAGCTCCATGACATGGCGCCAGCCGAAGAAGACGATGCTGAGCGCATAGAGCACCAGCAGCAGCACCGCGCCGACGCGGCGCATCCGTTGCGGCACGAGCCGAATGATGAGCAACCCAGCCAGCACGCCCGCCGGCACGAGCGACCAGAACGGCGGCGACGCATACGTGAACGAGTAAGCGAAGAGCCGGAAGCAGATGACCGCGAGGACGACCAGCGTCAGCAGCACCGTGAGCAGCACGCGAAGGGCCTTGAGGAGCGCTTCGAGCGACTGCGTTTCCTGATTCATGAACTCATCCTGATGCCGTTGGGTCGGGGACCGATTGTGTGGCCTCGCGCTGCCCCCGGGTAACATCCCCTCATGTTCGAGTCGACTCCAGGTCTGGATCTCGCTGCGACGCACCTCAACGCGTCCGTGGGCGCGATCGTCTCCGCAGCGCACATCGCTGAGGCGCTTCGGGCCGGGTCGCTCACGCCGCTGGCGCCCGAGCCGGATGTCGAAGCCATGGTGTCCTACCTTTTTGTCGAACTGAAACCTCAATTGATTGCACGTTGTGCGACCGAGGCAGGCGTCGGCCTCATGCAAGCCCACGCGCTCTATCTGGACACGCTGACCAGGCAGGTGCCGCGCGTCTCCGCATGGGAATCCGACATGGAGCCCTTCCTGTGACCACACGCAAGGAGATCCAGGAACACCGTCGTTGCGGCCGATGGAAGGTGCTGGAAGCGTTGGCCCAAGAAATCGTCGCCGATGCCCAGTTGATGGCAGGCGTGCCGTTCAAGCCTCATCTGGGGGGCGGCACGCGGCTCATGTTGAGTCTGGAACATCGCATCAGCGACGACATCGATCTGTTCATCCGCGATCCACAATGGATCGGCTACCTGACTCCCCGGCTGAATGATCGATTCGAAGATCGCATCAACGGATACGACGAAGACGGAACGTCGTTGAAGTTCAAGCTGCACGATGGCGAAATCGACTTCATCGTGGGAATGTCGCTGCTCGACCTCCCGCCCGAGTTCCTGCCCGATACCGTTTTCCCGCTCGAACCGATCGCCGAGGTGCTGGCGAAGAAGCTGTTCTATCGAGGGGCCTTCATCATCCCGAGAGATCTGTTCGATTGGCATGCCATCGAACATCTTGCACCTGAGACGGTGGCCAGCGTGCCGTTCGGGTCCGTATTGACGACCTCGAAGATCGAGCAGATCGCGAAGAACCTTGAACTCGTCTCGACATCTCCCGGCGCGGAACGTCAGTGGGAACTGATCAAGGCGCCCGACAAGCCGCCTTTTGCCGACGTGGTCGCCTGGGCCAAGGGAAAGCTCCAGGACTACGCCAATCGAAGGACACCGCTCACTCGCATGCGGCCGACCGGCGGTCGCTGAGTCAAAATGAAAAGCCGTGCCCTCTCAGGCACGGCTCCATCGCTGACCCGGCCGCGGAGACCGTGGAGTCAGAACCGCTGCGACTGCATGTAGTCGTCGAAGCCCGCCTCCGCGAAGCGGAACCACAGGTTCTGGTCGCGCCGGAAGTTGGCGTAATCCTCGTAGACCTTCTTCCAGTTCGGGTTCTTCGCCGACAGCTCCGCGTACAGCGCCATCGACTCCTTGAAGGCCAGGTCCATCGTGTCCTTCGGGAAACGCATCAGCTTGGTCTTGGCCGCCACCAGCTGCTTGAGCGCCTGCGGGTTCAGCACGTCGTACTTGGCCTGCATGTCCACGTGCACGTACGCGGACGCCGCCTCGACGATCGCCTTGTACTCGGGCGACAGCCCTTCATAGGCCTTGGTGTTGATGAAGAAGTCGACCTGCGGGCCGCCCTCCCACCAGCCGGGGTAGTAGTAGAACGGCGCGACCTTGTTGAAGCCCAGCTTCAGGTCGTCGTACGGTCCCACCCATTCCGCCGCGTCGATCGTGCCCTTCTCCAGCGCGGAATACAGCTCCCCGCCGGGCAGGTTCTGCGGCACGCCGCCCATGCGCTCGATCACCCGGCCCGCGAAGCCGCCGATGCGGAACTTCAGACCCTTGAAGTCCGCCGCCGACTTGATCTCCTTGCGGTACCAGCCCGCCATCTGCGCGCCGGTGTTGCCGCCGGGGAAGTTGATGATGTTGTAGTTCCGGTAGAACTCGCGCATCAGCTTCAGGCCGTTGCCGTGGAAGGTCCACGCCGTCATCTGCCGCGAGTTCAGTCCGAACGGGATGGACGCGCCGATCGCGAAGGTCTCGTCCTTGCCGAAGAAGTAGTACGGCACCGTGTGCGCGATCTCGACCGTCGCGTTCTGCACGCCGTCGACCACGCCGAACGCCGGCATCAGTTCGCCGCCCGCGTGCACGCTGATCTGGAACTTGCCGCCGCTGAGCTCGCTCACCTTCTTGGCGAAGACCTCGCCGCCGCCGTAGATCGTGTCGAGCTGCTTGGGGAAGCTCGACGCCATCCGCCACCGGAGGTTGGCCTGCGCATGCACGATGGCCGGTGCCGCACCCGCGGCCAGCACGCCGGCCAGGCCGGCATTCTTGACGAACGAACGACGCTCCATGAAGTCTCCTTTTTCGTTGGTATGGGCGCCCCGTCACGGGCGCCTCTGAGCGAAAACAGGATTAACTACTGGAGGGCTGGCGTCAACCTGACAACCACCACCCTCGGTCTCCGCCGAAGGCCCAGGAGGCCGGCAGGTCCAAGGAGGAATGCGGAGCATGCGACGCGATTGACGACGCGGGCCTGCCGGCCGCCTGGGCCGGCGCTCGGTGGCTGCAGGAAGGGTGTTCGATCAGGCCCCTGCGAGCTTCATGTTCTCCAGCAGGATGGAGCCCACCGTCTTGCTGCCCAGCGTGTACGTGTCGGCGCCTATGCCCACGATCTGCTTGAACATCTCCTTGACGTTGCCCGCGATCGTGATCTCGTTGACCGGGAAGGCGATGACGCCGTTCTCGACCCAGTAGCCGCTCGCGCCGCGCGAGTAGTCGCCGGTCACGTAGTTGACGCCCTGCCCCATCAGCTCGGTGACGAAGAGGCCGGTGCCCAGGCGCCGCAGCATCGTCGGCAGGTCGTCGCCGGGTGCCGTCGCCTTGCTGCGCATGGTCAGGTTGTGCGAGCCACCCGCGTGGCCCGTCGTGCGCAGGCCCAGCTTGCGCGCCGAGTAGGTCGACAGGAAGTAGCCCTTGAGCACGCCCGCATCGACCACGGTGCGCGCCTTGGTGACCACGCCTTCGTCGTCGAAGGGCGAGCTGCCCTTGCCCTTGACGATGTGCGGATCCTCGACCACTTCGACGTGCGGCGAGAGGATCTGCTGATCCAGGCTGTCGATCAGGAAGCTTGCGCGGCGGTAGAGCGCGCCGCCGCTGGTGGCTTGCACGAGCGCGCCCAGCAGGCCGGCCGCGACCGGGGCCTCGAACAGCACCGGCACGCTGGCCGTCTTGACCTTGCGGCCCTTGAGTCGCGCCAGCGCGCGCTCGGCGGCGTAGCGGCCGATCGTTTCAGCGGAAGACAGATCGGCCGAATCGCGCATCGAGCTGTACCAGGCGTCGCGTTCCATGCCGGCACCGCGGCCGGCGATCGGGGCCACCGACAGCGAATGCCGCGAGCTCGCATACCCGCCGCGGAAGCCGCGCGAGTTGCCCGAATAGAAGTGCGACTGCTGCGCCGACACTGCTGCGCCTTCCGAATTGGTGATGCGCGCGTCCGTCTTCAACGCGGCCTCCTCGCAGCGCAGCGCCAGTTCGGCGGCCTGCTCGGCGGTGACCGCCCACGGATGGAACAGGTCCAGCGACGGCCGCGCCGCCTCGTCGAGCGACAGGTCCTGCTCATCGGGCAGGCCGGCGAACTCGTCCTCGGCCGTGAAGCGCGCGATGTCGTAGGCCGCGCGCACCGTGTCCTTCAACGCCTGCGGCGAGAAGTCCGAGGTGCTCGCGTTGCCTCTGCGCTGACCCAGGTAGACCGAGATGCCCAGCGACTTGTCGCGGTTGCGCTCGACGTTCTCGAGCTGGCCTCGCCGCACCGACACGGACATGCCGCTGCCCTCGGACACTTCCGCGCCGGCGTCGCTGGCGCCCTGGCGTTTGGCCTCGGCCAGGACGTCCTCGATCAACTGGCGGAAGTGGTCCTGGCTGTAGGCGAATCCTTGCTCGGCTTGACTCATGAATGCGGTCTCTTTGAAAGCAGCGCGGCCTGGGGGATCCGAGGCCGCGGCGGGGTGGCGACTATCATACGGGCGCTGTGCCCCGCCCTTCCGGTCGGGGCTTCTCGCATTCTTCCTCTCATGACCCCCGATCACGACGACCACGACGACCGCGCGGACTTCGACGACTTCGAAGACGACCGCCCCAGCAAAAGCCAGCTCAAGCGCGACATGGACGCCTTGCAGGCGCTGGGCGAGGAACTGCTGACGCTGCCCGAGAAGCGCGTGGCCGCGCTCGACCTGCCCGAGTCGCTGCTCGACGCGATCAAGGAAGGCCGCCGCATCGTTGCCGGCACCGCGCGCAGCGGCAAGAAGCGCCACCTGCAGCTGATCGGCAAGCTGATGCGCCAGGTCGATCCCGAACCGATCCGCCAGGCCGTCGCCGAGTTCAAGCTCGGCCGCGCGCAGGACTCGCTGGAGCTGCACCAGGCCGAACGCTGGCGCGTGCGACTGGTCGAGGAAGACAGCGCGCTGCAAGGCTTCATCGACGCCTTCGACGAGGTCGACACGCAGCAGCTGCGCAGCCTGATCCGCGCCGCCCGCAAGGACCGCGCGCAGGCGCCCGAGCAGCGCAACGGCCGCGCCTGGCGCGAGCTGTTCCAGTTCGTGAAGGGCCATGTGCTCGCCGGCAAGGACAACGCTTCGGCGAACGAGGACGCGGATGCTTCCGACGAGGACGACGATGAGTGAGCCGGCGGCCCAGGCAGTCGACGGCGCGGCGCTGCCGCCGCCCGAGGCCGTCCGCATCGGCATCGTGTCGATCAGCGACCGCGCCTCCAGCGGCGTCTACGAGGACAAGGGCCTGCCCGCGCTGCAGGACTGGCTGCGCTCGGCGCTGATCAATCCGATCGAGTTCCAGCCGCGTCTGATTCCCGACGAACGCGCGCTCATCGCGCAGACCTTGCGTGAGCTCGTCGACGAGGCGGGCTGCGACCTCGTGCTGACCACCGGCGGCACCGGCCCCGCGATCCGCGACGTCACGCCCGAGGCGACGATGGACGTCGCCGACCGCGTGATGCCGGGCTTCGGCGAGCAGATGCGGCAGATCTCGCTACGCTTCGTACCGACCGCGATCCTGTCGCGACAGGTCGCGGTGATCCGCGGCCAGGCATTGATCATCAACCTGCCGGGCCAGCCCAAGGCGATCGCCGAGACGCTGGCCGGCCACGAGGCCGCCAGCGGCATCTTCGCCGCGGTGCCGTACTGCATCGACCTGATCGGCGGCCCCTACCTCGAAACACGCGACGCGATCTGCGCCGCCTTCCGTCCCAAGACCGCCCAACGGCCCAAGCGCCCGGGCTGACCACCCCTGCGGCCTCCACGAGGGGCCTCCACAAGACGCAACACCCGAAGCAACACCCATGAAGATCACCAAGGACACCATCGCCACCGTCGAACTGAAGGTCGCGAACAAGCTCGGCCAGATCATCGAGAAGACCGACGAGCCGATGGCGCTGCTGATCGGCGGCTACGGCAACACGCTGCCGGTCGTCGAGGCCGCGCTGGAAGGCCAGGAGAAGGGCTTCGCCACCACGATCGAGCTGACGCCCGAGACCGGCTTCGGCGAGCGCGACGAGAGCCTGCTGATCACCATCCCGAAGAAGGACTTCCCGCCCGGCGTGAAGGTCGGCGGCCAGATCCAGATCCGTCAGGCCAAGGAAGGCGAGGAAGAGCCGGCGGCCGACGACGGCTTCCACGTCTTCACCGTCGTGAAGGTCAAGGGCGACACCGTGCACCTGGACGGCAACCACCCGCTGGCCGGCCAGCACCTGAAGATCAGCGTCAAGGTCACCGACGTCCGCGCCGCGTCGCAGGAAGAGATCGAGCACGGCCACGCGCACGGCGACCACGGTCACCATCACTGATTCGCCTCCGCTTCTCTTGCCCCCTCTCCCGCTTGCGGGAGAGGGTTGGGGTGAGGGCCAGCGGACTAGGCAGTCAGCAAGAAGTCTTCAGTACTTCCACCGCCGCTGGCCCTCACCCCTGCCCTCTCCCGCAAGCGGGAGAGGGAGTAAGTCAGGCGCTGCATCCCGGTAGATCAGCGGCTCACTTCACCAGCCGCGACAGCTCCGCCGCATCGAAGTGCTCGCCCTGCTGCGCGCCTTGCGGCACGCAGTCCTTGCGCTCTTCCTCGGACAGCTTCGCGATCGCCTGCCAGAGCAGCGCGATCTGGTGCTCCTGGGTCGCCGCGTTGTCGATCAGACCCTTCATGGCCAGCGCCACCGGGTCGTCGCCCTGCGTGACGCCGTAGGCCGAGAAGCCCATCCGCGCCGCGGCTTCCTCGCGTCTGGCATCGAGCTTGGCCTCGATGACGCGCGCCGGGTTGCCGACCGCCGTCGCGCCCGGCGGCACCGGCTTGGTCACCACCGCGCCGGAGCCGACGCGCGCGCCCTCCCCGACCGTGAAGCCGCCGAGGATGCAGGCGTTCGCACCGACGATGACGCCGCGCTCCAGCGTCGGGTGCCGCTTGGCGCCCTTCACCAGCGACGTGCCGCCCAGGGTCACGCCCTGGTAGATCGTGACCTCGTCGCCGATCTCGGTCATCTCGCCGATCACGACGCCCATGCCGTGGTCGATGAACACCCGCCGGCCGATGGTCGCGCCGGGGTGGATCTCGATGCCGGTGAGGAAGCGGCCGATGTGGGACGTGAAGCGCCCCAGCCAACGGAAGCCGCGCAGCCAGAACCAGTGCGCACACCGATGCACCACCAGCGCGTGCAGACCCGGGTAACAGGTCAGCACCTCCCAGGCCGAGCGGGCGGCGGGGTCGCGTTCGAGGATGCAGGCGATGTCTTCGCGAAGACGCTGGAACATGGTGGGGGGACCCGATGGCAGCCCGCGAGGGGCTGGAGCTGAGGGTCGGCCAGTTTAGCGGCGGGTCCCGACCTTGCCCGGCGCAGGCTTACTGGTGTGCCGCGCAGGCGCCACGCCCCGTGCTACTCGTCTCCCCCGAGTGCGGGGGGCGTTCCCGCCGCGGGGTGGGTCTTCTCGATCGCGCGGGCGATGCCGCGCAGGATGTGGATCTCTTCCTTCGTCAGCCCCGCGCGATTGAAGAGCTGGTTCAGACGCGGCATCAGCTTCTTCGGCGACGCCGGGTCGAGGTAGCCCAGGTGCACGAGGCTGCTTTCCAGATGCGTCAGCAGGCCTTGCACCGCCTGCGCGTCGGCGAGCTGCGGATCCGCCGTGCGTGCCTCCACCGCGAAGCCGCCCAGCGCCTGGCGCCAGTCATAGGAGATCAGCTGCACCGCTTGCGCCAGGTTCAGCGAGCCGTATTCCGGATGCGTCGGGATCGACAGCACCGCATGCGCGCGGTACACATCCTCATTGCTCATGCCGTAACGCTCGGACCCGAAAAGGAAGGCCACCTGATGGGGGTGCGGTTCCCCCTTCGCCAACTCGGCGAAGAGCGATCTCGGCTCGCGCGTCGGCGGTCCGAAGTCTCTCGGCGTCATCGCCGTGGCGCAGACGAAGGTGCAGCCGTCGAGCGCATCCTCGACGCGATCCACGATGCGCGCGCGCGCCAGGATGTCGGCCGCGCCGCTGGCCATCGCGACCGTCTCCTCCTGGCTCAGCACGTCGGCGAAACGCGGCCGCACCAGCACCAGGTCGCGGAAGCCCATCACCTTCATCGCCCGCGCGGTCGAGCCGACGTTGCCGGGGTGGCTGGTCTCGATCAGCACGAAACGTGTCGGATCCGACGTCGGAGGGAGAGCGGTCGTGCCGGAGTCAGCCGGGGGCATAGGGGAAACCACGAGTCTGTGTCAAAATGGAGGATTATCCGCGCCGGCCCCAGGCCAGCGCCCGCTCTTTCCTTTCGCCAGTCCACTTCCCACAGGAACCGTCCCGCATGACGCAAGCCGCTCACCATCCCATGCTCAACGTCGCCATCAAGGCGGCGCGTACCGCCGGCGCGATCATCAACCGCGCGTCGATGGACCTGGACATCCTGAAGATCAACACCAAGTCGCCCAACGACTTCGTGACCGAAGTGGACCAGGCCGCCGAGCAGGCGATCATCGAGACGCTGCTGCAGGCCTACCCCGACCACGGCATCCTGGCCGAAGAATCCGGCCGCGAATACGGCGCGAAGCATTCCGAGTACCAGTGGATCATCGACCCGCTGGACGGCACGACCAACTTCATCCACGGCCTGCCGTTCTACTGCGTGTCGATCGCGCTGGCGCACCGCAACATCGTGCAGCAGGCCGTCGTCTACGACCCGACCCGCAACGACCTGTTCTACGCGACCAAGGGCCGCGGCGCCTACCTGAATGACAAGCGCATCCGCGTGAGCAAGCGCACCCGCATGAGCGACGCGCTGATCGGCACGGGCTTCCCGTTCCGTCGCGGCGACAACTTCAAGCGCTACCTGAAGATGTTCGAGGAAGTGATGACCGAGGTCGCCGGCGTGCGTCGTCCGGGCGCCGCGGCGCTGGACCTGTGCTACGTGGCCGCCGGCCACTACGACGGCTTCTTCGAGACCGGCCTGAACCCGTGGGACGTGGCTGCAGGCTCGCTCATCATCCAGGAAGCGGGCGGCCTGGTGGGCAACTTCACCGGCGAGCCGGACTTCCTGCACCAGCGCGAGATCGTGGCCGGCACGCCGCGCATCTACGGCCCGCTGGTCCAGATCCTGGCGCCCTACACCCGCGTGATCACGCAGGACGCATTGGACGCCGATGCCGAGGCGGCGGCCGGCGGAGCGCCGACCGACAAGGCGGCCCCCAAGAAGAAGGCCGCGACCACCACCGAAGGGGGAACCGACGCGACCAAGAAGCGCGCGCCGGTGCGCATCAAGAAGAATGACGGCGGCGCGGAAGCCTGATTTCATCGGCCTTCCCGACGATCCACGGCGTCTTTGACGCCGGTCAAACAGAGCCCTCCCTTGGAGGGCTTTGTCGTTTTTGGCGCGAACGGTTGAAGCGCGACCTGTCGTCGCAGACCTAGCATGGCTGCAAGCATTTCGCACAACGCCCCGAGAGGTGAACACCATGCCCTCCACCGCCAGGAAGATCTCCGACTACATCCTTGCCGCCTTCCAGGAAGTCGGCGATCCCATCACGACGGCGAAGCTGCACAAGCTGCTGTACTACGTGCAAGGCTGGCACCTCGCGCATTTCGAAGAACCGGCCTTTCCGGAGCGACTGGAAGCCTGGATGCACGGACCGACCTGCCCGGCGGTCCACGATCTCTATGAAGGGCATTGGGGTCGACCGATCGTGGAGACCATCGAACCGCCACGGGACCTCGACGAACGGGTGGCCCATCTGGTTGATGACGTCATCCGGCTCTACGGCGGGGACACCGGCTATGCGCTCTATCTGATCACACGACAGGAAGCCCCGTGGAAAGAGGCCCGGAACGGCTTGTCCAACCATCACGAGGGCTGCACCGAGGAAATCAGCCACGAATCGATGAAGCGGTTCTTCCAGGCTGAAGATGTCCGACCGGAGGTCGCATGAAGCGGCGCCCACCCACCCAGCCCGCCGTCCGCGAGCATCTGCTCCGCGGCATTCCGGACGATCTGATGAAGTTCTCCTTCCGCCTGATGACTTCCACGCACAAGTTTGGCGAGGAGCACGCCTCGGAGGCGCCGGCCTACCTGCGTCACCTGCTGCATCGCCTTCGAGCGCTCTCGTCTCTTCAGGTCAGGGAATTCCGCTCAGGCAAGGAGAAGTCCATCCGCGCGCATCGACACCATTGGCATGAGACGACCGAGCCGCAAGGCTTCCCTCGACTGAGCGGAGAGTGGGACGGTCACGAAGCCTGGCAATTCCAACTCAGCGCCAACAAGCACGGGCGCGTCCACGGCATCCTGGTCGACGAGGTGTTCTACATCGTCTGGCTGGATCCCGAACATCGCCTCTACCAATGAGCCCGGAGCACGCGATCATGAACGGCCATGCCCTACACTCGTTCCCCAATCAGCCGCCCCAGCGCCCTCATCCCGAGGGCGTTGTCCATTTGCCGTCTCCGCCGACCCCGATGACCAGCGCCGTCCCCGCCGATTACAGCCACCACACGCCGATGATGCAGCAGTATTTCGGCCTCAAGGCCGCGCATCCGGACACGCTGCTCTTCTACCGGATGGGGGACTTCTACGAGGTCTTCTACGACGACGCGCGCAAGGCCAACGCGCTGCTCGACGTCACGCTGACGACCCGCGGACAGAGCGGCGGCGAACCCGTGGTCATGGCCGGCGTGCCGGTGAATTCGCTGGACTCCTACCTCGCCAAGCTGATCAAGCTCGGCGAGTCGGTCGCCATCGCCGAGCAGACCGGGGAGGTCGGCGTCGGCAAGGGCCCCGTCGAGCGCAAGGTGCAGCGCCTGGCCACGCCCGGCACCGTCATCGATCAGGAGCTGCTCGCCGACAAGCAGGACTCGGTCCTGCTGGCCATCGCCCACCAGGGCAAGACGCTGGGCCTGGCCTGGCTCTCGATGACGCAGGGCCAGCTCGGGCTGGCGCAGTGCAACGAACGCGACCTGCCGTCCTGGATCGCCCGCCTGTCGCCGGCCGAAGTCCTGGTCGACCGCGAGAAGCATCCGCAGGCCGTGCTGGCCGCCAAGCTGCCGATCACCAACCGCCAGCCCTGGCATTTCGACGCGGCCCTGGGCCACCGCAAGCTCTGCGAGCAGCTCGGGGTGATCAACCTGCAGGGCCTCAACGCCCATGACCTGCCCGTCGCCCATGCGGCCGCCTCGTGCCTGCTGGCCTATGCCGAGACCACGCAGGGCGCGCGCGCGCTGACCCATGTGAAGGGCCTGCGCGTGGTGCGCAGCTCCGACCTGCTGGACCTGCCGCCCGCCACGCAACGCAACCTGGAACTGACACAGACGCTGCGCGGCGAGACCTCGCCCACGCTGCTGTCGCTGCTGGACACCTGCGGCACCGGCATGGGCAGCCGCACGCTGCGCCACTGGCTGCTGCATCCGGAGCGCGACCGCAGCGCCGCCCGCGAGCGGCAGGCCGCCATCGCCGAGCTGATCAGCGCCGGCGCCGAACCGCTGCGCGAGGCCTTCCGCCAGGTCTCCGACGTCGAGCGCATCACCGCGCGCATCGCGCTGCGCCAGGTGAAGCCGCGCGAACTCGCCGGCCTGCGTGCGACGCTGCTGATCCTGCCGGAACTGGCCCAGACCGTGCCCGGCGGCTCGGCCCTGCTGGAGCAGTTGTCCGAAGGCCTTCGCGCCTCGCCGCACATCGCCGAGCTGCTGACGCGCGCCATCGCCGAGGAACCGCTGGCGCTGATCCGCGACGGCGGCGTGATCGCCAAGGGCTTCGACGAGGAACTCGACGACCTGCGCGCCGTGCAGACCGACTGCGACAAGTTCCTGCTCGCCATGGAGGTCCGCGAACGCACGCGCACCGGCATCAACAACCTGCGGGTCAGGTTCAACAAGGTGCACGGTTTCCACATCGAAGTCACCAACGGCAGCCTCGACAAGGTTCCCGCGGACTACACGCGCCGCCAGACGCTGACCAACGCCGAACGCTTCATCACGCCCGAGCTCAAGGCCTTCGAGGACAAGTCGCTGTCCGCGAACGAACGCGCGCTGGCCCGCGAGAAGATGCTCTTCGAGCTGGTCATCGATCAGCTCAACGAGGAGCTGCCGGCGCTGAGCCGCCTGGCGCGTTCGCTCGCCTCGCTGGACGTGCTGGCCGCGCTGGCGGAACGCGCGGCGACGCTGAACTGGTGCCGCCCCGAGTTCGTCCCGCATCCCTGCATCGACATCCAGGGGGGCCGCCATCCGGTCGTCGAGGCCCGCCTGCGCGAGACCGGCGGCGGCGAGTTCATGGCCAACGACTGCCGGCTCGACGCCCGCACCAAGCTGATGGTGATCACCGGCCCGAACATGGGCGGCAAGAGCACCTTCATGCGCCAGGTCGCGCTGATCGCGCTGCTGGCGGGCATCGGCGCCTACGTGCCGGCGAGCGCCTGCCGGCTCGGCCCCATCGACGCGATCCACACCCGCATCGGCGCGGCGGACGACCTCGCGAACGCGCAGTCCACCTTCATGCTGGAGATGACCGAAGGCGCCGCCATCCTGCACAGCGCGACCGAGCAGTCGCTGGTGCTGATGGACGAGATCGGCCGCGGCACCTCGACCTTCGACGGCCTGGCGCTGGCCGGCGCGATCGCCACCCACCTGCACGACAAGTGCCGCGCGTTCACGCTGTTCGCGACGCACTACTTCGAGCTGACCGAGTTCCCGGCCAAGCACCCGCAGGCGGTCAACATGCATGTGTCGGCGGTCGAGAGCGGCGAGAACATCGTCTTCCTGCACGAGATCCAGCCCGGCCCCGCGAGCCGCAGCTACGGCGTGCAGGTCGCGCGCCTGGCCGGCATGCCGGGCCCGGTGGTGCGGCAGGCCCGCGCGGCGCTGGAGGCGCTCGAAGCCCGCGCCACCGAAGGCGAGTCGCAGATCGACCTGTTCGCCGCGCCGCCGGAGCCCGCGCCGGGCGCAACGGTGGAGGAATCGTCCGAACTGCTGGACGCCCTGCGCGACCTCGATCCCGATGCGTTGAGCCCGCGCGAGGCCCATGCGGCGCTGTACCAGCTCAAGCTGCTGGCCGCCGGCCGCGACTGAGCCGCCTGAGCCCTCTCCGCCCGACAAGCCCCCAAGCCCATGGACGCCGCCAAGACCATCGTCTTCTCGCATGCCAACGGGTTTCCGGCGGGCTGCTACCGGGTGCTGTTCGACCGCTGGCGCGACGCGGGCTGGACCGTGCACGCGCTGCCGCGCATCGGCCACGATCCGCGCTATCCGGTGACCAGCAACTGGCCGCACCTGCGCGACGAGCTACTGCACTTCATCCAGGACGAAGTCCAGCCAAGCGGACCGGTGATGCTGGTGGGGCACTCGCTCGGCGGGCTGCTGTCGCTGCTGGCCGCCTGCCGCAAGCCGGGGCTGGCGCGGGGGCTGGTGATGCTGGACTCGCCGGTGATCGACGGCTGGCGCGCGCACAGCGTGCAGGTGGTGAAGTCCACCGGTCTGATGAAGCGCATCTCGCCGGGCAAGATCTCGCACCAGCGGCGCTACGAATGGCCCAGCCTCGACGAGGCGCATGCGCACTTCGCCGCCAAGCACAAGTTCGCGCGCTGGGATCCCCGCGTGCTGAAGGATTACATCGCCAGCGGCTTCGACGCACACGAGGACGGCCAGGTGCGCCTGGGCTTCAAGCGCGAGATCGAGACCCGCATCTACAACACGCTGCCGCACAACCTGCCGCGCATCCTGAAGGGCCACGCGCCCAAGTGCCCGGTGGCCTTCATCGCCGGCACGCAATCGGAGGAACTCCGGCACGCCAACGCGGCCGGCTCCAAGGCGCTGGCCAAGGACCTGTTCCGCTGGTTCGAAGGGACCCACCTCTACCCCTTCGAAAGACCTGACGATACGGCCGCCCTCGTCCTCGAACTGATGGGCGAGATCGAGGCCAAAACGGCATCGCTATAATCGCGCTTTACCACCACGGCGTTTTTGGGTTCCGGTACGACGCATCCGGTTCATCAGGCGCTGCAAGACAATGACCAAGTACGTCTTCGTCACCGGCGGTGTCGTGTCCTCTCTCGGCAAGGGCATCGCATCGGCCTCTCTCGCGGCCCTTCTCGAGTCCCGCGGCCTCAAAGTCACCCTGATCAAGCTGGATCCCTACATCAACGTGGATCCGGGGACGATGTCGCCGTTCCAGCACGGTGAAGTGTTCGTGACGGACGACGGGGCGGAGACCGACCTGGACCTGGGTCACTACGAGCGCTTCATCACCACGCGGATGAAGAAGAGCAACAACTTCACCACCGGACAGATCTACATGTCGGTGCTGGAGAAGGAGCGTCGCGGCGACTACCTCGGCAAGACCGTGCAGGTGATCCCGCACATCACCAACGAGATGCAGGACTTCATCCGTCGCGGCGCCGGTCACGGCACGCCGGACGCGGTGGACGTGGCGATCGTCGAGATCGGCGGCACGGTCGGCGACATCGAGTCGCTGCCCTTCCTCGAAGCCGCGCGTCAGATGAGCCTCAAGATGGGCCCGACGAACGTCGCGTTCGTGCACCTGACCTACGTGCCGTGGATCGCCGCGGCCGGCGAACTCAAGACCAAGCCGACCCAGCACACGGTGCAGAAGCTGCGCGAGATCGGCATCCAGCCCGACGCGCTGCTGTGCCGCGCCGACCGCCGCGTGCCCGACGACGAGCGCGAGAAGATCTCGCTGTTCACCAACGTGCCCGAGTACGGTGTGATCTCCATGTGGGACGTGAACACGATCTACAAGGTGCCGCGCGTGCTGCACGAGCAGGGTCTGGACCAGCTGATCTGCACCAAGCTGCAGCTCAACACCAAGTCCACCGACCTGAAGCGCTGGGACATGCTGGTCAACGAGGTCGAGAACCCCAAGACCGAAGTCACCATCGCCATGTGCGGCAAGTACACCGACCTGTCGGACAGCTACAAGTCGCTGAACGAGGCGCTGCGCCACGCCGGCATCCACAACCACGCCCGCGTCAACATCGAGTATGTGGACTCGGAGACGCTGGACGCCGAGCACTCGAAGCAGCTCGACAAGTACGACGCGATCCTGGTGCCCGGCGGCTTCGGCAAGCGCGGTGTCGAGGGCAAGATCCTCGCTGCCCAGTACGCCCGCGAGCACAAGACGCCCTACCTGGGCATCTGCCTGGGCATGCAGGTCGCGACCATCGAGTACGCACGCCACAAGGCGCACCTGGACGGCGCGAACTCGACCGAGTTCGAACCCGACGCGCCGCACAAGGTGATCGCGCTGATCGACGAGTGGCAGGATGCGGACGGCTCGATCCAGAAGCGCAACGCCCAGTCGGACCTCGGCGGCACGATGCGCCTGGGCGCGCAGAGCTCCGACGTCAAGCCGGGCACGCTGGCCTACGAGATCTACGGTCCGGTCGTGAACGAGCGTCACCGCCACCGCTACGAGGCCAACGAGCAGTACCTGGACCAGCTCCAGGACGCCGGCCTGGTGATCTCGGCGATCACGCAGCGCGAGAAGCTCACCGAGATCGTCGAGCTGCCGCGCAACGTGCACCCCTGGTACATGGGCGTGCAGTTCCACCCGGAGTTCAAGTCGACCCCGTGGGACGGCCACCCGCTGTTCATCGCGTTCATCAAGGCCGCGCTGGAACACAAGACCAAGGCCGGCCACGAGGTCAGCGCGCCCGCGGCGGCCTGAGTCCGCAGGGTCCCGGGACATCAGACAACGACCAACAGAGACACCGCCCATGCCCGCCTTCATCATTGCCGACGTGACCGTGACCGACGCCGACCAGATGGCGAAGTACCGCGAATGGAGCACGAAGGCGATGCAGGAGCATGGCGCGGAAGTGCTGGTCCGCGGCGGGGCGTTCGAGGTGCTGGAAGGCCCCTGGACGCCGAACCGCCTGGTGGTGCTGAAGTTCCCCGACCGCGAGGCGGCCAAGGCCTTCTACGCCTCCGAGACCTACCAGCATGCCAAGTCGCTGCGCGAGCACGCCGGCGTCATGCGCATGATCGTCGTCGACGGCGTCTGATCCCCCGCCATGCCCCGCACGAGCCATCGCGCCGCCAGCCTGTCCAGACGGACGGCGAGCGGCCCGGTGGCTTTTTTTCGTCCCCCATTCAGGCCGCAGGTTGTTCAGCACAGGTAACCCGTTGCTGGCACCATGCGCGCCGACCGAGTTTTTTCACTTCTGGAGACTGTTCCCATGAGCGCCATTGTTGACATCGTCGGCCGAGAGATCCTCGACAGCCGCGGCAATCCCACCGTGGAATGCGACGTGCTGCTGGAGTCCGGCGTGATGGGCCGCGCCGCCGTGCCGTCGGGCGCGTCCACCGGCTCGCGCGAAGCCATCGAACTGCGTGACGGCGACAAGTCGCGCTACCTGGGCAAGGGCGTGCTGAAGGCCGTCGAGCACATCAACACCGAGATCTCGGAAGCGGTGCTGGGCCTGGACGCCTCCGAGCAGGCCTTCCTGGACAAGACCCTGATCGACCTGGACGGCACCGAGAACAAGAGCCGCCTGGGCGCGAACGCCATGCTGGCCGTGTCCATGGCCGTGGCGCGCGCCGCCGCGGAAGAATCGGGCCTGCCGCTGTACCGCTACTTCGGCGGCATGAGCGGCAACCAGCTGCCGGTGCCGATGATGAACGTGATCAACGGCGGCGCGCACGCCAACAACTCGATCGACCTGCAGGAGCTGATGATCATCCCCGTGGGCGCGCCGTCGTTCCGCGAGGCGCTGCGCTGGGGCGCGGAAGTCTTCCATGCGCTGAAGAAGATCATCGACGCCAAGGGCATGTCGACCGCCGTCGGCGACGAAGGCGGCTTCGCCCCGAACGTCGAGAACCACGAAGCCGCGATCCAGATGATCCTGGAAGCGATCGACAAGGCCGGCTACACCGCCGGCGAGCAGATCGCGCTGGGCCTGGATTGCGCCGCCAGCGAGTTCTACAAGGACGGCAAGTACGTGCTGGAAGGCGAAGGCGGCATCCAGCTGACGGCCGAACAGTGGACCGACATGCTGGCCACCTGGGTCGACAAGTACCCCATCATCTCGATCGAGGACGGCATGGCCGAAGGCGACTGGGACGGCTGGAAGCACATCACCGAGAAGCTGGGCGACAAGGTGCAGCTGGTGGGCGACGACCTGTTCGTCACCAACACCAAGATCCTGAAGGAAGGCATCGACAAGGGCATCGCCAACTCGATCCTGATCAAGATCAACCAGATCGGCACGCTGACCGAGACCTTCGCCGCCATCGAGATGGCCAAGCGCGCCGGCTACACGGCCGTGATCTCGCACCGCTCGGGCGAGACCGAGGATTCGACCATCTCCGACATCGCCGTCGGCCTGAACGCCGGCCAGATCAAGACCGGCTCGCTGTCGCGCTCGGACCGCATGGCCAAGTACAACCAGCTGCTGCGCATCGAGGAAGACCTGGGCGACGTGGCGGTGTACCCGGGCCGCGCGGCGTTCTACAACCTGCGCTGATCGCCTGCGCCGCCCTCCTGCTCCGGCGGGGGATGGCGGCAACGTGCACGGCGCGAACCGTGTGCACCGCGCGGGCGCTCCCCGCGTTCGAAGGGCAGGCCCGAGGGCCTGCCCTTTTTCGTTGCAGCTAAACTCGCGGCCTGTGAAAGCCCTGGCCATCGTCCTCACCGCGTTCCTTGTCGCCATCCAGGCACAGCTCTGGTTCGGCAAGGGCGGCCTGGCCCGCGGCGTCCAGCTGCGCGCCGAACTGCGCGAGCAGGCCGACGCCAACGAGAAGGCCCGCGCGCGCAACACGCAGCTGCAGGCCGAACTGCTGGACCTGCGCGAAGGCCTGGAAATGGTCGAGGAAAAGGCGCGCATGGAACTGGGCATGGTCAAGCCGGACGAGGTCTTCGTCCCGCTGCGGCGCTGAGGCGCCGGGACCACGCGACAATCCCCCCTCCGCACTTTCCCTTCCGCCAATCCGCATGCTCTCGCCGATGGATGCCGTGCTCGCCTGGGCGCTCTCGCCCGCCTTCCATGCCCTGGGCAGCCCGATCAGCTGGCTGGAGCTCGTCGCCTTCGCGCTCGCGATCTGGATGGTCGTCTGCAACATGCGCGTGCAGGTGATGGCGTGGCCGCTGGCGCTGACCAGTTCGCTGCTCTACTTCCTGCTGTTCTGGAGCGGCAAGCTCTACGGCGAGGCCTCGCTGCAGCTGATGTTCGCGGCACTCGCACTGTGGGGCTGGTGGCAGTGGATGCGCGGCCGCACCGCGGACGGCGACACCTTGCACGTGCGCACGCTGGGGCCCAAGGGCCGCGTCACCGCCCTGCTGTTCACGCTCGCGGCCTGGCCCCTGCTGGGCCTGTTCCTGCAGCACCGCACCGATTCCCCCCTCCCCTATTGGGACGCCCTCCCCACGGTGGCCAGCATCACCGGCCAGTGGTTGCTCGGCCGCAAGTACCAGGAGAACTGGCCCGTCTGGGTGATGGTCAACCTGGTCAGCATCGGCCTGTTCGCGCTGAAGGGCTACTGGCTGACGGTCGTGCTGTACGCGGTGTTCGTGCCGATGTCGGTGGCGGGCTGGCGGGCGTGGCAACGACAGCTGCGTCCCGCGGCGATCGCCGCCTGAGCGGCGACACCTGACCCCGTCGACCCGAAGCGTCCGCGCCTGCCGTTCTCCCCATGACCTTGCACATCGCCCTCGTCGGTGCCGAGAGCACCGGCAAGAGCCGCCTCGGCGTCGCGCTGCTGGCGCACCTGAGCACCCAGACGCGGCTGCGCTGCGCGCTGGTCGGCGAGTACCTGCGCGAGTGGTGCGAGCGCGAGCAGCGCACGCCCCGCCCCGACGAGCAGCGCGGGATCGCCGAGGAACAATGGCGCCGGGCTGAAACGGCCGCCGTGGATCACGACCTCGTCCTGCATGACACGACGCCGCTGATGACCGCCGTCTACAGCGAGCAGCTGTTCGACGACACCAGCCTCTACCCGTTCGCCCTGGAGGTCCAGGCCCGGATGGATGCCACCTTGCTGATGGCGCTCGACCTGCCCTGGGTCGCCGACAACATGCGCGACGGCCCGCATGCGCAGCAGCCCACCGACCGCCTGCTGCGCCGCGCGCTGCGCGACGCGGGCCTGGGCTACAGCCTGGTCTCGGGCAGCGGCCCGGAGCGGCTGCAGCAGGCGCTCAACGCGCTCGGTCCGCTGCTGAGGCCGCACCTCGGCCGCGAGGACGGTCTCTTCGGCCGCCTGCTCCAACGCGAGGAAAGCCTGGGCGGCGACGGCCGTTGGCAGGGCTGCGAACTCTGCGACGACCCGGCGTGCGAGCACGCCAGCCGCACGGCCACCCGCGGCACCGATCGCCCACCGCGCGACTGAACGCGGCGCTCACCGCGCCGCCACACAGGCGAGGCACAATCCGCCGCTTCGGTCTCGCAAACATTTGCGAGCATCGAGTTTTTCGAGATTCATGGCGTTCCTGGAGCCTCCCCGATGAACCGTCCTTCCGTCCGCCGCCCGCTGGGCGCCCTGTCGATGCTGCTGAGCGCGGCGCTGCTCGCCGCCTGCGGATCGCTGAGCTCCACCGGACCGCAGGCGCCGCTGCCGCCGTCGCTGGACGCGCCGGGCACCGCCAAGACCGCCAAGGCGGCAACACCCGCCACCGCGACGGTCGCCGTCAAGGTGCTGGCGATCAACGACTTCCACGGCAACCTGCTTCCGCCGGCCGGCGGCATCAAGCTGCCCGACCCGCAGAACCCCGACAAGACGATCACGCTGGAGGCCGGCGGCGCCGAGCGCATGGCGACCGTGGTCGCGCAGATCAAGGCGAAGAATCCCAACCACGTGTTCGTGGCCGCCGGTGACCTGGTCGGCGCGAGCCCGCTGCTGTCGGCGCTGTTCCATGACGAGTCGACGATCGAGTCGCTCGGCATGATGGGGCTGGACATCTCCTCGGTCGGGAACCACGAGTTCGACCAGGGCATCGAGGAACTGCTGCGCAAGCAGCGCGGCGGCTGCCACCCGAAGGACGGCTGCAAGGGCCCGACAGAATTCAAGGGCGCGAAGTACCAGTACCTCGCCGCGAGCACCATCGACGAGAAGACCGGCCAGTCGGTGCTGCCGGCCTACGCGATCAAGCGCTTCGACGGCGTGCCGGTGGGCTTCATCGGGCTGTCGCTGAAGGGCACGCCGGAGCTGGTCAGCCCGACCGGCATCCGCGGCCTGCGCTTCGACGACGAAGCCGACACCATCAACCGCCTGGTGCCCGAGCTCGACCGCCAGGGCGTGCACGCCTTCGTCGTGCTGATCCACGAAGGCGGCTACCCGACCGGCGGCATCAACGAGTGCCCGGAGATCTCCGGACCGATCGTCGACATCGTCAAGAAGCTGGACAAGCGCGTCGGCCTGATCGTGTCGGGCCACACGCACCGCGCCTACAACTGCCGCGTGGACGGCCGGCTGGTCACCAGCGGCGACAAGTACGGCACCCTGGTCACCGAGATCGACCTGACCCTGGACCGCGCCACCGGCACGATGACCGAGGTCCGCGCCAACAACGTCGTGGTGCGCCCGGAGACGGCCAAGGACCCGCGCCAGACGCTGCTGATCAGCAGCTACCAGCACGTGGCGCAGCCGCTGATCGAACGCCAGGTCGGCTTCCTGGCACAGGCGCTGAGCAAGGAAGGCGACGACAAGAGCGACGGCGGCGGCACGACCATGGGCCAGCTCGTGGCCGACGCGATGCTGGCCGCGACGCGCGCACCGGAGAACGGCGGCGCGCAGATCGCCTTCCAGAACAACGGCGGCGTCCGCACCGGACTCGTCCATCGCGCGGACGACACGGTCACCTTCGGCGACCTGTTCGCCGCGCTGCCGTTCTCGAACGCGCTGGTGGTGGTGGAGCTGTCCGGCGCGCAGTTGCAGGCCGTGCTGGAAGAACAATGGTGGGCCAACGACCCGAAGAAATTCCTGCCGCTGCAGACCTCGCAAGGCTTCAGCTACCGTTGGGACAACCGCCGCCCCTTCGGCTCGCACGTGGTGCCGGGGAGCATGACGCTCAACGGCAAGGCGATCACGCCGGACCAGAAGATCCGCGTCGCGATCAACAACTTCCTGCAGGTCGGCGGGGACAGCTTCAAGACCTTCACGACCGCGCGCCTGGTGCAGACCGGGCCGATGGACGTGGAAGCGCTGGAAGCCTACTTCAAGGCCCACGGGACCCAGCGCGTGAAGGCCACGGCGCTGGATCGGGTCGTGCGCGTGGATACGCCCTGACGACTCGAAGAACGACTTCGGGAAGCCTGGCGCGGGCTCTCCGCGACGCAGGGGGCATCGCGTCCGCGAACCCCCAGCATCACTCCGGCCCCACAAGCACTCGCTGACCCCGGTTCTTGGCGCAGCGGTGCCGTGAGGCGCCTTCGTTACTGGACGTTCTTCGATCCTGGAGCCTGGTTCTGCGGGTCGGTGAAGAGCTCGCCGACATCCACCGGGTCGAAGACATAGTGGTTGCCGCAGAACTCGCAGCCGATCTCGACACCGCCCAGCTCGGCCAGGATCTCGTCGACTTCCTGTCTGCCCAGACCCAGCAGCATGCGGCCCACCCGTTCACGTGAACAGGTGCAGGCAAAGCGCGGGTACTGCGGATCGAAGCGGCGGACGTTCTCTTCCCAGAACAGGCGACGCAGGATGGTGTCGCTGTCCAGCGTCAGCAGCTCTTCCGCGGTCAAGGTCGCAGCCAGCATGCTGATGCGGTTGTAGGCATCCTCCATCTCCTCGCGCGCGACACCCGAGCTGGCGCCCGGCTCGAGGTTGCCTTCGCCTTCGATCGGCAGGCGCTGGATCAGCAGACCGGCAGCGAGCTGGTCGTTGGCGGCCAGCACCAGCGTGGTCTCCAGTTGCTCGGACTGCCGCATGTAGTGCTGCAGCACGTCGCTGAGCTTCTCCAGCGGCTGGCCCTGCGGACCGCTCAGCGGCACGACGCCCTGGTACGGCTGCTGGCCCGGGAGACGGTCCTTCGGATCGAGCGTGATCGCGACACGGCCCTGGCCGTGCACGTTGAGCATCTGCTGCAGGGTCGCGTCGTCGACCACCGTCTCGCGCGTCTTGGCGGTGGAGCGGAAGCTCGCATCCGGCTGCACTTCGACAACGGCCAGCTTCAGCGGCCCGTCGCCCATGACCTGGAAGATCAGCGCGCCGTTGAACTTGATGTTGGCCTGCATGAGCACGCCCGCCGCGGTCATCTGGCCGAGCAGGTCGCGCACGGCCGGCGCCAGCGGCTCCTTGCGGCGGCCGAGGAGTTCCTTCCAGCTGTCGTCGAGCCGGACCAGCATGCCGCGCACGGGCAGGCCTTCGAAGAGGAATTTGTGGAGCTCGCTCGGAGCGGGCTTGATGGACGTCGCCATGGGGGTTCCTTTGAATTCGAGTTATCTGGGGGCGGATTGAGGATCGTCAATGCGGACGAGTTCCTCGGCGTAGCGCTGGCCGTTCCTGACGTAGTGGGCGGCGCTCATCGCCAGACCCTGGATCTGCTGCGGCGTGAGCTCGCGCACGACGCGCGCGGGCGAGCCGACGATGAGGCTGCCGTCGGGGAATTCCTTGCCCTCGGTGACCAGCGCGCCGGCGCCGACCAGACAGTTGTTGCCGATGCGCGCGCCGTTGAGCACCACCGCGCCGATGCCGATCAGCGCGTTGTCGCCGACGGTGCAGCCGTGCAGCATGACCTGGTGGCCGACGGTGACGTTGCGGCCGAGGACCAGGGGCATGCCGGCGTCGGCGTGCAGGACGCTGCCGTCCTGGATGTTGCTGCCGGCGCCGATGGTGAGGTGCTCGCTGTCGCCGCGCAGGACGGCGTTGAACCAGACGCTGACGTCGTCCCCGAGCGTGACGCGGCCGACGACCTGCGCGCTGTCGGCGACCCAGACGCCGGTGCCGAGTTCCGGCGTGTGTTCGCCGAGGCGGTAGACGGCCATGCGGTTCTCCAAAAGGGATAATTCTACGAATGGAACTCCGAACCCGCGCGCTGCAGGTGCTTCTGATCGCGGAGCCGCAGGCCAAGGCGCTCGCGGCCCGCGAGCTGTACGGCGAGGCCGAGGCCGCCGCGCTCGACATCGCCGCCCGCCTCGTCCCCGACACCGAGCCGCCCGGACGCCCCGCGCGGCCGCGGCTGCTCGCCGCGCTGCAGGTGGGCTCGCGCTCGCCGTTCACGCCGGAAGGCCGCGCGGCGCTGATCCACGCGATCGCGCACATCGAGTTCAACGCGATCAACCTGGCGCTGGACGCGGTGTGGCGTTTCCCGGGCATGCCGCGCGCCTACTACCTCGACTGGCTGCAGGTGGCGTCCGAGGAGGCGCTGCACTTCACGCTGCTCGACGAGCATCTGCGCGGCCTGGGCAAGTCCTACGGCGACTTCGACGCGCACGACGGCCTGTGGACGATGGCGATGCGCACGGCGGGCGACGTGCTCGCGCGCATGGCGCTGGTGCCGCGCACGCTGGAGGCGCGCGGGCTGGACGCGACGCCGCCGCTGCAGGCGAAGTTCGCCAAGGCCGGCGACGCCCGCGCGGTGGAGATCCTCGACGTGATCCTGCGCGACGAGGTCGGCCACGTCCGCATCGGCAACCACTGGTACCGCCATCTGTGCCGCGAGCGCGGGCTGGATCCGCTGACGCTCTATCCCGAGCTCGTCGAACGCTACGAGGCGCCGCGATTGCGCCCGCCGTTCAACGTCGAGGCGCGCAGCGCCGCCGGCTTCAGCGACGAAGAAATCGCCTACCTGAGCAGCTGACCGCCGCGCTGCCTGCCAACTCCGGCGGGAACTGCTGCTGCAAGCCTCCCCTGCCAGCCCAAGAAGGCTGACTCGCCCGTGCCATCCGGCGCGGGCGCCGAGATCCCCGACACTCCCGCCCATGACCCGCATCCAAGCCAATCTGCTGCTGACCCTGATCGCGATGATCTGGGGCTCGGCCTTCGTCGCCCAGGCCCACGGCATGGAGAGCATCGGTCCGATGATGTTCACCGGGATCCGATTCCTGATCGGCGCGCTGGTCGTGCTGCCGCTGATCGTGCGCGAGCGACGCGCTCCCGGAGCGACGGTGCTGCGCGGCAGCGACGCGCTCAAGATCATGGGACTGGGCGCGCTGCTGACCACGGGCGCGGCGCTGCAGCAGATCGGCATCCAGTACACCTCGGTGACCAATGCCGGTTTCCTGACCGCGCTGTACGTGCCGCTGGTGCCGCTGCTGGGCTGGCTGGTGCTGCGCCACCTGCCGCACTGGTCGGTGTGGCCGGGCGCGCTGGCCTGCCTGGTGGGCGCCTTCCTGCTGTCGGGCGCGCATGAACTCGACATCGGCGTGGGCGACGCCTGGGTCATCGCTTCTTCGCTGCCGTGGGCGGTGCACGTGCTGCTGGTGGGCATGGTCGCGGACCGGATGAACGCGCCGTTCACCGTGGCGGGCGGGCAGTTCCTGTTCTGCGGCGTGGTCGCGCTGGTCTGGGGACTGTTCTTCGAATCGTGGAGCTGGGCCGGCATCGAGGCCGCCGCCGGGCCCATCCTGTACACCGGCGTGCTGTCGGTGGGCGTGGCCTTCACCGGCCAGGTCGTCGCGCAGCGCTACGCGCACGCGGCGGACGCCGCGATCATCCTGTCGTCCGAGACGCTGTTCGCTGCGGTCTTCGGCTACCTGATGATGGGCGACCGCCTCAACGGCGCCGGACTGCTGGGCTGCGCGCTGATCCTCGGCGCGATGCTGCTGATCCAGCTGCTGCCGATGCTGCGCGTGCTGCGGCCGCGCACGGCCTGACCCTCTGCGCCCGTCCGCGCCCAACCGCGCTCAGTCCAACGCTCATTCCAACGGGAACGCGCTCGTCTTCTTGACGGTGCGCAGCACCAGCATGGAGTTCGCCTTCGCCACGCCGGGCAGTTGCATGAGCACATGCGTGTGCAGGCGCTCCAGGTCTTCGGCGTCCTTGTAGGCGAAGCGCAGCAGGTAGTCGTTGCTGCCGGCGACGTAGAAGCAGTCGAGGATGTCGGGCGCGTCCTTCACGGCCTGTTCGAACTCGGCCAGCGCGGCGGGCGTCATGCGCTCGACGTTGACGATGGTCCAGCTCGTTCCCGGCTTGCCGATCGCCTTCGGATTGAGCAGCGCGACGACGCGGTCGATCACGCCGGAGTCCTCCAGCCGCTTGACCCGCCGCAGGCACGCCGACGGCGACAGGTGGACCTGCTGCGCGAGGTCCTGGTTCGAGATGCGCGCGTCGCGCTGCAAGACCGCGAGGATGGCGCGGTCGATCGCATCCAATTGCACTTCCTTGATCATGGGCGGCATTCTGTTCGAAGAATCGCTCTGATCGCCGCATCGGATTGCGTCATTGCGGGTTTTCCCGCCGCCGGAACGCTCACCGATTGCGCGTGCGCTTGCCTAGACTGAGGCCATCGCTCGGCTCATTGCTGAGCCTTTGATCACGCGCGCCGACCGCGCTCCGGGAGTCCCCATGTCCACCCCTGCCCGCCCCGACCTCGACGCCTACTGGATGCCGTTCACGGCGAACCGCCAGTTCAAGCAGTCGCCGCGCCTGCTGACGCGCGCCGACGGCATGTTCTTCACCGACGACCAGGGGCGGCAGATCCTGGACGGCGTGGCCGGCCTGTGGTGCGTGAACGCGGGTCACAACCGGCCGCGCATCGTGAAGGCGATCCAGGAGCAGGCGGCGGAACTCGACTTCGCGCCGCCCTTCCAGATGGCGCATCCGAAGGCGTTCGAGCTGGCGTCGCGGCTGGCGGAGATCGCGCCCGAGGGCATGAACAAGGTGTTCTTCACCAACTCCGGGTCGGAGTCGGTGGAGACGGCGCTGAAGATCGCGCTGGCCTACCACCGCGTCCGGGGAGAAGGGCAACGCACGCGGCTGATCGGCCGCGAGCGCGGCTACCACGGCGTCAACTTCGGCGGCATGTCGGTGGGCGGCATGGTGGCGAACCGGAAGATGTTCGGCTCGCTGCTGGCGGGCGTCGATCACCTGCGCCACACGCATGACATCGGACGCAACGCGTTCAGCGTCGGTCTGCCACCGCACGGTGCGGAGCTGGCCGACGACCTCGAGCGGATGGTCGCGCTGCACGACGCGTCGACGATCGCCGCGGTGATCGTGGAGCCGGTGGCCGGCTCGGCCGGCGTGCTGATCCCGCCGCAGGGCTACCTGCAGCGCCTGCGCGAGATCTGCGACAGGCACGGCATCCTGCTGATCTTCGACGAGGTCATCACCGGCTTCGGCCGCACCGGCAGCCCCTTCGCGGCGCAGACCTTCGGCGTGACGCCGGACCTGATGACGGTGGCCAAGGGCCTCACCAACGGCTGCGTGCCGATGGGCGCGGTGTTCGCGCAGCAGCGCATCCACGACACCTTCATGACCGGGCCGGAACACCTGATCGAGTTCTTCCACGGGTACACGTACTCGGCGCATCCGCTGGCCTGCGCGGCGGGTATCGCGACGCTGGACACCTACGCGGAGGAAGGCCTGCTGACGCGCGCGTCGGAACTGCAGGGCTACTTCGCCGAACAGCTGCATTCGCTGCGCGGCGAGCCCCACGTCATCGACGTGCGCAACCTCGGTCTGGTCGGCGGCGTCGAACTCTCCCCGCGTGCGGGCGAGCCGACCAAGCGTGCGTTCGAGACCTTCCTCGACTGCTGGCAGCAAGGCGTGCTGATCCGGACGACCGGCGACATCCTGGCGCTGTCGCCGCCGCTGATCGCGGAGCGCGAACACCTGGATCGGATGATCGATGCGATCCGGGTGGCGTTGCGGCGGTTGAAGTGATCAGCGGGCCGGGCGCTTATCCTGGCGCCGACGACGCTGCCGCGGTCATCGTTTCCCCGCTTCGGAGGCGGCCGGCGCACCGGCTCTTGCCTGGTCACGAACGGCTCGCTGGCGCTCCCGCTCATCGCGACGAGCGATCAGCGCCTTCGTCACCGCGGCCCTCTGCGGATTGCCGCTGCCCAGCACCCAGCTCCGGCAATGATCGACCTGGTCTCCGTCAGGACCGTCAGGCACCAGCAGATACACCAGACCGGCCTCAAGCGGCAGTCCGCACGCCGACGTCTCCGACGCGGTCCAGATGCGAGTGATCGGCGCGCCGGTCGTGGACTTCAGCGTATCCAGGACCTCGATGTCACCCAGCACCCGCGCCTCGCCGATCCAGGTAGGCCGGTAATGAACGGCTTTCATACGCGCGATGACGATGCGGTCGGCTTCCCGAAAGATCCGCCCGGCGTCCGCCTTGACGCAACTGCAGGCCCGCGCGGCGACGGGCCCGCCGAGCACAAGCACCGCCAGAGCCGCAGCAAATGCGTTCTTCCACCTCATCTGTCTTTTCCTTGTCTCAGTTCTTTGCGGACCATCAGCTTGAGGCCGGACCACACGTCGCTCACGGCACAGACCTTCACGTCGACCCAGCCCAGCGGCAGGCACTCCTCGCGGATGACGTCCTCGGTGATCGTGGTCGGGACCTTCGAGGCCTTCTTCGGCCACGAGATCCACAGCGCCGCATCGTCGCGCAGTTTCGCGCGCAGGACCTTCAACTGATGCGCCAGCTCCTCGCGCTCGACGAGGAACACGTGCGCGACATCGACCTGGGTCGACGGCAGCTTCGCGCGCGCGACGCCCTCAGGCATCGGCGCGAGCCATTCCTCGTAACCCTCGGGCGCACTCAAGGTCCACAACGTGCTGCCCGCCTGGATCCCCAGCTTGCGTGCGAGGGGCGTTCCCGAGTAACCCGCCGCCGTCGCTCCCACCCCTGTCGCCATGTCTGAGCCCTCCCTGCGTCGGGCATCATCACCCACCATGTCCAACGCCACAACCGACCACCAACCCGCGACCAGCGCGGCCGCCGAGGCCGCAGCAACCGCCCACGGCGCGCACGGCCACCACGTCCCGTGGCTCTCCTACCTGAGCCTGGCCGCCAGCACGAGCGTGATCGGCAGCTACGTCGGGCTGTCCAAGCTGCTGGTCGTCGTGTTCCCGGTCTTCCTGCTGGCCTTCCTGCGCTTCGGCATGGCCGCCGTGTTCATGCTGCCCTGGCTGCGGCGCGGCCCGACCGAGAAGCCGCTCACCCGCCGCACGCGTTTCCTGCTCTTCCTCGAATCCTTCTTCGGGAACTTCCTGTTCTCGATCTGCCTGCTGTTCGGGATGAAGCACAGCTCGGCCGTGGTGGCCGGCGTGATCATGGCCGGCATCCCGGCGACCGTCGCGCTGATGAGCTGGATCTTCCTGCGCGAACGCATCGCGCCGCGCACGCTGTTCGGCATCGCGATGGCGGTCGGCGGCATCGCGATGGTGGCGCTGAGCAAGCACGGCGACGGCGCGGGCGCCGCGACGTCCGGCCTGGGCGCGCTGCTGCTCGTCGGCGCGGTCTGCTGCGAGGCCAGCTATGTCGTCATCGGCAAGCGCCTGGCCGCCGAGCTGCCGCCGCGCCGCATCAGCGCGCTGATCAACCTCTGGGGCCTGGTGCTCGTCACGCCGCTGGGCCTGTGGCAGGCCGTGGACTTCGACTTCGGCACCGTCGCGATCAAGGACTGGGGCCTGCTGCTCTTCTACGCCATCGCCGCCAGCACCGTCACGGTCTGGCTGTGGATGAAGGGCCTGCAGCACGTGAGCGCCGCCAAGGCCGGCGTCTTCATGGTGTTCCTGCCGATCTCGACCGCGCTCATCGGGCTGGTCCTGCTCGGCGAGCAGATGAGCAGCATCCAGCTGCTCGCCTACGCGCTGGCCCTGGGCGGGGTGGTGCTGGCCACCTGGCCGGGGCGCGCACCCTCCTGACGCCCCCCTTGGCGGCGCGTTCTCCGGGCCTGCGGCATGCCCGCGGGACGTTCCAACCGGTCTTGTCGGGGATTACACCGGTCTCCATCTAGTTTTACTACCAATGTAATACCATTCGGAGATCCGGCCCGCTAAGATGGGTCGATCGAACTTGCCCGGACGGCTGACGCCCGGGCCGCCAACGCCCCGCCGATGAACGCGAACGCCCCTTCCCCGGCTCCTACGCCTGCTTTTCCGATCGACGTCAGCCCCGCCGCCAGCCAGGCCGACTGGGAAAGCTGGATCGCCAGCTGGTATGCCGTGCTGCGGCAACCCGTGCGTACCGGTGTGAGTCCTTTGGCGCCGAAGTCGACTTCGGATGGTTCCGGTACCAGGTTGGAGGTCCCTGCGCAACGGACACCGCACGTGCTGGTCTTCGCGCCGCATCCGGACGACGAATGCATCGTCGGCGCGCTGCCGCTGCGTCTGCGCCAGGAGGCCGGCTGGCGCGTCACCAACATCGCCGTCACCCTCGGGAGCAAGCAGGACCGTCGCGCCGAGCGCTGGACGGAACTCGGCGCCGCCTGCGATGTGCTGGGCTTCGACCTGCGCCTGCTGGCTGCGGACGGCTTCGAGCAGGTGAAGCCCGAAGCCGCCGCGGCGCGCACGCCGCTGTGGCAGCAGCAGGTCCGTCTGGTCGCCGAACTGCTGGTCGCCGAGAAGCCCGCGCTGATCCTCGTGCCGCATGCGGGCGACGGCATCCCGACGCACATCGGCGTGCACCTGCTGGTGAGCGAGGCGCTTGCGCAGGCGAAGATCTCCACCGTTTTCGCGCACACCGAGTTCTGGGCCACGCAGCCCTCGCCGACCACGCTCGTCGAGACCGGCCAGCGCGACACC
This sequence comes from Roseateles noduli, assembly GCA_002205125.1. Classification (GTDB taxonomy): domain Bacteria; phylum Pseudomonadota; class Gammaproteobacteria; order Burkholderiales; family Burkholderiaceae_C; genus Roseateles; species Roseateles noduli. The sequence continues at coordinate 440,608 of NIOE01000006.1, read as the reverse complement.
GCGCTGCTGGTGCGGGCGCTGGCCTGCCATCACGGCGAGATCGCCCGCAACCCGTATCACCTGCGCCTGCCGGCCTGGATGGCCGACAACGTGCGCCGCGGCGGCGAGCTGCTCGCCGGCCCGGGCGAAGCGCCGCCGGACTTCGCGTTCGGCACGCTGTATCGCCTGACGCGCTGGGTCGACGGCGCCCCCGCCGGCGAGCTGCCGAACACACACTGGTCCTGCGACGCGGCGCTCGACCCGGACGCGCTGCTCGGCGCCTGAGCGCCACGCGCCCGGAACTCGGCATTCGGCGCTCCAACTTCAACTCATCGCCGCCCGCGTTTTCGGCATACGCGCCGCGCACGCGGGCGCGATGCGCGGCCTCGGGCGGGCCTATGCTTCGGGTTCCATTCTTCGAGCCCTTCCGCCACGCCATGAGCGACGCCCGCACCGATCACCCGACCCACCTCCGCGTCCACCAGTTCGCCGGCTTGAAGCCCGGCCCGAAGCTGCTGGTGACGGGCGCCGTGCACGGCAACGAGGTCGCCGGCGTCAGCGGCATCCAGCGCGTGCTGGCGATGCTGGACGAGGGCACGCTGACGCTGCTCAAGGGCACGCTGACGATGATCCCCATCGTGAACCCGCTGGCCCACCGCCTGCAGCGCCGCGAAGGCGAGCGCAACCTCAACCGCAACCTGCGCGTCAACCCGATCCCGCAGGACTTCGAGGACCGCATCGCCAACCGCCTGTGCCCGTGGATTGCCGCCAGCGACGTGCTGCTGGACCTGCACAGCTTCAACAACCCCGGCCCCGCCTTCGCGATGATCGGGCCGCGCGACAACGACGGCGAGCTGGAGCCCTTCCGCCACCAGGCCGCCGAGAGCGCGTTGGCGATGGCGGTCGGCACTTCGCGCCTGGTCGAAGGCTGGCTGTCCACCTACGCACTGGGCCTGAAGCGCCGCGCCGACAAGGCCGCGGACGGCTCGCGCAAGATGGCGCTGCAGCAGGACCCGCACTACGGCGTCGGCACCACCGAGTACATGCGCAGCACCGGCGGCTACTGCATCACGCTGGAATGCGGCCAGCACGCGGATCCGCAAGGGCCCGAGGTCGCCTTCAAGGCGATCCTGCGCACGCTGGTGCTGCTGGGCATGATCGCCCCGGAGGGCGTCGAGCTCGCCGATCCGAAGCGCCCTGTCGAAGTGCTGCAGCTCTACGAGGTCGTGGACCGCGAGAGCCCGGACGACCGTTTCGAACGTTCCTGGGCCAGCTTCGATGCGATCGCCGAAGGCGAACGCATCGGCACGCGCGCCGACGGCACGCCGGTGCTGGCGCCCTCCGGCGGCCGCATCGTCTTCCCCAACAACAACTCGGAACCCGGCCACGAGTGGTTCTACCTCGCAAAGCCCAGCGACCGCGTGTTGACTTGAGCTTCTGGCTGGCCGGTGGCTTTCGAACAGGCGCTGCCTCAGATCGCGGCGAAGCAGGTGCTGCCCTGATCGATGTCACCTGAGGCCGTACGGCTTGCGCCATGGCACGCGATCATCCGCCCACGAAACTTCATTGAAGGCAATGGGCAGCGTCGGTGCCAAGCCAGCAGGTCCCTCGGGCCAGTCCGAGTCACTGCACCCAGCCTTCTGCTGGACCCCTCGCTGCACCTGGTCGACGGTCTTGCCGAGCTCGGCGTACCAGGCCTGATCAGTCGCGGGGATTTCTCCGACGGCGTGCCGGATGGCCGAAAAGAACGCATCGACGCCAAAGCCGGTCCAGTTGAAGAGTTCGCTGTCGTCGTCGGAATCGCTTTCGCTCGTGCCGGTGTCGCACCCGGACGAGCGCATCGAGCCGGATGGCGATATCTGCGCGTCCTGGTGCAATTTCGCCGCGAAGGCACCGTGCCACTCCAGGATTTCCAAGCGCATCCCCTGCGGCATCAGGGCCTGCAGATGCAGGGTGGCCAGCGCAAGCAGACGACGGTGGTGCGCTTCATAAGAACATCCGTGCTTAAGCTTGAAGGTCTTTACCCATTCCGGCTCCGGAGCGAGAGCGCCTGAGGACTCAAGCTCCGACCTCGAATCCGACACCTCGCGGCGCACCTGCCGCCCGCCAGGGCAGACACGGGGCATTTCGCATCCAGCACGCCCGTTGTCGGCGAGCGGCAGCGTGCGGGCAAGTCGCTCAGACTCATCCGGATTGGTTTGCAGATCGTCCCGATGCGCCTCGCCACACAACGCATCACCCTGCATCATCCGTGACCACGCCTGGGGCTGCGAACTGAACGGTCTTGTCGCGGTGTCCGCGACATCGCCACTCTCCTGCGGGGTCTCTGATGCGCTTGAACCGCGCCCTCCCTCGTCTCCGAGTTCGTCCGGGCCGTAGGAATTCAGGATCGATGAGCAATAGTCTGGAAGCATGGCATTCTGGGCTGGAGTCCGGAAGCGTCATCAGTTCTTCGTTGTTCAACCGAGGTTCAAAAGGTTGTCCTCGCAAAGCCCAGCGACCGCGTGTTGACTTGAGCTTCTGGCTAGAGTCGGCGGCATGAACGACACCACCTCTTCTTCCGCCGCCGGCCAGCCGCTGCAGCCGCTGCGCATCGATTTCGTCTCCGACGTGGCCTGCCCCTGGTGCGCCGTGGGCCTGAAGTCGCTGGAGACCGCCCTGGCCCGCGTGCCGGACGTGCAGGTCGACATCCACTTCCAGCCCTTCGAGCTGAATCCGCAGATGGTCCCCGAGGGCGAGGACATCGAGGAACACCTGACGCGCAAGTACCGCTCCACGCCCGAGCAGCGCAAGGACATCCGCGCGCACCTGAAGCAGCGCGGCGCCGACGTCGGCTTCACCTTCACCGAAGGCGCGCGCAGCCGCATCTGGAACACCTTCGACGCGCACCGGCTGCTGCACTGGGCCGGGCTGCAATCGGCGCAGGCGCAGCGCGACCTGAAGCTCGCGCTGCTGACCGCGTATCACACCCACGGCAAGAACCCGGGCGACCGCGAGACGCTGCTGGAGAAGGTGCGCGAGATCGGTCTCGACGCCGCCGAAGCGGCCCGCGTCTTCGACAGCGGCGAGTTCGCCGAGGACGTGCGCGAGTCCGAATCGCTGTGGCAGAGCCGCGGCATCAGCTCGGTGCCCGCGGTCGTGATCAACGAGAAGTACCTGATCTCCGGAGGTCAGCCGCCGGAGGCCTTCGAGCAGGCGTTGCGCCAGATCGCTTCGGAGCAGACGCAGGCCTGATCCACATCGACATCAGGACATCTGCTCACGGGTCGTCACGCAAGCGCCGCCCGGTCCCAGCCTTACGATGCAGGGAATGGCCGCGTGGCCCGCTCAACGTCGGGCACACGGCTCTCCCTGAAGTCGATGCGAAAAACTCCTTGTGCCGGATCTGCCGCTCTGACGAGCGGGAGGGCGCTGGCGAGTCGCTCGCACTCGTCGGGATGGCAATGCAGGTGGTCGACGACCTTCTTGAAGAACTTCTGTTGCGCCGGTCCGCTCAAAGGCGGCGACGTTCCACCCAGTGCCTTGGCCAGGGCCATGATGTAGCCCGTGAGCGATGCGTCGAAGGGGTCCAGCGGCAACAGCGTCGTCGCCGTTGTCGGGGCCGTCCATGCACACTCACCGCGAACCAGCTGTGCGAACACCAGCGGTTCGTTGGCGATGCGCCCGACGAGCAGGGACATCTGCCCCGCCGGTGGCATGTCTGCGGCCGGCGTACCGTCTTCCCGAGCATCGGCAACTCTCACGTCGCAGTGGTCGACACCAGAAACAGTCAGGCACAGGCGGGCCACTTCCACCATCAGCGCGTGCCGATGCTCCTCGTGACACCACATCTTCTGCTCCAGCACCTTCTGCAGCCACACACGCGCTTTTCGACTGAGTGGCCTTGGCATGGGGCACGTCACATCGCCATCGGCATGCCGGCTCGACGACACGTCTGAGCCACCATCTCCCTCGTCAAGATCTACAGCGGCGAAGCCTTCAGAAACGGCGATCAACGGAATTGCATTTCGGAACATGAGGCGCAGGGCTGAAAGACTGGAAGCCCTCAGTTCTTCGCTGTACACCGAGGTTCAGAAGGTTGTCCACGAATGCAACAGCGGTTGGCAAGGGGGTTGTTCCGCTGCCGCGTCGCGCGCCAGACCTGAGACAATCACGGCATCGTCTGAACGGGGCCCGCGCCCTCCGCGTGGCCCCGTTTTCATTGCTGTAGTCCTGACGTTGTCGCGAGTTGTCGTCCGTATGTTCAAGAACCTGATCGTTTACCGCCTGGCCGCCGATTGGCAGCCCAATGTCGAGAAGCTCGAGGACGCCCTCGAGAACGAACGTTTCGTCCCCTGCGGCGCCACCGAAGCGCTGTCCGCCGGCTGGGTGCCGCCGCGTGGCGAACCGGGCGCGCGATTGCTGGAAGAGATCGGCGACCACTGGCTGCTGAGCCTGCGCATGGAAAAGCGCGTGCTGCCGGGCTCGGTGGTGCGCGAGAAGGTCGACGAGATGGTCGAGCGCATCGAGCTCGAAACCGGCCGCCGCCCCGGCAAGAAGCAGCAGCGCGACATGAAGGAGCAGGCCACGCTGGAGCTGCTGCCGCGCGCGTTCACGCTGCAGTCCCACCTGCGCGTGTGGATCTCCCCCAAGCAGGGCTTCCTGATGGTGGACGCAGGCTCGATCGGCAAGGCCGACGAGCTGATCACGCTGCTGGTGAAGGCCGATTCGTCGATCAACCTGCACCTGCTGCAGAGCGCCGAATCGCCGGCCGCCTGCATGGCCGCGTGGCTGATGGACGGCGTGCCGCCCGCGGACTTCGTCATCGACCGCGACTGCGAACTCAAGGCCGCCGACGAGATGAAGGCCGCCGTGCGATACGCCCGCCACCACCTGGACACCGACGAGGTGAAGGCGCACCTGACCAGCGGCAAGATGCCGACTCGCCTGGCCATGACCTGGAAGGAGCGCGTCTCCTTCACGCTCACCGACACGATGCAGATCAAGGGCATCAAGTTCCTGGACGTGGTGTTCGACGGCCGCGACAAGCCGGCCAAGGACGAGGCCTTCGACGTCGACGCGGCACTCGCCACCGGCGAACTCGCGCAGCTGATCCCCGACATGATCGAAGGCCTGGGCGGCGAGCTCGACTTCATCGGCCAGTCGGCCAAGATCGCGGCCGAACATGCCCCGGGCGGCGCGTCGCCCAAGCCGGCAGCCTCGGCATCCACCTCTGAAGCCGCGGCATCGAAGTCGTCGAAGACGGCCTCGCCCGCGAAGGACGAGGACCTCGCCGCCGAAGCGGCGCCCTGGGACTGAGCCTCCCGAGTCCGTTGAGCCTGCCATGACGCACGCCGGCGCCGCGGACACCGACTGGGTGCGCCACGGCGCGGGCCAGGACGGCCTCGATCGACTCGAGGCCTTTTTTCATGGCGAGGCCTACACCCCGCATCGCCACGACACCTACGCCATCGGCAGCACGCTGAGCGGCGTCCAGTCCTTCACCTATCGCTCGTCGTTGCGCCACAGCCTGGCCGGGCACACGGTCGTGCTGCATCCGGACGAACTGCACGACGGGCACGCGGGCACCGACGCCGGGTTCCGCTACCGCATGCTGTACCTGGCGCCGGCCCGGCTGCAGGAGATGCTGGGCGGCGTCGCCCTGCCCTTCGTGCCGGGCGGCGTGTCGACGGATCCCCGACTCGCCCGCGCGACGCGCGCGCTGCTGACGCAGCTGACCGCTCCGCTCGATGCGCTGGAGCAGGACGACGGGTTGCTGGAACTCGCCACCGCCTTGCAGCTCGCGGCCGGCTCGACGCCGCGGCCCATGCGCGGCGACTACCGCGCCGCGCTCGTCGCGCGCGAACTCATGGACGACCGGCTCGACAGCGTCGTGACGCTGGACGAACTCGCCGAGGCCGCGGGGCGCGATCGATGGAGTCTCTCGCGCGACTTCCGCGCCAGCTTCGGCACCAGCCCCTACCGCTATCTGACGCTGCGGCGCCTGGATCTCGCGCGCCGGTTGATGCTCGCCGGACAGCCGCTCGCGGAGTGCGCCGCCCACGCCGGCTTCGCGGACCAGAGCCACTTGACGCGCCAGTTCGCGAAGGCCTTCGGCGTCACGCCGGCGCGGTGGCTGCGCATGTCGGGCAGGAGCCTGCCAGGCAGGGCCGAGACGATCTAGACGCACGATCGTTCAAGACGCGCTGCGCGACGGTCGCCAAGATGGCGTGCCGACTGACTTCCAGGCACAGACCGCCTTCAACGCCATGAGCGCCCTGACAACGACTGCCCCCACGCCGACCCCGCTTCGGGATTACCGCGCCGTCAACCTCGCCGACAAGCTCTCGCTGCTGCATGAGCAGTGGTCGCAGCGCGTGGTGGCCGAGATCAACGACTACCAGTTCAAGATCGCCAAGGTCGAAGGCGACTTCGTGTGGCACGCGCATGCCGAGACCGACGAGGCCTTCCTCGTCGTGGCCGGCGAGCTGCGGCTGGAGTTCCGCGACGGCGCGGTCACGCTGCGCCCGGGCGAGCTGTTCGTCGTCCCGCGCGGCGTGGAGCACAAGCCCAGCGCCGCGCAGGAGACGCACATCCTGGTCGTCGAACCGCGCGGCGTGGTGAACACGGGTGCCGAGCACAACGAACGCACGCAGCCGAACGATCGGTGGCTGTGACCATCCAGCGACGTTGAACGCCGTTGAACGCCGTCGAACGGCAAGGTCAGAAGAGGTCTTGCTGCTCGCCGACCTGCTGCCCCGTCGCGCGCGCCTCGATCGCGAGGATCTTCAGCTTCGTCACGACGCCGCCCGGCGCCGAGAAGCCCGTCAGGTTCGCCGCCTTGCCCGCCGTCGGCGCGCCCATCACGCGGTGGCAGGGCACGATGGGCGGGAACGGGTTGTGGCCCTCGGCTCGGCCGACCGCTCGCGCCGCGTTGGGTTGTCCGAGCCGCGTGGCCACTTCGCCGTAGGTCAGCGTCTGACCGACCGGGATGCGCCGCGTGAGCGCGAGCACCTCGCGATCGAAGGCCGGCACCGCGCTGTCGTCGAGCTCGATCTCGAGCAGGTCGCGCGGCTCGCCGTCCAGCAACGCACGCACGCCGAGGCAGGCCTGCTTCACCGCTTCGGGCAGTCGCTCGAAATCGGCTTCCTCGCGTCCCGTGGGAAAGCGCACCCACATGCGGTCCCGCGTGACGGACGGCGTCTCCTCCGGCAACTGCGAGGCGACGATGCCGCGTTCGGTCCACGCGATGCCACAGTGGCCGAGCACCGTCGGATAGCAGTGGAAGAAGACCTGCGGCGCCATGGTGCGATGCTGATCCGTCGCGGGGTCAGCTCGTGACAGGAGTGGAGGCGGCCGGTTGGGTCGACGCGTTCGTCGATGCATCGACGGGCGGCTTGAACGCGGGATGCTGCATGGCGATCTCGGCGGCCTGCAGACGCGCGGCAGTGGCGAGCGCCGCGACCTCGCGCGGCGCCATCGCCTTGAGCTTGTGGTCCGACCACACCTGGCGCCAGCGGCGCGCGCCGGGCAGCCCGTTCCACAGGCCGAGCGCGTGCCGCATCGCCTGCGACCAGGGGCGTCCCAGCGCGACCTGCCGGTCGAGGTAGTCCAGCCACAGCGCCTCGACCGCCTCGCGGCTGGCGACCGGCGCTTGCGCCTCGCCGAAGAAGCGCTGGTCCCATTGCGCCATCTGCCAGGGCTCGTGATACGCCTGCCGGCCGATCATCACGCCGTCGACATGGTCGAGCTGCGCGGCGATCTCGTCGTCCGTCTTCAGGCCGCCGTTGATCGCGATCGTCAGATGCGGGAACTCGCGCTTGAGGCGATGGACCAGTTCATACCGCAGCGGCGGGATGTCGCGGTTCTCCTTGGGCGACAGGCCTTGCAGCCACGCATTGCGCGCGTGGACGAGGAAGACCTCGCAGCCCGCGTCGGCGACCCGGCCGACGAAGTCGCGGACGAAGTCGTAGCTCTCGATCCTGTCGATGCCGATGCGGTGCTTGACGGTGACCGGGATGCCGACCGCGTCGCGCATCGCCTTGACCCCGTCGGCGACCAGCGCCGGCTCCGCCATCAGGCAGGCGCCGAACGCGCCGCGCTGGACGCGTTCGCTGGGGCAGCCGCAGTTCAGGTTGACCTCGTCGTAGCCCCATTGCTCGGCCAGCTTCGCGCAGGCCGCGAGATCGGCCGGCTCCGAACCGCCGAGCTGCAACGCCACCGGGTGTTCCTGCTCGTTGAAATCGAGGTGCCGCGGCTTGTCGCCGTGCAGGATCGCGCCGGTCGTCACCATCTCGGTGTAGAGCAGCGTGTGACGGGTCAGCAGCCGGTGGAAGTACCGGCAGTCGGCGGTCGTCCAGTCCAGCATCGGTGCGACGGACAGGCGCCAGGGGGACAAGTTCGAGGAGGACGTCGAAGACGACGTCGCGGACAGCTTCGCGGACATAGGGGACGGATTATCCCGCGACCCGCGACGTCAGCTGGGCGATGAGCTCTTCCAGCCGCTCCGGCGACACGGGCTTCACGACGTGCTCGTCGAATCCCGCCGCGAGCGCCCTCGCCCGGTCCGACGCCAGGCCGTAGCCGGTCAGCGCGACCAGCCGGGGGCGGTCGCCGCGCGTCTGCGCCCGCAGGCGGCGCGCGAGTTCGTAGCCGTCCATCGTCGGCAGGCCGATGTCGATGAAGGCGACCTGCGGCGGCCGCTCCGCGAAGAGGCGCAGCGCCTCCGCGGGGTGGTGGGCGATCCTCACCGCGTGCCCCTGGTCGACCAGCAGCTGTCCCAGCAGGTTGGCGGCGTCCTCGTTGTCGTCGATCACCAGCAGTTCCCTCGACGGGACGGCGGGCGATGACGCCGGGGCGGCGACGGCCCGCGGCTCGGGCGACCACGCCGAGCCCGGCATCCGGACTTCCACCGTCGACCCCTGGCCGATGCCGTCGCTGCGCGCCGTCACCGTGCCGCCGTGGAGCTTCACGATGTTGCGCACGATGCTGAGCCCCAGGCCCAGCCCGCCCTGCGCGCGGTCCAGCGCCTGCCGCCCCTGCGTGAACAGGTCGAAGGCGGTCGTGAGCGCCTCGGCGGACATGCCGATGCCGTTGTCTTGGACCGTCGTCACGACCTCGTCGCCGTCGGCCCGGGCGGCGACGGTGATGAGGCCGCCCGGCTCGGTGTACTTCGCCGCGTTCGCCAGCAGGTTGGAGAGCACCTGCGTCATGCGCGCGGCATCGACGTCGACCGCCAGTCCGTCCTCGAGTGCCAGCACGACCCGGTGGCGCCGCTGCTCGATCAGGGGATGCACCATCTCCAGCGCGCGGTGCACCAGCGACCCGATGTCCGTGCGCCGCGGGGACAGCTCGATCTTGCCGCTGCTGATGCGCGAGACGTCGAGCAGGTCGTCCACCAGGCGGATCAGGTGCTGGGTCTGGCGGCGCAGGATCTCGAGCTGCCGGTCCGGGGCTCCGGCGCGCCGTTCCAGCAGCGTCAGCACCGATACGATGGGCGCCAGCGGATTGCGCAGCTCGTGGCCCAGCATCGCCAGGAACTCGTCCTTGACGCCGCTGGCGCGCTCGGCGTCGGCGCGCGCCGCCGTCTCGCGCAGCAGCAGCGACTTCAGCGCGGTGATGTCGCGCACCGTTCCGATGGCGCGATGGGCGCGTCCGTCGGCCTCGCGCAGGAAGTAGACGTGCTCGCGCACGTGCACGGCGCGGCCGTCGACGTCCTGGAGCCGGTACTCGGCGTTCCAGGCGGACACCTCGCCGCGCAGCGCGGCATCGAAGGCCCGCGTGACCCGCTCCGCATCGTCCGGATGGACGCGCGTGCGCCGCCAATCGGACTTCATGGCGGCCCGGGACATGCCGCCGAACAGGCGGTCGACATGGCCGCCCCACCAGAGGTCGTCCAGCGCCACGTGCCAATCCCAGAGGCTTTCCTCCGTGGTCTCGGAGAAGAGCTGCATGCGCTCCTGGTCGCGCAGCGCCGCGGCGTGCTGCCAGGCGGTCTCCAGCGCGGAGCCCGCCAGCGCGGCGATCGTCGTCAGCGTGGCGACGGCGTCTGCCGTCAGGCCAAGGCCGAGGCCGGTGCCGGGAGCGCCGCCAGGGTCACTTCCGGGGTCGCCGCCTGGACAGCCTTCGGGCCCAGGAAGTCCGACCACGAGCGCGCCGGTCAGACGCCCGGCGCGGTTGCGCAGCGGCACCACGTCGAGGGCGCGTTCCCCGCCCGGGAACAGCGCCTGGAAGATCGAGGCGGTCCCGCCCTCCCGCGCGATCTGCACCGGGCCGCCGACCATCGACAGGCGGCGATGCAGCGCATGCAGCGCAGAGCGGACGGGCACCAGCGACCGGTCGTCGCCGTGATCGGCCCGCGCGAGGGTCGCCTGCTCCCAGCTGCGTCCCGGCTGCAGATGCGAGGCGAAGACCGCCCGCCCCGACACCTCGGCCGCGGCGCGGCGGGCGTGCTCCAGCAGGTCCTGCGGGCGCCGCAGCGCCATCAGTTCCTGGACGAAGGACGTCAGCTCGAAGTTCACTGCGCCGCCGCGGGTCACGCCGGCTGTGCGGCCACGCTGCCCGTGAGGTTGGCCAGACGGGTTTCCAGGATCCCGCCGTTGCGGTCCACGGCGAGGAAAGCCTGCGGCGGCACGTAGTACATCGTCGAGTTGTCGATGCCCTCGGTATCGAGCAGCACGCGGGGGTGGGTGTGCAGCACGTCCAGCAGCAGCTCCGCGTCGAAGCGCCGCTGGTCGTACTGGCAGATCGAGTAGGTCGGCGCGCCGGTGGCGTAGAACTCGTTGAGCAGCGCCTCGTATTCCACCAGGCGTTCGGTGCCGGGGTCCCCTTCCAGGGCCCAGGACATCTCGCCGGTGACGCGCAGCGCCGTGTAGCCGGCCTCGATGGCGCGGGTCGTCTCGTGACCCAGGATCTCGATCATCTTGCGGGGATCGAAGACGCCGTCGACCAGGTAGACGTCCTTGGCCGCCTGGACCACCAGCTGGCCGCTGGCGATCAGCGCGTCGACGTCGATGTCCGCCTCCAGCAGGGTCGCCCGCAGGCGCTCGGCGGTCTGCAGGTGGACCAGATAGAGCATCTGCTCGCGCCGCTCCAGCCCCAGGCGCACGAAATCCACCGTGATGCGACGCTGATCCGCGTCGCTGCGGAAGATGCCGCAGTAGTGGTCACCCGGCTGCATCTTCTCCAGCGCCGGCAGGATGGACGTTCTGTTGCACATGAAAGTCCTTTGTCGGACCCCAACGGCCCACCCTGGAGTGTAGGCCCGGCGCGACAGCGACCCGTCTGACGCATGCCGGCGCGCCTGTCACCCCTCGTTCGAGGCAGAGGCTTGTGTCCAATTGCGTCGGAGCCCCTGAATGCGGCGACGCCTGGCCTTGCGCCCGTCGTAACATCCCCGCGGCTCCGCGGTCTCCCTGCCCTTTTCCGATGTTCCCGTCCCGTCGCCCGTCCGGCTCCGCCAGCGGCTTTGCCCGTCGCGGTCTCCCCGTCCTTGCGCTGCTGATCGCGGCGGGGATGGCTGCGTCGTCGGCGCACGCGACGCAGGAGAACGCGACGGCGACGGCCAGGACGAAGGCCGCCAGAGTCGCCTCGTCCGGGTCGGCCGGGTCAGCCGGGTCGGAGCCGGGATCCAACCTCGCGAAGTCCGAGCTCCTCGACATCGCCGACCTGCGCAAGCGCATGACGGCCCGGACGGTGACGCTGACGCGGCACGCGGAGACAGGCGACATCGCCATCCAGGTCTGGGCGCGGACGACGCTCCCGAAGAAGTACTACGTCGCCGTGACGCAGCAGGGCACGGTGCGGCGCACGCTCACCGCCACCGACGAAGCCGAGGCCTGGCGCAGCTACGACAGTTTCCGCCGCATGGCCGGCCTCGGCGAGGTCGGACGGCCGGTGCTGCTGGGCCAGATGACCGTGGAGCCCGCACCGTCGGCGCGCATCCCGCTAGTCATGGCTGCCGGCGCGGTTCCTGCGACGCCTTCGTCGGCCGTACCGCCGCCGCAGACCGTCTTCCCGCCTGCGGCGGCCGCCACGACGTCCACGATCTCATCCACAGTTCAGCCCACGATGGCGTCCACGATGGCGCCCACGATTGCGCCCATGACACCGGCGCTACGGACGAACCCGGCGCTTGAACTGGAAGCCGTTGCGCGCGCGTCTGCCCCGAAGGCGGAGACGCCCATGGCCGCGCGGGAGATCTCCGCGACGACAGGCGAGACGGTGAATTCGCGCGGGGACCTGCGCGTGGCCGGCGCCGAAGTCGAGACGCTGCGCCGCGCGCGCTTCGGCGACGAGGTGGCGCGCCTCGTGTGGAGCGCGGAGAGCTCGCAGTACTTCGTGTCCCTCACGCGCCAGGGCTCGGTGGTGGCGATGCTGCGCAGCCGCGACAGCGCCGAGGCGACCCGCGCCTACGAGGACTACGTGCGGCAAGCCGAGAAGCGGGCCTCGCTGCTGCCGGGGCGCGCGGCCGGGGCGATGTCGTCGGCGTCGCGATAGCGGCGGCTCCTCGTCCTACAGACACCGATCGGGGAACGGCGAAGACTTGGCGGGTCCGGCTTTCACGGCCGTCAGGGCCATCGCGCCTCAGGAGCACGCCATGATCCGCAAGCTCAGCAGCGGGCAGTACCGCCTGTACTCCCGCAACCCCGATCCCAAGACGGGGAAACGCCGCAACCTCGGCACCTTCGACACCCGCGAAGCCGCCGAGAAACACGAGCGGGAGGTGCAGTACTTCAAGCGGCATTGAATGAACTCAGGACGCACCTGTCGCTCGGCGGGCACCGTCGCAGCATGCGAAGAGCTCCTCAGCTTCGCTCTGTTGCATGCGCATCTCGTCCTCGGAGATGGCGTGCCTCAGCTTGTAGTCCGCCGTCACGCGCCGAGCCTTCAATGCCGCCAATTGCGCGGCCAATTGGCGCGCAATCAGCCGCCTCTCTCGCGAGCATGAGGGCGGCGGGTTGGCGAGTCGATCGATCAGCCGCTCGTGTACACCGTGCGCCTTGGCCCCGGACGCCGGGGATCGCGGGAGCGATCGTGCCCACTCTCGACATCGGTGATACGCAGCGTAGTACGCGCGACTGATTGTGGCGCGTCGACGTGCCTCAGCGCTGTGACCCTGTGCTCCCACGGCCTGTGCCAGAAGATCCTTCGTTGACGTCGCCATCAGTCGTACTCCTCGTCTTCATCGTCATCGACCGGTTCCAGAGCCGCATGACCGACAACCTCTTCATCGGCGGGTCCGTCCCAACGCCCCTTGAACGCGATCCTGACGCCCATCTCGTGCAGATCAAGGTCGATGAGACGCCACGAGCAATCGCTCGTCAGCTCGAAGCCCACCTTCCACGGCGCGTCAACGCGCAGTTCATAGCGCACAGCCACGAACTCCGCCTCCTTCGGCGAAAAGTTGATTCGAGGCGGACAGTTGCACAGCTGCAGCGAGTGCTCCTTCAGCACCTGCGCCGCCACCTGCAGCATCTGGATCACTTGAGGCCAGCGCAACCGGTGATGCCGCAGCACCTGGTCCATCTCCTCGGCGAGCCCATACCAGTTCACAGCTTCAGCCGCAGTCGAACAGCTCCCGTCGCACGCCGTCGACGGATCGCCGAACAGCGCCGTAGGCTCCGCGAGCAACGCCACGATCTCGTCAAACTCCGCCTGAGGCCGCCCCACGACCGGCGGCAGTCGCTTCACCAGATTCCTCGCCTGCTCCAACTGGACATTCATCACCATCGCCGTCCTCGCTTTCACTTGCGTTCATGGGTGCGTTCCACCCGAATGCAGAAAGTGTCGGACCGGATCCGCAAAAGTCGATTCCCCTCGAAGGGCGATTAAATGGGGGACACACCTTCGTGTGAGTGACTCCCCCTGCGCAAACCGATACGGGTCGTGGCATCGAAGCCTCTATGCTTGAGCCGAACCGGCCCGCCCCGGCGTGCCGATCTGCAGAGCACAGGGAGACAAGACATGCGACTTTCCGTTCGACGCGGCAGGAGCCCGCTGTATGCATTGACCGTGGCCGTGGCCGTGGGATCGGCCGCGCTGCTCGCCGGCTGCGGCGGCGACGATGACGGCGACGGCGGCACGCCCGCCGCGAAGTTCAGCGCCGAGATCCGCCGCACCGCCATGGGCGTGCCCCACATCAAGGCCCCCGACTGGGGCGGCGCCGGTTACGGCTACGGCTACGCGCAGGCGCAGGACGACCTGTGCACCATCGCCAACGCGATGCTCACCTTCCGCGGCGAACGCGCCCGCCACTTCGGCGCCGACGCCGTCGTGCCCTTCCAGGGCACCATCGGCCAGCCGAAGAACATCGACTCGGACTTCTATCACCGCCACGTCCTCAACGACGAGGTGATGCAGCGCTTCATCGCCGCCCAGCCCGACAAGCTCAAGCAGATGGTCGCCGGCTTCGCCGCCGGCTACAACCGCTACGTCCGCGAGATCAAGGCCGGCGCCGAAGCCACCGCCCACACGGCCTGCCGCGGCGAGGCCTGGGTCGTGCCCGTCACCGACACCGACATCTTCCGCCGCATGTACGCCGCTCACTTCGCGGCGGGCTACAGCAACTTCGTCGCGCAGATCGCCAATGCGACGGCGCCCGCGTCCGCCACGCCCACGATGGCTTCGAAGTCCTCGACCGTCTCAACCACAATCGCGTCGGCCGCCGCGACCGCCGCGACCGTTGCATCGGCCAGCAAGTCCAACGCCTCCCCCGCAGGGCGGCGCGCACGCAGCGCGGCAGCTCAGCCGCTCACCATCGCCACCGCGCATCTGCCGGACTTCCAGGTCGGCGGCAACGACGGCGTGGGCAGCAACATGATCGGCTTCGGCACCGCCGGCACTGGCGACGCCAGCCCGCTGCTGTTCGGCAATCCGCACTGGTACTGGCGCGGCCCCGACCGCTTCTACCAGGCGCACCTGACCGTGCCCGGCGAGCTCAACGTCGCCGGCGCCTCCTTCCTCGCCCAGCCGATCGTGCTCATCGGCTACAACGACAACGTCGCCTGGAGCCACACCGTCTCCGCCGCGCGCCGCTACGGACTGTTCCAGCTCACGCTGACGCCCGGCGACCCGACCAGCTACCAGCGCGACGGCGCCGCCGTGAAGATGACCGCCCGCGCCATCACCGTGCAGGTCAAGCAGGCCGACGGCAGCGTCGCGCCGGTCTCGCGCACGCTCTACGAGTCGCAGTACGGCCCGATCGTCAACCTCGCCCCGCTCAACGCGGCGCTGGGCTGGAACACGAACACCGCCTTCGCGATCCGGGACATCAACGGCGACAACTTCCGCGTGTTCCGCGTGTGGATGCGCTGGAGCCAGGCCAAGACGCTCGAGGAGTTCCAGACCATCCAGCGCGAAGAGTCCGCCATCCCCTGGGTCAACACCGTCGCCGTCGCGCGCGGCAGCAGTCAGGCCTGGTACGCCGACATCGGCGCGATGCCCAACGTCTCCGCCTCGCAGCTCACGAGCTGCGCCACGCCGCTGACCACCGCGCTCAGCGCCGCGCTGCCACGCACGCCGGTGCTCGACGGCTCCAAGAGCAGCTGCGACTGGCAGAGCGATCCCGATTCGAAGCAGCCCGGCGCGCTCGGCCCCGCCCGCATGCCCAGCCTGCTGCGCGACGACTACGTGCTCAACAGCAACGACAGCTACTGGCTCGCCAACACAGCGGCCCCGCTGACCGGCTTCCCGGATGTGCTCGGGCCGGCGGGGACCGCCTCGATCAGCTTCCGCACGCGGCTGGCGCATCTGCTGGCGCAGGGGCGGCTGGCCGGCACCGACGGCTATGCCGGCAACAAGGCCACCAGCGAGACCGTGCGCGCGACGGTGCTCAACAGCCGCACGCTCACCTCGGAGCTCTTCCGGGACCAGGCGGTCGCGATGTTCTGCGCACCGCCGACGGCCCTCACCGTGAGCGGCGATCCCGCCACCGGCGAGACCTTCAGCCCGGCGCGCACCGTCGATCCCACCGAGGCCTGCGCGGTGCTGCAGGCCTGGGACGGCAAGGCGCTGCTCGCGTCACGCGGCGCGCACCTGTGGGATGAGTTCTGGACGCGCGCGTCGCGCATCCCGGAGGCCACGCTGTTCGCGGTGCCCTTCAGCAGCGCCGATCCGCTGCACACGCCGCGCGACCTGAACCCCGCCGTGAAGACCACGCTGCAGCAGGCTTTCGGCGCGGCCATCGTGCGCGTGCAGGCCAGCGGCTTCGCGATGAACGCGACGCGCGGCGAGACGCTCTTCGCCACGCGCGGCGCCGACAAGATCCCGCTGTTCGGCGGCTGCGGCCAGCCGCAGGGCTACTACACCGTCGCCTGCGCGCTCAGCCGGCTGGACCAGGGCGGCTACGACCTCAACACCGCCACCAGTGCCAACAGCTACCTGCAGGTGGTGCGCTTCCCCGCCGGTGACGTCGAGGCCTACACCTTCCTGACCTTCTCGCAGTCGGACGATCCGGCCTCGGCGCACTACAGCGACTACACGCGCGCCTACAGCGCCGGGCAGTGGCAGAAGGTGCCGTTCTCCGAGGCCGACATCGCCAAGGACACGGCCTTCTCGACGAAGACGATCAGCGAGTAACCCGGGACGCGGGCCCGCAACGGCACGGCCGGCCGACCACCTCGACATCGAGGCGGCGCGGCCGGCCGTGGCATCTGATCGCGGGAGCGATCGGGCGGTGAAGGTCCGGGTCAGACCTGCAGGGCGCGTTCGATCTCGGTCAGCTTGTAGCGGGCCAGGGCCAGATTGCCCTTGTTCTTGTCCAGCACCAGGTACAGGAACAGGCCGGCGTTGTTGGGCACCAGGCGGATCAGGTGGTACTGGTCCGTCAGCGTGATGAGGATGTCCTCGATGCCCTTGCGCAGGCCCAGCGACTCCATGGTCTGCAGCTTGGCTCGCACCACCTGCGTGTTGCCGGCGGCGGCCAGGTCCAGGTTCACGGCGGTGCCGGCCTGGGCCAGGCACATGCCGCTGCGGAAATCGACCAGCGCGGCGGCCAGGGCACCGTCGATGGTCATGGCGGCGTCGATGGACTGCTTGAGATTGCTCATGGTGTCTTTGTTCAGGGAGGGGGCGGGTTGCAGGGAGTCGAGCCCGAAGCGGCTCGTGAGCTTGTTGAATTCCTCGATCAGGACGAACCACAGCGTCTCGGGGCTGCTGTCGGGCAGCCGGTAGAGCACCGTGGTCGGCGTGGCCGCGGTCACCATCGGACCGAGGGTCATCTCCTCGACGATGGCGCTGGGCATCAGCAGCAGGCGCACGGCCGGCACCTCGGCGGCCCAGGCGCGGCGCAGCAGGTCCAGCGCGCCGTGGACCGAGCCCGGTCCGACGATCACCAGCAGGCCCGCGGGGCCGTCGGCCGCGGCGAGGTCGTCGTTGGGATACGGCGGACGCACCCAGTCGATGGTGGGCATGCCCGGCGTCGTGCTCAGCGCGATCGCCTGGCGGGATTCCGTGGAGGACAAGGTCGCGCCGGTCTGGCCGATGGCCAGGCCGCCCAGGCGGGCCGTCATGTCGACGACACGCACACCGGATCTGCTCATGAAAGGGTCCCGAGAGTGGAGGAGACGACTCTTCGGCCGCTGGACGCGGAGTGTGGAGAAAGCGCTTGCAGAACGCGCCCCCACGCTTGAGGGGTCAGGGCTTGCTACGGGCCTTCCGTGTGCCGAAGGTCACGACCGTCGTGGCGGGACACGGTGCATCCGGGCGCTGAACGCCCGCCTGACCCGCCTTCACAGGCGTTGGCTGAGAGTCAGCTTGATGTTGCGCCCCGGCGCATAGACCTGCTCGGCCAGGTAGGGCTGCACGCTGCGGTTGAAGAGGTTGTCGACCGCGAGCTGCACCTTCGTGTCCGCCCATGCGCCGCGACCCTGCCATTGCGCGAAGAGCCCGTGCAGCCCGTAGCCCTTGGCCGGCGGCAGCGCGTAGGGCACGACCTCGTCGTCCGGCACCTTGTTCTGCGCCGCGACCAACTTGCCTTGCCAACCGGCGGCCAGTCCCAGCGATGGCCACTTCCCCCCGATCACGACGACGGCCTTGGGCGCACCGATGTCGATCAGCGGCTGGTTCTTCGTGGCCCACGGGTCGCGGATGGAGCCGCGGTGCTCGCCCCGCATCCAGGCCAGCGACACGCTGGCGAAGCCGCGTCGCTGCTCGTAGTGCGTCTCCGCCTCCGCGCCCTCGCTGCGGTAGCCGGGCAGGTTCCGGTAGAACGGCAGGTTGGGCGGACGCTCGGTGCCGGGCTCCACGAAGATGCCGAAGCGCTTGTGGATGTTGTCGTGCACGAGGTTGCGGAACACGGTGAACGTCGCGGCCAGCGCGTCGCCGCTGCTCAGCCAGTCCGTGCGTTCGTGCTTGAGGCCGCCGCGCAAGGCGGTGACGCGTTCCTTGCGCAGGCCGCGACTGGTCGCCGAGGCGCTGCTGGCGGCGGACTGAGCCTCGAAGAGCTCGTCGATCACCGGCGCGCGCCAGGTCTTGCCGGCGTCCGCGAACAGCGCCGTGGCGGACGTGGCCTGCCACTTCGCCGACAGGTGCTGCGACCAGCCGCTGTGATGGACCGGGCGATAGTCGTGACCGGCGGCCGGGTCGTTGTAGCGCGGGGCGAAGTTCGGCTGCCCCGCCGTGCGGACCTGGTCGTAGCGCAGGCCCGGCGTGAGGGTCCAGGCGCCGGCGCGCAATTCGTCCTCCACCCAGCCGGACACGGTGCGCTGCTCGCCGGACGGCATGTAGTACGGCTGCAGCCAGCCGTAGTTGTAGCTGGCGTCCTTGGTGCGGGTGTGCAGGAACATCAGCGTGTCGCGGTCATGCCGCTGTGCCTGCAGGCCCGTGGCCAGTGCATGCGTCACGCCGCCGAGGTCGAAGCGCGCGGTGTTGGTCACGTCGATCTGGCGATCGCGGTAGGTCGCGTGGCTCTCCTTGCCGAGGCTGGCCGCGAAGTCGCTGGTGATGCTGTCGGGCCGCTGGTCGTCCTGGCGGCTGGACGACTGGGTCAACCGCACCTGCAGGTCCAGCAGCGGCTGCGACGCGGGCGCGTAGCGCCACAGCAGCGATTGCGTGCGGTCGGTCTGGTCGCGCCACAGCACCTTGCGCAGCCAGGCTTCGCGCTCGCCGTACTTCGCGATCTCGGCGGGCGTCGGCGCGGGCACTTCGTCGCGCTTGGCGGCGAACGGCGCCCAGGCCTTGCTGCGGCCTTCGATGTCGGAGAGCGTCAGCCGGCTCTCGCCGAGCTGCAGCGTGAGCTTCGCGAGCGCGGAGCGGCTGTGGGTCTCGGAGAACTCGTAGACGGTGTGATCGGCGCGCTCCTGGTTGCCGGAGTCGCGGCCGGTGACGGCGACCAGGAACTGCCAGGGCAGCGCGGTGCCGGGCTCGGCGCGAGCGAAGACGCTGCCCGACACGATGCGCTGGTCGTCGTTGCTCGCCCAGCCGAGCTTGGCCAGACCGCCGATGCGCTCGCCGGGGCGCAGCAGGTCTTCGGCGTCCTTGCTCTCGACCAGCACCGTGCCGCCGAAGCCGCCGTTGCCGTAACGCACCGAGTGCGCGCCCTTGTCGACGGTGATGCGCTTGATCAGTTCGGGCTCGATGAAGATCGATCCCTGCCGGTACTTCTCGAAGCCCTTGTTGGCGCCGTCGAGCTGCACGCGGATGTCCTCGACATCGCCGAAGCCCCACATGTTCAGGCTCTGGCCGCCGGGGCGGAAGCTGCCGTTGAGGTCGACGCCCGGCAGGTTGTCGAGCAGCTGCTGCACGGTCAGCGCCTGCTGGCGCTCGATCTCGTTGGGGGTGATCGTGGTCTTGCCCGGAGCGACGCTGCGCACGCCGTAGACGGTGACTTGCGACAGCGTGACGGTAGGGGCCGATGCGGCGGATGCCGCGGGCGCTGGGGCAGCAGCAGCACTCGCGGGACGCGCCGCAGGCACATCGTCCGCCCAGGCGGCGGACGCGATCAGGGTGCTGATGAGGGGAAGAAGACGGAACCGTTGGACGCTTCGGACTTGACGGAAGGACTGATTTTGCTTTTTAACTTCAAACACTTACGGAACGGATGAGAATTATTCTCAACAAAGTGTAGCAGCAGAACTTCCGTCTTGTGAACGAGCCGTGAAGGGGGAAGGGGCTTGTGCGAACAGCGCCGGAGGAGGCACCGGGGTCAGGGCTTGCGTCGGCCGTCGCAGCAATCGAAGACGTCTTGTGCGAGTCCCACTTGAACGCTGAGTTCCTTCCGGTCCAGGTCCTCAGAAAGCTTGTAATCGGCCTTCACCCTTAGTTGACGCAGCAAATCGAGACTTTCGCCAAGCCAGCGAGAGAGTTGCGCCTGTTCCCCGCTGCATCGCTTGTCGGGCGACTGAATTCGAAGGATCAAGCGCTGATGCACACCGCCGCGTCGCTTCTGTGGAACGCCGCGAGCAGGCAAGGATTGCTCCCACTGGAGGCAACGGTGATAGCTCGCATAGTAGGCACGACTCGCCAGATTGCGCCGGCGCGCCTCCGGCAGCACGAGTGGGCGCTCCTTTGCTTGGTGAAGCAGATCGAAACAGGTCACGGACATGATGCGGTCTCCTCACTCAATATCCGCATCAAAGCGATCAATTTCAGCCAGTTCTTCCTCGGTCCATTCACCGACGAATCCGAACATGAACCCATGCCGAAGCATGTCGCGATCAATCAGACGCAGGATGAACTTGTCGTTAAGCGCCCGAGCAACCTTGTGAGGCGCGTCGATCCGGAGGTCGTAGCTGAAGCCAGGCTCCTCCATCTCTTCCGCGTAGATGTCGACGCGTTCCGGATTGCCTCGACAGATCTTGAGGCCGCTCTCCTCCAGCAACTCTGCAGCGACTTGCAGAATCTCCACCATGCTCGTTGCCGTCATGCCATTCTCGGCAGCCGTCTGCTGAGCAACGTCCAGCAACTCTTCCCAGTCGACGCGAGGACACTTGGCATTCGGATCGACGTCCTTGTCGCAGGGCTCTCCGAACAGCGCGCTCGGCTCTCGCAGGATGGCCATCAGATCGTAAAAATGGAAAGTCTTCCGGGGCGGAAGCCGCGACATCCCCGCCACCACGTTCCTTGCCCGTTCCAACTGCGCATTCATGTCCATTCCACATCTCCTGTTGCCGGGTCCACGACCCGGGAAGGCATGCAGTGTCGAATCAGAAGCGCGTTTGTCGATTCCCCTCGAAGGGCGAATCGATGGGGGAAACCACTTCGAGTAGGTGAGTCCCCCTGCACATACTCATGAGAGCCATTGCGAGGGTCATTGCCCCATGGCTTGCAGTGCTTGCGCCGCCTCGGGACGCGCGGGCTGCGCGTCGCGCAGCGCGGTGAGGACGCGCCTGGCCGTCGCCGCATCGCGCGGCGCCAGCGCGAGAGCCATCTGCAGCAACGGGTCGTAGGCGGGTCGGAAATCCGGACTCAGGCGCACGGCATCGAGCAGCGGCCCGCCCACCTGCGCGAGCATCACCGCAGCATCGGCGACAGGACGCGCCGAACGTCCCGCTTCCAGGAAGCGATCGCGCGCCCGCCAGTACGCGGCGAGGCGACGCGCTTCGTCCGGCGACTGCACGCCGACGTCCGGCGGCGACGCGCCCACCTCATGCAGGAACTCGAAGAGCCGCTCCTTCGGCGTCGATGTCGGCGCGTACACCAGGCGCGGCGCAAGGTACGCGACGATCGGACGATCGTCCGTGTTCATCGGCACGCCAGCGGCGAACGTCGACAGCGACTTCGGCCCCGCAACGACGCCGCCGAGCAGTGCGAATTCATCGTCGAGTCCGAAGTCGGCCAGCGAACGGCCATCGCGTCGCGCAGACACCCCTTCGACACGCACATGCCAGGACACCAATGTCGATGTCGACGATGCCGAGGATCCCGACGTCTCCGTGTCGCGGCGGCCGACGAGTCCGATCACTGGCGTCTCCAGGCTGTTGGCCGCCAGCACCGCGATCGCATCGGGGTACACGGCCACGAAGGCGCGCGTGACGCTGCGCAGGCTGTCGAGGTCGAGCTGGTGCAGCGGCAGCCATTGGCAGAACAGCCCCCGAGGCGCGAGGCGCTCGCGCACCGCGGCGAAGTGCTCGCGGGTGTAGAGCGCGCCGGAGCCGCTACGGGCCGGATGGAAGTTGTCAGAGACGATCACGTCGTAGCGCGCTTCGGAGGCGCGCACGAAGCGCCGCGCGTCCGCCGCGACGAGGCGCGGCGTTGCGCCGTCCAACCCCAGAGCTCGCGTGAAGAGCGGCGATGCGTCGATCACCTCCGGCAGCAGCTCCACGGCGTCGACGACCTGCAGCGACGGATCCTGCGCGGCGACGCCGGACGTCGCGCCCGTGCCCAGCCCCAAGAACAGCGCGCGACGCGGCGCCGGATGCAGCAGCACCGGCAGCAAGGCCTGACGCCCGTCGACGAACAGGCTCGCACTGCTGCCTTCCTGCTGGCGGTTGTTGATGCGCAGTCGCGAAACGCCCGCGCCATCCTCGACCACGCTGACCGAGGCCATGCTGCCCTCGGCATAGCTGAGCAGACGTGCGCCGTCGGGCACATCGACGAATGCGAGCGGTGCGCCGAAGACGGTCATCAACGCGAGCACGATCATCACGAACGCCATCGTCGCCACCGTCATCGTCGTCAACATCGGCGTCGGCGTCGGCGACGCCGTCGGATGCCGCCACGTCTTCGATCCGGCCACGGCTGCGACCAGGTAGCCGCCGGCGATCAGCAGCAGAGCTGCCTTCGGACCGATCCACGGCGTGACGACGACGCCGAACAGCGGCGCGGCCATGGCAGCGCCCAGCGTGTTCACGGCGAGTGCTCGTCCGACGGCGACGCCCTGCCCCATCGCCTGCGCGCTCAGATGGCTGAACCACGCGCCCATGGCGAGCGTGGGAAGACCGAATGCGGCGACGGCGAGCAGCGCCTCCGCGCCGAGCGCCGCCGCGAAGCCCGTGCCGAGCGCGTTCATCGCGCCGTTCTTCAGCCCTGGCGCCGCCCACAGCGCGGCGAGGCCGATCAGGCAGGTCGCGCCGAGGACTCCGGGCAGCAACGACGAGAGCCGGTCCTTGTCCTGTGGCTTCACCCATCGTCGCCCCCACCGCTGGTAGCTCGCCGCGCCGAGAGAGGTGCCGACGAGGTAGACGGCCAACAGCAACGCGAAGGTGTAGACGGTGTCCTCGTTGAGTTGGCTGAGCACGCGCACGACGACGACCTCGTACCCGATGCCCAGCAGGCCGCTGAGCGCGAGCAGCGTCAAGGCCAAGGCCCGAGGACAGCGAGCGCTGGCGGGACCGGAACGGTGCGTGGAGGTCCCGGACGGGAGCCTCCATGCATCGTGCAGGGCCGCGCTCGGCCGTCCGGAGTTGAGCCACTTCCATGCGCCGACCGCACACAGGGCGTTCATCCCCACGCAGATGCCGGCCGTCGCCGCGAGGCCGAACGCCGGCACCAGCCAGAACGTTGCCAGCAGCACGCCGAGCACGGCGCCGAGCGTGTTGGCGGCGTAGAGCCCGGCGATGGAGCGCTTCTCCTCGGGACCGACGATCCGCTCGATCGCCGGCAGTGTCGCGCCCATCGCGGCGGTCGCGGGCAGCAGCAACAGGAAGCTCGCGCTGAAGGTCACCGTCCACTGCCACCAGACGGTCGGCTCCGCGCCGATCCAGTGCTCAACGGCGTCCCCCACCGGTTGCATCAGCACGATCAGCGCCAGTCCCCACAGGCCGATCGCCGCCTCGCACGCGATGTACCAGCGCAGCGGCGACGCCGACCGCTCGATGCGCCCCCCGAAGGCGACGGCACCCAGCGCGAAGCCTCCGAAGAACGCCGTGACCACGGCCAGCACGGCCGCCGCCTCGAATCCGAGCCAAAGTGCGGATTGCTGCGTCCAGACCATCTGGTAGCCGAGCCCCGCGAACCCCGACAGCCCCATCAGCGCGAGCGCGACCCCGCGCGCGCGATGTCGCGACGCCGTTGAGGCGACGTCCACAACGGCAGGCGTCGTCGACACCGTCATCCGCTGAACCCGACCGTGTAGCCCCACGAGTTCAAGCGTGCCGGGATCGCGTTGAACCCGAGGCTGATGCGCGTCTGGCCCTCGTTGGGCGGCACGGCGTGCATCAGGTAGCTCGGGAACAGCACCAGGTCGCCGGGCGACGGCGACGGGCTGATCCACTTCTCCGCGTTGAACGGCCCCGCGACCATGCCGGGGTGGTCGTTCTTGAAGCTGAAATCGGTCCCGCCCGGCGACTTCATGAACACGGTCCGCGACGAGTCGTCCGTGCCCGTCAGGTACACGATGCCGGAGGCGAAGCTGTTGGCGTGGTTGTGCATCGCTTGATGGCCGCCTTGCGCCATCACGTTGACCCACAGTTCCTTGACGCCCCAGGGCATGCGCTCGCCGAAGAGCAGCGCGCCGAACTCCGACAGCGGCCCCGCCAGCAGCGCGGCGACGTCGACCAGTAGGGGGCTGTCGCCCGGCTGCAGCATCCGCGTGTGCACCAGCTTCGTCGAGCTGTTGTTGTCCCGCATGGCCTGCGTGCTGAAGTGGTCCACGAGGGCCGCGACCAGCGCGGGCGGCAAGGCGCCCGGCACGCGCATCACGGGCGTCGGGAACAGGCTGAAGGTTTCTGCGGCGCTCGTGGGCATGGTCGTGGTCATGGTTGCCCCCTCAGCCGACGATCGCCGCGATGCGCAGCCACGACCAGTAGGCCGCCGCGGACCCGATCAGGTAGAGCAGCGCCGTGCGCAGCCGGCTGGTCCACGACCAGCGGCTGGCCACGCGCCACAGCGCCCAGCACGCGCCCACCGTCATCAACTGGCCGATCTCGACGCCGACGTTGAAGGTCAGCAACGCCACCAGCAGGTGCTTCTCCGGCAGACCGATCTCGCGCAACGCGCCGGCGAAGCCCAGGCCGTGCACCAGCCCGAACAGGAAGGCCACCAGCGCCGGCCAGCGCCGCGCCAGCGTGTCGCCGTCGTTGCTCGTGCCGCTCGTGCTGATCGTGCCGCCCTTGCTGTTGGCACCGTCCTGGCCGCGGCGCGACGGTCTCAACGCCTCGCAGGCGACCAGCACGATGGACAGCGCGATCGTGGCTTCCACGGGCGGAGGACGCAGCTGCAGCCAGCCCAGCGCGCTCATGCCCAGGGTCAGGCTGTGCGCCGCGGTGAATGCCGTGATCGTCCACAGCAGCTGGCGCCGGAAGCCCACCAGGAACAGCAGCCCGATCACGAACATCAGGTGGTCGATGCCCGCCAGGATGTGCTCGACGCCCAGCAGCGTGTACGCGCGGGCGATCTCGCCCATGCCGCGCTTGTCCTGCGCCGACCCGAACAGCTGCACCGACGGTTGCCCCGCCGTCAGCGTATAGACGCTGGTCTGGCCGTCGATCCAGAACACCTTCACCAGCGCCGCCGAGTACTGCCGGCCCACGCCCTCCATCGTCAGCGTGCCCGTCAGGCCCGCCTGGCCGCAATGCAGGTTCAATCCCTCCGCCGTGCAGCCCTCGGGCCACGCGGGTGCGAGCACCTCGTCGGCGGCACGCTTCTCGCTCGCCGTCCATTGCCAGATGAACTCGCCGCGCGCGGTCTCGCGCACCTGCATCTCCGCCATGCTCATCTCGTGCGCCTGCGCGGCGCCGCCGGTCAGTGCGAGCGCCGCCAGCAGCAGACCGAGGATCCGTCTCGTCCAGCGGATCATTTGACAGCCTCCCGGCTGATCGTGTACTTGCGGCTCAGCGCGAGCACGGCGGCGCTGCGCTGCTCCGACAGTGTCGCGTCGGTCCAGTACTGCAGCACGACGCCCCGCAGCACGTTGAAGTCGCCGGGTCGGGCCGGCGACGTCGAGACCAGCCGCATCGCGCGCCACGCCGGATTGCCGCCTTCCACGGTGCGGAACACGCGCCATTCGCCGACCGCCGACGACTCGATCGCCTTCGCGAAGTCCACGCCGTAGCTCTGCACGAGGTTGGCGTGCGGCCGGCCCTTGAAGACGCGCAGACCCGCGCCGGCATCGGAGTTCCCCGGCGTGCCGGCGTTCAGCTTCGCGGCGAAGGCGCGCAGCGCCGCCTCGTCGGCGTCGCCGGGCAGCACCGCTTCCTCGAAGTCGAAACGCGCGGGATCGTCGTACTTCTCGCGGTGCGATTCGAACCAGCCGCGCAGGTGCGCGTCGTCGGCCGGCGGCAGCTTCACGCCGGCGTCGATCATGCTGAGCGACTTGAAGATCACGCGCTCGCGGATCGCCGTGTCGCCCTTGTCGAGCTGCAGCGCCAGGCCTTCGCGGTACAGCACCTCGTTGTCGAGCCAGACCTGGCGCAGCGCGGCGAGCTCCTTCGCATCCGGCGCGCGGCCGCGCGATGCGGTGAAGACCTGGGTCGCCTCGGCGTCGACCTCGGCGCCGACGACGATGCGCATCGGATCGTCCGCGCGGCTGACCAGCACGTGGTCCACGCCGAACAGCACGCCGCCGAGCAGCAGGAAGTGCAGCAGCGGCTCGCGCGTCCACGCGGGCCAGCCGCGTTTGGAGGACGGGGACGCGTTGGACACGGTACGGGCTTCGGTCGCAGGGGGCATCGTCATCGACATGGCAATCGGATCACTTCTGAAAATGGAAATGCGCCGCACGTCGAAACGCGCGGCGCAGCGGGCTTCAATGCGACAGGCTTACTTCACACCCGCCACTTGCGTCGAACCCGACACCTCGATGTAGACCGGGTTGCTGTAGAACCAGAGGTCCGACCAGGCCGCCACGTCGTAGGCCACGTACTTCACGCCGCCGACGATCGGCAGGTGGTTCGGGCAGCCGTCGATCGTCGTGCCGGTGTAGGTGCCGCCGTTGGCCGGCACGTTGGTGCCCACCGTCGTGCACCCGATGCGCAGCTTGGTCGAGTCGTTGGCGTTGGTGTACAGGTCGGCCAGCGGGTTGCCGCTGCCGTCGGTCTCGAAGGGCACGGAGGCCGGCAGGTTGGTGCCGCGCAGGCGCACGTACTGCGAGGCGGTCACCGCCGGGATGCGGTAGCTCATCTTCAGGAACTGCGTGCTGTCCGCGCCCGAGATCACCTTGACCCACGGCGTCGAACCGGCCCCGTTGAAGGTGCGGATCACCGCGGCCGTCGTGTTCTTCGCCGCCGCCGGCACGTTGGCCAGACCGGTGGTCGTGCCGTCGGTGCGCAGCCAGTTGGTGTTGCGCGGCCATTCGCCGGCGTAGTCGGCCGAGCCCGGCGCGCGGTAGCCGCTGACCAGGCCGCGGATCAGGTCGATGTGG
Source organism: Roseateles noduli (assembly GCA_002205125.1). Taxonomy (GTDB): domain Bacteria; phylum Pseudomonadota; class Gammaproteobacteria; order Burkholderiales; family Burkholderiaceae_C; genus Roseateles; species Roseateles noduli. The sequence goes on along the minus strand of NIOE01000006.1, from coordinate 413,412 downwards.
TCCAGCACCGGCTGGTTGATCGGCTGGTCGATGCCGACCTGCTTCAGCGACGGATTCGGGAAGCTGTACGGCGAGTAGTTCGTGCCCGCCGGATCGCGGACCGCGACGGCGACGACCAGCTCGGCGCCCGGACGCACGACCAGCTTCTCGCCCATCGTGGCGCAGCCGGTCACGTCGGTGTCGGTGTTGCCGGAGGCGGCGTTCAGCGCAAGCTGCTCCACCGACGCGCTGCTGCGCGCGCCCGGGCCGGCGTACGACGCGCAGACCACCACGGCCAGGCGGTCGATCAGCTGACCGGTCGTCGACCAGGCGTTGCCCGAGCGCAGGCCGTTGACGATGGCCTGCGGACGCAGCTTGTCGCTGCCGTTGCGGACCATCGCGTAGGTGCGCTGGTACTCGCCGGGATAGAAGTCCTGCGTCGAGCGGCGGTCGTCGGGACCGAAGCTGCCGCGGTTGTGCCAGTCGGAGCTGGCGAAGAACCAGAAGTTGCGGCCTTCGCCGAGCAGCGCGTCCCACACGCCGCCGACCACGCCCGCATACACGCCGGTGCCGCCGAAGGTCGTGCCGCCGACCGAGTCCACCTTCTCGCTGCCGAAGGTGTTGCGGTTGACCTGGTACTCGCCGCGGTTGGCCGAGGCGCCGTGACCCGGCTGCGATTCGAAGCCGAAGGCGATGCCGGGGGCGGCGTTGTTGAAGTTGCGCAGGTGCTCGATGTTGAAGCCCTGGTTGCCGTCGGCGTAGAACGGGCCGGCGCGCTCCAGGTGGGCCGGCACGTAGTAGCTGGCGTTGGGGTGGTACTGGGCCATCCACTTCAGCGCCTCGACGGTCTTCAGGTGGCCGCGCGTGCCGGTGCCGGCGCCGCCGGCGGGCATCAGCTTCTGGGCCTGGGCGTTCCAGCTCACGTCGGACGCGCTGTTGCTGCCCGGGACGGCGCAGTTCCAGTTGTTGCCCACGTTGGAGCCGGTGACGTTGCCGCGGCTGCGGTCGGTGTCGCCGCGGTCGAAGCAGTAGGACCACTGCGCCAGCGCGTCGGCGTTGCCCAGCGCGGAGAAGCTGCCGTTGGCCGGCAGCGTGGTGTTGTCGATGCCGTTGGGCATCTGGCCCGTCACGATGGACATCGAGGTGTGCTCATGGCCGGCGACCACCGACTCCATGCCGATGAACAGCGGCAGGTTCTTGGCGACCGACAGGTATTCCAGGACCGGGTACTGGAACTCCTGGATCGACTGCCAGCGCCACATGTTGCCGTTGCCGCCGATGCCGCCGCCGTCGCCCTTGATCGCGGCCGCGCCGATGCTGGCGGTCCAGGTCGTCGTCGGGCCCTGGCCTTGGACGAAGGGATAGGCCGGCGTGGACAGCGAGGCGTCCTCCACCAGCGTGCAGTTGCGGTTGCCGTTGCCGCCGTGGCCCGCTTGCACGAACCAGTCCAGGCCCCAGGGGGTGTCCTGCTTGTCGGTGACCTTCTTCACCAGCTTCTGCATCGAGATCGAGCCGTCCGAGCAGGTGGTGTGGTTGTGGAAGTCGCCGCTGACGTAGCGGCCGGGGGTCTTGCCCGCGGCGGCGGCCGGCGCGGAGACGGTGCTCAGCGAGAGGGAGCCGAGGGCGGCAAGCGCCGCGAGGGCGACGTCGCGTCGGGCGAAGGGGAAGCGCATGGTGGGTGCTCCAGGTGTCCGCGAGGACAAGGTGAGGATCAGGTGAGGAAAAAGTCACGCGCAGCGTAGAAAGCCGCCTTGACCGAGCCGTGACAGCGCCGTGGCAGGACCCGGAAACGCGTCCCCTGAAACCAGGGACGCGGGAAACCCGTGGAATGAGACTTCCGTCACGCGACTGCCTTGGACGGATTCGAGACTGCCGGGCGACGCGTCTCGACGTGCAGGCCGGATCCGCGCGGGTCTGCATGCGGGAGGCAACCCCTGACCCCCACCGGAGAACCTCCATGAAGCGTGCTGCTTCCCCCGTCCTGCTGTCCCTGGCCGCGCTGTCGGCCCTCGCCCTGTCCGCGGCGCCGGCCCACGCCGCCAACGCCTGGATCGACTTCGACGGCCCGACGAGCTTCGCCTCGGTCGCCGACTACTACAACGGCGGCACCGACGGCGCCGGCCTGAGCGGCGTCAACCTGGGCGTGTCGTTCAGCGGCTCCATCCTGGGCCTGGCCAACGACGGCCTGGCCGACAGCCCGAGCGGCAACTACTTCAGCAACGCCCCGACGATGGGCGGCGTGATGTTCAACAACATGGGCGAGACCGGCCTGATGAACGTCGCCAAGGGCTTCACCGGCGAGGTGTCGCTGTACTACTCGTCGGCCAGCGCACTGGCCGGCGCGGTCACGATCTACAGCGGGCTGAACGGCACGGGCTCCATCCTGGGCTCGTTCTCGCTGCTGAACAACGCGCAGACCGGTTGCGCCGACACGTCCTACTGCCACTTCGACCTGGCGTCGGTGAGCTTCGCCGGCGTGGGCCGTTCGCTGGTGTTCAGCGGCGAGCTGAACGGCGCGATCGACAACATCGGCATCTCGGCGGTGCCGGAGCCGCACACCTACGCGCTGATGCTCGCCGGCCTGGCGGCCGTCGGGTTCGTGGCACGGCGCAAGCAGTCGAAGTAAATCCCCGCCGGGGCCTCCACGGCCCCGCGACGACGATCAATGCGCCGGGAGGCGCATTGATCGCGGTCAGTCGCCGCAAGTGCGGAACAGCTGATTCGCGTCGCGCAACTGTTGCCGGAGCAACTTATCTCCCACGTCATCGTCGAGCCTGTAATCGGCTGCGACTCGCCTGTCCCTCTGCCGGCTCAACAACTGATGCAACTCGCGGGCTTGCTGCGCCTGTTCAGGCGAGCAGGGCGATGCCGGTTTCTCAAGACGCTTCAACAGTTGCTGATGCACGCTGCCCCGGCGTGTCTTCACCTTCTCTCGCTTCAGCACTTCGCACTCCCAGTCCAGGCATCGATGGAAGGAGGCGTGATAGGCACGAGAGATTGCCGAGCGCCGACTGGGCTCTGCATCGACCAGGGAATGGTCTTCTGCGAGTGACATGAGATCGATTGATTTGATGGCCATGATTACCCCTTGCTGCCTTGCGTTTTGGCGCGCGCAAGCCTGATCCGAATATCGAGTTCGTCTTCGCCGTCGCCCTCCCCTTCACCATCCATGAAGCTGAAGGTGAACCCTCGGTAGGGAAGTTCAAAATCGATGGCACGAGCACTCAGCTCGCACGTCAGGTCATGGGACTTCTTCGACGATGCGTCAATGCAGAGGATGATCTGAATGCTCATCGTGTCTTCCTGCCAGATGAAGTTGATGAGCGGATCACCGCGACAGATCCTGATGCCGTTCTCCCGCAGGACTTCCGCGGCCAACTTGAGGTGGAAGAGGACGTCCGAACACCTCATGCCCCAATGGGTCAGATAGCGACGAATCTCTGCGGGTGCGACGGTCCAGTCGACGGGTTTTCCGCAGGCCTCCGGCCTGCGCTCCGACGACGCTCCGAAGAGCGACTCCGGGTCACGCAGCACTCGAACCAATGGCGCGAGACCTCGCATCCGATCGTGTCCGCCCATCGACAGGTTGGTCACCACGGTCGGTGGCGCCGCCGGCGGATTCGCGGCTGTCGCCGGCTCCGACTCCGGCGGGCGCTCCTTGGGCGACCTGCTCTCCTGCTCGATCGCCTGCAGGAAAAATTTCGACTCGAATTCCACTTCTGCCAACACCATCACTTCTCTCCTTCGCCTCTGCAATCAACACCGAGCTCACGGCTCGAATGCATGCAGTGTCGAAGGGAAAGGGCGTTTGTCGATTCCCTCCAAAGGGCGTTCTGATGGGGGGCGTTGATTGAAGTAGGTCACTCCCCCTGCGTCTACGCAGAAGAGGTCATTGATTCAGCCGCGCGTCAGAAGCTGCGGCGCAGCGTGACGCGCACCGTGCGCGGTTCGGCGGGATGCACGTGGCGATCGGCGACGGGCGCGGCTTCGCCGGGCAGCTGCGATTCGTAGAAGTACTCGATGTCGTTGACCTTGCGGTCGAAGAGATTGAAGACGTCCAGCGTCAACTCTGTCTTCGTGCCGAAGCGTCGACTCACGCGCAGGTTGGTCGTCAGCGAGGAATGCGAGCGGACGCTGTTGTCCTCGATCAGCGCGCCGCTGCCGAGGTAGCGCCACTGCAGGCTCGCCGCCCACGGACCGAGCTCGCGCACCGTCACGCCCAGCGAGGCGACCTTGTCGACCGCATTCGGAATTCGGTTGCCCGCCGGATCGGCGTCGGAGAAACGCGCGTGCGTCCACGCGAGGTCCGCATCGATCAGCAGCCAGGGCAGCGGCACGTAGCGGTTGTTCCACTCGATGCCGCGCCGCTTGCTCGGCCGGTTGGCCTCGGTCGCGCCGGCGTCGCCGACGTAGACCAGCTCCGAATTGAAGTCCAGCTTCCACAACGCGATCGAGCTCTGCAGTCCCGGCACGATCTCGCTGCGCAGGCCGAGCTCGTAGCCCTTGGCCTTCACCAAGCCCTGCGCCGGATCGACCGCGCTGGTGACGCCGCGCGCGTCGTTGCTGTGGAAGCCGCGACCGGCGTTGACGAACAGCTCCGTCTTCGCCCACGGTCCCAGCACCAGCGAGAACTTCGGCGACACCAGCGTCTCGCGCGCGCTGCCGGAGTTCCCCTCCCCGGCTCGATGGTCGACGCGGAAGCGCCCGTGATCGGCGCGCAGGCCCACCACCGAACGCGCCCACGGCGCGAGCTCCACGCTGGTCTGGCCGTACACGCCGGCCAGCGTCTCGCGCACGTCGTCGTCGCGCGTGGTGTCGTTCTCCGGATCGACGACGACGCGCGCCACCGTGTTGAACAGCCCCACCCGCGCGCGGTCCTGACGAACCTGGAACCCGAATTCCGAGCGCGCCGGCAGACTGCCGAGCGTGTGATCGAACGCGTGGCTGCCGTTCAGGCCGTAGACCCGGCGGTCGTCCGTCTGCGCGAACTGGTCGCCGACGTCGGGGCGTTCCATCGCGTAGGTGAAGTTGGAATACAGCGCGAGCTTGTAGGCCATCGCATAGGCGGCCAGACGCGTGGTCGCGCCGTCGGCATCGCGCTGCCATTCACCGGACAGGCTGCTGCGACGCGTGTCGCCGCCGTCGCTCGGATCGACCGCATCGAAGCGGCCGAACGGCCGACCGTCGAAGGTGCCCGCATCGATCAGCCGCTGCGGCACCTGGTCCGTCGAGGTCCAGTCCGCGCGGTAGTCCATCAGGCCGATGCGCCAGCGGTCGCCGCCCGCTCCGCCGGAGGCGTCCGAGCCGCCCGACAGGCTCAGCACCACGTTGCGGCGGTTCAGGTCCTCGGACAGCGTCCACGGGCCGTCGTTGCGCATCGCTTCCACGGCGCCCAGCAGCTGCATGCCGCCGCCGATGTCGGTCGACCCCGCCGCCAGACCGCGCCGGTATTTGCCCTCCCCCAAGGTCAACGCGACGAACGGATCGTCGAGCTTGCGGAAGTAGCCGATGTCCGCCGACCCCGCCGCGGCGAAGTCGCCGTTGCCCGCGAAGTACGGCCCCTTGCGGTAGTCGATGCGCTCGACCAGCTCGGGGATCAGGAAGTTGAGGTCCGAGTAGCCCTGCCCGTGCGCATGGCTGGGCATGTTGACCGGCAGCCCCATCACCGTCGTGGCGAAGTCGGTGCCGTGGTCGAGGTTGAAGCCGCGCAGGAAGTACTGGTTGGCCTTCCCGTCGCCGCTGTGCTGCGTGACGATCAGCCCCGGCACGAATTCGAGCACCTCGCCCGGGCGCAGCGCCGGGCGGCTCTTCAGCAGCTCGGCGCGCACGGCGCCCTGCGAGGCGGCGTCCGTCGTGCCGATGGCGTTGTCGTAGTGACGGCCGCTGAGCTCGACGCGATCGAGCGTGACCGGCTCCGCCTTGGCGACGATCCCAGTTATCTGGGCACACGCGGGGCCGCAGACCGCCAACACCACCGCGCCTACGCGCGCCCTGTTCGCGGCCCTGGGCCCTCGCCTGATCGTCATCCGTCCGTCGCTCCGAAATCGACTCGCACGTGGCGTGCGAAGACCGGCGACTCTAGGGAGGCGGTGTGAAGGTTCTCTGAAAACCGGGGGTCGGGTGTTGCCCGTCACCGACGGGAGGGACAACGCGGGCGATGCACAACGCGAGCGATGGACGTCCCCCGGCCCCGGCGTCGTCCGACGATCAGTCGAGCGTGCGCAGTGGGTGCGAGGCTGCCGTCCAGGGGCTCTGGAAGAAAGCGTCGACATCGGCGCGCGTCACGTCCTCGACGCGCGCCGGGTTCCACTTCGGCGCATGGTCCTTGTCGACGGCCAGCGCGCGCACGCCCTCCACCGTCTCGCTGGCCGCGCCGGGCCGCAGGTGGAAGCAGTGGTGCACCAGGTCGCGCTCCATGCGCAGGTCGTCGGACAGGCTCATCGTCCGGGCGCGACGGATCTGCTCCAGCGTGACCGCCATCATCAGCGGCGAACGCTGCTTCAGCGTCGCCAGCGTCTGCTGCGCCCAGGGATCGGCGTCCGCCTCAAGCGACGCGAACAGCGCCGGCACGGACGCGGCCGAGAAGTGCCGGTTGATCTGCGCGCGCGCGTTCCAGTGCTCGGCGACCGGCGCCAGGTCCACGCGCTCCATCACCGTCGCGACCACGTGCTCGGCGCTGTCCTGCACGCCGGTCCGCAGGCCTTCGACGATCGCCGGCAGCTCGCTGCTGCGGACGAAGACGTCGCCCAGGCCGAGCTCGATCGCGTCGCCCGCGCCGATGACCTGCCCGGTCAGCGCCAGCCACTCGCCGCTGTGGCCGGGGCAGCGCGACAGGAAGTAGCCGCCGCCCACATCCGGGAACAGGCCGATGTTGGTCTCGGGCATCGCCAACTTCGAGTGCTCCGTCAGCACGCGCAGCCGCGCGCCCTGGCTGATGCCCATGCCGCCGCCCATCACGACGCCGTCCATCAGCGCGATGCAGGGCTTGGGGAACTGGTGGATGAGGTGGTTGAGCGCGTATTCCTCGGTGAAGAACGCATCCAGCGCCTGCATCGCGTCACCACCTGCGAGCGCGGCCTGGTGGAAGAAGCGGATGTCGCCCCCGGCGCAGAACGCCGCGGGCTTGCCTTCGCGGCAGGCGCCGATCAGCGCGACCGCCTGGATCGCGGGATCCTTCGCCCACGCCGTCAGCAGCGCGGTCAGGTCGCGGATCATGGGCAGCGTCAGCGCGTTCAGCGCCTGCGGACGGTTCAAGGTGATCAGGCCCAGGCAGCCGTTGACCTCGGCCAGGACCAGCCCTTCGGATTGCAGCGACGGAATCACAGCGACATCTCTCCACTCGTGGAAGCTGCCGGGCGGCGCCACGCGGCCAGCAGCTCGTTACCAAACAATGCGGCCAGCACCATAACACCGCCGCCGCCTCACTCCTCCCGGTACACCCCGACCACGGGGACCCCGCCCGCCTCGACCCAGCCGCGGTACATGCCCTCGGTGTTGAAGCCGAGCCAGACGTTGCCCAGGGTGTCGACCGCGATCAGTCCGCCGTCGCCGCCCACCGCGGGCAGCTCCTCGAACACGACGCGGGCGCAAGCGTCCGCCAGCGGCAGACCGCCGATGCGCATCAGTGCGCCGATCTCATGGGCCGCGACGGCGCGGATGAAGGCTTCCCCCGTGCCCGTGCAGGAGACGGCGACGCTGCGGTCGTCCGCGTAACACCCGGCGCCGGGGATCGGCGAGTCGCCGACCCGGCCCGGCCGCTTGTTCGTCATCCCGCCGGTGGAGGTCGCCGCGGCGAGGTGGCCCGCCGCGTCGCGCACCACCGCGCCGACGGTGCCGAACTTGGTCTGTTCGTCGATGGGGCCTCCGGCGACGTCACCGGTCGAGCCCGTCGCGCCGGCGTCGGTCACCGCCTGCTGTCCGTCGTGGTCCAGCATCTGGCCGAGCGCGGACGCCCGCGCCTGCTCCAGTTGCGCCAGCCGCTGCGGCGTGCCGAACCAGTCGGGCGCCACGCGCTCCAGGCCCTGTTCGAACGCGAAGCTGTCCGCCGCCGTGCCGATCAGCATCACGTGGCCGCTGTGCGCCATCACCGCCCGCGCCGCGAGCACCGGATTGCGCACCCGCGTCACGCCGGCCACCGCGCCGGCGCTGCGATCGCGCCCGTCCATGACGCTGGCGTCGAGCTCATGCCGCCGGTCCGCCGTGTAGACCGCGCCCTTGCCGGCGTTGAAGAGCTCGCATTCCTCGAGCCGGCGCACGGCCTCCACGGCGACGTCCATCGCCGCGTCGCCGCGCGCCAGCCGCGTCGCGCCGTCGGCCAGGATCTCCGCCAGCGCGGCGCGATAGCGCGCCTCCATGTCCGCGCTCATGCTCGAGCGACGGATCGTGCCGGCGCCGCCGTGCAGGGCGAGCACCGGCCGCGGCAGGGAGGTCGGGAACAGGGTCGGGAGCGCGTTCGGGAGCGCGCCCGGTGGCGAAGTCGGGGACGAGGTGGTCATGGCGGATCTTCGGAGCCCGGAAGGCGCGCATTCTCCCCCGCCCCCGGGATGGCCCTGGGCTTGTCCCGGTCGGGACAGGAAAAAAGCGAACGCTCGTGCTAAAAACCTGCGCAGTCCGGGGACACGCAGCAGGACGGGCCCACGACAGCCCACGACGACACACGACGGGCGCAGGACAAGACATCAAGGACCGCAGGAGACACGACGCATGGACCTCAACTTCACCCCCGAAGAACAGGCCTTCCGGGCCGACATCCGCCAGTGGGTGGCCGAGCACCTTCCGAAGGACATCAGCCACAAGGTGCACAACGCGCTGCGGCTGAACAAGGACGATCTGCAGCGCTGGGCGCGCATCCTCGGCAAGCAGGGCTGGCACGGCTGGGCCTGGCCGAAGCAGTTCGGCGGTCCGGGCTGGAACGCCGTGCAGCGCCACCTCTTCGAAGAGGAATGTGCGCTGGCCGGCGCGCCGCGCGTCGTGCCTTTCGGGCCGGTGATGGTGGCCCCGGTGATCATGGCTTTCGGCTCCCGCGAGCAGCAGGAGCGCCACCTCCCCGGCATCATGAGCGGCGACGTCTGGTGGAGCCAGGGCTACAGCGAGCCGGGCTCGGGCTCGGACCTGGCCTCGGTCAAAACGCGCGCCGAGCGCCGCGGCGACACCTACGTCGTCAACGGCCAGAAGACCTGGACCACGCTGGGCCAGTACGGCGACTGGATCTTCTGCCTGGTGCGCACCGACACGAGCGTCAAGCCGCAGGCCGGCATCTCCTTCCTGCTCATCGACATGAAGTCGCCGGGCGTGACCGTGCGGCCGATCACCATGCTGGACGGCGAGCACGAGGTCAACGAGGTCTTCTTCGACGACGTCGTGGTCCCGGCGGAGAACCTCGTCGGCGAGGAGAACAAGGGCTGGACCTACGCCAAGTACCTGCTCGCGCACGAGCGCACCAACATCGCCGACGTGAACCGCGGCAAGCGCGAGCTCGAACGGCTCAAGCGCATCGCCAAGGCCGAGGGCGTCTACGACGACCCGCGTTTCCGCGACCAGATCGCGCTGCTGGAGGTGGACATCGTCGCGCTGGAGATGATGGTGCTGCGCGTGCTGTCGGCCGAATCCAGTGGCAAGCAGTCGCTGGACGTGGCCGGCCTGCTGAAGATCCGCGGCAGCGAGATCCAGCAGCGCTACACCGAGCTGATGATGCTGGCCGCCGGACCGTATTCGACACCCTTCATCCAGGAGGCGATGGAGGCCGGCTGGCAGGGCGATCAGGTCGGCGCGGCCCACTGCGCGCCGCTCGCGAGCCACTATTTCAACTATCGCAAGACGACGATCTACGGCGGCTCGAACGAGGTTCAGCGCAACATCGTCGCGCAAACGGTGTTGGGTTGACCCCCCTACGCGCTGCGCGCGCCCCCCAAGGGGGCGAACCCAGGAGCCTGGCAAAGCCAGTTCTCCGGGTTCCGCTTGCTCAAGGCCGTTCGTGCGGCGATTGATGGAGAACAGAGATGGATTTTGACTTCACCGAAGACCAGAACTCGCTGCGCGACGCGGTGCGGCGCTACGTCGACAAGGATTACGGCTTCGAGCAGCGCCGCGCGATCGTGAAGGCGGGCGGCTTCTCGCGCGACGCCTGGAACGCGCTGGCCGGGCTGGGACTGACCGCGCTGGCCGTGCCGGAAGCGCACGGCGGCCTGGGCTTCGGCCCGGCCGAGGCGATGGTCGTCATGGAAGAGCTGGGCCGCGGCCTGGTGATGGAGCCGTATGCGCAGGGCGGACTCGTCGCGCCGGCCGTGTTCGCGCAGGCGGATGACGCCGCGCAGGGCGAGTGGCTGCCGCGCATCGCCGGCGGCGAAGCGCTGGTCGTGCTCGCGCATCAGGAGCGCAAGGCGCGCTACCGCCTCGACATCTGCGACACGATCGCGACCGCCGATCACCGGCTGACCGGCGCGAAGAGCGTGGTCCCGGCCGGCGACGCGGCCGATGCGTTCATCGTGCCGGCCTGCGCGGGCGGAGCCGGCGCGAACATCGCGCTGTACCTGGTCGCGAAGGACGCGGCCGGCGTCGCGCTGCGCGGTTATGCGCTGCACGACGGCTCGCGCGCGGCCGAACTCACGCTGCAGGACACGCCCGCCACGCTGCTGGTCGGGCCGGACCGCGGGCTGGCGGTGCTGGAACACGCCGTCGACATCGCCATCGCGGCGCAGGCGGCCGAGGCCGTCGGCGCGATGGACCGCTTCGTCGCGTTGACGGCCGAATACCTGAACACGCGCAAGCAGTTCGGCGTCGCGATCGCGAGCTTCCAGGCGCTGCGCCACCGCATGGCCGACGTCAAGATGCAGCTGGAGCTGGCGCGCTCGATGAGCTACTTCGCCACGCTCAAGCTGAACGAGCCGGCGGACGCACGCCGCCGCGCGATCTCGCAGGCCAAGGTGCAGCTGGGGCAGTCGATGCGCTTCGTCGGCCAGCAGTGCACGCAGTTGCACGGCGGCATCGGCGTGACCGACGAGTACATCGGCAGCCACTACTTCAAGCGCCTGGCCGTCATGGAGATGCAGTACGGCGATTCGCTGCATCACCTGGGCGAAGTCAGTGCGCGCATGCAGGACACAGCCGGCGTCTTCGCCTGACGCAGCGGCGATTCGGGCGCACCGCGTCGTTGGAAATCCTCGCCATAGCGCTGCTATGGCTCCGGTTTCCGCCTAGCGGTGCATCCCGACTCGCCGCTGCGTACACTGGACTCACTCGCCCAACCCTGCGGCGATGGAGTCCGTCATGTCCTTCACGCCCTCCTCCCTGATCGTCGGACTGCTGCTCGCGGCCGGCGTGGTCTCCGCCTCGGCCCAGGACTTCAAGCCCGGGCTGTGGGAGATCAGGCAGAAGCCCCAGCTCGATCCGCAGCGCCAGGCGCAGATGGAGCAGATGCAGAAGCAGATGGCGGCGCTGCCGCCCGAGCAGCGCAAGCAGATGGAATCGATGATGTCGCAGCACGGCGTCAGCATGAACTTCCAGGGCGGCGAGCTGACGCTCAAATCCTGCGTCACCAAGGAACAGGCCGACCGCGCCGCGATGCCCCGCACCGACGGCAAGTGCTCCCACGACAGCAAGCGCACCGGCGACACGATGCTGGTGAACTTCCGCTGCACCAACCCGGCCTCGGAAGGCACCAACGAGATCACCTTCCTCGGCCCGGACCATTACAAGACGAAGAGCGAGATCCGCGCGCAGCGCGACGGCAAGACCGAGGTGATCCGTTCCACCGGCGAGGCCCGCTATCTGGGCAGCGACTGCGGCTCGCTGAAGCCGCAAGGCGCCAAGCCTTGAGCGAACCCGTGAACGCTGGCCTGGGCCGCGCCGTGACGGCGTCGCGCGCGGACGCCGGCGCCCTTTGCGATGTCGCCGGCCTGAAGGTCGGCCACTTCACGCATCCGTCGGTTCCTACCGGCTGCAGCGTCGTGCTCTGCGAGGGCGGCGTGACGGCCGGCGTCGATGTGCGAGGCGCCGCGCCGGGCACGCGCGATCTGGACCTCCTGCGTCCCGAGAACACGGTCCAGCAGGTCCACGCGATCCTGCTCACCGGCGGCAGCGCGTTCGGCCTCGCGGCCGCGGACGGCGTGATGCGCTGGCTGGCGGAACGCGGACATGGCTTCCCCGTCGGTCAGGTGCGCGTGCCCATCGTGCCGGCGGCGGTGCTCTTCGATCTGTGGCGGCACGGTGTCGACACCGCGCCCGACGCGACGGCGGGCCGCGCGGCCTGCGACGCGGCCTCCGCCAGCGAACGCGCGCGCGGACGCATAGGCGCTGGGACCGGCGCAACGGTGGGCAAGCTGCTCGGCGTCGAGCGGTCGATGCCGGGAGGGCTCGGGATGGCGACGGTGCGCATCGGCGGCATGACGCTGTCGGCGATGGTCGTCGTCAACGCGGTGGGCGATGTCGTCCATCCGCACGGCGGCGAGGTGGTGATCGCCGGCTCGCGCGGCGCGGACGGACGGCCGCGCTCGACGGTCCAGGCACTGCTCGACGGCGAGCGCCCCGGCGGCGCGCTGCAAGGCAGCGCCACGACGATCGGCGTCATCGCGACCGACGCCCGCCTGACGAAGGCGCAGGCCACCAAGCTCGCACAGATCGCGCACGACGGCCTGGCGCGAGCCATCCATCCCGTTCACACGGTGATGGACGGCGACGTGATGTTCGCGCTGGCCACCGGCGCCGCGGACGTCGACGGCGACATGACGCTGCTCGGCGCAGTGGCGGCGGAGGTGGTGGCGCGGGCGGTCTTGGATGCGGTGTCGTCGCCGACTACACATTGTGGAGACGAGGCGTCGTCGACGATCAGCTCTCGGAGTGCCCTTCCTCCGGCGTGCTGAAGATCCTGGCCGCAAAGGTGGGAACGACCGTGCCATCTTCGTCGGCGATGAGCCGGGTCACATCCTTGACGGTCCGGGTGACTTCGAACGGATCGTCGTCGTCGTGCACAGTGTCCGTCAGATGGCGCAGGTCCACTTCCTTCGCGAAGGCCACCCGGACCTTTCTGTTTTCGCCGCCGTCTGCCGCTTCCTTGAACACCGATCGCGGCAACTTCAGGATGGAACCCGGCAGGCGCTCCGAGCGCGGTGGCGGCAGCTGCGGCGGGACGCCTGCAAGCCCGATACCGCGCAACTCGCCGCGATTCAGCGCCTCCACGCACCGATCCGCGAACTGGAGCAACGACGCCAGGTTATCGGCCCGGAAGACGTCCGGACGGTGATGGCCGCATACCTTGGCGCACTCCTCCATCACATACTCGCCGACATTTCCAGGGAGCATCGCTTCCCGCCTGAAACGCTCGACCAGACCGCGGGCCGCGGCGAAGGTTGCACTGGTGTGGCCGCCGTCGGCGCATTGGAAGGCCGTGACGCCGCCTTCCTTCTCTTCGACTTGAGCCAGGTGCATGCAGACGTCGAAGAGGCGGTCCGCTGAAATCGCCTTGCCGCTGCCCACCGGCATCCTGATCACGGAGAGGTCCTTCGTCGACCCAGGCACGGGCTTTCCATGGCGATTCAAGCCGACGGCGACGCGGCGCGTGTGCGAATCGCCAGCCGGCACGCGGCCGCCGACAGACAGCAGCGGGGCGTGAGATTTCAGGTGCCTGACCTTCACCGTCCCGTGCTCGCCAGCGATGGGCTTGGCGTTCCCATCCAGCAGACTCCCGTAACGACCGGACTTCTCGCGCGCAGAGCGCAGGTCCACCACCCGGCGGATGTCCTGCCGCACGCAGGCGTCGGCGAACGCCAGGGCCTGCGTGGGTGACGGGGGACTCATCACGATCGTCCCGTCGGGAAGCCGGCCGGCTTCCAGCCCGCGCAACGACGTCGACGACGGCGAACTGGGCAGCATTTTGCATAGCTGGTCGAGCCGCTCCTTCAGCGCGACGGCTTCAGCCGGAATCTGCGCAGCGCAAGCGGTCAGGTCCGGGCGGACCCGGCTGAGGAGTCTGGAGATGAGTGTCATGGCGATTAACGGATAGGGTTGAGGTTGAAGTTGAGGGACCGCGCTCCCTCCTCGGTGGCAGGTCCGATCACGTGAAGACGGATGGCGGCAGCTTCACGGCAGAAGCCGGCAAGCGTGTCGGGACGAGGGGTGGACGGACTCGATGCCAGTCGAACGACATTGGGGGGCCGCACTGTCAGGGATCGGTCGTCGGCGGAGGGGGCTCGCCGAAGAGCCGCTCATAGGCCGTCAACTTCGGCCTGGCGTCAGCGTCGGCGCCGGCGGCCGGGCCCGCCCGCCCCGCCTTGGCGGCCTTGAATCCGGGATCATTCGCAATGCTCAGAAACTTGTTGAAGCGCCGTGTCTCGTCTGGTTTCCCGAACAGGACCGACCGCTTGCCGCGGCTCGACGCCTGACCTTCCTTCTTCAGGATCGAGCGGATATCGAGCTGCGCAGCGGCCGGCATCACGAGCGTTGGTCCTTGCTCGAACCGCTTGAGGTCCGAGGCCTGCGGGGGCTTGCGCAGGGGACGTTGGACGGTCGCCGGCGTCTGCGGCGGGACTGCCCGCGTCGTGGGCGGCAGCGACGCGCTCTCCTGCAGCGGCGGCGGGAACTCCTCCGGCAGGGGCAGACTCTCTTCCGGCACGGGCAGACTCTCTTCCGGCACGGGCAGACTCTGCGCCGGCAGAAGCAGACTCTGCGCCGGCAGAGGCAGGTGCTCCGGCCGGAGCGGCAAACGTGGACGCTCGGTCGCCGGAGTTGCGGGACCGATGGGCCCCGCGGGGACGACGGTCGGCGTGCCGGGCCGGGGGAGATCCCTCAGCGCCCCTCGGCGGTCGCAATCCAGCATCAGGCGACCGAAGGCCATCAGCGACGCCAGATCCTCGGCCCGGAACAGCTCCGGTCCGCGATCGCGGCGGATGCTCAGGCATTCGTCCAGCAGAGCCTCCTTCAGCTCCTGGGCGGACATCGGATCGCGCAGGTGCGCCTGGAGCAGCGCATGGGCCGCCGCGAAAGTGGCGCCGGTGTGCTGGCCATCGGCGCACTGGAACGCCGTCCGCCCGTCCGGCGCCGTGCGGGCCAGATGCAGGCTGACGTCGAGCAGGTGCTCGGGCGCGACGGCCTTGCCGCTGCCCGCGTGGACGCGGATCCACTCCAGGGACCGCGACAGATCGCGGGGCCTGCCGCCTGCCGGCGCCGGCGTCTTCCTGCCCGGCTTCAGGCTGACCTCGACGGTACGGACATGGTCCTTGCCGTCGCCCTTGCCCGCTCCGTTCAATGGCCTTTCGCGTCCCTGCCGCGCAAAGCGCGCAATCCCGTGGTCCTTGACGAAATCCGATTTCCCGCCGTCCAGCGGGCCACCGTGTCCATGCTGCTTTTCCTTCGCCGATCGAAGGTCCACCACCCGGTCGATCCGATGCTCCACGCAGACATAGGCAAAACGCAGCGCCTCGTCGAGGTGCGGCGACGCCATCAGCACCGTCCCGTCGCTCAGCCGGCTGGCATGCGGCAGGGCCTTGTCGAGCAGCGTCTCGTGGTTGAGGTGCTCCGGGGACCGCACACCCGCCGGCGCGAGCAGGGTCGGCGCCAGGGCCGACGTCCAGCGTTCCAGTTCGGCGTGAAGCGCTACGCCTTCGTCGGGCTTGGCAGCATCCGCGCCGCGTCCGTGGGCACCGTTGAAAGCGTGGGAAATGCGTTGAAAGATGGCAGGCATGGCGAGGTACTCCAAGGTGGGGCGTTCGCCCCGTCGTTCCCGATGCCGATCTGTGCGACTGACGGGAGCATCCATGCGACCCACGAACGATCAATCTTGATATTCGTCAATTCGAACGACGGTCGGCGGCGCAGCGACAATTCCTCCCCATGACGTCGAGTTCCGCTTCCCCCATCAAGTCCGCCAAACCCACGGCGATCGCCCAGATCCTCTTCAGCCAGGGCTTCGGCACGCGCCGGCATTGCGCCGCGCTGCTGCGGCACGGGCTGGTCTCGATCGGCGGCACGGTCATCGAGGATCCGGACCAGACTTTCCAGACCGCCGGCCTGGTCTTCGAGGTGGAAGGCCAGACCTGGCCCTTCCACGAGAAGGCCCTGATCCTCCTGTACAAGCCGGCGGGGTACGAGTGTTCCCGCAAGCCCAGCCATCACCCGAGCGTGTTCTCGCTGCTGCCCGAACCCGTGCGCAACCGCGACATCCAGCCGGTCGGCCGCCTCGACGAGGACACCACCGGCCTGCTGCTGCTGACCGACGACGGTCCGCTGCAGCACAAGCTCACCAGCCCGAAATACCACGTGCCCAAGCTCTACCAGGCGGTCTGCAAGGCCGAGGTGGATGAGGCGCAGCTGCGCAAGCTCGTCGAAGGTGTGCTGCTGGAGGAGCGCAACCCGAAGCTGGCCGAGGAGCCGGTGCAAGCCGTCTCCGCCGAGCGGCTGCCCGACGGCCGCCTGCAGATGGCGCTCACCGAAGGCCGCTACCACCAGGCCAAGCGGATGGTGGCGGCGGTCGGCAACCGCGTGCTGAGCCTGCACCGGCAGCGCATCGGCGCGCTGGACCTGCCGGCCGGGCTGAAGGAAGGCGGGTGGATGTGGCTGGACGAGCGTCAGCGGGAGCTGACGCTATCGGAACCGGCGGTCTGATCGTCGGCAGGCTCCGCAGCGGCCGTGGATGCGCCGTCGCGCTCCTGCTTCGCCGGCGCCTTCAGACTCTTCATCTGCGGCTTGTCGTCGCGGAAGTCGACGGGGGCGCGGGCCGACACGGACAAGGCCTTCGCGCGAAGGAAGCCCTCGCGGCTCGCCTGCTCTCCCCGCCCCGTCTGCGTCAAGACCCGGTACTCGTTCGCGCCATCACCGAGCGACGACGCCATCTTCCAGTTCCCCTGGTGGGCCGGGCGGAACTGGATGGAACCTCCGCGATCGTTCCACGACTTCATGTTGGCCGAGGCCTCTCCCGCGACGGCATTGCCGCCCGCCAGGTCGGGCGGCGGCGTCTGTTCCGCCAGTGGCAGGGTCTCTTCCGGCAGCGGCGGGATCTCCCGCTGGGAAGGCACGGCTTACTCCTGCGTATCGTTGGCGGCGCTGTCCGTGCTGTACGTGCTGGACATGCTGGACACGCTGGACACGCTCGGCATGCGGGTCCGCATCGTCGGCGCGGGCTCCTTGCAGGGCTCCAGCAGACCGCTCTTGTCCGCCTCGGCCACCTTGCCCACGAATGTCGTCAACGACATCAGGTCCTCCATCCGGAATGTGTCCGGGCGCTGACGGCCGCGCACACGCAGGCATTCCTCCAGGAGCGTCTCCTGGAACTTGGGCGCATAGGTCTCCCGCCGAAGCACGCGCTGCATGAAGCCGTGCGCCGCCGCGAAGGTCGCGCTCGCATGACGACCGTCCGCACATTGGAAGACGGTCGCCCCCTTTTGCGGCGTCATTGCGAGGTGCATGCAGACGTCGAAGAGTTGGTCCGCAGAGATGGCGCGGTCCCGTCCGTCCGTCGGCATCCGGATCAGTTGCATGGCATGCCCGAGCTTGGGCATGCCCTTGCCGTAGGGACCCGGCGCCATCCCGGCGCGCATCAGCCGGACCTCCACCCCGCTTGCATGCGATTCCTTGGCCGGCATGCGCGCCCCCAGGAATCTGAGGCCCACCTTGCGCCCCACGCGTTCGAAGCTGGCGGTCCAGGGCCCCTCGCTCACGCGTTTCCCCGAGCCGTCCAACGGGCCCGCCTCGCACTTCGTCTTTTCCCGGGCCGAGCGGAGATCCACCACGTGCCGGATGTTGTTGTCCAGGCAGGCCCTGGCAAAGGCCACCGCGGTGCGCCTTGTCGGCGGCGACATGACGATCGTGGCGCCGTCGATGACGCAGGCGTCCAGTCCCGGCGCCAATGCCGTCGCGGTCCCGATCTGGGGGGATCGCCGATCGAGCAGGTCCTTCAGTTGATGAGCCCGGACCACGTCGGTCGGACTGGCGGCGGTCGACGGCATGGCGGGCCCGGCTCCGACATGGCTTCTTTCGAACAGGGTTCTGAGCAGTGAGGGCATGGAATTCGCGATGGTGAGCAACAGGCCGGCGTACGACGACGTCGGTTCGAATGACGCCCCATGTGTGCGCCACGAACACCGGGAAAGCCGCCCGGAAGATTCTTGAATTTGATTTATTTCAAGGTCGGGGCCCCGGGAAGTCCCCGACACCGCTGTCAATGATCCTTCGGTAGAAACGCGCCACCGAAGCGTCGCCCCTGAGCGGCGCCAGCAGCCAGGAGGCGCAACGGTCGGAACCTCGCCGGCCGTGTCGTATGGGACTCTCAGAAAACAAACATCGCGAGGACATCGCCGCCCCCAGCGTGGCGATCCAGGTCCGGGCCGAACGCCTGGGCAGCCTGCAGGCCCGCGTGGCCATGCCGGCGGCCGTCGGCGCGCTCTTCAGCCTGCTGCCGGTCGTGCTGCTGTGGCCGCACCTGCCCGCGGTCGACCTGCTCGGCTGGCTGGGCGCGCGCTGGAGCGTCTCGCTGTGGCGCACGCTGCAGGCCCGGCGTTTCCTCCATCTGCCGCTGCAGGAGCGCGCGTCCGCGCGCGAGGAGCGCCGCTACCTCGTCGGGCTGGGCATGGACGGCCTGGCCTGGGGCGTGATCGGTGCGCTCTTCGCCACCCCCAACCTGCCCGAGATCGACGGCGCGGTCATGACGACGCTCGTCGGCCTGGTCGCCTTCACGATGGTGTCGCTGGGCCATTGGGCGCGCGGGCAGGCACTGTTCGCCTCGCTGGTGATCGCGCCGCTGGCGATCCGGATGGCGCTGCAGGGCGGCGTCACCGGCTGGCTCAGCGTCGGCGGACTGGTCATGTTCTGGCTGCTGACGGTGCTGGAGTCGCGCCGCATCGAGGCCAGGTCGCTGGAACTGCTGCGCCTGCGCTTCGAGCAGGCGCGGCTGGCCGAGCAGCGCCGCCTGGCGCTCAACGCCGCCGAGGAAACGAGCAGCAGCAAGAGCCGCTTCGTCGCGGTGATGAGCCACGAGATCCGCACGCCGCTCAACGGCATCATCGGCATGACGCAGCTGCTGGAACGCGGCGAGCTCAGCCCGCAGCAGCGCGAGCAGGTCGACATCGTGCGCCGCTCGGGGCGGCACCTGCTGACCCTGGTCAACGACATCCTGGACCTGGCGCGCATCGAATCCGGCAAGCTGGTCGTCGAGTCCCGGCCCTTCGACCTCCGGGAGGTCGCGGGCGACGTCGCGCGGCTGCTGGGCGAATCCGCCCGGGTCAAGGGGCTGGACTTCACGCTGAGCGTGGCGCCGCAGCTGCCGGCGCGGGCGATGGGCGACGCGTCGCGCATCCAGCAGGTGCTGCACAACCTGGTGGGCAACGCCATCAAGTTCACCGATCACGGCCTGGTGGCGGTCGAGGTCTCGTCGGTGCTCGACATGCGCGCCGGCACGCTGCTGCGCTTCGCGGTCCGCGACACCGGCGACGGCATCCCCGCGGACCAGCTGGAGCGGATCTTCGCGCCCTTCGAGCAGGCAGACCGCACCGGCACCGGCGCCGGCACCGACCGCGCGCGCCGCGACGGCGCCGGCCTGGGCCTGACGATCTCCCGCGAGATCGCCCGGGCGATGGGCGGCGACCTGCGCTGCGCGTCGACGCCGGGTCAGGGCTCGGTGTTCGAGTTCACGCTGCCGCTGCAGATCTGCGCGGCGGAGGCCGCCGCCGACGCCGGGGGCGCCGCACTGCACGCCGCGTCCGCCGGGTCGCCGCGCCCACTGCCCCGCCTGGAAGGCCGCGTCCTGCTGGTCGACGACAGCCCGGTCAACCTGCTGGTCGCCACGACGATGCTGGAACGCTGCGGCCTGCGCGTGGTGCCGGCCGAGCATGGGCGGCAGGCCCTGGAGCTGCTGCGCGCGCAGCGCTTCGACCTCGTCCTGATGGACTGCCAGATGCCGGAGATGGACGGCTATTCGGCCACGACCGCGTGGCGGCAGGAGGAAGCACGCCGGCTGCTGCCGCGCACGCCGGTGGTGGCGCTGACCGCGAGCACCGTCGACGACGACCGCCAACGCTGCCTGGCCAGCGGCATGGACGACCACCTGGTCAAGCCTTTCGAGATGGACGAGCTGCTGGACGTCGTCACGCAACACCTGCCCGCCCCGCCGGCCGCCGAGGCGGCATGAACGCGGCCTGATCGCGGCGCGGTCGCGCGCGGCGGCTGATAATCCTGGCCCATGCAGGTTTTCCGCGGCTTCCACCATCCCGGCATCGCGGCGCAGTGCGCGCTGACGATCGGCAACTTCGACGGCGTCCATCGCGGCCACCAGGCCATGCTGGCGCTGCTGCTGTCGGAGGCCCGCCACCGCGGCCTGCCGACCTGCGTGCTCACCTTCGAGCCGCACCCGCGCGACTTCTTCGCGGCCAGGCTGGGCAAGCCCGAGCTGGCACCGGCGCGCATCGCCACGCTGCGCGACAAGCTCCAGGAACTGGAGCGCTGCGGCATCGATCAGGTCGTGGTGCTGCGCTTCGACGAGGCACTGGCCTCGCTGCCGGCACAGGACTTCATCCAGCGGGTGCTGATCGACGGCCTGGGGACGAAGTACGTGCTGGTCGGCGACGACTTCCGCTTCGGCGCCAAGCGCCAGGGCGACTACGCGACGCTGGACGCCGCCGGGCAACGGCTGGGTTTCGACGTCGCGCGGATGATGAGCTACGAGGTGCACGGGCTGCGGGTCTCGAGCTCCGCCGTGCGCGAGGCGCTGGCCGCCGGCGACATGGACGGCGCGGCGCGGCTGCTGGGGCGGCCGTACGCGATCTCGGGCCACGTGATCCACGGTCAGAAGCTGGGACGGCAGCTGGCGGAGACCGCGCCCGGCCGCGGCGACGGCTTCCGCACGCTGAACCTGAAGTTCGACCACGACAAGCCGGCGGCGCACGGGATCTTCGCGGTGCGGGTGCACGGGCTGGACGGCCAGGACCGCGGCACGCATTCGGCGGACAGCAGGGCTGGCGGCACGGCCGGCGGCATCGTGCTGGACGGCGTCGCCTCGCTGGGCGTGCGGCCGACGGTCGAGGACGCCGGCCGGGTGCTGCTGGAGGTCCACGCGCTGGACTGGCCGGCGGCGCTGGCCGACCGCCTGGGGCCGGGCGAGGCCTACGGTAAACTCGTGCGCGTGGAACTCCTGCACAAACTGCGTGACGAAGCCCGTTTCGACGGCCTGGACGCCCTGACCGCCGCGATCCGCGAGGACGTCCGCCAGGCACGCGCGTACTTCGCCGAACCGGCGACCACCCACGCCGCCGTCCGCAGACAGACCACCCGCGACCGAATTTGAAGGGCTGAGCACCCGACTGCTCATCTCGACCGCTCAGCCGGCGCGCGGCCCTGCCTCTCCGGCACCCTGCCCAGCGCGCCACCCCTGTTCTCTCGCGGCCCCCTCCCCCTGGCCGCTCCTTCGATTGCCGCCGCCATGACCGACGACTCCAAGTCCGACTACCGCTCGACGCTCAACCTGCCCGACACCCCGTTCCCGATGCGCGGCGACCTGCCCAAGCGCGAGCCGGGCTGGGTGAAGGAATGGGAAGACCAGGGCATCTACCAGCGCCTGCGCGTCGCGCGCCAGGGCAAGCCGAAGTTCGTGCTGCACGACGGCCCGCCCTACGCCAACGGCCAGATCCACATGGGTCACGCCGTCAACAAGATCCTGAAGGACATGATCGTCAAGGCGCGCCAGCTCGAGGGCTTCGACGCCGCCTACATCCCCGGCTGGGACTGCCACGGCCTGCCGATCGAGAACCAGATCGAGAAGACCTTCGGCCGCGGCCTGCCGCGCGACGAGGTGCAGGCCAAGAGCCGCGCCTACGCCGGCGAGCAGATCGATCAGCAGCGCGTGGACTTCAAGCGCCTGGGCGTGCTGGGCGACTGGGATCATCCGTACCGCACGATGGACTTCAAGAACGAGGCGGGTGAACTGCGCGTCCTGAAGCGCCTGTTCGAACGCGGTTTCGTCTACCGCGGCCTGAAGCCGGTGTACTGGTGCTTCGACTGCGGCTCCTCGCTCGCGGAGTTCGAGATCGAGTACGCCGACAAGGACTCCCCGGCCGTCGACGTCGCCTTCCTGAGCGCGGAGCCGGAGAAGCTCGCGGCCGCCTTCGGCGTGCCCAAGCTGGAGAAGGAGGCGTTCACCGTCATCTGGACGACGACGCCCTGGACCATCCCCGCCAACCAGGCGCTGAACCTCAATCCCGAGCTGCCCTACGCGCTGGTCGATACCGAACGCGGCTACTTCGTCGTGGCCGAGGCGCTGGTCGAGAAGTGCCTGGCCCGCTGGGGCATCGAAGGCAAGACCGTCGCCGTCACGCCGGGCAAGTCGCTGGAACTGCTGAAGTTCAAGCACCCGCTCGCGCATGTGCATCCGGGCTTCGATCGCGAGAGCCCCGTCTATCTCGCCGACTACGCCACCGCCGACGACGGCACCGGCGTGGTCCATTCGGCGCCGGCCTACGGCGTGGACGACTTCAACTCGTGCATCGCACACGGCCTGGCGTTCAAGGACATCCTGAACCCGGTGCAGGGCAACGGCGTCTACGAGGCCGAGCTGCCGCTGTTCGGCGGCCAGCACATCTGGAAGGCCAACCCGGTCATCGCCGCGGCCCTGCAGGACGCCGGCCGCCTGATGGCGCACAGCAAGATCCGCCACAGCTACCCGCACTGCTGGCGCCACAAGTCGCCGGTGATCTACCGCGCCGCGGCGCAGTGGTTCGTCCGCATGGACGAAGGCGACGGCGTGTTCACCGTCGACAAGGCCGACAAGACCCTGCGCCAGCTGGCGCTGGACGCGATCGAGCAGACCAGCTTCTATCCCGAGAACGGCAAGACGCGCCTGCACGACATGATCGCCGGCCGGCCGGACTGGTGCATCTCGCGCCAGCGCAGCTGGGGCGTGCCGCTGCCGATCTTCCTGCACAAGGACAGCGGCCAGCCGCATCCGAAGACGCTGGAATTCATCGAGCGCGCCGCGCAGCTGGTCGAGGCCGGCGGCATCGAGGCCTGGTCCAAGCTGGACCCGGCCGAGTGGCTGGGGGCGGAAGCCGAGCAGTACTCGAAGGGCCAGGACATCCTGGACGTGTGGTTCGACTCGGGCTCCACCTTCCAGCATGTGCTCAAGGGCTCGCATGCCGGCGCGGCGCACGAGACCGGCCCGGAGGCCGACCTCTACCTCGAAGGCCATGACCAGCATCGCGGCTGGTTCCACTCGTCGCTGCTGATCTCCTGCGCGATCAACGGCCGCGCGCCCTACCGTGGCCTGCTGACCCACGGCTTCACCGTGGACAGCAAGGGCCGCAAGATGAGCAAGTCGCTGGGCAACGGCGTGGACCCGCAGGAGACCAGCAAGAAGCTGGGCGCCGAGATCATCCGGCTGTGGGTGGCGGCGTCCGACTACTCGGGCGACATCGCCGGCGACGAGAAGATCCTGGCGCGCGTCGTGGACGGCTACCGCCGCATCCGCAACACGCTGCGCTTCCTGCTGGCCAACACCTCGGACTTCGACGCGGCGACGGACGCCGTGCCGCTGGACCAGCTGCTGGAGGCCGACCGCTACGCGCTGGCGCGCGCGGCGCAGTTCCAGGAGGAGATCCTGGCGCACTACCAGCGCTACGAGTTCCACCCGGTCGTGGCCAAGCTGCAGGTGTACTGCTCGGAGGACCTGGGCGCGTGCTACCTGGACGTGCTGAAGGACCGCCTGTACACCAGCGCGCCGAAGTCGGCCGCGCGCCGCTCGGCGCAGACGGCGCTGTGGCACATCACGAATGCGATGCTGCGCTGGATGGCGCCGTTCCTGAGCTTCACCGCCGAGGAAGCGTGGAAGGTCTTCGCGGGCAAGCAGGCCGGCGACACGATCTTCACCGAGACCTACTGGTCGGTCGGTGTCGCGCACGACGACGGCCTGATCGCGAAGTGGAACCGCATCCACGAGATCCGCGACGCGGTGAACAAGGCGATCGAGGAGGTCCGCACGACCGGGGCGATCGGCTCGTCGCTGCAGGCCGAAGTCGCGCTGGGCGTGAACGCCGAGGACCTCGCCCTGCTGCAGAGCCTGGGCGACGACCTGAAGTTCGTGCTGATCACGTCCGCGGCGCGCGTCGCGCTGGCCGGTGAACTGGCCATCACGGTGACGCCGTCGTCGCACCAGAAGTGCGAACGCTGCTGGCACTACCGCGCGGACGTCGGCGTCAACCCGGCGCACCCGACGATCTGCGGTCGCTGCGAGAGCAATCTCTACGGTGAGGGCGAGACGCGCGTCATCGCCTGATCCCCGCGGCACCTCGCCGCTGACGCAGACAGGCCGACGATCCACAAGGACCGTCGGCCTTTGTCGTTGCCGTGCGGTTGGCCTCAGATCGTCTGGATGGCCACGTCGACGCCGATCTGCTCCTCACGCGCGCTGTCGGCAACGCCGCGCGCTGTCAGGAACACCCGACCGCGATAGATCCCGGCCGGCAGACCGGGGTTGTCGCCCTTGACGAACTCGATCGTCAGGCCGCCCCTCAGCGCGCGATCGTCGCAATCGACAGCCGCGCCCATCACCGTCGTGGGACACCGGGCCGACCCGGTTGCACGATAGGCGCGGAGAACGAGAGGTCGTTCCTTGTTCTCGAGAACGTCCTTGACGGTCACGACGAGTCGACTGGCGGCGCGTCCCTGCTCGTCGATGTCGTCCTGCCAACGGACTTGAGGCTGCATCGGCAGGACAAAGCGCACGAGGGCATCGTCGCGCGCGCGGCCGGCCGTCGCCGGATCCGGCGACCGGTAGGCCCGGGTCGCCGTGACTTCTCCTTCGAGGAGGTAGCCGATGCGCAGATGGAGGGGAAAGCGCTGGCGATACTGGGCATCCCGCGATCCGACCGCCTCGATGTCGATCCTGCCGACATAGCTGCCGCGCGGGAGTTCCGGGTTGTCCTCGGCCTGGAACGACACCGTCAACCTCGCGGGCGCGGCGACGCCGCAGCTCGTGTCGTCTTCCATGCGCGAGGACCATCCGCAGCCGGTCTCGCGCTGGGCACGCAGGCGGATCTCCACCCGGTTGTGCGTGAGCGTCTCCTCGACGACCGCACGGATCACGCTGAAGGCCGGCGTTCCCGAAGAAGGAAGCACAGCCGCCGGCCCCGTCGCCCCGGCCTGCGCGGGCACGACGTAGGCCACCGTGCCGAGCGATACGTCTTCCGCGTGATTGCGGGAGGTGAACGGGATCGTTGCCGAGACGCTCAAGCGGTCGCTGAAGGTTCGCGCGCCTGGGAATACGCCTTTCAGCCAACGGATGAGCGCGGCCGTCCTGGGGCCTTCGGAAGCGGTCCAGTGGGCATCGCGCGCGCTCGCGGTGCCGACGACGCGCCAGTAGCCTGCGGACTGCTGCCAGAACGCCCCGCCGCTGTCCCCGGCGGTCACCGAGAACCCGTCCCCGGACGGCTCTGCGGGCTGGTAGCCCACCCGGATCAGTTGCCGCGCCCGGCCGGTCACGGCGCCGGACGAGGTTCCCCATAGCCGCCCGTCCCCCTCGATCGGCCGCGTGCCCACATGCCAGGCACCGTAGCCCACAAAGTGCGTCGTCGCCCCGGCGGCCCCGGCCGGGAGGGGTGGATCATCCTCGATGTCGTCGAGCAGGGGTTGGGCCGGCGTCGAAGCCGCTCCCGGAGCCTTCGGCATGCGCAGGACGGCGACGTCGCTGTCGCTTCTCTCCTGAGCGCTCATCCCGCTCCCCGGCGTGATCGAGGGTGGCGGGATGAACGCGGTCCCCTGCCCGTAGATCATCAGGTGGTCGCCGCGCAGCGTGGCGCGGCCGGTGCGATGCACCCATGGCGCGTCGCGAAAGTCGGTCACCACGCAATGCGCCGCCGTCATGACGTAGGAATAGCTCGCGTCATCGCCGAGCCAGGTGCCGGTGCATCGATGCACGCCATCCGCGAACGTGAGTTCCCCGACGCTGCGGAACTGCGGTCGCCTGCTCTCGGCGAGCAGCTTGGCGCTCTCGACCGCCATGGAGCCGGAGGGATCCGCGAGATTCCCGCCCAAGGCCGTGAACGTGCTTTCGTTGATGCCGATCGCGCTGACGTCGAGGGTCGTCGCCGCCAGAAAAAGCGCCGACGCCATGGGTCCGATCCTGCTTGCCATCGTGGGTGCCTGTGCTCAAAGAGACAAGCAGCCATCGTGTTGAGCAGCCCTCGAAGACGGGATAGCCCATCAAGGCGTGGAGCGCGGAGGCACCTACTTCAATGCAAGATGTCGACCAACTAATCTTTGCTGTTTTGCCATCGACGGATCCCGCGAGAGGTGCCGCCCGACGTGGCGTCGCGTGGCCGGTACTCGCAGCCGATCCACCCCTCCCATCCCGTCGTCACCGCGATCTCGTCGATCGCAGCAAGCGCGCCTCGCCAGTCGAGCGTGCCGTCGTCCGGCTCATGCCGGTCGGGCACGCCGGCGATCTGGAAATGACCCACGCGCCCCGACGACAGATGGCGACGCACCTGCGCGACCACGTCGCCCTCGACACGCCCGCAGTGGTACAGGTCCATCTGCACCTTCAGGTTGGACGCACCGACGCGCTCGACGATCGCATGCGCCTCGTCCTGCCGTTGCAGCAGGTAGCCGGGCATGTCGTGCGGATTGATGGGCTCGATCATCAGATCGATGCCCGATCGAGCAGCCTGCATCGCCGCCCAATGCAAGCGCTCCTCGTAGCGCGCGATCGCCGCGTCGCGCTCGTCTTCGGCGCGCAGCACGCCAGCCAGCACATGCACGCGCGGCGCCGCCACCGTCAAGGCATAGGCAAGTGCACGCTCGATGGATTCGCGGAAGTCCTCGTCCCTGCCTTCGAGGGAAGCCAGACCGCGCTCACCCGCCGACCAGTCCCCCGGCGGCGCATTGATCAGCACGATGCTCACGCCCGATGCATCTGCGCGAGCACGCAGCTCCACCGCCGGCACGTCGTAGGGGAACAGGCATTCCACGCCAGCAAACCCGTCCCGGGCCGCAGCGTCGAAGCGTTCAAGGAAGGGCAGTTCCTGGTACAGGAAACTGAGATTGGCGGCGAAGCGAGGCATGCGACATAGTGTCACCGAGCCCGGCACGAGGTCGCCCGGGGCCGGCGGCGCGGCCTCGTCGGGGCGCCAACTCGCACCGCTCACCTGCGGTTCGCTATGCTCGAACAGACGGCGCCCCAAGTCAGCCCGGGACTCGGCCGCGCCGCCGGCCCCGGGCGACCTCGCGCCCCTCGTGAGGCTCAGCAGCAGCGACCAGTGCGCGAGCTGTAGCGGGCCTCCTGCCGTTCGCGGAAGAAGGCCTCGTAGCTCAGCGGCACCTGGTCCGGATGGGTGCGGCCCATGTGCGCCAGATAGGCGCCGTAGTCCGCGCCGATCAGCTGCTGGCGCACGCCGCGCGCCATGTAGCGCCCGGCCTGCAGCACGTCCGAGGCCGCCGACAGCGCAGCCTGGGCCGCTTCCGCCGCCTGCTTAAGCATGACCGCCCGCCGTCGCACCTTCAGGCATGCGCTCGAACGGCGTCTCGCTCACCGACGGCTTGCGCTCCGCGCGCGCCTTCAGCACCGCCTTCACGCTGTACACGAGCACGCTGACGACCACGAACATGAACAGCGCGCACAGCGCCGCATCCAGCCGGTCGTTGAAGATGACGCGCTCCATCGCCTCCAGGCTCTTGGCCGGCGCCAGCACCTTGCCCGCCGCCAGCGAGTCCGCGTACTTCGCGGCATGCGCCAGGAAACCGACCTTCGGGTCGTCGCTGAAGATCTTCTGCCAGCCCGCCGTCATCGTGCAGATCAGCAGCCAGCCCGCCGGCAGGATGGTCGTCCAGGCGTAGCGGTCCTTCTTCATCTTGAACAGCACCACCGTGCCCAGCAGCAGCGCCACCGCAGCCAGCATCTGGTTGGCGATGCCGAACAGCGGCCACAGCGTGTTGATGCCTCCCAGCGGATCCACCACGCCCTGGTACAGGAAGTAGCCCCACGCCGCCACGCACAGGCCGGTGGCGATCAGGTTGGCCGGCAGCGACTCGGTGCGCTTGAGCGCCGGGACGAAGGTGCCCAGCAGGTCCTGCAGCATGAAGCGACCGGCGCGCGTGCCGGCGTCGACGGCGGTCAGGATGAACAGCGCCTCGAACAGGATCGCGAAGTGGTACCAGAAGGCCATCATCGCCTTGCCGCCGACCACCTGATGCAGGATGTGGGCCATGCCCACCGCCAGCGTCGGCGCGCCGCCGGCGCGCGCGAGGATGGTGTTCTCGCCGACGTCCTTGGCCGTCTGCACCAGCATCTCCGGCGTGATCACGAAGCCCCAGGTGGACAGCGTCGCCGCCACCGCGTCGGGGGTGGAACCCACCAGCGCCGCCGGGCTGTTCATCGCGAAGTAGACGCCCGGCTCGATGCACGAGGCCGCCACCAGCGCCATCACCGCGACGAAGGACTCGGCCAGCATGCCGCCGTAGCCGATGAAGCGGGCGTTGACCTCGTTGTCCAGCATCTTGGGCGTGGTGCCCGAGCTGATCAGCGCGTGGAAGCCCGACACCGCGCCGCAGGCGATGGTGATGAACAGGAAGGGGAACAGGTTGCCCGACCACACCGGGCCGTTGCCCGCGGCGAACTGCGTGAACGAGGGCATCTGCATCGGCGGGGCGACGATCACGATGCCGACGGCCAGCGCGATGATGGTGCCGATCTTCAGGAAGGTCGACAGGTAGTCGCGCGGCGCCAGCAGCAGCCACACCGGGATGCTGGCGGCGACGAAGCCGTAGCCGATCAGCATCCACGTCAGCGCCTTGCCGTCGTAGGTGAACAGCGGCGCCCAGGCGGGGCTCTCATGCACCCACTGGCCGCCGACGATGGCCAGCATCAGCAGCACGAAGCCGATGATGGACACCTCGCCGATGCGTCCCGGGCGGATGAATCTGAGGTACACCCCCATGAACAGCGCCACCGGGATGGTCGCCGCCACGGTGAAGGTGCCCCAGGGCGAACCGGCCAGCGCCTTCACGACGATCAGCGCCAGCACCGCCAGGATGATGATCATGATCATGAACGCGCCGAACAGCGCGATCACGCCGGGCACAGTGCCCATCTCCTGCTTGACGAGGTCGCCCAGCGAGCGGCCGTCGCGGCGCGTCGAGATGAACAGGACGATGAAGTCCTGCACCGCGCCGGCGAAGATCACGCCGGCCAGGATCCACAGCAGCCCGGGCAGGTAGCCCATCTGCGCGGCCAGCACCGGGCCGACCAGCGGACCGGCGCCGGCGATCGCGGCGAAGTGGTGGCCATAGAGCACGTACTTGTGGGTCGGGACGAAGTCCAGGCCGTCGTTGTGCTTCCAGGCCGGCGTCTTGCGGGTGGGATCCAGACCCAGGACCTTGGTGGCCAGGAACAGGCTGTAGTAGCGGTAACCGATCAGGTACACGCAGATCGCCGCGACGACGACCCACAGCGCGCTGACCGCCTCGCCGTTCGCCAGCGCGACGGTGGCCAGGGCGAAGGCCCCGAGGATGGCCACGCCCGCCCAGGCGAGGTGGCGACTCATGTTCGACATCGATGTCTCCTTTTATCGTCGCGCGCCACGGCGACCACGAAGGACGACGACACGCGCGGGCTGTCTTGCGGCGGCAGTTTCCGTTCCTGTGCGGTTTCGCACATCCGTCGCGGGGACTAGCCGACCGGCGTAGGAGCGCTTAAGTGGAAACCCTCGACGCCGGTCGCATGACACCCGCCAGGACGGCCTGGCATCGCGTCCGCCGCGGTTCCGGGGCCCTCGGACGCGTGCGCCCTCAGACGTCGTCGCGATGGAGACCGCGCGCGTGCTCGACCGCGTAGCGGATCAGTTCCGCCTGGCCTTCGAGTTCGAGCTTGCGCTTGATGTTCTGGCGGTGCGTCTCGACGGTCCTCACGGACAGGTCGAGCGCGCGGGCGATCTGCTTGCTCGATTCGCCGCGGGCCAGCGCGGACAGGATCTCGCTCTCGCGCGGCGAGAGGATGGGCCGCGGCTGCTGACTGCGGAACATGCGCTTGGAGACGCCGGGGCTGAGGAAGGTGCCGCCGGCCGCGACCGCGTCGATCGCCGCGACGATCTCGGCCGCCGGCGCGTCCTTGAGCACGTAGCCGCGGGCGCCGGCCTGCAGCGCCCGCTGCACGTACTCGGGGTTGTCGTACATGCTGTACATCAGCACGCGCAGGTCGGGCACGCGCTCCAGCATCGTCTGCGCGAGCTGGATGCCGTTGTGCCCCTTCAGACCGACGTCCAGCAGCACGACCTGCGGCTGCGTGGCGATCAGCATCATCATCGCCTCCTCCGCGTTGCCGGCCTCGCCGACGACGAGGTAACGCGCCTCGCCCTGCAGCCGCGAACGCACGCCCTCGCGGACCAGCGGGTGGTCGTCGACCAGCAGGATGCGCACGGGCGCGGCCGCGCCGGTCGCATCGGCTGCAACGGCGCCGGAGGAAGGATCGGAACTCATGGGACGGGATTGTCGCGCGCCAGGCGGCGGATCGCCGATGCGGGCACGACGGCCTCGACCTGCGTGCCGTGCCCGGGGCTGGACTGCAGGTCCAGCACGCCGTCGACCGAGGCCATCCGTTCGCGCATGTTGCGCAGGCCGATGCCGTGGCTCGGATCGTCGTGTTCGGCGTCGGCGGGATCGAAGCCCGTGCCGTCGTCCAGCACCCGCAGCAGCACGGCGCCAGCGTCGCCTCGCGCGTCCTCCGGCGCGAACTCGAGTGACATCTCCACGCGCGCCGCACCGGCGTGTTTGGCCACGTTCGTCAGCGCCTCCTGGGCGACGCGGAAGAGCACGGTATTGAGCAGTTCAGGCAGCTCGCGCGGCGTGCCGGCCACGCGCATCGAGACGGGCACCGCGCCGGCCTCGTCGAACTCGCGCGCGAGATGCTCCAGCGCCGCCGGCAGGCCCAGCGTGTCGAGCAGCGCCGGACGCAGGCGATGGGACAGCCCGCGCACTTCGCTCAGGCTGGCGTTGAGCCGCTCCAGCGCGCGCGGCAGCAGCGCGGTCGAGCCCGCCTGCTGCGCCGATTCGATCAGCAGCTTGGTCGACACCAGCGTCTGGCTGACGCCGTCGTGCAGCTCGCGCGACAGGTGCGCGCGTTCGTCCTCCTGCGAGCGCACGACCTGGTGCGCCAGCGCGCGCAGCCGCGCCTCGGACTGGCGATGCTCGCTGAGGTTGAGCGCCAGCGCGCTCGCGCTGATCAGCGCCACGCCGAACACCGCGATCGCCGCGATGCCCCACATCGTGCGGGCGATGTTGGCCTGCGCCTCGCGGTCGAGCTGCTCCAGCGTCGCGCGGATGCCGTCCAGGTACAGGCCCGTGCCCAGCATCCAGTTCCAGCGCTCCATCGCGACGACGTAGCCCAGCTTGGGCGCCATCTCGCCGCTGGACGGCTTGCGCCAGAGGTACTCGACATAGCCGCCGCCGGCCCGGGCCTGTCCGACCAGCTGCTGGATCGTCGGCCGCCCCAGCGGATCGCGCAGGCCCCAGAGGTCGCGGCCCAGCAGCTCCGGCTGGCGCGAGTGCATCAGCACCCTGCCCTGCAGGTCGTAGACGAAGAAGTAGCCGTCCTCGCCGTAGTCGAGCGAGGACAGCAGCCGCAGCGCCTCGCGCTTGTCGCGTTCGACGTCGGCGTCGCTGGTCTGGGCGGCCGCTCCGGGCGAGCGCTCGTACAGCGGCTGCAGCGTGCTGACGGCCAGCTCGACGTAATGGCGCAGCTCGTCGCGGCGCGCGTCCATGTAAGCGCGCTGCACGGCGGCATGCTCGCGGGCGAGCAGCTCGCGCTCCTGCTGGCGCACCGCCACCGCGATCAGCAGCAGCGAGGCCACCAGCGGCAGCAGCGCGAGCAGCAGGATCTTCAGGCGCAGTCTCATCGGGTGCTCATCGGGTCCACATCGGATCCTCATCGGGCCCGCACTGTAGCCGCACGGCGCCGTCGCGGCGGGCGCTACAGTTGCGGGTTCCGCGCCCGGAGGATATCCGCCGGGCACGCCCTTCCCTCCGCGCAGCATCCATGGCCACCAAGTCCCCGTCCTCGTCGAACAACCGCCTGATCCAGTGGCTGGCGATCGCCCTGCTGGTGATCGTGGCCGATCAGTTCACCAAGGTCCTGATCCTGCACAGCTTCCAGTACGGGGACAGTCACTACGTCCTGCCCTTCTTCAACCTGGTGCGGGTCCACAACACCGGCGCGGCGTTCAGCTTCCTGGCGGGCGCGTCGGGCTGGCAGCGCTGGTTCTTCGTCGGCCTGGGCGTGGTCGCGACGATCTTCATCGTCTGGATGCTGCGCCGCCACGGCCACCAGACGCAGTTCGCCTGGGCGCTCAGCCTGATCCTGGGCGGCGCGGTCGGCAACATCGTCGACCGGCTGCTGCACGGCTACGTCGTCGACTTCATCCAGCTGCACTGGGGCGGCTGGTACTACCCCTCGTTCAACATCGCCGACAGCGCGATCACGATCGGCGCCGTCCTGCTGATCTGGGACGAGCTGCGCCGCGTCAAACGGGGCTGATCGGCTGAGCGGCTGAGCACCGGGCGCGCGGGAGCGCGCCCACCGCACACGCCCCCGCGCCTTCCGGGCCAAGGGTTCCTCCGGAGAAACGAGGCTGGCGTCCGCACGCCCGCCCGCATAGCCTTTGTCCTGAAGAGGGAGGCCGTCACGCAGGTGCGCAGGGGTTCGGCACGCCTGGGCCTTCGACGTGACGAAGTGGACATCGCCGCCATGGACAGGACACGGCCCACGGCGACAATCCGCTGCGACCAAACGTAACCAAGAACAGGGCCGACAAGGGCCTCGTCTCCATGCTCGACTTCTCCTGCCTGACCCACTACGACTGGCTCGATGTGCCCATGTGGGTCTACGACCAGGAGCGTCAGCGCAACCTCTGGGCCAACGCCGCCGCGCTCGGTTTCTGGCGCGCCGACAGCGCCGAGGAATTCCTCTCCCGCGACCTCAGCGACATGAGCCCCTCGGTGGCCGAGCGGCTGGCGGTGACCGCCGCCGACCACACGCAGGGCAAGCTCGTGCGCGAGCAATGGACGCTCTATCCCAAGGGCCAGCCGGCGACGGTGATGCTGGTCTCCCGCGGCATCCGCACGCCCGACAAGCGCCAGGTGATGCTGTTCGCGGCGGACTCGCTGGTCAGCGGCGTCGACAAGAGCCTGCTGCGCGGCGTCGAGGCGCTGCAGCACACCTCCGTGCGGATCGCGGTGTTCTCGCTGCGCGACGGCAGCACGCTGATGCGCAACCCGGCCGCGGCGATGTGCTTCAACGGCCTGCGCAAGACCATAGGCGCGACCGACTTCAGCGCGATCTTCCCGGAACCCGATCTGGCGCGCCGCATCGTCGCGCAGGTGCGCGGCGGCCAGACCTTCGGCGCCGAACTCGAGATCAACACCGCCAACGGCCGCCGCTGGCATGCCGTCGATGCGCGCCCGATGCGCGACCCGGTCAGCGGCGAAGTCGTGCTGCAGCTCAACGCGCGCGACATCGGCGACTTCAAGGCCACGCAGGCGCAGCTCGAAGCCGCGCGCGAAGCCGCCGAAGCCGCCAGCCAGGCCAAGAGTTCCTTCCTGGCCAACATGAGCCACGAGATCCGCACGCCGATGAACGGCGTGCTGGGCCTGACCGAGCTGGTGCTGCAGACCGAGCTCAACGAGCGCCAGCGCAAGTTCATCGAGCTCGCGCACAGCTCGGCCAAGGGGCTGATGGTCATCATCAACGACCTGCTGGACATCGCCAAGATCGAGGCCGGCCGCGTGATCATCGACCAGGCCCCCTTCAGCCTGCACGACTGCCTGCGCGAGGCGCTGCATCCGCTGCTCCTGCAGGCGCACGAGAAGGGCCTGCAGCTGCATGCGCGCGTGCAGCCGGGCGTGCCGCAGCATCTGCTGGGCGACGCGCTGCGCTTGCGCCAGATCATGGTGAACCTGGTCGGCAATGCGCTGAAGTTCACCGAGAAGGGCGAGGTCCGCGTCGACATCCAGCGCGTGGACGCCGACGGCGGCGACGAGCCTGCCCATGCGGGCCCGCTGCGTCTGCGCATCGCGGTGCACGACACCGGCATCGGCATGACGCGCGAGCAGATCGCGCAGATCTTCAGCCCGTTCACGCAGGCCGACGGCAGCATCACGCGCCGCTACGGCGGCACCGGCCTGGGACTGACCATCGTCAAGCGCCTGGTGGAGCTGATGGGCGGCGAGGTGCAGGTGGAGAGCCAGCCCGGCGCCGGCTCCTGCTTCAGCTTCGAGGTCAAGGTGTCGCAGCCGCTGGTGCTGGACGAGGTGCTGCGCACCGAGACCGTGGACGTCGACGTCCACGAGACGACGGCCGGATCGCTGGACGACGAGCCCGCCACCGACTTCAGCGCCGACACCGTGCCGGCGGACCTCGACGACCTGCCGGCGCCGCGCCGCATCGTCACCGACGACAGCGCCAACGACGCGCTGCTGGACGCGGAGACGGTCGCGGCGGATCTGGATCCACCGCTCGCCGCCGCCGGGTCAAACCAGCAGCACGCCTGAGCCCGTCGTCGTGCGGGCTTCCAGCTCGCGATGCGCGCGCTGGACCTCGTCGAACGGATAGCGCTGTTCGACCTCGATCTTCACCGCGCCGCTTTCGACCGCCTGGAACAGCGCGCCCGAGATCTCCTGCGTGACCTCCAGCGAGGACAGGTGCACGAACAGCGACGGCCGCGTCAGGTAGAGCCCCGACGCCGCCAGCGCCTTCAGCGACACCGGCGGCACGACGCCGGACGCGTTGCCGAAACTGACCATCAGGCCGAAGGGCCGCAGGCTCGCGAGCGAGCCTTCCCAGGTCGACGCGCCGACCGAGTCGTAGACGACCTTCACGCCCTGGCCGCCGGTGATCTCCTTGACGCGCTCCGCAAAGTTCTCGGTCGAATAGTTGATCGCGAATTCGGCGCCGTGGTCCAGCGCCAGCTTGCACTTCGCGTCGCTGCCGGCGGTGCCGATGAGCCGCAGTCCCAGCGCCTTCGCCCACTGGCACGCGATCAGGCCGACGCCGCCGGCCGCCGCGTGGAAGAGCACGTGGTCGCCGGGCTGCAGCCCGCCCTGCGGCAACGTGCGCTGCAGCAGATACTGCACCGTCATGCCCTTGAGCATCATCGACGCGCCCTGCTCGAAGCTCAGGAAGTCCGGCAGCTTCACGACACACTTCGCGGGCATCACGCGCGCGGTCGCGTAGGCGCCGATGGGCTGGCTCGCGTACGCGGCACGGTCGCCGACCTTCAGATGGGTGACGCCCTCGCCGACCGCCTCGACGATACCGGCCCCCTCCATGCCCAGGCCGGTCGGCGACGGCAGCGGATAGACGCCGCTGCGATGGTAGATGTCGATGTAGTTGAGGCCGCAGGCCGCGTGGCGGATGCGGATCTCACCGGGGCCCGGGTCGCCGACCTCGACGGTTGCTATCGTCAGGACCTCCGGTCCGCCGGGTTGCGAGATGCGCACGGCTCTGTCGCTCATCAGGGTTCTCCTCATGGGGGTGTGTCGCTCGCGCGTCGCCCGACGCGTCGATCGCGGCTATCGTGCCAGTCTCGCGTTTCCGGTGCATCGTCGCCATGACCTTGACCCCACGACTGGCCCTGATGCTGACGCTGCCGCCGCTGCTGTGGGCGGGCAACGCGGTCGTCGGGCGTTCGGTCGTGCCGCTGGTGTCGCCGCTGCTGCTCAACGCGACGCGCTGGACGCTGGCCTTCGTGCTGCTGGTGCTGATCGCCCGTCCGGCTCGGACGCTGCTGCAAGACCTGACCCCGCTGCGCGCGCGCTGGGGCTACTTCGCGTTGACCGGCGTGCTCGGCATGGGCTGCTACAACGCGCTGCAGTACCAGGCGCTGCACAGCTCGACGGCGCTCAACGTGACCTTGATCGCCGCGAGCCTGCCCGTGTGGATGCTGGCCGTCGGTGCCCTGCTCTACCGCGTGTGGCCGACGCGCCGCCAGTTCGCCGGCGCCGCGCTGTCGCTGGCGGGCGTGGCGCTGGTGATCTCGCGCGGCCACCTCGAACGGCTGGCGCAGGTACAGTTCGTCGCGGGCGACCTGATGATGCTGCTGGCCGTGCTGAGCTGGGCCTTCTACAGCTGGCTGCTGGCGCGACCGCCCGCGCACATGCAGGGCGAGCGTCGCCCCGACTGGGACTGGTCCGCGCTGCTGATGGCGCAGATGCTGTTCGGTGTCGCCTTCGGCTGGGCGTCGGCGGGCGTGGAGCAGGCGGTCGGCGTGCCGCCGGTGCAGTGGGGCTGGCCGCTGGCGGCGGCGCTCGTCTACGTGGCGATCGGGCCGTCGCTGATCGCGTACCGCTGCTGGGGACTGGGCGTCGCCCAGGCGGGACCGACGCTGGCCGCCTTCTTCGGCAACCTCACGCCGGTCTTCGCGGCGCTGATGTCGGCTGCGCTGCTGGGCGAATGGCCGGCGTGGTTCCACGGCGCGGCCTTCGCGCTGATCGCGGCGGGGATCCTGGTCTCCTCGGCCAAGCGTTCAGGACTCGGCTGAGGAGTCGGCTGAGGATCTCCGCTCGCCCGGTCAGAATGTGCCCGGGTACGAGCCGCCGTCGAGCAGGATGTTCTGCCCGGTCAGGTAGCCCGCGTGGGACGAGCACATCAGCGCGCAGATCGCGCCGAACTCCGCCGCGCTGCCGAAGCGCTGCGCGGGGATCGCCGACATGCGCTTGGCGCGCACGTCGTCGACCGGCTGGCCCGACTTCTGCGCGCCGGCGGCCATCGTCTTCTGCAGGCGTTCGGTGTCGAAGGCGCCTGGCAGCAGGTTGTTGATCGTCACGTTGCGGCCGGCGATGCGCGACTGGCGCGCGATGCCGGCGACGAAGCCGGTCAGGCCCGAGCGTGCGCCGTTGGACAGGCCCAGCACGTCGATCGGCGCCTTCACCGCGCCCGAGGTGATGTTGACGATGCGCCCGAAGCCGCGATCCGACATCTGGTCCACCGTCGCCTTGATCAGCGCGATCGGCGTCAGCATGTTGGCTTCCAGCGCGGCGAGCCACTGCTCGCGTTCCCAGTCGCGGAAATCACCGGGCGGCGGACCGCCGGCGTTGTTGATCAGGATGTCCACCTGCGGCGCGGCGGCCAGCGCGGCGGCGCGGCCGGCTTCGGTGGTGATGTCGCCGGCCACGGCCACGACCTGCACGGCGGGGTTGAGGGCGCGCAGCTTCGCGGCCTGCGCCTGCAGCGCTTCCTCGCCGCGCGCGGTGATCACCACGTTCACGCCTTCGGCGGCCAGCGCCTCGGCGCAGCCCGCGCCCAGGCCCTTAGACGCCGCGCACACCAGGGCCCACTTGCCCGTCAGTCCCAAGTCCATGTCGATCTCCGTTCTAGGTTCGTCGCTGTCGGGCGAGCAGCCACACGCCGCCCAGCACCAGCACCGTGCCCGCGACGACCCAGCCGGTGAGGGGCTCGTCGAGGATCAGCACGCCCATCAGTATCGTGGACATGGGGCCCACCATGCCGGTCTGCGCGGCGATACCCGCCCCCATGCGCTCGATCGCCATCATGACCATCAGCACCGGCGCGAAGGTGCAGGCCAGCGCGTTCAGCACCGACAGCCACCACACCGCCGGCGCGAGATCCGCGAGCCCCGACACCGGCCGCAACAGCAGGAACTGCGCGATGCAGAAGCCGCACGCGACCGAGGTGGCCAGCCCGGTGAGCCGCATGGCGCCCAGGCGCCGGACCCATTCGCCGCTGTAGACGAGGTACAGCGCGTAGGCGACGGCGCTGCCGAAGACGAGGCCGCCGCCCAGCCACACGTTCGCGCCGGCGACCTGCAGTTCATGGCCGAAGACCAGCAGCACGCCGGCGTAGCTGACGGCCAGCGCGCCCGCCTGGCGCAGCGTCACGCGGCGTCCGAACATCGCCCAGGACAACAGCAGCACGATGGTCGGGTTGAGGTACAGGATCAGCCGTTCGAAGCTGGCGCTGACGTAGGCCAGGCCGGCGAAGTCCAGGAAGCTGGCGAGGTAGTAGCCGCTGAAGCCCAGGCCCAGCACGGCGAGCTTCTCGCGGCCGGTCAGGGCCGGCTTGCCGCGGCCGGCCCACCAGGCCAGCAGCAGGAACAGCGGCAGAGCGAGCAGCATGCGCAGCATCAGCAGCGTGACGGCGTCGACATCGTGGCGGTAGGCGAGCTTGACGATGATCGCCTTGCCGGAGAACCCGATCGCGCCGCCGACGGCCAGCAGCAGGCCGCTGACCGGCACGCGTGCCGAAGCCGGATCGGGAGGGGCGACCTGCGCCGCGGAGGGGGAACTGCTCATGCGGTCGATTCTAGGAATCGACGTGCCGGCCGCATTCGCGAAGGGGCAACGCACGCTTGCCGCTCGCCCCCACGAAACGCCCCGATGTCTCGAAGCCGGCGGCGCCGGTGCCCCTCGGAGCGAATTCCGAGCGGCGAGGAGGAGATTGAGCGAAGAGGGGCACCGGCGCTGCCGGCTTCTGCTCGGTGATCGCAGGCGTGTCCCCTCCCCTGTCACATCCCGCGTGAATAGTTGCTCCCCTCATTCCCAATCTGCGGAGGCGCCCTCAAGACCTGGCACCAGGACGCCGAAGTCCGGAGGCGCCGGCCGCCTCGAAGCGGCCGGTGGTAGTGGGGAAAAGGAAACGACAAGGGACCGCGCGTCGACGGATGCGACGGGTTCCGGACCTGAGAGGGACCCTGCCGATGAGATACACCGAGAGCATCGCCGCGAGCGCGCAGGCGCTGCGCACCGCCTTGCCGTTGATGTCCAGACAGCGTGCAGCGCTGCATCCGGTCACGTACGCCGTCTGGTACGAGCACGTGACCGCGATGAACGGCGCGTTGAGCCGCGAGCTGATGGGGCTGACCCAGGACGGCGGCACGCTGGACGAGCCCCAGACCTGGGCGCTCTACCGCAAGCACATCGCCGAGCTGGACGAGCAGATGGCCGTCACGCTGGCGCAGGACGTCGGCGACGTGCTGCGCGGCGTGTCCGACTGCACCGACCAGGCCGGTCAGCAGGTGCAGCAGTACGCGCGCGCGTTGCAGGGCTGGGAGCGCTCGCTGCGCGAGGCGGCGCCGGGACAGCATGTCCAGGTGCTGTCCGCCGCGCTGCAGGGCACGCAGGACATGCGCCACGCGGTCCACGGTCTGGTGGCGAAGCTGGAGGCGAGCCGGCAGGAAGTGGCCTCGCTGCGCCAGGAGGTCCACCGCGCCCGCAGCGAGGCGCTCCTGGACCCGCTGACGGGTCTGAGCAACCGGCGCGGTTTCGACCGCGCGCTGGCCGACTGCCTGCACAGCCCCGAGGCGGGCACGCCGACCGCGCCCTGCCTGCTGCTGGGCGACATCGACGACTTCCCGGCGCTGCGCGAGCGCCTGGGCGAGGCGCGCCTGAACGACACGTTGCAGCAGGTCGCCAATGCCGTGCGCAGCATCGCGCAGAGCCACCACGTCGCCGCGCGCATCGAGGACGACGAGTTCGCGCTGCTCATCCCCGGCGCCGGCCTGCACGAGGCCTACACCCTCGCGGAGCAGCTGCGCCACGGCGTCGGCCAGCTGCAGGCGGAGACCGACCGCCGCCTGAGCCTCTCGGTGGGCGTCACGCAGCTCGGCCAGGGCGAGAGCGCGCGCGATTTCATCGAGCGGGCCGATCAGGCGCTGCAGGCTTCCCGCGCCCAGGGGCGCAACCGCGTGACCGTGCTGGCCGCGGATGAGCGTTTCGCCGCATGAGTCCGTCACCGTCGGCCCGCATAATCGGCCGGAACAAGGGTGGGACAGAGGGACGGACGTGGCCCTGATGAAGACTTCTCTGCGCAACGCCGTGATCCTGGCGCTGGTGGCGGGCCTGGCCCTGCCGACCGGCGGCGTGCTGCTGTACGAGCAGCAGCTCAGCCGCCGCGTCGTGATGGAGGACCTGCAGCGCGACCTGTCGCGCGTGTCGGAGGTGCTGGCGCTGTCGCTGGCCGAGCCGATCTGGCAGGTCTCGCCCGACCTGGCCGAGCCCATGGTGAAGGCGCAGGTCGACGATCCGCGCTTCGTCTCCGTCGTCGTGACCGAGAACGCCGCGCAGCAGGCCTTCGTCGAATTCCACCGCGGCACGCCCGACGACGCAATGACGCTCACCGAGACGCGACCGGTCCTGCGCGACGGCCGCGAGATCGCCAGGCTCACCGTCGTCATGAGCGCCGAGCCGCTGATGGCGCGCAAGCGCGACGACCTCTGGAACGCGCTGTGGCGCAGCCTGCTGACGCTGACCGTGTCGCTGGGGCTGATCCTCGTCGTGATGCAGCGCCGCGTGCTGCGCCCGATCGCGCGGCTGTCCGAGGCCGCCGACGAACTGGCGTCCGGTCAGCTCGACCGGCCGCTGACCTTCGGCGGCGAAGACGAGATCGCCCGCGTCGGCAAGGCCATGGAACGCATGCGGCTCGCGCTGCTGAAGGCCTTCGACGACCTGCGCGGCCACGCCAGCACGCTGGAAGAGCAGGTGGCGCAGCGCACCGTCGAGCTGACCGAGGCCAACGTCGAGCTCACGCAGGCGCTGGCCAACCTCAAGACCGCGCAGCGCGAACTGGTCGAGTCGGAGAAGCTGGCCTCGCTCGGGCGCCTGGTCGCGGGCGTCGCGCACGAGCTCAACACGCCGCTGGGCAACGCGCTGACGGTGGTGTCCGCGCTCGAAGACCGCTGGGGCAAGCTCGACCGCATGCTCACCGACAACACGCCGATGCGGCGCAGCCAGCTCGAGGAACTCGTCAAGGACACGCGGCGCGGCCAGGACATCCTGCACCGCAACGTGCAGAAGGCGGCCGACCTGGTGCGCGACTTCAAGCAGGTCGCCATCGACCAGACCAGCGACACGCGGCGCGACTTCGAGCTCGCGCAGGTCTGCGAGGACGTGCTGGTGATGGTCGAGCCCAGCTTCAAGCACACGCCCTTCCGCATCGTCACCGACCTGCAGCCCGACCTGCGCATGAGCAGCTATCCCGGCGCGCTCGGCCAGGTGCTCACCAACCTGCTGATGAACACGCTGGTCCACGCCTTCGAGGGCGAGACGCAAGGCGAAGTGCGGGTCAGCTGCCACCGGCTCGACGACGCGATGGTGGAACTCTGCGTCGACGACAACGGCCACGGGATGGACGCCTCGATCGTGCGCCGGATCTTCGATCCCTTCTTCACGACCAAGCTCGGCAAGGGCGGATCGGGACTGGGCATGCACATCGTGCACAACATCGTGACCAACGTGCTGGGCGGTCAGATCGAGGTGATCTCGCGCCCGGGCGAAGGCACCTGGATGATGATGCGCCTGCCGGTCGACGCGCCGCTGCGCGCCGCCAGCGAGGACCGGATCGGCTGATCGGATCGGCTGATCGGATCGGTTGACCGGTCCCCGGGATCGGCGACGCGCGCCGCGTCGCCGAGGCCCCCGCTTACTGCGAGGCGCCGGAGGCGGCGACCGACGCCACTTCAGCCGGCAGCGCCGCGGAGGCCGCCGCCATCGCCGCCGAGGCCGCATCGCTCGCGGCCTGGTCCGCGTGACCGCCGGTCACATCGTGCTTCTCGCCCGTCAGGTCGATGTTGCCGCCGCTCTTCATCAGCACGAACAGCGCGATGGCAGCGAAGACGATGAATCCAACGACGATTTTCCACATGGTTCCGAAATCCTCTTGAGGTTGCCGGTCGCGACAGACTGACCGGATCGGAGGCCATTGTGGGAAGCCAGCCTGACAGCAGGCTGAGCGCGGGCGGTATCCAGGCGTGAATCCCGCAAG
Organism: Roseateles noduli; assembly: GCA_002205125.1. GTDB lineage: Bacteria > Pseudomonadota > Gammaproteobacteria > Burkholderiales > Burkholderiaceae_C > Roseateles > Roseateles noduli. Next base: position 371,708 of record NIOE01000006.1, on the reverse strand, counting down.
ATGCGGTGAGGAATGCGGTGAGGCTCAGCCGATCTGCTCGATCGCATAAGCGATCGCGCGCCAGGTCGGATCGCTGCTGGTGGAGAGCACGCGCTCGACCAGCGGGCGCCATGCGTGCTGGCCGCCGCCCAGGCGATCGACCATCGCGAACACCAGCGTGGCGGCGTCGGCTTCGCCGGAATGCTGCTCGCTGGCCAGCTGCGAGCGGCCGACGGACACGTCCCCGCCCAGCAGCGCGCCGACGGCCATCAGCACCTTGACGGCGCGCTCGTCGCCGAGGTCGCGCGCGAGCGCCGCTCCGATGGTCGCGGCCTCGTCGTGACGACCGATCCGAGAGGCCAGCAGCAGGCAGGCCGACAGGATGCGGCGCCCGGACCAGGACGCCTCCGGCGCCGGCAGCACGGAAGGGAATCCACCGCCGCTGCCCGACATCGGATCGAACGGGGCGGTGCTGTCGAAGGAAGGCGGGGACTGCAGGTACATGGTGGGGTGCTCACGGTGGCGAAAGGGGCCGCTCACGAACAGCCTTGCACGCGGCCCGCGCACCCGCGCCGCGCATCGCGAAGCAGCGCCCATCGACGCGAAGTCGCGGGGCCGCTGTCCGTCCACGTCCGATCCGCGTCGGGGCCTCGCCGGTCTTCGCGGTTCCGGACGCTGCTTCGGATCTGGCCGGCGGCGCGCGGACCAGTGGCCAAGATGGCCTTTTGTCGTCAGCCACCCCAACCCTGAAGGAGACCTGCCATGTCTGTGAGCTTCCAGAATCAACCCCTAGGCGGACTCGGAGGCCCAGGCGGTCTCGACGCCCTCGGCGGACCCGGAGGCCTCTCCGGCCTGTCGCAGGCGCCGGGCGGCGCGGCCGAGATCCAGGCCAAGCTGACCGAGGTGATCCTCCAGATCCTCAACCTCCTGATCAACGAGATCATGAAGGCGCTGCAGCAACAGCAGCAGGGGGCGCAAGGCGGCGGCGGCGGCGGTGGAGGTGGCGGCGGCGGTGGGCCCTCGGCCGCTTCCGGCGCGGGCGCGCCGCAGGGCGTGGGCGGCCCTCAAGGCGCGTCGGGTGCCTGCGGCCCGCAAGGCGCGTCGAACGCCTATCAGCCCAACAACGCCTATCAGGCCCAGCAGCCGTCGTACGCCCCGCCGGTGTCCGGCTCCGGCGCGCCGTCGGACGTGGGCGATGTGTCCTCGACGAGCGGCGGCAAGGGCCCGTCCGGCATGCCGGCGGAACTCTGGAAGGACTGCCAGGAGGCCGGGAAGAAGACCGGCGTCGACCCCTACATCCTGGCCGCGCAGATGGAGAAGGAAAGCCAGTTCGGCAAGGGCCTCAACGGCAGCCCCAGCGCGGGCGACGGCCTGATGCAGGTGGAGCCCGGCACGCGCCAGGCGTACGCCGGCAAGTTCCAGGAAAAGATGGGACACGCCTACGACCACAACGATCCGAAGGACCAGATCGCGATGGCCGGCGTGATCCTCGCGGACAAGGGCGGCGACGCCACCAACATGCTGCAGAAGTACAACGGCGGCGACAACTGGGCGCCGGGCGCGACCGACTCCTACGGCCGCGAGATCAAGGCCGCGGAATACGCGTCGTCGGTTCTCGCGAAGGCTCAGCAGATGAAGGCCGCCGGCTGACGCCGAGACCGAGGCGCGGAAAAGAACAAGGGCGGCCCGTGGGCCGCCCTTGTCGTTGGCGGCATCAGCGCCGGAGCGCCGATGCCATCGTGCTTGCACTCGCTCAGTCGCGGGCGTAGATGTCCACGTCCTTGGTTTCGCGCACGAACAGCAGGCCGATCACCAGGGTGACGGCGGCGATGCCGATCGGGTACCAGAGGCCGTGATAGATGTTGCCGTTCTGCGCCACCATCGCGAAGCTGATGGAGGGCAGCAGACCGCCGAACCAGCCGTTGCCGATGTGGTACGGCAGGCTCATCGAGGTGTAGCGGATCCGGGTCGGGAACAGCTCCACCAGCATCGCGGCGATCGGGCCGTAGACCATGGTCACGTACAGCACCAGCACCGCGAGGATCGCGATCACCAGCGGCGTGTTGACCTTGGCCGGATCGGCCTTGGCCGGGTAGCCCGCGGCCTTCATCGCGTCGGCCAGGTCCTTCTTGAACGCGGCGATCTTCTTCGCGCTGTCCTCGTCGAACTTGTGGCCGCCGGCGGTCAGCGTGGCGGTGGGCGCCTCGATGACCTTGTCGCCGATCTTGACCTGGCCGGAGCCGGCCGCGCCGGACACCGTCTCGTAGTTCGCCGCGGCTTGCGCCAGGGCGCGCTTGGCGATGTCGCAAGGCGTCACGAAGTCCACGTCGCGCGCGATCGGGCTGCCCTGGAACGAGCATTGCGCCGGATCAGTCGTCAGCGTGATCTGCGCGGTTTCCTGCGCGCGGGCCAGGTCCGGGTTGGCCGCGTTGGTCAGCGCCTTGAACAGCGGGAAGTAGGTCAGGATCGCCAGCAGCAGGCCCGCCATGATGATGGGCTTGCGGCCGATCTTGTCGGACAGCGTGCCGAACACGACGAAGAACGGCGTGCCGATCAGCAGCGCGACGGCCACCATGATGTTGGCCGCGGCCGGATCGACCTTGACCACGCTCTGCAGGAAGAACAGCGCGTAGAACTGGCCCGTGTACCAGACCACGCCCTGGCCCGCCACCAGGCCGAACAGCGCCAGCAGCACGACCTTCAGGTTCTTCCACTGGCCGAAGGATTCGGACAGCGGCGCCTTGGAGGTCTTGCCTTCGGACTTCATCTTCTGGAAGGCGGGCGACTCGTTCATCGACAGCCGGATCCACACGCTGATGGCCAGCAGCAGGATGGACACGATGAACGGGATGCGCCAGCCCCACTGCGCGAAGGTCGCCTCGCCGAGCGCCGTGCGGGTGCCCAGGATGACGATCAGCGACAGGAACAGGCCCAGCGTCGCCGTGGTCTGGATCCACGAGGTGTACGCGCCGCGCTTGCCGTGCGGGGCGTGCTCGGCGACGTAGGTCGCGGCGCCGCCGTATTCACCGCCCAGTGCCAGGCCTTGCAGCAGGCGCAGGCCGACCAGGATCACCGCCGCGGCGGGACCGATGGTGTCGTAGGTGGGCAGCACGCCGACGATGAAGGTCGACAGGCCCATGATCAGGATGGTCACCAGGAAGGTGTACTTGCGTCCGATCATGTCGCCGAGGCGGCCGAACACCAGCGCGCCGAACGGACGCACGATGAAGCCGGCGGCGAAGGCCATCAGCGACGCGATGAACTGCGCCGTCGGATCGAGGCCGGTGAAGAACTGCTTGCCGATGATCGCGGCGAGCGAGCCGTACAGGTAGAAGTCGTACCACTCGAACACCGTGCCCAGCGAAGAGGCGAAGATCACCTTCTTCTCTTCGGCCGTCATCGGCGCATTGGTGGTCACTGCACTTGCAGTTGCCATGGGATTGTCTCCTCGGGATTCCCAGGGCCATCGACCGATGGCCCTTGGGGCGCGACTATCCGAGCGCGCTCTGACCCGTTTCTGACGACTTGCTTGCCCCTGGCTGACAAACCCGGGTGCAACCCTCGCTTCGCATTTCTCGATGCGGAATTTCGGGTTCTTTGCGCCGCAGCAGAGGGTATGTCCCTACGGCGACATTTGAGGGGAAAGCGCCCTCGCCTTCCTCTGGTGGCGCCACCGTCGATCCGCCGTCGGCACGTGTCGTCGTCACGACGACGGGTGGCGGTCAGCCCCGCTGCACGCCCACCGGCAAGGTCCGCGCGGCGTCCCACGCGGGACCGTCGAACCACGCATCGCCGTCGAGGTAGCCGGTGAGCATGTCCATCGCGTCGAGGCCCCAGAAGAGCTTGTCGTCGACGGCCATCGTCGGCACGCCGAAGACGCCGCGCGCGACGGCGTCATCGGTGGCCTCGCGCAGTGCGGTCTTGACCTCGGCGGAGGCCGGGTCGCGCAGGGGCGCGAGATCCGCCGTCAACTCGGCGAGCCGCTGCGGATCGGCCGCGTCGAGCCCGCCGCGCCAGATGTGGTGGAAGACGCGCTCGACCGCGTAGCGGCCCGGCGTCTGACCCGCGGGCGCCGTCGCCCACAGCAGGCGCAGCAGCGGCAGCGGATTGAACGGATGCGCCGCCGGCAGGTCCAGCGGTACGCCGAGCCGATGCCCGAGCCACGACACCTGGCGGTAGGTCCAGTCGCGCTTGCCGGGGATCTCCGCGGGTCCCTTGTTGTCGAGCGACTTCAGCAGCGCGCCGAAGAGCACGGGCACGTACCGGACCGCGACGCTGCGACCGGCCAGCGCCTCGGGCAGCCGCTCGAAGGCGAGCGCGGCGTAAGGCGAGATCGGGTCGAAGTAGAAATCGATCCTGACCATCGCGGCTCCGTTCAAACCTTGGGTAGCGGCTCGGTGGCAAGCGCGCCGTGCGACGCCAGCAACGCGCGCCGCTCCGGCAGCAGGTTGAGCAGTCGGATCCGCGACTCGTCGTCGGACTTGCTCCAGCCCGCGATCTCAGGAATCGTGCGCGCGCAGCCGCGGCACAGCGCGGTGGGCTCGTGCATCTTGCAGATGTTGATGCAGGGCGACGCGACGCGGCCTTCCGGCGTGCGCGCGACGTTCTCCGCGGTGATGGGCGCCAAGATCGAGGTGCTCACGATTGCGCCACCTCGATCACCGGCGCGCCGGTCAGCGCGACGAGCTGCTGCGGCGTCATCAGGAACACGCCGTTCGGATGCCCGGCCGCGGCCCAGATCGCGTCGAAGCGGAACAGCTCCTGGTCGATGAACAGCTGCGGGTGGGCGCCCTCCTCCGCCGGCTGGAAGCCCAGCGGCGACACGCCGCCGATCGAGAAGCCGGTGCGCGCCTTCACGTAGTCGGCATCGGCGCGGCCGAGCTTGCCGGTGTGGGCTTCGAGCTTGCGTTCGTCGACGCGCTTGTCGCCGGAGGCGATCACCAGCACGGCAGCGCCGTCGGCCTTGCGCTTGAACACGACGCTCTTGGCGATCTGCCCCAGCGCGACGCCGAGCGCGTCGGCCGCCTCCTGCGAACTGCGCGCGGAGACCTCCAGCCAGCGCGGCTCGTGTTCATGGGACAACGCGCGCAGCGCGGCGCTCACACGGAGGAATCCGTCGGGGCGGACGGCATCGGCGGCTGAAGGCGTCGCGCCGGCAGTGACGGGGAGGGGCGCGGGAGAGGTCGTGTCGCTCATGCCGCGCATTGTGCCAAGGCCGTCGGCGCGCGATGAGCGCAGCGGCGCAAGACCGCAGCTCGCGCACATCGCCGTGGTGCGAAGGTATCGTGCGACGGTCCCCTTCCCCGCCGGGCAAGTCCCGCACTACCGGAGATCGAGTCGTGGAACTGCGCCAGCTGAGGTACCTGATCGGTGTCGCCGACGCCGGCAGCCTGCTGAAGGCGTCCAAGCTGCTGCACCTGGCGCAGCCGGCGCTGGGCCAGCACATCGTCGCGCTGGAGGAGGAACTCGGCGCGACGCTGTTCGTCCGCTCCAGCCGCGGCATGGCGCTAACCGACAACGGCCGCCGTTTCGTCGAGCATGCACGCAAGGTGCTGGCGGAACTCGAAGCCGCCAAGGCCTCGGTGCTGGCCGACGGTCAACACCTCACCGGCGAAGTGATCCTCGGACTGCCCACGACCGTCGCGCTGGCGGCGACGGTGCCGCTGCTGCGCCTGGTGCGCGCGAGGCTGCCGCTGGTGCGGCTGCGCATCGTCGAGAGCCACAGCGGCTTCCTGCGCGAATGGCTGCAGACGGGGCGACTGGAGCTCAGCATCCTCTTCGAGGACCGCCAGGAGCCGTGGCTGTCGCAGCGCCAGCTGCTGACGGAGCAACTGGTGCTCGTGAGCGCGGCCGGCGCCGGGGCGCCGCCGCTGGCGCGCGAGGTCTCGCTGCGCGAGCTGAGCCGCCTGCCGATGATCCTGCCCAACACCGAGCACGGCCTGCGCCGCATCATCGACGCGGCCTGCCGCGCGAACGGCGTCCAGCTCGACGTCGTGGCCGAGATCGACTCGCTGCCCGCCGTGAAGACGGCGGTCGCCGCCGGGCTCGCGTACACGATCCTCTCGCCGGGCTCGGTCAGCGAGGAACTGCGACAGGGCCACCTGCGCCAGGCCGTGATCCGCGATCCCGAGATCCGGCGGACCATCTGCAGCTGCTTCGCGCTCACGCGCTCGCCCGGCCCCGCGGCGCGCGCCGTGAGCGATCTCGTCGACGAAGTGATCCGGGAACTGGTGCTGACCGGGCAGTGGCCGGCGACGCTGGCAGGTCAGCCGGCCACGCCCTGAATCATCGTCCCGCGCTCGCGGGCTTCGCCTTGGCATTGCGCAGGAAGAAGCCCAGCACCACGAGGAGCACGATCACCTGCGCCGTCAGGCCGATCACCGACGGATAGATGCCCAACAGTTCCAGGCGCGGTGCGGACAAGGCGCTCGGCGCGATCCATCCCGCTTCCTGCAACGCGGCGACGCCCTTGCCCGTGAGGACGACCGCCAGCACGGCCACCAGCCACGAGCTCACCGAGAAGAACTTGCCGATCGGCAACCGCGCGCTGTAGCGCAGCAGGAGCACCGTGATGACCACCAGGCACAGCACGCCCACACCCAGCCCCGCGAGGATTGCACCGTCATTGCCCTGGCCCCAAAGCGCCGCGTAGAACAGGATGGTCTCGAAGACCTCGCGATACACCGCCACGAAGGCCAGGCCGAACATGAAGAAGGCGGAGCGGCGGCCCAGCGCCGCGGACATGCGCTCGCGCAGGTAGGCCTGCCATTGACCGGCCACGCTCTTCTGATGCATCCAGACGCCCACGCTCAGCAGCACGAGGGCGGCGAACAGGCTCGACAGGCCTTCCGTGACTTCGCGGTTGGCGCCGCTGATCGAGACCGCGTAGGTCGCGACGGCCCAGGTGACACCGCCCGCCGCCAGGGCGCCGATCCAGCCCGCGTGGACATACGGCAGGACATCCGGGCGCTTGGCCTGTCGCAGGAACGCGATCATCGCGACGACGACCAGCAGCGCCTCGATGCCTTCGCGCAGGAGGATCGTCAGGCTGCCGAAGAACGCAGCCGTCGCATCGGCACCCGAGGCCGCCAGCACGTGGTCCGCGTCGTTGAAGAGCCCGTCGATGCGGGCAGCAGCCGCTTCGACGTCCGACACCGGCGCCTGGGCCGCGATCAGCGAGCGGTACTGACCCATGGCCACTTCGATCTGGTCCTTCAGCGCGCCTTCACGCGCCGCCAGCGCCTGTTCGTAAGGCTCGACGCCGTCGAGATAGGACGACAACGCGAGCTCGGCGGCCTCCTTGGGATGGCCGGCCTTGAACGCGGCCACGCTCTCATGCAGCCGCTCGCGGGCCAGGGTCAGGCGGTTCCCGCGCGGCGCGACAAGCGCCTCGGGATGCGCATGGAGGTAGGCCATCGTGGCGGCTGCCTGCTCTTCGCCGAGCGAGGCGACGAGCTCGGTTTCCGTGAGACGGACGAAGTGGTCCATCCCGGTGACCTCGTCGCGGATCTTCTGCGACTCCTTCCAGAGCTGCTGCCCCTGTTGGCGCTGCTTGTCGCCGTGCGCGAAGCCGCCGAGATACATCGCCACCGCCCATCGATCCTCTTCGGAGAGCTGACCGAACGCCGGCATGGCCGTTCCCGCGATCCCTTGGCTCACCGCCTGGTACAGCGCGAACACGCTGCGCTGACGCGCGCGGTCGTGGTCGGTGAACGCGATCGGCTTGGGATCGAGCTGTTTGGCCAACGGTCCGTCGCCGTTGCCCGACGCGCCATGGCAGGCCGCGCAATTCGCCGCGTAGACCGAGGCACCGAGCTTCAGGTCGGGCAGCGCGCTCGGTGCGAGCGGCACCGGGTAGACCGCGATCAGATGATTCGCCAAGGCCTTGGCCAGACCGCCGACCTTGGCGACATCGGACTTGGCGGCGATCTCGGCTTGAAGGGCCTCGCTCTCGCGCAGCAGCGCGGCGCGTTCGGGCTTGTCCTCCAAGGCCGCGATCTTGTCATGCGCGGTCTGCGCGAACTCGCGCATCTCGTCGTACTCGGACTGCGCCACGATCTTGCCGTCCTGCACCGCGCCCGCGTAGTCGACGGCCAGGTAGTCGAGGATCTGCCACACGCGCCGCACGTCGGCTTCCGCGGCGCTCGCGGTACCGCCCACGACCAGGCCAAGGAAGAGCAGGCACGCCGTGAAGAGCTGGCGCACGATCCGGTGTGCGGTCCGCGGATCGTCGTGAGTGCGACTCATTGTTGTTCCCGAACAAAGAAACGGCCCGTCGTCCGGGCCCGAGATGAACGTCAAGCGCGAGGCGGCCAGAGAAGCCGTCCCGCCATCAGGAGAGCAAGTATGGCCGTCTGCGGAGCGGAAAGGTTTCAGCAAGCTTGCAAGGCTTGACCTTCGTCAGGGTCTTCGTCGGGTGCTTCGTCGGCTTCGCGTGCGTGTCTTCGTGAGACGACCGCAGCGGCTGGCGCAACGCCGCTAGTCCGGATCCGGCTAGCGCCTAACCGACATCCGTATTTCCCAGCGGCAGCGCGCGTCCGTAGGCTGCTTCCATGAAAGGAAGCGCCTCCATGAGTTCTCCGCAGTCCCTCCCCGACGAGCGCCAGCCGCTGTCCGACGTCCTCGTGATCGACCTGTCGCGGCTGGTGTCGGGCAACGTGCTGACGCATGTGCTGGCCGACCTCGGCGCGTCGGTCGTGAAGGTCGAATCGCCCGAGCGCGGCGACGACCTGCGCGCCTGGCAGCGTCAGGGCGTCAGCACCTACTGGATGGAGTACAGCCGCAACAAGGACAGCGTCGCGCTGGACCTGCGCTCGGACGAGGGCATGGCCTCGCTGCGATCGCTGATCGCGCGCGCCGACATCCTGGTCGAGAACTTCCGTCCGGGGACCCTCGAGAAGATGGGCCTCGGGGTCGACGCGCTGCAGCGCCTCAACCCGAAGTTGATCGTCGTCCGCATCTCCGGCTGGGGCCAGACCGGCCCGTTCGCGAAGAAGGGCGGCTTCGGCTCGCTGATCGAGGCGATGAGCGGCTTCGCCGCGATGAACGGCCACGCGGACCGTCCGCCGGTGCTGCCGCCCTTCTCGCTCGCCGACTCGGTCGCGGGCCTGCACGGCTCGACTGCCGCGCTCGCAGCGCTGCACCGGCAACGCGCGAATCCGTCGCCCACGGTCCAGGAGATCGACCTCTCGCTCTTCGAGCCGCTGTTCTCGATGCTCGGCCCGCAGGCCTCGGAGTTCCAGCTCACCGGCCAGGCCACGCAGCGCTCGGGCAGCCGCTCGCCGACGCACGCGCCGCGCAACGTCTACGCGACGAAGGACGGACGCTGGGTCGCGTTGTCCGCCGGCATGGCGGGCACGCTGCAGCGGCTCTTCGCGGGCATCGGGCAGCCCGAGGCGCTGAAGGACGAACGCTTCGCCACGCACGAGGCGCGGCTCGCCAACATCGATGCGCTCGACGACCTGATCCAGGGGCATCTGTCGACGCTCACGCTGGCCGAGGCGCTGGCCTTCTTCGAGGACCGAGACATCACCGCCGGCGAGGTGTGCGACATCGAGGATCTGCTCAAGCACCCCTACATCCAGGAGCGCGAGCTGCTGCTGGACACGCCCACGCCGGACGGCCGCACGGTGTCCGTGCATGCCGTGCCGTTCAAGATCAACGGCGCGCGGCCGCCCCTGCGTCGGCCGGCGCCTGCCCTCGGCCAGGACAACGACAAGTGGCTGAAGGATCAATGATGAGCGCCCGCGCCTATCGCTCCTACCTCTTCGTCCCGGCCGACAACGAACGGCTGCTGCAGAGCGCGCTGAACAAGACGCCCGACGTCGTGATCCTGGACCTCGAAGACGGCGTGCATCCGAGCCGGAAAGCGTCTGCCCGCGCCGGCGTGGCCGCTGCGATCGACCGCGTGCATGCCGGCGACAAGGTCGCCGCGGTGCGCATCAACGGCGCGCTGAACACCGCCGTCGACGACCTGCGCGCCTCCGTGTCGCCCGGCCTGCGCCTGCTGGTGCTGCCGAAGGTCGAGCATGCGCGCGATGTGCAGTTGCTCGCCGGCGTCGTCGACGACCTCGAACGCGCGGCGGGCCTGCCGGCGGGCGAGGTCCGATTCCTCCTCCAGATCGAGTCCGCCGCCGCCCTGCCCCGGCTCCACGACATCGCCGCCGCATCGCCGCGCGTGCATTCCATGATGCTCGGCAGCGAGGATTTCTCGCTCGACGTCGGCGGCCTGCCGACACCGCAGGCGCTGCTCACGCCCAGCCTGATGGTGCTGTACGCGGCCCGCGCGGCCGGCGTATTGCCGGTGGGCTTCGTCGGCTCCATCGCCAACCTCGGCAGCGTCGAGGAATTCGACGGCCTGCTGAAGGAAGCCCGCACGCTCGGCTTCCGCGGCGCGGTGGTCGTGCATCCGAAGTTCGTCGACGCGATCAACGCCTGCTACACGCCCACGCCCGAGCAGGTAGCGCAGGCGCGCGCCGTCGTCGCCGCCTTCGAGGTCGCCGATGGCGACGGCCTGGGCGCGACCAAGCTCGGCGATCTGATGATCGACAAGCCCGTGGTGCTGCGCGCGAGGGCCCTGCTCATCGAGGCCGGGTTCGATCCCGCCGGTGACGGCTAAGCGCCCTCGTCTGACGACTTTCAAAGACAACAACAGGAGACAAGGTCATGCTGACGAAACGAGAGTTCTGCGCCTTCACGGCGCTCAGCGCGGTCCTGCCCGCAGCGCGCGCGCAGGCCTACCCGGGCAAGCCGGTCACGATCGTCGTGCCGCAGGCACCAGGCGGAACGAACGATGCGGTGGGCCGTATCCTGGCGCAGAAGCTCACCGAGAAATACGGGCAGGTCTTCAACATCGACAACCGCGCCGGCGCGGGCGGCAACATCGGCACGGAGCTCGCCTCGCGCGCGCCCAAGGACGGCTACACGCTGCTGCTGACGATCAGCAGCACGCAGGCGATCAACCCGGCGCTGTACCGGCGCACCGGCTTCGACCCGGTGAAGGACTTCGATCCCATCGCACCGATCGGCGTCGTGCCCAATGTGTTGGTCGTGCATCCGAGCTTCCCTGCGAAGGACCTCAAGGGCTTCATCGCGGCGGCGAAGGCGAAGAGCCCGTCCTACCAGTACGCCTCGGCGGGCAACGGCTCGCTGAACCACCTGCTCGGCGAGATGCTCAACCGCTCCGCCGGGCTGCAGCTCGAGCATGTGCCGTACAAGGGCGTCGGACCCGCGTTGACCGACATGCTGGGCGGGCAGGTGAGCGTCGGTTTCGCGAGCCTGCCGTCCTGCCTCGAGTTCGTGCGCGCCGGCAAGCTGGTGGCGCTGGGCGTGAGTTCGCCCAAGCGCTCCTCGGCGCTGCCCGACGTGCCCGCGATCGGCGAGGTCATCCCGGGGTTCGCGGGCGAACTGTGGGTCGGACTCTTCGCGCTGCACGGCACGCCCGACGCGATCACGAAGCAGCTGGCCGAGGACGTGACCCTGGTGATGAACGCGCCCGATGCGCTCGCCAAGCTCAAGGCGCTGGGCGTGGAGCCGCTCAGCGGCGGCCCGACCGCGCTGGCGGCCATGCTGAAGCAGGACATCGCCCGATGGGAGCCGATCGTGAAGGCGTCGGGCGCGCGCGTGGATTAGGGCGAGCGCTCTCCTGCGGCGCGCAGCCTTGCGTTATGGTCCGCGCCCATGACCGACGTGAAGAGCCCTTTCGAGCCCGAGTTCACCTCCGCGCTGTGCGAGATCTTCGAGCAGCTGATCACCTTCAACCAGGTGCTCGGCGTGAAGATCGACGAGTTGCAGCATGAGATCGTGCGGGCGCACATCCCCATGCGGCCGGACCTGGTCGGGCACTACGCCCACAACCGGCTGCACGGCGGCGTGATCAGCGCGACGCTCGATTCCATGGGCGGTCTGGCGGTGATGGCGGCGATAGGCGCACGGCATCTGGAAGAGCCGCCGCAGCAGCGGCTGCAGCGCTTCGCCAAGCTCGGGACCATCGACCTGCGCGTGGACTACCTGCGCCCCGCCATCGGTGCGATGTTCCGCTGCGAGGCGGAGGTGATGCGGCTGGGCAGCCGCGTCGCCAATACGCGCATGGCCTTCACTGATGAACAGGGCCGTTTGCTGGCAACGGGAGCGGCGGCGTATATCGTGTCGTGATCTACACCGCGCTGATCCGATAGGCACAGCGGCGCGCGCCGGCCAGCAGATGCTCGGTGCGCTCGACGGTGAGTCCGGGGCCTAGGCAGCGCTCGAACAGCGCCAGCTCCGAGCGGCAGAACCCCTGGCAGCTCTGCGCGGCCGCGCAGATCGGGCAGTGGTCTTCCACCAGCAGCCAGTCCTTGCCGACGCGCTCGGCGCGCGCCATGTAGCCCTCTTCGGCACGCAGCCGGGCGAGCTCGCGCACGCGGTCGCCCGTCGTGCGGCAACGGTCGATCGCCGCGCGGTAGCGCAGCTCGCTGTCGCGCTCCCGCGCGAGGATCAACTGATCGAGCCCCGCCTCGCCGAAGACCGCGCGCGCCTGCTGGATCAGCTGCACCGTGAGATCGGCATGCCGATCGGGAAACCGCCCATGTCCCGCCGCCGTCAGCGACCACAGCTTGCGCGGCCGTCCCGCCTCGCCGCGCTGGTCGTCCTGCGCCTCGACCAGCCCCTGTTCCTCCAGCCGCGCGAGCAGCTTGTGCGCCCCCATCGGCGTGATGGCGACGGTCGCCGCCAACGCCGCGGCCGCCTGCGGCCCGCGGCTCTTCAACTCGAACAGCAGCCGTTCCTCGTTGCCCTGGCTCATGAATGGCGCCTCGCAAAGCGGATGAAGCCGATCGCCGCCCCCAGGCACATGGTCCCGCCCAGCAGCATGATCCAGCGCGCCGACAACATGCCCAGCGCGCCGCCGATCAGCGCGATCAGGGTGTTGGACAGACAGAACACCGTCGTCAGCAGCCCCATCACGCGGCCCTGTCCATACGCGGCGAAACGATCCGACATCCACGCCGGCATCAGCGCGTTGTAGAACGAGAGCGGCACGCCGAGCAACGGGATCAACGCCAGCCCCATCCACGATGGCGCCAGGCTCAGCGCGAGCAGCCCGATGGCCGCGACCACCGCGAAACGCGCCGCCCGATGCAGCGGCGTCGGCCCCGAGCCGATGCGTGCCGCGAAGATGCTGGCCGCCGTCATCGCCGCGCACTGCACCGCGGTGACCAGCGCGATGCCGCGGCTGTCGAGCCCGGCCTGCTGCAGCATCCACAGCGGCGCGAACTCGTACAGCGCGTTCACGCCCAGGGTGTAGGCCAGCTGCAGAAGCGCAAGGTGACGCAGCACCGGATCCTGGGCGATCAGCCCCAGCGACTGCTGTCGCCGCATCGCGGCGAGCATCCCGCCTTCGGGCTTGGCGTCCGGCCTGTCGTCGGGCAGGCCGAAGCCGAGCAGCACCAGGCACGGCAGCATCACGACCGCGGCGACGATGAACGGCACCGCCTCGCCCCAGGGCAGCGTCAGGCCGCCCAGCAGCGGCCCGACCAGCCAGCCGATGTAGAGGCTCGCGTTGAGCCAGGCGAAGCTGCGCGTGCGCTCCAGCTGCGGATGCCAGTCGGCCAGCAGCGCCCGCACGACGGCGACGTTCCCTTCGGTCAGACCCGTCGCGAAACGCGACAGCACGAACAGCGGATAGTCCCGCGACGCCAGCGCGAAGGCGCTCAACCCGTAGCCGACGAGCGTCGCGGTGATGGTGACGCTGAGCACGCGGCGCCGGCCGTAGCGGTCGGACATCGGCCCGATCACCAGGCTGCCGACGAGGATGCCGGCGGGATTCACCGCCAGCGCCAGGCCCATCAGCAGTTCGGGCCGCAGGCCGAGGAAGTGGGTGAAGTCGTCGACCGGCCCGCCGACGAAGATCGGCGCCAGGATCGGGTACGGCAGTGCAACGCCGGCGGTGCTCATCAGCGCGAGCGCGCAGACGGCCCAGAGCAGCAGGTGCGGATGGCGCAGCGGCGCCGGCGACACGGAAGCCGCGGCGGTCGCGGCCGCGTCGGATTCTGAGGACTCGGTGGAGGACAGCACGGCGCTCATTGTGCGGCCCCTTCCCGGCGCAGACACAAGGCATAGCCGGGCCAGCCGCGATGGCGCCATTCCTCGCGCGCCGCGTCGGCGACCTTGATGCGGTGGTCGTTCATCGACGCGTGCAGCGACGGCAGTTCCCGGGTCCAGTCCTCTTCCGACGCTTGGCCCGCATGCACCAGCGCCCAGGCTGGCGCCGGGCGGAGCTCGGACAGATACGTGCCCAGCCACGCGCGCCAGACGGTTCGCAAGACCTGGCCCTGGTCGATCTCGACCCCGCGCGAGGCGGCGGCTTCGAGCAGCACGCGCACCGCGTGCGTGCCGGTCACCAGGTGCAGCGAGGCGAACTGATGCCGCGACAGATACGCCGCCAGAGAAGCCTCGGCCAGCGCGTCCAGCGTCAGCCGGGGACGCTCGACGTAGCCGTCGAAGCCCGGCAGCGCCAGCGCATGCTGCATCCGGGTCGTGATCAGCGTGCCTGGCATCGGTGGCATCGCCAGCGCTGGATCGGCGCGCACGGCGTCGATCACGTCGCGCAGGCTCTCACGGCCCTGCCCCGCCGGCACCGGCGCGCCGAGCGGGCTCACCACGCCGATCGTCGTCTTCAACGCCGCGTCGAGCTCGCCACGATGGCCCGACTGCAAGGCGTACGCGAGCCGGATCGCGACATGAAAGGCCTGCGCCTCCGGCGCGGCCAGCACGGTGCGCAGCGCGTCGTCGACAGACGGCGGCGGCACGCCGTCGTCGTCCGCGGGCTGCGACAGCGGCGTCCAGTGGTCGATGTGGCGCTGCATCGCCTCGCGCGGCGCGTCCAGCCGGGCCAGCGCGCCCAGCGCCATCGGCAGGTGGTTGAAGAGCGGCAGCGCCTCGGTGCCGTACATCGGGCCGAACTTCACCGATTGGTCCAGCGCCTCATGCAATCCGGCTGGCCACGGCGGGCCCTTGAGTTCCAGGGCGTTGCCGTCCGGATCGAACAGGTACAGCGACGGGCCTTCGCCGTCCGCGCCGTAGCGCGAGCCGTAGGTGTCGACCGTGACGCCCTTGGCCGTCAGCCAACGGCGCAGCGCGGGCTCGTCGAGCGTCTCGACGCGCAGGCAGAAGTGATCGACGTTGCGTCCCTCCGCGCCAGGCCCCGCGCCTCCCATGCGCCCCAGCTTGCCGTCCAGCGGCACGAGGTCGATCAACTGCGCGCCCGCGCGCAGTTGCACCAGACCGATCTCCTCCTGACGCCGCTCGACCGTGCAACCCAGCAGGTCCACGTAGAAATGCAGCGCGGCCGGCAGATCGCGCACGCGCAGCACGAGGTGGTCGAGTCCTTGGATCCTGATCATGGCGAGCTCCTTCTGCTTGCTTTGTTGTTGCCGCCATGATCGCGCCGACTTTCAAATAAATAAACTTTTAGTTGATTAACATCTTGGTCAGCAGGGAGACCCGACAATCGGCGCATGGCTTTCCGACCCCTCCCCCTTCCCGACGCCATCCCGGGCCGGCTGTGGCTGCAGTCGATGCCGGGCCGCCGCGAGTCCTGGGGCGCCTTCCTCGACGAGGCGCGCCAGAACCAGCTCAACGTGGTGGTCTGCCTCAACCCGCTCGAGGAAGTCGCCGAGCTCTCGCCGCCGTATCACAAGGCGATCGCCGAAGGCCGGCTGCCCTTCCGCTGGCTGCACGTGCCGATGCGCGATTTCGGGCTCGCGTCGGACAGCGCCGCCTTCCGGCAAGGCGTCGAACACATCGCGCAGGGGCTGCGCATGGGCGACCGCGTGCTGCTGCACTGCGCCGCCGGCATGGGCCGCACCGGCACGATGGCCGCGTGCGTGCTCAAGCGGCTGGGCGCGCCAGCGTCCGAGGCACTTGAGGCGGTCACCGCGGCAGGATCGAATCCGCAATCGGCGCTGCAGTCGGGCTGGATCCACCAGTTCTGACGTCTGAAGACGGAAGCCCCGTCGCCCGGCGGAGCGCTGACGTGCCGTCAACGCTCAGAGCTTCAGCGCTCCGGCCAACGCCACGGCGGCGTCTCGTCGAGCGGCATGTCCGGCAGACGCGTTTCGCCGAATTCCTTGCGCAACTCCCAGGAGCGGCATTCGGGCTGCTCTTCCAGCGCGGTGATCAGCCGCTTCGCGTGCGAGACCACGATCGTCTGGGTCTGGCGGCTGGCCGCCGCGATGAGCCGCCCCAAGGCCGGCAGCAGGTCCGGGTGCAGGCTGTTCTCGGGCTCGTTGAGCGCCATCAGCTCGGGCGGCCGCGGGCTCAGCAGCGCGGCCAGCAGCATCAGGTAGCGCAGCGTCCCATCGCTCAGCTCGGCGGCTTCCAGCGGGCGCAGCAGCCCGGGCTGGCGCATCGACAGCCGGAAGCCCGCCTCGGTGCGGTCGACCTCCACCGAGGCGCCGGGGAACGCGTCGTCGAGGCAACGCTCCAGCATCTCCACGTCGCCGATCGCGACGATGGTCTGCCATGCGGCCGCCAGATCGGCGCCGTCGCCCGCCAGCACCGGCGTGAAGGTGCCCACGCGCACGCGCCGCGCCGGCGCTTCGGCGTCGGTGCGCAGGCTGTCGTAGAAGCGCCAACCGCGCAGGCGCTCGCGCATCGTGATCATCTCCGGCGCCTGCGACGGATCGGCGTGTTGGGACAACATGCTGTCGAAGCTCGCCAGCGGCGTGTCCACCACGACCCATTCGCGCCCGTCTCGCACCTGGAGCAGCGCATTGCGCCGTTCCACCAGCGCAGCGGCCGGCCGGTAGAACGGGCCGGCCCAGAGCGCCTCGTGCTTGATCTGCGGGTCGTCCTCGAAGAGCGCCGGGCCGCCCTTCTGCGGCAGCCCGAGCTCGATCGAATAGCCGAAATCGTCGCCGGCAACGCCGAGCTTGAGCGCCACGGGTCCTTTGCGCACGGACGCCTGGACGGGTTGCTCGCCGGCGCGCATCGCACGGGTGATCTCCTCCGGACCCGCCCAGCGCGTGGAGGCGAAACCGCCCTCGTTCGCCAGCGCGGGCAAGACCCGGTTCTGCCCCGCGTCGGCCAGCAGCCGCAACGCGCGATAGAGGCTGGACTTGCCGCTCCCGTTGGCGCCGGTGATCAGCGTGAGCTGCCCCAGCGGCAGGCGCAATTCGCGCAGGGAGCGGTAACCGGAGACGGCGAGGACTTGCAGCATGGCCGCCGATGATACGGAGGCGACGCGACAATGCGGCGATGCAGGCGTCGATGCTCCCGTCCTCCCTCCACCAGCCCGTGCGCCATGCCGACGCGTGGCGCGTCGTCGTCGACAAGCCGTCCGGCCTGCTGTCCGTCCCCGGCCGTGGCGAGGACAAGCAGGACTGCGCCTGGGCGCGCGTGGCCGACGAATTCCCGGACGCGTTGATCGTGCATCGCCTGGATCAGTCGACCTCCGGCCTGATCGTCTTCGGACGCGGTCAGGCGATGCAGCGCGCGCTCAGCGAAGCCTTCGCCGCCCGGCTCGTCGACAAGCGGTATGAAGCGGTCGTGGCGGGCCTCGTCGCGCGCGATGACTTCGAGATCGACCTGCCGCTGATCGTCGACTGGCCGAACCGCCCTCGGCAGATGATCGATCACGAGCGGGGGAAACCGAGCCTGACCCGCGTGCGGGTGCTGCATCGCGATGTCGCGGCGGGCACCACGCGCGTGGAGCTGGAGCCGGTCACCGGCCGCTCGCATCAGCTGCGCGTGCACCTGCTGGCCGCCGGCCATCCCATCCTCGGCGACGCGCTGTATGCGCCGCCGGAGGTCCTCGCGCAGGCACCGCGCCTGCTGCTGCACGCGCGGGACCTCAGCCTGCCGGCGGTGCTCGACGCCCCGGCGCTGTCGCTGCATTCGCCACCCGACTTCTGAGCGCGCTGCACGCCATCCCTCCCATCCGATCAAGGAGCGTTTCTCATGTCCATGACCCACGCCAACGGCACTTCCAACGACGCTGCCCAACCTCGTTCCCTCACCATCATCACCGGCAGCTCGCGCGGCCTGGGCGAGGCGCTGGCGCGCCAGTCGCTCGAAGCCGGCCATCTGGTCGTCGGCATCGCGCGCGGTCGCAGCGAAACACTGGAACGCTTCGCCCACGAGCGCAGCCTGCCGTTGCAGCAATGGCAGGCCGACCTGGCCAGCCCACTGACGATCGCCCAGCACCTGGCCGACTGGCTGCGCACGCAGCCCAGCGACTGGACCTCGGCGACGCTGATCAACAACGCCGGCGTCGTCACGACACCCGGCCCCATCGATGGCGAATCGCTGGAGACGCTCTCCGCCGGGCTGCGCGTCGGCCTCGAGGCGACGGTGCTGCTGAGCGCCTCCTTCCTGGACGCCACCCGCGCCTGGCCGGCCGATCGCAAGGTGCTGAACATCTCCTCCGGCCTGGGCCGCCGCGCCATGGCCGGCAGCGCGCTCTACTGCGCCGCCAAGGCCGGCATGGACAACCTCAGCCGCGCCATGGCGCTGGACGAGGAACACAAGGCCTCCAAGGGCGAACGCGCCGCCCGCGTGGTCTCGCTCGCACCCGGCATCATCGACACCGACATGCAGGCGCAACTGCGCGGCGGAGATGCATCGAAGTTCCCGGATCGGGACCGCTTTGCCGAGTTCAAGGCGCAAGGACAGCTCGCGAGCGCGGACGACACCGCAACGCAGGTGCTGAAGTTCCTCGCCAGAAACGACTTCGGCCAGCAAGTGCTGGCCGATGTGCGGGACGCTTGAATTTCGAGTGGAGACGCGCGCCGAGCTTGGCCGGGGCCAGCGGCTCACGCCTCGCGAGGTCGCGCCAACTCGCTTTGTTCACCTTCGGTTCACGCCGCTCAGACAGACGGCGCTCAAGTCAGTCTTGAACGCTCGGCTTCGCCGCCGACCCCGGCCAAGCTCTTGGAACGGTCAGCCGACGAGGTTGGCCAGCGTCAGAAGCGCCAGCAGCAGCAACCACAGGACCACGGAGCGCCAGACCAGGCCGACGACGCTCTGCAGATGCCCCAGCTGCGGCGGCACGCCGCCCGTGGAGCCCTCGGCGCGCGTGGCGTCGATGTCGCCGCCCGAGTCGAAGGTCTTGCTGCGGTCCGGCGTCACGCCCGGTGCGGCACTGCCGCCCAGCTGCACGCCGACCGCGCCCGCGGCGGAGGCCAGGATGATGCCCTCGTTGTCATGCGCCCACAGCGTCGAGTCCCGGCGCCATGAACTGACCGCCTCCTCGAAGTTGCCGACGATCGCAAACCCCGTCGCCGTCAGGCGCGCAGGAATGTGGTCGATCATCCCGAACAGCTTGCGCGAGAGCTCCATCAGGCGCTCGTTGGTTGGCGCGTCCAGCGTGCGGCTCTTGAAGGCCCAGTAGCGGCCCGCGAATTCGGCCATCCGGTACAGCACCGCGCCCGCCGGGCCCAGGCCCAGCGTCGAGAACAGCACGAACCAGAAGAACACGCCGAAGACATGCCGGTGCGCCGCCAGCAGCGAATGCTCCAGCACGTGCCGGAGCAGCTCGGTGCGCGGCAGTTCGCTGGCGTCGAGGTGACGCCATTCGGCCAGCAGGCGACGGGCTTCCAGCTCGTCGCCGCGCTCCAGCGCGTCACGGATGTCGGTGAAGTAGTGGCTGAACTGGCGGAAGCCCAGCGTCAGGTAGAGCACCAGCACGTCCATCGCCAGCGATAGCAGCAGGCTGTACGGACGCACGAGCGCGTAGATCGCCCCGACGAGCAGGGCCGGACCGACGACGGTGATCGTCCACACGACGGCCGCATGGTGCGACCGCCCCGCGTCGAAGTTGCGCCCGGTCCAGCGCACCCAGGCGATCATGCCTTGGTGGACCGGGTTCCCGTGCGGCAGAGGCTTGAGCTGCTCGCACACCAGCGCCAGCAAGACCGCGAAGAAGTTCATGGCCCGGGATGATAGCGGCCCTCACCCCCTCCGAAGGGGGTTCGCCCACCCTTGCCCCGTCACCAAAGGTCAGACCTGCAGGAAGCGGTAGAGATTGCGCAACATGGCAGCGGTCGCGCCCCAGATGAAGAACTCCTTCGAAGCGTCCGCCGTCAGCGTCACGTCGGGGTCCGCGTTCGACACCGCAAGACCTGGCCCCGTCCACGGCATCGACAGGAATTGGCGACGACCCTTCAGCGGGCCGCCATCGTCCGCACCGTTGCCTGCGGCCCCACCTGACGCGTCGAATTCATAGGTGTGGCGCTGGTGGTGCGCGGGGTCCATCAAGAAGGCCAGCGGCACCTCGAAGGCCTCGGCGACCTCGAAGGCATCCAGCCGCAGCGAGAAGCCCGGACGGATCAGGCCCACGACCGGCGTCACTTCGTAGGCCGTCACCGTGCGATAGACGGGGAGCTGACCGATCAAGTCGACGAAACGTTCGTCCAGGCCGATTTCCTCCTCGGCCTCGCGCAGCGCGGTGCGTTCGGGGGAACCGTCCTCCGGTTCCGCGCGGCCGCCGGGGAAGCTGACCTGTCCGGCGTGGTCCCGCAGATGGGCGGTGCGTTGCGTCAGCAGCACGTGCAGGCCGTCGGGACGCTCCACGAGCGGGATCAGCACCGCGGCTTGCGTCGTCGTGCGGCCTGGGAAGATGCCGCCGTCGCCCGGAAGTTCGGGGGCGGTCGTCGTCGGGTGCAGGAAGCGTTCGCGAAGCGCGGCGGGCGTCAGGTGCTCGCGCGGGACGGCGGGGAGATGCGCATCGGTGCCGGTGACGGGGATGGCACGGGGATCCTGGATGGCGGGGCGGCTGGCGGGACGGCTGGAGGGGAGCGTCGGCATGCGGCAGGAGCGTCCGGTGCGCCGGACTTGTTCGTGGGCGCCCGAGGCGCGAAGTCCCGATTGGACGCCAGAAACGACAAAGCCGCTCCGGGCAGGGCCTTGGAGCGGCTTTGGGGAGGCTTGCGCCTAGGATCAGGCCGACTTGATCGCCAGCTTTTCCTTGATACGTGCCGACTTGCCCGAACGCTCGCGCAGGTAGTACAGCTTCGCGCGACGGACGTCGCCGCGACGCTTCACTTCGATCGAAGCGATCAGCGGGCTGTACAGCTGGAACGTACGCTCAACGCCTTCGCCGCTCGAGATCTTGCGGACGATGAAGTTGGAGTTCAGACCGCGGTTGCGGCGGGCGATCACGACGCCTTCGTAGGCCTGCACGCGCTTGCGGGTGCCTTCGACGACGTTCACGTTCACGATCACCGTGTCGCCGGGGGCGAACGCGGGGATGGTCTTGTTCAGGCGAGCAATTTCTTCTTGCTCAAGGGTTTGGATCAGATTCACGAGGATCTCCTGTGATCTTGCCGGCGCGAATCAGGATGATTCCAGGACAGGACACCTTCGAAGGAATTCTTCGGCGCCGCCCGCGTGGGGATTCAACCAACGGTGTCAAAGCACCGCCCTTGCCCCATCAGCCCAGTAGAGGATCGGAAAACCCGCGATTATAGACGCGCTTGGACGATCGTCAAACTTCGCCCGTACCGCCGCCCGTACCACCGCCCGATTTGCGGTGCGCCTTGCCTGGCGCAGCCTGCAGCGAGGCGAGGAACTTCTCGTCCTTCTTGTCGAGCTTGCCGTCGCGGCGCGCCGCCTCGATCAGCTCGGGCCGGCGACGCAGCGTCAACGCCAGCGACTGCTCGCGGCGCCAGCGGGCGATCTCGGCGTGATGGCCCGACAGCAGCACCGGCGGCACCGGCATCGGGCCTTCGGGCGTTTCGAGAACTTCGGGACGGCTGAAGTGCGGGCAGTCCAGCAGTCCATCCGAGAAGCTGTCCTGCTGGTGCGAGGCGGCGTCGTTCAGCACGCCTTCCTGCAGGCGGGCGATCGCATCGAGCATCGCGATGGCCGGCAGTTCGCCGCCGGACAGCACGAAATCGCCGAGGCTGATCTCCATCGTCACGTGGCGGTCCAGCACGCGCTGGTCGATGCCTTCATAACGGCCGCAGAGCAGGATCGCGCCCTCGCCTTGCGCCAGCTCCTGGGCCAGCGCTTGATCGAGCTTGCGTCCGGTCGGGCTGAAGTGGATCACAGCAGGCGCACCGGGATGCGTGATCGCGCGGTCGGCTTTCACTGCCGCCAACGCGCGCTCCAGCGGCGCAGCCAGCATCACCATGCCGGGACCGCCGCCGAAGGGGCGATCGTCGACACGACGGTAGTTGTCTTCGGCGTGATCGCGCAGTTGCCACAGGCGCACGTCGACCTGCTTGCTCTCGTACGCGCGACGCGTCACGCCGACCCGCAGGAAGGGGTCGAAGAGCTCAGGGAACAGCGTGAGAACGTCGAAGCGCATGGGCATCGGGCCCGGCCAGGCCCGGCGGCTTCAGTAGTCCAGATCCCAATCGACCGGGATGATCTTCGCGGCCTTGTCGACGTCGCCGACAAACGCGTTCACGAACGGGATCAGGATTTCCTCGTCCGGCTTGACCGGCGCGGTCTTGCCGGCGGGCAGGATGCGCAGCACGCAGTGCGGGCCGGTGTCGATCAGGTCGATCACCTCGCCCAGCGTCTGGCCGTCCTTGTTGACGACGCTCATGCCGATGAGGTCGATCCAGTAGAACTCGTCCTCGGCGGTGTCCGGGAACACGCTGCGCGAGACGAAGATGCGGGCGCCCTTGAGCGCCTCCGCACCGTTGCGGTCGGCCAGGCCTTCGACCTGGGCGACGATGCCGTCCGCGTGGTCGCGGACGGACAGAACCTTGAGCACGGGGGGCACGACATGCGGCTTGCCCGGCAATGCCTTCTCGCTCGGTTTCATGAACCAGCGGCGGGAGGCGAAGAGCGCCTGGGCATCAGGAGAATGGCTGAGGATCTTCAGCCAGCCCTTGATGCCCCAGGCGTCCAGCACGCGCCCGACCTCGATGGCGTCCTCCGGGAAAGCCGGGGAACTCTCGACGACGTCGTCAGGCGCTTGCTTCATCGACTGCAATCCGATGGATCAGGCAGCGACGGCGGCGGCCGGAGCGGCAGCCGACTTCTTGGCCACGTCGACCAGACGGGCGACGGCCGGCGACAGCTGGGCGCCGGTGCCGACCCAGTAGGCCACGCGGTCTTGCGCGACGCGCAGGCCCTCGGCATTGCCGGTGGCCACGGGGTTGTAGAAACCGACGCGCTCGATGAAGCGGCCGTCACGGCGGTTGCGGCTGTCCGTCACGACGAGGTTGTAGAACGGACGCTTCTTGGAGCCACCGCGGGAGAGTCGAATAACGACCATGATCTATCCTTCAGGTTTTGAGCGTTCCACCGCACCAGGGAGACACACAGGGGCAAGCAGAGATTGGATCGACTCTTCGTCGGGTACGCGTGCGTCGCGCATCGATTCCCAACGGCAGGTCGACAGCTGGCTCCGTAGATACGCCCCCGGTCCGTCCATCGCCCGCATGCTCCGTTTCAGGGAGCTTCGAAGCGTGACAGCCACACCCAGGGGCCAGCGCCAAAACCAAGCATTATAAACTCGCGTTTGACGCTTTGTCCTCCTCCCCCAATGACGACGACCACCAGCAGTTCCTCCCCCCTCCTGATCCGCCCCAGCCTGGAGGGTGACATCGCCGCCATCCAGCAGATCTACGAGCACGCGGTGCTGCACGGCACCGGCACCTTCGAGACCGACGTGCCCGACCGCGCCGAGATGGGCCGCCGCCGCACCGAGGTGCTCAGCCGCAGCCTGCCCTACCTGATCGCCGAACGCGACGGGCAGGTGCTGGGCTTCGCGTACGCCAACTACTTCCGTCCGCGCCTGGCCTACCGCTACTTCGTCGAGGACTCGATCTACCTCTCGCCCCAGGCCCAGGGCCAGGGCGTCGGCCGGCTGCTGCTGGCCGAACTGATCGCCCGCTGCGAAGCCGCCGGTGCGCGTCAGATGATTGCGGTGATCGGCGACTCGCAGAACCTCGGTTCGATCGGCGTCCATCGCAGCCACGGCTTCGAGGACGTCGGCGTGATGAAGTCCGCCGGTTGGAAGTTCGGAAAGTGGCTCGATGTCGTGCTGATGCAACGCCAACTGGGTCAGGGCGACACCAGTTCGCCCACCGGAGCGACGCCGGCGACCGCAGCGACCGCCGCCGCGACCGCTTCGCCGGCCGCCCCCTCCGCGCCCGCCGAGACGCCGGCCGCATGAGCGCCGTCGCCCCTGACGCCGGCGGCGCGGCGGACCTCAAGTCCAAGACCGTCGCCACCTGGCTGAGCTTCGCGCTCGGCAGCCTCGGGGCGCACCGCTTCTATCTGCACGGGTTCAGCGACAAGCTGGCCTGGCTGCACCCGCTGCCCACGCTCCTCGGCCTGTACGGCGTGCATCGCATGGACACGCTGGGCCAGGACGACGTTGCCGCCTGGTTCCTGATCCCGCTGCTCGGGCTGATGATCGCCCAGAGCATGCTGGCCGGCATCGTCTACGGCCTGATGCCCGACGAGCGCTGGGCCGACCGCTTCAACCGCGGCGCGCTGCGCAAGACCGGCTGGTTGCCGATCCTGGGCGTCATTGCGTGCCTGATGGTCGGCGGCGCCTGCCTGATGGCGACGATCGCCTTCTCCGCGCAGCGCTACTTCGAATCGCAGGTCGAAGCCGCCCGCGAGATCAGTCAATAGGCCCACAGGCAGCGAGCGCGAGTGGGGCCGGAATGAGGCTTGGGGTCCCTGGAGGGGTGCCCCATGCCTCGTGGAGTGCCCGCGCTTGGCCTTCCGCAGGCGAGCGCCTCAGAACAGCGTGAAGCTGATCCAGTAGAACAACCCGGCGATGAACGCCGAGGCCGGGATCGTGAAGATCCAGGCCCACACGATGTTTCCCGCCACGCCCCAGCGGACCGACGACGCGCGCTGCGTCGAGCCCACGCCGACGATGGCGCCGGTGATCGTGTGCGTGGTGGACACGGGGATGCCGAGCGCGGTCGCCAGGAACAGCGTGATCGCGCCGCCGGTTTCGGCGCAGAAGCCGCCGACCGGTTTGAGCTTGGTGATTTTCTGCCCCATCGTGCGGACGATGCGCCAGCCGCCGAACATGGTGCCCATGCCGATGGCGAGATAGCAGACGACGATGACCCAGGTCGGCGGTGAATGTTCGCCGGCGCCGGCGTAGCCCGAGGCGATCAGCAGCATCCAGATCAGGCCGATGGTCTTCTGCGCGTCATTGCCGCCGTGGCCCAGACTGTAGAGCCCGGCCGAGACCAGTTGCAGCCGCCGGAACCAGTTGTCCACGCGCAGCGGCGAGCTGCGTCTGAACAGCCAGGCCACCGCCACCATCAGCAGCGATCCCAGCAGGAAGCCCAGCAGCGGCGAGACGAAGATGAACAGCACCGTCTTGCCGATGCCGCTCATGATCAGGCCCTTGGTGCCTGCCTTGGCGATCGCCGCGCCGACCAGGCCGCCGATCAGCGCATGCGACGAGCTGGACGGGATGCCGTAGAACCAGGTGATCACGTTCCACGCGATCGCGCCGATCAGCGCGCCGAAGATCACGTGGTGATCGACGATGGTCGCGTCGATCGATCCCTTGCCGATCGTGGCCGCCACCTTCAGCTCGAAGAACAGCACCGCGATCACGTTGAAGAAGGCCGCGAACAGCACGGCCTGCTGCGGCTTGAGGACGCCGGTCGACACCACCGTCGCGATCGAGTTGGCCGCGTCGTGGAAGCCGTTCATGAAGTCGAAGGCGACGGCCAGCACCACCAGCATGGCCACGACCCAGAAGGCCACGTGCATCGTTCCCATGGGAGACGCTCCGCGACCGGATCAGGAATTCTCGAGGACGATGCCCTCGATCAGGTTGGCGACGTCCTCGCAGCGGTCGGAGATGGACTCCAGCTGCTCGTAGATCGCCTTGAGCTTGATCAGCTCGCGCACGTCCTCCTGCTCGCGGAACAGCTTGGACATCGCGGCGCGCATCACGCGGTCGGCGTCGGACTCGAGCTTGTCGATCTCCTCGCAGGCCTTGATGGCGGCTTCGGCGGTCTCCGGCTGGCTCAGCTTGGGCAGCAGCGTGACGGCGTGCTTGACGCGTTCGCAGCACTTGGCCGACAGCTCGCCCAGGCGCAGCACTTCCTCGGGGATGGAGCGCACGTCGTACAGCTGCATCGTTTCGCTGGAGTCCTGCAGCAGGTCCAGGATGTCGTCCATCGCGTTGATCAGGCCGTGGATCTGCTCGCGATCGATCGGCGTGATGAAGGTGCGGTGCAGCAGCCGGTTCACCTCGGCGGTGACGCGGTCGGCATGGTGCTCGGCCCGGTCGACCTCGGCCGCGTACTTCTCGCGCAGCGTGAGGTCGTTGTAGTTCTGGATCATGAGCATGAAGGCGCGCGCGCCTTCCACGATCTGCGTGCCGTGCTCATTGAACAGTTCGAAGAAATTGCCCTCTCGGGGCAGCAGCTTGCCGAAAAACATGGGGAGGCTCCGCGCCGTGCGATCCTCGCCGGATCGTCACAAATGGTTCATTTCCGTGTCACGGAAAACCCGCGAGTGTAGCCGCCCATGGCCCGTTCGAGCCATTCCCCGCTCGTCCCGAGCGGATCCCCCCGACTCCCCCCGGAGGCGGGAGCAGGAATCTCAGCTGCGGAAGATGAAGTAGACCGCCCCCATCAGGCACAGGCCGGCCCAGATGAAGTCCGTCTTGAACGGCTGGTTCATGAACAGCATCGAGAACGGGACGAACACGCCCAGCGTGATCACCTCCTGCGTGATCTTCAGCTGGGCGAGCGTGAACCCGCCGTCATAACCGATGCGGTTGGCCGGGACCTGCAGCAGGTACTCGAACAGCGCGATGCCCCAGCTGATCAGCGCGGCGACGTACCACGGCTTGGACGCCAGCTCCTTCAGATGGCCGTACCAGGCGAAGGTCATGAAGACATTGGACAGCGTCAGCAGGGCGACCATCTGCCAGCCGGCGGCGGTTGCGAACATGGGGCGGACTCCGGGAAGAAGTTGAAGGTGGGGAGCGGGTCGTCAGGGCAGACGCAGCGGCGCGTCCTCGCGCTCGACGACCTGGTCGGCGACCGACGGCAAATGGCTTGCCAGCGGACCCAGTCCTGGCGCTTCCAGCGTCGGAGCCAGTTCCAGCAAGGGCCGGAGCACGAAGGCGCGCTGGTGCAGCCGAGGATGCGGAACGAGGAGCCGGTCCAGCGCGATGGTCTGGGCGTCGTAGAGCAGCAGGTCGAGGTCGAGCGTCCGCGGCGCGTTGACGAACGGCCGCTCGCGGCCGTGGCGCAGCTCGATGGCCTGCAACGCCGCGAGCAGAGTCAGCGGCGGCAGCGTCGTGGTCACGCGGGCGACCGCGTTCAGGTAGTCGGGCCCCTCGCAGCCGACCGGCGCACTGCGCCAGGCGGAGGAGACGGCCTCCAGGGTCAGGTCTTTCACGCCGGCGAGGTCGGCCAGCGCCGCCTCCAGCGTGCGCCGGAGGTCGCCGAGGTTGGCACCCAGGCCGACGTAGGCCGTCATCATTCGTCGAGCCTGCCGCGTCGAGTGTGTCGCGTCGAGGCTTACTCGCCGCCGTCGCCGGACGAACCGGCCTCCGTCGACGCCCCCGCGCCGCCGGCACCGCCCGCGGCCTTCGGCTTGCGACGACGACGGCGCTTCTTGGCGGGCTGGCCGCCGCCTTCATTGCCCTCGCCATCCGCGGCGTCCACCGCCTCGGCATCGATCGGCAGCGCGGCCGCCGATTCGCCGCTGACCGGCATCGTCGAGGGCGTGCTCACCGCACCGCGCGGCACCGAATGCACGCGTCCGCCGCCCGCCTTGGGCTTGCTGCGCGGGCCGCCCTGACGCTGCGTCTCGCGCGCCAGGTCCAGCAGCGCGCGGCGCTCGTCCTCGGTGCCCAGCGCGAAGTCTTCCCACCAGTCGGCCAGGGCCGGATCGATCTCGCCCGCCTCGGCGCGCAGCGCCAGGAAGTCGAAGCCGGCGCGGTAGCGCGGCTGCTCGATCAGGCGGTGCGGGCCGCTGCCGGTCCGGCGCTCGAAGCGCGGCTGCATCATCCAGATCTCGCGCATGTCCGCCGCGAGCTTGCCGCGGCCGGAGATGTCGCCGACGCGCGCGTCGAAGACCAGGTCGATCGCCTGCTGCAGGGCCGCCACCGCGCCCTCGCCGCCGTCGATCAGGCGCGTCCAGCGCTGCTGGACCTCGCCCCAGAGCATGCAGGCGAGCATGAAGCTCGGCGCGACCGAGCGCCCTTCTTCCACCCGCTTGTCGGTGTCTTCCAGCGCCAGGCGGACGAACTTGCCGTGCACGTTGTCCGGCAGCGCGCCGTCCTTGTCGAGCACCGCATCCAGGATGGGGAACACGCCGCGCGCCAGGCCCTGCTTGCGCAGTTCCTCGATGCTGGCCAGCGCGTGGCCGGTCTGCAGCAGCTTGATCATCTCGTCGAACATGCGCGACAGCGGCACGTTCGCCAGCAGCGGCGCCATCGCGGCGATGGGCGCGCGGGTCTTGGGCTCGATCGTGAAGCCCAGCTTCGCGGCGAAACGCACGGC
Organism: Roseateles noduli; assembly: GCA_002205125.1. Taxonomy (GTDB): domain Bacteria; phylum Pseudomonadota; class Gammaproteobacteria; order Burkholderiales; family Burkholderiaceae_C; genus Roseateles; species Roseateles noduli. The sequence continues at coordinate 343,284 of NIOE01000006.1, read as the reverse complement.
GCGCAGGATGCGGACCGGGTCCTCGCGGTAGCGGCTCTCGGGGTCGCCGATCATCCGCAGCACTTTCTTGCGCGCGTCGGCCAGACCGCCGTGGTAGTCGACCACCAGCTCGCGTTCCGGGTTGTAGTACATCGCGTTGACGGTGAAGTCGCGTCGCGCGGCGTCCTCGATCTGCGGGCCCCAGACGTTGTCGCGCAGCACGCGGCCGGACGCGTCGACGACGTGCGACTTGCCCTCCAGCGCGCCCTTGGACGTCTTCTCGTTGCCCTGCACCTGCTCGGCGTCGTCTTCCTTGAGCAATGCGCGGAAGGTCGAGACCTCGATCACCTCGTGCTCGCGGCCGCGGCCGTAGACCACGTGGACGATGCGGAAGCGCCGGCCGATGATGAAGGCGCGGCGGAACTGGTTCTTGACCTGTTCCGGCGTGGCGTCGGTGGCGACGTCGAAGTCCTTGGGCCGGCGGCCCAGCAGCAGGTCGCGCACGGCGCCGCCGACGATGAAGGCCTCGTAGCCCGCGTCGGTCAGCCCCTTGACGACCTTGACGCCGCGCTCGTCGAGCAGGGCCGGGTCGATGCGGTGTTCCTCCGCGGTGACTTCCACGCGCTTGCCCAGCGGCGTGGCGGTGCTTTCGGGCTTGCCCAACAACTTGTTGATGAATTTCTTGATCATTCGAACAGCTTCAGTATCGGCCAGCCGCGCTCGCGCGCCAGCGCCTCGAGGGCCGAGGTGGGGTTGGTCGCCACCGGATGGCTGACCCGCTCCAGCAGCGGCAGGTCATTCATCGAGTCGCTGTAGAAATGCACGCGCTCGAAATCTTCCCAGCGGCGCCCCTGCGCCGCCAGCCATTCGTTCACGCGCACGATCTTGCCCGCCTGGAAGGACGGGGTCCCGTGCACGCGCCCGGTGAACGACCCGGTCGCGTCGCGCTCCAGCTGCACGGCGATCAGGTGATCGACGCCGAAGGCCTTGGCGATCGGCGCGGTCACGAATTCGTTGGTCGCCGTCACCACGACCACCAGATCCCCGGCGTCCAGGTGGCGCTGCACGAGTGCGCGCGCATTGTCGCGCAACATCGGCGCGACGATCCGGGCCATGAATTCGGCGCGGGCCGCCTCGGCCTCGGCCAGCGGCCGGGCGCGCCAGACGGAGGTGGCGAAGTCGACGTACTCGTCCAGGTCGAGGTCGCCGCGCTGGTAGTCGGCGTAGAACTCGTCGTTGCGGGCGGCCCAGGCGGCGCCATCGGCCCAGCCGATGTCCACCATGTAGCCGCCGAAGGCGTGGTCCGAATCCTGCGGGATCAGCGTGCCGTCGAGGTCGAACAGGGTCAGGTCCACGGGTCTTGTCCTTGAAAAACCTTGAAAACGTTGCAACCGGCGGCGTCGCCCTCAGGCGATCGCCCCCTGGTCGGCGAGCATCTGGCGCAGCAGCGGCACGGTCACCGCCCGCTTGCTGGCCATCGAGAATTCGTCCAGCCCGTCCAGCAGCGTCATCAGGTGCTTGAGGTCGCGGGCGTAGCGGGTGAGCAGGTAGTCGATGACCTCGTCGGTCAGCGCGATGCCGCGGCGGTCGGCCTCGCGGCGCAGCACGGCGCGCACCTCGGATTCGGACAGCGGCTGCAGCGCGAAGGTCGGGCCCCAGCCCAGCCGGGTGCGCAGGTCCTCGCGCAGGTCCAGGTCCACCGGCGGCGCGGTGCCGGTCGAGACGACCGCCAGTCCGAGCGTCGCCGCCTCGACGAAGAGCGCGAAGGCCGCATGCTGCTGACCCGGATCGAAGCGCTGGGCGTCGTCGAGCAGCAGCAGGCTCGGATGGGTGGGCAGCTCCCACGGCAGGGGGGTGTCGGCGTCGTACCAGCCGACCTGCGCGCCGGCCTGCTGCCAGTGCCGCGCGAGCGCGCGCATCAGGTGCGTCTTGCCGCTGCCGGGCGGCCCCCACAGGAACACCGGCGGCGAGCCCGTCCCCAGCCCCAGCACATGCGTGAGGGCCGCGGTATTGGCACCGGTGAGGAGCGTGTCAAAGGTGTAGTCGGGCTCGGGACCGAGCGACAGCGGGATCTGCTTCAAACCACTTCAGCGTTGGATGGCGGGGCGACGTCGGCCAGGGGAAGGCCGCACCCTCGGAAAGAGGGGGATTCTAAGCGTCGCTCGACGCGCCCTCCCCCTCTTCCGCCTCATCCCGTTCCCTCAATGGAGGGTGGCCGGTCCGCCGCCGGCATCGCGCAGCTGCTGCAGGCACTGTTCCAGGTCGGCGCGCTCGACGCGGTCGTCGGGCAGCAGGGCCACCAGCTTGCGCTGCACGGCCAGCAGCCGGGGCAGGTCGGCCTGATCCATGTGGATCTGCTTCAGGTTGCGCAGCATGCGGGCCAGGATCTGCCGCGGCGGCGCCGTCCCCAGGAAGGTGTCCAGCGACATCGGCTCCTGCGGCATCAGGCCGGCGCGCTCGCGCCAGGGGCTGAGGAACTCGTCGAGCTCGCCGCGCCCCAGCGAGCGACCGCTGAACGGGTCCAGCACGACCTCGCCCTGCGGCAGGCTGAGCTTCATCAGGAAGTGGCCGGGAAAGCTGACGCCCTTGACCCGCAGCCCGACGTGCGAGGCCAGCTCCATGTAGATGATGGCCAGCGAGATCGGGATGCCGCGGCGCGTGGCGAGCACCTGGTGGAGGTAGCTGTTGCCGACGGCGTAGTAGTCGTTGACGTTGCCGGCGAAGCCGAGTTCGCCGTGGAAGTACTGGTTGAGCATGCGCAGCCGGTGGCTGGGCGGCGCGTCGGCGGGCAGGCGGTGGCGCAGCCGTTCGCCGAGCCGGTCCAGTTCGGCCATCACCTGCTGCACGTCCAGCCGGGGCACGTCATCCAGCGCGATCGAGGCGGCGGCTTCGGCCAGGTTCAGCGTGTCGTCGTCGGCAACCAGCGTCGAGAAATAGTCCAGCGCCGACGGCACCGTCCACTGCAAGGGCGAACTCATGCGTCGGAGTCTACGCCCGCCGTCGGCGCCCGCGACCGGACGCGGCGCCCCTGATTTCAGGCCCGGCGGGCGAACTGGCGCAGCTTCACGCCCAGCAGCAGCAGCACGCCGAAATACAGCAGCGCGGAGGCGCCCAGGCTCAGCGCCATCCAGCCGGCGCGCGCCAGCTCGAACTGGAAGCCCTTGCCGCCGACCCAGCCGAAGTACCCGGCCAGCCACCACTGCAGCGCGCCCATGGCGGCGCTGGCGATCACCACGCGCAGCAGGAACAGCATCCAGCCGGCCTCCGGCGTGTAGGTGCCCAGCTTGCGCAGTCCGCGCAGCAGCAGCAGCGCGTTGACGACGGCGCCCAGGCCGATGGACAGCGACAGGCCGGCCACGCCGATCTTGAAGCCGAACACGAAGATCGCGTTGAACACCTGCGTCAGGATCAGGACACCAACGGCGATGCGCACCGGCGTGCGCATGTCCTGGCGCGCGTAGAAGCCGGGGGCCAGCACCTTGATCGACACCAGGCCCATCAGGCCCAGGCCGTAGCCCATCACGGCCTGGGCGGTGTGGGCGACGTCGGCCGCCTGGAAGGCGCCGCGCTGGTAGAGCACGGCCACCAGCGGCTCGGCGAAGACCAGCAGCGCGACCGCGCAGGGCAGCGCCAGCAGCAGGGTCAGGCGCAGGCCCCAGTCGAGCAGGCCCGAGTACTTCTGCGTCTCGCCCTTGGCCGTGCTGGCCGCCAGTTGCGGCGTCAGCACCACGCCCAGCGCGACGCCCAGCAGCGCGATCGGGAACTCCATCAGCCGGTCCGCGTAGGTCAGCCAGGAGGCGGCGCCCTCGCCCACCGCAATGGCGATCTGCGTATTGATCAGCAGCGAGAGCTGCGCCACGCCGACGCCCAGCAGCGCCGGGCCCATCTTGCGCAAGACCTGGCGCACGCCCTCGTCGCCGGCGGCGCGGCGCAGGCCGGAGAAGTTCAGCGAGAAGCGCGGCATCAGGCCGATGCGCCGCAGCGCCGGCACCTGCACCGCCAGCTGCAGGATGCCGCCGACCATGACGCCCAGCGCCAGCGAGTAGATCGGCTCGTAGCCGTGGGCCGCCAGCACCGGCGTCAGCCCGTAGCCGCAGGCCAGCGACGCGAGGTTCAGCAGCACCGGCGTCACCGCCGGCACGATGAAGCGCTTCCAGGTGTTCAGGATGCCGGCCGACAGCGCCACCAGCGACATGAAGCCGATGTACGGGAACATCCAGCGCGTCATCACGACGGCGGCCTCGTGCGCATCCTTGGACAATCCCGCGCCCAGCGCCCAGACCAGCACCGGGGCGCCGATCACGCCGATCACGCAGGTCGCCGCCAGCGCCCACAGCAGCACGGTGGCGACGGCGTCGATCAGGTGGCGGGTGGCCTCGTCGCCGTCCTTGGCGCGCGCGGCGGCCAGCGAGGGCACGAAGGCCTGCGAAAACGCGCCTTCGGCGAACAGCCGCCGCAGCATGTTGGGGATGCGGAACGCCACGTTGTAGGCGTCGGTCATCGCGTTGGCGCCGAACAGGCCCGCCACCATCTGTTCGCGGACCAAGCCCGTGATGCGGGACAGCAGCGTGAAGACCGAAACGACGGAGGCGGTGCGGAGCAGGTTCATTCAGGCGCGGCGCGGAGGCAGTACGGGAAACGATGCGGGGAACGGCATGGGGACGGCCCCCTCGGGGCTGGCGCCCCGGCAAGCGACCGCGCATTATGGGTGTCCTGCTGCGAGCGCAACCTCGGGTTTGGTTTTTCCAATCCTGGCTGCTATACTCGCCGTCTTTGCACCAACTGGACCAATAAGACAATGGCAAGCTCTTCCAAAGCCAAGAAGAAAACCGTGCGTCTGGCCTCGGGCCGCAAGCGCGCACGTCAAGACGTCAAGCTGAACGCCGCCAACTCGGCGCTGCGTTCGAAGTTCCGCACGGTCATCAAGAACGTGCAAAAGGCGATCGTCACGGGTGACAAGGCCAAGGCCGCCGACCTGTTCAAGACCGCCCAGCCCGTGATCGACTCGGTCGCCGACAAGGGCATCTTCCACAAGAACAAGGCTGCTCGCCACAAGAGCCGCCTGTCTTCGAAGATCAAGGCGCTCGCCGCCTGATAGCAAAGTCCAGCTCTGGTGCACGGAAAGCCCGCCGAAAGGCGGGCTTTTTCGTTGGGCTCAGAGCGGCATCGGCGTCGTGATCTGTCCGACGACCTCGCGCACGTGGAGCCAGTCCACGACATTGCGCGCCACCCAATCCCCATCGTCCAGCGGCAGGTCGTGCCCCGCGTGCCGGTGCAGCCGCAAGGGCGCGCCCCAGGCCCGGCTGATGGCCTGCGAGCAGCGCCAGTCGACCAGCGAGTCCCCCTGGCTGCACAGCAGCAGCATCGGCGGCTGCGGCTTGGCCAGGCTGGCGCGATAACGCGCCGCGGCCAGCAGCTGGCGCAGCGCGTTGCGGCGCCGCACCGGATGCTTGCGCTGGATCGAGACCCAGCTGTCGATCACCTGGTCCGGCTGACGCTGCAGGCGCGTCGTCATCTGCAGCACCTTCGCCTCCCGCCGGCGCAGGCTCAGCCGCGTCAGGCTCAGCATCAGCAAGGCCCAGTAGTTCGACGGGCGCAGCCGCCGGAAGAAGGCGCTGAAGGGCCGCAGGCTGGTGTTGATCAGCACGATGCCGTCGAGCTCGCCCGGATGCCGGGCCGCCCACTCGCTGGCGACCATCGCGCCCAGCGACATCGCCAGCACCTGATATGGCGGGGCAACGCCGCGACGCCGGAGCTCCGCACGGCAGGCCTCCATCATCGCGTCGACATGGGTCGGACTGCTCTGCCGATGCTGATCGCCGTTGCCCGGCAGATCGAGCAGCTCCAGCCGCGCGTCCGGCTGCTGGACACGCAAGGCGCGTATCAGTCGTGTGGGGAAGTCGCCCCAATGGCCGCTCTCGCGCGTCAGTCCGCGCAGCAGCACCCAGGTGTGGCCGCTCATCCGGCGGTCCTCCGATACCAGCGAATCAACGCCTGCTCCCCGTGATCGATTCTTGTGTCCGGCCCCGGCAACCAGCGCAACGCGCCCTGTGTCGCGCGCGTCATGAAGTCCATCCAGGCCATGTGCCGTCGCAATACCCGCTGCTGTCTGTGTTCGATGAGCGGATTGAACATGCCGTGCCGGGAGAGTAGCTGGCGCGGGTTTTTCTTCACCCACAACCATGACCCCATTTCGAGCGTCATCGGCAGGAAGATCCCTCGATCAAGGGAGAGCGACTCATCGTAAAGGTGGTCCCACAGGTCCCCGTGGGTCAGGTAATGCCGGCTCTGCGGCTCCATGACGTAGGGATGCGGGGACAGGCATTGATCGAGCACCTCGCACAGCGCGTGGAACTCGGCGAGGTGATGCATCGGATGGCGCGTGCGCGCATACGGGAACCAGATGCGGTCGCGCAGGCCGAAGCCGCTGTGGAAGTCGATGGCCATGGAGACCGGGCGACCCAGCAGCTCCTCGCGGACAAAGCGGCAGAGCGCGTCGCTTTCGACCTGCAGCGGCTCGTCGACACGTCCGCGGTAGTACGGCAGCAGCCGCGTCAACCGATGGCCGCCGACCAGGAACGGCACGCCGCGGTCCGCGTCCTGCGGTGCGTTGCGCATCAGGTCGATGCCTTGCGGATTCGCCCGCGAGCCGGCCAGCACCCCGCCCGGATTGACGACCGGCAGGAATACCAGCCGCAGCGACTCCAGCTGCTGATGCAGGCTGAGGTCCCAGCGCAGCCGGCGCACCAGGCTGGCGAGGTAGGCCAGCACGACCTGCGCGCCGATGCGCTCCAGCCCGTGGACGCCGCCGATGAAACCGAGCGCGGGGACGGCGGGATCGGGATTGCCCAAGGTCACACCGATTACCGGCAGCGTGCCGCCGGCCGTCGTCACCGTCGCGAGCTCGCGGGCGTTCAGCATCGATCCGCCCTGATCGATCAGGCGCAGCAGCTGCTGCAGTTCCGGCAGGACGGTGGCGGCCCGAGGACCCGCATCGGCGGTGAAGACGGCCATGTCCAGGAGCCCGGTAGGGAGGTCGCGGCGAACCCGTCAGCGTAGACGCATGGAACCAGGTCGGCGATGGCCCGATCGGGCCGGGATGCTCAGGTCTTGCCGGCTTCGCGCCCGTCGGGCAGCAGGCAGGCGTCGACGACCTGGAGCTTGTTGTCGCGGGCGAAGTTCATGACGAACTCCCAGGCCATCGGTTCGACGGACTTCAGCGCCTCGTTGACGATGACGCACTTGATGCCGTCGATGACGCGGGGCACGCAGTAGGGGGAGTAGCCGAGGTAGGCGTCGCGCCCGCTGCGGGTGCCGCCGGGCCGGAAGCAGGACATCGCGCCAGCCAGACGTTCGGCCCAGTCGCTCGGGCGGAAGGTGCGGCCATCCGTGGTGATCCCCTGGATGAACACTTCTCGCGGCTTGGGCTGCTCAGTCATTGGCTACGGTCTCACGCGTCCCGGCAAAACCGCTATTGTGCCCTGGATGTGTTGCGCCGCAGCACACGTGGGCTTCTGCTCGCCCCGATGGTCGGCGGGTTTGACGGGCTGCGCTGGTCAGCCCGGCTGCCATGGCTGTGCAGGAGGAATCTCCTCGCACTTCAGGGTCGACCCGTAGAATCGTCCGACTCCCCCAGCCCCGGTCCCGGACCGGGGATTGCCGGGAGCTTCTGGAGATTTCCCCCCACCCCTCCCACGCTTTGGAGACTTGATGAACGCCCCGGACTCCTCGTTCGCCGCACCGACCGAACCCCACGTGATGCACACCTACGGCCGCCTGCCGATCGCCTTGTCGCACGGCGAAGGCGTCTGGGTCTGGGATACGGCCGGCCGACGATACCTGGACGGCCTCGGCGGGATCGCCGTCAACACGCTCGGACACAACCATCCGAGGCTGGTGGCGGCGCTGCGGGACCAGGTGGGCAAGCTCATCCACACGAGCAACTACTACCACGTCCCGCTGCAGGAGCAGCTCGCGGCCAGGCTCTGCGCGCTGTCGGGGCTGACCAACGCCTTCTTCTGCAATTCCGGCCTGGAAGCCAACGAAGCCGCGCTCAAGATCGCGCGCAAGTACGGCCATGACCGCGGCAACGACAACCCCGAGGTCATCGTGTTCGAGAAGGCTTTCCACGGCCGCTCGATCGCGACGCTGTCGGCGACCGGCAACCCCAAGGTGCAGGCGGGCTTCGGCCCGCTGGTGCCGGGCTTCGTCCGCGTGCCGCTGAACGACATCGAGGCCATCCGCAAAGCCATCGCCGAGCATCCGAACGTGACCGCGATCTTCCTGGAGACCATCCAGGGCGAAGGCGGCATCCACCCGGCGCACATCGATTTCCTGAAGGCCCTGCGCAAGCTGTGCGACGAGCACGACCTGCTGCTGATGCTGGACGAGGTGCAATGCGGCATCGGCCGCACCGGCAAGTGGTTCGCGCACCAGTGGGCCGGCATCGTGCCGGACGTGATGCCGCTGGCCAAGGGCCTGGGCTCGGGCGTGCCGATCGGCGCGGTGGTGTGCGGCGACAAGGCCGCCAAGGTCTTCGGACCGGGCAACCACGGCACGACCTTCGGCGGCAATCCGCTGGCGATGCGCGCGGGCGTCGAGACGCTGGCGGTCATGGAAGAGGACGGCCTGCTGGCCAACGCCGCGACCGTGGGCGCCGAGCTGAAGGCCGCGATCGAGCACGGCCTGGCGGGCGAGTCCGGCCTTGTCGAAGTCCGCGGCCACGGCCTGATGATCGGCATCGAGCTGGACCGTCCCTGCGGCGTGCTGCTGACGCAGGCGATGGAAGCCGGCCTGCTGCTGAGCGTGACGGCCGACAAGGTCGTCCGCCTGGTGCCGCCGCTGGTCCTCACGAGCGCGGAAGCGGCCGAGATCGCCGCGCGCCTGGTGCCGCTGGTGAAGGCCTTCCTGGCCGCGCCCGCGCCATGAAACCGGGGAACACGCTCATGCGTCACTACCTGCAGTTCAAGGACCTGCGCACGGAGGAGTACACCCACCTGTTCGAACGGGCGGCGACGATCAAGCGACGCTTCAAGAACTACGAGAAGTACCAGCCGCTGCAGGACCGCACGCTGGCGATGATCTTCGAGAAGGCGTCGACGCGGACCCGCGTGAGCTTCGAGGCGGGCATGTACCAGATGGGCGGCTCGGTGGTGCACCTGACCACCGGCGACAGCCAGCTGGGTCGCGCCGAGCCGATCGAGGACAGCGCGCGCGTGATCAGCCGCATGGTCGACATCGTGATGATCCGGACCTACGAGCAGACCAAGCTGGAGCGCTTCGCGGCGCACTCGCGGGTGCCGGTGATCAACGGGCTGACCAACGAGTACCACCCGTGCCAGATCCTGGCGGACCTGTTCACGTTCATCGAACAGCGCGGCATGGACCGACGCGGCGCGATCGACATGGACTGCCTGAAGGGACGCGTGGTGGCCTGGGTCGGCGACGGCAACAACATGGCCAACACGTGGTTGCAGGCGGCGGAGATCCTGGGCTTCACCGTGCACGTCAGCACGCCCAGCGGCTACGAGATCGACCCGGCGGTCGCAGGCATCAAGGACACGCGCTGCTACAAGGTCTTCAAGGACCCGAAGGAAGCGTGCCGCGGCGCGGACCTGGTGACCACGGACGTGTGGACCAGCATGGGCTACGAGGCCGAGAACGAGGCGCGTCGCGCGGCGTTCGCGGACTGGTGCGTGGACAAGGACATGATGGCGCAGGCCAAGCCGGATGCGCTGTTCATGCACTGCCTGCCGGCGCACCGCGGCGAAGAGGTCGCGGCCGACGTCATCGACGGTCCGCAATCGGTCGTCTGGGACGAGGCCGAGAACCGCATGCACGTGCAGAAGGCGCTGATGGAGTACCTGCTGCTCGGACGCATCGGCTGAGCGCCCTGCCCCGCCCCTGAAGTGACAAGGCCCGCCGAGTGCGGGCCTTGTTGCATCTGTCGATCTCCGACTCAGATCACCATGCCTTGCGACACGGCATACCGCTGATCACGGCGCATCATGACCATGTCCAGCATGGGCAGGTGCTCGGTGAGCAACGCCGCGGAATGGCGTCGCATCCGATCGTCACCATCGATCAGGTCGAATCGAAGCGGATCGAAACGTCGCCCGTCAAAGTGACCTGTGAAATAGCGACGGATGCGCGAGGCGTTGGCGACCAGGACGTCGAGAACCACCGTTCCGGCCACCCCCTTGGAGCGGAGATCGCTCTCGATCGTGTCCATTTCATCCAGGGGAGCCGAGGGTCCCACTGCAAGTACGCACGCCGCGAACCGCTCGACGTCGGGGGATTCGCAAACGATGTAGTGCTTCATTTCTTTCCTTTCAAAAGTCGCTGACAGCTGTCGTCGATGGTGGACAGCACTTCGTTCACGAGGTCGATCGCCGCTTCTCGATCGTCGATGACGACTGTGTGCTCCAACAGGCCGCCCATGTGGAACAGACGGTGCCTCATGTTGTGCCAGAGGTGATAGCACCGGTTCAGCACGAACTGCTGAACGACCGACGCATCGCTGGCATAGATCGATCGCAGGACAAACCTGGCATTCGAGGACTCGAAGTACTCGCCCAGGCGATGCCGCATCGACGGTTGAAAGCCGCACTCCTTGCCCAGCACCTGGAAGCAGAAGCCTTCGAGCCCGCGCAGCGCTGGAAAGGCCAGTGCAGAGTAATCCTGCAGCGGCATGTCGATCTTGCACAGCGCGACTGCCGAGGTCAGTTGAACCAGGATCTCGGGAGCGAGGACGTGGTCTGCGGTCGGCGCCCGTGAGGCGAACAGACTTTTGATTTCGGCGATGCTCACGGGCAGCCGGTAGATCTCGACCTGCTGCGCGAGGATGCGATCGAGCGGCATCACCTCGCGAAGGAAATCGAGGGCCCACGTCAGCAGTTCACCGTGCACGCCATCGACCTGCAAAGTGCGATTCGGATAGATCCGCAAAGCCAGTCGATCTCGACGGGGGCCCTGAAATCGAATCAGCTGACAGGTCGCGTCAGCTTGATCCTCGATGACCTGCGCACCGGATTGCCGCAAGTGCTCGATCAAGCCGCGAGTCCACTCGGGATCGAAGTCCGGGAAACCGCGCGTGAACCGCTCGGACGCGTCCGCGCCCTCACGGCGGATCACCAGATCTGACAAGGAAGTCGAAGCAGCCATCTCCTGCGCCCCTCGCAACACAACGAGCTGCGCATTCTTCGCGTCAGAGGTGTCGCGCGCCATTGCCCATCCAAGTCAATCTGAGCGCATTTCAGTGATGGTCGCGCGACAACCGCCGCGCGCGGGACGAGCGCTACCTCGGCGCCACGATCGCCTTCAGGCCGTCCTCGTACGAGCCGGCCGGGTAATGCTTCTGCAGCGTCTTCCAGACCGCGCCGGAGCGCGAGTTCCGCTCCAGCGCGTCGCTCAGCACCTCGCGGTCCTTCGCCGGCAGGTGTCGCGAGAGGTAGATCCCGCTGTCGGTCCAGCCGAGTTCCGTCATCGGCTCCAGCCGCAGCCGGTCCAGCAGCGGCCGCGTCTTCGAGTCCTGCAGCAGCGTGCCCGCGAGGATGGACGGCGCCATCACCGTCACGTCCGCCAGGTTGCGCTCCAGCGCGCGCACCACCGCCGCCACGTCGGCCTCCACCACCAGCCGGCGTTGCGCCTTCAGCGTCGTCAGCAGTTGCTGGTACGGCTCGCCATAGTCGAAGCCGCGCACCACCACCACGCGCAGCTCGCGCCGCTCGCCGAGTTCGGCCAGGCTCTCGACCGCCGCGCGGTCCGAGGAGATCGAGATCAGCATCGCCCGCGCCTTCATCATCGGGATGAAATCGCCGTGCAGGTCGCGCTGCGTGGTCCGCGTCGCCGGCACCAGCAGGTCCGCGCCGCCGCCGGCGTACATCGCCTCGACCCGCGCCCGCGGCACGACGCCGAAATCGAACTGGCAGCCGGTCTCCGCCGCGACCTTGCGCAGCAGGTCCGGATAGACGCCGCTGACCTCGCCGCCGGAGGTCACCACGCTCATGCCGATCGGCGCCAGCGGCACGCGGATCGGCCGCGAGCAATCCGCCCGCGCGGCCGTGACGGCCAGCAGCAGGCCCAGCGCCAGCGCCCCGAATTCCAACGTCTTCATCTTTTTTCTCTCCCATGCCGGAACTGCCGGCGGCGGTGCGCGCTCGTCACATCGCCTCCTGGCGTCCCATGTCACCGGCCAGATTAGCAAAGGTCGGGCCCGCCACAACGCGTCAAACCCGCGACTGCGCCCTCCCTCACCCATCCGGAGGGGGCGAGCCCCTCCGCTTCGGGGGGGGCTGGGACGCGCTGCGGGGCGTCCGCCGTCCGCCCCTCGCCAACTTGCGAAGGTTGACGTCAGCCGCGCGTGGCATCCTTGCCGTTCGCATCCCCCCCGTTGCCATGAAGACCGCACTGATCTCCGACCTGCACGCCAACCGCCAGGCCTTCGAGGCCGTCCTCGACCATGCCCGGCGGCAGGGCGCGCGGCATTTCGCGCTCCTGGGCGACTATGTCGGCTACGGCAGCGATCCCGGCTGGGTGGTGGACCAGGTGCGGGCCTTGCGCGCGGAAGGCGCCATCGCCGTCGCCGGCAACCACGACCTCGGCGTGACGCAGGGACCCCGCCCCACGATGAACGAGGACGCCCGCGCCGCGATCACCTGGACCCGCGCGAGACTTACCGACGACCAGTTGGCCTTCCTGGCCTCGCTGCCGATGTCGGAGGAAGAGGAAGACTGCCTCTACGTCCACGCCAACGCGTTCGACCCGACCGGCTTCGCCTACGTGCAGGGCCGGCTGGAGGCGATGCGCAGCCTGCACGCGACCGAGTGCCGCTACACCTTCTGCGGCCACATGCACGAGCCGATGCTGTACCACCTCTCCGGCACCGGCAAGGCGGGCGACTTCAAGCCGCAGCCCGGCGTGCCGATCCCGCTGCTGCCCAACCGGCAGTGGCTCGTGATCCCCGGCGCCTGCGGCCAGCCGCGCGACGGCAACCCGGCCGCCGCCTACGCCCTGTTCGACCACGACAGCGAGGAACTCAGCTTCCAGCGCGTGCCCTACGATGTCGAAGCCGCCGCCGCCGCGCTGCGCGCCGCACCCGGCCTGCCGGCAGGACTCGCGGACCGCCTCGCGCAACGGCTCGTCGCTGGCCGCTGATGGTCGTTGACGCCCACCCTCTTGCTCCCTCTCCCGCTTGCGGGAGAGGGCGGGGGTGAGGGCCAGCGGCGGTAGAAGTGCCAAGGAATCGATGAACGACGCCCACTCGACGCACGCTCCACCTTCAGTCCCGGTCCCAATCACCTCGCCGCTGCAACCCGGTCAGGTGCTGGACGGTTTCGTGCTCGAGGCGCGGCTGCACCAGGGCGGCATGGCCAACCTCTGGCAGGTGCGGCGGCAGGATCCGGCGGATCCCGCGCATCCGGCGGAAGACTTCCCGCTGATCATGAAGGTCCCCCGCATCAAGGGCGGCGAGGACCCGGCCAGCATCGTCGGCTTCGAGGTCGAGCAGATGATCATGCCGGCGCTCAAGGGCCCGCACGTGCCGCGTTTCGTCGCGCGCGGCGACTGGCGCCGGCAGGCCTACATCGTCATGGAGCGCATCGAGGCCGAAAGCCTGCGCCCGCGCCTGGACCTGGCCCCGCTGCCGCTGGTGGAGGTCGTCGAGATCGGCATCCAGGTCGCGCATGCGCTGACCGACCTGCACCGCCAGCATCTGGTGCACCTCGACATCAAGCCCAGCAACATCCTGCTGCGGCCCGACGGCACCGTGGTGCTGGTCGACTTCGGCCTGTCGCGGCACGACTTCCTGCCCGACCTGCTGGAGGAGGAGTTCTCCCTGCCCATGGGCACCGGCCCGTACATGTCGCCGGAGCAGGTCCAGTTCGTCCGCAACGACCCGCGCAGCGACCTCTTCGCGCTGGGTGTGATGCTGTACCACCTCTCCACCGGCGAGCGGCCCTTCGGCCAGCCGACCTCCGTGAGGCAGCTGAGGCGCCGGCTCTACGTCGACCCGATCCCGCCGCGCGCGATCCGGCCTGAGCTGCCGCCGTGGTTCCAGGAGATCGTGCTGCACTGCCTGGAGGTCCGCGCCGAACGCCGCTACCAGAGCGCCGCGCAGCTCGCGCTGGACCTGCAGCGTCCCGACGCGGTGCCGCTGACGGCGCGCGCGCACAAGCTGCAGCGCAGCGGCATGGTGCGGCGCTTCAAGCGCTGGTTCCTGGCCATGGGCGAGGAGCCGCAGGCGCCCGCCTCGGTCGGCGCGCAGGTGGCGCGCAGCCCGGTCATCATGGCCGCGGTCGATGTGCTGGGCGCGACGCCGGCCCTGCTCGAGGAACTGCGCGAGATCGTCCGCCGCCTGATGCAGACGGAGCCCGGCGCGCGGCTCGCCTGCGTCGGCGTGATGAAGACCAACCGCATCGGCATGGACGAGCTGACCGACGCGCAGGGCCGCAGCCATCACGTGCAGCAGCTGATCGCGCTGAAGAACTGGGCGCATCCGATGACGCGGGAACTGGCGCTCGAAGACGGCCGCCTGACCTTCCACGTGCTGGAGGCGCCGGACGCCGCGGACGCCCTGATCGAGTTCGCCGCCAAGACCGGCGTCGATCACGTCGTGATGGGCGCGCGCGCCAACTCGATGATGCGGCGCTACCTGGGCAGCGTGTCGGCGCAGGTCGTCTCGCAGTGCGCCTGCACCGTCACAGTCGTGCGCGAGCCCGTGCTTCCCGACGATCCGCCGCCGCCCGACAGCACGCTGATCAGCCCGTCGGCGTCGAACTGAGCGTCATGTCCGTCTTCGCCGACAACCCCTGCACCCGCTGCGGTGCCTGCTGCGCGAGTTTCCGCGTCGACTTCTCGCGCCAGGAGCTGCTGAGCGAAGGCGGCAGCGTGCCGGACGGCTTGACGGTGGAGGTCACGGACTCGACCTGCCGCATGCGCGGCACCGATCATGCGCGACCGCGCTGCGCCGCCTTGCAGGGCAAGGTGGGCGAGCGCGCCGGCTGCGGCATCTACGAATGGCGGCCGTCGCCGTGCCGCGACTTCGGCATGCGCGCGCCGCTGGGCATCGGCGACGACGCCTGCGCACGCGCCCGCGCCCGGCACGGACTTGCCCCTCTCGGTGCTCAGTAGCCCGCAGTCGCCGCGGCTCCGATTTGGGATGGCCCGCTAGGCGCAAACCGGAGCCATAGCGGGGCTATGGCGAGGATTTGCAACGACGCGGGGCGCCCAAAGCGGAGCTGCGGCGGCTGCGGGCTAGCGCACGACCTTCGTCGGCTGCATCTTCGCCTTCAGGCTCTCCAGCTTCGCCGCATAGAGCTGCCGCTGCGGCGCGGTGACGCTGTATTCCTCGGCCTTCGCCAGTTCGGTGCGCACGACGTCCCACTTGCCCAGGCCCACGTTGGCCAGGGCCATCCAGAAGTGGAACTCGTGGTAGTAGGCCGAGCGGTCGATCTCCTTGGCGAAGAGGTCGCGGGCCTTGGCGTACTCGCCCGCCTTCATCGCGGCGATGCCGAGGTCGAAGAACTTGAACGGCGGATAGGGCTGCAGCAGCGCCAGCTGCGCCTCGTACTTCTGCGCCTCGGCGAGCTGCCCCTGCAGGCGCAGCGCCTGGGCCAGATTGGCCATCGACTGCACGTTGGCCGGCTCGCGCGCCAGCACGAAGCGGAAGGCCCGTTCCGCGAGCGCGGTGTCGCCGTGGCGGCGGTAGATCACGCCCAGCGTGTTGAGCGCCGTCAGCAGCCGCGGATCGTGCTGCCAGGCCGCGCGGGCCCACCAGTAGGCGCGGTCGATCTGGGCCTGCGCCATCAGCTCCGCGGCCCGGTTGTTCATGTACATCGCGACGATCATGCGCTCATCCACCGGCATCGCCCGCTGACGCTGGATCTGCGCGCCGGGCAGGAAGTCGACCACCAGCGAGGGCTCGTCGTTGCCCACCACGCGGAAATCCGTCCGCCGCCGGCCCAGCGCAATGTTGACGTGACCGGAAACGACCTGCAGGTCGCCGACGCGGCTCCACTGCTCCTCGTCGTAGATCTGGCGGAAGACGAAGGGCAGCCCCATCTCGCGCGCGAACACCGCCGTCATCATCGCCAGCGACAGGCAGTTGCCGGCCTTGGCGTCGAAGGCCTCGGCGGCGGTGCGCGTGGTCTCGGCGTCGTACTCGAGCTGCAGCTGGTTGCGGTTGTAGAGCGCGTCCAGCAGCAGGTGGCGCAGGTCGCGCGTGTCCATCACCAGCGCGGAGCCGGTCGCGTTCGGGATCCGGGCGCGGATGAACTCGCGCATCTTCGGCGTGATCGCCATGACCCGCTCCGGATCGATCACGTCGCGCGACGGCGCGAACAGCTCGTCGTGGATCAGCGGCGCCGTGTCGGCGCTGGTCACGGGAGCCTCGGGCGCCGTGGCGCATCCCGTGAAGGCCAGCGCGGACAACATCGTCGCGCCCAGCATCAGCGCCTGGCGGACCGAGTGGACAACCTGGATCGTTCCCATGACCGTCTCCGATGCGACCTCTGACAGGGCCGCTGACGAGTCATGCTACTCCGCCGCGCGGCACGTGCGGGCCCGTGCGACGGATGGGGTGATCCCGGGCTTGAAAGCCGTCCGGCGAAGCGTCAGCGCGGTGGCGCAGGCCACGCCCGGGATGCGCGGGACGCCGCCTCCGGCTCAGCGCCGTTCGACGACGAACACCGCCACGCTGCGCGCGGGCACCCGGAACGCGCCGCGGGCGGCGTCGATGCGCGCCTCGGTCCGCACCCGCGTGTCCGCCGCGCCGGCGGCACGCTGCACCGGATGCAGGCGCCAGGCGAAACCGGCTTCGGCCGGCAGCGTCAGCGCGGCCTCCCCGGCGCTCGCGTTGACGACGTACAGCACACGCTCGAAGACCGCGTCCGCACGGCCCGCGCCGTCGAGCCGGCCGACGATCACGCCCGCCTGCTGGTCCGGGCCGGTGTTGTGGAAGACCAGGCGGCGCCGGATCTCTTCCGGATCGGCGAGACGGAACAGCGGCGTGCTCGCGCGGATGCGCAGCTGGTCGAGGAACACGCGCCGCGTCCAGTCGATCTGCGCCGGGCCGGGCTTGATCGCCGGATCGGCCAGCAACGGACGCAGCAGCACATAGTCCTGCGCGCTGTCGCGCGCCGGCGGCAGGCCGGCGCCGAAGCCGTTGTCGCGGCCGGTCCAGTCCAGGCGGTTGAACCAGTCGCCGGAGTCGTAGCTGTTGCGGTCCATCGACTTGGAGCGCAGCAGCTCGCCGCCGGCATGGAAGTACGCAACGCCCTGGCTGAGCGCGTTGATGCCCAGCGCCACGGCCTGCGTGCGGGCGCGGTCGTCGGCGCTGGTGTGGCGCGGCAGCTTCAGCACGAGCGCGTCGAACAGCGTCTGGTTGTCGTGGTTCTCGACGTAGTTGACGACCTCCGCCGGCACCGATGCGTAGCCGGCCGGCTGGTCCCCGTAGGGCAGCTTGTCGCCGGCGACGCGGCGGCCGTCGGCGGTCTCCAGTTCGAAGCTGCGCAGCGTGCCCGCCATCGCGAGCTTGAGCAGGTCGCCCTGACGCAGCAGTTCCTCACGGCGCGTGACGACGTTCCCGGCATTCCCGACATTCCCCGCGTTCCCTTGGCTGGCGCCGTCCGCAGGCACGATGAAGCCGGGCCGGCGTGCCGAGGTCGCCGCATCGTCGCCCGCCGCGCCACCGCGCACGGCATCGCGGCCGCGATCGCTGAAGGTGCCGATGCCGGTGCCGTTCAGCGACAGCTGCGAGGCCTGCACGAAGCGCGCGCCGTTGGCGACCTCGCCGAAGTTCCAGCCCTCGCCGATGAGCTGCACTTCGCGACCCAGCTCGCGCTTCAGCCGCGCCTGCAGCTGCTCCATCACCGCGCGCGGCTGGTGGCCCATCAGGTCGAAACGGAAGGACGCGATCTTGTACTCGCGCGCCCACAGCACCACCGAGTCGACAAGCAGCTTGCCCATCATGCGGTGCTCGGTGGCGGTGTTGTCGCAGCAGGTCGAGCGCTCGACGCGGCCTAGCGCGTCCAGACGCTGGTAGTAGCCCGGCACGATGCGGTCCAGCACCGAATGCGGATGCTGTCCGGACGCGGTCGTGTGGTTGTAGACCACGTCCATGCCCACGCGCAGTCCGGCCGCGTGCAGGCCCATCACCATCGCGCGCAGCTCGCGCACGCGGACCGCGCCGTCGTTGGCGTCGCTGGCGAAGCTGCCCTCCGGCGCGCTGTAGTGGAAGGGGTCGTAGCCCCAGTTGAAGCAGTCCTTGTCGGCGGCGGCGATGACGGCCGCCTGTTGCGCGTCGCTGTCGGGCGCGGCCTCGGGCACGCGCGGCACCACGCAGCCGCGCTCCGGCACGGTGGCCAGGTCGAAGACCGGCAGCAGATGCACGTCCGTCAGGCCCGCCCGGCTGAGCGCGCGCAGATGTCGCATGCCCGCCGACCCGGACTGCGTGAAGGCCAGGTACTTGCCTCGCTGCGCAGCGGGCACGCTGCGGTCGTCGCGGGAGAAGTCGCGCACGTGCAGCTCATAGACGACCATGTCGGTCGGCGTCTTCACGCGGTCGGGAATGCGGCTGGCCGGCCAGCCGCGCGGCTGCAGGCGCGATTCGGACAGGTCGGCGACGTAGCTGCGCGCAGAGTCCGCCGACAGGCTCACCGAATACGGATCGGTCACGAGGTTGCGCACGCGGCCGATGCCCGGCACGAAGAGCTCGACGAGGTAGCGGTAGTACGCGCCGCTGCGCACGGCGGTCGCGCCGGAATCAGCAGGCATCGGAGACCCGCTCGATGTGTCGATGCGCCAGATCCCCGTGCGGTCGTCGCGCGACAGCGGCAGGCGCGCACGCGCGGCGCTGTCGGGGCCGTCATAGGCGCACAACTCCACCCGATCGGCCGTCGGCGCCCACAGCTTGAAAGCGGCGCCCTTGGGCGACACCGTCACGCCGAGCGCGACTTCATCCTCCGCGGCGGCATAGAGGGCATCGAGCGCGCGCGCCGTCTGCGCCGCGCTCCAGCGCAGCACGCGCCCCTGCGCGTCTTCGACGGCGATCACGGTCTGCCCACGCTGCAGCGCTTCGGGATCGGCGTCCGCCGCCAGCGCGAGCTCCGTACCGGTGCCCAGATAGGCGGCCTGCGCGGCCACCTCCGCGCTCAACGGCTCGCGCGTGGCATCGACCGTCCGGAGCGTGCCGCTGCGATCGCCGCCGCTCATGCGTCCGTCGACCAGGTCCAATGCGCCCGACATCGAGTGATGCCAGCGAACGACTTCGCCGGGGACCAGCGTCAACCCCGGCCACCGCAGACGGCGCGCATCGAGCCACACGGGCTGCGGCGCGGCTGACGTCGCTGTCGCCGTAGCAGTCGCAGTCGCCGTTGGCGTCGCCAGCGTCGACGCCTGGGGCGTGAGCACCGTCACCGGCCCGACGTCACAGGCGGCGAGCGACGGATCGACCGCCGCCATCGCCAACGGCATCCCCGCCACGCCGCTCAGCATCAATGCCGCCAGACGCGGCCAGGCAAGGGACAAGGTCGAGCGCACGCCCATCGGATCTCCATCGAAGTGTTGTTCTAACGCCAGCGCCGCGCTTCTTGGCACGTGTAGCGGCGATGTGTTTTAGATGGTAGCAAAACTACATACCCGAAGGATCAGGACTTCCCTTCATAGGTCATACCTTCTATGCTTCGGCGCGATGGCGGCTTCGAGATTCTTTCAGGCGCCACTAAAATCTGTACTTTTGCTACAGATCAGACAACAAGATCAGGAGACCGAGAGATGACGCGTCGTCCCACCGCCATCACCGCAGCAACGGTGCTGGCCGCCGCGATGGCCGCCGGACTGTCGAGCCCGACAGTGCGTGCGGCGCCTGCTGCCGCTGCCGCGACGCCGGTCGACCTCTCGCCGGTGAAGGAAGTGCGCGGACGCAGCACGCTGCCCGAGGGCTGGCAGCACGGCGCCTTCATCGAGATCTTCGTGCGCGGCTTCCAGGACAGCGACGGCGACGGCATCGGCGACCTGCGCGGCGTGACGCAGCGGCTGGACTACCTGAAAGACCTCGGCATCAAGGGCATCTGGCTGATGCCGATCACCGCGAGCGCCGACCGCGACCACGGCTACGCGACGACGGACTACCGCGCGATCGAGCCGCAGTACGGGACGCTGGCCGACTTCGACGAGTTGATCCGCGAGGCCCACAAGCGGGGCATCGGCGTGGTCATGGACTACGTGATCAACCACAGCGCGCGCGAGCATCCGCTGTTCCGCGCGGCGGAAGCGGATCCGGCGAGCCCGTGGCGCGACTGGTTCGTGTGGACCTCGCAGCCGCTGGCCGAGCTCAAGGACTGGGACATCTGGGGCAAGACGCCCTGGTACCTGCCAGGCGAGGAAGTCCCCGACCTGCCCGAAGGCGCCAGCGCGCCGCCCAAGCCGGAATCGACCGCGCGGTCGCCGGCCGGCTCGCCGCGCTACTTCGCGGTGTTCGGACCGCACATGCCGGACTACAACATGCGCAACCCGGCGGTGGTGAAGTACCACGCGGACAGTCTGCGCTTCTGGCTCAACCGTGGGCTGGACGGCTACCGCCTGGACGCCGTGCCGCACCTGATCGAGAACAGCGCCAAGGACTGGAACGACCAGCCGGAGAGCCGCGCGCTGACCGGCGAGTTCACGCGGCTCATCAAGCGGTATCCGCATCGTTTCGTCGTCTGCGAGGCCACGGCCGAGCCCAAGGTCTACACCCGCGACGACATCTGCGGCAGCGCGTTCGCGTTCGGGCTGGAGCGCGCGGTGATCGATGCGGCCAAGGGCGGCGAGGACTCGGCCGAGGCGGTGGCCAAGGTCGCGCGCTTCTTCACCGAAGCGCCGACGGCCATGGCCACGATGCTCAGCAATCACGACATCTTCGCCGGCAAGCGCGCGTGGGACCAGTTCGAGGGCGACGAGGCGCGCTACAAGCTCGCCGCCGCGACCTATCTGCTGCTGCCGGGCACGCCGTTCATCTACTACGGCGAGGAGATCGGCCAGGCCGGCGTCGCCGGACTGCCTGGCGACGCGCCGCTGCGCGCGCCCATGAGCTGGAGTGCGACACCCGCCGGCTTTTCGACGGGCTCGCCGTTCCGCCCGGCTTCGCCGAACATCGCCACGCACAACGCGCAGGTGCAGGCGGCCGATCCGGGCTCGCTGCTGAACTTCTACAAGGCGATGCTGGCGCTGCGCAACAGCCAGCCGGCGATCGCGCGCGGCCGCTACGAGACGCCCCTCGCGCAGGGCCAGGTGTTGAGCTTCCAGCGTGTGCACCAGGGTCAGCGCGTGCTGGTCGTCATCAACTACGGCCGCGAGGCTGCCGAGGTCTCGTTGCCCGGCCTGCCGGCAAAGGCAGGCCTGCGTCCGCTGTACCCGCTGAAGCCGCTGAAGCCGCTGCGCACGTCGTCCGCGGCGACCTCGGCGACCTCGGCGACCGCCAATGCTCGCGGACAGGCGACGCTCAGCGCCCCGCCCCTGTCCGTGCAGGTCTTCCGCCTTCGCTGAAGCGCGTGCACGATGTCGATCTTCACCTCCCTCGTCTCATTCGCTTCCCTCGCCTCAAGCCTCCTCGTCATGACCAACGCCCCCGCCGCCGCCGCGACGGCCGCTCCCGCTGCTTCCGTCTCGCCCTCCACCGCGGTCACGATCGCTCGCGTCGAGCCGCCGGACTGGTGGGTCGGCATGAAGTCGCCCGACCTGCAGGTGATGCTGCACGGGGCCGGCATCGGCACCCTGGAGGCTGAACTCGCCCCCGCCGCCGGCGTGACGCTGGTCGGCACGCGGCGCGGCGACAGCCCCAACTACCTCTTCGTCGACCTGCGGATCGAGGCCTCGGCCCAGCCGGGCACGCTGACGCTGCGCCTGAAGCGCGACGGCAAGGTCGTCCTCGAGCATCCCTACGCCTTGCGCGAGCGCGCGCCGGGCTCGGCGCAGCGCGCCAGCTTCGGCCCCAAGGACGCGATCTACCTGGTGGTGCCGGATCGTTTCGCCAACGGCGATCCGTCCAACGACGTCGTGCCGGGTCTGGCAGAAGGCCTGAACCGCGCGGACCCCGGCGGTCGCCACGGCGGCGATCTTGCCGGCCTGACGGCCCACCTCGACTACATCGCCGCGATGGGCTTCACGATGCTGTGGCCCACGCCGCTGTCGGTCAACGACAGCCCCAAGTGGAGTTACCACGGGTACGGCGCGACGGACTTCTACCAGGTCGACCCGCGCTTCGGCAGCAACGCCGACTACGTGCGGCTCGGTGCCGAAGCCAGGCGCCACGGCATCGGTCTGATCCAGGACATCGTGCTGAACCACATCGGCGTGCATCACTGGTGGATGGCCGACCTGCCCACGGCGGACTGGGTCAACACCTGGCCCCAGTACACCGAGACGCATCACGCGCGCATGTCGCTGCAGGATCCGTACGCGGCGCCCAGCGATCGCAAGCGCTTCAGCGACGGCTGGTTCAGCCCCGGCATGCCCGACCTCAACCAGCGTCAGCCGCTGGTCGCGACCTACCTGACGCAGATGAGCCTGTGGTGGATCGAAACCGCCGACCTGGCCGGCGTGCGGACCGACACCTACAGCTACTCCGACAAGGACTTCCTGGCCGCGTGGTCCAAGCGCCTGAAGGATGAGTACCCGAAGCTGAACATCGTCGGCGAGGAATGGAGCCCGCACCCGGCGGTCGTGTCGTACTGGCAGGCGGGCAAGCACAACCACGACGGCTACGTGTCGTCGCTGCCCAGCCTGATGGACTTCCCGCTGCAGGAGGCGCTGCTCGCCGGCCTGAACCAGCAGGACGCACACGACGGCGGCTTCATGAAGCTCTACGAGGCGCTGGCCCACGACTTCGTCTACCCGGACCCGGCCAACCTGGTGCTCTTCGAAGGCAACCACGACACGCCCCGCGTCTACAGCGTGCTGCACGACGACCTCGAGCTCACGAAGATGGCCTGGGCCTACCTGTCCTTCGTGCGGCGCATCCCGCAGTTCTTCTACGGCTCGGAGATCCTGATGACCAGCCCGCGCCATCGCGACGACGGCGCGGTGCGGGGAGACTTCCCCGGCGGATGGGCCGGCGACGCGGTCAATGCGTTCACCGGCGCGGGCCTGGGCGAGCGCGAGGCCGGCGCGCAGGCGTGGCTGAAGCGGCTGCTGAACTGGCGCAAGGCGGAAATGCTGGTGCACGACGGCGCGCTGATGCAGTACGCGCCGCTGGCGGAGAGCTACGTGCTGTTCCGCTACGACGCCAAGAAGGGCCTGGGCGGCAAACGCCTGATGCTGGTGATGAGCAAGGCGAAGGAAGCGCGCGAGCTGGACCTGTCGCGTTTCCCCGAGATGCTGCGCGCAGGCGACACGGCGGTCGACGTCATGACCGGCGAGCGCAAGACGCTGGGCAAGACCCTCACGCTGCCGGCCCGCTCGGTGACGCTGCTGTCGATCGAGTGAGCGACTGAGCCAGATGCGCGACTGAGCAAGAATGGGCGCCAGTCCCCTCGACTGGAGCCGCCCATGCGCCCTGCCCTCCGCCTGCTGATGCCGCTGTGCGCCGCGTTGGCGATGTGCCTGTCCGGCGGCGGCGCGGCCCGTGCGGCCGACTACGCCGGCCCGATCTTCGACGCCCACCTCCACTACAACGAAGAAGCCTGGAACGGTCGCGAGGGTCCGCATCCGCCGTCGGACGTGCTCGCGCGCATGAAGCGCAGCGGCGTGAAGGCAATCCTCTCCAACTCGCGGCCGAACGACGGCACGCGCACGCTGGCGGAGTTGCCGCAGACGCGCTCGGCCGGTGTGACCGTCGTGCCGTTCATCCGCCTCTACCGCAACCGCACCGACTACGACAACTGGTTCCGCGATGAGGGCATCTACAAGATGGTCCAGGACGAGCTCGTACGCGGCACCGCGTCGGGCCCGTATCGCGGGCTCGGGGAGTTCCACCTCTACGACAGTGCGAACGCGCGCGGTCCGATCGCGCAGAAACTGATGGCGCTGGCCGAGCAGAAGTCGCTGGTCGTCCTCGCGCACGTCGATGACGAGGCGATCGACCTGCTGATGGCAGGCACGCCCAGCAAGGGACGCGAGGCGCGTCTGATCTGGGCGCACACCGGGATCAACGGCGCGACTATCGAGCGCGTCGAGGCGCTGCTCGCGAAGTACCCGCGGCTGATGGGCGAGCTGTCCTATCGCCCCGGCCTCACCTGCGACGACGGCAAGCTCTGTCCCGAGTGGCGCGCGCTGATCCTGAAGTATCCGGACCGGTTCCTGATCGGCTCCGATACCTGGGTCAACCAGCGCTGGCAGTACTACGAGGCGACGATGAAGGGCTACCGCACCTGGCTCGGCGATCTGCCCCCGGACGTCGCTCGCAGGATCGCCTGGGGCAACGCGGCAACGCTGTTCGGGCTCGCCGATTGATCGAGCCTGATCGGTCTCACACGTAGCAGCTGCACCCCAACGCCCCCCAGAACGCCTGCGCCGCCGTCGCATCGCGCGCCGCGCCGGCGACCGCCGTGTGATCGTGACCATGGACGCCGCAGCCGCTCGCGCAGGCGCACTGCGCGGCGTACTGGTAGCGGCGCTCGGCATCGCTCAGCGATGAGGCCACCGCCGACTTGCGCGCCTGGTAGCCGCCGTAGGTCTTCACCGGCGACCAGTCCGGCATCGCCGGCGGCAACGCCGGCGCGAGCGACGCATACGCGCCGCTGCCGTGCACCGGCTTGCCGGCCACCACGGTCAGCACCGACGTGATGTCCTGGATCTGGTCCTCGGACACGGTCAGGAAGTCGCGGTCCAGCACCGCCAGGTCGCCGAACGCGCCCGGCTTCAGCACGCCCTTCTTCCCCGTCTCGCGCGAGAACCAGGCGCCGTCGGCGGTCATCAGGCGCAGCGCGGCGACGCGGTCCAGCCGCCGCTCCTCCGGATAAAGCAGCGTGCCGCCGATGGTGCGCCCCGACACCAGCCAGTACAGCGCCTGCCACGGGTTGTAGCTGTTGACGCGCGTCGCGTCCGTGCCCAGCGAGACGGGGATGCCCATCTCCAGCATGCGCTTGACCGGCGGCGTCTCGGCGGTCGCCTTCAGCCCGTAGCGGCGGATGAAGTACTCCCCTTGCATCGACATCCGGTTCTGCACCGCGATGCCGCCGCCCAGCCGCTTGATGCGTTCGAGGTTCTGCGGGGTCACCGTCTCGCAGTGGTCGAAGAACCAGCCGAGCTTGTCGATCGGATGGTCGCGATGAACCTTCTCGAACACGTCCAGGCTGCGCGACACCGTCTCGTTGTAGGTCGCATGCATGCGCCACGGCCAGCCGTTGCCGGCGAGGAAACGCACCACGCCCTCGAGGTCGTCCTCCATCGCCGCCGGCATTTCCGGGCGCGGCTGGAGGAAGTCCTCGAAGTCCGCCGCGCTGAAGGCCAGCATCTCGCCGGCGCCGTTGAGCTTGTAGAAGTCGCTGCCGTCGCCGGGCTTGCCCATCTTCGCCCAGCGCTGGAAGTCCGCCAGTTCCTGCTTCGCCTTCTGCGGGAACAGGTTGTAGGCGATGCGCACCGTGAGGCGGTTCTCCTTGGCCAGCTTGTCGATGATCGCGTAGTCGTCGGGGTAGTTCTGGAAGCCGCCGCCTGCGTCGCCGACCGAGGTCACGCCGAGCCGGTTCTCCTCGCGCATGAAGTGCAGCGTGGAGTTGAGCTGCTGCTCGGGATCGAGCTTGGGGCCAAGGTTCAGCGTGTTGTAGAGGATGAAGGCGTTGGGCTCCGCCAGCAGCAGCCCGGTGGGCTCGCCGCGCGCGTCGCGCTCGATGATGGCGCCGGCGGGTTGCGGCGTGTCCTTCGTATAGCCGACCGCGCGCAGCGCGGCACGGTTCAGGAAGGCCTGGTTGTAGAGGTTGAGCACGAACACCGGCGTGTCCGGCGCGGCGGCGTTGAGCTCGGCGAGCGTCGGCATGCGCTTCTCGTCGAACTGGAATTCGTTCCAGCCGCCGACCACCCGCACCCACTGCGGCGCCGGCGTGCGCGCGGCCTGCTCCTTGAGCATCTGCAGCGCCGCGCCCAGCGAGCGCACGCCGTCCCAGCGCAGCTCCATGTTGAAGTTGAGCCCGCCGCGGATGATGTGCATGTGGGAGTCGGTGAGCCCCGGGATCACGCGGCGCTTCTCGACGTCGACGACGCGGGTCTTCGCACCGGCGAGCTTCGCGATCTCTGCGTCCGTCCCGACGGCCATCACGACGCCATCGCGCAGCGCGATCGCGGTGGCCTCGGGCTTCGCCGGGTCCATCGTCGTGATGCGACCGTTGCGCAGGATCAGGTCGGGCGCGCCGCCCTTCCCCGACTGCGCCAGCACCGGTCCCGCCATCACGCTGATCCCGAGCGCGGCGGCCGCCTCCATGAAATCGCGGCGGCTGCCCTGCGGCGCGTCCTCGCGGCCGGTGCGGATCAGGTCGGTGAACATGGCGGGCTCCTGTCGATGGGGATCGACGGATTCTTCGCCTGAACGTCGCGGCAGACCTCTCCCAAAAAGGGGGGACACCAATGGGGGATGCGAACCCTGCTTCGAGGTGATTGCGACAGACGCCATCGGCCGAATACGCTGCCGGTCACTGGAGTCGATCATGAAATCACCACGCGAATTGCATGAGAAGTACGGCATTCCCTACGTTGAGCGGACCAAGACCTATCCACCCAAAATGCTCCCGCGCCCTGGGGAGGAGAATCTGCCGCCCGACCAGCCCAGCCCGGCGTTGATGGCTGCAGCCAAGGAGATCATGGCCACGCATCGCGACGTGCTGCGTGCTTTGGCGAAGCGTTGAGCAATGCTGCGCGACATTGATGTCGTGAAGTTTCACGACGCCATCCTCCTGGATGAAGGGGGACTGCCCGGATGGCGCGGTCCTGGAACGCTGGAAGGTGCCCTGTCACGCGTGGACTTCCACATTCAGTTCACGGGCATGGGGGACGTATTCGAGAGATTGCCGCCATGTATGCCGTCGCCATTGCTCGAGGCCATGCCTTCAACGATGGCAACAAACGGACGGCGCTTGTGAGCGCTCTCACGTACCTCAAGGACAACGGCATCGAGTTGCGGCGAAGCGATGAACTGGAAGATGTGATGGTCGAAGTCGCGCAGGGAGTCCTCGACGAGAACGACCTCGCGCAAGTCTTCCTTGCGCTGCATCAAACGAGCCACGCTCAAGGAGTCAGGTGAACAGCGATGGAGGCATCCTCCCGGCGCCTCCATCCTGCGGACCACGTGCGATACGGTCGATCAAGGCCGATCGCGCTTCGGCACCCGCGTCTCGACCGCCTTCACCTGGTACTTCGGCTCGAAGCGGCAGGTCTGGCCCAGCTTCTCCTTCGCCTTCTCGCAGCCGGCGGCGATGGACTCGGGCGTGGGCTTCTTCCCTTGCGTCGCCCAGGTCGTCAGCGCGTCCATCAGCGCCGCGTAGGTCGGGTCGCTGAGGTAGCTGTGGTCCCTGTCGCCGGTGAAGGTCTGCACCAGCGCGTCGCCGCGTCCCGCCGCGGCCATCGTGCGGCCGAAGCTTTCCTGCAGCTCGACCATCGCGGTCGGGTCGTGGATCGCGTGCACCGTCAGCACCGGCACCGGGATCTTCCCGCCCAGGTCGGCATCGGCGGACAAGGTCGCCACGGCCTTGGCGTCGGCCTTGTAGCGCAGCACGCCGGCGTTCAGCGCCGCGTCGTCGCTGGAACCCGCATACACTGCGCCGACATTGCCGAACGGGCTCGCGCCGCCGGTGCGCTTCTGCGCGATGTCCTGGAAGTGCCAGGTCGCCCAGTTCAGATGCGACTGGATGCTGCGCTCCGGGATGTGGATCACGTCGACGATGGTCTTGATCTTCGCCGTCTGCTCCGCCGAGCGCTCCGCCGCCGGCTTGTTCAGGCCCAGGCAGTCGTCGACACGTTTGGCCAGGTCCGCCTGTTTCATCGGCGAGTCCGCCGGCAGCCCGATGTTGAGCGGGTACTGCGGCTCGCTCGGCAGCGGATGGTTGTGGCACAGGTACTGGTAGACGACGCGCAGGTCCAGCCGGAAGTCGTAGCTCCGCGTCCCGCCGCCCAGCACGCCCGAGGTCAGCAGCACCGCGTCGTAGGGCTTGCCGTCGGCGAAGAGCTCAGCACCTTTCGCTGCCACGCTCGCTCCCCACGACTGGCCATGCAGGTACACATGCTTGGGCTTGGCGACCTTGTCGATGAACAGGCGCCGCAGACGCTCGTTGTCCTCGGCAGCGGCGCTCACCGCGACGCCGCCCTGGCGGTAGCTCGACGACGCGAACGCATAGCCCAGGCGCGGCATGATGGTCCAGCGCTCGACGTCCTCCGTCACGCGCTTGATCGTGGGCGCGCCGAGGAAGGGCCCGCCGTGCGCGTGCACGACCAGGTCGCCGTTCCACTGCCTGGGCATCACGATCATGTAGATCGCACCGGCGCTGTCCGTGCCCGACAGGCAGCTCGCGCCGTCGCCGACGCCCGACGGACAGGCCGTCGGGGCTGGCGCGGTTTCCCGCACCATGTCGAAGACGGGACCTTGCGGCTTCTTCGCCACGGCGACGGGCGCGCAGGCCGTCAGGCCAAGAACGCCCAGCGCCAATGCGGCCGTGGCCGCCATCGTCGCCGTACGCGCAGCCGGTTTCCACGCACCGCTGCCGGCCCCTTGTGTCATCAGCATCCTCATCCCTTCATCTCCCTTCAGGAATCACGCCCGGACCGCGGTGGCGGTCACGCGGGCACTGCGGGCATCGCGCCCCCTGCCGACAGCCGCTCCTGGCGACCGCGACGCATCATCCACAACAGGCCCAGCCCCAGGCCTGCCAGTGCGAGAGATTCTGGCTCCGGCACCGCCGCAGCGAAACCGAGCTGGTCGCTCGCCACGCGCTGCAGCAGCAGCGCCTGTGCCGCGCTGATGCCGAGGTCGCGCGCGGCGATCTCGTTCAAGCCCAGCACCGCCGGATCCAGGCCGGTGATGGTGCCGAACAGCGTCAGCGCGCTCAGATAGGAGCCGTACTTGCTCGCATGGGTGCCGTCGTCGAACCACAGGTCGAGCAGCCCGTCCGTGGCCGCCGTCGACGCGTACATGTCGGGCGTCGCGACGCCCGCGGCGATCGCGCGCATGAAGGCCTCGCCCACCGGCGCGATGCCCGTGATGCCGCCCGAGCCGTCCGCGCCCGCCATCAGCGCCGCGGCGGTGTAGGCCTGCTTCAGGTCGTCCGTCATCGCCTGCAGCGACGGGTAGAACGAGGGCGCGGGTTGCCCCGTCGGCGTCACCGCGCCGGTGTTCTCGTCGGTGACCGTCGTGCTGGGCGCGTTGACCAGGTTGGGCCGCGCCCAGGTCTGATAGAGATAGACGTCGGCATTTGCGTTGGCATTGGCGTTCGCCGGCACGTTGCGCAGCAGCGAGCAGGTGCCTGTCGACGCGCCGGTGATCTCCGCGCATTTCGCGTTCGTGCCGCCGATCAGGTCGCGCTCGCGGTAGCTCAGCGCGTTGCCCTGATGGATCCAGTTCTCGATCAGGTTGGTGTAGGTGTTGAAGTAGGCCGGATTGGAGGCCAGGCCCGGCTGCTTGGTCAGCGGTTCGTCGCTCTGCTCCTGCAGCACGACCTTGTCCCAGGCCTGCGAGCCGATGTTGCCGCGCAGGTCCCAGCCGGCGTTGTTGGTGTTGAGGAACTGCCCGCGCAGCGAGGCCGCGTTGCGCGCCGAGATCGAGACGTCGTAGTCCAGTCCGACCTGCACGGTGAACTGCTTGAAGATGCCGGCGATGCCGCCCCACGGATGGGGCTCGAAGCTGTTGGCGCCGCTCGGGTTGCTGGCGTACATCGCCGCCGTCAGGTCGTGGACGTTGGCGGCGTTGTAGCTCATCACCGGATCGACGCGTCCGAAGGTGTAGCTGTTGCCGACGAAGAGGATCTTCGTCGCTTCGGCGTGGGCGCCCGTCGGCGCGAGCGCCGCGAGGCCCGCCAGGGCGGTGAAGGCGAGCACGACCGCGCGGGTCCGGCTCAGGGGTGGGGAGAGCATGGTGGTCGACATGGTCGTGCTCCTTCGTTGCTGCTGGTTGAAGCCGAGGTGAGGCGACTGTCCGACCGGGGTCGGACAGGGATCAGGCAAGGATCAGAAGTTGTGGCGCACGCCGGCCTCGAAGCCGCCGCTGTCGCCGCCGGGCTGGGTCGTCGCCAGGCCGACGTTGAAGCGCACGCCGCGGCCCTTGTTGTCGATCTTGGACAGGTTGGTGTACAGCGCCGTCCGCTTGGACAGGTCGTGCACGTAGCCGATCGCGATCTGGTTGGCGTCGCTGGCGACGTTCTTGGCCTTCAGCCAGGTGTAGGCGAAGCGGACCTCGCCCTGCGGCCAGACCTGCCACTGCGTGCCCAGCATGGTGGTCGTGGTGCTGCTGATGCCGATCTCGTTGCGGCCCCACAGCGCCATCAGCTTGGCCGGGCCCCAGGTGTAGGCCACGCCCACGTTGCTCTGCGTGTAGTCGCCGGTCGCGTAGCGCGTCTTGGAGATCGCCGCCGAGGTGTTGAAGACCTCGTTGCGCCAGCCGATGCGCACGCCGGTCAACTGGCCGTCCTTGCGCGTGGGTCCCGCGCCCTGCTCGCCCAGGGCCAGCATCGCGTGGCCGTAGAAGCCGTTGATGCCCGACGGCGTGAAGTAGCCGATCGAGTTGGACGCCCGCACGCCGGTGCGCGCCGTCGTGCCGCCGGCGGGCACCGGGTAGAACAGCAGGCCGGAGCTGCCGACGCCGTTGGTCCCGAACGGATGCATGGACGTGGTCAGGTTGCCGAAGGACGGCACGTAGTCGCGCCCCAGGCGCAACTCGCCCCAGTCGGCCGAGGAGATCTGCACCGTCGCGCGCCGGCCCCAGGTCAGGCCGCCGCTCACCGAGTCCTTGTTGTTGGTGCTGGTCGCGCCGCTGGTGCCGTCGTCGACGGCCACCGCCGACTCCAGCCAGAAGCCGACCTTGAGCCCGCCGCCCAGGTCCTCGGTGCCGCGCACGCCGAAGCGGCTGGACGTGTTGCCGTCGCTGTTGACCAGGTAGCGCGTGTCGGTGCCGCTGGACTTCAGCGCCTGCACGCCGATGTCGAGCAGGCCGAACACCTGCACGCTGCTGCCGCTCTGCGCCTGCGCGCCGCCGGCTGCTCCCACCGCGGCGGCGGCCAGGACCAGGGCCTTGCGCGCATTCCCCGCGTTCCTCGAATGTCGTTTCGTGTTCATCAACGTCGTCTCCGTCTGGTTGTCGTCGTGTCCTCGTTCGGGACCGCTCGTCGTACTGCTCACCCGACCGCAGTGGGACCGTTCTTGGACGGTTCTTGGATCGCTTTCTTCGGTATCCGGGCCGGACCTTAGTGACCGCCCTCCATAGCGTCAAATACACTGATCCGCAGAGTCCGAGACGTTTTGAATATGGGACGTACGTAGCTTCCGCAGAGGAAAGCTGCGGCGAGCCCGAGGACCAGGAGACAACGCAGACATGGACCTCCGACATCTGCGCTATTTCGTGACGGTCGCGGAGACCGGCCACATGACGCGCGCCGCGGCGCTGCTCGGGATGCAGCAGCCGCCGTTGAGCCAGCAGATCAAGACGCTGGAGCAGGAGCTGGGCATCGCCCTGCTGCACCGCCATCCGAAGGGCGTGAGCCTGACGGACGGCGGCCGCCAGTTCCTGGACGAGGCGCGACGACTGCTGCGCGATTACAACGACATGCGCGACCGCATGGACCGCCTGGCCGGCGGGCAGCACGGGTTGCTGGCGATCGGGTTCACCAGCTCGGCGGCGGCGCATGCGTTCACGCCGGCGGTGTTGCGCGAATGCCGCGGCGAGCATCCGGGCATCGCGCTGACGATGACCGAGAACCACGCCGCGGGCTTGATCGAGGCGATCGTGAAGTCGCGGCTGCACTGCGCCTTCCTGCGCGTGCCGGTCGCGCAGCCAGAGGGGGTGAGCTTCGAGACGCTGCTGACCGAGCCCGCGCTGCTGGCGCTGCCGCTGGACCACCGGCTGGCGAAGGTGCCGCGCGCCGGGTCGACGCCGGTGCCGCTGGCGGAGCTGGAGGACGAGGACCTGATCCTCGTGCGCCGCCCCGGCGCGCCGGGCCTCTACGCCAACCTGCTGGCGCTGTGCGAGCGCGGCGGCGTGAAGCCGCGCAGCTTCGTCGAGGTCGACCGGATGATGATGAACCTGAACCTGGTGGCGGCCGGCGCGGGCATCACCGTGGTGCCGGCGTCGATGCGCGGGGTGCATGCGCATTCGATCGTGTTCCGGCCGCTGGAGAAGCACGCGCGGCTGGAGGCGCCGTTGACGATCGCCTACCGCTCGCACGATCAGGAAGGGCCGACGGCGACCTTCCTGGCGCTGGCGCGGCGCATCGCGATGGAGCACCGCGATGCGTAGGCGCGATCTGCTGCAAGCCGCCGTCGGAGGCGGCGTACCGCGCCTCGTGCCGATGGCGACGGCACTGGGCATGAGTGCCGCGGCCCACGGCCAGTCGACCGTGGCGGGAGACGTCTGGCCGACGCGCCCCATCCATCTGCTCGTCGCCTACCCGCCCGGCGGTGTCAGCGACGAGACCGCACGTGCGCTCGGACAGCACATGAGCACCCGGCTGAAGGTGCCGGTGATCGTCGAGAACCGCGCCGGCGCCGGCGGACTGACCGCGCTGGAGTCGCTCGCGCGCGCGGCGCCGGACGGCCACACGCTGGCGTACTGCGCCATCTCGCCGCTGGTGTTCGTGCCGATCGCGAGCACCGTGCCGACGCCCGACGTGGCGCCGGTCGTCAGCATCATGGACACGCCGGTCCTCGTGCTCGCGCACCCATCGTTCAAGCCGAAGGACTTCGGCGCGATGATCGCCGCCGCGCGGCGCGCGCCGGGCCAGCTGCGCTGGGCGACGTCAGGCAACGCGACAGTCGGCCACATGGTGCTTGCGCAGGTGCGCGCCGCGGCCCGCGTCGACATCATCCACGTGCCCTACAAGGGCGGCGGCCAGCAACTGACCGACGCGATCGGCGGGCAGTTCGAGCTGCTGTCTTCAAACGTCGCCTCGCAGCAGCTGCAGTTCGTGCGACAGGGCAAGCTCAAGGCGCTGGCGATCGGCTCGCCGGTGCGGCTGCCAGTGCTGCCCGATGTGCCGACCTTGGCGGAGCTCGGGTTCCCCGATGCGAACCTGGTCTCCACCTTCGGACTCTTCGCGCCGCGCGGCGTGCCCGAAGACCGGCTGCGCCTGATCAACACGGTGATCAACGAGGCGCTGCGAATGCCCGAGATCCGCTCGAAGATCCTCGACGTCAGCAACCTGCCGACCGGTGGCTCATCAGCAGACTTCGCCGCACGCATCGCGAAGGAACGGGACCGCGCGCTTCGCGTGCCGGCGGACTGAGCAGGGGCCCATTCCACCTGCAAACTCCCAGCGCTTGGCCGCCAGTGCATGAGGCCCCGGAGTCAAGCTCCGAAACCTCACGCACTGCCGTCCCTGCACGACCGCGGACTCATGAGAGACCGCTGCGTGCGACGACTTCCTCGGCAATCGCCAGCGCACTCGTGAGACCTGGGGACTCGATCCCCATCAGGTTCACCAGACCCGGCACGCCGTGCTCGGCAGGACCGTCAATGCGGAAGTCGGGCGCGGGCTCGTGCGGCCCATGGATCTTCGGCCGCACGCCGCTGTACGCCGGCTGCAGCGCGCCGTCGGGAAGCGCAGGCCAATAGCGGCGCACGTCGTCGTAGAAGACGTCGGCGCGCGTGGGATCGACGGCGTAGTCGATGTCTTCGGGACTCGCTACGTCCAGCCACTGCGCATCCGGCCCGAAGCGCGCCTGGCCGCCGAGGTCCAGCGTCAGATGCACGCCCAGCCACGCGTCCTGCGGCATCGGATACACGAGCCGCGAGAACGGCGCCCGCCCCTGCAGCGCGAAGTAGCAGCCCTTGCTGAAGCGCGCGGCGGGCGGTGGAGGCAGACCCTCGATCGAGGCAGCGAGCATCGGTGCATGCAACCCAGTCGCGTTGACGACGATGCGGGCACCGAGCGTCATGTCGTCGGTGTGCACCACGTGCCCGGCGCCGTCACGGCGCACCGCGGTCACCGCCGCGCCGAAGGCGACCGCGCCGCCGTGGCGCTCCAGATCGCCCTGCAGCGAGAGCATCAGCCCGTGGCTGTCGACGATGCCGGTCGACGGCGAGAGCAGCGCGGCCTCGCATTGCAGCTGGGGTTCCAACGCGAGGGCTTCCTCGCGCGTGAGCCAGCGCAGGTCGTCGACGCCGTTCGCAGCGGCTTTCACCTGCAGCGCGCGCAGACCCGGCAGTTGATCCGCCGACGTCGCGACGACAAGCTTGCCGCAACGGCGATGAGGCACGCCATGCGATTCGCAGTGTGCGTAGAGCAGCTGTTTGCCGCGCACGCACAGGCGCGCCTTCAGCGATCCCGCCGGGTAGTAGAGCCCGGCGTGGATGACTTCGCTGTTGCGCGAACTCACGCCGGTGCCGATGGCGAGCTCGCGTTCGAGCACCAGCGTCTCCAGACCGCGCATCGCCAGCGCCCGGCCGACCGCGAGGCCGACGACGCCGGCCCCGATCACCACTGCATCGACTTGATCCATGCGAGCGATTGTGACCAGCCTCGCCCGTCCCGTCCGCGCTCGGTCGACGATCAGGCGCGCAGATCGGCGAGCGCGTGCGAATGCTGGAGCCCGAAGGCGCTCACTGCGGCCGCGTCATGACTGAACTCGCCCGCGGCGAGCCGATGCGCGAGGGTCTCCAGATCCAGCGTCAGGAACTCACCGACTTCGCCGTCGCCGTTGCGCGGCGAGAAGCCGGCGGGCAACTGAAGGCTGAAGACATGCAGCACCTCGTCGTGCAGGCCTTCAGGCTCCATGCGCGTGCTGCGCAACGCACCGCGCGCCTGCACCGCGGCGCTGATCGCCATCGGGACGCCCGCCTCTTCGAGCAGCTCGCGACGCGCGCAGTCGACCAGGTCTTCATCAGCGGTCAGACCGCCGGCGGCGAGGTTGTCGAGCTTGCCCGGATCGGTCGCCTTCGACAGCGCGCGCCGCCCGCACACGAGCCGCGCGCCAGGCAGGAAGCCGTTGATGTGCACCGCGCGGCTCATCAGCCCGAAGAAGCGGAAGGCGGCGCGCTCCAGGCGGAAGAGCACCTCGCCGCGCTCGACGCAGGGATCCTCGACGGGTCGCTCGCAGGCGTAGCGCTCGCCGCGCCAGCCGGTGATCGCACTTCGCTCCTTCAGCGCGAGCGCCACCTCCCCGATGCGCTGCGATCGGGCCTCGACATCGAGCGCCTCGGCATCCCAGCACAACGCGCCGTCACAGCGCTCAAGTTCGGGCCAGAGCTCGGCTAGCAAGACCTGGCGCATCGGGTGCACGCGACCGATCGTGAGGTCTCCCATTCGCAAGGGAATGAGTCCGCCCGGCACCGGCTGGCTCGCGAGTTGCAGGCAGCGCGGAATGACGGCGACGAGCGATGGCGGCAGCAGCGAAGGCATGCGCTGATTCTCTCCGCGCCTCCCCCATAAATGACTGAAATGTGCGAGAGACGAGACCCCGTGAACGCAGGATGATCGCTGCCCACCCCATCCAAGAACTCGCAGTACACAACGCGAAGGAGCCGCTCAATGAAGCTCGCATTGCACAAAGCATTCCGTCAGGTCGGCGCCTCGCAGCAGGACGCCGACACCGCCGCCGAAACCATCGACAGCGCCTTGGAGAAACGCATGAACGACAAGCAGTCCCACCTGGCCAAGAACTCCGACATGTATACGGTCAGGACGGAAATGGCGGAGTTGAAGTCCCAGATCGCCGGAGTCCGCAGCGAGGTCGGCATGGTGCGCGCCGAACTCCGGCAGGAGATCGCCCTCGTGCGCGGCGAGATCGTCACCGTCCGAGCGGAGTTGAAGCAGGACATCGCCAGCGTGCGCGGCGACATCGCCAACGTGCGAGGCGAAATGGCGCTCATGCGTAGCGAACTGGTTCGATGGATCGTCGGCGGGCACCTCGCAATGATCCCGATCATGTTCGGTCTGATGAAGTTCGCTCATCCGTGAGCCGTCACACCACCAAAGAAAAAACCCCGCCAACTTGCGTTGACGGGGTTGATCTGGTGGGCGGTGCAGGGTTCGAACCTGCGACCCCTGCCGTGTGAAGGCAGTGCTCTACCGCTGAGCTAACCGCCCGGTATCTGGACCGGGTTTTCTCTGAACTTCCAACAAGAATCCAAAGCGACTCCGAAGAGACTTTGGTGGGCGGTGCAGGGTTCGAACCTGCGACCCCTGCCGTGTGAAGGCAGTGCTCTACCGCTGAGCTAACCGCCCGGTCTTGTCGTCCTCGACGACTGCAAAGCTGCTTGCTTCGCTATCGTTTTGGATGTCCGGGAAAGTCGAAGATTATGCCATGAGAATTTGACGCGATTCAAGAACTCTTTGACTCTCATCGCACGCGTCGTTGCGCAGACTCTCGATCAGCAAGACGTTCAGGCCGCCGCCGGCACCTGCCAGATGCGCTTGCCGCCACTGGCCTTGTCGATGTCGGCCAGCGCCTTGTCGTGCAAGACCAGTTCCTCGGCCGTGGCCGCGATCACCGGCAGGTCGAAGGCGCTGAAGTCGATGGCCACGACTTCCAGCTGACCGCCCTCCCCCGACGACGAGGACGCACTGTCGTCGATGACCAGCGAGTCCTGACCCCGCGTCAGGCGGATGAAGACCTCCGCCAGCAGCTCCGCGTCCTTCACCGCGCCGTGCAGGCCGCGGTTGCTGTTGTCGACCTCCAGCCGGCGGCACAAGGCGTCCAGCGAGTTCGCCTTGCCCGGGAACATGTCCCGCGCCATCAGCAGCGTGTCGCGCACGCTCTCCACGCATTCGTGCAGCGGCGCCTTGCCGCAGCGCTTGAGCTCGGCGTTGATGAAGCCGACGTCGAAGGCCGCGTTGTGCGCGATCAGCTCCGCGTCGCGGATGAACTCGAGGAACTCGTCGACGATCTGCGCGAACTTGGGCTTGTCCGACAGGAACTCGATGCTCAGCCCGTGGACGCGGAACGCCTCCTCGGGCATGTCACGCTCGGGGTTCAGGTAGAAGTGCAGATGACGCCCCGTCAACTGACGGTTCACCATCTCCACGCAGCCGATGTCGACGACGCGGTCGCCCGATTCGGGATTCAGGCCGGTGGTTTCGGTATCGAAGAAGATCTGACGCATGAGGGTCTCGTGAAGGGCTCGCCGCGCTCAACGCGCTCAGCGCGTCGCGGGCGACGCCTGCAGTCGTGCCGCGCGCCGGTAGGCCCACAGCATCATGAGGAGGCCGATGACGATCATCGGCGCGCTCAGCCACTGGCCCTGGCTCAGGTGCAGCGGCTGCTTGTCGAGGGTGAGGAAGCTGTCGGGCTCGCGGAAGTACTCGACGACGAATCGCGCCACGCCGTAGCCGACCAGGAACAGCCCCGACACCGCCGCCATCGGTCTGGGCTTGCGCGCGAACAGCCACAGCACGATGAACAGCAGCACGCCTTCGCCCAGGAACTGGTACAGCTGCGAGGGATGACGCGGCACCGCATCGTTGGCCTGCGGGAACACCATCGCCCAGGGCAGGCTGGGATCGGCCGCGCGGCCCCACAGCTCGCCGTTGATGAAGTTGCCCAGACGTCCCGCGGCCAGGCCGGTGGGCACGCACGGCGCGACGATGTCGCCGACCTCCAGGAAGTTGAAGCCACGCCGCCACGCGAAGAAGGCCAGCGCGACGATCACGCCCAGCAGCCCGCCGTGGAAGGACATGCCGCCCTGCCACACCGCCAGGATCTCGCCCGGATGGCTCATGTAGTAGCCGGGCTTGTAGAAGAACACATAGCCCAGCCGGCCGCCCAGGACCACGCCGAGCACGCCGTAGAACAGCAGGTCGTCGATGTCGCGCCGGGTCCAGCCGCGCGCCGCGTTCCAGGGCTTGCGGACCATGCGGTTGCCCAGCCACAGGAACAGGCCGAAGGCCGTCAGGTACATCAGCCCGTACCAATGGATCGGCCATCCGAAGATGTTGATGGCGACAGGGTCGAACTGGGGATGGACCAACATGAAGGAGCTTTACCGCGTCGAGAAGGCGCGAATCATAAAGCTGCCCGTCAGTTCCCCAGCGCCGCCAGCTGCTTGCGGCAGTCCTCGATGTCGCCGTTGCTGCCGCGGCGGTTGTCGATGCAGCGCTGCAGCGCGACGCGCGCGCCCGCCTTGTCGCCCTTGCCCGCCAGCGCACTGCCGAGGCGCCGGTCCAGACCCAGCTGTTCGGCGCCCGTCAT
Organism: Roseateles noduli; assembly: GCA_002205125.1. Classification (GTDB taxonomy): domain Bacteria; phylum Pseudomonadota; class Gammaproteobacteria; order Burkholderiales; family Burkholderiaceae_C; genus Roseateles; species Roseateles noduli. The sequence continues at coordinate 305,019 of NIOE01000006.1, read as the reverse complement.
GCCGCGCGCCCGCTCGAAAGCAGCCACCGCCTTGTCGTACTGGCCCAGCGCGTCATACGCACGGCCCAGGCCGTAGGCGCCCATTGCCTGGTTGGGCTGGCTCTTGAGCAGTTCCTCGAACCACGGCACCGCCCGCTCCTTCTGATCGCTGAAGAACAGGTTGCGGCCGTAGTCGCTCCACAGCACGCGCAGCTCCAGCAGCAGCTCAGGCCGCTGCGTCTTCACGGCGCGCAGCGCCTTCTCCATCGCCGGCCAGTCCTTCTTCGACGCCGCCACCCGCGCCCGCATCAGGCTGAGCTGGGCCGGGTCCTTCACGTCCTGCTCCAGCGCGCGCGCCTTCGACTCCCCGCCGCCGACGAAGCTCGGCAGCGCCAGGTAGTACTGCTGCAGCGCGCTGCGCGGCTCGGGCGCATCGGGCAGCAGCGCCATGGCGCGCTGCGCCAGCTCGCTCACCCGGCCCAGCGAGCCCAGCGCCTTCAGCTTGCTGCCGCCCCGCGCCTGCATCACCAGCGCCAGCGCCAGCGCGTAGTGGCATGCGCCTTCGTTCGGCGTGCGCTGCACGCATTGCTCCAGCCGCTGCGTGTTCTGCTTCAACACCGCGCCGTCGGCCAGGTCCAGCTGCGCCAGCGCCAGCGCGGCCGCCGCCTGCGGATCGTCCGGATCGGCCTTCACGCGCTGCGCGGCGAGTTTCTCCAGGTCGTCCGCACGACCCGCGTCGAGCAGCGCCTGCAGCTCGGCATCCTTCAGCACGGCCGCGCGCGCCGGCGTCGCGAAGGCCACGCTCATGACCATCGAGAACCCGGTGATGACGCAGATCGCACCGATCAGGCGTCGCCAGGTGCCGCGGCGGCGGTCGTCGTCGTTGTTGCGGGGTGCTGTCACAGGGAACGTCCTTTCATCGACGCATGGTCGCAGAAGTCCGCCGGGCCTGCATGCCCACGGCATGCCGGATACGGAACTTCACCTTCGTGTCGACCATCGGCAAGCTGCAGGCCGGACCTGCCCCTTCGGGGCTGTCTCGGACGGGGTCACGCCTAGACTTTCACCTGCCCGCGGACATGGTCCACGAAGCGGTGCACCACCGGCGAGGCGTCGCGCCGCCAGATCAGGCTGGTGTCGCAGGCGGGCACGCGGGCCGAGGGCCACGGCCGGTAGCGCACGCCCGGACGCTGCAGCGCGCAGACCGACTGCGGCACCCAGGCCACACCCATGCCGGCCGACACCAGATTGACGATGGTCTGCATCTGGATGGCCTCCTGCGCGATGTGCGGCGTGGCGCCGTGCGCGCGGTAGAAGCCCAGCAAGGCGTCGAAGAGCGACGGCGCGATCTCGCGCGGGAACACGACCAGCGGCTCGCGCAGCACGTCCTCCAGCGACGGACCGCCGCGGCGCGCCAGCGCCCAGTCCTCGGCGTGCGCGAGCACCAGCGGCTCGGTCGACACCGTCAGGCATTCGAAGCCGGCCGGCTCGGCGCCGGGTGCGTGGATCGCGAATCCGGCGTCGAGCTCGCCTGTCTCGAAGCCGCGCAGCTGCACGTCGAGCGTCGCCTCCCGCAGCGCGAGCTGCACCTCCGGCAACGCCTCGCGGAACAGCCGCAGCCAGCGCGGCATGTCGCCGTAGCCGACGGTCGACACGAAGCCCAGGCTCAGCCGTCCGGCCTCGCCGCTGGCGGCCGCACGGACGCGGGCGGGCACCTGGTCGGCCTGCTCGATCAGCCGGGTCGAAGCCTCCACGAGCGCCAAGCCGGCCGCCGTCAGCGCCACGGTCCGACGTCCACGCTCCAGCAGCTGCACGCCCAGTTGCGCCTCCAGCTTCTGCACCGCCAGGCTGAGCGGCGGCTGCGTCATGTGCAGCCGCTCGGCGGCGCGGCCGAAGTGCAGTTCCTCGGCCAGCACCAGGAACTGGCGCAAGGGACGGAGCTCGATCATCGATACATCACATGAATCAAAACGCCGTCAACTATATATTGGACCCACAGAAAGGGGCGACGCATACTGGCGCGCTCCAAGCCTCGCTCGCCAGGACGACACCATGACCGACCCGAAGAACAACGCCGCCGCCGCGCCTCACGACGACGCGCCCAACCGCCGCTCGAAGAACATCACCGAGGGCGTCGCGCGCGCGCCCAACCGTTCGATGTACTACGGCATGGGCTACCAGGAGGGCGACTTCGGCAAGCCGATGATCGGCGTGGCCAACGGCCACTCGACGATCACGCCCTGCAACTCCGGCCTGCAGAAGCTGGCCGACGCCGCCGTCATCGGCCTGAAGGCCGCCGGCGCCAACGCGCAGCTCTTCGGCACGCCGACGATCTCCGACGGCATGGCCATGGGCACCGAGGGCATGAAGTACTCGCTGGTCTCGCGCGAGGTCATCTCCGACTGCGTCGAAACCTGCGTCGGCGGCCAGTGGCTGGACGGCGTGATGGTGATCGGCGGCTGCGACAAGAACATGCCTGGCGGGATGATGGGCATGCTGCGCGCCAACGTGCCGGCGATCTACATCTACGGCGGCACCATCAAGCCCGGCCACTACAAGGGCCAGGACCTGAACATCGTCAGCGTCTTCGAGGCGGTCGGCCAGTTCAGCGCCGGCAAGATGAGCGAAGAGGACTTCTGCCAGATCGAGAAGCGCGCCATCCCCGGCAGCGGCTCCTGCGGCGGCATGTACACCGCCAACACGATGAGCTCGGCCTTCGAGGCGCTGGGCATGTCCCTGCCCTACTCGTCGAGCATGTCCAACGTGGAGGACGAGGTCGTCGAGAACACCAAGCGCGCCGCCGACTACCTGGTCGCCGCCGTCAAGGCCGACCTGAAGCCGCGCGACATCGTGACCAAGAAAGCCATCGAGAACGCCGTCGCGGTGATCATGGCCACGGGCGGCTCGACCAACGCGGTGCTGCACTTCCTGGCGATCGCGCACGCGGCCGAGGTGGACTGGACCATCGACGATTTCGAGCGCATGCGCACGAAGATCCCGGTGCTGTGCGACCTCAAGCCCAGCGGCCGTTTCCTGGCCGTGGACCTGCACAAGGCCGGCGGCATCCCCGCTGTCATGAAGCAGCTGCTGAAGGCCGGCCTGCTGCACGGCGACTGCATCACCATCACCGGCAAGACCGTCGCCGAGAACCTGGCCGACGTGCCGGACCTGTCGCCGGAGCAGGAGGTCATCCGCGCCGTGGCCGATCCGATCTATGCGCAGGGCCACCTGGCCATCCTGAAGGGCAACCTCTCGCCCGAGGGCTGCGTGGCCAAGATCACCGGTCTCAAGAATCCGGTCATCACCGGACCGGCGCGCGTCTTCGACGACGAGCAGTCGGCGCTGGCGGCCATCATGGCCAACCAGATCAAGGCCGGCGACGTGATGGTGCTGCGCTACCTGGGCCCCAAGGGCGGTCCGGGCATGCCGGAGATGCTGGCACCCACCGGCGCGCTGATCGGCCAGGGCCTGGGCGAAAGCGTCGGCCTGATCACCGACGGCCGCTTCTCGGGCGGGACCTGGGGCATGGTCGTCGGCCACGTCGCGCCGGAGGCCTACGCGGGCGGCACGATCGCGCTGGTGCACGAGGGCGACTCCATCACCATCGACGCGCTGCAACTGCTGCTGCAGCTCAACGTCGACGATGCGGAACTGGCGCGCCGCAAGGCCGCCTGGCAGCAGCCCGCCCCGCGCTACACGCGCGGCGTGCTGGCGAAGTTCGCCAAGAACGCGTCGAGCGCCAGCTCGGGCGCGGTGCTCGACAAGTTCGAGTGAGGGAGAAGCGCGGGAAGCGCGGGAAACGCGCTCAGCGCTTCCGGCGCGTCTTGTCGCCCTGGCCGATGGCGTCGAGCTGACGCTGTCGGCGCGACTCCTTCTTCAGGTCCATCTTGTCCATCTCGCGCTTCTTGGTGTAGCCCGTCTTGTCGGCGAATTCCCACCACACGACGGCCACCGGGAACGGCCACAGCACCCACCACCAGCTCAGCGTTTCAAACGGGCCGACATCTCCCAGCTTGAGAAGAATCAACAAGACACCGATCACCATCAACCACATCGTCGTTCTCCTCGTGCGCGCCCCGGGCGCCGCATCCCCCACCACTACAATCGCGCGAGCCCGGAGCACCCCCAGCCACTCGACGACCTGCATCGCGACTTTTCCTGTCGCGGCGGCCAGATTGTGACGCGGATGGCGCGCCCGGCGACACCTGAAAGGATGCCATGAGAAACGCCTTGTTCATCTCCGCGGCCCTCGCCGCCACGCTGAGCGCGCCCAGCGCCTTCGCCAGCCCCGAGCTGGCCCAGAAGAAGAACTGCATGGCCTGCCATGCCGTCGACAAGAAGCTGGTCGGCCCCGCCTACAAGGACGTTGCGGCCAAGTACGCCAACGACAAGGACGCGGTGAAGAAGCTGGCCGAGAAGATCGTCAAGGGCGGTTCCGGCGTGTGGGGTCCGGTGCCGATGCCGGCCAACACGCAGGTCAGCGCGGCGGAGTCCGAGCAGCTCGCCAAGTGGATCCTGTCGATCAAGTGAGCGTCGGCGGGTCCCCCCGCCCGACCCGCACGGTCAGACCCCGCAGGGCCTGATCGCCTTTCAGGCCCTGCGGGGCCTGATCCCCTTTCAGGCCCTGCGGGGCCTGATCCCCTTTCAGGCCCTGCGGGCCTGTTCTGCTTTCCGAGCCCTTCCGGGGGCCGGGCCCTCGCCGTCTTCAGGCCACGAGCTTGAGCAGCTCCTCGCGCCGGCGCTCGTCCAGGTGGCGGCTCTCGCGGGCGAGGTTGACGGCCTTGGCCACCGTGGCGAGCTCGAGGACCGACTCGTCGATCTTGTAGCCGCCGCGCCCCTGCATCCAGCGCAGCACGTCCCACAGGTGCCAGACCGAGGACGAGTTGCCCTCGTGGATCGGCGACGGGAAGCTCATCGGATGCGTGAGCATCAGCTTGCGCATGTTCTGGCGGGACACCCCCACCAGCGTCGCCACGTCGGTCAGGCCGACCATGTCGGGCCCCGCCTCGATCAGCCGCGCGCCAGGGACGGCCTTGCGGACCTCGCGCAGGGCGCCCAGCAAGGCCTGGTCGGCGCGTTCGGCGGTCCTGACGAAGCTCAGCATCATCCTGCCGCGCAGGCCCACGGCGACCCGCGCATCCTTGCAGCCGACCGAGCCCAGCCGCTGCTTCAACGGCTCCTCCTCGCAGTCCTGCGGCGGCATCTGGTACTTGAGCGTGAACGAATATTCCACAAACGACTCCTTCTGTGAGGGCGGCAGCCGGCGCGCCGTGTCGCCCGGGCCCCGCCATGAACGCGGGCACCGCTCCTGAAGGAACGGAGCCGGCATTCTTCGCCCAGGCGCGGCCAAGCTCCACAACCCGAGCTTGCGCGGATGCGGCGCCTGTTGCCATGAGAAGGCCAGTCGCTCCCGCACTTCCGGGAGGACGACTGGGTTGTCGACTTGCGCAAGCGCAAAAACTGACCCCCGAAAGGGGGAGGAAGGCGTGTTTCAGAGGAGAAACAGCCGATGAACCGGTGACAACCGGGATGCCACGCGCATCCCGCGCGCGGCCTCCGGTGTCACGGTGCTCAATAGGCCTTCAATAGGCCTTCAATAGGCCTGTCCGAGCTGCTCCAGGATGGCCGGGTTCTCCAGGGTCGACGTGTCCTGCGTGACCGTCTCGCCCTTCGCGACCGAACGCAGCAGGCGTCTCATGATCTTGCCGCTGCGGGTCTTGGGCAGGTTGTCGCCGAAGCGGATGTCCTTGGGCTTGGCGATCGGACCGATCTCCTTGGCGACCCAGTCGCGCAGCTGCTTGGCGATGGCCTTGGCCTCGTCGCCGCTCGGACGCGGGCGCTTGAGCACGACGAAGGCGCAGATCGCCTCGCCGGTGGTGTCGTCCGGACGACCCACGACCGCGGCCTCGGCCACGAGTTCGGTGCAGCTGACCAGCGCGGACTCGATCTCCATCGTGCCCATGCGGTGACCCGACACGTTGAGCACGTCGTCGATGCGGCCGGTGATGGTGAAGTAGCCCGTCTCGGCGTCGCGGATGGCGCCGTCGCCGGCCAGGTAGTAGCCCTTGAGCTCGGGCGGGTAGTAGCTCTTCTTGAAGCGCTCCGGATCGCCGTAGATCGTGCGGATCATCGACGGCCAGGGCTTCTTGACGACCAGGATGCCGCCCTGCCCGTTGGGCACGTCGTTGCCGGTCTCGTCGACGATGGCGGCGGTGATGCCGGGGAACGGCAGCGTGCAGGAACCCGGCACCAGCGGTGTGGCGCCCGGCAGCGGCGTGATCATGTGGCCGCCGGTCTCCGTCTGCCAGAAGGTGTCGACGATGGGGCAGCGGCCGCCGCCGACGTGCTGGTGGTACCACTCCCACGCGGCGGGGTTGATCGGCTCGCCGACCGAGCCCAGGATGCGCAGCGAGCTCAGGTCGGAGCGCTTCGGATGCACGGCCTCGTTGGCTTCGGCCGCCTTGATCAGCGAGCGGATCGCCGTCGGCGCGGTGTAGAAGATGGTGACCTTGTGCTTCTCGATCATCTGCCAGAAGCGGCCGGCGTCCGGGAAGGTCGGGATGCCTTCGAAGACGACCTCGGTGCCGCCCAGCGCGAGCGGGCCGTAGGTAATGTAGGTGTGGCCGGTCACCCAGCCGATGTCGGCGGTGCACCAGAAGACGTCGGAGTCCTTCAGGTCGAAGGTCCACTTCGTGGTCAGCGCGGCATGCAGCAGATAGCCGCCGGTGCTGTGCTGCACGCCCTTGGGCTTGCCGGTGGAGCCCGAGGTGTAGAGCAGGAACAGCGGGTGCTCGGCCTCGACCCATTCCGGCTCGCAGCTGGAGGCCAGCCCGGAGACGGCGTCGTGCAGCCATTCGTCGCGGCCGGCGACCCAGGCGATGTTGCCGCCGGTGCGCTTGTAGACGATGACGTGCTTGATGGTGGGGCAGCTGTTGTCGGCGAGCGCTTCGTCGACGATGGACTTCAGCGGCAGCGACTTGCCGCCGCGGGCCTGCTCGTCGGCGGTCAGGATCATCACGGCGCCGGCGTCCTGGACGCGGTCTCTCAGCGATTGCGCCGAGAAGCCGCCGAACACGACCGAGTGCGTCGCGCCGATGCGTGCGCAGGCCTGCATGGCGACCACGCCTTCGACCGACATCGGCATGTAGATGACGACGCGGTCGCCCTTCTTCACGCCGCGCGCCTTCAGCGCGTTGGCCAGCTGCGCGGTCTTGGCGAGCAGCTCGGCATAGGTGACGCGGGTGACGGTGCCGTCGTCGGCCTCGAAGATGATCGCGACGCGATCGCCGCGGCCGGCCTCGACGTGACGGTCCAGGCAGTTGTAGGAGACGTTGAGCCTGCCGTCCTCGAACCACTTGAAGAACGGCGCGTCGGTGTCGTTGAGCACCTTCGTGAACGGCTGCTTCCAGCTCAGCAGCTCGCGCGCCTGGCGGGCCCAGAAGCCCTCATAGTCGGTCTCCGCTTCCTTGCACAGCGCCTCATAGGCGGCCATGCCGGATACATGGGCGCCCTGGACGGCGGATGCGGGGGGGTTGTAGATCTTGTCACTCATGGCCTATGTCTCCGTACAGGCAGGGATCTTCGAACTCGGGTTCAGACTGGCCCGAACTCTCCACTTTCACACTGACGATGTGCTTACTCTTGTAGAAGAGCTCCGGTGCACCTCGCTCGTCCGGAGGCGCCGGCGCCCCTCTGCGCTCAATCGCCTGCGCATGCTCGGCATTCGCTCAGAGGGGCGCCGGCGCCTCCGAACTCGGAACGGTTCGTCGGGACGATGCTCTCACTAAAATCACCCGGTTTGGCGGTTCCCGCCAGTTACGACTTGAAGGACTTACCCCGATGACCGACAGCCCGAAGCCGCGCCGGCTCAACCCGATGGCCACCATCATGTTCGGCAGCCGCTGGCTCCAGCTGCCGCTGTATCTCGGCCTGATCGTGGCGCAGGCGGTCTACGTCTTCCAGTTCTGGACGGAACTGGTGCATCTGGTCGAAGCGGCGTTCGGCAACCAGGACGCGCTGCAGACGCTCGTCAAGAGCGTGGGCTACAAGGCAGACGTCAGCGTCACCAAGCTCAACGAGACCATCATCATGCTGGTCGTGCTGGCGCTGATCGACGTGGTCATGATCTCCAACCTGCTGATCATGGTGATCATCGGCGGCTACGAGACCTTCGTGTCGCGGCTGCACCTGGAAGGCCACCCCGATCAGCCCGAATGGCTGGACCACGTCAATGCCTCGGTGCTGAAGGTCAAGCTGGCGACGGCCATCATCGGCATCTCGTCGATCCATCTGCTCAAGACCTTCATCAACGTCGAGAACCTGAACGAAAAGACGCTGATCTGGCAGACCGCCATCCACCTCGCCTTCCTGCTATCGGCGCTGGCGATCGCGATGACGGACAAGCTGCTGTCGCACGGTCCGGCTGAGAAGCACTGACCGGCGCGCCAGGACAGCGCACGAACGACAAAGGGGCCCGCGGGCCCCTTTGTCGTTGACGGATCGTGCGCTCAGCCGCGCTTGCGCATCAGGATGAGCGTGCCCGCGATGCCGGAGAGGATGGAGCCGCCGAGCACGCCGAGTTTCACACGCGTTTCGTAGTCGGGTCCGTGGCCTTCGAAGGCGAGGCCGCCGATGAACAGGCTCATCGTGAAGCCGATGCCGCAGAGCACGCAGACGCCGAAGAACTGGACCCAGTCGGCGCCGCCCGGCTTCTGCGCCAGGCCGGCTCGGATCATCAGCCAGGAGCTGCCGAACACGCCGATCGCCTTGCCCAGCAGCAGCCCGAGCGCGATGCCCAGCGAGACCGGATGGAGCAGATCGCCCGCGTTCAAGCCGAGCAGCGACACGCCCGCATTGGCGAACGCGAACATCGGCAGGACCAGGAACGCGACCCAGGGATGCAGCGCATGTTCGAGGTCCTCGGCGGGCGAGTGTCCGTGGCCGTCGTCGTCGGACGGGATGAACAGCGCGGTGGCGACGCCCGCCAGCGTGGCGTGGACGCCGGACTTCAGCACGCAGGTCCACAGCACGAGGCCCACGACGATGTAGACGTCGGCGCGTCGCACCTTGGCGCGGTTCAGCGCGAAGAGGGTCACGAGGCAGGCCGCGGCCGCGGCGAGCATCGCGAGCGACAGCTGGCTCGTGTAGAAGAGCGCGATGACGACGATGGCGCCGAGGTCGTCGATGATCGCGACCGCGGTGAGGAAGACTTTCAGCGAGGCCGGCACGCGGGAGCCCAGCAGCATCACGATGCCGATGGCGAAGGCGATGTCGGTCGCCGCGGGGATGGCCCAGCCGTGCAGCGCGACGGGGTCGCCGAGGTTGAGTCCCGCGTAGATCAGCGCCGGCACGGCCATGCCGCCGAACGCCGCGACGATGGGCAGCACGGCCTGCGAGCGGTCCGACAGCTCGCCGCCGACGAACTCGCGCTTGATCTCCAGGCCGACGAGGAAGAAGAACACGGCCATCCACAGGTCGTTGACCCAGACCAGCAGCGGCTTGGCGAGCACCAGCCAGTCGCCGCCGATGCGGACCTCGCCTTCGATGCGGGTGAAGGCGGCGTAGAGCTCCCGCCAGGGGGAGTTGGACAGGATCAGCGCGGCGACCGCGGCGATGGCGAGCACGATGCCGCCGGCCGATTCGCTGGCGAAGAAGCGTTTGAGTCCTGGGGTCAAGAAGGGTCCTCCTGAAAGGCGGATCCGAGGTCGAATCCGGGGTTGAGTCGGAAGCTGAGTCGGAGGGCGCGTGAAGACGGCATCATCGTCGGTGCGCAGGACGCGCCTGCGCGAGCGGCCGGTCGCGTTCTCCCCAAGGCTACCGCGAAGGGGGCGTTGCTAGCATCCCCCGCTTCATCAGCCGTCCGCGGCATCGACCCGGACCTTCCAGGGAAGCCCACCATGATCCGACTGTTGTTTGCCGCCGTTCCCCTGCTCGCCCTCGCCGCCTGCGCCAGCGACGGCGTCACCGCGCAGCCGACGCAGACCGCGCAGGCCGAGCCGGCCCAGAAGGTGGTCTGCGAACGCGAACAGCGCACCGGCTCGATGCTGGGCAAGCGCGAGTGCACGCCGGCCGCGCTCAGCGACGAGGATCGCCGCCGCCTCGCCACCGAGGTGGGCAACATGGTCAAGCCGCGCGGCATCACGGCGCCGGGCAGTTGAGCCTCGGCAAGCTGATCGGCAGGCGCGCGAGCGCCGCTGTCAGAAGCTGAAGCGCGTTCCGAGGTACCAGGCGCTGAGGGTGCGTTCCTTGTCCGCGTACATGTGATCCCCGCGCGTGACATCGGCGCCCAGCTCCAACTGCCAGTACGGCTTCAAGGCCAGCGTCAATCCGGCGCCCAGGTAGGGCTGGGCGTGGGTGCGCGAGCTGGCGCCGTACAGCGGATGTTCGAGTTCGACCTTCTGCCGCGCCATCCCGCCGCGCACGACGACGCCGAGCCCGCGCCACACGGCGCGCCGGTAGGACACGCCGGCGGTGATCGCGCGGCTCTTCAACGATCCCCACAACAGGGCGTTGCTGTCGGCATGGACGCTGCCGTAGTCCACGTAGCCGAGCTCGAGGCCCAGACCGTTGTCGAAGTGATAACCGGCCATCAGGCGCTTGAACGCGCCGCCGCGATCGCAGGCCTCGAAGTTGTCGCAGAAGTCCTTCGAGAAGCGGCTCGCGCCGACGTCGGCCTGGACGCTGAACTCGGCATGCGCCGCGGGCATGGCAAAGGCGGAGGCGGCCAGCACGGCCGCGATGGATGTCTTCAAGGGAGCTCCCTCTGACCCCGCCCGGGCGGGATCGCTTGTTGTGGTGATCGTGGCCGCCTCTCGCGGCGACGGGCGCCTCCTGGCGCCAACTTCAGAAGTTGACGCGCGTCCCGAAGTACCAGGCGCTCAGGGTGCGTTTGTCGTCGACGTAGAGGTCGAACTGCCTGGCGCGGCTCACATCGGCGCCGAGTTCGACACCCCAGTACGGCTTGATGGCCACGGTCAGCCCAAGCCCCGCGTAGGGCTGTGCGGAGGTGCGCGAGAACTGGCCGAAGGCGGGGTTCATGAGCTCCGCCTTCTGCCAAGACACGCCGCCGCGGGCCACCACGCCGAGCGTGCGCCACACCGGTCGACGGTACGACACGCCGGCGGTGACCGCAGTGCTCTTGAGCACGCCCCACATCCAGTTGTCGGACGCGACATAGACGGTGCCGTAGTCCACGCGGCCGATCTCGATACCGAGCCCGCTGTCGAAGTGGTAACCCGCCAGCAGGCGGTCGAACCCGCCGCGCCGGTCGCAGGGATCGGCGCCTTGGCACAGCGACTTCGAGAACTTGCTGCCGCCGACGTCGGCCTGGAGGCTGAACTCGGCATGCGCTGCGGGCACGGCAAAGGTAAACGCGGCCAGCGCGGCCGCGATGGATGTCTTCAAGGGAACTCCCTCTGACCCCGCTCGGGCGGGATCGGTTGTTGTGGTGATCGTGGCCGCTTGGCGATGATCAACGTCCAGTACGTCGACCCATCTCTCGCGGCGGGCGACATCGTAGCCGGGAGCGGTGCGGACGCCCGAACGGCGCGGCCCCTTCGCACAACCGTGCGCACCGCGTCCCGCCGGCGCCCACGGCGCCGGGGATTTCATCGAGTAACGGATAATCGCGGTCTCCCGTGACCAGCCTGTCCACGACCATGACCACCATCCGCTACGCCGACCTCGTCGAAAGCGTCGCCGCCGCGCTGCAGTACATCAGCTACTACCACCCGGCCGACTACATCCAGCATCTGGCGCGCGCCTACGAGCGCGAGCAGAGCGTGGCCGCGAAGGACGCGATCGCCCAGATCCTGACCAACTCGAAGATGTGCGCCGAAGGCCGCCGTCCGATCTGCCAGGACACCGGCATCGTCAACGTGTTCCTGAAGATCGGCATGGACGTGCGCTGGGGCGACTTCCCCGGCTCCATCCAGGACGCCGTCAACGAAGGCGTCCGTCAGGCCTACAACCACCCCGACAACAAGCTGCGCGCCTCCGTGCTCAGCGATCCGATCTTCGAGCGCAAGAACACCAAGGACAACACGCCCGCGGTGATCTTCATGGACGTCGTGCCCGGCAACACCGTCGACGTGATCGTCGCGGCCAAGGGCGGCGGCTCGGAGAACAAGAGCAAGGTCTACATGCTCAACCCGAGCGAGAACATCGTCGACTGGGTGCTCAAGACCGTCCCGACCATGGGCGCGGGCTGGTGCCCGCCGGGCATGCTGGGCATCGGCGTCGGCGGCACGGCCGAGAAGGCCGCGCTGCTGGCCAAGGAAGCCCTGATGGACGACATCGACATGTACGAGCTGCTGGAGCGCGGCCCGCAGAACAAGCTCGAGGAGTTGCGCATCGAGCTGTACGAGAAGGTCAACGCGCTGGGCATCGGCGCCCAGGGCCTGGGCGGCCTCACGACCGTGCTGGACGTCAAGATCAAGACCTACCCGACGCACGCGGCCTCCAAGCCGATCGCGATGATCCCGAACTGCGCCGCCACCCGCCACGCGCACTTCGTGCTCGACGGCTCGGGCCCGAGCTACCTGACGCCGCCCAGCCTGGACCTGTGGCCTGACGTCCAATGGGCGCCGGACTACAACAAGAGCAAGCGCGTCGACCTGAACACGCTGACCAAGGACGAAGTCGCCAGCTGGAAGCCGGGCGACACGCTGCTGCTCAACGGCAAGATGCTCACGGGCCGCGACGCCGCGCACAAGCGCATCCAGGACATGCTGGCCAAGGGCGAGCCGCTGCCGGTGGACTTCACCAACCGCGTCATCTACTACGTCGGCCCGGTCGATCCGGTGCGCGATGAAGTCGTGGGACCGGCCGGTCCGACGACCGCGACGCGGATGGACAAGTTCACCGACATGATGCTGGAGAAGACCGGCCTGATCGCGATGATCGGCAAGGCCGAGCGCGGCCCGGTCGCGATCGAGTCGATCAAGAACCACAAGTCGGCCTACCTGATGGCGGTGGGCGGCTCGGCCTACCTCGTGTCCAAGGCGATCAAGCACGCGACGGTCGTCGGCTTCGAGGACCTGGGCATGGAAGCGATCTACGAGTTCGACGTGGTCGACATGCCGGTGACGGTGGCGGTCGACGCCGGCGGCACCAGCGCCCACATCACCGGCCCGGCCGAGTGGCAGCAGCGCATCGCCGCCGGCAAGCCGATCAAGATCCCGGTGGCGGCGGGCTGAACGCCCTCTCCCGCGCGGTCGCCAGCGTCGCGATCACAAACGACAAGACCACCCTCGGGTGGTCTTTTTCATTGCATGGTCGATGTCTCGTCAACCGGGATTCTCGGGTCCCTCAGGCCTCGACGGGCACGTGAAAGTCGATGACCGATCCCGGCGTCTGCGGATCGAAGCGGCCGTCGTAGAGCTCGAAATCGGGGCCATCGACGACCTTCAGGCCTGAAGCCGGGAGCAGCTCGCCCCAGATCATCGCCATCGCCTGCTTGACCTGCGGGTGCAGCGCGGTGCCATTCAGCGTGATGCGAAACACCGCGTAGGTCGCCGCCGGAATCTCCATCGTCGAGAAGCCCGGCGGGGGCACGCAGCCCGGCTCGACGCCGACGCCCGCCATGTACTGGAAGCCGCCCTCCTCGCGGTCGACATCGGAGACGACCCCGTAGGTCGCCCAACTTCCGACCTGACCCTCGAACGGCAGCCGGCCGATCAGCGCCGACCACAACTGAGGGATCTCTGCCTTGTTGGTCTCGTCGAAGCGGCGCATGGGGCCTGCAACGCGGAACGCTGGCATCTTCGAGAGCTCCGGCAGTCGGACGACGGCGGTGTCCTGGGCGATCGGGAGGGTCATGGGGAATTGGCCTTCAAGGGGTTCAACGGCAAAGCCGTCGCGGAACCGACCCGGCGAGACGCCGAACACGCGCTTGAAAGCGCGGGTGAAGGCCTCCTGCGACTCGAAGCCGCAGTCGAACGCCAGGTCGACGAGTTGGAGATCGGGTTCGTGACAAAGCCGTCGGGCGCCGCGCACCAACCGCCGGCCCCGCACATGCGCCATGACGCTGCGGCCCATGCGCGCGGTGAACAGCCGCGAGAAGTGATACGGCGACAGACCGGCCCGCGCCGCGACCTGCTCCAGCGTCAGCGGCTGGTCGAGCTGCTGCTCGATCCACGCGACCACGTCGGAGAAGCGATCGCAGAAACGGTCGGCGGTGGGAGGCGTCGTCGTGCTGTCCATGCGGAACATCTTCGCAAAGGCAGGGACGCGTGTCCTGACCGAACTTGCTCCAGCGACGCGTGCCTTCCGGCACTTCGTGTCGCGACACGATCGCGCGTATCACTGCGGACATGAGCGATCACATCGACGGCTTGGCGCGCCTTCCACGCCGGACCTTCACGGGCGCCGCCCTGGCGATGCTCGCCGCGCCGCCGGCATTCGCGAAGGCGACGGCGACGGCGACGGCGATGGAAGCTGCTCCCGCCGCGCCACGGACCCGTCCGCGGCTGATCGCGCCGGGCGGTCCTGTGCGCGTGGAGGGCTTGGACGAGCTCGTCGGCGAGATCCATCTCGCCTGCCCCGTCGGCGCGGTTTCGCCGGCGGCCTTGCGACTGGTCGACGCCGATCGTGGCGACGCCTTCGCGGTGTTCGACGAAGCCGCCTTGAAGCGGCGCCTCGCGCGCATCGATGACGACCGGATCCTCATCCATGTGGAGCTGCGTTCCCGCCCGGGGCGGCCTCTGCCGATCCGGCTGAGGCCCGTCGTCGCGTGGGACGCGGACCGCGAGACCGAGGGCGAGATGCACCTCGTCCCAACGCAGGGCGCAACGGTCTTCGGTCCGCCGCTTCGCGACGGCCTCTGGGTCGCGATCCACGATCCGGCCTGGGAACGGGGCCATCGACGCGTCGGCTTCCAGCAAGGGGACCGCCGGACGATCCCCGGCCGGCACGCGATCGACTTTGTCCAGGTGGACGCGGATGGCCGCATCGCGCGAGGCGATTCTGATCGCCCTACCAACCACTTCGGCTACGGCGCGCCGGTGCTGGCCGTCGCGGACGGCATCGTGAGCGCCGCGCGCAACGACATGGCCGAGGCGCCCTCGATCGCCGCCAACCGCCGTCATCCGTTGATCGACGCGCCGGGCAACCACGTCATCCTCGCGCTGGCAGGCCGTGGTCACGTCCTCTACGAGCACCTGCGCCCGGGGAGCCTGACCGTTCGAGCCGGCGACCGCGTGCGCAAGGGTCAGGTGCTGGGCGAGCTGGGATTCACCGGCGACTCCACCGGCCCTCACCTGCATCTGCACCTCTGCGACGAAGGCACGCCGAACTCGGGCGAAGGTCTTCCGTTCGTGTTCGAACGCTTCGAGCGGCTGGGCGGCTACGACGACCTCGCGACGCTCGGTCGCGCGCGATGGCAGACCGCGCCGGAGGGAATCGCCACGCTCCGCCTCCGTGAGAAACCGGCCTCGCATCGGGTGATCCGCTTCACCGCGGCGTAGCCCTCCCCGACGAAGACGGTCACTTCTCCGTGGGAACGACCGGCCCGATCGGTGCTTCAGCGACCGGCGCTTCGGCGACCGTCCGCACGACCCGCTGCGGGAACGGAATATCGATCTCCAACCGATTCAGCAAGCGCAGGATCGCCAGGTTCACCTCCGACCTCACCCCGCCCTGCCCGTTGTGCGGATCGGAGATCCAGAACCCGATCGTCAGCTCCAACCCGTCGGCGGCGAAGTTGCTCAGCGACACCGACGGCGACGGCTCGGACAGCACGCGCGGGACGCGCTTCACTTCCTCGATGAGCTGCGGGAACAGCGCGTCCAGGTCGGTGCCGTAGGCCACCTGCACCACCGTCGACACGTTGACCTGCGGATCCGCGAGCGAGAGGTTCTCCACCCGCGTCGTGATCAGCGATTCGTTGGGCACGATCGCCTCGCGGCCGTTGAGCGCGCGGATCACCGTGTAGCGCGTCTTGATGTCGCTGATCCGGCCTTCGAAGTTGTCGACCTTCACCATGTCGCCGATGCGCAGCGAGCGCTCGGCCAGGATCATGAAACCGGAGACGTAGTTCGCCGCGATCTTCTGCAGGCCGAAGCCCAGACCCACGCCGACCGCGCCGCCCAGCCACGACAGCGCGCTCAGGTTCAGGCCCAGCGTGTTCAGCGCCACCATCGCGCCGATGACGAGCAGCGCCGTGCGCGTCAGGTTCACTGCGATCTTGCGCATCGACAGATCGAGGACTGACTTGCCGCGCAGCAGACGCGATTCGATGATCGACGACAGCCACAGCACGACCAGCAGCACCGCACCGACCTGCAGCACGCCGAGGAGAACGTCATAGACCGTGATGTACGCCTTTCCGTTCTTCGGGAGGAAGGTCAGATCCGCGTCTTGCAACTCTTCGATCAGGATCGGCAGCACCCCGACGATCCACAGGATCGAGCCCAGCCACGCCACCCACGAGACGCTGCGCTCCAGCAGCTTGATGCCGAGGGAATCGGGCATCGTGGCCCGCAGCACGCGCGCCACCAGCCGGATCACGACCAGCGACAGCAGCACCGGGATGACGACGCGGAACAGCGCGACCGGCTCGCCCAGCAGCGGCATGACGCGCCGCGCGCCCAGCGCCAGCAGCAGCGCGATGACCGGGAACAGGACGCCGTCGAACACGCGGTGCCCCAGCAGCACCGAGTGATGTCCCGGCGCCGCCGTCACGTGCTTGCTGATGCGGAAGACGATCAGCCAGGACAGTGCCAGACACGCCAGCACCAGGCCGACTTCGATCAGCGCCTGTGGGCGGGCGAGCATCGTGAGCAGCGATTCCAGTTCGCGCAGGCTCAGGGTGTGGTTCAGGGGAGTGGTGTTGCCCAAGATGGAACTCAAGAAGGAATGCAATTCGGGGGCCGGTCCTGGCCGGGTCGCTCAGTCGTGGGACCGACTGTGTGCGCCCCGGTCCGCCGACGGTTGCGGGCGCGATTGTCGCGCCGCCCCGAGGTCAGCCTTGAATCCGGCTCCGGCGACCTCGGAGGCCGCCGCTCAGATGCCGGCCAGCGTCCGCAGGTGCACGCCGACGCTGCGCGCCAGCGCGCCCAGGTCGTAACCGCCTTCCAGGCAGGACACGATGCGGCCCTTCGCGTGGCGGCGGGCCACGTCCATGATGCGCAGCGTGATCCATTCGTAGTCCGCCTCGACCAGGCCGAGCTGCGCCAGCTCGTCGTCGCGGTGCGCGTCGAAACCGGCCGACACGAAGATCATCTGCGGCTTGAAGCGCTCCAGCGCCGGCATCCACAGCGACTCGATCATCTCGCGCACCTCGGCGCCGCGCGTGTACGGCGGCACCGGCACGTTGAGCATGTTCGCGCCCTTGGGCTCGCTGCCGGAGTACGGGTACAGCGGGTCCTGGAAGATGCTGACCATCAGCACCCGGTCGTCGCCGGCCAGGATGTCCTCGGTGCCGTTGCCGTGATGGACGTCGAAGTCGATGACCGCCACGCGGTCCAGGCCGCGCACGTCCAGCGCATGCCGGGCCGCGACGGCCACGTTGTTGAAGAAGCAGAAACCCATCGCCTGGTCGCGCGTCGCGTGGTGGCCGGGCGGGCGGACCGCGCAGAAGGCGTTCTCGGCGCGGCCGTCGACGACCAGGTCCGTCGCCGCCACCGCCGCGCCCGCCGCGCGCAGCGCCGCGGACCAGGTGAACGCGTTGGCGCAGGTGTCGGGGTCCAGCGCCTTCATCGGATTGGGCACGCCCTGCTCCGCCTGCTGCTCCAGACCCTCCAGTTCCGCCTTCAACTCGGCGACGTAACGGGCGGAGTGCGCGCGCTCCAGCGCCTTGAGCTCGGCGCGCGGCGCTTCATGGCGGTCGAGCGCGACATCGACGCCGTGCGCGATCAGCCAGTCCTCGATCGCCCCCAGGCGCTGCGGGCATTCCGGATGACCGGCGCCCATGTCGTGGCGGTGGCAGTCGGGGTGGCTGATGAAGGCGGTGCTCATGGTCGGGGCGGGCGCGGTCGAGGGCACGTTCAAGGCACTGTCGGGACACGTTCAAGGCACTGTCGGGACACGTTCAGGGCACGGTCGGGACACGTTCAGCGAGCGGTCGGGGCATGCACGGCGCTCCGGCGGAGCGAAGCGATTCTGAGATATCGTGCGCCGATGAGTTCCGACGCTCCGACCCTCGCCTCCCAGCCGCTGGCCGACCTGCGCCGGCAGATTAGCACGATCATCAAAGGCAAACAGGCGCAGACGGAGGACTGTCTGGCCTGCCTGCTGGCCGGCGGCCACCTGCTCATCGAGGACCTGCCCGGCGTCGGCAAGACGACGCTGGCGCACGTGCTGTCGATCTCGCTGGGGCTGCGCTTCTCGCGGGTGCAGTTCACCACCGACCTGATGCCGTCCGACCTGCTCGGGGTCAACATCTACCAGCCGGGCGCGCAGGCGGCCGGAGGCAGTCCGTTCCAGTTCCACCCGGGTCCGGTGTTCAGCCAGGTGCTGCTGGCCGACGAGATCAACCGCGCCGGTCCGAAGACGCAGAGCGCGCTGCTCGAAGCGATGGAGGAGTACCAGGTCAGCGTCGACGGCACGACGCATCCGCTGCCGCTGCCCTTCTTCGTGATCGCGACGCAGAACCCCAGCGAGCAGCTCGGCACGCACCCGCTGCCGGAGTCGCAGCTGGACCGTTTCCTGATGTGCATCAGCCTCGGGTATCCGGACCGCCAGGCCGAGCGCGAACTGCTGATGGGCGGCGACAGCCGCGAGCTGCTGCGCGCGCTCAAGCCGGTGATGACGCCGGACCAGCTGCGCGAGCTGCAGCGCGAGGTGCTGCGCATCCACGCCTCGCCGGCGCTGCTGGACTACCTGCAGGCGCTGCTGGAGGCGACGCGCTCCGGCGAGTGGTTCCAGGAAGGCCTGAGCCCGCGCGCCGGCCTCGCGCTGCTGCGCGCGGCGCGGGCGAAGGCGCTGCTGAGCGGGCGTGACTACGTCTCGCCGGACGACGTGCAGGCGATCCTGCCGCAGACCATCGCGCACCGCCTGCGGCCGCGCGGCGGCAGCGCCCGCGGCGCACGCGAGCAGGTGCGCGCGATGATGGCCGCGGTGCCGCTGCCGTGAAGCTCCCCCCGCTGAAGCTGCCGGCGATCCGCTGGCCGTGGCAGCGCCGCTGGGACGCGTGGTGGCAGGGTCGCCATCCTCCGAGCGACACGACCGCGCTGACGCAGCGCAACCTGTACATCATCCCGAGCCGGCCGGGCGCCGCCTTCGTCGCGACGCTGCTGGTGCTGCTGCTCGCCTCGATCAACGACCAGCTGAGCCTGGGCTACCTGCTGACCTTCGTGCTGGCGGGTGCGGGCATGGCGTCGATGAACGCGACGCACGCCAACCTGCGCGGCCTGAAGCTGGACCTGAAGACGCCGCCCGCGAGCCACGCCGGCCAGCCGCTTGCGCTGGACATCCGGCTCCACAACCCGGGCGCGGCGCGTTTCGGCGTCGGCCTGCGGCTGCCGGACGCCAAGGCGACGGACACGGCCTACGCGGACGTTCCCGCGCAAGGCCACGCGCAACTGCACCTGCAGGTGACCTTCCCGACCCGCGGCCGGCATGCGCTGCCGCGCCTGCGCATCGAGTCGCACTTCCCCTTCGGCCTGTTCGTGACCTGGAGCTACTGGCGCCCGGCGGCGCAGGCCTGGGTCTATCCGACGCCGGAGCTCGACGCGCCGCCCGCCGCCGCGGTCGAGGAAGGCCTGCCGCAAGGCCAGGGCCAGCCCGGCCTGGGCGACGACCCGGGACTGCGGCCGTACCGGCACGGCGATTCGCCGCGCCAGATCCTGTGGAAGAAATCGGCGCTCGCGCTGGCGCAACCGCAACCGCCGTCGGGCAGCGGCGGAGGCGGCGCGGCGCTGCTCGTGCGTGAGCGCCTGGGCAGCCGCGCCAGCGAGCAATGGCTGGACCTCGCGGCCACGCGCGGCCTGCCCTTCGAGCTCCGCGTCTCTCGCCTGACGGCCTGGGTGCAGCGCGCCGAGGAAGAAGGCCTGCCCTACGGCCTGAAGCTGCGTGACATCGCGATCGAGCCGGACCTGGGCCCGGATCACTTCCGGGTGTGCATGGAAGCGTTGGCGTTGATCCAGGAATAGTTCGAAGTCGCCGCGCTGGGAAGCGCGGCCAATGCCGCCGACCACATGAATCAGTAGGTCGGATGGCTCAATCTGCTGGCACTCGCCGCAAAGTCGACCGCCATCAGCCATAGATGGCAAGACCTGGCACCGCAAAACTGTGCATCGACCTTGTTGCGCTCTCTTCATCAGAACGATGTCGACCTGCTCTGCCTCGATTTCGCGCTGAAGTACGGCAACGACTTCTAACCCGGAACGCCCGCGCCATGCCTTTCCGTCAACGTATTGCAAGCATGGCGCGGGTACTGCTCGGCCTCTATCTGATTGGCAACGTCACCTACCGATCGAGCCAGAGCATCTGCCAGGAAGTCCTTCACCTCAATCCAATTCATGAACCGCTGGTTGCATCGCTGCTGACATCGTTCCTGGACGTGTTGGTCGCGTTCGTCATCTTCCGACCAGCACTCCTGACCAGAATCACGGGCGGGCCCGACTGGCGGAAGTCAGCCCTACTCGGTGTCTTCGTTGGCGCCGGCATCGTCGCCTCGATGCTGCTGGGATCGGCATTCGGCCTGCTCCGGTGGAGTTCCCATTCGATTAACAGCCTCCAGTGGATCTACCTGATCGGCTTCTCCACCCACGCCGCGATTTCGGAAGAGCTGCTCTGTCGATTCCTCGTCCTGGATCGTCTCGGACTGGTCATCGGACGAGTGGCATCCTTCCTCCTGCAGATCCTGCTCTTCGTCTACCTCCACATGTTCGGGCCGCCGCTTGACCTGCGCGCGGCCAGTCACCTCGCCTTTGGCGCCGTCCTGATCGGATCTTTCTATCTGTGGAGCGGCTCGTTGCTAGGTGCCATGGCGTTGCACCTGACTTACGACGTGCTGGTCTCGCTAACCTTCGGAGGTTCTCTCGACGGCCTCGCTATCCGCCCGTTCGTGGTCGGGGACAATTTCTCGCTGCTCCACAGTCACCAGGCGAGCGCCCTTTTCATGTCCGGCCTCTCGATCTGGCTGCTATGGAACGCCCGCCGACGCGCGCAGGCGCCTCCTGACACGACAACGCGCCAATGACCTTCTGACCTGTGCTACGTTGCGTCCTTCCGAGCATTTCCTCAGCATCGTCGACGCGATGAGCGCCTCCCTTTCCCCGACCGCCGCAGGCGGCTCGATCAAGCACCGCAGCCCCCTGCCCCGCGAAGCGCGCGACACGCTGTTCCTGCTCGCGATCATCGCGGCCACGCTCGTGCCGCATGCCGGCCATCTGCCGTGGTGGTGCAGCCTGCTCACCGCCCTGATGCTCGGCTGGCGCGCGCGCCTGGCCTGGCGCAGCGAGGCGCTCCCCGGCCGCTGGAGCCTGCTGGCCGTGCTCGCGCTCGTCATCGGCCTGACCTTCGCCACGCACAAGACCATCCTCGGCCGCGAGGCCGGCATCACGATGCTCGCGATGCTGATGGCGCTCAAGACGCTGGAGCTGCGCGCCAGGCGCGACGCCTTCGTCGTGTTCTTCCTCGGCTTCTTCCTGGTGCTGACGCAGTTCCTGTACTCGCAGTCGCCGCTGGTCGCGATCTGGATGATCGGCTGCGTCTGGGCCCTGCTGTCGGCGCTGGTGCTGGCGCAGATGCCGCAAGGCGTGCCCAGCCTGAAGCTCGCCGCGCGCATCGCCGCCCGCAACACGCTGATCGGGCTGCCGGTGATGGTCGCGCTCTTCGTGCTCTTCCCGCGCTTCCCGCCGCTGTGGGGACTGCCCAAGGACTCGGGCGCGCGCACCGGGCTGTCGGATTCGATGACCTTCGGCGCCTTCGCGGAGGTCGCCAGCGACGAGACCATCGCGATGCGGCTGCGCTTCGACGGTGCGCCGCCCGCCCAGCCGCAGCTGTACTTCCGCGCCCAGGTGCTGTCGCGCTTCGACGGCCGGACCTGGACCGCGTCGCGCGTGAACTGGTCGCCCGGCGACGACGCACCCACGCTCCAGGGCCCCGTGTTCCGCTACGAGGTCACCATGGATCCGCTGCGCGTGACCGCGATCCCGATGCTGGAATTCGCCCCCGGCGCGTCCGGCGCGCGCCTGCCGCTCGGACGCCTCACCGCGACCCGCGCGCCGCAAGGCCAGTGGCAGGTGCCGACGCCCGTCGCGGAAGTGCTGCGCTTCAGGAACGAGGCGTGGCCGCGCGCGGCGCCCAGCACGCGGCTCAGCACCGCCGACCGCAATGAATCGCTGAGCCTGCCGCCCAACCTCAACCCGCGCGCCCGGGCCTACGGCGCGACGCTGCGGGAGCGCTTCGCCGCGCTGGACGAGGACGCCCGCGCCCAGGCGGCGAGTCGCGCGCTGCTGACGCAGATCCGCCGCGAGGGCTTCGGCTACACGCTCACCCCCGGCGTCTACGGCGAGACGACCCCCGACGCCATCGACGAGTTCTGGTTCGACCGCAAGCTCGGTTTCTGCGAGCACTTCGCCTCCGCCTACGTCGTGCTGATGCGCGCGGCGGGCGTGCCGGCCCGCGTGGTCACCGGATTCCAGGGCGCCGATCAGAACCTGCAGGACGGCGACCTCGTCGTGCGCATGAGCCAGGCCCACGCCTGGGCCGAGTTCTGGACGCCCTCGGGCGGCTGGCAGCGCGCCGACCCGACGTCGGCGGTCGCCCCGGAGCGCGTCGAGGGCCGGCTGCTGCGGCCGGACCCCGGACTGATCACCGGCGCGATCAACCAGCTCAGACCCGGCCTGCTGAACGATCTGCGCGCGGTCTGGGAGGGCCTCAACCACCGCTGGCGCGAAGCGGTGCTGAACTTCTCGACCGGCGAGCAGATGAGCCTGCTCAAGCGGCTGGGCTTCGAGAACCCGGACTGGACCGCCCTCGGCCAGGTCGCCGGCGCCCTGCTGACGGCCACCGCGGCGATCGGCGCCGGTGCGGCCGCGTGGCAGCGACGCCCTCACAATCCCTGGTCGCGTCAGCGCCTGCGCGTCCGGCGCGAGCTCGACCGCCTGGGCCTGCCCACCCGCGACGACGAGACCCCGCGTCGCTGGGCGGCTTCGCTGGTCGAACGCCACGGCGCACCGGCGCAGGCGG
Source organism: Roseateles noduli (assembly GCA_002205125.1). Classification (GTDB taxonomy): domain Bacteria; phylum Pseudomonadota; class Gammaproteobacteria; order Burkholderiales; family Burkholderiaceae_C; genus Roseateles; species Roseateles noduli. The sequence continues at coordinate 281,904 of NIOE01000006.1, read as the reverse complement.
TGGCCGCGTCGCTGTTGCAATTGGAAGCGCAGCGCTATCGCCAGGACCTCGCCGCCGCCACGTCACAATGGCAACGCCAGTTCGCGGCGCAATGCGCCGAGCTCCGGCAGGCCCTGGCGCGCTGAGAGCGCCATTGCGCCGGCCCCATGGCCTGCATGACCGCCCCGCACGACCGCACGCACGACCGACCGCATGACCGTTTTTCGCCGTACCCGCAGTTCCTCTCCCCGCCGCGCGTTCCTGAACGCGCTCCTGCAGACCGCGATCACCGCTTCGCCGTTGACGGCCGCACTGATCGCGACGCCGACGATGGCGCAATCGCCGGCGTCGGCGCCGGCCAGACCGCATGCGGCCGCGCATGCCGCATCGAAGGCCAAGGCGGCGAAACCCGCGAAGAAGCCCGCACGGAAACCGGCCGTGCTGCCCGAGTACGGCGACCGCGCCGACGTGATGGCCTTCGCCGACGCGCAGGCCGAGTCGCTGGGCTACCGGCGCGAGGAGTTGCGCGCGGTGCTGGCGCTGGCGCGTCCGCAGCCGACGGTGCAGCGCCTGATCCTGCCCGGCCCGCCGGGGCAGGCGAAGGACTGGGGCGCGTACCGGCAGCGTTTCGTCGAGCCGCAGCGGCTGCAGGCCGGCCTGGCCTTCTGGGCCACGCACGAGGCCACGCTGGCGCGCGCCGAAGCGACCTACGGCGTGCCGGCGGAAGTCATCGCCTCGGTGATCGGTGTGGAGACCTTCTACGGCCGCATCATGGGCTCCTTCCGCGTGCTGGACGCGCTGGCGACGCTGGCCTTCGACTACCCCTCGCCGCTGCCGCCCGGCGCGCGCGACCGCAGCCCGTTCTTCCGCGAGGAGCTGCGCCAGTTCCTGATCCTGGCGCGCGAGAACGGCCTGGATCCGATGGCGATGAAAGGCTCGTACGCCGGCGCGATGGGCTGGGGTCAGTTCATGCCCGGCAGCTGGCGCCGCTACGCGATCGACTTCGACGGCGACGGCCACGTCGACCTGATCAACAGCCCGGTCGACGCGATCGGCTCGGTGGCCAACTTCCTGAAGGAACACGGCTGGCAGCGCGGCATGCCGACGCACTACGAGGTGCAGGTCCCCAACGACACGGCGGCGCGCGCGCAGCTGCTGATCAGCGACGTGCTGCCGCAGCTCGACGCGCGCCAGTTCGAATCGGTCGGCGCGCAGCTCTCGCCGCAGGGCCGCGCGCACAACGGGCCGCTGGCGCTGATCGAGCTCCAGATGGGCGGCGCCGCGCCGGCGTACGTCGCCGGCACGCAGAACTTCTACACGGTGACCCGCTACAACCAGAGCAGCTACTACGCGATGGCGGTGATCGAGTTCGCCAACACGCTGGCGAGCTGGAGGAAGGCGACCGGGCCGACCGGGGCGACCCCGGCGTCGGGATCGGCCAGCGGCGGCTGACCGCCCTCCGATGACGGGGCGCCGGCGCTGCCAGGCCGGGGCTCCGGAGGAAACACCAGCATCCACCGGCCTCGCTTCGCGATAGCGTCGGTCCATGACCTCCCTGCCCCGACTTCTTCGCCGCATCTCGTGCGTCGCGCTGCTGACGCCGCTGCTCGCATCCGGTCAGACGGCGCCGCCACCTGGGGCACTTGCACCGGCATCACCGGCATCATCGGCATCATCGGCATCACCGGCATCACCGGCATCACCGGCATCATCGGCGTCATCGCCCTCCGAGCCCGCGCTGCCGCCCATCGCCGCCAGCCTGCGCTACGACTCGCGCCTCGCCGAGTTCAAGAAGCCCTTCGGCGCGCAGCCCGCCAAGACGTGGGTCGATTTCCAACTGACCGCCCTGCCCGGCGTCGAGAAGCTCGAGCTCGTCGTCGAACGCCGCCGCGTCGAAGGCAACGAAGACCTGATCGCCTACGCCGAAGAAGCCCGCGTGCCGCTGCACAAGGCCGGCACCGGTGTCGGTGCCGCCGCCGGTCGCGAGCTGTGGAAGGCGCGTCACCGCTTCGGCGGGCCGGGCGTCTACGGCTACTACTTCGTCGCCACGATCGGCGGCGCACGCTACGTCGTGCAGAACAACGCCGACCCCATCTACTGGACCAAGGAAAAGGGGTCGATGGGGCCGGCTACCGTCGCGCCGCTGCCTCAGGGTGCCGATGGCAAGGGCCCCGATGCCAAGGGACCGGTCCCGCCCTTCGCGATCCGCCGCTACCGGCAGACCATCCACGCCTCCGATTTCGCCGTGCCGGACTTCGCCCGCGATCTCGTCTACTACTACGTCTTCCCGGAGCGCTTCCGCAACGGCGACCAGACCAACGACCCGGAGGTCGGGAAGGCAAAGTACCCGGACCACGGCATCGAGCGCCACCCGCGCTGGCTGGACCGGCCGTACAAGCCCGGCAGCGGCGACGGCTCGGACGCGGTCTACAACAACGACTTCTTCGGCGGAGACCTCGCCGGCATCATCGAGAAGCTCGACGACCTGCGCGATCTGGGCGCCAACGCGCTCTACCTGACGCCGGTGTTCCAGGCCGCCAGCAACCACAAGTACGACACCGGCGACTACAAGCGCATCGATCCGGCCTTCGGCAGCAACGCCGATTTCGAGCGCCTCACGAGCGAGGCCGGCAAGCGCGGCCTGCGCGTGATCCCGGACACCTCGCTGAACCACGTCGGCGCGGACTCGCCCTACTTCAACCGCTTCGGCAACTTCCCCGCCGGCGGCGCCTTCGACAACGGCAAGCCCAACCCCGCATCGCCCTACGCGAGCTGGTTCAAGTTCGACCTCTCCAAGACGAACGCCGACGATCAGTACGCCGCCTGGATCGGCATCAAGGACCTGCCCGAGCTCGACAAGTCCAGCCGCGCCTTCCGGGACTACGCCTTCGGTCGCGACGGCGTGATGCAGTTCTGGCTGGACCGCGGCGCGGCGGGCTGGCGCATGGACGTGGCGCCGTGGGTGCCGGACGATTTCTGGCGCGCATGGCGCGTCGCGGTGAAGCGCCACCAGCCCGGTGCGCTGACGATCGCGGAGACCTGGTTCGACGCGAGCAAGTTCTTCCTCGGCGACACCTTCGATGCGACGATGAACTACATCTTCCGCAACACGGTGCTGGACTATGCGGCCGGCGGCAACGCGGAGCGCCTCTACCAGAACCTCGAACTGCTGCGCGAGTCCTACCCGGCGCCGTCGCTGTTCGCGTCGATGACGCTGCTGTCCTCGCACGACCAGCCGCGCGCGCTGCACCACTTCGGCGTGCGCGACGACAGCCCGCCGGAGAAGCTGGCCGAGGCCAAGCGCCGGCTGCTGCTGGCGGTGTTCTTCCAGATGAGCTACCCGGGTGCGCCGACGATCTACTACGGCGACGAGGTCGGCCTGGGCGGCGGCGAGGACCCGTACAACCGCGCGCCCTATCCGTGGGCCGACGAAGGCGGCCAGCCCGATCTGGCGCTGCGCGAGCAGTTCAAGCGCCTGGTGGCGATGCGCCACGCGCAGCCGGTGCTGCGACACGGCACCTTGTCGGCACCGCTGTGGCTGGACGAGCGCGTCATCGTGCTACTGCGCCAGGACGGCCAGCGCAACGCAATCGTCGCGATGAACAACGCCGACCAGCCGCTTCGCGTCGAGCTGACGCTGCCGCCCGCGCTACGCGGCACGCCCTTCATCGATGCGATGACACCGGGCGCGCCGATGAAGGCGGCGGCCAACGGCAAGCTGCTCGTGGAGATCGGGCCGATGACGGGGCGGGTGCTGATCGGGGATTGATGTCGGGACTGACGGCAAACAGCCCCGCCCGGCTCACGCCGGACGGGGCTGTTTCTTTGGTCGAGCCGGATCGCTCCGGCTCAGGCGTTCATCAGAACTTGTAGGTCGCGCCCAGCAGGAAGGTGCGGCCCCACTTGACGTACTCCAGCGGCCGGTCCTTCGTGCCCGCGTAGGTGCGATAGGCCTCGTCGGTCAGGTTGTTGACCTGCGCCAGCAGGCCCAGTCCCTTCAGCGGACCGTCGGTGAAGTTGTAGCCGATCTGCGCGTCGACGATGCTCTCGCCCACCACGTAGCGCAGCGTGCGCGCGCCATTGAAGTTGCCGATCTCGCCGATGAAGTCCGAACGCTTGCGCTGGCTGACGCGGAACTCGAAGCCGTTGGCCTCGTAGTACGCGGTCAGGTTGTACACGCGCTTGGACAGGCCCGGCAGCGTGATCGGTCCGCTGCCCACGCTGCTGGCGCTGTCGGGATCGCGGATCGTGATGTTGCTGCTGTTGAAGGTGCCGCTGGCCGTGATGCCGAAGCCCTTCAGCGCCGGGGTCACCAGCTCCAGCGGCAGCGACGCGGTCAGCTCCAGGCCGCGCAGCTGGCCGCCCTGGCCGTTGTACGGTGCCGTGAAGTTGCCCGTCAGCTGCGCCGGCGGCTGGCCCGGCTGCGGCACGTAGTCCGTGACGAAGCGCGAGAAGTCGTAGTTGTCGACCGTCTGCTTGTAGATGTAGCTGCGCAGGTCCTTGAAGTAGCCCGCCACCGCCACGTAGGCCTTGTTGCCGAAGTACTTCTCCCAGGACAGGTCGACCGCGTTGGCACGCCACGGATTCAGCGTCGGGTTGCCGCCCGACGCGCCCGGCTTGCCGGTCGCGCCGTCGACACCGAACTCGATGCCCGCGTTCATCTGCTCCACCCGCGGACGCGCCATCTGCTTGGCCAGCGCGAAACGCACCGTCTGGTCGCCCGGCAGCTGCCACGACAGGTTCAGCGCCGGCAGGTAGTCGGTGTACTTCTTGCCGCCGTCGATCGGCTTGACGCCGCCCGCGCCGCCGTTCAGCGTGCTGTCCCAGTAGTTGGACTGCGAGGACTGGTCCGTGTGCACCGCCTGCAGGCCGACGTTGCCGCGCATCGGGATGCCGAAGGTCGACGAGTCGATGTTGGCCTGCAGGAAGACCGTCGTGCTCTTCTCCTTGACGTCCCAGGCCTTGGGGATCAGGTAGTTCAGCGACTCGGTCGGCTGGAAGGTCATGTAGCGACCCACCGCGCCCGGCACGTTCCACGCCGGGATCAGGCCCAGCCCCGCGAAGCTCAGGTCCACCGGGCTGTACTGGAACTCGGAGCCGATCGCCGTGTTGCCCTGCGCGCCGACGTTGATGTTGCCTTCCGGCTGGCGCTTCTTCTTGGAACGGTCCGCGTAGTTCAGGCCCGCCTCGAAGTCCGAGAACCAGCCAGACATCGCCTCAGGCGCGGGCATGTTGCCCACCAGCTTGAAGCCGGCCAGGTCGTCCTTGACGCTGGGCAGCTTGCCGTAGCCCGAGCCGTAGATGGTGTTCTGCAGGTACAGCTGCGTCGGATCCGAGTAGCTGCGTCCCGGCACGATCTGCGAGAAGTCGCCCGAGCTGAAGGCCAGCTTGACGTTGTCCAGCGGGATCGCGCCCGGCGTGGCCAGCAGCTGCGTGTTGTTCTCCAGGCTCAGTTCCTTGCGGGTGGCCTTGGAGTAGTTCACGTCGGCCGTCAGCGTCAGGCCGCTCTCGAACTTGAGCTTGTTGTTCCAACCGGCGGCGACGATCTTGTCGTCGCGCTTGTTGTACATGCCGCGCACCAGCGGGTAGGCGTTCAGCAGCGTGCCGCCGGTCTGCGTGCCGTTGTTGTTGACTGTGGGGTTGGACCAGTCGAGCGGCGTGTTGTTGCCGTTCCAGGTCATGCTCATCTCGAACTGGTTGGCCGTGTCTTCCTGCTTGGCCTTGGTCCAGAAGCCGTCGACGACGCTGGTCCAGTTCTGCGTGGGACGGAACTCGATCGTGCCCATCAGCGCGTCGCGTTCGGTCTTGCCGGTGCGGCGCAGCGCCTTGATGCCGCCCGAGTTGTAGGTGCCCGTCGGCAGGCCGGTGCGGCCGGACTGGTCCCAGGGCTCGTACAGGCCGACCTGCTCTTCCTGGGTCGGCGTCTCCTGGTGCGCATAGCCCAGCGACACGCCCACCTTGCGGTCGGCGAACTGGTCGATGTAGCTGGCGCTCAGGCGGTTGCCGGTGGCGTCGGAGTCCGCCGCCTTGCCCAGCGAGTTGCGCTGGCCGCGCGCGTTCAGCGTGACCACGCGGGTGCTGAAGTTGAGCGGACGCACCGTCTGCATGTCGATGGTGCCCGACAGGCCCTGGCCCACCAGGTTGGCGAACGGCGTCTTGTAGACGACCACGCTGCTGAGCAGCTCGGACGGGTACTGGTCGAACTCGACGCTGCGGTTGTCGCCGGTGGAGACCACCTCGCGGCCGTTGAGCAGCGTGGTGGCGAAGTCGGGCGACAGGCCGCGCACCGAGATCACCTGCGCACGACCCGCGACGCGCTGGGCCGACAGGCCGGGCAGGCGCGCGATCGATTCGGCGATCGACACGTCGGGCAGCTTGCCGATGTCTTCGGCCGACACGGCCTCGACGATGGCGTCGGAGTTTTTCTTCACCGAAATCGCGGCCTCGATGCCGCGGCGGATGCCGGTGACCGTCACGGTTTCCAGCTGGCGGTCGGCGGCGGCCTTGGCGGCCGCCTGCTTGTCGGCTTCCGTCTGTGCCGGGGTCGGCGCGGCGGCCTGGTTCTGGGCCTGAGCCTGCTGCCCATGGGCGGCGCCGGCCATCAGGGCCAGCGTCACCAGGCAACCGGCAGCGACGGGCTGCATCCGGAACAACTCGCGCGAGGCGTGCGATGTCTTCATTTGTTTGTCTCCTGTATGAACGGCGGAACCCAACGTTCTGGAAGAATTCTGTACTAAAACTAGATCACGATCCAAGCCCTCGCAAACCCTGGACGCTCGAAATCACGCCCTCCATGGCGCGAAAACGACGAAGTTACTTCGGGTTTCTACCGAGAAACCAGCAAATTAGGGAGGAGAAATGAAAAACGGCGGCCACAAGGGCCGCCGTTCAGAGGGTGTTATGTAGCTGGACTACAACCCGATTTCCATCGACTACATCCGTCAGCGCACCGACTGCTCCAGCGCGAAGGCGGCACCCGCCAGCGCGGTCAGCGTGTCGGTGATCAGCACGCAGGGCACCGAGGCCAGATAGGGCGCGAAACGGCCCTTCTGCTCGAAGCGCTCCCGGAAGGACGACTGGAAGAAGCGTTCGCCCAGCCGGGGCACGATGCCCCCGCCGATGTACATCCCGCCGCGCGCACCCAGCGCCAGCGTGACGCTGCCGGCGAAGCTGCCGAGGAAGGCGCAGAACTGGTCCATGGTCTTCACGCAGATGAGGTCGCCGGACAGCGAGCCCTCGACGATCTGCTCCGCCGTCAGGCGTTGCGCCGACGCCTGGCCGGCCACGGCCGCCACCGCCGCGTGCAGCGTGGGCAGACCCACGCCGGACAGGAAGCGTTCGGCCGAGACATGCGGGAACTCCTTGCGCGCCGCGGCGAGCAGCTCGCTCTCGTAGTCGTTGGTGGGCGCCAGCGTCATGTGACCGCCCTCGCCCGCCAGCGCAACCCAGCCGCCGGAGGTCTCGATCACGCCGCCCACGCCCAGGCCGGTGCCCGGGCCGATGACGGCCAGCGTGCCGTGCGGCGTCGCCAGCGTCGGGCCCGGCACCGCCGCGACCTGGTCCGCGCGCAGACCCGGCAGCGACAGCGCGAGCGCCTCGAAGTCGTTCAGCAGGCGCAGCTCGTCCAGGCCCAGTTCGGCCTGCAGTTGGCTGCGCGAGAAGGTCCAGTGGCTGTTGGTCAGCTCGATGCGGTCGCGGTTGATGGCGGTGGCCAGCGCGAGCGACGCCCGTTTCGGTCGCGTTGTCACGCCCAGGCCGGCGAGTTCCACCAGATAGGCCTCGGCTGCGGCGCGCAGCGATTCGTACTGCGCGACCGGCAGCTTGCGCACGTGCGCCACGCCCTGGCCCGGTCCGTCGACCCAGGCGAAACGGGCATTGCTGCCGCCGATGTCGGCCACCAGCCACGGATAGCCCGCGGCATGCGCCCCCTGATTCAACACACCCTGATCTGCTTGCACTGTTCTTGTCCTGCTCTCTGGCTGAATGGTTGGATGACGGCCGCCATGGCACGCCCCACACCGCGTCCGCGGCGAATCCGCGCAAGGTAGCAAAACTACATGATCCACACAAGAGAGGTGTTGCCAAGCCGCTTCAAGGCCTCTTCTCGTGCGGCGCCGCTGTTTCGCATTCCGCGCTCAATTGCTTGTCACTGAAGGAGTTTTTCCTTCGTCGGCGGCGATTCTCGCCTGAATCCAGCACTGTAGTCACGCTACACGACGACGAACGGCCGCGTCCGACGCCCGCTAGGGCGAACCCCTTCCGGCCACGACGGAACGACACGCCATAATCGCCGCTTCATGCGTGAATTCGACAGTCCACGGCTCATCGCCGACATCGGCGGCACCTTCGCCCGCTTCGCCCTGGAAACCACTCCCGGAGAGTTCGAGCACATCGCGCTGCTGCGCTGCGCCGAACACGCGGACTTCCACGCCGCCGTGCGCGCCTACATGGACCGGCTGCCGCGCCAGCTGAAGGTGGCGCACGCCGCCATCGCCATCGCCAACCCGGTCGAGGGCGACCAGGTGCGCATGACCAACTACCACTGGCAGTTCTCGATCGAGGAGGCGCGCCAGCGCCTCGGCCTGGACACGCTGGTGGTCGTCAACGACTTCACCGCGCTGGCGATGGCCCTGCCCCGCCTGCGCGGCACCGAGATCCGCCAGATCGGCGGCGGCGAGGCGCGCCCGCACAGCGTGATCGGGCTGCTGGGCTCGGGCTCCGGCCTGGGCGTGTCCGGTCTGATCCCGGCCGGCGAAGGCTGGATCTCGCTGGGCTCCGAGGGCGGCCACACCAACTTCGCCCCGCGCGACGAACGCGAGATCGCGCTGCTGCGCTTCGCCTGGAACGAGTACGAGCACGTCTCCTTCGAGCGGCTGCTGTCAGGGCCGGGTCTTGAGCTGATGCACCGCGCGATGGCGGACTACCTGAAGCAGCCGTCCGAGCCGCTGACCGCGCCCGACATCACCGCCCGCGCGCTCGAAGCCGCGGATCCGGTCTGCGAAGCGACGCTGGACCTCTTCTGCACGCTGCTGGGCACGGCGGCGGCCAACCTGGCGGTGACGCTGGGCGCGCTGGGCGGCATCTACATCGGCGGCGGCATCGTGCCGCGGCTGGGCGAGTACTTCGACCGCTCGCGCTTCCGCGCACGCTTCGAGGACAAGGGCCGCTTCTCCGACTACGTCACCGCGATCCCGACCTTCGTGATCACGGCCGAGCACGCGACCTTCAAGGGCGCCTCGGCGATCCTGGACGCGCAGTTGCGCACCTTGCAGAACAGCGGCGGCGCTTCCGCCATCGTCAGCCAGATCCGGCGCGCGCGCGACGGCCTGTCGCCGGCCGAGCAGCGCGTGGCCGACCACGTGCTGGCGCATTCGCGCAAGGTGCTCAACGACCCGATCGCCGAGATCGCCCGCGCCGCCGGCGTCAGCCAGCCGACGGTGATCCGCTTCTGCCGCTCGCTGGGCTGCGAGGGGCTGTCCGACTTCAAGCTGCGCCTGGCCTCGGGCCTGACCGGCACCGTGCCCGTCAGCCACACGCAGGTGACGCAGGACGACTCGATGGTGGAGCTCGGCGAGAAGGTGCTGGGCAACACCGCCTCGGCGATCCTGCAGGTGCGCAGCCAGCTCAACCGCGACATGATCGACCGCAGCATCGACCTGCTGCTGCAGGCCTCGCGCATCGAGTTCTTCGCCATCGGCCACTACGGCGTCGTGGCGCAGGACGCGCAGTTCAAGTTCCTGCGGCTGGGCGTCGCGTGCAACGCGTATGTCGAGCCTCGTTTGCAGCTGCTGGCCGCGCAGACGCTGAAGGCGGGCGACGTCGCCGTGCTGATCAGCAGCAGCGGCAAGCTGCCCGAGCTGATCGCGGTGGCCGACGCCGCGCGCGAACGCGGCGCGCACGTGTTGGCGGTCACCGCCAGCCAGTCGCCGCTGGCGAAGAAGGCCGACGCCGCACTGATCGTCGACCACGTCGAGGACGTCGCCACCCACCTGCCGATGATCAGCCGCATCCTGCACCTGCTGGTGATCGACATGCTGGCGGTGGGCGTCGCGATGCGACGCGACAACGCCGGCGCGACCGGCCTCGCGCTGGGCGCCGCGCATCCGGACCTGGACGAGGCCGACGAGGACGGTCGCGCCAGCGCGCGCCGCGCCGCGCCCGGCATCAGTCTGGCTGCGCCGCTGGCGAAGCTGACGGCACACAGCCGCTGAGGCACGCCTTCCCCTTGGAAGGCGGCGGCTCCCCCGGAAGGGCGCGATGTCGGATGCATCAGAGGCACGCATGACTGAGAGGAACCTTCTCTCACCATGAGTGCCGCGCCATGCCGCTTCCTTCGCAAGAATCCGCCACTCGCCACAGCAGTGCCGAGCTCGGCCTGTCCACCGTCGTGGCAGAAGCCGACCCGGCCAAGCCCCCGCCGGCGCGAAGCGGGGAAGACGTCCTGCCCGCAGCACGCACCGACGACGCCGGCGCCGTCCGCCGGCTGCTCGCCGCCTTCGACCGCCCAGGGGCGCCGCTCTCGACCGACGGCTTCATCATGGACATGCGCCTCGCACTGCACGAAGAGGAGGACGAGGGCGAGGGCGCGGGCGAGGGCGACGCCTCCCAGGTCGAGGGCGTCGTGGGCGAGGTGGCCCGACTGCAGGCCTGGGACAAGGAACTCCGGAAAGAAGCACAGGCGCGCGATGGAGGCGCCGAAGGCTCCATCGCCGTCGCCCGCGATCCCGTCCCCGAGCGCGGCCTGATCGCCTACATCCACGAGGCCATGACGCCCCTGCGTCCAGGGTCCGACGGGCATCCGCCGACAGGCGCCGGGGGACGCCCCCCGCCCGCCCTGCTCGGCGAGATGTACGACGCGCTCTTCGTCCGGTGGAGGCCGTGGATCAACAGGGGCATGCTGCGCATCCTGAGCCAGGCCGCCGACGCGATCCTGGACGGCAGGTTCCCGAACGTGTACGAGGGCATCCTCGGTGCGCTCATCGGCGGGAACCCGTCGACGCCACTCCCGGCGGACGGGCCCGCTTCGACGCGCACGATCAGGGTGTCGACGGCGATCTTTCTCGATTTCCTCGAGAAGATGGCCGACGTGATCGACAACGACGGGAGTCCACGGCCGACGGCCGGCCTCCTGCGTCAGGCGGCCTTGCTGCGATTGACGCGCGACGCCCTGCTGTGCGGCTTGGCCCGCACGCCTGTCACGATCGAGATCGATCGGATCCGGGGCGACCTCGCGGCTCCGACGCCCAAGAGCGCCGCCGCCATCGACGTCCTGAAACAGGCCTACCGTGCCCTTGAGGAACTGGCGCGCCAAGGGGTGATCGTCGGGATCCGCTTCCAGAGCGGCGACGCGTCACGAAGGACGGATCCGCGGTGGCGTCCCCTCGATGCGCAACGGTCCTGGACCGACGACGACCAACTGTCGCCGCTCATCCCCGATCTCGCGCCGTTGCCTCTCGCGGCGTCCGCGGAGGAAGCGCTGGCGGACCTCGGCCTCGACGGACGGTCCGACCTGGACCGCGCCGCGGGCACGCTGCGGGTGGGACCCGCGGTCCGGGGAGAGCGGACCACCGAGATCAGATTCGACCCCTTGCCCGAGGAAGCTTCGCCGGAACGCCAGGCGGCTCAGGAACGACAACTCCTGACCCTGGCCCGGCTGCTGCGCCTGAGCGGGCTGGCGGACGTGCCCGTCCGGCGCTGGCCCGCCGCCCTGTCCATCGGGCAGGACGGGTTCAAGGCAGGCTCGCTGGTGGTCGCGCGTGCCGACGACCGAGGCCGCTGGAGGATCGACGACGCGGCCCAGCGTCGGCTCCTGCGGGTCCTCCCCGAAGCGAGCAACGCAGACGCCCTCACCCCGCGGCCCGCCTCGGCCTGGAAGAACCACATCGCCCTCCACGACGACCCGGACCATCCGGACCGGGATGCCGTCCAGGCGCTCGACCCGCTCGCCGTCGAGGGTCACCAGCCACTGCGGATCTACGTCGCCCTGCAGGACGACCAGGTGATCGACCAGATCGGACAGGCCCTCTACCGCAAGTATGCGAAGCACGTGGTCCTGGTCCGGCTGGCCGAGGACGGATCCTGGAGCGTCCGCCACGGTCGGCCGCTGCTGAGCGACGCCCTTTTCGGGAAGCGTGCCGTCCGCCTGATCCTGGGCGGCCACGGCCAGATGGATCCCGCGACGAAGGCGATGGTCATCGCGGGCTACACCCCCGAGCGGATCGCCGACTCGATCGGCCGGCTGCTCTCGGCCCTGCGCCCCGACGCGACGACGGCCGTCGAGCGCACCCGCCTCCTGGCCTGCGCCCTGGACTCACCGACGGCGCAAGGCAGTTTCGGCCGGGCCTTCGCGAAGGCCGCCGACACGGCAGGCTGGGCGGCGCCCGGCATGCGGACCACGGCCTACTCGGACCTCGTGGTCAACCAGTTGCTCTCGTCCGCCCGCGCCGGTGGCGACGACCATTTCTTCACCCGGATCGACGCGTCGGGACAGGACGTCCGGCGAGCCGCAGGCGTCACCTGGCAGTACCGGGTCGAGGACGGCGAGGTCCGTGGCGAGGACAAGTATCCCGGCGGCGGACCGGGACTGCCGGCCAAGGGCGAGGGCGAGCGCTTCCTCCTCGGCGATGCGCCAGAGCAAGGCGCCGCGGCGAGGATGTCGACGCTGTCGCGGGAGGAACGGGCCGCGGAAAGTCTCCGCGTGCGAGAAGCGCTGGCGACACTCGCCCAGGTGCCGGCGGAAGTGTTGCCGCGCTGTGCGTCGATCTCGGGGACCGACGCACGCCGCATGTCCGAGTACATCCAGATCGCCCTGTCTCAAGGCGCCCCGGATGATGCTGCCAAAGTCTTCGTGATGGAAGTGGCCGACGACATCATGCAGGGCCTGCTCGGAGACATGACGCTGCTGCGTCGCGCCTACGCTCGACTGAGCGACCGGTGGATCGACGAGCGGACCAGCGTCGAGCATCCCCAGGGCTGGCTGGCCCGCGCGAACGTCATCCCCGAGGCACAGGCACTCGTCCACCATCTCGGCGGCAGGCCGGTACGGATCACCACCGCGTCGAACCTGTTCCTCGACGCGCTCACCGCGGCCCGGATCAGCCTGGATCCGGATCACTCTGGCTCGGTCAACGGCAATGAACTCCACCGGATCTTCGGCCGGATCCAGCTCCTGCACGCCGCGGTGGGCGCCGCGGCGACGAACGGGGCGATCGTCATCGATCTTTCGGCCGTGGAGCCGATCTCGGAACAGGCCGCCTCGAGAGACAACGCCCTCTATCGTTCGCGTACGGTGCTCCAGCACCTGAAGCGCCTGGGCATCGTGCGTGAAGTCGCCGCGTGGTCCCTCGGCCGGCCGCAGGACGGGCCGCCGCCACTCCCCGGCCGGTGGCGGTCGGCGGGCGTGTACCGCGTCGGCCCGGAGGTCGACGGCATCCTTCGTCGCGTGTCGGTCTCGGTGGCGTCGCTGGAAGACGGGATGATCACGGGCGCCTTCCCCAACATGACCGTGGACAAGGACGGGGTGTGGTCGCCCTTCTCGCACGAGCTGCTCGCCGAGCTGGTGGCGCGCCTGAAAAGGCCGCTCGCCGAGGCCTTGCCGACCTTGAGGACGCTGCTCCAGGCGCACAAGGACGCGAACGGAAGTCGGTTCGAGTACCAACGCCTGCAGGAGTTGGTCCGCGACGTCCAGGGCCGGCTCGACCGATTGAGACGGGACACCGGCCCGGCCTGGACCTTCGGATCGTTCCGCAGGGAGATCCTCACGCCGGCAGCGGTCACGCCCTTGGACGACGACGCTGCCGTCGATCTCCCGGGGATGCAGAGAGCGCTCGGGCCAGTGGCGGGACCCGACCGGGCTCACGCTGCCATGGAGACCTATCAAAGCGCGATGGACGCACTCGCCGAGCAGTTGTCCCGCGACCAGGTCGCCTTCGGCGCGTCGCGGCCCGCGGACGCTCCCGAATTCATCGACCTGCTGCGCGACGACCAGCCGTTCCCGGCGTTGCGGGAACGGGCCCTGCATGTCCGCCAATCGCTGGATCGCGCCGCGGGACTGATCCGGCTGGTGCATCCGCGCACGGACATCGTCACCGAGGTCCGCATCGACCCGCTGGGCACCGATGAATCGGACGGTGCCGCCGCGAGGCTCGCCATGGCTCGACAGGATGCCGACATCCGGTCCGCGGAGGCGTTGATCCTGCGACTGGTCCGGATGCCCGATGCCGGCAGAATCGATCATCCGGAGGCGTTGGGAGACCTGCCTCGCAACTTCAGCCTGCGCGACGGCGCATTCAGCGTCAACGCGCAGGTCATCGCGCGACGACGCGGTGCCGCCACGGAGGCGGTCTCCGGCCTTCCGAGCAGGGCGTTCGACCCCTGTGGGCTCGACGGCTGGGAGATCGACATCGACGGCTTGACGTCGGCGGCGCTAACGCTGCGCCGGGCGCCCTCCCCCGACTTCTCGACGCATCTCGTGGAGTACGGTCTTCCGGTACTGCCGGAGCCCGTCGTGGAGGCACCGCCCTCGCGCCTGAAAGTGATCGTGCAGCTGGCGGGCGACATCGACAGCACCACCGCCGCCTGGCTGCTTTCCAGGAAGTACCGGGGCAGCTCGGCCTGGCTGCAGATGGAATCCGGACACGACAGCTTCGAGGCTCCCCGCATCGTCCGGGCATTCGGGCAAGCGCTGATGCAGGCGGCCGACGCCTCGACAGAGGTCGACATCGTCGTCGTCGGTCACTCGGGCATGGCATTGGCGGAGGACCAGACCCTGAGCGGATGGACACCGCAGCAATTGGCCGACGGACTGCTGAAGCTGTTCGAACTCGACATGCCTCAGGACGAGATCGACCCGCATCTGGCCGAGGCCTTCCAGGGCCTGATCAAGGAGCGGGTCCAGTCCGGCAACGCCGGTCCCAGGAATCCCGCCTCGATGCCCCGGCTGAGGCGGGTGAGCCTGGCCGCGTGCGACACCCTCGCGCCGGCGGTGGTCCCTTCCTTCGCCGTCGAGTTCATCAAGCAACTCGGCGGGACGCCGGGCTGGGCGTCCGACGCGGAAGTCGTGGCGAGAACGGGCCATGTCCATGTCACGGAACACGTGGAAGACGGCACGGAGCGGATCGTGAAGCTGACCAGCCGCTTCGACTCGACAGGAAGGACGATGCGACGCCATCGCATGCCCGGCGACACGAAGGTCCTGGTCCTCGACAAGGAGGACGGGCATGTGACGATCGTCGACAAATATGCCGATCCGGTCGAGGACTCGGCCCGGCAATGGCAGCGACCGGAGGAAGAGTTGCAGGTGTCGTTCGACTCGTCCCTGCGCGACACGGTGCCGACACCGCTGATCCGGCTCTTCTCCGACGCGCACGGGCAGGTCGACGAAGACCGGATGCGGCGCGTGGCCCGCGACCCGGGCGAAGTGCGTCAGCTGGCAGCAGACCTGGCGGCCTCGTTCGCCGCCTTGCCCGAATCCCGGCGCGACGCCGTGACGGCGCAAGAGCTGATGGCGGGCTCGCTCGCCGGCCGCTGGGTCCGCCTGGACGGCCGCGAGGTGCCGCTGAAAGACCTGGTCACGCCCGGTGCGGATGCCGACAGGGACCCGCTGCGGGACGCGCACGTCCTGGACGGCCTGGTCCGCCAGGCCATGGACGCGGACCCCCTGGGGCTGGAGGCGCTCTCACGCACCACGGCGGAGGATGCCCTGCATTCGCTGCGGGCCAGCGGGCTCGTGAGCGTCGACGCGGCGGGCGCCGCGCGCCTGATCGAGCAGCCTCTGCAGGCACTGGTGGCGGGCGATGACGACGCCGGGCTGATGCGCGCCGGCGCGGCGATGCTGCATCTGCCGCAGGAGGTCTTCGAGTCGCTGCGCGCCGGCGCGGGTCCGCAGGGGCTGCGCCTGCTGGACAAGGCGCAGGACGTGCGCAAGGGGTTTGCGGGCGGGTGGGGTCGCGCGGCCGGCGCTCCGTCGGGCGTTCAGCCAGGCGATCAGCCAGGCGTTCAGCCAGGCGATCAGCCGGACGGCGCCGGACAGGCCGCCGCCGGCCACGCCACGACGCTGCTGAACACCGTCATCGCCACCGCCCAGCTCGTGCAGGGCTGGCGCCACATGGACGCGACGATGAAGGGATTGCTCGTCACCCAGACGGCCAGCCCCCTGATCACGCCGCTCACGGTCAAGGTGGGCCAATGGCTGCGCGGACTGTCCTCGACCGTGTCGGCCGGTGCGACCACCGCCACGTCGCTGGAGAGGGCGCTGTCCACCATCGGCACGGCGCTGGAAGGGGGCGCCGCCGATCTGGGCCTGGCCGGGCTCGGCATGGTCGTGGTCGGACTGCAGTGGGACGAGTTCCGGAGAAGCGGCCAGGGCACCGACAGCTTCGCCTTCAGGAGCCTGGTCGCGAACACGACGGTGATGACCTTCTTCACCGCCACGTCGCTGGCGTCCGCCGGCGTGCAGGTCGCCGCGGCCTTCGCCGGCGGCGCGGAGGCGATCGCCGGCACCGCCCTCGGCCTGGCCGCCGGCGTGGTGGCCGAAGCGGCGCTGCCGCTGGCCCTGCTGATGATCGCGGTCAACGGCGCCGTCGGCGGCTTCATGTGGGCGGACGAGTATGGTGACTACATCCGCGGGTCCACCGACCTGGGCGACGTGATCGGCGCGGGCGTCGCGAAGTTCTTCGGTATCGAGACGGACGTCCTGCGGCGGGCGGAAGTCGAGAAAAGCGCCGTCGGGGCCGCGAAGGCACGCGAGAAGATGCGGGACCAGGCACGGTCGGGCTACCTGGAGTTCCGCGCCGAGCAGCTCGCCCGGTCCGGCTATGGCACGGTCATGTCGCCGCAGGTGGTGCAAGCCGTCGACCACGCGACCTTCCGTGTGCCGCAGCAGGACCCCTCCCATACCTTCGTCCTGCAGGACAGGGAAGTGACGCCGGCGCCGGCGCCGACCGTGCCGGGCCTGGACGGTTTCGACCGCCAGATCTTCGCGACATCGCCCTCCGGCACGGCCTGGCTTGATCTCCGCCACAGCCCCGCCACCGGCATTCCGGCGTCCACCGCGGACGGCCAGCAGCTGTTCGAGCTGCAGGGCGCCTGGGGACGGGTCACGGGCGCCGCCGGACGCGATGTCTTCCTCCTCGATGCGGACGGTCAGGGCGACATCGACGGGAAAGGCGGTCAGGACGAGGTCGACATGGACGCCACCGGCAGCGAGGTGCGCCTGCATCACGACACGGTGACGGGCAGGCTGGCGCTGGTCACCGTCGGCGCGGCGACGCCGAAGCGGGCGGTCCTGCGACGTCAGCTGACGGACATCGACAGCGTCACCATCCGCAACGCCACCCGGGCCGAGGTGGTCGGCGGCCCCGCCGACGAGCGTTTCGACGTGAGCGCGCCCCAGACGACCATAGCCGGCGGCGGCGGCCGCAACACCTACGTACTGCGCGCGGGCAACCGCATCGTCAGTTCATCGGACGATGCGCTGATCTGGTCCGGCGACGTGAACGCGTCCGTCGACGTCTTCGGCGAACGTCCCGGCAAGCTGCTGCTCAAGGTCGAGGTTCCGCACGACACGCTGTCCTTCCGTCGCCTGCACGGCACCCGTCTGGTCATCGCCTCCGGTTCGGCCACGCTGACGCTGGAGGGTTTCTTCCGCCCGACGTCGGACGTGGCGCCCGCGGGCCCGCCGCCGCTGTTCATCGTCGACGCCCTGGGCACCCACCTGACGCTGATCGATCCCTCCCGCCTGGACGCGCAGGAGCGCCCGTCCGCGCAGATCGACAAGCACCTGTTCCTCGACGCCTCGACGCCATCGTCCCGGCGCGCGCTGACCGGCGACCATGCGCACACGCGCCACCATCTCGCCTCCGGCGGCGGCGACTTCCTGCTGCGCCCCCGCACGGCGATGCCGATGGACGTGACGCTGGACCTGCCCCTCGACCGATTGCGCTATCGCCGCGACGGCGACGACCTGGTGCTCGTCGAGACTCCGCCGGCGGATGCCGCGCCCGACTTCACGCCGCTGCGGTTGAGGCTGCCCGGCTACGGCCGTCGCGACTGGGCCGCCTCACACGGCCAACTGGCCCTGTGGGCGCGCGCAGGCGCCGGCAAGGACGAACGCACCGCGACCAAGCTGCGCCACCCGACTCTCTCCGACCCGGACGAAGGGCCGGTGCAGGGGACCGCGCAGGAGGTCGCCCGGAACGCGCCGTCCGAGACACCGAAGACGGCCACGGCCGCCCTCGCCCCCGAGCCTGCCCCACTCCCTGCCCCCGGGACCGAGGTCCTCACCGGCACGGACGGCGCCGACGTCTATGCGGTGGCCGACGACCAGCACGTGGTGATCGACAACCGGTCGATCTCGCCGACCCGTGACCTCCTGAAACTGGGGTCGGTCAGACGACTCCGACGCTCCGGCGCGGACCTGGTGATCGAGACCTGGAGCGGCGGGAGCGTCACCTTGCGACGGCACGCGACGGATCCCCTGGCCCGGCACGTGTCCCTGGACATGGGCGGCCATCGTTATGCGTTGCCGGTGATCCACGACAGCGGCGTCATGGTCTATGGTCCCGACGCGGACGAGGGTGACATCGACGCCACGCTGCCCGGCACGCACGTCGTCCCGACCGCCCCGGAAGCGGCCTGGCGCGAGACGCCGGAGCGCCGGATCGTGCGTCTCGGCCCACAGGCGCGCCTGCACCGCATGGGCCGCAGCATCGACGTCCGGGGCCAAGACCGCCGCGTGATCTTCAAGGACATCCTCCTGTCGCCGAGGCTGGCGAGCCAGATCGTGTCGGGCATGCCGGAGTCCGCCGCCGAGGGCTTCTCGCCGCGGAGCGCCCTCGATGCGCCGTGGCACGACGCGGCCAATCGCCTGAAGCACTCGACCGGGAGAGGCAACGTGTTCCTGGCCGCGGCGCTCGACGCGTCGGACATCCAGGATCCCGCATCGATGCGCGACGTCGCCACGCTCTGGCGCCAGGTCGATTCGGGCAAGGGCCAGCCGGACCAGGTCTTTCCGGTCGACACCGTCCGCGCCTTCCTGCGCATGGGGGGTCTGCCGCACGACATCGCCGGCGCCGTCCACGCCACCACGCTCGGCCAGGTCCGAAGGATCCGCGCCCTGCTTGCGGCGTTCGTCGACGGCAAGACCTGGCCCTCGGCGGCGCTGCTGGACGACTTCGCCGCCAGCAGCGCCACGCTGCCGTTGTCGGCCTCGCGCCATGGCGCGATGCTGCGACGCCTCGCCGCGCAACAGCGCCCCTGGGCCTACCAGGTGGAGGTGCTCGCCGGCGACCTGACGCCGCAGGCGCTGGACGCCTTCGAAGACTGGGCCGGCAAGCGGTTGGGCGGCACGACCGGCGATGCGGACTCGTTGCTCGCCTTGCAGGAGTTCAAGCGCCTGCTGTCCGGCCAGCCCCAGGCGGACCAGGGCGTCACGTCCCACACGAGGGAACTGCTGCGCATCGCGCTCAAGCTGCATGGCCGGCCCGACGACGTGACGGACCAGCTGGTCGACGCGATGACCGCGGTGACGCTGGACGAAGCCTGGGTCGACGGCATGCTCCAGGCGGGGGTGGTCGACCACGCGGCACTCAAGCGGCTGTGGGCGGAGAAGATCCCGGTCCGGGACCTGCTGCTCTCGAACGCCAACCGGCTGGCCTACGAAGGCCCGGGCACCCGCACAGGCCTGATCGACGTCACCGTCTCATCGGGTCTGCGCCAGCCGGACGCCAAGGTCTTCCGCAGCGTCGTCAAGGCGTACCTGGCCCTGGACGACAACGGAGATCACTTCGCGACGCAGGACCCGGCACCCGTGCCGGGGACATCCTACGACCTTGTGCCGGGCGACGTGGTCGATCAGTGGGGACAGTCCCCGGACGTGGAGGATGCGCTCCTGGACTGGGATCTGGCACGGATGGACCTGGAAGCCGAGTACGAGGACAAGCACGCGGATTCGTACTGGAAGCTGGAGATCAGCCGGAACATGTCGGACCGGACCCGGCAATCGATCGCCGACAGTCTGGCCAAGGGCAAGGCCAGCTACGTGAAGCGCCACAGTCCGGCCCTGTCCGCGCTGGCTCACCTGCGCGAGGCCGGACTGATCGAGACGACCAGCACCGTGGTCCCTGGCGCGACCGGCGCCGGCCGAAGCACGCCGGACAATCTGGTCGACGGACAGCGTCGGGCCGGCGAGGCGACCGCATGGCGCCCCTTCGCCCGCCGGTCGCCGGCAGGTGACGGGAAACCGGAACGTCTGCTCCCCGTCGAACTGGACGGGTCGACCAGCATCCAGTTCACGCTCGATCACCCGGTCGCGTTGTCCACGCTGAGCCTGCACCTGCGACAGGACGGCAGACTCGACGCGGAGAGAACCGCGGTGGGACGCTGGCGGGTCGAGGCACGCAACCAGCGGAGCGAGTGGATCCCGGTCTCGGAAGACTTCAAACTGGACGCGGCAGAGTTGGCTGACCAGCGGACGCTGTTCCTGGACGACAGTCTCCCGTACCGCCATTTCCGGCTCGTCGGGCTCGACGGCCAGTTGTCCCCCGGCACCTGGTTCAGCGAAGTGACGTTCACCACCGTCGAGGCGGGCGCGCCCACCTGGCGGGAACGCTTCCAGCGGCTGGGCTACGACCTTCACCGGTCGAGGGTGATGATCTCCCTGGGATACGCCACGGACGAGGGCCTCGCACGCGCGGCCGCCCTGCCCGCGGGCTTCCGGCAGGCGTCGAACGGCGAACTCTATCTGGCGATGAAGTTCGGCGTGACGGAGGTCGCGCCCGGCGAGTTCCAGGCCAACCGCTCGCCCCAGCCCGGCCGGCCGTCGGGCGCCTGGTCGGCGGCCATGAACCTGGCCCAGGCCGCGGCGGCCGGCGATGCGCCGGCGGGTGCGATGGCGGGTGCGACAGGGGGCGCGTGGACCGCCAAGGCGCCATCCCCGCTGTCGCTGCTCGCGGCGACGTCCCCCTGATCGCCCTCCGGTCGCCGATCCGTCGGTCCCTTGCGCCGCGGGTCGGCGACACGGCACGGCCGCCCCATGCCGCAACCGTCCTCCCCGGCCACTGACCTCCTCCTTTTCCCGCCTCCCCGGAGTGCCGATGGACCATTCCCATTCCCCGTCCCCACCCGGACTGCCAGCCGCGCCCTGCCAGCCTCCCCCCTCCTCCCCTTTCGCGGCCCTCTGCATGATCGCGGCCTTCCACGAGGTCGCCGCCGAACCCGAGGCGCTGGCGCACCAGCTCGGCCTGGGCCCCAACGATCCCGTCGAGCCCGACGACCTGCTCCGCGCCGCGCGGCTGCTCGGCCTCAAGGCGCGACGCCTGGACGCCGACGCCGCGCGTCTGGCGCGCGTGCCGCTGCCGGCGATGATCTGGCTGCGCGGCGACGGCGAGCCGCCGGACGCTCCGGCGCGACCGGTGGTGATCGGCCGCTTCGGCGAACGCGAGGCGATCGTCGCCGACCCGGCCGCCGACGCGGGCCGTCCCGCCCGGCTGACGCGCGAAGCGCTGCTGGCGCGCTGGAACGGCGGGCTGATGCTGGTCGCCAGCCGCGCCAGCCTGGTGGGCCGCATGGCCCACTTCGACTTCTCGTGGTTCATCCCCGCGCTGGTGAAGCACCGGCGCCTGCTCGGCGAGGTGCTGCTGATCTCCTTCGTGCTGCAGGGCTTCGCGCTGGCACACCCGCTGTTCTTCCAGGTCGTGATGGACAAGGTGCTGGTGCACCGCGGCCTGTCCACGCTGCACGTGATCGTCGTGGGGCTGGTGGTGGTGATGCTGTTCGAGAGCCTGCTCTCGGGTCTGCGCCATTACATCCTCAGCCACACCACCAGCCGCATCGACGTGGAACTGGGCGCACGCCTGTTCCGCCATCTGGCCGCGCTGCCGCTGGCCTACTTCCAGGCGCGGCGCGTGGGCGACTCGGTGGCCCGCGTGCGCGAGCTGGAACACATCCGCGACTTCCTCACCGGGCAGGCGCTGACCGTCGTGCTGGACCTGTTCTTCTCGGCCGCCTTCATCGCGGTGATGCTGCTCTACAGCGTGCCGCTGACGCTGATCGTGCTGGCGAGCCTGCCCGGCTACGTGCTGCTCAGCGTGATGATCGTGCCGGTGCTGCGGCGCCGGCTCGACGAGAAGTTCGCGCGCGGCGCCGAGAACCAGGCGATGCTGGTGGAGTCGGTCACCGCGATCCAGACGGTCAAGGCCGGGGCGCTGGAGCCCGCGTTCGCGCGGCGCTGGGACCGCCAGCTGGCGGCCTACGTGTCGGCCAGCTTCCGCACGCAGAACCTCGGCGCCTGGGGGCACGAGGGCGTCGGCCTGGTCGGCAAGCTGACCCAGGCCGCCACGCTGTGGTGGGGCGCGCGGGAGGTGATGGACGGCGCGTTGACGGTGGGCCAGTTCGTCGCCTTCAACATGTTCGCGCAGCACGTCGCGCAGCCGGTGATGCGCATGGCCAACCTGTGGACCGACTTCCAGCAGACCGGCCTGTCGATGGCGCGGCTGGGCGACATCCTCAACACGCGCACCGAGGCGCCGCCGACCAGCGCGGCCCAACTGCCCGCGCTGCGCGGCGCGGTCGAGCTGCGCGACGTCACCTTCCGCTACCGGCCCGAGGCCGCGCCGGCGCTGCGCGGCGTCGACCTGGCGGTGCGCGCGGGCGAGGTGGTCGGCATCGTCGGCCGCTCCGGCAGCGGCAAGAGCACGCTGACGACGCTGGTGCAACGCTTGCACCTGCCGCAGGAGGGCCGCGTGCTGATCGACGGCGTCGACACCGGACTGGTCGACGCGGCGCAGTTGCGCCGCCAGATCGGCGTGGTGCTGCAGGACAACGTGCTGTTCAACCGCACGCTGCGCGAGAACATCGCGGTCGCCGATCCGGCCGCCCCGATCGAGGCGGTGGTCCGCGCCGCGCGCCTGGCCGGCGCGCACGACTTCATCAGCGAACTGCCGGAAGGCTACGACACGATCGTCGGCGAACAGGGCGGCTCGCTGTCGGGCGGCCAGCGCCAGCGCGTCGCGATCGCGCGGGCGCTGTTCACCGATCCGCGCATCCTCATCCTGGACGAGGCCACCAGCGCCCTCGACTACGAAAGCGAAGCGGTGCTGCACCGGAACATGGCCCACATCTGCCGCGACCGCACCGTGCTGATCATCGCCCACCGGCTCAGCGCGGTGCGCGGCGCCGACCGCATCGTCGTGATGGACCGCGGCCGCGTCGTCGAGCAGGGGCCGCATCACGCGCTGATGGCCCTGCCCGACGGCCTGTACCGCCGGCTGTGGGCTTTGCAGGACGGACCGGGAGCACGCGCATGAAGGCCCGCGAGAAGTTCCCCGGGAAGTCCCCCGGGGATGCCGCCGGGGATGCCGCCGGGAAAGTTGCCGGAAAAGTCGCGGCGAGTGCCGGCATGACCGCCCGCTGGACATGCGCCGCACGCGGGCGGCTGAGGCGCTGGCGGACCGGCCTGTCGCACCGCTTCGGCGGCCCCGCCGAACTCTGGCATCGCCAACGCGAGGTGTTCTCCGCCGCGTGGGCCGCGCGCCGCGAGCTGGCCGGACCGGCCCGCCTCGCCGAGGAGGCCGCCTTCCTGCCCGCGGCCCTGGCGATCCGCGACACGCCGATGCATCCGGCGCCGCGCCGCACGGTCTTCGTGCTGATCGCGCTGGCGGCGATCGCGCTGGTCTGGTCGCTGGTGGGTCGCGTGGACATCGTCGCCGTGGCGTCCGGCAAGCTGGTCGTCAGCGAGCGCAGCAAGCTGGTCCAGCCGCTGGAACGCGCCGTGGTGCACCGCGTGCGGGTACGCGACGGCGAGGGGGTCCGCGCCGGCGAGACCCTGGTCGAGCTCGACCCGACCGCGCCCGCCGCGGACCGCGAGAGCCTGGACGAGCAGCGGCTGGCCGTCTCGGCCGAACGCTGGCGCGCGGACCGGCTGCTGGCGACGCTGACCGCGCTCGCAGAACGCGACGGCGACGGCGATGGCGGCGCCGTCACCGCGGCCGCGGTGCCGCGATCGCCGATGGGGGCATCGGCCGACCTGCCGCCGGACTGGCCCGCCGCGCGCCGCGACGAGACACTGGCGATGGTGCGCGCCGAGTGGACCGACCTGCGCGCGCGCCTGGAGCGGCTGGACGCCGAGGCCGACCGGCGCCGCGCCGAACGCGACACGGCGCTCGCCGCGGCGGCCCGCCTCGACGCGGCGCTGTCGCTGGCGGCGCGGCGCGAGGAGGACCTGCGCGCGCTCGCCGGCGAGGGCTTCGCGTCCACGCACGCCTGGGAGGACAGGCGGCGCGAACGGGTCGACCTGGGCGGCGAACTCCAGACCCAGCAGGCCCGCACGCGCGAGACCGAGGCCGCGTTGGACGAGACCCGGGCGACGCGGGCCGCGCTGATCGCCGAGGTCCGCCAGCGCTGGCATGCGAGCCGCGAGCAGGCCGCGTCGCGGCTGTCGCAGATCGACGCCGAGCACCGCAAGGCGGGCCGGCGCGAGGCGCTGACGCGGCTCGTCGCGCCGGTCGATGGCACGGTGCAGCAGCTCGCGGTCCACACGGCCGGCGGCATCGTCACCGAAGCGCAGACGCTGATGGTGGTCGTGCCCGACGACGCGCCGGTGACGGCGGAGGTGATGCTCGAGAACAAGGACATCGGCTTCGTGCGGGTGGGCGATGCGGCGGCGATCAAGCTGGAGGCTTTCCCGTTCACGCGCCACGGCACGCTGCCCGCGACGGTCACCCGCGTGAGCCCCGATGCGATCGACCACGAGCAGCTCGGACCCCGCTTCGCGGTGACGTTGACGCTCGCGGCGCGCGACATCGAGGTGGACGGCGCGCGCGTGCCGCTGCGTCCGGGCATGGCGCTGAGCGCGGAGGTGCGCACCGGCAGCCGGCGCGTCATCGGCTTCCTGCTGAGTCCGCTGGAACGGGCGGGCAGCGAGAGCCTGAAGGAGCGCTGAGACGGACCGGGCGCGACCGGCGTTCGCGAGCGACGGGCCGCGACACGGCACTCAGGTCATCCCTCCCTTCGAGACCGCCGCCATGCCCGATCGCCGCCTTCCGGTCGATGTTCCCGGTACTTCCACCAACGTCCGCCCTCCTGACCCGACCCCCTCCTCGCAGTGGGCGGACCATGTCGCCGCGATGCTCCAGGCCGTGGTGCCCGGTCCGGACGCGCCGAACGTCGAGATCACCAGCACAGATTGGTACCTGACCGGCCCGCTGGACTCGATCCTCGAATCCAGCTACCGGTCACCGCGCTTCCAGAAGAGCGCGACCACCGCGTCGCGCCTCCTGCTGAAGGGCAGGGTCCGGGGCGGATCGCTGGAGGACTACAGCGCCGCCTATAAAGTCCTCACGTTGGGGTTCGACGGTACCGCCCTGAAGAAGCGCACGCCGATCGACGTTTTCGCCCGCCTGGCGGATCTGGTGAAATTGGGCACCGCGCCGTCGCTGACGCGCACGTCGGCGCAGCCTCAGGGGGCCGCCTCGCTCGGCGCCTCGCTCGACGCCGAACGCGAGGCCGAACGTGACGCCTTCCGCCGCAGCCGGGGTGAAGCCCTGCTCGACGCCTTCATGGCGGGCCTGCGGATGCGCCCCAATCAAGACCTGTCCCCGGTCGCTGACGCATTGATGCGACGCCTGAGCGCCCTGCGTCCGGCCGCGATCGCGAACGCGATGCAGGCCGGCATCGCCGACTGGCGGCTGGCGCAGCCGGACGCCGCGACCTGGCGCGACGCGGCGCTGCCCGCGCTGCGCCAGGTCGGCGCGCAGGCCTACCCGGATCTCGCGGCCGACGCGCTCGGCAGCGCCGGCGCCCACATCGTGGACGGCCTGCTGACCGGAAACATGTTCCGTTACCGGGACGCCTATGCGGCCCTGGCGGGCTCGGACGGCGCCGGCGCCGCCGCGGCGTCGGATCGTTTCCGCCACCTGGTGGCGGAGGCTTCGACGCTGCTCGAGGCGCAGACGAACGGGACGAACGGGACCCCGTCGGCGAACAGCGCGAATGGTGCCGCGCTCGCCGCCTCGCGCGCGCTGGCCGACCAGTTCATCGACGCGGTCGATTGCCCGCCGGGCGGGACGCTGGTCAAGCCGCTGGCGCCGCATCAGGTCGATCCCGCCGCCTATCCCGACAGCGCGCACAGGGCCTCGGCCGGGGTCTCCCTGGAACTGCACGACGTGTTGCTGCGCCTGCGCGACGACGGCCAGATCGGCCGCGTGGTCTGGGCGACGGACGTCCTGCCCGTCTTCGGGCAGTGGACCGGGGCCGGGACGGGCTTCCAGACCGAGGAGGACGTGCGACCTCATGTCCGGTCGACCTGGCGCTTCGACCCCGACCGCGGATTCACGCAGGGCCCCGCCAGGGACTACGCGGCGGTCGGGGTCGGCGCCGTGACGCCAGTCGACCCGTCATCGTCCACAACGCCGCCCGCGGGGGCGGGGTCTGCGAAGTCGGGCGCCAGCAGCGCGTCGACCCTCGGTTTTCCCTTGCCCCTGGACGCGGGCAGCGACTTCAGCTTCGACTCCGATCTGCTGGGCGGCGGATCGGACCTCGACGAGGTCGAGGGGTCGACGGGCGCGAAGAGCACGAAAAGCACGAAGAGCACGAAGAGTGCGAAGAGCGCGAAGAGCGACGACGGGCTGCCCCTGAGCCGCCCCACGGACCGGGACTCCCCCCCCTTCAGCGGCAGCGATCTGAGCTGGCTGAGCGAGTCGTCCGGCAGCGAGGGGACGGGCACCCCGGGCGCGGAGGCGTCTGCCGGCCCGTCCGGGTCGACGGTTCCGCCGCTCTCGCCTGCGAAGGATCCTCAGGCCGGCCCGTCGACATCGGCAGAGCCGTCGCGCGTTGATTCGCCGCAGGCAACGCAGGCAACGCAGGCAACGCAGGTTGCGCAGGTAGCGCAGGTAGCGCAGGTAGCGCAGGCAGGGCAGGCAGGGCAGGCGCCGACGGACAGCGGGTTGACGCCACCGGCGTTGCCGGCGCCGCCTCCCTGGCAGAACCCGGCCGCCGCCGAGGCGCTCGTCGTGGGCCGGCTGAGCGTGCACGGCGTGGGGACGTCGCCCTTGAAGCTGCCGCACGCGTGGCTGGACCACTATGAGGTGCAGACCTGGATCCTCAACCGCCTGGGCGTGGACCCCGCCGGCCGTGCGCAGCTCCTCCCGCGCGTGCCGTTCGAACCGGAGCGCCTCTTCCGGGGCTTCGACCCGCTGGGCCGCTGCTTCCCCCACCTCCATGGCCCCGACATCGTGGAACCCGCAGCCTTCCTGCGTCTGCACGACCAGTTGCAACGGCTGGCGCGGGACCTGCTCGAGTCGACACCGGCGCCGCGGCCGGTCGGCGTCGCCGGCCTGCTCGGCGTCGACACCCGGCAGGCGTTCACCCTCGCGACGCCGACGCTCGCCGAGCACTGGTCCGTCGCGGACACGCTCGCTCTCCTGGACGCGCGACATGCGCCCGCCGGCCGCAGGGCCGACACGGACTGGGCGTCCTTCCGGATGAGCGCGGAGGCGACGCTCTACGCCGCGCAGTCGGCCCGCCTGGGTCAGCCGTTCCACATCGACATCGACCTCATGCGCCAGGTCCTGGGCGCCAAGGATCCGACGGTCTTCGCGGACCATGTCCCCCACCTCCTGCACACGCTGGAGCACCTGTCCCGCCGCGGTCTCATCGGTCCCCTGATCGCGGTCTCGCGCACACCGCCGGCCTCCGAGGCCGGCTGGCGCAGCCAGGACGGCATCCAGGTCAGCGATGCGTCGGTGCACAGCCTGCTGGGTGTCGCGCCGCCGGTCCTTGCGGCCGGTCGGCAGCCGGCCCAGTTCGAGGCCCCGATGCCGGGCCTGCAGGTGATGCGCCAACTCGCGATCTCCTCCGCCCGCGGCGGCAGGGGGCCGCAGCTGAGCCGTGACCACCGGGTGATCGCCATGAGCGGACTGAGCCCGGTGACCGCCGCCAACGAACAGTCCGGACTGCGGGTCCGTCTGTCGCCCACGGCGGCGATACCGGTCAGCCAACAGGCGGACGACGTCGACGAATGGCACCTGCGCACCCTGCCCGCGGACCTCGGCGACGGCGCCACGCGCTTCCTGCGCCGCATGGTCGTCGACGACGACGGTCACCTGTACGCCGCCGCCGCCAACGGCAACGCGGCGATCCTCATCGCGAGACGGCAGGCCGACGGCAGCCTGCGCGAGGATGTGTCGGGCATGGCGCAGATCCGTTCGTTCCTGAGCCAGGTCGAGCTGCCTGGCGTCCGGTCCGCTCCGCCGGTGGCCAGTTGGAAGGACAGCCTGACACAGGCGCATGCCGGAAAAATCGAATGGCAGAACGCCTTGAACGACGTGCGCGCCGGTCCATCGGCGGAGAAACGGACGCGCCCGGGCACCTTGCAGCTGGTGCTGCAGATGGACGACTCTCCGCCGGCGCTCGAAGCCGCCCTGCGACACGCCGTCAGGCGCAAGGACAACACCGTCTGGGTCCAGTTGGACCGCCACGGCGGCCACCAGATCGTCACCGGCGAACAGCTGCTGTCCGAACCGGACAAGTACGGCGTCATCAAACTCGTGGTGGTCGGCGACGCGTCGACCAGCCTCGCCCACCATCGACTCCTGAGCGGGTATGACGCCGATCTGCTGGCCCAGAGGCTCGCGGATTTTCTCGGACCCCGCCTCGGCAGCGCCCGCGTCCACAGGGCCACGCTGCTGTCGTGCGCGCTGGACAGCCCGATCGCCAGGTCGACCTTCTCCATCGACTTCCTGGCGCGCTTCTCGGACACCGGCCTCACGACGGCGCAGTTCGCCGTGACGGCATACAGCCGCGACGTCCTGTTCCCCATCGACTCGCCGGGTTCCACGCGGCGCGCTGCGCCCGATGTGGCGGGCAGGTGGCGGCACCGGGGCCCGAATTCCACCTTCACGACCGGCCCCCTGCCACTGGGGGTGGGGAAGCCGCCTCGCATCGACAAGTATGGCAACGACCGGCCGGGGGTGATCGACCCGACCGGCGCCATGACCGGCGACATGACGCCCTCGATCGCCGCCACCGCCCTGGGCCGCCTTGATCGCGCCGATAAGGCGACGTCGATCGGCCACCTGCTCGCCACCATCGGTCGACGCACGGACTTCGACGATCCGCTCCAGATCGGCGACCTGGCCTGGCTCACGCCGGAGTCCGCGCTGGGCACGCTGCGCGACTCCGGGGGGCTCAGCTTCGACAGGGGCGGCGACCCGCGGCTGGACCTCCCGCGCCTGTCCACGGCGCTGTCGCACACGGCGACCGATGCCGACGGTCTGTCCGGCTCGATGCGCGTGGCGGGATCGCTGCTCGCGCTGTCGGAGGGTGACTTCCAGCGCCTGGCCCGCCAGGCGGCGGACGATCCGGTCGTCGGGCCCGTCCTGCGCCGCGCCCGCGAGATCCGATCGGCGCGTCGCGCGGCCTCGCCGTCCGCCGCCGCGGATCCGGTGCCAGGCACCGGTTGGCAAAAGTTCTCCGCCGCACTCGACGCGTTCCAACTGTCCTGCTACTGGCGGCAGATGGACGCCCCCACCAAGGCACTGTCCCTGGCCGGCGCCTCCGACATCGTGGTGTCGCCCCTGTCCGAGGCGGTCGGAGCGTGGCTGATCCGGAACGCCCCGCGATCCGGCGGCGGCGCGCTGCGCCTGACCGGCCGCGGACTCCCCGCCGTCGTCGACCTTGCCATGGCGGGCGTCAACGTGGCGATGCTGACGCGGCGCTGGCAGCAGTTCCACGACAGCGGCCTCGGCAAGGACAGCTACGTGCATCGGGCGTTGGTCGCCGATACCGTCACGAGCTCCCTGATCCTCGGGACCGGCCTGTCGATGCGCGTGGCCGCGATGGTGGCGGGCCTCAAGGGCGCGGCGCTCGCGGGCCGGCTCGCGACGGGACTGGGCCTGCTCGGACGCCTGTCGGGGCCCGCCGGCTGGGCCCTGTTCACGGCGGTGGCGGGGGGCGCCTCGATCGGCGTCTGGCTGGACGAGTACGGCGACGATCTGCGCAGGCCCCGCTCGGCCCGGGGCTGGTTCAAGCTGACGGGCGCCACCCTCGCAAAGTTCTTCGGCTTCGACACGGACACCTTCGTCCGCGCGGAGACCGAGAAGCAGGCCAGGCAGGCGGCGGGCCGCCATGCCCTGATCCTGCGGGACGAGGACAAGGAGCGCTGGTACCACCGGATCGACCAGTTGGCCAAGCGCGGGTTCGCGCGCTTCCATCATCCGCGCTTCCACCACCAGGTGACGCACGCGGCCTTCCACAACGATGTCGGGGAGCCGCCCTTCTCCTTCATGCTGCAGGATCAGCAGTCCTCGGCCGGCACCGCCGAGGCCGTGCGAGACCTGGGCGCCAGGACCGTGCCCGGCGCCACCGCCTGGCTGGACCTGCGCCACCAGACCGTCACTCCCGCGGCCACGTCGGAGACCATTCCGCGACAGCTGTTCGAGCTGGCCGGCGCGACCCGCGCCGTCGCCGGGGGCCACGGCGACGACGTCTTCCTGCTGGACCGCGACAGCCGCCTGTCGATCAACGGCGGAGACGGCCATGACGAAGCGGTGCTGGACGCGGCGGGCAGCCATGTCGTCATGCGCGCACTGGTCAAAGACGGCCGTGCCCCGCTGTGGACCTTGCAGGTCACCGCCACACGGGCGGACCTGGCAGAGACGGACCCCTCGGAACGCTCGGGCAACAAGCTCCAGCTGCGCAATCTGGAGTCGCTGACCCTGCGGGACGTCGGCTCGGCCGACATCGTGGGCGGCCGGCTGGACGAGCAGTTCGACGTTTCAGGCGCCAACGTCAGCATCGCCGGCGGCGCGGGCAGCAACCGCTACCTGCTGCGCGCCGGCAATGAGATCGTCTGCACCTCGGCGCAGGACCAGGCCGTCTGGCAGGCGGGCACGCCGGCGCAGATCGTGATGGAGGGCGGCGCGACGCAACTGCTCGTCGAGACCGACGTCCTGCATGAGTCGCTGCGCCTGAGACGCGACGGCGACGCGCTGCTGCTGCTCGGCGACCGCGGTGCGCCGTTGACGTTCGCCCGCTTCTTCCCGCGGGGCGGGGCGGCGGCGCCGACGCTGGTGATCCGGGATGCCAGCGGCGTGCGGGTCGTGCTGGAAGAGGCGCGACAGCTCGACGACACGGCGCAGCCCCTGTCGACGCTGGCGCATGCGCTGATCCTGGGCCCCGGCACGCCGGCCGTGCGGCGGACGCTGCTGACGGTCGACGCACCGGTCCGGCATCACCTGTCCTCCGGCGCCGGGGCGTTCGACGCGCGGTCGGTCTCCGGGATGCCGATGTTCTTCGTGCTGGATGTGCCGGCGGAACGCCTGCGCCAGCAGCGGCTGGGCGACAGGTTGGTGATCGAAGAGGTGGTGCCGCGCGGCGCGTCGTCGAGCTTCACGCCGTTGCTGCTGAGCCTGGCGCTGCCTCGGGCGCAGGAGGCGGAGGCGGAGACGGAGATGGAGGCAGCGGCGTCGCTGCCGAACCGCATGTCGATCTGGGCGCTGAGGGGCGGTGAACGGAAGGACGACCGTGGCGATCGCTTCGCGCCGCTGCGTCTGCCGGACCTCAGGACGCCGCCGGGACCGGTCGAAGTGCTGACCTCCCCCGCGCGCGGACACGGAAACGGAAACGGCAACGGCAACGGCAACGGCAACGGCAACGGCAACGGAAACGGAAACGGAAACGGAAACGGAAACGGCAACGGAAACGGAAACGGCAACGGCAACGGCAACGGAAACGGAGACGGAGACGTGGACGGGGACGTGGAGGCCCCGCAGACGACGCGCCGGTACGCGGAGGTCCTCGTCGATCCGGAGACGGGCGTGCAGGTGCATGATCCCTGCGCGTTCCAGGCCGACTATCTGGCGACCGCGCCCGGCACCCACCTGATCCGCGCGATGGTGCCGCCGCGCGCGCTGCCGGACACGGAGCCAGGCCCGGCACGGACGGTCTGGCTGCGCAAGGGCCCCGGGGACCACGACCGGCGGCGCATCGGTCATTCGCTGCTACTCACGACCGGCGCCGGCGACAACGCGTCCGCGATCTTCGTCGAGGACTACTACCGGTACCCGGGCGTGCTGCAGTTCGGCTTCCCGCTGGACGGCGACGAGATCGCGCTGGGCCTGCAGGTCCAGCCGCTGGGGTGGCCGGGCGATCCCCCGCCCCTGGGCCGCGGTCTGCGGTCCGACGTGTCCCTGGGCCTGCAGGCGAGCGGCATCCAGGCGCAGGACATCGCGCGCGGCGCGGCGCTGCTGCACGCCCACGTGCGCGATCGCGCCGGCCCGGCCGAACTGCCGGAGCGCGCGATCGTCGCCGCGTGGATGGTGCTGCGCGGCGTGTCCGACGACGACATCGACACGCTGCATCCCCGCGACATGGCGGCCCTGCTGCGGGTGGACCAGTTCCTCGCGTTGCTGGACGCCGGCGGAGTGACCCCGGTGCCCGCGGGCTGGCTCGCGGGCTACGCGGCCGCCGGGGATCTCCGGACGCCGCTGCGGCTGGCGCGGCACGGTCCGCTGCTGGTCGAGATGGCGGCCACGGAGCGCGGCTGGGGCGATGTCGACACGGCCCTGCGTCACGACCTGTCCGGCGAGGAATGGACCGCGATCGTCACCTGGCATGACGCGCTGTCCGGCGACCGCCCGTCGCTGGCGGCGGCGACGGCGGACTTCACGCGCGTCCTGCGCCAGACCGGTGACCTGACGCTCGCGGACGCCCCCTGGATGCGCTCGCTGCTCGAGGCCGCGCTGCGCCTGCGCGGACGCAGCGCCGACGCCGCCGTCGACATCGCCGGGACCATGCTCGACGCCGGGACCTGCGACGAGGCCTGGATCCTCGGCATGCAACGTGCGCGCGTGCGCGACCCCGCGGCGCTGGCCGCGCTGCGCGTCGCGGGGACCGCGCCGCAGGACCTGCTGCTGGGGAACCTCCAGCGCCGGCGCTATGACGGGTGGGGCGACCGGTCCGATCTGGTCAAGGTCGAGGTCGGCGACACGCTCAGCGAGACGCTGCCGGCGTCGCGCACCTGGTTCCGATCGACGCGCTACCTGAAGCTGGACGAGGACGGCATCGGCTTCGAGCGCCGGGATGCGGAGCGCGCGTCCGGCGTGCACTACGACATCTTGCCGGGCGAGGTGATACTGTCGCCGCCGCCCGCGGCGAAGGTGCGGGACCCGAAGGCCTATCGGCCCAACCTGATGGACGGTCCGCTGAGTGTCACCTATGCCAAGCCGGCCGCATCGGCGGAGCCCGCGTGGACGCCGGCGTTGCTCGACCGGGCGGGCGGCATCGAGAAGATCACCGATACGCTGCCGCCCGGCCGGCGGTGGTGGGGGCGGAGCGAGCCGGCCAATCTCGTCGACGGCATCGAGTTCGCCCGGGACGCTTTCGCCTGGCGACCGCCGCTGGCGGCGACGAAGGACGGCGTGCTCGCGCTGACGCCGTCGACGCAGATCCGCTTCGACTTCGCGCACAGCATCGCGCTGCGCTCGCTGACGATCCACGCCAAGCCGGATCCGCTGCCCAACCCGCGACTGGCAGGCAGGTCCACAGGCCGCTGGCAGTTGCAGGCCGTCGACGATCAGGGCCGGACCCACGTCCTGGCGCGGCGGATCGAGATCGACAGTCGCGGCGGACAGGCGATCCGGGTGGATACCGGCGGCGTGCCGTACCGCTCCTATCGGCTGCAGGGAGAGGACGGCCACTTCCCGACGGAGACGTGGTGGACCGAGGTGACGTTCACGACGGAGGAAGCCGGTCGGCCCGCGACGGGACGGGTCCGAAGGGACGGTCCGTCAGAGGACGTCGACGACACGCCGGTCCGGCTGGTCGGGCTGCTGGCGCAGGCCGCGGCCGACCGGCCGCACGGCGCCGCCTTCGATTCGTCGATGACGCGGACGCCATCGACGTCGAAGCCGGTGGACCTGCTCGTGCCGTCGGTCCTCTGAAGAAGCGCGGTGGCGGCGGCCCCCTCTCCCGCACCGCGGGAGAGGGCGGGGGGTGAGGGCCAGCGGCGGTGGCAGTGCGCAGGCCTTCACCAGCCCGCGAGCACCTCTTCCGCCAGTCCGAAAGCGGTGCTCGCGCCGGTGCCGCTGGTGACCATCACCAGCCGCGTGCGCTCGTCCGGCGCCTCGACGAGGCAAGGCGCCGAGGCGCTGACCGGATAGACGCCGGTCCAGCGCTCGACCACCTCCAGCGACGGCAGCGCGAGTTGACGATGCAGCTCGTCGAGGATCAGCCGGTCCACCGCCTCGCTCGCGAACGGCGGCAGCACCGGGCCGTAGTGGTGGGAGTCACCGACGACCAGCGTGCCGTCGGCGCTCTGCACCGCGATCAGGTGGATGCCGTGGGCCAGCGCGTCGCGGCGCTCGGCGGACAGGCGGCGCAGCAGCGGCTGCGCTTCGGGCAGCGCCGCGTAGCCCTCATACCGCACCAGGCTCAGGTCGGCCATCAGCGCGGCGTTCAGCCGGAAGCCCGACGGCGGCCGCACGCGCAGCATCTGCAGCTGGCACAGCGACAGCGCATGCGGCGTCCAGCGGTCGGCGAAGAGACCGTGCAGCTCCGCCCCCGAGCAGACCGCCACGCGTTCGGCGCGGTAGCTCGCACGGGACGTGCGCACGTGCGGAGCCTCGACCGCCAGCACCGACTCGCCGAAGCGGAACTCGACGCCGTGCCGCTCCGCCAGCCACGCGGCGATGCGCGGGATCGCGTCGCGCGATTCGACGCGCAGCTCGTGCGGGCTGACCAGCGCGCCGCGCAGGCCGTCGCCGCGCAGGCCGGGCTGACGCGCCGTCGCCTGCGCGGCGTCGACCCGCTCGCAGCCCTCGCCCATCTCCGTGGCGAGGAAGGCGTCCAGGAGGGCCTCCGACTCGACGCAACGCGCGGCCAGGAGCAGCCCGGCGTGCTCGATGCGCAGGCCGGCCTGGGGCGCGAGCTCGGCCCAGAGATCGCGCGACCGGCGCGCGCGCCGCCAGTGCGCGCCGCGCTGCTGCCCGGTCACGGTCACGAAGCCGAAGTTGCGGATCGACGCGCCGATGCAGGCCGCGTCGCGCTCGACGACGACGACGCGCCAGCCGCGCTTCGCGCCGGCCCAGGCATGGGCCAGGCCGACGACGCCGGCGCCGACCACGAGGAGGTCACAGTTCATGAGGGTCCTATCTGGCGCGCCACCGCTGCGTGCGCTGGATGAGCACATGCCCGACCAGCCCGATGACGCCGCGCCCCGCCGCCGCGGTGACGAACAGCAGCGTGGCCATCGCCGCGGCCGGCGCGGTGTCCCCGGCGTCGTCCATCGCGAGCACCGCGATCGCGGCCAGCGCGGTATCGGGCGAGTACAGGAACACCACCGCCGACACCGTCGTGAGCGCGCTGACGAAGAAGTAGCCCGCCACCTGCACCAGCGTCGGGATCGCGATGGGCAGGTGCACGCGGCGCAGGTGCGTCCAGAACGGCAGGCCGAGCGACTCCGCGACGCGCTCGTATTCCGGATCGAGCTGTCGCAGCGCGCCGAGCTGCGTCAGATGCGCGACCGAGTAGTAATGCGCCACCGTGCACAGCACCAGCAGGCCGAGTCCGCCGTACCAGCCGCGCAGCGGGTTCCACGGCGCGTTGAAGAACAGGATGTAGCCCAGACCGAGCGCAAGACCCGGCACCGCCATCGGCAGCGTCGCCAACGCGTTGAGCAGCCCGCGCGCCGCGACGAAGCCGCGCGGCTTGTCGACCAGCCACGCGAGCACGAAGCTCAGGCCCGCGCCGGCGAGCGCCGTCCATGCCGCCAGTCTCAGCGAGTTCCCGTAGCTGGCCCAGCCGCCGCCGTCGCTCATGTCGAACTGGTAATGGGCCAGCGTCGGCGCCAGCTGGTACGGCCAGTACTGCGCGAACGACGCATACACCGCGATGCCGAAGACGCCGACCAGCGCCGTCGCGATCAGCGCGCAGTACAGCAGCGCGCCGAGGTCGCGCACCGTGCTCGGCGCCGGCACGTGCGGAACGGCCCGCAGGCTCAGCACCGCGCGCTGGCGGGCGCGCAGACGCTGCTCCAGCACGAAGGCGCCCAGCGCCGGCAACAGCAGCAGCAGGGCGACGACGGCGCCGCGGTCCAGGCGCTGCTGGCCGACGACTTCCTTGTAGATGTCGGTGGCCAGCATCGCGGTCTGCCCGCCGACGACCTTGGGCACGCCGAAGTCGGTCAGCACCAGCACGAACACGACCACCGCGGAGATCAGCAGCCCGTAGCGGCTGGCCGGCAGCGTCACGGTGCGGAACACGCGCCAGCCGCCGGCGCCCAGGCAGCGCGCGGCTTCGATGGTGCGCGCGTCGCTGCTGGACAGCGTGGTGACGAGGATCAGCATCGCGTGCGGGAAGGTCCACAGCACCGAGCCCAGCACGATGCCGGCGGGTCCGTAGATGCTGTCGACGCCGACGGCCTGCATCGTCGCCTTCAGCAGGCCCTGGTTGCCGAAGGCGTAGACCAGCCCGATGGCGGCCAGCAGGGACGGCGCGAGCAGCGGCAGCAGCGCCAGCGCGCGCCACAGGCCCTTCGCCGGCAAGGCGGTGTGCGTCAGCGCCCAGGCGTAGCCGTAGGCGAGCGCGACGCAGACGACGGCGGAGACGGCCGACAGCGAGACGCTGTGCCACAGCGCGCTCCACCGGCCGGTGGAGAAGTAGGCGACGAAATGCGAGGCACCGACGAATCGGCCCTGCCCGTCGAGCACGCTCTGCGCGAGCAGCGACACCAGCGGCAGCAGGATGATCACGGCCAGCACGACGAGCCCGACGGCCAGCAGCGCGCGCAGCAACCAGGCTTCGAATTGCCCGCGAAGCGGGCGAGGGAGCGGGATCTGCGGCACCTTGGCCGCGTCGTCGAACACCAGGCTCACGCCGCCCTCCGCATCGACAGCGGCGCGTCGAAAAGCTGCAGCGCATCGGCCGGCAGCCGCAGGCCGCGCATCTCGCCTTCGCTGAGTCCGGCGGCTTCGCCGCTGGGGATCTCGAGCATCAGGGCACCAGCGGCCCCCACCCCCAGCGACTCGCAGCGCAACTGCACCTGCGTGACCGCACCGTGGAACTGCAGCGTCTCGATGCGGGCGCGCAGCATCGCGCCCTCCCCGTCCATCAGCCGGATCGCCTCGGGCCGGATGCCCAGTCGCACGACGCTGCCGGTCTTGTAGGCGCTCGTATCGCAGCCCAGCAGCGTAATGCCCACGCGCACGCGCCCTTCCGCGACGACCTGCCCGTCCATCCAGTTCATCCTGCCGACGAATCCCGCCACCAGCGCGCTCGCCGGGCGGTCGTAGAGCTGGCGCGGCGCGCCCTGCTGCGCGATCTGGCCCTTGGCCAGCAGCACCACGCGGTCCGACATTGCCAGCGCCTCGTCCTGGTCGTGGGTCACCATCAGCGTGGTGATGCCCAGCCGCTGCTGCAGCGAACGGATCTCGGTGCGCAGCTCCTGCCGCACCTGCGCGTCGAGCGCCGACAACGGCTCGTCGAGCAGCAGCAGCTTGGGTCCCGGCGCGAGCGCGCGGGCCAGCGCGACGCGCTGCTGCTGCCCGCCGGACAGCTGCGCGGGGAACTTGCCGGCCTGGTCGAGCAGACCGACCAGCGCCAACATCTCCTCGGCGCGGTCGGCGGCCTCGCGGCGCGGCAGGTCGACGAGCCCGTAGCGCACGTTCTCGCGCGCCGTCATGTTGGGAAACAGCGCATAGGACTGGAACACCACACCGAAGCGCCGCTGCGACGCGGGCCAGGCGGTGATGTCCAGACCGTGCATCAGCACCTGGCCGAGCTCGGGCGTCTCGATGCCGCAGACGATGCGCAGCAGCGTCGTCTTGCCGCAGCCGGAGGGCCCCAGCAGCGACACGAACTCGCCGGCGCGCAACTCCAGGTCGATGCCTTGCAGCACCGTCTGCGTGCCGAAACGCTTGGTGATCTGGCGCAGATGCAGCATGGGAAGGTCCGGTCTCGGGCTCAAGGTCGAATCACTGGCGGCTCACTCGCGGCTCACTCTCGGATCACTTCTTCTCGGCCTTGGCCTCGTAGCGGCGCGACCACTCGGCGAGGATGCGGTCGCGGTTGGCGGCGGCCCAGTTGAAGTCGTTCTTCGCCAGCAGCTTGTCGAGGTCGGACGGCACGTACTCCAGTTGCTCCTGCACCGACGGCAGCGCCAGCACGGCGAAGTTCTTCGCATAGAGCTCGTTGGCCTTGCGCGTCACGGACCAGTCGGCCAGCGCCTTGGCGGCGTCCAGCTTCTTCGTCGTCTTCATGACGGCGGTGGCCTCGACGTCCCAGCCCAGGCCTTCCTTCGGGAAGACGATGTCGATGGGCGCGCCTTCCTTCTTGGTCTTGTTGGCGCGGTACTCGAAGGACAGGCCGACCGGAAACTCGCCGGCGCCGGCCTGGCGGCAGGGCTTGGAGCCGCTGTGCGTGTAGACGCCCATGTTCTGGTGGAGCGCGTCCATGAAGGCCCAGCCCTTGGCCTCGCCCATCATCTGCAGCCACGCGGAGACCATCAGGTAGCCGGTGCCGCTGGAGGCCGGATGCGGCATCGTCAGCAGGCCCTTGTAGACGGGCTGGGTCAGGTCGTTCCAGGAGGTCGGTTTGGGCAGGCTGCGCTTGGCTGCCTCCGCGGTGTTGAAGCACACGGCCGAGGACCACAGGTCCATGCCGACCCAGGTCGGCTGCGGGCGCGGGTCGCGCATGGTGGCGCGGACCTGCTCCAGCCCCTTGGGCGCGTACGGCGCGAGCATGCCTTCCTTGTCGAGCAGCATCAGCGAGGTCGCGGCCAGGCCCCAGACCACGTCGGCCTGCGGATTGGCCTTCTCGGCCAGCAGCCGGGCGGTGACGATGCCGGTGGACTCGCGGACGAACTTCAGCTCGATGGCGGGGTGGTCCTGCTCGAAGGCGGTCTTGTAGGCCTTGATCTGGTCGGCTTCGAGGGCGCTGTAGACCAGCAGCTCGGTCTTGCCGGGGGTCGCCTGCGCATGCACCTCGGGGCTGGTGAGCGCGGCGATCGCGGCCAGGGCCAGCGCCGCGGCGGCGTGCAGGACGGTGGACAGGGGGCTAGACCGGGTGGTCGACAGGGAGGTGATCGGCATGGGCGCTCCAGCGGGCGGTGGTCGATGGGGGACACTGTAGGAATGGCATATGTCATTGACGCGTCAGAGCTCCCAAGTTCACCGAAACCGGTATTGGCCGATTTGGGGGATCCGTCGTGCTCGTGAACCAGCTGAAGGCCTTCTTCGCCGTGGCGCGGCTGGGGTCGATCACCGGCGCGGCGAAGCAGCTGGGGCTGTCCCAGCCGACGGTGACGACGCAGATCCGCGCGCTGGAGGAGCAGTACGGGGTGGAGCTGTTCCACCGCGGCGGCGGCCGGCTGAGCCTGAGCGACGCGGGCCGGCGGCTGATGCCGCAGGTGGACGCGCTGCTGCAGCAGGAGCTGGACATCGAGTTCGCGTTGCGCGACTCGGCCGAGCTGCGCGGCGGCACGCTGCGGCTGGGCGCGACGGCGCCGTACTACACGCTGACGCTGGCGCAGCGTTTCAGGACGCGGCACCCGCTCGTGGACCTGAGCATCTCGGCCGGCAATTCACGGCAGATGGTGGATGCGCTGCTGGCCTATGAGGTGGACCTGGCGACCTCCAGCCACCTGGAGGAGGACGCGCGGCTGCACCGCGTGGAGCTGGGCGCGGATCCGCTGGTGCTGCTGCTGCCGCGCGGCCACGCGCTGGCGCGGCGCGCGGCGGTGCCGCTGGCGGCGCTGGCCGGGGAGACGCTGCTGGTGCGCGAACGCGGCTCGATGACGCGCACGCTGAGCGAGCAGGCACTCGACGGCGCGGCTGTGCGCCCGAAGGCGCAGATGGAGATCGCCAGCCGGGAGGCGCTGCGCGAGGCGGTGGTGCGCGGGCTGGGGCTCAGCATCTTCGCCGCGCACGAGACGGGTCGGCATCCGGATCTGATCGCCCTGCCCTTCGAGCAGGACATGCCGCTGGTGCGCGAGTACCTCTACTGCCTGCGCGAGCGGCAGGCCGCCACGCTGGTGGCGGCGATGCTGGGCTGCGTGCAGGCGGAGGACTGAGGCCTCCGCCGCTTCATTGCCCGGCTTACTGCCCGCCCTGTTGCGCCGCCGGCGCGTCCTTCAGGTTCTTCGCGAGGAAGGCTTCGAGGCGCTTGGCGAAGTCGACGCTGTTCTCGAGGTTGCCGAAGCCGTGGCCTTCACCGCGGTAGGTGACCCACTCCGGCGGGCGGCCGGCCTTGATCAGCGCGTCGCGCATGCGCTCGCCGTGCTCGATCGGCACGCGGCGGTCGCGTTCGCCGTAGACCAGCATCAGCGGCGCGCGGATCCGGTCGGCCAGCAGCACCGGCGAATTGGCCTTCAGCATGTCGGCATCCTTCACCGGATCGCCGATCTCCGTGGGTGCCTGGAAGGTCCGGTACGAACTGCCGAGGTCGTCGTCGACCCAGCGATCGCCCTTGAGCAGCAGCATCAGGTCGGTGGGACCGGCCGAAGCGATGCCGCAGCGGTAGAGGTCGCCGTCTTTGGCCAGCCCCATCAGCGTGCTGTAGCCGCCATAGCTGCTGCCGAAGATGCAGGCGCGGTCCGTGGCGAGCTTCTTGGACTGCGCCCAGCGCAGGGCGTCCGCGACGTCGTCCTGCATGGCCTGACCCCACTGCTTGTAGCCGGCGCGGAAATGCCGGTCGCCATAGCCCTGGCTGCCGCGGAACTCCGGTTCGATCACCAGATA
Organism: Roseateles noduli; assembly: GCA_002205125.1. Lineage (GTDB taxonomy): Bacteria > Pseudomonadota > Gammaproteobacteria > Burkholderiales > Burkholderiaceae_C > Roseateles > Roseateles noduli. The sequence continues at coordinate 241,198 of NIOE01000006.1, read as the reverse complement.
GCCGCGCGAGGCCAGGAACTGCGCCGTCTCGTCCCAGTCCCAGACGCGGCCGCGCACGAACGGTCCGCCGTGCACCAGCACCACCGCCGGCGCGGGCTTGCCCGGGGCGACGCCGTGGGGCAAGGTCAGCCACACCGGCACTTCCACCCCGTCGCGGGCCTTGATGCGATGCAGCTCCTGCCCGGCCATGGTGCGCGGATCCACGTCCGGATGCTGCGGGCCGACGGCTGACCAGCGCTCCGACTCTGGCGCGGCGGCGCGATACACCCAGTACGAGCCGGGATCGCGGTCCGAGTAGTTGCGCACCAGCGCGACCATGTCGGGCTTGCCGCAGCGGGCGCACTGGACGTCGTTGACGCCCTCGGTGAAACGGGCGTCGACCTGCTTCTGGAACTCGCGCATCGCGGGATCGAACCAGGCAGTGGCCGAGGCGTCGGTCTGGTAGCGGATGCCGACGGTGCGACCCGCGTCGAGGATCACCTGCGGCTCCGGATCGAAGCCCGGCGTGCTCAGCAGGGCGCGCGGCTCGGGCTGCTTCGTCTGGAAGTCGAAACGGGTCAGCACGGTATAGCGTTGCGGGCCTTCGAGGCGCTCGACGAACAGGCGGCCGCCGTCGTCCACCGCGACGGGCACGAAGGGCAGGCCCAGCAGGTCGCCGCGGGTGATCTCGGTCCAGGTCTTCTCGCCGGGGGCGCGCCAGTAGGCGGTGCGCACGTTCTCCTGCTCGGTCAGGACGACGCGGGCCTCGCCGTGGCTGTCGAAGAGGAAGCGGTACGCGCCGCGCGGCTCGTCGAAGGTGGCCGCCTGCGCGCGGCCCGTGTCGATGTTGAGCCAGAACGGTGTGTAGGCGCTGGTGTTGTTGGAGCGGTTGAGGCCGTAGCGGCCGACCAGCACGCGGTTGCCGGGTTCGCCCGCATGGGGGAACGGCACGCCGAGCAGGACATGGTTGAAGGTCAGCGCGCCGCCGAAGGCCTTGCGTTCGCCTTCGCCGTCGCTGTCGCGCTGGACGATCTGGCGCACGCCGGAGCCGTCGGCGGCGACCGAGAAGAGTCCGCTGGCCTGGTAGTGGGTGCCGGAGGCGATGCGGCGGTCGGTGGCGGAGAAGACCAGCTTGTCGTCGTTGACCCATTGGAAGGTGCCGACGTCGTCGTTGCTGAACTGGACGACGCGGCGGGCCTCGATCTTGGCGCCCAGCTCGAACACGTAGAGGCCGACGCGCCGACCGGCGGCGCCGGGCGCGGCGATGGCCAGCCGCTTGCCGGTGGGCGAGAGCTTGGCCTCCAGCAACGTGGCCTCCTTGAAGAAGACCTCCGGAGGCACGGACGCGGGTGCGGGCGCGGGTTGCGCGAAGGCCGCGCCGTGCAGGCCGGCCAGCGCGAGGGCGAACGACAGCGCGCAGCGGCGCGCGGCGGAGATCGGATGCATCGGTAACTCCCTGTTCCACCGCGCCGCGCGTGCGGCCGGGGATGGTCTTCTGATGGCGAGGGATGCTAGCCGCGCGAAAGGGGGCAAGGTCTGGGGGATGTCCCGGAGCAGGAGACCCTCTTCGGAGGGAAAGACATCCCGCTGCTTTTGCGCCGACATCCCCCGTATGCCGTGACAGAGAATCGCCCGATGCGCGTCCCCTCCCGCCGAATGCCGAAAGCCAGTCCCGAGTCGCCCTCAGGCTGGCGGCAGGTCGCTGTGCGCCTGGTGATATTGGGCCTCCCCTTGACCCTGGCCGCGTGGTCTCTGTGGACGCTGGTTCAAGCACCCGTTGCCGTCCTCACAGGCACCGTCTTGATCGCGGGCGCGTTGACCGCTTGGTACTTCGGCTGGGGTCGTCCGCAACTCAAGCGGACAGAAGCGGCCTTGCGCACCCTGGCCGCTGCCCGCGCCGGTCAATCGATCTGCGAGTTCTCTCGCGACTTCGATCTCCGCGCCGTCGATTCATGGATCGTGCGCGCGGTCTACGAAGCGCTGCAGGGCGAGATCGCCGTCGCTCATGGTCTGAAGGACTTCCCCCTCCGAGCCGACGATCGGATGGTCGCCGATCTCCACATCGATGCCGAGGAACTGGACCTGGACGTGGTCGAGCGCGTCGCGGACCGGGCGTGCCGCTCGCTGGACGACTGGGCCGCGAACCCATTCCGCGACAGGACCGACACCGTGCGCGGACTGGTGCTGTTCCTCAACGCCCAACCGCTGGTCTGGCCGAAGGCGGCGGCGTAGATACTCGGCGTCCGCGGTGGACGGCACCGCGTATCCGCCACACGGAGCCTTTCCACTGATGTCGATTCAATTGCGTCTCCCGATCACCACGCTCGTGATCGGCGCGCTCAGCGCGGCGTTCTTCTTCTGGCTCGCCGCGGTGTCCTTCGCCACCGGCAAGCACCCTGCAGCAACGCTTGGCACCACGTTGTGCTTCGTCGCGCTCGGGCTGATGGCGCTGCCCATGGTCGCCGACTACTTTTTCGCCCGGCATCTGCTGTCCGACGACGCCATCGACTTCGGTCGTCGCTTCGGCGGACGCGGCACGATGCGCTGGGCCGACGTGCGGCGCGTGCGTTTCTCGCCGACGATGAAGTGGTTCGTGCTGGAAGAACAGGCGGGCACCCGGGCGCGCGTGTCGACGAACCTCGGCGGTCTGCCGGAGTTCGCCCGGCTCGTGCTCGCCCACGTGCCGCCCGAGGCGATCGACAAGAAGACGCACAAGCTGCTCGTCGACGCCAGCGTCGGCCGCCGGCCGCGCGTGTGGCTCTGAACGGCGCAAGACCTGGCACGCGGGAGCACGTACGGGAACGAGCGCGCCGGATCAATCCGCCGTGATCCCCCGCTCCTTCACGAGCTTGGCCCACTGCGGCAGTTCCTTCTCCAGCCGCGCACGCGCCTGCGCCGCCGTCGACGGCGTGGCCTCGAAGCCTTCCTTGGCCATCCGGTCCTTGACCGCCTGCGACGTCAGCACCGCGTGCAGCGTCGCGTTCAGCTTGTCGATGACGGGCCGAGGCGTAGCCGCCGGCGCGAAGACCATGAACCAGGTCTCGAAGGAGTAACCGGGCACGCCGGCCTCGGCGATGGTCGGCACGTCAGGCATCAGCGGCGAGCGCTTCGGTCCGGTCACGCCCAGCGCGCGCAGCTTGCCGGACTGCACATGGCCCTGCGCGGCCGACAGCACCGGGAAGGACATCTCGACCTGGCCGCCGATGGTGTCGCTCAGCGCGGGACCGCCGCCGCGATAGGGGATGTGGACGATGCTCACGCCCGCGACCGCCTTGAACAGCTCCGCCGACATGTGGAAGGTGCTGCCCGTGCCGGCCGAGGCGTAGGAGAGCTTGCCGGGCCTGCTCTTCGCCAGCGCGACCAGTTCCTTGACCGTCTTCGCCGGCACCTGCTCGTTGACCACGAGCACGTGCTGCGAGCTCGCCACCATGCCGATGGGCGCGAGGTCCTTGAGCGTGTCGTAGGGCATCTTCGGCGTCAACGCCGGATTGATCGCCAGCGAGACCGTCTGCAGGCCGATCGTGTAGCCGTCGCCAGCGGACTTCGCGACCTCGGCGACGCCGACGTTGCCGCCCGCGCCGGCCTTGTTCTCGACCACCAGCGGCTTGCCGAGCGCCTTGCCCCATTCGTCCGAGATCAACCGCGCGACGATGTCGGCGCTGCCGCCGGGCGCGTAGGGCACGATCAGGCGGACGGGGCGGTCGGGATAGGTCTGCGCGAACGCGACGGCCGGCAGCAGCGTCGCGGCCAGGGCCGCGGCGCCGGCCACGCCCGAGGCGATCAGGGATCTGCGAATCATCTTGTCTCCTGTGAGGCCCCGGTCGTGCGCCGGAGTCGCTCCATGCTAGGCGCGTGTCAGCGCTTCGGAATGTCGACCGGGATCATTCTTTCGTTCCTGGAGGTTATGAAACCGACGGCCGCTCCCGAGCGATCGACAATGCTGATCGGCGGGCGGACGCGCCGGCACTGATCGGGGAGCAATGCAGATGGCGCCATGGGAGCGTTGGGAAATCATCGAGCGATGGGTCTTCGTCACGCTGGGCATCGCCATGGCGTGCGCGTCGCTGTGGCTGCTGATCGAGCATCGCGGGGAACCGGGACGCATCGCCGGTGGGGTCCTGCTCATCCCCTGCACGTTCTGGGTGTTCTGGCAGCTATTCCATGAAGACAAGCTGGGCACCCACGCGCGCGTCGGCGGCGCGGAGCGCGCCATGTACCGCGGCTGGGTGTGGGCGCGGCGTCTCGTGCTCGGCGCGGTATCGCTCGCTTTCGCGACCGGTGCGATCGCGTTGGTGCTCCTCGGCGGACCGCTGGCGGGAGCCGCGGTGCCGGCCGTGCTGGCGGTAGTCGCGGGATGGGTCGCCGCGTTCGGCGGCGGACGCGTTCAATCGTTCAGCGATGACGTCGCCGTGCATCGCGAACGCGCCAGACGCTACGACGAGTAGGCGGCGACCCGGCGCCTCGTCAAACGTCGAAGCCAGGACACTGACGCTGCGCCTGCCGCAGCAGCGTCGGCCACACGAAGGCCCCGCCGAGGCCGCCGGTCTGCACGCGCATCGACTCGGCCGTGCCGCGGATGATCGCGTCGTGGACCGGCGTCAGCTCGACCCCGCCGGCCTGCGCCGCGATCTGGATCTGGCAGGCGCTCTCGAAGGTGTACATCGACAGGAAGGCGTCGGCGATCGTCCTGCCGACGGTAAGCAGTCCGTGGTTGCGCAGGCAATAGAAGATCTTGTCGCCGAGGTCGTTCTGCAGTCGCGGCTGCTCATCGGGGCGGATCGCGACGCCTTCGTAGTCGTGGTACGCGAGCGAGGCCAGCACGAAGGTCGATTGCTGCGAGATCGGCAGCACGCCGCCCTTCTGCGCCGACACCGCCACGCCGGCGCGCGTGTGCGTGTGCAGCACGCAGCCGACGTCGGGCCGGGCCGCGTGGATCGCCGAATGGATGATGAAGCCGGCCTGGTTGACGGGGAACGGCGTCTCCTGCAGCTTGTTGCCCGAGGCGTCGACCTTGATCAGGCTGGAGGCCGTGATCTCGTCGAACATCAGGCCGTAGGGATTGATCAGGAACTCATGCGCGTCGCCGGGCAGCCGCGCGCTGATGTGCGTGAAGATCAGGTCGCTCCAGCCGTAGCGCGCGACCAGGCGGTAGCAGGCGGCGAGGTCCACGCGCAGCTGCCATTCGGCGTCGCTGACCTGGCCCTTGAGCGAGGGAATGCGGGCGGTGATGTCGTCCATGGTCGTCTCCGGATCGCGCCGGACCATCGAACGGGTCCGGTCAGCGGCGGATCGTGCGCCAGGAGCCTCCGTGTCGATGTCGCGTCCAGGACACTTCAGAGGATGACGGCATCACTCTCCGAGGTACTTCAGCAGATTGACCCAGAAGTTCAGCTTGCTACCGAAGACCAGAACAGCGAGCAGTATCGAGACGGCAGCTGCGATCAGATTTGCAAGCACGTTGGACCAGACGCCGGACCAGAACCCCTGAGACCGCGTGACCTGCTTCAGCTGCTGCAAGTGCTCAGCCTGCGCGTCGACCAGAGCATCGGAGAGGGACTCTTCCGCCATCTCCTCCAACATGCTCATCGCCTCGGTACGGTACGCCTCGACCTGCGAGGGCAGATTCATTCCCAGTACGAAACCATGCACATCCCTATCGGGATGCGTCTTCATGAATTCGAGCTTGTCTGCCTTGTAGAGCCCATAGGCGATCAGCCCTGCGAGATCTTGGCGGTTGTCGACATATGTCTGGAAGGTTTGATGGAGCATCAAGCGATGACCTTGGCTATCGCCAACCATCGCTCGTAGGCATTGTTTGCGGCCTTCACGATCTCCTCCCTGCTGGGCATCAGCGCGCGCACGGCGGGCGACGGCTCGTAGTCGCGTCCGCGGGCCATCAGGCGCTGATTCGCGCGCCGGATCGTCTGAGCGGTGATGAACTTGCGAGTGACCGGAGACTTCATGGGATGCAATGCCGCAGCCGCGAGACTGCAGGAGTGAGGTGGGCGTGATTGGAAAACCCGCCGGACAGGTCCGCCATCAAAGTGCGGTGGTCAGGCGTTGAAGTCGCACAGCTTCGCACCGCTGTGTCCGCCGATCAATGACACCGATCAGTAGGCAATGCCACAGAGCTGCATCCTCCCTGCACGACAATCCCCGCATGGATCAACTGCACTCGATGCGCGTCTTCGTCGCGGTGGCGGAGGTCGGCGGATTCGCCGGCGCGGCGCGCAAGCTCAATCTCTCGCCGGCCACGGTCACGCGCGCCGTCCTCGACCTCGAAGAGCACCTCGGCGCCTCGCTCTTCACACGCACGACGCGGGTGGTGCGATTGACCGACGCCGGCGCCGGCTACCTCGAAGACTGCAAGCAGCTGCTGGTCGACCTTGAGAACGCGGACGGCGCCGTCGCCAGCGTGAACGGCACGCCGCGCGGCCGCGTCACCATCACCGCGCCGGCGATGTTCGGCAACCTCTACATCGCGCCGGTGGTGACCGACTACCTCAGCCGATTCCCCGAGACCCAGGCGGTGTGCCTGTTCGTCGACCGGGTCGTCAACATGGACGACGAAGCGGTCGACGTGGCCGTGCGGCTCGGCGAGCTGCCCGACTCCTCGCTGCAGGCCGTGCGTGTCGGCACGATCCGGCGCGTGCTGTGCGCCTCGCCCGATTACCTGGCACGTCGCGGCACGCCGCAGCATCCGGAGGAACTCGCGCAGCACACCATCATCTCCGCGACCGGTCTGACCCCCACCACGCGCTGGCATTTCGCCGAGCAGGACGAAGCCCGCGTCTACGAGCTGCGACCCACGATGATGACGACCACCAACGACGCCGCGATCACCGCGGCGGTCGGCGGTCTCGGCATCACGCGCCTGATGTCCTACCAGGTGCGCGAGCCGCTGCGCGACGGTCGACTGCAGACCATCCTGTCGGCCTACGAGTCCGGCCCCGTGCCCATCCACGTGCTGCATCGGCAGGGCCGGCGCCCGACCGCGAAGGTGCGCGCGCTGCTCGACCTGCTGATCGAGCAGCTGCGCGCCGACCCTTCTCTCACTTGAGCTTGCGCCCCAGGAAGTCACGCATCAGCGCGCCAATGGTGGCGCCGTCCTCCTCCAGCGCGAAGTGCCCCGTGTCCAGCAGGTGCAGCTCGGCCTTGGGCAGGTCGCGCAGGTAGGGGTGCGCGCCGGCGGCCGGGAAGATCTTGTCGTTCTTGCCCCAGACGATCAGCATCGGCGGCTGGTGCTTGCGGAAGTAGGCCTGCCAGCCCGGATACAGCGGCGGGTTGGTGCCGTAGCTGTAGAACAGTTCCAGCTGGATGTCCTTGTTGCCCGGACGGTCCATGTAGGCCTGGTCGACGGTCCACGCATCGGGGCTGATGTGGCGCAAGTCGCGCACGCCTTCGGTGTACTGCCACTTCGTCGCGGCCAGCTCGAAGGTCGGGCGCAGCTTCTCGCCGTTGGCCGTCGACTTGTCGGCCCAGTAGCGCTTCAGCGGCGCCCAGAAGTCGTTGTCGATGCCTTCGTCATAGGCGTTGCCGTTCTGCACGACGATCGCCGTGACGCGCTCCGGATGCGCCGAGGCGATGCGGAAGCCGATCGGCGCGCCGTAGTCCTGCACGTACAGCGCGTACTTCGAGGCGCCCACCGCGACGGTGAACTTGTCGACCACCTTGGCCAGGTTGTCGAAGCTGTACTGGAACTTGTCCATGGCCGGCATGTCGCTCTGACCGTAGCCCGGATAGTCCGGCGCGATCACGCGGTAGCGGTCCGCCAGCTGCGGGATCAGGTTGCGGAACATCTGCGAGGACGTCGGGAAGCCGTGCAGGAGCAGCAGCACGGGCGCGTCCTTCGGGCCGGCCTCGCGGTAGAAGACCTTCACGCCGTCGATGACGACGGTGCGGTACTGGATGTCGACGCTCGCCGGCGCGCGGACGGCGCTTTCGGTGGCGGCAGGCGCCGCGACGGCGACCTGCGCGGGGAACTGCGCCGCGATGGTCACGGCGAAGGCGGCGCCGATGGCGCGGAGGAGGCGGGTGGTGTTCATGATGGTGGTCTCAGCGGTGGGTGGAAGGAGCGCCGTCCTTGCGAGCGGCGCGGGAATCGAAGGCAGCGCGGTTGGCCTGCATGTACTCGTCGGTCAGTCGCGCGACGTCGTCGAGTCGCGTGTCCATCACGAAATGGCCGCCGTCGAGGATCTCGACGCGCGCCTGCGGAAGATCGCGCTTGAAGGCCTGCGCGCCGGGCACGGTGAAGGCGGTGTCGTGCTTGCCCCAGACCACCAGCGTCGGCGGCTGGTGGGCGCGCAGCCACTGTTGCCACGCGGGGTAGCTCGCCAGGTTGGTCTGGTAGTCGTAGATGAGTTCGGACTGGATCTCCGCCTGGCCGGGGCGGTTCAGGTAGGCGTGCTCGTCGGTCCAGAGATCCGGGTCGTAGGCCTCGACGTCCGGATCGGTGCCGACGTGCCGGGCGCGGGTCGTCGCCAGCGCCAGATGGCCGGCGCGGACTTCCTGTTCATGCGCGGCCCGATCCGTCCAGAACGCGCGGCGCTTGGCCCACAACGGTCCGAGACCGTCCTCGTAGACATTGCCGTTCTGGAAGACCATGCCTTGGATCGCAGCGGGGCGCGCCTGGGCCAGCCGCATGCCGACCGGCGCACCGTAGTCCTGCATGAAGAGGACGTAGCGGTCCAGCTTCACCGCGTCGGTGAACTTGCCGACGACTTCGGCGAGGTGATCGAAGGTGTAGGTGAACTGCGCGGGCGACGGCGCGTCGCTGTGGCCGAAGCCGGGATAGTCCGGCGCCACCAGGTGGTACCGGTCGCCCAGCCGACGCATGAGCGCGTCGTACATGCGGGAGGAGCTCGGCACGCCGTGCAGCAGCAGGATCGCGGGCTTGCTGACGTCGCCGGCTTCGCGGTAGGCGAGCTGCACGCCGTCGACGGTCACCGACCGGTAGTGGACGGGCGCCGCGGACGCCGTCCCGGTGGCAGCGACGGCCACAGCAGACAAGGTCAGCGCGGCGGCCGTGGCTGCGGCCCGTGTCGCGAGAGGGTTGCGGTTCATGGATGCACCTTCGTGGTCTGAAGAGGAGGAACTCTTCGGACCGGTTTGAAGGCGCATCAGGAGCCGCCTGGAGGCGGCGGTCCCCTTGCATCGACTCGCTGTTCAAACCCGTCCGATCGATGGGTTGAATGCTCGTCGAGAGGCCGGATCAAGAGAATCCGGGCAGCGTCGAAAGGACTCTTTCGTGAAATGAAATGATGAGGGCCCGCGCGTCCCGCGCAGGCCGCATCAGATGCCTTCGAGCAAGCCGGGAAACTTGCAGAGGCGGAACTCTTCCAGCACATCGGGCGTCCGCTTCCAACCGTCGCCCGGGAGCTGCGCGATCACCTCGCGCCAGACGTGTTCGAACGCGGCGATCGCATCCGTCTCTTCGAAACGTATGCCAGCGGGGAGCAGGGGTCCGATGTCGTCGGTCAAGCTCGCGATCAGCTTCTTGAGCATGCGCTCCTCGGCATGAGCTCGTGTGATCGCGACGCCTTCCAGACCCAGGTAGTGATCGAAGGCCTGGATGACCAGGCGCGCGTCAAGCCCGAGGAGACGCAGCCCGTGATGAAGATCGAAGAGATCACGATTCTTCCGGCGTTGGAGCAGCGCGCGCAACTTCGTGCCAAAGAGTTCTTCCGGAGCGAAGGTACAGATCTCGCAGCTGCCGCTGTACCACTCGTTCCGCATCTTGAAGGGCATCTCGCGCAGCCCCAACAGGTTCGCGTGCTCTCGCGTGTTCATCTCGACCTTAAGCAGCAATCGTTCTTCAGGCGCCACCTCCGGATTGAACCGGTAGTTGAGATGCATCGAATGTCCGGCAACCTTGCGCGCCGGTACACCAAGCCACTCCAGTGCCTCCCTGATCGCATCGATGGTCTTGCCAATCGGCTCCGCCCTCGTCTGCACCAGATCGATGTCCTCCGAGTAGCGCAACGGCTCCGGGAACAGCAACTTGTTGATCGCGGTGCCACCACGAAAAGCGATCCGGCCTTTCAAGGCCGGCGAATTGAACAGGTCACACAGCGCGCGGCAGATGATCAGGTCCTGTTCGACCTGACGGGGGTTGGGCCATGGTGCGTGCACCTTCCAGTCATTGATGAATGCCTGAGGAATCAAAGATCTATCTCCACCTCCCCGTTCAAGAGGAGTTTCCATTTGGCGTTCTTCTCGAAGTCCTCCGCCAGCGAGGCGATCACCGGCTTGGCTGCTGGGTCCAGCAGCACCGTCGTCTTGGCGGCGGCGGCAAAGGGCTCCAGCGCCTTCGCCTGCTTGCCGTGCTGGAAGTACTCAAGAAGAAAACCGAGTCGTCGCACACACGGCGTCTCGTAATGGGCGGCCAGTTGCGACAAGCGCCGAGGGGCGGCGATGTCGCCGAAGGTCATGACCATCTGTGCGACGCCGTTGATGCCGCCCGCGCTGTCTGAATAGCGGGCCGCATCAAGGAGCGTCAATTCGACGCCAGCGGCCTTCGCAAAGCCAGAGGGCGATTTGATTCTTGTCAGAAATTCGCTTTGATTGACCGCATTGAATTCGCTCGCTGCCTGCGTCAGGAACTGGATGCGCTGCCGGCCGATCTCGAAGCCACGCAATTGCTTCGGAACGATCACCTGGAAGACCATCGCCGCCTGGTGCGAAGAGCCGTGAAGCGCGGCGGCCCTCAGCAACGAGACTCGATAGTCCAGGTTGAGATGCTTCATGAGGGGATCAATCCACTGATCCACATCAGGGGCGCCCATGATCACTTCCGACGGATGCAGAACGACGTAGAAATTCTTGTACGGCGTCACGAGACGATGCCGCTTGCCCAGGCGCACCAACGCCGATCGAAGGCCCGAATCGGTCAATCCGGCCGACTCGGCCAACTCCGTCCGAGAGAACGCCGCTCTCCCGCGAGCGAGCTGCGCGTCGATGAATCGGTCGAGGGAATTCATCCCCAAACCATACGCAGAAAGACGCATTTTTGCAACTTTCTGCATATGATTTGGGCATGAAAAAGGGCGCCGCAGCGCCCTTCTCTCCCTCTGGAACCTGACGTCTCAGAACGCCGCAATCCCCGTCTGCGCGCGCCCCAGGATCAACGCATGGATGTCGTGCGTGCCCTCGTAGGTGTTGACCACCTCCAGGTTGACCAGGTGTCTGGCGATGCCGAACTCGTCGCTGATGCCGTTGCCGCCCAGCATGTCCCGCGCCGTGCGCGCGATCTCCAGCGACTTGCCGCAGCTGTTGCGCTTCATGATCGACGTGATCTCCACCGACGCCGTGCCCTCGTCCTTCATGCGGCCCAGCCGCAGGCAGCCCTGCAGGCCCAGCGTGATCTCGGTCTGCATGTCCGCCAGCTTCTTCTGCACCAGCTGGTTGGCCGCCAGCGGCTTGCCGAATTGCTTGCGGTCCATCGTGTACTGCCGCGCCGTGTGCCAGCAGAATTCCGCCGCGCCCAGCGCCCCCCACGCGATGCCGTACCGCGCGCTGTTCAGACAGGTGAACGGACCCTTCAGGCCGCGCACGTCGGGGAAGGCGTTCTCCTCCGGGCAGAAGACCCCGTCCATCACGATCTCGCCGGTGATCGACGCTCTCAGACCCACCTTGCCGTGGATCGCCGGCGCGCTCAGGCCCTTCCAGCCCTTCTCCAGCACGAAGCCGCGGATCTGCCCGCCGTCGTCCTTGGCCCAGACCACGAACACGTCCGCGATCGGGCTGTTGGTGATCCACATCTTGCTGCCGCTCAGCGCATACCCGCCGTCGACCTTGCGCGCCCGCGTCACCATCGAGCCCGGGTCCGAGCCGTGGTCCGGCTCCGTCAGGCCGAAGCAGCCGATCCACTCGCCGCTGGCCAGCTTGGGCAGGTACTTGCGCTTGGTCGCCTCGTTGCCGAATTCGTTGATCGGCACCATCACCAGCGAGCTCTGCACGCTCATCATCGAGCGGTAGCCGCTGTCCACGCGTTCCACCTCGCGCGCGACCAGCCCGTAGCAGACGTAGTTCAGGCCGGCGCCGCCGTATTCCTCCGGGATCGTCGGACCGAGCAGGCCCAGCTCGCCCATCTCGCGGAAGATCGCCACGTCGGTCTGCTCGTGCCGGAAAGCCTCCAGCACGCGCGGCGCCAGACGGTCCTGGCAGTAGGCCGCCGCGGCGTCGCGCACGGCGCGTTCGTCGTCGGTCAGCTGCTGGTCCAGCAGCAGCGGATCGTCCCAGTGGAATGCCGCCTTCGCGGCCTTGGATGCGTGGCTCATGTGTCTCTTCCGTTCTTGAATGCGTTCCAACCGATCCTAGTCCCGCGCCGGCACCACCGCTGTCACCTCGATTTCAACCTTCGCACGGTCCTCGATCAGACCCGCGACCTGCACCGCCGTCATCGCGATGCCGTACTCGCTGCCCAGCACCTCGCGGTAGGCCTGGCCCACCTCGCGGCCGCGCGCGACGTACTCGCGCTTGTCGAGCAGGTACCAGGTCATGCGCACGATGTGGCGCGGCTCGGCGCCGGCTTCGGCCAGCACCGCCTTGATGTTGCTCAGCGCCTGGCGGCACTGCGCGACGAAGTCGTCGCTCTCGAACTGGCATTGGCCGTTCCAGCCGATCTGACCAGCCACGCTCACCAGCGTACCGCTCGCGGCCACGCCGTTCGCGTAGCCGCGCGGCGCCGCCCAGCCCGCGGGCTGGAGCACGCGCTTGGCGCTCGTGCCTGCACCGGTGTCGGCACCGGCGCTTGTCTTCTCGTTCTCGTTGTTGTCGCTCATCGTCGTGACTCCTCTACTGCTCTGACGATTGATGGGATTGCTGCTGCTGGACCGCCCGCACCAGCGCGGCGCGGACATCCTCGGGGAAAGGTTGCGACTGGTGCGTCTCCAGCGAGGTGCACACCAGCACCTGGCCGAAGCTCACACGAGGACCGTCGGCACCGTCGAAGCTCACACGCAACGACAGCGAGCTGCGCCCGACGCGCTCGATCCAAAGCCGCTGCGTCAGCCGCTCGCCCTGGCGGCTGATGCGCTCGAAGTTGGTCTGCAGCTGCACCGTCGGCAGGCCGATGCGGCGTGGGCCGAGCAGCTCCGCATACGGCACGCTCAGCCCTTCGTTGAACCAGTCCTCGACGAAGGCGTTCAGCATCTCGAAATAGCGCGGGAAGAACACGATCCCCGCCGGGTCGCAATGCCCGAAACGGATCAGCACCTCGCGCTCGAAAGCAGCCGTCATGGGGTTCTCCTGGTCATGTCGTTCCTTCTCCGCTCAAACGCCCAGATGCCGATGCCACAGCCCGTGATCGGCCGCGAGCGCGGCCGAATCACCGCGCCACACCACCTGCCCGCGCTCCAGGATGCTGTGCCGGTCCGCGAGCCTGATCAGGCGCTTCACGTACTTGTCGACCACCAGGATGGTCTGGCCGCCCTGACGCAGCGTGTCCAGGCAGCGCCAGATGTCCTCGCGGATCAAGGGCGCGAGGCCCTCGGTCGCTTCGTCCAGCACCAGCAGCCGCGGATTGGTCACCAGCGCGCGGCCGATGGCGAGCATCTGCTGCTCGCCGCCCGAGAGCTGCTGGCCCATGTTGGAGGCGCGTTCCTTGAGCCGCGGGAAGAGCGCGAAGACACGCTCGACGGTCCACGGCTCCGAAGCGCGGCAGCGATTGGCTTCGAAAGCCTTCAGGTGTTCGAGCACGCTGAGGTTGGGGAAGACCTGCCGGCCTTCGGGCACGATCGCGAGGCCCAGGCGCGCGATGCGGTCGGCGCGCCAGCCGGTGACGTCCTCGCCGGCGAAGCGGATGCGGCCGCCGCTGGGCGCCAGCCAGCCGGTCAGGCAGCGCAGCGTCGTGCTCTTGCCCATGCCGTTGCGGCCCAGCAGCGTCGCCACCTCGCCCGGCGCGATGCGCAGGTCCAGGCCGAACAGCACCTGGCTGTCGCCGTAGCCGGCGCGCAGGCCGTCGATCTCCAGCAGCGCGTCGCTCATGCGAGCTCCTCTGCCTCGTCGCCGAGGTAGGCCTGCCTGACCGCCGCATCGTTGCGGATCTCGTCCGGAGATCCGGTCGCGATCACACGGCCGCTCACCAGCACCGACACCCGGTCGGCGAGCTTGAACACGGCGTCCATGTCATGCTCGACCAGCAGCAGGGTCAGGTGTTGCGCCTTCAGCGCCGCCAGCAGTTCGACCATGCGCGCCGATTCGTCGGGCCCCATGCCGGCCATCGGTTCGTCGAGCAGCAGCAGGCGCGGCCGCGCGGCGAGCGCCAGCGCAAGCTCCAGCTGACGTTGCTCGCCGTGCGCGAGGCTGCCCGCGACGCGGTCGGCCATCGGCGCAAGGCCGACCAGCGCGAGCATCGCTTCGGCGTCGGCATACGCCGCCTCGTCCGCTCGCGCGGAGCGCCACCACGACGGCGCCGACGGCCGCCGTGCGAGCACCGCCAGCACGACGTTGTCCAGCACCGTGAAGCGCCGGTAGATGCTGGTGATCTGGAACGAGCGGACGAGGCCCTCGCTCACGCGTCGGGGCATCGTCAGCGCGGTCACGTCCTCGCCGTCGAAGAAGATGCCGCCGCCGTCCGGTGCCAGCGCACCGGAGATCTGGTGGATCAGCGTCGTCTTGCCGGCGCCGTTCGGACCGATCAGCGCATGGGTCTCACCGGCCCGGACCTCGAAGCTCGCCTCGTCGGTCGCGGTCAGCGCGCCGAACCGTTTGACCAGTCGATGCACCTGCAGCAGCGAGAGCTCAGGCAGCGCCGATGGCAAGGCGGCCGCAGCGATGTCACGCATGTGCGGCTCCCTTGGATTTCTTCGTACCGACGCGATCGAAGAGCCCCGTCAATCCCCGCGGCGCGAACAGCACTACGACGAGCAGGATCGCGCCGAGCGCGAACTGCCAATGGATGGTCACGCCGGACAGCAGTTCCTCCAGCAGCAGGAACACCGCCGCGCCGAGCGGCCCGCCCCACAGCGCGCCGGCGCCGCCCAGGATCACCATCACCATCAGCTGTCCCGACTGCGACCAATGCATCAGATGTGGCGACACCAGGCCGTTGAGGTTGGCCAGCAGCGCGCCGGCCAGTCCCGCGATCGCGCCGGCGACGACGAAGGCCGTCCACTGCACCGCGAACACGCGGCCGCCGGTCGCGGCGACGCGGGTCTCGTTGTCGCGCGCGGCCTGCAGCAGCCATCCCAGCGGCGAGTTGACCAGCCGCCGCAGCCCCGCGAAGACCAGCGCGAACAGCACCAGCGCGACCCAGAAGAAGGACGCGTCGTCCGTGAGCGTCACCGGCAGGCCGTTCAACACCGACCGCGACGGCACCGGCAGGCCGTCATCGCCGCCGTAGGCCTTCAGCGAGACGGCCAGGTAATGGAACATCTGCGCGAAGGCCAGCGTGATCATGATGAAGTAGACGCCGCGCGTGCGCAGGCTGATGGCGCCGATGACCGCCGCCGCGATGCCGGACACGGCCATCGCCGCGGGCCAGGCGATCCACGCCGAGCTCACACCGGCGTCCGCCAGCACCCCCACCGTGTACGCGCCGATCCCGACGAAGGCCGCGTGGCCGAAGCTCACCAGCCCGCCGAAGCCGAGGATCAGGTTCAGGCTCGCCGCCGCGATCGCGAAGATCAGCACCCGCGTAGCGACCACCGTGTAGAACTCCAGGCCCAGCGCCTGCAGCAACGGCGGCAGCGCCGCCAGCGCGCTGAACACCGCCCAGATCCAGACGCCGCCGGCGCGGTGATGAAGCAGCGTGCGTCGCGGACGCAGGGACTCGGTCATCGGATCAGCCTCTCGCGGGGAACAGGCCGCGCGGTTTCCAGAACAGCACCGCCGCCATCAGCACGTAGATCAGGATGGCCGCGATCGACGGCCCCAGCGTGGAGGCGACCTCCGGCGAGGCGATCTGCCGCAGCGCCGCCGGCAGCAGCGTGCGCGAGCCGGTGTCCACCAGGCCCACCAGCAGCGCGCCGACCAGCGCGCCGCGGATCGAGCCGATGCCGCCGATGACGATCACGACGAAGGCCAGGATCAGGATGCTCTCGCCCATGCCGACCTGCACTGCCAGCAGCGGTCCCAACAGGGACCCGGCCAGCGCGCACAGCGCCGCGCCGATGCCGAAGACCGCCGTGAACAGCCGGTCCGCGGGCACGCCCATCGCCGTGGTCATCGCGCGGTTGGACGCGCCGGCGCGCACCCACATGCCCCAGCGCGTGCGCGTCACCAGCAGGTAGAGCGCGACGGCCACCGCCAGCCCCACGCCGATGATCAGCAGACGGTAGGCCGGATACATCAGGCCGGGCAGCAGCTCGACCGGACCGGACAAGGCGGCCGGCGTGTTGAGCATCAGCGGCTGCTCGCCCCAGATCATGCGCACGCCCTCGTTGAGCATCAGGATCAACGCGAAGGTCGCCAGCACCTGGCTGAGGTGATCTCGCTGGTAGAGCCGGCGCAGCAGCGTCACTTCGAGCAGCATGCCGAAGATCGCCGTGCCCGCGACCGCCGCGAGGACCGCCACCAGGAACGAGGCACCCGCCGCGATCGCCGCCGCGGCGAGGTAGGCGCCGACCATGTACAGCGAGCCGTGCGCGAGGTTGATCAGGTCCATGATGCCGAAGACCAGCGTCAGGCCGGCGGCCAGCAGGAACAGCATCAGCCCGAACTGCAGGCCGTTGAGCGCCTGCTCGGCGACGAGGATCAGGTCCATGACGACGAGGTGTTCCGATCAGGTCACTTCATCTTGCACTGGGGCGCGTAGGCGTCCGCGTGCTGCTCGAAGATCTTGCCCAGCGTCCGGTTGGTCACGCGGCCCTGCGGGTCCTTCGTGATCACGCGCAGGTAGTAGTCCTGCACCGGGTACTGGTTGTGGTTGAAGCGGAAGGGGCCGCGCACCGACTCGAACTTCGCCGCCTTGAGCGCCTTGAGCAGCGCGGGCTTGTCCTCGATCTTCCCCTTCACGTCGCGCACCGCGGCGGCGATCAGCAGCGCCGCGTCGTAGCCCTGGCTCGCGTACAGCGAGGGCAGCCGGCCGTAGGCCTTCACGAAGTCCGCGACGAAGCGCTTGTTGGCGGCGTTGTCGAGGTCGTGCGCCCAGTGCGAGCTGTTGAACATGCCCAGCATCGGCTCGCCGACGGCCTTGATCACGTCCTCATCGGCAGAGAAACCCGGTCCGAAGAGGGTCACGTCCTTGGACAGCCCCGCGCCGACGAACTGCTTGATGAAGTTGATGCCCATGCCGCCGGGCAGGAAGATGTACATCGCGTCGGGCTTGGCCGCGCGCGCCTGCGCGAGTTCGGCCGAGTAGTCGAGCTGGCCGAGCTTGGTGTAGATCTCGTCGGCGACGACGCCCTTGTAGTAGCGGCGGAAACCGGCCACCGCGTCCTTGCCCGCCGGGTAGTTGGGCGCGAGCACCACGACCTTCTTGAAGCCCTTGTCCATCACCGTCTTGCCGATGGCCTCGTGCAGGTTGTCGTTCTGCCAGGCGACGTTGAAGAAGTAGGGGTTGCACTGCTCGCCCGCGTACTGCGACGGGCCGGCGTTGGCGCTGATGTAGGGCACCTGCGCGGCGAAGACGCCCGGACCGACGGCCAGCATCACGTTGGAGAACACGATGCCGGTCATCACGTCGACCTTGTCGCGCTTGAGCAGCCGCTCGGCGGACTGCTTGGCGACCTCGGGGTTCTGCTGGTCGTCGGCGATGACGGTCTCCACCGGCAGGCCGCCGAGCTTTCCGCCGTTCTGCTGCACCGCCAGCGCGAAGCCGTCGCGGATGTCCACGCCCAGCCCGGCACCCGCGCCGGACAAGGTGCTCAGCATGCCGACCTTGAGCTTGTCGGCCGCATGGGCCGCGGGAACGATCGCAGCCAGCGCGGTGAACGCGGCGAGCGTCGTGAGCGCGGTGCGGGCGACCGTCTGGACGGGCAGGAACGCGAGGGACTTCGACGGCATCTTCATCGGCTTCTCCGGGGAGGAAATGGGACGGTCGGGGGACGGTCGGTCGGAAGACTGCGGTTACTGCTCACGCAGACGGAAACGTTGCAGCTTGCCCGTTTCGGTCTTGGGCAGACTGGCGCGGAACTCTATCGCACGGGGGTACTTGTACGGGGCGATGGTGGCCTTGACGAAGTCCTGCATCGCCTTGATCAGCGCGGCTTCGTCGGCGGCGCTGTCCGCACCGCCTGCAGGGGTCGCGTCGGTGCCGCCGAGGACACCAGGCTTGAGCACGACGAAGGCCTTCACGACCTGGCCGCGCTCGTCGTCGGGCACGCCGATCACCGCGCAGTCGGCGACCGCCGGATGCGCGAGCAGCGCGGACTCGACCTCGGGACCGGCGATGTTGTAGCCTCCGGAGATGATCATGTCGTCGGTGCGCGCCTGGTAGACGAAGTAGCCGTCGGCGTCGATGAGGTACGCGTCACCGGTGAGGTTCCAGCCGTGCTTCACGTACTTGAGCTGGCGGTCGTCCTCGAGGTAGCGGCAGCCGGTCGGGCCCAGCACGGCGAGCTTGCCGACGTGCCCCTGCGGCACATCCTGGCCGTCGTCGTCGACGACGCGAGCGCGGTAGCCCGGCACCGGCTTGCCGGTCGCGCCGGGGCGCGCCGTCTCCTCCGTGTGCGACACGAAGATGTGCAGCATCTCGGTCGCGCCGATGCCGTCGATCATCTCCAGACCGGTCGTGTCCTTCCAGAGCTGCCGCGTCGCGGCGGGCAGCGCCTCGCCGGCGCTCACGCACTTGCGCAGCGAGGACAGGTCGCAGGCTTTCCCCGCGCCTGAGGACGCCGCTCCGGATGTCGCTCCGGCCGCGATCGCTGTCGCCATCGCACGGTAGGAAGTCGGCGCAGTGAAGCAGACCGTGGCGCGGTGTTTCTCGATCGCCGGCAGCAACGCGTCGGGCGAGGCCTTCTCCAGCAGTACCGCCGTCGCGCCGACGCTCAGCGGGAACAGCAGCAGGCCGCCGAGTCCGAAGGTGAAGGCCAGCGGCGGGCTGCCGATGAACACGTCATCAGCGCGAGCGCGCAGGCAGTGCACCGGCCAGCAGCGGCAGATCGCGATGACGTCGCGGTGGAAGTGCATCGTGCCCTTGGGCTGACCGGTCGTACCGGACGTGAACGCAATCAGCGCGCAGTCGTCGGACGCGGTGTCGACGTTGTCGAAGCTCGCGGACTGGCGCGCCGCCAGCGCCTCCAAGCCATCGGGCGCTTCGCTGCGGAACAGGCAGACCCGTTCGAGCACGGGGAACTGCGCGCGCGCCGTTTCCAGTTCATCGGCCAGCGCCGCGTCGCACAGCGCGTGCGAGACGCGCGCCTTCTCGATGACCTGGCCGAGTTCCTTGGCGCGCAGCAGCGGCATCGTTGCGACCGCGATCGCGCCGACCTTCATCACCGCGAACCAGCAGGCCGCCATCTGCGGCGTGTTGGCGCCGCGCAGCAGCACCCGATTGCCTGGCACGACGCCGAGCTCGTTCACCAGCACGTTGGCGATGCGATTCGCCTGCGCCTGCAGTTCGGCGTAGGACCAGCGGCCGACACCGCCAAGTCCGCCGCCGTTACCGTTGCCGCCGTCAATCACGGCCGTGCGACCGCCCTGCCCTTCTGCCACCCATCGATCCAGCAGGTCCCACGAACAGTTCATCCGCTCCGGGAACTGCAGTTCCGGCAGATCGAAGACCAGCTCCGGCCATTGATCCTGCGGCGGCAGGTTGTCGCGAGCGAAGGTGTCGAGGTGGGCGGTGCGGTGCATGAGCGCGTCCTTATCCGTTCTTCAACAGGTCTCGTCCGATGATCAGCTGCTGGACCTCGCTGGCCCCTTCGTAGATGCGCAGCGCGCGGATCTCGCGATACAGGGACTCGACGATCTCGCCGCGCCGCACGCCGCGGCCGCCGTGCAGCTGCACCGCGGCGTCGATGACGCGTTGAGCGCCTTCGGTCGCCATCAGCTTGGCCATCGCGGCCTCGCGCGTGATCGTGCGGCCCTGGTCGCGCTCCCACGCCGCGCGGTAGACCAGCAGCGCGCTGCTGTCGACAGTGCAGGCCATGTCGGCGAGCTTGGCCTGCGTCAGCGGCAGGTCGGCCAGCGTGGCGCCGAACATGGCGCGCTCCTTGGCCTGGCTCAGTCCTTCTTCCAGCGCCCGTCGCGCGAAGCCCAGCGAGGCGGCGGCGACCGAGGTACGGAACACGTCCAGCGTCCGCATCGCCACCTTGAATCCCTCGCCCGGCGCGCCGACCATCGCGGTCTTCGGCACGCGGCAGCCGATGAAGCGCAGCCGCGCCAGCGGATGCGGCGCGATGACATCGATGCGCTCGGCGATCTCGAAGCCCGGCGTGCCGGCGTCGACGATGAACGCACTGATGCCGCGCGAGCCGGGTGCTTCTCCCGTGCGCGCGAACACGACGTAAAAGTCCGCGATGCCGCCGTTGGAGATCCAGGTCTTCTCGCCGTCGAGCACGTAATGGTCGCCGCCCTGGTCCAGACGCGCGGCGCATTGCATCGCCGCGACGTCCGATCCGGCTTCCGGCTCCGAGAGCGCGAACGCCGCCAGCGCCTCACCCCGGGAGACGCGCGGCAGATACGCCTCGCGTTGCGCGGGTGTACCCATCAGCGAGATCGCGCCCGAGCCCAGCCCCTGCATCGCGAAGGCGAAGTCCGCGAGACCGTCGTACCGGGCGAGCGTCTCGCGCAGCAGGCAGATGGCGCGCGTGTCGATGGCCTCGCCCTCGCCCGCCACCGCGTGCGTCAGCCACCCCCCGCTGCCCAGCGCCTTCACCAGCGCCTTGCAGGAGGCGTCGATATCGTCGTGATCGACCGCGCCGTGCGCGAGGTGGCGCCCGCACCAGCCGTCCAGCTCGCTCGCCAGTGCACGGTGCCTGTCGTCGAAGAACGGCCAGTCCAGGTGCTTCAGATGATTCATGACCGTCCTCAATCGCCCTTGAATTCGGGGCGCTGCTTCGCGACGAACGCGTGATACGCGCGGTGGAAGTCCTGCGTCATCATGCAGATCGCCTGCGCCTGCGCCTCGGCCTCGATGGCCTCGTCGACGCCCATCGTCCACTCCTGGTGCAGCATCCGCTTGGTCATCGCGTGCGCGAAGTTCGGACCGGCGGCGATCTCCGCGGCCCAGGCCACGGCTTGCGATTCCAGCGCGTCCGGCTCGACGATGCGGTTGAGGAAGCCCCACTGCAGCGCCTCTTCGCCGCCCAGGCTGCGGCCGGTGTAGAGCAGGTCCGACGCGCGCCCTTGTCCGACGATGCGCGGCAGCAGCGCGCAGGCGCCCATGTCGCAGCCGGCCAGGCCGACGCGCGTGAACAGGAAGGCCGTCTTGCTGCGCGCCGTGCCGACGCGCAGGTCCGAGGCCATCGCCATGATCGCGCCGGCGCCGGCGCACACGCCGTCGATCGCGGCGACCACCGGCTGCGGACAGGCCCGCATCGCCTTGACCAGATCCCCGGTCATGCGCGTGAACGCCAGCAGGTCCGGCATCGCCATCTTCGTCAACGGACCGATGATCTCGTGCACGTCGCCGCCGGAGCAGAAGTTGCCGCCCGCGCCCTGCACGACGATCGCGTTCACCTCGTCGACATAGGACAGCGTGCGGAACAGGTCGCGCAGCTCGGCGTAGGACTCGAAGGTCAGCGGGTTCTTGCGCTCGGGACGGTTCAGCGTGACGACGCCGACAGCGCCTTCCTGGCGCCAGCTGAAGTGCTGAGGCTCGAAGCCCTTCAGGCTGCGCGTGTTGCCGCTGATGAGATGGCTGTCCATCGATGGGTACTCCTTCAATCGTTCATCAATCGTTCATTTGCGGGCGGCGTCGAGCTGCGCGAGGTGGCCCTTCAGCCCCGCGAGCAGTTCGTACACCTGGGTCTTCTGTTCGGGCGGCCAGCCGGCCAGCAGTTCGACGATCCAGCCCTCGTGCGTCGCAGCCATGCGCTTGAACTGACGCCGTCCGGCCGGGGTCAGCCGCACCGTGACGCTGCGCCGGTCCGACGGATGCGGCTCGCGCACGACGTGGCCCTCGGCCTCCAACTGGTCGGTGATGCCGGTGACGTTGCCGCCGGTCACCATCAGCCGCTGCGACAGCTCGCGCATCGTCAGGCCGTCGGGACTGCGCTCCAGCTGCGCGAGCAGGTCGAAGCGCGGCAGCGTCGTGCCGAAGTCGTTGCGCAGGCGCTGGCGGATCTGGTCCTCGATGCGCGTCGTGCAGGCCAGCAGGCGCAGCCAGACGCGCAGCGCCTGATGGTCGCCGTCGTGCATGCGGGACTCGAGGTCCGGGGCGACTTCCGCGCCCGCCTCGTCGGCGGCATCCCGCGGCGCTCCCCTGGTGGCGGCGCGCGCGGCACCGTTGGTGGCATCCCGTGCGGCATCACGCATCACATGACCTCCCCGCCGGCGACGGCGATCGCCTGCCCCGTGATCGAGCCGCTGTCGCGACGCGCGAGCCACGCCACCGAGGCGGCGACCTCCGCCGGGTCGACGAGCCGGCCTTGCGGATTGACCGAGGCGAGCTCGGCGCGCGCCTCGTCGGCCGTCCGGCCGGTCTTGGCGACGATCGTCTCGATGGCGCCGGCGACGATGTCGGTCTCGGTGTAACCCGGGCAGACCGCGTTGACGGTCACGCCCTTGCGCGCCGTCTCCAGCGCCAGCGCGCGCGTGAGGCCGAGCACGCCGTGCTTGGCCGCGCAGTAGGCCGCGACGTACGCGTAGCCCTTCAGCGCCGCGGTGCTCGCGACGTTGACGATGCGGCCGAAGCGGCGCTCGGTCATTCCGGAAAGCACCTCGCGGCTGCACAGGAAGCTGCCGGTGAGGTTCACGTTGAGCAGGCGCTGCCAGGTGTCCAGCGAGGTCTTTCCGAGCGGCGCTGTCTCGACCTGCCCGGCGTTGTTGATCAGCAGGGCTATGGGTCCGGCCGCCGCCACTGCCGCTGCGAAGGCATCGCGCACGCTGGCTTCGTCGCCGACGTCGCAGACCTGCAGCTCGACCGACGGGCCGCCGCCGACGTTCAGCCTGTCGCGCTGTTCCTTCAGCTTCTCGATGCGCCGCCCCATCAGCGTGACGCGCGCGCCGTCGGCGATCAGCGCCTGCGCGATCGCCGCGCCGATGCCGGAGCCGCCACCGGTGACGACCGCATGCAGCCCTTCGAGCGGGTACTTGTTGCTCATGCCGCCCCCTTGCCGATGTTTCCTGTGGTGCCGATATGTACAGTCGTCATTGCCGTTGCCTCAGACGCCGAGCGCCTTGTTGGCCTGTTCCTGCGCCGCGGCGCCACCGCCCACGGCGCGCTGGCGTTCGAACTCGCGCTCCATCTGGCTCTTGCCCGACAGGTACTGGACCGGCCAGTCCAGGCCGGGGCCGGACAGGTAGCCGATCTTCGCGGCCTCGGTCAGCGTCCACGCCGGATTGGCCAGGTGCGGACGCGCGATCGCGCACAGGTCGGCGCGGCCGGCCGCGATGATGCTGTTGACGTGATCCGCCTCCGAGATCGCGCCCACCGCGATCGTCGCGATGCCGGCGCGGTTGCGCACGCTCTCGCTGAACGGGGTCTGCCACATGCGGCCGTAGGTGGGCCGCTCCTGCTTGCTGACCTGGCCCGAAGACACGTCGATCAGGTCGGCGCCTGCGGCCTTGAAGGCCTCGGCCATGACGACCGCATCCTCGGTCGTGGTGCCGCCGGGCACCCAATCGTTCGCGGAGATCCGCACCGACATCGGCCGGTCCTGCGGCCACACCGCGCGCATCGCGGTGAAGACTTCCAGCGGATAACGCAGGCGGTTCTCCAGCGAGCCGCCGCAATCATCCTCGCGCCGGTTCGTCAGCGGCGACAGGAAACTCGACAACAGATAGCCGTGCGCACAGTGCAGCTCCAGCCAGTCGAAGCCGGCTTCTGCGGCGCGCTGCGTCGCGGCGACGAAGTCGGCCTTGACGCGATCCATGTCGGCGCGCGTCATCTCGCTCGACCACTGGCTGACGCCGTCCAGATACTGCTGAGGCGACGCCGAGATCAACGGCCAGTTGCCCTCGTCCAGCGGCTGGTCGATGCCGTCCCACGCCACACGCGTCGAGCCCTTCGCCCCGGCGTGTCCGAGCTGCATGGCGATCTTCGCGGTCGAGCTGAGATGCACGTGGTCGACGATGCGTTTCCAGCCGTCGCGCTGCGCGTCGTTCCACAGGCCCGGGCATCCCGGCGTGATGCGCGCGTCGGGCGACACGCAGGTCATCTCCACGAACACCAGCCCCGCGCCGCCCATCGCGCGGGCGCCGAGGTGGGCCAGGTGGTACTCGGCGGGCTGACCGTCCTCGCAGGAATACTGCGCCATCGGCGATACCACGACGCGGTTCTTCAGCCTCACGCCGCGCAGCGTGAACGGCGTGAACATCGGCGGCGCGGCGCGGTCCAGGCCCGCACGCTGCGAGAGCCACGACTCGTACTCGCCGACATAGCGCGCGTCGCGCAGCCGCAGGTTCTCATGCGAGATGCGCTGCGAGCGCGTCAGCAGCGAGTACGCGAACTGCTCCGGCGCCAGGCGCGCGTGGCGCTCGACGTTCTCGAACCACTCGGTCGAGTTGCGCGCGGCGTTCTGGATGCGCAGCACGTCGATCGAACGCGTGGCTTCGTACTCCTCCAGCGCAGCGGACAGGCTGTCCACGCCGCCGCCATGGCGCTCGATGTCGCGCGCCAGCGCGATGGCATCCTCCAGCGCGAGCTTGGTGCCCGAGCCGATCGAGAAATGCGCCGTATGCGCCGCGTCGCCCATCAGCACGACCGGCGCGCGGCCGTTGTGATGCACCCAGCGCTTGCAGACCACGCGCGGGAAGCGGATCCACTGCGCCGAACCGCGCAGGTGTGCCGCGTTCGAGATCAGCGGGTGGCCGTCGAGCACCTTGGCGAAGAGCTTCTCACAGAAGGCGATGCCCTCTTCCTTGCTCATGTCCTCCAGGCCGGCGGCCTTCCACACGTGCTCCGGCGTCTCGACGATGAAGGTCGAATGCGTGTCGTCGTAGCGGTAGGCGTGCGCCTGGAACCAGCCCCATTCGGTCTTCTGGAAATCGAAGGTGAAGGCGTCGAAGAGCTTGGTCGTGCCCAGCCACACGAAGCGGCAGTTGCGCAGGTCGACGTCGGGCTGGTAGGTCGCGGCGTACTTCTGGCGCAGACGGCTGTTGAGGCCGTCGGCGGCGATGATCAGGTCCGCGTCGATGTCCGCGTCGTCGGCGACATCGGTCTCGTAGCGCAGCACGACGCCCAGTTCCTCGCACCGCTCGCGCAGGATGTCCAGCAGCCTGCGCCGGCCGATGCCGCAGAAGCCGTGTCCGCCGGACACCATCGTGCGGCCGTCGATGTGGACGGCGATGTCGTCCCAATGGTTGAAGGACTGCAGGATCTGCTCGGCGGTCTTCGGATCGGCCTCGCGCAGCGCGGCCAGCGTCTGGTCCGAGAACACCACGCCCCAGCCGAAGGTGTCGCCGGCGCGGTTGCGCTCCAGCACCGTGACCTCGTGCGCCGGGTTCTGCCGCTTCATCAGCAGCGCGAAGTACAGACCGGCGGGACCGCCGCCTATGCAGGTGATGCGCATGGTGGGAAGCCCGGCGAGCGTCGGGCGAGGACTGCTTGACGGGATCACTTTAGGCCTGGATAGTTGAGGTGTCAACGACATGGGCGACCGGCCTTTCCAGAGATAACCCTGAGCCCGTCGACGTCGCCGCCCGGGCGGCTTGCGCAAAACACCCGGCCTTGTTGGAATTAACCGACACCACGGTCCGGGACCGCGCGCTAAGGTGCGCGCCGTCGTGCCGAAGGCCCGGCAGGAGCAGCAGATGAAGTCAACCAGCCCATCCTCCCAACGATCGTCCGAACGATCCTCCCGGCGCGCGCTGTGGGACATCTCGCCGGTGGTGGCGCCCGACGCGCCCATCTTTCCCGGCGACGAGCCCTACGCGCTGAAGTGGACCGCGCGGCTGTCGCCGGAGTGCCCGGTGAACCTGAGCGCGATCACGATGTCGCCGCACGTCGGTGCACATGCCGATGCGCCACTGCACTACGCGGACGGCGTGGCGAGCGCGGCGGAGGTGGCGCTCGATCCCTACCTCGGTCCCTGCCGCGTGATCCATGCGATCGGCTGCGGGCCGCTGATCCGCGTCGAGCATCTGGAACACGCCGCGCAGGACCTGCCGGCGCGCGTGCTGGTGCGCTGCAACGAGCGCGCCGACACCGTCTGGAATCCCGAATTCAGCGCCTACGCGCCCGAGACCGTCGAGTGGCTGGCCGCGCGCGGCGTGAAACTGATCGGGCTCGACACGCCCAGCGTCGACCCCGCCACCAGCAAGACGCTGGACAGCCATCAGCGGCTGCTGCGCCTGGACCTGCGGGTGCTGGAGAACCTCGTGCTCGATGAGGTGCCCGAAGGCGACTACGAACTGATCGCGCTGCCGCTCAAGCTCGCCGGCGCCTGCGCGTCGCCGGTGCGCGCGGTGCTGCGCGCGCTCTGACCCCTCTTCCGACATCATCTGGACCATCGATGACGACAAGACAAGACTGCCTGGCCCTGGACGCCGCCGATCCGCTGGCGCCGCTCAAGGACCAGTTCTCGCTGCCCGCGGGCACGCTCTACCTGGACGGCAATTCGCTGGGCGCGATGCCCAAGGCGACCGCGGCGCGCGTGCAGCAGGTGATCGCCGACGAATGGGGTCGCGACCTGATCAAGAGCTGGAACACCGCCGGCTGGATCGACCTGCCCTCGCGCATCGGCGACAAGATCGGCCGCCTGATCGGCGCGAAGCCGGGCGAGACCATCGTCGCGGACTCGACCTCGCTCAACCTCTACAAGGTGCTGAGCGCGGCGCTGCGCATCGTCAAGGCCGGCGATGCCGACGGCCGACGCACGGTCGTCGTCTCCGAGCGCAGCAACTTCCCCACCGACCTCTACATCGCGGAGAGCCTCGCCGAGCAGTTCGGCATGACGCTGCATCTCGTCGATCACGTCGATGAGATCCCCGGCCTGCTGAACGACAGGCTCGCCGTGCTGATGCTGACGGAGGTCAACTACCGGACCGGCCGCAAGCACGACATGAAGGCGGTGACCGCTGCGGCCCATGCGGCCGGCGCGCTGACCGTGTGGGACCTCGCGCACTCCGCGGGCGCCATTCCCGTCGACCTGAACGCCGCCGACGCGGACTTCGCCATCGGTTGCGGCTACAAGTACCTCAATGGCGGACCCGGCGCACCGGCGTTCGTCTGGGCGCATCCGCGCCATGCCGACCGCTTCTGGCAGCCGCTGTCGGGCTGGCTGGGGCATGCGTCGCCGTTCCAGTTCACCTCGAATTACGCACCGGCTGCCGGCATCAAGCGCTACATCTGCGGCACGCCGGCGATCCTGTCGACGGCCGCGCTGGAATGCGGCGTCGACACGCTGCTCGCGGCCGAGCCCTTCGGCGGCATGGCGGCGCTGCGCGAGAAATCGATCGCGTTGACCGAACTCTTCGCGCGCCTGGCCGAGCAGCGCTGCGGCGAACAGGGCATCTACGTCGTTTCGCCGCGCGACGCCGCGCAGCGCGGCAGCCAGGTCTGCCTGGCGCTGAAGGCGCCGCTGCATGAGACGGCCGGCTACGCGGTCGTGCAGGCGCTGATCGAGCGCGGCGTGATCGGAGACTTCCGCGCGGGCGATCCGGCCCGGCTAGCCGAGGTGCCGCACATCCTGCGCTTCGGCTTCACACCGCTGTACATCGGCTTCGCCGACGCCTGGGACGCGGTCGAGCACCTGCACCAGGTGCTGGCCACCGGAGAATGGCGCGAGGCGCGCTTCAACAAGAAGGCGGCAGTGACATGAGTTGCCCGATGGGACATGGCGCCGGCGCAGCGGACGACAAGGCCGCGCAGGGGGCCGCTGGAAGAACTGCTGAAGGAACCGGACCAGGCGGCGAGGCCATCGTCCGCGAGGAAGGCGCGCAGCTCGACTTCTCCAAGGACATGAGCTACGGCGACTACCTCCGCCTGGACCAGGTGCTGAGCGCGCAACACCCGCTCTCGCCCGACCACAACGAGATGCTCTTCATCATCCAGCACCAGACCTCGGAGCTGTGGATGAAGCTGATGCTGCACGAGCTCCACGGCGCGGTGACGCACGTCGCATCGGACCAGTTGCCCGAAGCCTTCAAGATGCTGGCGCGGGTGTCGCGGATCATGGAGCAGCTCGTCCACGCCTGGGACGTGCTCAGCACGATGACACCGCCGGAATACTCGGCCATCCGACCCTATCTCTCCAACAGCAGCGGCTTCCAGAGCGCGCAGTACCGTCGCATCGAGTTCATGCTCGGCAACAAGAACGCCGCGATGCTCAAGCCGCATGCGCATCGCGCCGACCTGCTGGCCGATGTTCAAGCAGCCTACGAAGCGCCCTCGCTGTACGACGAGGTCCTGCGCCTGCTGAAGCGCCGCGGCATCGACGTGCCCGCCCATGCCCTCGACCGCGACTGGACCCAGCCCCGCTCCGCCGACGACGGCGTCAAGGCCGCCTGGCTGGAGGTCTACCGGGATCCGAAAGCACACTGGGACCTGTACCAGATGGGCGAGGAACTCGTCGACCTCGAAGACGCATTCCGGCTTTGGCGATTCCGACACGTCACCACCGTGGAACGCGTCATCGGCTTCAAGCGCGGCACCGGCGGCACCGGCGGCGTCAGCTATCTGCGCAAGATGCTCGATGTCGTGCTGTTCCCCGAACTGTGGGCCCTGCGGACGGAACTCTGAGCGCTCGCGGGGCAACCAGGCCCCCTTGACTCCATCTCCCTCCTTTGTCGGCCGCCCCGGCCTCCAAATTCCCTCCTTAAGTTCCGTCAAGGGGGCCTGGTCGCCCCGCTCCGGCACGAGCTCGCACGCTCGTTAGAGGGATGGAGACGGTCGCTTCTACAATTCGGGGACTTCGATGTGGGGGGCCTATCCGGTCACCCACGGTCCGCCTGCCAACCCGCCGAGGCCCGCCATGGATACCCGCCTTTCCCAGATCAAGCTGCGCATCTCCAGACTGCGCGACGCGCTGCGCAACGCCGGCGCCCACGCCATCCTGGTCCCCTCGGCCGACCCCCACCTCTCCGAGTACCTGCCACGACGCTGGCAAGCGCGCGAAGTCTTCTCCGGCTTCACCGGCTCCATGGGCACCCTGGTCGTCACCGCCGACGACGCCCAACTCTTCGCCGACAGCCGCTACTGGACATCCGCCGAGCGCGAACTCGCCGACAGCGGCATCTCGCTCTTCAAGATTCCCAACGGCGCCTCCAGCCAGCACATCACCTGGATCGCCGAGAAGCTGCAGACCGGCCAGACCCTGGTGGTCGACGGGCAGGTCCTCGGACTCGCCGTCGCCCAGCAACTGCGCGCCGCACTCGGCGCCAAGGGCGTGCTGATCAACACCGCCGTCGACCTGATCGATCAGGCCTGGGACGACCGCCCCGGCCTGCCCGACGCCCCCATCTACGAACACGCCTCGCCGCAAGCCACCGTCAGCCGCGCCGACAAGCTCCAGCAGGTGCGCGAAGGCATGGCCAAGCACGGTGCCTCGCATCACCTGATCTCCAGCGTCGACGACATCGCCTGGCTGTTCAACCTGCGCGGCTCGGACGTGACCTACAACCCGGTGTTCCTCGCGCACGCGCTGCTCGAGAAGAACGGCGCCACGCTGTTCGTGCAGCCCGGCAAGATCGACGCCGCACTCGAGCAGCGTCTGTCGGCCGACGGCGTGCGTCTCGCCCCCTATGCCGACGCCCGCGCCACGCTGAGCGCCCTGCCCGCGGACGCGAAGGTGCTGATCGACCCGCGTCGCGTGACGCTCGGCCTGCGCGAGGCGCTGCCGGCGTCGGCAACCGTCGTTGAAGCCATCAACCCCAGCACGCTGCTGAAGAGCCGCAAGAACGCCGAGGAAGCCCAGTTCATCCGCCAGGCCATGGAACAGGACGGCGCCGCGATGTGCGCGTTCTACGCCTGGTTCGAGGCGGCGATGGCGCGCGGCGAGGCGATCTCCGAACTCACCATCGACGAGCGCCTGACCGCCGAACGCGCGAAGCGCCCGGGCTTCGTCGGCCTGTCGTTCTCGACCATCGCCGGCTTCAACGCCAACGGGGCGATGCCGCACTACCGCGCGACGCCCGAGTCCTTCTCCCCGATCGACGGCGACGGCCTGCTGCTGATCGACTCCGGCGGCCAGTACCTCGGCGGCACCACCGACATCACCCGCGTCTGGCCGATCGGCACCATCACCGACGACCACAGGCGCGACTACACGCTGGTGCTCAAGGGCACGATCGCGCTGTCGCGCACCGCGTTCCCGCGCGGCACGCTGAGCCCGATGCTCGACGCGATCGCCCGCGCGCCGCTGTGGGCCCACGGTCTGGACTACGGCCACGGCACCGGCCACGGCGTCGGCTACTTCATGAACGTGCACGAGGGCCCGCAGAGCATTTCGAAGGCCGTTCCGGACGCGAACATGGCGATGGAGCCCGGCATGATCACGTCGATCGAGCCCGGCCTGTACCGCCCCGGCCAATGGGGGGTGCGGATCGAAAACCTGGTGCTGAACGTCGGTCTCGACACCCCCGAAAAGGGGCAGTTCGGCGAGATGCTGGCCTTCGAGACGCTGACGCTGTGCCCGATCGACACGCGCTGCATCGCGGTGGGCCTGCTGTCGGAAGAGGAGCTCGCCTGGCTGAACGCGTATCACGCCGAGGTGCGCCGCCGTCTGGCGCCGCTGGTCGACGGCGAGGCGCTGGCCTGGCTGAACACCCGCACGGAAGCGCTGCATCGTTGATGCGCCTACCGTCCCTGCGACGGACTGCGGAAAAGCGCGGCTGAGCCGCGCTTTTTTACGTCCGGCCTCGCTGGAAGCGCTCCGGGGTGCGACCTAGACTTGTTGCAGGTGGTCGACGAGGAGCAGAGACATGGACACCCGACTCTCCCAGGCGTGGAACGGCTGGCGCGCACTGGCACGGCACAAGCCGTCGGCCAACGATGAGCGCGAGATGCACCGTTTCTCCGACGGCGCGATGCACACGGCGTTGATGCTCGCGATCATTGCGGTGGCCGTGATGGCCGTCGTGCAGATGGTCAACGTCGCCGCGCCGATGTGGCAGCTGGAGCCGGTCGTCGTGCAAGGCAAGACCCAGCAGGTGCCGCTGCCGGCGGCGCCTCAGCCGCTGGAAAAGGCGCAGCCGACGCGCTGAGCATCGCAGGCGCCCCGGGACCGGCGACGCCGGTTTCTCCCGCGGTCCGTTTCACATCTGCCGGAACAGGTGCAGGTAGCTGCGGCTGACCGGCAGGACCTCCGGCCGCGCCTTCAGGTGGAGATCCGCGGTCTCGTTGGGCCCGCGCGTGACGTGGCTGATCGCGTGCAGGTTCACCACCACCGAACGATGCACCTGCACGAAACGCTGGGCGTCGAGCCGCTCGATCAACTCGCGGATCGGCGTGCGGATGAGCGCCTCTCCCTCGGCGGTGACGACCAGCGTGTACTTCTCGTCCGAACGCAGGAAGAGGATCTCGTCGACGGGGATCAGCTTCAAGGTCGAGCCGACCGACGCGCGTATCCACTGCAGCGGCCCGGTGTCCGTCGCGAGGCCGCCGGCCGCCGACGTGGACGCGCCCGGCGGGCGGGCCATGCGGCGGGCGAGTTCGTCGATGACGGCTTCCAGCGCCGCCTGACTGCCCTCGCCGCGTGGATGCCGCGGCCGTTCGGCCAGGCGCTCCTTCAGCCGACCGACCGTGTCGGCCAGCCGGACTTCGTCGACCGGCTTGACGAGGTAGTCGATCGCGCCGCGCTCGAAAGCCTGCAAGGCGTATTCCTCGAAGGCGGTGACGAACACGACGTGGGCCTGGCGCGCGATCTGCCGCGCGGCCTCCATCCCGTTCAGGCCCGGCATGTGGACGTCCAGGAAGGCGATGTCGGGCCGGTGGACCTCGAACATCTCGACCGCCTCGCGTCCGTTGCGCGCCTGTGCGACGACGCGCAGTTCCGGCCACAGCAGACCGAGGCTGCGCTGCAGGCTGTCGCGCAGCAGCGGTTCGTCATCGGCGATCAGGGCGGTGGGAGCGGATGAGGGCAGGCTCATGTCATTGCGGGGTGAAGCGCACTTCGGCGCGCAGGCCGTGGGGCAGGTTCTCGGTGAGCGCCAAGGCAGCGCCCAGGCCGTAGAACAGCGTCAGCCGTTCGCGCAGGTTGCGCAGCCCGGTGCCGCTGCCCATGCTCTGCGTCATGCCGACGCCGGTATCGCTGACCCACAGGCGCACCTGCCCGTCGTGCAGCGCGCCGCCGACCTCGATGCGGCCGCCCTCCTCGCTCGGATCGATGCCGTGCCGCACGGCGTTCTCGACCAGCGTCAGCAGGGCCATCGGCGGGAAGCGCAGGCTGTCGAGCTCGGGCGGCAGGTCGACCTGGTAATCCAGTCGGTCCGGCATGCGCAGGTGCATCAGTTCGAGGTAGGCGCGCACCAGCGCCACCTCGTCCGACAGCGCCGTGGTATCGCCCTGCAGCCTCGGCATGGCGGCGCGCAGATAGGCGATCAGGCTCCTCAGCACGGGCGCGGCCTGGGGTGAACCGGTCTCCACCAGCGCGCGGACGTTGGCCAGCGTGTTGAACAGGAAATGCGGCTCGACCTGCGCCTGGAGCAGCCGCAGGCGGGCATCCAGGGCCTGCCGCTCCAGTTCGCTGCGTTCAAGTTCGAAACTGAGCGCCTGGTTGCGGGCTTCCGCGTCGCGCTGCCGATAGAGCGCCCCCATCGCCAGCAAGGGGCCGACGACCAGGCCCGAGCCCGCGATCCAGAGGAAGCCGAGCATCCTGGACTCGGACTCGACAAAGCTGGAGAAGTCGCCGCCGACGGCGACCATGTACACGGCCAGCGTGGCCAGCGGCACCGCCGCGGCGACCACCACGACCTGGAACAGCCAGCGGGCCCACCAGCTGGGCAGCCGCCGCGGCCATTGCCCCGCCGCCGAGAAGGCCAGCAGCGCCAGCATGCCCACGAACATCGTCCGCCCCAGCAGGACCGGGAACGGCGTGATGAAGATCGGCTGCAGCGCCAGCGCGAAGACGGTGGCCAGCGCAAGCGCCAGCAGGACGCGCTGCGGCGTCAGGTAGGAGACGAAACCGTGCCAGGCCGGATGCGGGGGCTCGATCGGGCTGACGGGGAGGACCGGGGTCGACATGCCCGCACGATAACGGGCCGGGCACGACGATCCAAGCGCGGGCGGGCGCTCACGCGACGAAGCACGGGATGAGCCGCTTGAGCCACGACAACCGGCGCGCCCACCCGTGGCAGCGTGGCGAGGAAATCCTCGAACAGGTCGTCCAGGTCGTCGTCGGACAGGTCGTCCTGGAACTTGGGGGCTTCAGTCATGCCGCCTGAGTGCGTCGCGACCCTCATGCGTACATGCCGATCCGGCACATCACGGCTTCCTTGCCGGCATTGATGGCGAAACGCAACGCCTCCGCCGGCGTCGCCCAGCCGTAGCCGCCGGCGAGGTTCTCGTCCCGGAACGCCTCGCGCTTGTTCATCGCCTCGTTGAAGCTGGTCCGCACCACGACGACCGCCGCCACGTAGCCGAACTGGCGGGGGCGCTCGATCGCGCCGGCGTAGATGCGGTAGTCCCCGGTCTCGATCTCGGCGAAGTGCATGGCTGACTCCTTCAACGACAGGCAGCTCATCCGGAGCCGCGATGGAGTCCACTTTGCGCGCTGGATCGCGCGCTGCATACCCAACTGAGGAGGGCCCTCGGAAGGGGGGGAGTCCGTCCCGGATCCCCCCATCGGGTGATATCGGCCGAAGTCGGGCCCGTCGGGGCGATCGCCCGGCCCAACGGCTTCAGAACTGGTTCTTGGCGATCGACGCGTATTCGCGCAGTTCGGCGTCCACGACGCGCTTGGGCGGCACGTCCGCCGGGCGCTGGCCCAGCGTGGGGTGCAGAACGTCGTACGAGCGGCGCTCCGACGGCGAGATGACGCCGTTCTGGTCGGAGTCGGCCTCCGCGTAGACCAGGTTGGGCACGAGACTGATGGGCGCGGGGAACTTCTCTTCCGTGGACACCACGGCCGCGCGGGCATTCGAGGGCTGGAAGGAGGTGCTTTGCGCCGTCACCGTCGCGGGGCTGGCGGGCGCGGGAACAACCGGCGCGGGTGCGGGCGCAGGTGCGGGGGCGGGTGCCTGTGCCGCCGCCAGTTGGGCGGCCGGCGCGGCGGGCGTGGCGGTGACGGGCTCGGCCGTCGCCGTGCGCACCGCCACGGCGGGTCCGGTGGCCGACTGGACGGGCGCCGAAGCGCTGGTCAGGGTGGACGCGGCCAGACTCGCCGCCTGCGGCGACAGGCTCACCACGGCGGAGGCTTCGACCGGCGATGCCGTCGACGAATCGTCCACGCCGGCTTCACGCACGCGCGCCGACTGCCCGGTGGTCGCACCGGGACCGTTCAAGGTCGTTGTGTTGTTGGAAACAGGAATCATGGCGAGCCTCCCGCGAGGTGTCCGCACATTTCGGCCAGCGGATGCCGGGACCGGGACGGGTCCCGGGCCATCGCCCTTCCAGGGCATGTTCGGTTTATCGGCGGGCGATCTCCGGACTTTAGGCCTCGATCCGCAGCTTTCGCACTTTCTTGATAGGGACAAACCCCTAAACCCGGGCCTGAAGGGGGGTCGAGGCGGCAAGTCCACTCGCCGGAAACCCCTCCCGCCATCGGTTAAATTGCACCGCATGGGTCTCCGCTCCTTCGCAACCGCTCACATTCCTGGCCTGACCGGCCTGGCCGGCCCCAAGGCCGCGCCGGACACCGCCGCCGAGGCGTCGTCGTTCGACGCCCTCGTCGATCGTCTGCACTACCTGCCCAAGGCGGACGTCAAGCGCATCCGGGAGGCCTACAAGTTCGCGGACGAAGCCCATCTGGGGCAGTTCCGAGCCAGCGGGGAACCCTACATCACCCATCCGATCGCCGTGGCGGGCCTGTGCGCCGACTGGCGCCTGGACGCGCAGGCCATCATGGCCGCGCTGATGCATGACGCGATGGAGGACTGCGGCGTCACCAAGACCGAGCTGATCGAGCGCTTCGAGGCGCCGACCGCCGAACTGGTCGACGGCCTGACCAAGCTGGACAAGCTGCAGTTCTCGACCCGCGAGGAATCCCAGGCGGAGAGCTTCCGCAAGATGCTGCTGGCGATGGCACGGGACGTCCGCGTCATCCTGATCAAGCTGGCCGACCGCCTGCACAACATGCGGACGATGCAGCACATGGCGTTCGACAAGCGCCGGCGCATCGCCCGGGAGACGCTGGACATCTACGCGCCGATCGCCCACCGGCTCGGGCTCAACGAGATCTACCGCGAGCTGCAGGAACTCTCGTTCCAGTACATCCACCCGTGGCGCCACGGCGCGCTGGCCAAGGCGGTGACCAAGGCCCGCGGTCATCGGCGCGACCTGGTGTCACGCATCGAACGCGACGTGCAGAAGGCCTTCTCCGAGGCCAACCTGCGCGTGGAGATCCAGGGCCGCGAGAAGACGCTGTTCAGCATCTACAAGAAGATGAGAGAGAAGCACCTGAGCTTCGCGCAGGTGAGCGACATCTTCGGCTTCCGCGTCATCGTGCAGGACCTGCCGCAGTGCTACTGGTCGCTGGGCGTGCTGCACCAGCTCTACAAACCGCAGCCGGGCCGCTTCAAGGACTACGTCGCCATTCCCAAGCCCAACGGCTACCAGTCGCTGCACACCACGCTGGTGAGCCCGCTGGGCACGCCGGTGGAATTCCAGATGCGCACCGAGGCCATGCACATGGTCGCCGAGAAGGGCGTGGCCGCGCACTGGCTGTACAAGAGCAAGGGCGACGCCAAGGGTGCGCAGCAGCTGGGCTCGCGCTGGCTGCAGTCGCTGCTGGACATCCAGGACGAGACCCGCGACGCGACCGAGTTCCTGGAGCACGTCAAGATCGACCTGTTCCCCGACGCGGTCTACGTGTTCACGCCGAAGTCCAAGATCATGGCGCTGCCCAAGGGTGCGACGCCGGTGGATTTCGCCTACGCGATCCACTCGGACGTGGGCGACCATTGCGTCGCCGCGAAGGTCAACGGCGAGCCGGTGCCGCTGCGCACCGAACTGCGCAGCGGGGACGTGATCGAAGTGGTCACCGCCGCCGGCGCGCGGCCGAATCCGGCCTGGCTGAGCTTCGTGCGCACCGGGCGGGCGCGCTCCAAGATCCGGCACTTCCTGAAGAATCTCGAGCAGGAGGAATCGCGCGAGCTCGGCCACAAGATGCTGGCGCAGGCGCTGCGCGCGGAAGGACTGGCGCTGCCCAGCCTCCAGCCCGAGGACGAGACCGCCGCCGCGCTGTGGCAGGACCTGGCGCGCTGGGCGGGCAACCGCCATGTGGATGAGCTGCTCGTGGAGATCGGACTCGGACGCAAGATCGCGACCATCGTCGCCAAGAAACTGGCGCGCACGCTGTCCGATCAAGGCCAGCGGCCCGACGCCGTGCTGCTGACGATGGGCCGGTTCGCCACCGACGACGCGCCGTCGCAGGGCCAGGTACTGATCGACGGCAGCGAGGGCGCCTCTGTCCGGCTGGCCACCTGCTGCCGGCCGATTCCCGGCGACGACATCAAGGGCTACCTGGGCCGCGGCGAGGGGCTGGTGGTGCACACGGCCGAATGCTCGGTCGGACGACGCCTGTTCCAGCGCGACAGCGAGCACTGGATCGCCGTGGGCTGGGGCGAGGAACTGAGCCGCAGCTTCGAGGCGGAAGTCGGCGTGCTGATGCGCAACGGCAAGGGCGTGCTGGCGCAGATCGCGACCGCGGTCAGCAGCGCGGAGGCCGACATCACCCACATCGCCATGAGCGACGACTCGCAGCAGCGCGAGACGGCCGAGATGACGCTGTTGCTGGCGGTGCGCGACCGGTTGCATCTGGCCGACGCGCTGCGCACGCTCAAGCGCTCCAGCGCGGTGATGCGCGCCTGGCGCGTGAAGCCCTGATCAGGCGCCCGGAGCCGGCGGGTCGGGGTAACGGACCTCGACGATCTCGATCGTCTCCACGCCGACCGGCGTGACCAGCTGGAGCTCGTCGCCTTCGCGCGCCTTGATCAACGTGCGCGCGATCGGCGACACCCAGCTCACCTCGCCCGCCAGGCTGTCCGACTCGTCGATGCCCTTGATGGTGATGGTGCGCTCCTCCCCCTTCGCATTGGCGTAGGTCACCGTCGCGCCGAAGAACACCTGGTCGCTGCCGTGATGGGCGCTGGGGTCGACGACCTCGGCGATGTCCAGCCGCTTCGTGAGGAAGCGCAGGCGGCGGTCGATCTCGCGCAGGCGCTTCTTGCCGTAGAGGTAGTCGCCGTTCTCCGATCGGTCGCCGTTCTTGGCGGCCCAGGACACGATCTCGACGATCTTGGGACGCTCGACGTCCAGCAGCTGCATGAACTCCGCGCGCAGCCGCGCGTAGCCGGCCGGCGTCATGTAGTTGCGCGAGCCCTGCGGCAACGCGGGCAGCGACGGGCCGTCGTCATCGTCGTCGCTCTCGGATTCCTTGGTGAATGCCTTGCTCATGCGCCTATTGTGGCGAAAACAAAAAAAGGCCGGCATCCGAGAGACGCCAGCCCAATTCCAGGGAACATGATCAGCTCGGCGCCCTGGGATCGCGCAACTTCAGGAACAGGTCGTCGTAGAGCTGCGTGACGTTGTTGCCGTCGAAGGCGAGCTTGTAGCCATCACTGTCCTGCGTGACCTTGGCCATGTCCTTGCCGCTGGCGTTGAGCGTCGTACCCGCCTGTTCCCAACTGCCGGCGGTATTGTTCATCCGGAACTGGAGCGTGCTGCCCGGGTCTGCCTTGACGGTCAAGTTCTTCCCGTTCAGGACGTCGGAGGTTCCCAGGTCGATCCACTTGCCATCGGTGCCCCGATACTGGATAGGGTAATTGTGGGTGTACGTATTCAGAAAATCGATCTGGACTTCACCGCTTTGTCCGACGACATATCCGCCCTTCGACGCGTCCCATGCGCCCTCGCGCGGAGCATTGTTTGTCGGAGGCGCGGACGCGGGGGTTGTGGCGGCAGCGGGAGCCTTCGCCGACGGCGCATCGGCGGCGGCCTGCGAGCGGCCTTTTCCCGCGTGGCATCCGCCGTGATGTCGACCACTGCCCTGATCCGCTGCTCTGCTGGTGGTGTGCTGCTCGCTGCACGGACCCGTTGCGCCGCCAGCGCTGTGCTGCTCGCTGGTGCGACCGCCGTCGCCGTGGCCGCGGCGTCGCTCGCCGCCCCACCCCATGCGATCGAACCCGCCCGCAGAGCGGCCCATCATTGAATGCGACATCCAGCCGCCGTATCCCTGCGAGTAGCCGAAGCCGCCGCCATGCGAGGAACCGAGTCCGCCGAACTCCGCCGCGTGGGCGTGGGCGCCGCCCTGAGTCCAGGGGCTGTGGTCATGCCAGGAAGAGAAGGTCATACCTTGTCCTTTGAAAATTGAGAGATGTTCTGGCGCGGTTGTCGCGCGACACTGGAAGTGAGGAGGCGCCACCTCCTGGTTCGAGGCTTGGGCGATTCGGTACGTATGGCGTTGTTCAAGCGCGGTATGGTGTCTGCGTCGAATGCAGCTTTTGAGTGAGGCGATCGCATGAACGAGGGAGCTCCGCAGGACCCCGCCGGGCCGCTGGCAGGATTGAAGATCGTGGAGTTCGCCGGCATCGGCCCCGCACCGTTCGCGGGGCTCGCGTTGGCCGACTTCGGCGCCGAGGTGACCGTCGTCGAGCGGCTCGGCGGAGAAACACGGCTCGGCGGCGGCGCGGCGCTGAACCGCGGCAAGACCGTTGTGCAGGCGGACCTGAAATCCCCGGCCGGCCTGGCCCGCGTCCGCGAGCTCGTCGCCGGCGCCGACGCGTTGATCGAAGGCTTCCGGCCCGGGGTGATGGAGCGGCTCGGGCTCGGTCCGGACACGCTGCTCGCGGCGCATCCGACGCTGGTCTACGCCCGGCTCACGGGATGGGGCCAGGACGGCCCGCTGGCGCAGCGCGCAGGGCATGACATCAACTATGTCGCGCTGAGCGGCCTGATGCCGTTTGCGGCCCGTCCAGGGCAGCCGCCGGCGCTGCCGGCTACCTTGCTCGGCGACATCGGCGGCGGCGCCTTGACCCTGCTCTTCGGACTGATGTGCGCGTTGTGGGAGTCACGCCGCTCGGGGCGCGGTCAGGTCGTGGACGCCGCGATCGTCGACGGCGTCGGCTACATGGGAACGCTCATCCAGGCGCTGCGGGCCGGCGGACGCTGGGACGACGACCCGACGCGCAACCTCTTCCTGCATCGTTCCCATTTCTACGACTGCTTCGAGTGCGCGGACGGGCGCTGGCTGTCGCTGGGCGCCATCGAGGCGCCCTTTCAGCAGGCCCTCATGGAACGACTCGGCCTCGCGGCGCGGTCATCGTCATCCGCATCGTCCTCGCCCCAGGACGATCCCGCCCAATGGCCGGTGCTGCGCGACGCGGTGGCCGCCCGGATCCGGCAAGAGCCGCTCGCGCATTGGGTCGCTGCCTTCGAAGGCAGCGACGCCTGTGTCGCGCCCGTATTGACCGCCGCCGAAGCGCCGCTGCATCCGCACCATCAGGCCCGACGCAACTTCTTCATGCAGGACGGGATCACATGGCCGATGCCGGCG
Source organism: Roseateles noduli (assembly GCA_002205125.1). Classification (GTDB taxonomy): domain Bacteria; phylum Pseudomonadota; class Gammaproteobacteria; order Burkholderiales; family Burkholderiaceae_C; genus Roseateles; species Roseateles noduli. The sequence continues at coordinate 201,581 of NIOE01000006.1, read as the reverse complement.
CCGAAACTCTTGCGCACGCCAGCCCGGCCGGGGCCCGCCGCGCGCTCCAGCGATATCCGGGAGGAGTTATCCGGTCCGGACGATATTCGCCCGAATGTCACCCGAGGCGCTTGAAGCGGGCCCCCAAGTTCCTTTGGGAATGAATATCCGGAATCACCGGAGATTCCATTCGGACAAAGAAAAAAGCCAGCGTCTTTCAACGCTGGCTTTCTATTTGGTGCGGCTGGCAGGATTCGAACCCACGACCCCTTGGTTCGTAGCCAAGTACTCTATCCAACTGAGCTACAGCCGCTCGACTTTTACTGATCAGGAATCGCCGTCGTGGAAGCGATCCCAGGTTTTTGTTGTTACTTCTTCTTTTGCTTGCCGAATCTCCGGTGACCCGGACATTCAACAGTTTTTCTGGTGCGGCTGGCAGGATTCGAACCCACGACCCCTTGGTTCGTAGCCAAGTACTCTATCCAACTGAGCTACAGCCGCTGAAAGACTGCGACTATAGCATGCGTTTTTCAGGGTCTGCAAGTATCTCGACGAAAAATCATTCCATCCGCTCGCCGCGTCGTCGCGCAATCCCTCGTCGAGGCCCGGTGACACGGGCCTTCCAGACCGATCCTCAGCCCAGACGCGCGGCCGCCTCGTAGCAGCGGGCACGACGCTCCGAGTCCTCGTCCTGGTCGGCCATCTCCGCCAGGCGCAGCCAGCTGCGGCGGCGGGCGTTGAGCGTCAGCTCGCGATCCTCGGCCGCCTGCTCCAGCATCAGGCGCGCCTTGCCCCACAGCTGGCGCTCCGCCAGCGCGTGTCCGAGGGCGAAGGCCATCTTCCCGTCTCGCGGGAAGCGGAGCACCGCCCCCTCCAGACGCTGCAGCCATTCCGGTCCGAGGCCCGGCATGCACAGCACCAGCGCCTCGGCCAGCGCCTGGCGCTCATCGGCGCCCTGCTCCGCGATCGATTCCCAGAAGGGCCGCAGCCAGCCGCGACCATCTTCCGGCGCGCCCAGACCGGCCGCGCAGTTCGCGGCCCGCGAGGCGACGAAGACGTCGCGCCGGTCCGACGCGTCCAGTTGCTGCCAGATGCTGCGCAGCTGGTCGATGTCCCGCGCGGTGTCCAGCGCCTCGCAGGCAAGCGAACGCAGCAGGCCCTGGGCCGCCGATTTCGAGAAGCCCTGATGCTTGGCCAGCAGGCGAGCCGTGCGCAATGCCTCCAGCGGCTCGTGCGCGAGACGGCTGCCCTGCAGCTTCAATCTGAGCGCCTGTGTGCGGCGCGCGACGCCAGGCGTCAGCTCGCGCAGCAGGCCGAGCGCTCTCGGCGCGTCGCGGTCGTCGAGCGCCCATTCGGCGGCCAGCAGTCTGGCGCCCTCCTCCTGCACGCGGGCGCCCGCCGAGGTCGCGGCCACCTGCAGCGCCTGGCGCAGGTGTTCGTCACGATTGCGGCGGTCCTGCAGCTTGTGGGCGCTCTGCGCGGCCACCAGGTGCGCCAGCGCCATGAAGGCACCGTCCTGCGCCAGGTCGGGCGTCTGCGCCTGGATGGCGAGCGCGCGTTGCGCCGCCTTCTGCGCGCGGCTGTAGCGGGCGCCGAAATACTCCGCCCAGGCTTCGCGCAAGGCGATCTGGGCGCTGCGCTCGCGCTGGGCCATGCGCCACTGGCGCGCGCGCTTGGGCAGCGTCAGCAGCGCGTCCAGCGTCTGCATCAGCGTCATCAGCGCGAAGCAGCCCGCCACCAGCAGCAGCAGGAACAGGTTGAGCGACAGGTCCATGCGCCAGCCGCGCCAGTAGAAGCTGGCGAGACCGTCGTTGTTGCCCAGCGTGAGCGCCGCGACCACCGCCGCGACGAACAGCAGCACCAGCCAGATCACCATGCGCATGGCGATCTCCTCAACGCGCGACCGCGCTGAGCGCGGCCAGCGTGTCGTCGGGGCGCGGCACGCTCACCTGCCGGGACTGGCCCTGCACCTGGCGCAGCAGCTCCGTCGTCTGGGTCAGCTTGCGCGAGCGTCCGTCGAAGTAGCGGTCCAGCATCGCCTGCGCCTCGCGCAGGTCGACCTGCGCAGTGTCGAACTGGCGGCTCAGCAGCGCGAGCCGCGCATTCAGCAGGCGCAGCTTGAGGTTCTCGCGCAGGAAGAAGGATTGTTCGGGCGCGATCAGCGCGGCTTCCGGGTGGTCGATGCGAGTCACGCGCAGCAGCCCCCGCGCTTCGCGCCAGACGTCGCCCGACAAGGTCGTCCACCGGTCGCCGGCCTGGTCCCAGAGGCGGCTCCACCAGCCGGGTTCGCCGTCGGCGCCCGCCTGCGACGCGCCGGCCTGGATGCCCGAGGCCCCGACGCCGCCAGACGCGGCCCTGCGCGGCGCGGCGGCCTTTGCGGCGGGCGACGGGGTCGGGTGTTGCGAGGCGGCACCGGTGGCCGCGGACGCCTCGGCCGGGTCCTGTCCCGGCTGGGCGACCGCCAGGAGCGGCAGGTCGTCGACCTGACGCACGACCTCATCCAGCTTGATCGTCAGCGTCGACACGTCGACCACGCTGACCGCCTTGATGCGCTCCAGGTCGCGCGTCACGGCGCGGCGCACGCCCTCCAGGCGCGGCTGCTTGTAGCGGCCCAGCCGCTCGTCGGCCTGGCGCAGGGCGGCCACCAGCGGCTCGGCGCTACCGGTGATCGTGCTCTGCTGCATGGCCACGCGCAGCGAGGCCTCGATGTCGCCGACGACGTTCTCGTCGCGCGAGCGGTTCATCGACTGCATCAGCCCTTCGAGCTGCTCGCGCTGCACCGCGACCTCGGCCAGCCGGGCGTCCAGCAGCGCGACCTTGGCCGCGGTGTCGCGGCTGAGGTCCTGCGCCTGGCGCGCCTGGTCGCGGGCGATGTTGGCCTCGCTCTGGCTGGAGTCCTGGCGCCGGACGAGCTCCTGCTCGACCTGCTTGAGCCGCTGCTGGCTCTGCCAGGCCAGACCGAGGGCCAGCAGGGCCACCAGACCCACGCAGGCCACGACGGCCTGGGTCAGGGTGGCGCCGGATTGCCGGGCGGGCTTGTGGGGCGACGGAACGTCGGCCGCTGGGGTGGTGGTCTCGCTCACGTCGGCGATTCTAGGGTGGACCCTGACAGCATCCGGAACCCGGCCGCCACGGCCTCCGCCTCGGGTCGCACCAAAACCACATGCCCCACCCCGAGGGCTTGTGCGCGAACCGCGATGCGTTCGTGCGTCGCCAGCGCCCGCACGCGTCCCCAGGCAGGGGGTGTCAGGGGGGTCGGCCCCCCGGCGTAACCGCTCTCCCGCGTCCCCTTTTCGAGGGCCTCCAGGTGGCCGATCGCCTCCGAACTGCTGAACAGCCAGATGTGCCGATCCGGCGCCTGCAGCGCCGTGCGCAGCACCGCACCGGTCTCCGCCGACAGTCTCGGACAGGCGCGGCGATAGACGCCGACCGCGTCCACCTCGGCGCCGGCGTCGCGCAGCCGGTCGCCCAGCCATTCCCGCCCGCCGTCACCTCGCACCAGCAGCGCGCGGCGGCCGGACCAGTCCGCGCCGGCGACGCGGACCAGCTCCGGCCACAGATGTTCCGAGTCGAGGCTGTCCGACCCCGCCGGCGGCTGCACGAGCCGCGCCGCGGGCACGCCGCGCTCGATCAGCGCCCGCGCGCTGCCCGGACCGACGGTCGCCGCCCAGGTCCGGTCCGGCCACGGGGCGCCGTCGGGCCGGCGGTCGAAGAAATGCTCGACGGCATTGGGACTGACGAACATCGCCAGGTCCATGTCCGGCAAGGTCGACCAGGCCGCCGCGATGGGCGCCGGATCGTCGGCCGGTTCGATGTCGATCAGCGGGAACGAGACGGTCGGCACGCCCAGGGCCGTCATGCGTCTGGCCCAGTCGTCGGCCTGGGCCTGCGGCCGGGTCAGCAGCAAGCGGACCGGGGCGGCGACGCCCGCCATCAGACGTCCTTCAGGTACTCGGTGGCGCCGAGCTCGCGCAGCGCCGCGGCGGCGGCGATGCCCAGCGCTTCGGCGGCGGCCAGGTCCCCCACCGCGGCCTGCGAGCCCGCCCGCAGGAGTGCCCGCTCCGGCTCGATCGGGTGCCCCAGCGCGACGGAGAGCGTCAGTTGGCCCTCGGCCGTCCAGACCGCGTGCGCAGCCAGCGGCATCGAGCAACTGCCGCCGAGTTCGCGCGAGACCGCGCGCTCCGCCGCGACCGCCAGCCACGTCGAGGTGTGGGCCAGCGCCTCCAGATGCGTGGTCAACGGCGCCTGACCGGCACGGATCTCGATGCCCAGCGCGCCCTGCCCCGCGCACGGGATCATCTCGTCGACGCCGAAGTACTGACGGATGCGACCGGCCAGGTCCAGGCGCTTCAGCCCCGCGGCGGCGAGCACGATCGCGTCGTACTGACCCTCGTCGAGCTTGCGCAGCCGCGTGTCGAGGTTGCCGCGCAGTGGCTCGATGCGCAGGTCCGGCCGCAGGTTCTTCAGCTGCGTCACGCGGCGCAGGCTGGACGTGCCCACGCAGGCGCCCTGCGGCAGCGCCGCGAGGTTCTCATAGGTCGACGACACGAGCGCGTCGCGCGGATCCTCGCGTTCCAGCACCGCCGCGAGCACGAAGCCCTCCGGCAGTTCCATCGGCACATCCTTCAGCGAATGCACCGCGAGCTGCGCGCGACCGTCCTCCAGCGCCGTTTCCAGCTCCTTCACGAACAGGCCCTTGCCGCCGACCTTGGACAGCGTGCGGTCCAGGATCTGGTCACCGCGCGTGGTCATTCCGAGCAGCCGGACTTCCAGGCCGCGCGCGCGCAGCAGGGCTTGCACATGTTCCGCCTGCCAGAGGGCCAGGCGGCTCTCGCGGGTGGCGATCACGAATTCTTGGTTCATGGGGCGGCATGCTAGCCGAGCAGCGCCCCCGGTCCCCGGTCCGACGGTCCCTCCATGGAGGGAAGCTCGTTTGCCGCGAAGCGTGGCTTGTGCGATCCCGGAGCTTGTCGCGGCGCCAGCGCCACGTCACGCCACCCCAACGGGCGAGCCGCGCACGAAGAAACTGCTAAAGTCAACCGAAGGTAACTTCGTTACATCACCCTCTCCTCTGGTCCCTGACGAACCTCTGACGCCGCCATGCCCGCCAGTACCAACTCTCCCGCCTCGAAGTCCCGCGCCAAGGCCCCCGCCAAAGCCCGCGCCAAGCCGGCCGCAACACCTGGCCCCAAGACGCGTCCCGCGTCGAAGACGAAGCCGGCCACCCAGCCGTCCGCCAAGTCCGTGGCCGGCACCCGCTCGATCCGGACCATCAAGGACAAGAACCAGCCGCTGATGGACGACATCCGCCTGCTGGGCCGCATCCTGGGCGAGGTGATCCGCGAGCAGGAGGGTCGCGAAGCCTACGAACTGGTGGAGCGCGTGCGGCAGCTGTCGGTCGCCTTCCGCCTGAAGCGGGATGCGCAGGCCGGCAAGCAGATGGACAAGCTGCTCAAGGGCCTGTCGGGCGAGCAGACGGTGAGCGTCATCCGCGCGTTCAGCTACTTCTCCCACCTGGCCAACATCGCCGAGGACCGCCACCACGTCCGCCGGCGCGAGGTGCACGAGCGCGAGGGCTCCCTGCAGCCGGGCTCGCTGGGTTACGCGCTGGAGCGGCTGTTCGACGCCGGCGTGCGGCCGGCGGAAGTGGCCAAGACGCTGGCGCACGGCTTCGTGTCGCCGGTGCTGACGGCCCACCCGACCGAAGTGCAGCGCAAGAGCATCCTGGACGCCGAGCGCGCCGTGGCCGAGCTGGTCGGCGCGCGCGACCGACTGCACACCGAGCGCGAACTCGCCGCGAACGAACACCTGATCCGCGCCCGCGTCACGCAGCTGTGGCAGACGCGGATGCTGCGCTACTCGAAGCTCACCGTCGTCGACGAGATCGAGAACGCGCTGAGCTACTACCACGCGACCTTCCTGCGCGAGATCCCCAAGCTCTATACCGAGCTGGAGGAAGCGCTGCCGGGCGAGGACGTGCCGCCCTTCCTGCGCATGGGCCAGTGGATAGGCGGCGACCGCGACGGCAACCCCAACGTCACCGCCGACACGATGCGCCTGGCGCTGCGCCGCCAGAGCGAACTGGCGCTGCGCCACTACCTCACGGAGCTGCACGAGCTGGGCGCGGAGCTGTCGATCTCGCTGCGCCTGGCGGGCGTCACGCCCGCGATGCAGGCGCTGGCCGAGCGCAGCCCGGACCAGAACGAGCACCGGATGGACGAGCCCTACCGGCGCGCCCTGACCGGCATGTACGCGCGCCTGGCCGCGACGCTGGAATCGCTGACCGGCACCGAGGCGCTGCGCCACGCGGTCGCGCCGCAGGATCCCTACCTGTCGCCCGAGGAGCTGCTGGCGGACCTGCGCGTGATCCAGGACTCGCTGGAGAGTCACCACGCGCACGCGCTGATCGCGCCGCGGCTCAAGCCGCTGATCCGCGCGGTCCAGGTCTTCGGTTTCCACCTGGCGACGTTGGACCTGCGCCAGAGCAGCGACCAGCACGAACTCACCGTCGTCGAGCTGCTGAAGAACGCGCGCGTCTGCGAGGACTACTCGGCGCTGGGCGAGCAGGAGCGCCGCGCGCTGCTGGTCGACCTGCTGAACCAGACGCGCCCGCTGCGGGTGCTGGGCGCCGAGTACAGCGAGCGCGCGCTGGGCGAGCTGGCGATCTTCGAGACCGCGCGCGAGTCGCTGAAGCGCTTCGGCCGCGAGGCGCTGCGCCACTACATCATTTCGCACACCGAGGACGTCAGCGACCTGCTGGAGGTGCAGCTGCTGCTGAAGGAAGTCGGCCTGCTGCGCGGCACGCTGGACGGCGACGCGGTCAGCGACCTGATCGTGGTGCCGCTGTTCGAGACCATCGCCGACCTGCGCAACGCGCCCGGCATCATGCGCGGCTTCTACGAGCTGCCCGGCATGGCGGCGCTGGTGCGCCGCTCCGGCGGCGAGCAGGACATCATGCTGGGCTACTCCGACTCCAACAAGGACGGCGGCGTGTTCACCAGCAGCTGGGAGCTGTACCGCGCCGAGATCGCGCTGGTCCAGCTCTTCGACGAGCTGCGCCAGCAGGGTCCGCTCACGCTGCGCCTGTTCCACGGTCGCGGCGGCACGGTGGGCCGCGGCGGCGGTCCGAGCTACCAGGCCATCCTCGCGCAGCCGCCCGGCACGGTGAACGGCCAGATCCGGCTGACCGAGCAGGGCGAGGTCATCAACTCCAAGTACGCCAATCCGGAGATCGGCCGGCGCAACCTGGAGACGCTGGTCGCCGCGACGCTCGAGGCCACGCTGCTGCACCCGACCAAGACGGCACCGCAGGCCTTCATGACGGCGGCGCAGGCGCTGTCGGACGCCAGCTTCGCGGCCTACCGCGGACTGGTCTACGACACACCGGGCTTCGCCGACTTCTTCTTCGCCACGACGCCCATCCGCGAGATCGCGGAGCTCAACATCGGCTCACGGCCGGCCTCGCGCAAGGCCACGCGTGCGATCGAGGACCTGCGCGCGATCCCGTGGGGCTTCAGCTGGGGGCAGTCGCGCATCACGCTGCCGGGCTGGTGCGGATTCGGCTCGGGCGTCCAGGACTTCCTGGGCAAGGCCAACGGCAAGGACGGAGCCGGCCGCGACGAGAAGCTGGCCCTGCTCAAGCGCATGCACAAGCAGTGGCCCTTCTTCAAGACGCTGCTGTCCAACCTGGACATGGTGCTGGCCAAGGCCGACCTCGACATCGCGCGCCGCTATCTGGAGCTGGTCGAGGACAAGCGCCTGGCCAAGAAGATCTTCGGCGCGATCGAGGCCGAGTTCGCCCGCACCGAGGAAGCCATCGCGCTGATCACCGGCGAGAGCGGCCGGCTCGCGGCCAATCCGGCGCTGGCGCGCTCGATCGAGCACCGTTTCCCGTACATCGACCCGCTGAACCATCTGCAGGTCGAGCTGATGCGGCGTTATCGCGCGATCCCGGCGGAGAAGCGCGCGGAGGATCCGCGGCTGGAACGCGTCCAGCGCGGGATCCACCTGTCCATCAACGGGATCGCCGCGGGCCTTCGCAACACCGGCTGAGGCGCAGGCGGGTCGGGCCGGTGCGTCAGCGCTGACCGGCCAGCGCTTCCCGCACCGCAGCGACCTGCCGTCTGGAGACGGCCAGCCATTCGTTGACGTGGGCGATGCGGACCGCCCAGCCGAGTTCGCCGCCGTTGTCGGCGTCGCCGTCGGCCTGGCCGTCGGTCGGCACATGGCGTTCGAGTTCGCGCACGGCCGAACGCGCCACCAGCGCGTTGCGGTGCACGCGCAGGAAGCGGTCGCCCAGGCGCTGCTCCAGGTCGCTGAGCGAGCCGTCCATCACGTGGCTCTGCGTCGCGGTGCGCAGCGTGAGGTACTTGAGCTCGGCCTTGAAGTAGAGGACCTCGGCCAGCGGCACCCGCAGCAGCCGTCCGCGTTCGGTGATGTTGATGACCGGCGCCTCGGCGCCCGGCGACGATTCCTGCCCGTTGACGTCGCGATCCTCGCGCGCCTTGGCCGCCGCGCGCTCGTCCTGGCGCTGCATCGCCCGCGCCAGGCTGGCCTGCAGGCGCTCGCGCCGCACCGGCTTGGTCAGGTAGTCCAGCGCCTCCAGCTCGAAGGCCAGCAGCGCGTGCTGCGCGTGCGCGGTGACGAACACGATGGCCGGCGCGAACGGCCGTCCGTGCAGCGCCTGCGCCAGCCCCAGCCCGTCCAGGCCCGGCATCTGCACGTCCAGCAGGATCAGGTCGCAGGCGTGGTCCTTGAGCCACGCCAGCGCCTGATCGCCGCTGCCGGCCTCGGCCACGACCTCGGCGCGCGGTTCCTCGTTGGCCTCGACCAGCCCGCGCAGGCGCAGGCGCGCCAGCGGCTCGTCGTCGACGATCAAGACCCTCAGCGGCGGATGCGTCAGCATGTCCTTCCCTCCCGTCCCAATGCGCTGTCTGCGCTGTCTGCGCTCATCGCGTTCTTCGTCATGGTGAATCCCGGTCTCATCGCGGCATCACGATCCGCACGACGAAACGCCCTTCGCCCGGCCCGGCCTCCAGCCGCGCCGCCACGTCGTGCATCAGCCGCAGCCGTTGCCGCACGTTGCGCAGCGCCAGCCCGTGCCCGCCGCCGCGCGACGGCAGTCCGACCGTGTTGACGACGCGGATCTCGATCTCGCTGCCCCGCGCCCGCGTCACGATGTCGACGTCGCCGCCGCCGTCGTTGGGCTCGACACCATGGCGCACGGCGTTCTCCACCAGCGGCTGCAGCAGCAGCGGCGGCACGCGCGCTTCCGCCGCATGCGGATCGAGCTGCCAATGCACCCGCAGCCGGCTGCCGAAGCGCAACTGCTCGATCGCCAGATAACGCCGTGCCAGCTCGACCTCCTGGTCCAGCCGCACGCCTTCGGCGGTCGGCCCCGCGTCGGCCAGCGCCACGCGGAACAGCTCGGCCAGATCCTCCAGCACCTCCTCGGCACGGTTCGGATCGACGCGCACCAGCGCGATCGCGGTGTTCAGCGTGTTGAAGAGGAAATGCGGCCGGATGCGCGACTGCAGCTCCACCAGCCGCGCCAGCGCGTCGGCGGGCGCCTGTGCGCGCTCGCGCAGCTTCAGCCAGCCGAGCAGCACGCCCGCCGCCAGCCCGCCCGTGACGACGGCCGCGGCATGTTGAAGGGTGCCGAGCCTGCCGAACTCCACCGCCGCCAGCAGCTGCGCGCCGCCATGGGCGCAGAGCGCGCCCAGCGCGATCGGCAGCACCCACTGCGCCCATTCCGGCAGGCGCGCCAGCACGCGCTTGGAGGCGCACACGATCAGCAACCAGGCCAGCACGCCGCTCAGCGTCGCGACGGAGGCGCCGCCCATCGCCCAGACCCATTGGGCCGTCGTCTCGGAGGTCATCGCCAGACCCAGCGACTGCACCAGCTGCATGCTCAGCACCGCGCGCAGCACAAGGCCCACGTGGCAGACGTCGAAACGACGCTGCGCGTCGATCAGCCGCGGCGGTTCGACCGCCCGCGCGTCCAGCCGGGTTTCCTCCCAGGCCGGTTGCAGCGGCATCGGCCGGCTGTCCGAGGGTTGGGTGCTCATCGGCTGCGTGCTCGCGGGCTGCGTGCTCGCGGGGGGCGTCGACGGCTCCGCCGAGCGCCGCGGGGTGTTCCCCGTCGACTTCCCGGTCGTCGCCTTCGTGGCCATCGGATCGTCCCGTCCCCGCACTGTCCCGCTCCCTGTCCCGCGCACCGTCCCGCGCCCAGTCCCGCTCCCTGCAGCGGCCCCTCGGGCGCCACGGCGGCGCCCCTTTAGAATCGGCGGCTCATTCTCACCCAGGCGTCCGTCCGCTTCCTATGCGGACACGCCCGGGGCGCCGCGAAGTCGTAACGCCTTGCAAGCCGATGTCCTCCTCCCCCTCTGACGCCTCGTCCACCCCCCAGGTCGCCCCCCAGGTCGCTGAAAGCCAGCTCGCCAACAAGACGCAGGCCTGGTCCGCGCTGTTCTCCGAGCCCGTGAGCGAGCTGGTCAAGCGCTACACCGCCAGCGTCGACTTCGACAAGCGCCTGTGGGCCGCGGACATCCAGGGCTCGCTGGCCCACGCGGACATGCTGGCCGCGCAGGGGATCATCGGCGCCGAGGACCTGGCCGCGATCCAGAAGGGCATGGCGCAGATCCGCGAGGAGATCGGCTCGGGCCGCTTCGAGTGGAAGCTGGACCTGGAGGACGTGCATCTGAACATCGAGGCCCGCCTGACCGAGCTGGTCGGCCTGGCCGGCAAGCGGCTGCACACCGGCCGCAGCCGCAACGACCAGGTCGCCACCGACGTGCGCCTGTGGCTGCGCGGCGAGATCGACACGCTGACCGGCCTGCTGGGCGAGCTGCAGCGCGTGCTGGTCGACCAGGCCGAGCGCCACGCCGACGTGATCCTGCCGGGCTTCACCCATCTGCAGGTCGCGCAGCCGGTGGCCTTCGGGCACCACATGCTGGCCTACGTCGAGATGTTCGCCCGCGACGTCGAGCGGCTGCTCGACACCCGCAAGCGCGTGAACCGCCTGCCGCTGGGCGCGGCCGCGCTGGCCGGCACGAGCTATCCGCTGGACCGCGAGCGCGTCGCGCGCACGCTGGGCATGGAAGGCGTCGCGCAGAACAGCCTGGACGCCGTCAGCGACCGCGACTTCGCGATCGAGTTCAGCGCCGCGGCGGCGCTGATCATGGTGCACATCTCGCGCCTGTCGGAAGAGCTGATCCTGTGGATGAGCCAGGCCTTCGGCTTCATCGCGCTGCCGGACCGGTTCTGCACCGGGTCGAGCATCATGCCGCAGAAGAAGAACCCGGACGTGCCCGAGCTGGCACGCGGCAAGAGCGGCCGCGTGGTGGGCCACCTGATGGGCCTGATCACGCTGATGAAGGGCCAGCCGCTGGCCTACAACAAGGACAACCAGGAAGACAAGGAACCGCTGTTCGACACCGTCGACACGCTGAGCGACACGCTGCGGATCTTCGCGGAGATGATGGCCGGCCTGACGGTCAAGGCCGACGCGATGGAACGCGCGGCGCTCAAGGGCTACGCGACCGCGACCGACCTGGCGGACTACCTGGTCAAGCAGGGCCTGGCCTTCCGCGACGCGCACGAGATCGTCGCGCACGCGGTGAAGACGGCGCAGGCGCAGGGCATCGACCTGTCGGCGCTGCCGCTGGAGGCGCTGCGGCAATTCGATCCGCGCATCGGCGAGGACGTCTATGACGTGCTGTCGCTGACGGGCTCGCTGAACGCGCGCAACATCCTCGGCGGCACCGCGCCGGCGCAGGTGCGCGCGCAGGTGGCGCGTCACCGCGCCCGTCTGGGCACGAGCGGCACGGACGGCGCCACGGCCCCCGTCGCGAAGGCCTGAGCATGAGCGCGCTGGCCTGGACCGACGAGCTCGTGCTGAATCAGCCGGAGCTCGACCACACGCACGAGGAATTCGTCGATCTGCTGAACCGCTACGCGGACACGCTTGATCGCGGCGAGGACGCGCTGCCGGCGTTCAAGGAATTGCTCGCCCACACGGAGGAGCACTTCGCGATGGAGGAGCGCTGGATGGCGGCGACCGGCTTCGAGCCGGAGAACTGCCACAGCAGCCAGCATGCGATGGTGCTCAACGTGATGCGCGAGGTGGTGCGCTACGCCGAGGACCTGGGCGACCGCGAGCCGTTGTCCATCGTCCGCACCGAGCTGTCGCAGTGGTTCCCCGGCCACGCCGAGATGATGGATGCGGCGCTGGTCTACACGATGGAACAACGCGGCTTCGATCCGAAGACCGGCGAATGCCGCGATCCCGTCAAGGCAGCGGCCAAGGCCGAGGACGCCGTGTCGGCCTGCGGCTCGACGAGCTGCGGACACTGACCGTCGCCGCCCCTGCTGACAGCGACTGTCAGCGCCGGGGCTCACAATCCTTCGCATGGCCGAGCCGACGCCAGCGCTGCCCGATCGCCTGATCGCCCATCTGGACATGGACGCGTTCTACGCGTCCGTGGAGCTGCTGCGTTATCCGGAGCTCAAGGGCCTGCCGGTGGTGGTCGGCGGCCGGCGCGCCCACACGCCGCAGGAGCGGCCCGACGGCACGCGCGAGTTCTTCAAGCTGGCCGACTACACCGGGCGCGGCGTCGTGACGACGTCGACCTACGCGGCGCGCGACCTGGGCGTGTTCTCCGCGATGGGGCTGATGAAGGCGGCGCTGCGCGCGCCGCAGGCGATCCTGCTGCCGGCGGACTTCGACTCGTACCGCCACTTCTCGCGGCTGTTCAAGGCGGCGGTGCGCGAGATCGCGCCGGTGGTCGAGGACCGCGGCATCGACGAGATCTACATCGACCTCACGGACGTGCCGGGCGCGCGCGAGGCGGTCGGCCACGACCCGCTAGGCGGCGTGCGGGCGATCGCGCGGGAGATCAAAAACTCGGTGCAGCGCGCGACCGGGCTGACCTGCTCGATCGGGGTGACGCCCAACAAGCTGCTGTCCAAGATCGCGTCGGAGCTCGACAAGCCCGACGGCCTGACGCTGATCATGATGGAGGACCTGCCGACCAAGATCTGGCCGCTGCCGGTACGTCGCATCAACGGCATCGGGCCCAAGGCCGGCGCCAAGCTCGAAGGCCTGGAGATCCACACCATCGGCGAACTCGCGGCCGCGGCGCCGGAGCTGCTGCTGCAGCATTTCGGCGCGGGCTACAGCGCCTGGTTGCACCAGGCGGCCTGGGGCCTCGACGAGCGGCCGGTGGTGACCTACAGCGAGCCGGTGTCCATCAGCCGCGAGACGACCTTCGAGCGCGACCTGCACGCCAAGCGCGACCGGCCGGAGCTGTCGCGCATCTTCACCGCGCTGTGCGAGCAACTCGCCTCCGACCTGCAGCGCAAGGGCTACCTGGGGCGCACGATCGGCATCAAGCTGCGCTTCGAAGGCTTCCGCACGGTGACGCGCGACCTGACGCTGGACGCGCCGGTGCAGGATGCGGCGTCGATCCGGCACGCGGCGGGGCTGTGCCTCAAGCGCGTGGACCTGAGCCAGCGGCTGCGGCTGCTCGGCGTGCGGGTCGGCAAGCTCAGCCGGCCCGGGGACGTCGAGCCGGTGCGACGCACGCGCAGCGCTGCCAGCAAGAGCGACACGGCGAGCGCGATGCCGAGGCCGGAGAACCTGCAGTTGTTCAGCTGAGACGCTCCGCCCCGTCGGTGAGACGCAGGTCGCAACGCAAGTTGATATTTCGCAAGGTTCTCGCCGAGGCCACACCTGCATGACCGTTTGGTTGCATTTTGAGACGCCCATTGGCGCGCAAAGTGATCGATCCAGCAGTCATGAAGAGCGATCCATGCGCAGCCCACTCCTCCCTCTTTCCAGCCATTTTTCGTCCGGCGGACAGCCTGCCTATGACCGTTGGTTCGGCGTGCTCCGAACCTCCTTGGGAGGCGGCGGTTTCCTGAGCATCTGCGGCAGCTTGTTCTTTCCCCAGAGCTTCTATCGGGACCTCGCGGCGATCGCAATTGCCGCTGTCGTCACGCTCTGGCTGGACCGCAACGAGCGGAATCGTTGATATGAGAGCGGAGCAACAGCGATGCCTGATTTCATCGATGCTTCCATCCACGACGTCCTGTGCGTGGCTGTCGCAGCCTTGGCCACCGCCTGGGTCCGTCTTCTTGGAAAGGGCGCGGCGGATCGCACCGTCGTGCGGGACCTCTGGGACGGACTCTCGCTCTACCCCTGTCTTCTGATGTCGACGGCCGTGCTGTCGAGTTCCGCCGTCAGCGCGTTGATGGCGACCAATCGCGTCTTCATCACCGTCGCCGGCCTTGTTGCACTGGATGCGGCCATCAGGGGGCTGGTGGGAACAGCGCGCATTGGATCAAGCCGTCGGCAGACGCCAGAGCCAGATGCCGACCGCCAGGCAGCAGACGGCCGGTAGCCATGGCAAGACCGGCATGACGAATGCGGAAATGGCCGAACTGATCGCCATCATTCCCCAGGCCATCTGCTTGGCCCGAAGCGGCACCGCGCGATTCGCGCGCCACTGGACGATCATCGGCCCGAAGCGCGGGTGGCCGACCAGCCACGCCTCGCAGCGTGCAGACCCGCGCGCGAAGCAGAATGCGGCCAGCAGGACGAAAGGGGTCGTCGGCAGCAGCGGCAGGAAGATGCCGATCACGCCCAGCACCAGGCTCAGCGCGCCGCCCACCATCCACGGCAGACGGCGCCACAAGGACGCCTGTTCAAGCACGCGCACGGTCGCGTCGTCGGCCGCGGCCTCAGCGGCAGCGGCGGTCAGGCTTCTCTCGGGAACTTCGGACATCGCGCCACTGTAGCTGCGCTCTGAGGCAGCTCGTGCGCTCGCCATCCAGCCTCCCTGATGGCACGAGGGACCGGCAGGCGCCGGACGCTACAGTCGCGCTCATGAGCGATTCCTCGCGCCAAGTCCCAGGCGAGCCCTTGGCCGACACCTTGCGACTACCCTCGATCGACGGTCTGCTGGCCTTCGAAGCCGCCGCGCGGCTCGGCAGCCTGGAGCGCGCCGCCGAGGTGCTCCATGTCAGCGCGAGCGCCGTCGGCAAACGCATCGCGACCTTGGAAGAACGGCTCGGCCAGCCGCTGCTGACGCGCAATCCGCTGCGACTCACTGCCGCCGGCAAGGAATACCTCGCGCAGGTCCAGACCGCGCTGTCGCTCCTGGCCGCCGTGCCGCTGCATCGGCGCGACCAGCAGCGCATCGTCCGGCTCAGCATCACCAGCCCACCAACTTTCGCGCGTCAGGTGCTGGTGCCCGCCCTGCCCGGCTTCGAGCTCGCGCATCCGGACATCGAGCTCGAATTGCTGCTGTCGACGCCGTACCTGGACCAGCCCGCACCGCCGGCGGACATCGAGATCTTCGCCGGCACCATCCCGGCGGGTGGCGAGGTCCTCCTCGACGACATCGTCACGCCGATGGCCGCACCGTCGCTGCTCGCCCGGCTGCCGGCCATCCATGCGCCGGCGGACCTCGGCTCGGCGCCGCTGCTGCGCACGCCGTTGCAACCCTGGCAGCCGTGGCTGCGCGCAGCCGGGCTCGACTGGCCCGAGCCCGCGCAGGGCACGCGCTTCGTCGACCTCGGCCTGACGCTGGAGGCTGCGGCCTGCGGACAGGGCATCGTGCTCGGCCGGCCCAGCCTGGCCGCCACCTACCTGCGCGGCGGCGCGCTCAAGCGCCTGTTCGATCTCGCGGTGCCGGCGGCCATGCCCTACGGGCTGGTGCGGCGCACCGACGGCGATGCGGCGCGCGCCTTCGCACACTGGCTCGTCAGCCATTGCCAGACCCTGAGCGGCTGAGCACGCCCCGCCTCCGGGAACTCCCGGAGGTCATCGGAAAGATCCTCCGCCCCGGCCCGCGAAACTTTCCGACCGCGGCCCGCGCGGCTCGCCTAGCATCCGGCGCATGAGCGTCATCACCTCCATCGAAGACCTGCGCGTGCTCGCGCAGCGCCGCGTCCCGCGCATGTTCTACGACTACGCGGACTCCGGGTCCTGGACCGAGAGCACCTACCGCGCCAACGAATCGGACTTCCAGTCCATCAAGCTGCGCCAGCGCGTGGCCGTGGACATGACCGGTCGAAGCACCGCGGCCACGATGATCGGCCGCCCGGTGGCGATGCCGGTGGCAATCGCACCGACCGGGATGACCGGCATGCAGCACGCGGACGGCGAGATCCTCGGCGCCAAGGCCGCGGAAGCCTTCGGCGTGCCGTTCACGCTGTCGACGATGAGCATCTGCTCGATCGAGGACATCGCCGCGAACACCACGGCGCCGTTCTGGTTCCAGCTCTACGTGATGAAGGACAAGGGCTTCATCCACAGCCTGATCGACCGCGCCAAGGCCGCGAAGTGCGAAGCGCTGGTGCTGACGCTGGACCTGCAGATCCTCGGCCAGCGCCACAAGGACCTGAAGAACGGCCTGTCCGCGCCGCCCAAGCTGACGCTGCCCAACCTGATCAACATGGCGACCAAGCCGCGCTGGTGCCTGGGCATGCTGGGCACGCCGCGGCGGCACTTCGGCAACATCGTCGGGCACGTGAAGGGCGTCGGCGACATGAGCTCGCTGTCCGAATGGACCGCCAAGCAGTTCGACCCGCAACTGAGCTGGAACGACGTGCAGTGGATCCGCGAGCGCTGGGGCGGCAAGCTGATCATCAAGGGCATCATCGACGAGGAAGACGCCAAGCTCGCCGCCGCCACCGGGGCCGACGCGCTGATCGTCAGCAACCACGGCGGACGCCAGCTCGACGGCGCGGAGTCCAGCATCCGCGCGCTGCCGCGCATCGTCGAGGCCGTCGGCGATCGCATCGAGGTGCACCTGGACGGCGGCATCCGCTCGGGCCAGGACGTGCTCAAGGCCTGGGCCCTGGGCGCGCGCGGCACCTACATCGGGCGCGCGTTCCTGTACGGCCTGGGCGCGATGGGCGGCCCCGGCGTGACCAAGGCGCTGGAGATCATCCACCGCGAACTCGACCTGACGATGGCCTTCTGCGGCCACCGCGAACTACGCGGCGTCGGCCGCGACATCCTGCTGCCAGGCACCTTCCCGAAGTAAGCCCCTCTCCTCTTGCCCCTCTCCCGCACTGCGGGAGAGGGGTTGGGGTGAGGGTCGAGGCAGGCAGCGAGACCCGGAAAGCAAAACGCCCCGCACAAGGCGGGGCGTTCACCGGAGCGATCGCGAGGATCGCTCAGCGGGAAGCGCGCGCGATCACAGCGCGTTCATTTCCTTCAGCAGGCGGTCCGCCTTGTCGACGACCTTCATCTGCCACAGCATGTAGCGCGCATCCAGGCAGATGCTGCGGTTCATGTTGTCGTTGAAGTCCCAGTCGGAGATCACCGCGTCCAGCGTGCCGTCGAACAGCAGGCCGACCAGTTCGCCGTTGCCGTTCAGCACCGGCGAGCCGGAGTTGCCGCCGGTCGTGTCCAGCGTCGCCAGGAAGTTCACCGGCACCGAGTCCAGCGCCTTCACGCCGTACTTGTCGAACTGGCGCGCCTTGATCGCGGCGAGCTGCTCGGCGGGCGCGTTGAACTCGCCCGTGCCGGTGTGCTTGGCCACGATGCCGCGCAGCGTCGTGAACGCCGTCCAGGTCGTGCCGTCCACGCCCGGCGTGCGGCCCTTCACCTGGCCGAAGGCCACGCGCAGCGTGCTGTTCGCGTCCGGATAGACCGGCTGGCCGCGGCTGGCCTTGAAGTCGATCTCGGCCTGCATCGTCGCGGCATAGGCCTGCTGCATCTTGCCGGCCAGTTCCTTGTCGCGGTTCTCGCGCGCTTCCTCGTCGGCATGCAGCGCCACGGCGGCCTTGACCAGCGTGTCGGTGCTGCCTTCGAAGGCGGCCGCGTCGCGCGACAGCCAGGCGGTGCGCTCGGCCTTGTCGGTCAGCTTGGTACCCGCGTACAGCGCGTCCACGCGCGCCGTCACGGCCGCGGCGTCCATGCCCGCGCGCACGCCCAGCGCGTTCAGGAACGCGGCGTTCAGCTGATCGGCCGGCAGGGCCAGGTATTGCGTCAGGAAGTGGCTCACCACCTTCTTCTCGGTGACCTCGTCGAAGCGGCGGTCCAGCGTCTCCACGGCCTGCTTGCGGCGCAGCTGGTCGCGGTCCTGGTACCCGGCCTTGCGCTCCGCATCCGGCTTCTTGCGCTGCAGCGACTGCTCGTACAGGTCGCTCGCGCTCTTGACCAGCGCGGGCGTCGCGTAGCTCAGCAGGAACTCGCGGCGCACGATGCCCTGGCGCTCGGCGATCAGACGTTCCACCTCGGCCAGCGAGGCGCCGTAGGCGTCGCGGCGCTTGGCGTCGGCGTTCACCCAGGCCTTCATCTCGTCGAAGGCCGCCTGCTTGCGCGCGAGGATGTCGCTCCCCGCGTAGCTGGCCATCTGGCCCTGGTAGTTCTTGTAGTAGTTGTTGACGCCCGCGACGGTGTTGGCCAGCTTGATCTCGGCATCGCGGCGACCGGCGGTCGCTTCCTTGATCAGGTCGAGCTGCTCGCCCATCGCCTTGACGCGGTGCGGGAAGTCCCACGAGAACGCGAAGTCGACTTCCGACGGCAGGCGGTGACGGTTCGTGCGGCCCGGGTAACCGGCCACGGCCACGAAGTCGTTCTCGCCCAGCGGCGAGCTCGCCATCTTCAGGAACTGCTGAGGCTGGAAGGGCTTGTTGTCCTTGCTGAAGTCCGCCGGCTTGCCGTCCGGGCCGACGTAGGCGCGGTAGAAGCTGTAGTCGCCGGTGTGGCGCGGCCACATCCAGTTGTCGGTATCGCCGCCGAACAGGCCCACGCCTTCGGCCGGCGCGTGGACCAGGCGGACGTCGCGGATCTCGAGCTGCTTGGTCAGCTGGTAGATCACGCCGCCGTAGTACGCGGCCACCGAGCAGCGATGGCCGGCGTCCTTCTCGCACGCGGCGACCAGCGACTTCTCATTGGCCTCGATCGCGTCGATGCGGGCCTTGCCCTGCAGCGCGGCGGTCTTCTTGTCGATCACCTTGTCGGTGACGTCGGTCTGCGCGACCGTGACCAGGATGCGGCTGCCGGGCGCGGCCGGCAGTTCGTCGGCCAGCGACGCGGCCAGGAAGCCGTTCTTCAGCAGGTCCTTCTGCGGCGTCGAGTTGTACTGGATGCTGCCGAACGCGCAGTGGTGGTTGGTCACCACCAGGCCTTGCGGCGACACGAACGAGGCCGTGCAGCCGCCCAGGCTCACCACCGCGCCCATCGGGTACCCCAGCGGCTGCGACAGCCGCGAAGGATCGAACTTCAGGCCCAGGGCCTTCATGTCCTTGGCCACCAGCGGCAGCTGCTGCGGCATCCACATGCCTTCATGCGCCTGGGCGCCGGCCGCGGCGTACAACGCCAGCGCGGCCCACATCAGTCGTTTCATTCGCGGGACTCCTGTCCACCTTCTGAGAAGGGGCGAACCATACACGAGCGCGCCGGGCCGGACCCGTGCCGGTCGGCACCCGGCCCCCATGCCGCATGGCGGGATAACCCGGAGTTCCAGTCGGGCTCCACGAGCGTGGGATGGGGAAACCCTGACTCCAAACTTACACTTCAGCCCAACCGTTCCCGGCCCCGCCCAGGCCCGTCCCAGCCCTTCTCCCCGTCGTCCAGGAGCCCGCCATGACTCTCACGCAGCTCAGCCAGGTGAAGCGCTGGATGGTGATGCACAGCGCCCGTCACCCGGTCGAGCTGGCGGTCTGGAACATCGTGCTGACGATCTGGATGCTGGGCTTCATGGGCGTTCCGGGCGCGTTATTGATCCAGGCGTGGATCGCACTGCCGTTGTGTCTGGTGGCCTGGATGCTGCCGATGGCCTACACCGGCAGCCGCAAAAGACTGCACCGCTCGGGCCGTCTGCGCTGCGACTGGTTGACCGCGCTCTGAACACCGCAGTCCTCGCCTGCGCACGCCTCGGTGTCTCGAAGCCGGCGGAGCCGGTGCCCCTCGGAGCGAATTCCGAGCGGCGAGGAGGAGATTGAGCGGAGAGGGGCACCGGCTCCGCCGGCTTGCGCTCGCCCCCGGAACGGCCTGCTGCCGCCTTGACATCATCGTCACTTCTGACGATGATCCGCCGCATGAAGTATCCAGGCGGCAAGGGCAAGACGTACCAGCACGTCATCAACCTGATGCCTCCGCACCGGGTGTACATCGAGACGCATGTCGGCGGCGGCGCGGTCCTGCGCCACAAGCTGCCGGCGGCGCACTCGATCGCCATCGATGCCGACGAACGGGTCATCGCGCGCTGGCGCGACCTGGCCCTTCCCGGCGTCGAGCTCGTTCATGGTCGCGCGGAGGATTTCCTCGCGCGGCATGTGTTCGAGGGGGACGAGCTGGTCTACGTGGACCCGCCCTACCACCCCGAGACGCGCCGGCAGACGCGCATCTACCGGCACGAATATGGCGCCGCGGACCACGAGGCGCTGCTGGCGCAGCTCGCGGCACTGCCGTGCCGGGTGATCGTGTCGGGCTATGCGCATCCGACGTACGACGCCCTCCTGCGGGGGTGGCGCACGGCGGAGTTCCGCGCGAAGACCCACACCGACGTGCGCACGGAAACGCTGTGGTTCAACTTCGAACCGCCCGAGATGCTTCACGACAGCCGGCACCGCGGAGCCACCTTCCGCGAGCGCCAGACCCACAAGCGGCGTCTCGAACGCCTTCAAGAGCGTGTCCATGCCATGGATCCGGTCGAACGCGCCGCGTTCGCCCAATGGCTGAACACCACCTATCCAGCCGCCCAGAGAGGCGGCGTTCCCCTTCTCCCATGACCCAGATCGTTGCCCTCGTTTCCCGACACGCCTCCCTCCAAAGAGAACTTCCCGATCCTCATCACCTCCTTCTGAGCGGCGTCCGCTGGGGCGCCCTGGAGGAGTTCCCCACCCCCGCCTACTGGATGCAGCAGGCGCTGGCCCGCCGGCTCGATCGCCTCGACGGCCTGGATCGTCCGGACGCGGCGTGGCCGGCGGCGTCGGGTCGCTCGCTCGCCGAAGAGGTCGGCGCGTCGCTGCTCGGCGGCCCAGGCATCCCGGCCGCCGTGGGACTCGCCGCGTTCGCGCGCATCCGCGAGCGCGGCGCCTTCGTGCAGCCGGGCGTCTGCGAGCTCACGCTCGGGGCGTGGCTCAGCGAACCGCTGGAGGTCGAGGGCAAGGCGCTGGCCTTCCGCTTCGCGGCGCAGAAGGCGCGGCACCTGGCCGCGGTGATGCCTGCGCTGCTGTCGGCGCCGGACTTCGAAGGGGGTCAGGAGGTGCGCAACTGGCTGATGGCGCTGCCTGGCGTCGGACCGAAGACGGCCTCGGCCATCGTGCGCGGCTGGTCGGCGTCCGAGGAGATCGCGCTGATCGACGTGCACCTGCTGCGCGTCGGCCAGGTGATCGGGCTCTTCTCGCGCAAGCTGACGGTCGAGCGGCACTACCTCGAGGCCGAAGCGCGCCTGCTCAAGCTGTGCGCGGCGATGGACCTGCGTCCGTCGGAACTGGAGGCCGTGGTCGCCGCCGAGATGAGCCGCTCGCCGGAGACGGCGCGTTTCCTGGTCGATCACCTGAATGCGACGGAGCCCGGCGCGACAACGTCGAACGCCACCGCGTCGTCCAAGGCCCGCGCCATGCGCGAGCCGGAGCAGATCGCGCTGGTGTTCACGGCCTGAGGCCACGATCCGCGAAGGCCGGGGCCTGGTCAAACCAGACCAGAGCCGGCGCCGGCGCCTAGTTGGCCAGCCTGAACCTCGCCACCACCTGGCTCAGCCGCGCGGCCTGCTCCTTGAGCGCCTCGGCCGCGGCGGCGGATTCCTCGACCAGCGCGGCGTTCTGCTGCGTCATGCTGTCGAGCTGCGTCACCGCCGCGTTGACCTCCGACAGGCTCTGCGTCTGTCCGCCGGTGGCCGAGGCGATCTCGCGGATCAGCTGACTGACCTGCCGCACCGCGTCGACCACCTGCGTCATCGTCGTGCCGGCGTCGCCCACGGCGCGCGAGCCGGTCTCGACCTGCTCCACCGAATCCGCGATCAGCGTCTTGATCTCGCGCGCCGCCTGCGCGCTGCGCTGCGCCAGGCCGCGCACCTCGGACGCCACCACGGCGAAGCCGCGTCCCTGCTCGCCCGCCCGGGCCGCCTCGACCGCCGCGTTGAGCGCCAGGATGTTGGTCTGGAAGGCGATGCCGTCGATCACGCCGATGATGTCGGCGATGCGCCGCGACGACTGCTGGATGCCGGCCATCGTCGACACCACGCGGCCGACCATCTCCCCGCCCCGGCCGGCCACGCCAGCCGCGTCCTGCGCGATGCGGCTGGCCTCGTCGGCGCTGAGGGCGCTCTGACGGGCGGCGTCGGTCAGCTGATGCATCGCCGCCGAGGTCTGCTCCAGGCTGGACGCCGCCTCCTCGGTCCGGCTGGACAGGTCGTTGCTGCCGGTGGCGACTTCGCGGCTGGATTCCGCGATCTGGTCGGCACTGGAGCGGACCGTCGACACCGACGCGTGCAGCGCGTCGCGCATCTTGCCCAGCGCCCGCAGCAGGTCGCCGAGCTCGTCCCGGCGCGAGGCGGCATCGATGTCGCGCAGGTCGCCGTCGGCGATCCGGTCGGCGGTCTCGGAGGCCGCGCGCAGCGGCTGCGTCAGCGACCGCGTCAGCAGCCAGCCGACCAGCGCGCCCAGGGCCATCGCCGCGGCGACCAAGGTCCAGATCGCCGTCAGCACGACGCGATAGTCGGTGCGCGCCTGCTGGTGCGCGAGGGCCGCGCCCTCCGAGTTGATCTTCACCAGCTCCGTCTGACCCTGGGTCGCGCCCCGGAACGCCGCCCGCGAATCGCCGCGCAGCAGGGCCACGGCCTCCTCCCGCCGGCCGGCGCCGAGCGCGGCCACGTAGCGCTCCCGCGCCGCGCGGTACGCCTGCACCTGCCGCGCGAGGTCGTCGAAGATCTTGCGCTCCTTGTCGACCACGATCAGCTTCTCGTAGCTCGACAGCAGCCCGGGCAGCACGGTCCATTGCTCGGTCAGCCGCGCCGCCTCGTCCGCGACCGCCTTCGCGTCGCCGCCGACCAGCATCTGCAGTTCCGCCCGGCGCATCTGGTTCATCGACTCGCCCATGGCGCCGAGCAGCCGCGTGCTCGGCAGCCAGTTGGTGGCCAGGTCGTCGACCTTGGCCTCGACCTGCGCCACCCGGCTGGCCGAGAAACCGCCCATCGCCAGCATCAGCAGCACCAGCAACGCGAAGCCCAGACCGAGCCTCACCCCCACCTTCAAGTCGGACAGCATTCGCATGTGATCCTCCTGCCGGCGCCGGATGCGGCGTCGCCGTCACGCTAGCACCAGTCCGACAGCGTGCACAGCCCCGGTGACAGGGGGCAGCGCGGTGCGGGCCCGAGGCGCAAGGCCGGGGGCATCAGCTCGGCGAGTCAGCCCGGCGGGTCAGCTCCGCGGGTCAGCTCCGCGGGTCAGCCCGGCGGGTCCACCGGCGGCATCGGATCGAGGGGATCGGGCTCCGGGGCGCTCTCGGACGTGATTCCCGGCGGCAAGCGCAGCCAGTAACGCCGGCGTTTCGCCCGCTCGCAGTCCTCGAGCGGCGACGACCAGCGATCGCTGCGCCACAGCCACGCGCCGCAGTCGACCGTGTTGAGCAGCAGCGCGCCGGCGGCGACGTAGCGCGCCACGACGTCCGGCTTCGGATGGCCGAAACGGTTCAGGTAGCCCGACTGCACCGCCGCCACGCGCGGCGCGACGGTCCGCACGAACGCCGTCGTCGAGGAGGTCCGGCTGCCATGGTGCGGCACGACGAGGACTTCCGCGCGAAGCCCGTCCTCGCCGTCCTCACGCACCAGCCGCGCCTCCTGCGGCGCCTCGACGTCGCCGGTCAGCAGCACGCGGCGGCCGGCGGCCTCGACCCGCAGCACGCACGAGCCGGCGTTGGGCTTCACCGCCTTGCGCTTCTGACCCGGCGCGCCGGACTCACCCGGCCCGCTCTCGACGATCGGCCACAGCACCTCGAAGAGCACGCCGTCCCAGGTCCAGCGCTGGCCGCGTCGGCAGCCCTCCCCGCCCGGCACCGCGCCGAGGCGCCGTTCGACCGGCAGCGCCGCGAGCAGGCTTGCCGCGCCGCCGGCGTGGTCCTGGTCCGCATGGCTGACCATCAGCAGGTCCAGGCGCTGCTCGCCCAGGCCGCGCAGCAGCGGCAGCAGCACGCGCTGGCCGGCATCGGAGCCGGCGCCCCAGGAGGGCCCGGCGTCGAAGACCATCGTGTGGCCCTGCGTGCGCAGGATCGCGGCGCCGCCCTGGCCGACGTCGGGGAGCCAGAGTTCGAACTGGCCCGCCCCGGGACGGAAGGTCACGGGCCAGAGCATCGGCAGACACAGCGCAAGACCGCCCACGCGCAGTCGCCACGGCCACGGCATCGCGAGCGCGGCGCCGCCGAGCAGCCCCAGCGCCAGCGTCCACGCCGGCGGCCACGGCAGGTGCCAGACCGCCATCGGCAGCACGCGCAGCGCTTCCAGCATCGCGTTCATCAGCGCGACGCACCACGCTCCCAATGTCCACAGCGGCGGACAGAGCGCGCCCAGCATCGCCAGCGGCGTGATCACATAGGACACCAGCGGGATGGCGAAGGCGTTGGCGATCAGGCCGACGATGGACAGCTGCTGGAACAGCAGCAGCGTCAGCGGCGCGAGTCCGAGCGTCACCACCCACTGCGTGTGCCAGGCGTTGCGCAGCGCACCGCGCCAGCCGGGATCGGCGCGATGGTCCGCGGCCATCAGCAGGGCGACCGCGCAGAACGACAGCCAGAAGCCCGCCTGGGTCAGCGCCCACGGATCGGCGGCGCAGACGCCGGCGGCGGCCGCGAAGAGGCTCATCGGCCACGGCCAGCGCGCGCCGGCCTGGCGCAGCAGCGCGAGGATGACCAGCAGTCCGACCGTGCGCTGCGACGGCACGCCCCAGCCGGAGAACAGCGCGTACAGCCACGCGGCGACGGCGCCTGTCCACATCGCCGCGCGCGGCGCGGGCATCCGCAGGCACAGGCGAGCGCTGCGCCGCCAGGCCCAGCCGGCGGCGGCCCCGGCAAGCCAGGCGAACATCGTCACGTGAAGCCCGCTGACGCTGAGCAGGTGCGAAACGCCGGCGTCGCGGTACAGCGCCCAGTCGGACGCGTTGACCGCGCCCTGGTCGCCCAGGCTGAGCGCGGCCAGCACGCCGGCACCGCGACGGTCGCTGCGCTCGCTCAACTGCCGGTCGATCGCGTCGCGCATCGACTGCCGCAGGGCGTCGACGCTGAAACCGCCGGTCTCCAGGCGCTCCTGCCCCTGGCTGTGACAACTGCCGGCGGCGGGGAGGTCCTGGTCGAGCATCCACAGCGCCTGATCGAAGCCGTGCGGGTTCATCAGCCCGTGCGGGCGGCGCAGTTTCACGGCTAGGCGCCAGCGCTCGCCGGCGCGCGGCGGCGTCGGCATCTGATAGCAGGACAGCAGCACGCGCGGTGGCGCGCCGGTGCTGCTGCTGGCGCCGAGCGCGGAGACAGCGGCGGATTTGGGCGCGGGTGCGACGGGATCGACGTCGAGGATGAAGCGCCAGCCCTCGCCGCCGCCGATGCCGGCGGTGCGCTGGGGAAGGCTGTCGATGCGACCGGTGAGCGTCATGACCTGGCCCTCCTGCTCGACCGGGGGCACACCGCTCAAGCGCGCCTCGGCGCGCGCCGCGGTGAGGCCGAAGCCGGCCAGCGCGGCGACCAGCGACCAGGCCAGCCACCGGGCCTTGGCCTGGCGTGCGAACGGCAAGGCCATCGTGAACGCCAGCGTCAAGACGACCACCGTCCAGGTCCGCCACGCGACGGGACCGGGCAGTTCCGGCAGCAGATGGACCAGCCCCATGCCGAGCAGGGCCGCGAGCGGGACGACGGTCCAGCGCCAGGCCGGGGTGTAGGATTCGCGGCGAATTTTTCCACTTCCGCGCAGACCCTCATGAGCACTTCCGTTTACGACCGCCTGACCCAGCTCGGCATCGAACTTCCGCCGGTGGCGGCGCCTGCCGCGGCCTACGTGCCCTTCGTCCGGACCGGCAACCTCGTGTTCCTGTCCGGTCATATCGCAAAGAAGGACGGCAAGCCCTGGGTGGGCCAGCTGGGCAAGGACACCGACACGAAGACCGGCCAGCAGGCTGCGCGGGCGATCGCGATCGACCTGCTGGGCACGCTGCACGCGGCCGTCGGCGACCTGAACAAGGTCAAGCGCGTGGTGAAGCTGATGAGCCTGGTCAACAGCACCGGCGACTTCACCGAGCAGCACCTGGTGACCAACGGCGCGTCCGAGCTGATCGGCGAGGTCTTCGGATCCGAAGTCGGCGCGCATGCGCGCAGCGCCTTCGGTGTGGCGCAGATCCCGCTCGGCGCCTGCGTCGAGATCGAGCTGATCGCCGAGATCGCCGACTGATGCGGGCCCTGACCGCCTCGCGCGTGCTGGCCTTCAGCGCGCTGGTCTCGCTCGCCGCCGTGGCGGCGGCGCTGGTGGCGCAGTACCAGTTCGGCGTCAAGCCGTGCCCGTGGTGCGTGATGCAGCGGGGGATCTTCCTGCTGATCGCCGCGGTCAGCGTGCTGGGCTGGGTGCTGCAGCGCGTGGGTGTCGTGCGCGTGCTGGCGCTGCTGCTGTCGGCGGCGCTGGGCGTGGCGGGCCTGTTCGCCGCGGGTTACCAGCATGAGGTCGCCTCCAAGCTGGCGAGCTGCGACATGACCTTCGCGGATCGCGTACTGACGATGTTCAAGCTGGAGGATCGGATCCCGAGCATCTTCATGGTCACGGCCAACTGCAGTGAAGCGTCCGCGTATGCGCTGCTCGGTCTGCCCTACGAGATCTGGAGCGGCGCCCTGTTCACCCTGATCGCGCTGCTATGCCTGCTGACGCTCAAGCGCGGAGCGGTGCATCGTCGGTGAGACCAGACTGACGCGTCGTTGAGATGCGTCAACAACGACGCAAGACGTTCAAAAGCAACGGGGTCCCGATCTGATCGGGACCCCGTTTTTCTTCCCGTGGCGCTCGACGGGCCCGAGCGCTACGCTCCGGCATTCGCGACGACCAGGAGTGGTGGCATGAAACGAGTCACGGGCATCGGCGGCATCTTCTTCAACGCCAAGGATCCGGCGGCCCTGCGCGACTGGTACAGGACGCACCTGGGCGTCGATGTCCAGGCGTGGGGCGGTGCGGCGTTCACGTGGACGGACGAGGCAGGCCAGCCCACCGGCGGCTCGACGATCTGGTCCATCGGCGCAGCCGAGGGCGGCGACGGCTTCGGGCCGAACAAGGCGCCCTTCATGATCAATTACAGGGTGGCGGATCTGGCCGCGCTGCTGAAGGCGCTGCGCGACGAGGGCTGCAACGTCCTGGAGAAGATCGACGACTCCGAGTACGGCAAGTTCGGCTGGGTCATCGACCCGGAAGGCAACAAGGTCGAGCTGTGGGAGCCGCCAGCGGGGCAGTGAGAACGGTCGGCTGAGGCCGACGATTCCCTGGCTGCTCAGAAGTTCAGTTGCCCCGGTCGGATGCCCAGCGCATTCGCAATCCGCTCGCGCGACGAGCGCCGGGGGCGGCCGCTCGCTTCCAGCTGCGCATACGCGCCCTGCGTGATCCCGAGTCGATCCGCGACCACCTGCTGGGTGAGCCCCAGGTGCGTGCGCCACGCCTTCGCGCCGGTCATGTTCTCGTTGAACACAAGCTGCGCAACGGCGTCGGGAATCAGATCCCCCACCGCCTCAAAGTGACGCACGAACTCGTCATAGGGGAGCACGACGAAGGCTGGCGTTCCGTCGGCGCCGAGGATGGTCTGGAAATCAATACGTTTGTTCATCGCGCTTCCTCACTTCCTCGATGGAGACGATCCGGACCTCGACCGCGAAGTCGAAGAACACACGGTAGTCCCCGACCCGCAGCCGATAGGCATACGGATGGTTCATCAGTCGTTTGACGTTGCGCGCAGCCTTGAGGTCCGCCAGCTCGATGACAACGGCGCCGGCAATCGCCTTCACCGCATCGCGTGGCAACTTCAACATCTGCCGCATCGCCTTTTCGGTCCAGTTGATGCGATTCATGGATGCTATACGTTTCGATTAGTTTTTTCGAGGCTAATCTGATGTCCGTAGAGCAGCGTTGATATCTATCAACATTGGATTTCAGCTCCCTCTCATGCGGGAGAGAACGGGGGAGAAGGTGTGTGGGAAGCGCGCTGAAAACCACCCTCATTGGGGCCAGGTCACCTCCCCGTCACACCCTCCCGGCAGCATCGCGGGCTTCGCCCCTTCTTGCCTTTTCGATCTCGCCGGGAGACCCGCATGGACCGCCGCCGCTTCCTCCACGCCAGCACGCTTCTGAGCGGTGCCTCGCTGCTCTCGCCGACCGGCGCGCGGGCGCAGGCGCCCGCCGTCATCACGCGCGACGCGATGCGACCGCAGATGCCGCACGGCATCCAGTCCGGCGATCCGATCGCCGACGGCGCCATCGTCTGGACCCGCGGCGACCGCCCGAGCCGGCTCTGGCTCGAATGGTCCACCACCGCCAGCTTCGCCAACCTGCAGCGCATGCGCGGGCCCCATCTGCTGGAGGACGCCGACTTCACTGGCCGCATCGACCTGCGCGGTCTGCCCGCCGGCCAGGAGATCTTCTACCGCGTCGTCCTGCAGGACCTGCACAACGAGCGCGTCCTCTCCGAGCCCGTCCCCGGGCATCTGCGCCTGCCGGCCTCGTTCGGATCGAAGAGCCTGCGCGACGTCCGCTTCGCCTGGAGCGGCGACACCTGCGGCCAGGGCTGGGGCATCAACGAGCAGTGGGGCGGCATGAAGATCTACGAGCAGATCCGCCGCATCAATCCCGACTTCTTCCTCCACAGCGGCGACACCATCTACGCCGACAGCCCCATCCCCGCCGAGATCAAGCTGCCCGACGGCTCGCTCTGGCGCAACGTCGTCACCGAGCAGACCAGCAAGGTCGCCGAGACGCTCGACGAGTACCGCGGCCGCTACCGCTACAACCTCATGGACGCCAACGTCCGCCGCATGTCGGCCGACGTGCCCCAGATCTGGCAGTGGGACGACCACGAGGTCACCAACAACTACTCCGACAGCAAGGACCTCTCCGGCGACGCCCGCTACACCGAGAAGAACATCCCGCTGCTCGTCGCCCGCGCCACCAAGGCCTTCCAGGAATACGCGCCCATGCGCCGCTTCGGCGACGCCGAGAGCGAACGCATCTACCGCCACCTGCCGCAGGGACCGCTGCTGGACGTCTTCGTCGTCGACATGCGCAGCTACCGCGGTCCCAACAGCGCCAACCTCCAGACCGAGGAGAACGCCGAGAGCGCCTTCATGGGCCGCCCGCAGATCGCGTGGCTGCTGGAAGGGCTGAAGCGCTCGAAGGCGGTGTGGAAGGTCATCGCCGCCGACATGCCGATCGGGCTGCACGTCAACGACGGCAAGGACGCCGAGGGTCGTGACAAGTGGGAGGCCATCGCCAACGGCGACGACGGCGCGCCGCGCGGCAGGGAGCTGGAGATCGCGCGTCTGCTCAGCGAGATCAAGCGCCACCGGCTGCACAACATCGTCTGGCTCACCGCCGACGTGCACTACACGGCCGCGCACTTCTTCGATCCCGCCAAGGCGAAGTACACCGACTTCCTGCCCTTCTGGGAATTCGTCTCCGGCCCGTTGCACGCAGGCGGCTTCGGCCCGAACAAGGCCGACGGCACCTTCGGCATGCAGGTCGCGTATCAGAAGGGGCCGGGCATTGCCAACGCCGCCCCCGCGCCCGACACGCAGTTCTTCGGCCAGGTGGACATCGACGCCAAGACGCGCGCCATGACCGTCACGCTGAAGGACCTGGAGGGCTCGACGCTCTACAAGAAGATCTTGGAGCCCCAGCGAGCCTGATCCCTCAGGCCCGCTCCATCAGGCCCGCTCCATCACCCGCAGCACGCCCTGCATCGGCGGCAGCTGCGCCACCATCGACACGAGGTCGCGGATGCTTTCCGTCGCCGTCTTCGCCCGCACGCTCGCGATCTGCGTGCGCACGGTCGAGATGGCGACGCCGTGGCGTTGGGCGATCTCCTGCGGCTGCAGCCCCGAGCACAGCGACTGCAGCACCTGCAGCTCCGCCGCCGTCAGCTGGTGCTCGCGCGCGAAGGCGAGCATCGGCAGTTCCCCGCAGAGGTTGCGCTTGCCCAGCACCACCATCGCCTGCGAGGGCCTTCCCTGTCCGTCCTGCAGCGGCAGCACCGACATCGACAGCCGTCCCGGCCCGCGTCCCAGGCAGATGAGATGCCGCAGCCCGCGCTGCACGTCGGCGAGCGCGCCGTCCAGTCGCAGTTGATCGTTGCGCTCCGCCGCGATCAGCTGGCCGTCGACGATCTGCAGCGGGGAACTCTGATCCAGCTGCCGCCGCGCGGTGCTGTTGGCGTAGAGCAGCTGTCCTTCGCCTGCGACGAGACAGACGCCGAGGTCGATCTCCTCCAGCGCGTGGCGCCACCACCGGTCCGGCGATCCACGCCGACGCTCCGGCCCACGATAGGCCATGAGCCATCCCAACTCCGGGGTCCTCCCCAGCATTCCATCCATATCAGCCTCCCTGGTGGGCGAGCGTGGAACGCGGCCCTCGACTTGCTCACGGTCTTCTCGCCGTTGTGGGTGCTGGGGCCTCACCAGGATGTTAGGAGAACGTCAGGGTCTTGCGTAGCGGAACTTGACGGACGGTGCCCCCTAGGGTTGGGGGAAACGGCGATGTCGGTTTCGGCGCGGATATTCCGGGAGCCCCCCGGACGCGGAGAAACCCGTATCCATCGGGATCATGGGCAGTCCACGATGGTGCGTCAGCCCATGAAGCCGAGGTCCGGACCGGCGAAATTACCGATGTTGGGGAGCACCGTCCGGAGCTCCGAGGCCGGCACGCCCATCCACAGCGCCAGCGTCGAGGCGAGCTGATCCACCGAGGTCGTCGGCAACAACCGGCCCTGCCCGACGTCGTCCGGCCCGTTGACGCTCACCGACGGCGCCGTGCCGTAGAAGCGCCCGCCCTTGACCGCGCCGCCCATCACCAGGTGATGCGAGCCCCAGCCGTGGTCGGTGCCGTCGCCGTTGCTGCTCAGCGTGCGGCCGAAGTCCGACGCGGT
Source organism: Roseateles noduli (assembly GCA_002205125.1). Lineage (GTDB taxonomy): Bacteria > Pseudomonadota > Gammaproteobacteria > Burkholderiales > Burkholderiaceae_C > Roseateles > Roseateles noduli. The sequence goes on along the minus strand of NIOE01000006.1, from coordinate 170,498 downwards.
GAACGCGGTGACCTTGTCCGCCACGCCGAGTTCCTGCAGCGCCGCGTCGAAGCTCGCCATCGCGCCGCCCACCTGCTGCATCAGCACCGGGTGCCGCGACGGCAGGACGTCGTGGAGGTCGAAACCGCCCATGGAAACGAAGAACACCTGCCGAGACATCCCGAGGGTCGATCGCGCCGCGATCATGCGCGCCACCATGCGCAGCTGCTGCGCGAGCGAGTCGGCGGCGAAGGCCGTCGACATCGTCGCACCGCCCGTCAGCGCGCTGCTCAGCGTCGACTGCAGGTCGATCGAACGCGCGGTGACGCGGTTGAGCTCGCTCTCCATCGGATGGGAACGGTCCTCGGTGATCAGCGACTTCATCAGGTTGGCGCAGGCCGTCGAGCCGAACAGCCCGCCGCCTATGCCCGCGATCGCCTGCTTGCCGCCGACGCCCATCTGGTACTGGAAGGCCTTCTCGCCCGCCTGGAAGATCGCGTTGCCCGAGACGTTGATGCAGGTCAGCCCCGAACGCCCGTTGGACGCCAGCATCATGTCGGCCATCCGCCCGCCCCAGCCGGTGCGCGCGCCTTCGACGTTCGAGGACTGCCAGAGGCTGGCCTGGTCGTTGTGCGAGAACAGCTTGGGCGGCAGCGTCGCCGAGCCCGCCTTGAACTGCGCGAGCGTCGTCGGCGCCAGCAGCGTGCCGATGTTCAGCATCACGGCAAGGCGGCCGGCGTCGAAGACCGGCTTGACCGCCGACAGCCCCGGCGCCAGCGCCATCTGGCGGCCGTCGGGCAGCGCGATCGTCGGCGCCAGCGCGGTGGCCGCGAGCGCGTCGCGACCGATCGCCAGCGTCGGCCGGATCGCCGTGTAGGCCTGATGGCTCGCGTCGTCGTACGGGATCACCGTGTTGCCGTAGTCGTTGCCGCCGTGCAGGAACACGCACACCAGCGCCTTGTAGTCGCCGCCGCCGGTGGCGGCCGCGGCGTCGCCGATCGCCGCCAGCTGCAGCGCCCAGGGCGCGGCCGTCGCGGCCACGGACGCCGCCGAAGCGCGCTTGAGGAACTCGCGACGATGCAGCGAGGACAGCTTGGAAACATGAGCCATGGGAGGTCTCCGGTGACGGCCGCGCGATCCGCGCGGCGTCGGGTCATTTCTGGATCTGGTACTCGGGGCAGGCCAGCAGCAGCATCCAACCGGCGCGGGCGCGGTTGAGCTTGCCGGCGTCGGTCGTCGCGACAATCGTGCCGACCGCCGTGGCGATGCGCTGCTGCGTCGCGTCCGACACGTTGCCGCCGCCCAGCAGCAAGGCCTGGCGAGCCACCATCGCGCGCGCGTCGCCGGCCAGCGCCACGTCGGCGCTGAAGTCCGCCTTCGCATCGCCGATGCCCGCGGTCAGCACCTTCTGCATGAAGTTGAGGTAGCCGGTGACCGTCACCTCGTTGAGCAGCTGGAACTCCGGCGCCGTCACGCCCTCGGCCGTCATCGCCGAGTTGGGCGGCACGTAGCCCGGCCGGTAGAAGTTGAAGACGGACGGGCTGAAGAAGGGGCTCTGGCCCAGGCTGTTCTCCGTGTCCATCGTCTGCCCGATGGTCCACTGCCCCGCCGACGTCAGGTTGACGTTGCGCGCGACCTGGACGAAACGCAGCGCCGGCTCGCGCAGCTTGCCGGAGCTGGTGACGCCGGCGTCGGTCAGACGGGCCTCGGGATCGAGCAGCACCGCGCGCAGCACCGCCTTCAGATCGCCGCGCACGCCCTGCCCGTTGTTGTTGAAGACCTCCGCGACCCGCTTCACGTACGCGGGACTGGGGTTCGAGCAGACGAAGCGCTGGATCAGCTGTCGGCCGAAGAAGGGGCCGACGTTTGGATGGTTGGCCAGCGTGTCCAGCGCCTGGCGCAGCGCGGTCGGGCCGTCCACGCCGGCGCCGATCGAGGCGCCCAGCACCGTCTTCGTGCCGGTCGAGAAGTTGGCCGCGCTGTTCACCATCGGCCGGCGCATCACGCCGTACTCCGGGCCGCCGCTGTTGCCGGCGGTGTCGTAGTCCCAGCCGGTGAAGGCGCGCGCCATCTGCGTGACCACCGCCTGGTCGTAGGTCTCGATCGGTCGGCCGCCGCTGGTCTGCGCGGTGCCGTCCAGGTTCAGCTGCACGAGGCCGATGGTGAAGAGCTGCATCACCTCGCGGGCGAAGTTCTCGTCGGGCTGACGGCCCTTGCCGTCCTCCTTCTTGCTGCCGCGCATCGCGAGGAAGGCGCCCATCGCCGGCGACAGCGTCACCGCCTCCAGCAGGCCGCGGAAGGTGCCGAAGGCGTTCTCCTCCAGCAGGTCGGCGTAGGCCGTCATCGTCATCGTGCGCCACGGGAAGGTGAAGCCCATCGCCGAGACGACGAAGATCTCCGACAGCGCGAGCACCATGCGCTGGCGCAGCTGGTCCGGCGAGGTGATGAACTTGCGCCAGACGCTGTTGTGGAAACCTTCGTAGAAGGAATACTTGTTGGCGTCGGCCGCGTAGCCGTTGCGGACCACCCAGTCCCAGTGGGACTCGGTGCGCGGCGCGAGGAACTGCAGGTCCAGCCAGGCGTTGTAGCCGACGGACTTCAGCGTGGCGATGTCGGCGTCGGTCGCGGCGAAGCCGGCCTGCGCGAGGAAGCGCGCGGCCTGGGCGTCGTTGGGCAACGGCAGCGCGGCGCCTGCGGCCGGCGCGGGCGCCGGGGCCGCCTCGGGTGCGGGCGCTGGGGCAGGACCTGGCGCCGGCGCCGGCGCCGGACCCGGCGCGGGGGCCGGTGCAGGCGAAGGTGAAGGTGCAGGACTCGGGGAACCGTCGGGCGTCGGCGCGGAGCCGGACGGGGTGGCCGGCGAATCGCCGCCGCCTCCCCCGCCGCCGCAGGCGCTGAGGGCAGCGGCGGCAGCCGTGACGGCTGCGGAAGACCAGGGGAAACGGAACATGGTGGGTGTGCGTCGGTACTGCTGACGGCCGCGACTCTAGAGAGTCCCGCACTCGAAATCAGCATCCAATCCGCAACAGCGGAAAGGCCCGGAAACGCATTCGGTTACCGTGCCTTTCGACCTCGACAGTCGCCCGTCTGACTCGTGATCATCGGCACTCGCGTCGATCGCCCGGTATTCCTGCCGGTGTCGTCGAACGACTCGTGCGACATCTCACGGCGCGACACCCCGATCGCGCCGACGCGTTCGAGACGCGTCCTTTCCCGACTCAGCCTTCACCCTCGCCAAACCTGCCCGATGTAATTGGCCGGAACAAACCAGCCAATCCCGACGATCGCCGGCGAAGTGTTCGAAATCAGGCCGTGAAGAGCCCGAGGTCTTTCTGGGTGAAGTTCACGATCCCCGGAAGGATCCCCGGCAGGTCGGCCATCGGCACGCCCATCCACAAGGCGAGCGTCGCGGCCAGCTGGTCGACCGAGGTGGTCGGCAACAACCGACCCTGGCCGACGTCGTCGGGACCGTTGACGGCCACCGTCGGCGCCGCGCCGTAGAAGCGCCCGCCCTTGACCGCGCCGCCCATCACCAGATGATGGCTGCCCCAGCCGTGGTCGGAGCCGTCGCCGTTGGAGCTCAGCGTGCGGCCGAAGTCCGAGGCGGTGAAGGTGGTGACGTTCTGGGAAACGCCCAGCTCGACCAGCGCCGCGTCGAAGCTGGCCATCGCGCTGGCGACGTTGCCCAGCAGCACCGGCTGCTGCGACATCAGGTTGTCGTGCAGGTCGAAGCCGCCGATGGACACGAAGTACACCTGCCGCTGCACGCCCAGCGAGGCGCGGGCGCCGATCAGGCGGGCCACCGTCTGCAGCTGGGAGGCCAGGCCGTTGCCGTTGGTCTCGAAGGGCGTCTGCAGCGTCGAGGTGGACAGCGCCGTGGTGATGGTGCCCTGCGCGTTGACCGAGCGCGCCGTGACGCGGTTCAGTTCCTGCTCCATCCAGTGCTGGCGCTCGCCGGTGATCATGCCGCGCAGCGCTTCCGCGCAGGCCGCGGAGCCGAACAGCGACTTGTTCGCGCCGTTGATGGCGACGGCGCCGCCGGCGCTCATCTGATACTGGACCGCCTGGCCGCCCGACATGAACACGGCGTTGCCGGACACGTTGATGCAGCTGAAGGTGGCGTTGCCGTTGCTCGACAGGAACTGGTCGGCCAGGCGACCGCCCCAGCCCGAGGTCGCGCCTTCCGGCCGCGACGACTGCCAGAGGCTGGACTGGTCGTTGTGCGAGAACAGCTTGGGCGGCAGCGGCACGTTGGCGGCCTTGTACTGCGCCAGCGTCGTCGGCTGCATCAGCGGGCCGATGTTGAGCATCACGCCCAGCCGGCCGGCGTCGAAGACGGACTTGAGCCGGTTCATCGTCGGCGCCAGCGCCATCTGGCGGCCGTCGGGCAGCGCGAGCGAGGGCGTCAGCGCCGTGGCGGCGAGCTGGTCGCGCGGGATCGCCAGCGCCTGGCGGATGTTGGCGTAGGCCTGGTAGTTGGCCGTGTCGTAGGGGATGACGGTGTTGCCGTAGTCGTTGCCGCCGTACATGAACAGGCAGACGATGGCCTTGTAGTCGCCGGGCGCGGCGGCCGCGGCGGCCTCGCCGATGGCGGCCAGCTGCAGCGCCCAGGGCGCGGCCGTGCCGGCGATGGACACCGCCGAGGCGCGCTTGAGGAACTCGCGACGGCGCAGCGCGGGAAGCTTGGAGATGTGGGTCATGAGGGTCTCCGCTCGGCTGGTTATTTCTGGACCTGGTATTCGGGCGCTGCCAGCACCATCAGCCAGGACGCCTTGACGCGGTTCAGCTTGTTGGCGTCGGTGTCGGACTTGATGGTGGCGACGGCGGTGGCGATCGTGGTGATCGTCGTTTCCGCGATGTCGCCGCCGGCCATCAGCTGCGCGTGACGACGCACCAGCGCGGGGGCGTCGGCGGCCAGCGCGAGATCGGCGGTGTAGTCGGGCTTCATGTCGCCGATGCCGTTGCCGACCAGGCTCTGCATGAAGTTCAGATAGCCGGCGACGGTGCTCTCGTTGCAGAGCTGGAACTCGGGCGCGGTGACGTTGTTGGTGCCCAGCTGCGAATTGGGCGGCACGTAGCCGGGCCGGAAGAAGTTGAAGACCGACCCGCTGCGCATGGGACTCTGGCCCAGGCGCGAGGACGGGTTGCTGGTGTCGCCGATGGCCCAGAGGTCGCCGGGCGACGTCATGCCGACGGTGCGTGCCCACTGGATCATGCGCTGGAGCGGCTCGCGCAGCTTGCCGCCGCTGGGGGCGGTGGAGCGCTGGCGGGCTTCGCTGTCGAGCAGGATCGCCTTGATCACGGCGCGCATGTCGCCGCGCACGCCCTTGCCGTTGTTGTCGAAGACGGCGGCGACGCGCTGCACGTAGGCGGGGCTCGGGTGCGAGGCCACCAGGCGCTGGATCAGCTGGCGGCCGATGAACGGGCCGACGTTGGGATGCGCGCTCAGCGTGTCCAGCGCCACCTTCATGGCGGCGGCGCCGTCGGCGGTCGCGGGAACGACGGTGTCCAGCACCTTCTTCTCGCCGGTGGAGAAGCGCGAGGCGTTCTGGCGCATCGGACGCTTCATGTAGCTGAAGTCCAGGCCGTTCACGTCGGCGGAGTCGATGTCGAAGTCCCAGCCGGTGAACACGCGCGCCAGGTCGGTGATCTGCTGCAGCGTGTAGGTGTCGACGGTCTTGCCGCTGACCATCTTGGGCGTGCCGTCGGCATTGAGCTGGTTCAGGCCGATGGTGAACAGCTGCATCACCTCGCGGGCGTAGTTCTCGTCGGGCTGGCGTCCGGTCTTGGCGTCTTCCTTGCGGTTGCCGCGCATGGCCAGGTACACGCCCATCGCCGGGGACAGCGTCACCCCTTCGATCAGCTCGCGGAAGGTGCCGAAGCAGCGCTCCTCCAGCATGTCGACGTAACCGGCGGTGGCGAACTGCGGCCACGCGATCGGCAGGCCGTTCATGGAGACGACGAAGATCTCCGACAGCGCAAGCACGACGCGCTGGCGCAGTTGGTCGGGCGAGCTGATCAGCTTGCGCCACAGCGTGGCGTCGGTTCCGTCCAGGCTGTAGCGGTTGGCCTCGGCGCCCTTGCCCTTGGCCACGAGCCAGTCGTAATGGCTCTGCGTGCGCGGGGCGTCGAACTGCTGCTCCAGCCAGCGCGAGTAACCGACCGACTTGACGCTGGCGAAGTCCGTCGCCGTGGCGGCGAATCCGGCCTGGCCGAGGAAGCGCGCAGCTTCAGGCTCGGTCGGCGGGACGGCGTTCTGAGGATCGCTGTCCGGGCCGCCGGAGGCGCTGTCGCCGCCGCCGCCGCCGCAAGCCGCGAGCAAGGCCGCCGCAGCAGCAGCCGCCAGCGCGGCAGGCGCGCCGATGGATGGGGTGTCACCGGCGACGCGTTCGTCGTCGGGCAGTGCGGGCGGTGCAAAGTGGGTGTTGGCGGCAGCAGTCATCTCAGCATCGGCTCGTAGCAGCGGATGCGGGATGGTGGCGAGGACCGGCCGTTAAGACACCGTCATTCGTACAACTTGTGAAAGGCGCGGCAACAGGCCGTTGCGGTGTGACTTATTCACGCGCGGAAGTTGTCCGGGTCGGATAGGAGCGGGAAACGATCTGGAAACAATCGCCCGCGCGTTGGCAGGTGGGGTGCCCGGGGTCACCCCTTGCGTGAGGCCAAGCGCGGGCACTCCACGGTGCAGGGGGCATCGCGTCCGCGAACCCCCAGCACCATTCCGGCCCCACTCACACCCGTTGACCTCGGGCCTGGGGAGTACGAGTGGCAGGTCTTGCCACGGGTGGGGCCAGGTCTTGCTCAGACCAGCGTCACGCCGGTCTTGCTCTGGACGAACTCGCGGGTGACTTCGGGGGCGAGCTCGATCAGCTTCAATCCTTCCGGCGTCACGTCCATCACGGCCAAGTCCGTGATGATGCGGTTGACGACGCCGACACCCGTCAGCGGCAAGGTGCAGGACGGGATGATCTTCAGGTCCTCGGTGCCATCCTTCTTGCGGGCGACGTGCTCCATGAGCACGATCACGCGCTTGACGCCGGCGACCAGGTCCATCGCACCGCCCATCCCCTTCACCATCTTGCCGGGGATCATCCAGTTGGCGAGGTCGCCTCTTTCGCTGACCTGCATCGCGCCCAGGATGCTGAGGTTGATCTTGCCGCCGCGGATCATCGCGAAGCTGTCATGGCTGCCGAAGATCGACGACCCGGGAATGGTCGTGACCGTCTGCTTGCCGGCGTTGATCAGGTCGGCGTCGACCTCGTCGTCCGTCGGGAACGGGCCGATGCCGAGCATGCCGTTCTCGCTCTGCAGCCACACTTCCTTGTCGGACGGGACGAAGTTCGCCACCAGCGTCGGGATGCCGATGCCGAGATTCACATAGAAGCCGTCTTCGAGCTCCTGCGCGGCGCGTGCCGCCATCTGGTCTTGGGTCCAGGGCATGTCTCTCTCCTCAGGCAGCAGGGCGGGTGGTGCGCTTCTCGATGCGCTTCTCGGGATTCGGGTTGTGCACGATGCGGTGCACATAGATCCCGGGCAGATGGATGCTGTCGGGATCGAGTTCGCCGACCTCGACGACCTGCTCCACCTCCACCACCGTGACCTTGCCGGCCATCGCGCAGGCCGGGTTGAAGTTGCGCGCGGTGCGCCGGAAGATCAGGTTGCCGCTCTTGTCGGCGATGTGCGCCTTGACCAGCGCGACGTCCGGATTGAGCGCGCGCTCCATCACGTACTGCTGGCCGTCGAACTCGCGGATCTCCTTGCCCTCGGCCACCAGCGTGCCGACGCCGGTGCGCGTGAAGAAGGCCGGGATCCCGGCGCCGCCGGCGCGCAGCTTCTCGGCCAGCGTGCCTTGCGGCGTGAATTCGAGTTCGAGCTCATTGGCCAGGTACTGGCGCTCGAACTCCTTGTTCTCGCCGACGTAGCTGGAGATCATCTTCCTGATCTGCCGCGTCTCGAGCAGCTGGCCCAGGCCGAAGCCGTCCACGCCCGCGTTGTTGCTGATGACGGTCAGGCCCTTGGCGCCGCTGTCCCGCAGCGCCGCGATCAGCGCCTCCGGGATGCCGCACAGGCCGAAGCCGCCGACCGCCAGCAACTGGCCGTCCGCCACGATGCCGTCCAGCGCCGCCTGGGCGCTGGGGAAAAGCTTGTTCATCCGATGTCTCCTGCTTGCCGTTGAATCACGGGTTTCCAGAACCTGGTCGGCCAATCTACTACGTAAGCCATTACGTAAGCGGTACGTAGAATTGATTAAGCCACCGACGCCCGAAGGAAGCCCGATGACCCTGCCCCCGGACGCCCTGTCCCTGGAAGAGCTGCGCGCGCAGATCCCGAAGATCTTCGCGCCCTGGATCGTCGCACTCGGCCTGGATCCGGTCCACGCGGAAGACGGGCTGCTGCGGTTGACGATGCCGGTGGCGCCGGAGCTGGTCCACGTCGGCGGCGTGATGTGCGGGCAGGCGTCGATGGCCGCGGCGGACACGGCGATGGTGTTGCTGATGATGCGCGAGCTGGGCGAGTTCCGCCCGATGACGACCGTTCAGCTGCAGTCGACCTTCCTGCGCCCGGTCTCGGGGACAAGCTGCACGATCGAGGCGCGCCTGCTGCGACGCGGCAAGAACCTGGCGTTCGGGCAGATCGACCTGTTCGACGAACAGGGTCGGCTCGCAGTGCAGTCGACGACGACCTACGCGCTGCTGTGATCCGCCCATGAATCCGTCCATGAGCCTCGACTACCGTATCGCCTTCGACCAGGCCCCGATCGGGCTGGTGATTTCCGAGCACCGCCTGATCAAGGACTGCAACCGGCTGGTGCTGGAGATCTTCGGCGCGGAGCGCGAGCAGTTGATCGGCCACAGCTTCGCGCTGCTGTATCCGAGCCCGGTGGAGTTCGAGCGCACCGGCGAGCGCATCGTCGCGAGCCTCGATGCCGCCGGCTATTACGCCGACGAGCGGGTGATGAAGCGCGTCGGCGGCGCGCGGGCGGGCGAGCTGTTCTGGTGCCACGTGTCGGGTCGCGCGCTGGACCCGTCGCAGCCGCATGCGAGCGGCATCTGGAGCTTCGAGGACCTGTCCGCGACGCGACAGCTCAAGGCCGACCTGACGCCGCGCGAACGCGAGATCGCCGCGCTGCTCATCGAAGGCCTCACCAGCAAGCTGATCGGACGCAAGCTCGGCGTGAGTCCGCGCACGGTGGATGTGTACCGCGCACGGCTGATGAAGAAGTACGGTGCGGCGAGCACGCCGGACCTTGTCCACCGTCTGCTCGTGTCATGAGTTTTGTTGCGTGATGTATTCCCGGGCAAGGCCTGCCCTCGCCGGAAAATCATCTGGATTGCCCCCTTGGCAACATCACGGAAATCTCGTTGCAAGCGCTCACAGATGCCTTGGAACCCTGATTAACAGGGCATATGCGCAAGACGTGACCCCGGATAGGCGATTTCATCGATGATTTGCGGGGCAACCCGGGGACGCGCAGGTGATTTCTCACGCACAATACGCGCCGTCCGGCGTTAGTCGGGCCCTAACCGCAGAGTCAAACGAATGAACAAGACCGAACTGATCGAACACCTGGCTTCCAAGCACGAACTGACCAAGGCCGAAGCTGGCCGCATCCTGGAAACGCTGCTGGACGCGGTGGTGTCCACGGTGAAGAAGGGTGGCGCTGTGTCCATCCCTGGCTTCGGTGCCTTCAAGCAACACGCCCGTGCTGCCCGCACCGGCGTGAACCCGAGCACCGGCGACAAGATCAAGATCGCCGCCGCCAAGCTGCCGAAGTTCACCCCGGGCGCCGGCTTCAAGGCCGCCGTGGACCCGAAGGCTGCCGCTCGCAAGGCTGCCGCCAAGCCGGCCAAGGCCCCCAAGGCTGCCGCTGCCAAGCCCGCCAAGAAGGCCGCCAAGAAGTAATCCACTTCTGGCAGACGCCGATCGCCTGGTCGCTTCCGCGATCCCGGCGGTCCCGAACAAACCCGGCTTCTGCCGGGTTTGTTTTTTTGCTCCTACAGTTCCGCTATGTCCGCCCCCGCGCCCACCGCCGCGTCCATCGCCACGCCTGCCGCTGCGATCTCCCCGGCGCCCAGCCTGCGTGTGCTGTCGCTCATCCCCCCGATGACGCAGCTCAACACGCCCTACCCGTCCACGGCCTACCTGACGGGTTTCCTGCGCTCGCGCGGATTCCAGGCGGCGCAGCGCGACCTGGCGCTGGGCCTGGTGCTCAAGCTGTTCTCCCGCGACGGGCTGAAGCGCGTGCGCGCCGCCGTGCAGGCGATCCCGCTGCCGGACCGCGGCATCGCCTCGCGCCATTTCGACGAGTCCTTCGACCGCTACTTCGCCACGATCACGCCGGCGATCGCGTTCCTGCAGGGGCGCGACCCGACGTTGGCGCACCGCATCAACACGCGGACCTTCCTGCCCGAGGGCGCGCGCTTCCAGACGCTGGAGGTCTACGTCGCCGAGGACGGCGAGGATCCGCTGGCCTGGGCCTTCGGCGCGCTGGGGCTGCAGGACCGCGCGCGGCACCTGGCGACGCTCTACCTGAACGATCTGGCCGACGTGCTGCGCGAATCGGTCGATCCGCGTTTCGAGTTCGTCCGCTACGCCGAACAGCTGGCGACAAGCCAGCCGACCTTCGACCCGCTGCACGACGCGCTGAACGCGCCGCCCAACCTCGTCGACGACCTGCTGCGCGAGCTGACGCTGGCCGCCATCGACGCGGAGCAACCGGACGTGGTGCTGCTGTCGGCACCCTTCCCCGGCGCGGTCTACGCGGCGCTGCGGATCGGCCAGACGATCAAGCGCGAGCGGCCGCACATCAGGATCCTGTTCGGCGGCGGCTTCGTGAACACCGAGCTGCGCGAACTCAACGAGCCGCGCCTGTTCGACTACGTGGACTTCGTGACGCTGGACGCGGGCGAGCGCCCGCTGCTGGCGCTGCTGGACCACATCGCCGGCAAGCGCAGCCGACAACGGCTGGTGCGCTGCTTCATCCGCGAGGACGAGGGAGAACAAAGCGGCCAGGTCCGCTACATCAACTTCGTCGAACCCGACGTGCCCTTCGAGGACGTCGGCACGCCGACCTGGGACGGTCTGCCGCTGCACGACTACCTGTCGCTGCTGGACATGCTGAACCCGATGAACCGGCTGTGGAGCGACGGCCGCTGGAACAAGCTGACCATCGCGCACGGCTGCTACTGGAAGAAGTGCAGCTTCTGCGACATCACGCTGGACTACATCTCGCGCTACGAGGCGGCATCGGCGAAGACGCTGGTGGACCGCATCGAGGCGATCGTGGCGGAGACGGGCCAGACCGGCTTCCACTTCGTCGACGAAGCAGCGCCGCCCAAGGTGCTGAAGGCGCTGGCGCAGGAGCTGATCGATCGCGGCGTGTCCATCAGCTGGTGGGGCAACGTGCGCTTCGAGAAGACCTTCACCCCGGAGCTCTGCCAGCTGCTGGCCGACAGCGGCTGCATCGCGATCAGCGGCGGCCTGGAGGTCGCGTCGGATCGCCTGTTGAAGCTGATGCAGAAAGGCGTGTCGGTCGAGCAGGTGGCGCGCGTGACGCGCGCGTTCACCGAGTCCGGCATCCTGGTGCACGCCTACCTGATGTACGGCTTCCCGACGCAGACGGTGCAGGACACGGTCGACGCGCTCGAATACGTGCGGCAGCTGTTCGAGAACGGCTGCATCCAGAGCGGGTTCTTCCACCGCTTCGCGTGCACGGTGCACTCACCGGTAGGCCAGGACCCGAAAGCCTTCGGCGTGGAACTGCTGCCGCTTCCGCCGTCGCCGTTCGCGAAGAACGACGTCGGGTTCGTGGACCCGACCGGCACGGACCACGATGCCATGGGCGATGCGCTGAAGAAGGCGCTCTACAACTTCATGCACGGCATCGGCGTGGAGCAGGACGTGCGACGCTGGTTCAGCGTACGGGTGCCGAAGCCGAAAGTGGCCAAGCACTTCATCGCGGAAGCGTTGGACGCTTGAGGCCGCCTTCATCCGGGAGGATGAGCGCGGGCTCTCCACGGTGCATGGGGCCTCCCTCCGGGAACCCCAAGCACCATTCCGGCCCCACCATCACTCGCTGACCCCGGGCCTTGGGAGTGCGTTTGGCTCAGCGCATGCCAGCCGGTGCGATCATCCCGGCAGCAGGCACTGCATTGGTCGTCGGACCCGCACCCGGATCAGGCAGCCTCACCGGCCGGATGTCCAGCCGCACGTCGAGCAGCGTGACGTCCTGTCCATCGCCGTCGGCATCGATCCATCCCTGCGTGTCCGCACCTCGATAGAGCCTGAAGACGAAGCCCGTGCGGTCCCGATCGCCCTTGGCATCGGGCCGGATCCGCGCCGCCATCGCCCGCACCTCGGCGGCAGGCGAGCTCAGCAGTTCCGTCATCGCCTGAACAATGCGGTTGTCGCCGAGGATGTCCGGCTGGAAGCTGTCCACCGGCCCGCGCGAAGCCCCCGCCCCGCCCTGCGTCGAGGCAAGGACCGGCACCGCCGCGCCGGCCGCCGTCTTCCTCGGCGCCGGCATCGTGACGCCAGACCGCAGGTCGTGGCGATCGCCGTTGTCCAGATAGCTGATCCGCGCACCGCGGACATTGAACATGCCCAGCGACGGATCGGTGCGCGCATCGCGCAGATCGACGAACAAGGCCCCGCGCCCGCCGATGACGTCGATGCGATCGCCGTGCACGACGGCGGCGCTGTTCTCCTCGACGCCGAGCCCGAAGCGATACCCCTTGGCCATCATCAGCGGCAACATGCGCCCGATGCGTCCGCGCTTGAGGAAGTGCTGGTCGACGAACAGCTCGTTGCCGACGAAGCCCAGTCCCCGATCGATCTCCTGGCCTTCGCGCAGCGTGCCGCGCATGACCTCCATGACGTTGAGCGCATCGCGGAACATCACGCGGCTCATGATGGCCGCGCCCGCGCTGGTGCCCGCGACGACGCCTCCGCGACGATAGACATCCCAGATGGCATCGAGCATCGCGGTGCGCTTGCCATCGGGCTGCAGCGTATCGACGATGAACCCCTGCGCGCCGCCGGAGAAGAACACCGCGTTGGACGCGCGGACCTTCGCGATCAGTTCGGGGTCGTTGAGGTTCTTCTGCAGGTCGGCGCCTTCCAGGCGCGGCGCAACGGGGATGTGCTCGGCCTGCGCGCCGTGCTTCTTGAGCGCGTCGATGATGAGCTTGGCGGAGAGCTCAGGATTGGCCGCGGCCGTGGCCAGCACGGCGAAGTGCGCCTTGCCCGGCCCGCCGGCTTCCTGGACGATGCGCGTCCAGACGGGATCGTTGTCCGAGCGCAAGGCGCCACCGATGACGATGGCGGTCTGGGCCGAGGCGGCGCCGGAACCGAGCAGCGCCGCCAAGGCGAGCAGCGCGCGGATCCGGAACGAGATCAGGCGGAAGGCGTCCATGCCGCCAATCTTGCATGTTGCGTGCCAGATGGGAAGCAGGGTCTGCCTTCAACCTGGGGATGCGGATGGGGAATCTGACGCGCCCTCCCCTGAACGCACGCCTGCCGATCTGGGCGGACAGCGCACGGCAGTCGCACCGACGGTCCTGCTTCAGATGACCTGCACGCCCAGGCCGGCCACGAGTTCTGCCGCCTGGTCGGCCGAAATGATGCTGCCCTTGAAGTGATGAAGCAGGTCGCCGACCTGGATGGCGCCCAGCTTCGCCCGACGTAGATCGGCCCGGCCGAACTTGGCGTTCTTGAAGCTGGCATCGGAGAGATCGCAGTCGACCAGCACGGCTTCGGTGAAATCGCAACCAGACAAGTCGGCGCCGGACAGGTTCAGGCCGACCACCGTCTGCTTGCGGAACGACAGCCCGCGCAGGTCGGCGTTGACCGCCAGACTCTCGCGAATGCTGAGCCCCAGGGTCTGGGCCTCGGTGAACTTCGCGCCGGTCAGCTTGACCTCCGCGAAGGCGGAGCCGGACAGCCGCGTGCGCAGCCACCGCGTGTTGCTCAGGTCGCAACCGTCGAACTTTGCATCCGTCAGGTCCGACAGCTCGAACGCCGCACCGGCGGCGCGGCAGCGCTGCCAGGTGGATCCGGTCAACACGGCACGGACGACCCGCGCACCGACGAAGGTGCAACGACGGAACGTGGCGCCGCGCAACTCGATGCCTTCAAGGTCCACGTCATCGAAGGCGCAGTCCTCAAACACGAGGGGGCCGTCGGACTGCGCCTGGAACTGCTCAAGCTGGCCGCGGTCGAGCGACTGATGAACGATGGCGGAAGGAGAGTCAAAGAGGGGAAGCGACATCACGGCAACGGCACGAGGGCAGCACGAGGACAACAGCGGGCGAGGCGCCACTCTAGTCGGCATGAGACTCGAGGTGGCCGATGCCCTTTCGCGATCGGAAGGCCTTTCGACTGCTACGTTGACGGCGTCGGTCAGCTGTGAACAAAGCACCGAGGTGCGTAAACCTAGAATTGATCGCCCCGACCATCACGTCCTGTCGCGAGCGCCCATGCATTGGATCCTGCAGAAGAATCTCATCAACCCGGCGGATCTCGACCGTTTCGAGACGGCGCTTCGGGACAGCGGCACCTCCTACAGCCTGATCAGCCTGGTGCCGTTCTTCCACGAACTCGCTGACGAGCCTGCCGATCTGCCTGCCGATGGCCTCTTCGTTTACGGCAGCACGGGACTGGGCCACGTCGCGAAAACTCGCGGATGGCAGCCCGGATATTTCGACGAGAACCTCGATTACGAACTCATGCTGCGTCGATATGGCTCGCGGGCGTTGAATGCAAACGCAATATGCGCATCACTGGCCGAGCTGCAGCACCAATGGGATCGGTTCTTCATCCGGCCGACGCTGGACAACAAGTCCTTCGCGGGCACGGTCATGACCTGGCATGAGCTTGAGGAGTTCCGCGAGGGCGTGGCACGAGTGTTCGATGCGCCTGACGTGACGCTCCGCCTCGAAGACCGCGTGGTGATGGCCCCGCTGACATCGATCGAAGCGGAGTTCCGCCTATTCGCCATCGGCGGCAGGATCGTGACGGGATCGCGCTACAAGGTCGGCGAACGCCTCTCGGTGTCCGAAGAGGTGCCGTCGGCGGTCAAGGAGTTTGCGCAGGATTGCGTGTACGACTGGGCGCCCAACGCAGCGTTCACCATCGACATCGCGATTGCCGATGGGCAGATGAAGATCATCGAACTCAACTCGGCGAACTCTGCCGGCGTCTACGCGAGTGACGTCGGTGCGCTCGTCGATGCCGTCAACGCGCGTCTTTGAACGAGCGCGGCGTTGCACCGTCGCGATCCTTGCGCCGTTTCTGCCGCGCCTTCCTGAGGCGGTAGATCAGCAGCGGCACGAAGACCGCCAGGCCGACGACCAGCATGGACACGGCACTGCCGCCCTTGCCGCCAGGCTGCGTCAACCCGCGCAGGGACGACATCAGCTGGCCGAAGCCGAACGTGATGAGCCAGATGAAGAAGAGTGTGACCAGCGCGGAGAGCGCGAGGCCGAAAAGAGTGCGTTTCATGGAGACCGCGATGCTACGCGGTCTCGCGGCCCAATCGGATCGATCCGGCGAGGACGCTCATTCCTGATTCGCGAATGCGACCAAGCGCGCGAACGCTTCTGCGACGACCTCGTCGCTCATCGCCAGCAGGTTGTCGCCGACATAGATCTCCGCCACGGAACGACCAGGAGAGCCCGTCGCACGCGCGGCGTTGAACAGCCAGATGCCGTCGCTCTCGGCGATCGCGTTCCTTGCGTCGATGAGGCGTTGCACTTCGCCGTCCATGTGCACGTGGAACATGTTGGCGTGCGGCGCTGTGGGATTGATGCGGATGCCGTTCACCCGGCCCAAGGCCTCGACCACCGCGACGGTGCGCTCGAACAGGCGTGGCATCAGCGCCAGGCGCTCGTCCAGGCGGTAGGCAGCGGACGCTGCCAGCGGCGCCAGCTGGAAGATCGTCCCACCCATGCGTCGACGCCACACACGCGCCTGAGCCATGGCGCGCTCATCGCCCGCGAGCAGTGCGCCGGAGAAGCCGCCCAGGCCCTTGTAGGCCGAGACATAGACAGTGTCGGCGCCGGACGCGATCTCAGCGTAGGTCTTCCCGTACCAGGCCGCGGCTTCCCACAGGCGCGCGCCGTCGAGATGCAAACGCGTGCCCGTCTCGACAGCCCAGTCCTTGATCGCGGCCAGCTCTTCCCAACTGGGCAACTGTCCACCGATCACGCGTGCCGGGAGTTCCAGCACCACGGCGGACAAGGCCTCCGCGGGCTGCTCCAGATCGCGTCGGTTCAGCGTCCGATGCGCCTGTCCGAGGAAGGTCGCATGCAGCCCCATCACATGGGAGAACGCCTGCTCCTCTTCCGTCGCCAGATGGCAGGTCGCATGCATGCCGAAGCGCGGCAGCCGCTTGTCGTCCGCGTGCAGACGCAAGGCGATCAACTGCGCCATGACGCCGCTGGGCATGAAGACCGCAGCGGGTTTCCCGAGGAGACCGGCGACGCGCTGCTCCAGCAGTTCGACGGCGCCGCCCTCGCCGTAGACATCGGCGGAAGCCGCGTTCGACCGCGCCCAGGCCGCGACGGCCTCCAGATCGTCGGCGAACGATCGCGGCGCGAAACCCGACACCCAACGGGTGCAGCGGTTCTTCAGGGCTTGAGTTTCGGCAGGCGTCATCGCGGTGTCGCTTGTGGCGATCGTGAACGATCAGGATCGATCGGGTGGCGATTGAATCACGCGCACCCCATCGCGCGACAGTGTCACTTGGGATAGCCGACGTAGAACTCGCTCGCGATCTTCCAGTGACCGCCCACCTTCAGCAGGTGGAGGACCTTCCAGCCCTTGCCGCTGTAATCCTCTTCCTGCAGCGCGGTCTCGTAGTCGAGCGAGACCTGCGCCAGCAGGCCGACCTGCTCGATCTTCACGTTCGAGAAGCGCTGCTTGTAGCGCTTGCCCGAGCCGAAGATCGCCTGCCTGAAGCCCTGGTAGTTCTGGACGTTCGCCAGACCAGCGGAGGCGCCGAAGTCCTTGGCCACCCCGGAGAACGGGATGTTCAGGTCCAGCAGCTGGGATTCGAAACGACGGGCATCGCCGTCGGTCACGCTGCTGGTGTACTGCGTCAGCACTTGCTGGATCAGGGCGAGGTCTTCAGTCGATGGGGCGTTCACGGTGGTGGTGTCCTTGAGGGGCTGGCTCGACGCCACCGACGCACTGCCCGCAGGCGCGGCATCGGCCGCGAACGGAAGGCTCGCCAAGGCGAGGCTCGCTGCGATCAGACGCAACGCGCCCCAAGGCTTGTTCATTCCGGGCATGGGTCTTCCAGTGGTCGAGAAGTCGAGAGTCGAGTAATGGCGAATGCGCCGATGCCATGGGACATCGGCGCATCCGCAGTGTCAGGACCCGCCCGTCCTCGGACAAGCGCTGGCGCCGCAAGGCAGCCATGCGCGCGGCGCAAAGGACGACCCGACGCGCCCCTCACCCGCCTGACCTTGACGGACCGCGTCGTTTACAGCTTCGTGCCGCCGCTCGCGTCCACGATCTGCCCGGTGGTCCACGCACCATCCGGGCCCGCCAGGAAGGCGACCACGCCCGCGATGAATTCGGGCTTGCCGACGCCCGGCAGCGCCTGCACCTGCGCCAGCGTCTCCTTGCCGCCCGGCTCGTTGATCCACGCGCTCATGCGGGTGTCGATGGCGCCCGGCGCGACGACGTTGACCGTGATGTTGCGCGGGCCGAGTTCGGCCGCGAGCTGCAGGCTCAAGGCATCGACGAAGCCCTTGCTCGCCGAGTAGGCCGTGATGCCGGGGAAGGCGATGCGCGTCGCCGCCGTGCCGATGTTGATCACGCGGCCGCCGTCGGGCATGACGGGCACCACGCCCTTCGTGACCTGGAACAGGCTGCGCATGTTGACGCTGACGAGACGCTCGAAGTCCTCGTCGCTGGTGTCCAGCAGTCCCGCGAACACGGCGATGCCGGCGTTGTTGACCAGGATGTCGACGCGCGGCAGTCCCAGCGCGGTCACGCGTTGCACCAGCTGCTGACCGCCGTCGACGGCCGACAGGTCCGCCTGCACCACGTGCGCGGTGCCGCCGGCGGCACGCACGGCCGCGGCCAGCGTTTCCACCTCGTCGCGACCGCTGCCGTAATGCAGCACGACCTCCGCGCCGTCGGCGGCGAGACGCTGCGCGATGGCGGCACCGATGCCGCGCGACGCGCCGGTGACCAGGGCGATTTTTCCAACCAGGGACTTGCTCATCAGGGACTCCAAATAGACCGATCGGTCAAAATAGGGGGAAAGAAAAGCCGCTCGTGCGGCCGGTGGGGAAATCAGGAACGGCTCCGCCGTGCCTCAGGGAGGCATCAGTGCCAGATCGGGGACATCAACAGGAACGGAGACGGGTCAGCTCATATCGAGCACCGCCAAAGCGAGCGCCACGGAGCGCTCCATCTGCGCGCGACTCCGCCCCGCCTGCGCGGCGACGCGGAGCCCGCTGGTGAGCGCGATCAGCAGCTCGGCGAGCTCCGCCGAGGGCGTCGGACTGGCGATGGATCCGTCGCGCTGACCGCGTTCGACCGCGGTGCGCAGCAGCTCATGCGTGGCCTGCCAGCGGCTCGTCAGCGCCCAGGCGAGCGGCGCGTCGGACAGCCCTTCCAGCAGGCCGCTGGTGACGATGCAGTGCTTGTCGACGGGGTTCTCGCTGGTGCAGCTCGCAACCATCGCGTCGTAGTACACCTCGATGGCCGCCCGGCCTGTCCCGGCGGCCTGCACGGCGGCGACGGTGTTCGCGGCACGCTGCACCGCGCAGTCGATCGCCTGCAGGTACATCGCCTGCTTGTCGCCGAAGGTGTTGTACAGGCTCTGCTTGCCCAGCCCGGTCGCCTCCTGCAGGAGCGCCAGGCTGGTGCTCGCATAGCCGTGCGTGGCGAAGACGTCGGTCAGACGCTCCAGGACTTCGGATTCGGAAAAGCGGCGTTCGCGGGGCATGGGACGGATGCTACGGCGTATTGGACCGATCGGTCAATAGCCGCAAAATTCATCCGGTCTCCCCGCCCCGCGCGTTGGGGATCACGCCTTCGACAGGTCGGTGTCCTTCAACGGCAGTTGCCGGATCCGCTTGCCGGTGGCCGCGAACACCGCGTTGAGCACGGCCGGCGCGGCCACCGCGATGGTGGGCTCGCCGACGCCGCCCCAGAAGCCGCCCGAGGGCATGACGATGACTTCCACCGCCGGCATGTCGTACAGACGCAGGACGCCGTAGGTGTCGAAGTTGGTCTCCGCGATGGCGCCGTCCTTGACGGTGTTGCCGCCGAAGAGCGCCGCGCCCAGCCCGTACACGAACGAGCCCGCCACCTGCGCTTCCACCTGCTGTGGATTGACGACGTGACCCGGGTCGGTCGCCGCGACGATGCGGAGCACCTTCAACTGCCCGTCCTTGACGGAGACCTCCGCGACGGCCGCCGTGTAGCTGCCGAAGCCCATGTACTGGGCGATGCCGCGGAACACGCCCTTGGGCGCGGGCTTGCCCCATCCGGCGCGATCGGCCACGGCCTGCAGCACCGCCAGGTGCTTGGGCCGCTTGGTCATGTGCTGCTTGCGGAACTCGAAAGGATCCTTGCCGGCGGCGTGCGCGAGCTCGTCGATGAAGCACTCGCTGTAGATCGCGTTCTGGTTGGTGTTCACACCGCGCCAGTAGCCCGGCCGCACATGCGGGTTGCGCATCGCGTGGTCGATCAGCAGATGCGGCACCTCGTAGCCGAAGTGTCCCTCGGGCGAGTCCGCCAGCAGCCCCTGGAAGACGGTCGCGTCGCCGTTGGCGGTGATCGCCTTCGGATTGACGAAGGACGTGATCGACTGGCCGGCGATGCGCATGTGCAGCGCGCCGATGCGACCCTGGCCGTCGAGCGTCGCGCGCAGGCGGCACTGCGTGACCGGGTGGAAGCGGCCCTGGAGCATGTCCTCCTCGCGCGTCCACATCATCTTGACCGGCACGCCCGGACGCTGCTTGGCGATGCGCACGGCCATCGCCAGATAGTCGGTGGCGAGCCGACGCCCGAAGCTGCCGCCGATGCGCATCGGATGGACTTCGCAGGCGGTGATGTCGAGCCCCGCCGCATCGGCGACCGTCGCCAGCGCGGCCTCCGCGACCTGCGTCGGCGCCCAGACATCGCAGCGCTGCGCGGTCCATTGCACCGTCGCCGATAGCGGCTCCATCGGCGCGTGGTTCTGGAACGGCGTGCCGTAGTCGGCCTCGATCACGCGGGAAGCGCCCTGCAGCTGCGCCTTCGCATCGCCCTGCCGGTTGCCGACGAAGGGCGTGTCGCCTTGCAGGCCCTCGCTGATCATCGCGGCGATCGAGGCGCTGCTGACCGACGCGTTCGGCCCCTTGTCCCAGACGATGGGCAAGGCGTCGAGCGCGCGCTTGGCCTGCCAGAAGCGGTCCGCGAGCACGGCGATCGTGGCGTCGTCGACCTTGATCACGTCGCGCACGCCCGGCATCTTGAGCACGGCCTGCTTGTCGAAGCTGACTAGCGTGCCACCGTGGACCGGACAGGCCTTGGGCAGCGCGACGATCATCCCGGGCAGGCGCAGGTCCATGCCATAGACCAGCGAGCCGTTGAGCTTGTCCGTGGTGTCGAGCCGCTTCAGCGGCTTGCCGGCGATGCGCCACTGCGACGGATCCTTGAGGACTACGTCCTCGGGAATCGGCAGCTTGTTCGCCGCTGCGGCGACGGCGCCGAAAGTGGTCTGGCGCTTCGAAGCCGCATGGCGGATGGTGCCGCCGTCCACGGTGCATTCGGCGACGGGGACGGCCCACTGCTGGGCGGCCGCGCTGACCAGCATGGAGCGCGCGGCCGCGCCGGCCTTGCGCACGTAGTCCTGCGAGCCGCGGATGCCGCGCGAGCCGCCCGTGCCCATGTCGCGCCACACGCGCGCACGCGCCCGATTCGCGCCGGGCTTCACCAGCTCGAAGCGGACGTTGGCCCAGTTGCATTCAAGTTCCTCGGCCACGAGCTGCGCGAGTCCCGTCAAGGTGCCCTGCCCCATCTCCGCCCGCGCGATGCGGATGACGACGGACTCATCGGGATGGATCAGCAGCCACGCCGTCACTTCGCCGGCCGGCGCGGCGCCCGTCGCCGCAGCACCTGGCGACGGTGTCTGCGCTTGCGCCTGCGCCACCGCACTGGACGTGGGCAGCGTGAATTCGAGGGCGAGGCCACCCGCCGCGAGGCCGGTCGCTTTCAGGAAATGGCGTCGGGTCGCGCCCGTCGCGGTGGCGTCGGCGGTTGCGGCGGCCTGAGTGGTTGCGGCGCTCATCGCTGCGCCCCCGCGCCGCGCAGGCGCTGGGCGGCCAGCTTGGTCGCGGCCAGCACGCGCGGGTAGGTCCCGCAGCGGCAGATGTTGGTGATGCCCGTGCGGATGTCTTCATCGCTGGGATCGGGCGTCTGGGCGATCAGGGCGGCGGCGGCCATGATCATCCCGGGCTGACAGTAGCCGCACTGCGCGACGTCCAGTTCGGCCCAGGCCTCCTGCACGACCTTGAGCCGCGTCTGGCCCAGGCCCTCGATCGTCACGATCTTCGCGGTGGCCGGCACCGCGCTGGCCGGCATCACGCACGAGCGCAGCGCCGCGCCGTCCAGGTGCACCGTGCAGGCGCCGCACTGCGCGACGCCGCAGCCGTACTTCGTGCCGGTGAGCTGCAGCTCTTCGCGCAGCACCCACAGCAGCGGCGTGTCGCCGTCGACCTCCGCGCGCAGTTGCCGGTTGTTGACGTTCAACTCGGTCATGGTCATGGCTTGCCTCCCTGTTCCAGGATCCAGGTGGAGAGCGCCTGGGCCTCCTCGGCGCTCACCTGCGGATTGGCAGGCATGGGCACGGGACCCCAGCGGCCCGAGCTGCCCTTGACGATGCGCGTGGCGAGGTCCGCCGCGGCGCCGTCCTGCTTCGCGTACTTGGACCCGATGTCCTTGAACGAAGGGCCCACGAGCCGCTTGTCGACGGCGTGGCGGGCCATGCAGTTCTTCTTCTGCGCAAGCGCAGGATTGGCCAGGGCAAGACCCGGCACGGCGACCAGCAACGCGCAGCACGCGAGTGCAGACAGCTTCCTCATGAATGGCTTCTCCGGAGTGGCTTTTCGAGGCGGCGTACGCGCCGTGCAGGCACTCTAGGCGCGGGAGGAGCCGCCCACAATGCGCGAAAGCCTGCTTTGGGCGGCGGGCGCCCCGCACCACGCACCGCCCGGCAGGCTGCCGCCGCCGGTGTGCACTCTAGGAGAGCGATTGGAAAGCCGATAGTTGTCGCGGCCTTGAAGGATTGACAAGCGAGGCTTGCCAATCAGCGCGCGCCGGCCAGGGCCACCTCGTTGGAAGCCGTCGATGAGATGTCGGTGCGGATGCTCTCCTTGGTGTCATTGATCCGCTTCCAGCCGGCGTTGCTCGTCAGCTGCTGCTTGCCCGCCGCCTTGACCGCCTCGCGACGGGCATAGGCGCCCTCGTCGACGTACTCCATCACCAGCAGCGAGCGCACGACGCCCTCCACCGGATCGCGCTCCAGGTACATCGTGTACTGGCTCATGATCCCGCTCTTGCGCTGCAGGTTCATGTTGGGCGTGATGTAGCTGGTCGTGTAGGACTTGTATTCGAGCGCGCGCACGTGCGTCGCATACAGGCTGGCCACATGCACCGCCTGAGCGGGGGTCTTGGAAGGCTGCCCCTCGTGCTTGACGAGGTCGGCCTGGCGCACGATGGCGCCTTGGCCGAGCCGGCCCTGCACGTCGGCGCTCCAGGTCTTGAACGCCTTGTCGTCCGGCAAGGTGACGATGGCCAGATCGCGAAGCCCGCGTCCTTCTACCCGGGCTGCGCCTTCAGCAGCTTGACGCTGGAGACCAGTTTCGCCTTCTTCCACGCGTCGAACTGGGCGTTGAGCTGGGGGAGCCGGTCGCTGCCCACCGGCTCGGTGATCACCGCGATGGCGGGCGTCGCCGCCAGCGGTGTCGCGGTGTGGGATCCGCTGGTGCGGATCGCCCACTGGTCGCTCGCGTCCACCGTGATCGCGGTGTGGAGCACCGGTCACTGGTTCCACCCGCTGCACCACGCAATGGGCTACGCGGCGGCCGGCATCGTGCTGCTGCGTGTGGTGTGGGGCTTCGTCGGCGCGCGCCATGCGCGCTTCGGCGACTTCGTCCGAAGCCCGTCGAACACCCGGCGATATGCCGCGTCGCTGCTGCGCGGCGAAGAGCCCGATCACCTCGGCCACAACCCGCTGGGCGGCTGGATGATCCTCGCACTGCTGACGACCATCGCGATGACGAGCTTCACCGGATAGCTCTACACCACCGATGCCTTCTGGGGCTACGGCTGGCTGGAGCAGACGCATGCGGCACTGGCGTGGCTGCTCGCGACGCTGGTCGCAGGACACCTGCTCGGCGTGATTGTGATGTCGCTGCGCGAGCGCCGGAATCTGGCGTGGGCCATGGTGACCGGACGCAAACAGGAAGGGAGAGAACCTTGATGAACACGGAGTTCCGTCGAGTTGGACGTGTCTTGACGACTGCCGCCGTGGTGGCTGTCTCGGCGTTCGCCACCGGCTGCGCGACCACACCTGCGGAATGGCCGCGCCAGACGGTCCAGTCGGAGCAGTTGCGTCCGCTCGCCCCAGTGCGCCTGCAGATGAACTGGATGTCCGGGGACGGACGTCCGTCGGGCAGCGTGTCGCTGCGCGGGCATCTGCTGGCCGATGGCTCGGTCGGAGCAGTCGAGATTCTCGAAACGAGCGGGCGACGTGAGTTCGATCAGGCAGCCGTGATGGCGCTGCGCTCAGCGCGTTTCAATCCGCATCTCGTCGGGGGCAAGCCCGTCGAAGCGACCGTGCAAGCGCGCTTCAGCATGCCGGCGTCGAAGCCCGCGCCGTTCCCGCGCTGAAGCGGTCGCCGCGCCGCCATTCAGTGGCAACCCAAGCAACCAGCGCAAACAAGCTGATCCCAGCACCGAGCACGCACACCGCCGTCCACCCGCCCCACGAATAGACCATCGTCGACGCCATTGCCCCTGCCCCGCTGCCGATCGCATAGAACAGCATGTAGCAGGCGATGAGCCGACCATGCGCTTCGGCGGAGCCACGAAGAATCAACGCCTGGTTGGTGACGTGTAGCGCCTGGCATCCCAGGTCGAGGACGACGACGCCCGCGATCAGCCACCACAACGACCATGGCATGCCGGCCAGCGGCGCCCACGCGAGCACCATCAGCAACAGAGCGATGACGCTCGCCTGTTTGCTCCGACCTCCATCGACCCAACGCCCAGCCCTGCCTGCAGACAACGCCCCCACGGCACCTAGAAGTCCGAACGCGCCGACCGCAGAATGCGACAGCGAGTACGGCGCGGCCGTCAGCGGCAACGACAGCGCACTCCAGAAGACGTTGAACGCGGCGAAGAGCAGCAGGCCGAGGATGCCGCGACGCAACAGCACGCGATCCGTGCATAGCAACGCCAACGTGGAGCCGACCAACTGCGGATAGCTCAGCGTCGAGCGACTCGTGGGCAGCACGGGAAACCGTCGCCACGCCAAGAATCCAACACCTGCCACCAGGAGCGCGGACGCCAGATAAACGCCCCGCCATCCGACCAGGTCCGCGACGCCGCCCGCCCATACGCGCGCCAGCAGCAAGCCGATGACGACGCCACCCTGGGTGGCGCCGACCACTCGCCCGCGTTCGTGCGTCGCTGCGGCGTTGGCTGCGTACGCGAGGATGCCCTGCGTCATCGCCGTGCCCAACGCGCCGACGAGCAGCATCGCTCCCATCCACACGAGATAGTGGCTCACCATCGCGGCCGCCAGGAGCGAGAGCACGAGTCCGATCAACTGCAGTTGCATCAGACGTCGCCGGGGATATCGATCCCCCAACGGCACGATGAGCAGCAGCGCCAGCACCGACCCGACCTGCGTCGCCGTCACGATCGATCCGATCGCGGCCGGCGCCACGCTGAAGTCCGCGGCCATGCTGTCGAGCAGCGGCTGAGCGAGATAGACGTTGGACACGCTCACAGCGCCGGTGACGGCGAACAGCACGAGCTGGCGTGTGGACATCGAGCCTGAAGAGGAACCCGACGACGAAGGATTCGGCATGACGTTTATGGTTTTGTTTTGAAACCAGTTCAGCATATCAGGTAGTTTTAAAATGCAACCTGATGGCACGAACGCCGAAAGGGAATCGAGATGGCTGAGCGCAAACGCATGAACGACGCGACGTGCCCCGTGGCGCGCGCGGTGGACATCGTCGGCGACCGTTGGTCCCTGCTCATCGTTCGCGACGCCTTCGACGGCATCACCCGCTTCGGCGACTTCCAGACCAGTCTGGGTGTGGCGAAGAACATCCTGGCGACGCGGCTGAAAGCGCTGGTCGCGGAAGGCGTGCTGGAGATCCAGCCGGCGACGGACGGCTCTGCCTACCAGCAGTACGTACTGACGGCCAAGGGGGAGACGCTGTTCCCGGTCGTGGTGGCCCTGCGCCAATGGGGCGAAGATCACCTGTTCGCTCGGGGCGAGCGTCATTCGCGTCTGGTCGAGAATGCAACGGGACAGACCGTTGCAAGGCTCGCAGTCACCAGCAAACGCGGTGACGCTCTGAACTTCCGCGACCTCAAGGTCATCGGAAAGACCTAGCCACCGATCCCTCCATCGCCCATGGTTCTCGATCCCTTCACCCTGCTCGTCCTCACCGCCGCCATGGCCGCCGCCTCGGCGCTGTGCCTGGCCGCGGAATGGCGCAGCGTGCGCGAACGCTCGCTGCTGCTCTGGAGCACCGGTTTCACCATCATCGCCGTGGGCAGTGCGCTGGCCCTGCTGCGCTCCAGCGGCCACGTGCTGCTCGGCATCTGGTTCCCCAACGGCTTGCTGATCGTCGCGCACTGGCTGTTCCTGGCCGGCGTCGCCGGATTCACGCGCACCCGGTTGCCTCGCGCCTGGTGGCTGCTGGCCGTCGTCTGGCTGGCGATGCTGTTTGTGCCCGATGGGCCGTGGTGGTCCAAGGTGATGCTGGGCATCCAGTCGCTGCTGATCGCCGTGATCACCCTGCGCGCCGGCCTGCTGCTGCGCCCGCATGGCGGCGTGCTGAGCCTGGGGGCGGCGCAGTTGCGCTTCGTCCTGCTGGCCCACGGTCTGTTCTACCTCGCCAAGGCAGGCTCGACCCTGCTGCCGGAGGCCTTCGTCAATCTGGCCGGCTTCCGCGGCGCGGTGATCTTGGTCTCGCTGGTGGAGGGCGCGATGGCGATCATGCTGCTCGCCATCTCGATGACCGGCACCGAGCGTCATCGCCGCGAGGAACGCATTGCGAAGATCGCCGCACGCGACCCGCTCACCGGTCTGGACAACCGCCGCGCACTCTATCAGCGCGCACCGGCGCTGTTGGCGCAGTCCTCCCGCGACCGCCCCAGCGCCCTCCTGCTGATCGACATCGACCACTTCAAGCAGGTCAACGACCTGCATGGCCACGACGCCGGCGATCGCCTGCTGCTGGCGCTGAGCGAGCTCATCCGCGGCGCGCTGCCCGACGGTGCGCAGGCTGCGCGTCTGGGCGGGGATGAGTTCGTGATTCTGCTGAGCGGCGTCTCCGACGCTACGGTGCAAGCGCTGAGCCAGGAGTTGCGCGAGGCATTCGCGGAGCAGGCGCGCGCGATGTTCGAGACGCCGGAGCCGGTCTCCCTGAGCATCGGCGCGACCTTGTCCGATCAGCCGGACGCGGAGCTGTCGCACTGGCTCAAGCAGGCCGACGAAGCCCTCTACGCTTCGAAGCGCAAGGGGCGGGATCGGATGGAGCTGGTGCCGCTTGTGCCTTGAGCGGCAGCGGCCTTCAGCAATGCCTCTGTTCGATTCATCGGAATTCGGTTCTTCCGCAGCGCCGCCTCAACAGTCTCCGACCGATGACGA
Organism: Roseateles noduli; assembly: GCA_002205125.1. GTDB lineage: Bacteria > Pseudomonadota > Gammaproteobacteria > Burkholderiales > Burkholderiaceae_C > Roseateles > Roseateles noduli. The sequence continues at coordinate 143,620 of NIOE01000006.1, read as the reverse complement.
TCCAGACTTTCCGCATCTACTACCACTCACGCAACGAGCGGCTGGAGCGTTATCTCAACGCGACCCACTGGGCATTCGCCGAGTGGTTCCACCGCCGGCTCAAGCCGATCCGCGAGCAGCTGCGCGGCCCGGAAGCCAAGGGCGTCGCCATCGTCAATCTGATGCTTCACGACGTGCCTGAGCATGCTTGGCGGCCGAACGAATGGACGCATCGCGTCCACAGTTTCGAGTTCAGCTTCGTCTGCGACCTGTCCCCGCTGTGTGATCAGCCGCCGATCGAGAACATCGCGAAGCTGATGCAGTTCGCGGCCGCGATGACGGCGCAAGCGCCCTGGCCGCAAGTGCGGGCGCTCAGCAATGTCCTCGCGCAGCCTCTCAGCAACGAGGACCGCCGCACCCTGGCGCCCTTTCTCACATCGCCGCGCGAATCCGTCTTCCGCGCGCTGTCCTACGATGGCGAGCGCCTCGCAGATCGGATGCGTCAGGCGCAGCGCGAGGCGCGCGAGTTCTACAAAGAGGCTCGCTATCCCGGGGCCAAGCCGGGCGACATCTTCGTTGGAGACGAGTCCCGGTAACGACCGGCGCCTACCTGGTCATCTCCCCACCAACTTGAAGTCGAAATTGATCGACAGCTTGTTGTCCCCCGCCTTCACCGAGTCGATCTTGAGCGCCTGCACTTCCCCTTGCAGCTTGCTCCCCGAGCCCTTGAGCATCTCCTCGACCGCCTTCTTCACATCGAATTCAACGGCCCCGGGCACCGCCGGCGCAAGGCCTAGATTCAGCAGGTTGCGCGTGTTGGGATCCTCCACCTCGTCCACGCGGATCTCGGTCAAGCGCACGACGTGACCCTGCGCGACGGGCGTCGCCGACATCGTGGCCCAGCTCGCCAACGCGACGCCGAGGCACTCCCGCCCCGAAGGAACACCCAGCCGGCTGCTGAGGTGCGCCCGGATGATCACGCGCCCGTTCTGGAGCGTCACCTTGGGATCCTCCAGATAGGCGTAGCAGGCGCCCTTCTGCAGATAGAGCTTCCCTTCTTCCTTGAACAGCCCTTCGAGCAGCAGCGACTGGACCGCGGACTGCTCCAGCACGATCTCCGCGCAGCGCCCCACACTGGGCAAGCCGAACAAGGCGGCGGCGAGGGTTCCACAGATTGCCAGGTTCTTCATGGTCTCCACCAACGGATGGCCGGCGAAGAGCGCCGGCACTGATCCGCCCCAGTCTGCCACGGGCCGCCAACTCAACCCCCGAACGAAAAAAGGCCGTGGCATGAGCCACGGCCTTCTGCTTGATGAACCGGCGCGCGAGGCGCCGTTCCTTCAAGGTGTCCTTACAGCGTCTTCAGCCAAGCCAGCAGCGAGTCGCGATCCGCCTTGGACAGCTGCTCGAAGCGCTGACGCGACTTCTCGCCTTCGCCGCCGTGCCACAGGATGGCTTCGGTCAGGTTGCGGGCGCGGCCGTCATGCAGGTAGCCGACCGGCTGACCCTGGGCGACCTTCTCCGTGTAGCCGATGCCCCACAGAGCCGTCGTCCGCCACATCGCGCCTTGCGCCTGGCCTTCCGGCAGGTTGTCCGCCAGGGCCGGGCCCATGTCGTGCAGCAGCAGGTCGGTGAACGGACGGATCGTCTGGTCGCGCAGTTCCGCGAACGGATGGTTCTTGCCCGTCTTCATCTCCGCCGTGTGGCACGCCGCGCACTTCAGCGCGTCGAACACCTTGCGGCCGTTGGCCACCTGGACCGCATCCACGCGATGCTCGTCCGTCGGCGCCACACCCTTCGGGAATCCGCTCGGGATGCTCCGTTGGGCCGGCACGGCCAGCAGCTGCATGTACTGCGTCAGCGCGGTCAGATCGGCTTCCTGGATGCCCTTCTGCGCCGGCGCCGTGCGGCAACCCTGCGGGTCGGTCGCGCAGCTGCGGTTCGGGTACACCGGCGAGGTCACCGACATGTCGTTCAGCAGCGCGTTGGCCACCTGGTGACGGATGCTGGCCTTGGACGCCTTCCAGCCGAAGCGGCCCAGACGCGTGGCGCCGGTTTCCGGATCGAACGTGAAGTTGGCCTTGCCCACCACACCGTCGGCATCCGGCGTCGTGCGCGCACGGGCCAGGATGTCCGCCTCAGGCACCGCTTCCAGCAGACCGACACCCAGCAGCGGCAGTGCGGCGCGAGCCGACCACAGTTGCGGCGTGGGACCGTCGAAGGCGAACTTCGGCTTGCGCAGCTCGACCTTGGAACCGTCCGCCAGCGTGACGCTGCTCGTCTCGAAGCCCGCGACCTTCACCGCGTTGCCCCAATCCTGCGGCGCACCGGAGGCCGAGGTCGAGTTCATCTGGATCGCCGAGCCGTAGCGCGGGTCCGGACGGATCGAACCGTCAGCCGCCTTCACCGCAACGTGGAAGGCCATCTTGTCCAGACGCTGGTCCACCGTGAACGGCGCCGGGCTGCGACCGTTGTTGGTGTGGCACTGCACGCAGGCCGTGGCGTTGAAACGGGTGCCCGCCAGGTTCTGGATCGAGGTCATCGGATCGTTGCCCGGCTCGATGTGCTGCCCGGTCACGAAACTGCTGTGCACCGCACGGCGGCCTTCAACGAATCGCTGCAGGTTCTGCATGCCGATGTTGTTGAACGGCTGCTGGAACATGCGCCAGCCTTCGTCCGAGTAGTTGTACGAGACGGAACCCAGACCGCCCGCCAGCACCGACTCCGGCAGCGGCACGCTGTTCAGGCGCGGCTGCACGCCGTACCACGGACGCAGACCGGCACCCATGACGTAGATGACTTCGCTGGTGTAGTAGCGGATGTCGCCCTTGTCACCGATCGCATCCATCGCCGCACGGCTGGAGAAGAACGAGCCCGTGAACTCGATCGCCTGACCCACCTTGAGCGGGCTGGCCGGGATGTTGACGCCGTTGGGCACCAGCACGCCGTTCGCGTTCGGGGACAGGTCCTGGTGACCCGGCATGTTGTCCAGCACCACGGAGCAGCCGTCGTTGGCGCCGATGATGCCGTTGTAGCCCGTGTTGGGCTTGGCCAGGGCGTTCTGCGGCGGCTTGGGCACCACCGGGCAGGACGTCTTGTCGACGAACCCGTCCGTGTAGGTGGTCGGATCCAGCAGCTGACCCGGCGACATCCAGCCGTAGCCGGTGACGCCCACGTCGTCGATGCGGCGGAAGAAGGAATGACCGCCGCCGCGCTGCGCCTGCGGGAAGTACTGGTTGACGATCAGACGCGGCTTGGTGACACCCGCCACGTTCGAGTTGTCGATGAACTCCACGCCCCACGTGCGATTCTTGAAGTAGTTCGCGACGAAGTTCATGTAGTTGCCCGGACCCTTGTCCTGCGGATTGCCGTTGGCATCCACGGTGTCATTGGGTCCGAAGCCGATCTCGTTCCAGTCCTCGCCGCGCTCGCGGCCGTGACGGCCGACGCCGCGCTGACCGAAACGCGTCACCAGCGTGCCGTCCGGCAGCGTGAACTGGATCTGCTCGATCGGGGCCTGCGGCTGGAACAGCGGACCCGCGCCCGCGCCGTTCACCGGGAAGGAGAACGGGGTGGTCGTCGTGGTCGGGATGCTGTTGTCGCTGCCGACGGTCTTGAATTCGACCTCGAACAACGAATAGCCGTAGTTGGTTGCACGGGTCACGCCCTGGATACGGACGAAACGCGTCTTCACGCCGAGGTTGAAGTACTCCTCGGTGCCGCCCTTGCCGGCCGGCTGGTTGCGCAGACGGGTCCAGGTCTTGCCGTCGTCCGAGATCTGGATCTCGTAGGCCTTGCCGTACGCGTTCTCCCAGACGAGCTTCATGTAGCCCAGCGCCTGCGCCGAACCGAAGTCGTACTGGATCCAGGCGCCGTCTTCCGGCTTGGAGGCCCAGCGCGTGGCCAGGTTGCCGTCGATCGAGTTCTTCGCCGACAGGCCGTCGTTCTCCGGGGCCGACGAGATCGCCAGCACCGGCTTGATGGCCACGCCCGGCTTGCTCGTGTCGCCCACGGGGTCCGTCGGCTGCGTGGGCGTCGTCGGATCGGTCGGGGTGGTCGGCGTCGTCGGATCCGTCGGATTCGTCGGCGTGGTCGGGTCCGTCGGGTTGGTCGGCGGGACCGCGGTGCCGGTGAAGGCCTGGATCTCGAAGATCGAGTAGCCGTACTGCGTCGAGCGGGTCACGCCCTGCACGCGCAGATAGCGGCCCTGGCCGCCGAGGTTCTTGATGTCTTCGACACCGCCCGGGCTGTTCTCGATCGTCTTGATCGTGGTCCAGGTCTTGTTGTCTTCGGACGTCTGCAGCAGGTACTTCTTCGCGTGGGCGTTTTCCCAGTTGATGCGGACCCGCGTGATCGTGACGCTGCTGCCGTAGTCCAGCGTCAGCCACTCGTTGTCGGTGAACGCCGAGCCCCAACGGCTGTTGTCGTCCTTGTCGATGGCCTTGGCGCCGCTCAGGTCGCCGCGCTCCATCGAGCTGCCGGTGGCGGAGACGGGCGTGAGCGCCGTCTCGGTGCCGCTGTCGCCGGCCATGCGCTTGGCGCGTGCCGCGGCGTCGGCGCTGCCGCCGTTGTCGTCGGATGCGATCTGGACGCCGCCGTCCTGCTGACCGTTGCCGCCGCCGCATGCGGCGAGCAGCGCACTACCCAGCAGGGCAGGGACAAATGCCCTGCCCATCAAGATGCCGAGTTGCTTGAACTCCATGGTGGTTCCCTCCCGTGCCTGTGGGTGCGATTGGTGTCGCGGGGGGGTGGTGCCCGCGACCGCTTCGGTGGACCTGGCTTGGTCCGGTGAACGCGCCGCCCATCGACACGTAGCACCACATGTCCCTCCTGAGAGGGGCAAGCGGCGCGAGTGTCCGCGTTTGTTTTGCCATGCGGCAAGTTTTAATGTGTGTCGAATTGATGCCCCGAACGGGCCGGATGCGGCGGTATCGATACCAACGCACCATCCAGGGAAACATGGGCGATACGCAGCCGGAATACCAGGGCATCCGATACCTCCGGCGAGGTAGGAACAGTCGGTGACGAAGGCATGATGTCGGGCATGAGCACTCCGGATACTTCCACGCCCCGCCGACGCGAGCAGCAGCGGTCGGCCGACACGAAGCAGGCGATCCTGAAGACCGCGCTGAAGGAATTCGCCGAGCGCGGCTTCGAGGCGGCGAGCATGCGCGCGATCGCGGAGCAGAGCGGGCTGACGCATCAGCTGATCACCTACCACTTCCAATCGAAAGAGGTACTGTGGCAGGCGGTGGCGACGCTGGTCTATGAGGAACTCGCCCGGGCACGCGAAGGATTGATCAGGCAGGCGAAGCCGGCGACCGCGATCGAGCAGTTGCGCCAGGAGTTCATCGCGTACTTCCAGTTCACGCTGGAGCAGCCGCACCTGCACCGCTTCATGATGCAGCGGCGCGAAGGCACGCACAGCGAGGACCGGCAGGAGTGGCTGGCGCAGCACTTCCTGCGGCCGCACTTCGACCTGGCCCGGCCGCTGATCAAGGCGGCGCAGAAGGCGGGGGACCTGCCGAAGGGGGAACCGGTGCTGCTGTATTACGCGATGGTCTCGCTGGCCAACACGCTGTCGGTGATGGGGCCGGACATCGCGGCCACGACCGGCGTGCAGGCCACGGATGCGAAGACGGCCAAGGGCTACATGAAGGTGATGGATGCGCTGCTGTTCAGTCGGGCGAACCCGGTGGAGTGAACGGGCAACGGGCGAAGCTGGCGGCGCGGGATCGGCGCTTGCCCTCCAGAGCGGGATCTGTCCTACCTCTTTGGAGTTCCGCATGGCTACCAAGAAGAAGTCCGCCCCGAAGTCCCCGGCGAAGTCCGCTCGCGTCGACGCCGCGCACGCCGCCACGACGCCGACGATCGACAAGTCCGTCAAGACCACGTCGCAGGAGACCCAGCGCTATGGCGAGGTCGTCAAGATGCCGCACGGGCTCGCCGAGGCGGTCGTCAAGAAGAGCGTGACCGCACTGAACCAGGTGCTGGCCGACACGATCACGCTGCGCGACATGTACAAGAAGCATCACTGGCAGGTGGTCGGACCGACCTTCAACCAGCTGCATCTGCTGTTCGACAAGCATTTCGAGGAACAGGTCGAGCTGGTCGACCTGGTGGCCGAGCGCATCCAGGTGTTGGGCGGTGTGTCGCTGGCGATGGCCGCGGATATCGCGGAAGAGACGCGCATCCCTCGCCCCCCGCGTGGCCGCGAGCCGGCGACCGTGCAGCTCAGCCGGCTGATCGAAGCGCACACGATGATCCTCACGTATGCGCGCGAGCAGGCCGAGAAGGCCAGCGACGCCGGCGACTCGGGCACCGATGACCTGCTGGTCAGCGACATCGTGCGGACCAACGAGCTGCAGGTGTGGTTCCTGTCGGAGCATCTGGTGGCGGCGTCGCCGATCTGAGGCGGCGAGAGACGGCCGCGCGACGGTCCGAAGCGGTGACGCCGTGATCGTCGCGACCTGGAACGTCAACAACGTCCTGAAGCGGCTCGACCAGTTGCTCGACTGGCTGGCGCGTCGCCAGCCCGACGTCGTTGCGCTCCAGGAGCTGAAGACGCCCACGGAGGACTTCCCCACGGAAGCTCTCCGTGAGGCCGGCTACGAATCGATCGTGGTCGGGCAGAAGACGTGGAACGGCGTTGCCCTGCTATCGCGCGGACACGCGCCGTTGCCGGTGATCAAGGCGCTGCCCGGTGACGCCAAGGATCGGCAGTCCCGCTACGTCGAGGCCGCCATCAATGGCGTGCTGGTGGCCGCGATCTATCTTCCCAACGGCAACCCGGTTCCCGGTCCCAAGTTCGACTACAAGCTGGCGTGGTTCGAGCGGATGCGGCGGCGTGCGGATGCCTTGTGGACTTCAGGCCATCCAACGGTGCTGCTCGGCGACTGGAACGTCGTCCCCACGGACGCCGACATCTACAAGCCGGATACCTGGCGAGACAACGCGTTGCTTCAGCCCGAAGCGCGTGAGGCATTCGCGGCCCTCCTGGAACAAGGATGGACCGATGCGCTGAGGACCGCGCATCCGAAGGACACGCCATTCACGTTCTGGGACTACCGCCGCAATAGGTGGCAGCGGAATGCGGGGCTGAGGATCGACCACATCCTGGTGGGCGCCGGGTTCAAGGTCGTTGCGGCCGGCGTTGATCGGGAGGAGCGCGGGAAGGAGAGCCCGAGCGACCATGCGCCGGTGTGGGCCGGGCTCAAGGCGTCCAGAAGATGAATGGATAGCTTTCCTGGACGACCAGTGCAGTTCACGCTGGTCGCGCGCGGGAGACTCGTCGTTCCATCAACGCTCCCTGTAGAGATCTCCGTGGACCAGTCGCAGTCCCCATCGCAATCGCACGCCCCTCGTCCCTCGGCGCATTCGGAAGACAAGCTCCCCAGAACCGTGGGACGCGTGCGGACAGTGCTGGTGGGCTCGATCCAGACATCGAGTCGTCCGGGTCACTGGACCGGCATCGACAAGAAGCCGGTCGAGCACGAGGTGCTCGTCTCCGTCTCCGGCCTTGCAGACGATGCCCAGGGCGACACGGCCATCCACGGCGGCGTCGACAAGGCCGTCCATGCCTACCCGTGGAGCCACTATCCGCATTGGCGCAATGCCCTGGCGCGCAACTCGCGTGCCACGCAACTCCTGAACGCCCCCGGCGCGTTCGGTGAGAACCTCAGCGTCGAAGGCCTCGCCGACGAGGTCCTGGACGAGCGCGCGATCTGCCTCGGCGATCAATGGCGGGTCGGCGCCACCACCGTCCTCGAAATCAGCCAGGGCCGTCAGCCCTGCTGGAAGCTGAACGACCGCTTCGAGCAACGCGACATGGCGGCCCAGCTGCAGCATTCGCTGCGCGCGGGCTGGTACCTGCGAGTGCTGAAGAGCGGCCCGGTCAAGGCAGGCGATCTCATCGTGCTGCTGAGGCGTCCCTATCCCGAGTGGTCGATCGCCAGGCTGCTCGAACTCATCGACCGACGGACGACCGAGACGTCGACGCTGCGCGAGGTGCTGACGCTGCCGCTTCCGGATTCCTGGAGAAGGCTGTTCGCGCGCCGACTGGCCTCGGGCGAAGCCGAGGCCTGGGAACGCCGACTCGACGGTCCCTGACACGCGATCGATCCCGTCCTTTCGCTGACGCCGTTGAAGCGCAAACGCTGGAGAAGCCCATGACATCCTCCCTCCCCGTCCTTCATCCCACCGCGCCCGAGCTGCAGGTGGTGAGCTGGTTCAACACCGAGGCTGAACTCAGCCTCGCCCGGCTCCGGGGCAAGGTCGTTGCGCTCCACGCGTTCCAGATGCTGTGCCCGGGGTGCGTCGCCCATGGGCTCCCGCAGGCGCAACGCATGCACGAGCTGTTCGGCGCGGCGGGCCTGCAGGTCATCGGTCTGCACACGGTGTTCGAGCATCACCAGATCATGGAACAGCCGGAAGCGCTGGCGGCCTTCCTCCATGAGTACCGCCTCACCTTCCCGGTCGGCGCCGACAAGCCGAACGGCCGCGTGCCGGCGACCATGAGCGCGCTGAAACTGCAGGGGACGCCCAGCCTGCTGCTGATCGACAGGCAAGGCAGAGTGCGTCTGCATGAGTTCGGGCGTGTCGACGACATGGCGATCGGGGCGGCGATCGGCGAGCTGCTCGGGGAGCCGCTTACTGCACCGATCGCAGCCCCGCGCACGAGACCCCTTGCCGACCTCCAAGCCGGTTGCAGCGAGGAGGGATGCCGCTTCACGCCTTGAGAAGCACCGGCGACGCGCGCTCGCACCTGGCCTGCGCAACTCCCGGGGTCTGCGAATCAGAAAAGTGGTCAGAGCTTCTGTCTGAGCCACTCCGGCAACGGCACCGACTTCTGCACCGTCGCGTCCTGCCACACCGTCGTCGCGCCACCCGACGCGTAGATGACGCCCGGCTCATCGAGCCGCTCCAGCGTGATCCACGTGTCGAAGCTCGACCGACCCGGATTCGAGACGTAGTGCTTCGCCAGGATCTCGCCCGGATACGCGAGCTGCTTATGGAAGTTGCAGAACGCGTTGACGACTACCGGCCCCTGTCCATCGGGGCTAGGCGGATGGCCGAGACTGTCCAGCCACTCCACGCGCACGATTTCCAGGTAGCGGAAGTAGACCGTGTTGTTCACATGGCCCATCGCATCCATGTCGCCCCAGCGGATCTGGATGCGGGTCTCGTGGACAAGCTTCTTGTCGTCGGGCAATTCGAATCGCATACGGCTGACCGTTCAGAGGAAGGTGAGTTCGTCGCACGCGGCCACGCGGCTGATGCGCGGGAAGATGTGCTCGAAAGCGAAAGTGTTCATCGCGGTGGAGAACGACGTCGTCGCGTCGGAGACCACGACGACGTCGTAGCCGTGCTCGTGAGCGCTCCGGACCGTCGACTCCACGCCCATGTTCGTGGCGATCCCGGCCACCACCACCGTCTTGATGCCGCGTCGCCGCAGTTCCAGATCGAGGGTCGTGCCGTGGAAGCTCCCCCAATGGCGCTTGGTCACGACGACGTCGTCCGCCGGCAAAGGCTCGTCGGGAAACTGCGAGAAGTCGGCAGGACGCGCTGACGACGACGGCTGGTCCACAAGTCCCGACGGCGAGAGTTTGCCGTTGTCGCCGAAGTCGACCTTGACGCGCACGACCTGGCCCCCGGCGGAGCGGAGTCGCGATGCCAACTGGAGGCCTCGATCAAAGACCTGCTGGCCCGTCCAAGGTGCCAACTACAGGCCCAGGATGCCTCGCTGCAGATCGACAAGGACCAACGCGGTGGTCTTGGCTGAGAGTTCAATCATCGGTTTTCTCCAGGACGAAAAGGCAGCATCCCGCGCAGCGGTCGGAAGAACGCGCGGATCTCCGCCGCCAGCAGCTCGGGCTGCTCCAACGCCGCGAAATGCCCGCCGCGCGGCATCACTTCCCATCGCCGGACGTCGTAGGCGCGTTCCACCCACGAGCGCGGCGGCGTCGGCAGTTCCTTCGGGAACAGCGCCATGCCCATGGGCGGCGTCACGCGCTCGCCGGGCTCGAAGACCTGCGGGCGGGCGCGGTTCTCCTTGTAGAGCCGCAGCGACGCCGTGATGCTGTCGTTGAACCAGTACAGCGAGATGTCGGTGAGCAGCTCGTCCATCGATACGACGCTCTCGACGTGGCCGCCGCAGTCGCTCCACGAGCGGAACTTCTCGGCGATCCACGCTGCCAGGCCCACCGGCGAGTCCGCCAGCGAGTACGCCAGCGTCTGCGGCTTGGTGCCTTGCAGCGCGGCGTAGGCGCCCTCCTCCGCGTACCAGCCGGCCGCCATCGTCTGGAAGGCGCGCTCTTCGTCCGTGACGGGCGCGGCCTGCTCGTCGACATGCGGTCGGAAGCCGCCCGGGATGTAGTTGAGATGGATGCCGACGACGTCCTGCGGGAAGCGTCGCGCGAGCCACGTCGACACGCCCGCACCGATGTCGCCACCCTGCGCGCCGAAGCGCTCGTAGCCGAGACCCTGCATCAGGCCGTGCCACAGACCCGCGATCTCGCGAGAGCCCACGCCCGTCGTCTTCGGCGCGGGAGAGAAGCCGTAACCCGGCAGCGATGGCACGACCACGTCGAAGGCATCGGCGGGATCACCGCCGTGCGCAGCCGGATCCGTGAGCAGCCCGATGATGTGCGTCATCTCCACGACGGAGCCCGGCCAGCCGTGCGTCAGCACCAGCGGGAAAGCATTCGGCGTCGCGCTCTTCTGATGAATGAAGTGGACGTCGGCGCCGTCGACGGTCGCCATGAAGTGGCTGAACGTGTTCAACCGCGCTTCCTGCTGGCGCCAATCGAAGCGATCCCGCCAATGAGCGACGAGACGCTGCATGAACGCGAGCGAGGTGCCATCCGCCCAGCCGGCCTCGTCCAGCGACGCGGGCCAGCGGACCCGCGACAGGCGCTCGCGCAGGTCGATCAGCCGCTCTTCGGGAACCTGGATCTTGAAAGGGACAACGCGCATGGGATCTCCGAGCCGTCGCAACGACAGCCGCGGATCATTGTGGCGTCAAGCCTTGACCCCTGCGCCCGTCCCGCCTACTTGCAGACGTTCGCGTCCACCGCCGAGCCGTCCCACAGGCGCTTGAGGTTGTTGTACTTGTCCTGCGACACGCTCTGCCAGTCGTCCTGCAGGATGCCGCCGGTGTCGCCCGAGTTGGGGTTCCACGACCAGTAGAAGAAGTTGCGCACGCCCTTGCACTTCATCCAGTCCACGAACTTGACCTGCCACTGGCGGTCCTTGTCGGTGAAGCGACCGCCGAACTCGCCGAGCACCACGGCGTTCTTCCCCATGAAGCGGCCGAGCTGGTTCTGCCAGATCGCCGGCATGTTGTTCGGGAAGCCCGTGCCGTCGCCGAAGTATGGCTGCGCGCTCACCGACGGACCGTAGATGTGCGGCGACAGCACGAGCCGGTTGCGCGGGATCTTGGTTTCGTCGATCGGATAGCAGGCCACCGGCTCGATGTTGCCGCCCCACCAGTGGGCATCGGGGTTCTCGCAACGGCCCTGGTTGTCGGACACGCCTTCGACGAACACCAGCAGCTTGCTGTTGCTGCCCAGCACCGCGCTGCCCGCACGCTCGGCGGCGAGCTTCCAGTCGTTGCTGACGTCGCCCGTGCCCCAGAAGGCGCCAGCACCGCCGGTGCTGTGCGGCTCGTTCTTCAGGTCGATCGCGAACACGTTGGGCACGTTGCGGTAGCGGTCGGCGACGAACTGCAGATCGGCCACCCACTGGTCCAGCGAGTAGCCGGGAATCTGCGGCGTCGTGGAGATCGCGTTGCAGTCCGGGCGGTGGTGGTCGAGCAGGACGTAGAAGCCCCGCGTCGCGAACTCGGCCACGATGCGGTCCAGCACCTGCAGCGGCGTCTTGTTGGCCAGGTCGGGATTCACGCTGGTGTTCAGCGCGCCGCTCGGACGGCCCGTGGAACGCAGCGTCGCCGGGCAGAACGGCAGTCGCACGGCGTTGAATCCCAGATCCTTCATCTGGCCAATCATGTCCTTGTAGTTGCGCTGCCAGAGGCCGTGCGCGACAAGATCCGGCGTCTCGAAACCGAACCAGTTGACGCCGCGGATAGCGACCGCCACTCCCTGGCTGTCGAGGATGCGGCCATCCGTCGCGACGCTGAACGGCAGCTTGAATTGGCCCGTCGCAGGAACGGAGAGATCGCCGGCGGATGCGGGTGCGGGTGCGGGTGCGGGTGCGGGTGCGGGTGCTGGTGCGGGTGCGGGCGCGGGTGCGGGCGCGGGTGCAGGTGCCGGAGCCGGTGCCGGTGCCGGAGCCGGTGCCGGAGCTGGGGCAGGCGCGGGAGCTGGGGCAGGTGCGGGAGCTGGTGCCGGCGCGCCTGCCTCGGCGATGCGGAACGAGGTGGGGCTGGGCGCCGTTCCGGTGCCGCAGAAGCCGACTTCGAAGCTCTGCCCCGGGGCCACCGGCGAATTCCAGCTGATGCCGGTGACGGCCACCGTCGTGGCGGACTCGTTCTTGAACTGGCCGTTCCACGTGCCGTTCAGCTGTCCCTTGGGCATCTCGAAACGCAAGGTCCACGCGCCGCTCGCCGCACTGCCGGGATTGCGGATGCTGGCCCGCGAGCAGAACCCGCCCGACCAGACGTCCTGCGCGATCGTCAGGCTGAGCGCGGCGTGGGCGGGCGCGATCGCGCCGCAGGCGAGCGCAATGAGACTGATGCGTTGGACGACTCGGCGTGGAATGGCGTGCATGACGGTCCCGGAATGAAGGGGTGGGCCTGATGAATGCGCGAAGTGTCGAAGCTCTTCCGCGGGCGCCTCGTGAGAATGGGTAACCCCAGGACACAGTCCCGCCACACAGTCCCGCAGCAACGGGCCGCGATGCTCGATCTGTCCCACATCAGAGGCTCAGGGTTTGCCGCTAGCGCCCTGCCCTCGCATTCGTAGGAGCATCGCCCGGCGCCACGCTCGGCCAGCGCAGGTGCCTGTTCAAAGGGAGGCCGCCATGACCCGTTCCTGGTCGACGCTTGCCGTCGCACTGTCGATCCTGATGCCGCACGCCGCGGCGCTCGCCGCCGACGCCACGCCGCCGCGCGAGCTGCGCCGCTTCCACGAGATCTTCAAGGAGCTCGTCGAGACCAACACGACGAACTCCGCGGGCAGTTGCACCGTCGCCGCCGAGGCGATGGCCAGGCGCCTGAAGCAGGCCGGCTACGCGGACGGCGACATGCAGGTCATCGTCCCGCCCGACGCGCCGACGAAGGGCAACCTCGTCCTGCGCCTCAAGGGCAGCGGCGAGAAACGGCCGCTGCTGCTGGTCGCTCACCTCGACGTCGTCGAAGCCAAACGCGAGGACTGGACCCGCGACCCGTTCAAGCTCATCGAGGAGAACGGCGTCTACTACGGCCGCGGCACCTCCGACGACAAGTCGCAGGTCGCCACGCATGTGAGCAACATGCTCCGCTACAAGGAAGAGAAGCTCGTCCCGAAGCGCGACATCATCATGGCGCTCACCTGCGACGAGGAGATCATCCCGTCGAAGTGGGACGGACTGGACTACCTGCTCAAGCACCACCGCGCGCTGATCGACGCGGAACTCGCGCTCAACGAGGGCGGCGGCGGGACGCTCGACAAGGACGAACGGCCGGTGTCGTACAGCCTGCAGATCGGCGAGAAGGTCTTCGTCGGCTACGAGCTCGAAGTGACGCACCCGGGCGGCCACAGCGCCGTGCCCGTGCGGGACAACGCGATCTACCGGCTCGCCGAAGGTCTGACGCGACTGGCGAAGTTCGACTTCCCCATCCAGTTCAACGACACGACCCGCGCCTACTTCGAGCGCGTCGCGACACTCGACGCGAACAAGGACATCGCCGCAGACCTGCGTGGGCTGCTGGCGAAACCGACCGACACCGCGGCGCTGGAGCGCTTGTGGGCGAAGTCGCCGGTCTACAACTCGAGCGTGCGCACGACCTGCGTGGCGACGATGGTCGACGCCGGCCACGCGACCAACGCGCTGCCGCAACGCGCCCGCGCGACGGTGAACTGCCGCATCCTGCCGGGCCAGTCCGCCGACGAGGTGCAGAAGACGCTCGTGAAGGTGATGGCCGACGAGCGCATCACCGTCCGCGCCACCAACGAGGCGCTGGCCTCGCCACAGCCGCCGATGTCGCCGCTGGTGATCCAGGCAGTCGAAAGCACCGCCGCGGAATTCTGGCCCGGCGTGCCGGTGATCCCGACGATGCTGGTCGCGACCACCGACGGCCGTTTCCTCAACAACGCCGGCATCTGGACCTATGGCGTCGGCACCTTCTCCGGCGTGGAGCCCAGCGGCGTGCACGGGCTCAACGAGCACATCCGCGTGAAATCGCTGAACGACTTCCAGGAATTCATGTACCGGCTGGGGAAGCGTCTGGCCCTCTGAGCCCTGGTGACCTTCCGGGACGATCCTTCGCATTCGTCCCCACGCCTTCGCGCGCCCCCGCAGGCGACGGGCCTCGGACTTGCCAGTTCCCGGCATTCCTCGGCTTTGCGGAGCTTGCACCGTGTCCATCACCATCAACGGAAGGTCCGTGCCCCTGCCGGACGACCCGCGGGTCTCCCTGCTCGACTTCCTGCGCGAGCACCTGCACCTGGCCGGATCGAAGAAGGGCTGCGACCAGGGTGCCTGCGGCGCCTGCACCGTCCTGGCGGACGGCGAACGGATCCTCGGTTGCCTGGCGCTCGCCGTGCAGTACGAGGGGCGCTCGATCACGACCATCGAAGGCCTCGCGGCCCAGGACGGGCTTCATCCCCTGCAGCAGGCATTCATCGACCACGACGGCTTCCAGTGCGGCTACTGCACCCCGGGTCAGATCTGCTCGGCCGTGGGCATGGCCGATGAGTGTCGACGCGGCGTGCCCAGTCACGTCACCCAGGATCTGTCGACGCGCGTGATCACGCTGACGCGCGACGAGTTGCGCGAGCGCATGAGCGGCAATCTTTGCCGATGCGGCGCCTACAACGGCATCGTCGAGGCGATCGCCGTCACAGCGGCCACGGCGGAGGGCGCGCGATGAAGCCCTTCACCTACACCCGCGCGGGCGACGCGGCGCAGGCCGTGCATTGGGGAACGCAACCGGGCGCGACGTACCTCGGCGGCGGGACCAACCTCGTCGACCTGCTGCGTGAGACGCTGGCGCAGCCGGACACGCTGGTCGACGTCACCGGCCTCGCCACCGACATTACCGCCCACGACGACGGCCGCATCACGATCGGCGCCGGCGTACGCAACACCGCACTCGCCAGCCACCCCGCCGTGCGTGAACGCTTCCCGGTGCTGTCACGCGCGATCGTGGCCGGCGCTTCCGCGCAGATCCGCAACATGGCCACCGTCGGCGGCAACCTGCTGCAGCGCACGCGATGCGCCTATTTCTACGACGCCGACGGCTCCCGCTGCAACAAGCGCCAGCCCGGGCAAGGCTGCGATGCGCAGGACGGGTTCAACCGCATGCACGCGATCCTCGGCGCCTCGCCGCAGTGCGTGGCCACGCATCCCTCCGACATGTGCGTGGCGCTCGCGGCGCTCGGCGCGATCGTGCATCTGCGCCATGCGGACGGCGACCGATCGCTGCCGCTCGTCGACCTGCATCGCCTGCCGGACGAGCATCCCGAGATCGACACCCAGCTCCGTCCGGGTGAGCTGATCAGCGCCGTCGAGTTGCCCGCGCTGCCCTTCGCCACGCGGTCCACCTACCGCAAGGTGCGCGACCGCTCCAGCTATGCCTTCGCGCTGGTCTCCGTCGCCGCGGCGCTGGAACTCGACGGCGACGTCGTGAAGGACGTGCGCCTGGCGCTCGGCGGTGTCGCCCACAAGCCCTGGCGCGCCTGGAAGGCCGAGGCGTCCCTCAAGGGCCAGCCGGCCACGGCGGCGAGCTTCCTCGCCGCGCTCGACGCGGAGCTCGTCGACGCCCGACCGCTTCGCGACAACGCCTTCAAGATCGATCTCGCGCGCCGGACGGCCACCGCCGTGCTGCGCCAACTGACGGAGACCCAGCCATGAGCCTGCTCAAGGACGCCGCGACCGCGGTGATGAAGAAGGCCATCGAGGTCGCTCCGGACGCCTGGATGCCGGGCGGCTCTCCCGACCCGCTGATCGCCAGACGCGAAGGCCTGGTCGGCGCACCGGTGTCGCGCGTGGACGGCCCCCTGAAGGTGAAGGGCGAAGCGCGTTTCGCCGCGGAGTTCCCCGAGGCCGGCCTGCTGTACGCCGCGCTGGTCTACAGCACCGTCGCCAAGGGACGCGTGTCGACGCTCGACGTCGCGGACGCGGAAGCGGCGCCCGGCGTCGCCCTCGTGATGACGCATCGCAACGCGCCGAAGATGAAACCGGCGCCCCTGTTCCTGACCAAGGAGAAGGCCGCCGGCGGGGACGACCTGCCCGTGATGCAGGACGACCGCGTGCATTGGAACGGCCAGCCCATCGCGCTGGTGCTGGCGGCCTCGCAAGAAGAGGCCGACCACGCCGCCTCGCTGATCCGCGCGAGCTATGAGGAAGAAGCGGCAACGACGTCCTTGGCCGACGCGAAGGCGAAGGGCACCCGCACCGGCGTCTTCCAGGGGGAGCCGCTGCACACCGAGACCGGCGATGCCGAGGCCGCCCTGCTTGACGCGCCGCACCGCGTGGACGCCGTCTACACCACGCCGCGCTACAACCACAACCCGATCGAACTGCACGCGGCCACGCTGGCCTGGCGCGGCGATGAACTCCACGTGCACGACGCCTCCCAAGGCGTGGCGCATGCCGCCTGGACGCTCGCCCAGATCTTCGGGCTGGACGAGAAACAGGTGCACGTCACCTCGCCGTTCGTCGGCGGCGGCTTCGGCAGCAAGACGCTCTGGCGGCACCAGGTGCTCGCCGCGGCGGCGTCCCGGCTGGTCGGACGGCCGGTGCGCATCATGTTGTCGCGCGAAGGCGTCCACCGCATCGTCGGCGGCCGGACCTGCACGGAACAGCGCGTCGCCATCGGCGCGCAGGCCGACGGCCGCTTCGACGCCCTGATCCATGTCGGCACGGTCGCGATGACGCCGCACAACAACATGCCGGAACCCTTCATCCTGCCCGCGCGCTGCGTGTATGGCGCGGGCAGCTTCAAGCTGGACGTGCAGACCGCCGAGGTCGACATGCTGGCCAACACCTTCATGCGGGCACCCGGCGAATCCGTCGGTACCTTCGCGCTGGAGTCGGCCGTCGACGAACTGGCCGTCGCCTTGCGGATGGACCCGATCGCGCTGCGGCTGCGCAATGAGCCGGCCAAGGACCCGACCACCGGGACGCCGTTCTCGTCGCGGCACCTGGCCGAGGCCTATCAGGCCGGCGCGGAACGTTTCGGGTGGCGGCATCGCCAGCCGCGGCCGGGCGTGGACCGGGACGGCGAATGGCTGGTCGGCATGGGCTGCGCGACGGCGACCTATCCGTACTACCGGATGCCCGGCGGCGCCGCCAGGATCACCTTGTCGTCCCAAGGCCGCGTCCATGTGCAGATCGCCGCGCATGAGATGGGCATGGGCACCGCCACAGCGCAGACACAGATCACCGCGGAACGCCTGGGGCTGACGATGGCCGACGTGGCGTTCAGCTACGGCGATTCGAGCTTCCCCGGCCTGGTCCTGGCGGGCGGCTCCCAGCAGACGGCCTCGATCGGCAAGGCGGTGATGCTGGCGTGCGAAGCCTTGATCGACGCGCTGCTGAAACTGGCCGCCCGATCCTCGCCGCTGCACGGATTGAAGGCCGACGACGTCGAGGCCCGCGACGGCGCGCTCGTCAGCCGGAAGGATCCGCGCCTGCAGCAGCGCTTCGTGGACCTCCTCGCCGGCGCGGAGCGCGAAGACCTCACGGTCGAGGCGAGCGCGCCGCCGCCGCTGGAGATGCAGCACTGGTCGATGCACTCGTTCGGCGCGATGTTCTGCGAGGTCCGCGTCAACGCGGTCACCGGCGAGCCGCGCGTCAGTCGTTTCCTGGGCTCGTTCGACTGCGGCCGCATCATCAATCCGAAGCTGGCCGCGAGCCAGTTCCGCGGCGGCATCGTGATGGGCCTGGGCCTGGCGCTGACCGAGGAGACGCAGTTCGACGAACGCAACGGCCGGATCATGAATCCGAGCCTGGCCGAGTACCACGTCCCGGTGCACATGGACGTGCCCGCCATCGACGTGATGTGGACCGACATCGCCGACCCGCATACGCCGATGGGCGCGCGCGGCGT
Organism: Roseateles noduli; assembly: GCA_002205125.1. Classification (GTDB taxonomy): domain Bacteria; phylum Pseudomonadota; class Gammaproteobacteria; order Burkholderiales; family Burkholderiaceae_C; genus Roseateles; species Roseateles noduli. Next base: position 125,430 of record NIOE01000006.1, on the reverse strand, counting down.
CGGCGAGATCGGCATCACCGGCGTCGGCGCGGCGGTGGCGAACGCGGTGTTCAACGCCTGCGGCCGTCGCGTGCGAAATCTGCCGATACGTCTGGACGACCTGATGTAATCGGCGGATGACGCTGAAGCTTCCCGCCCGTCCGCACTTCGATCTGACGACGGTCCACCTGTTCATCGCCACCGCCGAACTGGGCAGCGTGACGCGCGCGGCAGAGCGCCTGCACATCGCGCCGGCTGCGGCGTCGCGGCGCATCGCCGAACTCGAAGCGCAGTTCGGCCTGCCGCTCTTCCTGCGCCGCCCGCACGGCATGGCGCTGACCGACGCCGGCCGCGCGATGCTCGCCCACGCCCGCAACATCACCCACACCGTCCTGCGCATGCAGGACGACGCCGCGTCCTTCGTCGGCGGCGCACAGGGCGTCGTCCGCCTGGCCGCGCCGAAGTCGGCCGTGCTGCAGTTCGTCCCCGCCGACATCGAACGCTGCGCCGCCGCCTGCCCCGGCGTGAGCATCGACCTGCAGGAGATGAACAGCCTCAACGTCCAGCAGGCGCTCACGCGCGGCACCGCCGACATCGGTATCTTCGAGGCCTCGCTCGGCGCCGTCGACCTGCCCACGATGCCGTATCGCGGCGATGAACTCGTGCTGGTCGCGCCGCGCGGTCATGCGCTGTTCTCGCATGCGCCGGCGACGCTCGACAACATCCTCGCCTGCGACGTCATCGGGCTCGGCGAGGGCTCCGCCATCTCCGCCCTGCTGGAGAAGCTCGCCAACGAGTCCGGACGCCTGCTGCGCATGCGCATGCGGGTCGGCGGCTTCGACAGCATCGCGGCGCTGATCGCGCAGGGACTCGGCGTCGGCGTGATGCCCAAGGCGGTCGCGAAGACCGTCGCGGGCGGCGCGCGCTTCCTGCGCGTGGAGATCACCGAGCCCTGGGCGCAGCGCCAGTTCGTCCTGTGCTGCCGGCCCGCCGCCAGCCTGTCGCCTGCGGCTGTCAGCGTCGCCGAAGTCTTCGCGCGTACGAATTTCGCGAAACCTGATCCGCCGAATTAGCGATGGCCGGCGGCCCCCTCGTTGCTCAATAGTCGTCCCCACGGATCCCCCACGGATCGCGACGACACCAACGACAACGACGGAGACAACGATGCGCCGCAGAACCTTCACCAGCGCCAGCCTGGGCGCCCTCGCCCTGCCCGCGCTCACGCTCGCGCCCGGCCTGCTGCGGGCGGCCCCGCTGCCCACCACGCCGGTGCGGATCATCGTCGGCTTCGCCGCCGGCGGCGGCACCGACGTGCTGGCGCGCGTGCTCGCGCAGAAACTCAGCGTCATGTGGGGCACGCAGGTGCTGGTCGAGAACAAGCCCGGCGCCACCGGCGTCATCGCCGCCGACTACGTCGCCAAGCAACCGCCCGACGGCACCACCCTGCTGATGGCCCACGTCAACAGCAATGCCATCGCGCCGGCGCTGATGCCCAACGTCAAGTACGACCCGCGCCGCGACTTCTCGCCCATCGTGATGGTCGGCGTCACGCCCAACGTGCTCACCTGCGTGGACACGCAGAAGGTGCGCACCGTGCCGGACATCGTCGAGCTCTGCCGCAGCAAGCCCGGCCAGGTGTCCTTCGGTTCCTCGGGCATCGGCTCGGCGCAGCATCTGGCGCTGGAGATGTTCATGCTCGCCACCAAGGTCAAGGCCACGCACGTGCCGTACAAGGGCTCGTCCGCGCTGCTGGTCGACCTGATGGGCGGCCAGATCGACTTCGCCTTCGACACGATGACCGCGGCCACGCCCTTCATCAAGCAGGGCAAGGTCACCGCGATCGCGCAGACGCGCGTCAAGCGCGCGAAGAGCTATCCCAATGTGCCGACGCTGGCGGAGTCCGGCTGCCCCGGCCTGGACGCCGCGTCGTGGTACGGGCTGGTCGGTCCGAAGGGCATGCCCGCGGAGATGGTGCTGCGCATGAACCAGGACGTGAACAAGGTGCTGGCCCTGCCCGAGATCGCCGCGAAGCTCGATGAATTCGGCGCGGAAGACGCGGGAGGCAGCAGCGAGAAGTTCGGCGCCTACATCCAGGCCGAATGCACGAAGTGGGCGAAGGTCGTGAAGGACGCGAACGTCCGCGTCGAAGCCTGAAGGGAGTACCGATGACCGCATCGACTGAATCGACTGGATCCACCCGGCCGCTGCCGCTCAAGGGCGTGCGCGTCCTCGACATCACCCAGGTCATGGCCGGCCCGTATGCCTGCATGCTGCTGGCCGACCTCGGCGCCGACGTCGTGAAGATCGAGCCGCCCGAAGGCGATCAGACCCGCGGCGCGATGGGGTTCAAGATGAAGGGGCCCGACAGCATGGGCTTCCTCAACATGAACCGCAACAAGCGCAGCGTGACGCTGGACCTGAAGGCCGAGGCCGGCAAGGAGGTGCTGCGCCGCATGGTCAAGGACGCCGACATCCTGCTGGAGAACTACCGCCCCGGCGCGATGAAGCGCTTGGGGATGGACTACGAGACGCTCAGCGCGATCAATCCCGCGCTGGTGTACGTGAGCATCTCGGGCTTCGGGCAATCGGGGCCGTGGTCGGAGCGACCGGGCTTCGACCTGATGGCGCAGGCGATGTCCGGCGTGATGAGCGTGACCGGTTATGCCGACGGTCCGCCGGTGAAGGCCGGCGTGCCGGTGGCCGACATCGGCTGCGCGCTGTTCGCGGTCTACGGCGCGCTGTCCGCGTACATCGGCGCGAAGGCCACGGGGCGCGGGCAGTACGTGGACGCGTCGCTGTTCGACTCGGCGTTGGCCTTCTCGATCTGGGACACCTGCGAGTACTGGGGCACCGGCCGCGAACCGACACCGCTGGGAACGTCCAACCGCATGAGCGCGCCGTATCAGGCGGTGAAGGCGTCGGACGGCTACTTCGTGATGGGCGCGACGAATCAGAAGCTGTGGACGAAGCTCTGCACGCTGCTGGAGCGGCCCGACCTGCTGGCGGAGGAGCGCTTCGGCTCCGTGGCCTTGCGGCTCGCGAATCGCGAGGAGCTCATCGAGTCGCTGGAGCGCAGCTTCGGCGAGGACACCACCGAACATTGGATCGAACGCATGCTGGCCGCGGGCATTCCGGCGGGTCCGATCCTGACGTATCCGCAGGCGTTCAACAGCGAGCACGGCCAGCATCGCCAGATGCGCATCGAGATCGAGCATCCGATCGAAGGCTCCGTGCCCAACATCGGCTTCGCGGTGAAGCTGCTGGGCACGCCGCAGGAAGTGCGGCATCCGCCGCCGCTGCTGGGGCAGCACATCGACGAGGTGATGGCGGAGTACGGCATCGATGCGACGGAGCTGCGCGCGCTGGCGGAGGCCGGCGCATTCGGCGAGAAGCGCGCGAAGGCGAACGCATGAGCGAGGGCGCGAGCCAAGGCACCACGCGTCTGAGCCGCGAGGGCGCGATCGCGACGATCACCTTCGATCGGCCCGAGGCGCGCAATGCGATGACGTGGGAGATGTATGGGCAGCTCGCCGAGCACTGCGAGGCGCTGGCGCGCGATCGAGAGATCCGCGTCGTGGTTTTCCGCGGCGCGGGCGGTCAGGCGTTCGTCGCGGGCACGGACATCGCGCAGTTCCTTGCGTTCCGGGCCGGGGATGAAGGCGGCGAGGACGGCGTCGCCTACGAGCAGCGCATCGACAGCGGCATCCAGCTCGTCGAGCAACTGCCGATGCCCACCGTCGCGGTGATCGAAGGTTGGGCGGTCGGCGGCGGGCTCGCGATCGCCACGGCTTGCGACTTCCGCATCGCGACGACGGATGCGAAGTTCGCCGTGCCCATCGCGCGCACGCTGGGCAACACGCTGTCGGCAGCCAACATCGCTCGACTGCAGGCCGCGTGGGGAACGCAGCGCGTGCGGCGCATGCTGCTGCTGGCTGAATCGATGCTCGCGGATGAGGCGCTCGCGTGCGGCTATCTGCATGCGGTCTGCACCGCCGAGGAGCTGGACGCGGCGCGGGACGCGCTCTGCGAGCGCTTGAGCCCCTTGGCGCCAGTGACGCAAGCGGTCAGCAAGGAGATCCTGCGTCGCCTCACCTCAAGCAACCTGCCCGACGTCGACGACCTCATCCGCCAGTGCTACGGCAGCGCCGACTTCCGCGAAGGCGTGGGCGCGTTCACGGAGCGCAGGAAGCCGGTGTGGCGCGGCGAATAGCGCGCCGTCATTCGCCGATGCCGAGCTCCGACTGGATGCGCGCGACGATCGCCTTCAGTTGATCCACCTCGGCCCGGAGCGCCGCGAGCTCTTCATCGCGCGCGCTGTTCGATGACGAGCTGGCGCTCGACGACGAAGCCGCCGACGCCACGTACACCGGCATCGCCGGCTCACCGCTCAGCAGGTGCGCCCACCGCGCCTCGCGCGCGCCGGGCGCCTTCGCCAGCTTCACCGCCAGCGCGGGCTCGCGCGCCGCAAGCTCTTCGAGGAATCCCTCCACCGACGACACGTCCGCGAAGCGGTGCAGGCGCTCGCAGTTCAGCCGCAACTCCGCCGACGTCTGCGGCCCGCGCAGGATCAGCACCGCCAGCAGCGCCTCCGCCTGCCCCGGCACGCCCAGCACCCGCTTCATGTTGTGCTCGAAGCGCGCCACGCGGCTGCCGCTCACGCTGTTGACCAGGCTCATCGCCTTCAGCTCGTCCAGCACCGCGGCCACATCCGACTCGCTCGCGTTCATCACCGGATCGCGCGCGGTCTTCTGGTTCACGCCCAGGGTCAGGCTGTTCAGCGACATCGGGTAGCTGTCCGGCACCGTGGACTCCTTCTCCACCAGCACCGCCAGCACGCGCGCTTCCAGCGCGCTCAGTTCTCTCACAGCCATCGGCTCGCTTCTTTCCTCAAACTCCGAATCCGTCGTCCGCCTGGATGATCGCGCCGTTGATGAAGCGGCTTTCCTTCGCGCACAGCATCAGCAAGGTCGTGTCCAGGTCCTGCGGCGTGCCCACGCGCTTGCGCGGCAGCAGCTCCACCAATTTGCGGCCCTGATCGGTCTGCCAATGATGGTGGTTGATCTCCGTGTCGATGTAGCCCGGGCAGATCGCGTTGACGTTGATGTCGAACTTGCCCCACTCCAGCGCCATCGCCTTGGTCATGTGGATGACCGCCGCCTTGCTCATCGCATAGACGCCGATCTGCGACAGCACCCGCAGCCCCGCCATCGACGCGATGTTGACGATGCGGCCGCCCGTGTACGTGCCCGGCGCCGCGCCGCGCGCCCGCGCCAGCATGCGCTTGCCCACTTCCTGCGCGACGAAGAACGCGCCGCGCACGTTCGTGTCCATCACGTAGTCGAAATCCTCCGGCGACACGTCCACCAGACGCTGCGTCGTGCTGACGCCGGAGTTGTTGATCAGGATGTCCAGCGTGCCGACTTCCGTCTCCGCCCGCGCCACCGCCGCGGCGATGCTCTCCAGGTCGGTGACGTCCATCTGCACCACGTGCGCGTCGCCGCCGCCGGCCTCGATCTCCGCGCGCAGGTCCTTCAGGCGGTCCACGCGTCTGGCCGCCAGCACCACGCAGGCGCCCGACTTCGCCAAGGTCCTGGCGAACTGCGCGCCCAATCCGCTGGACGCGCCCGTGACGAGGGCCACACGGCCCTCCAGATCGATGCTGTAGCTCATGGCAAGGTCTCTCGCAAAACTTCTCGTGTGACCGGACAGGTGCCGGTCACGATAGCACGCAAGACCCGCCCCGCGATGACGCCGACGTCAGCCGGAGATCAGCCGACGTCAGCCGGCTTCAACCGCCGATCACCCGGCCATCACCGTCTCGATCTCCGTCTTCACCTGCGTCATCAGCTTGTGCACCGGGCACTTGTCCGCCACCGCCAGCAGCTGCTGGCGTTCCTCGTCGCTCAGCGTGCCGACGAAGGTCAGCGAGGCCTTCAGCTTGTAGAGCCCCTGGCGCTCCTGCGAGCCGTCGCGCTCCACGTCCACCAGGACGTCCTCCAGCGCCATGCCCTTGCGACGCGCGTACCAGAGCACCGTCAGCGCCTTGCACGACGCCAGCGCGGCGTCGTAGAGCTCGTGCGCGTCGGGACCTGCGTCCTCGCCGCCGCCCTCGACCGACTGGTCGGCGGTCAGCACATGGTTGCGGATGCTCACCGTCTGGCGCATCGGCCCGGTCTTGTCGCGTTGAACGTGAATGCTCATGGAGGCTCCGTGGCGGGATTGAATGGCGGCCCATGGTACGGCGCGTGCCTGTGACGGGGCACTCCCTTTCGGGTCACGCGGGACGGACATCGCGCGATCGGCGGGGAGACCGCGGCAGGCAGTCGACCGGCCTCTCTATTTCATAAATAGCACGACCGTTCTTTTTTCCGATCACGCGGCTAGAATGCGCCGCAAACCGCCCCAGCCAGACAGCGAGCCGGCCCCGCCGCCTCGCCGGTGCACGGCCAGGACTCCGACTAGAACGAGCAAGGATGACCATGACCTCCGAAGAACTCATCGCCCAGTACGGTCCGCGCGACAGCATGGACTACGACGTGGTCGTCGTCGGCGGCGGTCCCGCCGGGCTGTCGACCGCGATCCGCCTCAAGCAGATCGCCGCGGAGAAGGGCCAGGAGATCTCGGTGGTGGTGCTCGAGAAGGGCTCGGAGGCCGGCGCGCACATCCTGTCCGGCGCGGTCATGGATCCGCGCGCGATCACGGAGCTGTTCCCGAACTGGAAGGAACTCGGCGCGCCGTTGAGCCAGGCCGTGACCGCGGATCAGGTGCTGTTCCTGAGCGAGTCCGGCCAGACCGACACGCCGCAGGCGCTGATCCCGCGCTGCTTCCACAACCACGGCAACTACGTCATCTCGCTGGGCAACGTCACGAAGTGGCTGGCGCAGCAGGCGGAGGCGCTGGGCGTGGAGATCTTCGCCGGCTTCGCCGCCGCCGAGATCGTCTACGACGAGCAGGGCCGCGTGAAGGGCGTCGCCACCGGCAACGTAGGCGTGGGCAAGGACGGCGAGCCGCATGAGGGCTTCCAGCTCGGCATGGAGCTGCACGGCAAGTACACGATCTTCGCGGAAGGCGCGCGCGGCCACCTGGGCAAGCAGCTGATCGCGAAGTTCCAGCTGGACGCGGGCAAGGATCCGCAGACCTACGGCATCGGCATCAAGGAGCTGTGGGAAGTGCCGGCCGACAAGGCCAAGCCCGGCCTGGTGGTGCACACCGCCGGCTGGCCGCTGGACAACGCGACCTACGGCGGCGGCTTCCTGTACCACCTGGAAGGCAACAAGGTGACGCTGGGCTTCGTGGTCGGCCTGGACTACCAGAACCCGTGGATGTCGCCGTTCGAGGAGATGCAGCGCTGGAAGACGCATCCCTCGATCCGCAAGCACATCGAGGGCGGCAAGCGCCTGGGCTACGGCGCGCGCGCGATCACCGCCGGCGGGCTGCTGAGCCTGCCCAAGCAGGTCTTCCCGGGCGGCGCGCTGGTCGGCGACGACGCCGGCTACCTGAACGCCGCGCGCATCAAGGGCAGCCATGCCGCGATCAAGTCCGGGATGATGTGCGCCGACGCGATCGCCGAGGCGCTGGCCGCGGGCCGCTCGCACGACGAGCTGAGCGCCTACCCGGCGGCCTTCGAGAAGAGCTGGCTGCGCGAGGAGCTGGATCAATCGCGCAACTTCAAGGCCTGGTTCAAGAAGGGCACGATCGTCGGCTCGCTGATGACCGGCATCGAGCAGTGGCTGCTGCCCAAGCTCGGCATCAAGACGCCGCCGTGGACGCTGCACCGCGACAAGCCCGATCACGTCTTCCTGCGCCCCGCGTCGGAGATGCCCAAGATCGAGTATCCGAAGCCCGACGGCAAGCTGACCTTCGACCGGCTCTCGTCGGTGTTCGTGTCCAACACGAACCATGAGGAGAACCAGCCGGCCCACCTGACGCTGAAGAACGACGGCGTGCCGGTGCAGGTCAATCTGGCGAAGTACGCGGGTCCCGAGGCCCGCTACTGCCCGGCCGGCGTCTACGAGTTCGTCGGCGATGCGGGATCGCAGCGGCTGCAGATCAACGCGCAGAACTGCGTGCACTGCAAGACCTGCGACATCAAGGACCCGACGCAGAACATCGTCTGGGTCACGCCGGAAGGCGGCGGCGGTCCGAACTACGTGAGCATGTGATCAGCGGCGGCTGCAACGCCGCCCTCGCCCCACAAAGAGAAGGCCCGCTTGCAGCGGGCCTTCGTCCTTTTGGTCGACGTCGATTGACGTCAGATCAGGAGCGGTGGATCACTCCTGCATGGTCTTTGGTGGAGGGTTGCGGAAGCAGCCACCTCCCACCGCCCCAGCCAGCGTGAGCCCCCCGAACGTCCCCGCAAAAATGAGCGGGTTTGCCATCGAAAGACCGGCAACCAAGCCTCCCACCATTCCGCTGAAAACGCCGTCGGTACATGAACTGTGACCGGATCCCTTGTCCAGCTGAGAGACCTTCATCGGGCCGCCACCGCCATTGCCCATGCCACCGGACACGAGGTCAATCTCTTCTTCAGTCAGAACTTCAAGCATCAGTTTCTCCATTGGTTTGATCGCCCTTCGGGCCAGACAGCCGATGAGCCTCATGACGGCAATGCCGCCATACGCGATACAACAAGTCCAGGAGCGGAACGACACAAAGGACCGAGCCCATCGTGACCACATAGTTCGGAATCCTTTCACCGAACCCTGCGAGCTTCAGCATGAACACGACGAAGAAGTTCCCGGCACAGCGCACGAGAAATCTCCAAGCCTCTCGCCGCGCCCAATGCTTGTTTTCTTCCTCTGTCACGTCGCCATCTCCTTGCGTTGTTGCAGAGCGCAACGTTAGGAGGACGCGTCTCGAAGATCACTGACCCAAACTTGCTGGGCGTGTTCGGGGAAGTCCTAGATGGCAGATGGGGCGCGATCAGGCAAGACCTGACCCTGTGAGCGATCCCTCGCTCAGCGCGGCGCGAGTTCGCGCACCCACCTCGCGAGGATCTGCTCCTCCAGCGAGCCGTGATGTTCCTGGTGCGCGAGGATGCGCTCGCGCTCCGCGGCGCTGCGGTTCTGGCTGATCTTGGCCTTCATCGTCCAGCGGTCGACCGGCACGCGGAAGCCGACGATCGCGCCCAGCATCTTGCGTTGGAAGTCTTCCGGCAAGCCACGCCACGTCGCGGCGTAGTCGGGTTCCTGCGTCGCGATCAGGCGCTTGAGCAGCGCGTCCTTCGAGTGCTCTTCGTCGATGATCTGAACGCGGCCATGGACCTGGAGGGTCAGGTAATTCCACGTTGGCACCGACAGCGGCGTGTCGTAGTGGCTCGGCGAGATGTAGGCGCCCGGACCGTTGAACTGCACGAGCACCTCGCCCAGTTCCTCCGACTTCAACGCGGCCACATGCGGGTTCGCGCGCGCCAGGTGGCCTTCGAGCCACCAGCCCGAGCCGCCAGCCGAATCGGCTGCATCGGTCGGCGCGCCCCAGATCATCGGCACCGGCGTCGCCGACAGGCCATGCGTCGGATCGATCAGCATCAGCGTGGCCAGCGGATGCTCCTGGATCATCAGCCGGGCATGCGACAGGTCCGGCAGATCGAAATGCTTGGGCGTGTACATGCGATGACTTTAGGACACATCGCCAAGCACCCACTGAAAGTTTTCCTGACCCACTGCAGTAGTCTGGAATGCAGTCAGCTACTCCAGAATGCAAAAACCCCCGCAACTTGCGCTGCGGGGGTTTCACATCTGGTTGGCGGAGACGGAGGGATTCGAACCCTCGATGCAGGTTTTGCCCACATACTCCCTTAGCAGGGGAGCACCTTCGGCCACTCGGTCACGTCTCCAACCGGAGAAGCAGCGACTATAGCATGGCTTTTTGACCCCTCGACCAAAACTCGGGTCGATTCGATCTCCCGCCGCGCGACAGTCGCGCTCCGGATTGCTCTCCGAAGCTCAGGCCTCGATGTCCTGGTCCAGATCGAACGCGCGATGCAGCGCGCGCACCGCCAGCTCCATGTACTTCTCGTCGATGACGACGGAGGTCTTGATCTCGCTGGTCGTGATCATCTGGATGTTGATGCCCTCTTCCGACAGCGAGCGGAACATCTTCGACGCCACGCCCACGTGCGAGCGCATGCCGATGCCCACGATGGACACCTTGCAGATGCGCTGATCGCCGCTCACCTTGGCGGCCTGCACCGCCGGTCCCACGACCTTCTCCAGCAGCTCCATCGCGCGCTGGTAGTCGTTGCGGTGCACCGTGAACGAGAAGTCGGTCTTCCCGTCCTGCGACACGTTCTGGATGATCACGTCGACATCGATGTTGGCGTCCGCCACCGGTCCCAGGATCTGGAACGCGATGCCCGGCTTGTCCGGCACGCCGAGCAGCGTCACCTTGGCCTCGTCGCGGTTGAAGGCAATGCCGGAGACGACGGCTTGTTCCATTTGTTCGTCCTCTTCAAAAGTGATCAGGGTGCCGGACTTGGCTTCTTCGTCGATGTCGATGTCCCAGGGCGTGAAGCTGCTCAGCACGCGCATCGGGACGCGGTACTTGCCCGCGAATTCCACCGAGCGGATCTGCAGCACCTTGGAGCCGAGCGAGGCCATCTCCAGCATCTCCTCGAAGCTGATGGTGCTCATGCGGCGCGCCTCGGGCACGACGCGCGGATCGGTCGTGTAGACGCCGTCGACGTCGGTGTAGATCAGGCATTCGTCGGCCTTGATCGCCGCGGCGATCGCCACCGCCGAGGTGTCCGAACCGCCGCGTCCCAGCGTGGTGATGTTGCGGTCCTCGTCCACGCCCTGGAAGCCGGTGATGACGACCACGCGGCCGGCGTCGAGGTCGGCCTTGACCTTCGCATCGTCGATGCTCTCGATGCGGGCCTTGGTGTACGAGTTGTCGGTCGACACGCCGACCTGCCAGCCGGTGTAGCTGACGGCGTCCATGCCCTCGGCCTGCAGCGCGATCGCCAGCAGGCCGACGGAGACCTGCTCGCCGGTGGAGGCGATCATGTCGAGCTCGCGCATCAGCGACGGCGACGAGCTGCCGGGCGACAGCTCCTTGGCCAGGCCGAGCAGGCGGTTGGTCTCGCCGCTCATCGCCGAGGGGACCACCACCATCTGGTGACCCGCCCGCGCCCATTTGGCGACACGCTTGGCCACGTTGCGGATGCGGTCGGTCGACCCCATCGAGGTGCCGCCATACTTGTGAACGATCAATGCCATGGGAATGTCAGAGGGGGCTGCGGGTGGATCGGCGATTCTAAGACGCACCCTTGCCCGCAACGTCGCTGCCCATGCGGGATCCGCATGCCTCCGACACCCATCGCAGCGCCATTTGTGCTTCACCGGCCGGCGCAATCCAACGCGCGTCGATGCCCAGACCGGGCGCGAACAGCAGCCGTCCGTCGACGTGGATCAGCGGCCCTTCCCTCTGGACAGCGGGGATTCCGGCCGTCTGCCAGCATTTGCGGAGCGCGCGCGCCATGCCTTTGGCGTGGGCCTGGAACTGCTCGCCGCCTTCGCGCGGGCGCAACTCGACATTGCTGAGCGCAGAAAGCGAAACGCCCCCCGTGGTCACGGGTTCGACATGGAAAGCGCCGCCCCAGGCGGCCACCGGATGGCGTCCGGGTCGCGAGAGATCGATGCGGAGCGTCGACTCCGCGCCGGCGGTCGCTGTGGCAATGCCGAGTCCCAGCAGCGAAGCAGGCAGCGCTTCCGATGGCGCGGCACGTCGTACCAGCGGTGGTGCCTGCACGAAGAACCGGCCGCGATAGAGATGCAGTTCGGTATCGCCCAGCGGCCAGCGCGCCACGGTCGCGGCAGGTCCTTCCGCCATCACGCGCCGGATCAGCGTCGCGGGCGCGGTCCGTCCCGTCGCGCGGTTCAACCACGCACGCAGCGCGTTCGAAGCGCGTGCCGCGCTGAGTTCTTCGAGCATGGCCTGCGACAGGCCGTCGTCATCGGACCAGCGGGCGAGGTCTTCCTCGGCGATCTCGCGCTGGAGTTCCGTCGCCTCCTGCGCCCACGCGGCGGCCTGCGCGAGCGCGGCCTCCGCGCCGGGAGCCTCCGCGGTCAGCGCGGGCCACGCCTCCAGGCGAAGCCGGTTGCGCGCGAAACGCGCGTCGCCGTTGCTGTCGTCGTCGATGAAACTCAAGCCATGTTCGGCGACATAGGCCTCGATGGACTCGCGTCGACGATCCAGCCACGGACGCGACCAGCACACGCCGTCGCGCCATTGCGTGCGCGGCATGGCGGACAGGCCGGCCACGCCGGCGCCGCGCAGGGCCTGCAGCAGGAAGGTCTCCGCCTGGTCGCGCCGGTGGTGCGCCAGCAGCAGCAGGTCGGCGCCGGCGGCGAGGGTCAGGCGTTGCAGGGCCTTGTGTCGTCCGGCGCGGGCCCAGGCCTCGATGCTGTCGCCGGGTCCGGGCGCGCCGCCCAGTCGTTCAAAGACGAGCGAGACAGGCAAGCCTTCCGCCGCCCAGCCCTCGACCTGCGCCTGCAAGTGCGCCAGCCACGCGTCGGCGTGCTCGCTCAGTCCATGATGGATGTGCAACGCCACCACGTGCAGCCCGAGCGGACGGGCGGCAACAGCGGTGGCGTGAAGGAGCGCCGTCGAGTCGCGGCCGCCACTGGTGGCGACCGCAATCACGCGGCGGGAGGCTTCGTCGGAGCCGGCTTGAGCACCGGGCTGGTCACCGGTAGCAGCACCGGCGTCGACGCCGGCGTCGGAGCGCAGATCAGCGGCTCTTGGTGTCGCTGAATCGACCATAGGCCTGGAGACGCTCATAACGGCGGTCCAGCAGTTCCTTGGTCTTCAGGTCGGAGACCTGGCGGAGCGCGTCGCCGAGCGCGCGCTTCAGGCTGGACGCCATCTGCTTCGGATCGCGGTGCGCGCCGCCGACGGGCTCGCTGACGATCTTGTCGATCAGGCCCAGCGCCTTCAGGCGATGCGCGGTGATGCCCAGCGCCTCGGCGGCTTCGGGCGCACGGGCCGCCGTCTTCCACAGGATGGACGCGCAGCCTTCCGGCGAGATCACCGAATAGGCCGAGAACTGCAGCATCAGCACCTGGTCGGCCACGCCGATGGCCAGCGCGCCGCCGGAGCCGCCCTCGCCGATCACCGTCGCGATGATGGGCACTTCCAGCTGCGCCATCTCGAAGATGTTGCGGCCGATGGCTTCCGACTGGCTGCGTTCCTCGGCGCCGATGCCGGGGTACGCGCCCATCGTGTCGATGAAGGTGAACACCGGCAGGCCAAACTTCTCGGCCAGCTTCAGCAGGCGCAGCGCCTTGCGGTAGCCCTCGGGGCGCGGCATGCCGAAGTTGCGCAGCGTGCGCTCCTTCGCGTCCGAACCGCGCTGATGGCCGATGACCATGCAGGCCTGGCCGTTGAAGCGCGCGAGACCGCCGACGATCGCGGCGTCATCCGCGAAGTGGCGGTCGCCGTGCAGCTCTTCGAACTCGGTGAAGACTTCCGCGCAGTAGTCCAGCGTCTGCGGACGCTGCGGATGGCGCGCGACCTGATAGACCTGCCACGGCAGGACATTCGAATAGATGTCCTTCGTGAGCTGCAGGCTCTTCTTGCCGAGGCGGTCGATCTCTTCCGAGATGTCCACCGCGGACTCGCTCTGCACGTAGCGCAGCTCGTCGATCTTGGTTTCAAGCTCGGCGATCGGCTGCTCGAATTCGAGGAAGTGTTTCTTGCTCATTCTCAGTAATCCACGGGTAGCGGATCGAGGCTCCGCCAAATGTACCATGTGGCCACCGAGCGATACGGGGCCCAGCCCTCGCCCAGCTCTCGGGCCTCCGCGCGCGACACCGGCTCGTCGCTGAAGTAATGCTGGCTGATGCCTTTCAGCAGTCCCGCGTCATCCAGCGGCAGCACGTTGGGCCGCATCAGGTGGAAGATCAGGAACATCTCCGCCGTCCAGCGGGCGATGCCGCGGATGGCGACCAGCTCGTCGATGATGGCTTCGTCTTCCATCTGCGACCATTGGCGCACATGGACCTGACCGGTTTCAAAATGCTGCGCCAGGTCGCTGAGGTACTCGACCTTGCGCAGCGACAGGCCCACGGCCCGCAGCGCGGTCTTGTCCAGGCTCAGCACCTCGGTCGGCTTGATGCGGTTGGACGGCCCCGAGGTCAGCTCGGCGAACTTGTCCCACACGCTCTGCGCCGCCTTCACCGAAATCTGCTGTCCGACGATCGAACGCGCCAGCGTGGTGAACGCGTCGCCGCGGCTCTGCAGCCGCGCCTCGCCGAATTGCGGGATCAGCTTCTTCATCACCCGGTCGCGTTTGACCAGATGTCTGCAAGCCTCGTCCCAATAGTCCGGGGTCACCCCGGCGGTCGCCACACGCGCCATCAGGCCTGCTCTCCCAGCTTGGCGGTGCGCACCCAGGTCGTGCCCGTCGGCGAATCCTTCAGTTCGATGCCCTGTTCGGCGAGCGACTTGCGGATGCGGTCGGCCTCGGCGAAGTCGCGGCCGGCCTTGGCGGCGGCGCGCGCGGCGATCTGGGCCTCGATCGCGGACTCGTCCAGGCCCGCGCCCGCTTGCAGGAAGGCCTTGGGCGCCTGCTGCAGCACGCCCAGCACGCCGCCCAGCGCCTTCAGCAGGCCGGCGTCCTGCGCGGACCGGTCGCGGTTGACCTGGTTCGCGAGTTCGAACAGCACGGCCAGCGCACCCGGCGTGTTGAAGTCGTCGTCCATCGCGGCCTTGAACGCGGCGGCCGGGCCTTGCGTCCAATCGATGGCCACGTCCGCCGGCGCGACCGCATCCAGCGCCGTGTACAGACGACGCAGCGCGGTGCGCGCATCGTCCAGGCTCACGTCGCTGAAGTTGAACGGACTGCGGTACTGCGTGCGCAGCATGAAGAAGCGGATCGACTCACCGTCGAACTTCTCCAGCACTTCCTGGATGGTGAAGAAGTTGCCCAGGCTCTTGGACATCTTCTCGCCGTCGATGTTCAGGAAGCCGTTGTGCAGCCAGTAGTTGACGAAGTGGCCGAAGGCGCCTTCGCTCTGCGCGATCTCGTTCTCGTGGTGCGGGAACTGCAGGTCCATGCCGCCGCCGTGGATGTCGAAGCGCTCGCCCAGCAGCGCGCAGCTCATGGCCGAGCACTCGATGTGCCAGCCCGGGCGACCCTCGCCCCAGGGGCTGGCCCACTTGGCCTCGACCGGCTCGTCGGCCTTGGCGGACTTCCACAGCACGAAGTCCAGCGGATCGCGCTTGCCGTCGTCGACCGCGACGCGTTCGCCCGCACGCAGCTGGTCCGGCGACTTGCCGCTGAGCTTGCCGTAGCCGTCGAACTTGCGCACTGCGTAGTTCACGTCGCCGCCGCCGTCGGCCTGGTAGGCCAGGCCCTTGGTCTCGAGCTTGCCGATGATGTCCAGCATCTGCGGGACGTAGTCGGTGGCGCGCGGTTCATGCGTCGGCTTGGCGATGCCCAGCGCGTCGAAGTCGCGATGCATCGCGGCGATGGTGTCGCTGGTGAGCTGGCCGATCGTGATGCCGCGCTCCAGCGCGCGCCGGATGATCTTGTCGTCGATGTCGGTGATGTTGCGCACGTAGGTCACGTCGAAACCGCTGGCCTTCAGCCACCGGTAGACGACGTCGAACGCGATGTTCATGCGCGCATGACCCATGTGGCACAGGTCGTAGACCGTGATGCCGCAGACGTACATGCGGACCTTGCCCGGCTCGATCGGTTGGAAATCCTGGAGCTGGCGGTCCAGCGTGTTGTAGATGCGCAAGGAGGACATACGGTACTCGCGCCGCACCGGCGACGGGTCGCGAGTATCGGCGCATTCGACGGTGCGGTGCGGGTGGGCCGGGGGAGCCGGCCGGGAGGCGAGTGGACGCTGAATGGACAGTGAGCGAGACACGAAAGCTCGCTCTAGAATGCCCGGCAGTATAGCGGTCCGACCCCATGCCAAGACTTCCCACCCTGATCCGCCACTGCTGCGTCGCCCTGGCGATGATCGGCGCGACCCTGACGCACGCGGCGCCGCTCGAAGACGCCCAGGCGCTGTGGGCCGCCGGCAAACGCGACCAGGCGATCCAGGTCGCCGAGACCGGCCTCATGGCCACGCCGGACGATCCGCGCCTGCGCTTCGCGCTGGGCACGATGCTGCTCGAACAGCAGCAGCTCGAACGCGCCCGCACCCTCTTCACCGGCCTGACCGAGGACTTCCCCGACCTCGCCGATCCGTACAACAACCTGGCCGTCATCCACGCCGCCCGCGGTGAATATGAAGCCGCGCGCCAGTCCTTGACCCGCGCCCTGGACCTGCAGCCCGACCACGCGCAGGCCCAGGAGAACATGGGCGACGTGCTGATGCGACTGGCCCAGCAGTCCTACGAACGTGCACTCAAGCAGGCGCTCGGCGACGACACCGCGCTGAAGGTCAAGTTGCAACGCGTCACAGCGTTCAACAACGCCAAGGGCTCCCAGGCGCGATGATCGCGGGCGGCGCGCCGACGGTGCGCCGACATGCAACGCCTGCCACCGCGTTCCGTTCATCGCCTCCCGCCCTCCCCCAACGCTCCCCACACAGACACCCCGACCATGCGGACCTCCAAACTCCTGCTCGCCGCCGGCGCCACCGTGCTGGGCCTCGCGGCCTCGTTCGTCCAGGCCCAGACGGTCCGGCTGAACACCACCGCCGGCGACATCGTGATCAAGCTGGACGCCGAGAAGGCGCCCAAGACGGTCGCCAACTTCCTGACCTACGTGAAGGCCGGCCACTACAACGGCGTGATCTTCCATCGCGTCATCGGCGACTTCATGATCCAGACCGGCGGCTATACCGCCGACCTGAAGCAGAGACCGACACGCCCGCCCATCCCGCTGGAAGCCGGCAACGGCCTGATGAACATCCGCGGCTCGATCGCGATGGCGCGCACCAACGATCCGAATTCGGCGACCTCGCAGTTCTTCATCAACACCGTGGACAACGCGGCGCTGGACCCGGGCTACGCGTCCGACGGCCGCGGCTACGCCGTGTTCGGCTACGTCAGCGAGGGCATGGAAGTGGTCGACAAGATCCGCGCGGTGCCGACCGCGCCGTCGCCGAAGAACCCGGCGTTCCAGAACCTGCCCAACACCCCGGTCTTGATCAACAAGGCCACCGTCGAGAAATAAGGAGTTCCAGACATGACCAAGAAAGTTGAACTGCACACCAACCACGGCCTGATCACCGTGGAGCTGGATGACGCGAAGGCCCCCAAGAGCGTCGAGAACTTCCTCGCCTACGTCGCCAAGGGCCACTACGACGGCACCATCTTCCACCGCGTCATCAAGGGCTTCATGGCCCAGGGCGGTGGTTTCGAGGAAGGCATGAAGCAGAAGCCGGCCGACGCGCCGATCCAGAACGAGGCCAACAACGGCCTGAAGAACGACAAGTACACGCTGGCGATGGCGCGCACGAACGCGCCGCATTCGGCCAGCGCCCAGTTCTTCATCAACACGGTCGACAACGACTTCCTGAACTTCAAGAGCGAAAGCCCGTCGGGCTGGGGCTACGCGGTGTTCGGCAAGGTCGTGGGCGGCCAGGACGTCGTGGACAAGATCGAGAAGGTCAAGACCAGCCGCTCGGGCTTCCATGACGACGTGCCGGTCGATCCGGTGATCATCGAGCGCGCTGTCGCGGTCGAGTGAGTCCCGGGTCCGCCGCCTATCCATTGCCCCGCGCGGTGGTGCCCCTGGCACCGCTGCGGGCGGCGGCAGGCTGGCGGCGGATCGACCTGCTCTCCGACCTGCACCTGTCGCCGGACATGCCGGCGACGCTGGCGCGATTCCGCGCCCACCTGGCGGCAACGCCGGCCGACGCGGTCTTCCTGCTCGGCGACATCTTCGAGGCCTGGATCGGCGACGACGCGCGCTGGCAGGCCGGCACCTTCGAGCAGTTCGCGCTCGACGTGCTGCGCGAGACCGCCTCGCGCAAGACCCTCTTCTTCATGCATGGCAACCGCGATTTCGTGCTCGGCGAGCCGATGGCGATGGATGCCGGCATGCGGCTGCTCAACGATCCGACGCGGCTGGAGGCCTTCGGACGATCGTGGCTGTTGAGCCATGGCGATCAGCTTTGCCTCGGTGATGTCGGGTATCTGAAGGCGCGCGAGATCGTGCGCCGGCCTCCGGTGCTCGCGGCATTGCGGGCGATGCCGCTGTTCGCGCGGCGGGCGCTGGCGCGCCACCTGCGGGCGAAGAGCCGCCTGCATCAGACCGATCCGTCCACGTGGGCGGACGTCGACGACGACGCGGCGCGTTCCTGGCTGGGCGCGTCGGGCTGCGACACGCTGATCCATGGCCACACACACCGGCCGGCGCTGCACGATCTCGGCAACGGGCTCACGCGCGCCGTGCTGTCCGACTGGGACTACGACCACGGCCCGGGCCGCGGCGACGTGCTGGTGCTCGATGCCGAAGGACTGCGTCGCATCGCCCCGATGACTTCGGCGACCGAGGTCGCCCTGGGCGCATGATCGGCGGACTGCTCCAACGCTGGCGCGCGCATCGCGAGCGCAAGCTGCTCGACCAGTTCGCGATCCCCGATCCGATCTGGGAACTCACGCTCACGCAGTACCCCTTCATCGCCCGCCGCAGCGAGGCCGATCGCACCGAGCTGCGCCGGCTGTGTTCGCTGTTCCTGTCGGCCAAGGAATTCCACGGCGTCAACGGCTTCGAGGTCACCGACGAGGTCGCGGTGGCGGTCGCCGCACAAGCCTGCCTGCCGGTGCTGCGCCTCGGCCTCGACTGGTACGACGGCTTCGTCGGCATCGTCATGCACGAGGGCGAAGTCGTCGCCGCTCGCGAGACCATGGACGAGGACGGCATCGTCCACGAGTACGACGAGACACTCGCCGGCGAAGCGATGGAAGGCGGACCGCTGATGCTCGCCTGGAGCGAGATCGCCCCCGAAGCCGTCGATCGCGTCGAGGGCCACGACTCCGTCTACAACGTGGTGATCCACGAGTTCGCCCACGTGCTGGACATGCGCGACGGCGAGCCCGACGGCGCGCCGTCCATTGACGACCCCACCCTGCGCCAGCAATGGGGCGCGACGATGGAAGCCGAGTGGCACTGGTTCTGCGACCAGGTCGACGCGGGCGTCGCCACGCTCATCGATCCGTACGGCGCGGAAGCCCCCGAAGAGTTCTTCGCCGTCGCGGTCGAAGCCTTCTTCGTCGCACCGCGCGAGCTGCTCGCCGAGCAACCGCGGCTGTACCGCCTGCTCGCCGGGTTCTTCAGGCAAGACCCGGCACGCGACGACTGAGCGCCATCGGGGAAGCCCGGGCCCCGTCTCCTCCGTCTCCCTCCTTTGTCGGCCGCCCCGGCCGACAAATTCCTTCCTTAAGCTGCGGAGACGGGGCCCGGGCTCCCCCGATGCGAAACATCGAGCGATGCACCAATGAAAAAGCCCGCGTGAGCGGGCTTTGGGGTCAGGCGTTGCTGAAGGTCAGTCAGCCGTGGCCGGCTCGGACTTGGGCTTGTTGTCCTTCTTGTTGGGCGTGATGTCCAACTGGACCTCGCCCTTGTCGTCGACGTCCACGCTGAGGCGGCCACCATCGATCAGGCGACCGAACAGGAGTTCGTCGGCCAGGGCACGACGGATCGTGTCCTGGATGAGGCGCTGCATCGGGCGCGCACCCATCTGCGGATCGAAGCCCTTGGCGGCCAGATGCTTGCGCAGCGCGTCGCTGAAGGTGACCTCGACTTTCTTCTCGGCCAGCTGGCTTTCGAGCTGCAGCAGGAACTTGTCGACCACCCGCAGGATGATGTCCTCGTTCAGCGCGCCGAAGTTGACGATTGCGTCCAGACGGTTGCGGAACTCCGGCGTGAACAGGCGCTTGATGTCGGCCATCTCGTCGCCCTGCTCGCGCTTGGTCGTGAAACCGATCGTCGACTTGTTCATCGCCTCGGCGCCCGCGTTCGTGGTCATGATGATGATCACGTTGCGGAAGTCGGCCTTGCGTCCGTTGTTGTCGGTCAGCGTGCCGTGGTCCATGACCTGCAGCAGCACGTTGAAGACGTCCGGATGCGCCTTCTCGATCTCGTCGAGCAACAGCACCGCGTGCGGCTTCTTCGTGATCGCCTCGGTCAGCAGACCACCCTGGTCGAAACCGACGTAGCCCGGAGGCGCGCCGATCAGGCGGCTGACCGCGTGACGCTCCATGTACTCGGACATGTCGAAGCGGATCAGCTCGATGCCCAGGATGTAGGCCAGCTGCTTGGCGACTTCCGTCTTGCCCACGCCCGTCGGGCCGCTGAACAGGAAGGAGCCGATCGGCTTGTCCGGCTTGCCCAGGCCCGAGCGCGCCATCTTGATGGCCGCGGCGAGCGCATCGATGGACGGATCCTGGCCGAAGACGACGCTCTTCAGGTCGCGGTCCAGGCTCTTGAGCTTGCCGCGATCGTCCGACGACACCGAAGCCGGCGGAATGCGCGCGATCTTGGCGACGATGTCCTCGACTTCCGCGCGGGTGATGGTCTTCTTCTGCTTGCTCTTGGGGAGCACGCGCTGGGCCGCTCCCGCTTCGTCGATGACGTCGATCGCCTTGTCGGGCAGGTGACGGTCATTGATGTACTTGGCCGAGAGCTCCGCCGCCGCCTGCAGCGCGGTCAGCGCGTACTTGACGCTGTGGTGCTCCTCGAAGCGCGACTTCAGGCCCTTGAGGATCTCGACGGTCTGGTCGACGGTCGGCTCGACCACGTCCACCTTCTGGAAGCGCCGCGACAGGGCCGCGTCCTTCTCGAAGATGCCGCGGTACTCGCTGAAGGTCGTCGCGCCGATGCACTTGAGCTGACCGGAGGACAGCGCGGGCTTGAGCAGGTTGCTCGCGTCCAGCGTGCCGCCCGACGCCGCGCCGGCGCCGATCAGGGTGTGGATCTCGTCGATGAAGAGGATCGCGCCGGGCTGGTCCTTCAGCTGCTTGATCACCGCCTTGAGGCGCTGTTCGAAGTCGCCGCGGTACTTGGTGCCCGCCAGCAGCGCGCCCATGTCCAGCGAATAGACCACCGCCTCGGCCAGCACGTCGGGCACCTGGCCCTCGGTGATGCGCCAGGCCAGGCCTTCGGCGATCGCCGTCTTGCCCACGCCGGCCTCGCCGACCAGCAGCGGGTTGTTCTTGCGGCGGCGGCACAGGATCTGCACCACGCGCTCGACCTCGAGCTCGCGGCCGATCAGCGGATCGATCTTGCCGTCGCGGGCGAGCTGGTTGAGGTTCTGGGTGAACTGCTCGAGCGGGCTGCCCTTGCCGCCGCCCTGGCCCTGACCGCCTTCGCCCTCTTCGCGCTCGGATTCGGCACCGTTGCCTTCCGGGCCCTTCGGGGGCTCGGGCGGCTCGCTCTTCTTGATGCCGTGGGCGATGAAGTTGACGACGTCCAGACGCGTCACGCCCTGCTGGTGCAGGTAATAGACGGCGTGGGAGTCCTTCTCGCCGAAGATCGCCACCAGCACGTTGGCGCCGGTCACTTCCTTCTTGCCGTTGCCGGTCGACTGGACGTGCATGATCGCGCGCTGGATCACGCGCTGGAAGCCGAGCGTGGGCTGGGTATCCACCTCGTCGGTGCCCCCCACGGTCGGCGTGTTCTCCTTGATGAACTGGGCAAGCGACTTGCGCAGGTCCTCGATATTCGCTGCGCATGCGCGCAGCACCTCCGCCGCGGACGGGTTGTCCAGCAGCGCCATCAGCAGGTGTTCCACGGTGATGAACTCGTGGCGCTGCTGGCGCGCTTCGACAAACGCCATGTGCAGGCTGACTTCAAGCTCTTGCGCAATCATGCGGCCTCCATAATGCACTGCAGGGGGTGTCCGGCGCGCCGTGCGGCCGCCAGCACCATTTCGACCTTGGTGGCCGCGACGTCCTTGGTGAAAACACCGCAGACCCCGCGACCGTCGTGATGGATCTTCAACATGATCTGGGTGGCCGTATCCAGGTCATGGCGGAAGTACTCCTGCAAGACCATCACCACAAACTCCATCGGTGTGAAGTCATCGTTGAGCATCAGCACCTGGTAAAGGCGCGGCGGCTCCGTCTTCTGAGCGACTCGCTCCAGCGTGGTGGAATTCCCACCGTCCTCCGGACCCGGCGGCTGAGGGCCGGGCGGGGGTCCCGCGGGTGGGGGCTGTTGGGCAAACAATGGCATGAACCGATTCTATAAACAGCGGGAGCACCCTACATGGGGACAGGCTTACGCCTGTCAATGCCCCGAGTTTGTCACCTTCGCGCCTTCCTACCCCGGGGAGTTCCTCAATTGACACTGACTTGACACGGATTTGAGAATCCGCCCCGGTGCGAGAAAGACACCGGGATGGAGAAGAACATGGCAACAGGCACGGTCAAGTGGTTCAACGATGCCAAAGGGTTTGGCTTTATTGAACCCGAACAAGGCGGAGGCGACGTTTTCGCGCACTTCTCAGCCATTCAGATGGACGGCTTCCGGACGCTCAAGCAGGGCGGCAAGGTGAGCTACGAGCTGGTGCAGGGTCCCAAGGGGCAGCTGGCGCAGAACATCCGTCCGCTGGACGACGGCGAGGGCAGCGACGCCTCGGACGCGCCCCTGGCGGCGCCCCTGGGCATGCCGCTGCTGGCGGACACCCACGCGGGACAGCAGGCGGCTGCGGCTTGAACCCCCTCCGCTGATCTGCCTCGCACGCAGGAAAGCCCGCGCAAGCGGGCTTTCTGCTTTCTGCTTCTGCTTCGGCTTTCGGACGCTGTGGTCAGAAGGAAACATTGACCGCGAAACGGTCAAGGATTCGCTTCGGGAATCAGGCGCCGGGGCGCCCGATCCCGCCAGTGCGCCTACCGATTTCAACGTGCGCCAGGGAAGGCGCCGCGTTCGTCGGAGAACACGATCTCCACGCGACGGTTCTGCTGACGTCCGGCGGCGTTGTCGTTGGAGGCCACGGGGCGCGCTTCCCCGTTGCCGCGGACGTCGATCCGGCCGGCGTCGACACCGCGCTTCACCAGCGCGTCCCTGACCGACTCGGCGCGGGCTCGGGACAACTCGAGGTTGAGCTGCGCGCCGCCGGTGCTGTCGGTGAAGCCCTCGATCAGGATGCGGCGTTCCGGATGGTTGCGCAGCGCCGAGGACAAGGTGTCCAGGCGGCTGAAGGCGCCCTCCTTCAGCGTGGCCTTGCCGGTGTCGAACAGGACGTCCTGCAGCATGACGACCAGGCCTTGCGGCGTCGGCTTGGCCTGGATCTCGGCGAGCTCGCGCTGCAGACGGTTGGCGCGCTCGGAGGCGGCGATCGCGGCAGCTTCTGCAGCGGCGGCCTGGCCTTGAGCGGTCTGCGCCTGGCCCTGCGCGACCTGGGCCTGACGGGTACGGACCTCCGCGCGCAGACGCTCGCGCTCGAGCCCGGCCTGCTCGACCTTTGCGTCGGCGGCGCGCGCGGCACCCAGGTTCATCGCCGTCTGAGCGCGCTGGGAGGCGACCGTGGAGGCGCTGTCCACCTCGGACGGGTCCTTGCGTTCCCTCCAGGCGAAGTCGGCGCGGTCCAGCGATTCCTTGGCCTTCGAGAGTTCAGCGGAGGCGTAGCGGCTGGTGTTCGGATCGCTGGTGGCCTGCGCGTAGTCGCGCTTGGCGGCATCCAGGCCGGCATTCGGAAGGGGGACCGACGAGCAGGCGGCCAGCGCCAGGGCCGTGAGTCCGCCAGCGATATTCCAGTATCGATTCATGGTGTCTCCTCAGAGTGGCTGTCGCTGATGGATCAACGGGCGGGCGCGGCGGGAGCCGGGCCTCGGTTGAGTTCCTCGCGCAGGGTCGAGAGGCTGCGGTCGAGCTCCATGGAAGCCTTCTCCGAGCGATCGCGTGCGGCCTTGGAGCGGGCCAGTGCAGCGGCCGCTTCGGCCTCGTCCGCCTTGCGGCGTGCGAGCGCGTGGTCGCCCTTCTTCTGGGCTTCCTGGGCTTCAGCCAGACGCGCGCGAGCCACGACCAGGTCGGGCGAATCGCCGGCGCCGATGCTGGTCTGCGCAGCCTCGAGGGCGCCGCGGCTCTCGCCGAGCTGGGAGGCGGTCTCGACCTTGTTGGTCGAACAGCCGGTCATCGCGGCGACAGCGAGAACGCCTGCCGCGACGAGGGCACTCCGGGGGAAGAGTTGGTGTCGCATGAACATTCCTTCTCAATGGATGGATGGTCATGCGGTGGCAAGCGCGATACCCGCATGGTGCTGCGGAGGGGTTCAAGGCCAGCACCAAGGCCATGGCAGCGGTGTTGAGCGTCGAGCTTTCGGGTGCTTGTCGAACCGTCCCAAGACCCGGACCACAGAGCTCCGCTCTCAATAGCGAACCGCTAGAAAACTGGTTCAAGGGAAAATGATGAAATCGTCCATCGATGGGCCCGCGCCGACAGAGATGCCCATCCCGCGCTCTTCGATCTGCTCGATTGCGTGGCTGACTGGGTCCAGGCATACGAAACTTTCCATGCCGCCGTCGAGAACGCGCATCCGGCTGAGGTGTTGAGGCACCTCCTGCACGCCAACGGCCTGCGTCCGTCGGACCTCAAGAATGAACTCGGCGAGCCGCCCGTCGTGAGGGCAATCCTTGCGCGCAAGCGCTCGATCAACCGGAAGCAGGTGGCGGGCCTAGCCAAGCGATTCGGCGTGTCCACAGCCCTCTTCGGCGTCACGGCCGACGACGTTTCCCAACGGTTCCCGCGCCGGCGTGAGCAAGCGACCTGACGACCGCCGACCCTTGCTTCAGGGCACGTACACCATGTGCACGTGGAAGACGAACCGGTCGCCGATCTCCCTGACGTGGATCTCAAGCACGAGGTCGATCGCACCCTCCTCGACCGACCAGAGATCGATCGGTGCGCCCCAGTGCTCGCCCTGCCAGGCACAGACCGAGGTCTCCCACGCCGCCGCGGGCAGCGGGGCCAGGGTGACGCCATACGCCTCGACGTTGCCGCGGATGTGCTCCGCAAGATACGGCGAAACCTGTCCGACATCGGGCACTCCGACGGTGAGCTGCGGCGACGACCGCCCTCAATAGCCGCACGACTCGGCGCCGAAGGCGCGCTCAGAGCTCGTCGCGCGGCGCGCCTCCAGGCTTGCGCGCGAGCTCCTGCGAGATAGCCTTCGCGACGTCATGGATCTCGTGCGGGCCGGCCGCTTCGAACTTGACCTTGAACGCCTTGGTCTCCTCGGCGGACAGCCCCGCAGGCGCAACGATGAATCGATCGTTGTCGGTCTCCAATTTCCCAGGGAAATGCCAGGCCTCCCCGCCGTTGCGGGCCTGCGCCAACTGATCGATCTGCGGCTTGAAGTCCTTGTCGACGGTCAGTGCGATCCAGCCCTTGCTCGACGTCACCCGGTCGAGTTCCGCGACGTGATAGGCATACACGGGAGCGCCTTCCATCGTCGTGAGATTGGAGAAGCCTTTCGCCAGCGGGACGAAGCCCTCGGCAGAAGTCTCGCTGCGCAAAGGCCATTCGTTGATCTTGACGAGGTTGGGGATGCGGCCGCCATTGACGTCCTTCCCAAGACCAGGCTCCCCCACGGCGGTCTGGAGCTTCATCGGTCCCGACGAAATCGTCGACTGCGCGTTGACGTTGATGGCGTGCAGGTTGCCGCTCTTCATGCCGTCCGGTGCCGTCTTCTGACCCTCGCCGCCAATGTCGACCATCGCGAAGTCATGCGCCTGAAGGCCGAGCTCCTGACGAGACGCGAGGACACTGCCCAGCGGGGCACCTTGCAGTCGAGGCGCGAAGTCGCGCTGGAACGCCGCGGCGGCCTGACCGCCGGTAGCGGTGTTGCAGTCGACCGCTGCAGGCGCGTTGGGCTGGACCGGTCGATGGGCCGACAGGCCCAGTTGGCCGAGAGACGAAAGACTCACGCGTCCAGGCTGGCTACCCCCGGACAGCGCGACGCGCGAGTTGCTCGGCAGCCCGCTCTGCGATCCGCTTTGCGACACCTGGCTCGCTGGGCCCACGTTGTTGGCGGAGACGCCCTGAGGCAACACGGCCGCGGCTCCCAGCGTCGCGGTCAGCATCTTGTCGACACGCATGACGGTACTTCCTCGATGACTTCAAAGGAGACCATTCTGTGAACCCGTTGCCGGCCATTTGCTGTCGACGCGAAAGGGGCGAACGGCTTGCGAAGCCAAAGCCCGGCAAGCGGGCGAGCAGCGTAGCGGCAACGACCGGGCACCTCGGATCACCGACGACGGGCCGACATCGAACCCGCGCCCGTTTAAAGTCCGCACCCTGCAGCGGCCGCATCGAGCCGCTCGACCACGACCATCGAGGGAGGACCACCCATGACCACTACCACCGCGCGCCACCGCCGTCGATCGCTTGTGCCCGCCGTCCCGCGCGGGATGCGCCTCGGGTTGAATGCCGCCTGCGCCGCGCTGCTGGCCGCCACGGCCCTGAACGCCACCGCGGCGACCACCACCCCACCGACCCAGGATGCCCAGGCGATGGAGATGGCGCGAAACAGCGCAGCCCACCTCGCCGCGAAACGGTACGCGGAGGCGCTCGCCGACGCGAACCGGGCCCTGGACTTGAAGACCGACGAGCCGGCCCTCTTCATGCTTCGCGCGTTCATCGAGCACGAACAGGGCAATCCCCTGCCAGCGCTGCAGGACACGACCGAAGCGCTGCGCCTGCGACCGGACCTCCCCGAAGCCCGCGTGTTCCGCGCACGCCTGCGCAGCGTTCTGGGCGATCACAGCGGCGCCGCGGACGACATCGCGCGCGCCGTGCCGCTGATCCCGCCCGAGGCGGAACTGCGCGTCGAGCTCGCGCGCTATTACGACTATTACGACCAGCCGTCCGAGGCCGTACGCCAATGGGAACTGTGGCTGAGCCATCGTCCCGGCAACGCCGATCAGCGCATCGGGCTGAACGAACGATGCTGGCTGCGCGCACGCCGCGGCATGGAGCTGCCGCTGGCGCTGCACGATTGCCAACGCGCGGCGGCGCTGCCGGGCAGCACCCCCGCCCCGTTCGATTCGCTCGGCTGGACGCAGCTGCGGATCGGCGACCTGGTCGCCGCCAAGGCGGCTTTCGACGCGTCCCTCGGCATGAAGGCGGACCACGTGTGGTCGCTGTACGGCCGAGGCCTCACCGCGTTGAAGGCGGGGGACGCGCAAGCGGCCGAGCGCGACCTGCGGGCGGCGCGTCTGCTGAAACCCGCCATCGGCACGGAAGTCCGAGAGGCAGGATTCGAAGTGCCCGACGGCGTCGAATGACCTGACCCCGGGGCGCCGCCGACCGCGGTGCTCGGGGTCGACGATCCGGCACGGCATCGCCCAGAAACAGAAAACCCCAGGCGGGCGACCGCGCTGGGGTTTCTCATGTCGATCGCAGCCCGGTGCGAGACCGGGCCTGCTTTGATCACATGTTCTCGATCATCACCTGACCGAAGCCCGAGCACGACACTTGGGTCGCGCCGTCCAGCAGGCGGGCGAAGTCGTACGTGACCTTCTTCGACAGGATCGACTTCTCGATCGACGAGATGATCAGGTCGGCCGCTTCGGTCCAGCCCATGTGACGCAGCATCATTTCCGCCGACAGGATCTCGGAACCGGGGTTCACGTAGTCCTTGCCCGCGTACTTCGGCGCCGTGCCGTGCGTGGCTTCGAACATGGCGACGGAGTCGCTCAGGTTCGCACCCGGGGCGATGCCGATGCCGCCGACCTGCGCCGCCAGCGCGTCGGAGATGTAGTCGCCGTTCAGGTTCAGCGTCGCCACGACCGAGTACTCGGCCGGACGCAGCAGGATCTGCTGCAGGAACGCGTCAGCGATGCTGTCCTTGACCACGATGTCCTTGCCGGTCTTCGGGTTCTTGAACTTGCACCACGGGCCGCCGTCGATCAGCTCGGCGCCGAATTCCTTCTGGGCCAGGGCGTACGCCCAGTCACGGAAGCCACCTTCGGTGAACTTCATGATGTTGCCCTTGTGGACGATCGTGACGCTCGGCTTGTCGTTGTCGATCGCGTACTGGATCGCCTTGCGGACCAGACGCTCCGTGCCTTCGCGCGAGACCGGCTTGACGCCGATGCCCGAGGTCTCCGGGAAGCGGATCTTCTTGACGCCGAATTCCTCTTGCAGGATCTTGATCAGCTTCTTGGCCTTCTCGCTCTCGGCTTCGAATTCGATGCCGGCGTAGATGTCTTCCGAGTTCTCACGGAAGATGACCATGTCCGTCTTGTGCGGTTCCTTGACCGGCGACGGCACGCCTTCGAACCAGCGCACCGGGCGCAGGCAGACGTACAGGTCCAGTTCCTGGCGCAGCGCGACGTTCAGCGAACGGATGCCGCCGCCGACCGGCGTCGTCAGCGGGCCCTTGATCGAGACCACGTAGTCCTTCAGGACCGTCAGCGTCTCTTCAGGCAGCCACACGTCGGGGCCGTAGACCTTCGTCGACTTCTCGCCGGCGTAGATCTCCATCCAGTGGATCTTCTTGGCGCCGCCGTAAGCCTTCGCCACGGCCGCGTCCACCACCTTGATCATCACCGGGGTGATGTCGAAGCCGGTGCCGTCACCCTCGATGTAAGGAATGATCGGGTTGTTCGGAACGTTGAGCGAGAAGTCGGTGTTGACCGTGATCTTCTGGCCGCCCTCGGGCACCTTGATGTGCTGGTACATGGAGTCGTCTCCGCGAGTCGCGTGGGTGGTTTGGGGTAAACCGGAAGCGCTGATTCTATGACAGCGAAACTTTCAATCGGCTGATGCCCGGGCCATGACCCTGGGACGCGTCAGCCGCAGAACGCGCGGATCTGCGCCCACAGGCCATGACCCAGCGCCCAGAGCGACCCCGCCGCCAGCATCGCCCCGGAGAGACGGGTCGCGATTCGCACACCCGAAGCGCCTGCAGCGCCCGCAGCGCCTCTACCGTCGCCCGCGCCGCCCGTCCTCCAACCCGGACCTCCGCGTCTGCCCAGCCTGCCCACCCTGCCCAGCCGGGCGAGCAGCCAGGGGCCGGCGAGCAAGCCCGGCGATGAGCCGAGCGCAAAGGCCGCCATCACGCCGGCACCCTGCCACGGACCTTCCGCGAGCGCCGCGACCGTCAATGCGGACTGCAGCAGGCCGCATGGCCAGGCGAGCCACGCCAGGCCGGCGAGACCCGCGAGAGCCACGAGCGCCGAACCGGCACCGGCTCCATCAACGGCACTGGCCGTGCGAGCCCGCGACAGCGCGACAGCACCCTGCCCTGCGCCGAGTGCCGCGACCGGAATGCCGACCGCCGCTGGGGCACGCGTCGTCCACAGGCGCAGCACCCATCGCGGCGGCGCCGCGCGCCAGAGGAGGAACGCCCCCATCGCCAGCGCCGCGAGATGCACCATCAGCCACAGAGGTCGCAAGGCGCCGGTGGTCGACTCCCAGCGCAGCAGACCGCCGACGCTGGCCGCGACGACCGCGCCACCTGTCGCGTAGCCCAGCATCCTTCCGATCTGGAAGGCCGCGATGCCGCGCCGTCGACCGGCCGTCACCGCCGCGCAGGGCGCGACGCACATCGCCGCACAGTGCAGGCTGCCGGCAGCGCCCATGACGAACGCCGTGCCGGTGAGCGCGAGCGAAAGCATCTGCAGCCCCGCCGTCGCGTTCAGAGGACGCGCGAGAAGCGCAGCGGCGCTTCGCCCGTTGCGCCCAGCGCGCCCGCAGCGCTGCCTGACCTCAGGTACCGGTCGAACACCATCGCCACCGCCCGGACGAAGAACCAGCCCATCGACGTCACCTGCACCGCGCCCGGCTCGATCGTGACGAGCCCGTCCGCTGCCATCTGACGCAGGCGCTCGAGCTCCGCCGCGAAGTACTCGGCGACGACGATGCCGTGGGAGCGCTCGATCGGCTCGAAGTCGAGCCGCCCCTGGCACATCAGCGCCATGATCACATCGCGCCGCACCAGATCGTCCTGGTCGAGCGCCAGACCGCGCTCGACGGGCAGGCGGCCCTCGCGGAGGGCGGCGTAGTACTCCGGCAGCGTCTTCACGTTCTGCGCGAACGAGGCCCCGAGCTTGGAGATCGCCGACACGCCCAGCGCCACGAGGTCGCAGTCAGGCTGCGTGCTGTAGCCCTGGAAGTTGCGATGCAGCCGCCCTTCCCGCTTCGCGACGGCCAGCGGATCGTCCGCGAGCGCGAAGTGGTCCATGCCGATGTAGCTGTAGCCGCGGGCGATGAAGCCGGCGATGGCGCCGGACAGCATGCGCAGCTTGTCGCCGGTCGGCGGCAAGGCGGCGGGCTCGATGCGGCGCTGCGGCTTGAAGCGATGCGGCAGGTGCGCATAGCCGTAGAGCGCGATGCGATCCGGCCGCAGCGTCGCGACCTGCTCGACCGTCCGCGCGAAGGACGTCGGCGTCTGCAGCGGCAGGCCGTAGATCAGGTCGACGTTGATCGACCTGAAACCGAGATCGCGCGAGGCGCCGATCAGCGCGGCCACGCTCTCCAGGCTCTGCTCGCGGTGCACGGCGCGCTGCACCTCGGGATCGAAGTCCTGCACGCCGAAACTCAGGCGGTTGAAGCCCAGCGTGCGCAGGTGGCGCAGGCGCGCGACGTCGATGGTGCGTGGGTCGACCTCGATCGAGATCTCGGCATCCGCGGTCAGCCGGAAATGGCGATGCAGCAGCGCCATCAGCATCGACAACTCGCGATCGGCGAGAAAGGTCGGCGTGCCGCCGCCGAAGTGCAGCTGCGACACGTGCGCCCGGTCGCCGAGCCGGCGATGCACCAGCCCGATTTCGGTCTCGAGCGCGTCGACATAGGCCGCTGCGCGCTCATGATGCCGCGTGACCACCTTGTTGCAGGCGCAGTAATAGCAGACCGATTCGCAGAACGGGATGTGCACGTAGAGCGACATCGGCTGCCGCGCCGCGGGACCGAAGGCGCGCAGCGCGAGCAGCTCGCCGTGGCGCTCCGCATCGACGCCCACATCGGCGCCCGCATGGAAGCGGTCCGCGGTCGGGTACGAGGTGTAGCGCGGTCCCGCGATGTCGAAACGTCGCAGCAGGTCGGCGTCGGGCAGGCTGCAGCCCGAAGGGGTCAGGTCTTGGCACATGGCGCCATCCTCACCCTTTGTTGGCAAAGCGTCATTGATTGATGTCATTGCCGGCGTCGATGCCCGGACAAAGAATTCGCCGCTTCCTCGCATGCCCGATGAACCCATGCCGAGCGCCACCACCCTGACTGCCCCTCTCCCCCCCACGCCTTCGCTCGCCGCCGCCGTGCAGGCCATGCCCCTCGTGCCGGACGCCTCCCCGATCACCTGCGCGACCTGCTCGGTGCGTCAGGTCTGTCTGCCGGCGGGCCTGCCCGCAGCCGACGTGCATCAGCTCGAACGGATGATCTCGGACCGACGACAGGTCCCTCGCAACACCGTGCTGTTCAAACCCGGCGATCCGTTCGAGGCCGTCTACCTCGTGCGCACCGGCTTCTTCAAGACCTCGGCATCGGCGGAGGACGGCCGCGACCAGGTGATCGGGTTCCACATGGCCGGCGAGATGCTCGGCCTGGACGGCCTCTTCAGCGGCGCGTACACGAGCCAGGCGGTGGCGCTGGAGGACTCGCAGATCTGCGTCGTGCCCTACGGGCGCATCGAGGACATGACCCGCGAGGTCGACCGCCTGCGCCGACAGTTCCATCGCCTGATGAGCCGCGAGATCGTCCGCGATCAGGGCGTGATGACGCTGCTCGGGTCGGTGCGCGCCGAGCAGCGCGTCGCGACCTTCCTGATCCACCTGATGCGACGGCTGCGGGCGCGCGGCTTCTCGTCGTCGAGCGTCGTGCTGCGCATGACCCGCGACGAGATCGGCAGCTACCTCGGCCTGAGCCTGGAGACCGTCAGCCGCACCTTCTCGCGGATGCAGGAGGACGGGCTGCTCGAAGTGCGCGCGCGGGAAGTGCGCGTGCTCAAGCCGCGACAACTGCTGCAGCTGGTCCGCCGCACCGCATGACCACACCGACACCGGCATCGGCGTCATCCCCGTCCCCGTCCCCGTCCCCGTCCCCGTCCCCGTCCCCGTCCCCGTCACCCGCGCCGACGCGGTCAGCGCGCCTGACCGCCGGTCGCCGCGTGGTTGCGGGCCTTCATCGCGGGCGTCTTCGCGGCGTCGTCGACCTCGTCGGCGGCGACACCGCTGCGATCGACCGCGCTGGTCGACTGCACCACCGGGTCGGGGTGCGTGATCGCCAGCGTCAGCGTGGCCATCGACGCCACCACCACGACGGTCGGGCCGCCAATCACCAGCCACATCATCGGATGGCGCCACCAGGGTCCGCTGGTCGGCAGATCCGCGTCGCTCAAGTGCGCTGCGGTCATTCGCGTCGCGGTCGTTCGCGTTGCAGTCATTCGCGTTGTCGTCATGTCCGCTCCTGGTGGCGAAGGAAGGTTTGAAGCGTCGACCCGGCCGCGCTCATCGCGGCACGACGAAGGTGGACTTCTCGAGCAGCGCGCGTTCGACAGTCCCGGCGGGCGCAGCGGACGACGCCACGCGCCGGATGGCGAAGTGCATCGGATGCGCGCCGGCGCCCAGCGCGCGCGCGGCCTCCGGAGGCAGACGCAGCGCCACCGTGACCCAACGAGCCTCGGCAGGACCGAGCGTCAACTCGCCCGACGGCGATGCCACGCGCAAGCCCTCGATGCCCTGCACGTCGAGGATGAAGCGCTGCGTCGACTCCGCGGCGTTCATCAACTGGAGTCGGTAGAGGTTCTCGACGACACCGTCCTCGACCTCGCGCGCCAACGTCGCACGGTCGCGCACGACGTCGACCTTGAACGGCATCCGGACGGCCAGACTCCAGACCAGGCCGCCCGACACCAGCATCAGGATCGCGCCGTACACCAGCACGCGAGGTCTGAACACGCGACGCCACTGCTGCGCCGCCGTCCATCGATGCGTCATGCCGTTCTGCGTCGCGTAGCGGATCAGGCCGCGTTCGTAGCCGAACTTGTCCATCACGTCATTGCAGACGTCGATGCAGGCGGCGCAGCCGATGCACTCGTGCTGCAGCCCCTTGCGGATGTCGATGCCAGTCGGGCAGACGTGGACGCACTGGTGGCAATCGACGCAGGACCCCAGGCCGAGGGTCGACAGGTCCGCCTTCTTCGAGCGCGGGCCGCGCGGGTCCCCGCGCGCGATGTCATAGCTGATGATCAGCGTGTCTCGATCGAGCATTGCGCTCTGGAAGCGCGCGTACGGGCACATGTACTTGCAGACCTGCTCGCGCAGGTAGCCGGCGTTGCCGTAGGTCGCCAGGCCGTAAAACAGGATCCAGAAGAGCGTCCACCCACCGAGCGCCAACGCGGTCGCGTCGGCGCCCAGCGCGCGGATGGGCTCGAAGTAGCCGACGAAGGTGAAGCCCGTCCACAGCGACACCGCCAGCCACGCCGCATGCTTGCTTCCCTTGCGCAGCAGCTTCTCCGCCGTCCACCCGGCGCGGTCGAGCCGGATGCGCGCGGCGCGGTCGCCCTCGGTGTGGCGTTCTATCCAGAGGAAGATCTCCGTGTAGACCGTCTGCGGGCAGGCGTAGCCGCACCACAGGCGCCCCGCCACCGCCGTGAAGAAGAACAGCCCGAAGGCCGACACCACCAGCAGCGCCGTCAGGTAGATGAAGTCCTGCGGATACAGGATGAGGTCGAAGATCAGGAAACGCCGCGCCTCCAGGTCGAAGAGCACCGCCTGACGCCCGTTCCACTGCAGCCACGGCAATCCGTAGAACAGCAGCTGCGTGGCCCACACCATCGCCCAGCGCCACACGGCGAACCAGCCGTGCACCGCGCGGGGATAGATCTTGGCCTCGGCTTCGTAGAGGGAGACCGCCCGGACTTCAGGATGGCTCATGGTTCAAGGCTGCTCGTGGGAGAGTCCCCAGACGTAGCCCGCCAGCACGCGGATCTGCTCCGGGCTCAGGCGTGAGCCGTGCTCGGGCATGTGGCTGTGCTTGCCGTTGTTGACCATGGCGACGATGGCGGACTCGCCCCAGCCGTGCAGCCAGACCTTGTCGGTGAGGTTGGGCGCGCCCAGCGCCTGGTTGCCCTTGCCGTCCATGCCGTGGCAGGCCGCACAGGCACTGAACTTCGACTTGCCGAGCGCCGCTGCCACCGAGTTGTGCGGGCTGCCCGACAGGCTCAGCACGTAGTGCGCGAGGTTGCGCACGTCCTCGCCGCTGCCCACCGCCGCGGCCATCGGCGGCATCGTGCCCTCCCGCCCCTGCGTGATGGTCTGGACGATGGTGTCGCCGCTGCCGCCGTACAGCCAGTCGTTGTCCGTCAGGTTGGGAAATCCCTTCGAGCCTTTCGCGTCCGAACCGTGGCAGGTCGCGCAGTTGTTGGCGAAGAGCCGTTCACCGATCGCCCTGGCCTGCGGATCCGCCGCCAGCGATTCCACCGGCTTGCCGTCGAAGCGGGCGTAGATCGTGTGCATCTCCGCGCGCGCCTGGGCCTGTTCGGCCTCGTACTGGCCGGTGCTGGACCAGCTCAGCGATCCGGCATATGCGCCGAGGCCGGGGTACAGCGCGAGATACAGCCCCGAGAACACCACCGTCAGCACGAACAGCACCATCCACCACCGCGGCAGCGGGTTGTTGAGCTCGCGGATGTCCTCGTCCCACACGTGGCCGGTGGAGTTGTCCTCCGCCATCACCTTGCGGCGGCTGGCGATGATCAGCAGCGCCAGGCACAGCGCCAGGCCGAGCACCGTCGCCGCGGCCACGAACAGCGACCAGCCGTCCGAAACGAAATCACTCATGACGACCTCCTCGGGGCGCGTCGTCGTCCGTCAGGACGAGCGCGGCCAGGTCTTCGAAACGTTCGCGGTTGTGCCGGGCGTAGGCCCAGACGACGATGCCGACGAACACCAGCAGCGACACCACGGTCACCGCGGACCGCAGCGCATTCAGATCCATGTCGGGCATGGGGGCCTCCGTTCAGCGCTTCAGCGCGGTGCCCAGCACCTGCAGGTAGGCCACGACGGCATCCATCTCGGTGCGGCCTTTCACCTCGTCGCCCGCCTGGGCGATCTGCTTGTCGGTGTAAGGCACGCCGACGGTCCGCAGCCCGCGCATCTTGGGCGCCAGCTCGTTCGGATCGAGCGCGGCGCCCGCCAGCCACGCGTAGGCGG
Source organism: Roseateles noduli (assembly GCA_002205125.1). Taxonomy (GTDB): domain Bacteria; phylum Pseudomonadota; class Gammaproteobacteria; order Burkholderiales; family Burkholderiaceae_C; genus Roseateles; species Roseateles noduli. Next base: position 90,390 of record NIOE01000006.1, on the reverse strand, counting down.
GCATGTTGGACTCGGGCACCAGGTCGCGCGGGTTGTTCAGGTGCAGGCGGTGCCACTCGTCGCTGTACTTGCCGCCGACGCGCGCCAGGTCCGGCCCGGTGCGCTTGCTGCCCCACTGGAAGGGGTGGTCGTAGACGAACTCGCCGGCGACCGAGTAGTGGCCGTAGCGCAGCGTCTCCGCGCGCAGCGGCCGGATCATCTGCGAGTGGCAGTTGTAGCAACCCTCGCGGATGTAGACGTCACGGCCGGCGAGCTGCAGCGGCGTGTAGGGCTTGAGGTGTTCGACCGGCTGCGTGGTCGAGCGCTGGAAGAACAGCGGGACGATCTCGACGATGCCGCCGACGATCACCGTCAGCAGCACCAGCACGATCATCAGGAAGTTGCTGGTCTCGATGCGTTCGTGGCCGCTGGCGGTGGCATGGGGGTTGGCCATGGCGTGCTCCTTTCGCGGACGATCAGGCGGCGGCCGCGAGCGCGGCGCCGGGGATGGGATGGCGGGCGGGCTGGCCGACGCGGACCGTCATCACGACGTTCCAGGCCATCAGGCACATGCCGCCCAGGTACAGCAGGCCGCCGAGCAGGCGCACCACGTAGAACGGATAGGTCGCCTTGACGCCTTCGGCGAAGGTCCAGGTGAGCGTGCCGTCCGGATTCACCGCGCGCCACATCAGGCCCTGCATCACGCCGGCGATCCACATCGCGGCGATGTAGAGCACGATGCCCAGCGTGGCGATCCAGAAGTGCAGCTCGATGGCGCGCTTCGAGTACATCTCGACGCGGCCGTACATGCGCGGGATCAGGTGGTACAGCGCGCCCATCGAGATGAAGCCCACCCAGCCCAGCGCGCCGCTGTGCACGTGACCGACGGTCCAGTCGGTGTAGTGCGAGAGTGCGTTGACGGTCTTGATCGACATCATCGGCCCCTCGAAGGTCGACATGCCGTAGAAGGACAGCGCGACGATCAGGAACTTCAGGATCGGGTCGTCGCGCAGCTTGTGCCAGGCGCCGCTGAGCGTCATCACGCCGTTGATCATTCCGCCCCAGCTCGGCGCCAGCAGCACCAGCGAGAACAGCATGCCCACGCTTTGCGCCCAGTCGGGCAGCGCCGTGTAGTGCAGGTGGTGGGGCCCCGCCCACATGTAGGTGAAGATCAGCGCCCAGAAGTGGACGATGGACAGCCGGTAGCTGTAGACGGGCCGGTTCGCCTGCTTGGGGATGTAGTAGTACATCAGCCCGAGGAAGCCGGCCGTCAGGAAGAAGCCGACCGCGTTGTGGCCGTACCACCACTGGACCATCGCGTCCTGCACGCCGGCGTAGGCGGAGTAGCTCTTGGTCAGCGACACCGGGATCTCGGCGCTGTTGACGATGTGCAGCAGCGCGACGGCGATGATGAAGGCGCCGAAGAACCAGTTGGCCACATAGATGTGGCGCACGCGCCGCACGCCGATCGTGCCGAAGAAGACGATGGCGTAGGAGACCCAGACGACGGCGATGAGCACGTCGATCGGCCATTCGAGCTCGGCGTATTCCTTGCCGGTCGTCAGGCCCAGCGGCAGCGTGATCGCGGCGAGCACGATCACCAGTTGCCACCCCCAGAAGGTGAACCAGGCAAGACCCGGCGCGAAGAGCCGGACATGGCTGGTGCGCTGCACGACGTGGAAGGCCGTGGCCATCAGCACGCAGCCGCCGAAGGCGAAGATCACCGCGTTGGTGTGCAGCGGCCGCAGACGGCCGTAGCTCAGCCAGGGGATGCCGAAGTTCAGCTCCGGCCAGGCGAGCTGCGCCGCGATGACCACGCCGACCAGCATCCCCACCACGCCCCACAGCACCGCGGCCAGCGAGAACGCGCGGACCACGCCGTCCTCATAACTGGGCACCCCATCGGGTGCATCACTGGCGGCATCGCCGGTTGCGTCACCGCGCGCATCACGGGACGTGATGGCGCGTCCTCCCTCCCACTCTGATTGGCTTGCCATGCTGGCTCCTCGTGGCGCTTGTTGCGCCGATGCCAGCGATTGTTCGGCGCCCTCTCGAAGCGCGTGTTGACGCAAGTCAAGCTTGCGCGTCGTCCTCAAGGATTCGTTGACCTTCGCGGTCCAGCGACTCCAGTTGGCCGTCCTGGACCGCCCAGCCGAAGACGGCCAGCACCAGCAGGACCAGCACGACCGACAGCGGGATCAGCAGATAGAGGATGTCCATGCGGCAGCGTCCTTCAGGCGTCAGACGGTTGTGCGACCGCCTCACGACCGAGCCGTGCGGCGTTGGCGACGACAAGCAGCGAACTCGTCGCCATGCCCAGCCCCGCGGCCCACGGCGGCAGCCAGCCGACCAGCGCCATCGGCACGCACACGGCGTTGTAGAGCGCCGACCAGGCCAGGTTCTGGCGCACGACGCGGCGTGTGCGTCTGGCCAGACGCAGCGCGGCCGTGATCGCGTCGAGGCGGTCCGAGGTCAGCACCGCGTCGGCGCGCGCCTTCGCGAGGTCGGCGCCCTGCCCCATCGCGATCGACACCTGCGCCCGCGCGAGCACGGGCGCGTCGTTGATGCCGTCGCCGATCATCAGCACGCGATGGCCTCGCGCCTGCAGCGCGGTCACGTGCTGGAGCTTGTCCTCCGGCCGCGCGCCGCCGCGCCAGTGCGCGATCCCGGCGGCCTTCGCGGCGGCCTCGACACGTGCGGGGACGTCGCCCGAGAGCAATTCGACGGCGAGGTCCATGGCGCGCCATGCGGCGATCGCCGCCGGCGCCCCCTCGCGGAGGTGCTCGTCGACGTTCCAGGCAGCGCGGACGACGCCCTCACAGGTCAGGACGATCTGGGCGTCGGACGAGTCCGGCGGCGCGCCCGCCAAACGGCCTGTCAAACGGCCTGTCAAACGGCCTGTCATTCGGCCTGTCATTCGGCCCGTAACGCGGTCCTTCTCGAGGCCCGAATCGGCGGCCCATGGCGACGACCCAAGACGCCAGTGCCGCCCGTGAGCATCGCTGCCCTCCACGCCCCGACCGCTGAACTCCTCGATCATCCACGCGTCCTTGGCGCCGGGCCGCGCGGGCAACGCCGCTGCGAGGGCTCTCGACAACGGATGAAGCGAACTCGCGGCCAGCGCCGCCGCAGCCGCCATCGCCTCCTCAGCCGAGGGATCGGCACCCGCTTCCGACGCATCGACTCGCACGGGGCGCAGTCGCGGCGCGGGATCGGTCAGCGTGCCGGTCTTGTCCATGACGATCCGGTCGACATCGGCGAGCGATTCGATCGCGTCGAGCCGGGACAGCAACAGCCCGCGCCGCGCGAGCGCGCCTGCCGCGGCCACCCAGGCCGCCGGCGCCGCCAGGGACAGCGCGCAGGGGCAGGTCACGATCAGCACCGACACGGCCACGGCCACCGCCCGCGACGGATCGACGAACTGCCAGGCGAGCGCGGCCGCACCGGCCAGCACGAGGACCGCCGCGAGGAACCAGCCGGCCACGCGATCGGCCGTGCGCAGCGTCGTCGGCCTATCCTGGAACGCCTGGGCCATCAACTGGCGGATGCCGGCGAGGCGGGTCTGCTCGCCGACCTGCCGCACGCACAGCGTGAGCACACCGGAGAGATTGAGGCTGCCCGCGAGCACGACATCACCCGGCGCCTTCGCGACCGGTCGCGATTCGCCGGTCAGCAGCGACTCGTCGACGGCGCCAGCGCCGGACTCGACGATCGCATCGGCCGGCATGCGCTGCCCCGCCGCGACGCGCACCCGATCGCCGATCGCCAACGCCTCGATCGTGACGCGCTCCACCGAGCCATCCGTCTTCACCCGTTCGACTTCGCCGGGCAGCGCTTCCGCAGCCTGCTCGATCGCCGCCGCGGCGCGATGCCGCGAGCGCAGCTCCAGATACCGCGCGCCGAGCAGAAAGGTCACGAACATCGTGATCGAATCGAAATACACCTCGTGCCCGAACGGCCCGCCGGGATCCAGCGTCGCGCCGCTCCCGGCCACGAAGGCCACGCCGAGTCCGAGCGCGACCGGCACGTCCATGCCGAGGCGCCGCCCTCGCAATTGCGTGAGCGCGGCGCGGAAGAACGGCCCCGCGGCCAGCAGCATCACGGGCAGCGTCAGCACCCACTGGCCCCAGCGCAGCAGCGCGGCCTGATCCGGCGCCAGCTCGCCCGGTCCGGCCACGTAGGACGGCCACGCCAGCATCATCACCTGCATCATCAGGAAGCCGGCGACGAACAGCCGCCAGAGCGCCTGACGATGCTCGCGCCGGCGCAGGTCGCGCGCCGGCCCCGCGAGGTCGGGAACGAAGTCGTAGCCCGCCGGCGCGAGCACCTGCCGCAGCTCGTCGAGCGTCACGCGCTCCGGCCACCAATCCAGCACCAGCGTCTGGGTCGACGGATGGACGTCGGCCGACTTCACGCCCCGCTGCCCGTGCAGCAGGGACTCGACCAGACCGGCGCAGGTGGCGCAGTGCAGCCCGGACAACCGGAACCGCGCGCGCGTCAGCGCACCGTCGGGAGCGGGGCGATTGGCGCGTCGGGCATCGGCGCCCAGGGCACCGGCAGACACCGTGACGGCTGGGGCGGGCAACATGGCCCTGATAATCCGCCAAACCTTGAGGTGACAACATGCTCAATATCAAACACGCGGCATCTTCCGTCGTTCTTTCGACCCTCCTCTCGATCGCCGCCCTGACGGCGGCCGTTCCGGCGGCGGCGCAGCAGATTCCCCAGACCGGCCTGCCGGTCGTGGAGCTCGGCGCCGGTATGCACCTGATCCACGCCGAGGTCGCCCGCACCGACGAGCAGCGCGCCATCGGCCTGATGGCCCGCAAGGAGATGGCCCAGAACGCCGGGATGATCTTCATCTTCGAGCAGCCGTCGCAGCAGTGCTTCTGGATGCGCAACACGCTGATCCCGCTGTCGGCGGCCTTCGTCGGCGACGACGGCACCATCGTCAACATCGTCGAGATGCAGCCGCTGTCCGACGTCTCGCACTGCTCGACCAAGCCGGTTCGTTATGTGCTCGAGATGAACAAGGGCTGGTTCGACAAGCGCGGCCTGAAGGCCGGCGCGAAGCTGCGCGGCGGCCCCTGGCCCAAGTGATCGCGCGGCCGGCCTGCGGGCCGGCGTCCGCGACCGACACTGCAGAGAGTCGACCGCTGAAATGACAACGGCCCGGGAAGCGATTCCCGGGCCGTTCCTTCATCGGCACCCGCTGGCGCGGGCGCCGGTGGATCAGTTGCCGAAGTTGGCCTGGGCGAAGTCCCAGTTCAGCAGACTCTTCAGGAAGGTCTCGACGAACTTCGGACGCGCGTTGCGGTAGTCGATGTAGTAGGCGTGTTCCCACACGTCGATGGTCAGCAGCGCGGTGTCGCCGGTCGTCAGCGGGGTGCCGGCGGCGCCCATGTTGACGATGTCGACGCTGCCGTCGGCCTTCTTCACCAGCCAGGTCCAGCCGGAACCGAAGTTGCCCACGGCGCTCTTCTGGAAGGCTTCCTTGAAGGCGTCGACGCTGCCCCACTTGGCGTTGATGGCGTCGGCCAGCTTGCCGGTCGGCGCGCCGCCGCCGTTGGGCTTCATGCAGGACCAGAAGAAGGTGTGGTTCCAGATCTGCGCGGCGTTGTTGTAGATGCCGCCGCTGGAGGTCTTGACGATCTCTTCCAGCGTCTTGTTCTCGAACTCGGTGCCCTTCTGCAGGTTGTTCAGGTTGTCCACGTAGGCCTTGTGGTGCTTGCCGTGGTGGTACTCCAGCGTCTCGGCGCTGATGTGCGGCTCCAGCGCCTTCTTGTCGTACGGCAGCTCGGGCAGGACGTGTTCCATGAGGGACTCCTAATCGGTGGTTGAGGGGACGGGATGTCGCGGGAGATTGTAGGCAGCGGATCCATGCCCTTGTCACGAGCACGCATACCGCGCCAGGGGAGGCGCAGGGCGCCCTTCAGACGTCCCGGCGAACGACGCGCCCGACCTTCAGGTCGGCCTCGCCGTCGGCGAGCACCGCGCGCAAGTCCTGACCCTCGCGGAGCTGGTCCACCGAGCTCAGCGCCCGCCCCTGGCCGTCGTCCAGCCAGGCGTAGCCGCGGGCCAGCACCTGGCGGGGATCGAGCGCCTGCAGGCGCGCCTCCAGCGAATCCAGCCGGTGCGCGCCGCGCTGCGCCTGCTGCGGCAGCGCGCGGTCCAGCCGCTGCGCCAGATGTCTCAGGCGCTGGGTTTCCATCGTTGCCGCACGCGGAGCGACCTGGTTCAGGCGCTGTTCCAGATGCCGAAGCCGCTGCGACTCCATGGTCACCGTTCTGGGCACCACCTGGCCGAGCCGCTGCGACAGCAGGTCCAACCGGCGCTTCTGTCTCGCCAGGGCATCGCCCGGTCTCGCGAGGCGCAAGGCCAGGCGGTCGAGCCGCTGCGCGGACGCATCCAGGCGCTGCTCCACCCGGCGCACCAGTTGACGTTCCAGGGCATCCAGCGTCTCCAGGCACTGCTGGCGGGAGACCGTGGCCAGTTCCGCTGCCGCCGTGGGCGTCGGCGCGCGCAGGTCGGCGGCGAGGTCGGCCAGGGTGATGTCGGTCTCATGCCCGACGCCGCAGATCACCGGCAGCGGCGACTCGGCCACCGCCTGGACGACGCGTTCGTCGTTGAAGGCCCAGAGGTCCTCCAGCGAGCCCCCGCCACGCACCAGCAGCAGCACCTCCGCGTCGGCGCGTTCGTTGGCCGTGGCCAGCGCCCGGACGATCGCCGGCGGCGCCTCGTTCCCCTGGACCAGGGTCGGATAGATGAAGACCTGCGCGTGTGGCGCTCTTCGTCTCAGCGCGGTCAGCACGTCCTGGAGCGCCGCCGCACCGGTGGAGGTGATCACGCCGATCCGCCGCGCGTAGGGCGGCGGCGGGCGCTTGCGGTCTGCGTCGAAGTAGCCGAGCGACTCCAGCTTCGCTTTCAGTCGCAAGAACTGTTCGTAAAGCGCCCCCTCGCCGGAGCGCCGCATCGCCTCGACGATGAACTGCAGCTCCCCGCGCGGCCCGTACAGATCGAGCCGGCCGCGCAGCTCCACCGTCATGCCGTCCCTCGGCGCGAAGTCCACCAGGGACGCTGCCCGCCGGAACATCGCGCAGCGCAGCATCGCCGGCTGGCCTTCCGCGTCCTTCAGGCTGAAGTAGCAATGGCCGCTGGCGGCGCGCGTGAAGCCGGAGAGCTCGCCCTGCACCGTGATGACGGGGAATCTGGCCTGCAATGCGTCGGAAAGGGCCGTCAACAGGGCCGCCACCCCCCAGACCATGCGTGGCGATGCGGGTTTGGAGGCGTCAATCATGCGCAAACCCAACACTGGCGCGGGTCCGGAACTCCACAGCCGCGTCAATGCTGGCTCCGCGGGCCATATTGGCCGTCATGCCCGCGTCACACATCGATAAGCGCTTGTTTTTCAAAAGCTTTTTCCTGCCTTTTTTTGGAGCAGCCTAATCCTTGCCGTCTGGCGACGGGCCCTGGCGCGGTTCCGGGACCAGTTGCCCACAAAGTTATCCACAGGAACGGTGGATGTTTGTAAGGGCTTGTGATGAGGGTCCGGAGTGGTCGGCAGGGACCCTGCGGGGCGCCATAATGCGCCGCCGGGCCGGAGATGCCCGTACGGAGGGAAAGCCTTGTTTTCGATCATACAAGCCGCCGGCTGGCCGATCTGGCCCTTGCTGCTGTGTTCCGTCGTGGCCCTGGCGCTGATCATCGAGCGCGTGGTCAGCCTGCGCGCCGCGCGCGTCGCGCCGCCCAGCCTGATCGAGGAAGTGCTGGGCGTGACCCAGCTGCAGATCCCGAGCGGCGAAGTCGTCGGCAAGCTGGCCGAGAACTCGCTGCTGGGTCAGGTCCTGGCCGCCGGCCTGCGCACGTCGCAGTCCGATCCGCGCGCCGGGGAGACCCGTCTGCGCCAGTCCTTCGAGCTGGCCGGCCGCCATGCGATCCACCAGATGGAGCGCTACCTCAACACGCTGGGCACCATCGCCGCGGCCGCCCCGTTGCTGGGCCTGCTGGGCACCGTGGTCGGCATGATCGAGATCTTCGGCAGCCAGAGCCCCGGCCCCGGCGGCAACAACCCCGCCCTGCTGGCGCACGGCATCTCGATCGCGCTGTACAACACCGCCTTCGGCCTGGTCGTCGCCATCCCGTCGCTGATGTTCTACCGCTACTTCCGCGGCCGCATCGAGTCCTATGTCGTCGACATGGAACAGGCGAGTGAACGGCTGCTGACGCACCTCGTGAACCGCGCGATGCCCTCGGGCATGAACGGCGGCCCGGCCACCGTGCCGCCGCCGGTCGCGTCGCCCGCCCAGGGGAAGGCCAAGGCATGAAGTTCCGCCGTCGCCAGGGCGAGGAACCGGAGATCAACCTGATCCCGTTCATCGACGTGCTGCTCGTCGTGCTCATCTTCCTGATGCTGTCGACGACGTACTCGAAGTTCACCGAGCTCCAGCTCACGCTGCCCACCGCCGACGCCCAGCAGCTCAAGGAACGGCCGGCGGAGATCATCGTGGCGATCTCGGCGGACGGCCGCTACTCGATCGACCGCAACGCCGTCGAGGGCCGCAGCGTGGACCTGCTGACCGCCGCGCTGCAGCAGTCGGCGCAGGGCAAGCAGGAACCGGTGGTGATCATCTCCGCCGACGCGGCCACGCCGCACCAGGCGGTGGTCAACGCGATGGACGCGGCGCGACGCGCCAACCTCACGCGACTGACCTTCGCCGCCAACAAGCCGCAATGAGCGGGGCCGAGCCCACCGCGGTGGCTCGGACCTGGTCAAGGGTCCGGACATGAGCCGGTCCACCGCCCTGGAAGAGCGGCTGCAACGCGCCTGGCGCGACGACGACCGCCTCGCCCACCTGCTGCGGCCGCTGGCCGCGCTGCACGGCGCGGTGCTGCGGCTGCGCGTGGCGCTGTACCGCTTCGGTCTGAAGAAGGCCGGGACGCTGCCCGTGCCGGTCATCGTCGTCGGCAACTGGGTCGTCGGCGGCGCCGGCAAGACCCCCACGACGCTCGCCCTGCTGGACACGCTCCGGCGCATGGACATCCGCGCCGGCGTGATCTCCCGCGGCTACGGCCGCGCGGATGACGCGCAGGTGCGCGTGATCGCCGACGGCGACCGCGCCGAGGACGTCGGCGACGAGCCCCTCCTGATCAAGCTGCGCGCCGGCGTGCCGGTGGCGGTCGGTCGCGACCGCATCGCGGCGGCACGCGCGCTGCTGGAGGCCCACCCCGACATCCAGGTGCTGGTGTCCGACGACGGCCTGCAGCACTGGCGGCTGCCACGGCAGCTCAGCGTGCTCGTGTTCGACGAACGCGGCCTCGGCAATGGCCGGCTCCTGCCCGCAGGACCGCTGCGCCAGGCGCGGGCCCTGCCACCGCCGCCGGGCTCCTCGGCGGACACGCTGGTGCTCTACAGCACCGGTCGACCGAGCACCGCCCTGCCCGGCTACGTCGGCACCCGGCAACTCGCCGGCGCCGTCGCGCTGGCCGACTGGTGGCGCGGCGAACCGGGCCGCCTGGAGCGGCTGCATGCACTGCGCGGCAAACCGCTACTCGCCGCCGCCGGCCTGGCACGACCGCAGCGCTTCTTCGACATGCTCGGCGAGCAGGGGCTGAACTTCCGCGCACTGGCGCTGCCCGACCATGCCACGCTGGATCCCCTCCCTTGGGCCCGCACCGACGAGGTCGTCATCACCGAGAAGGACGCCGTCAAGTTGCGTCCGGAGGCGCTGCAAGGCTGCCGCATCTGGGTGGTGGCGCTAGACTTCCGCCCCGAACCCGCTTTTGAAGAGGCGCTGCAGCGCGAGCTGCGGCGGCTGCTCCCCCATGGACCATCGACTGATTGAGATGCTGGTGTGCCCCGTCTGCAAGGGCCCGCTGGACGACCGCCGCAATGCCCCGGACACCGGCCTGCCGGACCGCGAACTGCTGTGCCCGGCCGACCGCCTGGCCTTCCCGATCCGCGACGGCATTCCGATCATGCTGGCCAACGAGGCCCGCTCCACCGACGGCGAAGGCGACACCGCGTGAGCAGCGCCTTCCACATCGTCATCCCGGCCCGGCTGGCGTCGACGCGCCTGCCCAACAAGCCGCTGGCCGACATCGGCGGCGCGCCCATGATCGTGCAGGTGGCGCGACGCGCGGCGCTGGCCGGCGCGGCGCAGGTCGTCGTGGCGACCGATGCCGTCGAGGTGAAGGCGGCCTGCGAAGCCCACGGCATCCGCGCGCTGATGACGCGCGCCGACCACGCCAGCGGCAGCGATCGCCTGGCGGAGGCCGTCGAGCAACTCGGTCTGCCCGATGACGCGCTGGTCGTGAATGTCCAGGGCGACGAGCCGCTGATCGCGCCGGAGATGATCCGCGCCTGCGCCGACCTGCTGGCCGCGAAGCCGCAATGCGCGATGGCGACGGTCGCGCACGCCATCGACGACGACGCCGAGTTCGCGAATCCGAACGTCGTCAAGCTCGTCACCGACGCGCAGGGCCTGGCGCTGTACTTCTCCCGCGCCCCCATCCCGTGGTGGCGCGACGCGACCGGCGGCGGCGCCCGCGTGAAGCCCGAGGCCGTGCTGCGGCACGTCGGGCTGTATGCCTACCGCGCCGGCTTCCTGCGTCGGTTCCCGACGCTGGCGGTCTCGCCGCTGGAGCAGATCGAGGCGCTCGAGCAACTGCGCGTGCTGTGGCACGGCGAACGCATCGCGGTGCATGTCAGCACCGAGCGACCGGGCCCCGGCGTGGACACGCCCGAGGACCTCGAACGCGTCAGACAGCTGATGACAAGCTGAATCGCGGCCCGGCCCGGCAGGGTTACACCGCAGTTCATTCGCCTGCCGCGTCAGCGGACCGTAGGCCAGCGCGTGCTATTCTCGCCCGCAGTTTTCGAGGGCGCGTCGGCCCATGCGACGCGCCCTCTCCCTATATCGAGGAGACCCATGCGACTGATTCTTCTGGGCGCCCCCGGCGCCGGCAAAGGCACTCAGGCCTCTTTCATCTGCAACAAGTTCGGCATCCCGCAGATCTCGACCGGCGACATGCTGCGCGCCGCGGTCAAGGCCGGCACCGAACTCGGCATCGCCGCCAAGAAGGTGATGGACGCGGGCGGCCTGGTCAGCGATGAACTCATCATCAACCTGGTCAAGGAACGCATCGCCCAGCCCGATTGCGCCAAGGGTTTCCTGTTCGACGGCTTCCCGCGCACCATCCCGCAGGCCGACGCGATGAAGGCCGCCGGCGTGAAGCTGGACTACGTGCTCGAGATCGACGTGCCTGACAGCGCCATCGTCGAACGCATGAGCGGTCGTCGCGTGCACACGGGCTCGGGCCGCACGTACCACACCAAGTTCAATCCGCCCAAGGTCGAGGGCAAGGACGACGTCACCGGCGAGGACCTGATCCTGCGCGACGACGACAAGGAAGAGACCGTCAAAAAGCGGCTGGAGGTCTATCAGGCGCAGACGCGTCCGCTGGTGGACTACTACTCCAGCTGGGCCGCCAGCGGCGACGCACAGGCGCCCCAGTACCGCCGCATCGAAGGCATCGGCACGGTCGACGAGATCACCGGCCGCGCCCTCGCCGCGCTGAGCTGAACCCACTCCGACCCAGGATGATGGCGGCCCGCGTGGCCGCCATTTTTTCATCGACAATTGACGTTTACGTCAACGGCAACCAACAACTCGGAAGGAGACATCCATGGACATCGCGAACAAGGTCTTCATCGTCACCGGCGGCGCTTCAGGCCTCGGCGAAGGCACGGCCCGCATGCTGGCGCGCGAAGGCGCGACGGTCGTCATCGCCGACCTGCAGGTCGAGCGCGGCGAGGCGCTCGCCAAGGAGCTGAACGGCGCCTTCGTGAAGTGCGACGTCAGCCAGGAGGCCGATGCCCAGGCGGCCGTCGCCAAGGCGGTCTCGCTGGGCAAGCTGATGGGTCTGGTGAACTGCGCCGGCATCGCGCCGGCCGCCAAGACCGTCGGCAAGGACGGCGCGCATGCGCTGGCGACCTTCTCGAAGGTGATCACGGTCAATCTGGTCGGCAGCTTCAACATGATCCGCCTCGCCGCGGAGGCCATGAGCAAGAACGAGCCCGAAGCCACCGGCGAGCGCGGCGTGCTGATCTCGACGGCCTCGGTGGCCGCCTACGACGGCCAGATGGGCCAGGCCGCCTATGCGGCCTCCAAGGGCGGCGTCGTCGGCATGACGCTGCCGATCGCACGCGATCTCGCGCGCAACGGCATCCGCAACATGACGATCGCCCCCGGCATCTTCGGCACGCCGATGCTGTTCGGCATGCCGCAGGAGGTGCAGGACGCGCTGGCCGCCAGCGTGCCCTTCCCTTCGCGCCTGGGCCGCCCGGAGGACTACGCCAAGCTGGTCCACCAGATCGTCACCAACGACATGCTCAACGGCGAGGTGATCCGCCTGGACGGCGCGATCCGCATGGCGCCGAAGTAAGACGACACGCGGCCGCGACGTCGCGGCCGCTCAGCACAAATGAAAAGGCCTCCCGGCGTGAGCCGGGAGGCCTTGTCGTCCCTCGCGGTGCGAAGGATCAGTGCTTTGCGCTTCGCGAGTACACGGTCCACAGGCCGGCCAGATCGGCCGAACCGTCGGTGCCCTTGACGGTGCGCCACGTGGCTTGCGCCTTGGCCTTGTCGCCGCCCAGGAACTGCGCCAGACCCAGGTAGAGCTTGGCGTCGTCCGGACGCTTCAGGTTGCCCTTGGCGATGCCTTCTTCCATCAGCTTGATGCCGGCGGCGGCTTCGCCGCGCTGCACCTGTGCGAAGCCGACCTTCACCAGCTCGTCGCCTTCACGGGCGCCGCGGGCGGCCTTCTCGGCCTCGGCCGCACCGGCCTTGGCTTCGGCGATGCGCTTGTCCAGCAGATCGGCCAGACGCTTCGGACGGGCGTTGTCGTCGGTCGGCTTCAGGACGCCGGCGGCGAAGCCCTTGTCCAGCACCTTCTTGCCTTCTTCCGGATAACCGGCGGCACCGGCGAGCTGGGCCAGCTCCATGTAGTCGTTGGCACCGGTCATGTTTTCGGTGACGAGACGCAGACGCAGCACGTCGACCTGGTAACGGCCGGCGGCGAAGCCCTTCTTGGCCTGCAGCGTGCCCAGGGACTGCGCCCACAGCTGCTTGGTCGGGTAGTAGTTCAGCAGCTTCTGGATCAGCACCGACTCGGTACCGCCGTCGCCCTTCTTGTTGGCCGCCCACAGCGCCGTGTTCAGCTTGTCCTGCGACGGCGTGCGTCCGGCCTTCTCGTCGGCGGAGATGTCGGCCAGCGTGTCCTTGAGGATCGTGGTGACGTCGCCCGAACGCAGCTGGGCCGCGGCCTGCACCTGCTTCATCGCCGGGCTGTTGCCGCCGGCGGCGTTGTACTTGTTGACCCACTCCAGCGCCTTGGCGCCGTTGCCCGCGCGCAGGTAGGTGCCGGCGATGGCTTCCATCGTCGGCAGCTTGTTGGCGGCCGGCAGCTTGCCGGCGGCGGTCAGCGCGTCATAGGCCTTGACCATGCCGTCGGCATCGCCCAGGCGCGAGGCGGCGGACAGGCGCAGGCCTTCCAGCGTCGCGTTCTCGTCCGCGTTGCGGCCGGGCACGGCCTCGGCTTCGCGGATCTTGCCCATGGCTTCCTGCGCCTTGCCTGCCTTCAGCAGGTCGGAGGCGGCCTTCAGGGCGCCGCCGACTTGCGGACGCACCTGCGCGGCGGCCTGGGACAGGACGCTCAGGCTGCCTTCAGGCGTGGAGCCCAGCACCAGCGCGGCGGCGCCGACAGCGGCGGTTGCCAGCAGTTTGAATTTCATTTGCTTGCTCTCCAAAGAAGAAAAACGCGCCGCCCTTTCGGGCAGGCGCGTTCTGGTCAGACACCGATCAGGCGGTCATCCGGCTCAGTTCAGGAACTGCTCGTTCCCGACCATCGCCATTTTCTTGACGCCCAGGCGCTGCGCCGATGCCATCACATTGGCCACGTAGCCGTACTCGGCCAGCTTGTTCGGCTTGATGTGCACTTCCGGCTGGTCCGGCATCGCGGCGACCTCGGTCATCTTGGCCTCCAGCGCCGCGTGGTTCGGCACCGCGGCGCCGTCCCAGAACACCGTGCCGTCGAAGTCGATCGCCACTTCGTGGACGACCGGCTCGTTGGGCGGCGGATTGTTGTTGGGCGGCGGCATGTCCAGGTTGACCGAGTGCAGCTGGATCGGGATGGTGATGATCAGCATCACCAGCAGCACCAGCATCACGTCGATCAGCGGCGTCGTGTTGACGTCCAGCATGGTTTCCGGCTCGTCACTGCCGCTGGAGCTTCCAACGTTCATACCCATGTTTCAGCTCCTTCAGCCACCACGAGCCGGCGGCTCGGTGACGAACTTGATGGACATGATGCCAGCGCGCTGGCACGCCACCATGACCTTGCCCACGTTCTCATAGCGGGACTTGTCGTCGCCGCGGATGTGAACTTCCGGCTGAGGATTCAGAACCGCCACCTTCTTCAGGCGCGCCACCAGCGTTTCCACGTCGGGAACCGGCTGCACGCCCCAATAGATGTCGCCATCCTTGGTCACCGCGATTTCGATGTTCTCCGGCTTGGTGACGCGGACGACGTTCGTCTCCTTCGGCAGGGTCACCCCCACCGATTGCGTCACCACCGGCACGGTGATCAGGAAGATGATCAGGAGCACCAGCATCACGTCCACGAGGGGCGTGGTGTTGATGGTCGAGACCACTTCGTCGTCGCCACCGGACGAACCTACGTTCATCCCCATATTGCGTCTCCGGAAACTGCGGTGCGGATTAGCGGCCTGCGACCTTGCGGCTGCCCATCAGGACGCCGTGCAGGTCAGCAGCGAAGGCACGGACCTGGCCCATCACCGTCTTGTTGCGGTTGACCAGCCAGTTGTAGCCCAGCACGGCCGGAACAGCGACGGCCAGACCGATGGCGGTCATGATCAGCGCGGCGCCCACGGGCCCGGCGACCTTGTCGATCGAGGCTTGACCGGCCACGCCGATCTGCGTCAGCGCCTGCAGGATGCCCCACACGGTACCGAACAGGCCGATGAAGGGGCTGGTCGAGCCGACGGTCGCCAGGAAGCCCAGGCCGCCTTGCAGACGGGTGTTGACTTCGCTCACGGCGCGGTCGATGTTCATCGTGACCCACGTGTTGTGGTCGATGTTCTCGGTCAGGGCGCCTTCATGGTGCTCCGAAGCTTCCACGCCGGTCTGGGCGATGAAGCGGAAGGCACCGGTCTCGCTCAGGCTCTTCAGGCCTTCCTGCAGGGAAGCCTTCTTGAAGAACGACGCGCGGACGTCCTTGGCTTCGCGGGAGATCTTCGAGGTGTCCCACAGCTTCGTGAACAGGATGTACCACGAGCCCATGGACATGATGGCCAGGATGGCCAGCACGGCCTGGTCGACCACGTTGCCGTGGGCGACGATGTTGCCCAGGCTGTACGGGTTGTCGACCGGCTTGGCGGCGGCCGGTTCGGACACGGCGGCAGGAGCGATGTCGGCAGGAGCGGGGGCGGTGTCAGCGGCGGAGGCGGCGGCCGAGGCAGCCTGGTCCTGCGCTTGGGCGGCCAGGGGGGAGACGGCCAGGGTCGCGGCGCACGCGACGGCCGCAAACAAGGCAGACAGACGAGAGATCATGGAGGGTGCTCCTACGAGAAAAGTCTTGAACTCAGGTTGAGAGGTCGGGGCGCGTCAGGCGCCCCGTGTTCGATCGATCGCGGGTGGGACAGTCCCGCGGATCATTCCATGTTGAACACGAATTCCTGTTCGAGGATCGCGTCCGTGCACTGGTATTCCGTCAGCGCCGCCTGGATGGCGTTCTTGAGCGCGCGTTCGGCCTTGCGGTCGTTGGCGCCGCGCAAGGCGGTGAAGGTCACGTCAGCCACCTTGCCGCCCTTGACGGTGAAGGTCGCCTTGTAGCTCGCGGTGCCGCTCCAGTTGAGGGCCGGCATCTCGGGCTTGGCCATCTTGGAGCAGTTGCCGATCGCCGACCGGGGCTTGTCCGACGGCGGTGCCGGCGGTGCCGGAGCGACCGCCGGCGGGGCCGGACGGAACTCCTGCGCCGGAGGCGGCGTCGTGGACTGCACGGCCACCGTCTGCGTCGGCGGCGGGGGAGCGGTCACGACCACTTCCGGCGGCGGCACGAACGGCGGCGGCGGGGCCTTGATGTCCGGCGGCGGCGGCACGACCTTGTCGGGCGGAGGCGGCGGTTTCACCTTCTCCTCCACGACCTTGACGTCGATCGGGCCCTTGACGGCCTCCTTGATCTTGGTCGCCAGACCGCTCGCCAGCGCCCAGATGATCAGGACGTGGATGACGATGACGATGCCGATGCCGATGCCAGTCACGCGCGATGACCCAGCTTTATCCTGCGCAAAGTTCATGCGCGCTCCTTCATCAAACTGCGAATTTCTTTCATCGAATCTACAAGGGGAGTTCGACTCAACACAGCGTCTGGTCGGATCAGGCGTTCGCGCCGCAACCTGGGGTCAGCAGCGCCTGTCTTGCCGGCTGTGCGAGCGACGGAGACGAGCGGTGCCACATCGCCGAAGCGCCACGGACCGCCGCCCCGGCGAAGGCAGGAGGGACACACGAAGACTCGAAAACCCAGGGCACGATACGAACCCGACTCAACAAAAATGCCCGTCAGCTTGTGGCCGCGGGCGTCTCGAGGATCGGTCAAAATCCTGTAGCAAAACTACAGATTTCGACTACCTTTCACGACCTTGATCATAAACGACATGCACAAGCCGCAAGCCATGGGGTTTGCCCGAGCATGCGCGCATCGCCCATCGCACGAGGCACCAGCGGTTACAGCCGGTGCGCCATCCGACGATCGAGCCTGTCGACCCTGGTATTCTACTGGTATGCCCCTCGAACCCCTCCCCAGGAGTCCTAGGGCTAACCCGCGAAGACGTGACCGGACGAACTGCTCTTCGAACGAGGCAATCCTCGTGCCAGCCCGGTCCCTCAGCCCGGCCGTCCGGTGGTTTTCGGGGCGGCAATCAGCCAGCCGGTGATCGCCTGGCGCTCCGCCATGGCAAAAGGCGGCACGTAGGAGACGAAATGTCGCTGCGGCACCGTGAACAGCGACAATGAGTTGAAGTGCGGGAAATAGGTATCCAGTACCGACCCGTCCTCCGCCGTGAAGTGGAGCATGCCGCCCCAATCCGGACGCCAGCGCCGCGTGAGGTTGATCACGTAGGCGATCCGACGGTCCTCGCGGTCCACGTGATCGTCGTGGGTGGTCAGGAAGTTACCGCGCGAGTACATGGTCGCCTGCGCATAGACGCCATTGATTTGAGGGTCACCGCTCAAGGTCCGCATGCGCGAGAGGAACTCCTCGCCCGCCATCCAGCGCATGAAACGCGCGAGCAGGTCGTCGCGACCGGCCTGAACGGCCTGGACCAGCGAATCGGAGAAGAACGAGAACTGGAAGCCCTCGCGCGCGACCGAATGGATGCCTTCGCTGAGCTGCATGCGCTGCTGCGGCGTCAGGCCGCGCAACTGCTCGCCGGTGAGGCGACGGTCGCCGTTCAGGTCGCGGTAGACGAGTTCCCAGTCGATCGCCTGCAGCGCCCGGTCGAGCGCCTCGACCACCTCGGGGGCGAAGAAGTCGCGGATCAGCACCCTGCCCTCGGTCCGCAGCGTGCGGCCCAGTGCGTCGAAGTCCAGGTCGGGATTCAGGTAGTTCATGAGGTGGGCCGGAATGAAAGCAGGCCCCGAAGGGCCTGCGTGAGTCCGTGAGGGGCATCGCTAATCTAAGTCAGATCGGCGGCGCCTCCCTCATCAGTAGCGGTAGTTGCCGCGCAGGTAGAACGTGCGCTGCTGGACGGCCGCGTAGGTCGGGTCGAAACCGACCTGGAAGTAGTCTTCCTGGTTGGTCGTCGGCGGCTTCTTGTCGAACAGGTTGCGGACGCCGGCCGTGATGGTCACGCCCTTGATGCCGCGGAACTGCCCCTGCACGTCGAACAGGTCATAGGCCTTGACCTTGCGGACCTCGTCGTAGTCCTCATAGCCGTTCTGGCGGAAGTAGCGGATGGAGGCGCCCCACTTGTCCTTGTCCCAATCCAGCGTGAAGGTCTGCTTCAGCTTGACGACCGGACCGCCCAGGTTGTACTTGCCCAGGTTGTCGCGGGTCGTGCCGGTGCCGACGATGCTTTCCTCGCTCTTGGTCAGCAGCGTGGCTTCCCAGCCCGGGGTCAGCGTGCCGAACTCGGTGCGGATGCGGCCGCGGGCGCTGAAGTCGAAGCCCGCCGTGCGGATCTTGCCGACGTTCTCCCACGAGGCGCGCACGTAGTCGAGGTAGCCCTGGCTGTTCAGGATCAGGCGATCCTTGAAGATCGAGGTGCTGTCGTTGCTCGTCGGCGACGTGCGGTGCTTGTACCAGTCACGCAGGATGTCGTCGCCCGACAGGAAGCGCAGCCCGTTGGTGATCTTCATGTCGAAATAGTCGACGCTCAGCGTGGTGTCCTTGACCATCTCGAACACCAGACCCAGGTTGAAGGTCTTGGACTTCTCGGGCTCGAGGTTCAGGTTGCTGTTGTTCTGCACCGTCAGCTGCGTGTTGCAGTAGTCGGTGTTGGCGGTGGAGCCCGTGCAACCGACCTTGGTCTCGTAGTTCGGGTCGTTGAAGTTGCCGCCCGTGTTCGTGAAGGCGGAAGGCGCGAACAGGTTGTCCAGCGCCGGCGCGCGGAAGCCCTTGCCGGCGGAGGCGCGGAACAGCAGTCCGGTCATCGGGGTGAACTTGACCGACAGCTTCGGGCTGGTGGCCGACAGCGAGCGCGTATCGAAGGTGCCGTCGCGCGAACCGCCGCTGGTCTTGGCGTACTTGTCGAAGCGGACGGCGCCGTTGATCTCCACGGTCTTGAGCACCGGAAGGTTGGCTTCGGCAAAGATGCCGCCGACGTCGCGTTGCGCCGAGACCTTGCCCGCCGTGCCGGAACCGCCGACCACGTCACCCGAACCTGCCAGCTCCGAGTAGCCGTCGAGGTACTTCTCCTTGCGCGCCTCGCCGCCGAAGGCGATGCCCAGGTTGCCGGCACCGACGTTGAACAGCTCGCGCGACAGCGTGAAGTCCACGCCGTTGTTGCTGGTCTTGGACTTGCGGTTGTTGCCGGTCAATTCGGCGCTCTTCAGCGCGGCCAGGCCGGCGGCGTCGTTCGGGCCCCACGGGTTGATCAGGCCTGTACGCAGTGCCTGGACCAGACGGGTATCCGAGAAGTTGCCGGACACGAAGTCGTCGCTGGCCTTGCCCTCGGCGTAGACATAGGCCGCCTTGTAGTCGAAGCCGCCGAACGTGCCCTCGGCCCCCAGGACCGTGCGGGTCACCTGGTTGGTCACCTTGGTGCGGCGCTGACCGCCGTCCACCATCCGCCAGGACAGGATCAGGTCGCCGCGGTAGCCCGGAGCCACCGCGTCGACGGCAGCGGTCGGATAGTACTTGCCGCCGCCCGGGTACACGTAGCTGGGCTTGCCGGTGGTGGTCGACGGCGTCTGCGACGAACCCAGCACGATCTCGTTGCGGCTGTAGGAGACTTCGGCGAACAGCGTGTGGTCCTGGCTGGGGGCGAACGTGCCCTTGACCAGCGCGCCGTAGCGGTCGGACGCGGGCACCAGGTCGATGTAATGGGTGTAGTCGTACCGGCAGTTGGCTCCGCCGGCATAGGAATCCGGGGGCTGACAGTTCGGGAAGTTCGCAGCACCAGGCACGTACTTCGACCCGGGGCCAGGATTGAAGGGATTGCCCGGCGGGATGGACGCATTGGCCGGGAAGGTGTTGCCGGAGTCCTTCACCACGCCCAGATCGGGTCGGTTGCCGGTGGAGGCGTACGAGCGGTCCGCCGCGCGGATCGCGTCGTAGTTCTGGTAGTTGAAGGTCCCCAGCAGGTTGAACTTGTCCTTGGACAGGTCGCCGACCCCGCCGCCCGCCGACACGGAGAACACGTCGCCCACGCTCTTGGGCATTTCCATGCCGACCGACACGTCGAAGCCCTGGAAGTCCTTGCGGGTGATGAAGTTCATGACGCCGCCGATGGCGTCCGAGCCGTAGGTCGCCGAGGCGCCGTCGCGCAGCACTTCGATGCGTTCGATCGCTGCCAGCGGGATCGCGTTCAGGTCCACGCCCTGGCCGGAGAACGGATACACCGGCAGGCGGCGGCCGTTCAGCAGGACCAGCGTGCGGCCGCGGCCCAGGCCGCGCAGCGACGCGCCGACCTGGCCGTTGGCGGAACCGTCGCCGATCGACTGGCCCAGCGCCAGACCGCCGCCGTTGTTGTAGCTCAGGCGATCGACCAGTTCCTGGACGTTGGAGGCGCCCGACTTGTTGATGGAGTCGCGGCTGATGACGCTGACGGGCAGCGAGGTTTCGGCGTCGATGCGCTTGATCGACGACCCGGTGATCTCGACGCGGTCGAGTTGGGTGTTCTGCGCGGCGACGGGCAGCGCCGCGGCGCCGAGCGCGAGCAGCGCGGCGAGGTTGATGCTCTTGCGTTTGAACATGAAGACTCCTTAACCGGAAGCACAGGTTGTTGTGTCGCCGGGAACACGGGTGGCCGTGATGTCGGCCTGGACCCTCCGAGCGGTGTTCCCGGCGTTGGGCCGGGCCAGTTTCTTTTCCGGTTTGAAAAGGAATCCCCCGTGTTCACCCTATGGCGTACGGCGCAAGGCGCTTTACAGACGGAAATCGCGGGTAAACACCCAAGGGCGCATACCGACCGGCGTTGCTGCCGCGCTACGCGCGAATGTCGCCCTGCGCAAGTGTTTTACAGGTGTAAAAGGTCGTAATACGCACCAGAAGTGCGCATTTCCGTCGTCGGCGTTGCCACCAATCGCCCGTTTGCCTCGTTGCATGGCCATGGCGCGTGGCCTTCCCGTGCCATTCGTCGGGGCGATTCCCCTCCCGGGACACCGGAATGGACACACAGGCACCAACCCGGTGCCTCAATGATTTCAAAAATGTTTCCGCCAGAAAAAAGGACCGCGTGGCGGTCCTGAGGGGGGTGATCGACGGGTGGCCGGACGGCCGCACGTTCAGACGGGGAGCCGTCGCTCGACCCGCGGCACGGCCGCGAGCAGGGTGCGGGTGTAGTCCTCGCGCGGCGTGCCGAGCACGTCGTCGCAAGTGCCCGATTCGACGATGCGCCCGGCCTGCATCACGGCCACCTGGTCGGCGATGTATTCGACGACGCCGATGTTGTGGGTGATGAACAGGAAGGACAGGCCGCGGCTGCGCTGGAGATCGCGCAGCAGGTTCAGGATCTGCGCCTGGACCGAGACGTCCAGCGCCGAGGTCGGCTCGTCGCAGACGATCAGGCGCGGCTCCACGGCCAGGGCGCGGGCGATGGCGATGCGCTGGCGCTGGCCGCCGGAGAACTCGTGCGGGAAGCGCGACAGCGCGTCGCGGCGCAGGCCGACCTGATCCAGCAGATCGTGCAGCAGCGCCAGACGGGCCGGCGCGTCGAGCTCGGGCCGCAGCGCGAGCAGGCCTTCCTCGAGCACCTCCTGCACCCGCAGGCGCGGATTCAGGGAGGCGAACGGATCCTGGAAGATGATCTGCACCTGACGCCTCGCCTCGCGCAGGGCCACGCCGTCGAGGTGGAAGAGGTCCGTCGCTGCCCTGCCCTGCCCGGTCGGCGGATGGAGCAAGGCCTGACCCTCGATGACCGCGACGCGGCGCAGCAGTTGGACGATGGCCTTGCCGGAGGTGGTCTTGCCGCAGCCGGATTCGCCGACCAGGGCCAGGGTGCGGCCGGCTTCGATGGAGAAAGAGACGCCGCCGACGGCGTCGAACCAGCGTTTCGTGCCCCCGAAGAACCCGCGCGCCATCGGATACCGGACGTGCAGGTCCTTGACCTCGAGCAGCATCGACGGCGACTGCTCGGCGCTGGAGGCGCCGGTGCCCCTTGGAGCGAATGCCGAGCGTGAGGAGGCGATTGAGCGGAGAGGGGCACCGGCGCCTCCAGCGCTCTCCGTCCCCGACGCCGGCTCCCTGGGGTCTGTGTAGAGGAGGCAGCGCACCTCATGCGCCGCGGCCTCGCCGGACACGGCAGCCAATGCCGGCGGCGTCGACCCGCAATGCACCATGGCCCGATCGCAGCGCGGCGCGAAGCGGCAGCCTTCGAAGGTCTGCCACAGCGGCGGCACCGTGCCCGGGATCGCGGCCAGCGGTTCCCCGCGACGCTGCGCGTCCGGCAGCGCCTGCAGCAGCAGCCGCGCATACGGGTGTTTCGGCGCGGCGAAGAACTCGGCGGCGGACGCCACCTCGACGATCTGTCCCGCGTACATCAGCGCCACCTGGTGCGCCATGCCCGACACGACGCCCAGGTCGTGCGTGATGAGCAGCAGCCCCAGGCCGCGCTCACGCTGCAGGTCCTTGAGCAGGTCCAGGATCTGTGCCTGGATGGTGACGTCGAGCGCGGTGGTCGGCTCGTCGGCGATCAGGAAGTCCGGTTCCGCCGCCAGCGTCATCGCGATCATGATCCGCTGCTTCTGTCCGCCCGAGAGCCGGAACGGGTACTCGTCGATGCGGCGCTCGGGCTCGGGGATACCGACGCGGCGCAACCAGTCGATGGCCTTCTTCCGCGCCGCCTCGCCGCGCATCGGCGTGTGCGCCTCGATCGCCTCGACGATCTGCGCACCCACCTTCATCACCGGGTTCAGGCTGGTGCCGGGCTCCTGGAAGATCATCCCGATGCGGCCGCCGCGCACATCGCGCATGCGGGCCTCGCTCAGGTCGAACAGATCCTGGCCATCGAGGTCCAGCCGGCCGCCGGCGATGCGGCCGTTGTCGGGCAGCAGGCGCATCAGCGCCAGCGCGGTCATGCTCTTGCCGCAGCCGGACTCGCCCACCAGCGCGAAGGTCTGGCCCTGGGCGAGCGTCAGGCGCATGCCGTCGATGGCGCGCACCAGGCCGGCGTCGGCGTCCAGGTGGACGTGGAGGTCGTCGATCTTCAACATGTGGCGGCGTCCCTCACGAGGCCTTGGCGGCCGGACTGGTCGGCTCGGCGCTCTTGTTCTTCTTCAGCGACAGCACCATCGGCCGCAACTTGCGCGCCCTCGGGTCGAAGGCGTCGCGCACCCCGTCGGCGAACAGGTTGGCCGCCAGCACCAGGCTCACCATGAAGCCGAAGGCCGCCACGAAGCTCCACCAGACGACCGGATCGCGGCTCATCTCCGAGCGCGCCAGGTTGATCATCCCGCCGAAGCTGTTCATGCCCGGATCCACGCCGACGCCGACGTAGGTCAGCACCGCCTCGTAGAGGATCAGGTCGGAGAAGTTGAGCACCAGCGAGATCAGCACCAGGTGCATCACGTTGGGCACGATGTGGCGGACCATGATCGTCGTGTCGCGCACGCCGAAGGCGGTCGCGGCCTGGACGAAGTCGGCCTCGCGCAGCTTGAGCGTCTCCCCGCGCACCAGCCGGCACAGCGTCGCCCAGCCGGTCACCCCCAGGATCACGCACAGCAGGAAGATCTTCAGGTCGGCGCGCTCGGCGCCGGTCTCGAAGGCCTCGGGATGCTTGTCCAGGAACACCTGCACCATCAGCACGCAGGCGGCGATCAGCAGCACGTTGGGCACCGAGGTCAGCACCGTGTAGAAGTACTGGATGAGCTCGTCGACCCAGCCCTTGAGGTAGCCGGCCAGGATGCCCAGCACCAGCGCGAAGGGCAGCGTCGCCAGCGTCGACAGCGCGCCGATGACGAAGGCGGTGCGGATGCTCTTGAGCGCCTGGTAGAGCACGTCGTTGCCGGTCTGGTCGGTGCCGAACACGTGATAGTGGCCCATCAGCGCGATCACCGGGCCGGCCAGCAGCGCGATCACCGAGAGGGTGCCGAGCGCCGCGCGCCACGGGTGGTGCGTGCGGTCGCCCAGCAGGTCCTTCAGGCCCTGCCGGAAGCCGCCGTGGTGCGGCGCGAGGATCGCCGCCATCAGCAGCGCCATCAGTACCGACGCGGCGGCACCCAGCGCGAGCCCCGTCAACGTGCGCCGCGTCAGGTCGCCGTGCCAGTCGCGCGCCGGATCCTGCAGATGCGCGCCGCCGAAGGCCAGGCGCGGGAACTCACGCACCACCTGATCGCCGTGCGCGACGCTGTCCAGCGTGAAGCCCTGGTACGCGAGCGGCGCCGAATAGCTGGTCTCGCGCATCTCGATCTGGCGCGCCAGCAGCAGGTCCAGCACGGACTCGGTGCGGGTCTCGTAGAACTGCTGGCCGGCGGGGCTGTCCGTCAGCGCGCGGCGGAAGTGCAGGCTGTCCAGCGCCGTCACGCCGAGGAACAGCACCAGCACCATGCCCGCGCTCAGCGCCGCGGGATCGCGCAGCACGCGCTGCCAGTTGGCGCGCAGATGCGGGCGGCGGATCAGCCGCACGATGTAGAAGACCAGCGCCGCGAACATCGCCCACAGCGCCACGTCGGTCCAGAGGAAAACGACCTTGAATCCCATGTCTGCTCTCGTGTCCTGTCTCGAATGCTGAACGCGCCTCAGCTGCCAAAGCCGCCGGACCGCCTCAGGTCAGCCGCACCCGCGGATCGACCCAGGTGTAGACCAGGTCGATCAGCGCGTTGCTGGCGATGTAGAGCAGCGCACCCAGGAACACCATGGTGCGCACGATGGCGAAGTCCTGCCCGGTGATCGCCTCGATGACGAAGGCGCCCAGGCCGGGGATGCCGAAGAAGCTCTCGAACACCAGGCTGCCCAGGAACACGTACGGCAGGTAGGCGCCGGCGCTGGTGATGATGGGGATCAGCGCGTTGCGCAGCACATGGCGCATCAGCACGACCGGCTCGGACAGCCCCTTGGCGCGGGCGGTGCGCACGTAGTCCTTGCCGACTTCCTCGAGCAGCATCGCGCGGTACAGCCGCGCCTCGCCGCCCAGGCGCGACAGCAGCGACAGCGCGATGGGCAGCGCCAGGAACTTGATCGCGTCCAGGCCCGGCTCGTAGCCGTTGATCGGCACCAGCCGCAGGATGCGCGAGAAGAAGAACTGGCCCACGATGATGTAGAACAGGCTGGAGATGGACAGCATCAGCACGCACAGCACGACGCCCCAGAAGTCGATGCGCGAGTTGCGGAAGAAGGTGAGCAGCACCGCGAAGGCCACGCTCACGATCAGTTGCAGCACGAAGATCGGCACCGCGAGCTGCAGGCTCACCCCCATGCGGGTCTTGATCTCATGGCCGATGTCGACGGCCTGGCGCGCGTCGGAGCGGCCGAAGTCCAGCAGCATCAGCGAGACCGAGCGCTCCCAGAACACGGTGTGGGTCACGCGCTCCGCGCCGGCGCGCGAGGCATCCCAGTACAGCGGCTTGTCGTAGCCGCGTTCGACCTTCCACTTGTCGATCTGCTCCTGCGAGACGCGCTTGCCGCCGATGTTCAGCCGGGCCATGTCGTCCGGCGTGTTGACGGTGAAGAACAGGAAGAAGGTCAGCAGGTTGACGCCGACCAGGATGGCCAGGCCGTAGGCCAGCCGGCGGGTGAGGTACTTGAACATCAGTCGGCTCCCCGGGGAGCGGTCGAGGCGACGGGCGCCGCGGTCGGCGCGGAGGTGCCGCGCGCGGTGGCGGTCTCGCGTTTCTGGAAGCTGCGGCGCGTCGTCCACACGATCGCGCCGCCGCCGACGAGCAGCACCAGCAGCGGCCACCAGACCGGGCGGTTCCACTCGTCCTGCAGATGCGCGCGCCGTGCCGTGTCCAGGCGGTAGAAGCGCACCGGATCGCGGATGACGATGCTGGGCTTGCCGTTGTGCACCCAGCTCTGGTAGGCCTGTCCAGTCCAGGCCCAGAACCCGAAGGCCCAGGGCGAATCCTGCTGCGCGATCTCCACCATGCGATCGATGACGCGTTGCTTCTCGGGACCGTCGTCGAGGACCTGGGATTGCTTGAACAAGCGGTCGTAGTCGGCGTTCTCGTAGTTGGCCGAGTTCTCGCCCTCATGCAGCGACTTGCTGTTGGGTCCGTACAGCAGGAAGAGGAAGTTCTCCGCGTCCGGGTAGTCGGCGAGCCAGCCCCACCAGAACACCTGGTGCTTGCCTTGATGGAGCTTTTCCTGGAACTGGTTGTAGTCGGTGGCGCGCACTTCGAGCTGCACGCCGACCTTGGCGAACTGCTTGACCAGCCAGTCGTTCTCGGCCTTCACCTCCGGCGTGACCACGCGCATGAAGTCGTAGTTGAGGACCAGCGGCTGACCGCTGCTCGCGTCACGGCCGTCGGGATACCCGGCTTCGGCGAGCAGCTGCTTCGCCTCCTCGATCGAGCGGCGTTCGATCCTGCCGTCCACCCGCTTGTGGGTGACCGGATTGAAGAAGCCCGGCTGCCCCTCGCGCGAGCCGAACACGCCCGGCGGCACCGGTCCGTAGGCGGTGACGCCGCCGCGGTTCTTGAAGATGCGGCCGTAGCCCTCCTCCCAGTCGATCGCGATCGACAGCGCCTGGCGCAGCTTGCGGTGGCGCAGGTCCTCCTCCGGCGTCTTCCCCTTGCCGACCACCGGATCGAGCATGTTGAAGCCCAGGTACCAGTTGTTGGGCTCGGTCGCGAGCGGGAACGAGAAGCCGCGCTGCTTGAAGAAGGCCTCGGTCTCGGCGGAATCGCTGGCGTTGGCGGAGAACTCCACGCCCCAGTCGGCCCGTTCGAGGTCGGGCATGTCGAGGTAGCCCTGCTTGAACATCTCCTTGCGCGGCACCCGCTCCTTGATCAGCGTGGCGACGATCCGGTCGATGAAGGGCATCGGCTTGCCGCAGTCGGCCAGGCGGCCGGCGGGGCCGTCGTCGGGCATGCCCTCGCAGGGATAGAGATCGTCCTTGCGGTAGTTCGGATTGCGCGACATCACATGGCGGCGATCCTGCTGGTACTCCGTCATCATGTACGGGCCGGCGCCGACCGGCCACTGGTTCCAGGACAGGCCGTGTTCGGTCATGCCGGGCTGGGCGTAGAACAGGTCGACCTCCCACGGCACCGGTGCCAGGAAGGTCGTCGCCATCCAGTAAGACCACTGCGGGTACTTGCCCTTGATGCGCACGCGCAGCAGGTGGTCGTTCACCGCCTCGGCGCCGGCCAGCGGCCACTTGCGGAAATCGAGGAAGGGTTTGGCGGGCGAGTTCTCGGGCAGGCCCTTCAGCAGCTTGGCGTTCTCCTCGCGGATCAGCGCGCCGTATTCCTTCAGGCCGAGGACGTGTTCGGAGAACAGGCCGTAGATCGGCGCCTCGATGCGCGTGGTCGCGTGGCGCTTGAGCGCGAAGACGAAGTCGTCGGCGACGACCTCGCGCGTGCCCTGGTGCTTGAACTGCCACGGCGAGCGCTTGTCGCCCAGGTCCTTGGCCGTCAGGTGGTGATAGCGGTAGCGGCCCTGCTCATCCTTCGCGAACGCGGGGCTGGGCGCGTACTTCACCCCTTCGCGGAGGGGCACGTCGTAGACGCTCTGCGCGATCTGCTCGACCGGCGCATCGTCGGGCAGGCGCTGGCCCCGGGCGTCGAGGTAGTACGGCTTGACGACTGCGGCAGCCGCGCGCGGGATCAGCTCGTAGGGCCGCTTCAGGTAGTGGTACCCGTAGAGCGGTTCGGTGATCTGGTAGGTATAGACGGACTCGGGCGCCGTGTACGAGGCGGTCGGATCCAGGTAGCGCGGGGAGCGCTCGTCGAAGGACAGGTACAGCGTGTTGTCCTTGGCCGCGCCGGCCGGATAGGGGCTGTTGTTGCAGGCCGCCAGCAGCACGGCGGCCAGAAGGCCCGCCGTCCTCGCCATCAGCGCCGCCGGGCTCTTCCACGTCCCGCGCCCGCCCTCCGCCGCGCGCAGCGACACGTTCCACAGCCCCGACGACATCGTCATCCTTCCAAAACGCAAACGCCGCATCCTGGGGATGCGGCGTTGCCAGATTGTTGCCATGGCCGCGCCTCTCGTGGAGGCCGGCCCACGCCGGGGCGGATCATAGCGGCCCGGTTCGCGGCCCGCCCGTGACGTCGGTCAGTGGCCGTGCTTGCCGTGGCCGTGGTCATGGCCGTCGTGGTCATGGCCGTCGTGGTCGTGCGCGTGATCGTGCCCGTGGTGGTCATGGTGGTCGTGACCGTGGCCCACGTGGCCCCAGGCGACGATGACGTCGCGGCCCTCGACCATCATCTCGGCCTTCGCGCCCACCGGCAGGCAGACCTTGGTCGGCACATGTCCGAACGGCAGGCCGGTCAGCAACGGCACCTTCACGCGTTCGCGCAGCGCCTGGATGCAGGCCTTCATCGAGTAGCCACGGTCCAGCGGCGACTTCTTCCAGCCGCTGAAGCTGCCCAGCAGCACCGCCTTCTGCGCGTCCAGCACGCCGGCCTGCCAGAGCTGCAGCAGCATGCGCTCGACGCGGTATGGGTGCTCGTTGACGTCTTCGAGGAACAGGATGCCGCCCTTGATGCGCGGGAAGTGCGGCGTGCCCAGCAGCGAGCACAGCACCGTCAGGTTGCCGCCCCACAGCGTGCCGCGGGCCTCGACGCCGTCCAGGCCGGTCTCGGTACGGAAGCCGATGGCTTCCAGCGAGCCGTCCATCGCCTCCAGGAAGCAGTCGCGGGTGATCTCGTCGACGCCGCCGTCGGTGTCCGCGCGGCCGAAGTCGTCGCAGGCGATCGGCCCCGCCCAGCTCGTCTGCTTCGTGTGGGCGAGCAGTCCCAGCTGCAGCGCGGTGACGTCGCTGAGGCCGACCCAGCGCGTGCCGCGTTCGACGCTGCGCGCGATGGTCGGCCAGTCGATGCGGTCCAGCAGCCGCGTCAGGCCGTAGCCGCCGCGCGTGGCCAGCGCCACCGACGGCGCGGCCTCGGCCACGCGGTGCAGC
Organism: Roseateles noduli; assembly: GCA_002205125.1. Lineage (GTDB taxonomy): Bacteria > Pseudomonadota > Gammaproteobacteria > Burkholderiales > Burkholderiaceae_C > Roseateles > Roseateles noduli. Next base: position 61,616 of record NIOE01000006.1, on the reverse strand, counting down.
GCGGCCAGCCGGGTCTCGTCGTCGCCGGCGAAGCGTTGGTGCTTCGCGAGCGCCGACTCGTCGATCTCCACGTCGAAGCCGAGCGCCGTCAGCCGTTTCGCCGCGCGCTTGAGCGGTTGCGATTGCGCGAGGACGCCGGACGGGGTGTAGAGGGTGAGAGAGCTCATCGCTGCTTGTCGTCCTGCATGTTGTCCTGCGAGGGATCGGAATTCAGGGAAAGGTACTGCGCGTCGCCGACCGGGATCTCGGGGAACTCCTGGACCTCGGGCAGGGCGCTCAGCGTGTCGACGGCGTCGACGTCGAGGCCTGCCGCACCCGCAGCGACGGCAGCGCCGATGGCGCCGTCCACGGCGGCACGGCGACGGGCCTCGCGCAATTGGCGCGCGGCCTCGCGGCGTTCGGCGAAGAACTCGCGCAGCAGGCGCGAGGACGCGTCCGCCAGCACGCCGCCGTGCAGCGCGGTGTGGTGGTTGAGCTGCTTCTGCCCGAACAGGTCCAGCACCGAGCCGGCGACGCCGGTCTTCGGATCGGGCGCGGCGAAGACGACGCGCTTGAGCCGCGCATGCATCATCGCCATCGCGCACATCGCGCAGGGCTCGAGCGTCACGTAGAGCTCGCACTCCGGCAGGCGGTAGTTGCCGAGCAGTTGCGCGGCATGGCGCAGCGCGACGATCTCGGCGTGGGCGGTCGGATCGTGGGTGGTGATCGGGCGGTTGTAGCCGGTCGCGATCACCTGACCCGCGCGCATGATCACGGCGCCCACCGGCACCTCGCCGACGAGCCAGGCGTTCTGGGCCTGGTCGAGGGCGAGCCGCATCGCGTATTCATCCGCGGGGTCGGCAGGGCCGGCAAGGTCGGCGGGGAGGATCTGGGGGGACTCGGTGGTCATGGCGGCACTCGCGCGGCAGTGTAGCCGCGCCCGCTATGCTGCCGGCCCATGCAACAGGAGTTTCCCGGCCAGCAGGACGATCTCTTCGGCGAGCTGCTGCCGCCGGCGCCCGTCGCGTCGGCGCGGCGGACGACCGCGCGCGACGACGTCGATCGTGACGACGATGACAGTGACAGCAGCGACGGCAGCGACGGCGACAGCAGCAGCACGTCCGAAGCGGGTGCAGCCCCGAAACGCCGCCGCGCCGGCATCCAGCCGCAGCCGCCCGACGAGGCCCAGGTCGCGCTCGCGGCCGCGCTGTCGCCGCGGATCCGGCTCGGCACCTCGTCCTGGAGCTATCCGGGCTGGCAAGGCATCGTCTGGGAAGGCCGGCACGGCGAATCCAACCTCTCGCGCAACGGCCTGACCGCCTACGCGCAGCAGCCGCTGCACCGCGCGGTGAGCATCGACCGCGGCTTCTACCAGTCGCTGACGGCCAGCCAGTACGAACGCTACGCCCAGCAGGTGCCGGAGGACTTCCGCTTCACGGTCAAGGCGCCGAGCGTGATCACCGACGCGCAGGTGCGCGCCGAGGACGGCCGTGGCCGCCAGGCCAACACGGCCTTCCTCGATCCGCGGCTGGCGGTCCAGGAGTTCCTGGCGCCGGCGATGGAAGGCCTGGGGGCGCGCATCGGCGCGCTGGTGTTCCAGCTGAGCCCGCTGCCGCTGGCGATGCTGGACCGCATGCCGGAGCAGCTCGACCGCCTGCACGCGATGCTGGCCGCCCTGCCCTCGCTGCGCGACGTGGCGCCGGAGGCGGTCGTGGCCGTCGAGGTCCGCGACCCGGAATGGCTGACGCCGGACTTCGTCGCCGTGCTCAAGGACTGCGGCGCGCGCTACTGCCTGGGCCTGCATCCGAAGCTGCCGCCCATCCAGGAGCAGCTGCCGCTGCTGCGCGCGATGTGGCCGGGCCCGCTGGTGTGCCGCTGGAACCTGCACCGGATCCATGGTCCGTTCGGCTACGAGGACGCGGAGAAGAAGTACGGCGAGTACGCCGAGCTGATGGATCCCGATCCCGAGACCCGGGCCGTGCTCGCGAAGGTGATCCGCGCGACGGCGGAGGCTGGGCATCCCGCGTACGTCACGATCTCCAACCACGCGGAGGGATCCGCGCCGCTCACGCTGCGCGCCCTGGCGCGGGAGATCGTCGCCCCCGGCGAAGCCTGAACGCGTTCAGGCGAGCGGCCAGCGCGCGAGTTCGACATGCCGGGACTGCCCCTGCAGGCTGTCCATCAGCACCAGATCGGTGGCCGTCCATCCGGGAACGATGAACGGCTGCGGCTCGACCGCCAAGTCGTCGTAGAACAGCGTCAGGTGCGGCGTGAAGTGCGGGTCGGTCCGCAGCCCGCTCTCATTCAGACGCTTGCCGAGCGCCTCGCGCAGCGCTCGCACAGGATCGAGGCCCACGCCACCGCCGAGCACCAGCGGCAGGTTCCGCCGCTTGCGGGTGAAGCTCAGGAGCTGGTCGAAGTCGACGCGCACGGGTGCGTGCCGCAGCGAGGCGGCCGCGGATTCAGCGAACTGCCTCACCTCCGCCATCGCCTCGGCCTGGTCGGTCTGGTCGTCATACCAGCCAAGGTGATGCAGCGTCACATGGAGACGCTCCGTGCGCGAGGTCTTCGCACGCAGACCGAAGCGACGCACGAGGTCATCGGAGATCGCGCCCAGCCTCGCCGCGGTGGCCGGATCGGGCCGCAGGCAGAAGAAGAGCGCATGGACGGTCATGGTGCGATCGCGGCGCGATCAAGGCTCGATCGAGCGGCGTTCACTGCGCCTCGGAGGCACGCTGCTCGCCCTGCTTCATGAGCCCCTCGACCTGACGGCCGACCGCCTCGGGCTGAGGCAACCCCGCCGACGGCGCGGAGGCCGCCGGGTTCGCCGAGGCCGGCGGCTTCATCGCCTGCATCTGCTTCTTCGCGGTCAGCATCACGATGGCGAACACGATGACGAGGGCGAGGATGGACAGGGCGCTGCGCATGCAAGGACTCCGGAACGGAAGCAGGGATGGCGGGAAGCATAGCCACACTCGCCCGCCGCCGAACCAGGCGCCGGGTCAGCGCGTCGCCGAGGCGATGCCCGGTCGCAATCGCAGGATCTGCGGCGAGCGTTCCTGCGCGTCGCGCCAGCGCGGTTCGAGGGCGCGCCAGGCGGGCGAATGCCGGCAGGCGCTCCAGCGGAGGGCCCAGTCGTCGGCGTCCGCTGCGCGGGCCATCCAGACGAAGAGCTTTTCGCCTTCGCGTACCGGCAGGCGCGGGAAGTTGTTGGGGGCCCGTTCCGGTACGAAGCTGCCGATGACCGGCAGGCCGGCGGCCTCGATGACGGGGGCCACCTCCTGTTCGAAGAAGCGGGCGAAGCCGTCCGCGGGATCGGCCGGGTCCTTCCAGAGCGTGCAGACGTGCAGCACCACGAGCCCGGGCGCGGCCCCTCGCGCGAAGGTGCCCGCCTCCCTTGCCGCATCCAAGCGAGCCGGATGCGGTCCTTCGACCGGGCTCCTCATGAGCAGCACGTTGTCGTTGTCGACCAGCAGCGGATTGGCCTCGTCGCGATGCGCCTGCCACACCGGGCCGAAGTAGAACGCGCTGAGCGTGCGTTCGCGCGCGGCCATGTCGTCGAAGCCGCGGATCCAGACAAACCGGTCCGGATCGTCGAGATCCGCGAACTGCCCGTACAGCCGCATGCCGACGGCTTCCTGCGAGTCGACGAACGCCGCGTCGAACAGCCGCATGAAGCGGTCGCGCTCGCCCTTGACGATCTTGTACTGGCGCAGTTCGTAGACGGGGTGATCGTCGGCCATCGGCGGTCTCCGTGAGGGTGTCGAAGCAGTCGACGATTCTGGACAGAGCCCCTGACATCGCGTGTCAGGACAGGGTTTCTCGCGGCCCCCACCAATGGGTCGAACTTCAACCGCACATGCGTGTGGACGTCATACCGATCTCAGGCATTTCGAGCGCGCCGCATACCGTTCGAGGCCGTGGCTCTTGAAGAACCTGAAGCGAAGAATGGGCGGCTTCATTGGCGATCTCCTCATCGCCGTTGTTTCTCAGATCCCGGACCCAGGAGATTTCATGCCCTCAAACCCTACCCTCTCGATGGAGGGACAAGTCACCCTCCCCGCTGACTTCCTCAGCCGGCAAGCCTGGAAGCCCGGCGACGAACTGGTCTTTGTGGAGACCGACAAGGGCCTCTACGTGCGCCGCCGCCACCGGCTGGACGATCTTCGCGGCATGACGCGAGGCGCGGCCACCGATCGCTATGTCAATGGACGCGATCGGTATTGAGCACAAGCCGGCTGAAGGAGACCTGCCATGCCACAGCGTCAAGTCGTGGACACCTCTGCGTGGATCGAATGGATGTCGGACACCGCTCTGGGTCAGAGCCTCGTTCAAGACTTTCCGGAACCTGAACACTGCATTGTTCCAACCATGGTTCTGCTTGAGCTTTCCAAGTGGCTTCATCGGGGGACGCATGACCACGATCCAGGCGAGATCCTCGCGATCGCGACCGGCTGCGACGTTCAGCCGCTCGATGAGGAGACAGCGCTTCTTGCGGCGCAGTTTGGCAAGTCTCACCGTTTGACCACGGCAGATTCCGCCATCTATGCGACAGCACGTCGACACGATGCCGAACTCATCACCTGCGATGCCGATTTCAACGGCCTGCCCTCGGTCAGGTTCTATCCGAAGCATTCGGCGGCCGGTCGCTCCAGGCCTGGCGTCTCGCCCTCGGGCCAATGGGAACACTGGCCGACGTCTGATCAGTTTCAATTGAAGGGACTCCCTGCATGAACAACCTTCCGATCGTTCTAGACACCTCTGCATGGATGACTTGGGTTCGAAAGAGTTGTCTGGAGAAACCACCTCATGCCGACTTCCCCGAGCTGTCGCACTGTGTCATGCCGACGATCGTGCTCTGCGACGTGGCAGCCTGGTCCTTGCAAAACCTCGCCGAGTGCGAGCACGACGAACTGATGGCGAAGATCGAAGTCTGCGAATGTTGCGAGATCGATCAAGCGACCGCTCGTGCTGCCGCCACCTTGCCTATCGGGCTGCCGGGAGTACGCACGTCCGACGAACTCTCCTACGCCTTGGCCCGCCTTCGAGGTCTGCAGATGCTGACGTGCAACCCGTTGCTCGAAGGCCTGCCCAACGTCATCTACCGTGGGCCGGCTTTGATACTCGCGCAGTCGGAAGACCGGGTTCACTGACCCGGAGGCCTTGTCGAAAAAAGTCAGGGGCCCATCGGGCCCCTGTTCACTCTCAGCGCGAAGCGCTCATTCCCATTCGATCGTCGCCGGCGGCTTGCTGGAGACGTCGTAGGTGACGCGGTTGATGCCGCGCACCTCGTTGATGATGCGGCCCGAGCAGCGCTTGAGCAGGCTGTACGGCAGCTCCGCCCAGTCCGCCGTCATGAAGTCGCTGGTCTGCACCGCGCGCAGCGCCACCACGTAGTCGTAGGTCCGGCCGTCGCCCATCACGCCCACGCTCTTCACCGGCAGGAACACCGTGAAGGCCTGGCTGGTCAGCTCGTACCAGGTCTTGCCCGTCGCCTCGTCGCGCGTGTTGCGCAGTTCCTCGATGAAGATCGCGTCGGCGCGGCGCAGCAGGTCCGCGTATTCCTTCTTCACCTCGCCCAGGATGCGCACGCCCAGACCCGGACCCGGGAACGGGTGGCGATAGACCATCTCCGGCGGCAGGCCCAGCGCCACGCCCAGTTCGCGGACTTCGTCCTTGAACAGCTCGCGCAGCGGCTCCAGGAGCTTCAGACCCAGCTGTTCCGGCAGACCGCCCACGTTGTGGTGGCTCTTGATCGTCACGGCCTTCTTGGTCTTGGTACCGCCGCTTTCGACCACGTCCGGGTAGATCGTGCCCTGCGCCAGGAAGGTCGCGCCCTTGTGACCGCCGTCGCCGGACTTCAGCTTCTCGGCCTCGGCCTTGAACACATCGACGAACAGGCCGCCGATGATCTTGCGCTTGCGCTCCGGATCCGTCACGCCAGCCAACTGGCCGAGGAACAGCTCGCTCGCATCGACGCGGATCACCTTCGCGTGCAGCTTGCCTTCGAACATGTCCATCACCATGTCGCCCTCGTTCAGGCGCAGGAGCCCGTGGTCGACGAACACGCAGGTCAGCTGGTCGCCGATGGCGCGGTGGATCAGCGCCGCGGCCACCGAGGAGTCCACCCCGCCGGACAGGCCCAGGATGACTTCCTCGTCACCGACCTGCTCGCGGATCTTCTGGACCGCTTCCTCGATGTAGTCGCCCATGATCCAGTCGCCCTTGCAACCGGCAATCTCGCGCACGAAGCGCTTGTAGATCGCAGCCCCCTGGACCGTGTGCGTGACCTCGGGATGGAACTGGAGCGCGTAGTAGCCCTTGTCCTCGTTGACCATGCCGGCGATCGGGCAGGTCGGCGTGGACGCCATCAGCTGGAAGCCCGGCGGCAGCGCCGTGACCTTGTCGCCGTGGCTCATCCACACCTTCAGCATGCCGTGACCTTCCGGCGTCGCGAAGTCCTGGAGGCCGTCCAGCAGCTTCGTGTGGCCGTGGGCGCGGGCCTCGGCATAGCCGAACTCGCGGTGATCGCTCCACTCGACCTTGCCGCCCAGCTGCACCGCCATCGTCTGCATGCCGTAGCAGATGCCCAGCACCGGCACGCCCAGGTCCCACACCGCCTGCGGCGCGCGCAGCTCATGGTCCTCGTAGGTCGACGCGTGGCTGCCCGACAGGATGATCGCCTTCGGCGCGAACGCGCGGATGAAGTCGTCGCTGACGTCGTTGGGGTGGATCTCGCAGTAGACCTGGGCCTCGCGCACGCGACGCGCGATCAGCTGCGTCACCTGGGAGCCGAAGTCGAGGATGAGGACTTTGTCGTGCATGGTCAGCTTCTGAAGATGCTTGGGGATTCTGGGAGGTCCGAGTGCGGGCTCAGGCCTTGGCCGCGGCGGCCTGCGCCGGCGGACCCATGTTGAAGTGGCGCCACGCAAAGCCCAGGGAGGCCAGTTGCAGCAGCGCGCAGAGGTAGAACGGCGCGCCGATGCGCCAGTCGGTCTTGGGGAGCTCGGCGACCAGCGCCATCAGCCCCAGGCCGGCGATCGGCGAGATCACCGCCATCAGGCTGTTGATCGCCGCCACCGCGCCCATGGTCTCGCCCTGCGTGCGGGCGTCGGCGGCGTTGGAGATCACGCTCTGCATCGCCGGGGCCGCGGCCACGCCGGCGATGTTCAGGAAGATGGCGGCGATCATCATCCAGGCCTCGGTCGACATCCCCCAGATCACGTTGGTGAGGATGGAGGTCGTCAGCCCGATCAGCACCAGCCGGCGCGCGCCCAGCCAGCGCATCAGCGGCTGCAGCAGCACGCCCTGCACCACCACCGCGACCAGGCCCACGACAAACAGCGACAGGCCGTTCTCGCGCGGGCCCCAGCCGAACTTGTGCTGGTTGTAGAGGACCCAGCTGGTCTGGATCACCAGCTGCGCCAGGCCCGAGCACGCGATCACGTAGATCAGCGGGCCCACACCGCTGAGCTTGCGCAGCCGGCCCAACGCCGCGACCGGGTTGGCCTTGCGCCACTCGAAGGGTCTGCGGTGTTCCGGCGGCAGCGATTCGGGCAGCACGAAGAAGCCGTACAGCCAGTTCAGCAGCGCCAGCGTGCCGGCGACGTAGAACGGCAGGTGCAGGTCGATGCTGCCGAGCAGCCCGCCCATCACCGGGCCCAGGATGAAGCCCATCCCGAAGGCCGCGCCCAGCATGCCGAAGCGCTTGGCGCGATCCGCCGGCGGCGTGATGTCGGCGACGTAGGCGTTGGCGACGGCGGCGTTGGCCTGCATCGCGCCGGAGAACAGCCGCACCACGACCAGCATCCACAGCGCGTCGGCCAGCGCCGTCACGAAGAAGCTGAGCGCCAGGCCGCTGAAACCGATCAGCATGACCTTGCGGCGGCCGAAGCGGTCGGACAGTCCGCCCAGGATGGGCGAGCCGAAGAAATTCGCGAGACCGAAGGCGAACGCCACGGCCAGCTGCGCCAGCGTGTGTTGGGTCTCGCTCTGCGTGAAGGTTCCGACCAGCGGCGGCAACACCGGGATGATCAGGCCGATCGACACCATGTCGATCAGCACGGCGATCAGGATGAACGACATGGCGGCCTTGCGGCCGCCATGTGTCGTCGTTGCTGCGACGGGATCGGACAAGAGCGTCACTCCAGGCGGTAGTTGGGCGCTTCCTTCGTGATCTGCACGTCGTGGACGTGGCTCTCACGGATGCCCGCCGAGGTGATCTCGACGAACTCGGCCTTCTCGTGCATGTCGGCGATGCTGCCGCAGCCGCAGTAGCCCATCGAGGCGCGCACGCCGCCGGCCATCTGGTGCACGATCGCGACCATCGAACCCTTGTACGGGACGCGCCCTTCGATGCCCTCGGGCACCAGCTTGTCCGCGTTGGGGTTGGTGGTCTCGTCGTTCTCCTGGAAGTAGCGGTCCGCGGAGCCGGCCTTCATCGCGCCGATCGAGCCCATGCCGCGGTAGCTCTTGTAGCTGCGGCCCTGGTACAGGATCACCTCGCCCGGGGCTTCCTCGGTACCGGCGAACATGCCGCCCATCATCACCGTGCTCGCGCCGGCGGCGATGGCCTTGGCGATGTCGCCCGAGTAGCGGATGCCGCCGTCGGCGATCGCCGGGACGCCGGTGCCCTTCAGCGCGGTGGCGACGAAGTCGATCGCCGCGATCTGCGGCACGCCGACGCCCGCGACGATGCGGGTCGTGCAGATCGAGCCCGGGCCGATGCCGACCTTGACCGCGTCCGCGCCGGCTTCCACCAGCGCCAGCGCCGCGGCGCCGGTGGCGATGTTGCCGCCGATGACCTCGACCTGCGGGTAGTTCTTCTTGACCCAGCGCACCCGCTCGATGACGCCGCTGCTGTGGCCGTGCGCCGTGTCGACGACGATCGCGTCGACGCCGGCCTTGACCAGCAGCTCGACCCGTTCCTCGGTGCCCTCGCCCACGCCGACCGCCGCGCCGACGCGCAGCTTGCCGTGCGCGTCACGCGCGGCGTTCGGGAAGTTGGTCTGCTTGGTGATGTCCTTGACGGTCATCAGGCCGCGCAGTTCGAAGGCGTCGTTCAGGACCAGCACGCGCTCCAGCTTGTGCTTGTGCATCAGCGCCTTGCCGTCGTTCAGCGACGCGCCCTCCGGCACGGTGATCAGCCGCTCGGCCGGGGTCATGATCTCGCTGACCGGGATGTCCATGCGCGTCTCGAAGCGCAGGTCCCGGTTGGTGACGATGCCGACGACCTTTTGCCCCACCAGCACCGGGAACCCGGAGACGCCGTGATGCTCGCTGAGCTGCTTGACCTGGCGGACGGTGGTCTCGGGGGTGATGGTGATCGGGTCGCGGAGCACGCCGGACTCGTAGCGCTTGACCCGGGCCACTTCCGCGGCCTGCTGCTGCGGGGTCAGGTTCTTGTGCACGATGCCGATGCCGCCTTCCTGCGCGATGGCGATCGCGAGGCGGGCTTCAGTCACGGTGTCCATGGCGGCGGACACGAGCGGTAGGTTCAGGCGGATGCCACGCGTGAACTGCGTGGCCAGACTGGTGTCGCGCGGCAACACCTGGGAGAACGCCGGCACCAGCAACACATCGTCGAAGGTGAGGGCCTTTCCGAGTAGGCGCATGAGGGAAGCTCCAGACGCAAAGGCGCATTATAGAGAAGCCCGGCGGTACACTCCACGACCATGATGAATCCCCCACTCCTGCGACGCCCGCGACGCCCGTTGGGCATGATCTGCGCGCTGGCGCTGATGGCGCTGACCTCGATCGCGCATGCCCAATGGAAGTGGCGCGACGCCGACGGCCGCACGCAATACAGCGACCGTCCGCCGCCGCCGAGCGTGGCCGAAAAGGACATCCTGCAACGCCCGAACAGCAATGCGGTGCGTGTGGCCCCTTCCTCGGCGCAGGCCGCGGCACAGGGCGCATCGGCAGCGGCTTCCGCCTCGTCGGCCCCGGCCGCGCCGGCCCGCCCGGCGAGCGAACCTTCGTCGCGCGACAAGCTCGAGAAGGAGCGCAAGGCGCAGGAAGACAAGGCCCGCGCAGAAGTGAACGTCGAGAACTGCCGGCAGGCGCAGAACTCCATGCGCATCCTCGAATCCGGCGTGCGCGTGCGCACCCGCGGCGAGAACGGCGACACCCAGCCGATGACCGAGCAGATGCGCCAGGAGCAGATCCGTCAGGCCCAGGCGGTGATCACCGCGTCCTGCAAATAGACCGGAAACGAGTTCCGGAAACAACACTCGCGGTCAAGACCGACGTAAGTCTGGTGACCGCTGGTAAATCGAAAGGCCGCTCACGCGGCCTTTTGCCTTTCGGGTGTCAGGCCTTGCGCCCCAGCGGCCGGTGGCGCGTGACGATGCGACTGCCCGCGGCCTGGAAGCGCTGGCGGCGCGCCTCTTTCGGGTCGACCGTCAACGGCCGGTAGACCTCGACCCGGTCCTGCTCGCGCAGCGGCGTGTCCAGCGGCGCGCTGCGCCCCCAGATGCCGGCCGTCAGCGTGGCGATCTGCGCCGGCTCGAACCAGGCGCTCGCCATCAGCGCGTCGCGCACGGTGCTCCCGTCGGGCAGGGTCAGTCGTTGTTCGCGCAGTTCGCCCGGCGCCGGGCTCCAGAACAATGCGATCGCCAGTTCAGCGGGCGCCATAGACCTGCTCGGCGCGCTTCACGAAGCTGTCGACGAAGGTGTTGGCGATGCGGTCGAACACCGGGCTGACGACCGCCTCGAGCGCGAAGCTCGAGAACGCGTAGCGCAGCTCGAACTCGATCTTGCAGGCGCGCGGCTCGCCGTCCGCCGGCGCGCCGGGGCGGTTCAGCGGCAGGAACTGCCAGTCGCCGTCCAGCATCGAGAACGGCCCGTCGACGAGCGCCATGCGCACGCGCTGGTGGGTCTCATTCGTGTTGCGGGTGGTGAACGCATGACGCAGGCCGGCGTACTGCAGGGACAGCTTCGCGGTCACCCCGTCGTCATGGCGCTCCAGCACCTCGGCGGAGGAGCACCAGGGCAGGAACTCCGGATAGCGCTCGACCTGGGTGACGAGGTCGTACATCTCGCGCGGCGAGTACCAAAGGAGGACTGTCTTCCGGACGTGCTTCATGGCGGTTCTTAGAATGGCGGGATTGTAGGCGGCCCGATCGACCCCATCTGGGCGTCACCCGAGCGCCATCCGGACACCCTTCCGCCGTCCTCCGGTCCGCCCGCGCCCGAACAAGAAGAACCCCATGTCCATTGCAGAAAACCGTCGCGCCCGATTCGAGTACCACATCGAGGAGCAGTACGAAGCCGGCCTCGTCCTCGAAGGCTGGGAGGTCAAGGCCATCCGAGCCGGCCAGGTCCAGCTGCCGGACGGCTATGTGGTGATCCGCGAGGGCGAGCTGTTCCTGATCGGCTGCCGCATCAATCCGTTGCGCACCGCGTCCACCCACGTCAACCCGCTGGCCGACCGGACCAAGAAGCTGCTGATGAGCCGCGCCGACATCCGCCGGCTGATCGGCAAGGTGGAGCAGCGAGGCTTCACGCTGATCCCGCTGGACCTGCACTACAAGAACGGCCGCGTGAAGGTGCAGATCGCGCTGGCCAAGGGCAAGGCCCAGCACGACAAGCGCGAGACCGAGAAGAAGCGCGACTGGGAGCGCGAGAAGGGCCGGATCATGCGGCACAAGGTCTCGGGGCCGGCCAAGGACTGAGCACCCCGGCGAGCGCCGCGGGCTCAGCCCCTCCCCGGCCTCTCTTCAGCTTTTCAGCACCTCGAGCGCCTGCGCCAGATCTGCGCGCAGGTCCTCGACCTCCTCCAACCCGATCGCGAAACGCACCAGCGTGCCGCCCTCCTCCGCCGTCCAGGGCAGTCCCAGCGAGCGGCTGCGGCTGAGGTCGTAGGGCACGGCCAGGCTCATCGGGCCAGCCCAGGAATAACCGATCCCGAAACAGGTCAGCGCGTCCACGAAGGCGTCGATGCGCCGCGCGTCGAACTCGGGTCGGAATACCGCCGAGAACAGGCAGCCGCCGGCCTGGGGACTCACGACTCGCCAGGACGCGTGACCGGGGGACTCCGGCAGCGCCGGATGCAGCACCCGCGCCACTTCCGGCCGTGCGGCCATCCAGGTCGCGAGTTCGAGCGCCGCAGCGCCTTGCGCGCGGTAGCGCAGCGCGATGCTCGGGAGACCGCGCAACACGGCCTCGACATCGTTCTGGCCGACGCCGTAGCCGAGGTACTCGTGCATCGCCACCAGTTGGCGGTTGAGCGCGATGTCGCGTGTGCAGACCGAGCCCATCAGCAGGTCCGCACCGCCGGACGGGAACTTGGTCAGCGCCTGCATGCTGATGTCGGCGCCCAGCCCCGGCGCCACGTCCGGCGCCACCTCGAAGGCGTTGAAGGCCAGCCCCGCGCCCCAGGTGTTGTCCATCGCAGTGAGCACGCCGCGCGCGCGGCAGGCCCGGAGCAGCCCGATCAGGTCGGGGAACTCCAGCGTGATCGATCCGGCGGCCTCCAGCCAGACCAGCTTCGTGCGTTCCGACAGCATCGCCTCGAAGGCCGGCACGTCGAGCGGGTCGTAGAAGCGATGCGTGATGCCCAGGCGCGCCAGCAGGCCGCTGGTGAGATGGCGGTTCTGCCCGTAGACGTTGTCGGGCAGCAGCACCTCGTCGCCGGGCTTGAGGAAGCTCAGGCTGGTCAGCGTGACGGCGGAGACACCGCTGGGTGTCAGCACGCAGTGCTCGGCGTGTTCGAGCGTCGCGATGCGCGCGGCCAGCGTGTAGGTCGTCGGCGTGCCCGGCAGGCCGTAGCGGTAGCTGACGCCGTCCTTCGCGCGCGGGCGATGCAGCTCGGCGGTGTTCTTGAACAGCACCGTCGACGCCTTGGCCACGGGCACGGGGACGGCGTCCCAGCCGTCAGGTGCGCGGTACGGGTGGTGGATCTGTTCGGTGGACGGGCCGCGTCGGGTCACGAGATGTCCTTGGGGCTGAGGAACCAGACAGCCATTCTCCGGCACGCGTCCGGGCAATGCCGAAAACGTCAAGCGCGGGCCTCGTCATGCGCGCGCGTGTCGTTGGGGCTGTGTTGTCTGATGGAAACGCCCACTGAACATGACTGCTCATTTCCCAAGGATCAGCGATGCCGTCGATCTCCCGCCTGTTCTCCCGGGTCTTCCAATGCGTGAAGGCGTCGCCGCCGCGTTCGACACCGTGGCAGGTCAGATATCCCGACTGGGCAGCCCGCCGGCCCTTCCAGGCCCTGGAAGGTGACGCGTTGATCAAGGTACTGGCGGACTTCCGTGAGGCGGTCCGCCGCGGACGCTCGCTCGATCCGGACCTGCTGCGCCACGTCCTCAACTGCGCCACCACTGCGCCATCGCTGACGGTGAGCATCAGTCGCGCGCATGCCCCGGACATCCAGGCGGCGAAGGACGTGCTGGACGATCACACCTTCCTGGCGGCCGCGGGTCTCGGTGCGCACGCCGAGGCATCACAGCATCACGAGGATCCCTGGGTGTCGATCGCGGCGACACCCCGTGCTCCAGGCAGGGCTTTTGTCGCGCTCGCCGAGCAGATCCGCGCATTGCCCACCGCGAACCTGCCGCGAGAGCGCGAGCAATGGACGCTCGACGGCCCGATGTCACTCGCCGACGTGCTCGACCAGATGCCGCAGGCGTGGCGAACGGCCAGCAGGGTGGCGATCACGCGGACCGATGCGCTGAGCCGCAAGGCGCGGCAGGCCATGCCGGCGGCGACGCGGGACGTGCTCCAGGCCATGTCCCTCCACCTGGCCTTGCAGGCGCAGGCGCGCAAGTCGGGCGATGCGTCCGGCGCGGCACCACCCGATCTGAATGCGGTCATCGCGCGGGCTGTCGCCGCACTGACCCGCGCCGATCGCCAGGCATTGGAGCCCTGTCTGCATCAGCCGCTGGAATGGCAGGGCTGGGCGAAGTCACTGCTGCGGAGTCGGCCGACGGGCGGGGCGGGCACCCGCTTCGTCCAGAGACGGACGGTCGCGGACGTGCACGTCGAAGCCGCCGTCGACCGATTGCGGAAGACCGCACTGGAGGCCTTGCGCACGCCGGTTCCCGATCGGATGAGCCTGACGCCCGCAGAGACGAAGCAATGGCGTCATGCGCTGCGGCTGGCGGCAGCGGACATACGCACACCTGGGAGGTGGAACAACCTGGGTGGCGAAGTGGCGCCTATCCTGATGACGAGTCTGCGCGGATGGCCGAAAGGCAGCGCCCTGCAGATCGAGGATACCGAAGGACGGGTGGTGGCCCAGTTCGGCGAGAACTCGGAGGGTTGCGCGCCGGTGGCGGTTCAGCTCGACGCTCAAGCCAGGCACTATTCGCCGATCCTGCCCGGCGAGGGAGGCCGGCGCGGCGAAGTGCCGGGGGACGGCAACTGCTTCTTTGCATCGGTCCTGGCGGCCATGACACCGCCCGCCTCGCGCGAACTGTTCCGCGAGACCCGCCTCCCGCCGTCCGCAAGCAGGGCCGATCTGATCCACGCCTTGCGTCACCAGGTGGCGGACGAACTCGAACGCCAGCTCAACGGCCCTCGCGGCCCCTCCGAGGCCTTGCGCAACGCCGCGATCGCCCACGGCGCGCCATGAAAAACGCCGGCCCTCGGCCGGCAACATCGTCGCTGACAGCCCGTACGGTCAGATCGGCAGCGCGATCAGGTCGTGGCCCTCGACGCCGACGATGCGGGCGCGGGTGAACTCGCCGACGCGCAGCTGCTTGCTGGCCTTCTCAGGCGGCAGCAGGCGCACGGTGCCGTCGATCTCCGGCGCGTCCGCGTACGAGCGACCCACGCCGCCCTTGCGGCCGAGCGCCGGGGCCGAATCGACCAGCACCTGCATGGTCGCGCCGACGCGGCGCTGCAGCTTGGCGATGGACACTTCCTCCGCCACGGCCATGAAGCGGGCGCGGCGCTCTTCGCGGACTTCGTCCGGCAGTGCGCCGTCGAGCGCGTTCGCCGGTGCGCCCTCGATGGGCGAGTAGGCGAAGCAGCCGGCACGGTCGATCTGGGCTTCGCGCATGAAGTCCAGCAGGTACTGGAACTCCGCCTCGGTCTCGCCGGGGAAGCCGGCGATGAAGGTCGAGCGGATCACCAGCTCGGGACACATCTCGCGCCAGCGCAGGATGCGCTCCAGGTTCTTCTCGCCGTTGGCAGGACGCTTCATGCGCTTCTGCACGTCGGGATGGGCGTGCTGGAAGGGCACGTCCAGATACGGGAGGATCAGGCCTTCGGCCATCATCGGCACGATCTCGTCGACGTGCGGATACGGATAGACGTAGTGCAGGCGAACCCACGCGCCATAAGGCTTGGCGATCTCGCCGAGCTGCGCGACCAGGTCGAACATGCGCGTCTTGACCGGCTTGCCGTCCCAGAAGCCGGTGCGGTATTTGATGTCGACGCCGTAGGCGCTGGTGTCCTGGCTGATGACCAGCAGTTCCTTGACGCCTGACTCGAACAGCGCCTTGGCTTCGGACAGCACGTCGCCGATCGGGCGCGAGACCAGGTCGCCGCGCATGCTCGGGATGATGCAGAAGCTGCAGCGGTGGTTGCAGCCCTCGGAGATCTTCAGATAGGCGTAGTGCTTGGGCGTCAGCTTGATGCCGGCGATGCCGCGCGCCTCGGGCACCAGGTCGATGAAGGGGTCGTGCGGCTTGGGCACGTGGGTGTGGACGGCGTCCATCACCTCCTGCGTCGCATGCGGGCCGGTCACGGCGAGCACGCTGGGGTGGATCTCGCGGACCATGTTGTCCGAGCTCGCGCCGGCCTTCGCGCCCAGGCAGCCGGTCACGATAACCTTGCCGTTCTCGGCCAGCGCCTCGCCGATGGTGTCCAGCGACTCCTTGACCGCGTCGTCGATGAAGCCGCAGGTGTTCACGATCACCAGATCCGCGCCGGCGAAGGTCTTCGAGGTCTCGTAGCCCTCGGCGCGCAGCTGCGTGAGGATGAGCTCGGAATCGGTCAGCGCCTTCGGGCATCCGAGCGAGACAAAGCCGATCTTCGGCGCGGCGCCTCCCGCCGGGGCGTTGAGCTTGGCGGCGGTGGGGTCGTAAGTCGTTGATTCCATTTGGGTTCCGCCGGGCGATCTGGCTGAGGGCTGGGGCGGGCATTGTAAGCGACCCGGCATTTTTCAGACAGGGGCGGGTGCTTTGCGCCGCGCCCGGCATCGTGCAGGGATGCCGCTCGCACGACCGGTAACGGGCTGGTCCGCCGCCTGCCGACGCCCTCGGGCCGCTCCGTGGATACTCGCCCCTCCGGCCTTCGCGCCGCGTCATGCCACGTCACGCACGTCCCGCACGTCACGCCACATCACGCTTCACCCTGCCTCGATGTCCGATCCTTCCCCGCGCTCCGAGCTCCTGCCCCTGATCGGCGACCGTGCCTCGGTGGAAATCGCCGCGCTGGTGCTGCCGCCGGTCGTGGTCGCGAGCACGCCCGCGGGCGGCACGGCCATCGTCCTGGCATGGGTCTGGGCGACGGCCTATGCGCTGAGCTCCATCGGCGTCGCCGTCGCGCGACGCCGCTTCCGGCGCGAGGCGGCGGTCATGAGTCCCGCCGAGTTCGTGACGCGCTGGGCGCCGCCGGTGGAGCGCATCGCGATCGCGTTCGGCGTCCTGTGGGGCCTGCTGCCCGGCGTCGCCGCCGCCAGCGGCGTGTTCGAGCACGCGATCTTCCTGTACCTCGTGCTCGCCGGCACCACGGTCTCGACGGCCGCCTTCGCCGCCGCGGATCTCCCGTTCTTCGCCCGCTTCCTCGTTCCGGCGTGGACGATGGCGACGGTGGCGGTGCCCTTCGCCTTCCCGACGCAGTGGACCATCGTCCTGCCGCTGTGCCTGCTCTTCCCGTGGCTGGTGTGGCGACATGCGCGCACGTCGAACAACTTCCTCGTCCAGCAGTCGCGACTGAAGCGGCAGAGCGAGGCCCTGGCGCTCGCGCACAAGGAAGCCCGCGACATCGCCAAGGCCGCGTCGCGTGAGAAGAGCCTGTTCCTGGCGACCGCCTCGCACGACCTGCGCCAGCCGCTCTACGCGCTGACCCTGACCGCCCAGGCCGCGCTGCAGCGCAACCAGGACGCGGCCTTGAGACCGCTGCTGGTCGACATCTCGCAGGCCGCCGGCCACGTCAACGATCTGCTCAATTCGCTGCTCGACGTCTCCGCGCTGGACAGCCGCAGCGCCGAGCTCGACCTGCAGCCGCTGGCGCTGGCGCCGCTGCTGTCCGAGCTGCACGAGCGCTTCCAGCCGGAAGCGCAGGCGCGCGGCCTCGACTGGCGCATCCGCGGGCCGGAAGCGCCCGCCTGGGTCGTCGCCGAGCCGATGCTGCTGCGACGCGCGCTCGCCAACCTGCTGCACAACGCGTTGCGCTACACGCCCGCGGGCGGCGTGCTGCTCGCGGTGCGGCGACGCGGCGACGACTGGGCCATCGAGGTCTGGGACACCGGGGTCGGCATGGCCGCGCCCAAGCGCGACGCGCT
Organism: Roseateles noduli; assembly: GCA_002205125.1. Classification (GTDB taxonomy): domain Bacteria; phylum Pseudomonadota; class Gammaproteobacteria; order Burkholderiales; family Burkholderiaceae_C; genus Roseateles; species Roseateles noduli. The sequence goes on along the minus strand of NIOE01000006.1, from coordinate 44,176 downwards.
CTTCTCCGAGTTCCACCGCGGCGACGACGCCGCGCGCGTCACCGGCGACGGCCAGGGGCTGGGCCTGTCGGTGGTGCGCGACTGCGTGCGCCGCATGGACGCCGCGATCGACTGGCACTCGGTGCCGGGACGGGGCTCCTGCTTCCGCATCACGCTGCGGGGCGCGTCGACGCCGGCGACACCGACGCATCGTGCGCCCGCGTCGTCGCACGTCTTCGATCGGGTCGGGGGTCGCGTGCTCGTGGTCGACGACGACCTCGGCGTGACCCGCGGCCTGTCGCACCTGCTGAGCGAATGGGGGGTCGACTGCCGCGTCGCCGGCGACGCGGCGCAGGCCCATGCGGTCCTGGACGCCGACTTCGAACCCGATGTGGTGATGAGCGACCTGCGCCTGCGCCACGACGACGGCGGCTACACGCTGCTGCTGGACCTGCTGGACCGCCTGCCGCTCGCCCGCGGTCTGGTGGTCACCGGCGAGTTCGACCTGCCGGACCTGCGCCGCGCGGAGGCCGACGGCTACCTCGTGCTGCGCAAGCCGGTGCAGCCGGACGCGCTGCATGCGGTGCTGCGATCGATGCTCGCGCCGACGATCGCCAGAGTCACGGGCGCGCACCAGGACGCCTCGGTCGTCAGGGCTTCCTGAGGCCCAGCCGCAGGTACGTCGCTTGCTGCCCGGACGCATCGGCCACGCCCTGGGACTCCCATGCACCTCGAAGGCTCCTGCCACTGCGGTCGCATCCGCTTCTCGGTCGATTCGACCGAGCCCTACCCGTTCATGCGCTGCTACTGCACGATCTGCCGCAAGACGGCAGGCACCGGCGGCTACGCGATCAACATCGGCGCGGACAACACCACCTTCCAGCTGCTCAAGGGCAAGCGCGACCTGAAGGTCTACCGGGCGGTCATCGACGGCAAGGAGAGCAGCGGCCAGCGCCATTTCTGCGGCCACTGCGGCACCGCGCTCTGGATGTACGACGAGAGTTACCCCGAGCTGATCCATCCGCACGCCAGCGCGATCGACACGCCGCTGCCGGAACCGCCGGAGAACGTCCACGGCCTGCTCGACTCGAAGGCGGCCTGGGTCCAGGTGGAAGGGAAGCCGGGCGACGCGCGCTTCGGCCACTACCCCGACGAATCACTGGCCGACTGGCATCGCCGGCACGGGCTTTAGGGCCCGGGGCCTGCGGGCACAGCGGCAGCGGGGACGCGCGGCCTACTTCTTCGGCGGTGTCGGCGGGAAGCCCGGCATCCCGGGCACGCCGGGGAAGATGTTCCCGGCACTCTGGAACTGTTCCTGCATCTGCAGGAACAGGTTCTTGGACTGTTCGAGGTAGTTGCCCATCAGGCCCTGCATCATCGGCGCCTGACCGCTCATGAACTGCGACCACAGCTGCGGATCGAAGCCCGCCGCGCCCTTGCTCGGGTCCGCGAAACGGCTCTGCAGCTCGGTCATCGCCTGCAGGTTCTTCTCGAGGTAATCGCCCATCAGGCCCTGCATCGCGTGGCCGTAGAAGCGGATGATCTGCGCCAGCAGCGGCGTCGAGAACATCGGCATGCCGCCCATCTCCTCCTCGAGGATGATCTGCAGCAGGATGGACCGGGTCAGCTCGTCGCCGGACTTGGCGTCGCGGACCTCGAAGTCCTCGCCGCCGAGCACCATCTTCTTGACGTCCGCCAAGGTGATGTAGCTGCTGGTCTGCGTGTCGTACAGCCGCCGGTTGGGGTACTTCTTGAGCACCCGCGTCCCCTTCGGGTGCGCGGGGTCCTCGCTGCCGGTTGCGGTCTTGCCGCGTCGGGCCGTCGCCATGCTGTCTCCTCTGAGGGTCTTCGACCCATTCTAGGAGGCGCCCGACGAGCGGCCCGCCGGGTGATTTCCCTTGCTGTGCGGGAGGCGGACCGGGCTGCCGCCCGGGAGGCGGCGGCGGGTGACGACGCCGGGCCTGGGGAGGCTCAGTCCGGCTTGACGTTGCCGTCCTTGATCACTTTCGCCCACTTGGCCTGCTCGGCCTTCTGGAACTCGGCGAACTGCGCCGGCGAGTTGGGCGTGTACTCCAGGCCCAGCGCTTCCATCTTCGCCTTCACCTCGGGCAGCGCGACGATCTTCTGCACCTCGGCATTGAGCTTGGCCACGATGGGCGCGGGCGTGCCGGCCGGGAAGTACAGCGCCTGCCAGCTCGACACGTCGAAGCCGGGCACGCCGGACTCGGCCAGCGTCGGCACGTCGGGCAGCTGCGCGCTGCGCTTGGCCGAGGTCACCGCCAGCGCCTTCACCTTGCCGCCCTTGATCTGCGGCAGCGCGACGGTCACCGTCTCGAAGCTCATCGGCACCTGGCCGCCCATCACGTCCTGGATGGCCGGGGCGCTGCCCTTGTAGGGCACGTGCGTCAGGTCCGCGCCCGTCATCAGGCGGAACACTTCACCGGAGAGATGCTGCGAGGTGCCCTGCCCCGCCGAGGCGAAGGTGATGTCGCCGGGCTTGGCCTTGGCGGCGGCGATGATGTCCTTGACCGTCTTGGCCTGCGAGCCCGGCCCGATCAGCAGCACGTTGGAGATCTTGCCCAGCAGGATCACCGGCGCGAAGTCGCGGTCGGCCTTGTAGGGCATCTTGGGCAGCAGCGACGGGTTGATCGCATGCGTGGCGATGGTGCCCAGCAGCATCGTGTAGCCGTCCGGCGCGGCCTTGGCCACGCTGTCCGCGCCCAGCACGCCGCCGGCGCCGGCCTTGTTGTCGACCACGATGGTCTGCTTGAGCGAGACCTGCAGCCGCGCCGCGATCTCGCGCGCCAGCACGTCGGACGTGCCGCCCGGCGCGAACGGGACGATCAGCTTCACCGGCTGGGTCGGCCAGTTGCCCGCATCCGCGGCCTGCGCCGCCACCGCCGTCAGGCCCAGCACCATCGTCGCCGCCGCAGCGGCCAGGGCGCGCACGCGACCCCGCATCACCGAATTCATGTCGCTTGTCTCCATCCATGACGGCACGCGGCCCTCGTCGGCATCGACGAAGGTCCGATGCCCTCTTCTGATGAGTCAAATGGTATCGGTACCATCCGTCGCGTCAAGATTGTGTTCATGAGGGATTCCACCCGGTGCCACTCCCTGCCGGACTCCCTGCCGGACTCCCTGCCTGACTCCCTCTCCCGCGTCGCGGGAGAGGGTTGGGGTGAGTGCCAGCAGCCTCCGCATCGCTTCGCTGTCAAGCGCTGGCGCGCTGCACCAGTTCGAATCCGATGTCGACGGCCCGTCTGTCGACGCTGCCGCCGGCGCGGTCGAGGATGAACCGCGCCGCCTGCCGCCCGATGGCGAAACCGTCGATGCGGACGGTGGTGAGCGCCGGTTCGAGGTCCCGGGCCAGCGCCAGGTCGCCGAAGCCGACGATGGCGAGATCCTCCGGGATGCGCAGCCCGCGCGCCTGCGCCTCGATCACGACGCCCAGCGCCAGCGAATCGGAGCTGCAGAACACCGCGTCGACGCCGTCCGGATGGGCGAGCAGTTCGGCCAGGCCGCGGCGTCCGCTGCCCAGGGTGGTCGGCGTGGCGACGGTGGCCACCGGCACCTCGGCGATGCCGAGCACGCCAGCCTGTTCCTGGAAGGCGCGGAAGCGCCGCATCGCGCGCTCGTCGCTGCCGCCCACGCCGGCGAGCCGGCGGTAGCCGCGCTCATGCAGATAGGACGCGACCTTGCGGCCGACCTCCACGTGGGAGAACCCCACCAGCATGTCGATCGGATCGTCGCTCTGGTCCCAGGTCTCGACGACCGGGACGCCGGACGCGCGCAGCCGCGTGCGCGCCTGCTCGGAATGGCTGGTGCCGGTGAGCACCAGACCGTCGGGACGCCGGCCGATCATCGCGTCCAGCCAGGCGTCCTCGCGCGCGTTGTCGTAGCCGGTCTGGCCGAGCAGCACCTGGTAGCCGGCCTCGAACAGCGCCTCGGTCAGGCTCTGTACGGTGTCCAGGAACACCGGCCCGGCGATCGTCGGCACGGCCACGCCCACCATGCGGCTCTTCATCGACGACAGCGCGCCGGCGAGCAGGTTGGGCACGTAGCCGGTCTTGCGGACCGCCTCGGTCACGCGTTCGCGGACCTCGGGCGACACCTGCGCGGGGTTGTTGATCGCGCGCGAGGCGGTGATAGGCGCCACGCCCGCGAGTTGCGCCACGTCGCGCAGCGTGACGGCGCCGCTGCCCTTGCGGCGGCGGGGTCGGGGGAAGGTCTCGGTGTCTGCCATGTCTCGGTCTGGTTATGGCGGTCGATTATGGCGGTCGATCCAAGACGAGCGAGGGGTGGACGATCGCCCGTTCAACCGCCGCCTTCGTAGGCCACCACCACATTGCGCCCCGCCGCCGCCATCCCCTCGCGGCGCGAGGTGACGAACATCAGTTGATTGACGTTGGCCGCGGCCCACGCCACCGCGCGCGCAGGATCCAGCTCCGGCGACGCGAGCCGCAGGCGCAGCGCCTCGTCGGCGACGGCCTCGCTGATCGAGAGCCGCTCGAAGCTGCGCAGGAACCCGCGCGTCGGTTCCAGCAGTTCGGGCGGGCACCGCGCCATCACCGCCAGCCACGTGAGCACGCCGACCGAGCGATGCTCGCAGGCGTCGAGCGCCTGCGCCGCGGCCGGCACGCCGTTGAGGTAGTCGAGCAGCACGCCCTCGTCGATGACGGCATTCATCCGCGGGCGCTCCGCTCCCGCAGATCGTCCTGCGGTCCCGCGTCAGGCCGCTCTGGCCGCTCTGGCCGCTCATCAGGCCGCTCATCAGACCGCTCATCAGACCGCTCAGGCCGCGCCGACCGACCGGGCGCTCCGGGAGCCAGGTCGCCGCCGCCCCCGCGCGAGGCCCACAGCCCGAACGCGTCCGGCGTCACGTCGACATGTCCCTGCGCGAACGCGACCAGCGCCCGTCGCACGGCCTCCGCGCGCGAGATGCCCATCAGCTTGCACAGCCGGTCGATCTCGACGAGCTGCGCGGCCGGGATGTCGACGATGGTGCGGGTCATGCGGGCCTCCGTGTTCAGCGCGCGAGGAAGTCCGGCTGGCGGAATTTCTCTTCGAGGAAATGCCCGTTGGCGATCAGCGCCTGGGCGTCCTGCTTCGCGACGTTGGCGACGATCTCGCGCATCTGGGTTTCCAGCAGCGACAGCTGTTCGGCGAGCAGCTGCCGCGCGGTCTTGCCGTCCTTCAGCGCGTGACTGACGCGGAAGGCCGGCGGCAGCGCGACGTAGTTGGCCAGCGTCTCCGGCAGATACCGCAGCACCGTCTGGCGGACGGTGAACAGGTCCTCGCTGTGCAGCCCAGTCCCGCGCAGGCGCGGCAACACCTCGGCGACGGCGTCGCGGATCGCGGCCAGCCGGGGCTTGGCCTCCTCCGGCAGATGCGGCACCGCGTGTGCGATGACCTCATCCAGGCGCTGCATCGTCTGCTCGAAGCCCAGGCTGTCCTCGATCGCGCGTTCGAGCTCGGGCTGGCGGCGGCCGAGCAGCAGCCCCGCGACGTACAGGCCCGCCGTGATCGCCAGCCAGCCGCGGTCGATGACGCCGGCGAACAGCAATGCCGGACCGATCAGCGCCAGCGCGCAGCCCAGGATGTTGCCGCTGCCGTAGAGGAACAGCAGCGCGCGCAGCTTCAGCGGTCTCGGGGCGGCCATGGCGACGTGTCCGACCCGTTCACTGATAGCCGCGGATCTCGCGGAAGACCTGCGCCAGGCGCGAGTGGCGTCCGTCGAACTCCCGGCCGCCGGTCATCTGCGCGATCTGCTTCATCTCGTCGACGTTGCCCTCGCCGAACAGGATGGGGAACACGCGCGCCGGCGCGCCCTGCCCGTAACGCGAGCGGAAGGCGGCGAAGGACATGCCGCTGTTGCTCTCGCCGTCGGTGAGCAGCGCGATGCTGACGAAGCGGTCGGGATGCTCGCGCGATTCGCGCTCGGCGAGTTCCAGCGCCGCGGACAGCGCCGAATACACGGCGGTGCCGCCGCGCGGCCGCAGCTCGTCGGCGACGCTCGTGAGCCGCGCCCGCGCTGCATCGATGCCGTCCGCGTCGAAGGGCACCAGCACGGGCTCGCTCACGCGGTCGTCGAACGGAATCAGGAACACCCGCTCGCGCCCTTGGAAGGCGGTGAGCCGCGCACTGGCCGTCGCCTGCGACGCGCCGCTGAGCACCTTGAGCGCCTCGCGCATCAGCTCGATGCGTTCGCCCTTCATCGACCCGCTGATGTCCAGCACGAAGATGGACGTCGACGGCTTGCGCCAGGTCGACTGGTAGGCCGTCAGCACCGCATCGATGACCTCCAGCCGGTTCGGGAAGGAGAGCTCCGCGATCGCCGCCGTCGGCAGCGCCGCCGCGGTCGCCACCTGCGGATTCGCGGGCCGCAGGAAGGCCGGGCCCAGCGCATCGCGCTGGAAGTCCGCCGCCTTCAGCGCCGCCACCAGCTTGGTGTACGGCTCGCGCCGGTCCTCGCGCAACAGCATCAGCGGATAGTCGGCCGAGATCATCCCGTCGCGGGGATAGACCAGCGTCAGGCGCTGGTCCTGCGCCAGCTTCTCGTTGGCGCGCAGGATCACGGCCTCGTAGTTCACCATCGCGTCGATGGCGGCGGGATCCTTCGTGAAGGCGTCGGCCAGCCAGCCGGAACTGCCGGCGGTGAGGCGCTGGCCGGACAGGAAGGCGGTGATGACCTTGGCGTCGACATCGGACGCGGCCATGTCCTCGGTCTTGCCCGACGACGCGGCGGCCACCGCGAAGAGCGCGCTCATGCCCGAGTTCGAGCTCGCCGCATTGGTCATCGCATAGCGCAGCTTGCCGGTGCTCGCGGCCTTGGCGATGTCGGCCCAGGTCGGCGCGCGCTGGCCCCAGCCGAGTTCCGCCACCTTGGCCGCCTTCACGCCGAGGGCGATGCGCGAGTAGAAGAGCTTCTCGCGCGCCAGCGGCGGCGTCTTCAGCGCCAGCGAGGGATAGGCGCCGTTGGGCGGCAGGATCGCGTCGAAGCGCTCGCCGGCGTTGATCCGCTCGACGATGTCGAGCGTGCCGGCGTAGCTCATCGTCACCGTCACGCCGGCGGCGCGTCCGGCTGCGACGATCGCCGGTTCCAGGTCCTTGACCTCGGAGCCCGCCAGCACGGTGAAGGCGGACTCCGTGCCGGCCGCCTTCGCCGCGTCGGCGGCCGGCGTGTCCAATTCGCGCTTGCCGCAGCCGCCGAGCACCAGCGCCATCGACAACAGCGCCGTCGCGAACAGCGCCGACCTCAGCATCGAGGTCGCCGAGCGCCCACCCATCGCCGAGCGGCGCACGCCCCTCACAGCGACACCTCTCCCGACGCCTGCTGCGCCGCGGCGGACTCCTGGCGCCGGACGCGGTCCAGGTAGGTCCGGCTCTTGCTCACCTCGTCGGACAGCACGTCCACGGTCGTCTGCATGGACGCCAGCGCCTTCGTCTTGAAGTCGGCGATGGTGTCCATCGTCTGGTAGATGTTGGTGAAGGCCAGCTGCAGCTTCGCGATCTCGATCGTGCTGGACGCGGCCTGCTGGTGGATCGCCGCGCTCTGGTCGCGCAGCATCTCGCTGGTGCCCGCGATGAGGTTGCCCGTCGTGGTGTTCAGCGCGGAGATCTGGTCCAGCACCAGCTTCTGGTTGTTGAGCGCCTGCGCGACGATGACCGCCGTGCGCAGCGCCGACACCGTCGTCGTGGTCGCCCGGTCCACGCCCTTCACCAGTTCCAGGTTGTTCTTGCGGATCAGGTCCAGCGCCAGGTAGCCCTGGATGTTCACCGCCTGCTGCGTCAGCAGGTCCGTGACCTTCTGGCGCGTGTAGAAGAGCATCTCCTCGCGGACCACGCGGGCCTTCTCGCCATCCGACAGCTCAAGCTCGCGCGCCTTCGTCTCCAGCTGCCCGTCGAGCGTGCGCCCGATATGGATGTACTTCTCCAGCCGCTCCATCAAGGTCCAGAGGTTGACCTTCTCCTGCTCGATGGCGGCGTTGTCGCGCAGCAGCTCGTCCTTGCCGCCCTTGAGCGCTTCGATGATCCCGTTGAGATGCGACTGCGAGGACTGGTAGCGGTCGAAGTAGTCCGCCAGCTTGTTCCCCAGCGGGATGAAGCCGAGCAGCTTGCGCGCCGAGAACAGGTCGCCCTGACGCGACGGGTCGAGCTCCTCGACGGTGCGGCGCAGGTCGACCAGCGACTGACCGATCTGCGCGCCCTGGTCCAGCAGGCCGCTCTTCAGCGAGCCGACGGGCCGGTCCAGCATCCGGTTGGACGCCGCGGACGCGGCCTCGATGTCCTTGCTGCCCATCGCGTGGATGCGTTCGACGGCCTGCTTGAAGGTCGGATGCTGGCTGTCGTGCGTCGTGATGTCGTCGATGAACTGGCGCACCTGACCGTCCAGCTCGGCGACGTCCTCCGGCTTGAGCCGGACCTTGCCTGCGGCCGCCTCCGCAGGCACGACCTGCACCGGCGCGGGCGGTTCCAGCGTGAAGGACTGCGGCGGCTGGAGCTGGTCCAGCGCGGCGTTGCCAGAGGCGGTCGCGGTCGTGGTCTGCATCGGGGTCTGGGAAGCGGTCATGCGGTCCTCCTCGGGATGAAGCGTCACTTGAACCGGGCCTCGACGCCCTGGATCATTCGTTCCAGCCATTCGTGGCTGGGCGGGTCGACGACGTCGACGAGCACGGGCGGCACCTTGACGCCGCGCTGGGCCCAGGTCTCCGGGCCCTTCACGTCGCCGCCGGTGCGGAAGCCGTATTCATGCGCGAGCTCGCGCAGCTTGGGATCGGTGTCCAGCGCCTCGCCCAGGCGCGCGCCCTTCTCGTTGTAGGGCACCAGCACATGCTTGGAGTACACGGTCGGGCGCGGGTAGAGCACGACCATGTCGCCCTTGAGCCGGTCGGGATTGCGCAGCCAGAACTCGACCATCTGCGACTCGTAGGCCGCGAGCAGCGGCGCCTTGCCCATGCCCAGCGCCAGGTAGTCCTCGAAGGGACCGGCGGAACTCTGTTCCTGGAAGCCCTGGCGCAGGAACAGCGGCGCGACCAGCGGCAGGACCTTCTCGACCTCCTCCTGGCTCTGGACGATCTGCTGCTGGTTGGCCAGGTAGCTGGCCAGCGCGAGGTACATCGCCGCGGAGTTGGAGGTGCGCACGTCGGTGGAGTTCACCAGCACCGCCTTGCCGGTGGCGAAGGCCTCGCTCTTCTTGAGGTCGCGCCAGCGGGCGTTCTGCTCGATCAGCGTCATGAGGCGCTGGAGGTCGACGATGTAATAGAAATCACCCTCGCGCTGGGCGATGCCGTTGGCCACGAGGATCTCGGCGATCGGCTTCCAGCTGGCGAAGACGATGGGCGTGTAGAACGGCGTGTAGACGTTGGACGCCTTGGCGGCGACCTTGAGCTGCTGCCCCGCGGGCGCGCCGGACGGGAAACCGAAGTCGTACTTCGCGGCGTCGACGCGGTTGGCGATGGTCCGGGAGCCGGCCTTCTCCACCGTGACCGTCAGGCCCCGGGCGGCCAGCGCCTGCTGGACCCGCGGGTCGTTGAAGAAGGCTTCCTTCTCGGAGCCGATCAGCCCGCGCAGCGTGACCTGGCGGTCCCGCACCTGCTGGGCGGTGACGGCGGCGGCCTGGTCCTGGCCGAGCCGCGCGTTGGAGTACCAGACGCCGCCGCCCACCGCGGCGAGGAGCGCGATCGCCAGCACGGGGGCGACCAGTTTGCGGATGTCCAAGGTGACGAGCCCCTGAGAGCGCGTGGAAGCTCACGCTGCCAGGAACGATATCGCCGGGTGATGACGGAAATATGTCACACGACTGTCACGAGGCCGAACGGCCGCAGGCGGCCCGCCACCTCACAGACGTCGTCCCTTTCCCTACACGGCGATGCTGGGTCCGCCCGACCCGTGGTACCGCTGTCTCCTCCTGTTGGTAACCAGTCGTGAGAACGAAGATTCATCCATCGACAACAGGGGGCCAACATGAACACGATCTCGAAGCAAGCCGGCAAGTTCAAGCACATCGCCATCGGTCTGGGCCTGGCGGTTTCCGCCGCCGCCGCGGCCAACGCGACCACCGCGCAGAACACCTTCCAGGTGACCGCGACCATCACCAGCTCCTGCACCGTCTCCGGTTCGGCGCTGAACTTCGGCAGCGCGATCGACCCGCTGGCGGTCGGCGTGCCGCTGGACGCCTCGTCCACGCTGACGGTCACCTGCTCCAACACGACGCCGTACGCCGTGTCGCTGAACGCCGGCACGAACGCGGGCGGCGCGTCCAACTTCACGTCCCGCACGATGAAGAGCGGCGCCAACACCCTGGGCTACCAGCTCTATCTGGACTCCGGCCGCACGACCGTCTTCGGCGACGGCACCGCCAGCTCCAGCACCAAGAGCGGCACCGGCAGCGGCTCCGCGCAGTCGATCAGCGTCTACGGCCGCGTGCCGACGCTGGCCGGCGTGGTGCCCGGCGCGTACACCGACACCGTGACCGTGACGATCACCTACTGATCGTCACCGGGATCGGGATCGACCTCCCGATCCGGACACGGGGCCCGGTTCGACACCGCCCCCGCTCGAACCCCAGGACCCGCGTCCCCCGGAAGCTCCGTTCACGCCCGCAAGGGCGTCCGGAGCTTTCTTCTTTTCTTCTCTTCGTAGGACATGTCGTCCGCGGCTTCGAGCAGACGCTCGTAGCGGGTCTCGCCGTCGCCGACGGCGTAGCCGATGGACGCGCCCACGCTGACCGTGCCGCCCTCGATCGCGATGGGCTCGGTCAAGGCCTGCAGCAGGCGCTGCCGGATCTGCGCCAGGCGGAACTCGTCCGGCGCGCCGGCGAGCAGCAGCACGAACTCGTCGCCGCCCACCCGCGCCGCCACGTCCCCGTCGCGGCACTGCGCGCGCAGGCGCTGGCCGACGGCGCGCAGGACGGCGTCGCCGGCCGCGTGGCCGTGGCGGTCGTTGACCGGCTTGAAGTCGTCCAGGTCGAAGACGATCACGCTGAACGGCTGACCGGCGAGCTCCCGCGCCCGCCGCTCCAGCGAGCGCCGATTGGCCAGGCCGGTGAGCAGATCGGTGTCCGCCGTCGTGGCCAGCTGCGTCATGTCCCGGTCGCTCGCGCGGACCAGCCGGCTGGCATAGCCGATGGTCCACAACGTGAAGGCGATGAACAGCGCCGCGAGCGCCAGGGCCGATCGCTTGACCGACTGGAGTCCGCGCTCCTGCTCGGCCTGACGGGCCGCGAGCAGGGAACGCTCGACGCGCTCCATCGTGTCGAGCAACTGGCGCAGCCGCTTCGACGAATCACTGGTGATGCGCGCGTCCAACCCCTGCCGCAAGGACTCGACGCCGTCGCGTTCCCCGATCACGGCGGAGGACAGGTACCAGCCGGTGATTTCGAGGGTCTCGGACCGCACCTCCGCGGCCACGCTCAACTGCGCCGGGTTGTCCCGGACCAGCGTTTCCAACCGGTCGGCGGTCTCCCGGGCGTCGCCCGCGGCGGCGCGCAGGCGCTGGAGCGCGTCCGAATGCGGCACCAGCACGAAGTTGCGCAGCGCGACGCCGCCGCGCAGCAGGCCGGAGCGCAACTGGTTCAGTTGATCGAGGACCTCGTGGGTATGGGCGACCAGGTCGTTCGCATCGCCGTAGCGGCGGGCGCTGTCGACCAGCACCCCGGCGGCGCCGATCACGAGCACCAGCGCTACCGCCTGGGACAGCTGCAGGACGCGCGCGATGCGCCGGAGCAAGGGATTGGAGACGGTCGCCAAGAACGTGGTGCGGGTGCTGGAATCGCGGCATCCTAGCGCCGGGATGGACGCGCTGCAGGGCGGAAAAGCGGTGCCTTTGCCGACCATCACGACCATCGCACAAGGCGCAGGCCGACCGCGCGCCAGCGCCCGACGGCGGAAGGAAAAACCGATGGCACCAAGCGAAACGCCCGCTCGAAGCGGGCGCACAAAGCAGAACGCCCGCTTGCGGCGGGCGTTTGCTGAAGTGTCGAGTCCCGGAGGACTTCCTACCAATGCTGGTAGGCGCGATTGGATTCGAACCAACGACCCCCACCATGTCAAGGTGGTGCTCTAACCAACTGAGCTACGCGCCTGAAATACGCCGCCAGCGGTGGTTAATCCACTGGTCGGAAAACAAATCGCCCGCCGTTTGAAGCGGGCGATCCGTCGAGGTGTCCCTGAGGACTTGCCTACCAATTCTGGTAGGCGCGATTGGATTCGAACCAACGACCCCCACCATGTCAAGGTGGTGCTCTAACCAACTGAGCTACGCGCCTGGAGAAGCCTCGCAGTATAAGCCGGATTTTGAGGTCCGTCCAGGAAGCTGAGGCAAAAAGAACAGAAGTCGCACGACGTCTTCGACGAGGCCGCCGGCGGCAGACCCTGAGACTTTCCAGAGACTGCCCGGCACCCCGCTCAACGACGCCGCGCGCTGCGGATGCCCGAGACCTGCGACAGCGCCACCAGCGTCTGCTGCAGGCGCTGCGCGTCGCTCACCTCGACGGTGAAATTCATCCGCGACTGGTCGTTGCGCAAGGGCTTGCCCTTGCCGCTCTGCTGGTTCACCGAGATCACGTTGAGCTTGTCCTTGGCGAAGAGCTCCAACACGTCGCGCAGCAGGCCCGGCCGGTCCGTGGCCTCGACGACCAGGTCCACGGGATACATCGCGCCCTTGCCCGCGCGGTCAGGCGCGGGTTCGCCCCACGCGACCGCGATCACGCGCTCCGGCGCCGACTGCGCCATCTGGCGCAGGTTGGCGCAGTCGCAGCGATGGATGGCCACGCCCTTGCCGCGCGTCACGTAGCCGGTGATCACATCCGGCGGCGCCGGCCGGCAGCAGCGCGCCAGGCTCGTCAGCAGCGAGTCCACGCCCACCACCAGCACGCCGCCCTTGGGCGTGCGCCCTTCCCCGACCGCGCCCTTCGTGTGCCGCTGGACGAGCAGTTCTTCCTCATCCGCCTCCGGCACCGGGGGACGCAGCAGCGTCTCGATGTTGCGCAGCGAGTACTCGTCCTTGCCGACGACCTCGAACAGCGCTTCCGCGCTCTTGAAGCCGAGCCGCCCCGCCAGGTCGTCGAGCTTGATCGCCGTCTTGCCTTCGCGCTGCAGCAGCTTCTCGACGAGCTCGCGGCCCTTGGAGATGGTGTGCGTCTGCACCTGCGCGTTGAACCAGGCCCGCACCTTGGCCTTGCTGCGCTGGCTCTGCAGATAACCGAGCTCCGCGTTCAGCCAGTCCAGCGAGGGACCGCCTTCCTTCAGCGCGATGATCTCCACCGTCTGGCCGCTCTGCAGCGGCGTGTTCAGCGGCACCATCTGGCCGTCGACCTTCGCGCCGCGGCAGCGGTGGCCCAGGTCGGTGTGCACCGCGTAGGCGAAGTCCACCGCCGTCGCGCCCGCGCACAGCTCGACCACGTTGGCCTGCGGCGTGAACACGTAGATGCGGTCGTCGAAGTTCGAATCGGTCTCGGCGACGTAGTCGCGCTCCCACGCCAGCAGCTGCCGCAGCACCGCCTTGCGCGCCTGCGCGACCTGCTCCTCGAACTCGCCCGCCGCGCTCACGCCGGCGTAGCCCTTGGTGCCGGCTTCCTTGTAGGCCCAGTGCGCGGCGACGCCGTGTTCTGCGTGCTCGTGCATCGCGCGGGTGCGGATCTGCACCTCCATCGGACGACCGTCTGCCGCGATCACCACCGTGTGCAGCGACTGGTAGCCGTTGGGTTTCGGGCGCGCGATGTAGTCGTCGAACTCGCCGTCCACCGGCAGGTAGCGTTCATGCAGCTGCGCCAGCACCGCGTAGCAGTCCGCCACCTCCGGCACGACGACGCGCAGCGCGCGCAGGTCGAAGACGCGTTCCAGCGTCAGGCCCTTGCCGCGCATCTTCTTCCAGATGCTGTACAGGTGCTTGGGCCGGCCCTGGACCTGCGCCTCGATGCCGTGGCCCTGCAGCTCGCGCTCCAGCGCGGCCCGCACCGACTCCACCGACTGCTCGCGCTCGACGCGCTTCTCGTGCAGGCCCTTGGCGAGCTGGTGGTAGTGCTCCGGCTCCAGGAAGCGGAAGGCGAGGTCCTCCAGCTCCCACTTGATCTGCCAGATGCCGAGCCGGTTGGCCAGCGGCGCGAAAACCTGCAGCGATTCCGCCGCCAGCTCGCGCGGGCACGGCGTCTTGCTCGCCGCGAACCAGCGCAGCGACTGCAGCCGCGACGCCAGCCGCAGCAGCACCACGCGCAGGTCGCGCGAGAACGCCAGCAGCATCTTGCGCACCAGCTCGGTCTGCTCCTGCCGGCGCTGTTCCTCGACGCGCGCCTCGCGCGCGGCGCGCTGGATCTGCACCAGCCGGCGCGTGTGCGCGACCAGGCTGGCGTCGCTCTCGCCGAAGGCCTTGGCGACGATCTCTTCCGGCTTGTTCAGGTAGTCGCCGGCGTACACCAGATAGGAAGCCGCCTGCATGGACGGCGCCGCGCCGACGCCGGCCAGGATGGCCGCCACGCCGTCGGCGTGCGCCAGCGCCGGCTCGCCGGTCCCGAGCAGGTGGTCGGCGAGCAAGGGCTCCGCGAACGCGCGGGCGCGTCGCACCGGATCCGTCGTCTCTTCGGCGCGCGGCTGCGCGGTCGGCAACCGGTGAGGCAGGTCCCCGTCCAGCAGGGCCACGATGGGCGCCGCCTGGTCCAGCCGCAGCCCCAATTCCGTCTTCATTCGTCGTTCATCCGTGTCGTCGGGGGCGCGAAGGCCGCCGGGACCTCACCCACGTGCCAGGAATTGCTCCACCACGCGGATCTGTTCCTCATGCACCAGCGTCGGCGCGTGGCCGACCCCGGCGAACTCGTGCAGCTCGGCGCGCGGGCCGCGCTGCGTCATCAATTCGGCCGTGTGGCGCGTCAGCAGGTCCGATTCGCCGCCGCGCAGCAGCAGCGTCGGGCAGCGCACCGCGTCGTAGGCGGCCCAGAGCTGCGCCTCGCCGGCCTTGGCCAGCTCCGGCGTCAGCCCGGCCAGGCCCTGGCCGATGCGCGGGTCGTAATGCAGCCGGCAGCGGTCGCCGTCCGGCTTGAACATGGCCCGCGACAGCGCCAGCCACTGGTCGTCGCTGTGCGGTCCGAAACTCTGCGAGATGCCGCGCAGGTAGTCGGCGCCCTGCTGGCAGTTCTCGAACTGCGGCGCGCGGCCCAGGTAGCTCGCGATGCGCTGCAGCGCGACGAACTCGATCGTCGGTCCCACGTCGTTGAGGATCAGGCGCTTGATCGGGCTGGCCGGCATCGCCGCCAGCGCCAGGCCGATCAGGCCGCCCATCGAGGTGCCCAGCCAGTCCACCTGCCCCACGCCCAGGCGCGCCAGCAGCGTGACCATGTCCGAGACGTACTGCGGCAACTGGTAGTTCCGAGGATCGCCCAGCCATTCCGACTCCCCCCGTCCGACCACGTCCGGGCAGATCACGCGGAAACGGTCGCTCAGGCGCTGCGCGATGACGTCGAAGTCCCGGCCCTGCCGCGACAGCCCGTGCACGCACACCAGCACCCGAGGGTTGTCGGACTGCCCCCACTCCCAATACGCCACCTGGTGAAGGCCGCAAGGGCTCAGCGCCTGGACTTTTTTCAACAAGGGTTCAGACATCGCTCGTATCCTTTGTCCCCATCCTAACAACCCTGAAGAGGACGCGGCATGTTGAAAGGCAAGACGGCGCTGGTCACCGGCTCCACGAGCGGCATCGGATTGGGGATCGCCCTGACCCTGGCCAGGGAAGGCGCGAACATCGTGCTGAACGGCTTCGGCGACCACGCCGGCCCGAAGGCGCAGGTCGAGGCGCTGGGCGTGAAGGTCGGGTACCACGGCGCCGACATGAGCAAGCCCGCCGAGATCGAGGCCATGATGGCCTACATCGCCCAGGAGTTCGGCGGCTGCGACATCCTGGTGAACAACGCCGGCATCCAGCATGTGGCCAACGTCGACGAGTTCCCGCCGGAGAAGTGGGACGCGATCATCGCGATCAACCTCAGCTCGGCCTTCCACACGATGCGGCTGGCGCTGCCCGGCATGAAGAAGAAGAACTGGGGCCGCATCGTCAACATCGCCTCCACGCACGGGCTGGTGGCGTCGGCGGGCAAGTCGGCCTACGTCGCGGCCAAGCACGGCCTGGTCGGCCTGACGAAGTCGGCGGCGCTGGAAACCGCCCTGCTCCCCGTCACCGTCAACGCGATCTGCCCCGGCTGGGTGCTGACCCCGCTGGTGCAGAAGCAGATCGACGACCGCTCGGCCAAGGAGGGTCTGGACCCCGCCGAGGCCAAGCGTCAGCTGCTGGCCGAGAAGCAGCCCTCGCTGCAGTTCACGACGCCCGAGGAACTCGGCGCGCTGACCGTGTTCCTGTGTTCGGACGCCGCCATCAACGTGCGCGGCCAGGCCTGGGCCATGGACGGCGGCTGGACCGCGCAGTGAGGATCACTTCGTCATCACGACGTTGCCGTTGACGTTCACCGTGACGGTGGCCTTGCCGGATTCGGTCGGCAGGGCCTCGTCGGCGGAGGCGCTCATGACCTTCATGCGGGCCATGGGCGCCGCCATCATGGCCACCGGCTGGTCGGCGTTCACGCTGACTTCGCCGATCCGGTAGCCGGAATAGCCGAACTGCTTGGCGTACACGGCGGCCTTGGCCTTGTAGCTGGCGATCGCCTGGCCGACGACCTCGTCCTCGGCCTTCTCGCGCGCCTCGCGCGACAGCCCGTAGCTGACGTTGGCGATGGCCAGCGAACTGATGCGACCGCTCAGCTTGGAGATCGCCTCGATGTCGCGGCCCTGCACCAGCAGTTCGACGCTGCCCTGCCAGCCGGTGATCTGCGGCGCGGCGCTCGAGCTCACGCCCTTGGGCTGACCGTAGCGCGGATAGACCGACAGGTTGCCGGCCTGCAGGTCGACCTGCCCCGGCTTGGCGACCTTGCGCGCTTCGGCAAGCGCGGCATCCAGCGCCTGCTTGAGTTCGTTCTGGACCGCGGCGGCTTCCTTGCCCTCGCGGGTGGTGGAGAAACGCAGCTGCAGCAGGTCGCGGGTGACTTCGGTCGTGGCGGAGGCGCTCAGCGACAGCACGTCGGTGCGAGCAGCCTGGGCTTGCGCCATCGCGGGCAGGACCGCCACGGCGCCGGCGGCGATCAGGGTGCGGGCGAGCATCTTGGAGCTTCGGATCATTCGGGTTCCTACGGGAGTCCAGGTGGGAACCAGCATAACGTGTGAGGAAAGCGTCACGGTTGACCGACAGGCGGCGCCGTCCATCCGCCTTTTTGTGTCATTCATCGGCCTCCAGTAGGGACATAGACAGCCCTGTTACAAAAGATGTAACTATCCGGTAAGGACTGATTCATCCCGCAAGCAGGTCGAAAAACTGCCCTTACAGTCCCGCTGTTACAAATTCCGGAGTGGCCGCCATGCAAACCACAACCCGCCCCAACCGTGTCCTGGTCGTGGATGACGATGCCCGCATCCGCGACCTCCTGCGCCGCTATCTTGCCCAGGAGGGTTTCGAAGTCCTCCTGGCCGAAGACAGCAAGGCGCTCAACAAGCAGCTGACGCGCGAGACCGTGGACCTGATCGTCCTGGACCTGATGCTGCCCGGCGAAGACGGCCTGTCGATCTGTCGGCGGCTGCGCGCCGCGGGCGACAACACGCCGATCATCATGCTGACCGCCAAGGTCGAGGAAGTGGACCGGATCGTCGGCCTCGAAGTCGGCGCCGACGACTACCTGGCCAAGCCCTTCAACCCGCGCGAACTGCTGGCCCGCATCAACGCGGTGCTGCGCCGCCGTCCGCCGCCGGAAGCCCCGGGCGCGCCGTCCAAGGAACCGATGACGGTCCAGTTCGGGCCGTTCGAGTTCGACCTGGCGCTGCGCCGCCTGGCCAAGAACGGCGATCCGGTGCCGCTGACCACCGGCGAGTTCTCGATGCTGAAGGCCCTGGTGCGTCACCCGCGCCAGCCGCTGTCGCGCGACAAGCTGGCGATGCTGGCCCGCGGTCGCGAGTTCGAGCCTTTCGACCGCAGCCTGGACGTGCAGGTCTCGCGCCTGCGCAAGCTGCTGGAAGAGGATCCGGCGCAACCGCGCTTCATCCAGACCGTATGGGGCGTGGGCTACGTGTTCGTTCCGGACGAGGCGGCCTGATCCCGTGGCACCCCCGCGTCTGGCGCTGAACCTGTTCTGGCGCACGTTCGCGCTGCTGGCGCTCCTGCTGGCGGCCGGTGTGCTGGCGTGGCAGCAGACCTTCAAGGCCCTGGAGGCCGAACCCAAGGCCCTGGAGGCGGCGCAGCAGCTGGCCGGCCTGGTGAACCTGTCGCGCGTGGCGCTGACCAGCACCGATGCGATCAACCGCGTGGCGGTGGTCAAGTCGCTGGCGCGCAGCGAGGCCGTGTCCGTGGAGGTTGCGGAAGCGACCGACCGCTGGCTGCCCTACGAGAACTCGCCCTTCGCGCAGCGGCTGCGCAAGGAGCTGGTCTCGCGGCTCGGGCCGCAGACGGTGCTGGCGAGCGGGCTGAACGGCGTGCCGGGGCTGTGGGTGAGATTCGACGTCGGTCCGGACCAGTTCTGGCTGCAGACCAACGCGGCGCCGCTGCAGGCCAACATGTCCAGCAACTGGTGGTGGATCGCGATCGCGCTGGGCGCGTCGCTGCTGGGCGCCGCGGCCATCGCGCGCCTGATCAACCAGCCGCTGCGCGAGCTGTCGATCGCCGCCAGCCGCATCCGCGAGGGCGAGTACGACTCGCGCCTGGACGAGAGCACGCTGACCAGCGAGATCCGCGAGGTCAACATGGGCTTCAACCGGATGGCGCGCGAGCTGGCCAAGATGGAAGAGGACCGCAGCGTGATGCTGGCGGGCATCTCGCACGACCTGCGCACGCCGCTGGCGCGGCTGCGGTTGGAAGCGGAGATGAGCGTCAACGACGAGCAGGCGCGGACCTACATCGCGCAGGACATCGACCAGCTCGACGCCATCATCAACAAGTTCATGGACTACGCGCGTCCGAGCGAGCTGCAGCTGCAGGCGCTCAACCTGCGCGAGCTGGTGGAGCGCGAGGCGCAGGGCTTCCGCGATCCGCAGCAGATCCAGATCAGCGTGCGGCTGTCCGCGGCGCTGCGCATCTGGACGGATCCGACCGAGCTGGGCCGCATCCTGCTGAACCTGTTCGAGAACGCGCGCCGCTACGGGCACCACGGCGACGAGCCGACGCGCGTGGAAGTCACCGCCGAGGCCGACAGCGCCTGGGTGCTGCTGACGGTGCGCGACCACGGGCCCGGCGTGCCGCCGGACAAGCTCGCGAAGCTCACGACGCCGTTCTACCGCGGCGACACGGCGCGCACGGCGGCGACCGGCGCGGGCCTGGGCCTGGCGATCGTCGAGAAGTCGGTGCAGCGCCTGGGCGCGCAGCTGCGGCTCGCGAATGCCGACGACAGCGGGTTCGTCGCGCAGCTGAGACTCAAGCGCGCGAGCGTCTGAGTTCATCGCCGCTCGACGCGAGACCGCGTCGAGCCGGCTGTGAGGCGCGGGCTGCTATGGCATGCGGCGCTGCCGCTCGATGCGCAGACGCTCTTGGCGTTCCCGTTCCAGCCGCTCGCGTTCGAGGCGCTCCCTGTCCAGGCGCGCCCTCTCCTCGCGCTGGCGTTCATGGCGCTGACGATCCAGTTGCTGCTGATCCCGACGCCGCTGTTCATGACGTCGCTGCTCGTCGCGGTATTGCTGCTCCCGCTGCGACTGGGCATGGGTGGGAACGGACAGCAGCGCGGTCGTCGCACAGAGCAGGACCAAGGCGGCGCCGCGGCAAGCGGCGGCATTGATCCGCAGTCCGGCGGATAGGCGTGGAGGCAGGGGAAATCGGGTCATCATCGAAGGAGCTTGGGACGGGAGTCCAGCATTCTTCGAGACGGCGCCTGTCACGCCAATGGCACGACGCTGCGGCCTTGCTCCACCGGCCTCGCAAAGCCGGGGCGGACAGCGCAGGAATCTGTCAGGGATCGATCAGCCGGCGCGCACGAGCAGGCACACCGCGCGCGCCTCGATCGCCTTGAGTTCGCCGACCGGCCCCATCTTCTCGGCCGTCTTCGCCTTCACGTTGATCTGGCCGGGATCGATGCCGAGCACCTCCGCGAGCCGCTGCCGCATCAGCGGGATGTGCGGCGCCATCTTGGGCTGCTGCGCAATGATGGTGCTGTCGAGGTTGCCGATCACCCAGCCCAGGTCCCTGACGCGACGGTAGGCCTCGGCGAGCAGCACCATCGAATCGGCGCCCTTGAACTCGGCGGCGGTGTCGGGGAACAGCTTGCCGATGTCGCCCAGCGCGGCGGCGCCGAGCAGCGCGTCGGTGATCGCATGCGCGAGCGCGTCCGCGTCCGAGTGGCCCAGCAGGCCGTGCGTGTGCGGGACCGTGATGCCGCCCAGGATCAGCGGGCGGCCGGTGACGAGCTGGTGGGTGTCCCAGCCTTCGCCGATGCGGAAATTCAGAACCATGAGGATGTCGATGTGGGGCCGTGAAGCCGGCGGGTCGAGGAGATCAGGCAGCCTTCAGGAAGCACCGGCGCTCAATGCGGCAGCGCGTTCGTCACGACGAGCGGCCCGTTGCGGGTGACGATCATCGTGTGCTCGAACTGCGCGGACAGGTTGCCCTTGACGCCGGAGAGGGTCCAGCCGTCGGCCTCCTCGTCGACCCAGCGGCTCTTGGTCGAGAGGAAGGGCTCGATGGTGATCACCATGCCCTCGGAGAGCACGCGGGTGTCGTTGGCGTCGTAGTAGCCGGGGATGCTCTTGGGCTCCTCGTGCAGCGAGCGGCCGACGCCGTGGCTGCAGAGGTTCTCGATGATCTTGAACTTGTGCCCCTTGGCGACGCGTTCGATCGCATGGCCGATGCGGTTGAGCCGCGCACCGGTCTTCACTTCCTTCATCGCCTGTTCCAGCGCGTACTGCGCGGCGAAGACCAGCTGCGTCTTGGTGGGCGTCGTCGGCGGGACGATGCGCGTGCCGCCGGTGTCGCCGAAGTAGCCGTCGAGCTCGGCCGAGACGTCGACGTTGACCACGTCGCCCTTCTGGATCACGCGGTCGCCGGGGATGCCGTGCGCGGCCTGCTCGTTGATCGAGATGCAGGTGGCGCCGGGGAAGTTGTACATCACGCGCGGCGCGGACTTCGCGCCGAACTCGGTCAGCCAGCGCTCGCCCATCTGGTCGAGCTCCAGCGTGGTCATGCCGGGGCGGATCGCGTCCAGCATGCGGCGCAGCACCGTGGCGACGGCTTCGCCGGCGGCCTTCAGGCCCTGGATATCGTCATCGGATTCGACAGTCATGCGCGGCTCCTCAGCAGGCGTTCGGCCAACGCGAAGTCGGCGGGATAGGTGACCTTGAAGTTTTCCATGGACGCCTCGACCAGACGCGGCGCATGGCCCAGGGCCTCGATCGCGCTGGCCTCGTCGGTGATGCCGTCCAGCGGGCCGGCCAGCGCGGGCATCAGCAGGCCGAGGCGGAACATCTGCGGCGTCTGCGCGGCCCACTTGCCGCGGCGGTCGACGGTGGCGGCCACACGCAGGGACGGCGCCGCGCCGGGGTCGGTGCCCGGGCTCGCGGCCGCGGCATCCTTGAGCGTGTCGGCCACGGGCAGGGCGAGCAGGCCGCCGACCTCGTCGTCGTCGCAGGCGTCGATCAGCGCCTCGACCCATTCGGGGCGCAGCAGGCAGCGCGCGGCGTCGTGCACCAGCACCCAGTCGTGCGGCTGGGCGCCGCGCTCGCGGAGGTCCTGCAGTCCGGCGGCGACCGTGTCGGCGCGCGTCGCGCCGCCGGTGCGCGCGATCCAGCCGCGCTCGCCCTCGAAGCCGGGGACGGCAGCCTCGAACTGGTCGTCCTCGGGCGAGAGCACGACCAGCGTGGCCTCGATGCGCGGCACGGCGGCCAGCGCCGCCAGCGTGTGCGCGATCATGGCGCGGCCGGCGAGCGGGACGTATTGCTTGGGGCGGTCGGCGCCGGAACGGCTGCCGACGCCCGCGGCCGGCACCAGCGCGAAGCAGCGCGGGCTCAGACCGATGGGAAAGGAACTCATGGGACCGATTGTAGGGATCGGCGAAACTCCAGCCTTCCGCCTTCCCTGCTCCGCATGCCGTGTTCGCCATCGCCGACATCCACCGCCGCCTGAGCGCGCTCGGCGCCAACGAGGCGCACGCGGGTCGTGTCCTGCGCCACTGGGTCCAGGCCCGGCCGCTGACCGAGGGACGTCGCAAGCTGGAGCACTACCTGCCGCAGGCCGTGCGCGAGGCGCTGCCCGCGCTCATGGACGAGCTGCACGGCCTGGTCACGCTGATCGAGCGGCACCCCGGCGAAGACGGCTCCGCCCGTCTGCTCGTGCGCCTCCAGGACGGCCAGACCGTCGAGAGCGTGCTGCTGCCGCGCGACGGCCTGTGCGTGTCCAGCCAGGTCGGCTGCGCGGTGGGATGCCGCTTCTGCATGACCGGCAAGGACGGGCTGCTGCGGCAGGTCACCAGCGCGGAGATCGTCGCGCAGGTGGCGCTCGCCCGACGCGAGCGCGCGGTGAAGAAGGTCGTGTTCATGGGCATGGGCGAGCCCTCGCACAACCTGGAGGCGGTGATGGAGGCGATCGAGCTGCTGGGGCTCGAGGGCAACCTCGGCCACAAGAACCTGGTCTTCTCGACAGTCGGCGACCTGCGCGCGTTCGAGCGCCTGGCCGCGGGGCCGGTGAAGCCGGCGCTGGCGCTCTCCCTGCACACGACCAAGCCGGAACTGCGCCGCGAGCTGCTCCCTCGCGCGCCGCGCGTCACGCCGCGCGAGCTCGTCGAGGCCGGCGAGCGCTACGCCCGCGAGACCGGATACCCGATCCAGTACCAGTGGACGCTGATCGACGGCGTGAACGACGGCGAGGACGAGCTTGACGGGATCGTCGAGCTGCTCAAGGGCCGCTACGGCGTGCTGAACATGATCCCGTACAACAGCGTGCCGGCGCTGCCGTACGCGCGCCCCGACTGGGACAAGGCCCGCGACATCGCCCGCCGGCTGCATCAGCGCGGCGTGCTGACGAAGCTGCGGGACTCGGCCGGGCAGGACGTGGACGGCGGCTGCGGTCAGTTGCGTGCGCGCAGCCTGGAGACGCCGCCGCTGTCGATGCGCGAGGCGCGCCGCTCGATTCCCATCGCACCGGCGGGCTGAGCGCCGAGGCCGGTCCGGGCCTCACGGCGCCCGCAGCGCTCACAGCGCTCACAGCGCTCACAGCGCTCAAAGCGCATACGCCACACTCACCCACACCTGCGGCACGCGCGCCTTCGGATCCGACACCGAGGTCCGCTGCAGCGCCGACCCGATGCGCCATCCCGCCGTGCCTTCCGCGCTCCACGGACCGTGCTGCCAGCGCAGGCCGAGGCCCGCGCCCGCGAGCATCCGCCCCTGCGGCAACGCCTTCGCGCGGGCGGTGGTGTCCCACGGCGTGTGGCTGAACCTCACCCGTCCCGCGTCGACGAACCCGAACGGCTCCAGCGCCTTCCACCGGTAGCGCCACTCCATCTGCGCCAGCACGCCGTGATCGCCGGAGGTCTCCCCCAGCGGCCAGGCGCGCACGCTGCGCGCGCCACCGAGCGAGAACTTCTTCGAGGGGTCCAGGTTCTTGTCCGCGATCTGCCCGCTGGCGCGCAGCAGCAGTCCCCAGGCGCCCCACTGCCGGAGCAGCGCCGCGTCGGCGGACAGCACGAGGTACTCGCCCGCCGAACGCGCGCTCGCGGCATCGAACGCCGCCGCAGCGGCATCGCGCAGACGCACGTCGCCCATCTCCATCCACACGCCGCCCCAGGCCGCCGCGCCCGCCGACGGGTACAGCACCGCCTGCAGGCCCGTCGTGACCGCGACCGCGTGGCGCGGATCCGCGAGCGCCACCGCCTTGTGCTCGTTGAGCATGCGGCGCCCTTCCACGCCGATCTGCCAGGTCAGACGGCCCGGGCCCTTCGCGGTGAGCGGGACGACGGCCGTCGCCCCCGCCGCGTCGACCCGGCCCTGCGCGCCCAGCGCCGCGAAGTCGCCGCCCAGCTCGTAGTGATGCCGGCTGGCCGTCACCGCCACCCGCGTGCCGCGCACGCCCAGCGGCACCTGGTAGGCCGCCGCCCCGTCCCATCCCTTGCCGCTGTTGGCGCCGACGCTGGCCGTCAGCCGGTCGCCGAAGCGCAGCAGCCCGTTCAGGTGACCCGCCACGCTGCCGCGCTCGCGACCGGCATAACGGTTGCCGTGGTTGTCGGCCCGCAGGTCCAGGCTCCAGCGTTGCGCCTGCTCCACGCGCAGATCCACGTCGCCCTGGCCGACCTCGGCACCCGGTCCCAGGCCCGCGTCGATCGAGACGCCGGGCAGCCGCGACAAGGCCTGCACCTGCTGTTCGAGTTCATCGCCGATGGGCCGTCCCGGCCGGACGGCGTCGAACCACGCCGCCGCCTCGCGCGCCGCGCCGCCGCGGAGGTCCACGCGACCGTAGCGCCCCTCCACGACCACCAGGCGGAGTTCGCCGGCCGTCCTCCCGTCCGCCGGGACATAGGCCCGTGCGAACGGCCGCCCGGCTGCGCGGACCTGCCGCTCCACGCCGCGCACCACCGCCTCGACCGCGGCGGCATCCGACCGACCCGCCAGCGCCGGCTGCCAGCGCCGGGCCACGGCGTCGGCATCCAGCACGCGCAGGCCTTCGATGCGCAGGCGCGGCGGGTCCGACACGGAAGCTCGACCGAGGACGTCCTCCCTGGTGAGGCGCACGGCCTCCCGGGCCCTCGGTGCCACGGGCGACATCGGCGCCGCCGACGATGCGTCGGCCGCGTGGGCCCCGACGCTCCAGGGCGCGGCGGCGCAGAACGCCATGCCGACGGCGACGAGTGCACCGGCGGCCCGCGGGCGGACCCTCCGCGCGCGTCGGAGCGGTCGGGGCGGCAGCCGCCCCGGGAGATGCGATGGATGCATGAACAGGAACGGGAAAGAGAAGCAGAAAGAGCCGCTCAAAGGGCAGCTGAACGAGAGGTCGCGCGGCGGACGACGGCGTCGCGTCACGGCGCGACCTCGCCCATGACGTCCTCGGCCGGACAGGTGCCGCCATGCACCGTCAGCGGCGAGGCGGGCGGCTTCAGCAGCGACTCGAGCGCCCGTTCCTCGCAAGGACGGCCCGGCGGACGGAACTCGCGCAGCACATGCGTGCAGATCGATGTCGGTCCGCAACCGGCGACGGTCACGGCAGCCCTGGCCGGCGACGCGGTCTGCGCCGGTGTGAGCCGTTGCATGGGGATGCGAGGTTGCGGCCGCTCCGTCGCCGTCGTCGGTCCGGTCGGTGTCGGCGGCCTGGCCGGCGTCGTGGGTCCGGTCGGTGTCGTGGGTCCGGCCGGTGCCTTCGGCTCTGCGGGTGTCGTCGGTGCTGTCGGTGCTGTCGGTGTGGTCGGTGTGGTCGGTGTGGTCGGTGTGGTCGGTGTCGTCGGTGTCGTCGGTGTCGTCGGTGTCGTCGGTGTCGTCGGTGTCGTCGGTGTCGTCGGTGTCGTCGGTCGCGATGGTTCCTTCGGCTCGGGCGGCCTCGGCATCCCCGCGTCGATGCGCCCATCGCGCACGATCACGGTGCCGGGGGCCGCATAGTTGCGACCGTCCGCACCGGTCAGGCGCACGTCGTTCACCGTGATGGCCTTGCCGCTCCCGGGATCCGCGTCGTCAAACAACGCATCGCCGTGCTCGACCCCGACCTCGTCGCCGGACAGCGGCGGCGTCGACAGGGACAGGGTCACGTCGGCCACGCGCGAGCCGTCGTACGCCTTCGGCACGGACCGGCCCGCCACCGTCAGCGGCAGCGGCCTGATCGCGGCCACCGTCTCCCACCCCCGATGACGACGCTCCGCGCTATCGCCGACGTTCTCGACGATCTCATGCTGCTGCACCTGCACCCGCTCATCGCCGTCGTGACCGGTCAGCCAGACCTTGGCCGTCGCCAGCTTGTTCTCGCCCGCGTGCTTGTCGACGAACGCCGCTTCGACGATCGACGTCAGGTTGCTCTCCGGCAGCAGCTCGATGCCATGGAGTGTCTGGCTCGTGACGTCTGCCCGCGTACCGCCGTCATAGTCCTTGTCGTCCACCCGGAAGGCGAGCGACGCGTCCCGGACGTCGATGTCGAGCCGGTCCGCCTTCACCACGCCCAGGGTCAGGCGGCCCCCCGACTCGTGCTGGGAGACGTTGGCCGCCGGCACGACGAAGGACACCCGGGACCTGGGCGCCTGGATCGCCGCTCCCCGCAACATCTCGACGTTGCCGACGGTGCCCGAGCGAGCGACCACCGTCAGCACCAGGTCGCCCGCCGTGCGGTCGATGGTCGAGGCCAACCGGATGTCGCGGGCGGTCAGCGAGAGGCCGCCGGCATCGGGGTCCCGGGTGTCGACGGGACGCGTCACGTCGATCGTCCCGACGGCCGTCAGTTGAACGGCGCGACCCTGATCGAGCCAGGTCGACAGGTCCGTCGCCTTCAGGCGCGCGGGGCCGTTCCCGATGTCGGCGGGCTGAACGGCAGGCAGTAGCGGATCACCGTCGCCGACTTCCCACGCGCCCGCGCCCAGGTGCAGTTGCCCGCCTCGTGTCGTTCCGAAATCGAGAAACGGCATCGGCCGGAGGCCGGACTGCGCCAGCAGTTCGATGGTGCCCGCTCCCTGGGACGCGTTGCCCTTGACCCGCAGGTTGACCCGTTGGGCGATCGCCATCCCTGCCGCCGATTTCATCGTCACGCGTCCACCCGGGCCCCGGCGCGAGTTGGCGGTGATCTCGGCCCGCCCCAGGAAGCTCAGCGGCGTGGCGGAGAGCGCTTCGGTGGCCTCCAGCGTGACCAGCCCGCCCTGCGTTCCGCCGTCCGCGTCGATCCTTGCGCGCCCTTCCTGCCAGTCGAGCGACTGGCCGGTGACCATCAAGGTGCCGCCCCGGAGCCCGCCGCTCACCGCGACGTGGGCGCCTTCCCTGACCAGGATCGCCCCGGCGCGCGACTCCACCGTGATGCGGCCCCCATCCCGACCGCCGTTCGCGGTGAGGAGCGAACCGGTGACAACCCCCTTGTGGCCGGAGACGACAATCGTCCCACCGTCCCGTTCCTTGCTGTCCACGAAGATCCCGCCGGCAGCGACGGTCGCGCCCCGCAGCATGACGCTGCCGCCGCCGGCCTTGTCAGCGCCGACCTTCAACGGCGAGACGACCCGGAGCGCTCTGGAGGCCTTGACATCGATGTCTCCCGGCGCGGTCGCGCCGAAGGCGGCGAGGTCGATCTCGGCGCCGCCGCCGTCGCCGATCCCGACGTCCTCCCCGCGTATCCACAACTGCCCGCCCGGCGATCCGATGCTGCCGTGGAGGTCGATCCGGCCGCCCTGCAGGAGGGCGATCCCGCCCTCCTTCAGCTTCAATGCGCCGTCGATGCGGAGGTCGGCGCCGCCGCCGTCCTGCTGCCGCAGGCCAGCGGCGTCCAGGTCCTGCCAGCGGTCCTCCGCCTGCCTGCCCGTCGACACGGCCAACCCGGCCACGTCGACCTGCGCACCGGCGCCTATCGTCATGCCGTACTCGTTGAGCAGGAAGACCTGCCCGTTGGCCGCCAGACGCCCGCGCACCTGGGTGGGCGCTCCGCTCAGGATCCGGTTGACGACGATGGACTTCGCGCCGGGCTGCCTGAATTCGACGACGGCGTCCTTGCCGATGTCGAACGACTTCCACGTGATCGCGGCGCGCTCGCTGTCCTGGACGATCACCAGGCGCCCGCCCGCGGGCGACTCGGGTCTGGCCTGGCCGGCCCTGAGTTCATGCCACTGCGGCACGGCCGTCGGCAACGGCGGCGTCGGCGTTGCCGACGGCGTCTGCCCCTGGGCGTGCGGCTGGAACGCCAGGCAGGCCAGCCATGCCGCGCCGGCCAGGGCACACCGCCGGCGGCCGGGGAGGTCGCGTAGCAGGCCGGGAGGGAAGGGAGAGGCCGCGACCCGGCGCGACGACCGGCCGGTCGTCGCCCCTGCGGCGATGAATGCACTGCGCATGTCTGGAAGGTGCTCGATGGAAAACCGTCATTCTTCAAAGCGCCGGTCTTCCCGCCTATCGCCTCGCTTCGCCCCCGCGGCGCCGGCACCGACCTCGACGCGCGGCGTCCGTCCTGGAATGCATCAGGAACCGGGCGCCGGGTACGCCGACTGCTCCCGGGAAGCGTCGCGATGCGGCCCTTGTCGTTGCCCTTGTCGTTGCCCTTGCCGATGCCCTTGCCGATGCGGTTGTCGCTGCTGTCACGCCGTGTCGCGCCGGGCTCCCTACAATTCCCTCGAGCCCCTTCCCGGGGCTGTCCTCATTTGTGCGCCATGCAGCTGTCCACGATCTCTCCCGGCAAACGCTTCACCCTGCCCCGTCCCACCGGCTCCGCCGACGCGCTGCTGCTGGCCCGCTTCGCGCGGCAGCAGCAGGCGGCCGGCCGCCTCACGCTGGTCGTCACCGCCGAGCCCGGCGACACGCAGCGCCTGGAGGACGAGCTCAAGTTCTTCGCGCCCGAGCTGCGCGTGGCCGTCTTCCCCGACTGGGAGACGTTGCCGTATGACAGCTTCAGCCCGCACCAGGACCTGATCTCCGAACGGCTGGCCACGCTGTGGCGGCTGCTGCAGGCGAACGGGAAAGCGGTGGCGGAACGCGACCTCGACGTCGTGCTGCTGCCCGCCACCACCGCGCTGACGCGGCTGGCGCCGCCGTCCTTCCTCGCCGCGACCACCTTCAACTTCCGCCAGAAGCAGCGCCTGGACGAGGCCGGCCTCAAGCGCCAGCTGACGCTGGGCGGCTACCAGCACGTCAGCCAGGTGGTCTCGCCCGGCGAGTACGCCGTGCGCGGCGGCCTGATCGACCTGTACCCGATGGGCTCGCTGGTGCCTTACCGCGTGGACCTGTTCGGCGACGAGGTGGACTCGATCCGCGTCTTCGATCCGGACTCGCAGCGCTCGCTGTACCCGGTGCCGGAAGTGCGCCTGCTGCCCGGGCGGGAGTTCCCGATGGACGAGGCCTCGCGCAAGGCCTTCCGCGCCCGCTGGCGCGAGAAGATGGACGGCGACCCGACGAAGTCGCGCATCTACAAGGACATCGACACGGGTCTGGCCACCGGCGGCATCGAGTACTACCTGCCGCTGTTCTTCGACGAGGTCGCCAGCGTGTTCGACTACGTGAGCGCCGAGGCCGGCCTGGTGCTGCACGGCGAGGTCGACGAGGCGCTGCAGCGCTACTGGACCGACACGCGCGAGCGCCACCGCTTCCTGCAGCACGATCCGGACCGGCCCATCCTGGCGCCCGAGGAGATCTTCCTGCGGCCCGAGGAGTTCTTCACCGCGACGCACCGCCACGCGGTGCTGGCCGTGCGCGGCCACGAGGCCGTCGACTATGCGCGTCCGCTGCCCGACGTCAGCGTCGAACGCGGCGCGCAGGAGCCGCTCGCGCGGCTGGCCGCGCACCTGAAGTCCACCGACTTCCGCGTGCTGCTGCTGGCCGAGAGCGAGGGCCGTCGCGAGAGCCTGCTCGAACTGCTGCGCGACAACAGGATCGATCCGCCGTCGGTGAAGGACCTCGCCGAGTTCGAGGCCAACAAGGACGAGCGCTTCGCGATCACCGCCGCGCCGCTGGCCGCGGGCTTCTTCTGGTTCGAACCGGATGAAGGCCGCCAGATCCAGCTCTTCACCGAGACCGAGCTCTTCGCGACCACGCCCACCACGCGCCGGCGCCGCAAGCAGGAGCAGGTCAGCGACGTCAACGCGCTGATCAAGGACCTGTCCGAGCTGAAGGTCGGCGATCCCGTGGTGCATACCAACCACGGCATCGGCCGCTACCTGGGCCTGATCAACATCGACCTGGGCGACGGCCCCAGCGAGTTCCTCCACCTGGAGTACGCCGACAAGGCCACGCTCTACGTGCCGGTCGCGCAGCTGCACCTGATCAGCCGCTACACCGGCGTGAGCGCCGAGGAAGCGCCGCTGCACCGGCTGGGCTCGGGCCAGTGGGACAAGGCCAAGCGCAAGGCGGCGGAGCAGGTCCGCGACACCGCCGCCGAGCTGCTCAACCTCTACGCCCGCCGCGCCGCGCGCGAGGGCCACGCCTTCCGCTACTCGCCGCACGACTACGAGGCCTTCGCCGCGAGCTTCGGCTTCGAGGAGACGCCCGACCAGCGCGCCGCGATCCACGCCGTCATCCAGGACATGATCAGCCCCAAGCCGATGGACCGGCTGGTCTGCGGCGACGTCGGCTTCGGCAAGACCGAGGTCGCGCTGCGCGCCGCCTTCGTCGCGGTGATGGGCGGCAAGCAGGTCGCGCTGCTGGCGCCGACCACGCTGCTGGCCGAGCAGCATTACCAGAACATCGCCGACCGCTTCGGCCGCTGGCCGGTGAAGGTCGCCGAGATGAGCCGCTTCCGCTCCGCCAAGGAGATCAAGGCGGCGATGGAAGGCCTGGCCGACGGCTCGATCGACATCGTCATCGGCACGCACAAGCTGCTGTCGGCCGACGTCAAGTTCAAGCGCCTGGGGCTGCTGGTCATCGACGAGGAGCACCGCTTCGGCGTGCGCCACAAGGAGGCGATGAAGGCGATGCGCGCGGAGGTCGACGTGCTGACGCTGACCGCCACGCCGATCCCGCGCACGCTGGGCATGGCGCTGGAGGGCCTGCGCGACCTGAGCGTCATCGCCACCGCGCCGCAGCGGCGCCTGGCGATCAAGACCTTCGTGCGCAGCGAGACCAGCGGCACCATCCGCGAGGCCATCCTGCGCGAGCTCAAGCGCGGCGGCCAGGTCTACTTCCTGCACAACGAGGTCGAGACCATCGAGAACCGGCGCATGAAGCTCGAGGAGCTGCTGCCGGAGGCGCGCATCGTCGTCGCCCACGGCCAGATGCCCGAGCGCGAGCTGGAACGCGTGATGCGCGAGTTCGTCGGCGGCAAGCACAACGTGCTGCTGTGCTCGACCATCATCGAGACCGGCATCGACGTGCCCAGCGCCAACACCATCGTCATCAGCCGCGCCGACAAGTTCGGCCTGGCGCAGCTGCACCAACTGCGCGGCCGCGTCGGTCGTTCGCACCACCAGGCCTATGCCTACCTGATGGTCCCGGACGTCGAGGGCCTGACCAAGCAGGCGGCGCAGCGGCTGGAGGCGATCCAGGCGATGGAGGAGCTGGGCTCGGGCTTCT
This sequence comes from Roseateles noduli, assembly GCA_002205125.1. GTDB lineage: Bacteria > Pseudomonadota > Gammaproteobacteria > Burkholderiales > Burkholderiaceae_C > Roseateles > Roseateles noduli. The sequence goes on along the minus strand of NIOE01000006.1, from coordinate 13,040 downwards.
ACCTCGCGATGCACGACCTGGAGATCCGCGGCGCCGGCGAGGTGCTCGGCGAGCACCAGAGCGGAAACATGATGGAGGTCGGCTTCCAGCTCTACAACGAGATGCTGTCGGAGGCCGTGCGCTCGCTCAAGGCCGGCCGCGAGCCGGACCTGCTCAGCCCGTTGTCGGCGACCACCGAGATCAACCTGCATGCGCCCGCGCTGCTGCCCGACGCCTACTGCGGCGACGTGCACCAGCGGCTGTCGCTGTACAAGCGGCTGGCGACGGCGGACCGCGCCGAGCAGATCGACGCGATGCTCGAGGAGATCACCGACCGCTTCGGCAAGCTGCCGGCGCAGGGTCAGACGCTGTTCGACACGCACCGGCTGCGCGTGCTGGCCAAGCCCTACGGCGTGATGAAGATCGACGCGGCGCCCAGCGTCATCAACATCAACTTCCGGCCCAATCCGCCGATCGATCCGATGCGGGTCATCGAGCTGGTGCAGAAGAACCGCAACATCAAGCTGGTGGGCAACGAGAAGCTGCGCATCGACAAGGCGCTCACCGATCCGAAGGACCGCGCGCAGGCCGTGCGCGAGGTGCTGCGGCTGCTCGGCGCGCCGGTGGCGCGGGCCTGAGCCAAGGTCCGCTTCGGCGTGGTGAAACGGCGGCTGCGGCCGCCGTTTTCAATGGCAATCCGGAGAAGTGACTGGCCCTCACTTGAATTGCTGGAAGACGACCGGCACGTCCACCAGTTCGAGTCAATGACGGCGGAGGAACCGCTTCCTAGACTGATGGCGTCTCAACTTCGGGAGATGCCGATGCATCAACACCTGCCCACTGTCGATCTTTCCGATCCGATGGCGGCCCTCCGCGCAGAGGAAGACGCGGAGGAAGAGGCCTATCAGGTCGCACGGGAAGCAGAGATCGCAGGGAAAAAGCGCGGTCTCGCTTACGCGAGGACCTGCCTCGAATGCCGACATCTTCCGCCCGACTACCTGGATGTTGGTCCTGATCCCTTCAGCCGCATGCTGCGCGAGGACAGGCGACTCGGTCGCTTGGTTGTGCATGCGCGGGAAGGCTGCGACACCTGCCCCTATCTGCCCGAAAACTACGGAAAACCTGTACGTGCCCGCGTCCTGGGCCTCGACGACTGGGGGGACGGGCCGGAAGAAGACCTCATCCGCCGTGCACGTTTTGATGCTTGGGAGGTTCAACATGAATCGCGATGAGCCTTTGTACATGCTCGATACGAACGTCGTGAGCTATCTGATGGATCCACCCGAGACGGCGCGGCGCATCTATTGCCAAGAGCGGTTTGATGCACTTCGAGGCCCGATAGCTATTAGCGTGTTGGTTCAGGCCGAGGTCTTTGCCGGTCTTGAGAAAAGGCCCTCGCAACGCAAAGAACTAAGGCTGCGAGAGTTGATGCGTCGCATCCGGGTCGAGTACCTCGTCGACGACCTGTGGTTCCCCGATCTCTACGGGTGCATCAGGACTCAGATGGAACGCATCGGCAAATCGACAGGGCAATTCGACATGGCCATTGCCGCGCATGCGATGGCGCTTGGCGCCACCTTGGTGAGCGACGACAAGGCACTTTCCCACGTCGAACACTTGAAGCTGGAGGCTTGGGGCACGCCGGAAGTCGCACCCCAACGACACCGCCGCGGCGTGGCGGAGCCAACCGCCGTCTACGGTACGCGCTGGGGCATCGCGACCCACGATCTCGGACGCTCGCAGGCACTCTGGATGTCGCACGCGCCAGGCGCGGGCTACGCCTCAGCCCATGCGCGTTGAAGCGCCTCCCAGCGAGTGCGCTAAGCTCCCGCCCGTCCCCGCCGACTGATCCAAGTGATCGTCGGCGGGGCCTTCCGCATTCAAGACCCTGCCTCCCCTGCCCGCACCGTCCGCATGACCTCCTCGTCGACCTCCCCGGCCCCGCTCTCTCCGCTCGTGCTGCAAGGCTTCACGCCGCCGCTGGCGCTGAGCGACTTCAAGCTTGCCGCGTTCGACATGGACTCGACGCTGATCTCGATCGAGTGCATCGACGAGATCGCCGCCGCCGCCGGCCGCAAGGCCGAGGTCGCCGCGATCACCGAGGCCGCCATGCGCGGCGAGATCACCGACTTCAAGGACAGCCTGCGCCGCCGTCTCGCGCTGCTGAAGGGCGTCGGCGAGGACGCGCTGGCGCAGGTGCTGCGCGAGCGGCTCAGCTTCAACCCCGGTGCGCGCGAGCTCTGCGCCGCGCTCAAGGCCGCCGGCCTGAAGCTGGTGCTGGTCTCCGGCGGCTTCACCTACTTCACGCGTGTCGTCGCCGCCGAGCTCGGCATGGACTTCGTCCGCAGCAACGAGCTGGAGATCGTCGACGGCCGCCTGACCGGCGGCCTCGTGATGCAGGACTGGGGCGACATCTGCGACGGCGAGGAGAAGCGCCGCATGATGCTGGCCTGCGCCGAGCGCATCGGTGCCACGCCCGCGCAGTGCATCGCCGTCGGCGACGGCGCCAACGACCTGCCGATGATGGGCGCCGCCGGCCTCTCCGTCGCGTACCACGCCAAGCCCAAGGTCCGCGAGCAGGCGATGGTCGCCATCAACGACGGTGGCCTGGAACGGCTGCTGACTGTGTTGCGCTGAGGTCCTTGCCGGCAGGCGTCCGGCCTGCGATGCTTCCGGCATACAGGGAGCAGCGATGCGAGAACAGCACGCGACAAGAACGGACGAGCAGGCGGACATCGATCACCTGCAGCGCGACGTGCTGGAAGCCGTCGCCCTCGGCCGCCCGCTGGCGGCGGTCATGGACCTGCTGTGCCGCGCCGTCGAGGCGCTGGCGCCGGAGGTGATCTGCTCCGTGCTGACGGTGGACGAGGACGGCCGCGTGCATCCGCTGGCCGCGCCCAGTCTGCCGGCCTCGTTCAGCGGCGCGCTGGAGGGCTTCCAGATCGGTCCGGCGGCCGGCTCCTGCGGCACCGCCGCCTGGCGCCGCCAGCCGGTCGAGGTGACCGACATCGCCACCGATCCGCTGTGGGCCGACTTCCGCGATCTGGCGCTGCCGCACGGGCTGCACGCGTGCTGGTCGACACCCATCCTGCTCGGCAGCGACCTGGTCGTGGCGACCTTCGCGCTGTACTACCGCGAACCGCGCGCCGCGGCGCCCTTCCACCGCCGCATGGTGCAGGCCTGCACGCAGCTGTGCCAGATCGCCTTCATGCACGACCGCCACCAGCGCGAGATCGAGCGGCTGGCCTACTTCGACGGCGTCACCGGCCTGCCCAACCGCACGCTGCTGGCCGACCGTGCCCGGCAGACGCTGATGCAGGCCGCGCGCACCGAGGCGCCGGCGGCGCTGCTGCTGCTGGACATCGACCGCTTCAAGACCGTCAACGATTCGCTGGGGCATGCGGTCGGCGACCAGGTGCTCAAGCACATCTCCGCGCGCCTGCTGGGCTCGCTGCGGGACAGCGACACGCTCGCGCGACTGGGCGGCGACGAGTTCGTCGTGCTGCTGCCGGGCTGCTCGGCGGAGGACGCGATGCATGTCGCCGGCAAGCTGCGCACGGCGCTGGAGACCCCCATTCCGTTGGACGGCAGCCACGCCCGGGTGCAGATGACGGCCAGCATCGGCGTGTGCGCCTACCCGCGGGACGGGCTCGACCTCGACCAGCTGCTGAAGAACGCCGACATCGCGATGTACGAGGCCAAACGTGCCGGCCGCGACTGCGCCCGCTTCTTCCTGCACGCGATGAACCAGGCGCTGGACGAGCGGCTCGACATCGAGGCGGCCTTGCGCCACGCGCTGTCCAACCAGCTGCTGCAGCTGCACTACCAGCCCAAGGTCCGGCTGACCGACCGCGCGCTGGTGGGCGTCGAGGCGCTGCTGCGCTGGCACGACGCCGAACGCGGCTGGGTGCCGCCGGACCGCTTCATCCCGGTGGCCGAGGAGAGCGGCCTGATCAATGCGCTGGACGCCTGGGTGCTGGCGCAGTCCTGCGCGCAACTGGCGCGCTGGCGCGCCGAGGGGACGGCGGTGCCGGGCCTGTCGGTCAACGTCTCGCCGCAGCGATTCCATCAAGACGACGTCGCCGCGCACGCGCGGGCCCTGCTCGCGAAGCACGGGCTGGCGGCGAGCGACCTGACGCTGGAAGTCACCGAACGCCTGATGCTGGACGACACCAGCCGCCCTCGCGAACAGCTGCAGCAGTTGCACGAGATGGGCGTGGGGGTGTCGGTGGACGACTTCGGCACCGGCTACTCCAGCCTGAGCTACCTCAAGCGCCTGCCGGTGACCGAGCTCAAGCTGGACAAGAGCTTCGTGCGCGACCTGGAGCAGGACGCCGACGATCGCGCGCTGGCCAGCGCCGTGATCGGCATCGGACGCTCGCTGGGCCTCACGGTGGTGGCGGAGGGCGTGGAGACCGAAGGCCAGCGCGACATCCTCGTGGCGATGGGCTGCGACGCGGCGCAGGGCTGGCTGTTCGGGCGGCCGATGGCGGCCGAGGCACTGGCCGGATGGCGGGCCGCACGTGCCGACGGTTGACGTGTGAGCGCCGCACAGGGGCGACGGGAACGTGGGAGCCGGGTCGCCGACTGAGGGCGCTCTCAATCCCATCCGCTCATGTTCAAGATTCCCCCTCATGTCCAGGCCCCGTTTTTTCCCGCCGATACGGATCCGCCGCCCGCCCTGCAGGCGTGCGATCGCCAGGTCGCCGGGCCGGTCGGCAAGCAGGTCCCGTTGCGCGGCCTGAATCTGCGGCTGCCTCGGCTGCAGGGACTCGAGGGGTTCAACCGCCACGGCGAGCTCCGTCGGTCCACGGATTCCTCGTCCTCCGGGTACCAGTCGGGAAGCAGCAGTCCGTCCTCCGGAACACCTGTCCTCGATCGTCTGGTGCCGATCGGACCTCCTCCCGCCTCATGCCAGCCGGAACGCAGCCGCATCTGCACCAACCCGCATGTGCGACCCCACGGCGTCAATCGCCCCTCGCCGGCGCCCGCTCGTCAGGAGATGCCGGCCGAGATGATCGACACGCTGCTGGCCGGCATGTACCGGAGTTTCGACACCCACATCCGTTCCACGAAAAGCTCGGGCGCGAACCTCCCGGGTGCCGAGGTCATCGACGATCTGTGCCGCTGGGCCTTCGGCAAGGAGGAGAACGGGCTGCCGACGACTCGCTGTCAGGGCCGGCTGCTCACCGCCCTGGCGATCATGACGACCGAGGGCCGGCATGCGGTCAAGGGTCTCACCGTCACAGACAGCCTCCAGGACGGCACGCCCCTGTTGCTGGAACTGCCGCCGCGCTCGCTGCTCTCCCGCACCCGCGCGGCTTGCGAGCGGCTGTCGCTGATCCTGCGCGTCGGTCATGACAGCGTCCAGGACCCCGCGGCCTTCGCCGACAGTGTGAAGGCCGTGTCAAGGACGACGCTCGCCGTGACCGCCACCCGCAAGGGCCGGTTGCCGGACGGCACCGCAGTTCCCCACATCCACCAACTGGATCTGTCGGGCCTGAACGATCAGGGGCAGGATCTCTTCCAATTCCCCGGGGAGTTCGGTCGCGACCTGCGCGAAATGCCCCACCTGCGTCGAATCCGTGCGCCGGAGTCATGGAGCGGGAACGAGGACTTCCGCGAGGTCTGCCACTGCGCACGCGTCGACATCGAGTGGCTGGATCCGAGCGGCCTGGGGGTCGGTAGATCCTGTTGTCGAGGCGTCGGGAACGCCGTTGCCCGGCTGCTGCGCGCCTGCCGGTCGTGATCCGCGAGTGCCGCTGGTTCAGCCCGCGGCGTGCACAGGCCTGGGCGTGACGACGACACCGTCCTCGTCGGCGTACAGCCAGTCGCCCGGGCGGATCCAGACGCCGTCGATCTGGACGGGGACATCCGCGAGGCCCTGCTCGCGGCGCTCGGTCGGCATCGGCACATGGCCCAGCGCGAACAGGCCGACCTCGGCCGCGCGCAGCTCTTCCAGATCGCGCACGGCGCCGTGGACCAGCACGCCGGCCCAGCCGTTCTTCGCCGCGCTGACGGCGAGGTTGCCGCCGACCAGCGAGCGCCGCAGCGAACCGCCGCCATCGACGACCAGCACGCGTCCGGCGCCGAAGCTCTCGACCGCGGCCTTGACCTGCGAGTTGTCGTCCAGGCAGCGCACCGTCGCCACCGGCCCGGCGAAGCGCGCGTGGCCGCCATAGCTGCGATACCGGCTGCCCGGGAGCCAGCGCGTATCGCCGCTGGTATCGGCCTTCAGCGAATCGCAGAGGTCGCAGGTCGAGAAACGGATCGCGGCGCGGGTCGAGGCGCTGGGACTGGTCATCGGGTCACTCCTCCGGGTCGTTCAGGATCTCGATGCGTTGGCCGTTGAACTCCACCACCTGGCCGGCGCGGATCTTGGCGGTCTTGCGCAGATCGACCTGGCCGTCGACGCGCACCTGGCCCTCGGAGATGAAGTGCCGGGCCTCGCCGCCGCTGCTGGCCAGCGAGGTGGCTTTGAGCAGCTTGTCGAGTTCGATGTACTCGCCGCGCAGGGCGAAGGGAATGGATTCAGACATGGATCCATTCTCCGTCAGAGGCGGCCGCCGTCGAGGTCACGGGGACTTCCGCTTCAACGCGGCCTCGCGGATGCTGCTGAGCGTCGCCCGCGAGGTGGAGATCTCCACCGGCAGCTTCAGGTGGATCAGCGTGGGGACCTGCGACGAGAGCGCCTGACGGAGCGCGGGCTCGACATCCTCGGTGCGGGCCGCGGTGAACGCCAGCCAGCCATAAGCACGCGCGAGGGCGGCGAAGTCGGGGTTGTGCAGGTCGCTGCCGCTGACGCGGCCGGGGTATTCGCGCTCCTGATGCATGCGGATGGTGCCGTAGCTGCCGTTGTCGACCACCAGGCAGATCAGCCGGCGCGCGCCGTGCGCCATCGCGGTGGACATCTCCTGGCCGGTCATCAGGAAGTCGCCGTCCCCGGCGATGTTGACGACCCAGCGCTCGCGCTGCAGCAGCGCCGCGGCGACGGCGGCCGGGAAGCCGTAGCCCATCGCGCCGCTGGTCGGCGCGAGCTGGGTGCGGCCGCCCTGATGCAGCGCCGTGTAGCGGTGGAAGCGATGCAGCCAGCCGCTGTAGTTGCCGGCGCCGTTGGTGAAGATGGTTTCCGCCGGCAGCAGCCGGTCCAGCAGATGGATGACCTCGGCCAGATCCATGGGGCCGACGGGCAGCGCCTGCTGGTTGCGCTGGTAGTCGGCATGCGCGTCGCGCGACCACTGCAACCACGGCAGTTCCTCGAGGTCGACCGGCGGGCGCAACTGCTGCAGTGCCAGCGCGGCGCCGCTCATGCTGGCCTGGATCATCTGGTCCGCCGCATAGACGCGGCCCAGTTCCTCGGCGCCGGCGTGGATGTGCACCAGCTGCTGCGCGGGACGCGGCGCCTTGAGCAGCGTATAGCCGCCGGTGGTCATCTCGCCCAGGCGCGGGCCGATCGCGATGACGAGGTCGGCTTCGACGATGCGTTTGGCGAGCGCCGGGTTGATGCCGATGCCGACGTCGCCCGCGTACAGCGGGTCGCGGTTGTCGTAGAGGTCCTGGAAGCGGAAGGCGCAGCCGACCGGCACCTGCCAGGCATGGGTGAAGTCCTGCAGCGCGGCGCAGGCTTCGGCGGTCCAGCCGCCGCCGCCGGCGATGACGAAGGGTCGCTGCGCGCCTTCGAGCCGGGCCTGCAGCTCGACGAGGTCCGCCGGCGCCGGCCACGCGACGGCGGGCTTGGCGCGCGGCAGCACCGGCGCGTCGGTGAGCTGCGTGAGCATGTCCTCGGGCAGCACCAGCACGACCGGGCCGGGCCGTCCCTGCATCGCGGTGTGGAAGGCCCGTGCGACGTACTCGGGCAGGCGATGCTGGTCGTGCACCTCGCCGACCCACTTGGCCATGCCCAGCGTGCCCGGGCCGAACATCTGGCGGTAGTCGACTTCCTGGAAGGCTTCGCGATCGCGCTGGTCGGACGCCACCTGCCCGATGAACAGGATCATCGGGGTCGAGTCCTGGAAGGCCGTGTGCAGGCCGATGCTGGCGTTGGTGGCGCCGGGCCCGCGGGTGACGAAGCACACGCCGGGGCGGCCGGTCAGCTTGCCCTGGGCATCGGCCATGAAGGCGGCACCGCCTTCCTGCCGGCAGCCGATGAAGCGGATGCGCTCACGGTGCTCATGGAAGCCGTCGAGGACGGCCAAGTAGCTTTCGCCCGGCACCCCGAAGACCTCGGTGATGCCTTGCTCGATCAGGGCCTCGACGAGGACGTGCCCGGCGGGGCGGCTGACGGTGCGGTGCTGATCCATGACGGACGACTGTAGCGAGCGGCTCCGCCATTGCAAGCGGGCGGGTTGTCCCCTGTTGCGGCGCGGAGGCGACTTGCGCTGCAGGGGCAGTAGGGGTCAAGTGTTGCCTGGGCTACTTCTTCGGCTCGAACACGCGTTCCAGCGCGTTGGCGAACTTGTCCGTGACCGTTGTGTAGACGGTGTCCGGCAGCGGTTCCTTCTTTGGCGACGCCATCCGCAGGATGGCGATCAGCAAGACAGTCGGCACGGAGAACAGGGCCAACATCACGCCGGCAACGCCGTGCCAGCCGTTGCCTTGAATCATCGGATTCGTGCACTCCACGATGCGCGCGAAGGAGTCTGTAATCTCCGCTACCGGTGAGCAGTCGAAAGGCCAGATGGTCATCAACTTCAGGATCACCAACACCCCGACGAGGTACAGGGTGCCCGCGACGCTCAGGCCACCGAAAGTACTCGCGCGCTTGATCTTGTAGTCCAGCACTTCCGAATCGAACTTTTTCAACTCTGCCGTTATGGGCACATCGATCGGAGGAACCTCCATCAGCGGCGGCATTGGCAACGGGGCGGACGACTCGATCATTGCAGCTTCTCCCGATAGAAGGAGCGAATGCTCTCGTCCGGAATGACAGCCTGCTTCGACATTCGCGCGATCGCCCATGGACCACCGGGTTCATGACCAAGCGCTGACAATTGCGCCGCGGTCAGTCGGCCATAACGGTCCATCACCTCATCGAGCACGCGCCAGAATGCCACGTCCTCAGTGGACGGCATCAGCGTCTGGTACCCATTGGTCCTTGACTCGACCGTCTCGATGTACTGACGGATCGCCTCGTGTCCGAGGTTCTTCAGCCGATGAAAGAGGGTCTCGAACACGGGTCCGTATTCCCACGCTTCCGGCCGCTCAACAACCGCGGGCAGGTCATGCAGCGCAAGGCGCCACGCGTGGACAAAGAAGATCAGCTTCTGCAGTTTCAGATGGCTGATACGGATGCCACGCTGCTTGGCGCGATAGAGGACAGCATTGGCGACGATTGCGGGTGGGTAGGCCATGGTCGGATCACTCCTGAGCCAACGACTCTAGATCCGCTGCATGCCGCTGCAAACGAAGGTCGCCGCACTGTTGCGCGGGCGATGCGATGCAAGTTCCGGGACCTACCTCGATCGTTATGACGGCGTCGGGTGACCACTGATTCCAGTCATCCGACACCTCGGATTGACTTCCCCCTGAGGGGTGTCAGCGCTTCCCCTGCCGCACCAGGCTCGCCGCGCCGATACCGAGCAGCAGCGCGAACGACGCACCGAAGAACACGGCGTTGTTCCAGTGGCGGTCCATCAGCGCGCCGAAGATCGGCGCCGCCACCGCGAAGCCGGTGTCCAGGCCGGAGTACACCGTGCCGTAGACGCGGCCGGTCGCTCCGGGCGGCGCGGCGCGCTTGATCAGCATGTCGCGCGACGGACCGGCCAGGCCGGTGCCGAAGCCCGCCGTCGCCGCTGCGATCAGCGCCGCCGTCGCCGGCAGCCAGCCCGTGGCCGTCAGCGCCAGCAGCGCCGCGGCGACGAACATCGCGCCGGCGATGTTGCGCTCCAGGTTCTGCGACTTCGCCACCAGGAAGCCGCCCACGATCATCCCCGCTGCGCCCGCCAGCATGTAGCCGGTCACGACGAAGGCGGTGCTCGCCAGGCTCACCCCGTACATCGCCGACAGCGCCGGCGAGGCGAAGCTCTGGATCGCGCTCAGCGCCGAGGTCGTGAAGAAGAAGAACGAGAAGCACAGCCACACCGACGGCAGCTTCAGGAAGGCCATCGGATGCTCGTCGACCGGCGCCTTGGCCGCGCCGGCCTTCTCATGGCCCCACGAGCCCTGCGTGTCGTCGATCGCGTCGCGCTTGAAGACCAGCAGCGCGATCACGAACAGCGCCCACGCCGCCGTCGCCACGTAGCCCAGGCGCCATTCACCGGTCGCCTGGTGCATCCAGATCAGCAGCACCGGCGCCGCGGCCCAGCCCAGGTTGCCGGTGATGCCGTGCACCGAGAACGCATGCCCCAGCCGCTGCTGCGACACGCGCTTGTTCAGGATGGTGAAGTCCACCGGGTGGAAGGGCGAGTTGCCCAGGCCCGCCAGCGCCGCGGCCAGCGCCAGCCCCGCGAAGCCCTGCGCCGTGCCCGCCGCCAGCGACGCCAGCACGAAACAGCTCAACGCCGCGAACAGCACCGGCCGCGCGCCCGTCTTGTCCACCAGGAAACCCGACAGCGCCTGCCCCACGCCCGAGATGACGAAGAAGATCGTCACCAGCAGGCCCAGCTCCGAATAGCTCAGCCCGAACTCCCGCATGAACACCGGGAACAGCGGCGGCAGCAGCATGTGGAAGAAGTGCGAGGTGCCGTGCGCCAGACCGATCAGGCTGATGGTCTGGATGTCCCGTGTCCTGCTCTGTGCGGCGCTCTGTTCGGGGCTGGTCGACAGGCCGGCCGCGTCGGCGGTGGTGGTGGCGGTGTTCATGGACGGAATGGTGACAGGGCCTTCACGTCGGGATTACGATAGCCGGACAAGTTCTGTCGAGTTTCCGCCATGAACCTCCCCGCCCAGCACGTGACACCCCACCCGACGCCCCACCCGACGCCGACCCTCACGCGCCGCACCAGCCTGCCGCCGCTGGATCCGCGCCGCTACGCCCCCAGCGCCGAGCGCCCGGTGCGCGCCAAGTCGCGCAGCCTGGACGGGTTCATGGACATCCAGGCGCACCTCCACACCTGGGGTCAGTTCGTGTTCTCGGTGACCGGCGTCGTGCGCGTCAGCACCGACCGCGCCACCTTCCTGGTCCCGCCTTCGCGCGGCGTCTGGATCCCGGCCGGCGTGGTGCACGCGGTGACCGCTGTCGAGCGCTGCGAGCTGCGCACGCTCTATCTGCTGGAGCCGCCCGACGACGGCGAGGTCTGGGCGGAGAACCGGGTCCTCGAGGTCTCCCCGCTGCTGCGCGAACTGGCCGTACAGCTCGCCCGCGACGAGATCGAACCTGGCGACGCCGTCGCCGACCGCGAAGGCTGGATCGGCAAGCTCATCCTCGACGAGATCCGCCGCGCGCCGCGCCTGCAGCTCGGCGTCGCGCTGCCGACCGACAAGCGCCTGCGCCGGCTCTGCGAGGCCGTGCTCGCCGAACCCATGCGCCATGCCAGCCTGGACGACTGGGCGGCGGAGGTCGGCGCGAGCGCGCGCACCGTCTCGCGGCTGTTCCGCCAGGAGCTGGGCAGCAGCTACGCGCAGTGGCGCCAGCAGGCGCTGCTGGCCGAGGCGCTGCGGCTGGCGGCGCACCGCAAGCCCATGCAGGTCATCGCCGCGGAGCTCGGTTATGCCAGCGCCAGCGCGTTCACCGCGATGGTCACCCGGACAGTCGGCATGCCGCCGAGCCGGTTTTTCGGCCAGACCTAGAATTCCGACCCTATGGAACAGGTTCTCTACGACTTCGCCCGCCAGGATGCGGACGGCGCCACCTGCACCGCCCATGCGTGGGCCAAGGTGCCGGCACCGTTGACGCCCAGCCAGCGCTCGCAACTCAAGGCGCGTGCCGCCGAACTGCTCAAGGCCAAGGGGGCGGTGCTCGTCGCCCATTACTACGTCGACGGCGACCTGCAGGACCTCGCGCAGGAAAGCGGCGGCATCGTCTCCGACTCGCTCGAGATGGCGCGCTTCGGCCGCGATCACGCGGCGCAGACGCTGGTCGTCGCCGGGGTGAAGTTCATGGGCGAAAGCGCCAAGATCCTCAGCCCGGAGAAGCGCGTGCTGATGCCCGACCTGGACGCGACCTGCTCGCTGGACCTGGGCTGCCCGGCCGACGACTTCGCCGCGTTCTGCGACGCGCATCCGGATCGCACGGTGGTCGTGTACGCCAACACCAGCGCGGCGGTGAAGGCGCGGGCGGACTGGATGGTCACCAGCTCCTGCGCGCTGGAGATCGTCAGCGAGCTCAAGGCCCGCGGCGAAAAGATCCTGTGGGCGCCCGACCGCCACCTGGGCCGCTACATCCAGGAGCAGACCGGCGCCGACATGCTGATGTGGAACGGTGCCTGCATCGTCCATGACGAGTTCAAGGGCCTGGAGCTGGAGCTGCTGCGCGAGCAGCATCCGGACGCGATGATCCTGGTCCACCCGGAGTCGCCGGCCTCGGTGGTCGCGCAGGCGGATGTGGTGGGGTCGACGTCGGCGTTGATCAAGGCCGTGGTCGAGGGGACGGCGCGCGAATACGTCGTCGCCACCGACAACGGCATCCTGCATGCGATGCGGCAGATGGCGCCGGGCAAGGTGCTGATCGAAGCCCCGACGGCGGGCAACAGCGCGACCTGCAAGAGCTGCGCGCACTGCCCGTGGATGGCGATGAACGGCCTGCAGGGGCTGGTCGACTGCCTGGAGCGCGGTACCGGCGAAATCTTCGTCGACGAAGCGATCCGTGTCGAAGCCAAGTCCTGTATCGACCGCATGCTGGACTTCACCGCGAAGCTGAAGGCGAAGAAGGCGGCGGAAGCGGGCGCGATGGTGCCGGGCATCGGCGCGGCCTGACCGCACTTCGACGGCCGCTGGCCCTCACCCCCACCCTCTCCCGCAGTGCGGGAGAGGGGGCCACCCCAGTGCTCCTGCCCCGAATGGCTCGGTGCATTCTCTCTCCCTCTCCCGCTTGCGGGAGAGCAACCGTGTCAAGCGACGGTGGGATTTCTCCAAGGCTCACCGGACTTGAGGATGGCGTTGAGGATGATCAGTAGCTTGCGCAT
>NIOE01000005.1 GCA_002205125.1 Roseateles noduli | reverse complement strand
TCCAGGGCAACTTTGTCCTCCCGCTGACTAGGCGGGAAAAGTGTCACCCATGTCCTGGCACACCTGTTACCTATGTCCTCGGTCCATACAGCAAGCGGGAGAGGGAGCAAGAGGAGCGCCGGCCACCCTCCTTAGCGATAACCCTGGTACGGTCACACTCTCTCGTTCGTTATCATGAAAGCGCTTTCATAAACAGAACGACGACGGAGACAGACAGCATGCGGCAGTGGGCACGATGCCTATGGGCGATGGCATTGACCTTGGGCGTCGCCCAGGCGGGGTCAGGCGTTGCCGCTCAGACCTCCGCTTCCGCGACGACGCCTTCGGCCGCTCCTTCGACGGCCCCCTCTGCCGTCACCACCACGCTGACCGTCGCCGCCTTCCCCGCCATCGACGAGATCGTCCGCAGCGCCCTTCCCGCCTGGAAGGAGCTCCATCCCGACGTCGACGTGAAGATCGTGAGCCGCGAGCTCAACGACCACCACACCGCGATGACGACGGCGCTCTCCACCGCCAAGGGCCTGCCCGACGTGATGGCGCTGGAGATCGGCTATCTCGGCCGCTTCGCGCAGGGCACCGGCCTCGAAGACCTGTCCGGCCCGCCCTACAACCTGAGCGTCGACAAGCCGCGCTTCGTCGGCTACGCCTTCGACCAGGCGACCACGCCCAAGGGCGCGGTGCTCGCCGTCCCCACGGACATCGGCCCGGGCGCCCTGCTCTACCGCACCGACCTCCTCGCCAAGGCCGGACTCAAGGAATCCGACCTGACCGGCAGCTGGGAAGGCTACGTCGCCGCCGGCGTGAAGATCAAGGCCGCCACCGGCGCCTACCTGATGGCCCACGCCCGCGACATGAAGGACATCCTCATCCGCACCGGCCTGGAGCCCGGCGAGGGCCTGTTCTTCGACAAGGACTCCCGCCCGCTGGTGAACACGCCGCGCTTCGTCCGCGCCTTCGAGCTCGCCCGCGCCGTGCGCCGCCAGCAGCTCGACGCCAAGGTCATCGCCTGGTCCTCCGACTGGTCCGAGGGCTTCAAGCGCGGCGGCATCGCCACGCAGATGTCGGGCGCCTGGCTGGCCGGCCACCTGAACACCTGGCTCGCGCCCAGCACCCGCGGCAAGTGGCGCTCGGCGCAGCTCCCCGAGGGCGCCTTCGCGGCCTACGGCGGCACTTTCTTCGCCATCGCCCGCCACGCCGACGCGTCCCGCAAGCCCATGGCCTACGAGTTCATCCGCTTCATGACGATGAACCGCACCCAGCAGCTCGCCGCCTTCAAGGCGCAGGACGCCTTCCCCGCCCTGATCGCCGCGCAGACCGATGCCTTCTACGATCTGCCGCTGCCCTTCCTCGGCGGCCAGCAGGCCCGCCGCGACTGGCGCGAGGCCGCCGACCACATCCGCGCCTACCCCGTGCACAAGCAGGACAACTTCGCCAAGGAAGTGATCGACACCGAACTCGACAAGGTGCTCGACCGCGGCAAGGACATCCCCACCGCCCTGGCCGACGCGCAGCGTCTGCTGCAGCTGCGCGCGCACCGCTGACCCGGGACCATTGCCATGAGCTTCCGCCTTCCCCAAGCCCTGCGCCTCTCGCCGCGCTACGCGCCGTACGCGCTGCTGGCCCCGTTCCTGCTGCTGTTCGTGGTCTTCGGACTGTTCCCGCTGCTGTTCTCGCTGTACCTGGCCTTCCACAGCTGGGAGCCGACCAGCGGCCTGGGCGCCATGCACTGGGTCGGCCTGGACAACTTCGCCTTCGCGCTCCAGGACGAATGGTTCTGGAAATCGCTGCGCAACACCGGCTGGCTCGCGATCGCCTCGGGCGTGCCGCAGCACCTGGTCGCCATCCCGCTCGCCACCTTCCTGCACATCGCGTTCAAGCGCTGGCGCAACCCGATGGTCGGCGCCTACTTCCTGCCCTACATCACCTCCTCCGTCGCGATCGCGATCCTGTTCAGCTCGCTGTTCTCGACCGACTACGGCCTGATCAACCTCGCCATCGCCACCGTGCGCGAGATCCCGCTGATCGGCCACCTGATGCCGCAGGCCGCCGTCGACTGGCTCAACGACCCCGACGCGCTCAAACCCGCCATCTCGATGATCGTGTTCTGGCGCTACGTCGGCTTCAACGTCGTGCTCTACCTGGCCGCGCTGCAGACCATCCCGCCCGACCTCTACGAGGCCGCGACCATGGACGGCGCCAGCCGCCTGCAGCAGTTCTTCCACATCACGCTGCCCAGCCTGCGGCCCATGATCTTCTTCGGCGTGACGCTGAGCGTCATCGGCGGCCTGCAGCTGTTCGAGGAACCCTTCATCCTCACCGGCGGCAAGGGCGGCTCCGACCAGGCCGGCATGAGCGCGGCCGTCTACCTCTACCGCAACGCGTTCGACTTCAACGACTTCGGCGCCGCCAGCGCGATGTCGTGGCTGCTGTTCTTCATCGTGGCCGGCCTGACCTGGCTCACCAACCGCGCCTTCCGGCGCAAGGACGACTGAGGCCTCCATGAACGTCACTCGGACACGACGGACCCCGCGGAGCCTCCGGACCCTGCCATGAGCACCACGATGCACGCCCCCCTCGACGCCGCCGCGCCGCACGCCGCGCAGCCGCCGCGCATGACGACCTGGTCGGCCTACCTGCTGGTCGGCGCCGGCGCGCTGATCATGCTGGCGCCGTTCTATTTCATGTTCGTCTTCGCGACGCACTCCCGCACCGAGATCTTCAGCCTGCCGCCGCCGATGTGGTTCGGCGACGACTTCCTGGCCAACGTCGACATCCTGACCAAGCGCCTGCCCTTCTGGCGCAACCTCGGCCTGAGCCTGTACGTCGGCATCTGCAACACCGGCCTGACGCTGCTGTTCTGCTCGATGGGCGGCTACGCCTTCGCCATGTACGAGTTCCGCTTCAAGAAGGCGCTGTTCGGCCTGGTCATGGGCACCATGCTGCTGCCCAGCTTCATGAACATGATCCCCAGCTTCATGATCATGGACCTGCTGGGCTGGATCGATCAGCCGCGCGCGCTCTACATCCCCGGCGCGGCCAGCGCCTTCGGCATCTTCCTGATGCGCCAGTTCATCGGCTCGGCCGTGCCGCGCGAGCTGGTCGAGGCCGCCCGCATGGACGGCTGCGGCGAGCTGGGCATCTACGCCCGCATCGTGCTGCCGCTGCTCAAGCCGGCGCTGGGCACGCTGGGGCTGATCACCTTCATCTCCTCCTGGAACAACTTCATCGGGCCGCTGGTCGTCATGCGCTCGCCCGACATGTACACGCTGCCGCTGGCGCTGCGATCGCTGCAGAGCCCGGTGGACACCGAATGGGGCGCGTTGATGGCCGGGTCCGCCATCGCCACGCTGCCGTTGATCGTGCTCTTCGTCCTGTGCTCGCGGCAGCTCATCTCGGGCCTGACCGTCGGCGCCGTGAAGTGACGCCCGACGTCTGAGCCTCTCCTCCAACACCTAGAACAAATCCCCGATGTCATCTTCAACGCCTGCCTCCTCCACGCTGCCGACGGCCGCCGCCAAGGACTTCCCCGCCGACTTCGTCTGGGGCGTCGCCACCAGCGCCTTCCAGATCGAAGGCGCGCACGACGCCGACGGCAAGGGCCCCTCGATCTGGGACACCTTCTGCCGCCAGCCCGGCGTGATCGCCGACGCCAGCAACGGCGACGTCGCCTGCGAGCACTACCAGCGCTGGGAAGAGGACCTGGACCTGATCAAGAGCCTGGGCGTCGACGCCTACCGCTTCTCGGTGTCCTGGCCGCGCGTGCAGCCGACCGGACAAGGCGACTGGAACGAAGCCGGCCTCGCGTTCTACGAGAAGCTCGTGGACGGCATGCTGGCGCGCGGTCTCAAGCCCTACCTGACGCTGAACCACTGGGACCTGCCGCAGGCGCTGCAGGACATCGGCGGCTGGGGCAACCGCGTCACCACCGAGCGCTTCGTCGAGTACGCTGTCGGCATCGCGAAACGCCTGGGGTCCAAGGTCGTCTCCATCGCCACTCACAACGAGCCCTGGGTGGTCGCGCAGCTCGGCCATGAGTCCGGCGTCTTCGCGCCCGGCATCAAGGACCGCCGCATCGCCGCGCAGGTCTCGCACCATCTGCTGCTGAGCCACGGCCTGGCGATCACCGCGATGCGCGCGCTCAAGCTGAAGGCCTCGCTGGGCATCGTGCTGAACATGGCGCCGATGTACCCGGCGACGGACTCCGACGCCGACCGCACCGCCGCGCGCCTCGAAGACGGCAAGCTGCGCCGCTGGTACATGGACCCGCTCTTCGAAGGCCGTTATCCGCAGGACGTGCTGGACTACCTCGGCCACGACGCGCCCTACGTCGAAGCCGGCGACATGGCCAAGATCCAGGTGCCCATCGACTTCGTCGGCATCAACTACTACTCGCGCGGCATGATCAGCGCCAACGGTCCGGTCGACAACAAGACCAGCGGGCTGGAACTGACCGACATGGGCTGGGAGGTCTACCCGCAGGGCCTGACCGACCTGCTGGTGTCGATCAAGCAGGACTACCCCGGTGCCAAGCGCCTGTACGTGACCGAGAACGGCGGCGCCTTCCCGGATCCGGTCGGGGCCGACGGCCGCGTGCACGACGCCGACCGCACCCGCTACCTCGACACGCACATCGCCGCCGTCGGCGACGCGCTCGCGCAGGGCGTGCCCATGGCCGGCTACATGGTGTGGAGCCTGCTGGACAACTTCGAATGGGCTTCGGGCTACGCCAAGCGCTTCGGCATCGTGCACGTCGACTACGCGACGCAGCAGCGCACGCCCAAGGACAGTGCACTGGCCTACAAGGATTTCGTCGTGCAACAAGTGTCACAACGGCGCACCGCGCGCCAGGGCTGATCGGGAGACCGTCATGGGACAAGTCACGCTGCGCGGCATCCGCAAGCGCTACGGCGATCACGAGGTGATCCAGGGCATCGACCTCGACGTCCGGGACGGCGAGTTCATGGTCTTCGTCGGCCCCTCGGGCTGCGGCAAGAGCACGACGCTGCGCATGATCGCGGGCCTGGAGGAGATCTCCGGCGGCGACCTGCTGATCGACGGGAACCGCGCCAACGACCTGCGCCCCGCCGACCGCGGCGCGGCGATGGTGTTCCAGAGCTACGCGCTCTACCCGCACATGACGGTGGCGGAGAACATGGGCTTCGCGCTGAAGATGGCCGGCGTCGGCCGCTCCGAGCGCGACGAGCAGGTGCGCCGCACCGCCGAGATCCTGCGCATCACCGACCTGCTGCAGCGCACGCCCAAGCAGCTGTCCGGCGGCCAGCGCCAGCGCGTGGCCATCGGCCGCGCGATCGTGCGCAAGCCCAAGGTGTTCCTGTTCGACGAGCCGTTGTCCAACCTCGACGCCGCCCTGCGCGTGGACATGCGCATCGAGCTGACACGGCTGCATCAGCAGCTCGGCACGACCATGATCTACGTCACCCACGACCAGGTCGAGGCGATGACCATGGGCGACCGCATCGCCGTGTTCAACAAGGGCCGCATCGAGCAGCTCGGCGCGCCGATGGACCTCTACCGCCGTCCGGCCAACGAGTTCGTCGCCAGCTTCCTGGGCGCGCCCAAGATCAACTTCATCGAGCGTCCGACGTCCAACGCGCCCGGCGCGGCGCGGCGGCTGTGGGACGCGCTCGGCGGCGCCGCGCGGCCCGCGGCGAACCGGCTCGGCCTGCGACCCGAGCACCTGCTTCTGGGGACAAGCGGCGACGAGAGTGCCGTGCCCGCCACGGTCGTGCTCGCCGAGCACCTGGGCGACACCTCGATCCTGCACCTGCGCGTCGACGGCATCGCCGACCTGCTCACCGCCAAGCTCCCCGCGGGCGCGGCGTCGCTGCATGACGGCGACACCGTCCGCCTGATCGCCGCCGCCGACCACGCAATGGCTTTCGACGCCGAGGCCCGCGCCCTCGAAGCGCGCGCTCCCGTCCCCGCCGCGGCCTGATCACGGTCTGAATCGCGTCGCTTCCCGACGGTCCCCTCGCGGGGCCGTCGCGGCCGGCTTCGAGTCCGAAGTCCGGCCCCGATTTCCGCAGTACCCCCCGCGCCCGTGTGGCGCGAAACCCCTCGCTAGGGAAAGTCAGTAGAGGTCCTGTGACCGAAGCGGATAAATTCTGAAAGCGCTTTCAGAGTTACCGCCGAATACACGGATCCAGCTTGCCCTGCAGACAATCGGGCCCGCCTTCGCAGGGGGTCATGGTCAAGACTGAGAGATAACAAGGAGACAAGATGAAGCACGTCCACCCCACCCGACAGCGGCAGGTCCGCGGCCTGCAACGTCAGCCCGTCGCGGCTGCCTGCGCCCTGTTGTTCTTCGCCGCTGCCGCTCACGCGCAGCAGGCCCCGGCCGCGCCTGAGGCGGCCGCCTCCGAGGCCCAGCGCAAGGCCGACGCGACGATCGACACCGTCGTCGTCAGCGGCATCCGCCAGTCGCTGGACACCTCGCTGAACCTCAAGCGCCAGCAACGCGGCGTGGTCGACGGCATCGTCGCCGAGGACATCGGCAAGTTCCCCGACACCAACCTGGCCGAGTCGATGCAGCGCATCGCCGGCGTGTCCATCGACCGCTCGATGGGCGAAGGCTCCAAGGTCACCGTGCGCGGCGTCGGCCCCGACTTCAACATGGTGCTGCTGAACGGCCGCCAGATGCCGGCGTCCTCGATCCAGGACACCGGTCCGTCGAACTCGCGCGCCTTCGACTTCGCCAACCTGGCGTCGGAATCGATCTCCGCGCTGGAGGTCTACAAGACCAGCCGCGCCAGCACGCCGACCGGCGGCATCGGCGCGACGATCAACATCAAGACGGCGCGTCCGCTGGACACCAAGCGGACCATCGCCAGCGTCGGCGTGAAGGCCGTGCACGACCAGGCCAACTCGCGCCTGCCCGACAACATCAAGGGCGACAGCACGACGCCGGAAGTCTCGGGCATCTTCAGCACGACCTTCGCCGACGGCATGTTCGGCCTGGCCGTGACCGGCAGCTACCAGAAGCGCGACGGCGGCTACAACTCCGCCGGCGTGCCCGGCGGCTGGCTGCCCTTCAAGGGCAACGAGGTGCGCACCCCCAACCTGCCGGCGCTGCCCCAGCCCGGCGAGGCCGGCGCGGGCGACATCACCAACCGGCCCGGCCCGAACGACATCTACTCGCTGCCGCAGAACGTCAACTACAACATGAACGGCTTCAGCCGGGAGCGGACGAACGGTCAGGTGACCTTCCAGTTCGCGCCGACGAAGTCGCTGACGACCACGCTGGACTACACCGCGTCGCAGAACAAGGTGCACACGCGCCGCAACGACCTGTCGGCCTGGTTCAGCTTCGGTCCGTCGACCAGCTCGTGGACCAACGGCCCGGTCTCCGCGCCGCTGAACTACACCGAGCTGATCACCGCCGGCAACGCCGACCTGGCGATGGGCGGCGCGGACTTCGCGACCAAGAACGACAACAAGTCGCTGGGCTTCAACGCCGACTGGAAGGCCACGGACAAGCTGCGCTTCGAATTCGACGCGCACAAGTCGACGGCGACCTCCGGCGCCGACGGCCCCTGGGGCACGAACAACGTGATCGGCACGGCCAGCTTCAACCGCGGCCAGACCGGTGTCGACTTCACCCAGGAGATGCCGGTCCTGATCATGCCGACGACGCAGCGCGACGCGTCCAAGCAGCTGGTGACCGGCTCGGCGTTCCGCAACAGCTACATGAAGTCCGAGGTCGATCAGCAGCAGGTGCGCGGCACCTGGAAGATCACCGACGAATCCAAGCTGGACTTCGGCGCCGGCCTGACCAAGGTGAAGAACCGCTCGGCCTATTCCAACGTGCAGCTGGACACCTGGGGCGGCGCGACCAACCCGGGCGACTATCCGGACACCGTGTGGCTGCCGCAGGACCTGCGCCAGTTCTTCGGCAAGCTGGGCGGCATCGGCGATCCGCGCCAGTTCACGCAGTTCTACACCTTCGACTTCGGCACCGTGCGCGACCTGGCCGCCAAGGCCTGGAGCGACCCGAAGATGTATGAGGCGTCGAACGTGTTCTCGACCGACCGTCGCACGACGGAGAAGTCCAGCAGCGCCTTCGCCGAGTACACCCAGGACTGGGAGCTGGGCGTGCCGATGAGCGCGACGGTGGGCATGCGCTACGAGAAGACCAAGGTCAACTCCACCGCGCTGGTGCCGACCGCCACGGGCATCACCTGGGGCTCCAACAACGAGCTGACGGTGCTCAAGGGCGCGCCCGGCTTCACCGAGCTGGACGGCAAGTACAGCTACTGGCTGCCGAGCATCGACTGGGACGCCGACCTGACCGACAAGCTCAAGCTGCGCGCCAGCTTCGGCACCTCCATCGGCCGGCCGGGCTGGGACGCGATCCAGGGCGGGCAGACGCTGAACGACCTGGCCCGCGTCAACGGCGGCACGGGCTCGCAGGGCAACCCGGGCCTGAAGCCGCTGAAGGCGAAGAATTTCGACCTGTCGCTGGAGTACTACTACGCCAAGTCGAGCTACATCGCGGGGGGTCTGTTCCGCAAGAACATCTCCAACTACATCGGCTCCACGATCGACAACTCGTCGCCGTTCAACCTGACCACGCCGATCGGCGGCAAGCTGTACAACGAGGCCTCCTCCACCGGCGGCTGCGGCGGCGACCTGACCTGCATCCGCAACTACATCCTGAACACCTACAACGGCCAGCAGGGCGTGGTGCGGACCGGCTTCGACACCAACGGCAACGCGCAGGGCACGATCGCCGGCCAGCCGGGCGACCCGATCGCCAACTTCCAGATCACGGTGCCGGCCAACACGCAGTCCAACAGCCTGAAGGGCTTCGAGCTGAACGTGCAGCACGCGTTCGGGAACTCGGGCTTCGGCGTCGCGGCCAACTACACGAAGGTGAAGTCGGGCCTGAAGTACGACAACATGAGCATCGCGCAGCAGTACGCGCTGATCGGTCTGAGCGACTCCGCCAACCTGGTGGGCTTCTACGAGGACGCGAGGTTCAGCGTGCGCGTGGCCTACAACTGGCGCGACAAGTTCCTGGCCGCGGTCAGCGACGGCAACACGCTGGGCCGCTCGGCGCCGATCTTCACGGAGGCGTACTCGCAGGTGGACGTCAGCCTGGGCTACAACTTCAGCGAGAAGCTGAGCCTGCAGGCGGAAGTCATCAACCTGGGCGATTCGATCCTGCGTCAGCACGGCCGGACCTCGGAAGAGGTGTTCTCGGTCACGCAGACCGGACGCCGCTATATGCTGGGACTCCGCTACAAGTTCTGAGCCCGCGAGGGCCCCTGCCCGCATGAAGCCGATCCTGGAAATCGACGACCCGGTCCCGGGTCGGCTTCCTCACGACCTGCTCGAGGCCGCGCAACCGGTGGTGTTGCGCGGCCTCGTCTCGCATTGGCCGCTGGTGCGGGAGGCGCGACGCTCCGACCGCGCGGCGGTCGACTACCTGCGCGACTGCTGGCGCGGCGCGCCGGTGGCGATCATGACGGGGCCGCCCGAGATCGACGGCCGCATCTTCTACAACGACGATTTCACCGGCATGAACTTCGGTCGTGCCGACGCGCCGCTGCCGGCGCTGATGGAGGAGCTGCTCAAGCTCGCCGACGTCGAACGCCCGCCCTGCTACTACGTCGGCTCGACGACGGTGGACACCTGCCTGCCGGGTTTCCGGGCCGCCAACGACCTGGACCTGTCGCCGCTGGCCACCGGCGAAGGCACGGCGCAGGATGCGCTGGCCAGCGTGTGGCTGGGCAACCGCAGCCGGATCGCGCCGCATTACGACCTGCCGGACAACATCGCCTGCGTGGCGGCCGGGCATCGACGCTTCACGCTGTTCCCGCCGGAGCAGCTCGCCAATCTCTACGTCGGTCCGATCGACTTCACGCCGGCGGGACAGCCGGTGAGCCTGGTCGACCTGAAGCATCCCGACTTCGAGCGTTTCCCGCGTTTCGCGCAGGCGCTGGCGCATGCACAGGTGGCCGAGCTCGGTCCCGGCGACGCGCTCTACATCCCCAGCATGTGGTGGCATCAGGTGGAGGCGCTGGACGCCTTCAACGTGCTGATCAACTACTGGTGGCGCCAGTCGCCGGCGCACATGGATCCGCCGCTGTTCGCGCTGATGCAGGCGCTGCTGTCGATGCGCGACCTGCCCGCGCCGCAGCGCGCGGCGTGGCGCGGGATCTTCGACCATTACGTGTTCAACGCGGACGCCGACACGGCGGCCCACATCCCCGCGCATGCGCGGCATGCGCTCGCTCCGCTGACGGCGGAAGGCGCGGGCCACCTGCGCGGACACCTGATTCAGCGGCTCAAGCAACGCTGAACACCCGAGACAACATGGAGGAGACGCCATGACTTTCACTTCTTCGGAACCCCACACCCCGCGCCGTCCGGTCAAGCGCGTCGTCATCGCCGGCGGCGGGACGGCGGGCTGGATGATGGCGGCCTGCATCTCCAAGCACCTGGGCAAGCAGCTGGACATCCGGCTGGTGGAGTCCGACGAGATCGGCACCGTCGGCGTCGGTGAGGCGACGATCCCGACGATGCTGACCTTCCATCAGCTGCTGGGACTCGACGAGCGCGAGTTCATGGCCGCGACGCAGGCGACGATCAAGTTGGGCATCCAGTTCGAAGGCTGGCGCGAGCTGGGCACGACCTACATCCACTCGTTCGGCAGCACCGGCATCGACCACTGGACGGCGGGCTTCCAGCACTTCTGGATGAAAGGCCGCGAGCGGGGGCTGGCGTCGGACTACGGCGACTACTGCCTGGAGCTGCGCGCGGCCAAGGAGAACAAGTTCGCGCACCTGCCCGACGAGGGCATCAACTATGCGTTCCACCTGGACGCGACCCTGTACGGCCAGTACCTGCGCCGCTTCAGCGAGGGCTACGGGGTGAAGCGCCTCGAAGGCAAGATCGCCGAGGTGCTGATGCACGCCGACGGCGACATCCGCGCGCTGAAGCTGCAGGACGGGACGGAGATCGAGGGCGATCTCTTCGTCGACTGCACGGGCATGCGCTCGGTGCTGCTGGGCCAGGCGCTGGGCGTCGGTTATGAAGACTGGTCGCACTGGCTGCCCTGCGACAGCGCGATCGCGCTGCAGACGGCGTCGGTGCGGGAGGCGGTGCCGTACACGCGGTCGGTCGCGCATCCGTGGGGCTGGCAGTGGCAGATCCCGCTGCAGCACCGCGTGGGCAACGGCGTGGTCTTCAGCAGCCGCTACACCGACGACGAGACGGCGCGGTCCGCGCTGCTCGGCAACATCGAGGGCGAGGTGCTGACGCCGCACCGGGTGATCCGCTTCAAGCCGGGTCAGCGCGAGGTGGTGTGGAAGCGCAACTGCGTCGGCGCGGGCTTGTCGAGCGGCTTCCTGGAGCCGCTGGAGTCGACCAGCATCCACCTGATCCAGCGCACGGCGATCCGGCTGCTGCAGATGTTCCCGAAGGACGGGATCCGGCAGTCCGACATCGACGAGTACAACGCGCAGATGCGCCACGAGCTGGAGCACATCCGCGACTTCATCGTGCTGCACTACCACCTGCAGCAGCGCACGGACTCGCCGATGTGGCGCGACATGCGCGAGATGCCGGTGCCGGCGTCGCTGCAGCACCGGCTGGACCTGTTCCGCGAGACGGGACGCGTGTTCCGCGTGCCCAACGAGCTGTTCACCGAGAACTCATGGGTGCAGGTGATGCTCGGCCAGGGGCTGATGCCCGAGCAGCATCACCCGTCGGCGGACCTGATGGGGGATCGGGAGCTCGCGGGCTTCCTCGGCGCCATCACCGCGCGCGTCGAGAAGACCGTCGCGCAGATGCCGGGGCATCAGCAGTATGTGGCGCGGTATGCGCCGGCGGCGACGGGGCCGAAGGCGGCGATTCCTGCCTAGAGTTGCGATTAGTCAAGGAAAGGTGCGCGCGACGCGCCAAGCCTCGGTCACATCCGTTATTTCCTGGACTGGTCCGAACTATCATTTGCCCGTGGTCGCTTGGACCGTTAGCTCCGAGAGGAGTCGAAGAATGTCTTTTGATTCTGCTGACATCGCACGTTGGGAAGCTCGTGCTATCGCTTTCGGTGAGCGCCTGGCTGGCAACGATGCGCTGCGCGCGTCCTTGGAGAGAAGTCAGGAAGCGTCCCGGAACGCCGTTGGTGGCACGGGTGGGACCAACTCGTCCGTCGCGTTGCTCGCTTCGCTGAACGACGACCCGTTTGAGTTCTCGCGCGCCTTCCAAGACGAATAACTCAAGGTCGCACCGACGAGAGCACGGGTGTCCCGTGCTTTTTTTTGGCCTGAACACATGATCCCAGCGAACCAAGTCGCCGCGGCAGTGGCCGCGCCTGTCCCGTTGACGCCTGCTCAACTCTCGCCGAACCAGCAGAACTTCCTCATGCTGAAGAAGCTGGGGGTGGCCTTTCTGGATTGGAAGCCGCTCCCGCAGGACTTCGATGCTCTGTACAAGGGTCGCGACATCGACGACCCAGAGTTCGCCGGGGTGGGCGTGGGCCTCATGGACCTCTACCAAGCCGACGTGGAGTCCTTTTGTGAAGCCATCGAGAACCCGACCAGCGAGTTCTTCTTGCTGCGCAACGCCGTGAAGCGGGTGGACGAGTACTGCAAGTATTTCGACGTCAAGCCCAACGGCCCGGATGTCCTGAAGTACGCATTGGCCTTCGGTTGCGCACTGGGAAGGTATCTTGAGCATCACGGCCAGCGGCCGATGATCGGAGCACTCGTGCGCATGCGAACGATCCATATCCTGCGCGTGCTGTCCGGGCTCCACTGCCCTCGTCATGCCGCCCCTCCTCGGGTGATGTTCGACAAGATCCGCAAGGTCTGGCGCCACGGCGAAGAGGACAAGATGCTCGGCCTGCATGGGACGTACATGGTCTTCAAGACCTGGAGCCTGGCCTAGGTGTGAAGCGTCAAGAGCTCTCGCAGCTCCGCTTCGCCGTCATCGCGGAGCCTGCCAACGGCCCCCTGTTCTGACCTGACACCGCGCAGCGCTCAAGGCAAGCCGAACAGCCTGCGCGCATTCCCGTAGCGGATCTTCGCCTTCTCCTCGTCGGTGAGCTTCAGCCGATCGAGCGCGGCGAGCGTCTGCGGCAGCGTGAGCTGCGGAAAGTCCGAGCCCAGCAGCAGATGGTCGATGCCCACGTTGCGCAGCGTCCAGACGAATTCATCTGCGATGGGCGATCCGGCGACGATGACGCTGGTGGCGGAGATGTCGAAGTAGATGTTGTCGCCGAAGAGCCCTTCGGCGGTGCGGGCGAGCGCGAGGATGTTCCAGAAGCGGAAGTTCAAGCCACCGATGTGGGCAAAGATGAACTTCGTCTTCGACGCCTTGAGCGCTAGGTTGAAGAGCTTCTCGCTGTCGCCGGGGAGGATGTTGGCGTTGTCCATCAGCACGATGACGTTGAGCTCACCGGCGCGCTTCACCAGCGCCAGCACGCGCGGGTCGTCCGGATCGAAGCGCTGCGTGTGCGGGTGGATCTTCAGCACCTTCACGCCGAGTTTCGCGACGCGCGCCAGTTCGGTCAGCGCGGCGTCGCCGTCGTAAGGATGCACGGTGGCGACGGGCAGCACCTCGGGATGCTGGTTCGCGAGCGCGACCACGCTGTCGTTGCCAGCGCGGATCCTGTCGGGATCGCCGACCAAGGCCTGATTCGGTCCGCCGAACCACATGGCCGCCAGGCCGTCCACGGGCCGGCCGGCGGACTTCAACTGCTGTTGGTACTCCCGCAGCGAGGTCTCGCCGTTCCATAGATGGACGTGGGAGTCGAACACCTTGTCCTGCGCACGCGCCAAGGGCGCGGACAGCAAGGCACTCAGGACGATCAGGGGCAGCAGGCGCATGAGGTCTCCGGGCACGTGGTGTGTGACGGTCGATTGTGCGTGCGGTGGCTGACGTAGCATGTCCGGAACACTCCCTGCATGAGTCCATCGATGCGAATCGCTGAATCCGAAGACCGCTTCCGTCGCTTCCTGTCCGAGTCCGGCAAGCAGCCGGACCTGCTGCTGCCTGAGGAGATGCTGCGCTTCGTGTTCCGGTTCTACGAAGAGGTGCGGGCCGTCGACGCACTGCCCGCGACGGCGAAGGACTTCGGAGACGCGCTGCTCTTCCAGTGGGGCCACTGGCCGGCCTACCCCGGCCTCAACGAGGCGTACTTCTACTTCGACCTCACGCGGCAGTTCATCGCCAAGGACCGCGAAGACGACGATGCGATCTTCCAGTTGCGCTGTCAGTTCCAGTACGAGCCCACGCCGGAGTTCGACGGGATCGAGAGCGGGGATCGCTGGTGCAACAACTTCGGCGACCTGCCGGCGTTCAAGCAGTTCGTGATGGGGCACCCGGTGCTGGAGATCATCGCGGGTCGGCTCGCGCCGGTCGTGAGTTGCCGGCTCGAAGGCATGTGAGGCGCAGCATGCGCTGCGGTCCCGAGATGCGCGCATCGTCGCAGGGGCCTTATGCTTCACCGCACCGGAGGAACCATGCCAGCCCACAACGATCCGACATCCGATGATTTCGTCTGCGTCGCGACGCTGGACTCACCGACCGAGGCGCACCTGCTAAAGGGCGTGCTGGAAGCCGTCCACCTCACGCCGCATCTCGCGGACGAGCACATGGTCCGGAATTACTCGCTGCTGTCGCCAGCACTCGGCGGCGTGCGCGTGCTGGTGCCCGCCTCGGAGGTCGCCGCCGCCCACAGGGCCCTCGCGGAGTTCGAGGCCGGGGCTTACCGGCTTGACGATGAACCGGACGAAGACCTCGCGACGAAAGGCTGAGGCAGGACTCGATGTGCTGGTCGTTTCAAGCGGATGAGTCCACGGCGGTGAGCGCACTCCTGCTGCCCCTGCTGAACTGACGCGCGTTGGCGCGCGGATTGCCGGACTCCCTCATCCCGGAGACCCTCCATGCGCGGCGCCCTCGACTTCACTTCCTGGCAGACGATGCTCTCGACCTTGATCGGGCTCGTCATCGTGTCGCTGATCGCGGTCGGCGTCCGTCTGCTCGTGATGCAGTCCGTGCAGCAGCGGCGCGAGCGCGCCAACCGGCAGATCAATGAGCGGCTCAAGACGCTGATCGCCGCCTACAAGACGCTGGGCGGATCGTTCACCGGCACGCTCGCCGTCGATCCGCGCCACCTGCGGGAACTGCGCCAGCTCGCCGAGCCTGGCACGATGGCGATCGGCGCCTCCGACCGCGCGCGGCGCATGCGCGACGCCGTCGAGGCCGCGCTGTCGGACATCATCCTGCTCGGCACCGACGAGCAGGTCCGCCTCGCCGCGCAGGCGGCGCAGGACATGGTCACCGGCAAGCCGGTGGAGACGGCGGCGCTCGTCGCGTCGCTGCGCGACTTCATCCGCGAGGTGCTGGAGCTCGATCCGATCCCGGCGTCCGTCGTGATTCCGAAG
>NIOE01000004.1 GCA_002205125.1 Roseateles noduli | reverse complement strand
GGCCCGCGGGCAGCGGCGGTGGCAAGGGCGGTGGCGCCGGTGGGCGTGAGGGCGGCTCGCGCGGTGGCGGTGGCGGTGGCGGTGGCGGTGGCGGTGGCGGCGGCGGCGGCGGCGGCGCAGGTGCTGGCGGGCTAGGCGCAGGGCTTGGGCTCGGAGCAGCGGGCAGTCATGCCGCTGCGGGCACTCAGGATCCGGAAGAAGATCCGGCGAAGTGAGCGACGCGTCGCGACGCGCCGGGCCGACGCTCCGCTCACCGCGATTCGCTAGCCTTCTCGACCACCCGGCTGCCCCACTCGCCCAGAGCGCCGATCCCGGCGACGACGGCGCTCGCGAGCCAGACCCAATAGCCCGCATCGAGGCCGATGACCTTCAAGCGGGCGGCCGCCAGGCTGTTCCAGGACCAGAGCGCTTCGCGCACCTGGAGCGCTCCGAGCATCAAGGCCACGGCCGCGCCCAGCACGATCAGCGTGAGCACAGGCCGTCTCAGGGCCAGCAGCGCCCAGGCCGCCCACACCAGGGGATTGGCCAGCCAATGGACCGTGCCGTTGAGGTAGCCCAGACAGAGCAGGAAGAAGCCGCTGTGATGGTCGCCGTTGGCGAAGCGGATCGCCGGCAGCGCGAGAGAGCCCAGATAGAGCAGCACGCTGAAGGCCAGGAAGATGAAGCGGGGCGACATGGACGTGGAGGCCGGAGCGGTTGGTAGCGACGCCGCGCAGTGTGTGCGCCGCAACGCCAGCGACGATAGCCTCGTCTGCTCGGTACCGGCTCCCGCGACCGAGGGGGTCAGGGCGTGACACCGAGCGCCGTCTGGCGCTGCCAGTTGTACGGCGTGGTCGTCGACACCTTCACCATCCCCGAGGCTTCGAGGATGGGCCGCGAGAAGTCCGTGGAGTCGCTGTGGATCAGCGTCTTCCCCAGCGACAGCGCTTCGCGCGCCCGCGCTGCGGTCAATGCGCGGTAGATGCCCTTCCCGCGCCACGCCGGACGCGTGGCGCCGCCCCAGATCCCGGCGAAGGTGGTGCCGGCCACCGGCTCCAGCCGTCCGGCGGTGATCACCTCTCCATCGGCTTGCGCGATCCACAAGGACATGCCGTCGTCGCGCGCGAGCCGCTCCAGCAGCGACTGCGTCATCGGACCCGGATCGACGTCGCCGAAGACCTCCGCCTGCATCGCGCACATGCGCGCCACCTCCTGCGGCTCGCGGATGGTGCGCATCGTCACGCCCTCCGGCAATGGGATATCGGCGACCAGCAGTTGCGCCTCGCCGATCATGATCGACTCCGGCGGATCGGGCTCGAAGCCATGCGCGAGGAGCGCCTCATGCAGCCCCGGTGCCAGGTCGTGCCCGCGCGACTTCCACTCGACATGGGTGATGGCGGGATCAGCCTGATAGTGACGCAAGGCTTCTCCGACGAGTCGATGGATCTCCTGCGCATCCGCACCACCGAGATCGCGATACGTCACGAAGCCACGACCGCGCGCGAAGGTCACCAGCCGCAACGGTCCCAGCCGCGTGACGGCAATGGCGCTCGGCGTCTCGGCGTCGGAGCGGAGTTGGGAGTCGTAGGCGGCGAGAAGGTCAGAGACCGTGTGCATGGCGTCACTCCCTCAACTTCGTCGGCCATCCTGCCGGAATGAGTCGCCCCTCGAATCGCACATGCCACCGCGGATCGATGGCCTTGTGCGCGTGGATCTGCAGACCGTCATCGACCAGGTCGATCGTCAGGGGCAACAGATCTGGATCGGCGACGGCAAGCAATTCGACCGCATCGCCCGGCGAAAGGTGGACCTCTTCGGCGAGCATCTCGAGATAGAGCACCATGGCGCGATCCGTCTCGTTCCTGAAAAACCCGACGGATATCAGGTCATCGCCGCGTGCCATCTGGTGCTCCCCCGCCCTGTGCTCGAAACCACGGCGACGACCGATGACTTCGCCGGGCTGGTCGGCAGTCTATCGCTGGGCGTCAGCGTGATGACGGCACGAGGCGGTTCAGCCTCGACCTGTTGAGCGTTGCGCGGTCAGCGCTGCTACCATTGCCAACACCAAAGACAGTTCGAGAGCGAGTGCGTAAACGGACTAGCTGCCTGGAGCGATCCAGGTCTTGCACACCAGCAAGGGCAACAGAGACTCGCAAGGTGACCAGCGATGGTCGCCAAGGAAAGGGCCTACGGGCCCTTTTTCTTTGGTCGTTCAATCCCTCGACCGCATCAAGCTGAGCACGCAGAACGCCAACCCCGCGATGCCGGCCGGCAGCGCGTACACGAGCAAGGCTTCCCAGCCGTGCCCGTTGCGCAGCCCGAGTCCCACCAGTCCGACGAGCAGCGCGCCGACGCTGCCGATCAGCAGCACGATCAGCGCCAGCCCGCCGAACACGCCATCCAGCGGACGATCGAAGTCGTCGCGGTCGTCTTCGGCAATGGTCATCCAGATGACCGGCGACAGGATCACCAGGAAGGCCCAGTTCGGCACCACGTTGCCGTGCTTGCCGCTCCAGTGCATCACGCCCAGCACCACCGCCCCCAGGATCAGCGTCCAGATCACGCGTTTCATTTCTTCCCTCGTTGAAAAGCAACGACGCGCAGTGTGGGCGGGACCGCCGTCGCCACCCGCGCCGCGATCGCGCGGTATCGATCGGCGAGACCGTCCGGGCCGTTCCGCGACACCGCGGCGGGTCTGACCGGGCGACCCGAAAGACCCCCTCCGCTGCTCGCACCGATTGTGGCGCCCACGCCGGGCGCTACGTCGTCCCTTCACGCTGCTGACTTCCTCCGCGAAAAAAATCACGCGCTTCACGACCTCCCAGGTGAAGCTTCATGAGCACGACATCCCGCCGGTCCTTCCTGACGGCCGCGGTCGCCGGCATGGCCAGCAGCCATGCGTTCGCGCAGACCCTCCGACAGGCGCTCGCCACACCCGCCAACAACGCCACCGGCACCCTCGCCGACATCGAGCACGTGGTCATCCTGATGCAGGAGAACCGCTCCTTCGACCACTACCTCGGCACGCTCGCCGGCGTGCGCGGCTACAGCGACCCGCGCCCCATCGCCCTGCCCTCCGGCCAGCCCGTGTGGATGCAGCCCGGCACCGCCGTCGGCTCCCAGGTGCTCCCGTACCACTTCGACATCCGCAACACCAACGCGCTGCGCGTCGGCCTGGACCACAGCTGGAAAGGCACCGAGGCCACCTGGAAGGACTGGAACGTCTGGGTGCCCAAGAAGTCGTCCCGCACCATGGGCTACTTCGACCGCAGCGACCTGCCCTTCTATTACGCCCTCGCCGACGCGTTCACCGTCTGCGACGCCTACCACTGCTCGATCTTCGGACCGACCGACCCCAACCGCTTCTACGCCCTCAGCGGCCACAGCAACGCGGTCGTGACCGGCATCGCCGATTCCAAGCTCTACAACGTCACCAACGGCACCTACAACGGCGACATCGCCAACGACAACCCCGCCGCCAAGGGCAATGAGTGGCTGACCTACGCCGAGACCCTGGAGAACGCCGGCGTGAGCTGGAAGGTCTACCAGGAGTGGGACAACTACGGCGACAACTACCTCCAGTACTTCAAGAACTTCCGCACCGACGCCAACGGGCAGAAGCTGACCAGCGCCTCGCCGCTGTACCGCAAGGGCCGCGCGCTGGCCGCAGGCTCGACGCAGGCCAACGCGGCGGGCACGACCGGCCAGTGGCTGATCGACCAGTTCGCCGCCGACGTCCGCAGCGGCAACCTGCCGCGCGTGTCCTACATCTGCGCGCCGACCGAGTACTGCGAGCACCCCGACGACACGCCCAACGCCGGTGAGAACTTCACCGCGCGCCTGCTGCAGGCGCTGGTGCAGACGCCCGAGGTCTGGTCGAAGACGGCGCTGATCCTGACCTACGACGAGAACGACGGCTTCTTCGACCACATGCCGTCGGTGATGGCGCCGCTGAACAGCGACCGCGGCCGCACGACGATGGCCAACGCCACGCAGGGCGAGATCGCCAACAGCCAGCCCATCGGCCTCGGCCCGCGCGTGCCGACCATGGTCATCTCGCCGTGGAGCAAGGGCGGCCGCGTCTGCTCGCAACTGTTCGACCACACCTCGCTGATCCGCTTCACCGAGGAATGGCTGGTCGCGCTCGGCCATCCGCGCAGCAGCGTGCAGTGCAACGGCATCTCGCCGTGGCGCCGCGCGGTCTGCGGCGACATGACCAGCGCCTTCGACTTCAAGTCGGGCGGCGCCGAGTTCCCGTCCTCGGTGCCGGCGAACGCCGTGTACTTCAAGGGCTGGGGCACCAAGGACGCGCTGCCGCCGACCAACCAGAGCCTGCCGCGCCAGGAGAAGGCCGCCAGCGGCATCCCGCGCCGCGCGACGCCGCTGCCGTACCGCTCGACCGTCGAGGGCATCGCCGCGACCAACGCGCGCCAGTTCGCGCTGAGCTTCGCCAATGAGGGCAGCGTGACCGCCGCGTTCATCGTGTACTCGACGCTGCGCACCGACGGCCCGTGGCACTACACCGTCGAGCCCGGCAAGCGCATCGACCAGGAAGTCTGGAACTGGAGCAGCGCGCCGCTGCAGCTCGCCGTGCACGGCGACAACGGCTTCCTGCGCGAGTTCCGCATGAGCTTCGACGGCATCGGCCGCCTGGCCGCGACCAGCCTGAAGGAGCAGCCGGCCAGCGCGAGCATCACGCTGACGCTGCGCAACGCGAGCACGCAGACGATGCGCTTCCGCATCGTCGACAACGCCTACGGCGACAAGACCGTCGTGACGATCGACGTGCCGGCGGGATCGAGCCGGGATCACGTCCGCGCGGTCACGGCCAGCTACGGCTGGTACGACCTGCTCGTCACCGTCGACGGCGACAACGCGTTCCAGCGCCGCCTGGCCGGACACGTCGAAGGCGCGGGCCTCGACTTCACCGATCCGGTGCTGAACGGCCTCGCGCAGGTCACGTGGAACGCGCCGCCGGTACTGCCGCCCACCACGCCGACGGCCACCTTCAAGGCCGATGTCGACCGCGTGCGGATCGGCGGCAACGTGTCGCTGACCTGGACCGGCCTGCCGACGAGCACGACGAACTGGATCGGTCTCTACCGCGTCGGCATGACGCCCGGCGGCCCGGGTTCGCTGAAGTGGAACTACGTGGCGAGCCCGTCGGGATCGCAGGTGTTCGCGTTGGCCGGTCAGCCGGAGGGCGACTACTTCCTCGGCCTGTTCCTCAACGACGGCTATGGCGAAGCCGCGGCGCGCCTGCCGGTCCGCATCCGCAAGAACGGCGACGTGAACGCCGACGGCGCCGTCACCGCCGCCGACCGCGACGCGCTGCGCAACGCCATCGGCAGCTGCGCCGGCGACGCGCGCTTCGAGCCGCTCGCCGACATGGACGGCGACAAGTGCATCACGCAAGCGGATTACCGCGTCTGGTACCAGCTCTTCAGCACCCTGTGAGAACCCTCATGACCCTCATGAACCTCAAGCCCCTGCTCGCCGCCGCCGCGCTGGCGATCGCCTCGCT
Organism: Roseateles noduli; assembly: GCA_002205125.1. GTDB lineage: Bacteria > Pseudomonadota > Gammaproteobacteria > Burkholderiales > Burkholderiaceae_C > Roseateles > Roseateles noduli. Next base: position 608,506 of record NIOE01000004.1, on the reverse strand, counting down.
GGCCGCGCCGGCCGCTCATGCCGCCACGGTCTCGCTCACCGCGGCCGGTCCGGCCAAGGTCGGTGAAGGCGTGGACCTGCTCATCAGCCTCGTGGATCCGTTCGGCGGTCTGCCGTCCGATGAAGAGCTGCTGTCCTTCGGCTTCCGCCTCAGCTACGACACGACCAAGCTCTCCTTCGGCAGCTTCACCGCCGCCGCCGGCTGGGACGACGACAGCCCGTGGCTGGGCGCCGGCACCTTCGGCGGATCGAGCTTCCCCGGCGTCGCCAACGGCGGCCAGTCCTCGCTGCTGCTCGGCACGCTGCACTTCGATGCGCTGCAGGGCGGCATCGCGCCGATCGGCCTGATCACCGATGCCGGCAACCTGAACCACGGCCTCAGCTACCTGTGGAGCGACGTGCAGCCGCTCAACGCGTCGCTGAACCTGGCGGTCTCCGCAGTGCCGGAACCGACGTCGATGCTGCTCGCGGCGTTGGGCCTGGGCGCGCTCGGCTTCACGACGCGTCGTCGCAAGACCTCGCACTGACCGCACTGATGGAAAAAGGGGAGCCCGTTCTCACGGGCTCCCTGGGAGCCGCCTTCCTCAGGCGGCTGTCAGACGACGATCAGTCGCGTGGCCGACCGGTCGACCAGCCGTTCCGTCGATCCATCGATCACTGGACCACGGCGTCGCGCACCTTGCGTGGCGCCAGTTCGTGACGCTCGAACTGCATCGAGAACGATGCGCGGCCCGACGAGAGCGCGCGCAGGTTGCCGATGTAGCCGAACATCTCGCTCAGCGGCACCTGGGCGTCGACGACGATCGCGGTGCCGCGCAGCGCCTGGCCACGGACCAGACCGCGTCGACGATTCAGGTCGCCGATGCAGTCACCGAGCGACTCGGCCGGCGTGACGACTTCAACGGCCATCACCGGCTCCAGCAACTGCGCATCCGCCTTCGCAAAGGCCTCGCGCGTCGCATTCGCCGCCGCGAGCTCGAACGCCATCGCCGACGAGTCGCGCTCGTGGAAACCGCCGTCCAGCAGCGTGACCTGGAAGTCCACGCACGGGAAGCCGGCGATCACGCCGCTGAGCGCCGCGCGCCGGATGCCCGCCTCCACCGCGGGAATGAACTCGCGGGGGATCGCGCCGCCGACGACTCGGCTCTCGAAACGCAGGCCTTCGCCGCGCGCCAGCGGCTCGAAGCGCAGTACGACCTCGGCGAACTGCCCGGGGCCGCCGCTCTGCTTCTTGTGGACGTGATGCACATCCACCGCCCGCCCCAGCGTCTCGCGATACGCCACCTGCGGTCGGCCGACCTGCACCTCCACGCCGTGACGCGCGCGCAGCTTCTCGATCGAGACTTCCAGCTGCAGCTCGCCCATGCCGGAGAGGATCGTCTGCCCGGTCTCGGCGTCGAAGCGCATCCGCAGGCTCGGGTCCTCGCGCAGCATCGACTGCAGCGCCTTCGACAGCTGCGCCACGTCGTCGCGCGTCTTCGGTTCGATCGCGACGTCGATCACCGGCTCGGGCACGCTGATCTCCTCGAGATGCAACGGACTCGCCGGATCGCACAGCGTGTGCCCGGTCAGCGTCTCCTTCAGGCCGATCACCGCCGCGATGTCGCCGGCGCGCAGCTCGTCGCGCTCCACGCGGTCGTCCGCCTGGATCTCGTAGAGCCGCCCGACCCGTTCCATGCGGCCGGTGCTGACGTCGAGCACCGCGTCGCCGCGCCGCAGTCGTCCGCGATAGACGCGCACGAAGACCATGGTCCCGTGACCGTCGGCCGCCACCTTGAACGCGAGCGCGGCGAAGGGACCTTCCGGGTCGGACGGCGACTTCTCCGCGACGTCGATGTCGGCGCGACGGATGTCCTCCGGCGCCGGCAGGTAGTCGACGACCGCGTCCAGCAGCGGCTCCACGCCGCGGTTGCGGAACGCCGAGCCCGCGAACGCCGGAACGAACGCGCCCGACAGCACGCCGCGTCGGATGCAGCGGCGCAGCGTCGCGTCATCGATCGGCTGACCGTCGAGCCAGGCGGCGAGCACGGCATCGTCCTGCTCCACCACGGTCTCGATCAGGCGGGCGCGATGGGCGCGCGCCTGGTCGAGCATCGCGACGGGCACGTCCGATTCGACGTACGGCGCCGACGCGTCGTCGCGTTCCCAGACGAGCGCCTTCATCGCGATCAGATCGACGACGCCGCGGAAGCCGCCTTCCGCGCCGATCGGCAGCTGCAGCGGCAGCACGGTCGCGCCGAGACGCTCCTCCATCATCGCCACGACGCGCAGGAAGTCCGCGCCGACGCGATCGAGCTTGTTGATGAAGGCGATGCGCGGCACGCGGTACTTGTCCGCGAGGCGCCAGTTGGTCTCGGTCTGCGGCTCCACGCCGGCGACGCCGTCGAACACCACGACCGCGCCGTCGAGCACCCGCAGCGAGCGGTTGACCTCGATGTTGAAGTCGATGTGCCCGGGCGTGTCGATCAGGTTGAGCTGCGTGCCTTTCCACTGGACGGACACGGCGGCGCTGTTGATGGTGATGCCGCGGCGGCGCTCCTGCGGATCGAAGTCCATGCGGGTGGTGCCGTCGTTGACGTCGCCGATGCGATGGCTCTCGCCCGTGTAGAACAGGATGCGTTCTGTGGTGGTGGTCTTGCCGGCGTCGACGTGGGCGATGACGCCGAGGTTGCGCAGGGGCTTGTGGGTCGTGTGGCGCGAGTTCATGGTGAATCCTTCTTTCGAAATCTGAGGGCAAGACGCTGCCCTCAGGCGGATTCACCTGATGCGGGCTAGCGTCGAGAGGGATGCGGCGGAATGCCGGATCGAGAGCCGAGGCGCGGGCGCGCGCGGACGCAAGTCCGGCGGACGGGAATCGTCGCGATCAGCTTGTCGTAGGTGCGGGTGCGCATGGTTGAACTCGACAACGAGAGGTGAAAAACGGGAATCGGAAAACAGAAAACCCCGGAGGGCGCTGGGCCTGCCGGGGTTCTGGTGAAGACCGGAAGGCGCGCACGCCTTCCGAATGCGATCGGAGGGCGCGTCAGGTGGCGAAAGTCGCCTTGATCACTTGGGAGGTCTTCATGATGGACATGATTCTGAGCGAACCCGCGCGCTCGTGCAATGGGCTGCCACGATGACCGTACTCGATTCGGGGTCAGGTGTTGCGATGGTTGGACAGCGTGCGCCGCGATCACTCATTGCTCTCATCCTTCCGCTGACGTGAAGCGCATCAACGCCCCCGCTGCTGCACCTCCAAGCGCTTCAGCACTTCGCCGATCGCCGCGCCTTCACGGATCTGCGGATTCGAGTAGCCATCGGTCTTACCCGCTTCCTTCTCGCGGACCTCGATCAGCTGGCGCGCCTGCGCATGCGCCTGCTGGAAGGACCAGGTCTGCTTCAGCGCGTCGACATACATCGCCTGGCCGAAGAAGGTCAGCGGCGATTTAGAGCCGCACCCATACGACGTGTGCGTCGCGTCGGCTGCCGTCATCACCAGCGTGCCGTCGTCGGCCAGCGGTGCTATCCAGCTGCCGGAGAAACACGCCGAGATCGAGATCACGCGCCAGCGAATCCCCGCCTCGTCGAGCCACTGCTTGAGCAGTGCGGGCGTCATGGACTCGCTTTCCAGCGGATACGAATCCGTGGCGAGCAGACCGTCGCGACCACCGTGCGAGGTCAGATGCAGGAACAGCACATCCTTCTCGCGGTCCATGACGGCGCCGATGCGCGAGATCGTCCGGTGCAGGTTCGGCCGCGTCGCCCAGGGGATCGTGTCCTGGGACTTCGCATTCGTGACGAGCTGGACCGTGCGTCCGGCCGTGCCGAAGCGCTCGGTCATCGTCTTCGCGACGACGGCGCTCTCATGCATGAACACGTCCTGCGAGGCATACGGCGCATAGGTGGCGGCGTAGACGTTCACCAGACCCGGTTGAGACGGCGGCAGCGCGCGCAGTGCCTCGGCGATCAGCGTCGACTGCCTGTCGAGGACCTCCTCGCTCAGCGAGAGCCCTGTGTACTCCGCGCTCGCGTCCGCGGAACGGGCCGGCCACCAGAAGTACATCGGATCGAGCCAGCCGCTGATCGCGATCGGCAGCGGCGTGAGCAGGAGCGCGATCACGCGCACCACGCCGGAGTTGGTGAGCCGCCACCACAGGCGCAGGCTCGCCAACCCTTCCCAGACCATCGGGAACAGCCAGGCGACCCATCGCGCCCAGTCGGGCCAGTCGTCCGGGGGGCCGAACATCGCCGGCGCGAGTCTGGCCACGGCGCCGTCGGCGACGTTCAGCAACAGCGTCACGGCGACGAGCAGCGTCACCAGCGTGCCGACGTCGGCGGGGCCGGGCTCGCGCCGCCCGGCCGAAGCGAGCAGCAGCCAGCAGATCCACACGGACACGACCGTGCCGCTCCAGCTCTTGTAGATCGCGCTCCACTCGAAGGTGGCGGCGCCGGCGATCGCCTCGCGCTGCAGGCCGAGACCGACCGCTAGCGACAGCGCCACGAACGCGACCATGGTCCACGGCCCGCCGCTCAGCCGCTCCCAGCGCGGCGCGCGGAAGGTCAGCACGCGCGCGGCCTCGGTGAGCCAGGCGATTCCCGGAGTCATGCGCTTCTGTGAATGACTGATATCCATCGAATAAATTTCATGAATTGAAGTCGAACGCCCATCATTCCCTGGCGACGTCGACATTCATCTCCCCCAAGGGAGCGACGACCTTCGAATCCGCCCGCGACGCGGGCACCGCCAAGGAGCACATCATGACCGTCAAGCATGTCCTTTTCGTCCTGACCAACACCGCCCACATCGGTCCGAACGACCGTCCGACCGGCTTCTTCTTCGCCGAGGTGGCGCATCCGTTCGAGGTATTCGACCACGCCGGCGTGGCGGTCGACTTCGTGTCGCCGCTCGGCGGCACGCCGCCCTCGGATGCGTACGACGAGTCCGACCCGGCACAGCGCGCTTTCCGTGAGAGCGCCGCCTTCCGCCGCCTGTCGCGCAGCCGCAAGCTGTCAGAGGTCGACGTGCTGGACTACGACGCGATCTTCTTCCCCGGCGGCCTCGGCCCGATGGCCGACATCGCGACCGATCCCGACGTCAAGCAGGCCGTGATCCGCGCCTGGAACGGCGGCAAGATCGTCTCCGCCGTGTGCCACGGTCCGGTGGCCTTCTCCGGCGCCAAGCTCGACGACGGTACGCCGTTCCTGAAAGGCCGCCGCGTCACCGGCTTCTCGAATGCGGAGGAGGAAGGCTACGCCATCGCCGACGTGCCCTTCCTGCTGGAGAGCGCGCTGGTCGAGCAGGGCGCGACCTACGAGAAGGCGGAGGTGTGGCAGCCCAAGGTCGTCGTCGACGGCCGCCTGATGACGGGTCAGAACCCGGCGTCCGGCGCCCCGCTGGCCAAGGAGATCGTGGCCGTGCTGAAGAAGGACGTGGCATGAGCGCCGGCACCCCGATCGTGGTCGTGGCCCGCTGGCGGATGGCGCCGGAGGCGGTGCCGGAGGTGCTGGGGCTGGTCGCCACGCTGCGCGAGCAATCGCTGGCCGAACCCGGCTGCCAGGGCTACGAGGCGTTCCAGGGCGTCGGCACCCCGGGCGAGCTGCTCCTGCTGGAGCGCTACGCAGACCAGGCCGCCATCGAGGCACATCGCGCCTCGGCCCATTACCAGACGCTGGTGGTGCAGCGCATCCTGCCGCTGCTGAGCGGCCGGCAGGTGGAGCTGCTGCAGGCGAAGGCCTGAGCCTTCACGGGGCCGGGTGTTGCCCGGCTCAGAACGTGGCGACGCTCAACGCCCAGGTCACGCCGAACTTGTCAGTGAGCATCCCGTAGAGCGGCGACCAGGCCGAGGGCGCCAGATCCTGCAGGATCGAGGCGCCCTCGGCCAACTGCTTCCAGAAGGCCGAGATCTCGTCGGCCTCGCCGCTCTGGATGGACACGAGGAAGGCGCGGTCGCCGCGGTCCCAGCTCAGATCGGTCGGCACGTCGTAGGCCATGACGCGGAAGCCGTTGGGCGCGACGACCTGCCCGAACAGCAGGAGTGCGGTGTCAGCCTCGGAGCGCGCGGCGTGCGCCTCGCCATAGGTCACGGCCATCAGGTCGCCGCCGAAGATGCCGTGATAGAAGCTCAGCGCCTCGCGGGCCTGGGCGCGGAAGTTGAGGTGGGGGGTGACGGTGAGGGACATGGCGATTCCTGAAAACGTTGGGGGTTGAAACGACCGACTTCCGGGGGAGAGGACTGGCGATCGACTCCCACCAATGTAGGAATCGAGTTGGCATACGCATGGCAGCAGGCCCTGCTGCCATCCCTCGTCAGCAGGAATCGGTTAGGCGAGGCGTTGCGCCGCGGGCACAGGGGTGAAATCGGACCCGGTCAGGCGACCGCAGAATTTCCGTCTTGCAGCGAGATCCCGCTGCGACACGCTGCGAGCCCGCCTTCGCCATGCCCCTCGATTCAGAGATCACCGTTGAACAGCGCTATTGGTGGCGCATCGCCCTGGAACGCCGGCTGCGGCAGTGCAGCGGCGAAGCCTTCCAACAGTTCTTCAGCGACGTCATGGCGCTGGCGCATGGCGACGACTTCGTTCGGGTCCGGTCCTTCGGCAGGGTGGGAGACAAGGGCTGCGATGGCTATCTCCGCTCCGCCGGCCGGCTGTACCAGTGCTTCGGCGCATTGAACGGCCACACGCGTCAGGCCTCCCGGCTGGCCCGCAAGATCGACACCGACTTCGCGACAGCCGCGATCGCGCTGCCGGACCTCATGAAGGAGTGGCACTTCGTCCACAACCTGATCGACGGCATGCCCGTCGAAGCCATGGCGGCGCTGACGAGCCTGGAGCGCTCCCATCCCGCGATCAAGGTTGGATTCTTCGGGCTCGAATCGTTTGTCGAGATCATCTTCAAGATGGGCACGGATCGGATTGCAACCTTGCTGGGACCGGCGGCGTCCCGCCGCGACAACGACAACCCCGATGTCGCGGTATTGCGCAAATTGCTCCATGACCTGGGCCAGGCTGCGGAGTCCAGTGAATTTCATCCGATCGATCTACGGCCGGCGCCGCTGGAAAAGATGAAATTCAACCAACTTCCCAATCACTGGAAGGCCTTGATTTCCGGAGGCGGAATGAATGCGCGGTTGGTCGCCGATCACTTTGGCGCGTCTCGCGCGCCGGCCTTGAAGGATCGCATCGCAACACTGTTCTCCGCCAAGTATGAATATCTCAAAGCACAGCTGCTGCCGCCAGAAGAAATCATGGAGGCACTTTTCGACCTCGTGACTGGCATCGGCCACGTCACGCCTCAACAGCAAGTTGCCTCCCAGGCGCTGCTGGCGTATCTGTTCGACGAATGCCTCATCTTCGAGCGAGCGCCTGATGGAGTCATCCAATGATCCTGCCAACCAAAGGCCTGGACCCGGAATACGCCCTGCTGAGCGTCGGTGCGGACATCCTTGAACATCTGCAGGACGGCATGTCCGTCGCAGAGATCTGGGAGCGCGTACTGTCAGCACGTCACCTATCAATGCCAACGCGGCCGCTGTCCTTCGATTGGTTCAGCTTGGCGCTCGATCTGCTCTATGCGATCAATGTCATTGATTACGACGGCGAACTGCTCCGTCGTGGAGTCCAGAAATGACCATGTCATCCCTTCAATCCTCGATCACTCCCAACCAAGCCACCGGCGAAGCCGGCTGCTACGAATCAACGCGAGAGATTGTCCAGCGGGCAGTCGAACTCAAGGCCGTGGTCAAGGCTCTCACCTACCAATTGCTCGACCTGAAGGAGCATCTCGTCCATCTGCAGGAGGCCCTGGTCGACAGGCGTCCTCCCGCGCGTACGGATCTGCCACGTCTGTACGCCTCCGCTCGCTTCGAATTGCCCGGTGCAGCCTTGCGTCGATTCGAAGACGTCGAGATCTTCCACGACTCCGTGCTGGCGAATCGACGAATCCATCTCGCGACGGAGATCGAGCAGGTCAAGGCACAGGTGGATGAACTGGACCGTCAAGCCGCGGAAGCCGATCAACTGCGATCTGAACTGCTCAGGCAGCTGGACGAGCGGCTCTAGCCCCGATCCCCGCGATCAGCGACCCCACCGCCACCATCGCCGCGCCGCCCCAGAACACCGGCGGCAGCGGCGCGCTGAGCAGCACCGACGCGAACAGCGCCGACATCAGCGGCGTCCCGTTCGCCGCCAGGCCGAGCAGGTGGATGTTCCCGCGCAGCACGCCGATGTTCCAGAGCATGTAGGCCAGCGTCACCGCCGCGCTCGCCAGCCCGACCTGGATGACGACATGCGTGGACCAGTTCATCGGCGTCCGCGCCGCGTTGGACGCGTGCACGATCCAGAAGCCGACCGCGCTCAGCGCCATGAAGAACCAGAGCGCGTTCTTGCCCTCGGCCATGTGTTTGGTGCAGGTGCTGTAGAGGGCCCACACGATGGCGCCGATGAAGGCCAGGCCGTAGCTGAGCGGATTCGACGCCGCGTTGTGGAAGAACTGGCTGAGCGACAGGCCCTCCGGCGGCGAGGACGCCGCGATCACGCCGGCGAACGCCAGCGCCAGTCCGCCCAGCATCAGCATGTTCAGCCGCTTGCGGCCGGCAATCGCCGAGCAGAGCACGGTGAGGCTGGGCCAGAGGTAGTTGACCATGCCGACCTCGATGGCCTCGTGGCGCGAGCGCGCGAAACCGAGCGCCAGGACGAAGCAGAGCTCGTAGCCGACGAACAGCGCGGCGCCCAGCCACAGGTAGCGGCGCGGCAGTTCGCGCAGCGAGGTGCGCGTCGGCAGGAGCAGCAGGGCGGACACGGTGAACAGGACGGCCGGCGCGCCGGTCCGGCCGAGGAACTCGATCGTGCTGCGCGTGACGCCGACGGACGTGCTCCAGAACAGGATGGCCACCAGGCCCAGCAGCGTCGCGCCGTTCCACACAGACTTCGACAGATCAGACTTCGACATTCATGCTTTCGTTTGCCTGCCGGGCGAACCGCCCCGGCGGCATGCCCACGTGCCGCGTGAACGCCACGCCGAACGGACCGACGGCGCTGTAGCCCACGCGCTCGGCGATTTCCGCGATCGACAGCTCGCGCTGCCGCAACCATTGTTTGGCCAGCGCCATGCGCCAGGCGAGCAGGTACTCCATGGGCGCAACGCCGATCGCACGGCTGAAGCGCTCAAAGAAGGCGGAGCGCGACATCGAGGCCTCCTTGGCCAGCTCCACGACCGTCCACGGCGACGCGGGCGCCTCGTGCATGCGCTGCAACGCCAGCGCCAGCTTCGGATCCGCAAGACCGCGCACCAGACCCGGTGTCGCCGCCGTGCTGGCCGTCGCGCGGAAGGCCTCGATCAGGAGCACCTCCAGCAGGCGCGACATCACGATTTCCCGCGCCGGCCGATCAGCGCGCGATTCGTCGCCAACGAGTTGGACCAGCGTCGACAGCCTGCGCTCGCCGCGGACGTGCACCCAGCGCGGCAGCAGCGACACCAGCAGCTCTGCGTCAGGTGATCCAAGCACGCAGTGGCCGACCAGCATCCGCATGTCGATCTTCCCCGCCGGATCGCCGATGCGCGCGCCGCCGGGCATGGGCACGATCGGCGTGGTGACGGGTTCGTCCTCGCGCGGCGGCTGGCGATCCAGGCTGGAGGTCGCGAAGTTGCGCGCGGCCGGGAGCAGCACGAAGTCGCCTTCGTGCACCGTGATCGTCTCGCTGTGGGTCGGACCGTCGATCGTCAGATGGCAGGACCCTTCGAGCGCGACGAAGTAGAACGGCCGACCCGTCTCGCTGCGGCGCACCGCCCAGGGCGCCGAGGCGACGACGAGCTTCGAGAACGGCGCCTGCGGCCGCAACAGGGACACGACTTCGGCCAAGGGGTCGATCATCTGGACGATCTCGACAAATGTATGGACTTCGCAGTGTAGTCAGTCCTGGCCGTGCTCCCTATCGTGAGGACTTCCCCAACCAGGAGTTCCCGATGTCCCGTGCTTCCACCGTCCTGATCACCGGCTGCTCGTCCGGCTTCGGCCTCGAGACGGCGCGTTTCTTCCTCGACCAGGGCTGGCGCGTCGTCGCGACGATGCGCACGCCGCGCGAAGACCTGCTGCCGACCTCCGAAGCGCTGCGCGTGCTGCCGCTCGACGTCACCGATGCCGCCAGCATCCGCCAATGCCTCTGGGACGCCGGCCCGATCGATGCGCTGGTCAACAACGCCGGCGTCGGCCTGCTGGCGCCGCTGGAGGCTGTCGACATGGCCAACGCCCGCGCGCTCTACGAGACCAACGTGCTGGGCACGATCGCCATGACGCAGGCCGTGCTGCCGCAGTTCCGCGAGCGCCGTGCGGGCGTGGTGGTGAACGTCACCTCCAGCGTGACGTTGAAGTCGCTGCCGCTGCTGTCGGTCTACACCGGCAGCAAGGCGGCGGTGAATGCGTTCACCGAGTCGCTCGCGCTCGAGCTCGCGCCCTTCAACATCCGCGCCCGGCTCGTCCTGCCGGGCCGCTCGCCGACGACGAGCTTCGGCGACAACGCCCGCAAGCTGATGAGCCCCGACGTGCCCGAGGCCTACGTGGCGTTCCGCGACCAGGTCTTCGCGGCGGTGCGCGACCTGTCGACGCCGGTGACCGTCGCGCAGGACGTGGCCGAGGCCGTCTGGCGCGCCGTCACGGATCCGCAGGCGCCGATGCGGATTCCGGCGGGGGCGGATGCGGAGGCGCTGTCGGCGATCTTGGTCGGATCATGAGCGTTCAACAGAAGCTTGCACACGCTGAAATGTGAAGCGCAGGTGGCCCCCTGATGGGGGCCGTCCCCGTTTCACGAGCTCCCCCCTTCAGCAGCCTGTGCTGCGTTCTGTTCACGGGCCATCATCCTGCGACACAAGGAAGATTCATGGTCGCAAGGAAGCACCCGTTACCCCTGACCGCAAGCAGGCCAGAGAACACCGATGAAGCGCGTGACCGCATCAAATGGAATTACCACGAGCGTCACGACGGCAAGAAAGCCGTGATATCCGATTGGAGGAATACCGTCCAAAAGAAGGTCCGCGTCAAGATGGACCGTTCGCTGGACCAACTCCGTCAGATGCCGAAAGTCGAGTGGCACAAGCCAGCCCCGGCGAGCAACATTGGCGATCACATATACGTGATACGCTTCACCGACCAGACCGGCATGCAGATCCGCGTCTTCGGACACTTCCACGATCCTCACGAGGCATTCGTGATGACCTTCGTCGGTCACGAGAAGGACGGCAAATATGTCCCATCAAACTATCAAGAACTGGCGCAAGGACATCGCGCCCATTGTTCAGATCAGTTTCAAAAGCGAACCCAACCGTACGGGGACCGCTGTGCGCTTTGCGCTGCCAGCGACTGCCCCATCCGGCACTGAGCCGGCGAGCGCGATGGGATTGCTGCAGCAACGCAGCGAATGGCGCGACAAGGAGTACCGCGATCTGTACATGGAAGAGGCGGTCGATCAAGGCATCGCATGGCAGATCAGGATCAACCGCGAACGTCGCGGCCTTTCCCAGAAGAGGCTTGCGGAAACCCTGGGGACGCAGCAGTCCGCGGTGTCTCGACTCGAGGACCCGGACTACGGTGCTCATAGTCTGGACACCTTGAAAGAGCTGGCGCGCGCCTTCGACTGCGCCCTGTTGCTGAAGCTGGTCCCCTATTCCGTCCTTGCTTCAGAACGCGAGCATCTCTCTCCCGACGACCTCTACGCCCCCCCGTTCACTGCAGAAGTTCCGGAGCAGACATGAAGACGAAGCAGGACGGCAATCAAGTGCTTTACGCGGACCAACCGGCCGAACTGTCGCTCGGTCCGTTCGTGTCGCGGCTGACTCTGGGCATCGTCGACAGTCAATCCGATGCGCCAATACCGGTGCTGTCGTTTGCGATGCCAACCACAGCGCTATTGCAGATGGCCAAAGACATCGTGCAGCAGATCGAAAACCCGTCGTTTGCCAAAGGCGCTGCGAAGTCCTTGTCCATCGCAGCTGAGCGATTGGTTTCGGGAGCTCGGCAGCCCGATGTGCCACCCAGAGCGGTCGAAACGACTATGGGCAGGTCAAGGATCTCCGGGGCCACTGCGGCTGGTCCATCGGTGGCTCGCAAGCCACGCAAGGCGCCGGAATAGCCGATCCTCCACATGGGTGTGCCGCATGACTGCCACCCCTCACTTCCCCGCCTGATACACCTTCACGTACTCGACCTCGTACCCGATCGGGAAGATCTTGTCGTCGATCTCGCCGCCGAGGTCGCCGCCGATCGCGAGGTTGAGGATCAGGAACTGCGGCTTGTCGAACGGCCATTGCGCCGTTCCCTGGCCGAGATTCGGATACGCCGCGTGCACCTGGCCGTCGATGCCGAATCGGATCTCCTTGGGCGTCCACAACATCTGGTAGTTGTGGAACCCGCCGCAGGCCGTGGCGAGCTTCCGCCCGTCGCCGACGCCGTGCCCGCCGTGGCCCGACGTCGTGTGCACCGTGCTGAACACCCAGTCCGGCTTCTGCCCCATGTGTTCGAGGATGTCGAGCTCCCCTGACGCCGGCCAGTCGCCCTGGCTGCCGAGCGTCCAGATCGCCGGCCACGTGCCCTGCCCGCAAGGCAGCTTGGCGCGGATCTCGAAGTAGCCGTAGGTCCACTCGGCCTTGCCCTTCGTGATCAGCCGCGTGGAGGTGTACTGCTGGCCGCCCCAGTCGGCCTGCGACGACAGCGACTCCTTGCGCGCCGTGATCACCAGCCGGCCGTCCTTCAGCGCGGCGTTTTCCGCGCGCGGGCCCGAGTAGTACTGCTTCTCGCGGTTGTGCCAGCCCTGCTTGTTCATGCCGGTGTCGTAGGCCCACTTGGCCTCGTCGGGCAGCGCGCCCTTGTCGAACTCGTCGGACCAGACCAGCGTGTATCCCGCCGGCAGTCCGATCGGACCGGTCGCCGCGCCGCCCTTGCCTGTCGCAGTCTGCGCCTGCGCGAGCGCGGCGCCGCCATCGATCGCCAGGGCCGCCAGCAGCGGCAGCGCCGCCCAGCGACGCGTCAGTCGTTGCTTCATGAACCAGGTCTCCGTACTTGTTGGAATTCAGCGCTTCGCGCGCCGCTGCAGCAACTGCTCGGCATCCGCGAGCGCCGCCTTGATCGTCTTCTGTCCGCGCAGCACCTTGTCGAGCTCGGTCTGCACGACCTCCTCCGCGAACTTGGCCTGTTTGTGCACCGGCAGCGCCGTGATGCGCAGCGCGTCGTCGCGCCACAGCAGCCGCGCGCGCTGTCCGCCGAGGAAGTCCACCGGCTCGCTGAAGAACGGGTCGTCGTGGACGTCCCGCAGCGCGGGGAACGCGTCGTACGACTTGAACGCCTGCAACTGCCGCTGCGGATTCAGCGACATCAGCTGGATGAAGTCCCACGCCAGCCGCTTGCGCGAAGCCGCCGACTTGCGCGCGATCGCGTAGAAGGTGCCGCCGTACGGCGCGTGCGAGCCGCCCGGCAGCGAGGACGCGCGCCACAGCCCCTTGGTCTCCGGCGCGATGAAGGCGTTGAGCTGCCCCACCAGCCACGCGCCCGAGAGCTCCGTCGCCAGCCGGCCCTGCTTGAAGCCCGCGCCCCAATCGTTCGACCACGCCGGCACCTTCGCGTCGAGGCCCTTCTGACGCGCCCGCAGCGACACCTCGAACGCACGCTCGAAGCGCGGCGAGTTCACCAGCACGCGCGACTCGGTGTCGAAGTAGATGCCCTCGCCCGGCTTCAGGCCGTCGGCGATCAGGATGTCCTTGATCTCCTGCACGTTCGCGATCAGGTAGGCGCCGGTGCGGGACTTGATGCGCTCGCCGGTCGCGACGTAGTTGTCCCAGCTGCGCGTCAGCTCCTCCGGCGCCACCTCGGCGCGCTCGATGATGTCCTTGCGGTACAGCATCGTGCCCGGTCCGATGTCCGCGGGCACGGCCACCACCGCGCCGCTGCGCGCCACCGCCTGGTCGTAGGCGTAGGGGACCAGCCGCGAGCGGAAGGCCTCGATGCCGAACGGCGGCTGACGCAGGTCGTCCAGCCCGCCGCCCTGCGCGAAGCGGCCGACGAAGCTCGACTCCAGCGCCATCACGTCCGGCAGTCCCACCGCCGTCGACAGCGCGGTCGTCATCGCCGTGTGGTGGTCGGTGTACTGGCGCATCAGGATGCGCAGCTCGACGTCGGGATGCATCGCCTGCCAGGCCGGGATCGCCGCCTTGGCGATCTCGTCCATCAGCGGGAAGGCCGCGATCGTCAGCACCTCGCGCGTCTGCGCCAGCGCCGGCACGACCAGCACGCCGGACCATGCCGGCGCCGACATCGCCGCGAGCATCCCGCGGCGGGTCAATCCCTGGCGGGTGCGACCGCCCTCGTCGTTGTTCGCGCTCAAAAGTCGAGCTCCATCGTCATGACCGTGCCTTCGCTGATCGAGCCGCCGGTCGGCGGCCGCAGGTAGACGCCGAAGCGCGAAGCCTGACCCGGCCAGCGCTGCGCGCTGAGCGCCGCGATCGCCGCGTCCACGCCGCCCTGCACCTCGCCGGTGTCGGGATCGACGTTGGGCACGATGCAGCGCTCGCAGGCGGCCGCGTGGGTCATGCGTCGCCACCAGCCCTCGCCGTCGCGCCAGACCAGCTGCAGCAGGTGTTCCTCGACGAACGGCACCAGCGCTTCCTGCAGGCCGCGCAGCACGAGATTGGGCCGCAGACGCCGCACGTCGACGCGGGCGCGTCCCAGTGCGGCCAACTGCTCGTTGAGCTCGATCACCGATCCCGTGGAGACCGCGTGCAGCGCGTTCGGCGCCGTCGCCAGCGCCGCGCTCCGATCCAGTTTCACCAGCCGGAGATCGTCGCCCGTGACCTCGCGCAGGAACTGCGCCGCCACCGCACCCGCATCCCGGCCGCGATGACTCACCATGCGGTTTTCTTCCGGGTTCCAGATGAGCGCATAGGTCGACGCGCCTTCCGCCTCGCGCGACAGCCGCAAGGGTTGCTGACCTTGCGCGCAGAGCAGCAGCGCGTCAGCCAGCAGCTTGGGCTGCAGCAGGGCCAGCCTCGGATGCGAGCCCAGCCACGCCAGTTCGCCGCGTCCGTCGACGACGATCCACTCGCGGTCGCCGACGATGCGGCCGTCGGCGTCGAAGCGCAGGTCGGACACGCGCACGCCGGCGCAGGACTTCACCGGGTAGACGTACAGCGCCTCGACGCAGGCGTAGGCCGTGGAGGACGTCCCCGAGCGATCGCCGTGGAGGGCGGCCATGGCGGCGAGGGCGGAGTGCCGGTCCACGTCGCCCTCAGCGCGGCAGCACGTAGGTCGCGATGCAGCGCGGCGGCAGCGACGCGACGCCGGCCTGGCCGTCGATGCGCAGCGAGAAGCGGTGCTCCCGCTCGCTGCGGTTCATGACGACGACGGCGATGCTGCCGTCCTCGTTGACCGCGGCCGTGCATTCGAGGTCCTGGCTGCTCGCCGAGCACAGCACGCGGAAGGCGCCCGGCTTGATGAAGCGGCTGAAGTGGCCGAGGTAGTCGTAGGAGCTCTGCGGCATCAGCCGGTTCTGCTCGCGGTCCGCGAGCATGGGCGCGCTGCACAGGTTGCCGACGTGGTTCGGACCACCGGTCTCGTCGAGCAGCAGATTCCAGTCGATCCAGCCGACGGTCCAGCGGTTCAGGTCGTTGAGGATGCTGCGGCCGTAGCGCTCGCCGGTGTTCCAGGAGCCGATGTGCGGCCCACCTTCCTGGCAGCCTTCGGTGAACAGCAGCTGCTTGTCAGGATACGCGTCATGCAGCAGGCCGACGTGGTCGAAGTGGTCCTCGACATACCAGTGGAAGCCGCAACCCCACACGTACTTCGCGGCCTCGGGGTCCGAGTACACGACGTCGGCGCGCTGCACCATCTGGTCGCGGTTGTGGTCCCAGATGACGACCTTGATGCGCTGCAGTCCCGCCGCATGCAGGGCGGGGCCGAGGTGGTCGCGGACGAAGTCGCGCTCCTCCTCCGCGGTGTAGACGCAGGAGTCCCAGCGCTGGACGGCGTCGGGCTCGTTCTGCACGGACACGCCCCAGACGGGCACGCCTTCGGCTTCATAGGCCTGGATGAACTTCACGTAGCACTGCGCCCAGGCCTTTGCGTACTGCGGCAGCAGCTTGCCGCCGTTGTTCATCTGGCCGTTGGTCTTCATCCACGCGGGCGGGCTCCACGGCGAGACGAGCAGCTTCATCGGGCCGGGTGCGACCTTCATCGCGGCCTGGATCATCGGCAGCAGCGCGCGGCGGTCGCGGTCGATGTTGAAGTGTTCAAGCGCCTCGTCGCCCGGCACGTCCGCATGCGCGTAGTTGCCGAGCGAGAAATCGCAGCTGTTCATGTGTACGCGGTTGAACGTGTAGCCGTGGCCCGCGGTCGCGTCGAAGTAGGCGTGGAGCAGCGCGTTCGCCTCGGCGGGCGGGAGCTTCTGCCAGGTCGTCGCGGAGGCTTCGGTGAAGGCGCCGCCGAAGCCCTCGATGCGCTGGAAGCGCCGCGCGCTGTTGACGACCAGCTTGGGCATGCCGGCAATGGCGGCATCGGCCATCAGTTGGGCCACCGGCTGAAGCGCGAGCTCGGGCTGCGCCTTCAGGCGTGTCGAGCTCGCCAGGTCCGCGCCTTTGGCGGACAGGGTCCATCGCAGGGACGCGCGTGCGCCCGCTGAAGTTGTCTCCGTCATCGAACTACCTTTTGTTGTCGTGTCAGGCCAGCGCATGAAAGCGCTTTCATGACCCGAGCATAGAGGCAGTCGAGGCGACGGTCAATTCAGGGATGGCCCGGAGGCCGGCATCACTTCTCCGGATACGCCTTGCGCAAAGCTTCGTACTGCGCCTTCGTGATCGGCATCATCGAGCCGTGGCGCAGCTGCGCGGGCATCTCGAAGCGGTCCCATTCCTTGCGGCGCGAGTTGCCCCACACCTCCACCCAGGGGCCTTCGAGGCGCGGCGCCATCGACAGGCCGTAGCCGTTGCCCGCGTACTGCTCGTAGTACAGCAACCAGTCGACGCCGTTGGGCGCGCGCACCAGCGTGGGCGCCTCGCGGAACGCGGGGCTCAGCGCCGGGCCGGGCTCGGGATATGGGCCGAGCAGGTCCTGCGCGCAGGTCATGCGGATCGTCTTGCCCGTCGTCCAGATGTAGGACGGATAACGCTCGTCCTTGATCACCGCGCAGTAGCCGCCTTCCGGATTCGCAATGAGGAAGGTGTCGATGGTCGCGATCTCCCACTTGAACAGCCGCTTGGGCGGCGCGTCGAAGCGCTTCAGATCCGGCGAGAGCGCGTAGAGCGTGCGCTGGCTCGACCAGTAGCGCTCGGGATCCTCGGGGACGCCGGGCACCGTCGCCGTGTGCCACAGCACGACGAACTGATTTGACGGCTTGTCGAAGTAGAGCTTGGGCGCGCCGATGCGCTGCATCGCGTTCGGCAGGCCCGCCACCTTGGACAAGTCCGGCCGGTACGTACCAAACACCTGCCACTTGATCAGGTCGTCCGAGACCCAGAACCGGATGTCCGGATCGTCGTCGCTCTTGTTGCCGACGAGATAGAAGCGCCCGTCCGGCCCCTGCGCGATGGACGGGTGGCCGTGGTACTCCTCGTTGACGGCCTTACCGCCGTTGAGCTTGGTCCAGTGCAGGCCGTCAAGGCTCACCGCGTAGTGCAGCACACCGTAGCGCGCGTCGGTCATGTGGGCGAAGAGGTAGGCCTCCGGCCCGGTCTGCGCGAGCGCGGCCGCGCTCGGCGGGCCGGCCGTGTGGGCCGGGTTCGCCACGACGGCGGGTCGCGCCGCCGGGGCCTGCGCCACGGCGGTCGACACCGCGGCCATCGCCAGGATCGCGCCCGCAAGCGCTCGGATTCGTCTCATGTCTCTCTCCTTGTTGTCACTGCTGAATCGATCCTGGTCGATGACTTCTCAACCCGGCGTCACGGCGCCGAGATCGCCCATCGCTGGCAGTCGCCGCCCAGCCATTCCCACTGCTGGACCTTGGCGCCGTTGGTCGTCGAGCAGCCGTTCACGTCGAGCACGCGGCCGCTGTTCTTGTTGATGAAGCGCCAGTAGCCGGCACCGACGTTCTCGATGCCCCAGCGCTGCGTGGCCGCGTTGTTCGACGTCCATTGCCGCACCTGCGCGCCCATCGCCAGCGAGGCGTCCTGCACCTCCAGCTTCAGACCGCTGTTCACCGAGGTCAGTTCGTAGAAGCCGTCCGAGGTCGCGGTGACGTTCCAGCGCTGGCAGTTGGCGCCGCTGTAGGGCCACTGCTGCACCAACCCGCCGGCGGCGGTCGAGCAGCCCGCCACGTCCAGCGCCTGCGCGCTGTGCTTCGCGATCACCTTGTAGGTGCCGTTGGCGACGTTGTTCGGACTGACGCGTTCGAACTTCCAGCGTTGGCAGTCGCCGCCAATCCAGCTCCATTGCTGGACCTTGGTCCCGGCCGCCGTCGAGCACGCATCGACATCCAGCACCAGGTTGCTGTTCTTGTTGATGACGCGGAAGTAACCGTCGCCGACCGGCTCGATGCGCCACTTCTGGCAGTTGTTGTTGACCGTCGTCCAGGTCTGCACCTTGCCGCCGTTGGTCGTCGAGCAGCCGTCGACATCGAGCTGCTGTCCGCTGTGCTGCGCCGTCAGCGTGTAGTCGCCGTTGCCGGTGTTGGTCACGCGCCAGCGCTGGCAGTCGCCGCCGACCCAGCTCCACTGCTCGATCTGCGTGCCGACGGCCGTCGAGCAGCCCGTCACGTCGAGCACCTGCCCGCTGTGCTTCGCGACCAGGCGGTAGACGCCGTCCGCGACCGGGTGGTTCAGCGGCGCGCTCGCGAACTGCACGCGGCAGGCGATGTTGGCCATCTGCAGGACTCGCGTGCCGTCGGCCGACGGCAGCAGCTGGCTGCTGTAGTTGCTGCACGGGTCGGTGCCGGTGTTCGGCGTGACCAGCGGCGCGGCGGCCTCGGTCCACTGCCCGGCCCCGCCGTTCGTGTTGAACATGTAGATGCGGCCGTTGACGTCGTCGTTGATCGCGTTGCCGGCGTTGCGCCGCACGATCTGTCCGATCAGCAGCAGACGTCCCTGCGCGCTCCCGTCGTTCATCCACGACACCGTCGGCGCATGCGAGAAGTGGTTGCCCGCCGTCGACTCGACGCGCGTGCCCATGTTGCTCGCCGTGCCCCAGCTGCTGCCGTTGGAAGAGGTCCGGATATACACGTCGCAGCTGCGCGAGCCGCAGATCTCGTAGCTCATCACGTAGCTGCCGTTGGGCAGCTTGCGCACGATGGGCATGCCGGGACGCAGATCGCCGTTGTCGCTGATGCCGACGTCGATCGTGTCCGCGCTCCAGGTGAGGCCGCCGTCGGTCGAGACCTTGTGCGCGATCAGCTGGTTGAAGCCGCCCGACTTGTATTCCTCGCTCGAATAGAACATCAGCAGCCGCCCGGCGCTGTCGACCGAGAACTCCGGCTCCCAGGTGCCGACGCTCCCGGTCGCCGCGATCGCGTGCGAGGTCCAGGTCCGGCCGACGTCCGTGCTGCGGTAGATGCGGATCGAATACGCGCTGCCGTTGCGCGTCGTCGTCGCCCAGAAGAGCGTGCCGGGCGCGGTCGACCCGAGCTGCTGCGGCACCTCCCACATCCCGCTGCAGCAGTGCCACGGCTCGGGCACCGTGACGCTGCCGACCTGGGTCCAGGTCGCGCCCTGGTTGGTGCTCTCGTAGATCAGCGACTGCGCGCCGCCGAGGTCGTAGGACGCGATCAGGCGGCCGTTGGCGCCGCCGCTGGCGGCGAGTCGGATCATCCGCGGGTAGAAGCTGTCCTGGTTGCCCAGGACCGTCTCCGCCGCCTGCGACGGTCCGGCGACGAAGGCCGTCGCCGCCATCACCATCGCGAGCAGCCAGCGCCACCCACTCCAAGCGAACTTGCTCATGCGTGTCTCCAAATGCGGCCTCGCGGGCCGCGTAGCTGTCGTCGATCGGCGAGGTAAGCGGCGCCGGTCAGGGGAATGGGGCGGCTCTGTGGCCGCCGCCGGGTCAGGTCTTGCCTGGACCGACACCGAATCGAAGACGATCCGAAGTCAGCACCAAGCGGTCGTTCATCGACCGTCGATCAACGCCTTGTTGGCCTTGCTCACTCGGTCGAAGTCCAGCTTCTTCACGCGACGGTCGTAGGTGAAGAAGCCGTTGAGCTCCTCCTCGACGTCCGTCGTCTCGGTGTAGATCGCGGCGCTCAAGCCCTTGTCGGCGCGGAACTCGCGCAGCTTGTCCACCTGAGCCACATAGGCGTCGTTGATCGCGGCCGCGCTGTCGAACAGGTGGTAGCAGCACTTCGACTCGGGCCGGTACATGTGGTCGGGCACCTTCAGGCTGTTGCCGCCGTATTCGCCGAGCACGGCGATGCGCCACGGCTGATAGGTCGGCGCGGCAGGACCGGGGTAGTCGTGCAGGTCGATCAGGTCGCCGCCGCCTTCGTCATGCGGCGCGAAGTTGATGCCGGAGTGCGCGTTGATCAGCCGCGTCGGGTCCATCGCGCGGAACTGCGCGGCCATGCGGCGATGCTCGAAGTCGCCCCAGCTCTCGTTGAAGATCACCCAGGTCACGATGGAGGTCTCCGAGCGCAGCTGGTCGACGATCTCGCGCCACTCGACCTCGGTCTTCGCGCGCACGGCCAGGTCGGTCTCCGCGTCCCAGGCCTGCGGCATGTCCTGCCACACCAGCAGGCCGAGCTTGTCGGCGTAGTGGAACCAGCGCGCCGGCTCCACCTTGATGTGCTTGCGGACCATGTTGAAACCGAGCTTCTTCGTTTCCTCGAGATCGAAGCGCAGTGCGGCGTCGGTCGGCGCGGTGTAGAGGCCGTCCGGCCAGAAGCCCTGGTCCAGCGGGCCGAACTGGAACACGAACTTGCCGTTCAGCAGCGGACGCGGCACGCCGTCGACCATGCCGACCTCGATGCTGCGCATGCCGAAGTAGCTGTCGACCTGGTCGACGACCTTGCCGTCGCGGCGCAGCGTGACCTTCAGGTCGTAGAGGAAGGGATCGTCGGGCGACCACAGGCGTGGCTGCGGGACGGGCAGCGAGAGCGCCTTGTCGGCAGCGCCGCGCACGCGGCCGACCACCTGACCGTCCTTGAGCGCGACCGCTTCGACCTGGAGACCCTTCGCCTCACCCGCGCGCACGGTCAGCGCGAGGCGCTGCTCGCCGACCACCGGCGTCATGTCGAGCTTGGCGATGTGCGCCTGGCCCAGCGGCTCCAGCCACACGGTCTGCCAGATGCCGGAGCTCGGCGTGTAGAAGATCCCGCCCGGCTTCAGCGACTGCTTGCCCAACGTGCCGTCGTTGGTGCTCGGGTCGAAGGCGGCGACGACCAGTTCATTGCGGCCGGGCTTCAGCAGCGGCGTGATGTCGAAACCGAAGGAGGTGTAGCCGCCCTCATGCTGACCGACGCGCGTGCCGTTGACGTAGATCGTGGCCAGGCGATCGACCGCGCCGAAGTTGATGCGCACGCGCTGGCCCTTCCACGCGGCGGGGATCTCGAAGCTGCGGCGGTACCAGAGGTTCACTTCACCGAGGCGTTCCACGCCGGACAGCATCGATTCCACCGGATACGGCACGCGGACGCGCTCGGTCTTCTCGGGGAAGCGTGGCGCGGAACCCGGCGCAAGACGCGCATCCGGCGCGCCCTTGCCGCCCCAGTAGTCCCACTGGCCGTTGAGGTTGAGCCACTCGGTACGGACCAGTTGCGGGCGCGGATACTCCGGGAACGGCACCGGCGCCTTCAGGGCCTCGTCGGTCCACGGCGTAGTCAGGCGCACATGCGGTGCGGGCGCGACGACGGCCTGCGCATCCTGCGTGGGCTGGGCCGTCGCGGTCGTGGCCGTCATGGCCGTGGTGGCGAAGAGGGCGACCGTCGCGAGCATCGCGGCGATCCGGGCGGGAGACTTCGATGACATCGATCAGTTCCTCGTTGTTCCGATGAAGACGTTCAGGGATTCAGACGCGCCGCGTCGAGCGGCCGTGCCACAGCACCATCACGCGCTGCAGACCGCAGAACAGCCCCAGCAGCGCGCCGATGACGATGCGGGTCCACCACGAGCTCAAGGTGCCGTCGAACAGGATCAGCGTCTGGATCAGGCCCAGCATCAGCACGCCGGTCAGCGCGCCCAGCACGTGGCCGATGCCGCCGCTGAGCAGCGCACCGCCGATGACGACCGCGGCGATCGCGTCTAGCTCCAGACCCTGCGCATGAAGTCCGTAGCCCGACAGCGTGTAGATGCCGAAGAGCACGCCGCCGAGCGCCGCGCAGCCGCCACTGAGCGCGTAGACGCCGATGCGGGTGGCGGCGACGGGCAGGCCCATGAGGCGGGCGGAGGTCTCCTGTCCGCCGAGTGCGAAGACGGCGCGACCGAACGGCGTGGATCGCGATACGGCGACCGCCAGCGCGAGCACGGCGAGCGCGCAGACGGCGCCGGGCGTGATCTCGCCGAGCGCTCCGAGCGACCAGCGCGACTGCGACCAGGCGGTGAGCGTTGCGTCGGTGATCGGGATCGAGTCGACGCTCAGCAGATAGCAGAGTCCTCGCGCCAGGAACAGGCCGGCCAGCGTCACGATGAAGGGCGGGATCGCGAAGACGTGGATCACCGCGCCCATCGCCGCTCCGAACGCGGCGCCGCCTAGCAGCAGCAGCGGAATCAGCACCAGCGGCGACAGGTGCGCGCGCTCGACGCCCAGCGCCAGCAGCATCGTCGTCAGCGCCACCACCGAGCCCACCGACAGGTCGATGCCGCCGGACAGGATCACGAAGCTCATGCCGACGGCGACGACCAGCAGGAAGGCGTTGTCGATCAGCAGGTTCAGCAGCACCTGGTTGGCCAGCAGGCCGGGATAGGCGGAGGCGCCTGCCAGCATGCCGACGATCAGCAGCAGCACGGAAGCCCAGCTCGGCAGGTCGCGGGCATGGACGAGGGAACGGGCGCCCTTCATGCGGTCCTGGAGGTCGCTCATGACGCCGCTCCCGCGCGGCGTTGCCAGCGTTCGCGCCAGGAGCGCCACACCGGCGCCTGGCTGATCGACACGGCGAAGACGACAGCGGCTTTCACCACCAGCGTGACCTCGGGTGCGATGCCCAGCGCGTAGATGCTGGTCGTGAGTGTCTGGATGATCAGCGCGCCCAGCAGGCTGCCGCGCAGGCTGAACCGGCCGCCGAGCAGCGAAGTCCCGCCGAGCGCCACCGCGAGGATCGCGTCGAGCTCCAGCATCAGGCCTGCGTTGTTGGCATCGGCGCTCTTGATGTTGGCGCTGATCATCAGGCCGGCCACGCCGGCGCAGAGGCCGCACGCGATGTAGACCGCCAGCATCAGACCCGCAGCGTGAACGCCGGCCAGCCGCGCGGCAGCCGGGTTGGCGCCGCTGGCTTGGAGGAACAGGCCGAGCGCGGTGCGGTGCTTCAGCAGTCCGAAGAGCGAAGCGACACCGAGCGCGATCCAGGGCGCGAACGGCAGTCCCAGCAGGAAGCCGCTGCCGAGGAAGAAATACGGCTCGTGATAGATCGTGATGATCTGTCCGTCGGTGATCAGTTGCGCGATGCCGCGGCCCGCGACCATGAGGATCAGCGTCGCGATGATCGGCTGGATGCCGCCGGCAACGACGAGCAGGCCGTTGAACAGACCGCATACCGCCGCCGCGCCGAGCGCGCCGAGGATCGCCGCCGTCATCGGCATCGCCGCGCCCTCGCGCGTCACCAGCGATGCCGCCACCGCGCCCGCGATCGCGACCACCGCGCCGACCGAGATGTCGATCCCGCGTACTGCGATCACGAGCGTCATGCCCATCGCGACGACCATCAGCGGCGCCGCGCGGTTCAGGATGTCGATCAGCGGTCCGTAGGCGTGGCCATCCTGCCAGCGCAGACTGAGGAATTGCGGATTCAGGATCGCGTTCAGCGCCCAGAGGGCGAGCAGGACGTAGGCGGCGTGAAGGGCGCCAGCGTGGTGGTCCGCGCCTCGCCTCGGGCGAGGGGTGCTCGCGTCGAGGGTTGCGTCCGCGGCACGCCGCCAGCGGCGCAGGAAGGCGGGGGCGCTCATGCGTGGGCCTCCGCGGCGCCCGCCATCACGTGCAGCAGGCGGTCCTCGTCGAGGCCGCGCGCGTCAAGCTCCGCCACCTGGCGGCGCTCGCGCAGCACGGTGATGCGATGGCTCGCGCGCAGGACTTCGGGCAGCTCCGACGAGATGAAGATCAGCGCCATGCCTTGCCGGCACAGCGACAGCACCTGGTCCATCAGGTCCTGCTTCGCGGCGATGTCGATGCCGCGGGTGGGTTCGTCGAGGATCAGCAGGCGCGGCGCCGTCGCGAGCCAGCGCGCGAGGATCGCCTTCTGCTGGTTGCCGCCGGAGAGCAGGCCGATGGGCGTCTCCGCGTCGGCGGTCTTGATGCCGAGCTGGGTGATGAAGCGTTGGGCGAGTTCGCGTTGCGCGGTACCCGTCAGCGTTCTGAACACGCCGCGTCTGGCTTGCAGGGCGAGCACGATGTTCTCGCGCACGCTGAGCTCCGCGACGATGCCGTCGACCTTGCGTTCTTCGGGGCAGAAGGCCATGCCGGCGCGGACGGCGTCGCGCGGGCTGCGTAGTCGCACGGTGGCGCCGTCGACGCGGATCTCGCCGACGTCGGCGCGATCGGCGCCGAAGAGCAGGCGTGCGGTTTCGGTCCGGCCGGCGCCGAGCAGGCCGGCGAGACCCAGCACCTCGCCCGCGCCGACGTTGAGATCGATGCCCTCGACCGCGCCACGGCGCCCGAGCCCACTGGCCGTGATGATCGACGGCCGCTGGCCCTCACCCCCACCCTGTCCCGCGGTGCGGGAGAGGGGGCCACCCCAGTGCGCCGACGCCAACGCCGCGGCCCGGGCCGGGGTCGGCATCGCGCCTCTTCCTGAGGGCAGAGGCGTCTCGGAGGACAAGGCGTCCGGTGGCTCCGCGAAGGAATGCGGAGCATGCGACGCGATTGACTGAGCGGGGCCACCGGATGCCTTGTCCTCGTGCTCGGTCCCGAGCATGAGGTGGACCAGTTCCATCCGCGACAACGCCGACGCTGCGCGCTCTCCGACGAACTCTCCGTTGCGGAACACCGTGAAGCGGTCTGCTACCGCGTAGGCTTGATCGAGGAAGTGGGTGACGAGCAGCACTGCGACGCCTTCGTCGCGGAGTTGCCGGATCATGGCGAGCAGCCGTGCCGTTTCTGCCTCGTCGAGCGACGACGTTGGTTCATCGAGGATCAGCACCCGTGCCTGCTGATGCAGCGCGCGGGCGATGGCGATCATCTGCTGGACGGCGACCGGGAAGTCGCCGAGCGGTCGCCGCACATCGGCCTGGATGCCGAGTCGCGCGAGCGCCGCGCCGGCGTCCTCACGCACCTTGGGCCAATCGATCGCCACGCCGCCCCAGCGGCGCGGGAAGCGTCCCGCGAGCACGTTCTCCGCCACCGACAGATTCGGGCAGAGCTGGACTTCCTGATGCACGACCGCGATGCCGGCGCGCTGGGCCTCCAACGGCGAGCGCGCAGCGAAGGCCACGCCGTCGAGCGCGATCGACCCTGCATCCCGATCCTGCACACCCGCGAGGATCTTGATCAGCGTCGACTTCCCCGCGCCGTTCTGCCCCATCAGCACCTGCACCTCGCCGGCGCGCAGCGTCAGCGCCGCGTCGACCAATGCGGGCACGCCGCGGAAGGCCTTCGCCACACCGCGTGCCTCCAGCACGACGCTCATCAGTACTTCCGCTTGGGCAGTTCCTGCGCCGCGATCTCGGCGGGGAACACGCCCTCCTCGGTCACGATGCGGCGCGGCACGGTCTTGCCGGCCTTCAGGTCCTTGACCGTCTGCATCAGCTGCGGACCGAGCAGCGGGCTGCACTCGACGGTCACGTTGAGCTTGCCCGCGACCATCGCCTGGAACGCGCCCTTCACCCCGTCGATGGAGATGATCAGGATGTCCTTGGCCGGCTTGAGACCGGCTTCCTCGATCGCCTGGATCGCGCCGATCGCCATGTCGTCGTTATGCGCGTAGAGCACGTCGATGTTGCGACCTTCGGCCTTGAGGAAAGCCTCCATGACTTCCTTGCCCTTGGCGCGGCTGAAGTCGCCGGTCTGCGAGCGGACGATCTTCAGGCGCGGGTCGGCCTTGATGCCCTCCTCGAAACCCTTCTTGCGATCGAGCGCCGGCGCCGCGCCGACGGTGCCCTGCAGCTCGACGACGCGGATCTCCTTGCCGGCCGGACGGCTCTTGACCTTGTCGGTCAGCCACTTCGCCGCGCGGCGGCCTTCCTCGACGAAGTCGGAACCCATGAAGGTCGCCCACAGCGTGGTATCGGTCTCCTGCACGGTGCGGTCAGTCAGGATGACGGGGATGCCGGCCGCCTTCGCCTCCCGCAGCACCGTGCCCCAACCGGTCTCCACGACCGGCGAAAGCGCGATCACATCGACCTTCTGCGCGATGAAGGCGCGCAGGGCCTTGATCTGGTTCTCCTGCTTCTGCTGGGCATCGGCGAACTTGAGATCGATGCCGGACTCCTTCGCCGCGGATTTGATCGAGGCGGAATTGGCGGTGCGCCATTCCGACTCGGCACCGATCTGGGAGAAGCCGAGGACGATCTTCTTGTCGGCGGCGAACGCAGCGGGCATCGTGCCGAGCGCGGCGATCGCGCCCATGGCCACGGATCCGAGAACGAAACGGCGGCGTGCCGCCGGACGAGCTTGACGCATGAAAACTCCTTGGTCTGCGACGGTCGCTGGCCCTCACCCCTGCCCTCTCCCGCAAGCGGGAGAGGGAGAAGAGAGGTGCGTCGATCAGTACTTCGCGTTGAAGCTCAACCCGTAGAACTTGTCATCCGACCGGATGTCATGCGGGAAGCTCTCGTTCTGGAAGTAGCTGTAGTACTTCGACCCGGTCAGGTTGTTGGCGTTGAAGCTCACGCTCAGCTTCTCGCTGAACGCGTAGCCGATCGCGAAGTCCAGCCGGCCGTAGTCCTTGACGCGGTTGTAGGTCGGCGGCACGTTCGGGTCGCAGGCCGCGACCGCCATGCCGTTCTCCGCCGACGGCGCCAGCAGGCAGCCGAAGGAGCCTTCGTTGAACTTACTGCGCCAGGTGTAGGTGAGCCGGCTGGTGAAGCCGTACTTCTCGTACAGCAGCCCCGCGTTGAAGCTGTGCTTGGACACACCCAACAGCGGCTTGCCGAACAGCGGATCGGTCTTGGTGTTCACCTCGCTGTCCGCCAGCGTGTAGTTGCCGAAGACGCCCAGCCCGCTGAACGCGCCCGGCAGGAAGTCCATGAAGTACTGGCCGCTCAGCTCCAGGCCCTTCAGCGTCGCCTTGCCCAGGTTGCGCGGACGGCTGATGTCGTACTCGACGCCGTCGATCACCTCCGGCGCCGTCGACCGCACCACGCGGTTCTTCAGCACGCGGTGGTAGACCGCCGCCTGCAGGTAGCTGCCCTTGTTGAAGTACTTCTCGATCGAGAGGTCGTAGGCGGTGCTGGTCTGGTCCTTCAGCTCCGAGTTGCCGCCGCTGCCGCTCGGGCGGATGTTGGCGTTGGTCGGGATCGAGTAGGTCAGCGACGGGTTCAGGTCGCCCAGTGCCGGACGCGACATCGTCTTGCCGGCGGTGGCACGGACCAGCAGGTTGGGCACGACTTCCAGCTTGGCGCTGAAGTTGGGCAGGAAGCGCGAGGCCGTCGAGTTCGCGGTCTGCGGCGTCACCACGCCGTTGACCCGGCCGGCGCCGCTGATGTCGCGCTCCAGGCGGACGAAGCGGCCGCCGATCACGCCGTCCAGCGGCAGACCCGCCAGCTTGGTCTCGTAGTGCGGCTGCACGTAGACGGCGTAGGTCTTCTCGTCGCTGTCGTAGTTGTTGAGCGGGTCGTAGCTCGGATCGCCCGCCGTGCCGCCGTACAGCGCGCGCAGCGTGTCGGTGTTGTTGAGCAGGTAATCCGGATTCGGCGTCATCCACGGCGAGCAGTTGTTGATCTGCGGGATGCAGTTCGGCGCCGTGATCAGGAAGTTGCCGGGCAGCTGCGTCGCGCTGCTGACCAGCGTCGCGCGGTTGCCGCCGGGCGCGTTCGGGCCGCCCGGCGCATTGGCGCGCCAGTGCGATTCGCGCTTGGTCATGCGGGCGCCGAAGTCGACGTTGCTGATGAAGCCGCCCAGCTCGTAGTTGCCGCTCAGCGCCACCGCGTCCTGCTTGGACTTCGCGCGGTTGATGTCCTGGAACAGCGAGTTGGCGAAGCGGAAGTCCGTCGCCTGGCCGAGCGGATTGCCCGGCATGTTGGTCGTGCCGTAGCCGCCGTTGTTGATGACGATGTCGACCGCGCTGATCTGCTTGCCGAGGTCGACGATGATGGTCCGGTTGCTGTTGGTCGACTCCATCCGCGACAGGTCGAGGTTCATCGACAACGGCCCGGAGTTGTACTTCCAGCCGCCCGCCAGCACGCGCTGGTCGGTGGACTGCTTCTTGGCCTGCGTGCTGGTCAGTCCGGGCACGTTGTTGAAGGTCGCCGACACGCCATTGCACAGGCGCTGGATCGGCTGCGACGACGGGCCGAGGAAGCCCGCGCCGTCGACGTGCGCGTCGAAGCAGTCGTCACTGCCCTTGGGGTTGGTGATGTTCTGCGCCGCGAAGATGTCCGAGAAGATGAAGAAGGTCGCGAACTTCGCGCGGTAGCCCGCGTAGAGGCCGTCGACGTAGAACTCGTTCTCCTGGTTGGGGCGCCACTGGAAGGACGCGTTCACCTGCGGACGCTGGTACTCGCCGGTGTCGGTCAGGCCGCCGACGCAGGTCGGCAGCACCAGGCCGGGTGCTCCGGGCGGGCCGTTGGTGCCCGAGCGCGGATCGCAGTTGAACGAGATCGGCCGGTTGAACTTGTGGTCGGCGTAGGAGATGTCGACCAGGCCGCCCATCTCGCCCGCGCCGGTGTTGGTGCGGTACGAGCCGAGCACGCCCAGCTTGGTGCTGGGCTTGTCGGCGTAGTCGCCCTGGCTGGCGCGGCCGTTGACGACCAGCGTCAGGCCCTTGCTGAACTCCAGCGGCTTGCGCAGCCGCAGGTCGATCGCCCCGGCGACGCCGCCTTCGATCAGGTTGGCGCCGGCCGACTTGTAGACGTTGGCGCGCGAGATCGCTTCCGCGGGCAGGTCCTGGAACGCGAAGCCGCGGCCCACGCCGGTGAACATCTCGCGGCCGTCGACGGTCGTGATGATGTCGCCGATGCCGCGGATCAGCGGGTTGACGATCTCGTTGTTGAAGTTGACGACGGTCTGCACGCCCGGGACGCGCTGCAGCGCCTCGGCCACGGTGTTGTCGGGAAATTTGCCGATGTCGTCGGCGACGATGGATTCGACGACCTGGTCGGCGTCGCGCTTGGTCTGCACCGCCGCCGCGCGGCTGGCGCGCTGGCCGACGATGACGACCTGTTCCAGCTTGGTGCCCGCCGCGCCCGAGGCGGCGGTCTCAGGAGCGGCCGGAGCGGCAGGCGCGACCGCCGGCTTGGGCGCGTCCTGCGCGAGGACCTGCTGGCCGGCCAGGCACAGCGTCAGGCAGGCCGCCGCCGAGATCGGCGACAGCCGGAGGGAGTGGGGGATTCGATTCATTGTTGTCTCCAAGGGCCTCGTGACCGGTGCGCGGGGAGGAACGCGCGCCTGGTCCGGGCCGGGTTTTAATACAAACAACTTTTCTTGCAGTATTCGACGAGATTCGGCGCCTGCCACCACCTGGTTGTGCTGGTCATCGCCCCGGTGCGCGGGATCTCCGCCGGAACCGGGCATTCCGACACGGTCTTTCAGGACCTTAGCGTTCGGTTTTTGTGATTATTCACAAATTAATTCGTTATAAACCTAGCGCAAACCATGAGAGACGCTGACCTGTGCCGTCGGCGCCACGCCAACGTCGCTGGAGGCCGCGCCGAGGAAGCGCGATTCGCGCTCCAGCAGGCGGTTGATGCGCTGCTGACCCTTGGCCAGCGTCGCGTCCAGCGGCTCGCCGGAGACGACGATGGAAGCCACCGTGTCGCCCAGCAGGCCCATCACGCGGGACTGCCGCGCGACGGTCGTCGGCAGGCCGGTGCCGTGCGCGGCGACCGGGCCGAGCGACGCGCGCATCGGCAACGCCTTGAATGCGGCGCTGTCGACCGCCGACTGCCGCGCGGGCAGTTGCCCGGTGCGGGCCCAGGCCAGGCTCTCGTCGTTGAGGAAGCGGAGGAAACGCAGTGCGGCGGCGCGCTCCTGCGGCGTCTGCCGCGGGTTGCGCAGCATCACCCACACGTGGCTGTCGGCCCAGGTCGCGGGCTGCGTGAAGAGCGTCGGCTCGGGCACCGCCTCATACTGGCTGCTCAGCGGATTGCCCGGCTTGGCCGCGCGCGTGGTGAGGTCGCCCAGCAGCCAGGTGCCGTTGGGCATCACGCCGCCGGCGCCGGCCATGAAGGCCTGCAGCGCGGCGCTGTAGTCCATGTTGCGCGTGGACAGGCCCTCCGCGTAGACGGTGCGCATGAACTGCACGGCCTCGCGGACCTGGGGTGAGGTCAGGTCGACGGTCTGGTCGCTGCGCGGGAACAGCGTCCCGCCCTGCTGCGCGACCAGCCCGAGCACCGAGCGCGCGAAGAAGCTCGGATCGTTCAGCGTCAGCCAGACGAAGTAGGGTTTGCCGGTCGCGCGCTTGAAGGCGCGCGCCTGATCGAGCGCCTCGGCGGTCGACTTGGGCAAGCGCGCATGGCCCTTCGCATCGACGAGTCCCGCCTGCTTCATCAACCCGAGGTTGATGTGCCACAGCGCCGCGTGCGAGTCGTACGGCAGCGCGACGACGTGGCCCGCGAAGGTCACGCCGTGGCGCGCATGCGGCGTGAAGTCGGAGACCGCAACGCCTTCCCGCGCGAAGCCCTCTTCGAGCGGCTGCAGCAGGTCGCGCTTGGCGAAGTCGCCCAGCACCGAGCTGTGCATGATCGCGATGCTCGGCAGGTCGCCGCCGACGATGCGCGCGCCCAGCTGCTGGTAGTAGGCCGAGTGCTCCACCACCTGCGTGTCGACGCGGATGCGGCCGGACTCCCGCGCGTTGAAGCGGTTGGTGAGCGCGGTGATGATGCCGCACTCGCTGCTGGCCTTGGACGGATCGGTGACCTGGCCGTATTCGGCGTCGCAGCTGCCGAAGAAGCGGGCGAGCGTGATGTGGACTTCACCGCCCTGCCCCGCCTGTCCCTGCGCGAAGGCGGCGAGTCCCGCGAGGCTCAGACAGGCGGCGACGGCGAGCCGGCGCAACGGTGAACGCGAGCGAGAGCGCGAGGTTGTGTTCTGCTTGATGCGCTGCTGCTTCATGCCGCCTTCCCTCCCGCCACCGCCGCGACGATGTGGCGCTGGAAGAAGGCGTAGAGCACCAGCACCGGGAGCGCTGCGAAGACCGCCTGCGCCATCAGGAAGCCCAGGCCCTCGGACTGCGCGAAGTTGGTCTGCGTGGCCGCCAGACCCAGCGTCAGCGTGTACATCTCGGGACGGGTCGCGGAGATCAGCGGCCACAGATAGTCGTTCCACGCCGCGAGGAAGCTGAAGATGCCCAGCGTCGCCTGCGCCGGCAGCGTCTGCGGCAGGATCACGCGCCAGAAGATCTTCCAGCGCGAGGCGTTGTCCATCAGCGCGGCCTCTTCCAGTTCCCGCGGGATCGCCTTGAAGAACTGCGTCATCAGGAACACGCCGAACGGCGCGGCCAGGCGCGGCAGGATCAGGCCGGCGTAGCTGTTGTGCAGACCGAGCTCCGCGAAGATGCGGTGCAGCGGGATCACGACCGCGGGCTCCGGCACCGCGAGGCCCGCGAGCGCCAGCGCGAAGGCGATGCGCCGGCCGGGGAACTCGCAGCGTGCGAAGCCGTAGCCCGCCAGGGAGGAGATGAACAGCACCAGCGCCGTCTGCACCAGCGCGACGATGCAGCTGTTGGCCACCCAGCGGAACACCGCCGGGTTGGCGAGGATGTCCGCGTAGTTGCGCAGCGTGAAGGGCGTGGTGAGGATGGCGTCGGTGCGTTCCATCAGCACCGCGTTCGACTTCAGCGACAGCGCGAAGACCCACGCGAGCGGCAGCATCCACAGAAGCGCGAGCGCGATGGCCGAGCCGAGGAGCACGCGGTCCCAGGGACCGTTCTGCCAGACGCGGCCGCTCATGCTTGCGCTCCTTCGCGGCGCTCGGCCCAGCGTTGGAACGAGACCCCGAGCACCATCAGCACGAACAGGATCTGCGCCGCCGCGGCGGAGTAGCCCAGCGCCCACTGATCGAAGAGCGCCTCGTAGATGAACATCACCAGCGTCCGGGTGCTGTTGTTGGGACCGCCGTTGGTGAGCAGCTGGGCCTGGCCGAAGACCTGCAGCTGGCCGATGACCTGGATGATGGCGACCATGATGAGCGTGCGGCGCAGCGCCGGCAGCGTGATGAAGCGGAAGCTGCGCCAGCGGCTGGCGTTATCCAGCGCGGCGGCTTCGTAGAGGTCGGGCGGGATCTGCTGCAGCGCGGCGAGGATTAGCATCATCGGCAGGCCGATGCCCCACCACAGCGTGACGAGCGCGATGAAGGGCAGCGCGAGAGATTCGTTGCTCAAGGGCGCGAGATCCGGCAGGCCGAAGGCCGCGAGGCTCTGGCTCAGCAGCCCGCGGTCGGGCAGCAGCACCAGGCGCCAGATCAGCGTGACGACGGTCACCGACAGCACGTTGGACGCGAAGAAGGTGCCGCGCAGCCAGGCGCCGGTGCGGCCCGGGCGGTTAAGCACCAGCGCGAGCGCCAGGCCCAGGCCGACAAAGGCCGGCGTGCAGATCGCCGCGAAGAAGATGGTGTTGCGGGCGCAGCGCAGGAACACTTCGTCGCGCACCAGGTCCAGGAAATTGGCCAGGCCGACGAACTGGCCCTTGCCGGTCAGCAGATCGACGGCGTTGAAGGACAGCCAGAAGCCCTCCAGCACCGGCGCCGCGAGCAGGCCCAGATAGCAGAGCGCGAACGGCGCGATGAAGGCCCAGCCGACCCACGCCGGGCCGTCCATCGCGGAGCGGCCGAGCGCGCCGCGCGGCGGCCTGGCGCCGGAGATGACGTCAGCCGCCGCATCGGTGACGGGCCGCGCGGTCCCCGCAGCGGAGTCGGTCGCTGCGATGGCAGCGGTCGCGCTCATCGGACCTCCGCTGCGGTCGCGCCCGCGATGAACGCCTCCGCCGGCACGCCGTCCGACGCCGGCTCGGCGTGATACGCGAGGCCCGCGCCGTCGAAGAGATGGACCTGTTCCAGATCGGGCCGCAGGCGCACGGTCTCGCCCATCGCGAGCGTGCTGTTCACCGGCACCTCGGACACGACGACCGTGCCGTCGCCCAGGCCGACGTGCGCGAGGCTGCGCTCGCCGAGGCGTTCCAGCAGTTCCACGCAACCGGTGATCGGGCCGTCGGCCGCGAGGCGCAGGCCTTCAGGCCGCACGCCGATCTCCAGTTGACCCGCGAGCGACTTCGCCGCGATCTGCGTGGTCAGCACCGCGCCGCCGGGCAGGCGCACAGCGATGCGCCCCTGCTGATCGCTCACGCGCTCGACCGGCAGGAAATTCATCGACGGGCTGCCCACGAAGCCCGCGACGAAGCGCGTGCGCGGACGTTGATAGATGTCCATCGGCGCGCCGGCCTGCTCGATGCGACCGCCGTTGAGCACGACGATGCGGTCGGCCAGCGTCATCGCCTCGACCTGGTCGTGGGTGACGAAGACCATGGTCGCGCCCAGCCGCTTGTGCAGACGCGCCAGCTCGATGCGCGTGCGGTTGCGCAGCTTGGCGTCGAGGTTGGACAGCGGTTCGTCGAAGAGGAAGGCCTTGGGCTCCTTCACCACGGCGCGTCCGATCGCGACGCGCTGGCGCTGTCCGCCGGACAGCTGGGACGGGCGGCGCTGCAGCAGCGTGTCGAGTTCCAGCATGCGCGCGGCGTCCTCGACGCGGCGGCGCACCTCGGCGTCCGCGACGCCGATGTTGCGCAGGCCGAAGGCCATGTTGTCGAACACGCTCATGTGCGGGTAGAGCGCGTACTGCTGGAACACCATCGCCAGGCCGCGCCGCCCCGGCGGCAGCGCGGTGACGTCCTGGTCGGCGAGCAGGATGCGGCCGCCGGAGACGCTCTCCAGCCCCGCCAGCATGCGCAGCAGCGTGGACTTGCCGCAGCCCGACGGGCCGAGCAGCACGATGAACTCGCCCGCCCCGATGGTGAGCGAGAAGTCGGGAATGATCTCCACGGACCCGTAGCGCTTGGCCACGGCCGCGAACTCGATGCTTGCTGTCATACGTCTCCTACCGGGCGCCATCCATCGCAGCACCTCTGGTTGGCGGACGGGGTCATCGCGCCCCGTCCGCCGTGTCTGTCACCGTCGTCCGCTCAACGTCGATCGGCGGTGAGTCCGTTCAACGCTTGCGGGCGCCATGTTGCCGCAACAGTTCGGCCTCGCGCTCGCGGTACGGCGTGCCGTCGGTGTGCAGCACGTCGTGGAACCACACCAGCGGCGGATCGATGGTGTACGGCTTCTTCCACGAATCCCACGGCATCTTCGTCTGGCTCTTGCCGTCGACGAAGCCCCAGTTGAGCATGCCCACGTCCTCGCGCCAGGCGATCGGCAGCGCGACGTCGAAGGTCGAGCCCAGGCTGCGCGCCATGTACTCGGTGCAGATGAGCGGGCGGCCGTAGGCCTGCAGCTGCTTGATGCGGGCTTCCAGCTTCTCGGGCCAGCTGTAGTCGTGGAAGCTGACGACGTCGGAGCCGGCCAGCTGCGCTTTCTGCACCGCGTTCAGCTCCTTGGACTCGGGGCGCCAATCGTCGCCCAGCCACACGCCGCTGGTCAGCGGCTGCGAGGGCTGCTGCGCGCGCGCCCAGTCGAAGACCTGCGGGATCAGCTCCGCGACCAGCGCGATCTTGTCCTTGGCCTCGCGCGGCAGGTAGTAGCCCATGCCGCCGCCCTGGTTGTCGGGCTCGTTCCAGACGTCCCAGTAGGTGACGCGCGGGTCCTGGCCGTAGGTCCTGACGATGTCCTCGACGTAGGCGCGCAGCGCGGGCCAGGTCGAGCGGTCGGCGAGCTGCGTCGCCGACGGGCTCTGCACCCAGCCGGAGTTGTGCACGCCCGGGATGGGCTCGCGCTGCGGGCCCAGCTTCGGATGCGGATCCCAGCAGGAGTCGAACAGCACGAACATCGTCTTGATGCCGTGGCGATCGGCGATGTCGAGGTACTGCCCGATGCGCGACTTGAAGCCGGCGGCGTCCTGCGCCCACAGCAGGTCGTGCAGGAACACGCGCATCGTGTTCATGCCCAGGCCGGCGGCCCAGCCGAGTTCGAGCTCGATGCGCTCCGCATCGAAGCTCTCGGCCTGCCACATGGCGAGCTGGTTGATGGCGGACGCAGGGATGAAGTTCGCACCCAGTACGGGGGGCTGCGCCTGGAACCAGGCGTGCGCCTGCTCGGGCGTCCAGCGGGCGGGTGTGGAGGTGGAATTGCTCATGGTGTTCTCGGGGTCAGGCCTTGTCGGCTGGAGGGGCCGCAGTGGCGAATGAGGTCGAGGGAACGAAGCGGTAGGTCAGGCGATGGCGGTAGACCTCGCCGGGACGCAGCACCGCGCCGGGTTGCGACCATTCGGGATGATGCGGACTGTCGGGCAGCGCCTCGGGCTCGATCGCGAGGCCGCCGTGCTTGATGTGCGGACGGCCGTTACGGTCGGGGGTCTGGGGCAGGAACTCACCAGCGTAGAACTGCAGGCCCGGCGCGTCGCTGTGCAGCGCGAGCGTCAGGCGGCCGTCACCCGAGCGCAGCACCGCGGCGGCGCCCTCGCCCTTCGGCTCGTCGATGAGCCAACAGTGGTCGTGGCAGGCCGGCTGCACGTCCAGCCGACGCAGCGCTTCGAGTGCGTCGCCGATGCGGCGCGGCTGGCGGAAGTCGAAGGGCGTGCCGGCGACGTCCTGCTGCTCGCCGGTCGGGATCAGGTCGGCGCGCACCGGCAGGTAATGGCCGCCCGCGATCTGCAGTTGTTGATCGAGGATGTCGCGCCCCGGGCCGTCGAGGTTGAAGTAGGCGTGGCTGCTCACGTTCACCAGCGTCGGCGCATCGGTGTGGGCTTCGAAGCTCACGCTGACCGTCAGCGGCGCCTCGACGCGGTAGGTCACGCGGACGTCCAGTTGCCCGGGATAGCCCTGGTCACCGTCTTCCGAGCGCAGCGCCAGTTCCAGCGTGTGCTCGTCCTGATGCGTCACGTCCCAGATCTTGCGATGGAAACCGACGGTGCCACCATGCAGCTGGTTCGGACCTTCGTTCGCGTCGAGCGCGAAACGCTGGCCGTCGAGTTCGAACGACGCGCCCGCGATGCGGTTGGCGTAGCGGCCGACCACGGCGCCGAGGTAGCCCGGCTGGCGCAGGTAGTCCTCGGGCGTCTGGTAGCCGAGCAGCACCTCGCGATGCTGAGCGTCCTCGCCGTCCCCGCCGCCGACCCCGCCACTTCCACCGCTCTCGCCATCCAACGGAACGGTGCAGGACATCCACGACGCGCCCGCATCGGTGACGGTGATGCGCAGGCCGTCCGGCGAGCGCAGCTCGAAGGTCTTGAGCGCGCTCATGCCAGCACTCCCGCGCCGTCGGAGGCGGCGCAGACGTGGACCTCCGCCGCGCGTCCGTCCGGCGAGCGGTAGCCGCGTTCGACCGCGACGCGGATCTCATCGACCATTGCCCGCGGCGCGAGCGCGATGACGCACCCGCCGAAGCCGCCGCCGGTCATGCGCGCACCGCCGTGATCGCCGATGACGTCCTGCATCAGCGCGGCCAGCGCGTCGATCGGGGGAACGGTGATCTCGAAGTCGTCGCGCATGGACCAGTGGGACTCGCGCATCAGTTGGCCGATCGCGGCGAAGTCGCCGCGCGTCAAGGCGTCGGCCAGGCCGGCGCAGCGCTGGCTGTCGGAAATGATGTGCCGCGCACGGCGCCTCACGACCGGGTCGAGTTGCCCGCCGAGCCGAGACCACAAGGCGTCGTCGACGTCGCGCAGCGCCTTCACGCCCAGGCCCTTGGCCGCAGCCTCGCATTGCTGGCGGCGCAGGTTGTATTCGCTGTCGACGAGGCCGCGCTGGATCTTCGAGTCGACGACGAGCACCGCGATGTCCTCAGGCATCGGGATAGCGCGGACCTCCAGGCTGCGGCAGTCCATCAGCAGCGCGTGGCCCTTCACGCCGAGCGAGGACGACAGCTGGTCCAGCACGCCGCAGCGGCAGCCGGCGTAGACGTTCTCGGCGCGCTGGCCGGCGAGCGCCATCGTCGTCGGCGGCAGCGTCCAGCCGTTGAGCGCGGACATGGCCTGGCCGATCGCCATCTCCAGCGAGGCCGAGGAACTCAGGCCCGCGCCCTGCGGCACGTTGCCCGCGATCGACAGCGTCGCGCCGCCGACGGGGAGGCCCTGCTCGCGCAGCACGGCGACCATGCCCTGCACGTAGCGCAGCCACTGCGGGCTGGCGGAGACGTCCGCCGCCTCGCCGATGCGGAAGCGGCCTCGTGCGCCCTTGGCGCTGCCGCTCTCGTTGCCAGCGATGGCGCTCGAACCACCGGCCTCAGCAGGCAGGTCGCAGGCGATCACCTCCACGACATCGTCCTCGCGACGAGCCGCGGCGACGACCGTGTCGCGGTCGATCGCGCAGGGCATCGCGAAGCCCTCGTTGTAGTCGGTGTGCTCGCCGATCAGGTTGACGCGCGCCGGCGCGCGGCTCAGGCGTTCCGGCGAACTGCCGAAGGCGCGCTCGAATCCTTGCACCGCGCGCTCGCGCGGTGTCGCTTGAAGGTCCTGGCTCATGCGCCCTCCGCCTGCGCGGCGCGGCGCGCCTGCCGGTAATGCACGGTGTCGCTGACCTCGCGCAGGCGCTGCGCGGCCGTCTCCGGCGTGAGGTCGCGCTGCGCCTCGCCGAGCATTTCGAAGCCGACCATGAACTTGCGCACCGTCGCCGAACGCAGCAGCGGCGGATAGAAGTGCGCATGCAGCTGCCAGTGACGATGGGCGTCGTCGTCCGGCTGCCCCGCGCCGTGCGGCGCACCGTGCCAGCCCATCGAATACGGGAAGGAGCACTGGAACAGGTTGTCGTAGCGCGTCGTGAGGCGGCGCACCGCGGCCGCGAGGTCCTCGGCCTGCGCCGTCGTCATCGCATCGAGGCGCAGGGTGTGCGCCTTCGGCAGCAGCAGCGTCTCGAACGGCCACGCGGCCCAGTACGGCACCACGGCGACCCAGTGGTCGGTCTCGACGATCACGCGCTCGCCCTCGGCGAGTTCATCGCGGACGTAGCGCACCAGCAGCGGTTCGCCGTGGCGATCGAGGTACTCGCGCTGATGCGTATCGGCGAGCACGGCTTC
The DNA here is from genome assembly GCA_002205125.1 of Roseateles noduli. GTDB lineage: Bacteria > Pseudomonadota > Gammaproteobacteria > Burkholderiales > Burkholderiaceae_C > Roseateles > Roseateles noduli. The sequence goes on along the minus strand of NIOE01000004.1, from coordinate 570,174 downwards.
GTCGGGCAACTGGTCCAGGCCCCAGACCTGGCCGTGCGGGTGCGGGTTGGAGCAACCCATCGCCGCGCCCTTGTTCTCGAAGACCTGCACCCAGCGGTGGCGCGCGCCCATGTCGGCGGACTGGTCCATCCACGCTTGAACGACGGCGCGCAGCTCGGGCAATTCGAGTTCCGGCAGCGTGCGGGCGTGGTCCGGGGAGAAGCACAGCACGCGGCATTCGCCGGCGACGGGCATCGCCTGCAGCAGGTCGGCACCCGCGTCGTCCGCAACGACGAGGTCCGCCTCGTCGCCGCGCGCCGCCTGCAGCGCCGCGAAATCGTTCGTGAACACGAAGGTCCCGGTGTAATCCGGGTTGCGCTGACCGTTCGCCCGGACGTTGCCGGCGCACAGGTAGCAGCTGGGGTCGTGAGCGGGAAGCGCGGTCTCGTCGACCGACTCCTGGGCGCCCTGCCAGGGACGCTGCGTGCGGTGCGGGGAGACCAGCACGTGACGGCCGGTCAGCGGATTGCGGCGACGATGGACGCGGCCGGGGGAATCAGCGGAGGTGGCGGTCTCGGCGCCTCGCCCGTCGTGGTGTGCGGGGTTCATGGCAGCCATTATCACGAACTTGTTTGTTATTAATGATCCGTCTTTACCCTAGGGCCTCAGAGAGGGCGAGCGATCCGCATAAACTCGCGAAAATTCTTCGGGGGACGCGCAATGGTGGAGGTCTCGGGCAGCCGGGTCTTGATGGTCGAAGGGGACGCGGCGCTGGCCGTCGCCAAGGCCTTGGCCTCGGACACGCGACAGGCGATGCTGGGCCTGCTCACGCACCAGGTGCTGAACGTCTCGGAGCTGGCGGGCGCGATGAACCTCCCGCATTCGACGGTGAGCTTCAACATCAACCAGCTGCAGGCCGTCGGTCTGGTCTCGGTCGAGGTCGAGCCCGGCACCCGCGGCCAGCAGAAGCTCTGCTCCAAGCGCTACGACGAGGTGCGCCTGCGCCTGCCCGGCGCGGCGATCGAGTCCCGACCCAACGTCATCTCGATCAGCATGCCGATCGGCAGCTACCGCCACGTCGAGGCCAAGCCCACCTGCGGCCTGGTGAGCGAGAGCAAGATCATCGGCATGCTGGACGATTCGCGCTCGTTCTTCGAGCCGGAGCACGTCTACGCGCAGCTGCTGTGGTTCGGCGGCTCGGGCTACGTGGACTACGCCTTCCCGAACAACCTGCCCTACGGCGCGGTGCCCAGCCACCTGGAGCTCTCGATGGAGATCTGCTCCGAGGCGCCGCAGTTCAACGAGGACTTTCCGTCCGACATCACGCTCTGGATCAACGACCGGGAGATCGGCACCTGGACCAGCCCCGGCGACTACGGCGGCAAGCCCTCGCTGCTGATGCCGAGCTGGTGGCAGGTGGACCGCACCACGCACGGGCTGCTCAAGCAGTGGAGCGTGGGGGAGAAGGGCTCGATGATCGACGGCGTCGCGCTGGGCGCGGTGAAGATCGGCGACCTGGACCTGCCGCAGACCAACCACATCAAGGTGAGGCTGGGCATCAAGGACGACGCCCGCAACCGCGGCGGCCTCAACCTGTTCGGCCGCAAGTTCGGCAACTACCCGCAGGACATCGTCATGCGGATCGCGTTCGACTTCCCGCGCGGACACGGCCCCGACGCGGTCGGCGCGGACGCGTCGGCGTCGCCGAGACCGCGCGAGATGCGCTGAGCCCTCCACGTCGATGGCTCTCGTTAGTAACAAACATACTTGTTATTAACGGCCGATCCGGTCTACCATCCGCGCCGATCCCACCCGGGGCGCGGCATGAGGCCGCGCCGATGCGGCGGGACAGGAGACCTCCCCATGCATCCAGACACGGACGCGGACCTGCCGCGCCGCCGTTGGCTCGGTCTGGCCGCCGGCCTGGGACTCGCGGGCGCCGCGATGTCGACCGGCTGCGCCAGCGCCTCATCCGCCCGACCTGCCGCATCTTCAGCGGCCGCTTCCTCCTCCGCCTCGTCCTCCGCCTCCTCCTCCGCTTCGTCCGCCGTGAAAGCGGCCTCCGGGACCGCCATGTCGACCACCTTCACCAATCCCGTGCTGCCGGATCGCGAGGCCGGCGATCCATTCGTCGTCTTCCACGAGGGCGCGTACTACCTGACGGCGACCTTCGATCCGAACGGCGGCGTGTGGGTCTACCGCTCAGACCGGCTGAGCGACTGGCGCGAGGCAGAACGCAAGAAGGTCTGGACCGCAGATCCGAGCGGACCTCGCAGCGCCATGATCTGGGCGCCGGAACTGCATCACCTCAACGGCCGCTGGTACCTGTACTTCACCGCGTCCGATCAGGTCGACGCGAACCACCGCCACTATGTGCTGGAGGCCGATCACCCGATGGGGCCGTATCGCGACCTCGGGCGCGTGCACCTGGCGCATGAGCGCTACTCGATCGACGGCTCGGTGCTGCAACTGGCCGACGGCCGGCTGTTCTGGATGTACGCCGACTCGGGACTCTGGATCGCGCCGATGTCCAGCCCGGCCAAGGCCATCGGCCCCGGCGTGCGCATCGTCCAGGGCGAGCACGACTGGGAACGCGGCTGGCACAAGGTCGACGGCAAGTGGGAAGTCCAGCCCAAGGACTACTGGATCGAGGCGCCGCAGCCGCTGCGACACGGCGGGCGCGACTTCGTGGTGTATTCGGCGGGGCACACGGCGGCGGTGTACTACCTCGGGCTGCTGGAACTGACCGGCAAGGATCCGATGGATCCCAAGAGCTGGACCAAGCATCCGAAGCCGGTGTTCAGTCCGGAGCCCAGTCCCGGTGGCGGCGCGCCCGGCGTCTTCGTCCCGGGCCACAACAGCTTCACGAAGTCGCCCGACGGCACCGAGGACTGGCTGGTCTATCACGCCAAGGACAGCGCCGAGAACGACGCGCACGGCCGCACGATGCGCATCCAGCGCTTCACGTGGACGGCGGACGGCCGACCCGACTTCGGCCACGCCATCCCTTCGGGCGTGCCGCAGCGCAAGCCCTCCGGCGAAGTCTGACCAGGAGCGCACCATGACGCATCGTTCCCCGCTTTCCGCTTCCGCTTCCGCCCCGAAGCCCGCCCTCTTCCGTGCGCTGGCGACCGGCGCTTCGGCGTTGCTGATCGGCCTCCTGCTCGCCGCCTGCGCCAGTTGCGGCGGCGGTGGCTCGTCGGGCTCAGGAACCGCGACGCCCACCGCTCCGCCGCCGACCACGACGCCACCCGTCACCCGCACCGGCACGCTGCTCAACGGCGACGCGCCGGCGTTCTATCCGCGGCTGATCCGGCTGCAGCATCAGACCGATGCGTCGCTGAACGGCGCGCTGCTCGCCAGCACCATCACCTTCGAGGGCGATCGGGGCCAGGGCAAGCTGTTCCTCAGCAAGGACGACGGCACCAGCTTCCAACCGCAAGGCGCGGTGACCGACGCCGCCTGGCCGAAGGGTCTGTGCTGCGGTTCGGTCTATGAGCTGCCGTCGGCGGTCGGCGCGCTGCCGGCGGGCACGCTGCTGTGGTCGGCCTCGGTCGGTCAGGACACGACCGGCCAGCCGATGACGCATCCGATCCACCGCAGCAACGACGGGGGCAAGACCTGGCGCTTCCTGGCGAACTGCGGCGTCGGCAACAAGCCGCGCGGCGGCGACGGCACGGGCATCTGGGAGCCGGAGTTCCTCGTGACGCGGGACGGCGCGCTCGCCTGTCTGTATTCGGACGAGACGGACGGGACGTCGGCAGGCGTGTCGCAGACGCTCAAGATCATGAGCACGACGGACGGCGCGACCTGGACGGCGCCGCGCGTGATCGCGTCGGCGGTGAAGCCGACCGACCGGCCCGGCATGGCGGTGACGAGCCGGCTCGGCGACGGCAGCTTCCTGCTGAGCTATGAGCACTGCAGCACTGCGGGCCTGGATTGCCGCGTGGCGCTGAAGCGCTCGGCGGACGGGCTGGATTGGGGCGACCCGGCCGTGCGCGGACCGGAGCCGAAGACGGCCGACGGCCGCTTCTTCCGCCATGCGCCGACGCACGTGTGGCTGCCGGCACGGCAGCGGATCGCACTGATCGGACAGATCCTGTTCAACGCGGGCGGACAGGTCGATGCGAGCGGCAACGGCGCGACGATCTTCCTGAGCTCGACCGCCGACGGCAGCGGGACGTGGACGACGATGGAAGCGCCGGTGAAGCCGTTGAGCCCGCCGGCCCAGACGAACTGGTGCCAGAACTATTCGTCGCCGATGCTGCCGAGCGCTGACGGATCGCGGCTGATCATGCTCGCGAGCGACTTCGAGACGAACGCGGCCGGACAGCAGGTGTGTCGCACGCGGTTCGGGAGTGCGGCGTTGCCCGCACCCTGAGCCCTTCTTCCTACCTCTCGACCCCTCTTGCCCTTTTTTGCCCCCTCTCCCGCACTGCGGGAGAGGGTTGGGGTGAGGGTCGGTGCAGTACCTCGGCGCTCAGATCGCGATGGCGTCGAGCACTGTGGCTGTCCGGGCGGTGGGCCACAGCGCCAGGCCACCGGCCAGGCTCCACGCCTGACCATGACCGAGCCTTCGCAGCGCCCGTGCTGCCTGCGCGCTGCGATTGCCGCTGCGGCAGAAGAAGATCACCGGGGTCTGCTCCGGCAGCGCGCGCCAGCGCGGCAGCGCGTTGACCAGCGCCGACAGCGGCACCGCCTCAGGTGCCAGTTCCTCGGTCGGGCTCATCCGCGCCTCGTAGGCTTCGCGGACGTCCACCAGCACCGGCTTCGGCCCGAAGCCGTCGCCCAACATCCCCTGCAGACCGGCGACGTCGAGCTCCACCCGCTCCGTCGCCCGCGCGCAATCCACGCGCGCGCCGCAGGCCATGGTCTGGTATTCGGTCGGCGCGAGGTCGTGCTCCAGCACGCCCTTGCCGATCGCGAACGCCTCCGCGCTCAGACGACCGTTCAGTACGCCGTCGAGCAGCGGCTGCGCGCCGCACTCCACGGCGAGCGTCGTCGCGAAACGGTCGTCGTAGTCATGACCGGGCAGCAGCAGGCCGTGCAGGCCGACGTGGCGTTCCAGCGTCTTCAGGGACGAGCCGAAGGCGGCCGGCGCGCTCTGCTCGAAATCGCTGCGACCCAGCGCGCCCGGCATCACCGTGTCACCGACGAAGGTCGCGATCAGTTCATCGGCCGCATGCAGCAGATAGGCCGTCGAATCTTCCGTGTGCCCCGGAATCGCGAGGCGCGTCAGCCGGTGCGCGCCGAGCGCGATCTCCTCGCCGTCCCGCGGCCATCCCAGCGCGTCGACACGGTCGGCCAGAGCCTCCTCGGCGAGCAGGCTCGTCATCGCGTCCCGCAGCGCCTGCGCCGACGACGCATGGTCGCCGTGGCTGTGCGTGTCCAGGATCGCGGCCAGCGTCAGCCCGCGACATCGCATCCACTGCGCCAGCGTGCCGGTCAGCTCCGGCAGCGGGTCGACGACCACGCAACGGCGGCTCGCCACGTCGGCGACGACATAGCAGCACGCCCCGTCGACGGCGAAACGCGTCAGCAGTTCCGGCGCCTGCGGCGTCTCGTTCGGCGCGGGGCTCTGGCAGGTCGCGCGCAGCGACTCGCCGCAGGCACGCAGGCGTCTGCAGGCCTCGTCGATGGTCGACTCGGTATCCGCCGCCCCGAAGGACAGCCGCACCGCGGAACCCGCCCGCCACGCCGGCAGGCCCATCGCCTGCAGCACATAGCTGGGCGCGGCCTTCGAAGCGCCGCAGGCGGAGCCGCCGCTCACGCGCAGGCCGGCGGCGTCGAACAGGTCCAGCAGTAGCTTCGCGCTCAGCCCGGGGACGGAGACGTTGAGCGTCGTCGGCAGGCTGATGTCGAAGGGCGCGTTGAACACGACACCGGGGAAGGCTTCCCGCAGCGCGTCGGCCAGACGCTGGCGACGATCCAGCAGTTGCCCCAGCGAGGCGAACACCCCGCCCCCTTCGAGCGCCTCCAGCACCGCGCCCAATGCGGCAATACCGGCCATGTTCTCGGTGCCCGAGCGCTGCGCGCCTTCCTGCCCGCCGCCGGCCATCAGCGGCGTGAACGGGGCGCCCTCGCGGACGTAGAGCATGCCGACGCCCTTGGGCGCGTAGAGCTTGTGGCCGGAGAACGGCGCGTAGTCGATCGCGCGTTCGCCCAGCAGCAGTGGCAGCTTGCCCAGCGCCTGCACGCCGTCGACCAGCCACAGCGCGCCGCTGCCGCGCAGCGCGTCGGCGATGCCGTCGAGGTGGCTGATGACGCCGGTCTCGTTGTTCGCCGCCATCGTGCAGACCAGGCCCGCCGAGAGCGCATTCGCCCTCAGCCAGGCCAGGTCATGGCGACCGTCGAGGCCGACGGGGATGGCCACGATCTCCAGGTCCAGGCCCAGCAGCGTGTTCCAGTGCCGGAGCGCTTCGGGCACGGCCTTGTGTTCGGTGGCGCCGTAGAGCAGCCGCGGCGGGATGGTCTGGCCGGCCTCGCGCCGCTGGCGCAGGGCGGTCAGCGCGGACAGCACGGCGGTCTGGATGCCCTCGGTCGCGCCGCTGGTGAAGACCAGCCGGCCGCTGGGCGCGCCCAGCACGCGACGTGCGGTGGCGCGCACCGCGTCGAGCCGGGCCCGCGCCTTGAGCCCGCTGCCGTGGATGCTGCTCGGGTTCCCGAACGCGTCCGCCATCACGGACAGGGCGGCGTCGCGGGCCTGCGGCAGGACGGGGGTGGTGGCGTTGGCGTCGAGATAGATTTCCATGGCCGTCGATTGTCAGAATTCACGCTTGGAATCCACGTGCAAAATCCATCTTTCCTTGGCCGATTTCGGCAAATGCATTCCAAGAATGGCTGATATGACGAAACTGGATTCCATCGACCGGAAGATTCTGGACATCCTGCAGCGGGACGCGTCGGTGCAGGTGAGTGATCTGGCGGCGGAGGTCGGGTTGTCGACGACGCCTTGCTGGCGCCGCGTGCAGCGGCTCAAGGAGTCCGGGGTGATCACCCGCAACGTGATGCTGGTGGACCCGAAGAAGGTGAACGTCGGGGTGACGGTGTTCGTGTCGGTGCGGACCAACGTGCACTCGCAGGCGTGGTTCGACCAGTTCCGCGCGGCGATCGAGGCGATCCCGGAGGTGGTGGAGTTCTACCGGATGAGCGGCGACGTGGACTACCTGCTGCGCGTGGTCGTGCCCGACATCGCCGCCTACGACCAGGTCTACCGCCGGCTGATCGCGGGGACGCAGCTGTCGGACGTGAGCTCCAGCTTCGCCATGGAGGAGCTGAAGTTCACGACGGCGTTGCCGTTGTCGTATATCGCGTGACGGACGGCCCCGCTCACCATCTCAACCAATGCTTCCCCGCGAGCGCCCCCAGCGCCGCAGACATGCCCATCCCGAGCACGTACCAGATCGCGACGAACGGCGCGGCCATCTCGGGGCAGTGCAGCGAGTAGACGCACGCCCCCACCGCGCCGGCGAGCCAGCCCGCCGCGGCGCCCGTGAGCACGGGTCGCGTCGGCGCCAGCCCGCGCAGCGCCCACAGCAGGCCGACGCCGATCGGCAAGGCCGTCGCCGTCACGTTGAAGACGCACACCCGCCACGTCGTGCCCAGCATCAGCGGCACGCGTGCGGCGGGCTCGGCCATCCAGAGCACCATCGCCGCCCAGATCCACAGCAGCGACACCGGCAGCCACACGCCCAGCCACCAGCCGTTCATCCGCGCGCCGGGGTGCCCGAGCCGGAACACCACGACCAGGCCGGTCGCGGCCACCGCCAGCGGCATCGCCACCTTCTGCCAGAACGCGGGCATGGCCATCACCTCGGCCAGGTCGGAACGGATGCCGAAAGCGCCCTGCACCCACGCCAGCGCGAGCGCCACCCCCACCAGCAGCGCAACGGCGAAGCGCCGCTCCCCCGTGCGCGTCGGCACCGGGGCGGCGTCCTGCGCGAGCAGGCCGATCAGGTCGTCGGTTTTCATGTCATGTCCTTCCACAGCCGCGCCAGCGTCTTCAATCCCCGGTGCACGCCGACCTTCACCGCCGACTCGCTCAACCCGGTGAGCTGGGCGGTCTCCTGGACCGACAGCCCTTCGACCTTCGTGTGCAGGATCGGCAGGCGCTGGTTGGTCGGCAATTGATCCAGCAGCCGGCTCAGGTCCCGGCGCGAATCGCCGGCCTCGTGATCCGCGCTCGCGAACACCGCCAGATCGTCGTCCAGCGGCTCATTCAACGCGTCATGCCGTTCGCGCCGGCGCCAGAGGTCCACCAGCTTGTAGCGGGCGACCGCATGCACCCACGCCGTCAGCGGCTCGCCGCGGCGATAGGTCTGACGTTGCGTGTGCACGGCCATCAGCGTTTCCTGCACCAGGTCTTCCACCTCGTCCGGCAGTTGCTGCAGCCGCCGGCGGAAGTACCCGCGCAGCAACGCCCCCAGGCGCTGGAGGAAGCGGTGGTAAGCCCCCGCATCCCCGTCCAGCCCGGCCACGAAAAGGTCGTGCAACTCATGCTCTGTCGCGATCACGGGATCTATTCGCGTCATGGGGCCGGAAGGTTACAGGGGGTCGGAAAAAAAGAATCAGAAAAATTTCGTCGGCGCTGTAACCCCGGGCCGATCGGCCGCGAACTAGCTTGCAGAACGGGGCGGGAACACGCCTCCCCGCTCTTCCCGCAACGCAACCCTCCGTTCAACGCACAAGGAGTGCCCCCATGAAGTCGACCACCCTCAGCCTCGCCCTCGTCACCCTGACCGCCCTGTCCGCCTCCGCGATGGCGCAGGACGCCAAGCCCGCCGCCGCCGAGAAGGAGCGCTGCTACGGCGTCTCGATGGCCGGCAAGAACGACTGCGCCGCCGGCCCCGGCACCACCTGCGCCGGCACGTCCAAGATGGATTACCAGGCCAACGCCTGGAAGTACGTCCCCGCCGGCACCTGCACGACGATCAAGACGCCCAAGGGCATGGGCTCGCTCACCGCGATCAAGTCCTGACCCTCACGCCGCCATGACGCACACGCTAGGCGCCGGCCTGGGCTTCAAGCCCGAGTTCGCGGAGGACGCGCTGGCCGCGCGCGATCCCGGGCTCTGGTTCGAGGTCCATCCCGAGAACTACCTCGTCGCGGGCGGCCCGCGCCTGGCGCTGCTCGAGGCCCTGCGGGCGACGCATCCGCTGTCGCTGCACGGGGTGTCGATGTCGCTGGGCGGCGCGGCGCCGCCGGATCCGGACCATCTGCGCCGCTTCGTTGCACTGGCCGACCGGCTGCAGCCGGCGCTGGTGTCGGAACACCTGGCGTGGAGCCGCTTCGACGGCGCGTATGCGCCGGACCTGCTGCCGGTGCCGCGCACGACGGAGGCGCTGCGTCATGTCGCCGCGAATCTTTCCCGCATGCAGGACGCGCTGCAACGCCGCGTCGCCATCGAGAACCCCACGCATTACCTGACCCTCGCCCACGAGTGGGGCGAGGTCGATTTCCTGCATGAACTGGTCCGACGCTCCGGCTGCGGGCTGCTGGTCGATGTGAACAACGTGTTCGTGTCGGCGAGCAATCTCGGCATCGACGCCGAAGCGTGGATCGATGCGATCGACGGCGACGCGGTGATGGAGGTCCACGTCGCCGGCCATCGCGCCGATGCGGACGCCTCGACGGGGCTGTTGATCGACAGCCACGACGCGGCGGTCGCGGCCCCGGTCTGGGCGTTGCTGGAGCGATTGACCCGGCGCATCGGTCCCAGACCGACGCTGGTCGAGCGCGACGGCAACGTGCCGCCGTTCGCCGATCTGATCGTCGAACGCAGCCATGCGCAGTCCGTGCTGGGTGCCGCCGCACGTTTGCTCGAGGAGGTGCCGGCATGACGAACGTCGTCTCGCGAGTGGCCTCCACGGGCGGATCGACGACCCCCGAGGCCCTCGACAGATTCCAGGCCGAATTCTGGAGAGGCCTCTGGGCCGAAACGGAAACCGGCGCTGCGGCCGGTGGCGCCTCGACTCAGCCTGGCTTCGCCGTCTATCGCAACACCGTGCTGAAAGGCTGCGCGGATGCGCTGCTGTCGCTGTACCCGTCGGTCCATCGACTGACCGGCGATGCGTGGATGCAGGCCGTCGCGCTCGATGCCGTTCGCGCCGAACCGCCGTCGGGCGGCGACCTGCAGCACTACGGCGCGACCTTTCCCGAATTCCTCGACGCGGCACTCGCCGGCAGCGATCTGCCCTGGCTCGGTGACGTCGCGCGTCTGGACCGGCTCTGGAACGAGAGCCACGTCGCGTCCGACGCGCCGGTGCTCGACCTGACGTCGCTGGCACGCTTCGACCCCGAACGGCTGGCCGCGTCGCGCCTGGTGCCGCACCCTGCGGCGCGATGGCGCTGGTCCGGCGACTGGCCGTCCTTCAGCCTCTGGCAGGCCGCGCGCACCGCAGCTGACGATCCGAACCCGCCGCATTGGCACGGACAGGGTGCGCTACTCACCCGGCCTTCCGGCGCCGTCATCCCCCTGGAGATCGAACTCGCCGAGTGCGCCCTGCTCGACGCCTGCGCCGCCGGGGAGCCGCTCGGCCCTGCGCTCGACGCGGTCCAGGCCCGCTTCCCCGCCTTCGAGCCCGGCGCCGCGCTGGGCCGCCTGCTCAACCAAGGCGCCTTCACCGGCGTCACGGAGATCCCCTCATGAACACCCTCACCCCCACCTCCCGCGCCGGCTCCGGCTCCGCCTGGTCCCTGGCGGCGATACGCCAGCGCCTGGAGCACCTCATCTCTCCAGACCTCATCGCGCTGGCCAGCCGCTTCAGCATCGCCGGCGTCTTCTGGCTGTCCGGCCGCACCAAGGTCGAAGGCTGGTTCACGCTGACCGACACGACCTTCCTGCTGTTCCGCCAGGATTACGCGCTCCCGCTGATCCCGCCGGAACTGGCCGCCTACCTGGCCACGACGGCGGAGCACGTCCTGCCGATCCTGCTGGTGCTGGGGCTGTTCACCCGGGTCGCCGCGCTCGGCGTCCTGGGCATGACGGCGGTGATCCAATGCTTCGTCTACCCCTCGGGCTGGCCGACCCACCTGAGCTGGGCGGCGCCCATGCTCTACCTGGTCGGCCGCGGGCCGGGCCGGTGGTCGCTGGACCATGTCTTCGGCTGGGGTGTTCAACCGCGCCCTTGAAACGTCAACACCCGTCCATATAATCTCCCTGCTAGCACTCGCGATGGTCGAGTGCTAACAAGCCCCGCGGCACCGCTGGCGGGGCTTACTTCTTGTGAAGGGCTGGCTGGTGCGATGAGCGCACAGCGGGTCCTTGAAGCAAGTCTGCACAGTCAAGGAGATCTGATGAAACTGCGTCCTCTGCACGATCGCGTGATCGTTAAGCGCCTGGAAAACGAAACCAAGACGGCCTCCGGCATCGTCATCCCCGACAACGCCGCCGAGAAGCCCGACCAGGGCGAAGTGCTGGCCGTCGGCCCGGGCAAGCGCAACGACAAGGGTGAATTCGTCGCCCTGAACGTCGCCGTCGGCGACCGCGTCCTGTTCGGCAAGTACAGCGGCCAGACCGTCAAGGTCGACGGCGATGAACTGCTGGTCATGCGTGAAGAAGACCTGTTCGCCGTCATCGCCAAGTAATCGGCGACACGCGAACCTGAATTCATCCAGATAAAGATTTCGGAGAGATACACATGGCAGCAAAAGACGTTGTCTTCGGCGGCGAGGCCCGTGCCCGCATGGTCGAAGGCGTGAACATCCTGGCCAACGCGGTCAAGGTCACGCTGGGCCCCAAGGGCCGTAACGTGGTGCTGGAGCGCTCGTTCGGCGCCCCCACCGTCACCAAGGACGGTGTCTCGGTCGCCAAGGAGATCGAGCTCAAGGACAAGCTGCAGAACATGGGCGCCCAGATGGTCAAGGAAGTCGCTTCCAAGACCTCGGACAACGCCGGTGACGGCACCACCACCGCCACGGTCCTGGCCCAGGCCATCGTCCGCGAAGGCATGAAGTACGTGGCCGCCGGCATGAACCCGATGGACCTGAAGCGCGGCATCGACAAGGCGGTCTCCGCCCTGGTGACGCAGCTGAAGGCGGCCTCCAAGGCCACCACGACCTCCAAGGAGATCGCCCAGGTCGGCACCATCTCCGCCAACTCCGACGCGGACGTCGGCGAGATCATCGCCAAGGCGATGGACAAGGTCGGCAAGGAAGGCGTGATCACCGTCGAAGACGGCAAGAGCCTGGACAACGAGCTCGACATCGTCGAAGGCATGCAGTTCGACCGCGGCTACCTGTCGCCGTACTTCATCAACAACCCGGAAAAGCAGTCGGCGATCCTGGACAACCCGTTTGTCCTGCTCTACGACAAGAAGATCTCGAACATCCGCGATCTGCTGCCGACCCTGGAAGCCGTTGCGAAGTCGGGCCGTCCGCTGCTGATCATTGCCGAAGAAGTCGACGGCGAAGCGCTGGCCACCCTGGTCGTCAACACGATCCGCGGCATCCTGAAGGTCGTCGCCGTGAAGGCCCCGGGCTTCGGCGACCGCCGCAAGGCGATGCTGGAAGACCTGGCCATCCTGACGGGCGGCAAGGTCATCGCCGAGGAAGTCGGCATGTCGCTGGAGAAGGTCACGCTGGCTGACCTGGGTCAGGCCAAGCGCGTCGAAGTGGGCAAGGAAAACACCACCGTCATCGACGGCAACGGCTCCAACGACGACATCCAGGCGCGCGTCAAGCAGATCCGCGTCCAGATCGAGGAAGCCACCAGCGACTACGACCGCGAGAAGCTGCAAGAGCGCGTGGCCAAGCTGGCCGGCGGCGTCGCCGTCATCAAGGTCGGTGCCGCCACCGAAGTCGAGATGAAGGAAAAGAAGGCCCGTGTCGAAGACGCGCTGCACGCCACCCGTGCCGCCGTTGAAGAAGGCATCGTGGCCGGCGGCGGCGTCGCGCTGCTGCGCGCCCGTCAGGCCGCTGGCACGATCAAGGGCGACAACGCCGACCAGGACGCCGGCATCAAGCTGATCCTGAAGGCCATCGAAGCCCCGCTGCGCGAGATCGTCTACAACGCCGGCGAAGAGTCGTCGGTCGTCGTCAACACCGTGCTGGCCGGTTCCGGCAACCACGGCTACAACGCGGCCAACGGCACCTACGGCGACATGATCGAGATGGGCATCCTGGACCCGACCAAGGTGACCCGCACCGCGCTGCAGAACGCCGCGTCCGTGGCCTCGCTGATGCTGACGACCGAGTGCATGGTCGCCGAAGCGCCGAAGGACGAGTCCGCCGGCCCGGCCATGCCCGGCGGCATGGGCGGCATGGGCATGGACATGTAAGGTCCGCCTGAGCCCGGTGCGCGGCCCTCGGGTCGCGCACCATCGCTCTGCAAAGGGGTCGCTTCGGCGACCCCTTTTTCGTTTTCGTGCGGTGGTCCCGCACGGCGTCGACTTGATGCGAACCCGGACCTCCTTCTCGCGTACCCAGATTGCCAATCGTCGTCGTGGCGGGCAACCGGTTCAACATGATGGTCCAAGCGTCATCGCGCTCCCTCGAATCCCTGATCGAGCAGGCCCTGGCCGAGATCCCCGCATTGGCGCATGCGGTGGACAACGGCCTGCAGGATGAACTCAAGAGCCGCCTCGAATTCCAGTTGCTCCTGGGCGGCTGGAACAAGCAACGGGGCCTCTTCGTCGCCGATCTCGAAGGCAAGCTCTCCCAATCGATCATGACAGCCCGCGAAGGCGGCGCGCCGCTGCGACACGATCGCCCTCCTCAACAGAGCGATGAACTGTCCTTGAGTCTTGTCGATGACGCACAGGTCCAGAAGGAGGTCGCGATCGCTCATGTGACCCAGGCGATCGAGGAGCAGTCCCGGGCCGAATTGCATCAACTGACCAACTTCTTCGCCGCGCTGCGCGGCATTGCCCGTCCGCTGAAGAGCGACAACCCACTGCGGGCCGCGCTGTTCGCACAGGCGGTGGCGCACACGATCGACCGCGTGCCGCTCGATGCCGACAGCCGCTATACCTTGATGCGGCTGGCCGCGCAGCCACTGACGATCAGCCTGCACCGCCTTTACGCCTCGCTGTGCAAAAGCTTGAGAAGCGCCCAGTTGAGCGGCCTGCTGACCAGCCACGGCTCGGCGAGCAAGGAAGCGGAGAGACGCCAGCGTTGGCTGGGCACCGTGCCCGACATGCCGACGCAGCACGCGACGCCCCGCGCGGCGCTCGCGCCGGCTCCCACATCCGGCTCGCATCCCGCCTCGAGCGTCCCGTCCAACGTACCAGCCACGGCCGCCATGTCCCCGCCCGCCGCCCTGCGGTCCGTCGGCGGCAACGGCAACGGCAACGGCAACGGCAAGGACAAGGACAAGGACAGACAGGAGGATCACGAACAGCACCTCCAGGCCTGGCGGCGGAGGCTGCGCAGCCAGTTGCAGCGCCAGCTCGACCGCGCCCAGACCGGCAAGCTGGTCCGGCGATTCCTGCTCGGCCCCTGGACCGAGGTCATCGCCCTGGCCATGTTCCAACACGGCGCGGAGGCCTCGGAGACGCGAACCTGCATGGACGTGGTGACCACGCTGATATACAGCATCTCGCCGCAGCCGGATGACGCCGCCCGCGAGCGTCTCCGGGCCCGATTGCCCACCCTGATCGAGGCGCTGAACCGCGGGATGGAGGCCATCGCGCTATCGCCGATGGAGCGCAAGGACTTCCTCGACGCGCTGATGCGCAAACACGGCCGCGTCCTGCAGTTGCCTGGATGCCTGCTGTCGCGCTGAGCGCGACACGGCGCGCTGCCGCCTATCCGTTTGGCTTCGATACGAAGTAGGCTCGGCCCTTGCCGGTACCCGACGCGGCAGTCGCCCAGAATCAGCCGTCCCCGCCTGCCGCGCGGTCGCGCAACCACCGGGCTTTCCCCAGGTCGCACGTCCCCGTGCCCCAGGGGATGTCACCTGAATGAGGGGCGACCATAATGCGGCTGACAACTTGTCACAAATGATGGTCCAAGCGTCTTCTTCGCCTTCCCAGCAGTCCCTGCTCGACGACATGCTCGCGCATGTGCCCACCTTGGCGCATGCGGTCTACAACGGTCTGCAGGACGAACTCAAGAGTCGACTGGAATACCACCAGCTGCTGGCCGGCTGGTCGAAGCGCCGCGCGAGCTTCGCCTCCGACTTCGAAGGCTCGCTCAGCCTGCTGCTGAAGATCGCCCGCGACGGCGGCGACCCGCTGCAACGCGACCGGACGCCCCAGCGCAGCGGCGACCTGTCGCTCAGTCTGGTCGACGAAGGCCAGGCGTTGAAGGACGTCGCGATCTCCCACGTGATCAACGCGATCGAGGACCAGTCCCGGGCCGAGCTGCACCAGCTGAGCAACTTCTTCGCCGCGCTGCGCGGCATCGCCCGGCCGCTGAAGAACGACAACCCCTTGCGGGCGGCGCTGTTCGCGCAAGCCCTGGCACGCGCCATCGAAGGCGTGGACCTCGACGCCGACGGCCGGTACGCGCTGATGCGCATGGCGGCGCATCCGCTGGCCGTCCGGCTGCAGCCGATCTACACCCTGCTCTGCCAGAGCCTGAGACAGGCGCAGCTGACCGGCATGCTGACCAGCCACGGGTCTGCGATCAAGGAGTCGGACCTGCGCCTGCGCCAGTTCAAGACCCTGACCGACACCCCGACGCAGAACGCGACGCTGGACCAGGTCGCGATGAAGCTGGACCTGATGAACACGCGGGCCGCGGAGCTCGGTTCGGCGCGCACCGCGACGTCGTCTTCCGCTGCTTCGGGCACTCCGGGCACTCCGGGCGCGCTGGCCGCGCCGCCAACCCGGCTGGGCCCCGGCGCCGGCCGACCCGGTTCGGACCTGCTGTCACGTCTGTACGACCAGATCCTGGCCGACGACAGCCTGCAGCCGCCCATGAAGGTGCTGATGGGCCGCCTCCAGGTCGCGATCGTGCGCCTGTCCAAGACCGATCCCACGCTGCTGCGTCGCCAGGACCATCCGACCTGGCAGTTGCTGAACCGTCTGGCCGCGCACGGCGCGGGCTTCCAGCGCAGCGACGACGCGGAGCTGAAGGCCTTCCTGCAGTTCCTGGAACGCGTGATCCAGCCGCTGCTCGACGCCGAGCATCCCTACGCCCTGCAGTTCCAGCAGGCGCTGACCGAAGTCGAGTCGCACATCCGCGCGCAGGCCGAGGCCCGCGGCCAGCGCAGCGCCCTGGCGCTCGAACGCCTGGACCGCGAGCAGCGCCGCCAGGAATGGCAACGGATGCTGCGCGACCAGCTGCAGCACCAGCTCGACGACGCCCACGCGGGCAAGCTGATGCGACGCTTCCTGCTCGGCCCGTGGGTCGAGGTCATCGCGCAGGCGATGGTCCAGCACGGCCGCGACGCTGCCGAGCCGCAGACCTACATCGAACTGGTGGACGCGCTGCTGCACAGCGTGTCGCCGCAGCCAGACGAAGCGGCACGCGTGCGTCTGCGCGCGCAACTGCCGGACCTGGTCCGCGCGCTGGACCGCGGCATGGACGCCATCGCGCTGCCGCCCATGCAGCGGCAGACCTTCCTCGACGAGCTGATGCGCCAGCACGGTCGCGTGCTGCGCGGACTGCCCGCGGTCGAGGAGGCCGCGCCCGCGGCAGCGCCGCTGCGACGCCGGGCGCAGACGCCCGAGGAACTGCTGCAGCAGCTGCTCGACGAACGCGAGTCGCAACTCCCGTCGCGCTGGGCCCACGAGCGCGTCGATCGCGGCCAGTTGCCGACGGTGCCGGTGGCCCTGTACAGCGACGAGCACTCGCCCCATGCCCACGCGGCGCTGCAGGACTGGATCGCCGGCGTGCACATCGGCGGCTGGTACCACTTCTTCCACCGCAGCGAGTGGATCACCGCGCAGGTGGCCTGGATCAGCGACAGCCGGCAGATGTTCCTTTTCATCGGCCAGGTCGCGGACGAGCGCCATTCGGTGACGCGCGGGGCGCTGGAGCAGCTCGTCGCCAACGGCCTGATCACGCAGCTGGAAGACGAGCCGCTGCTGCAGCGCGCCATCGGCACGCTGATGCTGGACCTGGACCGCGCGCCTCACAACGGCAACGAGCACTGAGGGGCGCCGCCGGTTCGACGCCGGGTGCGATGTCGAACCGGTTCGGGTCACAATGCGCCCGCCTCGCGCCGTTGCCGCGGGGCCCGTGTCGTCAGCCCGATGTCCGCCGTGTCCCGAGATTCCCGCGCCCCTCTCCGCCTCCGCTCCCGCATCCGCCGCTGCGTCCGCCACGTCGACCGGCTTCGCTGTCTGGTCCAGACCGCGGGGCTGTCCCTGGCCGTGGCGGCACTCGTCACACCGGCCGCGCTGCTCGCGCAGACGGTGCCGCCCAATCCGCCCCCGGGTCCCGTGGCGACGCCCGCAGCCGACCAGGCCCAGCGGCCCAAGCTCGGCCTGGTGCTGTCGGGCGGCGGCGCGCGCGGCTTGGCCCACGTCGGCGTGCTGAAGGTGCTGGAGCGTGAGCGCATTCCCGTCGACATCGTCACCGGCACCTCGATGGGCGCGATCATCGGCGGCCTCTACGCCAGCGGCATGTCGGCCGACGACCTGGACCGCGAGCTCTCGCGCATCGCCTGGGACCGGCTGTTCGCGAGCCGCGTCGATCGCCAGGACCTGTCGCAGCGCCGCAAGGAGGAGGACTTCGAGTTCTCCGCCACCATCGAGTTCGGCCTGCGCGACGGCGAGGTCCGCGTTCCCACCGGCACGCTCTCCAGCCGCGGCCTGGAGGCGCTGCTGCGCCGGCTGACGCTGCCGGTGCGCGACCAGACGAAGTTCGACCGCCTGCCGACGCCTTTCCGCGCCGTCGCCACCGACATGGAGAACGGCCGCGAGCGCATCCTGGCCGAGGGCGACCTCGCACTGGCGCTGCGCTCCAGCATGAGCGTGCCGGGCGTGTTCGCGCCGGTGGAGTGGGAGGACCGCATCCTCGGCGACGGCGGCCTGGTCAACAACCTGCCGGTCGACGTCGCCCGCGAGATGGGCGCGACGCGGCTGATCGCGGTGAACGTCGGCACGCCGGTCGGTGGCCGCGACACGCTGAACTCGCTGCTCGGGCTGACGGCGCAGATGATCAACATCCTCACCGAGCAGAACGTGCAGCGCTCCATCGCCAGCATGTCCGCCGGCGAGGACCTGCTGATCACGCCCTCGCTGGGCAAGCTGACCTCGGGCGACTTCGACAAGGTGAAGGAACTGATCCGCGCCGGCGAGGAAGCGGCCGAGGCGCTGCTGCCGCAGCTGCGCGCCTACGCCGTCGACGAGCGCACCTACACCGACTGGCAGATCGCGCGCATCGGCACCAAGGCGCCGGGCGTGTTCATCGCCGCGGTCAAGCTCGAAGGCTCCGACAACACGAATCCGGAACGCTTCCGCACCCAGCTCGAATCGAAGCCGGGCCAGCCCTTCAACAACGAGACGGCCGAGCGCGACATGCGCTTCCTGTCCTCCAGCGGCGACTACAACCGCGTCGACTACCACGTCGAGCAGCGCCCCGAGGGCGAGACGCTGGTCTTCAACATGGAAGACAAGCCCTGGGGACCGAACTACTTCCGCGTCGGGATGGATCTGTCGACGGACTCCGGCGGCGACAGCTTCTTCAACCTCCGGCTGAGCCACAACCGCCACTGGCTGACCGACAAGGGCACCGAGTGGCGCAACCAGATCACCATCGGCGAGACGCCGCGGCTCTACACCGAGCTCTACCACCCGCTGGGCCTGAAGCTGGGCGTGGCCGACGACTGGTTCGTCAGCGCCTGGGGCGAGGCCAACCAGCGCAAGCAGATCGTCTACGACGACAACGACCCGGACAACGCCAGCATCGGCCAGGCGCGGCTGGTGCGGCGCGACGCTTCCGTCGGCCTGGACATCGGCCAGCCCTGGGGCCGCTGGGGCGAGGTGCGACTGGGTGCCATCACGCAGATCCGCCACGCCAAGCCCGACCTGATCACGCTGCTCACCCCGGACATGGGCAAGCTGCGCTGGACCAGCTATGAGCGCGGTTTCCGGCTCCGGACCGTCGTCGACCAGCTGGACTACGCGAACTTCCCGCAGCACGGGTACCGCTTCACCGTCGAGGCGCAAGGCGGCCGGCAGGACAACCGCAACCTCAACAGCGGCCGCTTCCTGCGGCTGAACACGGACGGGAACGTGGTGCGCAGCTTCGGCGGGCACACGGTCAGCCTGTACGCGCGGGCGGTGGCGTCGCAGCAGCCGGACGACACCGGACTGGGCGGCTACACGCTGGGCGGCTTCCACCAACTGTCGGGCTACAACCCGAACCAGCTCAGCGGCAACTCGCTGCTGTTCACGCGGGCCACCTACTACCGGCGCCTGAACGACCAGCCGTTCCTGTCGCGCGGGTTCTTCATCGGCGGCACGTTGGAGGCCGGCAACACCTGGCTCTCGCACCGCGACATCAGCGCCAAGGACCTGCGCTACGCGAGCAGCGTGTTCCTGGGCTCGGACACCGGGCTGGGGCCGCTGTACGTGGGCATCGGCTACGCGCCGCGCGGCGGCACGGCGTTCTACGTGTTCATCGGCCGGCCTTAAGCCAGCGCAGCGTCGTCGTCCGAGTCGTCCTCGGACGACTCGTCGCCTTCCTCATCCTCGCCGTCGGTCTCGCGCGGCTCGGCGTGCGCCCAGTCGTAGATGACCTCGGCGACGTCCTCCAGGCCCTGCTTGCTCAGCGCCGAGAACAGCGTGACGCCGATGTCGGAGTCCTCCGTCGCCAGCACGCCCAGGTCCTTCTGGACCTGCGCCAGGATGGCGGCGCCTTCCTTGCGGTTGAGCTTGTCGGCCTTGGTCAGCACGACCAGCAGGCTGACCTCGCCGGCGGTGACGCGGTCGGAGACGTATTCGAGCAGCTGCTTGTCGAGGTCGGTCAATCCCAGGCGGGAGTCGACCATCAGCACCACGCCCGCCAGTTCCTCGCGCTGGCCGAGGTAGTCGGCCATCACGCGCTGCCAGCGCAGCTTGGCGTCGCGCGCGACCGCGGCGTAGCCGTAGCCGGGCAGGTCGGCGAACAGCGCGTTGGGCGCGTCGCGCGGGCCCACCGCGAACAGGTTGATGTGCTGCGTGCGGCCCGGCGTCTTCGACGCGAAGGCCAGGCGCTTCTGCTGCGCCAGCGTGTTGACCGCCGTCGACTTGCCGGCGTTGGAACGGCCGACGAAGGCGATCTCCGGCAGCCCGCGCGGGGCCAGGTCTTGCGCCTGCGCCTCGCCTTCGCCGGGCGTCTCGGCTTCCGGGTCGTCTGCCAGATCGGAATCCGGTGCGCCGACGTCGGCGTCGTCCTCGTCAAGCAATTCCTCGTCGAACCCGGCGGCCTCGGCTTCGGCCAGCGCCGCTTCCTCGCGCGCCCGCGCCTCGCCCGGCAGCACGCCGTCGACCGGCAGGTGCTTGAGCTGACTGGCGGTGGTCAGGAAACGCGCCGTGTGCGTCCAGGCCAGCGCGCGCTTGCCCGGGGTCAAGGGCTCGGTGCTGGCGGCCTTCTTCACCGGCGGGGGCAGGCCTTGCGCTTTCGCCTTTTCCGCGTTCTTCGCGCGGGCCTTGGCGGCCGCGCGCATACCCGTTTTTCCGGGCCCCTGCTTTTTCTTTGATGCTCCAGCGCGTCCCGCGCCACGGCCTGCGGGTTTCCCTGGGGCCGCAGGGGCGGGTTTCTTGTTGGAATCGGTCATCGGGCTGCGGGGCTCTAAAGAGGTGCATTGTAAGATCCTGCGGTTGCGCTCACCCAACCCTCAACATTCATGAAGACTGCCGCTTTCTTGTTGTCGAGCATGGTTTTGATGTCCGGCGCCGCCAACGCCAATGAACCCACCGCAGCGGCCAAGCCCGATCTGACCAAGGGCCAGGCCATCAGTACGCAAGTCTGTGCCGCCTGCCATACGGCGGACGGCACCCGCGGCAGCCCCGCCAATCCCATCATCGCCGGCCAGCACGCCGACTACCTCGCCAAGCAATTGCACGAGTTCAAGTCGGGCAAGCGCAAGAACGCGGTGATGTCGGGCATGGCCGCGCCGTTGACGGACGACGACATCCGCAACGTGTCCGCGTTCTACGCCAGCAAGGGTTCCAAGCCCGGCTTCGCGAAGAACAAGGAGCTGATCACCCTGGGCGAGAAGATCTACCGGGGCGGCATCGCCGACAAGCAGGTGCCCGCCTGCGCCGGCTGTCACAGCCCCAACGGCGCCGGCATCCCGGCCCAGTACCCGCGCCTGGGCGGCCAGCACAGCGACTACACCGAGGCCCAGCTGACGGCGTTCCGCGCCGGCGGCCGCCCCAACAGTCCGCAGATGCTGGCGATCGCCGCCAAGATGAGCGACCGCGAGATCAAGGCGGTCTCGGACTACATCGCCGGCCTGCGCTGAGCCGTCGCCCGCGGGGGCGCACCTTTCGGGGAAGGTTCCGACGAACGAGGCCGGTGATCCGATCACCGGCCTTCGCTTTTGCCGGCCCTCGCCCGTTTCGCCACCCGGGCCGACGAGAATGCCGGCCATGATCCAGTCGTCTGCCCAGCCGTCGCCACAGCCGCCTCCTCAGTCGTCTCCCCAGCAGTTTCCCGAGATGTCCCCAGAGCGTCCCCCCAGCCCGCCCGGCCGCCAGGCCCCGGCGGCCGCGCGCGCCATGCTCGACGACGCGATGGAGCTGGTCGCGTCGATGCGCTTCGCCATCGCGCTGCTGACCGTGCTGTGCATCGCCTCGGTGATCGGCACCGTCGTGCAGCAGCGCCAGCCGATGCCCAACTACGTCAACCAGTTCGGACCGTTCTGGTCGGAGCTGTTCGGCAAGTTCGATCTCTACACCGTCTACAGCGCGTGGTGGTTCCTGCTGATGCTGGGCTTCCTGGTCGTGTCGACCAGCCTGTGCATCGCGCGACATACGCCCAAGATCCTGCGCGACCTGAAGACCTACAAGGAGACGATGCGCGAGCAGGCGATCCAGTCCTTCAAGCACAAGGCGCTGGGCTACCTGCACATGAACCCGGAAGCCGCGCTGGGCCAGGTCAACGCCTGGCTGGGCGCCGAAGGCTGGAAGGCCCGCGCGCAGGTGCGCAACGGCGGCGTCATGATCGGCGCGCGCAAGGGCTCGGCGCACAAGATCGGCTACCTGGCGGCGCATTCGGCCATCGTGCTGATCTGCCTGGGCGGGCTGTTCGACGGCGACCTGGTCGTGCGCGTGATGATGTGGGCGCAGGGCAAGCAGATCTACCAGGGCGACGACCTCACCAAGGTGACCGACGTCAACCGCCTGACGCCGGCCAACCCGAGCTTCCGCGGCAACCTGTATGTGCCGGAGGGCAGCCGCTCGTCGAATGCGCTGATCTCCATGCCGAGCGGCGTGGTGGTGCAGGACCTGCCCTTCGACGTCGAGCTGAAGAAGTTCATCGTCGAGTACTACGCGACCGGCATGCCCAAGCTGTTCGCCAGCGACATCGTCCTGCACGACCGCCGCGACGGCAGCTCGACGACCGCCACGGTCAAGGTCAACGAGCCGGTGACCTACCGCGGCGTCACGCTGTACCAGAGCAGCTTCGAGGACGGCGGCTCCTCGATGAAGCTCAAGCTGCGCGCGCTGCAGGCCGCGCGTGACACGCCGCTGGACGGCAAGGTCAACGGCACGACCACGCTGACGGCGGACGGCGAGAAGTACGGGCTCGAATTCACCGGCCTGCGCGTCATCAACGTCGAGAACTTCGCCGACGACGGCAAGGACAAGAACGGCACCGACGTGCGCAAGGTCGACCTGGTCGGCCGGCTGGAGCAGCACCTGGGATCGGGCGCCAACCTGGAAGGGAAGAAGACGCTGCGCAACGTCGGCCCGTCGTTCAGCTACAAGCTGCGCGACGCCAGCGGCCAGGCGCGCGAGTACAACAACTACATGCTGCCGCTGGAGCTCGAAGGCCACCGGGTCTACCTGTTCGGTGTGCGCGACACGCTGTCGGACAACTTCCGCTACCTGCGCATCCCCGTCGACGCCAAGGACAGCATGGACGGCTGGCTGGCGCTGCGACGCGCGCTGGCCGACCCGGCACAGCGGCTGCAGGCGGCGCGTCGTTATGCGATGGGCGCCAGCCCGGCGGACAAGCCGGCGATGCAGGCGCAGCTGGAAGCGACCGCGCTGCGCACGCTGACGCTGTTCGCCGGCGCGGAAGGCCTCAAGGCCGATGCGCCCGCGCAGGACGCGGTGACGGGCGGGCTGCCGGCGCTGTCGCAGTTCGTCGAGCGCGAAGTGCCGCAGGCCGAGCGCGCCCGCGTGTCCGAAGTGCTGCTGCGCATCCTCAACGGCAGCCTGTTCGAACTCCACAAGCAGTCCGAAGAACAACTCGGTCGCCCGGCGCCCGAACCGGGCGAGGCAACGCAGACCTTCATGACGCAGTCGGTGCTGTCGCTGTCGGACGCGATGTTCTATCCCTCGCCGGTCCTCATGCAGCTGGACGATTTCCAGCAGGTGCAGGCCAGCGTGTTCCAGGTGACCCGCGCGCCGGGACAGACGCTGGTCTACCTCGGAGCGGTATTGCTGATCATCGGCGTGTTTGCGATGCTCTACGTCAAGGAGCGTCGACTCTGGATCTGGCTGGAAGCCGCGCCCGGCCGCAATGAACAGACCCGGATCCGCATGGCGCTGTCCAGCAACCGGGACACCCCCGACCTGCCCGTCGAATTCGAATCGCTCAAGCAGCGTCTGCTGCATGAGGAGGCCTGACATGAACACCACCACCGCGGATTCGTCCCACCTGCCGTCGCAGTTGCCGTCCCACCAGCCGTCGCAACTGCCCTCGCAGTTTCCCGGCTCCGGCGAGGGCACCCCGGCGCGCTCGCTGGTCATCGGCAAGCACGGCTACTTCCAGGGACGCAACCTCTTCGACTGGCTCTTCGCGGCGCTGGTGCTGCTGGGCGCCGGTTTCGCCTTCAGCCGTTACCACGGCTCGATGGACGCCTACGAGAAGGGCATCCTGGCCGGCGCGACGCCGGCGCTGATCGCGCTGGGCTGGTTCTGGCGGCCGCTGCGGCTGCTGTGCCTGATCGTGGGCGCGGCGAGCCTGTTCGCGATCCAGCTCTACCTGCGCCAGACCGACAACTTCGGCGCCGACCTGGCGGCCGGCGAGAAGGTCTTCTTCCTGAAGTACATGCTGTCCAGCCAGAGCGCGATCCTGTGGATGAGCGTGCTGGTGTGGATGAGCACGCTGTTCTACTGGATGGGCTTCCTGAAGAAGGACGGCGAGAGCGCGGCCGAGGCGATCGGCACGCGGCTGGCCTGGGGCGCCGTGGGCATGGCGCTGATCGGCACGATGGTGCGCTGGTTCGAGAGCCACCAGATCGCGCCCGACATCGGCCACATCCCGGTCAGCAACCTGTACGAGGTGTTCGTCCTCTTCACCTGGCTGACGACGCTGATGTACCTGTACTACGAGCAGCGTTTCGCGACGCGGGCGCTGGGCGCGTACGTGATGCTGGTGGTGAGCGCGGCGGTCGGTTTCCTGCTCTGGTACACGATGGCCCGCGAGGCGCACGAGATCCAGCCGCTGGTGCCGGCGCTGCAGAGCTGGTGGATGAAGATCCACGTGCCGGCCAACTTCATCGGTTACGGCAGCTTCGCGATGGCCGCGATGGTGGCCCTGGCGACGCTGTTGAAGACGGAGAAGCTGCGCGCGCTGGTGATCGGCCTGATCGGCGTGCCGGTGGGCCTGGTGCTGGTGCTGGTGGCCTTCCGCTTCGGCGCCAACGTCTCGCCGGAGATCGCGACCGGCCTGAACGGCTGGGCCGGCAAGATGGCCGGCGTGGCGGTGTTCCTGGCGGCCAGCGTCGCGCTGCGCGGTCCGCTGACGGCGCGTCTCCCGTCGCTGACGGTGCTGGACGACCTGAGCTACAAGGCGATCGCGCTGGGCTTCGCGTTCTTCACGATCGCGACCATCCTGGGCGCGTTCTGGGCGGCGGAAGCCTGGGGCGGCTATTGGAGCTGGGACCCGAAGGAAACCTGGGCGCTGATCGTCTGGCTGAACTACGCGGCCTGGCTGCACATGCGGCTGATGAAGGGCCTGCGCGGCGTCGTCAGCGCGTGGTGGGCGCTGATCGGGCTGCTGGTCACGACCTTCGCCTTCCTGGGGGTCAACATGTTCCTGTCGGGACTGCACTCCTACGGGACGCTGTAAGGCGAGCGCGGGGCGCCCGAACCGGGGGGGCGAGGGGTCTGCTTAAGCGGACCCTCATGAAAACCTTCAGCTGAACGCGTAAGGTTCGAACCTTCCTTCCCCCGAGGTCCGCCATGCATTTCCACAAGCCCCGCGACGGTCGACGCATCCCGTCCTCCGAGATCACTTCCCGCGAGGTCTACGACAGCCGCCGCGACTGGTTGAAGTCCGCCGGCGCGCTCGGGCTGACCGGGCTGGGTCTGAACAGCCTGTCCGACGGCGCTCACGCCCAGACGGCCGGCCCCGGCAAGCTCGCGAAGCTGCCCGGTGCGAAGAGCGCCGTGGCGGGTGCGACCGTGATGGAGAAGATGACGGCCTACAAGGACGTCACCTCGTACAACAACTTCTACGAGTTCGGCACCGACAAGTCGGACCCCGCCGAGAACGCGCACACGCTCAAGCCGCGGCCCTGGTCGGTGGTCATCGAGGGCGAGTGCGCCAAGCCCGGCCGCTTCGGCCTGGAGGACCTGCTGAAGGTCGCGCCGATGGAAGAGCGCGTCTACCGCCTGCGCTGCGTCGAAGGCTGGTCGATGGTGATCCCGTGGGTGGGGTACTCGCTGGCGGAGCTGCTGAAGAAGGCGGAGCCGACGGCCAAGGCGAAGTACGTCGAGTTCACGACGCTGGCCGACAAGGCGCAGATGCCGGGCGTGCGTTCGGGTGTGCTGGACTGGCCCTACATCGAAGGCCTGCGCATCGACGAGGCCATGCACCCACTGGCGCTGATGGCCTTCGGCCTGTACGGCGAGGTGCTGCCCAACCAGAACGGCGCGCCGCTGCGCCTGGTGGTGCCCTGGAAGTACGGTTTCAAGTCGGCCAAGTCCATCGTCAAGATCCGCTTCGTCGAGAAGCAGCCGGTGAGCAGCTGGACCAAGGCCGCGCAGCAGGAATACGGCTTCTTCTCCAACGTGAACCCGCAGGTCGACCACCCTCGATGGAGCCAGGCGTCCGAGCGCCGCATCGGCGAGGACGGGCTCTTCGCCAAGCGCCGCCCGACGCTGATGTTCAACGGCTATGAGGCGCAGGTCGGCCAGTTGTACGCCGGCATGGACCTGAAGAAGAACTTCTGATGAAGAAGCGCCATCCGCTGCTGCATCCGGCGGCGAAGGTCGTGCTGTTCGTGCTGTGCCTGCTGCCCTTGAGCTGGTACGTCTACGGCGCCTTCGCCGACCGGCTCGGCGCCAATCCGGCGGAAACGCTGATCCGCGGTCTGGGCGACTGGACGCTGCGTTTCCTGTGGATCACGCTGGCGGTGACGCCGGTGCGCACCTGGTTCAACCAGCCGACGCTGGCGCGGTTCCGGCGGATGCTGGGGCTGTTCACCTTCTTCTACGCCAGCCTGCATCTGCTGGCCTACGGCTGGCTCGACAAGGGGCTGGACCTGGCCGACATCCTGCGCGACATCGCCAAGCGGCCGTTCATCCTGATGGGTTTCGTCGCGTGGCTGCTGCTGGTGCCACTGGCGGCCACCTCGTTCAACCGCGCGATCAAGGCGCTGGGCGCGGCGCGCTGGCAGATGCTGCACAAGCTGGTCTACGCGATCGCGATCGTCGGCCTCATGCACTTCATCTGGATGCGCGCGGGGAAGAACAACTTCGCCGAGCCCATCGTGTACGGGTCGATCCTGGCGGTGCTGCTGGGGTGGCGACTCTGGCGTCGGTTACGCCGCTGACCCGCCGCCGGTCCCGGGTCGCCACACGCGTTGCATTTACGTGCCTGCGGCACCCCTGGATGGGGGAAACGCATGATGGAACTGCCTGTGGCCATCACGAGTCGGACAGAATCGCGCGATTCTTAGAACAACTGACGAGTGGTAAGAGCCATGGGATGGGAGCAATGGGGAGTCGCGGGGCTGCTGATGGTGGCCGCCGCGGGGGTGCAGGCGGCCACCTACCGGTGCGCGGCGCCGGACGGTTCGGTGCAATACGCCGACAGACCGTGCGGACAGACCGCGACGCCGGTGGCGCCGACGGTGGGCGGCGCCGGTCCGCTGCGGAACGTGCCGACGCCCAGACCGTCGTCCCAGACGGCCACGGCGATGCCCAAGGCGCCTGAGTACGCCGCCTACCTGCCGCCCGATTGCGCGCAATTGGAGGAAGCGTCGCGGACCAGCTATCAGCGGGGCTTGCGCGGCGACACGCTGCGCAGCGTCCAGAACGACTTCGAGACCAAGTGCGAGGCCCAGCGCCGACGCGCGCAGGAGCGTGTCTCCGAGGAACGCAGCGAGCGCGAACGCCAGTACCGCGACCGTCGGCAGGAGGAGCGCGCCGCCGAGGCCGAGCGCGGCAAGACCGCGCAGCAATGCGAGCAGATGCGTTCGGTCATCGCCGACCGCCGGGCCTCCGGCGCGACGATGGATGCGCGTCAGAAGGAGCTGCTGCATACGCTTCAGGACAACTTCAACCGCAGCTGCCTCAACCAGCGCTGAGCCTCACGGCCATGCTGAACGACCACGACGAGTCCGACGCTCCGAGAGAGATCCCGACCCGCGCGCCCGATTTGCCATCGCCCCTCGCGGCCAGACTCGCCGGCTACGACTGGCACCGCAACCTCGTCGGAGAAGCCGGCGCGTCCGTGTACCGGCTGCATCGATCCGGCGCACCGACGCTGTACCTCAAGGTCGGCGACGGCGACGCGGCGGACGCCATCGTGGATGAATTCGCCCGCCTGCGGTGGTTCGCCGATCGCTGGCCGACGCCTCGCATCGAGCATTTCGAATGGGCCGACGGCTCCGCCTGGTTGCTGACCCGCGCCCTGCCCGGCCGCACCGCCTACGAATGGCTCGACGACGAGCCCGGTCGCGCCGCAGCGATCGTGACGTCCCTCGGTCGATTCCTCGGCGACCTGCACAAGCTGCCTGTCAACACCTGCCCCTTCAATGCGAATCACCGGCTGCAACTCGATCTCGCGCGGGAACGTCTGGCCGCCGGTCTCATCGATCCCGACGATTTCGATGAGGCACGTCAAGGTTGGACGCCGCAGCAAGTCTGGGGCGCGATCAACGCCATGCTGCCGTTCACCGAAGACCCGGTGGTGAGCCACGGCGACTTCTCGCTCGACAACATCCTCATGAACGAAGACGGTGATGCCGTCGGCGTGATCGATCTGGGTCGCGCAGGCATCGCGGATCGCTACCGCGATCTCGCGATCCTGGCGAACTGTCTCGATGAGTTCGATCCGGCTTTGCGCGGCACCTTGTACAGCGCTTACGGCATCGACGAGCCGGACCAACGCAAGCTCGACTTCCACCTGCTGCTGGACGAGTGCTTCTGACCGCTCGACTTCGCGTCTGGCCCCGCTTCAGAGGTGCACCCCGCCCGACACCTCGATGCGCTGGCGCGCGTCCAGGAGGGCCTGGCGGCAGAATCCGGCGCGGCAAGGCCCCCGATGGGCCATTCCGGCGCCCTTCCGGGATAATCACGGGTTTGCTCCGGCGCCCATCGGCCGCCGCGGCAGCTGCGCCCTCTCCCGCCTCGTCTTGTCCCTCATGTCCCAGCCCACGCCAGACCGACTGCCCGCCAGCCTGCCCGCGCTCGTCGACGCCGCCATCATCGGCGGCGGTCCGGCCGGCTGCAGCGCCGCGAGCTGGCTCACCCAGCTGGGCCTGAGCGTCGCGCTGATCGAGCAGGCCCCGCGCCTGTGCGACAGCCTGCGGCCGCTCGACTACCAGCAGGACTGGCTGCTCGGCGCCCCGGGCGAATCCCTTGCCGAACTGGGCGAGCGCTACGCCCGCCACGCCGCCGCGCAGCCGGGCGTGCACACGGTGCTCGGCCAGACGGTGAACACCCTCGACTGGCAGGCCGAGCAGGGCTGGACGCTCTACCTCGACGGCGGCCCCGCATTCGCGGCGCAGGCCGGCGACACCGCCGAACCTGCCGCCACCGGCAACCTGCGGCCGCTGCGCGCGCGGTCGCTGCTGCTGGCCACCGGTCTGACCCCGCGGCATCCGTCGCCGCTCTATCCCGAGCGGGACCGCCACGATCGCGTGCTCGACGCCATCGAGCTGACCGCCGTCCGCGACCGCCTGCCCCCGGGCAAGGTGCTGCTGCTCGGCGGCGGCGACAACGCCATCGAGAACGCGCTCTACCTCGCCGGCCGCGGCCACGCGGTCACGCTGTGGTCGCGTTCCGAATGGCGCGCGCAGAGCCACCTGATCCAGCAGCTGGACGGTGCACCCGGCCTGCGTCGCCGCCCTGCCCAGGCGCTGCCGACCGCGGTGGCCGCCTCGCCCGACGGCGTGACCGTGACCTCCAAGGCCTACGGCGAGGAGCATTTCGACCACGTCGCCGTGCTGCTCGGCTACGAGCCCGCGCCCTCGGCCTGGCTGCTCGTCGCCGATGCGCTGCAGCGCGCCGGCGTCACCGCGCCGTCGCAGCCCTTCCGCGATGAGCCGCGCTTCGGCGTGCTCGGCCTGTTCGTCGCCGGCGACGCCAGCGGCCGCCAGCATCCCTGCGTGCAGACGGCGCTGGGCGACGGCGTCGTCGCGGCCAAGCAGATCGAGGCCTTCCTGCGCCCGCTGCGCGAATCGCAGCCGCCTCCGGCGCTGCGCCGCAACAACCGCCAGGTCATCCACATCAACGGGCTGCGCTTCGGCGCCAACCTCGGCGTGCTCGACTTCGAGCGCGAGGGTCCGCAGCCCATCCTGGTCGACGCCGAGATCAACCTCGGCGCGCAGACCATCGTCTCGCGCGATGCCGACATCGGCCACGTGCTGGACTACCGCCGCGTGCGCACCATCATCATCGACGAGTGCACCGCGGAACACACCGACCTGCTCGAAGCCCTGCTGGGCAAGCTCTGCGTCCGGCTGATGAAGCTGCCCGGCGTGGTGGGCGTGCGCATCAAGGTGACCAAGCTCGAAATCTTCCCCGACTGCCAAGTCGCAATCTCTGCCGAATGCGGCCAGTGGTGATCCCATGACAACTGAAATCCTCTCCCCCGCCACCGACATCGACAGCGCCGCCGCCGAGGCGATCCAGGCCTCCGAGGCCGCGAAGAAGCACGCGCACGAGATGAACAAGCTCTCGAAGCGCCTGCACCGTCAGGTCGGCCAGGCGATCGGCGACTTCAACATGATCGAGGACGGCGACAAGGTCATGGTCTGCGTGTCCGGCGGCAAGGACAGCTACTCGCTGCTGGACATCCTGATCAACCTGCGCGACCGCGCGCCGATCAAGTTCAGCATCGTGGCCGTGAACCTCGACCAGAAGCAGCCCGGCTTCCCCGAGGACATCCTCCCCGCCTACCTGAAGTCGCGCGGCGTGGACTTCCACATCGAGGAGCAGGACACCTACTCCATCGTCAAGCGCCTGGTGCCCGAGGGCAAGACGACCTGCTCGCTGTGCTCGCGCCTGCGCCGCGGCATCCTGTACCGCGTGGCGGGCGAGCTCGGCGCGACCAAGATCGCGCTGGGCCACCACCGCGACGACATCGTCACCACGCTGATGCTGAACATGTTCTTCGGCAGCCGCATGAAGGGCATGCCCGCCAAGCTGGTCAGCGACGACGGCAAGAACGTCGTCATCCGCCCGCTGGCGTACGTCAAGGAATCGGACCTGGAGCGCTGGGCCGAGCACCGCGAGTTCCCCATCATTCCGTGCAACCTCTGCGGCAGCCAGCCCAACCTGCAGCGCGCCACCGTCAAGGCCATGCTGCAGGACTGGGACAAGCGCTTCCCGGGCCGCGTGGACAACATGTTCACGGCGATGGGCAACATCGTGACCTCGCACATGATGGACCGCGAGCTGTTCCCGTTCGAGACCATCAAGGCCACCGGCGCGCCGGTGGCCGACGGCGACATCGCCTTCGACGAAGACGAGCAGTGCGGCACCCCGGCGCCGGCCACCGGCGTCGTCAACATCATCCGTCCGGGCGCCAAGGGGCAAGTCCCGGCCCCCGTGGACGACGCCGGCGAGGCCTACTCCGCCGCCGACTGAACATAGGTTTACCGAGCCGTCACGCCCTGCGCACGCGCGGGTCAACCGGCTGGGGCCACAATCGTTGCACTGTCACGCCGGAGATCGGCGTCACCGGGCGCGGCAACTGCCCTGGTCGACGGCCCATCGCGGTATCCGACTGGAGGTCACCATGTTCACCTTGAATCGTCGAGTCGCCCTGTTGAGCCTGGGCGCCGCGGCGGCGCTGTCGCTCACCGGCTGCGCCGCCCTCAACAGCGTCACCGCGGATGCGCAGACCTTCGGCAGCTGGCCGGCGGGTCGGCAACCCGGGACCTTCGCCTTCGAGCGGCTGCCTTCCCAGCAGCGCAACGAGGCCAGCCAGGCTTCACTTGAGGACGCCGCCCGCGGCGCGCTGCTCAAGGCCGGCTTCACCGAATCCGCCGACCCGAAGGCTGCCGACGTCGTCGTGTCGCTGGGCGCGCGCGTCAGCCGCTCCGGCCCCGCCCCATGGGACGACCCGCTGTGGTGGCGCTGGAACGGCAGCTACTGGGGCTGGCGCTACGGCCCGGCCTGGCGTCCGTATTACAGCCGCTGGGGCTACTCGTACCCGATGGATCCGATGATGGAGCGCCGCTATGACCGCGAGGTCGCCATGCTCCTGCGCGACCGCAAGACCAACGAGCCGCTGTACGAGGCGCGCGCCTCCAACGACGGACTGACCGAAGGCGGCAAGGAACTCTTCGGCGCGCTCTTCGAGGCCTCGCTGACCGACTTCCCGCAGACCCGGCCCGAGCCGCACCGCGTCAACGTTCAACTGACGCCGTCGACGACGAAGTAGTTCGCACCGGGCTCCCCCGATAATCGCGGTCTCTCCAACAGGGAACCGCGATTTTTCTTATGTCGCTGAACATCGTCGTCATGGCCGCGGGCAAGGGCACCCGCATGAAGTCCAGCCTGCCCAAGGTGCTGCACAAGCTGGCCGGCCGCGCGCTGCTCCAGCACGTGCTGGACAACACCGCCGCACTGGACGCCCAGGCCCGCATCGTGATCACCGGCCACGGCGCCGGGCAGGTCGAGACCGGCGTCAGCGGCGAGGCCCTGCGCTTCGTGCGCCAGGAGCCTCAGCTCGGCACCGGGCACGCGATCCAGCAGACGGTCCCGGCGCTGGTCGCCGGCGGCACCACGCTGATCCTGAGCGGCGACACGCCGCTGATCAGCACCGCGACCACGCGTGCGCTGGTCGAGGCCTGCGGCGGTGACAAGCTCGTGCTGCTGACCATCGAGTACGCGGACCCGACCGGCTACGGCCGCATCGTCCGCGAGGGCGAGCAGGTCAAGGCCATCGTCGAACACAAGGATGCCAGCGAGACGCAGCGCGGCCTCCGCGAGTGCTACACCGGCATCATGGCCGCGCCGACCGAGGCGCTGAAGCGCTGGGTCGGCCAGCTCGACAACAAGAACGCCCAGGGCGAGTACTACCTGACTGACATCGTCGCGATGGCGGTGGCGGAAGGCGTGTCCGTCGTCGGCGTCAAGACGGGCGACGAGACCGAAGTGCTGGGCGTCAACAGCCCGTCGCAGCTGGCACAGCTGGAACGTCGCTTCCAGCTCGTCCAGGCCGAGGCGCTGATGACGGCCGGCGTGCGTCTGGCCGATCCGGCGCGCTTCGACCTGCGGGGCACCCTCACCTGCGGCAAGGACGTCGAGATCGACGTCAACTGCGTCTTCGAAGGCCAGGTGACGCTGGGCGACGGCGTGCGCATCGGCGCGAACTGCGTGATCCGCAACGCCACGATCGGCGCCAACGCCCGAATCCACGAGTTCACCCACATTGACGGCGAGGCCGCCGGCGCCAGCGTCGGCGAAGGGGCGCTGATCGGTCCGTTCGCGCGGCTGCGCCCGGGCGCGCAACTGGGCGCCGAGGTCCACATCGGCAACTTCGTCGAGGTGAAGAACTCGACGCTGGCCAAGGGCGCCAAGGCCAACCATCTCGCCTACCTGGGCGACGCGACCGTGGGCGAGCGGGTCAACTACGGCGCCGGCAGCATCACGGCCAACTACGACGGCGCCAACAAGCACCGCACGACCATAGGCGCGGACGTGCACGTGGGCTCGAACTGCGTGCTCGTCGCCCCGGTCACGCTGGGCGACGGCGCCACCATCGGCGGCGGATCGACCATCACCAAGGATGTCGAACCCGGCGGCCTGGCTGTGGCGCGGGGCCGACAAACCGTGATTTCGGGCTGGAGCCGCCCCAAGAAAGGGAAGTGATTCACCCAAATCGGCGATGAATGGCCGTAAGCTCGGCTTGTTCGTGTCACGAAGTGTGACAAGTTCCCGGGCCTCGGCACTTGGTCGCCGAACTGGAGCGCGTTCCCCCCAACCCGTGGGAGGCGCGTTTGCCGGTAGCTGCCTAGGATCTGTGTCGTTGATTGGCTGAACCGCTGTTCCCCAGCTGAATCCTTATGGCGAACTCCAAAACCGCTTCCAAGCTGCTGCCCCAGGACGACGATGTGATCGCCGTCCCGCCGGCGTCCGCCGCGCTGGACGCGTTGGCGGACCGTTCGGACGATCCGGCCGCCCAGGCGGCCCGGGCCGAGTCGCTGGAGCAGCTGGCGATGTCGCACGCGATGTCGGATCAGGCGGCGGAAGCCTGCTTCTACCTGTGCCGCAGCCTGGGACTGGCTCGCCAGCAACGGGCGCCGGACGCCGAGCCGGATCTGGAACTGCTGTTCCAGCTGCTGGGCGCGCTGGCGGATCTGCCGGCCGAAGTCTCGGCCCTGCCGATGCCGGAAGGCCAGGCTGACGGTCTGGGCGTTGCCGAACTCTGTCACCAGCTGAGCGCCGCTCGCGAAATGACGACGGCCGCCTGGAACGAGGCCGCCGAGTCAGACGATTCGGTGGCAGCGTGCCCCGCGGCTCCCGCCCGGGCACTGCACTGAGCCTTCAGCCGCTATTCAGCGCTGGCGCTCATGGCCGGCAATCAGCCGGCTGACTCGAGACACTGACAGTCCCAATTCACGCGCAAGTTCGGTCATCGACTGACCGCCCTCGGTATGCGCGCGATACAGCGCCTCTTCCCGGCTGCCGCTAGACTTGAGCCAATCGCCCCAGCGGCGTGGTCGCGGCGAGCGCGGCGGATGCTCGCTCAGCCGCACGGTGCGTTGCACGAAGGCGGCATCGCCCAGGAAGATCTGGTGCCTCAACTGGCTCCAGATGTCGAGGTCGGGTTCCGACTCCACGATCGCCTGATACCGCTGCGCCGCCTTGCGGCGATCCGCCGCGTTCTGCGGGACGCGGCCCAGGACGTTGGTCCACAGCCCGTCGATCTCCAGCCACTCCGGCGCGGTCACCAGCCCGGCGTGCGCCTGCAGGCTGCTCCAGCGCCAGGCCGTCGGCGACGACGCCAGCCCGGCGCGCCGCCCGATCAACTCCACATAGCGGCAGGCGTCGAGCAGCAGATGCTCGCGATCCACCAGCACTGCCTTGAAGCGCCCCTGGAAGACGTGCCCGATCTGCCCGTGCCGGCGGTTGTGCGCCTGGGTGTACACGCCGTTCAGATGGCGCATCAGCCGGGAAAGGTTGGCCTGCCGCGTGAACAGCAGCAGTTCGTAATGTTCGCGGCCCAGACCGTAGGCGAGCACCTGGGCGTCGAAGCGTTCCGCCGCCTGCTGGATCAGGCCGAGCATCACCTGCCGGTCCTCGTCGTCGGAGAACACATGCGCGTCGCCACGTGTCGCCACGTGATAGACGGCGCCGGGGAATTCGATGCGAAGAGGCCTGGCCATGCCCAACAAATAGGCGATGAGCGCACAAAAGACAAGCGCCCGGGCCGGGATTCCGGCCTGGGCGCAAGACTTGACCCCTGATCGCGGGGCCTGCGGGGCCGACGCGATAGCCGAAGGGCTATCGGGGGTCAGGACTCAACAGCAAAACCTGGAACCCATCTTTGGCTGCGTTCCGGCTCCCGGCTCCCGGCTTCCGGCGCCCTGAATGCCTGCCTACGCATGGATTCCGGGACGCCGTTCAGCTCTTGCCGAGCGACTCCAGCACCTTCATGACGGCGTCCTCGCCCATGTTGCGGGCGTCGGCGAGTTCCCCACCCTTGGTCGTGCCCAGCACCTGACCGTCGCCGCCGATCACCGCGACGGTCGGGATGCCCTTCTTCAGCGTCACGCCCATCTGGTTGGCGACGTCCACGTTCTTGTCGAAGCGGCCGACGTTGACCTTGACCGTCACGAAGCGCTTGTCGACGGCCGCGCCGAGGTGGCCGTCCTTGAAGCCCTTGTTCAACGCCAGGCAGTCCTTGCACCAGTTGGCGCCGTAGACCACCAGCACCTGCTTGCCGTCCTTGGCGGCGCGGGCGACGGCATTGTTGATGTCGGCGCGGGCGTCGGCCTGCTCGTCGTAGGGACCCGGTCCCGAGGCGGCGTCGGCGGCGTAGACCGAGGTCACGGACACCGCGGCGAGCGCGGCGGCGAACAGCAGGGAGGCGGTGCGGCGTTTCATGACGCCGGAGTGTGCCACCGGCTTCAAATCCGTGACGGTCGCGAGGGGCTGCGACGGCGGAGAAACCGCTGTCCGCGATCCGGAAGCCCGACGGCTTGCGGTACAAAGGCGGGCTTCGCACAAATCATCACTTTCAGGGAACGGGATCCTTCCGCCATGGCCTCCAGCCTGCTCGCACTGCTCGACGACATCACCACGGTCCTGGACGACGTGGCGCTGCTCTCCAAGATGGCCGCCAAGAAGACGACGGGGGTCCTGGGCGACGACCTGGCGCTCAACGCGCAGCAGGTCACCGGCGTCAGCGCCGACCGGGAACTGCCGGTGGTCTGGGGCGTCTTCAAGGGCTCCATGCTCAACAAGGCCATCCTGGTGCCGGCCGCGCTGGCCATCAGCGCCTGGGCGCCCTGGCTGGTCACGCCGCTGCTGATGGTGGGCGGCGCCTACCTCTGCTTCGAGGGAATGGAAAAGCTGGCCCACAAGTGGCTGCACACCGAGGCCGACGACGCCCATCAGGCGGCGCTGTCCGAGGCGGTCGCGAACCCGGCCATCGACCTCGCCGCGCTGGAGCGCGACAAGGTCAAGGGCGCGATCCGCACCGACTTCATCCTCTCCGCCGAGATCATCGCGATCACGCTCGGCACGGTGGCGGATGCGCCGTTCACCACCCGGCTGATGGTGCTGTCCGGCATCGCCATCCTGATGACGATCGGCGTGTACGGCCTGGTCGCCGGCATCGTCAAGCTGGACGACGTCGGGCTCTGGCTGAGCCGCAAGGCCGCCGCCTGGAAGCAGGCGCTGGGTCGCGGCCTGCTGTGGCTGGCGCCATGGCTCATGAAGGTCCTGGCGGTGGCGGGGACGGCGGCGATGTTCCTGGTCGGCGGCGGCATCCTGACGCACGGCGCGCCCTTCCTGCACCACGCGATCCAGCACGTCGTCGAGGCGATGGGCGTGAGCGGCTTCGCGCGCACGGCCGTCGAAGTGCTGGGCGACGCGATCACCGGCCTGCTGGCGGGCGTCGTCCTCGTGGCGGCGGTCACCGGTATCCAGCGCCTGCGTCATCGCCGAGAATGACGGCATGAAGACGCATCACATCGAAGTCCAGAAGCTCAAGGGCGCCTCGAACTCTTCCACCAGCGGCCTGGTGACCTTCAAGCTGGACGCCCTGGTCAAGGAACGCGAGCCGGTCGACGGCATCGAGCCGAGCACGCTGCTCGTCATGACCGAGGCCAACGCCCGCGTGCTGATGGCCCTGCTCAAGACGCAACTGACCGACATGGACGGCCGCAAGCCCAAGAGCCGTCACGGCCGCCACGGCTGATCTCCCTGACTCCACTGAACATCGCCCGACTCTCCAGGATCCGACATGGACTTTCCGCAGTACCAGCCCGACAAGGCGCAATACACCCCGCTGACCGACGACGAACTGTCGGACCTGGACGACTTCCTGTCCGAGCTGGACAACGACGCCGCGATGAACATCGAGGCGCTGGACGGCTACCTCAGCGCGCAGCTGCTGAGCCCGCTGCCGCTGAGCGGCAAGCCCGGCGCCGAATGGATGAGCCCGGTCTGGGGCGGCGGCGATCCGTTCTCCAGCGGCAAGCAGCGCAAGAAGATCGCCCTGCTGCTGCTGCGTCACGTGCACAGCCTGTCGGTGCAGTGGACGTCCAAGCAGGACGAGTGGGAACCCATCTTCAGCGTCGCCGAGGAAGGCGAACAGCAGCTGGTGGACGCCGAGGACTGGTGCACCGGTTTCATGATCGGCGTCGACCAGGACGGCGAGGCCTGGACGCCGCTGTTCGACCACATCAAGACCGCGGCCGCGCTCGCGCCGATCGCGCTGCTGGGTGGCGACGAGAGCCAGCTCAGCGCCGAGGACCAGGAAAAGCTCACCGACCTGCACTGGCGCGACGCGCTCAGCCGCGAGGTGCCGGAAGGCGTGCTGACGCTGTGGACGCTGCGCACGCAGGCCGAGTGACGACTGATCACTGACGATTGACCGGAGACCGATGACCCGATGAAGCGCTCCTTCCCGTTCGCGGTGCTCGCCACCGCCGCCTTGCTGACGATCGCCGGCTGCGGCACCAACGTCGTCAATCCGGTCACCGGCCGCACCGAACGCAGCGCGATGAGTCCGCAGCAGGAAGTCGCGACGGGCCGGCAGGCGCATCAGGACGTGCTCAAGGAGTACTCGGTCGTCGACGACGCCAAGCTCCAGGCCTACGTCACCGCGCTGGGCAACAAGCTGGCGGCGCAGTCGCACCGGGCGGAGCTGGAGTGGCACTTCACCGTGCTCGACAGTCCGGAGGTCAACGCCTTCGCGCTGCCGGGCGGCTACGTCTACGTGACGCGGGGCATCCTCGCGTACATGGAGAACGAGGCCGACCTGGCCGGCGTGATGGGCCATGAGATCGGCCACGTCACCGCGCGCCACGGCGCGCAGCGCGCGACGCGGCAGCAGAACGCCGGCATCGGCGTGCTGGCGGCGACGGTGCTCGGCGCGGTGCTCGAATCGCGCGGCGTCAGCGGCGCGACGGACCTCGCGGGTCAGGTGTCGCAGAACGCCGCGGCGGGCTACATCGCCTCCTACAGCCGCGATCAGGAACTGCAGGCGGACCAGCTCGGCGCCGAGTACCTCTCGCGCAACCGCTACGACCCCAAGCACATGGTCGACGTGATCCAGGTGCTGAAGGACCAGGAGCAGTTCGCCGCCGACCAGGCCAGGGCGCAGGGCAAGCAGCCGCAGACCGGCAACAGCTGGCTGGCCTCTCACCCGAGCAACGAGCAGCGCCTGCAGCGCATCCGCGACGAGGCGGCACAACTCACCGGCGACAAGCCGGTCGACGAGAACCGTGCGGCCTTCCTGCAGGCGATCGACGGCATGGTCTTCGGCGACAGCCCGTCGCAGGGGCTGGTGCGCGGCCAGCAGTTCCTGCATCCGTCGCTGGACATCGCGCTGACGGCGCCCACCGGCTGGGCGCTGCAGAACGGCAGTGAGACCCTGACGGTGATGAGCCCGCAGCGCGACGCGGCGCTGATCCTGCAGCCGGTGCCGGAGAAGGCGGGCACGGTGCATGACGACATCCTGCGCCGCTGGGGCGCGGAGCAGGGCCGCACGGACGCGAAGACGATCAACGGCCTGAAGGCCACGCACTTCAGCGGCGTGCGCAAGAACGCGCAGGGCCAGCGCGGCAATGCCGAGATCACGCTGATCACGAGCGCCAAGGGCGCGGTGTACGCGCTGGTGTACGCGGCGAAGGACGGACAGTCGCTGCAGTCGCGTCGCGCTGCGCTCACGCAGGCGGAGGAAAGCTTCCGTGCGCTGACGGCCGACGACAAGAAGCTCGCCAAGCCGTGGAAGGTCGCGCTGCGGCCCTACCCGGCCGGCGGATTCGCCGAGATGGCGAAGACCTCGGTGATCACCGAGGCGCAGCTGAAGCTGCTCAACGGCCGCTACGGCGGCGAGGCGCTGCCGAAGGTGGGTGAGCGCGTGAAGACGGTCGTCACGGCGCCCTGATCCCGGAAACGACAAGCCCCGCAATCCTCGGTCGCAGAACCGACGAAGTGCGGACTGATGGGGGACGGCAGGTCGCGGGGTTTCGGCCCTTGCGGCCGGGGCCCCGCGACCTGGCGGCCAACGCTTGACCTCAGCAGGTAGGCGTTGTTACCACCACCGCGACAGGTGGGAGCCGCCCCACCCGCCGCTACAGCATCACTTCTGCTGCGCCGCTCCCAGGTTCCGCAACCAGAACTGCTCGTACTTCCGATGCCAGCCCACGGCCTTCACTGCGCCGCCGAGGGCGTGCTCGCCGTCCGGGTCCAGGAAGAGTTCAACCAGCCCTTCCTTGCCCGACTCCAGCAGCGCGCGGTACACGTTGACCGTGTCCTGATACAGCACGTTCGGGTCCTGCATCCCGTGCACCAGCATCAGCGGCTTCTTGAGGTTCTTCGCCAGCGGCAGCAGCGAGTACTTGCGCAGCACGGGCTTGGTCCGGTCGACCTTGCCGATCGTGCGTCCGCTGTACCAGCTGTTGTAGTTCTCCCATTCCGTCGGGCCTGCGCCCGCGATGCCGGCCGCGAACAGGTCGGGCTTGGTGTACATCGTGTACTGGGTCTGGAAGCCGCCGAAGCTCCAGCCGTTCAGGCCGATGCGCGCGCCGTCGACGCCCAGGTTGGCCTTCATGTACGCGGCCAGATCCTCGAGGTCTTCGGTCTGCGGCGCGCCCGGCTTCTCCCAGTTGGCGTCAGCGAACTTCTCGCCGTAGTTGGAGTGGCCGCGCGGGTCCACCGTCACCGTGACGTAGCCGTGCTTGGCCGCCATGTACATCGCGAAGACGTAGCCGGTCGGCTGGAAGCTGTCGGTCTCCACCGAGTGGCGGTCGTTGAGCGGGCCGCCGTAGGTGTAGACGATGGCCGCGCGCTTGTCGCTGGGCGCCCAGCCCAGCGGCTTGAAGACGTAGGCGGGGATGGTGTCGCCGTGACGGTTCTTGAAGCTGAAGCGCTCCGGACGCAGCACGTCGACCTGCGCCCAGGCGGGGTCGTGGCTCTGCGTCAGCAGCTTGCCCGCTTCCGCGCCGGCCGCGGGGGCCTGGCCCTTCAGCAGCTTGAGCTCGGGACGCTCGGCCCAGTTGCCGGCCACCGCCGCGGCCCACTGGCCGTTGCGCGCCACCACCGCGTTGCGGTGGTAGTCCGGCGAGCGGCCCAGCGCCGTCATGCGGCCGTCC
Source organism: Roseateles noduli (assembly GCA_002205125.1). Lineage (GTDB taxonomy): Bacteria > Pseudomonadota > Gammaproteobacteria > Burkholderiales > Burkholderiaceae_C > Roseateles > Roseateles noduli. The sequence goes on along the minus strand of NIOE01000004.1, from coordinate 529,907 downwards.
TTGAGGTCGACGCGCCAGACGTTCATCGCGGCGTAGTCGTCCTTGTTGGCGACGACGAACATCGTCTTCGCATCCGGCGTGAAGCCCAGCACCTGGAAGGCTTCGAACTCGCCCGTCAGCAGCGGCTTGACCGACCGGTCGGCGCCGGCCGCCAGGCTCATCGCGTAGGGCTGGCGCCAGCCGTTGTCGGCCAGGATCAGCACCAGCTGCCTGGAGTCCGGCGTGAACGACGGCGTCATCACGTTGACCAGCTCGTGGTGGATGGGCGCGCGGCGCTCCAGCACCATCTCCGGCTTCGCCTCGCCCGGCTTGCCGAGGTAGACGCGGAACTGGTCCTTCTCACGCTCGAAGGTCGTGAAGGCGTAGACGCTGCCGTCGCGGGCCCACACCACCGGCGAGATCTCGAACCAGCTGTCGCCGCCCGGATGCGTGAACACCGGCTGCGGCTGGCGTTCCGGCGCGGCGCCGGGCGTCGGCACCTTGCGGATGTAGATCGCCATCGACGGCACGCCGCGCTTGTCGTCGGAGACCTCGCGGTCGACCTTCTTCGCGGTCGCCCAGCGGTCGTTGAAATTCATGATCTCGACCTGCCGGCCCGGCTTGGGCAACGGCTTGCCGTCGGCGCCGACCAGCGGCGCGTTGGCGACCAGCGCCATCCAGCGGCCGTCCTCGCTCATCGCCGTCTGCGCGATCTTGAACTTGCGGTCCTCGTCATCCGGATTGAACAGCTCGCGGTTGATCACTTCGATGCCGGCCGTGGCCAGACGCACGCGCAGCACGCGCGTCTCGTCCTGCACGATCAGGAACTGGTCGTCCGGCGCGTAGGCCACCGGCTTGAGCGTGCGGCCCGTGGCGAGCAGCGGCTCGGCGCGCTCGCTGCCGGCCTTCCAGCGCAGCAGCTGGCCGCGGTACGCCAGCACCAGTTCCTCGCCCTTGGACGCCCACACGAACTGCGACACGCCGGGGTACAGGTCCTCGGGCTTGAGCTTCTCACGCTCGCGCTTCTTCTTCAGCTCGTCGCGCAGCTCCCACAGCGCCATGTCCTTGGGATCCTTGACCGGCTTCTTCGCCTCGGGCGCCGACGCGCCGGAAGCGGGTGCGGCGGCAGCAACTGCGGCATCGCCCCAGGCTGCCTTCTCGGCGGCCTTGCGCGCCTCGTCGCGGGCCTTCCGTTCGGCCAGTTCGACCTTCAGCTCTTCAATGGCCTTGCGCTCCCATTGCTCCAGGTCGACCGCCTCGCCGCGCAGATAGGCGGCCTGCGCCTCCTCGCGGGCCTGACGCTCGCTCAGCTCGTCGCGCTTCTGCTTGAGCTTCTTCGCGTAGCGCTCCAGGTTTTCAGGTGTCTCCACCGCGGCCATCAGCGTCGGCGACGTCACGCGCAGCGTCTTGCCCGTCTGCGTGTCATGCACGTAGAGGTCGCTGCCGGCTTCGCCGAACGGGTTCCACAGGTAGGCGACGTAACGGCCGCTGGCGCTGAACTTCGCGTCCTTGGCGGACTCGCCGCGATAGGGCTCGGCGCGGAACAGCTGTTCCAGCGTCAGCGGCCGGTTGGTCACGGCCACCGGTGCGGCGGCCGTCTGTGCCAGCGAGACCTCGCTGGTCGCCAGTCCCGTCGCCAGGGTCGCCAGCGCCAGGGAAGTGAGGATCCATTGCTTCAATCGTTGCTCCACGTCCCGCAGGGTCGGCGGGGGACGCGGGATTCTAGGGACGCGGTCAACAACTGCTTACCCCTCGGCTGTCCACCGCATCCGTCAAGCGCGCGTTAACTGTCCATACTTTCCCTAGGCAGGCCCTTTCCGGACGCCTCGCCCATGACCTCCGGCAGGGGGAAAGGTCGCGAAGCGAACCGGAAGCACCAGAAAGAGGTATTCGATGAAGCAGCTGATTCAACGCATCCTCGGCGCCGTGGCGCTGACGGTCGGCGCGCTGAGCGCGCCAGCGGCCTTCGCGGGCGATGTGGGCGTGTCCATCAGCGTCGGGCAGCCGGGCTTCTACGGCCGGATCGACGTGGGCAACGTCCGTCCCGACGTGGTGTACGCGCAGCCGATGGTGATCGAGCGCGTGTACGCGCCGGCGCCGCCGCTCTATCTGCGCGTGCCGCCGAATCATTACCGGTCCTGGGCGCGCCATTGCGGCTACTACGGCGCCTGCGGCCGTCAGGTGTATTTCGTGCAGGAGGGCTGGTACTCCCGCGCCTATGCGCCGGCCTACTACGGCCGCCCGCACGTGCATCCGATGCCGGTGTACGCGCCGCCTCCGCCGCGGTGGGATCCGCCGCGTCGCGACTGGGAAGGCCGACGTGACTGGGACGGCCGCCGAGACTGGCACGACCACCGCGACGACCGCCGTGGCTGGGAAGGCCGTCGCTGGGAGGAGCGTCGGGACGACCACCGCGGTGGCGACCGTGGCGGCTGGGATCGCGGCGGTGACCGTGGCGATCGGGGTGACCGGGGCGACCACGGCCACGGTCATGGACGGCATCGCGACTGACAGACGCCTCGCGGGGCCTCGCGTATAGTGGTCGGCTTACACACCAGCAAGGTGTGATTCACAGCGCCGACGTATGTTCGCCCAAGTCCTCGCCACTCTCGGTCTGCTGACCTGCGTGTTCCTCGCGATCGACATGGCCTTGCCGCGCCGGCATCAACTGGCCTGGCGCGCCTGGTTGAAGCGGCTGGGGCAGCGCATGAGCGGGTTCAGCCTGCGAGGCCGCTTCAATTCCCGCGAACGTCGCCGCGCCGCTCACGACGCGGCGCTCGACGCGATTGCACGAGCGAAACACCGCTCCGGCACCTGGGACGGCAACGTCTATCACGGCGACGACTTCGAACAGCGGCAGCGGCGCAAGCCGCATTGAGCGTCTCGCCACGCGTGGGCCGAACGATCGATCCGGAAGCGCCGCGATGGCCGTCCTCGATCACCTCATCCTCAAGGTCAACGACCTCGCCGACAGCGTCGCGTTCTATGTCGGCATCCTGGGCTTCACGAACGAAGGCGAATCAGGTCCGTTCACGGTGATCCGCGTCGGCCGCGACTGCCAGCTGCAGCTTGCGCCGTGGGGCACGCCCGGGATGGAGCACTACGCGTTCTCAGTCTCCTCCGACGAGTTCGAAGACATCTTCGAGCGCGTGAAGGCGGCCGGCATCGGCTACGGCCCGAGCTTCCACGCGGTGGGCACCAACACCGGCCCCGGAGAAGAGATCGGCGCCCGCGGCGCGGCACCGACGCTGTACTTCAACGATCCGAACAGGCATCTGATCGAGATCAGGGCGTATCCAGACGTCTGAGCGCTACCAACCGCGTTGCTCCGCCCGCTCAATCGCCTGCCGAACGATCTCTTCGTACTCAGGCATGCCCGGCTCGAGACGGGTGCGTTGCGGCAACGGCAAAGCCGGCTTGGTAGTCCGATGGGATGCCATGTCCACCACGATCCCGGCTCGCCCATTTCGGCGGTCCGAAGGCGGCTCATTGCATGAAACGAGCACGGGAGTGAAATTGATGATCATTGGTCCTCCTCAACGACCCGGCGTGGCTTCAAGTGACGTGCCGTCCAGGCAGGCATTCCGGAGCACTGCATGGAAATTCTGCATGGCTGCTTCTTCGAATTCGATGTAGTTGTCCATGTATTCCGGGAGCACCTTGGGTGCAGCCGCCATCGCAATGGGAATGAACTGTCCTGATCGCGTATCTTTCCTTCCACGGGACCGGAACACCGTTGCATAGAGGCGCGGCGCGACACCGGAAAAGTGTTGAAAGCGAATGCGCGATTCGTTCGGTACCGATTCTCCCTGTGCGCCACGTTGAAGCTCGAAATCGATCGCATCGTGATGAAGCTCTTGCGCCAGGCTCTTGTCATAGGGCTCGATATAGACCACCCGTTCGATCCCCGCCGCGACGATATGCCTCGCGCAGCTGTGACATGGAAACGTTGTTGAGAACAACGTGCTGCCCGTGAGTCCCTTCATGCCAGCCCTCGCGACAGCGAGGATCGCATCCATCTCCGCATGAACAGCCCGAGAAAACTCGATGAGGCTTCCGATCCGGGTATCGCGATAGATGGCTTCCAGCGCTTGATGCCGTACTTCGCGAGGAAGATGAATGTCCGAATTCTCGAGCACGACATCCAGCACTTCGCCGATCTGGGTCTGCAGCTTCCGCTTGTGCAGATCGTTGAAACACCGCTGACCTTTCAGATGCACGCAACGGTGGTCGACAGGAGACGCGGTCGAGTAGAGCCCGCCGTGCGCAGCGGGCACGTCGTTGCACCCCGTGGCAATCACCTCGCCGTGCCTGTTGGCGATGGCCGCTCCCACCTGTCGTGAGAGGCATGTCGAGCGGAGGCTGGCCGCATGCGCCGCATGCATCCCGGCCTCGTCCGGAGTCGGAGACTCGGTCCGATCACCATGCACAAGCCTGACAAACCGATCGACGATCGTCAGGAGATCAGCATCGGGTTCGTTGCGGACGAACAGGTCCGCCAGGTGGAGTGCCTTGTCCAGCCGCTGCCCCCATTCCGAATCCTCATGGCGATCGGTGTCCATCAGGGCCTCAGCGTCCGGAGCTCGAATCTCAAGAGTCGTCAGATGGCGCAGCCGCTGCGCATAAGGTCGGGTGACGCCGATCAGGAAAAATAGATTCCGATATAGCGCCCGCAAGAGCTCGACTTCTTCGGGTCGCTTCAACTGGTCCAGCAGGTATGCCACGCGCTTGGGGACTGAGGACCCTGATTGCGACGCGGCTTGCGCCCGGTCGCGCGCTTGGCGTCGAACAAAGATGCTTTGAACGGCGTACTCCGCCAAGATGTGGAGGTCACCGGTACTGGATCGAAGTTGGCGCGCCGCCTCCTGCAGGTAGCGATATCGAGTACGCGACGCGGAATCCTCCGCCGTCGCAGGGTCCCCAGGACAGGAGCCGTCGAGCGGTCGAAACCGTTCCAGGAACTCGCTGAGCTTGATGAGTTCGACCTCGTAGCCGAGTCCAAGCAGCGACTGACGCGTCGCCTCCACGACTTCGTCGAGTCCGCATCCGATCGGTCCCGCGAACGCGACCACGATCTCATTCGACTGCCTGGAGGCGAGGCGCTGAAGCAACGACTTCGAGCCGCCACGCTCATCGTTGCGCGCCTCGCGATTTCCCGCGTGTCCTTGTTCCACCTGCTGCGCCTGACCCATCCGCCACCCCGCACATCCGTTGCGAAAGCGGACAAGTCTCCCGCCGTGCCGTTCGCACGGACAGTCGTCGTCGACCAAACATTGACCAAACCTTGACCAAACGCGACAAGGGCCGGCGCCGCGTTGTCTCGCGGCCACCGGCCCCTCTTCAGGAGGATTTACGGCTTCATTCCGTCACCGTCTCGCCAACACCGGCTGCAGCGCCTTCCCCGTGTGCGTCCCCTGCTCGACCAGCGTCTCCGGCCTGCCTTGCGCGACCACGCGGCCGCCGGCCGAGCCGCCTTCCGGTCCGAGGTCCAGCACCCAGTCCGCTTCCGCGATGACATCGAGGTCGTGTTCGATCACGACCACGCTGTGTCCGCCGTCCACCAGCCGGTGCAGCACGCGGATCAGCTTCTCGACGTCCGCCATGTGCAGACCCACCGTCGGCTCGTCCAGCACGTACAGCGTGTGCGGCGCCTTCTGGCCGCGGCGCGTGACATCGTCGCGCACCTTCACCAGCTCGGACACCAGCTTGATCCGCTGCGCCTCGCCGCCCGACAGGGTCGGGCTCGGCTGTCCCAGCGTCAGGTAGCCCAGCCCCACGTCCTGCAGCAGCTTCAGCGGATGCGAGATCGAGGTCATCGCGGCGAAGAACTCCACCGCCTCGTCGACCTCCATCTGCAGCACCTCGCCGATGCTCTTGCCGCGCCAGCTCACCGCCAGCGTCTCCGGGTTGAAGCGCTGTCCGTGGCACTGGTCGCACAGCACCTTCACGTCCGGCAGGAAGCTCATCGCGATCGTGCGCATGCCCTGACCCTCGCAGCCGGGGCAGCGGCCTTCGCCGGTGTTGAAGCTGAAGCGGGCCGGCGCGTAACCGCGCGCCTTCGCTTCCAGCGTCTCGGCGAACAGCTTGCGGATCGCATCCCAGAAACCGATGTAGGTCGCCGGGCAACTGCGCGGCGTCTTGCCGATCGGCGTCTGGTCCACTTCGAGCACGCGATCGACCTGCGCATGACCCTCGACGGCATCGCAGCCCACCCACTTCGATGGCGCCCGGCGCAGCGGCACCGCCGCCGCCATGTTGGCCAGCAGCACATCGCGCGCCAGCGTCGACTTGCCCGAGCCCGACACCCCCGTGATCGCCACCAGCCGGTGCAAGGGCACGTCCACCGTCACGCCCAGCAGGTTGTGCAGCGTCGCGTTGAGCACCGTCAGCTTGGGCGCATCCGCCTCCATCACGCGGCGCTCCTTCAGCGGGTGCACCAGCGGTCTCGACAAGAAGCGGCCCGTCAACGAATCGGGGTTCTTCGCGATCTCCTCGGCCGTGCCTTCGGCGATCACGCGCCCGCCGCGCTTGCCCGCGCTCGGACCGATGTCGATGATGTGATCGGCGCGACGGATGGTGTCCTCGTCGTGCTCGACCACCACCAGCGTGTTGCCCTTGTCGCCCAGCGTCGCCAGCGCCTTCAGCAGGATCTGGTTGTCGCGCGGATGCAGGCCGATGGTCGGCTCGTCCAGCACGTAGCAGACGCCCTGCAGGTTGCTGCCGAGCTGCGCCGCCAGACGGATGCGCTGCGCCTCGCCGCCCGACAGGGTGGGCGCCGCGCGGTCCAGCGTCAGGTAGCCCAATCCGACTTCCTCCAGGAACTCCAGACGGCCCTTGATCTCGACGACCACGTCGCGCGCGATCTCCGCGTCACGTCCCGTCAGCGTCAGGGCGGCGATCCACTCGCGAGCTTCCTTGACGCTCCAGGACGCGACCGTCCCGATGGTCTCGTGCTCGAAGCTCACCGCGCGCGCCACCGGATTCAGTCGCGCACCGTGGCAATCGGGACACGGCGCATCGCTCAGGTCTTCGATCTCGGCTTCCTCCGCGGGGAAGCTCTGCTCGCGACCGCGGTTGTCCTTGTCCTGCTGCGTGTCGTCCAGCGCCTTGCGCTGCTCGCGCGTCAGCGACAGGCCCGTGCCCACGCAGGTCGTGCACCAGCCGTGCTTGGAGTTGTAGCTGAACAGCCGCGGATCCAGCTCCGGATAGCTGGTGCCGCACTGCGGGCAGGCGCGCTTCGTGGAGAACACGCGCAGCGCGCCGATGCCGCGCGTCGCCTTGCCGCTGCGCAGCGCCTCGTGCAGGCCGTCCAGCGGCGACAGCACGTGCACCACGCCCTTGCCGTGGTCGAGGGCCTTGGCGAGCAGCTCCCGCAGCTCGGCCTCGGTCTCCGGCGTGATCGTCATGTCGCCGACCGGCAGCTCGATGCTGTGCTCCTTGAAGCGGTCCAGGCGCGGCCACGGGCTGGTCGGCAGGAACTCCCCGTCCACGCGCAGGTGCGTATGGCCGCGCTGCTTCGCCCACTTCGCCAGGTCGGTGTAGACGCCCTTGCGGTTGACCACCAGCGGCGCGAGCAGCCCGATGTGCTTGCCCTTGAAGTCGCGCAGCAGCTGCGCGGCGATGGCCTCCACGCTCTGCGGCTTGACCGGCGTGCCGTCGTGCGCGCAATGCTGGACGCCGAGCTTCACGTACAGCAGGCGCAGGAAGTGCCAGACCTCCGTCGTCGTCGCGACCGTGCTCTTGCGGCCACCGCGCGACAGGCGCTGCTCGATGGCAACGGTCGGCGGGATGCCCCACACCGCGTCGACCTCGGGCCGGCCCGCCGGCTGCACGATGGAGCGCGCATAGGCGTTCAGCGATTCCAGGTAGCGGCGCTGGCCCTCGTTGAAGAGGATGTCGAAGGCGAGCGTGCTCTTGCCCGAGCCCGACACCCCGGTCACCACGTTGAACTTGCCGCGCGGGATGCTGACGTCGACCGACTTCAGGTTGTGCTCGCGCGCGTTGACGATGCGGATCACCTCGTCTTCCTGGCGGCGCCTGCGCAGCAGCGACTGCAGCGGTTGGCCTTCCGAGACCTTGACCGGTGCGCGGTCCATCTCCAGCGCGTACTCTCGCAGCGCCTTCGCGGTGTGCGAGGTCGGGTGGTCCTTCAGGTGCTCCGGCGTGCCCGTCGCGACGACCAGACCGCCGTCCTCGCCGCCCTCGGGGCCGAGGTCGATGACCCAGTCCGACGCACGGATCACATCGAGGTTGTGCTCGATCAGGATCAGCGAGTGCCCCGCCGACAGCAGCTTGCGCATCGCGCGCATCAGCTTGGCGATGTCGTCGAAATGCAGGCCCGTCGTCGGCTCGTCGAACAGGAACAGCGTGCCCTTGGTGGCCGTCGCCTGGCGCGGCTTGGAGGCCGCCTCGGCCAGGTAGCCCGCCAGCTTGAGCCGCTGCGCCTCGCCGCCCGACAGCGTCGGCACCGGCTGCCCCAGCGTCAGGTAGTCCAGCCCGACGTCCGACAGCGGCTGCAGCTTGTTGATGACCTCTCGGTCGTCCTTGAAGACGCCCAGCGCCTCGGCCACCGTCAGTTCCAGCACGTCCGACACGCTGAGCTGCCGTCCGGCGCGCTCGAGCTTGACCTCCAGCAGTTCCGCGCGGAAGCGCTTGCCGTCGCAATCGGGGCAGCGCAGGTAGACGTCGGACAGGAACTGCATCTCGACGTGCTCGAAGCCCGAGCCGCCGCAGGTCGGGCAGCGGCCGTCGCCGGCGTTGAAGCTGAACATGCCCGCGCCGTAGCTGCGCTCCCTGGCCATCGGCGTGTCGGCAAAGCGCTTGCGGATCTCGTCGAAGACGCCGACGTAGCTCGCCGGGTTGGAACGCGCCGTCTTGCCGATCGGCGACTGGTCGACGAAGACCGCATCGGCCAGCCAGTCCGCGCCCAGCAGCCGGTCATGCTGGCCCGGCGTCTCGGTGGCCTGGCCGAACCAGCGCGCCAGCGCCGGATACAGCACGTCCTGCATCAGCGTGCTCTTGCCCGAGCCGGACACGCCCGTCACCGCGACCATGCGCTGCAGCGGGAACTCGACGCTGACGTTCTTGAGGTTGTGCTCGCGCGCGCCTTCGAGGATCAGGCGCGGGGTGCTCTCCTCGACCACGCGCTTGAGGCCCATGCCCACGTGCTTGCGCGCGCCGAGGTAGGAGCCGGTCAGCGTGTCGGCCGACCGGATCTGCTCCGGCGTGCCGTCGAAGACGATCTGCCCGCCCTGCTGGCCCGGTCCCGGGCCCATGTCGATGAGGCGGTCCGCCGCCAGCATCACGGCCGGGTCATGCTCGACGACGACCAGCGTGTTGCCCGCGTCGCGCAGCCGCTGCATCGCCTCGACGATGCGGTTCATGTCGCGCGGATGCAGGCCGATGCTGGGCTCGTCCAGCACGAACAGCGTGTTGACCAGCGAGGTCCCCAGCGCCGTCGTCAGGTTGATCCGCTGCACTTCGCCGCCGGACAGCGTGCGGCTCTGGCGGTCCAGCGTCAGGTAGCCGATGCCGACGTCGACGAGGTACTTCAGCCGGTTGCGGATTTCGTCCAGCAGCAGCTTGAGCGCCTCGTCGAGCAGCGAGCCCGGCAACTGCAGCTCGTCCATGAAGCGTCTCAGCCGATGGATGGGGAGCTGCATCAGGTCGTGGACCGACAGGCCCGGCAGCGCTTCCAGCTGCGCGCGGGTCCACTTCACGCCTTCCGGCATGAAGCGCTTGTCCGCCGGCAGCGCCGCGTCCGCCAGCGCCTTCGAGCCGACGCGCCACAGCAGCGCCTCGGTCTTGAGCCGCGCGCCGCGGCAGGTCGGGCACTCGGTGTAGCTGCGGTACTTCGACAGCAGCACCCGGATGTGCATCTTGTAGGCCTTGCTCTCCAGGTACTCGAAGAAGCGGCGCACGCCGTACCACTGCTTGTTCCAGTTGCCGTTCCAGTTCGGGCTGCCGTCAATCACCCAGTCACGCTGGGCCTGCGTCATCTGGTTCCACGCGGTGTCGCGCGGGATGCCGGCATCGCCGGCGTACTTCAGCATGTCGTCCTGGCTCTCCTTCCAGGCCGGCGTCTGCATCGGCTTGATGGCGCCACCGCGCAGCGTCTTGCGCTCGTCGGGGATCACCAGGCCGAGGTCCACGCCGATCACGCGGCCGAAGCCGCGGCAGGTCTCGCAGGCGCCCATCGCCGAATTGAACGAGAACAGCGCCGGCTGCGGATCGGCGTAGCGGATGTCGCTCTCCGGGCAATGCAGGCCGGTGGAGTAGCGCCACAGCGTCGGCTCGACGCCCTCCTCCGCGCTGAGCACGTGGACCGTCAGGCGGCCGCTGCCGCGCTTGAGCGCCAGCTCGATCGCCTCCATCGCGCGCGCCTGCTCGACGCCCTGGATGCGGAAGCGGTCGGCGACCACGTCCAGCACCTTGCGCCCGTTGACGACGCGCTCGGACTGCACGCGCGTGAAGCCCGAGGCGGACAGCCACTGCTCGACCTCGCCGGCGCTGACCGACTCGGGCAGCTCGACCGGGAAGGTCAGCACCAGGCGCGGATCGTCGCCGACGGTGCGTGCCATCAGCTCGGCGTAGATGGTCTGCGGCGTGTCGTGGCGGACCGGCAGCGCGGTGTCGCGGTCGAACAGGTCGGCGCCGCGCGCGAACAGCAGCTTCAGGTGGTCATTGAGCTCCGTCATCGTGCCGACGGTGGAGCGGCTGGTGCGGACCGGGTTGGTCTGGTCGATCGCGATGGCGGGCGGCACGCCCTCCACCTTGTCGACCGCCGGGCGGTCCATGCGGTCCAGGAACTGGCGCGCGTAGGCGGAGAAAGTCTCCACGTAGCGGCGCTGGCCCTCGGCATACAGCGTGTCGAAGACCAGGCTGGACTTGCCCGACCCGCTGGGCCCGGTCACCACCGTCAGTTCCCCCGTGCGGATGTCCAGGTCGAGGTTCTTGAGGTTGTGCTGGCGGGCGCCGCGGATGCGGATATCGGAATCGGACATGTGGTGTCGTCTCTCGCGCCTCGAAAAAGGCAGTGGGCGATGATTCTAGGGAGCACCGCGCCCCGGATTGGCAGCAGCGGTCAACGAGTGGGCGAACGGGCGGTGGACCGTGGGAGATCGACCGTCGCGCGGGCGTCCGTGGCGTCGGGCACGACACAGTGGTAAGCAATTGCAAGCGCGCGACCGCTCAGGAAGCCTTTGCCTACCTCTTGTCAAGGCCTCCGATTGATGACTTCCGCACACTTGCTAGTCTTCAGGGGGTGCGGCAACAATGGACCCCGTCGTCGCCGAGCAACACACGATGCCGGTTTCACCCGAACGGCGGACGACTTTTCTAGGGAATACCCGCATCCTGATCGGATCGGGGACGACAAGCGACATGGACAGAAACGACGGCCATCCCTTTTCCGGAAGTTCCGAGACCACGCTGGTCTTGATGACCTCGGACGCGTCCGCCAAGCCCGCTCCCCCGTCCACGATGACCGACCCTTCCGTCTCCGGCCAGCGTCCGGCGCCCGGCGAGCCCTTCGTGCTGCTGGTCGAGGACAACCCGATCAACCAGGTCGTCGCGCTGGAGTTCCTGGCGCTGATGGGGCTGAAGACGCAACTCGCGCGCAACGGCCAGGAAGCGCTGGACCTGTGCGAGCAGGCCGCCCCCAGCCTGGTGCTGATGGACATCCAGATGCCGGGCATGGACGGCCTGGAATGCGCGCGCCGGCTGCGGGAGCAGCAGGCGCAGGGACGGCTGCCGCGTTTCCCTATCCTGGCGCTGACCGCGCACGCGCTGGACAGCGACGTCGCCGACAGCCTGAAGGCGGGCATGGACGAGCACCTGACCAAGCCGCTCGACTTCCTGACCCTGCGCCGCCGCCTGGCGCGCTGGCTGGATCTGCCGCAGCTCAACGACTGACCCCCGCGAGGGATCCCTCCGACGAGGGACGAGGCGTCGTCACAACGGGGGGACGCTCGTTATTTCGAGGGTCTTTGACGGCGCGCAAGGCTTCCGCGAATCCCCCGTCGCGGCGCTGGCGTTGAGCGCTGCCTGCGTGCTCCACTTTCGATCCGCACCCGATGTCCGGGTGGCGATGTGAAAGGAATGCTGCATGCCAGTCCCGTTGACCGCCACGTTGACCGACGCCGCCTACGACGACATCCGCTGGGCCGCACGTGAAGACCGTCGTTCTGAAATGGAAGTGATCGACCGCGCGCTCTACACCTACTTCAAGTTGCGCCGCGAGGTTCGGTATGGCCGGATCCTCGGATTTGTCGACGAGGGCCACGAGCATCATCTGAAGACGCAGGTCAACTGGATCTGACATGAGCAGCGAGGACGCGACCTCGAAGGCTGCCCAACTGATCGATGCCAAGGTGGGCATCCCCGAATCTCGGGCAGATGCACGCACCCGCCGAATCAAGGACCTGGGTCTCTTCTTTGTGAGCATCATCATCCTGATGGTGCTCGTCGGCTTCAGCCTGTTCACGCTTCGAGACCAGTGCGTGATCGACGAAAACCGCCAATGGGCGTTGTCCACGCTCACCGCCGTGTTCGGGGGCGTACTGGGCTGGCTGATCAAGCGATGAGCCCTCGCATGTCGCACGCTCACCCGCTCTCAAGAAACCGCTGCACGATCGCGAAATGCTCCGGCACGTTCAGCGCTGGCGCGTGGCCGCAGCCCGGGATCATCACCACCTCCGCCCGCGGCCCGCGCACGCGCATCGCGTCGGCCGTCTCCGGCAGCAGAAGATCCGAGCTCTCGCCGCGCAGGCAAAGTACCGGCAGACTCAGCGAGTCCCAATCGGTCCAGCGCTTGTAGTCGTCCGGATGGGCGAAGAACTGGCGCACCATCGCCGGGTCGTAATGCGGGGTCACGCGTCCGTCAGGCAGGCGCCGCACGGAGCTCTCCGTCAAGCGTCGCCATTGCGCATCGCTCATCCAGCCGTAGGGCTGGTAGATCTGGCGGAAGTACTGTTCCAGCTCCGACACCGTGTCGAACGCCGACGGCGACCCCGCGTAACTGCGGATGCGCTGGATCGCCGGTTCCGCGAGTTCGGGACCGATGTCGTTGAGCACCAGCCGACGGATGCGCCCACGCAGCGAGGTCGCCGCGGCCAGCAGGCCGATCGCGCCGCCCATCGAGGTGCCGACCCAGTGGAACTCCGGCAACCCCAGTTGATCGACGAGCGCCACCGCCAGCTTCACGTAGAACGCGAGGCAGTACTCGTGGTCTGGATCCGGACTCCACTGCGACAACCCTCTTCCGAGGGTATCGGGACACACCACGAAGTAGCGGCCCGTGCCCGCGAGGTGGGCCGCCAGTTCGTCCATGTCGCGCCCCGTGCGCGCCAGGCCGTGCCAGGCGATCACCGGCTCGGCGTCCGGTTCGCCCCAGGCCTGGAAATGAATCTCACGGCCTTCGCAGCGCAGATAGTTCGACGTCGACTTCACGATCCCCTCCTCGCCTGCCGCAGGCGCCCGACCAGCCCGTTCGGGAAGTGATACACCGCCAGCACGAACAGCACGCCCAGCCACAGCAGCCAGCGTTCCGGCGCGATCAGCTGCGACAGCACCGGCACGCCCTCCACCGCGGACGCGCCTATCCGCATCAGGTCCTGCAGGTAGCTCTGCGCCAGCACGAACAGCGCGCTGCCGATCACCGCGCCGTAGATCGTGCCCATGCCGCCGATCACGACGATCAGCAGGATGTCCAGCATGATCTCGAAGGACAGCGAGGTGTCCGGCCCGTTGTAGCGCAGCCAGATCGCCAGCAGCGCGCCGGCCAGCGTCGCGAAGACCGCCGCCAGCAGCGTCGACAGCGTGCGGTAGGTCACCAGCCGGTAGCCGATGGCTTCGGCGCGGAAGTCGTTGTCGCGGATGGCCTGCAGCACGCGCCCGAACGGCGAGTTGACGATGCGCAGCAGCGCCAGCACCAGCATCACGGCGACGACGAACAGCAGGTAGTAGGTCAGCAGGCGGCCGTCGATGGCGACGCCGAGCACGGGCTCCTCGAGGAACTCGGTCGACGGCGAGAGCACCTCCGGCAGCCGGAAGTTGAGTCCGTCCTCCCCACCGGTGAAGTCCGACAGCTGCGAGGCCAGCCCCTGGAACGCCGCCGCGACAGCCAGCGTGATCATCGCGAAGAAGATCGCCTTCACGCGCAGCGAGAACAGCCCGATGACGAGCGCCAGCAGCAGCGACACCGCCAGCGCGCCGCCGATGCCGACCGCCAGCGCCGCGAAGCCCGGCGCCATGCGCGAGCTCGCGATGGCGACGCCGTAGGCCCCGATGCCGAAGAACATCGTGTGCGCGAAGCTCACGATGCCGGTGTAGCCGAGCAGCAGGTCGTAGCTGCCCACGAGCACGATGAACACGAGGATCTTGGCCGCGACGTTCATCGCCTTGGTGCCCGGGAACACGAACGGCGCGAACGCGAGTCCGAGCACGGTGAGCAGCAGCAGCGCCGCCAGCAGGCGGCTGCGCGGCAGGTCGTGGGAAAGCAGCGAACGGATCAGGCGCATGGCAAGCTCGCTCCGCTCAACGGTAGCCGACCGGATAGAGGCCCTGCGGTCGCCACAGCAGCACGGCGACCATCAGCCCGATGTTGGAGAACAGCGCCACCTTGGGCGCGAGGAAGCCGCAGTAGTTGGCCATCAGACCGACCAGCAGCGCGCCGACGAAGCAGCCCAGCGTCGAGCCCAGTCCGCCGATGATGATGACGATGAAGATCAGCGTGTTGACCTGCGCGCCGATCTGCGGGATCACGCTCTGCTGGTAGAGCCCCCAGAGCACGCCGCCCAGCCCCGCCAGGCCGGAACCGGCGACGAAGACCGCCACGAACAGGCGCCGGATGCGGTACCCGAGGCTTTCGACCATCTCGCGGTCCTGGACCCCGGCGCGGATCAGCAGGCCGAGCTTGGTGCGATTGAGCAGCCACAGCAGCCCGATGAAGACCGCGAGGCCGACGACGACGGCCAGCAGCCGGAACTTCTCGACCGCCACGTCGCCGACCACGAGCGCGCCGCGCAGCGACTCAGGCGGCTGCAGCGGGATCATCTGCGGGCCCCAGACCAGCTTGATCAGCTCCTCGCCGATGATCATCCCGCCCATCGTGATGAGGATCTGCTTCAGGTGCATGCCGTAGACGGGGCGCACCAGCACGCGCTCGAAGACCAGACCCAGCGCCGCCGCGCTGACGATGCCCGCGAGCGCCGCGACGGCCACCGCGGCGAGATTGACCATGAGCGACGGACTCGACACGAAGCCCCCGTAGGTGTTCATCGCGCCCATCACCGTCGTCGCGACGAAGGCGCCGAGCGCGATGAACACGCCGTGGCCGAAGTTCAGCACGTCCATCAGGCCGAAGACCAGCGTCAGACCCGAGGCGATGACGAAGACGATCAGCCCCATCGCGAGGCCGGCGATCGTCAGCGTGGCCCAGCTCGACATCGAGCCGATCAGCGGCAGGGCCGCCAGCGCGAGCGCGACGACCAGCAGCAGCGGGATCGCGTCGAAGCGGGCCCTGGGAACGGGATCGGTCGGGTTCGGGTTCGCCAGCGGATGCGGTTGCGATTGCGGATTCGGGGTCATTGGTGTGCCGCCAGGGAGAGTCCGAGCAGCCGCTGCTGCAGCGCCTCGTCGTCGGCCAGATCGGCCATGCGGCCGGCATGTGCGACGCGGCCGTCGTCCATCACGGCGACGCCGTCGCCCAGCGCGCGGGCGACCATGAAGTTCTGCTCGACCAGCAGCACCGTCGTGCGCGCGCCATCGCGGCCGCGCTTGATCTCGCCGAGCGCCTCGATGAGGTTGCGGATGATCGCCGGAGCGAGTCCCTTGGTCGGCTCGTCGATCAGCAGCAGCCGGCGCGGCTCGACCATCGCGCGCGCAATGGCCAGCATCTGCTTCTGCCCGCCGCTGAGCTTGCCGGCCGGATAGAGCCAGAACTTGCGCAGCGCGGGGAACAGCCCGAACAGCCACTCCAGCCGCGCGGTGTCGAGGTCATCGAGCGCGCGCGCCTGCCGCGCGGCCAGCAACAGGTTCTCGCGCACCGTGAGGTCGCCGAAGATGCCCATGTTCTCGGGCACGTAGGCGATGTCCAGACGCGCGATCTCCGGCGTCGGCGCGGTCTGGATCTCGCGACCGTCGAACAGCACGCGGCCCGCGCTCGCGCGCCACAGGCCCATCACCGTGCGCAGCGTCGTCGTCTTGCCCGCACCGTTGCGGCCCAGCAGCATCGTGACCTCGCCCTCGACGACGGCCAGATCGACGCCATGGAGGATGTGATACGCCCCGATGTGCGTGTGCACGCCTTCGAGGCGCAGCAGGGTCTTGGGCATCGATGCGCTCATGCGACCTCCGGCATGGCGAGCCCCAGATACGCGCTCTGCACGACCGGCGAGGCGATCACCGCCTCGGGCTCGCCGTCCGCGACCAACTGACCGTTGTGCAGCACGACGATGCGATCGGCCAGCTCCCGCACCACGTCCATCTTGTGCTCGACCAGCAGGATCGTGTGCGTCCCTTCCGCCTTCAGCGCGCGGATCAGGTCGAGGATCACCGGCACCTCGTCGACGCTCATGCCCGCGGTGGGCTCGTCGAACAGGTAGACCTTGGGTTTCAGCGCCATCAGCATCGCCACTTCCAGCTTGCGCTGGTCGCCGTGCGGCAGACTCGCGGCGATCGCATCGACGCGGTGGCCGAGCCGCACGCGTTCGACGATCGCGTGCGCCTCCTCCAGCAGCTCGCGATGGTCGAGCCACACGGACAGCATCCGCAGACCGTCCCCGCGCCGCGACTGCACGGCCAGACGCACGTTCTCCAGCACGCTCAGGCTCGGGAACAGCTGCGTCAGCTGGAAGGCGCGGCCCAGTCCGCGCCGCGTGCGCAATGGTGCGGCCAGGCGCGTGAGGTCTTCTCCGTCGAGCAGCACGCGACCCGCGCTCGCGCCGAGCTGACCGGAGATCAGGTTGAAGTAGGTCGTCTTGCCGGCACCGTTGGGCCCGACGATGGCCGTCAGCGTGCCAGGATGGAAGCTGCAGCTGACGCGGTCGACGGCCGTGTGGCCGCCGAACCGGATGGTGAGGTCGCGGGTCTCCAGCATCAGGGACAGGTACCGATCACGTAGTAGTTGGGCGCGGTCTGCTTCAGCGTCGTGGTGACGAAGATGTTCCACAGACCCATCGACTGGTTGGAGCCGTTGGCGTAGGTGACGCCGTAGAGCGCGTAGGCGCGGCCCGAGATCGAGTGGGTGTAGTTGGACGAGGTGAAGCAGGTCGCGGGCGTGCCCGGGTCGCCGGGATCGCCCGGGTTGCCGGTCGTGCCGCCGGCCACCTTGTCCACCATCGCCTTGATCGCACCGATCTGCGTGCCGGCCTTCTGCGCGAAGTTCGAGCCATACCAACCCACCCAGTCCCAGCAGCCGTTCGGGTTGGGCAGCAAGCCGCTGGCGGCGGTCGAGCGCGAGGTGTTGTCGACCTTCGTCTGCGGGAACAGCACGACGATGTTGTTCGTGTCGGCCCAGCGCGAGAACCCGGTGTTCCTCACGAACTTGTCGCCGATGGTGGCGTAGTTCTGCTGGCAGCCGTGCAGCGCCACGTGCAGCTTGCAGAGCTGGCCAGCGGCGCAGTTCGCGGGCACATAGGCCCAGCCGGTCGTCGCGAGGCCGGGATTGGTGCTGAACGCGGTCTGGTCGAACTCGATGTAGTTGGCCGCGGCGGGGCTGTTGTTGCGCGCGCTCAAGCTGCCGTAGAGCTTCGTGAGCACCGCCTTCGCGCCGTCATAGCCGCAGTTGGCGATGTAGGGCGACGCGCTGCTGCCGCAGCTGTTGTTGCCGACGGCGTCGAAGTCGGTCGGCAGCACGTGGGCGGTGCCGCTGCGCTGGACGTATTCGAGGTTGGCCGCCGTGACGCCGTTGCTGAGGTACTGCGTCTGCACCGCGTTCATCGGGTTGGGTCCGACGGTCGTGTCGCTCAAGCCGACGAACAGGAAGACCTTCTGCGAGGCGACGTTGCTCTTGGCGTCGATCGCCGTGCCGCTCCAGTTGTTGAGGTCGGCCTGCATCGTGTTCAGCGCGGACGACGAGATCGTCGCGTTGTACATGCAGGCGGTGTAGTTGCTGTGGCCGGCGCAGTTGTAGGGCCCGGCGGCGAAGACGCCGACGCCCTTGAACGTCGAGGAATGCGCGTAGCCGAGCTGGTTGGCCATGAAGCCGCCCGACGAGAGGCCCGAGACGGTGATCTGGGTCTTGTCGATGTTGAGCGAGGGCAGCGGCACGGCGGCCTGGGCCCCACCGGCGAGTGCCATCGCGGCAGCGAGCGAACGGATCAGAACGGAGAACTTCATCGGAAACCTCCTTGATGTGGCCGGACCTTCGGTGCTACCGCTTGTTGCGGACGGGGATGTTCATCTCCTCGGGTTTGATCTCGCGTACCAGCTCGGGCACGCCCCAGGCGAAGGCCGGATCCACCTTGATCTTGAAGTGGTACATCGACTGCATCGCCTGATGGTCCTCGGGCCGGAAGGTCATGCGGCCCTTGGGCGTCTCGAAGCTCATGCCTTCCATGGCCTTGATGAGCTTGTTGGTCGCGGTGTCGCCGCCGGTCTTCTTGAGCGCCTCGACAACCGCGATCGCCGCGCTCATGCCGCCGGCGGTGAAGAAGTCGGGCGGCGTCTTGAACTGCTTGTAGTGGTTGGCCACCAGCCACTCATTGACCGGGTTCTTCGGGATGCCGAAGTAGTAGTAGGTCGCGCCCTCCATGCCGGGCAGCGCCTTGTACGCGGCCATCGCCGGGAGGATGTTGCCGCCGGTGGCGATCTCGATGCCGTAGCGCTTGAGATCGAGGTCGGCGATCTTGAACGGGTTGCCGGCACCGGCCCAGATGATGAAGATCACCTTGCGGCCGGGCTGGTCCTTGAGCCGGTCGATGAGCCGCTGCGCACCGGCGGTGAAGTCGGTCGTGGTGGTAGGCAGGTATTCCTCATGGACCACCTTGGCCTTCTTGATCGCATCCTTGAAGGCTTTCACGCCGTCGCGTCCGAAGGCGTAGTCCTGCGCCAGCGTGGCGATCACCGTCCCCGGCTTGTCGAGCGCCACCGCATTGGAGATCGCATCCTGCGAGCTGTTGCGGCCGGTCCGGAAGATGTACTTGTTCCACTTGTCGCCGGTGATCGAATCGGCGACCGCGGGCTCGATCAGCAGGATCTTCTTGTATTCCTCAGCCACCGGCAGCAGGGCGAGCGCAACACCCGACGACGATGGGCCGACGGCGATGTCCGCCTTGTCGTCGCCGTAGGCCGCGGCCAGCAGGCTCTTGCCGACGTCGGGCTTGCCCTGGTCGTCCTTCTCGATGACGACGAGCTTGCGGCCCGCCACGGTCATCGTGCCGCCGGTCGCATAGTCCAGACCCATGAGGAAACCGGTCTGCGTCTGCTTGCCGTAGGCCTCCAGCGGGCCGGTGCGGCTGTAGACGTGGGCGATGCGGATCTCCTTGCCTTGCGCGAGCGCCGAGGTGCCGCCGCCGAAGACGGCGGACAGCGCCAGGACCGCGCCAGTCGCGGCGCGGATGAAGCCGTGGGTCATGGAACTCGTCTCCTGTGGTCGGACCGGTCGTGCGCTGGTCTCGGGGTGACCCCATCGCAAGGTCCGTGCCGACGTCGGGAGGCCAGGCGCGGGCTCTCCACGACTCAGGGGGCGTCCCTCCGGGAACCCCCAGAGTCATTCCGGCCCCACCCACGCTCGCTGACCCCGATTCTTCGAGGGGCCGCTGAGGACCGGGCCCCAGAAACGACGACGCCGCTGTCCGGAATCCAGACAGCGGCGTGCGGCGGGAAGCGGAAGAGTGTCTGGAATCCGGTCAATGTCCAGACATCGGACAGGACCTCAGGTGCGGAAGGTCGCGACGTGCTCGTTGAGCAGGCGGGCCTGCTGTTGCAGCGACTCCGCGGCAGCGGCGGTCTCCTCGACCAGCGCCGCGTTCTGCTGCGTCATGTCGTCCAGGTGCTTCACGGCCTGGTTGATCTGGGCGAGGCCGTCGGACTGGCCCGCGCTCGATTGGCTGATCTCGGCGACCGTGCCGCTGACCTGCTGCACCGACTGCAAGATCTGACCCATGGCCTCGCCGGCGCGGCCGACCTGCGCGCCGCCCGCGTCGACGCGCGTGACCGAGTCGTTGATCAGCGCCTTGATCTCCTTGGCCGCGTTGGCGCTGCGCTGCGCGAGCGCACGCACCTCGGAAGCGACGACCGCGAAACCTCGTCCCTGCTCGCCCGCGCGGGCCGCTTCGACCGCCGCGTTCAACGCCAGGATGTTGGTCTGGAAGGCCACGCCGTCGATGACGGAGATGATGTCGGCGATCTTGCGGCTGGCGCCGGCGATGCCGTCCATGGTCTGCACGACCTCGCCCATCACATCGGCACCGAGCTTGGCCCGGTCGGCCGCGCCGATGGCCAGCTGATTCGTCTGATGCGCGGCCTGCGCGGAATGGGTGACCTGCTGCGTGAGCTCATGCATGGACGCCGCCGTCTGCTGCAGACTGGACGCCGCCTGCTCGCTGCGTTGCGAGAGATCCTGGCTGCCCATCGCGACTTCGCGCGAGGCATGCTGGATGGAGTCCGTGGCGTCGCGGATCGCACGCACCAGATCGCTGAGGCGACCCTGCATGGCCGCGACCTGCGTCAGCACCTGGCCGATCTCGTCGTTGCCCGCGCCCTGCCCGCCGACCACCTGCGCGCGCAGGTCGCCGTTGGCCACGGCCTCGACCACCTCGCGCATCTGGTTGAGCCGGCGCTTGAGGCCGCGCGCGAACCATTCGACCGCGATCAACGCGGCGATGCCCACGGCGATCACCAGCACCAGCGCGACCGTCGCGTCGCGACGCGCGATGCCGGACACGTCGTCGATGTAGACGCCCGAGCCGATCACCCAGCCCCAGGGCTTGAAGCCGGTGACGTAGGAACGCTTGGGCTCCGGATCCTTGGCACCGGGCTTGGGCCAGAGGTAGTCGACGAAGCCGCTGCCCTGCGCCTTGACCGTGTCGACGAAGGCGACGAACAGCTTGAGGCCGTTCGGGTCCTTGTTGCCGGAGAGGTCCTTGTCGTTGAGCTCCGGCTTGATCGGGTGCATGACCATCTTCGGGGTCATGTCGTTGATCCAGATGTATTCGTTGCCGGAGTAGCGGATCTTGCCGATCTCGGCGGCGGCCTGCTTCTTCGCCTCCGCCTCGCTGAGGCCGCCGGCGCCGATCTTGTCGAAGTAGCGCTTGGCGATCTGCTCGGCGTTCTTGACCTGCTCGACCGTCGTGATCATCTTGACGTCCAGCAGGCTCATCGCGGAGCGGTGGCTCAGCCACATCACCAGCACGACGAAGCCGACCACCGCGGCCAGCACCGCCACGCGCAGCTTGGTGGCCAGCGTCCAGGCCCGGGGCGCTGACGCCTTCGAGGTCGAGGCGGAGGTCGAGGTCGTCCGGGCGCCGGAAGGCGCGTCCGCATGGAATCCGGTCGCGGTCGTGGTGAGCGTGTTCATGAAGTCTCCTGGGCGGGCCGGTCCATCCGGTCCTCGTCTTCTGCCCTGACCTCGAATATGCGCATGCCGCACACCGTGCGACAAGCCCCCCGAACCCTCGAAGAAGCCCATGAACACGGGCCAAACGTGACGATGTGGCGTCGCACCCGCGCGCCGTGCCAGGGGCCACTCGTTGCCGTACGCGTCAGGCAGAGGCGAGCTCGGGGTACTTCGCCAGCTTTTCGTAGAGCGTGGCGCGGGAAATCGCCAGCAATCGGGCGGCGGCGACACGGTTGCCGTTGGTGCTTCTGAGCGCCTGCGCGATGGCAGCGCGCTCCAGCTCGGCCTTGCGGGCGGGCAAGGTCTCCGTCGTGGCACCGAGCACACGTGGCGGCGACCGGTCCCCCTCCTCGCTCCCACTCCTGCGCATGCTCGGAAGGTCGCTCGGAGGGGCACCGGTCGCCGCAACGTCCGCACCGCCCGTGGTGATCGCCTCGGTACCGGCGGTCGCCGGCATGGCCGTCATGGCCGATTCATGGAGCCCGAAATGCCGTGGGAGCAGTTCGTCCTCATCGCTCATCAGGAAGGCCTGCTCCAGCACGTTGCGCAGCTCCCGCACGTTGCCGGGCCAGGTCTTGCCTTCGAGGCCCTGGAGCGCCGCGGCGCCCAGGCGCTTCGGAGCGAGACCGCTGCGCCGCGCGATGTCGGCCAGCAGCACGTCGACCAGCGCCTCGATGTCCTCGCAACGCTCGCGCAGCGCGGGCAGCCGGATCGGGAGGACGTTCAGACGGTAGAACAGGTCGGCACGGAACTCGCCGCGCTGCACCATCGCGGCCAGGTCCCGACTGGTCGCCGCGATCACGCGGACGTTGACCTTCACGACCTCGTTGCTGCCGAGCGGCTCCAGTTCCTGCTCCTGCAATACCCGCAGGAGCTTGGCCTGGAGCGCCGGCGGCATGTCGCCGATCTCGTCGAGGAAGAGCGTGCCCCCGTCGGCCAGCTTGAACTTGCCGTCGCGGCCCTTGCGATCCGCGCCGGTGTAGGCCCCGGGGGCGACGCCGAAGAACTCGGCCTCCAGCAAGGTCTCGGGCACGGCGGCGATGTTGACGGACACCAGCGGCCTGGCCGCACGCCGCGAGGCCGCATGGATGGCATGGGCGAGCAACTCCTTGCCGGTGCCGGTCTCGCCGAGCAGCAGCACCGTGGCCTCGGTCTGCGCGACACGGCGCGCATGGCGCTTGACCTCGACCGCCGCCTCGCTGGACCCGACGAAGTCGACGATCCGGTGCTTCGCGCGGCGGTTGCGGGACTGTTCGGCGGCGAGCTGGCGGCGCGTGTCGTCGAGCTCCGCCTGCAGGCAGGCGAACTTGTTCATCAAGGGTTGCATCGTCGTCTCGGGATGGTCCAGCAGGACCATGCCCATCGCGCCGATGACGTCGCCGCCGGGGCCACGCAAGGGCAGCCGGCTGACGAGGAAGGTCCCCGCCTTGTTGGTCAGCAGGTCCACGAGGATGGGCTGGCCGGTGTCGATGACCTGGGCCATCAGGGTGTTGGGGACGACCTCCTCGACGCGGCGGCCGACGAACTCGGATTCGTCGCCGAAGCCGAGCGCGGGCAGGAAGCGCTTGTAGCCTTCGCTGATCCACACGACGCGGTGCTCGCGGTTGACGACCATCGCGCCCTGCGCGGTGCTGGCCAGCACGTCGAACATCGACTGCGCCGCCAGCCGAAGCACCGCTTCGGCATCCTGGGGAATGTCGTTCATGACTTGTCTCCTGGACGTTCGTCCTGGGCCTTGCGCAGTACGGCAGGGTGTCCGGGGTCGGGCGGCCGCACGCGGCCCCGCCCCGGATCTGATGCGGCCCAATGTAGCAGCCGCCTCCGCGGTGCGAAGGCCGTCCATGGAGGCGAAGCCCTGGGGAATCCCCGAGGCGGAGGTCGAGCCGCGCGAGAGGCGATCCGGCTATAAACCGCCCTCATGGCCATCGTGGATTCCTGGACGTCAGCGCGCGCGGCAAGGCAGGTGCTGTCGTTGGCGCACAAGCTGCTGTCGGAGCGCGGTCAGGCGAACAGCCTGGGCCTGGCCCACGACCTGATCGGCCGGATGGGCGCGCTGCCGGCGGACGCGTGGCCGGCCGTGTTCGACAAGCTGGCCGCCGATTTCAATCCGGAGCCCGCGGCCGTGCTGCGCGCCGCGCAGGCGTATGCCGACGCGCCGGGCAGGGAGACCCTGGGCCAGTTGACCGAGGTGAGCGAGCCGCCGCGGCAGGAGCTGTTCCGCCGCCTGAACCGCGCGCCCGGCGGCACGGGCACGCTGGTGCGGATGCGCCGCCGTCTGTTGGAGGGTCTGTCCTCGCACCCGGACTGGCGCATGGTCGACGCCGACCTGCTGCACCTGCTGTCCTCGTGGTTCAACCCGGGTTTCCTGGAGATGCGGCAGGTGGACTGGCACTCGCCGGCGCACCTGCTGGAGCAGATCATCCACCACGAGGCGGTGCACGCGATCGACGGCTGGGACGACCTGCGGCGCCGGCTGCTGCCGGACCGGCGGCTGTTCGCGTTCTTCCATCCGCAGTTGCCGAACGAGCCGCTGATCTTCGTGGAGATCGCGCTGCTGCCCGACATGCCGGACGCGATCGCGCCGCTGATCGGCAAGCGCAGCGAGGCGATGCCGCCGAACAGCTTCAAGACCGCCGTCTTCTATTCCATCAGCAACTGCGAGCCGGGCCTGCGCGGGGTCTCGCTGGGCAACTTCCTGATCAAGCGCGTGGCCGAACACCTGCGGCGCGAACTGCCGCGGCTGAAGCTGTTCTGCACGCTGTCGCCGATCCCGGGTTTCGCGCGCTGGCTGCAGACGATGCGGACGGCGGACGACGCCGCCTCGGGACGCGCCCCCTCCACCCCGTCCGTCTTGCCCTCGCGCCTGGCCGACCTGCCCGGTCTGAAACCCGCGCAGCGATCGCGCGCAGCGGAGGCGCTGGAACGACTCAGGCACCACTCGCCGACCGAGCTCGCCAGCCCGGCGGCGTTGGACGACGAGGCGCTGCAGGCCGATCTGCGCCGCCTCGCCGCCGTGTACCTCATCGGCCAGACGCCGCTGCCGGGCGGGGATCCGGTGGCGCGTTTCCACCTCGACAACGGCGCCCGGCTGGAACGACTCAACCCCGGCGGCGACCGCTCGGCCAAAGGACTGAAACAGTCGCACGGGATGATGGTCAATTACCTCTACGACCTCGACCGCATCGAGGAGCACCACGAAGCCTTCACCCAGGGAGAGATCGCGACGGCGCGCGCCGTCGGCGGTCTGCTCTGACCTTCCCACCGTCCTTGCTTACCGACACCGCGGCCCGCAGAGGCCCACAGGAGACACGCATGACCCAGACTTCCACGACCCGCCGCCGCCTGCTGGGCGCCGCCGCCCTGGCTTCCCTGTCCGCCGCGGGCGCGGGGATCGCGCCGTCGGCGTTCGCGCAGGCCGCCTGGCCGAGCCGGCCGGTGGTCATCGTCGTGCCCTTCCCGGCCGGCGGCGGCACCGACGCCTTCGCGCGGCCGCTGACGGCCGTGCTGACCAAGCAGACCGGCAAGCAGTTCATCATCGACAACAAGGGCGGCGCCGGCGGCACCGTGGGCGCGACCCTCGCGTCCAAGGCCGCGCCGGACGGCTACACCTTCTTCATGGGCGCGGTGCACCACGCGATCGCGCCGGCGATGTACCCCAAGCTCGACTACAAGCTGGAGGAGGACTTCATCCCCGTCGCCCTGGTCTCCAGCGTGCCGC
Source organism: Roseateles noduli (assembly GCA_002205125.1). Lineage (GTDB taxonomy): Bacteria > Pseudomonadota > Gammaproteobacteria > Burkholderiales > Burkholderiaceae_C > Roseateles > Roseateles noduli. Next base: position 504,651 of record NIOE01000004.1, on the reverse strand, counting down.
AGGTGATCGTGATCAACCCGTCGAAGGTGCAGGCCACCGACGTGAAGAGCCTGCTGGAGTTCCTGAAGAAGAACCCCGGCAAGCTGAACTACGGCTCGGCAGGCAACGGCACCTCGCATCACCTGGCGGGCGAGCTCTTCAAGCTGCAGACGCAGACCTTCATCACCCACATCCCCTACCGCGGCGCCGGCCCGGCGCTGCAGGACCTGATGGCGGGCCAGGTGGACCTGATGTTCGACGGCCTGGGCTCGTCGGCGGCGCACATCCGCAGCGGCCGCATCAAGGCGCTGGCCGTCGCGTCGTCCAAGCGCGCGCCGGGCTTCCCGGACATCCCGAGTGCGGTGGAAGCGGGAATCCCGCAGTACCAGGTCGCGACCTGGTACGGCCTGTGGGCGCCCAAGGGCACGCCGAAGGAAGTGATCGCCGCGATGCAGGGCGAACTCCGCAAGGCTTATGCGACCGAGGAACTGAAGAACATCTGGACCGGCCTGGGCACCGACATGCCGACGCTCTACGGCGACGCCTTCGGCAAGTTCGTGCACGGCGAGGTCGTGCGCTGGGCCGATGTGGTCAAGCGCAGCGGTGCGAAACTGGATTGATTGCCTGAACCCCGGCCTGCGACTCCCGACATGAACGCTCCCCAGAAAGCCACCGCGAACGCCAACCTGTTCGCCGCGCTGCGCGCGAATTTCTCCGACGACCTGGACGCCTGCGCGATCGAGCTGGCCGACGGTACCGACGCCGGGCAGCGCTACAGCTGGCGCGACATCGACCGCGCGACGGCGATGATCGCCAACCTGCTGGTCTCGCTGGACCTGCCCGCGGGCAGCCGCGTCGCGGTGCAGACGGAGAAGAGCGTGGAGGCGCTCCTGCTGTACCTCGCGGTGCTGCGCGCCGGCTACGTCTACCTGCCGCTGAACACGGCCTACCAGGCGGCCGAGCTCGAGTACTTCATTGGCAACGCGGAGCCGGCCGTGGTCGTCTGCGCCGGAAAGAACTTCGGCTGGATCAGCAAGCTGGCGTTCCAGGCAAAGGTGCCGTGGGTGTTCACGCTGAACGAGGACCGCAGCGGCACGCTGCTGGACCGCGCGGTGCAGATGCCCGACACGCACCAGCCGGCCGAGAAGCAGGCCGATGAGCTGGCCGCGATCCTGTACACCAGCGGCACCACCGGTCGCAGCAAGGGCGCGATGCTGAGCCACGGCAACCTGCTGTCCAATGCGGAGGTGCTCAAGCACCACTGGGGTTGGAAGGCCGACGACGTGCTGATCCACGCGCTGCCGATCTTCCACGTGCACGGGCTGTTCGTGGCGTCTCACGGGGCGCTGCTGGCCGGGGCGAAGATGCTCTGGTTCAACCGTTTCGATCCGCGCGGCGTGATCGCACGGCTGCCCGACGCGACGCTGTTCATGGGCGTGCCGACGCTGTATGTGCGGCTGCTCGAACAGGCGACGCTGACGAAGGACGCGTGCGCGCGGATGCGGCTGTTCATCAGCGGTTCCGCGCCGCTGCTGATCGAGACCTTCCACGAGTGGCAGCGCCGCACCGGGTTCACGATCCTGGAGCGCTACGGCATGAGCGAGACGGTCATGCTGACCTCGAATCCGTACAAGGAAGAGGACGGCGAGCGCCGCGGCGGCACGGTCGGCCGTCCGCTGCCGGGCGTGGGGCTGCGCATCGTCGACGACGCGGGCGCGCCCTGCCCCAGCACCGGCGACGGCGAGATCGGCCACCTGCAGGTGAGCGGACCCAACGTGTTCTCGGGCTACTGGCGCATGCCGGAGAAGACGAAGGAGGAGTTCACCGCCGACGGCTGGTTCAAGACCGGCGACGTGGGCCGGCGCGACGACCGGGGCTACGTGACGATCGTGGGCCGGAGCAAGGACCTGATCATCACCGGCGGCTACAACGTGTACCCGGCGGAGATCGAGGGCTGGCTCAACGAGTTGCCCGGCGTGGCGGAGTCGGCCGTGATCGGCGTGCCGCATCCGGACTTCGGCGAAGGCGTGATCGCGGTGGTGGTGCCGCGATCCGGCGCGGCGCTGGACGGCGCGACGCTGATCGCGGCGCTGAAGGACCGCATCGCGGGCTTCAAGGTGCCGAAACGGGTCTTCGTCGAGAACGAGCTGCCGCGCAACGCGATGGGAAAGGTGCAGAAGAACCTGCTGCGCGAGCAGCATCGCGGACTGTTCGGCTGATCGCCGGTCAGAACAGCGGCAGGATGTTGAAAGGCCAGAACATGGCGTCTCCTTGAGCGTGGATGGGAGCGGTCAGTGCCGCCGCCCCGCCGTCGCATCCGACAGGCTGCGGGGAGTACATTGGTCTCCCTCGCCGCCGCCAATGCCTGCTCCCGTGACTGCCTCGTCCCGTCCCGCCACCGTCCCTCCGGGCGATATCTCCGTCAACACCGCCTGCCCGCGCTGCGGCGGCGGTTTCCATTGCGGCGTGAACGACGGCTGGTGCGCCTGCTTCGGCACGCGGCTGGGCGAGGGCCTCAAGCGCGAGCTCGCCGCGCGCTGGCCCGACCAGTGTCTGTGCCTGCGCTGCCTGAGCGAACTGGCTCGCGACGACCCGGACAGTCACGTGCCCGACGCGCCGAAAAAACCGCGCTAGCCCCCGTTGTTGGGCGTTTGAAGGCGTACGCGGCACGGCCACAATCCGACCGATGCCCGCCTCCTCGTTCAGCCAGTCCGTCGCGGAGCGCCTCCAGGTGAGGCGCGTGGTGGTCTTCGGCCCCTTCCTGGCGTTGGGGCTGGTGCTGATCGTGCTGTGGGCGCTGGTGCTGTGGTTCGCGCTGCTGTATCCGAAGTCGCTGGTCGGGGATCTTCAGGACGACCTGCACGGCATCGCGCTCAACGCGACGCAGGACACCGAGCAGCTGTTGCGCGAGACCGAAGGCAGCCTGCGCACGCTGGATCTGCTGCTGCTCACGCGCAAGAACGAACGCCAGGACCTCGATGCCACCGTGTCGCTGCTGGCCGATTCGCTGCGCGACAACGCCCGCGGGATCACCGACGTGATGCTCGCCAGTGCGGACGGGCGCCTGTGGCGCATCCCGTCGGTCACCGGCGAACCCTACGTGAATCTCGGGCCGGACAGCTTCCTGTCCGAACTCGGACGGCCGGGCGCACGCAGCGTCATCCTCGGCACGCCGATCCGGCTGCGACCGGGCGCCCACTTCGTGCTGCCGATGGCCACGCGGCTGAGCGCGCCGACCGGACCGTTCACCGCCACCGTCGGGTTCATCGACCTCGACGCGCTGCTGCGCCTGTACCGCACGCGCTCGATGCGCTCGGGCATGGCCGTGCTGCTGGAACGCGACGACGGCGTCGCGATGGCCCGCTGGCCGGAGGTGCCAGGTCTGATCGGCACCAACATGCGTCAGGTGCCGGGCGGCGAAGTGCTGCCGCCCAGCCCGCCGGCCAGCGGCCAGTTCATGGTGTCCAAGAGCCCTGCCGACGGGCAGGACCGCATCGTCTCGTACCGCGTGCTGCAGGACTTCCCGCTGCGCCTGTTCGTGTCCTTCGAGCGCGACCGCATCCTTGCCGGCTATCTGCAGCAGCGGCGCGCGGTGCTGGGCTTCTCGCTGCTGGTGACGGCGATCGCGGTCGGGCTGATGGCCTGGTTCACCCGGCTCCAGAACCGCACCCGGCTGCGCGAGGCGGAACGCGAGGCCACGGCCGACGCGTCGCCGATGGGCCTGTTCCGCTGCGATCTCCTGGGCCGCACCGTCTACGCCAACGAGACCTACCTGCGCCTGCTGGAAGTCGACCGCAAGGACCTGGCCTGGGGCTGGCTGGACCGCCTGCCGGCGTCGGAGCGCGAACTGACGCGCGAGCAATGGGCCGCGCTGGTCGCGGTGGGCGAGCCGGTCGACCGCGTGCGGCAGATGACGCGCCGCGACGGCACGGAGATGCTGGTGCGGCTGCGCATGCGGCCGATGCGGCTGGGCGGGCGCATCGTCGCGCACGCCGGCACCATCGCCGACATCAGCGCCGAACTCGCCGCCCGCCGCGAGCGCGAACGCAGCCAGGCCGTGATGAGCGCGATGGCGCAGAGCGTCAACGTCATGATGCTGGCCGTCGACACCGACGAACGCGTGCTGTTCTGCAACAAGGCCTTCGAGCGGCGCTTCGACATCCCTGAAAGATCCTGGGAAGGCCGCCACGCGGCGGACGTGTTCAACGAGCTGTACCCGGCGGTGCATCCGCTGATCCAGCGCGCCTTCGCGGGCGAGACCAGCGTGGTCGAGATGCGCGACGACGACGGCGTGAGCCGCCCGATGCCGCTGGACGGCGACGACCGCGGCGAGACCCGCTACGTCGAACTGACCTACGCACCGCTGGTCACCGACGACGGCACCATCATCGGCGCCTACGGCGTGGCGCGCGACGTCACCGACGTCAAGCAGGAACAGATGCGGCTGCTGAAAGCGTCCAACACGGACCCGCTCACCGAACTGCTCAACCGCGCCGGCTTCGCGTCGCAGGTCAACGCCGCACTCAGCCGCGCGACCGACCGCGACGAACTGGTGGCGCTGCTGTACCTCGATCTCGACCGCTTCAAACCCGTCAACGACGAGTACGGCCACCCCGTCGGGGACGCGCTGCTGAAAGCCGTCTCCGGCCGGCTGCGGCATGCGCTGCGGCCGCAGGACCTGGTCGCACGCATCGGCGGCGATGAGTTCGCGGTGTTCCTCACCCATGTCGCGAAACCGGTCGACGCGCAGGTCGTCGCGGACAAGCTGGTGCACGCGCTGACGATGCCGTTCCGCATCGGTGCGCTCGAGCTGCACATCGGCACCAGCGTCGGGTTCTGCGTCCAATGGGCCAGGCAGGCCGATATCGACGACCTCGTCACGCAGGCGGATGAACAGCTCTACCGCGCGAAACGCGCGGGGCGCGGCAGATCGAGCGGGAGCCTCTGCGCGGAACGGAAGTCACCGGCGACGTAGCGGCCGGGCGCGCGGGATCAACCGCAGTTGCCGAAGTCGCCCGGACTGCGTCCATCCAACGTCGCCGTCGGCGTCAACGGGCCGTGCTTCAAACGCATCAATGTCATCTGCAGGACCTTGGCGTCGGCACTGGCACGATGCCGCCTGAGCTTGGCCTCGGCACGCACTTCCTGCTGCACCGCGTTCCAGCGCAGGGCCTCGTCTTCGCTGAGCAGGCGGCGCAGGTCCTCGATCCGGAATCGCGGCAGGCGGCCCACGCTGTCGAAGAGCTTGCTCATCCAGGGGTAGTCGTGGCCCCAGCTGTCGGAGTAGACCGTCTGGCCCGCCAGGCGATTGTTGAGCTCGTCGACGACCCATTCGCGCGGTCGACCATGGCGCAGCAGCAGTTCACGCGTGATGCCGTGCAGGGCCTCGGCGCCTTCGTCCCAGTGCTCCCAGTCGGGGGCGGGCTGGATGAGCGAACAGAAGGGCAGTCCGCCCGCCTCGACGAAGCCGATCTCGATCGGGTAGCTGCCGCGCCCGAACCCGGAAGCCTCAAGGTCGAGGATGGTCGGCGCGACGACCGGGAGGGCGGCAGGCAGGACGGCAACGGTCATGGGCGCGAGTATGCAAGCGCCGGGCCAGCCGCGGGAGCCTCCCCTCCTCAGATCAAGGGACGGCAGGCGCGGCGGGCGGCAGGGCGGCCGGCGCCACGGGCGATGCGGCCGGGGCTGCCGCCGTCGCGCTGGTCGTCGGCTTGAGCGGCAGTCCCGCCGCGTCGCCGTCGCCGCTGTCGCCACGATCGCGCCCCTGGCGACGCTGCAGCTCGTGCCAGCCGTCCAGGCCGCCGTCCAGCGCCAGCACGCGCGGGTGTCCGCGCTTGAGCAGCTCGTGCGCGCCCTGGATGGCGGAGACCTCGTTCGGGCAGTTGCAGTACAACACCAGCAGCCGGTCGTCGGGCAGTTGTTCGGCGTACTCGGGCAGGCGGGTCAGCGGGATGTTGAGCGCGCCCGGGAGCGTGCGCGGATCCGCGGCACGGCCGGGATCGCTGCGGACGTCGATGAAGAGCGGCGCCATGTCCTGCTCGACGAGCGCGGCGGCGTCCTCGACGCTGATGCGTTCGACCTCGCCCTGCAGCTTCGCCATCTGGCGGCGACGCCGCCAGCGGTTGCCGACGAGAAGCAGCAGCACGGCGAGGATGGCGATCACCGCGTAGAGCCCGGCGTTGGACAGGAAGTCCAGCACGTCCTGGATCTGGTCGCTGAAGATGAGGCCGAGGCCGAGGAAACACGCGGTCCAGACGAGGCCGGCGACGGCGTCGTAGGCGACGAAACGGCGCCAGCCCATGCCGAGCGCACCGGCCATCGGCGCGGCGACGACGGAGATGCCGGGCAGGAACTTGGCGGCCAGCAGGGAGCTGCCGCCCCAGCGCGCGATGAGGGTTTCGCTCTGGCGCACGCAGACGTCGGGCGAGAGCGAGACGCGGCACAGCAGCCGCAGGACGCGGTGGCCGTAGCTGCGGCCGGCGATGAACCAGATGGCGTCGCCCAGGACGTTGGCCAGCACGGCCGCCACGACCAGCGACAGCGCCGACAGGCGGCCCGCGGCGGCCAGTCCGCCCGCCACGACCAGCAGCGGGGCCGCCGGCACGGGCGCACCGATGCGCGCCGCCAAGGTCACGAGGAAGACGAGCAGGAAGTCGTGTTGGATCAGCAGGTCGATCAGGGCGCGCATGCGGCGCATTGTCGCGGCTGCGGAGGACACCCGTCGGCGGTGGGGCGATTCAAGGCCCCCACGCACCACGGCGGCGGCCACAGGGACGGCAAGGACCGGAGGGACCGCGGGGCTTCAGCGTCTCCAGGTTCTCAGGACACCAGCCGGGGCGCCCGGGGCCGCGCCACGAAGGCGAACTGCACCCACTTGGTCTCTTCGAGCTGCCGGCCGAAGAGCCGGAAGGCGAGCCGGCGCCGGATCGAGGAGGTGTACCACTGCTCGTTGATGCCCTGGACGCTGAGGACCTCGTAGCCGCATTCCTCGAACATGCGCAGCGCGCTGGTGCGGGTGAAGAAGCGCAGGTGCGTCCGGTCCCGGACGCCGCAGGGCTCGTAGCGGAAGTCGCGGTCATGGACCAGCGGCCAGATGGTGTCCAGGTGCAGCAGGTTGGGCAGCGAGGCGAGCACCACGCCGCCCGGGGCGAGCAGCGGCGCGGCATGGTTGAGCGCGGCCCACGGATCGGGCATGTGCTCCAGCACGTCGTTGAAGGTGATGGCGTCGAAGTGGGATTCGGGCAGCGGCAGGCCCGGGCCGAAGAAGCCCTGCATCACGCGGTCCAGGTGCAGGGTGGCGCGTTCCGCCGCGCCGGCGTCGGGCTCGATGCCCCAGACCTCGGTGCCGGGGCGGGTCTGCTTGACCGCCTCCCCGAAGGCGCCGGTGTTGCAGCCGACGTCCAGGACGCGCTGGCTCCCCGGCGGGAGGAAGGGCAGCATCTCGCGGCGCGCCGAATGCGGATAGTCGAATCGGGCCAGGGGACTGGCGGTACGGGTGGCCGGCATGGCGCGCTCCTCGGGCTCCGCCGCGGGCACCGCGCCGGTGCGCAAAGCATAGTCAGGAGCCGCCCCGCCCGACATCCTCCTCTTTCGGGACAGGGAAGTCCCGGGCGCGCAGGATCAGAACGAGGTCCAGTCATCGTCCCCTGCCAGCACCGGCTCGGCCGATCTGGCAGGTGTCGAGGACGGCCGGACCACCTGCAGGTCCGGCGCCGGCGCCGAATGCCGCCGCGGCGCCGACGTGGCGGCAACGACACGGACGGTCGGACGCGGCACGGTCGATGCGCCAGTTGATGCGCCGGCCGGGGCCGCGCGACGCTGGAAGGACGATGCCTGCGCCGACGGGGTGCGTGACGGCGCGGGCGACGCCGCCCGAGAAACCGGCGCGGACGTCGGAGCGGCTGCGGACGACTTGCCGCTCATCGCCGAGCGGCCGGACGAAGACAGGTCCGGACGGTTCATCGACGCGGCGGGCGAAGCAGCCGTCGAGGACCGGTCGTCCTCGCCGATGCGGAAGACGGCCACCGCGCCGACCATGTCGGCGGCCTGCTGCTTCATGCTGTCGGCCGCGGCGGCGCTTTCCTCGACCAGCGAGGCGTTCTGCTGGGTGGCGCGGTCCATCTGGGTGATGGCCTCGCCGACCTGCGTGACGCCGCTGCTCTGTTCGACGCTGGCCGCGCTGATCTCGCCGACGATGTCGGAGACGCGGCGGATCGCGCCGACGACCTCGGTCATCGTGGCGCCGGCCTGATCGACCAGCCCGGTACCCTGCTCGACGCGGGCGACGCTGTCGCCGATGAGCTGCTTGATCTCCTTGGCGGCGCCGGCGGACCGGCTGGCCAGGCTGCGCACCTCGGAGGCGACGACCGCGAAACCGCGGCCCTGCTCGCCGGCGCGCGCCGCCTCGACGGCCGCGTTCAGCGCCAGGATGTTGGTCTGGAAGGCGATGCCGTCGATGACGCCGATGATGTCGGAGATCCGACGGCTGCTGTCGTTGATGCCGCGCATGGTCTCGACGACCTGGCCGACCACCTCGCCGCCGCGCACGGCGACCTCGCTGGCGTTGCGCGCCAGCTGGTTGGCCTGCTGGGCGTTGTCGGCGTTCTGGCGCACGGTGGCGCTGAGCTGCTCCATGGAGGCGGCCGTCTCCTCGATGGCGGAGGCCTGCTCCTCGGTGCGCGCGGACAGGTCGTTGTTGCCCTGGGCGATCTGGGCGCTGGCCATCGCGATCTGGTCGGCGGAGCCGCGCACCTGGCCGATCAGGGTGACCAGCTGCGACTGCATCACGCCCATGGAGGCGAGCACGCTGTCGGCGGGCGCCGAGGCGGCACCCTCGACCGGACGCAGGTCGCCGTCGGCGATGCGGTGGGCGGCGTCGGCGAGCTGCGCCGGCTCGGTGCCGAGCGCCGTCATCAGGCGGCGCGTGATCAACCAGCCGAGCCCGACCGCGACGCCGACGGCGGCCAGGCTGATCAGGCTCATCCACCAGCGCTGGGCCTGGTACTGGGCGGTGGACACGGCGGCGGCGTCGTCGCCGCCTTTGGCAGCGTATTCCATGTACTCGCGCGCAGACTGGAGCAACGCCGCCAGGAGCGGTCGGCAGTCGCGGGTCATGGCCTCCATCGCCTCGTCCCGCTTGCCGGCGGCGGCCAGTTCGACGATGTGCGCAGCCACCGGCCCGTACTTCGCCTCGACCTCGACGATGTGAGCCAGCAGCTCGCGCTCCCGCGGCGTGGCGTCCGGCGCCGCAGCGACGGCGTCGCGCAGCTTGCGCAGGTGTTCGCCAATGGCGGCGTGCGCATCGAGCGCCATCTTCTTCGACGCCGCGATATCGGCCGCATCCTTGACGATGACCATGTCGCGCACGCCGATGGCGCGGCGGTTGGCGTCGATGCGGACATCGACGGCCATGGATTCGCGTTCGTTGATGCCGTGGACGAAGCCGCTGAAGCGGGCATCGGCGGCCGCCAGGTCGCGCAGCGCGACGACGCTGACCAGCACCACCGCCGCGACCAGCGCGGCGAAGGCGAACATCAGCTGCTTCTTGACCGAAAGAGCATTCATGACCAGTCCCTGGAGAGCGTCGAAACAGGCGAAATGCTACTTTTGAAACTCGTGACTCGAATGTGTCACTCCGGCCCTGCCGTGACGCAGTGCGGCATCCCTTTTGCACTCCCCCGCGTTCGCGGGGAGTAGCGCCGTGATGAGGATCACGGGTCGGGTGGTTCCCCGATGGAACCTGGGGGAACTGCGGCCCATCGATCGATGACAGGCGTGTGTCAGAACGGCGTTGGCGGGCACCCTGCTCGGGCGGTGCCGCGCGGGACGCGAGCCTCCTAGCATCGCGTGAATTTTTCACACGAGACATCCTCCGCCATGGTCCACCTCGCGCCCCGCCGTTCCCCGTCCGACCTCCGCCGCGCACCGGCCTTCCGCCTGAGCGGACTGGCGCTCGCCGCGCTGCTGCTGCAGGCCGGGTCGGCCGGCGCCGCGTCCTTCGACCTCTGCGGCGCGTTCACCGCGGCACAGACGCTGGGCAGCGGGAACGGCCAGACCGGCGCGCTGTGCGCGACCGGCACGCTGACGGTGGGCGGCTCGACGGTGGCGGTGACGGTCAGCGGCAACAACGCGACGCTCAACAACCTCGGCAGCATCGTGCAGACGGGCACGGGCCGCGTGATCCGCGACAACACCGGCGTGCAGAACCTGGTCATCGTCAACGGCAGCGCGACCAACAGCACCGCGTCCATGCGCGCGCAGGACGCGGACCTGATCCAGATGAACAAGTCCCCGGCCAGCGTCACGCTGACCAACTGGGGCAGCATGATCTCGACGAACGCGTCGGGCGGCGGCAACCAGGTCGTCGACTTCAATGCGATCGCCTCGGGCAGCAACGTCGTCAACAACCAGGCCGGCGCGCTGATGCTGGCCTATGAAGCGGACGCGGTCCGCCCCGGCGTGAACGGCATCGTCAACAACGCCGGCACCATCCGCTCGATCACGACGACAGGCTCCAGCAGCGACGGCATCGACTTCCAGGGCAACAGCGGCATCACGTTCAACAACCTGTCGGGCGGTCTGCTCGAAGGCGGCCGTCACGGCGTCACCGGCGGTCCGGACACCGCGATCTCCTGGACCGGCACGATCAACAACGCCGCCGGCGGGACGATCCGCGGCATGAACGGCGCGGGCCTGAACTTCGACGGCTTCAACGCGCTGCAGGTGATCACGGTCCGCAACGCCGGCCTGATCACCGGCAACGGCGTGACCGGCGACGGGGACGGCGTCGACGTCGACGGTCCTGTGGACCTGATCAACAGCGGCACGATCCGTTCGATCAACGCGTTCTCGCCGCTCGGCAGCGGGCTGGCGTTCAGCGAGGGCCTGTCAGTCGGCGGCGGCACGATCCGCAACACCGGCCTGATCGAAGGCCTGGTCGCAGTGGGCAACACCAACGCGGTGGGTCGTGGGATCTCGCTGGTCGGCAACGACATCACCAGCGGCCCGAACGCCGGTCAACGCGAGGCGCTTTATTCGAACGCGACGGTGATCAACGGCGCCGGCGGCGTGATCCGCGGCGACAGCGACTCGGCGATCTACATCGGCGGCCTGGGCGGCAGCGGGAAGCTGGTCCGGATCGAGAACCAGGCCGGCGGCACCATCGTCGGCGGTGGGACGGCGGCGGCGATCCGCTCGGCCTCGGACTACGACACGACGGTGGTCAACGCCGGCCGCATCGACGGCAGCGCGAGCGGCGTGGCGATCGACCTCGGCGCGGGCCGCAGCACGCTGGTGGTCAGCGGCGGCCAGGCGGCGATCCTCGGCGACGTGCACGGCGCCAGCGGCGCGGGCTCGGCGACGGTGCGCTTCGAAGTCGGCAACGGCAACCAGTTCAGCTACGCGGGCGCCTTCAGCAACGTCAACCAGTTGCAGGTCGAGAGCGGACGCGTTGTGCTGACGGGTCAGAGCCAGCACATCGGCACGGTGACGCTGGACGGCGGCGTCCTGGAACTGCAAGGCGAGCAACGCCTGGGCGCGGCCGGCGGGCTCGAAGTGAACGGCGGCACGCTGAAAGTGATCGGCGGGAACCAGAGCTTTGCAAGCCTGTCGCTGCTGGGCAGCGGTGCGTTCGAACTGGACGGCGGCGGACTGAATTTCGCCTCGATCGGCAGCGTCGTAGCGGGCAGCGTGCTGACGGTGACGCAGCTCGGTGCCGGCTACGCGCTGCGTTTCGCCGGCGACCTGTCGCACGACGCGAGCTTCCTGAACCTCGTCGCTGCGACCAAGGTCAACGGCCTGACGGCGACCTACAGCTTCAGCAACGGGTTCACGACGCTGAGCGCGGTCCCGGAACCGTCGACCTACGCACTGCTCCTCGCCGGCATCGCGATGATGGGCTGGCGCCTGCGCAAGCGCGGCGGCGCCGTCTGACGGCGCCGCGCAAGCCTCAGCGCATCGCCACCGGCGCCCAGAAGATGTAGTCCGCCTGGTAGTCGACGACCTGCTTCTGACCCACGCCCGCGGCGTCGCACGCCGTCTGCGGCGCGACGCCGCCCTTGGTGGCCACGCGCTGGATATGGCTGACGCCCTGCATGGCGCCCATGCCGACGGCCGGATTGGCCTTCACCAGCTGCAGCGGGATGCTGCCTGCCGCCGCGGGCGCCACCGCCACCTGCGTGCCGGTGATCTTGGAGCCGTCGCGGGCTTCCCAGGTCGCGGGCGGGCCGTAGTACTTGCCGACCATGGTGCCGCGTCTGTCGTTCAAGGCCGCATCCGGACCGACGAACACCCACTCGAACTGTCCCGCCATGTCCTTCTTCGCGCGGCATTCGTAGGTGATCTTGCCGACGCCGACGGTCTCCATCGACACCTTGTGCCCGTCCGGCACCTGCACGGCGGCGGGCAATCCGGCCTGGGAGAACGCGGGCCCGGACGAGCCCGACGGACCGGACATGGCGCAGGCGCCGAGCAGCGCGACCGGTGCCAGCAGGGCAAGCACGGACGTGGTGCGGGAATACAGGGCGTTCATCAGGGTCATCGCAGCTCCTCGGGGGGTTGGCGGCGAGGCCGAAATGCCCCACCGATGACGCTGTACGCAAACGCCGTCTTAACGGATTCGTTTTCCGTCAAAAAGGTTCGCACGCGGGTCTGCGCTACGATCAGCCGATAGACCGTGAGCCTGTCATCCCGAAGTCTTCGCTTCGCTCTCCTGTCGGAAGCCGTGCAAGTCCTCGCCTTGATTGCCTGGCGAATCTGTTCGCTCCGCATGTCGCGGGGTGAGATCGGAGGAGGAGCACCATGCCTGTCCCACAAACCCTCGACGAGCTCCGTGCTTCGTTGCGGCAGAGTGTCGATGCGCTCCAGCGGCGTCAGGCCAACGAGATTCCGGAAAAGCTGATCGACCGCCTGGTCGATCTGGACTGGCTGGAATGGCATGGCGGCGGCCTTCGATTGACCACCACCGGGACCAACGTCCACCGCCAGGAACTGGCCCGGATTCGCGCAATGGCGGAAACGTCAGGCTCATCGATCACCCCCAACCTATCGGAGGCCGATATCGCTACCCCCAACTACTCATACGAAAAACGCCAACGCGAGCTGGCCAAGAAAAAGAAGAAGGAAGAGAAGGCCCATCGCAAGGCCAGCGGTGCGGGCTCGGACGCCCCCGCGGATGAGCCGGTCGCCCAGGGCGGACCGGCCGGCGGCGACGCCCCCACGGAAGACAAGGCCCCGGGCCAAGCCTGACCTCAGGCCGGATTTCGGGCATCACGCCGGGCAAGGCGCCCGGCGGCGCAGTCACCCGCACTGCCCCACGAACCCGCACGCGGTGCAGAACTCGCACCCGTCGCGGTGGATGAGCGTGGCGTTGCCGCACTCGGGACACTTCTTGCCGGCCATCGCCACGATGCCGCCGGCTTCCGAGGCGGCGCGCGCCGCCCCTGCGCTCACTCCCGCGGCCTTGAGCGGCGCCTGCTGCATCAGCCCCATGTCGACGAGCGGATAGCCGCTCTCGTCCAGCACGCCCAGCATCGCGTAGCGGTGGATGACCAGACGCGCGACATACGCGACCGTCGACGGCCACACCTGCTGGCGTCTTTCCCCCGACAGCGTCGGCACCGGCGCCATGAAGTGACCCAACGGCTCGCCGACGTTGAGCAGCTTGCGCAGCTTCATGCCGATCCAGCCCGGGTCGAGCACCCGCATGTCCAGCGACAGCAGCCGCGCCAGCCCGTCCAGCGCCTTCGGATAGTTGCCGGAGAAGCCCATCGCGCACGGCCGCGTGACGCTGCCGCCGTCGGGCGTGGGCAGGCTGACCTCCTTGAGCGTGAGCGTGAACAGCTCGCTCGTGGCGGGGTTGTCCACGTCGACCGCCCACGCGAGCGTGCCGGCCGTGCCGGTGCGCGGTTCCTCGCGCGAGAACATCGCGTCGAGCACCGGCGTCGGCCCGCCTTCCTGCAACGCGCCGAGCTGCTCGCAGCGCCAGCGGATCACCGCCGCGGTCGCTGCGACCACGCCCGGGAACAAGCGCGCTTCGCCGAGTGGCGGCATCGGCATCTCGAAGGCGCGTTCCTCGGCGACGGTCGCCAGCGCGTCGAGCTTCAGTCGCAGCCAGGCGGCGTCGTTCGCGCGCAAGTCCATCGACAGCGTCTTCGCCAGCGCCCCGAGGCCGCGCGGCTGCTCGGCGCCGTTCACCCAGACCTCGAACGGCAGCGTGCGGCCGAAGAGGCCCGCATCCGGCCCCTCCGCCGGCAGCTCGCCGACGAAGAGCGCGAAGTCGCCATGCGGGTGGCGGATCATCGTGGACCAGGCCGGGTTGCCGCCGGGCATCTCGGGCCGGCTCGGCCAGCGCAGCGAGGCCAGCACCGGCTTGGGCAGGCGCTCGACGCGCAGCCGCTGGTTGGGGCCGATGTCGGCCTTCAGCGGCTCCGGCTGGGCGATCGGCTCCACGCTGAGCACCGCGCCGAGCACGCTGTTCGGGCGGTACGTCGCGAGGCCCTTCAGCCCGCTTTTCCAGGCCAGCCGGTAGAGATCCTGGAAGTCGGCATACGGATAGTCCGCCGGAACGTTGACGGTCTTGGAGATCGAGGTGTCGACGTACGGAGCGACCGCCGCGACCATCGCCTCGTGATCCGACGCCTGCAGCTCAAGCGCGGTGACAAAGGCGTCGGTCAACGGCGCGTCGGCGCCGAACAGGTGGCGGTAGAGCCGCCAGGCGTGGTCTTCGACGGCGTATTCCTTGAACGAGTTGTCGGGCATGCGCTTGCGGCGGGTGTAGCTCCATGAGAACGCGGGCTCGATGCCGTTGCTGGCGTTGTCGGCGAAGGCCAGCGAGATGGTGCCGGTCGGCGCGATCGACAGCAGGTGCGAATTGCGCAGGCCCTGCGCACGGATCTTGTCCTTCAGCCACGGCGGCAGCCGCGAGGCGAAGTTGCCGCCCGACAGATAGAGGTCGGCGTTGAAGAGCGGAAACGCGCCGCGCTCGATCGCGAGGTCGGCGGAGGCCTCATAGGCGGCGTCGCGCATGATCTCGCTGATGCGCCGCGCCATCGCGCGGGCGGGCTCGCCGTCGTAGCGCAGGCCGAGCATCACCAGCGTGTCGCCGAGGCCGGTGAAGCCCAGCCCCACGCGCCGCTTGTTGGCGGCCTCGCGCGCCTGCTGCGGCAGCGGCCACGGCGTCACGTCGAGCACGTTGTCGAGCATGCGGGTGGCGGTCTTGCAGATGTCGGCGAACTCGACCTCGTCGAACGAGGCCTTCGCCACGAACGCGTCCTTCACGAAGACCGTCAGGTCGATCGAGCCGAGGCAGCAGCAACCGTAGGAAGGGAGCGGCTGCTCGGCGCAGTTGTGGACCATCAGACCATTGGCGTCGAAGGCGTGCACGTGCTCGACCGTCACGTCGTAGACGGGCTCGACGCCATCGAGTTCGACCGAAGCGACGGTCGCCACGAAGCGTTCGCGATTGGGCGCGCGCTTCTGTGAAGCCAGGCGCTGCGCCAGTCGTTCGGCCTTTGCCGAGTCCGAAAAGCCGATGCGCTCCGCAAAGACCTGGAGGTTGTCGCGTGCGACGACCAGATCGTGGACAGGCTGGTGGGGATACTCCCGTTGTCCGCCTTTTCCGTCCGGCAGGACACGCATCCCCGCGAGCCTCCGGTTGGCGTAGATCGTGCTTACGATGCCGAGCCGCTGCAGCATTCGCTGCACGGCTTGAAGCGTGTCCAGGTTGGACTGGGTCAGACGCACGCTGACGCCCTTCTCCTGCGTCCCTTGCACTGAACCGTCAGCATCAAACAGGCCGCGCAGAAATGCAGCTTGAAACGCCGACGACGCCCGTTCCATGGCGGGGGTGATCTGCTTGCCCCCAGGTCCACATCGCATGCCAAGCTCAAAGGCCAAATCGCGGAGGGGCGCAGACGCCATCCGCATCTGACCTTGCGCGGCGATCGGGCGTTGCCAGCCGCGGAAATCCGCGCGATGAGGCAAAGTTGCGATCGCCTCCGAGATTGCAGCGGCAATCCCTTCCGCCGAATGGGGCGGCGTCACGCCGTTGACCGCCTGATGCAGTTCTGGTGCCCAAACGGAAAGCACTGCCTTGGAATCCCTCAGCCATCCGTCGCCCAGTAGCGCCCCGATTAGGTATCCCTGTGCGGCCGAGTAGTCGCCGCCCCACCCTTCGAACGAGCGATGCTCGTGGAGGACGACCTCATCCCCCGGCTGCAACGCACCGGCCGCTACCCAATCGGTCTCGGTCAAATAGCGGGAACGCTTGAGGACTCTCCTCACCAGGTGATTCGCGGTCAGTCGCAGCGAATGTCCTTCCTTCATCTTCAGGCTCAACACGGGCTTCGTTCCCGTCGGGAAGAACCCGGCCGACTCCGTCCGGTAGGCCTTGCCGTCGACCATCGCCAGGAACGGTGTCCCGATCAGGTCGCTGACCTGCTGCGGGCCGTCCCCGGTCAACACCCAGGTATCGGCCGTCACGCACGGATTCGTCGCGCTGATCGACTCGCAGTAATGCAGGTTGTTGTCCGCATTGATCCGATCCAGGAACAGCACGCCCGGCTCCGCGTGGTCGTAGGTGGAGCGCATGACCTGGTCCCACAGCTTGCGCGCCCGCATCCGGCGGTAGACCCACAGCCCGTCCGCCCGCTGCGTCGCGCCGGCCGCACGCTGCTTGGACCCCGGCGCCGCCTTGTGCACGAGCTCGATGTCCGCGTCCGCCTCCACCGCCTCCATGAACGCATCCGTCACGCCGACCGAGATGTTGAAGTTCTTCAGGTCGCCCTGGTCCTTGGCGTGGATGAACTCCTCGATGTCCGGGTGGTCGCAGCGCAGCACGCCCATCTGCGCGCCACGCCGGGAACCGGCCGATTCCACCGTCTCGCAGCTGCGGTCGAAGACCCGCATGTAGCTCACCGGACCCGACGCGCTCGACTGCGTCGACTTCACGTACGCGCCCTTGGGCCGGATCCGGGAGAAGTCGTAGCCGACCCCACCGCCGCGCCGCATCGTCTCCGCCGCTTCCGTCAGCGCCGTGTAGATGCCGGGATGGCCGTCTTCCTCCTCCGCGATCGCGTCGCCCACCGGCTGCACGAAGCAGTTGATCAAGGTGGCCGACAGCCCCGTCCCCGCCGCCGACGCGATCCGACCCGCCGGCACGAAACCGCGCCGCTGCGCCTCCAGGAACTTCGCCTCCCAGTGCGCGCGCTGCTCCGGCGACTCCGCCGCCGCCAGCGCGCGAGCCACGCGTGCCCTGACTTCCTCGAGGCTGCGCTCGCCGCCCTTGGCGTACTTCTCCAGCAGCACTTCGGCGCTGATGTCCTGCGGCGGCAATGTCTCGGCCGTGGCCTGCAGCGGCAAGTGCGTCGAGACCGCGGACGCGGTCGGGGAACCGTTCGGCGAACCGTTGGGGGGAACAGTCGGGGGCACGGTCTGCTGGGTCATGCGAGGGTCTCCATCGAGGTCGGCATCCACGGGTCCGGACCATCCTAGTCCCGCCCCTCCCCGACCCTTGTCCCCCAACCACGAAAGCGTCATGGCGTCGGCATGCCGTCGTCATCCGCGTCGCGCATCGCCCGCTTCATCCCGCCGTCGCGAAGCGCTCATCCGCTCGTCACCAATCCGTCGTCGGCGTGACCACCGGTAAGCGCGCACTTGCGCCGCACACACCATTTGATGCGAGTGCAACGGCGTTTCCCCGGGTTCGTCCCATGGTTTGGTCGTATAGCGGACGCTATTCTTTTCCGTTATGACTGTAGACAAGGTCTTGCGATCCAGCCCCGGTACCCTGGGCGATCTGGAACAAGGCTGCGCCGAAGCCCGCCGTCTCATCCTGGACGGCCAACTCGACGCAGCCCGTTCCCGTTTGGATGAGCTGCGCAAGACCCACGGCGACGATCACGCGCCGATGCAGGAAACCTTCAGCGCGCTGGCCGAGGCCCACGGCGACTACAACGTCGCCCTCGCCCACTTCAAGCGCTTCCATGCGCTGGCGATCGAGTCCGGCGCGTCCTCGCCGCTGGCCTCGCGCGACCAGCTGCTGGCGCGGCTGGTCGAGCGCCAGCAGCAGAACTCCCCCGACATGGCCTGGTGCCTGGTCGCGCTCGGCGCGGCACGGGCGCCCGCGGGCGCGCTGCCGCACATGCTGCGCCAGCAGTGCCGCGCGCAGGACGTGCTCGCGCTCGGACAGGGCGAAGCGATGCTCATGCTGCTGCACGACGTCGACCTGCCCACCGGCCGCAAGGTCTGCGAGCGCTTCCGCGCCGTGTGGATGCAGCAGCAGCCGACCGCCGGTCCGCTCAGCATGGGCCTGACGGCCTGGCGCGGTCCGGGCGATACCGGCAGCGGCCTGCTCGGCCGCGCCGAACAGGCGCTCGCGCGCAGCCAGCGCGAAGGCGCGCCGCTGCGCACCGGCTGAACGCCGGCCTGCCCCCGCGGGGCCTCAGAACGGATTGATCGACTTCTCGCGGCGGTAGTGGACGTAGCCCACGCTCGCGCCCGCGCGCAGTCCCACGCCCAGCCGGATCGGCGCCAGGGTGATGCCGTTGGCGCGCTGGTAGTTCACGCCCGCGCCGCCGATGTAGTACAGGCTGCCGTCCACGCCCGGGAAGCGGCGGTAGATGGCGCTGGCCTTGGGCAGCTTGTAGACCAGCGTGAACACCTTGGACGCGTTGCCGCCGACGTCGAAACCCACCGACGGCCCGGCCCAGTAGACCTTGCCGCCGCCGCCGCGCTTCATGATCAGCTGGCCGTCGCCGTAACGCAGGCCCACCGTCACGGCGCCGCTGGCTTCCTGGCCCTTGATGTAGGCGTTCGGGCGGCCCTGGTCCTTGAAGGCCTTCTCGATCACCTTGGCCAGGCCTTCGGTCGTTTCGCCGAAGAAGTCGGTCGCTTCCTTCAGCACCGAATCCTCGTCGTAGGTGTCGTCCTCGCTGTCTGCGGCCAGCGCCGGCAGCGCGCTCAAGCCCGCCGGCAGCACCAGCCCCGCGGCGGCGTAACGCCCCAGTCGCCCCAGCGCGTCGCGACGCGCCCGCATCGACGGCGCCTCGCTCAGATCGATCAGTCCCTCGGTCGGCATGTCATGACGGTCCATGTGAATCTCCGGGTAAGTCGGGATGGCGTCGGGTCATTCATCCGCCCGCGCCGGGTCAGGTCGGACGGCAAAAAGAGTGCCCGCCCTGCGAACCGATGGATGCTACCCGCCGTCGTGACAAACGGTGTGCGCAGGGCCGCGGCGCGCCGATACACTCCTCTTTCTCGCCGTCCGGAGGGACCGGGTTTCCAGGAAGGGAATGCGGAACGAGGACAGGCGATGCATGCGAACAGCAGTCGTGACAAGAGTGCATCAAGGAGGACATGCAGTGAGTGATCTGCCCCGTCTGGCGCGAGCGCTGGAATACCTGGACATGGCGTCCGCCCTTTACGTGGGCGGCGGCGCGGACCATTCCGCGCAACTGCTGGCGGCCGCCGGCGAGCGCCTGCTGGGCGACCTCGCGCGGCTGATCCAGTCTCCCGAGCACGGCCACGAGGTTCAGCAGCTCCTGGGCCGCCTCACGCAGGCCCACACGCCGTCGCAGGTGCCGGAAGTGTCCGGCCACAACCAGTCCCGCCAGTTGCAGGCGATGCTGTCGCGCGCCGAGTCGCCCGAATCGACCGAGCTCCGCCAGGCCACCTCCGCGCTGCTGCGCGCCTCGTGGTACCTGCTGGAGACGATGGGCCTGGAACCGCTGGCGCCCTCGCGCCTGCACCAGGCCATCGAGAAGAGCACCATCTACGCCGAGCTCTGAGCGCCGGCACACCCTCGACGACATCATGAGCGCCGAACGCCGTCACTTCTCCCGCATCGCCTTCGCCGGTCCGGCGCAGCTGGTGACGGTCGAGCAACGCCTGCCGGTGCAGGTGCTGGACCTGTCGCTCAAGGGGGCGCTGCTGCTGCTGCCGCCCGGCTCGGGCGTCGAACCCGGCGCGCTGTGCCTGCTGGACCTGCCGCTGGCGCCGCACGACGGGCGGATCACGATGGCCGCGCAGCTGGCCCACGTGGAAGGCGATCGCGCCGGGCTGCTCTGCCTGGGCATCGACATCGAGAGCATCACCCACCTGCGCCGCGTCATCGAGCTGAACCTCGGCGACGCGACGCTGGTCGAGCGTGATCTCAAGGCGCTTGTGGCGTCCTGACCCCTCTTACTCCCTCTCCCGCAAGCGGGAGAGGGAGCAAAGCGTCACCGCTGACGATTCAACCAGCGATGAACTTCCTCAGCACCGCGAAAGCCGCGACCGGATCGTCGCGCCAGGCGCCGTGCCCGACGCCCGGGAACCTCGCCAGCTGACGCCATTGCGGCGGCAGCGCGTCGTGGATCTCCAGCGCGTCTTCGAGCGGGCAGACCGGGTCGTCCTCGCCGACCATCACCAGCACCGGGCACTGCGCCTTCTCCAGACCCTTCAGGAGGCCGAGGTCCTGCTTCTCGCCGCTGACGAAGTGCAGCAGGATGTCCAGGTTCACCAGCGTGCGGCCGCCCGCCTCGGGATCGGCCGCCGGCTGCGTGTTGTAGAGGTGGCGCACGCCTGACCAGTAGGCCTCGAAGGTCTCGCGCGTCGGGCGGCTCCAGAAGGCTTCCGCCAGCGCACGGGCCTCCGGCCCGCCGCGCCGCTCGAAGGCGTCGAGCTTGCGCGCCAGGCCCATGTGGTGCGAGGTGCTCGACAGGATCACTTTCGACGCATGCCCTGGATGCCGCGCGATGTAGCGCTGCGCCACGAAGCCGCCGAAGGACTGTCCCAGCACGATCGGCTTCTCGATGCCCAGCGCGTCGCACAGGCGCACGATGTCGTCGGCCCACATGTCCAGCGTCCACTCGGACGACGGACGCGGATCGCTGCGGCCGTGACCGCGGTGGTCGTAGTAGACGATCTGCGCGATGTCCGCCAGCTGGCTGAACGCCGGCTTGAACGCCGCATGGTCGAAACCGGGCCCGCCGTGCATGCAGATCAGCGTCGGCTTCTCGCGCATCCGCGCCCCGTCCGGCACCAGGCCGGGTCCTTCGACGTCCACGAACAGGCGGGCGCCGTTTCCGATAGGGATCTTCATGGGCGGCGAGTATGCCGCCTCCGCGCCATGGATGCCGGACTCGTCCGGCCCTGGGCGGCTTCGTCGCACGCCCGCTGGCGCCCCCTGCGCACGGCGGACAGAATCGCGACCATGTCCGATGCGTTCCCTCCCCTGCCCGGTACCACGCCCGCCGGCCATGCCTCCGCCGGCAGCGCCGCCGTCGGCAGCGTCGCCGTCGGTGATACGCCCGAGCCTCGCCGCTCGGCGCGGGACGCCGCGCTGCAGCTCTTCAACCTGCGCATGATCGCGGCCGCCTTCTACTTCTGCCTGGCGATGGCCGGCTCGCGCGCGCTGACCTGGCTCACGCAGGACGACGGCCTGGGCGCGTGGGGCATGGAGTGGCTGCGCTTCACCCGGCAGACGCTGCTCACCGCGCTGAGCGTGCTGGCCGCGCTGGCGCTGGTCGAGGCGCTGCTCACCCGCTGGCGCACGCGCTGGCCGGTCGGCGTGCGCGCCGTGGCCATCGCCGCGGGCGCCACCGTCGGCACGCTGCTGCGCTACAAGGTCGCCAACCTGGGCGATCCGGACGCGCCGCTGCACTGGGACTGGGTGCTGTCCACCTCGCTGCTGTGGCTGGTGCTGGGCGGCTTCTTCGCCGCGCTGCTGCACGGGGTGCGCGAGGAACGCAGCGCCCAGGCCCGCCTGGCCGAACTGGCCCGGCAGCATGACCGCCTCCAGGCGCAGCAGATGGAGGCGCAGTTCTCCGCGCTGAACGCGCAGATCGAGCCGCACTTCCTGTTCAACACGCTGGCCAACGTGAAGCGCCTGTACGAGACCGCGCCCGAACGCGGCCGCGACATGATGGGCAGCCTGATCGCCTACCTGCGGGCCGCGCTGCCCAGCATGCGCCAGGGCACGTCGACGCTGGGCCAGGAACTGGAACTGGCGCGCAGCTACCTCACCATCCTGCAGATGCGCATGGGCGAGCGGCTGCGCTTCGACATCGAGGCCGACGCCGCGCTCTTCGCCACGCCGCTGCCGCCGATGGTGCTGCCGACGCTGGTGGAGAACGCCATCAAGCACGGCCTGTCCCCGCTGCCCGAGGGCGGCCGCATCGACATCTCCGCCCGGCGCGAGCCCGGCGGCCAGGGCCTGGTGCTGGAGGTGCGCGACACCGGCCAGGGCTTCGCCGCCAGCGGCGGCAGCGGCGTGGGCCTGGCCAACACCCGGGCGAGACTGACAGCGATGTTCGGCCGCGAGGCCTGCCTGGAACTCGAAGCGGCGGCGCCGCGCGGCGTGGTCGCGCGGGTGCGCGTGCCGCTGGGCGGCGCGTCGCCGCTGTCGAACGCGGGGCACGCAGGGCCGGCGGGACAGACCTCTTCGGCAAGCGCCGCGGCCACGGCCGGGGCCGCCCCATGAGCGCGGCCGGCTGGCTGCCCCATGTGTGGCACTCGTGGCGCTCGCTGCGCCGCGAGGAGCTGTCGTGGTTCCTGCTGATGGGCGTGTTCTTCGGCCTGCTGGACGTGTCCTCCGTGTTCTACGTGATGGACAACCCGCGCTGGCCGGCCGCCCTGGCCAACCAGATGATCACGCCGCTGCTGGTGGCGCTGGCGCTGTTGCTGACCTGGCTGCCGGCGGCGCGCAGCGCGCTGGACGATCGCTGGCGCATCGCGCGGCTGGGCGCCGCCGTCGTGATCGGCGCGCTGCTGGCCAAGCTGTTCTACAGCCAGTTGATGCCGCTGCTGGAACTGCCTTCGATCGCCGAGCTCGCGCGCGAACGCAAGGGCGAGGGCCCCTACCTGCCGATCCGCTGGCTCAACTTCATCGGCGAGAGCCTATCGATCTGCGTGAACGCCGGGCTGTCGGTGGCCTGGATCGAGATGGTCATGCGGCGCCGCCGCACCCGCGCCCGGCTGGAGGCGCTGCTGCGCGAGCAGAGCGCGATGCAGCGCGACGCGGTCGCCGCGCGGCTGGCCGCACTGCAGGCGCAGGTGGAGCCGCAGTTCCTGTTCGACACGCTGGTCGACATCGAGCGCGCCTACGGCCGAGCCGACCACGAGGCGCCGGATCAGATGGAGCGCCTGATCCGCCACCTGCGCGTGGCCCTGCCCCGGCTGCGCGACCGCGGCGTGACGCTGGCCTCCGAGGCGGCCTTGCTGGACAGTTACCTCGCCGTGGTCGCGGGGCGGCACCGTCGGCTGCTGACCTTGTCGACGGAGTGGTCCGCGTGGCTCGCCACGCGAGCGGTGCCGCCGATGCTGCTGCTGCCGCTGGCGCAGCTGATGCTGCGCGACACCGCACGGCTGCCGTCGCAGGCCCGGTTGAGCGCGCAGGAATCGCCCGGCGGCGGTCTGCGCCTGAGCCTGTCCTTCGATCGCGGCGGACTGGGCGGCGAAGAAGCCGCGCTGCACGCGCTCGGCGAACGGCTGGAGCGCCTGGAGCGCGCGCCCGGCACGCCGCCGCCGCGGCTGCAGTGCCGCAGCAATGCCGACGACACCGAATTCACGCTGGAGCTGCCCGCATGACCCCGCATCCGACCGCCGTCGTCGCCGAGGACGAGGAAACGCTGCGTCACGAACTCGTCGAGCGGCTCTCGCAGCTCTGGCCGGAGCTGGACATCCTCGGCGAGGCCGGCGACGGCGTGCAGGCGCTGCGCCTGCTGCATGAGGTCAAGCCCGACGTGCTGTTCCTGGACATCGAGATGCCCGGCGCCACCGGCCTGGACGTGGCGCGGCAGGTGCAGGGGCGGTCGCACGTCGTGTTCGTCACCGCGTACGACCAGTACGCCGTCGCGGCCTTCGACGAGGGCGCGGTGGACTACCTGCTCAAGCCGCTCGAACCGGCGCGGCTGTTCACCGCGATCCAGCGCATCAAGCAGCGCCTGGCGGGACCGCCGGCCGACCTCAGCGCGGTGCTGAGCCAGCTCGGCGCGCAGGCCGGCGCGACGACGAAGCGGCAGTACCTGCGCTGGATCAACGCGTCGGTCGGGCAGACCTTGAAGCTGATCACCGTCGACGAGGTGTTGTATTTCCAGTCCGACAGCAAGTACACCCGCGTCGCCACGCGACAGGGCGAGGCGCTGATCCGCAAGCCGCTGAAGGAGCTGGTCGAGGAACTCGATCCTCAGCAGTTCTGGCAGATCCATCGCTCCACGCTGGTCAACGCGGCGGCAGTCGCCGGCGTGTCGCGCGACTTCCGCGGCCGCATGCAGGTCAAGCTCAAGGAGAGCGAGGACGCGCTGATCGTCGCGGAGAGCTACACCCACCTGTTCCGGCAGATGTGATGTCGCGCACATGACCTCGCGGGCCCTGAGCCGCTCCCACAATCGTCGCCAAACGACGGGAAAACGACGGGAGACAGCCATGGCCATCGCCGCCACCGCCAGCAGCTCCGCTGCCACGACCACCGAGCACACGCACAACCGCATCTGCCCGCTCTGCGAAGCCTGCTGCGGGCTTGAGATCCGCATCCGCAGCGCTGCCGAAGGCACGTCCATCATCTCCATCCGCGGCAACGACGCGGACCCGTTCAGCAACGGCTATCTCTGCCCAAAGGGCTTTGCGCTGAAGGACCTGCACGAGGACCCCGACCGCCTGCGCCAGCCGATGCGCCGCCGGGCGGACCGCTCCGGCTTCGAGCCGGTCACCTGGGAGGACGCCTTCGAGGAGATCGCGCAACGCCTGCTCCCGCTGCGCGACCAGTTCGGCGCCGACAGCGTCGCGCTGACGATCGGCAATCCGGCCTCGCACAAGATCGGCCTGTTCAGCTACTTCCCGCACCTGGCGCGCGCGCTGGGCACGCGCAACCTGTTCTCGGCCTCGACGCTGGACCAGATGCCCAAGCAGCTCGCCTGCGGGCTGATGTACGGCCACTGGCTCAGCGTGCCGGTGCCGGACCTGCCCCGCACCGACCTGTTCATCTGCCTCGGCGCGAATCCGATGGTCAGCAACGGCAGCCTGTGGACCAGCCCCGACTACCGCGGCAAGGCCAAGGCGATGCGCGCGCGCGGCGGCCGGATCGTCGTCATCGACCCGCGCCGCACCGAGACCGCGCAGGCCGCCGACGAGCACCTCGCGATCCGCCCCGGCGGCGACGTCTTCCTGCTGCTGGGGATGCTGCACACGGTGTTCGAGGAGGGCCTCGTGAATCCCGGCAGCATGGCCGATCACGTCGAGGGCCTGGACGCGTTGCGCGCCGCCGTCGCCGACTTCCCGCCCGAACGCGGCGCTGCGCACTGCGGCATTGCTGCGGACGCGCAGCGACGGCTCGCGCGTGAGTTCGCCACCACGCCCAAGGCCGTCCTGTATGGCCGCTTCGGCACCTGCACGCAGCGTTTCGGCTCGCTCAACAGCTGGCTGATCGACGCGCTCAACATCGTCACCGGCCACTTCGACGTCGAGGGCGGCCTGATGTTCCCCAAGGCCGCCGCGTTCGCGGCCAACACGATGGGCAAGCCCGGCCAGGGCAAGGGCGTCGCTACCGGCCGCCGTCGCAGCCGCGTCGGCAAGGCGCCCGAGGTGATGGGCGAGTTCCCCATCAGCTGCCTGGCCGAGGAGATCGAGACCCCCGGCGACGGCCAGGTCCACGCGCTGATCACGGTCGCCTGCAACCCGGTGCTCTCGTCGCCGAACGGCGCGCGGCTGGCGCGCGCGCTCGACGGCCTGGACTTCATGGTCAGCCTGGACCCGTACATCAACGAGACCAGCCGCCATGCCGACCTGATCCTGCCGCCGCCGTCGCCGCTGGAGGACTGGCACTACGACATGGTGTTCGCGCAGCTGTCCTGGCGCAATCACGCGCGCTGGTCCGGTCCGGTCATGCCTGCGAACCCCGAGACGCGCGCCGAATGGCAGACGCTGCTGCGCCTGGCCGCGATCGTCGCCGGCCAGCCGGCCGATGCGGACCTGCAAGCCTTCGACGACGCCGCGCTGCGCGCCGAACTCAAGCGCCAGGCGGGCGACCAGGCCGAGGCCATTTTCGCGATGCTGGACGGCGACGCCGGCCCGGCGCGCTGGCTGGACCTGGGCCTGCGCTCGGGCCCGTACGGCGACGGCTTCGGCGCGAAGCCGGACGGCCTGACGCTGAAGCAGGTGCGCGCCGCGCCGCACGGCATCGACCTCGGCGAACTGCAGCCGCGGATCCCCGAGGTCCTGCGCACCGCCTCGGGCCGCATCGAGCTGGCGCCGGCGGCGCTGCTGGCGGACCTCGTCCACGCCGACGCCGCGCTGCGCCATCCGACCGGCGACGAGCTGCTGCTGATCGGCCGTCGCGAGACCCGCAGCAACAACAGCTGGATGCACAACCTGCCGGTGCTGGCGAAGGGCCGGGACCGCTGCACGCTGCTGGTCCATCCCGAGGACGCCGCGCGCGCGGGTCTGGCGGACGGCCAGTCCGCGCGCCTGAGCAACGCGCGCGGCAGCCTGATCGCGCCGATCGCGCTGAGCGCGGACATGCGGCCCGGCGTGGTGAGCCTGCCGCACGGCTGGGGACACGACCTCGCCGGCAGCCGGCTCGCCGTCGCCGCGCGGCACCCCGGCGTCAACATGAACCTGCTGCTGGACGACGAGGCCCGCGACCCGGTCTCGGGCACCTCGGTGCTCAGCGGAATTCCAGTGCGCCTGAGCGCGGACCCGTCGTGAGCAGGCTGTGCGGCGACGCACCCGCCGGCGCCGTCGGGAAGCGTCCCGCCAGCACGCCGCTGACCAGTTCCAGGTGGTGCATGACCTCCCACTGCTTGCTCAGCGCGCGCGTCGGCACGACGTCGTCGATCAGGCCGGAGAGGTAGCGCCGCACCGCCTCGGTCGGACCGAAGCAGACGTCGGGCCGTTCGAGCGCCGCGTGGAAGGCCAGCAGCGCCTGGCGGAAGCGGGCCTCCGCGCCGCCCTCCTCCGGGCCGAGCCGGCCGCCCATGAAGTGCTCGATCCAGAACTCGCCGGAGGCGGGCATCGTCCGCAGGCAGCTCAGCCGGAAGGCCGCCAGCCGCGACGTCGTCTCGGGCGCCTCGGGGCGCGACGGCAGCGTCGTGTAGTCCGAGAACCCGGCCAGCCCGTCACGGGCGGAGGTCAGCGCGCGATCGGTGAACAGGTGCCGGTCGCTGGCGCGCAGGTCCAGGGTCTCCGGCAGCCGGCGGTCCTCGACCCAGACGCATCCCGCGCCGCCCAGCATCGCGCGCGCGGCCGTCGTCGGCTCGATGTCCTTGAAGAAGGCCGTGCGGATCTGCGCGCCGCCGAGCAGCGACATCACCTCGTGCAGCGGCGGCGAGTCGGGCAGGACGACCAGCCCCATCGGCCGGGCGCCGAACAGCTGCACGAAGCGCCGCATCACGCTCGGCGTCAGCGACGGGCCGAGCATCAGGGTCGGGTGGATCCATTGCCGCTTCGGCAGCGAGGTGAAGAGCTGCCGGCCCCACTCGAGGGACTGCGCCGACGGCAGCAGCTCGAAGTCCTGGCGCATCGGATTGACCACCAGCCAGACCTGGAGCCGGTGCGCCTCGCAGGCCTCGAGCGTGTGCCGCACCGAGGTCGCCGCCTGACGCACCGGCTCCAGCACCGGTTGCAGCCGGCCCTCCGATCCGAGCACCGGCGCGAGGTGCCGCAGGGCCAGCACCTCCTTCTGTTTGCCATGGAGATAGGGGAAGTACATCGTCTCAGCCTCCGCTTTGCTTATTGAGAGAGGCGCGATGATGAGGAGCGCTGACCGATCCGTCAGCAGCGACTGCCTCCATGTGTGAGGCAAGTCAAAGGAGGCGCAAAAAAGGTCAAAAACGACGAGCCGGGATCGCACCGTTCGCGCGGATCGCGACACTGATGCGCCCCTTTTTTTGGAGCGGACCGTCGCCGGCCGCGCGCCAATGAAAAAGGGACCGCGTTGGCGGTCCCTTCGAGAAGGAAAGCGGGCAGAGGAAGCGGCCGTCGGCGGGCCGCGCCTCGCTGCCGTTCAGGGGTTGGTCTTGGGCTTGTTCTGCTGCGACTGGCCCATCGCGGCCAGGTCGGCCTCGCTGATGATCTCCATCGCGCGCACGACCTTCTGCACGCCGCGCACGCCGCGCGCGATGTCGGTCACGCGGGTGGCTTCGCGTTCGGTCACGCGGCCCATGATGTAGACGTTGCCGCGTTCGACCACCACGTAGAACGCGTTCGAGATCAGATCCTTCGCATCGACCAGGCTGGCCTTGACCTTGGCGGCGATGGCGACGTCGTTGGCGCGGCTGGACAGCGAGCTCAGCATGCCCACGCCGACCTCGTTGAGCACGCTGCCGACGTTCTCGACGCCCTGCGCGATGCGCTCGACGGCGGCCTTGTCCTCGTCGTTGCGGGTCTCGCCGGTCAGCAGCACCATGCGGTTGTAGCTGTTGACGCTGATGTGCACGCGGTCGCCGAGCTGCTCGCGGATGCGGTTGGAGGTCTTGAGCTCGATGCCCTGGTCCTCCAGCTGCGTGCCGGAGGTGCGCCGGTCGGTCGCCACGAAGGCCCCGCCCACGGCGGCGCCGCCGACGATCAGCGGCACGCAGGCGGTCTGCAGCAGGGCGCCGCCGAGTGCGGCGGCAAGGATCAGGCGGCGGTTCCAGCGGGTCGAGGTCGTCATGCGGAGGTCCTTGGAGAAGTCGGGGAGGAAGTCGTCGGCATCGCCGTCGGGGTCGGGATCAACGGGGGCATGCTGCGCGGCGCGCGGTCACTCCCCGGCGCCCAGCAGTTGCAGGTCGATCGCGTCGCTGAGGCAGTGCGTGAGCAGGCGGTGCGCTTCCGCGACGCGGGCGAAGCGGCTGTGCGGCACGCGCAGCTGCACGTCGGTGTCGAGCAGCGTGCCGCGCCAGTCGTCGTCCTGGGTGCCGCTGATCACGATCACGCTCATCTCCTGGCCGTGGGCCACCTGCAGCAGCGCGGCGGCGGCGCCGCTGGCCTGCGCCTCGAACAGCAACAGCAGGTCGCCCGGATGGCCGAAGGTCTGGATCTGGCGCATCAGCGCCGACGCCGGATCGGCGTAGCCCTGCGACTGCGCGTCCAGCGCGATCGCGGCCAGGCCGGGCCGGTCCTGCTCGAAGTTGCCCGACAGCAGCGAGGCCATGTAGGTCGCGTCCGCCGCCGACGTGCCCAGGCCCGCGGTCAGCACGCGACCGCCGCCGGTCAGCACCGTCACCATCATCTGCGCCGCGGTCGCCAGCGGCCGCGACAGGTTCTCGGCGATCTGGTACAGCAGGTCCGCGCTTTCGAAGAACTGTTGTTGTATGCGTTGTTCCAACATATGGACGGGGATGATAAAGGCGGACGGCGCCCGATCCTTTGATCAGTCCGACGCCCAGCCGTCGCGCGACCACGGCGAGGCCGCATCGAAAGCGCCGCGCAGCCACTCGATGCGATCGCCGTCGATCGCGACGACATCGAACCGGCACGGCGGCACGATGCGCTGCGTGCGCAGGAAACATTCCGCCGCGAAGATCACACGCCGTTGCTTGTGCCGGGTCACGCTGGCGGCCGCGCCGCCGTGCGTGTCGCGCTCGCGGGCGCGCACCTCGACGAAGACCAGCGTGCCGTCGCGTTCGCGCAGGATCAGGTCGACCTCGCCGCCGCGCGCGGACGGTCCGCGCGCCACCCGATAATTGCGCGCCACCAGCCGCAGGCCTTGCCGCCTCAGATGGTCGAGGGCGCGCTGTTCGGCCTCGGCCCCGCGCGCCTGCTTGTCCACGGCCGTCCCGGCGTCCGCGCTTCCCCTGGAGAATTTCTTGAACATGTCGACGTCCCCGTCCGCTTCGCTGATCGCCGCCGCTGCCGCCGCGGCCGGTCATCAGCAACACCCGGCCGGCACGCTCTACGTCGTCGCGACCCCGATCGGCAACCTCGCCGACCTGAGCCTGCGCGCGATCCACGTGCTGGGTCTGGTCGACGCCGTCGCCTGCGAGGACACGCGCGTCAGCGCTCAGTTGCTGAGATGGCTGGGATTGCACAAGCCGCTGGTGGCCCTGCACCAGCACAACGAGCAGCAGGCGGCGGAGGGACTGGTGGCGCGGCTGCTGGCCGGCGAGCGCATCGCCTACGTCAGCGACGCGGGCACGCCGGCGATCTCGGATCCCGGCGCGGTGCTGGTCGCCGCGGCGGCGAAGGCCGGCGTGCGCGTCGTGCCGCTGCCTGGGGCGAGCAGCGCGGCGGCGGCGCTCAGCGTCGCGGGCGACGCGCGGGCGCAGGGTTTCCGATTCGTCGGTTTTCTTCCGACCAAGGCGGCGGAGCGCCGCAGCGCGCTGCAGGCGCTGACCGGCGCGCCGCACAGCCAGGTGCTGTTCGAGGCGCCGCATCGCATCCGGGAATTGATCGCGCTGCTGGCCGAGCTCGCGCCCGAGCAGACGCTGACGGTGTGCCGCGAGGTCACCAAGCAGTTCGAGACCATCCACACCGCGCCCTGCGCGACGCTGCCCGCCTGGATGGCCGAGGACAAGCAGCGCGAGCGCGGCGAATTCGTGCTGGTGCTGCATGCGGCGCCGACGATGTCCAGCACCGACGGCCTCCCCGAGGAGGCCCTGCGCACGCTGCGCGTGCTCGTGCGCGACCTGCCGCTGAAACAGGCCGCGGCGCTGGCCGCGGAGATCACTGGCGAGTCGCGCAAGGCGCTGTATCAACAGGCGCTGGAATGGAAGCAGGACGCCCAGGGCGAGGATGACGAGGACGCCGACGAGGCGTCCTGAGTCCTCAAGTCTGGATCACTTGCCCGCAGTCTTGTTGTTGTGCTTTGCGCGGCGGATGTCGGCACTGGCGACGTCCTGCTTGCGCTGCAGCTGGCGGCGTTCCTTCGCGGTGACGACGCCGTCGGACTTGGCCTTCGCCTCGGCGTTGTCGACGCGGGCCTGCTGCTTCTCCAGGTGCTGCGTCTCCTTCGCGGTCAACTGACCGGACGCGGCACCGTTGGCGATGCGCTGCTGCTGATTCGCTTCACGC
This sequence comes from Roseateles noduli, assembly GCA_002205125.1. Lineage (GTDB taxonomy): Bacteria > Pseudomonadota > Gammaproteobacteria > Burkholderiales > Burkholderiaceae_C > Roseateles > Roseateles noduli. The sequence continues at coordinate 473,709 of NIOE01000004.1, read as the reverse complement.
TGGTCGACGCGCGGCGTGGCGGTCGAGGCCGGCGCGGCGGTCTGGGCGAACGCCGAAGCGGCGAGCAGGCTGGACACGAGGGCGATCGACAGGGACATGCGCTTCATCGAGGTTCTCCTTGGGAGGGTTGGCTGCGGTTTTCGTTGCCGCTGAGGAGACAACGAGGGGGCTGCCGGAAGCGGTGACCGGGTCGCCGTAAAGATCGGTGAAGCGATTGCTACCGGTCGCTACCGCCCGCCGCCGCCCCTGGGCCCCGGGCAACCGACCTCGACCGGTCACCATCACCCGGGCAGGGTCGCCCCCGTCCGCGAGCGCCCGCCCCGGGCGATGCCTACAATCAGCCGATGATTTCGCGCGAACCCACCCTCGCCCGCCTGGTCACCGCCCGTGCCCAGCTGCTCGAACCCTTCGGCCTGACCGATGCGTCGCTCTCGCAGGCCCTGCGCCTGATCACGGAGCACCGCGTCGACGACGCCGACCTCTACTTCCAGACCACCCGCGCGGAGGGCTGGAGCCTGGAGGAAGGCATCGTCAAGAGCGGCAGCTTCTCGATCGACCAGGGCGTGGGCGTGCGCGCCGTCGCCGGCGAGAAGACCGCGTTCGCGTATTCCGACGACATCTCCGAAGCCGCGCTGCTCGACGCCGCCCGCACCGTGCGCGCGATCGCGTCGGCCGGCCAGAGCCGCCGCGTGAAGGTGCCGACCGAGCCGGTCGTCTCCGGCAGCCGCTCGCTCTACGGCGACGCCGACCCCATCGCCAGCCTGGACAGCGCGCAGAAGGTCGCCCTGCTGGAGCGCACCGAGCGCCTGGCCCGCGCCAAGGACCCGCGCATCGCGCAGGTGATGGCCGGCCTGGCCGCCGAGCACGAGGTCGTCCTGATCGCCCGCGCCGACGGCACGCTGGCCGCCGACGTGCGGCCGCTGGTGCGCCTGTCCGTCACCGTCATCGCCGAGAGCAACGGCCGCCGCGAGGTGGGTTCCGGCGGCGGCGGCGGGCGTTTCGGCCTGGCCTACTTCACCGACGAGATGATCGCCTCCTACGTCGAGCAGGCGGTGAGCGCGGCGCTGACCAACCTCGAATCCCGCCCGGCCCCGGCCGGCGAGATGACCGTCGTCCTCGGCCCGGGCTGGCCCGGCGTGCTGCTGCACGAGGCCGTCGGCCACGGCCTGGAAGGCGACTTCAACCGCAAGGGCTCGTCGACCTTCTCCGGCCGCATCGGCGAGCGCGTCGCCGCCAAGGGCGTGACCGTGCTGGACGACGGCACCCTCCCCGACCGCCGCGGCTCGCTCAACGTCGACGACGAGGGCTGCGCCTCGCAGCGCAACGTGCTGATCGAGGACGGCATCCTCAAGGGCTACATCCAGGACGCGATGAACGCGCGCCTGATGAAGGTCGCTCCCACCGGCAACGGCCGTCGCGAAAGCTACGCCCACATGCCGATGCCGCGCATGACCAACACCTACATGCTGGGCGGCGACAAGGATCCGAAGGAGATCATCGCCAGCATCGACAAGGGCCTGTACGCGACCAACTTCGGCGGCGGACAGGTCGACATCACGTCGGGCAAGTTCGTGTTCTCCGCCAGCGAGGCCTACTGGGTCGAGAACGGCAGGATCCAGTACCCGGTCAAGGGCGCGACCATCATCGGCAACGGCCCGGACGCGCTGACCCGCGTCAGCATGATCGGCAACGACATGCAGCTCGACACCGGCGTGGGCGTCTGCGGCAAGGAAGGCCAGAGCGTCCCGGTGGGCGTCGGCCAGCCGACCCTGCGCATCGACGGCCTGACCGTCGGCGGCACGGCCTGACCCCGCGCTGACCCCGCGCTGATCCGGCGTTGCCCCTGGAATCCACGAAGGATGGCTTGCCCGATGTCGTCGCACGACACGGGCGGCTGTCACCCCGCGGCGCTTGACGCGCTGCGGTGAGCACAGGCACTATTGGTCCCATGCGTTCCGCACCCAAGTTCTACTTTGCTTATTTTTGGTTCTCGCACCGCCCCGGCGGAGGAGAGGCGAACGCATAAGCAGAACGCCAAAGAATCCTCGAAAACCGCCGGGCCCCCAGCCCGGCGGTTTTTTTTCGGCCGGGCCCCGAGCACACAGAGCCAAGCAGCCCACCACTGAAAGCGTCACCCATGAATGCCAAGTCGACCAGTCCTTATCCCAGCGCCACGCAGGCGGAGCGCTGGTATTCGCCGCAGGACAAGACCTCCCAGACCGACGACGAACGCATCCTGGACATCACGCCCTTGCCGCCTCCTGAACACCTCATCCGCTTCTTCCCGATCCGTGGCACGGCCATGGAGCAGCTCGTCGTCGGCACGCGCCAGCGCATCCGCGACATCATGCAGCGCAAGGACGACCGCCTGCTCGTGATCATCGGGCCCTGCTCGATCCACGACCCGGCCGCGGCGCTGGAGTACGCCAAGCGCCTGGTGACGCTGCGCGAGCAGCACGCCGACACGCTGGAGATCGTGATGCGCGTGTACTTCGAGAAGCCGCGCACGACGGTGGGCTGGAAGGGGCTGATCAACGACCCCTACCTCGACGAGAGCTACCGCATCGACGAGGGCCTGCGCATCGCGCGCCAGCTGCTGCTGGAGATCAACCGGCTGGGCATGCCGGCGGGTTCGGAGTTCCTGGACGTGATCTCGCCGCAGTACATCGGCGACCTGATCAGCTGGGGCGCGATCGGCGCGCGCACCACCGAGAGCCAGGTGCACCGCGAACTGGCCTCGGGCCTGTCCGCGCCGATCGGCTTCAAGAATGGCACCGACGGCAACATCAAGATCGCGACCGACGCGATCCAGGCGGCGGCGCGGCCCCACCACTTCCTGTCGGTGCACAAGAACGGCCAGGTCGCGATCGTCGAGACCAAGGGCAACCGCGACTGCCACGTGATCCTGCGCGGCGGCAAGGCGCCGAACTACGACGCCCAGAGCGTCGCGGCGGCCTGCGCGGACCTGGCGACCTCCAAGCTCGACACGCGGCTGATGGTCGACTGCTCGCATGCGAACAGCAGCAAGAACCACGAACGCCAGTTGGACGTCGCGCGCGACATCGCCGCGCAGATCCGCGCCGGCGGCACCAGCATCTTCGGCGTGATGGTCGAGAGCCACCTGAAGGGCGGCGCGCAGAAGTTCAGCCCCGGCAAGGACGATCCGTCCAAGCTGGAATACGGCAAGAGCATCACCGACGCCTGCCTGGCCTGGGACGACTCGATCGAGGTGCTGGACGTGCTGAGCGAGGCGGTCCGCGCCGCGCGCACCGAGACGGTCTGAAACAGAAGGGCCTCGGTCTCTCGACACTCCCTCTCCCGCACTGCGGGAGAGGGGCTCTAAAGAGTCCTCAGGCAGTCACGTCAAGGATGCGTGGCGTCCCGCCCGCGCGGTCCACGTGGCTGACCAGCATCGGACCGAGTTCGACCTGCACGCTCAGGTCCGGGAAACTGACGGCGGTGAAACTGCCGTGCGAGTACGCCGGCGTCTCCACCCGGCTGACCGGCGGCGCCTCCTGGCCCAGCGGATGGCGGCCGTAGGTGACGTCGGCGCTGTTGCGCGCGTACATCTCCTTGAGCGGTCCTTCCGTGCCGATGAACGGGGACAGGCGCAGCACCACGGACGGCGGCGGGCCGTCCAGCATCTCCTGCTGGACTTTCGCGCGGTACTGCTGCAGCGGACTGACGTCGAACGGCGACGTCCTCAGCGACGTGGCCTGCAATTCCGAAAACTTCAAATCGCCTCGACGGCCACCGCGCCTTCCGGCCGGTCGCCGCCCTCCCTCATGCTCGTCGGTTCGTAACAAGGCGACCGTCGTCAGCCGGCGCTTCAATCAGCGCTCAAGTCCGCGGTCGTCCAGGCCGAAATTGTCCGGGTCGCGGATGACGGGATCCGGCGACTTCGCCGTCGGCGCGACCGTCAATCGCCCGGCGCGCCGCACTTCGTCGCGCCGACGCCGCAGTCCCGTTCGAACAACGCTTGCAAGCGGCAACACCTGACCCGCTCTTGAAAAGCGCCCGGCCTGCGCGCATCTTCGGAGTCTTGCAGCGAAGCGCCGAGGCGCTCCCCCGCCATGACCTTGCTGTTGCTCGCGCTGTTCGCGGCGCTGATCTGCTTCTGGCTGATGAGCCACTCCTGGCGACAGGCGCGTCGCCGCGCCCGGCTGCGTGCGAAAGCCTTCCCCGCCGCGTGGCGCGCCATCCTGCGCCGCAACGTGCCGCAGGTCGCGCGGCTGCCGGCGGACCTGCAGCTCAAGCTCAAGCGGCAGATGCAGGTCTTCCTCGCAGAGAAATCCTTCATCGGCTGCGCCGGCCAGGTCATCACCGACGAGGTCCGCGTGACCATCGCCGCGCTGGCGACGCTGCCGCTGCTCGGCCGCGCCCGCGGCTACTACCCGAAGCTGCACACGGTGCTGGTGTATCCCGGCGCGTTCATCGTCGACCGCGTGCGGCATCAAGGCCCGCTGCAGATGCAGGACCGGCAGGTGCTGAGCGGCGAATCGTGGGGCGAGGGCCAGGTCGTGCTGTCCTGGGACGACGTGCTGAGAGACGCCGCGCAGCCCGAGCGCGGCCACAACGTCGCGGTGCATGAATTCGCGCACCAGCTCGATCAGGTGAAGGGTCTGGCCAACGGCGCGCCGTGGCTGGGCAACCGGGCGCGGCAGGCGCGCTGGGCGGCGGTGATGCAGCAGAGTTTTGACCTGCTGCGCGCGCGGCTGGCCGCGGGCGAGCCCGATCCGCTGGGCGACTACGCGGCCACGGAGCCGGCGGAGTTCTTCGCGGTTTCGAGCGAGCGCTTCTTCGGACAGCCGTGGGCGCTGGCACAGGCGCATCCCGCGCTGTACGGCGAACTACGGCGGTATTACGAGGTGGATCCGATGCTCTGGTCCTGAGCATCGCGCGTCCCGGCCAGCACCAGCTCCTCCGGATCAGCCGGTGCCTGCGGACGGCGCAGCGCTGTCCAGAGTCAACCTGCTCAGCAGCGCCTCGACCCGGGGAAGCATGTCCGCGTCCTCCAGCCGGTGGTCGAGGAAGACGTCCTGGCACCGCACCATGGCCGCATCGTTCTGGAGCAGGGTCAGCATCAACCGGGGCAGACGGGGCCGGTCCGGTCCGCATTCGACGATCCACCTCTCGGCCTTCTGGAACAGGCTGCCGCAATCCAAGGTCGCGAACTTGTCGACATATCGGTCCAGCACATCCCAGGCCTGCCGCTCGGCAGGCGGCACCTTCTGCGCCAGCGTGGTCCGGAGCTTGTCGTAGGCCGCCAATGCCATCAGTCGCGCGGTCGATTTCTGCAGAAGGTACAGAGAGGTATCACCGGCGCGGGGCTTCGGACACGAGAGCTGCGGCGCGTCGATCAGCATCGAGCTCAGGTTCGGGAATGCATCCCAGACCGGGGACAGCGCGTTCAACTGTCCATCCTTCAGGCGCTCACGGACCTCCAGGTGGGCGATCCAGGAGCGCAGCGACGACGGAACCCCTTCCACCTGGTCCATCCGGTCCAGACTCAGGCAACGCACACGCCGTGCATGAACTTCCCAAGGGGTCAGCCACACGGCCAGCTCGTCGGAGGGCACTGGCGGACACGCCAGTTTCACGCGCGCCTGCGGGTGCCATCCCGGCGCCGCGACTGCTTCGGCAAACCAGGCGCTCCAGCGGTACGAAGCCATGCCGGCGACGCGCTTCGCGTGGAGACTGTCGGCCAGCGCCGGTGCCAGCGCGTCTGTCATCCGCGCAATCCGTCTTCCCGTGGTGCGCGTCCCGTCGCGCCATGGACTGTCTGGCGTGCTCAGGCTCTTCGCCAGGTCGACGGTGATGAGGCCGCGCTGGACTTCGACGTGTGGGCGATCCGGGTCATGCGTCTGCGCAGGATCTCCGCTGTGGGCGTGCGACCGCCCCTCGTGATCGTCACGCGGCGGAACCTGGACGGAAAGAGACGGTTGGAAACCGGAACTCCACATGGAGCGCTCCCGATGATGAGGAGCATCTTCAGTGCAAGGCGCTTCGCGTTGGATCGCTGGGGGCGCCGTCTGTCGGCGCGCGGCGGCGCGGGGAGGGTTGCGCCCGTCGCGACCTCAAAAGCCCATTTCGGCGAGCATCGCGTCGACGTCGTCCTGCTGCAGCGCCTTGTCCGGCGTCTGCACGCCGGCGAGCTGTTCTTCCGCGGCGGCGGCCGGGGCGGCGTGACCTTGCGCGGCCAGCAGCTGTTGCAGCGGCTCCTCCGCGGGGCGCAGCATGTTCAGCACCTTGTTGATCACCTGGCCGGACAGGTCCTGGAAGTCCTGGGCCATCATGATCTCGGTCTGCAGGCCCTTCACGCGGTCCGCGAAACCGGCGGCGCCGGCCGCATAGGCGGCGCACAAGCGCATCATGGCGCGGGCGCGTTCGACGCTCAGATCCGGCGACGCGGCCAGGCGCTGCAGCGATTCCGACAACTCATGCCCCTGGCGCGCGACGGCCTGCGCGTCCTCCTGCGCCGACTCGACGATCCCCAGCACCTTGTTGGCGGCCTGATCGGTCATGCGCTTGACGTAGTCCAGGCGCTCGCAGGCGTCGGGCAACTCGTGCGACAACTTCTGCAGCGCCTGATGCGCGGCGTCCGTGAGGGGGGTATCGAATGAGGACATGGTGAATCGAGCTCGCGAAGGTGGACGCAGGGTCGGCGTGTGGTTTCGCGCGGTGTGCGCACTGCGCCACTTCGGGCGCTTCAGAACGCCCGGAAGGCGCTCTTTGGAGGTGCAGAAATCTTAGTTCTGCAACTGCTGTAACCAACGGAAAGGGGCGGGATCACCCGTGCATTTTTGGTGGAGACACCCGCATTTAAGTAGTTGACGAGGCCGGTCGCCTGTAGCCTTCATCCTGTCCGTCTCCGGTCCGCCCAGCTGGTTGTCCTTTTGGCAAAGCGATCCGTCTCATGAACATGGCCACCACCCGTCCTTCGCCCGGCTTGTCTCGCGCCAACGCGCGATCCGGCCCGTCCACGTCGCGTTCGCCTGCGAGCGCCTCGCGGGACGACGGCCGCAGCTTCGCCGCCGCGCCCCGCGCGCAGGTGGCGCAGCCGGCACCGCCGTCGGCCCTGCGCGACGTCAGCGACATCGTCGTGGGCGTGGCGTTGATGCTGGGCGTGCTGTTCGCGCTGCTGATGCTGACGCTGTACACGCGGGATTCGATGGTCATCGGCAAGGCGTTGCAGGACCAGGGCTCGGCGCGCGGCACCCTGATCTGCAAGGACGGGAAGGTCGCCCGGGGCGACGGCTCGCTGCCGGACCGCATCGTGGAAGACGGCGTGTTCGTGTGCACCGACTGGCGCACGCTGCAGGCGATCGAGCAGGAAGAAGCCGACCGCGGGATGCGCAAGTACTGACCCTGGGCGCCCTCCAGCGCGCCGGGCGTCGCACGCGTCAGGACCAGAGGTCCAGCGGCGGTTCGTGCGTCATGCCGCGCAGCAGGTCGCTGCGCGAGAGAAAGCCGATCAGGTGGCCGTTGTCGTCGCCCACCGGCAGACCAGGCAGGCCCAGGTCGAGCATCAACTGAGCCGCCTCCCGCAACGGCGTGTCGGACTGCGCGACCGGCACCGGCGTCCACATCACATCGTCGACCGGCGCAGCCAGCCGCCGGGCGATGACCATGATCTCGGCCATCTCCTCCAGATCCTCCGCCAGACCGCGCGTGAGATCGCCGCGCGACACCAGCCCGCGCACCTCGCCCTGCTCCCCGAGCACCGGCGCCTGGGCAACGCCGACCCGAGACATCGTCCGCATCGCCTGACGCAGCGAAGAGCCCGACATCACGCTGATCAGCTTGCGGCTCATCAGCTGATGCACTTGCGTGAGCGGCACGCGCGTGGTGTCGCCGGCGTAGGCGGCCAGCGCCTCGTGCGCCATGTAGGCCGACGGCCCGAATCCCGGCCCGCCGCCGACGCCGCCACCGCCGCCCTGCCCCACGCCGGCCAGCACCACCGTGGAAGGCGTCAGGTCACCCTGCCGCGCAATCGGCGCCACCGCGCGCGTGCGCGCCACCGCCTGCACCGGAGCGAGGTCGCGAACCTGCTCCAGGCCGCCGGTGAGAATCTTTCCGGAAGTGCCGTAGACGGAGAACATGGCTTCAGGATCTCACGTCGAAAACGCGATGCCCATTGAGGAGAACGCGCAGGAACACCATCACGGCACCGGATAGGCGGTCTCGTACTTCACCTCGCGCAGCACCACGTTGCTGCGCACGCTGGCCACGCCCGGGACGCGGAACACCTTGCTCTGCAGGAACTGGTCATAGGCCTTCATGTCGGGCGCGACGATCTTGATGACGTAGTCCGCCTCGCCGGTGATGGCCTGGCATTCGACGATCTCCGGACTGCCCGCCACCATCGCCTCGAAGGCGTCGACCGCGCCCTCCGTGTGCCGCACCAGGCTGACGTTCGCCAGGACGCATATCGACAGGCCGAGCTGTTCCCGGTCCACCAGCGCCACGTGACGCCTGATCACGCCGCGCTCTTCCAGCTCCTTGACCCGGCGCCAGACCGGCGTGGCCGAGAGCCCCACCTTGTCCGCCAGCTGCTGCGTGCTCTGGCGCGCGTCGGCCTGCAACGCCTCCAGGATCAGGCGGGTTGCCCGATCGAAACGTTCATTCTCCATATCCGCCACTTCTGAGTATGAATTGATCAATCCATGCCACCGTACTAGTAAACGGAGCAAGAAAGTTCCCATTGTCTCGGAAAGAATCCCCTCATCGATCCATCTACAAATCCGAGCCGACCGGCCCGCCCCGGCCGGCTCGCCCCATTGGGGAGACAAGCCATGACCGAAGCCAGTCTTGCCGTCGCGCCGGCCCTGCGCCCCTACCAGCTGTCCGACAACCTGGCCGCCAGCGCCGGACCGGTGTTCCTGACCGGCACCCAGGCGCTCGTGCGCCTGCTGCTGATGCAGAAGGCGCAGGACGAGCGCCAGGGCCTGAAGACCGCCGGCTTCGTCAGCGGCTACCGCGGCAGCCCGCTGGGCATGGTCGACCAGCAGCTGTGGAAGGCGAAGAAGTTCCTCGACAAGGCGGAGGTCAACTTCCTGCCCGCGATCAACGAGGACCTCGCCGCCACCGCCTGCCTGGGCGTGCAGCGCGTGGCGCTCGACCCGAAGCGCACCGTCGATGGCGTGTTCGCCATGTGGTACGGCAAGGGCCCGGGCGTGGACCGCTCCGGCGACGCGCTGAAGCACGGAAACGTCTACGGCACGGCGAAGCAGGGCGGCGTGCTCGTCGTCTGCGGCGACGACCACGGTTGCGTGTCCTCCTCGACGCCGCACCAGAGCGACCTCGCGCTGCAGGCCTGGTCCATGCCGCTGGTGCACCCCGGCAACGTCGCGGAGTACCTGGAGTTCGGCCTCTACGGCTGGGCGCTGTCGCGCTTCTCGGGCGCGTGGGTCGGCTTCAAGGCGATCTCGGAAGTCGTCGAATCGGGCATGACGGTCGACCTGGACGCGGTGGCCATGGACTTCGAGCTGCCCGTCGACCACACACCGCCGACCAACCTGCACATCCGTTCCGTCGACCTGCCGTCGCTGGAGCTGGAGTCGCGCCTCGCGCACAAGATCGACGCCGTCCTGGCCTTCGCCAAGGTCAACTCGATCGACAAGCACATCGTCGTCAGCCCGCGCGCGTCGCTGGGCATCGTGACCGTCGGCAAGGCGCATTACGACTTCATGGAAGTGCTGCGTCGGCTGGACCTCGACCCCAACGCGCTGGCCGCCGCCGGCGTGCGCGTCTACAAGGTCGGCCTGGTGTATCCGCTGGAGCCGACGCGCATCCGCGAGTTCGCGCAGGGCCTGACCGACATGCTGGTCATCGAGGAGAAGGCGCCCGTCGTCGAACGCCAGATCAAGGAACTGCTCTACCACCTGCCCGACGCGCAGCGTCCGCGCGTGGTCGGCAAGTCCGATGAACACGGGGCCGCCGTGCTGAGCGCGCTCGGCGAGCTGCGGCCCTCGCGCATCATGCCGACCGTCGCCGACTGGCTCGCGCGGCTGAACCCGGCGTTGGACCGCCGCCATCTGGTCGTCGATTTCCTGACGCCCTGCCTGCTGTCCAACAGCGCCGACGCGGTGCGCCGCCAGCCCTACTTCTGCTCGGGCTGCCCGCACAACACCTCGACGAAGCTGCCCGAGGGCTCGCGCGCGCTGGCCGGCATCGGCTGCCACTTCATGGCGAGCTGGATGGAACGCGGCACCTCGGGCCTGATCCAGATGGGCGCCGAAGGCGTCGACTGGGCGGCGCATTCGCGCTTCACGACCGAGAAGCATGTCTTCCAGAACCTGGGCGACGGCACCTACTACCACTCGGGCTACCTGGCGATCCGGCAGGCCATCGCGGCCAAGGCCAACATCACCTACAAGATCCTCTACAACGACGCGGTCGCGATGACCGGCGGCCAGCCGGTCGACGGCCAGACCTCGGTGCCACAGATCGCGCGCCAGGTCGAGGCCGAAGGCGTCAAGCGCCTGGTCGTGGTCTCCGACGACATCGAGAAGTACGAGGGCCACCACGGCCTCTTCCCGACGGGCACGACCTTCCACGACCGGTCCGAGCTCGACGCCGTGCAGCGCGAGCTGCGCGAGATCGCCGGCGTCACCGTGCTGATCTACGACCAGACCTGCGCCGCCGAGAAGCGCCGCCGCCGCAAGAAGGGCGAGTTCCCCGACCCCGACAAGCGCATCTTCATCAACGAGTCCGTCTGCGAAGGCTGCGGCGACTGCGGCCAGGCGAGCAACTGCCTGTCGGTGGTGCCGGTGGAAACCGACTTCGGCCGCAAGCGCGTGATCGAGCAGAGCAGCTGCAACAAGGACTTCAGCTGCGTGAACGGCTTCTGCCCGAGCTTCGTCTCGGTGCACGGCGCCAAGATGAAGAAGCGCGCCGGCGCGGCCTTCGGCCCGGCGGACCTGACGCGCGAGATCGCCGCGATCCAGCCTCCCGCGCCCTGGGCGTGGACGGGCCCCTTCGACATGCTGGTCACCGGCGTCGGCGGCACCGGCGTCGTGACGGTGGGCGCGCTGGTCACGATGGCCGCGCATCTGGAAGGCAAGCAGAGCTCGGTGCTGGACTTCATGGGCTTCGCGCAGAAGGGCGGCGCGGTGCTGTCCTTCGTGCGCGTCGCGCCGACGCAGGACCTGCTCAACCAGGTCCGCATCGACACGCAGCAGGCCGACGTGCTGCTGGCCTGCGACATGGTCGTGGGCGCGAGCGCCGACGCGCTGGCCACCATCAAGGCCGGTCGCACGGTGATCCTGGCCAACACGCATGAGCTGCCGACGGCGGCCTTCGTCCGCAACCCGGACGCGAGCCTGCAGGCCGATGCGCTGATCGCGAAGATGCGCCACGCCGTCGGCGAGGGCAAGGACCTGCTCGCCAGCATCGACGCGCAGGACATCGCCAAGCGCCTGATGGGCGACACGATGCCCAGCAACATCATCATGCTGGGCGCCTGCTGGCAGCGCGGCCTGGTGCCGGTGTCCTTCGAGGCGCTGATGCGCGCGATCGAGCTGAACGGCGTCGCCATCGAGAACAACAAGACCGCGTTCGCGCTGGGTCGTCTCGCGATCGCCGCGCCGGAGGCGCTGCGCCGCCTGGCGGGCGAACAGCCGGGCTCCGCGGTGCAGTGGTTCAACTTCGACCAGCTCGACGACAAGGACGGACAGCCCGGCCTGATCGCGCGCCGCAAGGCCTTCCTCACCGACTACCAGGACGCCGCCTACGCCTTGCGCTACGAGGCGCTGGTGCAGCGCGTGCGCGCCGCCGAGATCGCGCTGGGCGATGCCGGCAAGGGCCTGCGCCTGACCAAGGCCGTGGCGCGCTACTACGCCAAGCTGCTCGCCATCAAGGACGAGTACGAGGTCGCGCGCCTGTACACCGACGGCAAGTTCGAAGCCGCGCTGAAGGCGCAGTTCGAGGACTGGGATCACCTCAGCTTCCACATGGCCCCGCCGCTGCTGTCCAAGCCGGGCGCCGACGGCCGCGCGAAGAAGGTCGAGCTCGGCTCGTGGACCTTCAAGGCGCTGAAGACGCTGGCGAAGTTCAAGGGCCTGCGCGGTGGCGCGCTCGACATCTTCGGCAAGACCGAGGAGCGCCGCATCGAACGCCAGCTGGTGCGCGACTACGAAGCGCTCGTCGACGAGCTGCTGGCGCACCTGAGCGCCGAGAAACTCGACGTCGCCATCAAGCTCGCGCGCTTGCCCGAAGGCATCCGCGGCTACGGCCACGTGAAGCTGGCCAACGTCGTCACCGTGCGCGCGCAGTGGAAGGACCTGCTGGACCGCTTCCACGGCCGCGCGGTCGAAGCGCCCATCGCCGTCGTGCCGATGACCAAGGCCCCTGAACGGGTCAAGGGCGTGGCCGAGCTCTGAGGGCAGGCGACGCTACAACTGTGAAGTAGCGCAAAGGCCACTGGACACGGTCGACACGAGGGCGGCATGCTTGTCGCATGTCACCTTCGACCTCCGCTTCGAACGCCGCTGCCGACGCCGCTTCGCTCACCGGATTTCAACGTCGGTCACTGCTGCTGGGCGCGACGGCGACCGCGGCGCTCGCAGCGTGCGGCGGACTGCCTTCGGCGCCCGACGTCCCGATGGACGCCTCGCAGCGCCTGCGCGCGGCCAACCGCATCGGCTGGGGCGCGACGCAAGCGCAGCTTGGCGAGATCGAACGCCTCGGCTGGGGCCGGTATGTCGAACGACAGCTCCGCGCCGATGCCAGCGCGAAGATGCCCGCGGCGGTCCAGGCCCGCATCGACGTGATGGGCATCAGCCAGGGCAGCTTGCCTTCGCGCGTGTGGGCGGCGGAATCCTTTCGGCGCAACGGCGACAACAAGGGCGGGACCGAAGAAGAACGAGTTGCCGCGCGCAAGGCCTACCAGGACGCGCAGGGTCTCGCCGCGCGCGAGACCGGCGAGCGTCAGCTGCTGCGCGAGCTCTACGCCGAGCAGCAACTGCTCGAACAGCTGTCGTGGTTCTGGTTCAACCACTTCAACGTGCACCAGGGCAAGCGCGACATCCGTCTGATGCTGGCCGACTACCAGGACCGCGCGCTGCGCCCGCATGCGCTCGGCTCGTTCCGCACGATGCTGGGCGCGGTCGCGCGGCATCCGGCGATGCTGCGCTACCTCGACAACGACCAGAACGCCAACCGGGCCATCAACGAGAACTACGCGCGTGAGCTGCTGGAGCTCCACACCCTGGGCGTGGACGGCGGCTACACGCAGCGCGACGTGCAGGAGCTGGCGCGCGTGCTGACGGGCTTCGGCGTGCGCGTCGATCCCGAGCCGGCGAAGGTCGCGCCGCGCTTCGAGGCGCTCTACAAGCGCGACGGCCTGTTCGAGTTCCACCCCGGCCGCCACGACTTCGGCGACAAGCAACTGCTCGGTCGCACGATCAAGGGCCGCGGCGCCGAGGAGCTCGACGAGGTGCTGGACCTGCTGGTCGCGCAACCGGCGACGGCGCGTTTCGTCTGCGGCAAGCTGGCAGTGTTCTTCCTCGGCGAACAGCCGCCGCGGGACGTGGTCGACGCGATGAGCGCCGCCTTCCTCAGGACGAAGGGCGACCTGCCCGCAACGCTGCGCCCGATGCTCTACGCGCCGCAGTTCGCGTCGGCGGACTCGCCGCGGTTCAAGGATCCGCATGTCTACCTGCTGTCGAGCCTGCGCGCCGGCTTCGAACAACGTGAACTGCAGAACGCGCAGCCGTTGCAGAACTGGCTGAGACGGCTCGGACAGGGCCTCTACGACAAGCAGACGCCGGACGGCTATCCGTTGACGGCGGACGCCTGGAACAGTCCCGGGCAGATGACCTTGAGATTCGAAGTGGCGCGCCAGATCGGCGGCGGCGCGGTCGCGCTGTATCGCCCCGAGGGCACGAACACGCCGGTGCCGCTGCCGGACCTGCAGCCGCTGCGAGCACGCGTCGAGCCGACGCTCGCACCGGCGACGCGCACGGCGCTCGCGCAGACCACGACCCCGCAGCAATGGTTGACGCTGTGGCTCTCCAGTCCTGACTTCATGTATCGCTGACCATGGACCGACGACATCTTCTGCAAGCGTTGGCGGCGGGTTCGCTGACCATCTCGCATGCCCGTCTCTTCGCTGCCGGCACGGCGTCCTCCGCAGGGCAGGTTCTGGAGAAGCCGGGGACGCCGGTGCCCCTTGGAGCGAATGCCGAGCGTGAGGAGGCGATTGAGCGGAGAGGGGCACCGGCGTCCCCGGCTTCGGGCGTGCGCCCCCGATTCCTGCTGGTCTTCCTGCGCGGCGGCTACGACGCCACCAACCTGCTGATTCCCACGAGCAGCAGCTTCTACTACGAGCAGCGCCCGCGCATCGCGATCGCGAGACCGTCGCCGACGGACGCGGCCTCGGCGCTCCCGCTGAATGCCGATTGGGGCTTGCACCCTGCCCTGCGCAACAGCGTGTTCCCGCTGGCGCAGGCGGGCCAGGCGCGGTTCCTCCCGTTCGCAGGCACCGAGGACCTCTCGCGCAGCCACTTCGAGACCCAGGACAGCATCGAGCTGGGCCAACCGGTGGGGGGTTCCCGCGACTACAACTCCGGTTTCCTGAACCGCCTCGCTGCGGAGCTCGACGCGCAGCAGGCGCTCTCGTTCACGGACCAGTTGCCGATCGCCTTCCGCGGCCCGGTGCGCATCGCCAACGCCGGGCTGCGCGAGACCGCTCGCCCCGCCGTCGACGCGAAGAACCGCGCGCTGATCGCCAGCATGTACCAGGGCCAGAGCCTGGGTGCGTCGGTGGAGGAAGGGCTCGCGCTCCGCGAGGAGCTGGCGCGGGACCTGTCCCCCGACCGGATGAAGACGATGACCGACGCCGCCGGTCGCAACGCGATTCCCGCCAAGGGATTCGAGCTGGAGGCGCGCCGCATCGCCACCTTGATGCGCGGCCGCTTCAGCCTGGGATTCATCGACGTCGGCGGCTGGGACACGCACGTCAACCAGGGCGGCGCGACGGGCCAGCTGGCCAACCGCTTCGAGGAAGTCGGCCGCGGCCTCGCGGCCATCGCGGACGAACTCGGCCCGGACGTCTGGCGGCAGACCACCGTGATGGTGATCAGCGAGTTCGGCCGCACTTTCCGCGAGAACGGCAACCGCGGCACCGACCACGGTCACGGCAGCGTGTACTGGCTGCTGGGCGGCAGCCTCGCCGCCGGCGGCCCGGTGGCGGGCGACCAGATCGCCCTGACCGCATCGACGCTGTTCCAGAACCGCGACTACCCGGTGCTCAACGACTACCGCGCCGTGCTGGGCGGCCTGTGGCAGCGCCAGTTCGGCCTGTCCAACGCGGCCCTCGCCCGTGTCTTCCCCGGTGTCCGCCCCAAGGACCTTCGGCTGATCTGACGCCCCTTCGCCCAAAGCCCCCAGGCCCCGCAAGCGCATCCTTCCAGAGGGCTTGCAGATGAGAGCAATTCTCATCTAGGATCAACGACAAACGAGAAGACTCCTGCGGGCTCCGACCCCGCGCGACCAATGCAAATTGCAGAGAGGTTGCGCCGCGATCCGATTCGGCATCGTTTCGCGGCTCGACCTCTCTTTTCTTTTTGCCTGACGTCGGGCGCCGGTCTTGCCGGGTCCCCCTTCCCGTTCCACCACAGCAAGCGTCCCTGCCAGCCCGTGTCCGCCGTGTTTCCGGTGTTCCCCGGTTCACGCCCCGATCGTCAGGAGTCGCCATGCCCTTGCTGCCGTCCCGCCTGCCCGTTCCCCGGGGCCCGTCCGTGCCCCCGTCCGCCGTGGGTCTCCCTCCCGCGGGGGAGACGCGCGCCGCTCCGATGGCGGTCGACGGGGGCTGCGCCGCCGCCGATCATCCGGGCGTCGAATGCCTGCGCTGGATGGCGCTGAAGATCACCTGCGGACTCGCCCCCGACGAGCCGGCGCTGCTGCGACAGCACCAGCTGGCGCTGGAGCAGCTGGTGGAGGCCGGCGTCCTCGCCGCGATCCCCGCTCACGAACAGGCCCTCCGGCTGCTGTACGGCGCCTCTCACAACACGCTGCTACCCTGGCATTGGCGATGTGCCTGCCTGGATCAGCTCAACCGTCCGCTGGCGGCGCTGCACCGGCTGGCCGACGCCCAGGGCGACGCCGCCCTCGTCGCGCGCCTGCAGCGCTTCCATTGGCGTCTGAGCCGCAGCCCCTCCAGGAATGACCAGGAAAGAAGCATCCCCATGACCAAGGCCACCAAGGCGACCCGCATCGAACGTGACTCCATGGGCGAAGTCGCCGTCCCCGTCGACGCGCTGTACGGCGCACAGACCCAGCGCGCGGTCGAGAACTTCGCCATCAGCCGCCAGCCGATGCCCGAGCGTTTCGTGCGCGCGCTGGTGCTGCAGAAGGCCGCCGCGGCGCGCGCCAACATCGCCCTGGAACAGGTGCCGGCCGACATCGGCCACGCCATCGACCGCGCCGCCACGCAGCTGCTGCAGGACCCGGCGCTGATGAGCCACTTCCCGGTGGAGATCTTCCAGACCGGCTCGGGCACCAGCTCGAACATGAACGCCAACGAGGTGATCGCCACGGTCGCCACACGGCTGATCGGCAGCGGCGTGGCCAACCCGGTCACGGTCAACGCCAACGACCATGTCAACGCCGGACAGAGCAGCAACGATTCGATCCCCACGGTGCTGCACATCAGCGCCGCGCAGGCGCTGCAGGGCGAGCTGCTGCCGGCGCTGGACCTGCTGGTGCAGACGCTGCAGGACAAGATCCGCAGCGACGGCCATCACGTCAAGACCGGCCGCACCCACCTGATGGATGCGATGCCGCTGCGCCTGGGCCAGGAGCTCGGCGGCTGGTGCGCGCAGATCGAGGCGCGCCGCGCGCAGCTGCGCGCGCTGCTGCCGTCGGTGTGCGAACTGGCGCAAGGCGGCACCGCCGTGGGCACCGGCATCAACGCGCATCCGGACTTCGCGCAGCGTTTCGCCGAGGAACTTTCCAAGTTGACCGGCCTGAGCTTCCGCCCGGCGCCGGACTTCTTCGCCGCGCTGTCGGCGCAGGACACGGCGGTGGCGCTGTCGGGCGCACTGAAGGGCCTGGCGGTCTCGCTGATGAAGATCGCCAACGACCTGCGCTGGATGAACTCCGGCCCGCTCGCCGGCCTCGCGGAGATCGAGCTGCACGCGCTGCAGCCGGGCTCGTCGATCATGCCGGGCAAGGTGAATCCGGTGATCCCGGAAGCGGTGACCATGGTCTGCGCGCAGGTCATCGGCCACGACACGGCGATCACGATCGCGGGCCAGTCGGGCAACTTCCAGCTCAACGTGATGCTGCCGCTGATCGCGACCAACCTGCTCGACAGCCTGGCGCTGCTCTCCGCGGCCACCAAGGCGCTGGCCGGGCAGGCGATCCGCGACTTCAAGGTCAACACCGACGGGCTGCAGCACGCGCTGGCGCGCAACCCGATCCTGGTCACCGCGCTGAACCGCGAGATCGGCTACCTGAAGGCCGCCGCGATCGCCAAGCGCGCCTATGCGGAGAAGCGTCCCATCGTCGACGTCGCCGAGGAGATGACCGACTTCGACCGCGCCACCCTCCAGCAGATGCTGGATCCCGCGAAGCTGACCGATGGCGGACTCTGACGCGATCGCCCACCACGACAAGACCGTGGCGCGCCGGCATCGGCTGCGCCAGGTCTTCGGCTTCGCCATCCTGCTGATCGGCGCCGTGCTGCTGCTCCAGCAGGGCTGGACGTGGATCAGGCCGGCGGGCGGCGCGGGCCACGGCTCGGTGATCGCGATGGCGCTGCAGGCAGGCCTGCTCGCCGCGGCGGCGACGGCCTTCGGCACGCTGCCCGCGCTGGGCACGCGCAGCCTCTCCGCGCGCGGGCAGGACGCGCTGATGGGCTTCGGCGCCGGCGTGATGCTGGCGGCGTGCTCGTTCTCTCTGATCATTCCCGGCCTCGAAGCCGCGCGCGCGCATTCGACGCCGACCGGCGCCGCGACGCAGGTCGCGCTGGCGGTGCTGCTCGGCGCCTGGGCGCTGATGGCGATGGACCGCTGGCTGCCGCACGAACACTTCATCAAGGGCCGCGAGGGCATGGACCCGACGCGGCTGCGGCGCACGACCCTGTTCGTGATCGCGGTGACGCTGCACAACCTGCCGGAGGGCCTCGCCATCGGCGTGGCCTTCGCGGCCAACGATCCGGTCGCGGCGGCCAGCCTGAGCCTGGCCATCGCGATCCAGGACCTGCCCGAGGGCTTCGTCATCGCGGTGGCGCTGATGGCGGTGGGCTACTCGCGGCGCAAGGCGCTGCTGCTGGGCGCGGCGTCAGGGCTGGTGGAGCCTGTCGGCGCGGTGCTGGGCGCGTGGGTCGTGTCCGCCTGGCCGCTGCTGCTGCCCTGGGGACTGGGCTTCGCGGCGGGCGCGATGCTGTTCGTCATCAGCCACGAGATCATTCCCGAGTCGCACCGCAAGGGCCATGAGCGCTGGGCGACGCAGGGGCTGATGCTCGGTTTCGCGCTGATGATGGTGCTGGACACGGCGCTGGGCTGAGCGCCGTGCCGCGATGCCGGGCCTGCCCGGCGAGCCCGCTTACTTCTTCAATGCATTCGCGGCCCAGAAGGCCCGCGCGTCTTCGATCGTGCCGTTGAAGGTGTCGCGGGCCACGTTGCCGAGGCCGGGGAACTCATGCGGCGACGGGCCGAGCGTGCCGTCGGTGTACTGCAGCATCGTCCAATCGTCCCAGATGTCGCTCAGCCATCCGAAGTGGGACGAGTAGAAGCCCTGCCACAGCGGGCACGACCGGAGCGTCCCGGTGCCTTGGCGGGGCGCGAGGTTCGCCAGCGCCCAGTAGCCGCAGTACAGCATCGGGTAGATGCCGGTGCGGTCGTGGAAGCGGTCGATCATCTCCACCAGCGCCGCCTGCGTCATCGTGCCCTGGCTGGGGATGGCGATGTGCTGCCAGTCGAGCACGGGCACCACGCCCGCCGAACTGCCGCTCGTGGCGATGGTGTCGAGGAAGCGGTCGATCTGCTCCTCCACCGGCTGGTTGGTGCAGAAGTGGTACGCGCCGATCAGCAGGCCCAGTTCGCGCGCCTTCCTCGCGCGCGCCGCCCAAGCCGGATCGACGAAGGTCGTGCCCTGCGTCGCCTTGTGCATCATGCCGACCAGCCCGGCGGCGCGCGCGGCGTCAAGGTCGACGGTCTGCTGCCAATGGCTGATATCGACGAAGGCGTTCAGACCTGGCACCGGGCAGCCCGGTGCGCCGGCCGACGGCGGAGGAAGCGGAGGAAGCGGAGGTGACGACGATTGCGGAGCGGAGCTGTTAGGCATCGAAGGCTCGTTCATGCAGAGTGATGGAGCGCGATGAGTGATCGATTTCACGAGCGTCATCCGACACCCGTCGCGGGGTTTCCACCCGATGCGATGCACTCCGGAGGTCCCCGCGCAACCCGTCACGGGCGAGGCGGACTTGTGGGTCCGTCGCAAGCGCACGCGCGCCCCGCGCGCTTCACCATCAGGCTTCGCGCGAGGCACCCCGGCATTCCCCCGGGTTCCCGCTCCGATCACGCCCTGGAATTCGCAGGCCTGCCCGATGTTCAAGCACTCCCTCGCCGTTCTCCGTGTCGCGCTGTGCAGCGCCCTCGCCCTGTCGGGCCTGACGGCCCAGGCCGCCGGCCTCACGCCGCTGGAACAACGCTGGATCGCCGGCATGACCCCGGTGCTGCAGCACGCGCGGACGTCGGGCATGCCGGTGGACGTCGTCGTGCAGCCGCAGGACGCGCCCGACGCCGCGCCGCTGGCGCTGGGCTTCAAGGACGGCCGTTGCAAGTTCGTGCTCAGCCTGCGCGGCAACCCCGAGGGCGAGGCCACGACGCAGCGCCTGCCGGTCGGCCTGGAAGACAGCGCGCTCGAACTGATGGCGGCGCACGAGCTCGGCCATTGCCGCCGCTACCTGGAAGGTGCCTGGTTCCACCTGCCGGC
Source organism: Roseateles noduli (assembly GCA_002205125.1). GTDB lineage: Bacteria > Pseudomonadota > Gammaproteobacteria > Burkholderiales > Burkholderiaceae_C > Roseateles > Roseateles noduli. Next base: position 453,765 of record NIOE01000004.1, on the reverse strand, counting down.
CGGCTTCTCGGCCACACCGGTGCCCGAAGGCCTGACCCCGGACCTGCAGCGCGCCTACCTGTCCATGAAGTCCGTGCGCCGCGAGGAAGGCTACGGTGACCTCGTCGCGCTGGGCTGGACGGCGCAGCGCCATCCCGATCAATACGCCGCGCTGCACGCGTGGCTGATGCAGGAACGCAGCCGCGACCTGCTGCCGGGCAGCCACCACGACACATTGACGTGGATCAAGCTGGTCCGCGATCCGAAAGCGCTGGGAAGCGCGCCGTCGATGTTCGACGCAGCCCTGCCGGTGTGGCAATCCGGGCTGAATATCGATGAGGAATGAGCGCGGCGCTCATTAGTTAATTTGACTGGAAGCACGGCGACGCCTTCCAGCAATTTGAGTAGACCTCATCGCAGATATTTGTTAAGCAAATATCCCGAGGTTCAAACGACAGCTTCATTCCTAGACTGATCTCCGATTTCTCGGCGAATCGCTGCAGCGCGAGGGCTTGAGAAATCCGGATCAGGCCGACCGTCTTCGGCCGGTTGCTATAGGAATGAAAGTGCAAGTCAAACTCTTCCAAGCACGTTGCCTCCTGGCGTTGATGGCAATCGGCCCCCTTGCACGCGGAGCAACGCCACCATTCATTCCGTCTCCCCAGCCACATGTCTACGTCAGTGGGGATGCCCTGGTCATCCGCAGCACGATGTTGGCAGACCAATTGGTCAACGAAGCCCTTGCTCTGCTCGATGCGCATCCTGAGATCCACAAACTTTGGCTTATCGATGTCCCCGGTGGCATCGTCATCCCTGGAGCACGTCTCGCTTGGCGAGCTCAAGAATTGGACGTGATCGTCGCGGGCGGCTGTTATTCAGCCTGTGCGGACGTGGCGTTATCGGGAAAAACCTTGAAATACGTGCCGTGGCGGGGAAAGCTTCCCTCCGCCCTCATCATTCACGGCGTTTTCACATTCTCGGGCGAGTGGGTCATGCAGTCTCGCAACAACCTCACCCGTTATGCAGAGCGACTCGAGCCCATCAGTCGCGACGAGATCGAAGAAGCCATTTCCTACCCGTACCCATCGGCGGCAGGTCTATATATTTTCACGGACGGTTCGGTGCGAGCGGCAAAGGGCCAGACGGCCCTGATCTGCGAATACTTTCCCAGCAAATGCCGCGCGATCGATGTGACGCTGGAGCAGATCCGCATCGCCAAGTCCGATCTGCCGGTACCACCGGAGCTTCCCGCAGAAGGCGGCACGGAGAGCGGCAAATGACGGATGCCAACATCCCCAGGTCTCGACTGATCGAAGCGTTGATCCCATCGACCGTCCCCGTCGAGATCATCAGGAAGATCGCCAGCCGATTCCCCGATGCCCGGCAGATCCTGCTCTCCGGTTCTCACGCCAAGGGCTGCCCCACGCCCACCTCCGACATCGACGTCTTCGTTTTCCTGCCGAAGGTCAGCGAAGTCCTGCGGGAGGTCGTGATGATCGACGACCATCTTGTCGATCTCGCCGTCCACGACTTCGGCTCGCTGCGCCGGGTGCTGGCGCGCGAGCACGCCATGTCCGTCTGCGCGCTCGCAGACGAGGTGGCGAACGGCATCCTGCTGATGCCGTCCTGTGAAGCGATGCGCTCGCTGCGCGCTTACGGCAACGAGATCCTCCAGGAGGGTCCGAAACCGTTCGACCTCGACTCGCTGCGATCGCATCTCCTCGGACAGACCGCCGATCTGCGCCAGAGCCGCCATCTCAATGAAAAGCGTGCCATTGCCTTGGGTCTGGCGTTCAAGCTGATGCTCTTCGCGCTGCGCGCACGTGGTGGCTGGATCGGCTCCGGCCGACATCTGGCCCGCGACCTCGATCGCCTGGCACCCGGTTTCATCGACGCGCTGGCCGCAGCGACGTTTCGATCATTGGCCGGCATGGATGACGAGGCGCTCATCCATGAAGTGGAGATCGCCGTGCGGATGCACTTCGGCTCGGTCGATCGCCAATGGCGTTGTCGTGCTCCAGCGGGATAGCTCGAAGCGGAACGAGAGCGAGCGAATGACCATCCACCAGTTCAAGTGATGGCCACTACTGAAACCTGAGACGCGGAACACCACGACTACTGATTCGCTCAATAGACGGTCGACGCATGGGAGCGAAGAATTGCCTTCAGGTGATCAGATATGGGCGACGCGTTGATCAGCATGCGCGACCGGCTCACGCACCTGACCGCCCTGCTGCAGGACTTTGACGTGCCGATGGAGATGCGCCGCAAGAACGGCACGCTCTGCGATATCGCCGTGGATCTGATCCACGAAGTCACCTGCTACTTCGCCCTCGTCGAGATCGCCATGCACGAGGATCACAACCGGCAGGTGAAGCGCTCCGTCGAGGCCAACTGACCCCGGCCCGCGCCGTGCGCAAGCGCGCCGGGGCTCACCGCCCTGGCGCGCCCTTCGCCTGCGTTCAACGCAGATTGAACGTCTTCACCGTGGACAGCTGGGTCGATCCGCCCATGGCGGTGAACACCACCAGCACGCCCTCCGGCGTCATGCCGAGCCAGCCGCCCGTCGCGACCTGCCAGGCGGCGGTGCGCGTCGCCAGATCGATGGCCACGGTCTGCTTGTCGGTCGACACGAACAGGTGGGTGTCCGTCAGGACCATCTGACGCTGCCAGAAGCTGTCCGTCGTCGGCATCGCCCACGTCCACAGCAGCGAGCCGTCGGCGAGGCTGCGCGCCTCCACCGCCTTGGTCGACTGGTTGGCGGCGTAGACGACGCCATGCGCCGTCACCGGATGGTCCATGAACTGTCCCGTCGCGTCCCAGCGCTGTGCGCCCGTGGCGCGGTCCACCACCGTCAGATGGTTCTGCATCGCGCTCCCGCGTGCCAGGTCACGATGACTCAGCAGGACGGCGCTCACGCCGTCCTCCGGCAGCACCGGCGCCTCGTAGCTCCAGACCTGCCCCAGGCCCAGGTCTTCCCGCGTCGGCACCTGCGCCTCCGCCGTGATGACGCCGTCGCTCAGGCGCAGCACGCGGTAGACGCCGCCCGTGTTCACGTACGTCAGGCCGGCATCCACGTCGGCGGTCGCGCCCCAGGCCGCGTAGTTCACGCCGACGATCCGGTCCGACACGGTCGTCGTCCACACCGGCGTCTTGAGGTCCGCCACGTCCAGCGCGGACAGGTAGTTGACCTCCGGATCCGTCGGCATCAGCAGACGCCCGCCGGCGAAGGTCCAGCCCGGCGCGACCCCCGTGTTGCCCTTGGCCGTGTGTTCCCCGAGCAGCGTCCCCGCCGTCGTCGACGTCACCATCACCCGACTGTTGGACGCCTGCCAGTACAGACGGTCGCCGCGACCGGTCACCTGGATCGGCAGGTCCGGCAACAGGCCCTTCCACAGATCGGTGCCGTCCTTGAGCGACACCACCGTCACGTTGCTGGTCGTGGCACCGCCACTGCCGAAGATCATGTCAGGCACCGCGATCAGTCCCTGCCCCAGATGCAGACCCTCGCCGTACGTCGTCGTGGGCGTCGCAATCCAGCGGGTCCAACGCGGACTGAACTTCGTGGCATCCAGCGACAGCGGCACATACCCGGAGCGCGTCCCGCCGCCGCCGAATCCCGACCAGCTCTCCCGACCCGGCATCACCGCGGGCAGGGTCGTCAGGTTCTCGGTGCCGTTGTTGCCGACCTCCAGCCGGTAACGCACCTTGTTGGGCACGTAGGTGGTGAAGAGTTCGAGACTCAGGATGTTGATCTCGATCGTGCCGGTGTAGACACCCGGCCGCATCTGCGTCATGAACCCGACGCTGATCCTCACGTCGCCGTTGGCCTCGTTGTCGCGATAGACGTGGTCGATGACCCGGACCGGGGCGTTGTTGTCCGGGATCTCGGTCCAGATCGGCCGGACCGTGGCGGGCCCGTCATGCCGCTTCGTGGCGTAGATCTTGACGTCCGTGCAGGCCGTGCCCGGCTCGGTCGCCTTGCAGTCCGCCGTGTTCTGGCTGAGCGAGTACGGGACCTTGGTCTCGTCCAGCAGGTTCCCGACGGCCTTCTCGACTGCGCCGCCGCAGCCGCTCAGCATCATCGAGACCACCAGCGCCAGCACCGGCACCGGCACGAACAGATTTCCCATGGCGGGCAGGCGCCGCCGCATCGTCGACAACATGAGCTTCTCCCTGATCGAAGGCGGCGCCCGATGCCCCGTCCAGGGTCAGGTCTTGTCGCCAGCGGGGCGCAATCTACGTCCCCCGTCTGCCGCAGGCAACCCGTCTGAAGGGGGACGCGGGAAAACGCCAACGCCGCTCGTCAGACATCGCGCGGAAGACGGTTTCGGCTCCGTGAACAAGCATTCGCAAGACATCGTTTTCATCAACGATTTCTTAACGCCTTGATCACGCCGCGAACGCTAGCCTCGCGCGACCCTTTTCATTCACCGATCCCATTCCTCTGCGCTTCTTTCGAGCACCCCCATGGCACCTCACGCACGCGTCCTCCTCGCCGCCCTGTCGGTCGGCCTCTTCTCTTCCGCCCTGCCTGCCGCCGCGGCGGCGCATTGGGAATACACCGGCGACAAGGGCGCCACGCACTGGAGCGAGATCGATCCGTCGTTCGCCGAATGCGCCGCGGGCCATCAGCAGAGCCCGATCAACATCGTCAAGCCGGTGAAGGCCGCGCTGCCCGCGCTCGACTTCCACTACGGCAGCGCCGCGCCGACGATCTGGAACAACGGCCACACCGTGCAGGTGAACCTGCCGGCCGGCAATACGCTGGACGTCGGCGGCCAGAGCTACGAGCTGCTGCAGTTCCACTTCCACACGCCCAGCGAGGAGCACATCAACGGCAAGTCGCTGCCGATGGTGGCGCACTTCGTCCACAAGAACGCGGCGGGGGAACTCGGCGTGGTGGCGGTGCTGATCCGCGCGGGCCGCTCCAACGCGGCGTGGGGCTCGGTGTTCCAGCACCTGCCGCGCGTCGGCGAGAAGATCACCGTGGACGAGCTGTCGCTGGACCTCGCGAGCCTGCTGCCGAAGTCGCTCGGCTACTACGACTTCGCCGGCTCGCTGACCACGCCGCCCTGCTCGGAGGGCGTGCACTGGATGGTGCTGAAGGAGCCGGTGACGCTGTCGGCCCGGCAGATCGACGCGTTCCGCAAGCTGGTTGGCAGGAACGCGCGGCCGGTGCAGCCGCTCAACGCGCGGCTGGTCCAGGAAAGCGAATGAGCCTGGGCGGGCCGGTGCGCCGGCCCGCGGCTCCGCAGGGTCGTGACTGCGCTGCTGCGCTCAGACGAGCGCGCGGCCGATCAGGATCTTCTGCACCTCGGACGTGCCTTCGTAGATCTGCGTCACGCGGACGTCGCGGTAGATCCGCTCCACCGGGAAATCGCTGACGTAGCCGTAGCCGCCGTGGATCTGGATCGCGGCGGAGCACACGCGCTCGGCCATCTCGCTGGCGAAGAGCTTGGCCATCGCTGCTTCCTTCAGGCAGGGCTGGCCGGCGTCCTTCAGCGCGGCGGCATGCCAGATCAGCTGGCGAGCTGCTTCGATCTGCGTGGCCATGTCGGCGAGCTTGTGCTGCATCGCCTGGTGCTCGAAGATCGGCACGCCGAAGGCGACGCGCTCCTTGCTGTAGCGCAGCGCCGCCTCGAAGGCCGCGCGCGCCATGCCCACCGACTGCGACGCGATGCCGATGCGGCCGCCTTCCAGTCCCGACAGCGCGATCTTCAATCCCTGGCCTTCCTCGCCGATCCGGTTGGCGACGGGCACGCGGCAGTTCTCGAACAGGATCTGCGCCGTGTCGCTGGCGTGCTGGCCCATCTTGTCCTCGATGCGGGCCACGACATAGCCGGGCGTGGTCGTCGGGACCAGGAAGGCGGAGATGCCCTTCTTCCCCGCGGCCTTGTCGGTCACCGCCATCACGATGGCGACGTCGCCGTTCTTGCCGCTGGTGATGAACTGCTTGACGCCGTTGAGGACGTAGGCGTCGCCGTCCAGCACGGCGGTCGTCTTCAGGCCGCCGGCCTCGGAACCCACATGCGGCTCGGTCAGGCAGAACGCGCCCAGCATGTCGCCGCGCGCCAGCGGCTTGAGGAAGCGCTGCTTCTGGTCCTCGTTGCCGAAGGCCATCAGGATGCTGCACACCGGGCAGTTGTTGACGCTCACGACCGTGGAGGTCGCGCCGTCGCCGGCGCCGATCTCCTCCAGGATGATCGCCAACGCCAGGTAGTCCAGGCCCGCGCCGTCGTACTCGGTCGGCACGGCCACGCCGTAACAGCCCAGCGCGGCCAGGCCCTTGAGTTCCTCGGCGGGGAACTGGTGGGACTTGTCCCAGGCGGCCGCCTTCGGCGCGATCTGGTCCTGCACGTAGGCGCGGACGGCGTCCTGCACGGCGCGGTGGTCTTCGGAAAGCAGCATGGTCGGCTCTTGGTCAACTCTTGGTCGGAGAGGAATCCGGGTTGGATCCCGTGACGGTGGCGGCGCTCGTGGCGCCGGAGGGAATGCGGTAGCGGAGCGTGTCCTCGCTGGACACGGGCGCCCAGAGGCGCGCGACGACGTGTTCGCCGTCGATAGCGAGTCGTTCGCGCAGGCGGGCGTCCATCGGTTGTTGCGTGAGCCAGGCCGCGCGCTTCGCGGGCTCGACGTCGCCGGCCGCCAGCGCGAGGCGGGCGGCTTCGTTGAGCAGCATCAGGGACGCCTGCTTGCGCACGTAGATGGGAAAACCAGGCGCGGCGACCGCGACGAGCGTTCCGCCGATCGAGTTGCGCCAGGGGAAGCCCAAGGCCCAGTCCGCTGACGGATCTGGCTCCCAGTCAAGCATGTTCAGCGCGCCGCCGCCGGACTTGGCTTCGGCCTGCAACCAGTACTTGTCCAGGAGGTGCTGCGTGGCATTGGGCATGGCCCAGAAGCGAGGCTCGCAGTGGAACGGGCTGTCGGCGGACATCGCCGAGGCGTCGGCGCCGAGATCCATGCAGGCGTATTCGCGCACAGCTTCGCGGCCGAAGTTCGCCTCGGTCCGGATCCAGCGGGAGGTGTCCGCCGCCCGCGCCGACATCGGGCGCAGCATCGCGCGCAGTTCAGGCGCGGCTGCGGGGTACGCGGCGGCCAGATCGGTGACGACACGCCAATGGCGCCTCGCCATCGCGCCGGCCACATTGACGCCGATCAGGGTGTTGGTGCCGTCCAGCATCGCCCCCGTCAGCGCGTCGGCTTGCTTGACGAGGGTCAGCATGGCCGCCCGATCGCCCGACTGGCCCGCGAGCGCCGATCGCAGGTGCAGCCAGCGCAGGCAATTCACGGTGGTCTGCCAGGGCAGGAGCGTTGCGCGCCGGATGTAGAGCTGCCCGGCCGTCTTCAGTTCGGCGGACGGGGTGATCATCGGCTCGTCGATCGCCATGCCCGTCTGGGCCACGGCTTCGCAGCGACGGCCGATGTCGGCGTGAGCCGCGGTCAATGCTCGCAGGGCATCGGCCTCCTGCATCCAGACCGCGACGCAATCGGTCGTCTGCGGGTCGCAGCCCCAGGCCTTGCTGGCCGGTTGGCGGGTCTCGCTCGCCGGCCATTTGCGCGACGAAGCCGGCAGGGATGCGATGGCGCCGGCATCCATCGCCGCCCATCGCCGCAGACCGGCCGCGTGCGGGTCGTCTCCGGCCTCGGCCAGACCCAGCAGCGCAAAGACCGCATTGCGCTCCGGCGGCAACGTCGGCGCCGGCACGCGCAGCGCTTCCGGCACCGGACGCGGCGCGTCATCGACCAGCCGGTTGTTGAACGCCGCCCAGGCCGCCGCGAGCGTCACCACGCCCAGCAGCAGACCGCCCAGGATCTTCAAGCTCACACGCGCCCACCGCTTCATCGTTCTCTCCCTGAATCTTGATCTGTGGTCAGTGAGTATCGGACGACCGCAGCCCTCACCCCTACCCTCTCCCGCAAGCGGGAGAGGGAGAAAGAAGGCGGCGCGGATGTCTCCCGGTCAGCTCGGTGCACTCTCGCTCCCTCTCCCGCTTGCGGGAGAGGGTGGGGGTGAGGGCCAGCGGCCGCCGCAGTCAACCAGCCAGTTACCAGGGCAGCGGCGTGCCGTCGTAGTTGAAGAACCCGCCGTTGTCGGTCGTCTTCAGCCCGTCGAGTACCCCGCGCAGGCTGGAGGCGCTGGTGGCGACGTCGATGTCGGCCTCCTGGCCGCCCATGTCGGTCTTGACCCAGCCCGGGTGCAGGCTGACGCAGACGGCGCGGCCGTCGAGCGTCAGCGACAGGTCCTTCATCACCGAGTTCACTGCCGCCTTCGACGCGCGGTAGACCCAGCCTGCGGAGTTCGCGCGCAGCGTCATCGATCCCATCCGCGAGGACAGGATGCCGATGCGCGCGTCCGGCGCGAGCGCGTCCAGCAGCTGCGGCAGCACGCGCATCGGGCCCAGCACGTTGGTGTGCATGACGGCGTCGAAGTCGGCCGCGCTCGGCGGCTGCAGGCCGATGGTCTTCGGGCCGTAGACGCCGGCGACGTACAGCACGCGGTTGAACTGGTAGCCGTCCAGCTGCCAGGCCAGGCCGGCGATGCTGACCACGTCGGACACTTCCAGCTTGATCGCCGTCGCGCCCAGCGCCTTCAGCTTCTCCAGGCTGGCGTCGTCGCGCGCCGTGGCGACGACGGTGTCGCCGCGCTCGCGGTGCTGATTCACCAGTTCGAAGCCGATGCCCCGCGAGGCGCCGATGATGAGAACTTGCGTCATCCGGTCCGTCCTCAGATCAGCTCGACGCCGACGGCGGTGGCTTCGCCGCCGCCGATGCACAGCGCCGCCACGCCGCGCTTCAGGTGGCGGTGCTTGAGCGCGCCCAGCAGGGTGACGAGGATGCGGGCGCCCGACGCGCCGATCGGGTGACCCAGCGCCACCGCGCCGCCGTTGACGTTGACGATCTCGTGCGGCAGCTTGAATTCAGCCATCGCGGCCATGGTCACCGCGGCGAAGGCCTCGTTGACTTCCCACAGGTCGACGCTCTTCGCGTCCCAGTTGTTCTTGGCCAGCAGCTTCTGGATCGCGCCGACCGGCGCGGTCGTGAACCACTCCGGCGCGTTGGCGTGCACCGCGGTACCGACGATGCGGGCGATCGGCGTCACGCCGAGCTTCTTCGCGGTGGACTCGCGCATCAGCACCATCGCGGCGGCGCCGTCGGAGATCGACGACGAGGTCGCGGCCGTGATGGAGCCGTCCTTCTTGAACGCCGGCTTCAGCGTCGGGATCTTGTCGAGCTTGGCCTTGAACGGCTGCTCGTCGCGCGAGATCACCGTGTCGCCGCCCCGACCGGCGATGGTCACCGGCGCGATCTCCCAGGCGAAGCTGCCGTCCTCGTTCGCGCGCTTGGCGCGCTCCGTCGACGAGATCGCGAACTGGTCCTGCGCCTCGCGCGTGAAGGCGTACTTGTCGACGCACTGCTCGGCGAAGACGCCCATGGCCTTGCCGCGCTCGTACGCGTCTTCCAGGCCGTCCAGCGCCATGTGGTCGTACATCTGCGCGGCGCCGTACTTCACACCCTTGCGCGCGAACATCAGGTGCGGCGCGTTGGTCATGGACTCCATGCCGCCGGCGATCAGGATGTCGGCGCTTTCGGCCTTCAGCGTGTCATGCGCGAACATCGTCGCGCGCATGCCGGCGCCGCACATCTTGGACAGCGTCACCGCGCCCACCGATTGCGGCAGGCCGGCCTTCAGCACGGCCTGGCGCGCCGGGGCCTGGCCCTGGCCGGCCATCAGGCAGTTGCCGAGGAAGGCTTCCTCGATCGAATCGGTCGGGATGCCGGCGCGCTCGACGGCCGCCTTGATGGCGACGGCGCCCAGCTCCCACGCGGCCAGGCCGGCGAAGTCGCCCAGCAGGCCGCCGATCGGCGTGCGGGCGGCGGAAGCGATGACGATGGAATCGGACATGAGGGTCTCCTTCTAAGAAATCAGGGAATGCGTCGAACGCAATGGATGCGAGGGATGCGAGGGATGCGGTCGGTGATCAGTGGATGGGAAGCTCGCGGTCCTGCGGCTCCGGCACCTTCAGGGCCGGCGCGACGTCGCGGACGTGGAAGCGCTTGTGCGGGTCGTACGGGAACACGTCCTCGACGTGTCCCGCCAGGATGCGTTCCTTGTGGGTCTGCCAGAACGCGGGATCGAGCAGGTCGGCGTGGTGCGCCATGAAGACGTCGCGCACGCCCGGATGGCCGAGCAGGAAGGGCCCGAAGGTCTCGGGGAACACGTCGTGCTTGTTGACCGTGTACCAGACCTCGCCCGACATCTCCTCTTCCTCGTTGCGGGCCTCGGGCACCTTGCGGAAGTTGCAGTCGGTCAGGTACTCGATCTCGTCGTAGTCGTAGAACACGACCTTGCCGTGGCGCGTCACGCCGAAGTTCTTCCACAGCATGTCGCCCGGGAAGATGTTGGCCGCCACCAGGTCCTTGATCGCGTTGCCGTACTCCACCACCGCATGCGCCAGCTGCGCCGGCGACGCCTCCTGCAGATAGATGTTGAGCGGCACCATGCGGCGCTCGATGTAGAGGTGCTTGATGACCAGGTCGTCGCCGGTCTCCTCCAGCAGCGAGGGGCAGAAGTGCTTCAGCTCGGCGACCAGTTCGTCCTCGAAGCGGTGGCGCGGGAACGCGACCCGCGTGTACTCCAGCGTGTCGGCCATGCGCCCGACGCGGTCGTGCTGCTTCACCAGCAGGTACTTGGACTGGATCTGCTCGCGCGTCGTGTCCTTCTGCGGCGGGTAGAAGTCCTTGATGACCTTGAACACGAACGGGTAGGACGGCAGGTCGAAGACCAGCATCACCATGCCCTTGATGCCGGGCGCGATGCGGAACTTGTCGCTGCTGTGGCGCAGGTGGTTGAGGAAGTCCCGGTAGAAGAGGTTCTTGCCCTGCTTCTGCAGCCCCAGCGTCGCGTAGATCTCCGAACGCGGCTTGCGCGGCATCAGCGAGCGCAGGAACTGCACGTAGGCGCTCGGGACTTCCATGTCGACCAGGAAGTAGGCCCGCGCGAAGCTGAACAGCATCTGCAGCTCGTCCTCGCCGAAGAGCGCGGCGTCGATGTAGAGCTGACGTTCGGTCGTTCCGTCGCTCGCTTCCTTGTGCAGGATCGGCAGCGCGAACGGCGTCTCGGTGAAGCCGTTGATGATCTTGCCGACGATGTACGCGCCCTTGTTGCGGAAGAACAGCGAGGACAGCACCTGCACCTGGAAATTCGTCCGCCAGCGGAAGGCGCCGAGCTCCTCGCCGACGGCCTTCAGCACCAGGTCGATGTCGCGGCCGAGGTCCTCGAACTCCAGCGCCAGCTGGAAGTTCCAGACGATGCGCATGAAGGTGTCGCGCAGCGTGTCCTGCGAGGGGTAGTAGCAGCGGTAGGTCGGCTGCGCGGCGGGTTCCTCGTTCTCTATGAACTCGGTGGAGATCGCCGGGCGGACGAAGATGAACTCGTTGTGGAAGTAGCTGTGATGGAGGATGCGCGTCGTGACCGAGTTGAAGAAGGTCTCGGCGAGCTCCGGCCGCAGGTGCCGGGTCAGCAGCCCGATGTAGTGCAGCTTGACCTGCTGCCAGACCTCGCTGGGCAGCGCGCTGGTCTTGAAGCGCTCTTCCAGCTCGAGGACGGCCTCGTCCACGCGCAGGTCGTAGAACTCGATGCGCTCGCGCTGCGCGAACTGCTGGCCGTGCCAGTCCGCCTGCTCGAAACGCGTCTTGGCCGTGGCCGACGCGGCGCGGAACAGGCGGTAGTGCCTGTCGAAACCCTCGAGCATCGTCTGCGCGATCTCGAACGCGCGCGGATCGTTGAGCTCGTGGGGGAACATGGCGTTCAGCGGCCCATGGCCGCCTCGTAGCGGCGGTGCAGTGCCTCGAGCGCGCTGCGGTAGGCGGGGCCGACGTCCTCGGCCTTGCCGACGGTGATGCTCAGGTCCTTCAGCAGGCCGTTGTGCAGGCCGTAGACCCAGCCGTGCACGGCGACTTCCTGGCCGCGCGCCCAGGCGTCCTGGACCACGGTCGTCTGGCAGGCGTTGCGGGCCTGCTCCAGCACGTTGAGCTCGCACAGCGCGTTGGCGCGCTGGTCGGGAACCACCTGGTCCAGCCATTCCTGGTGGTGGTTGCGCACGTCCTGGACGTGGCGCAGCCAGTTGTCCACCAGGCCGACGCGCAGGTCTTCCAGCGCGGCGCGCACGCCGCCGCAGTTGCTGTGGCCGACGATGATGATGTGCTGGACCTTCAGCTGATCCACGGCGAACTGCATGACGGACAGGCAGTTCAGGTCCGAATGGACCACGACGTTGGCGACGTTGCGGTGGACGAAGAGCTCGCCCGGCAGCAGGTCCACCAGCTCGTTGGCGGGGACGCGGCTGTCGGCGCAGCCGATCCAGAGGTATTGCGGCGTCTGCTGCTTCAGCAAGCGCGAGAAGAAGCCGGGCGACTGTTCCTCAGTCGCGGTGGCCCAGCGCTTGTTGTTGTCCAGCAGGTCTTGCAGTTCGTTCGTGCTCATGGACGTGGATTGTCGCGGTTACGGACCGACACGCGCCTGTCGCAACCGCGAAGGCCTCACATCGTTTCGGCGAACAGTTCCCGGCCGATCAGCATCCGGCGGATTTCCGACGTGCCCGCGCCGATTTCGTAGAGCTTCGCGTCACGCCAGAGGCGGCCCAGCGGGTACTCGTTGATGTAGCCGTTGCCGCCGAAGATCTGGATGCCCTCGCCGGCCATCCAGGTGGCCTTCTCGGCGCACCAGAGGATGACGGACGCGCAGTCCTTGCGCACCTGGCGGACGTGGGCGCCGTCGAGGGCGTCCAGGTTCTTGCCCACGGTGTAGCAGAACGCGCGGGCGGCCTGCAGCACGGTGTACATGTCGGCGACCTTGCCCTGGATCAGCTGGAACTCGCCGATCGACTGGCCGAACTGCTTGCGGTCGTGGATGTAGGGGACGACGTTGTCCATCACCGCCTGCATGATCCCGATCGGACCGGCGGCCAGCACGGCGCGCTCGTAGTCCAGGCCCGACATCAGCACCTTGGTGCCGCCGCCGACCTGGCCGAGGACGTTCTCGGCCGGGACTTCGACGTCCTGGAACACCAGCTCGCCGGTGTGGCTGCCGCGCATGCCGAGCTTGTCCAGCTTCTGCGCGATCGAGAAGCCCTTCATGCCCTTCTCGATCAGGAAGGCGGTCATGCCGCGGGCGCCCAGTTCCGGCTCGGTCTTGGCGTACACGACCAGCGTGTCCGCGTCGGGACCATTGGTGATCCACATCTTGTTGCCGTTGAGGACGTAGTAGCCGCCCTTGTCCTCGGCGCGCAGCTTCATCGACACGACGTCGGAGCCGGCGCCGGGTTCGCTCATCGCCAGCGCGCCGACGTGTTCGCCGGAGATCAGCTTGGGCAGGTACTTCTGCTTCTGCGCGTCGGTGCCGTTGCGCTTGATCTGGTTGACGCACAGGTTGGAGTGGGCGCCGTAGCTCAGGCCCACCGAGGCGCTGGCGCGGCTGATCTCCTCCATGGCCACCATGTGGGCCAGGTAGCCCATCGCGGCGCCGCCGTATTCCTCGGGCACGGTGATGCCCAGGACGCCGACGTCGCCCATCTTGCGCCACAGGTCCATCGGGAACTGGTCGCTGCGATCGATCTCCGCGGCGCGGGGGGCGATCTCGGCTTGGGCGAACTCGCGCACTGCGTCGCGCAGCGCGTCGATGTCCTCGCCGAGATGGAAATTCAGACCGGGCAGGCTCATGGGTTTGTCTCCTCGACCACCTCCGCGGTCGCCTCTCCGGGCGGCCGCTGGATGATTCGTCTTACGTTTACGTAAACGTCAATTGTAGGACAGCTTGGACCCCGGAGGGTCCATGGCAGAAATGCGTAAGGGTGGGCCCGAGGGCCCGGGGATCAGAGGAAGCGTTCGAGCAGCTTGCGCGAATGCCGATCCAGGGCGAAGCGGTCGGGCACCAGGAAGTGCAGCCCGTGGGAGCTGGCGATCAGCAGCCGCCCCTCGCCGATCCGGCGGATGTCTTCCTCGCTCTTGAGGATGAACTCCGTGGTGCCGCGATCGGTCTCGACGGTCCACTGGGACGGCGTCGAGAAGGTCGTGACGGCCAGCAGCTTGTGCACCGTCGGCGTCATCTCGCGGTGGGCGAGCTCGTCCTGGAGCAGCTCCCGCTGCGTCTGCGGCAGGTCGGTCAGCCGGTCGATCCAGGCGATTTCATGGCCGTCGGTGCCGACCAGCGAGATGCCCTCGTCCGGCGCGCTCAGCGGATGTGCCCGGACCGGGGTGACGTTGTCGTGGGTCTGTCCGGCGTCGTCGACCAGGCTCAGCCGGCCGAAGGCATTGCGCGCCAGGTTCTGGATGTTGTTCATGAAGGGGCCTCGGCGCGATCAGGCCTGGGTGGCCGTGTGGACGTTGACGTTCGGAGCGACGACGACGACGTTGTCCTGCTCCTCCGCGTCCACGCGGCGGGCCTGCGCCTCCCAGAGGCGCCAGTAGGCGCCCTGCTTGGCGATCAGCTCGTCGTGCGGTCCGACCTCGACGATCTCGCCGCGGTCCATCACCACCAGCCGGTCGGCCTTGCGCAGCGTCGACAGCCGGTGGGCGATCGCGATCGTCGTGCGGCCCCGCACCAGGTTGTCCAACGCCTTCTGGATCTCCTTCTCCGTCTCCGTGTCCACGGCCGAGGTCGCCTCGTCCATGATCAGGATGCGCGGATCGATCAGCAGCGCCCGGGCGATCGAGATCCGCTGGCGTTCGCCGCCGGACAAGCCCTGACCCCGCTCGCCGACCAGCGAGTCGTAGCCCTGCGGCAGCCGCAGGATGAATTCATGCGCATGCGCCGCCCGCGCCGCGGCGACGATCTCCTCGCGCGTCGCCTCCGGCTTCCCGTAGGCGATGTTCTCCGCGATCGTGCCGAAGAACAGGAAGGGTTCCTGCAGCACCAGCCCGATGTGGCGGCGGAAGTCCGCCAGCTTGAAGCGCCGCAGGTCGACGCCGTCGAGCTTGATCGCCCCTTCCGTCACGTCGTAGAAGCGGCAGATCAGGTTGACCATGGTGCTCTTGCCCGAGCCGCTGTGCCCGACCAGCCCGATCATCTCGCCCGGCTTGATCACCAGGTTGAGGTCGCGGATCACCGTCCGGTTGCCGTAGCGGAAGCCGATGTCCTGCAGCGACAGCTCGCCCGCCACCTTGTCCAGCACCACCGGCTGGGTCGGCTCCGGCACGTTGGACTGGTGGTCGAGGATGTCGAAGATCCGCTTCGCGCCCGAGGCCGCCTTCTGCGTCACCGACACGATCCGGCTCATCGAGTCCAGCCGGCCGTAGAAGCGCCCGATGTAGGCCAGGAAGGCCGTCAGCGTACCGACCGTGATCTGCGAATGCGCGATCAGCCAGATGCCGAAGGCCCAGACGACCAGCAGGCCGATCTCGGTCAGCAGCGAGACGCTGGGCGTGAACAGGCTCCAGGTCTTGTTGAGCCGGTCGTTGACGACCAGGTTGTGCTTGTTGGCGTTGCGGAAGCGCTCGGCCTCGCGGCGCTCCTGGGCGAAGGCCTTGACCACGCGGATGCCGGGAATCGTGTCCGCCAGCACCGAGGTCACCTCGCCCCAGACCCGGTCGATCTTCTCGAAGCCGGTGCGCAGCTTGTCCCGCACCAGGTGGATCAGCCAGGCGATGAAGGGCAGCGGCACCAGCGTGGCCAGCGCCAGCCACGGGTTGGTGTGGAACAGGATCGCCGTGATCATCGCCAGCATCAGGCAGTCGGTGATGAAGTCCAGCGCGTGCAGCGACAGGAACACGCTGATCCGGTCCGTCTCCGAGCCGATCCGGCTCATCAGGTCGCCCGTGCGCTTGGAGCCGAAGTACTCCAGCGACAGCCCCAGCAGGTGGTCGAAGGTCGCCGTGCGCAGGTCCGCGGCGATGCGCTCCGACACCAGCGCCAGGATGTAGGTCTTGGCCCAGCCCAGGATCCAGGACACGATCGCCGCCCCGAACAGCCCGCCCAGGTACATCACCACCAGCATGGTGTCGATCTGCTTGCCCTGCTGGAACGGGATCAGGACGTCGTCCATCAGCGGCATCGCCAGGTAGGGCGCCACCAGCGTCGCGCCGGTCGCCCCCAGCATCAGCAGGAAGCCCAGCAACAGCTGACCCCGGTACGGCCCGGCGAAGCGCCACAGGCGCAGCAGCACCCAGGTGGACGGCGGCGTGTGCAGCTCGCGGGCGCAGGAGGGGCATTCCTCGCTGTCCTCGGGCAGCACGGCCTGGCAGCTCGGGCAGAGCTCGGGTTCCTCGTCCAGGCGGGCCTCGACCTCGTCGCGGCGGTTGAAGGCGTCCTGGAAGCGCTGCGCCTGCAGGTTGGCCTTCATCGTGAAGCGCCACTGCGCCAGCCGGCCGTCGGCGTCCACCAGTTCCAGCGCACCCAGCCCGGCGTGGTCGGACAGCACCAGCTTCAGGTCGGGCGTCAGCGGCCATTCCCGGAAAACCGGGGCGCCGCCCGGGTCCTCGGAGGCCTCCAGCGACAGCAGCCGTTGATCCGTGAGTCGCAGACCGCCCGCCGAGAAGCGCAGGCGCCCGTCCAGGTCAACCTCCAGCGAGGCCCGGACGTTCTCGCCACGCCGCAGGCGTGTTTCGAAGGCCTCGCCGGCCGGAACGCCGCCGGCACCGGCCAACGCGACAGGATGTGAATGCTGCATTTTTGATTCTTCTGGCGATCTGCGAAACGTTGAGTTTCTTCGAGACTTTTCTGCCGTGGCCCCCCAACGGGGCAAGACCCGGTCCAGCCGGTTCGTGGCATGTTTCGCACAATTTTCGCTTAAGCGCACAATTGTGCTTCGCATCATTGTCCGGTGGTCCGCCGGGCGACCCTCTTCCACGTTTCCACCCCTCATGAGCCGACACGACGACATCAAGCTCCTGCGCATCAACTACCTGCGCGGCCCCAACATGTGGACCTACCGTCCGGTGCTGGAAACCTGGCTGGACCTGGGTGGCCTGGAAGAACACCCCTCCCACCTGATCCCCGGGTTCACCGACCGCCTGTGCAAGCGCCTGCCGGCGCTGGAAGAGCACCACTGCGGCGTCGGCGAGCGCGGCGGCTTCCTGCAGCGCCTGACCGAGGGCACCTGGATGGGCCATGTGCTGGAGCACATCGTCATCGAGCTGCTCAACCTGGCCGGCATGCCGACCGGGTTCGGCCAGACGCGGTCGACCTCGAAGCACGGCGTCTACCGCATGGTCTTCCGCGCCCGCGACGAGCAGGTCGCCCGCTGCGCGCTGGAACAGGGCCACGCGCTGCTGATGGCCACCATCAACGGCGACGACTTCAACGTCGACGCCGCCGTCGTGGCGATCCGCGACAAGCTGGACGACTGCTACCTCGGCCCCTCGACCGCCGCCATCGTGGCCGCGGCGACGGACCGCCGCATCCCCCACATCCGCCTGAACGACGGCAACCTGGTGCAGCTGGGCTACGGCGCGCGCCAGCGCCGCATCTGGACGGCCGAGACCGACATGACCAGCGCGATCGCCGAGGGCATCGCGCGCGACAAGGACCTGACCAAGGAACTGCTGAAGTCGGTCGGCGTGCCGGTGCCGGCCGGCCAGGCGGTCAGGACCGCCGCCGAGGCCTGGGACGTCGCCCAGGACCTGGGCCTGCCGGTCGTCGTGAAGCCGTCCGACGGCAACCACGGCCGCGGCGTCACGCTGGACCTGCGCCAGGAGGCCGACGTCGAGGCCGCCTTCCACGTCGCCGACAAGGAAGGCTCGGAAGTGCTGGTCGAGCGCTACATCCCCGGGATGGAGCACCGGCTGCTGGTCGTCGGCGGCCAGGTGGTCGCCGCCGCCCGCGGCGAGGAAGCCTGGGTCACCGGCGACGGCACGCACACCGTCGTCGAGCTGATCGACCTACAGATCAACACCGACCCGCGCCGCGGCACGACCGAGGACTTCCCGCTCAACCGCATCGACATCACCGGCGACCCGGTCGTGCTGCTGGACCTGCAGCGCCAGGGCCTGACCGGCGACGGCGTGCCCGACGCCGGCCAGCGCGTGCTGATCCAGCGCAACGGCAACGTCGCGATCGACTGCACCGCGCAGATCCACCCGGACGTCGCGCACGCCGTCTCGCTGGCGGTGCGCACCGTCGGCCTGGACATCGCCGGCGTCGACCTGGTCTGCAGCGACATCGCCAAGCCGCTGACTGAAACCGGCGGCGCCATTGTCGAGGTCAACGCCGGCCCCGGCCTGCTGATGCACCTGAAGCCGGCCGAGGGCATGCCCCAGCCGGTGGGCCAGGCCATCATCGACCACCTGTTCGCCGAGGACGAAAGCGGCCGCATCCCCATCGTGGGCGTGGCCGGTTCGCGCGGCACGGCGCAGATCGCGCGCCTGGTCGGCTGGCTGCTGCACCTGAACGGCCGCCACGTGGGCCTGGCCTGCGGCGCCGGCCTGTTCCTGGGCACCCGCCGCGTCGAGCGCAAGCCCAGCGCGACCTGGGCCGCCAGCCACCGCCTGCTGATGAACCGCGCCGTCGACGCCATCGTGGTCGAGAACGGTGCCGGCACCATCCTGGGCGACGGCCTGGCCTACGACCGCTGCCAGGTCGGCGTGGTCACCGACCTGGGCCGCGTGGCCGAGCTCGACAACCATGACATCCAGACCGAGGACCAGCTCTTCAAGGTGCTGCGCACGCAGGTCGACGTGGTGCTGTCCGACGGCGTCGCGGTGCTGAACGCCGACGAGCCCAAGGTGGCCGAAATGGCCGAGCTGTCCGACGGCGAAGTGATCCTCTACGCGCTGGACGCCGGCAATGCCGCGCTGACGGAACACCGCGGCAAGGAAGGCCGCGGCGTGTTCCTGCGCGGCGGCGCCGCGATGCTGGCGCAGGGCACGTCGGAGACCTCCGGCGCCAACGTCGAATCGCTGCAGGCCCGCTTCCGCGCGGTCGGCCAGGAGATCGCGACCGACGCGGTGCTGGCCGCCGTCGCGACCGGCTGGGCCATGGGCATCTCGCCCGAGCTGATCTCGGCCGGCCTGGACACCTTCGTGCCGGACCTGCCGCAGTAAGCCTGACGCAGTCCTCAACGCCTTCGCGAGCCGCCGCGCCTCACACGCCGACCAGCCCCTTCAAAGAACAGTCGAACCCGAAAGACGACAGATGGAAGTCTCCCGCACACGCGCCCTCCGCGGTCCCAACATGTGGAGCCGCCACACCGCCATCGAGGCGGTCGTGCACTGCAGCGACACGGAACGCACGATCGCGGACATGGCCGGCTTCGAGGCCCGCCTGCGCGAACGCTTCCCCGGCATCGGTCCGCTGCGGCCGGCCAGCAGCGCCAAGACGCCGATCACCCTGGCCCACGTGCTGGAGCAGGCCGCGCTGGCGCTGCAGGCGCAGGCCGGCTGCCCGGTGACCTACAGCCACACGCACACCACGTCGGAAGACGGCACCTACCAGGTGGTCGTCGAGTACAGCGAGGAAGACGTCGGCCGCGCCGCGTTCGAGAAGGCCGTCGAGCTGATCAACGCCGCGCAGTCGGGCGCCGCCTTCGACGCCGACGCCGCCGTCAAGGCGCTGCGCGAGACGGACGAGGACATCCGCCTCGGCCCCTCGACCGGTTCCATCGTCGACGCCGCCTGCAAGCGCGGCATCCCGTTCCGCCGCCTGACGCAGGGCTCGCTGGTGCAGCTGGGCTGGGGCGTGAAGCAGCGCCGCATCTGGGCCGCCGAAGTCGACGCGACCAGCGCAGTTTCCGAATCGATCGCGCAGGACAAGGACCTGTCCAAGCGCCTGCTGCAGTCGGCCGGCGTGCCGGTGCCCATCGGCGCGCCGGTGGAGACCGTCGAAGAGGCCTGGGAACTGGCGCTGGAGATCGGCCTGCCGGTCGTAGTCAAGCCGCTGGACGGCAACCAGGGCAAGGGCGTGACGGTGAACGTCGCCTCGCGCGAGCACATGGAGATCGCCTACAAGGCCGCGGACGAGATCGGCACGGTGATGGTCGAGAAGTTCCTGCCCGGCAGCGACTACCGGCTGCTGGTCGTCGGCGACAAGCTGGTGGCCGCGGCCCGCCGCGATCCGCCTAACGTGACCGGCGACGGCGTGCACACGGTGCGCCAGCTGGTCGACAAGGTCAACGAGGACCCGCGCCGCGGCGACGGCCACGCGACCTCGCTGACCAAGATCCGCCTGGACGACATCGCCATCGCGCGCCTGGACCTGCAAGGCCTGACCCCCGAGTCCGTGCCGGACAAGGGCCAGCGCGTGATCCTGCGCAACAACGCCAACCTGTCCACCGGCGGCACCGCCACCGATGTGACCGACGACGTGCATCCGGAAGTCGCCGCCCGCGCGATCGCCGCGGCGACGGTCGTCGGCCTGCATGTCTGCGGCGTCGACGTCGTGGCCGAGAGCGTGCTCAAGCCGCTCGAAGAGCAGAGCGGCGGCATCGTCGAAGTCAACGCCGCGCCCGGCCTGCGCATGCACCTGAGCCCGTCCTACGGCAAGGGCCGCGACGTGGGCGAGGCCATCATCTCCAGCATCTACGGCGGCAACCGCGGCGCCGCGAGCGAGGACGGCCGCATCCCCATCGTGGCGGTGACCGGCACCAACGGCAAGACGACGACCTCGCGCCTGGTGGCGCACATGTTCGCGACGCAGGGCCTGCGCGTGGGCATGACCAACACAGACGGCGTCTACGTCGACGGCCGCCAGACCGACAGCGGCGACTGCTCCGGCCCGAAGAGCGCGCGCAACGTGCTGATGCATCCGGACGTCGAGGCAGCGGTCTTCGAGACCGCCCGCGGCGGCGTGCTGCGCGAGGGCCTGGGCTTCGACCGCTGCCAGGTGGCGGTGGTGACCAACCTCGGCGAGGGCGACCACCTCGGCATGAACTTCCTCAACACCGTCGAGGAACTGGCGCTGGTCAAGCGCGTGATCGTGCAGAACGTGGCCCCCAACGGCTACGCGGTGCTGAACGCCGCCGACCCGGTCGTGGCCAAGATGGCCGACGTCTGCCCGGGCCAGGTGATCTTCTTCGCGAGCGACCGCCACCATCCGCTGATGGCGACGCACCGCGCGCAGGGCAAGCGCTGCGTCTACGTCGACGGCGACGCGCTGGTCGCGGCGCAGGGCGCGTGGCGCGAGTCGATCCCGCTGCGCGACATCCCCTTCACCCGCGGCGGCGCGATCCCGTTCCAGAACGAGAACGCGATGGCGTCGGTGGCGGCGGCCTGGGGCGTGGGCCTGGACTGGGACACCATCCGGCGCGGGCTGGCGAGCTTCATGAGCGATCCGGACAGCGTGCCGGGGCGCTTCAACGTGATGGACTATCGCGGCGCGACGGTGATCGCCGACTACGGCCACAACGGCGACGCGATGCGCGCGCTGGTGCAGGCGGTGCAGGCGCTGCCGGCCAACAAGCGCTCGGTGGTGATCTCGGGCGCCGGCGACCGCCGCGACGAGGACATCCGCATCCAGACGCAGATCCTGGGCGAGGCCTTCGACGAGGCCATCCTGTTCCAGGACGCCTGCCAGCGCGGCCGCGAGGACGGTGAAGTCCTGGCGCTGCTGCAGCAGGGACTGAAGGGCGCGACGCGGACCAGGCACATCGAGGAGATCCGCGGCGAGTTCGTCGCGATCGACCGTGCGCTGGAGCGTCTGCAGCCGGGCGATCTCTGCCTGGTGCTGGTGGACCAGGTCGAAGAGGCCCTGGCCCATCTGAACCAGCGCGTCCGGGAAGCCTGATGGCGGCCGGTCGCTGGCGTCACTGGCCGGCGCACTGGTGGAACGGCCTCAGCGTCGCCCTCGGGGTGATGCTGGTGCAGGTGATCGTGTCGCACGCGGCCCCGGCCGAGCTGTCGCACGTCGCCTCGCAGCTGGCGATGGCCTGCGCCATCTGCGCCAGCCTGGCCGATCTGCCGGGCAGCGTGCGGCGCAACCGCAACCGCGTGCTCACCGCCGGCGGCATGACGCTGCTGGCCGTGGGACTGGTCGCGGTCCTGCATCCGTATCACGGCGCGATGGGGGCGCTGGTGGCGGTGCTCGCCTTCGGCAGCGCGATGCTGCTGAGCTGGGGCCCGCGCGCGGGCCCCGTGTCCTTCGCGCCCATCCTGGCGATGGTGTTCGCGCTCGCGTGGCCGCCGCAGCCGCTGATGATCGTGCTGGCAAGCGGCGCGGCGGGCATCGCGCTGTACCTCGTGTGGAGCGTGATCTCCAGCGCGGTGCTGCACCGGCGCTTCCACCGGCTCGCGCTGGCGGAGGCGCTGCACGGCCTGGCGCAGCTGATGAGCGCGCGGGCCGAGCTGCTCGGCAGCGGCGGCGCCGCGCATGCGATGCGCGACTGGCTGGGCAACGAGGCCCAGCTCGCGGAACTGCTGCAGACGGCGCGCGACCAGGTCTTCCCACGCGCTAAGACCGATCCGCGCAGCGCGGCGGTGCTGCTGCACGTCGTGGAACTGCGCGATCTGATGCTGGCGAGCCGGCTGGACCTGGAACTGCTGGGCGAGGACCCGGTCGGCCAGCACATGCGCACGGCGCTGGTCGGCCGCCTGCGGTCGCTGGCCGTGCTGCTGGACGAATACCGCGACGCGTTGCTCGACGAGCGCGCGCCGGCGATGAACACCGTTCGACCGACGCAGTGGCCGGACCTGCCGCCGCAGGATCCGCGCACGCGGCTGCAGCTCGTGCTGCAGGACCGGTTGTCGCATCTGGACGGCGAAGTGCTGGCGATGGGCCGTGCGCTCGATGCCTCCGTGCCCTTGCCGCCGCTGGCGCTGGACGCTGGCGAACTGCGCAACTTCGTGACGCCGGTCGGCTGGCCCATCGGCCTGCTGAAGGCGCAGATCCATCTCGACTCACCCGTGATGCGGCATGCGCTGCGCAGCGCGCTGGCGCTGTCGTCGGCCTACTTCATCGCGCTCGCGCTGCCCTGGGCCTCGCACCCGCACTGGCTGGTGCTGTCGGTCGCGGTGGTGCTGCGCGGCAGCCTCGACCAGACGCTGGAGCGCCGCAACATGCGGGTGCTCGGCACGGCGATCGGCTGCGGGCTGATGCTGGCGCTGTCGCTGATCCCCAACCAGACGCTGTGGATCGTCGTGCTGCAGGTGGCGGTCGGCATCGCGCATGCGTTCGTCACGCGCCGCTACCTGATCACCGCGATCGCGGCGACGGTGATGGCGCTGCTGCAATCGCATCTGGCGGATCCGACGCATGGCATCGCGATCTCCGAGCGCCTCGCGGACACGGTGCTGGGCGCGATCCTGGCCTGGGCCTTCAGCTACGTGCTGCCGGCGTGGGAGCGTCGCAACCTGCCGCGCGCGCTCAAGCGGGCGCGCGCGGCGCTGCAGCAGTACGCGATGCAGGCGATGACCGCCGCGATGACGCCGGCCGGTGCGCTCACGCAGCGCATGGCGCGGCGCCAGGCCTACGACGCGCTCGCTGCGTTGTCCGCGGCGCTGACGCGCAGCGCGGCCGAACCGCGCCGGGTGCGTCCGCCGCTACAGGAACTGAACACGGTGCTCGACCACGGCTACCGGCTGATGGCGCATCTCTCGATGATGCGGCAGAGCCTGATGCGCCGCGCGAAGGACCTGGACGCCGACTTCCTGGCCGAGATGCCGGAATCGGCCAAGCGCCTGCAACGGGCGCTGGTGGGCCAGGAGCCGGTGCCGCACGCGGTGCAGGCGCTGCAGGACTGGAGCCTGCTGCCCGACGTCGGCCCGCTGGAAGACCTGCGACCGTGGATGCGTCGCCGGCTGCAAGTCAGCCTGGACGACGCGGCCCGCGCGGGCGAGGCGGCCGATGCAGCCTTCGCTGCGATGGCCGCTCCGCCCGAGCCGGACGTGACGCTATCGCGCCTGCAGTGACGATCAGCCCAGCTTGATCTCGATCTTGCGCGGTTGCGCGTGCGCGGCCTTGGGGATGCGCACGCGCAGCACGCCGTTGGTCAGCTCCGCGGCGATCTGCTCGGCATCGAGTTCCTTGCTCAGCGTGAACGCGCGGCGGTAGAACTGGCGCGACACCTCGACATGGCCGGCCTTCAGGCCGTCCGGCAGGTCGAGCTGCATTTCAGCCTCGATGATCAGTCGATCCTTGTCGACGCGCAGCTGGAGCTGCTCGCGTGGCACGCCGGGCAGGTCGGCGAAGAGGGTCAGTCCTTGCGCGTCCTCGATCACATCGACGGCGGGCTGGATCGCGTAGTCATCGCGACGGCGCGCGGTCTGCGCGGCGGTCGAGGCGCTGGTCTTCACTTGCTCGGCCGCATCGGCGGCGGGGGTGTGCACGGCAGTGGTCATGGTGTTCTTTCGAATCGGGTTCGGTTCGTGTCTGGGATCGGTGGACGGCGGGGTCCGCGACTCAATGGATGTCGATGCGGCGCGGCTGCGGTGCCGGGCGGCGCTTGACGCTGACGCGCAGCACGCCGTCCTTGTAGGAGGCCGAGACCTGTTCCGGATCGATGTCGTCGGGCAGGCTGACCACGCGGCGGAACTTGCCGGCGAAGCGCTCGCGCTGATGGACGAGCGTCTTGTCAGCGGTCTTCGCGACGGGGGCGGCGGTCTCGCCTTCAGCGGCGGCAGAAGTCGCAGCGGCGCCTTCAGACAACGAGGACGCACGCTCGCCGGACAGGCTCAACACGCCGCGCTCAAGGTCGACGCCGATGGTGGCGGGATCCAGGCCCGGGGCGAAGGCATAGACCTCAACGGCCTCCGGCGACAAGCCGACGTTGAGGGCCGGGTAGCCGCCACGCGGGGTGGCGCGGCTGGCGGTGGATTCGAACAGGCCGCTCATCTCGCGCTGGAAGCGGTCGAGGTCGTTGAACAGCTCACGGGCAAACAGTTGACGGTACATGCGGGGCTCCTTGGCTTCCTGCGGGTGGATCGCGGCGGGACGTGTCCGCCATGCATCCCAACGTAGGAGCGAGAAGCAGCGCTTCAAGATCTTGAAATCAAGGGTGGCCCGTCCCCATATGGCGCGCCCGTTGCGCGAGTCGGCAAGCCCCTATGCGGTTTTTTCGTGAGGCTGTTCTCGCCCTGACGAAGGGGCCGGAGCGTCAGGCCGGGCTCGCCGCGTCGGCTTCCGCTTCAGGCCACAGGGCGGGGAAGAGGAATCGCAGCGCCGGCATCGGAATACCGAACCGGACCTTCCCTCGGGTTGTGTCCGACACCAGGAGACCGATGTCGATCAACTTGCCGATGAGCGTGGCGGCGGTGCGATCGCCCAGACCGGTCATGCTGGCGAACTCCCCTCTTGCGACCTCTCCTTGCGTGGCGAAGAGATAGTGCAAGGGCCGCAGCGCCTCCATCCGGATGCCGCGCCTCACCACATGTTCCTCGTGCGCCAGCAAGGCGCCGAGACGATCCTGCATCTCCTGCAGGTTCAGCATTTGCGACATGAACCGGACCTGGTCGATGCAGACGTCCAGGAAGAAGTCGATCCACTCGATCAGCATCTTCTGGCTGCGCTGCCCTCGCCCATCGAGGTCGCCCATGCGAGGCATGTCCGCATCGGACAGCTTCTGCGCATATCGGTCACCGCTGCGCGCGAGACCCCGCAATGGTGACCAGAGTCCGCAGGTGAGATCCAGCGACTGCAGCACGGCCAGCGAATGCAGGCGAGCCGTTCGACCGTTCCCGTCGAAGAACGGATGGATCCAGGCCAGGCGGTGATGCGCAGCAGCCGCGGCGACCAGTTGCATTTCTCCGCGACGAACGCGTCCATAACCTTGCGACCATCGCTCCAACATCGGACCGAGCGCCTGCCAGGCGGGCGCAACGTGCCGCCTCACCGCGACATCGCGCGTGCGGATCATGCCGGGCTCGACGGCCACTTCTTCCGTCACCTGCCCGGAAGGATCAAGGAGCCGCACCACGCGGTCCTGCGGCTCAAGCTGCGAAAACAGATGGCGGTGGATCGCCTGCACGGATTCGACCTCGTAGAGCGCGGCCGTCTCCGGTCGGGACTCGAAGAGCCAGCGCTCGGTCTCGATGTGCGCGATGGCCAGCCGCTGCAGGCGAGCCTTCTCGGCGTCGTCGGAGAACTGGTGCGCCATGGCCTGCTCGATCTCAACGGGACGGGTGTGCTCGCCCTCGATCTTGTTCGAGTAGTAGGAGTTCATTGCCCGCAGCAGCCAGGCCAACTCTCGGCTGACGCCCGCCTGGCAGGCACCCGCCAGCCGCGTGGAAGCGGTTCGAAGATCGTGCGCCTTTTCGAGCACGGATTCGCAGGCCCGATCCTGTGGGATCAGCGGTTCCAACTGGTCCGGATGATCAATTCCTGATGCAGACATTTTTGCGGATCTTTAAATCACCACAAACTGTTGATTTAAAAAGATTAATCAGAGATTTTTCTGATTATTTTGCGGATCTTTTTGCGGATCTTTTTTCGCATGCGAATGCGCGAGTGTAGAGGCATCGCCATGGCTACTTCAAGCGCAAGACTTCCTGCTCCGTCACCGCCGACGCCCGGTTCCCCCAGCTCTGCCGGATCACCGTCGCGACGGCGGCCATCTCGGCTTCCGTGAGCACCTGCCGCAGCGGCGGCATCCCGTACGGACGCGGGTGTCCCGGCGTCGTCGGCGCGTAGCCGCCGTCGGCCAGCATCTGCAGCACGTTCTGCGGCGCGTCCAGCATCACCGTGCGGTTGCCCGCCAGCGGCGGATAGGCCGGTTCGCCCGCGATCTGACGCCCCTGCCCCTGATCGCCATGGCAGTCCGCGCAGTGCTTGGCGTACACCTGCCGGCCGAGATCCATCTGCGCCGACGAGGCCGGCTTGAACTCGGCCGCGGTCGACACCTCGCGCGGCAGGCCGCGCAGGTACACGGCCATCGCCTGCGCGTCGGCGTCGGTCAGGTGCTGGAGGCTTTCCGCGACGACATCCGCCATCGGGCCGAGCGCCGCGCCCTTGCTCGACCAGCCGGTCCGCAACCACGAGCGGACCTCGGCCTCGGACCAGTCCTGAACGCCCGCCGCATGCGGATCGGCCAACGACGGCGCGATCCATCCCTGCACGCCGACCCAGCCGCCGCGCAGTCCTGCCGCGTCGCGCAGCGCGCCGAGCCGGTTGCGCGGCGCGTGGCACTCGGCGCAGTGGCCCATCGCCTGGACGAGATAGCGACCTCGCTCCAGCGTCGCCTGTCCGCCGGCGTCCTGCGTCGCGGTGCGCTCGACGCCCGGTTCATCGTGAGACGGCGCATCGCCCGGCGTGAAGTACATCAGTCGCCACACCGCGAGCGCGGACTGCCAGCGGTACGGCCAGCCGAGCTGATGAGGCGGCGTCGTCTGCGTCACCGCCGGCTGCTGACGCAGCCACGCGAAGATCGCATCGGCATCTTCGCGCGACATCGCCGTGTAGCTGGTGTACGGGAAGGCCGGATAGAGCAGCCGCCCGTCGCGGCTGCGACCGTGATGCATCGCGCGCCAGAAGTCGTCAGCGCTCCAGCGGCCGAGACCCGTCTCGGGATCGGGCGTCAGGTTGCTGCTGAACAGCGTTCCGAACGGCGTGCCGAGCGGCAGCCCACCGGCCAGCGGTGCGCCGCCGCGCGGGCTGTGGCAACCGGCGCAGTTGGCGATGCGCGCGAGGTACGCGCCTCGTGCGATCAACGCAGGGCTGGTGTCCTGTGCGCCGGACAGCGCGGGCCGGCCCGACAGCCAGAGCTCCCGTCCCCACGCGCCGGCGAGCAGCAACGCGGCCATCAACGGGACCGCGATCGCGACGCCGACCAGCAGTCGGACGAAGGTCCTCATCGGCGCGGCGTTGGACGTCTCGCCGGAGGTCCCTGTGCAGGTCGAGTCCCCGCTCATGGCGCCAGCCCTCCGCATTGCACCGGCAAGGGCGTTGTCGACGGCGGCTCCGGATGCGCGCCGGCGGGCTTGGCGGCGAGCCAGCTCGCGACGACGGCGATATCGTCGGTCGACAGCGCCTTCGCCACGTCGGCCATGCAGTCCGGCGCATGCGCGCGACGCAGCCCGCTGCGCCACGCGCCGAGCTGGCCGACCAGGTAATCGCGCGGCAGCCCGAGCAGCCCCGGGATCGCCGGCTCACGCCCCGCCATCGACGGACCGTGACAGGCGGTGCACGCCGGCACCTTGCGCGCCGGATCGCCCTGCAGGATCAATCGCTCCGCGCGCGCCTGCTGCTCCGTGTTCAGGCCGGACGGTCCCGGCGCCGGATACGGCACGTCGAGCGCGGCGAAGTAGCCGGCGATCTCGCGCAGGTAGTCGTCGCTCATGTTGCGCAGCAGCCCGGCCATGAGCGCGTGATGACGGCGGCCGTCGCGGAAGCTCTGCAGCTGGTTGAAGAGGTAGCCCGAGGGCTTGCCCGCCAGACGCGGGAAGTAGCCCTGCGTCGTCGCCCGGCCCTGCGCGCCGTGGCACAGGGTGCAGGCCTGGATGCGTTCGCCGATGTCGTTGGTCAGCGGACGCAACGGCTGCGAGGGACGCGAGGACCCTGCGCCGGCATCGGCCGGCGGCGCGGCGGCCGTCTGCGCGAACGCCGGGGAAGCGGTGGAGACCGCGGAGACGGCGGAGAGTCCCAGGCCCAGCACAGCGGCGATGAGGACACCCGGGAGGAAGCGGGAGTTCTGCATCGGGCCATCATCGCCGATCGTCGCCGGGAGCGTCGTCGGTCAGCGTCTCTGGTCCTGCCCGGGCCATCGCACGGCCGCCCAGCCGTCGCGGCCCTGGTGTTTGGCCTGGTACAGCGCGCGGTCGGCGAGTTCGATCAGGCTCGCCGCGGACACCTCGCCGTCGGCGACGCTGGCGATGCCGATGCTGGCCGTGATCGCGACGCCCGCCGGCTGCGCGGCCCGCACTGCGTCGACGATCTTGGCCGCGACCTGCTCGGCTTCCTCGGGCCGGTTCAGGCCTTCGAGCACCGCGACGAACTCGTCGCCCGCGATCCGCGCCACGTGGTCGCTGCCGCGCACGACACGCCGCAGCACGGTCGCGAAATCGCGCAGCACCGTGTCGCCGACGCCGTGACCGTGGGTGTCGTTGATCGACTTGAAGTGGTCGATGTCCAGGAACAGCACCGCCAGCAGCCGGCCGTCCCGCGCCTGACGCCGCTGCCGGGCGAGCGCGCCGGCCAGCGCCTGGTCGAACTCGCGCCGGTTCGGCAGCCCCGTGAGCGCGTCCGAGCTGGCCAGCCGCGCGAGCTGCGCCTCCGCCTGCTTCATGACGGTGACGTCGATCGACAGCGTGAAGATGCCCGCCACGCGCCCGTCCGGCCCCGCGTCCGGCACGTAGATCGACCGCAGGTGCCGCTGCTTGCCGAGCATGGTCGAGGTGACCTCGAACTCGACGCGTTCCCCGCCCAGCGCGAGCGCCAGTTGCGCGCTGCGCTGGCGGGTGCTCTCCAAGCCGAAGACCTCGTCGATGTGCAGGCCCAGCGACGCCTGCGGATCGAGGCCGAACCAGCTCCGCATCGTCTCGTTGGTGTAGCGCAGCTTGCGCTCCGCGTCGATGTAGGTGATGAAGACCGGCAGGTTGTCGGTGATCGCCTTCATCCGGCGCTCGCTGGCGGCGACGGCCGCCTCGGCGCGCTTGCGCTCGGTGATGTCCATCGAGCAGGCGTAGAAGCCCTCGACGCGGCCGCCGGCGAACTCCGGGACGAAGCTCTGGTGGAAGTGCAGCGTCTCGCCCTCGATCACCTGCTCCGCGTCGAAGGCCACGGACTCGCCGTTGAGCACGCGCTCGATGTATGGGCGCAGCTGCTGGACGCCTTCCACGCCGCGCATCTCTTCCAGCGTCTTGCCGAGCAGGCTGGCGGGGTCGGTGTGGAGCACGCGGCCGACTTCCGCATTGGCGAAGCGCAACTGGCCCTTCCCGTCGAAATGGCTGATGAGCGCCGGCACGTTGTCGGCGATGCCGCGCAGGCGCTTCTCGGTCCGCAGCAGGTCGCGCGAGCGCAGCAGCACCTGCGAGGTCGCCATCACCGTGAACAGCGCCAGCATCGCCAGGCCGGCGAGCAGCAGCAGCTCGGTGTGGCCGGCCTCGCGGGCAAGCCGCTCGCTGATGGCGGCGCGCTCGGCGCGCAGCGACGAGGTGAGCTCGCCCAGCAGGTCGCGCAGCTCGTCCATGTGGTGCAGGCCCTGGTCGCCGAGCACCAGCTCCAGCGCCTCCTCGTGACGGCCGGAATCGTTCAGACGGATCGTCTGGTTCATCTCGGTCATCTTGAGCTGGACCAGCTCATGGATGCGGGCGAGCCGGGCCGCGTGCGCGGGGTCGTCGTCGCTGGCCAGGACCTCCTCGACCCGGCGGTCGAGACCGCGGAGGGCGTCGCGATAGGGCTGCAGGTAGCCGGCGCGTTGCGTCAGCAGATAGCCGCGCTGGCCGGTCTCGGCGTTCAGCAGGTCCTCCGTGAGCAGCACCATCGCCGAGAGCATGGTGTTGATGCGGTCGGCGCGGCGCAGGTCGTCGAGCGTCGTGCGGGCGCGCCAGGCCAGCAGCGCCACGATCACGGCCATCGCGAGCAGCGCCACCATCAGCAGGCCCACGCCGCGACCGAGACTGGTGCGATGGGTCGTCTCGGCGGAGGAACGCATGCAACGGCTCGGGCGGATCGAGGGCTGAAATGGGAAAGGCGGACGCGCGGGGACGCGGAAGAAAGGCGAAGCGATCGCTGAGGACACGCAGGAAGCGTGCCGCTCGCCCGGCCGTGGCGACGGCTTGGCCGGGGGGCGATGCGGGCGATTATGGGGATGGCCGTGCGATTGGCGTCAAGCCGGCATCGGCCCCGGTGGCGGGGTGGTGCACGCATGCGACAGTCCGGGGATGCCCACCGTTCCCCTCCTGCGCCAGCCCGACCCGCACGGCCACGCGAAGGTCAGCTTCGTCGAGCTGTTCTTCGACCTCGTCTTCGTCTTCGCCGTCACACAGCTGTCGCACACGCTGATCGGCCATTTCGCGCATGACGGCGTCACGCTGTCGGGCGCGTTGCAGACCGGGTTCCTGATGGCGGCGGTCTGGTGGGTGTGGATCTTCACCTCGTGGGTGACCAACTGGCTGGACCCGGAACGCCTGCCGGTGCGGATCTGCCTGTTCGCGATGATGCTGGCGGGACTGCTGATGTCGGTCTCGCTGCCACAGGCCTTCGGGGAACGCGCGCTGATGTTCGCCGCCTCGTTCACGGCGATCCAGGTCGGGCGGACGCTGTTCTTCCTCTGGGCGGCGCGCGGTGCGGATGCAGGCCTGGTGCGCAACTTCCAGCGCATCGGCGCGTGGCTGGCCGTGTCGGCGGTGCTGTGGATCGCCGGGGCGCTGAACCCCTCGCTGCGGGTGCCGTTGTGGGTGGCGGCGCTGGCGATCGAGGTCGTCGGGCCGTCGGCCGGCTTCTTCGTGCCGGGGCTGGGGCGGTCGACGACGGCGGACTGGACGATCTCCGGCGGTCACCTGGCCGAGCGCTGCGCGCTCTTCGTGATCATCGCGCTGGGCGAGTCGCTGCTGGTGACGGGCGCGACCTTCGCGGAGGAGCCGCTGACGACGATGAGCCTGCTGGCCTTCCTGGTGTCCTTCGCCGGGAGCATCGCGCTGTGGTGGCTGTACTTCGACACGACCAACGACTTCGCGACGGGCCGCATCGTCCACAGCGACGACCCGGGGCGGCTGGCACGGCTGGCCTACACCTACATCCACCTGCCGATCGTGGCGGGGATCATCGTCAACGCGGCGGCGGATGAATTCGTCCTGGCGCATCCGGACGGCCACACGGATCTGAAGACGGCGCTGTGCCTGCTGGGCGGCGTGGCGCTCTATGTGATCGGCGTGGGGCTGTTCAAGCGCACGGTGGTCGGGCGCTGGCCGTGGTCGCACGGCGTGGCGGTGCTGGTGCTGGCCGCGGCGGGGCCGTTCGTGCACGGCTGGCCGCCGGTCGCGACCAGCGCCTTCGCCTGCGCGGTGCTGGTGGCGCTGGCGGCCTGGGAGCGGCGCTCGCGGGCGATGTGTCTCATTCCCGACAGCGGGAACGAAGACGACGCGCCTAGCATCGGCGCATGAGCGCGCCCTCCTCCACTGCCGGCTCCGTCGGCGCTTCCGCCTTCGCGGCGGACTTCGCCGTCGAGCCGCATCCGGCCGATGCCCTGTTTCCTTCGTCGACGCGGCGGCTGTCCGTCGAGACCGAGCCCGGCGTGCGCATCCATGCGCGCGTGTGCGGCGAAGGTCCGCCGCTGCTGCTGATCCACGGGCATCCGCAGACGCTGGTGATCTGGCATCGCGTGCTGCCGGCGTTGGCGGCGCGTTTCACCGTCGTGATGCCGGACCTGCGCGGGTATGGCGATTCGTCGAAGCCGAAGGGCGACGAGGACCACGGCAACTACAGCAAGCGCCGCATGGCGCAGGATCTGATCGCGGTGATGGGGGCGCTCGGGCATGAGCGTTTCAGGGTGCTGGCGCATGACCGGGGCGCGCGGGTCGCCCACCGGATGGCGGCGGATCATCCGACGGCGGTCGAGCGCCTCGCGCTGCTGGACATCGCACCGACGCTGGCAATGTACGAGCAGACGACCGAGGCCTTCGCGCGGGCGTACTGGCACTGGTTCTTCCTGATCCAGCCGGCGCCGATGCCGGAGCGGCTCATCGAGGCCGATCCTGCGGCGTATGCGCTGGACGTGATGGGCAGGCGGCATGCGGGCCTGTCGGCCTTCGATCCGCGTGCGTTCGCCGAGTACCAGCGCGCGCTGGCACTACCTGGCACCGCGCACGGCATGTGCGAGGACTACCGGGCGGCAGCGGGCATCGACCTCGTGGACGACCGTGTGGACCGCGACGCGGGCGCGAAGCTGGCGATGCCGCTGCGTGTGTACTGGGGTGCGCAAGGCGTGGTGGCGAAGTGCTTCGACCCGCTGAAGGAATGGCAACGTGTCGCGGCGGACGTCGACGGCGGTCCGCTGCCCTGCGGTCACTACATCCCGGAGGAAGCGCCGGACGCGCTGCTGGCGGCGGTGATGCCGTTCCTCACCGAGGGGCTTTGAGCGAAGCGGCCATAAGGACCGTTAGGCTGCATGCATTGCAGTGTCCGACGTGGACGGAGTGACGGGATGAACAAGCTGGTGGCGCTCGGGCAGTTTCTGGGCGGAGCGGTCCTCTGGATCGCGGCGGTTGTGGCGGGCTACAACGCGCTCAAGCCGCTGATCGGCGCCGCGGAAGGCGCAGGCGCGCCGGCGGGAGCCGGCGGAGCGTTCGTGATCGTGCTGCTGCTGGCCGGGATCGGCACGTGGCTCATGCGTGCCGGCTGGCGCCGGCTGCGGGCGCGGGCGGGTGGGCATTGCTGAGCGGCGATCGACTCACGCCGCCACAGCCATCGGGCGGATTTCGCGTTTGATGATTCGACCCGCAGCCTTCTCGGCGAGTCGCAGGTCGTAGGCGGATTGGAGATTCAACCAGCCCTGCGCATCACTGCCGAAGTAGCGCTCCTCGACTTGATCACTGTCGCGGCATCCATGCAAGGTATCGATCGAGCCCAAGTCGCTCAACGAGGTGAGTTTGCAGAAGAAACACGGAAGGTGCCCGATCTTTGTCATCGCACAAACGGAGAGGTCTGGGGATGGTCTGCCAACGTGTGCAAGTTGAACGTCATGAAATTCTCGGCCGCCGCCCCCGATGCAGTACGCCAGCAGCACGCATTGTTGCCGGCTCGACTAGGCGTTTCACCGAGCTGGATCTCAGCATGTAGCCGATCTTCGACATCTGCTGCCCGACCTAGCATGGCGAGACCGATCGAGCCCTCGATCTCCCACTCGGCAGGAGCGATGACGATGCGCGAATCTTCTTCCCAGATCAGGGCCAAGTTCGCACAACTTCGCCCGGCGGCCGAACCGGACGCCTTGCAACGGCGCCTGGCGTCCGGGCCGTTCGACAGCAGCCCGCGGTTGTTGGCTCAAAAGCGCGCGATCGCGCAGCTCGGCACTGCGGCCCCTACCCAGCGTGCGATGGAGGACGCAGAGGACGACGCACCGCAGCCAGCGAAGCGCGATACCGCGCAGCGCTTTCATGACGATAGCGGGGAGCGCGACGCCATCGCCGTCGGCGGACATGCGGTATCGCAATCGATCGTGCTGCAAGGCGAGTCGAACCGCAGCGGAATCAATGGTCCGCCTGTCTTGCAGGGACGTTTCGACGCACAAGACATTGCCAAGATGCGCCAGGTGGCGGCGGACGATGATGCCTTGAGCGCGACGCTGGAAGAGCTCATCGCGATCCAGGACAACTATCCGGACGACATCGGATACGGCAAGTCCTCGAAGGAGGGGCATGCTGCAATCAACGAGCAAGGTGCACCGCAAGTCGTCGTGAAAGATGAGCGTTGGCAGTGGTCGCTGAAGATCAAGAATCTGTTCAATGCGTATGGCATGGAGCATGACGTGAAGCGCCAGTCCATGATCATTCACGAGCTCACCCACATTGCCGAAATGATGGCCAATCACCAACCCGGCCCTGAAGGATGGGCCGAAGACGAGAAGCCGAAGGATGAGAAGCAACTGGCCGAATGGATGACGCCGCCGAAGGAACTAACCGATGAGATCAAATGGGATGAACTGCGCGAGAGCCTGACCGCCACCGACCATGACAACGAGTTGAAAAAGTACATTGGCCAACGCCTGGACTACGCCTACGCATTCGAATGGGAGGCGCCCACCGTTCTCACGGAGCTGACTTACTACCTGAAAGCAAAGGGGAAGAGCAACGATCCCTTCTATGCAGAAGTATCGAGATTGTCCAGCCTGTTTCACGAGAACAGGAGGGATAGAAGGCGTCAGCAGTAGCGTCGAACATGGACACCTTTCCGGCGCCTCATGCGTTGGACGCCGCACTTGCCCTGTCATGGGCAAAAAAAAGGCGTGCACTCCTGCACGCCCAAAGGGGCACCGGTAAAGGTCCGGTCGCATTGAAAGGGGCCGGGTCTTGCCCGGGCGGGGCTCAGGCTGGGGTGGTCCAGCCGCCGCCCAGGGCGCGGACGAGTCCGACCGTCGCCTGGTACTGCGCCGCCTGCACCTGCAGCGCCGCGCGTCGGTTGCGCAGTTCGCTGCGGCGCGCGTCGAGCAGGTCGAGCTGGCTGACCAGCCCGTTGCGGTAGCGCGAGTCCGACAGCGCCGTCGCGCGCGTCGACGACTGCACCGCCTGCCCTTGCACTTCCGCCTGCTGCGACAAGGTCTGCAGCCCGACCAGCGAGTCCTCGACCTCACGCAGCGCCTGCAGCAGCTGCTGGCGGTAGCTCGACATCGCGAGATCCAGGCCCGCCTTCGCCGATTCCACGCCAGCCTTGCGACGGCCGCCGTCGAAGATCGGCAGCGACAGCAGCGCGTCGACCGACCACGCGCGCGCCGACCAGCGGAACACATCGCTCAGCTCCGGCGACGCGTAGCCGCCGTTGGCCGTCAGCGTCAGGCTCGGGAACCACGCGGCCTGCGCCACGCCCACCCGCGACTGCGCCGCCAGCAGGCTGCGCTGCGATGCGGCCACGTCGGGACGACGCGCCAGCACCGTGCTCGGCAGTCCCGACGGGATCGCCGGCAGCGGCGCGAGCGCCGTGTCTTCCGCCACCTTGAAGCCCGACGCGGGCTCGCCCAACAGCACCGACAGCGCGTTCTCCAGCTCGGCACGACGGCGGTCGAGGCTGATCGCCTCGGCTTCGGTCGCGGCGACTTCCGTCTGCACGCGCGCCAGATCCAGTTCCGCGACGTCGCCCGCTTGATAGCGACGCTGCGTCAGCGACAGCGTCTCGCGATAGGCCGCGACCGTGTCGCGCACCAGTCGACGTTCCTGATCGGCGAAACGCAGCGCCAGGTAGGTCTGCGCCACATCCGCCTGCACCATCAGCCGCGTCGACTGCAGCAGCGCTTCACGCGACTGCGCGTCCAGCGAAGCCGCACGCGTCGCTTCCGACAAGCGACCGGAGAGGTCCACTTCCCAGCTCGCGCCCAGACCGGCGTTGTAGACCGTCGTGGCGGCCGGACCTTGGCCCGCCACCGTTCCTCGCGTCGCACCGGCGCTCGCGCCGACTTGCGGCAGGCGATCCGCATTCGTGCTGCGCAGCAAGGCGCGCGCTTGCGCCAGTCGCGCCGCTGCACCCTGCAGGTCGTTGTTGTTGACCAGCGAGCGGCGGATCAGGTCGTTCAGCGTCGCATCGCCGAACGCCAGCCACCAGTCGCCGCGCGGCTCGGCATCGGCGGGCGGGGCCACCGCCCAGCGCGCCTCGCCGACCGTTGCGGTCGCCTGCGGCGCCTGAGCCTTGAAGGCCGTCGGCGTCGCCGGCAGGCGCGACTCATCGATCGGCGGCGGTGTCGCGCAACCGGCCAGCACCAGGGCCGCCAGCAGCGTCGTCATCATCAGTTTCGTTTTCATGGCTCGAATCCTTTATTCGTGCTCGTGGCGCGGCGCAGCCGGATGCGGGCGGGCGTTGCCGCCCGGGCCGAAGTCGTGGCCCTCGCCCTGCGCGGGCTGCACGAACGCCTCGACGTCATGCGGCACCTCGCCGTGCTGCTTGAGCGGCTTGTTGCCCGTCAGGCGACGCACCACCACGTAGAACACCGGCGTCAGGAACAGGCCGAAGGCCGTCACGCCGATCATCCCGGCGAACACCGCCACGCCCATCGCGTTGCGCATCTCCGCGCCCGCGCCCGTGGCCAGCACCAGCGGCAGCACGCCCATCACGAACGCCATCGACGTCATCAGGATCGGACGCAGACGCAGCCGGCTCGCCTCGATGGCCGCCTGCAGCGGCGTCCTGCCGGCGAATTCCAGCTCGCGGGCGAACTCCACGATCAGGATCGCGTTCTTCGCCGACAAGCCCACCAGCACGATCAACCCGATCTGCGTGAAGACGTTGTTGTCCCCGTGGCTCAGGAACACACCGGTCATCGCCGCCAGCAGACCCATCGGCACGATCAGGATGATCGCCACCGGCAGCGCCAGGCTTTCGTACTGCGCGGCCAGCACCAGGAACACCAGCAGGATGGCCAGCGGGAAGACCCACACACCCGAATTGCCCGCCAGGATCTCCTGGTAGGTCAGCTCGGTCCACTCGTAGCTGATGCCCGGGGGCAGCGTCTCCGCGGCGATGCGCGCGACCGCGTCCTGCGCCTGGCCGGTCGAGTAACCCGGCGCCGCGCCGCCGTTGATGTCGGCCGACAGGAAACCGTTGTAGCGCATCGCGCGTTCCGGACCGAAGCTCGGCTCGACCTTCATCAGCGCCGACAGCGGCACCATCTCGCCCGAGGCGGAACGCACCTTCAGCAGACCGACATCCTCGGCACGGGCGCGGTAGGCGGCGTCCGCCTGCACACGGACCGTGTAGGTGCGGCCGAACTTGTTGAAGTCGTTGACGTACAGCGAGCCCAGGTAGATCTGCATGGTGTCGAACACGTCCGTCACCGCCACGCCCAGCTGGCGCGCCTTGGTGCGGTCGAGGTTCGCGTACAGCTGCGGCACGTTGACCTGGTAGCTGCTGAACAGTCCCGCCAGTTCCGGCGCCTTCTGCGCCTTGGCCATGAAGGCCTTCACCGCGCCGTCGAGCGCCTCGTAGCCGAGACCGCCGCGGTCTTCCAGCTGGAACTTGAAGCCGCCCGTGGTGCCCAGACCCTGCACCGGCGGGGGCGGGAACATCACGACGAAGGCGTCCTGGATCTGCGCGAACTGCGCGTTCAGGTTGCCCGCGATCTCACCGGCGGACAGGCCCTTGCCGGTGCGTTCGTCGAAAGGCTTCAGCGGCGTGAAGACGATGCCCGAGTTCGAGCTGTTGGTGAAGCCGTTGATCGACAGGCCCGGGAAGGACACGGCGTGGTCGACGCCGGGGGTCTTCATCGCGATCTCGCTCATGCGGCGGATCACGTCTTCCGTGCGGTCCAGCGTGGCGCCATCCGGCAGCTGCGCGAAGCCGATCAGGTACTGCTTGTCCTGCGCCGGCACGAAGCCGCTGGGCACCGCCTTGAACAGGCCCACCGTCAGACCCAGCAGACCGCCGTAGACGATCAGCATGATGATCTTGCGCGAGATTGCCTTGGTCACGCCGCCGCTGTAGGCCTTGGCGCCGCGGTTGAACAGCTTGTTGAAGCCGCCGAAGAAGCGGCCCAGCACCTTGTCCATCGCGCGGGTCAGCCAGTCCTTGGGCGCGTCGTGGCCCTTGAGCAGCATCGCGGCCAGCGCGGGCGACAGCGTCAGCGAGTTGACCGCCGAGATCACCGTCGACATCGCGATCGTCAGCGCGAACTGCTTGTAGAACTGACCCGTCAGGCCGGTGATGAAGGCCAGCGGCACGAACACCGCGACCAGCACCAGCGCGATCGCGATGATGGGACCCGACACTTCGCGCATCGCGCGGTAGGTCGCCTCACGCGGACTCAGGCCCGCCTCGATGTTGCGCTCGACGTTCTCCACGACCACGATCGCGTCGTCCACCACGATGCCGATCGCCAGCACGAGGCCGAACAGCGACAGCGCGTTGATCGAGAAGCCGAACAGGTGCATCACCGCGAAGGTGCCGATGATGGACACCGGCACCGCCAGCAGCGGGATGATGGACGCGCGCCAGGTCTGCAGGAACAGGATCACGACCAGCACGACCAGCGCCACCGCTTCCAGCAGCGTGTGCACGACGGACTCGATGGACGCACGGACGAACTGCGTCGGGTCGTAGACGATGGAGTAGTCCACGCCTTCAGGCATGGCCTTCTTCAGCTCGGCCATCGTGGCGCGCACGTTGTTCGAGATCTCGATCGCGTTCGAGCCCGGGGCCTGGAAGATCGGGATCGCCACTGCGGACTTGTTGTCCAGCAGCGAGCGCAGCGCGTATTCCGCGGCACCCAGCTCGATGCGGCCCAGGTCGCGCAGACGCGTCACCTGGCCGTTGGCGCCGGACTTGACGATGATGTCGCCGAATTCCTGCTCATTGTTCAGACGACCTTGCGCGTTGATCGGCAGCTGCAGGTCGATGCCCTGCAGGCCCGGCGAAGCGCCGACGACACCAGCGGCCGCCTGCACGTTCTGCTCACGGATCGCCTGGACGACGTCGCTGGCCGACAGGCCGTGCTCCGCCACCTTCTGCGGGTCCAGCCAGACGCGCATCGAGTAGTCGCCCGAGCCGAACAGCTGCA
The DNA here is from genome assembly GCA_002205125.1 of Roseateles noduli. Taxonomy (GTDB): domain Bacteria; phylum Pseudomonadota; class Gammaproteobacteria; order Burkholderiales; family Burkholderiaceae_C; genus Roseateles; species Roseateles noduli. The sequence goes on along the minus strand of NIOE01000004.1, from coordinate 414,736 downwards.
CCTGACCCACCCCCTGGATGCGCGCGAGGCGGTCCTTGACGTTCAGCACCGCGTAGTTGCGGAGGTAGGTCATGTCGTAGCGGTCGTTGGGCGACAGCAAGTGCACGACCATGGTCAGGTCGGGACTGCTCTTGACCGTCGTCAGACCCAGTCGGCGGACCTCCTCGGGCAGACGCGGCTCGGCTTGCGAGACGCGGTTCTGCACCAGCTGCTGGGCCTTGTCCGGGTCGGTGCCCAGCTTGAAGGTGACCGTCAGCGTCATCAGGCCGTCGGTGGTCGCCTGGCTGCCCATGTAGAGCATGCCTTCGACGCCGTTGATCGATTCCTCGAGCGGCGTGGCCACCGCTTCGGCGATGACCTTGGGGTTGGCGCCGGGGTACTGCGCGCGGACGACCACCTGCGGCGGCACGACTTCCGGGTATTCCGAGATCGGCAGCACGCGCACGGCGAGCAGCCCGGAGACGAAGATCAGCACCGACAGCACACCCGCGAAGATCGGGCGGTCGATGAAGAATTTGGAGAGATTCATGTCAGTCTTTCAAGTCGACTGGAGAAAACGGCAAGGGTTCCCCCGCGGGGCGGCGTCGCGCCGCCCCGAAGGCTGTCCGTCGCCCCATGGGGACGGGTCTTGCCCGCCCCTTCGGGTTCAGGTCAGGTCTTGTCCGCCTTGGGAGCGCCGTCCTTGGCCTGGATCTCGGCCTTGGCGTTCATCGGGACGCTGGTCGGAGCGACCAGCGCACCCGGGCGCACACGCTGCAGGCCGTTGACGACCACGCGTTCGTTGGCCTTCAGGCCCGACGTGACGACACGCAGGCCGTCGACGTTGGCGCCCAGCAGGACCTCGCGGTAGCTCAGCGTGTTGTCCGCGCCGACCACCATGACGAAACGCTTGCTCTGGTCGGTGCCGACCGCGCGCTCATTGACGAGCACCGCGGCGCGCGTCTTCGACTGGCCCAGGCGGATGCGGGCGAACTGGCCCGGGATCAGCGCGCCGTCCTTGTTGTCCAGCACCGCGCGCACGCGCACCGTGCCGCTGCGGGCGTCGACCTGGTTGTCGATCAACTGCAGCTTGCCGTTGAACGGCGTGTCGGCGGTGGCCGCGGTGCCGATCTGGACGGGGATGCTCGACAGGTCACCGGCAGCGCCCTTGGCGTTGCCGTGCAGCTCGTTCAATGCGCGGGCGACCGTGCCTTCATCGGCATCGAAGCTCGCGTAGATCGGGCTGACCGACACCAGCGTCGTCAGCACCGGCGCACCCGGGCCGGCGGCCACGAGGTTGCCCTGCGTGACTTCCAGCTTGCCGACGCGGCCGGCCACCGGCGCCTTCACCTGCGTGTAGCCCAGGTTCAGCCGGGCCGACTGCAGCGCGGCCTGCGCGGCGCGCAGGTTGGCGTTGGCTTCATTGGAGGCGTTGCTGCGCTCGTCGAGCTCGCGCTGCGCGATGGCGCGCTCGCTCCACAGGCGGGTGGAGCGCTCCAGCTCGCTCTTCGAGTACGTGACGCGGGCCTGCGCGGCCAGCACCTGCGCGTCGGCGCGGTCGACCTCGGCCTGGTAGGGCGCGGGATCGATGGTGATCAGCAGGTCGCCGGCCTTCACCAGCGCCCCCTCCCGGAAATGCACCGACTGCACCGCGCCGGAGACGCGGGCGCGCACGTCGACGCGCTCCACGGCTTCCAGACGGCCCGAGAACTCGTCCCACGCGGCCACTTCCTGGCTCGCGACGGTGGCGACGGAGACGGGAATCGCCTGCGGCGCGCCCGACGGTTGGTTGGCGACCGCCTGCTGGCTGTGCAGGCCGACGACGAGGGCGCCGACGACCGCGGCGACGGCGGTGAGCGAAGTGGCAAAGATCTTCTTGTTCATGGTGGGTGCTCCGGTGACGGGGGTAGACGTTGGGAGTTCTTTGAGGGCTCTTGGGGTCAGGCGGGTTGCAGCCGGGATCTGCCGGCCGGTGGGATCAGGGACAGGAAATCGGCCAGCCTCTGGCGCAGGGCGCTCGCCCAGGGCAGTTGGAGGGCGGACAGCGAGGGCAGCTTCATCAGGCTGCAGGGCCAGCCGCTGGGGCCGGCGATCAGCGCCTGCTGCACGTCGACGCCGGCGCGCTTCATGGCGCGGGCGTAGGCCAGGGCTTCGTCGCGCATCGGGTCGTCGTCGGCACTCACGACCAGTGCCGGCACGAGACCCGAGAGGCGGCCGGTGTTGGCGGGCGCGGCGTAGGGATGGTCGCCGTCCTCGCATTCGCCGAGGTAGGCGCGCCAGCCGTGCATCCAGCGGCATTCGCCGTAGCCGGCGTCAGCCTGGCGCAGCGAGGCGGTGCCCATGCAGGGGTTGAGCATCGGACCGATCAGGATCTGGCCGGACAGCTTGCGGTGGCCCTGGTCACGCGCCATCAGCGCCAGCGCGGCGGCGAGGTTGCCGCCGGCTTCTTCGCCGGCGACGATCAGCGGCGCGCCCTTGCCGGAGAGCTTGGTGCGCGCCTTGTGCAGGCCGGCCAGCAGCGCGTCCAGCGTCTTGAGCGCGGTCGGGAACACCGTTTCCTCGCCGGTCGGGTAGTCGACGTCGACGACGACCGCGCCTGCGTCGGCCAGCAGACGCGAGACCAGCTCGCCGCTGTCGAGGTCGCCACGGGTGAAGGCGCCGCCGTGCAGATGCATGACGACCGGCGCGTCCTTGCGACGGGCGGCGCTCTTGTACACGCGCACCGGCACCACGCCGTCGCCGGCGGGCAGGAGGTCGTCGTGGCAGGAGGTGAGCGGCAGCGCGTCCATGGCAGGGCCAAAGGCCTGCTCCCCGTGGGGGCAGACCGGTCATGTTGCAATGCAGCGAAATTTAGACAACGGACGCCGTCCGATAAATAGCCCGGGACGCGCTTCAGCGTTTCATCGACGAAACAATCGATCGGGCAGGATGGCGACCTCGCGCGCGCGCAGACGCGCCGTTGTGTTGATGGAGCAGTCGCGGCGGTGCCGCACCAGTCAGGGTCAAGGGGTCACGGATGGACAAGCTCAATGCCATGCAGGCTTTCGCGCGCGTCGTGGAAGCGGGAACGTTCACGCGGGCGGCGGAATCGCTGGACCTGCCCAAGACCGCGGTGACGCGGCTGATCCAGTCGCTGGAAGACCACCTCAAGGTCAAGCTGCTGAACCGCACGACGCGGCGCGTGAGCGTGACGCCGGACGGCGCCGCGTATTACGAGCGGGTGACGCGGCTGCTGTCGGACATCGAGGAACTCGAAGGCTCCGTGTCGCATGCGCGCGCGGCGCCGAAGGGCCGCATCCGCGTCGACGTGGCCTCGTCTGTGGCGCGGCTGCTGCTGATTCCGGCACTTCCGGAGTTTTATGCAAGACATCCGGACATCCAGATCGACCTCGGCGTGTCGGACCGGCCGGTGGACCTGATCGGCGACAACGTCGACTGCGTCGTGCGCGGCGGCGAGATCACCGACCAGTCGCTGGTCGCGCGCCGCATCGGCGACTGGGGCTACGGCTGCTGCGCCTCGCCGGCCTACATCCAGCAGCACGGCCTGCCGCAGCATCCGCTGGACCTGGAGTCGGACCAGCATCACGTGGTCAGCTATTTTTCGACACGCACGGGCAAGCGCTTCCCGTTCGACTACAGCAAGAACGGCCAGCGCTACGAGATCTACGGCCACTACAAGGTGTCGGTGAACGACGGCAACGCGTACATGACGGCGGGGCTGACAGGGCTGGGCGTGATCCAGGCGCCCTACTTCATGATCAAGCCGCACATCGACTCGGGCGAGCTGGTGCCCTTCCTCTGCGATTGGGAATCGGATCCGCTGCCGCTGTACGTGGTGTACCCGCCGAACCGGCACCTGAGCACCAAGCTGCGGGTGTTCGTGGACTGGATCGCGGAGCTGTTCGACCGTCACTCGCTGTGGCAGAAACAGCTGGTCGCGAGCTGCGAGGCCAAGCGCACCGAGTCGGATGCGGAATACATCCCGCTGCAGGCGAACGGGACGAAGCAGGCGGTGCTGAGCGCGGCCTGAGCGCGGCTTGAGGCGTCACACCCCCGTGAGGGTGCTTGAGCGGCGTCACGGCCCGCACCCATAATCGCCGCCGACCTCCGGTCGCCGCCAAGCCTTCGGAAGCGTTCGCGCCTCCGGCCGCGGGGTATCCCCGCGGCGCTCTCCATCGCTATCCATCCGGCGCCGATACCTGCACCACGCTACCGCGCGGACCTGTATCCGTCGAGACCCGTCAGTTGGCGGCGCATCCGGGGGTCACCTGTTGCCCCCACGTTGCCCTGACCGTTGCTCCACGCGCCGTGCCGATGAGTCACCACTACTGGATCGCGATCTCGCTCGCCCGCGCGCTGCAGGCGGACGACGAATCGCCACGTGCGCGCGAGGCCGGTGCGCTGCTGGCGCGCGCGGAGCAGTGTCTCGGCACCGAGGCGCGCCCGTGGCTGAAGCCGCTGTGCGACGACCTCGCGCGATGGCCCGGACCGGTGTGGCGCGCGCATACGGTGACCAGCTTCGCCGCCGAGCTCCTGGAGCTCGACGCCTTCCATGAAGGCTTCGATGCGGAACGCTTCCCTCGACCGCAGGTGCGGCGACTGTTGCTGCGGCCCTCGCGGATGCGGCCCTTGCCCTTCGCGCTGGAACACCTCGTGCTGCCGCACTGGCCGACGGAGGCTGACCTGGCGGCGTGGCTCGGCCTGACGACGGACGAGCTCGATCACTTCGCCGGTCCTGCTCGCCAATATCGGGAGGCGACCGCCACGCCGCTGAGGCCGCATGTCGTGCCGACGCCCCACTACCGCTGCCTGCTCGTGCCGAAACGTCGAGGCGGCCTGCGTCTGATCGAAGCGCCGCTCCCGCGCCTGAAGGCGATCCAGCGTCAGTTGCTTGACGACCTGCTGAATACGCTGCCCTGCCACGAGGCCGCGCATGGATTCGTGCCCGGACGCAACGTCGCGACGAACGCGGCGGTGCATGTCGGTCAGGATTTCGTCATCCGCTTCGACCTGCGCGACTTCTTCCCCAGCATCGGACGCGCGCGGATCGCGGCGACCTTCCGGACGCTGGGCTTCTCCGATGCGGTCGTCGCGCGTCTGACGACGCTCTGCACCACGCGCACGCCAGCCCCGGTGCGCGAACGCCTGCGCGAGGACAGTTCGATCGACTTCGACGGCGCGAAGAGACTCGCCTCGCCGCACCTACCGCAGGGCGCACCGACCTCGCCGGCGCTCGCCAATCTCTGCGCGTTCCCGCTCGACATGCGGCTGGACGGGCTCGCCTATCGTTTCGGCGCGCGCTACACGCGGTATGCGGATGATCTCGTGTTCTCCGGCCCGGCAACGCTGCGCCGCGATCAGCGCGAGTTCCGCGCCTGGCTGCAGGCGATCGTCGAGGACGAAGGCTTCCGGCTGCGCCACGACAAGACGCACGCGATGCCCGCCGGTGGCCGGCAGCAGGTCACCGGCGTCGTCGTCAACGCGAAGCCGAACCTCGCGCGCGAGGACTTCGATCGATTGAAGGCGGAGCTGCATCGGCTAGGCGGCTCGACGGAAGTCGATCCAATGCAACGATCCGTGCTGCTAGGCCGCATCGCCTGGGCGAGACAATTCCTGGCACCAGCGCGCGTCGAGAAGCTGCAGCGGATGTTTGACGCGATCGCGTTCGTCAGGAACTGACTGGCGCGCGCGGCACGCTCAACCGCACCCGCAAGCCCTGACCCGTCGTCGCGTCCAGCAGCTCCAGCTTCCCGCGGTGCCGCTGCGCGATGTCCAGCGCGATCGCCAGGCCCAGGCCGCTGCCGGATCCCTTGGACTCGCTGCCACGCTCGAAGCGGCGCAGCGCGCGTTCGCGGTCCTGCGGCGGAATGCCGGGGCCGTTGTCCTCGACCTCCATGCGGGACCATTCGCCGTCGCTGCCGGTGCGCACCGTGATGCGCGGATTCGGGCCGGCGTAGTTCAGGCTGTTGTGCAGCACGTTGGACAGCAGCTCTCGCAGCAGGAAACTCTGGCCCAGCATCGGCGCGCTTTCCAGCTCGAACTCGATGTCGGCGCCGGACTGCAGCGCGCGCGGGACCCAGTCCTCCGCGACCTGCGCAGCGATGTCCCGCAGGTTCACCGGTTGCTCGCGTCCGCCGGGCTCCGCCTCGGCGCGCGCGATCGACAGCATCTGCGTCGCGAGGCGCGCGCTGCGGTCCACCGACCCCTGCAGCCGCTTCAGCACCGGCTCCATCTGCGGGTCGTGCGGTTCCAGCAGCGCCAGATCAATCTCGGTCCGCAGCGAGGTCAGCGGCGTGCGCAGCTGATGCGCCGCATTCGCCAGGAAGTCCTGTTGCGCCGACGACGCCCGCCGCAGCCGCTCGAAGAGCCGGTTGAACGCCGCGATCAGCGGCCGCAGCTCGCCGGGCACGTCATGCTGCAGCGGCTCCAGGCGCGCGAGGTCACGTTGTTCCAGCTCCGCGCTGAGCTGCGACAAGGGCCGCAGGCCGCGGTAGGTCGCCCACCAGCCGGCGCCCGCCAGCAGGATCGCCATGCCGCCGATCAGCAGGCCCACGACCACCACCAGCTGCTGCTGCAGCGCATCGCGCTTGTTCAGCGTCTCGGCCACGAGGATCTGGCAGACGTGCCCGTTGCCGCAGTTGGCCCCCAGCACCGCCGCACGCAGCGATTCGCCATCCAGCGTCGCCAGCGTGAAGAACCATTCGTTGGGCTTGCGCTTGGGCAGCTTCAGCCGCGCCAGCTGTGCATCGCCGAGCAGCACCTCGCCCGCCGGATCGAGCACCAGGTAATAGACGCGGTCGGTGCGGTCGAAGCGCAGCGCGCGGTCGGTCGGGCCGGAGACGTCGACGACGACCTGACCGTCGCGCTCGCGCAGCAGGCTGGCCACCGCCAGCGCGGTGTCGCCCAGCGCCTGGTCCAGCCACGAGATCGCCGTGTCGTGCATGACCCGGTACAGCATGAACCCGGCCGCGGGCACCGCGACCAGCACGGGGAACATCAGCCAGATCAGCAGCCGCTGCTTGAGGCTGAAGGTCCGGCGGCCGCCGGGCGGGGACGACTCGCTCATGCCGCGGCGGTCAGGCCTTGGCCGCCGGCGCGGGCGGCATCTCTTCCAGCAGGTAACCCAGACCGCGCACCGTGCGCAGCTGCAGGCCCGCGGGCTCGATCTTGGCGCGCAGGCGCGAGACGCAGACCTCGATGGCGTTGTCGCTCACGCCCTGCTCCCAGCCGTTGCTGGCCGAGGCGATCTGCTCTTTGGCAACCACCTTGCCGGCGCGCGCCAGCAGGAAACCCAGCACGTCCCACTCGCGGGCCGAGAGCGCCAGCGGCTCCTCGGCGATGTAGGCGCGGCGCGCCTCCATGTCCATGCGCAGCGAGGAGAGTCTCAATTCGTTGCCCGTCCGCGCCTGGCTGCGACGCACCAGCGCGCGGGCCCGGGCGATCAGCTCGCTCAGCGCGAAGGGCTTGACCAGGTAGTCGTCGGCGCCGCCTTCCAGACCGCGCACACGGTCCTCGACAGCGTCCCGCGCCGTCAACAGCAGCACCGGCGTCGTGCTGCCCTGCGCGCGCACGCGCCGCAGCGTCTCGAAGCCGTCGATGCCGGCCAGTCCGATGTCCAGGATGAGCAGGTCGTAGCGGTCCTCACGCAAGGACAGCGGCACGGGCTCGCCGCGGGCGCTGACGTCCACGACCCAGGACTGCGAGCGCAGCGCCCGGGCGGTGGACTCCGCCAGGAACTCATCGTCTTCGACCAGGAGGATTCGCATGGAGCGTCAGCATAAGCCTAGAGCCTTGCACGGGCCAATCCGTCACCTGTCAGAAACCTGAGGGCAACGGCGTTGACAGGTTCCGGACAGGTTGTTGTCAAGTCCGCAACAGCGAGCTTGGACAGACTGCCGTCCATGCCGAACACCTCCCTGACCGACGTTTCCTCCCGGCCGGATCCCCGACCCGCCGTGCTGCTCCTGCACGGCCTGTGCGCCAACCCGCTGGAAATGATGCCGCTGGCCCGCTCGCTGCGCGACGCCGGCTACGTCGTGGAAGCGCCCGCGCTGGACGGCTACGGCGTCGTTCCGCCGGCCGCCGGCGCGCCGGCCGCCGACCGGGCGCCGCGTCGCCCGGTCCCGCCTTTCGAGCAGTGGGTCGAGATGGCCGCCGCGCACTTCGACGCCCTGGCCGCCAAGCATGCCCGCGTGGCCGTCGGCGGTCTGTCCATGGGCGCCGTGCTGGCGCTGGCCCTCGCGCTGAAGCGTCCTGCGGCGGCCCTGATGCTGCTGTCCACCAGCCTGCACTTCGACGGCTGGAACGTCTCGCCGTGGCGCCGCCTGCTGCCGCTGGCCTACGTGCCCCCGCTGCGCCAGTGGCTGGCCTTCCGCGAGACGCCGCCCTACGGCATCAAGAACGAGCGCCTGCGCGAGTGGGTCGCCCAGGCGATGAATTCGAGCCACGTCTCCGCCGCCGGCGCGGACCGGCTGCCGGCCGCGTCGCTCTACCAGGCCTCCCGGATGATCCGCCTGGTGCGCCGCCGGCTGCACACGATCGCGACGCCCGCCGTCGTCCTGCATGCGAGCGAGGACGACGTCAGCGGTCCGCGTTCCGTGCTGGAACTCCAGCGCCACCTGGCGACCACGCCCGAGGTGCACTGGTTCCATCACAGCTATCACATGCTGACGCTGGACAACGAACGCGGCGCCGTCACCCAGGCGGCGCGCCAGTTCCTGCAGCGGATGGTGCCTGTCGAGTCACTGTCCCCCGCACTGTCTCCCTCCCTTTCCCCCCTGACCACGACCGAGGACCTCCGCCATGAGCAACACGCTTGATCAACTCCGTGAACTCGCCTGCCACGAGCTGGGCATGACCGGGGACGAACTGAAGAACGACGTCACCTTCGCCGAACTGGGTCTGGACTCGCTGATGCTGGTCGACTTCATGTTCGCGGTGGAGGACAAGTTCCTGATCGACATCGACCACGAGACCGCGATGAAGCAGCCGACCATCATCGGCCTGGCCGCGATCGTGGACGCGCAGCTGGCCGCCAAGGTCGACGCCGGCGGCACGCCCGCGGCCGTCGCCGCCTGAGCGCCGGTGCCGGCATGAGCCCGGAAGCGGTATGGATCACCGGCATCGGCGCGTGCAGCGCGCTCGGTCCGGACGCGGACTCGCTGGCGGATGCGCTGGCGCAGGGACGCTCGGGGATCACGCTGCAGCCGGGAGAACCGACACGCGGCGTGGTGCCGTTCGCGGCGGCGGCGGTGACGCTGCCGCTGGGACAGGACATGCCGCCGGCGCAGCGCAACCTGCACGACCGTCACAGCCTGATGGCGCTGCACGCGGCGCGCGAGGCCTGGACGCAGTCCGGCCTGCCGGCGACCTCCCCGACGCCGGAACGCTCGGCGGTGGCCTGGGGCACGGGGCTGGGCGGCTCGAACGCGCTGCAGCAGTCCTACGGCGAACACCTGACCAAGGAGACCCCGCGCATCCATCCGTACACGGTGGTGCGGGTGATGAGCAACTCGGCCGCGTCGCACCTGGCGATGAAGTACGGGCTGAAGGCGGCGATGCTGACGATCTCCAACGCCTGCGCCTCCTCGGCGCAGGCGATCGGCGAGGCGCTGATGCTGCTGCGCCAGGGCCGCGCGGACGTGGCGCTGGTGGGGGGCTCGGAGGCGATGCTGAACCCGGGCTCGGTGGCCGCGTGGCAGGCGATGGGCGTGATGGCGCCGGCGGATCCGGAAGATCCGTCGCGCAGCTGCCGGCCGTTCGACGACTCACGCAAGGGCCTGGTGCTGGGCGAGGGCGCGGCGGCGCTGGTGCTGGAGACGGAGAGCCACGCCCGCGCACGCGGCGCGTCGGCGCTTGCCGTGCTGGCCGGCTATGGACATAGCGTGGACGCGGTGCACCTGTCGCGGCCCGACGCCGACGGCCAGGAGCGCGCGCTGCGCGCCGCGCTGGCCGATGCAGGCATCGAAGCCTCGCAGGTCGGCTACGTCAACGCGCACGGCACGGCGACGGACGTCGGCGACACGGTCGAGGCCGAATCGCTGTCGCGCGTCTTCGGCGTGCGCGGCGTGCCGGTCAGCGCGACCAAGGCGCTGCACGGTCACCTGATCGGCGCCGGCGGCGCGCTGGAACTCGTCGCCTGCGTTCAGGCGATGCGTCGCGGGGAGCTCCCGCCGAGCGCGCACATCGGCAAGAGCGAGCTCGAAGAGATCGCCGACGTGATCCGCGAACCCCGCGCCTTCGATGCGTCGAAGGCGATGGTCAGCAACTCGTTCGCGTTCGGCGGCAGCAACGTGTCACTGGTGATCCGGGCGGCCTGAGCCGCCCTTCACCTCGAACCGCTCCAGCATCGTCGCCAGCTCCGCCGCGGAGCGCAGACCCAGCTTCGTGAACGCCCTCGCGCGGTGGACTTCCACCGTGCGGATTGCGATGCCGAGCTCGTCGGCGACCTGCTTGTTGAGCTTGCCGGCCGCGACCAGCACAGCGACCTCGTGTTCACGGTCGGTCAGGCTGGCGAGCTTGCCGGCGACGTCCGCGTGGGCGCGCGATTCGCGCCAGCGGTGGATGTCCGTCGCGATCGCGCGCTGCACCTTGTTGACCAGCGCCTGGTCGTTGAACGGCTTCTCGACGAAGTCGAGCGCGCCCTTCTGCATGGCGTCCACCGCCATCGGGATGTCGCCGTGGCCGCTCAGGAAGATCACCGGCAGCGGCACGCCGCGCGCGATCAGCTCGTCGTGCACCTGCAGGCCGGACAGCGGCTCCATCCGCACATCGAGCACGATGCAGCCGTGCGGCTCGATGGCGCGGTCCAGCGCCTCGAACAGCGCGGGGCCGCTCGCATGCGGCTCCACCCGCAGCCCGTGCGTGCGCATCAGGAAGGCCAGCGCGTCACGCACCGCCGCCTCATCGTCCACCAGATGGACCGTCGCCTGTGGGTCGCTCATCGCGCGCCCTCCTTGTGTTGTCCGATGCCGCTGCCGATGCCGATGCCGATGCCGGCACCTGTCGCCGGCTCGCTGCCGTCGCACGCGCCCTGTCCCGGGCACAGCGGCAGCGTGAAGCTGATCCTCGCGCCGCCGAGCGCGCTCGCGCCGGCTTCCATGCCGCCATGGTGCGCCTCGATCACCGAGCGGCAGATCGCGAGCCCCATGCCCATGCCTTCGGACTTCGTCGAATAGAAGGCCGTCGTCAGCTGGTCGATGCCGCGTCCCTGAAGCCCGGGCCCGTTGTCGTCGACATCGAGCCGCACGAATCGATCACCGACGCGCTGCGCGGCGATGCGCACCTGCGAGCCCGGCTTGCCGTGCAATTCGTCGAGCGCATTGCGGACGAGGTTGATCAGCACCTGCTCGATGAGCACGGCGTCGGCCTGCACATCCGGCAGCCCGGTCGGCATCGCGACCTCGACGAGCACGCCGCGCAGGTCGCGCTTGAGCAGCGCCAGCACGCGCGCCGCGAGTTCCGGCACCGCGCAGCGTTCGGGCTGCGGCGCGCGCCGCGTCAGGAACGCGCGGATCCGCTGCACGATGCGCCCGGCCTCCTGCGCCTGCTCGCCGAGGCGGCGCAACGCCTCCATCACGATCTCATCGGTCTGGCCCGCGCGTTCCAGCGAGCGCAGCGCGCCCGCGTTGTAGCCGGCGATCGCGGCCAACGGCTGGTTCAGCTGATGCGCCAGCGCCGACGCCACCTCGCCCAGCGTGCTCAACCGCGCCTGGTGCGCGAGCGCCTCCGTGCGGCGACGGTCCCGCTCCTCCGTCTGCTTGCGCGCGCTGATGTCGACGATCGAGCCCATCCACCCGATCTGCACGCCGTTCGCGTCCACCAGCGGCGCTTCGAAGATCATCACGTCCAGTTCGTGGCCTTCGCGATGCATCCATCGCGCCTCGTAGCCCTCGCGCGGCGCGCCGCCGGCCATGTTGCGCTGATGGCGGCGCAGGCTGTCCTCCATCTCGTCGGGCAGCCAGTACGGCATCGGGGGCAACTGTCCCAGCAGCTCCTCCGCGCTGTAGCCCACCAGATCGCAGAAAGCGCGGTTCACATGCGTCAGCCGGCCGTCCAGGTCCCGACCGCGCAGGCCCACCGTCAGCGAATCCTCGACCGCGCGGCGCCAGGCCGCCTCAGTCCGCGCCTCGGCCTCGGCGCGACGCACCTCGCGCATCTGCCGGCGCAGCATGCCGCTGGCCAAGGCGGACAGCAGCAGGAAGACGCCCATCAATCCTGCCGCGAGCGTGTACCACCAGGGGCGATGCGGCACGCGCGTGTTGAGTTCGAGCCAGGTCTCGCGCATCGCCGGATCGACGCTGACGCGGTAGCTCTGCGTGTCGGGCAGCGCGAGCGCGTCGCCCGTCTGCGCGAGCCGCTGCCCCAACGCGTCGACCAGCCGCACGTCGTACTTCTGCGAGAGCCACCACGGCAGCGTCTGCCGCAGCAGCGCGCTCGGCGCGAAGCGCACGACCAGCCGGCCGCCCTGCGGCCGCGGCGAACTCCAGTGCGCGGTCAGTCCGCCTTCGTCGAGGCTCACGCCGCTGCGCTCCCGCGACGGCGCCAGCGCCTGCGGCGTCTGCTGCGGCACATGCGCGATGACGCGGTTGTTGCCGTCAAGCACGGTCACGCTGACCCACAGCCGCCGCAGCCCTTCCGCCACCGCGCGATGGTTCAGCAGCACCTGGTCGTCGACGTTCCCCGGCAGCTGCTGCGCGAGGCGGTCCACCGCCGCATGCTCCGCATTGAGCCAGTCCGAGATGCGCGCCTCCAGCGACAGCGAGTCGGCGATCAGCGTCAGACGTTCCTCCTCCAGGTCGCGCATGTCGCTCAATCGCAGCCACACGCCGACCGACGCGGCGAAGGCCAGCGCGAGCAGCACGGGCAGGGCCCAGCTCGCGCGCTTGAGCAGGTGGAGGAGACGTCGGGACGCGGCCATGGCGGCAGTCTAGGTGCTGCGCTGCGCAGAGCGCACGACAGGCCCTGCGGGATACGTGTTTCCCCAATGTGGAAGTCCACAACTGGCGGCGCGGGAACCGGATTTCCACAATCCGCCACATTCCGCGACAGGTCGTCACTGCGCCTGATGGGCGGATCCCGAAGAACACTCGCGAAGAACACCAGGAGACCGCATGTCCGCCAAATTCCCCCGCCGCCTGCTGCTGTCGGCCGCTCTCGCAACCGTCGGCCTGTGTGCAGGTCTGGCCGCCACCGCGCCCGCTTTCGCGCAAGCCCCGATCGTCATCAAGCTGAGCCACGTCGTCGCTCCCGACACCCCCAAGGGCAAGGGCGCGCAGCGCTTCAAGGAGCTCGCCGAGGAGCGCAGCAAGGGCAAGCTGAAGGTCGAGGTCTACCCGAACAGCCAGCTCTACAAGGACAAGGAAGAGCTCGAAGCGCTGCAGCTCGGCTCGGTCCAGATGCTGGCCCCGTCGCTGGCCAAGTTCGGCCCGCTGGGCGTCAAGGAATTCGAGGTCTTCGACCTGCCCTTCCTGTTCAAGGACGACGCCTCGTTCCGCAACACGACCAACACGCTGGGCATGGAGCTGTTCAAGAAGCTCGAGCCCAAGGGCATCAAGGGCCTGGCCTTCTGGGACAACGGCTTCCACATCATGAGCGCCAACAAGCCGCTGCACCACGTGGCGGACTTCAAGGGCCTGAAGATGCGGATCCAGTCCTCCAAGGTGCTGGACGCGCAGATGCGCGCGCTGGGCGCGATCCCGCAGGTGATGGCCTTCTCCGAGCTGTACCAGGCGCTGCAGTCCGGCGTGGTCGACGGCACCGAAGGCGTGCCGTCCAACTTCTACACCCAGAAGACCTACGAGGTGCAGAAGCACACGACGATCAGCAACCACGGCCACCTGGCCTACGCGCTGATCATCAACAAGAAGTTCTACGACGGCCTGCCGGCTGATCTGAAGGCCGTGGTCGACAGCAGCGTCAAGGACGCGACGACCTACGCCAACGCGATCGCCCAGACCGAGAACCAGCAGGCCTTCGAGAAGATCAAGGCCAGCGGCAAGACGACCATCTACACGCTGACGCCGGCGGAAGTGAACGAGTGGAAGCTGGCGCTGATGCCGGTCCACAAGGAGATGGAGTCGCGCGTGGGCAAGGGCACCGTCGAAGCTGCCTATAAAGCCGCCGGTTTCGTCCCGCCGACGAAGTAAGCCGCTCACCGCCCTTCCTCAGCCGCGCCCTGCTTAGGCGGCGCGGCTTTTCTTTGCCTGAAGGAGACCGCCATGTCATTGAAGTGGCTGGATCGATTGGAGGAAACGCTGATCGCGTTCCTCATGGGCGCCGCGACGCTGGTGATCGCGATGGCCGTGCTGCACCGCTTCCTGGCCGGCGTGCCGGCGGTGCAGGACTACGTCATCCGCATCGACGTGAGCTGGGCGCAGGAGCTGTGCATCTACATGTTCGTGTGGATGGCCAAGTTCGGCGCGGCCTACGGCGTCCGTGCCGGGACCCACGTCGGCGTCGACGTGGTGGTGCGCAAGCTCAAGCCCGAGCACGCGAAGTACCTGGTGATCTTCAGCCTGCTGGCCGGCGCGGTCTTCACCGCCACGGTAGGCACTCTGGGCGCGACCTTCGTGTGGGAGAACGGCGCGCACTACGCGTTCACGCATGCGTTCGGCATCGAGAACCCGGACCTCTTCGAAGGCCCGACCTCGCCGGACCTGGAGATCCCCACCTGGATCGCCTACTCCTGCGTGCCGCTGGGTTCGTACCTGATGTGCTTCCGCTTCCTGCAGGTGTGCTGGACCTTCATCCGCACCGGTGAAGCGCCGCACGCCGACCACGGCCATGTCGAAGGCATCGAGGACGACGTCGCCGCGGTGGGCACGGTGAAGACCGCCGAGGAAGCTTCGAAGGGAGACCGCGCATGAACACGCTGATCATCTTCTCGCTGCTGGTGGTGCTGATGCTCACCGGCATGCCGATCTCGATCTCGCTGGGCCTGACGGTCCTGACCTACCTCTTCACGATGACGAACGTGCCGATCGAATCGGTCGCGCTCAAGCTGTTCACCGGCATCGAGAAGTTCGAGATCATGGCCGTCCCGTTCTTCATCCTGGCGGGCAACTTCCTGACGCATGGCGGGGTGGCGAGGCGGATCATCCACTTCGCCACGACCATGATCGGCCACTGGTACGGCGGCCTCGGCCTGGCCGGCGTGCTGGCCTGCGCGATGTTCGCGGCGATCTCGGGCTCGTCGGTGGCGACGGTGGTCGCGGTCGGCTCCATCATCCTGCCGGCGATGACCAAGCAGGGCTATCCAAAGCAGTTCGGGGCCGGGGTGATCACGACGTCCGGGGCGCTGGGCATCCTGTTCCCGCCGTCGATCAACCTGGTGATGTTCTCCATCGCCACGGCCGGCATGTCGGCCACGGGTCCGCACGGCGAGGTCGTCGGCACCGCGTCCGTCGGCCAGCTGTTCATGGCCGGCGTCGTGCCGGGCGTGTGCCTGTCGATCCTGCTGGGCATCACGACCTGGTACCGCGCCAAGAAGTACGACTACCCGCGCATGGTCAAGGCCACCTGGGGTGAGCGCTTCAAGGCCTTCCGCGACAGCTTCTGGGGCCTGATGCTGATCGTCGTCGTCATCGGCGGCATCTACAGCGGCAAGTTCACGCCCACCGAAGCGGCCGCCGTGGCCGCCGTGTACGCCTTCATCATCTCGGTCTTCGTCTACAAGGACATGGGCCTGAAGGACGTGCCCAAGGTGCTGCTCAAGGCCGCGGCGATGAGCTCCATGCTGCTGTACATCATCACCAACGCGGTGCTGTTCAGCTTCCTGATGGCCTCCGAGCAGATCCCGCAGACGATGGCCGCGTGGATGTCGGCGCAGGGCTTCGGGCTGTTCGTGTTCCTGCTGCTGGTCAACCTGATCCTGCTGGGCGCGGGCAACTTCATGGACCCCGCCGCGATCGTGCTGATCATGGCGCCCATCCTGTTCCCGGTGGCGGCCAAGCTCGGCGTCGATCCGGTGCACCTGGGCATCCTGATGGCGGTGAACATGGAAGTCGGCCTCTGCCATCCACCGGTGGGCTTGAACCTCTACGTGGCCTCGGGGATCACGAAGATGGGGATCACCGAACTCACCGTCGCCGTGTGGCCGTGGCTGCTCACGATGCTGGGCTTCCTGATGGTCGTCACCTACTGGCCGACGCTGTCGCTGGCGCTGCCGAGGGCTCTGGGCCTGGTCGGCTGACGACGGATCCGTCCCGCTCGGAAAGCCCCGCTGGCGCGAATGCGCCGCGGGGCTTTTTTCATGGTGCCGGGTCATGCCCTACCCGCTTGCGAGGGCCCTCGCCTCCCTCGCAAGAGGTAGTTGCGTGGCGTGCGAATCGACGGATTCGGCAACACGGGTAACGGTCGATTTCAGAGGCGCCCGATGCATTGACGCGACCAGTAGCGGACCACTTTAATGCGCTGCCCTGACGCGCGACCTGCGTGTCGGGACCGTACACGCCGGCCGCAGCGCCGAAAGGAATCCGCATGGCGCTCGCTCCCCGTCCCACCTCCGCCGAATGGCTGCGTCGCGCCGCCGTCCGATCCAGCCGCGCCGCGCTGGCCGCCGCCCTGCTCGCGGCCCTGAGCGCCTGTGGTGGCGGCAACGGCGATGAGTCCAAACCGCAGACCAATCCGCCCGTCAGCGTCGATCCGGGATCGGGCGGCGGCACAGGCACCGGTTCGGGCGGAACGGGCTCGGGAGGAGGAACAGGCACAGGCGGAGATCCCACCGCCGAAATCCCGCCGCCGCTGTCCCCGCCGATGCCGCCGACGATTCCGGCCGATCCGGAACCGGCGCCGCCCGCACCGCCTCCGTCGACGACACCGACCGCGCCGGCACCTTCGCCTGCGCCAGCACCTTCGCCTGCGCCAGCACCTTCGCCTGCGCCAGCACCCTCGCCTGCGCCAGCACCCTCGCCTTCTCCAGCGCCGTCGCCGGCGCCCTCCCCGGCGCCTGCCCCTTCGCCAGCGCCTTCGCCGGCACCAGCTCCCTCGCCAGCGCCTGCGCCTTCCCCCGCTCCTTCACCGGCCCCGGCACCTTCGCCTGCGCCTTCTCCAGCGCCGGCGCCTTCCCCCGCACCGTCGCCCGCTCCTGCACCCTCGCCTGCGCCGGCCCCGGCACCTGCCGCAGGCCCGACCGCCACGACCCCGCTGCGTCTGCCGCTGGAGCTGCTGGGCGCCGGCCTGCCGAGCGCACCGACCGTCGCCACCGCCAACCTGACGCTCGACGTCAGCGGCGTCGGCGCCGCGACCGAGCTGTGGCTGCGCTGCCACCGCTGCAGCTTCTTCGGTCCGCCGGAACACGAGGCGACCAACGAGACACCGGCCGCCGTGAAGGCGAGCCTGCGGATCCTCGGCGGCACGTCGACCGCCAATGCCGGCGCCATCCCCTGGGTCGACATCACCGACGCCACGATGGTCCTGGCCGATGCCGAACGCGTGCAGGGCGGTCTGAAGCGTGGCGGCGGCCTCTACACCGCCCGCATGAAGCTCACGCTCGACGCGGCCACGAAGGCGCGCCTCATCAGCGGCGTGAACCTCGTGCAGTTCCGCTTCAACGGCAGCGACGGTGAGTCGAACGGCTACCGCGTCATCGACCTGCAGTTCCGCAACGCGCAGGGACAGAGCCTCGCGACCAACGCGGTGCAGCGCACCGACGTCAACGCCGAGAAGGTGGCCGGCCGCACGCTGACCACCGACGTGGCCGCCGGCGAGAAGCTGTGGAAGGCCGAGAACACGCTGCTGAAGTCGACGCTGGTGCCGCGCCAGATCCGCGCGGCCTGCGCGTCCTGCCATGCATCGGACGGCCGCGACCTGCAGTACTTCAACTACTCCAACAACTCGATCGTCCAGCGCTCGCGTTTCCACGGCCTCACCGAGGCGCAAGGCGGACAGATCGCCGCCTATCTGCGCTACGCGCTGCGCGACATGGCGCACGTTGCGCAGGCCGCGCCGTGGAATCCGCCGTACCAGCCGGGCGCCGGGCTCGACAGCAAGCCCGTCACCGAATGGTCCGCCGGCGCCGGTCTGGATGCCGTCCTCGATTCGCCGACCGATGCGGTCAAGGCGCTGTTCGGCAAGCCGCTGGACGGCTCGGCGCTCGCGCTGACGCAGGCCGACGTCGACAAGGTGATGGACGCCAACGCGACGCTCAACACCCGCGAGGTCCCGCTCCCCATCCAGTTCCCCGACTGGAACTCCTACCTGCCGGCCATCCATCCGCTGGACATCTGGCCCACCGGCGCAGACGCGGCCGGCTCGTTCGAGAAGGGCGCAACCTTCACCGCGGACAACCGGCGCCTCGATCCGCTGGGCACGTCGAAGAAGATCACCGCCTGGCTGGAGTCGCACCGCTCCGCCACCTTCGGCGACTGGAGCCACCTGACCCCGCAGCAGCGCAACGAGATCCAGAGCCTGCTCAAGCCGTCCGGCTTCGAGCTGTACGCCTTCCTCGGCGGCGGCCGCGGCAATCACCTGGCCAAGACCGGCCTCTACGGCTCGCAGGTCGGCGCCGCGCAGCTGCAGAAGCTGGCCTCGCCGACGCGCGTCGCCACGGAGCCCGCCGCCTTCACGACCAACGCCTTCATCGAACGCGTCGTCGGCAGCGCACTGCAGTGGAACCTCGTCCAGCAATGGGAATGGGCGCAGCGCTACGGCATGGAAGGCGACCAGCGCTGGTTCATCGGCGACTACGACGCGACGGCCAAGACCTGGGCGGGGCGCGGCGAGAAGCGCGGCTGGCCGTTCAACACGGTCAGCGCCTTCTTCCTGGCGCCGCACATGGTCTACCAGCAGGACAACGACGCCACCGGCAAGATCACCCGCGAGTGGCTGCTCGCCTGGGAGACCGGCAACAAGCCCGGCTCCTACACGCGCACCAACGCCTGGTACCAGATGCAGGTCACGCTCAATCCGGGCGCGCAGAGCGACTGGGTGAACTACTCGGTGGACTGGCCCTATCTGACCGGCTTCGACTCGCTGCTGTCGCAGACGCTGGGCGACGCCACGCCGGCCCAGTCCACCTTCGCGTTGATGAGCGACATCCGCCTGCTGCAGGCGCGCATCAAGTCGGCGCAGTTCGTCAACAACAACATCCCGCTGTGGGTGCCGACGGACACGCGCTCGATCATCAACAACCGCGGACGCTTCAGCAAGGCGGCGGTGGTCAAGCACCTGAACCCGATCAACTTCATGGAGGCCGTCTCCACGCAGGCGACGCAGAGCTCGCCGTTCCGGCGCCTCGACAAGCTGCAGGCCGGCCTGACCTTGAAGCTGCTCAACGGGGCGTTCAAGCAGTTCAATCAGCTCTACACCGCCACCGATCCGGCGATCTGGCGCCGGTGCGATCCGAACAACATGGACCTCGGCGAGGCCGAGCCCACCGCCGGCTTCTCGTTCTGCCTGGACGTCGCCAAGCAGCCGCTGACGCTCAAGTCGCCCGGCGTCTACGTCATGGCGTCGACGGACTACCGCAGCACCGCCGAGCAGAAGCTGCAGTACGCGGTGTGGAAGGCCGGCACGCTCGGCGCCGATCCGGACCGCGTCAAGACGCTGAACGACTGGCTGCTGCGCGTCTGGCCCTGAGGCCGCTCAGACGCCGCCGCGGTAGCTGCCCTGCTCGGCCGACAGGCCGGCCTTGACGCCGCGCGTCAGCTCGTCGGCGTAGACCTCGTCGCGACCGGCGGCGAGTGCGTCCAGCACCTGCTGCGCGACGTCGAGCGGATCCGCCTTGGGCGCTTCCAGGCCGGCGGTCATGTCCGTGTCCATGAAGCCCACGTGCAGGCCTACCACCGCGGTGCCCTGCCCCTTCAGCTCCTGGCGCAGGCCGTTGGTCACCGACCAGGTCGCCGCCTTCGACACGCTGTAGGTGGCGGCGCCCGTCAGGTTGAGCCAACTCAGCACCGACAGCACATTCACCACCGCGCCGCCGCCCTGCGCCTTCAGCACGGGCGCGAAGGCGCGCGTGAGTTCCAGCGGGCCGACGACGTTGGTCTCGAATTCGTCGCGCAAGGCGGCGAGCGCCTTCTCGCCCAGCAGCGGCGAGCCGCGCGTGATCCCGGCGTTGTTGATCAGCAGCGTGACATCGCCGGCGGCGCGCACGGCGGCCGCGATCTGATCCGGTTTCGTCACGTCCAGCTTCACCGGCACGACGCCGGGCAGATCGATGGTCGAGGGGTCGCGCGCGGCGGCGTAGATCTTCTTCACGCCGGCGGCCTGCAGCGCCTTGACGAAGTTCTTGCCCAGGCCGCGGTTGGCGCCGGTGACGAAGGCGACGGTGTTCTTGAAGTCCATGATGTGTCCTAGAGGAATGAAGGGGTCGGAATCAGACGCGTTCGAGCACCGTGGCGATGCCTTGCCCGCCGCCTATGCATTGCGTGGCGAGGGCGTAGCGGCCGCCGGTGCGTTGCAGCAGCGCGGCCGCCTTGCCGGTGATGCGCGCGCCGGTCGCGCCTAGCGGATGCCCAATGGCCAGGCCGCCGCCGTCGAGGTTGACGCGTTCCGGGTCCAGGCCCAGGTCGCGGATGCAGGCCAGCGCCTGTGAGGAGAACGCCTCGTTGAGCTCGACGACATCGATCTGGTCGACGTTCAGCCCGGCGCGCTTGAGCGCGAGCCGTGTCGCCGGCACCGGGCCGATGCCCATCACGGCGGGATCGACGCCGATGCTCGCGAAGCTCACGACGCGCGCCAGTGGGTCGATGCGGTGGCGGCGAGCGAAGTCCTCCGTGCAGACCAGCACCACCGAAGCGCCGTCGGTCAGCGGCGACGAGGTGCCCGCCGTGACCACGCCGTCCGGCCGGAACACCGGCTTCAAGCCCGCGAGGGCTTCCAGCGTCGTACCCGGCCGGATGCAGCCGTCCTCGGCGACGGTCTCGCCGTCGGCGTTGACCACCGGCACGATCTCGTCGCGCAGCAGCCCGTCCGCACGCGCAGCTGCTGCCTTGCGGTGCGAGGCCAGCGCGAAGGCTTCCTGGTCGGCACGGCTGACGTGCCAGCGCTCCGCGACGTTCTCCGCGGTATCCCCCATCGAGAGGTACGCGTCGGTGTCCGCCTGCAGCGCAGGATGCGGAGAGAAGTTGAAGCCGCCCTGCGGCACGAAGGTCATCGACTCGACGCCCACGCACAGGTAGGCCTCGCCGATGCCGGCCTCCAGGTTCGCGGCGGCAATGTGCACCGCCTGCATCGACGAGCCGCAGAAGCGGTTCACCGTCATGCCCGGCACGCTGTGCGGCAGGCCCGCGAGCAGACCCACGATGCGCGCCAGGTTGTTGCCCTGCGCGGCCTCGGGGTAGGCGCAACCGAGGATCACGTCCTCGATCTCGGAGCCGGCCACGCCGGTCCGTTCCAGCAGCCGGCGCACGGCCTGCGCGGCCAGGTCGTCGGGCCGCGTCTGGGCCAGCGCGCCCTTCTTCGCGAAGTGGAACGGCGTGCGGGCGTAGGCGGCGATCAGCGCTTCCATTCACGTCTCCTTGAGCGTTTTCAATGTTGCTCGACATTAATAATGTAATGTCGACCGTCATCCAAACGCAGCGGGGCATCGGTCTTGCCCCTGGTGGCGCAGGGGCAATAATCGTTGTCACCCCGTCGCCGGAGATCGTGTCGATGCCGAAGATGTCGCGTTGCCTGTGTCTTCCCGTCCTGGTCTCCGCGGCCTCCCTGGCGCTGTTGACGGCCTGCAGGGACGATCCGCCTCCGGCCTGGTCCGGCTACGCGGAAGGCGAGCCGGTCTACGTCGCAGCCCCCGTCGCCGGACAGCTCGTCGAACTCGCGGTCCAGCGCGGCGACACCGTGAACGCCGGCGTGCCGCTCTTCCGCATCGACGTCACGCCGGTGAGCGCAGCCCGGGCCGAGGCGGACGCCCGGCTCGCCGCGGCCACAGCCGAGCAGGCCGACGTCGCCAAGGGCCGCCGGCCCGACGAGATCGCCATGAGCCGCGCGCAACTGGCGCAGGCCCGGGCGCAGTCGACGCTGGCGGATTCGGACCTCGCGCGACAGCAGCAGCTGATCGGACAGGGCTTCATCTCCGCCTCGCGGCTGGACGACGCGCGCGCCGCCGCGGCGCAGGCGCGTCAGCGGGTGCGGGAGCTGGAGTCCTCGCTGCGCGTGGCGGAACTGCCGGCCCGCACCGACCAGCAGGCCGCCGCGCGCGCCAACACGGCGGCGGCCTCGGCGGCGCTGGCCCAGCAGCAGTGGCGCGAATCGCAGACGCGCCAGAACGCGCCGGCCGCCGGGCTCGTCGACGACACCTTCTACCGCGTCGGCGAATACGTGAACGCCGGGCAGCCGGTCGTGTCGCTGCTGCCGCCGGCGCAGCGCAAGGCGCGCTTCTACGTGCCGGAGCCCGAGCTCGCCTCGCTGCGCCAGGGGCAAGCCGTGCAGCTCAGCTGCGACGGCTGCGGCGCGCCGATCGCGGCACGCGTCAGCTACATCTCGCCGCAGCCGGAGTACACGCCGCCCGTCATCTATTCCAACAGCCAGCGCTCGCGACTGGTGTTCCTGGTCGAAGCGCGTCCCGAGCCGGCGCAGGCACTCCGGCTGCGTCCCGGTCAGCCGCTGGAAGTCCGGCCCGTGGCGATCGCCGCTGCCGCCTCGTCGACGGGAGGTCCATGAGCGACAACGCCGGCGAGCTCGCCATCGACGTCCGCGGCCTGACCAAGCGCTACGGCCAGCGGACCGTCGTCGACCACGTGGACCTGCAGCTCGGACGCGGCCGTATCTGCGGTTTCCTCGGCCCCAACGGCAGCGGCAAGACGACGACCATCCGCATGCTCTGCGGCCTGCTGACGCCCGACGAGGGCGAAGGCACCTGCCTCGGCCTCGACATGCGCAAGCGCGCCGGCGAGATCAAGCGGCAGGTCGGCTACATGACCCAGCGCTTCGGGCTGTACGAGGACCTCTCGATCCGCCAGAACCTTGATTTCATCGGGCGGCTCTTTGAACTCGACGACCGCGGCCGTCGCGTCGACGAGGCGCTGGACCGGCTCGGATTGAAGACCCGCCAGGACCAGCTGGCCGGGGCGCTGTCGGGCGGATGGAAACAGCGCATGGCGCTCGCCGCCTGCCTGCTGCACGATCCCAAGCTGCTGCTGCTCGACG
The DNA here is from genome assembly GCA_002205125.1 of Roseateles noduli. Taxonomy (GTDB): domain Bacteria; phylum Pseudomonadota; class Gammaproteobacteria; order Burkholderiales; family Burkholderiaceae_C; genus Roseateles; species Roseateles noduli. The sequence goes on along the minus strand of NIOE01000004.1, from coordinate 391,669 downwards.
AGCCCACCGCCGGCGTCGATCCGAAGGCGCGGCGGGACTTCTGGGACGAGATCCATCGCCTCGCGGCCGACGGCATCACGGTGCTGGTCTCGACGCACTACATGGACGAGGCCGAGCGCTGCCACGAGCTCGCCTACATCGCCTACGGGAAGCTGCTCGCGCGCGGCACGCAGCGCGAGATCATCGAGCAGGCGAAGCTCACCGTGTGGGCGCTGCACGCGGAGGATCCGAAGCGCCTGGCCGAGCTGTCCGCGGCGCTCAACGGCGCCGAGGGCGTGCTCAGCGTCGCCGCGTTCGGCAACAGCCTGCACGTCGCCGGCCAGGACGAGGCGGCGCTGGAGCGCGCCATCGCGCCGCATCGCAACGACAGTGGTGCCCGTGGCGCAAGTGGCGCCAGCGGTGCGAACGCCGGCCTGCGATGGGAACGCGCCGAGGCCAATCTCGAGGACGTCTTCATCAGCCTGATCAGCAAGACGCCCGACAACTTCGAGGCCGCGCGATGACGTCGAGCCGCTTCAGCCTCGCGCGCGTGCTGGCGATCTTCATCAAGGAGGTCCAGCAGATGCTGCGCGACCGGCCGACCTTCGCGATGGCGGTGGGCGTGCCCATCCTGCAGCTGCTGCTCTTCGGCTACGCGATCAACACCGATCCGAAAGGACTGCCGACCGCGGTCGTGACACAGGATCGCGGGCCGATGGCGCGCAGCCTGGTCGCGGCGCTGGCGCAGAGCGGCTACTTCCGCGTCCAGGCCCGGCCTGCGTCGGAACGCGAGGGCGACGCGCTGGTCGAGGACGGCGAGGTGCAGTTCCTCATCGTCATCCCGCCGGACTTCAGCCGCCGCGTCATCCGAGGCGAACAGCCGGCGGTGCTGGTCAGCGTCGATGCGACGGATCCATCGGCGTCCAGCAACGCGCTGGCGGCGCTCGCGCAACTCGGCGCGCAGGCCCTGCGGCGCGATCTCGTCGGTGCGGCGAGTCCGAGCGGCGCCGCGACGGCTGCCACGCCGGTCGGCGCCTCGCCGGGGATGCCCTTCGAATGGCGGATCCATCGGCGCTACAACCCCGAGGGCCTGTCCCGCTACAACATCGTCCCGGGCCTCATCGGCACCATCCTGACGATGACGATGGTGATGCTCACGGGTCTCGCGATGACGCGCGAACGCGAGCGCGGCACGATGGAGAACCTGCTCGCGACGCCGGTGCGTCCGCTGGAAGTGATGATCGGCAAGATCCTGCCCTACATCGTGCTGGGTTACGTGCAGCTGGGGGTGATCCTGCTGGCGGCGGCGCTGCTGTTCCAGATCCCGATGGCGGGCAGCTTCACCCTGCTGCTGACGATGATCGGCGTGTTCATGCTGGCCAACCTGGCGGTGGGATTCACCTTCTCGACGCTGGCGAAGAACCAGTTGCAGGCGCTGCAGGCGACCTTCTTCTTCTTCCTGCCGTCGATGCTGCTGTCGGGGTTCATGTTCCCGTTCCGCGGCATGCCGCGATGGGCGCAGGTCATCGGAGAGGCGCTGCCCCTCACGCATTTCCTGCGCATCGTGCGCGGGATCATGCTCAAGGGGAATTCGTTCCAGCAGCTCGTTCCCGAGCTCTGGCCGATGCTCATCTTCCTGCTGGTCGCGGGGACCATCGCGCTGCTCAGATACCGGCAGACGCTCGACTGAGACCGCCACCTCGGATCCCCCATGCCCACGGGGGAAAGTCCTGATCCCGGCTTCAGCCGCGCTTCAGCACCGGCGCGCACCGTGAGGGCTCGCGGGTTGGAGTTCGGAGGACCACATGGGACACGCCTCAAGCAGGAGGTGGCGGAACGTCGTCGGCGTGACCGCCACGCTCGGGATCGCCGGCATCGCCGCGGCGGCGCCGTCGGCGGCGGATCCGGCGCCTCCGGCATCGGCACCGACGGCGGTGCAGGAGGGAAGCGCGCCGGCAGAGGCGGCCCGCCGGCCGCTGGCGTTGCAGGCGTCGCTCGCGGCGCTACGTTCGCGACTGCAGACATCTCCGGCGGCAGGCGCCGACAGCGCGAGATCCAACGTGATGCTGAATCGCGGGCTGGACATCCAGGTGGTCGAACTCCCGCGCGAAGGTGCGCCCATCGGCCCGCCGCCCAAGCGGGCGCATCACGCGCTGAGCATCGGCATGTCGGGCCCGAAGCAGATGCTGCGGGGGCTCGGGCTGGATGCCACCGAGTGTGCGGCGCGATTCCGCATGCCTTCGAAGCTCAGTCGAAAGGTCGACGGATCGGCGCAGATCGACATCACCGCGCAGCTCGGCATGGGCTGCAAGTTCTGAGGCGTTCAGGCGTAGAGCGTCGCGCGTCCTTCGCGGACGAAGCCTGCGAGCCGCAGTCCGCAGGACTGCGCCGTGCGGATCGCCAGATGCGTGGGCGCGCTGACGGCCGCCAGCATCGGCATGCCGGCGATCGCCGCCTTCTGGACCATCTCGAAGCTGGCGCGGCTGGTGACGGCGGCGAAGCCTTGCGAGGCGTCGATGCCGGCCTTGGCCATGGCGCCGATCAGCTTGTCGAGGGCGTTGTGGCGGCCGACGTCTTCGCGCGCGAGGACGACGCTGCCGTCGGGGCGGCACCAGGCGGCGGCGTGGATGCCGCCGGTGCGTTGCTGCAGCGGCTGCGCGGCGGCGAGCTCGCGCATCGCGCGTGACAGCGCCGGCACGAGGGATTCAGCGTCGCCAAGGGCCGATGGCAACGGCGGCACCGGCCGATCCGGCACGCGGAACACCTGATCGAGGTTGTCCGTGCCGCAGAGGCCGCAGCCCGTGCGGCCGGCCATGCTGCGGCGGCGTTCCTTCAGCAGCGCCTCGCAGCGCGCGGTGACGCGCAGCTGCAGCGCGACGCCGTTGGGTCGCGTGCGCACCTCCACGTCGAGCAGATCCGCCGGCGATCCCAGCAGTCCTTCGGTCAGCGAAAAGCCGAGCGCGAAGTCCTCCAGGTCCAGCGGCGTCGCCAGCATCACGGCGTGCGACAGGCCGTTGTACTCCAGCGCGATCGGCACCTCTTCGGCGACGAACTCCTCGTCCGCCGCGCGCGTGGCGCCCAGCCGCTCCGGCCGTACCGCGATCAACGCGGAAGGCAGTGGCGCATCGTCGTCGACGAGCGCGCAGAGGTCGCTCACTTGATCGCTCACTGGATCGCCCACTTGACCGCTCACGGCGTCGTTCATGGCGTCGTCTCCGACACGCCGTCGTCGCCGCGACCCGCCGCCGTGATGCGCGCGATCCAGCGGCCGTCCTCATCCACGTGCAGGCGCACCCAGCCGGGTCCCTGCGCGTCTCCGACCCGCGCATCGCTCATCAGCGTGTAGAGCCGCAGCAGCACGCTGACGCGCAGCCCCGTGCGCTTGGCCAGCCGCGGCAGCGAGACGCCGTTGCCGCCGTCCAGCTCCGCCAGCGTTTCCAACGCGAAACGCGCCTGCGCGGCCATGTCGCCGTCGTCCTCGACCGCCTCCTCGACCTCGCGGTCCGGAGCGTCGCGGACGTCGTCGACAGGCGCGTCGGCGCGGTTCATCCGTCGTCCCTCAGGCCGTCGCCCCGGCCACCGAACGGGCCTGGTCCTGCGGCAGCGGCGCGTCCTGCGTGCGCAGCGTCAGCACCACCGGGATCGACTTCGACGTCGGCGTCCCCGCGCCGATGGACACGCTGCTCAGCGGCACCAGCGAGTTGGTCTCCGGGAAGTAGCTCGCCAGGCAGCCGCGCGGGATGTCGTACTCGATCAGCACGAACTTCTCGGCGCGACGCGTGTCGCCGTCGCTGTAGACGCTGGTGATGTCGACCCACTCGCCGGCCTTCATGCCGATCGCCTTCAGGTCGTCCTTGTTGATGAACACCACGCGGCGATGGCCCCACACGCCGCGGTAGCGGTCGTCGTTGCCGTAGATCGTCGTGTTGTACTGGTCGTGCGAACGCACCGTCGCCAGGTTGAACACCACCGTCTTCTCGTCGCCGCGCAGCCGCGCGCGCGCCTGATGCAGCGGCGTGTCCGTCGGCAGCTGGTAGGCGATGAAGTTGGCCTTGCCGGTCGGCGTGTTCCAGACCCGCTCCGACGCGGTGTTGCGCAGGCGGAAGCCGCCCGGCACCTTGATCTTCTCGTTGAAGCCGGCGAAGTCGTCGAAGACTTCCTCGATCTTGTCGCGGATGCGCGAGTAGTCCTCCACCAGCCACAGCCACGGCGTCTTCGAGCGGCCCTTCAGCGTCGCGGCCGCCAGGCGCGCCACGATCATGGGCTCCGACAGCAGGTGCTCCGACGCCGGCGCGTTCATGCCGCTGGAAATGTGCACCATGCTCATCGAGTCTTCCACCGTCACGCCCTGCGGGCCGGCGGCCTGCATGTCGATCTCGGTGCGGCCCAGGCACGGGAGCACCAGCGCCTCCTTGCCGTGAATCGTGTGGCTGCGGTTGAACTTGGTCGTCACGTGGACGGTCAGGTCGGTCTTGCGCAGCGCCTTCCAGGTCGCGATCGTGTCCGGCGTCGCCGAGGCGAAGTTGCCGCCCAGCGCGAAGAACACCTTGCCCTTGCCGTCCAGCATCGCCTGGATGGATTCGACGGTGCCGTAGCCGTTCTCGCGCGGCGGCTCGAAACCGAACACCTGGCCGAGGCGGTCCAGCAGCGCCTTGGGCGGCTTCTCGTAGATGCCCATCGTGCGGTCGCCCTGCACGTTGGAGTGGCCGCGCACCGGGCAGGCGCCCGCACCTTCGCGGCCCAGGTTGCCGCGCAGCATCAGCAGCGCCGCGATGTGCTGGATGGTCGCCACCGAGTGCTGGTGCTGGGTGATGCCCATGCCCCAGCAGATGATCACGCGCTTGGCCTGCGCGTACAGGTCGCCGGCGGCGCAGAGCTGCTCCTGCGACAAGCCGGATTCGGCCTCCAGCGCTTCCCAGCTTTCAGCGCGGATGCTGGCTTCGAATTCCTCGAAACCGTTGGTGTGCTCGGCGATGAAGCCCAGGTCCAGCACGCGCTCGCCGCCGGCGGCCACCGCCGCGTCGTCCAGCTCGAAGACGCGCTTGCACAGCGCCTTCATCACGGCCATGTCGCCGCCGATGCGCAGCTGGAAGTAGTTGGTCGAGATCGGCGTGCTGCCCAGCGTCGCCATCTCCATCTTGTCCTGCGGGTCGGCGAAGCGCTCCAGGCCGCGCTCGCGCAGCGGGTTGAAGCTGACGATCTTGCAGCCGCGCTTGGACGCCTCGCGCAGCTCGCCCAGCATGCGCGGGTGGTTGGTGCCAGGGTTCTGGCCCATGATGAAGATCGCGTCCGCCTTCTCGAAGTCGTGCAGCGTCACCGTGCCCTTGCCGATGCCGATGGTCGGCTTCAGGCCCTGGCCGCTGGGCTCGTGGCACATGTTCGAGCAGTCGGGGAAGTTGTTGGTGCCGAACTCGCGCACGAACAGCTGGTACAGGAACGCGGCCTCGTTGCTGGCGCGTCCCGAGGTGTAGAACATCGCCTCGTTGGGATTGCTCAGCGCGTTCAGGCGCGCGGCGATCAGCTCGAAGGCGTCGTCCCAGGCGATGGGCTTGTAGCGGTCCGTGGCGCGGTCGTAGACCAGCGGCTCGGTGATGCGGCCCAGGTTCTCCAGGTCGAAGTCGGACCACTCGGCCAGCTCGCTGACGGTGTGTCCGCCCAGCACGCCGGCCGTGGCACGGTGTGCGGTCGCCTCGGCGGCGATCGCCTTGGCGCCGTTCTCGCAGAACTCGAAGGTCGAGCGGTGATCCCGGTCGGGCCAGGCGCAGCCGGGGCAGTCGAAGCCGTCCGCCTGGTTGGCCGACAGCAGCGTCTTCGCTCCCTTCACCGCGACGCCCTGCGCCTGCAGGTGCTTCGCGACGCTCTTCAGCGCGCCCCAACCGCCCGCCGGGCCCTTGTAGAAGTGGATCTTCTGCTCGCTCATCGAGTCCTCCAGTAGTCGTTGTTCCCTGTCCGCCCCTCGCCCAACGCGAAGTCTTGAAACAGAGTCGCCCCGTGGTCGTCATGGACGGCCGCCGGGGCGAGGGTCATGCTAGCCGGTCAGACGCTCTCGCGCTGCCGGCGGGTCTTGCGCGCAAGCTCAGCTGAAGAACTTCGCGGCGCTCAGCAGCGTGCGATAGATGCCCCAAGCCAGCGGGATGCCCACGGCCAGCCAGGCCAGCGCGACCAGCACCGTCGGCGTCGCGGCGCCGGCGCCCGGACCGCTGCCCACTTCGTTGGCGGCGGCCTTCTCATGGGCCAGCTTCTTCTCGACGGCCAGTTCGGCGTCGGTCATGAAGTGCTTGTCGGCGACCGGGCGGATGACCAGGTTGGCGATCAGGCCGATGACCAGCATGCCCACCAGGATGTACATCGTCTGGTTGTAGACCTGCTCGCGCGGGATGCCCAGGCCCAGCTGGTAGTCGCGCATGCCGTTCACGATGAACGGGCCCAGGATGCCGGCGGTGGCCCAGGCGGTCAGCAGACGGCCGTGGATGGCGCCGACGAACTGGGTGCCGAACAGGTCGCCCAGGTAGGCCGGCACGGTGGCGAAGCCGCCGCCGTACATCGACAGGATCACGCACACCGCCGCCACGAAGGCCAGCTTGTGGCCCGCCGCGGCGCTGCTCGGCAGGCTGGCGTACAGCAGGCCGCCCAGCACGAAGAACACCGTGTAGGTCAGCTTGCGGCCGAGCTTGTCGGACAGCGAGGCCCAGACGAAACGTCCACCGATGTTGAACAGGCTCAGCAGCGCGGTGAAGCCGCCGGCGATGCCGGCGATCGCGGCCAGCTGGGTCTTGTCCAGCTCGGCGAACTTGGCTTCGACGCCGATCAGCGAGCCGCCGAAGATCTCCTGCAGCATCGGGCTGGCCATGCCGATCACGCCGATGCCGGCGGTCACGTTCATGCACAACACGATCCACACCAGCCAGAACTGCGGGATGCCCCAGACCTTCTTCACGTGCACGTGGCGCTGCGTGATCATGGTGTTGCTGGCCTGCACGGCCGGCGGGGTCCAGCCCTCAGGCTTCCAGCCGGTGGGCGGCACGCGGTAGCCCAGCGCGCCGGCGACCATGAACAGGAAGTACACGACGGCCATGACGACGAAGGTCTGCATCACGCCAGCGTCGGTCGGGGTGGCGAAGTGCTTCATCAGCTCGACGGCCAGCGGCGAACCGATCATCGCGCCGCCGCCGAAGCCCATGATGGCCATGCCGGTGGCCATGCCGCGACGGTCCGGGAACCACTTGATCAGCGTCGACACGGGCGAGATGTAGCCCAGGCCCAGGCCGATGCCGCCGATGACGCCGGAGCCCAGCACCATCAGCCAGAACTGGTGGGTGTGGATGCCGAAGGCGGAGATCAGCATGCCGCCGCACCAGCACACGGCCGAGACCAGGCCGGCCTTGCGGGGACCGGCGCGTTCCAGCCAACCGCCCCAGATCGCCGCGGAGCAGCCCAGGAACAGGAAGAACAGCATGTAGATGGTGCCCAACGTCAGCACCGTCCAGTCGCAGCCGGTGGTGAACAGCTGAGCCAGGAAGCCCACATCCTTGCCGCACGCGGCGCCGGTCCCGGCGGTCTGCAGCATCTTGGACAGCGGCAGCCAGAACACCGAGAAGCCGTAGGCCATCCCGATGCACAGGTGGATGGCGAGCGCGCTAGGCGGCACCAGCCAGCGGTTGAAGCCGGGAGCGGCGATGGTGCGCTCCTTGTCCAGCCAGCTCCCGCCGGTGGATCCGCCGCCCTGATCGGTCAGCACAGTAGACATGGGTCCTCCTCAAACACAAAAGAAAGGCGGCCGCGACGCGGCCCGCTGATGACGAACGGCAACGAACCCTCAAACGGCACCATTCGGCCGCGTCCCGTGTTCCGACGTTCCCCGTCCCTTTCGGCATCAAGAAACCGTTAGGAAACCGATTTCTGGTGACGGGCTGAAAAAGTTGGGGCAGAACGCTCGCGGCGCCGCGATCTTGACGCATGTCATTGACATCCATTGACAACCACACATAGCGAGCGGACATGTATCGCACGAACACGACAGCCGGCGTCTATGGAACGCCGGGCGGTAACCGAATGTGGCGTCGGTCATTCGGGCGATAAACGCACAACACCCCCTGTGAGCGGTGTCCGCCCCAGGAGGGACGGGCAGGGACACGCACCGCCGCGGATTGTTGAGGCCCCCACAACGGTGCGTTGCGCGGCGCAGCATTTATGGGATCGGGGTGAATGCCTATTGTTCGGGGGTCTCCTGTCTCTGAAGGCGTCCATCAGCGCCTTCTTCGCCGGACCGCCCGACCCGGGCCGTCCGGCTTTTTCTTGGGCGCGAGGGGATGGCGAGGGAGGGCGAGGGATCGCCGTTTGCCCCGATGAACACGTGGATGTATCGGGTTGAAACCTGCCGCTTGTCCTACAAGCCGTCGCGACCTCAACCCACGTTCGACGCCCCGTCCACGGTCCAAAGTTGGTCCTAACCGATCTCCACCGATCGGCCCCTCAAGCCCAAAGGAGAGAACTCATGAACGCGACCAAATCCCTCGTGACCGGTGCCGTTGCCCTGACCGCCTTTGCCAGCGTGCTGGGCCTGGCGTATGCGCAAGTCGAGAACTCGACCGAATCCACCCAGACGCAAGCCACGCAAGAACAGTACCCCGCCACGCAGACTGAACAGCAGATGCCGGCCGACCAGCAGACCCTGACGCCGGCCGACCAGTCGAACCAGGCGACCACGCAGCAGGAGCAGACGACGCCGGAAGCGCAGTCGCAGCAGACCCAGCCGTCGTCGACCGACCAGTGGCAGAACCAGCAGCCGCAATCCACCCAATCGACGCAGGACCCGCTGCCGGCCGAGCCCACCAGCGCCGGTACGCCGGCCCCGCGCGCCGACCGCAACTGATCGGTGAGTCCGCACCGCCACGCCCGGACCTGATCTCTCCCTGAAAGCCCACCATGCTGCGCGCCTCCAGCGGGTACTTCTTCAGCGATCCTCCTCCGCCCAAGCCGTCTTCCCGGACGGGGTGGGGCTGGATCCCTGAACCCCTGCGGGAACGCGCGGGATGGGCGGCGCAGGGTCTGGTCCTGGGCCTGGCCGGCGCGCTGCTGGCCTGGCCGGCGGCAACCTTCCTGATGAAGCAGCTTCGACCGGCTCCGCCCGTCGTGGCCCGACACACCCCATCCGCACCGGTCCAGCCGGTCGCCCACGCCCCCGCGCCAGTGTTGCGGACCGGCACGGCCGACTTCGGCAAGACCAAGGTTTCCAAGCAGGCCCGACAACTCGCCCAATGGGTGATGGCGGGCTGGGATCACAACGGACGCCCGTTCGCGATCCTCGACAAGCGCCAGGCGCAGGTCCTGGTGTTCAGCCCCGAAGGCAAGCTCCAGGCGACCACGCCGGTGCTGCTGGGCTACGCCGCCGGCGACGACAGCGTCGCGGGCATCGGCCTGCGGCCCATCGCCGAAGTGAAGCCCTCCGAGCGCACCACGCCGGCCGGTCGCTTCGTCGCGCAGCCCGGCAAGAACGCCGGGCACGAGGACGTGCTCTGGGTCGACTACGACGCCGCCGTGTCCATGCACCGCGTGCGCCCGACCAACCCCGCGGAGCGTCGACTGGAGCGGCTCGCGTCGCCGACGCCCAAGGACAACCGCATCAGCTTCGGCTGCATCAACATGCCGGTGAAATTCTTCGAACAGACCCTGTGGCCGACCTTCGGCAAGCGCGGTGGCATCGTGTACGTGCTGCCCGAACAGAAGCCGATGGAACAGGTCTTCGCGGAGCAGATGCGCCGCGCCAAGGCCGGCCCGACCACCTGAAGCGGTCGATGACCGCCTCCCCCCGCCTCCCCGCCCGGCCCGCACTCGCCCTGGCAATCGCCATTGCCCTGGGCGCCGGCCTCGTCCCTTCCACCTACGCCCAGGTGAGCCGCGCCACCGTGCGCGGCCTCGTCAATGCACCTGCGGGCGTTCAGCCCGGCGGGCTGTCGGTGACGGCCACCAACAGCGCCAACGGTGCCCGCTATCGCACGAGCACGCGCGCCGACGGCCGTTACGCGCTGATCGGTCTTGCGCCGGGAGAGTACGTCGTGAGCGTCGCAGCCGCTGACGGAAAACCGATCAAGACCGAACGCATCACGCTGTCCGTCGGCGAAAGCGCCTCGCTCGACCTGGGCGCTGCGCCCGTGGCCGACACGCCGGACGCGATCCAGCTCGGCACCGTGACCGTCGAAGGCAACGCGAGCCGGCAAGGCGTCAAGGATTCGCAGCTCGGCACGGTGGTGTCGCAGCGCATGATCGAAGCGCTGCCGCAGACCACGCGCAATTTCCTCAGCGCGGCGGACCTCGCGCCCGGCGTCGCGTTCTCGACCGATTTGAGCGGTCTGAGCCGGGTGCAGTCCGGCGCGCAGGACTTCGACCACCTCAACGTCTTCATCGACGGCGTGGGCCAGAAGAACAACATCCTGCGCGGGGGCGTCAGCGGCCAGTCGGACACGCGCGGCAACCCGTTCCCGCAGTCGGCGATCTCCGAATACAAGGTGCTGACGCAGAACTACAAGGCCGAGTTCGACCAGGTCAGCAGCGCCGCGATCACGGCGGTGACGAAGTCCGGCACCAACGAGTTCCACGGCGAGATCTACGGCGACCGCACGGGCACGAACTGGCGGTCCATGAACTCGCTCGAGAAGGAGCGCGAGGCCCAGGGCATCTCGCGGCCCTCGTCCGAGAAGTACGAGTACGGCGCCAGCATCGGCGGGCCGATCGTCAAGGACAAGCTGCATTTCTTCGTCGCCTACGACGCGAAGCGGATCGAGGACTCGCGCCAGATCGCCGGCCAGAACTTCGAGAAGCTGCCCAACGCCGGCATCGTGCCGGAGCTGCTCGCGCGGCGCGGCAGCCAGGTCGACCCCTTCCACGAGGACCTGTTCTTCGGCAAGCTCGACGCGCAGCTCAACGACGAGCATCGCCTGACCCTCAGCGCGCGGCTGCGCCGCGAGACCGACCGCATCGCCGAGGACCGCAACCTCTCGCTGCCCGGCAACGACAAGGAGCGCCGCAACGACGAGACGCGCATCGACCTGAAGCACGAGTGGTCGCGCGACGACTGGCTCAGCGAGGCGCGCATCGGCTACGAGGACTACCTCTGGAATCCGAGGTCGGCGTCCGACACGCCGCTGGTCCGCTACAAGGTGTCGACGGCGTCGCCGCAGGTGCTGACGGCCTCGCAGGACGTGATCCTGGACGGCGGCTCGCCGGACGCGCAGCGGCGCAAGCAGCGCGGCACCTTCGTGTCGGAGGAGCTGACCTACACCGGCTTCGACGGCCACGTGATCAAGGGCGGCGTGAAGCTCAAGGACATGCGCTACGACCTGAGCGGCACAGCCAACTCGGTCGACGCCGTCGAGGTGCTGATCGACAACGTCACCGGCCTGCCCTACTGGGACGGCACCAACTGCCTGGGCACCAACGTCTCCAACAACGGCAGCACCAGCGCGCAGTGCAACATCCGGCGCGCGTCCGCGGCCTCGGGCGCCAGCTTCAAGAACAAGCAGTGGGGGCTGTACCTGCAGGACGACTGGGCCGTCACCAACAAGCTGGAGCTCAACCTTGGCGTCCGCTGGGACTACGAGGACAACATGCTCAACAACGCGTACGCGACACCGGCGGACCGCATCGCGGCGCTGATGGCGATCGACGGCGAGCGCTACGGCATCGTGCCGCCGGCGGGTCAGACCTACGCGCAGTCGCTGGCCAAGGGCGGCATCGACATCTCGCAGTACATCAGCAGCGGCAACTCCCGCAAGGCGTTCAAGAACGCGATCGCGCCGCGGGTCGGGTTCTCCTACGACGTCTTCGGCAACCGCAACACGGTGGTCTTCGGCGGCTACGGCCGCAGCTACGACCGCACGATGGCGAATCATGCGCTGGACGAGGCGCAGAAGAACCAGCCCGCCGGCGGCGAGATCTGGCTGATCCGCAACGACCTGAAGATGCCCTACGCGGATCAGTTCAGCGTCGGGCTGCGACAGGCGATCACGAAGACGTGGAACGGCGAGATCGCGCTCAGCCGCGTCGAGGCGAAGAACCAGTTCGTCTGGTTCAGCGGCAACCGCGACGCCAACGGCGGCTTCGCGCAGCAGTCGTCCATCAATCCACTGTGGGGCGGGCCGCTCGGCTTCGGCCAGGTAGTGCTCGGCGATTCGATCGGCCGGACGCGGACGGACTCGGTGTTCGTGAAGGCGGAGAAGCCGTACTCGGAATCGTCCGGCTGGACGGCGACGCTGGCCTACACCTACAGCGACGCGAAGACGACCAACCTGCAGTGGAGCAACGACACCTTCGATTGGACCTACGGCCGCGCGGGTCGCGGCTGGAATCCCAGCACGCTGGTGGACAGGCACCGGCTGGTCGGCGCGTTCATGACCGACAAGCTGCTGCCGTGGGGGCTGACGTTCTCGGCCAAGGGCACGTATGCGAGCGGCTTCCCGCGGCGTCTGACGAACTGCATCGGCGGCACGCCGCAGTGCTTCCTGGTCGAGGGCGATTCGCCGAGCTTCCGGCAGGTCGACATCAGCATCGGCAAGGCCTTCAAGTACGGCATCCACCAGGTCGCGCTGCGGCTGGACGTGCTGAACCTGCTGAATGCCAACAACTACGGCGGCTTCGACGACTGGATCGGCAACGCGCCGCAGCCGGGCGCGACGCCCAACCGGCTGGGCGGCGACAACCTCAACCTCGACAAGCCCAACAACATCCGCGGCGACAACCGCGCGATGCGGGTGGTGCTGAACTACAAGTTCTGAGGCGGAGGTCGCGGACGCGGGGCTCGCGGAGGCGGACCCGCACCGCAAAGCGGGGACAAGGTCGGAGGACGTGACGAACGGCGTGGCCGGTGGCCTGCCGGCTATGCTGGCCGGCATTGTTCATCGACCACCGCCGGACGCCATGACCACTGCCCTGCTCATCATCGATCTGCAACGCGCCCTCTGCGTCGGCGAGTACGCCTGTCACGAGGTCGACGCCGTGATCGGTCGCATCAACGGCCTGATCGCGCAGGCGCGGGACACCGGCACGCCGGTGGTCTTCGTCCAGCACGAGGAGGACGGCTACGAGCCGCTGCGGCACGGCAGCGAGGGCTGGCAGATCGACGACCGCCTGCACGTGAAGCCCGACGACCGGCGGGTTTTCAAGACCTCGCCGGACTCGTTCCACAAGACGGACCTGGACGCGGTGCTGAAGGGCTTCGGCGTGAAGCATCTGGTCATCTGCGGCGCGCAGAGCGACTTCTGCGTCGACACGTCCACGCGCCGTGCGTTGAGCTCCGGCTACGACGTCACGCTGGTCGAGGACGGCCACACGACGATCGCCTACGGCGACCTCACGGCACCGCAGATCATCGACCACCACACGCTGATCCTGCGCAACCTCAACAGCTTCGGGCCGAAGATGGCGGCGAAGAAGGCGGCGGAGATTTCTTTCGCTCTTGCGTCCCGCGCCTAGCAAGCGTCCGCGAGGCTGAGTTCCAAGCGCTTCCCCAGCGCCCGCAGCGCGACGGCAATCGTGTCGATCTTCGTCGGGTGCCTGAGATCAGTCAGCCGATTCACTTCCTGCGGACGAACGTTCATGCGTCGCGCCAAGTCTGCGCTCCGCGTCCCTTGCGCGAGCATCTCGTTCAGAAGCAGGACCTTGGCACCGATGCTCGGCGGCAGGTCGATCAAGACCTGCCCCCGCTTCAGCCTCGACGGCTGCGGCACCGGTCGCTTGTCCTCGAAGTAGAAGTCCATCGCCGTGGCCAGGGCGTCGGCGCCCATGTCGAGTGCCTCCTCGTACGTATCACCACAGGTGATCGCCTCTGGAATGTCGGGGAAGGTGACCATGAAGCCGGAACCGTCCGGCTTGATTCGGGCAGGGAAGCTCAACACCATCATTGCCTCACTTGGACTTCAAGCCGAGTTGCCGAAGGATCGCCTGCATCGTTCCCTCGCGAAGCTCGTGAGAGGGATGCCTGGGGATCGAGCTCTGCCGCCCGGCCAGATAAACCTTGGTATGTCGGCCACCTTCCACGAAGGTGGCCCCATGCGTCTGCAGCCATCGCTTGAACTCACTGACCTTCATAGCCCGCCTCACATCGAGAGGCGTTGAAGTCTGGAGATCAGAAACCCACTTGTGCTGATTTCTCCCCCATCAAAACGACAGCGCCCCCTTCGTGGGGGCGTCTGTGAAATGCGCGGAATCGCCGTCGGCGATCAGTCAAGACGCCCGACAAGAGTAAACAAAAATGTTTATCTTCGCAATGACTTGGATGCTGCGAGCTCCGACAACGTCATGTCGCACTGATCCACCGTCGCGATGCAGTCGAGCCCGCGCGATTCAGCCTCGCCCATCAGGCTCAGCCACGCGTTCAGGCCCTCCAGCGTGACCTTGGTGCGCGAGGTGCGGCTCCAGCCGCGCTCGGCCAGTTGCCCGAGGTAGATCCAGGTCTGCCGGCGCGACAGCCCCGACAACTGCCCGATGCACGCCTGCGACACCGGCAGCGCCAGGCTGTTGCCCACCGTGCCCGCGCGCTGCGAGCTGCTCAGCGCCGCCGCCAGCGTCGCCAGCACGCTGATCAGGCGCTGGAAGCCGTTGCCGGCCAAGCGCATCGTGATCTGGTCCTGCAGCCGCGAGGCCGTCGCCGCGTACAGCTCGACCGTCGCGGCGTCGCGGTCCGGCGCATTCGTATCCTTCATCCGCGGCATCGGGATGTGGATCGTCGTCACGTCGACCAGCGCCGTCACGTCGTACCGCGCCGCCAGCTTGCCCAGCGGCGAGTCCGCCCCGATCACGTCGCCCAGCCACAGCGCCGCCACGGCCACGCGCGTGTCCGCCGCGACCTTGGCCGCGAGGAAGGCCGCGCCGCCGCTGATCGCGATCCACTCGGCCAGCGGCGTGCCGGCCTCGATGATTTTCTGGCCGCGTCGATACGTCCGGATCTGGCCGTCGGCCAGCCAGTCGTCGCTCGTCGCTTCCGGTGCGCCGTCTTGCGTCGGCGTCCGCGTCCCTCTCGTGCTCATGATGTGTTCTGCGTGAGATCCGCCGGACAAGGCTCCGCCCTCCGCTTTTCATGCGGAACTTTCGCGGATGCCGTTGCGGCGAATCGTGGGTTATAGAAGCGGACCGCCGACCCCGATCGGTCGATAAGGCCCGTGGCCCCGCCCCGGTTTGCGGGTTGACCGCAGGTCGATCAGCCCATCACCAGATGGACAGGCTCCTCGCCAACACGCGCTGCAGCCAGCTGCGCGACGAGGCCTCCGACACGTCGCCCTGCGCGACGCTTTCCAGGCTCGCGTTCACCACGTCGCGCGACGAGACCAGGTTGCCCGGGCGGATGTCGCGCGGATTCACGATCCCCGAGAAGCGCAGCGTGTTCACGCCCTTGTTCAGGCCCACGTTGCGCTCGCCCGCCACCAGCAGGTTGCCGTTGGGCAGCACGTTGATGACGCTCACCGCCACCGTGGTCGTGAAACTGTTGTCCGTCTCGGTCGTGCCCGAGCCTTTGAACGAATCGCTGCCCGCCGCCGCGGCGTCGACATTGAGCAGCCGCTCCACCACGCCGATCTTGCTCTGGCCGCCCGGACCGTGCACCGCGAGCTTGTTGTCGCGGCTCGTGTCCGTCGTCTGCTTCTGGCTCGCCTTCAGCGTCTCCTGGATGTCCACCTTCAACG
Organism: Roseateles noduli; assembly: GCA_002205125.1. Lineage (GTDB taxonomy): Bacteria > Pseudomonadota > Gammaproteobacteria > Burkholderiales > Burkholderiaceae_C > Roseateles > Roseateles noduli. The sequence continues at coordinate 376,019 of NIOE01000004.1, read as the reverse complement.
TGTCGCCGATCGCGCTCGGACGCTTCTCGCCCGAGAACAACGAGGTCGGTGACATGCTCGGCTGGTAGATCGCGCCGTTGTTCGGACGCTCGATGTACATCGGCGCCTGCGGCGGCGTGACCATCATCGGACCGGCCACCGTGGGCGGCGTGCCGGCGCAGCCGACCAGCGCGGCCAGGGCGACGAGCGCCAGCGCGGCGGCGCGGCGAGATTCATTCGTCCACATCACATCCCTCTCCCTCAGCTCTGGAAACCGGTGATCAGCGCCTTCACGACCGGCGCGATCTTGTTGCGCGTCCCGGCCCAGCGGGCCAGGCCGAAGTTCTCCTCGGCGACGTAGCTGCTGGTCGACAGCAGCGTCCCGTCGGCGCGGTGCAGGCTCAGCGACGCGGCGCTGAGATTGGCGCGGTAGCCGCTGGCCATGGGCGGCACGCCCCATTCGATCGTCGCGACGTAGCGCAGCCACACGCCGCATTGCTGCAGGCCCGTGCCGGGCTCGTACACGCGGCTCTCCACGCCCTGCCCCTTCAGCTCCGCCTGCAGCGCCGGGACCAGGTCCTCCAGCGGCGCGTTGCGGTTGAACTCGATGCACAGCGTGCGCACCGGCGCGTCGCCGTGATGGACCGTGTTGCTGGCCTTCGCCGGCGCGGCGGTCGCGAGCGCCGTCGAGGTCGCCGTGCCTGCGCCCTTGAGCAGTTCCCACGCGGGCACCGGACTCAGGGCGCTGCAGCCGCCAAGGCCCGTCAGCGCAATGAGCGCGATGGGCGCGACAAGCGCGATGAGCGTCAAGCGCATGACCCGACCCTCAGACCAGCTCGTCGAGGATGGCGCCGCCGCCGAGCGCGGCCATCACGCCGTAGCCGACGACATTGCCAAGGACGTTGCCGACGCCGCCGGCGACCTCGCCGACCGTGTCGGTGACGACGTCGGCGACCGTCTCGACGGCATCGACCGCGTCGCCCGCCAGCGCCTGCAGGCCCTTGGCGCTGATGGTCGCCGTCACGCCGAGCACGGGTCCCAGCGTCAGGCTGGGGCCGCTGCCTCGCGAAGCTCCCGAGGAGCTGCCGCCCGACGAGGCGGCGCGGCCGCTCTCATGCGAGCCGTCGGAGGACGTCGCCAGGGCGATCAGGCCGGACAGGAGGGGCACGCTGCTCAAGGAGGGCTCCCGGCGACGATCAGCCGCGCGCGGCCAGCGAGGCCGTGTCGAGGGACAGCGTGGACGCAGGCGTCGCGAGGGTCGACGCGCCGGCGGTGGCGGTCGGCGTGGCGGCCATCGGTGCCGTGGCCGCGGACGCCGGCGCGCCGGCCTTCGCGTCGTTCAGCATCTTCGTGAAATCGGCGCCGCCGTTGCCGGCCTTGGCGGACTTCGCCGAACCGGCGGGCGCGGGAGCGCCGACGTGGGCCGTCGGCGACGAAGAAGCGTTGGACTTGACGTGCATGGCGAAGCGCTCTCGTTCGTTGGGGTGAACGGATTCTTCGCCGCGGCCGCCTCCCGGCATGCCACGATGAGCGCGACGATCTCAGCGGTCGTCGCGGGCTCGGTGAACTGCGTCACCGAGCGATCGGAACTGGGGGATGTCCTGGCCGCTTCACCGGCTCAAGTTCGCGCGAGGTCGGCACCGAGGCGGGCGACCCGCGCGCGGGACGGGCGACCTACGCGCCGCGGCTCTGGAGCGCCATCGCCTCGGTCCATTCGTCCCAGGTGGACTCGGTGACCTCGAGGCCCTCCAGGGCGGGCGGGTCCTCGACGGGCCAGCCGGACGGGCTGAAGGGAATGCGCCGCTGCAGCAACACCTCGGTCTGACGCAGGATGCGCTGCATGGCCGAGTTGAAGGGGCGGCCGGGATCCCCGGCGGGTGGCGCGAATCGTTGTCGCATGGGTCCTCTCCTGATGAGTCCCCACTATCAGCGGGGGACGGCCCAAGTGCCATCCCACCATAGGGTGGACTCAGGGGGATATCGGAGGGGGGTGACGAAAGGTGCCGACGGTCGGCCAGCCGGTCGGCGGAGCCCGAGCGCTCATGCAACGCGCATCAAGCGCGCGTGAAGCGACTCCGCGTCTTCATCAGATCGATCATTTCGATCTGATGGAATTGATCAGATGACCTGGCGCAGCAAGGCATACAGCGCGATCGCGCCGGAGGCCACCGCGCAGGCGGTCTTCATCGAACGGTTGGCCACGAAGGCGCCGATCAGGCTGCTGACCAGGATGGCGGCGAGAAGGTAGTTGGTTTTCATGGGCCGCGATTGTGGCGGCGCGCCGGAGGGTGTCCGGCGAGGTCCGCGGCGCGGATCAGACAGTCGCGCGGTCGGGCCGGTTGATCTCGACGGTGACGTGAACAAGTTCCTCGTGCACGGCCAGCAGGCGCCGCACGTCGTCGGGTCGCGCCTCGGGGCTGTCGGTGACCAGCGAGACGATGCAGGCGTACTGCGCGCGACCGACGCGCCACACGTGCAGGTCGGCGATCGCGGCCGGCCACGGCGCGGCGGCGATCACCTCGCGGATCTCGTCCGCGACGGGCGCATCCATCTCGGCATCCAGCAGCACGCGGCCGGTGTCGCGCAGCAGCCCGCGCGCCCAGACCGCCACCAGCACCGCGCCAGCGATGCCCATCACCGGGTCCAGCCAGTCCGCGCCCCACAGCCGGCCGCCCAGCAGCGCCACGATCGCGAGCACCGAGGTCGCCGCGTCGGCCAGCACATGCATGTAGGCGGCGCGGAGGTTCAGGTCGGCATGACCGCCCTGGCTGTGTCCGCCGTCGTGATCGTGTGCATGTCCATCGGCGTGTGCGGATGCGTGTCCGTGGTCATGCCCATGCCCATGCCCATGCCCGTGACCATGACCATGCCCGTGACCGTGTGCGTGGTCATGCCCATGATGGTGATGCTCGCCGCGCAGCAGCCAGGCGCAAGCGAGGTTCACGAGCAGGCCGACGGCGGCCACCGCGATGGCCTGGTCGTAATGGATGGGCGTCGGCGCGATCAGCCGCTCGACCGACTGCCACAGCATCAGCCCCGCGACGCCGACCAGCAGCAGCGCGCTGCTGTAGCCGCCCAGGATCTCGATCTTCCAGGTGCCGAAGGCGAAGCGCCCGTCCTTCGCCCAGCGCCGCGCGGCACCGTAGGCCAGCAGCGACACGCCCAGCGCCACCGCGTGCGAACTCATGTGCCAGCCGTCAGCCAGCAGCGCCATCGAATTGAAGACGTAGCCGCCGGCGATCTCCGCGACCATCATGAGCACCGTCAGCAGCACGGCCCAGCGTGTGTTGCGGGCAGCGAGCGGGTTGCCCTCGTCGAAGACGTGCGTGTGCTGCCAGGGCGTGGTGGACATGGAAGGAGACATGGGGACGAAGTATCCCTGCGACGGTCCGCGCCGCGGCAAGAGTCCTTGCGCCCGACCGGTCATCCGACAGGGGTAGACTGCGCCGCAGTTTTCCAATCAATACAACGGGATAGCGGGTGGACACTGAGGAGCGACAACCCTTGCGGGTGGTGGTGCTCGGCGGATCGGCGGGCAGCATCGATGCGCTCGGCACCGTGCTTGGTGCGCTACCGAACGAACCGGGCTTCGCCGTCCTGGTGATCACCCACCTCGACCCCAACGAGGAGACCAGGCTGCCCGAGGTCCTGCGGGACCGCACCTCGCTCCCGGTCGAGCGCCTCGAACACCTCACCAAGGTCCAGCACGGCCACGTCTACGTGCTGCCGGAGAACTGCGGCGTCATGGCGCTGGACGGGCATTTCCGCCTCACTCGGCGCACGCCCGGCCTGCACCTGCCGATCGACGCCTTCCTCGCCTCGCTGGCCCAGGACCCGGACCTCGACGGCGCGGTGGTCATCCTGTCGGGCACCGGACAGGACGGATCGGGCGGTCTCGTCGACCTGAAGGCCACCGGCGGCTTCGCGCTCGCCCAGGCGCCCAACACGGCCGCGCACGACGGCATGCCGGTCGCGGCGATCAACACCGGCCTGGTCGACGAGGTGCTGCCGCCGGAGGACATCCCCGCCGCGCTGCTGCGCCGCTTCGGCCAGCCGCACCACGAAAGCGACCTGCCCGGCTCCGCCAGCGTGGCGCAGGACGTCGACGCCCTGGAGACCGCGCTGGCCATCGTCCAGCAGAAGGCCGGCGTCAACCTCGGCTACGTCAAGGACGTCAACCTGCGCCGCCGCTTCCTGCGCCGCGTGCTGCTGCAGAAGGACCGCGACGTCGGCGCCTACCTGCAGTTCCTGCGCACCGATCCCTACGAAGCCGCCGCGCTGCGCGACGACGTGCTGATCGGCGTCACCGCGTTCTTCCGCGACGCCGAGTTCGTCAACGTGCTGCGCCAGGTCGTGCTGCCCAAGCTGCTGGCGCTGCGCCACGACCCCATCCGCATCTGGGTGCCGGCCTGCTCCAGCGGCGAGGAGGTCTACACCATCGCCATGCTGCTCAAGGAGGCGATGAACGCCGAGGGCATCAACCGCCGCGTGCAGATCTTCGGCACCGACCTGAACGAGGCCTCGATCGAGACCGCCCGCGCCGGCCGCTACAGCGCCGCCGCGCTGGAGAACGTGCCGCAGCCCTTCCGCGACACCGCCTTCGTGCCGACTTCCGGCGGCTACCTCGTGGCCAAGGACCTGCGCGAGATGTGCGTGTTCGCGCGGCACAACCTGCTCACGCATGCGCCGTTCTCGGGCATGGGGCTGATCAGCTGCCGCAACATGCTGATCTACCTGCGCAAGGAAGCGCAGCAGCATGTCTTCGAGGTGCTGCACTACGCCTGCCGCAACGACGGCTTCATGCTGCTGGGCCGCGCCGAGGCGGCCTCCGTCGCCGACGGCTTCGAGCACGCCGGCGCGCCGCACCTGTACCGCAAGCTGCCGAACTCGCGCCGCCACCGGCCGCTGTTCCCCATCGACGCGCTGCGCCCCTGGGTCAGCGACGGCGACGCGCCGCGCGTGCCGCAGGCGCCGCCGCCGGACCTGGTCAGCGAGGCCGCCAACCGCGTCGCGCTCGCGCGTTACGTGCCGCCCGGATTCGTCGTCAGCCAGGGCGGCGACGTGGTGCAGTTCCGCGGCGACGTCTCCGCCTTCATCGCCCCGGCCAGCGGAGAGGCCACGCTCGCGCTGCCGCGCCTGTTGAACGCGGCGCTCAACGTGCCCGTGCGCACCGCGCTGGTCGAGGCCAAGCGCACCGGCCAGCCGGTGCGGCGCGAACGCGTCGCCTTCAACGACCGGCGCTACGTGCTGGAAGTCCTGCCGCTGGAGGCGGGCGAGGCGCTTCAGCATTTCCTCGTGACCTTCGCGCTCGAGCCCGACGAACCCGTCGCGGACGTGACCTCGGCGCTGTCCACGCCGCCGTTCTCGCCCAGCGGGGCCCGCGCGCGGGTCGACGAACTCGAACGCACCGTCACCACGCTGTCGGACGAGCTCGAAGCGACCCAGGCCCAGCTGCGCACGCTGGTCGTCGAATTCGAATCGGCCAACGAGGAGCTGCGCACCGCCAACGAGGAGATGCTCAGCACCAACGAGGAACTGCAGAGCGCCAACGAGGAATTGCAAAGCGCGAAGCAGGAGCTCGAATCGGCCAACCAGGAGCTGCTCTCGCTGAACGAGGAGCTCAAGTCCCGCAACGACGAGCTGGACCTCGTCAACGACGACCTGAGCAACCTCGTCGAGGGCATCCCGCTGCCGGTGGTGGTGCTGGACCGCCAGCTGCGTCTGCGGCACGCGTCGCCGCAGGTGTCGCAGCTCTTCGGCATCGATCCCGCGGCGCTGGGCCAGGCGATCGGGCAGCCGGTGGTGAACGTGACCTCGCGCTTCGCGGTGGGTCAGCTCGAACAGCTGGTCCAGGCCGCCGTGCAAGGCCTGGCCCCGGTCGAGCACGAGCACCAGGACGCCGAAGGCCGCTGGTGGCTGATCAACGTGCGGGCCTACCGCACCGCGGACGAGCGCATCGACGGCGCCGTGATCGCCTTCCAGGACATCCATGAGCTGCGCTGCGCGCTGGAATCGGCGCAGCATGCGCGCGACGACGCGGAGCGCGCCAACACCGCCAAGGACGACTTCCTCGGCATGGTGTCGCACGAGCTGCGCGCACCGCTGAACGTGATCTCGGGCTGGGCCTCGGTGCTGAAGCAGTCGCAGGAACGCGGCACGCTCGGCGAGGCGACCGCGACGCGCGCGATCGCCACCATCCTCAAGCACTGCCAGGCGCAGGCGCAGCTGATCGACGACCTGCTGGACGTGTCGCGGATCGCCTCCGGCCACCTGACGCTGGAGATGCGGCCGCTGGACCTCGCGGCCTGCGTGCGCAGCGTCGTCGACGGCCTGCAGCCGGCGGCGCAGGCCAAGGGCCTGACCTTGAGCGGCACCGGCCTGCAGCAGCCGCACCGCATCCAGGGCGACCAGCGCCGGATGCAGCAGATCGTGGCGAACCTTGTCGGCAACGCGCTGAAGTTCACGCCGAGCGACGGACGCATCACCGTGTCGCTGAGCCGCATCGGCCCGACGGTGGAACTGGCCGTCGTCGACAACGGCATCGGGGTCGCGGTGGAACTGCTGCCGCGCCTGTTCGACCGCTTCACCCAGGCCGACATCAGCCGCACGCGCGAATACGGCGGCCTCGGCCTGGGGCTGTCCATCGTCCGCCACCTGGTGCTGGCGCACGGCGGCACCGTCACGGCGCACAGCGACGGCGAAGGCCGCGGCACGCGGCTGACGGTGCGTTTCCCCGCGGTGGAACTGGCCTCGGACACGCCCGAGACGGCGCCGCGCGAATCCACCGACAACGACCTGGCCGGCCTGCGCGTGCTGCTGGTTGACGACGATCCCCATGCGCTGGACGCGCTGCGGCATCTGCTGGAGCTGGCCGGCGCGGAGGTGCGCGCGGCGGGGTCGGTCGAGCAGGGCTGGGAGCTGATCGCGGCCGCGTCCGAGCATCCGCCGCACGTGCTCGTCAGCGACGTGGCGATGCCCGGCGCGGACGGTTATTCGCTGGTGCGACGGCTGCGGGCCCGCGAGCGCGCGCTCGACACCGCGACGCCGCTGTACGCCGTGGCCCTGACGGGCCTGGCGACGCTGCAGGACCGAGACGCGGCCATCGCCGCCGGCTTCGACGACCACCTGGCCAAGCCGGTGGACGTCGACCTGCTCATCGAGAAGGTGCTGCTGGCGCGTCCGCGCTGATCAGTCCGCGGCCTGCGCCAGGACCGCCGGAACGGCGATGCTGCGGCGACGCTGGCGCTTGACCTCGTACATGCGCTCGTCGGCGAGATGCAGCGCCTGCTCGACACTGAGCCCGGCCGGATCGAGCGCCACGACACCGACGCTCGCGCCCGCGTACTGCAGCGCATGGCCGTCGAGGTCGAAGCGGCCCACGCTGGCCAGCGCGGCGCGCTGCTCCAGCGTGCGCGCGGCCTGCGCCGGCTCGCCGCGCTCCACCAGCGGTCCCGCCGAGCGCGGCAGTCCGCCCAGGCTCACGCCCGGGCCGACGACGATGAACTCATCCCCGCCGACGCGCGCCAGCATGTCCGAGCCGCGCAGCTCCAGCGACAGGCGCTGGGCGATTTCGCGCAGGAACAGGTCGCCGCGCTTGTGGCCGAGCTGGTCGTTGACCGACTTGAAGCCGTCCAGGTCGATGCAGCCCAGCAGCACGCAGGTGCCGTCGCGGGTGGCGCGTTGCAGCTCGCGCTGCAGCTCGTCGAACAGCGCGCGGCGGTTCGGCAATCCGGTCAGCGCGTCGGTCAGGGCGTAGGTCGCCAGCTGCTCGTTGGCGGCGCGCAGGTCGGCCACCAGCCGCTCGCGCTGCAGGAACTGGCTCACCAGCGTGGAGAACAGCCGCAGCAGCGACTGGGACTCGGGACTGACGGTGCGGCGCTCCGCGCTGGCGGCGCACAGCGTGCCCAGCAGCTCGCCGCCGTCGTCGCGCACGGGGGCGCTCACATAGGTCTGGATCCCGAGCTGGCGGGCGGCCTCGGAGTCGCCCCAGCATGCGGCCACGTCGCTGGTGGCCATGCGGCCGGCGTCGAGCGCGCGCTTGCACAGCGTGTCCGACCACGGGACCGTGAGGCCTTCCGGAATCGTCATCTTGCCGGCGTTGCGGGCCATCAGCACATGCTGCTCCCCGGCGCGCAGGTCGATGGTAGTGAGGTAGGTCGACTCCAGCCCGGTGACCGTGCCCAGCATGTCCAGCAAGGGGCGGGTCAGCTGTTCCAGGTTGCGGGCGACGGGGACGGTCGACGTCAGGCGGGCGAGCAGGGCTTCCAAGATCGGCAATCGACTTCAGGGCTGAAGTCGTGGATGTTGTCACAACTGCAAAGCGCCCTCGGACACCGTCCGTCATGACACCGGTGCCGTCCGACGGATCGCGACGACGTCCTTCATGAGCGCGACATAGTGCCGCTCCGCCGGGCGTGGGAATTGCCGCTTTCGCAACATCGCACACCAGGGAGAACCCGCATGCAACGCGATGGACAGTACCGCGGCGTGAGCTACCGCGTCGAATCCTTGCCCGCCCCCGGCGGAGCCTTCACCGGCAGCTACCAGCTGCTCGACACCGGACGGCGGCGCAGCGACGCCACCGACGCCTTCGGGGAGGAGCTCGAAATGGCCGGGAGCCTGGATGTCGTCCATCCGGTCTCGGAGTCGGCCTGGGCGACGGAGAACGAGGCGCTCAGCGACGCCACCGAGGCGGCCTGCCACGCGATCGAGATCCTCCAGCTGGGGCGGCCCCAAGGGCAAGGTCGGGGGACCAGCTCCAGCAGGAGGCGGACGGATTCGTTGGGGCAGTAAGAGGGACCGCCCAACCGCGATAGGCCTGGCGCGGGCTCTCCACGACTCAGGGGGCATCCCTCCGGGAACCCCCAGAGTCATTCCGGCCCCACCCGCGCTCGCTGACCCCGGGCCTTGGGACTTTCTGACTGCGGAAGGGGTCAGGCCTCGCCAAGCGCGCGGGCGACCAGTTCCACCTGCTCCAGCTGGTGGATCGCGTGGGACGAGGTGGCGCCGGACCCGTTCGCGCGGCGTGCCACGCAGCGCAGCTGCACATGCTGCGGCAAGACCGCGTCCATCTGTTCGCGGATGAACGTCCAGGCCCCCTGCTGGCGGTGCTCTTCCTGCACCCAGGTGATCTCGACGAGACCCGGATAGCGCGCGAAGAGCGCCGCCAATTCATCCGCCGGGAAGGGATAGAACTGCTCGATGCGCGCGAGCGCCAGATCCGCGCGCGCCACCGAACGCCGTCCGCGCTCCAGGTCGTGATGCACCTTGCCGCTGCACAGCAGCAGGCGCTCGATCTGCGCCGGACGCTCGACCGCAGCGTCGTCGATGACCGTCTGGAAACGGCCGTCGGTCAGGTCCGCGATGTTGGCGTGCGAGGCCTTCTCGTGATACAGCGTGCCCTTGGGCGACATCACCACCAGCGGCTTGCGCAGGGTGTCGAAGGCCTGCCGGCGCAGCAGGTGGAACCACTGCGCCGCCGTCGACGGACAGGCCACGCGCAGGTTGTCCTCGCCGCACAGTTGCAGGAACCGGCTCAGGTAGCCGCTCGAATGGTCCGGCCCGATGCCCTCGTTGCCGTGCGGCAGCAGCATCACCAGCGAGGAGGTGTCGCCCCACTTCTCCTCGCCCGAACTGATGTACTGGTCGACGAAGACCTGCGCGCCGTTGACGAAGTCGCCGAACTGCGCCTCCCACACCGTCAGCGTGCGCGGGGCGCCGACGCTGTAGCCGTACTCGAAGCCGAGCACCGCCTCCTCGGACAGCGGGGAGTTGAAGATGTCGAAGCGCCCCCGCGACGGATCGCCGGGCCCCGCGCCGCCGACGCTGCGATCGCCCCCGCCTCCGATCTGCCGCAGCGGCACGAACTCCGTCGCAGTGCCCTCGCCCGCAGGGCCCGTCGCCGCGGTCGTCTGTGAAGGCGTCTGTGAAGTCGTCTGTGATGGCGCCTGCGACGTCCACACCGCCTGCCGATGCAGGAAGGTGCCGCGCCGCACGTCCATGCCGGAGATGCGGACGTTGAGACCGCCCTGGAGGATGGTCGCGTAGGCGAGGTTCTCCGCGAAGCACCAGTCGGCGCGCAGCGGCGGATCGGCCAGTCCGGCCATGCGCCGCCAGTGGTCCGTCAGCGTGCGCACCATCGCGTGCGGCTCGAAGCCCGCGGGCAGCTGCGTCATCGGATCGACCAGCGCCTGCACGCCGGCCGCGTCGAGGGCCGGCACTTCACCAGGTCGACGCAGCGGCGACGGTGCGTCGTCCGCCTCGGGCATCGCCGGATCGGAGAAGGCCTGATGCGCCCGCACGCGGCTGCGCGTGACGTGCGAGGCCATGTCCGTGCCCGGCGGCAGGATGCGATCGGCGCGCAGCGCGGCGGCATAGCGGTCGACGATGGTCGGATGCGTCTGCGTCAGCGCATGGATGCGCGGACGCGTGAGCGCCGGGACGTCGCTCTCGGAATGGCCGAGCCGCCGGTAGCCGATCAGGTCGATGACGATGTCGGAGCCGAAACGCGCGCGCCAGTCGAGCGCGATGGCGGCGGCGCGCAGCGCCTGTTCGGGCTCGTCGGCGTTCACGCGCAGGACCGGCGCGTCGACCATGCGGGTGACGTCGGTGCAGTACTGCGCGGGCCAGGCGCTCATCGGGTTCGGCTCGGTGAAGCCGACCTGGTTGTTGATGATCACGTGCACCGTGCCGCCGACCGTGTAGCCCGGCTTGCCGCCCAGCATCAGCGTCTCCATCACGACGCCCTGCCCGGCGAAGGCCGCGTCGCCGTGCAGCATCAGCGGCAGCACGAGCCGCCGGCCGTCCTGGTCCGCGCGCTCGCGGCTGAGCGCGTCCTGGCAGGCGCGCGCGAGGCCGGTGAGCACGGGATGCACGCTCTGCAGGTGCGACGGGTTGTGCGCCAGCGTGAGCGTCAGGCGGCCTTGCGGCGTGTCGATGTCGCGCTCGCCGCCGAGGTGGTAGATGAGGTCGGTGTGCCGCTCGGGATGCAGCGATTTCGAGTCGAAGAAGTCGAGCACGCGCGCGGGCGCGAAGCCCATCAGGTTGACCAGCACGTTGACGCGGCCGCGGTGCGGCATGCCGAGGAAGACGCGCCGCACGCCGTGGCCGGCGGCCTGCTCGCAGAGCGCGTCCAGCAGCGGGATCAGCGTCTCGTTGCCTTCGAGCGAGAAGCGCTTCGCATGCGGGAAGGCCTGGGCGACGTGTTCTTCCCAGCCTTGGGCGCGGATGAGCCGGTCGAGCAGCGCGAGGCGGTCGGTGGCGCCGCCTGCGCCCGGCGGCGCGGATTCCATCGCGTGGTGGAGCCAGTCGCGCCGCGAGGCGTCGCGCACCGCGCTGGCGTCGAGCGCCAGACCGCCGCAGTAGATGGCCTTCAGCGCGCGATCGAGATCGGCGACGGTGCGGGCGCTCCACAGCGGCGTTCCCCGTGGCGAGAGCCAGTCGCCGGGCTGCAGGCCGAAGCGCTGCGGATCGAGCAGCGTCGGATCCGCGGGGCGCGACACGCCGAGCGGATCCAGCCGCGCGCTACGATGGCCGTCGCGGCGGTGGGCCTCGATGAAGGCGAGCACTTCGGGTCGCCAGCGCGTGGACGACCCGCCCGCGGGCGCGCCGTCATGGATGCGGTCGTTCATCTGAAACTCCCTGGTGAGTTGCGAAGACCGCAGCCGTCAAAGTACGAAGGCCCGCACCGCGTTGTTCAGATGGGCGGCCTCGTCCTGCAGCGCCTTGGCCGATGCGGTGCTCTGCTCGACCATGGCGGCGTTCTTTTGCGTGGTGTCGTCCATCTGGATGATGGCCGCGTTGACCTGCTCGATGCCCATGCTCTGCTCGCGGCTGGAGGCGCTGATCTCGGCGACGACGCCGCTGACGCGCTGGATGCCCGAGACGACCTGGGTCATGGTCGCGCCGGCCTGCTCGACCAGCCGTCCGCCTGCATCGACCTGCTCGGTCGACTGCACGATCAGCGACTTGATCTCCCTCGCCGCGCTCGCCGACCGCTGCGCCAGCGCGCGCACCTCCGACGCCACCACCGCGAAGCCTCGCCCGTGTTCGCCGGCGCGCGCCGCTTCCACTGCGGCATTCAGCGCCAGGATGTTGGTCTGGAACGCGATGCCGTCGATCGTGCCGATGATCTCGCCGATGCGCTGCGAGGACGCCGAGATGGCGCTCATCGTCGCCACCACCTCGCCCACCGCCTTCCCGCCCGCGCCGGCGACCTCGGACGCCGACGCCGCGCTGGCGTTGGCCTGATCCGCGTTGTCCGCGCTCATGCGCACCGCTGCGGTCAACTGCTCCATCGCGGAAGCCGTCTGCTGCAGCGCACTCGCCTGCGCCTCGGTTCTCGCCGACAGATCGGCGTTGCCCTGCGCGACTTCCTTCGCCGCGGCGGAGATGGTGTCCGCGCCTTGCCGGACCTCCGACACGATGCGATGCAGGCTGCGCACCATGTGCTGCAGCGCGCCGATGAGCCGGCCGATCTCGTCGGTGCTCTGCGGCATCGGGCGCAGGGTGAGGTCGCCCTTGGCGACGTCCTCGGCCAACTGGATGGCCCCGTGGATGCGCTGCGTGATCGACCGCGTGATGCTGATCCCCGTCACCACGCCGAGCACCACCGCGATCGCCGCGACCAGCGTCATCCACAGCTTGGATCTTCGCGCGTCTTCCTTCGCCCTGACGACGTCGTCCGCCATCGCCTTGGCCTGGTAGTCGACCATCTTGTCGATCAGCGCGTAATAGCGGACCTGCGACTGCGCCATGTCGCCCTGGTAGACGGCCATGGCCTCGTCGCGCTGGCCGGCGGCGACCAGGTCGAAGAGCTTGCGCACCGCGGCGCCGTAGGCCTTCCGGGCCTCCGACTGCTCGGCGAAGATCGCCTTCGCCTCGTCGGTGTTGAGCATCTTCTCGAACTTCGCGAAGTTCTCCGTGTTGGCGGCGCGCACGGCCGCGTAATCGTCCATGTAGCGCTTGGCCTGCGCGGGATCGGTGGCCATCAGCAGCCGGCCGATCACGATCACGCCCTTGTCGCCGACATTCTTGATGTCGTCACTCACGGCGATCTGCGCATAGCGGTCTTCCACCACCCGGTCCATGGTGCCGCTGGTGCGATTGAGCACCGAGACGGCCACGGCCAGCACGAGCAGCAGCAGGACGATGACGACGGCGAATGCGGCGGCCAGCCGCGTGCCGATATTGACGTTGGACAACGTTGGCATGTTTTTTCTCCCTGAGGCCGAACGGTCGGACTTCGGCGGGGCAAAAAACGGTCCGGCAGGCTTTGCCTGTTCCGGGAATCGCCTTCTATGCCTGCTGGGCGAACGTGGCGATGTATTGGCAGGCCACGCGATCCGCGTGAGCGACTGCTTCGTCGGCGGAGGGGAATTCGTCGTCCAGTTCGTGCCAGGCGGTGACGCCGGGGCGTCCGTCTTCCTCGCCCTTGACGACGAATCGTCCTCGCCACGGTCCGGCGCCGGGCCCGTGGCTATCGAGGACGTAAGTTCTGCCCTTGTGCTGGCGGACGGTCTGCGAGGTCGTCATGGTCGGCAACGGTCGGACGGACGCTGGAGTGCCGGGTCGACGTGCGCGAAGGGGGGGGTGCACGGACCCGGGTGACGCGGAGCCTGTGTTGTACACCCGCGCCCGCTTCACCGGAATGAAATCCTTTCGCCCGTCCTGGCTGGTGGAGGAGCCGGGCATGCCGGTGCCCCCGGGCGCGAATTCCGAGCGGCGAGGAGGAGATTGAGCGACCGGGGGCACCGGCATGCCCGGCGGCTGCTCGGTCGACCGATCAGCGGACTTGATTGCGCCCTTCGCGCTTCGCCGCGTAGAGGGCTTCGTCTGCCTGCGCGATGAGGTTTTCCAGCGTGCAGGTATCGCTGGGCACGCAGGCGGCGACGCCGAGGCTGATGGTGACGACGGGTCCGGCGGGCGAGGTCGGGTGCGGCATGGCGAGTGATTCGATGCCGGCGCGCACCGACTCGGCGACTTTGATCGCCGCATCGCGGTCGGCGCCGGGCAGCAGCACGACGAATTCCTCGCCGCCGTAGCGCGCGGCCAGATCGCCGGCGCGCCCGATCGAGGCGCCCAGCACGGCGCCGACGGCGCCCAGGCATTCATCGCCCTTCAGATGGCCCATCTGGTCGTTGTAGCGCTTGAACGCGTCGACGTCGGCGAGCACCAGTGCCAGCGAGGTGCCGGTGCGACGCGCGCGACGCCATTCCTCGTCGGCGGCCTCGTTGAAGCGGCGGCGGTTGGGCAGCCCCGTGACCGCGTCCAGGAAGGACAGCTGCTTCAGATGCTCGTTGGCCTGGCGGAGTTCCTCGGTGCGCTGGGCCACCAGGCGCTCCATCTCGATGTGGCGTTCGCGCAGCTGGCGCATCCGGAACATCACGGCGCCGGCGAAGAAGCCGATCGCGCCCAAGGCGACGAGGAAGTGGAACCAGCCGGTCTCATGGAAGCGCGGCTGCACGGTGACCGGCAGCGGCGTGGCCGATTCGCGCCAGCGCTGGCCGTCGCCGGACACCGCCAGGCGCAGCTTGTACTGGCCGTGCGACAGCGCCGGGAAGGTCAGCTCGCGGTCGTTGCCGACGTCGGTCCAACCGCGCGACAGGCCTTCCATCCAGAAGCGGAAACGCACCCGATCGGCTTCGCGCAGCGTCGACGCCGCCAGGCTGACCGACAGCGCCACCGGTCCCGGCGGCAGTTCCAGCGGCTGGCCGTCGAGCGCGATGGTCTCGCCGTCGACCTTGATCTGCTCGATGCGCACCGTCGGCGGCTCGCCGCCGCCGGGCAGGCGTTCGGGGTCGACGACGACCAGTCCTGCCGACGACGGCAGCCAGACGCGTCCCCGCGCGTCGATCGCGCCCGCCGATTGCAGATTGCCGGCGAAACTGGTGGCACGCAGCGTGTCGCCGGGCCCGAAGCCGATCGAGCGCACCTGCTTGAGCCGGCCGTCGAGGAAGGCGTCGAGATCGTTGCGCGCGACGCGGTAGAAGCCGCGGTTGCAGGTGATCCAGAAGTAGCCGCCCCGGTCCTCGAGGAAGACCTGCGACAGGCCGTCCCACAGCCCATCCGCCGGCTTGACGGCGCCGATGCGGCCGTCCTTCATGCGGTTGATGCCTTCGCCGTTCGTGCCGATCCAGAGCTCGCCGTGGGCGTCCTCCTTCAGCGCGATGACCCAGTCGGACAGCAGGCCGTCGGCCGTCGTGAACTGGCGCGCCTTGCCGTCGCGCCAGCGCACCAGCCCCTGGCCGGTGGTGCCGAACCAGAGCGTGCCCGTGCTGTCCTGCAGGATCGCCGCGACGCCTTCGTTCGGCAGGCCGGGCGCGGTGACGATGTCGAAGCCGTGGCCGTTGAAACGCGCCAGTGCCGTCCGCGTGCCGACCCACACCGTGCCGGCGCGGTCTTCGAAGATCGCGCGGATCTCGACGCCCGGCAGTCCGCTGTCGGCGCCGAAGGTGTCGATGTGACCGTCCGGTCGACGGCGCGCCACGCCGGCGGTGTAGGTGCCGATCCACAGCGTGCCGTCGCGCGCCTCGTGCAGCGTGGAGATCTCGTCGGTCGGCAGGCCGTCGGCCTGGCGCAGCGTGGTGATGCGGCCGTCCTTCAGGCGGTTGATGCCGCCGCCGGAGGTCGCCGCCCAGACCGCGCCGTCGCGCGCGGCGATGACCGAGCGGACGTTGTCATGGCTCAGTCCTTCGGGTGTGCCGAGCACGGTGAAGGCGCGATTGCGCAGGCGGTTCAGGCCGTCGACCCAGGTGCCGACCCAGATGCTGCCCTCGCGGTCGGCCATCAGCGACCAGATCTGGTTGCCGGCCAGGCCGGTGCCCGGGCCGTTGCCGGTCGAGATCGTGCTGAAGCGCCCGTCGCGGAAGCGGCTGACGCCGGCCCCCCAGCTGCCGATCCACAGGTTGCCGCGGGCATCGCGGGTCAGCGCGGTCAGGTGATCGCTGGGCAGGCCGTCGGCCATCGTGTAGACGCGCATCGTCGAAGGATCGAGCCCGGACATGCGCACGAGTCCGCCGCCCGCCGTCGCGGCCCAGATGCCGCCGGCCGGATCGGCGATCACGAAGCGCACCTGCGCATGCGGGAAACCGCCCGCCGTGTCGAAGACCTTGAACTTGCCGTCCGGCGTCATCGCGAGCAGGCCGGCGCCGGTGGTGCCGATCCAGAGCGTGCCGGCGGTGTCGAAGGCGGCGCTGCGCAGCTTCGCGGTGGGCAGGCCGTCCGAGGCGCCGTAGACCTTGACCGCGCCGTCCTTCCAGCGGACCAGCCCGCCGTCGCCGGCGGCCCAGATCGCGCCGGACTGGTCCTCGACCAGCGACCAGATCCGTCGCCCACCGGCCTGCGCCTTGGTGATCGCCGGCGAGAAGCGCCCGTTTTCGTAGACGGCGACGCCGTTGGGATGCCCGATCCACAGGCGGCCGCGTCGATCTTCGAGCAGCGCGAACACCGGCTGCGAAGCGACGTCCGGCGCCTGCGCGGCGTCGAAGCTCACGAAGCGCCTGCCGTCGAAACGCGCCAGACCGCCGCCGGTGCCGATCCACAGGCCGCCGTCGCGGGACTGGAGCAAGGCCTGGACGGTGTTGAGCGGCAGTCCCTGTTCGGTCTGCCAGAGGTCGATCTTGTATTGACTGACGGCGCGCACCGGATCGGACAGGTCGCCGATGACGCCCAGGTCCGGGACCGGACCTGACGCCGGAGCGGAGGCCGGTGCCAGCGCTGCCTTCGATGCAGCCGGCGCCGAGGATGCGGATGCGGCGTTGACCTTCCCCGCCGCCATGCTCCCTGGCGCCGCGAACGCCGTCCCGGATGCCACGAGCAGCCAAGCCGCCACGCGAAGACGCATCGTCGTCGCGGGCACAGGATGGGCGCGGGTGGCGGAGGGGGACCGGTCGAAAGTCATAGGCGGGGAATCGGCGATTGTGACCGGTCCTGAGGAAGCATCCGGGCTGCCGTACGAGCAACGCGTGCGGATCGTGTGAAGGCGTGGCGGCGTGCAGACAGGCGTGGCGGGCGCATCGCTCATCGCGCCGCGGCGATGCGGTCCCAGGACAGTCCGAACTTCAGCAGGTACTTCCTCAGGCGGTCGGCATCGTTGAGCACGCTGCGCGCCTGACGGCTCGCGTGGAAAAGCTGCCGACCCGCTTCGGACAGGGACGAGGCCGCCGCGCACACGCGCAGCACGGCGGCGAGCTGCAGGCGGTCGAACAGGTCCATCGCCTCCAGCACGGGCGGATCGAAGAGCGCGGCCAGGAGCGTTTCGCCGCTCACGCCGCTCGCGCCGCCCTCCCCGCCCCCCCAGTCCTCGCCCGCCCTGCCCGGGCGGCCGGATCCCACCGTCTCCCGCTCCCACAGCCATTCCAGCCGGGCGATCTCGGCATCCACCAGCGGCGCGCCAATCCGCCCGCCTTCGGCCAGCGTCACCAGCCGCGTCACCGAGGCCGACAGGTCGCGGAAGTTGCCGCTCCACGGCGCGCGCGGCGACTGCGCGAACGCGAGGTACCGCGCCTTCGCCTCCGCGTTGAAGCGCACCGCGCGGCCGTTCTCGCGCCCGGCCTGCTGCACCAGGTGATCGACGTTGGGCTCGATGTCCTCGGGCCGGTCGCGCAGCCCCGGCAGGCTGTAGGTCCACAGATTGATCCGCGCGAACAGGTCGTCGCGGAAACGCCCCGCGGCGACCTCGGCGCGCAGGTCGCGGTTGGTGCCCGCTATCAGTTGGAAATCGCTGGCCACCTCGCGGTCGGCGCCCACGGGCAGGAAGCGCTTCTCCTCGATCGCCTTCAGCAGCATGGCCTGTTCGTCCAGGCCCAGCTCGCCGATCTCGTCCAGGAACAGCAGCCCGCCGTCCGCCGTGCGCAGCAGGCCGGCGCGATCCGCCATCGCGCCCGTGAACGAGCCCTTCTTGTGCCCGAACAGCGTCGACGCCGCGCCGTCGCCGCGCAGCGTCGCGCAGTTGACTTCGACGAACGCGCCTTCGAGCTGATGGCGCGTCTGCTTCAGCTCATACATGCGGCGCGCGAGGAAGGACTTCCCCGCCCCCGTCGGCCCGGCCAGCAGGAGCGGCGCGCGTGAATGCACGGCCACGCGCTCGATCTCCTCGATCAGCGCGTTGAAGCGGCGGTTGCGCGTCGCGATGCCGCTCTTCAGGAAGGCGACGGCGTCGTGCTGCTCCGCCTCGAAGCGCTGCGCGATGCGGTCGTAGCGCGACAGGTCCAGGTCGATCAGCGTCATCGAGCCCGGTTCGCCCTCCTTCCACTTGCGCGGCGGCGAGGTCTGCAGCAGCACGCCGGGGATGAAGCGCGCCTCCACCATCAGGAACATGCAGATCTGCGCCACGTGCGTGCCGGTGGTGATGTGGGCCCAGTACTGCTCGTGCGCCGGATCGAAGCGGTAGCCGCGCACCCAGTCGTAGAGCGTCGCGTAGACCTCGCCGAAGTCCCAGGGGTCTTCATGCGGCATCTCGATCAGGTGAACCTCGGTCTCCGGCGAGATCTTGGCGATGTCGGTCCGCACCAGTTCCGCGAGGGCCAGGTGTTGCGGCGCGTGGAAAAGCTCCAGCCGGTGCACGACCACGTCCGGCTGCGACACCAGAGAGATCGTCGGCCGCCACTTCTCCCACCGGCCGGCGCCCATGCCGCCGTCCAGCTGCGAGCCCAGGTAGCCGATCACCACATTCTTCTTCGCCATGGGCTGCAGTTTATCCGCGCCACTCGAGCGATCTAGCTTTTTCGCTAGTTATCTAGCCAACCATCCAGTCCCAGAGAGGACCCCGGATGAATGGAGGGCTGCAATCCTGGTCCCTCCCCTCTGGAACAAGAAAAGTTTTTCCTTGTGAATCAATGACTTGATTGAAATCCAGGCAAGACCCGGCCCGGCCTGGCAAGACCTGGCACGGGCGTTGCAATGAAGAAGGCAAGACAACACGGCGGCGCCGCATCACAGCAACACGGCGACGCCGAACGACACCCGACAGGGAGGACATCATGGTCAACACGCAACTCTTCAAGACGACGCCCGGCAAGCTGCCGCCCGCCGCGGACGCGGTGAACCAGTCCGGCGCCCGTGCCTACGGCTACAAGACCCGGCACCACCTGGCACAGATGGCGGCTACCGGCTGCATGACGTCGACGTTCTACGCCGGCGCTCAATCCCAGCTGGAAGAGGCGCTGGCACTGGCGCAGGACGTGGACACCGCCTTCCTCGCCAAGACCGCGGTCTACGCCCGCCAGTCCGGTCACATGAAGGACATGCCCGCGCTGCTGGCCGCCGTGCTGGCGCAACGCGACGTCGCGCTGCTGCAGTCCGTGTTCGGCCGCGTGATCGACAACGGCAAGATGCTGCGCAACTTCGTGCAGATCCTGCGATCGGGCCAGACCGGCCGCAAGTCGCTGGGGTCGCGTCCGAAGAAGCTGGTCCAGCAATGGCTGGCGAACGCGAGCGAGCAGCGCCTGCTGCAGGCGTCCATCGGCGCCGAGCCGACGCTGGCCGACGTGGTCCGCATGGTCCACCCCAAGCCGGCGCAAGCCTGGCGTGCGGCGTGGTTCGCGTGGCTGATCGACCGTCCGTACGACGAGGCGGCGCTGCCGCCCGCGACGCTGGCCTACGTGCGCTTCAAGCGGGCGCTGCTGTCCGGCAACACGAAAGGCGCGACGGCGGACGATCTGCCGCCGGTGCCCTTCCAGATGCTGACGGCGCTGCCGCTGAACGACGCGCACTGGGCGCGCATCGCGGCGCAGGGCTCCTGGCAGATGGTGCGTCAGAACCTGAACGCTTTCGCACGCCATGGCGTGTTCGAGCATCCGGGCATGACGGAACAGCTGGCGAAGCTGCTGCGCGATCCGCAAGCCGTGGCCTCGGCCCGCGTGCTGCCGTACCAGCTGATGACCGCGTTCAACGCGGCGTCCGAAGTGCCCTCGCAGATCCGCGAGGCGCTGCAGGACGCGATGGAGGCCGCGCTGGTCAACGTGCCGGCGATCCAGGGCCGCGTCGTGGTCTGCCCGGACGTGTCGGGGTCGATGTCGTCGGCGGTGACGGGCGCGCGCGGTTCGGCGACCTCGGTGGTGCGATGCATCGACGTGGCCGCCCTGGTGGCCGCGGCGCTGGTCCGCAAGAACGCGGACTGTCGCGTGATGCCGTTCGAATGCGACGTCGTGTCGGTGAAGCTGAATCCTCGCGATTCGGTGATGACCAATGCGGCGAAGCTGGCGGCGGTCGGCGGCGGTGGAACGACGGTCAGCGCGCCGCTGCGTCAGCTCAACAAGGAGCGGGCGATGGTGGACCTGGTCGTGATCGTGTCCGACAACGAGTCGTGGATCGACGCGCGCCGCTACGGCGCGACTGAGACCATGGCGCAATGGGAGGCGATCAAGGCCCGGTGCCCGACGGCGAAGCTGGTGTGCATCGACATCCAGCCCGGCGCCTCGACGCAGGCGGTGGAGCGCCAGGACGTGATGAACGTCGGCGGCTTCTCGGACGCGGTGTTCCGCATGATCGGCGACTTCGCCGCCGGTGCGACCGTGGCCGGCCACTGGGTCCGCGAGATCGAGCGCGTGTCGCTGGATCCGCAGTGAAAGATTGAATGATGGAATGAAGGCTGTCGACGGCACCGGATGCGGTTGCCGCGGCGAGCGATGAATGCCGGTGGAACTACAGCACTGTTAATGCCCTGGTCGCGGGTTCGAATCCCGCCGGGGTCCTCCGGGACACCGTAGCTCAGTCTGGTAGAGCAGGAACACGTTTCACCATCCCTTGTCATCGCTCACCGCGGCAACTGCCCGGGCTAGTCCCGGCCCCCTGTTTCTGCGGTGAATGCAGGCAGGACTACATCGGTAGAGCACCCGCCTTTCGGGGCGCGGAGGTCGCGGGTCCGAACCCCGCCCGGCGCAAGCCGGTAGCTCAGAAAAACGTCTTGCCGATTCCTTGTCACCGCGCTTTTGAATGGAACGAATCATGAAGAACTACAACGAGATGGAAGTCGCCGGCGGCGTGCCGGTGAAGATGTGGACGCAGGGCGTGCCCGTCGAGGACGAAGCGCGCAAGCAGCTGATGAACGCGGCGAAGCTGCCGGTGGTGTTCAAGCACATCGCGGCGATGCCCGACGTGCACCTGGGCATCGGCGCGACGGTGGGATCGGTGATCCCCACGCTGAAGGCGATCATCCCGGCCGCGGTCGGCGTCGACATCGGCTGCGGGATGATGGCCTGCAAGACCACGCTGCGCGCCGAGGACCTGCCGGACAACCTGGGTCCCCTGCGTTCCGCGATCGAGGCCGCCGTGCCTCACGGCCGCAACCCCAAGGGTCGCGACGAGGGCGCGTGGGAGAACCCGCCCGACATGGTCGACGCGGCCTGGGCGACGCTCGAAGCGGATTTCACCGAGATCTGCCGCGACTACCCCAAGCTGAAGAACACCAACAACCACAAGCACCTGGGCACGCTCGGGACGGGGAACCACTTCATCGAGGTCTGCCTGGATGAGCTGGGCTTCGTGTGGTTCATGCTGCATTCGGGTTCGCGCGGTGTCGGGAACGCGATCGGCACGATGTTCATCGAGCTGGCCAAGAAGGACGCGATGCAGCATCAGGCCAACCTGCCGGATGCGAACCTCGCGTACTTCGAGGAAGGCGCGAAGTACTTCGGCGACTACGTGCGTGCGGTGGGCTGGGCGCAGAAGTTCGCGGAGACCAACCGCGAAGTGATGATGCGCCGCGTGATCGGGGCCGCGAAGAAGGTGATCGGGAAGAAGTTCGAGAGCCACATCGAGGCGGTCAACTGCCACCACAACTACGTGCAGAAGGAGACCCACTTCGGCCAGGACGTGTTCGTGACCCGCAAGGGCGCGGTGAGCGCGAAGAAAGGCCAGATGGGGATCATCCCCGGCAGCATGGGCGCGCGCAGCTACATCGTGCGCGGCAAGGGCAACCCGGAGAGCTTCGAGAGCTGCTCGCACGGGGCCGGCCGCACGATGAGCCGCACGGAGGCCAAGCGCCGCTTCACGCTGAAGGACCATCGCGAAGCCACCGAAGGCGTCGAGTGCCGCAAGGACAAGGACGTCATCGACGAGATCCCGATGGCCTACAAGGACATCGACGCGGTCATGGCGGCCCAGCAGGACCTGGTGGAAGTGGTGCACACGCTGAAGCAGGTGGTGTGTGTGAAGGGATGAGGAACAGGAGACCGGCCTGACGGCCGGCGACGAGCGGACGGCGCGCGCGGCTTCGGCGGCGCGCGTCGTACCGTCAGGGAGAAGAAGATGAACTGGAAGGATTGGTTCTCCGGCGACAGACCGCCGGAGGCGACGGCGGAGGCCTGGCTGCCGATGCTGGAGGCGCGCAGCGGCCACTCGCGGCAGGAAGCCGTGGAGGCGCTGGGCAAGCTGCGGACACCCGCGGCCCTGCCGGGCCTGCTGGCGCGCGTGAACGACTGGGTCCCGCAGGTGCGGCGCGCCGCCGGCATCGCGGTGCGGGGGTTCCTCACCGACGACCGCCTCGCGGCCTGGCCGGCGGCGCTGCCGGCACTGGCCGACGTGCTGCGCGGCCAGCGGGCCGACCACGGTCCGCTGCTGGCGACGATCGCGGGCTTCCTGGTGGCGCCGGAGCGGCTCCGTCGTCTGGCCGACGTGCGCGGCACGCTGCCGCCCGTGGTCGGCCGCTGGCTGGACACCGTCGAATGGCGTGCGGCGTCGCCGGTTGAGCGGCCCGCGCTGCTGTCAGGCCGCCTGTGCAGCGCGGACATCGTCACGGCCCGGTGGGCGCTCGAGCGCATCGAGGACCTGCCTGGCGGTCTGGCGCGATCGGCGCTCTGGCTTGCGGCCTGCGACAGCCCGACCGGTCCGGTGCGTGCCCACGCGTTGCGCCGCCTGTGCGACACGACGCCGGAGCTCGGCAACGCGACCGCGCAGCGGCTGGCGCTGGATCCGCGCGGCGGCGTGCGGGACGTGGCGCTCGCCTTCCTGCGACGCAGCGGCGGAACGGACGCGGTCCGAGTCGTTGCCGAGTCGCAGCTGCAGGCGCAGGCGCTGGTCAGCGCGCCGCACGGCGGCGTCCCGGCCTTCGCGTTCCTCGCGGCGGTCGATCCCGCATCGACCACCCTACGCGCGGAGCGGCTGCTGGGCCTGGCGGGCGACGTCGGTCCGAAGGCGCCGCTGCGCGCGGTCGCGCTCGATCACTTGATCCGCGCGAGCACCGATGACCGGCAGCAGCACTGGCTGCGATGCGCCTTGGGTGACGCGTCGCCACGCGTCCAGCGGGTCGCGGCGGAGTCCGTGGGCCGCGGCGTTCCCGGGCTGTCGCCCGCGGAGCTGTGGCCGCTGGTGATGGCGCACGGCAACGTCGTCGCGTTGCGACGCGGTCTCACGATGTCGCAGTCCTGGGGCCTGTGGACGCAGTTCGGCGAGTTGCTCGACCTGGCCCGCCAGCCTTTGCCGGAAGGCGGTGTCGACGCGCTGCTCCACGCGATCGAACGCTGGGAAGTCAGCACCCGGCTCGGCGTTTCCGCGCCCGGCGAACCGCAGGCCGGTCGACTGCGCGAGCAGTGGCGGGACTCATCACCGGTGTTGCCGCCGGCGCTGCGTGCCAGGCTGTCGTTCGCACTGTCGACCTGCGGCCTGCTGACGGCGAGATGAAGCCGCGTTGAGCGCGCATTGAATGGGCGTTCAACGCGTGTCGAGTGCGGATACGAAGAAGACAAGAACACAAGACCAAGAGAGAAAGGCGCGGACCCGCGGCGCATCGCCGCGGGGCCCGCGAGAAGAGATGAAAATCAGGGAGAACATGGTTGAACTGGACGGCTCGCACGGAGAAGGCGGCGGACAGATCCTGCGCACGGCGCTGGCGCTCTCGATGTGCACCGGCACGCCGCTGCGCATCGCCAACATCCGCGCGAAGCGCCCCAAGCCGGGCCTGATGCGCCAGCACCTGACCTGCGTGCTGGCCGCGCAGGAGGTCTGCGGCGCGACGGTGATCGGCGCGGAGCTGGGCTCGCAGACGCTGGAGTTCCGTCCCGGCCAGGTGCATGCCGGCGACTACCGCTTCGCGGTCGGCACCGCGGGCAGCTGCACGCTGGTGCTGCAGACCGTGCTGCCGCCGCTGATGCTGGCCGATGGCCCCAGCCGCCTGCACCTGTCCGGCGGCACGCACAACCCGATGGCGCCGCCCTTCCATTTCCTGCAGCGCAGCTTCGCGCCGCTGATCCGTCGCGCGGGCGCGAAGCTGGACCTGACGCTGCGCCGTCACGGCTTCTTCCCCGCCGGCGGCGGCGAGATCGAGGCCGTGATCACGCCGGCCGACGGCGGCCTGCGTCCGTTCGACCTGCTCGAACGCGGTGAGCCGCTGGAGGCCTTCGCGGAAGTGCTGGCGCCCGCGCTCCCGCGCGGCGTCGCCGATCGCGAGCTCGAAGCGCTGCAAGGCCTGACCGGCTGGGACAGCCACCAGCTGCGCGTCGGCACGGCGCGCCAGAACGAAGGCCCCGGCAACGCGCTGATGACGACGCTCGCCCACGAGCACCTGACCGAAGTCTTCATCGCCTTCGGCGAGCGCGGGCTGTCGGCGGAGGAAGTCGCACAGACCGTCTTCAAGGAGATGCGCGCGTACGAGATCTCGGCCGGCGCGGTCGGTCCGCACCTGGCGGACCAACTGGCATTGCCGCTCGCGCTGGCGGTCGCGGGATCGGGCCGCCCGGCGGCCTTCACCTGCACGGAACTGACCGAACACAGCCGCACCAACTTCGGCGTGATCGCGCGTTTCCTGGACGTGCGTTTCGACTCGCATCTGGAGGTCTCGCGCGCCGGCAACGCCTGGCGCGTCGACGTCCTGCCCGGCTCGTAACCACGATGAAACGCGGCCCCCCCGCGCCGCGTCACAATCCCGCACCGCGCGCCCACCCGGGCGCGTTCCCCATTCCAGATCGCCAGATCGCGCATGACCACCATGAGCCACGCCCTTCCGCTGCAGCAGCACCTCCCGACCGCCAGCCCGCTCGCCTATGGCTGCATGGGCCTGGGCGGCCACTGGGACGACTCCCCGTTCACCGCCGCCCACGTCGACCACGCGCAGGCCGCCGTCGAGGCCGCGCTGGAGATCGGCGTCACGCTGTTCGACCACGCCGACATCTACACCCGCGGCAAGGCCGAATCGGTCTTCGGCGAGCTCTTCCGCCGCCAGCCCTCGCTGCGCGACCCCATCGTGCTGCAGAGCAAGTGCGGCATCCGCTTCGCCGACGACCAGGGCCCGGGCCGCTACGACCTCTCCGGCGGCTACATCGTCCAGGCCGTCGAGGCCAGCCTGAAGCGCCTGGGCACCGAACGCCTGGACATCCTGCTGCTGCATCGCCCGGATCCGCTGATGCAGCCGGAGGAGATCGCCGAAGCCTTCCAGCGCCTGCGCGCTGCAGGCAAGGTGAGCCACTTCGGCGTGTCCAACATGAACGTCGGCCAGATGGCCTGGCTCGGCCGCGCGCTGGAGCAGCCGCTGGTGGTGAACCAGCTGGAGCTCGGCCTCGGCCATCTGGAGCCGCTGGACGCAGGCACCTGCTTCAACGACCGCCAGGCCGCAGGCCGCCCCGGCGCGCTGGCCTGGACCGGCACGCTCGAACACTGCCAGCAGCACGGCATCCAGCTCCAGGCCTGGGCCGCACTGGCCCGCGGGCGCTTCAGCGGGGAAACCGCTCAAGATCCCGCCGACGAAGCCGCCCGCCTGCTGGTCCAGAAGCTGGCGCAGGAACACGGCGTCAGCACCGAAGGCATCCTGCTGGCGTGGCTGATGAAGCACCCGGCACGCATCCAGCCCGTCATCGGATCGGCGAATCCCGACCGCATCCGCGCGTGCGGCGACGCGCTGAAGGTTCAGCTCACTCGCAACGAGTGGTACGCGCTGTACGTGGCAGCGCGCGGTGCGCCGCTGCCTTGAGGATCAGAACGCCGCGCTGAGCTCGTTCACGAGCGCAGCCGCGCCGATCTCACGCACAGCGGCAAAGTTCTGACCCGACCACAGCGGCGAGAAGTCGCCGCTGCCCTGCGCTTCGGCCTTCGCGCGCAGCGGCGCGACGCTGGAGGTCGCCAGCGGGAACTGCGGCGCCGCGTCGTTCAACGGCCCGACCTCGCGCATGTAGCGGTTCACGATGCCGCGCGCCGGCCGACCGGTGAAGAGATTCGTCACCGCCGTGTGGTGATTCGCCGGATCGCGCAGCGCCGCGCGATGCGGCGCGCTCGTCGTCGCTTCCTCGCACAGCAGGAAGGCCGTGCCCAGCTGCACCGCCGAGGCCCCCAGCGCCAGCGCCGCGCGGATGCCGCGCACGTCGGCGATGCCGCCCGCCGCGATCACCGGCACCCTCACCGCGCGCACGATCTGCGGCAGCAGGGCCATCGTGCCGGGCTGTCGCGTCAGGTCGTCGCTGAGGAAGTGGCCGCGATGCCCACCCGCCTCCCAGCCCTGCGCGATCACGCCGTCGGCACCGTGCGCCTCCAGCCAGCGCGCCTCGTCGACCGTGGTCGCGCTGCCCAGCACCAGACTGCCCCAGCCCTTCACGCGGGCGATCAGCTCGGCCGACGGCAATCCGAAATGGAAGCTCACCACCGGCGGCTTGAAGGGCTCGACAAGATCGGCGATCTCCGCGGTGAACGGCGCCCGGCCCGGTCCCGCCTTGATCTGCGCGGGATCGATGCCGAACTCGGCGTAGTAAGGACCAAGCCGATCGCGCCAGCGCGCCTCGCGGGCGTCATCCGGCGCGGGCGAGGTGTGGGCGAAGAAGTTGACGTTGAACGGCTTGTCGGTGCCGCCGCGCAGCGCCTGCAGTTCCTTCTGCAGGACCTCCGGCGTCAGCATCGCGGCGGGCAGCGATCCCAGCCCGCCCGCGTTGCTCACCGCGAGCGCCAGCCGCGCGTCCTGCACGCCGGCCATCGGCGCCTGGATCAGCGGCAGCCGGGTACCGAGGAAGAACGGAGCGAAAGGCGCGCTGGAGGTGGGCATGGCGACGGATCCTGGACTCGACAAGACGAGTCCTGATGATCGCGCAAGGACGATGCCCCTGTCAGCCGCACCGATCTTGAC
The DNA here is from genome assembly GCA_002205125.1 of Roseateles noduli. GTDB lineage: Bacteria > Pseudomonadota > Gammaproteobacteria > Burkholderiales > Burkholderiaceae_C > Roseateles > Roseateles noduli. The sequence goes on along the minus strand of NIOE01000004.1, from coordinate 349,000 downwards.
GTGCGGTACTCGCCGCCGGCAGCAAGTGGTCCGACGCGGTTCCGGTTTGGGATGCAGCGCTAGGCGCAAACCGGAGCCATAGCCCAGCTATGGCGAGGATTTGCAACGACGCGCGGCGCCCAAAGCGGAGCCGAGGCGGATCACTTGCAGCTGTAGCTCTTCGCGTTGACTTCCTTGACATTGCCCGCGCCGCAGGTGGCCGTGGCCTGCTCGCTCATCTTGCGGACGTCCTCCATGCGCTGCGTGGTGGCCTCGGCGGTGTTGGGCGCGATCACGCAGCCGGTGGACAGCACGGCCGCGGCGCCGGCGAGCAGCAGGGCCATCGAACGGGCGACAGCGGTGGAGCGGATGGTCATGACGAGTTCCCTCGAAAGTTGAAATCGAGGCGCAGTCTAGGCAGCCGCGCGCGGTGCGGATGCCGCTGCGACAGTCCGGCATCCGGACGGGATGAACTGCAGGGCGGCGCGATGTGCGGGCAGGCATCTTTGCCGGCAGATCCGAAACGACGCCACCGGTGAACGCCTCGGTGTCCCGGCGCCCCCCGGCGCCATGTCCCAAGGATCAGGGGCTGCGCGCAGGTCGCACAAGCCCCCATTCACACGCGCTTGACGAAGGCCCGCTACGCTGCGCACCTCGTCCTGCGGTCCAGCAGGGCGATCCAGGAGTTGCCGTGACTGACCTTCGTTCGATCCAGCGCCCTGCGACCGCGGTCCGCGCCGCGATCGCGGTGGCGGTCCTGTGCGGGCTGCTGAGCGCCTGCGGATCGGATTCGACCGGCCGCAAGCCGGCGATGACCGCCTACGAAACCGCGCAGCACGACCGTTGCGTCGCGCTGCTGCGCCCGATGCTGCACGGCCAGCCGGTGCGGTCGACCGCCGTGGAGCACGGCGCGCAGGGCCTCGACTACGTCTGGGTGAACGCCGAGGTCCACGACGACGACGACGACCTGGACCGCCGCCTGGCCAAGGGCACGAGCTTGGGCGGCCACTGCCAGTTCGAGGCCGGCGGCGAGGCCGTCCACCTGCATGTCTACGCGCTGGACGACGGGGCCTCGCCGATGCCTTCGCCCGAGTACCGCTTCGTCGCCGGACCGCGCGACGTGATGGTGAGCGCCGGCGCGCACTGACGCCACGCCCTGACGCCGCGCACCGGCGGGCGCCAAGGTCCGGCGCCGCGGAGCTGCCTCGGTTCGGCGGATACTTCCGCATCCTCCGACTCGCGGGAGCGCGCTTGGTTGCCCCCTCCGATCCTCCCGTCCCCGACGCCCCCCCTGCCCCGACGCCCGCATCGACGCCTGCGTGGCCGACCGCGTCGCCGCCCTTCCTGCGCGGCGGCGGCGACGCCGCGCGACTGATCGCCGCCTTCGACTGGGGCGCGACCTCGCTCGGACCGCTGGCCGACTGGCCGGACCACGTGCGCCACGCGACGGCGCTGATGCTGCGCTCGCGCACGCCCATCGTGATGCTCTGGGGCGAACCCGGCGTGATGATCTACAACGACGCGTACGGGGTGTTCGCCGGCGCGCGGCATCCGCAGCTGCTCGGCAGCAACGTGCGCGAGGGCTGGCCCGAGGTGGCCGACTTCAACGACCACGTCATGCGCGTCGGCCTGGCCGGCGGCACGCTGCATTACGAGGACCAGGAACTCGTGCTGCACCGCCACGGCCGCGCGGAGACGGTCTGGATGAACCTCGACTACTCGCCGCTGCTGGACGACGACGGAGAACCGGCCGGCGTGATGGCGATCGTCGTCGAGACCACGGGCAAGGTGGCGGCCGAGCGTCGCGTCCGCAGCGAACGCGAACGCCTGACCCAGCTCTTCGAACAGGCGCCGAGCTTCATGGCCGTGCTGGCGGGACCCGAGCATCGCTTCGAGAGCGTCAACCCCGCCTACCAGCGCCTGATCGGGCACCGCGACGTGATCGGCCGCAGCGTCGCCGAGGCGCTGCCCGACGCCGCCGCGCAGGGCTACGTGACGCTGCTGGACACGGTCTACGCGACCGGCCGCGCCTACACGGCGCACGCCGCGCAGTTCGTCGCCCAGGGGAGCGACGGGCCCGACGGCCAGACCGAGGAACACTTCCTGGACTTCGTTTACCAGCCCATCCGCGATGAAAGCGGCGCCGTCACGCACATCTTCGTGGAGGGCGTCGACGTCACGGCGCGCGTGCGCGGCGAGCAGCGGGGCGCGGCGCTTGCGGGCCTGAGCGAGCGGCTGCGCGAGGTCGGCTCGCCGGCGGACATCGGTTTCGCCTCGGCCCAGATGCTGGGCATGATGCTGACGGCGACGCGGGCCGGCTACTGCACCGTCGACCACGAGACGGAGACCGTGCGCATCGAACGCGACTGGCGCCGCGGCGGCTTCGACAGCCTGGCCGGGCTGCGCCGCTTCCGCGATTACGGCAGCTTCGTGGACCAGCTCAAGCGCGACGAGGTGGTCGAGATCGCCGATGTCCGCGAGGATCCGAGCACGTCCGCGCATCTGGACCGCTTCGAGGCGATGCGGGTGCGCTCCATCGTGAACGTGCCCGTGCTGGAGCAAGGTCGCCTGGTGGCGCTGCTGTTTGTGCACGACGAGTCGCCGCGCGCGTGGAGCGCCGACGACGTGTCGCTGATCCGCGAGACGGCGCACCGCACGCGCGTCGCCGTCGAACGCGCCCGGCATCAGGCGATCGCGCAGGAGCGGGAGGAACGTCTGCTGCGCTCGGACCGGCGCAAGGACGAGTTCCTGGCGACGCTGGCGCACGAGCTGCGCAATCCGCTGGCGCCCATCCGCAACGCGGTGCACCTGCTGGCCGCCGCCGATCGCGAGGACCGCTTCACCGGCATCCGCGAGCTGCTGGAACGCCAGGTGAATCACATGGTGCGGCTGGTCGACGACCTGCTGGAGGTCTCGCGCATCAGCCGCGGCCTGATCACGCTGCGTCATGAACCGGTGAACCTGAGTGGCGTCGTGGACGCGGCGGTGGAGAGCAGCCGCCCGCTGATCGATCGCGAGGGACATCGGCTCACGCTGCGCTTCGACGGACCCGCGCCCTGGGTGCAGGGCGATCCGGTGCGGCTCACGCAGCTGCTGGTGAACCTGCTGAACAACGCGGCGCGCTACACCGACGCGGGCGGCCGCATCGACGTGCACATCGCGCGCGACGCGGGCGACGCCGTCATGACCGTGACGGACAACGGCATCGGCATCTCGGCCGAACAGCTGCCGCAGCTGTTCGAGCTGTTCTCGCAGCTGGACCGCTCGCACAGCCGCTCGCAGGGTGGCCTGGGCATCGGACTGAGCCTGTCGCAGACACTGGCCCGCCTGCACGGCGGGCAACTCACCGCCACCAGCGACGGACCGGGACGGGGCAGCAGCTTCCAGCTCCGGTTGCCGGAGATCGCCGCCGCGCCGGCAGGCGTGCCGCTCCCCGTCCAGGAGGACACGCCCCTGAACGCACGCCTGCTGCTGGTCGACGACAACCGCGACGCGGCGGACACGACGGCGGAACTGCTGCGGCTGATGGGCGCGGAAGTGGCAGTGGCCTACGACGGACCGTCGGCGCTGGACGCGGTGCGCCAGTTGCGGCCCGACGCGATCCTCCTGGACATCGGCATGCCCGACATGGATGGCCACGAGGTCGCCCGCCGCCTGCGCGCGATGGCCGACGACATCGGCCGTCCGCGCCTGATCGCACTGACCGGCTGGGGCCAGGAACAGGACCGGGAGAAGACGCGCGAGGCCGGCTTCGACGACCACATGGTCAAGCCGGTCGATGTCGACGAACTGAAGGCCGCGTTGATGACCGGTCGGCCTTCGACGAGGACGAACCGAGCGGAATGACCATGCTGCTGCGCATCCATCACACCGCGATCATCTGCGCCGACTATGCGCGCTCGCGACGCTTCTACATCGAGGTCCTGGGCCTGCGCATGATCGCGGAGACCTACCGCGAGGCGCGACGCTCCTACAAGCTGGACCTGGCCCTGCCCGACGGCGGGCAGATCGAGCTCTTCAGCTTTCCCGACGCGCCGCCGCGGCCCTCGTACCCGGAGGCGCAGGGGCTGCGCCACCTGGCCTTCGAGGTCGACGACGTCGCGGCCGGCAAGCGCGAGCTCGAGGCCAAGGGCGTCGCCGTCGAGCCGGTGCGCGTCGACGAACTCACCGGCAAGCGCTTCACCTTCTTCGCGGACCCGGACGGGCTGCCGCTGGAGCTCTACGAGCGCTGAGAGCGGCAGAGGTCGGAGAAGGGTCTGCCCTTGCCGCCGAACGCTCCCGCCAACGCCGGATCATCGGTGACCCAGCAGCCAACGTTGGGACGTCCATGCCGATCGGCCGGGTGGCGTGGCGTCCAGCCTTGATCGACCATGCACTGCCGGATTGCCGCCCTGACCTGGTCGTCGCCGTGACTGCCGACGATGAAGCTCGTTCTCCGGTTGATGAGGCCACGCCCGAGCAGCCGGCGGAAGATGAGCCGTGCCAAGTCGGCACTGACCCCTGTCGCCTTCTCCTTGGGCGCGGTGAACACGGCGCGCTCGTGCAGATCCAGCTCATTGCGCTTCTTGTCGTAGCCCAGCGAGGCCGCGAGGACCTGCTGCCCGACGGCTTCGTCGAGCAACGCCAACGCCTTGCCCTCCTCGCCGGCAGCGATGTATGCCGAGATCAGGGCGTTGTAGGTCACGACATCCGGCGCGAGGCCTTTGGTCGCCATCTCGTCGAACGCGGCGCGCCCGCCCGCCGGGTCTCCCGCCTTCTCGTATGCCGAGATCAGGGCGTTGTAGGTCACGACATTCGGCGCGAGGCCTTTGGTCTCCATCGCGTCGAACACGGCGCGCGCGCCCGCCGGGTCTCCCGCCTTCTCGTACGCCGAGATCAGGGCGCTGTAGGTCACGACATCCGGCGCAAGGCCTTTACGCGCCATCTCGTCGAACGCGGCGCGCGCGCCCACCGGGTCCCCCGCCTTCTCGTACGCCGAGATCAGGGCGCTGTGGGTGACGACATCCGGCGCGAGGCCTTTGGCCTCCATCGCGTCGAACGCGGCACGCGCGCCCGCCGGGTCTCCCGCCTTCTCGTACGCCGAGATCAGGGCGCTGTAGGTCACGACGTTCGGCACAAGGCCTTTGGGCGCCATCGCGTCGAACACGGCGCGCGCGCCCGCCGGGTCTCCCGCCTTCTCGTACGCCGAGATCAGGGCGTTGCAGGTCACGACATTCGGCGCGAGGCCTTTGGCCTCCATCGCGTCGAACACGGCACGCGCGCCCGCCGGGTCTCCCGCCTTCTCGTACGCCGAGATCAGGGCGCCGTAGGTCACGACATTCGGCGCGAGGCCTTTGGGCTCCATCTCGTCGAACGCGGCGCGCGCGCCCACCGGGTCTCCCGCCTTCTCGTAGGCTGAGATCAAGGCACTGTAGATCACGACATCCGGCGCGACTTGGCGATGCTTCATGCCCGATGCACTGACCTCTTCTCGAACGGCCCGCTTCAGTTCGTCGACGCAGGCACGAGCGGCGGCCACGTTGCCGCCGCAGCGCGAGATGCAGCTGCATGTCACCTTCAACACATTGAGCTCATTGCGGGTTCCGGCGATGAAGGCATCGACGACCCACCCGTTGCCGGCCCGCCTCGCTGGGGCGCCGGGCTGCGCGGATGTCGCAGCCGATCGGGACGCATTCCCGGAGCGCGACACCTCCGACCGGGAACCCGTCCCGCGCCGACACTCATCTGCCGATGCAGACGCAACGATCTTCCTGCCCACACCCGGGGCGCCTGCTGCCTGTGACCTGCGTAGACTCCCCGGCCCGACGGTACAGGCAGGACGTGCCGCCTTGTCTCGCGGCTTGCGCTTCACCTCCTTCCAGTCGTCGGTGTCGAGCGATGCGGCTTCGCATCGTGGTGCGGCATCGATGGATTCGGTGGCAACTGCGGTCAATCGAACGCCTGACTTCAATGCGAACATGTCACGATCCTGAACGAGGGGTCGATCAAGTGCGCACGGCAGGCAGCCCGGTTCACGCGGATCAAGCCATCACCTGATCCTCGACCACCCAGCGGCCAACGTTGGGACGTCCATGCCGATCGGTCGGGTGACGTGGCGCCCAGCCTTGATCGACCATGCACTGCCGGACCGCCTCCCTGACCTGGTCGTCGCCGTGACTGCCGACGATGAAGCTCGTTCTCCGGTTGATGAGGCTACGCCCGAGCAGACGGCGGAAGATGAGCCGTGCCAAGTCGGCACTGACCCCTGTCGCCTTCTCCTTGGGCGCGGTAAACACGGCGCGCTCGTGCAGATCCAGCACATTGCGCTTCTTGTCGTAGCCCAGCGAGGCCTCGAGGACCTGCTGCCCGACGGCTTCGTCGAGCAACGCCAACGCCTTGCCTTCCTCGCCGGCAGCGAGGTGTGCCGAGAGCAGGGCGGTGTAGGTCGCGACATCCGGCGCGAGGCCTTTGGTCGCCATCGCGTCGAACACGGCGCGCGCGCGCGCCGGGTCTCGCGCCTTCTCGTAGGCCGAGATCAGGGCGCTGTAGGTCACGACATCCGGCTCGAAGCCTTTGAGCGCCATCGCGTCGAACACGGCGAGCGCACCCACCGGGTCTCGCGCCTTCTCGTAGGCCGAGATCAGGGCGCTGTAGGTGACGACATCCGGCGCGAGGCCTTTGGCCTCCATCGCGTCGAACGCGGCACGCGCGCCCGCCGGGTCTCCCGCCTTCTCGTACGCCGAGATCAGGGCGCTGTAGGTCACGACATTCGGCGCGAGGCCTTTGGGCGCCATCGCGTCGAACACGGCGCGCGCGCCCACCGGGTCTCCCGCCTTCTCGTACGCCGAGATCAGGGCGCTGTAGGTCACGACATTCGGCGCGAGGCCTTTGCGCTCCATCTCGTCGAACGCCGCGCGCGCGCCCGCCGGGTCTCCCGCCTTCTCGTACGCCGAGATCAGGGCGCTGTAGGTCACGACATCCGGCGCGAGGCCTTTGGGCGCCATCTCGTCGAACGCGGCGCGCGCGCCCGCCGGGTCTCGCGCCTTCTCGTACGCCGAGATCAGGGCGTTGTAGGTCACGGCATTCGGCGCGACTTGGCGATGCCTCATGCCCGATGCACCGACCTCTTCTCGAACGGCCCGCTTCAGTTCGTCGACGCAGGCACGAGCGGCGGCCACGTTGCCGCCGCAGCGCGAGATGCAGCTGCATGTCACCTTCAACACATCGAGCTCACTGCGGGTTCCGGCGATGAAGGCATCGACGACCCACATGTTGCCGGCCCGCCTCGCTGGGGCGCGCCGACACCCATCTGCCGATGCAGACGCAACGATCCTCCTGCCCGCACCCGGGACGCCAGCTGCCTGTGGCCTGCGTAGACTCCCCGGCCCGACGGTACAAGCAGGACGTGACGCCTTGTCTTGCGGCTTGCGCCTCACCCCCGTGCAGTCGTCGGTGTCGAGCGATGCGGCTTCGCATCGCGGTGCGGCATCGATGGATTCGGTGGCAACTGCGGTAAATCGAACGTCTGACTTCAATGCGAACATGTCACGATCCTGAACGAGGGATCGACCAAGTGCGCACGTCCATCAGCCCGGTTCACGCGGATCAAGCCATCACCTGATCCTCGACCACCCAGCAGCCAACGTTGGGACGTCCATGCCGGTCGGCCGGGTGGCGTGGCGTCCAGCCTTGATCGACCATGCACTGCCGGATTGCCGCCCTGACCTGGTCGTCGCCGTGACTGCCGACGATGAAGCTCGTTCTCCGGTTGATGAGGCCACGCCCGAGCAGACGGCGGAAGATGAGCCGTGCCAAGTCGGCACTGACCCCTGTCGCCTTCTCCTTGGGCGCGGTGAACACGGCGCGCTCGTGCAGATCCAGTTCATTGCGCTTCTTGTCGTAGCCCAGCGAGGCCTCGAGGACCTGCTGCCCGACGGCTTCGTCGAGCAACGCCAACGCCTTGCCTTCCTCGCCGGCAGCGATGTGTGCCGAGAGCAGGGCGGTGTAGGTCACGGCATTCGCCGCGAGGCCTTTGGTCGCCATCGCGTCGAACACGACGCGCGCGCCCACCGGGTCTCCCGCCTTCTCGTACGCCAAGATCAGGGCGGCGTAGGTCACGACATCCGGTGCGAGCCCATTGAGCGCCATCGCGTCGAACACGGCGCGCGCGCCCGCCGGGTCTCCCGCCTTCTCGTACGCCGAGATCAGGGCGCTGTAGGTCACGACATCCGGCGCAAGGCCTTTGGGCGCCATCGCGTCGAACACGGCGCGCGCGCCGACCGGGTCTCCCGCCTTCTCATAGGCCGAGATCAGGGCGTTGTAGGTCACGACATTCGGCGCGAGGCCTTTGGGCGCCATCTCCTCGAACACGGCGCGCGCGCCCGCCGGGTCTCGCGCCTTCTCGTACGCCGAGATCAGGGCGCTGTAGGTCACGACATTCGGCGCAAGGCCTTTGGGCGCCATCTCGTCGAACACGGCGCGCGCGCCCGCCGGGTCTCCCGCCTTCTCATACGCCGAGATCAGGGCGTTGTAAGTCACGACATCCGGCGCGAGGCCTTTGCGCTCCATCTCGTCGAGCGCGGCGCGCGCGCCCACCGGGTCTCCCGCCTTCTCGTACGCCGAGATCAGGGCGCTGTAGGTCACGACATCCGGCGCGAGATCCTTGCGCTCCATCTCGTCGAACGCCGCGCGCGCGCCCACCAGGTCTCCCGCTTTCTCGTAGGCTGAAATCAAGGCACTGTAGATCACGACATTCGGCGCGACTTGGCGATGCCTCATGCCCGATGCGCTGACCTCTTCTCGAACGGCCCGCTTCAGTTCGTCGACGCAGGCACGAGCGGCGGCCACGTTGCCGCCGCAGCGCGAGATGCAGCTGCATGTCACCTTCAACACATCGAGCTCATTGCGGGTCCCGGCGATGAAGGCATCGACGACCCACCCGTTGCCGGCACGCCTCGCCGGGGCGCGCCGACACCCATCTGCCGATGCAGACGCAACGATCCTCCTGCCCACACCCGGGACGCCTGCTGCCTGTGGCCTGCGTAGACTCCCCGGCCCGACGGCACAGGCAGGACGTGACGCCTTGTCTCGCGGCTTAGGCTTCACCTCCGTCCAATCGTCGGTGTCGAGCGATGCGGCTTCGCATCGCGGTACGGCATCGATGGATTCGGTGTCAACTGCGGTAAATCGAACGTCTGACTTCAATGCGAACATGTCACGATCCTGCACGAGGGGTCGATCAAGTGCGCACGGCAAGCAGCCCGGTTCACGCGGATCTTCCGCCAAGAAAAAAGGCAGCCCCACGGCTGCCTTCATCGCACGATCGCGGCATCGACGCGCCGCGACGGATCAGTTCAACCGGTAGTTCAGGCGCAGCCAGGTGACGGTGCCCTCGGGGCGGTTGCGCACCGAGAACTCCTTCATCACCTTGAAGTCGACACCCCATTCGCCGCTCTCTGCCAGGTAGGCGATCAGCGGGCCGGCCGACAGCGCCTGGACCTTGTTGGCGCCGGCTGCGCCGCCGCTGTCGGCGGTGAACTGCTTGAGCACGTAGCCCTGCACGCCGACCTTCCACTGGTCGTTGACGTTGTAGGTGCCGGACCAGTCCGCATGCAGGTACTGGCCGGAGCGCACGCCGGTGTCGTCGTTGCGCGTGTTGAACGAGTAGGTCGCGCGCAGGCCGACGGCGAAGCCGTTCTCCCACACGCGCGAGGCCACCAGCAGCGGCTTGAAGGTCCAGTACTTGCCCGCGCCCGGATTGACCGCGCGGCTCGCGTCGTACGAGCCCATCGGCGGGTTGAACGCGACGCCCAGCGCGACGCGCGATTCGTCCTGCTGCCAGTCGACGTAGGCGGCCAGTTCCGGATCGGCCATGCCGCTGCGCGTGCCCGACAGCGCGGCGCCGGCGGCGGACAGCTGCTGGTTGATCTGCGCCACGGCGTTGGCCGGCAGACCGGCCGGCAGCACCGTCGTCAGCGTGAAGTCGTTGGTCTGCTTGACCAGCGGGAACGCGGCGGAGAAGCCCAGCCGGCCGTCCATCACGATCTTCTCGGTGACCCAGGTCAGGCGCGGGACGAAGACGTCGGCCTTGATCGAGCCGTTCACCGTCAGCGGCAGCGCGCCGACGCCGGGGATGGTCAGCGAGCGCGTGGGCGTGTTGCCGTCGGCGTCGCGCAGCTTGTCGGCCTCATAGTGCTGGTACCAGGTCTGAAGGTAGACACCGGGGAACTGCGGCGTCGAGATCTCGTAGGACGGCGCGCCGAGCAGCGCGCGGACCTGGCTGTTCTCGGTGGCGTGCGCGGCGCCGGCGACGACAGACAGCGTGACGAAGGCGGCGGCGAGCGCGGACGGACGCGCGCGCGAAAGGTCGATGAACACGGGGATCTCCTCCGGATGTTTCTGAATTTCGAATCGGAGCGCATCGTGCCAGCGGAAGGGGCCAGGGCTTGTGCCATTCGTCACATCGGGCCTCGGATTAGAGGCACGGCCCCAGTTTCCGGGGCTGACGCGCCACACCCCGCCGCGCTTTAATCCGGTCCGCAACGCGCCACGCGATCGCCGTCACCATCGGCCCGAACTCGCGACGCCACGAGCCACGCCACTTTTCCGCCACCGCATCGGGTCGGCTCGCGGCTCAATCCCACAACACGACGCGTCACTGCGAGGAGACTTCACCATGCAACGTTCCATCTTCATCCGCTCCGTGCGGAACGCCCTGTTCATCGGCCTCGCCGCGATGTCCTCGTTCGCCTTCGCGGCGGAGGTGGAGGTCGAGGGCTTCAAGTTCCAGGACACGGCGCTGCTGCACAACCAGACGCTGCAGCTCAACGGCGCGGCGACGTCGAGCATCCTGTCGACGCGCTCGACGGCGGTGGCCTTCTACCTGCCGAAGAAGCAGACGACGATGGAAGCCGCGGTCGCCGAGAAGGGCGCCAAGCGCATCACCTTCTACATGATGCGCGACGTGTCCTCGCGCGACCTGGCCAACGCGATGCTGGACCGCATCCGCCAGAACGCGGCGGAGGAGTTCTCGAAGAACATCATCCAGACCTCGCAGCTGGGCGTGGTCTTCGGCAACCGCGCCAAGCTGCTCAAGGGCGACCTGGTCACGATCGACTACGACCCGGCGAAGCAGACGACGGAGTTCAGCGTCAACGGCCAGAAGGTCGGCGACACCATCCAGGGCGAGAGCTTCTTCCCGATGATGATGAAGGTCTGGATCGGCCCCAAGGTCCGCGGCAGCACGCGCGACGGCCTGCTGGGGATCGCGCCGGCGAAGTGATCGCCGGACGCTGACTTCGCGCCGCGCGCGCAGCGAGCGCTCAGTAGTCCAGCTTCGGATACCAGCTCGTCCCCCGTCCGCCGGGGGTCAGGTCGAGCACGTTCCACAGTGGCGCGATCTCGGGCGCGCCGTGCGCGTCCTGGCCGGGGTCCTCGGTGCCGCCGCTTTCGGCGCTCCAGAAGTGGAAGACCTTGTCGCCGCGACGCACCCAGACGGTCAGCGCGGGGTACTCGAAGCCCTTGTCGTCGATCAGCTTGAAGGTGGTCGTGAACTGATCGCCGACGAGCTGGAAGAAGCGCAGGTTGCGCCATCCGCGTTCGCGCGCGAAGGCGAGCTGCCGTGACACCGGCGAACGTCCCAGGACCGCGACGGCGACACGCTGATCGAGGTCGCGCATCGGGATGTCCAGCGAGCCCAGGAAGGACGTGCACATCGGACACGGCCGCTCGCGCTGCGGGCCGTACATCCAGAAGTAGGTGACCAGCGTGTCGTGCCGGCCGAAGAGATCGGCCAGGCCGACCTCCTTGCCGTCTTCGTCGAGGAAGCGGTAGGGCTCGGCCTCGCCGCCTAGCGGCAACGCGCGCCGCTGTTCGGCGACTCGCCAGAGATGGCGTCTGAGCTCGACCTCTTCGGCGAGCAGCGCCTCGCGCGCGGCGCGGTACTCGGGGCTGTCGCCGGGATAGGGCTTCGCGTTCGCCTTGGCCAGGGACTTCGCGTCCTTCAACGCGGGCGTGGAGGACGACGCCTGCACAGAGGCGGTGGACGGCTGCTCCATGAGAGGACTCCCATGCCGACGAAGATAGTCGGCTGAAGCGTCCAGTCTGGAACGCGCCGTGTCGGGCGCTTGTAGGCGTTCAGGCCGTCGCGGCGTAGGACGCCGCGAGGCTTGCCGCGATCAGCGGCCCAGCTGCTTCAGCGCGGCCTGCAGGCCGGTGACGCCGCCGACGCGCTGGTCGTTGATGAAGACCTGCGGCATCTGGCGCACGGACGGGCCGCACTTCTCGTAGAAGGCCAGGCGCTCGGCCTCGTCGTCGATCAGGATCTCCTGATAGTCCATCCCGCGGGACTTGAGCAGACTCTTCGCCGTGTCGCATTGCGGGCAGGCGGACTTCGAATAGACGACGATCTTCAGTTCCATGGGCGGAAGTGTATTCGGGGCCCCCCGCACCTGCCGACGAGGGGTCTCCCTGACCCCGGGGATTCGGGGGCAGCCGTCGCCGGCACTTAAGCTCCGCCCCCATGGACGCCCTGATCACCGCCGCCGCCCGCTTCCTCGCCGCCGGGGATGCGCTGAGCGCGCTGCAGCGGGTCGCCCTGCGCGACGATCCTCCCGCGCTCGCGCTGCGCGGCATCGCGATGGCGCAGCTCGGCGAGCATTCGCGCGCCCGCGAGCTGCTGCGCCAGGCCGCCAAGGCGTTCGGACCGAAAGAGGCCGTGGCCCGCGCACGCTGCGTCGTGGCCGAAGCGGAGGTCGCGCTGGCGATGCGCGACCTGGGAGAACCGACGCGTCCGCTGCTGCAGGCCGCCGCCACGCTGGACGCCCACGACGATCGCGCCAACGCGCTGCAGGCCCGGCTGGTCGCCGCGCGGCGTCTGATCCTGCTGGGCCGCCTGGAACAGGCGGGCGAGGCGCTTCCCGCCGAGGACGTCGGCGGCGCGCCGTCCTTGCTCGTCGCGATGGCGGCGCTGGCCTCGGCGGAACTCGCGATGAGGGCCTTGCGCATCGGCGATGCCCGGGTCGCCGTCGAACGCGCGCTCGTCGCCGCGCAACATGCCGGCGTGGCGGCCCTGATCGCGGAGGCTGACGATCTGCGCGCCTCGCTCGATCATCCGGCCGCGCGCCGCATCGACGGCGGTCAGGCGAGGAACTTGCGGCTGGAGGAGGTCGAGGCCTTGCTGGCCTCGCCGATGCTCGTCGTGGACGCCTGCCGACGCACCATTCGCGGCGCCGGGCTCCACGTCGATCTCTCGCGTCGACCCGTGCTGTTCGCACTGGCACGCGTGCTGGCCGAATCCTGGCCCGGCGACGCGGATCGCGCGACGCTCATCCTCCGCGCGTTCCGGACCCGGCATCCCGACGAGACGCATCGCGCGCGCCTGCGCGTCGAGCTCGGCCGGCTGCGTGCGCTGATCGATCCCGTCGCCCAGATCGAAGCGACGCGCGAGGGTTTCGCACTGCGCGTGGCGGATGAGCGCGCGGCCTGCCTGCTCGTGCCGCCGCTGGAAGGCGAGACCGCGTCGCTGCAGGCGCTGCTGGCCGACGGCGCGGCGTGGTCGACGTCGGCGCTCGCGATGGCGCTGGGCGCCAGCCAGCGGACGGTGCAGCGCGCGCTCGCGGAACTCGAAGCGGCAGGACGGGTGCGCGCCATCGGTCAGGCGCGGGCGAAGCGCTGGCTCGCGCCGCCAATGACGGGAATCGCGACGATCTTGTTACTCCCCGCTCCGCCGACGGCTGGATAGATTGAGGTCCATGCGGCGACGGTTCGCCGCAAAGGAGAACACGATGACTGCTTCCAGTTCCGACGCCTGCGATCCTCACGCCGAGGCGCGCATGGCCTCCAACGCGCACCTGCCCGCGGCCCGCATGGCCGAGGTCGTGCGCGAGTACGGTCCCTACCCGGGCGCGCCTGCCGTCCACGGCGTGAGCCATGACGGCGACCGCGTCTGGGCCGCCACGGCGGCCGGCCTGCTGGCGATCGATCCGGCCAGCGGCGAGGTCCAGCGCACGCTGCCGTGCGCCGCGGACGCCGGCACGGCCTTCGACGGCCGCCACCTCTACCAGATCGGCGATTCGCAGATCCAGAAGATCGATCCGCAGAGCGGTCGCGTCGTCGGGACCATTCCGGCGCCGTCGGGCCAGGGCAGCGATTCGGGGCTCACCTGGGCGGAAGGGAGTCTGTGGGTCGGGCAGTACCGGGATCGCAGGATCGTCCAGATCGACCCGGAGACCGGCGCGGTGCGACGCACCATCGAGTCCAACCGCTTCGTCACCGGCGTGACCTGGGTGGACGGCGAGCTCTGGCACGGCACCTGGGAGGGCGATGAGAGCGAACTGCGTCGCGTGGATCCGGCGGATGGCGCCGTGATCGAGCGGCTGGCCCTGCCCGCGAACGTGGGTGTCAGCGGGCTGGAGTCCGACGGGGCCGGATTGTTCTACTGCGGTGGCGGGAACAGCGGCAAGGTGCGGGCCGTGCGACGACCGAAGCAGGCGTGAGCATCGCTGAAGCCTCCGCACTTCCACCGCCGCTGGCCCTCACCCCTGCCCTCTCCCGCAAGCGGGAGAGGGAGTAAGAAGGGCAGTCGTCCTGCGAGGCGTGGTTCAGCGCGCCTTGCCGAGGTCCATCACCCAGTACTTGCTGTACGTGTTGGCTGAGGACGCGGCCGGCCGGCAGGCAACGCCGACGTCGACGAAGTTCGCCGACATCAGGTTGGCGCAATGCCCGGGGCTGTTGCGCCACGAGCTCATGACCGACTCGACGGTGGTCTGTCCGGCGGCGATGTTCTCGCCCGCGGCGGCCCAGGTGTAGCCCGCGTTGGTGATGCGGGTGGAGAAGCTGCGGCCGTCCTGACTGTCGTGGCTGAAGTAGTTCTTCGTCGCCATGTCCAGCGCGTGGCCGTCGGCGGCCGTCGTCAGCTTGTCGTTCCAGACCACCGGCGAGACGGCCGGGAAATTGCCCGACGACCCGCAGCTCGCGCCGGCGGCGCGCAGCGCGTTGATGCGGTCCAGCAGGTCCTGCTTGAAGTTGGGCAGGTCGCAGGTCCCGGCGACGAGCGGCGGATCCGTCGGCCCGGGATTGGTCGGGTTCGTCGGGTTCGTCGGATTGGTGGGATTCGTCGGGGAAGTGGGCGTGACCGGGTCGGGCGTCGGCGCGGCATCGCCGCCCCCGCCGCCGCACGCACCCAGACCCAACGCCAGGAGGGCGGCAACGATCATCGAGGTAGGGAACTGCCGGTGGGCCGGCTTGTTGGAAGGGACGTCCATCCCACTATCTTAGGAAACGAATGGAAAGATTTCTGGAACCAAACGTTGCAGAGGGTCAGCGGGAGAGGCCCCGTAGCAACAGCGCCCGGTGCTGCGTCTCGTACCAACGCGCCACGTCCGCGAGGAAAGCGACGACCCATTCCAGCGCTTCTTCCAGCTCGCTGTCCTCGACGGTGAAGCCGGCGCGATACTTCCGGTTGCGCCAGTCGCGCAGGATGTCCAGTTCGTCGAACCGGGTTTCGCCAAGCGCCAAGGCTTCGCAAGCGCCTTCCAGCACGACGATGTGATGCCCGCGGTCGCTCGTCACCCGCCAACCCTCCGCGCAGGCCACGGCCATGCAGGCGAGCAGAACAGCATCCCAGGAAACGTCCATCCGCGTGCCGTTGGAGATCAACGGCTGCTGCGCGTCTTGCAACTTGATCTGCGATTGAGCGAGCCACTGGACAGCGTCCCGCGCGTTCACGGCAAGGGGCCGGAGCGGCGCGTCAGGTTGGGCCGCCAACTCCCGAAAGGACTTCAACATCGAACTCTCCGATCAAGGGAATCCGCGGCCCCCGCGCGATGTCCTGCGCGAAGCTCTCCTTGCCACGGAGTTGTTCCTGAAAGGAGGCCATCGTAGAAACGGTGGCATGCACGCTGCGGCCCAGAGCCCGACTCGCGGGCTTCAAAGCAACGTTCACTTTGAGTTCCGACAAATTTCCGAGCACCAGGATGTCGATGTCGCTCTCGGCGCTGGCTTCTCCCCGCGCCACGGACCCGAAGACGAACGCCACGTCGACACCTTTGAGGGGCTCCAGGCACTCGCGCAAGGTGCGGACCAGCAGACTGTCCTGCTGCATGAGGAGCACCAGCGGCGCCAACGTTGGATCGCCGCTGGCTTGATATCGCGGCAAGCCGTCCCGCTCGCGACGCGTCACCAACCCCGCCGTGGCCCAGCGCCTCAACCAGCGGGCCACGCTGCCCGCGTCAGTGCCGGCCTCGGCTGCCAATTCGCGCTGACCGAAACCCCGGCCCGGCTCGGCGAACAAGGTGCGCAGCACTCGGAAGCGCCCCACGCTGCCAAAGAGCTCCGTCAGTTGGGTGTCGTTCATGGCGTCAATTCCGCTGTAGCCAATATGCCTACATTGTAGGCAATTTGCCTACGTCGTAGCCAATCCGCCTACACCGTAGCCAATTTGCCTACGGCCAGCGGGATGGCTGCGGGACCGCCCGCCCTCCCGGGCGGCGGCCCCGCGTCCGCTCAGATCAGGTCGTAGCGGTCCAGGTTCATCACCCGGGTCCAGGCCTTGACGAAGTCGCCGACGAATACCTTCTCGCCGTCCTTGGACGCGTACACCTCGGACAGCGCCCGCAGCTGCGAGTTCGATCCGAAGACCAGGTCCGCCGTCGTCGCCGTCCACTTCGCGGCGCCCGAGCTGCGGTCCCGGCCTTCGAGCACGGCGTCGTCGCCCGTCGACTTCTGCCACTTCGTCCGCATGTCCAGCAGGTTGACGAAGAAGTCGTTGCTCAAGGTCCCGGGACGCGTCGTGAGGACGCCGTGCTTCGTGTGGCCGACGTTGGTGTCGAGCACCCGCATCCCGCCGATCAGCGCCGTCAGCTCGGGCGCGCTCAGCGACAGCAGCTGGGCCTTGTCGATCAGCAGCTCGGCCGTGTGCTTGACGAGGTCCTTGCGGACGTAGTTCCGGAAGCCGTCGGCGGCGGGCTCCAGGTAGCCCATCGATTCGACGTCGGTCTGGTCCTGCGACGCGTCGGTGCGTCCCGCCGTGAACGGCACGACCACCTCATGACCGCCCTGCTTCGCCGCCGCCTCGATGCCCGCGGAGCCGCCCAGCACGATCAGGTCGGCCAGCGAGATCTGCTTGCCGCCGGCCGCCGCGCCGTTGAACTCCTTGCGCACCGCTTCCAGCTTGCTCAGCACCTTCTCCAGATCGCTGGGCTGGTTCACCGGCCATTCCTTCTGCGGGGCCAGGCGGATCCGCGCGCCGTTGGCGCCGCCGCGCTTGTCGCCGCTGCGGAAGGTCGAGGCCGACGCCCAGGCCGTCGTCACCAGCTGCGACACGCTCAGGCCGCTCGCCAGGAGCTTGGCCTTCAGCGCGGTGACGTCCTTGTCGTCCACCAGCGGGTGGTCGGCCTTCGGTACCGGGTCTTGCCAGATCAGCTCTTCCTTCGGCACCAGCTTGCCAAGGTAGCGCGACACCGGCCCCATGTCGCGGTGGGTCAGCTTGTACCAGGCGCGCGCGAAGGCGTCCGCCAGCTCGGCCGGGTTGTCCTTGAAGCGGCGGGAGATCTTCTCGTACGCCGGGTCGACGCGCAGCGCGAGGTCCGCCGTCGTCATCATCGGCGCGTGGCTGCGGCTCTTGTCGTGCGCGTCGGGCACCGTGCCCGCGCCCGCGCCGCCCTTGGGCGTCCACTGGTGCGCACCGGCGGGGCTCTTGGTCAGCTCCCATTCGTAGCCGAACAGGGTCTCGAAGAAGCTGTTGTCCCACTTGGTCGGCGTCGGCGTCCAGGCGCCCTCGATGCCGCTGGTGATGGTGTACACGCCCATGCCTTCGCCGAACGCGTTCTTCCAGCCCAGGCCCTGCTCCTCGACGGCGCCGCCCTCGGGCATCGCGCCGACGTGATGGGCCTCACCCGCGCCGTGCGCCTTGCCGAAGGTGTGGCCGCCGGCGACCAGCGCCACGGTCTCGTCGTCGTTCATCGCC
This sequence comes from Roseateles noduli, assembly GCA_002205125.1. GTDB lineage: Bacteria > Pseudomonadota > Gammaproteobacteria > Burkholderiales > Burkholderiaceae_C > Roseateles > Roseateles noduli. The sequence continues at coordinate 331,077 of NIOE01000004.1, read as the reverse complement.
ATGCGCTTGAAGGTCTCGCGGATGTCGCGCGCCGACTTGGCCGGATCGGGGTTGCCGTTCGGGCCTTCCGGGTTCACGTAGATCAGGCCCATCTGCACGGCGGCCAGCGGGTTGGCGAGGTCGCGGTCGCCGGCGTAGCGTTCGTCGCCGAGCCAGGTGGTTTCGGGGCCCCAGAACACGTCGGTCTCGGGCTCCCAGACGTCGGTGCGGCCGCCGGCGAAGCCGAAGGTCTTGAAGCCCATGGATTCCAGCGCGACGTTGCCGGCCAGGATCATCAGGTCGGCCCAGGACAGCTTGCGGCCGTACTTCTGCTTGATCGGCCAGAGCAGGCGGCGGGCCTTGTCGAGGTTGCCGTTGTCGGGCCAGCTGTTGAGCGGCGCGAAGCGCTGCGCGCCGGTGCCGGCGCCGCCGCGGCCGTCCTGCACGCGGTAGGTGCCGGCCGAGTGCCAGGCCATGCGGATGAAGAACGGACCGTAGTGGCCGTAGTCGGCGGGCCACCAGTCCTGGGAGTCGGTCATCAGCGCGGTGAGGTCCTTGACCACGGCGTCGAGGTCGAGGGTCTGGAACTCATGCGCGTACTTGAAGTCCTCGCCCATCGGGTTGGTCTTGGACGAGTGCAGCGAGAGGATGGAGAGGTTGAGCTGCTCGGGCCACCAGTCGCGGTTGCCCTTGGTGCCGGCCACCGCGTGGTGGTGGGTGCCGCCCGAGAACGGGCACTTCGATTCGGATTCGCCTGACATGTCTTCCTCCTGAGTTGAGCCTGGGGGTTCAGTCCACTGGTCCGCCTTGCAGCGTGCGAGCGCGGACGAGTCTAGGACTCGCCTAGTCGGGACAGCAACAGTCGGGGTTTATCGGGGCGATAGTTTTTTCGACCGGGGAGAGCCGTTCGGCTCAGGCAGCCATCTGAACGACACCTTCCGGGGTTCTCGCCGGCTCGTTGTCTGCGCGCTCGCGGCGACGCGCGGTGGAACGCAATCCGTCGACGTGCTCCTGCAAACTGGCCGAGACCGGCTGCCACATGGGGTCAAGGATGAAGTCGATGCCTTCGCGCCGCGCCATCTTGGCCGCCGGGACAAAGTCGGCGTCGCCTGATACAAGAACGATCTGGTCGACCAGCCTCCGCAACGCCAGGGTCACGATGTCCACCCCGATGTTCATGTCGACGCCCTTCTGACGAAGATGGGGAACGACATCGCCCTCTGTCAGATCGTCAGAGTTCATCTTTCGCTTGAGCATGGCCTGAATGGCTTCCGGCTTGATCGTCCAAGGACTGTCCGAAGCAAGGTGGCCCAGGCGCAGGGCCGTCTTGCGCTTCGTCTTGAGGCGGTCGTGCAACTGCATGCGGAACAACGCCTCTGGACTGGTAGAGAAGTTGACGCCCTTGCCCGAGATCGGGTTCTGAAGACGCTTCATGAGCGGCGGACAGTCGTAGAAATAGATCCTGAACAGGTCCTTGAAGCGCTTCTCCGGCCCACGGCTGCGGTCGACCAGATGAGCAAGCGCCCACCTGAAGGCGCAATCCGCCGCGCGATCGGCGTCGAACGCCTGATCCGGCTGCAGCGCTCGAAATCGCTTCACGAAGAACGCACCGTCGATAAGGATGGCTGTTGGCATTTTGGATCTCCCGACTACCGGAGAAATATCGCCCCAGGGGCACAGCCCGTCCACGATCTATTAGGGCGGGGGGCAGCCTGGGGCGAGGGAACAAAGTCTAGCGACGGGCGGTCTATCCACGGATGATTTCCAGGTGAACCGATGCCCATTCGACACAGCCCTCAAGGGTGTTGATCCAGGCCATTGACCGATGCCACAATCCGCGCCTTTCATCCCTTGGAGCCCCCGTGGACAGTGCCCCCAGTCCCTTCGCGACGCGAGCCGGAACGGCCGCCGCACGACTGACGCGCTGACCGGCTCCGGTGGCGCGCAGCGGCGCGCCCTCTCCTTCTCCTGTCGCATCGATCGCCTTCCCGAGGCAACCGTCGCCATCGCGCGACGACTCACCCGATCCGATCCATCGTGAGCCGCACCGTCATCACGCCCCAACCGGCGTGCGCGACAGTGCGCACAGGAGTCCTTCATGCGCCCTTTCCTGCCGGCTCTGCTGGCCCTGCTCGCCGGCCCGCTGCTGCCCGTCCCCTGCCTCGCCGCCGGCGGGCATCACGCCGTCGACGACGCCTCGATCGACGACCCCGGCCAATGCAATCTCGAACTCTGGGCCGGGCGCTCCAGCCTCGACCGGCGCCAGTTCCAGCACGCCGGCATCGGCTGCAACGTCCTGGGTGCCGAAGCCGGCATCAACGTCGATCGGGAGACTTCCCGGGCTGCGCCGTCGCTCCATTTGCACGGCGTGCAGCTCAAATGGGCGACCGCCCTGCAGCCGCAGCTGGCGATCGGCCTGGTCGCGGCACTGGGGTGGCAAGACCAGACCCCGCGCTCGCAGCAGTCGCTGCTGGTGCCCCTGACCTGGACGCCGCGCGAGGACCTGGCCTTCCACCTGAACCTGGGACGTTCCCGGCTGAAGGGCGCCGACGACCGCACCCCGCGCGGTGTCGCCGTCGAGTGGCAGATGACGCCCGCCTGGCAGGCGCTGGCCGAGCATTTCCATGACGGCGAACGGCCGTTGTCGCGACTCGGCCTGCGACGCACGCTGAGCGAGCAGCTGACGCTCGACCTCAGCTACGCGAGAACGTCCGCGACCGCGCGGACGCAGAAGGAAGGATGGTGGACCGTCGGTGCGAACTGGACCTTCGGCCAGTGAGCATTCAGTCCGCGCATGAGTAAAGTCGCGGGTCGAGTAAGGCTATTGGGCAGACTCCGTCCGTCGTCAATCTGGAGGACAAGAATGTCGCTCCGCCTCCTCGGGCGCCCCCGACGGCAGGATTGACGACGAGAATCGCCCGGCTTGCCAGTCCGCCTCTGCCGGCGACGGCACTTTCAACCTTGGAGCCCACCATGTCTCTGCGCATCAACGACATCGCCCCGAACTTCACCGCCAAGACGACGAAGGGGGAGATCGACTTCCACAACTGGATCGGCGACAGCTACGCCATCCTGTTCTCGCATCCGAAGGACTTCACCCCGGTGTGCACGACCGAGCTGGGCTACATGGCCAAGATCGAGCCCGAGTTCACCAAGCGCAATGCCAAGCTGATCGGCCTGTCGATCGACCCGGTCGAGAACCATTCGAAGTGGGCGGCGGACATCGAGGAGACGCAAGGCGCCGCGGTGAACTACCCGATGATCGGCGACACCGACCTGAACGTGGCCAAGCTGTACAACATGCTGCCGGCGGAAGAGCCGGGCACGTCGGACGGCCGCACCGCGGCGACGAACGCGACGGTGCGTTCGGTGTTCATCGTCGGCCCGGACAAGAAGATCAAGCTGACGCTGACCTACCCGATGACCACGGGCCGCAACTTCGACGAGATCCTGCGCGTGCTGGACTCCATCCAGCTGACCGCCAAGCACCGCGTCGCAACGCCGGTGAACTGGAAGCACGGCGACGACGTGATCATCGCGGGCTCGGTGTCCGATGACGAAGCCAAGACGATCTACCCGGAAGGCTGGAAGGCGCCTAAGCCCTACCTGCGCATCGTCAAGCAGCCGAAGTAAGGACTGCTTCCTGCGGGCCGACAGGCCGGCGCCCCCTCTGATGGGGGGCGCCGGCCTTTTTCGTTTCCGGCGTCGATAACATCCGCGGCTCAATGCGGCGAACGACCGCATCGCAGGGAGTCGAAGATGGATCATCCACGCCGCTGGATCGTGGCGGTCGCGCTGCTGTTGGCCGCCGCGGCGATCGCCGTCCAGTTCTGGCCCGAATCGCCGAAGGACGGGCAGGTCGCGATGGCGGCCACGCCCGCCGTGGCTCAGCCGCCCGCGCCCGTGTCGACCAATGCTTCAGAGCCCCGCGTCGCGACCGCCGAAAAGTTCGAGAAGACCGAGAAGCTTGCGCCATCCGCCGTGCCGGCCGCCCCAGCGGCCAGCAGCGTGCCGATCAACGACACCCCGGTGTTCAAGCCGCCGACGACGGAAGACTTCGGTCAGATCGTGCTGATCGGCATGCACGGTGGGACACCCAAGCAGGCTGGCCAGGCGGCGTACTTGCTGCAGACGTGTCTGGAGTTCTCGCTGGTGGACCTGTCGGGCGCCGCGAGGAAGTTGAGCTCGCAGGATCCGAAACGCAACAGCCGGATCGCCGCCGCCGAATGGTTCGAAGACCGGTGCAAGTCCATCACGCCGGAGATGCAGGCCCAGCGCGGCGCGCTGGCCGCCCGCGCGGTCGAGGCGGGCGGCCCCGAGGCCGCCTACGTGGCGCTGGTCTACGGACGCTCCGTCGGTTATCGCCCGCCCGAGGCGATGCGCCAGCCGCTGCTCGACGCGATGAACGCCGCGTTCCGAGACGGCGATCGGGACATCGTCAAGGAGTTCGCCTTCAATGGCGGGCGGTTGGGGCTCTCCAAGGCGGAGGCGCGGGCCTACTTCCTGGTGTCCATGTCCGAGGCGCGGGAAGCGGAGCGGCCGTTCCACGAAGCGATGCTGCGGGACGGGCCCTTCCGCGACATGTCCGAGGAGGAAGTTCGCGCGTCCGAAACCATCGCCGAGCGCCTCAAGCAGGAACGCAAACCGCCGGAAAGGCGGAAGGGATGAGCGCGGTGAAGGAGCGACGCCCGACTACCGGACGCGGAGCACTCGTTGCAGGCGCCGCAATGGCCGTTCTGGTCGCCATCGCCGCCGTAACGTACCTCTGGAGGACACCCGCCGCGCTTGAACCGATCGAGCCTTCCTCGACGGCGCAGGACGCCGCGCAGCCTGCACTCGCGACGCGCGAAACAGTCGCCAGCGAGGCGGCGCTCCCCGCCCCGGCAACGACACAGGCCGCACCGCGTCGCGGGGTAGCGGCACCGAGTGAAGATCCTCTCGTCCGGCCGCCCGCCGTCGGCGCGTCCGCCGCGATGCGGGACTACGGCCAGATCGTGATCTCCGCTTTCAACGGCGGCTCGCCCAAGCTGCTCAGCGAAGCGGTGAACCTCATGTCGATCTGCCGCTTCAATCCGGACCTCATGCAACACATTGAACGGATGAGGGCGGACGGCCGGTTGGCCGGCGAAGCGGGCAACATCGCGATCGACGCGTTCAGCGAGCGTGGCCGGAAGTGCCAATCCATTCCCCCGGATCTCATGGCTCGCGAGAAGGAGCTCGCCGAGCGGGCGCTGCTCGCGGGCGCCCGACAGGTCGCCGCGATCTACGGCGAACTCGTCGGCTTCGATCCGCCGCCATCGATGAGAGCTCCATTGAAGGAAGCCCTGCGCACCGACTTCTTCGGAGGGGACGACATCGCACCCTTGATGCTCGCGCGGCATCCCGATGTGTTCGGACTCTCGCGTATCGAGACGCGCGCCTACGAGATCGCGTTCGACGCGCTCGACAGCACCCGTACGAGTCGTTCAAAACGCCCCCGCACGCCGTTCGAATTCGACAAGCCCACGCCGCCATACACCGACGACGAGCAGAAGCAGGCCGACCTGCTTGCGCAGACCTGGCTGCGCAGCGTCAAGAAGCCGGATACCTCGCCGGGATGAATCTCGCGGCGTTCCACGTCGACCCATCGCTTCCTTCGCCCTTCGCCTTGCCGAGGAACATGACATGCCCCTCCCACGTCGCTCCGCCGTACTTCTGACCTTGGTCGCCGTGCCCGCGGCGGCGGCGCTCGCCTGGCTGTGGAAGAACCCCGTCGAGGGTGATCGCGTCGACATCGTGCGCGCGCAGCCCGCGCGGGCGCCGCTGGCCGAGACGATGCGGCCAACCGTCGGCGAACCCATCGGTCTCGATCGGCAGGTTCAGCCGGCGCAGATCGCAACGTCCGCGCCGCCCGCGAGGCTGGGGCCTCCTGCGGCAGATGTCGATCTCGGCCAATCCGTGCTCATGGCCATCCACGGTGGAACGCCTCAGCAGGCCGCGCAGGCGGCGATCACGCTCTCATCCTGCCGCGGGTTGGAAGGCCTCGGGGAAAAGATCCGGAATCTCAAGCCCACCGCAAAACTGACGCCGGACAAGCTGGCTACCGTCGCCGACATGACCGAGCAGAGCGCGCGCCGCTGCCAGTCGATCACCGAGGAGATGCAGACCCACCTGACCGAACTCGCCGAGAAGGCCCTGCGCGGCGGCGTCTACGAAGTGGCGATGATCTACGGTCGTGCCGTGGACTACCGCCCGCCCGAGGCCATGCGGCAACCGCTGCTGGCCGGCTTGCGCAAGGAGTTCATCGAAGGGGAGTCCCACGTGGCCAGCACCCTCTCGCTGGAGGGCATGAAGCTCGGGCTCACGGCGATCGAGGCGCGCGCCTTCTACATCATCGACGAAAGCGAGTCCGGCCCGTCATGGAAGGAGCTACGTGAAAGGGCGTTCCCTGGTATGCCTTTCGCGAACCTGAGCGGAGCCGAGGTCCGTCAGGCCGAAGCACTGGCAGAGCAACTGAAGCAGCAGCGGAAGAAGGTCCCCAAGCGCTACGACAGCTGAGTCATTTTGTGTCCACGGCCGGAGGCGCAGGCGCGTGCCGCGTGCGCATCAGACCTTCACGTCGAAGTAACGCGCGTCGCCGAGATCCTCCGTCAGCGTCGGATGCTTCGGCGTCCAGCCGAGCGCCTCGCGAGTGACAGTGCTTGTCGCCGCCAGACTCAAGCCGGCGAACTTCGTGAACCAGCCGAAGTGCGCCTGCGCCTCCTCCTGCGACAGGCTCACCACCGGCACACCGAGCCGCTCGCCGATCGCCGTCGCGATGTCCTTGAACGTGATCCGCTCCTCCGCGATCGCGTGCCAGCGCGCACCGGCCTTCGGCGATTCGATCGCCCGGCGGAACACCACCGCCGCATCGCGCCGATGCACCGCGCTCCACGCGTTCTGACCGTCGCCGATGTAGGCCGAGCGCCCCGTGCGGCGCGCAAGGTCGATGAGGATGGGCACGAAACCGTGATCGCCCGCGCCATGCACCGTCGGCGAAAGCCGCACGGTCGCGGCGTTGATGCCGCGCGCCGCCAGCGCCAGCGCGGTCGGCTCGGAGACTCGCGGATAACCTTCCGACACCGGCAGGCACGGATCGCCTTCGTGCCCGAGACGACCCGACACCGCCATCGCCAGACCCGACGTCACGAGCAACGGACGCGCCGATCCGATGAGCGCCTCGCCCAGCGCCTCGATGGCGACGCCGTCGCGACGGCAGTTCTCCGCGAAGCGGGAGAAGTCGTGATCGAACGCCGTGTGGATGACCGCATCGGCCGCCGTAGCGCCCGAGCGCAGGCGGTCCAGATCATCGATGGTGCCGCGATGCACCTCGGCGCCGGCCCGGACGAGCGCCTCCGCGGAGGCGTCCGACCGCGCCAGTCCCAACACCTGATGACCGGCCTCGATCAATTCATCGACCACCGCCGACCCGACGAAGCCCGTGGCTCCAGTGACGAAAACGCGCATGAGAGAAACCCTCGAAAGTTGATGCGATGCATCGTCCGCGCAGAATCCATCCCGGTGTAGTAGTGACCTTATCCAGGTATGGCGGCTAACAGGATGAACAACGTCTTTCCCCTTCCCTCCCTGCCTCATCCTGCCGAGCTTCCCGCAGCGCCCGCGCAGGCGACCAAGGACAACCCGCTCGGCGTCTACCTGCGCGATCGCCGCGAGCGGCTCGACGCCGCCGCACTCGGTCTGCCGATGACGCGTCGACGCACGCCCGGTCTGCGTCGCGAGGAAGTCGCGCAGCGCGCGCACGTGAGCCCGACCTGGTACACGTGGCTGGAGCAGGGCCGCGGCGGCGCGCCGTCGGAGGTCGTGCTGGAGCGCATCGCCAGCGCGCTGCTGCTGACCGACGTGGAGCGCGAGCATCTCTTCCTGCTCGCCTTCGGCCGGGCGCCCGAGCTCCGCGCGCCGGAAGCCGCCGGCATCACGCCGCGGCTGCAGCGCGTGCTGGACGCGCTCACGCTGAGCCCGGCGATCGTGAAGACGCCGCTGTGGGACGTCGTCGGCTGGAACCGCGCCGCGACCGCCGTGCTCACCGACTACAACGCGCTGCCGCCCGAGCAGCGCAACATCGTGAAGCTGATCTTCTGCAACCCGCGCGTGCGTGCGGCGCAGGACGACTGGGAAAGCGTCGCGCGCTTCGTCGTTGCAGCGTTCCGCGCGGACTCCGCGCGCGTCGGCGACACGACGAAGGTCGACGCCCTCGTGCGCGAGGTCAGCGCGCTCAGCCCCGAGTTCGAGCGCTACTGGCGCGAGCACGACGTGAAGGCCTTCGGCGAAGGCGTGAAGCGGCTGCGCCATCCGATCGTCGGCCTCATCGCGTTCGAGTACTCGGCGTTCTCCGTCGATCAGCGGCCGGACCTCGGGATGGTGGTCTACCAGCCGGCGACGCGCGAGGACGAGGAGCAGGTGAGCCGCCTGTTGAATCTCCAGGAGCTCGGCGTGACCTGAGGGCTCAGGCGAGGAAAGACTCAGGCGAGGAAGATGTCCCGCTCTTCCTCGAACACCCGCTGCAAGTGATCCGCCACCGTGCGGATCGCCCGGTCCTTCCGGTCCTGCCCGCGGATCAGCAGCCACATCTCGCGCGGATCGCGCACCGGCGTCAGCGCGCAGGCGCGCAACCCCGGCACCTGCCGCCCGATGTAATGCGGCAGCACCGCGAGCCCCGCGCCGGTCCTCGCCGCGATCGCCTGAGACATGTGGTTGTTGGCGCGGAACGCCACCCGCGCACGAGGGAAGTGCTTCGCCAGCCACGCCGCATCGGGCATGTCGGCGTTCTCCTCGTCGAAGCCGACGAACACCGGCTCCGCACCGGCCTCCGTCGTCTCGCAGACCTCCGGCGTGCCGTAGAACCCGAAGCCCATCGCGCCCAGCGGCTTGACGATGTAGTCGCCATCGGTCGGTCGCGTGAGTCGCACCGCGATGTCCGCCTTGTGCCGGTCCAGGCTCACCGCCCGCAGGTCCGTCGCGAGGTCGATGTCCAGCCCCGGATGCAGCACCGCGAGCCGCGCCAGCCGGTCGATCACGAAGCCCTGCGACAGCGCCGGCGGCGCGTTCACCCGCACCAGCCCGCGCACCGCGCCGCCATCGCTGCCGTCGCCGTGGACACCTTCGCGCGCGAGCGACTGCGCCGCCGCCTCCATGTCGCCCGCAGCCGCAAGCGCGCGCCGCCCCGCCGCCGTCAGCACGTAGCCGTCCGGCCGCCGATCGACGAGCTTCTCGCCGAGGCTGTCCTCCAGCGCCTGGATGCGCCGCGAGATCGTCGCGTGATTGACCGTCAGCGCGCGGGCCGCCGCCGACAGGCTGCCGTGCCGGCCAAGCGCGAGGAACACGCGCAGATCCTCCCAGTCCACGCCCCCTCGGAGCCCTGTGCGTTTTTGATCAGCCATTGAGACAGGATAGCGGCTACCGCCCAAGAGGGCCGGCTCCTAACCTGCTGTCCAACGCCGAACGTTTCATCGATCCACGCGGCGTCCCCAGCCACCCGGATCCTCCGGATCCCGCATGAACAGGAGCCTTTCCATGTCCGCCACCAATACCGGCAACGCCACTTCCCCCCGCAAGGTCGCCATCGTCACCGGCGCCTCGCAGGGCATCGGCGCCGCGCTCGTCGCCGCGTATCGCGCGCAAGGCTACGCCGTCGTCGCCAACTCGCGCCACATCCAGCAGGGCGACGACGCCGATGTCGTCGCGGTCCCCGGCCACATCGGCGACCGCCTGGTCGCGCAACGTGTCGTGCAGACCGCGCTCGACCGCTTCGGCCGCATCGACACGCTGATCAACAACGCCGGCATCTTCATCGCCAAGCCCTTCACCGAGTACACGCCGCAGGACTTCCAGGACGCGTTCGCGGTCAACGTCGCGGGCTTCTTCCACGTCACGCAGCTGGCGCTGCCGCAGATGCTGCTGCAGAAGAGCGGGCACGTCGTGCAGATCACGACCACGCTGGTCGATCAACCGATCACCGGCGTGCCGGCCGCGTTGGCCAACCTGACCAAGGGCGGACTGGACGCGGTGACGCGCTCGCTCGCGATCGAGTACGCCAAGACCGGCGTGCGCGTGAACGCGGTGCGTCCCGGCGTGATCAAGACGCCGATGCACGCGCCGCAGACGCACGACTTCCTCGCCGCGCTGCACCCGATGGGCCGCATGGGCGAGATCAGCGAGATCGTCGACGCCGTGCTGTATCTGGAGCGCGCAAACTTCGTCACCGGCGAGCTGCTCAACGTCGACGGCGGCCAGCACGCCGGCCGCTGAGCAGGATCTCCTCGCGTCTCAACCCACGAAGGAGCCCCCATGCCCTACGTCAACATCAAGGTGACCCGCGAGGGCACCGCCCCCGGCGCCAGCGCCACCACGCCCGAGCAGAAGGCGGCCCTGATCCAGGGCGTCAGCGACCTGCTGTTCGAGGTGATGGGGAAACCGCATCACATGACCTTCGTCGTCATCGACGAGGTCGAGCTCGAGAACTGGGGCGTCGGCGGCCTGCCGACGACGGAATTCCGCCGCCGGCAGGCCGGGACGCCGGGCTAGGGAGGCCCTGGAGACCGGTTCCCGACACGGCGAGGATCGCGCGGCGTCATCCGCCCTTGATCCTCACCGTGAACGTGATCTTGTAGCTGCCGCCGTCGCCGCTGTAGCTCAGCGGCGAGAGCGCGGTTTCGGTCGTCACCGTCGGCACGACGAAACTGTGCCAGCCGAGGTACTCGTCGTTGGACACCGACGCCTGCAGGAAGGTCGAGAGTTTCGGCCCCACCACCGACCGCAGCTGCGACGCGGTGAGGTTGGCCCAGCCGCTCTGGCCGTAGGTGTTCCAGACCGACTGCATCATCACCTGCAGGAAGCCGCCGCTGCCCAGGTCCGGGTCCCAGTCCTCCTCCAGCAGGAAGGCGAAGACGAAGGCCCCGCCGGCCTCGGCCTCGTCGACGATCTGCCGCGTGTTGACCGTCTTGCCCGCGGTGAAGTTGTCGTCCCAGGCGGGATCGCGCACGCGGATCAACTTGCCGCCCTGCACGTTGCGGTGGGCCATGAACACCATCAGGTAGGGCGCGTCGTCGCCGCCTTCGCTCGTGTCGTCCAGGCACTTGAGCTGCGTGAGCATCAGCTGACGGGTGGGCATGGAGCACCTCCTGCGAATCTCGCATCGCGGCCACCGCCCGAGGTCGAGCCGTGAAGAAGCCGTGAGCCAGACTAGGCAGTCCCCGGGATGGGGCACATCCCTAGGTCGGCCCCCTCCCCCTAGGTCGTCACCACCCCCCTAGAATCGTCCGTCCCAGGGGGAGAAGAGCTTGAGGAAGATCGCATCCGCGACGCTGTCACGCGTTCATCCGCGCGAGCGCCGCTGCACGGTGGAGCTGGTCGAACTGGACCTGCCCGCAGGCCGCGACGCCGGCGCGCGCTACGTCGCCAACGTCCGCCAGGACAGCGGCGAATCGTCGCTGACCGCCACGCCTACCACGCTCGCCGACGCCGAGCGCCGCGCGCTGGATTTCATCCGCCGCCGCCTGGCCGCCGGCCAGACGCTGATCCGCCGCCAGGGCTTCGACATGCTGGCGGAACACGACACCTCCTCCTCCAACGCCGCCGGGACGCCTGGTGGCACGCGATCAACTTCGTCGGGGTCGTCGACATCGTCAGTCGGTCCCGTCCCGCCGCGCATCGCCGCGCTGGTCGCGCGCTTCGCACCCGCGCGCTGGAAACTCGAATCCGCCGACCGTCAGACCCGCTCCGCGTGGCGCGTCGCCGAATGCAGCGATCGCACCGAGGCCGATCCCGCCGCGCAACGTGCGCTGCGCGGTCTGGTGCCTCGCCTCGTCGAACTGCTTGAGAGTGGCAGCGACCTGCTGGACCTGTGCCTCGCAGCAGCGATCGGCCGCCTCGGCGATCCCGGCGCGGCCGAGGCCATGCGCATCCTGGCCGAGCGCGGACGCAGCCCCGCGACGAAACGATTCGCCCACCAGGCGCGGCTGATGCTGCTGCCGCCGGAGGACCTCGCCGCGCACGCCGAGCTGCTGGCCAGCCAATGGTCGGCGGAGCTCGCGCTGGAACTCGACGGCCCCGAGCTGGTCGTCGCCCTGCTGGAGCCGCTCGACGCCCGGCGCCTCGACTGGCCCGACCTGATGCAGGACTGGTACGACATCGCGCTCGCCCGGCCTGCGGTGCGCGAACGGGTGCTGTCGCTGCTGCGCGCCCTGCCGGTGCAGGCGGAAGCCTTCCAGGCGATGCGCTACGTCTACAAGGCCGCCGAGCTGCGCCGCGATGCGGAGGTCGTCGCCGCGCTGCATGCGCGCTTCGAGAACACCCGCCAACGTCAGGGCGCGCAGACGCTGCGCCACTACGTGAACCCGATGACCGGCGAGACCATCGTCCGGGTCAACGGCAGCAAGCGCAAGCCGGCCCGCGCCTACGGACGCCTGACGCGCGAGTACCTGCGGCTGCGCGGCCTGCGCAGCGTGCGCCGGCTCGCCGCGATCGCGCATCCGCATGCGCCCGAACTTGCCGTCGAGCTGCTGCTCGGCCTGCGTGACGACGAAGTCCCCGCCGCCGCCGTCGAGCATCGTTCCGAGTACGTCGACCGTCGCTGGGCGACGGTCATGCGCCACTACCCGGCCGGCGCGAACTGGCTGCTGGTCACGCGGCTGCTGCTGGCGCGAGCGCCGAACCGCGGCGACCGGGACAAGGGCCGCAACCCCGTCCCTGGCGAGGGCGACGGAGATCGGGGACGGGCGAAGCGGGTCTGGACCCGCGAGCCGATCGATGTCACGCGCGCGCTGCCCGAGCGTGCCGAAGGCCTGCGCGAGATGTGGGACGCGCATCCCGAGGCGCTGCTGCGCCTGGCGATGGAGAGCCGCAGCGCGCTGGTCCACGCCGTGGTCGCCCGCGCGCTGCAGGACCACGCCGAGTTCCTGGGTCGACAGGCCCCCGCCGTGCTCGAACGGCTGCTGCGCAGCCCGTACGCGCCGACGGCAGAAACCGGCTTCCACGTCGCCCGCGCCCACGTCGAGCGCGGCACGCCGGCCGAGCAGATCCAGTGGCTCAAGCTGATGGCGTCGAGCGCGCATCCCGCCGCGCGCGACTTCGCGCTGCTGCACATCGCCGGCGATCCGGGCGCCTTCGCCGGCTTCCCGGACCTGATCGTGGCGTTGCTGCTCAGCGGCCAGGAACGCGCCCGGAAGCAGGGCCACGGCCTCGCGCTGCTGGCGACGCCGCAGGCGCTGCTCGACGAACTGCCGCCCGCGCTGCTGGCCGCCGACGCGGCAGATCCCGGCCTGACCGAAGGCGTCGCGCTGATCGAGCAACTCCTGACCGGCCCGCTCGCCGCGCCGGCCGCTGAGGCCGTGCTGCGACAGCTCGGCGCGCTGCTGCCGCTGCTGGACCATCCGGCGGTGCCGGTCGTGCAGGTCGGCGTCACCTGGCTGCTGCTGCATCCGGCCGGCGTCACGCTGCTGCCGCCGGCGCTGATGAAGCAGTTGATCGGCGCCGACGATCCCGACCGTCGCGCGTGCGGCGTGCGTCTGCTCGCCGCGCTGCCCGACGAGGTGCTGCGAGGACAGGTCGAATTGATCGGCGATCTCGCCACTCACGCGCATGCCGGCATCCGCGGCGCGGTGGGTCCCGCGTTGCTGCGCGTCGCGCGCGGCGATGCCGAGTTCGCCCGCCTGATGGCGGACCGTCTGCACCGCTCGCTGTTCCAGACCGAGTCGGGCGACGGCGCCCACACCGATGCGCTGCGCTGGCTGACGCAAGACCTGGCCCCCGCCGCGCCCGCGCGCGATCCGTCCGGAACCTGGCGCGCGCTGCAGGCACGCAGCGCCGGCGCCCAGCGTTACGGCGCCTGGGCGTTGATGTCGCTGACACCTTCGGACTTCTCGCTGCGGCAGCTCGCCACGCTCGCGCGCCATCCCGACTCGACGGTGCGCCACTGGTCGATGCAGGCGCTCGACCTCTCACTGCCCGCGCCGCCGTCGGTGCCGACGCCCGAGCAGGCCGAGCAGTTGCTCCCCCTCGCCGACGCCGACTTCGACGACGCCATCGACTACACCCGCACGCTCTTCGGCGAGCGGCTGCCGGACGAGTCGCTCGCGGTCGAGCTGCTCATCGCCTGGGTCGACCATCCGAAGGCCTGGGTGCAGGCGCTGGGCCGTGCGCGCCTCGTGCGTCGCATGAGCGCGGCTGACGCCTCGCTCTGCCTCACGCGACTGAGCCAGCATCCGGGCACGCAGGTGCAGCTCTTCGTCACGCAATGGCTGCTGGAGCTGCCGACCGACGACAAGCCGCAGCTCGCGCGGCGGCTGCGTGCGCTCACGCCCTACTTCCTGACGGTGCTCAGCCAGGTCCATCGCGGTCGCGCCGCGAAGTCGCGCATCACCGCCTTCCTGCGCGGGCAGACGGACGACGCCGGCACGGCCGCGGTCGTCGCCGAGATCTTCGCCCGCCAGGTCGTCACCGCCAGCCTGACCGACAAGCCGCAGTACATCGCCGGCCTGCGCGACATCGCCGCGAAGCATCCCGGCATCGCGCTGCCCTTCCTGAACTGGAAGCAGCCCGCGGGGCCGCAAGGGGCCCTGCTCGCCGCGACGACGCTCCCGGGTCCTTCCGGTTCCCCGGGTCCTTCGACTTCTCCGGCCTCCGCCGCCTGACGACGATGCAGTTCCGCTACAAGTACTACGGCAGCACCACCGTCGACGACACCTCGGCGTCGCAGGCCTTCAACTTCGCGCCGGACACGCTGCGGCCGCCGGTCGCCTTCGACGGCCTGCTGCGGCGAGACTCGCATGCGCACCTGGCCTTCCGCGAGGCGCTGTCCGCGCTGCACTCGGTCGTCGTCAGCGACCTGCGCTACCGCGGCCGCGACAAGTCCGCCTACCGCGCCTGGCTCGCCGAGAACGAACAGTCGATGCTCGCGCGCTTCATGGCGCAGGCGGTCGACCTGAAGCAGCGTTCGGAGGAGATCAACACCGAACTGCGCTCGCTCCGCCAGCGCAAGATCAAGCTGCTGGAGCCCTTCTACAAGGCGCAGTCGGCCTACTTCAGCTGGCTGTTCTGGAACAACCGCGACGCCTGGTTCGTGCTGGACCCGGTGATCACGGTGCACCCGGAGCGGGTGCTGTTCGAGGCCTTCAGCCAGGACGAGTCGACCTACTGCGCCGTCAGCGTGCGGCACGACGTCTTCGACCGCACCGGCGAGATGGCCTGCGGCACGACCAACATCGACTACTCGGCCAGCCTGTACGACGAGTTCCAGAAGATCCGCGACTACAAGGCCACGCGGCTGCAGGTCGATCCGGCCGGCTTCACCGTCGCCACCGGCAACGATCCCGCCTTCCGCGAGGAGAAGATCGACCTGCCCGACAGCTGGGTGCGCGGCTTCCTGCAGGTGTCCAGCGCGATGACGCTGCCGGCCACCGTGGTCGAGCTGCATCCGATGGACCTGCACAACCTCTGCGCCGTGCTGCGCCAGCACAAGGAACGCGCCGGCCCGCGGTCCTTGCGCTTCGAGCTGGCGCCGAACGGGCCGGCGCGGATGGTGCTGGAGCCTTGGAACATCGAACTCACCGCGCGTCGCAGCGCGATCGTCGGGGCACCGCTGACCGAGGCGAAGACCATCCGCGTCTGGGGCCGCCGTCGACTGCTGACGCTGGAGCGGCTGATCGCGCTCGCGACGCGGGTGCGCGTCCACCTGCTGGGCAGCGGCATGCCGAGCTTCTGGGTCGTGGACATCGGCGACATCACCGTCACGCTGGGTCTCTCGGGCTGGACCGCCAACGACTGGTCCGACGCCGGCCGCTTCGACCTGCTGCAGCCGCGCCACGAGGTTAGCGACGCGACCAAGCTGTCCGTCGCCGGCGCGCTGCAGGGCGACTGGATCGCCTCATCCGCCGAACTGGCCACGCGCACTGGCCTGCCGAAGGCGGACGTCGACGCAGCGCTCGGCCTGTGGGTGCAGGCCGGCCGCGCGGTCTTCGACCTGCCGACCAAGCGCTACGCCTGGCGCGAACTCGCCCGCGAGCCGCTGCCGATGGAGACCCTGCGCTTCGCCAGCCCCGAGGAGGCGGCCGCGCTCACGCTGATCCACGACAGGCGCGCCAAGCTGGGCGACATCATGTCGCACGGCGCACGCATCGTCGTGGACGGCGAGGTCAAGCTCAAGGACCAGCTCTTCACGCCCCGCCTGATCCTCAACGCGGATCAGCAGCTCGTCGACGGCAGCTGCCAGTGCAACTTCTTCCGCCAGAACCGTCTGCGCCGCGGCCCCTGCGCCCACATGCTGGCCCTGCGCCAGCTGGCGCAGCCGCGGCTCGCCGAATTGCCACCGATCGCGTCGCCTCCGCCGGCGACCTCGGCAACGGCAGCGTCCGCAACACCTGGCACCCACACGGAGGCCGCATGACGTCGGCTGCGGTTAAACTGTTTTCGAGTGCAGCGCGCAGGCTCTTGCAACCCGGGCGGTGTTTCGCCGTCCTTGCCACCTGCCGTTCCATGCGTCACGGGCGCCGTCTTCACTGTGCCGCGCAGCCTCCCCATCGCAGATTCCGATGGGGCTTCCCTGAAGCGAATCGTGCGATGGGGAGGCGCGCGGCGTCGAGTGGACAGCGCCCGTCCCTCAAGCCTTCCAGGCTCTTCGACGAGAAGCGCGCTGCACTCCTTCTCTTCTCCCCTCTCCCCTTCCCCGACCTTTTCCCGCTGACGCGATCCGCCTCGGCGCTCCTAGCCGGAGGCGCCGCATGAGCGACCGTGTCCTGACCCGCGCCGAGATCATCGAGCGCATCCGCGCGTCCTCGAAGGACGCCGTCGTGCTCGAAGAGATGCAGCGAATGGGCTTCTGGCCCGCCGGCGACGGGAAACCCGGCATCGAGGCCGCGCTGATCGAGCGCGAGATCGAACTCACGCGCGCGCTCGACGAGGTGCAGGCGACGCTGCGCACCCACAGCGATCCCGAAGCTGCGATGAAGGCCATGCGCGAGCAGCGCATGGCGGAGTCGCGCGCACGCCGCGAGGCCACCGCGCAGGCCCGCGAGCAGCGGCGCCATGAACGCGCGCTGCGCTGGCACGCCGCCCGCAGGACGGACGCCGGCTACCTCGGGGCCGGCGTGTCCGGCGGTCTGCAGTCGCCGGCGGCCGATGCGATCCACACCACCGACGCGACCGGCGTGACCGGCGAGCCTGGCGCGAAGCCGCGAGCGCTGCTCGACGGACTTCCCGCGCTCGCGACGCCGCTGGACCTCGCCGGCGCGATGGGCCTGACGCTGCCCGAGCTCAAGTTCCTGTGCTTCCACCGCGAGGTGGCCCGCACCACGCACTACCGCCGCTTCCTGCTGCCGAAGAAGACCGGCGGCCAGCGCACCATCTCCGCGCCGATGCCTCGGCTCAAGCGCGCGCAGTACTGGGTGCTGGACCAGCTGCTGGCGAAGGTGCCCTGCCACGCGGCGGCGCACGGCTTCCTGCCGGGGCGCGGCATCGTCTCCAACGCCGCGCCGCACACCGGCCGCGCGGTGGTGATCAACCTCGACATCCAGGACTTCTTCCCGACGATCACCTTCCCGCGCATCAAGGGCGTGTTCCGCGGCCTGGGCTACGACGAGCGGGTCGCGACCATGCTCGCGCTGCTCTGCAGCGAGAACCCCTGCGACGAGCTGGAAGTCGACGGCGAACGCTTCTTCGTCGGCGGCAAGGGCCGCGATCGCGTGCTGCCGCAGGGCGCCCCGACCAGCCCGATGTTGACCAACGTGCTGTGCCGCAAGATGGACCGGCGGCTGCAGGGACTGGCGGACAAGCTGGGCTTCACCTACACGCGGTATGCGGATGACCTGACCTTCTCCGCCTCCGGCGAAGGCGCGGCCAAGGTCGGCACGCTGCTGCGCCAGGCGCGCCATGTCCTCCTCGATGAAGGCTTCACGCCGCATCCGGACAAGCAGCGCGTGATGCGCGCGGGCTCGCGCCAGGAGGTCACGGGTGTCGTCGTCAACGAGAAGCCTTCCGTGTCCCGCGAGGAACGCCGCAAGCTGCGCGCCGCGCTGCACAAGGCGACGCGCGACGGCGTCGAGGCAGCGACCTGGCACGGTCATCCGGCGACGCGCGAGGTGCTGGTCGGCTACGGACGCTTCGTCGCGATGGTCGACCGGCAGCAAGGCGCAACGTTGCTGAAGCAGGCGTTGGCGCTGCCGGGCGGCTCGGCGAAGAAGCGCTCGGCCTTCGGCGCGTTGTTCCGCAAGAAGGCGGCGGAGGGCGAAGCCCCGACGCTCGCACGCGGCGCCTGGTGGCAGCCGGCGGACCGGCCCGAGCCGGTGCTCCAGCAGACCGCCGCCCAGATCAGGGCGGCACGCCAGGAGCGGATCAACGCGGCCCGCACCGAACGACGCGGCGGCGCGGCGCCCAAGCCGGACCAGTACCAGCAGCGTCGCCAGGAGCAGTCGAATCGCGCCGCGGAGAACGCCGCGCGGTGGTCGGCGGCAACCTCCGCCGCCTCGGGGGCGGCGCCGCGCGCCGGCCATCCGATCAACTGGGGCCTCTACGCGCGGCAATTCGGCGTCATGACGCTGGCCGCGTTCCTGATCGCCTCATGGCTGGTGTTCTTCGGCGGCCTCGCCCACCTCGCGCTGCGCATCAAGACGCGCAGCACCGGCTGGGGCGAGTTCTGGATCGGCCTGATCCTGCTGATCGCCGCGGCGGTGAAGTTCTTCCCTCACAGCACCGCGTAGCGGCCGGGCTTGTGGTTGACGGCGATGAAGAGATTCATCACGACGGCCGCGAGCACCGAGTACGCCACCCGCTCCACGTCGACGACGGTGAGCGCGAGCAGCACGATCGCGCAGTCCATGGCCATCTGCACCTTGCCGGCGCGCCAGCCCTTGGCCTTCTGCAGGTAGAGCGAGACGATGGTCGCGCCGCCGAGGCTGGCGCGATGCCGCGCCAGGAACAGGCAGCCCGAGCCCAGCAGCGCGCCGCCGAGGATGGCGGCGTAGGCCGGGTGGATGCGGTCGATGGCGAAGAGCTTCGGCGAGAACTCCGTCAGCACCGACAACAGCGCGATCGAGACGAAGGTCTTGATCGTGAACTCGCGGCCCATGCGCGTCCAGGCGAACCAGTAGAACGGCAGGTTGATGACGAAGAACAGCTTGCCCAGGCTGATGCCGGTCGCGTAATGCAGCACGAAGGCCGCGCCGGCCGTGCCGCCGGTCAGCAGCCCGACCTGGGCGAACAGGATCAGCGCCAGCGAGACGAACAGCGTGCCGGTGAAGATCGCCTGCGCGTCCTCGAAGGCCGTGTGGGAGCGGATCGCCAGGTCGGCGAGCGGCTCCGCAACGATCGTGGAAGCAGGTGGTGTGGGGTCGTCAGGTGTGGCGCTCATCCCGGGCACGAAGCAGAAAGCGTGCCCAGGAGTGTCTCACCGCACGGCGCTCAGCGGCCCTGCGCCTTCAGCCTCGCGTCCAGCCGCGAGAACACGCGCCGCGCATTGCCTTCGTAGACCAGGTGGCGTTCCTCGTCGTTGAGATGCGGCGTGGCGGCGATGTAGCGCTTGGTGTCGTCGAAGTAGTGGCCGGTCTCGGGATCGATGCCGCGCACCGCGCCGATCATCTCGGACGCGAACAGCACGTTCTTCACCGGGATCACCTTGGTGAGCAGGTCGATGCCCGGCTGGTGATAGACGCAGGTGTCGAAGAAGATGTTGTTCAGCAGATGCTCGTCGAGCAGCGGCTTCTTGAGCTCCTGCGCCAGTCCGCGGAAGCGGCCCCAGTGGTAGGGCACCGCGCCGCCGCCGTGCGGGATCAGGAACTTCAGCGTCGGGAAGTCCTTGAACAGGTCGCCGGTCAGGCACTGCATGAAGGCGGTGGTGTCCGCGTTCAGGTAGTGCGCGCCGGTGGTGTGGAAGCAGGCGTTGCAGCTGGTGCTGACGTGGACCATCGCGGGGATGTCCAGCTCGACCATCTTCTCGTAGAGCGGATACCAGTGGCGGTCGGTCAGCGGCGGGCTGGTCCAGTGGCCGCCCGAGGGGTCGGGGTTGAGATTGATGCCGACGAAGCCGTAGTCGTTGACGCACTTCTCCAGCTCGGGGATGCAGCTCGCCGGATCGACGCCGGGGCTCTGCGGCAGCATGGCCGCGCCGACGAAGTGTTCGGGGAAGAGCTCGGCGACGCGGGCGCAGAGCTCGTTGCAGATCGCGGCCCAGGTGGCGGAGGTCTGGAAGTCGCCGATGTGGTGCGCCATGAAGCTGGCGCGCGGGCTGAAGATGGTGAGGTCGGAGCCGCGCTCCTTCATCTTCTTGAGCTGGTTGGTCTCGATGGATTCGCGCAGCTCGTCGTCGGAGATCTTCAGATCGCTCGCCTTGGGAGCCCGCGACGGGTCCTTCAGGCCCGCGACCTGCAGGTCGCGCCAGGCGCCGAGCGCGGCGGGAGCGGTGGTGTAGTGACCGTGGACGTCGATGATCATGGAGCTCTCTGGTTCGCTGGGAACGACCGTGGCAATGGCGCTGCCCTGCCGGGCCGACTGCGATGCATTGTGGAGAGCCGCGCCTCGTCGTCCAAGTTATGGCCCGGACTAGCTGCTATTCAGTTCCGGCATGGCGGTGGCAGTGCTGAAGCGTCAAGCGCGACCGTGCGTGATGACGTACGCCGCGCGATGCAGGTGCGCCATGAAGTGCCTGACCACCGGCTTCACCGCCGCATCGTTGCGCGCCATCGCGCCCAGCGTCAGCCGCAGCGGTGCTTCCTTCACCGGCACCACCTGCAGGAACTGCGCGGCGAACGGATGCGCGGCGATCTGCCGGGGCAGCAGGCCGACGCAATTGCCGCTCGCGATCACGGACAACAGGCCGAGCGTTGAATTGACAACCGCTCCAGCGGGCGGCGCCGGCAACCCGTTCGTCTCGAACAGCGTGCGCGCCAGCCCCGTTGCTTCGGTCGCACCGGTGTACACCCAGCGCGCCTCGGCCAGGTCGGCCAGCTGCTTCGACCGCGCCAGCGCATTCCCCTTGCGCACCACGACCACCATGTCGATCGGCATCAGCGACTCGACGGTGCACTCCCCGCGCGGCGGGTGATCGGGCAAGGGACCGAGCGCGATGTCGACCTCCCCCTTGCGCACGCGCGTGAGCTGCGCGATGTAGAGCTCCTCCACGATGCGCAACTGGATGTCGGGGAACTCCGCGCCGAAGGTGCGCAGCGCCTCGGGCACCAGCAGCATCACCGCCAGCGGCACCGCGCCTATCGTCAGCGATCCCGTCATGCGGCCGCTCAGCTGCTGAATCTGCTCGCGGGCGTGCGACAGCTCGCGATCCGCGGCCAGGGCGCGCTCATAGAGCACCATGCCCTGAGCCGTCGCCAGCACGCCGGTCGTCGAGCGCAGCAGCAGGGTCGTCTCGAGCTCGCGTTCCAGCTCCCGGATCATCTTCGTCAAGGCCGGCTGCGACACCCCGACGCGCCGCGCCGCCGATCGCAGGCTGCCTTCCTCCACCGCGGCGACGAGCGCCCGCAAGTTCGTGAGCTTCATGCGGGCGGATGATAGCCAGCGATAACGGACGGTTATCGCCTCCTCGTTCGCGCCATCTATCCGGGGCGCGACCCGCTGCCTAGAGTCGCGCCGGTTTCGCGTCGCTCCGGGTGCCGGGCGCGACCGGATCGACAAGAGCAACGAGGAGACCAGCGATGACGACAAGAACGATCGCCCATGCGGCGAGGACGGCGAGGACGGCGAGGACGGCGTTGGCCACGGCAGCGGCCGTGTTGACGGCAGGCGCCCCCTGCGCAAGCGCGCAGGCGCAGACCGCGGGCAACGTGCAGATCTACGGACTGCTCGACGTGCCGGTCGAGTACCTGAACAACGTCGGTGCGGCCGGCGCGAGCCTGACCCGCATGCCGGGCCTGAGCGGCGGCTACGCGCCGTCGCGGCTGGGATTCCGCGGCACGGAGGATCTGGGCGGCGGGCTCAAGGCGGTGTTCACGCTGGAGATGGGCATAGGCGCCGACAGCGGCACGCTCAACCAGGGCGGCCGCGCGTGGGGCCGCCAGGCCTACGTCGGCCTGCAGGGCGGCTGGGGCACGATCAGTCTCGGGCGGCAGTACTCGATGCTGTTCTGGTCGCAGACCGACGCGGACATCCTCGGCCCGGCGATGTTCGGGTCGGGCTCGCTGGACAGCTACCTGCCGAATGCGCGTGTGGACAACGCCATCGCGTACCGCGGCCAGTTCAACGGGTTCACCGTCGGCGCGACCTGGAGCCCCGGCCGCGACGCGGTCAACGCGGGGCCGAGTCCCTCGGGCACCAACTGCGCCGGCGAGAACGCGGTCGACAAGAACGCCTGCCGGCAGTGGTCGGCGATGGTCAAGTACGACACGCCGGTGTGGGGCCTCTCAGCCGCGGTGGACGAGATCCGCGGCGGCGCCGGCGCCTTCGCGGGCCTGACCAGCAGCGCGATGAAGGACCGTCGCAGCACGGTGGCGGGCTGGTTCAAGACCGGCGACTGGAAGCTCGCGGCAGGGCTGATCGCGCGCCGCAACGACGCCAGTGTCCTCACACCCAAGAGCAACCTCTGGTACGCCGGCGCGACCTGGTCACTGACCCCGAGCTGGGGATTCGACGCGCAGCTGTTCAAGCTCGACTACAAGAACAGCGCCAACGAGGCGACTCTATGGGCCGTGCGCGGCACCTACTTCCTGTCCAAGCGCACGTCGGTCTACGCGACCGCAGGCCGCATCGACAACGACGGCACGCTCGCGCTCGGGGTCAGCAACGCGGCCGCGGCGGCGGGCAGCACGCCGGTGGCGGGCGGTTCGCAGACCGGGCTGGGCATGGGGATCCGGCACGCGTTCTGAGGACCTGCCCCATCGGCGTCGATCTGGCGAAGGGCCGTAGGATGTTGCGTCCACTTTCCTACTGTCCTTCGACCGATGAAGTTCTTCACCCCAGCGTGGCGGGACGCCGCCGGCGATCCCGACCTCGCTGTCTTCCGCCAGTTCGAGAGCTACCTCGCGTCCGTCCGGCATCGGCTTCCTGTCGACCTGCTGCGCTTGTGGGACGACTACACGCTGCATGACGCTCGCGTCGTGGCGATCGACACGGACGTCGAAGAACAAAGGCTCTCGCTCGTGCTGGATGGTTGGGATCAACCGTTGCAGCATCCGATGCGCTACGCGATGACATTCATCGATGTGACTGCGGGCGGTACTGTGCCTGGAGGCGTCTCCATCGAAGCGCTGGAAGATCTCGGCTACGTCGAGATGGAGGCCCTCGATGTCGGCGTCGAGTTCCGCATGCTCTTCGTGTCGGGCATTGAATGGGCGATTCGGTGCCAGGATGTCGCTGTCGAAATGATGGCGCGTACGCGATGAATTCCTCAGCGCTCTCACGTCCGCACCTGACCCTGGTGATGCTGATTGCTGCGCATCCGATCGCGGCTCACGCGCATGGCGAGGACCAGCTGCTGACGTTCGTCGTGGCCGCCGGGACGGTCGCCGGCATGCTGTGCGGGTGCTTGGCGGCTCTGGTGCGCCGCATCTCACGCGTGCCATGGCCGCTGTGGTTCGTGGCATATCTGGCGATCGGCGCATTGGCTGCTGCCGTCGCTGTCCAGGACATCGGCGGCGCGACGTTCTTCTTGGCCTTCGGAGGTTTTGGCGGGGTGCTGCCGTTCGTGGCGGCCTTCTACCTCGTGAAGGCGTTGTGCGACGCCATACGCAGACGGCTGAAGGCACGCTCGCGAGCGCGCCGCGAATGGCGCGCATGAAGGCCGGATTCGCTCACGCCTTGAACGTCACCCACGGCCGCAACTTCGCGACGCCTTCGATGAGCCCCGCGCTCGTCTGCGCCTCGATGACGGGCCCGATCGGCTTGTAGGCCTCGGGCGCTTCCTCGATGCGGCGCTCCTCGCGCAGGGTCACGCATTGCCAGTCCGCATCGCCGCGGTCGACGGTCTGCAGTCGCCGCGTCTCCTGGCGTCGCATCCGCCGACCCGCACCGTGGCTGCAGGACCAGAGCCAGTCCGGATGGCCCAGCCCGCGCGCCACGTACGAGCCATCGCCCATCGAGCCCGGGATCAACGCGAGCTGCCCCTCGTGCGCCGGCGTCGATCCCTTGCGATGGATGTTGAGCCCGTGCTCGGTGAGCACGACGTTGTGCGGCACGTCCACGACTAGCCGCGATTGGTCCGCACCGAACAGGTCCGCCAGTTCCCGCCGCACCATCTCCGCCAGCACGACGCGGTTGGCCCACGCGTAGCGGGCGGCGACGCCCATGGCTTCGAGGTACTCGCCGGCCAGCGGACCTTCGAGCGCGTAGAGCTTGCTCTCCGGATGACGCACACCGGCGGGCCACGCGTCGCGGGCGCGGTCCATCCAGCGGGCGCCGACATGGAAGCCCATGTCGCGCGAGCCGCTGTGGATCATGACGACGACGTCGCCCGCGCGCAGCCCGTGCTCATAGGCGGCGTGCCGGTCGAGGATGCGATCGACGACCTGGAGTTCCACGAAGTGGTTGCCGCCGCCCGGCGTGCCGAGGCAGGGATCGCGGAAGCGATCGCGTCCGTCGACGAACGCATGCGGCGCGTGGCGCGAGTGCCCGCCGAGCCGGTCCAGCCCGACGCAACGCTCGACCTCCGCAGCGAGCCGGTCGCGGTCGACGCCGGCCCACAGGCCTTCCGGCGCGAGGCGGTCGAGGAAGGCCAGCGGCCCGTCGTCGAACAGCGCCTTGAAGGCCTGCGTCGGCGTCGGGACGTTGCGGGCGTTCTCGAGCAGCACCGCCTTCAAGCGCGCGATCAGCGCGGACTGGTGCGGCGCCGCCTGCGAGAGCGAGAGGCCGGTCGTCACCAGCCGCATGCCGCAGTTGATGTCGGTGCCGATGGCGGCCGGGATGACGACGTCCATCGGCGTCGCGACCACGGCGCCGACCGGCGCGATCGATCCCGGATGGAAGTCGGGCGTGGCGCACGCCGAGCAGACGGCGGCGTCACCACCTGGCGTCTTCACCGAGGCGAAGGCGAGCAGCTGCTTGACGGCTTTTTCCTCCAGCGGCAACGAGGCCGGCAGCAGGATGGTGGCTTGGGCGCTGTCGTTGCGGACGGTGTAGACGCCGTCCTCGACGCGCAGGTCGATGTGCGAGCGCGCAAACGCGCGCTGGAGTCGAAGGGAGTGGGACATGATGCTGTGCGCTCCGGGGCCGGAAGGCGCCCGAGGCCTGGATAGCCCAGGCGAAAAGGGACTACCGCCGGCGCGAAGCCGCGGCTGAGGACCTTTTCTGCAGCAGCAGTCAGAAAGGAGGTCGCGAGTCTAGCCGCCGAGGCGGGGGCCGGCAAGACCCGGCACAGGCGCATGCGTTAAAGTCCCGCGCCCGTCGACCGCAGCGTGCCGCGCGGCGCGGAGCGGGCTCCGAGCGGGCTCCGAGCGAGTTCAAGCGGGTTTCAGCAAGCGGGTTTTCAAGGGTCGAAGGGAAGCAGTTGTGGACGTGCAGGACACCGATGTCGTGATCATTGGCGCGGGCGCCGCGGGGCTGATGTGCGCCGCGCTCGCGGGCCAGCGCGGCCGCCGCGTGCTGCTCGTGGACCACGCCAACAAGGCCGGCAAGAAGATCCTCATGTCCGGCGGCGGCAACTGCAACTTCACCAACCTGTACACCGAGCCGGCCAACTTCCTCTCGCAGAACAAGCACTTCTGCAAGTCAGCGCTGGCGCGCTACACGCAGTGGGACTTCATCGCACTGGTCAACAAGCATCAGATCCTGCACCACGAGAAGAAGCTCGGACAGCTGTTCTGCGACAACAAGTCCATCGACATCCTGCGCATGCTGCTCGCCGAATGCGCCGAGGTCGGCGTGACGCCGATGCTGGACACCACCGTCGAGACGATCGAGAAGACGGAGACGGGCTACGCGCTCGCGACCACCGCCGGACCGATGCGCTGCCAGTCGCTGGTGATCGCCACCGGCGGACTGTCGATCCCGACGATGGGCGCGACCGGCTTCGGCTACCAGGTCGCGAAGCAGTTCGGCCACACGCTGCTGCCCACGCGCGCCGGGCTGGTGCCGTTCACGATCACGGACCAGCTCAAGGACCTGTGCAACGAGCTCAGCGGGACCTCGGTCGACTGCCTGGTCAGCTGCAACGGCAAGAGCTTCCGCGAGAACATCCTGTTCACGCACCGCGGCCTGAGCGGCCCGGCGATCCTGCAGATCTCGTCGTACTGGCTGCCCGGCCAGGCGGTGGAGATCAACCTGCTGCCCGACCTCGACGTGCCGGGCTGGCTCGCGCAGCAGCGCAACGACCGGCCCAATGCGGAACTCAAGACGCTGCTGGCGGAGCTGTTCACGAAGAAGATGGCGACGCTGATCGGCGAGCAGTGGTTCGTGTCCAAGCCGGTCAAGCAGTACACGCATGCGGAGCTGGAGCAGATCGCCGAGCGCCTGTCCGCGTGGCAGGTCGTGCCCGCGGGCACCGAGGGCTACCGCACGGCGGAGGTCACGCTGGGCGGCGTCGACA
Organism: Roseateles noduli; assembly: GCA_002205125.1. Classification (GTDB taxonomy): domain Bacteria; phylum Pseudomonadota; class Gammaproteobacteria; order Burkholderiales; family Burkholderiaceae_C; genus Roseateles; species Roseateles noduli. The sequence continues at coordinate 304,610 of NIOE01000004.1, read as the reverse complement.
CCAAGGAGGTGTCGTCCAAGACGATGGAGTCGTTGAAGTCACCGGGCCTGTACTTCATCGGCGAGGTGCTCGACGTCACCGGCCATCTGGGCGGTTTCAACTTCCAGTGGGCGTGGGCATCAGCGAACGCAGCGGCGCAGTTCGTGTGAGCGCCTGATTCGACGCCGGTAGCCACAAAGACAGACGGCCCCCGAAGGGGCCGCCGCGATGCGGGGTTCTCTATCGCGGGAACCGCGAACTCCCATTCCAGCTGGGACCCGATGACTCGGGCGGCGCTACCTTTTTCACCCCACCTTACTGTAGATCTTGAGCTTCGAACTTTAGAGTCGTGCGCGCTCAGCCGCAATGACTTTCATAGGCACTGCTCTTGTCAGTCTCGCGCCCACATTCTTCAGTCACCTGCGGCGATCGATTCACACATTGAAGGTCGCGAACTCGCGACGAACGCAGCACGTTCTGCTTGACCTGCAGAACCCTTGATCACGCGCAACATCGCAGGAGTCCTTCATCGGAAACATGACCGGCCCGTCATCACCAGGGCCGCCAAGTCATGTGCAGTTCAACGCTGGAGGGCGAGCCCCGCCCTGTTCGAGAAGATTCCTCCGTCATCGAGGTACCGATTGCCGATCACCTGGATGCCGTTCGTGCTCACCACCGGTTCAGGAACATCGTTCGAGGTGGAAAAGCTTGGGACCTGTCGCACCTCGACCCCTTCGCATTTCGGGTCGATCCGGGGCTCGGCTTCGAGGTCATCGTTGTCGTGGTCTTCTCGTCTCACTGCTTCACACGATCGCTGGTGCGCGACGGTCGCGCGCGGCACGACATTCCTCTGGACGAACTCTTCGACGATGGCCGTGAAGTGCGCGTGCTCTGCGAAGAGCGCCTCGGGCTCTCGCAACGCCATCTTCCTGCATTGGTACGAAAGCTACGAAGTCAGACCATCCGGGTCGCAGGCGAAGAGCCGTTGAACTTCACGACCTCAGAAGGGATCGACAACGAGGACGGACATCGGCGGCAATACGTTGTGTTCTTTCAGGTCCTTCGCGACCTCAAGCGGAAGCGCCGTCTCCTGCTCCAAGTGCAGTCGGCCTACATGAAGGAGGCCATTCGCCGTCGGCCGCAGGAGCGGCGCAAGGTCTCGTTCTTCACGATCCTGAAGGCAACGAACGCTGGAAAGAAGCTCAAGGCCTGAAGAGTGCTTGAGACCAAAAGACAGACGGCCCCCGAAGGGGCCGTCGCATTGCGAGGTTCTCTATCGCGGAAACCGCGAACTCCCATTCCAGGCTGGGACCCGATGACTCGGGCGGCACTACCTTTCTCACCCCGCGCTCAATGTAGATCTTGAGCTTCGCAGTCTATCGACGTCGATCCCCCGCTGCAAGATTTCCGGATGACAACGATCAAAGGCGGCACGTGTCGCCTCGTCACACTGCCTCGCGAAGATAGCCCGCTTTCATGCATCGAGGCTCGACATGCGAACGATCGCCCTGCTGCTCGCCATCTGCGCCCTCTGCGGTCTTTCCGCGAACTTCAGCGCCTCCGCGCAGGCCCAGACGCCAGCCGCCGCAACACCCGGCACCTCGCTCAAGGCCGCCGCCTGCGTCGAGACCGACCGCATGATGGATTGGCGCGAGATCACCTGCACCCTCCCCGCCGGCGCCGCGCCCCAGCGCTTCAGCTTCCGCGCGATGTTCACCGGCGGGCATGACGACACCTCCGCCAGCATCGCGCCGGAAATCGACGGCCAGCCGTTTGCCTGCGGCACCGGCAGCAAGCTCAGCCTGTTCGGCGAGGACGGCAACGTCAGCGTGTTCTGCCAGTTCGACCGGTCGGCGTTGCCCGCCGGTGCCGCGGCCAAGCTCAAGGTCCTGATCAAGTGGAGCCACGCCGAGTTCGCGGACTACGAGTTCAGCGGCGAGTGACGCCATCCCGCCCATCCGGACTTTCCCGCTCGCCCGGGAGTGACGAATAGCCGGGTACCCTGCCTCCCGTTCCAATCGACGCCTCGTCGACCAGGGAGAGCACATGACGAAGACGACCCGATCCGCCCCCGCGCTGCCCGTCCGGCGCCGGACCTTGCTCGCCGCCGGCGTCGCCGGATGGATGACCGCCGCGCCCGCCCTCCATGCCCTCGCGGCGACCGGGAAGACCACGTACGGCGCCGCCGACTTCGACGCCTGGGCCGAGCGCACCGCCGCCGCCCGCATGAAGAGCCAGCCCGAGCATGCGACGCGCATGCAGTACTTCAACGGCCCCACGCAGGACCGGCTCGACGGTCAGTGGGACGAGCGCTCGCGAGCGGCCCAACTGGCCGACATCGCCCGGGACCGTCAGGCGCTGGACGAGCTCGCCCGCTTCCCGCGCGAGGCGCTGACGCCCACGCAGCGCACCTCCGCCGCGCTCATGGCCTGGGTGATGCAGCAGGACGTGTCCGAGGCCGAGTTCCTCGATCACCGCTACGTCTTCGAGCACATGGCCGGCGTGCACGTCGGTCCGATCACCTTCCTCGTGCAGGAACATCCGATGCGCGGCGCGCGCGATGTGCGCAGCTTCCTGAAGCGGATGGAGGGCCTGGCCGCACAGATGGACCAGGGCATCGTCCGCGCCCGCGCCGCGCAGGCCAAGGGCGTGCTGATGCCGCGCTTCATCACCGCGACGACGATAGTCCAGATCGAGCAGTTCGTGGCCGCGCCGCCGGCGGGGAATCCGCTGGTGATCTCGCTGACCGAGCGCATGGCCGGTCTGAAGGACATGGACGACGGCGCCCGCAAGCGCGCCCGCGCGCGGGCCGAGACCATCGTCGCGAAGTCCATCGTTCCCGCGTGGAAACGCGGCCTGGCGCTGATGCGCGCCCAGTTGCCGCTGACCACCGACGATGCCGGCGTCTGGCGGCTGCCCGACGGCGACAGGTTCTACGCCGCGCGCCTGCGCGCCAACACGACCACCGGGCTCACCGCGGCCGAGATCCACGCCATCGGCCTGAAGCAGGTCGCCCGCATCGAGGGCGAGATGGACGGCCTGCTGCGCCAGCTCGGCTACGCGGACGGCACGATCGAGCAGCGCTACCGAAAGATGGATGCGGACCGGCAGCCCACGGGCGCCGCGCCGCAGGCGCAGCTGCTGGACCGCTATACCGCCTACCTGCGCGACGCCGAGGCGCGCGCCCGGCTGATCTTCGACGTGATGCCGAAGGCGCCGGTCGAGGTCCGCCGCGAGCCCGCGCTGACCGAACCCACCGCCGCCGCGCACTACACGACGCCCGCGCCGGACGGCTCCCAGCCGGGCGTGTTCTGGGCGCCGCTGGCGGGGCCGACCTTCGAGATCGCCGACATGCGAACGCTGGTGCACCACGAGGCGATCCCGGGCCACCACTTCCAGCTCACGATCCAGATGGAGGCCCAGGACCTGCCTTACTTCCGTCGCCGCGCCGCGTACATGGCGGGCTCGGCCTATGTGGAAGGCTGGGCGCTCTACTCGGAGCAGTTGGCCGTCGAGAACGGCTGGTATGACGGCGATCCGGTCGGCCACCTCGGCCAGCTGTACGGCGCCCTGTTCCGGGCGCGACGTCTGGTCGTCGACACCGGCCTGCATGCGATGAAGTGGACCCGGCAGCAGGCGATCGACTACGGCATCACGCCGCAGGAGGTCGACCGCTACGTCACCTGGCCGGGGCAAGCCTGCGCGTACATGCTGGGCCGCCTGCGCATCGAGGCACTGCGCGAGAAGGCGCGCCAGCAGCTCGGCGACCGCTTCGAGATCAAGCAGTTCCACAACGTCGTGCTGCTGACCGGCGACGTGCCCTTGACGGTGCTGGAGCAGGTCGTCGACGCGTGGGTCGACAGCCGCCGCGGCGCGGGCTCGGGATCGGCCAACGCCGCGCCCTGAACAATCCCGCCGATCAAGCCGATCAGGCCCGCTGCGACGCCATCGGCGCGTGTCGGGCCATCAGTTCCTCGATCCAGTCCATGAACACGCGCAGCTTCGCGCTGACGTGCCGGTTGGGCGGATAGGCGAGGTACATCGGCATCGGATCCATCGACCAGTCCGTGAACAGCGGCACCAGCTCGCCGCGCGCCGCGTGCGGATCGGCCATGTAGCGCGGCAGCCAGAGCACGCCCATCCCGGCGAGCCCCGCGGCCAGATAGGCGTTGCCGTCGTCAGCGGCCACGACGTAACGACCGCGCGCCTCGACAGCCTCCTCGCCGCGTCGCATCTCGATGGACATCACCGTGCCCTTGCTGGCGCGCAGGAAACCGACGATGCGGTGGTGGGGCTCTTCGATCTCACGCGGATGCGCGGGCGCCCCCGCGGCCGCGAGGTAGTCCGGCGCGGCGAATACGCCGAGCTGCAGGTCCCCGACCCGCCGCGCGATCAGCGAAGGCACCGTGACCTCGCCGCCGCGCAGCACGGCATCGACGTTGTCGCCGATCACGTCGACGATGCGATCGCTGACGCCCATGTCGAGCTGGATCTCCGGATGTCGCGCATGGAAGTCCGGCAGCGCCGGCATCAGCACCATGCGCGCGAACGGGCTCGGCACGTCGACACGCAGCCGGCCGCGCGGCGAACTCGTCGCATCGGACAGCGCGGTGTCCGCGTCGTCGAGGTCGGCCAGCACGCGCACGACGCGCTCGTAGTACGCGGCGCCATCGGGCGTCACCCGGACCTGCCGCGTCGTCCGATGCAGGAGCTTCACGCGCAGCCGCGCCTCCAGCTGCTGCACCAGCTGCGTCACGGTGGTCTTGCTCATGTGCAGCGTCTGGGCCGCCTTGGTGAAGCTGCCCGCCTCCACCACGCGGGCGAAGGCCTGCAGCGCGTCGAATCGATCCATGTCGCCGGAATGTTTGGGGATGCCAGACAGTCATTGTGCGGCTTGCCGGCAATGCAGAAGCGGGGCAGAGGCCGGCGACATGAGGGGTGGCACTTGCCTTGCCGCTGTCGACAGGGAACCATGAACCGCCTCGACAGGAGACTCCCATGACCACTCATCCCGCCCGCGTGATCTCCGAGACGATCGACGTGTCCGCCGACGAGGTCTACGACTTCGCCTGCGCGCCGGAGCGCCTGCCGCTGTGGGCGTCAGGTCTGGCCACCGGCATCCGGCAGGAGGCCGACGGCTGGTTCGCCGAATCGCCGATGGGCCGCATCCGGGTCGAGCTGGCCCCGCGCAACGCGTTCCGCGTGCTCGACCACGACGTGACGCTGCCGGACGGGCAGCGCTTCCACAACGCGATGCGGATCACGCCGTCCGGCGACGGCTGCGTGGCAGCCTTCGTGCTGCTGCGCATGCCCGACGTGACCGACGAGGCCTTCGAGAACGACGCGGCCCACGTGGCGCGCGATCTGGGGACGCTCAAGGCGTTGGTGGAGAAGCGGAACGCCTGATCCCGGGTGGCGGCGGCAGGCCGCCGGCGGTAGATTCGCGCATCGAGTGCCTGGAGACACCGCCATGCGTCCTTCCCTCGCCGCCGTCGGCGTGCTGATCCTCTCGTCGCTCTCGCCGCTCGCCGCGCCGTCGGCGCATGCCGAGGACGCCCAGCTCGAACGCTTGAGCTGGCTCGCCGGCTGCTGGGCCGCGGAGAAGGGCGAGCCCGGCTCCGTCGAGCACTGGCTGCCGCTGGCCGGCGGCACGATGCTCGGCATCGGCCGCACGGTGAAGAACGGCCGCACCGTCGAGCACGAGTTCCTGCAGATCCGCCTGAACGCCGAAGGCCAGGTCGTCTACATCGCCTTGCCGTCCCGGCAGAAGGAAGCGACCTTCGTGGCGACCTCGATCGGCGATCGCGCGGTCACCTTCGAGAACCCGGCGCACGACTTCCCGCAACGCATCCTCTACAAGGCGGTCGGCGACACCGGACTCGCCGCGCGGATCGAAGGGCAACGCAACGGGACGACGCGCGGGATCGACTACCCGATGAGGCGCGTGGCCTGCGAGCCGGCGAAGACACCATGAGCCCGCAGGAGGAACGCTCCATGGACCGATTCACCGGCGGCTGCCTCTGCGGCGATGTCCGCCTCGTCGCGACGGGCCGGCCCTACCGGGTCGGCCTCTGCCATTGCCTCGACTGCCGCAAGCACCACGGCGCGCTCTTCCACGCGTCGGCGATCTTTCCGCAGGACGCCATCACGCTCTGGGGCGAGACCCACGAATTCCGCGGCCGGCATTTCTGCCCGCGCTGCGGATCGTCCGTGTTCTCGCGCACCGGCGACGAGATCGAGGTCCACCTCGGCGCGCTCGATGCGCCGGATCAGCTGACGCCCACCTACGAGCTGTGGACCGTCCGCCGCGAGAGCTGGCTGCCGCCATTTCCGCTCGACAGGCACTACGAGCGCGACCGCGATGGCGAGGGCCGCGCAGAGGGCCCTTGAGGAGGCCCATGCGCGTCACGCGTGAGCGTCGGCCACCACGCGCCCTCCGAGGAAGCAGCCCAGCACCTCGCCGTCCGCCGCACGATGGAACCGCACGTGGATCTCGGATCCCTGCCCCATCGCCCGCCCTTGATGCACGACGACCTCCGCGTCGTCCACCGGCACCAGACCGAGTGCCTTGAGCCCGAACAGCAGCGCCGCCGCGGCGATGCCGGTGGCCGCGTCCTCCGGATATCCCGACGACTTCGGGAACTGGCGCGCATGGACGACGCGGCGCTCCAGCGATTCGACGGCGAACGGGTAGAGCCCCGTCGAGCCGATCTCCTCGCAGAGCGCTTCCATGCGGGAGAAATCCGGCTTCAAGCCGTCGAGCGCCGCCACCGAGCGCAGGGCCACCAGCGTCTTCACCCGGCTGGTCGCGGCGTTGAGCACCGGATGCGGCAGCAGCTCGTCGGCAGCGACGCCCAGCACCTCCGCGATGCGACGCACCACGGCAGCATCGTCGATGACCTCGACGCGCCCCACCGGCTGCGTGATCTCGATCCGCTCCGACGGGGATCCCGCCCCACGGACGAAGCCCTCGACCACGCCGCTCAGCGTTTCGATCCGCGCGCGCGGCGCTCGCCAGAGTCCTGCCTCCCTCAGACACCACAGCGCGCCGACGGTCGCATGGCCGCACATCTCCATCTCGTGACGGGGGACGAAGAAGCGGAAGCGGAAGTCCGCCTGCGAGGCGTCCTCCGCGGGCAGCACGAAGCCGCTCTCGTGGCCGGCCTCGGCGGCAACGGCGCGCATCTGCGCGTCGCCCATGTTGACGGCGTCCAGCACGATGGGCGCAGGATTTCCGCCGCTGCCGTCCGCGGCGGCGAAGACGCGCACCCGACGCGCCTCACCGCGCGCAACGTCGCGAGCACCATGACCAGCACCTGCAGCACGAGCTCCAGCGTGCGACCCCGATGGGAGATTCATGTGCCCGCTCATTCCATCACCACGCCGGACGTCTTCACCACGTTCGCCCAGTAGGGCACCTGCTGATTCAAGGTCGCCGCGAACTGCGCGGACGTGCCCTCGGCGGGCGCCACGCCGCTGCTCTGCAGCGTGGCGACGGTGGTCCGGTTGGCGAGCACCTTGCGCAGCGCGTCGGAGAGCTGCTTCACCACTGACGGCGGCGTGCCCGCCGGCGCCACGAGTCCGTACCAGAGCTGCGACTCGAAGCCCGCGAGGCCGGCTTCCTTGAAGGTCGGCACCTCCGGCAGCAGCGCGCTGCGCTGCGTCTGCGCGAGCGCCTTGATCCGCCCGCCGCGGATCTGCTGCACCAGCGTCGCCGGGTTGTCGAAGAGCAGGTCGACCTGGCCGCCCATCAGCTCGGTCTGCGCGGGCGACGCGCCCTTGTAGGGGATGTGCACGAGGTCCGTCCGCGTCGCCTGCTTGAACTGCTCGCCGATCAGGTGCGACAGCGAGCCCTGCCCGACCGAGGCGAAGGTCAGCTTGCCGGGCGCGGCCTTGGCGTCGCGGATGAGTTCCGCCAGCGTCTTCGCCGGCAGCGTCGGGCGGGCCACCAGCACGTAGGGCGAGAAGCCGATCAGGCCGACCGGCGCAAAGCTGCGCAGCGGGTCGTAGCGCGCGCCCTTGACCACCGCGAGGGCGACGGCGTGCGTGCTCGTCGTGGCCACACCCAGCGTGTAGCCGTCCGGCGCCGCGTGCGCGACGGCGGCGGAGCCGATGGTGCCGGCCGCGCCGGCCTTGTTGTCGATCAGCACCGTCTGGTGCAGCTCCTGCGACAGCGCGGGCGCCAGGCTCCGGATCAGGGCGTCCGTGCCGCCGCCCGCCGGGAACGGCACCACGATGGTGATCGGACGGCTGGGGTAGGCGTCGGCGAGCGCCGAGGCGACCGGCGCGCACACGGCGGCCGCACCGAGCAGCAGGAAGAGAGAGCGCTTCATGGCGAGTCCTTGGAGGAGAGCGACAGGCCTGAAGGATCGCGATCCCGGCGCGGATGCGCGCCTTCGTTCGGGCCAAACGACTAGAACGATCGGGCCATCGGCAGCGGCGCCGTGCGACGCGGGGCGATGCGCATCCATGCCGCGTGCGGTCCGCCGGCGGGCGCTGCCCTCAGCGTCGCGACGGCGGATGCCCGTACTTCAGCCGGTAGAGCCGGGCGAAGTACGACGGCGTCTCGAACCCGACCAGCAGCGCCGCGTCCATCACGCTGGTCTGCGGGTCCTGCAGCAGGCGCTGCGCACGCTCCAGGCGCTTGCCGTTGAGCAGCTCGATCATGCTGTGGCCGGTGCGCTCGCGGAACAGCCGCGTGAAGTGCCGGCGCGACAGCAGGAACTGCGCGGCCACGTCGTCCACCGTGAGCTGCTCCGCCATGTGGGCCTCGAGGTAGGCCAGGATCTCGTGGATCAGCAGGGCGTCCCGCCCGCGATGCGCCGGCAGCGCGTTCGGCGTCGTCAACGCCGTCGTGACGCACTCGGCGGCAATGAGCCGCTCGGTCGCCTGCATCCGGGGCGAATCGCGGTGCTCGGCGTCCACTCCGGCCAGTTCCTCGCGCAGGCGCAGCATGTGCACCAGCGAGGGACTCATTCGCCAGACGCCGCACGCCGGCGGTGCGGGCAGGACGGACGGCGCGCCCTTGCTGCCGGCGATGCGCTTCGCGCAGTCCTCGACGAAGGCCTGGTCGACGTACAGCGCCAGGTGCTGCTGCTGCGGCCGGGTCGCCGCCGTCGCGTGCTCGACGCCCGGCGCCACCAGCGCCATGCAGGCGGCGTTGATGCGGAAGGCGCTCTGCTCCTCGCGCACGCGCACCACCATGCCGCCCGAGCGCGGCATCAGCACCATGTACTCGTCGTGGGCGTGGAATTCGGTCTCGTACGACGGCGTGCGGCTGTCGACGATCTTGGCGGTGACCTGGGGCGCCAGGTGGCGGCGATGGGTGTGGAACATGGCGCCGCCATTCTGGCCCGTCGCCGCGGCGACACGCCCAGGCGGGTATCGCAAACATTCATGCGCCCGATGGGGGATCCGTGCTTCAATCGACGCACTGACACACGCGCCCCCGGCGCCATCGGCCTTCGAATGCTCATCGATCTCCCGCTCGAACAGAAGAGCGGCACGCTCGCAGAACAGTTCCTCCGCAGCACCTCCGTGCAAGGCCGCGTCTCCATCGACTATCAGCTCTACGTCCCGCCGGGCGACAGCGACGAACCGCGTCCGCTGCTCGTGATGCTGCACGGCTGCGGACAGGATCCCGACGATTTCGCCGCCGGCACGCGCATGAACGAGATGGCGCGTCGCAACGGCTGGCTGGTGCTCTATCCGGCGCAGTCGGCCAAGGCCAATCCGCAGGGCTGCTGGAACTGGTTCAAGACCAGCCACCAGGAACGCGGCCGCGGCGAACCCGCGCTGATCGCGACGCTGACGCAGGAGATCATGGCCTCCCACCGCGTCGACGCGAACCGCGTCTACATCGCGGGTCTCTCGGCCGGCGGTGCGATGGCGGTGATCCTCGGACGCGCCTACCCGGAACTCTTCGCCGCCGTCGGCGTGCATTCCGGTCTTCCGCACGGCGCCGTCGACGACGCCAACGGCGCGATGGCGATGATGCGAACCGGACAGCCCCCGCGCCGGGCGACGGACGAGCCGACGAACGATGCGACGGTCCAGACGACCGCCGACGCCAAGGCTGACAAGATCGACAAGACCGTCAGGCCCGTCGACATCGTCCGCCCCACGCCGACCATCGTCTTCCACGGCACGCGCGACATGACCGTGCATCCGCTCAACGGCGAGCAGGTCTACGCCGACGCCACGTCCGGCGTGGCCGGCGCCCAGCGTGTCGAGAACGGCCGCGAGGGCACCCGGGCCTACACCCGCCGCACGCACGTGACGCCGCAGGGCCGTGTGCACGCCGAACTCTGGCTGATCGAAGGCGGCGGACACGGCTGGTCCGGCGGCGACCAGAGCGCCTCCGGCACCGACTGGCTGGGCCCGGATGCCAGCGATCAGATGCTCTGTTTCTTCATGGCACACCCGCTGGGCGACAATCGTGCATGACCCGCACCGATCCCACCGGCGCCGCGCCTGCGGCCCCCGCTGCCTCGCAGCCGCCGGCGGCGCCTAGCGCCACCTCCTTCGACAGCCTGCCCCTGCCGCCCGCGATGCGGGCGAATCTGCAGCAGCTCGGCTACCTCTCGATGACGCCCATCCAGGCCGCCAGCCTGCCGCTGGCGCTGGCCGGCAAGGACCTGATCGCCCAGGCCAAGACGGGCAGCGGCAAGACGGCGGCGTTCTCGCTGCCGCTGCTGAGCAACCTGAATCCGCGCCGTTTCGCCGTGCAGGCGCTGGTGCTGTGCCCGACGCGCGAGCTCGCCGAACAGGTCACGCAGGAGATCCGCCGTCTGGCGCGCGCCGAGGACAACATCAAGATCCTGACGCTGTGCGGCGGCGCGCCCATCCGCAACCAGCTGGCGAGCCTCTCTCACGGCGCGCACATCGTGGTGGGCACGCCGGGCCGCATCCTGGACCACCTGCAGCGCGAGACGCTCACGCTGGAGGCGCTGAACACGCTGGTGCTGGACGAGGCGGATCGCATGCTCGACATGGGCTTCGCGGAAGACATCGCGCAGGTGATCGCCAACTGCCCGAAGACCCGCCAGACGCTGATGTTCTCCGCCACCTACCCGGACGGCGTGAAGTCCATCGCGACGCGCTTCATGCGTGCGCCGCAGGAGGTGACGCTCAAGGAGAAGCACGCCGCCGGCAAGATCCGCCAGCGCTTCTACGAGGTCAAGGAGAACGAGCGCCTGCACGCCGTGGGCCTGCTGCTCAACCACTTCCGCCCGGCCAGCACGCTGGCGTTCTGCAACACCAAGCAGCAGTGCCGCGACCTGGTCGCCGTGCTGCAGGCCGAAGGCATCGTCGCGCTGGAGCTGCACGGCGACCTCGACCAGCGCGACCGCGACCAGGTGCTGGTGCAATTCGCCAACCGCAGCTGCAGCGTGCTGGTGGCGACCGACGTCGCTGCGCGCGGGCTCGACATCGCGCAGTTGGAAGCCGTCATCAACGTCGACATCACGCCGGACGCCGAGGTGCACACGCACCGTGTCGGCCGGACCGGCCGCGCGGACGAGGAAGGCTGGGCGTTCAGCCTGGCCAGCCTCGACGAGATGGGCCGCGTCGGCCGCATCGACCAGATGCAGGGCACGGTCACGCCGTGGCATCCGCTGAGCGAGCTCACCACCGAGCCCGGCGCCGAGCCGCTGCATCCGCCGATGGTGACGCTGCAGATCCTGGGCGGGCGCAAGGAGAAGATCCGTCCGGGCGACGTGCTGGGCGCGCTGACCAAGGACCTGGGCTTCGACGGCGCGCAGATCGGCAAGATCAACGTCAACGAGTTCTCGACCTACGTCGCCGTCGAGCGCGGCATCGCCGACCAGGCGCTGCGCAAGCTCAATGCGGGCAAGGTCAAGGGCAAGTCGGTGAAGGTGCGCCTGCTGTGAGCGCAGTGGACAGCTTCGCCGCGCTGGGCCTGTCGTCGCGCCTCGTGCGTGCCGCCGACGAGCTCGGCTTCGAGGTGCCGACGCCCATCCAGGCGGCCGCCATGCCACCGATCATCGAAGGCCGCGACCTGCTGGGGTCCGCGGCGACGGGCTCGGGCAAGACAGCGGCGTTCGTCTTCCCGATGCTGCATCGCATCGACGCCCGCGTGCGTCCCGCGCTGCGCCGCACGCAGGCGCTGGTGCTGGTGCCGACGCGCGAACTCGCTGCGCAGGTCGGCGAGACGGTGATCCAGGTCGGCCGGTTCCTCGACGAGCCGCTGAAGGTCTCGGTGCTGTACGGCGGCGTGTCGATCAATCCGCAGATGATGGCGCTGCGCGGCGGCGCGGACGTCGTCGTCGCGACGCCGGGCCGGCTGCTCGACATCATCGAGAAGAACGCGCTGAAGCTCGGCGACGTGGAATGCCTGGTGCTGGACGAGGCCGACCGGCTGCTCGACGCCGGCTTCGCCGACGAGCTGGCGCAGGTGCTGGCGCTGCTGCCGAAGCGGCGGCAGAACCTGCTGTTCTCGGCCACCTTCCCGGAGACGGTGCAGACGCTGGCGAACCAGTTGCTGCATGACCCGGTGCGGATTGAGATCACCGGCGAGCCGGCGACCGAAGGCCAGATCGAGGAACACGCGGTCGAGGTCGACGTGGCGAAGCGCACGCCGCTGCTGCGTCACATGATCGAACAGGGCCAGTGGACGCGCGTGCTGGTCTTCGTCGCGACGCGGTACGCCTGCGATCACGTGGCGGACAAGCTGCGACGCGGCGGTCTCGAAGCCGCGGCCTTCCACGGGGACGAGAGCCAGGGCGCGCGCACGCGCACGCTGGCGGACTTCAAGGCGGGCCGGATCGAGGTGCTGGTCGCCACCGACCTGGGCGCGCGGGGCATCGACATCGCGCGGCTGCCGGTGGTGGTGAACTACGACCTGCCGCGCGCGGCGGACGATTACACGCATCGCATCGGCCGCACGGCGCGCGCCGGCGCGAGCGGGCTCGCGGTGAGCTTCATCAGCGCGGCCACGGAGTCGCACTTCCGCTTGATCGAGAAGCGCCAGGGACGGCGCGTCGCGCGCGAGCGGATCGCGGGATTCGAGCCGACGGAAGTCGCCTCGCCTGAGGCCGCCACCGGCGGCATCAAGGGCAAGCGGCCGAGCAAGAAGGACAAGCTGCGCGCGGCGGCGGCTGCTGCGGGCAAGTAATCGTCAAGGGGAACGAGATGGCATCCGATGCGAACACGTTCCCCGTTCCCAAGGCCGTGCAGGACTATCTCGATGCCAAGGCAGCTCCGGAGCAGTTCGCCGATGCGCAGCACCTGATCCGGTTGCTCACGGCCGTCACAGGCGAGCAGCCCACGATGTGGAGCGGCAGCATCGTGGGCTTCGGCAGCTACCACTACACCTATGCATCCGGACGGTCGGGGACGGCCAGCCTCGTGGGCTTCGCGATCCGAGGAAAGGAATTCGTCCTCTATCTGGCGCCGGACTGGGACGGCGCGGAGCCCTGGCTCAGCCAGTTGGGGAAGCACAAGGCGGGCAAGGGCTGCCTGTATGTGAAGAAGCTCGCCGACGTCGACTCGGCGGTGCTTGAACAGCTGACCACGGCGTCCGTGGAGGAGCTTCGTCGGCGCTATCCGTCCAAGGATCGGTAGCCGAGCGGTCCGGCCGAAAGACCGCGCTGACGCCCGTGAACTTCGACGGCGATCAGGCGGGACGCTTCAGCGCCAGCAGGCTTCGGCATTGGCCCAACGCCATCAGGCCGATCGCAAGGATGTTGCGACTCATGGCCACGCCCTGCAGACCTCGGACGACCGCGTGCCAGGTCTTGCTCGCCACGTCCGGTCCCTGCGAAATGACGGTCTGCCAGACAAGCCTCAAATAGCCGCTCATCGTCAGCAGGAGGAGGCCGGCACCGACCGCGTCCGCCAGCATGATCAAAGCGCGCAGCTCAGGATTGGTCACCACCAACAGCAAGCCCAACACGCCGAACAAGTTGCGGTGCGTCTTGAAGAACTTCAACAGTTTTTCCATGGCGCATTCTGGCAAGGGCGGCGTCAGCGGGCCGTGAAGGTCGGCGGTGCGGCAAGTCACGCCGAATTCGGATGACCGATTCAGCCTAGATGCGGAGATTCATCGAGTCACTGCGAGTGCACAAGTCGGTCAGCGAGTCTGCCCGTAGTCGACCGCTCGGCCACGCCTCCCTTTGAGAGGGTCACTGCCCAGGTCCCATTGTCGATAGCACCCACGCGTGGCATCTCGGGAGTGCACGTGATCACAACGATTGGGGGGCTGGCGGCAACCTGGGTTGCCGCGTCGATGAACGTTGCCCAGTCCCAGAACCACCCGGCTGCGGTAGTCGAGGGATCAATTTGCACCGTCGTCGACGGATGGTGAGGACGCGACGCCAGTCAACCCGTTCGGCCCGAGCGAGTACGGGTGGTGGTGCTGAAACCCCTTCCAGACGGAAGCGAGGGCGCTTGGATTAAGCCGATGCAAGGACCACTGCGCGAGCATCAATATAGGACTGCCCGACGCCGCCGAAGTGACTGCGGAAAATGAGTCGCGCACGAAAAGCGATCCGGAAGGACGCGACGGCGTGCACCTAGAGGTCTCACGACCTGACGGCAGCCGAATTGAGGCATCGATGCGAATCCGATGCCAACCAGCGCCCATTTCGGACCGTATGACAGGCCCAGCGCCTTTGTCGTTCATAGGCTCTGGGTGTCGAAGATGGGGGGCCCAGGTCACTTGAATCGTTCCCCAGAACCCCGATGACCACTAAGATTCTTTGATCAGCTCAATCAAAGTTCTTGCAGTAGATTGAAGCTCCAGGATCAAGTCGCAATGAGCACTGCCGGTTTGATGCGAGCCCGCACGTCTTGATAGATCGGAATATCCGCCTTAGCTTCCAAAGTGACCGCAAGCCCGTAAGGGACTACCGCATCGAGGCGCGCGGTCGCATCCTTCTTGCACACGACGCGAATTCGCAGATTGGCACCGTCCTCGAACGCTTGTATCTGGTTCTTGCCCTCCAGCACCTCGTGCTGCACCGTGCCCCGCTCGACTTGGTTATGGTCCCCATCTTGACGGTCTAGCCTGAGAACTTGGCTGGGCCAACTGCCTCCGCCCGGCTCCAACACCAGCTTGGCCTCGCGAAGATTCCGGTGGTCCGGGTTGATTGGCGTCAACCAAGCGAGCGTCACCACTAGCCGACGCCAAATCTTCTGAGAGGAAAAGCCTACGGGTATCGGAAATGCAAACTCGTGAACCTCGCTCTCACGAATCTCGCCACATCCCAATACTGTAGCCCGCTGCTCGGTGCAAGTCAGCACGCGTTCGATGTCGACCACTCCATAGCCCAGAAACCGTGTGACCACCTGCTTGAACTGCCTCGAATTGCTGACGCTCTTCAATGCCTGTTCCAAGTGCTTCTTTCCCGCATCGTCCTGCTTGGCTCCGTGTACAAGCAATGCCTTCATCAGCACCGACATCAACGATTCGGGGATGGCCTCCCCCTCCTCAACACGAAGCCTGTCAAGCATGTCGTAAAGGCGTACAGCGCCTCGGGTCGCCAAAGCAGTTGCATTGCTTGTGCCTCGCGAAAACGCCTCATTCGTCAGCGCTCCTGGCTGCTTGCTGTCGAATGCAACCTTCTGCCCCGGAGCAAGTTGAGACTTGTCGATGCGATAGCTGTTAGAGCCGGATTGCACTGGCGCCATGAAGAGCTGCCGTCCGCCAGGCATCAGAATGTCCGGCTTGATCGAACGCCGAAAGCCAAACCCCAGCCGACTAGCGGGGCTGAAGAGCGCTTGCGACGGCAGGATGTCCACTCGCTGACCGATCTGCGGATAGTTATCGCCTGAGTCGTCGGCATGCGCCGCGCCCACAGTAATGGCGTTCATTGACTCGGCAGGCGACAGCAGGCGCCTGGAAGAGAGGCTATTCGAGATAGCTGTCAGCGTAGTCTTGATCTTTTCATGTTCGGAAAGAGCCGCCCATTGCTGTTGGTTGAATCCAAGATCAATCGGATCGGCGTAGTTCCCTGCGCTGACGCAGAACAGAACCCGATAACGATAGGAGAGCCAATCGAGCAATCTAGCCCATGGGCTCGGCGTATGAATGAACTCCCGCGCCGCATCTCCAATTGAGAGATTTACTACCTTCACAAACGGAGCCTGTGCGGGAAGACCTCCAGTGCCCTCAAACATGCGCCGCACAGCTACATGAATGCGATCCTCGAAGAACACGCTGTCGGGCATGTGTTCGTCGTGATTGATCGTCTGATGGTCAGGTTGCATCACAGGAATGCAATAGAGCTGCCGCCCCAATGGCTCCGATTCTGGGTTGCTGCGATCACCGTGCAAGATCAATGACGCCATCGCGGTGCCATGCTTGCGTTCACCAAGCTGATAGTTAGCCTCAAGGCCGAAGGCATCATCAACAGTCACCCTGTCCTTCAAGGCCTCGTGCAACTGCAATGGCACGCCGTCGAGAAGCGCAGCCACTGCCTGAAGTTCGCTGGCCCCCTCAGGGAAGACGCCGACTTCTCCCTCTCCCTCTTCAGAAGTCGCCAAGCTCTGCCCAGTAGGTCGGAAGTACATGATGCTCGGAAACTTGAAGAGCTCAATGTCAATCTCCGAGTCTGGTGCTTCCACTTCGTCTAGCAGCCTTTTGATAGCTCCAGCCGGCAACTCACCCTTCACTGCATGGAAAGCAATTTCAGGTATGTCGAGAAAAGCCCCCAGCGGCCTACCGCCTAGCTCCTCGAACAACGCTGTCAGCACAGCCTCGTTGCGTCTCCGCTTTGCCGCATCCCTCCTGTAGAAAAGCTCGACTTGGAATGTGATCTGCTGATCAGGCTGCAAAGGATCGACAAGATCGCGCCAGCGATCAATCATTCCTGTCTCAAATAGCGTCTCTTCGATTCCCCATCGGCGCAGGACGCTCAACTGCTCGAACACTGCCTTCCACTTCGTCTTTCCATAGGGGAGCCCGCGGCCTTCCTTCCATTGCCGCCATAAGGACAATAGTTCCTGCAAGCCAGCCATGTTGCTCATTGCAAGGAACATGCGCCCACTTAGCGGCTTGCCGGTCCGATTCCCCGTTTCGTCAAGTTCGTAGAACCCATCATCCGCAGCATCGAGTTCGTCCAGCTCTGTCTCGCCCAGCCACTCAAGCCCTGCGGCTTCGATAGCCTGCTTAAAGTCCTCGACGCGTCCGACGATCTCGATGACCAAGACCATTTCAGGCTCTAGGCCAGCCAAGGCGCCGGTTAACGTTGCCTGATAGCGGGCGAAGTCCGCTTCAATGCTCTGAATCTGACGCTCGATACGCACGACCTGCGCGCCATGGCCCGGAACTCTTGGCGGTTGAACCGGAAAACCCTGGCCCGGGTCGGGCTGAAGCACCCGTTTATCGGGAAAAACTAGTAGCGGCAAATAGTCTGGCATCTTCCTCCCCTTCTGCTTGTAGTTGTCTAGCTATTCGTTATCTTTTTGAGCTAGCCTCATTCGTCTGATGCAACTTCCCCTTTCGGCATCAAACGCTCTTTCCATTGCGCCAATCTTGACATGGTGATTGCCTTGGCGTCGTCTACTTGTCTGTTCAAGACGGCGCGCCGCACCACGCCCAGGCAAAACTCTTCTACTTCCGAAAAACTCAGACCTAGCAGACGTTTTGCGACTGTCTCAGCGGCTACGCCAAAATTAACGTTGCTTTTCTGGGCAATGGAGGCCACAAAGGTAGTAAGTTGCGCACGCGTTGGCTTCGGCAACTCCAGTCGAATTTGAAACCGGCGCCATACAGCGCGGTCCAACAACTCAGGGTGATTGCTGGCTGCCACTACTACTACGTAGTCGGGCAAAGCATCCAGTTGAAGCAATAGCGAGCTAACGACTCGCTTTATTTCCCCCGTTTCGTGGGTATCACCCCGTTCTTTTCCTAGTGTTTCGAACTCGTCAAAGAAGAGGACACAGCGCTGCGTCCTGACATAGTCGAGAAGCGCCTTAAGCCGAGCAGATGTCTCACCCAGGTAGCTGCCAATGAGTGATTCGTACCGGACAACAATCAACGGTGCCATTAGCTCAAACGCTAAAGCCTCCGCCACGGTGGTTTTTCCATTCCCGGGCGGCCCTGCGAGCAGGACGCGATGCATCGGACTAAGAGCATGTGCGTGTAGAAGCTCCGCGCGGTGCTGCTCTTCAACTAGCTCCCGCAACTGTGTCCGAATTCCTTCCGGCAGTACCAGGCTATCTAGCGAGCGCTCAGGAACAACCTCCGCCACCAAATCCTTTGGCACTGCTCCGTAGGTCTGGGACTGCTTGGACCTTTGCGCGTTTGATTGAAAGAGAGAAGTCTGCGCAGAGGCATTTAGCAATGCCTTCTCCAGACGTTCGGCCAAGACGCGATGCCCCTTGCCCTTCTCCTCCTGAATCAACGCCTCCGCTGATTTTCGGAACATCTGGTGGTCACCGCCGCTGACTGCTCTCACCAAGGCAACCAGGGTATCCGCTTGTGCCATTTCATTTACCGTATTTGATGTCTAGGGCGGGCACATCCCATTGCACCCGAGGAGACTCGTCCCGCAAGCAACGCGGGGCTGGCACTAAGGTCCGGGAATCTCCCAACTTAGACCTATTATTCGCCATCTCTTGGCTGCTCTAGTGGGGATTTGCTCTTGGGATGCACGACCTACTAGCAGAGAACGGCGGCCAGCACCGGCAGCCCAGATCACTGCTGCCCTAACTGGCTTGAAGACGAAGCCGACCACGTGGCTGGGCTGTCCCGTTGAAGGGGGCCTATCGTTAGGCCGCCAAGGCGGCCAGCAGCTCGGCGCGGCGCTGCGCACCAGTGCGAAGAAGGTTCATGTCGGCGCGGAGCCAGGAAGGCAGGCTCGGGTCGCTGAGCGCACGACCCGCCGCGTGCTGGAGCTACGTCTCGGCGGCGCCAACGGGGTTGTTGAGGCGTTTCTGGCTGCGGGCGGACAGGACTACGGCGTCATAGCCTCAGCGTGCACCGCCAGCGATCGATGGTGCGATGCTGAGCTCGCCGTATCGGACGCGGCCAACGTGGAGTTTCCCGCTCTCGTGCTTCGCCTGGCGGGCGAGGACCTCGACGAGGCGCTGGCCGAGGAGCTCGTGACGATCGAGCTCGCTGACCGTGCCAGCGCCGCTGGTGCAGAGACAGAGAGGCTACCGCTTTAGGCTTGAAGGCGGACGTTGAGGGCTGGCGTGACGGCCGACAGCTTTCCACCCGTAGCAGCCTTCGAAAAAAGACAGCGTCGGCGCGGCCCGCCTCACCTCGCAGGCTTCGTTCAAGGCGATGACTGGCGCGCAAAGCGCAGCGCAATCAACTGAGAACCCAACCCGCTTCCAATAAAGACGGCGCGGCGATTGGAAGAGAGTTGACCAAGCCAGTCGAAGGCGCCACCGTCGGCCAGCGGGACTTCTTCTCCGTCGGGCGCTGAAACCCAAATCCGATAGCGCAGTCCGCCCGAGTAATAAGGATGCTCCAGCGGTTGGATTTCGGCGTTCAGAGTCTCGGCAATCCGGTACCCGAGTTGACGCTTCTCCGCCGAAGCGAGCACCTCCACACGAGGGCAACGCAGAGCGTAACCAAGCTGTTCGAGTCGGAGTAGACCTGCAAGCATCGTGCGCACATGCAGCACGACCGTCTCGACCATGAAAGCGTGATCCTTACGCTCAACTCCTCCGCTCCCGAGGGCGAAGAGCCGAAAGTGTTGAGCGTATCCTGGTTGCCTCGGAACGGGTTGGGCACGAAGGACGCGTTGGCTTGTGGCCAAGTGAACATCAGCCGCTGGTCGTGCCCGCATTCGCAGGGAGCACTCCAACGCGAGAACATTCGTCGGGTCCGATACGACTTCGGTAGCTCGCAACGCGGTCAGGACGCGATTCTGATGGGTGGGCCCAACCACTGAGCAGGCCCCCATAGGGGCCACCGGTGACAGCTCGACTGCCTCGAAGCGCTCGGCAGCTTGCAGCAAGTGACCGTCGATGGCCAGCATGGCACGGAGGTCAACCGCCGACGATGCACAGAACGGATCGCGGCCATATTGATCGACCAGCTCGCTCGCGCATCGCGCTTCGGCTCGCGCATGCATCACTTCAAGCAGCAGCGATTGAAGAGCCGAGCCAGTCAAACCGTCTGCCAGCCGACTAAACGCCGTTGCACCTATCGAATCGACTATCCACGCGCGATCTGCCATCCGCAAAATAATACAGCCGGCCCGCGATCATGCCCGCCTTGCGCTTGAAGGTCTGCATTCGCTGCGAAGCAGCCCCGCTTCAGCATTGGGGCGGACGGCTATGCTTTCTCCCGTGATGACCTCCCCACGCGAAGACATGCCGCGCCCCACGCTGGACCAGCCTCGGATCTACGTCGATTTCAACGAGATGGTGGATAGCGACTTGGTTCTCCTGTCCATTGGCGACACCAAATGCAACTCCGAAGGGGCAAGCGTCCTCCTCAGCGAGGGCTTGGCGATAGACCTGTACATGGACGATGAGGGCCTCGATGGTCGACCTGACCCATTGATCGCCAGCGGTGTTGTTGAAGCGACGGCCGGCCGCGGATGGGCTCCCCACGTGAAGTGGTGCTGTCGAATCGCCAAGCCGGGCGTTCGCCACCTGTCCCAGGCTGAGGCCTGAGTCCGCTCACTTGCTGGACCGGTGGCGGCGCAACGCCAGATCTCAGCCAGAATCGCGCACCTTCTGCCGCCTGGTCCCATGAAACGAGCACTGCCCACTCTCCTCGCGCTCCTGTTGGCCACGCCGGCCTTCTCCCTCACGCCTCTCGGTGAAAAGGAAGATGGCGATTCGCTCCGAGAAGCGCAGACCTACCACGTCATGTTTGCTTCGGAGAAGGATGCAACGGCGGCGCGCGCCACGCTGGACGGGAAGCAGGGCGCCAACCTGTTCGCCGAGTTCCAGCGACTGGCCCGCGCGCGCAGCAAGGATCCCGGCTCCGCCTCTCGCGGAGGCGATCTGGGCATGGTGCGGGAAGGCGAGATGGTGAAGCCTTTCGAGGCGGCGCTGTTCGCGTTGCCCATCAACACCGTCTCACAGCCCGTCAAGACTCAGTTCGGCTGGCATCTGATCTACGCGAGCTACTTCCGCGAAACGCCCGTCAGGGAAGTCTGCGAACAAAGCCTGGGCGACAGCATTCGCAAAGCCAGGCCCGATGAGCGGGCCTCGCTGCGAAAGTCCTTGGCGCTGGTGCCGGAGTCCGAACCCGCATTCGGAGAAGGTATCGCGGCGCTGCTCGGTGACGCCTGGGGCGCGCCCCTGCGCGGCCAGACCGGCAACCTGGTCTTCATGCGAATGACGGACCGGCCGGACCCGACGGGTGCCGCCACCGTGACCGTCCACACCGAGCTTCGCGGCGCGGTGCTGTCCTCGGCGCCGTTGGCATGCAGACGGTCCGAGCGTATCGAGTACGCGCTCAATTGCCGGGCTCGTACCGTGGCGCTGGCGGCCCACATCGAGCTCGAGGGGCGTGCCGGGCTGGGGCGCCGGCTGGGTGAAAACAGACTGTCTCCCGCACAGCGCGCACCAGAGCGTGCGTCGCCCGATACCTTGGCGGATCAGATGCTCAATGCGGCTTGTGGTATCGAGATGCCAAGCTCGGCCGGATAGACGCGCCCATCGGGCTTCTGCCAGCTTGAAGGCGACGGCAGCTCCGTCACGGCACGACAATACGGCCATGGTTGAATCCTTCGAACGTCTGCTCGCGACCGAGATGCCGTACGGCAAGTACAAGGGCACGCTCATCGCAGATCTGCCGGGCAACTACCTGAACTGGTTTGCGCGTGAGGGCTTTCCCCCCGGGGAACTCGGGCGCCTGTTGGCCCTGATGCACGAGATCGACCACAACGGACTCAAGGACCTATTGTGGCCGCTGCGGGGCACGATGGCGAAGCCGAGTCGGAGTGTGCGGCGCTGAATGCCTAGTCCTGTGTCCCGCAGGATGAATGCGATGTCGACTCCCGCTGGATGTCCGACGTCCGCTTCAGCCTGGAGGCGGACGTCGTCGAACCTAACCGGACTGCTTCGACCCCTGAGCGTGCACCGTGTTAGGTACTGCTCCCTTCAGGGTTCACCGCTATCTCAAGAAGAATCTTGATGTAGTTCACCCCGCCCTCCGTCGCCGGTTGCCGCTTAAGTTCTTCTAGCGCATATCGAATGCGCATCTCAGTCCCCACGCGGAACAGGCGACGGTAGGACTTCTCATTGACCACGATTCCCTCATTTATCAGCGTGCCGTCGGCAAGCCGCATAGAGAAGGTGTTTACCTGGTCGCCCCACCGTGCATCCTGCCCGGCGAAATGCAGACCCTCAATCGTTCCGTAGAGCGTCTCCGACCGAATAGAGCCGCTATCTATGTTGGACCACCATTCCGGAGACGCAAAGAGACCGTGCGCGCCGCGAAGTCCAAGCAGCGGCTTGTCTGCATTCATCGTTAGAGCCTGCGTCTTCGCAACTCGCTCAGGGTTGGCAGCGAGATCAATTGCCAGGGAATAGACCACTCGCATTGGTTGGTTCAGTAGTTGGCCGCCACCGATGTTAAGGGTCTGCTCGCTGCGGCGTTGACTTCTCCGGTTCAGGCGATCACGCCTTCGGCGGCTTCCATTCGGCGCAACAGCGTTTGAATGCCTCTCGCTTGGCTGCGACGAGCTTGATGGCGCGCTCAATGGAATCAGTACAGTGATCCGCGAAGACCAAGCGTTGCTGCAGGCCGCGCTCCAGTAGAGACTGCAATGCTTTCTCACAGCCGGGACCGGTGACGATGACCAGCGGGAACGGACAGTCCACCGGTGGCTGACGACCGATGCTCAGCACCCAGGCCATTTCATCTCCACCACGGTAGTGCAGACCGCTGAAGTCAAGGATGATACTTTCGCTGTACCAGGCCTCATGCGCGGCCTTGGTCGTCGCCAGGATGTATAGAGCGTCGCCACGCGCCTGATACTCACCTTGGTAGGACACCACCTTGAACTCTGGCACGCGGAATTTCTGCGCAGGAGGTAGCTTCACATCGTGGACCAGCGCGCTGATCTGATCGAGGCGAACGGACGTGAAGTGCATGTGGACTAGAGCAGCGGCAGGACCCGCGGGCCTTGGTGAAGAACTCGGCTCGGCGTGGCCGCCCTGTGAGGCCTCGAAGAGGCTCCGGTTTGGCTGGCAACGCTCGGCCAGAGTCTAACGTCCGCTTCCGCTGCGAAGCCGTCGCTGCATCAGGCTGATAGGGGTCGAGAGGCCGTATGGCCGCAGTCTCCGAGAGTCGTCATTGGAGGGTGTCCGCAGCTCCTGCCGGCGACCACCGCGACCCAAACCTTTCACGATGACGCACCGGACCCCAAGGCAGAATCCAGACATACGGGCGAGGCCGGCGTCATGCCTGCCGGGAAGCCCATCTTGAAGAACGGAGCAGCATCAATGGCACTGACGAAGAAGGGCGAGTACTGGTACGGCACCACGTCCGGCGACACCCAAGCCGAACTGCGCAGCTACAGCGTTGCAAATCGCCATGAGGCCACCAGATTTGCCACGTCCAAATGCGATTGCGGATGCCGGACCTTCGCGCTGCAGACCGATGAGGATGCCGGTGTGGCAATCCGCACCTGCACGGACTGCGGGCTGGAACACCTGATGGGCGACAGTGCGGACTACGTCGAACAAGCCTCGCCTGAGGCGCACGAGTGCGTGTGCGAGAACGAGGTGTTCGAGCTGGTGTCCGGCGTCTCCGTGTACGAAGGCACCCACGACGTGCGCTGGTACTACATCGCTTGCCACTGCGTTGAATGCAACCTGGTCGGCGTCTTCGCAGACTGGAAGTGCGAAGCGGGTGATGCAGCGACCTTCCTCGCCAAGGTCTGAGCATGGCGTCATCGATGGACTTGGCTGCTTCAGCGATGCCGCCGCGGCCTTAAGCTGGGAGTGGACCGCGTGGAACGGGTGAACGGCTTCGTTACCGGATGGACCGAACTCGACGAGCTCAAGGAGATTGCTCGCCTTGCTACGCGCCGGGCGTTGGAGCTGTACGAGCCTATCCCCGCGCATTGGAATGACCGGCTGGCGCTCGGGACATTGTTCGATGGGGATGACCGGGTCTTTGAGCTCTACGTCCCAGCTGCACATCCTGCCGACGCGACCGTCATCAGCAGAGCCCGTGTCAACCGCCTCACGAAGGAGGTCTCTGTGTTCATCACCAACTTGACCTTGCGTGTGACTCCGGAGTGACGCCTCTGGGGCAAAGCCTTGTGAAGCCCCGTGGAAACTGCAGAGCGGCATACTCCGCTCCGTGCGATATCTGTTCCTCGTCTTGGCCATCGGGCTCGCTCAGTCGACGTGGGCAGCGCCCATCGACTCCGCTTCGGGCGCTTGCGCGTCAGTGAAGGCCGCACTTGGCCCAGGAACGAATTGCCCCGACGAATACAAGTGCGAGGTCGACGAGAACGACGACAGGAAGTACTTCGTCGTTCGCATCAGATCTCGCTGCCCCGCACCTCCCGATGCAGGACCTGAATGGGTCGGCAGCAACCTTGTCGGGTACTACGGCGTTCGCAAACATGACGGCGTGGTCGTGGAGTGGAATGAAGGCGAGAGAGTCGCCGGCCCGCCACTGACGAACAAGCCAGGCATCCCTCGGCGCTGAACGAAAGCGGACCTTCGTTGGCACCGCCTTGCCGATGAGGTCAGCGTTGCGCCTCCGCTCCGCACACATGCCGCTCCAACAGCGCCGTCAGGAACTCGACGCTCTGCTGATGCATCCCGCGCTGGTTGTAGTGGGTGCGCGTGAGCACCGCGACCGCGTCGAGCGTCGGCAAGATCAGCACGTTGTTGCCGCCGTTGCCCGACATCAGCCAAGCGCTCGCTCGGCCGCATCGCAACTCGTAATCGCGGCGCCAGAGGAGTTCGCCGTACCCCATGCCGGAGGACGTTGACCGTCGCACGGTCAACAGCGTGGCGACCTGTTCCGGCGTCAAGACCTGGCCCTTCGGACCGGCGCCTTGGCGAAACAGCATCTGTGCGAGCGAGGCCCAATCGCGCGTGCGCAGGCGCAGGCCGCCGCCGGTCATCGTCTCGCCGCTGGGGGAGCGCGACCACTCCCATGTTGAGATGCCCAGCGGCTCGAACAGGCGCCGTTGCGCATAGGCCTCCAGCCCGCCCGGCACCCGGCGCTCCAGCACCTGACCCAGCAGGAACACGCCCGCCGTGCAGTAGGCGAAGGGCCCCAGCCCCTGCGCGTCGCGCGCCGCGGAGCGCGTGGGCAGGTCGCCCGCCCAGCGCAGCCAGCGCGGCTGCGGATACATGTTCTCTTCGTTGCCCGGGCTGTCGGGCTGGTTGTCGTCGCAGTCGAGCGCGGACGTCATGGTGAGCAGGTCCTCCACCACGATGCCGCGCTTGACGGGACCATCGTTCGCGAAGGGCTGCGCATCGGCGAGTTCGGCGAACACCGGCGCATCGCGCCTCAGCAATCCGTCCTGGACAGCGGCTGCCGCCAGCAGCCCGGTGACGGACTTGCCCACGGAACGCGTGTCGTGCAACGTCTGCGCGTCCGCACCGCGCGCGTACAACTCGACCACCACCCGGCCATGCCGCTGCAGCAGCACGCTGGTCGCTCCTGGCAGCGCTTCCAGCGCGGCGCGGTCTTGCGCGAGCAGCTCAGCCTCTGCCGGGGTCACCTGTTGCGCTGCGCAAGCGCCCAGGAGCGTGACGATCGTGGAAGGCAGGACCCAACGGCGCAGCCAGGCGCCTGACACGAAGCGGAAGCAGCGAGGTGTGTTCATGCCGCGCATGTTCCCCGGCTCCGCGGAGCGGCGTCTAGAACGTTTTGAACCCGGCTCGCCACGCCGCCGGGGTGCAGCGGTACTCCGCTCGGAACAGGCGCGTGAAATGGCTCTGGTCCGCGAAGCCCGACTGCATCGCGACCTCGGCGATCGACTGCCCTCCCCTCAGGCGTTGCGCCGCCCGGTTCAACTGGGCGCGCCGCTGCAATTGGCCGGGCGAGATGCCGTAGTGGTGTCGGAACGCTCGAGCCAAGGACACCGGATGAACGCCCGCCTCCAGCGCCAGCGCGGAGAGGCGCAGCGGCTCTTCGCATTCGTCCAGGAGCTGCTCCATGCAACGCCGCAGCCAGAGGGGCTCGCGGGTGTCGACGCGCGCATGAACGGCCGCGTCGCCCCGCTCGGGCACCGTGCGCGTGAGGTGGCACAGACGCTGGGACGCCTCCTCCGCATCGAGCAGACCACCGAGATCCGAAAGGAGCGGCAACCCCGCCAGACCCAGCGCCGCCTGCCGAGGCGCTCCGAGCAGTTGCCGGGCGCCGCCATCGGCCAGCCCGAGTGACTCGGCGAAACCGGCCTTCACGCTGAGCGCCAGGAAGCGCCCGCCCCCGCCCGCGAAGCTGTCGACGTGCCGCGTACCCGGCGGATTCCACAACACATCGCCCGCTTCCAGCAGCGTGGTCACGCCGCGGGCGCTGCTGCGGTAGCGCCCCTCCAGCACGACGATGAAATGACCGTCCTCGTGCTCGTGCGGCTCCACCCGATGCGCGGGATTGTTTGCCAGCAGTCGAGCGATGCTGAAGCCGGCGACGTCACAGCGGGCATCGAAGTGCCCGTAGAACTGCATGTGCTTCAGACGCATGGGAGGAGGCGGCGAGGTGGCAGACCTCGATCATGCCGCAGGTGCTCCCGCACCCTGCCCCTCCGCGGCGGCCCGGTCGAGCCCGCCGGTCCGCAAATCGGGCAGCGGATTCAGGCGTACGTGTTGAGGTTGCGTCCGAGCGAGCCTTCGGTGGCCAGGGCGGGCGGCTGCGGCAGGGCTGCGAGCAGCGCGGCGGCGCCGGATTCCTGGACGTCCATGGCCTTGCGGAGCACCAACAGGCTGGCGGCGTTGCCGACCGTGCCAGGCGTGCCGTTGGAGGCCGAGCTGACGGCTGCGGCGACGCTGGGGGGTTGGTGATGTTCATGTCAGCAATATCGGCCAATCCAGCGCGGGGTTGAGCGCCGAATGCGGCCGCCCCGACCTTCTGTCCCTCAAACGGCTGACTCGCCCGCCGCGCTGCGGTGTCCCGTTCCGGCCGGAGATCTCGTTCAACGGGGAGGAACCAGAGGAACCAGGAGAACGCACCATGAACATTCCGCCCTTCATCGCCTT
Organism: Roseateles noduli; assembly: GCA_002205125.1. Taxonomy (GTDB): domain Bacteria; phylum Pseudomonadota; class Gammaproteobacteria; order Burkholderiales; family Burkholderiaceae_C; genus Roseateles; species Roseateles noduli. The sequence continues at coordinate 277,520 of NIOE01000004.1, read as the reverse complement.
CGCCGCAGCCGCCGTCCTCGGAGGCATCGCCCTCCCGGCAGGCGCCAGTCCCGTCGATCTGTCCTCCGGCACCGCTGGATTCATCGGCAAGCCGGGCGCGGGTGTCTTCTCCCAGACCTACACCTTCACCCTGACCAATCCGAACACGGTCAACATCCTGCTGTCGTCGGTCGTCAACGGCGACCATCACCTCGACTTCTCCAGCATCGTCCTGACCGGCCCCTCCGGTCCCATCAGCGCCACCGAGTTCACGCCCGACCCGTTCACCGGCCACGTCATCAGCAACGCCCGCCTGGCGCCGGGCAGCTACACGCTCACGGCCAGCGGCACCAACAGCGCGGCCCTGGCGACCTACGTCGGCACCATCGCCCTGGCGGGCAGTGCCGGTGCGCAGCCGTCGGGGAATGGCGGGCCGCTGGACCTCACCGCGGGCAGCGCCGGTTTCATCGGCACGCCCGGCGCCGGCGCGTTCTCCAACGTTTTCACCTTCTCGATCGGCAGCCCGCAGACGGTGAAGCTGATGCTTTCCTCCGCGGTCGGCGGCGACCAGGACATCGATTTCACGAGCGTTCTGCTGCGCGGCCCGTTCGGCGATCTGCTGGCGGCGGAGCTGACCCGCAATCCGTTTGAGACCTGGACGCTCGCCACCCCGCTGCTCGGCGCGGGCAGCTATTCGATCATCGCGTCCGGCATCAACAGCGATGCCGTCGCCACCTACGCCGGCACCCTCGCCTTGTCGCCGCGCGACCCGGACGCGCCCGGCAACGACGTGCCCGAGCCGGACTCCGGCGCCCTGGTGATGGCGGGGCTGGGCGCGGCGCTGGTGATGATGCGGACCGACCGGCGCCGCTTCCGGACGAACCGGCCCGGCGGCGTCCTCAGCCGCCGGCGCTGAGCCGGATCGCGTCGTCCTGCCGCGTCAGCTGGGCGCGGATGAGCTGGTCGCTCTTCACGTGGCGCGTCAGCGGATCGCTCAGTCCGCCGGAGAAGAAGTGCTCCGTCCCGACGACGGTCGCGCCCACGCCGCGCAACAGATGGCCGAGGTTGGGGACCACGTCCAGCTTCACGGAATAGACGTTGATGTGCTGCTCCGCGTCGGCCACATCGATGCCGAGCTTCGCGTACTGGCGCAGCTGCGAGTCGTTGAGCGGCGCGGACGACAAGCCGGTGACCCTCACCGGCGCACCGAGCGAGTAGTTGGCGATCCCCGACGACGCCGCTTCTCCGCCGCCTTTGGAGTGCCCCATCGTCGACACGGAGTAGTCGGCGAACTGGCTGAACTGCGGTGTCTGTTGAAGCTCCTTCAAGGCGCCGACGACGCGCTGCGCCTGGTCGTGGCTCTTCGTCGGCAGTCCGAGCGCGGTCCGCGCGTTGGCGGTCCATTGGGGGATCGCCATCTCCGCGTTGCCCAGAGCCAGCCGCACCGGCGATCCGGCCACGCGGCCCGCCGTCGTCCCGCCGAAGACGGCGGCGATGTCCTTGTCCTTGTGATTCACGAGCACGGACACGACCAACCCGCTCCGGTTGTCGACGAGCGTGCCGGTCGGGCGCTCGACCTGGCTCGACGGGAGCAGGCCCTTCTGGCCGGGACTGCCGACCCGCTCCGACGCGCTCCAGACCTTGTCCGCCACGGCGGACGACAGCGGATCGCTCGGCTGGTAGTTGCCCTTGGCGATGCGCTGGTAGGGGAACATGCCGGCGTCGAGCTTGTCGCGCAGGGCTTCGTTGGCCTTCAGACGCTGCTCAGGCAGGTGGGCGGTCTTCGCCTCGAAGGTCGGCAGCTGAGCGCCACGCGTGACCGCCGGATGCAGCTCCGGGGAAGACGCGCCCGGCATCATGGCCTTGATGCCGGGAGGCATGGCGCTGCGCGGCGCGATCGCCGTGCGCGAACCCGCCGCGGCAGGCGGCCGACGTTCCCGCAGACCGCCGGCGGCGCTTTCTGGCGAAGTGCCCGACGCGCGCCCCGTGCCTGTCGTCGAAGACTTGTCGATGGCCGAAGACCAGGCATCGACGCCGGGCGCGGCGCCCGGCCCTGAGTGGGGGGAATTGACTCTCATCCCCCAAGCTAACGAGCCCCGCCCGCCGGACGTCACCCGATGCGAAGCAGCGTCCGGAAATCTGAAGTCCGCGCGCGTCGCAACCGTCGCTCAGTCCGGCCGAGCCATGAAGAACTTCTCCCCCAGCTCGAAGTAGTCGCCCGGACCGCCGCCGCGCAGGATCAGGCCGGCCGCGGCGGTGTCGAACACGCCGTCCTTCAGCAGCGCCGGCGAGATGTGCATCAGCATGACCTGGCCCAGGATCAGCCAGGTGTCCACGGGCTCGTCGTCCTTGGAGCTCAGCTGGATGAGCTGGGACACCTTGCACTCGAAGGCGACGGGGCTCTCCCCGACACGCGGCGGCGCCACCTTGACGGAGGCGACCTCGGTCAGCTTCCCGAGCTCGAATTCATTGACGCCGTGAGGCACCCGCGCGCAGGTCGCATTCATCGCTTCCGCGAGATCGCGCGTGGCGAGATTCCAGACGAACTCGCCGGTCTCCTCAATGTTCCTCAGCGAGTCTTTCCGCCCGATGCTGGAGAAACCGATGATGGGCGGCGTGTAGTTCAGCGCCGTGAAGAAGCTGTACGGCGCCAGATTCACGACGCCCGCCTTGCTCTTCGTCGACATCCACCCGATGGGTCGAGGCCCGACGATCGAGTTGAACGGGTTGTGGGGAAGGTTGGGTGCGGCGGGATCGTAGGTGTGCATGCCGGAGGTCGGGAACATCGTCAGCGGGGTTTGCATGACCCATTCTGGCTGCGGCGGGCGGCCATCACATCTTGTGAGGGCTCTTCGGTACGACGACGAAGCAGGTCAGACCTCAAGCCAGCTTGAGAACCCACATGCCGTGTGGATTGAAGAACGGATCTTCTGCTTCGTACCGCTCATCCGATTCGAGTGTCAGGCGCCAGACCGGTTCATCTTGGGAAAGACTGAATGTGTGGCCTGATCCCAGCGTCGGATCCTCATCAATCTGCCAGTAGTTGAACCGGTTCATCAGATCCGCCGCCTCACCCACGTCGACGCTGGTCGGGACGGCGCAGTCCGGAAGGCCGAAGTGATGCATCCCGCAGGAGTAGTAGTTTTCCTCCCCGCCAATCAACACGACCGACGCGCAGTAGAGATCGAAGAGTGATCCCTCCAGCAAAGAGAACCATCGATCCCAGGCATGCGCCACGCCAGCGGATTCGACCTTGATCCCATAGCCCCCGAGTTGCTGAAGCAATCTTGTGAACTTGATCAGCCGATCCCGTTCAGCGCGCACGTCACCTTGGAAGTGCAGATACACCACGGACTGGTGCCTCTCGATGTCCGAGAGCAATGCCGCTGCGATCTGGCCTTGACCGGCGATCTCGAAGGCTTCGCGCATCTTCGGATCGGCCGATGTGAAATCGGCGATGACGTGCTCCTTGTCATGCACGTCCGCGAGGATCCCACCCGCAAACATGTATCGCCCCATCGGCACGTGCGTGATCACACTTCGAATGAAGTCGCTTCGGTCTTTCCAAGGGCCGGGGATGCAGAGAAGCAGTTCAGTGTTCATGGGATCGCGGTCTGGCGGTTGACTGAGACATTACATGCGACGCTCACAACGCCGGCAACCGGATTTCCGCCAGCACCCACGACGCAAATCCGCGGCGCTGGAAGACCAGCCCGGTCCTGCGATCCTCGGCCTGTCCTGCGCGGCGGGCGTAGAGGATGAAGGTGTCGACGCCGTGGCGTTCCGTCGTCCAGATCGGCTCACGCTTGGACGACGACTGATTGCCGTCAGCGTCGCCCTCCGTATCGGTCGGTGTGCCCTCGGGCTGCTTCGCCCGCGACTCCCGTCGCGGCATCAGCTTGCCCTCCTGCATGATCCGCATGACCGATTCCGGTCGCACGAAGGCGTCCACCATGCGGTCGATCATCGCCGTCGCGAACAGCGAGCCCAGCGCGGCGCCCGCCTTCGCGATGTCGCTGCCGGACTCCGACCGCTCGGTCGCCTTCGCGCCGACCGCCGTCGACAACTGACCCTTCAGGCTCTCCCGCAGCAGCGGATAGTCGACGCGCTCGTTGAACGCGGTCGCGTCGCCGGCCTTCGCCGCGTTCCGCATCTGATGGATCGCCAGCCACGGCGACCAGTACCAGTAGGCGGCGATCGCCAGGACCGCCGCGACCAGCGCGACCTTCGAGAACTTCCGAGCAGTGGGGGTCATCCCTTGCCTTGCGTTTGATGCACCGGCACGGAGTGTAGAAAACTCAGGAGCCGCCTTCGAGCACCTCCAGCACATTGCGCGCCGCGCCCACGCCCATCTTCACGTAGGCATCCGCGGTCACGCCGCCGATGTGCGGGCTGAGCAGGATGCGCGGTTCAGCCAGGAACGGATGGTCGGCCGTCATGGGCTCGACCGCGAAGCTGTCCAGCCCGGCCGCCAGCACCTGTCCCGATTGCACGGCGGCCAGCAGCGCGGCTTCGTCGATCAGTCCGCCGCGGGCGGTGTTGACGAGGATGACCCCGCGCTTGCAGGCCGCGAGCGTGCCGGCGTTCACCAGCCTGGCGTTCTCGGCCGTGAGCGGGCAATGCAGCGAGACGACATCCGCGTCCCGCCAGATCTCATCCAGGTCGACGCTCTGCACGAACGGCGGCAAGGACTTGGCGAAGGGGTCAAATCCGATCACGCGCATGCCCATCGCATCGGCCACCTTCGCAAAGCGCAGGCCGATGGCGCCAAGGCCGATCAAGCCCACCGTGCGGCCTTCGAGCTCGACACTCTTGTGCGTGGACTTGTCCCAGTGCCCGTTGCGCATCCTGGCGTCCAGCGACACCACGGACTTGGCGCAGGCCAGCATCAGCGCGAGCGCATGTTCGGCGACGGCAGCGGCGTTCGCACCCACGGCCGCACGCACCTGGATGCCGCGCTGCGCGGCGGCCGCCTTGTCGATGGTGTCGGTGCCGCTGCCATGCTTGGAGACGACCTTCAGGCTCGTCGCTGCCGCCATCGCCGCGGCATTCACGCCGCTGTAGCGCACGATAACCGCCACCGGGTCGTGCGCGCCGCACAGCGCGACGATGTCGTCCTGCGACGGCGTCTTGCCGGCGAAGACCAGCTCGTAGTCCGCGAGCAGCGCGGCCGCCTTGGGCGCGAGGTCCGCGCCGGTGACGAGGATCATGCCCTTGCTCACAGCGTTTCCCCGTCCTTGATGACGCCGGCGGCGCGCAGCGCGCCGTCGAGCCACGCGGGGCGCAGCGCCTCGCGATTGCGGATGCCGGCGATGCGTTGGGTCTCCGCCTTCACCTTCTCGTGCGCGAGCGGGATCAGGGACGCGGCCTTGTCGCGTTCCACCACCGTGACGCCGTCCGCATCGCCGACGATCAGGTCGCCCGGGTGGACCGTCACGCCGCCGATGGAGATCGGATGGTTGAGTCGGCCGGAGATCGACTTCGTAGGCCCGTTCGGATTCAGGCCGGCGGCGAACATCGGGAAGCCCAGCGCGCGGATCGCTTCGCTGTCGCGCACCGCCCCGTCGATCACCACAGCTGCGACGCCGAGCGCCACGCACTGCTGCGACATGATCTCCCCCATCAAGGCGCTGGACAGATCGCCCTTGCCGTCGACGACGATGACGTCGCCCGGCTGCGCGATCGCCATCGCCGCGTGGATCATCAGGTTGTCGCCCGGACGGACCTCGACGGTGATGGCCGTGCCCGCGCATCGCATCGACGGAGCCAGCGGCTGGATGCGGCCGTGCAAGGCGCCGCGACGGCCGGCGACATCCGCCAGGATCGAGGACGGGAACTCCGACAGCTGCCGGACGATGTCGGCGGGGAGGCGTCGGACGTCGCGGATGACGTCGGGCAGCACGGTCGTTTCACTCATGGGAATCTCCAACGGCCGCGAGTGGCCGATCAATCAAATGCGGTGGGCGCGGCGGGCATCGATGTCGGTCGCTGTCGACATCGGTATCGGTGTCACTCGAGATGGACGTTGGCGTCCTTGATCACCTTGCTCCAGCGCGTCAGGTCGTCCTGGATCAGCTTGGAGAATTCCGCCGGCGTGCTGGTGAGCACGTTCGCGCCTTCGTCGCTCATCTTCTTGACGAGCGCCGGTTGCTTGAGCGCTTTGCCGAACTCGGCGTTCAGCCGCGCGACCACTTCAGGCGGCGTGCCCTTGGGCGCGAGGAAGCCGAACCAGGTCGACGACGAGGCGCCCTTGAAGCCGGCCTCCGCGACGGTGGGCACGGCCGCGAGTTCCGGCAGGCGCTTGTCCGAGGTGACCGCGAGCGCGCGCAGCTTGCCCTGGCGGATGTGGCCGAGCAGCGTGGGCAGGCTGCCGAGGTACAGGTCGACGTTGCCGCTGACGACGTCGGTCAGCGCGGTGCCGACGCCCTTGTACGGGATGTGCGTGAACTTCACGCCCGCGGTGCGCTGCAGCAGTTCCGCGGCCAGGTGGGACACCGTGCCGTTGCCGCCGGACGCGAAGTTGATGGTGCCGGGGCTCTTCCTGGCGGCCGCCATCAGCTCCGTCATCGTCTTGTGCGGCGACGCGGCGCTGGTCACGTAGACGAGCGGGGCGTCCGCGACCAGCGTGATGGGCGCGAGGTCCTTGACCGGGTTGTAGGACAGCTTGGGGTACAGCGACGGATTGATCGACAGGTTGCTGGTCTGCCCGAGCACGAGCGTGTAGCCGTCCGGCGCGGCCTTGGCCACTTCGCCCACGCCGAGGTTGCCGCCGGCGCCTGGCTTGTTCTCGATCACGAACACCCACTTGGTGTTGTTGGCGACCGCCTGGGTGGTTTCGCGGGCGATCAGGTCGGTGCCGCCGCCCGGCGGGAACGGCACGATCACGCGGATCGGCTTGCTGGCGTAGTTCTGGGCCATGGCCGCGACGCTGCAGCAGGAAAGGACGGCCACGGCGATGGCCTGGGAGAGTCGCGAGGACCCTGTCGAATGCTTCATCTTGTCTCCTGGACGGGCCCGTTGGCGGGTCTCGATGGAACAAGTATTCGACGAATGGAGGATCAGATCCAATCCATTATTCTTGGCGATCGATAAATCGGACTTTTGCTATGGACCTCCGCGATCTGCGCTACTTCGAGACCATCGCCGAGCTGGAACATGTGGGACAGGCGGCGGAGCGGCTCCATCGCACGCAGCCCGCGCTGACCAGCGCGATCCGTCGTCTGGAGAAGGAGGCCGGTGCGCCGCTGTTCGAGCGCTCAGGGCGCGGCATCCGGCTCACGCCGGCGGGTCGGGTGATGTTGCGATGGGCGCAGCGTCTGCGCTTCGACGTCGAGGATGCGCAGCGCGAGGTGGGCGACATCGGTCGCGGCCTGTCGGGTGTCGTGCGGCTCGGCATCGTGCCCACGGCGGCGCAGTACCAGTTGCCTCAGGCCGTGCGGCGCCTGCTGCGCGAGGCGCCGGACGTCCGGTTGAAGACGACGGTGTCGCTCGTGGACGTGCTGATGCCGATGCTCCGGGCCGGCGAGCTGGACCTGGTGGTCGGCACCGAGGGCGCGCCGGAATCAGGCTTCGTGTCGCGACGGCTGGTCGAGGACCACGTCGTGGTCGCGGCGAGCGCGGACCATGAGCTCTTCAACGGCAAGCCGTCCTTGAAGGACTTGAGCGCCTACCGCTGGGTGCTGCAGCCTCAGGGCGCGCCGACGCGCGACTGGCTGGACCACACCTTCGTGCGCCGGGGCCTGCCGCGTCCGGAGGTGCAGGTGGAGAGCAGCACGCTGCACATGCTGCCCGCGCTCATCGCGGAGACGGGCCTGCTGAGCTTCGTCTCGCGCAAGCACCTCGACGTCGCCGTGGGCAGCTACCCGCTGCGCGAAGTGGTGCTGAAGGAGACGACCATGAAGCGATGGCTGGTCGTCACCTACCGCACCAACGCCTATCTCTCGCCGGCGGCACTCCGGTTGATGGCGCTGCTGAGCTGAATCAACCCGGAGGGATCAGTAATCGATCCCCACGCGGATCCCGAAGGTCCGCGGATCGTTCCAATACCCGCGCACGAAACCGCCGCCGTCCTGCGCGGAGTTCTTCGTCATCTTGTTGGTCGCATTCAGCACGTAGACCTCCGCGTGCCAGTCCTTGGGCGCCTGCAGCCGCAGGCTCGCATCGACCTTCGCGAACGCCTTCTGGCCGTCCGAGATGTGCGCGTTGTCCAGGTTGCGCAGCGTGAAATACATCTTGTCCTGCCACTTCACGTTGATCCAGGGCGTCAGCTCCCAGCCCTCGCCGAAGCGGAGGCTCTGCGAGAAGTTCACGCCGAAGCTGTACTTGGGCGACAGCGGCAGGTGGTTGCCGGTGATGTCGTAGATCTGGCGGCCGGCGTTCTCGCGGATCGGACCGGTGTAGGGGTCAGGACATGCCGGGGCGCCCATCTCCGCGCGCACGCCGCAGTTCCAGCTGTCGCTGAAGGACGGGTAGTCCTTCATCCTGCTGTTGATGTAGCTGAAGAAGGCGCCGAGTCGCGCGCCCTTCCACGGCTTGTAGTCGACCTCCAGCTCCAGGCCGGGGATGTCCACGACGCCGACGTTGACCGTCTGCCACTTGGTGACGATGTCGCAGGTCGGGTTCTCGTCCGGGCACGGGCCCACCTGCTTGACCTTGGAGGCGAAGAAGTCGCCCGTGACCTGCATGTCCTTGTAGCGGCTGTAGAAGAACGTCGCCGACAGGCTCAGGCGCTTGTCCAGCATCAGGCCCTTGTAGCCGAGCTCGAAGTTGGTGACCGTCTCCGGCTTGTACGGGAAGAAGGTGTACTGCGGACCCGCCGGGCCGTCGACGCATTCCTTGCCGCCGCAGCGGTCGTCCTTGTCGCCGAAGCCGCCGGCCTTGTAGCCCGTCGACAGCGAGGTGTAGACCATGTCCGCCGGCGTCAGCTGCTTGCGCAGGCCGAGGCGGTAGGTGAACTTCTTCCAGCTCTCGCCGTGGTCGTTGCCCGCGGGCTCGCCCCAGAGGCCGTAGGCGCCGGGACCCGCGAACGGGCCCATCTGCTCGGTCAGGTCACGGCCGTTGTGCGGGCGGAAGCCCGGCGCGCCGGGCGTGCCCGGGTCGTAGAGACCGTTGTAGTACGCCGGCGTCGAGCCGTCGAAGCTGCCGTAGACACGGCCGCCCTTGTCGGTCTTCTTGTCGAAGCTGACGCGACCGCCCACCGTCGCGGTCCAGGTCGGCAAAAAGGTCCAGTCGGCCTGCGCAAAGATCGCCTTGGCGTCGATCTGCCGATCAGGCTGGGCGTAGTACTGGCTGGTCGGGAAGCCGAAGGGCGCGGTGACCAGCTGCTCCTGCGCGTAGTCGATCGCGTTCTTCTCGTGCATCCAGAACAGGCCGGTGACCAGCTGCACCTCGTCGGTGTGATGCTTGAACTGCAGCTCGTGCACCTGCGACTTGTAGGTCGAGCCCAGCGTCAGCGAGGTCTCGTCGCGGATCGGCCAGGTGCCCCAGTCGCCGTCCGGTCCCACCGGCAGCGTCGCCGTGACCTGGCGCGACAGCGGGTAGTAGCCGCCGTCGTCGTCCGACTGCTGCGAGCGCTTCTGCGTCGCGTAGGCGAAGCCGTATTCGATCGTGGAGCGGTCGTTGAGCTTCCAGTTCAGGTTGGAGCGCACCGTGTCGATCGACATGTCCGTCTTGCCCGGCACGTTGACCTTCACGTCCCACTTGCCGCCGGGGCAGGCGAAGTCGGTGCCGGCGGCCATGTCGCAGTCCTTCATCGCGATCTCGCCGGCACCGTTGTTCTGGAACTTCTCGTAGGCGACCAGCCATTCGAGGTCGCTGGAGAGCTTCACGCGGCCGGCGATGCGCGCTGCCCACTCGTCGCGGTTGTAGTAGTACTTGCTGCGCGGCACCTTGACGTTGCGGCGCTGGTCGACGTCGGGGATGCCGTCGGCGACGAAGCCGTGCTCGGGCATGTCGACGTCGGTGAAGTCCTGCTGCTGGTTGATCCAGCCGTCGCGCTTGATCGTGCTGACGGTGGCGCGCAGCGCGATCGTGTCGTTGACCGCGATGTTCTGGATCACGTTCAGCTGGCGCTTGCGGTAGTTGCCGAGGTCCAGTTCCGCCGAGCCGTAGGTCGCGCCGAATTCAGGCTTGGCCGGGATGATGTTGATGCTGCCGCCGGTGGAGTTCCGGCCGAACAGCGTGCCCTGCGGGCCGCGCAGCACTTCGACCTGCTCCAGGTCGAACATCAGCGCCAGCGCGCCTTGCGGCCGCGGCGAATAGAGACCGCCCACGTGCAGACCGACCGCCGGGTCGCCGACCTCGGTGAAGTTGGTCGAGCCCACGCCGCGGATGTTGATCTGCACGCCGGAGTCCGCGCCCTGCGAGATCTGCAGGTTGGGCACCTTGCCGGAGAGGCCGCGCACGTCGTGGATGCCTTCGCGGGTCAGCGACTCCTGCGTCAGCGCCGTCACCGCCACCGGCGTCTGCAGCAGGCCGGAGCTCACGCGCGTCGCGTTCACCGTGATCACGGGGAGCTCGTTCTTCTCCTTCTCCGAGATCTCGCGGCTCTTGGTGTCCGTCTTGGCGTCCACCTTGGTGTCAGGTTTTGCCTCGGCCTGCGGCGCCGGCGCGGTCTGCGATTGCGCGAAGGCGGTGGCGGCCAGCAGGCTCACGGCGGCCGCCGTGGCGGTGGTGGCGAAGGCGGCTCGGAGGGCCGGACGGAAAGCGGCTCGATCGGGTCTCATCACTGGGATCTCCATGGGTCTGGCAGGCAGCCTCCGTCCCGGCGACGAGGCCGTGGCACGGGACAAGGGGCTGAAAGGGGGGAGGCGGTACGGAGCGGACGGATCAGGCTTCGGGACTGGGCTTGAACCGGGACAGCAGGCGGGACAGCGGAACGGTCTCGTTGGTGACGAGCGGCCGCGCCCAGGCGCTCACGCTCAGGATGTAGAGGAGCGTGAGGAAGACGGTGGACATGGCGGCGCGCAGGCCGATGGCGTCGCCGAGCAGGCCGACCAGCAGCGGCACGATCGCGCCGCCGAGGATGCCGGTGCAGAGCACGCCGGAGAACGCGCCGTGGTGGTGGGGCACGGAGTTCAGTCCGAGCGAGAACACCACCGAGAACATCACGGACAGGAAGAAGCCCGAGGCCGGAAAGGCGAGCTGCGCGACATGCGCGGAGCCGAACAGCGCGAGCGCCACGCTGCCGATCGCCAGCACGGTGAAGCCGGCGAGCACGACGCGGGAGTCGAGCAGCTTCAGCAGGCCGAGGCCCAGCAGGCAACCCAGCGACATCAGTCCCCAGAAGCCCGCCACCGCGTCGGCGCCGTCGCCGGTCGCGGAGATGCCGTGGTAGGTCTGCAGGAACTGCGACATCCAGTTGGCCAGCGTCTGCTCGGTGCCGACGTAGGCCATGATGCCGAGGAAGAACAGGCGAACGTCGCGGCGCGCGAGCAGCTCGCGATAGGCCGACCAGCCTCCGGCGCGCTCGTCGTCCTTGAGCTGGACTTCAGGCAGCGGCAGCGTCTGGTTCGCGACGATCAGCGCGATGAAGCCGACGACGAAGATCCAGTAGAACGGCACCCACGCGAGGCCCTTGGCCGCATCGGGGCGCTCCATCAGCAGCTGGAAGGCCATCGGGCTGAGGAACGAGGCCAGGCCGAAGACGAGCTGCCCCATCACCGAGAAGAACGCGAAGTGCGGCTCGCCGCCGGCGGTGCGCATCAGCGGGTTGATCACGACCTGCAGCAGGGCCATGCCCAGGCCGATCACGAACAGCCCGCCGACGGCGGTCAGGTAGCTCGGCCACAGCGCGATCGCCAGCGAGCCGATGCCGTTCAGCAGGAAGGCTGTGAGGATGGTGAAGCGCGAGCCCTTGCGTTCCACCAGCAGGCCGCCGGGGATGGACACCAGCCCGTAGGCGAGGAAGAACGAGAACGGCAGGAAGCCCGCCAGACCCAGGCTCAGGTGGAAGTCCTGGATGATGATCGGCATCAGCGGGCCGATCAGGTTGGTGACGAAGGAGATCACGAACCAGATGACCAGGATGTAGCCGACGATCAAGGCGCGGTGCTTCATGGCGGCTCCTCAGGCAAGGACGTTGGCGGGAAGGCAGTCGGCGAACTCGCCGGCGCGGATGGTCCTGCGCGGGAAGCGCGGCAGGATGGCCCCGGCGGTGCGGCAGCCCGCGGCCAGTCCTTCGGCGAGATCGCCGCCGCGGATGCGCGCGGCCAGGTAGCCGGCGTTGAACGCGTCGCCGGCGCCTATGGTGTCGAAGATGTCGGCGGGCTCGGTGAGGTGCTGGACGCGCCCTCCGGACGCCAGGCCCAGCGCGCCGCGCGCGCCGACCTTCACGATCAGGCTCGCCCCGGGCTTCAGCGCACGGCCGATCAGGGCCAGCGCGTCATCGAGGTCCTCGGTGCCGGCGATGCTCTGCGCCTCCAGCTCGTTGATGAGCAGGTGATCGCAGTGCGGCAGCCAGCTCATCACCTCCTCCCGGTTCCAGCCTTCCGGCGGCCAGCCGGTGTCCAGCGCGACGCGGTAGCCGCGTCGTCCGGCCTCGGCCATCAGCGCCGCGTAGCGGGGGCGCAGGTCGGTGAGCAGGAAAGGCGCGGTGAAGAGCGCGATCGCCGGCGCGTCGGTCGGCGCGTCGGTCGGCTGCAGATGCTGGAGCACATGCTCGGCCGACAGCCGCTGCAGGTGTCCGTGCGTGGTGAAGAAGTTGCGCTCGCCGCAGGTGTGCATGAGGCCGACCGAGATGGTGGTCGCTATGTCGCAGATCTCGAGGTCCGTCTCGATGCCGGCGAACTGCGCCGCCAGCCACTGGCCGAAGTGATCGTTGCCGACCGCGGAGATCAGGTGCGCGCGCTGTCCGATGTGGCGCGCGGCCAGCGCCGCGTTGGCGCCGGAGCCGCCCGGGCGCAGCTCGCTGCGGGGCATCAGGAGTTCGGTGCCGAGTTGCGGCCACCCGGTCAGGCTGCCCAGCACGAGGTCGACGCCGACGTCGCCGACGATGCTGAGCGGAGGATGGGAAAGAGGTCGTGCCGTGTCCATGGGCGCCGACTGTAGGAGCACTCAGAACACAGCGTCAATAATTAAATCCATTGGATTTAAGTAATCAAGGGATTCCCCCAGGTGGCTTTACCCTCACTTCGTCTCGCACGTCCGACGGTCCATCCGGACTACCCACGCCGAGGTATGGACGCCCGATGCCCCAGCAGCTCGGCCACGTCGGCCTCGCCGCGACGGTCCTGCTGCAGCGTCTCCAGGCGCGGCGACAGCATCTCGTAGATCGGCAGCACCGCGGCGCCGAGGATGGAGCTGTCGTCCTGGCGGTCCGACAGCAGCAGCCGCGTCTGCGGCGTCGCGACGCCGCCGCGCACCGAGCGGTGCCACGGCTGCGCGAGCGCGACCAGATGCTCCACCAGCACCTTGGGCGCCGAGCCGCCGATGACGATCGAGTGCGGGTCCAGCATGTTCTCGATCATGCAGACCGCGTCGCGCAGCCGGTCCGCGGCCTGACGGCACCACTGGTGCAGCGCCTTGTCCTTCGGGTCCTTCAGGCGCTTGGCGAGGTCCAGCGACCAGACGTCGTGGTCGGAGACCTTCAAGGCCTCGGCCAGCGAGTGCATCGAGACGTAGCGCTCCAGGCAGCCGCGGTTGCCGCAGTAGCACGGCGTGCCGCCCGGCACGATGGGCACGTGGCCGATCTCGGTGGCGTTGCCGTTCGAGCCCGGATACGCGGCGCGGCCGATGACCAGCGCGCCGCCCAGGCCCAGCCCGAGGTGCAGATAGAAGAAGTTGTCGAGGTTGCGGGCCACGCCGAAGAGCGTCTCACCCAGGGCACCGGCAACGCTGTCGATCCGGTAGAAAACGGAGAGCCCCGTGACTTCGCCGAGCTCGTCCAGCACGGACAGGTCGTTCCAGCCTTCGAGCGCGGTCGGGCCGACGAAGCTGATGTCGGTGTGGCCCAGCGGCCCCGGCAGCGCGACGCCGATGCCCCACAGCGGCTCGGTCGACTCGCGGCGCAGCTGCGCGACCAGCTGCAGCATCGCGGCCAGCATCTGGCGGCGGTCGCTGGTGTCCATGTCGACCTCGCAGCGGCTGCGGATCTCGCCGACCAGGTTGACCAGCGCGGCCGAGGCGCGGCCCGGCTCCAGGCTGATCCCGATCGCGTTGCCCGCCTGCGGATTGAGCTCGAAGGCGATGGGCGGCTGGCCGCGCGACTTGTCGACCTTCTGCCGCCTGGACACGATCAACCCGATCGCCTCCAGGTCGTTGGTGATGTTGGCCACCGTCTGGGGGCTCAGCGACACCTTGTCGGCGATGTCCTTGCGCGATGCCGCGCCCTGCTGGCGGATGAAGTCCAGCACCACACGGCGGTTGTAGGGCGCGCTGGACTGTTGGGTGGCCCCTCGACTGGTGGTTCTCATGCTGGCGGCTGGTCCTTCGGGTATCCCCCATTCTGACGCAGCTTCACGACGGCATCACGGGGTCCGCTGATAAATCAATTTACACATCCAGTGGTTTTATTTATTGCATCGATGAAATGTTCCGCCTACATTCGCCGCCCATGGGCTGCAGCGACCCACGCCCCCGAGCGCAGGACCGGCTTGGCGAGAGTGGTGGGCGGCGGCTCTCGGGAACCCATTCCCGTGGCGCAGGCCACGCCCCCCTACCCCCGTGTCTTTCGGAGGCAACCACCATGCAATCTCGTACCCCCAGCGTCCGCCGCATCGGCGTGCAAGCGGCGCTCACCGTCCTGGCCCTCGTCTGCGGCGCGTCCGCGGCCGTCGCAGCCGGCAAGACCAAGGCAGCCGCCCCGGCCGGCAGCCAACCCAGCGTGTACGTGCAGGACGGCTGGGTCTACACCAACACCTTCACGGCCACCGGCCAACCGCTGGTGACGGCCACCAAGGCGGCCGCGGCGGCCGGCGTCATCCCTGTCGGCGACTCGCGCGTCTACGGCAACGTCTTCGACAAGGCCCGCAAGCTGACGGTCAACCAATGGCAGGCCGTGCTCAGCATGGACGCCTATCCGGAGAACGGCACCACCAACTATCAAGACCCGGAACCGTGGCGCTACTGCGAGGTCGATTACGAGCACAACGAAGGCATCTCCGACTACCGCGGCGACACCTTCGGCCCGGTCGGCGTGACGACGGTCGGCGACTTCCCGGACTACTTCAAGAACGCCTACGCGCCCTACGTGCTGGGCAAAACCGGTGCGACCAACACCGACATGAAGAACTGGGGCGTCCAGGTCACCGGCATCGCGGCGGCGGACATGAAGGCGGACGACTCGCGCCTGGACCCGTATCCGAACCTGTCCCGCACCAACTCGAAGAAGAAGGCGGCGCTGACCAAGATCTGCCAGGCGCTGCAGTCGGACTTCGACAACCGCCAGGCGCAGTACGTGATGAGCCACTACGCCCACATCGACAGCGACAAGCTGCTGCCGGTGCTGGACGCGCTGAAGAAGATCGGCTTCACCAGCTTCAGCCAGTACAACCTGGTGGGACTGGCCTTCCAGGTGCAGGTGAACACGGGATCGATCGGCAGCATCTCGGCGTTCACGCAGGTGAAGAACGCGGGCAACTGCGGCAGCATGTCCAGCGAGACCTGCTTCGCCACCTACCTGACGGACCAGTACATTCGCTGGCTCTCGTCGTCCAGCCTGGGCGACGACAAGGGCAACTGCTGGCGCGCCAGCATGGCGCTGGACATCTACAAGCAGGACCCGACGATGGGCAACGTCAGCGTGGTGAACAGCGTCATCAACAGCAAGTACCCGAACAACTCCGGCAAGTGCCCGAGCTCGGGCGTGAAGTGGTCCAAGAACATGGCCTGGAACTGATCGCATGAAGACCGATGTCACCGCCCGCGCGGCGCATTCCCCCCGACGCTCCGCGCTCGCGGTGGCCGCGGTCTTCGCGGTCGCTGCGGTCCTCGGGACCGCCGCCATGGCCTCGCACGCGGCAACGGACGAACGCAAGACGACGGTCTCCGTCACCTTGCCGACGGATCCGTTGCTGGTGCAACTGAATCAGGTCGCGCTGGAACGCGCCGGCCCCAAGCGCGCGATCGTCGAATCGACCGGCGCGGTGCAATCGGGCCGCTACCGTGTGCTCTCGGGCGGCAAGACGGTCGCCGAAGGCGATCTCAAGCCGCTGCCGGACTTCTCGGCCTGGGGCACGGGCAAGCGCTACTTCGAGGCGGACTTCTCAGCGGTGCAGACGCCGGGCGTCTACCGCGTCGAGGCGACGCTGGACGGCAAGCGCGTGACGTCCGCACCGGTCCGGGTGCGCGACCAGGCGCTGTTCGCGATAACGGCGGACAAGCTGCTCGACTACTTCCATCGCAGCCGCCATACCGGCAAGGGCGACCGGCGCATCCGCATCTTCGAGACCGATCGTTTCGTCGACGTGCACGGCGGCTGGAAGGACGCCGGCGGCGACACGGGCAAGTATCTGTCGCACCTCGGCTACGCGAATTTCTTCAACCCGCAGCAGACGTCGATGGCGGCCTGGGCGCTGGCCTACACGGCGGACGCGTCGGCGGACCTGTACCGCCGCGCGGGGCTGCTCAAGCGCGCCCAGGACGAAGCGTTCTGGGGTGCGGACTATCTGCATCGCATCCTCGACGCCGAGGGCTACTTCTATACGACGGTCTTCGACAAGTGGGGCGCGGAAGGCGCCGAGCGCATGGTCGTCGGCTACGAGGGCGACGACGGGCGCTACACGAAGCTCTACCGCTCGGCCTACCGCGCGGGCGGCGGCATGGCGATCGCCGCGCTGGCGCGGGCGTCGATGCTGGCGAAGCAGTCGGGGCGGCATGGCAGCGTCGACGGGAAGACCTACCTCGCCGATGCGATCAAGGGCTTCGACCATCTGCAGAATTTCAACGCGCAGTACACGGCGAACGGCGTCGAGAACATCATCGACGACTACACCGCGTTGATGGCCGCGGTGGAGCTGTTCAACGCGACGAAGGACGCGCGCTTCCTCGACGCGGCGCGGGCGCGCGCGGACAGCCTGATGCAGCGGCAGGCGGCCGACGGCGGCTTCGTCAGCGACGGCGGTTCGCGTCCCTACTATCACGCGGTCGAGGCCGGCCTGCCGGTGTTGAGCCTCGGCTACTACCTCGACATCGAGACCGACGACACCCGTCGCGCCCGCGCCGGCACGGTGATCAAGGCGGCGCTGCAGCACGAGGTCGACATCACGCGGCGCGTGTCCAATCCGTTCGGCTACGCGCGGCAGTCCTTCCAGCTCGCGAAGGACGGCAAGGCGGACGGTCCGGTGCTGGAAGGCTTCTTCATTCCGCACAAGAACGAGACCGGCTACTGGTGGCAGGGTGAGAGCGCGCGCCTGCTGTCGCTGAGCACCGCGGTGGCGGTGGCGGGTCGCAAGGTGTCCCCTGCCCTGCCCGCCGACTGGGCCGCGTACGCGCAGGATCAGGTGGATTGGACGCTGGGCAAGAACCCCTACGGCATCTCGATGCTCTACGGCTTCGGCAAGCGCAATCCGCCGACGGTGGCGTCCAGCGCCGGCGACATGTTCGCGGGCGGCATCTCCAACGGCATCACCGGCGCGGTCGGCAGCGACACGGGAGAAGGCATCGCCTTCGGACCGGGCCCCGACGACGAGCAATGGCGCTGGGTGGAGCAGTGGATCCCGCATTCGACGTGGATGCTGCTGGCGGCGACGTCGATGGCGCGCTGAGTCGGCTTCAGCACTTCCACCGCCGCTGGCCCTCACCCCCGCCCTCTCCCGCAGTGCGGGAGAGGGAGTGAGAGTGCACCGAGCCATTCGAGGCAGGGGAGTGAAAGTGCACCGAGCCATTCGGGGCAGGAGCACTGGGGTGGCCCCCTCTCCCGCACTGCGGGAGAGGGCGGGGGTGAGGGCCAGCAGACTCGGCAGTCAACAAGCCTTTCCCTGAATCAACGCAGGTGACGCACGAGGAACTCCGCCGTGCGGTCCAGCGCCAGACGCGCACTCGCGAGTTCCTGCGTGTTGAGCTGGAACACGTGATGCAAGCCTTGCCAGACCTGCAGGTCGACGTCGGTGCCGGCGGCTTCGGCGGCGCGCGCCATGCGGATCGAGTCGTCGCGCAGGATCTCGTCGGCGCCGACCTGGATGAGCGTGGGTGGCAGGCGCAGGTAGGGCTCGAACAGCGGCGAGGCGCACGGATCGTCCGCCGGCGTCGCGCCGAGATACGCCGCGGCCGACGCCCGCAGATAGTCCACCGCCAGCAGCGGATCGATGACCGCCGGATCGCGGACGCTTTCGCCGCTGAGGCTCAGGTCGGTCCACGGCGAGAAGGTCGCGATGGCCGCCACCGGCAGGCCGCGTCGCCGCGCCTCCAGCACCGTCGCGAAGCTCAGGCCGCCGCCGGCCGAATCGCCGACCACCGCGACCGACTCGAACTGCTCCGTCAGCGCGGCCAGCGCCGACACCGCCAGATCGCGCGCCGTCGGCCACTGCGCCTCCGGCGCCAGCGGGTATTCCAGCGCGAAGGCCGGCACGCCCGAGCGCGCCACGATCTGGCTGACGAAGCCGGCGTACGGCCCCGCGTGGCCGAGGCCGTAGCCGCCGCCATGCAGGAAGAGGATCGCGCGTCCGGCGCGCGTCGCGGCCGCATCGGCCGGCTCGCACCACCAGCCGGGGGCCGGCGCGTCGAACACCTGGCTCGTCGTCACGCCCGGCGCCATCGGCGTCGCGCCGATGAAACGGTCATAGACCTCGCGCGGCGTGCCCGGCGTCGTGGACCAGAAACGGCCGAACTGCGCGCGCAGCTCGACCGAGGCGACCACGTCGGCCGCCATCAGAGGAATCGTGTCCGTGCTCATGCCGGTGCTCCCAGGCTGCGGCCGGCGAGGTGCCAGGCCATCATCATCGTGGTGATGTTGGGCGGTGCGCTGGGGACCAGCGGCATGATCGACGCGTCGATCACGAACAGCCCGTCGATGCCGAACACGCGGCCGCCGCCGTCGACGACACCCTCGCCCGGTCGTCCCATGCGGCAGGTGGAAGTGGGATGCGCGTACCCGTCGAGGTTGCGCGCGATCGCGGGGGCGAGGTCGTCGCCGTCAGACACCTCCGCGCCCGGCGCCATCTCCGCGTGGACCAGGTCCGCGAACGGCGGCTGGCGGCCGATCGCGCGGGAGATCCGCACCGCCTCCAGCATCCGCGAGCGATCGCGCCCGGTGCCGAGGAAGTTGTAGCGGATGCGCGGCGCCGATCGGGGATCGCGGTCGACAATCTCCAGGCTGCCGCGCGCCTCCGGCTGCGTCAGCGCCACAGCCAGCACGATCGCGCCGCCGGTCGGGCTGAGCGCCGGATCGAACAGATGCGTGGCGGAGACGTGCAGGTCCAGATCGCCGGCTTCCGCTTCCGACGACGCGGCCCACAGGATCGCACCCGCCGCCGGATGCATGCCGGCGGCCTCCGGCGTCAACGCGTAGACGTTGTAATAGAACGGGTGCTCCTGCAGCCCTTCGCCGACGGGCAGGTCGGCCACCAGCGGCACGCCGAGCCGCGACAGCACCGCGGCCGGTCCCACGCCGGAGCGCATCAGGATCGCCGGACTGCCGAAGGCGCCGGCGCTGAGGATCACCTCGTTCGCGCGCCAGGTCTTGCCATCGGCATCGAGGACGCCCACGGCGCGACCGTCCTCGATGAGGACCTTGTCGATCTCGACACCGCCGTGGATCGTCAGGTTGGGCCGCGCACGCACGGCCTCGTCCAGGAAGGCGATGCCCGTGTTGATGCGGCGACCCGAGATCACGTTGAGCGGATACGGCGACACGCCGGCCTGATCGCCGCCGTTGAAGTCGTCCACGCGGGCGAAGCCCAGGTTCGCGCTCGCGTCGACGAAGGCATTCAGCGCCGGAGTCAACTCGTCGGGACGACGATGACGGATCGGCAGCGGACCGCTGCGACCGCGGAAGTCGTTGTCGCCGTCGGGCGTGTTCTCGATGGCCTTGAAGGCGGCGAGCACCTCCTCCCAGTCCCAGCCCTCAATGCCGAGCGCGCGCCACTTCGCGAAGTCCTCGGGCCGCGAACGCATCGCCACCGCCGCGTTGACCGCGGAGCAGCCGCCTATCGTCTTGCCGCGCGGCGCGCGGATGCTGCGACCGTCGATGCCGGTCTCCGCCGTGTAGCCCCAGTCGTGACCGTCGGGGCCGCCGGCCGTGTCCGCGTCGGCCAGGTCGCGGGGGAACACGTTGGGGCGGTAGGCCTGGCCGGCTTCGAGCAGCAGGATCCGTCGCGACGGGTCCGCGCTCAGCCGGTGGGCGAGCACGGCGCCGGCCGAGCCCCCGCCGACGATGAGGGTGTCGTACGCGGCGGTCATTGCTTCAGCGCTCCGGCGACCTGACCCATGAGCGTGGCGAACGACATGTCCAGCGCGGCGTAGACCTCCAGCGCTTTGGGGTCGGCGTTGTCGGCCATGATCTCGACCATCAGCGTCGCGTAGTCGGAGACCTCGATGCCCAGCGCCGTCAGTCGGGCGACGCCGGCTTCGCGCTTGGCCGGATAGAACGTGCCGCAGGCGTCGAGGGCGATGACGGGTTCGAAACCCTCCTCCTGCGCGGAGATCGCCGGCAGCGAGGCGCAGACCTCGAAGGACAGGCCCGCGATGATCAGGTGGTCGCGGCCGGTGGCCTTGACCGCATCGACGAAGGGCGCGAAGTCCCAGGCGTTCACGGTGGAGCGGTCCATGATCTCGCCGCCGCCCAGCGCCTCCTTGAGCTCGGGCGTCGTCGGGCCCCACATGCTGTCGCGCGCCGTGGTGATCGCCACCACCGGCAGGCCCAGCACCTGGGCCGCCTTGGCCAGGCCGACGACGTTGTGCTTCAGCTCGCTGACGGTCATGTCGCGCACGCCGGTGAGCAGGCCCACCTGATGGTCGATCAGCAGGACGGCGGTGTTATCGCGATTCATGCGGGTGCGCTTGGTCTTCATGGTGGTTCCTTGAGGGTTGAAGGACTCCGGATCGGTCGCCGCTTCGGGCGGTCCCCGGGTGGATCCCGAGGGGCCTGGCGCTGTGCTGCCGGAGTGAACTCATTCCATCCGACGGCCCCCGGTGGATCAACGGGGCTGCGTTGAATCGACCTTCCAACGGGTCGGAAGAAGGGCGCGGATCGGCGGCTCAAACGACGCCACAATCCCGCCCAAGAGGACGCCCATGCTCGATCTCAACGATTTCAGATACTTCGTGGAAGTGGCCGACCGCGGCGGTCTGTCCGCCGCGGCGCGCGCGCTGGAGCGGCCCGTGTCGACGATCAGCTACCGCATCCAGCAGCTGGAGCGCGAGCTCGGCGTCACGCTGTTCGCGCGGACCTCGCGGCAGGTGTCGCTCACCGAAAGCGGCATGGAGTTCTACAGCCACGCCGTGGCCACGCTGGCCCGCGCGGACGAGGCGGAACTGGCGATGCGCAGCCTTTCGAAGGAACCCGCCGGGACGGTGCGCTACACGGTGGCGACGGCGACCGCGCAGTTCGCGATGGCGCGCATGGTGTCCAGCTTCCTGGAGAAGCACCCGAAGGTGGAGATCGTCCAGCACGCGGGCGACAACAACGTGGACATCGTGGCGGACCGCTTCGACTTCGCGATCCGCGCGTACTCGGGCGCCCTGCCGGATTCGACGATGGTGCAGCGTCCGCTGGCGGAGGCACCGTGGCACCTGTTCGCATCGCCGGGGTATCTGAAGACGGTAGGCACACCGGAGACGCCCGACGACCTGAGCGGCTGCGCCAGCCTGTTCATGAAGCGCGACAGCGTCACGCCGTCTTGGCGGCTGCGCCGCGCGGACGATCCCGAGCAGGTGGTGCAGGTGGGCATCCGGCCGCGGATCCTGGGCTCGTGCATGGTGACGCTGAAGCAGGCGGCGGCGTCCGGCCTGGGCATCGTCGCCCTGCCCGCCTACGTGTGCCGTGACGACGTGCGCGCGGGCCTGCTGCAGCGCGTACTGCCGGACTGGATCGCGGCGGACGCCACGATCACCGTGCTGATGCCCAGCCGCCGCGGCATGACCGCCGCCACGCGCGCATTCATCGAGCACATCGCCGACGCGTTCCCGGAGGCGGTGCGATTGGATTGATCGTCCATCCGGTTGGAAGCAGCATCCCGTTCCGACGGCTTCTCCCGGCGCGGTCCGGACTCCAGAATTTCCCCGAGGACGCGACTCGCGCGTCCG
Source organism: Roseateles noduli (assembly GCA_002205125.1). Lineage (GTDB taxonomy): Bacteria > Pseudomonadota > Gammaproteobacteria > Burkholderiales > Burkholderiaceae_C > Roseateles > Roseateles noduli. The sequence goes on along the minus strand of NIOE01000004.1, from coordinate 255,362 downwards.
CTGGAGCACACCCATGGACCCCACCGACACCCTCGCGACCGCGGAGGTCGCTGCCGACCGCGTCGGCGACACGATCACCGGCAGCCCGCACGCCATCGGCCGCAACTTCACGGCGCGCCATTTCTCGGAAGAGATGTTCCGCGGCCGGATGGACCCGCTGTTGATGGTCGACCACTTCGTGATGACCGGACCGACCTTCGCGCCGCATCCGCACGCAGGGATCTCGGCGGTGACCATGATGTTCGAGGACGCCACCGGCGGCTTCTTCAACCGCGACACGCTCGGCAAGCGCTTCACGCTGCGCGCCGGCGACCTGTACTGGCTGGCCGCCGCGGGCGGCGCGGCGCACGAGGAAGTGCCCGAGCCCGGCGCGCGCACGCATGCGCTGCAGATCTTCGTGAACCTGCCGCGACGGCTGAAGCATGGGCCAGCGCATTCGCTGCTGGTGCGTGCGGAGGACATCCCGGTGATCGAGCACGACGGCCATCGCGTGCGGGTCGTGCTGGGCCGGTCCGGCGACGTCGTCGGCCCGACGGGCACGCCGGAGCCCTTCACGCTGCTCGACATCGCGCTGTCGCCCGGCGGCACCTTCTCCCATCCGCTGTCGTCGGACGAGCAGGCATGGATCTACGTCGTCTCGGGCGCGGCGACCTTGCATGCGCGGGATCAGGCGCGGGTCCTTCCGGAAGGTCGCGCGACCACGGTACGCGCCGGCGAGGAAGGCATCGTCCGCCTGGAGGCCGGCGTCGACACGCATGCGGTGCTGCTGGCCGCGAGGCCGATCGGGGAAACCTTCGTCAAGCACGGGCCCGTCGTGATGTCGACGATGGAGGACGTGCGCAAGGTGCTGATCGACTACGCCGACGGGCGCTTCGGCGAGTTGCCGCTGGAGCGCTGAACGACAGGAGGCCTGGTGCCGGCGTCGACCCGGACGCCGACGCGCGGGGCCGATGCGGCTGCCGGCGCCGAGGCACCTATCATGAGCGCCCCTCCTGGAGCGCCACGCGAGTGACCACGACCCCGCCCGACAACGACAGCAGCCGCCGCGGCGACCGCACCGCGTTGATGCTCGACGAGATGGTGGCCTTCTGGCACGTCGTCGAGCACGGCGGCTTCTCGCAGGCCGCGCGGGCGCTGGGCGTGGAGCCGTCGTCGATGAGTCGCAGCGTGGCGCGGCTGGAGCGCGCGCTGTCGGCCAAGCTGCTGATCCGCGGACCGCGTTCGATGGCGCTCACCGAGCTCGGCGAGCAGGTGCTGCGCGAATGCGCATCCATCCGCGACGCCGCGGGCAACGTGCACGCGCTCGCCGCGCGCTACGGCGCCCGGCCGTCCGGCGTGCTGCGCGTATCGGCGCCTGTGGTGCTGGGGCAGCTGTGGCTGGCCCCGCGCCTCGCCGCCTTCGCCGCCGCGTATCCGGACGTCGATCTCCAACTCTCGTTGAACGACCGCCCCGTGGACATCGTCGCCGAACGTGTCGACGTCGCGCTGCGCATCACGGCGCAGCCGCCGCAGGACCTGGTCGCACGCAAGCTCTTCGACACGCCCTATGTGCTGGTGGCCTCCCCGGCATATCTCGCGGCGCACGGCGCGCCGGAGCGGCCCGAGATGCTGACACGACATCGCTGCATCCACCTGGGCTTCGGCGCGTTCGACGCCAACTGGCCGCTGAAGCGCGGCGACGAGCAGATGACCGTCGCCATCGCGCCGCGACAGGCGATCGGCAACAGCCTCGCGCTCGCCGCCGCGGCTGAGCAAGGCGCGGGCATCGCGCTGCTGCCGCTGTTCTCCGCGCAGGCGGGGTTGGACGCCGGGCGGCTGGTGCGCGTCCTCGATGCGTGGTCGCCCGCCGGCACCTACGAGCGCGCGGCCTACCTGCTGTACGCCGCCGGGGCGCGTGTGCCGCCGAAGGTGAAGGCCTTCATCGAGCACATGAGCGCGGCGACCTGACCGGCTGGTCGGCTGGTCGGCTGGTCGGCTGATCGACTGATCGGTGGATCGGTGGATCGGCTTCAGCCGATCACGCGACCTTCAGTGATGACGGCGCGGTACTTGGCGCCGCGGAAGCGATGCTGCGCGGCAGCCTGGTAGGCCGGACTGAAATACCAGGCCCGTGCCGCTTCCAGCGACGGGAAGCTGAGCAGCACCACGCCTTCCATCGGCGCGCCCTCGACGACCTCGTGCGCGTCATAGGCGGCGAGCACCTGGGCATCGTGTCCTTCGAAGGTCGCGCCGACGGCGGCGCCGTACTTCGCCATCTCATCGGCGTCGAGCGTCGCTTCCTTGATGAAGACGATGTACGCCGGCTTCGTCGCGGCGGCGCTCATGGGGCCACCTCGAAACCAAGTCCGCGCAGCGCGACGACGGCGGCGTCGTGGTCCTGTTGAGCCGTTCCGCCTGAGATGCCGATGCCACCAACGACCCGACCGCCCGCCACGATGGGAACGCCGCCGCCGACGGCCATCACGCGGGGATGATTCGCCAGGGGTGCGGTGGCCGGCTGCGCCACGACGTGGTTCCAGACGTCGGTACTGAGCCCGAAGGAGGTAGCCGTGTAGGCCTTGTCGATGGCCACGCCGACGGTGAGGAACGGAGCGGCGTCGGCGCGCTCGAACGCGCTCAGATGCCCGCCGCCATCGGTGATGGCGATGGCAGCCTGAAAGCCGATGTCGTCCGCGGCCCTGCGCGCGGCCAGCAGGAGTTCCTGGGCCTTGTCGCGGGAGATCGACGCCGTGGTGTGGGTGAGGGATGCGTGGGGAGACATGGAGCTGCCTTCGGACGTGAGGGGGATGTGAGCGGAACGAAAAGGCAATGTAGGTCTGCTGGCCAGCGTTGATAAGGCGTCCCGCAACCGGTTCTCTTTCAATCGCCATTTGAAGATCCGGACGCCGGCCGCCCCGCCCGATCCGGCCTCTCCGTGCTTACCCGGATTCGCCCCCGCGGGGAGCAGACCGGGCGACAGCGCTAACATTCGCCGATGGGCACGCAACAGCAGTACATCGACGCGATCGGCCGCATGGCCGTGGTGCCGACCATCCTGGACGCCACCGCGCGTCTGACCGGGATGCGTTTCACCGCCGTCGCCCGCGTGACCGACACCTCCTGGACCGCCTGCGCCGTGCGCGACGAGATCGCCTTCGGACTCAGGCCGGGCGACGAACTGGAGCTGGTCTCGACGATCTGCAACGAGATCCGCCAGCACGGCCGGCCCGTGATCTTCGGCAGCGCCAGCGAACACGAACACTTCCGCCACCACCACACGCCCAAGCAATACGGCTTCGAGAGCTACGTCTCGATCCCGATCTTCCGCGCGGACGGCTCGTTCTTCGGCACGCTGTGCGCGATCGATCCGCAGCCCGCGAAGCTCGACGACCCGGTGCTGCAGCAGACGCTGGAGCTTTTCGCCAAGCTGGTCGGCACCCAGCTGGACGCCCAGGATCTGGAAGAGCAGCGCCTGGCCGCGCTGGCCGCCGCGGCCGACGCCCGCGAGCTGCTTGAATGGGAGAACCAGCGCATCACCGCCCTGCTCTCCGAGCGCGAGCAGGTGGAGCGCGTCATCACCCGCGAGCTCAACGACACGCGCCGCCTGCGCGACGTCGCCGCACGGCTCATCGGCACCGACGGCGGCTCGACGCTGTTCGGCGAGATCCTCGAGGCGGCCATCGAGATCATCGACGGCAACGCCGGCACGATCCAGCTGCTCGACGAGCAGACCGGCACCTTGACCTTCCTCGCCTCGCGCGGCTTCAGCCCCGAGGTCACGGCGCACTTCGCGGTGGTCGACGCGTCGTCGGGCTCGCCCTGCGGCCGGGCGCTCGCCGCGGGACAGCGGACCTACGTGCGTTTCGACGATCCGGACGATCCGGACCTGGACGGCTCCAACCGCCTCCATCTCGGCGACGGCGTGCGCTGCGCCCAGTCCACGCCGCTGCTCAGCCGCTCGGGCCGTCCGATCGGGATGTTCTCCACGCATTGGGCCGAGCCGCGTGAGCTCAGCGAACGCGAGCTGCGTTTCCTGGACCTGCTGGGCCGGCAGGCCGCCGACCTGATCGAGCGCAACCAGGTGCAGGAAGCGCTGGTGGCGCGCGAGCACGAGCTGCACGAGGAAGCGCGCCGCAAGGACGAGTTCATCGCCGTGCTCGCGCACGAGCTGCGCAATCCGCTCGCGCCCATCCGCAGCGGCATCGAGGTGCTCAAGCGCGCCAACGGCGACGTCAAGCTGATCGAGCGCGTGCGGCCGATGATGGAACGGCAGATCGCCCAGGTCGTCCATCTGATCGACGACCTGCTGGACGTGTCGCGGATCCGGTCGGGCAAGGTGCAGCTCAAGCGCGAATGGGTGAGCCTGCGATCGCTCGTCGAGAGCGCGCTGGAGGCGCATCGCAGCCAGATCGTCGCCGGCGGCATCGATCTCGTCGTCGACCTCGACGATCCCGAGCGGCTGCTCGACGTCGACCCGACGCGGCTGTCGCAGGTGATCTCGAACGTGCTGCACAACGCGGTGAAGTTCACCGCCGCGGACGGCCGCATCACCCTCCGCGCGACGGTCGGGCCGGCCGCCTCCGGCGAGGGACTGGAGCAGGTGCTCCACATCAGCGACTCCGGCGTCGGCATCGCCGCCGACGTGCTGCCCAACATCTTCGACCTGTTCACGCAGGCCCGATCGGACAGCTCGCGGCACGGCGGGATGGGGATCGGCCTGGCGCTGTCGCGCAGCCTGATGGCGCTGCACGGCGGCTCGATCGAGGCGAGCAGCCCCGGCGCCGGCCACGGCAGCGAATTCGTCATCCGGCTGCCCGTGGGAACGCCCGTCGCCGTCGCGACGGCGCCCGTGCGCGACGACGGCGATGCGGATCTCGCGGGACTGCGCGTGCTGGTGGTCGACGACAACCAGGACGCCGCCGACGGCGTCGCCATGCTGCTGTCGATGTGCGGCGGCGAGGTCCGCGTGGCCTACGACGCCACGCGCATCGTCGACGAGGTCCGGACCTTCGAGCCCGGCCTCGTCCTGCTGGACATCGGCCTGCCAGGGATAGACGGCTATCAGGCGTGCCGGAACGTGCGCGAAGAGGTCGGCCACGGCGTGCAGATCGTGGCGCTGACCGGCTGGGGCCAGGAGGAAGACCAGCGCCGCGCGACGGCCGCCGGCTTCGATGCGCATCTGACGAAGCCGGTGGACTTCACGAGCCTGGCGCTGATCGCCGCGCGCGCCTCGCAGGCGTCCACCGCCTCCGCGGCGACGAAGTCTGCCGAGCTCAGGGCTGAGTGAGACGGCGCGGCGCCCGCGCTCAGGGCTTCGTCAACAGCTGCTGGACGCTGGAGAAGTCCAGGCCGCCCCGTCCCGCCCGGCTGTTGAGCGCGTAGAGGTTGCGCGCGAGCTCGCCGAGCGGCACGGCCGCGCCGACCTGCAACGCGGCCTCGACCGCCAGGCCGAGGTCCTTGAGCATCAGGTCGCTGCCGAAGCCGCCCGTGTAGCCGCGCGAGGCGGGCGCTTCGGGCTTCACGCCGGGCCAGGGGTTGCAGACCTCGGTGGCCCAGCTGCGGCCGGTGCTGACGGCCATCATCGCGGACAGCGCCTGCGGATCGAGCCCGTGGGACACGCCGAGCGCCAGCGCCTCCCCGGTCACGGCCATGATCACGCCCAGCGCCATGTTGTTGCACAGCTTGGCGACCTGGCCGGCGCCGGACGCGCCCATGTGGAAGATGTTCTTTCCCATCGCGGATAGCACGGGGCGGGCGCGCTCCAAAGCGACCGCATCGCCGCCGACGATGAAGGTCAGCGTTCCCGCGGCTGCGCCTGCCGTTCCGCCGGACACCGGCGCATCGATCATCGCGAGCCCGCGCGCCTGCGCCGCTTCGGCCACGCGCTGCGCGCTCGCCGGGGCGATGGTGCTGCAGTCGATCACCAGCGCGCCGGTGGCGATGCGCGTGAGCAGGCCGCCGAGACCGGCTTCGCCGAGGAACAGCGCTTCGACGTGCTTGCTGGCCGGGAGCATGGAGATCACCACCGATGCGCCCTCCACGGCCGCCGCGGCCGACGGCGCCACGGTGATGCCCGCCGAGCGCGCGGCCGCGAGGGCCGCCTCGCTCAGATCGAACGCGGCCACGGCGTAGCCGTTCTTCACGAGGTTGGCCGCCATCGGCCCGCCCATGTGGCCCAGGCCGATGAAGGCGATGCGTTCGGCGATCGTCGCGTTGCTCATGGTTCTGTCTCCTTGTCTTGATGGCATGCGCGGCGGGCGATGCCATGTCATCGATCGGATCGATGCAGTGAATGAGAGGGCTGCGGTCGCTGGCGTCGATGCACCAGACTCAGCGCAGATCGGCGAGCGGATGCTCGCCAGCGAAGCGCGGCGCGAGCAGCGCGTCCAGATGCGCGTCGCCGCCCTCGTCCTGCGCGGCGCCTTGCCAGCGCGGCGTCTTGTCCTTGTCGATCAGCAGCGCGCGCACGCCTTCGGCGAAGTCGGGGAACACGCAGCAGCCGACCGAGGCCTGGTACTCCAGGCGGAGGACTTCGGCGAGCGAGGCGTGCCGCAAGCGACGCTGCAAGGCGATGGCCAGCGCGGCGGAAGTCGGCGAGCCCTTCTGAAAGGTCGACCCAGCGGCGGCCAGCCAGGCGTCGCCTTCGCAAGCCAGGGAGCGCAGTCGCGGCGCGATCGTCGCCAGCGTGTCGTGAGGGCCGATCAGCGCGTCGATGCGATCGCGGTGCGGCGCGAGCTGGCTAGTCGCCAGCTCGGCGGGCGGCAGCGCGCGCAGCAGGTCGTCGAGTCGTTCGGTGTCCACGGCCTGCTCGCCATCCCACCGCGCATGCGCGATGCCTTCGAGCAGAGCGCCGTGATCTTCAGCGCGCGCGGCACGATCGGCCAGTCCGGCCCACAGCGCGTCGGCGGCGTTCAGCGGTGCACCGGTGAGCGCGAGGAACAAGCCCGTCCGTCCCGGCAGCCGCGACAGGAACCAGCTGCCGCCCACGTCCGGATAGAGGCCCAGCGTGATCTCCGGCATCGCGAGCTTGCTGCGCGGCGTCACGACGCGGTGCGACGCGCCCGCCATCAGGCCGATACCGCCGCCCATGACGATGCCGTGACCCCAGACGAGCAGCGGCTTCGGATATCGATGGATCGTGTGGTCGAGGCGGTACTCCCGCTCGAAGAACTCGGCGGCGTCGCGCGGCACTTTGCCGGGGCCGGCGGCGCGCATCGCGCGGTAGAGGCCGACGACATCGCCGCCCGCGCAGAAAGCCTTCTCGCTGTTGCCGTCGAGGACCACGCCCGCGACCTGAGGGTCGTCAGCCCACGCGTTCAACTGCGCCTGGAGCAGATCGACCATCGGCAGGGTCAACGCGTTGAGGCTGGCCGGCGCGTTCAGCGTGGCGTGGCCGAAGCGGTGACCCGACGCAGTCACGATGGTGCGGAACAGCACGGACGCTTCAGCGTCTGCGCCGAGGCTCTTGTTCTTGGAATCGTTCATCGCTTCTCCTCAGGCGTTGCGCCACTGCGGGCTGCGCTTGCCGAGGAAGGCCTGCACGCCCTCGCGCTGGTCATCGGTCTCGAAGAGGCCGATGAAGGCCTCGCGCTCTGCCGCCAGCTGCGATTGCGGCGGCGCGGTGCGCGCGCCCTGGATCAGTCGCTTGCAAGCGGTCACGCTGGTCGGGCTCTGCGCCTGCACGCGCTCGGCCCACTGCAGCGCCTTCGCCAACGCGCCGCCCTTGGGCACCAGCTCGTCGGCGAGTCCGATGCGCAGGGCGGTTTCGGCGTCGACGCGCTCGCCGAGCAGCACCATGCGCTTGGCCCAGCTCTCGCCGATGGTCCAGCTCAGCCATTGGGTGCCGCCGGCGCAGGGCAGCAGGCCCACGGTCGCCTCGGGCAGCGCCATCACGGCATGCGACTCCGCGATGCGCAGGTCGCAGGCGAGCGCGCATTCGAGTCCGCCGCCCATGGCGTAGCCGTTGATCGCCGCGATGCTGACGCCGCGGAATCCGGCGAGCGCTTCGAAGGCCTCGCCGAAGCGACGCGCCATCGTCGCGGCGACGCCCTTGTCGCCGTCGGCGAAGAGCTTCAGATCGGCGCCGGCGCTGAAGAACTTCTCGCCGTCGCCGGTGATCACCAGCGCGTAGATCTCGCGATCGCGGTTGAGGTCGCCGACCAGCCGCGTCAGCGCGGCCAGGCTATCCGCCGTCCACGTGTGGGCGGGCGGATTCGTCAGCGTGACGATCGCGGTGTGGCCGCGGCGCTCCAGGCGCAGGCCGGCGTAGGTCGACGTCGTGTCGTGGATGTCAGTCATGGGTGTTGGCATGGATGTGATGAATGGAAGACGCCGGGACACGACGTCAACGAATGGTTTCGGGCGCCTGGTCCTGCAACATCCGTCTCGCGACGATGACGCGCATGATTTCGTTGGTGCCTTCGAGGATCTGATGCACGCGCGCATCGCGCAGGTAGCGCTCCAGCGGGTATTCGCGGATGTAGCCGTAGCCGCCATGGATCTGCAGCGCCTCATTGCAGACGCTGAATCCGATGTCCGTCGCCAGCCGCTTGGCCATCGCGCAGTACACCTGCGCGTCGGGCAACTTCGCATCGAGCTTCGAAGCGGCGAGCCGCACCATCTGCCGCGCGGACACCAGCTCCGTCGCCATGTCGGCGAGCTTGAACTGCAGCACCTGCATGTCCGCGAGCGCGCGGCCGAACTGATGGCGCTCGTGCATGTAGCGCTGCGCGGCCGCCAGCGCGCCCTGCGCCGCGCCGACCGAGCAGGTCGCGATGTTGATGCGCCCGCCGTCCAGCCCCTGCATCGCGATGCGGAAGCCCTGCCCTTCCTCGCCCAGCAGATGCGCCGCCGGCACGCGCACGCCGTCGAATGCGATGGCGCGGGTGGGCTGGCTGTTCCAGCCCATCTTCTCTTCCTTGCGGCCGTACTCGATGCCGGGCGAATCGCCCGCCACCAGGAACGCGGAGATGCCGTCCGCCCCGGCCCCGCCGGTGCGCGCCATCACGACCAGCACGTCGGTCGCGCCCGCGCCGGAGATGAAGGCCTTGTTGCCGTCGATCACGTAGTCGTCGCCGTCGCGCCGCGCGGTCGTGCGCAGCGAGGCGGCATCCGACCCCGAACCGGGCTCGGTCAGGCAGTACGACGCCAGCTTCGTTCCGCTGCACAGGGCCGGTCCGAATCGCTGCGCGATCTCCTCCGTCGCATACGTGCTCACCATCCACGCCGCCATGTTGTGGATGCTGAGGAAGGCCGTCGTCGACGGGCAGGCCGTCGCGAGTTCCTCCAGCACGATGGTCGCGTCCAGCCGCGGCAGGCCGAGCCCGCCGCGCTCCGCCGGCGCATACAGCCCGCAGAAGCCGAGTTCGCCCGCATGGCGCAGCGTGTCGCGCGGGAAGAACGACTGCGCGTCCCAGCCGGCCGCATGCGGCGCCATCTCGTCGCGGGCGAAGTCGCGCGCCGCCTGCTGGAAGGCGCGTTGCTGCTCGTCGAGCTCGAAGTCCATCAGGTCCTCACCGGGTCAGGGTTCACGGCTCACTTGAGGCTGATCGTCGTGTTGACGCCGCCGGTGGACGCGTCGTCGAACCAGCGCGCGGTGACGGTCTTCGTCTGCGTGTAGAAGAGGACCACCTGCTTGCCGTACGGCCCCAGGTCGCCGAGCTTGGACGCGCGCGATCCGGTGAACGAGAACAGCGGCACCGGCACCGGGATGGGCACGTTGATGCCGACCTGGCCGATGTCGATCTCGTCCTCGAAGCGGCGCGCGGCCGCGCCGGACTGCGTGAACAGCGCGGTGCCGTTGCCGTTCGGATTCGCGTTGATCATGGCGATCGCCTCATCCAGCGTCGCGGCCTCGGCGACGCACAGGACCGGGCCGAAGACTTCCTGGTCGTAGATCGTCATGCCGGGCTTCACGCCGCTGAAGACCGTCGGGCCGACGAAGTTGCCTTCCTTCAACTGGCCGCTGAGCGGTGGCAGGCGTCCGTCGAGGGCCAGCGTCGCGCCGTCCTCGATGCCGCGGGCGATGAGGCTCTCGACGCGATCACGTGCCGCGCAGGAGATCAGCGGACCGACGTCGGTCGTCGCCGAATCGCCGGCACCGACGCTCAAGCCCTTGGCCTTGGCGATCAGGTCCGGCAGCCACTCACGCGCGGCGCCGACCAGCACCGCGACCGACACCGCCATGCAGCGCTGCCCCGCCGCGCCGAACGCCGCGCCGGCCAACGCGTTGAGCGTCTGTTCCTTGTGCGCGTCGGGCAGCACGACGGCGTGGTTCTTCGCGCCCATCATGCATTGCACGCGCTTGCCGGCTTTGGTCGCACGGTCGTGGACCAGCGTGCCCACGCGCGTCGATCCGACGAAGGAGATCGCGCGGATGTCGGCGTGGTCGCACAGCGCGTTGACGACGTCCTCGCCGCCGTGCACGACGTTGAGCACGCCCTTCGGAATCCCGGCTTCGAGCGCCAGCTCGACCAGCCGCATCGTCACCATCGGATCCTGCTCGGACGGCTTCAGCACGAAGGTGTTGCCGCAGGCGATGGCCATCGGGAACATCCACAGCGGGATCATCGCGGGGAAGTTGAACGGCGTGATGCCGGCGCACACACCCAGCGGCTGCAGCAGGGTGTAGGTGTCGACGCCGCCGGCGACGTTGTGGGCGCGTTCGCCCATCTGCAGCGAGCCGATGTTGGCCGCGTGCTCGACGACCTCCAGACCGCGGAACACGTCGCCCTCGGCGTCCGCGAGGGTCTTGCCCTGCTCGGCGGTGAGCGTCGCGGCCAGCGACTTCATGTTGTCGCGGATCAGCTGCTGGTACTTCAGGAAGATGCGCGCGCGCTGCCCGATGGGCACCTTGCGCCAGGTCTTGAACGCGTCCTGCGCGGCGGCGATGGCGGCCTCGACCTCATCGGGCGTCGCCATCGGCACGCGGGCCAGGCGTTGCTGCGTCGCCGGGTTGATCACGTCGCGCCATTCGGTGCTGCGCGACTGGACGAATTCGCCGTTGATCAACAACGGAATGCGGGGCAGATCTTCGCGGCTCATGCGCTGTCTCCAGGAGGGCTATGCCATCGTTGCGAGCCGTTTCCTGGCGCACTCGACGGTGGGTTGAATTTCACAGAGAATCTATCCACACACTTTGCAAGACGCCAGTTCTTCCTCTTGTGAAGCGGTGCGGCGGCAAAACACTCCACACCCAATCTGTGAAATCAGCGAATCCTGTGAAACGCACCGACAGTCCTCACGGCAGCGCGACGAGCTCCTCGCGCAAGCTGTTCATCGGTCCGCGGATCCGCCGCCTGCGCGAGCAGCTGCAATGGAACCAGGCGGAGCTGGCGAGCCGGCTGGCGCTGTCGCTCAGCTACGTGTCGCAGATCGAGACCAACCAGCGGCCGGTCACGGCGAGCGTGCTGATCAAGCTCGCCGAGGTCTTCGGCGGCGGCATCGGGCAGTTCTCGGAGGAGCAGGACCAGCAGCTGCTGGCGGACCTGGACGCGGCGCTGCGCGACCGCTCGCTGACGACGACGGTGATGGCGCCGGCGCAGGTCGCGCGGCTCGTGGAGCAGGCGCCGGAGCTGGCGGAGTCCTACGTCGCGCTGCATCAGCGCTACCTGCGACTGCAGGACGAGCACTCGCAGATGATCGACCGCTTCTACGGCGAGCAGGGCCGCGAGGCGGCGGGCGCGCCGCCGTCGTTCCGCGGCGAGCCGCTGCCGCACGAGGCGGTGCGCGACCACCTGAACCGCAGGAACAACCACTTGGACGAGCTGGACCTGCGCGGCGAGCAGCTGGCGGAGACGCTCGGCCTGGTGCCCGGCCATCGCGCGCAGCCGCTGCGCGATCTGCTGTCGCAGCGCTACGGGATCAGGACCGAGGTGGGCGACGACGCGGAGACGCGCGAGGAGTCCTCAGACGCATTCCTGCGCCACTACGATGCGCGTCGAAAGCTGCTGCGCATGCCGCGTTTCCTGAGCGACGCGCAGCAGGCGTTCCAGCTGGCGACGCAATACGCGTTGATCGCTGAGGCCGATGCCATCGAGGCGGAACTCGGCGCCGGTGCGTTCGTCGATGAAGCGACGCGCGCGTTGGCGCGGCAAGGCTTCGCCCACTATTTCGCCGGCGCGGCGCTGCTGCCGTATGGCGAGTTCCTCACCTCCGCGCGCAACGCGCGCTACGACATCGAGCTGCTGCAGCAGCGCTTCCAGGTGAGCGTGGAGACGGTCTGCCATCGGCTCTCGACCCTGCAGCGCAACGGCAACCGCGGCGTGCCGTTCTACTTCGTGCGCGTGGACCAGGCGGGCAACATCTCCAAGCGGCAGAGCGCGACGAGTTTCCACTTCGCGCGACACGGCGGCGCGTGTCCGCTGTGGCACGTGCACGAGGCCTTCGCGCAGCCGGGGCGTTTCCTCACGCAGATCGCGGAGATGCCCGACGGCAGCCGGTTCTTCGGCATCGCCCGGACGATCGAGCGCCACGGCGGCGGTGGCTATCTGGCGCGACGCAAGCTGTTCGCGATCGGGCTGGGCTGCGACATCTCGCATGCGCGGGAGCTGGTGTATGCCGAGGGCCTGGCCTTCGACGAGCGCACGGTGTCCAAGCAGGCGATCCCCATCGGTCCCGGCTGCCGCGTGTGCCCGCGCGAGCACTGCGTCCAGCGCGCATTCCCGCCCGCAGGCAAGGCGCTGGTGACGGACAGCGACAGCGAGTCGCTGGTGTCGTATCGGTTCACGGGGTGAAGGACACTTCGGTCGGCCACTTCACGCTGACCACACGATCGGTCCCTAAGCTGCGTGGATGTCTCATCCAGCACAGCCAACCAGTCTTGTTGAAGCCGCCCGCAGGCGCCGCTGGTTCGTCTCTGTGGCGATCTTCATCGTCGGCGTGTTCTCGCTGTCGTTCTATGAGCTCGAGATCAATCCATTTCTCGGCATGCCACTCACGCTGGCGGTTTTCATCAGCGGACTCGTCGCGCTCTGCGGCAGCGCCATCGGTTCCTGGCGAGGGAATGATCGTGTGCGCGGACGCCGTGAGTTCGTGATCACGCTCGTGGTGTGGGTGGCCTGGATCTCCGGCGGAGTGAACGTCGTCGCCAAGCGGGCCTGGTTCTGGACGGAGCGCGCCTACTTCGACCAAGCGGTCCGCGAAGCCTCGCAGGGACAGGTGCCGTCATGCGCGGCGACGAAGCGGTGCATCCATGAGCCGGGCCGCGACGCGGATCTCGCCTTCCCCATGGGCGGCATATTGGACAACTGGTACGGTGTGATCCACGCACCTGCCTGGCAGGATCCTTCGGTCGATCGCGATCGATCCAGCTTCGACGGCGATCTGGTGGGATGCGATCACCTGACCGGACCGTATTTCATCTGCAGCTTCACGTAGCGTGGAAGATGCCAGGCGACTAGGCATGGCAACATCCCCGTATGCCCTCTTACGCTTGGTCCTGCCTGTCCTGCGGCCGCTCGAACGCGCCCGCACGCGATCGCTGCAGCGAATGCGGGTGCCCCGCTGCGGCGCGGTCGGGCGAGATCGAAGACGCTCGACGTCAATACATGCAACGCGGCGGCACGCTTGAGAACGACGCCAGGATGGCGGCGACGTGGGATCCAGATCCCATGGGTCTACTGATCAAGCTGTTTCTCGCCCTTCTGCTGGGCTACTGGCCGCGACGTAGAGACAAGGGCTGAGTCGGCGCCGAGGCTTGTCTTCTTTGAGAGCGCCTAATAGGGCTCACGATCAAGCCTGGAGTGGACGATGAAGCGGAGTACCAAACCCCACCCGAACAAGCGACAGCGCTCCGGCGAAGCACGCGCCTTGCCGATCGCGGAGCGGGCCGAACTCCAGAGACAGGGCGCGAAGGCCGCCGCCCGTGGTGACGGGTCAGCCGGGAATCCGATGGACGAAACCCCCAACCTGCCGACCACCACGGGGGAATGCCCCGACCTGTGGAGCGAGCGCAAGGACGCCTGGCAGAGCGGCCACGAAGCCCAGTCCAAGACCGACGATCGCACCACGGCGCGTCGCGAGACGGGCAACCCGAAGGATGAGCATTGAACCGCGCCCGCCCAGGCCCGGCTTGATGCTCGGGAAGTTCTCTCCACATCTTCCGGCATCGGCATGGATTACCGAACACCGGCCGGCAGACCGACCGGCATCTCCGACGAGAGGCGCCTCCTCGGACGCCTGACGCCAAGCGCCGCACCTGGTTCCGGGTGAAGGGCGCGCGACGGCGCCGCGCTTGCCTGCCATCGTTGAGCCGGCTTCCGGCACAACGAAAGTCTCATCATGACCAGCAGTACCTCGCCTGGCGGCACGCAAGCTCCTGGAACTTCGCGTCCCGAGAACGAGAACGACGATCCGGTCGGGGACAACAAGCCCATCGGCGAATCGACCCATCCCGATGCGCCTGACGACGAGCCCGAAGAAGAGGAGCCGCCGGAAGGCAGCGACGCGCGACCGGACGACCGCCTCAACGCGCATCATCCGAAGGAGGACTTCCCTCGCCGCCCGGAACGCGAGACGACGCCCGACAGCAAGCTGCCGCAATCCAGCCGGGGCTGAGCGCTCGCCAGCGCCGGATTCACCTCGCCACTCGGCGACCGGCGCCTTCCCTACACTCGCTGGATGTCTTCATCCGCGATGTTCCGCACCAGCCTCCACCCGTCGCGCGGCCCGGCCGGCAAGCGACCGCTGCATCCCGTCGCCCAGGCTTGGATCTCCCGCTTCGGAGACGCGTTGCCCGTGGGCTTCCTCTGCCGCGAGTCTTCGCTCAGAGCCCGCTGGTTGCGCATCCACAGCCTTCCTGAATCCAAGCGCTATCCCGAGGACAAAACCGAACTCATCGAAGTGCTTCGGCGCCAGAACGTGGTCGGCGATGAGTTGCTGGGCGAAGGCGAGGTGTGCCTTTTGTTCTTCACGTCCTGGCCCGACGACACGACCGCGCCGAGATGGCGACGCGATGCGCCGTGGCACCGGGGGTTCGAGGGCACTCCGGAGCTCGTCCTGACGACCGCAGAAGTCCCCGGTCAGGATCGGATGGCGTTCTTCGCACTGCCGGTGACTTGGCGCCGAGGGGCGTTCGATCGGTTGATTGCCGACCGCGCGGACGATCGCACTTTCCCGCTTCTCTTCGCCAACCTGAATCGCGGCAGCATCTACGCGCCGTATGACGGCGGAGCCGATCTGTTCTATCCGTCCGCGGAGGATGTCGCCCCCGCGCGGTCCAGGCATCGGGATTGGCTCTCGCGCCATCCGGCGGGGATGTGAATCGACCAGCATCGACATCGTGATGCTGGGCCCCATGAACTTCTGCGCGCCCGCCCTGTGCGGCAGAAGATGTCCCGGATGAACGCCCTCACCTCGACTTCAATCGCCGTGCCCGCGTCCGGTCCGCTCGACCCATCGATCGTCGCCCGCGCCTGGGCGCATGGCTGGGCGATTTCGCGAAGCACCGCAGCGCCGATCGAACACGCAGGCTATTTCGAGATCCATGTCGGCAAGCCGGATCAGGTCACGCGCTACGTCTTTCCTCAACTCGATCGGGAAGTGCTTCATCAGATCGTCGCCACCGAAGCGGGCCCGGGGGCTTGGCTCAAGATCTGCGCGCCTCCGGAGCACGTGACCGGCCTGCTGTCCGGCGACTGGACCATCCATGAGCCGGAGTTCTTGATGAGCATTCCCCTCGCAGGCGGGGCCGATCCGGTCATCGCGGGATATCGCGCCCAGACCGAGCGACGAGGCGCCCTGGCAATGGTGACGATCGTTGCCGAGTCAGGCGAGCTGGCGGCCAGCGGGCAGGCCGCCATCGACGGCGGGTTCGCCACCTTCGATCAGATCGTCACGGTGGAAGCCCACCGGCGTAAGGGGCTAGGTCGGCTCGTCATGAGCGCGCTGTCGAATGCGGCCCGCGACGCCGGCGCGCATCAGGGGGTGCTCGTGGCCACCGAGGCCGGCGCCGCGCTGTATCAGGCGCTCGGCTGGTCCATGGTCTCGCCGGTCACGGCCGCGTCGTGTTGCGCCGCCGCTCCCGCAGCATGAAGAGGTAGAGACCCTCGACCTTCTCGCGCGCCCACGGCGTCTTGCGCAGGAACTTCAGGCTGGACTTGACGCTCGGCTCGAACGCGAAGCAGCGCAGCGGGATGCGGTCGTCGAGGCCCTCCCACCCGTACTCGTCGACCAGCGCGGTCACGATGGCTTCCAGCGTCATGCCGTGCAACGGGTTGCGCGGTTGCTCTTGCGGCGGCGGGGCGGACTCGGTCATGGACGGATTGTCGCCGGTCGACGCGCGGCTCGCGAAGGCCGCCCCGCGTCGCTTCGACGCCCTCGCCCGCGTGGTACCTTCATCGGCATGAGCACGAATTTCCCCGACGAAGAACGCCCCATCATCCAGGAGCCGCGCACGTGGCAGGACGAGCGCTGGACCGCGCAGGTCATCAAGAACGAAGACGATGAGGGCTGGGCCGTCGCCATGACCCTGATCGGCGAGGCCGAGCCGGCGCTGGTCGGCCCCTGGACCATGGGCCGCGACAAGAAGAACCCGAAGCCGCTGGACGCGGCGGCATTCCACACGCTGGTGAAGACGGCCTCGGAGGTGCTTCGCCGGCATGAACAGCAGCTGCACGCGCGGCTGCACAAGAGCGTCAAGCTGGATACGGCGAATGGCCGCATCCAGGTGCTGCTCGACATCGTTCCGGATGAAGACAACCCGTATGCGACGCTGACCGCGTTGAACGACGACGGCGAACAGCTCGCGCAGGTGCGCGTGGCCGCCGGCTTCAAGTTCAACGAGGCAAGCGCGGCGGCGTGGGTGGAGAACGACTTCCTGAAGCCCTGAGAAAGCAAGCTCCGCGCCCACGGCCGCAGGTACCGCGGTAGCGATACATGGTCCCAAGCCTCCCTGATCAGGGAGGATCCATTTCGGTGATCTGCCCCTGGGGCGAGATCCTGAAGAGCCGACTCACCGGCGTCAGCGATCCGCCCGGAGCCGCCGCGCGGGCGCCCTCATAGCGTGCGTAGACCCCGTGACCGCAAGCGAAGCCCAGTTCTCCGAACCCGCCACGATCTGCCATCAACCTCCCCAGGTCACTCTGACTCAGGTCGAAGGACCGGGCGGATTGATCCACCTTGACCGACAGCGAATCGGACCGTCGATCCACAGGCGACATGGCCGAGGAAAAGGTATAGGTATGGCCCTGGCAGACCACCTCGTAAGTCATCGCGACGCTTTTCGCCCGCTGCAGATCAAGCGCGCGAATGGTGACCGTGGTCGGCAGATCAGCCGCCTTCAACGGACACGCCGCGATGGCTGTCATCAGCAGAAGGGCGATACCAGGCAAGTTTTTCATCTCTTGACGTTATCAACGTCGACCTCATAAAGCAGCCCCACCAATGGGGGAAGAAGCGCTTTGCGATGATGCTCGGCGCTATGACACGCAGCACGACTGGGCTGGTGCGCTGCGGCAGCGACTGGCGGTCGCGAACCTCGTTGACATCGATCGCGCCCGCGTCGATATCGGGCTGATTCCGCAGAAGGACTACGGCTTCGCCCTCTCCCGCAATCCGGGAGAGGGGAACACGAGCTGCGGTCGTCGAGGGGCTCAGGTGTACTTCTTCTCCAGCGCATCCCACTCCGGCTTGTTCACCAGGCGCTGGCGCTCGGCGAACGGGATGACCAGGTTGGGATCCTCGTCGATGCGGCGCTGCGTCTTGAGCACGCCCAGCGCCTTCTGCATCCCGGCCACCGCGCCTTGCAATGCCGCGTTGGCATACAGCACGACGCCGTAGCCCATCTGCTGCAACTCGCCCGCATCGGTGATGGGCGTCTTGCCGCCGATCACCATGTTCATCAGCTGCGGCGTCGACAGACGCTGCGGCAGTGCGCGGATCTCTTCCGCCTTCGTCACCGCCTCGACGAACAGGATGTCCGCGCCGGCCTCGGCGAAGCGCTGCGCGCGCTCGATCGCGGCCTCGAAGCCCTGCGTCGCGCAGGCGTCCGTGCGGGCCATGATCAGGAAGTCCGGATCGCGCCGCGCATCCACCGCCGCCTTGATCTTGCTCACCGCCTCCTCGGTCGAGATGACCTCCTTGCCGGTGAAGTGCCCGCAGCGCTTGGGCGCCACCTGGTCTTCGAGCTGGATGCAATCCGCGCCGGCACGTTCCAGCACGCGCACCGTGTGGCGCA
Organism: Roseateles noduli; assembly: GCA_002205125.1. GTDB lineage: Bacteria > Pseudomonadota > Gammaproteobacteria > Burkholderiales > Burkholderiaceae_C > Roseateles > Roseateles noduli. The sequence goes on along the minus strand of NIOE01000004.1, from coordinate 237,208 downwards.
CGTTCAGCGCGTTGCCGAAGCCGGTGTCGGCGTCGACGATCAGCGGCAGGTTCACCGCGTCGCGGATGCGCGCGGTGTGGTCGGCGATCTCAGACAGGCCCATGAAGCCCTGGTCCGGCAGGCCGAACCACATGTTGGTCACGCCAGCGCCGGTCACGTAGATCGCCTCGAAGCCGAGGTCCTCGATCACCTTGGCCGACAGCGCGTTGAACGCGCCCGGCACCAGCACGCCACGGCGTTCGTTCACCAGCGCGCGCAGCGTCTTGCGGGTCGATGTCATGTCAGTTCTCTTTGAATGTCTGAAGTCGAATTCGATACGGATGTCGAGGGCGGGATCAACCGCGATCGATCACAGCGACTCGGCGGGCACGCGCACGGTGCCTTCCATCAGGATGCGCGCACTGCGGCTCATCACCGCCTGCGTCACGCGCCATGCACCGCCTTCCTGGACCGCTTCCGCGCCGACGCGCAGCGTGCCCGACGGATGGCCGAAGCGCACCGCCGGCAGCGCCTTGCCGCCCGCGGCCTCGCACACCAGCGTGCCGGGGATCGCGGCCGCGGTGCCGATGGCCACCGCCGCCGTGCCCATCATCGCGTGGTGCAGCTTGCCCATGGACATCGCGCGCACCAGCACGTCGATGTCGCCGGCCTCGACGGTCTTGCCGGCCGACGAGCGATAGCTAGCCGGCGGCGCGACGAAGGCCAGCTTCGGCGTGTGCTGACGGGTCTTCGCCTCGTCCAGCGTCTTGATCAGCCCCATGTGCAGCGCGGCATGCGCGCGGATCGCTTCGAGCCGCTTCAGCGCCGCGGCGTCGCCGTTGATCGCGTCCTGAAGCTCGGTGCCCGAGTAGCCCAGGTCCTTCGCATCGACGAAGACCGCCGGGATGCCCGCGTTGATCAGGGTCGCGCGCAGCTGGCCGCCGGGGACGAGGTCCTCCGGCATCGTCAGCACGTCCACGACGTTCCCGGTCGGGAACAGCGCGCCGCCGGCGTCGTCGCCGTCGGCATCGTCATTGCCCGGATCGAGGAAGGCCAGCTCCACCTCCGCCGCCGGGAAGGTCACGCCGTCGAGCTCGAAGTCGCCGCTCTCCTGCACCTGCCCATCCCGCATCGGCACCTTGGCGACGATGGTCTTGCCGATGTTGGCCTGCCAGATGCGCACCGTGGCGATGCCGTCGCGCGGCAGCGTGGCCGCGTCGATGAAACCCGCCTGGATCGCGAACGGTCCGACCGCCGCCGACAGGTTGCCGCAGTTGCCGGACCAGTCGACCAGCGCCGTGTCGATGGCCACCTGACCGAACAGGTAGTCGACGTCGTGCCCCGGTTGCGTGCTGCGCGAAATGATCACCGTCTTGCTGGTGCTCGACGTCGCGCCGCCCATGCCGTCGATCTGCTTGCCGTAGGGATCGGGGCTGCCGATGACGCGCATCAGCAGCCGGTCGCGCGCGGCGCCGGGCACGCGCGCGGCCTCGGGCAGATCGTCCAGGCGGAAGAACACGCCCTTGCTGGTACCGCCCCGCAGGTAGGTCGCGGGGATCTTCACTTGAGGGAGAAAACTCATGACTGCTTCCGTCGTTGTTCCCGATGTTCACGAGGTTCGCGGTGCTCGCGAGGTTCCGTCGAGCACCGCGCGACCTCAGGCCGCTTCGGCCGCGGCCAGGAAGTCCTGCGCGAAACGCTGGAGCACGCCGCCGGCCTGGTAGACCTCGACCTCTTCAGCGGTGTCGAGGCGGCAACGCACCGGCACTTCGATGCGCTCGCCGTTGCGGCGGTGGACGATGACCGTCAGCGTCGCGCGCGGCGACAGCGCGCCTGACACGTCGTAGGTTTCCGAGCCGTCCAGGCCGAGCGTGAGACGCGTCGTTCCCGCGAGGAACTCCAGCGGCAGCACGCCCATGCCGATCAGGTTGGTGCGGTGGATGCGTTCGAAGCCTTCGGCGACGATCGCCTCGACGCCGGCGAGGCGCACGCCCTTCGCCGCCCAGTCGCGCGACGAGCCCTGCCCGTAGTCCGCGCCGGCGACGATGATCAGCGGCTGACGACGCTCCATGTAGGTCTCGATGGCTTCCCACATGCGCATGACCTGGCCCTCGGGCTCCAGTCGCGCGAACGAGCCGGCCAGCACCTCGCCGTCGGCGCCGCGGACCATCTCGTTCTTCAGCGTCGGATTGGCGAAGGTGGCGCGCTGCGCGGTCAGGTGGTCGCCGCGGTGGGTGGCATAGGAGTTGAAGTCCTCCTCGGGCAGGCCCATCTTGAAGAGGTACTCGCCGGCAGCCGAGTCCATCATGATCGCGTTGGACGGCGACAGGTGGTCGGTGGTGATGTTGTCCGGCAGCACCGCCAGCGCGCGCATGCCGCGCAGCGTGCGTTCGCCGGCCAGCGCGCCTTCCCAGTAGGGCGGGCGGCGGATGTAGGTCGACTGCGCGCGCCAGTCATACAACGGCTCGGTCTTCGTGGCCGACGCTGCGGTGATCGCGAACATCGGCTCGTAGACCTTGCGGAACTGCTCCGGCTTCACGCTCGCGCGCACCAGCGCGTCGATCTCGTCGTCCTCGGGCCAGAGGTCCTTCAGGCGGATCTCGCGGCCCTCGACGACGCCGAGCACGTCGCGTTCGATGTCGAAGCGGATGGTGCCCGCGATCGCGTAGGCGACCACCAGCGGCGGCGAGGCCAGGAAGGCCTGCTTGGCACGCGGGTGGATGCGGCCGTCGAAGTTGCGGTTGCCGGAGAGCACGGCGGTGGCGTAGAGGTCGCGCTCGACGATCTCGCGGTCGATGGCGGGATCCAGCGCGCCGGACATGCCGTTGCACGAGGTGCAGGCATAGGCGACGACGCCGAAGCCCAGTGCCTCCAGATCGCCGAGCAGCCCGGCTTCTTCGAGGTACAGCGTGACCGCGCGCGAGCCGGGCGCCAGCGAGGTCTTCACCCACGGCTTGCGCGTCAGACCGAGGCGTCGCGCATTGCGCGCGAGCAGCGCGGCGGCGATGACGTTGCGCGGGTTGCTCGTGTTCGTGCAGCTGGTGATGGCCGCGATGATCACGGCGCCGTCGGGCATGCGGCCGGGTTCTTCGGTCCACGGGCCGGCGATGCCGCGCTCGGTCAGCGCGGAGGTCGGCAGGCGGCGATGCGGATTCGACGGACCGGCCATGTTGCGCACGACGCTGGCCAGGTCGAACTTCAGCACGCGCGGGTAGACGACGCCGGACAGCGTGTTGCCTTCACCGGACCAGAGTCCTGCCGCCTTCGCGTAGGTCTCGACGAGCTGGACCTGCGCTTCCTCGCGCCCGGTGAGGCGCAGGTAGGTCAGGGTCTGCTCGTCGATGGCGAAGAGCGCGGCGGTGGCGCCGTATTCGGGCGCCATGTTGGAGATGGTGGCGCGGTCGCCGAGGGTGAGGCCGGAGACGCCTTCGCCGTAGAACTCCAGGTAGGCGCCGACGACCTTTTCCTTGCGCAGGAACTCGGTGAGCGCGAGCACCAGGTCGGTGGCGGTGATGCCGGGTTGGCGGCGGCCGGTGAGCTCGACGCCGACGATGTCGGGCAGGCGCATCCACGAGGCGCGGCCGAGCATCACGTTCTCCGCTTCCAGCCCGCCGACGCCGACGGCGATCACGCCGAGCGCGTCGACGTGGGGCGTGTGGCTGTCGGTGCCGACGCAGGTATCGGGATAGGCGACGCCGCGGTCCACGTGCACGACGGGCGACATCCGCTCCAGATTGATCTGATGCATGATCCCGTTCCCCGGCGGGATCACGTCGACGTTGCGGAACGCCGTGCGGCACCACTCGATGAAGTGGAAGCGGTCCTCGTTGCGGCGGTCCTCGATCGCGCGGTTCTTCTCGAAGGCTTGAGGATCGAAGCCGCCGCACTCGACGGCCAGCGAGTGGTCGACGATCAGCTGCACCGGCACGACCGGGTTCACCTTCGCGGGATCGCCGCCCTGGTCGGCGATCGCGTCGCGCAGGCCGGCCAGGTCCACGAGCGCGGTCTGGCCCAGGATGTCGTGGCAGACCACGCGCGCGGGGTACCAGGGGAAGTCGCGATCGGCCTTGCCGTCGGCGAGCTGCAGCAGGCACTCGTCGAGCGCCGCGGGTTCGCAGCGGCGCACCAGGTTCTCGGCGTGGACGCGGGCGGTGTAGGACATGCGTTCCCACGCGCCGGGGCGCAGCGCCTCGACGGCGGCGCGCGCGTCGAACCAGTCGAGGGCGGTGCCGGCCAGCGGCTTGCGCCATTGCTCGTTGAGCGGGATCGCCGAGGCGATGGTGGGTGCGGGCGTCGTGGCTGGCATTGCTGAAACTTCTCTCATGCGGTCATCGCGGTCGTCGTGTCCTCAGGGGCGCTGTGCCAGCGGGACGAAGACCTGGTCTTCCGGGCCGGTGTAGACGGCGCTGGGTCGGATGATCTTGTTGTCCTGGCGCTGTTCGACCACGTGGGCGGCCCAGCCGCTGGTGCGGGCGATGACGAACAGCGGGGTGAACATGGCGGTGGGGACGCCCATCATGTGATAGCTGACGGCGCTGAACCAGTCCAGGTTGGGGAACATCTTCTTGGCGTCCCACATGGTGCGTTCGAGGCGTTCGGCGATGTCGTACATCTTGGTCGAGCCGGCGTCCTGGGACAGGTGGTGGGCGACCTTCTTGATGACCTCGTTGCGGGGGTCGGAGACGGTGTAGACGGGGTGGCCGAAGCCGATGACGACTTCCTTGGCCTCGACGCGGCGGCGGATGTCGGCCTCGGCTTCGTCGGGGGTGTCGTAGCGCTTCTGGATCTCGAAGGCGACCTCGTTGGCGCCGCCGTGCTTCGGGCCGCGGAGGGCGCCGATGGCGCCGGCGATGGCCGAGTGCATGTCGGAGCCGGTGCCGGCGATGACGCGGGCGGTGAAGGTGGAGGCGTTGAACTCGTGCTCCGCGTAGAGGATCAGCGAGGTGTGCATCGCGCGTTCCCAGCTCTTGGTGGGCGGCTTGCCGTGGAGCAGGTGCAGGAAGTGGGCGCCGATGGAGTCGTCGTCGGTTTCGACGTCGATGGAGCGGCCGTTGTGGCTGAAGTGGTACCAGTACAGCAGCATGGAGCCGAAGGAGGCCATGAGCTTGTCGGCGATGTCGCGGGCGCCTGGGAGGTTGTGGTCGTCCTTCTCGGGGAGGGAGCAGCCGAGGGCGGAGACGCCGGTGCGCATCACGTCCATGGGGTGGGCGGCGGCGGGGAGGGTTTCGAGCGCGTCCATGACGGCGGCGGGCAGGCCGCGCAGGGCCTTAAGCTTGTCCTTGTAGGCGCGGAGTTCGGCGACGTTGGGGAGCTTGCCGTGGACGAGCAGGTGGGCGATTTCTTCGAACTCGCAGCGTTCGGCGAGTTCGAGGATGTCGTAGCCGCGGTAGTGCAGGTCGTTGCCGGTGCGGCCGACGGTGCACAGGGCGGTGGTGCCGGCGGCGACGCCGGACAGGGCGACGGACTTCTTGGGCTTGAAGGCGGGTGCGGCTGCCGCGTTCGCGGTCGTGGTGTCGCTCATGGGGATGTCTCCTGGAAGTGGAATCTTGGGGGGAATTGGGACGGGCAGGCTCAGGCCTGGCCCGATGGGATCGAGGTTAGCGTCTGCCCGGCGGGGGTGGTGCGAGGGGTGATCCGGCAGGGCTTGCCGCCGTCGACGGCGACCATCTCGAAGGTCGCGCGGAGGACGTCGGAAGGGGCCGCATTGTCGATGCGGGCGTGGACCTCGACGGTCATCGAGGTGCCGCCGACGCGGGTCACGCCGGAGTGAATGTGGAGGACGGAGCCCACAGGGACCGGGGCGAGGAACTGCACGTCCTTCACGGCCACCATGACGATGTCCTGGTGGCAGAAGCGCGTGGCCACCATGTGGGCGTTCTGGCCGAGCCAGGACAAGGCCTCAGGGCCGAACAGGGTGCCGTAGTGGTTCGCGTGCCGGGGAAGCACCAGCTCGCTGCGAAGCATCTCCGTCGAAGAAGCGCTCGACAGCGCTGAAGGCCAGTCCATTGCAGGTTGTGAAATGGGGAAGTTCACAATGTTCGCAGCGGATGGGCCGACGGGCAACGATGAAGTTGCGATGGGTTGCGAAGGTATAGGGGCAGGTTTGCGAAACTTGTGAAGTTCTGGCCCAGGCCGGCCAGGTTTCAGAAATGTCTACGAGCGCAGACTCTTCGCTGCCGTCGACGCCCAAAACTCAAAAAAGTCTACGAGCGTAGGCACAACCTGACCCCATTTCATGAAGAGTTTGATCAAGTCGCCGGAAGACCTCGGTTTAATCATCCGAGCAGTCCCGAAGCAAGCGAAGCTGAGACAAGACGGTGTGGCCGGATGCGTCAACGTCAGCAAGCAGTTTGCGGTGGATGCGGAGCGGGGGAAGGCGATGATGCAGGTTGGGAGGTTGCTGCAGTTGATCGATGAATCGGACAAAGACGCGTGTGGGACTGTTCCGATGGCTCGCCTTCAACATCCTCATTGCCAACGACGACAACCATCTGAAGAACCTTTCGCTCTTTGTGTCTAGGCGGAGCATTGAGCTAGCACCCCACTACGACCTGATTGCGACGGAACACTTCTACACCCCGGCGTTCGCAGATGAGGGCGCGACCTATCCACATATGCGGATGACCATCCCTTCCGATGGCGCAAAGACCTTCCACGACACCAACCGCAAAATCGTCATCAAAGTCGGCATTGAATTGAGGCTGGACGCTCCCACCGCCGAGTGCATCGTAAGCGGAGTCGTAGACAAGTTTGAGTCGCTGCTCGACTTCGCGGAGAAGGCGAGGGCGAGGGCGAGGGCGATGGCGATGGCGCGAGTACACGAGACGATGCCGAAAGGCGCGAAAGTGAATGCGGGTCGTGAATCGACGTTCGCGTGGTGGCTTCGATTTATCGTCATTCCGACGATGAGGGGAAAGCTTCTGGCCCGCGGAAGTGGCAACGACTGCCCCTCATTCGCGGGATAAAGGCTTCGCTCGCATTGTGCTTAGGATCGCCTCCCTAGAGCGCTCATTCTGACTAGCCACCCGGAAGAAGAGCTCGCAGAGAAGCGAATTGCTGGCAGCGCAATCATCTCGGAACCACCAAAAAATTCCTCGATAGACGCTCGAAACCTGATTGGTTGGCGGGCTGGATCTACCTACTCTCCCTGAGAGGAGTCACCCTAGAGCATCCGTTTTAGCTGCACTCGTAGTAGACAATAGCTTGTCGAGACTCCTATGGCGTTCATACATGCCGTATCCCGCTCCGCCGGATCCTCTTCTCACCGTCGCTGTGAGCGACTTGACACTGGATCCATCCCTTGCCGCGCTTTGCGCCGGCTATGCGGGCACCAAGTGGCGCGGAGACGCACTGGCGGAGCACGCCATGGAATGGCTGCCGGAGTTCTGCCTTGCTGCCGATGAACTCAACCAGCTAAAACCTGGCAACGCTCTTCGTCTCATCAGAAAGGCTGCCGGACTTGTCTACCAGACCGATAAGTACAAGCACCGTGGCGAGTTCGGCGAGCTCTTCCTTCACATCGCGCTGCGCCAGATTTACCAATCGGTCCCGGCGATCAGCAAGATGTACTGGAAAGACGCCGTCAACGGAACAGTGAAAGGGTACGACGCAGTTCACGTGGTTGAGGTTAGCGGGAAGCTCGAACTCTGGATTGGTGAAGTCAAGTTCTACGACAACGCCACGAGCGCTGTTCGAGATGTCGCCAAGGAGATCTGGGATCACACGCGCATCAACTACATGAAAAACGAAGTCGCGCTAATCGCAAACAAGCTAGACAAGTCTTCGCCCCACTACCCAAGGCTTTCGAAGCTGCTTCATAAGAACACCTCGATCGACGAAGTTTTTGACGCCGCATGCGTCCCCGTACTAATCACCTATGACAGTGTGGCGCTAAAGGGACATACGAAGACGACGGCGCAGTATCTTCAAGCGCTGAAAGTCGAAGCCAGTTCGATTCAAGCGAAGCTGAGTGCAAAGCTCAAGCCGATGAAACTGCCTGTCCGCGTCCACTTGTTCGTCATCCCATTGAACTCCAAAGCGAGCCTGGTCAAGCTGCTCGATGGCGAGTTAAAGAGACTCCAGTGATGCTCAGCGAGAACGAGGTCACGCGAATTCTTCGTGCGGGCGGAGCGAATTCGGACAACGCATTCGAGATCCTTCAGTCACTTTGCTTGCAGGCTAGCCGCGTCCAAGGATCTGGACAGCCGCAGGTGCAGGAGCTTGTTCTTCGCGCACTTGATCAGCGCGAAGCCTTTCGAAACTGCGGTGACATGCTCAACGGCCTAGTGCGGCACCTGGGTCTTTACCCGTATCTGAATGCCAAAGAGCTAGGTCTCAAGGACGCCATTGCGCGCGAGCTTCACCGACCCTCGGTCATGGCAGGCGAACTCGAAGGCGGGCAAGAAGAGAGTCTGGAAAGCGAGAAAGGACTTGTGTTTCACCGGGTTCAGGCGGAGGTGTTTCGCCTGCTGCTGAGCGGCGAAAACGTGATCCTGAGCGCGCCCACCAGCTTCGGGAAGAGTTCCCTCATCGATGCGCTCATTGACACCGGCAAGTTTTCCAACGTCGTCATCGTGGTTCCGACCATCGCGCTCATCGACGAGACACGCCGGCGTCTGGTCGCGTATAAGCAGACGCACAAGGTCATAACCCACGCGAGCCAAGCGCTGTCCCCGCAGAACATCTTCGTGCTGACACAGGAGCGCGCTGTCGACTTTCCCGATCTGCCAGACATCGACCTGTTCGTCCTGGATGAGTTCTACAAACTCGACCCTCGCGGGGATGCGCAGCGAGCTATGACGCTCAACCACGCGTTCTACAAGATGACCAAGAAGGCCAAGCAGTTCTATCTGCTTGGGCCCAACATCGATGGGGTACCGGCCGGATTCCCGCAGCGCTTCCGTTGCCAGTTCATCCGGACCGACTTCGCCACCGTGGTGACTGAACTCATTCCCGTCAGCTCGCAGCCCAAACAGGAGATGGAGCGGCTGCTGTCACTGTGCAAGGAGCTGAGGGGGCCAACGCTGGTCTATTGCTCGTCACCGGCTCGTGTGCGCAAGGTTACTCAGCTGCTGGCAGAGGGACTGCCCCACCGCAAGACGGGAATGGCGGACGCAGCCAAGTGGGCCGCTCAGAACTATCACCCCGATTGGACGCTCGTCAAAGGCTTTAAGAGCGGCGTCGGAATGCATCACGGGCGAATGCCGCGAGCGCTAGCGCAGCTCAGTGTCAAAGGGTTCAACGAAGGCGAGCTGGACTTCCTTGTCTGCACCTCTACGCTGATCGAGGGCGTCAATACGAAGGCGAAGAACGTCGTCATTTTCGACCACAAGATTGGCGCCCCGGCCAGAACCCTGGACTTCTTCACGTTCAACAACATCCGCGGCCGGTCGGGCCGAATGTTCAAGCACTTCATTGGCAAGGTCTTCGTCTTCCACGAGCCGCCACAGCCGGACCTGCCCTTCGTCGAGGTGCCTGTCTTCTCTCAGGATGAGGATCTCGCGACCGATGGCTTGTTGATTCAGATTGAGGAGCCGGATCTTGCCGAGGCGGCGAGCCGGCGCCTTGAACCGCTGAGGCAGCAGCAGGTTCTGAGTTGGGACGTACTGCGTCAGAACACGGGCATCGAGCCGGCGGATCAGCTCGCGCTCGCCAGGCACATTCTGGAGACGCCCCGGACCCTGAATGAGCTGGGATGGTCTGGGTTCCCGGACTGGGAGCAACTCGTGCTGCTGTGCGAGGTCATCTGGAAGCATCTCGTCCACGAAGCCGGCCGCGTACACGGCGTCAGCTCGGGACGGCAACTAGCCTTCAAGCTGTTTCAGCTCAGGAACACCCCGCTGAAGGAGCTGATTGCCAATGAGATGAAAGGGAAGGACGCTAAGGAGCCCGACGACGCGGTGGAGGATGTGCTGGAGTTCATCCGCCAGTGGCCGACGTACCGATTCCCCAAGCTGGCTATGGCGGTAAGCCGGATTCACCACGAAATCGCACAGCACAAGGGACGGGCGAAGCTCGCAAACTACGCCGCCTACGTCGGTCAGTTGGAGAGCCTGTTCTCGGACCCTGCCCTCAGTGCGCTCGATGAGTACGGTCTGCCCTTCCCGCTGGCGAAGAAGCTGGAGTCGAAGCTGGCGGCAGGCGGTTCCCTGGATGCATCCCTGCGCAAGCTGGCTGCACTGCGCCCGGAGACCGTGCCACAGCTGAGTCATTTCGAGCGCCAGCTCGTGGAAGACGTCAAGAAGTCGATTTAGAGCGAAGGTCGTGCCCGGCGCCAGGCTGCCTCAATGCGGCAGATCGCAGGGACAAAGAACTGCTCACAGGTCTGCGATACGAGGAGGTATCACCCATGTCAACTACGTTCGTGTTGCCCAAGCGAATAACCAAAACCACCTTGTCGCAGTACCTGCGTACCAAGTGCGACAGGCAGCTATTCCTCTCGCTGCATATACCCAAAGTGCTCGAAGAGGCGGGGCTTCCGGAGCCGATGCCCGCTCGTCCAAGCGTAGGCGTACTGCAGACCGAGGGCCGGAACTTCGAGGAGCTGCGAAACGACAAGCTGATCGCAGCTTTCGGCGCCGGCGTGGTGTTCTCGAAAGGCAAGAACGCCCAACCGAAACAGGAGCCTCTCGGCGACCTGCTTTCGTCGGCGTCAGCCAATCCCACGTTCCTGCTGCAAGGGAAGATTGAACCGAAGCACTTCCAGACCAGAGTTCTCACGAACCTCGGAGTGCCTGCGCATCAGCAGAGTTTGATTCCGCCGATGGATGGACTGATTCCAGACATCGTCATCGTTCGACAGCCCCAGCCCGGCGATGAGGCGGTCACACCCAAAGGTGGGCGCCGGCCCCTTGGTGCCGAGGACAGCAGCCGCAGAGCCCTGGTCGTCATCGACGTCAAGCACACCTCGGAGGCGAATCCAAGCTACTCGGCGGAGGTTTCGCTCTATGCCGTGATGATCGCGAACTGGCTCGAGGAGACGGGCAACGACAAGCAGTTCTTCGTGGCAACCGGATGCGCGCTTTGGACGCGGTTCAAGGAGGGAGAGTCCGCGTTCGATGAGGAGTGCGCAATGACCCCAGTCCCACCTGCAGACAAGCTTCTCGACGCGCTGATGGCCGACTGTGAGGACGCGAACTTGAGGTTCTACCTGCCCACGGTTTTGCGGTTCTTCCGAGAGGATCTGCCGCGGGTCGTTTCCACCGGCGACGCCAAGGCAGATGGTTGGAGGAGCTTGGAGTGGCATGTCGATTCACGCTGTTCGTCGTGCGACTTCCTTGGATACGCGCGTTGGGTGCCATCTGACTTCAAGATCAAGCTTGCGGCAAAGCCGGACCACTACTGCCACCCGGGCGCAGAGCTCACGCAGCATCTAAGCCGCATCGCGGGCATGACCCGCGGCGGCCGCAAGATGCTCTACACCGTATCCATCAGTACAACGCAAGCAATTGCGGCGACCACTGGCCTGGAGCCCGTCTACGCCACGCACACGTTCCTGAAGCGCGAAGGCGCCAAGCTCCCAGCGCGTGCCAAGGCTCTGGCGAACAACACCCTGGACGTCGACACCGCCGCGCTGCTCGCGACGCTTGCGCCCTTCCCCAACTTAACGCTCTCTGTGGCCGTCAACTTCGACCCAAGCTCCGGCCTGCTGACGGGCCTCGGCCTTGGTGGCGGGGCAACCGCATACGCCACCGGCAAGTCGCCGCTGTTCTGGAAGCACCAAGGTTTCGTGGTCGATCAGAAGTCTCTTGCCGCCGAGTGGACTGAACTGAAGTCCTTCCTGTCTACCCTATCGGACTACATCGATCAGGCCAACTCCTACGTCCTCGCGCTTGGCAAGACGTCGCTGAAGGGCCAAATCGCGTTCTGGGAAGCCCGCCAGTACAAGGAGCTTTGCAACGCCGTTGGTCGGCATCTGCCTAAAGTCTTGGCTCTGACCGACCAGAAGCAGCGCGCCCTGGCCTGGATGTTTCCGCCGGACGATCTCATGGAGAAGGAAGCGGGTGCAGTTCCCCCCTGCATCGTCTTTCTGGACGAGATCGTGCGCCGGGTCATCTTTGCGCCCGTGCCCCACGTGATCACCCTCTTTGACACCGCAGAGCACTATCGCGCGTCGACCTTCAATCCTGTAGAGAAGGACGCGTTCTATCGGGAGTTCCTGACCAACGGCATTCCCAGGGAGCGCATCTACGAGATCTGGAGCAACGAGCCGGAGATTCATCGCGGCAAGCAGATGAAGACGCGCAACACGGTCATCGCCGAATACGTCGGTGCGCTGGCCAGGCAATCCGCCTCCATCGCCACCATTGCTGAAAAGCTGCGAGCCGATTTCAAAGGCAGCATCAAAGCCGGCAATCCTAAGATTGACCTGTCCAACCCCAAGGGCGCCACGGGCGTGGCCTTCGACGCAAAGATGTGGATCTGGTGGGACAAGCTGAGTCTGGCAACGCAAAGGGCTGAGGCCCATCAACGACTGGCCCTCGACGCACAAGCCTTGGAGGCGAACTACGAGGCTCTTCGGCTACGCAATGGCGTCGCGATTCCAAACACGGAAATCTGGGAGTTTGATGTTCGACCCACCTCTACCGAGACCAAGCTGGAAGACGGCACCGGCTATCTGGCCATCGGCCTGGAGTCCGGCCCAGGCTTTCCCCTGTCGTCAGGGAAGGACCATTTTCAAGGACCGTATCCCTATTACAGCGGGGCTCCAGAGGACATGTCGCTGCCGCTGTACAGCGTCATCCAGGCAACGCTCATATCCTTGGATCGAGTTGCCAAGCGAGCACGGGTTCTCGTTCGGGCGCCAAAGGCGCCAGCACTGGTCCCATACCTTCATAAGCACAAGGTGCTTGACCTGTCTTCAGAGATCTTTTTGACGACAGGCAAGTCCAGCTTCGATTGGTCGGACTACAGCACAAAGATCTTCAAGGAGCTCGGCAGGCCCACAATCGCGAAACCGGATCCAGTCGCAGCCAAGGCAATGGGCGCGACTTCAACAGGCCCTTCAGGCAACGACGTAGCAAAGCCGCTTGCCAAGATTCTTTGGGACGCGCCTGCCATGCAGGCGGAGGCGGTCATGACCGCGGCACAGGCTGGAACTTTGTCCAAAGCCGCTGCACAGCAGCATGCGCTCAACCCGAGCCAAGAAGCAGCAGTTGCGCATGCCCTGGAGCGCGCACTCACGGTGGTGTGGGGGCCGCCCGGAACCGGCAAGACGAAGACGTTGGCGGCCTATGTTCACGCTCTGGCTTCCCACGCGGCATCGAGCAGCAAAGGCATCAAGATCCTTCTGAGCGCATTCACCTTCAAGGCCGTTGAGGAACTCGTGGGGCGAGTCATCAAGCTCCTGGATGCGGATCCATCGTTCAAGAGCGAGGTGTATGTCTGCTACTCGAAGGGACGACAGCATTTGGCGCTTGCACCTACAGCCGCGCATCTCAGGGCCAGAACGCTGAACATTCACAAGGACGATCAGATCTACCGAGACGAGTGCTTGCCGAGCCTAGCCTCGCCAGGCGCCATCACCATCGTCGCAACCGGTGCGATGCAGGCTTACAAGTTTGGCCAAGAGCTATATGACAAGAAGATGGTGGCCCCGGTCTTTGACGTCGTGGTCATTGACGAAAGCTCCCAGGTCGAGGTCACCCGAGCAATCGCGCCGCTTGGCGCGCTGAAGGGCGGCGGCCGAGCTGTCATCGCCGGCGATCACTTGCAGATGCCGCCGATCGCGTCCCTAGAACCCCCGGTTGGCGCGGAATACTTAGTGGGGAGCATTCAGGCATACCTTCTTGGGCGCGACTTTGGTACGAAGGTCACCACCTGCAATCTGACCGAGAACTACCGTTCGCACGAGGACATCGTCGCGTACGCGCGCGGCATTGGATACCCGCCGCAGCTGTCAGCGCACTTCAAGAGCACCGCCGTCCACCCGCTGTCTGTCGTCTCCTGGCCCTCGTTCGGATTCCCCGCTGCGCTGCCTTACTGGCCGGAGCTGCAGAAGATGGTTGATACGGCACCGGCGGTGATGACGCTGCTACACGACGATGACCTCTCCTCCCAGGGCAACGAGGTCGAGGCGATGCTTGTCGCGTCGCTTGTTTGGAGCTTGCGCGAGACCCTCAGCGCTGATCTGGACGGCCAGAAGCCAGGCGTCACTCACGCGGCGCCAACGGCCGATCAGTTTTGGGCCAATTCGGTTGGCATCGTGACTCCGCACCGCGCGCAGCGCGCCCTGGTCATCAGGGAATTGACGAAGCTCTGGCCAGCTGAGGCCGCACTGATTGACGAAGCCGTCGATACCGTCGAGAAGTTCCAGGGCGGGGAGCGCCACGTCATCATCGTGTCGTTCGGTGTTGCGGATGCCGACGTAATCGCCGGGGAGGAAGCGTTCCTGATGCAGCTGCAGCGGACTAACGTCGCCATCTCGCGAGCGATGGCTAAGTGCATCGTCATCATGCCGACCACCCTTGCCGGTCACGTGCCGCAGGACAAGAAGGCGCTCCTCACCGCGCATGCCATCAAGGACTATGTCGATGACTTCTGCAACCAGGAGCAGCTTGTCCAAATCAAGCTGCCGAATGGCAGCGTCCGTGGCGGCAAGCTGCGCTTCAAGGCTTGAGCGTAGGGCTGGCCATGAACGACGTCTCCGGCACCAGCACCAGCACCAGCACCAGCATGAGCCAACTCGTCAGGACGCTGAACACCATCAGCAGCCGATACCTTGCTGACACACGACAGGTTGACGATACGGGTGCCAGTCAACAGAGATGGCGCCACCAAGGCGGGGACACCCCCTCCAGCGTCTCAGCTCTGGAAAGCGCGTTCCAAGAATGGTTACGCGATTCGATTTCTTCGCGTGCCGCTGCTTATGCGGTCAAGTCCTCCGCTGGACAACCAAGCCGACGCTATACGCTCATCCCGTATGCAATGCTCCTGCGCCGAGACGTTACTTCGTCACCGACACATGGTGTCTACATCGCACTGTTATTCGACGAGCATTGCCGACGCCTGTGGATCACTTTGAACCAAGGCATCTCTCAGTTTCGGGACCGTTTCGGGCCGAGTCGGTCATTCGAAGCGCTGCGCCAAGGTTCCAGCCTGCTTGCGGAACTGATGTCGGCGCCCGACGGCTTTGATCGAGGTCCAGTAGACCTTGCTGCCACATACCCCTATGGCCAAGCCTATGAGGTGGGCGCAGTGTATGGCCGCTGCTTCGAGCTCGAGCGATTCGATGAATCGAAGGCCAGCACCTTCGCCGAAGCGTTGCACAACCTGCTGGCTCTTTACGAGACCATGCCCCTGGAGCTTGCCCGAGATCCGTCATTCGCCGGCGCGATGGGCGCTGCGTTCGACGAAGAGCGGATCTTTCAGGAGATTGCAAATCAAAAGTCGTCCGCAGTGTCGTCAGCCGAAGTACAAGATGTGATCAAGCCACCGCCCAAGCGCTCGATCCTCGGCACTCGCGTTGTATATCAGCGCGATCCGTCAGTCTCAGCGACCGCTCTGCACTTGGCTAGACATTGCTGCGAGGCTGGCTGCGAGACCAGTCCGTTTGTCGCCAGCGCTACAGGGCTTCCGTATGTCGAAGCGCACCATCTCATTCCGTTGAGCCAGCAAGGAAGCTTTCCGGATGCGAGCCTCGATGTGCCTGCAAACGTCGTGGCGCTCTGCGCTGGCTGCCACGCAAAAATCCATCTTGCTGTCAAAACCGCCAGAGAGCCGCTGCTAGATGCCTTGCATGCTAAACGCTCAGAACGACTGCGACGCAGTGGGATTGAGTGCAGCCTTCCCCTGCTCAAACGGCTGTACCGCCGGCAGTGAATTGCTCGTCCAGAGGGAGCTCCATGCTCTCGCATCGCGGAACTTGAGCTTATGGCTTTAGTGTGTAGGGGCGTCACAGCCGCGCTCGACAACGATTAGATGGTCTCGATGCCGCTGCCGGAAGACTCCCACGCCGCCTCGCCTACTTCGGCGCCCATATCAAGTCGTCTTCCACAAGAAGCACGACTGGCTTGGCAATCTTTGGGCATGCAAAGTCCAGGGCGATCCCAATACCATCCGGCGCCCGAGTTCCTGCGGCAATAGTTTCGTGGTCTGTCTCGTTCAACCGAAGGCTCTGAATACGACCCCACCTAGCGGCCCCGGATGGCCTTTCCACGAAGATCGGCTGTCCGACAAAAAGGTCGAACTCGGGTGCCGACACCACAATGACCGTCCCGTTCTTGAACGGCCCGTCACCTTCCACTTGCTCGAGCTTGGTCGCTGTAGCAGCAACCAGGTGACGCGCACCGAGGTAACACCCCACGACCATAGCGAAAATGTCCTCCGAGAGCGCCTCGATGAAGTCGACGGCCTCATTCATGCCATCAACACCCAACAGGTTCTCAGGCTTTCCGCCTCGGTGAGCGACCTGATTGCGCCGCTCGACCAGGTCATTCAGCCGCTCCTCAATGACCGTGTTTGGGAGGCCGTCTGCCGGGGCAGTCTCCAGCCCCTGCACCGCCATGTGCCAGCGAATCAGGGCGTCTCCTCGTCGCACCTGTATGCACATCCCTTCGACGCCAAGGGGCAGGAAGATGTCGTCGACATCGCGAGCACGAAGATTGGAATCGTGCCAGACCACTGCAGCTTCGTTCAGCGCATAAGGCGTCACGCCATTCAGGCAGTTGTGCAGGTTTGCCACGACACCCGCGACAGTGAGGCCTGCGTGCCGCCCCTCACCCAGTCGACCACGCGCCAACAGGTCCGCACTGTGTTTCAGATGCTTAGCCGCAAGTTTTGCTGGCAGTTCGGCATACGGCAGCCTCAATGCTTCAAGGCTCGCAAAGGCCGCTGCGAGTGCTTCCACGTAGGCCTCGAAGGTCGCATAGAGCGCGACAACGAAGGCAGCATTGTCAAAGCGGCGCCGCAGAGATGCATATTGCCGCACCCCGTGATCTGCATGATTGGCGAGGGCATCATTGACGCGCGTGATTGACGCGACGAAATCCCTCAGCTCGATTAGCTCACGCTTGAGCTCATCCAGGGTAGAGCGCACGCGTCCCCCCGGGATCAGTTCTTTGGAAGTTTGGCGATGGCCGCGGCGAAGGCCGCGCCTATCTGCGCATTGCGCTGCTGGGTATCAGCGAAGTTGGTGCGCCGGCCGGAGAACAAATCCCCGCTCGCCACGTACATCTTCGTCAACTCCTCGCGCAGCAGTCCCTTGTTCTCGACAAGGGCCGCATGGTGAGGCACAACCGCCGGGCTATTAGCGATGTACATCAAGGGGTCGTAGACGATCTTCGTTGCACGGCGCGCGCCGGCATTGAGAAGAGTGAAGGCCTCGGCACCCATCGACTCCCAGAGGAATGCTATGGTCGATTCAAACATAAGGCGATACTCGCCCAGCACCTTGATTGTGAAGCGATTGCCACGCACAAGAAAGAGGTCCAAGAACTCCGAAATCTTGTTCAAGCCCGCTTTGAATTCACGAATCTGACGGTAGGCAAAAAACCGAAGCACGAGCTCGACATCTTCCATCTTCTGGAACATGCGCAAGCCTGCAAGCGTAGCTTCATCTACCGAGTCATCTGTTTCCTCGTCGCCATTGCCACCTGCGGCATACGGATCAAGTGGAAGGCCCCACAAGCGGCGAAACGCCGCGTTCTCCGAAAGTTGCAAACACAGCGTATTTAGTGGGCCACTGTAAATGGCGTTGCGCGTCTCCTGACTACTGAGCTTTACTCCACCGGAGTTGAGCCGCTCAAAGACCAACTTCTTCAGCGTCGCCGCTTGCTCCTCGGTGTTGGCGGTTTCCTGCAGCAGGATGATGGAGGAGATGTATCGCCGGTCGATACCGTCGCGCACCTTGGACGGGAGCGTTGAGTACCGACGTCCGTCCAAGTCCGGCCAGTACTCCAGGCCAGTCAGGGCGAACCTGTCGGAGTAAAAATCGCTGAGCGCTGTCAAGCGCTGACGACCATCCATGACTTCGAAGCGTGCTAGGTCACGCTCGTAGAGAAACACGGGCGGAACCGGCACATTGAGCAAGAAGGACTCGATAAGGCGCGACTTACGTGTGTCGTCCCAACGGTGGCGGCGCTGGTACTCAGGATCCAGCATGTAGCGCGGCGTGAACTTGCCGGACTCATCTGGCTTGGTCTCTTGCAGCATCTGAAGGATGCCGGCGAGGGGGTAGCGAGCCTGCTCCGTGACGATGCGAATATCGCCTTTCACGTAACGACTGTTCAGTTCCTCGTCAGTAGCCCTAGGCGGGACGCCATCGGCTTCGAAGGAAACACGCTCCCCCTCAAGCAGCGCATCTGCAATTGGAGTCGCCGCCGGGCTGGCCGCCCCTTTGGTCTGCTTCTTCGTCACACTAGATCTCTTATTTTGACCGACGACGCTTGATGCCGCCGGCGTCGATGCTTCGGCCCAGTACGCCTCCACTGCGAACGTAGAGGGCAACTTCGCTAAAGAAACGAGGCAAGCCCCAAGGACTGCTGGTTGCCGCGCAACCTACCACGATGGCCAATGCCCTTTTGTCAGCAACCATCACTTCCGAAGCTCCTCGATGAATAGGAACAATGATGCCGTGGGCGTGCACATTTCCGTGCGGCTCAATCAATGTCTGACGACGTGGAAATCGTACTCATCGCAGGCACCCGACCCCGCACGCATCTGCTGAGCTTGTCGCTTACCGGAGTGTGCAGAAGATGCATTACGGGCTGACTTGACCTGGAACGCCACGCCCGAGTCCTCGAATGACTTGTACATGAGCGCCTTGGCGTCCACGTTCGCCGAGGGAATCACACCGAAGCGGATGTACATGTGGAGTTCATCTGCTTCCGTGTCCGCCATATTGGCCCAGACCTTGCCCAACGACCGGGCGAACACATCTTGGCCTGTGTGCTCCAGCTGCACGCCAGCGCTGTAGTCCACGGTTGCAGGGCCGCCAAGGAACCAATTGCGCAGCCACTGGTCTTGCACGTAGGTCCTCATCCCATAGTAGGGAGGTGACGTCACTACCACCGAGTGGTTTCGGGCCGATGGAAGGCTGGTCGCTACTGTCGAATCTCCGCGAACAACGTTGGTGTGCGTGGCCTTCGGCAGCACCTTTGACGCAGCGATGAGCTTGAGCTTGCGTTCAAGGACGCGGAGCACGTCAACATCAGGCGCAACCAGGTTCCGCTTGGACCAAAACTCCACCGCGTAGTCGGGCTTAGGCGCAAAGGTGCGCGGCATCTGGTTGGAGAAGTACGACGAAGCGCCGCTCACCAACAACGGTCCGTGCAGACAGCCCAAGACGGCGGCCCTCAGCATCACCGCCTCGTCGGAGTCCTCGCATTCGAGAAGGCCCTCTCGCAGAGCGCAGATGTCGCGCAAGGTCTTGCTGTGATAGGCCGCCTTGAAGAACTTGCCTTGGGGAACATGCTCAGGCTTGATCGCAAGAATCAGCAACTGAGCCAAGCACAAAGCATCCTCGGCCGTGGAGTTCGAAAGCTTTGCCTTGGCAATTGCCACTGCGACCGGCGACGTGTCGATACCCCAGCATTCCAAACCGAGTGCGCGAGCAGCGAACAGCGTCGTACCTCGGCCACAGAAAGGATCCACAACCACCGGTTTCGCCGCTCGATGCTTCCGAAGGACCTTCAACGGATATTCCAAAGGGAACATCGTGAAGTACGGACAGATGGCGTTAAGCGCGAAAGAGGGGTTGTAAGCGAGCGGGCGCATCGGGGCGTTGAGCAGTTCCTCTAGTGTAGTGCTCGAAAGTTCATCTTAGGCCCGGGTAGGCCCCCGGGACGCCTCATTCCTACAACCTCACTTCGCGGCCCCCATCACCAAATCCGGCAACCCCGTCGCGATGCTCGGGAAGATGCAGATGAGCAGGACCGCCAGCAGCATCAGCACGACGAACGGCAACACCCCCCAGATGATGTCCCTCAGGTCGATATCCGGCGCGATGTTCTTGATCACGAAGATGTTCAACCCCACCGGCGGGTGAATCAGCCCCGTCTCCATCACGATCGTCATCAGGATCCCGAACCAGATCAGGTCGAACCCCGCGGCCTTCAGCGGCGGCAGGATGATCGGCGCCGTCATCAGGATGATGCTCACCGGCGGCAGGAAGAACCCCAGCAGGATGACCATCAGCAGCACTGCCGCCAGCAGCACCCACTTGGACAGGTGCATGCCGACGATCCACTCCGCCACCGCCTGGCTGATGTGCAGGTAGCTCATCACGTACGAGAACAGCAGCGACATGCCGATGATGAACATCAGCATGGTCGACTCCTTCAAGGTCGACGTGAGGATGGGCGCCACGTCCCGCGGTCGCCACACCCCGTAGATCACCGCGATCAACCCCAGCGCCAGCAGCGCGCCGAGACCCGCCGTCTCCGACGGCGTCGCGAAGCCGCCGTACAGCGCGACCATGACGCCGATCAGCAGCAGCACGAAGGGCACCACCCGCGGCAGCATCTCGAACTTCTGACGCGTGGTGAAGGTCTCCTTCGACAGCAGCGCTGAGGCCGCGCCCGTGCGCTTGTACTCGGCCTCGGCCAGCGCGTACTCCTTGCGGTAGCGCAGCGCCGCGTAGACCGCGAACAGCACCACCAGCAGCACGCCCGGCGCAATGCCCGCCAGGAACAACCGACCCAGCGATTGCTCCGCCGCCACCGCGTACAGGATCATCGTGATCGACGGCGGCAGCAGGATGCCCAAGGTCCCGCCGGCCGCGATGATGCCGGCCGCGAAACCCGGCGAGTAACCCCGCTTGCGCATCTCCGGAATGCCGGCGCTGCCGATGGCCGAGCACGTCGCCGGGCTGGAGCCGGCCATGGCCGCGAACAGCGCGCAGGCGAAGACGTTGGCGATACCGAGCCCGCCGGGGATGCGCCCCATCCAGACGTGCATCGCCGCGTACAGGTCCTGCCCCGCCCGGGACTTGCCGATGGCCGCCCCCTTCAGGATGAAGAGCGGAATGGAGAGCAGCGTGATGCTGGCCATCTCCTCGTAGACGTTCTGCGTGACCGTGTCCAGCGCGGACGCCGGCATGAAGAGGGCCATGAACAGCACCGCCACGCTGCCGAGCGCGAACGCGATCGGCGCGCCCGAGAACATGAACAACAGCGTGACGATGCCGAACAGCGAGCCGAGGACGAGCATGCTCATGCTGCGACTCCAGAGTTGTTTTTCTTGAAGAGCCCGTTGATCCGGGCAGTCAGTTGAACCAGCAGTTGCAAGCTCAGCAGCGTCATGCCCATCGCCATCAGCCCGTACGGGATCCACAGCGGCGGCGCCCAGGACGACGAGGTCGTCTGACCCTCGACCCAGGCCTCGTGGAACAGCGTCCACGACTTCCACGCGAAGAAGGCGCAGAACGCCGTGCACATCAGGTCCACCAGCGCCAGCCGCAGCCGGTTGACCGACCGCGGCAGCAGCCCCGCCATCGCCTCGATGCCCACGTGCCCGCGCAGGGACTGGACGAACGCACCGCAGAGGAAGGTCGCGCCGACCAGGCAGAAGACCGCCGCCTCGTCCTGCCAGTCCGTGGACGCCTTCATCACGTAGCGCGAGACCACGCTGTACGTCAGCACGCACGAGGCCACCAGCAGCGCCAGCATGCCCAGCACCACCACGCCCTGGTTGATGAGGTGCAGCAGCCGCGCGAGCGGCAGCAGCACCGCCGGCGTGTCGGGGTCGATGCCGGCGACCGCCGGCTTCAGTTCAAAGCCGTGGCTCATCCGCGCCTCACAACAGCTTCTGGGCGGCCTTGAGGATGGCCGCGCAGGACTCGTTCTTCTCGCCGAAGTCCTTCCACGCGGTGTCGCGCGCGATGGCCTGCCACTTCTTCAGCGTCGCGTCGTCCATGTCGTAGACCTTGGCGCCGGCCTTCGCATAGATCGCCGCAGCCGCCTTGTCGTCCGCCTTCGCCGCGTCGCGCGCGAAGACCTCCATCTCGGCGCCCACGCCCATGACGATGTCCTGCTGCGCCTTCGGCAGCTTGTTGAAGACCTCCTTGGAGATCATCAGCGGCTCCAGCATGAACCAGTAGGTGCGCTCGCGACCCGAGGTCAGGTGCTTGGCGATCTCCTCCAGCTTGAAGGAGATGAAGCTGGTCGACGAGGTCATCGCCGCGTCCATCGCGCCGGTCTGCATCGCTGCGTAGATCTCGTTGGACGGCAGCGTGATCACCGACGCGCCGGCCTGCTTCAGCATCATGTCCATCTCGCGGCTGCCGCCGCGCACCTTCAGGCCCTTGGCATCGTCCGGCGTCACCAGCGGCCGCGCGCGGCTGGCCACGCCGCCCGCCTGCCAGACCCAGCTCACGATCATCACGCCCTTGTCGTCCAGCACCTTGGACAGCAGCTTGCCGACCTCCGCCGTCTTCCACGCCGCCCCCTGCTCGTAGCTGGGCACCAGCGCCGGCATCAGACCCGCATTGGTCTCGGCCACCTCGCCGCCCGCATACGACAGCGGCACCAGGCTCATGTCCAGCGCGCCCTTGCGCATGGCCGAGAACTGCGCGTTGGTCTTCATCAGCGACGAGCCCGGATACACCGCCGCCTTGAGCGCTCCGCCCGAGCGCTTCTCCACCTCCGCGGCGAAGCGACGGCACAGCCGGTCGCGGAAGTCGCCTTCGGTCAGCGTGCCGCTGGGGAACTGGTGGGAGATCTTCAGCGCGCTCGCTTGCGCGTGCGCGCTGGGCAGCCAGACGGCTGCGGCGGTGCCGGCGGCGGCACCCATCAACTGGCGTCGAGTCAGGGTCATGCTTGTCTCCAGGTCCGCCATGGGTGGCGGTATGCGGGCGGAGTGTCAAAGCGGCTCCCGACCCGATCAATCAACCTGGGGATACGACCTTTACCTCCGACGGAAGAATCGCGGGCTTACCCTGAGGCCGCCCCGGCCCCGGCCGTCCCAAGACAAAAGACCTCGCATCGCGCGACGTGACGGGGGTCGGGTCTTGCTTCAAATATTTCACGCGCGCGGCCCGGCACGATCGCCCGCGTCATCGCGCTCGTAGATACTCCGCGCTCTTCACGACTGCCTCGACGCTCTTTCCCTCATGACGCTCGCTCGATTCAGCCCCCTGATCCTTGCCCTGTCGCTCGCCGCTTGTGGCGGCGGCGGCGACGGCAACGACGCCGCCACCGCCAACGAAATCTCCTTCAGCCAACTCACCCCCGGGACGCTCAGCACGACGTTCATGGACGACGGACCTCGTCCTGAGTTCACGCTGACTGCCAGTTACAAGGGGGTGGCCAACAGCACCGTCTTCGTGGTCATCAACGATCCCGACCAGCTCTTCAAGATGGCGCTGCCCATCGTCTCCACCGACACCAGCACGGCCAGCCTGAAGCTGATCTTCAACGACAACCTGCCCGCGGGCACCTACACCCAGCCGATGACCCTCCGCGTGTGCAAGGACCAGGCCTGCACTCAGGAGTACCGGGGATCTCCGCAGAGCGTGAACAAGAACATCCGGATCGAAGGGCTGACGATCAGCACCGATTCGCTGGCCCTGTCCTCGGCGATCGGCGGCGAGTCGGCGTGGAAGGACGTCACGGTGCTGCCGAGCGGAAAAAGCTATCAGGCGACGCTGCTCAACGTGGAACACACGCCGCCCCCCGGCGGCATGAAGCGCCCCGTGGACCGCCCGTTCTCGCTGAGAAGCACCGCCACCGGTGTGCAGGTCCAGGGAATAGGCGCGTGGCCCGGGGACTACATCGCCTCGATGACGGTCTCCGCCCCCTTCTACAAGCCGAAGACGGTGAAGCTCTCCTACAGCGTGACGGGCAACACCGAGGCATTCACGGTACTCACCCCGTCCGTCACGGCGTCCAGCAGCCGCGACCTCGTGACCGTGGACGTCGACGCCCTGCAACACGTGCGGATCTCGCAGTTGAGCGCCAAGATCACGGGCCTGGCAGACCCGTTCTCCTGGATCAGCATCTCGAAGATCGAGGACTTCACACGCGACGGCGTGAAGGCGAAGCATTTCCGCCTCCGCTTCGACCCCTGCTACCGCGGCGTCAACTTCTGCATGGCCCGCGGTACCTATACCGCGAACCTGAGCTTCGGCGGCACCGAGTTCGGACGGACCTGGAACTACGACGTGCCGATCACGTTCACGGTGCCTTGAAGCCGAGGCCTCGTCTTGCCGTGAATGAAGCGCGCCGTCTCAACGAACGAGCAGCTCCTCATCCACCCAGCGACGCAGCAGCGTGCCCAGCTCCGCGGCGACGTTGAGCTCGGGCTGCGCCTCGGCCAAGTCCGCACAGGTTTCTGCGAACGTGCGCCCCGAAGCCAGCGCGTCCAGCGCCTGAGCCTCCAGCAGGCTCAGGCTTCTGAAATGCGGCGAATGGCCACGCCGCCAGATCAGCAGGTCCAGCGGCTTCGCCAACGGCTGCGCGGCCGGTGGCGTCTCGTCGCCATCGAGCGCCTGCCACAGCGCCAACGTGTTGAAGGACTGCTTCAGGCGCGCATAGCTGGGCGGCAGTTGGAGTCGCAGATCGGCCCAGTCCTCGGGCGTCAACGACGCCAGATCGGCCATCGTGAGCGTCGTCGCATCGGCGGCGTCGAAGGCGCTCCGCAGCGCCCAGTCCAGCGCGGCCAGTTCGGCGATCTCGCCATCGTCCGGCCATCGCTGCGACAGCCACTCGGCGAAGTCCGCGCCGTACCAGCGCAGGCTGAAGTGCTGCGAACCGTGGAGCTCGACGAACGCCAGCGCATCGCGCTCGAACCAGTCGTCGCCGAGGTATCGCCGCGTGTGCCCGTAGCTGTCCGCCAGCGTCTCGTGCAGCCGCGCGCGATAGGCATGGTGGTAGATGGACAGGCGTCGCTCCGCGGCGATGCCGGGACCACGACGCAGCCGCGTATCGATCAGACTGGGTTGCCCGATCAGGTGAGCCTGCAGCGACTGCTGCAGGTCCAGGAGCTGAAGGGGCTGAAGAGGTAGAAGGGGCAACTCGATGGCGTTCATGCGGCCTTCCTTGCGACGTCGCCGGGCCAGGTGCTCGCGGTGATCACGCGGGCCTGATCGAGTTCCACCAGCAGTTCCGCCAGCGGCGGAATGTGGTCGTCCCGTTCGATCATCGTCGCTACCGGGCCGAATCGTCGGAGGGCCTCGGCGTACAGCTGCCAGACCGGCTCGGCGACCGGCTGGTCGTGCGTATCGATCAGATGGTCGCCGTGGTCGCTGTGACCGGCGACGTGGATCTGCTGCACGCGCTCCGCGGGCAAGGCATCGAGGTAGGCGAGCGCATCGAATCCGTGATTCACGGCGCTCACATGGATGTTGTTCACATCGACCAGCAACAGGCAGTCGGCGCGTCGCGCGACCTCGGCGACGAACTGCGCCTCGGTCAGGCTGGAGTCCGCGTAGTCGAGATAGCTGGAGACGTTTTCGACCACCAGTCGGCGACCGAGCGCGTCCTGCGCCTGACCGATGTTGCGCACCACCACCCGCAAGGCTTCGTCCGTGTAGGGCAAGGGCAGCAGGTCGTGCAGGTTGCGGCCGTGGACGCCCGTCCAGCACAGGTGATCGGAGATCCAGAGCGGCTCGATGCGACGGGCTAGCGTCGCCAGCTGCCGCAGATAGTCCGCGTCCAGACCAGCGACCGCGCCGAGGTTCATGGACACGCCGTGCATCACCATGGGGTATTTGGCGCGGATGCCGTCCAGCATGGCCAGAGGCTTTCCGCCGGGCACGAGGTAGTTCTCCGAGATCACCTCCAGCCAGTCGACCCGCTGGGACGCCTCGAGAAAGTCCCGATAGTGCGTGCTGCGCAGCCCCAGGCCGAAGCCCGGGCTCGGCTGCGCGACGCGCGAGACAGGTCCGGCGGGCCTCACGGACTTACTTCTTCGCGGACAGGTCGCCGATCGTGCCGCCGGCGCTCAGGCACGACGCCGCGTTCATGCCCTTGAAGCTGTGGCCCTTGCACTCGTTCTGGCCCTTGCAGGCGTTCTCCGTGGTCTTGCAGTCCGCATTGCCCTTGCACTCGTGCACGCCGTAGCAATGCACCTTGTCGCTGGCGGCCACGGCCAGGCCGCTGCTGCCCTGGGGCGCGGGCGCCGCCTGGACGGACAGGGCGAACATGGCGGCGGCAGCGGCCAGGGCGGCGGATTGGGTCTTGCTGATCATGGGGGGCACTCCGTAAGAAGGTTCAGGTTGATGAAGCGGAGCGCTCCTGCGCGTTCCGCACCCTTCTATTCGTGGCCGTCGCCCCTGAAGTTACAGCGACTCAAAAAATTTCTTCGCCACCCCGTTGCCCGGCACCGCAAGCCCAACGACAAAGCCGCCCGAAGGCGGCTTTGCGACAAGCGCTCTGTCGAAGGAACGCCCCGGAGAATTCCGAAGCGCCCCTGTTCAAACGCTCACTTCAGCGTGTAGCTCTGTTGAGCCGTGTCGTACGCGCCGTTGCGCGCCGGGTCCCAGTACGTGAAGCTGTAGCGCACGACGTCGCCCTTCTTCAGACCTGACACCGTGAACGCATTGCCGCTGCCTTCCTTGAGCATGCGCACGTTCAGCTGGCCTCCGCCGTTGACCGTGTAGTGCACGTCGGCCCAGGTGCCCGTCGCCTGCGAGAACTTCACCGAGGTCGCTGTCGGCTGGCTGATGCCGTCCGGGGTGGTCGGCGTGGTGGGCGGGTTCGGATCGGTCGGCGTCGTCGTGCCCGTATCCCAGTACACATCGTCGATCGCGAACTGGAAGGTCTGCGTCGGCAGCTTGGTGTTGTCGCCCGAGAACATGAAGATGTCCGCGATCGACTGCAGCGCGACCTTTGGTCCGATCAGCGTCGAGATCGGCACCGTCGCCGTCGCCCACTCGCCGTTGCGCACCAGGCCGAAGGCCGTCGTGTTCGCCGGGAAGTTGACCCAGTTCTGGTTGGTGTACGTATCGCCGATGCCGATGTTGAACGACACGTTCGCCGGGATCTTGATGCGGAACTTCAGGTTGCCGTTGCGGTAGTTGGTCAGGTCACGCAGCTGACGCGCCTGGATGCCGCCGCCGAACCACTGCCCCGGCGTGTTGTAGCTCCACGCGATGACGTTGGTGCCCTCGGCCGGCTGGATGTTGCCCGCGCCGGTGGACGCGCCGTTCCACAGGAAGATGTCCGACGTGCTGCCGGCCTGCAGCTTGTTGGTGATCGCCGCGTTGTCCGTGAACACGCCGAACTTGCCGGCCGCTTCCGGCACGGTCTGGTTGCCCAGCTTCACTTCGCCCTTGCCGTCGAGCTCGTACACGCGGACGTAGTCCACGTACATCGTGCCCGGCAGCGGCGCCGTCACCTGCGAGGGATTCGCCGCGTCGGTGAAGTTGCCGCCGACCGCCAGGTTCAGCAGGAAGTAGTACGGCGCGCGCAGGGCTTCGGTGTTCACCGGCAGCGGCTGGTCGTACATGTCGTGTTCGCCGTCGTCATCGACAACGGTGAAACGCATCTGGCTGTCGGTCCAGTAGAAGCGGTACTTGACGAAGCGGTTCGCGAACGACTTCGTCGGCTTGTACCAGTTCTTGGTCTGCCAAGCCGTCGAGGCCGCGCACGACTCGTTGCCCGGCACGCAGGCGGCTTGCGCCCAGGTGATCACGTTGGCGCCGACGAAGT
This sequence comes from Roseateles noduli, assembly GCA_002205125.1. Lineage (GTDB taxonomy): Bacteria > Pseudomonadota > Gammaproteobacteria > Burkholderiales > Burkholderiaceae_C > Roseateles > Roseateles noduli. Next base: position 209,642 of record NIOE01000004.1, on the reverse strand, counting down.
AGTCCGGTCCCGGCGCGCCCGCGGCGGCCCAGGCCGAGGACTTGTGGCCGAGTTCGGCGATGTCGATCTCGCCCTTGCGCGGCCAGACCTGCGGGCTGGTGCCCAGCAGCCAGGCGGCCGGCCACAGGCCGGTCTGCAGCTGCGGCGTCGCCATGCGGATCTCGATCATTCCGTACTTGACCTGCACCTTGTTGAAGGTGTCGATCTTTCCCGAGGTGAACTCGTTGCTGCCGATGGTCTGGCGGCGTGCCTGGATGGCCAGCGCGCGCGTGTTCGGCTCGAACGGCACGTTGGCGATCGAGAGGTTGTTCGGGCTGTAGTACTCCAGCTCGGCGTTGCCGTAGCCGCACAGGTTGATCTGGCAGCCGTTGCCGTCGTACGGCGTCCAGAGGGAGGTGTTCAACGACGTCCCGTTGAATTCCTCCGACCACAGCAGGCGGCCGATGGTCGGGTTCTTCACGTCGGCGTGGGCCTGCGCGGCGGCAGTGACCAGCAAGCCCAGCGCGGTGGCGCGCAGGAGTCCCTGCGCGTCGAGGCGGTTCTGCAATCCCATTCAGATCTCCAAGAGGTTTCGATGGTGTGTGCAGGGCACCGATGGGCGCGGTCCGGCCAGCGCTCTGTCGTCGCTCGTCCGGTCCGTACTTGTCTCCTGCGCCAACCATCCTAGGCAAGAAACCCGGATTCTGAAAGCGCTTTCATAAAAATGGGGTTTTGGATTGCAACGGCTTGAAAGCGGCGGTGGGGATCGCCGGCTCCCGGACGCGTATCACTTCAGCTGCTTTTTGGACAGCAGTTCCAAGGCCTCGGGCAGAGCCTCGCAGACCAGGTCCTCCAGATCTGCAAGCTTCGCGTTGTCCTTGATCAATCGACGCAGCAGGTCCGGCGTGAGCGTAGTGATCATCCCTTCGGTTGCTCGCCCGAGCACTTGCTCTGCCCGCTTCAGCAGATCGTCTGCATCGACGCATTCGCCGAGGAACTCCGCGTCCTTCCGGGTGATCTTGATCTGATCCTTCTTCACTTCCGGCGCCAAGAACCGCAAAGTCCCGATCGTCTCGCAGGCATCGGCGATATTGCCGATCGTGTCCTTCTCCCGCTCGCCCGACTTGGCCATGCCCTTCGGGACGATGGCGCCAGGATCGAAGGTCACGAGATGACCCGTTTCTTCCTCGATGAGGACCTGCAGGTCCGCGATGGTCAGCACTGACGTGACCTGCCGCAGTCGGATGAGGTCCCGGAGCATGTTGAGTCTCGCCACCTCGAACGCATTCGCGTCATGGCCGTGCTTCTGCTGCAGGAATTCGACGAGCTTGGGCGCCAGATCTCCGACGCCCATGTCCCAAATCATGAGTGGCGGCCTCGTGGTGCGCACCCGGTCCATGAGCATGTTGAGTGTGTCCATCGCATCCCGCGGCAAGTCCGGCTCAGTTTTCGTCTTCTCCCCATACAAGCCAGGCACACGTACTCCCAGCATGTCCAGCAACTGGAGCATCGAGGCCTCGTCGGTGAGCTTTGTCTCGTCCTTTGAGGTCTGCAGTCTGGCAGCGGCCAGATCCCTGCCCCCGACCTGGATGCTCGCCACCACCTTGTTGGAGCCCCCTGAGAGCGGCGTCTTGTTCACAAGCGCGGCCTGCACCTGCTGGGCATTCAAGCCTTGCAGCAGCGCGCGGTTCACGGGACCGTAGTTCTTGTCTGCCAACTTTTGTAGCAGTTCCTCGCAAATGGCCAGGCGCCAGTCGACGGCCCGCTCTGCATCTTCCCGATAGACCTCTCGCCAGAACTGCAGAAGCAGCTGCAAGGGCAACGGCGAAAGCAGCGAGGGATCGGGAGCGATGACGCTCGTGTCCTCATTCGTTCCTGGAATCGGGACGCGTTGGATCGGCGATCGACCTGAGATCCTGAAGGTCCTCGCAGGACCGAATACCGTATCGATGGCGCTACGCTGCGCCTGCATGCGAGGCGAACGGTCGATGAATGCCTGCAGCGGATGGCGACGTTGAGCGAGGCCGTCAAGGGCGCGCAACTCGGGCGCCGATTCGCGCTGGGCCGCCGGCTCGCTCCGGTCCGTCTGCCCGCCGGCATCGTGGCTTTTCATCGATGAGCCCTTGATGCGGGCAGGTCCGCAGGCCACAAGATAGCGAGCTGCGCATCAGCCTGTCATCGGCCGATTGCTGATTCGTACCATCACATTTGCGGAGTGGGTGTCAGCCTAAACGATCATTCGGCCAGAAATCCGCGCCTGTAGCTCAGGGCCTACTCGTCGGAATCCCATCAACTTCGCCGCAGCACGTACCAGTTCAGCGTCATCGCCCCCCGCGTTGTCCTCCCGCGCAAGTTGCAATGCGGCATCGATCTCCAGATTGGATATCAAGCTCGCCTTAAGCGTCGCCCCACTCTCTGCGCTCCGGTCCCGTACAGGGGGTGAGTCGGCCTGAGTAGTGGTGAACCAGAATCCACTGTCTGTCCGTAGCCGCGTGTCATGTGTCATCGCACTGATCAACGCCTTTTGCGCCACACCAAGAATTCGCGATCCCGCCTTCTCTTTGCCATAACAGGCGGCCAGACGTCGTGCCACTTCTTCTACATGCAGAGGCCCCTCCGCTTCGACAATGCGGCATACGAGCGCCGAGAGCGTGGCGATCGCCACCTCGTGGGGTTCTTGATAGCTGCCGGTATGAAACACCGCCCGCTTATATGGCGGCATCATCCTTTCAACGATTGCAGGAACTTCGATTTGCTGCAGGTCCGGTTCTACTTCAATTGCCGAAACTGGCCGCGCTTGGTTGGCTCCGTTGATCCGGATCCCCGCCTCGGCAGCCTCACGCGCGGAGGCCAGCGCCGCGACCAGTCGCTCTGTCTCGGCCGCGCGGTTGTAGAACCAGTCCGTGCTCCACACGCGATGAAAGCGCCATCCCAAGTGCTCCAGCACGTCCTGGCGGAGACGGTCTCGCTCGCGCGCCCAAAGCGCACTGTGGTAAGTCGCACCATCGCACTCCACTGCCAGCAGGTAGGTTGATGGCCTGTCGGGATGACGAACCCCAATGTCGATGCGGAAGCCTGCGGAGCCGACTTGCGGGTCGGCAAGGAATCCGTGCTGGCGGATGACCTCCGCGACGTCCTCCTCAAACGGAGTGTCTGCCTCAAGACCCGTCAGTGAGCTGTTGTCGATCCGCCCATGCTTGGCGAATTCGAGGAATCGCTTCAGGATCCGGGGGCCCACACGTGATGTGCGGCTCACGTCGATGTCGCCCGGGTCGAACGAAGCAAATACTTCGCAGCGAACGCGTGCACGGGTGAACAAGACGTTGAGACGCCGCTCGCCACCCTCGCCATTCACAGGACCGAAGGACATGCTCGAAAGCTTGCCGCCCGGCGTTGTGGGCCCGTAGCCGACGCTCACAAGGATCACGTCTCGTTCGTCCCCCTGGACGTTCTCGATGTTCTTGACGAAGACATCTTCGGCCTGGCCTTCACGAAGGAAGGCATCTAACACGGCGTTGGTACGCCGAGCTTGCTCCAGCAATTCGGTAATCAGGTTGCGTTGCGCGAACGAGAAGGTGACGATGCCGAGAGACATCGTGGGATGGTTTCGGGCGTGCTCCGCCACCCTGGCAACGATTGCCTCGCCTTCCTTGCGGTTGTCGCGTTTGCCGCCCTTGTCGTAGGCGCCATTCACACGCGTGAAGCACAGGCCATAGGCGTCATCCTGCTGCAGAGGCGAAGGCGGCAGTATGAGCCCTCCGTCGTAGAACTCCTGGTTCGACACTGCGATGAGCGACGGGTCGCGCGACCGGTAGTGCCACCTCAACATCCGCGATCCGAGCCCGCGCGCTTCGCAGAGCGTGAGGATGCTTTCCATGGATCCGAGCTTGGCAGCGCCGTCCAAGAGGTCCGGCCCGAGATCCTCGTCGTCCCCTTCTTGATCATCATCCTCGTCCGCGAGCACACGATCAAAGAAGGAGGACGGCGGCAGCTGCTTGTTGTCGCCGACCACGACTATCTGATTGGCGCGCGCAATCGCGCCCAGCGCATCCTCGGGCCGCACCTGAGACGCTTCGTCGATGACCAGAAGGTCGAACTCCAGAGCCCCTGGGGGCAGGAACTGTGCAACCGAAATCGGGCTCATCAGCAGCACGGGCTTGATGCGCTGCACAGCAGTACCCGCGCGCTCGAACAGACGCCGAACCGCGAGGTGACCACGCTTCTTCGCCATTTCACCGCGGATGACTTTCATCTCGCCTTGGGCACCCTGAGGCACTTGCGCCAAATGGCCCGCCAGGATGGTCTTCACGCTCTCCTTGAGCCGCGAGCGTTCCAGGCCCGCGAACCGATGCACAAGATCATGGCGATCCAGGGTGGAGAGGCTGCGCAGGACGGGGGATTCCTGCAATGCCAACTTCCAAAGGGCTTCGGCCCGGGCGTATTGCAGTTCGACCACCGCCGAGGGACCATCCAGTTCACCGGACCGCATCCGCGCACCAAGGCTCTCCAGTCCTGCATCGTCGATCACGCGACGCAGGCGAGCGAGTTGCACCCAGGAGTTGTAGCGAGTAGGCGCCTCAGCCATCGAGCCGAAGCGGCGCGCGACAGACGCAAGATCAACACGCTCGACGTCGCTGGCGCCGATTGTGGCGAGGTCGAGATCGAGAACTTCGATCATGGAACGGAGGCCAGTTCGTGCAGCTTCCACGACACGCCGCAGCCCCTCGCAGATCCTCGCGACGTCTTGTGATCGAGCTGCCAGCGCTAGCAATCCCTCATGTGTCGCACCCAGTTTTGATGTGCGAGCCTTCTCGCACCACTCCGACACGACGAGCAGGCGCGCGAAGTCCGTGCGCTCGCCGCGCCACGCATCGCCGAGCACCCTCCCTGCATATTCGCGGTCGGACTCCCATGCCGCCTTCGCCGTCGAGATGGCCAGCAGCCGATCAACCAGGGCGACACGATCCGCCGCGGCCTTGGGAAGAGCACCACGCAGCAGCCCGGCTAACTCCTTCGATGCCCGGCGGTAGGCACTGCCCCAGCGGGCGAAAAACGACTGAGTACCGGCGACCAACGGCGCCCGCAAGCCTGCAGCCGAATTCGCAAATGCGGTATCGACGAACAGCGGTTCAGCCTCGTCCCGCTTGCTCCGCCACGCGACCCCGGCAGACAGGAGCTCCCGCAGGCGCGCCCCGTCCGGCAAGGTGAGCAAAGCTCTGGCGTCATCGACTGCGTTCCCCGGCAAGCCGGAAAGGTGTGTGACCAGATCCTCCGTGGGTGCGGTTGTCGCCAACACTCTCGGCGCTGTCGACCCAACCGCGAGCAGGGCTTCGTTCAAGACCTCCCACAAGTTGTCGGCGGCCCGCCGCACCTCGACCAGACGTGGTGCAAGCCGTTCCAGGTCGACCGGTTGCAACTCCAGATTCCGGGCTCCTTCGAAGATATGCGCTGCACCCGAATCGTCGGCAGCGATGCGTTCGCCATAGAGCTGCAGCGTTTGCGCCACCTTTGCCTCGCCCTCGCGACTCATCGTCGTCAGCGATGTCGTCTCCAGAGTGGGAGGCGTATATCCGGCGCCCATGAACCTCGCCTGCCGTCCGATGACGGTATACGGTGTCTCGCCCGTCTGGCCGATAGGCATGTGCAACGCTGCTGCGATGTCGTTGAGCTGGTCACGCGAGTTTCGCAACGCCACGGGCGCGTCAGGCATCTCAGGGATAGCTGCCGCCTGCGACAGCGTCCTTGCGAGCTCCGCCAGCACCGCCTTTTTGTTTGCATTCCGCGAGTGCAGCTCAAGGCAAATGTCGCGCAAGCCAACCTTCACAAGACGATCATGGACAACGGAAAGCGCCGCCATCTTCTCCGCGAGAAAGAGTACACGTCTGCCTTCCTTGGACGCAGCGGCGATGATGTTGGTGATCGTCTGGCTCTTGCCTGTACCCGGCGGCCCCTGCACCACCAGATTTCGTCCGGATCTAACTTCCTCGATGACCTGGGCCTGCGACGCGTCGGCATCGACTACATGGAATTGCCTGTCTGGCGGGAGCGCAAGGTCCAGGGGCTGTTGTCCGTCGAACAGCGGCGACTCCGATGTGAAGCCTTCGTACAGCAGCCCCCGCGTGAGCGCATGATCCGCAAGGGCGCCGTCCGGCCAAGCATCGACCGCCAGGTCCTTGAACATCAACAGCTTGTTGAAGCTGAAGAAGCCCAGTTGCACGGCGTCGGCGTCGATCTTCCATCCCTGCCGCTGAGCGATGACTTCCGCAACCTCATCGAAGTAGTTGTTCGGCGACCATTCATCGCCGACTTCAAGTTCGGGTAATTCGATCCCGAAGTCATCGAGCAGGCGCTGCTGGAGCGGCAGGTTGGCGACGAGGTCTTCCTCCCGCATCCGAAGGTCGTAAGTGGATGTCCTGGCATTGCGCACGAGTTCTACCGGAAGGAGCACCAGAGGAGCTTCCCGGGCGACGACGGACGACTTGTCTTCGAACCAAGTCAGGAAGCCGAGGGCCAAGTACAGGATATTGACGCCCGACTCCTCCTCGGCCGTCTGAGCTTCGCGAGCGATCTTGAGGAGCTTCTTCTGGAGGGCATTCGGCCCCAACCGGGTTTCCAACTGAACGTCCTGGAAGCGCCCCTCGTCGAAGCCTTCGCAACCCGCATCCGTGAAAGGGACCGGGTCCTTCTCCTCATCTTTGTCGCGACCAAGGGCCAGGAAGCGCATGGCCCTGCCCGACGAAAGGATGGCATGGACATCGTTCGACCGCTCGTTGACGATGTTCAGGACGTTGCCGCGAGTGTTCGCACGGTTGACGTGCACAAGTCGATTTCGAGTCCCGGTCTCTACCAGTCTCCGACGCGTGTCATCGAACAGCTTGGTGATTGCGGCTCTCGCGGCCTGATCTTCAGGCCCTTTTGTCGATGACGACATGCAACGCTCCCATATCCTCAGCCGTTCGTGGTCGGCCGCTCCCCATGGATAGCCTGCTGGTGGCTGGCCCAGAGAGCCGCGCGCAGGACTGCTGGATCAATTGTAAGCAGATGGAAACATGTCGTACTCTGGCCGTTTGGAACGCGCGAGGAGCGACCTGCCGCGGTGCGCGTCGCAATTGCTGTCGTCGAAGTCTGAGATCCGATGGCATCGCTACCGGCCGGATGCGCTTCTCAGGCGGACCCACGCGCCCGCTCTGCGTCGTCGAATCGAGCACGATGTCGTGCAAGGTACTCCGCGCGTTTGCTCAACTGGTGGGAGCTCAGGCCCGTCATCACGCCGATCCGATCCAGTTCACTGGTCGGCAGCGACGCCGAGAGTCGGATCGCCCCATCGGCTTCAAAGGTGAGGAGGTGTCGATCGAAAAGGGCGTCGATGTTTGCCGCCAGCAACAGCCCGTTGTCCGGGTCCCTGCGCTCGTTGAAGTTGGTGGTGTCGTCCCGCCATGCAACGATGTGTGAAGCAATCAAGGCGGCTTCGATGCCAAGCCCGGAGACCGGACAGCGGGCACCGAACGCCTTCAGAAGATCTGACCGGAACTTACCTTGGCCGACTCGGGCATCGCGCAGTTGCTTGCGGTCTGCTTCTTCCGGGAACACTGCATCGATTTCCATCAGGTCCTCGCGGAGTTCCTCCGCAGCGGCATGAGGTCCGCCGGCTTCGAACGCATCCAGTAGCGCCGCAGAGACCTTCATCAAATGCAGCGCGGTTTCCTCATCACGGATGCGAAGGTACCAACGCCAAGAGCCTTTGCTCTTTTCCGCTTCCGCCCACACCGACAGCGACGCGCGGGCGATCAGGTGCTCGCGCGCGAACTGCTCGGCGAATTGGTCGCCAAGCGACGCCGCCTGCGCCGGATCCAGATCGGTCAATGCAATGCGCGGCAGCGGGCATGGTGCAGTGAGCGCGCCCAACTCAGCACCAAACCGATATCCCAGGAGTCCACGCCGATCGCCGCGACCCACCGTGGGATCGACTCGTCCCACGTAATGCCCTCTCCACAACACTCGGACCATCGAACGTTCGCCCGACGTGACGGGATGGCCGCCTTCACCGGCGCCCATCGTGAATCCATTGCTTCTGAGAACCCGGATAAGAGATTGCACTTCCGGTGCAAACGTGGCGTAGGTGTCGGGAAGGTTGGAGGGCTGCATGCTCATGATGGAAGGCTGGGGGAAATGGCGAAGCGCGTGCCCTGACCGATGGGAGAGCATCCGCATCGATTCGAGGCGCATCTAGAGTTCCCGCGCCAGCCGCTTCGCGAGCGCCGCGATCGCACGCTCGTCGCGCTTGTAGTAGGACCACTTGCCCATCCGCTTGGTGGTCACCAGGCCGATGCCGGCCAGGTCGGCGAGGTACTTGGAGGTCGTCGAGAACGCCAGCCCCTGCCCCGCCTGGATCGACGACACGCAGACGCCGTCGGTGTCCGGGTCGCCCTCGTCCTGCGGCGGGAACAGCGCCGGCGTCTTCAGCTTGCGCAGGATGTCCAGCCGCTGGGTGTTGGACAACACCACGAGCACGCGAACCAGCGGCACTTCTTCGGACATAGGCGGCATCGATGAAAGGACCGCCGAGTTTAGGCGGTCGTGCAGAGACAGCGTCGCGCGATTAGCAGATGGGCCTGCAAGCCGCATCCGTCCCGCGATTGCCAGGAACGACGACAGGGAGAAGTTATACGACTCGACGTATCGCAAAACGTCGATATGACAATGGTCGTGTTCCAACTTCGAGACCTCAGATGAAAGCCATTGTCCTGACCGCCTTCGGCGGCGTCGAACACCTGCAACTGCAGGACATCCCTGTGCCGTCGGTCGAGGCCGGCGAACTGCTGGTGCGCGTGGTCGCCACCTCCGTCAACCCGCTCGACTATCAGATCCGCCGCGGCGACTATCCCGCCTACGTGCCGCTCCCGGCGGTCATCGGACACGACGTGTCGGGTGTGGTGGAACGCGTGGGGCCAGGCGTCCACGATTTCAAGCCGGGCGACGAGGTCTTCTACACGCCCAAGATCTTCGGGCCCAAGGGCGGCAGCTACGCCGAGTTCAACGTCGTGCCGCAGGAGCTGGTGACGCACAAGCCGCGCAACCTCAGCCACGCGGAGGCAGCCTCCATCACGCTCGTCGGCGGAACTGCTTGGGAAGCGCTGGTGTCGCGCGCGCGGCTGCAAGCGGCGGAGACGGTCCTGATCCACGGCGGCGCGGGCGGCGTCGGCTCCATCGCCATCCAGCTGGCGAAGACGATGGGCGCTCGCGTGATCACCACCTGCCGCGCTTCGCAAGCCGATTTCGTGCGCTCGCTCGGCGCGGACGACGCCATCGACTACGAAGCCGCCGACTACGTCGATCAGGTGCGCGAGCTGACCGGCGCCCGCGGCGTCAACGTGGTGTTCGACACCATCGGCGGTCCGACGCTGGAGCGTTCGCCGCTCGTGCTGGCGGACGGGGGTCGGGTCGTGTCCATCGTGGACATCGCCACGCCGCAGAACCTGGTGAACGCCTGGGGCGTGAACGCGGAGTACCACTTCGTCTTCACGCGTCAGAACCGCGGGAAGCTGCAGGCGCTGAAGGAGCTGCTTGAGCGCGAGCGCATCCGGCCAGTGATCGGCGCGACGTTCTCGCTGGCGGAGATGGGCGCGGCGCACACGGCGTTGGAGAAAGGCAGCCACCTGGGGCAGAAGCTCCGGGGCAAGGTGGTCGTGAACGTGGCTTGATGCGCCTGATCAACAGCCCCCGGATCAGGTGGCATGAGCCCGGACGAACAGGTCCACGCAGGAGCGGCAGTAGCGCCGCGTCGCCGCCCTGGCGCGCAGCGGCGGCTGCTTCATCAGCAGGCGGATCTGCTCGTTGCCGCGCACCATGCCGAGGAACTGCTCCGCCGCCTGCGGCACGTTCCGGATCGCCAGGGAACCCGCGTCGCGGCAGGCGCGCAGGAAACCGCCCAGCTCCTGCAGGACGGCCTCCGGGCCTGAGCTGAAGAAATCGTGGCCCAGCGCCGGCGAAACGGACACGCTCGCATGCAGCAGGCGGATGTGCGCGAGGATCTCCGGCGCTGTGATCAGCGCCAGGTAGGTCTCGGCGATCTTCTCCAACGAGGCCTGCGGCATCGTCGGGTCCAGCGCGGCGACGTCGAGCTCGAACGCCTGTCGGATCGGCTCGTTCACCACCGCGTTGAACAGCACTTCCTTGGACGGGAAGTACTTGTAGATCGTTACCTTGGACACCGCCGCGGCCGCGGCGACGCGGTCCACGCTGCCCTTCTCGAAGCCGAACTCCGCGAAGTGCTCGCGCGCCGCCGCCAGGATGCCCGCCCGCTTGCCGGGGTCGCGCGGGCGCCCTCTTCCACGAGGCGCCGCGCCGGTGTCGCCAGCCCCGCTTGAGACGGCCGCTTCAGTCTTCGCCGGATTTCGCATCCACCGATTAGATCTCCTTCAGCAGCGTGTCCGCGATGCGCAGACTCAAGGCCGCACCGGTCAGCGTCGGGTTCATGCACGAGGCCGACGGCATCACGCCCGTCCCCGCGATGAAGAAGTTGGGATGGTCGTGCGTGCGGCAATCGCGGTCCACCACCGAGTCCTTCGGATCGTCGCCCATCAGCGTCGTGCCCATGATGTGCTGCCGGTCCTGGTGCTTGGTGTCCATCTTCAGCACGTCCGCGTCCAGCAGCTTCGCCATGCGCTCCAGGTCCTTGACCGCGAAGTCGCGCCCGGCGTTCCAGTAGTCGTTGACGCTGTAGTAGATCTCCGGCACCGGAATGCCGATGGCATCGGTGTGCGTCTTGCTCGGCACGATGCGGTTCTGCGGCTGCGCCTCCGTCTCGAAGTCCACCGCCACGTTCAGCGAGCGCGCCGAGCGCTTGCGGATCTCCTCGTCCAGCCTGGCGCCCACCACGCCCTTGGCCAGCAGCTCCGACGCGATCTGCTGCGTCGTCACCGTGTTGCGGAACTTGGTCTTGTAGCTGGGGATGTCCTTGCGGAACGCGCCGTCGCGGTAGTTCAGGTAGACCAGCAGCTCCGTCGGCCCCTGCCCCGGCCAGACGTCCTCGTTCATCATGATGTTCATGCTGATGCCGGTGTGGCCCATCAGGTTGCGGCCCACCTGGTCGGAGGAGTTGGCGATGCCGTTCGGGTACTTCTCCGAGGTCGACATCAGCAGCAGCTTCGGCCCTTCGATCGCGTAGGCGGCCAGCACGAAGTGCCGCGCCGTCAGTGCATGCGAGCTGCCGTCCGGCTTCTTGTAATGGACGCGCGTGATCTTGCCGTCCGGGCCGGCCTCGATGCGATAGGCCACCGCGTTGTCGAGCAGCTTCGCGCCGGCGCGTTCCGCGACGTCGATGTGCATCGAGCCGTCGTACTTCGCGCCGATCGGGCAGACCGGGTTGCAGTTGTTGTTGCCCGCGCAGACCGGCCGGTTGCCGTAGGGACGCGAGGCGCGGCCGTGCGGCTCGATGACCGGGTTGTAGCCGCCCGGCTTGAGCATCTCCGCCACCCGCTTCATGAAGTAGGGCTCGTTGAGCGGCTTCATCGGGAAGGGCTGCGAGCGCGGCGGGCTGGCCTCGCCGCCGTGGCCGCTCTCGTCCTGGCCGTCGACGCCGGACACGCCCAGCTCCGCTTCGGCCTGGCAGTAGTAGGGCTCCAGCTCGTCATAGCCGATCGGCCAGTCGCGGCCGCGGCCGTAGAGCGTCTTGAGCTTGAAGTCGTTCGGGATCATCCGCCACAGCGCCGAGCCGAAGTGCCAGGTCGTGCCCCCGACCACGCGCAGGTACTTGGTCGGATAGGACACCGGCCCGGTCTGGCGCAGGTAGTCACCGTAGGTCGACGGGATGTGCGGCGGATTCGGGAACGGCGAGCCCGCGCCCTGCAGCTTCATGTTGGCCAGCGAGAGCTTGACCGGCGAGTTGCGGAAGGTCTCGACGATGTCGGCGCGGCGCACGCGCGGACCGGCTTCGAGAATGATGACGGACTTGCCCGCCTGGGCGACGCGGCTGGCGATCAGCCCGCCCATCACCCCGGACCCGATGACGATCAGGTCGGCGTCGTACTGTGTGCTCATGCGGTCTTGCGTTCGTTGGTTGCGGCCGGGGTCACAGGCGGGGTCACAGACGGGGTGACGCCCGGCTGGTCGCCCCAGGAGTCGGGGCCGGCGCCGTAGGTCGGCACCACCAGGACGTCCCGGGTCGGGCGGTACATCAGCGCCTCGGCGTAGCTGATCAGCTCGGCGTCGGCGTCCTGGCCGACGATGCCCAGGTACCAGGCCGAGACGATGCGCGTGGTCAGCGCGCGCAGCGTGTCCTGCAGCGCAGGCTGTTCGAGCAGTGCCTCGACGGTCGCGGCCTTGCTCGTGGCCATCAGTCCGAGCAGCGCGCGGGCGCTGTCGCCGAACTGCGGATCGCGCTTGGCCAGCGCCACCTGGTAGCGGCCGGCGAGCGTCGCATCCAGCGGCTGGCCGCCGGTCAGGAAGATCGAGAGGCGCAGGAAGTCCGCCGCCGGCAGCGCGGCGGCGGCGGGTGCCGCACCAGCAGCGCTTGCTGCGCCGGCGGCGGTCGCCGCGAGGCCTTCGCGCGCGGCCAGCAGCCCGGCGCCGCCGAGGGCCAGCGCGGTGCCGGCCAGCGAGGCCATTTCCAGCAGGCTGCGCCGCGAAAGCGAGCGGCCCAGCGCCTGCGAGGGATCGTGTTCTTGGGTCATGGAGGACTCCGTTCAGAGAGCGCCGCGGAATCGCCGCGCGCGTTGCACGCGGCGTCGGCGACGCAGCACAAGGGCGATCAGCACCAGCAGCACCAGCACCCCGGCCGGGACCATGAAGGGCTGCGCCTTCGCGAGGAAGGGCTTCGCCCCCCCGGCGCGAGCGACGCGGACATCCTCGACGCTGACCTTCACCGCGGCATTGCCGTAGCGGCTCAGCACGTAGTTGGAGAGGTCGGCGATCTCCTGATCGCCGAGGCGGTCGGTGAAGGACGCGTCGTCGCCGAAGGCCGGCATGAAATGCGGCTTGCCCGCGACGGTGCGGTCCACGCCGTGGAGGATGGTCGCGATGAGGTTGTCGGCGCGATCGCCGCCAGTGGCGCTGTTGTGGAACAGCGAGGGGTACTCGCCGTTCGAGGTCCCGGTGCCGTTCTCCTGGTGACAGTGCGCGCAGCTGGCGCTGAACACCCGCCAGCCCGGATCGACCTGCTGGAGACCGCGCAGCGCGACTTCGTCGCGGGACGCCTCGCCGAACGCGTGGCGCGCCTTGCCGCCCGACTGTGCGGAGGCCTCCGACTGCGCCGACGCGCCCGGCACCGCCGGGGTCTGCTTCAGATACGCCACGATGGCGCGCAGGTCCGATTCCGGCAGGTACTGCAGGCTGTGCTCGATGGCCTCGGCCATCGGGCCGGCCGCCTGCGCCTTGTGGTGGAGCTGACCGGTCTGGAGGTAGCGCACCAGCTCATCGTCGCGCCAGCCGCCGATGCCCCGGACGCGGTCCGAGGTGATGTTCGGCGCGAACCAGGGACCGACGTTGGCCCCGGACAGGAAGGGCTTGCCGAGGTCCTCCGCCATCAGGGTGTTGCGCGGCGTGTGACAGGTGCTGCAGTGCGCGAGCGCGCCCGCGAGGTAGGCGCCGCGATTCACTTCCTCGGACTTCGCGGGGTCGGGTCTGAAGCGCTCGTCCTTCAGGAACAGCGCGTTCCACACCGCCATCGACGCCCGCACGCTGAACGGGAACGGCAGCTGCGTCTCGGCCACCGGCTGGTCCACCGGCTTCACGTCGTGCATGAAGTACGCATAGAGCGCAGCGGTGTCGTCGTCCGACAGCTGCGTGTACGCCGTGTAGGGCATCGCCGGGTAGAGGTGCGTGCCGTCGCGACGCACGCCCTGGCGAAGCGCGCGCTGGAACTCAAGCAGCGTGTAGCCGCCGATGCCGTGCGTCGTCGACGGCGTGATGTTGGTCGCGACGATCGCGCCCATCGGCGACTCGATCGCGTAGCCGCCCGCAAAGGGCGCGCCGCCCTTGGGCGTGGTGTGGCAGGCCGCGCAGTCGGCCGCGATCGCCAGTTGCTTGCCGCGCGCAATGAGCGCGGCGTCGACCGCCGGCGACTCCGCCAACGCTAAGCCCGGGCAGGCGCAGACCGCCAGCATCGAGAGCGACAGCGCCGCCGCGCCACGCGGTATCCACCTCGTGAAATTCATCCGTTCGACCTCAATCGTTGTTGAAGCGGGGGACGATCGATTGCTCGTCCATGCCCCACGCCCACGGAATTGGTACCGGTACCAATCCAGATCGACGGATTTTGCATACGAATGAGTTCACTAAAGCGAAGAGAACGAGCGGCAGTCGCACCGGCGAACCGGCGCGAGCCTCTCCTCGCACGGATTTCCTGTTTCGGGGCGCGGCGTGCCAGTTAGTGGGGCGCCGGATTCGTCGACGCGAAGGCGTAGCGCGCGATCTTCCACGCGTCGTCATCCTGCTTCTGAAGGATGAACAGTTCATGGTTGGCGTCGGGGACGCGCTGTTTGATCGCCTTCACCGTCACGTGCCCGTTCGATCGCGTCCGGACGAACGCCCAGCTCGGAGCCACCTGCACGACCTCCTCGACCGTCAGCTCAGTCTCGAAAGTGATCGCCTGGAAGATGCCGGTGTAGGCGGCCCTGATGGCATCGGCACCGACCGCCGACTGGCTGTTCGGCGCCATGAAGACGCCGTCAGGTCCGAAGACGGTCAGCACCGCGTCGATGTCGGACGCGTTCAGCGCCGTCTCGTAGATCTCCAAGACGTCTTCGATTTCTGCCTGGACCGCCGCGGCGTCAGCGGTGTCTGCGGCGTTGCCTGCGGATTTCACGAGCTTCTTCATGACTTGCATTTCCTTCCGGGTTCAACGGGTTGCTGTGGGCGTGATGCCGCTACGGGCCCCGAGGCTGCGCTGAGCCAGGAAGCCTGCAAGATGAAGTCTTGTGCAGTCGCGCTGACGAGTCACTGTTTGAACCTGCCGGATGCAGTTTGAATTTGTCATGCGGCTCGACCGCTAAGTCAGTCGATCCATGCGCCACGCGGCCGGTGTCGCTCCCGTCAGTTTCCGGAACACCCGACCGAAGTGGACGGCATCGGCGAAGCCCGTGGCCGCGGCCACGCTGTCCAGCGCCCGGCAGCTGTTCATCAACAGGTCCTTCGCCCGCTCGATCCGTGCGTGCAACTGCCACTGGTACGGCGACATGCCCGTGGACGCCTTGAAGGCGCGGTTGTAGTGCGACTGGGACAGCCCCGCCAGCCCGGCCAGCGCGGCCAGCTCCACGCGATCGGGCAACTGCGCGTCCAGGAAACTCATCGCCTCTTTCAACTGCGTCGGCGAGAGGCCAGGCGCGCCCGTCTTCGTCTCCTTGGGACGCTCGAAGAGCCGCGAGGCCATCGCGGCGACCAGTGAATCGCCATAGAGCTGACTGGAAGGATCCGGATCATCGATCGCTTCCGTCAGCAGCCGCGTCAAGGTCCACAGCGGGTCATCGACGAAGCGGACCCGCGGCACGCCCGCCAGGCCGAGGGCGTGCGAGAGCTGGAGCCGCTCGTTGAGCACCTCCATGTCGAAGCTGATGGCCGCGCACTTCACATAGCGGGTGTCCGCGGAGTAGCCCCACAGCGCCATCTCAGCCGGCGCGAAGTACATGTGGCGGGGCCGGTAGTCCCCCTGACAAGGCGCATTCGCGGACAGGCGCGTCTCACAGTGGTCGCCGACCTCGTCCAGCAGCACGCCGAACCGGGTCGCCTCTTCATGCTGCGCCATATGGAACAGCACGCGCCCCGAGCAGGTGAATTCATTCAACGCCACGTGCACGCCATTCCAATGGCGTTCGGTGGACTTCAGCGTGACCATGTTTTCCGGGAGTTCAGCAGCGTCGGACATCGTTTCTCTGGTGCTTCTGGTTCTTGTTGGTGTTGCCCTCGGCCGCCTCCGGCCGCACCAGGCCGCACTAGGCCAGGCGATCGGCCCGCCACGCGGCCGGCGTCGCGCCGGTCAGCTTGCGAAACGTCCGGCCGAAGTGCACGGCGTCCGCGAAGCCGGTGGCTTCCGCCACCTCTTCCAGCGACCTGACGCTGCCCACGAGCAGGGACTTGGCGCGCTCGATGCGCGCCTGGAGTTGCCATTGGTATGGGGCAACGCCCGTCGACGCCTTGAAGGCGCGGCTGTAGTGCGACTGGGACAGGCCCGCCAGGGCCGACAGCGTCGCCAGGTCCACCCGGGCCGGCAGCTGGGAATCCAGGAAAGTGATCGCATCCCGCAACTGCAGCGGAGACAGACCCGCCGCAGGCTTGTCGACGCTCCTGGGCGGCGCCAGCAGCCGAGCCGCAATCGCCGCGATCAGCGAGTCCCCGTACAGCTGCGCGCCGGGGTCGGGATCCTCCACGGCATCGGCCAGCAACCTCGCCAGCGACCACACCCGGTCATCGGTGAATCGCAGTCGCGGGACGTCGAGCACACCCGAGCCTGAAGGGATCTCCAGACGCTCGCACAGCGTGGGCATGTCGAAGCTGAGGCTGACGTCCTTCACGAAGCGGGCGTCCGCCGTGTACCCCCAGAGTTCCATCTCCGCCGGCGCGAAGTGCATGTGGCGAGGCTTGTAGTCGACCGCGCACGGGGTGTTCGCGCTCAGGCGCGGCTCGCAGCGGCCGCGGCCCACTTCCTCCAGGATGACGCCCAGCCGCGTCTCCGGCCCATGGGGCATCTGATGCAAGACCCGCCCCCCGCAGGTGAACTCGGTCACCACCACCTGAACCCCGTTCCAGCGGCGGCCTGAGGTCTCCCGTTTCAGCAGATTTTCGGGAAGCTCAGGGGGGCTCGACATGGAAACCATGTTCGCATTCCCCTGCGTGGTACGGTAGCCCCGCTGCGCGTGCAGCTGTGTTGCCAAAGGAGGAACGCGACGTGGAGATCGAAGAACTGAAGACCTTCGTCGAAGTGGCCGATGCGGGCGGGATCTCCGCCGCCGCGCTCCGGCTGGGGGTCGCCAAATCCATCGTCAGCCGGCGCCTCGCCCGGCTGGAGGCCGACCTCGGCGTGCAGCTCCTGGCACGGACGACGCGCGGCGCGGCGCTCACCGAAGCCGGCTTGACCTTCAGGGACTACGCCGCCCGGATCTGCGCGGAGCTCGACATCGCGCGGGAGACGGTCCTGCCGGCCGGCGACCTGCGCGGGCGCCTGCGCGTCGCCGCGCCGCTCTCCTTCGGCCCGACGCACTTCGCGCCCGTGCTGGCCGAGATGGCGCGCCGTCATCCGCTGCTGCACATCCAGACCTGCTACAGCGACCACTTCGTCGATCTGGTCACGCAGGGCTACGACTGCGCGATCCGGGTCGGCTACCTGCCCGATTCGAACCTCGTCGCCGCGCGCGTCGGCCAGATCCACGCGAAGCTGGTGGCGAGCCCTGCCTACATCGCGGCGCACGGCGCGCCCGAGACCCCCGCGGAGCTGCTGAAGCATGAAGCGCTGATGCAGGGCACGGAGAGCTGGCAGTTGATGGAGGGCGACGAGGTCCTCTCGGTCCGTGTGCAGGGGCGATTCAAGGCGGACAACGGGTCGGCGCTGGTGGCTGCGGCCGTCGCGGGACTGGGCATCGGTTATCTGCCCGACGGCCTGACCCACAGCCATCGGTCGTCCGGCGCCCTGGTGCCTGTGATGACCCGCTATCCGGTCCGGACAGCGGGCGCCTACGTCGTGCGGCCGCCAGGCCCGCACCCCTCGCGAAAGATCCGCGTGCTGATCGAGTTGCTGCGCGAGTACTTCGATCAGACACCGAATCTCGTGGCAGCGACCTAGCGCCGAGGGCGCTCCTGTTCGCTGGCCGCTGCCCCGCTGAACACCGGGATCGACCCGGAGCCTTCGTGGCGTCGGTCGCCAGCAGCGATCAGCAACTGGCGCAGACGCTCGATGTTGGCTTCGCCCTTCTCCAGGGCGGCCGCGGACGTGTGAACCGAGTAGCGGCCCAGATGCAGCTCATGCGGATGCGGCACCGCGGACCCGATCACGAACACGACGTCTTCATCGGCACCTGCCTCGAGCGCGATGGCTTGGGACGAGGGATCGAACAGCGCCATCTGGCCTGCCTCCGCCGCGGCCTCGCCCACCAGGCGACCGCTGGCCACGGCCATCCACGCGACCGTCTGCCCTTCCGGCGGGACGAAGCTCCACGCAGTGCCCGCGGCCAGCCTGACCAGCAGATAGGTCACGCCGTCAGGCGACCGCGCGGGACTGCTCACGCCGCCATGGCTGCCGAGGATGACATGCGCGGGGCCGGTCGTCGGCACCTGCGGTGCCTCCACGTACTGGCTCTCGACGGTCGACTGCTCCAGCTCCGGCGGCAGCGCGATCCAGAGCTGGAAACCCTTGGCGCGCGGAGACCGGCCGCCGGACAGCTCCTTGCCGTGCCAGACGCCACCGCCGGCCCGCATCCATTCGAATCCGCCGAAGCCGATGTGCCCGGTGCCATCCGCCGGATCATCGAAGCGCAGGTCGCCGTCCACGATGACGGTGATCGTGGCAAGTCCGGAATGCGGGTGGATGGAGAACCCGCCGCGCGGATCGTGCAGGTCGATATCGAAGAGATCGAGGAACACAAAGGGCTTGAGCGTGTGCCCGAGATCGGACGGGCTCATCAAGCGCGTGACCGGGCCGTGCATGTGACCGCGCGTGCGCAGGTTCACGCGCCGCGGACCCGCGTCGACGGGGTGCTGCAATCCGTCCCGTGCATTCATGGGGTTCTCCTCCGAGGCATGACTTGACCTTCAGCCGGCGATCTTGGGGATGCTGGACGCCTTGGCGGCCGACTCCAGCAACTGGACTTCCCAGGCGTATGCGATGCTGCTGGCGCCGCCGTGGTCCCGGACCACTTCCGTGAGCGGCACCGCGGTCTCCACGCGCGCCCAGTCGCGCTGCCATTCGGAGATCACCGCCATCCACGTGATGGGCACGGCGCCGGCCTGCACCAGGCGACGCACCGCCATGTCGTGGGATTCCGCCGACACGCCGCCGGAGGCATCGGTGACCACGAACACGTCGTAGCCCTCGCCCAGCGCCTGGAGGGCCGGCATCGCCAGGCAGATCTCCGTCCAGAGCGCCGCGAGGATCAGCTGCTTGCGACCGCTCTTCTTCACGAGGTCGGTGACCTTCGGATCCTCCCAGGTGTTGATGAAGGTCCGGTTGATAGGCTTCTGGTCGGGGAACACGTCCTGCAGCCCCTTGATCAGATAGCCGCCGCGCTCCTCGATCACCGTGGTCAGGATGGTCGGTACGTTGAAGACCTTGGCGCCCTTCGCCAGGCCGATGACGTTGTTGACGATCATCGTCGGCTCGTGACTGTGGAGGTTTGCGAACTGGTAGGGCTGATGGTCGATCAGGACCACGATGCTGTCTTCGGGACGGAGCAATGCGGGAAGACCGGTCTTGGGCATGGGAGGACTCCTTGAGGACGCTGGCGCTCACGCGCCGTGAGGGGGATCGCGCAGGCATCGCCTGCAGCTGAGCAAGGATGTTGCCGACGCCTCCGCGAGAGGTCACTGTCGGATCCTGCGCACGACAGTCGGAAACGATCGTCGACCGCGTTGCTGCCGGATCGGATGCGCCACGTGGACGGCACTAGTGGGCGTCCAGCCACTCCGCCAGCAGGTCGATCAGCGCCCGGATCTTTCTCGTCGGATGTTGGCTTCGCGAGCGGACCACATAGATGCCCGACGGCTGCGGCGGGAAGCGGACCATGACCGGCACCAGCGCGCCGCGTTCGACATGTTCGTCGGTGACGCTGTCGGACAGGTATCCCAGGCCCAGGCCCGCGACGGCCGCCGCCGCCAGCGCGATGGGGTTGTCGGCCTTGAAGCGCCCTTGCGGGCGGACGGAGATCGCCTTGTCCCCGTCCATGAAGCGCCAGCTCTCCGTGCCCTGCATCAGGGATTGGTGATGCGGCAGCTCATCCGGCGTCTCCGGCGCCCCATGCGCCGCCACATAGGCCGGACTCGCCACGAGCTTGCCGTGGATGCTTCCCACACGCCGGGCGATCAGCGCGGAGCTCGGGAGATGCCCCACCCGGATCGCACAGTCGTAGCCCTCGCCGATCAGGTCCACCGTGCGATCGCTGTAGCAGGTGTGGACCTCCAGGAGGGGGTGGCGTTTCGCCAGTTCCGCCAGCACGGGGGCGATGTGCGTCGGCCCGAACGAGATGGGCGCCGCAATCCGGAATCGGCCCCGCAGCTCGCCGGCAGGAAGGATGGCGTCCGTGGCCGCCTCGTATTCGGCCACGATCCGCGCGGCGTGGTCCCGAAACGCCGTCCCCGCTTCCGTGAGCGCGGCACCGCGTGTCGTTCTCGCCAGAAGCAGGACGCCGAGCTCGGTTTCCAGTCGCAGCAGCCGGCGGCTGATCACGGACTTGGCAACGCCCAGGCGCCGCGCGGCCGGTGAAACGCCGCCGGCATCGGCGACCTCCACGAAGGTCTGAAGCTCTTCGAAGTTCAAGCGATGGCGCCCCCATCCACCGCGAGGATGGCCCCCGTGATCACGCTCGCTGCGGGGCTGCCCAGGAAGACCACCGCATTCGCGACTTCATGCGGCTCGCCGAAACGTCCCAGCGAGGTCATGCCTCGCTGGAAATCGGCCGCCGGGCCATCGGCCGGATTGGCGTCGGTGTCCGTGGAGCCCGGCAGCACCAGGTTCACGGTGACGCCTTTCGGCCCGAGCTCGCGCGAAAGGCCGCGGGTCAGGGCGAGCAGCGCCGACTTCGACATCGCGTAAGCGGTGACGCCTGGGAAGGGCACGCGCTCAGCCAGTCCCGATCCGATGGAAATGATGCGCCCGCCGACCCCCAGGTGCGGAATGGCCGCCTTCGCGAACAGGACGGGGCCGCGCACGTTGATGTCCATCATGGCCTGGTACGCGTCGACATCGAGGTCGACGATCAGGCCGTTGAGCCCGACCGCCGCGTTGTTGACCAGGATGTCCAACCCGCCGAGCGAGGAGACGGTCTTGGCGACCGCTTGCGCAATCGCCTGGGGATCGGCGCTGTCCGCTTGAATGGCGATGGCGCGACGGCCGAGCGCCTGGATGGCATCGACCACCGATGCGGCCTTGCCGGCCGAGTGCTGATAGGTGATCGCGACATCGGCGCCGTTCTCCGCCAACGCCAGCGCCGTGGCGGCGCCGATGCCTCGCGAGCCCCCCGTCACCAACGCGCGCTTCCCATTCAGATCCAACATGCCTCGTCCTTCCGTATTGCGGTGGCATCGGCGCTTCCCGCCAACAACGGCGACGCCTGCCACCCGTCAGCGGCAATACTAGGATTGCGATTCGAGCGCCGATAGCCCTCTGGGGCGCCACACTGTGTCGCGGAAATCGGAACACCTCATGGCGCCCGCCAATCGGCCGGTGGGCGGCGATGCGTGATCGGAAGGCCACTCGTCGAGCAGGTCGCGACGCATGGCTTCGATGACGGCCTGCGTCCTGCTGTGCACGTTCAGCTTGTGCAGCAGCGTCTTCACATGGGTCTTGATCGTCCCCGGGGCGATGCCCAGTCGCAGGCCGATGGACTTGTTGTCCAGGCCGACGCACAGCAGGGTGAGCACGTCGAGCTCGCGCGGCGTCAAGGCATCGCCGGGCCAGTCTTCCGCCACCGCGGCCGCTGCCGTGCGGCACAGGTAGCGACGGCCCGCCACGACCGCGCAGGCTGCCGCCCGCAACTCCTCCAGCGAGCACGACGCGTGGACATAACCCGTCGCGCCGGCGGCCAAGGCCAGCCTGACCCGCCGGCTCGTCACCGTGGCGGTGACGATGAGCCAGTGCGGACCGGTGACGCCCTCGGGACCGTCGCGACCTGGCACGTCCAGACGCGCCTGCAGGGCGTCGTCGTGATCGCCCACGAGCAGGCGCGGGCGGACCGGGCCCGTCCACAGGGGCTCGGTGGCGCCGCCGGCGTCGCAGGCCAGCAAGGTCGGTGACAGCGCCGCGGCAATGCCGGCCCGCATGAGCGGATGGCGATGCACGACGACGACATCCGCAAACGCGTGGTCGCTCATGGCCTGCCGCAGGACGGCCGGGTTGTGGTCGATAGAGGGGGGCATCGGGGTCTCTTCTTCGGTGCGCGCGTGGCCTGTTGCAGTGGTCCTCACGGGTTCAGAACCGGTACTGCGCACTGAGGCTGACGAAACTCAGCACGTCGCCGGCGCCGGTCTCGCGCAGGAATGCGCCGGGCTCCGCGTAGGCGACGACCGCCGTGGTGGACCAGCCCGGAGCCACCACCCAGGTGGCGCCCAGCGAGGCGATGGTCGCCACATAGCGGGCACGACTGTCCCCCGCAGCGCGGAACAGCATCCCGTTGGGCGCGTACACGCCGTCGCGGGTGCTGTGACGCCAGAAGAAGTCGAGGCTGGCGTTCAGTTGGACCCGCGGCGCGACCTTCAGGCTCAGAGCCGGATGGATGTTGAAGAAGTTGCGGGGTCCGAGCGTCGCCTCGTCGCCGAAGTAGTTGCCGCGCGGATAGAACGGATTGAGGGTGCCGAGGCGGTCGTCGTGGGGATCCTTGTCGCCGCTGGCGACGGCGAGGAGCAGCGCCACCCGCGGCTGACCGTCCACCCCCTCGAAGGTGTAGCCGGTGTCCGTGGCGAGCGACCAGGCGCGGATGTCGGCGTCGCCGAAGCGGCCGCCCTGCACGGCGAATTCCCAGTTCCAGTCCCAGGCTTGACGGCCACCGAACGCGCGGGTCCCGAGCGACCAGCGGCGTTCGTGCGCCACGCCTTGGGCGTAGCGGCCGGCCTCGTCTTCGAAGTGCAGCAGATAGACGTCCCAGGAGGTGACGGTGCTCGTGCGGGTCGCGTAGAGGCCGCGCAGCGTCTTCGTCCTCGATCGGGCGTCATCGAAGCTGCCGGCACGGTTCTGCCGCGGCGCCGCGGCGAAGGCGTCGACACGCCAGGCCCCCTGGGTCACGTAGGCGCGGACGGCATCGAAGCTGCGTCGCACGTTCGGACCCTCGCGGGCATCGATGGCCCGTCCCGTTCCGAATTGCAGCTCCTGGATGCCGGCACGCAGGCCGATGCTGCCCTCCTCGACCGGCGATCGCCATTCGACGAACAGGTTGGTGGGATCCAGCCGGTCCTCGTCCACCGGAGACGGGCCGCCGGCGCGGCCGTTGGTGATCGAGCTGGCCAGTTGGGCGAAGCCGCGCCAGTGCTCGCCAGCGCTCAGGTCGGCGAAGACCGAGGCGCGCTGCATCAACACGCCCCATCGGTCCTGGCGATCCAGCCCGTAACGCGGATGGCGGGCATGCTCGTAGCGCCAGCGCAGGTCGCCGCCGACGCTCAGGCGCAGGTCGTCTCCGACCGGGCGGTCCTTCCAGCAGGCGATGCCGCCGCTGTCCGCCTGCTCGTTGCACGACTGGCGCTGGGCGCGGACATCGTCGTCGTATCGCAAGGGCCGGAACTGGGCGAGCGCGGCATCGACCGCCACCAGCGGCAGCAGCAGGAGCAGGCCGAGTCGCGTCGCGCGCGCGACCACCCCGCCCGTCGATGGCCAGCGCCCTGGGGGATGAGCCAGTCCGGGGGGCCTCATCGAGCGGTGTAGTAGCCGCCGAACTGCTTGATCGGTGACCAGGCGGGCAGGATCTCCGGCAGGGCCGGCGACATCGCACCGTAGTCCTGCGCGCCGTAGACCACGCGCCCGTCCATGACGGTCAGGACGGCGCTGATCGATGGGATCTGGGATTCCGCGACGCTGAAGTAGTCCTTGTCCAGCAGCACGAAGTCGGCGAGGTAGCCCGGGGCGATCACGCCAGCCTCGGCGTCTGCGTGCATGAACCACGCCGCCTTGCGCGTGAAGAGCCCCAGCGCTTCGGCGCGTGTCAGACGGTTGTCCTTCGCCAGGACCTCGGTGCCGGAGACCGACTTCCCGGACACCATCCAACTGATGCCGACCCACGGATTGAACGAAGCCGCTCGGAAAGCGTCGGTGGTCATGGCCAGAGGGATGCCGCTGTCGACGAGCTGACGCAGGCGCGGGGTCATCAGCGCCTTGTCGCGCCCGTGGGTCTTGATGAAGCCGTCACCGTGCAGCGCCATCTTGGTGTCCAGGGCGATGCCGCCGCCCAGCGCCTTCACGCGGGCGATGTTGGCGGGACTGATGGTCTCTGCGTGTTCGAGGCTCCATCGCAGGCCGTCGATCGGCGTCTTCTCGTTCAACTTCTCGAGCGCATCGAGGAAGGGCGTGATGTTCTCGTCGTAGCTGATGTGCTCACGGAAAGGGATGCGCCGCTGGATCAGCTTGGCGATGTCCCGCTCCACCAGTTCGCGCCACTTTTCCGGCGGGATGACGATCGCGGGACGGTCGAAGTTCTCGTGGTCGTGGACCTCCGCCGACAGCAGCTCGCCCGCGCCGCGATAGGTGTGCCCGTGCGCGAGCTGCGGGTGCAGGTTCTGGCCGGGACTGATCGGCGCCGTCTTCGTGATCGCCGTGATCTGCGCGTCCACCACGTTGTCGGCGAACTGGATGTCCACGAAGGGCATGCGGATGTTGAGGCGGTTGTCGCGCGCGAGAACGTCCACGGTGCGTTGCGCCTTGGGATAGCCGCGGAAGCCCGTGCCCGCATCGACGATGGACGTGACCCCGACGCGGTTGAGGCTGTGGACCGTCTGGACCAGCGAGCTGACCTCCTCATCGAAGGTCAACTGGGGGACCATGGTCTCGAGGGCGATGAACATGAAGGTGTTGCCCTGGATCACGCCGGTGTAGCGGCCCTGCGCGTCCTTCTCCAGCACGGTGTCAGGCAGCTTGGGGAACTTGTCCGTGCCCAAGCCGAAGGCTTCCATCGCCTGCTGGTTCAGGAAGGCGCGGTTGTAGGCGTACTGGACGATGAGCGGGCGGTTGGGGACGGCCTTGCGGATTTCCTCGATGGTGGGGAAGCGTTTCTCCTCGAACTGGTAAGGCGACCAGCCGCCGATCACCTTCACCCACTGGCCTTCCGGGGTCCGCTTGGCCTGCTCGCTCAGCATCGCAAGCGCGCGACGCAGCGTCGGCACGCCGTCCCACCGCAGGGTGGAGTTGTAGCCGCCTTCGTTGAGCACGTGGGTGTGCGCGTCGATGAGGCCCGGGATGAGCCGCCGGCCGCGGGAGTCGATGAGTCGCGTGCTGGCGCTCTTCAAGGCCAGCACCTCGGCTTCCGTGCCGACCGCGTAGATGCGGCCGCCCTTGACGGCCAGGGCGGAGGCCTCGGGTTGCGCGGCGTTGCCAGTGAAGATCTTCGCGTTGTGCACGATCAGGTCCGCGCCTGTCGCCTCCTGCGGGACCTGTGCATGGGCGTGGGCATGGATCAGGCCGATCATCGCCAGGCCTGCGATCAGTCGCTTCAGCTTCACTGTTTTTTCCCTCTCGTTGGATGTGTAGGAACGGCCGCGCAAACCGCGGGCGTCGAACGAGGGAAATGTTGCCGGCTCGGTCCGGCGCAGTCACTGATCGTTCCTGCTGCGGACAGCACGATCCGCTCATGAGCTGGCGCGGCCCGAAAAGCAGAAAGCCCAGCGGAGCTGGGCTTTGGTCGAGGGCGGTGACGAGGTCCGCGCATGGGCGGGCCGGTCGTCACGTCAAACAGCCCTCACTCCACCGTCACGCTCTTCGCCAGATTCCGCGGCTTGTCCACGTCCGTCCCGCGCGCGCAGGCTGTGTGATACGCCAGCAGCTGCAGCGGCACCGTATGCAGGATCGGGCTCAGCGCGCCGTAGTGCTCCGGCATGCGGATGACATGCAGCCCCGGCTCGCTGTCGATCTTCGTATCGCCGTCGGCGAACACGAACAGCTCGCCGCCGCGCGCGCGCACTTCCTGCATGTTGCTCTTGAGCTTCTCCAGCAGCGTGTCGTTCGGAGCCACCGTCACGACCGGCATCTGCGCCGTCACCAGCGCCAGAGGGCCGTGCTTCAGCTCACCCGCCGGATACGCCTCCGCGTGGATGTAGCTGATCTCCTTGAGCTTCAGCGCGCCTTCCAGCGCGATCGGGTAATGCAGCCCGCGGCCCAGGAACAGCGCGTTCTCCTTGCGCGCGAATTCCTCGCTCCACGCGATCACCTGCGGCTCCAGCGCCAGCACCGCCTGCACCGCCACCGGCAGGTGACGCAGCGCCTTCAGATGCTCCTGCTCCTGCTCCTCGTCCAGATGCCCGCGCGTCTGCGCCAGCGCCAGCGTCAGCAGGAACAGGCCCACCAGCTGCGTCGTGAACGCCTTCGTCGAGGCCACGCCGATCTCCGCGCCGGCGCGCGTGATGTAGGCCAGCGAGCACTCCCGCACCATCGCGCTCGTCGACACGTTGCACACCGTCAGCGTGTGCAGCATCCCCAGCGAGCGCGCATGCTTGAGCGCCGCCAGCGTGTCCGCCGTCTCGCCGCTCTGGCTGATCGTCACCACCAGCGTGCGCGGATTCGGCACGCTGTCGCGGTAGCGGTACTCGCTCGCGATCTCCACGCTGGTCGGGATCTTGGCGATGCTCTCCAGCCAGTACTTCGCCGTCGAGCCCGCGTAGTAGCTGGTCCCGCACGCCAGGATCAGCACCGAGTCGACTTCCTTGAACACGCGGAACGCGCCGTCGCCGAACAGCTCCGGGCTGATGCCCTGCACCGCGTCCAGCGTGTTGGCGATCGCCACCGGCTGCTCGAAGATCTCCTTCTGCATGTAGTGCCGGTACGGGCCCAGCTCGGCCGCGCCGCTGTGCGCGTGCACGGTCTTCACCTCGCGCTCGACGTTGACGAAACGCCCCGTCGTCGCATCCTTGTTGCTGATCCAGTAACGGCCCAGCTGCAGGTCGACCACGTCGCCCTCCTCCAGGTACACGATCTGGTCGGTCACCCCGGCCAGCGCCATCGCGTCGGAGGCGACGAAGTTCGCGCCGGCGTACTCGTCCTTGCCGACGCCCAGCACCATCGGCGAACCCTCGCGGGCGCCGATCACGCGGTGCGGCTCGTCCTTGTGGAAGACCGCGATGCCGTAGGCGCCGCGCAGTTGCGCCACCGCCGTCTGCACCGCCTCCAACAGGTCGCCGTGGTAGTGGAAGTCGACCAGGTGCGCGATGACCTCGGTGTCGGTCTGGCTGTGGAAGACGTAGCCGCGCGACTTCAGCTCGGCGCGCAGTTCATCGTGGTTCTCGATGATGCCGTTGTGGACCAGCGCCACGCGGCCCGGCTGCTGGTGCGCGTCGGCGCCCGGGCCGTGCGAGAAGTGCGGATGCGCGTTGTGCACCGCCGGCGCGCCGTGCGTCGCCCAGCGCGTGTGCGCAATACCTGTCCCCGCCGCCACGCCGTCCTGCGCGGCCAAGGCCTGCAGCTCGGCGACACGCGAGGTGCTGCGCGCCCGGAGCAGTTGACCATCCTGGTGGACCGCCACGCCGCACGAGTCGTAGCCGCGGTACTCGAGACGCTTCAGGCCCTCGATCAGGATGGGAACGATGTCTTTCTGGCTGACCGCGCCGACGATGCCGCACATGTTGGTTCTCCCCGTGTGTCTGTCCGGACGCCCGGACGAATTTGCGAATGGCGGAATGCTAGGCATCTCGGGGAGGTGGATGCTTTCAACATTCGTCGATTGATGAAAGAATTCATCACACTATTCATAATCTGGTGAATTCTTTCATCCGAAGATCAACTGTGGAATCTTCTATCACCCTGGACGCCATCGACTTGCGGGTGCTGGACCTGCTTCAGCAGGATGCCTCGCTGTCCAACCAGGCGTTGGCCGAGCGCACCCATGTGTCGCCCGCCACCTGTCTGCGTCGCGTGCGGCGGCTCGTCGAGACCGGCGTGATCGAGAAACAGGTCGCCATCCTGTCGCCGGAGAAGCTGGGCGCCGGGCTGTCGGCGCTGGTCGAGATCACGCTCGACCGGCAAGGCGCGGAGCACCTCGATGCGTTCGAGGCCATCGCCGTCGCGGCGCCCGAGGTCCAGCAATGCTGGCGCGTCGCGCCGGGGCCGGACTTCGTGCTGGTGCTGCAGGTGCCGGACATGCCGGCGTATCACGCGCTGGTGCAGCGGCTGTTCACGCAGCAGGCCAACGTCCGCAATGTGAAAGCCTTCTTCAGCGTCAAGCGCGCGAAGTTCGAGCCGCGCCTGGCCCTCCCGGCGGCGCGGCCCTGATCAGCGCTGAGGCTCAGCGCTTGAGGATCAGCAGGCCCTTGAGGTACTCGCCCTCGGGGAAGTAGATGGTCTGCGGATGATCCGGCGTCGCGCCGACGCGATCGAGGATCAGGCCATCCGCGCCCGCGTCGATACCGGCGCCGGCCACGATCTTGTGGAAGAGCTCAGGGCCCACGCCGCCCGAGCACGAGAACGTGAACAGCAGCCCGCCCGGCTTCAGCAGCATCAGGCCGAGGCGGTTGATGTCCTTGTAGGCCCGCGCGGCGCGCTCCGCGTGCGCGGCGGTCGGCGCGAACTTCGGCGGGTCCAGCACGATCGCATCGAAGCTGCGGCCCTGCTTGAGCATGTCGCGCAGCGTGTGGTTGACGTCGGCATCCAGCGCCGTGTGGCGCGCCGGGTCGAAGCCGTTGAGCGCGACGTGCGCCGTCGCGCGTGCCAGCGCCGGGCCGGACGAATCGACGCTGATGACCTCCGTCGCGCCGCCCGCAAGCGCGGCAACCGAGAAGCCGCCCGTGTAGCTGAAGCAGTTCAGCACCGACTGGCAGCCGTAGTGCTTCACCACCTCGGCGAACTTCCTGCGGTTGTCGCGCTGGTCGAGGTAGTAGCCGGTCTTGTGGCCCTCGGCCACATCGAGGCTCAGCTTCCAGCTGTTCTCCGAAATGACGAGCTCAGTGCCGCCCTCGCCGCGCAGCCAGCCGGTGACGGCCTCCATGCCTTCGAGCGTGCGCACGTTCGCGTCGGAGCGCTCGTAGATGCGCGTGAGACCGGTCTGCGCCAGCAGCAAGTCCGCGATGGTCTGCTTCCAGCGTTCGGTGCCCGCGGACAGGAACTGCGCGCTCAGCGTGTCGCCGTAGCGGTCGACGATCAGGCCCGGCAGGCCGTCGGCCTCGCCGTGGATCAGGCGCACCGCGTCGGAATCGATCGGCATGCGCGCGCGCAGCGCCAGCGCCGCGGCGATGCGGCGCTCGAAGAAGGCCGCGTCGATGCGCTCCTGCTCGTCGAAGCTCCAGGCGCGCACGCGGATCAGCGACTCCGGACTGAACGAGGCCCAGCAGAGGAAGCTGCCGTCGAAGGCTTCGACGCGCACGGTCTCGCCGGTGTCGGCCTTGCCCCTCGCGATCGAGCCCTCGAAGACCCAGGGATGGCGGCGAAGGAGCGAACGCTCCTTGCCTTCGCGGAGACGGATGGATTTCATGGGGGAGGATTGTCCGCGATGGCGGAGGGTCAGTCGTCGTCCCCGCCCCGTCGCACTTGCGGCGGCACGGGCGGCCAGTCCCCGGCCTTGCGGCGCTGATCGAACCAGTTGTGCATGGCCGAATCCTGCACCGCGTACTCGCCCCGCGCGGACTTCCACACCAGCACGGGCGAATGCTGCCGCAGCGAATCGAGGGCTCTCTGCACCATGGGCACGCTGATCGGCTGCGCGAGCAACTCGCTGTAGAAGCGCAGGGCTTCGGAGTCGAACGCACGGAACCTGCCGGCCTGTTCCAGCATCCGCCACAGCACGACCTGCTCGATCGGCTTGAGCCCGAGGAAGTCCGCCTCCATCTGCGATTCGTCCTTGCGCTGATGCTCGGCGGACGCGTTCAGGAGCGCCTCCTCAAAACGACCCCGGATGCCGGACAACGGACTCAGCACCTCACCGAGCGCCGCCATGAAGAGCTGCGGCCGGTGGCCGATCGCCTCGAAGGCCCGCTGAAGCGCGTCCTGATCGACGGGTGCCAGCGACGGCCGCTGCGCCTCGATCAGAGAGGCGACGTAAGCGATGAAGTCCGCTCCCAGCGGCGGCATCGCCTGCACATGCGAGCCGAAGAACGGCGCAGCATTGGAGTTGACCAGGCGCATCAGCTTGTCGCGGTCCGAGCCCGACATCACCAGCATCAGATTCACCGCATCGCGACTGTTCAGCTGATCGCGCGCGGATTTCAGGGAAGTCATTGCCGCCTCGCCCCGCTCGCTGGTGAGCGCGTGCTGGGCCTCATCGATGATCAATGCGACCGGCTTGCCCGCGGTCTCATGCAACGCGCGCAAAGCGTCGACCAGGGTGAGCCCCTCCAGCGTTCCGATCTTGCTGGTGTCGATCTGCAGCCATCCCGCCATGCTGAGCTTGTCCAAGCCGGCCTTCTTCGCGGTGCGGGCGACCAATCCCAGTTGCGGCTGGAGGGCTCGCCCGATGGCCTCTGCGATCACGACCGCGGGGTCGCGCGCCGTGTCGGTCCAGAGATCCGTGTAGACCACCACCACGCCAGCCGCCTCCAGCGCCGGCTTCAGATCGCTCTGCAGGAACGTGGACTTGCCGGTGCGACGAGGCGCCGACAGGAACAAGCCGTTGTGCGCATCCCCGAACAGCGACTTTCCCATCAGCGCGGGCACCAACTGTTCGGCCAGATCGGTCCGCGGGAAGGAAATCATCGTTTTATCGGTCAATTATCGGAAAACCGATAATTTATCGGCTAGACCGATAAAACTCAATAATTCGTTCGAGTCAGGCCGGCGCCGCCTGCTCGACAGGCGCTCAGCGCTGCGCCGCCGGCCCCAGCGTCCCGAACGCCCAGCCGATGTTCAGGCTGACCATCGGGGTGCTCTGCTTCTCGCCGCCGAGGGCCTTCCACTGGCCCACGCCGACCTTCACGCGCAGGCGGTCGCGGCCCGTGCCTTCCCACTGCGCCCACAGCTCGCCCTGCGTCACCGCGCCGCCGCCGACCGCGACATTGCCGCCGCCCGCCGCGCCGACCATCGCTTCCGCGCCGACGCGCACGCCGCTCCATTTCGGCGAATGCGCGCCCAGGCCGAACATGCCGTACGAGAACGCGCCCGCCTTGCCCAGCGCCGCGCTGCCCGCCTGCGCCACGCCGTACCACGGCCCGCCGAAGTCGCGCGTCATGCCGATGCCCAGGCCGGTCACGTTGTCCTTGGAGCCGTCCTTGAACTTGAACTCCTTGAAGTAGGGCATGCTCAGGTACAGCGCCTGCGCGCGCACCGTGCCGGACTCCAGCGGCGGCGTGTTCAGGATGCGCGTGACCTTCTCCAGCGGCAGCGCCAGCGACCCGCGTACCTGCACCGAGTCGTAATGGCCCCACGGCGCCTTCATGTAGCCGGCATCCAGCCGCAGGGTCGGCCCCCACGGCGTGATCCAGCGCAGCGTCGGACCGACCCGCACCAGCCAGCCGTTGCCCGTGTCCATGTCGCCGCCGCCGCCCAGCCCGAAGGAGAACTGGCCGCCGATGCGCAGCCGCTCGCTGCCCAGGCCCCAGTCCTGGCCGGCGTTGGCGAGGATCTCCATGTAGCCGTCGTGTCCGCCGGACGCGGCGCCCGAGGCCTCCAGGCCCCACCACGACGAGCCGTCGCCGAAGTACTGCCGCAGGTCGCCGCCGGCCTTGCCCTTGCGGCCCGTCAGCGGCACGCCGCCGCGCGTGCGGCTGCCGCTGCGCGGCTTCTCGACGCCCGCGCTCAGCGCGATCTCGTCGAAGCCCATGCCCGTGCGGTCGCCCGCGCGTCCCGGCGATCCCGAGTCGCTCGGGTTGAAGCTCAGGAAACGATCCATCCGGCCGATCGTGAACGCGACGCCGGTGTCCTTGATGTTGCCGTTGCCGTTCGGGAAGGTGATGTGCGAGACGCCGATCCCGGTGTACCAGTTGCCGAACTCGCCGCGCAGCGACAGCTCCGGACGCAGCATCAGGCCGCCGCCGGCACGGACCTTGTCCGAGCTCACGCCGCCGCCCGCGCCCGCGTACAGGCTGGCCGCCAGGTGCACCTCCGGCGTGATGCGGAAGCGCCGTTGCACGTTGAAGCCGACCGTGAACAGGCCGCCGAATTCGCCCTTCGCCGCGCCGTACGCAGCCGGGCCCAGGCCCCAGTCCTCGTTCACCGCCACCATGTAGTGCGCGCCCAGGAAGGCCGTCTTCTGCCCCGTGGGCATCTTGACCGGCGACCAGTTCAACTCGAACGCGGCGGGACGGCTGTCGGTGGCGGTGATGACCCGCGGCGGCTCCTTCACGTGCAGGGTCAGGCGGACGTTGCCGTTGCCCAGGTCGGTCGTCGTGACGCCGCCGTACTTGTCCGCTTCCGCCACCTCGGCCGGCGTCGAGAACTTCGTCGGCGGCGAGGTTTGCGTCTGGGTTTGAGCCTGGGCATGGGCCGCAAACAGCGCCGAGCACAACACCAGCGGACGGGACGGGAACGGAGCGTTCGAAGCGTTCAGGACGGAGCGGAGCATCGTTGTCGATCGGTTATTTCTTGCGGGCGCGCGGGTGCGCCGCGTCGTAGACCTTGGCCAGGTGCTGGAAGTCCAGCCGGGTGTAGATCTGCGTGGTGCTGATGTTGGCGTGGCCCAGCAGTTCCTGGACCGCGCGCAGGTCGCCGCTGCTCTGCAGCAGGTGCGACGCGAACGAATGGCGCAGCATGTGCGGATGGACGTGCGTGGGCATGCCCGCCGCCAGCGCGCGCTGCTTGAGGCGCTTGCGGATCTGGTCGGCGCTGAGGCGGCGACCGCGCGGTCCGACCAGCAGCGCCGGTTCGTCCGCCGCCGCCCATTGGCCGCGCACCGCCATCCAGGCCCGCAGCGCCGTCATCGACGGACCGCCCAGCGGCACCGCGCGACGCTTCGAGCCCTTGCCGAGCACCTGCGCCTCCGCATCCTCGGGCACGATCCAGCCGGCCGACGACGCCTGATGGCGCTGGTCCAGGCCCACCAGTTCCGAGACCCGCAGGCCGCTGCCGTAGAGCAGCTCGACCAGGCAGCGCTCCAGCGCCTCGGCGACCGGATCGGCCGCGTCCTGCTGATGCTCGGCCAGGCGCACCGCGTCGTCCACGCCCAGCGCCTTCGGCAGCGGCCGCCCTTGCTTGGGCGCGTGCAGGTCGGCGATCGGGTTCGCGTCGACGAGGCCGTTCTGGCCCAGCCAGCGGTACCAGCCGCGCCACGCGGACAGGATCAGCGCCAGCGTGCGCGGCTTGAGCTTCTCCCCGTGCAGCTTCGCGAGGAAACGCCGCGCCTGATGCGCCGTGAGGCGCAGCAGGTTCAGATCCTCGACCGAGGCCAGCCCGGTCAGCCGCTGCAGCGCATCCGTGTAGAGCGTCAGCGTGCGCTCCGCCAGGCGGCGCTGCACGCGCAGGTGTTCCAGGTAGCGCTGCTGCTCGTCAGTCAGGCTGAGCGGCGACATGAGGCGCAACCGGAGGAGCGGCGTGCGGATCGGCGTCCAGCAGGCGCGAGAGCGCGGCACTGGCGATCTCGCCGACGCGGGCCAGGAACTCGGTGCCCATCTCGGCCGTGTAGCGCGTCGGATCCGGCGAGCCCAGCACCAGCAGCCCGAAGGGCTGCGCCGGCGCGCCCGTCGTCAGCGGCACCAGCGCGAGCGAGGCCACGTCGTCCTCCAGCCAGCGCGCCGCCTCGAAGCCCGAATTGATGCCGCAGTACGGCTGGTTCAGGCTGCCCACGAAGGCCTTCACGTCCGGGCTGACCTCGGCCGCGAACGACGCCAGCGCATGGCCGGCATCGACGTTCCACAGCCGCAGGCCCGCCTGCGGGATCAGGAACTGGTGGCGCAGCTCGCGCAGCAGCACTTCCGGCAGCTGGCTGTCGTCGCGCGTCAGCATCAGCGCCAGCGTCCAGCGGTGCAGCCGGTCGGCGATGGCGACGTTCTCCTGCCCGTTGCGGATCATCTCGATGATCTTGTGCTCCAGGCCGCGGATCTTGTCGCGCAACAGCTCCGCCTGGCGCTCCTGCAGCGAGACCGCGCGCTGGCCGTGCGGATGCGAGATCCGGACATTGGCCAGCAGTTCGGCGTGACGTTCGAAGAACGCCGGGTCATTCGCCAGGTAGTCGGCGATGTCTTGTTCGGTGATGCCTTCGATGCCGCTCACAGTTCGATTTCTCCTTCAAAGACCGTCTGTGCCGGCCCCGTCATGTAGACCGGGGCGGACAGCCCCGGGCCTCCCGGCGTCATGCCGGCCCATTCGATGCGCAGGTCGCCGCCGCGCGTGTGCACCTCGACCGCGGCGTCCAGCCAGCCCAGCCGGATGCCCGCCACCACCGCCGCGCAGGCGCCGGTGCCGCAGGCCAGCGTCTCGCCGGCGCCGCGTTCGAAGACGCGCAGCTTCACCTCGCCGCGGCTCACGACCTGCAGGAAGCCGGCGTTGACCCGGCGCGGGAACGATTCATGGTGCTCGACCAGCGGACCCACGATGCCCACCGGCGCGTGGTCGACGTCGTCGACCCGTTGCACTGCGTGCGGGTTGCCCATGGACACCACCGCGACGTCCGCCGTCATGCCGTCGCCCAGCGCGAGCGGCCAGCGCTCGAAGCCGTTCTCCAGGCGCGGCGTCGTGTCCTTCGGATCGAACGGGATCCGCGGCAGGTCGAAGACCGGCGCGCCCATGTCGACCGTGACGCGGCCGTCGTCCTGCAGGCGCAGTTCCAGCAGCGCGTTGATCGTCTGCACGCGGATGGTCCGCTTGTCGGTCAGGCCCTTGTCGACCACGTAACGCACGAAGCAGCGCGCGCCGTTGCCGCACTGCTCCACCTCGGAGCCGTCCGAGTTGAAGATGCGATAGCCGAAGTCGACGTCGGGGGTCGCGTCCTTCGCAGGGGCCTCGATCACCAGGATCTGGTCGCAGCCCACGCCGAAACGGCGGTCGCCGACGCGCCGCAGCTGATCGGCGGTCAGCGGCATCGGATGGCGCGTGGCGTCCAGCACGACGAAGTCGTTGCCGGCGCCCTGCATCTTGGTGAAGCGCAGTTTCATGGGAGCGGATTATCAGGAATACAGCGACGCCTCGCCGGGCGGTCTCGTCTTGAATCGCTTGTGGACCCAGAAATACTGGGCCGGGTGCTCGCGGATCCGGTCCTCGAGCCAGCGGTGGAAGTGGTTGGCGTCGGCTTCCAGGTCGCCGCTCGGGTAGTTCTCCAGCGGCTCGTGCGCGTGGATGACGATGCCCTCGCCCTTGGGCAGCATCGTGACGATGACCGGCTGCACCACCATCTTCATCGTCTGCGCGATCTTGGCCGGCGCCAGCAGCGTGTTGGCCGGCACGCCGAAGAACGGGATGAAGGCCGAGTCCTTCGGACCGAAGTCCATGTCGGGCAGGTTCAGGAACGAGTAGCCGTCGCGGATCGCCCGCAGCACGCTGCGCACGCCTTCGTGGCGGTCGACCAGCTTGGTCGTGCCGAAGCGCGAGCGGGCCTTGCGCAGCGCATCGTCGAAGAGCGCGTTGCTCTGGCGCTGGTAGATGCTGGCGCCAGGTCTTGCCTGGTTGAGCATCAGCGCCGGGCCGATCCAGTCCAGGCCCACGAAGTGCGGCATCAGCCACATCACCGGGCGGTCGACCTGTTCGGAGAGCTTGATGTTGCCCTCGATGCGCATCAGCTTGAGCAGCCGGCGGTCCGACGCGTACCAGAGCAGCCCGCGCTCCAGCAGGCTGCGTCCCAGCCAGCCGAAGTGCTCGCGCACCAGGGCCTGGCGTTCGGCCAGCGGCTTCTCGGGGAAGCAGAGCTCGACGTTGCGCAACGCCACGCGCCGCCGCGACCCGGCCACGCGGTGCAGCAGCCCACCCAGCCCCCATCCGAGGGCGGCCAGCCAGCGCAGCGGCAGCCAGTGCAGCAGCCACAGCAGGCTGATCAGCGCATATGTACCCAGTTTTCCCATCGACCGTCCGGCGCCCTGTTCGGGCTCTTTCCTATAATGCCGCCCCAGTCGCCGAGTTAATCTGGACAACTTGCGGGGCGACTCATAAATCCCGCTAAAGCGTTCGCCGCCTGACTCCCGTCTCGGCAACGCCAGAAGGCAGTGCACGAAGACTGAATACAGGAGTTTAAATTGGCGAGCGATTTCCTCTTCACCTCGGAATCCGTATCTGAAGGCCACCCCGACAAGGTGGCGGATCAGATCTCCGACGCCATCCTCGACGCCATCCTGGCGCAGGACCCGCGCTCCCGCGTCGCGGCCGAGACCCTCTGCAACACCGGCCTGGTGGTGCTGGCCGGCGAGATCACGACCAACGCGCACGTCGACTACATCCAGGTCGCCCGCGACACGATCAAGCGCATCGGCTACGACAACACCGAGTACGGCATCGACTACAAGGGTTGCGCCGTGCTCGTCGCCTACGACAAGCAGAGCAACGACATCGCCCAGGGCGTGGACCAGGCCTCGGACGACCACCTGAACACCGGCGCCGGCGACCAGGGCCTGATGTTCGGCTACGCCTGCGACGAGACGCCGGAGCTGATGCCCGCGCCGATCTACTACGCGCACCGTCTGGTGGAGCGCCAGGCCCAGCTGCGCAAGGACGGCCGCCTGCCCTTCCTGCGTCCGGACGCGAAGAGCCAGGTCACGATGCGCTACGTCGACGGCAAGCCGCACAGCATCGACACCGTCGTGCTGTCGACGCAGCATGCGCCCGAGATGTCGCTGGGCGACAAGATGAAGCCCGAGTTCTACGAGGCCGTCATCGAGGAGATCATCAAGCCGGTGCTGCCCAAGGAATGGCTGCAGGACACGAAGTACCTGGTCAACCCGACCGGCCGCTTCGTCATCGGCGGCCCGCAGGGCGACTGCGGCCTGACCGGCCGCAAGATCATCGTCGACACCTACGGCGGCGCCTGCCCGCACGGCGGCGGCGCGTTCTCGGGCAAGGATCCGACCAAGGTGGACCGCTCGGCCGCCTATGCCGCGCGCTATGTGGCGAAGAACATCGTCGCCGCCGGCCTGGCCAAGCAGTGCCAGATCCAGGTCGCGTACGCGATCGGCGTCGCGCGTCCGATGAACGTCACGGTGTACACCGAAGGCACCGGCGTCCTGCCCGACGAGCAGATCGCCGCGCTGGTCAACGAGCACTTCGACCTGCGCCCCAAGGGCATCATCCAGATGCTGGACCTCCTGCGCCCGATCTACGCGAAGACCGCGGCCTACGGCCACTTCGGCCGTGAGGAACCGGAGTTCACGTGGGAGCGGACGGACAAAGCGAAGGCGCTGCGGGCCGCTGCGGGTCTGTAATTCCCCTCACCCCGAACCGGTCATTTGCCGCACTCGCGGAAACTTGATCCCCCGACTCAGGGCCGCCTCGCGCGGCCCTTGTCGTTTCAGGAAACCGGGCATCGCGGCAGAATGACAGGCATGTCTCCCATGCCCACCTCGCCGTCCCCGCTGACCATCCTGATCGTCGACGACCAGAACGCCACCCGCGTGGCGCTGACGGCTGAACTGGATCGCGCCGGTCACCGCGTGCTGGAAGCCGACAGCGCCGAGTGGGCGCTGGAGCTGTTCCGCCGCTACCGGCCCGACCTGGTGCTGCTGGACGTGGAGATGCCCGGACACGACGGCTACTGGACCTGCCGCGAGATGCGCGCGGCCGAGCCCGGCGGCTGGACGCCCATCATCTTCCTGTCGCAGTTCAACCAGGACGAGGACGTCTGGAAGGGCATCGAGTCCGGCGGCGACGACTACCTCGTCAAGCCGGCCTCCGCGATGATCCTGCATGCCAAGCTGCGCGCGATGCAACGCCTGGCGCAGATGCGGGCGCGCCTGGTGCAGATGTCCGAGGAGCTGCGCGCGGCGAACGCGCAGCTGGAAGAACTCTCCAGCGTGGACGCACTGACCGGCCTGATGAACCGCCGCGCGCTGGACGCCCGGCTGCAGCAGGAACTGGACCTCGCCCGCCGCGACGGCAAGCCGCTGACGCTGATGCTGTGCGACGTCGACCACTTCAAGCGCTACAACGACGCGGCCGGCCATGTCGCCGGCGACGACTGCCTGCGCCGCATCGGCCGCCTGCTCAAGGAAACCTGCCGCCGCCCGAGCGACTGCGCCGGGCGCTACGGCGGCGAGGAATTCGCGCTGGTGCTGCCCAACACGCCGCGTTCCGGCGCGATGACCTACGCCCGCGCGCTGATGCGCACCGTGGAACTGGCGGCGATCCCGCACCCGGACTCGCCGACCGGCGCCACGATCACGCTCTCGGGCGGGATCACGACCTGCCTGCCCGACGAGAGCACCAGCGCCGAAGGCCTGATCATCCGCGCCGACGACGCCCTCTACAACGCCAAGTCCACCGGCCGGAACCGCTTCTTCAGCTACGAGATGCAGATGGACACGGCGGAACAGCGCCGCGCGGTCACCCCCGCGCCTCCCGCCGCGCCGCGCTCGTCCCCGACTTGAGGCATACCCGAACTGCGTTCGACGGGACCGGCCCCGCATAATCGGCTCCGGCACATCTTGTTGCCGCCTGTCGACGATGCCCGGCCATGGACGCTTCCGCCTCGCTGCCGCCTGCCTCGCTCCCCCCGCTGCGCATCCTGGTCGTGGATGACCAGGCGAGCACGCGCGGGTTCCTGTGCAGCCAGCTGCAGGCGATCGGGCACCACACGATGGAAGCGGACGGCGGCGACAGCGCCCTGGCCTGCTTCGACGGCGAGCATCCCGACCTGGTGCTGCTCGACGTCGAGATGCCCGACCACGACGGCTACTGGGTCGCCAGCCAGATGCGCGCCCACGAGAACGGCGGCTGGACGCCGATCATCTTCCTCTCCAGCCGCGACCGCGACCAGGACCTCTGGCAGGGCATCGAGTCCGGCGGCGACGACTACCTGGTCAAGCCCGTCTCCAACACCGTGCTGCAGGCCAAGCTGCGGGCGATGCAGCGCCTGCGGCGCATGCAGACGCGGCTGCAGGAGGTCTCCGACGACCTGCGTCACAGCAACGCGCGGCTGGAGAAGCTCTCCGGCGAGGACCCGCTGACGCGGTTGATGAACCGGCGCGCCTTCGACGCCCGGCTGGCGCAGGAGATCGCCTGCGCGCGGCGCGACCAGACGCCGCTGACGCTGGTGCTGTGCGACATCGACCACTTCAAGCGCTACAACGACAACTACGGCCACCTGGCCGGCGACGCCTGCCTGCAGCGCGTCGCGCTGCTGCTGCAGGAGACCTGCCGGCGTCCGCGCGACTGCGCCGCGCGCTACGGCGGCGAGGAGTTCGCGCTCATCCTGCCCGGCACGCCGCGCTCGGGCGCGATGACCTTCGCGCGGGCGGTGATGCGCACGCTGCGCAACTGCAACATGCGTCATCCGGATTCGGTCGAGTCCCACGTCACGCTGTCCGGCGGCATCACCACCTGCGTGCCGGATGCGGACACGACTGTCGAAGGATTGCTGCGGCGCTCCGACGACGCGCTCTACACGGCGAAGTCGCGCGGCCGCAACCGCTTCTTCAGCTTCGAGATGCAGATGGACACCGTCGAGCAGGCGCCGAGCGGCTTCGCGCCGTTGTGAGTCGCAGAGGCTCCTGACACATCCGGTGCTGCGCCGGGGTACCGTCACGGTTTTCGACGACCACCGCTCCCGAATGCCCGTGATCGACCATGACGCGCTGCGGCGTCACGCCATCGCCCGCACCTTCTTCAAGCCGACGACGCTGCTGCGCGCGATCCAGCGCCTGGGCTTCGTGCAGGCCGACCCGATCCGCGCGCCGGCGCGGGCGCAGGACCTGATCCTGATGCACCGGGTGAAGGACTACCGCGCCGGCCAGCTCGAAGCGCGATACACGAAGCTCGCGGTCGAGGAGGACGCCCTCGTCAACTACGGCTTCCTGCCGCGCGAGGCGCTGGCGCTGCTGCACCCGCGCACCGCCAAGCGCCCCTGGGACGAGGCGATGAACGCCCGTGCCGCCGAGGTGCTCGAATTCGTCCGCTCACGCGGTCGCACCCATCCGCAGCACGTGCAGCAGGCCTTCAGCCATGGGCGCGTCGAAGGCTACTGGGGCGGCGAGCTCAACGCGAGCACGCAGCTGCTCGACGGCATGCACTACCGCGGCCTGCTGCGCGTGGCGCGACGCGACTCCGGAACGCGTGTCTATGAAGCGATCGAGCACCTGCTGCAGGACGACAGCCCGGAGGCCCGTCACGCGCGCGCGGCCGCGCTGCTCGACATGATCGTGGCGCTCTATGCGCCGCTGCCGTCGGCCAGTCTCGGCTACCTGACCTCGCTGCTGGGCTACGGTGCGCCGCACCTGCGCGTCGAGGCGCGCAACGTGCTGAAGGAGGCAAAGACCCGCTGGGCCCACGCGAAGGTCGACGGCGAGGTCTGGTACTGGCCCGTCGACGAGAACCCCGCCTCGCGCGCCCACCGGGTCGAGCCGGAACGACTGCGCTTCCTCGCGCCCTTCGATCCGCTGGTGTGGGACCGCCGCCGCTTCGAACGCCTGTGGGGCTGGGCCTACCGCTTCGAGGCCTACACGCCCGCTGCGAAGCGGACGATGGGCCACTACGCGCTGCCGATGCTCTGGGGCGACCGGATGATCGGATGGGCCAACCTGAAGGTCGAGGGCGGGACGCTGGTCCCGGACCTCGGCTTCATCGACAAGCGGCCGCGCGACGCGGCCTTCCGCGCCGCGCTCGACGAGGCGTACTACGGGATGGCCGTGTTCCT
Source organism: Roseateles noduli (assembly GCA_002205125.1). Lineage (GTDB taxonomy): Bacteria > Pseudomonadota > Gammaproteobacteria > Burkholderiales > Burkholderiaceae_C > Roseateles > Roseateles noduli. Next base: position 169,155 of record NIOE01000004.1, on the reverse strand, counting down.
CGGGCTCGAGGAATGACGGCGGACTGACGGCGATCAGGCGTCGGTCAGGTGTCGATCAGGCGTTCACCAGCGCCATCGACACCTCGGGGTAGCGTTCCCCGGCGACCGGGAACTCGTCGAGCAGGTCGCGCAGGTCCTCGCGCAGCACGTCGTTGAGCCGCAGGCGGGCGGCCATCGCGTTCTCCTCCAGCCGCGCGATCGAGCGCGTACCCGGAATCGGCACGACATCCGGACCGCGGTCCAGCAGCCAGGCCAGCGCGAGCTGCGCCGGCGTCAGGCCGTGGTCGCGGGCCAGCGCGACGATCGCATCGGCCAGCGCGAGGTTCTGCGCCAGATGGCCGTCCTGGAAGCGCGGATTGACGCGCCGCCAGTCGTTGGCCGCCAGCTGATCGGCGCTGCGGATCGCGCCGGTCAGGAAGCCGCGCCCCAGCGGGCTGTACGGCACGAGCGCGATGCCGAGCTCGCGGCAGGTCGGCAGCACCTCGGCCTCGACGTCGCGGGTCCACAGCGAGTACTCGGACTGCACCGCCGCGATCGGATGCACCTGGTGGGCGCGGCGGATCGTCTCGGCCGACGCTTCGGACAGGCCGATGTGCCGCACCTTGCCGGCACGCACCAGCGCGGCCATGGCGCCGACGGTCTCCTCGATCGGCACCGTCTTGTCGACGCGGTGCAGGTAGTACAGGTCGATGTGGTTGACGCCGAGGCGGCGCAGGCTCGCATCGCAGGCCGCGTGCACATGCAGCGGCCGGCCGTCGACGCCGGCCGAAAGCCCGTCGGCGTTGCGCACGATGCCGAACTTGGTGGCGAGCACCACCTCGCGGCGGCGGTTGGCGAGCAGTCCGGACAGCAGACGCTCGTTGGCGCCGTTGCCGTACATGTCGGCCGTGTCGAGGAAGTTCATCCCGAGGTCCAGCGCGCGGTGCAGGACGGCCATCGACGCGGCCTCGTCGGCGGGGCCGTAGAAATCGGACATCCCCATGCAGCCCAGCCCGAGCGCGGAGACCTCCGGTCCGTGCGCGCCGAGCCGGCGGCGCGGCAGTTGGGGCAGGTTGTTGAGCGGTTCCCTGGACATGATGGTCATGGCGGTACTCCTTCGAAAGCGGTGGAAGCGCGACGACCGGACGGCCGCCGCGATGACCGAGAGCTTAGGAATCCGCCCCCCTGCGCAACCAGCGCAATGCTCGCCCATCCTTGCCCGATCCTCCGGAACCCGGTCCGCCGCGCTCGCGGGCGCTGGCGGCGCGCGCGACGGACTTGCACAATCCGATGCATGGTCGCACCCACTCCGATTCCCCTCGCCGACGGCTTCCCCGACGCGCTGCAGGCCTTGCGCGCGCAGATGGTGGATCTGACGCTCCGGCACATCGACGGCGAAGGCTCCCGCCCCACCGCCATCCCCTGCCTGCACCTGATCAAGGCCAGCTGCAGCATGCCCAAGACCGCGCCGGCCTTCTACGAGCCCGGCCTGGCCATCGTGCTGCAGGGGCGCAAGAAGGTGGAGCTCGGGACCGAGACGCTGTACTACGACCCGCTGCACTTCCTGCTGGTGTCCATGCCGATGCTGCCCAAGGGCGGCGTCATCGAGGCGACGCCGGACAAGCCCTACCTGTGCGTGCGCATCGACTGCTCGACCGCGACGCTGGCGGAGCTGATGCTGGAGGTCGGCCCGGCCAGCACCGACGCCTCCCCGTCGGCGCAGTCGGGGCTGAACGTGGCGCCGGTATCGGAGTCGCTGCTGAGCGCCGCGCTGCGGCTGATGCAGCTGCTGGACAACCCGTCCGACCAGCGTGTCATGGCGCCGCTGCTGCAACGGGAGATCTTCTATCGCGTGCTGACGGGGCCGCTGGGGCCGAGGCTGCGCGCGCTGGCGCAGCAAGACAGCGCGACGCGCCGACTGTCGCGCGCCATCGACGAGTTGAACCGCCGCTTCAGCGAAGCCATCAGCATCGACGAGCTGGCCGCGGTCGCGCACATGAGCGCCTCCACGCTGCATCAGCGTTTCAAGCAGCTGACGAGCATGTCGCCGATGCAGTACCAGAAACAGCTGCGGCTGCAGCACGCTCGGCGGTTGATGCTGGGCGAAGGCCTGGACGCGGCCGCCGCGGCGCACCAGGTCGGCTACGAGAGCGCCTCGCAGTTCAGCCGCGAGTACCGCCGCCTCTTCGGCACGCCGCCGCGCGCGGACATCGAGCAGCTGCTGCGCGCGGGATGAGGGCCCTCCCATGAGCGTCCCCACGAGCGGCCCGAACAACGCCCCGAAGCCAGCCACCGATGCGCTGAGCGCGCTGCTGTCGCGCCACGCGCCGCGTGAAGGCGTCTGGCCGACGGCCCTGCCGCGGCTCTGGATCCTGCGGCTCGACGCGCCCGGCGGCGAACTCGCGCATGCCGTGCAGCCGGCCTCGATGTGCCTGATCTCGCAAGGGGCGAAGGAGGTGCTGCTCGGCGAGGAGCGCTACGTCTACGACGCCGCGCGCTTCATGGTGTTCACGACCGACCTGCCGGTCAGCGGCCGCGTGATCGAGGCGACGCCGGAGCGCCCCTACCTCTGCCTGCGCCTGGACTTCGATCCGGAGGAAGTCGCGGAGCTGGTCGCACGCAGCGGTCCGCCGCGGGCGCCGGCCGGGCCGGCGAACGGCATCGGCACCAGCACCGCCGCGGGCGACGACCCGGGCCGCGGCCTCTTCCTCAGCGCGGTGACGTCCGAGATGCTCGACGCCGCCGCGCGTCTGATGCAGTTGCTCGACCACCCCGAGGACCATGCGGCGCTGGCGCCGATGGCGATGCGCGAGCTCGTCTACCGCGTGCTGCGCAGCGAGCAGGGCGAGCGTCTGGCGCAGGTCGCGCGCGCCGACAGCCAGACGCAGCGCGTGCACCGCGCGATCCGCTGGCTGAAGGCCCACTACGCGCAGCCGCTGCGCATCGAGTCGCTGGCGAAGGAGGCGCACATGAGCGCGTCGTCGCTGCACCACCACTTCCGCGCGCTGACGTCGATGAGCCCGTTGCAGTACCAGAAGCAGCTGCGGCTGCAGGAGGCTCGACGGCTGCTGATTGCGGAAGGACTCGAAGTCGCGCGCGCCGGCCACGCGGTCGGGTATGAAAGCCCGTCGCAGTTCAGCCGCGAATACAGCCGGCTCTATGGCGCGCCGCCGTCGCGGGACGCGGCGAAGCGGCGCGACACGCCGGCGGCTCGGTTCACGGCCTGAGCGCCGCCGCGGTCCTCATTTGCTGAAGCAGCTCCCCATCATCGCGGGAGCGTCCTTGCATCGCGCCCTCCCCGGCCGACGTGTCCCGGGGCGGGATGGTAGCCGCGCCCGGTGACCGCCGCGATCAGACGTCGTCGCGGTCCAGCGATGCGGACAAGGCGGCGTGCGCCTCGATCTCCGCCGCGCGCAGTCCGAAGGTCTCGCGCGCCATGCCCAGCGCATCCGAGCCCGCCACGAAGTGCAGCGGCGGCGTCGGCATCGCGGCCAGTTCGACGAAGGCGCGTCCCAGCTTCACGGGATCGCCTGGCTGCTGATGGTTGTAGGCCTCGTAGGTCGACAGCGGCGGCGTGGGCAGCGTCGCGTAGTCCGCGATCGGCGCCGTGCCGTAGCGGACCGAGCTCGCATCCAGGAAGTCGGTGCGGAAGAAGCCGGGCTCGACGACCGTCACGCGGATGTTGAAACCAGCGAGCTCAGGCGCCAGCGAGGCGGTGAAGCCGTCGACCGCAAACTTCGTCGCGCAGTACACCGTCGCGCCGTCGAAGCCGCGGAATCCGCCGACCGAGGCGATGTTCATGACGTGCCCGTCGCGCTGCCGGCGCATCACCGGCAGCACCGCGCGGGTGACATGCATCAGGCCGAAGACGTTCGTGGCGAACTGACGCTCGATGTCGTCGGCGCTGATTTCCTCGAACAGGCCGAGCTGCCCGTAGCCGGCGTTGTTGACCAGCACGTCGATGCGGCCGAAGCGCGCCACCGCCTGTTCGACCGCGTGGGCGGCCTCGGCTTCGTGGCTGACGTCCAGCGGGAGGCACAACACGTTTTCGCCGTGGTCGGCATACGCCGCCTTCAGCGCGTCGACCTTGCGCCCGGTGGCGACGACGCGGTCGCCGGCGGCCAGCGCCGCCTTGGCAATCTCGAGACCGAAGCCGCGGTTGGCGCCGGTGATGAACCAGATCTTGCTCATGGAGTTCCGTCCTTCAGGGGTTCAGAGGATTCAGGGCCGGCCGGCGGCGGGATGCCGGGGTCGGTGTGGGGGACGGATGAATCCTAGGAACGGGGCGGTGATCGCACGTGCCGGTTCCGGCACACCCCTTGCACGATCCGCCGAACTCAAGAGATGCGCGAATCTCGCGCTTGGGCTACAATCGCCGCTTGACTCGCACAAGACCACCCTCTTCAGGTCTTCTTCTGCAGCCCCTCCGGTCCCTCCCAAGGACACTTCTGCGAGCGGCTCGCACCAGCATCACCCCCCGGTTCGTGCGCTTGAGCGTTTCTGGCTTCGGCCTGTCTGTTCGCCATTCGGCTAATCGGCAACTGGTGCCACTTTCCGTGCCCCATCTGTTCGTATCATCGAATGGAGATGGCACACCTTCCCACACCGCGCCAAGACGGTTGCTTATTGCGATTGCCTGTCAAGGCGCACACCTCAAAATAATGATGCAGAACAAACGCATTGAGGTGGGGCGATTCCTTGTCTCACCGATGACCAAACCCCATGCCGACGGCGGCTTCGCCGCGGCCGTCTCGATCCAGTCGGGACGCGGCATGGCCAGCATTGATCGTGTCATGCGATTCGTGCCGACCTTCGAGACCCGCCGCGCCGCGTTGCGCTATGCGGAGACCGAAGGCACCGCCTGGGCGCGCAGCCACTGAGCCGCGCGCCGTTGATATCCAAGGCGAAGGCCTGCGGCAGACCGCGGCTGGCGCCGTTTTCATCTTCAAGCATGGAGCAAGCCGTATGGCCAAGGAAGAACTGATCGAAATGCAGGGTGTCGTCAACGAAATCCTGCCGGACTCGCGCTTCCGCGTGACGCTGGAAAACGGCCATCAGGTCATCGCCTACACGGGCGGCAAGATGCGCAAGCATCACATCCGCATCCTGGCCGGCGACGCCGTCTCCCTGGAAATGTCGCCGTACGACCTGACCAAGGGCCGGATCACCTTCCGCCACCTGCAGCGTTCGAACCACTCGGGCCCGCCGCCGGTCCGTCGCTGACGCGTTCCGCCGCGGGAGGCCTCCGGCCTGCCGCGGGAGCACCGCCAGCCATGACCGACATGCAGTCCGACTCCGCCGCCGTCCCGGCCTCGCTCGAGGCGGGAGACGATCCGATGCCCCTGCCACCGCCGCAGCCGGACATCGATGCGTGCTGCGGCAACGGCTGCGATCCGTGCATCTTCGACCTGCACGATCTGGCGATGGACGCGTACCGACAGGCCCTGCGCGCCTGGAAGACGCGTCATCCGGACGCTGGCTGACAACGCCCCGAACCCCACCCGAAGGGCCGCTGACGCGGCCCTTCTTCTTTTCTGGGACATCCCCCGGTTCAGAACCCGCTTCCAAAGGCCGACATCAAGGACAGGCGCCGCGCTTGCCGCAGCGGCGCGGTGCTCCCGCCTTCCGGAGGTCTCGATGTTCATGACCGGCCCGTCCCGCTTCCATGTCGCGCATTCCGACGCGCAAGCCAACCTGCGCTTCGCACTGGCGCGGTTGAGCACCGATTGGCGCAGCCTGGACCCGTTCGGGCTGGAGATCCTGCTGCGCCACCTGCTGATGGCGGAACACCGCTGCATGCCGCATCCCAGCGTGCTGCGGGAGCGCCCGACCAACCGCTGGCTGCTGCCGCGGCTGCGCCGCCGGCGGATCGAAGTCGCGGAACGCCTGGTCGCCGTCGGCGGTCGGGTCAGCCATGCGGCGCTGGCGCGCGTGCTGCCGCGCGGGCACGACTGGCCGGGGATTTCGGCGCTGGTCGGCCGCCATGCCTGGGATCCGGTCGAAGGACGCCAGCCGCGCCCCCATCGTCCGGTGATCGACGAACCGACCTACCCGCGCGCTGTCAGCAACGCCCGAGCCACTTCCGCGAAGCCGTCGCCGCGCTCGGTCGCGGTCACGTAAGCCGGCGGGTGGTCCAGCATCGGCAGGAAACGCGCGATGTTGGCCACGCCCACCGTCAGCGGCATCCGTTCGAACATCAGCTGATCGTTCGTCGAGTCGCCCACATACACCCACTCGGCGGGATCGAAATCCAGGCCCGTCAGCCGCTTCACCGCCCACGACGCGGCCGTCCACTTGCTGTGATCGCCGATCCAGCCGTTGACGTGGATGGAGCTGACCGTCGCCACCAGCCCATGCGCCCGCATCCGGTCGCAGACGGCAGCGATCGCCTCGTCGTCCAGCGTCGTGAATTCGCTGTGGTCGACGGCGATGTCGGTCAGCCTGCCAGCGCTGTCGCGCGCAAGCTCGGCGCCGGGCACCGTCGCCACGATCTCCCGCGCGCACGCCTGCAACCTCGCGAAGTTTTCCAGACGCGTGGCATCGTCCTGGGCGAATTCGGTCGACAAGCCGTCGCCCTCCCGATGGAGGAGCACCCCGCCGTTCTCCGCCACGATCCCCCGCACGGGCCAGGCCGTCGCGAAGGGCTCGCTCCAGCCGGCGGGACGCCCGGTGATCGCGATGACCGGCACGCCGGCGGCATGCAGCCGGTGCAGCGCCTCCAGCGCCGCCGGCGCGATGGCGCCCTCCACCGTCAGGGTGTCGTCGATGTCCGTCAGCAAGCCGCGCAGGGGGCGCCAGGCCGCACCGGGGCAGTCGCTGAGCGGGGGGATCGTTCGCATGGGGGGCGATTGTGGCCCCGGCCGCGATGCTGTCATCGAACCGCCGCCCGGAACATGACTACAATCCGCCGCTGTTCCGAGGAGCGTTGCGACCTCCCATCCCATCGAGGCCAGGCTCGGAACCGCCGCGCGGCGACAGACCCGCGGCAATGGCAACCGCGCTCACCCGTCGACCCTTCGCAGGCCGGGTGAGGACCGAGCGGCAAATGCTCCAGCAATTGCCCTCCAAACGCCTCCCCAATGCCCTGATCGCTGGCGTCGACGGCCCTTCCTCGCAGGAGTCCGCATGAACGCCCAATTGAAGCCGCTGGCCCAAGACCAGTACCTGATCAAAGACCTCTCGCTGGCCGACTGGGGCCGCAAGGAGATCAAGATCGCCGAGAGCGAGATGCCCGCGCTGATGGCCATCCGCGAGGAATACGCCGCCGCGCAGCCGCTCAAGGGCGCGCGCATCACCGGCTCGCTGCACATGACGATCCAGACCGCCGTGCTGGTCGAGACGCTGCAGGCGCTGGGCGCGGAAGTCCGCTGGGCCTCGTGCAACATCTTCTCGACGCAGGACCACGCCGCCGCCGCGCTGGTCGCCGTCGGCACCCCCGTCTTCGCCTACAAGGGCGAGACGCTGGAAGACTACTGGGACTACACGCACCGCATCTTCGACTTCGGCGCCAAGGGCACGCCGGGCGAAGGCCCGAACATGATCCTGGACGACGGCGGCGACGCGACGCTGCTGATGCACCTGGGCCAGAAGGCCGAGAAGGACCTCTCCGTGCTGGCCAACCCGGGCAGCGAGGAAGAGCGCATCCTGTTCGCCGCCATCAAGAAGAAGGTTGCCGAGGACGGCACCTGGTACACCCGCAAGAGCGCCGAGATCATCGGCGTCACCGAGGAGACGACCACGGGCGTGCACCGCCTGAAGGAAATGTCGGCCAAGGGCACGCTGCTGTTCCGCGCGATCAACGTCAACGACTCGGTCACCAAGAGCAAGTTCGACAACCTGTACGGCTGCCGCGAGTCGCTGGTGGACGGCATCAAGCGTGCCACCGACGTGATGATCGCCGGCAAGATCGCCGTGATCGCCGGTTACGGCGACGTGGGCAAGGGCTCCGCGCAGGCGATGCGCGCGCTGTCGGCCCAGGTCTGGGTCACCGAGATCGACCCGATCTGCGCGCTGCAGGCCGCGATGGAAGGCTTCCGCGTCGTGACGATGGAATACGCCGCCGACAAGGCCGACATCTTCGTCACCACGACCGGCAACAAGGGCGTGATCCGCCATGAGCACATGGCCGCGATGAAGCACAACGCCATCGTCTGCAACATCGGCCACTTCGACAACGAGATCGACATCGCCTCGATCGAGAAGTACGAGTGGGAAGAGATCAAGCCGCAGGTGGATCACGTGATCTTCCCCGACGGCAAGCGCATCATCCTGCTGGCCAAGGGCCGCCTGGTGAACCTGGGCTGCGGCACGGGCCACCCGAGCTACGTGATGTCGTCCAGCTTCGCCAACCAGACGATCGCCCAGATCGAGCTGTTCGCGCACAAGGACGCCTACGCCGTCGGCCAGGTCTACGTGCTGCCCAAGCACCTGGACGAGCACGTCGCCCGCCTGCAGCTGAAGACGCTGAACGCGCAGCTCAGCGAGCTGACGGACGAGCAGGCCGCCTACATCGGCGTGTCGAAGTCGGGCCCGTACAAGCCCGACACCTACCGTTATTGATTGACTGACCCGAGACCCGACCATGCGTGCTGACCAGCTGCTTCTCTCCTTTGGCCTGGCGCCCACGCGCTCGGCCGCCCAGCGGCTGATCGACGCACGTGCGGTCGAGTGGGAAGGCCCCAAGGGCTGGACCGTCGTGCGCAAGTGCGGCGAGGACCTGCCCGAGGGCACCCCCATGCGCGTGACGGACGACGCCGAGCTGCGTTACGTCTCGCGCGGCGGGCTCAAGCTCGAAGGCGCGCTGGCCAAGGTCGGCGTGTCGGTGGCGGGCCTCACGGCGCTGGACATGGGCCAGAGTGCGGGCGGTTTCACCGACGTGCTGCTCAAGGCGGGCGCGACCCATGTGACCGGCATCGATGTCGGCCACAGCCAGTTGCACGAGACCTTGAAGGCGGACCCGCGCGTGACCGCCCATGAAGGCATGCACGTGAAGGACTACGTCCCCGCCGAACCCTTCGACCTGGTCGTGGGCGACCTGAGCTTCATCTCGATGATCGGCACGCTCAAGCACGTGGTCGGCTGGCTCAAGCCGCAGGGCCAGGCGCTGCTGCTGATCAAGCCGCAGTACGAACTGGGCCCCAAGGCCTTGAACAAGAACGGCATCGTCAAGGACAAGTCGCAATACGTCGTGCTCAAGGAGCAGGCCCTGGCGGCCGCCGAGAAGCGCGACCTCGTCGTGAAGGGCTGGTTCGAAAGCCCGGTCACCGGCGGCGACGGCAACACCGAATTCTTCATCTGGGTCCAGAAACCATGACGACGCCCAAGACGCCTGTCAGCATCGAATTCTTCCCGCCCAACACGCCCGTCGGCACGGAGAAGCTGAAGACGGTCGTGCAGGAGCTGCGCGCGGTGAATCCGCAGTACTTCAGCGTCACCTACGGCGCCGGCGGCTCGACACGCGAGAAGACGCTGTCGACCGTCGCCGACATCGCCGCGCAGGGCTTCGACGCGGCGCCGCACCTGTCCTGCGTCGGCTCCACGCGCGAGAACATCGCCGAGATCCTGGCGACCTACCGCGACCAGAACATCCGGCGCGTCGTCGCGCTGCGCGGCGACCTGCCCAGCGGCACGGCGACGGCGGGCGAGTTCCGCTACGCGTCCGAACTGGTGCGCTTCATCCGCGAGACGCAGGGCGCGGACTGGGACATCGAGGTCGCGGCCTATCCCGAGTACCACCCGCAGCAGCGCTACGCGGCGCGCGACCTGCAATTCTTCGCCGACAAGGTGCGAGCCGGCGCCAGCGGCGCGATCACGCAGTTCTTCTACAACCCCGACGCCTACTTCCATTTCGTCGACGCCACGCGGGCGATCGGCGTGGAGGTGCCCATCGTGCCGGGCATCATGCCGATCAACAACTTCTCGCGGATCGCGCAGTTCGCGCAGCGCGACGGCATCGAGATCCCGCGCTGGGTCGCGCTGAAGATGGAAGGCTACATGGACGACGCCGCCTCGGTGCGCGCCTTCGGCCTGGATGTCGTCACCCGCCTGTGCGAACGCCTGATCGCTGGCGGCGTGCCGGCGCTGCATTTCTATTCGCTCAACCAGAGCGCGCTCACGCTGGCGTTGTGTGAACGCCTCGGTCTCGCCGCGAAAGCTTGATAAGACGCAAGCGCTTCGCGCCGTCGCAGGGAACCGCGCCGGTTCGCCGCCGTTCCTTGTGAACGGTCAAGGTTCTGACGGCGCGGCCCGCGTTCAATCCCGGTCTTCCCATCGACCCGGAGTGACCGCATGTCCCGTACCCCCACCCTCGCCTCTTTCCGTTCCGCCGCTCGCCGTCCCGGGATTGCCGCCGGCATCGCGCTCGCCGCCCTGGCCACCGCGATGGCGCCCGCGGCCCACGCGCAGAACGCCCCCTGGGTGCTCCGCGCCCGCGCGGTGAACGTCGACCCGGCGGAGAAGGACAAGACCGGCCTGGGCCTGTCGCTGAGCCGCAAGACCATCCCTGAAGTCGACCTCAGCTATTTCATGGCGCCGAACTGGGCCGCCGAGCTGGTCCTGACGGTGCCGCAGCGCCACAAGCTCTACAGCAAGGGCCAGCAGATCGGCACGGTGAAGCAACTGCCGCCGACGCTCACGCTGCAGTACCACTTCAACCCGGAAGGCAGCTTCCGCCCTTACGTGGGCGCGGGCCTGAACTACACGAGCTTCTCCGACGTCCGCTTCGATCCCGCCGTGCAGGCGCAGCTGGCGCCCACCATCAAGAAGAACAGCGTCGGCCTGGCGGCCCAGGCCGGCTTCGACGTGATGTTCGACAAGCAGTGGTCGATCAACGTCGACGTGAAGAAGCTCCAGATGGGCACGGAAGTGCGCTCCAAGGGCGTGAACCTCGGCAAGTTCAAGGTCGATCCGCTGCTCGTGGGCGTGGGCGTCGGCTACCGGTTCTGAGCGTCGGGATTCTTGACAGTCCCGAACAGGGACGCGCTTTCGCCACTGGCATTTGTTCACAGAAGCAGCGCTAAATACCTGACACATCACGGGATGGAGCGCCATCCCTAACTTGTTGGCACGCGTGCTGCTTACAGGGAGTCACACACCTCCCCAGTCTGTGACTCCCATGAACATCAAGCAACTCCTGGCCGTCTGCGCCGCCTCCCTGACCACCGCCTTCGCCGCCCAGGCCGCCGTGGTGACCGTGCCTTCGACCACGACGACGACCATCTGCGACCTGTGCACCGTGAACTCGACGATCAACGTCGGCTCGCACGGCACGCTGAGCGACGTGAACGTCTCCATCGTCGACCTGCGCCACACCTACGACGGCGACCTGGCGATCTGGCTGATCTCCCCGACGGGCACCTCGGTGCTGCTGAGCAACCGTCGCGGTGGCTCCGGCGACAACTTCATCAACACCGTGTTCGACGACTCGGCCGTCTCGCTGATCGGCAACGCCGCCGCGCCGTTCACCGGCACCTTCCGCGCGGAAGGACTGCTGTCGGCCTTCAACGGCCAGGACGCCTTCGGCCTGTGGACGCTGCGCGTGGCCGACATGGCCGCGGCGGACGTCGGTGTGATCAACAGCTGGAACCTGCAGCTGACGACCGTGCCGGAACCGGGCTCGCTGGCCCTGGTCGGCCTGGCCCTGGTGGGCCTGGGCGTCGCCCGCCGCCGCAAGGCGTGATCGATGCGGGCTCCGGCCCGCCGTCGACAAGAACGAAGGGGTCCGCGAGGACCCCTTCTTCATGGTGCGTCAGCGTTTCAGCTCAGCGCCGCGAACGCATCCCGCGTCAGGTTCTCCGGCGCGCCTTCCGCGCGGCAGGCGACGTCGTCCTCGATGCGGACGCCGCCGAAGGCGCTCAGGTGCTTCACCAGCGCCCAATCCACGTTCGCGGCTGCGGGCGTCGCACGCAGCTTGTCCAGCAGCATCGGAATGAAGTAGAGCCCCGGCTCGATGGTCACCACCATGCCGGGCTGCAGCACGCGCGTCAGGCGCAGGTAGGGATGGCCGTCCGGTTTGGCGATCGTGCCGCCGTCTTCGCCGGCCATGAAGCCGCCGATGTCGTGGACCTGCAGGCCCAGCAGATGGCCGATGCCGTGCGGCAGGAAGAGGGAGGTCACGCCCTGCGCGAGCATCGCCTCCTCGTCCATCTTCACGATGCCGAGCTGGCGCAGCACGCCGGCGGTCTCGCGGTGCGAGGCCAGGTGGATGTCGCGGTAGTCGACGCCGGCGCGCACGCGGTCGACCAGACGCAGCTGCGCCGCTTCCATCGCATCGATCAGCGCCTGGAAAGTGGCGTCGCCGTTGCCGGTCGTGCGGGTGATGTCCGACGCGTAGCCGCAGCTGTGCGCGCCCGCGTCCACCAGCAGCGACAGCGATTGCGCCGGGGCGCGCTGGTCCTGGTACTGATAGTGCAGCACCGCCGCGTGCTCGTTGAGCGCGACGATGTTGCCGTAGGGCAGATCACGCTCGGCGAAGCCGCAGGCGTCGAGGTAGGCGTTGTGGATGGCCGCCTCGGACAGCCCTTCGCGGAAGGCGCGCTGCGACGCGAGATGCGCCTTGGCGCCCAGCGCCGATGCTTCACGCAGGCGCAGCAGTTCGTAGCCGGTCTTCGCGGCCCGCGCGTAGTGCAGCGGGTTCAGCACCTCGGGCGGGTTGTTCGGGACGATGTCGCCCAGCGCCGCATCCGCTTCGCCGACGATCGCCAGCGTGCCCGGCACCTGCAGGTAGGGCAGCGCCTCCTCCGGCTTGCGGACGACGATCAGCTCGAAGTGGTCGACCCAGAAACCGCTCGGCGCCTCGGGCGGCACGTGCCAGTAGTCCTCCGGCTGCACATAGACCAGACGCGGCTGGTGCCCGGGACGGATCACCAGCCAGCTGTCCGGATGACGGATGAGCGGCACCCACAGCTTGAAGTGCGGATTCGGCTGGAAGACGTAGGGACGGTCGTCGAGGAAGGCGAACTTCTCGATCCCCGACGCGATCAGCAGGGCGTCGAATCCGCCGCGCTGCAGCGCGTGTTCGGTGCGGCGCTGCTGCTCCGCGAGGTGGGCGGCGTAGAGGGCGTTCAGGGCGTGGGGATCAGCGGAACTCATGCGCGGGAATTCTCCCAGACGACGCCCATCTCGGTCAGCATCGCATCGAGCCGCACGTCGTTCGGCTGGGCGGTCAGCGTCGGTTGGAAGCCGTGGCTGAAACCGACGCCGACGACCACCGGCCTGGGCTGGATCTGCGCGATCGTGCGCAGCATGAAGCCGCCGCCATAGCCCATGCGGATGCCGCCGGGTCCGTAGCCGAGGCAGGGCAGCAACAGGAGTTCCGGATCGAAGGCCTCGGTGTCCTTGGGCTTGGTGATGCCGGTGGCGTCCTCTTCCATCGGGCAGCCGGGATACCAGACGTGGAATCGCAGCCGCCCCTCCTCGCGATCGACGACGGGCAAGCCGATGCGGCGGTCGCTGTCGACCTCGCTCCAGCGGTACAGCGCCGGCAGCGGATCGAATTCCCCCTTGATGGGCCAGTAGGCGGCGATGCGCTTTTCCTTGCGCCCGACCAGCCAGACGCGCAGCACGCTCTGGACGACGTCGGCGAGTTCCAGTCGGCCCGGCAGGTCCAGGCGCTCACGGATGAGGCGCTCGCGCAGCGCCTGGCGGTCTTCGGAGATCGGCAGCTTGTCGTTCGGATCCATCCAGCCCTTTCGCCTTCCCTTGCGGACCCGACGGGTCCTGGTGCGGGCCATTGTGGCCGCCTCGCGGACAGGGCGCCAGCGCTGATCTAGAGTCCACGCCATGGCACGCACGACCACCACGGGAACCGTCCGCCGCGTCACCGGCGCCGGCGCGGACTTCGCGAATCACTGCATGGAGTTGCTGGCCCCGCTCGGGGCGGTGCTGGCGCGGCGGATGTTCGGGGGCTTCGGGCTGTACGTGGACGGCCTGTTCCTGGCCATCATCAGCCGCGACGAGCTCTACCTGAAGGCGGACGCCGCCAGCCAGTCCCGCTACGTGGACGCCGGCTGCGAGCCGTTCCGGTATTTGAAGACCGGCAAGGACGGGCGACAGGACGTCGCCAGCCTGAATTACTTCCGGCCGCCGGAGGAGACGCTGGAATCGCCCGCGCTCATGCTGCCCTGGGGGCGGCTGGCGATGGAGTCGGCCTTGCGCTCCGCCAATGCGAAGCCGAAGGCCAGGACGCCGAAGAAGAGCGCCGGCACCAGCGCCGAGCCGAGGACCGACACGAAGGAGAAACCGGCCAGGGCGCTGAAGGGCGTCACGACGAAGTCTCCGACGGTCAGGCGTTCGCCAGGCGCTGGCCGAACAGCTGCCCGAAAGAAGGCAGGCGGCTGACGACGCGGCGCGCCAACTGGTTGGCGCAGACCTGCGGCGGCACCATCAGCTGGAAGCGGGCGGTCGGCCAGGCTTCGACGACGAGTTCGGTGCCGCTGGCGACTTCCAGCGTTTCGCCGGCCGACAGCCAGAAGTCCTGCGCGGGCAGGTTCAGGTCGCCGCGTTGCGTCACCCAGACGCGACCGTCGAGCACATGCAGTTCACGTCGGCCCGGGCCGATCGGCAGGCTCATGGCCTCGCCCTGTGACAAGGTCCACGCGGCGTCGTCGCGGCTGACCTGGATTGATGACTTTTGCATGACGTTCATGATCGACTCCCGGTCCATCGGGCGGTCCGCGCACCGGCGGCGTTCCTCGTGGACATGGATAGATAGTAGGGTTGACCCGCATGCCGGTCCAATGAGTCTTGCAGCATCGATTGATACCATCCGCTCATGAATCCGACCCGCCATCGTCCGCTCGCCGTCGGTCCGCTGCGCGCCTTCGAGGCCGTGGCCCGGCGGCTGAGCTTCAGCGCCGCCGCCGAGGAGCTCTACCTGACCCAGTCCGCCATCAGCCGGCAGATCCGGTCGCTGGAGGAGGAACTGGGCGCGACGCTCTTCAAGCGCGGCACGCGGCATGTGGAGCTGGCGCCGGACGGCAAGCTGCTGCTGTCGGCCGTGGAGCCCATGCTGGAGCGGCTGGACAGCACCGTGCGCCAGATCCGGACGACGCGCGGGCGGCGCGTGGTGAACGTGACGACCTTCGCGTCGTTCGCGTCGTTGTGGCTGATCCCACGGCTGGAAGCCTTCCAGCGCGAGCATCCGGACATGGACATCCGCGTCTCGGCGCTGGACCAACTCGTCGAGATCGACGACAGCGAGTTCGACGTCGCGCTGCGCTACGCCGCGCCCAACCGGGTGGCGCCGACGGCGCGGCGGATGTTCGGCGAGATGCTGACGCCGGTGGTGAATCCGTGGGTCGCCAAGCAGGCCCAGGAGGGCCAGGGGCCGCCGCTGAGCCAGGCCGCCGACCTGCGCCAGTACACGCTGGCGGAGGAGGACGATCAGCGTCCCAGCGGCCTGTTCCTGAGCTGGCGGCGCTGGCTGGCGCTGCACGGCGCGCCGGACCTGCAGCCGCGGCGCTGGATGTACCTGAACTTCACCTACCAGCAGATCCAGGCGGCGGTGTCGGGCCAGGCGGTGGCGCTGGCGCGGCTGCCGATGATCTATGAGGCGCTGGAGCGGGGCGAACTGGTCGAGCCCTTCGGCGAGGCCGGTCGCACCGATTGCCCGACGGTGTACTGGCTCATGATGTCGGAGCATGGCCGGGCGCGGCCCGAGGTCGCCGAATTCGCGCAATGGATCAGCGAGCAGGCGGCGATCACCCGCCGCGCGATCGGCGAGCCGGATCCGCCGGTGGATGAGAACTCGGGCTGAGCCGATCAGGGCGCGATGAGTTCGCGCTCGGTCAGCACCACGGTCAGTGCCTGGTCATGCGGTTGCACGTCGAAGGCCGCTTCGCAGCAGCTCCAGCCCAGCCCGATCGTCGTGACGCCGGGATGCGCCTCGATCCAGCGGTCGAAGTAGCCGCCACCGTAGCCCAGCCGGAATCCTTCCCGCGTGTAGCCCAGGCACGGCACCAGCAGCACCTCCGGCACCAGCACAGCGCCGGTCGAGCTGGGAATGCCGCACTCATCCTTCATCGTCGGCTCCAGCCCGTCCCAGCGTCGGAAATCCATCGAGGCGGGTCCGCGATCGCCGGCTTTACGCGCGAAGGGCAGCGCCAATTGCATCTCCCCCCCGAGCTTGTGGGTCGAGGCCCAGGCCGCTGCGTTAAATTCACCCTCCAGGGGCCAGTAGAGGCCGAGGGTCAGCGGCTCGAGCTGGCGCAGCAGCGGAAGCAGCTGCTCGCCCAGCTTGTCGGCCGCGAGACGCGCCTCGGGACCGGCCCACCATTCACGGCGTCGCGCCAGCAAGGCGCGGCGCAATTCGCTTCGCTCATGGGGCCAGGTCTTGCCGGTCGTACCGGCGGCTTCGGGAGCCGTGGGGGAGTCACTCATCGCAGGTCGGCATGAAGTTCGCTCGGATCACTGTAACCGCCCTCGCCGCCGCCACCGTGACCGTCTCGGCCACCGTCGGCACCCTGGGGGCCTTCGGCAGCCTCTGCCTGACCGCCGGGATCGCCGCGGGCGCCGTCCTCACGGCGGCGCCCGCCCTCGCGCAGTCGAGCACGACCTTCACCGTCGTGCCCAACGCGCTGCCGCCGCTGCCGGACCTGGTCACCGACGCGCGCGAGGCGTGGCGCGTCCGGGACCGCTCGCGGCTGGCCGCGATGCGCCAGGCCGCCTTCGACCAGCAGCATCCGCTCGCCCCCTGGTTCGACTACTGGGAGCTGAACGCGCGGCTGTCTGAGGCCCAGCAGCCCGAGCTCAACGCGTTCTACGCACGCTGGCCGGGTGCCTACGTCGAGGACCGGCTGCGCAACGACTGGCTGCTGGAGCTGGGACACCGCCGCGACTGGGCCAACTTCCGCCGCGACCATGCCGCCTACAAGATGCAGGACGACCGCGAGGTCGCCTGCTACGTGCTGCTGGCCGATCCGCCGGGACGCGATCTGCGTGACGCCGCGCGCGCCGCCTGGTTCGCGCAGCGCGACGCGGACGAAGGCTGCAACATGCTGGCCACCACGCTGCACGAGAACGGCCAGTTCAAGGATTCGGACGTCTGGCGCAAGCTGCGGCTGGTCGTCGAGACCAACAAGCCGCGCGCGGTGAAGCAGGCCGGGGCGCTGCTCTCCAAGCCCGACCAGGACGCGCTGGCCGAGCTGATGGACAAGCCCGACCGCTACCTGAAACGCAAGGCCGCCGCATCGCCGCGCGCCAAGGCCGAGCTGACGATGCTGGCGCTGATGCGCCTACTGGCGACCGACTACGACAAGGCCGACGACGACGTGCGCCGCTGGGCGGCCAAGCTGCCCAACGACCTGTCCGCGTGGCTGTGGGCCCAGTACGGAAGACAGGCTGCGCTGCGGCTGAAGGATGAAGCCAACGAGCATTTCGATCGTGCGGTGAAGCTGCAGGCCAGGTTGGGTCCGGTCGAATGGAGCGACGACACGATCAGCTGGATGGCGCGCGCCGCGCTGCGCGGCGACGCGGGTGCGAGCCGGCCGGAGCAGCTGATGGCCGCGATCGCGCTGATGAAGCCGTCGGACCAGAAGGACATCACCTGGCAGTACTGGCGCGCGAAGGCGCAGCAGCAGCTGGCGCCCAACGGCGCGGCCGGCGACGTCCAGCGCCGCGAGTCGCAGGAGACGCTGCGCGCGATCGCCTCGCCGCTGAGCTTCTACGGCAAGCTGGCCGCCGACGAATTGAAGCTGCGCCTGCCCTTGCCGCCGACCCCGGCGGACCTCACTCCGCCGGAGCGCGCCCAGGCGCTGGCGAATCCGGGCATTCAGCGCGCGCTGATGCTGCTGGCCGTGGGCCTGCGCAGCGAGGGCCAGCGCGAATGGAATTTCAGCCTGCGCGGCCTGTCGGATCGCGAGCTGCTGTCGGTGGCGCAGGCCGCCTGCGAGCGCGAACTCTGGGAGCGCTGCATCCAGACCAGCGAGCGCACGAGGACCGAGATCGACCTCGCCCAGCGCTTCCCGATGCCCTACCGCGCGGACGTCTTCAAGCAGTCGACGGCGATGGGCCTGGACCCGGCCTACGTCTACGGCCTGATCCGGCAGGAGTCGCGCTTCATGATGGATGCGCGCTCGCACGTCGGCGCCGGCGGCCTGATGCAGGTGATGCCGGCGACGGCGAAGTGGACGGCCAAGAAGCTGGGCGTCGACTTCAAGCCCGACATGCTGCACGACCGCGACACCAACCTGCGGCTGGGCACCGGCTACCTGAAGCTGGTGATGGACAGCTTCGAGGGCTCGCAGGCGATGGCCGCGGCGGCGTACAACGCCGGCCCGAACCGGCCGCGCCGCTGGCGCGACGGTCCGCAGCTCGACGCCGCGATCTGGACCGAGAACATCCCCATCTGGGAGACCCGCGACTACGTGCGCAAGGTGCTGTCCAACGCGACGATCTACGCGCAGCTGATGGGCCGCGAGGGCGGCACCGTGCTGCGCGACCGGCTCGGCCGCGTCATCGGCCCGGCCCAGGCGTCGGCGCCGGACATCCCGGCGAACGGCACGAACTGACCCTCAGTCGCTCCACGCGCTCCTCGCGCTCCAAGCGCTCCAAGCGCTTCAGGTGCCCCGGGCGCTCCAGGTCTCGGAAGCGCCCGTGACGCCCCTCCTCCACGCAGAGAGATTCCACATGCAGCTGATCATCGGCAACAAGAACTACTCGTCCTGGTCGATGCGCCCGTGGGTGCTGATGAAGGCCCTGGGCATCGCCTTCGAGGAGCGCAAGGTGCGCTTCGACTTCACGCCCGATTCGGCCTTCTACCGCGAGATCGGCGCGGTGACGCCGGCCGGCAAGGTGCCGGTGCTGGTCGACGACGGACTGGCGGTCTGGGACTCGCTGGCGATCGTCGAGTACCTGGCCGACCGTTTCCCCGACAAGGCCGTCTGGCCGCGCGACGCGCGCGAGCGTGCGCGGGCGCGTTGCCTCTGCGCGGAGATGCACAGCGGCTTCGGGCAGCTGCGCAGCCACTGCATGATGAACATCGACGCGGACCTGGCGCCCGTCGGTGCGCGGCTGCTGCAGACCGAGGCCGGCCTGCGCAAGGACCTTGCCCGCATCGTGGAACTGTGGACCGACGCACTGACGCAGAGCGGCGGTCCGTTCCTGTTCGGCGAGTTCGGCGCGGCCGATGCCTTCTTCGCGCCGGTCGTGATGCGGGTGACGCGCTACGGGCTGCCCTTGCCGGCGCCGCTGAAGGCCTACACGGACGCCGTGCAGGCAGCGCCTGGGGTGCGCGACTGGATCGCGGATGCGATGGCGGAGAAGGACTTCCTCGCCTTCGAGGAGCCCTATCGGGACATCAGCGGCCCGGTGCCGGTGCTGAAGCCCTGAAATGAAAAACCGCTTTCGGCGACCTGTGCGGGCAGGTCAGCGAAAGCGGCGAGGTGGGCCGGCGCGAGATCAGTTGTCGCGGCGGCGGCGCACCATGAACCCTGCGGCGAGAAGGCCGCCGAGCATCATGGCTTGGTTCGTGGGCTCGGAAACGAACGACGGCACGACGGTATCCGCGCCCTCTTGTTCGTTGACATCGGCCAGCTGCGCGGGGGCGGGCTGGCTCTGCCGGGTGAAACTGGTGTCAGCGGCGACGTGCACGGAGTTCGTGTCCGGCGCTTGCTGCTCCTGCGCTTGGGCGGCGAGACCAATTCCGCCCAGCAGGAGAAGAAGAACAGACTTCATTCAAGATACTCCCTACTGCTTTGCCGGCCTGCCTGACTACGTGTCTCTCTCGGTAGCTGGCCTGTTTGAACAGGCGCTGGTGTGCAGGTGGCATTGGTGAATATACGGAGAGATAGCCTAAAGGAGGTATCCCCTTTATCAGGGATGCTGCGCCGCAACATGAGTGATCAGATGTATCTCGTTGGGGGAGCCGTCCGGGACGCGCTCCTGGGGCTGCCCGTCCAGGACCGTGACTGGGTGATGGTCGGAGCCACGCCCAAGTCCTTGATCGACAAGGGATTTACGCCCGTCGGCAAGGATTTCCCGGTCTTCCTGGACCCCGTGACCCATGAAGAGGTGGCATTGGCCCGGACCGAGCGCAAGACCGCTGCCGGGTACCACGGCTTCCAGTTCCACACGGACCCTGATGTCACCCTTGAGCAGGACCTGGCGCGCCGGGACCTGACCATCAACGCGATGGCCCAGGCCGGGGACGGGACCATCGTCGACCCGTACGGCGGCCGGCGCGACCTGGAGGGCCGGGTCTTGCGCCACGTGTCGGACGCGTTCGCGGAGGATCCGGTGCGGATCCTGCGGCTGGCGCGCTTCGCGGCGCGCTTCGGCGACTTCACGGTGGCACCGGAGACGATGGCGCTGATGCGCCAGATGGTCGCCGCCGGTGAAGCCGATGCGCTGGTCGCTGAGCGGGTCTGGCAGGAAGTCGCCCGCGGCCTGATGGAGCGCCATCCGGCGCGGATGATCGAGATCCTGCGCGACAGCGGCGCGCTGGCGCGCATCGCGCCGGAGCTGGAGCGGCTGTTCGGCGTGCCGCAGCCCGAGGCGCATCACCCGGAGATCGACACCGGCGTCCACGTGCTGCTGGTGCTGGAGGAATGCGCGCGGGTCGAGGCCCCGCTGCCGGTGCGCTATGCCTCGCTGTGCCACGACCTCGGCAAGGGCACGACGCCGGAGGAGGAATGGCCCCGCCACCTGAAGCACGAATCACGCGGCGTCGAACTGGCGGCGGCGCTGTCGCAGCGCTGGCGCGTGCCGTCGGACTGCAAGGAGCTGGCGGAGCTGGTCGCCCGCGAGCACACGCACGTGCACCAGAGCCTGGACTTCAGCGCCGAAGCGCGCCTGCGCCTGATCGAGCGCAGCGACGCACTGCGTCGGCCGGAACGCTTCGCGCAGCTGCTGCTGGTCTGCGAGTGCGACGCCCGTGGTCGCACGGGGCTGCATGACCGCCCCTATCCGCAGCGTCAGGCCTTGCTCCACGACCTGCGCGCGGTGCAGTCGGTCGATCAGGCGGCGATCTCCGCCGCCGCGCTGGCGGCCGGCAAGAAGGGCCCGGCCATCGGCCAGGCGATCCACGAAGCCCGCAAGGCGGCGCTCAGGGCGTGTGAGGGCGATCGACCGCGCTGAGGTCGCGTCTGCCTGCTACTGGAGGTCGATCGGTTCTATGACGCCGTCCAAGTAGCTTGAATAGCGCTCATGCAGATGCTTGATCGCGGCACCCTTGTCGGCTTGAAGCTCCAGTCGCTCCTTGAAGAACTGCAAGCGGGCCCGGTTGTCGTCAAGCACCTGACCCCATGTCTTGATGTAGATCGAGACATTGCCGGTCCTGTGGATGAGGCCGGACGCGGTGTTCTCGCCGATCGTGAACTTGGCTACCGTGTCCACGTCGTCGCTGATCACCCAGAACGCCCATTGGGTGTCTACATTGCGGAAGCGCTCATCTGCGGCGACCGAGATCGCATAACCCATGATCTGAGCGATTTCGTCGCTGCCGACTTTGACCCTGGGCGCCTTGAGCTCGACGATCAGATGAGTCAGGTCGTTGGCGCGATATCGTCGGGTCTGCTTTGAGAACATCAGGTCAACAATGCCGCGTGTCTGGGACACATGCTTGACCGGTGCATCGATCACGAGGTCCTCGCCGAGGCGGGACTGGTGCTTGCGCAGCACTTCGGTCAGCGACATGTCGTCGACGGAAAGGTGGAACTCCTCACCGAAGACCCAAGGATTCTCGGCAAGGATCCGATGCAGCTGAGTCCGCTCCTTCAAGCGCTGCTTCGGGCCCTTGTCGAAAAGGATCGCTTCCAGGCCATTCAGGAATTTGAGCCGTTCAGAGACGACCTTCGCGCCGTTGATGAAGGAAGACAGAGAGCCCTCGCGCAGCAACGCGGCGAGTTCCTGCTGCTGGCGGTGCGGCAGGTTCAACACCTCCGTCAGGATCAGCTGAAGATCCTCGGGACCCTTCTCAATGGCTTGGCGGAGCATCCGCAGATGGAGTGCCTTGCTCCTCGGCGCCGCCGCTTCGAAATCGGGCAGATGGCGGGCGACATTGAGGGCGACGATGTCGAAGACCTGACGCTCAATCAATTCGAGTGGGGTCGCGGGCTCATCATCGGGAAACGGATAGATCTTCTCCGCCTTCCATTCGGCCACGAAGCTGCGCGCGCCCTGTGCCGCAACCCAACGGTAGAAGCTCTTGTCCAGGTCCAACGCCTGACGCTCGGCGATCCGCGATTGAACCTCGATCTGGAATTCTTCTTGCTGCATGAGATCTCTCTTCATTCATCACATCGTGCCGATGCGACGCCCTTGATGAAGCGGTCATTGAACAGCATCCTTTGGAGCTCAATCGACTTCCAAGCCCGGAACTAACTGATGTCAGTCAGGCTCGCTTGAAATCCCATCAGCATGAGTCACTCTCGTTGTCGCGCCGCGCTCACAACGTATGCGACCGATCGCCCGCGCTGAACCCCAGCGCGTCGAAGCCCTCGCCCGGCGCGAAGCCGACGACCTTGAACAGTTCGCCCATCTCGTGCTCGGCAATGAGCCGGTGCGCCATGCCGCGTTGCGCGAGGTCGGCGCCGCTCATCAGGTCGACCAGGCCGCAGTTGATCAGGAAGTTGGCCTGGCTCGTGTAGCCCAGCACCATCAGCCCCGCGTCCTGCCCCGCCAGCGCGATGCCGGTGAAGTTCACATGCGACGTGATGTCTTTCTGCCCGGGCAGGGCCAGCGGATCGGGGTCGGCGCGGTGCAGGTGGTGGCACATCAAGGTGCCGCCAGTGCGCTGCGGGTGGTAGTACTCCGACTCCGGGAAACCGTAGTCGATGAAGAACGCCGCGCCGCGCTTGAGGCGCTCCGCCAGCGTGCGCACGAAGGCCTCGGCCTGCGGATGCACCTCGGTCACCGTGCCGGGCACGAAGCCGACATCGTGCTCCGGCGGCGTCGGCGGACGCGCCTCGCCGGGCCGGTCGTCGAAGGACAGCGCGCCCTGCTCGTCCATGGTCACGCCGCGTTGCAGCCAATGCTGACCGTCCCAGCGCAGCAGCTCGACGGGGATCGCGTCCAGCAGCTCGTTGGCGACCAGCACGCCGTGGATCTCGTCGGGCCAGCGGTCCAGCCACTCGACCCGCGGCGCGAAGCGCGCGAGCCGCTCGGCCTGCCGCTCGCGCAGCGTGCCGGACAGGTCGACGATGAAGTACTTCGACACCGGCGTCCCCGCCGCGTCCAGCGACTCCAGCAGCTGCGCGGCCAATGCGCCGCTGCCGGCGCCGAACTCGATCACCGTGTCGGTGCCGCTGACCGCCAGCGCCTGCGCCACCTGCTTCGCCAGCGCGCGGCCGAACAGCGGCGACAGCTCCGGCGCCGTCACGAAGTCCGAGCCCTGCTGCGGCATCGTGCCGAACTTGCGGCGCGCGTTGGCGTAGTAGCCCACGCCGGGCGCGTAGAGCGCCAGGCTCATGTAGCGGTCGAAGGGCAACCAGCCGCCCGCGGCGGCGAGTTCGTCGCGCAGCACGGCGGTCATGGCCGGATCGGTCGCATGGACGGACGCACCCGGCGTCTGTGAACGGGAAGCGCCATGCGTGTTGCTGGAAGCGCCATGCGGCGCGGACGCCGCGCCGTTCAGGCGGGCGGAATCTGGTGTCTTTGAAGTCATGTGTCGATTCCGGGAAGCGTCGGCTTGCCGCGCGCGGCCAGCCAGGCTTCGAATTCCTCGGCGGGCATCGCCGGCGCGATCACCTCGCCCTGCAGCTCGTCGCAGCCCCATTCGGCCAGCAGGTGCCACTGCCGCGCGTTGCGCACGCCTTCGGCGCCGACCCGCATGCCCAGGCCCTTGGCCATCTGCACCATGGCGCGCGTGATCGCGGCCGCGCCGCGATCGTCCGGCAGCACCGCGACGAAACTCTGGTCGATCTTGAGCTTGTCCAGCGGCAGCCGGATCAACTGGTTCAAGGCCGTGTAGCCGGTGCCGAAATCGTCGATCGAGATCGCCAGCCCCTGCGAGCGCAAGGTCTGCAGCAGCTCGGGCAGGCGGTCGATCTCCTCGGTGAGCATGCGTTCGGTCAGCTCCAGCTCCAGCCACTCGCCGGGCACGCCCGCCGTCTTCAGCACGTGCGCCACCGACTTCGAGAAACTCGCCAGCCGGAACTGCATGCTCGACAGGTTCACCGCGATGGGCACTGCCGCGACGCCGCGTTCATGCCAGGCGCGCGTCTGCCGCGCCGCCTCGTACATCACCCATTCGCCCAGCGGCAGCATCAGGCGATGGCGCTCGGCCACGACGATGAAGGCGTCCGGCGTCAGCAGGCCGCGCTCCGGATGGCGCCAGCGCAGCAGCGCCTCGGCGCCGACCAGCTCGCCAGTGCGCGCGTCGACCTGCGGTTGATAGAACAGCACGAACTGGTCGGCCGTCAACGCCTGCGCCAGCTCGGTTTCCAGCACCAGGTCCGCGTAGGCGTTCTCGGCCATCGCGTGTTCGAAGAAACGGTAGGTCGCGCGGCCCGCGGTCTTGGCGAGGTACATCGCGGTGTCGGCGTGCTGCAGCAGTTCCTCGGGCGAATCGCCGTGTTCCGGGTACATCGCCACGCCGATCGACGGCGTCACCGACAGATCGCGGCCGTCCGCCTGCACCGGCACCTCGACCACGCTGAGCAGCGCGTTGAGCACCGTCTGCACATCCTTGCGCTGGTGCACGTCCTCCAGCAGAACGACGAATTCGTCGCCGCCGAAACGCGCCACCAGATCGCTGCCGCGCAGGCCGCCGCGCAGCCGCTCGGAGACCGTCTGCAGCACACGGTCGCCTTCCAGGTGACCCAGCGAATCGTTGACCCGCTTGAAGTTGTCGAGGTCGATGAACAGCAGCGCCGCACGGCGCGCGTTGCCCTGCGACAGCCGCTCGCGCAGCCGCTCCATGAAGGTCGCGCGGTTCAGCAGCCCGGTCAGCGGATCGTGCTGCGCGAGGTGCTGGATGCGCGCCAGCGCCTCCAGGTGCGGCCGCAGGTCCCGCACGATGGTCATCCGCAGCCGCTCGTTGTTGCGCCACAGCGTGCGCACGATGAATTCGACGTCGATGCGCTCGCCGCTGCGATGCAGGATCGCGGTCGGGTAGCGCGTCTCCCTGCCGCTCATCATCACGTCGCGCACCGTGTCGACCTGGTCCGGCGCGATCATCGACAGCGCCGAGCGTCCCACCAGTTCCTCGAGCGCGTACCCCACCAGCTCGCACAGCGGCGGGTTGACGTCGGTCATCACGCCGTCGCGGTGGAAGACGATGCCCTCCATCGACGCCTGCATGAACTTGCCCATGCGCTCCTCGGAGTCGCGCACGGCCAGTTCCGCCTCGCGGAAGCGGGTGATGTCGGAGATCAGCACGAAGCTGGAGGTCACCGCTTCCGAGCCCGGGGGCACGTAGGGGATCAGGTTGACCTCGATCCAGCGCGGGCTGCCGTCGCGGCGCTCCAGCCGGCGCTCGTAGCTGACGCTGACGCGATCGCGCAGCACGCGCTGCACGTGGGGCTCGATCTCCTGCGAGGCCTCCTCGCCGATGATCTGCGCGAAGGTGCGGCCCAGCACGCTCACCTCGTCCAGGCCGAAGCTGCGCGCGTACTGGCGGTTGGCGAAGCGGCAGGTGCGCGTCGCGGCGTCGAAGACCGCGATCAGCACCGGCACGTTGTCGGCCAGCAGGCGGAACTGCGCGGCCTGGTCTTCCGCGGACGGCGCCGAACCAGCCGGCGGCAGAGGCGGCACCGGCGCGCTCATTCAGTCCGTCCCGGCCGCCGACGGCGTGACACCCGGGGCGCTCGAAGCACCCGCGGTGCCGGCGCCGTCCTCGCGCGGAGGCGACTCCTCCAGCGTCTTCAGCGCCAGGCAGAGGTCCTCCCACGCGCGCGCCTTGTCCGGCAGGTTGCGCAGCAGGTAGGCGGGGTGATAGGTGACGACCAGCGGCACGCCCTGGTAGCGGTGGACGCGACCGCGCAGCTTGCCGATCGGCTCCTGGCTGCGCAGCAGCTGCTGCACCGCGAAGCGGCCCATCGCCAGGATGATGCGCGGCTGGATCAGCTCGATCTGGCGCTGCAGGAAAGGCTCGCACTGCGCCAGCTCCGACGGGTCCGGATTGCGGTTGCGCGGCGGCCGGCACTTAAGCGTGTTGGCGATGTAGACCTGCCGCTCCGGCGTGCCCTCGCCGCGGCTCAGGCCGACCGCGCGCAGCATGCTGTCCAGCAGCTTGCCGGCGGCGCCGACGAAGGGCTCGCCCTGCAGGTCCTCCTGCTCGCCCGGCGCTTCGCCGACGACCATCCAGTGCGCGCGTTCGTTGCCGACGCCGAACACCGTGTTCTTGCGCGACTCGCACAGGCTGCAGGCGCGGCACGCGGCGACCTCGTCGCGCAGGCCGGGCCAGTCCAGCCGGGCGATCGTCTCGCGCGCCACACCGCGCGCCTGGGCGAGCGCGGCATCAGCCGCGGCCGCCGCCGTCACGGGCGCGGGGGCCGATGTCGGCGTCGCCGCAGGCGCTCTCACCGGCGCTCTCACCGGTGCCTCCGCGGCGCGGCGCGGCGCGGGCGGCTCGACGACGGCGACGTCCGACTCACCGACCGGTTCGCGCGATGCGGGAGCCGCAGCCGGTGCGACGGCGGGTTCGATGGCGCGCGCAGGCGCAGCGCCACGCGACACGGCGGGCGTCGGCGCGGCATGCGCGACGCTCGCCTCAGGCGCCGTCGCGCCGGCAGCCGGCACCCACAGCTTGAGGCCCATGGCCTCCAGCATCGCGCGTTGACGTTCGTTCCAGCTCATGCGACGGGCTCCGTCAGGCGCAGCGTCATGAGGATCGCGTCCTCGCGGCCATCCGCGCCCGGGTAGTAGCCGCGGCGCAGGCCGCTCTGCGCGAAGCCGTAGCGCTCGTACAGCCGGCGCGCGCGGACGTTGCTCTCGCGCACTTCCAGCCACACCTGGTGGCAGCCGCGCGCCCGCGCCAGCAGGCTGAGCGCGTCCAGCATGCGACGCGCCAGACCCTGGCCCTGGCGTTCCGCGGTGACGGTGATGTTGAGCAGGTGCATCTCGTCGATCACCTGCATCGCGAGGAAGTAGCCGCAGACCCGCGCCTGTTCGTCGCGCATGACGAAGCCGGCGTAGCCCGCGGCCATCGAATCGATGAAGTTGCCGCGCGTCCAGGGATGGCTGTAGGAAACGGCCTCGATGGCCATCACCTCGTCCAGGTCCAGCGCGCGCAGCGGCTGCAGGGACTGCAGCGACGGCGGCCAGGTCAGGTCGCGGGGTTGGGCGCTCATCGGGTGGGCACTCCCTTGATGTCGGCAGCGGCGGCATCGGTCGCAGCGACCGTTGCGGCCTTCGCCGCTTCGCGCTCCGCCGTCGTCAGCGCGACCTTGTCTCGCACGTACAGCGGCAACGCGTTGGCGGCATCCTCCGCGAGTCCTGCCTCGAACGCCTGCTGCGCGAGCGCACCCAGCGCACGGGCGCGCGACACGGTCGCGGGGAAGCGGCGGGCCGCGCCGGTCTCCAGCTCAAAGGCGCCCAGCGCGGAGCCGGCGACGATCGTCGGCGGTTCCTCGCGCCACAGCGCGCGCAGCGGATCGAGATCGGTCAGCAGCGGCTCGACCGTCGGGGACCAGCGCGTGCCATTCCAGCGATAGCGGCCGAGGTAGATCTGGTTCATGCGGGCGTCCATCGCGACCCACACGTCAAGCGCCGCATCGGCCTCGCCCGCGGCGACAAGCTGCTGCCGCGTGTCTTCGGCGACCAGCATCAGGCTGTCCAGCGCCAGCACCGGCTTGCCCGCGCCGAAGGCCAGGCCTTGCGCCACCGAGCACGCGGTGCGCAGCCCCGTGAACGCGCCGGGTCCACGACCGAAACCGACCGCGTCGACGGCGGACAGCGCCAGACCGGCCTGCTGCAGCAGCGCCATCACATCCGGGACCAGCCGCTGGGAGGCCAGCGCTCCGCCATCGGCGTCCACAAAAGCAGTATGGCCCTGGCCCACGAGGGCCAGAGCCATGTGTTCGGTCGAGCTATCCAGGGCCAGCAACACGCTCATGTCTGAAGTGTAGTGGCCTCGGACATCACGGAGCGGGGAGATCCCCCGACCCCGTGAGACTCGCTGTCGATGGCGTGTTCGATCAGAAGTCCGATCAGAACGAGTAACCCAGCGACAGCGTGTACACCACCGGACGGAAGTTGATGTCCGTGTGCAGCTCTTCCACGCCGTCCTTGGTCGTCGTGAACGAGCGCATCTTGCTGCGCACGTCCGCGTAGGCCACCGTCGCGTTCAGCGACCACTGCTTCGTGTAGGCCACGGTGAAGCCCGCGTGGGCGGCCAGGCCCCACGAGTTCTCCAGCGTGATGCGGGTCGGGCCGCCGCTGATCGCGTCGCCGGTGGGCGTGCTGCGCTTCTTCTCGAAGTAGGTGTAGTTCACACCCGCGCCGACGAAGGGATGGAACTTCGGCAGCCACTCACCGAGGTGGTAGTTGACGAAGGCCGTCGGCGGCATCTGGCGCACGACCGCGATCTGGCCGGCATTGGCGAGCACGCCGTTGCCGTAGATCTTGTGCGACGGCGGGATGCCCAGCGCCAGTTCCGCGCTCCAGCGCGGCGCGAAGCGGTAGGTGTAGCCGAAGCCCGTGGTGGTCGCGTCGCCGACGCGGATCTGCGCGCCCGGTGCCGGGAACTGGCGGCTGCCGCCTTCCAGCGGGCCGGCCTTGCTGTTCACGTCGATGTGCGCCAGGCCCACGTAGACCGTGTGCGTGCCGACCGCCGGCTCCTCGGCGCGGGCGGCGCCCGCCAGGGCCATCAGCGAAGCGGCCAGGATGAGGGTGATGTTCTTCTTCATGAATGATGTCTCCGTACTGGTCGTCAACGATTACGGCTGAGCAGCCAGGACCGATTGGAAGAAGCCGCGCGCCAGCGCGTTGCAGAACGGCGGGACCAGCGTGCCGTGATAGGCGCCCTGCACCGCGGCCGCACCGGCCGCACCGCCGCCGGCCGCGGCGGACGTGGCCGCCTTGGCTTGCGCGAAACCGCCCGCGATCGTCGCCGCCGTCACCTGGCCGGCCCAGGCCATCGAGGCCGAGCTCTCCAGGTTGGAGGCCGGGTACAGCTTGCCGCGCGAGCCGAAGTCGGCCTGCGCCTGGACCGTGTTGGTGAAGTACACCGTCGGGTCGCCCGAGCCGCCGCACAGCGCGACCGGCGCCTTCGGCGTCCAGCCCAACAGCGTGTTGGTCACCAGCGCCTTGCGGAAGTTCGAGGTCGGGTACGCCGTCTTGAAGGCCGGGTTCAGCAGGCCGCCGGTACCGAACAGGTTGGTGAAGGTCGGGTCGTTCGGCAGCTTGCCTTCCTGGATCAGCGTGGTGATCGACTTCTTCGACGGGAACAGCGTCTCGGCGGTCGCGGCGTACTGCGACGCGTACACGTCGGTCGGTGCCGCGTAGATGTTGCCGTAGGCCTTCTGGTAGCTGGTCAGCATCAGCGGCAGGAACAGCGTCGCGCCGGCGTTGACCGGACCGGTGTTCACGATCGTGTCGCTGAAGCCCACCAGGTTGTACGGGCCGGACATCGGGGCGGCGGCGGTGACGGGGAATTCGGTCCCGTAGTCGCGCTCCATCACCTTCTGCGTGGCCATCGCGACGTGACCGCCCTGCGAGTAGCCGGCCAGCAGCAGCTTGGCCGACGGCTTGACGGCGCTCTCGGCGGCCAGGTGGGTCTTGGCGGCGCGCATCGCGTCGATCATCTCGATCGCGGACTGCTCGGCGTTCAGGTAGGTCGTGTACTGCGAGCCCGAACGGTCGTAGCCGAGGTAGTTCGGTGCCACGACGATGAAGCCCTGGGCGGCGTAGAACGCCGCGACCAGCGAGCCTTCGGCGTTGTTCTGGATGTCGGCGATGTTGTAGGCCTGGTCCGTCGTCGTGCCGTGGGCGTAGAGCACCACCGGGCGGTTGCCCGTGCAGGCGGCGCCCGTGCCGGCCGGCACCAGCACCGCGGCGGAGGCGGTGGCCGGCAGGCCCTGGGGATCGCGCGTCCAGTAGTAGACGTAGCGCACGTCCACGTCGCAGGCGGCCTTGCCGCTGATCGGCTGGATGCCCTTGGCCAGGGTGCCCGCGTCGATCTGCACGGCGGTGGCCGCGCCGGCCTTCAGGCCCAGCTCCAGCGTGCCGCGCGCCGGCGGGGGATCGTCGCTCGAAGGATTGCTGCCGCCGCCGCAGGCGCTCAGCATGGCCACGGCGGCCAACGTCAGGCTGGCCAGTTTGAATTGGCTGTTCATTCGGACTTCTCCAGGGGTTGTCTCCGTCGTCTGCACCGTCCCGGCATCGCGGTCGGCACTAAATCGAACGGTCGTTCGTTTTTCTCAGGGATCACTTTAAGCGCACGTCCGGCGGCGCTTACAAAAGGAAAACCCTGACAAGCCACAGCATGCCAGGGTCCTTGGGATGACGGACGCACAACCTGACCCCTTCGAGGCGCGGCTGCAACACTTCCGTCATCAAGCGGCGCGCGATGCGCGCAGGGGATTCGGCCTCAGAACGGGTTGTTGATGGCCCGGTTGATGGCCTGCGACGCCATGTTGTTGTGCATGATCGGACCGACCAGGCGGTCGCTGGCCCACATGTGGGTGGCAGAGGTCGCGTTGGCCACCAGCGTCTTGTCGGTGCAGACCGGCGGCAGCGAACTGGCCAGGCAGGCGACGTCGGTCGAATTGGACGCGCCGTACAGCGTCGGGAAGCGGCTCATCGTGCCCATCAGCTCATCGGTCAGGATGAGGCCGATGAAGTGGCCGTCGTTGCGGATCTTCAGGCGCAGGCCGGCGTTGAAGCGGCGCGACAGCTCGGTCAGCAGCGCGGCGCGGTCGGTGTCGGCGTGCAGCGACTTCTCACGGATCGCGAACGGCGACAGGCCCAGGTCCTGCACGGTGGACAGGATGGTGCGGCCGTTGGCGTCGGCGATGCGGTTGACCTGCGCGGCCAGCGCTTCGCCGCGCGCCTGGGCGGCGTTGCCCAGCGTGCCGGCGTCCTGCGCCGGGAACTGCGCGTACAGCTCGAGGATGTCGTTGGCGCCGGCCAGGATGCTGACCAGGTCCTTCGGGTTGAAGCCGTCGAGCGCGAACTGGCGGTCGATCTGCGCCTGGACGTCGGCGACCTTGGCGTTCGGGGCGGCGTACATGCGCGCGGTCGGCGTGGCCAGCTTGTCCGGATTGCATTCGGCGAACACAAGGCCGAAGTGGCCCGCGAGCTGCTGCGTCCAGACCTGGTTCAAGGTGCAGGTCACGGCCGACGTGGTCGCGTCCGTCCCGTTGATCGAGTACTTGGTGCCGTCGGAGCGGATGGTGCTCGTCTCATCGCCGAAGGCGAGGACGCGCGTCGGACGGAAGGGGTCGATCTGTTCGCCGCCGCCGCCGCAGGCGGCCAGCATCGCGGTCGCACCCAGCAGCACGGCCAGGTGGCGCTTCACACTCTTCATGAACTCTCCAAATCTCGAAAACTCAGCGGGGCGCAAAGGCCGCCGCCGCGCGGGACAAGCGGTCCCGCACCCCATCCCAGGCGGCCTCTTGCGGGGGCGCCTCGATCCAGATCTCCATCGCGCCGGCCGCGTCCAGCTCGCGCAGGACGGCAAACAGCTGACGCGCCGCGGCGCGCGCCTGGGCCGGCATGGCCCGGTGCAGCGCCGGAGCGTCCGTCCCGTCGAAGGACGAGCGGGAATATACCGCCAGCCCCGCCGGACGGTCGCCCGACAGCGCTGTACGCAATGCTTCGGAGTCCATCAGCCGGACCGTCGCGCGCGGCGCGTAATGCGCAGCGAGTGTGCCCGACGCGCGTGGCGCCTGGGCGTCGGGCGCGTGTAAAGGGCGGCCCGCGGCGGCTTCCAGCTGCTCCGGCGTCAGCACGCCGGGGCGCAGCAGCACCAGGCCGCCGCGGCTGACGTCGACGATGGTCGATTCGATGCCGACGTCGCAGGGCCCGCCGTCCAGCACGGTCAGGCCGGGGTCGAACTCATCGGCCACGTGCGCGGCGGTGGTCGGGCTGACGCGGCCGAAACGGTTGGCGCTGGGCGCGGCCAGGCCCTCGACGCCGAGGGCGCGGCACTCGGCCATCAGCGCGCGGAAGACCGGATGCGACGGGCAGCGCAGGCCCACCGTGTCCTGGCCGCCGGCGGCCGCCGCGGCGATGCCGGGCACGCGCCGCACGATCAAGGTCAGCGGGCCGGGCCAGAAGGCCTCGATCAGCTGGTGGGCGACCGGCGACAGGTCTTGCCCGAACATGCGTGCGCCTTGCTCGTCGAGCACGTGCACGATCAACGGGTGGTCGCTCGGGCGGCCCTTGGCGGCAAAGATCTTCGCGACGGCCTCGTCCTGGTCGGCACGCGCCGCCAGGCCGTAGACGGTCTCGGTGGGCACACCCGCCAGTTCGCCCGCGGCCAGCACGCGCGCGGTCGCGCGGACCGCGTCGGCCGATTGACCATCGAGCACCTGGAAGCCGGAGTCCTTCACCACGTCGTCACCACGTTCAGCACGTTCACCACGTCTCGGGCAGGCCGAGCAGCGCGCAGGCCCGACGGGCGCTGGCGCGGGCGTCCTCGGCGGTCGCGCCGATCACGTTCAGATGGCCCATCTTGCGGCCGTGGCGCGCCTGCGCCTTGCCGTACAGGTGCAGCTCGGCGCCGGGCAGCGCCAGCACGCCGGCCCAGTCGGGTGCGCGTTCGCGGCCGTCCGCGTCGAACCACAGATCGCCCAGCAGATTCAGCATCACCACCGGCGAATGCAGACGCGGCTCGCGCAGCGGCAGGCCGGTCATCGCCCGGACCTGCATCTCGAACTGCGAGACGTCGCAGGCGTTCATCGTGTAGTGGCCGGAGTTGTGAGGGCGCGGCGCCATCTCGTTGACGACCAGGCGGCCGTCCTTCAGCACGAAGAACTCCACGCACAGCACGCCGACGTAGCCCATGCCGGTCGCGATCGCGGCGGCCGAACGGCGCGCCTGCGCCTGCAAGGCCTCGTCGACGTCGGGCGCGGGCACCTCGGTCACGGCCAGGATGCCGTCGCGGTGCAGGTTCTGCTGGACCGGGAAGGTGACGACCTCGCCGTCGGCGCCGCGCACGACCAGCACGCTCAGTTCCAGCGCCAGCGGCAGCATCTGTTCGAGCACGCAGTCGACGCGCCCGAGTTCATCGAAGGCGGCGGCGAGCTGCGCGCGGTCGGCGACCCGGCGCTGACCCTTGCCGTCATAACCGAGGCGGGCGGTCTTGAGGATGCCCGGCAGCAGCGTGTCCGGCACGGTGCCCAGGTCCGTGGCGGCACCCAGCACGGCGTAGGGCGCGCAGGGCACGCCGCTGGCATCGAAATGGGCCTTCTCGCGGGCGCGGTCCTGGCAGATCGCCACGGACGACGCGCCGGGCGCGACGACGCGCACGCGCGCCAGATGTTCCAGCGCGCGGGCCGGCACGTTCTCGAATTCGGTGGTGATCGCGTCGCAGCGGCGCGCCAGGTCATCCAGCGCAGCCGGATCGAGGTAATCGGCCTTCAGGTGTTCCTGCGCCACGGCGCCGGCGGGGCTGGCCGCATCCGGATCCAGCACCACGCAGCGGTAGCCCAGCGCCTGGGCGGCGTGGACGAACATGCGGCCCAGCTGGCCGCCTCCCAGCACGCCCAGCGTCGCGTCACCCGGCAGCAGCGGCATCAGCGCAGCTCCTCGGTCATCGCGGTGGCGGCGGCGGTCTGGCGCTTGCGGTACGCGTCCAGCTTCGCGCGCAGGTCCGGGTTGTCGCGGGCCAGCACGGCCACGGCGAACAGTGCCGCGTTGCCCGCGCCGGCGTTGCCGATCGCGAAGGTTGCCACGGGGATGCCCTTGGGCATCTGCACGATCGAGTGCAGCGAATCCACGCCCTGCAGATGGCGGCTGGCCACCGGCACGCCGAGCACCGGCACCAGCGTCTTGGCGGCCAGCATGCCCGGCAGGTGCGCGGCGCCGCCGGCGCCGGCGATGATCGCTCGCAGGCCGCGGCCTTCGGCCTGTTCGGCGTAGGCGAACATCTCGTCGGGCATGCGGTGGGCCGAAACCACCCGCGCCTCGAACGGCACGCCGAACTCGGTGAGAATGTCGGCGGCGTGCTTCATGGTCTCCCAGTCACTGCTGGAGCCCATGACCACGCCGATGACGGGGGCGATGTCGGGAGTGGTGGCGCTGCTCACGGGTCGGTCCTCGATCTGTCAAATCGTGAAACCTTGAATTGTAGGCGGGGAGCCTCAGGTGCCGTTCTTGCCGTTCGACCTTCGTCCGGCACGTGGCCCGTCACCTGCCCGTCACCCGCCATCGCCCGCCATCGCCCGCCCGCTCCCGCTCTGCCCTTCCACCATGACCGACATCACCCTCCAGAACTTCGAAGCCGACCTCTTGCAGGCCTCCATGCAGCAGCCGGTGCTGCTGGACATCTGGGCGCCGTGGTGCGGCCCCTGCCGCACGCTGGGTCCGATGCTGGAGAAGCTGGAAGTGGCCTATGCGGGCCGGTGGAAGCTGGCCAAGCTCAACAGCGACGACCAGCCGGAGATCGCCACGCAGCTGAGTCAGGCCTTCGGGGTGCGGTCCATCCCCTTCTGCGTGATGTTCGTCGGCGGGCAGCCGGTGGACGGTTTCGTCGGCGCGATCCCGGAGGCGCAGATCCGCGAGTTCCTGGACCGTCATGTGCCGACCGGCGAGGCGCTGGAGGCCGAGGAGGACCTGGCCGAGGCGCAGGCGCTGCTGGAGGAAGGCGATGCCGACGGCGCGCTGCAGAAGCTGCAGGCGGCGGTGCAGGCCGATCCGAACAACGAGACGGCGCGTTTCGACCTGATCCGCGCGCTGCTGGAAGACGACCAGCTGGAACATGCCAAGGCCGCGTTCGCGCCGGTGGCGCACCAGGCCGCGGACACCATCACCCCGCACGCCAGATTCCAGGCGCTGGCCGCGTGGATCGCGGCGGCGGACCGCGCCGAGCAAGGCCTGGACCCGGCCGCGCTGCAGTCGGCGATCGCCAGCAACAAGCGCGACTTCGATGCGCGCTTCGCGCTGGCGCAGGGCCTCTTCGCCGGCCGGGACTTCACCGGCGCCATGGAGGAGCTCCTGGAGATCATCATGCGTGACAAGACCTGGAACGACCAGCTCGCGCGCAAGACCTACGTCTCGATCCTGGAGATCATGACGAAGCCGGCGCCCGCGGCGCACGGTGCGGCCGCGCCGCAGGCGGGCGGGTTGCAGCTGTCGGGCCACA
Source organism: Roseateles noduli (assembly GCA_002205125.1). Taxonomy (GTDB): domain Bacteria; phylum Pseudomonadota; class Gammaproteobacteria; order Burkholderiales; family Burkholderiaceae_C; genus Roseateles; species Roseateles noduli. Next base: position 133,991 of record NIOE01000004.1, on the reverse strand, counting down.
ACACCGTCGCCCCGTCCGATCCGCTGGTCGACCAGTACCGCCGCAAGCTCAGCATGGCGCTGTTCTGATCGACCCGACCTGCTGCTTCGCTCAGTCCTCCAGCGGGACAAAGATCCACAGCAGCAGGTAGAGCAGCACGCCGCCGCCGGCGCAGGTCGTGAGCGCAACGAACACGATGCGCCAGAACCACGCCGCCAGGCCGCTGAGCCGGGCGAGCCCGCCGCACACGCCGCCAATCCAGCGGTCGTCGCGGCTGCGGCGGAAGGTGTTGATCGCGTTCACCACCGGCGCGCCGCTGCTGCCGCCGTGGGGCGTGGCGTAGGCATAGGAGGTCGAGCTCGACGACCGGGCGCTGGCGTTCAGCACGCGTTCCTTGGCCTTCGCGAACTCCTCGTCGCTGAGGATGCCGCGTTGATGCAGATCGGCCAGGCGGTTGAGTTCTTCGCTGTCGGACATGAGGGGCTCCTTTCCCGGAGAGTCGTGCATCCGTGGATGCGATGGAGTGAAGACTACGCATCGACCCCACCCGGTGCGAGGCGCGTGCGACCGGCTGCATCTGGGCGCGATGCGGAGCGGATGAGGCGCGACAGGGCGTTTCCACCCAGTGCCGGCGCGTGGCGGCGGACTAGCATTCCCGCCCATGAACCTCGAAACCATCGAACTGCAGACCCGCGAGGCGCCTCGTTTCAGCCTGCTGGTGCTGCACGGCCTGGGCGCCGACGGCAACGACTTCGTGCCCGTCGTCCAGGCCCTGGACCTGTCGCCGGTGCTGGCGCTGGGCGGCCTGCGCGTCGTGCTGCCGAGCGCGCCCCAGATCCCCGTGACCATCAACGGCGGCATGCGCATGCGCGCCTGGTACGACATCCGCCATGGCGACCTCAGCCAGCGCGAGGACGCGGACGGCCTGCGCGTGTCGCAGCGCCTGGTCGAGGACCTGATCGCCCGCGAGGAGAGCGAGTTCGGCATCCCGCCGGAACGCGTCGTGCTGATGGGTTTCTCGCAAGGCTGCGCGATGACGCTGATGACCGGGCTGCGGTATCCGAAGCGGCTGGCGGGGCTCGTCGGCCTGTCGGGCTATCTGCCCGTGCCCGGCACGACCGAGGCGGAACGCAACGCCGCCAACGCGGACACGCCGATCTTCCTGGCGCACGGCAGCAACGACGGCGTCGTGGTGCCCGCGCGGGCGCACGCGTCGCTGGCCGAGCTGCGCCGGCTCGACTACGAGGTCGAGTGGCATGAGTACCCGATGGCCCACGAGGTCGCCATGGACGAGATCCAGGCCCTGCAGGCCTGGCTCGTGAAGACGCTGACCGCGGCGGACGCTGCAGGCGGCTGAGCCGCTTCCGCCCTCGCCTTCCGCCCTCCGCCTTCCGCTCCCTGCCTCCCCGCCCCTTCCCCGACTTCCTCCTCCGACTATGTCCACCCGGTCCCTCCTGTCCTCGCTCCCCGCGCTGTCGCTGGTCCTGCTGCCGCTCGCGCCGCTGGCCGCGGCCACCCCGCCGCAAGCCGCCACGCCGGTCGCCGTCGCGGCAGCCGCCGTCGGCCAGCCCGTCGCCGCCAGGCTGCCGATCACGCACGACGTCTACGCCACCTGGCGCAGCATCCAGCACACGCAACTGAGCCGCGACGGCCAATGGATCGCCTACGCGCTGGTCGCGCAGGAGGCCGACGGCGAACTCGTCGTGCGCCACGTCGCCGACGGCCGCGAGTACCGCGCGCCGCGTGGCACCTCGCCGCAGTTCAGCGCCGACGGACGCTTCGTCGCCTTCGCCGTGCAGCCGACGCGCGTCGATCTCGACAAGGCCAAGAAGGACAAGAAGAAGGGCGAGGACGCGCCCAAGGCCGGTGCCGCGTGGATGGATCTCGCCACCGGCCAGGTCGAGTCCGTCGAACGCGTGAAGCGCTTCGCCTGGGGCAAGGACGGCGGGCAGCATCTGGCGCTGCTGCTGGAGGCGCCGGCCAAGAAAGACGCCAAGGACACCAAGGACACGAAGCCGTCGGCCGCGAAAGCGGATGTCGACAGCGATGGTGATCTCCGCGATGTCGACGCCCTCTCCGACCAGGAAGCGCCCGCCGAAGGCGGCCCCTCCGCGAAGAAGACCCCCGGCAACGACCTGCTGCTGATCGACGCCGAGACGAAGCAACGCAACACCTTCAAGGACGCGTCCGACTTCGCCTGGAACAACGCCGGTACGCTGCTGGCCTACGTGGTCTCCGTCAAGGAGCCGGCGAAGAAGGACTCGGCCAAGCCGCCAGCGCCCGCAGCGGCGCCGTCATCCGCCACTGCCGCATCGGGTGTTCCTGGCGCTTCCGGCGCTTCGGACGCCGCCACCACCGTCGCCGAGGCAAGACCTGCCACCGACGAGACCGCCCGCGAGGGCGTCTACCTCATCGACCCGGCCGCGCCGACGCAGGCGCGCGCGGTGATGTCCGGCGCCGGCAGCTACAAGCAGCTGCGCTTCGACGAGGCCGGCCGCCGCCTGGCCTTCGTCAGCAACCGCGACCACATCGCGGAGACCAGGGCCGCCGAGAAGGCGAAGAAAGCCGACGACAAGAAGGAAGAGAAGAAGGACGAGAAGGCCGACAAGCCCGATCCGACCCCGTTCAAGCTCTTCCTGTGGAAGGCCGGCCAGGAGCGCGCGGCGGTGCTGGTCAGCGGCGAGACCGCCGGCATGCCCGCCGGCTGGACGCCGAGCGAGCACGCCGCGCTCGCCTTCAGCAAGGACGGTCAGCGCCTGTTCCTCGGCACCGCCGAACTCCCCGCGCCGGAGCCCAAGGATGCGCCCGAGCCGATGAAGGTCGACCTCTGGCACTGGAAGGATCCGGAGCTGCAGTCCGCGCAGAAGGCCAAGGCCGAGCGGGAACGCGCGCGCAGCTACCGTGCCGTCGTGCACCTCGGCACCGACGTCGATGCGGCGCGTTTCGTCCAGCTCGGGACGAAGGAGCTCCCCACCATCCAGGTCAACGAGAACGCCGCCGTCGCGCTCGGCCTGAGCGAGCTGCCCTACCGCCAGCTGATGTCCTGGGAAGGCGCCTACATGGACGCCTACGCCGTCGACCTCAACACCGGCGTGGCGAAGCCGCTCGCGCGCAAGCTGCGTCACGCGCCGACGCTGTCGCCCGCCGGCCGCTACGTGCTGGGCTTCGACGCGCCGACCGCGCGCTGGATGGCCTGGCGCACCGACACCGCCGCCGCCGTCGACCTGACCGGGAAGATCAAGTCGCGCTTCGACAACGACGACCGCGACGTCCCCGACCTGCCCTCCCCTTACGGCAGCGCCGGCTGGACTGCGGATGATGACAGCGTCGTCGTCTACGACAAGTTCGACCTCTGGGCCGTGCAGCCGGCCACCGGACAGTCGCGCAACCTCACGCAGGGCTGGGGCCGCAAGCAGCAGGTGCAGCTGCGCGTCGCGCCGCTGGATCCCGAGGACGCGGACAAGAAGCCGCTGCCCGCCGACGCATTGACGCTGGCCGGCACCCACGACATCACGCGCGCCAGCGGCTACTACCGCGTCGACGCGACCGGCGGCGCGCCCAAGGTGTTGATCCAGGACGACCGCATGATCGGTGGTTTCATCAAGGCCAAGGACGCGGATCGCATCGTCTTCACGCAGCAGACCTTCACGCAGTTCCCGGACCTCTGGACCTCCACGCTCGCCTTCCAGCAGCCGCAGCAGATCAGCGCCGCCAACCCGCAGCAGTCGCGCTACGAATGGGGCACGCAGGAGCTGGTGGAGTACACCGCCGCCGACGGGAAGAAGCTGCGCGCGCTGCTCGCCAAGCCGGCGGACTTCGACCCGAAGAAGCAGTACCCGATGATGGTCTACATCTACGAGAAGATGACCGACAACCGGTACCGCTACATCCCGCCGGCGCCGGCGCAGAACATCAACGTCACGCGCTACGTCAGCAACGGCTACCTGGTGCTGCGTCCGGACATCGTCTACACGACCGGCCATCCGGGCAAGAGCGCGATGAACACGGTGCTGCCGGCGATCCGCCAGCAGATCGCCAAGGGCTACGTCGATCCGAAGCGGGTCGGCATCCAGGGCCACAGCTGGGGCGCGTACCAGATCAACTATCTGATCACGCACACCAACCAGTTCCGCGCGGCGGAGGCCGGTGCGTCGATGGCCAACATGGTCAGCGGCTACGGCGGCATCCGCTGGGGCGCGGGCATCAGCCGCGCGTTCCAGTACGAACACGGCCAGAGCCGCATCGGCGCCACGCCCTGGGAGCGTCCCGACCTGTACCTGGAGAACTCGCCGATCTTCCGCGTCGACAAGGTCACCACGCCCTACCTGACCATCCACAACGACGAGGACGATGCCGTGCCCTGGTACCAGGGCATCGAGTTCTTCACCGCGCTGCGCCGCCTCGGCAAGGAGGCGTACTGGTTCAACTACAACGGCGAGAAGCACGGCCTGCGCGAGCGCGACAACATGAAGCACTTCACCGTGCACATGGCCGAGTTCTTCGACCACTACCTGCTCGGCAGCCCGCGTCCGGCGTGGATGGACCAGCCCGTGCCCTATCTGGAACGCGGCAAGCGCGACGTGATGGGTCAGTTCAAGCCGGCGACGCCGACGCCTGAGACCGCCGTGGCCAAGGGCCAGGAATCGTCGACCGCCACGCCCGCCGCGCCCACCACGAGCGCCAGGTAAGGCGTCGACTCAGGGCTGCGGTTCCGCGTTCTGCGCGGCCTGCCGCGCGCTCTCGATGCGCTCGCCGATCGGCGGATGCGTCGAGAGCCACGGGGTGCCGGTGTCGACACGGCCGTCCCGCCGCCGCGCCTCCAGCACTTTGAGCCATGCGCCGACCAGCGTCTCGTTGGGCAGATGCTCGCGCAGGATCAGGCGCTGCGCCTCCGCATCGGAATCGCGCTCCGCGTCGCGCGAGTAGTTCAGCGTCTGGGCCATGGGCAGCCACCCTGCCGCGACCGACGGGAAGTCGCCCAGCACCACGCCCGCCACCGACAGCAGCCCCGCCCCTTGCACCAGATGGCGCATGGCATGCCGGTGCTTCACATGGCCGGCCTCGTGGCCGAGCACGGCGACCAGCTCGTCGTCGCTGAGCGCCTCGACCAGACCGTCGAAGGCGAAGATCGTGCCGTTGGGCAGCGCCATCGCGTTGAAACCGGGCAGGTCGCCCTGGCGCGCGAACCGGACGTTCAACATCGTTCCCGGGAACACCCGTCCGGCGACCTCGGCGAAACGCGCGCGTATCGCCTGCTGGCGTTGCACCGGCACCCGGGAGGGCCTCAGCCACGTGGACTCGAGTTGCTGCTCGACCCGCTTGCCGACGGCGTCGTCGAGCTGCGTCGGGATCAGCGGGAGCGCGGCGCGCGCCAGCAGGCTCGCGCCCTGGCGGTCGAACCACAGGACCAGCGCCATCAGCGCCACCAGCGCGCACACGGCCAGGCTCCAGCTGCCGGCGGTCTGCGCCATCAGCGACTGCCCGCCCAGCACCCGGCCCATGGCGCTGTCCGCCGGGAGCCAGATCGTGCCGCCGTCCGGCAGGCCGACCGGCGTGGGCCGACCGCGCCACCACTCGCCGACCTGCAGGGCCTTGCGGGTGTAGCGGCGCAGACCGGGCATCGACGGCCGCGACGCGGCCAGTTCCGCCTCCGACGGCGGCATCGACGAGGCCGACTGCCCGCGCGGCGGCCACGGCATGAATTCGAGGTGGTTCCGGCCCAGGCGCACGCGCACTTCCTGCGGCCGGCTCTCGGCGCCGTCGAACCAGCGGGCGGTGGCGGTGTGGATCTGCGGTCTCATGGCGGGTTCTGCCTTCACCAGCCGATGTCGAGGCCGAAGGCCCCGGCGGTGCCGTCGCCGGCCGCGCCGCGACCGGGACCGCGACGTTGAGGCGCCCGCACCAGGACCGCCTCGATGGGCGTGTCGGACAGCACCGTCAGGCCTTCGATGCGCAGCTTGGCCAGGCGCACGGCGAGGAACGGCCAGTACAGGCCCAGGGTCAGCAAGGTCAGCAGACCACCGACCAGCAGCGTCTTGAAGAGAGGAACGACAGGGATCTCATACGCGAACTCGATCCCCTCGCCCAGCCGGGTGCTGTGCCAGACCAGGTGCTGCAGCCGCGCGGCGTAGACGGGCCAGGCGATGACGCCGACCACCCCGAGGGCCCCGAGCGGCAGGAAGGTCGCGAGCCACGGGACCTCCGCGCCCATCACCTGCTTCAGTCCCATCGACAGTCCCACGCCGAGCAGGCCCGCCACCGCGCCGGCGACGATCAGCGCCGCGGCCAGACGCAGGTACAGGCCGTAGAACGCGTCCAGGGACAACTTGAAGTCGAAGGCCAGCGCGCCGTAGCGGGCATGCGCATGCTGAAAGCGCTTGAGCCGGCCGTGCGCGAGCGGCAACAGCAGCACGAGCGCGACGCCCGCCAGGCCGTCGACGAGAGGGCCGAGCCCCAGCCCGCCGATGATCGACACCAGCGTCCACGCCACCAGCATCGGCATGCAGGACGCGTAGACGGTGACGGCGTCCGCCTCGAAACCGAAACGCATGCCGCGCCAGCTGGTGTTGGCCAGCTTGAAGCGTTGGACGCTGCCGAACAGCAGCGGTCCGATCGCGTAGAGGGCGCCCAGCGTGGCCAGGCCCACCACCGCGGCGCCATCGAACACGTGGAGGTAGGCCACCAGCAGCGCCACCGCCAGCACGCGGCCGATGAGGATTCGCCGCGGGTCGCCATGGAAATCGAAAGGTTCGCCGGCCAGCAGCGTGTGTCGCGCGAACCACCGGGCCTTGCGCCGCTTCGCCCAGGCGGAATAGACACCCAGCGTCGCCAGCGTCAGCAGCAGGTTGATGATCCAGATGCGGAAGTAGTCGGCGCCGACGCCGGTGAACTCCAGCCGTTGGGCGTGCCGCTGGACCGCCAGCCCGCCCAGCGCGGACGACGCCCCCGACGACCGGACCGCCGGCCGCGCAGGCGCAGGCACGGGCGACGCCGGCACCGCGCCGCGCACAGGCGCGGACGGGGTTGGCGCCTCCCGCGGCGCCTTGGGCACCAGCGTCAGCTCGGTCGTGCTCTCGATCAATCCCTCGACTCCCGGGCTCTAGGCGGCCCGGGCGAGAGTCTACTAAAGCACTTCGGCGCCCAGCCGCCCTCGGACGAGCGCGTGATGCCGGGCGTCAGCCGGCTGGAACAGCGCCACCAGCGCCGCCATCAGCGCGCGCGCCTTTTCCGAGTTGTCGCCCTCGTAATTGCAGACGTAGACGTCCAGCGTCACCGAGGCGATCTCCGGCCAGGTGTGCAGCGCGACATGCGATTCGGCCAGGAGCAGCATGCCGGTGATGCCGCCAGGCTGGCCGTCGGGAGCGTCAGGGAAACGGTGCCAGTGCTCGCCGACGACGGTCAGGCCCGCTTCTTCGGCGGCCGCTCGGACCGACCGGGCAAGACCTGGCCCGTCAATCAGCAGTCCGCTGCTGGCGCAGCCGGCAAGGTCGGCGGTGAGGTGCAGGCCGTTCATGGGCGCGATCAATCGGCCGACTGGCCGGCCTCGGAGAGCAGCGCGTGGCAACGCTCTTCGTGCAGGGTGATCTCTTCGAGCGTGATCTCGATGTCGTTGAGCTGCTGCTGGAGTTGGCGGCGGTGCTGTTCGAGGACGCCGAGGAACGCGCGCGCCTGGGGCACGGTGTCCGACTGACTGTCATACATGTCCACGAGCTGCTTGATCTCCTGCAGCGACAGGCCCAGCCGCTTGCCCCGGAGCGTCAGCTTCAGGCGCGTTCGGTCCCGCTGCGTGTAGACGCGGTTGCGGCCGGCGCGGGCCGGCGTCAGCAGGCCCATGTCCTCGTAGAAACGGATGGCGCGGGGGGTGATGTCGAACTCGGCAGCCAGCTCGGTGATCGTGAACAACGGGCCCGCGTTGTCGCCGGCCTCGGGCAGCGCGTCCTCGGACGGGTCGTCGGCCAGGGTGGGGCGGGAAGAGGGGCTCATGGCTACACTGGCAAATGACGTTGACGTAAACGTAAGTCTAAAGCCATGGCCAATCCTCGCGAATCGGAACTCTCCTACCCCCTGGGCGACGCGCTGCCAGGCCCTGGCGAAGCGCTGGACCTGGTGCCCGGCGTGCGCTGGGTGCGGATGGGACTGCCCTTCGCGCTGGACCACATCAACCTCTGGCTGCTGCGCGACACCCTGGACGGCCGCGAAGGCTGGACCATCGTCGATTGCGGAATCCACAACGACACGACGAAAGCGAACTGGGAGCGCGTGTTCGCCGAACGCCTGGACGGGCTGCCGGTGCTGCGCGTGATCGTCACGCACTTCCATCCCGATCACCTCGGGCTGGGCCACTGGCTGACGGAACGCTGGCAGTGCCGGCTGTGGATCAGCGCGACCGATTACCAGCTGGCGCGGGTGGCGTCGTCGTCGACCGTCGGGCTGGGCGGGGAAGCGGCGGCGGCCTTCTTCGGCAGCCATGGGCTGAGCGATCCGGCGGCGCTGGAGAAGATCCGCGGCCGCGCCAGCTACTACCCGAGCATGGTGCCGGCGATCCCGGCCGCGTTCCGCCGGCTGATGGACGGCATGACGGTGCGCATCGGCGACCACGACTGGCGCTGTCTCGTGGGCTACGGCCATGCGCCGGAACACATCAGCCTGTTCAGCGAGTCCATGGGCGTGATGATCTCCGGCGACATGATGCTGCCGCGGATCTCGACCAACATCTCGGTGCTCGACGTGGAGCCGGAAGCGGATCCGCTGCAGCTCTACCTGGACTCGATCGCGCGGCTGACCGCGCTGCCGGCCGACACGCTGGTGCTGCCGGCGCACGGCAAGCCCTTCCGCGGTCTGCATTCGCGCATCGATCAGCTGGAAGAGCACCATCGCGAGCGCCTGGCGGAAGTGCTGGAAGCCTGCACCGCCAAGCCCTGCCATGCGGCGGAGCTGCTGCCGATGATGTTCCGCCGGCCGCTGGACCTGCACCAGACGACCTTCGCCATGGGGGAGGCGGTGGCCCACCTGAACCGGCTGTGGCTGGGCGGTCAGCTGCGTCGCTCGCTGGACGAGGACGGCATCCATCGCTTCTCGGCGTGATCTCCGCCTGAAGCAGGAAAAAGCGAACCCCAGAAAGACAGTCGCCGCCGCCCCGATCACGGGACGGCGGCGCTGCGCCTTTTTATGCATCAGCTTGTCGGCTCTGAGCGCGGGTTGTCCTGACGCAGCCTGACGGCTGGGGAACCCTGAGCGCCGCCACGAGCGGAACGCGGGAGGAGGTTCTGACTCAGATGCGAGTGATGACAGCAATCCCCAGTGTGGCTCGACACCCAAATTAGCTACAAGCCCCCCTGAAGGGGGAGCTACTTGTTACTCCCTCTCCCGCACTGCGGGAGAGGGCGGGGGTGAGGGTCGGCGCAGTACGCCTACGCCTCGTCCATCAGCGGCAGCACCGCCTGCTTGAGCCGATCGCGCGCCAGTTCGTATTCAGGGAACACGGACTTCACCACGGCCCAGAAGCGCGGGCTGTGGTTCATCTCCTTGAGGTGCGCGAGTTCATGCGCGACGACGTAGTCGATCAGCGCCGGCGAGAAGTGGATCAAGCGCCAGTTGAGCCGGATCATGCCGTCGACGCTGGCGCTTCCCCAGCGCGTCTGCGCGGAGGACAGCCGCAGCCCCGTCATCGTGACGCCCAGCGGTCCGGCGAAGTGCCGGCAGCGCAGTTCGAAGCGCTGCCGCGCCTGGCGCTGCAGCCAGGCCTGGACCGTGTCGCGGATCTGGTCGGGGGTCGCGTCCTGCGGCAGGCCGAGGTAGAGCATGCGGCGCGGCACCGTGGCCAGCGTCGGCTGCGGATCGGTCTGCCCTTCGTCGAGCCGCGCGCCCGTCAACGACGGGTCGAGCACGACAATCAGCGGTTCGCCCAGGTACGGCAGGCTGCAGCCGTCGCCCCAGTGGACGCGGGCCGCCTGCGTGCGCCGCGCGCGTTCGCGCTGCTCGACGAGCTTGCGCAGGATCCACTCGCCCTTCTGCTGCAGCGCCTTGTCGATGTCGCCCAGCGGCACCCACTTGGGCGCGGACACGCGCAGGCCGTCCTCGCTGACGGTGAAGCCGATGCTGCGGCGCCGCGCGCGCTTGAGCTCATAGGGAATGGACTGCCCCTGGAGCAAGACCTGGCGCGTGGAGGCGCCGGCGTCGCCGCGGGACCGCGGCGTCGGCGCCAGCGGCTCCGGCGGAGGCAGCGGAGACGTCGTCGGGTGGACGGGCTGGGGCTGGGGCTCGCTGTCGAACAGCGACAACTGCGTGAAGTTGTTCAGCAGCGCGCCCAGTCCCCGCAGCTTGGGAGGCAGCATGGACAGCGAGTGTAATCAGGCCGCCGCCGGTGCGGGCGGCGGCGCAGGAGGAACCGGGGGCGCGGGTGGCGCCTCGGTCGGCGCATCATTCACGCTGCCCGGCGCGGCGGCCGGATAGGCCGCCGGGTCCAGCACCCGCATCTCGGCCTCGATCCAGGCCTGCACTTCCTTCATCAGCTCGGCCGGCGCGCGACCGGTGCTGGGGATCATGGGGCCGATGGAGACATCGATGGTGCCGGGTCTCAACAGGAAGCTCTTGCGCGGCCAGCAGCTCGCGGAGTTCATCGCGATGGGCACCACCGGCACGCCGGTCTCGACCGCCAGGCGCGAGCCGCCGGTCTTGTAGTCGCCGGCCTTGCCGCGCGCCACGCGCGTGCCTTCCGGGAACATGATGATCCAGTTGCCCAGCGCCGCGATGCGCTTGCCCTGCGCGGCCACCTTGTTCCACGCCTCGCTGCGCTTGCTGCGATCGATGTGGATCATGTCCAGCCGCGCCATCGACCAGCCGAAGAACGGGATGTAGATCAGCTCGCGCTTGAACACGTAGGCCAGCGGACGCGGCATCAGCATCGGGTAGGCGAAGGTCTCCCAGGTCGACTGGTGCTTGGAGAGCAGGATGACCGACTGCTTGGGATCGGTGGGCAGGTGCTCCATGCCGCGCACGCGCCAGTGCACGCCGCAGATGAGCTTGGCGCCCCAGATCGCGATGCGCAGCCAGTTGGCGCACATCCAGTACAGCTGGGTGCTGTTGAGGAACAGCGAGCAGAGCACCACCGCGCTGCCCCAGGGGATGACGGTGACGATCAGGTAGACGACGAAAAGGAGGGAACGCAGCGCAATGAGCATCAGCCCAGTTCTCCAGGAGCGGTATCGGGTTCGGCGGATTCGCCCCGCGCTTCGGCGCGGGCGCGGCGTTCCGCGTGGATGAGGGTTTCGGCGAAGGCCGTCAGGTCCTGGTGCACGCGCGAGCCGGGCACGAGCGCGATCTGCTCCTGCAGCTGCGCCTCGTCGACGCCGGACAGCCGGTCGCCGCGCACCAGGTGCGGCACGCAGCCGGCATTGTGCGCCGTCTGCAGGTCGCGCACGCTGGCGCCGACCATGTGGACGTTCTTCAGGTCGACGCCGAAGCGCTCGCCGATCTGTTCGATCAGGCCCGGCAGCGGCTTGCGGCAGTTGCAGTTGTCTTCCGGCGCATGCGGGCAGAAGAACGCGGCGTCGAGCCGGCCGCCCTTCTCCGCCAGCAGCTGGTTGAGCCGCAGATGGACCGCGTTCAGCGAGGCCATGTCGATCAGCCCGCGGCCGATGCCGGGCTGGTTGGTCGCCATGACGGTGTGCCAGCCGGCGTGGTTGAGCCGCGCGACGGCTTCGAGCGCGCCGGGCAGCGGCTCGAGTTCCTCGGGCGACTTCACGTGGTCGTCGCGGTAGCGGTTGATCGTGCCGTCGCGGCCCAGGATCACCAGTTTCATGCCGTGCGGATGGTCGGACCGGGTAGGCATCGGGTTCTCCAGTGGACTGCGCTTGGACGACGACGGCGGGTCAGACGGCCAGGCGCGACAGGTCGGCGACGCGGTTCATCGCCTCGTGCAGCTGTTTGAGCAGCGCCTGGCGGTTGGCGCGCAGCGCGGGATCCTCGGCGTTGACCATCACGTCGTCGAAGAACGCGTCGACCGGCGCCTTCAGCGCGGCCAGCGCCTTCAACGAACCGGCGTAGTCGTGCTGCTCGAACAGCGCGTCGGCCTGCGGCTTCACGCCGGCCAGCGCGTCGGCCAGGGCCTTCTCGGCGGCCTCGGTGAGCAGCTCGGGCTTCACTTCGGTCGGGAGCTCGCCCTCGACCTTCTTGAGGATGTTGCCCACGCGCTTGTTGGCCGCGGCCAGCGAGGCCGATTCCGGCAACGCCGCGAAGGCGCGCACGGCGCCCAGGCGCTTGGGCACATCGCCCAGTCGCGCCGGGTTCAGCGCCAGCACGGCGTCGACTTCCTGGGCGCTGTAGCCCTGGTCGCGCAGACTGACCGCCAGACGGTCGGCGAAGAAGCCCAGCAGCGGCTCGCTCGGATCCTGGATCAGCTCGCCGAACGCGGGCAGCGCGCCCTCGATCAGCTCGGGCAGCGACAGGTGCATGTGGTTCTCGACCAGGATGCGGATCACGCCCAGCGCATGGCGGCGCAGCGCGAACGGGTCCTTGTCGCCGGTGGGCAGCTGCCCGATGCCGAACAGGCCCACCAGCGTCTCCAGCTTGTCGGCCAGCGCGACGACGGTGCCGGTGTGGTTGCGCGGCAGCGCATCGCCGGCGAAGCGCGGCTTGTAGTGGTCCTCGATGGCCTTGGCGACGCCGTCGCGCAGGCCTTCATGACGCGCGTAGTAGCCGCCCATGATGCCCTGCAGCTCGGGGAACTCGCCCACCATGTCGGTCAGCAGGTCGGTCTTGGCCAGCACGGCGGCCTGTTGCGCCTTGCTGTCGAGCACGTCGAACTCGTCCTTGGCTTCCGCCGTGTACGGGTGCTGGGCCATGCGCAATTGATTGACGATCGTGTGCGCGATCGCGCGGACGCGTTCGGCGCGGTCGCCCTGGCTGCCGAGCTTGCCGTGGTACACGACCTTGCCCAGGCCTTCGACGCGCGAGGCCAGCGTCTTCTTGCGGTCCTGGTCGAAGAAGAACTTCGCATCGGCCAGGCGCGGACGCACGACGCGCTCGTTGCCCTCGACGACCTTGGAGGCGTCGTCCGGATGCACGTTGCTGACGACCAGGAAACGGTGCGTCAGCTTGCCGTGGCTGTCCAGCAGCGGGAAGTACTTCTGGTTGGCCTTCATCGTCAGGATGAGGCACTCCTGCGGCACGGCCAGGAACTCGGGCTCAAACTGGCAAGAGAGCACGTTGGGCAGCTCGACCAGCGCGGTGACTTCGTCCAGCAGCTCGGGCGCGTCGATCGGCGTGAGGCCCAGCGGCTCGGCCTGCGCCTGCAGCTGGCGCACGATGTCGTTGCGGCGCTGCTCGAAGGACGCGATCACGCGGCCTTCCTCGCGCAGCTGCTGCTCGTAGGTGTCGGCGCTCTTGATCTCGATCGAGGCGACGGTCGTCTCGAAGCGGTGGCCGCGCGTCGTGCGGCCCGAGCTCAGACCGAGCGCGTTGATCTCGATCAGCTCGTCGCCATGCAGCGCGATCAGGCCGTGGGCGGGGCGGACGAACTTGACGTCGCTCCAGCCGTCGGCCAGCTGATAGGTCATGACCTTGGGGATCGGCAGCTTGGCCAGCGCTTCGTCCAGCGCCTTCTGCAGACCGTCCTTCAGCGTGACGCCGGCGACGACGGTGTCCAGGAACAGCGCCTCGGCCTTGCCGTCCGGCGCGCGCTTCAGGCTGGGGACGACCGAGGCGTCCGCGCCGACCGAGGCCAGCTTCTTCAGCAACGCGGGTGTCGCGTTGCCCGACGCGTCCAGCGCGACGGCGACCGGCATCAGCTTCTGCTGCACGGCGCGGTCCGCGGCCTTGGCGCCGACGCCGGTCAGGTGCACGGCCAGGCGGCGCGGCGTGGCGAACGCGGTCACCGCGGCGCCAGCGTCCGCGAGGCCCTGCGCCTTCAGCGAGTCGGCCAGCGCGGACGAGAACGCCTCGCCCAGCTTCTTCAGCGCCTTGGGCGGCAGTTCCTCGACAAACAGTTCGACGAGCAGGTTCTTCGTGGTCATGCTGGGGTGTTCCTCGTCGTCTCAGGCGGCGGTCTTCTTTTCAGAAGCCTTGTCGGCCTTGGCGGCCGCCTCGGCGCTCTTCTTCTCGATCTGCGCGATCACCTCGTCGGCCCAGTCCTTGGGCGCCATCGGGAAGCCCAGCCGCGCGCGGCTGTCCAGATAGCTCTGCGCCACGGCGCGGGCGAGGTTGCGGATGCGGCCGATGTAGGCGGCGCGCTCGGTCACGCTGATCGCGCCGCGCGCGTCCAGCAGGTTGAAGGTGTGGCCGGCCTTGAGCAGCTGCTCGTAGGCGGGCAGCGCCAGGTGCGCGTCCATCAGGTCCTTGGACTTGCGCTCGTACGCACCGAAGGCGTTCAGCAGGAAGTCGACGTCGCTGTGCTCGAAGTTGTAGGTCGACTGCTCGACCTCGTTCTGATGGAACACGTCGCCGTAGGTCAGGCCGTCGGTGTAGACCAGGTCGTACACGGACTCCTTGCCCTGCAGGTACATCGCCAGGCGCTCGAGACCGTAGGTGATCTCGCCGGTGATGGGCTTGCAGTCGATGCCGCCGACCTGCTGGAAGTAGGTGAACTGCGTCACCTCCATGCCGTTGAGCCAGACCTCCCAGCCCAGGCCCCAGCAGCCGAGGGTGGGGTTCTCCCAGTCGTCCTCGACGAAGCGGACGTCGTTCTTCTTCAGGTCGAAGCCGAGCGCCTCCAGCGAGCCGAGGTAGAGCTCCAGGATGTTGGCCGGCGCGGGCTTGAGCACGACCTGGAACTGGTAATAGTGCTGCAGGCGGTTCGGGTTCTCGCCGTAGCGGCCGTCCTTGGGGCGGCGGCTGGGCTGGACGTAGGCGGCCTTCCAGGGCTCGGGACCGAGCGCGCGCAGGAAGGTCGCGGTGTGGCTGGTGCCCGCGCCGACTTCCATGTCGTAGGGCTGCAGCAGGGCGCAGCCCTGCTGGGACCAGTACTCCTGCAGGCGGAGGATCAGTTGCTGGAAAGTCAGCATAGGGACGTCGGGCCGTCGGCGGCGCGTTGGGGAAAACCGACCGATTCTATGTGCGCCCCGGGGCGCGCACAGGCGTCGCGTCGCGAGGGCACGCCCGGTCAGGCGAAGCCCGAAGCCCCCTGACGTCGACGGACCAGCACCGGCAGCACGCCGAGCACGACCAGCGCCCACACGGGCCACAGGCCGAGCGTCGACAACCAGCGCGCGTACGGCGTGACGCCGCTGCGACCGTCGACGCTCACTTCCAGCACGCCGGCCTGTTCCGGCGGCAGCCGCTCCAGCACGCGGCCGCGGTGGTCGACGTGCGCGGTGGCGCCGGTGTTGGTGGCGCGCACGATCGGCCGCTGGAACTCCAGCGCGCGCATCTGCGAGAACTGCAGATGCTGGTCCTGCACCATGCGCGGTCCGAACCAGGCCAGGTTGCTGACGTTGACGAACACCGTCGCGGCGGGATCGCCGCCGTCGAGCGCGCTGGCGACCACGTCCTCGCCGAACAGGTCCTCGTAGCAGATCAGCGGCCGCAGCCGCTGGCCCGCGAAGGGCAGCGCGCGCTCATGCTGGCCGCTGGCCTGGTCGTCCAGGGGAATGTTCATCGCCTTGACGAACCAGTGGAAGCCCGGCGGGATAAACTCGCCGAAAGGCAGCAGGTGGCGCTTGCCGTAGTCGTAGCGCTGCGCGAAACCGATGCCCACCAGCGAGTTGACGAAGCCGTCCGTCGTGTTGCCCAGGAAGGTGCCGAGCAGCAGCGGCCGGGTCTCGGCGTCGTGGCGCAGGCGCTCGACGTGTTCGTCGTCGAGGAAGGCCAGCGGCACCGGCAGCACCGATTCCGGCGTGATCACGACCTGACCCCGCGCGGTCCGGATCAGCGCGATCAGCTGGTCCAGGTTCTGGTCGAAGCGCTCGCGATCGAACTTCTGGTCCTGCGGGATGTTGGGCTGCACCAGCGACACGGTCAGCGTGCCGGTGGAGCGGGTGAAGTCCTGCGGCAGGAACTGCCCCGCGACGATGCCCGCGACCAGCGTCCCCAGCAGCGCCCAGCGTCGCAGCGCCAGCGCCGCCGCCACGAGCGCCGCGAGCGCGGTGATGCCGTAGACGCCGACATAGGGGGCGAACGCGGCCAGCGGGCCCTGCGCATGCGCGTAGCCGCTGGCGATCCACGGGAAGCCGGTGAGGATGGTGGCGCGGGCGAGCTCCGCCCCCAGCCACAGCCCGGCGAAGGCCAGCGCCCGTCGCCACGGCGCGGCGCCGGCCGACCAGCGCGCGGCCAGTCCCATGCCGGCGGCGTAGTAGATCGAGAGGAACAGCGCCAGGGCCAGCACCGCGAGCGCGGACACGGCCGCGGGCAGATGCCCGAAGTCGTGCATGCTGATGTAGAGCCACCACAGCCCGGAGGCCAGCCAGCCCACGCCGAACAGCGCGCCGGTCAGCGCGGCGCGGCGCGGCCGCTGCCCGTCGCAGGCCCGGATCAGCCAGGCGAGCGCGAGCGGCTGCAGCCACCAGGCCGGACTGGGCGAGAACGAGGCCGTCTGCAGAACGCCCGCGAAGAACGCCAGTGCCAGCGCCAGGGCGGGAGGGCCCGGCCAGGAAACCCCGCGGCGCATCATCCGCTGTGGTCGTCGGCTTCGGAGGCCGGCGCGCGGGTCACCTTGAACCAGCGCACGGCGCCGCCGCGGTTGATCATCACCGAGAAGCGCAGGCCGGCCACCTCGACCGTCTCGCCGCGGCGCGGCACGCGGCCGTGCTCGTGCGCGACCAGGCCGCCGATGGTGTCGAAGTCCGCCACCGACAGCGACAGCCCGAAGGACTCGTTGACCGCGGCCACGTCGGCGTCGCCGGCGACGCGGTAGCTGCCGTCGGCCAGCGTGTAGATCCCGGCGTCGCCGTCGCCGACGTCGAATTCATCCTCGATCTCGCCCACGATCTCCTCGAGCACGTCCTCGATGGTGATCAGCCCCGCCGTGTTGCCGAATTCGTCGATGACGATGGCCAGGTGGTTGCGGTTGGACCGGAAATCGCGCAGCAGCTCGTTCAGGCCCTTGCTCTCGGGCACGAAAACTGCCGGGCGCAGGAGGGCGCGCAGGTTCAGTTCCGGCGCGCGCTGGAGCTTGAGCAGGTCCTTGGCCAGCAGGATGCCGATGATGTTGTCGCGCTGGCCGTCGTACACCGGGAAGCGCGAGTGGCCGGTGTCGATGACATTGGCCAGCAGGTCGTCCGGGGTCCACTGGATGTCCAGCAGGTCCATCCGCGGCGCGGCGACCATCACGTCGCCGGCGCTGAGTTCGGCCATCCGCAGGACGCCCTCGAGCATCTGGCGCGATTCGGGCGCGATCAGATCGCGCTCCTCCGCTTCGGCGAAGTTCTCGATCAGCTCGCTGGTCGAGTCGGGGCCGGGGTGCAGGAATTCGAGCACGCGGTCGATGAGACCGCGCTGGTCGTTGCCACGCCCGCCGTGTTTGGCGGGCCGACTAGGCTGGGGTTCAGACACTGGGGTGTGTGCCGGTCGTTGATGAGGCGCCAGAATAACCGATTGACATTGACATTCGCTTGAAACACAGTCATCCGCCCTCAGTTAGCGGGCCCAGGCTTCCCTTACAGATTGGTCTTCACCATGTCGTCCGTTCCTGATACCTCTGCACAGAGCGCCGCGAATCCTTCCACGCAAGCTTCCGTCGCCAGTCCCGCCACGGGCCTGATCCCCGCCACCATCCTCACGGGCTTCCTGGGCTCGGGCAAGACCACGCTGCTCAAGCGCGTGCTGACCGAGGCGCACGGCCAGAAGATCGCCGTCATCGAGAACGAGTTCGGCGAGGAGAACATCGACAACGACATCCTCGTCAGCGAGACCCAGGAGCAGATCATCCAGCTGAGCAACGGCTGCGTCTGCTGCACCATCCGCGAGGATCTGCGCACCACGCTGGCCGATCTGGCCGCGAAACGGCGCAAGGGCGAGCTGGACTTCGAGCGCGTCGTCATCGAGACCACCGGCCTGGCCGATCCCGGCCCCGTCGCGCAGACCTTCTTCATGGACGACGAGATCGCGGAGACCTTCCTGCTGGACTCCATCCTGACCCTGGTCGACGTCAAGCACGCCAACGACCAGCTCGACACGCGCCAGGAAGCGCGCCGCCAGGTGGGCTTCGCCGACCAGATCTTCCTGAGCAAGACCGACCTGGTCGACGCCGCGTCGGTGGAGGCGCTGTCACACCGCCTCAAGCACATGAACCCGCGCGCGCCGCTGTCCAAGGTGCACTTCGGCGAGGTGCCGATCAAGGACGTCTTCGACCTGCGCGGCTTCAACCTGAACGCCAAGCTGGAGATCGATCCGGAGTTCCTGTCCGTGGATGACCACGGCCATGACCACTCGCATGACCACGACCACGCTCACGACCATGCGCATGGGCACGATCACGGCCACGAAGGCCACGACCACGCCCCGGGCGAAGCCTGCAACCACCCGCACCACCATCACCACGACGACGACGTCAAGTCCTTCGTCTTCCGCTCGGAACGGCCGTTCAACCCGGCCAAGCTGGAGGACTTCCTGGGCGCCATCGTGCAGGTGTACGGTCCGAAGATGCTGCGCTACAAGGGCGTGCTGAACATGAACGGCACCGACAAGAAGGTCATCTTCCAGGGCGTGCACCAGCTGATGGGTTCGGATCTCGGTCCCAAGTGGCTGCCGGATGAAAAGAAGGTCAGCAAGATGGTGTTCATCGGTATCGATTTGCCGAAGGACATCCTCATGCAGGGGCTGGAAGGCTGTCTGGCTTAGTGCCACACTGAATGATGGTTCACAGCCATCGCTGGCGCGGCGGCGGAGGTGGCTACAATCCGCCGCGCCCGAACCAGGCCCCTGCGCCACCGGCGGGAAGCCCCGGCTTCTCATGTCGAGCAGGTATAAAGAGCCGCTAGGAGAGTGAACGTGAGCAAGACCCCGGCCTCCAAGACCGCAGCGACCAAGACGCCAGCCAAGGCGTCGAAGGCCGCCGCGGAAGGCAAGTCCGCCGACGCGGACGCGCCCGACAGCACGGTCTCACTGCTGGACAGCCCCGTCCGGCCCTCGACCCCGACATCAACGAACCAGAACAGCCGACCTGCCGTGAAAGCCGATCCCAAACTCTCCTCTGCCTGGAAAACCAAGGCCGGTGCCGAACTGTCCGATGCCGAAGTGCTCGCGATGCCCGACACCGAATACATGAACGACAAGCAGGTCGACTTCTTCCGCGCCAAGCTGACGCAGCTGAAGGAAGACATCCTGTCGAACGCCGGTGAAACCACCGAGCACCTGCGCGAGGACACCTCCATCGTCCCCGATCCGGCCGACCGCGCCACGATCGAGGAAGAACACGCCCTGGAACTGCGCACCCGCGACCGCGAGCGCAAGCTGCTGAAGAAGATCATGCAGTCGCTGCAGCGCCTGGACAGCGGCGAATATGGCTACTGCGACGAGACTGGCGAGCCGATCGGCCTGGGCCGGCTGATCGCCCGCCCGACGGCGACGCTGTCGCTCGAAGCGCAACAGCGCCGCGAGCTCAAGCAGAAGATGTTCGGCGACTGAGTCGCCCGCATCCCCCAGAATCGGGAAGTACCGCCAGTACCACCGCCACTACTGCGATAAGCAAGGTCCGCGTGAGCATGTCCGACCCCAAAGACGGCACCAAAGAAGGCGAGAGCTTCTTCCGCAAGGTGGCGCGTTTCGTCGCCAATCCGACGACCGACTGGGCGGAGATCAACTCGCGCCAGGACGACCCCGAGGCCGACGCCGCCAAGGCCGAGCTGCGGGCGATGGTGGAGCGCAAGCGCCGCAACGACTTCGTGCGCAAGCGCGAGCTCGACATGCTGCGCAAGATCCGCCGTGAAGGCCTGACCCCCGAGCAGCTGGCCGCCCTGGGCGGCCATGCGACCTCGGGCATCGACGAACTGGGCCGCATCAGCGAGATCCAGGGCGTGCGGCGCGACGACGGCACGGTGAAGGCCAAGATCGACCAGATCGAGCAGCAGATGGTCGGCGAGGGCTTCGTCCCGACGCAGGTCCAGAGCCAGCATCCGCCCGGGTTCTTCGAGACCAGCACCCGCCCGGTCAACTTCGCGGCGACGCAGCCGGCGGACCAGATCAGCCCGGTCGGCGCGCGGGTGTCCGACTACGCCCCGCCTGCGGAGATCGAACGGCTGGACCTGTCGCCCGCACCCGCCGCGGCCTCGATGGGCGGCGGCATGGCGCCGCCGACACCGGCCGGCGCGCCGGCGCCGATCCCCGAGCTGAAGAAGGAGATCCCGACGCTGAGCTTCCGCGTCGCGGATCCGCAGGTCGAGGTCAGCGAGGTCGTCCACGACGCGGAGCTGGACGAGGCCGTCATCGCCTTCGCCAACGCCGACTACGAACACTGCGAACGCAGCCTGATCGACCTGACCCGCCAGGGCGGCGCGCGCCACCAGCACGCCGAGACCTGGCTGGTGCTGTTCGACCTGTACCGGGCGACCGGCCAGCAGGGCAAGTTCGAACATCTGGCCAACGACTACGCGCAGCAGTTCGGGCTGTCGTCGCCGCAATGGTTCTCGCTGCCCAAGCTGGTGGCGGAAGCCGTGCAGGCGGAACGCGCCCCGCGCGGCCGCGCGAGCAGCGTGTCCTGGACGACGCCGGAGTACCTGGACGTCGAGGCCGTGACGCAGATGCGCACGCGCTGCGAGAACCTGCCGATGCCCTGGGTGATCGACTGGGCGCCGCTGCGCCAGATCGACATCGAGGCCTGCGCCAAGCTGCGCGACCTGTTCCGCGCCTGGGCGCAGCAGTCGCTGGACCTGCGCTGGCTGTCGGGCGACCACTTCTTCCAGGTGCTGCGCGAGCAGGCGCCGGTGGGCAGCCGCGACGCGGACCCCATCCTCTGGATGCTGCGCCTGGAAGCGCTGCGCCTGGCCAACCGCCCGGACCAGTTCGACGAGGTCGCGATCGACTACTGCGTGACCTACGAGGTCTCCCCGCCGAGCTGGGAAAAGGCGCTGTGCCACGTCCGCATCAGCGGCAATGCGCTGTCGACCAGCTCGCCGTCGTCCATCCAGCCGGCGGCGATGGACACCGGCATCGCGTTCCTGGAATCGACGATGACCGACGCGGTCAACACGGCGGCCCTGATGGAACTGTCCGGCCAGCTCAGCGGCGACATCAGCGAGACGCTGGCCTTGATGACCGAGCAGTTGGGCGGCGCCTCGCTGGTGACCATCGCCTGCCCCAAGCTGATCCGCCTGGACTTCATGGCCGCGGGCGACCTGCTGAACTGGGTGCTGGCGCGTCGCAGCGAGAACCGCTCGGTGCTGTTCACCGATGCGCACCGGCTGGTGGCGCTGTTCTTCGGCGCGATGGGCATCAACGAACACGCCCGGGTCAAGGTCCGGCACGTCTGACGCCGTCGGCGCCCTTGACGCCATCGACCTTCGCGTTCAACCGACGCAGCAACGGGGCCTCTGGCCCCGTTGCGCTTTCAGATGTCCGATCATCGACCCCAGCATCGACATCCACATCGACATCCGCAACCGGCATTCGCACACGCGACGCCGCAGGCTTTTCCTCACTGTTTCCTCACCTTGTGATTCCCGTCAGGGAACCCACGTGAGACTGTCATGACACCCGACGTCCGGACTTGGCCGACGTCGCCTCACAGGTCGGAATCCTCATGTCTCAAGACCACTCCTCCCCGCTGCCGCCGTACCACGGCACCACCATCGTCAGCGTGCGCCGCGGCAACCAGGTCGCGATCGGCGGCGACGGCCAGGTGACGCTGGGCACCATCGTCGTCAAGTCGACGGCGCGCAAGGTGCGCAAGCTCCACAAGAACCAGGTGCTGGCGGGCTTCGCCGGCGCAACGGCGGACGCGTTCACGCTCTTCGAGCGTTTCGAGGCCAAGCTGGAGAAGTACGAGGGCAACCTCGTGCGGGCCGCCGTCGACCTGACGCGCGACTGGCGCACCGACCGCGTGCTGCGGCGGCTGGAGGCGATGCTGGCGGTGGCCGATCGCACCTCGTCGCTGATCATCACCGGCAACGGCGACGTCCTGGAGCCCGAGCAGGGCATCGTCGCCATCGGCAGCGGCGGCGCCTACGCGCAGGCGGCGGCCAAGGCGCTGCTGAACCACAGCGAACTGAGCGCGGTGGACATCGTCAAGCAGTCGCTGGTCATCGCCGGCGAGATCTGCATCTACACCAACGGCAACCACACGATCGAGACGCTGGACTGATCCGGCGCGGAGCACACGAATGAGCAGCAGCATGACCCCGCAGGAAATCGTCTCCGAACTCGACCGGCACATCGTCGGCCAGGCCGATGCGAAACGCGCCGTCGCGATCGCGTTGCGCAACCGCTGGCGCCGGCAGCAGGTCGACGAGAAGCTGCGCGGCGAGATCACGCCGAAGAACATCCTCATGATCGGCCCGACGGGCGTCGGCAAGACCGAGATCGCGCGCCGCCTGGCGAAGCTGGCCGATGCGCCCTTCATCAAGGTCGAGGCGACGAAGTTCACCGAGGTCGGTTACGTTGGCAAGGACGTGGACAGCATCGTGCGCGACCTGGTCGACATCGCCGTCAAGCAGGAACGCGAGCGCCAGATGCGCTTCCAGCGCGCGCGAGCCGAGGACGCGGCCGAGGAGCGCATCCTCGACGTGCTGGTGCCGCCCGCGCGGTCCTCGACCGGCTTTGCGCCGGCGGCGACGGAGACCGGGGGCGCGGACAACACCGCGCGCCAGGTCATGCGCAAGCGCCTGCGCGAGGGCTCGATGGACGACAAGGAGATCGAGATCGCGCTGACCGAGGCCAAGCCCTCGATGGAGATCCTCGGCCCGCAGGGCATGGAGGAGATGGCCGAGCAGCTCAAGGGCCTGTTCTCGCAGATGGGGCAGGAGAAGAAGACCACGCGCAAGGTCAAGATCGCCGAGGCGCGCAAGCTGCTGGTCGAGGAAGAGGCCGGCAAGCTGGTCAACGAGGACGAGATCAAGACGGCGGCGCTGGCGCTGGCGCAGGACAACGGCATCGTCTTCATCGACGAGATCGACAAGGTCGCGACGCGCAGCGAGCACAGCGGCGGCGCGGACGTGTCGCGCCAGGGCGTTCAGCGCGACCTGCTGCCGCTGGTCGAAGGCACGACGGTGAACACCAAGTACGGGATGGTGAAGACCGACCACATCCTGTTCATCGCCTCGGGTGCGTTCCACCTGAGCAAGCCCAGCGACCTCATCCCCGAGCTGCAGGGCCGCTTCCCGATCCGGGTGGAGCTGAAGTCGCTGTCGGTGGGCGACTTCGAGGCCATCCTGTCGAGCACCCACGCGAGCCTGGTGAAGCAGTACCAGGCCTTGCTGGCGACGGAGGGCCTGACGCTGGAGCTCAGCGCGGACGGCATCCGCCGGCTGGCGCAGATCGCCTACGAGGTCAACGAGCGCACCGAGAACATCGGCGCGCGCCGGCTGGCGACGGTGCTGGAGCGGCTGCTGGACGACATCAGCTTCGACGCGCACAAGCACGCCGGCAAGACGGTGACGATCAACGGCGCGCAGGTCGACGAGAAGCTGGGCGCGCTGGCGCAGGATGAGGATCTGAGCAGATTCATCCTTTGAGGGTGACGGCGGTCTGCGGCGGCTGATAGGCTCCGGCCCCGTCCTGTTCCGGAAACCGCCATTTCCTCATGCCTGCTGCTCGTTCCCCACTGATCGCCCTCACCATCGTTGCATTCGCGGTCATCGGCACCGTCGCCTCGACTCCCGCCGAGGCGGCCGGTGCAAGTACGAAACCCGCGTCCCCGCCCAAGCCGATGTCGCGCGACGAGCTCCGCGCCTGCTTCCGGGAACGCGAGGTCGTGGAGCGCGAACGGGAAGCCCATCGTGCGAAGGAGGAGGCTTTCCATCAGGAGCAGGCCCAGGTCTTCGCCGAGGGCAAGGCACTCCGGGCCGAGATGAAAAAGGTCGACAAGACCGACGCGACGGCGGTCGGCGAGTTCAACGCGAAGGCCCAGGCGCATGACGAGCGGATACGGGCCTCCAACGAGAAGAGCGATGCCTTCAACGCCGCCGTCGACGTCATCAACGCCCGTCAGGCCGACTTCAGCGAGCACTGCGGGACACGTCCGTTCCGGCTCTTCGACGAGCACGTCGTGATGAAGGAGATCGGCGCGAAGACCAGCTTGTCCGGCGCGCCAGTGCCGCCGCCAGCTCCGGCGCCGCGCCCCGCGAAGGCCGCGGCACGCTGAGCTGGTAGAGCCCCCTCAGACGGAACGGCGCGCCGCAACCGGCGCGTCACGCTGTCGCACGAAAGGCTGAGAATGGCGCCATGAGCGCCCTTCCCTCCACCGACATCTCCGTCATCCCCGAGCCCGCCCGCGCGGAGATCCACGCGCGACTCCGGACCGCCGAATCCGAGCACCGGGTGCGCGTGCTGCTGGCCATCGAGTCCGGCAGCCGCGCCTGGGGCTTCGCGTCGCCCGACAGCGACTTCGACGCGCGCTTCATCTACGCGAACCGGACGGAGTGGTACCTCTCGATCGGGCTGGAAGAACAGCGCGACGTCATCGAGTATCCGATCGTCGACGACATGGACATCAACGGCTGGGACCTGCGCAAGGCGCTGCGTCTCTTCCGGAGTTCCAACCCCGGCTTCGTCGAATGGATCCAGTCGCCCATCGTCTACGAGAGCAGCACCAGCTTCCATGCCCGGGCGCGGGAGCTGCTGCCTGTCGTGTATTCGATCGTGCGCGGGATCCATCACTACCGCAGCATGGCCAAGACCACCTTCCGGTCGCATCTGCAGGCCGACGAGGTCAAGCTCAAGAAGTACTTCTACGTGCTGCGCCCGCTGCTCGCGGTCCGGTGGCTCGAACGCGAACGGCAACCCGCCCCCATCGAGTTCCACCGCCTGCTGCAGACGATCGATGACGCCCCGGAGGTGCTCGCGGCCATCCACGATCTCGTCGAACTCAAGCGGAACACGCCGGAGTTCGGCCTGTCCGCACAGGTCGTGCCCATCCAGCGTTTCATCGAGCGCGAGCTGGACAGGATCGAAGCCTTGGAGCTGCCGATCAACGACCGCCCGGAAGTCGAGCCCTTGCTGTCCGAGCTGTTCCGCGACGTGCTGCGCGAGTGCTGGGAAACGGCATGAGCAGTCCGGCCAGGCACCCGCCGTCGGGGTCATGACGCCGGCTAGAGGCGTGGCTTGGCCTTGGGCTGCGGCTTGGTTTTCACCTTCCCCAACGCCGACGTCGCCGTCACCCGCGCCTTCGCCGGCGCGCGCTGCGCCTCCACCTCCCGGATCACCTCGATGAACGCGCGCAGCGCCGCGGGCATCAGGCGGCTGCTCGGGTAGTAGAGGTGATGACCGGGTATCGGCGGCGTCCAGTCGTCGAGCACCGTGACCAGGCGACCCGAGGCGATCTCCGCCTCTGCCTTCGTGGACCAGATATAGGCGAGGCCCATTCCCTTCGCTGCGGCGTCGACCATCAGCCCGATGTGATCGAGCGTCAGCGACCCCGGCACGTCGACCTTCAGCGATTGCCGCTGGCGCTCGAACTCCCAGCGGTACATCTTGCCGCTGGGCAGGCGGAAGCGGATGCAGCGGTGATCGGCGAGCGCATCCGGCGTGCGCGGCGCGCCGTGCCGCGCGAGGTAGTCCGGCGACGCCACCACGATGAAGCGCACGTCGCCGCCGAAGGGCACGGCCACCATGTCCTGCGGCAGCGCTTCGCCGAGCCGCACGCCCGCGTCGAAGCCCTCGGCGACGATGTCGACGAGCTTGCCTTCGGTGACCAGATCCAGCTGCACGTCCGGATGGCGTTCGACGAACGCGGGCACGATGTCCCGCATCAACTCGCCCGCCGCGATTTCGGAAACGTTGATCCTCAGCCGCCCCGAGGTGCGTCCGCTCAATGAGCCCAGGTCGCCGAGCGCGTTGTCCAGCTCCGCCAGGATCGGTCCGACATCGCGCGCGAGCTGCTGACCGGCATCGGTCGGCGCCACGCTGCGCGTCGTGCGGTTGAAGAGCCGGACACCCAGGCGCTCCTCCACCCCCCGCACCAGATGGCTCAGGCTGGACGGCGACATCCCCAGCTCGTCCGCCGCCGCGCGGAAGGACTGGTGCCGCACGATCGCCAGGAAGGCGGTCAGCTCCGCCAGGCTGGGGCGCTCAGTCATGGAAGCCCTCCGCGCGCTCATTCATGAATATTCCCCACTAGCTCGTTTCAATTCCTGAGCATAGACGCATCAATCGCCGGTTCCTAGAGTTCGTTCCACACCGCGCCGCACATCGACCAGGCGCGGTCACACGACCAGCAAAGGAACCGCACCATGTCCAGCACCCGACTTGTTTCCGCCGTGATGACGGGCGCCGTGATCGCGTCGCTCGCGATGGCGATTCCCGCAGCCCGCGCCGCGACCGCCGCCGCCCAGGCGAAGGCCGAGAACGCCAGGAACGGCGCGAGCACCGAGACCGCCGCCAACAAGGCGGCCGTCGACTCGATGCTGCGCCGCTGGATGGGCGGCGACTACGGCGCGCTGCAGCCGATGCTCGCCGACGACATCGAATGGACCATCGCCGGCAACTCGCTGGTCGCCGGCACCACGCGCAGTCGGGATGAGCTCAACCGCAACGTGCTCGGTCCGTTCGGCGCACGCTTCGCGCAATCGCAGGACCGCTTCCGGCCGCGCACCATCCACGCGGTCTACGCGGACGGCGACACCGTCGTCGCGCACTTCTCCGCCGCCGGCACGACCAACGCCGGCAAGCCCTACGCGAACAGCTATGTCTGGATGCTGACGATGCGCGACGCCAAGGTCGTCCGCGTCACGGCCTTCTTCGACAGCATCGCCTTCGACGAGTTCTGGCGGCAGAACCCGATCGCGGCGAACTGAGTTCCCACGGCCTCCTCGATCGACCTCCCTCGGTCTCTCTCGGCCTCCCTCGGCTTTCCTCCTGTCCTCTCCCTCATTCCCCACAAGGAGTTCCCCATGAAGACCTGGTTCATCACCGGCGCCTCGCGCGGCTTCGGCACCCTGTTCGTCAAGGAAGCGCTGGAGCGCGGCGACAACGTCGTCGCCACGGCGCGCAACGCCCGCGCCATCGTGGACACGTTCGGCGACCACCCGCGCCTGCTCGCGGCCAACCTCGACGTCACCGACGAGGCGCAGGCCCGCGCTGCCGTCGAGCAGGCGGTCAAGCGCTTCGGCCGCATCGACGTGGTCGTCAACAACGCCGGTTTCGGCGTGCTCGGCGCCATCGAGGAAACCAGCGCCGCCGACGTCGAGGCGGTCTACCGCACCAACGTCTTCGGCCTGCTGGCGGTGACGCGCGCCGTGCTGCCGCAGCTGCGCAAGCAGCGCGCGGGCCACGTGATCAACATCTCGTCGATCGGCGGCTACCGCAGCGCGGCGGGCTTCGGCGTGTACGCCTCCACCAAGTTCGCGGTCGAGGGCATCAGCGAGGCGCTCGCCGAAGAAGTGAGGCCGCTGGGCATCCACGTGACGATCGTCGAGCCGGGCTACTTCCGCACCGACTTCCTCGACGGCGGCTCGCTGACGACCCTGCCGACGACCATCCCCGACTACGCCGACACGCCGGTCGGCACGGTGCGCCGCATCGCCGCGGAGCTCAACCACCAGCAGCCCGGCGATCCGGCGCGTCTGGTGAAGGCGCTGCTGCAGGTCGTGGACGCGGAAGTTCCGCCGCTGCGCATGCCGTTCGGCTCCGACACGGTCGCGGCGATCGAGCAGAAGAACGCGTTCGTCGCCGGTGAACTCGCCCAGTGGCGCGAGCTGGCGATGTCGACGGACTTCCCGACTTCACCCTGAGCTCACACAGGGCTCATCCTGAGCTCCACCCGCATGGCGAGACTGGGTCCTTCACCTCAGGAAAGGACCCGTCCCGCCATGAACCGCTTTCTCGCTTCCGTGCTCGTCGGGCTGCTGGTGTGGAACGTCTCCACCGCCCTGCTCATCGACGTCTACGTCCCCTCGCCCTGCAACGCCGCCGGCCGCTGCGACGGCGACATGGCCTTCACGCTGAAGGTGTTCGGCATCTGGCTCGGCATGTTCTGGGCGACGTCAGCCTCCGTGCTGTTGTACAACGTCGCGTCGTGGAAGCGGGAATGGGCGCGGCATCAGCAGCATCTGCTGTGAGTCCATCGACAGGATCTGTCGAAAAACGTCGTCGCCATTCGTCGTCCGTCATCTACCCTCGATGAACGCCAGGAGCACACGATGACCGACGATCCCGTTCAGACTTTCCTCCGCGACTACGCCGCCGCCGTCTTCGACCGCGATCTGCGACGCTTCCTGGACCTGTACGCCGACGACATCCAGGTCTTCGACAGCTGGAACCGCTGGGAGTACGCCGGCCGCGCCGACTGGGGCGGGATGATCGCCGCCTGGTTCGAGGGCATCCAGGACGTGCGCGTCCGCGTCACGGCGAAGGACGTCAAGGCCTGGTACGACGCGCAGGTGGCCGGCGGCTCGGCGACGCTGGAGTTCGCGGCGCTCGACGCCGACGGCCAGCCGCTGCGCGCGACCGAGAACCGCCTCACGGTGCTCCTGCGAAACGAAGGCGACACGTGGCGCGTCGTCCATCAACACACCTCGGTGCCGGTCGACTTCCAGAGCAAGCAGGTCGTGAGCCGCTGACGGTCTGGAGCCGTCGGGCGTCGAGCGACTTCACACCGACCTCACCGCGGGCTCATGCTGCCCTCGAAGGGCCTGACGAGACTGGTCTCTCCTCAACGAGTGGACACCGATCCCGTCATGCCGCACTTCCACGTCTCCCTCCGCATGGGTCGCGATAAGCTGGGGACCCCGTCGCCCTCCACCGCCACACCCATGCCGAGCACCCTCATCGAAGTCCGCCGCGTCTATTCGCAGGAACAGGAAGTCCAGCTGATCGAAGCCGTGCAGGCGGCGCTGGTCGAGGGCTTCAAGATCCCGGCGGAAGACCGCTGCGTGCGCCTCATCGCGTACGAGCCGCACCGGTTCATCTACCCGCCGCGTCTGTCCCGACCCGAGTGCTACACGCTGGTCACGGTGACCGGCTTCGCCGGGCGGACGATCGAGGCGAAGCGCCGCCTCTATCGCGGCATCGTCGAACGCCTCGGCGCGCTCGACATTCCCGCCGACCACGTCACGATCATGCTCAATGAAGTCGAGCGCGAGAACTGGGGCCTGCGCGGCGGTATCCCGGCGTCGGAGATCGACCTGGGGTTCAAGGTCGACGTGTGAGCGCCGCGGTGTCCGGGCCGTCCGTCCCGATCAGCGCAATCGGCGGAATCGGCGGAATCGGCGCGCTCAGAGCGCCAGCCGATGCGCCTGCAGCGCCAGCAGCCCGTCGAAGATCAGCGAGTCGATCAGCTCGTGCGGGATGTCCAGCGCGGGCGAGACCTTCCACCCCGCGCCGCCGGTCATCAGCGTGACCGGCGCCTGGCCGCAGCGCTTGAGGATGTGGCGGTGCATGCGCTCGATCGCGCCGGTGATCGCGTAGTTGCCGCCGCTGGTGAGCGCGTCCGAGGTGTTGGTCGGGAACTCGCGCACCTCGCCGGTCGGCACGCGCAGGCCGGCGGTGCCGCCTTCCAGCGAGCGCAGCATGATCCCGTGACCCGGCAGGATCAGCCCGCCGAGGAAACGTCCGTCCGCGTCGAGCGCATCGACCGTGACCGCCGTGCCCACCATCACCACCAGCGCCGGCTTGGGCGTCTGTCCGCGCCCGCGCGCCAGCACGTGGTGCCGCGCGCCGATCAGCGCGACGAAGCGGTCCGCGCCCAGGCGACCCGGATGGTCGTACCCGTTGGTCACGCCGCCCGCCTGCGCCGACGAGGCGACCCAGCGCGGCTCGATGTCCCAGATCTCCTCCATCTGCTCCTCGACGCGATGTCGCATCGCGTCGCCGGCGACGTTGCTGCCGAGCATGCTGCCCGGCGCCGCGGGCAGCTTCGCCCAGTCGCCCTCGGCCAGCGTCTCGATGTTCTCCAGGAACTGCGCGCCGTGCGCCAGCATCGGGCTGCCCGGTTGGGGGCCGGCATAAAGCGCCCACTTGAGGCGGGTGTTGCCGATGTCGATGGCCAGGAAGCTCATGGGAGGAGATGCCAGCAAGTGTGGAGTACTTGGGAAATGTCAGTGCCGTGAGGGACAGGGCGGCAGGTTAGCAGTGTTTGTCCTCAAGCCGGTGCACCGGACGGCCGATTTAGGATTGAATCGAGGCCGGTCGCACCACCCCGGGGCGACGCCGTCGACACAACAACAAGGCTCAGGACCGATGAAGTTCTCCATCGCCACGCGACTGTGGATTCCCGTCGCCGTCATGTCCGTCGTGACGGTGGTCATGTCGCTGGGAGCCGCCTCCCGTACGCGCACCCTGCTGCAAGTCGCCCAGGTGACACAGGAGAAGCAGCAGCAGCGCTTCGAGCTCGCGCTGCGCTGGCGCGGCCTCACCGAGGCCAACGCGAGTCGCGTGCAGGCCGGCCTCGCGGCGAACGACAACGCCGTCGCGGACTCGATGAAGGGCGACATCGCCCGCACCAGCGAATCGATCAACGACATCCAGAAGCAGCTCGAAGGGCTGGCCGAAGGCGACGAGGACAAGGCCGCGATGGCGAAGATCGCCGAGCGGCGCCAGGCCTACATCGCCGTGCGCAACGAGGCGAACAAGCTCAAGGCCGGCGGCGACAACGACGGCTCGCACCAGGCGCTCAAGCAGAAGGTCGTGCCCGCGATCGAGCAGTACCTGGCCGCGCAACAGGACTTCGTGGTGCTGCAGCAGAAGCGCTCCGCGGCGCTGCGCGACGCCGCCGGTGCCGAGCGCATGCGCACCGTGTGGGGCGTGGCGGCGCTGATGACGGTGATCGTCGGCCTGCTGGCGCTGGCCACGGCCTACTTCGTGCGGACTATCTCCGCGCCGCTGAAGTCGCTGATGGCCGAAGCCGAGCGCATCGGCGAGGGCGACCTGTTCCACGTCGAGCGCGACTACCGCGACGACGAGATCGGCGACGTGCAACGCGCGCTGGCGGCGATGAAGAGTGCGCTGCGCAAGGTCATCCGCGAAGTGCGCGCGACCGCCGACGGCATGCAGACCGCGAGCCAGGAGATCGCCAGCGGCAACCAGGACCTGAGCCAGCGCACCGAGCAGACGGCGTCCAACCTGCAGCAGGCGGCGTCGTCGCTGTCGCAGCTGACGGGCACCGTGCAGCAGAGCGCGGAGAGCGCGCGCACCGCCAACCAGCTGGCCGGCAGCGCGGCCGAGGTGGCCGGGCGCGGCGGCGCGGCGGTGGGCGACGTGGTCGGCACGATGGCGCAGATCGATGCGTCGGCCAAGAAGATCAACGACATCATCGGGACCATCGACGGGATCGCGTTCCAGACCAACATCCTGGCGCTGAACGCCGCGGTTGAGGCGGCGCGTGCGGGCGAGCACGGCAAGGGCTTCGCGGTGGTGGCGTCCGAGGTGCGGGCGCTGGCGCAGCGCAGCGCGGGCGCGGCGCGCGAGATCAAGGCGCTGATCGGCGACAGCGTGACCAAGGTG
This sequence comes from Roseateles noduli, assembly GCA_002205125.1. GTDB lineage: Bacteria > Pseudomonadota > Gammaproteobacteria > Burkholderiales > Burkholderiaceae_C > Roseateles > Roseateles noduli. The sequence goes on along the minus strand of NIOE01000004.1, from coordinate 102,491 downwards.
GAGGTCGGCTCGCAGCAGGTGCGCGACGCCGGCGCGACGATGAACGAGATCGTCGCCAGCGTGCAGCGCGTGTCGGACATCATCGGCGAAATCAGCGCGAGCACGGTGGAGCAGAGCCAGGGCATCGGCACGGTCAACGGGTCGGTGGCGCAGCTGGACCAGATGACGCAGCAGAACGCCGCGCTGGTCGAGGAATCGGCGGCGGCGGCCGAGTCGCTCAGCGAGCAGGCGCGCAAGCTCACCGCGCTGGTGGGGCACTTCAAGGTCAGCGATCCCAAGCCGAAGCCGGGCGATGCGATGAACGTCGTCGCAGCGCCCGCGCCGATCGCTCGTACGTCCGCGCCGGTCGCGAAGCCCGCTGCGGCGCCTCGTCCTGCGGCAACGCCGGTCGCGGCGAAGGCCTCGACGGCCAAGCCGCTGGCTTCGAAGACCACCACCAAGGCGACCGCGACCAAGCCGGTGGCAAGACCTGCCACCAAGGCGCCGGCACCGAAAGCGCCCGCCGCGACACATACACCAAAACCGGCAGCACCAACCCCTTCGGGCCCCAGCGCAACAGCGGCTCCCGACGGAGATTGGGAGACTTTTTGATCTAGCGCAACGACCTCTTGAATAGAGGTCGTTTTGCTTTGGGAATGGATTTTGGACGTCCGCGTCCGGATTAGGCTGACTGCCCTCTCAACTTTGAGGGCTCGCCTATGCTCCCTCCTTCCGCCAGTGGCCTGGCGACTCGCTTCCATGCGTTCACGCTCACGCGTGCGCACTTCGCGTTCATCCGATCGCAAGCCGCTCGGGGCGGATTCGCGTCCGATGACGAATACCTGTCCGCGCTGATCCAGTCAGAGATGGATCGGCACTCGATTCAGGACAGGTTGCCTGAGGACAGCACCTCCGACTACGTGAGCGAGTTCGATCGGCGCTTCTTTGTTGATCTGGTGGCGTACGCAATTCAGCGTGATCGACTTTCCTCCGCCACATCGCAATCAGATCAGCCAACCAAGCCCCTTGACGCGACTACTATCGCGTGCCGATACTAATGATCAAGAGCTTTGCGGACAAGCGCACGGCTGCGATCTTCGACGGGCGGGAAGTTCGAGGTATGGAGCGGGAACTTCAACAGCTCTGCCGGCAGAAGATGCGCGCCGTCGATGCGGCACTCTCGATCGACACGCTAAGGTTCCCGCCCGGCAATCGCCTGGAGCTGTTGAAGGGCGACCGCAAGGGGCAATGGAGCTTGCGGGTGAACCGGCAATGGCGGATCTGCTTCCGATGGACAGAAGGAACAGCGCTGGACGTCGAGATCGCCGACTATCACTGACGGGCGCCCACAGTAACGGAACGAAGACATGAGCATTCCACGCAATCGCCTGAACCAGATCGACTTCGGGGAAATCACGACGGGGCGACGACTCGACCCCGTTCACCCGGGCACGATCCTGATGTCGGAGTTCATTGAACCGCTTGGACTGACCCGTTACCGCGTCGCTAAAGCGCTCGGCGTGCAGCAGCGTCGCATCGATGAAATCTGTGCGGGCGAACGCTCGATCTCGGCCGACACCGCCGTCCGACTCGGACTTGCTTTCGGCGTGGATCCGCGGTTCTGGCTCAACCTCCAGGCGCAGTACGACATCGAGGTCATCCTGCAGGCGCACGGTGATCAATTGGTAGAGGAAATCGACGCGCTGGCCGCCTGAGCGATGCGCAGCGCCGATTCGCTCCATCCCTGGCAAGTCTCCGCCGGCGGCATCGCCGGCCTGATCCTGAGCATCGGTCTGGCGCGCTTCGCCTACACGCCGGTGCTGCCGCTGATGCAGCATCAGGCTGGGCTCGGCGACGCGATGGGCGGCACGCTCGCCGCCGTCAACTACGCCGGCTACATGAGCGGCGCCGTCCTCGCCGCGCTCATCGACGATCCGCGCTGGCGATCGCGGCTGTACTTCTGGGGCATGCTGCTCGGCCTCGTTGCCACCGCGATGATGCCGATCGCGCCCAACCTCGCACTGTGGGCCGTTTCGCGCTACCTCGGCGGACTCAGCGGCGCCGCCGGCATGCTGCTCGGCTCCGGCCTCGTGCTGGGCTTCCTGATGCGTGCGGGCAGACGTCCGGAACTCGGTGTCCACTTCATGGGGCTCGGCCTCGGCATCGTCGTCTCCGCGATCGGCGCGATGGCGATGGACCGGCTCGCGCTCGACTGGGCCGGTCACTGGTGGGGCTTCGTCGTCATCGGCGTACCGCTGCTTGCGATCACCTGGTGGTGGCGTCCGCCGGTGCCGCCGCCCGCCACCGCGGCGCTCGGCTCCGGCGCGCCCAGCACCCGGTGGATGCGCTGGATGATCGCCGGCTACTTCTGCGCCGGCTGGGGCTTCGTCATCAGCGCCACCTTCATCGTCACCATCGTCGAGCGCCAACCGTTGCTGCATGGCCAGGGGCCGTGGGCCTGGCTGCTCGTCGGACTCTCCGCCACCCCGGCCGTGTTCCTGTGGGATCGCGTCGCGCGCCGCTTCGGCGACCTCAACGCGTTGCTCGCCGCCTTCGCGCTGCAGATCGTTTCCGTCGTGCTGCCGATGCTGTCAGGGAGCCTCGCCGCCGCGCTCACCGGCGCCCTGCTCTACGGCGCGACCTTCATCGGTCTCGTGAGCCTCACTCTCGCGCTCGTGGGGCGGCGCTCGCCCGGCAATCCGGGCAAGGCGATGGCGCGCCTCACGCTGAGCTACGGCGTCGCTCAGGTCACCGCGCCCGCGCTCGCCGGCGCGATGGCGCAAGCCAGCGGCAGCTACCGCGCATCGTTGTGGCTGACGGCCGCCGTGCTCACCGTCGGCATGCTGATCATGCTCAGACTACGCAGCCTGGAAGCGCGCCGCGACGCGTGAGTCCTCGATGTCATCGACCGTCGTCGGCACGTCGACCCTCCCGGTCGCCACGGGTTTTGTGCTCGTCGCCGCATCGAGACCCACATCCGCCCGCCATTGCGGCGACAACGCCACCACCTCGCCGATGACCAGCAGTGCCGGGCTCGGCAGGCCCTCGCGCTCGATCGCGGCGGGCAGATCGGCGAGCGTCGTGAAGCACTCGCGCTGACGCGGTGTGTGCGCAGCACTCACGATGACAGCCGGCGTCTCCGCGGCCAGGCCACCCTCTTGCAATGACTGCGCGATCACCGCGGCGCGCGTCAGCCCCATGTAGACAACGAGGGTGAGCCGGCTGCGCGCCAGCGCCGCCCAGTCCGGCGCGACGCCGTGCTCGCCGTTGTGTCCCGTCACGAAGGCCACACCCGGCGTGCAGCGCCGGTCGGTCACCGGCACGCCGACCGACGCCGGCGCCGCGAGCCCCGCGGACAGTCCGTTGATCACCTCGACCTCGATGCCGGCCTCGCGCAGCGCGTCGACCTCCTCGCCGCCGCGTCCGAACACGAACGGATCACCGCCCTTCAAGCGGACGACGCGAGCGCCTGATCGGGCCTCCCGGATCATCAACTCGTGGATGAAGCGCTGCTCCGTCGACACACAACCACCACGCTTGCCCACGCGCAGCACGCGCGCGGTCGCCGGCAGGCAGGCCAGCACGCGCGTGTCGACGAGGTCGTCCGTCAGCACGACCTCCGCCTGCTGCAGACGCTTCAGCGCCTTGACCGTGAGCAGCTCCGGATCGCCCGGCCCCGCGCCGACGAGGGACACGCACAGCGGGCGGGCAGTCCGGCTGGCGATTGGGCTGGCGAACGGGCTGGCGTCGAGCGGGCTCATGTCGGTTCCTTCACTTGATTCGAGACGGGCGTCACCGGGATGGCCCGCGACGACGATGCGGTCGCGGTCGTCGATCCCACGGCCTGCACGAGGCGCCGCAGCGCCGGCAGGCAGGAACCGCATTGCGTGCCGCAGCGCAACTCGCCTTGCAGTGCGGCGAGGCGAGCCTCGGACGTCCCGTCCGGCTGGCGGCGCAGGCACGCGGCGATCGCGTCCTCGCGCACGTTGAAGCAGTTGCAGATCTGCGGACTGGACGCCGTCGTCGGCTGCTCCGCGTCGGGTGCCAGCAGGCGGCGTCCGAACGGGGCGACCGGTGCGCGCTCGCGCCAGAGCGCATCGAGCCACTCGGCCTCGCTGCCCTCGCCGACGCGCATCAAGGCTTGCAGCCTCGCCGCCGCGCCTTCGCCGTCGAGTCGCAACGAGCGACTGCGTCCACGACGTCCATCGGCATAACGCAGCACGCCGACGCCATTGAGCTGGAGCACCGCCGCCAGCGCCTGCACGACGGGCGCAGGCGGCGGCTCCGCAAACGCCAGTTCCAGACTCCACCCTTCCAACGTTTCCTGCGCCGGCCCCGGCAGACAGCAGGCGTAGTCCGCCTCCGCCATCAACGCGCGGAGTTGGCTCCGCAATGCAGCGCCTTCGCCGGGCGCGATCCACGCGGCGCCGAAGACCCGCCACGGCAGGTCGACGGCTTCAACGGCCACAGCGGTGAATTTCAGTTCCGGCTGCCGCGAGTCCGGGCAGTACGCGGGCTGCGTCAGCGCGTTGATGCCCGACAGGCCGCGCCCGCCGAGGAACTCGCTGCCCCAATGCATCGGCATCCAGGCCTGCTGCGCGCCGACGCTGTCGTCCGCGCGCAGCGGCACGATCACTTCGCCGCGCCGCGAGCGCACCCGGACCAGCGTCCCCGCCTTCAAACCGCGGCGGTCCATGTCCTGCGGATGCATCGTCACCGCCGGCCCGGGCTCGCCGGCGAAGAGCCTTGCCACGGTGCCGCTGCGGCTCATCCCGTGCCACTGATCGCGCAGGCGGCCGGTGCTCAGCGCGAGCGGGAACTTCGCGTCCTGCACCTCCGCGGTGGCCGCGAAGGGCTTCGTGATGAAGCGAGCGCGCCCATCCCCGTGGGCGAACTCACCGTCCTCGTAGAGCCTCGCCTTGGCGTCGCTCGCGCCCGCGGGCCATGGCCACTGCCGTGGCGCCTCCTCCAGCATCGGATAGCTCAAGCCGCCGATGTCGAGATCCCGGCCGAGCGTCGCCTCGCGATGCTCCAGCCAGAGCTGCTCCTCCCGATCCCACGCGAAGAGCGACGGCTCCGTCGGCCTCAGCGCCGCTTCGATACGGTGGGCCACGTCGCGCACGATGCGCCAGTCCGCACGAGACTCGCCGGCCGGCGGCAGCGCCGCGCGCACGCGGCTGATGCGCCGCTCGCTGTTGGTGACGGTGCCTTCCTTCTCCGCCCAGGTCGCCGCCGGCAGCACCACGTCGGCGAACGCCGCCGTCGCCGTGCCCGCGAAGGCCTCCTGGAGGATCACCAGCTCGCAGCGCTCCAGCGCCGCACGCACCAAGGCCTGATCAGGCATCGACTGCGCCGGGTTCGTGCAGGCGATCCACAGCGCCTTCACCTCGCCGCGCGCCGCCGCCTGGAACAGCTCGACCGCCGTCTTGCCCGGCCGCTCCGGCAGCGCGTCCACGCCCCAGATCGCGGCGACCTCCGCGCGATGCACCGCATTGCCCGGGTCACGATGACCGGGCAGCAGCGTCGCCATGCCGCCGCTCTCTCGACCGCCCATCGCGTTGGGCTGGCCCGTCAACGAGAACGGCCCCGCGCCCACGCGACCGATCTGTCCTGTCGCGAGATGCAGGTTGATCAGCGCCGTGTTCTTCGCCGCGCCGCTGGTGCTCTGGTTCAGTCCCATGCAATACAGCGACAAGGACGACGGCGACTGCGCGAACCATTGCGCCGCCTGGAGGATGTCCGATTCCTTCAGTCCCGTCAGCCGCGCCGACTCGGCCGGCGTCATCGTGCGGACCAGCGCCTTCAACGTGTCGAAGCCGCTCGTGTGCTGCGCGATGAACGCGCCATCGATCCAGCCTTCCCAGATCGCCGCATGCAGCATGCCGTGGAACAGCGCGACGTCGCTGCCGGGCTTCAGCGCGAGGTGAAGATCCGCGAACTCGGCCGTCTCGGTGCGACGCGGATCGACCACGATGATCTTCATCCCCGGCCGCGCGGCGCGGGCCGCCTCGATGCGGCGGAACAGGATCGGGTGCGCCCACGCGGTATTGGCGCCGGCGATGAACAGGCAGTCCGTCTGCTCCAGGTCCTCGTAGCAGGTCGGCGGCGCATCCGCGCCCAGCGACTGCTTGTAGCCCACGACCGCCGAGCTCATGCACAGCCGCGAGTTGCTGTCGATGTTGTTGGTTCCGATCAGTCCGCGCGCCAGCTTGTTGAACGCGTGGTAGTCCTCGGTCAGCAGCTGCCCTGAGATGTAGAACCCGATCGCGTCCGGACCGTGCTCCGCGCGGATCGCCAGCAACCGGTCGGCGAGGCGCTGTGTCGTCGTGTCCCAATCCATCGGCTGCAGCGGCGCCTCGCGCGTCTCCCGCCACGCCGGCTGCAGCAATCGCTGCTGCGCGCGCACCACCGGCGTCGCGGTCAGGTGCAGGGTCGAGCCCTTGGTGCAGAGTCGACCGAAGTTGGCTGGATGTTCCGGATCGCCGCGCACACCGACGATCTCCGCCTGCGCGCCTTCGCCGGTCGCATCGATGAGCACGCCGCAGCCCACGCCGCAGTACGGGCAGGTCGAGCGCGTGATGCGCGTGGTGCGGATGTCCGGGTTCATCGATGACAGCGGCTCGGCGACCACGTCGGCGCTGCTCAGCAGGCCACGCGCGTGCAGGGACCGGCCTTCACCGCCGGCAGGTCGATGCCGACGGTATCCAGCTCGTCGCGGTCCAACAGCACGACGCCGTCCTCGACCTTCACCTGGAACACGGGCGTGCGGCCCTCATCGGGCTCGCGGGCGCAGCCGTTCTCCAGCGCGATGGTCCAGTTGTGCAGCGGGCACGCCACGGCATTGCCGAACACAATGCCCTGGCTGAGCGGCCCCGCCTTGTGGGGGCAGCGATCGAGCAGCGCATGGACGCGGTCATCGGCGGTGCGGAACAGCGCGACCTGCGGCCCCTTCTCGCGGGCGACGCGTCGCGAGCCCAGCACGGGGATGTCGGCCACGGTGCAGACGGAGATCCAGTTTGTCATCGGGTGCTCCTCACGCTTGGACGGTGGCTTGAACGGTGGGCTGAACCGACGGCTGAACGTCGGCCTGAACCGTGGCGACGGGCTCGAACTGCCGCACGTCGACCTGTGCCTTGGCGAACTCGAACCACGGGTCCGGCTCGCCGTCGAGCGCGAACTGCAGTTCGGCCCACAGCGCCTTGCGTCCCTCGTGGTCATCGAGGATGCGGCGCTTCACGTGGTCCAGGCCCACGCGACTCACGTAGTGCACGGTGCGCTCCAGATACCAGCCCTCCTTGCGATAGAGCTGCATGAAGGCGCCGGTGTATTCCATGACCTCCTCGGAGGTCTTGAGCTTGACGAGGAAGTGCGCCACCTCCGTCTTGATGCCGCCGTTGCCCGCGACGTACATCTCCCAGCCTGAGTCCACGCCGATGATGCCGACGTCCTTGATGCCGGCCTCGGCGCAGTTGCGCGGGCAGCCGCTGACGGCGAACTTCACCTTGTGCGGCGCATACATCCGCCACATCGCGCGCTCCAGGTCCTTGCCCATCTGCGTGCTGTCCTGCGTGCCCATGCGGCACCATTCGGAGCCGACGCAGGTTTTCACCGTGCGCAGCGCCTTCGCGTAGGCGTGCCCGCTGGGCATCCCGATGTCGCGCCAGACGTCGACCAGATCCTCTTTCCGGACGCCCAGCAGATCGATGCGCTGGCCGCCCGTCACCTTGACGGTCGGGATCTTGTACTTGTCGACGGCGTCGGCGATCCGACGCAGCTCATCGGCGGTTGTCTCCCCGCCCCACATCCGCGGGATCACCGAGTAGGTCCCGTCCTTCTGGATATTCGCGTGACTGCGCTCGTTGATGTAGCGCGACTGCGGATCGTCGACGGCCTCCTTGGGCCACGACGACAGCAGGTAGTAGTTGAGCGCCGGCCGGCAGGTCGCGCAGCCGTTGGGCGTCTTCCAGTTCAGGCGCGCGTAGACGTCGACCAGCTTGATCAGGTGGTCCTTGAAGATGGCGTCGCGCACTTCCTGGTGACTCAGGTCGGTGCAGCCGCAGATCGCCTTCTTCTTCGGCGCCGAGGAATAGTCGCCGCCGGCGGTGAACATCAGCAGCTGCTCGACCAGGCCGGTGCAGGAGCCGCAGCTGGCGCTGGCCTTGGTGTGCTTGCGCACCTCCTCCAGCGTGAACAGGCCCTTCTCCTTGATCGCCTTGCACACGGCGCCCTTGGTGACGCCGTTGCAGCCGCAGACCTCGTCGCTGTCGGCCATCGCGGCCGCCTTGTTGTGGCCCTGGTGGCCGACGTCGCCGATGTTGCTCTCGCCGAACATCAGCTTGTCGCGGATGTCGCCGATCTTGCGACCCTCGCGCAGCAGCTTGAAGTACCAGCTGCCGTCGACGGTGTCGCCGTAGAGGCAGGCGCCGACGAGCTGGTCTTCCTTGATCACGAGCTTCTTGTAGACGCCGGCGAAGGGATCGCTCATCACGATCTCTTCGGTGCCCTCGCCGCCCATGAAGTCGCCGGCCGAGAACAGGTCGATGCCCGTGACCTTCAGCTTGGTGCTGGTCTGGCTGCCGAGGTAGCGGCCGATGCCGAACTGGGCGAGGTGGTTGGCGCAGACCTTGCCCTGCTCGAACAGCGGCGCGACCAGGCCGTAGGCGATGCCGCGGTGCGCGGCGCATTCGCCGACGGCGTAGACGCGGGGATCGGTGACCGTCTGCAGCGTGTCGGTGACGACGATGCCGCGGTGGCAGTGAATGCCGGCGCTCTCGGCGAGCGCAGTGTTGGGACGGATGCCAGCGGCCATCACGACGAGGTCGGCGGGGATCTCTTCACCGTCCTTGAAGCGCACGGCCATCACGCGGCCGTCCTTGTCTCCGATCAGCGCCTCGGTCTGCGCGCCCATGCGGAAGCGCAGGCCGCGCTCCTGCAGCGACTTGCGCAGCAGGTCGCCGGCCTGGTCGTCGAGCTGCCGTTCCATCAGCCAGCCGGCGATGTGGATCACGGTGACCTGCATGCCGCGCAGCATCAGGCCGTTTGCGGCCTCCAGGCCGAGCAGGCCGCCGCCGATGACCACGGCGTGGCGGTACCTGGTCGCCGCCTCGATCATCGTGTTGGTGTCGGTGATGTCGCGGTAGCCGATCACGCCTTCGAGCTCCTTGCCGGGCACCGGCAGGATGAAGGGGTTGGAGCCGGTGGCGATCAGCAGGCGGTCGTACTCGGCCTCGGTGCCGTCTTCCGCGATCACCTTGCGCTTGATGCGGTCGATGGTCTTTACCGCCCTGCCCAGATGCAGGGTGATGCCGTTGTCCTCGTACCAGGACAGCGGATTCAGGATGATCTCGTCCAGCGTCTGCTCGCCAGCCAGCACCGGGCTGAGCAGGATGCGGTTGTAGTTGGGATGCGACTCGGCACCGAAGACGGTGATGTCGTAGAGATCGGGGGAGATCTTCAGCAGCTCCTCCAGCGTCCGCACGCCGGCCATGCCGTTGCCGATCATCACGAGCTTCATCTTTTTCATGCGGCACGCTCCATCTGGAATGAAGGATTGGGTGTGGGGGTGGTCGGGAGCGGGAGTGACCGAGGTGCTTCGGTGAAATCAGAGGGATGCGCGCGGCCGCCGGCGCCGACCCAGGTGCGGGTCCAGCGGGCCTGCATCACGCGCAGCAGGCCGAGCATCACGAGCGAGAAGACGGCGAAGGCCGCGAAGCCCCACGCGTAGGTGCCGGCCCACTGCTTGGACAGGCCCATCAGGTTGGGGACCGCGCCGCCGCCGAGGGCGCCGATCTCGCCGATCATCGAACCGGCCACCGCGGTGGCCGCCGGCCAGCGCAGCGGCACGAGCTGGAACAGCGCGCCGTTGCCCGCGCCCAGCGCGCCGAAGCACACGACCAGCAGCACCGTCGTCAGCACCAGCGAGCCGTCGGCGAGTCCGACCAGCAGCAGCGACACCGTCACCACCGCCAGCACCACGGTCAGCGCATTGATGCCGCCCCAGCGATCCGACAACGCGCCGCCGGCGACACGCACGGCCGCGCCCATGAAGGCCGCGAGCATCGTCAGTTGCCCGGCCGCCACCTTGGAGACATCGAACTGGTCGTGGTAGTAGGTGGGCAGGAAGGTCGTGAGGCCGATGAAGCCGCCGAAGGTCACCGCGTACAGCAGGCTGAAGGCCCAGCCGTCCTTCTCGAACAGGCAGGCGACGTGGTCGCGCAGGCCGGCGTGGGTGTCGACGTCGGGCGGCTCCTTCGCGAAGACCACCATCACGAGCATCGGCACCGCGATCGCGGCGGCGGCGATCGCGTAGACGCTCTGCCAGCCCAGCCACTGCGCCAGCGGCGGGGCGACGAGCACCGACACCGCCGTGCCCACGTTGCCCGCGCCGACCAGGCCCATCGCCAGGCCCTTGTACTTCGGCGGGTACCAGCCCGAGCCCAGCGACATCGCCACACCGAAGCTCGCGCCGGCGATGCCCAACAGCACGCCCATCGCGAGCAGGTCGCCGTAGCTCTCCACCTGGAAGTAGCCGTAGCTCATCGCGACGGCGATCAGCGCCATCTCCACCAGGGTCGCGTTCTTGCGGCCGATGTACTGCGAGAGCACACCCAGCGGGAAACGCATCAGCGCGCCGGCCATGATGGGGATGGAGAGCATCAGGCCCTTCTGCGCGGCGGTGAGCTGGTAGGCCTCGCTGATGAAGGGCGCGAGCGCGCCATTGAGCACCCAGATGCAGCAGGAGCAGGCGAAGTACAGGAACGCCGCGCCGAGTGTCGGGGCGTGGCCGGAGCGCAGGAAGGTGCGGAACGCTGCCATGGCGGAAGTGCTGTGGGTGGCTGGAAACGAAAAAAGGCCGCGTCGAGCGCGGGGCTCGGCGAGGCCTTCTGACGGATGAGGCATCGGATCGCGAACGATCCGGCGCGAAGACCGCGGAGCCTGAGCCCCGCGAGGGTGCGGCGCGTCGTTGCGCCACGCCGGAGGCTTCGCAAGTCGCATGCCAGCGAGCACCGCGGTCGGGATTTCTTCAACGCCGGACCGCCGCAGGCTTATGCTGCGGCGCTTCGTCGGCGTTGCGACGCAGCGCCGTCGCTTGCTGCACTCATCCTCTGCCACGCCCTGGTTCCAGAACCTGCCCGAGGCCATGTCCGACTCCCACGCACCGTCCGGTTCCCATCCCGATGACGACGCGACATTGCCGCGTCGGGTGCTGCTGCTGGGCGCCGATGCGCTGGCCGGAGCCCCCACCACGCACTGGATTGCAGCGGCCATGCACCATCCGGAGCGCGACAGCTTGGTGCGCTCCGCACAGGAACGGGACGTGGAGGCGTTCGTGCTCGACCTCGGCGACGCATCGCCTGCGAACACCTCCGATTGGCTGGACGCGCTCGAAGCAGCCTCGTTGAACCTGCCGGGCGTCTGCGTGGCGCCGAACGCCGCTCGCCTGCCCGCCGACTTCCAGCAGCGCGCGATGGCGCTCGGCGTGCAGGTGCACCTGGAATCGATGCCCGAACCCGCGGCGCTGCGCCGACAGCTGCGCTGGGCCATCGGCTCATTCAACCGCTTCTGGGCGCTGCGGGCGCAACTGGACGACCGCAAGTGGACCGACCGCGCGAAAGGCCTGCTGATGTCGGCCCGCGAGCTGGATGAAGAGAGTGCCTTCCGCCTGCTGCGCGACGCGGCCATGCACGCGCACCTGCGGTTGGGTGAGGTGGCGCGATCGGTCGTGCAGTCGGCGCAGCTGGCCGAAGCGGTGAACCTCGCCGGCCAGCAGCGCATGCTCAGCCAGCGGCTGGTGAAGCTGATGGCGCAGCGCGCCGCGGGCATCGAGAGCAAACGCGCGAAGGCGTTGCAGGACGAGTCCTGCGCGCGCGTGACGGCGAACCTGGCGCGGCTGCCGGCGCTGGTGACGAATCTGCCATCGTCGGCGGGCGCTGCGTCAGCAGCAACATCGAGCTTGCGACTCGACCCGGTCATCGACGCCTGGCGCCGGCTGGAGCCTCTGCTCGCCGGCAAGCCCAGCGTCGAGGCGCTGAGCGCCGCCGATGCCGCGGCGCAGGATCTGCTGTCCCTGTCGGACGAACTCGCGACGACGCTCGCCGCCTCCGGCGGCGGCAAGCCGCTGCACGTCGTCAACGTCTGCGGACGGCAGCGCATGCTGAGCCAGCAACTGGCGAAGGAGGCGTTGCTCGTCGACCTGCTGCCGGGTCGCACGCCGGCTGAGCTGCTCGATAGCCTCGATCGCTTCGCCGCCGGTCTGGCCGAGTTGGAATCGTCGCCGCTGTCGAGCGACGCCATCCGCGCACTGCTCGCCGAGGTTGGCGCGGAATGGCTGCGGCTGATGCGCAGCGTGCGCGACGCCCATGGCCGTGAAGCGGCCGAAGGACTGGCGCGGAGCAGCGAGGTGATGCTCGATCGGCTGGAATTGCTCACGGTGCATTACCAACAGAGTCTGCAGATCATCCTGGGTTGAAGGCTTCTGCACTGCCACCGCCGCTGGCCCTCACCCCCACCCTCTCCCGCAAGCGGGAGAGGGAGTAAGAGGATCAAGCGGCCCGCGACTCCACGTGCCGATGCCGCGTGTAGAGGAAGTCGATCACCGCCTTGCGTGCATGCACGTAGGCCGGATCCTCGGCCAGCGCGACGCGGTCGCGCGGACGCGCCAGCGTGACGGGCAGGATCTCGCCGATCGTGGCGGCGGGGCCGTTGGTCATCATCACGATGCGGTCGGACAGCAGCACCGCCTCGTCCACGTCGTGCGTGACCATCACCACCGTGCTGTGCGTCGCCGCGACGATCTTCAGCAGCTCGTCCTGCAGATGCGCGCGCGTCAGCGCGTCCAGCGCGCCGAAGGGCTCATCCATCAGCAGCACCTTCGGCTCCATCGCCAGCGCCCGCGCGATGCCCACGCGCTGCTTCATCCCGCCCGAGATCTCATGCGGCCGCTTGAACATCGCATGGCTCATGCCGACGAGGTGCAGCGCCTCCTCCGTCCGCGCCATCAGACGAGGCCGCAGCTCACGCCCGCCGAACACCGATTCCACCGCCAGCAGCACGTTGTCGAAGCAGGTCAGCCACGGCAGCAGCGAGTGGTTCTGGAACACCACCGCGCGCTCCGGCCCCGGTCCCGCGATCTCGCGGCCGTCGCACAGCAGCCCGCCGTCGGTGGGCCGCAGCAAGCCGGCGATCAGGTTCAGCAGCGTCGACTTGCCGCAGCCCGAATGGCCGATCAGCGTCACGAACTCGCCCTTGGCGATGTCGAGGTCGATCTCGCGCAGCGCATGGAACCGGCCCTTGCGGCTCGCGAAAACCATCTCGGCCCGCTGCACGCGGATGAAGGGAGTGCTCATCGGAATCTCCTGGTGATGCGGGGAACGATCGATCGTCGATCGTCGCGATCAGTCATCGAAAGAGAAGCGCCTGGCGAGCGCCATCAGCAGCCACTCCAGCATCAGCCCCACGATCCCGATCACGAAGATCGCGATGAGGATGTGCTGCACGTTGAGGTTGTTCCACTCGTCCCAGACCCAGAAGCCGATGCCGACGCCGCCGGTCAGCATCTCGGCCGCGACGATCACCAGCCACGCGGTGCCGACGGACAGTCGCACGCCGGTCAGCATGTAGGGCAGCACGGCGGGGAACAGGATGCGCGTCACCAGCTTCCACTCCGACAACCGCAGCACGCGCGCGACGTTGAGGTAGTCCTGCGGCACGCGCTGCACGCCGACGGCGGTGTTGACGACCATCGGCCAGATCGAGCAGATGAAGATGGTCCAGATCGCCGCCGGGTTGGCGCTCTTGAACACGAGCAGCCCGATGGGCAGCCACGCCAGCGGCGACACCGGCTTGAGCAGGCTGATCAGCGGCGACAGCATGCGGCTCGCGAATTCGAAACGACCGATGATGAAACCCAGCGGGATGCCCACCGCCGCCGCGAGGCCGAAGCCCAGCGCCACGCGCTGCAGTGAATTCAGGATGTTCCAGCCGATGCCCTGGTCGTTGGGCCCGTTGCGATAGAACGGATCGGCGAAGAGCTTGACCGCGGCGTCCCAGGTCGCGCCCGGCGTCGGGAACTCGCCGCCCTTCAGCGTCGCGACGTACCAGACCAGCCAGAGCAGGCCCAGGCCGCACACCGGCGGCAGCACGCGCATCCACACGGCGCGCCAGTCGATGCCCGCGCGCGGCGGACGGGCGACGGGCGCCGGCGTGGCAACCGGCTCGTTGGCCGCGTCGCGCGCCAGCGGCAAGGGCGTGGCGACGGAGACGCTCATCGCGTCGCCCGACGCGTCGTCGGAGGAATGGAAGACGGCACTGACCATGGCGGACTCCTGCATCGATCAGAAGGGGACTGGGAGAGATCTCGTCAGGCTCGGACCTTGAACGAATCGGCGTACTTCGCGGGATCCTTCGCGTCCCAGACGACGCCGTCGAACAATTTCGCCGAGCGCATCGACTCCTTCGGCACCGACACGCCGAGCGCCGACGCCGCCTGCTTGTAGAGCTCGACCTGGTTCACCTGGCGCGCGACGCCGAGGTAGTCCGGGTGTTCCTTGATCAGCCCCCAGCGCTTGTGCTGGGTCAGGAACCACATGCCGTCGGACAGCCAGGGGAAGTTGACCTGGCCGTCGTTGAAGAACTTCATGTAGTTGGGGTCGTCCCAGGTCTTGCCCAGGCCGTTCTGGTAGCGGCCCAGGATGCGCTGGTTGATCGCGTCGACGCTGGTGTTGACGTAGGCCTTGTCGGCGATGGTCTCGGCCATCTTCTGCTTGTTGGACAGGCTGGCGTCTATCCAGCGACCGGCTTCAAGCACCGCCATGATCACGGCGCGCGCGGTGTTCGGGTACTTCCTGACGAAGTCGCCGGTGGTGCCGAGCACCTTCTCCGGATGGTCCTTCCAGATGTCCTGCGTGGTGGCCGCGGTGATGCCGATGCCGTCGATGATGGCGCGGTGGTTCCAGGGCTCGCCGACACAGAAGCCGTCCATGTTGCCCACCCGCATGTTGGCCACCATCTGCGGCGGCGGCACGGTGATGACCTTGGCGTCCTTCACCGGGTTCACGCCCGCGGCGGCCAGCCAGTAGTAGAGCCACATCGCGTGCGTGCCGGTCGGGAAGGTCTGCGCGAAGGTGTAGTCGCGCCTGTCCTTCTTCATCACCTGGGCCAGCGAGGCCGCGTCCACCGCGCCCGCCTCGGCCAGCTTCTTCGACAGCGTGATCGCCTGGCCGTTGTTGTTGAGGGTCATCAGCACGGCCATGTCCTTCTTCGGACCGGCCACGCCCAGCTGCACGCCGTAGATCAGGCCGTAGAGCACGTGCGCCATGTCGAGCTCGCCGTTGACGAGCTTGTCGCGCACGCCGGCCCAGGAGGCTTCCTTGGTGGGGATGATCTTGATGCCGTACTTCTTGTCGAAGCCGAGCGCGGCGGCCATCACCACCGATGCGCAGTCGGTCAGCGGGATGAAGCCGATGCGCACTTCCTCCTTCTCCGGCTTGTCGGAGCCGGCGGCGAACGCGCCGCCGCCCGGCAGCGCGGACAACCCGCCCAGCGCCGCGCCGGTGGCGAGCAGCTTGCGACGTTCAGCGCTCATCAGACCCTCCTGGGAACCGTGTTGCATTCAGGACCTCCGGGTGGCGCGGTGCCGCGCCGTCAAAGTGCAGAGCCAAAAACAAAAAAGGCGTCACGATCGACCCGGCGCGGTGCGCGGGTTCGATCGGACGCCTTTGTCCGAACCTTCTTGGGGCGGCCCTCACGCCGTTGCGAGAGCTTGCCGATCAACACGCAGGAAGCGTGCCAAGGTGTTGCACGCCGCGTGCCTGCGGAAGCGGTTTCAAGGGGCCGCGCCGGCGACCGCCGTGGACTACCTTCCGTGAAGCCGCCGTGAACGATGCGGCAAGGGAGACATCCATGCATCCTCTTCTACGGAGCGTGCGGCCGCTGGCCGCCGCGGCCCTCCTGGTCCTCGCGGCCGGCCTGCCCGGACAGGCCCTGGCGCTGGAGATCATCAGCGGCAAGCAGGCCGTCATCTACCGGGACGGATCGTCGGTGCCGGTGGCCGGCAGTCCGGACCCCACCAGCGGATCGATCGCTGCCGGCCAACGGGACTCGATCGACGTGACGGTCACCGAGAACTCGAGCATCTCGCTCCTGGCCACCGGCACGGGCTGGAGTCAGGGCAGTCGGACCGGCCTGTCCAACTTCGCGTCGGCCAGCGTGTTCCTGAACACCTATGACCTCGACCGGTCGGCCTATGTCGAGGTGCGATCGTCGATCTCGCTGTACGACTCCTTCACCATCACCTGTCCGACCTGCGTCGACGGCACCATCGGCTGGGTCGGCCTCGCCGTGGGCGGCAACATGGGCCAGTACATGTCGACCGGCGGCTTCAGCTACTGGTCCGGCCGGCCCGAAGGCGCCTACGAGACGACGGCGTTGAACTATTCCTCCGGCCACTCCGGATCGAGTACCGGTGTTCCGCCCCCACCGTGGGGTGAGCCGCGCCAGGACCAGGGCGGATCCTCTTACACCGTGTACGACATCCAGAGCAACGGCAACCATTCCGCCTGGGACATCCGCGACGACGGCGCCGTGATGTTCCAGTTCGTGTACGGCGAACCCGTCAGTTTCGGCCTGCACCTGATGTCCTGGGTGACGGCCGAGGTCAGGTCCAGCAGCGTCGGGGGGCAGACCGACGCCTGGGCGCTGGCGATGTCGAACCAGGTCGACAACATCACCTTCGGCGGTGTCTACGTGACGGACGAAAACAACATCCCCATCCAGAACGTCTCCGCGCTGAGCGCTGACGGCTACAACTACGCCCTGGCGGCCGCGGTCGTGCCCGAGCCCGGAACCTGGGCGCTGATGGCAGGCGGATTGGCATTGCTGGCCGCCTTGGCGCGTCGCCGACGCGTCTGACCTCCGGTCGGTCGCGCGCCGCAGCGCGCACCGTCCTGCGGCACCCGTGCGCCGCGGCGGTGCACCCAGTCCCGGTTCAGCCTCGCAGCAGGTCGTGCGCGTCGATGACGCGCCGGGCGACCTGTCCGATCGCCTCGCCGCGGTCCATCGCGAGCTTGCGCAGCCGCTGGTAGGCCTGGTCCTCGTCCAGCCCCTGCTCGCGCATCAGGATGCCCTTGGCCTTGTCGACCAGCTTGCGCGAGGCCAGTTGCGCCTGCGCCTGGCTGAGCTCCGTCCGCAAGGCGAGGTCCTGCTCGAAGCGCGCGATCGCCACGTGCAGCACCGGTGCCAGGCGTTGCGTCTGCAGGCCCGCGACGACATAGGCGCTGACGCCCGCCTGGATCGCGCGGCGCATGGTGCCGCGGTCCTCGTCCTCGGCGAAGACGACCACCGGCCGCGGCATCTTCGCGTTGAGCGTGGCGAGGTTCTCCAGCGTGTCGCGCGTCGGCGATTCGGCGTCGACGATCACGACGTCCGGCTGCAGACGCAGCACGCAATCGTGGATCAAGGTCGCCTGCTCGATGACGCCGACCACCTCGTGGCCCTGACGCGCAAGCTCGTCGCGCAGCAGGTCCGCGCGATGCGCACCGTCGTCGATGACGAGCACGCGCAGTCCCGCCGGGGCGGGCGGCTCCGGGCTGGCGGCGGGGGCTTGCGGCGGCTTCACCGCGGAGACGGCGCAAGTTCCATGCCGCGACCGACCGCCGGGTCGAACGGGCCAGCGCGGAGCAATCGCCGTTCCCGCCGTCGCGCAACGACCGTGCCCGCGGTCCTGTTTGGGAGGGGCCGCGCAATGCGGCGGATCGCCGTAATGTCGCGGCTGGCGGCACCCACGCCGCCGGGGAGATCGCCATGACGCTGGTTGCCCGCCGGACTGGGGCCGGCCTCCTGCTCGCCGCCGCGCTGGCAGCGCCTGGCGCGGCTGCCGGCGCCCAGTTCATCGCCTACGCGGAAGCGAACAGCCGGACCGGCACGCGCAGCCTCCAGGACGGCGGTGTCCCGCAGGTCGGCGCCTCCTTCATCGCGGTGAGCGCCGATGCGCGTCTCCTCGACACCTCGTCTAGCCTGATCCAGAACGCCGAAGCCGTGTCCGCCGCGACCGCGACCTTCGGCCACCTCACTTTCGTGGCCCGCACCGCGGCGACGCAAACCTCCGTGTCCGGCGCGCAACCCGGCACGCGCGGCGAGTCCATGGCCAGCGCGGAGGCCATCGACAGCTTCGTCGTCCGCTGCGCCACCTGCGTGGACGGCACGCGGGGGCTGATGAACTTCCGCGTCGTGCTCGAGGGCGACGTCGGCATGGCCCACGCGTCCACCGATCTCAACGGACAAGCGACCGCCGGTCCAGCGCGCGAGATGCAGTACTTCTGGACCGCCAACCTCTCGATGCGCGCCGAAGGCGTCGGCACCGAGTTTCCCGGCCCGGGCGTGCTCTCGCTGTACGCCTACGACTACCTCGCGAAGGTCAATGACACCGTGGCCGCCGGCGGTTCGCGCGAGGGACTCGGCGTCTACGACCTTCAGCTGGAATTCGAGTTCGGCCGCCCGATCTCGATGGACTGGCAGGGCCTCGCCTCGGCGTCGTCCTTCCTCCACGACGAGGCCGGCGGCCCAGGCTTCCTCAGCGCCCAGTCCTTCTCCGCCTTCACGCACAGCTTCTACTGGGACGGCATCTCCTCCGTCACCGACGCCAACGGGAACGCCGTCTCCGGTTTCTCCGCGCTGAACAGCGTGGGCGTCAACTACGTCCAGTCCTTTGCGGACGTCGTCGTCGCCGTCCCGGAGCCCGGCACCTGGACGTTGATGGCACTGGGACTGGCGGTGCTCGCCGCCTTCACTCGACGCGGCCGCGGCCGCACGGCGCCTTGAGCGTCGATACCTGGGAGCCTGCCATGCCGAAACTGTCCACCACCAAACTGCGTTCCTGGCCCGTGCTCATCGCCACGGCGCTGATCGCCGGCGTATCCGGCCCGTCCCCGGCGATGGCCGCGGACTTCACCACCGGCTACAGCTACCAGCTGGGCGTCTCGGGGACGCCATTCCGGTCCGGCGAGCAACGCGGGCCGGCCGCGCCGGGGCAACGCCTGCTGCTCGACGAATCGGGCGAGTTCCGCGACGGCGCGCTGTTCAACACCGGGAGCGTGACCGGCTGGAGCAGCGCCAGCAACGGCCATCTGCAGGCCGCCCTGCGCGCCGATGCCGCGATGTCCACGCAGACCGCGCTGCAAGGCGTCGATGTCCGCGCGACGGTGACCAGCGCACTGAGCGACACGCTGATCGTCAGCTGCCCGACCTGCACCGCAGGCACGCTGGGCTGGATGAACTTCCGCGTCTTCTACGACGGCGTCACCGCCGGCTCGGGGCATCTCGGCCAACCGCCCGGCGAATTCGGTCGCTACTCCGCCGACACCGTGTGGCAGGCAGAGGTCCTCCTCCAGGCCGACGGCGTGCCGAACTTTCCGCCCGATCCGGGCGGCCCACCCTGGCCCGTCGACTACGACGTGGTCCATCTGCAGTACTTCCTGCTGGAGACCCGCTCCAACGGCGGGTCGAGCATCTCCCAACCGCCTCATACGGGCTCGGGGATGCAGGATCTCTCGATCCAGTTCGTCTTCGGCCAGCCCATCCACCTCGATCTGGCGATCTCGGCCACCACCCTCACCGCCGTCGTGAGCGACGACAGCAACGCGCCCTTCAACGCCAGCGCCACCACCTGGATCGACCTGTCCCGCAGCCTGTACTGGGACGGCGTCACCGGCATGCAGAACGCCGACGGCGGGGTCGTCACGGACTACACCGTCACCGGCGCCAACGGACTGGACTACCGGCAGTCGTTCGCCGCCGCCGCCGTGGTCCCCGAGCCCGGCACCTGGGCCCTGATGCTGGCCGGCCTGGGCGCGCTCGCGGCGCTGGTCCGTCGCCGCGGCGCCTCGTCGTCCTGAGGCTTCCTAGGGATTTCCCGCCCTTCGCGCGTCGACAAGCGCGGGCTTCTCACGTTTACGTAAACGTCAACCGGAACCTAGAATCAGTGGCACACGCGATCCCCAGAAGGGATTGCCCACGACAGGCGCCGCAGCGGGACCATCCTCATCCCCTGCAGGCGACCGCGCCCCCACGCCGGAGACAAACGTCATGACCGAGATGTCCGCCGAGTACAAGGCCCTGGCCGAGTACCGCCCCACCCAGAAGGTCCGCTTCGTGACCGCCGCCAGCCTGTTCGACGGGCATGACGCGGCGATCAACATCATGCGGCGCATCCTGCAGAGCATGGGCGCGGAGGTCATCCACCTGGGCCACAACCGCTCGGTGGACGAGGTCGTCACCGCCGCCCTGCAGGAAGACGCGCAGGGCATCGCGGTCAGCTCCTACCAGGGCGGCCACGTCGAATACTTCAAGTACATGGTGGAGCTGCTGCGCCAGCGCGGGGGCGAGAAGATCCAGGTCTTCGGCGGCGGCGGCGGCGTGATCGTGCCGGCCGAGATCCGCGACCTGGCCGACCAGGGCGTGCGCATCTTCAGCCCCGAGGACGGCCAGCGCATGGGCCTGATGGGCATGATCGGCGAGATGGTCATGCGCTGCGACCAGGACCTCAGCGCCGCCGCGCCCAAGGCCGTGGCCGCGCTGCAGGGCCATTCGGAAAGCGCCTGGCGCGCGCTCGCGCAGGCCATCACGGCGCTGGAGAACGGCCGCGCCGATGCGAGCTTCACGCAGGCCCTGCGCGACGCCGCCAAAGGCCTGCGCACCCCCGTGCTGGGCATCACCGGCACCGGCGGCGCGGGCAAGTCCTCGCTGACCGACGAACTGATCCGCCGCCTGCGCCTGGACCAGGACGACGCGCTGCGCATCGCCGTGATCTCCATCGACCCGTCGCGCCGCAAGAGCGGCGGCGCGCTGCTGGGCGACCGCATCCGCATGAACGCGATCGCCCCGTGGGCGGCCGGTCAACGCGTCTACATGCGCTCGCTGGCGACGCGCGACTTCGGCTCGGAGATCTCGCAGGCGCTGCCCGACGTGATTGCCGCGGCCAAGGTCGCCGGCTTCGACCTGGTCATCGTCGAGACCTCCGGCATCGGACAGGGCGACGCGGCCATCGTGCCGCACGTCGACGTGCCGATGTATGTGATGACGCCGGAGTTCGGCGCGGCCAGCCAGCTCGAGAAGATCGACATGCTGGACTTCGCCGAGTTCGTCGCCATCAACAAGTTCGACCGCAAGGGCGCCGCCGACGCGTGGCGCGACGTCGCCAAGCAGGTGCAGCGCAACAAGGAAGCCTGGGGCAAGAAGGCCGAGGAACTGCCGGTCTTCGGCACCATGGCCAGCCGCTTCAACGACGACGGCGTCACCGCGCTCTACCAGGCGCTGAAGCCGCGCCTGGCTGAACTTGGACTGGTCCTGCGCGACGGCCGTCTGCCGGTCGCCGCCACGCGCTTCAGCACGCACCAGACGCCCATCGTGCCGCCGGCGCGCTCGCGCTACCTCGCCGAGATCGGCGACACGGTGCGCTCGTACAAGAAGCGGGCCCGCGCGCAAGCGCGCCTGGCCCGCGAGATCCAGCAGTTGACCGCGAGCGCGGCGATGCTGGTCGGCACCGAAGCCGGCGGAGATGCGCAGACACGCGCTGCGTCGCTGGCCTCGCTGGAGACGCTCGCGGCATCGCGCCAAGCGAAGCTCGACGCCGACGCGCGCCAGCTGCTCGCGCAGTGGCCCGACATGCAGCAGGCCTACGCCGGCGACGAGTACGTCGTGAAGATCCGCGACAAGGAGATCCGCACCGCGCTGGTGTCGACCTCGCTGTCGGGCACGCGCATCCGCAAGGTCGTGCTGCCGCCGTACGAGGACCAGGGCGAGTTGCTGAAGTGGCTGATGCTGGAGAACGTGCCGGGCAGCTTCCCGTACACGGCCGGCGTGTTCGCGTTCAAGCGAGAAGGCGAGGACCCCACCCGCATGTTCGCCGGCGAGGGCGATGCCTTCCGCACCAACCGGCGCTTCAAGCTGGTGTCCGAGGGCCTGCCGGCCAAGCGGCTGTCGACGGCCTTCGACTCGGTCACGCTCTACGGCGCCGACCCCGCGCCGCGGCCCGACATCTACGGCAAGGTCGGCAACTCCGGCGTCAGCATCGCGTCGCTGGACGACATGAAGGTCCTGTACGACGGCTTCGACCTGTGCCACCCGACGACCTCCGTGTCGATGACGATCAACGGCCCGGCGCCCTCGATCCTGGCGATGTTCATGAACACCGCGATCGACCAGCAGCTGACGAAGTTCAAGGCCGACAACGGCCGCGAGCCGACCGCCGACGAGGCCGCCAAGATCCGCGCCTGGGTGCTGGCCAACGTGCGCGGCACGGTGCAGGCCGACATCCTCAAGGAGGACCAGGGCCAGAACACCTGCATCTTCTCGACCGAGTTCTCGCTCAAGGTGATGGGCGACATCGCGCAGTACTTCGTCAACCACGACGTGCGCAACTTCTACTCGGTGTCGATCAGCGGGTATCACATCGCCGAGGCGGGCGCGAACCCGATCTCGCAGCTGGCCTTCACGTTGTCCAACGGCTTCACCTTCGTGGAGGCGTATCTGGCACGCGGCATGCACATCGACGACTTCGCGCCCAACCTGAGCTTCTTCTTCAGCAACGGCATGGACCCGGAGTACACCGTGCTGGGCCGCGTCGCGCGCCGCATCTGGGCCGTGGCGATGCGCGACAAGTACGGCGCCAACGAGCGCAGCCAGAAGCTGAAGTACCACATCCAGACCTCGGGCCGCTCCCTGCACGCGCAGGAGATCGCCTTCAACGACATCCGCACCACGTTGCAGGCGCTGATCGCGATCTACGACAACTGCAACTCGCTGCACACCAACGCCTACGACGAGGCGATCACCACGCCGACCGAGGAATCGGTGCGCCGCGCGATGGCGATCCAGCTGGTCATCAACCGCGAGTGGGGCCTGGCCAAGAACGAGAACCCCAGCCAGGGCGCGTTCATCATCGACGAGCTCACCGAGCTGGTCGAGGAGGCGGTGCTGACCGAGTTCGAGCGCATCGCCGAGCGCGGCGGCGTCCTGGGCGCGATGGAGACGGGCTACCAGCGCAGCAAGATCCAGGAAGAGTCGATGCACTACGAGATGCTGAAGCACACCGGCGAGTACCCCATCATCGGCGTGAACACCTTCCGCAACCCGCACGGCGACCCGGTGCCGGAGCACATCGAGCTGGCGCGCTCCACCGAGGAGGAGAAGCAGGGTCAGCTCACGCGCCTGGCCGATTTCCACGCGCGCCATGCGGGCGAGGCGCCGGCCATGCTCAAGCGGCTGCAGCAGGCCGTCATCGACAACGGCAACGTCTTCGACGTGCTGATGGACGCGGTGCGGGTGTGCTCGCTCGGACAGATCACCGCGGCCCTGTTTGAAGTGGGCGGGCAGTACCGGCGCAGCATGTAAGCGGCTGCGGGAGCGCGCGCCGGGCGCGCCGCGCGTGCGCCGTCGCGGTACTCAGGCGGACCGTCGTCGAGGTCCGTCCGCATGCCGCCACCGATCCCCGCCTCCTTCGCGTTCGCGCAGGCGTTCTCCTCGCTCCCGCGTCGCGGCGACTGCACGGTCCACGACCCGCTGCGCCACTGCCTCACCACCGCCGGCACGATCATCGCCGACCTGCGCGACCTGCGCCCGGCAACGCTTGACGAGCTGCCGGACGGCCATCTCTCCGGGTTGCGGGCACTGGCCGCTCCGCATCCGCCCCAACGCCTGCCCCTGGTCGCGCTGCCCGGAGGCTGCACGGCGGCGACGATCAACCGGTTCCTGCGCGAACTCCCGGGCACCGAATGCCTCAGCGCGGCCGACATCGGCGACCTGGGCGCGCCGATCTGCATCCCGGCGGACTGCGCCCTGCGGCTGTTCGAAACCACGCTGGGGCACCCGCCGCTGCGCAACGACGCGAACGTTCCCCTGCTGCTGCGCAAGACCCGGCACGCCCGCAGCATCGTGCCGGACGAGGCGATGGACGGCGCCGCGCCCGACGCGGACCAGGCACGACTGGCGATGACGGCCAGCCTGCGCGCGGCGCTGTGCGACGACGACTGCCGCCTGGAACTGCCGCCGACGGCGGCGTTCCGGGAGATGCATCGGCGCCTCGAGGCCACGATCCAGGGGCTGCAGGCACGGCTCCGCACGGGTGCGACGGGCGCGACAGCCTCCAGACGTGCTGCCGCCACGCCGAGCACGGACGAGCGGAGCATCCTCCGACTCGCGTTGCGCATGGTGCCCCGGGAGCTGCTGCCGGCACCGGCGGCGATCGCCGTCCAGGACCTGCTGCGCCGGCTGCGGGCGGACGACGCCGGGGCGGGCGTGGACGCCGGCGATCTGAGCCGGATCGCGCGGCTCTTCGCCGACCAGATGGACCTCGCCTGCCCGATGCGCGGCAGCCTGCGCCCGTCACGGCTGCCGCGCGATCTCGTGACGGCCGCGCGGCTGCAATGCTGGACCTGGCCCGACGCCGCCTACGCCAAGGCCGAACCCATCGACGACGCGCGCCGGGCGCGCGATCGCGCGGCCAGGCGCCTGCGCTCGGACTGGGAGTCGCGTCGCGGGTTCGACCGGGCGCTCGAGGTCTTCGCCGAGACGGGCGTGCCACTGCCCGACGCCAACCTGCTGTACCGCATGGGCGTGATGCAGACGGAGGCGTTGGCGGCGCAGCACCGGGCCCGGCGCGTGTCCTTCGCCGATCCCGCGCGGCGCCAGGACGCGCCGAAGGGAACGGACAAGGCGGATCCCGCGTCGTGACGCGCATCACGGCGCACGCGGATCGTCGTCACCGGAGCGCGGGGCTTCCCTCCCGCTGGCACATATCGTGCAATCGGTTCTGGCACCGTCGTTCACAAGATCCGTTGGAGACCGCCATGACCTTCCTGCGTCGTTTCACCACCGGCAAGCGCCTGTCGCTGGCCTTCGGCCTGATGCTGCTGCTGATCCTCGGGGTCTCGGCGCTGGGCATCCAGGGCAGCGGCCGCGTGTTCTCGGACCTCAAGACGATCTACGAGGACCGGACCATCCCGCTCAAGCAGATCGGCGACATCGACAGCCTGATGCTGCGCAACCGCATCCTGGTCACCGAGATGATCCGCGACCCGGCGCAGCTGTCGACGCTGGACACGCAGCTGCAGACCAACATCGCGACCATCACCGGGCTGTGGAAGGACTACATGTCCACCTACCTCACCGATGAGGAGAAGCAGCTGGCCACGGCCTTCGCGGAGGTGCGCGGCAACTACGTCCGGCAGGGCCTGCTGGCCGCGCGCGATGCGGTGAAGGCCGGCGACGTGGCCAAGGCGCAGACGATCTACGGCGATCGCATCGTGACGCTGGGCGCGCAGGCGAAGGCCGCGATCGACGCCCTGCTCGCGCTGCAGGTGCGCGTCGGCGCGGAGTCCTTCCGCAGCGCCGAATCGACCGCCGCGTCGGTGCGCGGCTGGAGCCTGGCCGCCGCGCTGGCGGCGGTGGTCATCGCGCTGGGCGCGGGCGTGTTCACGACGCGCTCGATCACCGCGCCGATGCAGGAGGCGGTCCACTTCGCCGAGGCGGTCGCGCAAGGCGACCTGCGCAGCCGCGACGCCACGCCCGGCCAGGACGAGGCGGCGCGCCTGATCGCGGCGCTGGGCGCGATGGCCGGCTCGCTGCGCGACATCGTCAGTCGCGTGCGCAACAGCAGCGAAAGCATCGCGACGGGCTCCAGCGAGATCGCCACCGGCAGCCTGGACCTGAGCCAGCGCACCGAGGAACAGGCCAGCAACCTGCAGCAGACGGCGGCGTCGATGGAGGAGCTGTCGAGCACCGTGCAGAACAACGCGTCCACGGCCGGCCAGGCCGACGCGCTGGCCACGCGCGCCGCCGAGGCCGCGGGCCAGGGCGGCGGCGTGGTCCAGCAGGTGGTGCGCACGATGCAGGACATCAGCACCTCGTCGAAGCAGATCGCCGACATCATCGGCGTCATCGACAGCATCGCGTTCCAGACCAACATCCTCGCGCTGAACGCGGCGGTCGAGGCGGCCCGCGCCGGCGAGCAGGGCAAGGGCTTCGCCGTCGTCGCGTCGGAGGTTCGGGCGCTGGCGCAACGGTCGGCGCAGGCCGCGCGCGAGATCAAGGCGCTGATCGGCCGCAGCGTCGAGCAGGTGCAGTCGGGCTCCGGACTCGCCGACGACGCCGGCGCGGCGATGCAGGGCATCGTCGACCAGGTGCGGCAGGTCAGCGTGCTCATCGGCGAGATCGCCTCCGCCAGCGGCGAGCAGTCGCGCGGCATCCAGCAGATCGGTCACGCGGTCACGCAGCTGGACCAGGTGACGCAGCAGAACGCCGCGCTGGTCGAGGAAAGCAGCGCGGCCGCCGACAGCCTGCAGCAGCAGGCCAAGGAGCTCGCGGAGCTGGTGCGGGTGTTCCGGCTGGCGTGACGGGCCGCGCCATGTCGCATGGAGGCGCATGGAGACGCATGGAGACGCATGGAGACGCGCGGATCCGCTCGGAACGGTTTGTGTCGAGTTGGTGTCCGCGCCACGCATGACCCGGCACCTGTCGTGAGATCGGTCGCGGATCGCCCGGGTTCCCTTATTCCATCGGCCCCTCGGACGAGGGACCCGGGTTCACCCGCGTGTTGTCGCAGGGGTGGGCGACTCCCATAATCGATTGCACCATCGATATCGGAGTACGCCATGCTGCAGGCACTGAGCCGGATGAAGATCACGACCTTGTTGCAAGTCGGGTTCGCGGCGGTACTCGCGATGGCGGCGCTGATGACCGGCGTGGGCGTCTTCAAACTGCGCGAGATGGTGCGGCTCAGCGAGCAGCTCAACACGCTGGAGCAGCGCCGGCTGATGGCCACGAACTGGCGCGCCGCGACCGAGCTCAACCTCAACCGCGTGCTGGCGATGGCCAAGTCCGGCGGACACGAGGGGCTCAGCGGCTTCCTGTCGGGTGAGATGACGAAGACCACGGACCGCATCAACCAGCTGCAGGCCGATCTCGACAAGGTCATCGACGACACCGAGCAGAAGGCGCAGCTGCCGGTGATTGCCGCGGAGCGGCAACGCTACGTCGACATCCGCAAAGGCGTGATGGCCGCGATCAAGGCCGATCCGGAGGCCGGCGCGCGGCAGGTCGACCAGACCCTGGTCCCGGCGGCGGCGAGCTACCTCGCGTCGGTCGAGAAGCTGGTGTCGCTGATCTCGGAGGACACCGACGCCTTCGCGGCGGAGCAGCGCGCACAGGCCGCGCAGGCGGCGACCTTGATGCTCTCGTTGACGGCCATCGCGGTGGTGCTGGGCATCTTCATCGCCTGGCGCATCACGCACTCGGTGCGGGCGCCGATGGTGCGGGCCGGCGCGGTGGCGCAGACGATCGCCAGCGGCGACCTGAGCCAGGACATCGTCGTCGATCGCAGCGACGAGATCGGCGTGCTGCTGCGCGAGCTGAGCACGATGCAGGACTCGCTGCGGCGCATGGTGCGCCAGGTGCGGGACGGCACGGAGACGATCAACGTCGCGACGCGCGAGATCGCGACCGGCAACGAAGACCTGTCGGCGCGCACGGAGGCCACGGCCTCCAACCTGCAGGAGACGGCTTCCTCGATGGAAGAGCTGACCGGCACGGTCGCCAACACGGCGAGTTCGGCGCAGCAGGCCAACGACCTGGTGAGCGCGACGCGCGTGTCGGCCTCCAAGGGCGGCGACGTCGTCGGCGAGGTGGTCGCGGTGATGCAGCAGATCGAATCGAGCTCGCGCCGCATCAACGACATCATCGGCGTCATCGACGGCATCGCGTTCCAGACCAACATCCTCGCGTTGAACGCGGCGGTCGAGGCCGCGCGCGCCGGCGAGCAGGGCCGCGGCTTCGCGGTGGTGGCCGGCGAGGTGCGCGCGCTGGCGCAGCGCTCGGCGGGCGCGGCCAAGGAGATCAAGGCGCTGATCGGCGAGAGCGTGCTGCGGGTGGACACCGGCACGCGGCTGGCGCAGAACGCGGGCGAGGCCATGGGCGAGATCGTCCAGGGCGTGCGCCGGGTGGCCGACATCGTCGGCGAGATCGCGACGGCGGCGGCCGAACAGAAGGACGGCATCGGCCAGGTCAACGTCGCTGTGCAGCGCCTGGACGAGATGACGCAGCAGAACGCCGCGCTGGTCGAGGAATCGGCCGCAGCGGCGGGCAGCCTGCGCTCGCAGGCCGAGCAGCTCACGGCGTTGGTGAGCACGTTCCGGCTGGCGGCATAAGCCGCCCCACACTCTGTTGCCATCGCACACCGCCCGCGCCCGGGCGGTTTCTCCTCCGCAGGAACGTTCCTTGCCCGCTGCCCGGTTCCCGTCCGTGCAACATCGCAAGAACGACGAAGAAGGAGGAACGATGGATGCAGCCTCTCTGAAACTCGGCCTCGTCGGCAACTGCGCCGTCAGCGCACTGATCGACGATCGCGCCCGCGTCGTCTGGTGCTGCGCCCCGCGCTTCGACGGCGATCCCGTCTTCCACGCGCTCATCGATTCGCCGGACGGCATCGGTCCCGACGGCACCTTCCAGGTCGAACTGGAAGATTTTTCCCGCAGCGAGCAGTCCTACGACCACGGCACCGCCGTGCTGCGCACCCGCCTCTACGACACGCACGGCAACGCCATCGAAGTCACCGACTTCATGCCGCGCTTCTTCCTCAACGACCGCCCCTACCGCCCCATGATGCTGGTGCGCCGCATGCGCCCCATCCAGGGTCATCCCCGCATCCGCGTGATCCTGCGGCCCGTCATCCAATGGGGCTCCGCCCATCCCACCCGCACCCGCGGCAGCAACCACCTGCGCTTCGTCAGCCCGGACGGCACCATCCGGCTGACCACCAACGCACCGCTCACCTACGTGCAGGAAGAGACGCCCTTCGCGCTCGACATGCCGATGAGCTTCATCTTCGGCCCCGACGAGACGCTGGACCGCGCCGTCGAGGACACCGCGCGGCTGCTGGAGGAGAAGACCATCAGCTACTGGCGCGACTGGACGCGCCGGCTCGCCATCCCGCTCGAATGGCAGGAGGCGGTGATCCGCGCCGCGATCACGCTGAAGATGTGCCTGTTCGAGGAGACCGGCGCCATCGTCGCCGCGATGACCACCAGCGTGCCCGAGGCGCCGCACACGCAGCGCAACTGGGACTACCGCTACTGCTGGCTGCGCGACGCCTTCTTCGTCGTGCGCGCGCTCAACAGCCTGTCCGAGACCGGCACGATGGAGGACTACCTGCGCTGGATGCGCAACATCATCGGCCAGTCCAAGGACGGCCACGTGCAGCCGCTCTACGGCATCGGGCTGGAGGCCAAGCTCACCGAGTACATGGTCCCGCACCTGCGCGGCTACCGCGGCATGGGCCCGGTGCGCGCGGGCAACCAGGCCTACGAGCATTTCCAGCATGACGTCTACGGCAACATCGTGCTGGGCTCGGCGCAGTCCTTCTTCGACCACCGCCTGCACCAGCGCGCGGGCATCGACGAGTTCGCGCTGCTGGAGCGCGCCGGCGAGCAGGCCTTCGCCATCCACGACAAGCCCGACGCCGGCATGTGGGAGCTGCGCACGCGGGCGCGGGTCCATACCTCGTCGGTGCTGATGAACTGGGCCGCCTGCGACCGCCTGGCCAGGATCGCGCGCGAACTCAAGCTGCCGCAGCGCGCCGCGCTGTGGGAGGAACGCGCCACGCTGATCAAGCAGAAGATCCTGGACAACGCCTGGAGCGAGCAGCGCCAGGCCTTCGTCGAGAGCTTCGGCGGGAAGGACCTCGACGCCAGCGTGCTGCTGATGACCGAGGTCGGCTTCATCGATCCGATGGACCCGCGCTTCGTGAAGACCGTCGACGCGCTGGAGGCCTCGCTCTGCGACGGTCCCTACATGCGCCGCTATGAAGCGCCCGACGACTTCGGCAAACCCGAGACCTCCTTCAACATCTGCGCGTTCTGGCGCATCGACGCGCTCGCACGCATCGGCCGCGTCGAGCAGGCGCGGGAGCTGTTCGAATCGCTGCTCGCCTCGCGCAACCACGTGGGCCTGCTGTCCGAAGATACCCACCCGGTCACCGGCGAGCTGTGGGGCAACTTCCCGCAGACCTACTCGATGGTGGGCATCATCAATTGCGCGATGCGGCTGTCCAAGCCGTGGGACTCGGAGATCTGAGCAAGCGCCGCGCCCACGGCCCGCTCGCTCAGGCCTGGACCATGCCACCGTCGACGAACAGCTCGATGCCGGTGACGAAGGACGAGGCGTCGGAGGCCAGGTAGACCGCCGCCTTCGCGATGTCCTCCGGCTGGCCGATGCGGCCGATCGGCAGCTGCGAGGTCAGGTAGTCCAGCAGGCCTTGCTGGTTGACCGGATCGGGGCCGGCCAGCTCCACCAGGCCCGGCGTATGGATCGGGCCGGGGGACAGCGTGTTGATGCGGATCGCACGGCCCTTGAGGTCGAGGATCCAGCTGCGCGCCAGGTTGCGCACCGCGGCCTTCGTCGCGCTGTAGACGCTGAAGTTGGCCGTGCCCATCGAGCTCGTCGTCGATCCGGCCAGGATCACCGACGCGCCGGTGGCCGCCTTGTCCAGCAGCGGCAGCGCCTTCTGCACGGTGAAGATCACGCCCTTGACGTTGCGCTCGAAGGTCTCGTCGACGTGCTGCTCGGTCAGCTCGCCGAGCGCGGCCATCGTGCCGCCGCCGGCGTTGGCGTAAAGCACGTCCAGGCGGCCGTGGCGCTCGCCGACCTCGGCGTACAGCCGGTCGAGATCGGCCAGCTTGGTCGAGTCCGCCTGCACGCCGATCGCGTTGGGACCGATCGCGGCGACGGCCGCGTCGAGCTCCGGCTTGCGCCGACCGGTGATGTAGACAACCGCGCCTTCTGACGCGAAAGCCTTCGCGGCCGCCAGGCCGATGCCCGTGGTGCCGCCGGTGACGACGGCGACCTTGCCTTCAAGTTGCTTGCTCATGATTCGCTCCGTTCAGGAAGTGGTGAAGAGGTGAGCGAAGCTTAAGAATTCGTCCTGATCGAATAAAGCCGTCCAACTCGACTTCTTTTTTCCAGATCCTGAATAATTGAAACTTCAGGAGGAGGAATCGATCGATGGACCAGTTGCTTGCCTTGCGCGTCTTCGTGCGCATCGCCGAATCGGGCGCGTTCTCGAAGGCCGCCGATGCGATGAACATCCCGCGTCCGACCGTGACGAAGCTGGTGCAGGACCTGGAGCGCCACCTCGGCACGCGGTTGCTGCAGCGCACGACGCGGCGCGTCAGCGTGACGCCCGAGGGCGCGGCGTACTACGAGCGCGCGCGGCGTCTGATCGAGGATCTCGCGGAGATGGACGAGCTCGCCGCGCAGACGCGCGCACAGGCGCGCGGCCGCTTGCGCGTGGACATCGGCTCCGTGCTGGCCAACATGATCCTGATCCCCGCCCTGCCCGACTTCCGCGCGCGCCATCCGGAGCTGCATGTGGACCTGGGCGTGAGCGACCGGCCCGTGGACCTCATCGGCGAAGGCGTCGACTGCGTCATCCGCGGCGGCGAACTGGCGGACACCACGCTGGTCGCGCGCCGCATCGCCGACCTCGACTGGGTCACCTGCGCGAGCCCGGTCTACCTGAAGGCGCGCGGCGTCCCGAAGCATCCTTCCGAGCTGATCGCCCGCGCCCACGGCCCCGAGGACCGGACGCGGGTGCCGGGTCATGCGATCGCGGGCTACTTCTCGTCGTTGACGGGCCGGGCGTTTCCGCTGGAGTTCCACCGCGGCGACGAGCACCTGCAGATCGCCGGCGAGACCGTGATGGCCGTCAACGAGAGCACCGCGCACCTGAGCGCACTGCTGTCCGGCGCCGGCCTGGGCCAGACCTTCCGCTTCGCGGCGTCGCCGCACCTGGAGAGCGGCGCGCTGCGCACGGTGCTGACCGACTGGACCCGGCCGCGTCACCCGCTGCATGTCGTCTATCCGGCGTCGCGACATCTGAGCGCGAAGCTGCGCTTGTTCGTCGACTGGGTCGCCGAGGTGTTCGCGCCCTTCGACGATCGCCCGACCTCCGGGAATCTCCTCAACGCGGGGGATCGCTGACCCGCCGTTCCGCCTTCACAATCCGCCCGCGGCGCGACAGACGCCAAGCATGAACGACGACGGGAATCGAGCGGCGCCGGAGGGCGCGAGGGAGGAACGAGGATGAAGACTGCCGACTTCGAGCAGATGGTGGCCCGCCTGGAGCGGGAGAGCGAACAGGCCCCCGAGGCCTACAAGATGAAGGTGGCGCTGCTGGCGCTGGCGGGCTTCGTGCTGCTGGCGGTGCTGCTGTCCTTCGCCGGCGCGGGCCTGCTGGTGCTGGCCGGTCTGGCCTGGTGGATGATCTCCAGCGGCGGCGGCGCGCTGATCCTGCTGCTCAAGCTCGGCAAGCTGCTGATCGTGCTGGCCTTCCCGATGTGGTTCCTGTTGAAGGCCTCGTTCTCCGCGCTGTTCGTGCGGCTGCCGGCGCCGACCGGCCTGCCGGTCACGCAGGAGCAGGCCCCCGCGCTGTTCGCCGCGCTCGACGACATGCGCCGTCGGATGCGCGGTCCGCGCTTCCACCACGTGCTGCTGATCAACGAGATGAACGCGGCCGTCGTGCAGCGGCCGCTGTTCGGCCTCATCGGTTTCCCGCGCAACTACCTGCTGCTGGGGTTGCCGCTGCTGGAGGCCGCGACGCCCGACGAGGCGATGGCCGTCGTCGCGCATGAATACGGGCATCTGGCCGGTTCGCACGGCCGCTTCGGCGCCTTCATCTA
The DNA here is from genome assembly GCA_002205125.1 of Roseateles noduli. Taxonomy (GTDB): domain Bacteria; phylum Pseudomonadota; class Gammaproteobacteria; order Burkholderiales; family Burkholderiaceae_C; genus Roseateles; species Roseateles noduli. Next base: position 69,792 of record NIOE01000004.1, on the reverse strand, counting down.
CCGGTTGCGCCTGTCCTGGGGAACGATCCAGGCCATCGCCGAGCACTGGAGCGGCTGGAGCGGCCGCCTGCTGCGCAAGCCGGTCGACTGGTACGCGCCCTACTTCAACGCCTACACCTTCGTGCTGGCGCGCGCCAACGAGTACCAGGCGGACGCCGCAGCCGCGGAGCTCGTCGGCCCGGCCGCCGCCGCGTCGGCCCTCAAGCGCGTGAACATCAGCGGCGGCAGCTACGACCGCTTCCTGACCGACCTGTTCAAGACGGCGCGGTCGGAGAACTCGCCGCCCGAGGACCTCGCCGAACGCTGGGCGCGCACCGCGTCCGCGCCGCAGGCGCCCGCGTTGTCGAGCAAGGACCTGGACGCGGCGCTCGCGCGGGATCCCGGCGTGGCCGACACCCATCCGTCGCTGCGACAGCGCCTGCGCGCGCTGGGCGTTGCCGACACGCAGTTGACGCTGCCGCCGCCCGATCTCTCGACGGATGAGGCGAACCCTGCGGCAGCGGGCTCGGCCTCGAACTCGAACTCGAACTCGAACTCGAACTCGGCGGCGACTGTCTGGCTCGGTGCCGCGGTGTCGACGCTGCGGCGCGAGATCCAGCAGCAATGGCGCAACGACGTGCTGCCGGGCTGGCGCGATCAGCACCGCCACTGGTCCGAGCTGCGCGAGCGCGCGAACGTGCTGCAGGCACTGCCCGAGCGCACCGTCGACGAGGCCTTCGAGCTGCTGCGCCTGGACGTGCAGCTGCGCCCCGACGAGGACCACCTCCCGCAGATCGTCGCCTTCAACGCGGCGCATCCCGACCGCGCGACGGCGCTGTACATGGAAGGCCTGCTGCGCCTCGACAAGGACGACGAATCGGGTCTGGCGCTGCTCGACCGGGCGATGAGCCTGGACGGCGACGCGATCCGCCCGGCTTGCGAGCGCGCCTATGAGTTCCTCGTTCCGCGCAAGGACCCGCGCGCCGAGCAGTACGCGGAGCGTTGGCGCCAACGTGCCGAATGGGAAGCCTCGCGCGACCAGCAGGTCGGCCAGCTCGACGCGAAGGCCGAGGCGATGCCGAGCGGCTTCTCCGTCGAGGCGCTGACGACGCTGCGCCACCAGCTGTCGGCGATGACGCCGAACATCGTCGAGGCATGGATCGCGCGCCGCAGGATCCCAGCGGATTCGGAGGCGGTCGCATTGGTCGTGGTGATCCGCTTCACGCGCTGGAGCCGCGGCAGCCGCCGCCAGGAGGCGCTCGAAACGCTGGCCGCGCAGGCATGGCCGGCGACGGTCCACCTGATCACGGACGAGGCGCCCTACACGGCGCTGTGCAAGCGTGTCAGGGCCGCTGGCGAGCGCGTGATCTGAGCTTGGCGAACGCTCAGCGCGTCGGCGCCGGGCCTGCCGGAGCGGCGGTCGCCCCGGCGGCCGGCGCAGGCGCCGGTTTCGAACGCAGCACCCACAGCACCGACGCGATCGACAGGCCGATGATGACGACGTTGCTCATCGCGAAGAGCACCGGCGCGAGCGTCGTGAAGACGGGATCATCGCCGCGCTCCGCGAAGCGCATGGTGCCGGTGGAGATCGCGGTCGCGCCGAAGGTGAAGGCCCAGTACGACAGCGTGAACGGCTGGCGGATCCACGGCATCAGCCGCAGCACCATCAGCGCCTGCACGATCGCGTAGCCCAGCAGCATGCGGGCGACGATGTCCGGCGGACCGGTGGTGACCGCCGCATAGGCCAGCAGCGAGACGGCGGGCGGCGCCATCTGGATGCCGACGGTCGGGCGCAGCGCCAGCGGGAGCGGCTCGACGGTCAGGAAGCGGCCCAGGATGATGGATTCCTGGACGATCCAGGCCAGCACGCCGGCGCCGAAGAACAGCTGGCCCCAGGTCGGCCACCCGAGCGCCGAGATCGCGATCGCCGACACCAGGTTGGCGCCGACGGTGGGCAGGTACAGCACGGTGGTCGTGGTCTTCTCGTCGCGACCGCCGCGCCACTGGCCGCCGTGGCGCCACAGCCCGAACAGCAGCGACGCCGCCGCGCCCACGAGGATGATCGCCGTCCCCACGCCGTGCGCATGCGGCAGCACGCCGATGCCGGCGAGCATCGTCGCCACGGGCACCAGCGCGATGAAGCAGCACAGGATCGGATGCGCGGCTTCGGCCTTGGCCGCGTCGCGGACGGCGATCCACTTGATCGCGAAGCGCAGCAGCAGCACCGCCCACACGGTCACGGCGACCGCCATGACGGCCTCGCCGATCCAGGCGGGGAAGCCCCACAGGCGCGCCGCCACGCGCCAGCCGTTGCCCAGGCCGGTCAGGCCCAGCACCATGCTGAAGTAGGAGGCGGGGACCGCCCAACGGGATGCGTTCATCGAGGTGCTCCTGCGCGCCGGCCGGGGGAGCGGTCGGGACGAGCGGACTGTAGGAGTCGCCCCCGGGGCGATCAATCGGGAGTTGTTGGAAGCTCCCTCCAAAGGCGGCGCGGAACCGACACGATGTGCGATCTGCGGGCGGTGGAGCGCAGCGAGAATCGGCCAGCCTGGAAATGACATTCGTTCGATCGGACAACACATGGACAAGCTCGATGCCATGGCCATCTTCGTGGCCGTCGTTCAGGACGGCGGCTTCTCCGCGGCGGCGCGGCGGCTGGGCGTGTCCGCGCCGGTCGTGACGCGCGCGGTGAGCGAGCTCGAAGCCGCGATGAACGTGCGCCTGCTGGTGCGCACGACGCGCGTGGTCAAGGTCACCGAGGTCGGCGAGCGCTACGCGCAGGATTGCCGGCGGGTGCTCGGCGAGCTGCAGGACATCGAGCAGGTGGCGAGCGGCTCGCACGGCGCGGTGAAGGGGAAGCTCGTGGTCAGCGCGTCGGTGATGTTCGGGCGGCTGCGGCTGAACGAGGTGGTGCTGGACTACCTGCGGCAGTATCCGGAGACGGAGGTCGAATGCCGCTTCCTCGACCGCAACGTCAACCTGCTCAACGAGGACGTGGACGTGGCCATCCGCATCGGCGACCTGCCCGATGCCTCCTTCCACGCGACGCCGCTGATGACGGTGCGGCGCGTGGCGTGCGCGTCCCCGGATTACCTCCAGCGGCACGGCACGCCGAAGTCGCCCAAGGACCTGGAGAAGCACACGCTGGTCGCAGCGCTGGGCGTGGAGCCCGGCGCTGAATGGAAGTTCCGCGCGGGGTCAGGCGTTGATGCGGCGACGGTCGCCGTGCCGGTGCGGGCGAGACTTTCCACCAACAGCAACGATCACGCGATCGCCGCCGCGAGCAACGGGCTCGGGATCACGCGCGTGCTGTCGTACATGGTCGACGCTCAACTCGCTTCAGGCGAGCTGGTCGAGGTGCTGGCGAAGCACTCACCACCACCGGTGCCCGTGCAGGCGCTTCAGCACCAAGGGCTGCGAGCGTCGCGCAAGGTGCGCGCGTTCATCGATCTGGCGGTGGAGCACCTGCGACGATGACTGCAATCGCCAGGCGCGGGCTCTCCACGGGGCATGGGGCCTCCCTCCGGGAACCCCAAGCCCCATTCCGGCCCCAGTGAGCGACGTGGGTCGCGGGCCTTGGTATGCGGTCAGGTCAGCAGGACCCGGCGACCAATGGCCGCGAGCGGGCGCTCGACCACGCGCTGCAAGCCGGGACGCAGGAGCAGCGGCTTCAAGCTCATGCGCACGGCCAGTCCCATCGGCAGGTTCTTGCTGACCAGCTGGATCGCGTCCTGCGTCAGCTGCTCCGCGTTGGCGATGGGCGCGGGGCCGCCGTCCGCGGCGCCGGTGCGCAAGCGTCCGTTCACCGCATGCCTCAGCGCGATCGACGCATCTTCCTTTCGCAGCTCCAGCGCGCGGCGCACGAGCGCGGCCAGCACCTGGCCGCGATGCAGCCCCTCGATCTCACGGTACTTGCGGAAGAAGGCGAAGAAGTTCTTGTAGTGCTGCACCTCGTCGCAGCGGATGCGCCAGAACAGGTCGCGCAGCACCGGCTCGTCGCACGCCTGATGCAGCGCCTGGTAGTAGGTGGTCGTGCCCATCTCGACGATGCAGCGCGCCACCATCTCCTGGCCGCGCGTCGGTTCGAGCTCGTCCATCGTGCACAGCCGCGCGTACTCGTCGAAGAAGCCGGCATAGGCCGTGTCCCAGTCGAAGCCCGGCCACACGTGCCGCACATAGGCCTTGAGCGCGGCGCCGTGCTGCAGCTCCTCCGGCTCCCACTGGTCGCGCAGCCAGGCACCGACCTCGGCATCGTCGGCGAAGTGGTCGATGAGGTTGCGCGTGTACATGTCGCTGCCGCTCTCGATGAACGAGGCGCTGCAGACCAGCAGGAAGAGCGCATCGTGCTCGCGCACGCGCTCCGGCTCGATGCGGGACAACGGGAGGTCCGCCAGGGACCAGCGTGTCGAAGACATGGGGGCGATCATGCCAGCGGATGCGGCAATCGGTGTGCGGACCCCGTTAACGCCTGGTAGTCCGCCCCGGAGAGAACCTCAGAGCCCGCCGATGCAACTCTTCATCATCGACAGGGAGGACACGATGAGCAGAAGCAACCAGCCGGCCGTAGAGAACCGGCCCTGACGCCTGGGCACCTCCGCAGGCGCCGCATGGAGCACGCCAACCGGCCGCCCCTCCTTCTCCCAGCGCTTCGCTTCCGGCGACGCGTCGAACAGCGCGTACCAGCGTCGCACGTTCTCCATCGATGTGACGACATGCAACCAGTCGGGAAACTGCGCCGTGAGGATCCGCAGTTTGGACATGTCCTCCATCAGCAGACGACGGCTCGGATCCTTGCCGTCGCGCAGCCGCCGGACGATTTCCGCGTAGACCTCGAAGACGTCGCGCGACAGCGCGTAGAAGTAGTCCCGCTGCATGATCGCCGCGTGCAGGAACTCGCCGACCTGCCCCAGCGTTTCCAGACGACGGAAATCCTGCTTCCAGCCGAAGACCTTGATGGCGGGCAGCAACAGGAACTGGTGTCCGGGCTGCCAGCCGTTGGCGAGCAGGATCGCCACCCGCGCCTCGAAGCGCGCCGGCGCATCGAGGCTCGCCAGCCGCGGATCCCGCAGCGCGGCGGTCAACGCCGATTCGGCGGAGGCTTCGCTGTCGACCTCGGCGGACAGCTTCGCGTTGAATTCGTCGAACACGGCCTGGTCCGGATCGTCGCTTGCCTCGATGGCATCGAGGTGCGCGGGCACCGCGACAGTGTTCGCGATGTGGTCGACCGGGACGTGCTGTTCGCTGTCCGCGCCGAAGTCCGCGTCCTGCGCCGGGGTCGGTGCCGCTTCCGGTGCCGGGTCTTGCCGCACGCCTTGCCGATCGCGTTCGACGACCCATTGCAACGCGGATTGGTAGTGCTCCCGCAGCGCGTGGAAGGCATCGACCTCGGTCTCGTGATCGATCGCCTTCAGCCGCCGCGCGTAAGCCCGGCGCACGTCACGGTCGGTGGCCTGCGCGTCGATGCCCAGCGCGGTGAGGAAGTCGGGAGTCGTCGCGCTCACGTCTTGATGTTTGAGTTCACGGTCGATTCGCCGCGGCCGGAGAATAGCGCAGCCCCTTGATGGATCGCCGATGCCCAAACGCTCCTCCACTGCCGCCCTGCGCAAGGCCTGGAACAAGGGCCTGCGCGCCGTCACGGGTCAGGTCGTGCGCGCGGCGACGAAGGTCGCCCGGGATGCCACCAAGGAGGTCGTCCCCGGCCTGACGAAGACGCCGCCGCATCCGTCGCCCGGTCTCGGCGACTGGCTGTCCGGCCTGGCGACCGCACGCGCGGGCATGCGGCGATTCCGGCTCTTCCGGCCTACGGGGTTGAGCGCGGGCGAACGCCCGCCGCTGATCGTGATGCTGCACGGCTGCGGACAGGATCCGGCCGGCTTCGCGCGCAGCACGCGGATGAACCGGCTTGCGGCGCGCGAGCGCTTCCTGGTGCTCTATCCCGAGCAGAGCCGGCTCGCCAATCCGCAGCGCTGCTGGAACTGGTTCGAGACCGAGTCCGGCCGCGCGCAGGGCGAGGCCACGCTGATCCTCGCCGCCATCGATCAGGTCTGCCTGCTCCACGGCGCCGATCGCGGGCGCGTGGCCGTCGTGGGGCTCTCCGCGGGCGCGGGCATGGCCGCGCTGCTGGCAACGCTGCATCCGGAACGCTTCCAGGCCGTCGCGATGCACTCGGGCGTGCCGCCGGGCCTGGCGAGTTCCGCGACGACGGCGCTGCGTGCCATGCGCGGCAACGCCGGCGCCGCCGTCGTCGATGGCGGCACGGCATGGCCGCCGCTGCTCGTGATCCAGGGCAACAAGGATCGCGTCGTCGCAGCGTCCAATGCCTTCGAGGCGGTCCGCCAGTGGGCGCTCGCCGCGGGCGCCGCCACGGTGCACGATCGCCGCGTGCAGCGCGGGAAACGGCTGCCGATGACGGTCGTGGATTTCAAGCGCGGGAGCTCCATCGCCGCGACGCTCGTGGAGATCGACGGCCTCGGTCATGCGTGGAGCGGCGGGACCGCAAAGGAGCCGTTCAGCGATCCGACCGGACCGGACGCGACGGCGATGATCTGGCGCTTCGTCGCGAAGCGCTTCGCGACGCGGGACTGAGCGCTCAGGCTTCGAGCGCGCTACCCGCGAGCAGATCGCGCCATTGCTGCTGCTGTTCGGCGAACTGCCGCCAGGCCTCGTCGGCCAGCGCCTGATGGCGATCCGCGTCGGCCGTCTCGCCCAGCATCTGGAAGGTCTGCGCCAGGCGGCTGTGCGTGATCGCGCGGTCGTCGAGCTCGCACTCGGGATCGAGTTCGATCTCGGCCTCGCGCGCCTGATGCAGCGCGTGCTCGTGCTGCCCGAGGTTGGCCCGGCACCACGCCAGGTCCGACAGCAGGCTGCTGCCCAGGCGCTCCAGCCCCAGCGACATCGCCTGCGGCAGATGTTCTTCGTAGAGTCGTCTGGCCTCGTCGAAACCGCCCTGCATCGTCAGCACCTGCGCACGCAGCACCGGCGTCAGCTCGGTCATCATCTGCGCGCCGACGGCCTCGTCGAAGTGGTGCACCGAGTCCACCGAGAGCATCAACTCGGTCCCGCGCCACGACTGGCTCGACAGGCTCTCGCGCCGCAGCTGCGAGGCGCGCATGCCGGCCATGTTGAACATCAGCGCCGACAGCGACGCGTCGTCGCCCTCCACCGACGCATGACGGCGCGCGCGGATGTACCAGCGCTGCGCGGTCGCCAGGTCGCCGGCGTAATGCCAGGCCAGACCCATCGTGATCGCCAGACGCGCCTGCGCGACGTTGTGCTCGGGCAGCGCCTCGCCGAGACAGCGCTTGGCGTAGTCCACCAGCGCCACCGGATCGTGGCGGATGAAGGCCAGCTGCGACAGCCAGGCCGACGCCAGCACCCTCACCTCGATCAACGCGGGCGAGGTGCCCGCGATCGCATGCGCGCGCTGGATGCGGTCCCAGGCCTGCTGCGCGACGAAGCCGTTGTAGTAGCTCATCAGGCCTTCGGCCATGTGCAGCCAGGCCCCGATCTCCGGATGCGGATGCTGGAACGACAGCTGATGCAGCGCCGTCAGCGCCTCGCGCGCCTCGCCCACTGCACCGTGTCTCGCCAGCAGCATCGCCCGCTTGGCCCGCGCCGCGGCCGAGGCGGTTGGCGAGGTCGCCGCGGCGATGTCCTTGTCGAGCTGCTTCAGCAGCCGGGACTTGATGACCACGGGCCCCGCGGCAGCTGAACCGGCTGAAGCGGCCGGAGCGGCCGGGCCGGCAGTAGCGGAGGAAGGCGGGGCTGAGGCGTCTTGCATGCCGGGCCTCAGCGGGTCAGCCGGTCCAGCGCTTCCTGGTACTTCGCGGACGTGTTGACGATCACGTCCTCGGGCAGCGCCGGCGGCGGCGCGACCTTGCCCCAGGGCTGGCCGTCCACCGTCGCCTGCTCCAGCCAGTCGCGCAGGAACTGCTTGTCGTAGCTCGGCGGGTTGCTGCCGACCGCGTAGCTCTCCGCCGGCCAGTAGCGCGAGGAATCGGGCGTGAGCACCTCGTCCATCAGCGTCAGCGTGCCGTCGGCGTCCAGGCCGAACTCGAACTTGGTGTCCGCGATGATGATGCCCTTGGTCAGCGCGATGTCCGCGGCGCGCTGGTAGAGCTGGATCGCGATGTCGCGCACGCGCTCGGCCATCTCGCGGCCGATGATCTCGGCGCAGCGCTCGAAATCGATGTTCTCGTCGTGGTCGCCCATTTCCGCCTTGGTCGCGGGCGTGAAGATCGGCTGCGGCAGCTTGCTGGCGTTCTGCAGGCCGGCCGGCAGCTCGACGCCGCAGACCTTGCCGCTGGCCTTGTATTCGGACCAGCCGCTGCCGGCCAGGTAACCGCGCACCACCGCCTCGATCGGCAGCGGCTTCAGGCGCTTGACCAGCATCGCGCGGTCGCGGACCTGGGCCTTTTCAGCCTCCGTCACCACCGACAGCGGATCGTCGCCGGTCAGGTGGTTGGGGACGATGCCGTCCAGCTTGTCGAACCAGAACAGCGCCATCTTCGTCAGCAGCGCGCCCTTGCCCGGGATGGGCTCGCTCATGATGACGTCGAAGGCCGAGATGCGGTCCGACGCGATCATCAGGATGCGGTCGTCGCCGACCGCATAGTTCTCGCGCACCTTGCCGCGTGCGATGAGGGGAAGGGAGGTGATCGACGAGGTGTGCAGGGCGGCGGTCATGGGTGTGCGGTCGGACGGAACAGCAAAGCCGGGATTCTAGAGGCGGCACAAGAAACCGCACCGACGCCCCGCGACCCGTCGATCCGCTTCACATCGGACATCCGGATCTCCCGTTCAGATCGGAAGTTCAGATCACGTCGAAGCCGACATAGCGCGAGACAAAGCTCGCCTTCCCTTCGCGCTCGAAGCGGGCCTCGTCCCAATCGCCCTCGTCCAGCGTCGGCACAGCCTCCGGCTTGAAGAGATAGGTCCAGGCCCGCTGCCAGCTGCCGTCGGCCAGCGTCACCAGCACCTCGTGGCGCTCGTAGTCCTCGCCCTCGAACCGGTCCAGGCGTTCCCACGCGGACTCGGGCACGTCGAGGTAGAGCCGGCCGACGACCTGATGGCCGGTCGCCGGGATCATCCCGGGATAGTCGTGACCGCGCACCGGATGGCGCGCGTGGTCGGCCAGGGTCGCCGCGACCGGCGGCGCGGACGGCTCGGCGTCGCGGCCGCAGACGCGGGCCATGATGTCCGGCCACATCAGCGTGCCGTAGGTGAACGCATGTGCCATGAGCGGATTCCCGAAGACGAGTGCGGAGGTGAGGCGGGCAGAAATGAAAAGACCGGCGCGAGGCCGGTCCGTTCGGAGGCGTCCTGACGCGTCCGGAGCTTACTGGACGACTTGCGCCAGTTCGCCGCGTTCATACGCGGCAGCCACGTCGACCAGGCTGCGCGCCTTGATCTTCGGCGCCTGGCCTTCGCAGCCGAATTCCAGGTAACGCGCCTTGCACACCAGCTTGGCGGCTTCGCGGGCCGGCTTCAGCCATTCGCGGGCGTCGAACTTGTCCGGGTTCTCGAAGAGGAACTTGCGCACCGCGCCGGTCATCGCCAGGCGGATGTCGGTGTCGATGTTGATCTTGCGCACGCCGTGCTTGATGGCTTCCTGGATCTCCTCGACGGGCACGCCGAAGGTCTCCTTCATCTTGCCGCCGTACTGGTTGATGATCGCCAGCAGTTCCTGCGGCACGCTCGACGAGCCGTGCATCACCAGGTGGGTGTTGGGGATGCGCTTGTGGATCTCCTTGACCCGCGAGATCGCCAGGATGTCGCCCGTGGGCTTGCGCGAGAACTTGTAGGCGCCGTGGCTGGTGCCGATGGCGATGGCCAGCGCGTCCAGCTGCGTGGCCTTGACGAAGGTCGCGGCCTCTTCCGGATCGGTCAGCATCTGGCTGTGATCCAGCTTGACGTCGGCGCCGATGCCGTCTTCCTCGCCCGCGTCGCCGGTTTCCAGGTTGCCCAGGCAGCCCAGTTCGCCCTCGACGGTGACGCCGACCTTGTGCGCCATCTGCACGACGCGGCGGGTCACGTCCACGTTGTAGTCGAAGCTGGACGGGGTCTTGCCGTCGTCCATCAGCGAGCCGTCCATCATCACCGAGCCGAAGCCCAGGTTGATCGCGCCTTCGCAGACCTTGGGGCTGGTGCCGTGGTCCTGGTGCATCACCAGCGGGATGTGCGGGTAGGCCTCGACCGCCGCCTGGATCAGGTGCTTGATGAAGGCTTCGCCGGCGTACTTGCGGGCGCCGGCGCTGGCCTGCAGGATCACCGGGGCGCCGACCTCGTCGGCCGCAGCCATCACGGCCTGCACCTGCTCCAGGTTGTTGACGTTGAACGCTGGGATGCCGTAGCCCTGTTCGGCTGCATGGTCCAGCAGCTGGCGCATCGAGACGAGTGCCATGAGAGTTCTCCGAGATAGTGAAAAATCCTGTGGCCGCGGGCGGGCGCCGGACTTCGCCGTCGACCTCGCCGTAACCGCGCCGTAACTGATCGGGATTCTAGCCAGCCGCCATGACGGCCTCTGTAACGAACAGAGGGCTCCCCCCGAACTGGTGCCATACCAGCTCGTCTTTCCGAGCCCTTCAGCAGGTTGTTCCGGGGGTGTCCAGGCGGTCGCGGCGGGCGCAGACCGCATCCGCGCAAGAGCGCTCCCCCCGGACAGGGGTCTGTGCGCTTGCGCGGCGGCGGAAGCGGCCGGTAGGCTGTCGCCCGGGCGTCCCGGCCCGTCGGAGCAAGCGCCGTGCCTTGCCCCGCGACCGACGGCGAGGATCGCCCGCGCGACCGCCGCTTCCAGGATTTTCATGACCCGTCTCGCGATCGATCAGCTCTCGCTCTGGATCACCGCCGCCGCCAACGAGCATTCGCTGGACCTGCCCGCCTTCGTCGAGGAACGCACCGGCGCCAGCCACCGCGCCACGCTGAACGCCCTGCGCCGGCTGGTCGACGCGCAGTGGCTGACGCGTTCCGGCACCGCGCGCCGGCCGGTCTTCGGACCGGGCGCGCTGCGCCAGGTGGCGCGCAGCTACACGCTGCACGGGCTGATGGAGGACGTGGTCTGGCAGCGCGACTACGCGCCCCATTTCTCGCTGCCGCGCCACGTCGCGCGCATGATCCAGCACGGCTTCACCGAGCTGGTGAACAACGCCATCGACCACAGCGGCGGCACCAGCGTCACCGTGTCGCTGCGGCAGACGCCGACGCACGCGCAACTGCTGGTGTCGGACGACGGCTGCGGCGTGTTCGACAAGATCCGCGACACCTACGAGCTGACCGACGCGCGCCACGCGATGCTGGAGCTCAGCAAGGGCCGGCTGACGACGCAGCCGCAGGCGCACACCGGCCGCGGGCTGTTCTTCAGCTCGCAGCTGGCGGACGTCTTCGACATCCACGCCAACGGGAAGGCGTTCCAGCGTCGCGCCTGGGAAGGCAACGCGTGGAAGGACGGCAAGGGCCTGCCGCGCCAGGGCAGCTCGATCTACATGGCGATGTCGCTGGAGAGCAAGCGCACGCTGGAGCAGGTGCTGGAGCAATGGAGCGTCGACGGCACCGGCATCGCCTTCGATCAGACACGGGTGATGCTCAACCTGGTGGTCGTCGCGGGGCAGATGCTGGACTCGCGCGCGCAGGCGCGTCGCGTCGCGGCCCGGCTGCCGCAGTTCAAGCGGGCGGAGGTGGACTTCGACGGCGTCACCGACGTCGGCCACGCCTTCGCGGATGAGCTGTTCCGCGTCTTCGCGCGGGCGCACCAGGAAGTGGAACTCGTGCCCCTGAACATGACGCCGCGCATCGCCGCGTTGGTGCAGGCCGCGCGCAACGGCTGAGGTCGGAGCACTCGCGGCGAGCCGCCGCCGCACGGCGCCCGGAAACTCAGAGGTTGCTGTCGACCAGCGCCTGGATCGCGGCGCGGCTTCGGGCGATCGCCTCGTCCAGCCGCGGCAGCAGCGTCGCCGGATCGCTGCCCTTGGCGGCGGCGAAGAGGATGCCCTCCTCCACCACCGGCTTGGGCAGCACCTGCAGCTGCGACCCGTTGCGAAGCCCGCGAAGGCGCCGCTCCAACGCGGCGGCGCTGCCCCGGTGGGTGGCGACGAGCACGTCGCAACGTCCCGCCGCCAGCATGCGCGCCCGACCCGCGAGATCGGTGCCGCCGCTCTCCACGCGGAACAGCTGCTGATGCCGCGCTTCCTCGAACGCAGGGCCGTAGGTCGACCCGCGCGCCACGCAGAGCGAACGTCCGCGCAGGTCTTCCAGCCGATCGAACCGGATCGGCTTCGCCTTGGGCACGACCAGCCAGCCGCGGCTCGTGAACGCGGGCTGGCTGTAGGCGAAGAGCTTGTCCCGCGACGGGCTGCGCGACAGCCCGAAGACCAGGTGCTCGCCGAGCTGCGCGCCCAGCAGCGCGCGCGGCCAGGGCAGGAACAGCAGCTCCCACTGCAGGCCGGCGGCCTCGCCGATCTGCTTGAGCAGCGGCAGGACGAAGGGTTTGTGGGTCTGCTCGCTGATCGCGAGCCGGACCGGCGACTTGTCGTCGACGATGGACCAGGGCGCGGAATCCGCGCCTGCGGCGCCAGTCCCTCCGACGCCTCCGGTCCCGCCCTGCGCGCGCAGGGTCGCCAGCACCGCCGCGCCCGCGCCGCCGACCAGCAGATCGCGGCGGCGCAGCGGGGTCACGGGAACGCTCCGGGGGTCTGCCGATCCGTCAGCCGTGGCGTCAGCCGACGCGGCAGACCTTCAGCATGTTGGTGCCGCCCGGGTAGCCCATCGGCTCGCCGCAGGTGATCGCGTAGGTGTCGCCCGGCATCAGCACGCCGCGCTCGATCAGCAGGTCCTCGGCGGCCTTCAGCGCTTCATCGCGGTCGTTGAAGTTGGGCATCAGCAGCGGCGTGACGTTGCGGTACAGCGCCAGCTTGCGCTGCGTCAGCACCTGCGAGGTCAGCGCGAAGATCGGCACGTGGATGCGGTGGCGGCTCATCCACAGCGCGGTGGAGCCGGACTCCGTCAGCGCCACGATCGCCTTGCAGCCCAGGTGGTGCGCGGTGAACAGCGCGCCCATCGCGATCGACTGGTCGATGCGGCCGAACTGGCGGTTGGCGAAGTCGGTGTCCAGGGTCACGAACTCGGCGTTCTCGGCTTCGAGCGCGATCGCGGCCATCTGCTGGATGGTCTCGATCGGGAAGCGGCCGGCGGCGGTCTCGGCGCTCAGCATGACGGCGTCGGTGCCGTCGAGCACGGCGTTGGCGACGTCGGAGACCTCGGCGCGCGTGGGCACCGGGTTCACGATCATCGACTCCATCATCTGCGTGGCGGTGATGCAGACCTTGTCGAGCTCCAGCGCCATCTTGATCATGCGCTTCTGCAGCGCGGGCACGGCGGCGTTGCCGACTTCCACGGCCAGGTCGCCGCGGGCGACCATGATGCCGTCGGAGGCCTTCAAGATCGCCTCCAGGTGCGGGATCGCCTCATACCGCTCGATCTTGGCGATCATCCCCGGCTTGTGGCGGTACGGCTCGCCGGCGACGTTGGCCAGCTGGCGCGCCATCTCCATGTCGGTGGCGTTCTTGGGGAAGCTCACCGCCAGGTATTCGCACTGGAAGGACATCGCGGTCTTGATGTCCTCCATGTCCTTGCCGGTCAGTGCGGGCGCGGTCAGACCGCCGCCCTGCTTGTTGATGCCCTTGTTGTTGGACAGCTCGCCGCCCTGCTTGACGATGGTGTGCACCTGCGAGCCGCGCACCGCCTCGACCGTCAGCACCAGCAGGCCGTCGTTCAGCAGCAGCGTGTCGCCGGGCTTCACGTCGCGCGGCAGTTCCTTGTAGTCCAGGCCCACGACCATCTCGTTGCCCGGCTCGGTGCGGTCGGCGTCCAGCACGAACGGCGTGCCGTTGATCAGCTCGATCTTGCCGTTCTCGAACTTGCCGACACGGATCTTCGGCCCCTGCAGGTCGGCCATGATCGCGACCTGCCGGCCCGCGCGGGCAGCGACCTCACGGACCATGCGGGCCCGGTCGATGTGATCCTGCGCCTTGCCGTGCGAGAAGTTCAGCCGCACCACGTCGACGCCGGCCTGGATCATTTTCTCCAGCACCTCGGGAGACGAGGAGGCGGGACCGAGAGTGGCGACGATCTTGGTGGCACGGGACATGTCTTGTCTCTGTCTGAAATTTAGTTACAGCGGTCGATTATGGGCCGTCCAACCTCGACGAAGCCAGTTTCGACAGGTTACCGCTGAGTTTCCAACGCTGCATGACATCGTGTGCGCGCGCGCGAATGGCGCACGCACCCGTCCTGTCGCTGATTCAAGGCTTCTGATGCCAACACGCGGCTTCTAGGGGTACGAGACCGCGAGGGTCGAGCCCACCATGCGCCGGTCTTCCCACAGCTGGAGCATCACGATGGCGACTCGATTCCGACACCCGCGCCGTGCGCGGGCCGCAGGTGTCACGGCGGCCTTGCTGGCCGCGTTGATCGGCCTGGGCGCTGCGACGACAGCCTCCGCCGAAGTGCAGGCCTACGCCGGCGTGGTGGGCGGCCAGGCGCAGGGTTCAGGCAGCCCCTTCGCCTGCGCCACGAGCGGGCCGACGATCGGCGACGGCTGGTTCGCGGGCATCGCCTTGCCGACCGAAGGCTTCGCCGCCTGCCACCTGTCCGGCGGCATCGACAACCAGGTCGCGGCGGGCGGCACCTTGACGGCCGCGCAGAGCGTCACCGCGCCGGTGGGCGGCGGCGGCAGCTTCACCGGCCATGCCGATGCGAACGCGACCTACGGCAAGCTGGGTGTCTCCGCGAGCGGGACCATGAACGGGACGACCTCGTCCTCGATCTATCACCAGGCCGCGTCCTTCGCGCGGTTCCAGGACACGTGGACCTTCACCGCACCCGGCATCGCGACCGGCACGGCCGGCACCCTGAATCTGGGCTTCCTGGTCGAGGGTTCGATGAGCAGCAGTCCGCATGCGCCGTCCACGCAGCAGGTCGACCTGCTGCTGGGCATGCGCTTCAACGGCAGCAAGGGGGGGCCGTGGGACTCGTTCATGGCGACGATCGTGAACGACAACGAGCCGTACCTGCGCGACGGCGGTACGTGGGCGCCGGGCAGCTTCACGACGTCGCCGGGCGCGTTCTCGGGCAGCGGCCTGGTGACGAGCACCGGCAACTTCGAGTTCCAGTGGGGCGTGCCCATCGATGTCGAAGTGGCGTTCCGCACGCAGCTCTCGCCGTGCTGCATCAACGCGAGCCTGGCGTCCGACTTCCTCGGCACCGCGCTGCTCAAGGGCATCTACACGACGGCGGCCGGCCAGACGATCACGAGTTTCAACGTGGCCTCGGCCTCCGGCACCGCGTACGGGCCGGAGGGTCTGCTGGCCGCCGCGGTGCCCGAGCCCGGCGGCTGGGCGCTGATGCTGGCCGGCGTTGCCGGCCTCATCGCCAGACGTCGCTTCAGGCCTTCGCGGCCTTGACGTCCGCGACCGCCAGCGCGGTCATGTTGACGATCCGGCGCACCGTCGCCGACGGGGTCAGGATGTGCACCGGGCGCTTGGCCCCCAGCAGGATCGGACCCACCGTCACGCCCTGACCGCCGACGACCTTCAGCACGTTGAACAGGATGTTCGCGGCGTCCAGCGTCGGCAGCACCAGCAGGTTGGCCGAACCGGACAAGGTCGACTCCGGCAGGAAGTTGTTGCGGACGTCTTCCGACAATGCCGCGTCGCCATGCATCTCGCCGTCGCATTCGATGGTCGGGTAGGCCGCGGCGAACAGGTCACGCGCACGACGCATCTTGACCGCCGACGCGCGCTTGCTGCTGCCGAACATCGAGTGCGACAGGAAGGCCACCTTGGGCGGCAGGCCGAAGCGCTGCAGCTCCTCGGCCGCCTGCCAGGCGATGTCGGCGAGCTGCTCGGCCGTCGGGTCCTCGTTGACGAAGGTGTCGGCGATGAAGAGCGTGCGCTGCTCCAGCATCAGCGCGTTCATCGTCGCGAAGTTGGAGACCTCCGGCTTCAGGCCGATCAGGTTCTGGATGTGCTCCAGGTGCGAGTCGAAACGGCCGACCGTGCCGCAGATCATCGCGTCGGCGTCGCCGAGCTGGATCGCGAGCGCGCCGATCGTCGTGTTGGAGCGGCGCACCGCGGACTTGGACATCTCCGGCGTGAAGCCGTTGCGGCCCATGACCTGGTGATAGGCCTCCCAGTACTGGCGGAAGCGGTGGTCGTTCTCGGGGTCGATGACGGCGGCGTCCTCGCCCAGCTTGATGCGCAGGCCGGCGCGCTTCAGGCGCATCGCGATGACCTCGGGGCGGCCGATCAGCGTCGGCTTGGCGAGACCTTCGTCGAGCGCGACCTGCACGGCGCGCAGCACGCGCTCATCCTCGCCCTCGGCGTAGATGACGCGGGCGGGGTGGGCCTTCGCCTCGGCGAAGACCGGGCGCATGAACATGCCGGTCTGGTAGACGAAGCGCGACAGCTGCTCGCGGTAGGCAGCCATGTCCTGGATGGGACGCGTGGCGACGCCGGACTCCTCGGCGGCCTTGGCCACGGCCGGCGCGATGCGCAGGATCAGGCGGCTGTCGAAGGGCTTGGGGATGATGTAGTCGGGACCGAAGGCCAGGTCTTGCCCCGCGTAGGCGGCGGCGACTTCCGGCGGCGTCTCGGCCTTGGCCAGTTCGGCGATCTCGCGCACGCAGGCCAGCTTCATCGCCTCGGTGATCTTGGTCGCGCCGCAGTCCAGCGCGCCGCGGAAGATGTAGGGGAAGCACAGGACGTTGTTGACCTGGTTCGGATAGTCCGAACGCCCCGTCGCCACGATGCAGTCGGGACGCGCTTCCTTCGCGAGCTCGGGACGGATCTCCGGCTCCGGATTGGCCAGCGCCAGGATGATGGGCTGGCGCGCCATGGTCTTGACCATCTCGGCGGTCAGCACGCCGGCGGCCGAGCAGCCCAGGAACACGTCCGCGTCCTTGACGACGTCGGCCAGCGTGCGCGCCGAGGTGATCTGGCAGTAGCGGCGCTTGGACTCGTCGAGCTTGCCGGCGTCGGCGCGCTCGCTCTGGATCACGCCCTTGGAGTCGACGGCGAAGACGTTCTCGCGCTTCACGCCCAGGCCGACCATCACGTCCAGGCAGGCGATGGCCGCGGCGCCGGCGCCCGACACCGCCACCTTCACCGTGCCGATGTCCTTGCCGACGAGTTCCAGGCCGTTCAGCAGCGCGGCGCTGGAGATGATCGCGGTGCCGTGCTGGTCGTCGTGGAAGACGGGGATGTTCATGCGCGCGCTGAGCTGCTTCTCGATGTAGAAGCACTCGGGCGCCTTGATGTCCTCGAGGTTGACGCCGCCCAGCGTGGGCTCCATCGCGGCGATGATCTCGACGAGCTTGTCGGGATCGCGCTCGGCCAGCTCGATGTCGAAGACGTCGATGCCGGCGAATTTCTTGAACAGGCAGCCCTTGCCTTCCATGACCGGCTTGGCGGCCAGCGGGCCGATGTCGCCCAGGCCCAGCACGGCGGTGCCGTTGGTGATGACGCCGACCAGGTTGCCGCGCGAGGTGAAGTCGGCGGCCAGCGACGGGTCGCGCTCGATGTCCAGGCAGGGATAGGCGACGCCCGGCGAGTAGGCCAGCGACAGGTCGCGCTGGTTGGCGAGCGGCTTGGTCGGCGTGACGGCGATCTTGCCGCGCGTCGGGAAGCGGTGGTAGTCCCGCGCCGCCTCGCGCAGGGCGGCCTCGGCCGGGCTCAGGTCGAGGTCGTCGTTCTTGTCGGTCATGCAAATCTCCGTCGCGATGAATGGGGCCCGGCGCCCGGTCGGCGGTGGCTCGCGCGGCGCGACAACGCGCCTTCGTCACCGCCCGGTAATGAGGCCTGGGGGGCGCAAAGCTTAATCCTCCGGCTCCGGCGGTGCGATGAATTCAGCTTTAACTCCCATGCAAAGATGGCAATCGCCGATGCGCGCGATGGAATCCGCATCGGGATTTGCCCGCAAGTTGGAGCAAGCTCCCTATATCCGAGCGCAAGTGCCGGCACCCGGTCGTCGATCACGACGTGCGAAGACCGTGCTCCTTAGAATGCGCCCCGCTGTCGACTACCTCTTTCGAGCCTCCGCCGTGCCTGCTTCCCTTGCTGCTTCCCTGTCCGCTTCGCAGCGCCGTGCGCTGCTTCGCCTGAGCGCCGCCCTCCCCGTCGCCCTCGCCTTCGGCGCACCGCGCGCCCTGTTCGCGCAGACCGCCGCGCTGGCCGGGGCCGGCGCGTCATTCCCCTCGCTGGTCTACGGCCGGTGGGCCACGGCCTACGAGAAGACCAAGGGTCAGGCCGTGAGCTACAAGCCGACCGGCTCGGGCGACGGCGTCAAGCAGATCACCGCGCGCGGCGTGGCGTTCGGCGGCAGCGACTCGCCGCTGGCTTCCGACGAGCTGACCAGGCGCAAGCTCGTCCAGATCCCGATGCTGGTCGGCGGCATCGTGCCGGTGGTCAACCTGCCGGGCGTGCCGGAAGGCCGTCTGCAGTTGACCGGCGACCTGCTGGCCGAGCTGATGATGGGTCGCGTCGCGAAGTGGAACGACGGCCGCATCGCCGCGCTGAATCCCGGTGTCGCGCTGCCGGCGCTGCCGGTGAAGCGCATCGTGCGGGCGGACAAGTCCGGCACGACCGAGGGCTACACGAAGTACCTGAGCGCAGTGTCGCCGGCCTTCGCGAAGGACGTGGGCGCGAACGCCCAGCCGAAGTGGCCCGGCGACGTCGAGGCGGCCGAAGGCAACGACGGCATGGCCAAGGCGCTGAAGGCGGCGCCGGGGACGATCGCGTACGTGAGCTACGACCGCGTGCAGCGCGATAAGCTCAACGGCGTGCGCCTGCGCAATGCCGCGGGCCAGTGGGTCGCGGCGGGCGAGGCGGGCTTCAAGTCCGCGATCGCCAACAGCGACCTCTCGCGCAAGGGCGACGACCTGGCCTCGCTGATGGACCGCGACGGCGCGGAGAGCTGGCCCATCACGATGACCAGCTTCATCCTGATCGACGCGACGCCCGCGACCGGCGTCGGCGCGGCGCCGGTGATGAGCTTCCTGTACTGGTGCTTCATGCACGGCGACGACCTGACGCGCGGCACCGGCTTCGCGCCGCTGCCCGTCGCGCTGCAGTCCAAGCTGGCCGCCCGCTTCGCGGCGGTGAAGCCCGCCGACGGGAAGCTGCCGGCCTACCTGGGGATCTGAAGCCCTCCGGCGCAACTGAAGCCCTCCGGTCCAACTGAAGCCCTCCGGTCCAACTGAAGTCGTCCGGGGAATCAGGAATCGTCCGGTCAACTCGGTGCATTCTCACTCCCTTGTATGTTTGAAGGGATGGGGCGGGGGTGAGGGCCAGCGGCCGCTGCAGTACGCGATTCAGCCCTTCAGTCGAGGCGTCGCATCAACGCGCGTCTGCAGCTCTGGTGGCAACCCCTCGGTCATGTAGCTGAAGCGCGGCATCCAGTCGCGCTCCGCTGGCAGCACGAGCCTCATCGTCAACGCCAACGTCGTCGCAACCTGCTCCAGGCTGAGCTTCATCGCGATCATCCGTTCCGGATCGACCCGCAGCACGACGGCCACCGTCGGCGGCTCCACCGGCACGTCGAAGAGCCAAGCCTGCACGATGGCCGGGTTGACCGACACCGCCCGGCGAATTGCCTCGTTCTTCGACGGCTCGAGCTCGCTCGGCTGAATCCTTCCGTGCTCGATCGCCTCTTGGGCCGCGGCTTGCCGACGATGAAGACGACGCCAGGCCGCCTCGTCCGACGGTGCCGGCAACTCAGGCAACTCAGGCAACACGCGCGGGGCGCCCGCGTCGAGGCTGCGCAGCGCCTCGTGCGCCATCGACCACATCAGGCGTTCGGCGGCGCCGGCCCACGGTCCCTGGGCCTGGCATAGCTCCGGCCAGGCTGCTTCCAGCCATTGGGCGGCGGCGCTCTCTTCCCAGGAGGGTGGGCGCAGATCGAGCGACTCCCCGACCACGCCGAGCGCCTCCATCCGCTGGCGGTGCGGCGGATGACTTCCCTGCGGCTGGCGATGTCGCAGGGCTTCGGCGATTTCCTCCGGCGTCGGCGGGCGCGCGACCAGTTCCTGGACCGGCTCGTCGGCCCATTGCGCGGGCGGCTCGCCGCTCGCGCGCAACGCGTCCATGTCTAGAGCGGTGGAGGCACCGCCCTGCCGCATGAGGGCGATCTCGATCATCAGCAGCGCACGTGCCAACGCCTCCGGTGACGCCCACTGCGCTGCCAGCGCGTCGGCCTCGAACTCGCAGCGTCGCGAATGCGCCTCGGAAGCGCGGTTGAACCACGGGAGGAAGAGCTCCGCGAAGTTCGCGCCGGCGCGATCCCACGGGCTGCTGTCGTCCTCGTCTTCCCGAACGCTCGCGGCCCAGGCGGTCCAGGCCGCCCGCGTGCGATAGAGCCAATGTCCGAGCCGCCCATGCCGGCGCGAGAAGTGCCCCAGCTCATGCGCGATGACCGCCTCCGCCGCTGCGGTATCCAGCAGTCGCAGCAGCGGCAGGCCGAGGATGAGCACCCGCCGGGTCGGCCGCAGCGAGACACCGCGATTTTCTTCGAGCGCCCCGGCGTTGATGCTGTTGTCGATCGCGATCGCATGCAGGCGCGGAGCCCCGATGGCATCGGTCATCTCATCGACGCGGGCGTAGAGCCGCGGCGCCTGCTCGCGGGTCAGCCGTTGCGGCGCTCCGTGCCAACTCGGCTGCGCGAGCCAGGCCATCAGCAGGAAGGCGAGGACACCGGCCCCCCAGAAGAGCGAGTTGTCGAACACGGCGGCCGGTGCCAAGGTCACCAGCGCCGCCGGCACCAGCAGCATCAGCTGGTGGAAGAACGACGCCGCCAGCGCGACCAGCGCCAGCCAGACGGGCGCGATGCCCGTCTCCGTGCCCTGCGGCTTCAACCCTGGGCGCGCTTGGCCAGGATCTCGAACGCCGGCAGGGTCTTGCCTTCCAGCACTTCGAGGAAGGCGCCGCCGCCGGTGGAGATGTAGCCCACCTGGTCTTCGATGCCGTACTTGGCGATCGCCGCCAGCGTGTCGCCGCCGCCGGCGATCGAGAACGCGTCCGACGCCGCGATGGCGCGCGCGATGGTCTCGGTGCCGTGGGCGAAGGCGTCGAACTCGAACACGCCGACCGGGCCGTTCCACACGATGGTGCCGGCCGCCTTCAGCTGCTCGGCCAGCAGGGCCGCCGTCTTCGGGCCGATGTCCAGGATCAGGTCGTCGTCGGCCACGTCGGTCGCGGCCTTCACTGTGGCAGGCGCATCCGCCGCGAAGGTCTTGGCCGTCACCACGTCCACCGGGATGGGCACCGCGGCGCCGCGCGCCTTCATGGCCTCGATCACGGCCTTGGCTTCGCCGACCAGGTCGGGCTCGGCCAGCGACTTGCCGATCTTCAGACCGGCCGCCAGCAGGAAGGTGTTGGCGATGCCGCCGCCGACGATCAGGCCATCGACGTTGGCCGACAGCGATTTCAGGATGGTCAGCTTGGTCGAGACCTTGGAGCCCGCCACGATCGCCACCAGCGGTCGCTTCGGGTTGGCCAGGGCCTTGGTGATGGCGTCGATCTCGGCGGCCAGCAGCGGGCCGGCGCAGGCGATCCTGGCGAACTGCGCGATGCCGTAGGTCGAGGCCTCCGCGCGGTGCGCGGTGCCGAAGGCGTCGTGGACGAAGATGTCGCACAGCGCGGCCATCTTCTTCGACAGCTCCTCGCTGTTCTTCTTCTCGCCCTTGTTGACGCGGCAGTTCTCGAGCAACACGACCTGGCCCGGCTTGACGTCGACGCCGTCGACCCAGTTCGCGACCAGCGGCACGTCATGGCCGAGCAGTTCGCCCAGGCGCTTGGCGACCGGCGCCAGCGAGTCCTCGGGCTTGAACTCGCCCTCGGTCGGGCGGCCCAGGTGCGACGTGACCATCACGGCGGCACCGGCCTTCAGCGCCATCTCGATCGCGGGGATCGACGCGCGGATGCGGGTGTCCTCGGTGATCTGGCCGGCGTCGTTGAGCGGCACGTTCAGGTCGGCACGGATGAAGACACGCTGGTCGGCCACCTTGCCGGCGGCGATCAGATCGGCAAAACGCAGGACGTTCATGGGATGAGCTTCGAGTAGTTGGAAAGCGGTGCGCCGGAGAGCCGGCAAATCGGGCCGCAGCTTACCAGCCGAGCCCGATGCGCAGCGCCAGCATCACCGCGGTGCCGCTGACGATGGTCCCGAGGATGCCCCGCTTCCAGAAGAAGTAGGCCGTGCCGACGGCCGCCGCGTAGAGCCGCG
Source organism: Roseateles noduli (assembly GCA_002205125.1). GTDB lineage: Bacteria > Pseudomonadota > Gammaproteobacteria > Burkholderiales > Burkholderiaceae_C > Roseateles > Roseateles noduli. The sequence goes on along the minus strand of NIOE01000004.1, from coordinate 47,544 downwards.
CATCCTTCCAGGTGTGGATCAGCTCGCCCTGCGTCATGACGATCTCCGGCACGATCACCGCGGCGAGCGCCGCCAGCGGCGCGTAGCGCAGGCCGTCGCGGACCCACTGCGGCAGCGGGATCTCGCGGTCCGGGATCATGAAGAAGCTGCGCGTGACCATCGTGATCACCGCCATGCCGAGGATGCCGAGCACCGCTTCCCACACGCTCATGCCGACCTCCCGTTGGAAGAGCCCGACGGGCTGGAAGGGCTCGCCGGCGGCAGCCACTTCTCCATCAGCAGCCCGACCGCCACCGCCGCGGCGATGGCCACGAGGATGTTGAGCCGCAGCGGCAGCGCGTACGCCGCCACCGCCGCGCAGCCGGCGACCACGCCGGAGATCCAGGTGTTGCGGTCCTTCAGCAGCGAGTAGCTCAATCCCAGCAGCGCCAGCACGCCGGCGAAGCCCAGGCCCCAGTTCGTCGGGATGCGGTCGGCGAGCAGGATGCCGGCGATGGCCGGCACCTGCCACGCGAACCAGTTGGTCGCCACGCCGCCCCAGAAGTACGGGAGCTGATTGGCCGGATCCGGCTTCAGGTCGGGGAAGCGCTTGAGGAAGGCGACGTAGTTGAGGTCGGCCGCGAAGTAGCCGATGACCAGCCGCTGCGTGCGCGGCAGCGGCTCGAAGTACAGGCGCCACTGGGCGCTGAAGATGACGAAGCGCAGGTTGACGCAGAAGGCCGTGGCCCACAGCACCCACAGCGGCGCGCCGCTGGCCAGCAGCGGCAACGCGGCCAGCTGCGAGCTGCCGGCGAAGACCGCCAGGCTCATCAGCAGCGACAGGCCCACGCCCAGTCCGCTCTTGACCATGGCCACGCCGGTCACCAGCCCCCAGGCCGAGATGCCCAGCGTGATGCCGACCATGTCCTTCGCGCCACGCTTGAATTCCGGGTGGCGCACCAGCGCCGAGAGTCCTTCCGCCATGGGCGCGATTGTCGTCTGCGCGCTGCACAAACGAATCGCCCCTCGCCCGCTTGCGCGGTGAGGGGCGTCCACACAGCGCCCGGAGCGCCCTGGGGCGAGGTGTCAGACCGTCATATCAGGCAGTCACTTGAGGCCGTCACTTGAGGCCGTCACTTCAGCTTGCGCACCGAGCCGGAGCCGGCGTTGGACATGCTGATCTCCGGGCTGCCGACGTAACCGACGTCGCCCGAGCCGGCGATGCGCACATCCAGCTTGCGGGTCGGCGCCACGGTGACGTCGCCGCTGCCGGAGATGCTGACCTTGGCCTCGTCGACGACCAGCTCGCGGGTCTTGACGTCGCCGCTGCCGGCCACCGTCACCGACAAGGCGTTGGCCTTGCCGTTGAACGACATGTCCCCGCTGCCGGCGACGCGCAGCGTCACGTGGTCGGCGTCCAGGCCCTGCACGCGCAGGTCGCCGCTGCCGGCGATGCTGGCGTCCAGGTTGCCGGTCTTCATCGGCTCGACGCGGATGTCGCCCGAGCCCGAGATCGACAGGCCTCTGAGCTGGCGCATGTCCAGCGTGATGGTCGGCGTGCCGCGGGCGTTCAGGCTGAAGCCGCGCTTGGGCGAGATCTCCAGCGTGCGGCCCTTGCTGCCGTCGACGATCTTCGTCTCGATGTAGCTGAACAGGTTGCGGTCGGTCTTGACCTCGACCTTGTCGGTCGAGCCCTGGCGCACCAGGACCTTGAAGTCGCCCGACAGCGCCACCGCGTCGAAGGCGCCGACATCGCGGGCGTCCGCGGCGACGTCGCCGTTGCCTTCGATGCGCTGCGAGCTGCCGAAGCTCAGCGACCAGGCGTGCGCGGTGCCGACGGCGCCCACGGACGCCAGGCTCAGCGCGGTGATGGCAAACAGGCGGCGGGTGGCGCGGAAGGACGTGGTGGTCATGAGCGATCTCCTGATCTTTCGGATGATCGTATCTTCGTCGCGACGCTTCCGCCCCGCGAGCGGGCGATGACGAACTGCACCATCCAGGGAATCAACTGCACGGCGGACCGATGCGCCGGACGCCCCGGCGGCCGCTCAATGCCCGCCCTTGCCCTTGTCCGCTGCCTTGTCCGCTGCCTTGTCCGCGGGCTTGTCGCCCACCTGACCCTTGGCCGTGCGCGGCGACTCTTCCTCGTCGTCGGAGGCTGCGGCGGCCGGCCGGCTGGCCTGCGGGTTCGCCACCTGCGGACGGGTGCCTTCGAGCTTGTTCTCGCGCATGTACTCGTCCATCTCCCGCCAGCCGTCGTACACCGCCGCCTTCTGGGCCTTGGGGTTCAGGGCGTAGCAGTCCTCGATGGCGCGCAGCGCGTTGCGGCAGGCGCCGCCGATGGCCTTGCCCTCGGCCTGCTTGGCCGCGGCGACCTTGGCGGGATCCTCGATGCCGAGCTGATCGCAGCCGGCCAGCAGCGCGGCGGCGCCGAGCAGCGCCGCCAGGACGGTCAGGGAACGGAAAGAGGCGGTCATGCTGTCCTTTTCAGCCGCCGGGGACTGGCGCCTGAATCAGGCGCACCGGCGGGATCGGGCCATTGTGCCGTCGACCCCACGCCCCTCGATCCAATGAAAAACACCGCCCGGAGGCGGTGTTTCGTGGCGAAGCCGTTCAGCTGCGTGCCATCGCCATCAGGCGCTCGATGCGCTCCTCGGTCGACGGGTGGGTGCTGAACAGCCCCTTGAGGCCGCCGCCCGACAGCGGGTTCATGATCATCATCTGCGCCGTTTCCGGGTGACGCTCGGCGGTCTCCAGCGGGATGCCCTGGGCATAGCGGTGGATCTTGTCCAGCGCGGTGGCCAGCGCCTGCGGGTCGCCGGAGATCTCCGCGCCGCCGCGGTCGGCTTCGAACTCACGCGCGCGGCTGATCGCCATCTGGATCAGCGAGGCCGCGATCGGCGCCAGGATCGCCACCAGGATGCCGACGATCGGGTTGGCCGGACGGCCTTCGCTGTCGCGCGGGCTGAAGAACATCGCGAAGTTCGCCAGCATCGAGATCGCGCCGGCCATCGTCGCGCTCACCGTCGAGATCAGGATGTCGCGGTGCTTCACGTGCGCCAGCTCGTGGGCCATCACGCCGCGCAGCTCGCGCTCGGACAGCACGCGCACGATGCCGGTGGTCGCGGCGACGGCGGCATGTTCCGGATTGCGGCCGGTGGCGAACGCGTTCGGCGCGTCTTCCTGGATCAGGTAGACCTTGGGCATCGGCAGCTGGGCGCGCTCGGCCAGCTCCTTGACCATGTTGTAGAACTGCGGCGCGCTGCGCTCATCGACTTCCTGGGCGTTGTACATCTTCAGCACCAGCTTGTCGGAGAACCAGTAGCTGAAGAAATTCATGCCCACCGCGACGACCAGCGCGATCAGCATGCCCGTCTGGCCGCCCAGCAGGGAGCCGATCACCATGAACAGCGCGGTGATGGCGGCCATCAGGATGGCGGTCTTCATCAGGTTGAACATCGCAATCACTCCTCGAAAACTGCGGCCGTAGCCGCGAACAGAAACCCAGGGGGACGGTACACCGTCCCGATGTCCCACGTGACGGCAAGGTGGCAAGCTTCAAGCCGGCACCGGGCCGGTTTGTCCGACGGTTCAGTCAGGGTTAAGCGAACCGGGCGCCGGCCTGCAACGGCCGGGCCTGCAAGAAGACCGCCGCCGGCAGGCGCTTGCCGCCGGCGCGCTGGAGCTCGGTCAGCCGGACGCTCCCGGCGCCGCAGGCAACGACGGGACCTTCCGGCGACACCGCCAGCACCTGGCCCGGCTCGCCGAGCGCGCCTTGCGCCTCGACGACCTCGGCGCGCCAGACCTTCACCGCCTCGCCGTCGAGCTGCGCGACGCCGCCCGGGAAAGGATCGAAGGCGCGCAGCCGGCGCGCGATCTGCGCGGCGTCGTCGTTCCAGAGGATCTGGCTCTCGGCCTTCTCGATCTTGTGGGCGTAGGTGACGCCCGCCTCGGGCTGCTTCACCGGATGGAAGCCGCCGCAGGCGGCCAGTTCCAGCGCCTCGACGATCAGGCGGCCGCCGAGCGTCGCCAGCCTGTCGTGCAGGCTCGCGGTCGTGTCCGCCGCGGCGATCGGGAGCCGCTCCAGCAGCAGCATGTCGCCGGTGTCCAGGCCCTCGTCCATCTGCATGATGGTGATGCCGGTCTCGGCGTCGCCCGCCTCGATGGCCCGGTGGATGGGCGCGGCGCCCCGCCAGCGCGGCAGGATCGAGCCGTGGATGTTCAGGCAGCCCAGCCGCGGCAGCTCCAGCACCCACTTCGGCAGGATCAGGCCGTAGGCGGCGACGATGAGCACGTCGGGGCGCGCATCGAGCAGCGCCTGCCGGCCGGCTTCGGCCTCGTCAGGGAACTTGCCGTCCAGCCGCAGGCTGCGCGGCTGCGCGACCGCGATGCCGCGCGTCACGGCGAGCTGCTTCACCGGCGAGGCCTGCAGCTTCATGCCGCGACCGGCGGGACGGTCCGGCTGGCTCAGCACCAGCGGGACCTCGAAGCCGGCGTCCAGCAGCGCCTGCAGCGCCACGGCGGCGAATTCGGGCGTGCCGGCGAAGGCGACACGAAGGCCGGCGTTCGAGCCAGCAGTCGAGCCAGCGGCCAGATCGGCGGCCATCAGTGCTTCGCGTCCTCGCGGGCCTTCTTCACCAGCTTGGTCTTGATGCGCTCGCGCTTGAGCGGGCTCAGGTACTCGACGAACACCTTGCCGGCGAGGTGGTCCATCTCATGCTGCACGCAGACGGCCAGCAGGCCCTCGGCGTCGAACTGGAAGGTGTGGCCGTCGCGGTCCAGCGCCTGCACGGTGACCTTCTTGTGGCGCATGACCTTGTCGTAGATGGTCGGCACGGAGAGACAGCCCTCCTCGCCTTCCATCATCTCCTCGCTGCGGGCGACGAGTTCAGGATTGATCAGCACCAGCGGCTGGTTGCGCTCCTCGGAGACGTCCATCACGAGCAGGCGCTCGTGCACGTCCACCTGGGTCGCGGCCAGGCCGACGCCGTCGGCGTCGTACATCGTCTCCAGCATGTCGTCGGCCAGCTGGCGCAGGCGGTCGTCGACCGCGGCGATGGGCTTGGCCACCGTGTGCAGACGCGGATCGGGGTATCGAAGAATGGAAAGTTTCGCCATGGTGAGGACGCGGGGCGCGGTGCGCGGCTGTGGACAGCACACAACGCCGGTTTGTAAGGGCTTGCAAGGGAGGGCGGGCCGGTTCATTGCCGGGCCCCCTGAACCGGGGCAGAATCGCCGGCAGCGAGACGGTTGATTTTCGCCGATTTGGCGGTCAGTCTGGCCCTCGTCACAAAAGCGCCACTGGCCACGAGGGGCCTTCGATCTCGGCGCGCGGAGAACAAGTAATGACGCAAAGGCGGCCGCTGGGCTTGACGATGATTTCTGCAGCCCTGCTGGCGGGCACCTTTGCCGCCGCACCGTCGTTCGCGGCGGGGGACTTCCCCATCACCCAAGGACAGCGCCAGACGGCGCAGCAGGTCGCACAGGCCGGCGTGCCGCTGTCGGAGCTGGCGCCCAACGCCCCCGACACGTACACCGTCAAGGCGGGCGACACGCTGTGGGCCATCTCGGGCATTTTCCTGAAGAGCCCGTGGCGCTGGCCCGAGCTCTGGGGCATGAACACCGAGCAGATCCGCAACCCCCACCTGATCTATCCCGGTCAGGTGCTGATGCTGATCAAGTCCGACGGACGCGCCCGCCTCCAGCTGGGCCGCGACGTCGGCGCCGGCGGCCCGGGCGGCACCGTGAAGCTGTCGCCGCGCGTGCGCGCCGAGTCGCTGTACGACGGGTCCATCGCCGCCATCCCGCAACACCTGATCGAGCCCTTCCTCAATGAGGCGGTGGTGCTGAACGGCAATGAACTGGCCGCCGCGCCGCGTCTCGTCTCGGCGCAGGAAAGCCGCGTCTGGATGACCAAGGGCGACCTCGCCTATGCCCGCGGCAACCTGCCCGGGGAAGCGACCTCCTTCCGCGTCTTCCGCGAGCCGCGCCCGCTGCGCGATCCCGACACCAAGGAAGTGCTGGGTTACGAGGCCGTCTATGTCGGCACCGCCGACCTGACCCGCCCCGGCGTCGCCGCCAACGGCAAGAATGTCGAGGTGCCGGCCACGTTGACGATCACGCTGAACCGCGTGGAAGCCCAGCCGGGCGACCGCCTGGCCCCGGTGCCGGAACGCGGCTACACCAGCTACATCCCGCATGCGCCGCAAGGCGTGGTCAACGGCACGATCGTGTCGGTCTACGGCGATGCGATCACCGCCGGACAGAACCAGATCGTGGCGCTGAACAAGGGTCGCGTCGACGGCATGGAGCGCGGCCATGTGCTGGCGCTGTGGCACAAGGGCCGCATCGTGCGCGACCCGACGACGGAGCGCCGCGAGGAGATCAAGCTGCCTGACGAGCGTCACGGCCAGCTCTTCGTCTTCCAGGTGTTCGACCGCGTGTCGTATGCGCTGATCCTGACGGCCAAGGAACCGGTCGTCTCCGGCGACCGCTTCACGCAGCCGTAAGCGCAACCCTAGGCGCAGCGGTCAGCGCGTCGGCTCTCCGGACCAGTTCGCCCCGAGGACCGCACGGATGCGCCCGGACGAACTCCGCGACTGGCTGCACCTGCTGTCCTGCGTCTCCCGCGGAGCGGCCCGACGGCTGCTCGCGCGTCATGGGTCCCCGGGCGCGGTCCTGAAGGCTGGCCGCGCCGGCTGGGGCGCCCTCCTCGGCGCCGAGGAGGCGACGCTGCTGGCCCGTGGACCGGAGCATCTGGCCCGGCTGGTACGCCGGACCGAAGACTGGCTGGGCAGCGGCGAGCGTCGCTCGATCCTGCTGCTGGGCGCGCCCGACTATCCCCTCCCCCTCCTGCACACGGCGGACCCGCCGCTGATGCTCTACCTCGACGGACGTCGCGAGCTGCTCGGCGAGCGCTGCGTCGCCGTCGTCGGCAGCCGACGCCCCAGCCCGCAAGGCGACGAGAACGCGCGCCACTTCGCCGCGGGCCTGGGCGACGCGGGCTTCTGCGTGGTCTCCGGTCTGGCCCAGGGCATCGACGGCGCCGCGCACGAAGCCGCCCTGAACACGCGAGGCAGCACGATCGCGGTCCTGGGCACCGGGCCGGACCAGGTCTACCCGCTGGATCACGCGGATCTCTCCCGCCATGTCGCGCGGCGCGGGCTGCTGGTCAGTGAATACTTCGTCGGCACCCCGCCGATGGCGCCGAACTTCCCGCAGCGCAACCGCATCATCGCGGGACTGTCCGAGGGCTGCCTGGTCGTCGAGGCCGCCATGAAGTCAGGCTCGCTGATCACCGCCCGGCAGGCATCCGAGGCCGGCCGTGAAGTCTTCGCCGTCCCCGGGCCCATCCATGCGCCGCAGTCCAAGGGCTGCCATCACCTGCTCAAGCAGGGCGCCTGCCTGGTCCAGGAACTGGACGATCTGCTCCACGAGCTGCCCGCTGGCGGCCTGCCTCGCACCGTGTCGCTAGCCCTCGACGAGCCTCCCGAGTCCGGCGTCGCGCCGAGTGGTCGGGGCCGGGCCGAACCGGAGGGCGCCAGGACGGGCGGGAATGGGAACGACGACGACGAGGACGAGGACGGCGATGACGACCACCCGCTCCTGCGCGCGATCGGCCGCGACACCGTCTCCCTCGAACAGCTGTCCCAACGCAGTGGCTGGGCGCAGGACGAACTCAATGCGGCGCTGCTCGATCTGGAGCTGGATGGCCGTGTGGCGCGGCTGCCGGGAGCGCTCTTCCAGCGCCGCCGGACCACGTGAAGCCGGACTTCGTCAAAGCAGCGTTTTCGCATCCCCGGACGGGGAAATCCGTGCGTCGGACCGCTCATTTCGGGCGGAAGGGCTTTCGGGGCGTCGGTTATAGTCCCCGCCATGTTTGACGTCCTCGTCTACCTGTACGAAACCTATTGGCGGCCCGACGCCTGCCCGGATCACGCACAACTGACCCGGAAACTGTCGGCGGTCGGGTTCGAGGACGACGAGATCCGCGACGCCCTGTCGTGGCTGGACGGTCTGGCCGGCGCGGCCGAGTCCCATCACGGCGAGCCCGGCGAACGCAGCATGCGCGTCTACACGCGCGACGAGCAGGACCACCTGGGCGAGAGCTCCGTCGGTTTCATCAGCTTCCTGGCCTCGGCCGGCGTGCTGCCGACCGCGATGCGCGAGATGGTGATCGATCGCGCGATGGCCATCCCCGGCGGCCCGCTGGACCTGGAAGACCTGAAGATCATCGTGCTGATGGTGTTCTGGAGCCTGGGCGAAGAGCCCGATGCGCTGATCCTCGACGAGCTGTTCGTGGCTCCGGAAGAACGCCTGATCCACTGATCACGTCTGGCGTCCAAGACGCCTCACGCTGCCGGACGACGGCAGCACGCAGAACCGGCCCCGCAGCGCGGCGCCGGTTTTTTCATGCGTGGAGAAGAGAACGCCGCCGGGCTCAGGCGAGCAGGCGCGTGGGATCGACTTCTAGCTTCGCGAGCGCATTGCGCGTCGCCTTCACGGTGAGCGATTCGTCCTGCGCCGGCAGCATCAGCCCCGCCTGCAGGAATGCGGCGAGCCGGCTCAGCTGGAACAGCACGCCCCGCCCTTGCGGCGAGACGAACAGGATCAGGTGGTGCCGCAGTCCGCGCCAGACCAGTTGGACCGGTTCGACCCGGCCACGGTAGTCCAGCATGTACCAGCTGCCGACCTGCAGCTCGCGCGCCCAGGCCAGCATCGCCGTCGACGGCGCGGCGCCGCCTTCGGCCACCACTTCCAGCCCTTCGCACTCGTGGCTGGACAGGTCGCGAACCAGGGTCTCGTTGATCTCGCCGGAGTCGGGCGACGGCAGCATCGCCTCCAGCGTTTCAAGCTGGCTCATCAGGTCGTCCAGGCGCTCACGCGGGATCGCCGCAGTCTTGGCGGTGAACGCCGCGGCCAGCGCGTTGTTCAGCGACCGGATGTGCTCGTCCTGGCGCTCATGCGTCAGGCCCGCGTGGCCCATGCCGTCGCGCAGCGTCTTCAGCAGCGGCGGCAGGCGACGGATCACCTCCGCCCGGTCCTCGCGGGAGACCTTCGCGCTGGCCGACCAGATCAGGTCGGCCGCGGCGCGCTTCATCGCCTTGGTCTGCTCGGCCTGGGGACCGTAGCGCACACCCGTCACGGCCAGCACGTCGGCCCAGACCTGGAACAGGAAGTCGCGCACGCCGTCCTGCACCGGCACCTCGGACAGCATCTTGCGCAGCTCGATCGTGTACTGGATCGCCAGCGTCTCGCGCTGCTCGACCTGCTGGGCGAGCGACACGCCCTTCTTCGAGACCTCGTTCTCCTGCTCGAAGTAATGATCGAGGAACTTCTCGAACTCGGTCAGCACGGTCTGGAAGACGCGTCTGCCGGTGTCGGGATACGCCTCGACGACCTGCACCACGCGCTTGATCTCGCGTTCCAGCGCGTCGCCGATCTCGGCGGTCGAGGTGCTGAAGCCCATCACGCAGGAGCCCATCCGGTCGATCAGGCGACGCGCCGGGTGATCGTCGGCGGCGAAGAAATCGGGTTCGCTGACAGCCACGCGCAGCACCGGCATCTGCAGCCGCGCGAACCAGACACGGATCGCCGGCGGAATGCGTTCTTCCTGCAGGATGGCCTGGAACAGCAGCGCGACCAGTTCGATCGTGGCGCGCTCGGCCGGCGTGTCGGCGGCGTTCTTCAGGACCTGCTTCAGCGCCTGGTTGCGCTGGCGGATCTCGTCGAGCGCCTGCGGCGCGGTGAGCTGCTGGTCGACGGTCGCAACCTTGTCCGCGCGCCGCTGCACCGCTTCCTGGGCATGGTTGATCGCGGCGCTCAGCCGCGGCGAGCCGGTCCGCGTCGACGGACCGCCGAAATGACCTGGAGGGTTCGCTTGGCCTGCAGGACCCGCTGCGCCCGCATACCCGGACATCGTGCCCGGACCCGCCGGCGCGGCAGGCAGTCCGCTGCGCGTCGCCGGGCCCGCAGCCGGCATGCCGCCGGAACGGGTCTGCGCGGGCGGCTGCTGCGCCAGTTCAGGCACATGGCGCGCGAGCACGCGCTGCAGTTGCGCCATCACCTGCTGACCCGACTGGCTGGCCGGCGTTCCGACAGGACCGGCGGCCTGCGCGGCTGCGGCACCCGCTTGACCGGTTTGCCCGGCCTGCGGCGCGATGCCGCCGTGGACATGACCCGGACCCGGGGCGGGACCCAGCGGCGCGGCCTGCGTCATGCCCCCGGCCGGTGCGTTGCGGCGGATGAAGGGCCGCAGGTCCACCTCGGGCATCACCCCTTGCTGGATCAGCCAGTGGTTGGCCTCGTGATAGGCCTCGTTCAGCAGCTGCGAGAACTCATGGTGCAGCCAGCGCTGCAGCATCTGCCAGACCGAGCTGCTCAGCCCGGCCTCGAACCAGGCGTCGAGCACCAGCCGCGACAGCACCTGCGCGCGCAGCAGGTCCTGCTGCGGCAGGTCGTCGATGCGTTCGAGCGACTGCATGCGATTGCGCAGGTCGCTGAATTCCCAGCTGGCCTTGTCCATCATCGCCAGCGCCAGACGCGAGGCGATGATCTCGCGCTCGATCGTGTCGTCGCTGACGAGGGTCAGGTTCTGCGGCCGCGACGACAGCGAGGCCGACCGGGAGTCGCCCGCGCCATGGTGGTAGGCATGCCGCAACGACTTGCCCAGGCGCGCGTGCCAGGGTGTCGAGGACCGCTGCCACGCCTCGAAGGCGTCGCGACGGGCCATCTGCAGCGAGTGCTCGGCCGGTTGCGCGAGCTGGTCCTGCACCGCCGTCGTGAGGACGGCCACCATGGCGGGCAGCCCTCGCAGCAGCACCTCCGTGTGGACGCGCCGCGCTTGCGAAGCCAGGGCCTGGGATCTTGCGTCGGCGGCGGTCATCGAGCTCGAGTTTGAGGAGTGCGGATGACTCTACTACACCACCGCGCCCGCGTTGGGGTCATCCGGATCGCCGGCCTTCGCCGGACCGGCCTTGACCAGATCCTCGCGCTTGACGCCCAGCCACATCGCGATCGCCGCGGCCACGAAGACCGACGAGTAGATGCCGAACAGGATGCCGATCGTCAGCGCGATCGCGAAGTAGTGCAGCGTCGGGCCGCCGAACAGCAGCATCGACAGCACCATCATCTGCGTCGAGCCGTGCGTGATGATCGTGCGGCTGATCGTGGACGTGATCGCGTGGTCGATGATCTCGTGGGTGTTGAGCTTGCGGTACTTCCGGAAGGCCTCGCGGATCCGGTCGAAGATGACCACCGACTCGTTCACCGAGTAGCCCAGCACCGCCAGGATCGCCGCCAGCACCGCCAGCGAGAACTCCCACTGGAAGTAGGCGAAGAAGCCCAGGATGATCACCACGTCGTGCAGGTTGGCGATGATGCCGGCCACGGCGAACTTCCACTCGAAGCGGAAGGCCAGGTACAGCATGATGCCGATCACGGTGAAGCCCAGCGCCATCGCGGCGTCGTGCGCCAGCTCGGCGCCGACCGACGGGCCGACGACCTCGCTGCGGGTCTTCTTCAGCGGTTCGGCGTCGCCGACCGCGCAGGCCTGGCGGTTGACCGACTCGCCCTGCGGCGTGATCTCGCGGTGGTCGACGACCTTGCCGTTCTCTGCCTTGCAGAGCTCGGCGAACACGTGGTCGGCGACCTCGTCCTGCTTGACGCCGGGCTTGATCGGCAGCCGGATCATGACGTCGCGCGAGGTGCCGAAGTTGGTCACCTGGATCTCGCCGAAGCCCATCTGCTCGACGGTGTGACGCGTCTTGTTGATGTCGGCGGCCTGCGCGTACTGGACCTCGACCACCGTGCCGCCGGTGAACTCGATCGAGAAGTGCAGGCCCTTCGTGACCAGGAAGAAGACCGCGGCGACGAAGGTGAGGAAGGACACGGCGTTGAGGATCAACGCGTGTTTCATGAACGGGATGTCCCGTTTGATTCGGAAGAATTCCATGGCGGGGTGCGCTCGCTAGGGGGGCCGCAGCCGTTGTTACTTGGCCTCGACGGCGTCCGCCGTCGATTCGGTCGGGAGCGCGGTCGTGCCGGGCTTCCAGACGGTGCCGATGGACACCGACTTCAGCCGCTTGCGGCCGCCGTACCAGAGGTTGACCAGCGCGCGCGAGAACATCACCGACGAGATCATCGAGGTGATGATGCCCAGGCAGTGCACCACGGCGAAGCCCTTGATCGGACCCGAACCGAAGGCCAGCAGCGCCAGGCCCGCGATCAGCGTCGTCACGTTGGAGTCCAGGATGGTCGCCCAGGCGCGTTCGTAGCCGGCGTGGATCGCCTGCTGCGGCGCGAGCCCGGCGCGCAGTTCCTCGCGCACCCGCTCGTTGATCAGCACGTTGGCGTCGATGGCCATGCCCAGCACCAGCGCGATCGCGGCGATGCCCGGCAGGCTCAGCGTGGCCTGCATCATCGACAGCACCGCCAGCAGCAGCAGCAGGTTGAAGCCCAGCGCCACCGCGGAGAACACGCCGAACATCATGTAGTACAGGCACATGAAGATCGCCACCGCGACGAAGCCCCACGTCACCGACGCGATGCCCTTCTCGATGTTGTCCTTGCCCAGCGACGGGCCGATGGTGCGTTCCTCGATGATCTCCATCGGCGCGGCCAGCGAGCCGGCGCGCAGCAGCAGCGCGGTGTCGCTGGCTTCCTGCGTGGACATGGCGCCGCCGGTGATGGAGAAGCTGTTGCCCAGCTCGCCGCGGATGACCGGGGCGGTCACGACCTGGCCCTTGCCCTTCTCGAACAGCAGGATCGCCAGGCGCTTGCCGATGTTCTCGCGCGAGACGTCCTTGACGATGCGGGCGCCCTTGGCGTCCATCTTCAGGGTCACGGAGGGCTGGTGGTTCTCGTCGAAGCTCGACTGCGCGTCGTTCAGGTTGTCGCCGGTGACGACGACCTGGCGCTTGACGATGATCGGCGTGACGCCGTCCTTCTCGGTGAAGCGCTCGGTGCCGAAGGGCACCGGACCGGTGCCCGCCAGCGCGGCGTTGGCCTCGGCGCTGTCGTCCACCATGCGCATTTCCAGCGTGGCGGTGCGGCCGATGATGTCCTTGGCCTTGGTCGTGTCCTGCACGCCCGGCAACTGGACGACGACGCGGTCGCGGCCCTGCTGCAGGATCACCGGCTCGGCGACGCCCAGCTCGTTGACGCGGTTGTGCAGCGTGGTGATGTTCTGCTTGATCGCGGCGTCCTGGACGGCGATCACCGCCTTGGGCGTGAGCGAACCGGTCAGGCGCAGCTCGGTGCCGGCGCCGGACGGGGTCCAGGCGAAATCGGGCACCTGGTCGCGCAGCAGGTTCTGCGCCTGCGTGCGGACGGCCTCGTCGCGGAAGTTGATGACGACGTCGTTGCCTTCGCGGCTGACGCCGGCGTGGCGGATCGTCTTGTCGCGCAGCATGGTGCGGACGTCGGAGGCCATCGATTCGGCCTTCTTCGTCAGCGCGGACTTCATGTCGACCTGCATCAGGAAGTGCACGCCGCCGCGCAGGTCCAGGCCCAGGTACATCGGGAACGCGTGCAGCGCGCTCAGCCAGGCCGGCGAACGGGACGCCAGGTTCAGCGCGACGATGTAGGTCGGATCGTTGGTCTCGTTGCCGTTCAGGGCCTTCGAGATCGCGTCCTTGGCCTTGATCTGGGCGTCGGTGTCATGGAAGCGGGCGCGGACCGAGCCGCCTTCCAGATGGACGAAGTCCGGCGTGACGCCGACCTGCGTGATCGCCTGCTCGACGCGCTGGCGGACCGCGTCGTCGATCTTGACGACGACCTTGGCGCTGGACACCTGCACCGCCGGCGCTTCGCCGAACAGGTTGGGCAGGGTGTAGATCAGGCCGACCAGCAGCGCCACGACGAGCAGCGCGTACTTCCACAGCGGGTAACGGTTCATGAGGAGATCCTCTGCAAACCAGGCGCCTCGCCGGCCGATGCAGCCATCGGGCCCGCGGGCGCCTCTGAAAACCGACCCGGCGCGTGCGTCGCACGGGCCGGGTCGTCAGGGAGCGGTCACGCCAGGCGCGGCCGCCCCGGGTCGGGGTTTCGGATTATTTCGAGACGGTGCCCTTGGGCAGGACCTGCACGACGGACGTGCGCTGCACCTGGATCTCGACGCCGGAGGCGATCTCGACGGTCAGGTACTGCTCGCCGATCTTGACGACCTTGCCGAGCATGCCGCCGCCGGTGATGACCTCGTCGCCCTTGGCCAGGGCTTCGACCATCGTCTTGTGCTCCTTCTGGCGCTTCATCTGGGGACGGATCATCACGAAGTACATGACGACGAAGACGGCCACCAGGGGCAGCATCTGCAGGAAGCCGCCCGTGGGGTCGGACGAGGCAGCAGGCGCGGCCTGGGCGAAAGCGTTGGAGATAAACACGTCGATATCCTCAGGAATTGCGTTGGCGTCGGCCCGCGGGCCGGAGCGCCGCCGGACACGAGGTCCTGGCGTACGGAAGAACCGGTGATTGTATGCGGCCCACCCGGCCGGCCCGGCGCCCGCCGGACGCGGATTTAACTGGGGTTGACCTGCGCAAACTCAATCCGGTCCCGCACCAGGGATTGCCCGCATGGCAGACCTGCGATGATCCGCGCCCATGACTTCAGACACCCTAGACCTGCAGGACGTCGACAAACGCCGCCAGGCGGACCAGGCGTACGACGCGATCGAGACGCTGATCGCGACCCTGCAGCTGCGCCCGGGCGCGCCGGTGGTGGAGTCGGAGCTGATCGCGCGGATCGGCCTGGGACGGACGCCGACGCGCGAGGCGCTGATGCGGCTGGTCGCCAGCGGGCTGATCGCGCAGCAGCCGCGGCGCGGCCTGCTGGTCAGCGACATGCCGCTGGCGGAGCACCTGGACCTGCTGGAGGCGCGCCGGCCGCTGGAGCGGCTGATCGCCTGCTGCTCGGCGCGGCGGGCGTCGCCGGCGCAGCGGTCGGAGCTGCTGGCCTGCGCGGCGCTGATGGCCGAGGCGGCGGAACGCCACGACCTCGAGGCCTACATGCGGGTGGACCAGGCGCTGGACCGCGTCAACCACACGGCCTGCCGCAACCGCTACGCCGTGGCGGCGGTGCTGCCGATGATCATCCAGTGCCGGCGCTTCTGGTACGCGTACCGGCATCTGGGCGACGTCGCGGTCGGCGCACGCGCCCACCAGCGTCTGGCGGAAGCGATCGCGAGCGGCGACGGCGACGCCGCGGCGTCGGCCTCGGACACCCTGATGGACCATCTGCGCGCGTTCACGCAGCAGGTCATCGCTTGAACTTTCCGGCCGGCATGGCCTGACCGATCGACGCGCCCTTCGAGGGCGCGACCGCAGGAGGATCGCCAGGCAGGGGCGCTCCCGAAGTCGACTCGGCACTTGCGACGAGGGCTGGCGGCGACGGCGCGGGACGGCGCCTGCCCGGCTTGCTGATCTGGCCGGGTCCGCGGCGCACCGCCGTTCTACCGGGAGCGTTCATTGGAAGCGCCCGCAAGCGGCGTGGATCGGCGTGAAGGTCGGTGGATGGATCACGGGACGCTCCTTGGTTCGTGGGGTGCAATGCACTCTACGAACCGGCGCGGTCCGCGGCTCGTCCGCGGCGACCGGCGACGTCCCGGGACGGACAGGCCGCCTCAATCGCGGGCCGAGCGGCTGGCGCCTCAGGCGCGACGTCGCAAGGTCCACAGGGCGGCGCCTATCAATCCGACGCCGACCAGCTGCGACACGCTCAACGCGCGCCCGTAGACGGCCCAGTCGACCAGCACTGCAGTGCCCGGATAGACGAACTGCAACACCGCGATGCGCCCGGTGCCAAGCCTTGCCATGCCGGCGTACAGCACCACATAGGCCAGCCCGGTGTGCAACACGCCGAGTCCCGCCAGCCAGCCCCAGGACGCACCGAACGCCGGCAGCCCGTGCATCAGCGGCCCCGGCAGCAGCACGACCGCGCCGACGACGCACTGGCCCGCCGACAACGCGAACGATCCGGCGCGTTCGGCTTCGAGCTTGGCGATGAAGCTGGCCGCCGCGTAGCTCACCGAACCGAGCAGGCACATGCCGACGCCCAGTGCATAACCGGGTTGTCCCATCGCGCTTCCCGTCAGCCCCGTCCACGTTCCGCCCGCAGCAAATACCTCGTCCGCGATGCCGGTGGCCAGGACGAGTCCGCACAACGCGATGGCGGCCGCCGACCACTGCGCACGTGTCACGCGTTCGCGCAGCCAGAGCGCTCCCATCGCCATCAACCAGAAGGGCTGCACATGGAACACCACCGTCGACACGGCGATCGAACAACGCGGGATCGCCGCGAAGAACAGCCCCCAGTTCACCACCGTGAGCAACCCCACAATGAGCACCGCGCCCAGCGCGCGGCCGCGCAGTCGCACGAGTTCATGGAGCTGACCTCGCACGGCGCCCCACAGCAGCAGCGCCGCGAGGCCGAACACGCAGCGGAACCACACCGTCGTGGCGGGATCCTGGCCCGCCTCCTCGACGAACACGCCGATCGTGCCGAGCAGCAGCCCGCCGCCGACCATGAGCGCCTGCCCTTCGCGCAGGCGACGGTCCGGTGCACTGGAGGAGGAAGCGGGGGATGAAACAAGCGATGAGGACATGCGTCGAGTCTGTGTCGTTGCCTGCATTCGGCAAAGCGAATCCTCTTGACGCTTAGCATCACGGAATCGAATGGATGCCCGCTGGGCGGAGGACCCGATGCCCTCGACCGACCTGCAACTGGATTGGCTGCGCGCCTTCGTCGCGGCGGTGGACGCCGGCTCGCTGACGGCGGCGGGCGCGCTGGTGCACCGCTCGCAGTCCGCGCTGAGCATGCAGATCGCCAAGCTGGAACAGGCGGTCGGTCAACCGGTGCTGGTGCGAACGCCGCGGCGCCTGGACCTGACGCCGGCGGGGCGCGAGCTGCTCGGCCACGCGCGCCGCCTGATCGCGCAGCATGACGAGGCCGTCCAGGCGCTGCGGCGCGAGACGCTGCACGGCCGGCTCACCATCGGCGTGCCGGAGGATTACGCCCTGCCCTACCTCACCCCGGTGCTGCGCGACTTCGCCGGCCGGCACACGGCGGTGGAACTGACCCTGGTCTGCCAGCAGTCGACGGTGCTCATCCCGCGGGTGACGCGCGGCGAAGTCGACGTGGCGGTCGTGACGCGAGATCGCGCCGGGCGCGGTCAGCCGTTGTTCGACGAACCGCTGGCCTGGTTCGGCGCACCGCGCTTCGAGGCGTGGCGCCAGACGCCGCTGCCCGTCGCGGTCTACGAGTCAGGCAGCCTCGCGCGCAAGGCGGCACTGTCCGCACTGGCGGCGCTGAAGCGGCCGCATCGCATCGTCTGCGACAGCGCCAGCCCCGCCGGCATGCTGGCCGCCGTCGAGAGCGGCCTGGCGATCGCGCTGTTCACGCGCTGCAGCGTGCCCGAGGGCATGGAGCTGCTGGACGAGCGGCATGGCATGCCGCCGGCGACCTCGCTGCCGGCGATGTCGGTGGTGCTGATGCGCAGCAAGGCGTCGGCGGGCTCGGCGGCGGCCGACGCCTTCGCGGGCCAGGTCTTGCGCACGCTGGCGCGCACCCGGACCGGCTCGACTATGCTGCGCCGATGATGCTGCTCCGCCGGCTGCGGCCCCTCCTCCTCCTGCTGGTCTGCACGCTGCTGACGGGCACGTCGGCCGCCTGGGCCGCGGAGCCGCTGCGCATCGGCTCGAAGCGCTTCACCGAGAGCTACATCCTGGCCGAGGTGCTCGCGCAGACGGTCCGCGCCGACGATCCGTCCGCCGGAGTCGAGATCCGCCAGGGACTGGGCAACACCGCCATCGTCCACGCCGCGCTGAAGGCGGGCAGCATCGACGTCTACCCCGAATACCTGGGCACGATCGAACGCGAGATCCTCGGCCACCCGGCCACCGGCGCGCCGCTCGAACAGCTGCAGGCGGAACTGCGGCCGCTGGGCCTGGCGATCGGCATCCCGCTGGGCTTCAACAACGGCTACGCGCTGGCGATGCGGTCGGCGCAGGCGCGCGAGCTCGGGCTCACCGCGCTGTCGCAGTTGAAGGCGCAGCCGGCGCTGAAGCTCGGCCTCAGCAATGAATTCCTGGGGCGCGCCGACGGCTGGCCCGGCCTGTCGAAGCGCTATGCGCTGCCGCATTCACCGAAGGGGCTCGATCATGGACTGGCCTACCGCGCGCTGGCCGACGCCCAGATCGACGTCACCGACGTCTACACGACCGACGCGCAGATCGCGGCGCTCGACCTCACGGTGCTGGCCGACGACGGGCACTTCTTCCCTCGCTACGACGCGGTGCTGCTGTATCGCATCGATCTCCCGCAACGGCATCCGCGCGCCTGGGCGGCGCTGCAGACCTTGCAGGGGCGCATCGACGAAACCGCGATGATCGCGATGAACGCGCAGGCCGAGGTCAAGCGGCAGCCGTTCGATGCCATCGCGCGAGAGTTCCTGGCGACGCACGGTCGGAAGGCTGCGGCCTCCGGCTCATCCGCATCCGGATCCTCATCGGCCGCTCCCTCGTCTTCGACAAACGCCGAGACGTCCAAGTCCGGGCTGTGGTCGAGACTCACCGGACCGGATCTCGGACGCCTCACCTTGCAGCATCTGGCGCTGGTCCTGGGCGCTGTCGCGCTGGCCACGCTGGTCGGCGTGCCGCTGGCGGTGGCGCTGCACCCGTGGCCGCGCTGGCGCGAGGCGCTGCTCGCCGTCTGCGCACTGCTGCAGACCGTGCCTTCCCTGGCAATGCTGGCGCTGCTCATCTGGGCGATGAACCGGATCGGTCCCGTGCCGGCATTGATCGCGCTCACGCTCTACGCGCTGCTGCCGGTCCTGCGCAATTGCACCGTGGGTCTCAGCGAAGTCCCTGAAGGGTTGACGACCGCCGCACGCGCGCTCGGACTCACGCGGGGTCAGGTGCTGCGTTCGGTGCAGCTGCCGCTGGCGCTGCCGGTGATGCTCGCAGGCCTGCGCACGGCAACCAGTCTGTCCGTCGGAACCGCCACGATGGCCGCCTTCATCGGCGCCGGCGGCTACGGGGAGCGCATCGTCACCGGACTGGCGTTGAACGATCAGACGCTGCTGCTCGCGGGCGCACTGCCGGCCGCGATGCTGGCCTTGCTGTTCGAAGGTGCGTTCGGACTGATGGCCTGGGGATTGGCGCGAAGCCGCGGCGCCTGAGGGTTCGCGCGCCCCGCCCGCGTGAGGACGCCGACGTGAGGACGCCGACGTGAAAACGTCAGCGTGAAGACGCTCAGGAAGCGCCGGCGTTGAACTCGCGTTCGAGATCCGCGTAGCAACGCTGCTGCGCGGCGGACCAGTCGCCCAGCTGCGCAGGCTGCAGCCCCGGCTGCATCAGTTGACGCAGCGCGACCGCCTGCGCTTGACGAACCAGGTGCGCCAGCACCACGGACTCGGCGCCTCGGCCCGGGCGTGGCGCCAGCGCTTCCGCGACCTGGGGCGGGAAGCCCCAATGCTCGACGATCTGCGCCGACCACGCCGCCGTCAGCGGCAGCAGCTGGCGATGCAGGCCTTCGCGATCCAGCGGCGGCACCGACGGCGCGGACATCCCGTCCAGCGCCCGCAGCAAGGCCATCAGACCGAGCTGGGAACTGAGCCCGGCGAGGTAGGCGGAGAACTCGTCGTCGCCCGCATTCGCCAGACGTGCGGTCGCGAACGCGGTGCGCTCGCTCAGGTCCCACAGCAGCGTGCCGGAGCGGCTGCCGTAGCGGCCCTTGCCGTGATGGAAGAGCGGCCGCATCGCGACGCTCATCACCAGCTGGTCCAGGCCTTGCTGGCCGAGCACCATCACCGCGCCGGCGAGATCGGTGATCTCGCGCTCGGTGCGATAGCGCGGCGAGTTGGCGAGCCGCATCAGCTCGCCCACGAGACTCGGATCGCGCGACATGAGCTGCACGAGCTCCGACGACGACACGTTGCCGCGGCGCACGAGGCGCATCAGTTGCGGTAGCACCGCCGGCAGCCGGGGCAGCAGGTCGGCCCACTGCGAGCCGCGCTGCGCCTGCAGGCGTTGCATCAGGCCCTGTTCGCCCGACGACGGCGGCACGTCCTTCAGACGGGAGAGACCGAACAGCCGGGTGCTGAAGTGCAGCCATTCCGGCGAGGCGTCGAGACTGGGGAACACGATGTCCCCGCCGGTGTAGACCGCCGTCTGCGTCGACATCATGCCGGGGCCCTGCGAGTGCGAGGACACCGGCGAGAGCGCGGGCGGGGTCGGTGCGCTGGCCGGCTGGGCCGGCGCGGGCGTGGCGGCCGGCCCCTTCGACGTTCCGCCCGTGGCGGACGCTCCGCCCGTCGACCTGGTGTCGGCGGAACCGGAGAACAGTTTGCGGAGGGAGGACAGCAGAGCCATGGCGGGGATTGACCGAATTATGGTCGGCCGACCCCGCGCGGGTGTTTCACGGGCGTCACGCTTCTCCCCCCGATTCGGGGTGTGAGGCGCGGGCGTACGCCGTTTCCGTCACGCCGCGGCGAGCCGCGGAGCGGCTCACTGCGCCTGACGACTCGCGCCGAGGTAGGTCTCGATCACCCGGGGATCCTTGGCCAGATCGGCGGCTCGACCCTCGAGCGCGATCTCGCCGGTCTCCAGTACATAGGCGTAATCGGCGACCTCCAGCGCGGCACGCGCGTTCTGCTCGATCAGCAGGATGGAGACGCCCGCCTCGCGCAGTTGCGCGACGATGCGGAACACCTCCTTCACGATCAGCGGCGCCAGGCCCAGGCTGGGCTCGTCGAGCATCAGCAGCTTGGGGCGCGCCATCAGCGCGCGTCCGACCGCGAGCATCTGACGCTCGCCGCCGGACAAGGTCCCGGCGAGCTGCGCGCGGCGTTCCTTCAGACGCGGGAACAGCGCGTAGACGCGCTCCAGCTCGTCCCGCCAGCCCTTCACGCCCAGGCGCATCGGGCGGAAGCCACCGAGCACCAGGTTGTCCTCGACCGACATCGTCGTGAACAGCTCGCGTTTCTCAGGCACCAGCGCGAGGCCCTTCATCACGCGATCCTCCAGGCCCAGGCCCTGGATGTCCTCGCCGTCGAAGACGATCCGGCCGCGCGCCGGCAGCACGCCCATCAGCGCGTTCAGCGTCGTGCTCTTGCCCGCGCCGTTCGGACCGACGACGGTGACGACCTCGCCTTCGCGCAACCGCAGGTCCAGCCCTGTCAGCACCTCGGCGCGGCCGTAGCCCGCATGCAATCCGCTGACCTTCAGCAAGTCGCTCATGTCAGTGTTCCGTTCCCAGGTAGGCGGCGCGCACCTCGGGGCTGGCCTGCACCTCGGCGGGCGTGCCCTCGATCAGCTTGGTGCCGAACTCCATCACCACGATGCGGTCCGTCAGGCCCATCACGAAGTCCATGTCGTGCTCGACCAGCAGGATGCTCATGCCTTCGGCGCGCAGCTGGCGCAGCACCGCCGCCAGCGCCTGCTTCTCCTTGTGGCGCAGGCCTGCGGCGGGCTCGTCGAGCAGCAGCAGCGACGGATCGCTGCACAGCGCCCGCGCGATCTCCATCAGCCGCTGCGGCCCGAGCGCCAGATTCCCCGCGAGCTCATGCAGATGGTCCTGCATGCCGATGCGGCGCAACTGCGACTCGGCTTCGGCGAAGAGGCGCTTCTCCTCCGCGCGATCGAGCCGCAGCATCGCCCGCGCCGTGCCGCTGTGCGAGCGCAGGTAGCCGCCCAGCGCGACGTTCTCCAGCACCGTCATGTCCGCGATCATCTTCACGTGCTGGAAGGTGCGCGACATGCCGCGACGCGCGATCTGGCGGGCGGGCAGGCCGGTGATGGGTTCGCCGGCGAAGCGCAGCTCGCCGCTGGTCGCGCCCAGCACGCCGGAGACCAGGTTGAAGGTCGTCGACTTGCCGGCCCCGTTCGGGCCGATCAGGCCCATGATCTCGCCGGCGCGCAGCTCGAAGCTGACATCGTTCACGGCGACCAGTCCGCCGAACTGCTTGCGCAGCTTGTCGACCTTCAGCAGCACCGATCCGGCCTGCGGCTTCGCGCGAGATTCGAGCGGCGCCGCACCCTCCCAAGTCCGTTCGCGGGGACGCGCGGGCCACCAGCGCGACAGTGCCATCTGCAGCGACGGCCAGAGGCCCTTGGGCGCGTACTTCAGCATCAGCACCAGCACGACGCCGAGCACGATGATCTCGAAGTTGCCGTTGCTGCCGAGCAGCGCGGGCAGCAGCTCCTTGAGCTGGTCCTCGATGATCTTGAACACGCCCGCGCCGACGAAGGCGCCCCAGACGCTCGAGACGCCGCCGACGACGGCCATGAACAGGTACTCGATGCCCATCTTCAGGCCGAAGGGGCTCGGGTTCACCGTGCGCTGGACATGCGCGAACAACCACCCCGACACCGACGCCAGCAGCGCGGCGATCAGGAAGACGACGACCTTGTAGCGGAAGGTCGAGACCCCCATCGATTCGGCCATCATGGTCGCGCCGCCGAGCGCCCGGATCGCCCGCCCCGGGCGCGAGTCCAGCAGGTTGCGCACGGCAATCGCGCCCAGGATCGCGAACAGCCAGATCAGGTAGTAGATCGCACGGCCGTCGGCCAGGCTGACGCCGAACAGCGTGATCGCCGGCACGCCGAGCAGGCCGTCGTACTTGCCGAGCGACTCCATGTTGGCGATGGTGAAGTTCAGGCTCAGCGCCCAGGCGATCGTCGCGAGCGGCAGGTAGTGGCCCGACATCCGCAGCGTGATCAGGGCCAGCACGAGCGCGATACCCAGCGTGATCGCGAGGCCCGCGGCCAGCCCGATCCACGGCGACAGCCCGTAGCGCGCGCTCAGCAGTGCCGTCGTGTACGCGCCGACGCCGACGAAGGCGGCCTGCCCGAACGAGGTCAGCCCGCCCACGCCGGTCAGCAGCACCAGCCCCAACGCGACGAGCGCGAACATGCCGATGTAGTTGAGCTGGGTGATCCAGAACTCGGGGACCGGCAAAAGCGGCAGCGCCGCGAGCACAGCCAGCAGCAGCGCCGGCACGATGCGGCGCGACCACGGGTTGGGGACATGGGCAACAGCCACCGTGGAAGCGGACGTGCCGGCGGCCTTCACGGCGGAGGGATCGGAGGCGGCCACGTCAGTGCTCCTCATGGTGCGGGTCGCGCCAGCTGCGCCACAGCAGCACCGGCAGGATGGAGGTGAAGACGATGACCTCCTTGAAGGCGCTGGCCCAGAAGGAGCTGAACGATTCGATCAGTCCGACCAGCAGCGCGCCGAGCGCGGCGCCGGGATAACTCGACAGGCCCGCGAAGACGGCGGCGACGAAGCCTTTCAGGCCGATGAGGAAGCCGCTGTCGTAGAAGATCGTCGTCGTGGGGCTGATGAGGATGCCCGACAGCGCACCGATGAAGGCGGCCAGCGTGAACGACAGCCGGCCAGCGGAGGCGCTGGAGATGCCCATCAGCCGCGCGCCGAGGCGGTTCACCGCGGTCGCCCGCAGCGCCTTGCCGTAGAGGCTCTTCTCGAAGAACAGCCACAACCCGACGATCAGCGCGGCCGAGGCCATCACGATGATGAGCGTCTGGCCCGAGAACATCAGCGGCCCCGCCGAGTAGCTCGCGTCCCAGAAGCTCGGGTTGCGGGAACCCTCGGCACCGAAGAACACCAGGCCGAGGCCGGTGAGCGCGAAGTGCACGCCGACCGAGACGATGAGCAGCACCAGCACCGAAGCATCCGCGAGCGACTGGTAGGCCAGCCGGTACAGCAGCCCGCCCATCGGCGTCACCACCGCCAGCGTCAGCAGCGCCTGCGCCACCAGCGGCAGCTTCATCGGCGCCAGCCAGAGCGCGCACAAGCCGATGGCCACGCCCGGCAAGGCTCTCCATGCGATGGGGATCCACTCGGCGGCGATCCGTCCGGCACGAGCGGCCGCGATCAGATCCAGGACCGCGGCCAGCAGCGCCATCGCGATCAGGAAGTGGATCGTCAGCGGCGTGTGCCCGAGCTGCAGGCCCGCCAGGGTCAGCGCGCCGAACGCGACGAACTCCCCTTGAGGGATGAAGATCACCCGCGTGACCGCGAAGACCAGGACCAGGGCCAGCGCCAGCAGCGCATAGATCGCGCCGTTGGTCACCCCGTCCAGCACCAGGATGCTTGCAATCGCCCCGTCCACCTTGTCTCCTGTCGTGGTACCAGGCAAAGGCCGTTGACCGCGCGTCGCCGATGCATGCCGGCGCCGTCGCGACCGCTCCGAAGGCCGTCGCCCGGGGGTTGGTCGTCCATGGGACGTGTGGCGACCGACTCTAGCGGGAAGCCTTCAGCCGTCCGTCAGTGGATGCCGCATTGACATTTCGCAAGAGATTAATCCGACCGGTCGGTCGAAGTTGAGTCGGCAGGTGCGCGCCGTGGCAGGCGCGCCCTGGATCAGGCCGTCTCGAGCTCGTTCCGGAGCGCGTGCAGGTGGAGGCAGGCCTTGGCGGTGGCGCGACGCAGGTCGAGCTCTTCGCGCTTGGTCCAGACGCGTGCGGCGTCGCGCTGGCCGAGCGCGATCACGCCGAAGGTCTTGCCGTTGATCTGGCCCGACACGTCCAGCATCGCGCGCCAGGTCGGCGGCGGCTCCAGCCCGCTCAGCCGGGGATCGGCCTGGGCATCGGCGCAGTTGAAGACGCCCCCCGACAGCAAGGCGTCGAAGTAGCCCGGATAGGCCCGCTGCTCGCAGACCGGGCGCTGATCGCTCGCGCCGTCGACCGCGTGCGCGCCGAGGCAGCGCAGACGGTACTCGCCCGGCTCGCCGTCCAGCAGCCAGAGGCTCGCGTGCGAGCTGCGGAAGTAACCGCACAGGGCCTCGCTGACGGCCTGCGCATAACGCTCGGCGCGATCGCCCGCGCTTTCCAATCCGTGTTCCAGGCTGCTTTCCAGACCGCCTTCCAGGCCGCTGTCGCGGGCCTCGGTCGCCGGCCATTCCATGTCCTGACTGGCCGCCCGCATGGCGGCAAACAGCCCTTCGATCCTTTCCATCGCTGCGCTCGCTCCCTGTGTGTCCTTGTTGTTGACGCCACGGTGAAACGGCGCGGCGGCATTCTAGGTGTTTTCCCTAGAACGCGCCAACCACCCTCCGATGGGGGTCCGCCAGCAGCGGAACGGCGGGCCCCCGGAGGGTGGCGAATGTCTCTTGGAACCGATTCGGGCGACCTTCGCGCGAGGTCATTAGCGATGCCCCGGTACGGGGAGGCCCCGGCTTATAGGAAAATACGGGTTTCGCCGTCTGCCCCTGGGGGGAACTTGGGACGGACGGCGCGGCATTTCAAACTCTTATCAGGATCAGGAACAGCGTGGCCAAGGATACGACCAAGACGACCATCGAAGCCGATGGTCTGCGCTATCGCTCTAAAGCTCCAGGTTCGCCGTTCGCGGCGACCTCCTCGTTTGGCGCGGCAACCATGTCGTGCTTCCTCTGCGGCAAGCATCGTCCCCGGGCGCTGCTGAAGTCCCGCAAGCTGCTGGGCAAGTCCCAGCCAGTCTGCGCTCCTTCCTGCAAGGAACTGGAAGAGCAGCTGACGAAGAAGTAAGCCCCGGTTGCCGGGCGACCGCGGGACACGCTGTCCTCAGGACGCCCGGAAGCAGCGTCCACAGACCGCGCGGTAACGGGAGTTGCCGCCGATCTCGACCTGCGCGCCTTCGGTCTGTTTGCGACCGGTGGCGTCGACACGCATGTTCATCGTGGCCTTGCGGCCGCAATCGCAGATGGTCTTCATCTCGTCCATCTCGTCGGCGAGCGCCAGCAGCGCGGCCGACCCCGTGAACAGCTCGCCGCGGAAGTCCGTCCGCAGGCCGTAGCAGATGACGGGGACGTGGCGCATGTGCGCGACCTCGTGCAGCGACCACACCTGGTCCTTCGTCAGGAACTGCGCCTCGTCGACGAGGATGCAGGCGATGCCCGGCGACTGGGTGAGCAGCGCGCGGAAGTCCGTCTCGCCGTTGAACACCTCCGCCACCCGCTGCGGCCCCAGTCGCGAGGTGACCATTCCCTTGCCGTAACGGTCGTCGACCCCGGCGGTGAACAGGCGCACCGCGTGGCCGCGCTCCTCGTAGTTGTGCGCCACCTGCAGCAGGGCGGTGGACTTGCCGGCATTCATCGCGGCGTAGCGGAAAAACAGTTTGGCCATGGTTCTCGAACGCCCGGGCTGCCGGGCAAGCGGGCGATTGTCGGCGTAAAAGCCGCCGTTCGTCGGGCGGTGCTTTCACCCCCGGGCAAGCGATGTAGCGGGGCGTCACACGCCCCACCTACTATCGTTGGCGAGGGAATCGATGCGCCGACGGGACACGAGCCCGCCGGTGCGAACAAGAGCGCCAAGCGAAGCGAGACCATGAGCAAAGATACCTGCACCGCCGTTCGGGATGACGGCTTGCGCTATGCCTCCAAGCTGGGAGGGTCGCCGTTCCAGGGCAGCGGCCAGACCCGCTCCTGCTTCAAGTGCGGCCGCCATCGGCCGCCGAGCAGCCTGCAGTCCAAGCGGATCCTGGGCCGGACCGAACTGATCTGCAAGCCCGCCTGCGAACCGAAGACCTGATTTCATCCCGGAAGTCGTCTTCAGGCAGGACGGACGACTTCCGTCGATCAGCGCGAATTGCCACGCCCGCGCGGCTATGGGCACAATCCCCCCTTTTCCCCGAAGGCCGGCCCCGCGCCGCTTGATGCATGTCCTCCAGCACCCCGCCGCAAGGCGAAGTGACCTCTCCCGAGTTCCCCGATCAGAAGGTCCCCGCCACCGAAACGACTGACGCCGCGCCGACGGCACCAGCGTCGGAGGCGTTGTCGTCCGCTCCCGAAGCGGTCGAGGCCTCCGACGAGGCCGGCGCGAGCGCCGACGCCGGCGATGCCGCTCCCAGCGAAGCCGCGCCCGGCCAGGCGAAGGCGGCCGACGGCGGCCGAGTCGATGTCCAGGCGGTCGCCACGCAGCTGAAGGCCCTGTTCCCCGCGTTGTTCGCCGGCGGCGCCAAGCCGTTGAAGCTGCGCGTGCAATCCGACATCCAGCAACGCGCACCCGGCCAGTTCACCAAGGCTCAGCTGTCGGCGTTCCTGCGTCGGTATACCGGCGGCACCGGCTATCTGATTGCGCTGACCCGCGCCAAGACGCGCTTCGATCTGGACGGCCAGCCGGCCGGCGAGCTCAGCGACGAACACAGAGTCGCCGCCCAGGAAGAACTGACCCGTCGCCGCGGCATCTCCGACGCTCGTCGCGCCGAGGAGGATCGCGGCCGTCAGGAGCGTGCGCAGCTGCTGCGCGACTTCTCGCGCACCACGCTGACGCCGGCGAACTTCTGCGCGTTGAAGGGCCTGAGCCAGGAACAGCTGGATGCCCAGCTGAAGCTGGCACGGGAGGAAGAGGCGCAACAGCCGCCGCGGCCGGAGCGCAACGACCGCCCGCCGCGCGGCGGTGAGCAGCGTCGTGGCGGCGGACCGCGAGGCGAAGGCCATCCGGGTGGCCCAGGCCAAGGCCCGCGCGGCGACCGCCCGCGCCGTGACGGCCCAGGCCGCCCGAACGACGGGCGCAAGCCACCGCGCCAACCGCGCTGACCCTCCGATGTCCGCCACCGACGGTGGCCTGAGCGGCCGACGCCCCCTCTGCGAGGGATGCGGACGGCCGCTCGTCGCTTGCTGGTGCGCCTGCGTGCGCCGGGTCGAGAACGGCGCGGCGCTGCTCATCCTCCAGGACGTTGGCGAGGCGGGGCATCCGAAGGGGACAGGCGCGCTGCTGGCGCGTTGCCTGTCGCGCGTGGAGTTGCGAGTCGGTGAGCGCTTCGAGCCACCGCCTTCCCTCGATGGACTTGTCCTGCTCTATCCACGGGCACACGGCGAGGCACCGATACGTTCGTCGAACCATCAGACAACTTCGGTGGCCACGGAGGCCGCAACGACAACGCTGGTGGCGCTCGACGGCACTTGGCGCGGCAGTCGCCGGCTGCTCGCCTTGAATCCTTGGCTTCAAGCGCTGCCGCGACTCGCCCTCGATGCGCCGCCGCCTTCGCGCTACACCATCCGCCGCGCCCATGCGGACACCCAGCGCAGCACACTCGAAGCCTGCGCCCTGGCGCTGGCAGCGCTCGACGGCGACCAATCCCGCTATCTGCCGCTGTGGCACGCCATGGAGGCCTTTGTCGCCCTGCAACGCCGCCTGGCGGGTCACCCCGCACCCTCGCTGGTTTGAAGCGCCAGGGGTAAGCTGCGGCGCCATGACGTCCCTCGCCACCTCGCCTACTCCAGCCCCGGCCCCTGAGCCGCGATTGACCTCGCTCTCCCACGGCGGAGGGTGCGGCTGCAAGATTGCACCGGGCGTGCTGTCGGAGATCCTCAAGAGCACGAACGCCCTGCCGGTGCCCAAGGAGCTGCTGGTCGGCATCGAGACCTCGGACGACGCAGCGGTCTATCGGCTCAACGATGAGCAGGCGCTGGTGGCGACGACCGACTTCTTCATGCCGATCGTCGACGACCCACACGACTTCGGCCGCATCGCCGCGACCAATGCGATCAGCGACGTCTACGCGATGGGCGGGCGTCCCATCATGGCATTGGCCCTCGTCGGCATGCCGATCGCCGTGCTGAGTGCAACGACGATCGGACGCATCCTTGAAGGCGGCGCTTCCGTCTGCCGTCAGGCCGGTATCCCGATCGCCGGCGGACACACGATCGATTCCGTCGAACCGATCTACGGACTGGTCGCGCTCGGATTGGTCCATCCTTCGCGCGTGAAGCGCAACGCAGATGCCAAGGTGGGCGACGTGCTTGTGCTGGGCAAGGCGCTTGGCGTCGGCGTGATGTCGGCGGCACTGAAGAAGGGAAGACTCGACGACGCGTCGTATCAGCGAATGCTGGAGACAACGACGCTGCTCAACACGCCAGGACCCGAACTGGCGGCACTCGACGGCGTGCACGCACTGACCGACGTGACCGGCTTCGGCCTGGCCGGGCATGCGCTCGAGCTCGCACGGGGCTCACGTTGCGGGATCGAGATCGATTGGGGGGCGGTCCCTCTGCTCGAAGGCGTTCGATCGTTGGCCTCTGAGGGCCTGATCACCGGAGCATCGGGACGCAATTGGTCCGCCTATGGCGCCGAGATCTCACTTTCCGCCTCGCTGCCGGCGGAGACACAAGCACTGCTCAGTGATCCGCAGACCAGCGGCGGTCTGCTTGTGTCATGCGCACCAGAGACCGTCGCCCGCGTGCTGGACGTCTTCGCGCGACACGGCTTCGGCGCCGCTGCCGTCATTGGGCGCCTGATCGCACCGGACGACGGCGCGCCGCTGAAGATCAGTTGATGCCCGGAAAAAACAAAGGGCCCTCGCATGAGGGCCCTTGTTCGATTGGTTGCGGGGGCAGGATTTGAACCTACGACCTTTGGGTTATGAGCCCAACGAGCTACCAGACTGCTCCACCCCGCGGCTGTACCGCGCGGCGACCAGCGATGACGCTGATCTGCCAATTTGTTGAACGACCCTCAAACGCCTGATCGGCCTTCGTTTCGTTCAACCACGCTGCCCTGAGACAGCGTTCAATATTCTGGTTGCGGGGGCAGGATTTGAACCTACGACCTTTGGGTTATGAGCCCAACGAGCTACCAGACTGCTCCACCCCGCGACTGAAGAATGAGAGTGTAGCACGGAAAGGACCGCCGCTTCAACTTTCGGCGACAGTCTTTCCAGAATCAAAGGCCCGCGGCCTGCAGCGATTGCAGGAAGCGCTCGGCATCCTGGAAGCCGATCACGCGCACGCCGGTCAGTTCCTCGCCCTTCGCGTCGAAGAAGATCGTTCCCGGCGGGCCGAAGAGCTTGAAGCGCTTCAGAAGTTCCCGGTCGCCGGCGTTGTTCGCAGTGACGTCGGCCTTCAGGAGCAAGGCGCCGTTCAACTTGGCTTGCACGCGCGCGTCGGTGAAGGTGAAGCGCTCCATCTCCTTGCACGAGACGCACCAGTCGGCATAGAAGTCGAGCATCACCGGCCTGCCGGCGCTGCGCAAGGCGTCGTCCAGCTCGGCGACCGTCGCGATCTTGCGGAAGCTCACCGCTGAGGATTCCGCGGCGGATGCAACACCCGCCGCCTTGCTGGCGCCGACGACGCCGGCCAGCGGCTTCAACGTGTCGGTCCCGCCGGCGGCGACGCCAATGAATTGCGCCACCCCGAACACCATCGCAGCCACCGCCACACTCTTTCGCAGCCAGACGCGGGGCGTGCTGCCCTCGGTCCGCTGAAAGAGCCCCAGCAGGGCTGCGACAGCCACCAGCAGTGCGCCCCACAGGAGCTGAGCAATCACCGGCGGCAGCACCGGTTGCACGATCCACAACGCCACCGAGAGCAGCAGAAGGCCGAAGAAGTATTTGACCGTTTCCATCCACGCGCCTGCGCGCGGCAGCAGCGTGCCGGCCGAGAGGCCCAGGAGCAGCAGCGGCACGCTCATGCCCCAGGCGAGCGCAAACAGCGCCAGGCCGCCGATGGCCACGTTGCCGGTCTGGCTGATGTAGAGCAACGCGCCGGCCAAGGGCGCGGCCACGCAAGGACTGACGATCAATGCGGACAGGCCACCCATGACGAAGACGCTGACGAACTTGCCGGCAGGCAGGCGCTGTGTGGCGTCGGAGACGCCGCCGGTGAAGCGACTGGGCAACTGTATCTCGTAGACGCCAAACATTGACAGCGAGAACCCGACCAGCAGCAGCGCAAACAGGGTGAGCACCCAGGGCTTCTGCAGGTAGGCCGCCAGTCCGCCGCCAGCGAGCCCTGCCGCCACGCCGAGCGCCGTGTAGAGCAGCGCCATGCCGAGCGAATAGCTGAACGCCAGGAAGAAGCCGCGGGCGCGTGACGGAGCCTCGCCCTGACCGACGATGATCGACGACAGGATCGGCAGCATCGGCAGGACGCAGGGCGTGAGCGACAGCAGGACGCCGGCGGCGAAGAACGCGCCGATGACCAACCACAGTCGACCGGACGCGAGCACATCGTCGAGCGGGGATCCGGTCGCCGACTTCGCGGAGGACGCCTGCGCCTCCTGCGGCGCCGTCACCGGAGACGCGTCGGCAGGTGTGGCCGCCACTGCATTGGCAACACCGAAGCCGCTGAGCGCATCCGGCGCAGCGCCGACCTTCACGGCCCCATCGCCACCGAAGCCCTTCAGGCCCAGGGTCAGCTGGCTCTTCATCGGCGGGTAGCACAGGCCCTTGTCCGCACAGCCCTGCCCCGTCAGCACCAGCTTCAGAGGGCCAGCGCCCAGCGCCTCGACCGGCACCTTGATGCTCAGGTGATCACGATAGGTCTCGACCTCCTTCTGGAAGGTCTCGTCGAACTTGCGCTTCGGGGCTGGCCAGGCGATGTCGCCGAACTTCGCGTCGGTCGCGTCCAGCTTGAACTGGTCGCGGTACATGTAATAGCCGGGCGCGATCGTGAAGTTCACCTGGAACTCGCGATCGCCGGTCAGCTGCACGTCGATCTTGAAAGCCTGTTCGGGATCGAGGAAATCGTCGGCGCGCGCCGTTCCGGCGAGCAAGGTCGAGGCCAGCGCCAGCAGCAGGAACAACGCCGGCAGCAGGCGTCGCATCAGGGCAAAGGGAGTCATGAACGCGGGGCGCATGCAGGCCGGTGGGCTCGCTTCGCCGTGAGGTCGGAAAGGCGCGAAGCTTAGCGCCAAGCGGGCCCGCATGACGTTGGACAGACGCCATGCCCTGCCCGCGTTGCGCGTATCGCGGACACACAAGAAAAAAGGCCAGCATTGCTGCTGGCCTTTTGCGCGGACGCGAGTCGCTGCTTATTCAGCAGAGCCTTCGCCTTCGGCGGCGTCAGGGCGGTCCACCAGTTCGACGTACGCCATCGGGGCGTTGTCGCCGACGCGGAAGCCCATCTTCAGGATGCGCGTGTAGCCGCCCGGACGGGTGGCGAAGCGCGGGCCCAGTTCGTTGAACAGCTTCACGACGATGTCGCGGTCGCGCAGGCGGTCGAACGCCAGACGGCGGTTCGCGACAGTCGCTTCCTTGGCCAGGGTGATCAGCGGCTCGACGATGCGACGCAGTTCCTTCGCCTTGGGCAGCGTGGTCTTGATGGCTTCGTGCTTCAGCAGCGAGACCGCCATGTTGCGGAACATCGCGGCGCGGTGTTCGCTGGTGCGGTTCAGTTTACGGAGGCCGTTACGGT
The DNA here is from genome assembly GCA_002205125.1 of Roseateles noduli. Lineage (GTDB taxonomy): Bacteria > Pseudomonadota > Gammaproteobacteria > Burkholderiales > Burkholderiaceae_C > Roseateles > Roseateles noduli. The sequence goes on along the minus strand of NIOE01000004.1, from coordinate 15,439 downwards.
GGCGCATGGTGCTTTCCTTCCTTCAGTTATTGCCAGCAGCCGGATCAGGTACTGCCGGGGGCACCGGACGGATCGTCAGACCCGTCCTCTTTCAAAAATCAACGCTTGTCGAGACCTTGGGGCGGCCAGTTCTCGAGACGCGAACCCAGGGTCAGGCCGCGCGAGGCGAGCACTTCCTTGATTTCGTTCAGCGACTTGCGACCCAGGTTCGGGGTCTTCAGCAGCTCGGTCTCGGTACGCTGGATCAGGTCACCGATGTAATAGATGTTCTCGGCCTTCAGGCAGTTGGCCGAGCGCACGGTCAGTTCCAGCTCGTCGACCGGACGCAGCAGGATCGGATCGAAGCTGCTGGAACGGGCGGCCGGGGCCTGGTCGAACACGTCGACCAGATCGGTGCCTTGCAGCTGCGCGAAGACGGCCATCTGCTCGACCAGGATCTTGGCCGAAGCACGGATCGCTTCCTCGGGCGAGATGGCGCCGTTGGTCTCGATCTCCATGACCAGCTTGTCCAGGTCGGTACGCTGCTCGACGCGGGCGTTCTCGACGGCGTAGCTGACGCGCTTCACCGGGCTGAACGAGGCGTCCAGCACGATGCGGCCGATGGCCTTGGTCGGCTCGTCGCCGTAGCGGCGCATGTTGCCGGGCACGTAGCCGCGACCCTTCTCGACCTTGATCTGCATGTCCAGCTTGCCGCCTTGCGACAGGTGGGCGATGACGTGATCCGGGTTGATGATCTCGACGTCGTGCGGGGTCTGGATGTCCGCGGCCGTGACCGGGCCTTCGCCTTCCTTGCGCAGGACCAGGGTCACTTCCTCACGGTTGTGCAGACGGAACACCACGCCCTTGAGGTTCAGCATGATGTGGACCACATCTTCCTGAACGCCGTCGATGGCGGAGTACTCGTGCAGCACGCCCGCGATCGTCACTTCCGTCGGCGCATAACCCACCATCGAGGACAGCAGCACGCGACGCAGGGCGTTGCCCAGCGTGTGGCCATAGCCGCGTTCGAACGGCTCCAGGATCACCTTGGCGCGATGACCGCCCAGGGGCTCCACAGTGATGGATTTGGGTTTGAGCAAATTCGTTTGCATGAGGTCTTTCTTTCAATACCCTCGGTTCGTTACACCGATAAGGCTGAGGGACCAACCAGGCACGCCCCTAAACAGCTGGCGAGCCCGGACGAGGAAAAGCCGAGCAGGCCCTTGCAGGGCCGCTCGGCAGGCACGAAAGAATTAACGCGAGTACAGCTCAACGATCAGCGACTCGTTGATCTCGGCGCCGAACTCGTCGCGATCCGGCGTCTTCTTGAAGATGCCTTCCAGCTTCGTGGCGTCCACGGCCACCCAGGCCGGCAGACCGATCGACTCGGCCAGCTTCAGGCTGTCGATGATGCGCAGCTGCTTCTTCGACTTCTCACGCACGGCGACCACGTCGCCGGCCTTCACCAGGTAGGAAGCGATGTTCACGACTTCGCCATTCACGGTGATGCTCTTGTGCGAGACCAGCTGGCGGGCTTCCGCGCGGGTCGAGCCGAAGCCCATGCGATAGACGACGTTGTCCAGGCGCGATTCCAGCAGCACCAGCAGGTTGACACCGGTCGAACCCTTGCGGCGCTCGGCTTCAGCGAAGTAGCGGCGGAACTGACGCTCCAGCACGCCATACATGCGCTTGACCTTCTGCTTCTCGCGCAGCTGCAGGCCGAAGTCGGACGTGCGCTGACCGGAGGTGCGGCCATGTTGGCCAGGCTTGGTGTCGAACTTGGCCTTGTCGCTGATGGCGCGGCGGGCGCTCTTCAGGAACAGGTCAGTGCCTTCACGGCGGGAAAGTTTGGCCTTCGGGCCGAGGTAGCGTGCCACTTTGCGTGTCCTTCATCAATCTGACGCGAGCTCGGAGACATTCCGTGCAACGCGCGAGTCCGGCCGGTGTTTTTGTAGGCTCGGACGGTGGGCTTCAAGAAGTCAGAGACTTCAACCGGGTCGGCGTTTCCACCGCGACCCACCGAGGTGCTTTTCAGCCCCTCAGCAAAACGGCCGGCTGGCGCTCGCGCACCAGCCGGCGTGTTCTGAACGAACCGGGGATTATCGCACTAATCGCGACCGTTCAGCAGCACCGCTTAGATGCGGCGGCGCTTCTGCGGACGGCAACCGTTGTGCGGCACCGGCGTCACGTCAGAGATCGAGTTGATGCGGATGCCGAGCGCAGCCAGAGCGCGCACCGACGATTCGCGACCCGGGCCGGGGCCCTTGATCTTGACGTCCAGGTTCTTGATGCCTTGCTCTTGGGCAGCGCGGCCAGCCACTTCGGCAGCCACCTGGGCAGCGAAGGGGGTGGACTTGCGCGAGCCCTTGAAGCCCTGGCCGCCCGACGACGCCCAGGACAGTGCACCACCTTGGCGATCAGTGATCGTGATGATGGTGTTGTTGAACGAAGCGTGGACGTGGGCGATACCGTCGGCAACGTTCTTGCGAACCTTCTTGCGAACGCGCTGGGCAGCCTGGTTATTGGGTGCTTTTGCCATGGTTAGCTTTCTTCAGATGCCGCGGATTACTTCTTGCCGGTCGCCGCCGACTTGCGCGGACCCTTGCGGGTACGGGCATTCGTGCGGGTACGCTGGCCGCGCACCGGCAGGCCGCGACGATGGCGGAAGCCACGGTAGCAACCGAGGTCCATCAGGCGCTTGATGTTGATGGACATCTCGCGACGCAGGTCGCCCTCGATGGTCAGGCGGCCGACTTCCTCACGGATCTTTTCCAGATCGGAGTCGTTCAGGTCCTTGACCTTCTTGTCCAGCGGGATACCGCAGCTGTTGCAGATCTTCTGCGCGGTCGTACGGCCAATGCCGTAGATCGAAGTCAGACCGATCTCCGTGTGCTTGTGCGGCGGAATGTTGATACCAGCAATACGTGCCATGTGCGTCCTCTAATTCGCTTGCAGTCGTTAGGCCAATCAGCCTTGGCGCTGCTTGTGCCGCGGATCGGTACAGATCACACGCACCACGCCATTACGGCGGATGATCTTGCAATTGCGGCACATCTTCTTGACAGATGCCGAAACTTTCATGGTCTGCTCCTTGACCTACTCTGTTCGCTCAATCAGCGTTGATCCGGGGGTTGCTAAAAAGCTCACTTCGCCCGGAACACGATGCGAGCACGACTCAAATCGTACGGCGTCAATTCGACGGTCACCTTGTCGCCGGGAAGGATGCGGATGTAGTGCATCCGCATTTTCCCGGAGATGTGACCGAGAACGACGTGACTGTTCTCCAGCTTGACTCGGAAGGTTGCGTTGGGGAGGTTCTCCAGAATCTCCCCTTGCATTTGAATGACGTCATCTTTCGCCATACCTTCGCACGTGCCAAATTGGAATCCAATATTCTGTTTGCCTGGCGCCTTCAGTTGGCCTTGAAACTGGCCTTCTTCAGCAGCGACTCGTACTGCTGGCTCATCACATAGGACTGGACCTGGGCCCAGAAGTCCATCGTGACGACCACGATGATCAACAGCGAGGTGCCACCGAAGTAGAACGGGACGTTGTACTTCAGCGTCAGGAACTCAGGCAGCAGGCACACGCCGGTGATGTACACCGCGCCTGCCAGCGTCAGCCGGGACAGGATCTTGTCGATGTGTCGAGCCGTCTGATCTCCAGGACGGATCCCGGGGATGAACGCACCGCTCTTCTTCAGGTTGTCTGCGGTCTCACGGCTGTTGAACACCAGCGCCGTGTAGAAGAAGCAGAAGAACACGATCGCGGCCGAATACAGCAGCACGTAGATCGGTTGTCCCGGACGCAGCGCGTCAGAGATGTCCTTCAACCAGCGCATGCTGTCACCGGTCGCAAACCAGCTCACGAGCGTGGTCGGCAACAGGATGATCGACGACGCGAAGATCGGCGGAATCACACCGGACATGTTCAGCTTCAGCGGCAGATGCGAGCTCTGACCGCCGTAGACCTTGTTCCCAACCTGCCGCTTGGCATAGTTGACCAGGATCTTGCGCTGACCACGTTCAACAAACACGACCAGGTAGGTCACGCCGATGACGATCGCGATCACGAGCAGGCAGGAGATCACGCTCATGGCGCCGGTGCGAACCAGCTCAAGCAGACCACCGATGGCGCCCGGCAGACCCGCGGCGATACCGCCGAAGATCAGGATCGAGATGCCATTGCCCAGACCACGCTCCGTGATCTGTTCACCCAGCCACATCAAGAACATCGTGCCAGCCACCAGACTCGTCACCGCAGTGATGCGGAACCCGAAGCCCGGGCTCAGCACCAGACCCGGCGAGCTCTCCAGCGCAAAAGCAATGCTCAAGCTCTGGAAGATCGCCAAGCCCAGCGTGCCGTAGCGCGTGTACTGCGTGATCTTGCGACGCCCTGCCTCGCCTTCCTTCTTCAGCGCTTCCAGGCTCGGCACCACGTACGTCATCAACTGCATGACGATCGAGGCCGAGATGTAGGGCATGATGCCCAGCGCGAAGACGGTGAAGCGCGACAGCGCACCGCCCGAGAACATGTTGAACAGGCTCAGGATCCCGCCCTGCTGACCCTTGAACAGCTGCTGGAGCTGCGTCGGATCGATGCCGGGCACGGGGATATGAGCCCCGACACGGTAGACGACCAGCGCGAGCACCAGGAACACAAGGCGGCGACGCAGGTCGCCGAACTTGCCGCTCTTGGCCAACTGTGATGCGTTGCTTGCCACTGCTGCCTAGTCCTGTGCTTGGCTGATCAAGCGACGGAGCCGCCGGCGGCTTCGATCGCCGCCTTCGCGCCGGCCGTCACGCCCAGACCCTTGATGCTCACCTTGCGGGTGATCTCGCCGGACTTGATGACCTTGACAGCCTTGGCCAGCTCGGACACCAGGCCGACAGCCTTCAGCGTCAGCAGGTCGATCTCTTCGCTGGTCAGCAGGTTCAGTTCCGACAGCGTCACTTCCGCATTGAACGGACGAGCCAGCGACTTGAAACCACGCTTGGGCAGGCGACGTTGCAGCGGCATCTGGCCGCCTTCGAAGCCGACCTTGTGGAAGCCACCGGCACGCGACTTCTGTCCCTTGTGGCCACGGCCTGCGGTCTTACCCAGACCGGAGCCGATGCCACGGCCCACGCGACGCTTGGCGTGCTTGGCACCAGCGGCGGGCTTGATGGTATTGAGTTGCATCTTGTGTTCCTCGTCGATGCCGTGCTTACAGCACCTGCACCAGGTAGGCGATCTTGTTGATCATGCCGCGGACCGCCGGCGTATCTTCCAGCGTCTTCGTGCTGTTCAGCTTGCGAAGACCCAAGCCGACCACCGTCGCGCGATGATCTTCACGGCAGCCGATCGGGCTACGGACCAGCTTGACCGTGAGCGTTTTCTTTTCAGACATCTCGATCTCCTGGCGCTCAGTTGAAGATTTCTTCAACCGTCTTGCCGCGCTTCGCCGCCACTTGGGCGGGCGTGGAGCAGCGCTTGAGCGCGTCCAGCGTGGCACGAACCATGTTGTAAGGGTTGGTCGAACCGTGGCTCTTGGTCACGATGTCGGTCACGCCCATCACTTCGAAGACAGCGCGCATCGGGCCGCCGGCGATCACGCCGGTACCAGCCGGAGCCGGCGCCATGATCACGTGCGCAGCGCCGTGCTCACCCACCACGTTGTGCTGGATGGTGCCGTTGCGCAGCTGGACCTTGACCATGTTGCGGCGGGCCGATTCCATCGCCTTTTGCACGGCGACCGGAACTTCCTTGGCCTTGCCCTTGCCCATGCCGATGCGGCCATCGCCGTCACCGACCACGGTCAGCGCAGCGAAGGACAGCGTGCGGCCGCCCTTCACAACCTTCGTGACGCGGTTGACCGCAATCATCTTTTCCTTCAGGCCGTCGTCGTTGCCTTCGGTCTGAGCGCGGGGTTGAAACTTTGCCATTTCCTAATCCTTTGAGCGTCAGAACTGCAGGCCGGCTTCGCGAGCGGCTTCAGCCAGGGCCTTGACACGGCCGTGGTAAGCGAAGCCCGAACGGTCGAAAGCCACCTTCTCGACGCCAGCGGCCTTCGCCTTCTCGGCGATGCGCTTGCCGATCAGGCTTGCGGCGGCCACGTTGCCACCCTTGCCGGACAGCTGCGTGCGCACTTCCTTCTCGGCCGTCGAAGCGGAGGCCAGCACGCGCTGACCGTCTTCGGAGATGACCGAGGCGTAGATGTGCAGGTTCGAGCGGAAGACCGTCAGACGGGCCACGCGCTGCAGGGCGATGCGAGCACGCGTTTGACGCGAACGACGCAGGCGTTGTTCCTTCTTGTTCAGCATGGCGCGGCTCCTTACTTCTTCTTGGTCTCTTTGAGGGAGACCTTTTCGTCGGCGTAGCGGATGCCCTTGCCCTTGTAGGGCTCCGGCGGACGGATCGCGCGCACTTCAGCGGCGATCTGACCGACGACCTGGCGATCGGCACCCTTGATCAGGATTTCCGTCTGGGTCGGGCATTCGACCTTGATGCCAGCCGGCATGTCCTTGACGACCGGGTGCGAGAACCCGATCTGCAGGTTCAGCTTCTGGCCCTGGGCTTGGGCGCGGAAACCCACGCCGACCAGGTTCAGCTTCTTTTCGAAGCCCTTGCTGACACCGTTGACCATGTTGGCCAGCAGGGCGCGCATCGTGCCGCTCATCGCATCAGCTTCCGCCGATTCGTTGACGGGAACGAACGTCAGCTTGCCGCCTTCGAGCTTGACCGTAACCAGCGGGTTCACGGCCACAAACAGGGTACCTTGGGCACCCTTGACGCTGATCTTGTCAGCGCTGATCGTCACTTCCACGCCTTGCGGGAGGACGACCGGCATTTTTCCAACGCGGGACATTGTCTGTCTCTCCTTGGCTTATGCGACGTAGCAGAGCACTTCGCCGCCGACACCGGCTTGACGTGCTTTGCGGTCGGTCATCACACCCTTCGGGGTGGTGACGATCGCCACACCCAGGCCATTCATGACCTGGGGAATATCGTGGCGGCCCTTGTAGATGCGCAGGCCGGGACGGCTCACGCGCTCGATGCGCTCGATCACCGGACGACCGGCGTAATACTTCAGCGCGATCTCGAGCTCGGGGCGGGCGGCATCGCCACGCACCGCGAAATCATCGATATAGCCTTCATCCTTCAGGACCTTGGCGATCGCGACCTTCAGCTTCGACGACGGCATCACGACGCTAGCCTTCTCAACGCTCTGGGCGTTGCGAATGCGGGTCAGCATATCGGCGATAGGATCACTCATGCTCATACGAAATCTCCTAAACCTGCCGATTACCAGCTGGCCTTGACGACACCGGGGATGTCGCCCTTGAAGGCCAGCTCACGAATCTTGTTACGTGCCAGGCCGAACTTGCGGAACGTGCCACGGGGGCGGCCGGTCAGCTCGCAGCGGTTGCGCTGGCGGGTCGGGTTGGCGTTGCGGGGCAGCTTCTGCAGCTCCAGGCGGGCCAGATAGCGCTCTTCGTCCGACTTCTTGCTGTCGTCGATGATGGCCTTCAGTTCCGCGTACTTCTTTGCGTACTTGGCGACCAGTTGGGCGCGCTTCAGCTCACGTTGCTTGATCGAGAGTTTTGCCACGGGTCACCTCAGTTCTTGAACGGGAACTTGAACGCAGCCAGCAGTGCCTTGGCTTCGTCGTCCGTCTTGGCAGTCGTCGTGATGCTGATGTTCAGACCACGCAGAGCATCCACCTTGTCGTATTCGATTTCGGGGAAGATGATCTGTTCCTTGACGCCGATGTTGTAGTTGCCGCGACCGTCGAACGAACGACCCGAGATACCGCGGAAGTCACGGACGCGCGGCAGGGCCACGGTCACGAAACGATCCAGGAATTCGTACATCGTGGCGCCACGCAGGGTCACCATGCAGCCGATAGGCACGCCGTCACGAATCTTGAAGCCGGCGATTGCCTTCTTCGACTTCGTCACCACGGGCTTCTGACCAGCGATCTTGGTCAGGTCGCCAACGGCGTGATCCATGACCTTCTTGTCGGCGACCGCTTCGCTCACGCCCATGTTCAGCGTGATCTTGGTGATGCGCGGCACTTCCATCACGGACTTGTAGCCGAACTTCTCGGTCAGACCGGGGACGACCTTCTCGCGATAGAACTCTTGCAAACGAGCCATGTCTTACCCCTTAGGCCTTGATCTCTTCGCCGGTCGACTTGAACACGCGCACCCGCTTGCCGTCGGCGCCGAGCTTGATGCCCACGCGATCGGCCTTGCCGGAAGCGGCGTTGAAGATCGCCACGTTGGATTGATGGATGGGCATGGACTTGTCGACGATGCCGCCAGTCGTGCCCTTCAGCGGGTTCGGCTTGACGTGCTTCTTGACGACGTTGATGCCGTCGATGACGACATGGTCAGCGTCCACGCGCAGCGTCACGGTGCCGCGCTTACCCTTGTCGCGGCCGGTCAGGACGATGATCTCGTCGCCTGTGCGAATCTTGTTCATGGCAATACCTTTGTCTGAGCGGGGCTTAGAGCACCTCAGGCGCCAGCGACACGATCTTCATGAAGCGCTCGGTACGCAGTTCACGCGTGACCGGGCCGAAGATGCGGGTGCCGATGGGCTCCAGCTTGGCGTTCAGCAGCACGGCGGCATTGCCGTCGAACTTGACCAGGGAGCCGTCTTGGCGGCGCACACCCTTGGCAGTGCGCACGACCACCGCGTTGTAAACCTCGCCCTTTTTGACGCGGCCACGCGGCGCAGCTTCCTTGATGCTGACCTTGATGATGTCGCCAATATGCGCATAACGACGCTTGGAACCACCAAGCACCTTGATGCACATGACGGACTTGGCGCCAGTGTTGTCCGCGACATCGAGTCGCGATTGCATTTGGATCATGTCTGTCCCCAACTTTTCCCGCTCAGGCAACTGCGACCATCGCAGCCATCCAGAGAGCGGTCAGTCTTGGGCCCGTAAGCCAATCACCTGTCACCTTGCGGCGACCCGCGTCTGGCCTAAATGGGCAAGAAACCTAGAACCGAAGGCTGCTGCCCTGTGCGCTGGTCACAGGACCCGTCGAGCGACGGAGCCACCATTCGGCGAAGCTGCGGATTATGCGGCAAGCACAATCCGCCTGTCAACTGATGTTGTTGCGCGTCAGAGCGACTGCGCCTGCTTGAGCAGCGTTCCGGCGTCGCTGACCTCGAACTTGCCCGGCGCCTCGATGTTGAGGCTCTTGACGACACCGTCCGTCACCAGCATCGAATAACGCTGCGACCGCAAGCCCATGCCGCGTGCGACGAGGTCCAACGTCAGTCCCGTCGCCTGGGTGAACGTGGCACTGCCGTCAGCCATCATCCGAACTTTGCCTGCCGTCTTCTGCTCACGACCCCAGGCACCCATCACGAACGCATCGTTGACGGACACACACCAGATTTCATCCACGCCCGCAGCCTTGAGCGCATCAGCCTGCGCAACATAGCCCGGCACGTGCTGGGCGGAGCAAGTCGGCGTGAACGCGCCAGGCAGCGCGAAGATGGCCACGGTCTTCCCCGCGGTCAGCTTCTCGATGTCGAAGCTGTTCGGCCCCAGCGAGCAGCCTTCGCCCTCGACTTCGATGAATTCCTGCAGATTGCCGGCCGGCAGTCGATCGCCCACTTTCAGCATGTCGCGCTCCTGATTCTGTTGTCGGTGAATGAAAGCGGCAGAGTGTGCCGCGAAAAACGAAAAATGGCTGGACACCGGGAATTCCGATGTTCCAGCCATTGACAGCCATGGGTGGTCACCCACCCCTGACCACGTCGCGCTCAACGCGCGACATCGGCGATCAGACCAGCTGAGCCTTCTGGACCAGACGGGTCACGACCCAGCTCTTGGTCTTCGAGAGCGGACGGCCTTCGGCGATCTCGACCACGTCGCCCATCTTGTACTCGCCATTTTCGTCATGGGCGTGGTACTTGCGGGAACGAGCCACGATCTTGCCGTAGAGCTCGTGCTTGGCACGGCGCTCAACCAGCACGGTGATCGTCTTGGCGCGCTTGTCGCTGACGACGCGACCGATCAGGGTGCGGGTGTTCTTCTCTTGAGCTTGCGTCATTTCGCGGCTCCCTTCTTCTCGGCCAGGATGGTCTTGGCGCGGGCAATGTCACGACGCGTATTGCCCAGCACCGAAGTGTTGGTCAGTTGTTGCGTCGCCTTTTGCATGCGCAGACCAAAGTGGGCCTTCAGCAGATCGGTGACTTCCTTCTTGAGGGCAGCCACGTCTTTCGCGCGCAGTTCAGATGCTTTCATGGGGTGTTCTCCAATCAGGCGCCGAGCTGGCGCGCCACGAAGGTGCAGCGCAGCGGCAGCTTGGCAGCGGCCAGCGTGAACGCCTCGCGCGCCAGTGCCTCAGGCACGCCGTTGACTTCGTAGAGCACCTTGCCGGGCTGGATCTCAGCCACGTAGTACTCCGGGTTGCCCTTGCCGTTGCCCATACGGACTTCGGCAGGCTTTTGCGAGATCGGCTTGTCCGGGAAGATCCGGATGAAGATCCGGCCACCGCGCTTGATGTGACGCGAGATGGCGCGGCGAGCCGCTTCGATCTGACGAGCCGTGATACGGCCGCGCTCGGTGGCCTTCAGGCCGAAGTCACCGAAAGCGACGGTCGCGCCGCGGGTCGCAACACCAGTGTTGCGGCCCTTTTGCTCCTTGCGGTATTTGCGACGAGCGGGTTGCAGCATGTTGAGTTCTCCTTACGCCTGGCCGCCGTCAGCGGCGGGCTTGCGCACCACACGCTTCGCAGCAGGCTTGTCGCCGCCTTCGGCAGGCTTGTCGCCACGACCACGGCCACCCGGCGCGCCCGGACGGGCATTGCGACGGGGACGACGGTCATCTTCGGCACCCGGGGGGGTGTTGATCACGGGAGCCTCGCCATTGGCCAGGCGGTCACCGCGATACACCCACACCTTGACGCCGATCACGCCGTAGGTGGTCTTGGCTTCGGAGAAGCCGTAATCGATGTCAGCCTTCAGGGTGTGCAGCGGCACACGACCTTCGCGATACCACTCGGTACGAGCGATTTCGATGCCGTTCAGACGGCCGGCGGACATGATCTTGATGCCTTGGGCGCCCAGACGCATCGCGTTCTGCATCGCGCGCTTCATCGCACGGCGGAACATGATGCGCTTTTCGAGCTGCTGGGTGATCGAGTCGGCGATGAGCTGAGCATCGATTTCGGGCTTGCGCACTTCTTCGATGTTCACAGCGACGGGCACGCCCAGACGCTTGGCCAGCTCGGCCTTCAGGTTCTCGATGTCCTCGCCCTTCTTGCCGATCACCACGCCCGGACGGGCCGAGAAGATCGTGATGCGGGCGTTCTTGGCAGGACGCTCGATCAGGATGCGCGAAACGGCGGCGTTCTTCAGCTTGGCCTTCAGGAACTCGCGGACTTGCAGATCCTCAGCCAGCATGCTGGCGAAGTTCTGGTTGTTCGCGTACCAGCGCGACGCCCAGTTACGGGTGACGGGCAGGCGGAAGCCAGTCGGATGAATTTTCTGTCCCATAGTCTTCCTTCAGGCTCAGTGGCCGACGGTCACGTAGATATGGCAGGTCGGCTTGCTGATGCGATTGCCGCGGCCCTTGGCGCGCGCGGAGAACCGCTTCAGCGTGGTGCCCTGCTCCACGTAGATCGAAGTGACCTTCAGCTCGTCAATGTCGGCACCGTCGTTGTGCTCGGCATTGGCGATGGCCGATTCCAGCGCCTTCTTGATGATCAGCGCGGCCTTCTTCTGGGTGAACTCCAGGATGTTCAGCGCTTGATCCACCTTCTTGCCGCGGATCAGGTCCGCCACCAGGCGGCCCTTATCAAACGACAGGCGGACGCCACGAACGATTGCTTTGGTTTCCATCGTCGTCATCCTTACTTCTTCCCGGCCTTCTTGTCGGCCGGATGGCCCTTGAAGGTGCGGGTCAGAGCGAATTCACCCAGCTTGTGACCGACCATCTGGTCCGACACATAGACCGGCACGTGCTGCTTGCCGTTGTGCACGGCGATCGTCAGACCGATGAACTCGGGCAGGATCGTCGAGCGACGCGACCAGGTCTTGATGGGCTTCTTGTCCTTGATGGCAACGGCCTTGTCGACCTTGGCCATCAGGTGGTGGTCCACAAAGGGACCCTTCTTGAGGGAACGAGCCATGTGGGTCTACCCCTTACTTCTTGCGACGCGAGACGATGAAAGTCTGCGTGCGCTTGTTGTTGCGAGTGCGGTAGCCCTTCGTCAGGGTGTTCCACGGCGACACAGGGGCCTGACCTTCACCCGTACGACCCTCACCACCACCGTGCGGGTGGTCGACCGGGTTCATGGCGGTACCACGCACGGTCGGGCGGATGCCCTTCCAGCGGATGGCGCCGGCCTTGCCGTACTGGCGCAGGCTGTGCTCTTCGTTGCTCACTTCGCCGATGGTCGCGCGGCAGTCGATGTGCACGCGGCGGACTTCGCCGGAGCGCAGACGGATCTGGGCGTAGGAACCATCACGCGCCATCAGCACCACGGAGGTACCGGCGGAGCGGGCGATCTGGGCACCCTTGCTCGGCAGCAGTTCCACGCAGTGGATCGTCGAACCCACGGGGATGTTGCGGATGGGCAGCGTGTTGCCGACCTTGATCGGGGCTTCCGCGCCGCTCAGGATCGTCGAACCGACTTCCAGGTTGCGCGGAGCGATGATGTAGCGACGCTCGCCGTCGGCATAGCACACCAGCGCGATGTGAGCCGTACGGTTCGGGTCGTACTCGATGCGCTCGACCTTCGCCGGGATGCCGTCCTTGTTGCGACGGAAGTCCACCACGCGGTAGTGGTGCTTATGACCACCGCCCTTGTGGCGCATCGTGATGTGACCGTTGTTGTTACGGCCAGCGTTCTGCTTCTGGGGCTCCAGCAGCGAAGCCTCGGGAGCACCCTTGTGCAGGTGCTTGTGCACCACCTTCACCACGCCACGACGGCCAGGCGAAGTCGGCTTGACTTTAACGACGGCCATTACGCAGCCTCCCCGGAGAAGTTGAGCTCCTGGCCAGCCTTCAGCGACACGTACGCCTTCTTGACGTGGTCGCGACGGCCTTGACGGCCGCCGAAGCGCTTGGTCTTGCCCTTGACGTTGACGACGTTGACCGCGTCGACCTCGACCTTGAACATCAGTTCAACAGCGGCCTTGATCTCGGGCTTCGTCGCGTCGCGCAAGACCTTGAACAGGACTTGGTTGTGCTTTTCGCCAGCCATCGTGGCCTTTTCGGACACGATCGGAGCGAGCAGCACCTTGGCCAGACGGCCATCAGCAAACTTGGGCGCGCTCATGCCAGCATCTCCTTCAGTTGCTCGATCGCAGCCTTCGTCACCAGGACCTTCTTGTAGAAGACCAGCGACAGCGGATCGACATAACGCGGCTCGACGACCAGCACGTTCGGCAGATTGCGCGAAGCGAGCAGCAGGTTGTCGTCCACCAGGTCGGAGATCACCATGACGTGATTCAGACCCATGCCCTTGAGCTTGGCAGCCAGCAGCTTGGTCTTCGGGGCTTCGATCGAGATCGAGTCCACGACGGCCAGACGACCTTCACGGGCCAGCTGCGACAGGATCGCGGCCATGCCAGCGCGGTACATCTTCTTGTTCAGCTTGTGCGAGAAGTTCTCGTCAGGCTTGTTCGGGAAGATGCGACCGCCCCCACGCCACAGCGGGGAGGACGTCATACCAGCACGCGCGTTGCCGGTACCCTTCTGGCGGAACGGCTTCTTCGTCGAGTGACGGACTTCAGCGCGGGTCAGCTGGGCGCGGGTGCCTTGACGGGCGTTGGCTTGATAAGCCACGACCACCTGGTGCACCAGGGCTTCGTTGTAATCACGAGCGAAAAGGGTGTCGGGAGCGTCGACCTTCGACGTCGCCTGACCCTGCTCATTCAGGAGCTCGAGTTGCATCAGTTGGCTCCCTTCTTGACCTTGACCTTGACGGCCGGACGGATCACGACGAATCCTTCCTTCGCGCCAGGAACGGCACCACGGACCAGCACCAGCTGGCGGGCTTCGTCGATGCGGACGACATCCAGGTTCTGGACGGTCACGGTGACGTCGCCGAGGTGGCCCGACATCTTCTTGCCCGGGAACACGCGACCCGGATCCTGGGCCATCGAGATGGAGCCAGGAACGTTGTGCGAACGGCTGTTACCGTGCGAAGCGCGCTGCGAACTGAAGTTGTGGCGCTTGATGGTGCCTGCGAAGCCCTTGCCGATCGAGGTGCCTTGCACGTCGACCAGTTGGCCGGCGGCGAGCAGCGTCACGGGGACTTGAGCGCCAGCCTTGTATTCGGCGGCGACCGCGGCATCAACGCGGAATTCTTTGATGATTTCACCGGCTTCAACACCAGCCTTGGCGAGGTGACCCGCTTGCGGCTTGGTGACGCGGGAGGCCTTGCGGGCACCGTACGTCACTTGGATGGCGCTGTAGCCGTCGGTTTCTTCGGTCTTGACCTGGGTCACGCGATTGTTGGACACGTCCAGCACGGTCACGGGGACGGTATCACCGTCGACCGTGAACACACGCATCATGCCCACCTTGCGGCCCAGCAATCCGAGACGATTGCTAAGACTCATGGTTTTCTCCTGACCCCGAACGCCTCGACGGAGACACCGCCGCGCGCCTGAAGTCATTTCACACACCCGACATCGATTGGCCGGGCCGACAAGCATCGCTCCTTCGATGAGGACAGGGGTAAAGGCCCCAAACCCCTTCGACGGCGATGCGACGAAGCCGCACCAGGGAATCCCGGCGCGGAAAAGCTGCGGAGTATAGCGTCAACCCTGACCACACCGCAAGCCGAGCGCCATCGGCACCCAAAGAAAAAGGCGACCCGAAGGTCGCCTTCCAGAGAGCGGCCGGATCGCGCCGGCGCCCGGCTGCATTACTGCAGCTTGATCTCGACGTCCACGCCAGCCGGCAGGTCCAGCTTCATCAGCGCGTCAACCGTCTTGTCGGTCGGGTCGACGATGTCCATCAGACGTTGATGGGTGCGGATTTCAAACTGGTCACGCGACGTCTTGTTGACGTGCGGCGAACGCAGGATGTCGAAACGTTCCTTGCGGGTCGGCAGGGGCACGGGACCCTTGACGATCGCGCCGGTACGCTTGGCGGTTTCCACGATTTCCAGGGCCGATTGGTCGATCAGCTTGTAATCGAAGGCCTTCAGCCGGATGCGGATCTTTTGCTTGGTAGACATGACTTTTCCTTCAAAGAGCGACGCAATGCGCAAGGCATCGCGGAGGCAGCGATGGCGCCGCCGAGTGGGGGACGCACCACCCGCCGAAGCGGGCAGCGCGCCTCACCGGTACCCGACGGGTACCAGCAAAAGATTTACTCGATGATGGTGGCCACGACGCCCGAGCCGACGGTACGACCGCCTTCACGGATGGCGAAGCGCAGACCCTGCTCCATGGCGATCGGAGCGATCAGCTTCACGGTGATGCTGACGTTGTC
>NIOE01000037.1 GCA_002205125.1 Roseateles noduli | reverse complement strand
TGGGCGCGACCGCCGTGCCGAGCGAGTCGGACATGGAATACTGGGCCCGCGAGCAGGACCCGTCGCGCACGGGCCACGTGGCCCGCACCTTCGACTTCCGCGGTCAGGTGACCCAGGAGCGCAGCTTCGCCGTCGCCGACGAGAACGGCAACGTCGATGCGCTGCCGGTCACGGTGCACTACGTGTACGACTCCACCGGCCGTCTGCTGAACAGCATCGCCGCCAACGGCGGCATCACGAGCTACACCTACGACGGCCTGGGCCGCGTGCAGACCGCCACCGACGCGGCCAACGCCATCACGGTCAACCGCTACGACGACGTGAACCGTCGCAGCTCGGTGACGATTGCATCAGGTCTGGTCACGACCAGCACGTACGACGCCGCCGGCCGCCTGCTGACGGTGGTGCAGGGCAGCGACGCGGGCGGCCAGCTGGGCGAGACCCGCTACCGCTACGACGCCGACGGCCGCCTGCTGATGAGCACGGACCCGACGGGCGTCTCGCGCTGGAGCCTGTACGACGACGCGGGCCGCAAGGT
>NIOE01000036.1 GCA_002205125.1 Roseateles noduli | reverse complement strand
GCCATGTACAGCACCGCGCGCACGTCTGCTCGTCCGCCCTGGATGTAGCGCTGGCCGCGCCGCCTGCCGCTGTCGTCGGCCATCGGCGCCAGCCCCACCAGCGCGGCCAGGCGCTTGCGGTCCAAGCTGCCCAACTCAGGCAAGCGTCCCAGCAGCATCGAGATCGTGACTCGGCCAATGCCCGGCACGCTGTCCAACAGCTCGTACTTGGGCTGGTAGATCGTCGAGTCCTTCAAGCGACCGTCCAGATCCTTGTCGATCTCCTTGATCCGCTTGTCCAGCCACTCGATGTGGTGGCGCACGCTCGTGCGCGCCACATGCTTGACCGTGGCCAAGCGGTTCTTCTCCTGCGCGCGCATGGTCACCAGCTGCGCGCGTCGGTCTACCAGCTCAATGATTTCCTGCTGCGCCTCATCCGGCAGCGCATACACCTGGGGACGGGTGGCCTGAGCAAACTTGGCCAACACCTGTGCGTCCAGCCGATCCGTCTTGGCAAGAACGCCAATTGATCGGGCGAAGTCGCGCACCCGCTTGGGATTGACCACGGCCACCGCGATGCCTGCTGCGCACAACTCGCTGGCCAACGCCCCCTCGAAGCCGCCGGTGGCCTCCAGCACCACCAGCGTCGGCGACAAGCGCTTGAGCTGCTTCACCAGCTCTGCGCGCCCGCCCTCATCGTTGTTCACTCTCGCAGTCAGCTCGCCTGGCACCGCTGCGCTTGAACTGCACACCTGGGCCGTATCCAGCCAAGCCTTGCAAACGTCGACGCCAACGAAGATCTCGTCGCTCATGACAGCGCCCTTCCTTGTGTTCGATACGGCCTCGATGGACCTCACAACCGTTCGGGCTATCCGTCACGGCGACCGAGATAGGCCGCCACGACCCACGCTCTCCCTCGGCATGGTGCCTTAGCACCTACCCTGGGCAGATCGGCCTGTGGCGGCCTGGGCGTACTTTGCTACATACAAGGG
>NIOE01000035.1 GCA_002205125.1 Roseateles noduli | reverse complement strand
TCCCTCCGGGAACCCCCAGACACCGTCTTGATCGTCAAGTGCTGGCCACCGCATTTCGCGAAGGGTCGAAGGGCTTCCCGGATTTGAGAACCCCGAACGCGATGGCCAGCAGCTTGTGCATGCAAGCCACGATGACCACCATCGAGGGCTTGTTCTGGGCCTTTAGCCTGTCGCTGAAGCGCTTGACGAGGGGGTTGTGCTGGATCGCTACGATCGCCGGGAAGTACAGGACTCGCTTAATCTCTTTGTGCCCTTGCACGTGCGTTCCCCGATGCTTGTTCAACGACGTGCCCGACTGTCGGATCACAGGCGAGAGACTGGCAAATGCCGTTAGCGCCTTGATCGACTTGAATCGCTCCGGGCGACCGATGAAGGCCAGCAGCTGAGGAACTGTTCGCTCTCCCAGGCCGGGGATCGTCTGTAGCAGTTCGCTGCGCCGATGTAGATCTGGGTCGTCGTCGATGGTCTGTCGGATCTGCGCCTTGACCTCCTCGATCGACCTGGTGAGCGCCGAGATCACCGCCTCTAGCGAATCACGCACGGCGTCGTTGGCGACCTCGAGCCGATTGAGTTCGCTCTGACGCATTTCCGTGAGCGTGTCCAGGCGAGCCACGAGCGCCTGCAAGGTTCTGACCGCCTTCGGCGGAGCTTCCCAAGCCTCCGGCTTGGTGACCTCGCAAAAGCGAGCCAGACTCTTGGCATCGGCGCTGTCGGTCTTGTTGCGCTTGCCCTCGACCTCGATGAATCGCTTCACCCGCAACGGATTGGCGACCGATACGAGCACGCCTTCATCGTGAAGGTGGCAAGCAAGCTGTTCGTGATAGCTGCCCGTAGCCTCCATGCAGACATGGACCGCGGCGGAGCCGCCTAGCGAATGGACGTGGAGCCAGGCAGAAAGTGCAGCGTGGCCAGCCGGGTTGTTGTCGAAGACCTTGGACTTGTACTTCCCGTCTTCGTTGAGCAAGGCGACATCCAGCCTCTTCTTGCTGACGTCCACACCGAGGTAAGAGGCCATGATTCCTCCAAAGCCGCAGCGCGCTCATCCGACTTGCCCTGGCTGATAACACGAGGTC
>NIOE01000034.1 GCA_002205125.1 Roseateles noduli | reverse complement strand
ACCTTGCGGCCCGCGTCGTCGTACAGGCTCCAGCGCGAGACGCCCGTCGGGTCCGTGCTCATCAGCAGGCGGCCGTCGGCGTCGTAGCGGTAGCGGGTCTCGCCCAGTTGGCCGCCCGCGTCGCTGCCCTGCACCACCGTCAGCAGGCGCCCGGCGGCGTCGTACGTGCTGGTAGTCACCAGACCTGATGCAATCGTCACCGAGCTGCGACGGTTCACGTCGTCGTAGCGGTTGACCGTGATGGCGTTGGCCGCGTCCGTGGCGGTCTGCACGCGGCCCAGGCCGTCGTAGGTGTAGCTCGTGATGCCGCCGTTGGCGGCGATGCTGTTCAGCAGACGGCCGGCGGAGTCGTACACGTAGTGCACCGTGACCGGCAGCGCATCGACGTTGCCGTTCTCGTCGGCCACCGCGAAGCTGCGCTCCTGGGTCACCTGACCACGGAAGTCGAAGGTCCGGGCGACGTGGCCCGTGCGCGACGGGTCCTGCTCGCGGGCCCAGTATTCCATGTCCGACTCGCTCGGCACGGCGGTGGCGCCCAGGGCGTTCACGCCGAACGGCGCATAGCCGTACTGCAGCGTCTCGATCTGGTTGCCCTGCGCGTCGTAGCGGTACTCGGTGACGTCGCCGGTGGCGCTGATGGCAAAGCGCAGCTGGTTGCGGCCCGCGGCGTCGTACACGAAGCGCGAGGTGGCCGGCGCGCCCGGCTGGGCGGGGCCCGCACCGTCGCTGTCGGGCACGGCGTACACCGTCTCGGTGGCGAGCTGGTTGTGTGCGTCGTAGGTGCGCGTGACCGTGTTGCCGGCCGCGTCGCGTTGCGTGGTGAGGTTGCCGTGGGCGTCGTAGCCCATCGCCACGGTGCGGCCCGCGGGATCCGTCACCGCGGTGAGGTTGCCCGCCGCGTCGTAGGCGTAGCTGGTCACCTGGGACACGCCGTCCACCGCCGGCGCCGTCACGCTCAGCAGCTGGCCGCCGGCGTCGTAGGCGTAGATCGTGCGCAGCTGCAGCGGGTCGGTCACCGTCGTGCGGCGGTTGGCCACGTCGTAGGAGAAGCTCGTCACCTCGCCCGCGGCGTTGGTGAGCGTCTCCACCCGGTACT
>NIOE01000033.1 GCA_002205125.1 Roseateles noduli | reverse complement strand
GCCACGACGCCCGAGCCGACGGTACGACCGCCTTCACGGATGGCGAAGCGCAGACCCTGCTCCATGGCGATCGGAGCGATCAGCTTCACGGTGATGCTGACGTTGTCGCCAGGCATGACCATTTCCTTGTCCTTCGGCAGCTCCACGGCACCGGTCACGTCCGTCGTGCGGAAGTAGAACTGGGGGCGGTAGTTGTTGAAGAACGGGGTGTGGCGGCCGCCCTCTTCCTTGCTCAGAACATAGATCTCAGCGGTGAAGTGGGTGTGCGGCTTGATCGAGCCGGGCTTGGCCAGCACCTGGCCGCGCTCGACGTCTTCACGCTTGGTGCCGCGCAGCAGGATACCGACGTTGTCGCCGGCTTGACCCTGGTCCAGCAGCTTGCGGAACATTTCCACGCCGGTCACGGTCGTCTTCTGGACTTCGCGGATACCGACGATCTCGATTTCCTCGCCGACCTTGATGATGCCGCGCTCGACACGACCCGTCACCACGGTGCCGCGGCCCGAGATCGAGAACACGTCTTCCACCGGCAGCAGGAACGCGCCGTCAACGGCACGGTCCGGTTGGGGGATGTAGGTGTCCAGCGCGTCAGCCAGGCGCATGATGGCCTGTTCGCCCAGGTCGCCCGTGTCGCCTTCCAGCGCCAGCTTGGCCGAACCCTTGATGATCGGCGTGTCGTCGCCCGGGAAGTCGTACTTGCTCAGCAGCTCGCGGACTTCCATTTCCACCAGCTCCAGCAGCTCGGCGTCGTCCACCATGTCGCACTTGTTCAGGAAGACGATGATGAACTTCACACCGACCTGACGTGCCAGCAGGATGTGCTCGCGGGTCTGGGGCATCGGGCCGTCAGCGGCCGAGCACACCAGGATCGCGCCGTCCATCTGTGCCGCGCCCGTGATCATGTTCTTCACATAGTCAGCGTGGCCCGGGCAGTCAACGTGCGCGTAGTGGCGGTTGGCCGTCTCGTACTCGACGTGCGCGGTGTTGATCGTGATGCCACGCGCCTTTTCTTCCGGCGCCGCGTCGATCTGGTCGTACGCCTTGGCTTCGCCGCCGAACTTCTTCGACAGCACGGTCGCGATCGCGGCCGTCAGCGTGGTCTTGCCATGGTCAACGTGGCCAATCGTGCCCACGTTCACGTGCGGCTTGGTACGTTCAAACTTGCCTTTTGCCAT
>NIOE01000003.1 GCA_002205125.1 Roseateles noduli | reverse complement strand
TGCGCAAGCTACTGATCATCCTCAACGCCATCCTCAAGTCCGGTGAGCCTTGGAGAAATCCCACCGTCGCTTGACACGGTTGCTCTCCCGCAAGCGGGAGAGGGAGTGAGAATGCACCGAGCTGGCCTGATGATGTCTCATGGGACGAGCACCTTCAGCACCGCCGTCAACCGGCAGGTGGGTGTGGCGCCGAGCCGGTATGCGCGGGGATGACCGCATCGGACGCCCCATGCCATCGCACCATCAGCCGGAGGCCCAGGAGCACGCCCATCGCCATCAAGCCGATGCCCGCGGCGCGTTGCTCGTCGAACAGGTAGTTGACGCAGAGCCGGGTCGTCGCATCCATGTAGAGCAGCCCCGCAGTGGCGAGCATCCAGCCGACGTTGCCCAGCAGGAAGGTCTCGATGCCGAGCGTGAGCCGCCGCCTCGCTGTTCCGAGCAGGAATCCTGCGGCCCAGAGCGAGACATGCTTGAACAGGTCGACGGCCGGTGACAGCAGCGCGAGGTCGAGCGCGGCGGGAATCATCCAGACGAACGAGGTCGCGATCACCAGCAGCACCGACGTCAGGCCGAAGGCGTCGATCGTCGCGATACGTCTCGTCATCGAGCCGGTGAGGCGACGGCCGGCGAAGACTCCGGCGAAGACGAGCAAGGGCAACTGCACGACCATGTGCGCGAACATGCTCGCCTCGACCGCATGACGGAGCGGGCTGATCAGCCAGATCAGCGGCGACGCAATGAAGAACCAGCGGATCGTCTGCATTGCGTTGGGTGGCCGGCTCATCGCGAGCCTCCGACATCGCCTGCCGGTCGGATACCGCGCGCGAGCTGTGCACCGCTCGCTCGTTCGCCCTCTCCCGCTTGCGGGAGAGGGAGGGGTGAGGGCCAGCGGCCTCTCGCCTGCCGCAGTGCGGATTCCCACTGCTCGTAGTCGTGGATGCCGAGGACGACGCCGGAGCTGTCGATCACATGGATGGCGCCGTTGTGGACGTAGCCGCCGAGCCCGTCTGGAATCGCGATGACGCGCAAGGCGTCGGTCAGGTCGTGCAGCGCTGCCATCTGCACCGGTGCGCTGATGGTCCACCGCGCGCCGTCGGCGCGATGCAGCGCCGCGTAAGCCCGCAGCGCCGGAACGGTATCGCGCTTCGGATCGATGCTGACGGAGAGCAGCCGTACATCGCTGCGGCCTTCGCGACGGAGTGCCTCCTGCATCCGATAGAACTCGGCGCCCAGCGTCTGACAGATCGAGGTGCAGTTCGTGTAGATGAAGTCCACGACATAGACGGCCGGACGCGCCGTCGAGTGGCCCGTAGCCGAGCCGTCTGAGGTGGTGTTTCCGAAGGCGTTCAGCGCGGCGCCGTCCGCATTCACCAACGATGTCGGCACCGCGCGCAACTCACCGCGGCGCACCTCATCGCGCCGGAGGTCCTCGAAGGTCCAGAGCTCGAATCCGCGCGTCAGATGCCCGATCGCTCCAGCGGAAACTGCGAGAACGACCGCGCAGACCGCGAGGGTCGGCGCCAGTCTCGTCGTTGCCCTTGAAGAGGAATCGCTCATGCCGCGCCTCACTCGTGCGACGGCAGGTCCTTGTCGCCGGCGAACGGCGCGGTGCGGTCTTTCGTTTCCTCGCGGACCTTGGCGACCGTCTCCGGGGTCACGGCCGCGCCGGTGTTCCCCCATTGCGAGCGGATGTGCGACAGCACCGCCGCGATCTGCGCGTCGTTCAGCTGATCCTTGAAGGCGGGCATCGCGCCGTTGTAGGTCGTGCCCTTGACCTTCACCGGTCCGGTCACGCCGTGCAGCAGGATCGCCGCCGCGGTGGTGTCCTTCCCCGCCACCCATTCCGAGCCCGCCAGCGGCGGAAACACGCCGGGCAGGCCCATCCCCGACGCCTGATGGCACGCCACGCACAGCGACGCGAACAGCGCCGCGCCGTCGACCTTCGCGCCGGCGGCGCTCTTCGCCGGCCCGGCCAGTTCCGACTCCTGGCGGCCGTCGCCCCAGGCTGCCGGCGTGTTGATGTCGGCGAACGCGATATAGACGACGCCCAGCGCCATCAACGCGATCGTGGTCGCGAGGACGAACCAGGGCACCGGCGTGACCTGCTCGGTGGGATCGGGGAGTTCGCGCTTCTGCTGCGCGGAGACGTCGAGGTCGGCCATAAGTCCTCCCGTTTCAGTGCGCCGCGCCCGAGGCTGCCGTCGCGGGCGTCGCGGACGTTTGCGGCGGCAGCTCGACGATGGCGTAGGTGTGATTCAGGCTCTTCAGGTAGGCGACGAGATCCAGCGCCTCCTTCGTCGCCACGACGGTCTTGCCGTGCGAGTAGCCGGGCGGCATCACCACCTCGACATCGCCGGGATCGGCCTTCGCCTTGAGCTCGAAGAGGTAGGGGTAGGACGGCATGATGCTGCCCTGCACATAAGCCCGCGGCTGGAACAGATGCCCGAGATGCCACTGGTCGCTCGGCTGCCGCGCCCCGATGTTGAAGAGGTCCGGTCCGGTGCGCATCGTGCCGAGCAGATGCGGCGTGTCGTAGGCGTAGTCCGCCGCGACGCTGGGCCGGCCCCAGCCGCGTTCCGTGTCCGGCGCGAAGGCCTTCGCGCGCGGCTGCTGCGAGTGGCAGTACACGCAGCCGTTGGCGATGTACTGCTGGCGGCCGCGCAGCTCCGCCGACGTGTAGGGCTTGAGCTCCGCCGGCGGCGGCAGGTCGCGCACCGTCAGGTAGGGCACGACCACCAGCGCGCTGGTCGCCACGCCGAGCATCACCATCCCGCCGGCCAGCAGCTTGGTTTCGTTGTACATGGGCGGCTCCGCTCAGATGGCGCGCAACAGCGTCGGTTGATCCTGCCCGGCCGACTTGCCGGCGAGCAGCATCGCGAAGTGCACCGCGAAGACCACGTGCCCCAGCGCCATCAGCCCGCCGCCTATGCTGCGCAGCTTGAGGTAGGGGATGGTCAGCGTCACCGATTCCATGAAGGGCCGCGAGGCGTCGAGCATCGCCTTGCCCTGTTCCCAGCCGCCGATGCTGGTGCTGAGGAAGTAGAGCGTGATGCCGACGGCGGCGAGCCAGAAGTGCGCGCCGATCAGCCAGGGCGAGGGCCACTCGCGCGTCGTCACGCGCGGGACGACGAAGTAGATCGCGCCGAAGAACACCATGGTGACGAAGCCGTAGAGCCCGAGGTGCGCATGGCCGACGGTGTAGTGCGTGAAGTGCGCGACGGCGTTGACGCTGCGCAGCGCCTCGAAGGAGCCCTGCACCGAGCTGGCGAAGTACATCAGCCCGCCGAAGGCGATGAAGCGCAGCGTCGGTGAGTGCTTGATGGCGGCGAGCCGTCCCTTCAAGGTCCCGTGCATGTTGACGCTGAAGGCCAGCACCGGGATCACCATCATGAAGGACTGGACGATGGACAGCGTGATGAGCCAACCCGGCACCGGGCCGCCGATCAGGTGGTGGCCGCCGACCTGACCGTAGAAGAAGGCCAGACCCCAGAAGCCCAGCAGCGAGAGGTTGTAGCTCTGCACCGGCCGGCCCACGATCTTGGGCAGGAAGTAGTAGATCGAGGCGAGCGCCAGCGGCGTGTAGAACAGGCCCAGCACGTTGTGGCCGAACCACCAGTTCATGGCGGCCTGCTGCACGCCCTTGTGCAGGCCGGGCACGTTGGCGACGAAGAACAGCACCGGGAACCAGAACAGCGCGCAGCCCATGTACCAGACCGAGACGTAGAGGTGGTGGACCTTGCGGTTGAGCAGGGTCAGCACCAGCGGCACGCCGACCAGCGAGCCGCCGAGGACGAAGAGGATGTCGATCTGCCAGGGGATCTCCAGCCACTCGAGGCCGTCGCTGAAGCCGGCGGCGATGGCGCCGAGACCGGCGATGAGCGCGGCGTTCCAGAGCGCCGCGCCGAGGAAGGCGTAGCGCGCGCCGACCAGCTCGGTCTTGAGCAGCCGCGGGATGACGAACAGCGCGATGCCCAGTCCCGCCATCGGCGCCCAGCCGTAGGCGACGGCGTTGAGGTGGATGGTGCGGATGCGGCCGAAGGTGAGCCAGGGGTACTGCACGAGCCAGTCGGGCTCGTGGAGCTTGATGGAGGCGGTGAGTCCGGCGGCGGAGGCGACCAGCAGCCAGACGAAGGCACAGCAGAGGAAGAAGAAGACGAGCGGACCGGAAGAGGCGTCGGCGCGGGCGCGCTCGGCGAGCTCGCGGGCGTCGGGCACGCCCTGCGGCGGGCTGGTGCCTTGCAGTGCTTGCGCGCGTCGGCCGGAGGCGGCGGGATCTTCGACGGTGCCGACTTCACCGGCGGCGAAGATGACTTCGGCGGCTTTCGGGTCGCCGTCCAGGATGCCGCGGCGTTGCGTCCAGATGAATATCATCAGCGCGACGACGGACAGCACGAACGCCGACATCAGGATGGCGATGGTGTTCACGGAACCCCTCCTCGAGTGCGGGAGCACGAGGAACGTGGCGGGGCTCGGTCGGGCGTCTAACGGCTCTGGATCTCGATCCGGCGGCACCACGCGGCGCGGCGAGCGTCAGGCTCGCCGCAGTCCTCGTCGACCGCCGGATGATGGACCGGCGGTGCGGGATCGGAAGGAGGGATTACGCGAATCCGGTCGGGCCGGGTCAGCTCAGGCGCTGATTGGACTGGTTCTCGTCCACGAGGCGGCGGTAGACGCGGAAGTGGGCGGCGGAGGCGCGCGGCTCGCCCAACTGCTCGCACAGCGAGCCCAGGCGGTAATGCGCCTCGGCCAGGGCCGGGTTCAGGTCCAGCGCCTGCTCGAAGGCAGCGATCGCCTGCGTGACGCGGCCAGCGC
The DNA here is from genome assembly GCA_002205125.1 of Roseateles noduli. Classification (GTDB taxonomy): domain Bacteria; phylum Pseudomonadota; class Gammaproteobacteria; order Burkholderiales; family Burkholderiaceae_C; genus Roseateles; species Roseateles noduli. The sequence continues at coordinate 713,139 of NIOE01000003.1, read as the reverse complement.
TTTCCTGCACCTTGCCGGCGAAGAAGTACAGCGAGGCGATGTCGCTGCACCAGCCGACGGCCTGGTCGATCATCTCCAGCGCGTCGTCGTGACGGCCCTGGCGGCTGAGCAGCGAGGTCAGCTGCGAGAAGGCCTCGATGTGGCAGGGATCGTTGGCGATGGCCTGACGGTAGCCGGCTTCGGCGGCGGCCTCGTCGGTCGTCTCGGTCAGGGCCGCGAGTTCCACCAGCGCGTCCAGCGCCGCGTTGCTCAGGCCGCGCGCCGAGCTGTGCAGCTCGACGTCCTCCACGCGCAGGGCGGGGCGCGCGGAAGCGATGCGGAGGAGGATGTCGGCGGCGGAAATCGGCGGGTTGGTCGTCATGGCAGTTCTCGGCTGATTCGGGTATCTCGGGTGGATTGCCGTGAATGGTGCCGGGGGTCGGGACTTGCCTCTGCCGGAGAGCGGTGGGAGTGCGTGTAGGACAAGAGGAAGAGTCAGCGCAGCGTGACGAGTTCTTCCGCGATGGTCGGATGCAGGGCGACCGTGCTGCGGAAGTCCTGCCAGGTCGCGTTCGCCTTCAGGGCCACGGCGATGAACTGGATCATCTCCGCGACGCCTTCGCCGAGCAGGTGAACGCCGACGACGCGGTCCGTCGCCTCATCGACGAGGACCTTGAAGAAGACCTGGTCGCGCGAGCCCGCGAAGGCTTGCGCCATCGAGCGGAACCTGGTCTTGCGCACGCGCAGGCGAGGGTAGTGCTCGCGGGCCTGCGCCTCGGTCATGCCCACGACGCCGATCTCGGGCGTCGTGAAGACGGCGGTCGGAACCAGCGCGTAGTCGATCTCCGGCGATTCGATGCCGCCGTAATGGCGATCCGAGAACGCCTGGCCCTCGCGGATGGCCACCGGCGTCAGGTTCAGACGATCGGTCACGTCGCCGATGGCGAAGATCGAGTCGACGGTCGTGCGGCCGCCGGCGCCGACCACGATGGCGCCCTTGTCGTTGACCTCGACGCCAGCGGCTTCAAGCCCGAGCGCCTCGGTGTTGGGGCGACGGCCAGTGCTGAGCAGGACGGTATCCACCTCGAAGGTCCGCCCACCGTTCGTGGTGACCCGCATGGATGCGCCGTCGCGCTGAAGCTGTTCGATGCGGTCATCGAAGACCAGCTCGACGCCGCGCAGGGACAGATGCTCCCGCAGCGTCTCGGCGATCTCGTCGTCGAAGCCGCGCAGCAGCGCCGGGCCGCGCACGAGCTGCGTCACCTGGCTGCCCAGACCGGCGAAGACGCCGGCGAACTCGACGGCGATGTAGCCGCCGCCGACGATCAGTAGACGCTTCGGTTGCTCGGGCAGATGGAAGAGCTCGTCGGAGGTGATCGCCAGTTCGACGCCGGGGAAATCCGGGCGGGCCGGCGCGGCGCCGGTGGCGATGAGGATGCGTTCCGCCGTCACGACCTGGCCGCTGTCGCGCAGGCGCACGGTGTTGGCGCCGAGCAGCGTGGCGTGTTCAGAAAAGGTCTGCACGCCGGCCCCGTGGAGGTTGCGCTCGTAGACGCTCTCAAGACGGTCGATCTCGGTGTCCTTGTGGTTGATCAGCGCGTGCCAGTCGAAGCTGGCGGCGGGCGCGTCCCATCCGAAGGCCTTGGCGGACTTGATTGCATCGGGGATGCGGCTGGCGTAGACCATCAGCTTCTTGGGGACGCAACCGCGGTTCACGCAGGTGCCGCCGAAGTTGGCGCCCTCGGCGATGCCCACGCGTGCGCCGTGCTGTGCGGCAACCCGGGCGGCGCGCGTGCCGCCGGAACCCGCGCCGATCACGAAGAGATCAAAGTCGAACTGCTGCATACGTCAATGGCCAGGACGCTATTCCTGACCCTCCTATCGATACGAGAGCGTAACGATGCGCGAGGAGGCCATCAACGAGGGGCGGGGGAACAGGGAGTTGTCCCTGCCGCAACAATTCAGAGGGCAGCAGGGCGCGCGACGGACCGCGCAGCAGCGCGAGGAGCGGACGGTGCCACAGCCTGGGGAGGGGTCTGCGTCGCCCGCCGTGCCGCACGCGGCGGGACGACAGGCGCCGGCGCCAGCGCAAGCAGGCCGCGGTGTGCCGCCACCGTCACGGCGTGCATGCGGCTCTCGGCATCCAGTTTCGCCATGATCGCCTTGACGTGTGTCTTCACGGTCCCGAGCGAGATCGCCATCTCGCGGGCGATCGACTTGTTGTTCTGTCCGTGACCGAGCAGTTGCAGCACTTCGCTCTCACGCGCGGTCAGGGCTTCCCGCCCGAGGCTTTCCACCAGGCGATGCGCGACGGCCTGGCTCACATGGCGCCGGCCTTGCGCCAGTTCCCGGATCGCCATCAGGAGGTCCTCCAGCGGGCTGCCGAGCAGCAGGTAACCCCGCACGCCCAGCGCCATCGCCTTCACCACGGCGGTTTCGCTGGACAGGGCGGTCAGGATCAGTGCCGGCGGTTCGCCGCCGGTCTTCCCCGCCCGCGACGCGTCGCCTTGCGCCAGGGCGATCCCGGTGTCGTAGTCGCACAGGACGACGTCGAACGGACCGCCGCTGGCATCGGCCAGCGCCCCTCGGTGGAGTTCCAGATCGGGCTGCTGTCCGAGGGTCGCGCACAGTCCTGCGGCGACGATCACTTCGTTGTACAGGACCAGGACACGGATGCGCTGCGCGGATTCAAAACTGTTCATGGCGACTCCTTGATGGGGGCTGGACGGCCACCGGGCTCGTCTTGAGGGCAATCATGGAGGGCGCCGCGCCCCGAGACCAGTTCAGCGTTGTTAAGCGTTGAGAACCGATGTTCTCCGGGTGCGGGCCGGACGTCGGGCGGCGGCCTCGGCCGTCGCCGGCGGGGCTGTATCGGACCGTTCCAGCAACTGCGCGGCCTGGCGCAGGTCGCGGGTGGAGAAGCCCTCGCGGAAGCGGGCGAACACGGCGCGGAGTTCGCACCGGAGCTGGTCCAGATGGCCGGCGACGTCGCCCGGCGATCCGCCCCAGCGGACCAGGCTCATGCAGCCGCGGAGCTCCCACGACAGCGCTCCCTGCTTGCGCGCCAGGTCGATGCCTTTCCTGATGGCGTCGACGCCCGCCTGTGCGTCGCCGGCCTCCAGGTGCCGCTCGCCTGCCAGGCGCAGCAGTTCGGGGTTGCACCATCCGGACTCGCCCCGTCGCGCCCGTGCCAGCACGAAGTCATCGGCCAGCGCGGGCTGCACGGTGCAGAGCGTCTCCCGCAGCATCGTGTCCATGGCCGGTCGGGTGCCAGCCGCGTCCGGCGCCAGTCGGCCGTCCTCGATGTCCAGGAGCTGCTCGTAGCTGTCGGCGAATGCGCGCCAGAAATGCAGCGACCGGGCCTCCGCGCTCTGGCGCAGGAGCGCCGTCCAGACCCGGGCCTGCGCGAGGTCCCCGCTCCAGAATGCCACTGGCGCGGCGCCGATCGCGATCGCGTAGCAGAGCGACAGGGCGTGGTCGATGGCCACGGCTTCCCTGACGGCTTCGGCCGCAGACGCCAGCGCGGCGTCCGGCCGCCCTTGCAGCCACTGGATCCGCGCGCTCACCGCCAGTGCGGCCACCCGTTGATCGAACTGGAACCAGCCGATGCCCGCCGCGTGGTTGATGGTGGCGGGCTCGTCGAGGATCCTCTGTGCGAAGGGCGAGGCCAGATCCTGTTGGCCGTCCAGGTGCAAGCCGAGCGCCATCATGCGGGCATGCGTGAGGCGCACGGAGGCGTCGGCGTCGGCGCCGGTGACGTCGACGGCATCGACGGCATCGCTGGCGAAGGGGGGAGCGGCGGACACGTGGGCGGGGACGGCGGAGGTGGCCACCTCGCCGAAGCGCTCCGCCAGCGCGCGCGATCCGGCGTAGTCGCCCGTGGCATTGCAGACCAGCCACAGGCCCCAGAGGCAGCGCCTGCGGGACGTCGTCGCCTGGCGCTGTTCCGCGATGACGAGCGCGCGCCGGAACGACCGGGCCATGGCGGCGCTGTCGCCGCGGGTGTGCCAGAGAGCGTGGCCCAGCCCCTCGCACAGATGCATCTCGTCTTCGGCGTCGCTGTCGGGGGCGGCGTCGGAGGTGGCGTCGGGCGCGTCGATCTGCGCCAGCGCGCGCTCCGCCATCTCGCGGTATTCGGCCAGCAGCGACAGCGAGAAGTACAGCGGCGCCGCCCGGGCCACGATGGCCAAGCCCAGCGAACGCGTCTCCTTGCGGCTGAACGCCCAGTGGATCGCCAGACGCAGATCGTCGATCCAGCGGGCGTGCTCGCACATCCATCGGGCCGTCTGCGGCTGGCCCGGTTCGCCGGCCTGGGCGCTCGAACGCAGCAGGTCGCGCAGGAAGATCGCGTGTCGCCAGGCGACGCCCTGTCCGACCTCGCTCGCCGCCAGGCGTTCCGCGGCGTAGGCCCGCGTGGTCTCGAGGAGGTGGTAGCGGATGGTGCCCCCGGTCCGGTCCGAACTCAGGAGCGACTTGCTGACCAGGCCTGCGAGGCCGGAGTCCAGGGCCTCCGGCGACCGGCCTGAGACGGCGCTTGCGGCCGCGTACGTGAACTGGCCCTTGAAGACGGAGAAGGCGGCCAGCATCGACTGCTCGTCGGCGGACAGCAGCTGGTAGCTCCAATCCAGCGTGGCGCGCAGCGTCTGCTGCCGGGCGGGCGCGGTGCGCCGGCCGCGCCCGAGGAGGGCGAGCCGGCTGCCCAGGCGATCGACCAGGCCGGCGAGCCCGACGACGTCGACCGCGGCCGCCGCCAGCTCGATCGCCAGGGGAATGCCGTCCAGGCTGCGGCAGATGCCGGAGACCTGCCGGGCTTCCTCGTCTCCCAGGTGGAACGCGCGGGACGCGGCACGCGCGCGATCGACGAAAAGACGCACGGCCGGATAACGCAGGGCGTCCCCGGCGCCGGACAGGTCGCCGGGAGGCAAGGCCAGTGGCCCGAGCGCGTGGACCCACTCGCCGTGGATCCGCAGCGACTCCCTGCTGGTGCACAGCACGCGCACATTCGGCGCGTGGGCGAGCAGGTACTCGACCGTGTCGGCGGCGCCGTCGACGACGTGTTCGCAGTTGTCCAGCACGAGGAGCAGCTGCTCCTGGCTCCGCAAGGTGGCGGCGATGGCAGGGAGCGGATCCGTGTCGGACGCCTTGATGCCGAGGGCGGAAGCGACGGCCATGCCGATGTGCGCCGAGGTGGCCAGGCTGGCGAGCTCGACGAACACCGCGTCGAACCCGTCACGCTGGCTGAGCTTCTCCGCCACGGCGCGGGCGACGCTCGTTTTGCCAATGCCGCCGGGACCCGCGAGGGTCACGCAGGGCCACTCGGGCAGGCGGCGGGTCAGCTCGTCGATGTCGTCCTCCCGACCGACGAGCGAGGACAGCAGCGACGGCATGGCGCACGGGCGCGCCGCCGGCTGCGGCGTCGATGCCGGTGCGGATGCGGATGCATTGGCCGCGGAGGTGGGTTGCGGCAGGTCGGTGCCGACCGGTTCGGCCGCGGCGACGAAACAGTAGCCGCGCAGCGGCACATTGGTGATGAAGCGCCGGCCGTCCCGTCCGTCGCCGAGGGCCTTGCGCAGCGCCGCGATCTGGACCCTCACGCCGCCTTCGTCCACCACGCGATTCGGCCAAGCGGCCGCCATGAGGTCCTGATTGGAGAGGACTTCGCCGGGACGCTGGCAGAGCGCGACCAGCAGGTCGAACGAGCGGCTTCCGAGTCGCAGCGGCTCGCCATGGCGCGACAGCGTGCGACGCGCCGGGGAGATCTCGAATTCGCCGAAACGCAGGAGACCGGCCTCGAAGCCCCTCGCGCCGGCGTCCGGCGTCAGCGGCGGTCTGGCGCCGACGTCCGGCGACATCGGCGGCATCGGCATCGGCGAAAGCGGAGGACGTGTCGGCGGAGTGCTCATGGCGTGTGGTGCTCGGCGAGGGCGGGGGCCTGTTCCCCGGACAAGGGCACGCCGCAAGGCAGCGAGGCAGCGAGGCAGCGAGGCAGCGAGGCAGCGAGGCAGCGAGGCGTTGCGGAAATTTATCTTAACTTTAAAGATACTTGAGCTTGGATATACTTTCAAAGCATCAGTTTTTCCACCTACCTCCAAAGAGGCATGACCTTGGCCAAGCCACGCACGAGCGTTTCCGAGCTGTTGAGCCAGCTCGCCGAGCAGTTGCCCGAACCGCAGGACGCGGAGGTCAGTCCGGTGTGGGGCAACTCGGACGTGCTGATCGACCAGTGGCGCGGCGAGCTGGGGGACAAGGCCTCCGAGGCGATGCTCCTGGGCATCCGCATCCGTCGCATCGGCATGCTGATCGACCGGCTGCTGATCGAGGACTGCACGGCGCTGGGGATCAAGTACGACGAGTTCATGCTGCTGATGGCGCTGCGCCGGATCGGCGAACCGTATGCACTGCGGCCGACCGACATCCTGCGGATGCACAGCGTGACCTCGGGGACGGCGACCTACCGCATCGACAAGCTGACGTCGCAGGATCTGGCGGAACGCATGAACGATCCGAACGACCGCCGCAGCTACCTGATCCGTCTGACGCCGCGCGGCAAGAAGACCGTCGACGCGGTGCTCGCGCGCACCGATGCGTTGTACCGGGAGCAGCTCGCAGCCATGTCCGGCATCCCCGAGGGCTTCAAGACCCTGGAAGCGGGTCTGCGCCTCTTCGAGGCCTGCCTGACGCCCGAAGAGGGCTGACGTCCAGGCAGGACCGCAGTTGATCCAACCCGACGCGCAACCGACCCTTCACCGTGCCCAGCGGGGTGTCGAGCAGGTCAGCGATCTCCGTGTGCGCCAGCCCGCGGTAGTAGGCCAGAGCCAGCGATTGACGCTGCGCGGCGGACAGCACCAGCATGCAGCGGTCGATGCGGACCTTCGTCAGGCTGCGCTCCAGCAGCGCCTGCGGATCGCCGCTCGCGTCGGCGGCGACCTGCAGGGCGTCGTCGTCCAGATCGACGGTGTATTCACGTTCGCGCCGGCCTGAGCGCAAGGCGTCGATGGCCCGGTTGCGGACGATGTTGATCATCCACGTCATGGGCGAGGCGACGTCCGACCGGTAGCTGTCGGCCCGTTGCCAGATGCTGACGTAGGCGTCCTGCAGCACCTCGCCGGCCCGCGCCTCGTCGCGCATCACGCGCAGGGCGATGGAGAAGAGATGCGACGACGTGGCGCGGTAGAGCCGCTCGAACGCGTCGCGGTCCCGCTGGACGACGCGTGTGAGCAGGTGGCGCAGGACGGCGGAACCGTCGGATGCGGCAGGGGCGGAGCGGAACATGATCGGAGAGACCTTTGCGCTGGCGTCAGAGCCCGTAGGCGGCGCTGATCTCCTCGACGGCGCGTTCCCCGATGATCACGCAGGGCGCCATGGTGTTGCCGCTGGTGATGTGTGGCATGACGGAGGCGTCGGCGATGCGCAGGCCCTCGACCCCGTAGACCTTCAGGGCGCCGTCCACCACCGACAGTTCGTCGCGTCCCATCTTGGCGGTGCAGGACTGATGCCAATAGGTGACCGCGGCGTTCCTCGCGTAGTGCTCCAGCGCGGCGCCCGACAGTCTGCCGGGCAGGCTCTCGCGCTTGACCAGACCCTTGAAGGCGGATTGCGCGCCGAGTTCCTGCACCAGGCGGATGTTGTCGAGCGCACAGCGCAAGTCGTCCGGGTCGGCCAGGGTGTTGGTCTGGATGATGGGCGCGTCCGTGACGTCGGGGCCGGACAAGGTGACGTGGCCGCGGCTCTTCGGATGGGCCAGTCCGGCGAACATGGTCCAGCCGTGTTGTGGCACGTCCGGGCCGGCGTTCTCGGCGCTCGGGACGGGGAACTCGACCTGGCAATGGAACATGTCGGGCAGACGCATCGCGCTGTCGCTCGACCAGTACAGCGTCGCCTCGGAGCCGCCGTGGCCGACCTGCTGCGGTTCTTCGTACTCGAAGATGGCGGCGAAGGACACGTGGTCCTGATGGTTCGCGCCGACGCCGGGCAGATGCTGGACCAGCGGGATGCCGTGGCGGCCGAGCTCGGCCTCGGGACCGATGCCGGACTGCATGAGGACCTTGGGCGTGTTCACCGCGCCCAGGGACAGGATGACTTCGCGATCGGCGCTGAAGCGTTCCAGGCGTCCGTCGCGCACGACGTCGACGCCGACGACCCGCTTGCCGGACCAGACCAGCCGGCTGACCAGCGAATGGGGGAGCACCGTCAGGTTCGACTGGCCGCGGCGCGGATGCACATAGGCGCGATAGATCGACTGGCGGCGACCCTCCTTGACGATGAGGTCGTTGATGGCCGCGCCACCGCGACCTTCCATCATTGCGCCGTTGGGGTTCTCGAAGGTCGGGATGCCGATCTGGCGGGCGGCCTCGAGCAGGGCGGTCGCCACCGGCTGCGGACGCGCCGCCGGACTCACGTGGACCGGGCCGGAGACGCCGCGCCGTTGCGGATCCGGCGCACCCCAGTAGTCCTCGACACGCTGGTAGATCTTCAGCACGGACTGGTAGTTCCAGGCGTCGTTGCCGCTGGCCAGCGCGAAGTCCTCCCAGTCGTTCATGTGGCCGCGCGCCCAGAGCATCACGTTGATGCTGGAGCCGCCGCCCAGGGCGCGGCCCATGTTCAACGGGATGCTGCGGTCGTTGAGGTGGGGATTGGGCGCGCCGCTGAAGTTCCAGTCGCGCTGGGAGCCGAGATTCAGCGGCCACTGGCCGGGTTCCATGACCTCGGGGCAGTCGTCGTCGCCGCCGGCTTCCAGCAGCAGGACGCGCACGTCCGGATTCGCCGCCAGGCGGCCGGCGACCACGGAACCGGCGGTGCCGGCGCCGCAGACGATGAAGTCGAAGTGGCGATCGGGCGTGGAGCGGGCGTCGCCAGACGGGTCGCGACGGGTGGAATCGGTGGAGATCGGAGCCATGGATGCAGTCGGTGGTGAGTGGATGGGATGAACACGCGGATCCGGCCTTGCCGAATTTCGCCGCAAGTTTCAAATCTACCAAATACATCGAAGATTGTCGAATTTGAGCGAATTAGTGGGAATGCGGGAAGCGGCGCGCCCGGCGTTTCGCCACGCGACGTAAACTGGCCTCGGTGCAGCGCTGAACCTCCGGTCCGGGCTCGCACCTCCGCGCAGATGGCAGACGACGTCCTCACCACCACTGAAGCAGCAAAGCTCCTCGGCATCTCAGTCCGCACCGCCCAGCTCATGATCGAGGGCGGCAAGCTGCCCTCGTGGAAGACGCCCGGCGGCCACCGTCGCGTGCTGCGCAGCGACGTCGACGCGATCCTTCCCGGCGGGGCCGCCGCCGTGGCGGTCGCCGCGCACGTGTCCTCGGCGACCGTGCTGGTGGTGACCGACGACGCGGGTCGTCCCGGCTTCGAGGCCGTCCTGCGGCGGATCGCGCACATCTCTCCCGTCTTCCACGTCGACACCTGGGCCGCCGCGGCCGCCGTCGGCGAGCGGGTGCCTGCCGCGGTCGTGGTCGATGTGGCTGCCTTCCAGGGGGCCGGGGTGGGACTGCTGCAAGCGCTGGCCGACTCGGACCAGTTCAAGGCGGCGGCGCTCGTCGCCGTGTTCCCGGGCGGCAGGCGCGGCGCCGTGAAGCTGCCGACGCGCGCCGTCAAGACCAGTCTCGGGGCGCTGGGCGGTGTGCTGATTCCGCTGACGGAGGACAAGGTCCAGGCCGCCGTCGATTTCATCGACGGCGAGTTCCCGGTACCGCCGAACGAGGCTGGTCGACTTCAGGCCGTGGAGCGCTCGGGACTTGTCGACACGGCACCGGAATCGGCTTTCGACCGCGTGACTCGGCTGGCCGCCAGCGAACTCAAGGCGCCCGTGGCGCTGATGACGCTGCTGACCGCCGATCGACAGTGGTTCAAGGCCCGTGAGGGGCTGGACCTGGCGCAGACGCCGAGAAGCTGGGCCTTCTGCAATCACACCCTGCTGCAGCGGGACGTTTTCGAGGTGAAGAACCTGTCCAAGGACGAGCGCTTCGCCGCCAATCCAGCGGTGACGGACGCCCCGAACTTCCGCTTCTACGCGGGAGCGCCCGTCTATGACCCCGACGGCTTCGCCTTGGGCTCCATCTGCGTCATCGACTACCGTCCGCGCCAGCTGGATCCCGGTCAGCGCAGGACGCTGCAGGAGCTGGCCGCGATCGCGACCGACGCCGTGCTGCTCCGTCAGATGCAGCGCCGCGTGAACTGACCGCCGATCGACCGGTCGCATCGACATGGCACCCGCCGGCGCTCATCCGTTGCGGAAGAGGAAGCTGTAGGCGTTGAGCGCGGGCACGCCGCTGTCCAAGACCTCATTGCCAATTCCCTGAATCGGCGGGCGGTTTGTCCGCCTCGTGCGCCGCGTCCGGCACGTCCGGGAGAAACAGTTCCTCGATAGCGGTCACGTCCAGCAGCCACGCAATCGCCGACCAAGGCCAACCGAGGCGCCTGCGCGGAGAACAGCCCTCCCGACGCTTGGTGTGCGGTCCTTCCTGGAAGGCCGAAGTCATGGCGCCGCCGCTGTGCCTGTATCTGATGCCGCTTCAACCGCAGCGATGACAGCCGCCACCGCATCGTGTCGGTGGTACGCCTCACGCAGTCGATGGGCCCCGGCGAGGAAGCTCGGGGTCTCCAGCACGGTCAGCACCGCCGTGAGGATCTCCTCGGCGTAGGCCGGCGGCGTCAGTTGAACGCCCGCTCCGGCATGGACCACGCGCGCGGCGAGTTCCCGCTGCGATTCGTCTTCCGCATCCAGCACCACAGGAATGCCTTGCGACAGCGCGCGTTGGACGTCCGCGTTGTCGCCGTGACTCACCATCACGTCGACCCAGGGCAGCAGGGCCTCCGGCGACAGAGACCGGGCGGCGCGCGCATTGACCGGCAAGGGGCCGAAGCGCTGCGCGTCCCAGTCCACCGCCACGACGATGAGCAGCGGTTCGCTGTGCAGCGCGTAGAGCGTCGTGAGCACGAGCGGATCCAGGTCTCCGCCGGCGACCAGCCCTGCCGCCAGGAACACGACGGGTCGCGCCGTGTCGAGATCGCTCCACCAGACGGGCAGGGCGGCGGCGATGGGAAGCAGGGGCGCGAGGCCGATGAAGCGCAGGTTGGGCAGCGGGTCGTGCCGCGGGTATTCCAACGGCGCGACACCCAGTTGCAGGAATCGATCCGGCAAGGTCAGCATGCCGTCCAGCACGAACGGCGGCGGGCGGGTCGCGCCGCAACGCTTCAGCGTCCTGCCGAGTGCTGCCTGGGCGCCCGCGAACAGTTCCCGCAACTGCGCGTCCATCGCCGAATGCAGTCTTCGGCCGCTCTCGCTCCCGTCGGGCGGCAGTCCCATGCCGAAGGGCGCGAGGAAGGCATCCGTCGCCGGCAGCGGCATGACGCCAATCGACAGGACTGCGGCGGGGCGGTGACCCGGCGCACCCAGCAGCAGCGGCCAGGCGCCGAGGAACATCGTGTCGTGTATCAGCACGGTCGCCTCGCCGGGGTACCGAGCCGACAGACGTTCCAGGAGCGACTGCAAGGACGTGTGCTGTCCGCGGACGCGGTCGACATGATGGCGCCGCACGCCGTGCGTAAAGCTGAGCAGCCGTTTGGCGACATCCGTGCGGGACGGGATGCCGCCGTCATCGATGTCGTCCGTGTCCTGTGTATGGCGCATCGCCTCGAACGCGATGCCGGCGGCTTCCGTGCGGAACCGGAAGGTGGGCTCGGCGAGGAAGTGGACGCGGTAGCCGCGACGCGCCAGGGCCGTGGCGAAGGGGAGCAGCGATTCGAAGGCGTGGGTATCGAGGGTACAGGCGAAGACGACAGCAGGCATGGGGACGTGAGGGGTTCGAACATCAAGCCCTCGACCTACGAAGAACCGCGCCCTGCGGATCGAGGTCTACGTGAAAGGTGATGTAACGGACCCTTGAGGCAAGGACTGATCCTTCGCCGCCGTGCTCCCTCTCCCGCTTGCGGGAGAGGGCTGGGGTGAGGGCCAGCGGCCGTGGCGGTCTACCTCCTTTGGACAGGTCCGACGCACTCCTTGGAGGCTGATCGGATCGTGCCAACGTCGCCCCGATCGCCCGTCCACGCGAGCGATGGCGAAAAGGGCCGGGAAGCAGAAAGTTCGGACCACAGGCTGCAACAGCAACTGCAACAGCGCCTGAGCTCTACCACCCACTTTCCCAGGAGATTCAAATGAAGCCCACCATCAAGCTGCCGTTCCTCGTCGCCACCCTGAGCTTCGCGTCCATCGTCGCGATGGAGCCCGCATCGGCCGCTCCGCCGGTCGGCAAGACCACCGTGGTGGTCGTCCACGGCGCCTTCGACAACGGCGCCTCGTGGAACGGGGTCATCACCCGGCTGCAGGCCGAAGGTCTGGACGTCGTCGCCGTCAACAACCCCCTGACCTCGCTGGCCGACGACGTGGCCGCCACCCGTCGCGCCCTCGACGCCCAGACCGGGCCGGTGGTGCTGGTCGGCCACTCGTGGGGCGGCATGGTGATCACCGAGATCGGCAACCACCCGCGCGTGAAGTCGCTGGTCTATGTCGCCTCGTTCGCGCCGTCCGAAGGGCAGTCGATCGTCGACCTCAGCAAGGAGTACCCGACGCCCAGCGGGCTGTCGCATGTCGTCAGCGACAAGGAGGGATTCGTCTCGATGACCTTCGAAGGCATCACGCGGCATTTCGCGCAGGACGTGCCCCTGTCCGAGACGCGGCTCATCGCGGCGACGCAGGGACCGATCCGCGGCAAGGCCTTCGAGGAGAAGGTGACGACCGCGGCCTGGCGCACCAAGCCGTCGTGGTTCATCGTGTCCGACGACGACCTGATGATCCAGCCCGCCCTGCAGCTGGACAACGCCCAGAAGATCGCCGCGACGACGGTCCGCCTGAAGGCCGGTCACGTGCCGCAGCTGTCCAAGACCTCGGAAGTCGCCGCCGCGATCCTGGCCGCGGCCAAGGTCCAGCCGAAGTGACGGCCAGCAGATTCCTCCCCTCCCTTTCCATCACCCACCACCCCCACCTGGAGACTGCCATGAACCGCTCTTCCACCCTGAATGCCGTGTCTCGCGCCGCCCTGGCGATGATCGTCGGCGCCTCCGCCTTCATCGGCGCCGCCGCCCGCGCCGATCACTATCCGCGCGTGGAGGTCGAGCATCGGCACAGCATGCCGTCGATGCTGACCCGCGCCGAAGTGCTGGCTGATCTGCGGATCTACCAGGAGTCGGGACTGGCCGAAGCCGAGCGCGTGTCGCACGAGCTGGGCCACGACACCGCCGGTCTGAACGCCGCGCGTGAGCGCTATGTCGCGCTGCGTCAAGGAGATCGATTCGCGATGCTCGTGATGCAGATCTCCCGGCGCACGGGCGAGCCCGTCCGTCAGGCGCGAGGGGTCTGAACGCCGCCGTGGGCGCCGGTTCCGGCGTCCACCTTCGACGAGGGTCGTGTCACTCTGCTTGTGCGAACGCTGCCCGATCCAGCAGACAGTCGATGAACGCGCCGAGCGCGGCGGGTCGGTGCTGCCGGTTCGGGTAATACAGGAACAGGCCCGGGCGCGAGATCGACCAGTCCGCCAGGACCTGGACCAGACTCCCCTGCGCCAGGAGCTCGCCCACGCCGTCTTCTTCGAAGTGATACGCGATGCCGAGGCCGTGAACCGCGGCGGCGATGCCGATGTCGGCGTGATTGGTGACGACGGGACCGTCCACGGAAACTTCGAGTCGTTGATTCCGCTTCTTGAATTCCCAGCGGTAGTGCCGGCCGTCCATCTGGAGCCGCCAGTTGACGCAGGCATGGCCATGCAGGTCGGCCGGCGACCTGGGGACGCCGTGACGCGCGAGGTAGTCCGGCGACGCCACGGCGACCATCTTGAGGTCCGGCGTGAGGCGGACGGCCACCATGTCCTTCTCAAGCTGCCCGCCGACGCGGATGCCTGCATCGAAGCGGCCGGTGACGATGTCGGCCAGCGCGTCGTCGACCACGATGTCGAGCACCACATCCGGATGGGCTTGATGGAAGCGCGACAGGCGGGGCGCAATGAGGGTCCGCGCGGCAATCCCCAGCGTGTTGATGCGGAGCGTGCCGCTCATTTGGCCAGTGGCCTCGCTGGCTTCGGCGACGGCTGCCGCCATTTCCCGGAACAACGGGGCGATGCGCTCATAGAGCAGCTCGCCACTGGCCGAGGGCGCGACGCTGCGAGTCGTGCGATTCAGAAGACGTGCACCAATGCGGCTTTCGAGCTGCCGGATGGTCTGGCTGAGCGCGGAGGGGGACAGCCCCAGATGCTCCGCGGCCCGGGCGAAGCTCTGACGCTCCACGACGGCGACGAAGGCTTTCAGCTCGGCGAAATCGGATCCGCGCATTCTGTATTGCTCTCTACATAGCCAATGCTGATTCTAGGGCATTCACTAAATGGAGGCGGGAGCGCAACCTGTGAACCGTCCCAACCAAGGAGTTCACCATGACAGCTCTGACTCTCCCCGATCCCATTGCCGCCTACTTCGCGGCGGACACGCGAGGTCCCGATGACGTTGCGCGCTGCTTCACCCCCCAGGGTGTCGTGAAGGACAAGCGCCAGACCCATACCGGTCGCGACGCGATCAAGGCCTGGAAGGCCGAATCGTCGACCCTATACACCTATACCAACGAGCCCTTGTCGGTGGATCTGGTGGACGGCGTCCATGTGGTCCGCAGCCACACCGTCGGAAGCTTCCCGGGCAGCCCCATCGATCTCAATCTGTCCTTCCGCCTTGAGCGCGGCCTGATCGCCAGCCTGGAGATCACGGCATGAGCTTCGATCTCCAACTGAAGGGCCTGCGGGCCGTGGTCACGGGCGGCACGATGGGCCTTGGCGCCGCGGTCGTGCAGACGCTGGTGGAGGCGGGCGCCCGGGTGGCGACCTCCGCGCGCGACGTGTCCGTGCAGCGGCTTGAGGGCGTCACCTACGTGCGTGCCGATCTGATGACGGCGGACGGCGTGACTCATCTTGCGCAGAGCGTCCTCGAGCAGTGGGGCGGCGTCGATATCGTGATCAACGTGCTCGGCGGATCCAGCACGCCGGGTGGCGGATTTGCCGCCATCAGCGACGAGCATTGGATGGCGGAGCTGAACCTGAATCTGATGCCCGCCGTGCGTCTGGATCGCGCGCTGCTGCCCGCGATGCTGGCGCAGGGGTCAGGTGTGATCGTCCATGTGAGCTCGATCCAGCGGGTGATGCCGCTGCCCGAGTCCACCACCGCCTATGCCGCGGCAAAGGGCGCGCTCACGACGTACAGCAAGTCGCTGGCCAAGGAAGTGATGCCCAAGGGCGTCCGCGTCCTGTCCGTCGCGCCGGGGTGGATCGAGACGGAGGCGTCCGTGAGATTCGCGGAAAGGCTCGCCGCCGATGCGGGGACGGATTACGAAGGCGGCAAGCGCATCGTCATGGATGCACTGGGCGGGATACCGCTGGGCCGGCCGGCCAAGCCTCAGGAAGTGGCGGATCTGATCGTCTTCCTGGCGTCGCCGCGGGCCGCCTCGATCTCAGGATCCGAGCACCGCATCGACGGCGGTACCGTGAAGACGCTGTAGCTGTAGCTGTCGCTGCCGGGGCACGCAAGTCACCCCCAATGCACGCTCAGCGGCGGCAACATCGACCCGCCGCTCTCGTTCACGAGTCGCTGGTCATGCGCGTAGTCCTGCGTCACTTCGACCACCCAATCGCGCTCGAACTTCGTCGCCAACTTCTGAACCAACTGGTCGAAGGTCAGCGCATCCAGGGCGTTGCTGTCAAGATGAACGGGACCGCCGGTGCCTTCCTGAACGAGGTCGCAGAGCGCCGCCGCGGTGTCGGACATGAACGAGCACGCCGGCCGCCAGGCTGAACTTGCGCGAATGCGCCCGTCGCGGGCGTGCTGCTCATCCAGGTGGCGGAGCATGTTGTTGCCGACGGCGTCCGGCGCGATCTGCCAACCGATGCGGGCCACGGTCGCCGACGGATTGACCGTCAGCACGGCGTCCTCGCATCGGACCTTGTAGCGCCCGTAGTCGTCCTTGGCGGTCCGCGGGTCGCCAGGCCGATGAGGTCCGTCCGGCGAAGCGTCGAAGACCATCGCGGTGCTCACGAAGACCAGCGGCGCGCCGTGCAGCCTCGCGAAGCCGGCGAGCTGACCGGCCCAGGACTCGGCGCCCATCGCCAGATGGACGATGGCATCCGGCGCTTCGGCGCGAAGGAAGGCGAGGGCGGTGGCCTCGTTGGCCGGGTCCACGGCGTTGCGGTCCCAGCCCACGACCTCCCAGCCTCGCGTCTCAGCTTCACGGCCGACCCAAGGAGCCACGGTGCCGTTCAGTCCGGTGATGAGGAGCTTCATGCGCAGTGACCGTCGTTGGCTGTTGACAGCCTCGACTCTGCCACGCGTGTGGGCCTTCGCGTGCGGCTTGGCGCCGTCGAATGAAGTTCTTCAATCCTTTGGAGCGCAGAGCGCAGAGCTCAGCTTTCAGAGCTCGGCGATCTTGAGGGTCGACCGTGTCGGCGGGGTCGGGGCGTCCGCGATCACGACCAGCGCCTGCACCAGACGGTCGAGGTCATGGATCTTGTCGTAGTAGCCGTCGATGCCCGCGGCAATGCAGAGCGGCCCGAACACGCTTTCGTCCTCGCAGGTGACCGCGTAGGCCGTGCCTTGGAACCCGCTGGCCCGCAGTCGCTCGACCGCCGAGAACCCCGTGCCTTTGGACAGGGTCAAGTCGGTGAGGACGACGTCCGGCCTGCAGAGGCCTGCGGCCATGACGGCTTGATCCTCATGCTCCGCCTGTCCCACGACGGCCGCGCCGGGCACGCGAGTCAGCCGGTCGTGAAGCCGACGGCGGAATGAGGACGAAGCATCGATTAGCAGAATTCGCATTTTTCCTGGCAGGCGGCTCCAAACCTCCCCGCCGCGCGAGCAAAAAAAGTAGCCCGGACCGCTTGCGCGACCGGGCGTAATCGACTCGAAGCCGACCCCGCTCAGGGAGGAAAAGCGGGGACGTTGACACCGCTGATCGCGGCAACAACGTGAAATGAATTTTGCATTTTTATCATTTGTGCGTATGCCGGCAAATCCAGCAAACCGCTGTCGGGAAATGACCTACAAACCGGGTCCCGCCACCAATCCTCCGCTTCATGTCCGTCGCCTCCGGTAGATGTCTCTCTGCGTTCTCTTCGCGCGCTCCGTTCCTTCTGTTGTCTTCGTCCCGCGCCTTCCTGATTGCGGTCCTCCTGGGCGGCTTGTTCGGTACCGCCAGCGCAGCGACGCTCCGCGGCGAAGTCGTCGGCCTCGCCGATGGCGACACGCTGACCGTGCTCGACAACGAGCACCATCAGCATCGAGTGCGACTCGTCGGCATCGATGCGCCGGAGAAGCGCCAGGCCTTCGGGGAAAGATCGCGGCAGCACCTCTCGGAGCTGGTGTTCAGACAGGAGGTGGTCGTGGACTGGAAGAAGAGAGACCGCTACGGCCGCATCCTCGGGGTGGTCCGCGTGAGATCGGTCGATGTCGCGCAAGCCCAGTTGAGAGCAGGCCTCGCGTGGCACTACAAGGCGTACGCGCGGGAGCAGGAGGCCGCACAGCGGGCGCTGTACTCGGACGAGGAGATCGACGCCCGGCGCGCAAGGCGGGGTCTGTGGAGCGACGCGGCGCCGACGCCGCCATGGGAGTTCCGGCGCATCAAGAGGTGAGCGGTTCTCCGAGCGAGGCTTTTACCTTCGATGCCTCTGCCAATGGAAGCCTCAGCGCAACCTCCAATCCGCCGCCGTTGCTTTCTCCGAGGCGATCACGCATCTCGATCCGCCCGCCGATCTGCTCCAGCACGGCCTTGACGATGGCCAGCCCCAAGCCGCTGCCGGGCTCGCGCTGAGCCGGATCGCGGAAGAAGCGATCGAACACGCGTTCGCGCAGCGCCGGCGGGATGCCGGGCCCCTGGTCCGTCACGTACAGCACCGCCTCGCCGCCGGAGCGCTTCAGCATCACGCGCACCGTGCCGCCCGCCGGCCCGTACTTGATGGCGTTCTCGACGAGGTTGTCGACCAGCGACTCCACCGAGGTGAACGGCGCGGCGACGCATAGCTCCGGCTCCGCGGACAGCTCCAGCTCCACCGACCGCGCCGAGGCCAGCGGCGACAGCACCGCCAGCCGGTCCTGCAGCAGCCGGTCCAGCTCGACGCGCTCGACCGGATCGGTGCCGTGCGCTTCGCTGCGCATCAGGCGCAGCAGCTGGTTCACCATGCGCGTCGCGCGATGGCCGCTGCTCATCACGCCGGCCATGAGCTGGCGTTCCCGCTCATCGCGGGCATCCGCCTTCAGCGCCTCCACATTGACGAGCATCGCCGCCAGCGGCGTGCGCAGCTCATGGGCGGCGTCGGCGACGAAGCTGCGCTCGCGCTCGCTGCTGTCCCGAACGCGCCGCATCCAGCCGTTGATCGCGTCCACCATCACCGCGAGTTCGCGATGCCCGCCGCGATACGCGAGCGGGGACAGGTCTTGCGGACCGCGCGCGGCCATCTCGCGGGCGACGCCTGTCCACGGACGCATCGCCAGCCGGATCGACAGCCAGGCCGGCAACAGCAGGAAGGGCAGGCTGATCAGCAGCGGCAGCAGGAAGAAGCTCTTCGAGAAGATCGTGATGAACACGTTCATCTCGTGGTTGCGGGCGAAGATCGTCGTCCGCGTGCCGGTGGGCGCCATCACCGTCTTGGCGAGGTAACCCACGCCGGCTATGTCCAGCGAATACTCCTGGTTCAACGGGCCGGTCGGAACGACCGCCGGCGCCTGCGGACTGCGATAGGCCACCTGTCCGCGCTGCTCGACGATGAAGCTCGGCTTCGGATCGTTGAGTTCGTCGAATTCATCGACGATCGCCTCATGGGCGCGGTCCAGGACGCGGTTGCGGCGCGCGGGATCGTCGACGAGTTCATCCGAGATCGCATTGAGCGTCTCGTAGATGCGATGGCTCTGGAGCAGCGGACGCGCGCCCTGGTAGAGCAGGTAGGCGAATCCGATCGACCACAGCAGCGTGAGCAGCAGCATCTGCGCCACGAGCAGCCGCCGGACGAGGCTAGGCCTGAAGACCGCGGCGACGGCCGCTTTCGCGCCGTGGAGGAAGGAGGCGGCGGACGCGTTCATGCGCTCTCCTGCAAATCGATGACGTAGCCGACGCCGCGCACGGTGCGGACATAGCCGTCGCCGATCTTGCGGCGCAGGTTGGCCATGTGCACGTCGAGCGAGTTGCTCGCATTGTTCTGCCCGCCGGGCAGCACCTGCTCTTCGAGCGTGCGGCGGGTGACGATGCGGTCGGTGCGCATCATCAGCAGGCGGAGCAGGTCGTACTCGCTGACGGTGAGCTCGACCGGGCGGCCGGACACGCTGGCGCGACGCGTGGGGAGGTGCAGCTGCAGCTCGCGCACGGTGAGCAGGTCGCCGTCGAAGCCGTAGCTGCGGCGGGCGAGGGCGCGGATGCGCGACACCAGCTCGGCGATCTCGAAGGGTTTCACGAGGTAGTCGTCGGCGCCGGAATCGAGGCCCTGCAGCCGGTCCTTCAACGCGTCGCGGGCGCTGAGGATCAGGACGGGCAGGGCGCCCTGTTCGCGGCGCAGCCGGGCGAGCAGATGCAGGCCGTCGCCGTCGGGCAGGCCGAGGTCCAGCAGGACCAGGTCGCAGGGGTTGTCCTGGAGCTGGCGGAGTGCGCCTTCGACGTTGCGCGCCCAGACGATGTCCATGCCGTGGTCGGTCAGCGCGATGCGCACGCCGTTGCCCAGGTCCAGGTCGTCTTCGATGAGCAGGATCTTCATGCCGACATTGGACCAGTCCGGCGGACCGGAAACGGCAGCGGCGACGGGCGCTTCATCCTTTCTTCATGTCCGGCTCAGGTGGCGTTCATGGGGCGTTTCGACACTGCCTGGGCGGTCCGGCGAGGTGCCGGGCGCAGTTCAGGGAGTCACGACATGACAGCTGCAGCTCAGCACCGTCCGTTCGCACCGTCGCTCTACGTCATCGTCTGCGCGCTGGGCGCGTGCGCGGCCGCGTTCGAGCCGCTTTTCGCGGCGCAGGAGCGCCTGGACTTCGTCGTCACCTGCGCCGGTCCGGAGGGCTGGGCCGCGTGCGACCGGACGGCGGCGGAATGGTGCAAGGGCAACTACCGCGTCACCGGCCGCCAGGCGGAGGGCAGGCGGCTCTCCGGCGAATGCCGTCCCTTCAAGCGCTACGAGTGAGCGCGATCCACTTTTCAATCACATCCATGACTACCACCATGAAACTTTCTCCTGTTGTTCTCGCGTTCCTGATGCTGCCGCTCTGCGGGGGCGCGCAGGCGCAATCCGGCGCGGCGAACGCGCCGACGTCCACGATCGTCGTTCAAGCCGGCGTGGCGGTCTCGACGCGGTATGCGGGCTCCGACGAGCGGATGATCGTGCCGCTGCTCGGCGTCGAGTACGCGCATGCCAGCGGCTTCTTCGCGAGCACGCAACGAGGGATCGGCTATGCGGGCTCGGCGGGCGCGTTGAGCTACGGCGCGGCGCTCGGGTACCGCGGCAAGCGCGAGGAGAAGAAGACCAGCGGGCTGGGCTTCAGCAGCGGCAGCAAGTACCTGCGCGGCATGGGGGAAGTGGAGGGCAGTGCGACTGCGAACCTGATGCTGAGCTATGCGGTGATGGAGCGGCTGCAGCTGCAGGCGGCGACGGAGCAGCCGGTGTCGAATCGGGAGAACGGCGCGCTGTACAGCGTGGGCGCGGCAGCGACGCTGATCGAGGATGGAAAGAACACTGTCGTTCTGTCGATGTCGGCAAACGCCGGCGACAAGAAGTACATGCAGACGTACCACGGGGTGACGGCGGCGCAGTCGGCGCGGTCGGGCTATGCCGCGTATACGCCGAAGGCAGGCGCGCATCTCGCGGAAGCCGGCGTGAGCTGGCAGCACAAGCTCTCGTCAGAGTGGAGCGTCACCGCAATGGCCGGCGCGCAGACGCTCCTCGGCGATGCGAAGAAGAGCCCGCTCACACGGCGCACGACGTCGCCGGTGGGGGCGGTGTATGTGAGTTATTCGTATTGAGCGCAGTCGATCGAGCCTCTTCACTTTAGACAGAGGACTTTGTTGCCCTTCTCATCGCGGCCCTCCTCAGTCCATCTTTCATGCGTCGAGCGGGGAGGGAGGCTCATCTGGTGAGCTATCGACCCTTCAAACTGGAGGCGCGTATCCACGAGATGGGAGAGAGAGATGGAGTTCTTCAACGACGTGCGAGTGCTTGCAGGCATCTTTATCGGCGCTCCGCTGGTGTATTGGCTGCAGTGGACGAAGTCCCGAGAGGCAAGTTGGCAACTTCGAACTCGCAAGAGGGAAGCAGCAAGGGCGCTCTTCAAGGACTCAGCATGGAGGAAGGCCTCCCCGTTCGACTTCCACTTCGCGATGAGAGACGCGTTTGGGAGGAGCGTTGAGCCATGTGAGCTTCACTTCATCGAGAGCCGGCAGGATCCGGTCAGGCTCTTGATGAACCGAATCTCAGCAGGGGCTTCGGTGCGCTTCGTGCCCAAGGATCAGCGCTACGTGGATGCCAGGAAGAAGGGCTGGTTCTCTCTGGGCTTTGTGTCCACCTTCATGATGTTCACGGCCTCGGTCTCAGTGCCAACTTTCGGTATCGCTGCGTTCTGGGCTTGGAAGAGCTCAAGCTACTTTCTGATGGGCCTGGCGGTGTTCTATGGCGTCGCAGTCTTTCTGGCGGCGTTCATGATTTCAATGGCTGCAGACGCGGCGAGGTTTGTGCTGTCGGGTGAGGGGCACGAGCCGGTTGAAGCGCTTTCATCTCGGGAAGCGCAGGAAGCTGTCATCAGTCAGGCACAGGTTTCCGATTCGCAGAAGGACGGGCAGCCGCTAGAAATGCTAGGAACTGAGCCGGCGTCGCTAGCTCGGTCTCAACTTGTGCTCGCATCTTCCTAGTTGTAAGGCGTCAAGACGTTATGTCCTGAAGCATTTGGCCCAGCCATTGGCGCGACGTCACCGATTGGGGAATGCCGAGATCACGGCGAAGTCTGCCCGCACCACCCGAGACTGCTGATGAGCTGATCGACGAGATCGTAAAGGGCCAGGCCTATCGCCGGCGAAGGTGCATGCAGCCTCGCCGGCGTTCAAGTAGGCTTCGATCGCCGACTAGATAAGCACGTCAATGCCCCACCCTTTCTCTTGCAGAGCTGCGAGGCAATCCGCTGTTACTCGCGCCTGGTTGACCGCTAGGCATAGGAAGCTCGTCGGTCGGGACATCGCGACGTACAGGTTCCGAAATTGCGAGAGGATGGTCTCCTTCATCTTCGGGTCGCGGACGTTCAGGCCGGCAAGCACCGGCAATGCCTCTTCCAAATCGAATCGTCTGCTGGGATGGCCGAGCGACTCGAGCACCAGGGTCGCCAGGTGTGTCTCGCCTTTCATCGAAGCCACGGTCCCAATCTCAACCTCCACGAAGCGTTCGTTTCGCTTGACCTGGCACAAGCGCTGATTGGCCTCTTGCTCTGAAGCCTGTTCTGGCGCCCCAAAAATCGAGAGCTCTTGGAACTTTGCGACAGTCATGCCCTCTGGGAGCAGCGGCTGAAGATATTGCGTGAACAGGTCGACGGCTCTCGTTCGTCCCGCTTCGGTTGCCCCAAGGCCTGAGGCGACCGCAAGCTCGCGGCACAGCAGGCGAACTCCCTTCGCATCCAGGCCAACATCCGCGAGGCGTCTGAACAACTGGGAGCCATCACGCAGCCCTGCAATATGAGGCGAATCTGCCGCCCGAAGGACCAGCACCACAGCCCGCTTGGCATCTGTTGCGCGCGAAAGCATCGAGATGCCATTGACCCACGGCTCGGCCGACTGACCAAGCAAGGACCAAAGGCGCTCGGAGCGACCACCTGAGCCTTTGGCCTGCTCCAGGTACGCCGGCCAATAGTCCAATAGCGTGCGTCCGGCAATCTGGGTCTTGGCATTGCCCTGCTTGCGGGTGCACATCGCTCTGATAGACCGGTGGTAAAGCTCCTCGTCAGTAAAGCGGTCGAGTACGAGATTGCCGAAGCGATGGATGACGTCTCCCACACGCTCGGTGGAGTACGTCACAAGCAACGGAGGATGGGCATCCGGTGCAGTTCCAACGACGGGTTCTCCACCGACGCGGACGCCAGACACCGCGCTAGCTATCGCGGGACCGAATCGTTTGCTTGTACTGATGGGCAAGGCATCAGCTCTCGGAAAACTCAGCTGCGCATGGTCTCCGCTGCCACCCAAGATTCGCTGGTTCAAATCTCCGAAGCGCTGCACAACCACGGAGTCGTCAAACAGCCGTCCGAGCAGAGTCTCCTGCTCCCATGACGTATCCTGCATCTCGTCGATGTAGACCAGCGGAAACCTGCGCGAGATGCGCTGCTTGATGTCCGGGCAGGCCTTCAGCATCCATTCAGCGAAGGCGAACATGTCCGCGTAACGGAAGACGCCAGACTTGGTCAACGTCTCCTTGATTTCCTGCAGGGCAGGGTAGGTTTTAGCTGTCGACTTCGGGAGCGCGCCGCCTTCGCTATCCAGCAAAAGGTCGTGGCCTCGGTAGACCAACCCAGCCACCATCGGGAGAACGCCGTCGTCCTTTTGGGCCCAGGCGCGCAGAGAGAAATTCCTCATCGCAAGCCCAACGGCCTTCTTCGCGAAAACTTCATCGTCGATGACGTCGACAGTGAACCCCATGCTGCGCAGGGCAGGCAGTGCCAGAAATCGATCGATAAACCCGTGGATTGTCCCGATGAAGTGGGGATAGGTCAGCAGCCGTGAGCCCTCGGCGCTGGCACCGAGCCGCCGCTGAATCTCTTCACGCGCGACGTTGGTGTGGCTCAGGACGCAGATGCCGCGTGTGTCGTTGCGCCACTTGCGCGATAGCAGCAGAAGTTTTGCCGCCAGCACGCTGGTCTTGCCGCTCCCCGGCGCTGCATTGATGTCGATGGAGCCCGCCGCGAGCAGCACGGCCCGTCGCTCCGCGTCGGAGAAGTTGAGGTCTTTTGCGAGGAACTGGAGTTCGGCTAGGTCGTCGCTGGTGATGACGGGGATGGTCATGCCGACCCCGGCACCTTCGTTAGCCAGTTCAGTGCGCGCTGCAAATAGGGCGGAAGCTTTCCGAACAGCGCATCGCCGGTGCCGTAGTTCTTTGTTTCCAACAGGTGAGCGGCGTACTGCGCAGCCACAGCCTTGGAGCCCTTCTTCGTGGCTAGCGGCTCGTAGATTTTGGCGGCGAGTTCGTCTTCGCTCAGTCCTTCGCTGTTGAGCTTCTCCCACAGGTCGTGCGCCTCGGCCATGGCGGCGAGTTCGTCCTTCTCGCCGAGGCGTTCGTCGGCGGACTGCGCCTTCACAGCAAGCTGTACGGCGGTGAATATGAGCTCACCACAGCCGTAGCGCGCTAGGTCGAACTCGAACGTCCAACGGTCGGATACACAGACGATGGTGTTTCCACCGGCAGCGCGGTCCACCTTCGACTTCACCAAAGCTTCGAGAGCTTCTGGCAAGTAGTCCGCTTCAAAACGAGGCTTGTCCTCAGGCTTCGACACGTACTTGACGACGTCCGGGACAACGTCCCGGTCAGTCAGGCACGCCACTGGGATTGGCACCACCGCTTCGTCTAGCCGCTGGAAGATGCGCGCGTAGTGGTATAGCCCGACACCGCCAACGTTGACTACCGCTAGGCCATGCTTCGAAAACGACTTGCCGCAAGCCTTGGCTAGCGCAGGCAGAAGAAGCGCTTCCGCTGGGCCCTCGACAATGGCTACACCGCGCGCGAAGAACAGGTTGGCCTTTGTGGCATCCAGGAAACGACGCAGGAACTCGTAGTCGTTCTTCTTGAGTTTGGTCTTGTCGTGGGCGAGCGGGAAAAGATGGGCCTGATGCACGAGGGTCATCGAAGCGACGTCTGCGCCAGCGGCCAGGGAAGGGCTATGAGTGGTCATGATGACCTGCACTGGCCGCTTGCCTTCACCTGGGTTGTTCGCGCTCTGCTCCAGCAACTCCTGGACGCGCTCCTGCAGCTGCGGGTGGAGGTGGGCTTCGGGTTCCTCGATGAGGAGGAGGGCGAGTTCGTCGCCGTCGCGAAGCAACACCAACTCGGTTGCCATGAACAGGGCATTGTTGTAGCCAAGGCCTCGCGGACAGCGCTCGTCCTCATGGATGCCGGCCGACGGCAGAAGGCTTAGCTCAAACTTCTCAAGGATGGGCTGTAGCGAGAGGTCTGGAGCAATCTGGATCCGCGACTTCAACTCGTCTCCGGCAAACGCAAACCTGCTGAGGTAATGGTTGTTGATGTCGTCCTGCACTCCTTTGATGACGGGGTGCTTGCCCAGGTGGTGCTGGGCATACGCCATGAGGCCGACTAGTTTCTCCGGTCTCTTGTCGGCGTCGTTAATGTCGAAGTCGTTCTTCTCCTGGCCCTCGATGCTCTTGTGGGCACCCAAGATTTGCGATAGTCGGGACTGACGAGCTGGCTTGAGCTCGGCTTCCGCGTCTCGTAGCGGCCGCAGGTACGTGGCACGGACGAGTTCGCGCACGGCGTGACCAATCTCGGGGCCATTCCCGTTTCGACCGGTGCGGGTTATGACGTCCACACGGCCGCGCTTCCCGTCCTTAGGCGGAATCCACCGAGCCTGCAAGTGCACGATGAGAGCGCGACTGCCGTCCGCTTCGTAGGTCAGCCATTCGAGTACGGCGGCTTCTTGGTCGGAACTAAGGTCCGCCAGTGTTGCTTCGATGAACATCGAATGGGAGCGCGTATCACCCTTGATGTGGAAGTCTTGCTCGAAAAGTCGGACGAACTCGTAGCTCGTGGTCCATAAGACGTGGCGGATGGCGTCAACGATCGCAGTCTTGCCAGCGTCGTTCTCGCCGATGAGGATGTTGAGACCTTTCGACAAGGTCCAGTCCAACTGCGGTGCAGACTTGCCATCGCCGAAGGCGCGAAAGTTCTGCGCGCGGACTCGCTGTAGGTGCATATCTTCCTTCCCTGAATGAACGTCTGGGCGCTTTGAGCGACCTCTGTAGCCAACTGTAATGGCGCCTGTGGTGGCAGGTCTGAACGTCGGAGCGAGAACCGCCCGCCGCAGCGCAAAGGGAAGTGGGTCAACTGCGAAGCCCATGCTCGACCCGGCGACTATCTGAAGTCGCGGTCTCGCCTGCCACCTCTTCTTGGATACCAACGCTTCTTGGCGCTTAGCTCGGAAGAGACCTTCAGAGCAGAGGCACGAGCTTCAGTTGTCTGCTTCGGATCGGGTTAGACGCCCTGTCTCTCTTCATGCAGTTTCCTTTGCCCCTAGATGCAGAGTCCTCCCCTTAACCACTCGTACATCTGGCGGCAATGCCTTGATTGCCTGCTCGCCACCACCTGCAAATCGCCGGACGAGCCAATCCCCGCTCGCCAAAACGACCGATCCTGTCTCGGCTAGAGCCTGCTCGTAAGCCTTCCGCCCGGCCCTCGCGGCCAGCTTCGGAAACCGCGCTTCCGCCGCGAGCATCTCTTCTTCAGTGAGATCCTCCGGCCTCAACGCCATGTGAGTTCAGCTCCCGCTGCTCACACCGCCACCGGCGCCTTGATCGCCGCGTGGTGCTGGTAGTCCTGGAGCTCGAAGTCTTCGATCTCATAGTCGAAGATCGACTCCGGCTTCCGCTTGATATGCATCGTCGGATACGCAAACGGCGTGCGCGCCAGCTGCGTCTCCACCTGCTCGAAGTGATTCGAGTAGATGTGGCAATCCCCACCCGTCCAGATGAAGTCGCCCAACCCGAGCCCGCATTGCTGCGCCAGCATCTGCGTCAGCAGCGCGTAGCTCGCGATGTTGAACGGCACCCCCA
Source organism: Roseateles noduli (assembly GCA_002205125.1). Lineage (GTDB taxonomy): Bacteria > Pseudomonadota > Gammaproteobacteria > Burkholderiales > Burkholderiaceae_C > Roseateles > Roseateles noduli. Next base: position 686,351 of record NIOE01000003.1, on the reverse strand, counting down.
GGAAGATGTCCGCGCTGCGCTGGTACAGCTGGCACGACAGCTTCCCGTCCGCCACGTAGAACTGGAAGAACGCGTGGCAGGGCATCAGCGCCATCTGGTCCAGCTCCGCCACGTTCCACGCCGAGACGATGATCCGGCGCGAGTCCGGGTTGGTCTTCAGCTGCTTCACCACCTCCGCGATCTGGTCCACGTGACCGCCGCCGGCCTTCGGCCAGCTGCGCCACTGCACGCCGTAGACCGGACCCAGGTCGCCGTCCTCCCGCGCCCACTCGTCCCAGATCGTGCAGCCGCGCTCCTGCAGCCACTTCACGTTCGAGTCGCCGCGCAGGAACCACAGCAGCTCAAGAATGATCGACTTCAGGTGCACCTTCTTCGTCGTCACCAGCGGGAACCCCTCGCTCAGGTCGAAGCGCATCTGGTGGCCGAAGACGCTGCGCGTGCCCGTGCCGGTTCGGTCACCCTTGGCCACCCCGTGCTCGTACACGTGGCGCATGAAGTCTTCGAACTGGCTGCGCACCGGGCGCGAGGAAGTGATGTCGGCGGTCATGGGGAAGATTTTAGAGGGGCCAGGACTCACGCATTGAATTGCAGGGCGGCCAGGCGCGCGTACAGCCCGCCGCGCGCCACGAGCTCGGCATGCGTGCCTTGCTCGACGATGCGACCGTGATCCATCACGACGATGCGATCGGCGCGCTGCACCGTCGACAAGCGATGTGCGATGACCAGCGTCGTCCGGTCCCGCATCGCCTCATCCAGCGCCTGCTGGACCAGCCGTTCGCTCTCCGCGTCGAGCGCGCTCGTGGCTTCGTCGAGCAGCAGCAACGGCGCGTCCTGCAGCATCGCCCGCGCAATCGCGATCCGCTGCCGTTGGCCGCCGGACAGACGCACGCCGCGCTCGCCGAGGAAGCTGTCGTAGCCGTCCGGCAACTGACGGATGAATTCGTCCGCATGCGCAGCCTTGGCGGCGGCGATGACGTCCTCGCGGCTCGCCTCCGGACGTCCGTAGCGGATGTTGTCCAGCGCGCTGGCCGAGAAGATCACGCTCTGCTGCGGCACCAGCGCCATGCGGCTTCGCAGGTCCGCGAGCTTCACGCGATACACCGCGACGCCGTCCAGCTGCAGCTTGCCGCCCTGCACGTCGAAGAAGCGCTGCAGCAGCTGCAGCACCGTGCTCTTGCCGGCGCCGCTCGGGCCGACCAGCGCGACGGTCTCGCCGGGCTCGATGCGCAGGGTGAAGTCCTCCAGCGCCGCGCGGTCGGGGCGCGAGGGATAGTGGAATCGCACCTGCTCGAAACTCACGCGCGCCGGCCCGGTCGAGGCGGGCAGGGCGACCGGCGCCGCCGGATCCGCCACCGGCGATTGCGCCGCGAGCAGCTCCATCAGCCGCTCCATCGCGCCCGCCGCGCGCAGCAGGTCGCCCCAGACTTCCGCCAGCACCGCCACCGACGACACCAGCAGGATCACGTAGACCACCGTCTGCCCCAGGTGGCCTGCGGAGATCTTGCCCGCCATCACCGCCTGCGTGCCCTGGTACAGCCCCCACAGCAGCGCGCCGAAGGTCGCCGTGATGATGAACGCCACCAGGAACGACCGCACCTTGGTCCGCTTGCGCGCCGTGTCGAACGCGGCCTCGCTGGCGACGTCGAAGCGCACCGCCTCACGCGCTTCCTGCGCATGCGACTGCACCACCGTGATCGCGTTGAGCATCTCCGCCGCGATCGCGCTGGTGTCGGCGATGCGGTCCTGGCTCGACCGTGACAGTCGTCTGACGCGTCTGCCGAAGAACATCGCCGGCGCCACCACCAGCACCAGGATGCCCAGCACCTGCGTCATCACCCACGGGTTGCTGTAGATCAGCAGCGCCACGGCGCCCACACCCATGATCACGTTGCGCAGCCCCATCGACAGGCTGGAGCCGACGATGCTCTGGATCACCGTCGTGTCCGTCGTGATGCGGCTGATGACCTCGCCGGTCTGCGTGGTCTCGAAGAACTCAGGGCTCTGCCTCAGCACGTGGCTGTAGACCGCCGTGCGCAGGTCGGCGCTGACGCGCTCGCCCAGCCAGGTCACCGCGTAGAAGCGCAGCGCCGAGAACACGCCCAGCGCCGCGCCGGTGGCGAACAGCCAGACGAAGTGTTCGCGCAACGCCATCAAGCGATCGCCCGGATCGGCGGACACCAGGCCCTGGTCGATCAGCTGCCGCAGCGCGAGCGGGAAGACCAGCGTCGCCGCCGCCGCCAGGATCAGGAAGACGATCGCCGCGGCGATCCGCCCCCGGTAGGGCCGCAGGAAGGGCCACAGCGCCGGCGCCATCGCCCGCAAGGGGGGCGACGTCTTGGGCGGCGTGCGCACGGCGTTTGCCTGTCCGCCCGATGAGGGAGCCGACTCGGGGCGGGACCCCGTCTCCGAGGAGGACGAGGTGGGAGAAGTAGGGGACATGGCGGACATGAGCTCAGTTTAGGGGCCTCGTGTTGCGGGAATGTCCCTATCCACGGAAAGCCCATCCCAGGCAGTGATTGGCACGGCAATCATTGCCTAAGCAATAATTGTCATCAAGCATTTCCGGAAGCTCCGTCCCGGAAATCCGAAGTCACGAAGGACGACGCCATGAGTGCCAAGTTGCCCCCGCCCGCCGATTTCTACAGCGCCGACAGTTTCACGTCGGAGCCTAGCCTCGGCTGGCTGCTGCGTCAGATCAAGCAGTCCATGGTCCTGCAGGCCGACAAGATGCTCGGCGAGCATGACCTGACCCACGCCCAGTGGGCGCCGATGCTGCGCCTGCGCTTCAACGGACCCATGTCCAGCGCCGCGCTCGCCCGCGAGCTCGCGATGGACGGCGGCGCAATGACGCGTCTGCTGGATCGGCTGGAAGCCAAGAACCTGGTGCGCCGCGAGCGCTCGGTCGAGGACCGGCGCGTGGTGATGGTGTCGCTGACCGAGGTCGGCGTGAACGCGATGGCGGCCGCCCCGGGCGTGCTGTCCAAGGTGTTCAACGACCACCTGGCCGGTTTCTCCGACCAGGAGTTCCGCACGCTGATCGGCCTGCTGCAACGCATCGTCGTCAACGGCCAGGCGATCCGCGACGCGGGCCTGACCTCCGAATCCTCGACCCTCGTCGACAAATGCGAATGAACGCTCTCCACAAGAACAACATTGAGGACCCCCCGATGACCTCCCGATTCCTTCACCGCACCACCCTGGTCCTGGCCATGGGCGCGGCGCTGCTGATGGTGCTGACCGCCTGCGCGCCCATCCCCAAGCTGGACGAACCCGGCCGCCCGATCGACGGCGCCGAAGCGACCCGCCTCGGCCTCGACGACAGCCAGAGCCCTGCGCTCGACGCCTCCTGGTGGAAGACCTTCCGCGATTCGCAGCTGGACGCGCTGGTCGACCAGGCGATCGCGAACTCGCCGAACCTGGCGCTGGCCCGCGCCCGCATCGCCCGCGCCGCCGCCATGACCGAGAACGCCGAAGCCGCGAAGCGCCCGGCCGCCGAGCTCGAAGCCGACGTGACCCGCCAGCGCATCACCGAACACGGCATCTACCCGCCGCCGCTGGCCGGCAGCGTGCAGACGCTCGCCAACATCCAGGCCGGGCTGAGCTACGAGTTCGACTTCTTCGGCAAGCATGACGCGGCGCTGCAGGCGGCACTCGGCCAGCGCCGCGCCGCCGAGGCCGACGCGGCCGCCGCGCGGCTGAGCGTGTCCAACGCCGTCGCCAAGGCCTACGTCGCGCTGGCGCGCAGCCAGGCGCAGAGCCGCCTGCTGGAGCAGCAGAAGACGCTGCGCGACCAGTCCTTCGAACTGGTGCGCCAGCGCAGCGCCGCCGGCCTGGACAACGGCCAGGACCTGCGCGTGGCCGAGGCGCCGCTGCCCGACATCCAGCGTCAGCAGGTCGTGCTGCGCGAGCAGCAGGCGCTGCTGCGCCACCAGCTTGCCGCGCTGACCGGCCAAGGCCCGAAGGCGACCGAGTCGCTGGACGCCGCGCTGCCGGTCGCGCTCGACTGGCAGCAGGCGCCTCACCTGGACCTGCTGGGCCGCCGCCCGGACCTGGCCGCCGCGCGCGCCCGGGTCGAAGCGACCGCGCAGGACATCCGCGTCGCCCGCGCCCAGTTCTATCCGAGCGTGAGCCTGACGGCCTTCATCGGCTTGAATTCGATCGGCCTGGATGAGCTGTTCAAGAGCGGCAGCCGCCAGTACGGCGCGGGCCCGGCGCTGCATCTGCCGCTGTTCGACAGCGGCCGCCTGCGCGCCAACCTGCGCGGCAGCGCCGCCGAGCAGGACGCCGCGATCGCGAGCTACAACGTCGCGGTGCTGGACGCCGTGCGCGACGCCAGCGACCAGTACACGACGCTCGAATCGCTGCGCCAGCAGCGCACGCAGCAGGACGCGCTGGTGGCCAACGCCGAGGGCCAGGCCACGCTGGCCGATCAGCGCCATCGCGCCGGCCTGACCGGCCGCATCGCGGTGCTGAGCGCGCAGCAGAACCAGCTGCTGCAGCAACGCGGCCAGATCGACCTGCAGGCGCTCACCGTCGACGCGCAGATCAACCTGATGCGCGCGCTCGGCGGCGGTTACGCCGAACCCGCCCGAGGCGCCGCGCAGACGACCGCTTCCGCCGATCGCCCCTGAGCGTCGTTGAGCGCCGCTGAGCCCCGACGCCCCCCGAATCACAAGAATCCCGAAGAGCACACCATGAGCGCAACGCCCCCGAACAACACGCAAGCTCCCGCCAAGAACGGCACCCGCAAGAAGGGCCTGACGGCCATCGCCGCCGTCGTCATCGTGGCGGGCCTGGGCTACGTCGCCTACGAATGGATCGTCGGCAGCCGCTACGAGTCCACCGACAACGCCTACGTGCAGGCCAACGTCGTGCAGATAACGCCGCTGGTCGGCGGCACGGTACGCGCGGTCTACGCCGACGACACCGACTTCGTGAAGGCCGGCCAGAAGCTGGTGAGCCTGGACCCGGTCGACGCCCGCGTCGCGCTGGAGCAGGCGCAGGCGCAGCTGGCGCAGACGGTCCGCGAGGTCCGCACGCTGTATGCGAACAACAGCGGCTTCGAGGCGCAGGTCAAGGTCCGCGAGGCCGACCTCAAGCGCGTCACCGTCGACCTGGAGCGCCTGCAGTCCGACGTCGCCCGCCGCCAGCCGCTGGTCGCCACCGGCGCCGTCGGCAAGGAAGAGCTGGAACACGCGCAGTCGCAACTGACCTCGGCCCGCGCCCAGGCCGCCGCCGCGCAATCGGCGCTGCAGGCCGCGAAGGACCAGCTGTCCTCCAACCAGGTGCTGACCGACGGCGTCAAGGTCGAGGAACACCCGAACGTGCTGCGCGCTGCCGCGCGCCTGCGCGAGAGCTACCTGGCGCTGCAGCGCGCCGAGCTGATCGCGCCGGTGGACGGCTGGGTCGCGCGCCGCTCGGTGCAACTGGGCCAGCGCGTCGCGGCCGGCGCGCCGCTGATGGCGGTCGTCGGCCTGCAGCAGGTCTGGGTCGACGCCAACTTCAAGGAAAGCCAGCTGGCCAAGCTGCGCATCGGCCAGAAGGCGACGCTGGAAGCGGACGTCTACGGCAAGAAGACCGAATACCACGGCACGGTGCAGGGTCTGGGCGCGGGCACGGGCGCGGCCTTCGCGCTGCTGCCGGCGCAGAACGCCACCGGCAACTGGATCAAGGTCGTGCAGCGCGTGCCGGTGCGCATCGCGCTGGATCCCAAGGAAGTGCAGGAGCACCCGCTGCGCGTGGGCCTGTCGATGGACGTGCAGGTCGACATCCGTGAGCAGGGCGGCGCGATGCTGGCCGCCGCGACCGGCGCCAGCGCGCCGCGTCTGCAGACGGCGATCTACGACGTCCAGGAGAAGGCCGCCGACGAGCAGGTGAACAAGATCATCGCGACCAACCTCGGCAAGGCCGCGGCCAAGGCGAACACTTCCCGCGTGCAATGAGCGAATCCACTCCAACCGCGCCCGGCGCGCCGGCGGGCCCCGGGCCCTCCGCAGCGCCGGCGACGCCCGCTCCGGCGGGACCACCGGCGGGTCCCGCGCCGCTGACCGGCACCGCGCTGGTGCTGGGCACCATCTCGCTGTCGCTGGCGACCTTCATGAACGTGCTGGACTCGTCCATCGCGAACGTGTCGCTGCCCGCGATCGCCGGCGACCTGGGCGTCAGCCCGGTCCAGGGCACCTGGGTCATCACGAGCTTCGGCGTCGCCAACGCGATCTCGGTGCCGCTGACCGGCTGGCTGACGCAGCGCTTCGGCGCGGTGCGGCTGTTCACGACCAGCGTGCTGTTGTTCGTGCTGGCGTCTTGGCTGTGCGGCTTCGCGCATTCGCTGGAGATGCTGGTCGTCGCCCGCGTGTTCCAGGGGTTGGTGGCGGGGCCGATGATCCCGCTGTCGCAGACGCTGCTGCTGTCGAGTTATCCGAAACACAAGGCGGGCACGGCGCTCGCGTTATGGGGGATGACGACGCTGGTGGCGCCGGTGGTCGGGCCGCTGCTGGGCGGTTGGATCACCGACAACGTCACCTGGCCGTGGATCTTCTACATCAACGTGCCGGTGGGCCTCTTCGCGGCCGGCCTGACCTGGAGCATCTACCGCACCCGCGAGACGCCGACCAAGAAGCTGCCGATCGACACCGTCGGGTTGTCGCTGCTGGTACTGTGGGTGGGCTCGCTGCAGGTGATGCTGGACAAGGGCAAGGAGCTGGACTGGTTCGAGTCGAACCAGATCATCGCGCTGGCCGTGGTCGCGGTCGTGGGCCTGGCGGTGTTCATCGTCTGGGAGCTGACCAACGACCATCCGGTGGTGGACCTGCGGCTCTTCGCGCGCCGGAACTTCCTGTTCGGGGCCTCGGTGCTGTCGATCGCCTACGGGCTCTTCTTCGGCAACGTGGTGTTGCTGCCGCTGTGGCTGCAGCAGCACATGGGCTACACCGCGACGGCGGCAGGCTTCGCGCTCGCGCCGGTGGGGGTGCTGGCCATCCTGCTTTCACCGGTGGTGGGGAAGAAGGTCTCGGTCTGGGATCCGCGGATGATGGCGAGCTTCGCCTTCGTGATGTTCGCGATCGTGCTGTGGATGCGCTCGCTGTTCACGACGGACACGGACCTCGGGACCATCATGATCCCGACCATCCTGCAGGGCGGGGCGCTGGCGTTCTTCTTCATCCCGCTGACGACGCTGACCCTGTCGGGCATCACGCCGGACCGGATCGCCGCGGCAGCCGGGTTGTCGAACTTCGTGCGGATCACGGCGGGGGCGATGGGGACGTCGATCTCCACGACGTTGTGGGAGAACCGCGCGGCGCTGCACCACCATCACCTGGCGGAGCGGCTCGCGCTGGGGGACCCGGCGGAGACGGCGGCGCTGGACACGCTGCAGCGGCAGGGCTTCAGCCACGACCAGGCGCTGGCCTACATCAACCGGCTGGTGGACCAGCAGGCGTTCACGCGCGCGGCGGATGACATCTTCCTGGCGTCCGCGGTGCTGTTCATCGTGCTGATCGCCTTCGTGTGGCTGACCAAGCGGCCGCCGAAGATGGGCGCGCCGGTCGATGCGGGCGGCGCACACTGACGCCTGATCGTCGAGGGCGACTGTTGTCGCCAGAAGAGCGCAAAGGGGTCCCGCGGGACCCCTTTCTTCATGCCGGCTGCGCTGAGAGCTTCGAACGCAGGCGGCCAGCGTCCATCAAGGCCTGCACCACCTCGGCCTGATGTCGGTCCCGGATCCGCTTGACAACGTTGCGGTCTGATTTATCGCTTATCCAGCGTTTGACTTGGACGAAGGTGACGGGGTCAATGGTTCGCATCAGCGCCATGCGCCCGTTGGCACCGACAACGGTCTGATCGAAACGCGGAGAGCTCAGCAGCAATTGGGCACTCGGCGCTTGCACAGGATAGACATCGCCATCGCGGCCGCTGATGGAAAAGGCCAGTTGTCCATGTTCGGTTTCTTCTCGACGGAGAAAGTCGACCGAGAAACCCGCCGAATTGATTGCGGACTCCTTCTGTTCTTCGTTTCGCTCAAAGCTCGGATCGGCGGCGCGCAGCACGTCGATCATGCTGCTCGGCGGATCGGTGAAGCGGGCTACGAAGCTCAACCTCGCCTGGACATCCCACAGCAGATCGACGTCGTTCTGCTTCAGATCGGAGGCGCATGCTGCAAGCGTACTCATTGCATCCTGGCGCCGACCGCGGTGGTCGTCATGCAATCGCTCCAATGCTTCGCATCGGGCCCCGAGATCCGCGATCACCTGACCTGATTCAACATCGATCCGATGCAGGCGATGCCCCGACGGGGTGACGGCCCACTGCAACTGATGCCGCAGACGACGGGCGTAGGCGCTGGCGTCTTGATGGCGCTCGAAGCAGGCGAAGGCCCGGTCAAGTTGCGCGCAAGCCTGCGCGCCGTGAATGAGGAACGACATGCACAACCCCGAAAAACGATCGGGAGTTACGCTATGGCAAGACCTGGTACCGGTTCAATTCCCTGAAGTTGTTGATTTGCTTGCTCACATTGCTGGTCTGACCAACTCGAAACGAGCATGCTCTGGCGCAGCATCTCTTCCATGATGGGCTGCGACGCACTGCACTGGATGCGCGCGACCAACTCGAACGCCACCGGATCGGCGGCGCGCACGCGCGCCATCTTGCCGGTCCTTGCGATGAGCACGTGCTCGAACGGCGGAGCCTCTCGCAAAACGCGGAGCTGCTGCGCGAGGAGTGGCGCGATCGGTTCAAGCTCTCGCCGATGCGGCTTCATTTTCGACGACGTGGCCTCGACCGGTTCCAGGGTGACGAGCAGGCCCGCCGTGGCATCGAACGACGCGCCAGACAGGCGCGCCCACTTCGACACGGCAGCCTCGATCTTGGCAGCGCACGCACTCGCATCCGCAATCGGCAGATCGATGAGCAGGAAAAGGGTCTGAGGATCCGCATCGACCGCCAGACCAGCAGATTGCGCATAGGCCTGAACCGCCGTTGCTCCCAGCAACAGCGTGCGGTCGGCAAGACCTGACACCGCCAGTTGTCGCAGGACCTCGACGACCGACGTTGCAACGCCGCGGATCCGGACCGCTTTGTTCATGCGCTGCGCGACATCGACGGCGGCCGCGAGCGAAGCGCATCGGGCGCGAAGCCGCTCTCGCTCCTTCTGAAAGTTGCCCAGTTGCTGCTCGGTCAGCGCGGAGCGACGTCCGAGGTAGTGCAGTCGCCGACCTGTCCGTTGAACCAGGTATTCGTACTCGCCCACCGACTTCCAGAACATCGAGCCTCCAAGCGCGTCCAGCGCTCGCTCGTTCCGGACGAATTCCTTGAACACCCGTGCAGCGTCCACAAGCTGCTTGAGAGCCAGATCAGGAAGATGGGTCAGAGGCATTTGCACCGACATTCACTGAATTCTATACAAATGGAGTAAATCCAGTGAAATCAGTCGTTTGCGGCGACTAGAGGTTCAAATTTTCTGGGGCGTCAAGCCTTCGACGACGCCAGCTCCAGGCAGTACGCGATGAGCTCGTCCAGTTCGCTGGACTTGTCGAAGACCTTGTCGGCGCCCAGCCCCTCGCAGCGCTGGCGCATGTCGGCCGTGGCGTAATTGGTCAGCACGATGACCTTGGCCTCGGGCTGCAGCAGCCGCGCCTTGGGCAGCAGCGACATGCCCGAACCGCGCTTCAGGAAGAGGTCGATGATGAGGATGTCGCAGGGGACCGCCTCGTCGTGCAGCCAGCGCAGCGCGCCGGCTTCGTCCTCGGCCATGCCGACCACGTCGAGGTCGAGCATCTCCTGTAGCGTCGCGACGAGGTTCTCCCGGATGAGCGGGCTGTCTTCGACCAGGAAGCAGTTCAGCGTGCCGGGCGTCGGTGCGGTGACGGGAACGGTGGACATGGGTGTGGGCGTGAGCGAGGCGCCCATTATCACGATCCCGACCTCGCCTTCGATGTAGGTGTCAGCCGCGCGTTGCATTCGGACAGCGCCTTGAGGCTCTCCGGGTCCGCATCCTCGCCCAGGTCGACCAGCGGCAGGATCGCCGCCAGCGGCGCCACGGCCACGCCCAGCACCGCCGCCGGCACCAGCTTGCGCAGCAGCGGCGCCTTCTGCAGACTGAGCTGCGGGTCGCCCAATGTCCCCTGGATGTTCAGCGGTGTGCGCAGGGTCAGCGGACTCTTGTCCTTGGGATCGACCTTGGCCGTCAGCGCCAGCCGCTCCGTCGCCAGCGACATGCCGCCGTCCACCAGCACCACGGAGTCCTTCGTGTCGATCACCATCGGGCGCGGCGTCACCACGCCGTCCTTGACCCGCAGATCGGCGACGCCGCAGTTGACCTGCAGCCCTTCATCGCCGCGCACCAGCATGCCCAGGCCCTGCGCGATGTCGATGCCCGCCGCCTCCACGATCAGGTGGGAGATGGTGCCGTCGGTCCAGTACAGCACCATCCGGCCGTCGGCGCTGGCCAGCAGCTCCGCCGTCGACTTGCCTTCGCCGTCCAGCGCGATGCGGCCGCCCATCAGGCCGGTCACCCAGCGCTGGCCGTTCTTGCGTTCCAGGTTCAGCCACTGCTCCAGGTGTACGCCGCCGACGCGCAGCCGCGCCTGCCACTTCGCCTGCGGGCCGCGGCCGTCCAGTTTCATGCTGCCGGCGACCTGGCCGCGCGCCACACGAGCGTCGATGTCCCGCAGTTCCAGCACGCCGTCCTGCAACACGATCCGTGCGTTCAGCGGCTCGGCCGCCTGCAGGATCGCGGTGCCCGATTCGAAACGGGCCAGCTTCACGTTGACGTTGGCATTCATCGCCCGCAGCGAGGGCAGGTCGAACTGCTTGTCCGGCAGCACGCGCGACGGCGCCTTCTTCACCTTGGGCGCGCCGGGCTCCGCCGGCACACCGACCGCCGGTCCCAGGTCGGCCAGCCACAGCTCGCGACCGCGCAGCTCGCCGGTCAGCGTCGGCAGGCCGTTCTCCTTCTTGTCGTAGACGAACTCGCCGTTCAGGTGGCTCTTCCCGATCGTGGCCTGGCTGACCGCCGTGGACCAGCGCGACCCGTCGCGGGTCAGCTTGCCCTTCATCGCGAAGGCGGGCGTGGTCGGCAAGGTGACGCCGAGCGGCTCGCCGACCGCGGCGAGCGACGGGCCCGCCAGCGTGTACTGCCCGGACAGGCCCTGACTGACCAGCAGGTCGCGGACCAGGCCGTCGAAGCTCAGTTGCGCCTTGCCGATGTTGCCGCGCAGCGTGACAGGCACCGCCGGCGCGTTCGGGTCCGAGGACATCCACGGCAGCGCGGATCCGGTCTGCAGATTGGCCTTGATCGGCAGGTCGCGCCAATGGCCTTCGGCCTGGGCCGTCACGCCGTTGCGGCCACCTTCGCCAGGGCGGGACTCATCGGCGGGCGCCGACGCGCCCTTGGGCTTGCCCGCCACGCGCTCGCCGAAGTCCACGGCCAGCCGGGTGCCGGAAGCCGCCGCGCTGGCCACGCGCGCCGCCGCGGTGGGCGCGCGCTGTGGTTCCACCGTACTCTGGACATCACTCGACGCGGCGCGACCGGAGCGCACCGCCGATGCGGCTTCCTCCGCCGTCGTCCAGGTCTCGCGCAGCGCGAACCGGCCCAGCAGCGACAGCTGCTGGATCTTGTCGTCCACCAGCACCGTCCCCTTGCTCACCTCCAGCAGGTCGAAACGGATGCCGTCGATGTTGGGGCGCTTGCGCACCTGCGTGTCGCTGGACGGCTGCTTGCCGAACTGCCAGCTCGCGCGACCTTCGACGTCGCGTTCCAGCTTCATGCTCAGCTCACCCGCGCGCAGCGCCTTGACCTGCAAGGCCTGACCCTCGTGGCGCAGGGCCAGCAGGTCCGAATAGCGCAAGGTCAGCGCCGCGTCCTGCGCCTGCAGCATCGGGCCGCCCAGCGTGCTCCAGCTCGGACCCGCGATCGTGAGGCTGTGCGTGCGCAGGCGCAGATTGCCGATCAGGCGAAGCTGCCAGGCCGCGTTGTCCTCGTTGCCGTCGAAGCGCACCTGCCGGTCGAGCTTCTGGCTCAGCCACTGCTCGGCAGGCCGGCGCAGGAAGGGCCAGCCCAGCCATTCGCAGACGCCGACCGTGATCGCCAGGAGGACGACGAGCACGCCCAGGCCCAGCGCCCAACCCTGTCGGCCCCGTCGTCGAGGACCCGGCGCCGGCGCCGGGGCGGAAGAGGGAGCGTTGTTCACCACCATTGTTCAAACATCCTGGAAAAGTATTCCTTGCCCCGTTGCCACAGCCCGCGGTCCTGCCAGCGCTGCAGCTCGATCGTCTTGGACGCGGTCCGGTCGCGTTCGAACATGCGCGTCATCGCGCCGCCGAAGTCCTCGCCCAGCACGACGGCGTTGACCTCGTTGTTGTGCACGAAGCTGCGCCAGTCCATGTTGCTGGAACCCACCGTGGAGACGACGCCGTCGATGACGGCGGTCTTCGCGTGCAGTACCGCGTCCTGGAGTTCATGGATGCGCACGCCGGCCTTCAGCATGCGCTCGTAATGGCTGCGGCCCGCGTGCATCACCGGGCCGAAGTCGCTGCGCGAGGGCAGGATCAGCTGCACGTCGACACCGCGCTGCGCGGCCTCGCACAGCGCGTCGACCATGTCCTGGCCGGGCGCGAAATAGGCCATCGTCAGGTACACGCTGCGCTGCGCGGCGCGGATGCTGCCCAGCAGCAGCGTGTAGATGCGGTTCTCTGTGTCTTGCGGCGTGGACGGCACCACCCGCATCAGCTGCTGGCCGACCGGCGGGCCGGGCGGCGGAGCGATCTCCGCGACGGCGCCTTCGCAGTGCTGCTGCGACCAGACCTCGCGGAACAGCGTGTGCAGCTTCTGCGTCGCCGGGCCGCGCACCTGGACCATGGTGTCGCGCCAGCCGTTCTCATCGGCCTTGTCGCCGGTCTTCCCGTCGCCGGCGTCGCTGGAGGCGGCCTTGGGCTTGGGCGGCTTCGCGGAACTCCGGCTGCCGAAACCGCCCGAGCCTGACGAGTACACCGCGCTGATGTTGATGCCGCCGGTGAAACCGGTCTCCCCGTCGACGACCAGCATCTTGCGATGGTCGCGTTGCGTGATCTTGTGGTACTTCGTCCGCTGCTTGAGCGGATTGACCGGATTGAAGGCGCACACGGCGATGCCGCCCTGGCGCAGGCGGTCGAAGTAGGTCTCGTCCGTGCCCATCGATCCGACGCCGTCGTAGAGGACCGCGACTTCGAGTCCGTCGGCACGCCGCTTCAGCAATCGGTCCGCGAGCTGCCGGGAGACGTCGGCGTCTTCGATGATGTAGCTCTCCAGGACGATCTGGCGGCGCGCCTTGTCGATCGCCGAGAACATCGCGGCGAACGTCGCCGGACCGTCGACCAGCAGTTGAGCGTCGTTGCCCGCGTAGAGATCGACGTCGCCGAAGGCGGACATCGCGGCGATCTGGCGCTTCAGCAGGTCCGCCTTGCCTTGCGAGGCCGCCCCCTGCAGCGCTTGCTCGCGGCCGGCCTGGTTCATCTGGCCGCGCGGTCCGGTGACGTCCACCTGCGCGGCCACCCGCGTCAGGGTCGGCGCGGTCGACGGCGGATCCGGCACGCGGCCGTTGACCGGCGCGCGCGGCGTGCCGCAGGCGACCAGGCCGACGCTCGCGCCGAGCGCGAAGAGCAGGGCGGCGACGCGTCGGCGCATGAGGTCAGTCCCTCAGGAGGTCGGCAAGGTCGTCGGCGTGCTCTTCCTCTTCGGCGAGCACTTCCTCCAGGATGCGGCGCGTCGTCGGATCCTTGTCGCCGATCAGCTGGATCATCTGCCGGTAGGCCTCCACCGCGATGCGCTCGGCGATCAGGTTGGATCGGAGCATCGCCTTGAGGTCCTTGGATTCGTCGTACTCGGCGTGGCTGCGCTGGGTCAGCGAATCCGGCCGGAAGTCCGGATCGCCGCCGAGCTGCACGATGCGCTCGGCGATGCGGTCGGCGTGGACGGCTTCCTGCGTCGCGTGCTCGAGGAACTCCTCGGCGACGCGCGGCGAGTTCAGGCCGTGCGCGGTGAAGTAGTGGCGCTTGTAGCGCAGCACGCAGACGAGTTCGGTTGCGAGCGCGTCGTTGAGCAGGCGGATCACATCCTCGCGCCAGGGACCGTAGCTCGGCGTGACCGGGCCTTCGTCGAGGTGCTGGCGAGCGCGTTGCAAGGCCGTTTCATCAAGCTTCAGGTGCTTGTGTTCGGGGGCGTTCATGGGCTGGCTCCTCAGGGTTCAGGAAACTTCAGGAAACCGGAAGGGTCACTTCCGGATGGCGTTGAAGCCCGTGATGCCCAGCACCAGCAGCACCAGGAAGATGACCACGAAGATCCCGAACAGGATCTTGGCGATGCCGGCCGCGCCCGCGGCGAGACCGGTGAAACCGAGGACGCCCGCCACCAGCGAGATCACGGCAAAGATCAGGGCCCACTTCAACATGACGATGTCCTTTCGAGCAGTCGGCCGCGGCGCGGCGCTTGGGCTCACTGTAGAAGCGGCCAGGGGCCCGGAGGGATCAGCAGGGCCCACGTCCGGCTGTAGGACAGGACGCCGCAGGAGCGGGTCCCGGACATGGCAGGCGCGGATGCCGGACTCGTCCTACACGCGGCTCCGGCGCGGTACGACAGACGACGGACGGCGACGGGCCTAGCCTTGCTTCATCTTCTCCTCCCCCGTCTTCCGACCTCGGCGCCAAGCGCTGGAAAGGAACCCAGATGATCAAGCTCAACAAGACCTTCACGTCGCCCTCCGCCGCCGCCTGGATCACTGCCGGGGCGGTGCTGTCGGCCGTCATGATCGTGACCACGCCGGCGCTCGCCGCCGGTGCGTCGTCCAAGTCGGACATCCAGGCGACCTACGAGCAGGAACGCGCCAACTGTCTCGCCGGCAAGACCGGCCAGGCGCAGGCAGCTTGTATCAAGGAGGCCGGTGCGGCCCGTCAGGAAGCCCAACGCGGCAATCTGCGGACCGCGAGCACGCAGGACCTCGCCAACAACGCGATGCTGCGCTGCCAGCGCGTGGCCGAAGAGGATCGTGAGGACTGCCGCATGATGGTCATGGGCCAGGGCACCCGCGACGGCAGCGTGAAGAGCGGCGGCATCCTGACGCGCATCGACCGCATGGTGCAGGAGAATCCGACCGCGGCTGGCATCCCCTCGGCCCCGGCCGAGCCGCCGAGCGCCACGATGCGTCCGGGTCCCGACGTCCCGCCGCCGCGCCAGCCCAAGGCCAGCGCGCCCGCCCGTTGAGCGATCGAAGAGGAGCTCCACCATGCTGATGAAACGCCTCGTCCCGCTCGCCCTCTCCAGTCTGGCCGGCTACGCCCTGTGGCAATGGCAGGCCCGGCGCCACGAGCAGCGGCACAAGACCTCGCATTCGAAGCCCGAGGAAGTCACGACCTGGGAAGGCGAGGGCGGTGCGCTGCATCGCTCCGGCCCGCACATGGGTCCCGGACCGGCAAAGCCGGCCCCATGAACTGATCGACGCTCAACAGAAGAAGGCGCCCTGAGGGGCGCCTTCCTCGTTCAACCGCCCGAGCCTTGCTGCGGCTCGCGCAGGAAGATCTCCACGCGGCGGTTCTTGGCGCGGCTCTCGGTGGTGTCGTTCGACACCAGCGGCTCGCGCGATCCGCGGCCGGCGGCCTCGATCCGGTCGCCACGGACGCCGCGGTCGGCCAGGTAGGCCCGGACGCTTTCCGCGCGACGCAGCGACAGGGGGTCGTTGATCGCATCGGAACCGGTGTTGTCGGTGTGGCCGACGACGCGGACCACCGTCGGCGACGGGTTGTTGTTCAGGCCGTTCGCGAACGCGTCCAGCACGGGCCGCAGTCGCGGTTCGACCGCCGCGCTGTTGGTCGCGAATGAGATGTCGCTGGGCACATCCAGCTTGAGCTGGTTGTCGGCGGTGCGGGTCACCTCGACACCGGTGCCCTGCGTGGCCTGCTCCATCGCCCGGCGCTTGTCTTCCATGTGGCGCGACCAGACGTTGCCGGCGACCGCGCCCAGCGCGCCGCCGATCAGCGCGCCGGTGCCGGCCTTGCCGCCGGTGGCCGAACTGATGACCGCGCCGGAGACGGCGCCGATCGCGGCGCCGCCCGCGGTGCCGCGCTGGCGCTCGTCCATGTTCGCGCAGCCGGCCAGGACGGCCGCCGCCAGGGCCGCCGCGGCCAGTCGGGTGTGTCGCATCTGCATCTTGCTTCTCCTTGTGATCCGGGTAAGAAAACCCAACGACCCGGGCGGCTGTGCCGCTGCCCGCGCGAGTCAGTATCCCGCGCGGCGGCGCCGCCGTTCCAGGTCTGCTGGATGAGTTGCCCGCGCGTCGCACCGGGGTTCCGGTTCAGGCGCGCGTTCGACGGTGATGGCACGAGGGCAAGCGCGGCACCTGCCGGTTCGCCCCGCATCACAGTCAGTGCTCCTGCAGATAACTGTTATTCCGATGGGTGGGATGACAAGCACTTGTTATTCAGTGCAACGGGCAGGGTTCATAGCATGAAGCCTCCTTTGCCAACCGCTCCGCGGAGTGCCCATGTCCCGCTTCCTCGAACCCGGTCGCACCCCCGTCAGCGGTGCCGGAAACGACGTCCCGAAGCACCGGGAGGACGAGCACCTCGGCCCGCACGTCCGCTATGCCACCCAGCCGATCATCGACAGGAGCGGCCGGGTGGTCGCCACCGAACTCCTGTTCCGCTGGAACGCCAGCGACGACACGGTCGGCCCGGAGCTGGGCGCCTATGCGACCGCCGCCGCGCTGTCGAACGCGCTGATCGACGGCGGGGTGCTGACGGATTCGCCGGTGGCGGAACACCCGGTCGGCGACCTGCTGGTCAACATGGACCGTCGCACCTTGCTGAGCCCCGTGGCCGAGGCTTTGACACCTGACGTCGGCGTCATCGAGCTGCTGGAGACCGTCGAGGTCGACGTGACGCTGATGCAGCGCATCTGCGATCTTCACGGGCGCGGCTACCGTTTCGCGCTGGACGACATCGTCAGCGCGGACGATCCCCGATGGCAGCTGGCGCCCTGGGTCCAGTTCGCCAAGATCGATGTCCTCGGACTTGATCCGGATCAACTGCCTCGGCTGGTCCACCGGGCGCATCAACTGGGCATGGCAGTGATCGCCGAGAAGATCGAGGATGAGGATGCGCTCCAGCGCGCGCGCCGTGCCGGCGCCGACTATTTCCAGGGTTACGACATCGCCAGCCCGACGACGCTGGCCGTGCCGGCCCTGCCGGGGTGCGAGGCGGCCGTGGTCGGGCAGATGTTCCTGCTGTCGCGTTCAGGCGTGTCGGCGTCATCGCTCGCGCTGCTGGCGGGGCGCCATCCTGCGCTGGTGGCCAGGCTGCTGCGTGTACAGGCGATCCACGCACCGCAATGCGTGGCGACGGCGGACTCTCTCGCCGCCGTGCTGGACTCCCTGCCGCGCGCTGTCCTGACCGCCTGGCTGGCCGTGTTCAACATCGCCGCGGTGCATGGCCGCGATCGCGAACTGGCTCGGCTGCTGCGTGGCGAACTGGCGGACGGCCGCCTGCGTCTGCGCAGCGAAGGCCGGGTGCAAACGAACAGTGCGTTTGAAGAGGCCTCCTTCATGCTCTGCAAGCAGTTGCTGCGCATGCGTCTGCTCTCGAGACCGGCAGCCGAGTTCCAGGCACCCTCGGCTCGCGCAGCGACCGCAGGCAATGCCGGATCGGGCAGCGGCGTGGACAGAGCCGCCGCCTGAAATACGAGCCTCCGGGACGAACGAAGAAGCCGCCCGAGGGCGGCTTTCTCTTGTCAGGAAGGACGACGGGATCGGTGTCCTCGCCGTCTGCTCATTCGTCGATCAGTCCATGCAGCCTGGCCACACTGGTGGCCATCGCGCGGGAGTTGACGTTCAACTTGCGGTAGATCGACCGCAGATGCTGATTCACGGTGAAGCGCGAGATCGACAGGCGGCTGCCGATGTCGACGATCGGCAGACCTTCGATCAGCAGGTTCAGCACGCTCCATTCGCGCTGACCCAGGCCGAGCTCCTTCAGCTTCTGCGCCTTGTCGACCTTGGGCTTCACGCCGGTCTCCAGGCTTTCGAGCTTGTCGAGCACCAGTCGCGAGACGGCCGGGCTCAAGGGCGCGTGGCCGTTGTGCGTGGCGATGATCTTGTCGATGAGGCTGGGCTGGATCTCCTCCTTCAGCAGGTAGCCGGAGGCGCCCGAGCGCAGGCTGCGCATCACGTGCTTGGCGTCGCCGAAGGTGCTGATCACGATGCTGTGCGCATCCGGGCACTTCTCGTTGATCAGCTTGATCAGGTCGATGCCGTCCACATCGGGCAGGCCGAGGTCGACGAGGTAGATGTCGGCGCGGTTGGCGAGGATCGCGGAGACCGATTCGCCGCGGTTGCGACCGATGCCGACGATCTGGCAGGCACTGCTGGCCGACACGACGTCGATCAGGCGCTGCAGGACGGTGGCGTCGTCTTCGATGATGGTGACGGTGATCATGTGATGTTCCCCTGTAGTTCGCAGTTGTTGTTGCTGATGGTCGATGAGGATTGATGACGTGAAGTGAGTGGTGCTCGCGCAGACGTCGTGCGGTCGTTGCGGCCTCAGCGCTCGCCGAGCGATTCCGATACCGTCTTCTTCACCGGCTTGAGCAGGTAATCCAGCACGGTGTGACGACCGGTGATGATCTCCACCGTCGCCGTCATGCCCGGCTGGATCACGATGCGATCCGCCTTCTCGCCCTTGAAGCGCTTGCCGTCGATGCGGATGTGGGTGCGGTAATAGGCCTGTTCGCCCTGCGGCGTGCGTTCCGTCAGCGCGTCGGGACTCACGTAGGTCACGCTGCCGTCGAGCGCGCCGTAAATGCTGTAGTCGAAGGCGTCCACCTTGACCGCCGCGGGCATGCCGCGGCGGATGAAGCCGATGTCGGTGGCGCGCAGTCGCGCCTCGATGATCAGGTCCTCGCCGGTGGGCAGCAGCTGCATGATCTCGTCGCCGGGACGCAGGACGGCGCCCTCGGTGGTCAGCGTGATCAGGTTGACCACGCCGTCGACCGGCGCGCGCAGCTGCGTGTGTTCCAGGTTGCCGCGCCGGTCGTTCAGCATCTGCTGCACGCTGGCGAGTTCTTCCTCGGCCTTGGCCAGCTCGGCCTGCGCATCCTGCAGGAAGCGGTTGCGTCGGGAGGTGACCTGGCCGGCCGCCTCGTTGGCCGTGCGCTGCAGCCTCAGGAACTCGGCCGCGCTGATGTCGCCGGCCTTGTACAGCGGCTCGTTGAGATCGACCTCGCGGCGGGCCAGGTCCGCGGACGTGGCCAGGACGGCCAGTTCTTCCTGCAGGGCCGTCCGGCGTCGTTCATAGAGCTGGCGTTGCAACTCGTTGAAAGGGCCCGTGCCGGCGGGACGGTAGGGGGTGCCCAGGGTCTCGGCGCGCAGGCGCGCCAGCGACGCGTTCAATGCGTCGGCCTTCTCGCTGGAGTCCGCCAGCGCCGCGCTGGCCTTGGTGTTGTCCAGCTGCGCCAGCAGGTCGCCCTTGCGGACGGCATCCCCCTCATGCACGAACAGCTTTTCCACCACACCTCCATCGGGCGCCTGGATCACTTGTGTGCGCGAAGATGCCATGACCTTGCCCGCGGCGCGCGTGACCTGCTCGATCTGCGCCTGCGAAGCCCACCACCCACCGGCACCCAGTGCCGCCACCGTGGCGAGAACGGTCCAGCGAATGCGCGCCTGACCTTCGTGAAGACTTGTCTTGATTGTCATGGGAATCTCTCGATGTCGGAAGTCCTGGACCGGCGGCGTTCACCCGACCCGGGGGGCGGTCGCCAGGGCGATCGGTGGCGGGGTGGGCGTGGGGGGCGCGGGTCGGCCCTGCAGCCTCGCCAGGACTTCGTCCCGGGGGCCGTCCGCCAGGACGCCTTGCGGCGCGAGCACGATGACGCGGTCGACCAGCGCCAGCATGGACAGGCGATGGGTCACCAGCAGCAGTGTCGTCTCCGGCTTGAGCATCTGCCGCATCAGCCGGACGGTGGCTTGTTCCAGGCCGTCGTCCATGCCCGAGGTCGGCTCGTCGAGCAGCCACACCGCGCGATCGGCCAGGACGAGGCGCGTGAGCGCCACGAGCTGCCGCTGCCCCCCGGACAGTCCGCGCCCGCCTTCCGAGAGCTTGCGGTCCAGGCCCAGCGGATGCTGCGCGACCATGGGCCACAGACCGGTCCGCTGGCACGCGGCGACCAGTTGGTCATCGCTGGCGTCGGGCAGTCCGAACAGCAGGTTGTCGCGCAAGGTGCCGGCGAACAGCCAGGCGTGCTGCGGGCCATAGGCCAACTGGTTCGCGCGCCAGCCCGCATGGATCTGCTGCTGGTCCACGCCGTCGAGGTAGACGATGCCGCGCGTGGGCTTCGTCAGGCCGCAGGCCAGGGACAGCAGGGTCGTCTTGCCGGCGCCTATCGTTCCCAGGATCGCGACCTTCTCGCCGGGGCGGAACCGGAGGTTGCCGATGCGCAGCGGCTCCTTCTGCCCGGGGTAGGCGAATTCGACCTCCTCGAAACGCAGCTCGCCTTGCATGTGCTGGGGCACGATCGGCCGGGCGATGCCGTCGTTGTCCACCTGAAGCCTGAAGATGGCATCCAGCGCCTTCATGGACGCGCGAGCACTGCCCAGTTGAACCAGCAGCGGCGGGATGGACGCCAGTGGCGAGAGCACGCGACCCGACAGGATCGAGCAGGCCACGATCGCGCCTTGCGTCAGGTGTCCGTCGATCGCCAGCACGGCGCCGACGCAGATCAGGGAGATGTAGCTCGCCTGCTGCAGTGCGGCAGACAGGTAGGAGGTGGTGTCGCTCTCATGCTTCAAGGCGAGGCTCTGCGCGGCGTTCACCTCGCACAGCGCGGCCCAGCGGGCCTCGAAACGCCAGGTGGCGCCCAGGCCCTTGATCGCCTCGGTGCCCTCGATGGCCTCGACCAGCAGGCCGGTCTTGGCGTTCGCGCCGGACTGGGTGCTCGCAGTCAGCCGCGCGATGCGGCGGGCGCGCAGCAGCCCGGTCAGCACGGTCACGCCGAACAGCACCACCGCCGGCAGCGCCATCCAGAAGCCGCCGATGGCCGCGATCACCAGCGCGAAGATCAGCGCCATCGGCATGTCGAACAGCAGGAAGAGGGTGCTGGCCGACAGGATGCCGCGGATGGATTCGAAACTCTGCACCTGGGAGGCCAGCGTGCCGACCGAGCCGGGCCGCTGGTCCATGCGCACCGCGTTCAGCCGGCTCATCAGGGCCTTGGAGATGCCGACATCGAGCTGCTTGAGTTGCGGTTCGAGCAGCGAGGCGCGGGCGAGCTTGAGCAGGAACTCGATCACCACCGCCAGACCCACGCCCAGCGTGAGGACCCACAGCGTCTGCTGGCCCTGGCTGGGGATGACGCGGTCGTAGACCTGCATCGAGAAGAACGAGATGGCGATGCCGATCGTAGAGAGCACCAGCGACAGTCCCGCCGCCTCCAGGAAGATCGGCCATTGCCCGCGGATCTGCGACAGCATCATCCCGCGGGCGGTGCCGGACGACACCGCATCGACCTCGCTGTCCATGGCCGCGTGGAGGCAGGGCTGGTTCGCCAGCACGAGGTCGCGCGAGGTCTTGTCGCTGTCCACGCAGGTCCAGAGCCCTTCAGGCGTGCGTGCCGTGATGACCTGCCAGCCGAGTTCGGCGTGATGGAAGAGCAGCGGCAGCGCCGCAGGTTGGGGGGAGTCCAGCAGGACGAAGCGGGTCTGCCCGTCGATGGCCCCGGCCAGCAGCCGCGCGGCGGAAAGGTCCTCCAGCGGCATCGCCAAGGCCATCTGATGTTGACGCACCAGATCGAGCGGGACGGGGCGCCCCTTCAGCCGCATCCAGTGGACCAGGACGGCCGCGAGGGCCGCCGATGGGGACGTCGAGGAGGCGGTCGGGCGCTTGAAGGGATTCCATGACATGGTGGGCATCTCGGGAGTGGCGCTGGTCGAAAAGGGAAGGTCTGCAGGAGGCGGCGCTTTCAGCCCGGCCCCGATGCGCCGTCGAGCAGCAGGTTCAGGCGGTACAGCCCGGCGCGTTCGTCGATCGCGGCGTCGCGTTGGGATTGCCGGGTGGCATGCGCCTCGCGGACCATGTTCAACAGGTCCAGCCAGGCACGCTTGCCGGCGTCGAACTGGCGTCTGTACGACGCCAGCACCTCGTCGCCGGTTGCCGCGGTCAGCGCGGCGTTCTGCAGCGACGCGACTGCGGCGGCGTAACGTGTGAATTCCAGCTGGTAGGCGGCGAACTGGTCCTGTTCGGTCGCGGACACGGCAGCTTCCGCCGCGGCGATCCGCGAACGCGCCGCGTTCACGCCGGACAGGGCCGACAGGCCGCCCGGCAGGCCGGCCTGGAACACGAAGCCGATGTGATCGTCCTTGTAGGCGCCGCTCTGGCGGTCCAGGCGCAGGCTGAGCGTCGGCATCAACGCCGCCTTGGCCTTGGCCAGCTCGTCGCGGGACAGATCGACGTTCGCGCGGGCCAGGGCGAGTTCGGGCGAGAGCTGGATGCGGTCGAGCACCTGGTTCAAGCTTGGCGGCGCCGGGAGATCGCCGTCGAGCACGGCCCGAAGCGGATCGTCGACCGGCCGACGAGCCAGGCGCTGCAGCCGGTCGCGCTGGAGCGCTTCCTCCAGCCGGGCCTGCGCCAGTTCGGCCTGCACGGCGCTCAGCCGGGAGGCTGCCAGTGCCGCGTCGGCATTGGTGGCGACGCCGGCCTGGGTGCGGCGCCGGATCATGTCCAGCAGCTGCTGGTGCTCCCCGCGCAGCGCCTCCAGGCTGTCGATGCGTCCGCGGACCTTGGCCCAGTCGGACCAGGTCTGCACGATGCGCAGCTTCAACTGGAGCTGTACGGATCGCAAGGTCATCTCGCTGCTGCGCAGCGCGGTCCGGGCGGAACTCAGGTTGGCCGACAGCAGTCCGCCGGTGTAGAGCGGCTGCTGGACGCTCAGGACGTTGACATACCGGCTTGTGCCCGCCGCGAGCTGGCGGGAGAAGCTCGGCGACGGGCCGAACTGCCATTTCGCGGCGGTGACGCCGTCCTCGGCGGCAGCGATCGACGCCCGGGCGCCTTCGATCGACGGATCCGCCGACAGCGCGCCGCGAAGGAAGTCGTCCATGCCGGCTCCCCAGCGCTCGGTGGCGGAGGCAGGTTGCGCGGTCCCCTTCACGAGGTCCTGGCTGGTGTCCTTGGCGATGACAGGCGCGACCTCGATCAGGGCTGGGTGGCCGTCGTCCGCCCGCGCCTGGAAGCAGGTCAATGCCAGCGCGGCGAACAGATATTGCCATCCGCCGGCAATATTGATACTCGTGAGGCGAAAGGGCGGGAAAGTCAGTCGGCAGTTCAAGGGAAACCCCGTCAGGCTGTTTGGCGATGACGCTCAGTTTCGTTTCCTGTCGGTTCCTCTCACAATGACATCCGTTTGCTAGCCTTTCAGCGCCGACAACCATTGATGGTTTATTTATGCAAAGAAACTAGCAAGTATTTGCTATCCAGCGGGTGGGGAATGGCGGTTGCCAGATGGTGTGTCCACTGCCCCTCAAAAGGACCTGCCATGACGACGCCGAACGAAGACCTCGAACCCTGCATGAAGGCTTGCGCGGAAGCCTTGCTCGCCACCCGTCAGTGTGCCAATGCGTGCATCCGCTCCGGGGATCGGCTGATGGAAGCCTGCGCGTTGCTCAACCTGGACTGCGCCGCCCTCTGCGAGGCGACGATCGGCGTCCTCTCCCGCGAGTCCAGCCACCACGGCGATTTCTGCGCCCTGTGCGCACATCTCTGCCGGGCGTGCGCGGAGGAATGCGAGAAGCATCAGCACGCGCATTGCAAGCGTTGCGCGCAAGCCTGCCGGGCCTGCGCGCTCGCCTGCGAACCGCACGCCGGCGAGCGCCACTCGCTGGGCGCCCATGTCTGAACTTGAGGCCGCGAGGCCGACCGCCAGGAACCTTCTGCCGGCCGGTTTGTCCGCAAACCCTTCCTGGATTCCCGTGCATTCCCTATCGATATATCGATCCCGGGCGACGCTCCCGCATATTCGGATTCGACGGCTTCAACGAGCTCGCGGGATGGGATACCGTTTGGAACCCGAAACCATGTGAAATAAATCGCGATCCGGTCAAATAGCAGGGAACGCCGGCACGAGCCGGCACGCACTGGAGTGGCGTTCTGAACAGGAATCCCACCATGACGTTCCCGGACACCATTCCCTTTGATCCTTCGAAGCCGTCGCTGCCGATGTCGACGCCGACGCGCGATGCCTGGTTCACCAGCCTGGCCTCCCCGGAGGAGGTCGCGGCCGACAACGCCTTCGCCTGCTTCGACTACCAGGAGATCGTCGGCGAGGACGGTCGGGTCTTCGGACACGACCTCAGCGTGTCCGACGATGAGTCGTCCTGGCCCCACGCGCCGACGTCGGAGGCCAACCTCCCGGGCAAGGCGTTGTGTCATGCGCTGCTGGATGCCTCTGTCGCGGGATTCGCGCCGTCCGGATCGTTGTTCCTGGATGTGGGGGAGTCGGCATTGATGGGCCCCGTCGCCGACGTGCTGACCGCGCGGATCGGCGTGATCAATCTGACCGAAGCCGTCCCGGCCGATGCGCGTGTGCTGATGCGTGTCGCCCGCCTGCATGCCCGCGGGCAGCGCTTCTGCATCGACGGTCTGCGCGACCCGGCCGACCCGCGTTGGCACTTCGCCGGCTATGCGCATTACATGAAGCTGGATGCTGCGGCGTCGCCGCCCGATCGGCTGGCGGCCCTGGCCGCCAAGGCGGCGGAGCGCCATCTGGCGGTCATCGGCAAGCGCGTCGACTCGATGGACGCCCACCGGCGACTCTGCCATCTGGGCGTGACCCAGTTCCAGGGGATGTTCGTCTCGTCGCTCGTGACCCGGCCCCTGCTGACGCTGCCAGGCTGCGATGCGGAGGTGCTCGCCAAGGCGGAGCGGCTGTTGACCGACCGCGCTTCGCCCCAGGCGGTGGCCGCGGTGGCGGCCAGGGATCCGGCCCTGTTGATGCGGCTGCTGCTGCTGCATGAGCGCTACGCGCCGGACGCCGCCGGCGTGCCGGATCAACTCGCGGGTCTGATGGTGGCGCTGGGCGCCGGTGTCCTCGGAGGCTGGTTGCGCGTGCTGCGCGGGGCCGCCTGCCATGCGCAAGGCGCCGATTGGGTGAGGTCGGTGCGTCAGCAGACGCTGCGGTATCGCGAGCACCTGCTCGGCGCCGGCGGGCAGCGCGCAGAAGCGGTGGACATGGCGCTCTGGCACTTCCAGCGGCGCTTGTGCAGCTCGCGCCACTATCTCAAGACGGTGAACCATCCGGTCTGAGGCCTCTCTGAGATTGCGTCCGAGCTTGCTCCTCGCCCTCGGCCTTCACGGCTAACATCCACGCATCGATTCCCAAGAGCCAGTCGACTGGCCGATGCAACTCGGGATGGAGGACGTCCGGCGGCGCGCGCGCCGCGGACGGTGCGAGAGAGCAGTGATCACCCCTCATTTCCATATCTGTGCCTTCTTCGACAGCCGGGAGGACGCGTGCCAGGTCCTGGCGCCGTTCTACCGGGAGGCGGAGCAGAACAACGAACGCAACCTGCACCTGATCGAACCGGGCTGCCTGGACGAGCACCGGGCCCGGCTGGCCGGCGCCGGCATCGACGTCGTGGCCTGCGAACACCGCGGCCAGCTCGCGCTCGAGGCCTGGCCGGCCGGATCCGAAGGTGTCGACGTGGAGACCTTGCTCGCACTCATGTCGAGCGTGACGGGAGCCTCCCAGGGCGAGTCCGACGGCCATGGCGGCCATGGCGGCCTGCGTGTCATGGCGCAGATGGGCTGGGCGGTCCGTCACGGCATGGACCGGCTGGACCTGCTGGAGTACGAGGCCCGCCTGAACGGCGTGCTCGACGATCACCGCCGCCTGGCGATCTGCGTCTATGACCTCGCACCGCTGGACGGCGCCACGATGATGGATCTGCTGCGGACGCATCCGCTGACGATGATTGGCGGCGTGCTGCGCGAGAATCCGTTCTTCACGCCGCCGGCCGAGATGTTGCGCGAACTGTCCGCGCGCCGCGCCACGGCGCGGCGCCGGGGACGGTCCGCACCGGCGGCGCTCCCCATGCCGGCCCGAGACCGGCGGATCGAATGACCACGATGTCCCGAGAAAGAGAACCGTCCGCGGCCGACCAGGCGCTGCGCGACCTGATGGGCCTGCTCGCGCTGCCGGCCCTCTGGGTCGGGCGCGACGCGGCCACCGTGCTCCAGCTCACCACCGAGGCCGTGAACCGCATCGTCGGCACGGCGGTCTGCCTGCTGCATGCGCCGCTGGTGCCGGACGCCGCGCCGGCCACCGTCCTCCAGCTGGGGGGCGTGCGCGTCTCGCAGGACGCCTGGACCGATTTCATCGTCGCCTGCCGCCAGATGCCGGACACCGCCGACAGCGCCACCGCGCTGGAGTCGCCGCTGGGCACCTTGCGCGTGGTGCGGCTCTACCTGGGGCCGGCGGGTCGGGCGGGCAGCCTGTGGTTCGGCTCCTCCCGGCCCGATTTCCCGTCGCCGCACCAGAGCGCCTTCATGCGCGCCGCGGCGACGCTGGCGTCGACCGGGCTGCACGCGGCCCGTCTGGACCATGAGCGCGAACGCGCCGCGAGCGCGAAGGACGAGTTCCTCGCCATGCTCGGCCACGAGCTGCGCAACCCGCTGGCGCCCATCTCCACGGCGCTGCATCTGATCCGGCTGCAGACCGGCCAGCTGTCGCGGGAGCACGAGATCATCGAACGCCAGGTCGGCCATCTCTCCAAGCTGGTGGACGACCTGCTCGACATCACCCGCATCACGCGCGGGAAGATCGAGCTGTCGCGCGAGCCGGTGGACGTGCCTTTCCTGCTGTCCGACGCCATCGAGGGCGTGAGCCCCTTGCTGGAGGAGCGCAACCACCTGCTGCGCGTGGCCTGCGACGTCGGCCCGGAGCTGCGGCTGATGGGCGACCGCGCCCGGCTGCGACAGGTCGTCGTCAACCTGCTGAGCAACGCGGCCAAGTACACGCCGACCAACGGCGAGATCCGCGTGGCGGCGCGCGCCGTCGGCGACGCGCTGGTGATCGAGGTGCAGGACAACGGCGCCGGCATCGATGCGGACATGCTGCCGCGCGTGTTCGAGCTGTTCGAGCAGGGCTCGACGACGCTGGACCGCTCCAAGGGTGGCCTCGGCATCGGGCTGGCCATCGTCAAGCAGCTGGTCGAGATGCATCACGGCCAGGTGGCGGTGCACAGCGCCGGACCGGGCCAGGGCGCGACCTTCCGCGTGACGCTGCCGGCGGAGATCCACGCCGTGCCGCCGGCGCCGGGACCGGCCACGGAGGCGCTGGACACGCTGCCGCCGGTGCAGGGGCGGGTGCTGGTGGTCGACGACAACCGTGACGCGGCCGAGACGCTGGGCATGGCGCTGCGCTACGCGGGCTACGACGTCGTCACGACGACGCTGCCGCAAGAGGCGCTGGAGCGGGTGCGCGCGTCGCGCTTCGATGCCGCGGTGCTCGACATCGGCATGCCGGTCATCGACGGCTACCAGCTGGCGACACTGATCCATCGTGAGCTCGGCGCTGCCGCGCCGCGCCTGATCGCCCTGACCGGGTACGGCCAGGCCTCGGATCGCGACAAGGCGCTGAGCAGCGGCTTCGACGAGCACATGGTCAAGCCCATCGATCTGGATCGCCTGACGCGCACGCTGGAGCGGCTGACCCGTGCGGACGCGCTCTAATCGGGGCTCATGACCGCGCCCGATCTCTTCCCCTCCGCGACCGCTCCGGCCAGCACGACCTCGCCCGTTCCGGCGCCCGCGCCGGCGCATGTGGCGATCCTCGACGACGAGCCGGACATCACGCAGCTCCTCGCCGCCTACCTGGGCTCGCACGGCTTTCGCACGACGCAGCTCCACACCGGTCGCGCGCTGATGGACCTGATGGCTGCGGACACGCCGGACCTGGTGCTGCTGGACCTGGGCCTGCCGGGCGAGGACGGGTTCCTGATCGCCCGCCAGTTGCGCGAACACTGGCGCTGCGGCCTGGTGATCGTCACGGGGCGCGGCGACGCGGTGGACAAGGTCGTCGGGCTGGAAGTCGGCGCAGACGACTACGTCACCAAACCCTTCGACCTGCGCGAGCTTGTCGCCCGCGCGAAGGCGGTGCTGCGTCGGCTGACGCCAGCACCGGCGGTGGTAACGGCGGCGGAGCCGGCGCCGGTGCCGATGCCGGGCGCTGAAGCCCATACCCTGCTGCATTTCGACGGCTGGACCGTCGACGTGGCCGCCCGCCGTGTGACCGGGCCGGACGGTGAAGAGGCCGCGCTGACGACCGGCGAGTTCGACCTTCTGCACATCTTCCTGCGGCATCCGGGGCGCGTGCTGTCGCGCGATTTCCTGCTGGAGCACACCCGCGGACGCGAGTCCGGGCCGTTCGACCGAACGATCGATGTGCAGGTGGGACGGCTGCGCCGCAAGCTCGGCGCCGAGTCGGGCGAAGGCCGGTGGATCAAGTCGGTGCGCGGTGCCGGCTACCTGTTCGCGCCGAGGGTCACCTCGACGCGGTCGACCTGAACCGGCCCGGACCGACCTGACCCCATGCGCGGCGACATCGACGAATCCGCAGTCTTCCGCGCGCTGTTCGCCGCGTCGCCGGACGGGCTGCTGCTCGTCGACGATCAAGGCGTCATCCGGCTCGCGAATCCGACGGCCACCCAGTTGCTGGGTTATGCCGCGGAGGAACTGGTTGGCTCCCCGGTCGAGATGCTCGTGCCCGACAGCATCCGCCCCCGCCACGCGGCATACCGGCAGGATTACGAAGGGGCGCCGCGGTCGCGCCCCATGGGCGGCACGGCGACCGAGCTGGTCGCGCGTCGGCGTGATGGCTCGGAAGTGCTGGTGGAGATCGCCCTGAGCCCGCTGCAGCCGCTGGGTCTGCCGTACACGATGGCCTCGATCCGCAGCGTCGCCGAGTACCCGCGCGTGCGTCAGGCGCTCCAACGGGCGCGTTACAGCGAGCATCTGGCGCAACTCGGCAAGGTCGCCGTCGACTCGCTCGATCCGCAGGAAGTGCTGCGCCAGGTGCCGGCGATCGCTGCGCAGGCGTTGGAGGCGGAGGTGGCGGTGGTGTTCCTGCTCGAAGCGGGGCGGACAGCCTTGCGCGTCGTGGGTGGCGTCGGTCTCCTGGCGGACGAAGGTCCCGGTACCCTGGTGCCGAACCGGCCCGATACGCCGCAGGGATTCGTGCTGGCGCAAGGCGCGCCGGTCGTCGTGGAGGATTACGGCAGCGAGCAGCGCTTCACCGTGCCCGAGGCCTACCGGCAGGCCGGGCTGGTGTCGTCGCTGGCGGTTCCGCTGTCCGACCGGGGACGTGCCGTGGGCACGCTGGCGGTGCGCTCGCGCCAGCCGCGGCGCTTCGGCGACGCGGAGTTGCGCTTCCTGGAGTCGGTGGCCAACCTGCTGGGCACCTGCCTGCAGCGGGCGCAGACCGAGGAGGCGCTCCATCACTCGCAACGGTTGGAGGCCGTCGGCCAGTTGACGGGCGGCATCGCGCACGACTTCAACAACCTGCTGACGGTCATCCAAGGCAACCTGCAGGTGCTGGCCGAGCTGCCGACGGTCACCGACGACGGTGTCGCGCCGCAACTGGTCGCGGCGGCGACGCGGGCCTCGCGGCGCGGCGCGGAGTTGACCGGGAAGCTGCTGGCGTTCTCGCGCCGGCAACGCCTGCAACCGA
Organism: Roseateles noduli; assembly: GCA_002205125.1. Lineage (GTDB taxonomy): Bacteria > Pseudomonadota > Gammaproteobacteria > Burkholderiales > Burkholderiaceae_C > Roseateles > Roseateles noduli. The sequence continues at coordinate 656,617 of NIOE01000003.1, read as the reverse complement.
CGACGGTCGACGTGGGCGCGATGATGCGTTCGCTGGCCGACATGCTGCGCCGCACGCTCGACCAGCGCATCCGGATCCGGATCGCGGTGGCGCCCGGCTGCCCCGACGTGCAGGCCGATCCGGCGCAACTGGAGTCTGCGCTGCTCAACATCGCCATCAACGCGCGGGACGCGATGCCGGACGGCGGCGAACTGGTCTTCGAGGCCGGGCCGCTGTCGGCCATTCCGCCGGAGTTGCGGAGGGAGCTGGAAGAGGACGAAACGGCCCCGTTGCCGATAGGCACGGAGGTGTCGCCGACACGCTACGTCCGCATCGCGGTGTCCGACACCGGCACGGGGATGCCGGAGGACGTCAAGGAGCGCGCGTTCGAGCCGTTCTTCACCACCAAGCAGGCCGGTCGGGGCACCGGCCTGGGCCTGAGCACCGTGTATGGGTTCGCGCGGCAGTCGCTGGGGGCGATCGGCATCGAGAGCACGCCGGGCCATGGCACGACGCTGTCGCTGATCCTGCCGCAGCCGCCGGCCTTGCCTCGCGAGGCGGCCGAGCAGGAGGCGACGGCCGCGGCCGTGCCGCCGGGATTGCGCGTCCTGCTGGTGGAGGATGACGCCGAGGTGCGTGCGGTCGCGCGTCGTTATCTGAACGATCTGCAGTGCAGCGTCACGGCGTGCGCGAGCGGCGAAGAGGCGCTGCGCCACCTGGACGCGCTCGCCGAGTCAGCCGGCGGCCAACTCCCCCATCTGCTGCTGAGCGACATCGCCTTGGGCGCCGGCATGCGAGGCACCGAACTGGCGACCCACGTCCGCCAATCCTGGCCCGGGATCGCCGTCCTGTTGATGTCCGGTTTCTCCGTGGAGCTGCTGTCGTCCGGCTCGCAGACCGCGCTGGACTGGGACCTGCTGCCCAAGCCCTATGAGCGGACCGCACTGGCCCGGGCGATCGGAAAGGTGCTGGCGCGCTGACACGCCGGCTGTTCCTGTCGGATGTTCACGCCGGCTGCTCACTGAGGCCGTTCACGCCGCCGCGGCCAGCTTCCCCCGCGACATCGAGCCGCCGATCACGAACTGTTCGAGCCGCTCCCGGTTGGGGATCGAGATCTGGCGACGGCCGCGTTCGCCGAACAGGATGAGGCCCTCGCGGTTCAGCTTGGACAGGCAGCGGCTGACCGTCTCCAAGGTCATGCCCAGGAAGTTGCCCAGATCGGCGCGCGTCATGCGCAGCGTCAGCTCGTCGGCGCGCAGCCCGCGCTGGTGCATGCTGCGGGCCCAGGCGCAGAGGAACTCCGCCACCCGCGCCAGCGAGGCCAGCGTGCAGACCGACATCAGCGACTGCCGCTCATGGGTGATCTCGGCGCTCATGCCTTCGTGGACCACCGCCATCATCTCGGGATAGCGCGCGCAGGCCTGCAGCAGCGTGTCGTAGGGAATGATCGAGATGTTGCCGGTGTCCATCGCGACCGCGTCGCAGGGATGGCGGCCGTGCGCGATGCCGCTGAAGCCCAGCCAGTCGCCGCGGAACTTCAGGCTCACGATCTGCTCGCGGCCGTCCAGGCTGCGGCTCACCAGCTTGAAGGCGCCGGCATTGATCAGGTAGACGGTGTTGAAAGGCTGGTCGGCGCGGAAGATCATGTCGCCGGCGCGCACCACCTTGGCGGCGGGTTGGATGATGTCCCGGATGGTGCGCATCACGTCGAGCATGCGCTGCTGCGGATCGCGGATGTACACGCGCGGTTCGGCGAGGGTCAACTGCAGCGGCGCCGGCAGTGTCGGGCGGAGATCGGGGGCGATGAGTCCGGGCGTGGCGCCGGCGACGAGTGCGCAGATGGGCGTCAGCGGCGTGGCGGCGTCGCGCGACGATGCGTTCGCGGCGGGCGCCTTGCGCGGCCGACCGGTCGGAGCATCGCGCAGGCGGTCGCGGGGGAGGTCGCTCGGAGGGGAGGCGAGGGCGATGGCGCTGTGCATGATGGTCTCGTGGTTGAAGGGATTGCTGGGGATGCTAGGAATCGCCCGCAAACGCGGCACCAATCCTTGACATCGATCAGCAACAGTCGGTGAACCCTCGGTGACGGTTCAGTAACGACCTGTCGAGACCGGACAGGTGGGCGACATCGCCGGGTACCGCCCGTCGTGCTCGTTGACATCGGTCAACCCCTTTTCCCAAGAGCTGACTAGGCTGCACACCTCCGACTGCCCTCTCGACGTTCGCACCGCACATGCCGCCAGCCGACCCGCACTCGCGCACGACGCATCAGCCCTTGCTGGGTCTTCGTCTGGGGATGGTGTGCGGGGATGAGGGCGCGCCCGGTCCGGCCCTGCTCAAGCAGGCGGCCGTGGAACTCGGCGCGCAGGTGACGGTGCTGGACCCGGCCCGGGTGCTGGAAGGCGGCGCCGCGCTGGAGGAGATGGCGGGCCTGCTCGGCCACCTGTACGGCGCGATCGCGTGCGATGGGCTGCCGCCCGCGGTGATGCGCCGCTTGACGGCCGCCGCCGTGGTGCCGGTCCTGGACGTGCAGACGGTCCAGGCGAAGCACGCGCCCGTCGCCGGGCGCGGCATCGAGGCGGGGGAGCGCCGTCGCCTCATGCAGGCGGCGCTGCTGGCCGCGCTGGCCTGAGGCCTCAGGCCTTCGGCAGCGTCTTGTACTGCTGGCCGACCGGCGTCAGCACGCCGCTGTTGCCGAACAGGCTGGTGAAGTGCACGTCGTTGTCCCAGCGACCGGTGAACCACGCGTAACGGGCCACGTCGCTGCGGCTCTCGCAGACGCTGACCATGTCGGCCATCTGCGCCTTCTGCTTGTCCGAGGTGTCGATGTGCGGACCGGCGCCGTTGTGCCAGTTCGCCATCTCGGTGACCCAGAACGGCTTGCCGTACTTCGTCAGGCGGTCCAACTGGTCCTTGAGGCCGTAGTCGTACCAGTGGAAGGCCAGCGCGTCGATCTGCGGATCGCGACCGCCGTTGGCGGCGCGGTAGGCGGCGATGAAGGCGTCCATCCACACCACCGGGTCGCCGAAGTTCGGCATCGTGCCCCAGGTGATCGCGGGGCCCACGATCTTCACGCCGGTCTGGCGGGCGACGTCCTCGAATCTCGGCCACTGCGCGGCCGCGTCGGACGGCGACAGGTTGGCCTGGTCGGTCAGGTTGGGCTCGTTGAGCACGAGCAGGTACTTCACCGTCGGGCGGGCCTTCAACGCCGCCACCACCTGCGTGGTGTTGAAGTTGAAGTTCCACAGCATCGGCACATGCTCCATCGCGCCGGCGATCGACGGCTGCGACTGCACGCTCGAAGCGGGCTGGAGCGCCCAGTTGTACCACCAGCCGACGCTGCCGCCGGACAGCGCGTTGAAGTCGGCCGCGTCCTTGAGGTCGTAGGCGACGCCGCGCTTGACCGACGGGGCAGGGGCCGGCGGCGGGGGAGCCGGAGGGGGCGGCGGGGGCGAAGGAGGAGGCGACGCCGGAGGCGGGGGCGAAGCCGGCGGCGGAGGGGCTGCCGGCGGCGGCGGCGACGCGGGCGGCGAGCCGGACGGCGGCGGTGCGGCCGGGGGAGGGGGCGCCGCCGGTGGCGGGGGCGAAGCGGGCGGCGATCCGGCGATAGGAGGCGAGGCCGGCGTGGCCGGCGAATCCCCGCCACCGCCGCCGCAGGCGGACAGCAGCGCGCTCGCGCCGGCCAGCGTCAGCAGGCGACGACGGTCGACGTCGGGCGGCAACGGGGCGACGAGCGTCGGCGCGCTCGGCGCGACCAGCGCGTCCGTCAGCGCCTTCAAGGGGAAATCAGCCGGGTGCTTCATGGGGGAGAGCTCTTGCAGCGTTGGATCGCCCTGTCCCTCACGCAGGGGACAGGTCTTGCGGGGTCGCAGTATGAGCGGCCCGCTGTGTTCTTGTCCCGCACCGAAACACATTGTTAATGTTGCTGACGGCTGGCATTCATCCTGGTACCTCGGAAGAGGGTGTCGCAGGCCGCGCGGAAGTGCGTCGGCTTGACATCCGGAGCGCAGCAATCCCTAGCCTGAGCACCCCCCACTTGCGCCAAAGTGACTTTCGACCACTGCGCGCAGTTACAGCCCTCAATAGAGTCCATGGCATGCAACTGTTCTGCTGCCTCCGACGCGATGGCTGACCTCGACCTCGATTCGCTGCTTGCCCCCCTGCAGGATGACGCCCCATGCGGCGCCGACCTGGAGTACGACCCTGCCTTCCTCGCCCTGGAAGCGGCGGGCGCGGGCAAGCCCGAGCAGCAATTCGGCGACACCATCATCGCGGCCGAGGAGCCCGACTGGCACGCCGTGCAGGAACAGGCGCTGGCGCTGGCCAAGCGGACCCGCGACCTGCGTGTCGCCGTCTGGCTGGTGCGCGCCGGCGCCCGGCTGCAGGGCCTGAGCGCCGCCATCGACGGCCTGGCGCTGATCCGCGGCCTGCTGGAACAGCAATGGGCGCACGTGCATCCGCAACTGGACGCCTCCGACCACGACGATCCGACGATGCGCCTGAACGCGCTGCAGCCGCTGACCAGCGTGATGGCCGGCATCGCCGACCTGCGCGCGGCGAGCCTGACCGGCCAGCGCGGCGGTCCGCGGGTGCGCGACGTCGAACTGGCGCTGGGCAACGCCGATCCGATGGGCGAGGAATCCGTGCCGTCGCCCGAAGGACTGATGGCCGGGCTCTCGTCGCAGGCCGCCAACGATCCGGCCTTCGCCGCCCGGCTGCATGAGGCGCTGCCGACGGTGCAGGGCATCGTCGCGGCGATCGAAGCGCCGCTGGGCGCCGGGCAGGGGCCTGATTTCTCGCCGCTGCTGCGTCTGTTCAAGCCGCTCGCCGCGGCGGCCGGACAGCTCCAGGGGCAGGGCGGCGACGCCGTGGCCGCTTCGGACGACGCCGCCGGTGCGCCGGCCGCGGGTTTCGGCGGTGTGGTCGTCGGCGCGGTATCCGCGCCCGGCACGATCGCCAGCCGCGAGGACGCCGTCCGCGCGCTGCAACGCGCCTGCGAATGGATCGAACGCCACGAGCCCAGCAATCCCGCGCCGCTGCTGATCCGTCGCGCGCAGCGGCTGATGAGCAAGAGCTTCATGGAAATCATGCGCGACCTGAACCCGGACGGCGTGCACGAGATCGAGAAGCTCGCCGGCACGACCAGCGAGTAGCGCCCGAGACAGACCCCCAGACCGACGTCGCTTTCCAAGCTTCCACCTTTCACCCGATCCCCGCTTCAAGGAGCACCCCATGGCCACCAGCAGCCAGAAGTTCATCGCCAGGAATCGCGCCCCGCGCGTGCAGATCGAGTACGACGTCGAGCTCTACGGCGCCGAGAAGAAGGTGCAGCTGCCCTTCGTGATGGGTGTGCTGTCGGACCTGTCGGGCAAGCCCACCGAGCCGCTGCCGCCGGTGTCGGACCGCAAGTTCCTGGACTTCGACGTCGACAACTTCGACGCCCGCATGAAGGCCATGAAGCCGCGCGTCTCCTTCGCCGTGCCCAACACGCTGACGGGCGAAGGCAACCTGATGGTCGACCTGACCTTCGAGTCGATGGACGACTTCTCGCCGGCCGCGGTCGCGCGCAAGGTCGACGGCCTCAAGCAGCTGCTCGAGGCGCGCCAGCAGCTCGCCAACCTGATCACCTACATGGACGGCAAGGCCGGCGCCGAGCAGCTGATCGCCAAGGTCGTCAAGGACGAGGCGCTGCTGAAGTCCCTGGCCACGGCCCAGAAGCCGGCCGACGGCGGCGCGCAGTAAGCGCGGCGCCCCAGTCATCCAGAAACCGACGGACCCCACGGAGCACGCACCATGGCCGATGAGACCCTCGCGCAATCAGCGCCTTCACTGCAGGGCATCGAGTACGAAGGCGGCGAGTTCGCCTCGCTGCTGAACAAGGAATTCAAGCCCAAGACCGACGAGGCCAAGTCCGCCGTCGAGCAGGCGGTGCTGACGCTGGCGCAGCAGGCGCTGTCGCAGACCACGCTGATCGGCAGCGACGTCATCGTCTCGATCGAGGCCATGATCGCCGAGATCGACAAGAAGCTGTCCGAGCAGGTCAACGCGATCCTGCACCACGCCGAGTTCCAGCAGCTGGAATCGGCCTGGCGCGGCCTGCACTACCTGGTCAACAACACCGAGACCGACGAGCAGCTCAAGATCCGCGTGATGAGCATCTCGAAGAACGACCTCGGCAAGACGCTCAAGCGCTACAAGGGCACGGCCTGGGACCAGAGCCCGATCTTCAAGCGCGTGTACGAGGAGGAATTCGGCCAGTTCGGCGGCGAGCCCTTCGGCGCCATCGTCGGCGACTACTACTTCGACCACAGCCCGCCCGACGTCGAGCTGCTGGGCGAGATCGCCAAGGTCTCGGCCGCCGCGCACTCGCCCTTCATCGCCGCGGTGAACCCGTCGCTGATGCAGATGGGCTCGTGGCAGGAGCTCGCCAACCCGCGCGACCTCACCAAGATCTTCAGCACGCCCGAGTACGCCGCCTGGAAGTCGCTGCGCGAGTCCGACGACGCGCGCTACATCGGCCTGGCCATGCCGCGTTTCCTGGCGCGACTGCCCTACGGCTCGAAGACGAATCCGGTCGAGGACTTCAACTTCGAGGAAGAGACCGGCGGCGGTGAGCACGCCAAGTACACGTGGGCCAACTCGGCCTACGCGATGGCGACCAACATCAACCGCTCGTTCAAGACCTACGGCTGGTGCACCCGCATCCGCGGCGTGGAAGCGGGCGGCGCGGTCGAGGGCCTGCCGGCCCACACCTTCCCGACCGACGAGGGCGGCGTGGCGATGAAGTGCCCGACGGAGATCGCGATCAGCGACCGCCGCGAGGCCGAGCTCGCCAAGAACGGCTTCATGCCGCTGGTGCACCGCAAGAACTCGGACTTCGCCGCGTTCATCGGCGCGCAGTCGCTGCAGAAGCCCGCGGAGTACGACGACCCCGACGCCACCGCCAACGCCAACCTGGCCGCGCGCCTGCCCTACCTGTTCGCCTGCAACCGCTTCGCGCATTACCTGAAGTGCATCGTGCGCGACAAGGTCGGCTCGTTCAAGGAACGCGGCGACATGGAGAAGTGGCTCAACAAGTGGATCATGAACTACGTCGACGGCGATCCGGCGAACTCGTCGGAGACGACGAAGTCGCAGAAGCCGCTGGCGTCCGCGGAAGTGGTCGTCGAGGAGATCCCGGGCAACCCCGGCTACTACTCGTCGAAATTCTTCCTGCGCCCGCATTACCAGCTCGAAGGCCTGACCGTGTCGCTGCGTCTGGTCTCGACGCTGCCGTCGCAGAAGGGCAAGTGAGCCCCCGGTCGGGAGGGCCGCGACGCGGTCGTCCCGGCAGGCAGCCGCATCGAGAGAGATTACAAGAATTTGAGAATCGCGCGCGACGACGCGCGACGTGTTGAAGGGAGCGCCTCCGAAGGCGCGTTCTGAACTTTCGAGGCACCCCGCCATCCGGATCTTTCGAGGTCCGAAATCCCTGGTCTCCGTCGCGGTCAGCGTCGAGGCGGAGACCGTATTCACAGAGTTCATCTAGGAGAAACCGACCATGACGATCGACGCCAATCTGAAGTTCGCCGGAGTCGAAGGCGAATCCACCCACAAGGACCACAAGGGCGAGATCGACCTGCTGGCCTGGTCGTGGGACGTGCGTCAGGAAAGCACCGCCGCCGCCGGTACCGGCTCGGGCAAGGGCAAGGGCGTTCCTGGCCAGTTCGTGTTCGCGCACTACTACGACAAGGCGTCCCCGGTGCTGGCCAAGGCCTGCGCCTCGGGCAAGCATTTCGACCAGGCCGTGCTGACCTGCCGCAAGGCCGGTGAAGGCCAGCAGGACTTCCTGAAGGTCACCCTGAAGCAAGTCCTCGTGACCGCCGTCTCCCCGTCCGCTTCGGCCGGCGGCGAGATCAGCGAAAGCGTGTCGGTGTCCTACGCCGACATCGAGTTCGAGTACAAGGCTCAAGACGCCAAGGGCGGCCTGGGCGGCGCGGTCAAGTTCGGCTGGAACGTGGCCACGACCGAAACGCGTTGATGCATTGAGGGCGGTGCGCCGGCTCGCGCCGGCGCCGCCGCCGTCGATGATCCCCGCGGCGCGACAGGCTTCGGTCTGCCGCGCCGCGCTCGGACAACGAATGACGGCAGGACGGGGCGTGCAGCCGTCATCCGTTGTCCATGCCGGAGCGAAAGATGAATCCGTTGACCAGCGGCGCGAGCAGCGCCGACATGTACCTGGACCTGTCGCTCAAGCGCGCGGGCAAGGTCAAAGGCGAATCCACCTCGGCGGGCCACGCCAACGACATCGTCGTGCGCGGCTTCAGCTGGGGCGTGGGCGCCGCGGGCGATGCCGTGGCGGGTCAGCAGACCGGCCGCCGCAGCTACCGCCAGCTGACGATCACCAAGGGCCTCGACGCCGCGAGCACCGCGCTGATGAGCGCGGTGGCGACCAACGACGAGGTCAAGAGCTCCAAGCTCTACCTGCGCAAGGCCGGCGGCTCGCAGGAGGACTATTTCTGCCTGACGCTGGAGAAGGCGCGCATCGCGTCCTACGACATCGACTGCGACGAGACCGGCGCGCCGGTGGAGCGCATCTCGATGAGCTTCCAGAAGGTCAACATCGAGTACCGCACCCAGAACGCCAAGGGCGCGATGGGCGGCACGCACACCTTCGACGACGACCTCACCTGAGGTCTTTGCGGCGCGCTCACTGCGGGTGGGCCCGCCGGAACATCGCGCAATCGCGGACACCCGCGAGTGTCGCGATCCTTGAATTGCAGGGGAGTACGGAATGAGCGCAGTGCAGGAACTGCTGGCGGCGGGCCGCCCGACCGAGGCCTTGGCCGCGGCGCAGGCGGAAGTGCGCCAGCGTCCGCAGGACGCGAAGCTGCGCACGATGCTGTTCCAGCTGCTGGCGGTGACGGGCCAATGGGCGCGCGCGGCGGCGCAGCTGGAAGTCTGCGGCGAGCTCGACGCGGGCACGCTGGCGATGGTCAACACCTACCGCGAAGCGCTGAAGTGCGAGCTGGTGCGCGAGGCCGTCTTCGAGGGTCGCACCACGCCGATGGTGATGGGCGAGCCGGCCGAATGGGTGGCGAACCTGGTGCACTCGCTGAAGCTGGAGCATGACGGCGATGTCGCCGGCGCGCGCCAGCTGCGCGCGCAGGCGCTGGACGTCGCGCCCGCGACGCCGGGATCCATCGATGGCCAGGCCTTCGACTGGATCTGCGACGGCGACTCGCGCATCGGCCCGGTGCTGGAGGCGGTGGTCAACGGCCGCTACTGCTGGGTGCCGTTCTCCGCGATCAAGGAGATCCACATCGAAGCGCCGACCGATCTGCGCGATCTGGTGTGGTCCGCGGCGCACCTCGAATTCCCGAACGGCGGCGGCTCCGTCGCGCTGATCCCGACGCGTTATCCGCGCAGCGTGGCCTTCGACGACGAGCGCGTCTGGATGGCGCGCCGCACCGAATGGCAGCCGCTGCCGGGCTCGCAGGACGACCAGTACGCCGGCGTCGGCCAGCGCGTGCTGATGACCGACCAGGGCGAGACCGGCCTGCTCGACGCGCGCCTGATCGAGCTGCGCCAGCCATGATCCCGACGTCGCGCGCGGGGCGCTGCGCCGCGACGCCGCTCCGGAACCGTCCGACCTGCTCATGAGCCAGATCCACCGCGACCGTCTGCAGCCGGCCCTGCTGGACCGGCTGACCGACGACGATCCCTTCCACCGCGTCGAGGCGGAGGAACGCCGCGTCATGACCAAGTCGCAGCTGCGCCAGGCGGTGCTGCGCGACCTGGGCTGGCTGTTCAACGCGATCCAGCCGATGGGCAAGGAATGCGATCCCTACGGCCACGTGGGCGACAGCGTGCTGAACTTCGGACTGCCGGCGCTGTCGGGGCAACTGGCCTCGCGCATCGACGTGCACCTGCTGGAGAAGCAGATCCGCCAGGCCATCCTGCGCTTCGAGCCGCGCATCCTGCCCGACACGCTGGAGGTCCGCGCGATCGAGACGCAGAGCGTCATGGACACGCACAACGTGATCGAGTTCGACATCCGCGGCCACCTGTGGGCGCAGCCCATCCCGCTGGAGATCCTGCTGCGCACGCAGATGGACCTCGAGGCCGGCCAGGTCGAAGTGCGCGAGGGCTGAGCACATGGATCCGCGCCTGCTGCGCCTGTACAACGACGAACTCGCCCATCTGCGCGAGGTCGGCGCCGAGTTCGCGCGCGACTTCCCCAAGATCGCCGCCCGGCTCGGGCTGGAGGACGCGGAGGTCGCCGACCCCTACGTCGAGCGCCTGCTGGAGGGCTTCGCCTTCCTGTCCGCGCGGGTGCAGCTCAAGCTGGACGCGGAACATCCGCGGCTGATCTCGCACCTGCTGGAATCGATCTACCCGAACTTCCTGGCACCCATCCCGTCGATGATGATCGCGCGGTTGAGCGTCGATCCCACCGACCCCAACCTGTCCAAGGGGCACCCGGTGCCGCGCGGCAGCGTGCTGCAGTCAGGGATCCCGCGCGGGCAGGACACGCGCTGCGAGTTCCGCACCGCCCACGACCTCACGCTGTGGCCGCTGACGCTGGACGACGTCCAGTACTTCACCCACGCGCCCGACCTGCCGATGTCGCGCCTGCCGGAGGCGGCGGGCAGCCGCGGCGGCGTTCGGCTGAGGCTCAAGACCGGCGGCGGCATCCCGGTGAAGCAGCTCGGACTGGACCGGCTCGCGCTCTACCTGAGCGCGCCCGACGAGGTCGCGTACCGGCTGCATGAGCTCGCGCTGGGCGCACCGCTGGGCACCTTCGTCACCGGCGACGGCATCGATGCCTCGACCGTGCCGGTCCAATGGCGCTCGGCGACGAGCATCCGTCCGCTGGGCTTCGCACCCGACGAGGCGCTGCTGCCCGAGACGCACCGCAATTTCTCCGGCAGCCGGCTGATGCAGGAGCTCGCGGCGATGCCGCGGCGTTTCCTGTTCCTCGAGATCGATCAACTGGCCGACCGCCTCGCGCGCATCGACGGCACGTCCTTCGAGATCGTGCTGTTCTTCTCCCGCGGCGACGGCGCGCTGGAGGCGATGGTCGACGTCGACAGCGTGTCGCTGCATTGCACGCCGGCGATCAACCTGTTCCCGAAGCGGCTGGACCGGATCCAGCTCGGCACCGGGAACTGGGAGTACCACGTCGTGCCGGACCGCACCCGGCCGATGGACTACGAGGTCCACAGCCTGCAGTCGGTGACCGGCTACGGCGCCGGTGCGCTCGGCCAGCAGGGCTTCGAGCCGCTCTACGCCACGTATCACCAGGCGCCGCCGGAGGCGCCAGGCTTCTACACCGCGCGGCGCGAGCCGCGGCTGATGTCGACGCGCCAGAAGGACCAGGGACCGCGCACCGGCTACATCGGCGATGAGGTCTTCATCTCGCTGGTCGATCCGCGCCACGCGCCGTATCGCGAGGACATCCGCCAGCTGTCGGTGTCGGCGCTGGTGACCAACCGCGACCTGCCGATGCTGCTTCCTCACAACGGCGCGGGCATGTGGCGGCTGGACGCGGCCGGGCCGGTGCTCAAGGTCGACGCGGTGCACGGGCCGACACGGCCGGTGAACCGCCAGCCGGCGGGCGAGGCGGGCTGGAGCCTGGTCGGCCTGCTGACGCAGCAGCAGTTGCCGTGGGGCGACGAGCCTCCCGCGCAGGCAGCGGCGACGCTGCGACGACTGCTGGCGCTATACGGACCGCCCGGCGACCCGGGCTGGTTACGGCAGGTCGAAGGCGTCCGCGCTGTCGAGGCCAAACCCGTAGTGCGCCGCCTGCCATTCACCGGACCGCTGAGCTACGGCACCGGGGCCGAGATCGCGCTGGAACTCGATGAACACGCGTTCCAGGGCCACAGCACCTTCCTCTTCGCGAGCGTGCTGGAGCGCTACTTCACGCGCCACGCCGCGATCAACAGCTTCACGCAGCTGAGCCTGCGCACGACGCAGCGCGGCCTGGTGAAGCGCTGGGCGCCGCGCGTCGGCGGCGATGCCGAGGGTCGCGGCGATCGCGCCCGCGACGAGGAACGCGGATGAGCCTCCAGGGCCCGGGCTCCACGCCAGACGACGAGACCACCGGCGGTGCCGGCGGCGGCGATATCGCGCAGTCCGCCGACGACGCATCCGGCACGTCACCTGACACCACGCCCGATACAGCGCTCGAGACCGCGCTCGATACAGCGCCTGAAGAAGACGCCACCGTGTCACCGGCCTCGCTGCTGGAACGCCGGCCCGCGAAGCGCAACGAGTCCGATGCCGCCTTGCGCGCGCTGTTCGAGGACGTCGAAGCGACGCCCTGGGCGCATGATTTCTTCGCGCTCCTTCGGCGCATCGAAGGGCTGACGCCCGACCAACCGCGCCTGGGGCGCGGCCTGCGCCCGTCGCAGGAAGCGATCCGGCTGGGCCAGGAGCCCGAACTCGATTTCGCGCCGGCGGCGCTCCAGAGCCTGACGCGCGGACAGGGCCCCGCGCCGCGGCTGGGCGTGCGCTTCTTCGGCCTGCTCGGCCCGCAGGGGCCGATGCCGCTGCACCTGACCGAATACACCCGCGAGCGGCTGCATCAGCGCGGCGATCCGACGCTGAGCCGTTTCCTCGACGTCTTCCATCACCGCCTGCTGCTGCACTTCTACCGTGCCTGGGCGCAGTCGCAGCCGGCCGTGCAGCACGACCGCCCGGCGACGGACCGCTACGCGGCCTGGCTGGGCGCGGCCGCCGGGCTCGACGGTACGCAACGGCCTGGCGACTCGCTGCCGCAGACGGCGCGCCTGTTCCAGGCCGGCCTGCACGGCGGTCGCGCGCAGCATCCGGAAGGCCTCGCCAAGATCCTGTCGTCCCACTTCAAGGTGCCGGTGCGCATCGAGGAGCACGTGCCGCACTGGCTGCCCGTCGAGGACGGCGAGCGCACGCGGCTGGGCTTCGCGCGCCAGCGGCCCGAGCGCATCGGCCGCGAAATGCCGCGCCTGGGTCGCAACACGTCCGCGGGCAACAAGGCCTGGGACCGCCAGTACCGTTTCCGCGTCGTCCTGGGGCCGCTGACGCTGCGCCAGTACGAGGGCTTCCTGCCCGACGGCGACGCGTGGCGGCCGCTGAACGACTGGATCCGGCAGTACGTCGGCCACAACCTGCAATGGGAGCTGCAGCCCGTGCTGCGCCGCGACGAGGTGCCCGCCGCGGCCCTCAGCGGCGGCGCGCGCCTGGGCTTCACTTCCTGGACGGGCCGCTCGGGCGGCCGTCCGCATCGTCACGACCGGGGCGACCTGCACCTGCATCCGCAACAGCGGGTGAAGGGACGGGCCACACCGCCGGCATCACAGGGAGCATCGTCATGACTGAAATCGCCCGCACCAGCCTCTTCGGCAAGCTCAACCCGCTGGCCTACAAGGCGATCGAAGGCGCCACCGTGTTCTGCAAGCTGCGGGGCAATCCGTACGTCGAGCTGCAGCACTGGCTCTACCAGATCCTCAACACCCCTGACTCCGACCTGCATCGCATCGTCAAGCACTACGGGCTGGACGCGGCGCAGCTGTCGACGGACCTGATGGCCTCGCTGGACCGGCTGCCGCGCGGCGCGACCTCGGTCACCGACCTGTCGAGCTGGGTCGAGAACGCCGTCGAGCGCGGCTGGGTCTACGGCTCGCTGATGTTCGGCGACCAGCAGGTGCGCACGGGTCACCTGGTGCTGGGGCTGCTGAAGACGGCGTCGATGCGCAACGTGCTGCTGTCGGTGTCCAAGCAGTTCGAGAAGATCAACGTCGACGACCTGGGCGAGAAGTTCAACCAGATCCTCGAAGGCTCGCCCGAGCGCGCGATGCGCGCCGCCGAGCCGGGCGCCGTGCCCGGTGACGCCAGCGGCGCGATCGCGCCCGCGGCGATGGGCAAGCAGGAGGCGCTCAAGCGCTACGCCGTCGACCTGACGGAGCGCGCGCGCAACGGCGAGATCGATCCGATCGCCGGCCGTGATGAAGAGATCCGCCAGATCGTCGACATCCTGATGCGCCGCCGCCAGAACAACCCCATCCTCACGGGCGAGGCGGGCGTCGGCAAGACGGCGGTGGTGGAAGGCTTCGCACTGCGCCTGGCGCAGGGCGACGTACCGCCGCAGCTGAAGGACGTGTCGCTGTACATGCTCGACATCGGCCTGCTGCAGGCCGGCGCCAGCATGAAGGGCGAATTCGAGAACCGCCTGCGCCAGGTCATCGACGAGGTGCAGGCCTCGGCCAAGCCCATCATCCTGTTCATCGACGAAGCGCACACGCTGATCGGCGCGGGCGGCGCGGCGGGGACGGGCGACGCGGCCAACCTGCTGAAGCCGGCGCTGGCGCGCGGCAAGCTGCGCACCATCGCGGCGACCACCTGGGCCGAGTACAAGAAGCACATCGAGAAGGACCCCGCGCTGACGCGGCGTTTCCAGGTCGTGCAGGTGCCCGAGCCCGATGAACACAAGGCCGTGCTGATGCTGCGCGGCGTGGCGTCCATCCTGGAGAAGCACCACCGCGTCGCGCTGCTCGACGAGGGCATCGAGGCGGCGGTGCGCCTGAGCCACCGCTACATCCCGGCGCGACAGCTGCCTGACAAGGCGGTGAGTCTGCTCGACACGGCCTGCGCGCGCGTGGCGGTGAGCCAGCATGCGACGCCGGCGGAACTCGAGGACTGCCTGCGCCGCATCCAGGCGCTGGAGATCGAGCGCGAGATCATCGGCCGCGAAGGCGCGATCGGCATGGACGTCGCGGAGCGCAAGCAGCGCGTGGCGACGCAGCTGGACGAGGCGCAGACGCGCAAGGCGGAGCTCGAAGCCCGTCACCTGAAGGAAAAGGGCATGGTCGATCGCGTGCTGGAACTGCACGCGCTGCTGCGCAAGGACGGCGAGGGCGCGCCGGAAGAGGCCGAGCGGGAGACGCTGCTGACCGAGCTGCATGGCCTGCGTTCCGAGCTGACGGCGCTGCAGGGCGATGCGCCGCTGATCCTGCCGCAGGTCGACGAACAGGCGGTGGCCGCGGTGGTGCAGGACTGGACCGGCATCCCGGTGGGCCGCATGGTGCGCAACGAGGTGCAGGCGGTGCTGCAGCTGGCGGACACGCTGAACCAGCGCGTCGTCGGCCAGCGTCATGCGCTGGAGATGATCGCCAAGCGCATCGAGGTGTCGCGCGCCGGGCTGGACAACCCGAGCAAGCCGATCGGCGTGTTCCTGCTGGCGGGCACCTCGGGCGTGGGCAAGACGGAGACGGCGCTCGCGCTGGCCGAGGCGCTCTACGGCGGCGAGCAGAACGTCATCACGATCAACATGAGCGAGTTCCAGGAGGCCCACACGGTCTCGACGCTCAAGGGCTCGCCGCCGGGCTACGTCGGTTACGGCGAAGGCGGCGTGCTGACCGAGGCGGTGCGTCGCCGGCCGTATTCGATCGTGCTGCTGGACGAGGTCGAGAAGGCTCACCCGGACGTGCACGAGCTGTTCTTCCAGGTCTTCGACAAGGGCCGGATGGAAGACGGCGAGGGGCGCCACATCGACTTCAAGAACACCATCATCCTGCTGACGAGCAACGCGGGCAGCGACCTGATCATGAAGCTGTGCGCGGATCCGGAGCTGATGCCGGAACCGGAAGGCATCGCCAAGGCGCTGCGCGAGCCGCTGCTGAAGATCTTCCCGGCGGCGCTGCTGGGCCGCCTGGTGACGATCCCGTACTACCCTCTGAGCGAGGAGATGCTGGGCCAGATCGTGCGTCTGCAGCTGGGCCGCATCCAGAAGCGCGTGGGCGAGAACCTGGGCGTGCCGCTGACTTTCGGCGACGACGTGGTGAAGCTGATCATCAGCCGCTGCAACGAGGTGGAGAGCGGCGGCCGCGTGGTCGACGCGATCCTCACGAACACCGTGCTGCCGCGCATCAGCCGGGAGTACCTCACCCGCGTCACCAACGGCCAGGCGATCACGAAGGTCGAGCTGGCGGTGAAGGACGGGGACTTCGACTACGCATTCGATTGAGGGCGTGGCCCCCTCTCCCGCACTGCGGGAGAGGGTGGGGGTGAGGGCCAGCGGCCGTGGCAGTCAGCCGCTCACTTCGCCCGGATCGACATCCCGCCGTTTTCGCCGGCCGGATCTCCGTCGACGATCCGCTCGTCGACCTTCCCCTCGCAGCCTTTCGCCGAGCACTGGTAGTTCACCAGCCTGACCGGCTTGGCGGCCTTCGGCTCGCCGCGCTCGATCACGGGAAGCAAGACCTGACCCGCGCTCGCTGCCTGCAGCGAATCGCACCCGGCCCAGTACCCGACGAATCGATGCGCCGGTCCCGCAGGCTTGTCGCCGCTGAACGGCACCAGCACCACGCTGACCCAGCGCTGGTACGTGCCGCTCTTGCCGATCCCCGTGTGCGTGAACTCCATGCAGGTGCCCCAACGCTGGCCGCCGGCGCTCACTCGGTAGGCGTCGGTCGAGGTCCAGTCGACGTCCGGCAGGGGCTCTCCGCCCATCGCCCGGTGTTCGACGACGACGAGCGGCTTCCCCCCGGACGCCTTGGCGACGCCGCCCTTGTCGCGGTCCAGGCGCAGCTCGCCGACATCGACGAAGCAGCCTTGCGGCCCACACCAGCCTTCGGTCTTGATCGGCTCCAGCGCCGCGGGCGCCGCGGTGCCGCGCAGCCGATCGCGCAGCTCGGTCGCGTTCCTGGCCACGGCGTCCGCGTGCGCCGCGCAGGCGACGAAGAACGAGCCGGCGAGTGCGGTCGCCACCATCGGCAGCGAACGACGCATGGTGCGCCGCAGAGAGCCCCGCAGAGCTTGGGGCAGGGGACGGGACAGCCTGGACATCAGTCGTACACCTTGTTGTTGGTGGCCTTCACGAAGTCGTCGTTGTACTTCCAGAAGATGGTGCCGCCGTAGGCGGCGGTGGACTCGTACTTGTAATCCCATTTGCCGCGCAGCTTGGTCTTGGCGCCGGTCGCGCTGCGCCACCATTCTTCGCCGGGGACGTCCTTGTCCTTGATGTCGTAGATGTTGTGCTTCGGATCGGTGATGTGGATCCCGGCCTTCACCTTGGGGTGTTTGTCGTAGTTCGACTTGATGTCGGCGCCGTCCCAGAAGTAGCCGCCGTTGGCGTAATCGGTGCCGGTGGCGCTGAGCGCGTTGCGCGCGCCGCGCACGGCGTCGCTCATGCCGGTGTCGGCGGCGATCTCGTCGGCGGTGGCCTTCTTGAGCTTGTTGTGCCGCTGGTTGCCGTCATGCGCGGCGAACGCGAAGGTCTTGTCCGTCTTGATGAACGCGCTGATGGTCGCGAAGCCGCGCGCCTTCTGCTGGCGTACCAGCACGTTGGCGATGGCGGCCATCTCCTCGTAGACGTTGCCGGTCGAGCCCTCGCCGTAGGCGACGGCGGCCAGCGCGCGGGTGTCGTCGTCGATGGGGGCGGCCTTCTCGGCGCGCGGCGCGGCGCCGACGGGCGACACCAGCGGTGACGCGGCGCGGATCATCGTGCCGTCGTCGATCTCGAACGTGTTGGCCCCGGCGCCTTGAGGCCCGGGAATGCGTGCAGCACCCATCGACGCTTCCTTCGCAATGCGGATGAACGCACGGTACCGGGCGGGTGGGGCGGACCGAAGTGACTTTGGCCTCTGCACAGGCGGGAATTCGCAACCGGGTGTGTCACGACGGGCGATCAGCGCCCGTGCGTGGGCGAACGCTTTCACAGAAGACAACGGCGTGGAGGCCGTCAGGCTTGTCTTATTCGCGCTCCGTCTGGAAGCCCAGACGCAAACGCATCTGCTGGAACTCGCGCAGGACCTCCAGCGCCTGTTTTACTTTCCTTCGCTCGCGGATCCAATACATCAACCACGAGTTCACAACGAGCCAGCTCAAACCGAGCAACAGCAGGACCGGGAGCTTGTCGACGATGAAGCAGTAGTAGAGCGCCATGCCGTTGTTGAGCGCGATCATCGACGCCAGGCCGAACCAGCTGCTCGGCTGGAGGTGGATCGGTGTGCCGTACCCCCCGTTGAGGAAGGCGACGATCGCCGACGATCCCGGCTTCCAACGCACGACGTGGATCTGCTGGCCTTCCGTGAGATGGACGTCTCCGGGCAGAAGCACGAAATCCGGGCGCTTCGCGCCCACGTCCAGCGTATAGGCCATGCGATAGCCGCGGATCTGGTCGTAGCGGTGGGACTTCGTGATGATTCGGCGGACGAGGAGCGACTCGACG
Organism: Roseateles noduli; assembly: GCA_002205125.1. GTDB lineage: Bacteria > Pseudomonadota > Gammaproteobacteria > Burkholderiales > Burkholderiaceae_C > Roseateles > Roseateles noduli. The sequence continues at coordinate 638,448 of NIOE01000003.1, read as the reverse complement.
ATCATTGGAGCGGGAGTCATGTCTTGAGCTGACGGGACTCCATCATCGCCGGCGGCGCGGCTCGTTTTCTGGAGAGGATGTCTTCTCGCCGCCGAACTTCGCGAGCCACGTGCCCTTGATGATCAGCACGAACAGCGCCATCCCGATGCCCAGCCAGAGCGCGAAGCAGAGCACGAACATCACCGGCGACCGGGCGGCGACGAGGTCCGGCGCGCTCCAGAGCGGTGGAATCACGCCGTGCGCCAGCCCGCGGATCGCGATGAAGATCGGCGCGCCGCCGAAGATGAAGGCCAGGAAGACGCCGAACACGCGGCCGGAGCGTTGACCCAGCACGGAGTTGTCGAAGCCGCTGTCTTCCCACTGCCGTTCGCCGAAGACCTTGAGGTTGAAGATCGCCGCGGCCAGCGCCAGGATGCCGATGATCACCGCGATGATCGCGAAGGGAGCGCCCAGCATGCCGAAGTTGCCTCGACGACTCTCCTGGAAAGTCCAGACGCAGCCGGCAAGAACGGTGAGGGCGATGACGCGGCGGAGGATGGGCATGGCGCGCTTCAGGCGTTGGGCAAGTGGTTGTGGGCGATTGGCGAGCGAGTGGAGTATCGGGCGTTTCCCGCCCGGGATGACCTTCGCCGCTGACCCGAGCGATCGGCGCGTTTTATCGTGCCGTTCCGAATGGACCTCAGGAAGCTGCGACAGCGGGCCCCACCCATGACTCTGGAAATCGATGTGATCGACGGTCGTGTCACCGTCGACGGCGTGCTCGTCTGGCGGGCTGGCGCGCCGGGTGTGGCGTCCCTTGAAGGTCGGCCTGTCCGGTATTTGGACCTCTCGGCGAAGCTGGTGATCGATGCCCGCGATGGCCGACAACCTGCGGCATTCGTGCTGTTCGACGAGGAAGAGTTTCCGTAATCGATCCTGACCGCGCGCATGGTGAAGCGCTTCGTCAAGAAGACGGGTGTCGAGCCCGAGATGGTGGCGCGGTCCCGCGCGGTGGCCCGATTCCCTTGGGGCGAGGTCGAGTTCTACGTGGATCCGAGGCTGGGCGATCTGTCGATCGAAGTCCGCGGTTGACGTGCGCTACGGCCGTCAGGCGGGCAGGACCTGACCCCCGTCGGCTGCCATTCTGATAATTCTGCGGAATTCGCCAGGGGCCTGCGAACCGTGGGAGTGACTTTCGACCGTTGTGGTGATCGCGGGTGATCCCTAGCCTCCGGGGTGTCGACCTGACCCCTGGTGCCATGGCCTCACCTTTCCGCCTCAAGACCGCCTTGCCTGACGAGACCCTGCGCGTGCACACCTGTGTGTCGCGGGAGGGACTCAGCGACGCCGGAGACACCACGCTGACGCTGTTGAGCGAACGCAAGGACATCCAGGCCTCGGAGCTGCTGGGCAAGCCCGCGACGCTGACGATCGCGCTGCGCGACGATGCGCCGCGATTCCTCAGCGGCTACGTGACGCGCTTCGCGCAGCGCGGCTTCGAGGGCAAGCACGGCGTCTACGAGATGCAGCTCAAGCCGTGGCTGTGGCTGCTGTCGCGGACCTCGGACTGCCGGATCTTCCAGGAGCTGTCGGTCCCCGATATCGTCAAGCAGGTCTTCGAGGACCACCCGGTCGCGCGCTACGAGTTCAAGCTGCTGCGCCCGTACCGGACCTGGAACTACTGCGTCCAGTACCGCGAGACCGACTTCAACTTCGTGGCCCGGTTGCTGGAGCACGAAGGCATCTACTGGTATGTCGAGCACGACGAGACCGGCCACAAGGTGGTGCTGTGCGACTCGGCGAGCGGCCATGACGCCAAGCCCGGTTGCGAGTCGCTGCCGTTCTACGGCTCGGGCGCGCAGGCCACGCCGGCGCTGGAGTACGTGCAGGCCTGGGGCAGCGCGGAATGCGTGAAGCCGGGCAAGGTCGTGATCACGGATTACGACTTCCAGCGGCCGTCGACGTCGCTGGAGACCAACCAGAGCGTGGCGCGCAACTACGACCTGTCCGACGGCGAGATCTTCGATTACCCGGGCGGCTACATCCAGACGGGCGACGGCTCGCAGTACGTCGAGGACCGCCTCGACGAGCTGCAGACGCAGTTCCAGACGTATGACGGCACGACCAACGCGCAAGGCGTGAGCACCGGGCATCTGCTGTCGCTGTCGCGCCATCCGCGCGAGACCGAGAACGCGCAGTACCTGATCACGGGCACGCAGATCAGCCTGAGCCAGGCGGCCAACGAGGCGGGCTCGGGCGAGACGGGGCTGCGCTGCAGCTTCAACTGCATCCCGGCGGCCCAGCAGTACCGGCCGGCGCGGCGCACGCCGAAGCCGCTGGTGGCGGGGCCTCAGACGGCCATCGTGAGCGGTCCGGCGGGCGAGGAGATCCACACCGACAAGTACGGCCGGGTGAAGGTGCAATTCCACTGGGACCGGCGCGGCAAGAGCGACGAGCGCAGCTCGTGCTGGGTGAGCGTGGCGCATCCGTGGGCGGGCTCGAACTTCGGCGGCATCCACATCCCGCGCATCGGGCAGGAAGTGATCATCGGGTTCATCGAAGGGGACCCGGACGCGCCCATCATCATGGGGCGGACCTACAACGGCGAGAACCTGCCGCCGTGGGACCTGCCGGCCAACGCGACGCAGAGCGGCTTCCTGACGCGCTCGACCAAGGGCGGCAGCTACGGCAACGCCAACGCGATCCGGTTCGAGGACAAGCACGGCGACGAGCAGCTGTGGATCCACGCGGAGAAGAACCAGGACATCGAGGTCGAGAACGACGAGACGCACTGGGTCGGGCGGGATCGGACGAAGACGATCGATCGGCATGAGACGGTGTTCGTGAAGGGCAACCGCACGGAGACCGTCGATCTGAACGAGACGATCACGGTTCATCAGAACCGTACCGAGCGAGTCGACCTGAATGAGACCGTGTCGATCGGGGACAACCGGTCGGTGACGATCGGCGGCATGAAGACCGAAACCATCGCCTTGGCGAAGGCGGAGACGATCGGACTGGGCAAGGCTTTGACCATCGGTGCGGCCTATCAGACGACGGTCGGCGGCCTCATGAACACGACGGTGGGCCTGCAGCAGTCGGAGCAGGTGGGCTTGAGCAAGACCACGCGTGTGGGCAAGACCTACGAGCTGGTCGCGGGCGACGCGATCCGCTTCGTGGTCGGCAAGGCCAGTCTGACGATGACCAAGGACGGCAAGGTCACGATCGTCGGATCGGAATTCCTGTTCGACGCGTCGGGCCCGGTGCAGATCAACGGCAAGGACATCGACCTCAATTGAGGTCGGAGCGCCGTATGGAACTGATCAACCTCACGCCGTTCGGCGCGGCGGGTTATCGCGGCATCGACACGCAGGACCGCGAGCACGAGGTCGTGGCGGTGCGCACGGTCTACAAGCTCGTGCCGGCATGGCAACTGGAGGGTGCGCAGCCGACGGCCGCCGGTCCGATGCGCCTGGTACCGCAACTGATCGACGAGGGCGCTCCTCCGCTGGTCACCGAGGATCAATACGTCGGCGAGGTAGGCCTGAGCAGCGTCCGCGCTGAAAGCGACCTTGCGCCGTTCAAGCCGAGGTGCGACGTCCTGGTCACCGGCACCAGCCATGCGCCGGCCGGGCGGCCGAGCGAAGGCTGGCTCGCCAGATTGCGCGTCAGCCAACCGTCGCGTCATCCCCAGGCGGACCCGGCAGCCGGATACGTGCCGCCGTTGACGGATCCCGACACAGGCTTTGTGGAACGCGTGGCGTGGCAGGAGGGGCGACGCGTCGCGATCGACAGCTGGTTGCGCGCACCGGGACCGAACGGGGATCGCAGCCGCGAGATGCTGCTGGATAAGGCGCTGCATCTGCAGGCTCCGTCGGAGTTCGTGCGCGACGCCAAGGGCGCATGGACACGGCGCACGCTGAGCGCCGCGACCAGCGTGCCGCTGCTGTATGAACTGGCCTACGGCGGCAGCAGCCGCGTGGCGAATCCTGATTTCGGGCGCGATGCCGAGGCGCCGGAACTGCTGCTCAATGAAGTCTGCTTCCTGAATCCGTTGGGCCGCGGCTGGATGCATGCGGATCTGGAGCGTGCGTCGCGGGACGCACGAGTTCCGATGCCGACCTCGTGGCCCGCGCCGCAGATCGAGCCGCCGGATCATCCGGTCGATCGACCGGACATCACGGCTCAGGCCGCCGGTCAGCAGCCGCCGCAGATGCTGGAGCACGCCAAGGCCTACGCGCATCGGCCGGCGGGTTTCGGCCCGGTCGGACGCGCATGGACGCCACGTATCCAACGCGCCGGCTCGTACAACGATCAATGGTTGGCGGAGCGCTGGCCGAATCTGCCCAAGGACTTCGACATGGCGTACTGGAACGCTGCGCCCGAAGACCAGCAGATCGCCTTCCCGCGGCCCGATTGCTACATCGAGCTCGGCAACCTGATCGCCCCCGCGCTCTGTCCGAGCGGTCACGCCTTCGTCGCGCTGCCGGGGCATCGCGTATCGGTACTGTTCCATCTTGCCAGCGGCCTGATGCTGGGCGGCGTGTGCGCGATCGATACCTTGCACGTGGACACGGACGTGATGGAACTTGCCATCGTCTGGCGCGCGAGCGTATCCGCCGAGATGGGCGTGAAGACGGCCGAACTGCGTTTCGAGACCGACCTGACAGCACCGCTGTTCAAGATGGAGGAGGCGGCTCATGGCCATTAATCTGGGAGCCCGCAAGGAGAGCGGCTGGGTCGTTTACAGCATGCCGCCAGACGTCTGCAAGACGCCCGTGGGCAGCTCAATGGTGCCGGTGCCGTATCCGATCACATCGCAATTGAGCGACGCAACGGGCATCGTCAAGAGCGTCAAGTTCAACGGCAACCCGGCCGTGGTCTTCGATCAAAGCAAGACACCGAGCAGCGTCGGTGACACGCCCGGTAGCGGCACCGGCATTAAGAGCGGCACGGTGGGCAAGAAATGCGAGCCGCTCGACAAGAGCGACTCGGTGCGCGCCGGCAAGAAGTGGGTGGTCCGCCACGGCGACAAGTTCTGGATGAACGGCGGCTGATCGCATGGGTAGCTACAACACGACAGGCATCCTGCAGAAGTCGCCCGCGGTTAGCGCGGGCAAGGCGGAGGACGCGAACACCGCGGTGAAGGTCGATCCGACCGAGATCTCCAAGCTCGATGCCCTCCAGATGCTGCTGGATGTGGTGGGTTTGATCCCCGGCTTCGGGGCTCCTGCCGATTTGCTGAACAGCCTGGTCAGCGCGATGCGCGGGGATTGGCTGGGGGCAGGTCTCTCCCTCGTCGGCGTGGTGCCGATCGCAGGCGAGGCTGCCACGGCGGCGAAGATCGCGAAGAATTCGGAACGCTATCTGGCCGGCATTCGCAAAGTTGCCAACGAGGTTGTGCCGCATCTCCCGAAGAGCATGCAGAAGCCGATTAAGGAGGCGATCGAGGCGGCGGAGAAGAAGATCGACGAGTTGGCGGGCAAGAGCCGGAAGGCGGAAGAGGTGGAAGCCGCGCCAAAGCCGACAGGTGAGAAGGGCGAAGGGACCAAGTCCAAGCCGAAGAAGAAGATGAAGTGTGGTGAGGCCGGCAGCTATGGCGACTTGAAAAAGAAGACGGGTGAGGGGAAGTTCGACCGGGACCACATTCCCTCAAAAGCGGCGCTGAAGGAACGGGCCGCCGAGCTGAAGGGTGGACCACTTTCCACGGCGGAAAAGAAAGCCATCGACAACGGCGCCGATACCATCGCCATTCCTCGACAGGCCCACATTGACCATAGCCCGACCCATGGGCAGTCCGTGGCTGATGCCGCCAAAGATGCAAAGAATCTGGCAGGTTCGGCTGCTCGAGATGTGGCTGCGATGCTTGACAAGATCGATGAGTATGATGCCGACGGTGGTTGTAAGGACGCATACAAGACAGCGTCTGATGCGATCCTGAAGAAGTCCAACAAGGACTACGACGACTGGTTGGAAAAGTTAATCAGCGGTGACTGATCGCTGTCTAGAACTGGAGTAGTTACATGGAAATCTACAAGAACGCGCTGGCATTGCTCGGCAAGTCCGAAACCGATGTGGCAGTGGTGGAGTACCTGAAAGCCCTGAACGTTCCACTTCCGTTGAAGCGTCCCCCGCGTGGCGAGAAAGAAACCAATGTGGAGGTTTCTGGTCAGCAGATCGAACTCGTGTTCACTCTCGCCAGCGAGCTGCCGGATAGAAAAAAGTATGCAGAAGGTGAGTTGGTGCTCCACACCTTCTTCATTCATCCCGAAGAGCCGGGTCGTGCCGTTGAGGGAGCTCCGTTTGGCATCGATACGACGATGACGAGGGAACAGGCCCGAACGAAGCTCGGGGAACCAGAATGGACCAGTCGAGGTAGCCTGAAGAATGATCGCTGGGTGCTCGACGACAAGCGGATGCTGGTGAGCTTCACGTCTGACGAGCAGCGAATTCGGCAAATCTCTGTCTCGCAGTTGTTTGAGTGAAACGATAGCCAATTCACGAGGGCGTCGATCACGTTTCCAGTGGGGATCACTTGAACTCAGAAGACTTGATCCGTTTGTTCGGACGAACGGTCGACGAACTGCAGGAAGCGGGCGTGTTTGAGAGGTTGAATACCTTCAATCGCCCCGCGTTGACGGATTCGGACGACGGGGCCTCGCCATTCCACGACTGGGTTCTGGTCCGCAGGATGGGCGTGGAACTCGGGTTCACCGAAGCAGCGTACCAATCGGGGATCGGGCCGGTTCGTGGATGGGGCCATGGCGAATTGCTATTCACTCAGGCCTATTTCTATTCGCGGCGCGAGGACATCGAGGACTATGGGGGAGCCCTGCCGTTTGGTCTGATGTGGAGTGACAGCCGGCAGCAGGCTCGCGCGAAGTTGTTTGATTTTGAAGCGAGTCGGCACTCGTCTGGAACGGATACATGGGATGTTCCCGGGTACCGGCTGACGGCGGTCTACACAAACAAGGGAGCGCAACTCAATCGCGTCGTTTGTCGCGTGCTCCCGGATCCGTTGGTTGCACCCGCGCAAGAGCGCGGGCCTTCGTTGAAGACAGTCGTCGAATCGTTGGGGGAGCCCGTTTCAGAGATCCGGCTTCGAAGCGATTGGAAAGACATCCTCAACGCGGATCGTATTGCTGAAGGCGAGGAATCCGGGACGGTCGATGTTATGCAGGATGTCGGCGTGTCCGTCGGACTTGCAGCGACTGAATCGGGAGGGATCATTCGTGCCGTGACCCTTCACAGGAACCGCGATCAGGATTCGACCGGATGGCAAGGTGAGTTGCCATTTGGCTTGTCCTTCGAGGACAGTGCTGAAGAGCTCTTCGCCAAAGTCCGAGTACCTCCCGCGCAGCAGGAGTCATCCGAACTGACGGCGCACGCGGTCTGGCATCTTCCTGCTTGCTCACTGCACATTCTGTACAGCAACGTCGACAACCGCCTCATTCGAGTCAAGCTCATGTCGCCGGGGACTTGGCGCAGCGTTCACGACGAATGCTGAATTGCTGAATTGCTGATGGCCGCATGGACGCGGATCGATTGTTCGTCTTGGTCGGAATGACCAACACCGACAACGAAGTGATGGACGCCTCCAAGGCCGGGTGAGTCTGTGGTCGTCCAATTCGATACGGAGTCGATGAGCATGACGAGCGTCCTTGCCAGCGGAGGATGTGGGTGCGAAACGGGCATGGAGAGATAAATGTCAAACGAAGCGGCTGGCGTCTATTACTTGGATGCCTCTTGTGCAGCCTCGGACTTCGTGTATCTCGCCACCCAACTGGAGTCGCTCGACCCGGCAGAGGTCTGGCATACGCGGATGTCGATCCTCGATCTCTCCGAAGATGAGACTCCCTGGGCCTTTCACGACTATGAGGACAACGTCGTATCGGTGCATTCCTACCGCGGCGACATCGAGGACCTTCCAGACGGCAGTCGCTTTGTCGCGTTGGGTCGACACGGAACCGTGCGGTTCAATCAGCGCAATGAGCCCACCTTCGTCGAGCAGATTCCCGACGCTGGCATGGTGGAAGGGCGCTTTGGCGGCCTGATGAGCAGCTTGCGACAGATCGGTGGTCAGCTGTGGGCCTGCGGCCAGCATGGGCAGGTCTACCGTCGTTTCGGACGCGACGATTGGCGCCGTGCGGACATAGGCATCCGCGTCGATATCAATCCGGCGAACTATGCGGACAAGATCGACCAGATGCTGGAGAAGATGTCGACGGCGCCGATGCTGAGCTGTGTCGATGGCCTGTCTGCTGACGACGTCTATGTTGTGGGACTTCAGGGCTACATGGCGCACTTCGACGGTAAGAAGTGGGCCCAGGTTGCGCTTCCTGTTGACGAACACCTTGAGTGGGTGCGGTGCTACGGTCCTGACGAGGTCTATGTCTGTGGGCACAACGGCACCCTGCTGAAGGGAAGCGCACGTGGCGGCTTCAAGAGCGTGAGTGGACTGGATGATCATCAAACCTTCGTGTGTGTGACCAAGTTCAACGACAAGGTCTACCTGAGCGCCGAGGAAGGTCTGTTCGTCTGGGATGGAAAGAAGATCACCAACGTCAAGACCAAGCTCAAACCGGAGTTGCAGGACGCTTGGCGAGTCGACCAGGCTGATGGATATCTCTGGAGCGTCGGAGTGACGGACATTGCCCGGTTCGATGGGAAGTCCTGGGAGCGCATCCAGGATCCGGACAACGAGCCGATCGGCGAATGAGCGCCCTGGCGCCTTCGAGGTCCGCAGCCGCTCTCCAGGCTTTGGTGGGCTGGCAGTCTACGGAGGCGAGGTGGCAAGCCTTCTGGGATCGGTGGTCCGATGGCCAGATCTTGTCGACGCATTGGTTGAGGAGAGACGCGGCGCAATTCAAGCTGACGTGGTTCGGCGGGGAACTGCAGCTCGAATTTACGTATGAGCCCGGCACCCTGACGGCGCCCGAGACTTGGGCTCTGCGTTCCCTGACCTTGATAGCGCCTGAGGGGCGGCGGCCCGGCCTCGATTGGGGTGTTGGGATCGATCTGCTGTCAGCTGATTTGGGCTCGGTCGAAAGACACCTCGGCGTATCGAGCCGGCGTCATGCAAATGGCGCTTCTTTCTTTCTCAGTCGCCCGGACGGCGTCGAACTGGCGATCCAGCTGGATTGGATATCTGGCTACACCGGTGCATTGAGAGCGTACACGATCGCCTCCCTTGGTGCGCCAAAAGGCTGAGGTGAAGACAGGCGCTGCGCTTCAGATTTGAAGCCACCATGCAATGCGAGGTAAGAGAAGTCGAATGCCATCCAGCGATGTCTCATCCGTGTATTTCCTCGACGGCGTAGTAATCGCACATGATTTCGTCTTCCTTGCGACCCAGCTGGACTCCTTGGATCCGCGAGAGACGGCTCACACGCGGTGCTCGACCTACAACCCTGCAGAGCAGGAACTCCCGTTCGGATACTTTGACCTCGAAGACAACATCGTCTCCGTGCACGCGTACCGGAACTTGCCTGAAGACAAGAAGCGATTCGTCTGTCTTGGACCTCAGGGCTCGGTTCACTTCGTCCGGGGAAGTACCAGGAAGTGCGCACGGAGCACCTGCCTGGCGCCGGCCTAGTTGATGGAAATTTCGGCGGCCTCATGGCCCATCTACGCGAGATCGATGGGCAGCTCTGGGCCTGCGGCCAGCATGGGCAGGTGTACCGCCGCTTTGGCGTCGACGACTGGCGAAGGAACGACCAAGGTATCCGTGTCGAAGTGAACCCGACCGAGTACGGGCCAGATCGCATCGGCGAGATGTTGGAGGTCATGTCATCCGCGCCGATGCTGAGCTGCATCGATGGCACCGCGGGTTCTGATGTGTACGTGGTAGGCCTACAGGGATACATGGCGCACTTCGACGGGGCCGCATGGACAACGATCGAACTGCCTGTGAGCGAACATCTGGAATGGGTGCGTTGCGTCGGGGAGGACGAGGTGTGGGTCTGTGGTCACAACGGCACTCTGCTCAAAGGCAACGCGAAGTCGGGCTTCATCAGCCTCGGCGGATTGGACGACCAGCAGACGTTTGTGTGCCTCACAAAGTTCAACCACTCGGTCTATCTGAGCGCCGAGGAGGGCCTGTTCGTTTATGACGGGAAGGCGATCTCATTGGTGAAGTCGAAACTGAAGCCTGGGATCCAGGATGCGTGGCGCTTGGATCAAGTGGACGGCGTCATGTGGAGCGTCGGCGTTACAGACTTGGTTCGCTTCGACGGAAGGAAGTGGGCGCGCGTCGAGCACCCGGACAACGAGCCGATCAGTGAGTGATCGCGCCAGGTGTTGTCCGTTGCTTGGCTTTGCCGACCGCTCTGGCTGGCGGGCAAGCGACCCTTAGTGCGCCCTGGAGCTAAAGACCGATGGCAGACCCCGACGACACCCCACTGACCGACGACGACTGGGCCGAGTTCGTCATCGCCCTGCGCCAGTCGCAGGGGCCTGGCCCGTATCCACCGGTCACGCGCGAGGAGCTCGATCAGGCCAAGGCTGATCTGCATGCCGCAATGGCGAAGCGCAAGGCCGAAGCTCCTGCGCGCGAACTCGCGTGGAACGCGAAGGCGCTCGCACGGCAGATGGCTGACGAACTGGCCGCGCGGGCGAGCGCCGAAGCGCTTGCCGCGCGCTGGGCGAGTTTGCAATGGCGCATGGTGTTCCCCAGCAAGCACCAGTACCCCGAACTCACGCTCGACGACATCCGCGCCTTCGAAGCGCGGAACCAGCTTTCGCTCCCGCTCGATTACGTGGCCTTCCTGCTTGGGCACCGCGGCTCGCCGCCGAGGATGCTGAACCAGCACGGGTGGTACACGGGGATCGAGATGCCGGTCGATTGGGAGGGGCGGCCAGCGAGTTCCTACGGCCCCACGGCCGAGCTGAACAACACGTACAGCCTGTTCGAAGGCAAGGACATCGACTCGCCTTTCATGGGCGGATCGAATCTGGACGATTGCATGCTGTGGAACGAGGATCTACATCCTCCCGGCTTGCTCCCGATCGGCTGCGACCCGGGCAATTCGCAATTCATGCTCGGCCTCGAAGGCGAACGCCGAGGCAAGGTCTACTTCCTTTCGACCTTCCACATCCCGTATCCGATGTCCTTCGACCACCTCGGATTCGTCGCCGACTCGTTCACCGACTTCCTCGCCGCCGGCCGGCCGATCAACCGTGACTGAACTTCCCTTGGATCTCTGGGCCTTGCTCCCGCTGCTGGTCGCACAGACGCCGCTCGACGCTCCCAAGCTGGCCGCTGCGCTGCAGTCGCCGGTGGTCCAGCGCGACATCCACAACGAATGGACGGACGGTTTCTTCGGCGGCCCGGTCCGGCTCGCCGACGGCGTGATCCTCGACGAGGCCTTCCTCCGCGTGAGCAAGCGGGAGCCCGCTGCCTGGGGCCTCGTGCTGACGCTCGCCGGCTCCTGCATCCCGCGTACCGACGTTCTCCGCCGCCACAACGGCCTTGAGATCACCGGCTTTCCCCGCGGCGGCCCCAACGAGGAAACCTCCTGGTCCCGCCGCGAACCCTGGGGAAAACTGGCCTTCGGCTTCGCCGAACGCCGTCCTGACTGCCTGAGCTCCATCCTCATCGCCGGCCCGGCCTGGTGACCCGGCCCGTTGGCCCGATTACGGGTTATCGTTCAGCCTCATGACCACCACCTCCATCCTGACGCTCCCCGAGCTCCCGAGCCTCCTCGGCCTGACCGAAGTCGACGCTCCGCTCATCGCTGCCGTGCTCGCGCACACCACGCCCGCCGGCACGCCTGCGCCGACCGAGCTCTCCCAGAAGCGCAAGAAGGAGATTCGCGCCGGCTTCGTGCACCTGAAGGAGGCCGGCGTCGTGCTGTCCTTCTCCCCGCGCGAGACCCACGCGGTCGACTACGGCGAGCCGCTGGGCACCGGCACCCACGTGCTGAGCGCGATCTTCTACTACCCCGAAGGCAGCGAGGAAGTCGACCCCTACCAGGGCAACGGCCCCTTCGCGACCACGCCCGTGGCCACCCGCGACGCCGCCATCGCCGCCTACGGCGACGCCGTCGACGGCGAGGAGGAGGAGGGCGTCTTCGAATGGGAACAGTGGGAGGTCGAGGGCCGCGAGCTCACCGCCGACTACGCCGACGACGGCGCCGTGCTCACCCTCACCGTCTCCATGACGCTGCCGATGTAAGCGCCTCGCGGACGCCGGACAGGCGCTCCGCGAACACCCAACGTGCGCCGCCGCACCCATCCCGGGTCGCCGGCGCGCACGCGTCACCCACACCGGTGACACGCCCCCGGCCCCCGTATCACCCCTTTACAAGGGGGTGGGCCGCGAATGACTTTGGTCGCTTCCTGCGACATGCGCACAGGCCTACCGTGAACGACCGATTGCTCAGGTCCGTTCTTCCGGTCCGCCCATGGCAGCTCCATTCCGTCTCAAGACCGCCCTCGACGACGATGTCCTCCGCGTCCACGCCTGCGCGTCGCGCGAGGCGTTGAGCGACCTCGGCGAGACCACGCTCACCCTGCTCAGCGAACGCAAGGACATCCGCGCCTCGGAACTGCTGGGCAAGTCCGCGACGCTGACCATGGCCCTGCGCGACGACGCACCGCGCCATCTGGCCGGCTACGTCACCCGCTTCGCGCAGACCGGCTTCGAGGGCAAGCACACCGTCTACCAGATGACGATGCGCCCCTGGCTGTGGCTGCTCACGCGCACCGCCGACTGCCGCATCTTCCAGGAGATGACCGTCCCCGACATCGTCAAGGCGGTCTTCGACGACCACCCGGTCGCCCGCCACGAATTCAAGCTGATGCGCGCCTACCGGCCCTGGACCTACTGCGTCCAGTACCGCGAGACCGACTTCAACTTCGTCGCCCGGCTGCTCGAGAACGAGGGCATCTACTGGTACTTCACCCACGACGACGCCGGCCACACGCTCGTGCTGACCGACGCCGCCTCCGCCCACGACTGCGCCCCCGGCTGCGAGACGCTGCCGTTCTACGGCGGCACGAACAACGCGCCGCCCGAGCTCGAATACGTCGACGCCTGGGTCACGCAGGAGAGCCTCAAGCCCGGCAAGGTCGTCATCACCGACTACGACTTCGAACGGCCCTCGACCTCGCTGGAAACCAAGCTGGACCGCACCCGCGACTACGACCTGTCCGACGGCGAGGTCTTCGACTACCCCGGCGGCTACGTGCAGGGCAGCGACGGCGCGCAGTACGTCGAGGACCGCCTCGACGAGATCCAGACCGCCTACGCCCGCTTCGACGGCGACACCAACGCCCAGGGCGTGCGCACCGGCCACCTGCTGTCGCTGAGCCGCCATCCGCGCGACGACCAGAACGCGAAGTACCTCATCACCGGCACCGTCACGCAGCTGCGCCAGGCGTCGACCGAGTCGGCCTCCGGCGAGTCCGAGCTGCGCTGCCGCTTCAACGCCATCCCCGCCGACCAGCAGTTCCGCCCCGAGCGCCGCACGCCCAAGCCGATGGCGCCGGGACCGCAGACCGCGATCGTGACCGGCCCGTCGGGCGAGGAGATCTTCACCGACAAGTACGGCCGCGTGAAGGTGCAGTTCCACTGGGACCGCCGCGGCAAGCGCAACGAGACCAGCTCCTGCTGGATCCGCGTCTCGCAGCCCTGGGCCGGCAAGGGCTGGGGCGGCGTCTCCATCCCGCGCATCGGGCAGGAAGTCGTCGTCGACTTCGTCGAGGGCGACCCCGACCAGCCGCTCGTCACCGGCCGCGTCTACAACGCCGAGCAGATGCCGCCCTACGGCCTGCCCGCCGCCGCCGTCATCAGCGGCATCAAGTCCAAGACCCACAAGGGCGCCGGCTACAACGAGCTGTCCATGGACGACACCGCCGGCAAGGAGATGATCACCATCCACGGCCAGTTCGACATGGCCACGACGATCGAGCACGACCAGACCTCCACCATCCACAACAACCGCACCGACACGGTCGACGTGGACGACTCGGAGACCGTGGGCAACAACCAGACGCAGACGGTGGGCGTGAACCAGACGATCTCGATCGGGTCCAACCAGACGATGTCGGTCGGCAGCAACCGCACCAAGTCCATCGGCGTGGACGAGACCCTGACCGTCGGCGCCCACCAGATCGAGACCATCGGCGCGACGCGCACGCTGACCGTCGGCGCCTCGGACTCGCAGAGCATCGGCAGCACGCAGACGGTCACCGTCGCGCTGGCCAAGGCCGAGACCATAGGCGCCGCCTACGCGCTGACCGTCGGCGCGGTGATGAACCACGCCGTCGGCGCGGCGCTGATGCAGGAAGTCGGCGCGGCCAAGGTGGTCGCGGTCGGCGGCCTGAGCTCCGAGACCGTCGGCGCCAGCAAGTCCGTCACCGCCAGCGCCACGATGAGCCACCAGTCCGGCAAGGCCATGAGCCACAAGACCGGCGCGGCCTATTCCGCCGAGGCCGCCGACAAGATGAGCTTCAAGTCGGGCGACAACTACCTGGTCGACAGCGGCGCCAAGATCGGCGTCCAGGCCAAGGACGAGATCGTCCTCAAGTGCGGCGCCGCGGAACTCATCCTCAAGAGCAACGGCGACATCACCCTCAAGGGCAAGGAGATCACCGTGCAGGGCAGCGGCAAGGTGAACATCAAGGCGGGCGGCGACCTCAACCTCAAGGGCGGTCCCAACATCAAGCAGAACAGCTGAGGCGACAGGAGTACCCCATGACCGAGCTTCCGATCACCCTGTCTCCGCGCACCGGCACCGGCGCTGGCTTGAGCGCCGACTCCGACTCCGCCTCCGCACCGACCGCACCGGCGGCCGCCGTCCCCGTTCCCGTCCTTTCGCCGCAGGTCGGCGAGCTGCTGGCGCTGCTGGATGGCGGCGCCACCGCCTTCGTCGGGCTTCCAGGGACCGAGGCGATCCCGCGTCCCGCACGCGCGCGCACGGTCGTGGACCTGCACGCCGGTCACGTCGGCCAGCCGGTGCTGCTGGTCTTCGAGGACGGCGATCGCGAGCGCCCCGTCGTCGTCGGCGTCGTGCGCACGGCGCAGACGCCGGCGGCGTCCGAGGACGTGGCCCGGATGACCCGCGCCGAGGTGCAGACCGACGGCGAGCACCTCGTCGTGACGGCGCGTCACGCCTTGACGCTGCGCTGCGGCAAGGCCCGTCTGACGCTGCGCGCGGACGGCCGCATCGAGCTGCGCGGCGAGGAGATCCTCGCGCAGGCGATCGGCGCGAATCGTCTGCAGGGCGGCTCCGTCCATCTGAACTGACCCCGCGCATGCAGATCCTGGGCATCGATCCGGCCGCGGTGTCGGGACTGGTCAACCGCCGCGTGCTGGAAGAACACGCGGACGACGCGGCCTTCCTGTGGCGGCAGCGCGAACACGCGGTGCGCGCGCCGCATTTCCGGCTGCGGCACCTGGCGCTGCTCGACGCGCGGGTGCTGGCGCACCTCGAAGGCCTGCGCGTGGGCGGCACGCCCGGCTGGGAGGCCGCGCGACGCACGCTGGCCGACGGCGAGCCGGCCTCGGCCTTCGTGCTGGCCTACCTGGCCGCGCGCCGCGGCGGCGAGGCGCTGCTGCAGGCCGCGCTGCAGATGACGCACGCCGGCCCGGCCTGGCGCACGGCCGTGGTCGAGGGGCTGGCCTGGTCCGCGGAAGGCGCCGCAGCGCTCGGACCTGCCGCGGCGAGCCTGCCGGCGCTCGCCTTGCACGTCGGGTTGAACTGGGCGCCGCCGCCGGAGCGCGACAGCGCCGTGCGGACCGCCGTGGCGGAGGCCGCCACGCATCCCGATGCGCTGCTGCGCGCCGAAGGCCTGCGCCTGCTCGGCGAGACCAAACGCAAGGACCGGACCGCGATGCTGGAAGGCGCGATGAGCGACCCCGACGCCGTCTGCCGCTTCTGGGCCGCGCGCTCGCTGGCGCTGCTCGGCGACGCTACGCGGGCGCACGAGGCCTTCGCGCTGGCGCGCGAGCTGCCCGATCTGGCCAAGGAAGCGCTGGAGGTCGGCATGCGGCTGGGCGATCCCGCCTGGGCGCGCGAGCAGATCCGCGCGCTGGCGGCGGACGCGGGCGGTGCCCGCGCCGCGGTCATGGCGGCCGGCCGGCTGGGCGACCCGTCGGTGGTGCCGTGGCTGCTGGACCTGCTGGACCACCCGACCCTGGCGCGCGTCGCGGCCGAGTCCTTCGCGATGATCACCGGCGTCGACCTGGATCTGTCCGCCTTCAAGGCCGGTACTGCCGAGCCCGAGGACGGCGGCCCGCTGCCGGGCGCGGTGTGGTCGCCGGCGCCGGACGACGCCGATCCGTCGGTCGATGTCGACGACGAGGACCTCCCCGCACCGGCACCGCCGGCGCTGCGGCGCTGGTGGACGCAGGAACGGCACCGCTTCACGGGCGGCCGACGCTACCTGGTCGGCCGCGTCATCGACGCGGCCGTCGCGGTGGACGTGCTGCGCGGCGGTTATCAACGGCAGCGGCAGGGCGCTGCGCTGGAACTGGCCCGCCTGCGGCCCGGCGTGCGCGTGTTCAGCACGCGCTCGCGCGCCGACTGGCAGCGGCGCTGGCTGGCGCCCGGAGGCGCGGCATGAATTTCGTCGACAAGTGCGGCGGCACCGCCGGCTGGACCGTCGGGTATCAACGCGACGGCCGGGAGCTGCTCGTCGTGATGATGAAGCGCACCTACCGGATGCCCCGGCACGGCGAGGCGCCGACGATCGCGCCCGCCCAGCAGCCGCTCGTGCAGCACGACGTGTTCAGCGGCGAGGCGGGCGTGACCGCGCCGCTGCTGGACAGCGACTACGCCCACCGCAAGCCCGCGTGCGACGTGCTGCTCGTGGGCAGCGCGCACGCGCCGGGTGGCGCGCCGGTGAAGCGCATGCCCGTGGGTCTGCGGGTCGGCGCGATGACCAAGCAGTTCGAGGTCGTCGGACCGAGGGAATGGCGCCAGAGCCTGCTCGGCCTCGGGCAGTCCGAGCCGCAGCCCTTCCTGGCGCTGCCCCTGAGCTACGACGTCGCCTTCGGCGGCACGGACGTGACCGAGGCAGACCTGGGGCGGACCTTCACCTACCTCGAGAACCCGGTCGGACGCGGCTATCGCCGGCACCTGGAGCGGCTGGACGGCCAGGCGCTGCCCAACACCGAGGAAGCCGGCAAACCCGTCGAACATCCGCGCAAGAACTACCGGCCCATGGCCTTCTCGCCGATCGGGCGCAACTGGAGTCCTCGCATGGGTTATGCCGGCACCTACGACCGGGCCTGGCAGGAATCGCGCGCGCCGTTCTGGCCCGACGACTTCGACGACCGCTATTTCCAGGCGGCGCCGACCGACCAGCTGATCGCGCATCCGGCGGGCGGCGAGGAGGTGACGCTGCTCAACCTGACGCCGGACGGACGGCGCAGCTTCCGGCTGCCGCGCGAACGCATGCCGGTGACCTTCATCCCGCACCGGGGCCGCGACGTCACGCAGGAGGCGGTGCTCGACACCATCGTGCTGGAGCCCGACGAGGAGCGCTTCTCGCTGGTGTGGCGCACCTCGATCGCGCTGGGCAAGAGCGTGTTCGACGTCCGCGAGACCATCGCCGGCGAGATGTCGGCGGCGTGGCACCGCGCGCGGCGCTTCCCCGAGAAGCGCTACTACGCCGGCCTCGGCGAAGCCGTCGCGGCGCATCGGGGGCGGTCGCGATGAGCGCGTCGGCGACCGGAGCGGCGGGCCCGGCGGCAGGGATGGACGGCCCGCTGCATGTGATCGGCTGCGGCATCGTCTCCGCGGTGGGCTACAACGCGCCGGCGACGCTGGCCGCGCTGCGCGCCGGCGTCAGCGGCGTGCGCGCCTCGGGCTGGCTGGATCCGGTGAGCGGGGAACCGCTGCCCTGCGGCCGCGTGTCCCTGCCGCAGCGCTGGGGCGGGGCGCGGCTGCTGGCGGACCTGCTGGCGCCGGCGGTCTGGGAATGCCTGCAGGCGGTCGCGCTGCATGCCCAGGATCCCGTCGCGACGCCCCTGCGTCTGAGCGACGTGCCGCTCTTCATCGCGGTCGGCGCGCCCGACCGTCCCGGCCGGCCGGCCGATCTGGCCGCCGCGCTGCCGCGTCTGCTCGGCGACAGCCTGGGACAGCCGCTTCATCCGGCGTCCATGATCTTCGAGTCGGACCAGGTCGGCGGCCTGCACGCCTTGCAGGCCGCGCGGCAATGGCTGGCCGGCGGTTCCGATCGGCGCGCGATCGTCGCGGGCGTGGACAGCCTGCTGGAGCGCGACACGCTGGAGAGCCTCGCGCGGCGCCGGCGGCTGCTGACCGCCAGGACCATCGACGGTCTGCACGCCGGCGAGGCCGGCGCCGCCGTGCTGGTGTCGCTGTCGCCCGGCGCGGGCGGCGGACTGGCGCTGCTGGGCTGGGGGGAGGGCGTGGAGGCCGGCACCATCGACAGCACGGTGCCGACCCGCGGCGACGGCCTCACGGCCGCGGTCCGGCAGGCCCTGTCCGCGGCCGGGCTGCGCCTGGACGACGTCGCCTATCGCGTGACCGACGTGTCCGGCGAGCACTACAAGTTCAAGGAAGCCATGATCGTCGCCGTGCGTCTGCAGCAGGGGCCGCGCGCGGTCCCGCTGGACCTCTGGCATCCCATCGAATACCTGGGCGAAGTCGGCGCGGCCATCGTGCCCTGCCTGCTGGCCTGGGCCTGGCACTCGCAGTCGCAAGGCTACGCGCCGGGACCGACCGCGCTGTGCCACGTCAGCAGCGACCACGGCGGCCGCGGCGCGCTGGTCGTGCAGGCGGTGGCCGGCGCCCGGGACCCCTTTCAAGGAGCGCGAGCCGCATGAGCCGCAACATCTTCGCCAACGGCCGCGAGGTCTCGGCCGTCAACGACGGCACCCATGTGCTGGGCGCCATGCCCGACGTGTGCCTCTCCCCGCCGTCGCCGCCCGCCGGGCCCATCCCCATCCCGTACCCCAATTTCTCCAAGGCCAAGGACACCAACGACGGCACGCGGCGCGTGAAGATCGGCGGCGACCAGGTCAGCATGAAGAACCAGTCCAACCACAGCACCAGCAAGGGCGACGAGGCGGCGACCCGCTCGCTGGGCATGAACGTCGTCGACCACTGCATCCAGGGCAAGGCCGTCGCCACCGCCTGGTCGTTCAACGTCAAGTTCGAAGGCGAGAACGCGGTACGGCTGCTCGACATGACGATGAACAACTGCGCCTGACGCGGCGCGATCAGCAGGAGGGAGACGGTCATGGGTACCGCAGTGGGGGTCAAGGCCGGAACGGCCGACGTCTCGATGTTCTCGGTCAAGGACTGCGAGGTCATGGACGCCGCCAACCAGAAGGCGCGGGAGGAGTTCGTCAAGGACGCCGACGCGAAGATCGCCGCCGACGACAAGGCCGCCGCGGGCAGCAAGCTGTCGGCGACCGCGCGCGCGGAGCTGGACTCGGCGCGCGAGAAGGCCGTCAAGGGCGGCCTGACGATCTCGTCGGCCAAGCGCATCGACGCCAGCGGCGCGTCCTCGATGATGGGCGCCAGCAGCGGCACGGTGAACGAGAGCCTGCCCGGCCCGAGTGCCGACAACACCAAGGCCGACCAGGGCCGGGGCGAGAAGGGCGTGCTGTGCGAGGGCACCTATCACCATCCCGCCAAGAAGTCGCTGGGATGCGCGTATCACGCCGAGGCCAAGATCGTGAACACGATGTCCAACCTGCCGGCCAACATGCGCGACGGCAGCCTGCTCCTGAAGATCGACTGGCGCCGCGTGGTGCGGCGCGGCGGCAAGGGGGTCGGCACCGGACGCTCCGGCATGCCCTGCGGCAACTGCTATGCGATGCTCTGCCACGCGTCCAAGAAGTGCAACATCCAGATCGTCATCTGCGACGCGAAGAACCAGCCCCAGCCGCTCACGGAATGCGACAACAAGAAGAACGGCTACCAGAAGCTGCAGGAGAAGGTGAACGGCACGGACGGCAAGGGCAAGCCCAACAAGAACCAGAGCGTGGAGCTGTTCGAGAAGGTGACCAAGAAGCGCAAGCGCTCCCTCAGCTTGGGCGAACAGTAGAACTCAACCGAAGGAAGTGAAGTGAATCTCCCGGACTACCTGACCCAGATGGCGCTGCCCCGGCTGCCTTTCGATTTCGACTGGGACGAGCCGATCCGCAACACGCTGCTGGACGACGACGACGAGCGCAATGTGCGCCTGGCCGACCAGATCGGCGAGCTGCGGGACGAGGCCATCTTCGGTCTGGCGCTGGCCGCGGCGTCGTGGGTCGTGGCGCGCGTGGACGGCGAGGCCCCGGCCGAGGACGTGAGGGACGCGCTGCTGCGCATCGAGGCGATGTGGGCGCTCTGCGCGGACCTGCACTACGCGCGCCTCACCGATCCGCCCATCTTCGGCGATGTGGCGCCGCCCCTGGCCGAGGAGCCGCTGTGGGTCTGCCGCACGCTGCTGTTCTGGCTCTACCGTTCGGCGGTGCAGGGCGAGGACCTGAACGGCGAGGCCCTGTCGATGGTGCTGCTGGCCCGGCAGGTCATGGGCAAGCACAAGGGCTTCTCCGCCTGGCTGACGCAGGCCATCAAGAAGGCCAAGGCGCAGTACGCCCTGGCGGACGACGACGAGGAGGACGAGGACTCGGAGCTGGTCTGGAAGCCGGTGCCGCCGGAGTTCTTCTGGCCCGCATTCGCCTGGACGACGCAGGAGGACGCGCAGGCGCGCGTGGACGCCTTCCTGGCGGGGCTGGACCCGGCCGCCAATCCGTACCTGCGGGACGCGCACGACATGTCCACCCATGGGTTCGAGGGACGGCCGTATGGCCGCTGAGCGCCAGGTCCGCCCGGCGCGGGACCTGCCCGGATGCTGAGTCGCCCGCCCTGGATCCGCATTCCGGAGGAGGATCGCCGGATCATCGATTTCCTCTGGGACGACGCGCGCGGGCTGGCGCAACGCGAGGGCGTGCCGGGCATGCCCGACGAGGTCCTGCTGCGGCTGTCGCCGCGCGCGGCGCTCGCGCTGGCGGTGGCCGTCGGCGAGTGGATCGTGTGGCGCTTCGAAGGGCTGGACATCCGGCCCGACCCGCTGCAGGTGCTCCAGGCCGGCTGGTGCGCCACGGTCGATCCCCGTGCGCTGCTCTACGGCGAGCTGCGCCGCACGGACTGGGTCGGTCCGGTCGCCGGGCCGCTGTGGAGCACTTACACGTGGTTGCAGCACGGCCTGACCCGCGCACGGCAGTTCCCGGGCGACCTGCACGACAGCGTGCGGGTGCTGGTCCGGCTGGCCCGCCACGTCGTGCCGGCCGCGGCCGGCTTCGACGCCTGGCTGGACGCTGTCGGACCGCGGCTGCTGGCCGGCTCGCCGACGCCCGATCGGGACCCGGAGGAGGACCTGTTCGACGACGACCTGGATGCGCGGCTGGGGCCGCTGGTCGGCCCCAGCCTGCTGGATCCGGCATCGGCCCATGATCCGGCCGGCGACCGCGCCTTCCTCGAGCAGCAGTTCGACGAGGCGCGCCGGGAAGGCAACCCGCTGCTGGCCGAGCCGGACGCGCTGGCCTAGGGAGGGCCGCCCTGGACGC
Source organism: Roseateles noduli (assembly GCA_002205125.1). Taxonomy (GTDB): domain Bacteria; phylum Pseudomonadota; class Gammaproteobacteria; order Burkholderiales; family Burkholderiaceae_C; genus Roseateles; species Roseateles noduli. Next base: position 616,934 of record NIOE01000003.1, on the reverse strand, counting down.
AGGCAGGCCCCGCACGCGGGTGACTTTCGTTCAATGCCGCTGTTCTGCGTGACAGGGACAATGCGCATCGGGCGGCGATCCTCGCCGCGGCGAGGCGTTCGATGTCACGAAAAGAGAACAACCCCCGCTCGGCCAAGCCGGGCAACGCACCGGCGGCGGCCGACGATCCGACGCTCGATCCGGACGCGACACGCATCGTGCCGGCCGGCGCGCCGCTGGACCGCATGCCGCCGGACACCGCCGCGAACCGCGCCGCGCCGGACGCGGACCCCGCGCACGACGACGGCCCCGAGACCGTGCAGCACGAACGCGAGATCAGCTTCATCGATCCCACGTTCCCCGACACCTTCTCGATGCGCGCCAGCCGCAAGCCGGCCGACATCCCGCTCGACACCGACAACACCATCATCGCGCCCGCCGCGATGCTGAAGCCGCGAGCGCCGACAGCCAGCGCCCAGCCGTCGGAAGAGACCCCGGCGCCCACCCCGGCACCGACCGCCGCCGCACCCGCGCCGGCCGCCGTCGAGCCCGTGGAGGCCGTCGCCCCTCCCTTGGAAGCCTCCGAGGCGCCTGCCGCCCAGGAGGCCTCTGCCGCACCGGCCGCTCCCGCCGCGCCGGTCGCCCCGGTCGCCCCGCCGACTCCCGTCGCTTCCTCGCCCGTCGCTTCGCCCCTGGACACGCTCTCGCCGACCGGCAATGAGACCGTGATCGCTCCCGCCGCCGTTCTGAATCCCGTGACCAAGACTTCCCCGCCGGCCGAGCCGACACCGCCCGCCGCGCCCGTCCCCGAATCCGCCGCCACCGGCAACGAGACCGTGATCGTGCCCGCGTCCAAGCTGCTCGCGAACCCGCCGGCGGCGGTCGACGCCGCGTCCGCCAAGCCTCCCGTGGCGCCGCCCGCGGCACCGGCAGTCGCGTCCCCGGTGGCCTCTCCGGCCGCGGCGCCGGTCGCGCCTCGCGTGGCCCCGCCGCCCGTCGAGGCGGAAGAATCCGAGTTCGGCGCTTCCGAATTCGCCGAGACCGTCTTCGATCCCGACGCCGCCGCCGCCGTGGCGGCGCTGCGCGCCATGCCCCCGGTGCCCGATCCCAAGCCGTCCACCGGCACGCTGCCGGGCGGCGCGCTCGCCGCCAAGGTCGCCAGCAACGAGGCCCCGGTGCGCCAGGTCGGCCGCTTCCAGGTGCTGGACCGCATCGGTCGCGGCGGCATGGCCAGCGTGTTCAAGGCCCACGACCCGAGCATCGGCCGCGACGTCGCGATCAAGTTCCTGCACGCCTCGCTGTGCGAGGACGAGGAATACCACGCCCGCTTCCTGCGCGAGGCGCGCGCCTCCGGCAGCCTGTCGCACCCCAACATCGTCACCGTGCACGACGTGGGCGAGGTCGACGGCCGCCCCTACATGGCCATGGAACTGCTCGACGGCGAGCCGCTCGCCGACCTGCTCGAACCCGGCACGCCGTTCCCCATCCGCGACACCGTCGTGATGGCCATCCAGCTGGCGCGCGCGCTCGACTACGCGCACAAGCGCGGCATCGTCCACCGCGACATCAAGCCGGGCAACATCGCCCGCGTGCGCGGCACGCTCGACATCAAGGTGATGGACTTCGGCATCGCCCACATGGAGTCCACCAAGGGCGAGCAGCGCACCCGCGTCGGCGACGTGCTCGGCACGCCGCAATACATGGCCCCCGAGCAGATGAACGGCGAGAAGATCGACGGCCGCTCGGACCTGTTCTCGGTCGGCATCGTGCTGTACCAGATGCTCACCGGCGTGCGTCCGTTCACCGGCGACAGCGTGGTGAACCTGGCGCTCAAGATCGCCAAGGACGACCCGACGCCGCTCAACAAGCTGCGTCCGGAGATCCCGGCCTCGCTGCGCCGCGTCGTCGACCGCTGCCTGGCCAAGGCGCCGGACAACCGTTTCCAGACCGGCGCCGAGCTGGCCGAGTCGCTGGTCAAGGTGCTGGGCGAGATCGACGAGGAGGCGCGCAACAAGGGCCGCGCCAAGCTGATCCCGCTGCGCGTGAAGTGGGCGGCCATGATGGCCGGCATCGTCGCCATCGTGATGGCGGTGAGCGGCTCCATCATCAGCCAGCGCCAGAACGCCGCGCTGATGCAGCAGGTGGCCGACTACGGCACCGCGCTGTCGCGTTTCATCGCCGCGCAGAACGCCACCGCAGCGCTGGGCGAGGACTGGGTCTCCGTCGACGTCTCGCTGCAGGAGATCATGAAGACGGGCGACTTCGAGAGCGTCAGCGTCATCGACCGCGCCGGCGTGGTCGCGGCGTCCAGCCTGCCCGACACCGTCGGCAAGCTCTACCAGGCCCCGCCGGGCGAGCTGCTGGGCGACCAGGGCGCGGTCAAGCGCACGCGGTACCACGCGGCGGGCGGCGCGGCGATCCTGGGCTTCGATTCGCCGATCACCTTCCAGGACAAGACGGTGGGGCGTGTCGCGCTCGGTCTGCCGGAGCGCCCGCTGGAGAGCGTCGCGCGGCTGTCGCGCACGCTGATGGCGGTGCTCGCGGTGACCACGGTGCTGGCCGTCGCGATCGCGATGTTCTTCGTCGCCAACTGGTTCTCCCGACCCATCAAGCTGGTGGTGGAAGCGCTCGACGAGATCGGCCGCGGCCGCGTCGACTTCCGCATCCGCGAACAGCGCAAGGACGAATTCGGTCTGCTTTATGCCGCCTTCGACCGCATGGCGCAGGCGCTGCAGGACAAGCAGGCGCTGGCGGCCTCCGCCGCCAAGGCCGAGGCGCCCACGACGATCGGACGCAAGTCCGGCGCGCTGGCGGCGGCGCGGCAGCAGGCCGCGCAGGCGGCTCAGGCGGAAGCCAAGCCGGAGCAGAAGGCGGAACAGAAGGCGGAACAGAAGGCGGAACAGAAGGCGGAACAGAAATCCGAGGCCAAGGCGCCGGTCGCCGCCGCGCCTTCGGACGAGCAGACGCAACCCGCGCCGCCCGTCCCGCCGTCGACGCCGGGAGCTGCCTGATGGTCGTGTTGCATGGATTCCTGAACAGCGGTATTGCGACGGCCGCTGGCCCTCACCCCCACCCTCTCCCGCAAGCGGGAGAGGGGGCAAGACCGGGTCGTTCGATCCTCGCCGCGGCTGCCATCGCCGCGGTGCTTGCGCTGACCGGTTGTGTCGCGCCGCCGACGGCGACGCCGCCGCTGGACGAGCCCGCGCCGGTCAAGGCGCCCGCCACGACGACCAACGGCGAGATCGTCGCGCGCAGCGACCGGCTGCTGATCTACGTGCCGGTGGCGGGCGAATCGCTGCGCGGCATCGCCGGCCGGCTGCTCGGCAGCGAGGACCGCGACTGGCAGATCAGCGAGGCCAACGCCGGCGTCACCAAGGCCGAGCCGGGCCAGCCGCTGATCGTGCCGCTCAAGCCGATGAGCCCGCTGGGCGTGCGCTCGGGCAACCTCCAGACGGTGCCCATCCTCTGCTACCACCGCCTCGGCACGGTCGGCGGCAAGATGGCCGTGTCGCAGGGCAACTTCGCCGCGCAGATGGAGTGGCTGGCGAAGAACGACTACCGCGTCGTCAAGCTGTCGCAGCTTGCGGGCTACCTCGACGGCAAGGAGCCGCTGCCGCCCAAGGCCGTGGTGATCACCTTCGACGACGGCTACGAGTCGGTCTACAAGCTGGCCTACCCGGTGCTGCGCAAGCTGGGCCTGCCGGCGACCATGTTCGTCTACACCGACTTCGTCGGCGCGGGCGGCGACGCGGTGAGCTGGCCGCAGCTGGCGGAGATGCAGGCCTCGGGGTTGATGGACATCCAGTCGCACTCGAAGTCGCACCGCAACCTGATCGAACGCACCACCGGCGAGAACGAGGAACGCTACAAGCGCAATCTCGACGCCGAGACCGCCGGCCCGCGCGACCTGATCGAGCAGAAGCTCGGCACGGCCGGCCAGGTGCGCCACTACGCCTATCCGTACGGCGACGCCAACGAGCTGGTGCTGGACACGCTCACGCGCCAGAAATACACCCTGGCGGTCACCGTCAACCCAGGCGGCAACGCCTTCTTCGCGCAGCCGCTGATGCTGCGCCGCACGATGATCTTCGGCGACCACGACCTCGAGGCCTTCAAGGCCCGGCTGCAGACCAGCCGACGCATCGGGACCACCCCATGAGGGCGGCCGTTGCATGGGCGATGCTGGCGGCCGTCGCGCTGACGGCCTGTACCGGCGGTCCGAGTGCGTTGCGCCACCCGGAAGGGAGCGCGGGCGCTCCGCCGTCGGCGTTCGAGCAGGCGCAGGTCCAGCGCGCGCAAGAACAGGTGAAGGACGGCCAACTGGCCGACGCCGCCTGGACCTGGGAGGCGCTGACGGTCCTGCGTCCGGACAACGCGGGCTACCGCGACAGTCTGGCCGCGACGCGCCAGCAGATCGATGCCGGCGTGACGGAGCGTCTGGACAAGGCCAAGGCCGCGCACAAGCGTGGCGATCTGGACGGCGCGACCACGCAGTACCTGTCGGCGCTGTCGCTGCAGCCGGACAACGAGACGGCCGCCGACGCGTTGCGCGCGCTGGAGAAGGAACGCAATCAGAAAAGCTATCTGGGCAAGCCCGCGCGGGTGACGCTGCGCAAGGCGGCGACGCCGCCGGTCGCAGCGAAGCCGGCGGCGACGCCGAAGGCGCAGGCGACGACGAAGGCGCAGGCCGCGACGGCGGGCGCAGCGGCCAAGGAGCCCCCGCAGGCCGCGGCCGGACCGGATCCCAACCAGCTGGAGCACATCGCCATGCTGGCCGCGCAGGGCGAGCTCGACGAGCCGATCCGGTTGCTGGAGCGTCGCGCGCCGCAGGACCGCAACGATCCGTCGGCCAAGCGGCTGCTGGCCGACCTCTACGTGCGCAAGGCCGAGAAGCTCGCCGTCATCGACAAGTCCGGCGCGATCATGGTGCTGCAGAAGTGCCTGCGCGTGGATCCGAAGAACGCGCGAGCGACGGCCCTGATGCGGCAGCTGATCGACGATTCCGCGGCGAAGACGGCGGCGCCTGCACAGACGGCGGGTCCGGCTGCGGCTGCGAAGAACAAGGTCGACAAGAAGTGACGGTCAGAATGTGACCTTGACCGACGGCGCGCTGCGTTTGGCTTCGCCGTGGAAGACGGCTTCGATGTTGTTCCCGTCCGGGTCCAGCACGAAGGCCGCGTAGTAGCCCGGGTGGTAGGGCCGTTCGCCGGGCGCGCCGTTGTCGGTGCCGCCGTGGGCCAGCGCGGTCTTGTGGAACGCTTCCACCGCCGCGCGGTCCTTGGCCTGGAAGGCCAGGTGATGACGGCCCGTCAGCTTGCCCACCGCCGCGTCGCTGTCCGCGCTGGACACGAACAGCTCGTCGAACCAGAAGTAGTCCTTGCCTTCGCCGCCCAGCGGCACGCCGAGCGGCGGCAGGACCGCCGTGTAGAAGGCCTTGCTCGCCGCCAGATCCCGCACGACGAGTTGCAGGTGGTCGATGAGCCGTCCGCGATGCAGTTCCTGGGTTTCCATGGGAGCTCCCGTTGACGAGTGGAGGGAAGGGACGAAGAGGGGAACGAAGGACGGGGCAATCAACGCGCCGATCCAGGATCGGGCCCGGCAGATCCGTGAGGTCCGATCGGGCGGATGCGCCGCGGCGCGGTCGGGTCGGCATCGAGCATTCCCTGCGTCCGCGCCCCGGCCTGTTCGATGAGCGGCTCGATCAACGCTGCCTCCGGCAGATTCGCCCAATAGCGGCGGGGCATCTCGCGTTCCATCATCGCGACCTTCAGGCGCGCCGGATTGAAGATGCTGCGGTAGTAGGTCAGCCAGAGTTCCGCGCCGGCGTCCTGCGGCGGCGCGTCCTCGCGTCGGCCGCCGGGGCCGATGCGCAAGGTCGTACGGTCCCACGACACCGAGCAGCGCGGCGACAGGATCGCCCAGCGCAGGTTGGCGAAGCGCCGCGCGAAGAAGGGCGCGGCGGCTTCAAGCGTGTAGTGCGTCGGTTCGAACCACGCGACCAGGCGCTCGCCGTCGACCTCCTCGATGGGCACGAAGCGGACGAAGGCATGCGTCTTGTGGATCTCGTGCCGGACCTCGCGCTCCAGCCGCTCGGCGCGGCGACGGTCCGGGTCCAGCGTGTCGCGCCAGTAGCCGGGCTCGGTCTTGAGGCGGTGCAGCATCCGGTACAACAGCGTGAAACGCTGGGGTTCGGCGTGGAGCAGGGCGGTGCGGCACAGCGACAGGAAGGCCGCGGGCACGTTGAACGCAGGCGGTTCGGTCGCTCCCGTCGCCCTTGTCGTCATCGTCGCGAAGGGCTGCTGCAGACCCGCCGTGCTGTCGAGACCCTCGTCGGCCCAGAGGTCGCCTGCGGCTTCGTCCTCCTGTCCGGCGGTCCAGACCACCTCGTCGGGCGGGACGTCGCGCGCGAGCAGCAGTCTGGCCGCGTGGCGGAAGCCCTCGACATCGACCGGACCGTCGAGCGCGACGCGGACCATCAGAACAACCCCATCTGCGTCGGCGCGGCCATCGGGGGCGCGACGGCGATCACCGATGCATCCGTCGCTCCCGGCCGGTGGCCGTCCACGATCACGAAGGGCAGCACCTTGCGTGCGGGCAGCTTCATCTGCCGCAGGTCTTCCGCGCGCAGGCGCCGGACGCGGCGCGCGACGAGCAGCTTGTCGACCGAGCCGACGCCCAGTCCCGGCACGCGCAGCAGCATCTCTCTCGGTGCCTGGTTGAGGTCGACCGGAAAGCGCTCCGGATGCGCGAGCGCCCAGGCGTGCTTGGGATCGACGTCCAGCCGCAGCAGGCCGGTGCCGTCGTCGACGATCTCCTCGTGGTCGAAGCCGTAGAAGCGCATCAGCCAGTCGGCCTGGTAGAGCCGGTGCTCGCGGACCAGCGGCGGCGCCTGCAGCGGCAGGGCCCGCGCGGCATCGGGGATCGGGCTGAACGCGGAGTAGTAGACCCGCCGCATCCGGAAGCGCCCGTACAGCGCGGCGCTGCTGCGCAGGATGCTGCGGTCGTCGCTGGCGTCGGCGCCGACGATCATCTGCGTGCTCTGGCCGGCGGGCGCGAAGCGCGGCGGTCTGGCCGGACGCGCGGCGGCGCCGGGGATCACGCGGATAGTCGTCGCCGCGGCGGTCTTCTGCGCGTCCTTCGAATCGTCGATGTGCAGCTTCAAGCGGCCCATCGAGCGGTGGATGGCGATCGTGTCCTTCTCAGGCGCAAGGGCCTTCAGGCCGTCGTCGGTCGGCAGCTCGACGTTGATGCTGAGCCGGTCCGCATAGAGGCCGGCGCGCCGCAGCAGTTCCTCGCTCGCATCGGGAATGGTCTTCAGATGGATGTAGCCGCGGAAGTCGTGCTCCTCGCGCAGCACCTGCGCCACGCGCACGACCTGCTCCATCGTGAAGTCCGGGCTCTTGACGATGCCGCTGCTGAGGAAGAGGCCCTCGATCGTGTTGCGGCGGTAGAAGTCCAGCGTCAGCGCGACGACCTCCTCGACGCTGAACTTCGCCCGCGCGACGTTGCTCGACGACCGGTTCACGCAGTACAGGCAGTCGTACTGGCAATGGTTGGTGAGCAGGATCTTCAGCAGCGAGATGCAGCGGCCGTCCGGCGCATAGCTGTGGCAGATGCCCATGCCCTCGGTCGAGCCGATGCCGGTGCCGCCGCGGGAATCGCGCGTGTCGGTGCCGCTCGACGCGCAGGAGGCGTCGTACTTGGCGGCGTCCGCCAGGATGGCGAGCTTACGGGAGAGGTCCATGAACTGCCGGAAAGATTGAATACTGTATGAATATACAGTTTTCCGGCGGCATCGGGTCAACTGCTGCGAGCGATCTCCGTGTCTTCGGCGCGGGAGGCCGGCGTCCCTCTCGTCGCCAGGCTGGTCAGGCGCGCCATGAATCGCTCCAGCGCCATTGCCAGCCCGACGCACAGCACGACCGCCGGCACGTAGACGACGAAGGTCCACGCCTGTGACGCGCCGAGCAACGCACGGTACAGCGCGACCGTTCCCAGCACGACGACCATGTGGCTCAGGTAGAGCTCATAGCTGAGCCGGCCCATGCGGGCGAGCCATTGCAGGCCGCTGCGCGGGGAGGGTGCCTGTGCCCGGAACGCGATCAGCATCGCGCAGGTGCCGAGGCACAGCCCGTACATCCCGCTCTTGAAGAGGTGGCGGTGGACCAGGTCGCCCCACCCGATGACCAGCAGCACGCAGAAGCCGCCGAAGATCGCGAGCGCCCGCGCGTCGCGCGCGGCCGGTCGCCACCGCTGCGCGGCGAGCGCCGCCAGCACGCCCCAGGCGATGGCGGACATGCCGGGCAGGTAGGCCTTTTCCCACCAGACCTCGTTGCTGACGGGCACCAGCGAACGCAACGGCAGCAGGCTCAACGCCAGCACCGCGAGCGCGACGATCAGCAACTGGCGCGGCAGTACCAGGCACAGCAGCGGGAAGCCGACGTAGAAGACCTCCTCGATCGACAGCGACCACAGCACGTCCCACGCGGCCGGCGCCCAGCCGGTCCTTCCTTCGTACCAGTTGAAGGTGAAGGTCAGCGCCGAGCCCAGCAGACCGCCCAGCGACTGCCGGGACGAGGGCGCGAAGTCGGGCACGCCGAGGGCCGCGAGCAGCGTCAGCACGCTCAGCACGACCAGCAGCAGCGGCAGGATGCGGCGGGCGCGGGCGAGGTAGAAGGCGCCCAGCCGGACACGCCGCAGATCGCCGTCGCGATCGAGGATGCGGGTCGTGATCAGGAAACCTGAGATCACGAAGAACATGAACACCGCTTCGTAGCCGTTGAAGCTGACGGCGTCGATCAGGCGCTTGGGCACCCAGGGGCCGAGCAGGCTGGGCGCGAGCGGCAGCCGGAACGGGAGCGCCAGGTGGTGCACGACCACCAGCAGGATGGCCACGCCGCGCAGGCAGTCGATGGCGAAGTTGCGAGGGCTGCGGTCGTCCATGGGGTGGCTCAAAAAGCGAAAAGGCGCCTGGGGCGCCTCTTCCGGGGGTCACGAGAGACCGGTCACTTCAGCTGATCGGCCTTCGCCTTCAGCGTCACCGCCTTCTGGCGTTCCAGCTTGGCGAGTTCGTTGTCGGGATCGAGCTGCAGGACGTTGTCCCAGCCCTTGATCGCGCCGGCCAGGTCCTGCTTGGCGAACGCGGTGCGCGCGGTCAGCGTCGCCTTGGCGATCTGCTTCTTGCGCACGGCCTCGATCTTGGCGCCGGCGCCCGGCTGGTCGGCGGTCTCGGCGCGGCGGTACTCTTCCAACGCCTTGTCGAAACGGCCCGCGCGCTCGTGCGCATCGCCGGCACGCATCGCCTTCTCGCCGGGCGTGAGTTCCGGCGGCGGTGGCGGGGCCGCCGGTGTCGGGGCGGCCGCCACCGTCGTCGTGGCCGGCGGCGTCGGCGCCTGTGCGGCAGCGGCCGCCGCAGCAGCCGCGGCAGCGGTCGCCTTCGGGTCCGGCTTGGCCGACGGACGCGGGTACAGCGGACCTGCCGGCGGCTTGCCGGGGATGCGCAGCACCTGGCCGCCCGACACCTGGCGCGGCACGCGGATGTCGTTGTAGCGGGCCAGGATGTAGAACGAGTAGATGTCGCCCATGAAGCGGCCCGCGATCCGCGACAGGGTGTCGCTGGACTGGACCGTGTAGGCGAAGGATTCGCGGCCCAGCTGCTGCACCGGGTCGACCGTGATCTGGCGCATCAGGCTGTTGGCCAGCTTGTTGGCCGGATCCAGCTGCAGCGCGCGCTGCAGCTCGTTGCGGGCCTGGTCTTCCTGGCCGGCCTCCAGCAGCTCGATCGCCTGCATGGCGGTCTTCTGCGACAGCGCCTGCTCGGCCGCGGTCGGCGGCACGGGTTCGGGCGGAGGAGGGGGCGGAGGCGGCGGCGCCGTCACCACCGGTTCCGGCGGTGGAGGCGGCGGTGCCGGCGTGACGCAGGCCGCGAGCGCGACGCTCAGCAGCAGGGCCGTGCCAACAGTCAGGGTGGAATGGCCGCGGCCCCGCGCCGCTTGCGCGGTCGGGGTCAGGGAGGTCGGAGCGTCGGAACGGAAAGAGGTCGACATCGGCATCACGTCGGAATTCGAGCGGGGTGCAGTATGAAACAGCGACAAGCCCCTCTCAGGTGACTTTCGTTCATTGAAGCGAGACCATTGTCACGCAAACATCCCATGCCGTCTCCCGAGGTCCCAAAGGCAGCCACATGACCCTCACCCTGCGCGCGGTGTCGCTCAACGACCTGCCCCTGACGCAGCCCATCACCGCGCGCTTCGACGCCACCGGGGGAACCATCGGTCGCGCCGACAACAACACCATGGCGCTGCCGGACCCCGAGCGCCACATCTCCCGCCAGCAGGCGGAGATCAGTGTCGACGCCGGCGGCTTCGTGATCCGCAACGTCGGCAGCGCCAATCCCATCACCGTCGCGGGCCAGGCCGTCGCTCAGGGCCAGGCCGTGCCGCTGCGCCATCTCGACCAGGTCCGCATCGGCGGCTATCTGCTGGAGGTCCAGCATGAGTCGAGCGCCGACAACGGTGCCACGGTGATCCGCCGGGCGCCCGATCTGAGCCGACCCCCCACGATCGGTCCCGCGACGGCGCCTATGCATGCCCCCGCGACGGCGCCGGCCGCCCTGTCCAGCGCCAATCCGTTCGCGGACCTCTTCGGCGGCACGCAGGCGCCGTCCGACGTCTTCGGCGCCTCGCCGGCGCCCGCGCCGCACGTGTCCGCCTTCGCCGCGCCGCCCGTCCAGGCGCCGCCACCCGCGCCGGCCGGTCCGATGATGCTGCCGGACGATTTCGATCCGTTCGCGCCGCCGCCGGCGCGGACCGCGCCTGCGGCTTCGACATCCTCCGGGGCCTCGAGCGGCGGCATCCCGTCGTCCTTCGATCCCTTCGGCGGGCTGGACCTGGCGCCACCGCCCGCACCGCCGGCTCCGCCGGCGCGCAACGATGACCTCGGCTTCGGCGGCGCCTTCGCCGATCTGGTGCCGGGCGACAACAACCGCTCGCTCGACGATCTCTTCGGCCTGCAGCCGAGCGGCAGCGATCCGCTGGCGGGTTTCATGGCCGGCGCGAACAAGCCCGGCGACAGCCTGCGCGACGCGGTGGGCTCGGATCCGCTGGCGCTGTTCGGCGCCGCGGCACCGGCGACGAACACCGAGCCGCAGACGCCCGCGCTGCCCGACCACACGCCGGCGCTGCATTCGGCGTTCCGTCCGCCGGAAGTCCGGACGCCGCCTCCGCCGGTCCAGCCGGTCCAGCCGCCAGCGGCAGCCGTGCCGCCCGCCGTGGTGGCGCCGGCGGTGCAGGTCATTCCGCCTGTTGCCGCGCCGATCGCTGCACCCATTGCCGCGCCCGTGATGCCGCCGCCGTTGGCCGTCGTGCCGCCGCCGGTGCAGGCGCCTCCGCCGTTTGTGCCGCCTCCGTACGTCGCGCCACCGGCGCCGGCCGTGGCCGCACCGCCGACCGCGACCGCGCCTGGCCAGGCTGCTGACACGGCTGCCCTCTGGCAGGCCTTCTGCGAAGGCGCCGGCGTGCGCATGGCTGCACCGCCTCAAGGGCTCAATCCGGATCTGATGCGCGTCATCGGCTCGCTGCTGAACGCCTCGGTGGACGGCACGCTGCGCATGATGGCGGTGCGCGCCGCGACGAAACACGAGCTGCGCGCGCAGGTGACGGTGATCCGCTCGCGCGACAACAACCCGCTGAAGTTCTCGCCCGACGTGCAGTCCGCGCTGGAGCAACTGCTGCAGCCGCCGGTGCGCGGTTTCCTGCCGGGTCCGGCGGCGATGCAGGACGCGATGCGCGACCTGGTCGGCCACACGATCGGCACCATGGCCGGCACGCGCGCCGCGCTGGAGGGCGTGCTGACGCGCTTCCAGCCCAAGGCGCTGGAGGCGAAACTCACCAGCCGTTCGGTGCTGGACAGCGTGCTGGCGATGAACCGCAAGGCCAAGCTCTGGGAGCTCTACCTGCAGCATTTCGAGTCCATCCGGGACGAGGCGCAGGAGGACTTCCACACGCTGTTCGGCAAGGCCTTCCTGGAGGCCTACGAAGATCAACTCGAGCGTCTGAGCCAGCATGGGCAGGGCGCCGCGCAGTCACAACAACAAGCACAGCAGAGCGGGGCCTGAGCCCCGCCGTTTGTCCTACACGTCGTTCACACCATGCTCAAGATCAGGGTTGCCGCCTGCAGCGAACAAGGCGCGCGCAACAACAACGAGGACGCCATCGTGGCGCACGAGAACGGCCCCGGCTGGTACGCCGTGCTGGCCGACGGCGCGGGCGGCCACCGCAATGGGGCCGAGGCCGCGCGCCGGGCCGTGCACCGCATGCAGACCAGCCTGGGCGACGCGACGTTGCCGTGGCGTCCGGAGCTGCTGACCGGCGCGGTGCTGGCCGCGCACGACGACGTGCGTCGCGGCGTCGAGGGCACGGGCCGCGACCGCATGCACACGACGCTGGTGGCGCTGTGCGTGGACGCGCAGCGCAACTTCGCGCTGTGGACGCACGTGGGCGACTCGCGGCTGTACCGCATCCGCGGCGGCGACATCGACACGATCACGCAGGACGACAGCGTGGTGCAGATGCTGATCGAGGCGGGTCTGCTGACGCCCGAGCAGGCGGAGGATCATCCGCACAAGAACCACCTCGTGGCCGCGCTGGGCATCGAGGACGACCTGCATCCGCACACGACGGCGCCGCAGCCGCTGCAGGACGGCGACGTCTTCCTGCTGTGCAGCGATGGCTGGTGGGGCAGCGCGGGCGACACGCTGATCCACGACACGCTGCGCGCAGCGGGCTCGCCGGACGACTGGCTGGCGGCGATGCGGGCGGTGATCGAGGAGCGCGGGCTGCCCGATCAGGACAACTTCAGCGCGATCGCGTTGTGGGTGGGCGAGCCGGTGCTGGCGGCGACGGCGCAGACGCCGGCCGACGAGGCCGGCACGACGGCGCAGGAACCGGCGGTGGACTCCGGACCGGTCCCGCTGGAAGAGGAAGAAGACGAGTCGACGCGGCGCATGCCGCTTTGAGGCTCAGCGCCGCGGCGAGGTGGCTGGGCCAGGTCTTGCCGCCGCCCACCGCGTCGGCGACGCCACGAACGCGCTCAAGCGCTGAGCGGTTTTCGACAGCGCCGCCGCCGTCTCCAGGTTGCTCAGCGCGACCTGTTCCGCATCGGCCGTCGCGCGGCCCACGTCGGTGAGTGCGACCTCCAGCTGCCGTCCCGCGCTGGACTGCTGGTGCGTGGCCATCTTGATCTCCTTGCTCGCGATGTCGGACGCGGCCACGCGTTCCGAGATCAGCGCGAACATCGCCTCCGCTTCCGAGAACAGCGACGAGTTCGACGCCACCGCCTTCACGCCCGCTTCGGTCGACATGATGGTGGCGTTGGAGACGTTGCGGATCGAGTCGAGCTGACGCCGGATGTCCACCGCATCCGCGCGCACCTTCTCGGCCAGGCGGCGGATCTCGTCGGCCACGACGCGGAAACGCTCGCCGGCGTCGCCCGCGCCGTAGGCCTCGATCGTGGCGTTGATCGCCAGGATGTTGGTGCGCTCCGCCAGTTCTTCGATGGCGCCCAGCACGGTCGCGGCGCCCTGGACCTCCTTGCCCAGCGTCGTCATCTGCGTGACGACCATGTCGATCTGCTGGCTGAGTCCCACGGTGGCCTCGCGCGCGCGGGCCATCGCCTGGCTGCCCGAATGCGCCGCACGGGTGCTGGCCGAGGCCATCTCCTCGACCTCGGTCGAACGCTGCGCGATCTGGTTGGCTGCCGCCTGCACCTCGTGCATCGTGGCGGTGAGCTCGATGGCGGCGGAGGAGGTCTGTTTCGTCGCGCCCGCCTGCTTGAGCGAGGACGCCTCCAGCTCGCGCGCCCGGGCGGCCACGTCCACGGCGGACGCGCCTACCATCTGCATCAGCAGCCGCTGCAGGACCAGGCCGGTGACGACCACGATCAGCAGGCCCAGCGCCGTGCCGCCCAGCCCGATGGCCTTGACCAGCCGCGTGGTCTGGCCCATCTCGGCCGAGCGCGCCACCAGGTGCTCGACCTCGTCGTTCTCCATCGTGTTGAAACGTTCGCGCAGGCGTTCCATCCGCTGGCGGACCTGGTTGACCTTGGGCGAGCGGGTGACCTCCTCCAGCGTCATCGTCTGGCGGTCGGCGATGCGCTCGCGGAACAGCACGAGCAGCGCCGCGATGTCCTTCTCCGTGTTGTCCAGGTCCGCGGCGCGCGACCGCCACGCGGGCGTGACGCGGATCTCGACCATGTCGGCGTTGATCTCGGACGTCGACTTGTCGAGCGTCGTCAGATAGGCCGTGTTCTTGGTCAGCATGAAGCCGCGCTGCGCCGCTTCGGCCTCCGCGACGTCGTTGAGCAGCTCGGCCAGGATGCGCAGGCCCTGGTGGCTCTGCGTCACGCCTTCGGCGGCCGCCTCCATCAGGTAGGCGCTGCGCATGGCGACCGCACCGACGCCGCACAGGACCAGCGCGGCCAGCAGGAATCCCAGCGCGAGGCTGCGTCCGAAAGTCTTCATGTGCTTGTGCTCCCTGGGACGCAATGTCGCACAGGAGAAGACTTTCGTCGCGCGCCGGCCGTCGGCAGCGGCCGACACGCCTGTCGGGCAGCCCAGTCAGAGCGGCCGGATCAGGCCGTCTTCTTCGTCAGCAGCTCCGCGAACGCCTCGACGTACGGCAGCCCCGGTCCCCAGCGCATGTGGACCTGCTCGCCGGGCTCGGGGTTGGGCGACCACACCGTGCAGCCGGCCAGGCGCTCCAGCAGCTCGCCGGCCGCCAGCATCGGCACCGCCGCCGTGAGCAGGCTCGCCGGCGCGGTGTAGCTGACCCATTGCACCGCGTTCTCGGGCGCGGGCAGCGTCGCCGCGTGGCTGGGCGGCCAGGGCGGGGCGGCGGCCAGGGCCGCTTCCAGCGAATTCACTGTCGCTGTGTCGTCCAGCGTGCGCATCGCCGCGTTGGCGAGCACCGTGTACCAGCGGTCGAGGTGATCCAGTCCGGCGCGATCCACCGGCGGCTGCGTGCGCGGCTGCGCGATCACCAGCGGGAAGTAGCGCCCGACGTTGTCGCAGCTGGCCATCAGCACGCCGAACCACCACTTCATGTCGACGACGCCCGGCGCCCACGCGAAGCGCAGCACTGGCGCGGTCAGGTAGGTGTCCAGCCAGCGCGGACCGAGCGTCTTCGGCAAGTCCTGCATCATCCCGGACAGCCAGGCGTCGCAGTGCTGCACGCAATGCTGGGGCAGGCGTCGCTGGGCGAAGTCGCCCAACGCGGCGACCTTGCCGTACCAGCCGGGCACGGCATCGCCGGCGGTGTTCAAAGCTTCAGGCAGCGCGCTCATGGTCGGATTCTCCTGATGCGGTTCACAGGCCGCCCGGGCAGCGGAACTCGTTGAGCTCCGACAGCCGGAACGGATTGCGCACGCTGCTGGCGGTGACCTCGAAGACCGCCTTGCGGCCTTCGATCTCGAAGGTGGCCTTGAAGCGCTCCGGCGCCGACGTCTTCTCGATCTTGACGCGGTCGAAGAGCCGGAACAGCGCCCACGGACCGTCGTTGACCAGACCGGACGAGCCGCTCGCGCTGACCGGGCTCAGCTGCACCCGGACCTGCGAGCTGCCGCGCGGTCCCGGCCACTGCACCGAGGTCGGGATCTGCGGGCCGTGGCTGTAGCGCACGATCTGGCCGTCCACGTCCAGGATGAACTGCTGGATCGTGGTGTCCATCTCGATGGGCTTGAAGTCCAGCCGCAGCGACGGCGTGGCGCTGCCGGGGAAGAAGGTTTCCTTGATCGCCTGCGCGCGCTGGAACTGCGGCAGCGTGCCGCTGTCGCCGCCCAGCGGCGTGCCCTCGACCGCGCGGAACTTCCAGGGCCGCGTCGTCGTGTCGACGTAGGGCGCGAGCTTCTGCTGGAAGAGCTGGTCGATCTTGCCGCCCGGTCCGAACAGCATGGCGAAGTCCGCCTGCGTCGCGTCGCGCGAGGAATTGCGGTCCAGCGGATAGCGTCCGGCCACGGCCTGGTTGCAGAACTCGCCGACCTGCGAGCGCACCTCCATGCCGAGGTTCTGGCGCATCGCGCCCTGCGACACGCGCGCGCTGCTGCTGCCCAGGTCGTCGAGCATGGTGCGCAGCGGTTCGGGACTCATCGCGGCGGCGGCCTTCAGCCGCGTGGGCACCGGCGAGGGCGGCGGCGCGCTGCCACCCTTGAGCGCGGAATCGGCCGCCGTCAGCATGATGTTGGCCTCGGCGATCAGGCCGACGGTGTCGTCCAGCGGCGACTTGCCGCCGCCCGCCGGCGCCGTGACCATGCTGCGCAGGCCGACGAAGCGCTCGTCGACGATGTTCTCGATGCGCGGCGCGTTCGGGTCTGCCGCGTTCGGTTGTCCGGGCTTGCCGGAGAACATGCCCGCCACCTTCTCGCGCGTCTGCTGGACCAGGTCCGCGGCGCGGCGTTCGGCGTTCTCGATCGCGTTGCCGGGCTGCGCGAGCGTGGTCTCGCGCGAGGCCGCCCGCAGGAACGGTCCCAGCGGGCTGTCCGGCGCGGACAGCATGCGCGAGCGCTCCACCGACTGCGGCACCGTGGCCATCGGCAGCAGCTTCACGCTGTTGAGGAAGGACTCCCACGACGCCGCGTAGTCGTTGAGGTAGAGCCGGCGCACGTCGTCGACCAGCGGCGCGTTGGCGCGCACGAGGTCCTGCGCATTCTTCGGTGCGGCGGCGACGCCCAGCACCCAGGGCTCCTCCGCGGCCAGTTCGTCCGCGACCTGGCCGACCCGCGGCTGGAAGCCGCGCAGGTAGGCGTCGCGGGTGAAGAAGCCCGGCACGCCCTGCGTCAGCGGCGCGCCGTTGGTCCGCGTGAACAGCAGCGGCGCGTTGTGGCCGCCGGCGCGCGCGACGGTGAAGTCGGGGTACTCGGTGCCCAGGCCCTGCGCGCGCAGCCGGTTGTAGATGCGTTGCGGCAGCGGCTGCGTCGCGAGCTGCGTGCGCACCGCCGTCAGCAGCGAGGCGTCCTCCGGCAGCGGCGAGGCGATGCCGCCCTGCGACAGCAGTGCGTCCAGATGCGCGCCCAGTGCCGCGCGCTGGTCGGGCGTGAGCTCGCGGCGCGTGGTCTCCCAGTCGCCTTCGATGTGCTGCTTCAGCGCCGGGGCGTCGAAGTGCTGCGGGTCGTGCAGCATCACGTAGGCCTTGAGCGCCTCGTAGAGCGTGACCGGGGTGGCCGCGCCCTGGCGCAGCTGTTCCTCGATGCGCAGCACCAGCCGCGGCAGCACGGCGTCGCCCAGCATGCGCTGGTAGGCCGCGCGCGCGGCGCTGTCGAGCTTCCTGCCCTGGAACAGGCCCATGCGCATCGACCACGGCACGCTCTCGTCGACCGCCGCCAGCGCGCGCGTGGCCTGCAGCGCGGGCAGGATAGGCAGGAGGTCGGCGCTGGCGCGATTCGGCGTGGCCTGCAACAGTTCACGAACCTGGTCCGCGCGCGCCGAGGTCTCTTCCAGGTACTTCTTGTTGTTGAAGTAGCTGACGGTCCAGGCCGTGAGCATGCCGATGCCGGCGACCGCCACCACCGCGTAGCCGGCCAGCGCCAGCGCGTTGCGGCGGCGTTCGTAGCCGCGGTGCGTGCCGCCCAGGCCGGCTTCGGCGAAGACGACCTCGTTGAGCAGCCGGTTCAGGAAGTAGCTGCGACCGCTGGCCTGGTTGGGCGCCTGCACCGCGTTCTCGATCTGGTAGCTGCGCGCCACCGAGCCGAGCACGCGATCGATCGGCGTGCCTTCCTGCGTGCCGCTGACGAAGTAGACGCCGCGCAGCTGCGGCTGGGCCTCGTAGGGGGAGGGCGCGAAGACGCCCTCGGCGAACTCGGCCAGCAGCGCGCGCAGGCTCGCGAACTGCGCCGGGAAACCGTAGATGCGGGCGCGGCGCTGCGGGTCGCGCTCGGCCTGGAGCCGGTCGATCAGGCCGTTCTGCAGGCGCTGCTCGAGGGCGTCGAACTCCGCGCCGTAGCCGGCCAGCGGCGACGTGCTGCTGCGCGGGAAGGTGAAGCCCCAGGGCGCCGCGCGCTGGTCCTTGTCGACCGTGGCGAAGTAGTCCATGAAGCCCGACAGCAGGTCGGCCTTGGTGACCAGCAGGTAGACCGGGAAGCGGATGTCCAGGTCCTTCTGCAGCTCCTGCACGCGGGCGCGCACGGTGGCGGCGTGCTGGGCGCGCTCCGACGGGCTGCGCGCCAGCAGGTCGGTCACCGAGACCGTCACCAGCGCGCCGTTGATCGGCTGGCGCGGGCGCGAACGGCGCAGCATCTGCAGGAAGCCGCTCCAGGTCGCCTTGTCGTTGGTGGGATCGCTGTCCTGCGTGGTGAAGCGGCCGGCGGTGTCGATCAGCACGGCGCGGTCGGTGAACCACCAGTCGCAATGGCGCGTGCCGCCGACGCCTCGGATGGCGTGGTCGCCCATCTGGTCGGCCAGCGGGAAGTTCAGCCCGCTGTGGCGCAGCGCCGTGGTCTTGCCCGAACCGGGCGCGCCGATGATCAGGTACCAGGGCAGCTCGTAGAGATAACGGCCGCCGAAGCGCGAGCGCAGCTTCGCGCCGAAACCGGCCGATCCCTCCGCGCCGAAGCGCGAGCGCTGCAGCATCTGCAGGGCCTGGCGGAAGCGTTCGCGCACGGCCAGCATGTCGGCGGTCTCGCGCTCGGGCGTGTCCGCGGCGGGCTGCTGCAGCAGCTGGTTGACGACCTGGCTGTTGCCGCGCCTGGCGCGCCAGCGGCTCCAGGCGATGCACAGCGCGACGATCAGGACCAGCACGACTATCGTGATCCAGCGCGAGCGTTCGGTGTCCAGCGGCCGGGCTTCGCCGACGGCCACCAGCGGACCGACGATCCAGATCAGCAGCGCGACGGCCAGCACCAGCACCGCCAGCAGCACCCAGCGGTTGAAAATCCATCCCAGGACGCGTTTCATCGGGAAGCTCCGCGCGCCGGCGCTTCAGGCGCGCGGCCGTTGACCATCAGACTGACTTCGACGCGCCGGTTCAGCGCGCGGTTGGCCGGGGTGTCGTTGGGGGCGACCGGCTCGGCCTCGGCGCGGCCCTCGGCGCGGATGCGCTCGGGCGCGACGCGGCGCGCGATCAGCAGTTCGCGCACGGTGTTCGCGCGCTCCTCGGACAGGTGCCAGTTGGACGGGAAACGCGCCGTGCGGATCGGCGTGTTGTCGCTGTGCCCGGTCACCAGCACGGTGCCCTGGACCTGCGTCAGCGCATCGGCGATGCGGCCCATGAGCGCTTCGCGCTCCGGCACGATGTTCGCGCTGGCAGGCGCGAACAGGCCGTCGCCGCGGATGATCACGACGCTGCGGTCGACCTCGTCGCGCACCGTCACCAGGTTGGCCTTGATGTCCGATTGCAGGAACTGCGCGAGCCGCGGCTTGGCCGGCGGCGGCGGCGGCGCGACCACGGGCGGCGACAGGCGCAGGCCCTGGATCTGGCCGAAGACCGGGTCGGAGCGTTCCGCCAGCGACAGGGTCAGCGTCAGGTACACGCCCACCAGCAGCAGCGCCGTCAGCGCGGCGGTCGCGGCCAGCGGCAGCCAGCCGATGTGGCGGCGCTGGGTGATGGCCTCGACCTGCCAGTGCTGCGCGAGCGCGGCGGGATAGTCGCCCCGCTGCTGCTTCAGGATCTGCGCGAGCCGGTCGCGCACGGCTTCCAGCTGCGCCGGGCCGTTGTCGATCACGCGGTACCGGCCGGCGAAGCCCAGCGTCAGCGCGGCGTAGATCAGTTCGAGCAGATCCCGGTTGGCCTCGGGCTTCTCGGCCAGACGGGCCATCAGCTGGAAGACCTTCTCGCCGCCCCAGGTCTCGTTGTGGAACATCGACAGCAGGCTGTGCCGCGCCCAGACGCCGGAACCGCCCCAGGGCGTGTCGGCGCAGGCTTCGTCGATCATCGTGCAGAGCACGTAACGCGTGGCCATGACGCGTTCCGGCGGGATGCCGGCGGCGGCGGCGCGGGCCGCGAAGTCGCGGATGCCTTGCGCGAGGTTGTTGCGCAGCACGGCGACGTCGTCGACGCGGCGCGTGGCGCGCAGTTGCGGCACGAGCAGCAGCAGCGGATTGGCCAGCGTCAGCAGCGGGTTGAGCCCGGCGGCCGGCGGCGCGGCGTCGGGCTGCACGGAGTCGGGCGACGGCGTGGCGCCGCGCGGCGACTGGGCGCCGCCCGGACGGGGCTTGATGAAAGTGCGCTGATCGTCGAAGCCTGCGAACGGATCGTTGAGCGCGGAGGGGTCCATGCCGGCTCCCGGAGGTTACTGGTGTCTTGGATCGGTGGATGCGTGGGGCAGGGGCCCGGTGTCGCCGCGGACGGCGATCACTGACGGATGGCCCAGAGCTCCAGTTCCAGCCCGGGGAAATCGCCGGCCACGTGCAGCGCGAGGCTGCCGCTGCGTTCGAGCTGCTTCCAGAGGTCGCCGCCGCGGTCCAGCTCGAAATAATGGAAACCCGCGTGGAACGGCAGCTGGCGCGGCGCCACCGGCAGCGCGCGCAGGCTGATGCCCGGCAGCTGCAGGTTGACGAGGTCGCGGATGCGGTCCACCGGGCCGAGCTTGGACTGCGCGGGGAAGCGCTGGCGCAGCTGTTCGGCGGCCACCTGCGCGTTGACCGCGATGACGAAGCTGGCGCTGCGCAGCAGGTCGGCGTCGGGGACGATGGCAGTGCGCACGCCGTGGGTGCGCTCGGTGAGGTCGATCTGCAGCGCGTTGCGCTCCAGCACGACGCTGAGCATGCGGCGCAGTTCCTCGAGCAGCGGCGCGAAACTGCCGCGCAGGTCGTCGTGGCGGTACAGCGGGAATTCGGACGCCAGGCGGGTGTCGCTGACGAAGGTGGCCATGTCGCCGGCCAGTTGCAGGCAGTCGCGGTGCAGCGTCTCCGGATGCACGTGCGGGGAGGCCGCATGCTGGCGGAACAGCGGGTCGGCGCGGTTGAGCGCCTGCAGCATCAGGAAGTCGGCCAGTTCGGACACGCCGTTGCCGAGCTGCCCCATGCGAGACGACAGCAACTGCGCGCGCTGGCGCACCAGGCCGTGCAGCAGCGAGGCCATGGCGGACAGATGGCCGCTGGCGTCGATGCGGGTCTGCGGCGGGATGTAGCTGCGGTCCAGCACCAGCTGCTGGTCAGCGCGGCGTTCGGCGACGCGGGCCACACCGAGCGCGGCGTAGGCGTCGTTCAGCTCGCGGGCGGGCAGCAGGCGCAAGGTCAGCGAGCCTGTCTGGACCGGCTCGGGCTCGTCGCCGGCGCTGGTCTGGTCGCGCAGGTCCTGGTCGACGACGTGATAACGATGCAGTTCGCCGGCGTCGTGGCCGTTGAACGCGACCTGGTCGGTGCCGGGACGCGCGATCGGCGCGGCCAGGACAATCATGTCGCCCTTGAGGTCCGCCGGCACTTCCAACGGCGCCATCGCGGCGTCCGCCTGCGGGATCTGGAACGGGGTGCCGTCGGGCAGCACGCCGCTGGCGCGCACGATGCCCAGCCGGCCGACGCTCAGCAGCGCCTCGTCCAGCACCAGTTCGGTGAACCCCCAGCCGTGCGGCGCCAGCGCGCGGGCGCGGCTGTCCACCAGGTGTTCGAGGTAGCGGGTTTCCTGCTGAAAATGATGCGGCAGCAGGAACATGCCCTGCGACCAGATGACCTTGCTGTGCCAGCTCACGGCAGCCTGACCGTCGCGCTGACCGCCAGTTCGTCGGCCTGGATCAGGATCTCCTGCTTGCGGCCCACGACCACCGGCACCACCGCGCGCCAGCGCGCACGCTCCAGGTCGCGGTAGGCGGCGAAGACCGCGACGAAGCGCGTCTCGGGCGACAGGATCTTCTTGGACCATGGACGCGCCTCGCCGGGCTGCAGCGTCATCTCCTCGCGGGAGACGAGCTCGGTGCCCAACTCGGCCTGGTCCTTCTGGTACAGGCTGACGAAGTCGGCGGCATTGAAGCCGACGTCCGATTTCAGCTCATACACCCGCACCAGCAGCGGCGACGGACGTTTGGTGACGCTCGGGTTCACCTGGGCCGAGGCCTGGATGCTGCCCTTGGTCACCTCGGTGGGCTTGTCCGAGCTGGAGAAGGGATTGATCTTGTCCAGGGAGGAACATCCCCCCAGGGCACCCAGGGCGAGCAAGGCCCCCAAGGCCAACGGGGCCGCGACAGCGGCCCTGCGAGTGAGGGAAAGGGGGTTTTGGTGTCCCGAACGCGGCGTGAGCATCTGGTTGTCCTTCTTGACCGGAAGAAAGGATAGCCAGCGGGGGACGGTCGGGGTGGTGACTTAGGTAATCGTCCCCCGGCTCACGGGCCGTCGTCAGGCGGCGACGCCGACCCGGAACTGGCTGACCAGCTTCGCCAGCTGCTGGGCCTGGCTGTTGAGGCTTTCCGCGGCGGCCGCGCTTTCCTCGACCAGGGCCGCGTTCTGCTGGGTGACCTGGTCCAGGTGGGTGACGGCGTCGCCGACCTGCTGGATGCCGCCGTTCTGCTCGTGCGTGGCGGCGGAGATCTCCCGGATCAGGGTGTCGACCTGGCTGACCTGCGCCACCACCCGCTGCATCACCTCGCCGGCGCTCTGCGCCTGGCGGGCGCCGGTGTCCACACGCTGGGTGCTGGCCTGGATCAGGTCCTTGATCTCCTTGGCCGCCGCCGCCGAGCGCTGCGCCAGCGCCCGCACCTCGGACGCCACGACCGCGAAGCCGCGGCCCTGTTCGCCGGCCCGGGCCGCCTCGACGGCCGCGTTGAGGGCCAGGATGTTGGTCTGGAAGGCGATACCGTCGATCGTGCCGATGATGTCGCCGATGCGGCGCGAGGCGTCGCTGATGCCCTGCATGGTCTCGACCAGGGCGCTGACGGCATGGCCGCCTTCGCCGGCGGCGCCGGAGGCATCGGCGGCCATGCGGCTGGCCTGGCCCGCGGACTGGGCGTTCTGGGCCACGGAACTGGTCAGCTCCTCCATCGAGGCCGCCGTCTGCTGCAGGCTGCTGGCCTGCGTCTCGGTGCGGGAACTCAGGTCGGCGTTGCCCTGGGCGATCTCCTTGGAGCCGTTGGCGATGCTGTCGCTGCTGTCGCGGACCTGGCCGACCAGGCGACCCAGCTGGTCGACCATGCGGCCCATGGCGCGCAGGAGGTCGGCGGGCTCGTCGCGGCCTTCGGCGTGGATGCGGACGGTGAGATCGCCGGCGGCGACGTCCTCGGTCGCGCGCACGGCCTGGGCGATCGGGGTGGTGATGGAACGCGTCACCTGCAGCGCCAGGGCGATGCCGATGGCGAGCGCGACCGCCACGGCTGCGAGGGTGACGCGCAGGCCGTTGGCGTAGGAGACGGCGGCGTCCTTGGCCGCCTGGTCGCCGCCGTCGCGGTTGAAGGCCACGTCGTTGTCGACCGCCTTGGCCAGCGCGCTGAAGGAGGCGGAGGAATTGCCGCCGGCCAGCTTGCGGGCGGTCTCATGCTGCGCCTCGCCGCCGGCGACGGCGCGTTGCAGTTCGGCGTCGGCGTCGAGGTAGACCTTCCAGCTGTCGCGGATCCTGGCGTAGAGCTCGCGTTCCTTGTCGCCGGTGATGGACGGTTCGTACTCGCGCGCGGCCTTGTCGAAGGCCTGGATCGAGGCGTCATGCTGCTGGATCAGCTTGGCGCGGGCGGCGTCGTCGGCCTCCAGGGCGCCGCGCAGCGACAGGCGGCGCGTCTCGTTGGCGGCGTCCTGCATGTCGGCCAGCTTGGCGACGCTGGGCAGCCAATTGGTGTTGAGGTCCTGGACGTTGTCGTTGATGCGGCTCATCTGCTGGATGCCGAACGCCGCGATGAAGCACAGCAGCACCAGCACGGCGGCGAAGGCCAGCGCCAGGCGCTTGCCGATGCGGAAGTTGCGGAGGAGGGACATGGTCATGACCGGAGGGGAGGCCGGGTGTTACGAGAGGTGGTCGCAGGTTGCGCCCGAGAGCCTTCAGAAACCTGTCCGTGAGGGCGGCGTGACGACGACGGGACGCTCCCGTCCCCACGTCCGGCGACCTGCCGCGCAGTCGTTCACGGCCCGGGACGGAACCGTACGGCGCACGCATTGACACGTCCTCCGCAATTGCCCGGGTATGACAACGTTGTCAACGTGCTCTATGCTTCGGGCCACAAGAGGAGACAAGTCGATGAGTGCAGATCTATCCCAGGTCGCCGGTGGCAGCGCGCGCGCGCCGCGCCCCGGTGACACGCCGACGGGCGAGGCGCCGGCGGGTGAGACGTCCGGTGGCGAGGCCTCCGGCCGCCACGCCCGTCACCCGCTGACCTGGGTGCCGTCCGTGTACCTGGCGATGGGCCTGCCGAACGTGCTGGTCGGGCTGGTGGCGGCCATCCTCTACAAGAACCTGGGCGTGTCCAACGAGGACATCGCCCTCTACACCTCGCAGATGTACCTGCCGTGGGTGCTCAAGCCGCTGTGGTCGCCGCTGCTGGAACCGTACCGGACCAAGCGCTGGTGGGTGATCGCCATGCAGTTCCTGATGATGGCGTCGATCGGCGCCGTCGCGTTCTGCCTGCCGCTGGACGGCTTCTTCCGCGCGTCCCTGGCGTTCTTCTGGATCACCGGTTTCGCCTCGGCGACGCAGGACATCGTGGCCGACGGCGTGTTCATGACGACCATGAGCCCGCGCGAGCAGGCGCGCTACGCCGGCGTGCAGGGCATGTGCTGGAACCTGGGCGCGGTGGTGGCGTCGGGGCTGCTGGTGTCGCTGACCGGTTGGCTGCACGGCTCGCTGGGCTGGACCTGGGTGCAGTGCTGGATGGCGGTGATGCTGGGCGCGGCGGCGATGATGGGCGGCTTCGGACTGTGGCACCTGCGGGTGCTGCCGCCCGGCGCGCCGTCCGCGGTGCAGGGTCAGGACTTGTCCAGCGCGATGGTGTCGCTGCGGGCCTCCTGGATCACGCTGTTCCAGAAGCCGTCGATCTGGATGATGCTGGCGGTGGTGTTCTTCTACCGCTTCGGCGAGGGTTTCATCGAGAAGTTCGGGCCGCTGTTCCTGCTCGATCCGCGCTCGGCGGGCGGGCTGGGGCTGGACAACGCGGCGCTGGGCCACATCTACGGCAGCGCCGGCACGATCGCATTCATCGCGGGCGCATTCCTCGGCGGATTCATCGCGTCGAAGATGACGCTGCGGCGCTCGTTCCTGCTGCTGGCGGTCGCGCTCAACCTGCCGCACCTGACCTACTACTACCTCAGCCACGCGCTGCCGACGGACCTCTGGTGGATAGGCGCCGTGGTCGCGATCGAGAAGTTCGGCTTCGGCATGGGCTCGGTCGGTCACATGCTGTACATGATGCAGCAGATCGCCCCGGGGCCCTTCAAGATGACCCACTACGCGATGGCCACCGGCGTCATGGCGCTGACCAAGTGGGCCACGGGCAGCGTCAGCGGCTGGCTGTACGCGGGCGTGGGCCAGCATTACGCGAGCTTCTTCGGCTGGGTGCTGGTGTTCTCGATCCCGCCCATCGTGCTGGCGTGGCTGGCGCCGTTCCCGGTGACGATGGACCGGGACGATCCGGGCGCTCATCCAGCGGGTCACTGATCGAATGCCGGCGTGATTTCCTTCACGCCGGCGCGCCGCGTCCTTCGTCGCGACAGTTGCGGCGGCGGACTGATTCGCCATTCAAACATCGATGGATGGCGATATGAAGATCGGCGCCGGTTTCATTTTCCAGAATCAATGTCCAGTCCCGGCAAAGGCCGCCGACAAGCCCTCGACCCGTGACGGCGTCAGCCCCGAGCAACTGCGGCGGGCCCGGGTACTGCAGGATCTCTCGAGTACGAACGAGGTCAGGCTCGTCCAGTTGGAGGACGGACGCCGCATGATCGTCAAGACGGGAGATTCGGTGGTCGATGCCGAGAGCGCCCTGATCCAGGAAGCGGAGGCCCGCAAGGAGGAGATGGTGCATCGCATCGGTCTGCTGGTAGGCCGGGCCTTCGTGCCGCGGCCCACGATCCTGCCGACGGCGGACGGCACGCGCAGCACGATCGTCACCCCCGAGATCGATACCGGCCGGTCCCAGCATTCGTACAAGGAGGCCTTCCACGGCCTGGGCGATACCGACGAGGCGCGCACCCTGCTCGGCAAATACCGCCGCGACGGACTCAGCGTCTTCGACTTCATCGTGGGTCACGGGGATCGCTTCGACGAATGGGGGGCGCGAGGATCGCGCTCGCCGAGCCGGATGAAGAACGTCCTGATCGACCGGGGCGGCCGTCTGCACTCCATCGACCATGAATCGGCGTTCAGGACACCGCCGTTCCCCGATGTCTCCGACGCGGCCGTGCTCGACTTCTTCAAGGAAAAGAACGCCTACCGTGACTTCCGGGGCAAGGACCTCAAGCGCATGCTCGACGACGCGTTCCTGGAACTGGTCCACGGCGACCGCGGCGCGCTGGATCAGCTGCTCCGTGACGCCAGGATCGACACGCACGGCGTGGCCCGGCGTGCGGAGCAGGTCATCAAGCAATACGAGGCGATGAAGGCGGACGAAGGACTTCGGCTTGCGCCGGCGCCGAAGAAGCGCGGTCTTTCCTTCGGATGGCTCCGTGCAAAGGCCTGATCACTGCCGGCTCAGCGTGTTCAGCGGAATCTTCAGGTAGCTGACCCCGTTGTCCTCCGCGGGCGGCAGCTGGCCGGCGCGGATGTTGATCTGGATCGAGGGCAGGATCAGCGCCGGCACTTCCAGCTGCGCGTCGCGGCCGGTGCGCAGCGCGACGAACTCGGCCTCGCTCACGCCGTCATGGATATGGATGTTGCGCTCGCGCTGGTCGGCCACGGTCGTCTCCCAGGCCGGCGCGCGGCCGGCGGGCGGGTAGTCGTGGCAGACGAACAGCCGCGTGGCGGGCGGCAGCGCCAGCAGGCGGCGGATGGAGCGGTACAGGGTCGCCGCGTCGCCACCGGGGAAATCGGCGCGCGCCGTGCCGACGTCGGGCATGAACATCGTGTCGCCGACGAAGACCGCATCGCCGATGTGATAGGCCATGCAGGCCGGCGTGTGACCCGGCACGAGCATGGCCTGCGCCTCGATGCCGCCGATGTGGAAGGTCTCTCCGTCGCGGAACAGGTGGTCGAACTGGCGACCGTCGGGCAGGAAATCGCGCTCCAGGTTGTAGAGCTTGCGGAACACCGCCTGCACCTCCCGGATGTGCTCGCCGATGGCGATGCGGCCGCCGACATGCGCCTGCAGATAACGCGCCGCCGACAGGTGGTCGGCGTGGGCGTGGGTCTCGAGGATCCACTGCACGGTCAGTCCCGCCTCGGCGAGGTGCGCGAGCAGGCGGTCCGCCTGGATCGTGGACGTGCGACCGGACTTGAGGTCGAAGTCCAGGACCGGATCGACGATCGCGGCCTGGCGGGTCGCTGGATCGGCCAGCACGTAGCTGACCGTGCCGGTCCGTTCGTCGTGGAAGGCGCCGATCGTGAAGGCGGTGGGACGGTCTGGGGAATCGTCTGAAGGAACGGGGCTCATGGCCGGAGGCGCGCGCGGCGGGGTGACGGTGAAAGTCACTATACCCAGCGCGCGCGTCCCGGTCAGACCAGCTCCAGCCCGACGTTGATGTTGCCGCGCGTCATCTTCGAGTACGGGCAGGTGTCGTGGGCGCGCTTGATCAGCTCGTAGGCGGTGTCGCGGGGCAGGCCGGGCAGGCTGACGCGCAGCTTGGCGCTCAGGAAGTAGCCGTCGGCGCCCTTGTTGAGGTCGACCGAGGCGTCGACCGCCGCTTCCGCGGGCAGGCGCACGCCGATCGCGTGGGCGGCCAGGCCCATCGCGCCGATGAAGCAGGCGGACCAGCCGACCGCGAACAGCTGCTCCGGATTCGTGCCGGGGCGCGAGGTGCCGGGCGACCCGAGCTGGACGTCCAGGCGCTGGTCGTCGGACTGGCCGCGGCCGTCGCGTCCGCCGGTGGTGCGGGTGTGGGCGGTGTAGAGGACTTGAACGTGATCGGTGATCGTGGACATGGCGGGCTCCAGTGGGGCAGCGTCAACGGCTGCATGGCCCGCATTTCATCGGTCCGATGTATCGACGGTGTGTGACGGCACCGGCGAATTGACGCGGCGCGTGTCGAAGCGGACCGTCGACACACTGGCATACAAAGCGCAGCGCCGTCGTGGTGCCGGACGTCATGCCGATCGTCGCGGCTGTGACGATGCTGCCCTCGCATGTGACGCTCCGTGACGGCGACGTTGCCGCCGCGTAAAACCCGGGGCGTGGAGCGCCGTGGCGATGCACTCAGCGCCTGTTCCCGGGAAATCTTAAGCACGCCCTAATTCGATGGGCGCACCTTACGTCCCAGGGCAACACCTCCAGGAGATGCACATGAGCAAGTCCACCCCGATCCTCGCCATGGTCGCCGCGTTCGCGGCGGCGTCGGCCCAGGCCTCCACGGATCCCGACGACATGGCGCGCAAGTCGGAGCGCCGCGCGATGGTCCAGCAGCAGCTGCGCGCCGTGCAGGTCGAGCTCTACTGCGATCACCAGGACAACGCCATGCACCTGCTGCGCGACGCGCGCCGGCAATTGATGGCGCAGCGCGATCCGGACAACACCCGCGATCTGCGCCAGCTGGAGAAGGTCAGCTGGCTGGTCCGTCACGGCGACACCGTCGAGGCGATCGCGACGATCGACGCGACGCGCGGCCTGTCGGCCTGAGCGGGCTTCGCCCGCCGACGGCGGGCCACGGAACACGCTTCGTCATATTCGACGGTATATTGCGAAGCGTCGTCAGCCGTTGCCCGCCATGCACAAGCCTCCCTTCAAACTCAGTTCCGGTGGACTGGCCGCGCTCGCG
The DNA here is from genome assembly GCA_002205125.1 of Roseateles noduli. Lineage (GTDB taxonomy): Bacteria > Pseudomonadota > Gammaproteobacteria > Burkholderiales > Burkholderiaceae_C > Roseateles > Roseateles noduli. The sequence goes on along the minus strand of NIOE01000003.1, from coordinate 588,160 downwards.
GGCGCGGACAGATCGCTGGCGGTGTCCGGAGCGCCGGGACGACTGACGCCATTCGCATGCTGCGACGAGGATTCGGCGACGGCATCGGCGACGGCATCGGCATCGGCATCGGCATCGGCATCGGCATCGACGTCGGCGTCGGCGTCGTTGCCGGGCTCGGGAGCGGCATCCGATCGGACGTCGGAGTTCCGGAGCCCGCCTGACGGCGCGGTCACGAACCGGAGCCGGCTCCACCAGCTCGACCCCCATCTGCATTGCTCGGTGATCGGCAACTGCCTCGGCACGGCGGAGCTGCGCCGGTTGATGAGCCGGCATGTCGACGTCGCGGGCATGAGCGACCTGGACGTCCACCACGCCGCGGTGTCCCTGGCGCCGCAGGGCGGCGAGGTGTCGAAGGCGCTCCACAAGGCGCTGGACCAGCGCCACGCCGGCGCGGTGCGGGCGATGTCGTCCGCCGCGGACGAGGCGGCGCTCGACGCCGCCTGGCGCGAGGCCTGGCGGCGCGGCGAGGTCCAGGGCGCCTACTGGGCGCTGCTGACGCACAAGGCGGTGACGGTCACGCTGCGTCAGGCCGTGTTCGGCGAGGTCCACATGCTGTCGCACCTGATGGCGTCGGCGAACCGGCACGACCTGCAGCGCTTTGTGGCGCTCGAGAAGGGTCACGCGGAATTGGAGGACCGGCTGGCGCGCGAGCAGGCGCGCCGGCACGAGGCCCTGCAGGAGCGCGACCGCATGGCGGAGCAGCTCCGCGAGCAGGCGCTCGACGCGGAGCGGCAACTGGCTGAACTGCGCGCGACCCTCCCACAGGCGGGATCTGGCGATTCGCCGTCATCGACGAGCGATCTCCTTGCGCAAGTCGCTCTGCAGACCGAGCGCCGCGAGCGCGCGGAGCGTCTGTCCGAGGATGCCGTGCGGCAGATGGACAGCCTGAGAGAGCAGCTGGAGCGCGTGCAGGCGCACGCCCGTGCGCAAGCCGAGGAACTCGCGGCCGCCGAGGCCGAGCTTCAACGGCTCAGCGCCGGCACGCCGGACGCCAGCGGCGACGGTTCGGCGCTGCTGGCCGGACGCCGCATCCTCTATGTGGGAGGTCGACCCAGTTCGACGCCCGCGATCCGCGATTTCGTCGAAAGCCGCGACGGGGAATTCCTCCATCACGACGGCGGCCTCGAAACCCGCAAGGGCCTGCTGGCCGCCTTGCTGCCGCGTGCGGACCTGGTGGTGTTCCCGGTCGACTGCATCGACCACGATTCGGCGCTGAATCTCAAGCGCCTCAGCGAGCGGCATCAGGTGCCGTTCCTGGCGCTGCGCAGCGCCAGCCTGGCGAGTTTCGCGGCCGCAGTGCGCCGGGAACTCGTGCCGTCGGGAGACGGCGCGGGCCAGGGGCAGGGCGGTCCGCGCTTCTGCCTGCGTCACGGCTGATCACAGCGCGTTCTTCATCGATCTGCGACGCCTCCGGCGCGGTTCGCTAGCCCCGATTTGTCCGGCGCTGGCGCTGGACTACTTGTTTGCACTGTTTTGATGACTTGAACCTCGCAAAACGCGGGGTTGGGTCGTTTTCGAGTTTCTCCGGCAGTCCTAGCATCTGATGCATCGGATGACTTTGGAGTTCCCATGACGCCGGAAGTATTGGCCTATTGGCTTGCTGGAATCTGCCCGCCCGCAGTGACCTGGATCCTGAATATGACGCTCCGCGGCAGGGCGGCGTTATTGAGTTCCGCCGCTGATTCGGCGCTGCTCTTCTTGGTATTCGACGGCACGGCGGCAATTTCCATCCGGGATCTGGTCTGCAACACGCCGAATGAAGCGGTCAGGGCGCTACTCCCGCCTGTAGTTCCGGCATTGATCTTCGTGTCGATGGCCATCTGGATGATCATCGTCCGCTGGCTGGAGCCGCGCATGACCGCTGGCGCCAAAACAGCTCAAGGACGTTTCCGTCAGATTCTTTGCTTCCTGACGATGTGGTGGCTCGTTATCTTCAACGCCTACGGGCATTACTTTCTTTTTGCAAAGGCATTCCATGTTGCGTGAATTCTTAATTTCCTGGGCCGCGGCTGGCGTTGTTTATGCGGCGCTCCTTGCGCTGGCCGGTTTTGTCATGTTCAAACTTGGTTGGTTGGATCTAAAGGAGGATGCCGACGACAATGGAAACCTCGGTAGCACGAGCGCCGGTCGGCCTGCGGCGTGACGATCGAGGAGGGCGGTGTGATGTGGAAAGACACTAGCCGCCACCGCAAACCGTCGCGCTAGCATCGCGCGCCATGCGGATCCTCCTCGTCGAAGACGAAAAACCCCTGGCCGACTGGCTGGTGAAAGCCCTCGGCCAGAACGACTTCGTCGTCGACTGGGTCGACGACGGCCGGCTGGTGCTCAACCAGCTGGCCGCCACCCGCTACGACGCGATGATCCTGGACCTCGGGTTGCCCGGCCTTGGCGGGCACGAGGTGCTCGCGCGCTTGCGTGATGCCGATTCGCGCGTCCCGGTGCTGGTGCTGACCGCACGCGACTCGCTGATGGAGCGCGTGAGCACGCTGCACGAAGGGGCCGACGACTTCCTCGCCAAGCCCTTCGAGCTGCAGGAACTCGAAGCCCGGCTGATCGCGTTGATCCGCCGCTCCCGCGGCCGCGACCAGCCCCGCTTCGCCTGCGGTCCGCTGGTCTACGACGCCGCCTCCAAGCTCTTCACGCTGGACCGCGAACCGCTGGCGCTGTCGCCGCGCGAGCACGCCGTCCTGCGCACCCTGATCCAGCACAGCGGCGAGCCGATGTCCAAGCAGGAGATCCTCGAGCGCCTGTTCTCCGACGAACAGGACGTGCGCCCTGAGGCCGTCGAGGTCCTGGTCCACCGGCTGCGCCGCCGCATCGAGTCGGGCAAGGTCCGCATCACCACGCTGCGCGGCCTGGGCTACGTGCTGGAAGCGGCATGAGCGCCACCTTGCCCGGCCTGCCGGCGAGGCGTCCGGGCCTGCGTTGGCCCTCGTTGCCGACGCGCTGGCACCGCTTCAGCGTCCGTCGCACGCTGCTGGCGCTGGTGCTGCCGGTGATGCTGGCAGCCGTGGGCATCGAGCTCGCGCTGACCTGGGGCACTGCGCTGCAGGCGGCCAATTCCGCCTATGACCGCTCGCTGCTGGGCGCCATCAAGGCGATCGACAGCAACGTCTCGACCGAGACCGGCGGCCTGTCCGTCGAGATGCCGTACCGCTTGCTGGAGTTCTTCGAGCTGACCGCCAGCGGCCAGGTCTTCTTCCGCGTCAGCACCGAGGACGGCCTGGTCGAGATCGGCAACGCCGGCCTGCCGTTGCCGGGGCAGGCGCTGACAACCGGCGTGCCGCGCTTCATCGATGCCGAGTACTTCGGCGCGCCGGTGCGCGTCGGCGCCTGGGCCCGCGAGCTCGATCCCGAGCGCCCCGGGCGGCGCATGATCATCCAGGTCGCGGAGAGCACGAACTCCCGCAATGCGTTCTCGCGCGCGCTGCTGATGCAGGCGATGTGGCGCGACCTGCTGACGGTCTCCATCGTCGCCGGCACGCTGGCGCTGGTGATCGGCTGGGCGCTGCGGCCGCTGGACCGGCTGCGCCGCGAGGTCGAGGCCCGTGCCGACGACGACCTGTCCCCGGTCGACGAGACCGGCGTGCCCGCCGACGCCGCGCCGCTGGTGCGGGCGATCAATCACCACCTCGCGCGGCAGCGCGAACTGATCGACGGCCGAAGGCGCTTTGTCGACGACGCCTCGCACCAGTTGCGCACGCCGCTGGCGACGCTGGCCACGATGGTGGGCTATGCGCGGCGGGAGCGCGATCCGGAGCGACTTGCCGAAGCGCTGACCGCGCTCAAGGGCCAGATCGACGACACGGTGCGTCGCACCAACCAGATGCTGGCGCTGGCGCGCGCCGACACCGCGCAGGTCGCGATGGCGCCGCTCGCGTTGAACCGCCTGGCCGACCGCTGCGCGCGCGAGTCCTGGCCGCTGGCGCGGGAGCAGGGCATCGACCTCGGTTTCGAGTGCGCGGACGGTGACATCGTCGTGCTCGGCCACGAGGGCCAGTTGCGGGAGGCCCTGCTGAACCTGCTGCACAACGCGTTGCGCTACACGCCGCGTGGTGGCGAGGTGACGCTACAGGTCGGTGTGGAGCGTACGCCGGCCCACGAGGATGGTGGCGCGTGCGTCGATAGCGCGGTGATCCGTGTCGTCGACGACGGGCCCGGCATTCCCGCCGATGAACGGCCCCGCGCGGGCGAGCGCTTCTTCCGCGGCAGCAACGTCGATCTGCCGGGCTCGGGACTGGGCCTGGCCATCGTGCGGGCGATCGCCCGCCGCCATGCCGGTGACATGGCGGTCGCCGCCGCGCGCCTGGACGCCGACGGCATCGAGCGCGGCACCGTCGTCACCCTGCGGTTTCCGCTGCACGCGCCGACGGAAATTCCTTTCACGCTGAAAGCCGGCTGAAAGCGCGGTTTTCCTAGAGTCCGGCACAAGCAGGTGGCGGGCGACCGCGCGGCCCTGTCGTCGAGGCGCGAGCGATCGCCTGTCGACGACGGCCGACGGCGATACAGACCACCGCGAGGAGACAAGACATGCGATCGATCCCCACCTGGGCGGCTGCGCTCGTCGCGGCCCTCTGGCTGACCGCGTCCGCCAGTGTCGCGGCACAGCCGGGCCGTGGCGCTTCGGCGTCCGTGATGGCGCCGCTGCCCAGCGGCGACGCCCCGCCCGAATGCATCGCCCCGGCCAAGCCCGGCGGCGGTTTCGACCAGAGCTGCAAGCTCGCGCAGGCCGCGTTCCAGCAGGCCGGGCTCACCGCGACGCCGATGCGCATCAGCTACATGCCGGGCGGCGTCGGCGCGATCGCCTTCGACCAGATCGTCACGCGGCGTCCCGCGGAACCGCGCACGCTGGTGGCCTTCTCCAGCGGCTCGCTGCTGAACCTGTCCCACGGCCGCTTCGGCAAGCGCAGCGTCGACGACGTGCGCTGGATCGCGGCCGTCGGCGTCGACTACGGCGTGGTGCTGGTCGGCCGCCAGTCGCCGTGGAAGACGCTGCCCGAACTCCTCGTCGCGCTGAAGGCCGATCCGGGCCGGATCAGCTTCGCCGCCGGCGGCACCATCGGCAGCCAGGACTGGGTCAAGTCGGCGCTGGTCGCCGGCGCCGGCGGCGTGGACCACAAGTCGATGCGCTTCGTCGCCTTCGAAGGCGGCGGCGAAGCGATCGCCGCGCTCAAGGGCGGGCACGTGCAGGTCTATATGGGCGACGCGTCGGAGGTGTTCGACAAGCTCGGCCCGACCAGTCCGTTCCGCGCGCTGGCGGTGCTCGCCGAGCAGCGCCTGCCGGGACCGCTGGCCGGCGTGCCGACGGCGCGGGAGCAGGGCGTCGACATCGTCTGGCCCGCGATCCGCGGCTTCTACGTCGGCCCGAAGGTGTCCGACGGCGACGTCGCCGCGTGGACCGCCGCCTTCGACCGGCTGATGGCCGCACCGGCCTTCGACGAGGTCCGCGCGCGCCACGGGCTGTTCCCGCTCGCGCTCACCGGCCCGGCGCTGCGCGCCGTCATCGACCGGCAGAACCGCGAGTACGTCGCGCTCGCCACGCGTTTCGGACTCAGACGTTGAGCGCCGTCGAGCATCGGCAGGCCGGGCTGAACGCGGCTGAATGCGGCTGAGCGCCGACCAGCACCGCCGCCTCCCTCCCATCCCATTCCATTCCCCCCGCCCCGGACCTCACCGCGTGAGGACCGCGGGTGCCCCTGCGTCCGTTTTTCTTCAACGACAACAAGGAGACTCCCTTGATCACCTCCCGCACCTCCCCAAAGACCGCGATCCGGCTGAACACCCTGTGCGCCGCCGGCCTGCTGGCCCTGTGCGCGGCGCCGTCCGCCTTCGCGCAGAGCACCGTCACCGTCTACGGCATCGCCGACGTGCTGATGGAATACCGCGACCACATGAACGCCGCCGGCGATCACCGCTTCGGCGTGACCTCGGGCGGCATGAACACCTCCCGCTGGGGGCTGCGCGGCGCCGAGGACCTGGGCGGCGGCCTGAAGGCGGTGTTCCAGCTCGAGGCCGAAGTCGGCTTCGACACCGGGGCGGCCGGTTCGTCGTTCTGGGGCCGCCAGGCCAACGTCGGCCTGGAAGGCGAGTTCGGCCGCGTCGTCGCCGGGCGCTCGTACACGACGACCTACGACTTCCTGCTGCCCTTCGATCCGATGGGCTATGCGCCGTTCTATTCGTGGGCCACGTCCGGCGGCCAGATCGCGACCCAGCCGCGCAAGGACGGGATGATCACGGGCATGTCCAACCTGATCAAGTACCAGGGGACCTTCGGCCCGGTGAAGCTCGGCGCGACCTACGCGCTGGGCGAGGTGGCGGGTTCCGACTCGGCGGGACGCTTCTTCTCGCTGGCCGGCGCGTACACGGCGGGACCGTTCTCCGCGACGCTGGTGGTCGACCAGCGCAACGGCGCCACGATCGCCGCCAACGGCCGCTACGACAAGGAGAAGGCGCTGCACTGGGCCGCGTCCTACGACTGGAAGCCGGTCAAGCTGTTCCTGGCGCAGCGCGTCTACAAGAAGGACTTCGCCGTCGGCGGCGCGGCCGCGAAGAGCACGATGACCTGGCTGGGCGCGACCTGGCAGGCCACGCCCGCGCTGAGCATCACGCCGGCCGTCTACTTCCAGGACATCTCCAGCGGCGCCAGCGGCACCGACGATCCGAAGCTCTTCGCGCTGCGCGCCAAGTACGAGCTGTCCAAGCGCACCAGCCTGTACGCGGTCGCGTCCACGGCGAAGTCCGGCGACGGCGGCGTGGTCAGCGTCTCGCGCGACGACAACGGCTTCGCCGATTCGCAGTCCAGCGTCGGCCTGGGGATCCAGCACCGGTTCTGACCGGCGCGGTCCCCTCAGCCTGCGGCGGGCGTGTCCGGCACGACGATAGCTTCCCCGATCGCGTAGAACTGGCCGCCCGCGATGTAGTGCAGCGTGCGCAGTTCCGGCGGCGCGGATTCGAAGTGCCAATGCCCGTCGCTGAACACGCGGGCGTCGGCCCAGGCCGCGACGACCTCGCCGATGAAGAGGTCGTAGATCCACTGGTTGCGGGGCTCGGGCAAGACCCGGCACACCAGCCAGGCGGCGCAGCCGTCCACCAGCGGGACGGTGCCCGGGCCACCCGCAGCACTCGCGGCATCCGCGGCGTCCTCCGCGTCCTCGACATCCGGCAGATCGACGTCGACCAGCCGCGCTCCCGCGTGCGCCAGCTTGTCCGGATCCTGATGCAGGCTGCGGTTGCCGAGCCGGTGCGTCAGCGCGGCCTGCGCGGCGGTCGGCACCTGCAGCACGAAGAAGCCGCTGGCCTCGACCAGCTCGCGGGTGCGCGTGGCCTTGTCGAGGACGACGGTCACCTTCGGCGGCTGGAAGTCCAGCGCGCAGGACCAGGCTGCGGCCATCGCGTTGCGCACGCCGCCGTGCGCGGCGGAGACCAGCACGGTCGGTCCGTGGTTGAGCAGCCTGTAGGCCTTGTTCAGCGGAACGGGCGCGACGTGCGGGTTCAGGCGTTCGGTCAGGGACGTGTTCATGGCGGCGGCCATTGTGACGGTGGCCACCGGATCGCGCTTCAAGACCGGGTTCAGACCGGTGCCGGCGGCGAGGTCTGTCCCGGCAGCAACCCCTCGGCGCGCAGGCGCGACAGGACGGCGAAGAGCAGCTCGCTCTTGATGCCGTAGGCTGCGCGCGGCGAGTTCACGAAGCCCGACGCGTTGAGGATCAGGTTGGTCCCGTCGACGCCGTCGAGCTGCACGTTGGGCGCCGGCGTGGCCAGCACGCCGCCGTGCGCCTGGAAGGCTTCGAGCACCAGCGCCTTGACGCGGTCGGTGTCGGTGGCCAGCGGCATCGGCAGCTTGAACTGCACCATGCCGAGCGATTCGCCATAGGTGACGTTGCGCACGATCTTGGTGATGAACTCCGAGTTGGGCACGATCACCGTCGAACGGTCGCCCATCTGGATCTCGGTGGCCCGCACGCTGATGCGGCGGATGTCGCCCTCGACACCGGACAGCGAGACCCAGTCGCCCACCTTCACCGGCCGCTCCGCCAGCAGGATCAGGCCGGAGACGAAGTTCTGCACGATGGACTGCAGGCCGAAGCCGATGCCCACCGACAGCGCGCTGGCGACCCAGGCGACGCTCTGCATGCTGAAACCGGACGCCCGCAAGGCGGCGGCGATGGCGACGACGGTGCCGATATAGCCGAACAGCGTCGTCGTGGACGAGCGCATGCCGACGTCCATGCGCGTCGTCGGCATGTAGCTGTCGGTGAGCCAGGCCTTGAGCAGCCGCACCGCGCCCAGGCCGACGAACAGCACGGCCAGCGCCTGCAGCAGCTTGATCGGATTGAGCTGCAAGGTGCCGACGGTGATGCCGTCCTGCAGGCTGCCGGACCGGCGCACCAGGTCCATCGGCCCTTCACCGTACGGCGCCAGCAACAACAGGAGCGCGAAGAAGACGATGGACAGGCGGCAGACGGCGGAGAGCAGCAGGGCGGTCTGCTCGCGCGTGCGGGGCGGCGCGGGGCCGTCGTCGGCGGAGGCGGTCGAGGAAGCGGAGGTGCCGGGTCTTGTGCCCGCGCTGCCCTTGCCGTCCCCTTTGCCGTCCCCTTTCCCGTCGCTCGATGCCGCGGCGGGCGAGGGCGCCAGCAGGGTCATGAAGAGGTCGTCGACCAGCACCGTCAACAGATAGGCGCCGCCGATCACGATCAGCGCCCAGACGACCTGGTTGAGCACGAACATCGCCAGCGACACGAAGCCGATCAACAGCGACAGCGTCGCGCCGACCAGCGTCAACCACGCGACGGCGCGCAGCACCGACAGCCAGAGCGGGCGGATCGTGAGCTCGGGAGATTTCCCCGTGCCGGCGTCGGCGAGGTCGTCGCCGTCCTGCGTCGCGCCGCCGGCGTGTCGCCGCAGCTGTGCGATGGCGACGCCGAGCACCGCGACGAAGGTCAGCGATGCGAGCGTCTGCACGGCGCTGCTGCCGGACGCGCTCAAGTCCAGCGTGGCCGCGGTCCGGGACGACAGCCAGCCCAGCACGACGGCCGCCGCGAGCGTGCGCGGCAGCCAGGCCAGGCGCGACGCGGCGACGTCGGGGACCGGAAGCAGCCGCCACGACGGCTTGCGCGCCATCAGCAGCGCGGCGCCGAGTCCGGCGATGAAGCCGCCGAACCAGACGATCATCTCGGCCGTGTCCAGCCACTGGGCGAGCGAGTCCGGACCGTCCGGCGCGCCGTCGACGAGACTGGCGGTCAGGGTGAGCACCAGGCCGTGGGCGATCAGGCCGGGACGCAGGGTGCGCAGCACCACCTCGCTGACCGCGAACAGCGAGCGGCGCAGGCGACCCGGCGGAATGCGCGTCGCACACAGACGGGCGGTCAGTCGCCGGGCGCCCAGGCACAGGAGCAACCAGGCCGCCACCGCGGCGACGAAGGTGGCCCAGGCCGTGGCCGGCACCGAGGACCACAAGGCCCCGAACTCGATGCCGAAGACGCGCGCCCGTTCCACGTCGGCCGCGCGATCGACGGCCAGCGCCCGCCAGAATCCCGATTGGAGCAGGGACGGCACGCGTTCGCCGAGCCGGGCGCTCAGTTGCAGCCGCTGGGCCGCGTTGGCGTTGCGCAGCGTGCTGTCGGCTTGTCCGCCGAGGTCGTTGGCGACCTTGACCTGCCCGTCGATGGTGGCGACTTCCCGCGCCAGCTGCGCGCGCAGTTGCGCCACCTCGGGCGTCTCCTTGACGTCCGCCTGGGCCGCGCCGAGTTGCGCCAGCCGGGTCTTGGCATCGTCCAGCCTGGGCTGGAGCGCGGAACGCGCCTGGTCGATGCGCGACTTCACCCGTTCGACCTTGTTCTTGATGTCGCTCAGGTCCTCGTTCGTCAGCTCTTTCCCCGGCTTGGGCTGGGCCGCCTTGAGTTCAGCCTTCGCCAGGTCGAGCAGCTTCGCCGGATCGGTCGGCTCCGGCGCCGGGTCTTGCGCGAAGGCGGGCAGCGACAGCGCCGCCGCGCAGAGCATCAGCGCGCACAGGAGCCACCTCAGCAGAGGCGGCGACGCGCGGCGGCTGGGCAGGGAACTCAGGGAAGTCGGGAAAACAGTCATCCATGCATCGCGGAAACAGGGTGCCGCCTGGGCGGCAAGCGGCGGTCCCGGGTCCGTCGCGACGCTTCAGGGTGCTTCCGGGCGCTCTGCAACCCATCCGGACGCGCTGCGCCAGGTATGCCGTCGCGTGATGTCGGATATGGCCGGGCGTGATGCACCCGCCGGCAGTGAGCGGGTAGAGTGAGCCATCCCCTTTCCACCCGGCTTCGAGGACTCCACGATGACCACCACCGCTTCCTATCCCGACACCCGCCTGCTGATCGCCAACGAATGGGTGGACGCCGCCGGCGGCAAGACCATCGATGTGCGCAACCCTGCGACCGGCACCGTGATCGGCAAGGTCGCGCATGCCAGCAAGGTCGACCTGGACCGCGCGCTGGAAGCGGCGCAGAAGGGCTTCGAAGCCTGGCGCAACGTGTCCGCGCACGAGCGCGCCGCGACGATGCGCCGCGCCGCCGCGCTGCTGCGCGAACGCGCCCCCGAGATCGCCAAGCTGCTGACGCAGGAACAGGGCAAGCCCGTCGGCGAAGCGAAGGTGGAAGTCCTCGCCGGCGCCGACATCATCGAGTGGTTCGCCGACGAAGGCCGCCGCGTCTACGGCCGCATCGTGCCGTCGCGCAACCTGGCCGCGCAGCAGCTCGTGCTGAAGGAACCCGTCGGGCCCGTCGCCGCGTTCACGCCCTGGAATTTCCCCGTCAACCAGATCGTGCGCAAGCTCGGCGCGGCGCTGGCCACCGGATGCTCCTTCCTGGTGAAGGCGCCGGAGGAAACCCCGGCATCGCCGGCAGCGCTGCTGCAGACCTTCGTCGACGCGGGCGTGCCTCCCGGCACCGTCGGCCTCGTCTTCGGCGACCCGCATGAGATCTCCAGCTACCTGATCCCGCACCCGGTGATCCGCAAGGTCACCTTCACCGGCTCCACCCCGGTCGGCAAGCAACTCGCCGCGATGGCCGGCGCGCACATGAAGCGCGTGACGATGGAACTCGGCGGCCACGCGCCCGTGATCGTCGCGGAAGACGCGGACGTCGCCCTGGCCGTCAAGGCCGCCGGCGCCGCGAAGTTCCGCAACGCCGGACAGGTCTGCATCTCGCCGACCCGCTTCCTGGTCCACAACAGCCTGAAGGACGAGTTCACCGCCGCACTCGTCAAGCACGCGCAAGGCCTCAAGCTCGGCGACGGCCTCGCCGAAGGCACCACCCTCGGACCCCTCGCCAACGAACGACGCGTCGTCGCCATGTCCAAGATCGTCGCCGAAGCCCGCGAACGCGGCGCCAAGATCGCCACCGGCGGAGAACGCGTCGGGAACGCCGGCAACTTCTTCGCCCCCACCGTGCTGGCCGACGTGCCGCTCGACGCGTCCGTGTTCAACGACGAACCGTTCGGACCGATCGCGGCCGTGCGCGGCTTCGATTCGCTCGAGGAAGCCATCGCGGAAGCCAACCGGCTACCGTTCGGACTCGCAGGCTATGCGTTCACGAAGTCCATCAAGAACGCCCACCTGCTGGCGCAACGCATGGAAGTCGGCATGCTGTGGGTCAACCAGCCCGCAACACCTTCCGCAGAAATGCCGTTCGGCGGCGTGAAAGACTCCGGCTACGGCTCCGAAGGCGGGCCGGAAGCGCTGGAGTCTTACCTCAATACCAAGGCAGTCTCCATCCTCGGCGTCTGATCCGGAGATCACTCCGGTTGGCCAGGCGCGGGCTCTCCACGGGGCATGGGGCCTCGCGTCCGCGAACCCCAAGCCCCATTCCGGCCCCACACACGCCCGCTGACCTCGAATTCATGCGACGAGACGCGGCCACCACACGGTGATCACCCCCTGCACGCAGATCCATCCCCACAGCAGCACCACCGCTTCGCGCGTGGCGTGCTGCCGGGGCCGGATCAGCCCCGATCCGATCCGGGCCGCGTAGTACAACGCCAGCATCAGCGCGACCGCCAGCTGCAATCCCTGCAGGCTGTGCAGCGCCGCCAACGTGCCCGTCCAGGCATCCAAGGTCGGCGGCCTCTCCGCCGGCCAGGCCGACTGCAAGCCGCTGTAGAACGCGAGCACGGCCAATCCGAACGCCGGCACGAGCAGCACGGCGCGCCACTTCGACACCGGCGCGCGCCACGCACCAAGCCCCGCCCACACGACGAAGACCAGGCTCAACGCATAGCCCAGCGTCTGCTGCATTAGCAGCGCGTTGCTCGCCAGTCCCACGCCGGGTGGCGGACACACATCCAACTTCATCGCCGCATGCAGATGCGCGAAGGCCATCGACGCGAAGATCGTCGCCTCGACCACGATCAGGATCACGACGCCCCAGAACGACGGCGCCTGTCGCCCCGTCACCCCCATCGGCAGGATCACGCCGTCGGCCACCTCGGCCTCCTCGAACGGCGGCGCGCGGTCGGTCTGCCACAACCACGCCCAGATCGCGACGATGGCCAGCACGCCGCCAGCCACCGTGCCGCTGACGTGCTTCACCGTCATCAGCAGGAAGAACGCGGCCGTGCCGATCGCCGCCAGCACCGGCCACAGGCTGTCGCCGGCCATCATCACGACGCGCAGCGGATGCGCCTGCACGGGGCTGGTCAGCAGCGTCTCGCGGCCGCCCGTGATCGAGCCCGGCAACCAGTGCACGCCGGCTTCGACCTCCTGATGCAGGGACGGGCGATGCCACAGCGGCTCGTGATGCTCGACGTGCGGAATGCTGCGCGTGCCGTAGGTCTCGCTGGGCAGCCACTCCAGCGTCGAGGAGCGCCACGGATCGTTGTGTTCCTGCTCGGGACCGCGCTGGCTGCGCACGAGGTCGATGACGAAGAGCAGGACGCCCGCGGCAATGATGAAGGCGCCGACCGTGGAAAGCAGGTTGGGCAGCTCCAGCCCCAGCCCCGCCGGATAGGTGTGCACGCGGCGCGGCATGCCCAGCATGCCGGCGATGTGCATGGGGAAGAAGGTCAGGTGGAAGCCGCCGAAGATCAGCCCGAAGACCCAGCGGCCCGCACGCTCCGACATCGCACGGCCCTTCCACAGCGGGATCCAGTGGTAGAGGGCCGCGAACATCGGCAGCACCATGCCGCCGATGAGCACGTAATGGAAATGCGCGACGACGAAGTAGGTGTCGTGCACCTGCCAGTCGATGGGCAGCAGCGCGAGCATCACGCCGGTGAGCCCGCCCACGACGAAGGTGACGAGGAAGCCGATGAGGAACCAGGTCGCCGTCGTCCACTGCAGCCGACCGCGCCACAAGGTGCCGATCCACGCGAAGATCTGCAGCGCGCCGGGAATGGCGATCGCGACGCTGAAGATGGAGACCAGGCTCAGCCCGAGCCCGCCCAGCCCGGCCGTGAACATGTGGTGCAGCCATAGCAGGAAACTCGCCGCGCCGATCGCGACCAGCGCCGCGCTGATCGCGTGGCGGCCGATGAGCGAGGTCCGCGCCAGCGCCGGCACCATCGTCGAGACCAGCCCCGCCGCCGGCAGGAAGATGATGTAGACCTCCGGGTGGCCGAAGAACCAGAACAGGTGCTGCCACAGCAGCGGATCGCCGCCACGCGTGGCGTCGAAGATGGGCCAGTCGAAAGCGCGTTCGATCTCCAGCAACGCGGTGCCTGCGATGACCGCCGGGAAGGCCAGCACGATCATCAGCCCGACGACCAGCATGGCCCAGGCGTAGACCGGCATGCGGCCCAGCGTCATGCCGGGCGCGCGCGTCATCAGGACGCCGGTGATGAGCTCGATCGCGCCGGCGATGGCGGAGATCTCGATGAAGCCGATGCCCAGCAGCCAGAAGTCCGCGTTGAGCCCCGGGGAGTACTTCGCGCTGCTGAGCGGCGGATACATGAACCACCCGGAATCGGGCGCGAGCTGCCAGAACAGCGTGGCATAGAAGGCCAGGCCGCCGATGGCATACATCCAGTACGAATAGGCCGAGAGACGCGGGAAGGGCAGGTCGCGCGCGCCCAGCATGTTGGGCAGCAGGAAGACGGCGATGGCCTCGACCATGGGCACGGCGAAGAGGAACATCATCACCGTGCCGTGCATGGTGAACAGCTGCTGGAAGACGGGCGCGCCGATGAGCGTCTGGTCCGGCGCGGCCAGCTGCGCCCGCATCAGCAGCGCCAGCACGCCGCCCAGCAGCAGGAAGACGAAGGCCGTGGCGATGTAGAGCTTGCCGATGAAGACGTTGTTGACGCTGCCGACGACGCGCCAGCCCTTGGGCGGCTCCCACGCGGCGCGCAGTCGGTCGAGTTCGCCGTCGGGCCGCGGCCGGCGGTTGTCGGGTCGCGTCATGGCGTCTTTTCTTCAGGGCCTGCCGGCGTCGCGGCGACCAGCGGGCGATCGGACCCGCCGCCCGCGACCGGCGGTCCGGCGAGGAACTCCACGATCGCGTCGATCTCGTCGGCGCTCAGGTGCTTGTACGACGGCATGCGCGCGCCCGGCTTGACCTGCTGGACGTCGCGGATCCACTGCCGCAGCGCCGTGCGCGGATCGCCGAGCGGATCGCGGTTGCGCAGGGCGCCGGCACCCAGCCAGAGGCGGCTCGCCACGTGCGTCAGATCGGGTCCGAGCGGCGGCGCGTCGGCCAGGTCTTGCCTCGCGGATCCGCTGACGCCCGCGTTGCCCGCATCGCCTCCGCCGCCGGTGCTCCTGACCGAATGGCAGGAGGCGCAGCCGTTCTCGCGGAAGAGCGCCGCACCGCGCAAGGCCTGACGCGAGACGGGTTCCGGCGCGGCAGCGGCCTGGGCCTGGCGCCATCGCGCGAACTCGTCGGGAGGCATCGCGACCACCTGCAGCACCATCGCCGCGTGCTGGGTGCCGCAGTACTCCGAGCACGGCCCGCGGAACACGCCAGGCTGCGACGCGGTGAAGGTCAGGCGGTTGAGTCGCCCCGGCACCATGTCCACCTTGCCGCCCAGCGCCGGCACCCAGTAGCTGTGGATCACGTCGTCCGAGGCGAGCGTCAACGTGACTGGCCGACCCACCGGCACGCGGAGTTCGTTGGCGGTGCTGAAGGCGGGCAAGTCCGGCGCGGCGCTCGTGCCCTGGGCATTCCGGGCCGTCGACGAAGCAGGCTCGGCCTCGTAGCGCATCGACCACCACCAGAGATGTCCGGTGACGGCCACGCGCATCGCGCCGGGCGGCGACGGGTCGTCCAGCCCGTAGGCCTGCCGCTCGCCGTGCAGGAGCAGCCCGCCGAAGACCAGCACCGGCAGCACCAGGCCGCCGCCCCAGAGCCAGAGCGCGGTCGACACCGGCCGGCGACCCTTCCACCACAGCGCCGCGGCCAGGCAGACCATCGCGAAGACGAACGCGAAGGCGCAGACGATCAGCGTCGTGTTCATGACCCCGGCCAGCGCTTCCGCCTGCGGACCGGCCGGTCGGAGCATGCCGCCCGCGCTCATCGCAGCGACAGCAGGTAGCCGGCGATGTCGCGCGCGTCGCGCTCCGACAGCCCGAGTCGCGGCATCGCGGTGCCGGGCAGCATGCCCTGCGGGTCCAGCAGCCAACGCTGGAGGACCTCGGGGGAGTTGGGCAACTGCCCCGCGATGTAGGCGCGCCGGCCGAAGCGCTCCAGCGCCGGCGCCCGCTGTCCGCCGCCCGGCACGCCGGGCACCGCATGGCAACTGCCGCACTGGAACTGCGTCATCAGATGGCGGCCGCGCTCCACATCGGCCGCGTCCACCTGCCAGCGCCGCAGCGGCTCGTCCGGCGCCGGACCGCAGGCCGACAGCAGAAGACCCAGGGAAATCGTCAGGAGGCGGGGGCGCGTCATGCGCGCTCCCCGGCACACGAAGTGCCCGCCCCGCCTCGGGTTTTCGCGAATCGGCGATGAGGACGCCATCGGAGCGCCGGCGAATCCCCACGAACCCCCGCGGACCCGGCATCGCGCTTGCCTTGCTGCGGCCATGACCGAGCCGAAGCGTCGTCTCTCCCCTGGTGTGTCCCCTGTGAAAGCCGTGCTGGCCGCCTTTGCCGCGGCCGGCGCATTGGGCGCGGCGGGCGCGGCCGCCTTCGTCTGGTTCGGCGTCTATGACGTGTCGGCGACCGGGCCGCATCTGCAGCCGGTGCATTCCTTGCTGGAAATCGCGCTGCAGCGCGCGGTGCAGCGGCGCTCGGACGCCCACCCGCCGCCGCGCGACCTGCTCACGCGCGAGCGCGTGATGCAGGGCGCCGCCTGCTTCCGCGACCGCTGCGTCGCCTGCCACGGCGCGCCGGGCGTGGCGCCGCAGGCGTTCTCGCTGGGCATGCAGCCGGTGCCGAGCTCGCTCGTGGAGGCCACGCGCCACTGGCGCCCGCAGGACCTCTACTGGATCACGCGCAACGGCATCAAGATGAGCGGCATGCCGGCCTGGGAGTACCGCTTGGAAGAGGGCGAGCTCTGGGCCATCGTCGCCTTCCTCGACGCCTTGCCGCTGATGACGCCGGATCAGTACCGGGCGCTGACGGCGTCGCCGGAACAGTCGTCGGCACAGTCTTCGGAAAAGTCGCCGGTGTCGGTCGGGAAAGTCGAAGGGGTGGCGGCAGCGCGCTGCGACGGCATCGTCGACGCGCCTGCGCCGCTCGTGCCCCCGCTGGCGACGGTCGAACTCGCGCAGCGCGCCTTCCGCCAGCACGGCTGCACGGCCTGCCACACGATCCCCGGCGTGGTCGGGCCGGACACGTCCAACGGCCCTCGTCTGAGCGGCCTCGCGGGACGCGACCGCATCGGCGGCAAGGCCTTCCCGACCGAGGACGGCCTGACCGCCTGGATCCGCGATCCGCAGGCGATCGACGCGCACAACGCGATGCCGACGCTCGGCGTCAGCGAGACGCAGGCGCGCCTCATGGCCCGCTATCTGCTCACGCATTGACATCGGCGACCGCGCACGGCGGGTCGCCGATGTCCCCTCACGACGGCCTCTTCAACGGGGCCTCATCACGGGCCTCATCAACGGGCCGTCGTCGACCTCATCACTGACGCGGCAGCAGCCGGTCGGCCGGTGCGACCGGGAACGGCGATCCCAGCGAGCGGGCCTGGCCTTTGACCTGGTTCTGCGCCTGGCACTTGTGGGTGCAGATCGTGGCGGGCGGCGCGACCTCGGTCGCGTCCTCGCCGAAGACCATGCCCATGCGGCCGCCGCTGCTGACGTCCCAGCGCGAGGTCAGGCCGCAATGGCTGACCTTGGCGATCGTGCCGTCGCGCTTGACGATCGAGTTGACGCAGGCCGCATCGTTGATGCGCGTGGCCACCTGCGGGCTGTCGCGGCCGACGAAGCGCGCCGAGTAGTCGTTGCCGAAGTTCACCCGCGGCGTCACGACGACCGTGGTGTCCTTGTAGGGCAGGGCGTCGCCCTCCAGGTTGCGGAAGTTGCGGTTGTCGAAGTAGAAGGCGTTCAGGCTCGGATTCGACGGATGCGTGGCCAGCACGTGGGTGAACACCGTCGACGTGCCGTCCGTGCGCGCGACCTCCATCTGGAAGACGCCGCCGTTGGCGCAGTCCTTGGCCTGGATCTTCATGGCGACCTGCGGGCCCTCGCGCATCAGCACGATGTCGGTGGTGTCGAGTTCCACGTCGACGCCGCCGGTGAGCACCGCGCCGCGATGTTCGGGCAGCTTGGACGCGAAGACGGGCGTGGGCACGCCGCCGGTCATGTCCAGCGGATTGGCCGCGCCGGTCAGGACGTAGTCGCGGATGCCGAAGCTGGCGGCGTCGACCTCGAACTGCACGTACTTGCCCTGCACCAGGAAGCGCGCCGGCACGCTGCCCGCCGCCACGGTCTGGTTGGCCTTGCCGCTCAGCCCGAGGACGCGGAAGCCGCCGCCGTCGCAGCCCTTGGACGAGGCGGCCATCGCCAGCCCGCTCGCGGCGGTCAGCGCCAGGGCCGTCAGCAGCGCGCGGCCGCGGCGCAGCGAGGAAGAAGAGGTAGAGGTCATAGGGAGTTCCCTGAAGGTGTGCGAAAGAGGGTTGAAGGGGTTTGGAGGACAGCGCGATGCTAGAAATCCGCCGCCTCCGCGCCCAGGGCACAAAGGCGGGATCGCGTCGGCACCAAGGTCGCGACCGGTCGGGACCTTGGTCCATGGGCGGGCCGGAAGCACGCTGTTACAGTGCCGCCCGATGAGTTCACCGGCCCCGCCCCAGACGCCACGGCCTCCGTCGCGATCGCGGTGGTCGTCCCAGCTGTGGTCGCGGCTGTGGTCGCGCTTGTTGCCGCTGTCGCTGTCGCAGCAGTTCCTGCTGGTCAGCTTCCCCGTGCTGCTCGCGTCCACGCTGGTCATCGGCTGGTGGGTCGGCAAGCAGGTCGAGGAGAGCGTCGTGCACCGCATCGGCGGCGACACCGCGCTGTACGTGGACGGGTTCATCGCGCCGCATCTGGACGGTCTCAACAGCACGGGCCAGATCGGCGATGCGGACCGCCGCGCGCTGGAGTCGCTGGTCGTCGACGCGGACTGGGCCAGGCGCATCGTCTCGCTGCGGATCTGGCGCCCGGACGGCGTCGTGCTGTTCAGCAGCGACGGCGAAGGCGTCGGACAGAAGCTGGAGATCGACGAGGGACTGGAGATCGCCGCGGCCGGCAGCGTCTATTCCGAGATCAGCGTACGACGCGGTCGTCGCCAGACCGACCACGGCCAGCCGCTGGAACGGATGATCGAGACCTACACGCCCATCCACACCGCCGGGCGCGGGCACATCGGTGCGATCGCCGAGTTCTACCAGATGCCCGACGAGATCGACCGCGAAGCGGGCAGCGCGCAGCGGCGCGGCTGGCTGATCGTCGCGGGCACGATGCTGGCGACCTACCTGCTGCTGTTCCTGATCGTGCGCCGCGGCAGCCTCACCATCGTCAACCAGCGCAACGAGCTGCGCGAGCGGCTGATGCAGCTGACCGCGATGCATGCGCAGAACGACGCGCTGAACGCCCGCGTGCGACGCGCGGCCGAGGACGCGATCTCGACCCACGAGGCGCTGCTGCAGCGCGTCTCGGCCGACGTGCACGACGGTCCGAGCCAGGACCTCGGGTTCGCGCTGATGCAGATCAAGAACCTGCGCGATGCGCAGACGGACGCCGCCGTGGACGGCGCCGACGCTGATGCTGCCCGGGCCGTCGGGGCGTCCACCGGCGCCGCGCTCCTGCCGGACCTGGACCGCATCAGCGACGCGGTGCAGGCCGCCATGCGCGACCTGCGGGCGATCTCCGCGGACCTCGAGCTGCCGGAGCTGGAGCCGCTGGCGCTCGACGCCGTCGCGGCGCGCGTGGTCCGCGACTTCGAGGCGAAGACGCGCGGCGCCGTGATCGTGACGCTGGAGACGGCGGTCGATCCGGACCCGCCGGCGCCGCTGCGGATCAAGACGACCTTGTACCGCCTGCTGCAGGAATCGCTGGCCAACGTGTTCCGGCACGCACGCGGCAGCCGTTGCCGCGTCGAGCTGCGCAGCGATGCGGGCGGCATCCGGCTCGCCGTCGACGACGACGGTCCGGGCTTCGATCCCGCGCAGGCGCGCGTCCATCGGCGCCTGGGCCTGAGCGGCATGCGCCAGCGCGTGGAGTCGCAGGGCGGCACTTTCGGCGTGACCAGCGCGCCGGGGCAGGGCACGAGGATCCGGGTGGACCTGCCGTCGACGGCACGTCCCGGTGCAGAGGACGGCAGGAACATGACGAGGACGAACGATGAGCGCTGACGCGATCGAGGTGCTGGTGGTCGACGACCACCCGCTGTTCCGCCAGGGCGTGGTGCATTCGCTGGCGCTGGATCCGGGGTTCCGGGTCGTCGGGGAGACCGCGTCCGGCGAGGAGGCGCTGGCGCTGGCGCAGGCCCTGCTACCCGACGCCGTGCTGCTGGACATCAGCATGCCGGGCTGGAACGGGATCACGACGGCCGAGCGCATCGCGATGGCCTGTCCGGCGACGGCGATCGTGATGCTGACGATGTCGGAGGACAAGGACAAGCTGCTCGCCGCGCTCAAGGCGGGGGCGCGCGGCTACGTGCTCAAGGGGGTCTCGGGCAAGGAACTGGCCGGCGTGCTGCGCGCGGCCGTCGCCGGCGAGGTGTACGTGTCGCCGACCATCGCCGCGGAGATGCTGGTGTCGCTGACCCAGCGCAAGGCGCCGGATCCGCTGCAGGAGCTGACCGAGCGGGAACGCCGCATCCTGTCGCTGATCGGCGGCGGCAAGACCAACCGCGAGATCGGCGACACGCTGTTCCTGTCGGAGAAGACGATCAAGCACCACGTGACCAACATCCTGCAGAAGCTGCAGGTCCGCAGCCGCGTGGAAGCGGCGCTGCTCGCCAGCCGTCATGCCGACGCGGAGCGCGGCGTCTGAGGAGCGCGCACGCGCAGGAGCGCTCGCGATAGACTGGTTCGAACCGACGCGCCCTTTTGCCCTTTGCGGGGCGCGTCCGCATTCCCATTCTCTTGAAAGGCCCGCCCCATGAAATCCCGTGCCGCCGTCGCGTTCGCCGCTGGACAGCCGCTGCAGATCGTCGAGATCGACGTCGAGCCGCCCCGCAAGGGCGAGGTGCTGGTGAAGATCACCCACACCGGCGTGTGCCACACGGACGCGTTCACGCTCAGCGGCGACGATCCGGAAGGCCTGTTCCCCGCGGTGCTCGGCCATGAAGGCGCGGGCATCGTCGTCGAGGTGGGCGAGGGCGTCACCAGCGTCAAGCCCGGCGACCACGTGATCCCGCTCTACACCGCCGAATGCGGCGAGTGCCTGTTCTGCAAGTCCGGCAAGACCAACCTGTGCGTGGCCGTGCGCGCCACGCAGGGCAAGGGCGTGATGCCCGACGGCACGACGCGCTTCTCCTATGAGGGCAAGCCGGTCTACCACTACATGGGCTGCTCGACCTTCAGCGAGTACACCGTGGTGGCCGAGGTGTCGCTGGCCAAGATCAGCCCGGACGCCAACCCCGAGCAGGTCTGCCTGCTGGGCTGCGGCGTGACCACCGGCCTGGGCGCGGTGAAGAACACCGCCAAGGTGCAGCCGGGCGACTCGGTCGCGGTGTTCGGCCTGGGCGGCATCGGCCTGGCGGTGATCCAGGGCGCGAAGCTGGCGCAGGCCGGCCGCATCATCGCGATCGACACCAACCCGTCGAAGTTCGAGCTGGCCAAGGTCTTCGGCGCCACCGATTTCGTGAATCCCAAGGACTTCGACAAGCCCGTCCAGCAGGTGATCGTGGAGATGACCGGCTGGGGCGTCGACCATTCGTTCGAGTGCATCGGCAACGTCAACGTGATGCGCGCGGCGCTCGAGTGCGCGCACCGCGGCTGGGGCCAGTCCATCGTGATCGGCGTGGCGGGCTCGGGTCAGGAGATCTCGACGCGGCCGTTCCAGCTGGTCACGGGCCGCACCTGGAAGGGCACCGCCTTCGGCGGCGTCAAGGGCCGCTCGCAGCTGCCCGGCATGGTCGAGGACGCCATGCGCGGCGACATCCAGCTCGCGCCGTTCGTGACCCACACCATGCCGCTCACCGGCATCAACGACGCCTTCGACCTGATGCACGAGGGCAAGTCGATCCGCTCCGTCGTGCACTACTGAGTCGACGCCGGCTCGGACCGCCGTGGCCGCGCGCGGCGCTCATGTCACTGCCGTCCGCCCAGCATCCGGGCCGGCAGGAACAGGATCGCCTTGAGCAGCGCGAACACGGCTTCCACGCTGAGGCCGATCAGGCGGAACGGCAAGGTCAGCAGCCAGACGATCGGCCACAGGACCAGCGCCAGCAGCGCCAGCGGCCAGCACAACACGAAGAGCAGCAACCAGAACAGCAGGCCGACGAAGCCCATGACGCACTCCTTGATGCAGCAGCAGAGAAGGTGACGGAAGCGGCCGTGAGCGATGTCCACGGCACGAGGTCACCTTAGCGCGCGCGACGACTCATCGCCCTGGCCGCGCGACGGACTGCGCGACGGGGCTCCCAGGATGCACGGTCACCCCCGCGCGCTTCGGACCTTGCGCGGCCCAGCGCCACAGCGACTCTGCCATCGCCTGCGCCGCGGCCGACAGCGCCCGGTCCCGGCGTCGGATCAGGTAGATGTGGCGTTGGAGCCCCTCGTCGGCGATCGGGCGGGCGATCAGATCCGCGTGGTCGAAGTGGAACAGCGTCAGCGCCGGCACCAGCGTCACACCCAGGCCCGCAACCACCATGCCCGCCACGGAGCTGAGCTGTTCCAGTTCCAGCACCGGCCGCAGCGGCTGGGACGGGAGCGCCGCGTCCAGCGCCTGCCGCACGCTGCTGTGGCGCGCCAGGCCGATCAGCGGCTGCTGCGCGAGCTCCGCCAAGGTCGGCTTGCGGCGCTTCGCGAGCGGGTGGTCCCGCCGGCAGACCAGGTAGAACACGTCGGACAGGAAGGGCTCGACCGACAGCTCTGGCGCGGTCGCACGCACCGCGGCCAGCGCCAGGTCCGCGCGGCCGGAGCGGACGCGTTCCACGCAACTCTCCGACAAGACGTCCGCCAGGTCGAGCTCGATGCCCGGGTACTCGCGCCGGAAGGCTGCGAGATGCGGCGGCAACCAGCCCGCGGCCAACGCGGGGAGCGCGGCGAGCGCCACGCGACCGCGGCGGCGGGCGACGTGGTCGCGCAGGTCGTCGGTCGCGAGCCGCATGTCCTGCAGCAGGCGCCGCGCGGGGTCCAGGAACAGCGCGCCTTCGACCGTGGGCTCCACCGCGCGGGTCGTCCGGTCGAACAGGCGAGCGCCCAGGCTGTCCTCCAAGGTCCGGATCAGCGCGCTGAAGGCCGGCTGCGACAGGTGGCACTGCGCCGCCGCGCGGGTGAAGCTGCGCAGCTCCGCCAGCGCGACGAAGGCCGCGAGCTGCCTGGCCGAGAGATTGGCCAGCCCGCCGTCGGTCGTGGGTCCATCCAACTGATTCATCTGATTCATCTGATTCGCCGATCATCTGATCCGAACAATCGAATTCTCCGATAGGCGGCGTGCGCCTACAGTCGGCGACATGACATCCGTTCCAGGGGCTGCTTCCTTGCTCGTCGGCTGCGCCGCGGGCTTCTCCGGCGATCGCACCGACGCCGCGCGACCGGTCGTGGACACGCTGATCCGCCTCGGCGGTCCGGCGGTGCTGATCTTCGAGACGCTGGCCGAGCGCACGCTCGCGCTGGCGCAGCTCGCGCGGCAGAGGGATCCCGAGGGCGGCTTCGAGCCGCTGCTCGACGAGATGCTGCGGCCGGTGCTGGCGGATTGCCTCGCGCACCGCATTCCCATCGTGGGCAACTTCGGCGCGGCGAATCCGCCCGCCGCCGCGCGCCGCGTGAAGGCGCTGGCGGCGGAACTCGGTCTGCGGGTGCCCGTCGTTGCCGTCGTCGGCGGCGACGCGCTGGTCTCGACCGATCAGCGGACGCTGCTCGCGCAGACGCTGGCGCGCGAAGGCCAGGCGATCGCCGACGACACCATCGCCTGCGCCAACGTCTACCTGGGCGCCGAAGGCATCGCGGATGCGCTGCGGCAGGGCGCGGACGTCGTCGTCACCGGGCGGGTCGCGGACCCGTCGCTCACGGTCGGACCAGCGCTGGCGCACTTCGACTGGGCGCTCGACGACTGGGATCGACTCGCCGGCGCGACGATGGCCGGCCACCTGCTGGAATGCGGGGCGCAGGTCTGCGGCGGCTACTACGCGGACCCGGGACTCAAGGACGTGCCGGATCTGGCGACCGTCGGTTTTCCCATCGCCCGGATCGAGGCCGACGGCAGCTGCACCGTCTTCAAGGCCGATGGCACGGGCGGTTGCGTCGACGAGCACATCGTCAAGGAGCAGCTGCTGTACGAGCTGCACGACCCGTCGGCGTACCTGACGCCGGATGTCGTCGCCGACATCGGTGAGGCGGAGGTGCGGCAGGTGGGACCGGACGAGGTGCGCTTGTCCGGTGTGCGCGGGCATCGCCGCCCCGAGTCGCTGAAGGCCAATGTGTTCTTCGCCAACGGCTGGCTGGCGGAGGGCGAGATCTCCTACGCGGGGCCGGGCGCCGAGGCGCGTGCGCGGCTGGCTGCGGAGGTGCTGCGCGCGCGGCTGGGCGAACGGGACCGGCAGGGGCCGTTGCGCGTCGATCTGATCGGCGTGACGAGCGTGCTGGGCGACGACGCGGGCGACGCGTTGGCACGCCAGCCGGCGGGCGACGCGCGCGACGTGCGACTGCGCGTCGCCGCGAATCACGCCGACCGCGCGGGCGCCGATCGCCTGACGCGCGAGGTCACCGCGCTCTACACCTGCGGTCCCGCCGGCGGCGGCGGCGTGAGGACGAACGTGCGACCGCGACTGGGGCTGCGCTCCTGCCTGTTTCCGCGAGCACTCGCGACTGCCACGGTGACGCTGACATGACCCGGACCGTCGAACTCCGCCTCGCTGCCCACGGCCGCACCGGCGACAAGGGCAACCGCTCCAACATCAGCGTGATCGCCTGGGACCCGGCGCTGTATCCGTTGCTGGTGGCGCAGCTCACCGAAGAGGCGGTGGCCCGCCACTTCGCGTCCCGCCGGCCGACCCGCGTCACGCGACACCTGCTGCCGACGCTGCACGCAATGAATTTCGTGCTGGACGACGTGCTCGACGGCGGCGTCAACGATGCGCTGAATCTCGACAGTCACGGCAAGGCCTTGTCCTTCGTCGTGCTGGCGATGCCCCTGGAAGTCCCGGAGCACCTGCTGCCGCTGCTCCGACGCCCGATCCCGAACCACAACGACACGATGGAGACGACCTGATGACCTTCCCGAAGCCGATCCACCGACGACAGGCCTTGTTGTCCGTTGCAAGCGCAGCGGGCGCTGCGAGCGCTGCCGTCTTCGCCCTGGCGATGCCGGGGCAAGTCCTGGCACAGGCCTCAGGGGCGGGCGGGTATCCGAACAAGCCCATCACCTTCCTGGTCCCGTTCGCCGCGGCGAGCGCGACGGACCAGCTGGCGCGGGCACTCGGCCAGGCGATCACGGAGCAGACGAAGCTGCCGGTCGTCGTCGACAACAAGGCGGGGGCGAGCGGCATGCTCGCGGCGCAGCAGGGGGCTCGTGCCGCACCGGACGGCTACACGGTGCTCATCACGACCAACACGACGCAGGCCGCCAATCCGCATCTGTACCGCAAGCTGCCCTACGACCCGGTGAAGGACTTCGCGCCGGTGACGGGGCTGGGCAAGGGCGGGCAGGTGATGGTGGTGAAAGCCGACGGTCCGTACAAGTCGGTGGCCGACGTGATCGTGCGGGCGAAGCGCGAGCCGGGCAAGGTGAGCTTCGGCAGCGGCAGCGCGTCGAGCCGCGTCGCGGGGGAGCAGTTCCAGCAGCTCTCGCACACGCAGCTGCTGCACGTGCCGTACAAGAGCAATCCGCCCGCGTTGACCGATCTGATCGGGGGTCAGGTCGATTTCATGATCACCGACACGGCGACCGGCCTGCCGCAGATCAAGGCGGGGAAGGTGCGGGCGCTGGGGTTCTCGATGACGAAGCGGTCGCCGCTGCTGCCGGACGTGCCGACGATCGCCGAGGCGGGCGTCCAGGGTTACGACATGAGCTACTGGTTCGCGGCCTACGTGCCGGCGGGAACGCCGGCGCCGGTGGTGAACCGGCTGCGGGAACTGCTGACCGCGGCGCTGCGCAGCGTGCCGGCGAAGACCTTCTTCGACGGCGCCGGCGTGGACGCGTGGGCGAGCACGCCGGATGAGCTGCGCGTGTTCCAGGAAGCGGAGATGCGCAAGTGGGGGCAGATCATCAAGGCGGCGGGAATCGAGCCGGAGTAAGGGCCAGCGGCGGCGGCAGTACCGCCGCCTTCTGCGATCACTTCCCCTTCTCACTCCACAGCACGCCGCCGGTGGCCCAGTCCTGGCGCTTGATGTCGAAGAACACGACATCGACGCCGTCGGCGCTGCCGCCGAGCACGCGCACGCAGGCTTCGGTGAGTTCCTTGGCCAGATCGGCCTTCTGCTGCGGGGTGCGACCTTCGAAGAGTTCGACGCGGAGGGTGGGCATGGTGTTGCTCCTGGGAGTGGTTGAAATTCAGTCTCGGAAACCGGGCGACATCCGGTCCACGCGGCGCAGCAGCGCGGGCCATTCGATGTCGCCGTCGCGTTCGGTCCCGTCGCCTATCCATTGGCGGTGGGTGAGGGCGGCGAGGTCGTCGGCGACCTGCAGCACCCGGCCGCCCGTTGCGGCCGTGGCGGCCATCGCGCGCAACTGCGCCTGCGCGGCGCGCTCAAGGATGTGCATCAGCAGAAAGGCCTCGGCCACTGATCGACCGACGGTGAGCGTGCCGTGGTTCTCGAGGATCAGTCCGTCGAGCGCACCCAGATTGGCGACCAGTCGTGCCTGCTCCTCGGCGCCCAGCGCGAGTCCTTCGTAAGCATGGCGCCCGAGCCGGCCGTGCAGGCGCATCGCCCATTGCGAGGTCGGCTGCAGCCCGCCGGGCAGCATCGCCAGCGCGACGCCCCAGGGCGCGTGCAGATGGATCACGCATTCGACGTCGGGGCGGCCTGCGTGCACGGCGCCGTGGATCGCGAACCCGCTCGGATTGACGCGCCGGCCGGTGCCGTCGACGACGCGGCCGCGCACGTCGACCTTCACCAGGCTGGAGGCGCAGACCTCGTCGAAGCCCAGGCCGAATTCGTTCAGCAGATAGACGCCGGGTTCGCCCGGCACGGCGGCGGAGAGATGCGTGTAGATCGTGTCGTCCCAGCCGGCCAGCGCGGCCAGGCGATAGGCCGCGGCGAGGTCGATGCGCACGTCGGCTTCGGTGCGCGGGTGGGACGGGGAGGAAGCGCTCATGGCTGGCTGGGGGAACTGCTGACGGCGACGGATGGTAGCGCCGCATAGACTCCGCGCGGAGCCGAAAACACAAGAAGAGGGAGCGGGTTCATGGGAGGACGGGTGCTGATGAGCACGCGAGGGATTGTCGCGTGCGTGTCGATCGCGCTGGCGTTGTCGGGCTGCGCGATGAATCCGGCGAAGTTCGAGCAGAAGCGCTTGCGGTTCAGCGATCGCCAGGTCTGTGAGACCTTGGCGGATGCGCAGAAGAGCGGCGATGAGGACTTCATCGGATCGGTGATCGGGGAGCTCGATCGACGCCAGCTCAGCGACGCGCGCTGCGAGACCTTGGCTGCCGAAAAGCGCAAGAAGATCGCACTGGGTGTGCTGGCCGCATTGACGGTCGTGGCTGTTGCCGCGGCGGCGTCGTCGCGAGGCGGCGGTGGCGGCGGGACGTACGTTCAGCCCGACTACGGGCGGACCTACGCGCAGCCGTACACGACGACGGACTACTCCTGGCAGTGGGACCAGTTCCTCAACGACAAGGGACTGCTCGTGTGGGCGTGCCGTGGCGAGCAGACCGGGCAGTTCGCGGATTCCTCGCGCTGCGCGGGAAAGGCGCAGATCGATTGGAAGTGGCCGGGGCATTGAGATCGATGACCATCACTGTCTCCCAAGCCATCGAGATCGCCGACCGTCACCTGAGCGCGCATTCCGAGCGTGGGATCGCGCTGCGCCTCTTGCCCGACAAGACGAGAGAGTTCGACGTCGGCTGGGTCTTCTACTACCAGTCTGTCCGTTATCTCGAGACTGGAGACGTCAGCGACATGCTGGCCGGGAACAACCCGCTCTTCATCGCTCGATCGGATGGCCGCCTCTTCGGGGTTGACTTCCATCGGCCGTTGGAGGAATCGCTCAAGGCCTATCGGGCCAGCGGCGACCTCAATGCCCGGGAGACTCTTTTCGTGCTACTGACGGGGTGGCGCGAGGGTGCCTTGGTCATCGCTGCGATTCGAGCGATTCGGCAACATGCGACCCTTGGACTCGAAGTGACGAAACAGCTGGTCGATTCGTGCTTGGCTGGCGAGTCTCCCGTCGTCGAGGTCGGCTCCGTCGCGGAGGCTCAGGCATTGGTCCAGAGCCTCGGCGCTCTCGGCTTCGAGGCCTCCGTCCGCTATGAACCTTCATCGCCACCCATAATCCCCGCATGAAACTCGTAGTCGCTATTCATGTCGACGGCGCGCAGGCGACTGCCGCCGCCGTGGCGTTCGAAGACTGGGCCGCCGCGGAGGCGACGAAGACCTATGTGTCGCGCATCGCCCATGTGGAGAAGGCCGTGCGCGGAGAACTCGATCTTCGCGAGCTCCCCTGCATCCTGCAGCTGCTGCGCGAGCACAACCTGACCCCCGAACTCATCCTGATCGACGGCTTCGTCCATCTGGACGCCGACGACACGCCGGGCCTGGGTCAGCATCTGCATCACGCGCTCGGCGGCAGCGTGCCCATCGTCGGCGTGTCGAAGAAGCGCCAGCCTGGCCTCTCCGCGCAGTTCGAGATCATGCGCGAAGAAGAGACCCAGCCGCTGCTGATCACCACTGCGGGCATCGACATCGGCGCGGCCAAGGTGCGCGTGCGATCCATGCACGGCAGGAAGCGCGTCCCCACGCTCATGAAGCTCGCCGCGCGGCTGGCGAAGAACGACGATTGAGCAGATGGGCGCCGCTCAAGCAAAGCCCGACTGGAGGTCGGTGCTGCAGGCATTTGTCGGCGTGCCTGCGATGCTCCTCCTGTTCACGGCGCCAGTGGCATGGGAGCTCCATCCCCAAGGCGACATGAGTTCGGTGGAGGCGACGCTCGACGTGGTCACCCGGCGCGGACAGACCTACGTCGGTTTCAAGGTGGGCGACCAGCGCATCGTGTGTCCGAGCGGATCGCTCTGCCACCATCGGGGGCTGGAGCGTCGCCACGGCGAGCGGTTCCTGATCGAGCGCGATGCGAGAGGGCGGCTCTTCTCCATTCGCGATGCCCGCGGTGACGTGCTCTCCAAGGACGAAGTCCATCGAGCATGGCGGCATTGGTTCGCCGCGGCGGCATGCAGTCTGGCCGCGCTCGTCGCCTGGATCTGGGGAATCCGGAGACTGCCGAAGCAGGATTGAATGGGGTGTGCCGCGTGGAGGCTCAAACCCCCGGCACGCACACCATCGCGATGCTCGCCCACACGCCGAAGCTGAAATACGGCGTGAGCCAGAGCGCATCGGCCTTCCACGCCGTCCAGCTGCCGCTGTGGACGCGGCGGTTCCAGGCGTCGCGCGCGCCTTCGTCCAGGCGCATGTAGACCATTCCGCGCGCACGGCCCTCGCGGTAGCGGCGGCAGTACATCGGCACGTCCACGCTCAGCACGTACGCGACGAAGCCCGCCGCACCCACGATGCCGAAGAGCGCCACCGCCTGCACCCAGCCGCTGCTGTTGAACGCGATGACGCCCAGCAGGATCGCCATCCAGCTGAACCCCGCCGCCCAGAGCGAGGACTCGACCGCCTGCGTGATGTGATTCAGCGTCAGCACGCTGTGCCAGCAGAAGGCCTGCGCGATCACCATGAACAGCGGGATGGCCCACGCCGCCTTCTGGACCGCCGGCATGCCGGCGTGCGCAGCCAGCTGATGGACCAGCAGCCCGAGCTGGAAGGCGAAGCAGATCTCCGCGATCGTGGCCGCCGTGCGACCCAGGAAGATGCTGGACAGGTGGGTGTCCACGACGACCAGCCGCTCCAGGTCCACCCGGGGAAACAGCGAGCGGTAGGCGCAGACCAGCACGTAGACGCCGGACAGCGCCAGGTGCAGATGCGCGTAGACGCCGGTGACCGGCGCGAACTGCAGCACCGCCAGCCACAGGCAGACGTTCAGCGCGGCGATCGCGCGCAGGGCGCGCCACCAGGACAGGACGCCGGGATCCACGGCGGCGACGCCTATCGGAGATGCGTGACGAATTGATGACATGTCGCCGCGAGGGTAACCCCGGGACGATCGTCGAGGGAATGGCCCGGAAGGCTCATCCGGCGGATCGCGCGATGATGGACGGTCCCTTTCAGGAGAGTCCATGTTCGACCACGTCAAATTCGGCGTCCGCGACTATGCCGCGAGCAAGGCGTTCTATCTCCAGGCGCTCGAACCGCTCGGCGCGACCGTCGGCGGGGAGGGCGATCCGAGCTACGGCATCGAGATCTGCGGCAGCAACGACGCGTCGCTGTGCCTGTTCGAGACCACGGAGCGGACCGCGCCGCTCCACATCGCCTTCGTCGCGCAGACGCGCGCGCAGGTCGATGCCTTCCACCGCGCCGCGCTGGCCGCCGGCGGCACGGACAACGGCCCGCCCGGGCTCCGTCCGAAGTACCACGCGAACTACTACGCCGCCTTCGTCATCGATCCGGACGGGCACAACATCGAGGCGGTCTGCCACGCGCCGGGCTGAGCGCCTGGGTGCGGGCGGGAACTCGGTGTTCCCGCCGCGCCGTTTCAGCAATCCGCCGATGCCGGCCGCCGGGCGCGACGGTTAAGTTGTCCCGCATCTCATGTCGCACGAGCGAGGTCAGGATGAGCGCCAGGAAGCCGCTGCAAACCTTGAGGAAGGTCGGTGCGGGCCCAGCCGCACGCCCCACGGGCGCGGGTGCCGGCGGCGCGCTGTCGGCAGCGATCGCGGACTCGCCCCGCCTCGTCGCGCAACGTGAGCGGCTGTCGGCCATGAAGCCGGTCCCAGCCGGTGCCGGCGCCCCCGTGCAACTGAAGTGGCTGGATCGCGGCGGCGACCACCTGGAGTGGGATCCCCCGGCCGACGGCGTCCGATGGTTCTACGTCAAGGCCACCGGCGCGATGTTCTACATCGTTGAAGGCGGAGACAAGCGCTACCTCCCCCTGGCCGGCCCTCAGCAGGCGCGACCGCGTGACGCCTGGGCCGCGCTGCACGGCGCCGACCCGATGGCGGACCAGGACGCGAGCGTCGTGCCGGCGCGGCGCACGCTGCCGTCCGTGGTCGAACTGGGCGCGGGAGAAGGTCGCTTCTCGCCGGCATTCAGCAGGAAGTTCGGGGGAGCGGGCGGCTATCTCGCGACCGATATCGCGCCCAGTCGAGGCGATACCGGCTTCCTGTCTCACGCGAGGGAGGCGGGCATCGACCATCGCTTCGGCGTGAACGCCAACGAAGTGGATCGCCGCTTCGCGCCGCAGTCGCTGACGCGCCTGGTGGCGGCGAATCCTTACGGCGGCGGCCGCGATCAGCCGGGCGCGAGTTTCGGTTTGATGACCTACCTTCCGGGCGGGCGCATGGTGCCGGACGATCGCTTCCTGTCCAGCGCACGCCGGACGCTGGCACCCGGCGGGCGCGTCGATATCTACGGGCGCACCAACACCCTGGGAACCGCCAAGCGCGCCCTGATCGCCGAGGTGCCCAAGAAGAGCGAGATGCCGAAGAAGGAGGAGCGGAGCGCGGCGGGGAGGCTGATCAAGGCGCAGCGGGACGAGGTGGCCAGGAAGTACCCCGTCACGAATGAGAATCCGCACCTGAACATCAAGCCGGACCAGTTGTCCGCGCTTGCAAAGGCCACCGGGTTCAGGGTGAAGGTCAAACGTGCCAAGCAGCCGCGCAACGTCGTCGAGGGCGGCGATCCGGACACGAAAGGGCTGGCCGGCAACGACCGCGAAGGTGGGCTCAAGGACTTCACCACCCGCTTCACCTTCACGCCCGCGGAGGACGGCTACCAGTCGGACGAGGAGCACCCGCGCGTGGACTACGACTCGGACGAGGCGTCCGACTGGGACGAAGACGAGGCGTCCGACTGGGACGAGGACGACGTCGACAGGCACGCGGACCTCGACAGCGCGCCGACGCCATGGAACCGGGTCGCACCGGATGCCAATGCGCCGGACCGGCCTGGCCGCACCTTCGGGGCCATGGCTGCCGAGATCGAGCAGGACATCGATCGACGCGAACTGGACCAGAGCCTCTCGCCGGGCGCCGCGGCGGCACTGCGAGCGGCCTTCCGTCCGCGCGTCGAGCTGCTGATCGACACGTCGATCAAGCGGATCCGGAGCGGCGTCGACGCGGACACCGTCGTGAACGAGGGCATCGCGACGATGCTCGCGCTGCAAGGTCGATTCATGGAGTGAGCCTCGGGCGCCAAGGGCCCTGCGCCGCTCCGCGCCGAGGGAGACTCAGAACCCGTAGAGGCTCAATGCGTTGTCGGTGAGCACGACCTCGGTCATCGAGTCCGATGCGAGCCATCGCGCGAGCCATGCCGGCGACACCGACGTCGCCTGCGACTGCTCATGGGCCGTGCACGGCCAGTCGCTGCCCCACACCAGCCGCATCGGCCCCACGCGGTCCAGCCACCGGGCCGCGAGGTCTTCGGCGGCGCATCCCGCCGCCAGGCGATAGGGCGCGCTGAGCTTCACGTAGAGCCGGTCGTGCTGGCCGGCGACCAGGCCGCTCACTTCCGTCGGCGCCGCCGGCTTGCCGAAGTGGTCCACCACCACCGTGAGCGATTCGGGGAGTTGCCGCAGCACCTCCGCGAGCCGCCCGTGATCCGTGTGGATCTGCAGATGCCACGACAGCGCTTCGAGTTGATCGAAGAGCGGATGCAGGTCCTCGCCGATCCGATGGTCCGTACCGACCAGGTTGAGGCGGATGCCGCAGACACCCAGCGCGTCCATGCGCCGGAGTTCGCTCACCGCGAAGTCGGCCGCGACGACGGCCACGCCACGCAACTGCGCGGGCCGGTCCGCGAGGATCCGCAGCAGCTGGCTGTTGTCGGTGCCCAGGAAGCTGGGCTGGACCAGCACGCCATGGGAGATCCCATGCGGAATCACTGCCGCGTCCCACGCGTCGATCGGGGCGGCGTAGGTCGGCACGTAGCGCGATCCCGGCGCCCCGGCGGTCGTCAACGAAAAGGCGTGGAAGTGCGCGTCGACCACGGCCGCGGGAGTCGCGGCGGGCGTGACGTCGGGCTTGACGGCGGTGTGGGGCGTCGGCATCATGAGCGAATTCTAGTCCTATAGAGGACTATAGGAAAACAGTCTTGGGAAACGCCAGTACTTCCAGCATCGCCAGCGCCGCAGGATCCGCGGACGCGGGACTCGCCCCGACCGCCGGCGTCAGCCGTTACGCGCAGCTCGCGCAGGACCTGCGCCAGCGCATCGTCGGCGGCGAGTGGTCCGCCGGCGCGGCCATCCCGTCGGAGACCGACCTCGCGCAGCGCTTTGGCGTGGCGCTGGGCACGGTCCGGCAGGCTGTCGCCATGCTGGCGGCCGAAGGCATCGTCCAGCGCGTGCACGGCAAGGGCACCTTCGTCACGCAGGGCTTGAACGGTCCCTCGCTGCTGCGCTTCTTCCGATTCCGCGGTCCGGCGGACGGACCGCCGACCGCGCAGGTCCGGCGCTGCCAGACCGTGCGCCTGCGCGCAGCCGAGGCGCAGACGCTCGGTCAGGCGACCGGCGACGCCGCGCTGCGCGTGAAGCGGGTGCGGCTGCTCGACGGCAAGCCGGTGCTGGCCGAAGACATCCTGCTGCCGCTCGATCGTTTCGCGGCGCTGCGCGAGTTGCCACCGAGTGACTGGGAAGACCTGCTCTATCCGATGCTGGCGCGCCTGTGCGGTGTGACGGTCGCGCGCGCCAACGATGAACTGACCTTCGGACACCTGGACGCCGCGACCGCTGCGCTGCTGGACCTGCCCGAGGGCGCGCCCGGGATCCGCGTCGACCGCAAGGCCTTCGACCTCGGCGGCCAGTGCATCGAGCTGCGCACCACCTGGGGCGACGCCACCGCTTTCCACTACAGCGCCGAGACGCGCTGACCACCCGCGCGCGCGGCACGCCAGACACCCCATTCCCCCGACACGCGGCGCATGCCGATCCTGTTCCTTCCCGGAGACCCACGATGACCCAACGACGCCATGCCGTGCTGACGGCGCTGGCCCTGGCCGCCCTGACCAGCTTCTCCGGCGCCGCCTCGGCGCAAGCCTGGCCGACCAAGCCGGTGACCTTCATGGTGAGCTACCCGCCCGGCGGCGGCGCGGACCTGATCGCGCGCCTCATCGCGCCCAAGGTCGGCGAGGCGCTCGGCCAGACCGTCATCATCGAGAACCGCCCCGGCGGCAGCGGCCAGATCGCCGCCGGCGCCGTGACGCGCGCGCCGGCCGACGGCTACACGCTGCTGTTCGACGCGTCCTCGTACGCGGTCACGCCGACGCTGTTCCCCAACTCGCCCTACAAGCACGGCAAGGCCTTCAAGACGGTCGCGGTGACGGCGCTGTTTCCCAACGTCGTGCTGGTGAACGCGCAGTTCCCGGCGAAGAACGCCGCCGAGCTGATCGCCGCGGCCAAGGCGAAAACGGACGCGGTCGCGTTCGCGTCGTCGGGCAACGGCTCCGCGCAGCACATCGCCGGCGTGCTGTTCGAGCAGGCCGCGAAGGTCGAGATGATGCATGTGCCCTACAAGGGTGGCGGTCCCGCGCTGACCGACGTGATCGGCGGCCAGGTGCCGGTGTTCTTCGGCAACGTGGCTTCGACGTTGCAGTACGTGAAGCAGGGCAAGCTGCGTCCGCTGGCGGTCAGCGGGAAGAAGCGCTCCGTCGCGCTGCCGGACGTGCCGACCGGCGCGGAGGCGGGCCTGCCGGGCTTCGAGATGTACGAGTGGAACGGGCTGTTCGCACCCGCGGACACGCCGGCGCCGGTCATCGAGCGTCTGTCCAAGGCCGTCCAGCAGGCGCTGGCCTCGCCCGAAGTCAAGGCGCGGATCGCGGAACTCGGCGGCGACGCCTTCCACGGCGGCGTGAAGGAGTCCGAGAAGTTCGTCGACGCCGAGCTCAAGCGCATGGCGACGCTCATCAAGGACCGCAGCATCACTGTTGAGTAAGCGTCGAGCGCCGCATGACTGCGGCGCGTGGTGCTGGTGTCAATCGCGCAGCATCTTCAATCGAACGAGGCTCTCCGCGGTCGCGACGATCGCTTCCTCGTTCGAGCGCGGCCGCCAGCCGAGCAGACGTCGGGCCTTGTTGCCCGAGGCGTTGAGGTTGCGGTCGAGCAACGAGGCGACGCTGCGCCCCGCGGGCGTGCCGCGCCCCATCAGCTTCACGAACCAGTTCGGCAGCACGCGCGTCTTCACGCGGTGCGCGGCGGCGCCCAGCTGCCGCTTGAGCACCTTGGCGATGTCGACCATCCACAGGCTGTCGCCGGCGGTGGCGAGGAAACGTTCGCCGTTGGCGGCCGGATTCGTCATCGCGCGCAGGTGCAGATCGGCGACGTCGCGGACGTCGACGACGCAGGTGTTGATCTTCGGGCAGCCGGGCTGGCCGTTCATCATGCGCTGGATGATGCCGATGGAATGGGAGGTGTCGTGGCCCAGCGCCGGACCGAACACCGCCACCGGGTTGATCGCGGACAGCTCCAGCCCGCGGCCTTCCTTCGCGATGAAGTCCCAGGCGGCGCGCTCGGCCAGGGTCTTGGACTTCTGGTACGGCCAGACCTCGCCGGACTTGCCGGAGAGGTCGCTCCAGTCGGTCTCGTCGAAGGGGCGCGACATCGGACCGTGACCGGCGCTGATCGCGCCGAAGGCGGAGGTCAGGACCACCCGCTTCACGCCGGCGTCCCGCGCCGCGCGCAGCACGCGCAGGTTGCCGTCCACCGCGGGACGGATCCAGTCGTCCTCGGTCGCCTGGGCGCCGGACGGCGTCGGCGAGGCGCCGTGCAGCACGTAGCGGCAGCCGGCCGCGGCCTCTGCCCAGCCGGCTTCGGCCGACAGATCGGCGACGACGAAGGACAGGCGATCGCCGGGCTCGGCGCCGCCGACGCGCAGATGGGCGAGGACTTCCGCTTCGCGCTTCGCCGTGCGCAGCGTGGTGCGCACGCGGTAGCCCGCCGCCAGCAGCGCCAGGATGCAGTGCTGGGCGATGAAGCCGGTGCCGCCGGTCACCAGGACCAGGTCATTCGAGTTGCTCATGTCTTTCATGCTCTTTCTGTCTTCCACGGAGGTGACGTCGATGAACGGAACGATAGAAGGCGCGACTCGAACTGTGAATGCTTGAGCGTCCGCATCACTTGCGCGATAGTTCGGAAATGCAAGCTGATCCGTTCTCCGACATCCTCAAGTTCACGCGCGCCGCGTCGCTGGTCACCGGCGGATTCCAGGCCGGCGGCGAGTGGGCGATCCGCTTCCCCGCGCCGGACAAGATCAAGTTCTTCGCAGTTGTGAAGGGGCAGTGTTGGGTTCGCATTGAGGGCGAGCCCGAGGCCGTCCTCTTCGAGACCGGCGACGTGGGACTGCTGGCGGCGAAGCGGGCCTCCGTGCTGTCCAGCGCGCTGGACATCGAGCCGGTGGATGCGATGGGGCTCTTCTCGGGCGCCGGCCGCTCGACCGCCACCTTGGGCGACGGCGAGGACTTCGCGCACATCGGGGGTCACGTCTTGCTCGACCCGGCGAGCAGCCGTCTGCTGGAGGGCGTCCTGCCGCCGTGGATCCACATCCGGGCGGCCTCGCCGAGGGCAACGGTGTTCCGCTGGGTGCTGAACCAGCTCGTCGAGGAAAGGGCTAGGCCGATGGCGGGCACGCAGCTGGTGTCGGAACAGCTGTCGCAGCTGCTGTTCATCCAGATCCTGCGCGCGCATCTGGAGGCGTCCGGCCCGATGCCGGCAGGTTGGCTGCGCGCGTTGGCCGACCCGCGCATCGCGCCCGCGCTGCGCCTGATGCATGGCGACCCGGCGCGGAGCTGGCATCTGGAGGAACTCGCGAGCGCCTGCGCGATGTCGCGCACGACCTTCGCCGTGCGCTTCAAGGAGGTCGCGGGCGTTGCGCCGCTGAGCTACCTCGCCGACTGGCGCATGCGCCTCGCGGAGCGCGCGCTGAGGGAGGAGGACACGCCGGTGGCGGTGCTGGCGCAGACGCTCGGCTACGCGTCGGAGAGCGCGTTCAGCAACGCGTTCAAACGCATCATGGGGAAGTCGCCGAGGGCGTGGCGCAATGCCGTGACGGTCGCGTCCGAGCCCCGACCCGCTGCGTAGCAGCTAGCCGTCACGCCTGCGTTGCTCTTCGTGAACGCCGTCATATCTCCGTCATCTTCTCGACACACACTCCGGAGCACAACAACAAAAAGAAGAGACGAACATCCAGAACAGGAACGACAAGAACAAGAGCGGCCAGTCCCACGACATGAGCCGCCATCGGAGGAACGAGAGCCTCCTCGACCGCTTGCTGAGGCGCCTGCGCCATGCCGACTGGGCACGGCACCTTCATCGGCATGAGCAGCGGCAGCGTCAAGCGGCCCGGCAGTGGCAGCGACCCGCGCCGCCGGCCTTTCCCCCGCATCTCAAGACTGCCTGGCTGAAGCAGGTCGCCATCGAGCATCCCGGCTGGAAGCCGGGAGAACGCGGTTGGCGCCTCGCGGCCTACGCCCTCGAACAGTTCTTCGATGCCAGTGCCGCCGCGGCGCCGCTGTCCTGTGCGCTCCCGTCGCGGGCCGCGGACCTGGTGTGGCACTTCTGGATCGAGCGCGATCCCGAAGGACTCGCCGCCTGGCAGCTGCAGCGATACGGGCGCACGGTGGCCCATCGCGAACACGAACCCGGCCAGGACACCGGCGCGTCGCTCGCCCGCTGTCTGGTCCGCGCCTGTCGGGCCGAACACAGCTCTCCCGTGCGCGGCGCCTTGCCGCTGGTCTTCCGGGTCGACCGGCTCCTGCGCACGCCCTGGGGCTGGTCTTACGAGCGCTTCCACGGCACGGTGCTCCACACCGACCTCAACGCGGAAGGACGACCCTGCGGGCACGCGCACGGGCACGGCACGCTGATGCCGGCGGCGTTGGTCGGGTTCGGTCTCATCGGCGCGCGCGAGGCGGGACTCGCCGCGCGCGAACGCGGAGAGAAGGGCGACAAGAGCGGAGGGAGCGGCTGTGGCAGCAGCTGCGGCAGTGGCAGCGGGGACTGCGGAGGCGGAAGCGGAGGCGGCGACGGAGGAGGGTGTGGTGACGGCGGAGGCGGGGACGGCGGAGGGAGCAGTTGCGGGAGCAGCTGCGGCGGCGGCTGCGGGAGCTGACGCCTAGGCGGCCGCGCCCTGCGCCTGCTCAAAGAACCGCATGAGGCTGTGCGGCGCGTCCTCGCCGAGGCAGGCGTCGAGCACCTCCACCGAGCCGATCGCCGCAGCCGCGCTGCGGGTGAACATCGTGGTCTCATAGATCGACAGCGCCGCCTCCAGATCGTCCGGATGCGCGGCGATGGCTTCGCCGAGCTCGGCGCCGTCGACCATCGCGAGGTTCGCGCCGTCGCCCGCCGGGGCCATCAGATGCGCCGCGTCGCCGATCAGCGTCACGCCCGGGATCCGGGTCCATCGGCTATCCGGAGGCAGCGCGTGGATGGGCCGCAGCACCGGATCGGTCTCGCCGTCGGTGATCAGCGCGGTGAGCGCCGGCGCCCAACCTTCGAATTCCGAAGCCACGAGACGCAGCGCCGCGGCAGGCTCGGCGGCTTCGATCTCCGACACCCACGCCATCGGCTTGCGCAGCGCGACGTAGGTGTGCAGGACGCCGTCCGGCTCGCGATGCGCAAAGATGCCTTGGCCCGGCGCCATCGCGAAGAACGCGCCGCCGCCGACGGCTTCGGCGCTCGCGGGATGGCGCACATCGGCATCGGACAGATAGGTCTCGATGAAGGTCGAGCCGACGTACTCGGGCTTCGCCTGCGAGAGCAGCGGACGGACTTTCGACCAGGCGCCATCGGCACCGACGAGCAGATCGGTCGTCGCCGTCGACCCGTCGGTGAAGGTCAGCGCGTGCCGACCGTTGCCGAGCGCGTCGACCGCCGCGAGCTTGCGTCCCCATCGCACCGTGCCGGCGGGCAGCGTATCCAGCAGCAGCCGACGGAGTTCTCCGCGCCGAACCTCGGGGCGACCGCCGGTGCCGTCGTCGGGTTGGTCGAGCAGCACCGCGCCGGTCTTGTCGAGCACGCGCGAGGCCTGTCCACCGGGATGGATGAGCCGGACGAATTCGTCGTGCAGGCGCGCGGCCTTCAACGCGATCTGGCCGCTGTCGTCGTGGATATCGAGCATGCCGCCCTGCGTGCGCGCGGTGGGCGAGGCTTCGGCCTCGTAGACGGTCGAGGCGATGCCGTTGACGTGGAGTACCCGGGCGAGCATCAGGCCGCCGAGGCCGGCGCCGACGATCGCGATCGTGCGTGTCATCTGGAATCCTTCAGGATGAAGTGACATCGCCCGAAGAGGAGGCAGGGTCGATGTGCAGCGTGGTTTGTGGAATGACGTTCCATGATGATGGAGCGGCGTTCCAGATGTGTCAAGATCCGGGCATGGTCAAGAAGACACGTTCGCCTCAACGGCGGGAGGATTCGCTCTCGCGGGATCGCATCGTCGACGCGTCGATCGAGCTGCTGGACAGCGCCGGGGAGGGCGGACTGACCTTCCGCGCGCTGTCGGAGCGGCTCGCGACGGGGCCCGGCGCGATCTATTGGCACGTTGCCAACAAGGGCGATCTGCTCGTCGCGGCGTGCGACGCGGTGATCGCGGGCGTGATGGCCGCGGTGACGGCCGAGGTGACGGCCGCGCAGGTGAACGCGAACGCCGACGCGCAGGCCGGCGCGCAGTCGCCGGAAGACACGATCCGTGCGCTCGCGCTCGGCATGTTCGACGCGATGGACGAGCACCCGTGGATCGGCTCGGCGCTGTTCCAGTCGGCCGGCGCGCTGCCGACGGTGCGCCTGTTCGAATGCATCGGGCAGCAGGTGAGGGCGCTCGGCGCGCCAGCGGCGGGGGAGTGGTCCGCGACCTCGGCGTTGCTGCACTACATCCTCGGTGTCGGCGGACAGAATGCGGCGAACCGGCTCTCCGCGCAGACGCGCGAGCTCGATCGGGAGGACTTCCTCGGCGAGGTGGCCCAGGCATGGACGGCGCTCGACGAGCGCGATTACCCGTTCACGCGATCGGTCGCGGACCAGCTGCAGGGCCACGACGACCGCGGCGACTTCCTCGCGGGGATCGATCTGATCCTGGGCGGGATCAAGGCGGCAGCGGGAACGAAAGCGCGCAAGCGCTAGCGACAGGCGCACCTGCGCCGGCGCACGCGCCGCGCGTACGCATCGTCGGCCGATTCGGATTCATCGGAATCCCGTCCCGCCTGTCCCTTCCAACGCTGACGCGTCAGCGGGCACACGGGGCGCCCCCTTGCCCTTGCCGTTCCAGCGGTGGACCTCCAACCCGCGACACGGACCGGCACCGCGCATCCAATGCGGCCCCGGCCGCGTAAAGGGACTCGGGCGGCACCACCGCGCCCGCCTCCACCACATCGTTCCCTCCACAACGAGGAGCACTCCATGACCCCCATCCCGTTCGCCCCCTCGGCGACGACCCTGCGCATCGGGCTGTTCGCCGCGAGCGCACTCTGCGCAGGCCTGGCCTTCGCGTCCAGTCACCGCGAGGCGCCCTTCATCACCACCGTCCCTAAGGCGGACGCGACCGACTTCTACATGTTCATGAGCTACGAGACCGGCCGCGCCGACTACGTGACGCTCATCGCCAACTACGTGCCGCTGCAGGATCCCTTCGCAGGCCCCAACTACTACGCGATGGATCCGAACGCGCTCTACGAGATCCACGTCGACAACAACGGCGACGCCAAGGAAGACATCACCTTCCAGTTCCGCTTCAAGAACACGCTCAAGGCCACCACGCTGGCCATCGGCGACAAGAACGTGGCGATCCCGCTCATCCAGTCCGGCACCGTCTCCGACGTGAAGGCCGCCGCGCTCAACGTCAATGAGAGCTACACCCTCGACATCGTGCGCGGCGACCGGCGCTCCGGCACCCGCACCGCGATCACCAACGCCAGCGGCGGCGGCACGACGTTCGACAAGCCCGTCGACAACATCGGGAAGAAAACGATCGCCGATTACGCGGCCTACGCGGCCAAGCACATCTACCCGGTCACGATTCCCGGTTGCAACCAGCCTGGCAAGGTCTTCGTCGGCCAGCGCAAGGACCCGTTCGCAGTCAATCTCGGCACGATCTTCGACCTGGTGAACGCGCCCGTCGGGCTGATCACCGACCCGGCCCAGATCAACGCCGCGCCCAACACGCTCGACGGCAAGAACGTCACCACCCTCGCGCTCGAGGTCCACAAGAGCTGCCTGGTCGCCGGCGCGGAACCGGTGATCGGCGGCTGGACCACCGCCAGCATGCGTCAGGCCCGCATCCTCGATCCGGCGCCCAAGGCCGGCCATCAGACCGCCGACAAGGCCGGCGGCGCCTGGGTCCAGGTCTCGCGCCTGGGCATGCCGCTGGTCAACGAGGTCGTCATCGGCCTGCCCGACAAGGACCGCTTCAACGCCTCCAAGCCCAAGGACGACGCGCAGTTCGCCGCCTATGTGACCAACCCGACCCTGCCGGCGCTGCTCGCCACGGTGCTCAACCTGCCGGGCTCCGCGCCGACCAACCTGCCGCGCAACGACCTGGTCACCACCTTCCTCACCGGCATCAAGGGCGTGAACCAGCCCGCCAATCCGGTCGCGTCGGAAGAGCTGCGCCTGAACACGTCCATCGCGGCCGTGCCCTTCGCGCAGCAGAACCGCCTGGGCATCGTCGGCAACCTCCTGGCCAAGGGCAACGACAACGCGGGGTATCCGAACGGCCGCCGCCCGAAGGACGACATCGTCGACATCTCGCTGGTGGCGGTGATGGGCGGCCTGTGCGTGGCCAACGGCGACACCGACGCGCTGGGCTTCGGCGCGGCCTGCAAGCCGTCCGCGGTGCCGCTGGGCGCCACGGCCTTCAAGCTGCATGACGCCGTCGACCAGGCCGTCGTGCCGCTGCTGCCCGGTTTCCCCTACCTGTACACGCCCATGGGCGGTACGCAATGAACGAGGAGCCCCTCATGAGCGAATCCTCTTCGAGGCCCTCGGGCCCTTCAGGCCCCTCCGATCCTGACGGATGGCCCCCCGCGGCACGCTGGCGCCGTCCGGCGCTCGCGTTGACCGCCGTGGCTGCCGCCGTGATGGTGGCTGGCTGCTTCGGCGGCGACGGGGACGGCGACAGCGGCATTCCGGGCGACCCGGTGACGCCGGCGTCGGTGCCCGACAGCGCGCTCGGCTCGTCCACGGCCTACACGCAGTTCACGCTGACGACCTCGCAGTCGAGCAGCGAGACCGCGGAGCCGCTGACGGCCGACAACGTGACGACGCCGCCCGCCAGCGAGACCGACGAACCGGCGTCCGTCACTTGAAGGCCGCGCGAGCCCTCGCGCTCGCGTGCCTCGCCCTGGTCGCCGCCGTCGCGTCGGCGGAACCCTTCACGCCTCGTCAGGACGACGAGGTCGTGGAGCGGTTGCCGTTGCGCGCCGGCTCGGCGGGCGAACGCGCGCGCCAGCGCGCCGAGCAGCGCGTGCTGGCGCAGCAGCCGCGCGATCTCGGACTGGCGCTGCGGGCCGCGCGCGAGGCCGTCGAACGCAGCCGGCGCTACGGCGATCCACGCGATCTCGGGACAGCCCAGGCGTGGCTGCAACCGTGGTGGAACGATCCCGCCGCACCGCCTGCCGCGCGCCTGCTGAAGGCGACGGTGCTGCAGGCGCGGCACGACTTCGACCCGGCGCTGGAGGAACTCGACCGGCTGCTGCGCGAGCGCGGACTGCCGGCCTCGTTGCAGGCGCAGGCGGAACTCACGCGTGCCGGCATCCTGCAGGTGCGTGGTCGATGGGATGAAGCGCGGGCCGGATGCCAGCGGCTGGCGGCGCCGCCGCTGTCGCTGCCGCATGGGCACGCGTGTCTGGCGGAACTCGACAGCCTTCAGGGCAAGGACAACGCGGCGACGCAGCGTCTCGCGGCGCTCGACCGCGCGGCGGGTGCGCCGCATGCGTGGATCGCGCTGCTGCGCGCCGAACTCGCCGAGCGCCAGGGGCTTGCGACAGCGGGCTCGCTCTATGCGCAAGCCCTCCAGCTGGACGACGAGCTCTACGCCCGCGCAGCGTATGCCGACTGGCTGCTGGACGCCGGCCGCCCGAGGGACGCGGCCGCCGTCGTGCGTGCCGGTCAGCCGGAGGGCTTGGACCAGATCCCCGACGCGCTGCTGCTGCGCCTGGCCATCGCGTGGAAGCGATCGGGCGATGCCGGCGCTGAGCGTGCAGCGAAGGAGATGCAGCAGCGCTTCGACGCCGCCGCGCTGCGCGGCGATACCAGCCACGCACGGGAGCGTGCCCGCTTCGCGCTGGACGTACGAGGCGACGCGGCGACGGCGTTGAAGGAAGCCTTGATGAACTGGGCTCAGCAGCGCGAGCCGGCGGATGCGGTGCTGCTCATGCGTGCCGCGCGCGCCGCGAAGCAGCCCGAAGCGGCCGACCCCGTCCGGACCTTCGTCCGCGAGCGATCGATGCAGGACCAGCGCCTGAAGGAGGTCGGATGAACGCGTGGTTCCGACGTGTCCTCGCGGCCTGCCTCGCGCTGGCGGGCGTCATGGGCGTCTCCATCGCCGAAGCCCACAAGGCCAGCGACGCCTATCTGCAACTGCGTGCGGACGGCCGGGTCGTGACGCTGCGCGTCGACATCGCCCTGCGCGACCTGGACCGCGACCTGGTCCTCGATGCCGATGACGACGGCCTGCTGCGTTGGGGCGAGGTCCGGTCGCGTGCCTCGGACATCGAGAAGCTGCTCGA
Organism: Roseateles noduli; assembly: GCA_002205125.1. Taxonomy (GTDB): domain Bacteria; phylum Pseudomonadota; class Gammaproteobacteria; order Burkholderiales; family Burkholderiaceae_C; genus Roseateles; species Roseateles noduli. The sequence continues at coordinate 544,652 of NIOE01000003.1, read as the reverse complement.
CCGCGATGTGCATCTGGAGGTCCGCGACGTCCAGGGCGCCGTCTGCCGTGCCGGTTCCTTCGCCCCGTTGCAGCTGGAGCAGCACAGCGACGGCCGCTACGCGGTGCTCGCGCAGACGTGGACCTGCGCCCAGGCGCCGGCGAACGGCACGCTGTCCTATGGACTGTTCGCGACGACCGATCCGACGCATCGCGGCGTGCTCGTCTGGCGGCAGGGCGCCGCGGCGAAGACCGCGGTGATCGCCCCGGGGACGGTGGGCATGGCAGTCCCGCTCGCCTCGACAGACGGTCATGGTCACGGTCTGGCGAGCATCTTTCGCGACGGCGTTCATCACATCTGGATCGGCATCGACCATGTGCTGTTCCTCGTCGTCCTGCTGCTGCCGGCGGTGCTCAGTCGCGAAGCCGGCCAGTGGCGGCCCGCCCCGGCGTGGCGCCCGGCGCTGTGGAGCGTGTTCGGAGTCGTCACGGCCTTCACCGTGGCGCATTCGATCACCCTGGCGCTGGCGGTCTTCGAGGTCCTCAACCCGCCGTCCCGCTGGGTCGAAAGCCTGATCGCGCTGAGCGTGCTGCTCGCCGCGCTGAACAACCTGCGGCCGGTGTTGGTCGAGACGCGCTGGCGGCTGACCTTCCTGTTCGGCCTGGTGCACGGCTTCGGCTTCGCGAACGCGCTGAAGGACCTCGGCCTCGCGCGGTCCGAGCTGGCGGCCCCGCTGGTCCTGTTCAACCTCGGGGTGGAAGCGGGGCAGCTCGCGATCGTCGCCGTGCTGGTGCCGCTCGCCTGGGCGGCGCGGCGCTGGCGCGGTTATCCGCGATGGGTGCTGGGCGCGGGATCCGCGATCGTCGCGTCGATCGCGATCGTCTGGCTGGTCGAGCGGCTCCTCGATGTGCAGATACTGGGAGTAGGCGGATGACAGCCGATCTGGTGATGACCATGGCGACGGTGACGCTGACGATGAGCCTGCTCAGCGCGGCTCGCGCCGCTGAACCGGCGGTGGACGCGGCGGGCAGTTCCACGTCCTCGACCGCGATCTCGCAGACGGTCGCGCTGCAGCGGGTCGAAATCGAAGGCCGGCACTACGACAACGGCATCGGCAGCAGTGACGCGGCGTCGCAGGGAACGATACGGGCCGGTCTCCTCAAGAGCCGTCCCGTGCTGCGGCCCGGCGAGGTGCTGGAATTCGTGCCCGGCCTGATCGTCACGCAGCACAGCGGCGACGGGAAGGCGAACCAGTATTTCCTGCGCGGCTTCAACCTCGACCACGGCACCGACTTCGCCACCACGGTGATGGGTCTGCCGGTCAACATGCCCAGTCACGCGCACGGGCAGGGTTACGCCGACCTCAACTTCCTGATCCCGGAGCTGGTGGATCGCATCGACTACCGCAAGGGACCGTACTTCGCCCGAAACGGCGACTTCGCCGCGGCGGGCTCGGCGGACATCGACTACCTGCGCGAATTCGACGCGCCCTTCGTCAGCCTGACGCTGGGCGAAGGCCGCTACCGGCGCGCGCTCGCCGCCGGTTCGACGCGCATCGCGGAGGGCGTGCAATTGCTGGGTGCCGTCGAGGCGATGGGCAATGACGGCCCGTGGCGGCTGCCGGAAGACTTGAACCGCCGCAATCTCGTCCTGAGCCTGTCCGGCGCTTCCGGCACCGACCGCTGGCGCGTCGGCCTGATGGACTATCGCGCCGACTGGACCTCGACCGACCAGGTGCCGCAGCGTCTCATCGATGCCGGCAGCTTCAACGGCCAGCCGTTCGGCCGCTTCGATGCCATCGACCCGAGCGACGGCGGCCGCACGCGCCGCAGCAGCCTGTCGGGCGAATGGTCCCGCGACGACGGCGATCGCAGCACCCGCGTGGCCGCGTACGCGATGGCGTACCGGCTGTCGCTCTACTCGAACTTCACCTACGCGATGGAGCGCCCCGACACCGGCGACCAGTTCGCGCAGAAGGACGACCGCAAGGTCTACGGCTTCAGCGCGAGCCACGCGGTGGAGACGACGCTGGCCGGACTGCCGGCCCGCGGCGAGGTCGGCGTGCAGCTGCGCCAGGACCGCGCGCGGGTCGGGCTCTTCGACACGCAGGCGCGCGCGACGACAGGCACCACGCGCGACGACCGCGTGCGGGAGACGCTCGCGAGCGTCTACGGCGACCTGGGCGTGGCGCTCACGTCCTGGGCACGCACCGTCGTCGGCGTGCGCGCGGACCAGGCGCGATTCCGCGTCGACAGCCTCAGCAACACGACGAATTCGGGCTCCGCGCGGCAGACGCTGGCGTCGCCGAAGTTCTCGCTGATCCTGGGACCCTGGTCACGCACCGAGTTCTTCCTCAACGCCGGTCGCGGCTTCCACAGCAACGACGCGCGCGGCGTCACGGCGCGCGTCGACCCACGCACCGGCGATCCGGTGGACCCGGTGCCGGGGCTGGTGAAGGCGAAGGGCTACGAGCTGGGCGTGCGCAGCGAGATCGTGCCGGGTCTGCAGAGCTCGCTGGCCTGGTGGAAGCTGGACTTCGATTCGGAGCTGGTCTACGTCGGCGACGCCGGCGCCACCGAAGCCAACCGGCCGAGCCAGCGGCACGGCGTCGAATGGAACAACCGCTACGTGCCGGTGCCGTGGCTGCTGATCGACGCCGACCTCGCCTGGACGCGGGCGCGTTTCTCCGATGCCGATCCCGCCGGCGCTCGAATCCCCAATGCGGTGGACCAGGTGGCCTCGTTCGGCGTGACGGTGCGCGAACTGGGCCCCTGGTCTGCCAGCCTGCAATGGCGCTACCTCGGCAGCGCGCCGCTGATCGAGGACGACAGCGTGCGGTCCCGTTCCTCGTTGACGACCAACCTGCGCGTGAGCCGCCGTTTCGGCGCGAAGACCGAAGTGACCCTGGATGTCTTCAACTTGTTCGATAAGCGGGTCAACGACATCGAGTACTTCTACGAGTCGCGGCTTCCCGGCGAGGCGGTGGCCGTGGCCGACCGCCATGTCCATCCGGCGGAGCCGCGCACGCTGCGCGTCACCCTGCGCCGAAGTTTCTAGAACGAGGGCTGATCCAGATGTGCCTGGCCCGCGTAGAAGAAGCCATGACGAGCCCCTCCGACGAATCCGGTCCTCACTCGCGGGCCGAAGCCGCGCCGTCCTCGCTCGCCGAGCGCGATGCCCGACTCGCGAGCCTGATGACGCGCGTGGCGGCGTCCGATCGCAGCGCGTTCGACGAGCTCTACCGGGCCACCAGCGCGACGCTGTTCGGCATGGTGCTGCGCATCAATCGCGACCGCGGCCACGCGGAGGAAGTGCTGCAGGAGGTCTACATCACCATCTGGCGGCAGGCGCCGAGCTTCGACCTCGCGCACGGCAAGGTGCTGACCTGGCTGACGACGATCGCGCGGCACCGCGCGATCGACAGCCTGCGGCGCCGGGCCGCGCAGCCGTCGACCATCAGCCACTTCGGCGCCCTGGGCGGGCGCGACGGCGGCGGGGACGGCCCCGGCGGGGAGGGCGAGCGCGACCTGCTCGACCACCTGCCCAGCGAGCAGCCCAGCCCGCTGGACCTGCTGGACGACGCGAACCGCGCCCATGCGCTGGAGCGCTGCATGTCGCAGCTCAGCGGCGAGCAGCGCAGCAGCCTGGCGCTGGCCTACTACCAGGGGCTGTCGCACGCCGAGGTGGCCGAGCACATGAGCCAGCCGCTGGGCACGGTGAAGAGCTGGGTGCGGCGCGGACTCTCGAGCCTGCGCGGCTGCCTGGACCGGGCGACCGAACGGCTGGCGACCATGGGCAGGGCCGTCTGATGGACTACGGACATCCGGAACGCGCGGAGCGGCTGGCCGCCGATTACGCCGTCGGCACGCTGAGAGGCGGCGCGCGTCGCCGATTCGAGAAGCTGTTGCCGGCGCATCCCGCGCTGGCCGCCGCCACGGCGACCTGGACTGCGCGTCTGCAACTGCTGGCGGGGCAAGTGGCAGCCGTCGAACCGCCTGCTAGCGTGTGGGCAACGATCCAGATGCGTCTGTTCGGCGCATCCGACAGCGCGCTGTCGTCGACACAGCCTTCAGCAACGACATCGACATCGACATCGACGTTGCCAACGTCAACGTCAACGTCAACGTCAACGCCGACCTCGGTCTCAACGGATGCGCGCCCGGCCGCCAACGATCGCGCAGGCGCGCTGTGGTTCTGGCGTGGGCTCAGTGCCGTGGCCCTCGCGGCTTCCGTGGTGCTGGCCGTGATCGTCGCCCGACCCGTGCCCGAGGCAGCGCCCATCGTGGTGGTGCTGCGCAGCACGCCGGAGGGCGTCGAGCTCGTCAAGACCGGCTTCGTCGCCAGCGTGTCCGCAGATGGACGCGCGCTGGTGCTGAAGCCTCTCGCACCGGTGGTGATCGACGCATCCCAAGCGCTGGAGCTTTGGGCTGTGCCGAAAGCGGGCGCGCCGCGCTCGCTGGGCCTGATCGCGGCCGGCGATGTCCCGACCACGGTGACGCGCGCGAACCTGCTGACCGACACCCAGGCCTTCGCCGTCAGCCTGGAGCCCAGCGGCGGCTCGCGCACCGGCAAGCCGACGGGGCCGATCGTGTCAGCGGGCGGGATCTGAGGGGGCGCGCCAAGGCGCATGAGGCGCCCATCTGGTGAGGGGTGTCCCGGTGGGGGTGTTCTTTTGTCGTACCGGGTTGTCCCTGATGTGGAGGACCTTGTCGAAAACATCGATGCCCGCTCGTCGTGTCTACGATGACCCCCCAACCCCAAGGAGACCCCATGCAAGCAAAGAACACGATCTGCGTCTGGTACGACAAGGACGCTGAAGAGGCCGCGCGTTTCTACGAGAAGACCTTCCCGGACAGCAAGATCGGCCGCATCGCGCGGGCGCCGGGCGACTATCCCTCGGGCGTGGAAGGCGACGTGCTGGTCGTCGAGTTCACCGTGATGGGCATTCCCTGCATCGGCCTGAACGGCGGGCCGGGCATGAAGCACAGCGAGGCCTTCTCGTTCCAGGTCGCGACCGACGACCAGGCCGAGACGGACCGGCTCTGGAATGCAATCGTCGGCAACGGCGGTCAGGAGAGCGCGTGCGGCTGGTGCAAGGACAAGTGGGGCATCTCGTGGCAGATCACGCCGCGGGTGCTGTCGGAGGCCCTGAACAACCCCGACCGCTCGGCGGCCAAGCGCGCTTTCAGCGCGATGATGGAGATGCACAAGATCGACGTCGCCAAGATCGAGGCGGCGTTGAAGGGCTGAGCTCCCGAGCCCCTCAACTCAGTTCTTGGCGATCACCTTGTCGGCGAGCTTCTCCAGCAGGCTGAGGAGCTTCTCGCCGATCAAGGTATGAAAGTTCTTGGTCGCGGCATCCGGCTCGGTCTTCACCGACGAGGAGCTCCGGATGATCGTCAGCAAGATCATCGTGGGCACCGAGAAGAGCGCCACGACCGTGGTCACGACGATGTGCCACTTGTCGGCGGAGACAGCGGGCCAGTGGTCGAAGACGCCGACAAAGAGGCTGAGCGAGAACAGCCCTGCGGCGTAAAGCACGGCCACGGCGGCCAATCCCCCGCGAGCGGCCCAGGCCCGCAGGCTCAGGTCCAGCGCTTGTGGCCGGGTCAGGAAGCCGCGCTCGACGTCATTGTCGAGAGCGGCAGCGACCGGCGGCGAGGCCTTGGGAAAGCGCTTCGTCGAATGATCATTCGTTGCAGGCATCAGAGACCTTCTTGGCGAAGTGCTTGCGGATCACCTCGTCGTCCATCACGGCGATCTTGGCGTTCCTCATCTCCTCCCACGGCCCTCCGCTCTCCCGACCCAGCGCGGAGAGCTCCAGATCTGAAAACTCTCCATACTTCTCCAAGACCTGGTCGACGTAGGACCAGAACTCCTCATCATCTCGACTGGGGATGAGAGGGATGAACTTGCACGTCTCCGGGTGGAATTCTGGGAGCATCTCGATCGCCTTGGCTTCGAATGTCCTGAGCCGGTAATAGAGCGAGGAGAACAGCGGGCCATGCTCCCAGGCTTCGGGACGCTCGGAGACGACCGAATCGCCACGAAGTGTCAGCGTCCACGCGTGAATGAAGAACACGAACTTCTGGATCTCCAGATGTCCGAACCTGCGTCCCGCTTGTTTTCCGCGATAGACGAAGGCATTGGCGACGAGAGCAGGTGCGTAACTCATGGCATACGATTATCCGAGCGCATCTCTGCGACGACAGCGATTCGACGGGGGAGACGGACTCCCTCTCGCGGGGGAATCGCACCCTGCAATTCGATGGGTTTCTGAGAATGAATGACAACAATGAGTGGGGAGACCTACCCACAGAACTAGGTCAACTGCTGAATCGCCGCTTCGAGCACATCGTCGTGTTCAGCGGCGCCGGGATGTCGGCTGACAGCGGCATTCCCACATTCCGTTCCGGCAGCAATGGGCTGTGGGGCGAATTCGATCCGCAGCAGCTGGCAACACCTGGCGCCTGGCAGCGCGACAAGGAGACCGTCTGGGGCTGGTATGAATGGCGCCGCGGGCACGTGATGGCCGCGAAGCCGAATCCGGGTCATGTCGCGGTGGCGCGACTGCAGCGGGAGTTCGGCGCGCAGGTCGTGACGCAGAACGTCGACGACCTGCATGAGCGCGCGGGCGTGGACGGCGCCCTGCACTTGCACGGGAGTCTCTTCGCGGCGCGATGCGACCGGTGCGGTGCACGCGCCGAGCTGAACGATCCGCCGCCCGAAGCGCAGCGTCGACTGACGCCGCCGATCTGCGCGGCGTGCGGCAAGGGGTCGATCCGCCCCGGCGTCGTGTGGTTCGGCGAGCAGCTCGACGATGAGGTCGTGAACGCGGCGGCGCAACGCATCGCCGAGTGCGACCTGCTGCTGATCGTCGGGACGTCCGGCGTCGTCTATCCGGCGGCGGGCATGGTGAGGCTGGCCCCGAAGGGCGCGGTGATCGTGGAGATCAATCCCCAGCCGGGCGACGTGGCCGCGAACGTGAGCTTCCGTTGGCAGACGACCGCGGCGGCCGGGTTGCCGGCCGTGGCGGCGCGTCTGTCAGCGGGGGTGTCGGCGTCTCCGTGAGCGGCGGCGGTCAGCCCTTGGGCGGACGCTTGACGCCGTAACGCGGGCCGAGTTCGGTCCACAGGAACTGCGCGTCGTAGACCTTGCCTTCGGCGGCCTCGGCCGGCTTGTCGTGGAAGCACTGGATGGTCAGCGTCGTGGCCGGCTGCTTCTGCGTGACGGTCTTGGCTTCGTTGTAGGTCGTCGTCGAGACCGACTTCGTCTCGTTGCCTTCAACCTTGCTCGTGGTCTCGGTCGTCTGCGTCGCCGGCACCTGGTAGCTGCTGGTGAGCATGTCGTTGCGCTCCTCGACGACGACGAAGTAGCGGTAGCCCTTGGTCAGCGTCAACTCGGCGCTGCGCAGCAGGGCCTGGTCCGCCGCCTTGGACGGCACGTCGTTCTGGTAGCCGGCGAAGGTCACGCGGTAGCGGTCCGGCGACAGCGGCACGTCGTTGTAGCCGTAACCGCCGAACATGCGGGTGTAGGACGTGAAAGCGCAGGCGTTCAGAAGTGCCAGCGCGACGATGGCGATCCATTTCTTCATTCAGGGTTCCTCCTCGGGGAACGACTGTCCGGAAGCGCCGTGACCGTCTCATTGCGGTCATGTTGCGGAATGCTTCGGAGTCGTCAGCAATTGCTCGTTCGAATAACGCGGCGGTTAGTCATTCGTTGACTGCCGAATACGCCCCGAATCGCGCGTAACGGATTGGACCACCGATCCAGGCAAGACCTGTCACCGCTCGAACCGGTAGCCCACGCCGTAGATCGACCGGATCCGGTCCGTACCGGCGCCCGCGCGCTCCAGCTTGCGCCGCAGGTTCTTGATGTGGCTGTCGACCGCGCGCTCGGTGACCTCGCGGCCGTCCACGTGCAGCAGGTCCAGCAACTGCGTGCGCGCGTACACCCGCCCGGGCTGCGCGGCCAGGATGTGGAGCAGCCGGAACTCGATCGGCGTCAGGTCCAGCGGCTCGCCGCGCCAGCTCGCGGTCCAGCCGGCCTCGTCGATGAACAGCGCCTCGCTGCCGGCCGCGAAGGCGGCCACCGCGGCGGCCGTCGCCATCTCGTGCGCCCGGCCGCGACGCAGCGCCGCCTTGACCCGCGCCATTACCTCGCGCGGGCTGAAGGGGTTCTTCGCGATGTAGTCGTCCGCGCCCGTCTCCAGACCCGCCAGCCGGTCCGACTCGTCTGCCCGCGCCGTCAGCATCAGGATGGGCACGCTGCTCATCGCGCGCAGCGTGCGGCACAGCGTCAGCCCGTCGATGCCCGGCAGCATCAGGTCGAGCAGGATCAGGTCGTGCCGCCGCGCCGTCCACGCCGGGATCACCTCGCGACCATCAGCCACGCATTCCGGCTCGTGCCCTGCCGCGCGCAGGTAGTCCGCCAGCAGCGCCGCGAGCTTGGGCTCGTCCTCGACCACCAGCACCCGCGACGGACCCGGCTCCATCGGCATCGGCGCCAGACCCGATCCCGAGCCCGCACTGTTCTCAGACATGGACCGGCAGCTCCACGCGCATCCACAGGCCGCCCAGCGGCGAGGGGCGCGCTTCGATGCGGCCCTCGTGCGCTTCCGCGATGCGCTGGCAGATCGACAGCCCCAGCCCCGATCCGCCGCCGCGACGGCTGCGCGACGCGTCGACGCGGAAAAAGCGCTCGAACAGCCGCGGCAGATGCTCCGGCCCGACGCCGGGCGAGGTGTCCTGCACGTCGATCACCGCATGGTCCCCGCTGCGCCGCGCGCTGATGCTCAGCGCGCCGCCGGCGTCCGTGTAGCGGCAGCTGTTCTCGACGAGATTGCCCAGCAACTGCCGCAGCCGGCGCTCGTCGCCGAAGACGCGCAGCGGCTGCTCCGGCAGGTCCAGCTGCAGCTTCAGGCCGCTGCCGTGCATGCGTTCGCCGAAGGCGCCCGCCGTCACGTCGATCAACTGGCACAGGTCGACCTCCGACTTGCGGTAGGCGAGGGCGCCCACGTCCGCCATCGACAGCTCGTGAAGGTCGTCGACCAGCTTGTGCAGGATGCCGACCTCGCCCTGCAGCGAGCGCAGCGCCTGCGCGTCGAGCTTGCGCACGCCGTCCTCCAGCGCCTCCAGCTCGCCGTGCAGCACGCCCAGCGGCGTGCGCAGCTCGTGCGAGACGTCGGCGAGGAACTCGCGCCGCATCGCCTCGTTGCGCTGCAGGGTCAGCGCGAGCTGGTTGAAGTCGCGGCCCAGACCGGCGATGTCGTCGTTGTTGCGCGTCTCGGGCACGCGGACCTCGAAGTCGCCCGCCGCCAGCCGGTGCGTGGCGTCGGCGACGCGCCGCACTGGACTCAGCAGCCGGCGCGAGATCCAGAACGCGACCGCCCCGGCGAGCAGCACCGCCGCCCCGCCAACCACCCACGCCGAGCGCAGCTGCGCGTCGTAGAAATGCTTCTCCGCGCCCGGGCTCACCGATTCGATGGGCGTCAGCGTCAGCCAACCCACGGTCAGGCCGTCCACGATGATGGGCCGCTCCACGCTCGGCTCCACCGGCCCGGCATAACCGGCCACGCGCTCGCGGTTCTCGTCGAACAGCGTGAAGCGCCGCGTCGCGCCCGTCAGCTCGGCCGGACCGTGCTTGACGGCGGGCATGTCGGCCTCCGGCACCAGCGGGCGCAGCAGGCGGCCCCAGAGCTCCGGCTTCTCGCGCAGGAAATCCCAGCTCTTGCCGTTCTCGCGATAACCGGCGGTGACGCTGGTCCGTGCCAGTTCCAGCCGGTTCACGCCCTGCTCGTTGAGGTAGCCGATGAAGTCCCGGTTCAGGTTGATGTGCGAGAACACGCCCATCGCCAGCGCCACCGCCATGGCGGTGCTGAAGACGGCGGCGAAGAGCCGGGCGGTGAGGGTGAACGAGAGCTTCATCCGGGAGCGAGGGAAAACGAAGGGGAAGCGCGAAGGGAAGCGCGGAACGGACCGCGGCAGTGTGCCGAAAGTGATGGGAGAACCGTCGACGGACGGGATGATGAGGGCGTCGGCGTGCGACGGGCAAGCCATCCGGGCGGAGGCCGCGCGCCTGACGCGATCTTCAAGGTCTCTCCACATTCGTGGACGAGCATCCGCCGCCATGCCGAAGAAGATTCTGACATCCACGTCGTTGAAGTCCTTGATCCCGTCGCGCACCCCGCGCGCGCCGTCCCTGGGTCCGATCGCCGCGGCGCTGGCCGCCCTGGCCGTGCTGGTGCTCGCCGGCTGCGGCGAGAAGAAGGACGAGACCGCCAAGCGCGCCCCGCCCGAAGTCGGCGTGATCGTGGTGACGACGCAGGACGCGCCGCTGGCGCTGGAGCTGCCGGGCCGGCTGTCCGCCAGCCAGGTCGCCGAGATCCGTCCGCAGGTGACGGGCATCGTGCAGAAGCGTCTCTTCGAGGAAGGCAAGCTGGTCCGTGCCGGTCAGCCGCTGTACCAGCTCGACGCCGCGACCTACGACGCCGAGCGCGCCCGCACCGCCGCCGCGCTGCAGAAGGCCGAGGCCCAGGTGGCCGTCGCCCGCAGCCGCGCCGAGCGCGATGCGGAGCTGCTCAAGGCCGACGCCCTCAGCCGCCAGAGCGCCGACGACAGCGCCAGCGCGCTGCGCCAGGCGCAGGCCGACGTGGCCGTGGCCCGCGCCGCGCTCGACGCCGCGCGCGTGCAACTGGACCGGACCCGCATCACCGCGCCGATCTCCGGCCGCATCGAGGTGTCGACGGTGACCGCCGGCGCGCTGGTCACCGCCGCGCAGACGCAGGCGCTGACGACGGTGCAGCAGCTCGATCCGATGCACGTGGACATCGTCCAGAGCAGCGCCGAGATCCTGCAGCTGCGCCGCCAGCTCGACGCTCGAAGCGGTAGCAGCAAGATCAAGCTGGTGTTGGAGGACGGCACAGAATATTTGCGTCCCGGCACGCTGCAGTTCAGCGGCGTGACGGTGGACCGCGGCACCGGCGCGGTCACGCTGCGCGCGATCGTGCCCAACCCGGACGGCGCGCTGCTGCCCGGCATGGTGGTCCGGGCCAAGCTGCTGGCCGGCGTCGACAGCGGCGTCATCCTGGTGCCGCAGCAGGGCGTGACGCGCTCGCCCACCGGCGAGGCGACCGCGCTGGTGGTCGGTCCGGAGAACAAGCTCCAGCTGCGCCAGCTGGTGCTGACCCGCGCGGTCGGCAACCAGTGGCTGGTCGCCAGCGGCCTCAAGGCCGGCGACAAGCTCGCCATCGAAGGCCTGCAGCGCGTGCGTGCCGGTCAACCGGTGACGCCGGTGCCGGCGGGCATGAAGAAGGGCGGCGCCGCAGGTGCCAGTGCAAAGCCGGCGTCGGCGGCGGCCTCCGCCACGGCGGCGGTCGCCGCGGAAATCGGCGGTCCTGCCGCGTCGGCGGCGACGCAGCCCGGCGCGCCCGGGGACTCGACGTCCGGTCCGGCCTCCGGCGCGGGACGCTGACACCATGGCGTCGTTCTTCATCGACCGGCCCATCTTCGCGTGGGTCATCGCCATCGTGATCATGCTGGCGGGTGCCGCCGCGGTGCGCATCCTGCCGCTGGAGCGCTACCCCGACATCGCGCCCACGCGCATCTCCATCAACACCAGCTACCCGGGCGCGGCCGCCAAGGCCATCGAGGACTCGGTGACGCAGGTCATCGAGCAGAACCTCAAGGGCATCGACGGCCTGTTCTCGATCGAGTCCAGCAGCAACGCCTCCGGCGGCGCCAGCACCGTGCTGAGCTTCGTCGCCGGCACGGATCCCGACCTGGCGCAGATGCAGGTCCAGAACAAGGTCTCGCAGTCGCTGTCGCGGCTGCCGCAGGCGGTGCAGGCGCAGGGCGTGCGCGTGACCAAGGCGGGCACCGAGAACCTGATGGTCATCATGCTGACCAGCGACAACCCGGCGGTGACCTCCGCCGACCTGGGCGACTACCTGTCCAGCACGCTGGTCGACATCGTCAGCCGCATCGAGGGCGTGGGCGACGTCAACGTCTTCGGCTCCGGCTACGCGATGCGCATCTGGCTGGACCCGGCGCAGCTGCAGCGCTACGCGCTGGTCCCGGGCGACATCCGCAGCGCGCTGCTGGCGCAGAACACCGAAGTCTCGGCCGGCCAGCTCGGCGCCCAGCCGGCGCCCGAGGGCCAGCGCCTGACGGCCATCATCACCGCGCGCGCCAAGCTCACCACGGCCGAGCAGTTCCGCAACATCGTGCTGCGCGTGCAGCCGGACGGCTCCGCGCTGAAGCTGGGCGACGTCGCCCGCGTCGAGCTGGGCCGCGACAGCTATACCACCAACGTCAAGAGCACCGGCCAGACCGCCGCGGGCATGGCCATCCTGCCGGCCAGCGGCGCCAACGCGCTCAAGACCGCGGAGCTGGTGAAGGCCAAGCTGGCGGAGCTCGAACCCTTCTTCCCGCACGGGATGAAGTCGACCATCACCTACGACACGACGCCCTTCATCAGCGTGTCCATCGAGGGCGTGGTGCACACGCTGATCGAGGCGATGGTGCTGGTCGTGGCGATCATGTACCTGTTCATGCAGAACCTGCGCGCGACGCTGGTGCCGGCGATCGCCGTGCCGGTGGTGCTGCTGGGCACCTTCGGCGTGCTGGCGGTGGCGGGGTACTCGATCAACTCGCTGACGATGTTCGGGCTGGTGCTGGCCATCGGGCTGCTGGTGGACGATGCGATCGTCGTGGTCGAGAACGTCGAGCGCCTGATGCGCGAGGAGGGCATGAGCCCGCGCGACGCGACCCGCGAGAGCATGAAGGAGATCAGCGGCGCGCTGGTCGGCATCGCGGTCGTGCTCTCGGCGGTGTTCATCCCGATGGCCTTCTTCGGCGGCTCGACCGGCATCATCTACCGCCAGTTCTCGATCACGGTGGTGAGCGCGATGATCCTGTCGGTGCTGGTGGCGATGAGCCTGTCGCCGGCGCTGTGCGCGACGCTGCTCAAGCCCGTGCACAAGGGCGAGCATGCGGCGCACGGCGGGCCGTTCGGCAAGCAGCTGGACTGGTTCTTCGGCGGCTTCAACCGGCAGTTCGACAAGTTCAGCGACCGCTACACGGAGCGCGTGCGCTGGCTGACGGCGCGCGGCGTGCGCAGCTTCGCCGTCTACCTGCTGCTGATCGTCGGCATGGCGTTCCTGTACAAGTCGCTGCCGACCTCCTTCCTGCCGGACGAGGACCAGGGCAGCCTGCAGATGCAGGTCCGCATGGCGCCGGGCGCCACGGCCGAGCGCATGGAAGCGGTCGCGCAGGCGATGGAGGCCTACCTCGGCGAGCAGAAGGAAGTGCAGTTCTACAACCTCGTGCGCGGCGCCAACGGCGACCAGGGCTCGGGACAGGGCTTCATCCGCCTGACCGACTGGAAGGACCGTCCCGAGAAGCAGCAGGGCGCCGCGGCGCTGGCCGAGCGCTTCAGCCGCGAGCTGGGCAAGAAGATCCGGGACGCCAACATCTTCATCGTGCAGCCGCCGACGGTGCGCGGCCTGGGCGGCAGCTCCGGCATCCAGCTCTTCCTGCAGGACCTGGGCGGCGTCGGCAGCGAGGCGCTGGCCGAGGCGCGCGAGCGCCTGATCGACGAGGCCAACAAGCATCCCGAGCTGGCGCGCGCGCGCATCAACAGCCTGACCGAGACGCCGCAACTGCAGATCAACATCGACGACCACAAGGCGGGCACGCTGGGCGTGGCGACGACGACGATCAACGACACGCTGTCGATCGCGCTGGGCAGCAGCTACGTCAACGACTTCATCGACCGCGGCCGCGTCAAGCGCGTGCTGGTGCAGGGCGAGGGCGCCTACCGCGCCGACCCGGACGCGCTGCGCCACTGGTACGTGCGCAACGCCAGCGGCGCGATGGTCTCGTTCAACGCCTTCGCCACGGCGACCTGGCAGAACGGCCCGCGCCAGCTGGTCCGCTACAACGGCAGCGCCGCGTACGAGATCCAGGCCGACGTGCCGCCGGGCGTGAGCTCCGGCGCGGCGATGAAGGCGATGGAATCCATCCTGCGCGAGATGCCACCGGGCGTCGGCTTCGAGTGGTCCGGCCGCAGCTACCAGGAGCGGCTCTCGGGCGACCAGGCGCCGATGTTGTATGCCGTGTCGGTGCTGTTCATCTTCCTGTGCCTGGCGGCCCTGTACGAGAGCTGGTCCGTACCGTTCAGCGTGATGCTGGTGGTGCCGCTGGGCATCATCGGCGCGCTCGCGGCCAGCCACCTCGGCGGGCAGCAGAACGACGTGTTCTTCCAGGTCGGGTTGCTGACGACGGTGGGCCTGTCGGCGAAGAACGCCATCCTGATCGTGGAGTTCGCCGAGACCTTGCGCGGGCAGGGGATGAGCGTGCTGGGGGCGACCTTGAAGGCGTGCCGGCAGCGATTGCGGCCTATCCTGATGACCTCGCTGGCCTTCATGATGGGCGTGCTGCCGCTGGCCTTCGCGAGCGGCGCGGGCTCGGGCTCGCAGCGCGCCATCGGCGTGGGCGTGCTCGGCGGCATGGGCAGCGCGACGCTGCTGGGGATCTTCTTCGTGCCGCTGTTCTATCTGTGGGTGAAGCAGCGCTTCAGCCGGGCCAAGCCCGTGGCACCGGCTCCGGACGATGCAGCCGGCACGTCGACAGCGTCGGAGGTGAAGGCATGAAGACCGTCGCCCTCCTGCCGCTGCTGCTGGGCCTGAGCGCTTGCGGCAGCCTCGTTCCGAGCACCGACACGCCTCGTCCCCCGCTTCGGGAGGACTTCCGTCCGAAGGCGGCATCGGCCGCCGAGCCGGCGGCTTCTGCCGCAGCGGCCTCGCACGAATGGCGCGGCTTCTTCGCCGATGCGCGGCTGGACGAGGTCGTCGCGACGGCGCTCGACCAGAACCGCAGCCTGCGCGCGAGCGCGGCCGCCGTTGAGCGCGTGCGGGCGCAGTACCGCGTGACCGCCGCGGACCGCCTGCCGGAGATCGGCGTCGGCGCCTCCGCCACGCGCCAGCGCACGATCAACGGCGAAGGCGCGACGACGACTTACGGCGTCAACCTCGGCCTGGCCAGCTACGAGATCGATCTGTTCAACCGCCTGGGCAGCCTGGAAGGCGCGGCGCTGTCGCGTTTCCTCGCCGAGCAGGAGACGCAGCGCAGCGCGCGGCTAAGCCTGGCCGCCGAGGTCGCGACGGCGTGGCTATCGCTGGCGGCCGCGCAGCAACGCCTGGCACTCAATCAGGACCTGCGCGACAGCCAGCAGCGCTCGCTGGATCTGGCGGAGCGGCAGTACGCGCTGGGCGCGGCCTCGGGGCTTGATCGTGCGCGTGCGCGCACGGCCTTCGAATCCGCGCGCGGCGACGCGGCGGAAAGCGTGGGCGCAGTGACGCAGGCGCGGCTGCAGCTGGAGCTGCTCGTCGGCCAGCCGCTGCCGGATCGGCTGCTGCCGACCGCGCAGGAGGCGCAAGGCGCAACGACCGCATCCAACGCCTCCAACGGTTCAAGCGCTCCGGGCGCCGCGAGGGCATCGGGCGTGACGGCGTTGCCGGCCATCCCCGGCGGCCTGCCCGCCGAGGTGCTGCTGCAGCGTCCCGACCTGCGCGCCGCCGAGCAGCGCCTGCGCGCGGCGGCCTTCGACGTCGGCGCGGCGCGCGCGGCGCGCTTCCCGCGCCTGACGCTGACGGCCAGCGCCGGCACGCGCAGTCCCGATCTGGACGGACTCTTCAAGAGCGGCAGCGGCGTGTGGAGCATCGTCCCGCAGATCGATCTGCCGATCTTCGACGGCGGCCAGCGCCGCGCGCAGGTCGAGGTCAGCGAGGCCAGCCGGCAGGAAGCGCTGGCGGGCTATGAGTCCGCACTGCAATCGGCCTTCCGCGAAGTCGCGGATGCGCTCGCGGTGCGCGATCAGCTGGCGGAGCGGCTTGACGCGCAGCAGGCGCAGGTCGACGCGGCGGAGCAGTCGCAACGCCTGGCTGAACGCAGCTATCGCCTGGGCGGCAGCAGCCAGCTGGAGCTGCTCGACGCGCAGCGTCAGTTGACGACGGCCAAGCGCGCGCTCGTGACGCTTCGTCAGACCGAGCAGAGCAATCGCGTGGCGTTGCTCAGGGCGCTCGGCGGCCGTTGGACGCAATGACGGCGCAGTGATGGCGCCGTGCGCCGGGGTGGGGGCTCAGCGCCCCGACTTCGGCGACGCCTCGCCCTGGAGCAGCGCGGTGAGCAGGCACTCGATGAAGCCGTCGCAGTTGCTGCTCGCGCGGGCGCGGTCGCTGCGGTCCTGTGCGGCACCGCTCGCCTGACGCGCACCGGCGCGTTGCAGGTCGATCGAGGCCTGCTGTTCGCGGGCGGCGGTTTCCCCGGAGTGCGTGGCGCAGCCGGTGCTCAGCGCGGCGACGATGGCCAGCATGAAGGGCAGGCCGATGCGTCGGGTGAAGGTCATCTGTTGCTCCCTGGATTCGCGTGAACGCGCGCCCGTTCTTGTGGGTGTGGAGACGGTCGGGAGACCGTGTTCGAGCGCGACAGCGGCGAAGTATTCCTCAAGCGCCGGAGGTCTGCAGGAGCGCCTGTCGGTGATTTTCGATTTCGAATAAATCGAAAATAAAGCTTTCGATTTATGTTGTAAGGAAAGAAAAAAACGTCGCGTAAACGATATTCGAAAGAATTCGGTGGCTTTCTAGACTGACCTCGTCATTCACCACGACCAGGGGACTTCATGAAGCAAGCCACGCCTCCGAGCATCAAGTTCAATTCGGCGTTCAACACGTTCACCCGTCTTTCCGCCGTCGCCGCGCTGGCCGGTGCGGCCGCCGGATTCGCGACCACGGCCGCGGCGGCGCCGACCGGTTTCGGCCTGATCGCCTACTGGGGCGAGACCGCCAGCACCTACGGCGGCCAGGTGCCTTCCGGCAGCTACGTCGTCATCAATCCCAACAGCGGCGCGCAGGGCCTGAGCGCGAGCCAGGTCACCAACTGGAAGGCGGTCATCGCCAACATCCGCGCGCAGGGCGGGAAGGTGCTGGGTTACGTGCCGACCGGCTACGACCGCAACACCGCGGACGAACTCGCGCGCTACAACGCGATCCCCGCCGAGCTCTCGGCCTACAAGAACACGCTGGGCGGCGTGGACGGTTTCTTCTTCGACGAGGCCGCGCACGACGACGCCTCGCTGAGCGACGCGCAGAAGTGCAGCGGCACGCCGTCGAAGTGGGCCAACGTGCGGTCGATGGTGTCGGGCTCGGGCGCGGGCGGCATCAAGGTCTGGAACGCGGGCTGGCCGGGCGCGAGCGGCTGCTTCGTCAGCGCGGCGCAGTCCGGCGAGCACATCGTGATGTACGAGGCCGCGTATGCCGACTACCTCAACGGCGCGAGCTGGCTCAACGGCGACGTGCAGAACCTGGCGACCTCGCTCAACGTCAAGACCTGGCTCCTGATCCACTCCGCGACGCAGGCGCAGATGCAGGCGACGCTGCGCGGCACGACGGCCAACTACGTCTACGTGACCAGCATGACCTACAACCCCAGCCTGCCGTGGGGCGGGCCGATCTGGAACTACACGCCGACCTATTGGGGCAACGACACGACCAGCGGGACGGAGCGCTGGTGCCTGAAGAGCTTGAAGTCGGGCGGCAGCTGCTAACGATGCCTTAACACGTCTGCGAGTGCCTCTCTCTCATGGATCGACCCGGTGCCGGCGCCGGTCGATCTCCCCAAGAATGCGCGCATTCAAAAAAGCGTTTCTTGGAATCAGGGAGAGAGGAATGAGTCAATCTCGTCGGCGGCGTCTCGCCGCCTGGGCGCAGGCGTGGGCGTGTGTGGCGATCGGCGCGCTGGGACTGATGAGCGGGGCCGCGAACGCGCAGACGGCGCAACCCGGCACAGCGGCAGCAAAGGGGGAGCCGCCCTCGATCGCCGATTTCTTCCGCGATCCGATGATGCGGCGTCCCAAGATCTCGCCGGACGGTCGCGCCATCGCGCTGGTCGTCAGCAGCGCGCAGCACGATCGCAGCGCGCTCGCGGTGATCGAGCTGGACCAGGGCGGCCGCGCCACGCAGGTCGCCAGCTTCGTCGATTCCGACATCGCGCGCTTCGACTGGGTCGGCAGCAACCGCCTCGTCTTCACGTCCGGCAAGGACCAGGCGGGCAAGCGCAGCGACTACAACACCGCGGGCCTGTGGACCGTCAAGCGGGACGGCACGGAACGCCGCCAGCTGATCATGACGCGCTACGCGCAGGGGCAGACCGGCGAGACGCGCGTCATCGCGCGGGCGCTGCCCTACGAATGGGTCTTCCTCAGCGCGCCGGACGACGACACCGGCGAGGTCATCGTCGGCTACGGTCGATACGACGCGCGCGGCGATCTGAAGTCGGTGCAACTGGCACGCCTCAATGTCGAGACGCAGCAGCGCCGCATGCTGGATACCAAATCGCCGGAGAACGCCATCGACTGGGATCTCGACCCCGTCGGCGAACCGTGGGCGCTGAAGACGCGCGAGGAGGACCGGGAGGCCCTCTACTTCAAGATGGCCGACGGCGCCTGGACGCTGGCGCAGGAGGGCAACTACGTCACGTCGCCGACCGTCACGCCGCTCGCATCCGACGGACGCGACCTGCGCCTGGTCGTCGCCAGGACGCCCATCGGCACCGACGCGCTGTATCGCATCGATCCCAAGACCCTGAAGAAGGAAACCGAGCCGCTCGTCTCGCTGACGGGCTTCGACTTCGACGGCGAGGCCGTCTTCGACGCGGAAAGCCGACGCCTGCTGGGATTGCACTTCGTCAGCGACGCGCCCAACACGCACTGGTTCGATGCGACGCTCAAGCAGATGCAGGCCAACGTCGACGGCGCGCTGCCCGGGCGCATCAACACGCTGCAATGCCGGCGCTGCCTCAAGACGGGTCGCGTGCTGGTGACCTCGATGTCGGACACGCAGCCGGAGGAATACTTCTTCTACGACCACGCCGCGAAGAAGCTGAGTTCGATCGGCGCGTCGCGCCCGTGGATACGCGCCGCCGACATGGCGCACGTCGAGCAGAGCCGCGTCGTCGCGCGCGACGGGCTGGAGATTCCGGTGACGGTCACGATGCCGCGCGGCAAGGCGGAAGGACCGCGTCCCGCGGTGATGCTGGTGCACGGCGGTCCGTTCGTGCGCGGCACCACCTGGGGCTGGGAGGCGGAGGCACAGTTCCTGGCCTCGCGCGGCTACGTCGTCATCGAGCCCGAATTCCGCGGCAGCTACGGCTACGGCAGCAAGCTGTTCCGCGCCGGCATGAAGCAGTGGGGCGAGGGCATGATCGACGATCTCAGCGATGCGCTCGCGTGGGCGGTGAAGCAGGGCTGGGTCGACGCGAAGCGCGTCTGCATCGCGGGCGCGAGCTACGGCGGCTACGCGACGCTGATGGGCCTGATCAAGGACCCGGGCCAGTACCGCTGCGGCGTGAGCTGGGCCGGCGTCACCGACCTCGACTACCTGTTCAGCTTGGACTGGAGCGACCAGAGCGAGGCGGGACGTCGATACGGCCTGCCGGCGCTGGTCGGCGATCGCGTGAAGGACGCGGAGATGCTGCGTCGCACGTCGCCCCTGCGCCGCGCCGCCGACCTGAAGGCGCCGGTGCTGCTGGCCCACGGCTACGACGATCGCCGTGTGCCCATCGACCACGCGTCGGACTTCCGCCGCGCGCTCGACAAGGCCGGGCACAAGGACCTCGAATACGTCACCTACGAGGGCGAAGGCCACGGCTGGCGCAAGCTGTCGACGGAGGTGGACTTCTACGGACGGATGGAGCGCTTCCTGGCGAAGCATCTCCAATAAGGCAGAAGGCCTCGCCGGGAGGCGAGGCCTTTCAACTCCGGGAGGCCAGGCGCGGGCACTCCACGGCGCAGGGGGCGTCCCTCCGGGAACCCCCAGCACCATTCCGGCCCCACCCACAGCCGCAGACTGCGGACCGAGATCTGCGGGGCCAGGTGTTGCGCTCGTGCGGCTTACCAGCCGATCGTGTACGTCACCGTGGTCGGCGCGTTCGTGTGCAGCGACGGGCTGAAGCCGCCGACGTCGTCGTAGGCGAAACCGTACGCCAGGCCGTAGCCGTTGGCAGCACCTTCCGTGCCCTTGATCGAATGGTCATGCCAGAACTTGGCGAACCAGTTGCCGCGCGTACCGGCGGGGTAGAAGGCCGCCGGGCGATACCAGTCCGCCGGCGTGGCCAGCACGTGGCGGTTCAGCGCCGCGCACACCTGCGCCTGGATCTGCAACTGGATCGACTTGGCCGCATCAGCCGGCGTGTCGACCTGGAAGCTGCCGTCAGGCTTGCGCGGATCGTCCAGCTTGCCCGCACCCAGGAATACCTCGGCCGTGTTGGGCTTGCCGTTGATGTAGTAGGTGCCGTTGGAACGACCGCCGGTGAAGACGAAGCGGTTGGTGCTGCCGTCCACGCGACCGCGGAAGGTGCCCAGGTTGTCCAGCGTGAAGACCAGGTCCTGCGTCTTGAAACGGTTCCACATGTCGCCGATGTAGCCGTCCAGGTAGGCGCCGTTGACGTCGCCCGGGCGGAAGGTGAAGTGCGCCGGCGCCAGGATGCGGGTGCGGTAAGGCACGTTCGGGAAGTTGGGATCGGCCAGGCTGCGGAACTCGACCGGCACTTCCTGCTGGAACTTGGTGAACAGCGCATCGCGCGATTCGGTCAGCGGCTCGCCGACGGTCTTGTCGTAGCCGCCCAGACCCTGCACGCGCAGCTTCAGCGGGAAGCCGAAATGGTCCACGCGCGTGGTGTTGATGAAGATGCCCTGGTCCGGCTGGCCCTTGGGGATGAGCGCGAATTCACCGAAGTCGAAGATGACGTCGAGGTTGGGATCGCTCGAGTTCTCGATGTTGGCGCCGGCGTAGGCGATGTTGCCCGCGCCGTCGGTGTTGACCTCGATGAACATGGGGCTGCCGACCGACATCAGCACGCGCGCCGAGTTCACCGGCGGGATCGTGATCTGCTTGGTCTGCGACAGCGGGAAGAAGTAGTTGGCGTACTTGCGGCCGTTCTTCGTCACCGTGTTGTCGGACAGGCGCATGGGCACGACGTTGCCGCCGGCGTCCACGTGCACGAACTCGCCCGTCTGCCAGCTCTTGCCGATGATGGCCCAGTACACCTGCGAATCGGGCCAGCGGCCGTTGGTCGCGTTCTCGATCTTGAAGGTGGTCCTGGCGTTCCAGTCGGCCGGGTTGCCCGGATTCCCTGGATTGCCCGGATTGGTCGGCGTGCCCGGATCGGTCGTGCCGCCGCCGGCCGTGACCGTCGCGGTGAAGCGCGCGCTGTCATAGGCCGGGTTGCCGTTGTTGTAGGTGAACCAGTAGTCCACGCGCGTGCCCAGGGGCGCGCCCGGCAGCGTCAGCTCGTAGCGCGCCGCGCCGCCGTTGAAGGGCATGCGCAGGTTCTGCTGCGCGCCGCCGTTGAGCTGGTAGTGCGCGTCGACCCAGGTGGTCGCGACGTTGGACTTGAACCAGAGCGAGGCCTGGCCGCCGTTGTACGCGACGCCGTGCGAGAAGCTCGCGTTGGTCTGCGCCTGCGTGGGGACGCTGACGCTCAGCACCAGGAAGGCCAGGCACGCGCCCAGCCAGGAGAGGAGACGATTCATGAAGGCTCCAAGAGGTTTCGATGGTGTGCTGGAGGCACCGATCGACGCGGTCCGGGGAACGTTCTGCGACGCTCCGACGGGTCCGCGACTTCTCTCCTGCGCCAACCATCCTAGGGAAAATCCGTGGATTCTGAAAGCGCTTTCACCATTTCGAGGTATGCGATTGCAACGGCTTGAAAGCGGCGGAGCGGGCACGGCCCCTGCAGTCATGGCGTGAGGACCGGTGCGAACAACGGGCGGATCGACAAGGCGGAAGAGGGCGCAATAGGGCGTAATACGGCGCAAGAGGCTTGAAATGGGGGCTGCGGGCGAAGAGCGCCGCCCGCTGGTACGGACCTCGCTTATCGTAATGGCCGCCTTTTTCCGGTTGCCCGTAGCCGATCCAAGCCCGATCCCCGCCCGATGTCGACACCTTCCGCAACGTCTGAAGCCGAGTTCTCCTTCCGCAAGATCGCCGTGCCGGCGTTCGGGCCGTCGATGCTGTTCGGCCTGGGCGAGGGCGCGATCCTGCCGATCGTGCCGCTGATGGCGCGGGACCTGGGCGCGTCGGTGTCGATGGCGGCCTTCGTGGTGACGCTGATCGGGCTGGGCTCGCTGCTCAACAACATCCCCGCGTCGGTGATCACCATGCGCTGGGGCGAGCGCTGGGCGATCGTCGCGGCGGGCGTGTGGAGCGCGCTGGGCATGGCGCTGTGCGTGCTGCTGCCCGGCGTGCTGGCGCTGGGCATCGGCTGTTTCATGGTGGGCATGTCCCAGGCCGTCTACAACCTGGCGCGCCAGAGCTACCTGACCGAGGCCGTCCCGGCCGCGTACCGGGCGCGGGCGCTGTCCACGCTGGGCGGCGTGATGCGGATCGGCATGTTCATCGGGCCGTTCCTGTCGGCGGCGGCCGTGCACGCCTTCGGGCTGCAGGCCGCCTTCGGCGTGGGCATCGCGGGCGTGCTGGCCGCGGCGGCCATCGGCGCGCGGCTGCCGGACCTGGAGGCGCCGCCGCATCCCGCGGGCGCCGCCGCGCCGGCGCCGGTCTCGCTGAAGTCCATCGTGGCCGACCACCGCCGGGTCTTCCTGACGCTGGGGCTGGGCGTGATGCTGGTCAGCGCCGTGCGCGCGTCGCGGCAGGCGGTGATCCCGCTGTGGGCGGACCACCTGATGCTGGCGCCGGCGGTGACCTCGTTGATCTACGGCATCTCCGGCGGCATCGAGATGCTGCTGTTCTACCCGGCCGGACGCGTGATGGACCTGAAGGGCCGCCGCTGGGTGGCCGTGCCGTCGATGGCGATCATCGGCCTGGCGCTATTGGCGATGCCGTTCACCGTCGGTTTCACGACCCTGCTGATCGCCGCGACGGCGATCGGCTTCGGCAACGGCATCGGCTCGGGCCTGATCATGACGCTGGGCGCCGACCACGCGCCGCGCCACGGCCGCGCCTATTTCCTCGCGGTGTGGCGCTTCCTGTCCGACGTCGGCGGATCCTGCGGACCCGCGCTGCTGTCGGCGCTGGTGGCGACAGCGTCCCTGGCCGGCGGCATCGCGGTCACCGGCTTGCTGGCGATGCTGGCGGCGACGCTGCTGGGGATGTGGATCCCGGCGCGGAACGCGGGGACGTCCGCGACGTCGGGATCGACGGGATCGACGGGAACAGCGGGAACGTCGGCAAGGCCGCCAGCGCCTCCGCGCTGATCCCGCGCCGGTCCATCACGGGCGGGACGAGGGCGTCCCGCCAGCGATCCTCGAAAGCGTCGACCTCGCGCAGGTAGCGGACGTGGCTGGCAACGTCGGTGCCGGCGAGCCGTTCGCCGCGCAGCGTCAGTGCGAGTCCCGGCGACAGCCACGACCAACGCTCGATCCATGCGGCCTGACGCAAGCGCGCGTCGTCGAAGCGTCGCATCAGCGGGCGAAGCACGCGGTCCTGGGCGAGCACCCGCGGGACGAAGCTCGCGGGCCACACCGCCGGCAGCTGCGCGGGGATCCTCGGATGTCGTCCGTACCAGTCGCGGGCGAGGGCGTCCTCGTGGACCTCGCTGTCCTGCTGGGCCTGACGGATCTGCACGATCGCGGCCAGACGGGAC
The DNA here is from genome assembly GCA_002205125.1 of Roseateles noduli. Classification (GTDB taxonomy): domain Bacteria; phylum Pseudomonadota; class Gammaproteobacteria; order Burkholderiales; family Burkholderiaceae_C; genus Roseateles; species Roseateles noduli. Next base: position 521,016 of record NIOE01000003.1, on the reverse strand, counting down.
GGCATGGGCGCCTCGCGCTGGGCGCCCCAGATCAGACCGGCGGGGACGACGAAGGTCAGCGTCAGCCAGAGACCCAACGCGGCGAGCATCGCCGCCGGTCCGGACAACGGCAGTGCGGAAAGGAATCCGCCCAACGCGACCCACACGCCGCAGAACGCTGCCAGCGCCAGCGCCCAGTGTCCGACCACGGACGCACTCCAGAGCGGATCGAGCAGCAGGGCCGGCAGCGTCGCGATCCAGGTCGTCGCCCACAGCGCGAGGAACCGCCACCCCAGCGCCGCCGCGATCACCGGCAGCATGCCGCGGCGCGCCTGCACGCGCAGCAGGCCGAGGCGGCCCTGCTCGCGCTCCTCCTGCAGCAGTCCGGCACACAGCGCCAACGCGACCAGCGGCAGCAGCAGCGCCACCATCGCGGGAACGCCGGGCAGGCCGCTGTCGACGAGCAGCGGGTTGCGCAGCGGACCGGGCGGCCGCGCGTCGACGTGGCGGCTGTCCAGCGTCGCCTTCAACTGCACCGGCAGCACGCGCAGTCGATAGCCGCCTAGCCCGAGCCCGTCGCCAACCGTCATGCGCGTTGCGCCCAGTTCTCCGCGGCCGAGCTGGTAGGTCGCCTGCGCGGCGGCGGGACCGGGCGTCGCCGCGCGGGCCTGCGCGACGGCGGCATCGATGAGCGTCGTGCGTCGCGCGTCGTCGGCCGCCGCGGCGCGCCTCCAGTCGCGGGCTTCGAAACCCGCGGACACGGCGGCGACCAGCAGCGCCAGCAGCAGCGCGCCCAAGGCGATCCAGGCGAGCGGCTGTTGTCGCAACCGCATGCCTTCAGCGCGCCAGGTGTCGAGGTCTGGCACGAAGGTCGTGCGACGAATGATCGCCGCACGGAGGTTCAAGGGGAGGGCGTTCAAGAGGCGGGCGTCCAAGAGGCGGGCGTTCATGGGACCAATCTCCGTGCGCTCAGCAGCAAGCCTGCAATCGCTGCCGCGAGCCAGAGCGCCAGGAGTCCAAGATCGGGCAGTGCCGCACCGAGCGTGAAGCGCCACCCGGGTGGCTCGTAGGTCCACGTGGGGATCGCCCGCCATTGCGCGTCGCCCGCGTAACGGCTCTCGAAGGACGTGAGACCGCGTGTGGCGTCGCGGTCCCATTCGTCCATGCGCGTGGTGAAGGTTTGGCGGTATCGCTCGGCGGCCTCCTCGAAATGCCGGCGATGCGCGAGTTCCGTACCGGCCAGCGCGCCGCCGATCGCGCGCATCGGCGCGTAGGGGCTGATCGCGGTCAGGGCGCGCAGCAGCGTCTGCTGGCGCAGCTGCGAGGCCCACAGCGCGTCGAAGTGCAGGGCGTGCACGCGCGTCGCGTAACCATCGCGGAACAGGCGGCGTGCCGCGTTCGCGCCCAGCGGCAGGTCCTCCAGGCGCGTCACGCCGTGCTGGACGAGCAGATCGTCTTCGAAGGCCTTCATGCGCTGCTTCGCATCGCCGTCGCCCGGCAAGCCCTGCTCGATGTCGCGACCGATGGCCGACCAGAACGCCTGGCCCGTCGGCAAGGGCGCCAGGCGTTCGACCGCCGTCGCCGCCAGACGCGGCACGAGGAAAACCACGACGACCCACAGGCCGGTCAGCGTCAAGAGCGCGGCGCGGGAGCTGTGGCAATGCGTGGAGACGATCACCGTCAGCGCGGCCCAGACGGCGCACGAGACGAGCAGCGCGGCGCCGAGCGAAGCGCCCAGCGCGAGCGCCTCGAACGCCTTGATCGCGTCCCTCCCGTCGGCGACCAGCCAGGCGCCGAGCAGCAGCGCCGGCAGCAGCACCAGCGACACGGCGGCGCACAGGCCCAACCATTTGCCGAGGATCAAGGGACGCGTCCGCAGCCCGACCGCCTGCAGCATCCGCAGCGTGCCGGATTCGCGCTCGCGCGTCACTGCGCCGTGGCCCAGCACCACGATCAGCAACGGCACCAGCGCGCTCAGCACGAACGCCGGCGTCAGGTCACCGAGACCGATCGCTGGCGCGGCATCCGCCGCCGGGGTGAACATCGCCATGTTCCGCTTGTGAGGCTCCAGCCAGAGCGCCTGGCCCGTCTGCGCATCGATGCCGGGCTCCACCGCCGCCAGCGGCGCGCTCGGCTTGAACGCATACAGCCCGAAGTGCGCGCCGCGGTGCGGATGCTTGTCGCCCTGGTGGTCCCATTGCGCGCGGGACGCGGTCTCGACGTCGCGTCGTTCCTGCTCGGCGGTCTCGCGCCGTTGCTGCGCCAGCGCGAGCATCGCAGCGAAGAGCAACACCAGTGCGATGCCCAGCACCCACAGGCGACCGTCGCGCAGCTGGGCGCGGGTCTCCTTCCTCACGAGGGAGGCCATCATGGCGAGGTCTCCTCACTCGACGCGATCGCTGCGGTCATCGTTGTCCCCGCGTTCTGCGCGGTTCCGCGAAGCTCGCCGCGCGCGTGCTCCAGATAGATGCGTTCGAGCTCGCCATGCGCGACGCCGTGGGCATCGAACTCCGCGACGAGCCTTCCGTCTCGCAGGATGCCGATGCGGTCGGCGACCTGCAGCGCATTGAACAGGTCGTGCGTCGCCATCAGGATCGCCATGCCCGCTTCGCGGGCGTCGAGTACGCCACGCGCGAACTCGTTGGCCGCCGCGGGGTCGAGGCCGGAGGTCGGCTCGTCCAGCAGCATCGCGCGCGCCTCGCGTGCCTTCGCGATCGCGAGGCCGACCTTCTGCCGCATGCCCTTCGAGTACGTGGCGACGCGTTGCGAGTGCGCCTCGGCCGGCAGGCCGGCGGCGGCGAGCAGATCGCAGGCGCGCCCGAAGTCGATGCGCGATCCGGAGAGCGTGCAGAAGTACTGCAGGTTCTCGATGCCGCTGAGGTACGGGTAGAGCGCGACGTTTTCCGGCAGGTAGGCGAGCCGGGCGCGTGCCGCCTGCGGATCGCGCGTGGCGTCGACGCCGTCGACCAGCGCCTGGCCAGCCGCCGCCGGCACGAAGCCGAGCAGCGCGTTGAGCGTCGTGGTCTTGCCCGCGCCGTTGCCGCCCAGCAGCGCGTAGACGCAGCCGGGCGGCACGCGCAGATCGAGCGCGTCCAGCGTGACGCGCGAGCCGCGCCGCACGACGAGGCGTCGGGTTTCGAGCAGCGGGCTCGTGTCCGTCGACTGGGCTGCGCTCGTCGTCGGCGTGGCGTTCCTGCGGGGAGCGGCGTCCGTCAAAGATGCGGCGCTCATCAGAAGAACACCTTCAACGATGCGCCCACCGTGCTGCGCGGCACCGGCGAGAGCATCAGCCCGGCGGCGCTGCCGTAGGCGATCTCGGCGCCGTAGCGGTGGGGCTGGAATACCGCGTACAGCGTCGCCTGCATCGAGGACCAGTCGTAGGTCGCGCGCAGGTCGTAGCGCGTGTAGACGGGCATCTCGCGCTCCTGCGTGGCCGGTGTGCCGACGTACCAGGGGATGCCGGCGATGTAGTAGGCATCGGCATTCAGCGTCATCCGGCCGGCGCCGAGCGCGAAGCGGTGCTGGACGCCGCCCTTGAGCTGGCGGCCGGGCACCGACAGCTTCGCGCCGGTGTTGGCCGCGGGGTTGTTCACGTTGGCTTCGAGGATGCGTCCGAGGCTGGCGTAGACGCTGGTCGACGCGGCGATCTGCCAGCGGGTCTCGAGCTCCACGCCCTTGCGGGTCGTGTCGCCGACCGACTTGAAGGAGCCGTCGGGCTGGCCGGTGATCTCGTCGTCGTTCTGGATGTAGTACGCGGTGCCCGAAGCGGTCCAGCCGGCCAGCGGCGCGGTGGTGAAGCCGACGTCGTAGGAACGGACCTTGCTCGGCGCCACCAGGCTGACGACGCCGCCCGACGCGCCCAGCGGTCCGGTCCCGCCGCTGCTGCTGATCTGCTCGGCGGCCGGCGAGCGCATGCCCTGCGCGACGTTGGCGAACAGCTCCAGCGAGGGCAGTACCGACCACGACGCGCCCAGCTTGGGCGTCAGCGCGCTCTTGCGGTAGTCGGTGCTGGCCGCCGGCAGCTTGAGGTTGTCGATGCCGTAGTCGAAGCGGTCGTAGCGCGCGCCCGCGCTCAGCTTGAGGTCGCGCACGGGGCGCCACTGCGCCTGCGCGAAGACCCCGTAGGTGAGCAGGTCCAGGTCTTGCGCGTTGACGTAGTTGGCCGTCGGCGCGCGGTTGACGAAGATCCGGCGCGAGGCGTCGCCGCGGTCGGCGCGCGCTTCCGCACCGACGGCGATCGCGGCGTCCTCACCGAGGCGGAAGTTCTGCAGTACGCGGCCGCCGAAGATGTTGCGGTGGTCGACGCCGACCGTGTGCGTCGTGGCGTTGGAGGTGATGCCGCGCGTGCGGTCGAAGCGCTCGACGTAGGCCGTGCCGTACCAGCCGGCGTCGCCTTCGGCGGGCGCGCGGTTCAGGACCAGGGAGGTCCGGCGCGCGTTGCCGAATCCGGGATTGTCGGCCTGTGTCGAGCGCGGATCGAGACCCTTCTCCAGGTCGGGCAGCAGCAGGTAGCCGGCGGCCGCGAAGTCGGCGACGTAGCGGGTGACGCGCAGGCTGTAGCGGGCGTCGCCGATGCGGGCGCCGAGCTTCCAGAAGAAGGTGTCGCGGTCGGTGCGGGAGTCGCGCCGGTAGCCGTCGTTGCGGTAGAGGTCGGCGACGAGCAGCGAATCGAACGTTCCTTCGAAGGTGTTGGAGAGCACAAGGGTCGCGCGGCGCAGGCCGTAGCGCTCGACGCTGACGCCGAGGCTGGACGGCGTCGCGGCGCCGCCGTCACGGCTGCGGATGTCCACCGCGCCGGCGCGGTTCTGGTCGCCGTGGAGCGCGGAGATCGGCCCCTTGACGACATCGATGCCGCCGATGAGGTCGCCGACCAGCCATTCGAGGAACACCGGGCCGTGGCCGGCGCCGCCCTGGCTGGACGGGATGTTCTGCGGCACGCCGTCGACGTAGACGGCGGTGTCGGCGCCGTGCGTGCCCTGCGTCGCGAAGCCACGCATGCGGAAACCGTTGCCCGTTTCGCCCTGGTCGATGTTGTTGGCCAGGACGCCCGGCACGCGGCGGAAGACGTTGGAGATGTCGCGGCCGATGTTCGTGGCGGCGATGTCGTCCTCGCTCAGATGCTGGACGGCGCCGGGCAGGGCGGTCGGCTTGAGCGACAGGTCGTTGCGGTCACCGGGTTGACGGATCGTCGAGGCGGACTTGCCGGAGACCTCGACGCGGCGCAGCGCTTGCGCATCGGTGGGGCCGTCGGAGCTGGCGGGGGCATCTTCTTGTGCATGGGCCGCTGGAGCGCCGAAGGCCAGGGCGAGGAGAACGACGAGCGGAGCGGGCGCGAATGACGACGTGGAGAGGAAACGATTCGAATTCATGAGGGGGACCCGGGAATAGGACAGGTCCACGCCAGTGGCGCACGGTTCCCCATGGCTGGCGTGGTTCCGATTTGGGATGCACGGCTAGGCGCGAACCGCAGCCATAGCGGCGCTATGGCGAGGATTCGCAACGACGCGGGGCGCCCAAAGCGGGACCGCGACGGCCGTGGGGATCAGGCCCGGGGTGGCCCTCGAGGGTGCGCGGCCAGCACGCAGCGGCCGGTGGGCAGGCCACAGGTCGGTGCGAGGGGCGGGGGAGACGCTTCCGCGTGGAAGCTGAAGACGAAGGGCGTGTCCGACGCGGCGAAGAGCTGCGCATGGAACAGGCACCACGCGCAGCCGCCGCCCTTGACCTCGCCGGCGCCGCTGCCGCCATCGAGGCCGTCGGCATTGCCGTGGTCGTCGAAGGCGAATGCGTTGACGAAGGCGTCGTCGACACCGGTGTCGACGACGCCGACAACGGCAACGACGTCGGAGGTCGGCCTGTCAGCAGAGGACGTCGTTGCGCCGACGAGTTCGGCGATCGCCTGGCCCGTGTGCCGGGCTTCGTGCAACGGCCACGCCAGCAGCACGCTCGCCACCAGCAGGGCGAACGTCCACAGCGTGAGGGACCGGTTGAAACGAGGCATCGGTGCGGAGGAGGGGCATTGAAATGCGCGGCCGGCATTGTGCACCGGTCTTCGTGACGCTCCGTTGGTCATGTCGGACCGGCGCGGCAGGTCGCCGACTGGTAGAGTCGCAAATGATGAACAACGGATGGATTGCGACATGAAGGTGTCGGTGCTCGCGCTTGAAGGCCATTTCGATACCGGCCTGGCCGTGACGCTCGATGCGCTGCGCGCGGCCAACAACCTGTCGGCCTTGCTGCCGGGTCTGGCGCCGCCGTTCGACGTGACGGTCGTGGGCGTGCGCAAGCGGGTGCGCTCCGGACAGGGGTTGACGGTGCCCGTCCAGGAGATCTCGTCGCGGTCGCGGCCGGACTGGGTCGTCCTGCCCGCGCTGGCCGCAACGACGCCCGACCGCCTGCTTCCCGCGCTGGAGCGGCGCGACGTGGCCGATGCGATGGATCAACTGCGGACCTGGCACGCGAAGGGGGTGCCGATCGGCGCGTCCTGCATCGGAACCTTCGTCGTCGCGGAGGCGGGTCTGCTCGACGGTCGCGAGGCGACGACGACCTGGTCCTTGTCGCCGCTGTTCCGGCAACGCTACCCGAAGGTCGCGCTCGACGAGTCCCGGATGCTGGTGCCGACGGATGTCGGCGTCACCGCGGGCGCGGCGATGGGGCACCTCGACCTGGCGCTGTGGCTGATCCGCAAGGCGAGTCCGGAACTGGCCGCGCTGGTGTCGCGCTACCTGCTCGCCGACATCCGCAGCCTGCAGGCGCCGTACATCATCCCGAATCACCTGGCCCAATCGGATCCGTTGATCCTGAGCTTCGAGCGCTGGGCGCGCGGGCGTCTCAAGGACGGCTTCTCGCTGCAGGACGCGGCCGGCGCGCTGGCGACGACGGCGCGCACGCTGCAGCGGCGCTGCCAGGCCGTGCTGGGCAAGTCGCCGCTGGACTACTTCCAGGATCTGCGCGTCGAGCGCGCCCAGTCGTTGCTGCACGGCAGCGGGCTGGACCTCGAGGCGATCGCGGCGGAGGTCGGTTATGCCGACGGCGCGACGCTGGGGACGCTGCTCCGTCAGCGACTGGGACGCGGCGTCCGCGAGCTGCGCAACGATCTGCGCTGAACCTGCGGACGCCGCGTCGACGATCACTTCGCCGGAATCAGCCGCGCGAGCGGCATCAGCGGCACGACGGGGCGCAGTTCATAACTCATGACGCCTGATGCGACCAGCGGCAGCGTGTTCAGCGCGGCCTGGGCGTCTTCCAGCGACGCCACGTCCATCAGGAAGATCGGACCGGCCTTTTCCTGGAACCAGAACTGATCGACCTTGCCGGAGAGGTAGAGGCGGACCGTGTCATGGACCTCGGCGGGCATGTGCGCGTTGATGACTTCCGGCGTGAGCGAGGGGGTAGGGGACGAGATGGCGAAAACCTTCATGGTGAGCTCCTTGTCAGATCGAAGGGGTTGGACAACGAAGTGAACTCTATCGATGGCGCCCAGAGGCATGAACGGTCACAAACGACATCTTCTGAGCTGATTGCGACATCCGGATTCGTCGTCGATCCGGGGGGCTACAGTTGCGCCATGGCTGTTCCCCCTGTCGAATTCCCCGCCGGCGTGCCGGCCGATCCGCCCGCCGGCTTCCGGCCGGGATCCCCGCTCAAGCTGCTGAGGACCGGGCGCCTGCTGATGCGGTCTTCCACGCCCGCATTGGCCGAGGCGACGATCGATTTCCAGTCTCGCAACCTGACGCACTTCGCCCGCTGGGATCCGACTCGGCCGGCCGACCATTGGGACCTGGACGTCACGCGGGCCCGCCTGGGCCGCGAGGAGAAGGCCTTCGACGCGGGCACGATCTGGCGCTACTGGCTGTCGCTGGCCGAGGCGCCGGAGCGCGTGATCGGCGTGTGCGCGGTGTCCGACGTGGTGCGCGGCGTGTTCCAGAGCGCGATGCTGGGCTACAGCCTGGACGAGGGTTGCGTCGGCGGCGGGCTGATGCAGGAGGCGCTGAAGCATCTGATCGGCGAGGTCTTCGGGCCCGCGGTGTCGCTGCATCGCCTGCAAGCGTCGGTGAGGCCGGAGAACGCGCGCAGCCGTCGCGTGCTGGAGCGACTGGGCTTCCGCCGCGAGGGTTTCAGCCCGCGCTACCTGTTCATCGACGGCGCGTGGCGCGATCACGAGACCTTTGCGCTGATCAATCCGCAGTGGGGCGAGACCCAGCGGCCGGCGACGTGACGCGCCGCCCATGCTCGCGACGCTGACCATCCTCCTTCCGCTGTTCGGCCTGATCGCCGCCGGGTACGGCGCGCGCAGGGTGTCGCTGCTCGACGGCCATGCGGCCAGCGTGCTCAACGCCTTCGTGGTGTGGCTGGCACTGCCGGCGCTGCTCTTCGACATCACCGCGCACAGCAGCTGGGCGGCGTTGTGGCAGCCCGGCTTCGTCGGCGCCTTCGGCCTGGCGACGGCGGTGATCTTCTCGGTGGTCTTCCTGTTCCGGCTGCGCGCCGGACGGTCGATGGCGGATGCCTCGGTCGAGGCCGTGGCAGCGTCCTACTCCAACACCGGCTACGTGGGCCTGCCTCTGTGCCTGCTGGTCTTCGGCCGCGGGAGCCAGGTCGAGGCGACGATCGCGACCTTGATTGTCGTGTGCGTGCTGTTCTCCGTGGCGATCGTGCTGATCGAGCTCGGCCTGCAAGGCGGTGAGCGCAGTCGTGCCAATCGGGTGGGCGCGGCGCTCTGGCGCTCGCTGAAGCATCCGCTGGTGCTGTCGCCGCTGCTCGGCGCCGCGTGGTCGGGGACAGGTGTTGCGCTGCCAGCCGTGGCACACACCTTCCTGCAGCTGCTCGGTCAGGCGGCGACGCCGTGTGCGCTCGTGGCGCTCGGCGTGTTCCTCGCGGACTTCCCCGTGCGGCGCGCCGATCGCGGCACTGCGTGGGCGCTGGTGGCGGTGAAGCTGCTCGCGCTGCCGGGCCTGACGTGGTGGCTGGCGAATCACGTCTTCATGCTGCCGCCGCACAGCGCGGACGCGGCCGTGCTGCTCGCCGCGCTGCCCACCGGCACCGGGCCGTTCATGCTGGCGGAGTTCTACCGCCGGGACGTCGGGGTGTCGTCGACCACCACGCTGGTGTCGACCGTGCTGTCGCTGGGGACGCTGGCGGTGGTGCTGATGCAGCTGCGTTAAGGATCGAGAAGACAGAAGCTCGTCCTTCGCATTTGCTTGTGCGGCGCGCTTCCTTGGCCGGGCACGGCTACGCCCGCAGGCTATGGGGTTGTCGTGACTGATGAATCCCCGAAAGCCCCCATGTCTTCTCGCTTGTCCCTTCGCTCGTCCTTCCGCCCGCAGATTCCGCTGAGCGCCGTTGCGCTCGCCGCCATCGCCAGCCTCGCACCGGCCGTCCAGGCGCAGAGCCAGTCTCCCGCGTCGACCTCGACGTCCGCCGCGAACGCACCGTCCGACCAGCTCCAGCAGGTCGTCGTCACCGGCACCCGTCGCGTGAACCGGACGGTCGCGGAGTCCGAGTCGCCGGTGGACGTGCTCAGCGTTGCCGACCTGCAACGCACCGGGACATCCGAACTCGCGACCGCGCTCGGCCAGTTGCTGCCGTCGCTGAACTTCCCGCGGCCCTCGCTGACCGACGCCTCCGATGCCGTGCGGCCCGCCCAGCTGCGCGGGCTGTCTCCGGACCAGACCCTCGTGCTGATCGACGGCAAGCGCCGCCACACCACCGCCGTCGTCAACATCAACGGCACGCAGGGTCGTGGCTCCGCGCCGGTGGACCTGAACACCATCCCGTTCGCTGCGATCGAGCGCGTCGAGGTCCTGCGCGACGGCGCCGCCGCGCAGTACGGCTCCGACGCCATCGCCGGCGTGATCAACATCGTGCTGAAGAAGGGCGCCAAGGGCGGCAGCGTCAGCGCCGAGATCGGCCAGACCGACTCGGGCGACGGCTTCCGCCACACCGAGGCGGCCAGCGCCGGTTTCGCGCTCGGCCAGGACGGGTGGATCCGCTTCGCGCTGGAGAACCGCCATCAGCAGCGCACCAACCGCGCCGGCGTCGACACACGTGATGCGGCGACGGAGCCGCGCCTCGGCCAGGTCAACAACCGCCTCGGCGATCCCGACAGCCATCAGCAATCCGCCGTGATCAACGCGGAGATCGCGCTCACCGGCAGCCTGCAGGCCTATGCGGTTGCCACGCTCAGTCATCGCGACACGGTCTCCGCCGCGTTCTGGCGCACCCGCGCGACCGCTGTCGCGAACAACGTCGCCGGGCTGTATCCCGAAGGCTTCCTGCCCCTGCAGGACAGCGCCACGGTCGACACCGGCATCGTCGCCGGCGTGCGCGGCGAACTCGCGGGCTGGTCCTGGGACGCGAGCATCAACCATGGCCGCAACCGCTTCGACATCGACGTGGCGAACACGGCCAACTACTCGCTCGGCAACGCGAGCCCGACGCGCTTCGACGCCGGCCGCCTGAGCAATCAGCAGACCGTGCTGAACCTGGACCTGTCGCGCGAGGTCGACCTCGGCCTCGCCGCACCGTGGACGCTGGCGCTGGGCGCTGAAGCCCGTCGCGAACGCTATGAGATCGACGCCGGCGAGCTTGCGTCGTATCAGGGCGGCGGCGCCTCCGGTTTCCCCGGCTTCCAGCCGAGCAACGCCGGCGCGCATTCGCGGCACGACGTCGCCGCCTATGCGAGCCTCGAAGGCCAGGTGACCAAGGCCTTCAGCGCCTCCGCCGCGCTGCGGGCCGAGCACTACAACGACTTCGGCAACGCGACCTCGGCGAAGCTGTCCGGCCGCTACGCGTGGTCGCCGGCCGTCGCGCTGCGCGGCACCGTGTCCACGGGCTTCCGCGCGCCATCGCTGGCGCAGCAGTACTTCGCCACCACCTCGACCAACCTGATCAACGGCGCGCTCGTCGATGCCGGCACCTTCCCGGTGGAGTCCGCCGCCGCGGCGGCGCTGGGCGCGAAGCCGCTCAAGGCGGAGAAGTCGCGCAACCTGAGCCTGGGCCTGCTGCTGCAGCCACTGGCGCAGTGGCAGACGACGGTGGACGTCTACCAGATCGACATCGACGACCGCATCCTGCTGTCGGCCAACCTGACCTTGCCGGCCGCGCTGCGCAACCAGCTGGCGGCGCAGGGCGTGCTGGTCAGCGCCGGGCGTTACTTCACCAACGCGCTGGACACGCGCACCCGAGGCGTTGACGTCGTGAGTACCTGGCAGCAGGACTGGGGCGGCGCGGGGCGCGGCCAGTACACGGTGGCCTACAACCACAACAAGAATTCGATCCGGCAGGTCGACGACAACCCGGCGATCCTGACCGCCAACAACCTGGAGCTGATCGACCGCGTCTCGCTGGCGCGCGCCACGGTCGGGTCGCCGAAGGACAAGCTGGTGCTCGGCGCCGAGCATCGCTGGGGACCGTGGATCGGCCGCGCGGCGGCGAGCCGTTACGGCAGCTTCGTGATCCGCCAGTCCAACGCGGCCAACGACCAGACCTTCGGGCCGGCGTGGCTGCTCGATCTGTCGGCGGGGTGGGAGCAAGGCGCCTGGTCGCTCAGCGCCGGCATCGACAACGTCACCAACCGCTATCCCGATCGGGTGATCACGGTGAACGCCGTCGGGGGCATCCTGGCCTACAACCAGTTCTCGCCGTTCGGTGCGAACGGGCGTCAGTACTACGCCAAGGCGGGATATCGCTGGTAACTCGGAAGGCGTAGGAGCGGCTCGATCCGGCCACTCTTCCGTTGCGTCGACACGTCGGGGCCGTGGGCCCCGGCTTCAGTCCGGCGCTCGATGCGCAGGGCGAGCCTTCAGACCAGGCCTTGCTTGGACGCCAGCACCGCGGCTTCCGCGCGGCTGGACACGTTGAGCTTCTTGTAGATGCTCTTGATGTGGTCGTTGACGGTGAACCACTTGATGCCCATCAGGTTCGCGATCTCCTTGATCGTGAAACCCTTGCTGAGGTAGGTCAGCACCTCGTTCTCGCGCGGGGTCAGGCGTTCCCATTCGGGCACCGGATCCAGCGTGACGCCGCGGCTGCTGGGCGTGGCCGAGGAGGTCAGGCTGCCGAAGCCGGAGTTCAGCCCCATCGGGCCCGAATCGCCGGTCGAGCCCGGCCGGAAGTGCGACAGCAGCCGGCGCGCGATCGCCGGCGACAGCGGCGGCTGGCCGCGCACGATGCGCTGCAGCTCTTCCACCAGCACCTCGAAGCGGTCTTCCTTGAGCAGGTAGCCGTCCGCGCCGCGCTGCAGCGCGGGGAAGAGGTGGTCGTCGTCCGAATACAGCGTGGTGACGATCTTGACCGCCGGCTTGCCGGCGAGCTCGCCCAGGAACTCCATGCCGTTGCCGTCGGGCAGCTCCAGGTCGATCAGGATCAGCTTGTAGCCCGTGGCGGGCGATTCGGCCTCCACCTTGGCCAGCTGGCGGCGCGCGCCTTCCAGGTCGCCGGCCTCGGTGATTTCCATGCCGTCGCTGAAGCTTTCGCGCACCACGCGGCACAGGAAGCTGCGGGCGACGGGGTTGTCTTCGACGATGAGAACTTTGACGGCCATGGTGTGGGGAGCGATAGCTGGCCGCATCCTAGCAGCGCCCCCCGGGCTTGCATGCCCCGTGAAACAGGGTGTCGGTGAGGGGGCGGGGGCTCCTCAGCCGTTCACCACCACCAGCTTGCCCACCACCTGCCGCGAGGCCATCCGGGCGAAGGCCCGCGGCAGCTCCTCCATCGGCAGCACCTGGTCGATCACCGGACGGATCTTGCCGGCCGCGTACCACTGGGCCAGTTCCATCATCATCGCGGCGTTGCGCTTGGGTTCGCGCTTCGCGAACTCTCCCCAGAAGACGCCCACCAGCGATGCGCCCTTGAGCAGCGCCAGGTTCAGCGGCAGAGCCGGGATGCTGCCCTGGGCGAAGCCGACCACCAGGTAACGCCCGCGCCAGCCGATCGAGCGGAAGGCCGCCTCCGCCAGGTCGCCGCCGACCGGGTCGTAGATGACGTCCGGACCCTTGCCTTCGGTCAGGGTCTTGATCTCGTCGCGCAGGGAACCGCTCGCGTAGTTGATCGTGGCATCGGCGCCGATCTCGCGGCAACGCGCGCACTTCTCGTCCGACGAGGCCGCCGCGATCACCCGCGCCCCAGCCGCCTTGGCGATCTGGATCGCCGCCGTCCCGACGCCGCCCGCCGCGCCCAGGATCAGCACCGTCTCGCCGGCTTGCAGCGCGGCGCGGTCGATCAGCGCGTGGTGGCTGGTCGCATAGGTGCAGATGAAGGCGGCGGCGTCCTCGAACGGGAATCCGGGCGGCAGCGGCAAGGCCAGCGCGGCCGGGACCAGCGCCTCGGTGCCGAAGCCGCCGGTGCCGGTGAACGCCGCCACCGCGTCGCCCGGCTTGAAGCCAGTCACGCCATCGCCGACCGCCTCGACGATGCCGGCGAACTCGGTGCCCGGCACGAAGGGCAGCGGCGGCTTCATCTGGTACTTGTTCTGCACGATCAGCAGGTCGGGGAAGTTCAGGCTCGCCGCCTTGATCGCCACCTTCAGCTGGCCCGGGCCGGGCGTCGGGGAGGGCAGTTCCTTCCACTGCAGCGCCTCGACGCCGACCGGGTTCTCGCACAGCCATGCCTTCATGTCTCGTCTCCTGGTTCCTATGGATCCGGCCCCTGGCCGGGGTCGCCGGGCGCATGATAGGCAGCACGGGTGGACCCTCGCGTCGCCGGGGTGACGGCCTGCCTACAATGCCGCCCATGCGCATCCTCATCGCCAACGACGACGGCTATCTGGCCCCCGGTCTCGCCGCCCTGGTCCGTGCCTGCGAAGGGCTAGGCACGGTGGAAGTCATCGCCCCCGAGCAGAACGCCAGCGGCACGTCCAACTCCCTCACGCTGCACCGGCCGCTGTCGGTCTACACCGCCTCCAACGGCTACCGCTACGTCAACGGCACGCCGTCGGACTGCGTCCACCTGGCCCTGACCGGGCTGCTGGACTACAAGCCCGACCTGGTGCTCTCCGGCATCAACAACGGCGCCAACATGGGCGACGACACGCTCTATTCGGGCACCGTCGCCGCCGCGACCGAGGGCTACCTCTTCGGCGTGCCCTCCATCGCCTTCTCGCAGGTCGAGAAGGGCTGGGGCCACCTGGACGCCGCCACGGCCGTGATGCGGACGCTGATCCAGGACGTCATCGCCGGCGGGCTCGACCAGGCCTTCCTGCTGAGCGTCAACATCCCGAACCGCGCGGACGCCCCGTCCCTGCCGCGTCGCATCACGCGCCTGGGCCGCCGGCATGCGAGCGAAGCCACCATCCAGCAGCGCAGCCCGCGCGGAGACATGATCTACTGGATCGGCCCCGCCGGCGCCGAGCGCGAAGCGGGCGAGGGCACCGACTTCCACGCGACCGCCAACGGCGCCGTGTCGGTCACGCCGCTGCAGGTCGATCTCACCGAACACGCCGCGCTGGGCCACTGGCGCCAGCAACTGCAGACCGACGGGCGTCCATGAGCTCCTTGCCGCCCCGGCCCAAGCGTTTCCCGCTGTCGCTGGACAAGCTCGGAGCGACCCGACCGGGCGCCCCGAGCGCCGCCGCGGCCGCCGAGGCGCGCGAGCCGCTCAAGCCGCAAGGCCACTGGCAGCAGGCCGCCGCCATCAAGGCGCGGCAGACCACGCCGATCGGGCTGGGCCTCGATTCGGCGGGCGTGCGTCAACGCATGGTCGAGCGGCTGCGCCGCGAAGGCCTGTCCGACGAGCGCGTGCTGCAGGCGCTGGCCACCGTGCAGCGCCATCACTTCGTCGACTCCGCGCTCGCCACGCAGGCGTACGAGGACACCAGCCTGCCGATCGGCCACGGGCAGACGATCTCCAAGCCGTCCGTCGTCGGGCGGATGATGGCCTTGATGCTGGACGCGCCCGGCGCGCGCCAGCGCGGCCATCTGGGCAAGGTGCTCGAGATCGGCACCGGCTGCGGCTACCAGGCCGCGCTGCTCATGCAGCTGGCCAAACAGGTGGTGTCGGTGGAGCGGCTCAAGCCGCTGCACGACAAGGCGCGCGCCAATCTCGTGGGCCATCACCAGATCCGGCTCGTCTACGGCGACGGCATGCTCGGCCACCGGCCCTCGGCGCCCTACGACAGCATCATCTCCGCCGCCGGCGGCGACGACATCCCGCAGGCCTGGCTGGACCAGCTCGCGCCCGGCGGCCGGCTGGTCGCGCCCATGACCGCGCCCAGCGGCCGGGGGCAAGTCCTGGTCCTGATCGATCATGTCCGCGACGCCGCGGGCTCGCGTTTCCTGCGCAGCCTGCATGAGGCCGTCCTGTTCGTGCCCCTAAAATCAGGGGTCCTGTAGCGCGCCGGCCTCCCGTTTGCCTCCCCGCGCTTCGGCTTTCCATATGACAACTTCGCGCATGCAACCACTCTTCCGTTCCCCGCTGCTCTGGGTCACCGCGGCGGTGCTCGCGCTCTCCGGCTGCCAGAACACCCCGCACCGCGCACCGGTGGAGGATCGCCCCGTGGGCAAGGCCGCGTCGCCGGCCATCCCCGGCACGGCCATCACGCCGGCCCCGGAATCGAAACCGCTGCCCGGCGCCGAGAACGCCGGCAAGCCCGGCTACTACACCGTCAAGCCCGGCGACACGCTGATCCGCATCGCCATGGACAACGGCCAGGGCTGGAAGGACGTGGCCCGCTGGAACGGCATGGACAACCCCAACCTGATCGAGGTGGGTCAGGTCTTGCGCGTGGTGCCGCCGGGCCTCGACCCGACCGCGGCGACCACCAGACCGCTGACGACGTCGAAGGTGGAGACGCGTCCGCTGGATGGCAAGTCCCCGGCTCCGGCGACGACGACCGCCGCGGCGTCCGCGCCCGCCAGCGGTGTCACGGCGCCCAGCGCGCCCGCCGTCACCAAGGACGACGACGACATCATCTGGGGCTGGCCCGCCTCCGGCGCCGTGGCGGCCGGCTTCGACGAGGTCCGCAACAAGGGCATGGCCTTCTCCGGCAAGGCCGGCGATCCGGTCTTCGCCGCCGCCGATGGCCGCGTGATGTATGCGGGCGCGGGGTTGCGCGGATACGGCAACATGATCATCATCAAGCACAGCACGAACTATCTGACGGCCTACGCGCATAACCAGACCCTGCTGGTCAAGGAAGACCAGGTGGTGCGCAAGGGCCAGAAGATCGCCGAGATGGGTTCCAGCGACGCGGATTCGGTGAAGCTGCACTTCGAAGTGCGCAAGCAAGGCAAGCCGATCGATCCGTCCAAGTTGTTGCCCGCGCGCTAGAGGCGCTCAAGGAGGCGCCGCAACATGACCTTGCATCGCGCCTCTTCGACTGACGGACTTCTGCCTGACGGCCTGGATCGACCCGTTCATCCCGGCCGCTTCAAGCTGCCGCCCGAACTGGCCGCCGATGGCCACGAGGCGGGGCAGGATGCCGGGGATGGCGCCGGGCGGGATGCCGCGGGCCATGACGAAGGCCACGACGGCCATGAGGGGCATGACGGCAACGGCCACCACGACGGCCACCATGACGGCCATGATCCCGACGGCGAACGCGAGCCCGCGTCGCGCGACGACGCCGACGCGTCCGGTCCGGTCGAGGCCGCCACCGACGATGACGACGACGTCCGCGTGCTGCGCGGCGTCGAGTCCGAGGACGGCAAGAAGGCCAAGGCCGGCAAGGGCGATCTCGGCCCCGCCGACGGCGACGCCACCAACGCGCTGCAGGCCTACCTGCGCGACATCCGGCGCACCCCGCTGCTGACCCCGCAGGAAGAGTACGACACCGCCGTGAAGGCGCGTGCCGGCGACTTCGAGGCGCGCCAGGCGATGATCGAGCACAACCTGCGCCTGGTCGTCAGCATCGCCAAGAACTACCTGGGCCGCGGCCTGCCGATGAGCGATCTCATCGAGGAAGGCAACCTCGGCCTGATGCACGCGATCGGGAAGTTCGAGCCCGAACGCGGCTTCCGCTTCTCGACCTACGCCAGCTGGTGGATCCGTCAGGCGGTGGAACGCGCGTTGATGCATCAGGCGCGGCTGGTGCGGCTGCCGGTCCACATCGTGCGCGAGCTCAACCAGGTGCTGAAGGCGCGCCGCGCGCTCGAGTCGCTGGCGGCGCAGCAGGGCGGCGAAGGCGGCGTGCGCGCCGAGGACGTGGCGCAGGCGCTCGGCCGGCCGGTTCACGAGATCGCCGAACTGCTGGCCTACGCGGAGCTGCCGAGCTCGCTCGATTCGCCGGTCGACCGCAACGGCGAAGGCGGCGAGTCCATGCTGGACCTGGTCGCGGACGAGCAGGCGGTCGATCCGGCGGGACATCGCCTCAGCCATGAACTCGAGGACCTCCTCAAGGGCGGGCTGGCCTCGCTCAGCGACCGCGAGCGCGAAGTGCTCGCCGGTCGTTACGGCCTCGCGGACCGCGAGCCCGAGACGCTCGACATTCTCGCCGTGCGGCTCAGCCTCACGCGCGAGCGCATCCGGCAGATCCAGATCGAGGCGCTGGCCAAGCTCAAGCGCAACATGATGCGGCAGGGCATCAGCCGCGATTCGATCTTCTGAGGCGCTCCTCCCGACCCGCGTGCAGGGCGCTGGGATAATGCGCCCCCATGACTGATGTATCGGAATGGCTGAAGGTCGACTCGCTGGACCTTGAAGCGCAGGGCGTCGCCCACAACAGCGAAGGCAAGGTGGTGTTCATCGAGGGCGCCTTGCCCGGCGAGGAAGTCCAGGTCACCGTCGGCCGCAAGAAGAACAAGTGGGAGCAGGCCGTGATGGTCGCGATGCGCCGCGAGAGCTCGCAGCGCGTGCGCCCCGTCTGCCCGCATTTCGGCCTGCACCCCGGCGCCTGCGGCGGCTGCAAGATGCAGCATCTGCATCCGGGCGCCCAGGTCGCCGTCAAGCAGCGCGTGCTCGAGGACAACCTCTGGCACCTCGGCAAGGTCAGGACCGAGGCGCTGCTGCGCCCGATCGAGGGCCCGGCCACCGGCTACCGCTATCGCGCGCGCCTGTCGGTGCGCTACGTGCCGAAGAAGGGCCACGTGCTGGTCGGCTTCCATGAGCGCAAGAGCCGCTACATCGCCGACATGCAGGTCTGCAAGGTGCTGCCCGAGAAGGTCAGCGCGATGCTGATGCCGATGCGCGAGCTGGTCGGCGCGATGGACGCGCGCGACCGGCTGCCGCAGATCGAGCTGGCCATCGGCGACACCGACGGCACGCAGGTCATCGCGCTGGTGCTGCGCCACCTGGAGCCGCTGAGCCCGGGCGACATCGCCAGGCTGCGCGCGTTCGCGGCCGAGCACGGCGTGCAATGGTGGCTGCAGCCCAAGGGGCCGGACACGGTGCACCTGCTCGACAAGGACGGTCCCGAGCTGGCCTACACGCTGCCGGAGTTCGGCGTCGTGATGCCGTTCAAGCCGACCGACTTCACGCAGGTCAACCACCACATCAACACGGTGCTGGTGGGCCGCGCGCTGCGGCTGCTCGGCGTGCGGAAGGAGGAGCGCGTCATCGACTGGTTCTGCGGCCTGGGCAACTTCACGCTGCCGCTGGCCACGCAGGCGCGCGAGGTGCTGGGCATCGAAGGCAGCGAGGCGCTGGTGCAGCGCTCGCGCGAGAACGCGGCGCGCAACGGCCTGGCCGACAAGGCGAGCTTCGTCGCGCGCAACCTGTTCGAGATGACCCCGCAGCTGCTGGCCGCCGACGGCGTGTCCGACCGCTGGCTGATCGATCCGCCGCGAGAGGGCGCGTTCGCGCTGGTGAAGGCATTGGCCGACCTGGTCAAGGATCCGTCGCTGGCGCCAGGCTGGACGCCGCCCGAGCGCATCGTCTACGTGTCCTGCGCGCCGTCGACGCTGGCTCGCGACGCGGGGCTGCTGGTGCATGTGGCCGGCTACCGCTGCACGCAGGCGGGTGCGGTGAACATGTTCCCGCACACGGCCCACGTCGAATCGATCGCGGTGTTCGAACGCGATCCCGAGGCGCAGGCGCGCATCGCGCGGGGCGAAACGGCGACCGACATCGGCGCCGATCTCCTCGCAGAGGCTGGCTCGGATGCCACCCTGCGCGTCGAAGTCGAGGGCGGTGCCGACGCATCGTCATCTTCGAGCGATGAGTTGACCGCTTAAAGAGGTCGTGAGGTCGGTGGACGGGCGCATGACGAGTCGCGAGGGCAGGGGCCGCTCGTAGAATCGACGGCTTCGGTTTCTCGCCTCGGCAGGTCCCCCAGATGTCCGGCAGCACTTTCGGCAGCTTGTTTCGCGTCACCAACTTCGGCGAGAGCCACGGTCCGGCCATCGGCTGCGTGATCGACGGCTGCCCGCCGGGGCTGGCGCTGTCGGCGGCCGACATCCAGCCCGAGCTGGATCGCCGCCGTCCGGGCACGTCGCGTCACGTGACGCAGCGCCAGGAACCCGACCAGGTCGAGATCCTGTCCGGCGTCTACGAGGGCCTGACCACCGGCACGCCGATCTGCCTGCTGATCCGCAACGTGGACCAGCGCAGCAAGGACTACGGCAACATCCTCGACACCTTCCGTCCCGGCCATGCCGACTACACCTACTGGCGCAAGTACGGCCTGCGCGACCCGCGCGGCGGCGGGCGCTCGTCGGCGCGGCTGACGGCGCCGATGGTGGCGGCGGGCGCGGTCGCGCGCAAATGGCTGCAGGAGGAACTCGGCGTCGGCTTCCGCGGCTGCATGACGGCGCTCGGCGAGATCGATCTCGCGTTCGAGGGCTGGGAACACGTCGGCCAGAACCCCTTCTTCGCCGCCAACGTCTCGCAGATCCAGGCGCTGGAGGACTACATGGACGCGCTGCGCAAGGACGGGGACTCCGTCGGCGCGCGGCTGATGGTCGAGGCCACCGGCATGCCGGCCGGCCTGGGCCAGCCGCTGTTCGACAAGCTCGACGCCGACATCGCCTACGCGATGATGGGCATCAATGCAGTGAAGGGCGTCGAGATCGGCGCGGGCTTCGAGAGCGTGCGCCAGCGCGGCAGCCAGCATGGCGACGAACTGACGCCGCAGGGCTTCGCCAGCAACAACGCCGGCGGCGTGCTGGGCGGCATCTCCAGCGGCCAGGACCTGCGCGTGTCGATCGCGATCAAGCCGACCAGCTCGATCCGTTCGCCCAAGGCGTCGATCAACCGCGCCGGCGAGCCGACCACGGTCGAGACCTTTGGCCGCCACGATCCCTGCGTCGGCATCCGCGCGACGCCGATTGCCGAAGCGATGCTGGCGCTGGTCGTCATCGACCACGTGCTGATGGACCGCGCGCAGTGCGGGGACGTCGAACTCCCGATTCCCGCGATCGCGGGTCAACGTCCGACGGGTGACTGACGGTGGCTGACAGCCGCCGCGTGCTGCGCGCCAGCGCGCTGCTCGGCTGCGCCTACTACGGCAGCATCGGGCTGTTCAACCCGTTCGCGCCGCTCTGGTACAAGTCCCTCGGCCTGCCGGTCGTCGCGATCGGCCTGCTCGTGTCCATGCAGAGCTGGACGCGGCTGTTCGCGCCATATCTATGGGGCCTGGTGGCCGATCGCAGCGGCAAGCGCGTGGAGCTCATCCGCGCGGCCGCACTGGCCTGCTGGGTCAGCGCGCTCGGGCTGCTGCTGGTGCCTGCCACCTCGAGCGGGGGCGCGGCGCCGGTCATCGGACTGACGCTGGTCGTCTTCCTGATGTATTTCTTCAACGCCTGCGTGACGCCGCTCAACGAGGCCCTGATCGCGCATGAGCTCGCGGCCAGCGGCGGCATGGATCCGAAGCGCTACGGACGCGTCCGGCTGTGGGGTTCGGTGGGTTTCCTGGTGACCGTCGTCGGCGGCGGGTGGTGGTTCGACTGGGCGGGGATGTCGGTGTTCCCGTGGACCATCGTGGTCGGACTGACGACGCTGGTCATCGCCGCCTGGCGCCTGCCCAGGCGCGCAGCCATCCAGCACGACGCGGCCGAGCCGGTGTCCATCGCCGACACGCTGCGCCGGCCCGAGGTCGGCTGGTTCTTCCTCGGCATGTTCTTCACCGTGCTCGCCCACACGGCGATCTACGCGTTCTACAGCCTCTACCTGGACCGGCTCGGCTACGGCAAGGGGCAGGTGGGGGCGCTGTGGGCGGTGTCGGTGGCGGCGGAGATCTGCTGGTTTGCGTTCCAGGGCCGCTGGGTGCGCCAGCATCATCTGCACCACTGGCTGGTCGCCGCCGCGCTGCTGGCGGCGCTGCGCATGGCCGGTACCGCCTGGCTGGGCGCCAGCCTCGCCGCGATGGTGCTGCTGCAGTGCTGCCATGCCGTCACCTTCGCGGCGCAGCACACCGCCTGCATCGGCCTGATTGGCCGCTACTTCCCCGGCCGCCTGCAGGGGCGGGGACAGGCGCTCTACGCGGTGCTGGGCTACGGCGTGTCGGGCGTGCTCGGCAGCCTGGGCGGCGCCTGGCTGGCCGAAAGTCATGGGTACGCCGCCTGCTTCTGGGCCGGCGCCGCCTTTGCGCTCATCGGTGCCTGGAGCCATTGGCGGTGCGCGAAGCGGGATCCGTTGCACGCAATCTGATGCGGGCCCTGGGAAGGGCGCCAATTTCAGTCCCGGAGAAAAGCAGGCCATGACGCGCAATCTGCAATTCGTCGCGTCCGGCCTTCGCATCAATTTGGGGATTCCTACACTCCGGCGCATTCAAGGATCATCGATTGGGTGATCCCGTGTCGACGGATGGGGGAGATCATGCGCAAGCAATGGTGGTTGGGTGGTGTGGCGGTGGCGGTCCTCGCGGGCGGCGCCGGCGTATATGCCACGAGCGGGAGCAGTGCTCCCGCCGCGAAGAAGGACGAGGCCAAACCCGCCCTGGAGTTCCAGGCCGGCGAGATCGTCAAGCCGGTGATGGCGCCCATGCCCGGCGTCATCGAGTTCTCCGGCCCGCTGGTCGCGCCCAACACCGTGATCGTCCGCGCCAAGGCCTCGGGCAGCCTGGACCGCCTCGCGGTCGCCGAAGGCAGCCGCGTGAGCGCCGGCCAGTCGCTGGGCCAGCTGGACCTGGAGGAGCTGCGCCACAAGGTCGCCGAGCGCAATGCCAGCGTCGAGGCCATGCAGGCGATGTACGAGCAGTCCGAGCGCCAGTACAAGGCCAACCAGGGCCTGGCGGCGCAGAACTTCATCGCACCGACGGCGCTCGACAACTCCCGCGCCCAGCTCGAATCGGCCAAGGGCCAGATGCTGTCGGCCAAGGCGCAGCTGGGCACGAGCGAAGTGCTGCTGCGCCAGGCCGCGCTGGTGTCGCCGATCAACGGCATCGTCGCCAAGCGGCACACGCTGCCCGGCGAGAAGGTGGCCGCCGAGCAGCCGGTGCTGACCATCGTCGACCTGTCCAAGCTGGAACTCGCAGGCCTGGTCGGCATGCACGAGGTCAGCAAGCTGTCGCCCGGCATGACGGTGCAGCTGCGGATCGAAGGCTTCGACGAGCCGGTGACGGCCCGCATCGCGCGCATCTCGCCGGCCGCCGAGCCCGGCACCCGCTCGATCGGCGTGACGCTGTCGCTGGACAACCCCGGCGAGCGCTTCCGCGCCGGCCAGTACGCGGTCGCCCGCGTCGAGCTGGCCGACGACAAGCCGCGCCTGACGGTGCCGGTGACCGCGATCGGCGCGGTGTCCGGCCAGGAACACGTCTGGCTGATCGAGAAGGGCACCCTGGTGCGCCGCATCGTCACCACCGGCCGCCGCGACCCGCGTGAGGGTCGCGTCGAGATCCTCGCCGGCGTGACGCCGCAGTCGCAGGTGCTGGGTGCGCGATTCGACAACCTCAAGGAAGGCGAGCGCGCCGAGATCCGCGTTCCGAAGGCCAGCGTGGCCAGCGCCGCCGCGAGCGGCAGCGCCGCCCAGTAAGCACAACAACAACAAGAACAACCCTGCCGAGGAGCCTCCCATGTGGATGACCCGCGTCTCGATCCGCAACCCCGTCTTCGCCACCATGGTCATGGTCGCGCTGTGCGTGCTGGGGCTGGTCGCCTATTCCAAGCTGGGCGTCGAGCAGTCGCCCGACATCACCTTCCCCGGCGCGCAGATCGACATCCAGTACCCGGGCGCCTCGCCCGAGGCCGTCGAGCGCGAAGTGGCCAAGCCGCTGGAGGAGGCGCTCAACACCATCGCCGGGGTGGAGCGCGTGCAGTCGCGCAGCTTCGAAGGCCGCGTGCAGACCTCGGTCGAGTTCTCGCTGAGCGCCGACATGAACCGCGGCATGCAGGAGATCCGCGACCGCGTCGCGATCGCGCAGGCGCAGTTCCCGCGCGAGGTGAAGCCGCCCATGGTGCAACGCTTCCAGGGCGAGAACGCGCAGCCCATCATCGTGGCCGCGCTGATGAGCTCCAACCGCACGCTGCGCGAGCTGTCGATGCTGGCCGACCTGAACGTCTCCAAGCGCCTGGGCCGCGTCGAAGGCGTGGCCAAGGTGGACGTGGGCGGCATGGCCGTGCGCGAGGTCCGCATCGACCTCGATCCGACCCGCCTGCGCGCCTACAACATCACCCCGGCGGAGATCTCGACCGCGCTGAACGCGGCCAACACGGACGCGCCGGTGGGCCTGATCTCCAACCGCTACGACGACGCGATGCTGCGCGTCGAGGGCAAGGTGAAGGATCCCAAGCAGTTCGTGAACGTCGTGGTCGCGCGCCGCGGCGACCTGGCGCTGACGCTCGGAGACCTGGGCACCTTGAGCGAGCGCGAGCGCGAGCTCGATTCCATCGCCCGCATCAACGGCCAACCGGCCGTGACCTTCAACATCTTCAAGCAGCAGGACGCCAACATCGTCCAGACCGGCGAAGCGGTGAAGGCCGCCGTCGAGGAGCTGCGCAAGTCGCTGCCCAAGGACATGGAGCTGCGCCTGGTCTACGTCAACAGCGACTTCGTGAAGCATTCGCTGGACGGCCTGCGCCACACGCTGATCGAAGGCGCGCTGCTCACGATCGCCATCGTGTTCCTGTTCCTGCACAGCTGGCGCTCGACCATCATCACCGGGCTGACGCTGCCGATCTCGGTGATCTCCAGCTTCATCGCGATCTACGCCTTCGGCTTCACGCTGAACTTCATGACGATGATGGCGCTGAGCCTGTGCATCGGGCTGCTGATCGACGATGCGATCGTCGTGCGTGAGAACATCGTGCGCCACGTCGGCATGGGCAAGGACCACCACAGCGCGGCCGAGGACGGCACCAACGAGATCGGCCTGGCCGTCATGGCCACGACCTTCGCGATCTGCGCCGTGTTCGTGCCCGTCGCCTTCATGGGCGGCATCGTCGGCAAGTTCTTCTATCCCTTCGGCATCACCGTCGCGGTGGCGGTGCTGGTGTCGCTGTTCGTCAGCTTCACGCTCGATCCGATGCTGTCGTCCGTGTGGCCCGATCCGCCCAGCACTTACGTCAAGAAGGTGCCCGTGATCGGCCACCTGATCCGCGCGACAGACGCCGGCATGGACGTGCTGCACACGGTCTACGAGAAGACGTTGCGCTGGGTGTTCTCGCCACGTCGCTTCCGCATCCCGCTGCCGGCCTTCGGCCGTCCGTTCGGGGCCGACAAGCAGCGCCTGAAGGACCAGCCGCGCCGACTGCGCCTGGCGACGATCACGCCGCGCGGCATCGTCGCGTGGTCGGGCGTCGGCAGCTTCGTGCTGGCGATCCTGCTGGTGCCGGCGGTGGGCAGCGAGTTCCAGCCGCAGATCGACCAGGGCTTCACCCATCTGACGCTGCGCATGCCGGTGGCGACCAGCCTGGAACGCGGCGAGGCCAAGGTGCGGCAGGTCGAGGAGATCCTCGCGACCTTCCCGGAGATCAAGACCGTCGCGACCGTCGTGGGCAGCAGCGGCGAGGGCCTGGCGACCGGCCGCAACCAGGCCAACCTGGACATCGCGCTGGTCGACCGCAAGCTGCGCAAGCGCACCCAGACGCAGGTCGAGGATGCGATCCGCGCCGAGATCGCGCGCATCCCCGGCGTCGAGGTCAGCGTGGGCTTCAACCGGCCGGTGTGGGTGACCATCCTCGGCTCCGATCCGGAAGTGCTGACGCAGGTCGCCAAGGACTTCGCCGAGAAGGTCAAGAAGATCAAGGGCGCGGTGGACGTCGACACCACCGTCAAGCCCGGCCTGCCGGCCTTCGCGGTCAAGCTGCGCGACAACGCGGTCCGCGAGCTCGGGCTGAACGCGGTGCAGGTGGCCTCGTCGCTGCGCGCCTACGTCAACGGCGACATCGCGACCTACTGGACCACGCCCGACGGCAACCAGGTCGAAGTGCTGCTGCGCCTGCCCAAGGCGCAGCGCCAGAGCATCGAGCAGATGCGCAACCTGCCGGTGGCCTTCGCCAAGGACGGCTCGCCGATCTCTCTGGAGCAGGTGGCCACGATCGAGCCGGTGTTCAACCCCGAGGTGATCCGCCGCCAGAACCTGCAGCGCCGCGAGGCGGTGTACGCCGGCGTGCAGGGCCGCCCGGGCGGCGACGTCAACGCCGACGTGCAGAAGCTGATCAAGGAGACGCAGCTGCCCCCGGGCATCAGCTTCATGGTCGACGGCGACGGCAAGCAGCAGGCGGAAGCCTTCAACGGCCTGATGATCGCGATGGGCCTGGCGCTGATCTTCATCTACATCGTGCTGGCCAGCCAGTTCGGCAGCTTCGTGCAGCCGATCGCGATCATGGCCTCGCTGCCGCTGGCCTTGATCGGCGTCATGGTCGCGCTGCTGCTGTGGAAGACGACGCTGAACATCTTCTCGATGATCGGCCTGGTGATGCTGATGGGCCTGGTGACGAAGAACGCCATCCTGCTGGTCGACTTCACCAACCACCTGCGCAAGGACCAGGACATGTCGGTGCCCGAAGCGCTGCTGCAGGCGGGCCTGATCCGGATGCGGCCCATCATCATGACGACGGCGGCGATGGTGTTCGGCATGCTGCCGATGGCCATCGCGCTCAACGAGGGCGGCGAGATCCAGGCGCCCATGGGCCGCGCCATCATCGGCGGCGTGATCACCTCGACCATCCTGACGCTGGTGGTGGTGCCGGTGATCTATTCGTACCTGGTTCGTGGCCGCAAGGTGTTCTCGACGGCCGATGCCGCCGCGACGCCCACCGGTCCGGAATCCGGGCACGAGCGGCCGGTCGTGACGCCTGTCACGCCCACCCCTGGAATCGCGGATTGAGACTGCAACAATAAGTAGGCCGGCGTAACGGGATGACTTGTTGAGGCGATGGGCCTCTTCGGGGCGGGCGGGCAGATTAGCGGCATCGTTTCCAACGCGCTCTGCCGCTCACTCCCGTGTCCATGCCGCCGCCCAATCCGCCGATCCCGCTGCTGCACCGCCAGGCGCAGAAGCGGGCATTCCCCGTCAGCATCGCGACTCGCAGCGCATCCGTTCCCGCCTCGCGCGTCGTCGTGCCGGCCGCCAACGACGCCGATTTCAAGGCGGGCGACCAGGACCACGCCGTCCTGCGGTGGCGGGACCTCCATCTTGCGCCGACGCCGCTGTTCTTTGCGGTGCTCGCCTGTGCGATGCCGCTGCTGATGCTGGGCGTGGCGATCCATTCGCCGGTCGCCTTCGTCACCGGCGCGCTGCTGCTGGCCGCCGCGCTGGGTTGCCTGTGGCACGGGATCCAGACGCTGCGAGGCCTGCGGCTGCGTTGCGGCTCGCCGCTGCCGTGCTTTCCCGGCGACCAGGTGATGGTGGCCCTTGAAGTGGCGAATCCCGCCGGGCGCCCGCGCTGGGATGTCGCCGTGACTCTGGGGCTGACGAAGCCGCCGGGCGGCAACGGCTGGATCGATCTCGCGCCGCGCTCCCGCCAGCAGGTGTTGATGCCGCTGGTCGCGGCCGGGCGGGGTCGGCAGCCGCTGCCGCTGATCCGGCTGGAGACGCAGCATCCCTTCGGCCTGGTCGGCGTCAGCGCGTTCTGGGCGCCCCGCAGCAGCCTGCTGGTCGTCGAACGACCGGCGCTGTCCGTCCGCGCCTAACAGCTCTGCCGCAGGACCAGCTCGAAGCCCAGGTCCATGCAGGCCTCGGGCACCGCCTCGTGCCGCATCAGCGCGACCAGCATCCGCGCCGCCTCCAGGCCGATCTCCCGTCTGGGCGTGCGCACGGTGCTCAGCGGCGGCAGCATCTGGTCGCCGCCGGTCAGGTCGTTGAAGCCGACGACGGCCACCCGCTCCGGCACTTTTACGCCCAGGCGCAGCGCCTGCAACAGCGCGCCTTGCGCCAGGTCGTCGTTGTTGAAGAAGATCGCATCGACGTCGGGCGCCTCGCGCAGCACGCGTTCGAACATCATCGCGCCCAGTGCCAGCGAGGACGGCGCGGCATCCATGAACTCCAGCGCCGGATCGTGCGCGGCGCCCAGTGCGGCCCGATAGCCTTCGGCCCGCTGCAGCGTGCGCGGATCCAGCTGCGCCGCCGCGAAGGCGATCCGGCGGTAGCCGCGGCGGACCAATTCGGCGGTCATCGCATGGCCGGCCGCCTGCTGCGAGAAACCGACTGAATGCAGGCCGCTGCCGGTGTCACCGCCGCGGTTCTCCATCACATGCACGCAGGGCACGCCGCTGCCCTGGAGGAGGGCGCGCGACGCGTCGGTGCGGTCGAAGCCGGTGACCAGCAGGCCCGCCGGCCGGTTCATGAGGTAGGTGCGCAGCAGCGCCTCTTCCTCTTCGGGGTCGTAGTGCGTGACGCCGATGAGGCTCTGGTACCCGGCGGCCAGCAGGGTGCGCTGCGCCGCGTCGAGCAGGTCCACGAACAGCGCGTTCGACAGCAGCGGGATCAGCACCACGACCTGGTTGCTGCGCGCAGAGGCCAGCGCACGCGCGGCCGGATCCGGGACGTAGCCCAATTGCGCGACGGCGGCGGTGACGCGTTCGACCAGTTCCGCGGCCACGCTGCGCTCGCCGCGCAGGGCGCGGGACGCAGTGATCGGGCTGACGCCGGCGGCGGCGGCCACGTCCTGCAGCGTGGCTCGGCCGGTGGCGCGACGGCGTTTGGAGGAGGGCGCGTTCATGGGTGGGAGGATAGCGCTGTCCTCCTGCGAAAGAAGCCGGGACGGACCCCAGGACCGTGCGTCCAGGCTTCGTGAAACCCCGCGTAATCCCTGATTTGGTGCCTGCGCGCACCACCTAAGATAGCGCTATCCCGTCTGCTTTCCTGTGCGACGAGGACTCGACGGCGACCCCGGTTCATCCGATCGCCGTCTCTTTTCAGACTTCGGGATAGCGCTATCCAATGACTTCGCCGACCGTCACCGCCGCTTCGATCTCCGCGCGCGCCATTGTCGTGATGGGGGTCGCCGGCTGCGGCAAGACCAGCGTCGGACAGGCGCTCGCCCAGGCGCTCGACTGGCCCTTCATCGAGGGCGACGCCCACCATGCGCCGGCGTCGATCGCCAAGATGCAGGCCGGCCAGCCGCTCACCGACGAAGATCGCTGGGGCTGGCTCGAACGGCTCGGTCAGATGCTCGCCGAGCAGTCGCCGGTCGTGCTCAGCTGCTCCGCGCTCAAGCGCGCCTACCGCGACCGTCTGCGCCGCGCCTGCCCGGCGCTGCGCTTCGTGTTCATCGACATCGACAAGGCGCTTGCGCTGCAACGCGTCGCCGATCGCGCCGACCGCCACTTCTTTTCGACCACGCTGGTCGACAGCCAGTTCGCCACGCTGGAATCGCCCATCGGCGAGCCCGGCGTCATCACCGTGCCCGCCGCGATGACCTTGGTCGAGCAGGTCGATCTGGCGCTGACGCTGCTGAACCCGAAGAACAACCAGGAGACCGGACCATGACGTCCCCCGCATCGGACGCTCCCGCCGCCTCAGCGGCACCCGCGCGCCGCTCGCGCCTGCAGACGCTCAGCGAAGCCGCCATGGCGCTTTGCCTGGGCGTGATGGCGCTCGCCGTGTTCATCAACGTCGTGCTGCGCTACGGCTTCGGCAGCGGCATCAACGCGAGCGAGGAACTCTCCCGGCTGCTGTTCGTCTGGATGGTCTTCATCGGCGCGACCGCGGCCTATCCGCTCGGCGAGCACATGGCCTTCACCAGCCTGCTACTGCCGCTGCGCAGGAAGCCCGTCGCGCTGCGCGTCGTCACCGCAGTGATCCGCATCGCCGTCATCGTCGCGGCCGCCCTGGTGGGCTGGGGCGCCTGGCAGCAGGTCGTCGTCGGCCTGGACAGCCAGTCGGTGGTGCTGGGCTATTCCAACGCGCTGCTGCCGCTGCCCGCGCTGCTGTCGTGCGCTGCCATCGCCGTCATGGCGCTGTGGGAACTGATCCACAACCGGTCGCTCGATCTCGAGCACGAGTCGGACATCGAGTAAGGGCAGGGCGCAACGATCATGAGCAACGAAGCACTCGCCTTCATCGTCTTCTCCGGCGGCATGCTGCTGCTGATGGGACTGGGCATCCCGATGGCCTTCGCGCTGGTGCTGACCGGCGCCGGCATGGCCTGGGCGCTGGACTTCTGGGACACGCAGCTGCTCGCGCAGAACCTCGTCGCCGGCATCGACAGCTTCCCGCTGCTGGCCGTCCCGTTCTTCATCCTCGCCGGCGAGTTGATGAACAGCGGCGGCATCAGCAAACGCATCATCGACATGGCGCAGGCCTGGCTCGGCCATGTGCGCGGCGGACTGGGCTTCGTCACCATCGGCACGGCCATCCTGCTGTCGGCGATGTCAGGCTCCGCGCTCGCCGATGCCGCCGCGATGGCCACCATCCTGCTGCCGATGATGCGCAAGCACGGCTATCCGGTCGGACCGTCCGCGGGCCTGATCGCCTCGGGCGGCGTGATCGGTCCCATCATTCCGCCGTCGATGGCCTTCGTCATCTACGGCGTGACGACCAACACCTCGATCTCCGCGCTGTTCGTCGCCGGCATCGCGCCGGGCCTGATGATGGGCATCGGCCTGGTCATCGCCTGGCAGCTGCAGATGCGCAAGATCACCGTGCAGACCGAGCCGCCGCTGCCGATGAGCGAGCGTTTCCGCGCGACCTTCCGGGCGTTCTGGGCGCTGCTGATGCCCGTGATCATCATCGGCGGCATGAAGAGCGGCTACTTCACGCCGACCGAGGCGGCCGTGGTCGCCGCGGTCTACGCGATGGCGGTGGCCTTCCTGATCCATCGCGAGATGCGTTTCGGCGACCTCTACGGCGTGCTGGTGCGCGCGGCCAAGACGACCGCGATCGTGATGTTCCTGTGCGCCGGCGCGCAGGTGGCGAGCTACATGATCACGCTGGCCGACCTGCCGTCCGTGCTGACGGGCTGGCTGGGGCCGCTGGTCGACAACCCGCGCCTGCTGATGGCCGTCATGATGATCGTGCTGGTGATCGTGGGCACCGCGCTCGACCTGACCCCGACCATCCTGATCTTCGCGCCCGTCATGCTGCCCATCGCGGTCAAGGCCGGCATCGATCCGGTGTACTTCGGCCTGATGTTCGTGCTCAACGGCTCCATCGGCCTGATCACGCCGCCGGTGGGCACGGTGCTCAACGTCGTCGCCGGCGTGGGCCGGCTGCCCATGCACGTCGTCGTCAAGGGCGTGAATCCGTTCCTGATCACCTATACGCTGATCCTCGCGCTGTTCACCGTGTTCCCGCAGCTCGTCACCGCGCCGGTGCGGTGGATGCATTGATGCCATAACGAAGGAGACCACCATGACCCATTCCCGCGTCCGTCCGTCCCACACCTCGTTCCACACCTCGCGCCGCACGACGCTCGCCACTGCGCTCGCGCTGGCGGCAGTCGCCTTCGGCACCGTGCTGCCCGCGCAGGCCGCCGACATCAAGCCGCGCCTGATCCGCTTCGGCTACGGCCTGGCCGAGAACAGCAACCAGGGCCGCGCCGCCAAGGTCTTCGCCGACGAGGTGAGCAAGCTCTCCGGCGGCAAGATGAAGGTGCGCGCCATCGGCGGCGCCGCGCTCGGCCCCGACAACCAGATGCAGCAGGCGCTGATCGGCGGCGCGCAGGAGATGATGGTGGGCTCGACCGCGACGCTGGTCGGCATCGCCAAGGAGATGGCGCTGTGGGACACGCCCTTCCTGGTCAACAACGTGCGCGAAGCCGATGCGCTGCTGGACGGACCGGTCGGCGACAAGGTCAAGGCCAGGCTGACGGACAAGGGCCTGGTCGGCCTCGTCTACTGGGAGAACGGCTTTCGCAACCTGACCAACAGCAAGCGTGCGGTCAACAAGCTGGAAGACCTCGACGGGATCAAGCTGCGCGTGATGCAGAACAACGTGTTCCTGGACAGCTTCAAGCAGCTGGGCGCGAACGCGGTGCCGCTGCCGTACTCGGAGCTGTTCTCCGCGCTGGAGACCAAGGCCGTGGACGGCCAGGAGAATCCGTACAACACCATCCTGTCGGCCAAGTTCTACGAGGTGCAGAAGTACCTGACGGTCACCAACCACGTGTACAGCCCGTGGATCGTGACGGTGTCGAAGAAGTTCTGGGACGGGCTGTCCAAGGACGAGCAGGCGGTGCTGCAGCAGGCTGCGGTGAAGAGCCGCGACTTCGAGCGCAAGGACACGCGCGACGAGGCCGCCAAGGCGCTGGCCGAGCTCAAGACCAAGGGCATGGCCGTCAACGAGCTGAGCCCGGCGGAAACCGCGCGCATGCGCGACAAGCTGACCCGCGTGAATGCGGGCGTCGCGACGCAGGTGGGGATGGAGTTATGGAACGAGGCGCAGGCGCAGCTCACGAAGATTCGCAGCGCGAAGTGACGGGGCCCTGAGCGCATTGCAGAACAGCGCGGCGAACCTGGGAGGTGTGTTCTTGCACGAATCGCATCCCTATGGAATTCGATGATGACACCACTACCGCTGTCCTGGCCTGTCGACAATCTTGGCTTGGAACCGACCCAGGAGGGCCAGGCGTGTCCGACCCCGGCAACGCTCATTGATGTTCTGGAGAGTCCAGGATTCTGGGCGGCCGGGCAGCATCTGGAGGCAGCAGCGGCAGGGTTGCTGATGAACGCGACCTGGTGGCCCCGCGGCTTGGGAGTGCAGATCGACGCGGGAGACAGGCGCACCGAAGTAGAACCTGTTGATGGCGCGCGAGCTTGGATCAATCTCCGTCTGGAACAGGACCGCTGGGAGTCCGAGGCCAATGTCTATGTGCTGTCTCCAGATCCGGCCAATGACGGTGAGGCATTCCTGACGACGCTGTTGGCAGGCATTCGATCCCATGTGGGCGGCCTGGATGCCGCGATGGTCTCGCGGATCCCTCCGGATGTGCAGACCTTGCGAAAGAGCTTCCGGGATCTGAGTGACCGACCTCCGCGATCCTTCATGTCGGTCAAAAACATGCCCTTGCCTGGCGCCCTTTCAGCAGGGGAGGTGTTGACGCCGTGGAAGCCTCTTTCCGATACGACGGACATCGGCCGCAAGGTCAGCGCCGTGAGTGGCGAGATCGCGGGCTGCCTTGGTCGGGCCTTCAAGGAACGGTTCTCCTGGACGCGACCCTTGACTCTGAAGCAATCGGCTTTTGACCTCCTGATGAAGCGCTTGCATCGAGGTGATCTGGAGGTGGATGCATGCTGGCGCCTTGAAGTCAATCGGGACGGGAAGTCGATCGACCTCCTGGTCGGTAGTCCGGAGGCGCCCTTTCGAGTGGGTGCCGTCCTTCGTCTCAAGCGGGCTCTGTACGAGAGCGCGACCTGGAATGCAGGTGCGCTCGACTCAAAGATCTGCGACGTTCTCAATGCACAGTTCGGAACGGTTCGAGCCCTTCCTGATGCAATGAGCGTGTCTTCGGGTGTCGACATCAAGGCAGACGATGCGTCGGTTCTTGCGCGCATCGACTCAAGCGGACGCATCTTTGTGCTGGGGCATGGCAGCACAGGTGCGCAGACGGTAGATCTCGCCAAGGACTACGCCATGCTCCAGTTGGGTGAACTGAGTCCCGAGGCGCTTGGCGACGCATTGATCCGACGGGGGTTGAGGCGCGACTTCGCAGGCACGATTCATTTGTTCGCGTGCAACAGCGCTTCGGGAGCAACCCGCACGGCCTCCTACGCACAAGCCTTGCTTGCGGCGCTTGCGGCCAGGGGATACAAGAAGCTCGGGGTGACCGGTTTGCCCGGACTCGGTCAGGCGCTCTGCGGATACACGCAAACTTTCCCCTGCGAAATCTCGTTCGAATGCAAGAAGACCGTCACCAGTGAGCGTCAGGCGCTCGACCGAGCTCAAAGGCGCCGTTCGGAGGCCAGGACGGGCGGCGATCAGGCGGCGATGACGTCTGCGGGGAAAGACGTCGCTTATCACCTGAGGCAGTTGTCGTCTTACCGTCGGTGGCTCGGTGTCCATCACGAGACACTGAATGTGGAGACCAGTCTCCATCGCCCAGAGTTCAACGCAGCAGCCGTGCGAGATATGTGGGCCTATTTCGGGCCCGGCACTGGTCGAGCCGCGAAGTCTGGGAAATCTTCAAAGTAGCGGTGTGACTCGGTGTTTTCCCCGTCCGCGCCTGCGCACGAATGCGCATCGTGGCTGTCGCTTTCTTCCCGATGCGCGGGTGACGTTTCGTTACCGCCGCCTATCATGGCTCGACAGCCTCACCTGATTCGCGGATGCATCGACGACACCTGACCCTGGCGGGTCTGGCCTGGCTCAGCGGCGCACAAGCCGCCAGCCACGCCACCGTGCTGCCCCCGGCCGTCGCGCCGGGGCCGGCGTCGACACCGCCCGCGCCGAATCCGGCGCCCCTGGCCACCGCCTCCTCCGGCGGTGCGCCGCCTGCCTCGCTGCGTCTGCTGAGCGAAGAATTCCCGCCGATCAACTTCACCGAGGCCGGCCAGCCGCGCGGTCTCTCCGTCGATATCGTGCAGGCGATCCAGAAGCGGCTCGGCCAGTCGCTGCCCATCGAGTTCATGCCCTGGGCGCGCGCCTTCCGCGAAGCGCAGGACGGGCCGCCGGCCGCGCTGTTCTCGATGGCCCGCATTCCCGAGCGCGAGAAGCTCTTCCAGTGGGTCGGCCCCATCGTCACCTTCCAGAGCACTTTCTACGCCAAGGCCGGCAGCGGCATCCGGCTGCGATCGCTGGCCGAAGCGAAGCGCGCAGCCAAGGTGCTGGTCGTGCGGGACTGGTACACGCTGACGCAGCTCCAGTCCGCGGGCTTCCACAACCTGCAGCAGATCAGCGATCCCATCCAGGGCGTGCGCATGCTGGCCGCCGGACGGGCGCCGCTGTTCGCGGCGGAGAAGCTGTCGATGCCGCAGACCCTGGTGCAGGCCGGCGTCGCGAAGGGTGCGCTGGAAGAGGTCTTCAGCTTCGCCGCCAGCGACGGCTACATCGCGTTCTCGCGCAGCACGCCGATGGGAACGATCCACGCCTGGCAGTCGCAGCTCAACGAGATGAAGCGCGACGGCACGTTCCAGGCGATCTACAAGCGTTGGCTCCCGGGCGACGCGCCGCCGAGGTAGGTCAAGGGGCGACCAGCTCCTTCACGATGTGAACTCACCGACGCGCAGGACAACTCACCGACCCCATGGAAAGTGAGGGGTTGTCATGCCAAGCCACATCGGCGCTTCAGGCGCGTCGAATGCCGCGAAATACGCCTTCTTGACCCAGGGCATCCTGGATCTCCGGGAGGCCTCGGGACGTCTGCGGGCGATGCCTGCCGAGGTGATGTTTGACATCGCCAAGCGAGCCGTCCAGGCGCCCTGGTGGCCGCGAGGCGTCGGTCTGCTGGTGGACCACGGCATCCGATGCGAGTTCGAACCCCCGGGAGGCGTTCGCTCCTGGATCAATGTCAGACGCGTTGCGGAGCGCCAGATCCATGGTTACACGCAGGCATGGTCGTCCAGCAGAGGCAATACCTGGCGCAGCGCGGGCGTCGATGAAGGAGGACATGCTTTCTGCGAGGCCTTGCTCGCAGAGTTGAGCCATGAGGTCAACGGGCTGAGCGGCAAGGCCGCACTGGCGCTGCCGGTCGATGCGAACGAGTTGATGGCGAGTCTGGGCGCCGTCGATCCGGAGTCCGGACCGAAGGACCGCCACCCTCGCAAGAGGCTGTTGCCAACGCCCGCGACGTTCACTGCTGGCGAATCGCTCACCCGCAGGCTGGACATCCTGCAGACGGGCAAGGGCAGCGCAGCCGACGTGCAACTGATCAAGGGCGAGGTTGCGGCGCGCCTGGGGGCAGCGCTGCTTGAACGCTTCGAATGGCGTCGCCCCGTCGTGCTGGAGAAAGACGCCTTTGACGAGATGGCGCGGCAACTCGACCTCAAGTACCCGGTTGCCAAAGAGGGGGAGCGTGTGAAGCCGGCGCCTGCGCCCGCCTGGCGCCTGCAGGTCGGCGCGAACGGGGGCGATGTCGACCTCATCCTGCATGACAAGGCCGGAGACCACGCTGTTGGTCCGGTGTTGAAGTCGGGGCCACATGTCCAGGGCGCTTATGTCTTCCGACCCGATGAGAAGGACGACATGATCGATTCCTGGAAACTGGCCGGAGCGATGTACAACGGCCAGGCTAGGCCACGAGGTCGATTCATGATGCCGACCGGCGCTTCGACTGATCCAGACGGCGCAGCACTCAAAGACATCGACCTGAAGGGACGGGTGATCGTGGAGGGACACGGCGGGCTGTTGCTGGTTCCTGGACGACAGCCCTACGCCCGGACGGCGGGCGGGTTGTCCCCCAGCTCACTGGCGCGGGCGCTCGTCGGCGAAGGGCTGCCCAAGGGATTCGAGGGCACGATCTACCTGAATGGGTGTGGCTGCGGCGGAAGCCCTGGCGACACTTCCACCTATGCGTTCCGGTTTCAGAGGGCGCTGGCGAGGAATGGCATTGCCGGGGCGACGGTGGCGGCCAGCCCAGGGTTGAGCCGGGGCGTCCACCGGCAGAAGCAGGCTCTCCCCGATCACCTCGTCTGCGGGACCGCACGCACGATCCGAGCTTCCAAAGCGCTCATCCGGAATCTGGAGCGACAGGCCCAGGCAAAGGACGCCTCCGACGAGGAGAGGAAGATCTGCAGCGAGTTGATTACCGAAGAACAGAAGCACATCGAGCGGGTGCAGGCGTTGAACGCGGTACCGCCAGCGACCGCAGGCGGCTCGGGTCGTGTGCCGCTGCTTGGGAAATGTCGAAGGGCGTGGGAGGTCTTCAAGTCGGCGCTGGGACTGCGTCACGTCGGTCTCGATGAGCGGACGGACGAGTCAGCACTCAAGCGTCGAGCCTGGGTGCGCTCGCCCTGGGGTCACATCGGTCCCGCCCCGCGAAGGCGCTGAAGCACCGACCTGCTAGGCTGCGAACTCCGTCGCCCTGTGGCGCATCGCGCCTTCCCCGCACATGCAGCAGCACGTCGAAACTCCCCGCTCGATCGATCTCGCCCTGCAGGGCGGCGGCTCCCACGGCGCCTTCACCTGGGGCGTGCTGGACCGGCTGCTCGAGGACGGCTCGCTGCGCCTGGACGGCGTCTCCGGCACCAGCGCCGGCGCGATGAACGCCGCGGTGATGGCGACCGGTTTCGCACAGGGCGGGGCGCTGGGGGCGCGGCAGGCGCTGTCGCGCTTCTGGCAGGACGTCTCCGGCGTGCCCGCCTGCTTCGGCGTCGTGGGCGAAACGACAGGGCCCGCCGACATCGCGCGGCTCGAGACGCCCGCCTGGGTCTTCAACCGCAGCGCCTGGCCCGGCATGGCCGCCTGGGACGCGTGGCTGCGGCTGTGGAGCCCGTATCAGCTCAACCCGTTCAACCTCGATCCGCTGCGGGACATCGTCCGTCGCCACGTCGACATCGACGCCGTGCACGCCGGACCGATCAAGGTCTTCGTCACCGCGACCTCGGTGCGCACCGGCCAGCCGCGCGTGTTCAGCGGCGAGGACCTGAGCATCGAGGCGCTGATGGCCTCGGCCTGCCTGCCGCACAGCGCGCAGACCGTCGTCATCGACGGCGAGCCGTTCTGGGACGGCGGCTTCTCGGGCAATCCGGCACTGTGGCCGCTGGTCTACGGCACCGAGTCCGACGACGTGCTGCTGATCCAGATCAATCCGCGCCAGCACGACGGCATCCCGCGCACATCCACCGAGATCGACGACCGCATCAACGAGATCACCTTCAATGCGAGCCTGGTGGCCGAGCTCCGCGCGATCCACTTCGTGCAGCGGCTGCTGCGCGACCAGCGCGTCGATCCCACCCGCTACAAGCAGATGCGGCTGCACCGCGTGGCCGACGAGGGCGGGCTGGCGCAGTTCGGCGCGTCCAGCAAGCTCAACACCGATCCGAGACTGCTCACGACGCTGTTCAGTCTCGGCCGCGCGGCCGCGGACGGCTGGCTGGCCACCTGCGCGCAACATGTCGGCCATGAGAGCACCCTGGACATCGGCGAGGTATTCCTGGCCAATCGTGTGCGCAACGCGCGGCCGGCGGTCAAGCCCCCGAAGCGTGCCGTCGACAAGGCGGTCGGCAAGCTCATGGGGAAGCCGGGCAAGACCTGACACGACCCGGGCTGAAGTCATGACCCTGTGAGGGCCGGGTCTTCTGATCCCGCGACTTGAGCGCTGCGCGCGGAGCGACAAGAATGGGCCTCCCATTCTTCAACCGCCCCGCACCAGCGACCTTCCCGGCAGCACGACGCGACGGGCTCCTCCGGAGTCTCACGATGTCTCATGCCCTGCCGCCGCTGCCTTACGCCGTCGACGCGCTCGAACCCCACCTCGACGCGCGCACGATGGAGATCCATCACACCCGGCACCACCAGACCTACATCAACAACCTCAACGCTGCGGTGGAAGGCACCGCCTTCGCCGACATGCCGGCCGAGCAGTTGATCGTTCAGCTCGACGCCTTGCCGGAGAACATCCGCGGCGTGGTGCGCAACAACGGCGGCGGTCACGCCAACCACAGCCTGTTCTGGACCGTGATGGCGCCGGCAGGCCAGGGCGGCGGCGGCGCGCCGACGGCCGACCTGGCCAAAGCCATCGATGCCGACCTCGGCGGCCTCGACGCCTTCAAGGACAAGTTCACCAAGGCCGCGTTGACCCGCTTCGGCAGCGGCTGGGCCTGGCTCTCGGTGGACGTGAACGGCAGGCTGGTCGTCGAGAGCAGCGCCAACCAGGACAGCCCGCTGATGCTCGGCATCGGCTCCGGCGGCACGCCCATCCTCGGCCTGGACGTGTGGGAACACGCCTACTACCTGCAGTACCAGAACCGTCGACCGGACTACATCGCGGCGTTCTACAACGTCGTGAACTGGGACGAGGTCGCGCGCCGTTTCGAGGCCGCGCGGACCGGTGGGAGCGCCAGGGGCAAGTCCTGACCCCGTGACGGTCGACCGCGACGCGGTCGGCGTCCCGGCGCCGGGGGACAGGGAGAACCCCGGCGTCGCATGAATTCTTCACCGGATCGTCACGCGATTCCCTGAACATCCTTCCCACATCTCGACGTGCGGAAAGCACGCGGTTTTCGGGACCATCAGGGAAGACTTCGATGCGATCCATCCTGCTCCTGGCCGCCGCGGCGGCCGGCCTCGTCCATCAGACCGAGGCCAGCGCCTTCGCCCAAGAAACCCACAAGCGCATCGCCATCGATGCGGTCCGCTACATGCAGCGGCATGCGGACACCACCAACTACGCCAAGCTGCTGGCCGGCGTGACCCGCGCGGGCTACACGATCGACCAGTTCGCCGAGCAGCTCGGCCAGGGCGCCTACGACGTCGACGACTTCGCCGACACCTACCTCTGCGGCGCCGTGACCGGCGACTGCGTGCTCGCGCCGGTCTGGGGGCTGGGCTCGGGCATCGTCAACTACACGTCCTACTGGCACTTCCAGAACCGCACGCAGGGGCCCGACGTCCACGGCAATCCCTTCGGCGGCTACAACTACGCGAAGCTCACGGTGAAGGGCGACATCGACGACCTCGCCGCCGCCTGGCTGGTCGGCGACCACCTCGACGACGGCAAGGGCGGCATGAAGGGCTGGTTCAGCGACGGCAGCAAGTACAACTCGTACGGACTGACCGAAGCGAACTACCGCCAGGGCGGCGCGTCGAGCGCGTCGATGTACGCGGACTTCGAGAAGGCGCCGTTCCAGCCCATCGACAACCTCGGCCAGTACTGGTGGTCGCAGTTCCTGGCCCGGCCCACGGTGCAGAGCCTGGGCTTCGTGATGCACACGACCGACCTGCTGCAGCCGCACCACACGTGGACCACGTCGGCGCTGAACCATTCCGGCTGGGAGACCTGGGTCAAGGACTACTACGACAGCGAGACGCTGAATGCGGATGCGCTCGTCACCACGGCGCTGGGCAGCTACGCGCCGCTGTCGGCGACGGCGACCGACATCCGCCCGCTGCTGCGCCAGGGCGGGCAGATCTCGTACAGCCGCGGCGGGCAGGTGCTCTCGACGACCGATCACGCGGTCCGTCGCGATGTGGGCCGCGTCGTCGTGCCGCACGCCATCGCGATGGTCGTGCATCTGCTGAATCGCGCGGCCGAGCGGCTGTGAGGGCGAGGGCCTCGCGCGCCGCGGCGGCGACCGTGGCGGCGCTGGTGCTCGCCTGCGGTGTGACGATGGTGCCGGCGAGCCGCGGCGTCGCGGCGACGCCGGTCGACGCGCGCGTTGCGTCGGCCTGGATCGCGCGCGTCGGCGACGACACGATCCTGCGCCGTCCCGCCGACGCGCTGCTGATGCTCGCCCGACGCGAACAGCCTGAACTGACGCTGGAGGAACTCGCGCGCCGGCTGGCGATCGATCTGCTGATGGGCGACGCGGCGGCGCGGGAAGTCGGCGACGAGTCGCTGTTCGCGAGTCGTCGCGTGGCGTTCTCGCCGGAGGTCGACGTGCGACGTCAATGGCTCGCGACCTTGCAGCAGGTCTGGCCCGAACGGATCGAGCGCGACTGGCAGACGGCTAAGCCCGAACTGTCGTCGACGGTCGATGCGCGCGCGTGGCAGGCGCTGTGGTCGGCCGGGCAGGGCGAGGGCTTGCGGATGAACGAGGACCTCGATCCGACGCAGCGTGCGGGCGCCGCGCGGTTCGTGCTGCTGCGGCATCGGGCGTTCGGCCGGACGCCGGCCGGGGCGATCACGCTGGCGGACGTCTGGCCGACGCAGAACGTGCAAGGCCGCCGGCTGCTGCTCGGCGGTGATCTGGACTACGCACGCGCCCAGGCGCGTCAGCTGCTGCGGGAACGCTTCGTCGAGCAATGGCTGCGCGGCGAGAGCGGCTGGAGCGGCGCCGAACTCGCCTTCGTGCGTCGGATCATCGAGGCCCGGCAACGCAGGCTGGCCTGGGAGCGATGGCAGGGCCTGAGCGGAGATCCACATGCGGAAGCGCCGCCGCGGGACGCGTTGGCGGCATCGGTGACCACGGACGAGATCGGCGCGTACTACCGCGCGCATCTGGACCGGTTCGAACGGCTGGAATCCGTTGAGGGCCTGCGTCTGCGCTGCGCCGCCGCAGCTTGCGCGGACCAGGCGCCGGGGCCGGATCTGCAAGGACGGCCCGGCGCGGTGCGCGTGTCCTGGCGCCTCGGCAATCCCAGACCCGCGGCCGAGGTCGACGCCTGGGTGCTCGATCTGCTGCAGGCCTGGCCGGCGGGCGTGGCCTCACCGCCCATCCGGCATCCGGACGGCAGCGGCTGGGAGCGCGTGCAGGCGCTCTCGGTCAAGCGCGGGCATCATCCGGCGGACAGCGAGACCGTCCGCCACGAAGCGCGGCAGGCGGTCGCCCTGGAGAAGCTGGAAGCGCGCTGGCAGCAGCGCCAGGTCGAGCTGCTGGCGTCCGCGGGCCTGCGCTGGGCGCCCGGCGTCGCAGCGCCGGCGTCGCCCTTCGAGCCGCAACGACCGACGCCTGCGGGCGGGGAGCATGGACATGCGCATTGAAGCCGTCGCGGCGATCGCGCTGACAGGCGTCGCGCTCGTCTGGGTCGCCTTCAACGCGCCGATCGGCTTCGGCGGCAGCGAGGCCGCGGAGTCGACCGCCGTTCACGCGGCACTGGCCTCCGCGTCGGCGGCGAGCCGTCCGGGCAATGAGGGGCCGTCGACGCGGGAAGCCGACCTCTCGTCGTCCACGGACAAGGCGATCGATCCGGCGGCAGCCGCGTCTGCCTTGGCGACGGCGACGCCTGCGTCGTCAGCAGGCCATGACGTTCCCGCAGCCTGGAGCCTCGCTGATTCGCGCGTGGCCGGCGACGATCGCACGCCGCCGATCCAGCGGGCGGGCGAGGAGGCGGCCACCCCCGCGTGGCAGCTCGACAACCACCAGGCCTACGCGCGGCGCGAGCAGGATCGGCATCAGGCCGTGCAGCGCGCCTTCGTGGACGCGGCCGACCGCGAACTGCCGCTGCTTGATCGCCAGATCGAGCAGGGTCGCGCAATGGGCGTGTCGCCCGAGCAGCTCGCCAAGGGCGAGGAGAAACGACGCCGCATCGCCGAGATGCGCGCGCGCATGCAGGCCGACCTGGCCGCGAGCGCGAACGCGCCCTGAAGCCGCGGGAGTGCGGCGAGGGCGAGCGCGAGCGCGAGCGTGGGAGAAGAAGGGCTCAGGCGATGCGCCGGAAGCGCAGCTCCTCGATGAGCGACTCGTCGCCCACGGAACTCACGCGCTGCTGGACCACTTCGGCCCGCCCGTCGGCGGCGAGCTGCTGGATCTCGCGCGCGGCGCTGTCGAAGACGAGCGGGTGCTCCAGACCGGAGCCGGCGTGCGGCAGGTCGACGAGCTCCCCCGGCGAGGAGTCGAGGAACATCGTCATGGCGATCGAACTCATGCTGGACCTCACGAGTGGGCTGAACACCGGCAGACTCTATGCTGCATTGCAGCAGGTTCAAAGCCGGTTCCGACAAGTTCTGGCCCGGACGTCCGGCGATCGCACCGAACCGGCCTCTGCACCAGATTGATGCCTGAAGATGAATGAAAAACGGGAGCCTTGATGGCTCCCGTTCCGGTTTTATCTGCAGTCTTGCCTGCGGTTCGCAGGCCGGGGGATGTCAGGCCACCGCCATGTTGCGGACCTTGAACCGCGAGATCGCTTCGGTCAACGCCATCGCCTGCTGGCGCAGGCTCTCGGCCGCGGCGGCGCTTTCCTCGACCAGCGCCGCGTTCTGCTGCGTGCCGCGGTCGATCGCCGCCACCGCCTCGTTGACCTGCACGATGCCGTGGGTCTGCTGGTCGGTGGAGGCGCTGATCTCGCCCATCAGGTCGGTGACCTTGCGGACCTGCGTCAGCACCTCGTCCATGGTGCGGCCGGCTTCCTGCACCTGCACCGCGCCGGCGTCGACCTTCTCGACCGAGTCCGAGATCAGCGTCTTGATCTCCTTGGCCGCCTGGGCGCTGCGCTGGGCCAGGGCCCGCACCTCGCTGGCCACGACCGCGAAGCCGCGGCCCTGTTCGCCGGCACGCGCTGCCTCGACGGCTGCGTTCAGCGCCAGGATGTTCGTCTGGAACGCGATGCCGTCGATCACGCTGGTGATGTCGCCGATGCGCTTGCTGGAGCCGGTGATGGCTTCCATCGTCGTCATCACGCGGTGCACGACCTCGCCGCCCTGGCCCGCGACCTGCGCCGCGGCGTCGGCCAGGCCGGTGGCCTTGCGCGAGGACTCGGCGTTGACCTGCACCGTCTCGGTCATCTGCGCCATCGACGACGCCGTCTCCTGCAGCGCGCTGGCCTGGGTCTCGGTGCGGCTGGACAGGTCCTGGTTGCCGCTGGCGATCTGCGTGGACGCCGTGGCGATGCCGTCGGCGGCCTGGCGCACGTGGGTGACCATGGTCGACAGGTTGCCGCTCATGGCCTTCAGCGCGGTCAGCAGCTGGCTCAGCTCGTCACGGCCGTCGACCTGGATCTCGTCGCGCAGGTCGCCGTCGGCCACCGACTGCGCCACCTTGATCGCGCGGTTCAGCGGCGCCGTCACCGCACGGCTGATCAGCCAGCCGAGCAGGCCGGCGACGGCGGCGGACAGCACGGCCGTCGTGATCAGCAGCGTGCGGTCGGTGGCGAAGAGTTCGGTCGCTTCCTTGGTCACTGCGGCAGAGCGCTCATCCTCGTAGCGGATGAAGTCGCCGGTGGCGGTCAGCAGCGCCGCCAGCAGCGGACGGCACTCCGCGTTCATCTTCGCGACCGCGTCGTCGCGCTTGCCGTCGTTGGCCAGGCCGACGATCGCCAGCGCGACCTTGCCGTACTGTTCCTCGACGGTGGCGACCTTGTCGAAGAGGGCCCGGTCCTGCGGCGTCACGTCCTGCGCGGCGGCCAGGTGGGACTTCAGCGTGGTCAGCGACTGGCCGACCTCCTCATGCGCCTTGGTGACGGCGGCCAGTTCCTTGGCCCGGTCCTCCGGCGTGGTGACCAGCACCAGATTGCGGGCCGCAATGGCGCGCGACTTGGCCGCGGATTGCACCGCGATCACCATGCGCTCCCGGGCGGCGACGCCGCTCAGGTAGTTCTCGACGCGCGAGCTCGACTGGTTCAGCCAGTGCAGCGCCGCGCCGGACACGCCGGCGACGATCAGCGCCATGACGCCGAAACCCGCCCACAGCTTGGTCTTGACCTTGAGGCCTGAGAAGTTCATTTGTTATCCCCCTGATGGATGTGGGACCGTGGTTGCGATCCCAATGTGATCTTCGGCGCTCTCCGCACGTTTCTCAATTGGAAGCGCGCCGAAACCCGTGTGGGGGGATCACCTACATCAGGGAGAGGAGGGCCGCACGGTCGGGGAAAACCCGATGGCAGGCGGCCCCATCGGCCCCATCGACGACTAGGCGCCGAAGGCGTGCGCCAGGCCGGCGACTTCGCGCTCGAAGATCATCCGCTCGCGCTGCACCGCCTGCT
The DNA here is from genome assembly GCA_002205125.1 of Roseateles noduli. Lineage (GTDB taxonomy): Bacteria > Pseudomonadota > Gammaproteobacteria > Burkholderiales > Burkholderiaceae_C > Roseateles > Roseateles noduli. The sequence continues at coordinate 477,332 of NIOE01000003.1, read as the reverse complement.
GGGCGGGGCGCGACAGCTCCAGGTAGAGCGGGAAGTTGCGCATCAGCTCGTGCGCGCCGGCGAAGACCTGGTCGACCTGGTCCGGCTTGAAGTAGCACTCGTCGGGCAGCGCGTAGTCGCGCGCGGCGCCGACGTCCAGCGCGAAGACGCAGCAGTCGCGCATCAGTGCCTCACGCGCCAGGCGATCCTTGCCGGGGAAGGTGCCCAGGTCGATGAACAGCCTGCTCCGGCCCAGCGCCTCGTAGACCTGCGCGCGCGTCAGGCCGCGGATCAGATGGACCTTGCAGCCGTTCTCGGCCTCCAGCCGCGCCGCGATCGCGCCGACGTCGTAGACGACCTTGTGGTTGGCGTTCAGGGCGATGTCGGTCTTGGCGGCGGTCTCGAAGACGGGCTCTCCCTCGGCCGGCGCCGGCTTGCCCGGCGTGTAGTCCGACAGCGGCAGCGTGCGCCCGCAGCCCAGCGCCCGGATCACGTCGTGCGCGTAGCCGGACTGGTAGGTGTGCAGCACCCGCTCGCTGCGCAGCAGGTTCAGGTTGATCTTGTTGACCGACAGGTACTCGAAGGCGTTGTCGATGCTCAGCCACCAGACCATGGGCGTGCAGGGCTGGAAGTAGCGCAGCCAGTGCACGTAGGTCTCGGCCAGGACGACGCAGGTGTCCGGCGTCATCGCGATCTCCTCGGCCAGCCGCACCTGGTACTTCTGGTAGTCGGCCACGGTGTTGGGCCGCGGCTGCAGCTTGAGCGCCGTGCCGGCCGTCAGGCCGTTGCGGCGGAACAGGTCGTCCACCGCCGGCAGGTCGGTCGGCAGCACGTACCAGACGCGCGCATCGTGGCCCTGGCGGATCAGCGAATCCGACAGCTGGTGCAAGGCCTCCGGGCCGCCGGTCTGCACGCCGTGGGGGATCAGGATGACGATCTGCTTCTTCGCGTTCATGGGGAGGCTTTCGAGAGGGAGTCCAGCCGCGCCTGCAGCTTCTGCGCCGCCGCGGGGGACACCGCCTGCAGTCCGGGCAGCAGGAAGCCGCTGCGGCTCTTGACGATGCGGTCGGAGAGATGGTCCAGCAGGAAGTCGGGCATCTCGCGGTAGACGTTGGGCAGATGGAAGATGCCGTGGAAACCGAAGGTCGGGTAGGGCACCGACGGGAACTCGACCGAGAAGTGCGAGGCGATCGCCTTCGGCGCGAAGCGGCAGCCGGCGCGTTCCAGCGTCTCGCGCATCGTGCGGCAGATGAAGAGGTCCTCGGCTTCGGTCGGATCCGGGTAGTCGAGCTGCGCGACCGCGTGGACCAGCCGCTTGGAGCGCCACGAGAAGCCGCCGTTGCCGACCTCGTTGACCTCGTAGTTGGGCCAGGGCGCGCCGATGTAGTCGTAGTGCAGGAAATGCGGCGAGAACTGGTCGGCGTTGAGCACGAAGCCGTCGTACTGGATCACCAGCACGTGGTCCGCGCTGAGGTGCTTGGCGAGCTCGCGCGTGATCAGCAGGTTGTACTCGGTGATCGAGCGCAGCGTCGGCACCGGGATGACCGGCAGGCCGGGCCAGAGCTCGGGCCTGTCCGAGTAGATCAGCACCTGGCTGAAGGGCAGGCCCTGCAGCTCCATCGCCCGCATGCTGTGTAGCAGCGCCTGGCGCGCGAGCACGTGCAGGTCGGTGTCGACGATGGCGACGGCGATGCTCGGCTTCGGAACGGACGGCGCGCTCATGTCACATCAGGTCCAGCAGCTGCTTCGTCACGGTGGCCCAGGAGAAGCGTTGCTCCAGCCGCAGGCGGGCCGCCTCGCGGCGCGGCGCCGGGGTCAGGCGTTGCTCGACGACCTGCAGCATCGATTCGCGCAGGTCGTCCAGGTCGGGCACGACGAAGGCGCCGACCGGCTGCGGCGCGTCGGCGTCCGTGCCGGGACGGCTGTGCAGGCGGTGGCAAAGCTCGGGCGGGGTGAAGTCGTCGGTGGCGCCGCCGCCGCTGACGATCACGTGCGTGCCGCAGCCCATCGCTTCCAGCACCGGCAGGTTGAAGCCTTCGGCGCGGTAGGGCGAGACATACGCATCCGACAGCGCGTACAGCGAGCGCAGCTGCGGGAGGTTGAGGCTGGTCGACAGGATGGCGATGCCGTCCCGCACCTGCGGCGTGTTGAGCAGCGGTGCGCGCGATGCCAGCTCGGCGAAGACGCGCTCGACGCCGATGCCGTACAGGCCCTGGTGGTCCTTCAGGATCAGGCGCACCGGCAGGCCCTTCAGGCGCAGCTCGGCGAAAGCCAGCAGCAGCAGGTCGATGCCCTTGTTCCAGGTCGCCACGCCGACGTTGGTGAAGACGGTCTCGTGCGGCGCCATGCCCAGCGCCGCGCGCGCGGCCTGGCGCTGCTCGGGCGTCATCGGGAAGAAGGTGTCGGTCTTGTAGCCATGAGGCACCACCTGGACCTTGTCCGCGTCGAAGCCGTAGTCGACCAGCCGGGCCTTGGACCAGCGGGTCGGCGTCACGACGAAGTCGTCACCCTGCGTCAGCGCGGACGGCGCCATCTCGGGCGGATCGAAGCTCTTGCCCGAGAGGCCGAACTCGGTGACCACGAAGGTGGCGTTGCGGCGCGCGGCCGCCGGGTCGGTGAGGCGCACCGGCGACGCGATGCGCAGCCGCACGTCCATCACGCGGTCGCCCGGATCGGGCAGGCCGTCGATGATCGCCCGCTCCTCGGGCGCGAAGCCGGAATCCAGCTTGCTCTTGTCCCAGTGCGGCATGAAGAACGGGGCGTCCTTGTGGAACAGCTCGAACCGCGGGTCCTTCACCATCTCCAGGATCTGGTTCTGGTTGACCATCGCGATGGAGTGGTTCACCCCCCGCCAGCCTTCGATGCACAGTGTCTTCATCGGGCCATTGTGTCGCGCCCTCACGCCGACCATGCCCGGATAAGGGGGACAGGTCCGGGCCAACTCGGTCCGGACGGGCCGGGCCGACCGGATCGAGCGTCGGATCGCGCGTCGGACCGCGTGCGACGGGACCTCGTCAGACCGTCGCCGGCAAGGCGTCCAACGTCAGCAGATCCCGGCCGCCGAGGGCCGTGTTGACGTGGCCGCCCAGCGTCACCCGTCCCCCGCCAAGGAAACGGTCGGCAAAATCCTCGCCGCCGGTGCTCGGCGTGGCGCGCACATCGGCACCCAGCCCGCGTTCCTTCACCCGCTGGACGGTCTCGTTGACCACCAGCTTGAAAGGCTGCCAGCTGGATTCGTCGGCCACCGTCTCGGCGACCTGCCGCTGCAGGATCGTCACCTGTTCCTCGGCACCCGCGTCCTGAGGCATGCCGGGCCGCGGCGGACGCTGCAGCACCGCGAGCCGGTCCATGCAGGCGTTGATGGTCTCGGCGGCCTCGGCCGTGAGGCACTTGCGCTCGATGAAGACCCGGTTTCCGCCGGGCGGCAGGTTGATCAGCCGGGTGAGGAAGTCGTCCAGCATCCGGTCACCGTCGCGCAGCCGGCCGTCGGGCCCGCGCTCGCCCAGACGTTTCGCCCAGAGTCCGCGCTGCGTGTTCAGGACCCGGATGAAGTCGTCCCGCACGCCGAATTCGCGGTGCTTGAACGAGAGGCGGGGATGCACCCTTCCGTCCTCGGTGGTGATGCGCACCATGCCGTTCGATGCCTGGAGGACCAGCTCGGTCTCGACGCCGACCTTGTGCCGTCCGAAGAGGGCGACGTTGGGGCCTCCCGGGACCGGGAGCGTGGGGTGGCTGATTCCCAGGCTGACCCCGGCGCCGAGCGCCGTGCGCGAACCGCTGCCCGCCTGCACGCTGCGCACGGCGCCGGCGGCGTCGCGCGATTCGCTCTTGTTGAGCAAGGTGTGCTTGAGGCCCACCCCTGCGACCAGCGAGACGCCGACGCCGGGTCCCAGCCTCGCGGCCGCCGTGCCCTCGAGAGACACCGACACGTCGGCGGTGCGCGTCTTCGCGGCGTTCCAGCCGAAGGACACCGTCGAGAGGTCGCCGACCCGGTCCACCATCTGCCGCCACATCGCGCCGCCGTGCGCGGGCCGTTCCTCCGCGGACTGGTCGGCGATCTGGAAGATCGCGTTGACGACCTCGGCGCTGGCCGGATTCCACAACGACGCGTGTGCGCCGGCGGCCTCGGCCGACTTCGCGGCGATCGAGGCGTCGCGCTTCGTGCGGATCATGAGGCCCTTGGACACCAGGTGGGAGCCGCCCAGCCGGGCCATGGCCTGAGCCGTCAGGTTCGCGACCGGCCCCGCCTGCGCGCCCACGCGTACCCCGGCCCCGATCGAGCCGGTCACCTTGCGTTCGCTGCCCAGGAAGATCAGCCCGGTCGTCGGCGCGACGCCGGTGCGAAAGACGGCCGCGCGGCTGTGGTCCAGGTTGAATTCGCCGACCGGCGTCACGCCGGTCGTCAGGCCGCCCGACCCCCCGACGCTGGCCACACCGTAGCCGAAGGTGCCGCCGAGACCGTACTTGCGACCATCGCTGTAGGACGTCGCATCATTGCCCGCGACGATCGGGAGCATCACCCGGCGCAGGATGTCGCGGCGTCGGGCCGGCGTCGCCCGGTCGAAGTCGGCCAGCAGGGATCGCCGTTCTTCGTCGGACGTGAGCGGGCCGCCCGCCGGGTCCGCTTCGAGCTTCGCGATCCACGAGGCCGCCGTCACTGCCTGTGCGGCACCTGCGGTCATGCCGACCCGCGCCACCGGTCCCAGGTCCGCTCCCATCGGCCCGGCCTGAAGCAAGGTGCGCAGCGGCGATTTGTCTTTCCCCATCAGGCGGCGCACGGCGCGGACCGGCGCGCGCAACCTGTCCAGGACGGTCGGCGTCCGGCCCTCCGGCGTCTTGCAGGCGAGGTCGATGTAGGTCACGAACTTGCGCAGCCGCTTCGTCATGAGGTGGAAGTCGGAGCCCTGGCCGCTCTCGGTGAAGCCGTTGCGCAGCGCGACGTAGGCGGGCTTCATGTCGGGACGGGCCTCGGCCGCGTGGGGCGGCCGGTCCAGGTTCTCCGTCGCATGGAGGAAGGCCTGCGCGGCCAGCGTGGCCGGGTGCTCAGCCTCGCGCGGACCGCCGGGCCGGTGACGGGCGTTGCCGGTACCCAGGCGCGAGGGATCCAGCAGTCTCGCGCTGTCCGGGTGGTCCTCCAGGGCATGCCTGATGTCGATCGCCGACTGCCGGCCCCGCACGGCGACACCGAGCCTGAGCAGAGCTTCCTCGGCGCGCAGCCCCAGCTTGTAATGCTCAAGCGACTGTTCCGCGTGTCGTCGCGACTCGGGGGCCAGCGTCGGCGCGGGCAGGGCGATCCCCTGCAGGTCCAGCAAGGTCTGGAATCCGCCGGCCGTCGCCGCCAGCGTCCGGCGGGCGGCGTTGGCCATCCGTTCGAGGGCGGGGTCGTCGCGTGCGGCACGCTCGTCGCGTTCAGCCGACCGGGCGCCGTCGGCCCCTGGGGCGGACGGCCCGACCAGGGCCGGCGGCGGATTGCGGCGGAGGAACTCGTACACCGCCAGCGCCCGCGCCGGATCGGCGGTCACCGACCGCAGCGTGGACGCGATCAGCAACGCCTGTTCATGGCGCAGCGGGTGGCCGTCCGGCCGCCCGTCGATGTCGCGCCGCGGATGATCGAGCAGGGTCCGCACGAGATGCGCCGCGTCCATGCCCGCTCGCGTGGGCGAACCGGGCCGCTCCCCGACCGGAGGGAGGGGCGCGAACAGGCGGTCGACCTCGGCGCTGAACGCCACCGCGCTGCCGAACGATGCCGGCGCGCGCACCGGCGGGGCGTCGTGGCTCGATCGCTGCGGTGCCCGCTTCGCCAGGAGCGCGGCGACCTGGCCGCCGGCCGCGCGCGCCTTGCCGTCGATCGCCTTGAGGCCGCGCAGGCTGGCGGCGGTGGTCGGACGTCGCGCCGTCGATTCGACGTCGGGTGTCGATGTGGGCGCCTTGACGGTCGAGCTGACCGCGAACGGTCCCACCGCCGCGTCCACCTTCACCGGCGCGAGGCGCTCGCGCAGGCCGTCCAGCGGGCGCCTCAGGACGTCACCGGGACCACGCCGGCGGCCGGGGGCGGGAGCTCCGGCGGCGCTCGAGGCGTCGTCGACCGGTTTGCCGGGGTGCGCGTCGAGCGACGACATCGCGTGACAGCGATCGGCCAGCGCGCGGACGGCGTCATCCAGCGCTTGCAACGCCGCGTCGGCGGCGGGCTGCAACTCGTCACGCTGGCGCCGTGCCTGCGAGGCCATGTGCTCTGCCATGCCGGCATGGCCGGCCAACGCGGCGTGGATGTGGCTGCTGTCGGTCCCCTTGTCGATCGCGGCCAGCGTCGCATCGGCCAGCGCCCGGTGAGCCTGGGTGGCCTGCGTGGCCGCCTTTGCGGCGACCTGCGCCGCCTCCCGATGCGCCTGGATGAGACCGCAGTGCCGGGCGAAGTCGATGTCCAGCTGTCGCCGCGTCTCGATCAGCGTCGCCGTTGGCGAGGCGTCGATCCGATCGCCGACGGCGAAGCGCCGCCGGTTGAGCGCTTCCCAGTCCTGATGGGCCTTCGACAGGGCCCCCGCATCGGCGGACTGCCGGTCGATCGCGGTCAGGACCTGCGTGTGCGCCTGTTCGGCCTCGGTCCATGTGCGATCGATCGCCGTGTGGGTCGCCGTGTGGATCGCCGCGTCAGTCGCCGCGTCAGTTGCCGCGTCAGTTGCCGGATGATCCGCTGCCATCAGCACGCCTGGCCGCAGCCGGCCAGGGGGCCGCCGACGCCCGGCCTGATCCGCAAGGTCGGTCTGGCCGGCGCCCTCGGCCGGTTGCGGCGACCGGGCCGCGGTGCCGGGCCGCGACTCCTTCGTCGGGCATGTCGACGGGATCGCGGCGGAGGACCGCGTGGAACTGCTGCCGAAGAGACCGAACCGCATCATCGAGCTCCTTCGCGAGACGACGGGTCCGACCGTCTCGCCACCACGGCGGACCGTCGCTCAAGGGCCCGTCATTGGCCGAAGATGAGTTCGAGAGTGGGACAGTTGTCGTGCGAGGTTCGTCGTGACAACCACTCAAAGATGCATAACAGCGACGAGGGACTTGGACAGACGGGGATCGCGCGCAGGCGAACGGCCGCTGGGGCGAGCGGCCGCGGCGGCCGCCGACGCCCACGCCGGCGGGCCGTCAGAGCAACGGCGCGGCGCTGTCGTCTTCGAGGCGTCTGGCCGTGGCGTGAAGCGCCGCCATCGCGGCGTGGTGGACGACCTGGGCCGAATCGTCCGTGGCGGCCGTCGTGACGGACAAGGCCGTCGACGCGGTGCTTTCCGCGCCGGACGCACTGGCCGCCACGGCGGCCGTGTGCGTCGCATCCGTCAGCAGCGCGGTCGTGGTCGCCGACGGCGCCGCCAGCAGGTCTTCGGCGGCGAGGTGCGCCCTCGCGGCCTGCGTGTCCGCGGTCGAAGCGCCCGCACCGTCCGTCGACTTCGAGAACCAGACGTCGCCCATCTGGTGCGTCACGCCGTCCGCCGTCTTGTAGCCGGAGATCAGGCCGATCAGGTTGCCGTGATCGATGGTGGAGCTGGCCTGCGCGTTGAGGTCCAGCTCGACGATGCCGAGTTCCGCCAGCGACTTGAGCTCGCCCGCGTCGGTCTTGCCGTTGCCGTTGGCGTCGGCCCAGATGCGCAGCTGCCCGAAGCCGGCGTCGAGCGCATTCAGGACGTGGTCGCCGTTGGCGTCCATCGCCTGCATCGCCTCGTAGCCGTTGGCCGCGTGCTTCCCGTTGGCCAGGACGGTGCCGGTGCCGAAGAGCTCCGCGCCCGAGTCGATCTGCCCGTTGCCGTTGATGTCGCGCGCCAGCAGGCCGTTGCCCTGCGCCATCCACCCCCATTGCTGGGCGTGGCCGGTGTTGTTCATGTCGAAGCTGACGCCCTGTGCCGCAGAGACCGTCCCGAGGCCGTGGCCGTCGAGGTTGAGCATGATCGGCGTGGCCAGGAACAGCGCGTCCAGCTGCGCGCCGGACATCGCATGGATGGTCTCGGTGCTGAACGCCAGCACCTGGTCCATGCTCAGCGCGGCGAGGTCGCGGGTCTCGAATCCGACGATCGCGTCGCTGCCGATCGCATGGATCTGGTCCACGGTCAGCGCCTTGGCCTGGTCGCGGCTCAGCGCCGTCAGGTCGTCGCTGGACATCGTGGCGAAGGCTTCCGAGGTGATCGCCGCCAGCTGCTGCGTCGTCAGCGAGGCGACCTGGCGGCTGTCCAGCGCCTCGATCGCGTCGGAGTTCATCGCCGCGATCGCCTCGGTGTGCAGCGCGCGCAGCGTCTGCGTCGTCAGTCCGTGGATCTGATCGGAACCGAGCGCCGCGAAAACGTCCGTCGACAGCGCGTTCAGCATCGCTGTGCCCAGCGCGCGGAAGGCCGAGGAGGTCAGGGCCGCGTAGTCCTCGGTCCCGAAGCCGCTCAGCTGCAGGCTGGTCATCTCGACCAGCTGGGTGCTCGTCATCGCGTGGATCTGGTCGGTGGACAGCGCCGCGAAGTCGCCGGCGTCCATCACGCGGATCGCGCGGCCGGGCAGCAGGGCCACGTCCTGCGCGTCCAGGGCCGCGATCTGGTCGCTGGTCCAGGCGAGCACCTGCACGTTGGTCAGGCCCAGCATCTGCGCCGTGCTCAAAGCCTGGATCTGGTCCGTGTGCATCGCCGCCGCCTGCTGGAAGGTCAGCGAGCCGACCTGATCCGGCCGCAGCGACGCGATCTGGTCGGTGCTGAACAGCGCGATCTGATCCGAGCCCATCGCCTTCAGCGCGGTGGTGTGGAGGACGGCGAGGTCCTGCGTCTCCAGCGCGGCGATCTGCGTGCCGCTCAGCGCCGCGAGTTGCGAGGACCGCAGGGCGGCGAACTGCAGCGTCGACAGCGACGCCAGCGCCGTCGGGTCCATGGCCGCGATCTGCAGCGAGCTCAGCGCCGCGATCTGCTTGGCCGACAACGCGGCGATCTGATCCAGGTCCAGCGAGCCGAACTGGTCGCTGCTCAGGCCCAGCAGCGCCTGCGAGCCCAGGCTCGCCAGCTGCGCGGTGCTGAGGTGGTCGATCTGCTCCGCGGTCAGTCCCAGCAACTGCTTCGACGTCAGCGCCGCGAGCTGCGCATTGCTGAGCGAGGCGATGCTGTCGACGTTCATCGCGCCGATCTGGGCCGAGCTCAGTCCCAGCAGCGCGCGCGTGTTCAGGCCGACGACGTCCTCGAATTCCAGCTGGCTGATCTGGCCGGTCGTGAGGGCGGCCAGCTGCTTCGACGAGAACACCGAGAACTGCGCCGAATCCAGCGCGTTCAGGTCGGCCTGTTCCATCGCCGACAACTGCGTGGTCGTCAGCGAGGCGATCTGGTTGGTGCGCATCGCCGCGAACTGCTCGGGCACCAGGGCGTTGAGCTGGTCCGTGGTGAAGCTCTGCAGCGACTGCACGGTCAGGCCGCGCACGCCATCGGTCGACAGCGCGTCGATCTGCGACGGCGCCAGCGCCGCGATCTGGCCGGTGCCCAGCAGCGCGGTCTGCGCGCTGCCGAAGGCGCCGACCTGCTCGCGGCTCAGCACGTGGATCTGGTCGGTCGTGAGCGCGGTGAGGTAGAGCGGCTTGACGCCGGCGAGCAGCTCGGGCGCCAGCGCGCCGATCTCGTCGGTGGAGATGGCCGCGAGCTGGAACGAGGTCAGCGCCGCGAAATGGGCCGAGCCCAGCGCGTTGAAGCTGTCGTGGTCGAGGCTGCGCACCTGCGTCGTGCTCAGCGCGGCGATCTGGGCGTCGCGCAGCGTGGCCACGCCGAGTGGGCCGAGCGCGTCCAGCTGCTCGGCGCTCAGGCCGCGGATCGCCAGCGTCGAGATCGCCTGGAGCGCCTGCGAGGACAGCACCAGCAGCTGATCCGCGGTCAGCGCGCCGATCTGCGCGGAGTTCAGCGCGAAGGACTGCGCGGTGCTGAAGGCCGCGACCAGATTGACGTCCAACGCCTGCACCTGCGCGCTGGTCAGCGAACGGATCACGGTGGCGTTCAGCGCGCCGAAGTCCTCCGGCTCGAGCTGCGAGACCTGTTCGGTCGTCAGGCCGCGGAACTGCGCCGAGGTGAAAGCCGCGAACTGTGCCGTCGTCAGCGTGTTCAGGTCCTCCACGGTCAGCGCCGCCAACTGCGCGGTGCCGAGCGCCCGGATCTGGTTGGTGGTCAGCGCCTGCAGCTGATCCGAGTTCAGCACGTCCAGCTGGTGGTCCGTCAGCGTGGCGATCACGCGCGTGGACAGCGCCTGGATCGCGCCGGAGCCCAGCGCCGACAGCTGCTCGTCGCTCAGGTCGCGCAACTGCGTCGTCGACAGCGAGCCCGCCTGCGCGCCGCTGATCGCCGCGAGCTGCTCCGAGCTCAGCGACGCCAGCTGCGCCGGCGTCAGGCCGCGCAGGGTCGTGCTGCTGAGCGCGGCGAGGTCTTCCGTCGTCAGCGAATGGAACTGCTCCGGCGTCAGCGACTGCAGCTGCTTGGAGCTGAAGGCCGCGATCTGCGCGGTCGTCAGTGCGGCCAGGTCGTCGGTGTCGAAGGCGGCCAGCTGGCGCGTCGTCAGCATCGCGATCTGCACCGTCTTGAGCGCGCCGAGCTGCTCGGCGCTCATCGCCGCCAGCACTTCCGGCTTCAGTCCGACCAGCGCGCTGCTGCTCATCAGCCGCAACTCGTCGGTGCTGAAGGCCGGCAACTGGTCGCTGGTGAGGCCGATCAGTTGGGTCGAGGTCAGGCTCTGCACCTGGCGCGAGCTGAGCGCGTCGACCTGGTCCGAGGACAGGGCGCCCAGCTGCTGCGAGTTCAGCGCGCGCAGGCCCTTGGTGCCGATCGCGGCGAGGTCCTCGCCCTCGAGCGCCGCGACCTGCGCGGTGCTCAGCGACTTGATCTGCAGCGTGTTGAGCGCGCCGGCCTGCTCGGTCGTCAGCGCGACCAGCGAGTCGGTGCTCAGCGTGCGGAACTGCTGGCTGGTCAGCGCGGCGATCTGCTTGCTGTCCAGCGACTGCACGGCGTCGGACGACAGGTGGGACACGGCGGCCGTGCTCAGGCCGCGGACCGCGCTGGTGGTCAGCGCCTGCAGCGCGTCGGTGCTCAGCGCGCTGAGCTGGTCGCCGCTCAGGCCCTTGGTCTGGTTGCCGCGCAGCGCGCCGATCTGGGACGTGTTGAACGCGTTGAGCTGGTCGACGCTGAGCGCGCCGATCTGCACCGTGTTCAGCACCTGCATCGAGGCGGTGCTGAAGACGGCCACCTCGTCGGTGGTGAGCATGCCGATCTGCTGGCTGCCCAGGCCGCGCACCTGCACCGACGACAGCGCCGCGATCTGCGTGCTGTCCAGCGCGGTGAACTGGCCGCTGTCCATGCGGCGCAGCCGGTCCACCGTGAGCGCGGGGATCTGCGTCGTCGTCAGCGCATGGATCTGGTCGGTGGTCAGCGCCGCCAGCGAGGACGTCGTCAGCGTGCGGATCGCCGCGGTGTTGATCGCCTGGACGTCCTGCAGCTCCATCGCACCGAGCTGTCCCGACGCGAGGTAGTTGAGCTGGCGCGCCGACAGGGCCGAGACCTGGAAGGTCGTCAGCGCCACCACCTGCTCGGCGGTCAGCAAGGCCCACTCCGACCCCGTCAGCGTCGCGAGCTGCGTGGTGGTGAGCGCTGCGATCTGCTCGGGCGTGAGCGATCCGACGTCGAAGGTGGCCATGCGGGAGAGGAGGGGACTACTGGAACCTGGCGGGTCTGCCGTTGGGTCTGCCGTTTGCGGCCTTCGAACATGCGCCGGGTGGGCGCAGTTCAGAAGCCGCAAACGGCAGACCGGGGGCGCGAGGCCCCCGGTCCGGTGCTGCCGCTTAGATCAGCGGGACAGCGCCGTTCTGGTCGTCGTCATGCAGCTTCTTGTAAGCCGCGCTCATGACGTCGTGGTTCACCGTGTCGGTGGCCGCGGCGGTGGTCGCCGCCGTGACCGCCGTCGCGGTGGCGGCCGTGCCGCCGCCGAGCAGGTTGGCTTCCGGCTGGGCGAGCAGATCGCCCAGCTGCGGCGCGGCTTCCCGCGTCGTGCCGTGGACCTGCTGGGTCGCGCCGTCCTTGGCGAACCACACGTCCGACATCTCGTGCGTCGTGCCGTCCGACGTGGTGTAGCTCGACACCAGGCCGATCAGGTTGCCGTTGTCGACGTCGGTGCCCTTGGTCGCGTTCAGGTTCAGGTCGGTGATGCCGAGCTGGGCCAGCGAGTGCAGTTCGCCCGCGTCGGTCTTGCCGTCGTGGTTGGCGTCCACCCAGACCTGCAGCTTGCTGAAGTCCACATCCTTGGCGTTGATGTGGCCGTCATGGTTCGTGTCCAGCGAGGCCAGGGCGGCGAAGCCGTCCAGACCCTTGCGGCCGTTGACCTCGGTGCCGGAGCCGAAGAGCTCCGCGCCGCTGTCGATCGTGCCGTTGCCGTTGCGATCCATCACCAGCAGGCCGTCGTTGCCGCCGACCCAGCCCCACTTGTCGTTGTGGCCGGTGCCGTTCAGGTCGAAGTTCACGCCGTTCTGCGCCGACAGGGTCTGGACGCCGTTGCCGTCAAGATCCAGCACGATCGGGGTGGCCAGGAAGTGGGCGTTGATCTGCTCGTTGCTCCAGCCCGCCTTCTGGTCGGAGGTCATCGCCAGCACCTGGTCCATGCTCATGCCGGCCAGATCCTGCGTGTCCCAGCCGATGAACTGGTCCGAGGTCATCGCCACGATCTGGTCCGTCGACAGGCCCAGGATCTGGGTGGACGTCAGCGCATGGATGTCGCCGGAGTCCAGGGCCAGGATCTGTTCCGTCGTGAACGAGTGGAACTGCGCCGAGGTCAGGTTGCCGAAGTGCGTGCTGGTCAGCGCGCCGATGTCGTCCGTGGTCAGGGCGGCGATCTGGTCCGTGCCCAGCGCGCGCAGTTGCGCGGTGCTGAATTCATGGACCTGCTCGCTGCTCAGGGCCGCGATCTGGTCGGTGTTGAACGCGTGGATGGCCGCGGTGCTCAGCGCATGGATGCCGGCGGTGGTGATCGACGCGATGTCGGCGGTTTCAATGCCGGCCACCTGCGTCGCGCCCACGGCGCTCCACTGCTGCGAGGTCAGGGCGTGGATCTGATCCGAGGTGAAGGCCTCGAAGTCCGCCGAGCCGAAGGCCACCATGTTCGCGCTGCTGATCGCCGCCAGGTCGCCCGAGTCGATCGCCTGGACCTGGTCGGTCGTGAAGGCGTGCAACTGGGCCGAGGTCATGGCCACGATCTGCTGCGAGGTCAGCGCCTGCACGTCGTCGGTGGCCATCTGGCTCACCTGCAGCGTGCTGAGCGCGCCGACCTGCTGCGTCGTCAGCGCGGCGATCTGGTTGCTGTCCAGCGCCGCCAGTTGCGCGCTGTCCAGCGAGCGGATGGCCGCCGTGCTCAGGCTGCGCAGATCGGCCGTCTCGAAGGCCAGCATCTGGTCGGTCGTCAGACCGTCGACCTGCGCCGAGCTCAGGGCCGCGGCCTGCGTCGAGCTCAGCGCGACGATCGCGTCCGTGCTCAGCGCGCCGATCTGGGCCGAGCCGAAGGCCTGCAGCTGCGTGGAGGTCAACGCGGCGACGTCTTCCGTCGTCATCGTCGAGATCTGCGCGGTCGTCAGGGCCTGCAGCTGGGCGTTGCCCAGCGCGCGGATCTGGCCGCTGGTCAGCGCGTTCAGGTCGTCGCTGGTCAGGTTGGCGATCTGCACCGTCGTCAGCGACGCGACCTGCACCGAGGTCAGCGCGGCGATCTGGTTGCTGTCCAGCGCTTCGATCTGGTCCGTGCCGAGGGCGCGCAGGGCGACCGTCGACAGCGAACGCAGGTCGCCGGTTTCCATCGCGGCCATCTGGTCCGTCGTCAGGCCCTTGACCTGCGCCGAGGACAGCGCGGCCACCTGGACCGAGGTCAGCGCGACCACCGAGTCGGTGCTCAGCGCGCCGATCTGGGCCGAGCTCAGCGCCTGGACCTGCTGCGAGCTCAGGGCGGCGACGTCGTTGCTCTCCATCGTCGAGACCTGCGCCGTCGTCAGCGCGGCGACCTGCTGGGTCGTCAGCGCCTTGATCTGGCCGCTGGTGAGGGCGTTCAGATCGTCCGAGGTCAGGTTGCTCACCTGGGCCGTCGTCAGCGCGGCGACCTGCTGCGTCGTCAGCGAGGCGACCTGGTCGGAACCGAGGGCCGCGAGCTGGTCGCTGGTCAGCGCACGCAACGCCACCGTCGACAGGGCCTTCAGGTCACCGGATTCGATCGCACCGATCTGGTCCGTCGTCAGGCCGGCGACCTGCTTGCTGGTCAGCGCGGCGACCTGCAGCGAGCTCAGCGCCACGACCGCTTCGGTCGTCAGGGCGCCGATCTGGTCGGAGCTCAGCGCGGCGACCTGGTTGGTCGCCAGCGCGGCGACGTCCGCGGTTTCCATCGTCGAGACCTGCGCGGTCGTCAGGGCGGCCACCTGGGCGGTGCTCAGCGCCTTGATCTGCGCGCTGGTCAGGGCGTTCAGGTCGTCGGAGGTCAGGTTGCTCACCTGGCCGGTCGTCAGCGCGGCGACCTGCTGGGTCGTCAGCGCGGCGATCTGGTTGCTGTCGAGCGCTTCCAGTTCCGCCGAGGTCAGCGACGCCACCTGACCCGTGGTCAGGGCGCGCAGCTGGCCGGTGGTCAGCGCGGCGAAGTCGTCGGTGGCGAACTGGCTGATCTGGCCGGTCGTCAGCGCGGCCACCTGGGCGGTGGTCAGCGCTTCGACCTGGTCGGAGCTCAGCGCCTGCAGCTGGTCGCTGGTCAGGGCGCGCAGGGCGACCGTGGACAGCGACTTCAGATCGCCGCTTTCGATCGCGGCCATCTGGTCGGTCGTCAGGCCGGCGACCTGCTTGCTGGTCAGCGCGGCGACCTGGCCCGAGGTCAGGGCGACGATCGAATCGGTGCTCAGCGCGCCGACCTGGGCCGAGCTCAGCGCGGCGACCTGGTTGGTGGCCAGGGCCTGCACGTCGGCGGACTCCATCGCGGCGACCTGGGCGGTCGTCAGCGCGGCGACCTGCTGGGTCGACAGGGCCTTGATCTGGCCGCTGGTGAGGGCGTTCAGGTCATCGGACGTCAGGTTGCTGACCTGGCCGGTCGTCAGCGCGGCGACCTGCTGGGTCGTCAGCGCGGCGATCTGGTCCGAACCCAGCGCTTCCAGCTGGGCCGAGGTCAGCGCCTGCAGGGCGTTGGTCGACAGGGACTTCAGGTCGGCCGTTTCGATGGCGGCCATCTGGTCCGTCGTCAGGCCGGCGACCTGCTTGCTGTTCAGCGCGGCGACCTGGCCCGAGCTCAGGGCGACGATCGCTTCGGTGCTGAGCGCGCCGACCTGCGCCGAGCTCAGCGCGGCGACCTGCTGCGAGTTCAGCGCGGCGACGTCGGCGCTCTCCATCGCGGCGACCTGGCCGGTCGTCAGCGAGGCGACCTGCTGGGTCGACAGCGCCTTGATCTGAGCGCTGGTGAGGGCGTTCAGGTCGTCGGAGGACAGGTTGCTGACCTGCGCGGTCGACAGCGCGGCGACCTGGGCGGTCGTCAGCGCGGCCATCTGGTCGGAGCCCAGCGCGTCGAGCTGATCGGTGCCCAGCGCACGCAGCGCGGTGGTCGACAGGGCCTTCAGGTCACCCGTCTCGATGGCGGCCATCTGCTCGGTCGTCAGACCGGCGACCTGCTTGCTGGTCAGCGCGGCGACCTGCGCCGAGCCCAGGGCGACGATCGCCTCGGTGCTCAGGGCGCCGACCTGGGCCGAGCCCAGGGCCTGCACCTGCGCGGTGGTCAGCGCGGCGACGTCCTCGCTGGTCATCGTGGAGACCTGCGCGGTCGACAGCGCGGCGACCTGCTGGGTCGACAGCGCCTTGATCTGGGCGCTCGTGAGGGCGTTCAGGTCGTCGGAGGACAGGTTGCCGACCTGGGCGGTCGTCAGCGCGGCGACCTGCACGGTCGTCAGCGCGGCGATCTGGTCGGAGCCCAGCGCGTCGAGCTGATCGGTGCCCAGGGCACGCAGCGCGACGGTGGACAGCGACTTCAGGTCGCCCGTCTCGATCGCGGCGATCTGGTCGGTGGTCAGGCCGGCGACCTGCTTGGTCGTCAGCGCGGCGACCTGCGTGGAGGTCAGGGCGACGATGGCTTCCGTGCTCAGCGCGCCGACCTGCGACGAGCTCAGCGCGGCGATCTGGTTGGTCGCCAGGGCGGCGACGTCCGCGGACTCCATCGTGTTGATCTGGCCGGTCGTCAGCGCGGCGACCTGCTGGGTCGTCAGGGCCTTGATCTGGCCGCTGGTCAGCGCGTTCAGGTCATCCGAGGACAGGTTGCTGACCTGGCCGGTCGTCAGGGCGGCGACCTGCTGGGTCGTCAGCGCGGCGACCTGGTCGCTGCCGAGCGCATCCAGCTGGGCGGTGCCGAGCGCGGCGATCTGGGCGGTGCCCAGGGCGCGCAGCTGGCCGGAGGTGAAGGCGCCGAAGTCGTCGGTGGCGAGCTGGCTGACCTGGCCGGTCGTCAGCGCGGCGACCTGGGTGGTCGTCAGCGCCTGGACCTGGTCGGTCGACAGGGCCTGCAGCTGGTCGCTGGTCAGCGCGCGCAGGGCGGTGGAGGACAGCGAGCGCAGATCAGCCGTCTCGATGGCGGCCATCTGGTCGGTCGTCAGGCCGGCGACCTGCTTGCTGGTCAGCGCGGCGACCTGGCCCGAGGTCAGGGCGACGATCGAGTCGGTGCTCAGCGCGCCGACCTGTGCCGAGCTCAGCGCGGCGACCTGGTTGGTGGCCAGCGCCTGCACGTCGGCCGATTCCATCGTGGAGACCTGGGCGGTCGACAGCGCGGCGATCTGCTGCGTCGACAGGGCCTTGATCTGGCCGCTGGTCAGCGCGTTCAGGTCGTCCGAGGTCAGGTTGTTCACCTGGCCGGTCGTCAGCGCGGCGACCTGCTGGGTCGTCAGCGTGGCGATCTGGTTGCTGTCCAGCGCTTCCAGCTGGGCGGAGGTCAGCGACTGCAGCGCGTTGGTGGTCATCGCCTTCAGGTCGCCCGATTCGAGGGCGGCCATCTGGTCGGTGGTCAGGCCGGCGACCTGCTTGCTGTTCAACGCGGCGACCTGCTGCGAGGTCAGCGCGACGACGGACTCGGTGCTCATCGCGCCGAGCTGCGCCGAGCCGAGGGCGGCGACCTGCTGGGTCGTCAGCGCCTGGACGTCGGCGGATTCCATCGTGTTGACCTGCGCGGTGGTCAGCGCGGCGACCTGGGCGGTGCCCAGGGCCTTGATCTGGGCGCTGTTCAGCGCGTTCAGATCATCGCTGGCCAGGCCGGCGACCTGGGCGGTCGTCAGGGCGGCCACCTGCACGGTGTTCAGCGCGGCGACCTGGTCGGAGCCCAGCGCGTTCAGCTGGTCGGTGGTCAGGGCGCGCAGCGCGGTGGTGCTCAGCGCGCGGAGGTCACCGGTCTCGATGGCGGCCATCTGGTCGGTGGTCAGGCCGGCGACCTGCTTGGTCGTCAGCGCGCCCACCTGCACGGAGCTCAGGGCGACGATCGCATCGGTGCTCAGGGCGCCGATCTGGGCCGAGCCCAGCGACTGCAGCTGCGCGGTGGTCAGCGCGGCGACGTCTTCGCTGGTCATGGTCGCGATCTGGCCGGTCGTCAGCGAGGCGACCTGCGCGGTCGACAGCGCCTTGATCTGGCCGCTCGTGAGGGCGTTCAGGTCGTCGGAGGTCAGGTTGCTGATCTGGCCGGTCGTCAGCGCGGCGACCTGCACGGTCGTCAGCGCGGCGATCTGGTCGGAGCCCAGGGCCTCGATCTGGTCGGTGCCCAGCGCGCGCAGCGCGGCGGTGGACAGCGCCTTCACGTCACCCGTTTCCAAGGCGGCCATCTGGTCGGTGGTCAGGCCGGCGACCTGCTTGGTCGTCAGCGCGCCGACTTGCGCGGAGGTCAGGGCGGCGACGTTTTCCGTCGACAGCGCACCGATCTGGGCCGAGCCCAGCGCAGCGACCTGCTGGGTCGTCAGCGCCTGCACGTCGGCCGATTCCATGCCGTTGACCTGGCCGGTCGTCAGCGCGGCGACCTGGGCGGTCGACAGCGCGCGGATCTGGGCCGAGCCCAGCGCGTTCAGGTCGTCCGTGGCCAAGGCCTGGACCTGCGCCGTCGTCAGCGCGGCGACCTGGGCGGTCGTCAGCGCGGCGATCTGGTCGGAGTTCAGGGCGTCGATCTGGGCGGTCGTCAGGGCGCGCAGCGCGTTGGTCGACAGCGCGCGGACGTCCACCGTCTCGATGGCGCCGACCTGGTCGGTGGTCAGGCCGCCGACCTGCTTGGTCGACAGCGGGGCGACCTGCTGCGAGCTCAGCGCGGCGATGTTCTCGGTCGACAGCGCGCCGACCTGGTCGGAATTCAGCGCGGCGATCTGCTGCGTGGACAGCGCCTGGACGTCGCTGCTCTCCATCGTGGAGACCTGGGCCGTTGTCAGGGCGGCGACCTGCTGGGTCGACAGCGCCTTGATCTGGCCGCTCGTCAGGGCGTTCAGGTCTTCGGAGGTCAGGTTGGCGATCTGGGCGGTCGTCAGCGCGGCGACCTGCGCGGTCGTCAGCGCGGCGATCTGGTCGGAGCCCAGCGCGGCGATCTGGTCGGTGGTCAGCGCGCGGATGGCCGCGGTGCCCAGCGCCTTCAGGTCGCCGGTTTCAAGGGCGGCCATCTGGTCCGTCGTCAGGCCGGCGACCTGCTTGGTCGACAGCGCGGCGACCTGCGTGGAGGTCAGGGCGACGATGTTCTCGGTCGACAGGGCGCCGACCTGGTCGGAGCTCAGCGCCTGCACCTGGCCGCTGGTCAGCGCCTGCACGTCGGCGCTTTCCATCGTGTTGACCTGGGCGGTCGTCAGCGCGGCGACCTGGGCGGTGCCCAGGGCGCGGATCTGGGCCGAGCCCAGCGCGTTCAGGTCATCGCTGGTCAGGCCCTGGACCTGGCCGGTCGTCAGCGCGGCGACCTGCTGGGTCGTCAGCGCGCCGACCTGGGCGGAACCCAGCGCGTCGAACTGGTCGGTGGTCAGCGAGCGGATCGCGGCGGTGGACAGGGCCCGCAGGTCCTGCGTTTCCATCGCGGCCATCTGGTCCGTCGTGAGGCCGGCGATCTGCTTGGTCGACAGGGCGGCGACCTGCTGCGAGCTCAGCGCGGCGATGTTCTCGGTCGAGAGCGCGCCGATCTGGGCCGAGCTCAGGGCCACCACCTGCTGGGTGGTCAGCGCCTGCACGTCGGCGCTTTCCATCGCGGACACCTGGGCGGTGGACAGCGCGGCGACCTGGGCGGTGCCCAGGGCGCGGATCTGGGCCGAGCCCAGCGCGTTCAGGTCATCGCTGGACATCGCCTGGACCTGGCCGGTCGTCAGCGCGGCCACCTGGCCGGTCGTCAGGGCGCCGACCTGGTCGGAGTTCAGCGCGTCGAACTGTTCGGTGGTCAGCGAGCGGATGGCGGTCGTGGACATGGCGCGCAGGTCGCCCGTCTCGATGGCGGCGACCTGGTCGGTCGTGAGGCCGGCGATCTGCTTGGTCGACAGCGCGGCGACCTGCGAGGAGCTCAGCGCGGCGATGTTCTCCGTCGACAGCGCGCCGACCTGGGCCGAGCTCAGCGCCACGACCTGCTGGGTGGTCAGCGCCTGCACGTCGGCGCTTTCCATCGTGTTGACCTGGCCGGTCGTCAGCGCGGCGACCTGGGCGGTGCCCAGGGCGCGGATCTGGCCCGAGCCCAGGGCGTTCAGGTCGTCGCTGGACATCGCCTGGACCTGGCCGGTCGTCAGGGCGGAGATCTGCTGGGTCGTCAGCGCGGCGACCTGGTCGGAATGCAGCGCGTCGAACTGGTCGGTCGTCAGCGAGCGGACCGCGGCGGTCGACAGGGCGCGCAGGTCCTGCGATTCGATGGCGGCCATCTGGTCGGTCGACAGACCGGCCAGCTGCTTGGAAGTCAGGGTCGCGAACTGGCCCGAGGTCAGCGCGACGATGGCGTCGGTGGACAGCGCGGCGATCTGGGCCGAGCTCAGCGCGGCGACCTGGCCGGTGGTGAAGGCCTGGACGTCGGCGGACTCCATGCCCTGCACCTGGTCGGTGGACAGCGCGGCGATCTGGGCGGTGCCCAGGGCGCGGATCTGCGCGCTGTTCAGCGCGTTCAGTTCATCGGTGGACAGCACGGCGACCTGGCCGGTCGTCAGCGCGCCGATCTGGGTGCTGGTCAGCGCCGAGATCTGGTCCGAATTCAGCGCCTGGACCTGGTCGGTCGACAGGGCGCGGACGGTGGCGGTCGAGAGCGCCTTCATGTCGTCGGAGCTGATGGCCGCCATCTGGTCGGTCGTCAGGCCCTTGACCTGGGTGGAGCTCAGCGCGCCGATCTGGCCGGAGCTCATTGCCTCGATGGAGTCGGTGCTCAGCGCGCCGACCTGGGAGGAGCTCAGGGCGCGGACCTGCGCGGTCGTCAGCGCCTGCACGTCGGTGCTGTTGACGCCGGCCAGCTGGTCGGTCGTCAGCGCGGCGATCTGCTGCGTGGTGATGGCGCGGATCTGGTTGGTGTCCAGGGCGGCGATTTCATCGCTGGCCAGCTGGCGGATCTGCTGCGTGGACAGCGCGCCGATCTGGGCGGTCGTCAACGCGGCGATCTGGTCGGAATTCAGTGCGGCGATCTGGTCGGTGCCCAGCGCGCGGACGGCGGCGGTGCTGAGCGCGTGGACGGCGTCCGAGGTCAGCGCGGCGGCTTGGTCGGAGGTCAGCGCGGCGGTCTGCGTGCTGCTCAGCGCGGCGGCCTGGCCGGTGCCCAACGCGGCGACGCCCTCGGTGGAGAGGGCGTGGACCTGCTGCGAGCTCAGCGACTTGATCTGGTTGGTGGTCAGCGCCTGGAGGTCGTCCGACGCCATGGTGCCGATCAGGCTGGTCGAGAGGGCGGCCACCTGCTGCGTGCTCAGCGCGCGGATCTGGTCGGAGGCCAGGGCGTTCAGGTCGTCCGACTCCAGGTTGCGGACCTGGCTGGTGGTCATCGCGCCGACCTGCCTGGTCGTCATGGCGCCGAACTGGTCGGAACCCAGCGCATTCAGCTGCGTGCTGGTGAAGGTCTGCACCGCGGCGGTGGACAGCGCGCGCAGGTCATCGGACTCGATGGCGGCGATGTTGGTCGTCGTGAACAGCGAGACGGCCTTGGTGCCGAGCGTCGCGAACTGCGAGGTCGTCAGCGCCTGGAACTGCTCGGTGGTGAACGCGGCCCAGTCTTCGCTGGTCAGGCGCGCCAGGGTCGTCGACGTGAGGGCGGCGATCTGGTCGGTCGTCAGGTTGGTAATCAGCGATGCCATCTTGGAACTCCGTGAACCTATGGGGGCGGATGCGCCCATAGGCGCGAGGTGGATTTGGGTCAGCTTGTTGTTGGCAGGCAGCCGAACTTCCGGATGCCGTCAGTCGGTTTTCGGACGCCGATTGACAAACTTGAGCTAGCCCGGAAATGTTATTGGCGGCGCGCTTAACGTGAACGGAACAAAAGGACCCGGAGTCGGCCTCAGTTCACGGTTACAGAAGCGGCGTAAAGCCCGCGAACGCGGGGGAGGAGATGCTTGCCTCGGCAAGGGATTGCGGCGGCGTCACCGAACGATCGTTCGCTTGTCACGCGGCAGACATCCAATGGTGATCGGCACTTACGTGAGATCCTGAAGGCGCGCCGACGGTCGAGGGTCGATCGGCGAACGCCGTGGCGGCGCTTCCGGGGCCTGCAACACGATGTAAACCGTGTGAACGAAGACCAGATACCCGGCGACCGCGACCGGGCTTGGCGAGGGGCGGGGTGTGTCGATCGTGATAAGTTCACGGGTTTTGGACGGGCCGCCGCCGCTCAGTATGGAGGGCTGAATCCCTTCTATTAGTTATTGACGGCTGATTAATATGACGACGAACGCCCCCAGGCCCTATCGGATCCTCGGCATCCAGCAGATCGCGATCGGCGGTACGGACAAATCGACGCTGCGACGGCTGTGGGTGGACGTGCTGGGATTGCAGGTCGTCGGCCGCTTTGTTTCCGAGGCGGAGAACGTCGACGAGGACATCTGCGCGATCGGCGACGGTCCGGCGCGGATCGAGGTCGACCTGATGCAAGCGCTGGATCCCGGGAAGAAGCCGGCGGTCCATGCGACGCCGCTGAATCACGTCGGGCTGTGGGTGGACGACCTGCCCAAGGCGGTCGAATGGATGGTCGCCCACGGCGTGCGCCTGGCGCCCGGCGGGATCCGCAAGGGCGCGGCGGGCCATGACATCTGCTTCATCCACCCCAAGGCGAGCGACGAGTTCCCGATCGGCGGGGAGGGCGTGCTGATCGAGCTGGTCCAGGCACCGGCGGAGGTGGTGAAAGCCCTAGGCGGCTCAGGCGACGCCTGAACCCGGGCCGCTCACCAGAACTTCCACCAGGGATCGGACGGTGCCGGTTCCTCGGCCGCCGCCTTGCGCCGCATCCCGGAGCGCTGGAAATGCAGCAGCGGGATGGAGAACGGATCGACGCTCGCCTCGCCGCTGCCCTCGAGCTGATAGCCGAACCGGGCGAGCAGGACGGCCTCCCCGAGTTCCAGCGGGTGGAAGGGCAAGGGATAGGCGTCCCCGTCGTCAGCGGCGCCTGCGCCGTTGCCGCCATCGGCCCTGGCGCCGTCCTTGGCGCCTTCCTGCAGGCCCGCCGTCCTGCCGACGGTCTGGCGCTGCTGTTCCGCCCAGAACGGGGCTTCGAAGGGCAGGGGCTCGCCGATGTCCTCGAGGATGCCGCTGTCGGGCGCCAGGCTCAGGGAACGGATGAGCCGGCCGTCCTCCCAGACGGCGAAGGCGAACCAGTCGACCACGCTGTGCATCGCGTGCAGGGTGATCCGGCGCTTGCCGGCGATGTCGAGAAAGCGGCCCGGCAGTTGCGATGGATGGTCGACGGCGAACTCGCTGGCCGCGATGACGCAGACGCCGGGGAAGCAGCCGACGAACATCAGCGGGTCGGGCGGATTGGTGTAGCTCAGGTCGCCTTCGCCGATCAGCTCGAGCGTCTCACCCGGGAAGAGCTGCTCGGCCAGCGCGCGCGACGCGTCGCGGTCGAGCGCGGGCCGCGCCTGCAGCGCCGCGCGGGCGTCGTCGTCCGCGATGACCAGCATCCAAGTCTTGGCCCCCATGCGCCATCCTCCGCGTTCAGTGGCGAGGATGGTAATCGCCCCGGACCTCGCTCAGGCCTCGCTCAGGCCTCGTACGGCCCCTTGCCCGGCAGCGCCCAGAGCAGGCCGAGCGTGGCGCCGGCCGGTGCCACGGTGAGGTGGTCCTCGCCCACCAGCACGCGGGTCTCGATGCGCAGGGACTTGTAGCGGCGGCTGCGCAGCAGGGCTTCGAAGCGGCGTGCGTCGGCGACCAGGTCGCCGTCCTTGTTGAAGCGCGGTCCCGGCGCGACGGCCTCGTAGGCGCCGACGTACTGGAAGATCCGCGCGGCCAGGTCGGAGTGCCGCTTCGCGTAGGCGGCCTCGCGCTCGAACATCAGGCGATGGTCGAACCAGAACGACGGGCTGCCGAGGATGTAGTGGCTGAACAGCGTCGGATTCGCGAAGAGCACCTGCGCCGCGAAGAGCGCGCCGTAGGAGTGCCCGAGCAGCACGCGGCGGTCGGGCGCGATCCGGTACCGCTCGGAGATCGCCGGGAGCGCGACCTCGGCCAGGTACTTCAGGTAGGCCGACCCCTCGCCGTAGCGCGGCGCGCTGTAACGATCGGCGGGACGGCCGGGTCGGGTGCGGGGATCGCTCGGCGTGTAGTCGCGCGAGCGCATGTCGACCGCGGATTCGTCCTGAGGTCCCGCCAGTCCGATGACGGCGAAGTCCGCGAGGTTGCGCCCCTGCTGGCCGACGCGGTTGCGCAGCGCACGCACGAGCGGGAAGGCGTAGGGCGCGTCGGTCACGAACACGGCGGGCATGGGCGCCGATGTGGACGCCGATGTGGACGCCGATGTGGACACATTCGGCGGCAGATCGACCCAGACCTCGTAGCGTCTGCCGGTGACCGGGTCGGGCAGCGGATGGACGAAGGTACCGGGGAGGGCGTAGGGCCCGGTGGCGTCCGGCAGCGCGGGCGCGGCGACGGACCGGGCGGTCGGCAGCAGCAGCGAGCCCAGCGCCGCGGCGAGGAGGTGCCGGCGGTCGGTCATGCGAGGGAGCGGGAGTGACGGAGGGTCGCGAGTGTCCCGCGCCTATGCAGCGTCACGCGCCCGGCTGGCCGTTACGGCGGTTACGCGGGTGCGCGGGTACGGCCGGCAGCGCGGGTGAAGCGGGTGCCGTGCGTGCCGATCCTCAATCGACCAGGATGTTCCGGTTCTTCAGCGTCAGATGGATCTTGTCGCCGACCGTGTCCTTGTTGAACGGCTTGACGATGTAGCCGGTCGCGCCGAGCTGGGCGGCGCGGATGATGTCTTCCTTGCGGCCCTCGGCGGTGACGAGCAGCACCGGGACCTTGCGCAGCGGGTCGGACTCCGGCCTGGCGCGCAGGGCTTCGAGGAACTGGAAGCCGTTCATCACCGGCATGTTCACGTCGCTGAGGACGAAGTGGACCGGCTCGCCGGACTCGGCCGAGATCTCGAGCTGGCGCAGCGCGGCCTTGCCGTCCTCGGCTTCGAGGATCTTCTTGAAGCCGAGTTCCCGCAGGAGTCCGGAGATGATGCGGCGCATGGTCGAGAAGTCGTCGACCACCAGGAAACAGAACTCTTCGCGTTTGATCGTCGTGACCATGTGAAACCCCTTCAAGGGGAGAATCCTAGCGCGGGCAGGCTCAGGCGTACTCGTCGAGGAGGGCGCCGAGTGTCGAACGGGCGGCAGAACGCCGCCGCTGGACGGCCTCGTCGGGCGGATTGCGGTCCTCGCGGACTTCGCGGACCTCGTTGTCTTCCTGACGGACGAGTGCGGCCGGCGGCGTTGCGGCGCCGGCGCCGGACTTCTCCGCCGCCTTGGCCGCCGCCGCCTCGGCGGCGGCCTTCTGGATCTGAGCGATCTGGTCCATCACCATCTGCATCTGGGCCTGCAGCAGCTTCTGGCGTTTGTCCTTCGCCTGCGCATCCATCGTCGTGTCGGACGAGAGGTCCTTCATCTGCTTCTGCAACCGTTTCAACTGCGATTGCAGGCGGGCGATCTGCGCATCGGGACCGGTGCCGGAAGACGCGGAGGACGTTCCCGCCGTGGAGGACGAACTGGCGGCTTTGGCGGAGGGGACGGCGACGTGCATGATGGATTTCCGGACGATGAACGGATATCGGCTGTCGGGGTCGGGTCTTGAGGGGCGCGGCGCGCACCGTGACGCGCACCATGAGGCGCCCCCGGACTCGCGTCGGGGCTCGTTTCAGGGTCATGGCGCCGGGGGTAGCATGGCTGCATGAGCTCCACAACGCCTGACCCCGTCGCCGCGCTGCTGCGCCATGCCGCCACCACCTGGATCGCGCCGCGCTTCCGCCACCTGGCGGACGACGAGGTGATGGAAAAGGCCCCCGGGGAATGGGTGACCACCGTGGATCGCGACGTCGAAGCCTTCCTGACGCCCGAACTGCGCGCGCTGGTGCCAGGCTCGCGCGTCGTCGGCGAGGAACAATGCGCGGAGACCCCGGAGCTGCTGGACCAGCTCGACGAGGGCGCCGTGTGGCTGGTGGATCCGCTGGACGGCACCTTCAACTTCATCTCCGGGCGCGAACCGCTGTCGTCCATGGTGGCGCTGCTGGAGGACGGCGTGACGGTGGGCGCGTGGATGCTCAACCCGATCTCGGGCGTGCTCCACCACGCCCGCCGCGGACAGGGCGCCTGGCGGGAATCCGAGCGGCTGCACGCAGCCTCCGGCCCCGGGCTCGAACGCGCGGTCGTCAAGACGCGCTTCCTGCCGCAAGAACACCAGGACCGCGTCGCCACCTGGCACGGCGTCGAGATCCTGCCCGGACTCAACTGCGCCGGCGCGGAGTACCCCGCGCTCGCCGAAGGCGCGTTCGACGCCACGCTCTACTGGCGCAAACTCGCCTGGGACCACGCGCCGGGCACCCTGTTCATCACCGAAGCCGGCGGCTTCGCCGCGCGGCTCGACGGCACACCGTACCGCGCCGGGGACCGGCAACCCGGGCTGCTCGTGGCGCGCAGCCGTGAGGTCTGGGAAGAGGCAGCCGCCGCCTGGAAGAAGACGCCGTAGGTCCGGAACGCGGATTGCCGCCTTCGCCGTCGATGACGGCTTCCCTCGATATCGCACGCCGACTGGATCGGCTGCCCTGGTCGCGCTGGCACTGGCGCGTGGTGCTCGCCCTGGGCGTGGCCTGGGTCCTCGACGGCCTCGAGGTGACCCTCGTGGGCTCGGTCGGGGCCGTGCTGGAAAGACCTGACACCCTCGGCCTGTCTGCCGTCCAGGTCGGCTGGTCCGGCTCGCTGTACCTCGCCGGCGCGATCGTCGGCGCCCTGGTGTTCGGGCGGATGTCGGACCGGCTCGGACGCAAACGCCTGTTCCTGGCGACGCTCGCGATCTATGCGGTGGCCACGCTCGCGACCGCGTTCTCCACCGATTTCACCTTCTTCGCGCTGTGCCGCTTCATCACCGGTCTGGGCATCGGCGGGGAGTACGCCGCCATCAACTCCGCCATCGACGAACTGGTGCCCGCCCGCGTGCGCGGGCGTGTGAACCTCGCCATCAACGGCAGCTTCTGGATCGGCGCCGCGCTGGGCGCGGCCTCCAGCCTGCTGTTGCTGCATCCGGACGTGCTCGGTCCGGTGGAAGGCTGGCGTGTGGGCTTCGGAATGGGCGCGCTGCTGGCGGTCGGCATGGTGCTCGTGCGCCGCCACGTGCCGGAAAGCCCGCGCTGGCTGCTGCGCCATGGCCGCGTGGAGGAGGCGGGCCGGATCATCGATGCCATCGAGGCGGAGGTCGTCGCCCAGCACGCCCCGCTGCCGCCGCTCCCGCCCGTGCAGCCGGCGGATGCCCGGGAGCAGCGACCCGTGCCGACGATGCGCGAGGTGCTGCACGTGCTGCTGCGCCGCTACCGGGTGCGCAGCGGCGTGGCGCTGTCGTTGATGCTGGCGCAGGCGTTCTTCTACAACGCGATCTTCTTCAGCTACGCGCTGGTGCTGACGCGCTTCTACGGCGTGGCCGACCATCGGGTGGCGCTCTACATCTTCCCGTTCGCGCTCGGCAACGTGCTGGGGCCGCTGCTGCTGGGGCCGCTCTTCGACCGGGTCGGCCGGCGCCGCATGATCGCGCTGACCTACGGCCTGGCCGGCGTGGGCTTGGCGGCGACCGGGGTGGCGTTCGTGGCGGACGTGCTGGACGCACGCTCGCAGGCGCTGTGCTGGTCGGCGGTGTTCTTCTTCGCCTCGGCGGCGGCCAGTTCCGCGTACCTGACGGTGAGCGAGGTGTTCCCGCTGGAGATGCGCGCGATGGCGATCGCGATCTTCTACGCGGTGGGGACCGGCGCCGGCGGCTTCGCCGCACCGCTGCTGTTCGGCTGGCTGGTGGAGAGCGCCGACCGCGTCAACGTCGGGATCGGCTACGGCATCGGCGCGGTGCTGGTGATCGTGGCGGGGCTGCTCGCGCTGCGCTTCGGCGTGGATGCGGAGCGCAAGCCGCTGGAGGAGATCGCGCCGTCTCGCTGATCTGAGCCTCAGCGGTGGGCTTGAAGCCACTCCTCCACGGTCTTGGCACTCGTCCCGACCGCGTCGACCGCATGCCGCAGCAGTTCGGGCGAGACCCCGAAGCGCTCGCCCCAATACCGCAGCTCGTAGTCGTCCTGCACGTTGACGCGATGGCGTTCGCTGTTATGCGGACTGGAGGTTTCTTCGGACATGGCGATCGCTCCGGCAGAAGGTGGAGAAGACGCGGAGATGGCGCGGCGAAGGTGCGGCAAAAGGCGCGGCAAAGGGCGTGAACCCGCACGCCCGGTGCCGACTCAGCCCGGTTTGCGCGACGGCGGCACGCGGCTGCTGTCTTCACCGTCGAGCGTGGCCCCCGGATCTTCCTCCCCGGCGACCGATTCGTCGAACGAATGATCCGGCACCGCGGGCGGACCGGGGTCATGCGGGCGCGGTCCTGCCGGCTGGGCGGCGTCCTTGGCCTTGTCCTTGGACAGTTCGGTCCCCGGCTCCGGCGCGGAGCCCGAGGGCGTGTCGATCGCATCCACGGGCGTGGGCGCGTCAGGGCCGACGGAGGTCGACGGCGAATTCGGTGCGTTCATGGCATTCCCCGGCAGGCTGCTGGCCGACACGAAGCGGCGCTTGCCTGCGCGCTTGGCCGTCGTCATCGCCGTTTCGGCGAGCCGCATCAGCGACTCCGCCTGGCGGCCGTGATGAGGGGCAAACGCGATGCCGATGCTGGCCGTAACCGCCGCCTGGTCGCCGTCGGGCAGCCGGATGGGCTCGGCCACGGCCTCCAGCATGCGGCGCAGCGCCGGCTCGGCCTCGTGCTCGGCGCGCAGCGCGGTGAGCAGGATGGCGAACTCGTCCCCGCCCATCCGCGCCACCAGATCGTGCCCGCGCACGCCGGCCAGCAGCCGCTGCGCGACCACCCGCAGCACCACGTCGCCGGCCTCGTGGCCGAACTGGTCGTTCAGGTCCTTGAAGCCGTCCAGGTCCACCCAGCACACCGCCACCAGCCCGACCCGCTCGCCCAGCAGCGTCATCGCGCCGGCCAGCCGTTCGGTGAAGCGGACCCGGTTGGGCAGGCCCGTCAGCGCGTCGTGCACCGCCAGATGCTGCGCGGTGGCTTCGCTTTCCTTGAGCGCGGAGATGTCGATCATCATCCACAGCGATTCGCGCTCCGCCACCGCCGCGCCGCTCAGGTCGATCCATACCGGCGTGCCGTCCTTGCGCCGCATGCGCAGCTGGCGGCGGTAGCGCCGGCCCGCGGCGATGGCCGGATAGGCGGCGTCGCCGACCTCGCGGAAGCTCTCGTCGTCCAGGTAGAGCGGCCGCGTCGTCTGGCCGTGCAGCTCCCCGGGCGCGTAGCCGAACAGCGAGGCCAGCGCGCGGTTCTTCCAGACCACCGTGCGGTCGCGCAGCCGCATCATGCCGACCATGTCGTTGTCCAGCATCAGCGCCTGCTCCAGCGCGAGCTGCTGCAGCCCGATCGCCGCGCGCCGGTCGCGGCGCTGCTGCAGGAAGACCAGGATCGAGCAGCCCAGCACCGTCAGGATGACCACGCCGGCCAGCGCCGCCTGCTGCACGACCTCGCCGCGCCAGGCGGCCAGGAACTCCGCCGTGCTGGCGCCGGTGAAGATCGTCAGCGGATAGCCCCGCACCTCCCGGTAGCAGGTGATGCGCTCGATGTTGTCGAGCTTGGTCCGCGTCATGTACCAGCCCTGCTGCGGGTTGGCGGCGATCTTGCGCAGCAGGTCCTCGGACACGATCACGTCGCCGACGCCGCGGATCGAATGCGGCTCCGTGGCCGAGTAGCGCGCGATCAGGCGCTGGCTGCGCGTGCGCAGCGAGATGGCGCCCTCCGCGCCAATGGTCAGGCCCTTGAAGCTCTCGATGAAGTGCTCGGTCGACAGCGTCGTGTAGACGACGCCGGCGAAGCTGCCGTCCTCGCGCTCCAGACGACGGGACACGGCGATGCCCCACTTGTGGAGCACGCGGCCGAACAGCGGCTCGGAGATGACGACCGCGTCGTCGCGGGCGTCCCGGGCGCGCTGGAAGTAGTCGCGGTCGCCGACGTTGAGCGTGCCTTCCTCGCCGGCCAGCCCGTAGACGACCTGGCCGCGCGCGTCGGTGATGCGGATCGCGTCGACCTGCGGCAGCAGGCTGCGCTGGTCGGCCAGCGCGCGCTCGATCGCGCGCCGGACCTGGTCCGGGTCGCCGCCCGTGCGCCGCACCTGCAGCGCCAGCGTGGACAGCGCGTTGTCGACCTGCTTGAGCTCCGCGCCGATCTCGATGCTGAGGCTGGCGGCCAGGTTCTCGGTGGTCTCGCGGGCGCGGGTGAGGTCGGACTCCCGCCCGGCCTGCAAGGCCAGCCACGTGGCTGCCACGATCGCCGCGGCGATGACGAGGTTGCCCGCCGCGAGCCACAAGGCCAGTCGCGTCAGTGAGCGGGGGGCGTAGAGGGGCGGTCGGTCCATCGGGGGCTTGCAGGCGAAGCGGTCATCCTAACCGCCTCGGAGGCCCCGCCACTCATCCGCGCAACTGCCGCTCCAGCCCGTCGAGGACCTGGTAGCACGGCAGCACCTGCGCGACGCTGGCGACCGGTTCCCGGCTTTCGCGGATGGCCGCGATGAACTCCCGGTCCTGCAGTTCGATGCCGTTCATCGAGACCGCGACGCGGCTGACGTCCACGATCTCGTCCCGTCCGGTGACGAGGTCGTCGTAACGCGCGAGGTAGGTGCCGGTGTCGCCGATGTAGCGGAAGAAGGTGCCCAGCGGCCCTTCGTTGTTGAAGGACAGCGACAGCGTGCAGATCGCCCCGTTGGCGGCCTGCAGCTGAAGGCTCATGTCCATCGCGATGCCCAGCGTCGGGTGGATGGGCCCCTGCAGCGCGTTCGCCCGCACGACGGGGCTGCCGCACTGCCAGGCGAAAAGGTCCACCGTGTGCGCGGCGTGGTGCCACAGCAGGTGGTCGGTCCAGCTGCGCGCCTGGCCCAGCGCGTTCGTGTTGGTGCGGCGGAAGAAGTAGGTCTGGACATCCATCTGCTGGATGTTGAATTCGCCGGCCTCGATGCGGCGACGGACCCATTGATGGCTCGGATTGAAGCGGCGCGTGTGACCGCACATCGCCACCAGCCCGGTCTCGCGCTGGCGGCGCACGACGGCCTCGCCCTCGGCCAGCACGTCGCACAGCGGGATCTCGACCTGCACGTGCTTGCCGGCGTCCAGGCAGGCCAGCGCCTGCGACGCGTGCAGTTGCGTCGGCGTGCACAGGATGACGGCGTCGACGTCGTCCCGGGCGAGCGCCTCGTCGAGGTCGGTCGTCGCGTGGCCGATGCCGTACTTCGCGGCCGTCTCGCGTGTCTTGTCGAGGTCGCGGCTGATCAGCGAGACCACCTCCACGCCGTGGATCTGCTTCAGCGCGTCGAGGTGCTTCTGGCCGAAGGCGCCGGCGCCGGCCAGTGCGATGCGGATCGGTGCGGTCATGGGGTCTCCGGCAGTTCAGGGGTTCTCGAGGATCAGGTGACCCACGGCGGTGTTGGAGGCGGGCACGTGATAGAAGCGATGCAAGACGCGCGGCGGCGGGGCGTCCGCCGCCTCGCTGAGATCCGCCAGATCGGCCATCGCGCCGCGCGCGATCAGCCACATCACGAGCTCGATGCCCTCGGAGCCCGCCTCGCGGACGTAGTCCAGGTGCGGCATCTCCGCCAGGCCGCGCGGGTCCGCGATCAGGCGGTCCATCCAGGCGTTGTCCCACTCGCGGTTGATCAGCCCGGCGCGCGGACCCTGCAACTGGTGGCTCATGCCGCCGGTGCCCCAGACCTGGACGTTGAGCGGCTCGTCGAAGCTTTCCACCGCGCGGCGGATCGCCTGGCCGAGCTGCAGGCAGCGGCGGCCGGAGGGCACCGGGTACTGCACGACGTTCACCGCCAGCGGGATCACCGGCACCGGCCAGCCGGGCGCGCCGACGTCCTGCTCGCCGAACAGCAGCGACAGCGGCACCGTCAGGCCGTGGTCGACCGTCATGCGGTTGATCAGCGTCAGGTCGAAGTCCTGCTGGATCACGCTCTGCGCGATGTGGGCGGCGAGCTCGCCGTGGCCGTGGACCGGCGGCACGGCGCGCGGGCCCCAGCCTTCGTCGGCGGGTTCGTAGCGCTCCGCGGTGCCCAGCGCGAAGGTCGGGATCATGTCCAGGCTGAAGGCGTTGGCGTGGTCGTTGTAGACCAGCACGATCGCGTCGGGCCGATTTGCGTCCATCCAGCGGCGCGAAGGCTCATAGCCCGCGAAGAGCGGCTGCCAGTACGGGTCCTGCGTGCGGCCCTGGTCCATCGCGACGCCGATCGCCGGCACGTGGGAGGTGTAGACGGACGCGGTGATCCGCGCGTGCGAGTTCATCGAGGGGTTCCCTTCGTGTCCGGTCGGGTGTCCTGGCGTGTGTCCTGGCGTGTGTCCTGGCGTGTATCGCCCTTCGTGGCGGTGCTGGCATCGGCGGCAAGGTCGGCTTCGACGGGGGCGCGTCGTGGCGTGCCGTCGGGCCGCCGACCGCCGGCCAGCATCATGTCGCGGTAGTCGCTCTCGCTCATGCCGGTCATGCCGGCGGCCATCTGCTGGTAGCTGCGGCCGTCGGTCGCGCCGATCTTGGCCAGGAAGTAGATGTTGCCGCCCAGCCGGATGCACTGGTTGAGGTCGCGCGCCAGCACGGCCTCCTTCTGCGCCGCCGTCATCGCCCATTCGTCGAGGTAGGCCCGCTCGTCGGCCTTGAAGCGCGCGCGGTTCTCGGCCTTCATCAGCGACATGCAGAACTGGTTCAGCCAGTAGCCCTTGCGCGCCTGGTCGGCGTCGAAGATGGTGGTGCCGGGGATGTCCTGGTAAGGCTTGTGGATCGCCATGGTGGTCTCCATCGGCTATCGGTCAGCGGATGGCTTCGGGCCGCTCGCGCCGCTCGGGCCAGTAGAGCCGCATCGGGTTGTCCACCAGCAGGCGCTGCCGCAGCTCGGCGGTCGGCGCGATGCGCGGGATCACGTCGACCAGCAGGCCGTCGTCGGGCATGTGGTCCTTCAGGTTCGGGTGCGGCCAGTCCGTACCCCAGAGCACGCGGTCGGGGAACTCCTCGACCACGCGCCGCGCGAAGGGGATCACGTCCCGGTAGGGCTCGGGCTCGCCGTCCAGGGCCGGCGGTCCGCTGACGGAGAGACGCTCCGGGCAGGTGACCTTGCTCCAGACGAACGGGTGCTCGCGCAGGAAGCGCAGGAACAGCGCGAACTCCGGACCGTCCACCGGCTTCGTGACGTCGGGCCGGCCCATGTGGTCGACGACGACCGTGGTCGGCAGCGCGCTGAAGAAGTCCCACAGCTCGGGCAGGTCGGGCGCCTCGAAGTAGATGACGACGTGCCAGCCGAGCGCCTTCACGCGCTGCGCGATCTCCATCAGCTCGTCGCGCGGCGTGAAGTCGACCAGCCGCTTGACGAAGTTGAAGCGCACGCCGCGCACGCCGGCGTCGTGCAGGTCCTTCAGCTGCTCGTCGGTGATGCCGCGGCGCACCGTGGCGACGCCGCGCGCGCGGCCGCCGGAAGCGCGGCAGGCGTCGACCATCGCCCGGTTGTCGTCGCCGTGGCAGGTGGCCTGCACGATCACGTTGCGCGTGAAGCCGAGCCGGTCGCGCAGCGCGAAGAGTTGCGCCTTGCCCGCGTCGCAGGGCGTGTACTTGCGCTCGGGCGCATACGGGAACTCGGCGCCGGGGCCGAAGACGTGGCAGTGCGCGTCGACGGCGCCGTCGGGCAGCGTGAAGCGCGGCGTCGACGGATCCTGGTACCAGTCGAGCCAGCCCGGGGTCTTGTCGAAGCCGCCGGAGGTGGAAAGCGTCATCGCGGGTCCTTCGTGAAAATCGTGGAACTCAAGCCATCAGGGGACCGATCAGGGGACCGGCAAGCCGCTGCCGGAACTCACAGCTTCGGCTTGGCGAGGTGAGTCAGGAGCCGGTCCGCCTCGGTGCGCCAGTCCGGGCTGCGGCCGAAGTCCGCCTCGCCGCGCCGGCCGAAGACGCCGTCCTCGGCCAGGTCGGCCATCCAGGCCTGGCGCTCGGCGGTGCCTTCGGCGCTCCACGGCGTGAGGCCCGCGTCGCGCACGGTCTCGGCGACCTCGCGGACCTCCTCGCTGCGGCGTCGCCCGTGCTGGATCACGCGCTGGAAGAAGTAGGCGGCCTGCTTCTCCCAGTCGATGCCCGGGAAGGTCTCCTTCAGCGACGCGAGCACCGCGTCCTCGACGCCGTAGTGGCGCGCCGAGGTGAGGCTCTCGATGACCATCGCCTCCAGCCCCTTGATCATGACGCTGCGGCACATCTTGGTCGCGCTGACGACGCCGATCTCCGCACTGCCGATCGTGGGCGCGAAGCCCAGCTGCCGCAACAGCGGCTCGGCTGCGGGCGCGTGCGGGCCGCCCAGCAGCAGCGGCACGCGGATGCGATAGGGCGGGACGCTGGTCATGACCGCGCCTTCGACGTAGCGGCCGCCGGCGGAATGCATCGCGTCGGCCGCGGCGCGCTTGACCTTGGGCGAGGCCGAGTTGAAGTCGAGCACGAAGGTGCCTGGCCTCAGTCCGGCCGCGGCGGCCCGCGCGGCGTCCAGCGTCTGGCTGGCCGTGACCGCGCTGATCACGAGGTCGGCCGGCGTCGCCACCATCGTCGCGGAGGCGCCCAGCTCGACGCCGAACTCGACCGCGTGCTCGCGCATCGTGTCCGCGTCGCTGGACGGCGACTCCAGCTTCAGGTCGTAGGCGCTGACCGCCACGCCGGCGGCGCGCAGGTCTTCGGCGAGGATCCGGCCGACCTCGCCGTAACCGACGAGACCGACGCGCAGCGATTGGGCAGCTTCGATGCTCATGATCAGTCCAGCGAGATGTTGAGCCGCTTGATCAGGTCGGCGTACTTGGCGGATTCGCTGGCGATGAAGGCCTGGTACTGCTCCTTCGTCGTCGGGAACACGTCGTAGCCGAAGGTGGCGTAGCGCTCGCGGATGTCGGGCTCGGCCAGGGCGGCCTCGATGTCGCGCTGGATCTTCTCCTGCACCGCCCTGGGCAGCCCGCGCGGCGCGGCGATGGTGGTCCAGCCGGTGACCTCGTAGCCGGCGGGGCCGCCGGACTCGCTGACGGTGGGCAGGTCGGGGAAGGCCGGATGGCGCTTCGGTCCGGTGACGGCGATGAAGCGGATCTTGCCGGCGCGCTGCAGCGGTCCGGCCGTCGCCATCGAGCCGAGCGCGAAGTTCAGTTCGCCGTTGGCCACGGCGGTGTAGAGCATCGAGGTCTCCTTGTAGACCACGTGCGTCATCTGCGTCTTCGTCATCGCCTCGAGCTGCGCCGCGCCCAGGTGCACCGGATTGCCGACCGACCAGGAGCCGTAGTTCAGCGCGTTGGGATGGGCCTTGGCGTCGGCCACGATGTCGCCGACGGTCTTGTACTTGCTGTTGGCCGGCACGCCGACGAAGAAGTAGGTCTTGAACAGCGGCGCGATCGGATCGAAGTCCTTCACCGGGTCGTAGGGCAGCTTCTTGAACAGATGCGGATAGACGACCAGGTGGACGTTGTCCAGCTGGATCAGGTCGTGGCCGTCGGTGGCGCCGCGCTTGAAGGCGTCGATCGCGATGAAGCCGTTGGCGCCGGGCTTGTTCTCGACGATCACCGGCTTGCCCCACTTCTTGGAGAGCTTCTCCGCGACCACACGGGCCACGGTCTCCGGACCGGCACCGGCCGGGAAGGGCGTGATGATGCGCACGGGCCTGGTCGGCCAATCCACGGCCGGCGTGGCCGACGCGCTGGCCTGGGCAGCGGCCAGGCGCGGCAGCATCGCAGTCAGGAGAACGGCCGCGAGGGTCAGGACTTGCCCGGTGCGCCCGGTCTTGCTCCCTCTCCCGCTTGCGGGAGAGGGCAGGGGTGAGGGCCAGCGGCGGTGGCAGTACGGAACTCCGGTGCTGGAATCCGGCGTGGAGGTGAAGGCAGTCATCGTCGTTGTCTCCGTCGATCTCTTGTCGTCGGCGCCCTCTGCAAGGCGGGGCGCTCGGGTGGATGGGAACTGCTGCTTGGAACTGCGGTGTTGTGGTGCGGGTACTGCGGAAGGTGGCACTCAGTCGATGTATCGCAAGCCGGCCTTGGCCAGCGGCTCGCGCATCTTGTACATGTCCAGGCCGAGCACGCCGGCGGCGAACTGCTCGCGCTTGGCGCCCTCGTTGGCTTCGCGGGCGGCGGCGGCGTCCAGCGTCTTGCGCGCCTGCGCGGCCGGCACGCAGACGATGCCGTCGTCGTCGGCGACGATCACGTCCCCCGGATGGACCAGCGCGCCGGCGCAGACCACGGGGATGTTCACCGAGCCCGGCGTCGCCTTGATCGTGCCCTTGGCGGAGATGCACTTGCTCCACACGGGGAAGCCCATCTCGTTGAGCGTGCGGACGTCGCGCACGCCGCCGTCGATGATCAGCGCGCGGGCGCCGCGGGCCTTGAACGAGGTCGCCAGCAGGTCGCCGAAGTAGCCGTCGCCGCACTCGGAAGTGACGCCGGCGACGACGATGTCGCCTTCGCGGATCTGCTCGGCGGCGACGTGCAGCATCCAGTTGTCGCCGGGTTGCAGCAGCACCGTGACGGCCGTCCCCGAGACCGCGACGCCGGACTGGATGGGCCGCATGTAGGGCTTGAGCAGGCCGAGGCGCCCCAGCGCCTCATGGACGGTCGCGGCGCCGAAGCTGCCGAGCGCGTCGGCGGCGACGCGGTCCGCGCGGGTGATGTTGCGGTACACGACACCAAGTTCGTACATGGCGGAATCCTTCTTGGGAGGAACTGATCGGGGAATCGAATGACGGTGGCGAGGACGTCGACGGGCGTGGTGCGCGCGTTCACGCGGCCGGTGAAGCCAGGCCCAGCCGGCGCCGCAGTGCGTCGTGGCGGGCGGAGGCGAAATCGTCGACCACACGCTGCGCGGTGGCGGGTTCGGCGCTGGTCGCGGCGACGGCGGCGGTGAATCGGGTGACGATTTCCAGTCCGGGTGGCGTGGGGCCGAGGATCGTCAGGCCGCCGTGACCCAGGAGCTCGCTCAACTGCTGGAAGCCGAGGTCGACGTCGCCTTGCGCGACCATCTTCGCCACGGGCACGCCGGCGGGGGATTGACGCAGGCGGTCGGCGAGGGCGTTGCGCAGGCCCCAGTCCTCGAGCAGCTTCAGCAGTGCCTGGCCGCTCGGGCCGGTGGAGTAGCCGACGGCCCGCGCGCCGAGCAGGGCCTGACGCAGCGCCTCGGCGGTGTCGACGGCGGGGCGGGCATGGCCTTGCGGCGACGCGATGAACATCGGCGAGTCGGCGATCGGCCGCAACGACCCGGCGCGTAGGCGGCCGGCGCCCAGCAGCCGTTCCATCGCATCGGCGGCCAGGACGACGAGGTCCAGCGACTCGCCCGTCTCCACGCGCCGGGCGGCGTCCACGCCGCCTATCGATTCGAACCGGATCTCCAGGCCGTGCGCGGCGGTGTAGGCCGCGGACAGGTCCGCCAGCAGGGCGCGGGTGGCCATCGAGGAGAGGCCGGCGAGAGGTGCGATCACGGGCGGGTCCGGAAGCGGTCGAGTGGGGCGGATTCTGGTCCCGTCGGCACTGGCCATCCAGTTCTGGGTTCCACTAGCTGCTATTCCGATCCGGCATGACGCGGGTGCAGGGCCATGCCGGTTCGTGAGAGCATGCGGGCATGAACCTGACGCAACTGGAGACTTTCGTCCATGTGGCCGAGCACGGCAGCTTCAGCAAGGCCGCGATGGTGCTGGGCGTGGCGCAACCGGCCCTGAGCCGGCAGGTGCGCGCGCTGGAGACGGAGCTGCACGAGACCCTGCTGCTGCGCAACGGCCGCGGCGTGGAACTGACCGAGGCCGGTCGTCGGCTGCTGCAGCACGGGCAGGACATCCTGAACCTGGTCAGCCACGCGAAGGACGACCTGCGTGCACGGCGCAGCGAGCCGGTCGGGCAGATCACGATCGCGATGCCGCCGACGCTGGCGCGGCTGCACACGCTGGCGCTGATCCGGGCCTTCCAGGCGGAGATGCCGCAGGCGCGGCTGACGATCATGGAGGGCTTCTCGGTCCATCTGACCGAGTGGCTGCTGACCGGGCGCACGGACCTGGCGCTGGTCTACAACCCCGAGCCGGTGCCGGCGCTGGAGATCCTGCCGCTGCGGCGCGAGCGGCTGTGCCTGGTGAGCCCCAAGGACCAGGCGCCCGCGCGGCCGCCGACGCTGTCGCAGCTGTCGCGGTATGCGCTGGTGATGCCGCAGCGGGGGCACATCTTCCGCGCGCTGATGGAGCAGGCGGCGGCGATGGCGGGCGTGCAGCTCGACGTGCGCTGGGAGGTGGCGAGCGTCCCGGCGATCCTGGACTGCGTCGCGGCCGGCATCGGGCATGCGGCGCTGGGCGAGGACGCGCTGCAGATCTACGAGAAGCCGGAACGTCTGGTCACGACCCCGTTCGCGAAGGCCGACATCCAGAGCACCCTGTGCCTGGTCACGCCGACCAGCAAGCGGGCGACGCCGCTGCTGCAGAGGACGGCGGGGGTGATCATGAGGATGGTGGGCGAAGGCGCGAAATGACCCATCAAAGCGGAACCATGACGAGCATCGGATCGATGGGTGACAGCCTCCAGCCCTGGTGAAGATAGAAGGATTTGGCCCGGTCGTCGATCGCAAAGCTTCAGGTCTTCCATGGCGCCTTCCTCGCCAGGAATTTCTGGAATGCGAGATCTTCGTCCAATGGCTTTTCGAGCGCCCTCTCAAAGGCCTCCATCTGCTCGTCACTCACGCGGAAGAGCGACTGTTCCAGCAGTGCACTCTGGGCGCCATCCAAGAGTGCATTCAGCATGAAATCGGCGCGTGACTTGCTCGCAGTCGCTGCCGCTCGGTCGATCAGGTGGCAGATCTCTTCAGGCACCTGTAGCTGGTAAGTGGGAGGGGTATTCAGCGGGGTCATGGAAACGGGATCTTTGAGGAACTGGTGAGGGCTGACATGCTGCTGCCGGTGCGATCACGAAGCAAGCCAGCCGGCGGGTGTCGCGACAGAAATCCGGCGTTCCGTTGACGTGCCTCAAAAAATCTCTGCGCGACAACCTCATGCTCCCTGAAGCTACGACGCGGCGCATCGCCCCGAGTGGGGCCATGAAGGGGGCCGACCAATGGGGGAGACTTGGGGGAGGCGAGAGCAGGAGCGCGATGAAGTCGGCGCGCAGACTGCTGAGTCCGCTCAGGCCGCCTTGGCCGTCGGCGGCTTCGCGCGCTTCACGTACTGCGGCAGGAAGCTGCGTTTTTCCTGGCCGAAGGCGACCGTCACGCTGTCCGCGCTGGCCTCGACGACCACGCCGCCGCCGTAGCGCTTGACGCGAACCACATCGCCGGGTTGGAACACGATCGCCGCCTCGGCCACCTTCGCCGGGGTGTCAGGTGTTGCCTCGGCGGCGCGCGTCGAGGCCTCGCGCTCGTGCGCGTCGAAGCGCTCACAGTTGTCGCAGCCGTGGCAGCGGTCGAAACTCGCCGCCTCGTCGAAGGCCTCCAGCATCACGCGCCAGCGGCACAGCCCGCTCTGCGCATAGAACACCATCTGTTCGAGCCGGCGCCGGTCCTGGCCCGCTTTCGCTTCGTAGCGGGCCAGCGCCGCCATCAGCGACGCCACGTCGCCCGGCGCGGGATCGGCCAGGGAGAACGCATCGTTGTCTTCGGTCAACCAGCCTTCGCGGACCAGCAGACCCGTCAGCACCTCGAGCTTGTTGCGCGGCCGTCCGAGCCGTTCGCGCAGCGCGTCGAGCGTCCAGCCGGTCTCGTCCGGCGCCGTGGCGCGCAAGGCCTCCATCACGGCCTGGGCATCAGCCGGTGCCGGATACCGGCCGTTCAGGAAGAACTGCTGCACCGCCCGGTCCCCCGCGACGAACAGCAGCGTGCAGTCGGCGCGCTCGCCGTCGCGGCCAGCGCGTCCCGACTCCTGGTAATACACGTCGAGCCCCGCCGGCAGCTGGTAGTGGACGATGCGCCGGATGTCCGGCTTGTCGATGCCCAGGCCGAAGGCGTTGGTCGCGACCATCACGCGCACGTCGCCGCGCATGAAACGGTCCTGCGCCTCGTGGCGCTGTGCGGCGCGCAGGCGGCCGTGGTACAGCGCCGACGACACGCCCGCGCCGACCAGCGCGTCGTGCACCGTCTCCGCCGCCTTCACCGTCGCGGTGTAGACGATCGTCGACGGGGACAGGGCCGCTTCCTCTGCTGCCTCTGCTTCCTCGCCGACGACCAGCGCCAGCAGGCGCCGCAGCTTGTCCTCGTCGTCCGCCAGCGGCTCGACGCGGTAGTGCAGATTGGGGCGGTAGGTGCCGGCGATCAGGCAGCCGGCGGAGGGGATGTCGAGCTGGCGCGCGATGTCCTCGACGACCTCCGCGGACGCCGTCGCCGTGAGCGCGAGCACGGTCGGCCGGCCCAGCCGTTCCCGTGCATCGCCGATGCGCAGGAACGCCGGCCGGAAGTCGTGGCCCCATTCGGAGATGCAATGCGCCTCGTCGACCACCAGCAGATCGGTGGGGCGCTCCGCCAGACGCTCGACCCACTCGGCGTCGTCCAGTCGTTCCGGCGTCAGGAGGACGACCCGCGCGCTGCCGTCGAGCGCGGCGGCTTCCTGCGCCGCGAGCGACGCCGCGTCGAGTCCGCTGTGCACCTGCGCACAGCGGATGCCGAGCGCGCTCAAGCGTTCGCACTGGTCCTTCATCAGCGCGATCAGCGGCGAGACGACGACGGTCCGCCCCGGCAGCAGCGCCGCCGGGAGCTGGTAGCACAGCGACTTGCCGGCGCCGGTGGGCATCACCGCCAGCGTGTTCAGACCGCGCAGCACGCGATCGACGACGTCCTTCTGACCGGGGCGCCAGACGCGCAGTCCGAAGCGGCGGAGTTGCTGGCGCACAAGGCGTTCTGAAGGCACGGGGCGGCGCGTGGGCATGAGGTGTCGAAGCGGGCAGGGTGAAGGTTCCCGTCCGCCTTGAGCAAGCCGTGAGCCTGAATCGTCCGACGATATGTCGGACGAATCGACATCCGATGGCCGTGGTTCGACGTCGTCCTGTCCCCGCGTTCGTACACCGGGCACAGGGGTTGCCGTAAGGAGCCCATGCCGCCCGCGTCAAGCGCCCTGCGCCGCGCGACGGGCCCGACCCACGTCACAACATTCCGGAGATCCGCATGATCAGCACCATCCTGCTCGTCATCCTCATCCTGCTGCTCGTCGGCGCCTTGCCGTCCTGGCCTCACAGCCGAAGCTGGGGCTACGGCCCCAGCGGCGGCCTGGGCCTGGTCGTCCTGATCCTTATCGTCCTGCTGCTGCTGGGATACATCTGACGCCGCAGACCTGCCGGGCGCTCAGGCGCCCAGCAAGGACTGCCCGCACACCCGCAGCACCTGACCGGTGAGCGGGTGTGCCCCCGGCGACGCCACGAAGGCGATCGCCTCCGCCACGTCCGCCGGCGTGCCGCCCTGCTTGAGCGCGTTCAGGCGCCGGCCCGCCTCGCGCACCATCAGCGGCATGCGACGCGTCATCGCAGTCTCGATGAAGCCGGGCGCGACCGCGTTGATCGTGCCGCCGCGCTCGTCGAGCGTCGCCGCCCGCGCGCCCACATAGCCGATCAAGGCGGCCTTCGAGGCGCTGTAGTTGGTCTGCCCCGCATTGCCGGCGATGCCGCTGATCGACGACAGGCAGATCTCGCGCACGCCGGGATTCAGCAGGCCGGCCTCGTCCAGCCGCGCATCGATCGCCAGGATCGCCGCCAGGTTCACCGCCATCACCGCATCCCATTCGGACGCCGACATCCGCGCCAGCGTCCGGTCGCGCGTGATGCCCGCGTTGTGCACCAGCACGTCCACGCCGTGCAGGCGTCGCACGGCGTCGACCAGTTCGTCGACGGCACCCGGCGCGGTCAGGTCCGCGGCCAGCAGCGAACCGCCGATCTCGCGCGCCAGCACCTCCAGCGGCTGACGCGCCGCGGGCACGTCGACGCACAGCACGCGCATGCCGTCCAGCGCCAGCCGCCGGGCCGTGGCCGCGCCGATGCCGCCCGCCGCGCCCGTGACGACGGCCACCGGGGCGCGGCCCTCATCGAGGGATAGTGCCAGCGGTGGATCCACGTCCTTGCGCCAGGACAGCACCTGTCCCGACACATACGCGGCGCGGTCCGTGCCGAAGAATCGCAGGGCGCCCGCTAGCGATTCCATCGAGGCCGCGCCTTCTTGCAGCACGAGCGCATTGGCCGTCGCACCGCGTCGGCCGACTTCCTTCGCCAACGCCCGGACGAAGCCCTGGACCGCGTGCAGGCAGGCCGCTTCGGCCGCGCTCATGACGCCGGCCGAGGTCAGCGCGAGGACGCGCCCGCCCGGCGCGAGGCGGACCATCGCCAGCTGCGACTGCTCGAACAGCGCGCGCAGGGCCGCCACGTTGCGGCAGCCGGTCGCATCGATCACGAGCGTGCGCACGGGACCGTCGCCGCTGGGCGTGCCGCCTTGCGCGACGATGGCGGCCAGCAGCGACGGCAGCGGCGCGCTGCTGCCCGGGGCGATCGCGAGGACGGGTCGACCGGCCAGTTCCTCCTCGACCCACGCGTCCTGCCGGCGCGTCAATGGCACCGGTTGCGGCAGATTGAACCACCGCGCGACGCGGCGTCCGAACGGGTGCTGGACGAAGTGGAGCAGGCGATCGGTCATGGAGGCAGGGTGGGCGACGACGGCAGCGTCGCGGCCGAGGGCTGGGAACGGCGCGCAGTGTAGGCGCGCCCGGACATGCCGCCGCTCAACGTGAACCCGATGCGCGTCTCCCGTTCGTCGGAGCGCGCGAACGGTGCGCCGCCGTGCATGCGCGCGATCGCATCGACGATCGACAGACCCAGGCCGAGGTGGTCGTCGCCGCTCGCGGCCTCGGTGCTCATGAACCGGTCGAACAGGCGCGGCAGCCGCTGCGCGGCGATGGCCGGCCCCGTGTTGGCGACCCACAGCCGGACCAGCCCCGAGCGCTGTCCCTCGATGCCGACGCGCAGCACGCTCCCCGCGACGGCGTAGCGCGTCGCGTTGCCGATCAGGTTGGACAGGGCGCGCTTGAGCAGCGCGGCGTCGAAGTCGCCAGCGGCGTCGCCGTCGACGCGCAGCGTGAGGCCGGCCTCCTCGAGCGAGGCGTCGTGGTACGACGCCACTTCGGCCGCCAGCGCGGCGAGGCTGTCCACTCCTTGCCGGCGCGCCCGGTGCCCGCCGTAGGCCCGCGACAGGAACAGCATGTCGCCCACGATGCCTTGCATGCGGCGCAGTTCCTCGAGGTTCGCGCCCAGCCGCTCCCGCGCCTGCGGCGGCAGGTCACCCTCGCGCATCGTCAGTTCGGTGCCGGTGATCAAGGTCGCCAGCGGCATGCGCAGCTCATGCGCGACGTTGGCGCTGAAGGCTTCCACCTGCGCCTGCGACCGGCGCTGGCGTTCCAGCATCGCGGTCAACTGGTCGACGCGTTGCCGCAACGCGCGAAGCAGCCCACCCGCGCTGCGCAACGATGACAAAACGGTCATCCGCATGTCCGCCTCATGTCGGTCGCTCGCGCCTAGAGTAGATCTCAAGGCGTTTGAAACGCGCGCCGACGCAGCGGCACCGGTCTCCAGTCCGATCGCCAGTCGATAGACCGATCGATGTCGTGTGCAGGATCACTTTCAATCCAAGGAGTTCAACCATGACCAACTTCAAGAAGCTTTCCATTCCGATGGGCGCCGCGGCGCTGGCAGTGGCGCTGAGCGTGCCGGCCTTCGCTCAGGTCGAGGAAGAGATCGTGTCCGGTCCCAAGTCCCGCGACCAGGTGATGGCGGAGATCGAAGCCGCCCGCATGGACGGCAGCCTCGACCAGTTGCAGGGCGAACACAGCTACGCCCCCGACTTCGATGAAGCCAAGGGCATGGACGTGCAGTACTCGAATCACCAGGCCGATGCCGACATGACGGTGGGCATGTCCGCCGACACGAGCACGCAGGTGCAGTTCGCCGCCCCGGCTGCAGGCGGCAAGACACGTGCCCAGGTGATGGATGAACTGGAACAGGCTCGCGCCGATGGGTCGCTGGACCGCATGTGGAGCGAGCAGGGATATGCGCCGGAGCTCGAGGCGGCACATTCGTATCGTCGTTGATCGCTCCTGATGCCCGGCACGGGCCGCAACGATCCGCCCGCGGAACCGAGCGAGACAGTGCCGACCTGACGGACCGGACGACGGACGCCGGATGACCTGACCATGCATTGACGGTCGTCCTACTTCGAGCAACGGGGTTCCCATGAGGGAACCCCGCTTTCGTTTCCGGACCTCGATCCGGGCCTCTCAGGCCCCTCAGGCCTCTCAGGGCCTCATGCGACCTTCACAGGCGCGTGACGTCCAGGATCGCCTGCGCGAACGCCTTCGGCGCTTCCTGCGGCAGGTTGTGGCCGATGCCGCCGGTCAGGTCGCGGTGCTCGTACCTGCCCGCGAACTTGCGGCGGTAGCCGGACGACGGCGGATGCGGTGCGCCGTTGGCGTCGCCTTCCAGCGTGATCGACGGGATCGTGATCTCCGGCGCCGCGCCGATGCGGGCCTCCACCGCGTCGAAGCGGGATTCGCCGTCGGCCAGGCCCAGGCGCCAGCGGTAGTTGTGCACCACGATCGCGACGTGGTCCGGGTTGTCGAACGCCGCGGCGCTGCGCGCGAAGGTGGCGTCGTCGAAGTGCCATTGCGGCGAGGCCAGCTGCCAGATCAGCCGGGAGAACTCGGCGCGGTACTTCTCGTAGCCCAGCCGGCCGCGCTCCGTGGCGAAGTAGTACTGGTACCACCACTGCAGCTCGGCGGCCGGCGGCAGCGGTTGTTCGTTGACCTTGCGGCTGACCAGCAGGTAGCCGCTGACGGACACCAGCGCCTGGCAGCGTTCCGGCCACAGCGCGGCCAGGATGCCCGCCGTGCGCGCGCCCCAGTCGCAGCCGCCGACGATGGCCTTGGGGATGCGCAGCGCGTCCAGCAGCGCGATCGCATCGCGCGCGAGGGCGCCTTGCTGGCCGTTGCGCGCCGTGTCGGCGGCCAGGAAACGCGTCGTGCCGTAGCCGCGGGCATACGGGACGATGACGCGGTAGCCGGCCGCCGCGAGCAGCGGCGTGACCGCCTCGTAGGTGTGGACGTCGTAGGGCCAGCCGTGCAGCAGCAGCACCGGCGGGCCGTCCGCGGGACCGGCCTCGACGTAGCCGACGCGCAGATCGCCGGCATCGACGTGCTTGAGCGTGCCGAAGCCGGGCGCGATCGCGATGGACGCGCCGCCGGCCGACGGAGCGACCGCAGCCGGGGCGCCAGGGGCGGCCAGCGCCGCACCAGGCAGCAGCCCGGCCAGCGGTAGTGCGCCCACGGCGCTCGCAGCGCCCAATGACGCGCCCAAGGACGCACCCAGTCGAA
This sequence comes from Roseateles noduli, assembly GCA_002205125.1. Taxonomy (GTDB): domain Bacteria; phylum Pseudomonadota; class Gammaproteobacteria; order Burkholderiales; family Burkholderiaceae_C; genus Roseateles; species Roseateles noduli. The sequence continues at coordinate 432,347 of NIOE01000003.1, read as the reverse complement.
GGAACTGGCGGCGCGGGAGCGAGGTGTCGATCGGATCGTTCTTGTCGTGGCGGTGGGTCATCGGAGATCTCCGTGGGGTGTGGTGGCGACAACCGCAGTGGACGTCCTCGATGTATCTCCGCCTTGTCGACGCCACCGTGCGTTCGCATGCCGGTGTCGCGTGGCGGGGGCTGGATACAGGGGCATACAAAACGCGAATCGATGCCCTGACAAGGCCGATCTCTGACATCGATCAAACCGGCCTCTATCTTTCCGGCCGCTTCCTTTCTAGCCTGCCCGGATCGGGCGCGCAGGGCGTCCGCATTCGGGGCGTGAGCCCGCAGGAGGTGTTGATGAACGGGGTCTTGCTGGATGAGATCGTCTACTTTCCATCGCTGCAGACGATGCCCGCCGAGTTGCGCGCCTTGCGCGAGCTCGATCGCGCGCGCAAGCGCCGGATCCTGCCGCTGATCACCCTGTCCCCGCTGCAACGGATGCCGGACGTGGTGGATTTCCGCCGCGCCGCGCAGCAGGCGGGCGAGGCGATGCAGGAGCTGCCGCATTGCATCGACCTGGGGCGGGTGCCGCTGGACCACGCGCTGTCCTGGCGCCGGCTGGCCGATCCGTCCCAGGGCTTCCGGACCTGGCGCGAGTTCGCGCAGGCGTTCCGCAACGCGGTGCCGGTGGTGCTGATGCCCGACGGCGCCAGCGAACGCGCCATCGCGCTGCAGGCGGCCGCGCTGGAGCGCGAGTGCGGCCGGGTGGTGTTCCGCCTGCGCGGCGCGGCGCCGTCGACCTCGGTCGTCGAGCGCGCGCTGGAAGGGCTGGAAGACCCGCGCCGCGCGCTGGTCGTGCTGGATTTCGGCACCGAGCGCGAATGGCTGCTCGGCTGCGCCGGCATCGGGCGCGACCTGCTGGCGCGCTGGCGCACGCGGTGGCCGGGGATGCGGGTCGTGATGATGGGCAACAGCTTCCCCGCCGCCGCGCAGTGGCTGGGCACGGCGGCGCCGGACGACAGCGCGCGGTCGGGGCGCCTGGCGATCCTGGAGCGCGAGCTGCACCGGCGGCTCGGCGGTCTGGCTGTGGTGGGCTACGGGGATCACGGCGCGGTCCATACGCCGAGCGAACCCGGTCCGGAGCTGCCCACCGGTCATGTCCGCATCGACTACCCGTGGCAGGGCGTGTGGCACTTCGAGCGGCGCCGGCGCGCGAACCCGGACGATGCCGGCCGCGAGGCCGCGGAGGCCATCGTGGCGGAGGCACCGTTCTTCGGCGAGCGCAACCTGTGGGGGGAGCACGAGATCCGCGAAGCCGCCCAGGGTCGGATCTTCACCCGCACCCGGGAGGCCTGGACCGCCATCCGCGTCAATCTGCATCTGGCGACGCAGGTCGACGAGATGGCGATGGAAGCCTGCGGCGCGCGGCCGACGGTGTCGAGCGCCTCCGCATCGTCGTCACCGACGTCGCCGTCGCCGTCGCCGTCGCCGTCGCCGTCCTCGACGCCCGCCTCGACTTCGTGAAAACCGCTGGCCGGCGACAGGCGCCGGCGAAGCCGGTCGGCGCGGAAGGGCATGCGAGGCTCTCTATACTCGCGCCCCATGCGCCGCTGGCTCACCGTCTTCCTGCTGATCCTGCTGCCGCTCCAGCTGAGCTGGGCGGTGGCGGCGACCTATTGCGCGCATGAAGCCGATCCGGCGGCGAATCACATCGGGCATCACGAACATCGGCATGAAGCGTCGGGCGACGCTGCCGATGCCAAGGCGGCGCCCGACACCGCGAAGATCGAGAAGGCCGCCGACAAGGCGCTGACCTGCGTCGACGACGACTGCGGCTTCTGCCACCTGGGCCACAGTCAGCCGGTGGCGAGCACGCCGATCGTGCTGCCCGCCATGGCGGGTCCCCTGACCTCGGCCTCCATCTCCGAGGTGTGGTCCTCTCGAGGTCCTGACCGCCGAGAGCGCCCGAATTGGCTGTTCGCCTGATCGGCGGACGCTCCTGACCTCAGATCGTCTCGGCCCGCGCCGAGGCGTGCGGCGCTCGCCGATTCCCCGTTGATCTTTTTCCTGCCCGGCCGCCCCGCGGCGGCGGGCACAACGCCGGAGTCTCCGATGCCCAAGTTCCTGGTGCCGCTGTACAGCGCGGCACTGCTCTCCCTCATGCCGATGGCGTCACGGGCCGCGCCCGAAACGCCATCTGCTTCTGCTCAGTCGTCCGCGCCTGCGCTGACGCTGAACGCCGCCATCGAGCGCGCGCTGATGAGCCATCCCCGCCTGCGCGCCGCGACCTTCGAGGTCGAGGCCGCCGACGGCGCCGTCCAGCAGGCGGCGCTGCCGCCCAATCCCTCGCTCGGGCTCGAGCAGGAGGACACCCGTCGCGAGACGCGCACGCTCACCGTGCTGCTGAGCCAGCCGCTGGAGATCGGCGGCCAGCGCGCCGCGCGGACGGCGCTGGCCCAGCGCGGCCGTGACATCTCGCAGGCTGAGCTCGACGCGCTGCGCGCCGAGCTGCGCGCCGACGTGGTCCAGGCCTTCTTCGCCGCACTGGTCGCACAGGAGCGCGTCACCGCCGCGCAGGAGTCGCTGCGCATCGCGGGCGGCGGTGCCGAGGCGACGGCACGACGCGTGTCCGCCGGCAAGCTCTCGCCGATCGATGAGACCCGCGCGCGGGTCGCCGAGGCCACCTCGCGCATCGAGCTGCGCCAGGCGCAGGCCGACCGGCTCGCCGCGCGCCACGCGCTGGCGGCCGCGGTCGGGATCGACGAGGCGCTGATCGGCACGCTCGACGGTGATGCGAACTCGCTGCCCGCCTTGCCCGCCGAAGCCGCGGTCGCCCAGCGCCTGGCCGACGCGCCCAGCCTGCGCCGCGCCCGTCTGGAGGTCGAACGCGCCCAGGCCGCCTACGAGCTCGAACGCGCGCGCCGCATCCCCGATGTGACGGTGACCCTCGGCGCCAAACGCGCGCAGGAGATCGGCCGCAACCAGGCGGTGATCGGCGTGTCGATGCCGATCCCGCTGTTCGACCGCAACCAGGGCGCGCAGCGCGAGGCCCTCAAGCGCCGCCAGGCCGCGGAGCAGCTCGCCGAAGCCGAAGCCATGCGCGTGCGCGCCGAGGTGCTGAGCGCCGCGGACGAACTGCGCGCCCGCGCCGACGAGGTCGACGCGCTGCAGCGCACCGTGCTGCCCGGCGCGCGCGAGGCCTACACCGCCGCGACCCGCGGCTTCGAACTCGGGAAGTTCGGCTTCCTGGAGGTGCTCGACGCGCAGCGCACCTGGCTGCAGGCGCGCATGCAATGGCTGGACGCGCTCGCGCGGGCGCATCGCGCCAACGCCGACCTCGAGCGCCGCCTCGGCGCCCCCGCCCAGCAACCGTGAGAACGACGATGAATTTCAACAAGCAAGACGGCATGCAAGACGACAAGAAGTCCTCGGGACGCCGACTGCCGAAGCGGCAACTGATCGCGATCGCGGTGCTGGTGGCGATCGGCCTGGCCGGCGGCGCGGCCATCCTGGCCTCGGGGTCGTCGGCGTCGCCCAAGGGCGGACACGGCGAACACGCCGAAGAGGGCCATGACGACCACGGCCATGGCGAGAAGAAGGCGTCCGACGACCATAAGGACGACCATAAGGACGACCAGAGAGACGCTCAGAAGGGCGCGCCTCAGGACGAGCACGCGGGCGACGCCAAGGCAGCGAAGCCCGATGGGAAGGCCGATGCGAAGGCCGATGGCCACGGCCATGCCGCCGATGAGCCCGAAGCCATCGCGATGACCGACGCTCAGATCAAGTCCGCCGCGATCGTGCTGGAGACGGCGGGTCCCGCGACGATCCGGACGACGACGCGCCTGCCCGGCGAGATCGGCTTCAACGAGGACCGCACCGCGCACGTCGTGCCGCGCGTGGCCGGTGTCGTCGAGTCGGTGCCGGCGACGCTCGGCCAGTCCGTGCGCAAGGGCGATCTGCTCGCAGTCATCGCCAGCGCGCAGGTGTCGGACCAGCGCAGCGAGCTGCTCGCCGCGCAGAAGCGCGAGCAGTTGGCGCGCACGACCTACGACCGGGAACGCAAGCTGTGGGAGGAGAAGATCTCCCCGAGACAGGACGTCGACATCGCCGAGCAGGCGTTGCGCGAGACCGAGATCGCCGTCGCGAATGCGCGGCAGAAGCTGATCGCGATCGGGGCCTCGCCGGCCGCGGCCACCGGGATCAGGGCCGGAGCGACGGCGGGAGGTTCTCTCGGCGGCGCGCTGACGCGTTTCGAGCTGCGCGCGCCGTTCGACGGCGTCGTCGTCGAGAAGCACCTGACGCTGGGCGAGCAGGTGAAGGAGGACGCCAGCGTCTTCGTGCTGTCGGACCTGCGCACCGTGTGGGCGCGCCTGGACGTGCCCGCGGGCGACCTGGCCAAGGTGCGCGTCGGCGAGCGCGCCGTCGTGCGCTCCGCCGCCTTCGAGCAGTCGGCGGAGGGCACCGTCGCCTACGTCGGCGCGCTGATCGGCGGCCAGAGCCGCACCGCGCAGGCGCGGATCTCCCTGACCAATCCGGACCGCGCCTGGCGGCCCGGGCTCTTCGTCAACATCGACGTCGTGACCGGCGAGGCGCCCGCGGCGGTGACCGTTCCCGCGGACACGGTCCAGGTCTTCGAGGAGCGGCAGGTCGTCTTCGTCCGGACCGCCGAGGGCTTCGCCGCGACGCCGGTGAAGACCGGCCGCGGCGACGGCCGCCGCATCGAGATCGTCGACGGCCTGAAGGCCGGCGCCAAGGTCGCGGCGGTCAACGCCTTCGTCATCAAGTCGGAGGCCGGCAAGGGCTCCGCGACGCATTCGCACTGACGGAGGACGCATGTTCGAACGCATCATCCGATTCGCCATCGAGCACCGATGGCTGGTCCTCCTCGCCGTCCTGGGCATGGCCGCGCTGGGCGTCTTCAGCTACCAGAAGCTGCCCATCGACGCCGTGCCCGACATCACCAACGTGCAGGTGCAGATCAACACCGGCGCGCCCGGCTACTCGCCGCTGGAGGCGGAGCAGCGCGTGACCTTCCCGGTCGAGACCGCGATGGCGGGCCTGCCGGGGCTGAAGCAGACGCGCTCGCTGTCGCGCTACGGGCTGTCGCAGGTGACGGTGATCTTCGCCGACGGCACCGACATCCACTTCGCGCGGCAACTGGTCAACGAGCGGCTGCAGGCCGCGCGCGAGCACCTGCCCGACGGACTGACGCCGGCGATGGGGCCGGTGTCCACGGGCCTGGGCGAGATCTACCAGTGGACCATCGAAGCCGAGGAGGGCGCGCGCAAGCCCGACGGCTCGCCCTACACGCCGATCGACCTGCGCGAGATCCAGGATTGGGTCGTCAAGCCGCAGCTGCGCAACGTGCCCGGCGTGACCGAGGTCAACACGATAGGCGGCTTCGCCAAGGAGTTCGAGATCGCGCCCGATCCCGGACGGCTGTCCTCGCACGGGCTGACGCTGGCGGAAGTGGTCCAGGCGCTGGAGCGCAACAACGCCAACGTCGGCGCCGGCTACATCGAGCGCCGCGGCGAGCAGTACCTGATCCGCGCGCCGGGCCAGCTGCGGGATCTGGCCGACATCGGCAACGTCGTGCTGCGCACCGACGGCGGCGTGCCGGTGCGGGTGCGCGACGTGGCGCAGGTCGGCATCGGCAAGGAGCTGCGCAGCGGCGCGGCCACCGACAACGGCCGCGAGGTGGTGCTGGGCACGGTCTTCATGCTGATCGGCGAGAACAGCCGCAGCGTGGCGCAGGCGGTGGACCGCAAGATGAAGGAGGTCGCGACCACGCTGCCCAAGGGCGTCCACGTCGTCACCGTCTACGACCGCACGGTGCTGGTGGACAAGGCGATCGCCACGGTCAAGCGCAACCTGGTCGAAGGCGCGGTGCTGGTGATCGCGGTGCTGTTCCTGTTCCTGGGCAACCTGCGCGCGGCGGTGCTGACGGCGCTGGTGATCCCGCTGTCCATGCTGTTCACCTTCACCGGCATGGTCGGCCAGAAGGTCAGCGCCAACCTGATGAGCCTGGGCGCGCTGGACTTCGGGATCATCGTGGACGGCGCGGTCGTGATCGTCGAGAACTGCGTGCGGCGCCTGGCGCATGCGCAGTCGCGACTGGGCCGGCCGTTGACGCGCGCGGAGCGCTTCCACGAGGTCTTCGCGGCGGCGCAGGAGGCGCGCCGGCCGCTGCTGTTCGGGCAATTGATCATCATGGTGGTCTACCTGCCGATCTTCGCGCTCACCGGCGTGGAGGGGCGGATGTTCCATCCGATGGCGGTGACCGTGGTGATGGCGCTGCTGGGCGCGATGATCCTGTCCATCACCTTCGTGCCGGCGGCGGTGGCGTTGTTTATCGGCGACAAGGTCCAGGAGAAGGAAAGCCGCGTGATGGCCTGGGCGCACCGCGCCTACGAGCCGCTGCTGGCCCGGGCCATGGGCGCGCGACCGGTGGTCATCACGGGCGCGGTCGTCGCCGTGGTGTTGTCGACGCTGCTCGCGACGCGGCTGGGGAGCGAGTTCGTGCCCAGCCTCAACGAAGGCGACTTCGCGGTGCAGGCACTGCGGCTGCCGGGCACCAGCCTGACGCAGTCGGTGGCGATGCAGCAGCAGATGGAGGCGCGGCTGATGCAGAAGTTCCCCGAGATCGAGCGCGTGTTCTCGCGCACCGGCACGGCCGAGATCGCGGCGGACCCGATGCCGCCCAACATCTCCGACGCCTACGTGATGCTCAAGCCCACGGACCAGTGGCCCGAGCCGCGCCGCACGCGCGACGCGCTGATCGCGGCGGTCCAGGCAGAGCTCGCGACGCTGCCGGGGCAGAACTACGAGTTCTCGCAGCCGATCCAGCTGCGCTTCAACGAGCTGATCTCGGGCGTGCGTTCGGACGTGGCGGTGAAGGTCTTTGGCGACGACATGGAGCAGCTGAACGCGGCGGCGGCGAAGATCGCCGCGGTGCTCGGCGGGCTGGAGGGCGCGGCGGAGGTCAACGTCGAGCAGACGACCGGGCTGCCGATGCTCACCGTCGACATCGACCGCGAGAAGGCGGGACGCCTCGGCCTGAACCTGCAGGACGTGCAGCAGCTGGTCGCGACGGCGACGGGCGGCGCGCACGCCGGCACGCTGTTCGAGGGCGACCGGCGCTTCTCCCTCGTCGTGCGCTTGCCCGAGGCGCTGCGCACGGACCTGGCGGCCATCGAGCGGCTGCCGGTGCCGCTGCCGCGCGGCGCCGACGGCGCGACGCGGTTCGTCCCCTTGTCCGAAGTCGCCACGCTGGCGCTGGCGCCCGGCCCCAACCAGGTCAGCCGCGAGGACGGCAAGCGGCGCGTCGTCGTCAGCGCCAACGTGCGCGGACGGGACCTCGGCTCGTTCGTCGCGCAGGCGCAGCAGGCGGTGGCGGCGCAGGTCGCGCTGCCGTCGGGCTACTGGCTGGGCTGGGGCGGCCAGTTCGAGAACCTGCAATCGGCCAGCGAGCGCCTGCGCGTCGTGGTGCCGGTGGCGCTGGGGCTGGTCTTCGTCCTGCTGTTCGCGATGTTCGGCAACGCGCGGGACGGGTTGCTGGTGTTCTCGGGCATCCCGTTCGCGCTGACTGGCGGCGTGCTGGCGTTGTGGATGCGGGGGATTCCGCTGTCGATCTCGGCGGCGGTCGGTTTCATCGCGCTCAGCGGCGTGGCGGTGCTGAACGGGCTGGTGATGATCTCCTTCATCCGCCAGTTGAGGGAGCAGGGCCGTCCGTTGGAGGAGGCCATCCACGAAGGTGCGTTGACGCGCCTGCGGCCGGTGCTCATGACGGCGCTGGTGGCCTCGCTCGGATTCGTCCCGATGGCGCTTGCCACCGGGACGGGCGCCGAGGTGCAGCGCCCGCTGGCGACGGTGGTGATCGGCGGGATCCTGTCCTCGACGGCGCTGACCTTGCTGGTGCTGCCGGTGTTGTACCGGTGGGTCTATCGGCGTGATGAGGCCGAGGACAGCGCCGAGAAGAGCGCCAAAGAAAGCGCCGGGACCAACGCCGACGACTCGCCTGCGGCGCCTGTCGCGACCTGAGGTTTTTCCGAACGTCTGGATGCGGGGGCGCCTCGGGAGGGGCGCCCCCTTCTTTCTAGAATCGCGCCTTCAAGAAGACGAGTCTCCAGGAGGGAGCATGAAGAAGTTGGGAGTGGCCGCGTTGGCGGCCGTGGGTCTGAGCGGCTGCGCGATCCATCAGAACGTGACGCCGGTGCAGGTCCGCATGGAGGACCGGGTGATCTGCGTGATCGACAACCCGGTGGTGCGCAAGGGGTTCAGCGACGGCTACAAGCGCGCGCTGGCGAGCAAGGGCTATGAAGTGCGGACCTTGCCGACGGTGGCTTTGATCACCGACTGCGCGGTGACGAGCACCTACAACGCCACGTGGCGCTGGGACCTGGCGCTGTACATGGCGTATGCCGAGATCCGCGTCTTCAGCGCGGGCAAGCAGATCGGCGAGGCGAAGTACGACGCCACGCACGGCAGCGGCAGCATGGGCAAGTTCATCGATGCCGACAAGAAGGTCGTTGAGCTGGTGGACCGGTTGTTCCCCGGCGGCGCTGGCGCGCCCGTGGCACCGACGGCCGCGACGGCGGCTTCCGCGCCGCAATGATCGACCGCTGACCTCCGGGTCGGCAAAGGCGGAGCGGCTGCGTCGCTCCGCCACCCCCTGGCGTCGGGAGACGGCCTGGGAGTTCCGCGGATCCACTCATCCGCGTGTGTGCGATGCCTCGTGAGAGTGCCATCGGCGGAATGTCCACAAGTGCAAGTCATGGCACCCGACGCGACGTTTTCCTAAAGTGGCTGCATCGCTTCGCAAGGAGAGTCTGATGCCCATTTCGAAGATGTCCGTGAAAGGACAGGTGACTGTTCCCGCAGAGATCCGCAAGGCAGTGAATGCCGTGCCCGGAACGCAGTTCCTTTGGGTCATGACGCACGATGGAACGATCCGCGTGATCGCCAAGACCGTGACGCTGGAAGACCTCGCCGGCATGCTGAAACCAGCGCCTGGAATCAAGGTGTCCTTGGAAGACATGAACCCGTTCCGGTGATGTGCGCCGTCGACACGAACGTCCTGATCCGCCTCATCGTTCAGGACGATGCAAGCCAGGTGGAGGCCGTGACACGTCTTCGAGAGCGCTACGCGCAGTTGGCTCGCAGGCTCTTCGTGTCGACCACTGTTCTGCTGGAGCTCGAATGGGTTCTCCGCTCGCGTTTCCAGTTCAACAAGTCGCAAGTGCTACATGCCATCGAGCAACTCATGAGCTCAGGTGAGATTGAGTTTGAACGTGAGGACGCGGTGCTGGTGGCCTTGGAAGGGTATGCGCAGTCCTCTGCCGACATGGCGGACTGCATTCATGCGGCGATGGCCACTGCAAACAAGCGTAGCCCGTTTCACACGTTCGATCGGCAAGCTTCGGCGCTGAGCGGTGCAGAGCTTGTGATTTGACCTTGCGAGGTGGCAGACATGTCGATGTCGAAGATGGAAATGAACGGGCGAATCGTCGTTCCCAAGGACATCCGGGAGGCCCTTGGCGCCAAGCTCGGCACACGGTTCATCTGGAAGCTGAGTGAGGACGGCAGCATCCACGTCGTCGCGAAGTCGAAAAGGCCGGTCGCGGAAGAGACGCCGCAGCTGGATTCCGGTGACCCACTGAAAGGAGAAAGCAATGCATGAAACGTTTCTGAGCGAGCAAGGCACTCTGCAGGTGCCGGCGGAGCTCCTGAAGGAGTTGGGGGCAAAGCCTGACACCCCGTTCCGCTGGTATATCCGCGGCGACGGCACCCTCTTCGTTCGTACCAAGACGACGTCGTTGGCGGAACTGGCGGGAATGCTGAAGCCGCGCAACGGCAAGACGGTCACCGTCGAAGAGATGAGTCCGTTCCGCTGATGGGAATCATTGAAAGTCGCGCTGAGGGGGGAAGTGATATGGTCCCGTCCATGCCTAGCAAGTCATCAAGACCCACCACGCCGGCGCCCGCTGGTGACCGCGACGTGGTTCTGCTCTCCGGCGGCAATCCGCAGATCCCGAAGGGGCATGGGGACGCACCGGTGCAGGCTTACATCGCCGCGCTCCAGGACTGGAAGCAGGCCGTCGTGCGGCGCCTGGATGCGTTGATCGTCGAGGCCGTGCCCGACGTGCGCAAGGCCGTGAAGTGGAACTCGCCGCTGTACGGCGTCGACGGCACGACCTGGTTCCTCGGAGTCCATGTGATGACGCGCTACGTGAAGGTCGCGTTCTTCAACGGCAAGTCGCTGGATCCGATGCCGCCCGTCGACTCGAAGACCGCGCACGCGCGCTACCTGCATGTCGACGAGAAGGAGCCGCTAGACGAAGCCGCCTTCGTCGCCTGGGTGAAAGCGGCCAGCGCGATCCCCGGCGAGAAGATGTGATCAGCTGACGGCGCGCCAGTCGACCAGGTCCTCGTAGGTCGTGCAGGCGCCGCCGCAGAGGATCACCAGCACGTTCCTGGCCTCTTGCAGCGTCGGCACCGCGCGCTTGAGCGTCGCCGCGACCGCAGCCCCGCAGGCCGGCTCGACGATCACGCGGTGCTCCTTCGCCACGTCAAGGCAGGCCTGCACGGCCTCCGCATCGGTCACCGTCGTGGCGACGACCGGATGTTCCTTCGTCCATGCGAAAGCCCGCTCGCTGACCCGCCGCGCACCCAGCGAAGTCGCCAGGCTCGTGATCGCGTCCAGTGTCACCAGCTCGCCCGCGGCGATCGCCGCATTCAGCGAATCGGCGCCGAGCGTCTCCGCCGCCACCAGCGGCACATCCTGCCAGCCGACCGCGTGCATGCCCTGCAGCACGCCGCTCATCAGGCCACCACCGCCGACCGACAGTACCACCGCATCCGGCTTGGGCGCCTGTGTCGCCGCCTCCGCGATCATCGACGCGTGGCCGTCCCACAGCAGCGGATCGTCGAACGGGTGGATGAAGGCATCCGTCGGCTGCCGCAGCGACATCAGGTGATCGTTGGCCTCCATCCAGCTCTTGCCGTGGACGATGACCTCCGCGCCCTGGCGACGGATCAGCGTCTTGGGCCATTCGCGCGTGGTCTCCGGCACGACCACGACGACCGGCAATCCGAGCCGGCGCCCCGCATACGCCACCGCGATGCCGGCATTGCCGCCCGACGACGACAACAGCCGCGTGGCGCCGCGCGACGCATGGACTTCACAGGCGTGGCCGATGCCGCGCAGCTTGAACGACCCGCAGGGCTGGAGCGCTTCGAGCTTCAGCCAGACGCGCTGGCCCGGGGTGCTGAATGCGTCCGACTCGACGGTCGGCGTGGTGATGTGGATGGGCATGACGAGGATCGTAGCCGCAGGCCAGACAGCCGCTACCATCCAGCGCACATGAACGGTCTCTTCGAACGATCCTGGCAGCGCGCGTGGTCGGCGCTCGTCGGTGCAGACCGCGCCCGCGAGAACCTGCGCCGGGCGATCGGTTGATCAACGCGCCGCGGCTACGACCGCCTGCGGCACGTTGCGGAAGCTGATGGCCAGCCGGTTGTAGGTGTTCATCAGGCCGATGGCGATCGTGAGATCGACGACTTCCTTGTCGCTGAACACCGCGCTCACGGCGGCGAAGTCGCCGTCGGGCACGCCGGTCGTGGCGACACGGGTGACGGACTCGGCCCAGGCCAGCGCCGCGCGTTCGCGCGCGTCGAAGAGCGCCCCGCCTTCCAGCCAGGCCTGCACCAGCGCCAGCTTCTCGACGGGGACGCCTTTCTTCAGCAGGTCGCGCGTGTGCATGTCGAGGCAGTAGGCGCAGTTGTTGATCTGCGAGATCCGCAGGAAGACGAGTTCGACGAGCGCCGGCGGGAGGCCGCTCTGGGCGACGTAACCGTAGACGCCGCCGAGCGCCTTCACACCGGCGGGGGCGATCTGGCTGTAGTCGAGACGGTGGGACATGGTGGGCTCCTGGAGGTTAGGGAAGGTGGGGAGTGGCTGGATCGATGCGTGATCGATGACTGGATTCTTCTCCCGCCGTGGTGCAAAGTGGAGTCCCAAGAATCGAAGGAATCGCTGTACCACGATGAGCGCGTCGCTGAAGGTCTCCCTCGACAAGTCGTCGGCCGTTCCCTTGGCCGACCAGATCCATCGGGGCATCGCCGCCGCGATCGAGCAGCAGGCGCTGCTGCCCGGCATGCGGTTGCCGTCCTGGATCGATCTGGCGGCGCAACTGGGCGTGGCGCGCGGCACCGTGCGCGTGGCCTACGAGAAACTCGCTGCTGCACAGATGATCGAGGCCTCGCGCTCCGGAGGCACGCGCGTCGCGGAGCGGCCCGCCGCCGCGCGGCGCGATGAGCCGACGCTCGATCCGGGACCGTTCATCTCGATGTACCGCGAGTTGACTGCCGGGCCGGGGATCTTCCAGCCCGGCATTCCCTCCCGGGAGAGCCTGCCCGCCAAGCTGATGCACCGGCTCCGCGCGCGGGCGCTGCTGGCGGAAACCACCGGTGCCGCGCTGTATCCGGATCCGCGCGGCGAGATCGAGCTGCGGCGCGAGATCGCCGGCTACCTCGCCGTGGCGCGCGGCGTGGTCTGCTCGCCCGAGCAGGTGCTCATCACCGGCGGCTATGCGGCGGGACTCGGAATCACGCTGCGCGTGCTCGGACTCGACGGCGGCTCGGCGTGGATGGAGGAGCCCGGCTTCTTCTTCACGCGCCAGGCGCTGATGCTGGGTCGCCTGACGCCGGTCCCGGTCCCGGTGGACGAGGAGGGCATCGACGTCGACGCCGGCTGGCACCGCGCGCCGCAGGCGCGGATCGCCGTCGTGACACCGGGGCAGCAGGCGCCGCTCGGCGTGACGATGTCGCTGCAGCGTCGGCTGCGTCTGCTCGACTGGGCCTCGAGCGCCGACGGCTGGATCGTCGAGGACGACTACCTGAGCGAACTCCAGCTGCAGGGGCGCGCCGCGCCCGCGCTGGCGTCGCTGGACCAGCACGGGCGGGTGATCCACATCGGCTCCTTCAGCAAGACGATAGACCCCCGGCTGCGGCTCGGCTTCATCGTCGCGCCGGCGGCGATGGCGGCGCGCTTCGCGGAGGTGTCCGCCTGCCTCGCGCCGCCGCCGGGACCGGCCGCCCAGCTCGCGATCGCGGCCTTCATGCGCGACGGGCACTACCTGCGCCACCTCCGGCGCGCCAAACGGCTGTACCAGGCACAACGCGACGACCTGCTGGAGCATTTGCACGCACGCGGACTGGACACCCTGCCGGCGGCCTTGGCGGTGCTGGTGCGCACGCCGCCGGGCGCGTCCGACCTGGCGACAGCGCGGGAACTTTTTGCCTTCGGCATCTCGCCGGCGCCGCTGTCGGTCTGGTTTGCCGATCCGGAGCGCGCGCAATCCGGGCTGATGCTCAGCGTCGCGACCGCGCCGCGCGCCCAGATGGCGCGCGCCTGCGATCGCCTGCAGGAGGCGATCGCCCGCCACACGCCGCGCTGAGGCGTTCTTCGGTCGCGCACGCGATGCGCCCCTTCCAGGCCGACCTGGGGCAGGGCTGCTCCGGGAACGGTGCCGGCATCCCGTCATCCTGGGAGGAACGACCCTTGCCACAAGGGCGGCTCCACTCCGATCTTGACGGGAACGCCCATGGACCTCGACCACCGACCGCGCGACCTCTGCGTGGGCACCGCCTCCGGACTGCTAGGCGGCCTGATCGGCGCCGCCGCGATGACCGCCTTCCAGGCGGGGCTGGAGCGGGTCGGCATCACCTCGGGCGTGCGCGGCATGCCATCGACCGAACGCGCCGCCGACCGGCTCGCCAAGCTCACCGGACGTCGCCTGCCACGTAGACAGCGTGCCGCTGCCGGCGAGGGCGTCCATTACGCGATGGGGTCGCTGGTCGGCGGCCTCTACGGCGCCGCTGCCGAACTCGAGCCGCGGGTGACCGCCGGATGCGGCACGGTCTTCGGCGTCGCCGCGGCGACCGTGGTCGACGAGACGCTGGTGCCCGCCTTCCGCTTCGGCGACCCGATCACGCGGGCGCCGCTGCAGTCGCATCCGTATTCCTATGTCTCGCACTTGGTCTACGGCGCGTTCACCGAATCGGCCCGGCACCTGTTCCGCCGCTTCTTCGGCCACGTGCGTACAGGGGTCCAGGTGGTCCGGGAAGCGAAGGCGCAAGGCCTGCCGGTCGTTGCGACCAAGCCCGCCGATTCGCGGCGCACGCTGATGCTCGCCTTCCTGCTCGGCAGCACCGCCGGGCCCCGGACCAGCGCGCCGTTGACCGTCGCCAGTTGGGCTGCCAGGTTCGGCTGGATCGACGTCAAGGATTCACCGTTGGCATTCCTGAGTTCCACCCACGCCGTGGCGGTCACGACGCCGATGGCGCTCGGCGAGCTCGTCGTCGACAAGCTGCCGTCGACGCCCGATCGCACCGATCCGCCGGGGCTCGCGGCGCGCGCGGTCAGCGGGGCGATCTCGGGCGCGGCACTGGCGGGCGGCCGCTCCTGGCCGGCCGCATTCGCCGGCGCAATGGGCGCGGTGGTGGCCACCTACGCCGGCCACACGCTGCGCGAGAAGCTGTCGGACGCGCTCGGTCACGACTTCCCCGTCGCGGCGGTCGAGGACATCATCGCCTTCGGCGGCGCCACGATGGTGTGTCTGGCTCAACTGGGGAGCAACCAAGCTGACGCCGCGAGAGCGGCTTCGGCCGCGGATGACTCTTACGACGATGCGCTGTCGGTGCTGGGGTGGCCGCACAGCTGAGCGGGGATCGGCGACGGGCGACGTCGGAGCGTCAGACCAGCACGGCGATCATCGCGGCGCAGAGCACCATCGCACCGAGGTAGAGGCCCCAACCGCGCAGGCTGCGACGGCGGCGGCTTCGGCTGCCCTCGACGCCGGGACCTTCGATGTCGAGGCCCTCGCGATCGCTGGCTTTCTCCGCGCCACGTGCCAGCAACGCGCCCGCCGCGTAGAGGCCGCCAGCGATCACCGCGGCCGCGATCAGGTTGCGGCCTTCGCTCATGTCGTCGCTGGCGTCCAGCCAGACCGCCGACGCCGCGCCCGTCATCGCCAGCAAACTGACCGCTCGCCAGCGATCCAGCCGGCTCACCAGAGGATCGAAGCGCGGCTGGCGCAGCCGGTCGCCGTCCGGTTCGGCCGTCGTTGACGTTCCCGGCGGCGCCCAGCCGGGCGACTTGAACAGCACCCGGATCCGGTCCGCCCAGTGCGGCGTCGCCCGGGCGCGGTCGAAGAGCTCACCATAGAACTGCCCGACCGCCCGGATCGGATTCCAGCTGTGCAGCGGCTTGACGGTGCCGTAGACGCAAGGTTCGGTCTCCTCGACGAAGGTCCCGAACATCCGGTCCCAGAGCACGAGCACCGCGCCGTAGTTCTTGTCCAGGTAGCCCGGGTTGACCGCATGGTGGACGCGGTGGTTGGACGGCGTCGAGAACGCCCGGTCCAGCCAGCCCAGCCGGCCGACGTGCTCGGTGTGGATCCAGAACTGGTACAGCAGCACGAACAGCCCAGCGGCGACGTACTGTTCCAGCGGCAGGCCCAGCAGCGCCATCGGCAGGAAGAACGGCCAGCCCATCACCGCGTAGAAGCTCTCCTGGCGCAGGGCGGTGGTCAGGTTGAAGTGCTCGCTCTGATGGTGGACGGTGTGCGCCGCCCAGAAGAGGGCGCTCTCATGGCTGACGCGGTGCAGCCAGTAGTCGCAGAAGTCGTAGACCACGATCGCCACGACCCAGCCCCACCAGCCGTCCCAGACCGAACCGGGCACCAGCGCCAGATGCGGCTGCAGCCAGGCGTACATGCCGTTCTGGAACAGCGGCGTCACCGCGGCGACCGCCAGGCTCATCAGGCCCTGGCTCAGGCTGCTGATCGAGTCGGACAGCCCGTAGGTGTCGCGCCCCTTCAGCCGTCCCCACAACCACTCGAAGGCGATCAGGAGTCCGAACAGCGGGACGGCGATGAGGAGGACGCGATGCATGGCTGAACGGCGGGGGAAGGCAGGGACGCGGGAAGGGTCAGGGGAAGGGGCAGGACTTGCCTCAGAAGCGGTACCAGAGGCTGGCGCTGAAGGTCTGCTGCGTCCGGGAGGTCGTCAGCGGCGAGCGCGACGCGTCCCCGACCAGCCGCGCGTCCAGCCACTGGCCGCTGACGGACCAGTGCTCGGAGAACTTGTGCTCGCCGCTGAGCGCGATGCTCCAGTCCATCATCCCGGCGCGCGGACGCCAGGCCGGCAGGCCGCTGGCGCGGGATTCGCCGGGGCCGATGCCGTAGCTGCTGCGCAGGTGCGCGCCGTTGGCGGCGGTGGCCCCCAGCGTGACGGCGATGAGGTCGTCGCCGATCGGGATCCCGGAGGTCAGTCCGAGTTCGAGCACCTGGCCGTCGTGGCGGCGGCCGCTACCCCAGGAGAAGCCCGACTGCAGCATCAGCCACGAAGCGGCCTGCACATTGGCGAAGGCTTCCGTCGTGACGCGCGAGCCGAGCCGGTCGATGCCCTTGGGCGTGACCCGGGACGGCCGCCCGAACTGCGGCCACAGCCGCGCGCCGACCTGCCAGGTCCTGGCGGTGTCCGCATCGGCCAGCAAGGGCACGAGGTTCCAGCCGATGCCCAGGTCCGTGGAGACGAAACCGCCCTCGGGGGTCAGGACTTCCACGGCGGGCAGCAGGTCGTTGCTGCGGGCCCGGCTGCCGGGCGCGGAGGGCCAACTGCGGGTCGAGACCCCGCCGGACCAGCTCGTCTGCGCCGGCGGCGCGTCCATCAGCGCCAGGCTGCCTGCGGCCATCGCCGGCAGGGGCACCGATCCCGCCGTCAGTCCGACAACCAGCAGCGCAGCGATCGGCAGAAAGGGATATTGGAGGGCAGGGCGCATTGGGTCTCGGAAGCTGGACGGAATTCTAGGGACCGGGGTCCTCCGTGACCTTGCTGGAGGCTGTCGTCCGGCTGGGCATCCCCGTCGGCGGGATCGCCCGCTCCCCGTGCCGGGTACGTTTGCAGATCCCACCTCATGGGGGATAGCCGTGGCGTGCGAGGCCCTATAAATGGGGATGGCGTCTGACAGCGTTGACGCCTTACTTTCGCAACATGTCGTCACAAGTGTTTCCGGCCTACCCCCTCAGGGTTCCCCCTGAAGAGGGGGCGACGCAAGTGACCATCGGCCTATCATGCGGAGCTTCTCCGGCGTGCAGTAAAGGGTGACGACGACCGAGCCGGAGACCCATCGGTCAGTCGAAACAGGGAGGCCCTATGGAAGCAGTGTCCGTTGCACGCACGTTCGAGGCGGCTGGGAGTGGAGCTTATGCGATGCCGGCGGTGAAGCGGCGGGTGCTGCTGGTCGACGACCACGAGTTGGTGAGGGCGGGGATCCGCACGCTGTACCAGTCGCTGGACGAGATCGACATCGACTGGCTGGAGGCGTCCTCGCTGCAGGAAGGTCTGCAGGCGTACGCGCAGGGCGGGGCGGTGGATGCCGTGCTGCTCGACCTGAACCTGGGGGACTGCAAGGGCCTGCAAGGCCTGCGGCAGTTCATGGAGGCCTATCCCGAGGCCCGCGTCGTCGTCTTCAGCGGCACGCAGGATGAATTCGTCGTCCGCCAGGCGCGGGCGCTGGGCGCCGTCGGCTATCTGCCCAAGGGCGCGATGATGGCCGAGATGCGCAGCACGCTGCGCGCACTGCTGGCCGAGAGCCAGCGCCACCGCCAATCGCAGTCGGGCACGCTGTTCCCGCGTTTCCCGTCGTCGGCGATGTACGACCGCGTGGCCGAACTCGGCCCGCGCCACCTGGAGATCCTGGAGCTGGTGCTGTCGGGCTGCAGCAACCAGGAGATCAGCAACTCGACGCAGCTCTCGCTGGGCACGGTGAAGAACTACGTCTCCTCGCTGCTGCTGGCGCTGGACGTCAAGTCGCGCTCGCACATGATCAGCCTCTTCCGCTGACGCGGTGGCCACGGTCCATCGGGGCGATCGCGGGACCCGCGAGCACGCCCCCGACACCGGCTTCCCGCCGACCGAGATCCTCATCGACTCGCCGGACGTCCTCGACGTGCCGGCGAGCGTCGTTTCGGGAGCCTCGTCCGCAGGCGACCCGCATGGATCCGGCGCCGATCGCTCCCCGGGATCGGCTTCCTGGACGGCTGGTGCGGCCTCTCCGTCATCGTCCGGTACCAGCGACGCTACCGGCGATGGTACTGGCGACGGTGCGGGCGGCGACGGCACGCCCACCGGGGGCGGCGAGCCGCCGTCCGCGGACGGCCTGCCGCCGCGCCCCAAGCGCTCGCGCCGCCCGCCCAAGCCCAGCCTCTTCGTCGCGGTCGCCGGCGCCGTGGCGGAGAACGACGAATCCGTCCAGGAAGGTCGGCGCCGTGAGCGTCGCGCGATCACACGCCGGCTGCAGGATGCGGGCTTCGACGAGGCCTGGAGCCACTGGCCCTGGCTGCTGACGGCGGTCGCCGTGCCGCTGATCTCGGCGCTGCTGCGCGGCATGCCGGCGGCGGGCCTGATGGTCTGGGTCTTCGGCGTGATCGCGCTCGCGCTCGGCTGCGTCTTCACCGCGCGGTCCCTGTCCCATCGCGGGCCCCGCACCGACAACAGCCGCATGGCCTTTTCCGACCGCGAAGGGCGGCGGCTCCTCTACCTGCAGGCGGCCGGCTGCCTCGGCCTGCTGGCCCTGCATCCGTGGCTGGCCGAATCGCCGGGCGCGCGCGGCCTGCTGACCGGACCGCTGCTGGCGGCCACGGCGGCGGTCCTCGGCGTGCTGCTCGCGCCCATGGGGCGTTGGGCCGCGGTGATCGCGGTGCTGCCGGCGTCCGAGGGCCTGGCGCGATTGTTCGATCCCACCGCGCGAGCGGGGGCCGGTCCCGTCTGGTTCCTGGCCGCGGCCGTGGTGGGCGGGCTGGCGCTGCTCGAGCACCATCGCTGGCAGCGCGCCAAGCGCCTGCTGATGGAGCAGGACCTCCAGCTCAGCACCATCGAGCAGGACCGCGACGGCGCGATCCGCGCCGACCAGGAGAAGAGCCGTTTCCTCGCCATCGCGAGCCACGACCTGCGCCAGCCGGTGCACGCGCTGGGGCTCTTCGCCGCGAGCCTGGAGCGTCGTCTTCAAGGCACCGAGGAAGAGCCGCTGATCCGCAACGTCATGCGCTCCATCGAGGGACTGGAGCGGTCCTTCAACGCGATGCTCGACATCTCGCGGCTGGACGCCGGCACCGTCGAGCCCAACCTCCAGCATTTCACCCTGCGCGACCTGTTCCGCCGCCTGCACATGCACTACGCGGGGCAGGCGGAAGGCGCGGGGCTGGGCCTGCGTTTCTCGCCGGGCGGCAAGTCCGTCACCAGCGATCCGCAGCTGCTGGAGCGCATCCTGGGCAACCTCATCCAGAACGCGATCAAGTACACGGAGGAGGGCGGCGTCGTGGTGGTCGCGCGTTCGACCTCGACCCACCTCAACCTCGAGGTCTGGGACACCGGCATCGGCATCAAGTCCAGCGACCTGCCGCGCATCTTTGCCGAGTTCTACCAGGTCGGCCAGAGCGAGCGCAGCCGCACGCAAGGGCTCGGCATGGGTCTGGCGATCGTCAAGCGTCTCGCGCACCTGCTGGGCTACCGGCTGATGGTCGCCTCGCGGCCGGGTCGGGGCACGATGTTCCGCCTGAGCATCCCGCTGGGTGGTCTGCCGGAGATCCCGGAGTTCACGACTGCGGCGGACACCGTGCCGATGCCGGTGATGGAGCCGCGCTCGGTGCTGGTGATCGACGACGAGGAGCCCATCCGCATCGGCCTTCAGCTGCTGCTGGAGGAGTGGGGCTACGAGTCCATCATTGCGGCCACCGCGGCCGAGGCTGCGGAGGCTGTGCGCACGCGCGCCGCGCCGCCGGACCTGATCCTGTCGGACCTGCACCTGGGTGACGGTCCGGACGGCATTGCCGCGATCCGCGCGGTGCGCGAGCTCTGCCGCATGGAGGTGCCGGCGATCCTCGTCACGGGCGACACCAGTCGCGAGGAACTTCGTCGTGCCACTGAAAGCGGTCACACGGTGCTCTTCAAGCCCTTGCAGCCGCGCAAGCTCTTCAACGCCTTGCGCGGCATGGTGTCCTGATCCGGAGTCCGCTGGTGCCTGTGGGGCCGGAATGAGGCTTGAGGGTCCAGGAGGGAGCCCTCATGCCTCGTGGAGAGCCCGCGCTTGGCTGACCGGGGGCGACATCCGCGCGAAGGGCGCCTCGTGGCGCCTACAGTAACGGGCTCTTCACGCCGCTCCACGATGACCACGATCTCCGACACCACGACGCCTCGCCGCCTGAACTCCGCGGCCTGGGCGCTGCGCATCCAGTTCTTCGTCTCGGGGGCCTTGTTCGCGACCTGGGGCGTGCATGTGCCGACGGTCAAGGCGCATTACGGCCTGGGGGAGCAATCGCTGGCGATTGCGATGCTGGCCTCGGGCGTGGGCGCGCTGCTGGCGCTCACGCAGGCCGGACGGGTCGTGGCGCGCTTCGGTCCACGCGGCGTGGCGGGGCTGACCGGCGTGCTCTGCGCGGCGGGCGTGTCGATGCTGATCGCGCCGAGCGTCTACCTCGGGCTGGTCCTGCTGCTGATGCTCTTCGGCGCGACGGCGAGTCTGTTCGACGTTGCCATCAATGCGGAGGCCACCGAGATCGAGCATCTTGCCGGCCGGCCGCTGATGAGCGGCTTCCACGCGATGTTCAGCCTGGGCGGCATGGTCGGCGCCGGTGTCGGCAGCCTGCTGCCGCTGCTGGGCTGGACGCCGCAGACCCATCTGCTGGTGGCCTGCGGCACGGGCATGGTGCTGATCCTGGGTGCCTGCGGCGCGATGCTGAAGATGAAGACCGACGCTGGCGAATCGCAGCCGCTGAGCCTGCCGCGCGGCGTGCTCGCGCTGATCGGCACGCTGGCTGCGCTGGGTCTGATCGCCGAGGGCGCGATGTACGACTGGAGCGTGCTCTTCATGAAGCAGGAGCGCGCCAGCGACGCGAGTCTGTCCGCGCTTGGCTACGCGAGCTTCAGCCTGGCGATGGCGCTGGGCCGCTTCGGCGGCGACTGGGTACGGGCGCGTGTCGCGCCGGTGCCGCTCATGATCGCGAGCGGACTGCTGGCGGCCGCCGGCATGGCGACCGCGCTGCTGGTGCCGGTCGCGTCCGCGGGCCTGCTGGGCTTCGCGCTGGTCGGCCTGGGCCTGTCCAACGTCGTCCCGGTGCTGTTCAGCGCGGCCTCGAAGGTGCCTGGTATCAGCGCCGCGCACGGTATCGCGGCGGTCTCCTCGCTGGGCTACCTGGGCATGATGGCCGGCCCGCCGCTCATCGGCATGATCGCGGAGCACACCTCGCTCACGGCCGGCCTGTCCTGCGTCGTCTTCTTCGCGCTGTTCATGGCGGCCAGCGCGCAGCGCGCGCTCGGTGGCACGGGCCGCGCGACCGGCACCGCCGCGGCGGATTGATGCCGTGTAGGCGAACGCCCGACACGCGCATCGGGCGTTCACCGAGGGGACGATGCGGCGACGCCCTCGTGCCGTGAAACGCCGACCTCCCTACAGTTGATCCTGACAACGGAATTCGAGCTTCCGTTGTTCATGCTTCTCTCTCGCATGGTCCGCCTTTTCCCTCTGCAGGCGGACGAACTTTCGGCCCCGGTCTCACGACCGGGGCCTTTTCTTTTTGCGCATGCCTAAGATCGTGCCCATGAACAGCACGACTTCGACGCAACGGCTTCGCATCGACTGGCGCGGCCGGGCCACCGACATCGAATACACCTGGGTCAACGAGGCGATCGGCAACGCGATCGCCGACGCGCCGGTGATGGTCTTCCTCCACGAGGGCCTGGGCTCGATCGCGATGTGGCGGGACTTCCCGAAGCGATTGTGCGAAGCGATCGGCATGCGCGGCCTGGTGTACTCGCGGCCGGGATACGGGCGCTCGACGATGCGCGCGCGGGACGATCGCTGGGACGTCGACTACCTGCATCGCCAGGCGCATGAGGTGCTGCCGGCCGTCCTCGCAGGACTCGGCATCACGTCGCCGCCGTGGCTCTTCGGGCACAGCGATGGCGGATCGATCGCGTTGCTGCATGCGGCGAGGTTGCCGACGGCGGGTGCGGTGGTCGCGGCGCCGCACATCGTCGTCGAGGACCTCTCCCTCGACGGCATTCGCAAGACGGTCGAGATCTACGAGGCGGGCCCGCTGCGCGACCGTCTCGCGCGCTTCCATGACGATCCGGATTCCCCGTTCGGCGGATGGAGCCAGACGTGGCTGAGTGCTGCGTTCCGCGACTGGTCGATCGTCGAGGAGATTCGCGCGATCACGTGTTCGCTGCTCGCGATGCAAGGTGTCGACGACGAGTACGGCACGCTCGAGCAGATCCGGGGCATCGCGCGCGAAGTCCCGCAGACACGTCTCTTCGAGATCCCCGCATGCGGTCACTCGCCGCACAAGGACAAGCCCGTCGAAGTGATCAGCGAAGTCAGCGACTGGTTGGGGACGGTGGTCCTTGGGGTTTTGGCGCTTGACGCCAAGGCCCCATGGTCCAGCGGCCAACGCCCTGGCGACGGCAGTTAGGCGGTCTCAGACCGTCAGCAACCCCATCGTCATCGCTTTCAACGTCGCCGCGGCCCGCGTGCTGCATTCGAGCTTGCGGAACGCGCTTTCCAGATGGGTCCGGACGGTCGCGGGGCTGATGCCGAGCACCTTCGCCGCTTCCTTGTTGCTTTCGCCGATGGCGATGCGGCCGAGGACTTCGGTCTCGCGCGCGGAGAGCGTGATGGTGGTCGAAGCCGGCGATGGAGAGGCGACGCGTCGACGTTCTGCTCCGCAGACGGCATCGGCGGCTTGCGGGTCGAGTCGACCGGCGGCGACTTCCCGGCTCATCGCGGCGCGTGCCGCTTCGGTGTCGAGTGCGGGCGAGCCGGGGCGCCCGGTCCGCACGGTCACCCACGCGGCGGCCGCGGCCAGCACGCGTGCGGGCATCGGGATCGCGGCGCCTGCCGCGCTGCGGAAGGAGCCGGAGCCGTCCATGCGTTCGTCGACGTAGGACGCAAGCTCCGCTTCGGCGTGCAGCGCGCGGAGGCGGCGCGCGGCGCGGCCGGTCCAGTAGGGCATCAGGCGGAGCTTCTCGCGATCGGCCTCGCCGAGTCGGCGGCCTTCGCTCCAGAGCGCGTTGGGCACCGACGCGCGGCCGATGCCGTGCAGCAGGCCTGCGCGATGGAGCCGCTCCAGCGCGGCCGCGTCGAAGCCGAGCACCGCGCCCGCCTCTCGCGCCGAATCAGCCACGCGCCGCGACAGGCCCGTCATCCAGGGGAGCTTGAGGTCGATGACGTCGGCGACCAGTTCCAGCGGCGTCTCGAGCGCAGCCAGCGTCTCATCGAACTTGCCGGCGGTCTGCGAGCCCTCGTGCGCACCGGCGTCGAGCGCGGTCATCCACGTCTGCGCATTCCGCGTCACCACGTCGACCAACGCCTTCGGATACTTCGCCTCCGAGCGCTCGCCGATGTGACGCAGCGCCGCCGCCACGCCGTGCACCCGCGAGAAGATCTCCAGGTCTCCCGCCAGCGCTACATGGAAGACGACGGCGGGCACCTCGTCGCCGCTCAGGCCGTCGGGCTTGCCGTGGCCGTTCCAGGTCTCGAAGAGATGGCGCATCGCGCGCTCGATGTTGGCGGGCAGTCCCAGCAACCGGGCGATCTCGCCCGCGACCTCGCAATGGATGAGCGCCGCCTCGCCGAGCGTGCCCGCCAGCGCGGACGCCTCCTCGGCCGAGCCGTTGGACAGCATCGCGTCGCGACCGCCGACGTCGTCGCCCATCAGCACCGAGAACTCCGGCGCGTTGGCCGTGCAGCCCGACCAGCGCAGCAGCGCCACGCAGGCGGCGTGGCCGGGCGCCAGGTCGGCGTCGCGGCCGAGCGCGAGGCCGTCGGCGCGGGCGGCTTCGGCGATCTGCGTGGCGAGCCACGCGGCCCGCGTCGAATGGTCGACCGGCTGCCCCATGCTGAGGTCGCCCACAAAGGCCAACGCGCGCACGGCGTCGAGCACCGGTACGCGCGAGCCCACAGCAGCAGCGGTTGAAGAAGCCGCAGTCGCAGCGGCGGGAGAACTCGAAGGGGGCAGGGGAGAAGGATCAGTCACGGCATCCCAGGGGCAAAGTCCGGCGCGCCGCGGGCACCGCGCCATGGGTGCCCGCGGACGGCGCGGACCTTACCGGGATTGCCGGACGGCGTCCAGGATGACCTTGGCGACGGCTTCAGGCTGCGACTGCTGCGGCACGTGCGAGCTGTCGACCTTGGTCACCTTCGCGCCGGCACGCGCGGCCATCGCGGCCTGCGCCTCGGGGGCGATCATGTGATCGGCCGTGGCCAGCACGTAGTACGACGGCTTGTTCTTCCACGCCGCGGCCGACACCGTCTGCTCGAAGGCCTTGGCCTGGATCGGGCCTTGCGTGGCCGTCATCACGGCGGTCGTCGCCGCGGGCAGGTCCTGCGCGAAGTGGTTCTTCATGCCTTCGGCGGTCAGGCTGAGCCACCCTTGCGCGTCGGGCTTGATGTGGGCGAAGCCCGAGGGCGCCGGGAAGCCCTTGCCCTGCTCGGCGGTGTTCTGGCCGACGTTGGGCGCGAACGCGGCCACGTAGACCAGAGAGGCGACCTTGTCCGAGTTGCCGGCTTCGGTGATCACCGTGCCGCCCCACGAGTGGCCGACCAGCACGACCTTGCCCGGCTGCGCGTCGATCGCGCGGCGCGCGGCGGCGACGTCGTCGGCCAGCGAGCTCAGCGGGTTCTGGACCGCGGTGACCTGCACGCCTTCGCGCTGCAGCAGCGGGATGACCTTGGCCCAGTCGGAGCCGTCGGCGAAGGCGCCGTGGACGATCACGACCGACGGTTGAGCGGGAGCGGCCGGCGTGGCGGCCAGCGCGGCGGTCGACAGACCGGCCGAGGCGGCGAGGGCGGAAGCAGCAGCGGCGGCGACGATGAGGCGGCGGGTGAAGGTCATGGTCAGGCTCCAGGTGGTTGGGAGGGTGTCGAGGTGTTCAAGACAGGGCTCTACTGTCGCGAATCGGGCCTCGCGCCGGTATCGGACGAATGTCCGAGGGGCGGCTCTCCCGATCGGGCGATCCCCGTCGCGCCGCCACCAAGGAAGGTGACGCAGAGGTGACAAGGGGGTGACATCGCCCGCCATTGCCCATCGGGATTTACACCGAGCCCGCCACACTCGGCCCCGGGCGGTGTGAATCCGGCGTGAAACGGCCTTCGCCCGGCGCGGGCGGAAGCCGCCGCCCGCGAGCGGCCCGCGCGCAGGGCCAGGGCTTCCCGCATCCCCAATGCGGATGCGTTTGCGCGGCGTTTGCGCCCGCGGCGACAGGGCCGTGCCGGCAAGTCCTGACCCCGGCGAGGGGCCTTCCCAGGCCCGCCGACCCGCCCGAAAGAGTCACCTCCTAGGGAAAGAACCACCCCCGCACCAAGGGGGAATCGCGGCGCTACCCCCTCGTGCTCTCCGTGACAAGAGTCACAGAATCGACACGCCCGAAGGTCGTCCTCCCGCCGGCCATCAGCAGTCAAGACGGCGCCCCGCATCACGGTGCGCCGTCGTCCAAGTCCAGGTGGACATCCCACCTTCATCCTGAAGAAGGACGTAGAACATGTTCAAGAAGACCTGTCTGGCCCTGGCGCTCGTCGGCGCCGCGGCCGCGGCCCACGCGGGGCCGACCCTCATCAACGAGGGTTTCGACAACGTCAACACGCTGCCAGGCTGGCTCATCTCCAATCAGGGCACGCCGGCCACCCCCGGCTATCCCGCCTGGTTCCAGGGCAATGTGGCCGCGTTCAACGCGCACAGCGGCGCGCCGACGTCCTACATCGGCTCCAACTACGGCGCCGTCGACGCGGGCGGCACGCTGTCGAGCTGGCTGATCAGCCCCGTGTTCTCGACGGCAGAGAACCTGGAAGTGTCCTTCTGGGCCCGCGGCGAGGGCGTGCCGGGATTCGTCGACCAACTGGCCTACGGCCTGATCGACGCGGCCGGCGCCTTCGCCAGCTTCGCACCGCAGGCGAGCATCACCGTCGTCGGCGAGTGGACCCGCTACAGCTTCCTGCTGGCTGGGCAAGGCCTGGGATCGAGCGCGCGTTTCGCGATCCAGTATTTCGGCAATGCCGATACGGCCAACGTGGTTGGTGTCGACGACGTCGTCGTGAACGTGCCGGAACCGTCGACCTGGGCGCTGGCCGGCGTCAGCCTGCTGGGCCTGGTGGCCGCCCGCCGCCGTCGCGCACAGCGTTGAACCGCGTTTCGAATCATCGGAACTTCCGAGTCATCTCCGCAAGGACAACGACCATGATCACCCGCATTTCCCTGGGCCTGGCGATCGCCGCGGCCCTGCCGCTGGCGGCTCAGGCTCACGAAGCCGCCGTGCCGGCGTCCGCCGCTGCGCCAACCTCCGCTGCCACGCCCGTCGCGTCGCAGGATTCCCTCGTCGTCGTGCGTGACGCCGAGACGGGCAAGCTCCGTCCGGCCACGGCCGAAGAACACGCCGCGCTGCAGGCGCAGGTGCCGGCCGCCAAGGCTCGCGTCGCGCTGCGCGCCGTCGCGATCTCTCCGCAGATGAAGGTTCACAGCAGCGGCGCCACCGGCATCCGCGCGACCGACGAGATGGCCAGCCAGTCCGTCATCGTCCGCGGACCCGACGGCAAGCTGATCGAAGCCTGCTTCGCCAGCAAGGAAGAAGCCGAAGCGTTCATGAAGAGCGCCGCCGCCGCCAAGTCGGCCCTGCCCACGGAGTAAGCCATGCAGAAGACCTTCAAGAAGACCCTGTTGCGCACGGCCGTCGTGGCCGCGCTGTGCGGCGCCGGCGTGGCGCAGGCCGCCACCATCGTGATCCAGAGCCGCGATCCGGTCGGTGTCGGTTTCAACGATCCGACGCCGGCCACGCCGGTCGGCGGCAACCCCGGCACGACGCTGGGCGAGCAACGCATGTTCGTGTACCGGTACGTCGCCGACGTCTGGGAGAAGGCGCTGGACAGCGACGTCACCATCACCGTCTCGGCGGGCTGGGAAGCGCTGACCTGCACGGCGTCGTCGGCGACCCTGGGCAGCGCGAGCGCCTACAACTTCTGGTACGGCTTCCCGGGCGGTGCCCCGGACACCTGGTACCCGCAGGCGCTGGCCAACAAGCTGTCCGGCGTGAACCTGAGCCAAGGCCAGCCCGACCCCACCGGCTACAACAACGTCGACATCAAGACGCAGTTCAACATCAACCTCGGCAAGAGCGACTGCCTGGCCGGTTCGCCGTTCTACCTGGGCGTGGACGGCAACTTCGGTACCGGCGTGAACTTCGTCGAGACGCTGCTGCATGAGCTGGGCCACGGCCTGGGCTTCAGCGTGCTGTCGGTGCAGACCTCCACCGGCAAGCGGATCAACCGCCAAGGCACGGCCTACACCGACGACGGGCTGCCCAGCATCTGGGAACGCTTCATGTTCGACAACACCCAGGGCAAGACCTGGCTGAACATGACCAGCCCGGAGCGTCAGGCCTCGGCGGTGAATCCGCTGGGCCTGGCCTGGATCGGCCCCAACGTGGTGGCCGGCGCGGGCATGCTGAGCGCCACGCCGGTGCTGAGCATCTCGGCATCCGCGCCGGGTGCTTCGGGCCTGTATGCCTACGGCACGGCCTCGTTCGGTCCTGCGGTGAGCAGCGGCATGAACCTGGGCGCGCTGGCGAGCGTCCCGGCTGATTCCAACGGCGCGGGTTGCCTGCCGTTCAGCCCGGCCCTGACGACGGCCGTGACGGGCAAGGTGGCGATCATCGATCGCGGCGTGTGCGGCTTCGCGGTCAAGGCCAAGAACGCCCAGAACGCGGGAGCGATCGGCGTGATCATCGCCAACAACGCCGCGGGCGCTGCCCCCGGCCTGGGTGGCGCCGACCCGACGGTGGTGATCCCGACGGTGAGCGTCTCGCAGGCGGATGCCCTCAAGCTGCGCAGCGCGATCACCGCGGCGCTGCCTTACGGCACGCGCACGAAGCCGGGTCTGGCCAACGCCTCGCTGGGCGTCGATCAGAGCCGCCGCGCCGGTGCCGATGCGCTGGGTCGCCCGCTGCTGTACACGCCGAACCCGCTGGTGGGCGGCTCGTCCGTGTCGCACTGGGATGTCTCGGCCACGCCGAACCTGCTGATGGAACCGAACATCAGCCCCGACCTGGGCCTGGTTCTGGTCCCGCCGAAGGACCTGACCAAGCCGCTGCTGAAGGATCTGGGCTGGTAATCCCCGCGTGATCCGACGCCCGGCCGGCCCCTTGCGGGCGGGTCGGGTAGGATGGGTCCCGAAAGCCTGGTGCGAAAGCGCCAGGCTTTTTTCTTGCACGCTGCAGCTGGACGTCGACCGGAACCCACCCGAATGACGGCGACATGTCGCCGGAATGTCGCTCAAACGGGCGATGAAATCCGCCATGCGGACGTTTGAGGGGGTGAAGGGGGCGGCTGGTTGCGTCTTCAAACAGGCGGGTGGTCAGGACTGGCTGATAATCGCCGGCCCCGGCTAGCCGGAACCTGGTTTTTTACTGGAAGCATTGATGAACAAGAGTGAACTGATCGAAGGCATCGCCACCAAGGCTGGCGTGACCCGTGCCGTGGCCGCGACCGCCCTGGACGCGACCCTGGAAACCATCACCGAAGCGCTGGCTTCGGGCGACCAGATCGCCCTGGTGGGCTTCGGCACCTTCAAGGTGAGCGACCGCGCCGCCCGTACCGGCAAGAACCCCGCCACCGGCGAAGCGCTGGACATCCCGGCCTCCAAGGTCGCGAAGTTCACCGCCGGCAAGGCGCTGAAGGATGCGGTGAACA
The DNA here is from genome assembly GCA_002205125.1 of Roseateles noduli. Lineage (GTDB taxonomy): Bacteria > Pseudomonadota > Gammaproteobacteria > Burkholderiales > Burkholderiaceae_C > Roseateles > Roseateles noduli. The sequence goes on along the minus strand of NIOE01000003.1, from coordinate 403,574 downwards.
AGTAAGCCTCCCGGCTTGCTGTCACTGGGCGACGCCCGCTCCTGCGAAAGCAGGGCGGGCGTTGTCGTTTGTGGGCGGGGCGGGTGTTGGAACTCCCGGCGTGGGGGCAGGTGTTCTCTTGGTTCTCTTCGCGCGTCCTCCCTGAACCGGAATGCGTCGACGGAAAAGATTTTTCTCGGAAGACGTCATTGCCGATGTGTATCGACTGAAGGCCACCATTTCCCTTGGGTTCTTCTGAAGATAGAGATGGACCCTGGCCGATGATTGACGTTTCGCACGCGGTGCTGCCATGAACCTCGGGGACATTCTTCTGCATCCCAGAGACCTGCACGTGGACGACGTCGTCTATGCGAAGCGGCCTTGGTCCCTGGCATCCGAGGCCTGTTCCCTGCGCGAGCTTGGCACCTCATTGACCTTGAGTCCGACCCTCAAGGAAGCCGGATTCGAGCGCTTCCTGGAAGGCTTCCTGATTGTTGAAATCTACGAGGCATTGCTGAACCAGGGGAAGACAGGTATCGAGGCCGCAGAGGCAGTCGTCTACTACGCAGAGAGCGGTGCCTACCCGGAGCGATAGGCCGCCACGCACCGGTTAGTGCCAGGTGTTGCCCAGCACTTCAACGGGCGAGCCCCAACGCATCCAGATCCGCCGCCGAATGCCGCTCACGCAGACATTCGCCCGGCTTGCCGTTGGTCCGGTTGACGACTCGACCTCTGGCGACGGCCGGGCGGGCGGCGATGGCCTTTCGTCGATTGGGTGGGCGGGGTCGTGCGCGATGCCGAAGTCGGCTGGCGCGCCGTCGCGTTGCGCGACTGACCTGGGAAGTCCGCCTGGGGGCCGCTGTCAGCACTTTGCCGACGCAGGCTGTCGATATCCGCCACTGGCGAGGCCGAAGACCGCTCGAAACAATGGGCTGTCCTTTGCCTGGCCCCCTTGCGGAGTACCGCCATGCCGTCAAACGCCCAGACCCCGATCCTCCCCGGACTGCCGAGCCTGTCCACCGGCGCGGCGTCGACCCGGCGCTGGTGGCCGCTTGCCGGTCCCGCAGATGGGATCCAGCGCAAGCTGCTGGGTCTGGTCCTCTGCGCCTGCGCCGCCGTGGCGCTGATCACCGGCGCCGCCGTGAGCCTCCAATGGCAATCGTTGGAGAACGTCGCACCGGCCGAAGCGCGCCACTTCGCGCCGCATGCGATCGCGCTGAACGCGCTGACCGGACTGGCGGTGATGCTGCTGGTCGCCCTGGTCGGCACGCGATGGGCGCGCCGGCTCTCCGCCTCCATCGAAGACCTGCACGCCGGCGTGGATGCCTTCGCGGAAGGCCGCTTCGGCACCCGACTGATCCCGCAAGGCACCGCCGAGGTCGCCGCATTGGGTCGCGCCTTCAACGCCATGGCCGAGACACTGGAACGGACCACGTTCGAGCTGCGCCTGGAAAGCGCGATGGCGAAGGAGGCCGCCGCCCAGGTCGAGCGCCTGGCCTTCACCGATCCCGTGACGGGTCTGGCCAATCGCGCTTCGCTGTCGCGGTTGCTGCGCCAGCAGATCGCCTGGGCCACGGCGTCGGATCGCGGCTTTGCGCTGCTGATGCTGGGCTTGGACCGCTTCCGCAACGTCAACGATTCGCTCGGCCACGTCGTCGGCGACGAGCTCCTGCGCCTGATCGGCGAACGTCTGCAGACCGCCGTCGGCGCACATCGCGTGGTCGTGCGCCTGGGCGGCGATGAATTCGCCATGCTGGTGGACGAACTCGATCCGGCGGCCCTGGGCGCGACCGCGCGCCAATTGATCGACGTGCTGGGCGCGCCGTGCCGCATCCGCGGCAACGAACTGCGCCTGAGCGCCAGCGTCGGCGTGGCGCTCTGTCCCAAGGACGGCGGCAACGAAGAGACGCTGATGCGGCACGCCGACATCGCGATGCACAACGCCAAGGAGGACGGCGGCGGCACGTTCAAGCTCTACGCCGAGGATCTCAACCGCCATTCCGTCGAGCGTCTGGCCTTCGAGGCCGCGCTGCGCCAGGCCGTCGAGTCGGAGTCGCTGTCCGTCCACTACCAGCCCAAGGTCTCGGCGCACACGGGGTTGATCGAAGGCGTCGAGGCGCTGGTGCGCTGGAAGCATCCTCAGCTGGGCAGCATCCCGCCTGCGAAGTTCGTCCCGATCGCCGAGGAGACCGGCCTGGTCGTGCCGATGGGGCGCTGGGTGATGCGCCAGGCTTGCGAGCAGCTGGTCGCCTGGCAGGATGCGGGGCTGCCCGCGATCGGCATGGCGATCAACCTGTCGCCGGCCCAGTTCCGCGACCCCTCGATGCTCGCCGACATCGACGCGGCGATCGCTCACACCGGCGTCGATCCGACGCGGCTGGAATTCGAGATCACTGAAAGCATGCTGATGCAGGACGGAGGCCGGACCGTCGCCATGCTGAGGGCGCTCAAGGCGCTCGGCGTGCGCCTGGCGGTGGACGACTTCGGCACGGGCTACTCGTCGCTGTCGCAGCTGCGCAGCTTCCCGGTCGACACGCTCAAGATCGACCGCAGCTTCGTGCGCGGCATCGCCGAGGACGCCGAGGATCGCGCGATCGCCCACGCCATCGTGCAGATGGCGCGCACGCTGCGGCTCAAGGTGGTCGCCGAAGGCGTGGAGACGGACGCGCAGGAGCGCGTGCTGGGTGCCCTGGGATGCGACCTGCTGCAGGGCTTCCTGTACAGCCCGGGCGTGCCCGCGGCCGAGCTCGAGGCGATGCTGCGGCGCGAAACCGACCGCGGCGAGTATTGCGCCCAGGCCGTGGCCACGCTGACCGGCCTGGAAGTCAAGTTCGCGGCGACGAATTTCTGACGAGGTGCCCGCGGAGGGCGCGGCGCACGTGGCGGACGTTGAGCGACGTCGCGACGATCGCGCCGATGGCGCTCAACCTTCCCGGAAGAACTTCAACGCCGCCAGATCCGGGAACGCCGTCGGCCGCTTGGCCTGCGCGGCCGCGAACGCCTCCATCAGATTCCTGTTCTGCCAGATTGCCGCCTGCAGCCAGCCCATCTGCTGCAGGCTGTCCTTGACGCCGTGGTCGCGCGTGTAGTGGATCGCCTGCTTGCTGCCCCAGACCGCCACCGGCGGCTTCTGCGCGATCTCGCGCGCGCATTGCAGCGCGGCTTCGACGCACTCGGCCTGCGTCGCGAAGACATCGTTCACCAGCCCCACCACCTGCGCCCGCGCCGCCGGCATGCGACGACCCGTGTACGCGAGTTCCTTGACCACGCCCAGCGGCACCAGCTTCGGCAACCGCTGCAGCGTGCCCAGGTCGGCCACCATGCCGATGTTGATCTCCTGGATGCAGAAGAACGCGCCGGTCTCCGCATAGCGGATGTCGCAGGCCGCGACCAGGTCCACCGCGCCGCCGATGCAGCCGCCCTGGATCGCCGCGATCGTCGGCACGCGCAGCTCGTCGAGCTTGTTGAACGCCTGCTGCATGTCGGCCAGCAGGTCCACGATGGCCGCACGACCCTCGGCGCTGCGGTCGTCCAGCTGGATGCCGCCGTTCTGGAACACCTCCAGCGACATCCCCGCGCTGAAGTGCTTCCCCGTCGACGAGATCACCAGCGCCCGCAGCGTCGGGCTGCGATGGAGCTGCTCGAGCACCGTCTCCAGCTCGCGCCACAGCTGCGGCGACATGGTGTTCATCGCATCGGGCCGGTTCAGCACCAGGTGGCCGACGCCGGCTTCTTCGCTCAGGGTGAGGCAGTCCATTCGAGTCTCCTTGGATCGTTCCTGTCGTCCCTGTCACCGGCTCGACGTGTCTCGCGGCCGGGCAGGGGATCGGACGATGCTAGCGGGAGACCGTCGGACGCCGCGTCAAGGACGCGACGCCCGATGCCGATTGGAGAGAGCTCTCAGGCACCTCCAGGTGCCTTCGGATGCGTTCAGGCGCCGACCAGTTCCTCGGCCGGACCGAAGAACTCGTAGCGGAGCTGCGTCGTCGGGATGCCCAGCGAGCGGCCGGCCCGGTAGACCGCTTGCATGAAGGGCTTGGGGCCGAGCAGGTAGAGGTCGACGTCGCGGTCCTCCGGCAGGAGGCGCGCGAGCAGCGCATCGGTGACGTAGCCGACCTCGTGCGGCTCGTCGCCGTCGCGCGGCGCGTCGTAGACGTAGAGCGCCTCGACGTTCTCGTGCGCCGCGGCGAGCAGGTCCACGCGCTCCCGGAACGCATGCACGCCGCCGTGGCGCGCCGCGTGGATGAAGCGGATGCTCCGGCCGCTGGCCGCCGCCGATTCCAGCATCGCCATCGCCGGCGTGATGCCCACGCCGCCGGTCACCAGCACCAGCGGCCGCGTCGCCTCGGCATCGAGCGTGAACTCGCCCGCCGGCGCCTGAACATCGAGGCGCGTGCCGACCTCCGCGGTGTCGTGCATCCAGTTGGACACCAGCCCGCCGTCCTCGCGCTTGATGCTGACGCGGTACCAGGCCTTGCCCGGCGCGTCCGACAGCGAGTAGTTGCGGCGCACCGTCCGGCCGTCGATGTCCAGCACGAGGGTCAGGTATTGACCCGGGTGGAAGGGCGGCAGCGGCCGGCCGTCGACCGGCTCCAGGTAGAAGGACGTGATCAGCTCGCTCTCGCGCTCCTTGCGCGCGACGACCATGGCGCGTTGACCGCGCCAGCCGCCGGGCAGCGCGGCGGTGGCGGCGTAGACCTGCTCCTCGGCATCGATCAGCAGCTGCGCCAGCGCGCCGTAGGCCTCGGCCCAGGCCGCGATGATCTCGTCGGTGGCGACGTCTGCGCCCAGCACCTCGCGGATCGCGTCCAGCAGGCAGGCGCCGACGATCGGGTAATGCTCCGGCTGGACGCCCAGCGCCACGTGCTTCTGGATGATGCGGGGCAGGGCGGGGGCGAGTTCATGGACGCGGTCGATGTGGCTCGCATACGCCAGCACCGCGCCGGCCAGCGCGCGGGCCTGCGTGCCCTCGGCCTGGTGCGCCTCGTTGAAGAAGGCCTTCAGCTCCGGATGGTCGGTCAGCATCGCGCGGTAGAAGTGCCGCGTGATGTCTTCGCCGCGCGACTTCAGCAGCGGCACCGTGGCCTGGATCAGGGCGATGGTCTGAGGCTTGAACATGAGCTTCTCTACTCCGGCTTCGTTGTGGATGGTCTTTCCCACTCACGATCCGTGCCAGCGCCGCCAACTTTCGAACCTGCTCCTAACTGATTGATTTTCAATGAGGTGACTGGCGTTGATTCGCCCGAACTCGTCATTGAGGTCGAAATGACCGAAAATGCGCTGGTGTCGGATTGACAACGGTCAGGTCAAAGTGACGCCAGATTCCCGCTACCGCCAACTGCTCGCCGCCGTGCGCGGCCTGGTCCGCTGCGACGCCGCGGCGCTCCTCCGACTGGTGCCCGACGAAGCCGCGCCGGTGCTCCAGCCGGTGGCCGTCGACGGACTGGCCGAGGAAGCCCTCGGCCGACGTTTTCCGGTGGCGGCGCATCCGCGCCTGGCGCGCTTGCTCGACAGCGGGAAGGGGCTGCGTTTCGCGGCGGATGCGGGTCTGCCCGATCCGTACGACGGGCTGCTGGAGCACCAGCAGGAGCTTGAAGCGGTGCACGACTGCATGGGCGCGCCGCTGCGCGTCGACGGCAGGATCTGGGGACTGGTGACCCTGGACGCGCTGGATCCGCGCGCTTTCGACGGCGTCGACGACGCTCGACTGCAGGGCATCGTGCGACTGCTCGAGACCGGCATCGCCGCCGAGGAAACCATCGCCGAGATGGCCCGCCGCGCCGAGCAGGAACAGGCGCTGGCGCGCGCCGCCTCGCGCGGCGGATCGCGCGAGCTGCTCGGCCGCAGCGCCGCGATGGTCCGGTTGCGCGAGGAGATCGACACCGTCGCCGGATCCGATCTCACGGTGCTGATCCTCGGCGAGACCGGTGTCGGCAAGGAACTGGTTGCGGAGCGGCTGCATGCGCGTTCTTCGCGGCGCGATCGACCGCTGGTGCAGATCAACTGCGCGGCGCTGCCGGAGACGCTGGCGGACAGTGAGCTCTTCGGCCACAAGCGCGGCGCATTCACCGGCGCGATCGCCGACCGCAGCGGCAAGTTCGAACTGGCCGACGGCGGCACGCTGCTGCTGGACGAGGTCGGCGAGCTGCCCCTGCCGGTGCAGGCCAAGCTGCTGCGCGTGCTGCAGAGCGGCGACGTGCAGCGGCCCGGCAGCGACCGGGTGCAGAAGGTCGACGTGCGCGTGATCGCCGCGACCAACCGCGACCTGCGCGAGGAGGTCGCGCGTGGGCGCTTCCGCGCCGACCTCTACCACCGGCTGTCGGTCTACCCGCTGCGCGTGCCGCCGCTGCGCGAGCGCGGCCGCGACGTGCTGGCGCTGGCCGGCGGCTTCCTGGAGGAGAACCAGCACCGGCTCGGCGCGAGTAACCTGAGGCTCTCGCCCGCGGCCTCGCAGGCGCTGGTGGGTCACGACTGGCCCGGCAACGTGCGCGAGCTGGAACACCTGATCAGCCGCGCCGCGCTGCGCGCCTTGTCGTCGGCGGGCCGGGGAGGGCGGTGGATCGCCATCGAGCCGGCGCATCTGGGATTGGCTTCGCCGCCCGTTGAAACGGCGGCATCGCAGCGACCTTCAGTCGCCGCAGCCGACGTTGCCGGCGCCCGCTCCAGTGCCGGCGCGGGCTTCGACGCAGACGCAGAGCTCAATGTGGACGTCGGTGTCGATGTCGACTACTCGAGCAAAGCCGGTGTTGGTGCCGGTGTTGGTGCCGGTGTTGGTGTCGGCCTGCGTGAGGCCACAGAGCGTTTCCAACGGCGATGGATCGAGGACGCCCTGCGACGCAACGGCGGCGCGATGGCTGCCGCCGCCCGCGAGGCGGGCATGGACCGCAGCAACTTCCTGCGGCTGGCCAGGCGCCTCGGCGTGACGACCAGGGACTGAGTCCGGCGTCTACAGCGACCTCAACCAGGCCAGCAGCGCCTCCCGCTCCACCGTCGACAGCTTCTCGAAGCGCTGCCGCGACTTCTCGGCCTCGCCGCCGTGCCACAGGATGGCTTCGGTGAGGTTGCGGGCGCGCCCGTCGTGCAGGTAGCCGACCGGCGTCCATTGCGCCACCTTCTCGGTGTACCCGATGCCCCACAGCGCCGAGGTGCGCCACATCTTGCCCGATGCACGTCCCTCCGGCAGGCTGTCCGCCAGGCCCGGGCCCATGTCGTGCAGCAGCAGGTCGGTGAAGGGCCGGATGGTCTGGTCGCGCAGTTCCGCGAACGGATGGTGGCTGCCTGTCTTCATCTCCGCCATGTGGCAGGCCGCGCAGCGCAGCGCGTCGAAGACCTTGCGGCCGGCCGCCACCTGGACCGGATCCACGCGGTGCTCTTCCATCGGCGCGACCCCCTTGGGGAAGCCGCTCGCCAGGCTGCGCTGCGCCGGCACGGCCAGCAGCTGCATGTACTGCGTCAGGGCGACCAGGTCGGTCTCCGGGATCCCCGTCTGCGGCGGGGCCGTGCGGCAGCCCGCGGGATCCATCGCGCAGCTGCGGTTGGGGAACACCGACGAGGTCACCGACATGTCGTTCAGCAGCGCCGCGGCCACCTGGTGACGGAGGCTGGACTTGCCCGCCTTCCAGCCGAAGCGGCCCAGCCGCGTCGCGCCGGTTTCCGGATCGACGCTGAAGTTGGCCCGGCCCAGCACGCCGTCGGCGTCCGGCCTGGTCCGCACGCGCGCCAGGATGTCCGCCTCGGGCACCGCCTCCAGCAGACCGACGCCGATCAGCGGCTGCGCGGCGCGCGCCGACCAGAGCTGCGGCGTGGGGCCTTCGAAGGCGAACTTCGCCTTGCGCAGCTCGACCGTCGTGCCGTCGGCCAGCGTGACGCCGCGGGTCTCGAAGCCCGCGACCTTGACCGCGTTGCCGCCGTCCCGCGACGCGCCCGAGGCCGACGCCGCGTTCATCAGGATCGCCGAGCCGTAGCGCGGATCCGGACGGATCGTGCCGTCGTCCGCCCGCACGGCCACGTGGAAGGCCATGCCCTCCAGGCGCTGGTCCACCATGAACGGCGCAGGACTGCGGCCGTTGTTGGTGTGGCACTGCACGCAGGACGCCGCGTTGAAGCGCTTGCCCGCCAGGTCGGCGACGGCGGGCATCGGGTCGTTGCCGGCCTCGTCGTGCGCGCCGGTGACGAAACTGCTGTGGGCCGTGCGTCGACCGTCGACGAAGCGCTGCATGTCCTGCATGCCGATGTTGCCCACCGGCTGCTGGAACATCCGGAAGCCTTCGTCCGAATAGTTGTACGAGACGGAGCCGAGGCCGCCCGACAGGGTGGACTCCGGCAGCGGCGCGCTGTTCAGGCGCGGCTGGACCCCGTGCCAGGGGGTCAGGCCTTGCCCGACGACATAGAGCCACTCGCCCGCGAAGTAGCGGATGCCGCCGGCGTCCCCGCGGCCCCGCATCGACGCCAGGGTCGTGAACATGGACGGCGCCACCTCGATCGGATCGCCGATCCTCAGCGCCCGGGCGCCCACGACGGTGCCGTCCGGGAAGCCGTCCTGGCCCAGGCCCATGTGGCCCGGGTACTCCTTGACCAGGACCGTGCAGTGGTCGACGCCGGGCTTGCCGCCGGCCGGGTAGCTCACGGGCTTGCAGACCGGGTCTGTCCCGTCGACCAGCGTGCCGTTCTCCATCCAGCCGTAGCCGGTCACGCCGGCGCGGTCGAAGGCGCGGAAGAACGCCGTGCCGCCCGGCAGGAAGTCCACCGTCGGGTTGTAGGTGTTGACCTTCAGGGTGGGGCGGGTGACGCCCGGGACGCGGCTGTCGTCGACGATCTCCAGGCCCCAGGTGCGGTTCCTGAAGGAGTTCGGGACGAAGCCCAGGTACGCGCCGCGGCCCTTGTCGACCGGCTTGCCGGACTCGTCGACGGTCTCGTTGGGACCCTGGCCGGCCTCGTTCCACTCCTCGCCGCGCTCGCGGCCGTGGCGGCCGACGGCGCGGTTGCCGAAGCGCGTGACCAGCGTGCCGTCTGGCAGCGTGAACTGCAGCGTCTCCACCGGCGCTTGCGGCCCGAACAGCGGCGTCGGCGTCGCGCCCTCGGCGGGCGTGAGGAAGGGCGAAGTGGTCGTCGTGTCGTCCGGCCCGATGTCCGGCCCGAAGTCCGTTCCGACGGCGCTGTCGTCGCCTGTTCCGTGGCCCGGGGCGAACCGGAGGCCGCTCCCGTGCTGTCCGCTGAAGCCGTTGCCGCCGCCGACGCAGGCGGTCAGCAAGGCGCTGCCCAGCAGGGCACGGACGAACGCCTTGCCCATCATGTCAGTCCCTCCCGTGCCTGTTGGTCTTGGTGCGATTGGTGGTGTGTGTGTCCCTCATCCGAGGGTCAGGCGCAGGGAGTGTCCTCGTTTGATTTGCCGGTCGGCAAGTTTAAATGTGTGACGAATTGATGCGCCGACGCGCGCCCCGACGCCGGGGCGCAGGCCGCGTCGGGCCGCATCAAGCGCGCATCGAGCGCGTATCAGGCGTGCGAGACCGCCGCCGGATCCGGCGCCTTGGGGCCGCCGACCGCGCCGAGCGCGCCGCCCCACACGTGATAGAGCGCCTGCAGCACCACGAACTTCAGCGACTGGGTCGTGATGTTGGCCGCCGTCTCGCTGAGGCCGTAGTCCTTCTGCAGCGTCGCCGGCAGGCTCGCGACCATGGCGGTCAGTCCGCCGAAGCCGGCGCCGAGGATGCCGTGCGAGGTCCAGCCGACCTTGCTCGCGAAGACGTCGCCCAGCGCTTCGGGGAAGGTCTGCTTGAGGTTGACGGCGTGGGTGCCGAAGCGCGCCAGGGCGCTGAGGACCTGTTCCGAGCCCGGCTTCTGGAGGTGGTCGATGCAGGCGCCGAGGTCCTCGCGCGCCAGGAAGTGCTGGAAGCCCGCGCGTCCGGCGGTGACGTCGAAGCTGTTCTTGGCGATGCGCATGCCGCCGCCGCCCACCGGCAGGCCCAGCAGCGGATCGACCAGGGCATCGACCTTGGCCCGCACCTCGGGCTTGCCGGCGAGTTCCAGGCCGACCATCAGCGGCACGCGGATCGCGCCGTTGCGCGCCGCGCCGTAGCTCAGGCCCGCCGCCGCCGAGTTGTCCTTCGCCAGGCTGGTCTTGGTCGGCGGGTTCGCGTTGGCGAGATGGTCGGGCAGCTGATTGGCCAGCTGCTCGCCCGGCGGGCGGGTGAAGTAGGCGTCGTGGAAGGTCTTGCCCGCGGCGGCACCGGAGGCGACGTCCAGCGTCGACAGCGCGAAGCCCATGATCGCGCCGGTGATGAGCGCCGGCACGGCGACCGGCAGCTGCGGCATGGTCTTCATCAGGCCGGCCAGGGTCAGGTCGGCCACCTTCAGGTTCACCGGCAGGCTGCCGAGGTTGAAGCCGCTGGCCGAGGCCATGCCGTGCATCATCGCCGTGCCCTGGTCGCGCCACTGCACCTGCTGGAGCACCGAGACGAAGTCGTCGCGGGTGCGGATGCCGCGCGACTCGAGCACCGCGGTCTGCTGCCTGGCCAGGGTCTCGAGCGCGGGAATGTCCTCGGGGCCCTTGCGCATCGCGCTGAGCATGTAGGCGACGCAGCCGGTGACGTCGTCGGGCAGTTTCTGCGCGAGCGCGCTGAGGTCCATGCGCGGATTCACGTCGCGCGGGCTCGGCACGGTGGCCGCGTGCAGCGACGCCAGACCGGCCGGCGCGCGCGGCCCGGCCTCCGGCTCCGCACGGGGCAGGGGATCGAACGCGCCCGGCATGCCGCGCGTCAGCTCGGTGATCTCGTCGCGCGGCTGGCGCGGCAGCGCGGATGAATGTTCCGTCTCGGTGGCCGAGGAGCGGCGCTGCTCGGTGATGGCCGGCGCGCCGCCGGGCGCACCGCCGACCGGACGCTGCGCGTCGCTGGACAGCGAGCTGCTGCTGCCGTTGAGGTTGCCGCTCAGCGGCGTCATCGGGATGTGCTCCTGCCCGTCGGCCGAGCGCCCGGGGCCGCCGGTGCTGTTCGTCGAGGACGTCCGGCTGAGCACCTTGGGCGCCGTCTGGCGCGGCGGGGTGGTCGGGCGCGAGCGGACTGGCTCGTTGTCGGCGCCGCCTTCCTGCTTCGCGCTGCCCAGGGACGAGCGGCGCGAGGACAGGCCGGGCAGGATGTGTTCGCTCGAGGGCGGCTTGAGCTGCGGATCGGCGGCGGCCGGCGTGGTCTGCGTCGGCGTCTGCGAGCCCGACTGCGGTCCGGAGAGCGTTCCACTCGAAGGCCCGCTCAGCGTTTCGGCCGACGGAGGAGGGACGGTGATCGCGCGTGCGGTGGGAATGGTGCTGCTCATGACGCCTTGAATGCCGTTACATCGAGGCGGCATCGTCGGCAGTGCGTCCCTCGTCGGAGGGCCGCATCCGAACCGGTGCGTCGGGATGCGAAGCGAGGTCGCGCAGCGCCGCCGCGAGCGTCGCGAAACGGTAGGGATAGGCGTTGGCCAGGGCGATGCGCGGCACGACGCGTTGACCGTCCAGCAACAAGGTCGACATCTCGCCCGCGAGTGCGCGCAGCGGCGCCGCCGGCATCCGCATCCAGGCCGGACGTCCGAACGAGGCGGCGAGCGCCGTCGAGAACGCCGCCTGGTCGCACAGGTCCGGCGCCACGGCGTTGACGGCGCCGCGCAGGTCGGGGCGTCGCAGCGCCCAGTCGATGAAGCCGACGGCATCGTCCCGGTGGATCCACGGCACCGGCTGGCTGCCGTCGCCCAGTCGCGCGGCGAGTCCGAGACGGGCCGCCAGCGCCTGCATCGGATACGCGCCGTCCTCGCGACCGAGGATCACGCCGAAGCGCAGCCGCACGACGCGCATGCCGACGGTTTCCATGCGCATCGCCTCGTGCTCGATGGCCGCGCAGAGGTCGGACTGGAACACGCCGCGCTGCGCGGGCGAGCGCTCGTCGCAGACCACGCTCGCTGGCGGCGCGCCGTAGAAGCCGACCGCCGAGGCGGCCACCAGCACCGCCGGCGGACGCTCCAGGCGACGCGCCAGGCGATGGAGCTGCTCGGTCAGGCGGGTGCGGCTTTCCATCAGCTCGCGGCGACGGGCGCGGGTCCACGGGCGGCCCAGCACGCGCGCACCGGCGAGATGGACGAAGGCCTCGATGCGCATCTCCGCGGCGATCTCGTCGAGCGAACCGACGACGGCGATGTCCGCGCCGAACTGCAGCCGTGCCTGCTTCGGATCGCGCGACAGCACGATCAGGCGCCGGCCTTGCGCGCGCAGCCGCTGCACCAGCGCCTGGCCGACGAAGCCGGTCGCACCGGTGATCAGCACCGCAGAGGCGTGCCGTGGCGCGGGCGGCAGCACGGGCAACTCGCGCAGCGCCTCGGCCTCGCGGCCCAGACGCCGCACGGCCAGTGCGTTCCTCAGGCTCCATGCCCCGACGGCGACAGCCATCGCGGTGAAGACCCACGACACCAGACCCCGTCCCGCGGGCGCCAGCGCCGTCGGCTGCTGCCACCACTCGATCAGGCGCGGTCCCATCAGGCCGAGGAACAGTCCGTAGCTCACCGTCAGCACCGTGTGCAGCCAGCGCTCGAAGGGCGGCAGTTGACGGGTTCGGTCCTCCTCGAGGAAGTCGGTCAGCGTGATCACCACCTCCACGGCCAGCACGGCGGCGACGGCCAGGGCGAGCGTGCCGTGCCACGACCACCAGGCCAGGCCGAGGAAGAGGGCGCCGTAGAGCGCTTCGCGCCCCGCATGCAGCGCGAGCTCGCGCCGCGCGCCGCGGCGATGCGGCAGCCGCGCCGCCCATTCGTGGTGCCAGAGGTTGTCGAACGCGCCCAGCAGCGCCTGGACGATCAGGACGGCATCGAGGATGTGCATATCAGGACTCCTGGACCGGGTCGATGAACTCGCCGGTCTGTTGAAAGGTCTGACCCCAGCGGGCGTGGGTCATGGTCAGGGTGAAGCGGAAGCGGCCGGCGCCGAGGTCGCGGTGCTCGACGCGGCACTGGCCCGGGCTGAGCAGCGCGGGCAGGCGCAGCCGGACCGGGCCGAGGCACCACAGGTAATGGCGGCTCTGGAAGACGAGAGCGCCGTCGTCCTCCAGGACGTCGAGCGCCATCGCCAGACCGCCGCGGGTGCGTTCGAGCACGCCGGGGCCGTCGGGATGCGCGCGCTTGACCGACTGGACGACCCGGCGACCCAGCCCGCGGGACCAGATCACGCCGCCATGGCCGTCGGGCGTGACGGCGACCTCGACCGGCAGGTCCTTGGCGCAGTCGGGCGTCAGCGGTCCGCGCAGCGGCCAGGCGAGCCAGGCCAGCACGCGGCCCAGGCGCGAGCAGTGCAAGTCCATCCGGCCGGCGTAGCAGACCGGCTCCGCATGCGTGCCGAAACGGCGCTGCACGGCGGCGGGCAGCCGCGCCCAGGCTTCGGCGCCCATCAGGGCGGGAAGGTCGAGGACGGCCGGTGCCAGCGTTGGCGCCGAGGTCGGGACCAGGGCCGCCAGTCGGGACCGGAGCTGGAGCGGGGTGCGGAAGAGGGCGTTCATGCCTCCTCCATCGCGAGAAACGGGCCACCCTGAACACGTGGCTAAGTCGTTGATTCCATTGGGCGGTCAACCTTGAGCTGTGTTCGTCGTATACAGTTGCCGCCCTGTCGACTGTCTACGACGTATACACATGCTGCTGCGGGTGACGATGGGGTTGGCGCTGGCCGAGACGCTGCTGCTGGCGGGCGTGCTGCTGGCCTGGGCGGACCGGGTGGCGGGCGGTCGGTTGCTGGCCGCCTTCCTGGTCGCGATCGCGGTCTGGATCTCGGGCAACGAGCTGCCGAACTGGTTCGGACCGGGCGTCGAGCCGCTCTCGCTGCACGTGCTGGCGACGGCGCCGCTGGCCGCCGCGGTGTTCTTCCATTTCTGCGTGGTCTTCTGCCGCGCCCCGCTGCGCCGCGGCTGGATCACTGCGGCCTATGCGCTCGGCGGCGTCGCGGTGCTGGCGTCGCAGGTGCTGCGGCCGGCGCATTTCGTCGACCATCCCGACGTGGGCCGCCTGGCCGTCGCCGAGCCCGCCGCCGTGATCACCAGCCTGTCGTGGGTGGTGCTCGGACTGGGCGGCGTCGGCGTGCTGCTGCGCACGCTGATGCGTCCGCCCGTCGACGGTCGCGGCCCCGCGCGGGGTCAGGTCGCGGCCGTCACGGCCTCGTGCCTGTGGGGGCTGGTCTGCCTGGGCGGCTACGCCATCGCGCTGATGCGCTGGCCGGTCTATCCGTTCCCGCTGCTGGCCTTCCCGCTGTATCCGCTGATGCTGGTCTACGGGATCCTGCGCTACGGCGTCTTCGTCGCCAACGCCTGGGCCGGCAAGGCGCTGGTGTGGACGCTGCTGCTCGCGTCGGGCATCGCGATCGTGGGGCTGATGCCGCTGGTGCTGCCGTTCGAGTCGCGCTGGCTCAGCGGTCTGGCGGTCGCCGCCGGCTGCCTGGCGCTGAACGGACCGGTGCGGCGCTTCGTGCAGCGGCTGATCTACCCGGGCGGCGAGGTCAGCGCGCAGGACCTCGGCCGCTGGCGCGAGACGCTGCAGGCGGCCGACAGCCTCGATCGGCTGGGCGCGGACGCTTCCGCGCTGCTCAGTCGGCGCTTGGGCACGTCCGTGACGGTGATCGTGGAAGAGGGCGCCGAGGACAACGAAGGTGGCCGCTTCGTCGCGAATCCAGATGGCGCCATTGACCGCGCGCAGCGGTCGACGGATCGCCCCGCGCTGACGATGCGTCGCGACGGCGCGTCCTGGACGCCGCACTGGACCGCGTGGGAGGCGGCGCCGCCCGGACAGCGTCATGTGGCGGAACTGTTCGCGACCGTGCTGGCCGACGCGGCGCTTCGTGTCGAGCAGGCGCAGCAGGCCGCCGCGCGCGAGCGCGACCGCCAGGTCCAGGCGCGGCTCGCCGAACTGGGCGCGCTGGCCGCGACCGTGGCGCACGACATCCGCAATCCGCTCAACATCATCGGCATGGCGGTGGCGATGGCGCCGACGGAGACGCGCCAGGAGGTCGGCGCGCAAGTGGCGCGGATCGCGCACCTCACCAGCGACCTGCTCGACTACGCCAAGCCGTGGCGCCTGCAGCGCGAGCGCGTCGAACTGCGTTCGCTGATTGAAGGCGTGATCCGCCGCCAGCCCGGCGCACGCCTGTCGGCCGCGTGGCCGGGCGAGGTCTGGGTGGAGAGCCTCGACCCGAGGCGCCTCGAGCAGGCGCTGATCAACCTCATCGAGAACGCGCGCGGCGCGTCGGCGGCGGGCTGCGAGATCGACATCGAGCTGGACGACAAGCCTGCCACCGGTCCCGGCGGCGCGTTCCTTCGCCTGCATGTCTGCGACGACGGCGCCGGTGTGCCGCAGGAGCTGCGGGAACGCCTCTTCGAGCCCTTCGCCTCGCGCAGCCCCGGTGGCACCGGACTGGGACTGGCGATCGTCGCGCGCATCGCCGAGGCCCACGGCGGGCGCGCTTCGCTGACGACCCGTCCGCCCTGGACGACCTGTTTCACGCTGGAGTTGCCGCGATGAGTTCCTCTTCCACGACTTCTTCGACGTCCCCGATCCACGGCCGCGTCCTGCTCGTCGACGACGAGCTCGCGTTCCAGCGGCTGGGCGGCGGTTTCCTCCGGAACCTCGGTCACGAGGTGCTCACCGCGGGGGACGGCGAGGAGGCGCTCTCGACCTTCGCGCGCGAGCAGCCCGACCTCGTGCTGCTGGACCTGGCCATGCCGCCCAGCATGGACCCCGAGCAAGGCCTGACCCTCATCCCGCGCTTCAGCGGCGCGCCGGTGGTGGTGCTGACCGGCCACGCCGAGCATGAGCTCGCGCTGCGCGCGGCGGACCTCGGCGCCTGGGACTTCCTGGCCAAGCCGATCGACCCGGACCTGCTGCGTTTCGTCGTCGACCGGGCGCTGCGCAAGCGCCGGCTGGACACGGAGCTGGCGCAATTGCGGCGCCAGCAGGGCGAGGACTCGATGGGGCTCGTGGGCCAGTCGCCGGCGCTGCAATCGCTGCGGGCGATGATCCGGCGCGTCGCGCCGACGCGGGTGAACGTGCTGGTGCTCGGACCGACGGGCACCGGCAAGGAGCTGGTCGCGCGGGCGCTGCATGAGCACGGCCCGATGGCCGCGGCGCCCTTTGTGCCGGTGCACTGCGGCGCGCTGTCGGCAGAGCTGCTCGAGAGCGAGCTCTTCGGCCACATGAAGGGCAGCTTCACCGGCGCCTACCGCGATCAGCCGGGCCTGGTGGAGGTGGCGCGCGGCGGGACGTTGTTCCTCGACGAGGTCGGCGAGATGCCGCCGGCGATGCAGGTCAAGCTGCTGCGCTTCCTGCAGGAAGGGACGTACATGCCGGTCGGCGGGCGCGTGACGAAGACCAGCGAGGTGCGTGTGGTCGCGGCGACGCACCGGGATCTCGAGGCGATGGTGCGTGCCGGCGAGTTCCGCGAGGACCTGTACTACCGGCTCAAGGGCGTGGTGTTGCGCACGCCGGGACTGGCGGAGCGCCGCGGCGACGTGGCGGTGCTGGCGGCGAGCTTCGCGCGACAGCGCGGGGCGGGCATCGCGGCGGGCGCGATGGCGTGGCTGACCGCGCGCGAGTGGCCCGGCAACGTGCGCGAGCTGAAGGCGGTGGTCGATGCCGCGGCGGCGTTGCTGCTGCCGGGGCAGCAGGACGTGGATGCCGAGGCGCTGTCGCTGGCCGCCGGCGAAGGACCGGTGACGGCGCCGCCGATGCCCGCGGGCATCGACGGCGACGACCGCGGCGGCCTGCTCGATCAGGCGATGACGGAGCTGGAACGCCGGCTCATCAGCGAGGCGATGCAGGCCACCGAGGGCAACCAGTCCGAGGCGGCGCGGCGGCTGGGGATCTCCCGGGCGGGGCTGATCAAGAAGCTCGGGAGACTCGGGTTGAAGTGAGCCGCCATCGGCATCCGGCGCTGACCGGATGCCGATGGCGGAACTCAGGACGCCCGACTCAGGCCGCGAAGCCGCCGTCGATCAGCAGGTCGGCGCCGGTGACGAAGGCCGCTTCCGGTCCCGCGAGGTAGGCCACCATCGCGGCGATCTCTTCGGCCTTGCCGTGACGCGGCAGGGCCATCAGGCCGTGCAGGCCGGCGGCGAATTCGGTGTCGGCCGGGTTCATGTCGGTGTCGACCGGGCCGGGGGCCACGTTGTTGACGGTGATGCCGCGCGGGCCGAGGTCGCGTGCCAGGCCCTTCACCAGACCGACCAGCGCGGACTTGCTCATCGCGTAGACGGCGCCGCCGGCGAAGGGCATGCGCTGGGCGTTGGTGCTGCCGATGTTGATGATGCGGCCGCCCTCGCGCATGTGCCTGGCCGCCGCCTGCGTGGCGACGAACACCGAGCGCACGTTGACCGACACCGTGCGGTCGAAGTCTTCCAGCGTGAACTGGTCCAGCGGCGCGACGGCGAGCACGCCGGCGCTGTTGACGAGGATGTCCAGTCGGCCGAAGCGATCGGCGACGCCGTCGATGGCGCGGGTGAGGGCGGCGGCGTCGTTGGCGTCCGCCTTGACGGCGATCGCCTGACCACCGGAGGCCTTGATCTCTTCGACCAGCGCTTCGGCGGCGATGGCCGACGAGGCGTAGCCGATCGCGACGGTCGCGCCGTCGCGGGCCAGGCGGCGGGCGGAGGCCGCGCCGATGCCGCGCGAACCGCCGTGGATGAAGGCGACCTTGCCGGCCAGGACGGCGTTCGCGCCGTTCGCGCCGTTGGTGGCGGTCTTGGCGGCGGTGTTGGTGGTGGTGCTCATGACGTTTCCTTTCGGAGAGGGGTGGTTGATGGGATGAACTATGGTCGTCGGCACCTGATTGCGGTAGTTGGAAAGCGGCGTGTTCAGTTTCAACCATTGGTATAAGCTGGCGGCATGTCGACCGAACTCAGCAGCACCCTGGATGCCTTCATCGCCGCCGCCGACGAGGGCAGCTTTTCCGCAGCCGCGCGACGGCTGGGTCTGACCCCGGCGGCGGTCAGCAAGAGCGTGGCGCAGTTCGAGGGGAGGCTGGGCGTGCGCCTCTTCCAGCGCAGCACGCGCAACCTGGCGCTGACGACGGACGGCGAGCGCCTGTATGCGCAGGTGCGGCGACCGTGGAGCGAGATCGGCGACGCGCTGACCGACCTGAGGCAGGGGGCGGGCAAGCCTGCCGGGACCTTGAAGGTCGCGCTGGCGCATACCGTGGGCCGCGAGTACTTCGTGCCGATGATGGAACCGTTCGTGCGGCGCTATCCGGACGTCGTGCCGGACCTGCATTTCGACAACCGCCAGGTCGATCTGGTGGCCGAGGGCTTCGACGTCGCCATCGGCGGCGGCATCGAGTTGACGGACGCGCTGATCGCACGCGAGCTGGCGCGGCTGCGGATCGTCCTCGCGGCGTCGCCGGCGTATCTGGCGGCCAATCCGGTACCGAAGCAGCCGGCGGATCTGGTGCGCCATCGCGGGCTGCTGCGCCGGTCGCTGGGGTCAGGTCGACTGGTGCCGTGGACCTTGAAGAACAACGCGGGCCAGGAGGAAGTCGCGAGCGTGCGACCGGTGATGGTGCTGGACGATCCGGAGGCGATGGCGCGTGCGGCGGCCAACGGCATGGGCATCGCGATGCTCCCGATGCCGCATGCCTGGCCGTTCCTGGAGCGCGGCGAGCTGGTGCGCGTGCTGCCGGCCTGGTACGCCGACGCGCTGCCGCTGGCGATCTACTACACGAGCCGCCGGCTGGTGCCGGCGAAGGTGCGCGTGTTCGTCGATCACGTGATCGAGCAGTTCAAGGCGCAGGGGTACGCGACGAGGTTCAAGGCCGGATGAGGGGAGCGCATGGGCGCGCATGGGGAGACAAGCGAATTGAAAGCCCAGCGGCAGCGTGAGGACCCGGTCTCCGATAATGCGACGCTCTGCAAATTGCAAACCAGAGCCATGACTGAAGGCGTGGCGAAGATTTCCATGAACAAAACCAACAACGAGCCTTTCGTGATCGGCGTTGCCGGCGGCAGCGGCAGCGGCAAATCGACCGTGACGCGCCAGGTGCTGGCCTCCATCGGGCCCAAGCGCGTGGCGGTGGTGATGCTGGACGACTACTACCTGGACCAGTCGCACATGTCGCCGCAGGACCGGCGACAACAGAACTACGACCACCCCGACGCCTTCGACTGGCCGCTGATGACGGCGCACGTGGCGTCGCTGTGCAGGGGCGAGGCGATCGAGATGCCGGTGTACGACTTCGCGGCCGACAACCGCTCCTCGCAGACCATCACGGTGAAGCCGGCGCCGGTGATCGTGGTGGAAGGCCTTTACGCGCTGTACGACCCCGAGCTGAGCAAGCTGATGTCGCTGAAGATCTACGTGGACACCGCCTCCGACGTGCGCTTCATCCGCCGGCTCCAGCGCGACATCCAGGAACGCGGTCGCAGCACCGAGAGCGTGGTGAACCAGTACCTGGACACCGTGCGTCCCATGCACAAGCAGTTCATCGAGCCGACCAAGCGCAATGCCGACGTCATCCTGCCGCACGGGGCCAACGGTCCGGCGGTGGACATCATCACCACCAAGGTGATGAGCCTGGTGCGCGACATCGAACCCCACTGATCTGGAGACGCCACCATGCTCTCGTTCTTCAAGCGCCTGTGCCTGATCCTGCTGACCGGTGGTCTGCTCGCCGGTCCCGCGTGGGCGGTTGAGGATCCAGTGCCTGTGGAAGGCGACTTCATCGCCCGCAACTTCCGCTTCGCCAGCGGCGAGGTGCTGCCCGAGCTGAAGCTGCACTACCGCACGCTGGGCAAGCCGCGGCGCGACGCGAGCGGCCGCGTCAGCAATGCGGTGCTGATCATGCACGGCACCGGCGGCACGGGAGGGCAGTTCATCCGGCCCGAGTTCTCTGGCGAGCTGTTCGGTCCCGGCGCGCTGCTGGACGCCGATCGTTACTACCTGATCCTGCCCGACGGCATCGGGCACGGCGCCTCGTCCAAGCCCAGCGACGGCCTGCGGGCGGGATTCCCGCGCTACGGCTACGAAGACATGGTGCGGGCGCAGCACCTGCTCGTCACCGAGGGCCTCAAGGTCGATCATCTGCGCCTGGTCATGGGCACCTCCATGGGCGGCATGCACACCTGGCTGTGGGGCCAGCGCTATCCGGACTTCATGGATGCGTTGATGCCGCTGGCCAGCCTGCCGACGCAGATCGCCGGCCGCAACCGGCTGTGGCGCCGGGTCGTCATCGATGCGATCCGCAACGACCCGGCCTGGCAGGGCGGCAATTACAAGCACCAGCCGCCCAGCCTGGGCACGGCGAGCGAAATGCTCATGCTGATGTCCAGCAACCCGGTGCTGCGCCAGCAGCAGTGGCCGACGCTGGCCGCCGCCGACGCGGCCATCGCCACGGCGGTGATCAGCGGCGAGAAGAACAGCGATGCCAACGACACGCTCTACGCGCTGGAATCTTCGCGCGACTACGACCCCAACCCGGGACTGGAGCGGATCAAGGCGCCGCTGCTGGCGGTCAATTCGGCGGACGACCTGATCAACCCGCCCGAGCTGGGCCTGCTGGAGCAGGAGATCCAACGCGTTCCGCGCGGCAAGGCGATCGTCATCCCGCTCAGCCCGGCCACGCGCGGCCACGGTTCTCACACGGTGGCAACGCTGTGGAAGGAAGCGTTGGCGACGCTGCTTGCCGACTCTGGCAGGTAAGACACGCGGCGAGGTTCAAGGCGGAGGGGAGGGCAGCGTTAGTCCTGAGGTCGCTCGTCTTGAGCGGCCGCCGAGGAATGCATAGACTCGCGCCTTCATGCGTCCTTGATGGGTGTTTCACGCCCGCTTCATGCGACGGGCTTCGCCCTGACATGCCGCTCGGTCGGCGATCAATTGAAGGTTTTCCATGTTCCGCTTGTTCGCTGTCTCGATGTGCCTCGCGAGTCTGGTCGGTTGCGCTTCCCAGAAGCCGGATCCGTCCGTGACGCCGGTGAAGCCGCCCGCCACTGCGGCGGTCGACTGCGAGAGTCGGGAACCTGAGCTCGGCAGCATGGTCAAGCGCCGCAAGTGCGTCGCCGTCGCCAGCGCCGAAGAGAAGGCGCAGCGCAAGGAGGCTTACAAGGAGGCCCTGGATCGCGCACTCAACGCCGAGCCGGTTGGCCGGTGACGTCGGGGCGGGGTGAGCGCAGTGAGCGCGGCGAGGGCGCTCAGGCCGGTTGCCGCAGGAAGCGCTCGATCTCGCGCGCGATCAGCTGCGGCAGTTCATGCACGATCCAGTGCGTGGCGCCGGGCACCTTGACGAGCGTCATCCGCGGCACGTAATCCTCGAGCCCGTCGAGCAGCCCGGGCAGCAACGCAGTGTCGGCGAGCGCCCAGAACACGAGCGTCGGCATGGTCACCATGAGCCGCTCGCGCGGCAGCACCGGGATGCCGTCGATGGACTGGCCGGGCATGGGCGGCTTCATCGGCGTCACGCGATAGAGATTGCAGGCGCCGGTGAGCCCGGCGCGCCAGACCTCGCGGTACTGCTGCTTGAGCACTTCGGTCAGCCATCCGAAGCCGTCGGGGCCGGCCTTCATGTTGGTGAAGAACGTCCACAGACGCTGGAAATCGTCTTCGGCGAGCAGCGCCTCGGCATCGGGCCGGGCGAGGAAGTTCATGTACGCGCTGGCCTCGCGCTGCGCCGGGTTGTTGCGCAGCTCGCGGGACAAGGTGCCCGCGTGCGGCGAGTTGATGATCACGAGCTTGCCGACCTGGTCCGGAAACGCGTTGGCGAAACCCCAGGCAAAGGCCCCGCCCCAGTCATGCGCCACGAGCGCGGCGATCGTGCCGTCGGCGCGCTCGGTGGCGGCGAGCTGCTGGATGTCCTGGACAAGGAGCTGCGCCTTGTACGCGGCGACTTCGGTCGGCGCGCTTGAACGTTCAAAGCCGCGCAGATTCGGCGCGATGCAGCGATAGCCGCCGTGCGCTGGGTCGGCGAAGAACGCAAGCAGCTCGTCCCAGATGAACGCCGCCTCGGGGAAACCGTGCAGGAACACCATCAGCGGCCGGCCAGGCTCGCCGGCGGCGCGGCAGCTCAGGGTGATGCCGTTGGGGAGGCTGCGTTCAAAGGTTTCGATCATGGAGCGGCTCCGGAGACGCATTGGGCGCCATCAGGAGGCAGTGTCCATCCGGGTGCTTCAGCGATGAGTCGCAAGGTCGACAGCGAATCGAATCTCGATGGCGCTACCGCGCGGCTTCGGTCACCTGCCCGCGCGGGGAAACGCAAACAGTCGCTCCGTTCAATACGCCGACCGTGTGGCCCGGAGGGCAGGGAGTTGCGACTTGAACCGGCGGGGTTGTGACGACAGCGGGAGGTCGAATCACTGCGCGCGCTCTCACCGGCGGTACTGCGGAGAGACGCTGAAGTTCACGAGCCGCGCGCTCCAGAGCAATTTCGGTACGCCAAGACCACAACGCATACAGCACAACGCCGGCAACGATCATCCCGACAGCCACACCACCAGCCACGTGCATCCAAAGCGGCGCACTTCTTTCTTGTTCAAACATTGCGTCCTCTCCCTGGGCGCGAATTGTCGGTCATGGTCAGGTCTTGCCCATTCGTACGATAGATCGGCAGCGGCAGCACTTTTTCAGTTCCGCGCGAGCGGCACTTCGGCGTCCTTGCCCCGCCTCATACGTCGATAGCGCGCTGGCGCCTCACCCACGATCCGCTTGAACGCGGAGCTGAAGGCGCTCTCTGACGCATAGCCCAATGAGAAGGCGACGGCCGATACCCGGGCATCGCTGTCCACCAGCGCCCTTGCGGCCATCCGTATCCTGAGCTGTGCCAGATAGGCCAGCGGCGCGAGTCCGGCGCTGGCTTTGAAGTGAGCAGCGAAACTCGCGCGCGACATGCTGCAGGCGTTTGCGAGTTCTTGAAGCCCCCAGGACCGTTCTGGCGTTGCGTGCAACCGCTGCACCGCAGGCGCGAGACGCTCGTTGCCCAGCAGACGCAGCCAGCCTGGAGCGATCGTCGAGTCCGACTCCAGATGCGCGCGCAGGATCTGGATGAACATGAGATGGGCGATGTGGGCGGTTGCCGCGGCGACACCCAGCCGCGCCTCGGTCCGCTCGCGCACGAGTTGCGCGAGCAGATCCTGGAGAACCGCCGCATGCGGCGACCCGTGTTTGATCAGCACCGTCGGCGGCAGCGAGGCGAGCAGCGCAGCTCCCAAGGTCTCATCGAGATCGACCTTGCCGCCCACCATCGAGAAGCCTTCGCCCTCGCCCTCGCCGAGGCGGCGAAGGTTTCCCGTTGCGGAGACGGGGATGTCGGCGAGTTCGATGGGCTTCGCTTGAAGGTCCGTCGCCAGCACGGCCATGCGCGGCGACGTGCGCAACAGGAAATCGCCGGGCTCAAGCAGAAGAGGGCGGTCCGCCCCTTCCATCTCGCACCAGCAGCTGCCGTGGACGATGCCCCAGAAGTTCACGCGATCCGATGCCGGAAAGCGGATCGCCCAAGCGCCATCGGCGATCAGGCTGCCCGACACGAGCGATTTCGCGTCGATCAACCTCAGGACATCGGAGAACGGATCATCTGCCACGTTTGGATTATGGAGCAACAGAAATGGACGCCGCGATATTCAAAGTCCAGAACTGTGAGCCTATCGTGGCGACATGTTCCTTACCTCCACAAGTAGCTGAAGGAGTCCCCATGACACAACGAACCTGGTTCATCACAGGCATCAGCAGCGGCTTCGGCCGTCACATGACCGAGCAACTGCTCGCGCGCGGCGATCGTGTCGTCGGCACGGTTCGACAGCTCACCGCGGTCGCCGATCTGAAGTCGAAGCACGGAGATCGTCTTTCACTTCATCTACTCGATGTCACCGATGGCGACGCCGTCCGACGCGTCGTCACGCAGGCGTTCGTTGATCTGGGACGCATCGACGTGATCGTCAACAACGCCGGCTACGGTCTCTTCGGCGCGGCGGAATCGTTCACCGATGAGCAGGTGGAACGCCAGCTGGACACCAATCTGCTGGGATCCATCCAGATGGTTCGCGCGGCGCTACCGCACCTGCGCGCTCAAGGCGGCGGACGGATCCTGCAGCTGTCGTCGGTCGGCGGCCAAGCCGCATTTCCAGGCGGATCGCTGTACCACGCCACCAAATGGGGTATCGAAGGCTTCATCGAAGGTTTGAACCAGGAAGTCGCAGCCTTCGGCATCGCGGCGACGCTGGTGGAGCCAGGAGGTGCGCGCACCGAGTTCCGTTATGGAGGTTCGGAGTTGGGCGCCTGGCTGGATGCCTATGCGTCGACGCCGATCGCTCACGTGCATCGCATGATCGAGGAAGCCACCGCTCAGCCGCAGGGCGACCCGGCACGGATGGTGCGACTGATGATCGGCAGCGTTGATCAGACGCCGGCGCCGAAACGCCTGGCGCTAGGGAGCGACGCGTACACGGCGATGCATCGAGCCTTGACGGTGCGTCTGGTCGAACTGGAGTCTCAGAGAGAGGTCGCGTTCTCGACCGATTTTCCGGTGGACGCCTGAGAAAGCCCGGGCGGCGACGACCGTGTAATGGCCGGTAATGGTGGGCGGAAAACGAGCGGCCTAGATTTGACCCGCGCCGATGAGACGGCGCACCCAGGGGCGGAGTTTCTTGAACGGAATTCCACCATCGAAACGGTCAACCTATCCGAGGTCATCATGGGACAGATCAATTGGAATGACGGTCGCCTGATCACGATCAAGCCGGGCGATACGGCCACCTGCGAGGGGCTGAACAGCGGGCAGCTCTATGCCTTCATGCTCTACAACAGCGCGATGAACGATGCCGACGCGAAATTGCTCTTCACGCCCGGCAATGGCGCGTCGACGCCGGTGACCGTGCCGGGCACGACCGGGAACCAGGGCCTGGCCAGCGTCGTGTTCGCGAGCGGCGACGACGCGCAGACCATCGGCGTGGCTTTCCTGAATTCCCAGTCCGGCGCGGAGGTCCAGTGCTACGTCGCCAGCG
Source organism: Roseateles noduli (assembly GCA_002205125.1). Taxonomy (GTDB): domain Bacteria; phylum Pseudomonadota; class Gammaproteobacteria; order Burkholderiales; family Burkholderiaceae_C; genus Roseateles; species Roseateles noduli. Next base: position 378,630 of record NIOE01000003.1, on the reverse strand, counting down.
TGAAGCTGCCCATGAACAACGCGGGCATCAACAACACGCCGCTTCCCGCCGACGGGCAGGCGCATGCGTTCAACAAGTTCACGCGCTATTACGCGGTGCTGGCGTCGAAGAACTACTACGCGCAAGTCGTCAGCAACATCAACCAGTTCATCAGCATCCAGCTGAAGGAAAGCAAGGCGATCGTCAACATCGTCAACGCGCTGTCGGATTCCGCGAGTCTGGTGACCTGTCTGGGCAACGCCCAGAGCCAGGTCACCACCAGGACGACGACGCAGCAATCGCTGTCCTGGAATCTCTCGGGCGACGGCTCGCAGCTGGTGTTCGTCAATGCAGACAGCGTCCAGGATTCCAGCGGCGCCACCATCTCGCTGCAGCCGCTGAGCAGCGACTTCTCCGTGGATGAGTGAAGGACGACAGCCGCGGCGGCAGGCGGCTGAAGGCACGGCTCGACGGCGCTCCGTTCCAGGGCATCGTCGAGCCGGATCGCGCCAGCCGATGGTAGAGGTCGGTTCATGCACAAGACTGACAATGTGCATTATGTGATCATTTAGTCATGCGGCGTTTTCCTGACTGGGTCAGGTGCCGCGCCGGATCTCCGTCGTCACGTCGCCCATCCTCAGCTCGCCCCGGCGTCGCTGGATCAACGCCGGCGGCGCCAGGTCTTGCCCCAACGCCTGGGCCAGTTGACGCCTCAGCCGGAAGATCTGGATGTTGAGATGGGCCGGGTCCAAGCCCAGCATCCTGGACAGGCGGTCCTGGTACACCCAGCCCTGGTCCGGGGCCGCCAGACCGCGGGCCTGGTCGTCGATCCGCAGCCGCGCGAGCACGAGCAGGACGTAGTGATGCGTCCGCTCTCCCAGATCGAGTTCGTGGCCGCCATGGTTCAAGCGGAGCTTCACGTGTTCCTCATCGAGACTCACATCGAATCGCGCAAGGCAGGCAGGCACAGCCGACGCCGCGCTCGTCGACACTTCCTCCGTGATCTGGCCGGCGCCGGAATGGAAGCGCCAGCGGCGCCCGTCGACGTTCACCTCGTCGCCGTCCCCCAGCGCGCGCGTCCCGTCTTCCGAGATGCATTGCCAGACGCCGTCGCTCTCCTGGACGATGAAGACGTTCGCCGCCTCCGCCTCGGGCAACAGATTGGAACGGGAGAGACTGATCGCCTCGTTCCCGTCGAGGCTCAGCAGCATCGGCCCCGGGCGGTCCAGGTCGTGGATCCGCCAGGTGGACGAATCGCCGGCACCGAAAGCGATCGCCTGGCCCGGGCTGAGCGCCACCGCGCCGTGCGAAGGCACGCGCCGCCCGTCCAGCATCGTGCCGTTGCGACTGTGGTCGTGCAGTTCCCAGCGCAGCCCGTTCCATCGGATCGAAGCATGCAGGCGCGAGGCTTCGGCGTCGTCCAGGACGGTCGTGGAACTCCGCTCCCGCCCGAAGACGTGCTGCGTCAGCAAGGCGATCCTGCGGCCGCTTGCCTGGTTGATGAGGATCGCCACCTTTTCCCCCGCTCGATGGAAGCGCTGGCACTGTACGGAGCCCCCTGCCCCCACACAGCTGTAATGCCTGACAGGGCCGCACGTCCGCATTGCCTGCGACAGTCGCGCATGCGCTTCCTCACCATTCCCCGACGCTCTCGACCCGCGCCGGAAATGGTGGAAACGTCGGCGACGACACAGGTTCGCGATGAATCTGATTTAACTGATTCATCTGATCCATTCGCGACGGCTCAGCCCGATTCGACCCGTGCGCAAATTGAAAGCCGGATCGGCGGCCGGATCGTCGGGCAATACGTCCTGGAAAGGACGCTCGGCACCGGCGGCCAGGGCGACGTGTTCGCCGCCCGCGACACGCTGCTTCTGCGACCCGTGGCGCTGAAACGCCTGCGTCGCGTCGATCCGCCCGACAGCGATCTTCATCTGCTCGAAGCCCGACGTTCCGCCAGCCTGCGGCATGCGGCCTTTGTCGGCATCCACGGCGTCGTCAACGACGGGAGCGGGCAATGGATCGTCATGGAGCGCGTCTTCGGCCGTGAGCTGTCCGCAGTGATGCGGACCGGACCGGTCGACGTCCCGCTGGCCGTCGACCTCATCCGCCAGGCGGCCCAGGCGTTGTCGGAAGTGCATCGGGCCCGTCTCGCCCACGGCGACATCAAGCCGTCCAATCTGATGCTGCAGGAGGACGGCGATCTGCGCATCCTCGATTTCGGCATCGCGCAGCCTTTCGATTCCGCGGGGCACGACGCGATCGAGACAGGGTCGCGGGCCGGCACCCTCGCCTATATGGCGCCGGAGCGGTTGGCCGGCGCGCCGCCCACGCCGGCGTCCGACATCTACGCGCTGGGCGCCGTGTTCCTTGAACTCGTCGGAGGACATCGACATCGCCCTACGATCGCGTTCGATGCCGGCCCCCCCGGCCAGAGCGCGAACGGCGCGGACAGCGCGTCGTGGCAGTTCCCGAGCGCCCTTCCCCAGCCGGTCGTCGATCTGATCCGCGCCATGAGCGCACGCTCCCCCGAAGCGCGACCCGCCAGCATGGCGGCTGTCATGCAGGCGCTCGACGCGCTGCCCGTCGAAGCGCTGCGCACGCATCCGTACCCGACGCGTTCGCCGATGTGGCGCGCAAGCCTTCGTGCGGGCGTGCTTCTGCTCGCGCTTTCCGCCGTCGTCTCGGGCGACCGCCCGGCGCCGCCGGGAGCGATCGCCAACCGCAGCGTGCCCAGCGATCCTCAGGAGATGCGCGCCGGCATCGCCGCCCTGCGCCGGTTCGACGAAGACGGCGCGGTCGCTCGCGCCGCCGCCCATTTCAAGACGGTGGTCGACCGCTCGCCGCGCCATGCCGCGGCCTGGGCCTGGCTGTCGTTGGCGCAATGCATCCGCCATCGCAACGACGGTCACGAGGAGTCGCTCCTGACCCTGGCCCGCGAGGCTGCGCAACGCGCGATGGCGCTCGACGCGCAGTTGGCGGTGGCCCAGGCAGCCGAAGGCTGGACATTGGAATTGAAGGGCGATCGACCGAGCGCGTTGAAGCACTACGAGCTGGCCCTGGGACTGGATCCCGACAACCTGTACGCCCTCAACGGAAAGATCCGTTCGCTGGCGGCCCAGGGCGCGTCGGATGCGGCGCTGGCCCTGGCGATCGACGCCAAGGCCCGTCACGCCGACGATCGACTCTACGTGGACCTGCTCGGCACCGTGTACTTCGAGCGCGGCGACCTGGCCGCCGCCGAACGGGAGTTCCGCGACAGCATCCGCGTGCAGGCGGATGCCGTCTTCGCCTACGCCAACCTGAATGCGACGCTGCTGCGGCTCGGTCGCCCCGAAGAAGCCCTTCAGGTGCTGCAGCAGGGGCTGCAGATCCGGCCCGCGGGGCGGCTCTATACCAACCTCGGCAACGCGCTGTATGCGCGCGGGGACTACCCGGCCGCGGCCGCGGCGTTCAAAGCCGCCGCCGAAGGTCCGCACGGCAGCCCCAACTTCTACCTGCGCTGGGCCAACCTCGCGGACGCGCTGCGCTGGATCCCCGGCGAGTCCGCCGCCTCGGCGTCCGCGTATCGCCGCGCGCTGCAGCTGCTGACGCCTGCGCTGCAGCGCGATCCTTCCGCGGCCAACCGGTCTCGCGCGGCGCTCTACCAGGCCCGGCTGGGCCTGCGCGAGGAAGCCTCGCAGCAATTGGGACTGCTCGTGCAGTCCCCGCCCGGGACGCCGGATCCGCTGGTCCGGATGGCGTTGGCCTACGAGGTCCTCGGGCAACGTCAACAGGCCTTGCAATCACTTCAACGCGCGCTGGCGAAAGGTTATCCGCCGGCGCTCGTCGACTCGGAGCCGGAGTTCGCCGCACTGCGTCGAGACCCCGGATTCACTTCACCGACCCTCCTGAAAGCGGAGCGCTGAACCATGCACATTCATCCAACGACCCCTCCCCCGGCCGTCATCTCCTTGTCGTTCGACTGCCAGCAACGATCCTCCCAGCTCTACTGGCGGGCGGAGGAGAACGATCGCAGTCTCTACTGCACCGAAGGTCCGTCAGCGGGCGCGCTGAGGCTCGCGGCCAAGGAGTCGGTCAGCATCCGCGTCTCGGGAGGCGGCCTCGTCGACGACATCTCGAACCCGTGGCTGTTCAGCATCCGCGACTGCTTCATCATCACGGTGCCGCTGATGCATTGGAACCATGTCGAGCATCGCAGGACGCTGGCCCCCACCTCCCCCTTCCTGCCGTATACGTGCACCGACACGATCTCGCCGGGTTCGCTGGTTCGGCGGGTCGACACGCTCTATCCGGATGGCAACACGGTCGTGCCGGAGTCCAGGTACGTCTGGTCCCGCTACCTTGCCAAGGACGCTTTCACCGTCATCTCTTCGCCGTCGGACGAGTCGGTCGATCCGATCGGGCGCTGGGACATGAGCTTCCTCCTGACGGTGGACATCACGAGTCCCGACAAGGACACCTCCCGGCGCGTCTTCCGATTCGATCCGGAAACCGAAGTGGGCAACGGACTCAACCTGATTCCGCGACCGCACCGCCACCATGAACCCTCGGAGAGCCCCCATGGCTGACAGCGACGCCGCGATGGCGGCCATCACCCGGACGCCGCCGTTGACGGTCGGCGCTCCCCATGAGCCCGCCCTGAACACGCCCGGCAACGTCGGGCTCTGTCTGTCCGGCGGCGGCACGCGCGCCTGCTGCGCGGGTATGGGCCAACTGCGTGCGCTGGCCTACCTCCAGGCCAACGGCGCCAGCCTGCTCTCGCAGATCAAGGCGCTGTCGACGGTGTCGGGCGGCTCGTGGCTCGGCGTGCCCTACATGTTCCTGCCGACCGACGGGCCAAGCGACGACGACTACCTCGGCGTCTACGACGCCGACCAGGGCGCGCTGAAGCCGGTCGATCTGCATGAACTGCCGCCCGGCAACGCCGGCGTCCCGATGGCCTCCGAGACCTTCTCGATCGAGGGGATCGCGGCCACGGCGCTGATCATCCATGCGTTGGCCCGATTGAACAGCCCCGACGATCCGCTGCCCGCGAACATGCTCTGGCAGACCGTGATCGCCCTGCACATCCTGGCGCCCTGCGGCTTGTTCCTGCACGGCGACAAGGATCATCCGCCGGACAACTACCTGCCGCGGGACATGTTCACCGCCAACTCGGCCAGCCTGCACAGGATCGAGTCGTCCAACGCCCATCTGCCGACGGGGACCGCCCACCTGTTCGCGACGGGCAGCGCCCGTGCGCAGCGTCCGTTCCTGCTCTGCAACATGGGGATGTTCCAGGAGGCGGACACCTCCACGGATCCCACGCCGTACCTGCCGCTCGTGCCCGTCCAGGCCACGGGCTTCTTCGGCGGCGTGGTGGGCGAGCCGAGCGAGAAGATCGACGGCCAGCGCGTCCGCGTCGAGGATGCGAACGGTCGCGACGTCGGCGGCGGCGGTGTGGACGCGTTCGCCGTGAGTTCCACCTTCGTCGACATCGCGGGGGAACAGGCCGCCGTGCAGCAGACGCGTCCCTGGGCGCTCGCGGACATCATGGGCACCAGCAGCGCCGCGTTCGCGTTCAATCTCCAGCAGGTGATCGATGGATGGCAGCGCGACCGCCTGAGGTTCCGCGCCTGGCTGGCGATCGAGAGCGCCGCCTTGCACGACTGGATCGAGCGTCACCTGCCGCCCGAGCATCACGACGACGCCAAGGGGCTGGTCGACGGCGATCCCCTGCTCGACGCGACACTCGATCTGCTGGGGCTGGGCGCCCTCATTCCGGAATACCAGTCCTGGCCGGTGGCTGATCCCGGGCCCAACCCGAAGCCGAATCGCTACGCCGACGGCGGCAGCCTCGACAACACGGGGCTGGCGAGCATGCTCGCCTACGGCGACGTCGACCGCGTGATCGTGTGGAGGATTGGCCGTGATTCTTGAAAAATCCGCCAAAAGTGCTCTATGTGTCTGATTTTTCAAGTGTTTTCAAATGGGATTGCAACGCTTGCGATGTGGCGTCGCATAGGCCCTCGCGTTCCAAGTTCTTGGCCCGTAGCTTGCGATGGAGCGAATCCCTCACCGCGCTCGGCTTGAATGCAGCCGAGTCGGTACAACGGAGCAGCTTCTTTGACAGGTCGGTTTCCACCGCCACAGCTTCGGCGCTGACCAGGCGCCGCGTGCACCGCTCTACAAGTTCCACACCCGGTTGGCCGACGATCGAGACCACCAGGATAGTCCCGAGCATGCGCCAGGGCATCTTGTCGAGGTTGTTGACCAGCATCGCTCCCAAGCGAGCGATTGCACTGTCATTGCGGAAATACCAGAGGTAGGCGTGCTCGCCCTGGGGCGGCGTGGCCTCGGAGGAACGGGCGGTCGTCGTGCGCGAGGCGCGGTTCGGCTTGCTCATGCGGAAAATGCTACGGAGCCTGCAAACCGGGCCGGAGGCCTGTTTTCCGGATTTGGCGGCACGAGCAGCGCCGCTCGCGATGCTCCAGCTTCCAGTCCCCCGCGGCGCCGAACCGCGGAGGAAGCTCAAGGGGCGTCAGCGATCGTCGCCGCGTGGCGTAGCAGCGCAACGATCAGCCTGGCGCACGAGTCGCGGAACTCGTCATGTAGCGCGGGGTCCAGGAGCGGGGTCAGTGCCCGGGCCGAATTACTTTCATGCTGGACGCTGAAAGCTTTTCCGTCCGCGTGGGCGATCGTGCCGTGGCGGAGTTCCATGAGGAGGTCTCGCAGAGCCTGGAACTTGGCTAGATCGACGTGATGCGGGAAAGCCTCCCGCTCAAGCGCGTCAAGTTCCACCGCCATCTGCTTGTTCGAAGCGACTGCGGCGCCATCCTCGTAGCCGACCGTATAAAGCTGCCCGAAATACACGATCGCCAGCCGGATTAGGTGCCGCGCCGCGCTCTGCGCTTCGGTTGAGCGCAGAGCCTCACTTGCCGGAACGCCCTGCAGCCGCTGCGCCAGATCGAGACAGTCCCGGCAGTCCGTGAGCGCCGTGGCCCACAGGAGTGCACGTCCCATCAAGGGTTTCGCCACTGCTGCCCCTTCGTTGGAGTGCGGGGTGTCTCTTCTGATGCGTTCTGAGTGTTCAGCGCGGCGGCGAGGCCCGCATCCGCGTTGACCGCCGCTGGTTGCGGGCGTGGGCCGAGGCCAAGCCCCGCGTCGGCGGCCTCCTTGGCCAGACGGGCTTGCAACAAGCGCTTGTGCGCGAGATCGGTGCCGTAGACGTAGACGCTTGCCTGCTCGACCATGAAGCGATTCAATTCCCTCAGGAATACCACGTCCCCTTTCTTGACGATGCGGCGGGCCGTTTCGCGAGAGTTGAACGCCAGGAAGGCCCGGTCCGGAGCCACTGGTAGGTACAGCAGAAAGTTGTCATTGAGCGCGCCGAACAGCGTCAGCGGCCGGTCCCCAATGAGCAGCCGCTCCGAGGTGCCAGTGAACCGCCTTGTCACCCACGAAGCCTCGAAGATCGTCCGGTTGAGCGCCGAGGTCTGGATAAGCGTCGGCAGCGAGCGCGTGCCGAAATCGTTGAGCAGGTCTGGGGAGTTCTTTTCCACGTAGCGCCTGAGGCTTGCCTCGGGCTGCGGACCGCGCGAATCCAGGAAGTCGTCGGGCCCGGTGTCGAGCTCGTCGCCCAGGGCCTCGATGCCACGAGCGCGCACATGCGCAACCGTGCCCGGACCGCGTAGGGCCAGCGACACCAGAAAGAGCGTCCACGCGTACTGCTGTTGTTCGGTGAGGCGGTTGAGCTGATCGTCCAAGATTGCTCGATGAACCTGCGACGCGGGTTCGTCGACGTGCAGCGTCATGAACTCTCGCTCAAGAACCTGGTTCGGTTCCCCACGCTCGCGGCCGATGGCATAGAGGTCGCGCTCCTTCGCAACAGACCTCGCCTTGTAGCGTTTTTCGGAGATGTCGCCCCGCAGCCATCGCATGGCGGACAGGCGGCCGTTTGCGTTGCCTTCCCAGCGGCTCAAAAGGAATCGCGGGATGAAGTGATGCTCTTTGTGCGTTCCCATGTGCAAGGGCAGCCGGCGTGTCAGTCGCAGATGTGGATGCCGGTGTGGCGCAGCATGTCGGTGGATCTCATCGCATGAAGGCCTTGCATGGTGGACAAGCGTTTGGACGCCGGTGTGATCAGCCTGGCGACGCGACGGATTTCGGCATCCCGCAAGCCAAAGACCGTGCCGGCGAAGCGAGGGGCATCACCGTCGAGGGCATCAACGATTGCGTTCATCGCGCCCTGCAGGTCCGGGCTCAGCCGGGTCACGTTCAGGTCGTCAAACGCGAAGCCCAAAAAGACAAGGCGTTCGGCCTCCGAGATGATCTTCTTGGCCCGATCGAAGCCCTCGGAGTGCTGGTCCCCGCGGTGCTCGGGAATCACCCGGATCTGCGCCGCGGCTTTGGTTACCAAGCGCTGACGATGCTGCTCGTCGGCCGAGGAGATACCGGAGTCGCGCAATCCGCCCAGCCCATAGGGAACGAAGTTCTGCGATTGGGGGTTAAGGCTACCCAGGCTGCCATACACGTGGACGATCGGGAACTGCGCTGTCGCTGTCCACGCTTCGTCATCGGTCAGCTTGTACGTGTGCCGCAGGAAGCTCCACAGTGCCAGTTCCAAGGAACGGTCGTAGTTGAAGGTGACGAACGAGACCTTGTTGCTGCCCAGGTGCTCGCGAGGACAACGGATGGCATTGAACACGGCTGCGTACCAATCGTCGTCGTTGGCGTCGTCAAACAACCGATGAACTACCTCGTAGCCAAGCAAGACCTTGGCGATGGCAATTCGGCCGATCTCCGCGAACTCCATGCGATTCGCGAGGAACGCGTCAATGGACGGCGCCTTTGATTCGATGAAGGCCTGGAAAAACTCGGTCGTCGAGGGTTCAACGGCGATGGGTTTGGGCCGATCAAGAAACTTCACATCGTGCAGGTACGTCGCCGGCACTTTCATGATGTCCTGGCGCAGCTTGACGCCTAGGGGAAAGCCATAAGGGTAGCTAGCGCCGGCGCCTAGAACGAACACGGTGTTTTTGTGAATCAAGGACTCTCTCCTCCCTTGCGTTCCTATTCTGCTGCATGCGGCACACGCGGGGGCCGTCGGAGTCGAACGTGCTCAGGCGACCGGTGGCGGTTCGCGGGGTCAGATTGATGCAGGCGCGGAATTTGGGCTTGCGCCCCCGATGCGCGACAGCACGTCCTTCATCAACTGGTCGTGCGCCAGGGCGGAGGCCCCGGCAGCCGCCAGTTGTCTTTCCAGCTCCAGGTTGCGCTGACCCAGTTCCGTCGCGCGCGCCAGCAAGCTCTGGTATTGACTGCTTGCCTGTGCCGCTTGGGCGCGAAGGTCTTCCACGGCCTGCGTCTGGGTGGCCAGGCGCTGCGCGGCAGGTTTGAGTTCACGGAGAAGGTCGTCAAGCTGACGTTTCTCGGCCCGCGCGCCCGTCAACTGAGCCAATGCGTCCGCCTTCTCCTGCAAGGCGCTACGCAGTTCGGTGTGCTTTGCACTCAGCGCTTCGGCGGACGCCCGCAACTCCCCTTGCAGGTACTGGAGCTGCTGCTCGTGCTGGCGCGCCTCGCGATCGCGTTGGTCGCGCGATGACTGACGGAAGTGGTCCAGCGCCTCCCGGGAATGGTTGTGCTTCTCCTCCAGCGAAGCGATGTGCATCTGGGCCGCCTTCAGTTGCTCCTGGAGACCGGTGACCTGAGCACCGAGCTGAGCCGTTTGCTCAGCGCGTTCCAAACGGGCGGCCACCAGATGCGCCTCCAGTTCCTGCCTACGCGCTCGCTCGCCGGCAAGCTCGCCCGCTAGGCGCTCGACCTCCAGGCGCGCGGTGCGAGCGTCGGCCTGAGACCGGTCCAGCGCCTCACTGATGCGCTTCAGTTGGGCCGCGTGTCCGGACTGGAGTGTGTCCAGCCGCTCCTTCGCCTCGTACTCCAGCCGTCCCGCCAAGTTGGCCACGAACGCCTGCAGTTCCTCGCTGACCGACGCCTGTGGGGAGCTGACGCCGCCCTCGTCGGCCTCGATCTCCTTGAGGTGCCGGTAGATGGTGGCCTTCGAGCCGGTGTTGCCCAGTTCGATGCGGATCGCATCGATCGACGGGTGCTTACCGGCCTTCATCAGGCCCATCCTTGCTCGCTGTACTTCTGCCTTGCTCACGCCTGGTCGTGCCATGTCCGCCCTCAATTTCGTATGTGATACGTAATGTTGATGGTACGTAATACGTTACGAGCTTTCAAGCCTCGAATTGCGCGGTGAACTAAGATTGGTTAATGTCTGGTTATTCAACCTGATCGCAGGAATGCGTCGTGGACCCCCATCCGAAGGGGCCAAAACCGTCTGGAACCCTGGTTCCCCGCGCAAGGTCCGCTGAAATCCGCCTTACCCTACGAACGAACGATTTCCGGCAAAACAAGCAGACGCAACGCGCCATCCGTCGCCGCTCGCGTCGATCCCAGGAGGAGAAGATGACCGTTCCGTCCACCTCGGCCGCAGCTGCGACGGCCCCAGCGGCCGCAACTGCGGCCCCGCCGGCGCCAGTGTCAACAAGCCCCGCAACCCTTCTCACGGGTCACACCCTGCCCAGCGGATGGACGCTTGTGCAGCAGCTCTCCAAGTCACCCGGCGGCTCAGGCTCCAACTTCTGTGTCGGCTACATCGCAGAACGAAACGGCCAGAAGGCCTTCGTGAAGGCGCTGGACTTCGTCGACGCACTGGCCGCGCCGGATCCCGTGGCAGAGCTGACCAAGCTGACGTCTCTCGCCACTTTTGAGCGGGAGGCCATGGAGTTGTGCGAGGCGAACAAGCTGTCGCGGCTGATCCGGCTGATCTCGCATGAGTATGTGAACCTCGACCCGACCAACAATCCGATGAACCGGGTGTACTGCCTGATCATGGAGATCGGTGCGGGTGATCTGCGCAAGCAGTTGTCCCACCTGGGCGTGTTCTCCTGCAGCGCCGTCTTCTCGATCCTGGCGGACGTGGCATTGGGCATGAGTCAGTTGCACAGGCACGGTGTGTCGCACCAGGACGTCAAACCGTCCAACGTCATCTCCATGACCGACATGACGGTGCCCAAGGACTCGGTGTTCAAGGTGGGCGATCTGGGTCGCGTCGTTCGCAAGGACCGCAGCGGCCCCTACGACGCGATGGCGTGGCCCGGCGACGGGCAATACGCCCCGCCGGAGCGCTGGTATGGCCATGTGCCGTCTCAATGGACCGACGCACGCGAGGCCTCCGACGCCTATATGCTGGGCAGTCTCGTGTTCTTCCTGTTCACCGCGACCCCGCTGCAGGCGATCGTTGCGAACCGGCTGCCGCCACTGATGCACCCAGGCACGTGGGCGGGTGGTTACAACGAACCGCTGATCCTGGTCCTGCGTTCGCTGCAACTGAACATCATCTCGGACGACCTGGTTCCAAAGGTGCCGGCCTCGCTGAAGGACTCGCTGGTCGCCATCGTCAAGGAGCTGATCGAGCCGGATCCCGCCAAACGGGGAGACAAGCGCGCACGCGCCCAAACCGGCAAACCGGTTGGACTTGAGCGCTTCGTCCCCAGATTCCGACAACTGGCCACCCAGGCCGGCATCCTTGAACGAGTCAAAGCAACGCCGTGAAGTCGTCTCTCCCCAAAAGGCGGTTGATCCCGCGCTGGCGCCCGACGTCGCTGACGCTGGACACCAGCGAGGTCGCGTCGACGCTCAATCTTCAGTCGAAGCCCCTGCGCTTTGACCATGAACTGTTCGAGCAGTCGGTCGCGGCGTGGCGCGCCAACCCGACAGCCGGACACCTGGGCGACGTCATCTCGTTCGCTGCCGATACCGAGCTTCACCCGAGAATCGCGACCCTCGTGCGGGAGGCCCAGGCAAAGGGCTTGGTGGTGTCGCCAGTCCATCGCGAACTCTTCCGTGGCGTATCCGAGGAGTTTGATCGACCGGACGATTTCACGACCGAAGGTCAACTCGATTTCCAAAGCCGAGTGGCGCAGTTGCGCCGGGAGCTGCTCATCGCGCCAGAAAACCTGCTGGCGCTGCTGGACTTGGCGCAGTTGCAACTCGCCGCGGGCAAGGTCGAGGCAGCGGAACGACTGCTGATCACCGCGATGGGGTTGGCGCCAAATGGCCGCATCGTATTGCGCACCGCTGCGCGCTTCTACGTGCATCGGGGCGAATTTGACCGGGCGCACCGCATCATCACGCGTCACCCCGGTACTCGCAAAGATCCTTGGCTGATGGCCAGCGAGATTGCGCTCGCAGACGCGGCTGGCTCGCCGTCCACGATGGCTACGCCAGCTGCGCGTTTGATCAAGGAGGCTCATCTGCACCCGCGGCACTTGGCCGAAATGGCCGGAGCTTTGGTGAACACCGAGTTGGCGGCTGGCCGCCTCAAAGAAGCACGGCAGCTGCTGCGCAAGGCGCTGCTCAATCCCACCGACAACATCGTGGCTCAGGCGGTGACCGACGCTTCGAAGATGGGCATCGACCTGGATGAGCCTACCGTCACCATGGCGGTGAAGCGGTCGTCGGAAGCGCAGCTCTTGCAGGCGTGGTCAGGCCATGACGCAGTGGCATCCGAGGCCCACGCGATGCGGTGGCATTCCGAGGAGCCTTTCTCCAGCCGTCCAATCCAGTTCCTGACGATGCTCTACTCGTTGCAGGCAGAGTACGGCAAAGCGGTCCAGTGGGTTCGCCGGGGCCTGATCGCGGATCCCAGCGATGAGGGCCTATTCGTGAATCTGGCATTCGCCAAGGCCGCGTTGGGAGAAACCGACCAGGCGGAGCTCGCCGTGCGGCGTGTCAAGGATGCGTCGCTGGCACCATACTTGAAAGCAACCGAAGGACTCATTGCGCTCAAGCGTGGTGACTTCGCCAAGGCCGAGACCCTGTACCGCGAAGCCGAGCAATCTTTCGACAAGCTCGGGCGGCCGGACTTGGCAGCGCTGACCGTCGTCTACCACGCCAAGTTTTCGGTCGAATCCGAGGCGCCGGATCGCGCACGGATTCTTGCTGAAGCCCAGGCCAAGTTTGCCAAGGCGCCCACAGCCGAGGGCGCCCTGTTGATGTCCAGCCTGTTGCCTTCAGCTATAGAGACGCCGCCCGTCGATGAGCCGAAGCGCCGACTGAAGCAATGGGTCTTCGATTCGGCGACCAACACGCTGACCGAGCGTCCTGGCATCACGGCCAAGGGAGCGCCGGCGATCGTGGTGGCTGATCGCAAGGGGCCGGCGCCCCGGAGTTGAATGACTTATGCCGATCCCGTCGAAGGGGTGTCCGGCGCCGGGACGATGCGTGTGACCTTGGCGCCCTGGAACGCCCGCTGAACCGCTGCAGCGGCTCCGTTCAAGGCCTCTTGGGCCGTGCGCGCTGGCGTGATGAACTGAAGCTCTACCGAGCACGTCGCGCCGGCTCCGACCAGCGTGTCAAAGCATCCAGCGTCGTCCAGCCGCTGCATCAGCGAGTCCAGCACGGGGTCGTGCTCGGCCAGTTCCACCTGCAGCGTGAACTCGAACTCAAGTTCAGCGACCGCCTTCGCAGCCAAGTCCGCCGCCAAATGCGCGTGGCTCATGGTGCCGCGGCCAGCCCCACCTCGCCGGCGGCCAGTTCATCGTGCGTTGGGGGAGCGACTGCCGCGCCGTTGCGCCGCAACTCGGCCCGGCTTCGTTCAAGCAAACCGCGCTTGGCCGGGTCAGCATTGATGCGACGTCGAGCTTCCAGGATGGCGCCCCTGTGCTCAGGCCGTCGCTGAGCCCAGTCCGCAAGAAGCGCACCGTGCCGTTGCGGGTAGACAGCCCACCACTCGACGATCGTCGACGCATCGTTCAGGTCCAGCAGCATGCGAGCCCTTTGAAGTTGGTGTGCCACTATACTGTATGCAAATACAGTATTCGTCATGTTGGTTCGGGCACTTCGACTTCGGCGCCAAGGGATCAGGCTCCCTATTGAAGAGCTGCGGGCGGAAGTTCCGCTTGCGGGGCATCTTTTGATGCGGGAAAGCGCATATCAAGGCCGCGACGGACGCGGTAAGCAGGTCTGCCTGCTGATGCCGCCCTCAGGCAGTGCCGTCCCGATCGTCGAGCTGTTCTCGGCGCGGCTCCTGCGCATCGAATCACGCGGCCTCCTGATTGGAGGCCACGAAGAGTTCTGGAACAGGAAGCAAAAGACCTCGCATGTGCAAGTGCTGTGGGCCTGGCCCATGCCTCCGGAGATCAAGGAAGAAGCACCACCGTCCACGGTAAGCAGCCCGGAAGTGCGTCGCCTCCTTGAGGCATTGGACGCCATGGCTTGATGCGTTGCAGCCCCGCGATCAAGCTGCGCCCGCCCCGCTGCCCAATGCTTGGTTCTCGACGATGCTGCCATCGTTGAGCCAGAACTGGATGGCCCAGTTGATCGTGATGGACATGCGCCGCTCGCCATCGATAACCCAGTGGATGGCCTCCCCGTTGAACATCAGATGTCCCTGGCCAGGTTCGATCAGTTCGTCGTACTGGTCTCGAGCGGTCATAAAGTTCAACATGATCCCTTTACGGATCTCGAAATAACGCTCCGCGTTCATCTCGGAGAAGTAGACGGTGACGTTGGTGAACTGGCGCCCGTTCTAGCGCCGGGCATGAACCGCACGTGCCGCGGCCCACATGAGAGCGGTCGCCTATTTCGCATGGGATGAACGACGCCTGGTCCGTCCCGATCCAGCCGATCTTGGCCGTAGCGCTCGGGAGCCGCCGTTCAACCGCAGCAGCAGTTCTCCGCTGGGGCCAGCCTTCGGCGGCTCGATCAGGATGCCGGCCTCTAGCTTCTTCCCGGCCGCATCCAAGAGGGTGACGAACTTGCCGGCCTCGCTGCTGTCGAGCCAGACTTCGTTGATCTGCCGCGACGACCATTGGCCCGTCGGCGATGCCCAGGCCGGAATCATGGCGACGAGTCCTCGTATGCGGGAGGCCTCGATGGACTTGATCGCGTCGGCCAAATCGGTCTCCCAGGCGATGCACAGGGTGCGGCTAGTCGCCCAATCTAGGTTGCCGGTATCGGCCTGTTCTACGGTCAACAAGTACCAGGGGGCGTGCAGCGTCATCTCGACGACCCGCCAGTGCTTGCCACCCGGGACGTTGAGGCCTGCGGGCATCTGAAACTCGTACTGCGGAAGCGAGAGAAACATCAGTCTGATGCCGCAAACAACGAGGGTTGGGCGGCGCGATTGTTGACATGCGGACAATTGTTCGCGGCCCCCGTCCATATCCAAATTTTTGATACGGCGCGGGCTCGGATACGGTGCGAGGCTGAGAGCGATACATGGCCAAAACTCTGCACAGCCGACACAACGAGATATTTCTGGAAAAGCTGCGCAAGCTTCGGGAGTCCCGCGGCTTGCGCCAGGCTGATCTCGCGCTTCTGATCGGCCGTAGCCAAGGCGCGGTGAGCTACGTCGAGAGCGGTCAAACTCGCCTGGACATCATCGGCCTGCGAGACTGGTTGGAAGCGCTGGACTATGGCTTCTTGCGCTTCCTCAAGGAACTCGACGCAGACTTGCGCCGACTGGATGCGCTGAGGATGCGTCCCAAGGCGGGGAAGCCGGGCAAGCGTGCGGCGCGGACGGCTCGAACACAGCTCAGCCAACTGCTTCTTGCCGGTCCCGTGAGCGACGAATGAATCGCCCCAGCCATCGACCCGCACGACGATCCGATGAGGCCTGGGGATGACTACTCCGGACGAGCGGCGCCGCAACCTTCTGTGGGGGCGTGAGATGCTGAAGGAGTTCAGCGTGGACACCGGCTTGACGTCGGACTGGCGCGCAGCTGCCGGCGTGCTGCTGGCCAGTTATCCGTCGCTGGACTTCCTGCGGCACTTCGACGCCACTGAGCCCAGCGAGCTCGATCCCTACGCCGGCGTACTCTTTCAGGTGCGAATGCTCTTCAGCCGCGTGCTGGCCAGTTCCTGCTGCTCCGAGCAACGCGCATACAGCCTTCGGGTCGTGCTCCGACACTTTCCATAAGCGGTCTGCGGCTACAGGAGGCTGGGAAATTGATGACGCTGAATTCGCTCGTCAAGACGTTTGACAAACGCTTCGAGCGTGGTTCCGCAGGCATGCGTCCATAGGGCCAGCTCGAACACGTCGACGCGCCGACGCCCGGACTCGCAACGGCTGACGATGTCCTGGCCGATCTGCATGCGCTCCGCCAACTCCATCTGGCTGAGGCCGGCCTCAGTCCTGAGGGCGTTCAGCTCCTCAAGGAACAACTGGTACTTCTCACTATGGAGCGGGCTTCTCATCCTGTTGCGGCAGCGACTGCAACAGGACAGGATCAGAGGGAAGAGAAATTATGGGAAAACGCCATAATTCAGAGGGACTAGTCTGTGATCCACCACGAGCTTCGCCATCGACTCGCATGCGTGGTCGCCTTGCGCCTCGCGACGGTGAGGCGCAGCTAATGCGCGACCCGACGACTCACAGCCGACCTCGGCCTCAAATCGGATAATCCATGCGGGACCTATCGCAAGCCCATGAGTGAGTGGGCGAAGCGCTCTACGCGCGCGTATGCCGTTCAGCAAGTGCCCCGCACAGGGCGCCCTTGAAAATTCTGAGGCTGACGAGACCACAGGGATGGATGAAGACTTCTGGGCCGAATCGGATGTCGAGGCTGTCGAACCGGACCAGTTCCGGGCGGTGTTGGTATTGGGATTGAGAACGCGCTTGGGCGATGACAACGATGTGATCCGCATCCCTCTTACGGGCGAGCACCCCACTGCGGACGAGGCGCGCGCTGCCGCCCGCGCCGCCATCGCAGCAATGGGGCAAGGCGGTCAGTAGGTCAAGACGGCAACGCATCACTCACGAAGGCACCAAGGCACGATGACGCTCCTACACCAAGGATGCATTTACTGTGGCCAGGATGGGCCGTTCAACGCCGAGCATGCGATCCCGGCTGGACTGGGCGCGGGTGACGAGCTCGTACTCGAAGATTTGGTGTGCAAGGCGTGCAACGACTTTTTCTCGCGAGACTTGGAGGTCCGAGTGCTGCGTCGCGGCGATATCGGTCTTGGACGCCTGGCGCTGCAGCCGCACGGGAGGTCGAGGGGAAGCAAGACGCGCGCGCCAACCTTTGAGATGTCCTCCGCCAAGCTGTTGACCGAGGATGGGCGCGCGCTGGAGATCGCGCTTGGGACGGGTCTGGCGCCAGAGATCCTGCCGCAGCTCACCCTTCGCGGCCGTGAGTTGGAGGGCAACGGAAGCGATCGCGCCAAGGTGGGCGCGTTCTTGCAGCGCCTGGACCGGGTGTTGGGCGAGCGCGTCGAGCTCGTGCTCAAGCGCCTGGAGTCTGAAAAGTCGCTCACCTTTGAGGATCTGCGCTGGAACGGCGGCGCCTATGAGCACGTCGGCGCGCGGACTGAAGGCAAGCCAGGCAAGGACGCGATCTGGATGGAATCACCGCAGCCCGACACAGGCGGCCTTCCGAGGGCTCTTCAGCGCCAGAACGGCTCCATCGTTTTTCAAGTCAAGGAGCGCGATGTGCGTGCGGCGGCGACGTTGGCGACGCTCCTCCGTCGCAACTCGCCCACGCTCCAGCAGTCCCTGTCGTCCGTGGCGCGAGAGACTGACATCCAGCAGCCGCAGATCAGGGTCACGGGCCACTCGCCACTGGAGGAAGACGTGGCCCGGTTGATCGCCAAGATCGGTTTCAATCTCCTCGCCCTGGAACAAGGCGCGGAATTCTGCCGACACACGCGGTTCGACGTCCTTCGCTCGGCCGTTCGCACGGGCAGCCCTGAACTTCTCATGTCGGAGTGGAGGGAGACCGAAGGCCTGTTGCTAATGCTGCGGCGAATCTTCGCTCAGCGGCACTGGATGATGCTGGCGCCCATGCCTAACCCAGCGACGCAGGGACATGGGCTTGCCTTCGGCTGTAGCTTTTATGGCGGCGTTTCCCGGATCGTTCTGCTCACTGAAGACCTGCCGGCGCAGAACTTTGACTTTCACGTCTTCTACGCGGTCGACTACCAGACGCACAGCGTCGCCCGATACGACCTTCGCCAAATCGTGCAGATGATGCAGCAGCCAATGCAAGGCGATAACACGGTTGTTTCTTCATGAACGCCAACGTCCAGCAGTACATCGATGCCGCCGATCGTGAGAACACGACACGCAGCTACGCCTCGGCGCTTCGCCACTTCGAAGTGGAGTGGAAGGGGCTGCTCCCAGCGACGATCGATACCGTCGCCAGGTACCTGGCGGAACACGCCACCGTCTACAAGATCAGCACCTTGAGGCTGCATCTGGCTGCGTTGGCGCGGTGGCACGCTGACAACGGCTTTGCGGATCCGACCAGATCGCCGCTCGTGCTCAAAGTGCTCCGAGGAATCCGGGCTAAACACGCTGCTCCGCAGCGTCAAGCACGGCCTCTTCAACTCGACGTCTTGGAGCAGGCATGCGAATGGCTGTTGCAAGCGCAAGTCGCAGCGGTTGAGAGTGGTCGCCGTGCTGAAGCGCTGCGCCGCGCGCGCGATCGATCCCTGCTGCTGCTCGGATTCTGGCGAGCGTTCCGGTCGGACGAGCTTGCGCGGATGCGCATCGAGGAAGTCCGAGCCGTGCGCGGTCAAGGGCTAACGTGCAGGCCAGGACGAACGAAGACTTCAGACGAGGAAGACGATCGAGCATTCCGTTGTCCGGCGCTGTCGCGGCTATGTCCCGTCGACGCCTACCTGGACTGGCTCGAACTCAGCGGCAGAACCACCGGGCCTGTCTTCCCAGGTATCGACAGGTGGGGAAACATTGCTCATGAGCACATGGCCAGCCAGGCGGTGCTCCCGCTGTTGCGACGGATCCTCAAGGATGCGCAGGTTCAAGAAGCCGACACCTATTCCAGCCATTCGCTGCGCCGCGGCTTCGCAGGCTGGGCGAGCGCCAACGGGTGGGACTTGAAGGAACTCATGGAGCACGTGGGGTGGCGCGACGTAGGTTCAGCCATGCGCTATATCGATGTCCCGCAAGACTCGGTGAAGGCCAAGATTGAACGCGCGCTGGCCACCAGCGACGGTAGACCAACCAAAGCCTCGCGCTGAGGCAAGGTGCCACTTGAGGGTCCAGCACCTGGCCCCAGCGCCCGTGCAATCCTCTCGCATGTGGCCAGTCGCGAGACCTGCTCACGCACAGGGCGCGGCAGTCGGGGGCGCGCGATGGCCCCGCCGTTAGCGGTTTGCATCCGCCATGCTGCGATCAGCGATCGACCCTGCGTCGCAAAGCAGCTTTTGAAGGTGCTCGTTGCTTTCGAAGCTCTCTCCGTAAATTTTGTATACATCCTCGGTTCCAGAGGGGCGCATTGCGACCCAGCCGCGGCGCGAAGTCAGCTTGACGCCGCCGATTGGCTGATCATTGCCCTGCGCTCGCGTTTGCACTTGCGTGATCTCATCGCCGACGAGCATCAGCCGCTGAAAGTCTTCGGCGTTCGCGTTCGACAACCGAGTCCGCTGCTCCCGGGTGGCGGGAGCGTCGATGCGATCTGACCACGTCGACCCTAGCGTGGCACTCAACGTGCGGTAGTACAGCCCAGGATCCGCCCCGGCACGCGCGGTGATCTCCGCAGCGAGCAGCCCTGCCGCGATCCCATCTTTCTCCGTTGTCCACACCGAACCGTCGCGCCTTAGGAACGACGCTCCGGCGCTCTCTTCACATGCCGTCGCCAGTTCACGGTCATAGAGACCCTGGGCGAACCATTTGAAACCCACTGGCGTCTCCAGGACGCGGCGATCCCTGGCCCGCGCGACTCGGTCGATCATGGAGGTCGTTACGACGGTCTTGCCTACGGCCGCAGCGGCTGGCCATTGGGGGCGATGCGTCAGCAGGTAATCCGTCGCGACGCTGAGGAAGTGATTCGGTGGCAGCAGGCCGCTACTCGGACATACGACGCCGTGTCGGTCATGATCCGTGTCGCAAGCGAACGCGACGTCGAACAAGGAACACTTGCGCGTGAGCGCCTGCATGGCGAACGCGGAAGACGGATCCATGCGGATCTGGCCGTCCCAGTCCAGCGGCATGAACGAAAACGTGGGGTCGACGTTGGCGTTGACCACGGTCAACGGGAGGCGATATCGGTCGGCGATGGCTTCCCAATACATGACGCCGGCACCGCCCATCGGGTCGACCCCGATGCGAACCCCCGAATCTCGAATCGCTTGCAGGTCGATGACGTGGCTCAGCGCCACCACGTAGCGCTGCAGAAAGTCGTAGGGGCGCGCGGCCCCAGAGGCCAAGGGCCTGGCAACTACAACGCGTCTCACGCGCTTGCAGTGCTCCACGAGATGCTGGTTGGCCAGTTCCTCGATCGCCGTTGCGGCTTGGCTGTCGGCCGGCCCGCCGTGGGGAAGGTTGTACTTGAACCCACCGTCCCGCGGTGGATTGTGTGAGGGCGTCACGATGATGCCGTCGGCCAGAGGACCGGGCGCGTGCATCCGGTTGAAGTCGAGGATGGCGAGGGAAACAGCGGGCGTTGGCGTGAACTGGCCTGACGGCGCCACACGGACATCTACGCCGTTGGCCGCGAGGACCTCCAGGGCACTCGTACGCGCCGGCAGGGACAACGCATGCGTGTCGATGCCAAGGAAGAGTGGGCCTGTCGTCCCTACGCTCCTTCGATAGTCACAGATGGCCTGCGTGATCGCCCAGATGTGCCGCTCATTGAAAGAGCCATCCAAGGACGAGCCGCGGTGCCCGGAGGTGCCGAACCGCACGCGTTGCTGTGGGTCTTCGGAGTTGGGGATCAGTGAGAAATAGGCGCCCCGCAGGGCGCTCACATCGATGAGGTCCTCCTCGCGCGCCGGCTCGCCGGCCCGAGGGGAAATGCGTGTCGTCATCAGAGTTCCTTGGTCCGATCGTGAGGAGCTGGGACCTCGAACGATCGGAAGTTGTCAGTCTTGTAATCCAGCGGTCAGTGTTTGGCGGGGCTGCCAGTTCCACAGTTCGACCCTTCTCGGCAATCGACGGGCACAGGGTGGTGGAAATGGGGCGAGCCAAGCAGATCGATCGGCAGCGGCCTCACTGGGGCATCGTCCTGGTGACGCTGGCGCTCTTCCTGTGGGGATGTACGACGCCAGGGGTGCCGACTCACCTCGAAAGCCAGGGTTGGCGTCTTGCGACGCTTTGGGCGGTGCGCCCCGCGGCAGAGTTCAAGGTGCCGGCTGCGTCGCTGGATTGCCGCCGACCCGAAGACACGACCGCGCCCTATGCCCTGGCCAGCTACCGGAGCAACCATCGGGGCTGGATCCTGCTGCTGCCGGCGGGAACGACCCAAGCGACATCAGACCCGCGCTTTGTCCTCGTCAAGCCAGGCTCCTGCGAAGCACCAATCGAACAGCTCGCTGACGGCGAAGCACCGCCACTGCAGGTCGAACGTCCAGACGAGCGAGGTTCAACCAGATGAAGCGGGAGACGCGGCGGGAATGGGCGTGCCGCAATTTGGGCAGAACTTGCCTTCCGTGCCGAGCGGTTCGGCGCACTTCCCGCAAGCCGTGGGGCGCAGCGCGAAACCGCACTGGGTGCAGAAGCGGCCTGCAGCGTTGTTGCTCGCGCCGCAGCGCATGCAGGCGACATGCTGTTCGTTGGAGCGCTCCATTGGCGGCTGCGACGGTTCCGACCATCCCGAATTCCGACTGCCGTGCGAGTCGTACCTCGGGTCGCCGAGACGGCGATGCCCGCCGTGGTGATCACTTCGTCCGTGACCACCGCTGTGGTGGCCGCTGAACAGGCGGCGAAGAATGGACATGGTCGCTCCGATACATCGTGGTTGGCGGGCTGGGAGCCAGGGGGCTGCCCAGTGCGTCGCCATGATGAGTTGCCGCTGCGGGCAAGCCGCTGACGGCGCGATTACGGTGTTGTCAGGAATGCCTAACGCTTGCCGCTTTGCCGATCGTTCTCACTATCAAACGGCTAGGAGCCAAACATGACAGGTCAAGTGAATTGGGTCGAGATCGCCTCCCACGTGATGGACTTGGGGATCGCGTACGTGCTTGCGTTGCCCATCGGCTGGGACCGGGAGCGCAAGGAGCGCAGCGCTGGCATACGCACCTTTCCTCTCGTGGCAATCGCCAGTTGTGGCTTCGTGCTGGTCGCCATCCGTGTACTGGGCATCGACTCGATCGGTCAGGCCCGCATCCTGGAAGGTCTCATCACCGGCGTCGGCTTCATCGGAGGTGGGGCGATCCTGAAGCACTCTGCCGGCGCTTCGGGAACAGCCACTGCGGCAAGTCTTTGGGCGACCGGCGCGGTCGGCGGTGCGGTTGGCTACGGCCTGTATGACATCGCGGTGATCCTCAGCCTGGTGACCTACGCCACGCTTCGCTGGATGGCGCCGCTGAAAGAGGTCGCGCGCACCGACGACGAAGGGCCGTCCGCGGGTGCTCAACCTGCTTCTGCGGCCGACCGCGCCACTCTCAGAAGCTGACAGTTTTGTAATCAACACGCACGGTTTGCTGGAAGGTGCCGACTTCTAAAGTTCACTCCGCGATGAACGTTGTGTCGCCTCCGTCGGAGGTCACGTTCACGAACAAGGAGTACATCAAGTGAAGGTTTCCGTGTCGATCCTCTCTGCCGTTGCCGCTGTGATGCTGACCGCTGGCGCCCAAGCTGCAACCCAGTCGGAGCTCATGATGAACGGCCGCTCGCCGCACGGCCTGCCCGTCGCAGCAGTGAAGGCCGATAAGGTGGTCAACGTCAAGCAAGGCGGCTTTGTGAACGTCGACTGCGGCCAGATCGTCGAGTTCCGTGACGGTGCGAAGACCTTCACCTGGAAGTTCGACTCGGCGCAACATCGCGCCGTGAACCTGCCCGTCATCGCACCGGAAGGCTTCGCTAACACGAACTTCACGGTTTACGTCGGCCGCAACGAGTCCGAAGGCAGTTAAGCCCGGTCGGGCTGTGCCCGATTGCCTACACGTGTCCCTTAAAGGCTAGGTCAACGGCTCTTCTGAACCGTTGACCGCACTAGACTGCGCCATATGCGTCGCTGGCTCTCAATCTTCTTGCTGGTGCTGCTGCCCTTCCAGTTCACCTGGGGAGCAGCGGCAGCCTATTGCGAGCACGAGAGTTCGAGGGAGGCCAGTCACTTCGGTCATCACGTGCATTCGCACGCCGATGTTGGGCAGCAGGCTCAGGGCAAAAAGCCACAGCCCAGCGACAAGACCAAGCTCGGAAAAGCCAGCTTGGACAACGACTGCGGTGCGTGTCATCTCAGTGGTGCCAAGCCGGTCTCCAGCACCAGCATGGCGCTCGCGGATCTCAGCGCGCAGATCATGCGTGGCCTAAACGAGCAAGTCTTCTCGACTCGGGCTCCTGATCATCCAGAACGCCCCAATTGGCGCATCGCCTGATTCGGCGATCGCAGCGGGTTCCTTCCTGTTCCTCCTCTAGCGGCTTGAGCCGCGCTGCCTTCGTCGAATCCTTCGAGTTGTTTCCACAACCCTGGAGTTTTCGATGCGCAGATTGCTTGTGCCGCTTGCTTGTGCGGCACTCTTCCAAATTCAAGCCTTCGCCCAAGCTGGCGAAACCCGTCCCGCAACCCCTGAAGCCGCGGCCTCTGCCGCTGGTTCCTCGGCCGGTACTGTCTATCCTCAATCTGGACTGACGCTCGATGCGGCCGTGCAAACGGCGTTGCGTCAGAACCCGCTTCTGCGATCGTTCGGATACGAGCTCGAGTCCAACGATGGCGCGATTCGTCAGGCGGGCCTGATCCCGAATCCCACGCTCGGCTTGAGCACTGAGGACACCCGCAAGGCCACGCGTACGACGCAGGTCACGCTCAGCCAGACCATCGAGCTGGGAGGCAAGCGATCCGCTCGCGTCGAGCTGGCTCAGCGCACCCGCGATGTCGCGGCGCTGGAGCTAGAGACGCAGCGTGCTGAAACTCGCGCCGGCGCCATCCAGGCCTTCTTCGACGTACTGATCGCGCAGGAACGCGTGAAAGTCGCCGAAGAGTCTCAGCGCATTGCCACCAACGGCGCAGACGCCGTGGGTCGTCGCGTGACCGCGGGCAAGGTGTCGCCTACCGAAGAGACGCGGGCTCGTGTTGCGCAATCCACGGCGCGGATCGAGCAACGCCTGGCGCAGGCGGACCTGACCGCAGCCCTGAAAGCGCTGAGCGCGGTGATGGGGGTGCCTCAGGGGTCGATCTCGCTGGTCGACGGCAGCCCTGACGCGCTGCCGGCGCTACCTGGTGCTGAAACCCTTGGGGACCGCATCCAGGGCTCTCCGATCCTGCGTCGTGCGCAGATGGAGGTTCAGCGCGCGGAAGCAGCCTTCAATCTGGAACGCGCTCGCGGCGTCCCCGATGTCACGGTCGGCCTTGGCGCGCAACGCGCACCCGACATCGGCCGCACGCAGCCGTTGATCAGCGTCTCGATTCCGATTCCCTTGTTCGACCGCAATCAGGGCGCTCAGTTCCAGGCGCTGCGCAAGCGCGACGCGGCGCAGGCGATGGCTCAAGCGGAGGAGCAGCGACTGCGTTCCGAGGTGCTGCAGGCCGTCGACCAGCTCGACGCGCGTACCGACGAGATCGAGGCACTGCGTCGCGATGTGCTCCCCGGGGCCCAGACCGCCTACGAGGCTGCGCGCCGCGGCTTCGAGCTGGGCAAGTTCGGCTTCCTGGATGTGCTGGATGCGCAGCGCACCTTCTTGCAGGCGCGCGGGCAGTACTTCACCGCGCTCTCTCAAGCCCACCGCCTCTCCGCGGAGATCGATCGCCGGCTCGGTAGCGCCGACGCTCGTCCCTGAACAACGATCCATCAACGAGTTTCCAAATGACATCCAAGAACGAACTCAAGGAACGCCTGCGCAGCGGCGCCGGCAAGAAGCAGGCGATCGCCATTGCCGTGGTGCTGGCGCTTGGCGCCGCAGCCGCCGTCGGGCTGATGACCACGGGCGGGAAGTCTGGCGGCGAAGAGTCGCACGCACACGAAGAAGCCAAGGGCCATGGCGACGGCGAACATCACGGGGAAGCCAAGGCCGGTGGCGAAAAGGGCCACAACGACGCCAAGGGGCATGGGGACGGCGAACACCACGAAGAAGCCAAGAAGGGCAGCCGTGGTGGTGAGCTGATCTCCAAGGGCAACGTGACCGTCGAGGCGCTGCTGTCCGAGGATCAGGGTACTCCCCGCCTCAAGATCTGGGTGTCTCAGGCAGGCAAGGATGTCGCGCCGGGTCAGCTGCAGGTGACTGCGCAGATCAAGCGTCCGGGCGGCGAGGAGCAGAAGCTGACGTTCGCGGCTCAGAAGGACGCGCTTGTCAGCGCCCAACCTGTTGAAGAGCCGCATGTCTTTGAGGGCGTCATTCAGGTCGTGGTGGGCGGTCAGACCCAGTCGTTCCCGTTCTCGCCCAGCGAAGGCGTGATTGCGTTGACCGCTGAGCAGCAGAAGTCTTCAGGCATCGTAGTCGAGGCCACCAAGGCAGCTTCGCTGGCAGCCAGCTACCAGTTGCCGGGCGAGGTCAAGTTCAACGAGGACACCACCGCGCACGTCGTCCCACGCGTGGCCGGAGTCGTCGAATCCGTGCCGGTGGCGCTGGGCCAGATGGTTCGCAAGGGCCAGGTGCTGGCCGTGGTGAACAGCACGTCGATCTCCGACCAGCGTGCCGACCTGCAAGGTGCGCAGAAGCGCCTGCAACTGGCCAAGATCACGTACGAGCGTGAGAAGAGCCTGTACGAGGCGAAGATCTCGCCGCAGCAGGATGTTCAGATTGCCGAGCAAGCCATGCGCGAGGCGGAGATCGCGGTGTCGAACGCCCGGCAGAAGCTCCAGGCCGTCGGCGCTACGCTGGATAGCGGTGCCCTCAACCGGTATGAGCTGCGTGCGCCGTTCGATGGCACGATCGTCGAGAAGCACATCGCGTTGGGCGAGCAGGTACGCGAGGACGCCAATGTCTTCACGGTCGCCGATCTGCGCACCGTGTGGGCCCAGATCAATGTCCCTGCCAAGGACCTGCCGCTGGTGCGCGTCGGCGACAACGTGGTCGTGCGCGCGGCGGCGTTCGAGCAGTCCGCGATCGGCAAGGTCGCCTACGTTGGCTCCCTCATCGGCGAGTCGACCCGCACGGCCCAAGCTCGCGTGACCCTGGAGAACCCCAAAACCGCGTGGCGGCCGGGCCTGTTCGTCAACGTCGAGATGAAGAGTGAGACCTTCGACGCGGCGGTGACCGTGACCTCTGAAGCCGTTCAGACGATGGAAGAGAAGCCCGTCGTGTTCGTCAAGACCGGTTCGGGCTTTGTCGCCCAGCCCGTCAAGGTGGGCCGCACGGACGGCAAGCGGGTCGAGATCGTCGAAGGTCTGAAGGCCGGTGTGCCCTACATCGCTGTGGGCAGCTTCGTTGCCAAGGCCGAGGCCGGCAAGTCCATGGCTTCCCACGCCCATTAAAGAGATGACGCAACATGTTTGAACGCATCATCCGCTTCGCCATCGAGCATCGATGGCTTGTCATGCTTGCCGTCTTCGGGATGGCCGCACTCGGGGTGTTCAGCTATCAAAAGCTGCCCATCGACGCCGTGCCGGACATCACCAACGTGCAGGTGCAGATCAACACCGGTGCGCCAGGCTATTCGCCGCTGGAAACCGAACAGCGCGTCACCTATCCAATCGAGACGGTGATGGCCGGCCTGCCTGGCCTGCAGCAGACCCGTTCGCTGTCGCGCTACGGGCTGTCCCAAGTGACGGTCATCTTCAACGACGGCACGGACATCTACTTCGCCCGCCAGCTCGTCAACGAACGAATCCAGTCCGCGCGGTCTCAGCTGCCCGAGGGCGTGACGCCCAACATCGGGCCGATCTCGACGGGGTTGGGTGAGATTTTCCTTTGGACTGTCGAGAGCGAGCCAGGCGCGAAGAAGCCCAATGGTGAGCTGTATACGCCGGCAGACCTGCGCGAGATTCAGGACTGGGTCATCAAGCCGCAGCTGAAGAACGTGACGGGCGTGACTGAGATCAACTCCATCGGCGGCTTCGCCAAGGAGTACCACGTCGCCCCCGATCCGTCCAAGCTGTCCTCGTACGGCCTGACGCTCAGCGACGTGGTGACTGCCCTCGATCGCAACAACGCCAACGTCGGCGCGGGCTACATCGAGCGCCGCGGTGAACAGTACCTGATCCGAGCCCCGGGCCAGGTGCGCTCGATGACCGACATCGGCAACATCGTCCTGCTCAACGCAGGCGGCGTCCCGGTGCGCGTGCGCGATGTCGCCACGGTCGAAATCGGCCGTGAGTTGCGGACCGGCGCTGCGACCGACAACGGCCGCGAGGTCGTGCTCGGTACCGTCTTCATGCTAATCGGTGAGAACAGCCGGACGGTCTCGCAAGCGGTTGCCAAGAAGATGGCCGAGATCAACGCGAACATGCCCAAGGGCGTCCATGCGGTCACGGTCTACGACCGAACCAAGCTGGTCGACAAGGCGATCGCCACCGTCAAGAAGAACTTGATCGAAGGCGCTGTGCTCGTCATCGCCATCCTGTTCTTGTTCCTGGGCAACATCCGTGCGGCCATCCTGACGGCCATGGTGATTCCGCTTTCGATGCTGTTCACCTTCACCGGCATGGTGAATCAGAAGGTCAGCGCCAACCTGATGAGTCTGGGGGCACTGGACTTCGGCATCATCATCGACGGCGCAGTGGTGATCGTCGAGAACTGCGTGCGGCGCCTGGCGCATGCGCAGGAGCACAAGGGACGGCTGCTGACGCGCTCGGAGCGCTTCCATGAAGTGTTCCTCGCCTCGCAGGAAGCTCGTCGTCCGCTGCTGTTCGGGCAGCTGATCATCATGATCGTCTACCTGCCGATCTTTGCTCTGGCCGGCGTCGAAGGGAAGATGTTCCATCCGATGGCCTTCACGGTCGTGATCGCCCTGGTCGGCGCGATGATCCTATCGATTACCTTCGTTCCGGCAGCGGTCGCGCTGTTCATCGGCAAGAAAGTTGCTGAGAAAGAAAACTGGCTGATGAGCTGGGCACGCCGCGCGTATGAGCCGCTGCTCAACTACGTGATGGGTGCCAAGGCGGTGGTGTTGACGTTCGCCGCAGTGATGATCGTGCTGACGGGCCTTATCGCCGCGCGGATGGGCAGCGAATTCATCCCCAGCCTGAACGAGGGCGACTTCGCGATTCAAGCGCTGCGAATTCCGGGAACGAGCCTCACGCAGTCGCTGACGATGCAGCAGCAGCTGGAGTCGACGCTGAAGGCCAAGTTCCCTGAGATCGACCGTGTCTTCGCTCGAACCGGTACCGCCGAGATCGCGTCGGACCCGATGCCACCGAACATCTCGGACGGATACGTGATGCTCAAGCCTCAGGACGAGTGGCCCGATCCGAAGCGCACGCGTGACGACCTGTTGGCGGCCGTGCAGGCCGAGGCGGCCAAGCTGCCGGGTCAGAACTATGAGTTCTCGCAACCGATTCAGCTGCGTTTCAACGAACTGATCTCGGGCGTGCGTTCCGACGTCGCGGTGAAGATCTTCGGCGACGACATGGACGTCCTGAACGCCACGGCTCAGAAGATCCAGGGCTTGCTGCAAGGCATCCAGGGTTCGTCCGAGGTGAACGTGGAGCAGACCACCGGCCTTCCGATGCTGAGCGTGACTGTCGACCGGGAGCGCACCGCGCGCTACGGGATCAACGTTCAAGACGTGCAGGACACACTCGCAACGGCCGTCGGCGGGCGTGACGCGGGGATCATGTTCGAAGGCGATCGCCGCTTCGGCATCCTTGTCCGACTGCCCGAAGTGCTGCGCGCCGACGTGGAGGCCATCAAGCGACTGCCTATCCCGATGCCAGTCGGGGCTGATGGCGCGCGCCGCTTCATCCCTCTCAGTGAAGTCGCTGACTTCACGACCGCGCCGGGTCCCAACCAGGTCAGCCGCGAGAACGGAAAGCGTCGCATCGTGGTGAGCTCGAACGTGCGTGGTCGCGACCTGGGCAGCTTCGTCGCCGAGGCCCAGCAGTTGATTGGCGCGCAGGTCCAGGTCCCGACCGGCTACTGGATGGTCTGGGGCGGCCAGTTCGAGAACCTGCAGTCCGCGACTCAACGTCTCCAGATCGTGGTCCCGGTGTCATTGCTGCTGGTGTTCGTGCTGCTCTTTGCCATGTTCGGGAACATGAAGGATGGCTTCATCGTCTTCACCGGGATTCCGTTCGCCTTGACGGGCGGCATCGTGGCCTTGTGGTTGCGAGACATCCCGCTTTCGATCTCAGCGGCAGTCGGGTTCATCGCGCTTTCCGGGGTAGCGGTGCTCAACGGGCTCGTGATGATCTCGTTCATCCGCAACCTGCGCGAGTCGGGCAAGGGACTGGACGAGGCGATCCACGAAGGCGCGCTGACGCGTCTGCGTCCGGTGCTGATGACGGCGCTCGTGGCCTCGCTTGGCTTCGTTCCGATGGCGCTTGCCACCGGCACCGGCGCCGAGGTGCAACGTCCGCTCGCCACCGTGGTGATCGGGGGCATCTTGTCCTCGACGGCGTTGACGCTGCTGGTTCTCCCCATCCTCTACCGCCTGGCACACCGGCGCGACGAGGAGGAGGAGCAACTTGAGAGCCGCTCCGCGGCTGTCGAGCAGGGCAGCGCCCATTGAGCGCCGGCGGTCCCGCGCAAGGCTGAAGAGCCGGGTGCGGGGCCGCTGGGTATCGCTGTTGCCGAGGATGGGATTCAAAACGAACAAGGAGATGACCCATGTCCAAGGACCACGACCACTCTGCCGCGGCAGGAGGCAATGAGCGCTCGCTCTGGATCGCCTTCACGCTGACCTTCGGCTTTCTGATCGCCGAGGTCATCGGTGGTATCGCGACGAAGAGCCTGGCGCTCATCTCGGACGCCGCCCATATGTTCACTGACGCGGCCGCCCTCGCCATCGCGCTGGCAGCCATACGCATCGCCAGACGGCCAGCAGACAAGAAGAGAAGCTTCGGCTATCACCGCTTCGAGATCCTCGCCGCGGCGTTTAACGCCCTGCTGCTCTTCGGGGTGGCGATCTACATCCTGTATGAGGCTTGGCAGCGGCTGAACTCGCCTGCTGAGGTTCAGTCGGTAGGCATGTTGGTGATCGCCTCGCTCGGTCTGATCGTCAACATCGTGAGCATGCGCATGCTCATGGGCGGCAAGGATTCGAGTCTCAACGTCAAGGGTGCCTACCTGGAGGTCTGGAGCGATCTCCTGGGATCGGTCGGCGTCATCGTGGCGGCCATCGTCATTCGTTTCACCGGCTGGGCCTGGGTCGACAGTCTGGTCGCCGTGGGCATCGGTCTTTGGGTGTTGCCTCGGACCTGGGTGCTCCTGCGTGAGAGCCTGAACATCCTCCTTGAAGGCGTGCCTGACGGGGTGGACGTGACCGCGATCGAGTCCGCGATGACCGCAACTTCTGGCGTCACGGGGATCCATGACCTGCACATCTGGGGGCTGTCCAGTGGCAAGACGAGTTTGAGCGCGCATGTTGTGCACGAGGACTCGGTCTCCGTGGGTCCACTGTTGACCCAACTGCGTCAGATGCTCAAGGAGCAGTTCGAGATTGCTCACGTCACCTTGCAGATGGAGACCGAGGCTTGCAGCGACGCACTCGATCAGAACCACTGGGTCGAGCCGCGCACCGGGCTTGCGGAGAAGGCCTTGAAGGCCTCGAGGTAAATCTAGGAATGCGGATGCTTGGCTTGGGTCATCGGTATGAGCCCGGGCGGAGCGTTCGCGAGCGAAAGTCTCAGATGAGCTCGGGCTCTCACGAAACCCTCCATGTGATGTTCAAGTACCTGGCCATCGTCGGCTGGGGAGTCGCGCTCGTGTACCTGACCTACACCTCGATCCGGGACTACATGTCGCTGAAGGATCGTCGTGCAGCGAGAAGAGCCGAGCGGCTTGCGAAGAGGTCCAGGAAGAAGCGGCGGTAGGTCGCTGACGCCCCCATGCACTTAAAGCCGGAGAACCAGATGGCTGAACCAAAAAATTCTGAACAGGCCAAGTCCCAGTCGCTGGAGTCCGACACGCCTAGCGCGTCGACTTCTCCGTCGCCGGATCACAAGCATGTGAAGGGCGAGAAGCATGACCACGGGAACGAGGCCGCCGAAGACCACGGCGATCACGATCATGGCCATGAGGGCGGCATCTTCGGCAGCAACACGGAGTTGATCTTCTCGTTGCTGTGCGGCGCGCTGTTGCTGGCGGGGTGGCTGCTCGGCAAGTATCAACTGCTCTCGTCCACGCTGGAGACGAGCCTGTACGTTGTGGCTTACGTCTTCGGCGGCTTCTTCACGCTGCGCGAGGCGGTGGAGAACATCCGGAAGCGGCGCTTCGAGATCGACACGCTGATGCTCGTTGCCGCTACCGGCGCGGCCGCGCTCGGCGAATGGGCTGAAGGCGCCTTGCTGCTGTTCCTCTTCAGTCTCGGACATTCGCTTGAGCACTACGCGATGGGCCGCGCAAGACGGGCGATTGAGGCGTTGTCCAAGCTGGCGCCCGAGACCGCGCTTCGCAAGCGTGACGGCACGACGCAGGAGGTACCAATCGCCGAACTGGAACCCGGTGACATCGTGGTGATCAAGCCAAACGAGCGGATGCCGGCCGACGGCTTTGTGATCATGGGCAAGTCCAGCGTGAACCAGGCGCCTGTCACCGGGGAGAGTATTCCCGTGGAGAAGCAGCCCGTGGAAGACGCGCAGCAGGCGCTTGCCGCGTTCGATCGCGTCGCGGCAACGAGCCGCGTGTTTGCCGGCACGATCAACGGCTCCGGGTCACTGGAGGTGATGGTCGCCAAACGATCCACTGAGTCCACCATGGCGCGTGTCGTGAAGATGGTGACCGAGGCGCAGCAGCAGCAGTCCCCCACCCAGTCGTTCACGGCGAGGTTCGAACGCATCTTCGTACCAACGGTGCTGGGCTTCGTCGGCGCGCTGTTGTTCGCGGGTTTCATCATCGACGAGCCGTTCAGTGCGACGTTCTATCGGGCGATGGCGGTGCTGGTGGCTGCTAGCCCATGTGCGCTTGCCATCTCGGTTCCAAGTGCCGTTCTGAGCGGCGTTGCACGGGCGGCGCGTGGCGGCGTTCTCATCAAGGGCGGTGCGCCGCTGGAGAACTTGGGCGTCTTGACCGCGATCGCGTTCGATAAGACGGGCACGCTCACGGAAGGCAAACCCAAGCTCGTGGATGTCCAGGCTGCGCCTGGCGTTGATCAGGATGAACTGCTGGCCGTGGCTGTCGCCATCGAAATTCACAGCGATCACCCGCTGGCAGCCGCCATCGTGTCCGGCGCGAAAGAGCGGATGCAGGGGACGGATCAGCCCTTGAACGCGGAAGATGTTCACAGCGTCACCGGCAAGGGAGTCACGGGACGGATCGGCGCCGACGACGTCTGGATTGGCAAGGCCAAGCTCTTCGTGGAAGATGTTGGCGGCCTGCCGCCGGAAGTCGCGGGCATCGATCAGCACCTGATCGAGAAGGGCCGCACAACGATGATCGTCAAGCGCGGAGCGCGCTTCCTGGGTGTCATTGGCGTCATGGACACGCCGCGCCCGGCCGCCGCGGACGTGATGAGCAAGCTTCAGAAGCTTGGGGTCAAGGACTTGATCATGATCTCGGGGGACAACCAGCGGGTTGCCGACGCGGTGGCAAAGTCCGTCGGCCTGAGCGAGGCTAAGGGGGAGTTGATGCCGGACGACAAGGTCGGCTTCATCAAGCAGCTCAGCGCCAATGAGGGCAAGGTGGCGATGGTCGGGGACGGCGTCAACGATGCTCCGGCCATGGCCAGTGCAACGGTCGGAATTGCCATGGGCGCGGCCGGATCGGACGTGGCGTTGGAAACGGCTGACGTGGCCTTGATGGCGGACGATCTCTCGAAGCTTCCGTTCGTGGTCGGACTCTCCCGCAGGGCGAGCGGCGTCATCCGGCAGAACCTGTGGGTCTCCCTGGGCGTCGTGGCGGTCTTGATTCCGGCCACGCTCTTCGGCTTGAATATCGGCACCGCGGTCCTGTTCCACGAGGGTTCCACCCTCATCGTGGTCATCAACGCGCTTCGCCTGCTCGCCTACGGCGACCAGAAGGCGTCGGACGCATGAGATCGACGAACAACAACGAGATCCGCCCATGAAACTTTTGATCGTCGAGGACGAGGAAAAGGCCGCTGAGTACCTTCGCAAGGGCCTCACCGAGGAAGGCTACTCCGTGGAGGTCGCCCACAACGGCGTCGACGGACTGCACATGGCCTCGGTCAACAACTACGACTTGCTCATCCTTGACGGGCAGTTGCCGGGCATTGATGGGCTCGCCATGCTGAGCGCGATCCGTCAGAGCAGCGATGTTCCCATCCTGATGGTCACGGCACGCTCGCGCGTCGAAGATCGCGTCAAGGGCCTGCAAAGCGGCGCTGACGACTACCTCACCAAGCCCTACGCGTTCTCCGAACTCGTGGCCCGGGTTCAGGTTCTCCTGCGCCGGCGCACGGGCGGTCGACAAGTGACCGAGGAGTCCGTGTACCGGGTGGCCGATCTGGAGGTGGACCCCATCCGTCGCAAGGTCAGCCGCGCCGGTCAGCGGATTGACCTCACCACCAAGGAGTTTGGTCTCCTCGCGCTGTTGATGCGTCGAAAAGGCGAGGTGCTGTCCAGGACAGAGATCGCGGAGCAGGTCTGGGACATGAACTTCGACAGTGACACCAATGTGGTCGAGGTGGCTATACGCCGACTGCGCGTGAAGATTGATCAGCCGTTCGATCGGGCCCTGATCCACACCGTGCGTGGGATGGGGTACGTCATCGAAGACCGGCCCGCATGAGCGTCGCCATGCATGCGGGAAGCCTTCGGGCACGGCTCCTTCGTCGACTTGCTCTGCAGTCCATGGCGGGGCTCGGCGTCGTGTGCGTGGCTGTCTACGTGGTGATCTTCCTGACGCTCGATCAGCGCCAGAACCAGACCCTAGACATGAAGCGCGAGGCCGTTGAGCATCTCCTGAGGGAAGGTCGTGGCGCACACGATCTGGACAGTGTGCGGCACCTGCTGAACGACTTTCTCGCTGGGCACGACGAGCTCACGCTGAGCGTGGCGGACAACTCGGGCCACATCTTTCTTCCGCCGCAACGCGCGGCGAGCGCCGACGTCAAGGTCGAGCGATTCCCGGTGCCGCTGCCTCCCGATCTGGGGGGCGCGGGGACAGCGTCGCTTGCCTTCGACCAGAGCAAGGACAAAGAGCTGCTCCTGCGGCTCGCATGGACGCTCGGCTTCGCCGCTGTCGGCGGCTCCCTGGTGCTCTCGGCGGCGGCGGCTTTTGGGGTCAGGCGCGAACTCGCGCCCCTTCGTGCACTTGTCAGACAGACCGCTGCAGTGAGCGCGGATCGTTTGGAGCTGCGGCTCGACGGCCGCGATCAGGTCGAAGAACTGCAGCCGCTCATCGCTCAAACGAACGATCTGCTTGATCGCCTCGCCATTGCCTACAGGCAGATGGAGTCGTTCAACGCTGATGTCGCACACGAGCTGAACAACCCGCTCTCGATCCTCATCAACAGCTGCGACTTCGCGATCCGGCGCCCTCGCTCGCCCGACGAGCTCAAGGAGACGCTCCATTCCAATCTCGAGGAGCTTCGTCGCATCGCCAGGATCGTGGCGGACATGCTCTTTCTTGCGAATGCACAGCGAGGCGCTCAGGCCAGCCGCGACGAGGTCACGGAATTGGCGGAACTCTGTGCAGAGGTGCTGGACTATCACGAAGGCTCCCTGCAGGAAGCGGGCGTTCGCGGCGTCGTGCGCGGGCGTGCCCGAGCCAGCGTGGACACCGGCTTGTTGCAGCGCGCGATCGCCAATCTGGTGGGTAACGCTCGCCGCTATGCGACCCGCGGGACGGAGGTGGTGGTCGAGATCGAGCCACGCGGCAAAGAGATTTATATCGGCGTGATCAACGAGGGTCCGGAGATCCCCGCGGAACACCTGCCAAGGCTCTTCGACCGTTTTTACCGCGTCGACCCTTCCCGCACCGGCGCCAGCAAGAACCATGGCCTTGGGCTCTCCATCGTCGCGGCAATTGCACGAATGCATGGAGGCAAGGCGACCGCAGCGTCCGTGGGCGGCAAGACACGCATCGGCTTCACGATCTCTTCCGGCGCGGTGCCCACTTGATTCGCCGAAACGCTGCCGAGGCGGAGGAGGTCTGTCTGCCACGACGGGGCCGAAGTGCTGGCCTAGTCGCAGGCGTCCCTCTGGCATGCGTTCCTTTAGCGCCCGGGGAAGAATTTGAACGATGATGAAGTCTGAGGAAGCGGGGAGCGCCACCCACGCGGAACTGCGCATGTCCGAGCAGGCAGCCGTTCGGGTTACGAGGGAGCTGCGGGATCTGGACAAGCTGATCCTTGCGCTTCCTTCGATGTTGGCGCACTGCAAAGTCGCCACGTTGAAGCGGCAAGCTGAGGCGATGAAGTCGTTGAGCTCAGTTCTGATGTTGACGATCCTTCTGGATCGTCCATTTTCGGAGGTGCTCGATGCGTCCGACGATCTGGCCAGGTCTGTTCGCCCCTTTGTCCAGCTCGCATCCAAGTCGCGCTTATCTCTAAGCGCGCAGCTCGCCACGCGGCTGCTCTCAGATTTGGGCAATCAGCTGCACGCAGACATTGCCATCGCGTTACGTAGTGAAGGCGCGTAACCCTTGCGATACGCAGACTAGTCGCTGCCCGCGACGGGGGTCTTCTCCTTCAAGAGGGTGCTCAGATGAGGGATCACGTTCTCATCGACGTGGTCCAGCATGGCCTTCGTGGCGTGGGCGTCTACGCTGGGAAGGTCGATGCCGACCTGTTGAGACCAGCTTCGGATCAAGCCAAGGAAGATCATCGAAAGGCTTTGGCCATCTTCCATGAAGCGCAACAAGAAGGCCTTCAGGTTCTTCCTCCCATCATCCGAATGAAGATCCAAGCCTCCCGGCACGTCGAACAAGCGGTGCGCGATGATGTTGCGGCTCTCCAGAAATCGCTCGAAGCGCTCGTCGAATGTCGGGTGTAGGTCCACCCGCTCTCGCAAGATCCGCAATAGCTGGCCGAGGGTCGCCTTGCTGTGGCGTCGCAGAATTCCATCAAGCTGCTCTGGCGACATGAGCGGCTCGTCCCGGAGAACGAACGTCAGGCAGGTGCTCATCAGGCGTTCCACGCCCTGTCCCGCCACCACCGCCAACCCCAGCGTCTTCAGCACGTCGTCCTGTTCGGGCGTGTATCCCGATGCAATGTTGCTGCTCACCTTGGCACCTCCGTCGCTCCATTCTGCGCTGGATGTCCGCCTTGTTCATCTCGCAGCGTCTGGTCCCAAGGACGGAGAACGGCGGCGCACCGCGGGCGCGAGCTAACAAACTTGTCATCACTACGACAGGTCCGTTGAAAGCGACAGATTTCTAAAGTGCTGTTCATGGTGGATGCGGTAGGTGCTCCTGTTGAGCACGGCTCCACCGGAACAAGGAGATCTGTATGAACCGAACCGTTGCCATGATCGCTGTCGCTGCCAGCCTGTTCGCCGGCCTGAACGCGCCGGTCGCAGCACAGACGACCGAGCGCCTGATGAACGGAAATTCCATCTACGGCGTGCCGTTCGCAGGTCAGAAGACCGATTTCGTCGTAGACCTCGATTCGCGCAAGGCCATCAACATCGAATGCGGCCAGACCGTGCAGTTTCGCCAAGGCGGCAAGACCTTCGCCTGGAAGTTCGACGTCGTCGGTCACCGCGCGGTAGATCTGTCCAAGATCGCTCCGGCGGGCTTCGCGAGCAAGCCGTTCAAGGTCTACGTCGACAAGAACGAAGGCGAACGAGCCTGAAACCCACGAAGCCGCACCAGCGGCTTCGCTTTTTTGGGGGATGCCATGGATGGGATCAAGGACACGAGGTTCGGCGCCGCCACGGCGAAGCAGGCGCAGGATTCAGATGAGTGGCGGGCGCAGGCGCTGGTATTTCGCGGTAAGCGCCAAGCCATGCTGGCGAGCAACATCGCCAACGCTGACACGCCCAACTACAAGGCGCGCGACATCTCGTTTGCAGACGTCCTGAAGGCCTCAAGCCAGGCCGAGGAACTGACCGACCAGGATGGCAAGGAAACGGGGGTGGCTCGGGACGTGCCGCTCATACCCTCGAGCACGCTGGCGTTCGCAGGCTACAGACAGCCGTTGCAAGACAGCATCGATGGCAACACCGTCGAGGTCGAGCGCGAGCAGGCTGAGTTCGCTCGCAACACGATTCTGTACACCCTGGCGATGGCCTCGCTGGATGATGAGGCCACGGAGTTCAAACAGGCAGCTGCGCTGCCAAACGCTGCGTCGCCCACAAGGCGTGGCTGATCACTGATCAGTTCGCGACTGACCTGTAGGTTCGACGCGGCCGGTTCAATCGCCTCGGGTCATCGCGGCGAGGGCGTCGAGCGCCGCACCTTCGGCAGGCTCCGGGTGGTCGTATTCCCCCTCGATCGGGACGCGAATAGGCGGCCCTAGTTCGGGCGGCGGCGTGAGCACCAGCACGGCCACGAAACGCCCGGACTCGTTGCAGTCGACTTCGAGGTTCGAAACCCAGTCCTCGTCCATCAGACCTCCGCTCGGTATTTGCTTCTGAAAGCCAGATGGTAGGTCGATAAAAAAGGGGATGCGCGATGCGCATCCCCTTCGCCTTTACCTTGCAGAAAGCCTAGCCTTAGAAGCTATGGCGCACCCCCACTTCCGCGCCGGAGGAGTTCTGGCCGCCCAGCATGCCCGCCGGCGTCGTGTACAGCACGGAGCTGCGAGCGGCGCCCTTGTTGGTCACGCGAGCCACGGTGCCGTAGAGCGCCGTGCGCTTCGAGAAGTCGTAGACGTATCCCAGCGCCAGACGGGTGCTGTCGTCGCCATCGGCGAAGCCAGAACCAACCGCGCCGCCGGAGCGGTTGGCGTTGGTGTAGCCCACGCGGATCTGACCGACGGTCACCGGGATGGTCGCGCCCACCGAGACCTCGGTCGACTTGCGTTCGCCCCACTTCTTCACGTCAACCAGGGTGTGCAGGACCCCCCACGGTGACTTGTAGTTGAACAGCAGGTTGTAGTTCTTGAACTTGGACAGGTTGGCGCCGACATCCGTCGTGCCGTAGGCACCGCCCACCAGGAAGCTCTTGTCTTCGTAGCCGATGCGGCCGCCGTAGTACTTGTTGCCCACGGTGTTCCCCTCGCCTGCGGCGACATGGAACTGACCGTAGACGCCGCCCAGGTTCTTCGGCAGGAAGTAGCTCACGCCGTTGTCTGTACGCTGGATCGTGGTTGCACCACTGCCCAGGTTCGCGCCGCTGCCATAAACAAAGATGCCACGAGATCCCACACCCACGATGCCGAACTCATCATTTAGCGCGTTGTTGTAGGTCGGCGTCGTGTCGCGGCCCAGGCGGACCTCACCGAAGTCACCCATCAGGCTGATCGTCGAGCGGCGGTTCCAGTACTTGCTCGCGTTGGAGGTACCGGTATCCAGATCGATGCCTGACTCCAGGTGGAAGCCAGCCGACAGACCGCCGCCCAGTTCTTCAACGCCACGAACGCCCAGCCGGCTAGTCGTGTTGGCACCGGACGTCACGCCCTTGACCGTACCCGCGTTGCCGTTCTTCACCTGGCGGACCGCAACGTCAGCGACGCCGAACAGCGTCACGGACGAGGTTTGCGCGAAGGCCGAGCCGGCAAGCGCGCTGCATGCCAATGCCAAGAGGACTGGCTTATTCATGAACTTCTCCTATTCGATGGTCGATGCATAGAGACGCGATTCGCCTCAAGCACGACGCAGGCTAGGGAGAAGAGCAAGGGAAATCCACGAGTTCTACCGATTGAGCGGGTGCGTGCTCGCGCACGGTGGTCCAAACGGTCGTCAGGCGTGTCGCTGAGGACACAGCGGACGCAGCAAGAAATTTCTGATGCGAGGTCACATGTTCGACTCGTCCGAGACTGACCGACGCCATCGCCATCGAAGCTGACGAACCGGTAATCAGACGGTCAGTTGTTGGTCAATGCCTGATCTCTAGTCTCTCGTCTGCTCGCGATGTTCCGGCGATGCGAGTGTCCCGAGGATGCTCGGCAAATGCGCCAGTGCGAAGAAAGGCGCTCGATGAGAAGACAAGACATTCAACTGATTTCCAGGGCAAGACGAGGAGATGCTGCGGCCTGCTTCGAGGCGGGGCGCATGTACCTTGAAGGGATGAAGGGATTCCCGCGGCACGTGCCGCTTGGGCTTGAGTACCTGAGTCATGTCGAGACTCTCAAGGAAGAAGAGGCTCAACGTCTTATCGTTGAGGCGCTCGACTTGCATGAGATCGCTGTTCACGGACGTGTCTCCACACTTGAGCGGGCGGCACGTCTGGGTAGCGGAGAAGCGCAGCTCAGGGTAGCCATTTGGAATCTGCTGACGCAGGTCGATCAGAGCGAGGCGGTGGGCTGGCTTCGGCTTGCTGCGCGATCTGGTCAGAGCAGCGCAAAGGACGCGCTGACGCTACCGGCCTCCGCGGCTGAATCCGACGATGCGGCAGTGGTGCGTGTGAAGGCCCTCCTGGGGGTCCCGAAGATCGGGTGGCCCGAGCTAATTGCGCTGGCGATGGAGCGGGCGCTTGTGAGAAAAGAGCCGCGCCTTCTACTGCGAGCCCTCGCAGTGAGCCTGGCCCTCGGACAGTTGTCCAACTCGACCTTGGCCGACCAGGTGTACGCCGCGATCAGCTTTGCCAAGTCGATCCCCGATGTGCGAATCACGGTCGATACGAAGGCCATCGAGGTGTTGCTCGATGACTGCGTTGACCGAGGGAACTGTGCTGCGGCGTTGCTGCTGGGCCAGGCGCTGAGCGGCAACAACGTCGGATCGATTGACTGGGAGATGCTGGTGCCGGCGCTGAACAGACGCAAGGCTTCCGCACTGCTCATGCGGGCAGCCGACGCTGGGTATGGCGAAGCCTGGACCCGGCTCTACGAGCTCCATGCCAACAACCACAGCTCCGTGGCCAATCCTCCGATGGCGCGCTTCTTCTTGGAGAAAGCTGCGGCGAGCGGGGACGTTTCAGCGCAGCGCCGGCTGGGCGCAACGATCCTGCGCGCCGCTGCATCCCTACGTGAAGCCGAACAGGGGTTGCACTGGTTGTACCTGGCGTCGCAGTCTCAGGATTTCCAAGCCCAGGGACTGATCCGCACCTTCATCCTTCCTGTTCAAGGCTGCGAGTCCGACGCCGCGCGCGGAATTTTTGAGGTGGCGAAGACCAACGGCGCCTTGGCCGCACGGCTAAGGGTGGCAAGGGACTTTGGTCTCACCAAACTCGAGGCCATGACGGTGGACATCGTCGAAGGACTGCGGCCTTGGGGCTTGGTAGTGGGGAAGAACCCGTTCATCCAGCATGCAAGGCTGTCTTCTCCGCGGGCTATACCCGCGCTCTCCTCTTCGACTTTGCAAACCCTGAAGCGCAGCGCGGGCTACCTCGCTGATGGCAGCGTGCAGGGCTCTGGACCTCGTGATATCGAGCTCCGGCATCGCGCGGCCAGATTGAAGCAAGCGTTGGACAGCCACGGGCTGTCCGAGTCTCTCTACTTCGCGAAGGCGAGCTCTGACGCGCTGGATGCCATGCGCGGTGGACCACGATGGGCGCGTCAAGTGAAGTTGCAGCTGGATGCAGCCATGGGGCACGAGGAAGAGGAGCTTGGCTGAGATGTTCAACGCTGCCTGGTCCCCGGCTCCCCTTCAACTTGTTCCCGCCGCGCCAATGCGCCAGATGGCCGGTGCAGTTTCCGTCGTCGTGCCGGTCTTCAATGAAGCGGCCAGCCTGAAGGCATTCCACGAGCGACTGAGCTCAGCGCTGCTGTCTCTGGATCGTCGCGTAGAGATCCTCTACATCGACGACGGCAGCACTGACGGGACTGGCGACGCCTTGAACGCGCTCCGCGCGCTAGACCCTCGCGTGGGTGTCGCATCCTTCAGCCGAAATTTCGGCAAGGAAGCGGCCATGACCGCGGGGCTGCATCTGGCGCGCGGCGAAGCGGTGATCCTGATCGATGCCGACCTCCAAGATCCTCCCGCGTTAATCCCCGAGATGATTCGTACTTGGGAGGAAGGCGCCGACGTCGTCACGATGCGCCGGAGGTCGCGCGCCGGAGAAAGCTGGCTCAAGACGTTCTCGGCGTTCGCGTTCTACCGCATCTTCAACATGCTGTCGGAAACCTCAATGCCGCCCGACGTGGGGGACTTCCGCCTGCTGAGCCGTCGCGTCGTGGACGCCATCAATCGGCTCCCGGAACGCAACCGCTTCATGAAGGGCCTGTTTGCGTGGGTCGGGTTCAAGGCCGTCACGATCGACTATGACCGGGACGCGCGAAACCAAGGCCACACCAAGTGGGGCTTTCGCAAGCTCTGGCGCTTCGCGGTGGAGGGGATCGTCGGATTCTCGACGGTGCCGTTGAAGATGGCCACCTACGTGGGCCTGACCTGCGCTGTCGCGTCTTTCCTCTACGCGGTGTACTTCCTCGCGAAGACGGCGCTGTTCGGCGAGCCCATACATGGGTTTCCGACCCTGATCATCAGCATTTTGATCCTCGGCGGACTTCAGCTGATGGCCATCGGCATCCTCGGTGAGTACGTGAGCCGTCTTTTCATCGAGTCCAAAGCCAGGCCGCTATACCTGATCGAAGAGTTCCGTCCCGCGGTGTCCTCGCCACCCCTGTGGGTCGCTGGAGCCAGGCCTTGGTGAGCCGCGCCTTGGATGTACGCGAAGTAGCCCACACACCTCCCAGAGCGATATCGACCACATTCTGGGTGGTCGTCTTGTTGGCGCTCTGCATCGGTCTTCGCACCCTGACGCTGGGGACCTACCCGCTTTCGGACAACACCGAGGCCCGGTACGCGGAGATCGCTCGAATCATGATGTCAGGCGGCGACTGGATCAATCTTCACCTGCCTGGGGATGTCGTCTTCTGGGGCAAGCCGCCGCTGTCGACCTGGTTCTCCGCGACCGGCCAACTGGCTCTCGGCGCCAACGAGTGGGGTGCTCGCCTGCCCATGCTGGTGCTCGCCATGATGGTCACGCTGATCGTCTGGAGATGGTTGCGTGACTCCAGTGCCCGCGAGGCCATCCTTGGCGTCGCCGTGTTGTGGGGCAGCGCGGTGTTCTTCGTGAGTGCGGGCGCGGTGATGACCGACATGGCTCTGACCGTCGCCGTGACGCTCAGCATTGGCGGCTTCTGGTGGGCGATCTCCGGGACCAACCTGACCAGAGTGCGTGTCGGCGCACTGGCGTTCTTTGTGGGGCTCGCCTTGGGACTGCTGGCGAAGGGACCGGTGGCGCTTGTTCTGTCTTTGGTCCCGGTCGCCGTGCATGGCCTGAGCTGTCGCGGCGCGTTCCGAGATGTGATCGTGCTGCCCTGGTTCAAGGGGGGACTGCTGGTCTTGAGCATTGCGGGACCTTGGTACGTGATGGCGGAGCTTCGCAGCCCGGGGTTCCTCGAATACTTCCTCGTCGGGGAGCACTGGAGCCGGTTCACGCAGCCGGGATGGACCGGTGACCTCTATGGCACCGCGCACGAGCAGGCCAGGGGAATAGTCTGGGCATACCTGGCGGTTGGGTTCTTGCCGTGGAGCCTGCTTCTGCCCTGGCTGTTGATCGGCAGGCGTAGGGCCGCGAGGCAAATCGCCGGAGGTACGCGATCGGAGAGATCTCCTGACACGGCGCTACTCGTCGCTTGGGCGCTGACGCCAGCGCTGCTGTTCTCGGCGTCGAGAAACATTCTTTGGACGTACGTGCTCCCGGCCGCGCCTGCGTTGGCGATTCTTGCCGGGCGTTGGCTTGCACGAGATACGCGGCAAGGCGTCGTTCACGGGCTTGTCGCTACGGGACTTGTCCTCCTGACCGGTGGGGCCGCCGCGCTGCTCTTGAGCCAAGGGTCGGTCGGCGCCATCCGATCTGCATCTGGCGTGCTGCTCCCCCTGCTGTCTGGCGGTCACAAGGCCTCGGAAGTGTCGTTCCTCAATGCGCTGCCGTACTCCGCCAGTTTCTACACCGCTGGCAAAGCGCACGACGTGGTCAAGGACGAGGAACTTGACCTGTGGCTTCGCCGCGATCCGAAGCTCGGTCCCCTTCATGAGCATGAATTCCTGGTGACCACCGAGAAGTCTTGGCGGTCCCTGTCCGGGAGTCGCCGCTCCCAGCTGCATGTGCTCTTCGATGCCGATGGTTATGTCCTGCTCGTCCGCGCAGGTCCAGCTGGATGAATCGCCCCACACCGTCCGATGCGGCGTGAGGCCGGCCCGAAACCTCACGAACTCGCCGTGCCTTCGGGGCGCGGCTTCAACGCTGCGGCAGTCACGGCGAAATCGTCGACGCGTAGCACCAATTTTGGAGATTGATCAATGTTCATAGCCATCGGGTGGGCGCTCGCCTTGGCTTGCATCTTTGGCGTGTTCATCGCGCACGGGGGCAACATCGGCGTCGTGCTCAAGGCCTTGCCGTTCGAGATGACCACCATCTTCGGCGCGGCGATCGGCGCCATGTTGGCGACCAATCCTCCCAAGGTCATGAAGGCGACGGTGAAGGGTCTCGCGGCCTGCTTCAAGGGCAGCAAGTACACGAAGGCGCGTTACATGGAGCTGCTCGCGCTGATGTACGACATTCTTCAGAAGGCTCGCAAGGAAGGGCTGATGTCCATCGAAAAGGACGTCGAGGATCCGCATAGCTCGCCGCTGTTCCAGAAGTACCCGACGGTGGGCAACGACCATCACGTCACGGAGTTCATCACCGACTACCTGCGGATGATGGTCTCGGGCAACCTGAACGCGCACGAGATCGAATCCTTGATGGACGCTGAGATCGACACGC
Organism: Roseateles noduli; assembly: GCA_002205125.1. Lineage (GTDB taxonomy): Bacteria > Pseudomonadota > Gammaproteobacteria > Burkholderiales > Burkholderiaceae_C > Roseateles > Roseateles noduli. The sequence continues at coordinate 334,886 of NIOE01000003.1, read as the reverse complement.
ATCACCACGAGGCCTTCCTCGCCGTGATCGCGGTGCAGCGTCTGGCGGGCGGGCTGCCGGCCTTCGGCATCGTCGCCGCTGTGCTGGGCGTGGTGAACACCATGGGCTCGGTCGGTCAGCCGCCGGCGGTGCTGGGTGGGATGATCGGCTCGGCGCTGGTCGGTACATTCCTAGGGATCTTGCTGGCCTACGCTTTCGCTGAGCCGCTGGCCGGCGCGCTCGAATCCAAGGTGGACGAGGCCGGCAAGGAACTTCAGTGCATCAAGACCACGCTGCTGGCATCTATGCAGGGCTACGCGCCGCAAGTCGCCATCGAGTTCGGTCGCAAGGTGCTCTATTCGACCGAGCGTCCGTCGTTCGCGGAACTCGAGGGTCACGTGAAGGGCAAGCGGTGAATCCCCACAAGGGTCGAACCGGCCTCGATCGGCTCGTACATGCGTTTGGGTATTCGCTGCAAGGCCTTCGAGCTGCGTTTGTCGGCGAGTCCGCCTTCCGACAGGAGGTAGCGGTCGCCATCGTGCTGATGCCGCTTGCGCTCTGGTTGGGAGGAAACGGCGTTGAGCGGGCGCTGCTGATATCGTCGATCTGGTTGGTGCTTATCGTGGAGCTGCTCAACTCAGCTCTTGAAGCCGCGATTGATCGGATCTCTTTTGACCGTCACGAGTTGTCCAAGCGGGCCAAAGACATGGGCAGCGCCGCTGTCTTGCTCGCCATCGCGTTGGCTGCGACAGTCTGGGCTGCGGTGCTTGCGAGCCGCTGGCTATGACCGGGAAGCCTCGCGATGCCATCCCGCAGCCCTGTCATGCTCTGACAGGGCGGGCGCACTCGATGAATTGCAGTTGCCGCTTCCAAGCGCCTCGCCAGATTCCATAGCCAGTGAAGCTGCAGCTGGAAGCTGCCGTGGGTCGTGAGAATGAGGAGCCTGGCTGAGATGTTAGATCCCGCTCTACGCACCCTACAACTTGTTCCTGCAGTGCTGAGGCGGCATATACAGGTGCAACGTTCATGACAGCTGTCAGCCCATCCGAAGGCGGCGGCGGCGCGCTGGTAGATAGCGGTGGGTGCGGCGAGTTAAGGTCAGTGTCCGTGAACGGCGCGTCGCTTGGGAACGGCCGTCGAGAGCCCCTCCTGCGAAGCTTCGTTCAGCCCGGCAAGGATGCCGCAATGCTGGGCCGTACGCTCGTCGTCGCATCGCCTGCGCAGATCCACGAGCTGCTCTTCCAGCAGACGCAGCTCCTCGATGCGTTTTGAGACGTGACCAATGTGCTCGTCCAACAACGCGTTTACGTCGCCGCACGCGGCGGCGGGCTCATCACGAAAACGAAGCAACACCCGCACCTCGTCTAAAGACATGTCCAGGCTACGGCAGTACCGAATCATCTGAAGGCGATCCAGGTGGGCCGCTTCGTAGATCCGAAAGTTTCCGGAGGTCCGCGCCGGCGCCGGAAGTAAACCTTCCCGTTCATAGAACCGGATCGTTTCGATCGGCGTCGATGCGGCGGAGGAGAGTTCGCCAATCTTCATGGGGCTCCCGGCAGCGGATAAGTCATCTCGATTTTAGGGGTCATTGGGTTGACTCTGTAGTTGGTATAGGTTTTCCAATCGGGGCATGAGCACCTCTTCGCTGAATGACATCACTGCCTCCAAGGCTACGGCAGGCACAGCCGCCTGCGCGGGCAGCTGTTCCTCGTCAGGCTGCGGTGACCAGGCCGAGGCCCCCAAGGCGTCGGCGCTCGCCAGCGCACACACCAGCGTCCTCGACCTGCACATCCCTTCCATGGACTGCCCCAACGAGGAACGTCCCATTCGAGCAGCGGTGGAAAAGATCGCCGGCGTTCGGGGCATGCGGTTCGATCTGGCTAAGCGCGGCTTAGCTGTCGACGCTCCTCAAGACGCCTGGCCGCATGTGATCGCGGCCATCAACGGCTTGGGCTTCGCTACGGATCCTGCGGCGCAATCGCCCGAGTCGGGATCTGAGACGCACGTCGAGACGGCCGCGTTGTCCGCTGGGCCCACGGCATGTCGTGACCCCTCGTGCTCGGAGCCGATCGCCGTTTCCAGCGAGGCGGCGCCGCACGGCGGCACCGCCTTCGCAGGCCTGCTGCTACGCGTGCCAGCGATGGATTGCCCGACCGAGGAGGCGCAGATTCGACGCGCGCTTGAGCGGGTCCCAGATGTCCGTCGCCTACAGTTCGACCTTCCCGCACGCACTCTGTCGGTGGACGCGCCGGCTTCCGCGACGGATGCCGTGGTGCAGGCGCTGCTGGCGACCGGCTTCAAGTCTGAGGTGCTCAGCGAGCCACCGTCGGCCGAATTGACTGCGAAGTCCCAACGCGCCGAGTTGAGGCGGTTGATCGCCGCGCTGGCGGTGGCCATCCTCGCGGAAGGCTTCCATTTCTTCGCTCCCGACACCACCGTCTGGAAGGTAGTCGGCATGGGAGCGGCGGCTGCGGCCATTGCGCTCGCCGGCCTCTCTGTGTTCAAGAAGGGGCTGTCCGCGCTGCTGCGCGGGCAACTCAACATCAACGCGCTGATGAGCGTGGCCGTGATCGGCGCCTTCCTCATTGGTCAGTGGCCCGAGGCCGCCATGGTGATGGCCCTGTACTCGCTGGCCGAGCTGATCGAAGCCCGCTCGGTCGACAGGGCAAGAAACGCCATCGCAGGGCTGCTGTCGCTTTCACCCAGCCAAGCGGAAGTCCAGCAGCCGGATGGGTCCTGGACGCTCCAACAAGCCAAGCTTGTCCAGGTCGGCTCGCTCGTACGGGTCAAGCCTGGCGAACGATTTGCACTGGACGGCCGCGTGAGCGCTGGCCATGGCGCCGTGGACCAATCGCCGGTGACGGGCGAGAGCGTGCCGGTGGACAAGGCGCCAGGCGACGACGTCTTTGCGGGAACGATCAACCAGAGCGGCTCGCTGGAGTTCCGCGTCACCAAGCCGCCCAGCGACACGGTGCTTGCTGGAATCATCCACGCAGTCGAAGAAGCCCAGAGCCAACGCGCGCCGACGCAGCGGTTCGTCGACAAGTTCGCCGCCGTCTACACACCAGCGATCTTCGTATTGGCGCTCGCGGTGGCGCTGGGTACGCCGCTTCTGCTTGGCTGGGACTGGATGACCGCTGTCTACAAAGCACTGGTGCTGCTTGTCATCGCCTGCCCGTGTGCGCTGGTGATCTCCACGCCGGTGACTGTTGTGAGCGGCCTCGCAGCTGCTGCGCGCCGCGGCATCTTGATCAAGGGGGGCGCCTACCTGGAGCATGCCCGCAAACTCTCCGTCCTTGGCCTGGACAAGACCGGCACCCTGACCGAGGGACGGCCCAAGTTGGTGGCGAGCCAGGTCGTTGCTGACAGCGGCGACGAGGGCAAGGTCCTTCGCGTGGCCAAGAGCTTGGCGGCCCGATCCGATCATCCGGTGTCCAAGGCTGTCGTGGACGGTCTGGCCGGCGAGCCCCTTGAGGTGACGGCCTTCGGCGCTGAACTGGGCAAAGGCGTTCACGGCACGATCGACGGTGTCGAGTACGTCCTGGGCAACCACCGCTGGATCCACGAACGCGAACAGTGTTCGGCCGAGCTGGAGGCGGCGCTGCTTAAGCAAGAGTCGCAAGGCCGCACGCTCTCCCTGCTTGCCAGCAGCAGCCAAGTGCTTGCGATGTTTGCCGTTGCAGACACCACCAAAGACACGAGCCGCCAGGCGATCGCCGAACTCAAGGCCGTAGGCGTGCGCACGGTCATGCTGACCGGGGACAACGAGGCGACGGCCAAGGCGATTGGTCAGGAGGTCGGCGTCGACGAGGTTCGCGCGAACTTGCTGCCCCAAGACAAGCAGGCATGGGTGACCCAAACCGCTGCGGCTCAGGATGTAGGCATGGTCGGCGACGGGGTCAATGACAGTCCGTCGCTGGCTGCCGCCTCGGTGGGGTTCTCCATGGGCGCTGCGGGCACGGACACCGCGAAGGAAGCCGCCGACGTCTTGATCATGAACGACGACCTCCGCAAGGTTGCTGAAACCATCCGGCTTTCGAAGCGGACATACTCGATCCTCTGGCAGAACATCACGCTCGCGCTGGGCATCAAGGCTGTTTTCTTCGTCCTGGCGGTGTTCGGTAGCGCCTCCATGTGGATGGCCGTGTTCGCCGACATGGGGGCCAGCTTGCTGGTGGTGTTCAACGGGCTGCGACTTCTCAAACCGCTTCGCGCTTGACCCAATCCTTTTGCCCAATCGTTAGCTCGCCTAAGCAGTAGTTAACGCAATCCTTAGGCCCGCTCGACGGGCCGCCTTTTCGTTCGGGAACAACAATGAGTCGCACTCACGGCGTTCTACACGCCGGTCTCAGCATGGCGCGCAAGATCCTCACAGCGGGCTTGATCCTCTTCAGCATGGTGGCCAGCGGCGCTGCGAGTGCCGCGGAGGCTGACGTGCGCCGCGTATGGCAGATCCTCGACTACTTGGCTGTCGACTATTCGGGTGCGGTGCAGGACGGCAAGATCGTTGCGCAGTCCGAGTACGACGAGATGCGGGAGTTCGCCAAGACCGCGCACGACAAGATCGCTGCCTTGGAAGACAAGCCCGAACGCGCGACCTTGCTGCGCGAAAGCGAAGCCCTTCAAGCGGAGATTGCTGCCAAATCCGATGCCACCAAGGTCGGTGGTTTGGCCAAGGCGTTGGCGAATCACCTGATCGCGGTCTACCCGGTCCCACTTGCACCCACCGCGCTGCCTGACCTGAAGCTGGGCGCCTCGGTCTACGCGGCTAACTGCGCGGCCTGCCATGGCGCTTCAGGCAACGGCGACGGCCCTCTGGCTAAGCAGCTCGATCCCAAGCCGATCGCGTTCACTGACCACGACCGGGCTCGCCAGCGCAGCGTGTTCGCGCTGTACCAGGCGGCCAGCCAGGGGATCGCCGGAACTGCGATGCCTGCGTTTGGTCAGCTCTCCGAGGAAGATCGTTGGGCGGTCGCGATGTACTTGGGCACTTTCGCCCATGACGACAAGCAGCGCGAGCAGGGACAGCGCATCTGGAAGGAATCCGATAAGGCGCGCAGCGAGGTCAGCGGAATCGATCACTTCGTTCGTTTGACTGAATCCGAACTCGCGGGCGCCCTCGGGGAGGCCCAAGCTGCGGCGACGATGGCCTATCTCCACGCGCACCCCGAGGCCCTTGCGGCGCCGCGCGCGAACAGCCTCACGCTGGCGCGCGAGCGGTTGCATCAAAGCGTTGACGCGTTCAAGGCGGGCAAGCCCAAGGACGCCGCCGAGCTGGCGTTGTCTTCCTATCTCGACGGCGTGGAACCTTACGAGCAAGCGCTGGCAGCCCGTGAAGGCTCCTTAAAGGACCAGATCGAAGTGGCAATGGGGCAGTACCGCTCGCTGATCGCATCCAAAGCTCCGCTTCAAGAAATCGAAGCGTCGGTCGCCAAGATTGACGGGCTGTTCGACGCCGCAGATCAAGTGCTGGCATCCGCAGGCGCTGACTCGACGGCCGCATTCTTCGGAAGCCTGACCATCCTGCTGCGCGAAGGCATCGAAGCGCTGCTGGTCGTGGTCGCGATGATCGCTTTCCTGCGACAGGCCAAGCGTCCCGACGTGCTGCCGTACGTTCATGCGGGCTGGATTGGCGCCTTGGGGGCCGGGGGCGTCACCTGGGCCATCGCGACGTATGCGGTGTCGATCAGCGGCGCCAACCGTGAGGTCACCGAGGGGCTGTCGAGCCTGTTCGCGGCCATCGTGCTCCTGAGCGTTGGCATCTGGATGCATCAGAAGAGCGTGGCCGGCCAATGGCAGGCCTACCTCGGCGAGCGCATGTCCGCAGCGCTGAACCGACGTTCGGCTTTCTTCATGTTCGGTCTGGCCTTCGTGGCCGTGTACCGCGAGGTGTTCGAGACGATCCTGTTCTACGCCGCGTTGTGGGGCCAGGGGAACGACGGTGCCATTCTTTACGGTCTGGGCGTCGGTGTGCTTTGCCTGGCGCTCATCACGGTGCTCCTGCTGCGGTACAGCGCCCGTCTTCCAATCGGCAAGTTCTTCTCCGTGAGTTCGTGGCTTGTGGCCATCCTCGCTGTGGTCCTGACGGGTAAGGGCGTGGCCGCCCTGCAAGAGGCTGGCTGGATCGCGCCGAGCGCGCTGTCCGCTCCGCGTCTCGAAGTTCTGGGGGTCTATCCATCGGTCATCGGCCTGACCGCCCAGGGGGCCGTTCTTCTGCTCGTCCTGGCCTTCTTCCTGCGAAATGCTAGATCAAAAGCGGTGCGCGCTCATTGAAGCGGACCGAGCGGCATGCAACACTCGGCGGGCCTAGGGATGCCGAGCTGTGGTCCGCACTTCCAGCGATAGGAAGAAGAGGCTAGCAAGAGCCAGGGTGCTGAGTCCGGCAGAGATCGCGAGCGCACCCGCTCCCCATACATCGACGGCCAGACCAAAAGCCCAAGGCGCCAGCGCTTGCGCGATTCGCGCAGGCACCCTCAAGACTCCCTGCCGATATCCGTACCCGTGGGGAACCGCGAGCGGAAGCGTCCCCTTGGCGATCGTCAGGATGCCGTTTCCCGCGCCGTGCAGCTGACCTCGCGGCGAAGCTCGACGGACAGGCTTTGGAGAGATCGGGGCCGCAGCCCCGCACTCGCGCTCAAATGGCGCTCTGATTGACCCGTTCGGACAGCTTCTCCGCCGTCTCCTTGCGCTCGCTGTACCGATCGACTAGGTAGTCGCCGTGATCGCGCGTCAGCAGCGTGAACTTGAACAGCTCTTCCATCACGTCGACCACGCGGTCGTAGTACGAGGACGGCTTCATGCGTCCCTCCTCGGTGAACTCCGCGAAAGCCTTAGCGACGGACGACTGGTTCGGGATGGTCAGCATCCGCATCCAACGGCCGAGCACGCGCATCTGGTTCACCGCGTTGAAGCTCTGCGAGCCGCCCGAGACCTGCATCACCGCCAGCGTTTTGCCCTGCGTCGGACGGACGGCACCCGACGTGAGCGGGATCCAGTCGATCTGCGACTTCATCACGCCGGTCATCGCGCCGTGGCGCTCGGGGGAGCACCACACCATGCCTTCGGACCAGTCGGCCAACTTGCGCAGTTCCTGGACCTTGGGGTGGGTGTCGGCCGCATCGTCGGGCAGCGGCAGACCGGACGGATCGAAGATCTTCAACTCGCCGCCCATGGCCTCCAGCAGCCGTGCCGCTTCAAAGGTCAGGAGACGGCTGTAGGACCGGACACGCAGTGACCCATACAGCATCAGGAATCGGGGACGATGCTTCGACGGCTCGCGCACCGTCAGCCGCTGCTGATCCGGCACATCGAAGAGGTCGGACTGCAATGCCGGGAAAGTCGGATCGAGCTCAAGCACGTTGCGCTCCTCGTTCGTACCAGGCTTGCGAGCGGTTCACGATGGCGACGACTGCGAGCATCACCGGCACTTCGATCAGCACGCCGACCACGGTGGCCAAGGCGGCGCCGGATTGGAAGCCGAAGAGGCTGATGGCGGTGGCCACGGCCAGCTCGAAGAAGTTGCTGGCGCCGATCAGCGCCGACGGACCGGCGACGCAGTGCTGAACACCCATCCTTCGGTTGAGCCAATAGGCCAGGCCCGAGTTCAGCACTACCTGGATGAGGATGGGCACGGCCAGCAAGGCGATGACCAACGGTTGCTCGATGATGCGATCGCCCTGGAAGGCGAACAGCAGCACGAGCGTCAGCAGCAGCGCAGCAATCGAAAGCGGGCCCAGCTTGGTGGCGACTACCTGGAAGTGCGCGGCACCACGCTTGAGTAGCTGTCTGCGCCACAGCTGGGACAGGATGACTGGCACGACGATGTAGAGGCCGACCGAGGTCATCAACGTGTCCCACGGTACCGTGATTGAGGACAGGCCCAGCAGCAGCGCGACGATGGGTGCGAAGGCGACGATCATGATCGCGTCGTTGAGAGCCACTTGGGACAGCGTGAAGTACGGATCTCCCTTGCAGAGCTGGCTCCACACGAAGACCATGGCCGTGCACGGCGCCGCGGCCAGCAGGATGAGCCCGGCGATGTAGCTGTCGAGTTGATCGGCCGGAAGCCACGCGGCGAACAGGTGGCGAACGAAGATCCAGCCGAGCAGCGCCATCGAGAAGGGCTTTACCGCCCAGTTGATGAACAGCGTGACGCCGATGCCCCTGGCGTGCGCCTTGACCTGGCCGAGCGCCGCGAAGTCGATCTTCAGCAGCATCGGAACGATCATGACCCAGATGAGCAGGCCTACAGGAATGTTGACCTGGGCCACTTCGAGGGAGGCGACCGCCTTGAATACGCCGGGAAAGAACTGGCCCAGCGCGACGCCCCCGACGATGCACAGGGCTACCCAGACGCTGAGGTAGCGTTCGAAGAAGCTGATGGCCGGCTTGGCCGCGGCGGCGACGGGCTTGAGAATTGCGGTAGTCATGGCCGGACGTCAGGACTTCGAGATGGCATCGAGCGCGCGCTGGAGCTCGGCGTTGGACATGGTCTCCAGCGGCAGTTGTGCCAGCTGGAGCATTCGGTACCCGATGGCCTGCCGCGTGAGCTCGAAGGCCTGCGGCTTGTCCGCCTCGGGCGCATTCGACGGGTCGGCGTAGCCCCAGTGAACCTTGACGGGGCTGCCGGGCCAGTAGGGACACTGCTCAGCCGCGGCGCTGTCGCACACGGTGATGACAACGCGCATCTCGGGCGCGCCATCGGTGACGAACTCGTCCCAGCTCTTGCTGCGATAGGCGCTCGTGTCGATGCCTGCGTCGCCCAGCGCTTGGAGGGCATAGGGATTGATGCGCCCGCTCGGCGCGCTGCCGGCGCTGAAGGCATGGATGTCTTTGCCCAGACGCTGGGCCCAGTGGTTCAGCATGCCCTCGCTCAGCACGCTTCGCGCCGAGTTGTGGGTGCACAGGATGAGAACGTTGGTGGTCATGGCTCAGCGGGTCCCGATGTCTTTGACTTCCTTGTGGATGGCCATGGCGTCCAGGCTCTGCAGCGGCAAGGACATCATCAGTTCGAGGCGGCGCTTCATCGTGACTGCCGCGGCGCGGAAGGCTTGCTGCTGCGTGTCTTCGCTGCCCTCGACAGCCGCAGGGTCCGGCATGCCCCAATGCGCGGTCAGCGGCTGGCCGGGCCACACCGGGCAAACCTCGCCAGCGGCCTGGTCGCAGACGGTGAACACGAAATCCATCTCGGGAGCGCCCGGCTGAGCGAACTCCTCCCAGCTCTTGCTACGGAACCCGTCCGTGGGGATGCCCAGTTGGCTGAGCTCCTTGAGGGCCAGCGGATGGACTGCGCCCTTGGGGTGGCTGCCTGCCGAATACGCCTGGAAGCGGCCGTTCCCCAGGTGGTTGAGCAAGCCCTCGGCGAGGACGGACCGTGCAGAGTTGCCCGTGCAGATGAACAGCACGTTGTAGACCGTCGATGTCATGTCAGTTTCCATTCAGCAGTCGCAGTTGGTCGATGTGGGTTCCACGGCGCAGGCGACACCCTGGCAGCAGTTCTCGGTGAGGTAGGCCAGGAGCGCGTTCATCTGCGGGTACACCGCGCGATAGATCACATGCCGGCCCGATTGCTCCGAGGTGACGAGTCCTGCTTCGCTGAGGTCCTTCAGATGGAAACCCAGCTTGGCGTAGGCCACCCCCAGCATCTCGACGAGGGCGCCCGGTGTGAGGCCGTCCTCTCCCGCGACGACCAGTGCGCGAAACGCGTCGAGACGAATCGGATGCGCCAGCGCGCCGAGGCCAGCAAGGGCTGTTGTCTTGTCCATGGCGATCATTACAACAAAACTTGTAATGACCCGCAAGGCCCCGGGCTTGAAGAAAAAACAATGTGGCCGCTACACTCCGCTCGCCCCCTGCTTGGCCGCTTTGCCCATCGCCCGGGAACCTCTCTCGTAAACACATGGCCAGCCAGGCGAAGCCCTCACTCTTGCAACGCATTCCTAAGGCCGACGCCTACTCCAACTATGACTACGCTGCGGCTCCGCTGGCTGGGGCGCGCCGATGGGTGGATCTGAAGGAAGATATGAAACATGAGGGTGGCGCGACGTGAACTCAGCGCTTCGCCACATCGATGCGCCTCAAGATGCGCTGAAATCCAAGAATGAACGCGCGCTCGCCGCTAGCGAAAAAGCTGGGGCCGATAAGCATGGACCATCTGATGAGCGATTAGCGGGCGCTTCCCGAGAAGCCCAGGTGTGGCAGGACTTAATGTCTCCGACGCCGTGATGATCGTCGTAGGCTCTCCTCCCGAGAGGTTCAGGCGCTGGGGGCAGAGGCTCGCTGATTTGGCCATTCAAGGCCTACAGCGGTCCAGCCATTCTGTGATCCGGCGAAAACGCGCCCGCCATGCATGACTGCGATGGCCCTGACGATGGCCAAACCCAGCCCGTGATGGCTGCCCGATTTTTCACGCGCGGGATCGCCTCGCACGAAGCGATCGAAGAGTCGCGGCAGCAGTTCCGGCGCAAGGGCGGGCCCCGGATTCCGCACGGACACACGCACGGCGTTTGATTCAAGCATCTTCAACTCGATGATGATCGCCTCGCCGCGCGGCGTGTACCGGGCCGCGTTGCCGACAAGATTCACAAGCGCCCGCCGAATCAGACCGGCGTTGCCCTGGACCTTGGCATTGCCTTCGATGCGCAACCGAACGCCTTGCTCTTCGAGCATGGGTTCGAAGTACTCGGCGATGTGCTCTGCCTGGTCTCGAAGATCGAGCGGATCGAGGCGATCGGCGAGCTGCCCTTGATCAGCCTTGGACAGGAACAACATGTCATTGACGAGGCTGGAGAGTTCCCGCAGAACTTCCAGGTTCGTTCCCAACACTTCGCGCAGTTCAGCTGCAGGACGATCTCGAATCAGCGCTACTTCGGTGCTGCTTATCATGGTGGCCAGCGGCGTGCGTAGTTCATGCGCGACGTCTGCGCTGAAGCCTTCCAGTTGACCGTAGGCCGCCTCGACACGGCCAAGCGCGCTGTTGAACGCGTGAACCAACTCCTGCACCTCTGCAGTGTTGACCGGCGATAGTCGTGAAGAGAGCGACCGCGGGTTGAGCGCCGCCGCCTCCTCTGAAAGCTGACGTACCGGACGAAGCGATCTGCGCGCGACCCACGCGGAGATCAAGACGATCAGCGCAACGCCCACACCACACACAATTGCGAGGCGGTTGCCATAGCGACGCAACATCGCTTCCTGATCGCGAGCGTCAATCGCGACGATCAACGCCTGATGTCCAAGTACCGGGTGGGCCGGGATGGAAACTTGCCGCGCCTGCATCACAAGCCCGTCCTCCCGAACGACCTCGAGCTGATTGGCCGTCTTCGCAAGGACTGGCGGCTGACTTCCACCATAGAGGCTGCGGCCGTTTTCTCCCACCAGCCAGATGCGCATCTGTCCATGCCCGATCAATACGTCGTTGAGGTGATGCGTCAGCGCCGGCACATCTGCGGGACTGCGCACTTCCTCCAACAGATGCTCGACCACGTCGATCTTGCCCTCAAGGTCATGCTCCCGGGCCCGCTCGATCTCGCGCTTGAGACCGCTGTGAAGAAGGAGTGCGACTGCGACGAAAACGGCAACGGCCAGCAAAGTCATTGCAAGCGTCAGCCGCTGAGCCATCGACCGCAAGGGACTTCGCGGCCACGAGGGGGCGAGCAGTGAGAGATGGTCTCGCCTCAACCGCGATCCTCCAGCACATACCCCATTCCGCGGACCGTGTGCAGCAAGGGCTTGTCGAAACCCTCATCAAGTTTCACCCGCAACCGACGTACCGCGACATCAATCGCGTTGGTCTCGCTATCGAAATTCAGATCCCAGACCTGCTCTGCGAGCACCGTTCGGGAAAGGACTTCGCCGTGGCGCCGCAGCATGACGGACAACAGGGTGAACTCCTTGGGCGAAAGATCCAGACGCTTGCCCGCCCGCGTCACCTTGCGTCGGGACAGATCGACCTCTAGGTCCCCCAAGCGCAGCGAGGTCAAGGGTTGGGAGGCATGCGTGGCGCCGCGGCGAAGAAGCGCTTCGATGCGAGCGAGAAGCTCAGTGAAGGCGAAGGGCTTGATCAGGTAATCGTCCGCGCCAACCTTGAGACCATGCACGCGGTCTTCCACCTTGTCGCGCGCTGTGAGCATCAGCACCGGCGTGGACTTGTGCTCCCTTAGCCGGCGCAGGACCTCGAACCCGTCAATGCCAGGCAGCATCACATCAAGTACGACGAGGTCGTACTGACCTTCGACGGACAAATGCTGCCCATCAATCCCGTCGCCGGCCAAATCCACCACATAGCCGCTTTCCGTGAGGCCCTTTTTGAGGTAGCTGGCCAAGCGGGCCTCGTCCTCGATCACTAAGATTCTCATGACCAAAGTGTGACGCAGGACGGCCTTCCGCAGGAGGACAGCCACATTACCGGTCTGTCATGTTCCTGTCCCCGCGCCGTGGGGACAGGGTTTGTACAGTCGCGCCCAAGCTACTTGCGAACGCCCTGCAGGTAGCTCTTCCTTCAGGAGCTACGTCATGAGTCTGCGCACCCTTGTGGTCTCGATCGCCTTGGCCGGCGTCGCGTCTGTCGCACCGTGGGTCGCGGTGGCGGCCAACGAGGTCAGCGGCACTGCGACCAAGGCATCGTCAAGCAGCAGCTTCACCCCGGGCGAGGTCAAAAGGATCGATGCTGGCCAAGGCAAGTTGACGCTCAAGCATGGCCCCATCGAGAACCTTGGCATGCCGGGCATGACGATGGTTTTTCGGGCTGACGCGTCGGTCCTGGCGCAGCTCCTGGTCGGCGACCAGATCAGATTCAAGGCCGACAAAGTGGATGGAACGATCCAGATCACGGAGCTGCAAAAGTGAGTGGTTTCCCTGGGTTTTGCCGCACCGATCCCGAGCGCTACACCGCTTTGTAGAACCTCCCGGTTCACCGATTGCCCCACTTTCACAACTGGCCTTTGCGCCCCTACACTGACGCCATGACCCTGTTGGTCCGAACCGTCTTCGTTTGCTTGCTTGCCGTCGCCATCCCCTTGCAGGGTGCGGTGGCTGCGGCCATGCGCTGCTGCGGAATGGAACACCATCAAGTTGACACCGCGCTCGTCGAGAAGCACGCGGGCCACGACCATCATGACCATTCCGCCCCTTTGGACGTCCTGGATGAGCACTTGCAAGACGGTTACGGTCATGCGCAGCCAGGAGTTCACGGGGTTGATTCCAGCGCCGCGCACAACCACGGGCTTTCGCACGGGGACCTGAAGCAGGCCGGGGCAGCCAAGGCCTCGGCCAAATGCAACGTCTGCGCGTCCTGCTGTGGCGCTGCCGCGCTGCCGTCGCGCGCCGCAACCGTGATCCACGTCGCGACCGAAAAGGATCGCTACTGCGCGTCGGTCTCTCCTGACGCGGAGTTCACGACAAGCGGCCCTGAGCGGCCCCCACGAACCTCCTTCCTCTGACGACGTTCGCCGTGTGCGACGCCGGGTCCGCTCGTCTTGAGCGCGGACCCCGGTTGAACGCGGCGAGCTGAGCTGCTATGCCTTCGGACCTGTTCGAGGCGTGGCGAGTCTGTCCTACCCCAGGACAGCGTTCACGAGGAACGACATGTTTTCCCGAACTACCCTTGGCGCGTGGGCACTGGCCCTTGCGACGCCCGCATTCGCCCAACATCCGGGCCACGGCACCGTACCCAATACAGAGCCCGCCCGATCGAGTCCCAAGTCGCAGGCCGTGGCGCCGGCATTAGCAACTGGCCAAGGCGCCGGCACTGGAGAAGCGGCGGCAGGCAAAGCCGCAAACGACCTACGCCACCTCCCAACCTTCGAGAGCTACCGCCGGTTCGCCGACGAGCCGATTCAGTCCTGGAAGGCCGCCAACGACCGGGTGGGCCAGATCGGGGGCTGGCGCACCTACGCCAAGGAGGCCTCGGGCGGGACGGAGCAGCAGGCTCCCGAGCCTCAAGGGCATGCCGGTCATGAAGCGAAGCCGGAGCAGCCGAGTGCGAACTCGCCGCGTCCGAACACTGCCACGGCGCCAAATCCCTCGCAGCAGACCGAGATGGTCAAACCGCCAGTCAACGCTGCGGGTCGCGCACCCGCCAAGGCAGCGCAGCCAGCCGCCGCGCCTGCAAGCACGGCCGGGGGCAGCCATCCCCAACATCACTGAACTACTGGAGACCGTGCATGAATAGCCGGCACAGCCGCGTCCCGCGGCGCATTACCTGGGTGGTCGTTCCGCTAGCGGCAACGTTGCTGGCCGGTTGCGCCAGCACCGCCATCGACAGCAACTTCAATGACGTGCAGCTCCTCGCCCAAAGCCGACTCGGCGCCGAAGTGAAATGGCTGCGCTCACCTGAGGCCCGCGAGCAGGCCGCCAAGGACGTGCAGTCGATCTTGGCCCAGCCCCTCAGCGCCAACGACGCAGTACGTCTTGCGCTGGCCTACAGCCCGGCGCTGCAGGCCACGCTCTACGACAGCGCGGCTGCGTCCGCCGCGGCCGCTCAAGGTGCCAGGCTTCCCAACCCGGTGTTCACCTTCGAGCGCCTGGTGCGAGGACAAGGGGCCGATCGAGACCTCGATATCGGTCGGTCGCTGGGCATCTCCGTATTCGACCTCTTGCTGCTGCCAAGCCGCATGCGGATCGCCAGCTTCCAACAGCAGCAGATCCAACTGCGACTCGCCGGCGACGTCGTTCAGGCGGCCACTGACGCGAGGCAGAACTGGGTCCGCGCAGTTGCCGCACAGCAGCAGGTCCAGTACGCAGAGCAGGTCAAGGCGGCGGCCGACGCAAGCGCGGAACTCGCTCGACGTATGCAGGCCGTGGGCAACTTCAGCAAGCTCCAGCGGGCCAGGGAGCAGGCTTTTGCCGCTGAGGCGGTGGCTCAACTGGCCCGTGCGCGGCAAAGCGCGCAAAGCAGCCGCGAAGCGCTTGTGCGCACTCTGGGGCTGGATGCCGCGCAGGCGCGCCAGCTCAAGCTGCCGGAGCGACTGCCGGACCTGCCCAAAACTCCGCGCGATGAGGCCCAGGTCGCGCAGCAGGCAATCGAGCAGCGACTCGACGTGCGCATGGCGCAGGCCGATCTTCGAGCGACGGCCCGTGAACTTGGACTCAGTCGCGTGACCAGCGTCATCAACGGACTCCATGTCGCAGCAGTGCGCAACAGCGAGACCGGCGAGCCGCCGCAAAGAGGGTTTGAGCTTGAACTGCCGATTCCGCTGTTCGATTTTGGCGACGCGGTCCGTGCGCGTTCTCAGGCTACCTACATGGCCGCGGTTAATCGCACCGCGCAGCTGGCCGTGGACGCGACCTCGCAAGTTCGCGAAACCTACGGTGCCTATCGAACCTCATTCGATGTTGCCCGGCATTACATGGACGAAGTGGTGCCGCTGCGTAAAACCATCTCGGAAGAGAACCAGCTTCGCTACAACGGCATGTTGATCGGGGTGTTCGAACTCATCGCCGACGCGCGCGACCAGGTCGCCAGCGTCAACCAAGCACTGGAAGCGCAGCGCGACTTCTGGTTGGCAGATGCGGCGCTTCAAGCCACCTTGATCGGCAAGCCCGCAGGACCCATCGCCTTCCAATCTCCCTCCGCTGCCCCGACCGGCGGCGACGCAGGCCACTGATTTCGACGGAGAGTTCCATGACAAACAGCCGACGCCGATTCCTGGCGGGAACCGCAGCCGCGGGCGCCGCCGTGGCGGCCTCGACCGTGAGCAAAGTGGCGATGGCCGCCTTGCCCGAGCCGGTCTATCAATCCAACCCCTTGTCCGCCGCACCGCTGCATCCCACAACGGGCCGTCCCTACAACCCGATGGTGACGCTCAACGGCTGGAGCTTGCCCTGGCGCATGAACAACGGCGTCAAGGAGTTCCATCTCGTGGCCGAGCCTGTGGTGCGAGAGTTCGCCCCGGGAATGAAGGCTCACCTCTGGGGCTATAACGGTAGCTCGCCGGGTCCGACCATCGAGCTCGTGGAAGGCGACAGAGTTCGCTTGTTTGTGACCAACAAGTTGCCCGAGCACACGACGATCCACTGGCATGGCGTGCGGCTTCCTAACGGCATGGACGGCGTGGGCGGACTCACGCAGCCGCACATTCAGCCGGGCAAGACTTTCGTGTACGAGTTCGTCGTGCGGCGAAGCGGCACCTTCATGTACCACCCGCATGCTGACGAAATGGTGCAGATGGCCATGGGGATGTACGGCATGTTCATCGTGCATCCAAAAGAGCCGAAGTTCATGCCGGTCGATCGCGACTACGGCTTCATCTTGACGGCCTTCGACATCGAGCCGGGCAGCTACACCCCGCGGGTGAGCGAGATGACCGACTTCAATCTGTGGACCTTCAACTCGCGCGTCTTCCCGGGAATCGACCCGATGGTGGCACGCCAAGGTGAGCGCGTGCGCATCCGCGTGGGCAACCTCACGATGACCAACCATCCCATCCACCTGCACGGACATGAATTCGTGGTCGCGGGGACCGACGGCGGCTGGACTCGAGAAAGTGCCCGCTGGGAAGAGGTGACCACGGATGTGGCTGTCGGTCAGATGCGTGCTATCGAGTTCGTCGCTAACGAACCGGGCGACTGGGCGTTCCATTGCCACAAGAGTCACCACACGATGAATGCCATGGGCCACGGTCTGCCCAACATGATCGGCGTCGACCACACCGGCATCGTCAAGCAGGTCAACAACCTCATCCCTGACTACATGGCCATGGGCGAGCGAGGGATGGCCGACATGGCGGAAATGGAGATGCCGATTCCCGACAACACGCTGCCCATGATGACTGGGCAAGGCCCGTTCGGCCCCGTGGAAATGGGCGGCATGTTCACCGTGCTGAAGGTGCGCGCCGACCAAAAGCGTGGCGACTTCAAGGATCCGGGCTGGTACCAGCATCCCAAGGGCGAGGTGGCGTACGAGTTCACCGGTGCACTGCCCGAGCCGGCGCGATCGTTCAGCGCTGGCGGCCAGTCCATGCCACTGGCGCGCAAACCGGCGAGCAACGTCGAAATGCGCGTGCGCAAGCCCAGCGGCGGGCACGACAACCACTGACTGCCAATCTCACCCTCAACCCCCAAGCAAAAAGCGTTCTAGAAGGAAGCATCATGAAAATCAAACACACATTCGTGGCGACTCTCGTCGCCATTGCCACCAGCGCGGCATTTGCCTCTGGCAACCACGCCGGCACACACGCGCATGGCGATGAAGACAGTGCCATCGGCAAGCCCGGCAAGGCACAACAGGTCACGCGCACCGTCAACGTGGACATGACCGACAACATGCGCTTCACGCCTGCCAGCATTGACGTCAAGCAAGGCGAGACGATCCGCTTCAAGGTCAAAAACTCCGGTCAGGTCAAACACGAATTCGTGCTGGGCACC
The DNA here is from genome assembly GCA_002205125.1 of Roseateles noduli. Taxonomy (GTDB): domain Bacteria; phylum Pseudomonadota; class Gammaproteobacteria; order Burkholderiales; family Burkholderiaceae_C; genus Roseateles; species Roseateles noduli. The sequence goes on along the minus strand of NIOE01000003.1, from coordinate 317,546 downwards.
GAGCAGGAGCTCAAGGAACACTACCAGGTCATGCTCAAGAACCCGGAGATGGAGCATGAAGATCCCCAGATGATCACCTTGGCTGGCGGGAAAACCGGTGAGGTGATCTGGCAGTTCACGAAGGCTGGCAAGGTCGACTTTGCATGTCTGCAGCCCGGTCACTACGACGCGGGCATGAAGGGCGCGGTCACGGTCGCGAAGTCGGGCTCCAAGGCGGCCTCTACCAAGCCCGGGTCCAAGGCGGACGGACACGCCGATCACGCGCACTGACGGAGCCATGACCAATTTCGTGAACCGGCGAGACGTCGTCTGGGCCGGTCTGGGCCTGACGCTTGCAGCGGCTGGCTCTGCCATCGCCCGGACGTCGCCGGCTGCCGTGTCCTTGGAAGTCTGGAAGTCGCCCGAGTGCGGCTGCTGCAAAGCCTGGCTCTCACATCTGCAGGCACAAGGACTGAACGTCGGCGCGGTCCACAACACTGGCAACACCGACGTGCGCAAGTCCGTTGGCATCCCCTTGGCACTCGGCTCTTGTCACACCGCCCGCATCGATGGTTACGCGATCGAAGGGCACGTACCGGCCAGAGAGATCAAGCGGCTGCTCAAGGAGCGTCCCGCCGCAGTCGGGCTGGCCGTGCCCGGCATGCCGCTGGGCAGCCCCGGCATGGATGGCCCGGATTTTGACAACCAGACACAGCCCTACGACGTATTGCTCGTTCTCAAGGACGGCACCACCCGCGTTTTCCAGTCCTATCACCGTTGACCAAAGGAGCTCTCATGAAGTCCAACTCTGTGCGCTGCACCCTGACCGCGCTGGCACTGATGGCCGCCAGCTGGGCCCACGCAGCAGGAGACCAAGCCCTGCAACAGCCGCCCCTGTCCGCCTCGGCGCAGGCCTCGACGGCCGACGCATCGGCCATGACCGACGGCGAGGTCCGGCGCGTCGACGCTGCCAACAAAAAGATCACCCTCAAGCACGGCGAGATCAAGAACCTTGAGATGCCGCCCATGACCATGGTGTTCCAGGTCGAGGACGCATCCGCGCTGGAGAAATTGAAGGTGGGCGACAAGGTGCGCTTCGCCGCCGAGAAGCGCGCGGGCGCTCTGGTCGTCACGCGCATCGAGGCCGCCAAGTGAGGCCGCGCTGGGCCGTCCTTGCCGTCGTCGTGATCTCGGCCCTGGCCACGTCAGCGCGTGCAGACCCTGTTGACGTGCCGTGGCAGGCAGACGCAACGGCGCATGGCGAGTGGCAGATCGCCCCGGGCAAGTTTGCCGAGTGGTGCACTCAGTTGCGTCAAGGGGAGAAAGTCCAGTGGCGGTTCGACGCCGACGCGCCGTTGAACTTCAACGTGCACTACCACGAGGGAAAAGAGGTGCGCTTTCCCGCCAAACAGGATACGGCGAGCAAGTCCGAAGGTTTACTCGACGTTCCCAGCGATCAGCACTACTGCTGGATGTGGTCCAACAAGTCCAAGGCAGCTGTGACGGCGCGCGCGACGCTACGAAAGGTCCCTTGAGCCACCCCGGCGGCGCTGCGCAACAAACCACGATGTAGATCACGTCACTGCGACAGCACTTCTTGCAAACACCTTTGCCTGACTTGCCCCGATGAGGCAGGCAGGCAGGGGTGTGCGCATTTTTCAGCTTGATTCCGAGCTGTCCGGTGGAACTCAACCGCGCTTCGCCGGGTGCGTGATTTGCTCGCTGAAATGGCCGAATCGCCGGCGAACATATGGAGCGAAAGATCATGGCTCATCAGGAATTCGACTCGTGCATCGACGCGTGCGACGACTGCGCGGCTGCGTGCAATCACTGCGCCAGCGCCTGTCTCCAAGAGACGGACGTGAACGCGATGTCACGCTGCATCGCGCTCGACATTGACTGCGCCGCGATCTGCCAGCTCGCGTCGGCCGCGATGGCTCGCAACAGCGAGCACGCCGGCTCGATCTGCAAGCTTTGCGCGGACATCTGCGAAGCATGCGCAAAGGAATGTGGGCAGCACGAGATGGACCATTGCGCGGCCTGCGCGCGGGCGTGTCGGCGTTGCGCCGACGAGTGCCGTCGCATGGCTGAAACGGCCAGCGCATAGGCCGGCGCATCGGTCAGAGCACGGGCCAGAGGGACCGCGCTCCTGGGCAGGGCGCCATCGGTAGCGCCCATACCGTGTCTGTTGCGAGGAACTCTGAACGTTCTCGAACGAACCCGGGAATGCGCAAGTTCTGGGTAGGGACTACCAGAAAGTGCTGGACCTTCCCACGATAGGAGGCTTCAAAGTGGCACTTGCCGGAACGTTCCGGTCTGATAGGGAGTAGCCCATGCTTGAGTTTGAAGTCCCCGACATGAGCTGCCGCAGTTGCGTCAGCAAGATCAGCAAGGCAATCAGGGAGGTGGATCCCCAGGCGCAGGTGGACGTGGACCTGGCTTCCAAGCGCGTGCGAGTCGACTCGACCGGGTCGGCGCCGGAGGAGCTCAGCGCGGCCATCGCTCAGGCGGGATACACCCCCAGTGTGCAGACACAAGTCACGTTGAGGGCCGGCGCCGAGGGCAACGGCATCAGCTGCTGCGGCGGTTGCCGATAGCCGCATTGCCATTGGTAGTGCGAGCCAGAGGTTGCGCGAGGCCGTCGCCTGCCTGTAAGGCTGTGGCGCGATGCATCCACACCGTCATGTCCCAACAAGCGGAAGCAGAAAAATGAGCGAAGACGCCAGCGATCAAGCTTCGGGTCACCGTCACGCGCAGACCGCGCCAAGTGGCGCCTCAGCCGTGCCTCAGTTCACCTGCCCCATGCACCCCGATATCCATCAAGATGGTCCCGGGCGCTGCCCGAGGTGCGGCATGCAGCTGATCCAGACAGCAGGCGACAACGGCCAGAACCTTGCACCCGCAGGAACGTATCAGGGATCGGAACACTGCTGCTCCAATCTCGCTTCATCTGACTCTGAGCCGCCGGCGCAGGCCTCAGCTCCAAGCTTGCCCGCACAGGCGTCGATGATCTACACCTGCCCCATGCATCCGGAGGTCCGGCAAGATCACCCGGGTAGCTGCCCGAAGTGCGGCATGACCTTGGAGCCCCTCATTCCTGAGGCCGCTCAAGACGATGACAACCCTGAACTTCGCGACTTCGCGCGACGCTTTTGGTGGACCTTGCCGCTGACCGCGACCGTGACGGTCCTGGCCATGGCCGGTCATCGAGTGGGGTGGCTCTCACCGACCAGGCAGAGCTGGGTGGAACTTGTGCTGTCGTTGCCAATCGTTCTTTGGGCGGGTTGGCCGTTCTTGGTGCGGTGCGTGCAGTCGGTGAAGCTGCGCAGCCCCAACATGTGGACCTTGATAGGCCTGGGGATCGGAGCCGCCTTTGCCTACAGCATCGTCGCCACGATGGTGCCCCACGTATTCCCATCGAGCTTCATGGCTCATGGCCGCATTGGCGTGTATTTCGAGGCCGCGGCGGTGATCATTTCGCTGACTCTGCTCGGCCAGATGCTGGAACTGCGCGCCCGCTCGCAGACCTCCGCGGCGATCAAGTCGCTGCTCGGCCTCGCTCCCAAAACCGCCAGACGAATCGATTCAGATGGCAGTGAGGCGGATGTACCGCTGACCCAGGTGCATGTGGGGGATCGCCTGCGCATCCGACCTGGCGAGAAGGTGCCGGTGGATGGCGTCGTCGAGGAGGGACAAAGCGCGATCGATGAATCGATGCTGACGGGAGAACCTGTACCTGTGACCAAGCGAGTTGGAGATCGAGTGATCGGCGCGACCATCAACACGTCAGGCGCGCTGATCATGCGATCGGAGCGTGTCGGGTCCCAGACGATGCTTTCTCAGATCGTACAGATGGTCGCCCAGGCCCAGCGCTCCAGGGCACCTATGCAGCGGATGGCAGACCAGGTCGCTGGCTGGTTTGTGCTGGCTGTCATCGCAGTGGCGCTGCTGTCGTTCTTCGCTTGGGGGCTGCTGGGTGGAGAGCAAGGATGGCAGTACGGCTTGATCAACGCGGTCAGTGTTCTGATCATTGCCTGCCCGTGCGCGTTAGGCTTGGCCACGCCGATGTCCATCATGGTGGCCACGGGGAAAGCGGCCACTCAAGGAATCTTGTTCCGGGACGCCTCTGCCATTGAACATCTGCGACGCGTGGACACGATGGTGGTCGACAAGACCGGCACGTTGACCGAAGGTCGACCGGTCTTCGAGCAGGTCATAGCGGCTCCGGGCCAAACCCAGGTCGAGGTGTTGCGCTTGGCCGCAAGCTTGGATCAGGGCAGCGAGCACCCGCTGGCCCAAGCGATCGTTCAAGCCGCGCGGGCTCAGAAGCTGGAGCTCGTAGCCGCCACGAACTTCGAGTCATCGACTGGCATCGGGGTGCGCGGCCAAGTCGCTGACCAACGCTTGTCGCTTGGCAACACGGCATTGATGGCACAGGACGGTGTTGATGTGAGCCCGCTGCGCAAGTCTGCTGAAGTGCTTCGGGCCCATGGCAGCAGCGTGATGTACCTGGCCGGCAACCAAGTGCTGATGGGTTTGCTGGCCGTCTCTGATCCCATCAAGCAGAGCACACCCGAAGCGCTACGTTCATTGCATGCGGCAGGTATGCGGGTCGTGATGGCAACCGGTGATGGCCTCACAACGGCGCAGGCAGTCGCGCGCGAATTGGGAATCGACGAGGTGCACGGCGAAGTGCAGCCCGCGGACAAGCTTGCGCTTGTGCAGCGTCTGCAAGATGAAGGTCGCGTCGTGGGCATGGCGGGAGACGGCATCAACGACGCTCCGGCGCTCGCAAAGGCCGATGTGGGCGTGGCCATGGGTACGGGCACCGACGTGGCCATGAACAGCGCGCAGTTGACGCTGGTCAAGGGCGATCTGCGCGGCATCGCTCGGGCCAAAGAGATCTCAGACGCGACGGTGACCAACATGCGTCAGAACCTGGGTTTCGCCTTTTTCTACAACGCGTTGGGCGTTCCTTTGGCCGCAGGTGTCCTGTATCCCTTCACCGGCTGGCTTCTGTCGCCGATGATCGCGGCGCTCGCCATGAGCTTGTCTTCGGTCAGCGTGGTATTCAATTCCCTGCGCCTGCGACAGGCCGCGCCAGCGCAGGAGGATGATCGACATCAGTGAAGGTACGCGGCCTTGCAAGCCTGAGCGAGCTGGTGCGCGACCAACCTCGGGACGGTCGCCACCAATGCCAACACCCCAGCGCAAGACGCTTGCCGTTCAGTAGCCGCGGTTGGTGTTCATGCGCCGAAGGGTGCCGTTCTCACGAGCCACACGCAACTCTTCCAGGACTTCTGCGCGACTGCGTCCTCCAGCTGCAGGCGCCTCGAACTGCAATGCGCTGCTTTGCGTTTGCGCCGCCGACGTCGACAGACCTTCCTTCGATGGGACGCGGCGAGCCGGCGCCGGTTCGAACTCAGGGGCATAGCCGCTCTCGCTGTTCATTTTGGCCAGCGAGCCATCTTCCCGGGCGCGCTTCAGATCGTCGATTACCTCGGCGCGAGTCCGGCCGCCTCCAGCAGCGGGTGCGTCGAACTGCAGCGGTGCCCTCTGGCCAACCGCAGCGGCGTTGGATGCCTTGGCGGGCACGGTTTGGCGACCGTCGGTTTCAAACTCCGGGGCGTAGCCTGCTTCGCTGTTGATCTTGGCCAACGAGCCGTCGGCTCGCGCCCGTTGCAGCTCGGCAATGACGTCCGCCCGCGTCTTGGTCGACGGCATGAGGTGGTAAGAACCTCCCGTTTCGCTGTTGCTTTGCGTGAAGCCACTATCGGCGAGCGCCGGGGTAGCCATCGCAACGAGCGCTGCAGCGGCGGCCGATGCGAAGGGGGTGACGATTCGGGACATGATGAACTCCTGTAGGTTGTCTCGCGAGCGACCCCCTTGGCGAGGGGGTGCTCGGGGCCTTGGCGTCGAGATTGATCGCCATGGAGAGCACTGTAGAAATCTGGCGGCCACAAAGGCCTGTCGAGACCATTACGAAGCTGTCATGGACTGACACGCGTCCTAGCATTGGGATTGCCTCTTGCCCTTGAGAGCCAGCCACCTCACGTCGTGATCGGGCTGGTCCTTCAACCTTCTCGCAGGAGCGCCTCATGAACTCAATCCACGTTTTTCGCAAGCTCGGACTCATCGCGATCGCCGGCGCCTTGAGCGCCGCTGCCGCCTTTGCGCAGTCGTCGAACCCCGCTTCGGAACAACTCAAGAAGTCGATGGACGCGGGCATGCGATCAATGCAAGGGATGAAGCTCAGCGGTGATACCGACATGGACTTCGCGATGATGATGAAGATGCATCATCAACAAGCGCTTGAGATGGCGAAGGTTCAAGTCCAGCAGGGAAAATCTGCGCCCCTGAAGACGATGGCCCAGAAGATCATCGACGACCAGACAAAGGAGATCGCGCAGCTCGATGCTTGGATGCAGCAACACCATCGGTGACCCACGTCGGGAAAGCCCGGCCGACGAGGGCAAGCAAGATGAGCTGCTCCAGCCACTCCACGGGCAGACGTCCAGGCGTGCGCAACTGTTGGCCGGGCACGCTTAAGCGTGAACGGAAGGGAGTACGATCCGTCCATGCGGCATCTGCACGCTGAGCTGATGGAGCCCCATGGTTGGTTGCGTGCGGCCATGCAAGGGTTGCTACTACACTTACGCGATCATGCTTCGTCGCCTTGCCCATCGCCTGACCGTCACGTGTTACGTGGCGTTGTCGCTGCTGTTCTCGCAGCTCGCGTTGGCCAACTACGTCTGCCCGCAGGAGCGGGACATGACGGCGATGGCCGAGATGGTGACGTCCGGCATGCCGTGCGAAGGCATGGACATGGACCAGCCGGCGCTGTGCGCGGAGCACTCGTCCGGCACGCCGCAGTCATTCGAGCCCATCAAGCTGCCGACGCTCGCGCCGCCGCTGGTGGTGTCGATCCTGGCGGTGAGCGTCGACCTGGGCGAGGACGTCCGCCTGCCGGCGTCGGCAATGACGCCGGCCGAGGATCGACCGCCACCCGATCCTCTCTTCCTTTCCACGCTCAGACTCCGAGTCTGATCAGCTCCGTCGATTGACTGGCGCCGGTGCGGCATGTCCGCCACCCGGCATCGCTGTCGTTCGTCTTCGGAGCTTTCGTGAACCCAAGAATCAACCTGCGAGCCGCCGCCTTGGCTGCCGCATTGCTGCCCCTGCTCAGTCAGGGCGCCACCCTCACGCTTGACCAGGCCATGAGCTTGGCGGTCCAGCGGTCGGAAGCCGCCCGGGCCGCCCGGGCCGGCGTCACCAGCGCCGCCGAAACCGCGCGCGCCGCCGCCCAATTGCCCGATCCCGTGCTGCGCGCCGGCATCGACAACCTGCCCATTTCAGGCAGCGACCGCTTCAGCGGCCGGGATTCGATGACTATGAAGCGTGTAGGAATCTCCCAGGAATGGCTGTCCTCCAGCAAGCGCGCCGCTCGACAAGCCGTCGCAGACGCCGCAGTACAACGCGAGGCCGCGGTCGCACGTGCCTCGCAGACCGACGTACGCCTGCAGACCGGCCTGGCGTACCTGGACGTCTACTTCGCGCGCTCGGAGTTGGAGCTGGTGACGGAGGCGCAACATCACGCCCATGACGCGCTGGAGGCCGCCCGCGCGCGGCTCGCTTCGGCCACGGCGACCAGCCAGGAAGTGCTCGGACTGTCCGGTGCTCGCGGCATGGCGGAGGACGAGACCGCCGAGGCGCGTCAGCAATTGGAAGTGGCGCGTGTCGCGTTGACACGCTGGATCGGCGCTTCCGTCGATGACCTGGCCGCGCCGGAGGCGCTGCCGGCGCCCACCGAGTCCGCGTACGTTGCGAATCATCCTGCCGTCATCGCTGCGGAGCGGGATGTCGATCTGGCTCGCGCGGACACCGAGTCGGCGCGAACAAATCGCCACCCGAACTGGTCCTGGGAGGTGAGCTACGGACAGCGGTCGCGCTATCCGGACATGGTGTCGGTGGGCATCAGCATCCCGCTCGCAATTGCGCCGGCGCAACGCCAGGACCGCGAGCTCGCGGCCAAGCTCGCCCTCGCGGAGAAGGCTGAGGCACAGCTTGCGGAGACGACCCGCATGGCCACCGCCGAGTACCGCATGCTTGCCGCCGAAGCGGCGCGCTTGGCCGGACGCGTGGACCGCTATCGGACGGCGGTCGTCCTGCCGGCCCAGCAACGCACCGCCGTGGCAATGGCCGCCTATCGTTCGAACCAGGTGCCGCTGACCACGCTCTTCGAATCGCGCCACGCCGAATTGGAGGCGCGGCGCAAGCTCCTTGCGCTCCAGCGCGATCTGGCCAGGGCGCAGGCGTCGCTGGCGTTCAAGGCCTTCATCGAAGGAGACCGTCCATGAAGCGCGCAGCAGTCGTTGTTTTGGTGGCGGCGATCGGCGCCGCGCTCGCGCTGGGTGGTTTCTATGCGGGACGAACGGTCGACGGCGCCGTCCGCGTGGACGACGGACGACCTGCAGCGGCCTCCGCCGCCGGGAGTGATCGCAAGGTGCTGTATTGGCACGACCCCATGGTGCCGGGCCGTCGCTTCGACAAGCCCGGCAAATCCCCGTTCATGGACATGCAGCTCGTGCCGGTGTACGCCGACGAGGCCGCGGACGCCGGAGTCAGGATCGGCGCAACGGTGCAGCAGAACCTGGGCGTACGCACGGCCGCCGCGAAGATGGCGGACGTGTCGTCATCCTTCGACGCCGTCGGCGCAGTGCAATTCGACGACAGGCTCAATGTCGCCGTCCAGACGCGCGTCGCGGGCTACGTCGAACGCCTGCTCGTGCGGGCGCCCCTGTCGACGGTGCGCAAGGGGCAGCCCCTCGCCACGGTCTTCGCGCCCGAATGGCTGGGACCTCAGAACGAATGGCTCGCGCTCAAACGCGCCGGTGCCGCACCGGAGTTGATCGCGGCCGCGAGGGACCGCTTGAGGGCGATGTCCGTTCCCGAAACGCTGATCCGGCACAGCGAGGAGACCGGCACGGCCCAGGCGCGCTTCACGTTGGAAGCGCCCGTGGGCGGCGTGGTGGCGGAACTGGGCGTTCGCGAAGGCGTGGCAGTGACTGCCGGGACGACGCTCTTCCGCATCGCAGGCCTGGAACGCATGTGGGCGGTGGTCGAGGTGCCCGAAGCGCAGGCGGCCCGACTGGTCCATGGTCAGAAGGTCGGGGCGACGCTGCAGTCCGATGCCACGCAGGCGTTCGACGGTGAACTCAAGGAGATCCTTCCGCAGGTCAACGCCGACACGCGCACGCTGCAGGCGCGCTTCGAGGTGGACAACCGGAGCGGGAAGCTGGTGCCCGGCATGCTGCTGCGCCTGCGGATCGCGGGCGCGACCGCATCGCGACTGGTTGTGCCCGCCGAGGCCGTGATCCGCACCGGCGCACGCGCCGTCGTCATCGTCCGCCAACAGGGCGGCACCTTCGAGCCGCGGGACGTCAAGCTGGGGGTGGATCTGGGCAACGACGTCGAGGTCCTCGACGGGCTGCGTCCCGGTGAAGAGGTGGTGGCCAGCGGTCAGTTCCTCATCGATTCCGAGGCGAACTTGAAGTCCTCGTTGGGGACAATGAGCGCGGCGCCGGCCGTGCCTACCGCCTCCATGGCGTCGATGGCTTCCGGCCCTGTCTCCACGCCGAAATCCGCTGTCGCCGCGGCCACGTATCGCGCAGAGGGCACGATCGAGAGCATCGATGCCGACAGCATTACCCTGTCGCACGGCCCCGTGCCGGCCCTGAAGTGGCCTGGCATGACCATGGGCTTCAGTAAGCCTGATCCCCATGCCTTCGCCGACGTGAAGCCCGGCGACAAGGTCCGTATCGAGTTCAGGCAAGGCGGCCCGATGGAGTGGGAACTCGTGTCGGTGCGCAGGATCGGAGGCGCGCCATGATCGCCGCGCTCATCCGCTGGTCCATCGGCAACCGTTTCCTGGTGCTCATCGCCACCGCGATGCTGGTCGCGGCGGGCCTGTGGTCCGTCGCACGCACGCCGGTGGACGCCTTGCCCGACCTGTCGGACACGCAGGTCATCGTGCGCACCAGCTATCCGGGCAAACCGCCGCAGGTGGTCGAGGACCTGGTCACCTACCCGCTGACCACGACGATGCTCAGCGTCCCGGGCGCGAAGACCGTCCGCGGCTACAGCTTCTTCGGCGACTCCTTCGTCTACGTGCTCTTCGACGATCGGACCGACCCGTATTGGGCCCGCTCCCGGGTGAGCGAGGCGCTGGGCCAGGTCCAGGGACGATTGCCGCCGGGAGCCACCGCAGTGCTCGGTCCGGATGCGACCGGCGTGGGCTGGATCTACGAATACGCCCTGGTTGATCGCACCGGCGCGCACGACCTCGGGCAACTGCGCGCGCTCAACGACTGGTTCCTGAAGTTCGAGCTCAAGACGGTGCCGGACGTGGCCGAGGTGGCCAGCCTGGGCGGCATGGTGCGGCAGTACCAGGTCGTCCTCGATCCGGACCGGATGCGCCCGCTCGGCGTGACGCAGGAGGCCGTTCTGGCCGCGCTGCGCAACGCCAATCAGGCGTCGGGCGGCTCCGTCGTGGAGATGGCCGAGAGCGAGTACATGGTGCGGTCGCGCGGCTTCCTGAAGTCGCTGGACGACTTCCGCGACATCCCGATCCGCGTCGCCCGGGCGACGCCGGTGATGCTGCGGGAGGTCGCCTTCGTGCAGGTCGGGCCCGAGATGCGCCGCGGCATCGCCGAGCTGGACGGCGAGGGTGAAGTCGCCGGCGGCGTGATCGTCATGCGTTCCGGGAAAAACGCGCGAACGACGATCGAGGCGGTCAAGGCCAGGATCGCCGCGCTCAAGCCGGGTCTGCCGCCGGGTGTGGAGATCGTGGAGACCTACGACCGGTCGACCCTCATCGATCGCGCGGTCGACCATCTGCGCAACAAGCTCATCGAGGAGTTCATCGTCGTGGCGGTGGTCTGCGCGGTGTTCCTGTTCCATCTGCGCTCCGCGCTGGTCGCGGTCGTGACCTTGCCCGTGGGGGTGCTGACGGCCTTCATCGTGATGCATTGGCAAGGTCTGAGCGCCAACATCCTGAGCCTCGGCGGCGTGGCGATCGCGCTGGGCGCGATGGTCGACGCGAGCGTGGTGCTGGTCGAAGCCGCGCACAAGCACCTGGAGCACTTCGAGGCGCGGCACGGTCGATCGGCCAGCATCACCGAGCGCTGGACGCTCATCACCGAGGCGGCGGTCGAGGTCGGACCGGCGCTGTTCTTCTCCCTCCTGGTGATCACGCTGTCCTTCCTGCCGGTGTTCACGCTGGAGGCGCAGGAGGGGCGGCTGTTCTCGCCGCTGGCGTTGACCAAGACCTATGCGATGGCCGCAGCCGCCGGCCTGTCGGTGACGCTGGTACCCGTGCTGATGGGCTATCTGATCCGGGGCCGCATCCCGAGGGAAACCGCCAATCCGATCAACCGCCTGCTCATCGCGATCTACCGGCCGGCGCTGGAGGCCGTGCTGCGATTCCCCAAGGCGACGCTGGTGGCGTCGGCGCTGGTGCTGGCGATGACGGCGGTGCCGCTGATGCGGCTCGGCGGAGAGTTCATGCCGCCGCTGGATGAAGGCGATCTGCTGTACATGCCGTCCGCGCTGCCCGGGCTGTCCGCGTCCAAGGCGGCGGAACTGCTGCAGCAGACCGACCGGCTCATCAAGACGGTGCCCGAGGTGGAGCGTGTCTTCGGCAAGGCCGGCCGCGCGGACACGGCGACCGACCCGGCGCCGTTGGAAATGTTCGAGACGACGATCCGCTTCAAGCCGCGCGCGCAGTGGCGATCCGGCATGACCCCGGAGAAGCTCACCGAGGAACTGGACCGTGTCGTCAAGGTCCCCGGCTTGTCCAACCTCTGGGTGCCACCGATCCGCAACCGCATCGACATGCTGGCGACCGGCATCAAGAGCCCCGTCGGCATCAAGGTGTCCGGGCCCGACCTGGCCACGCTGGACCGGCTGACGACGCAGATCGAATCCGTGGTCAAGCCGGTGCCCGGCGTGTCGTCCGCGTTGGCGGAGCGGCTGACGGGTGGCCGCTACATCGATGTCGACGTCGATCGCGCGGCCGCGGCGCGGTACGGACTATCCGTGGCCGCGGTGCAGGCCATCGTCGCCACGGCCATCGGCGGCGAGAACGTCGGCGAGGTGATCGCGGGTCGTGAGCGCTATCCGATCAACGTTCGATACCCGCGAGAGATCCGGGATTCGCTGGAGCGGCTACGCAAGCTGCCGTTCGTGACAGACCAGGGCGCGACCGTGCTGCTGCAGGACGTGGCGCGCGTGACGGTCGAAGAGGGGCCGCCCATGCTGCGCAGCGAGAACGCCCGGCTGTCCGGCTGGGTGTACGTCGATGTCCGCGGGCGGGACCTGCGCTCGGTGGTCCGCGACATGCAATCGGCAGTGACGCAGCGCGTGGCTCTGCCGGCGGGGTATGCGTTGTCATGGTCCGGTCAGTTCGAGTACCTGGAGCGTGCCACCGAACGGTTGAAGGTGGTGGTGCCGGCAACCTTGGTCGTGATCTTCGTGCTGCTCTACCTGCTGTTCCGCTCGGCGGGTGACGCGCTGCTCGTGATGGCGGCGGTGCCGCTGTCGCTCGTGGGCGGCTTCTGGCTGGTGTGGACGCTCGGACACGCGGTCTCCGTCGCCACCGCTGTGGGCTTCATTGCGCTGGCCGGCCTGGCCGCCGAGTTCGGCGTGGTCATGCTGGTCTACCTCAAGAACTCCCATGCGCAGCGTCTGGCGGCGGGCGAGCCGGACGACGATGCCACGCTGCTCGCGGCGATCCGCGAAGGCGCCGTCCTGCGCGTGCGACCCAAGGCGATGACCGTCGCCGTGGTGATGGCGGGGCTGCTGCCCATCCTGCTCGGCAGCGGGACGGGATCCGAAGTCATGGGGCGCATCGCCGCGCCGATGGTGGGCGGCATGGTCACGGCACCGCTGCTCAGCATGCTCGTCGTTCCGGCCGCCTGGTATCTGCTGCGGCGCCGTCGCACAGCGGCGGCGCCAGTCTCCGACCCGCCTCCTATCGTTTCACCTTTCCAACCCACGCAACTCTGAAGGAGTTTCATCTATGAAGACCATCAACATGCTTGCCACCGCGCTGTTCGCCCTCGCCGGGATACAGGCTCATGCTCAGGGCTCGTCTGGCACGATGTCCATGCCGATGCCGAGCAAGAACGCTGCGTCGGCCGCCATGCCCCTGGTGCAGGGCGAGGTGCGCAAGGTCGACCTCGCCAAGGGCCAAGTCGTCCTGCGGCATGGCGACATTCCCAATCTCGCGATGCCGGGGATGACCATGGGGTTTGAGGTTGCAGAGAAGAAGCTGCTCGACGGCCTCAAGGTCGGCGATCAAGTCGAGTTCCAGGCCGAAATGATCAAGGGCAAGGCGACGGTGACGGAGCTCAAGCGGCGCTGATCTCAATTCGGTGGCACTTGATTGCAGGGCGTCGGTGCTCCGATGAACAGACGCCGGATGGGGCGCCGTGCTGCGAATGCAGGCGACCCCGCAAAGGCCCAACTGTTTCGGGTAGGGTGTTCCCTAGTTCCTTAAGCCCATCGCCAACATCGAACGCGAAGTCATCTCGCCACGCAGGAGCTGGGGGTCAGGTCTCACCTTGAGCAAGCCAAGTCGACACGCTGGTCGCTTCGAATGCGAAACGCCCGTTGTTCGGCATCGCCTTCTTCCGTGTTTCTGACTACCATCTTCGCCCAACGACGGATTGGGCAGCACCTTCCAGGGCCGCTATCGACGTGCCAGTCGGCGTCGTTTGCATCACCCCGGGGTCCTGACCGATGAGCAACATCACCGAGACTGCGTATCCTCAGCTTCGAGAAGAGGTCTCGGAGAAGGATCTCCTGGCGTTGTTCACTCCATCGCAGAAGGAGCGTCAGTTTGTTGCTGACGCCTACCGTCGTGCAACGACACAGGCGCTCATCACCATGCAGCTGAAGGTGCTTCAGCGATTGGGTTATTTCCCGATGGCGGCGGATATCCCTTCGGTGATCGTGCGCCACATCTGCAAGCACTTTGGAGTGCCAGTCTTTGGAGTCCGAGATCTCAAGGCCTACGACGAGTCGGGGAGCAAGTCAATCCACCATCGGCTCCTCCGCGAGTACGCAGGACTGAAGGTCCTGGGAGCTGACGGAAGCGAGTGGCTGGACGAGCAAGCGATCAAGGCGGCCCAGACGAAGCAGGAGTTGCCCGACATCATCAACGTGTTGCTCGAAGAGTTGCTTCATCACCGCTTCGAGCTGCCGGGCTTCGTGACCCTGTCTCGCGCTGCCGCAAGGGCAAGATCACGGGTCAACGACAGCCTGCAGCAAGCGATCGCCTCCCGCCTGGACGAGCACCAGCGTGAACGCATCGATAGCCTCTTCAGAACGCGCTCTGGAAAGAGCCAGTGGGAACAACTCAAACGCGAACCCAAGCAACCAAGCGTTCGAGAGGTGGCCAGCTACCTGACGCACATTGAGGCCGTTCGCAAGCTGGCAGATGCGCTGCCCACGGCCAACGAGATGCCAGTGTCGAAGCGCACGCAGTTTGTGCTCGAAGCCCGAGCCTTGAACGTGCGAGAGATGGCCGCGCTCAAGCCGGTGAAGCGCTATGCACTCGCTGTGCTTCTCATTCACGCCCAGCTTCAGAAGGCCGTGGATGACGTGGCCGAGATCTTCATTCGGTCCGTCAGGAACATGCACAACCTGGCGCGCGAGCGGCTGAAGGAGTACCAGCTTGAGCACGTCGCCCAAGGTGAGGCCCTCATTGCGCAGTTCCGCGATGTCCTCACGGCCTTCGAAGAAGATGGCAGCGATCCGGCCCGCGTCGAGCGCATGCGCAAGATCCTCGACGAGGAGCCGTCAATCTGGATCGAGCGATGCGATGAACACATGGCATTCGCTGGTAATAACTACTACCCGTTCATGCTGCAGCAGTACCGCAGCAAACGCGCGCTCTTGTTTCAGTGCCTCGATGCCATGCAGCTGAAGTCCTCGTCTCCGGATGAGAGTCTCCTGAAGACCGTTGCCTGGATGATGCAGTTCCGCTCCAGTCACAAGGAGTTCGTACGGGCAGATGCCGGACTTGAAGCCGTTGAACTGTCGTGGCTCTCAGAGCGACGGTGGCGCAACTTGATCGAGGGAGTCGGACCCAATGAAGGTCTGCTGCACCGAAAGTACCTTGAGCTCTGCGTCTTCTCCCATGTCATGGAGGAACTGAAGTCAGGTGACCTGTATGTCCAGAACAGCGATCAGTTTGACGACTATCGTGATCACTTGGTTGGTTGGGACGAGTTTGACGCTGAAGTGACCGACTACGCCAGCATGGTGGGGCTGCCAACAGACGGTGACGCCTTGGTGGCGCTGTTGAAGCAACAACTGCTTGAAGTAGCCCAGAAGGTCGACGATCGCTTCCCTGACAACGAGCACGTCGCTCTCACGGAGAACGGCCTGCTCCTCAGGCGCGCCGATCGAGCGCCGCCGCCAGATGGCTTGCCTGAGCTCGATCAAGCGATCACGAACTCCATGGCCACGACGAGCATTCTCGACGTGCTGACCGAGACCGAGCGATGGTTAGACCTGCACAAGCAGTTCGGACCGCTGTCCGGGTTCGAAAGCAAGGTTGACGATCCGCGCAAGCGGTTTCTGACCACGCTGTTCTGCTACGGCTGCAATCTCGGCCCTACCCAGACGGCCCTGTCAGTCAAGGGACTCTCGCGAAAACAAGTGGCCTGGCTGAATCTTCACCACGTGACCGAGGAGCGGTTGGACAAAGCCATCTTCAAGGTCGTCAATGCCTACAACCGGTTCGCGCTCCCCCAGTTTTGGGGCACGGGCAAGTCGGCTTCTGCCGATGGCACCAAGTGGAACGTCTACGAGCAGAACCTGATGTCCGAGTACCACCTGAGGTACGGGGGCTACGGCGGCATCGGCTACTACCACGTGTCCGACATGTACATCGCCTTGTTCGGGAACTTCATTCCCTGCGGCGTGTATGAAGCGGTGTACATCCTCGATGGACTCGTCAAGAACGAGTCCGACATCCAGCCCGATACGCTACACGGCGACACGCAGGCTCAAAGCGCGCCGGTCTTCGGACTTGCGCACTTGCTTGGCATCAAGCTCATGCCCCGCATCCGGAACATCAAGGATCTCGTGTTTTATAAGGCTGAGGCCGGCGTCCCATACAAGCACATCCAGAGCCTGTTCCGCGGAACCATCGACTGGGATCTGCTGGCCTTGCACTATCGAGACATGCTGCGTGTCGCTGTATCGATCAAATTGGGGAAGATCACGCCGTCGATGATCCTGCGCCGCCTGGGGACGTTTAGCCGTAAGAACAAGCTTTACTTCGCCTTCAGAGAACTGGGCAGAGTGATCCGGACGATGTTTCTCCTGAACTACGTTAACGACATCGAGTTGCGGCGCTCCATCCACGCCGCCACCAACAAGAGCGAGGAATTCAACAACTTCGTGAAGTGGCTGTTCTTCGGAGGGGAGGGGATCATTGCTGAGAACCTCCGACACGAGCAGCGGAAGGTCATCAAGTACAGCCAGTTGGTGGCCAACATGGTCATCCTTCACAACGTCCAATGGATGTCGCGGAAGCTGAAGGAACTACAGGCCGAAGGCTTTTTGCTTGGCGAGCCAGTGCTTCGCGGGCTGTCGCCTTACAGAACCGCCCACATCAATAGGTTCGGCGACTACACACTGGACCTGTCAAAGCCCGTCGAGCCGATCGACTACAAGATTAGATTCTGAAGTCCTGACAAGCACTTAGGTAGCTTCCTGCGGATTTTTCAGGAATCACGGCCGACCCTCGTGTGCGTGAACGCGGAGACAGCCCTGGCGCGGACGTCTCGCGGCATTTCCGGCGCCGACGATCCCGCCACCTGCGCCGTCGACACCCGAGTGCTGGTGGATGACCAGATCCCGCCGCTGTTTGGGTACATGCCCCACGACGAGCACAAGGGCTACGTGACCTACGCCGAGGCGGGGGCCACCGCCCACCAGCAATACGCGAAGAACCAGGTCTTCGAGTCCAGCGACTTCGCGGTCTTCCTGAGCGCCTTGTGGAGGGCCGCCGGAGGGTCACCGACCGCCACGGCCCCGAACACGGCACCGGCGATCCTGAGCCAGAGCCTCAAGGTCGTGCGCAACCCGTGGTTCGGCGTGCAGGCGCGCGACACGATGACGATCGTGTGGGTCTACCTGAACGACGCCAGCGACTGGCGGGCGCAGTTCAAGGGCAACCTCCTGATGGAGGCGCTCATCGATGTGGAGCGGGCGATCCACCACTTCCCGAACTACGACACGATGGACACGCATCTGAGTGCGCAGCAGATCAACCTGCTGGCGCATCTGACCTCGTGGTCCATCGTCAACGTCGAGCAGGAGTCCGGAGTGTTCTCCAGGCTGTTCACGATGCCTTGAGCGACGGAGCGCCATTGCCATGGCGCATCGCGGTCTCCAGGCCAGCCTGCAGCCGGCCCTTCATCGGCTTACACATCCCACAAGCTCGACGTTGACAGTGCCAGGTCTCACCTCGTAGCCTTCGCGATTGAAGTTAAACGTTTAACTTCAGCAGGCATTTCAAGCGAAGGAGACACCCGTGACACCTTTCCAACGTTCCCAGCGATATTCCCCACGCCGCGCCGCGCGCAGGCGACACACGGCCGTCATGGTCGCCGTGCTGGCCTTCTGCGCTTCGGGGCAAGCGCTTGACCTGGGCGCCGGCAACCGCCGCCAGCCCCTGCCCGGCCTCTACGACTGGCGCAAGGCCGGCTACAACGAAGGCGCCGCGCTGCCCACCGAGGCCGACGTCGCCACGACGATCTTCGCCGTCAACTTCGGCGTCACCGCCAACGACGGCACCGACGACAGCGCGGCCCTGCAGGCCGCCATCGACTCCGGCGCCGGCGGCGGCCCCCACGCCTACCGCAAGCTGGTGCTGCCGGCCGGCACGCTCAACCTCTCGCGCGAGATCCACGTCCGCTCCAGCTACCTCTGGATCGTCGGCGCCGGCAGCGACCCGGCCAGCGGCACCAAGCTGGTCTTCAAGCCCGACGCCAATACCCGCTACGACGTGCTGAGCGCCGACAAGAGCCAGCCGGACATGGCCGGCATGGCCTCCGGCTCGGGGCAGATGGGCTGGGCCTGGCCAGGCCGCGGCATGTTCCGGGTGCAGACCACCGCCGTGCACGCCGACTACGCCAGCGACTACGCCGCCGCGCCGGCCAACCGCAAGGACATCTTCGAAGGCAGCGTGAACCAGCACTGGAAGGCCGGCGTGAAGGTGCGGCAGAGCACGCCCTACGCCGCCTTGAAGGGCGCGACCGTCGTTCCGCTGGACACCTCCGCCGCCATGTCGCGCTTCAGCGTCGGCGGCTACGTGCTGATCGCCGCCGCGAACACCCGCAAGATGTTCGTCGACGAGATGGGCGCCGACTGCGTCGCCACGCCCGACGAATGCGTGAACGGGCTGATGAAGTCCCAGATGTTCAAGGTCGTCGCAGTGGACGCGGCCAATCGCACCCTCACCCTGGACAAGCCGCTGGAGTTCGACCTCAACCGCGACAACGTCGCCGACGGATCGACCACCCTGCCCTCGTCCGAAGGCGGCCCCGGCGTCGCCTACTACAGCAAGGCCGTGCCGCTGCAGGTGGTGCGCGGCGTCGGCTTCTCCAACCTCTATGCCGAGATGGCGCTCAACGGCCTGCCCAAGCTGGGTGGCGGCACCTATGCGGTGACGCCGGCCAACGCGATCCACAACTACGGCAACCTCGCGCCCGAGTACGCGATGCACGGCATCGTCTTCAAGTGGGTGGCCGACGCCTTCGTGCGCGACGTGAAGCTCGCGATGACCGGCTCGCACCCGATCGTCACGGAGTTCGCCAAGAACATCCAGGTGCAGGACAACGCGATCGACGGCGCCTGGAACAAGGGCAAGGGCGGCAACGGCTACATGCGCGGCAGCAAGGTCTGGGACTCGCTCTACGCCGGCAACCGGCTGAGCAACGTGCGCCACTTCACCTTCCAGTGGGCCGCCTCGGGCAACGTGGCGATCGCCAACGAGATGGACTGCGACCTCAACCTGCACGGCGGCTGGGAACGCAACAACCTGATCGAGCTCAACGTGAGCAAGGTGCCCTTCAACCATTCGTCGGGGAGTTGCACCGCCAACTGCGGCGGCGAAGGCGGCGCCGGCGACACGGGGACCTGGTATCCGGTCTACTGGTCCACGGGCCGCAAGGCGCACTGGGCCGGCGCCACCGGACCGAAGAACGTCTTCTACAACAACGTGATGAAGAAGGAGCGCGACGCCAACGGCGATCGCATCGGCGACGGCTTCAACGGCACCGATTCCGATTACCTGCCGTATTACAGGACCGACGGAAGCCGGCAGCACGTGATCTTCCAGTTCGGCGTCGATTCAAGCAACGAGGCCGTCTACAAGCACCTGGAGACCGCACCCGGCGCGAAGCTCGCCGACTGGGGCGGCAGCGAGACGCTCGACTACGCGATGAGCCCGCGCAACGGCGTCAACAGCAGCCGCACGGACGGCGCGAGCGCGTCGCTGTTCCTGTTGAATGCCGGCGCGCCCGCTCCGGCCCCTGCGCCCGCTCCGGCTCCGGCCCCTGCGCCCGCTCCGGCTCCGGCCCCCGCGCCAGCGTCGGGCCAGGTCGAGGTCAAGGCGCTCCTGAATCAGGACGACAACAAGCAGACGAAGTACAACCTCGCGCTGCGCAACCTCGGCACGGCGCCGCTGGCGAACCTGAAGGCCCGCGTCTATGTCGATGTCTCGGAGCTGCTCGCCAGCAACCGCGGGGCGTCGACGGTGCTCTGCGAAGAGCGGTCCGGCACCAACCTGGCGGCCTTCTCCTGCAGCGCCTTGAAGCCGCATGCCGGCAACGTGTACTACGCGGAGCTGGACTTCGGCAGCCACCAGCTCGCGGCCGGCGCGACGCTGAACTACAACATCACGCTGCGCCTGTCGGACTGGGCGCAGGTGTGGAATGCGTCGAACGACTACTCGCATGCCGGATTGAACGCGAGCACGGCGGTGGTCACCTCGCGGATTCCCGTGTTCAGCGGCAACGTGCTGGTGGGCGGTTCGAATCCTTGAGCCGTTGAGCGGCCGAGCGGCGGCAGGACGATGTCGGGGCACGTCTGATGCATTGAACGTGCGACCAGCAGGCCACCGCTCCACAGGTCCTTCACGTCGTCGGCGCCTCGATGGCCATCCACCGCACAGGCGCCCCGGCCCGGCGTATTCCTCGCCCTGACGCCGGGCCGTCCCTGCTAACGTGAATCCATTCCCTGAGGGATGGGTCCGCGTCCGACGCGCGAGAGGTCCTCGGGTCGACGACAACGGAGAGAGGCATCCATGAGCCTGGTGGACATCCGACTGCTGACCATCGCGCTGGTCAGCGTGCTGGGCCTTGTGGCCCTCATCGTGGCGAAGCCGAAACTCCATCCGCTGCTGGCGTTGCTGCTGGTGTCGATGGCCGTGGGGCTCGCCACCGGCATGCCCTTGGACAAGGTGGCCTCCGCCATCTCCGGCGGCGCGGGGAAGACGCTGGGCGCCGTGGGGCTGGTGGTGGCGCTCGGCGCCATGCTGGGGAAACTGCTGGCGGAATCGGGCGTCACCACGGCCGTCTCCGAGGCCATCGTGAGCCGGTCCTCCTACAGGGCCCTGCCCTGGGCGATGGCCGGCGTGGCCTTCGTCATCGGCATCCCGATGTTCTTCGAAGTGGGGCTCGTGGTGCTGCTGCCCCTGATCTTCGGCGTGGCGCGCAAGCTGGAGACCGGCAAGCTCGGCAGCGGCTCCGCCTACGTGTATGTGTCCGTTCCGGTGATCGCCGCGCTGGCCGCCATGCACGGCATGGTGCCGCCGCACCCCGGCCCGTTGACGGCCATCGCCACGCTCAAGACCAGCGTCGGCGTCACGATGATCTACGGCTTCATCGCGGCCGTTCCGGCGATCATCCTGGCCGGTCCGATCTATGGCACCTTCATCGCGCCGCGCATGCAGGCCCGACCCGACGAGGCCATGATCCACCAGTACGTGCCGGAGAGCGAAGGACTCCCCGCACCGGCAGGCGGCTCCGCGCCGGCGTCATCGGCGCCTCCCGGCGTTGGCGTTGGCGTGCTGTGCGCGCTGCTGCCGGCGCTGCTGATGCTGGTGCATGCGATCGCGGAGATCGTGCTCGACAAGACCTCCCCGGTGCTGCACGTGACGGCCTTCCTGGGCAACCCGATCGTCGCGATGCTGCTGGGCCTGATCTTCGCGATGGTCATGCTCCGCTCCGGCGAGCCGGAGGCGGTGAGAAAGGCGCTCAGCCAGAGCGTCAAGCCCATCTCCAACGTGCTGCTGATCATTGCCGGCGGTGGCGCCTTCCAGCAGGTGCTGACCGATGCGCATGTCGGCGACGCGATCGTGCACATGAGCCACCAGCTGGCGCTGTCCCCCCTGCTGCTGGGATGGCTCATCTCCATGCTGCTGTCCGTCTCCACCGGTTCCGCCACGGTCGGGATCGTCGGCGCGGCGGGCCTGCTGGCGCCGCTGGCGACGTCCGGCGAGACGGTCAACATGCCGCTGCTGGCCCTGTCCATCGGCTGCGGATCGCTCTTCTTCAACTACGCCAACCATGCGGGCTTCTGGCTGGTCAAAGAGTCGTTCGGCATGTCGATGGGCGAGGCCACCCGCACGATCTCGGTGGTGCAGTCCATCGTGTCCGTCGTGGGGCTGCTGATGGTGTTCGCGCTGAACCTGATGCCGCCGCTGGGTTGAGGCGGCGTCGGGCAGTACAGCACCGGCGCGATACCATTTCCGCTCAACGGCGCGGAGAGGCCTGCACCGTCAATCGTCCGTCTGAGGTCCCATGCACAGAAGCCCGAACACGCCCGCCGGCAGCGTCCATCGCCTGAGCGTCGACAGCGAGGTCCTCGCCGGCAATCTGGTGGGCGCGCCCACCCGCCGTCTCGTGGACGTCTACATCCCGCACGGCCACGACGGTCGTGGCCTGCCGCTGCTCGTGGACATCGTCGGCTTCACCGCCGGCGGACCCGTGCACACGAACTGGAAGAACTTCGGCGAGAACCTGCCCGAGCGGCTGGACCGGCTGATCGCCGCCGGCGAGATGCCGCCGGTGGTCGTCGCCTTCCCCGACTGCTTCACGAAGCTAGGCGGCAACCAGTACGTCAACTCGGTCGCCATGGGGCGCTGGGACGACTTCCTCCGCGACGAGGTCGTGCCCTTCGTCGAACAACGCTTCGACTGCGGCGGCGATGGGCGTCGCGGGATCTTCGGCAAGTCCAGCGGCGGTTACGGCGCGATGGTCCATGCCTTGCTGCATCCGGACTTCTGGTCCGCAGCGGCCGTTCATTCCGGCGACATGGGCTTCGAGCTGCTCTACCGCCACGAGTTCGTTCCGGTGCTGCGCGCGCTGGCCAAGGAGCCGGACATCGGCAAGTGGGTCGACGCCTTCTGGTCCGCGAGGAAGCCCAAGGACAGCGACGTCCACATCCTCATGATGTTCGCGCAGGCCGCGAGCTTCGATCCCGATCCGTCGGCGCCCTACGGCGTGCGGCTGCCGGTGACGCTCGACACCTGCGAGCTGATCCCGGAGCGCTGGGCCAACTGGCTGGCCTGGGATCCGCTGACGCTGGTCGAGACGCACGGCCACGGCCTGAGCGCGCTCAAGGCACTCTTCATCGACTGCGGAGACGTCGACCAGTACAACCTGGTCTACGGCGCCCGCCGCATGCACCGGCGGCTGGATGCGATGGGCGTGAAGCACGTCTACGAGGAATTCGACGACAACCACACCGCCGTCGACTACCGGATGGACATCAGCCTGCCGCTGCTGGCGAAGGCGCTGGTCTGAGCGTCTGTGAAGCCGCATCCCGACCTTCCTTCCGACGTCGTCGCCTGGCTTGAACGCTGGACTCTGAGCCCCGACGGGGAGCTGCGGACGACGCGATCGAGTTGGGTGCTGCCGGTCCGGCACAAGGATTCAGCGGCCATGCTGAAGGTCGCCCGCATCCCCGACGAGGCGGCCGGGTTCCGGCTGCTGTCCTGGTGGAACGGCGAAGGCGCCGCACGGATCTTCGAATCGGCCGAGGGCGCTCTGCTGATGGAGCGGGCGTCAGGACCCGGCGATCTCGCAGAGATGGCGTGGTCCGGCCAGGACGACGAAGCCTGCAGGATCCTCTGCGACACGGCGGCGCGCCTGCACGCGCCGCGCCATGGACCGATGCCAGAACTCCATCCGTTGGAGGATTGGTTCCAGCCGCTTTTCCAGCTCGCTCCGGCACATGCGGCGCTTGCGCCGGCGGCAGCGATCGCGCGACAACTGCTGGCCGCGCCGCGCGAGATCGTGGCTCTGCACGGCGACCTGCACCACGAGAACGTGCTCGACTTCGGCGCGCGCGGCTGGCTGGCCATCGATCCGCACGGCCTGCGGGGAGAACGCGGCTTCGACTACGCCAATCTCTTCACCAATCCCGATCTCAGCGATCCGGACCGGCCGCTGGCGACTTTGCCTGGCCGCCTGGAGCGCCGGCTGGAGATCGTCACCGCGTCGACAGGGATAGCGGCCGAACGACTCCTGCGCTGGATCGTTGCCTGGACGGGTCTTTCTGCGGCCTGGTTCATCGGCGATGACGATGACCGGGGCGCGGCCATCGACCTCGCCATCAACTCGAGCGCGTGCCGCCTGCTCGACCTCGGGAGCGACGACCTCGAGCGACAGAACGGCGGCGATGCCAGTCAGGCGCGCAACGGCCCCGCCAGCAGGTAGTCGACCACCGCGGTTGCCCGCCGGCCGCTCTCCTCTTCCGTCAACCGCGCGCCGCGACTCGCCATGCTGGGCGAGGTCCTGAAGCGGCCGCCGACGACGAGCGTCGGCACGCCGTCGACACCGGCCCGCTCCTGCAGTTGATTGGCCTGCTGGCATTTCGTCGCCACGCTGAAGGACTGGCAGGTCTCCATCAGCCGCTTGGGATCCACGCCCGCGCCGGCGAGCACGGCGGCCTGTTCCTGCGGCGTGTTCATCGACTTTCCCTGCTGCACGAGCAGATCGAACACCACCGGCCGCAGGTGCTCCTGCAGCCCCATCGATTCGAGCGCGAAGAACAGCTTCTGATGCGCGGCCACCTGCGCCCGTCCGGAGATGTGCACGCGGCGCATGGAGACGACATCGCGACGCTGTTCCTGCCACGCATCGAGGATGGGGTCGAAGGCCTTGCAGTGACCGCAGCCGAGCCAGAAGAACTCGACGAGCTCGACCTTGCCTCCCGCGGCCGTCGCGAGCGGTGTGGCCAAGCGCTCGTAGTGCTGACCCTCGACAGGTCGCCATCCCGTCGACGTCGACGTCGATGTCGATGTCGGTGCTGCGGTCGTGCCGGCCGACGCCAGCATCGGAGCGCCGGACACGGCGGCGAGCACCGGCACTGCCGGCAGCGAAAGCACTGTTCGTCGTTGCATGAGCGTCCTCTCGGAATGAGCGGACGGATTCTTGGCGGCGTGTCTTAGACGGCGATTAAGTCGGGGATAGGGGCATTCCCGATCACGGCGCCTGACTCGCCAGCAGTTGCCGGTACGCCATCTCCTGCAACACGGCCGTCTGCGCCGCGGTGAGATTCATCGCTCTTGCCGCGACGCTGTTCGCGCCCAGGCTGCGCGGATCGCGTCCGGTCAGCCGGGCGAAGGCCATCAGCGCTTCCAGATAGCTGCCGGCCGCGCTGGCATGGTGGTTGTCGCCGGACCAGAGGTTGAGCTTGTCGCCGTCGACACCGTCATACGGATTGCGATCCGCGACCCCCTGCGCGATCGCGCGCACGAAGGCGTCGCCGACCGGGATCATCCCGGCCGTGCCGCGGTTCTGCGTGGCGGCGGCCGTGTAGCCGTTGCTCAGCACGGCCGCGGCCTGCTCCAACGTCTGTCCGTACCAATGCCCGCCCGGCTGGTAGACCTGATCCGGACGCGGCCAGGTCGCCAGCAGCCATACATTGGCCTTGGGGTTGGCATTCGCGTTGGCGTTCACGTCGACCCCGTGGATGAACTTCTCGAGCAGGCCGGAATACGTGATGAGGTTGGCCGGATTGCCCGGCGCGGCGGGATCGAGGTTGCTCTGGTCCTGCATCACCACCGCATCCCAGCGCTGGTTGTCGAGCAGCGCCCGCTTGCTCGTGTAGTGGAACCTGAGCGTCTGCGAACTCACGGCCTCGATGGCCACCTGGTAGTTCAGCCCGGCCTCCGTCGTCAGCTGCTTGAAGATCCCCGGCATGCCGCCGTAGCCGGTGCCGTTCAGATCGGTGACGTTGACCGCGTTGTAGTGCAGCACCGGGTTGGCGTTGCCGTGGGTGAAGCTGTTGCCGATGAAGACCACGCGCAGCGCGCCGGTGCCGGCGCTCTCGCGTCTGAACGACGACGTGAGGTTGTTGAAACCCGCCATCGCCAGATTCGGCGCATCGCCCGACAGCACGAGCATGCGACCCGACGCACCGCCGTTCTCGTAGAGCGAGAGCTTCACCCCGGCCGGCACCTTCACCGACGACACGCGGTCGGTGAGCACCGCGATCTCCCCGCCGGTCGCGCTGGTGCATTCGCTCAGCCCGCGGTAGTCGTAGTCCTCGTAGAAGCACACCGGCGCGGCCGGCGGCGGTGCCGCGACCCGGAACGACGAGGTCAGGTTGTTGAAGCCCCGATCGCTGAGATTGGGCGCGTCGCCGGTGAGCTCCAGCGTGCTGCCGGTGAAGCCCGGATGCTGGTACAGCGTGACCCGCGTGCCGGCGGGCACTCGCACCGACGAGATGCGGTCCGAGACGGTGGCCGCAACGTCGCCGCTCGCGGCCGAGGTGCACTGGCTCGCACCCTGGTAGTTGTAGTGCTCGAAGAAGCAGACGTCCGCGGCGGACGCGCCCAGCGGAAGCAGGAGCAAGGCGGCCGTGGCCATTCCCCCGAAGGCGGTCATCGGGGATGTGCGACGTTGAAGCATGTGGCTCCTCATTGGGCGGTTGAATCGAGGGCGCGAGTCTAGGAAGGCCTCCGATTCAATGCCAATACGACGATCCGTCGGCGCCATATGCAAAACGTCTGGCTCTACAGTTTCTGCAGCGTCTGCGACGTCAGCGACGCCAAGGGCCCGTCGGCCGGCGTCCCGTTCCACCGCCTCAACGCCCTCTGGAAGAACAGGCTGTTGGGCAGCTGCAGGGTCGTCCCGTTCTGCGCGTCGCCGCTTTCCAGCAGCGTGGTGTAGACCAGGTTGATGTCGACGACACGGCCCTTCACGCCGGGCCGGTCGCCGGCCTCGAGCAGCTCCACGACGTCGCCGATCCGGAACGCATGCGTGATGTAGATCAGCAGCGTGCAGAACAGGTTGGACAGCACGCTCCAGGCCGCGAAGAACGCGACCGCGCCCACCGCCGCGAAGCCGGTGAACGCCGTCCACAGCACCGAGCCGGACACCCCCAGGCGCTCCAGCGACCACAGCACCGCGCCGCCGTAGACCAGCACGCCGATGCTGCGCAGGAACAGCGAGGCGACCTTCACGGGGAAGCCGTAGCGGGACGTGAGCCGGCGGCTGATCAACCCGGCCACGCGCATCACCAGCCAGGCGCCCAGGCCGATGACGACCACCTCGATCACCGGGACGAAGATGTCCAGCCATTCGGCCAGCCAGGGAGGAAGACGGTCGTGCAGGGATTGGTAGAGCTTGTTCATGGCGCAGCAGGTTAACGCGTCGCACGCGCGCCGCCCGCCGCTCTACCTCTTCAGAGTGAAAACGGTTTCAGCTCATCACAAAGAGAGCAGCGCTGTAGCCGCTGTAGCTTTCGCGTGCACCGTTTTGAGGATGTGAAGACGAAGAATCGCACATCGCCCACGGGCACCGATCCAGACGGACGGCCCGTCCCTTCACCTCACCCTCGACGCCCATGAAACTCCCGCAGCGCTTCGCTCTTCTGCCTACCCTCGCCGCAGCCGCCGTGGTCGCGGCAGCCGCCCTGGCAACGACTGGCACCGCCCTCGCCCACAGCAGCTTCCTGAAGGTCGACGGACGCACCGTGAGGAACCAGAACGGCACCGGCGATCCGATCTACCTGCGCGGGGTCAACCTCGGCGGCTGGCAGGTGCACGAAGGCTGGATGTCGCCGCTGGCCGGCGCCGGCGACGACTACACCATGCGCAAGACGCTGAGCCAGCGCTTCGGCGATGCCGGCCGCGACGCGCTGATCAACGCCTACCAGGACAGCTACCTGCAGGAGAAGGATTTCAAGATCCTCTCCGACCTCGGCATGAGCGCCCTGCGCCTGCCCATCTACTACCTCAACCACATGAACGAGGACGGCACGTGGAAGCGCGACGCCGCCGGGAAGATCGACTTCCGCCGCATCGAGTGGGTGGTCGCGATGGCCAAGAAGTACCGCCTGTACGTCATCCTCGACCTGCACGGCGCGCCGGGCTCGCAGAACGGCGCCGATCACAGCGGCCGCATCGGCGGCTCGGGCCAGCTGTGGAACAACACGACGTACCAGAACCAGACGCTGACCTTCTGGCGCGAGCTCGCCACCCGCTTCCGCAACGAGCCCACCGTCGCCGGCTACGACGTGCTCAACGAGCCCTCGCTCAACTACCCGGCGCCCGCGACGCGGCCGGTGCTCGACATGTACGACCGGATCTACAAGGAGATCCGCGCCGTCGATCCGAATCACATCGTGATCATGGAAGGCATCTGGGACTGGACCGCCATCACGCGCCCGTCCGACTACGGCTGGACCAACGTCATCTACGAGTTCCACTACTACAACTGGGGCAACGACTCGAACTACCAGTCGCAGGTGAATTTCACCGAGGCCAAGATCAACCAGGAGAAGCAGTACGCCTCGTACAACGTGCCGCACTACGTCGGCGAGTTCATGTACTTCAACCTGCAGAGCAGCTGGGAGTACGGCCTGCGCCGCTACAACGAGGCCGGCTGGCACTGGACGAGCTGGACCTACAAGGGCACCAACATCGGCAACTGGGCGCTTTACAACAGCACCAACGCCGGCGCCAACACGCCCAACGTGGCCACCGACAGCTACGCGACCATCGAGGCGAAGTGGCGCAGCTGGGACGTCGAGAAGAACATGGCGCCCAACACCATGCTCAACAGCGTGTTCAAGGCCGCGCTGACGGGCAAGAACAGCCTGGTGCGCAACCTGCCCTTCGAAGGCACCTGGCGCGCGACCACGCGGCTCGAGGCCGAGATGTTCTATTCGCAGAGCGGCGTGAGCTTCGACAGCACCGGCATCGGCAGCTTCGACGCGGGCGACTGGCTGCGCTACATCGACGTGGACTTCGGCAGCGGCGTCGACCGTCTGAAGCTGCGTCTGGCGGTGGATGCGTCCAGCGCCGGCAAGCAGATCGAGGTCCGCCTGGACAGCCCGACCGGCGCGCACGTCGGCACGGTCACCGTGCCGAGCACCGGCGGCTGGACCAGCTTCCAGGAAGTGACGACGCCGATCCAGCGCAGCACCGGCGTGCACAACGTCTACCTGGTGGCCAAGGGCGGCACGGGCGTCGCCAACCTTGACTGGCTGCAGTTCGAGGATTCGACCGGCACCAACACGCCGACGCCGCCGACCACTCCCCCGACGACCCCGCCCACCAACCCGCCGGGTGCGACGACGCCGGTGTCCGGCCAGACCTATGTCCTGGTCGCCAAGCACAGCGGCAAGGCGTTGGACGTGCGCGAGCGTTCGACGCAGGACGGCGGCCTGCTCCAGCAATGGGCCTACGGCGGCGGCGCGAATCAGAAGTGGGTCGCGCAAAGCGCGGGCAACGGCCTGTGGCAGTTCCGCTCGACGTCCAGCAACAAGTGCGTGGACATCAGCGGCGTCAGCTCCGCCAACGGCGCGGCGGTCCAGCAATGGAGCTGCACGGGCGGCGCGAATCAGTTGTTCCGGATCGAGGACCAGGGCAACGGCTTCTTCTACCTGCGCGCCTCGCACAGCAACAAGTGCCTGGACGTGACCAACGTGTCGGGACTGGACGGCGGGGGCATCCAGCAATGGGACTGCGCCGGGGACAACGCGCGGTGGAAGTTCCAGGCGCCTTGAGAGGAGCCCCCTCAATCGGCCTGAAATCGGCCGGCATCTGCCTTAAGGATCGCTTCTTGCCAGAACAGGTGGCTCGCAAGCCGGCGACCTCGGTCGCCGTCCACTTTGTTCAAAGACAAGGAGATCCTCATGAAGCGTTCCCTGCTCATCGCCGCTACGGCCACCGTTCTTTCCCTGGGCGTCGCCACCGGCTCGGCCATGGCGCAAGCGGCCTCCAGCCCGACCTCGGGCTCCGTGGACCAGGCCAAGGCCCTGAAGAAGCAGGCCGATGCCGATTACAAGGCGGCCAAGAAGGCCTGCAATGCCATGAAGGGCGATGCCGAGAAGCAATGCGAAAAGGACGCCAAGGCGACTCATGAAAAGGCCGAGGCAGATGCCAAGGCCATGAAGGAGAAGGCCGAGGCCGACAAGAAGGCGATGAAGTAAGCGGCAGGGTCTGCCGCGGCCGTTCGATGCGGTCGGCGCGGCAGACCCGCCGTCTTCAGTCCAGCTTTGCTCCGCAATGCCTGCAGGTCTTGTCCTGCAGGCTGCGGATGAGCGCAGCCGCGCTCGCGCCCACCGGCGGCGCGAGCGGGGTGTCGCAGCGGTCGCAGCGCACCGACTTCGCCCGCCAGCTCCAGAAAAACAGGTGCGTGAGCGCCAGGATGATGAACCCCTCGTGCACGTACAGCACGAGCAGGATGATCGGTTGCCCCAGCACAAGGAAGAGCAGCAGCGAGCGTCGATATCGGTGAAGCGGTGGCATCTTGCTGAGGATCATGCGTCCGAACGGCAATACCCCCAAAGGGTAAGCGCGTCGCCTCGTTCGCGCACCATCGACGGGCAAGCGCCTTGTACGCCGCACGCGTGCGCGGAGAATGCCCGGTCGACGCCTCGGCGTTGACCAACAATGCCTCCGATGAACGCCAGCGCTGAAGCCTCCCCGCAAGAGCCCTCCGATCCCCTGCGCCCGCTGATGGCCCTCGTCGCCCTGCGCGACCGGGCCGCCTTCGAACGTCTGTACCGCGCCACCTCCTCCCACCTGTTCTCGATCTCGCTGCGCGTGCTGCGCGACGAGGGGCGCGCCGACGAGGTGCTCCAGGAGGCCTACGTGAGCATCTGGCAGAAGGCCGCGAGCTACCAGCCCGACGCCGCCACGCCGATGACCTGGATGATCAATGTCGTCCGCAACCGTGCGATCGACGCCCTGCGCGCCGGCCGCAACGAACGCGACAACACCGTCGAGCTCGACGACGAGGCGATGGACGTCGCCGCGGACGCGAGCGGCGATCCGCACGCCCTGTTCGATGAGAGCCTCGTGAAGATGCGCATCGACGCCTGCATGCTCGCCCTGGCGCCCGCCCAGAGGCAAGCCCTGGCCCTCGCCTACTATCGCGGCCTGGTCCACACCGAGATCGCCGACATGCTGAGCGCCCCGTTGGGCACGGTGAAGAGCTGGGTCCGGCGCGGACTCGATCAGCTCAAGTCCTGCCTGGACAGCGTGGGGGTGCGCGCATGAACTACCTCCGTCCCGAACGGCTGGATGCCCTCGCCCGCGCCTATGCGCTGGGCACGCTGACGGGCGGCGCCCGCCGCCGCTTTGAGACGCTGATGCGCGACTCGGCCGCCGTGCGGCTGTCCGCGCAGATCTGGCAGCAACGTCTGTCGTCCCTGGAAGCGGCCACGCCGCCGGTCGCGCCGCCGCTGGGCAACTGGCCCGGCATCCAGCGCCGGCTGTTCCCGGATGAGGTCGGACAGACCGCGCCCGGTCGCGCGGGTGCCTCGCGTGACGAAGGATCCCGTTGGTGGCATCGGCTGGTGCCCGGCGGTGCGCGCGGCGCGGCCGCCGTGTCCGGCTGGGCCGTCGCCGGCGCCCTCGCGGGCGCGTTTGGCTGCGTGGCGGTGCTGCGCAGCTCGCCGACCTGGATGGAGAACGTCCAGGCCGACCAGGCCACGCCCGCCAGCTATGTCGGCCTGCTGCACGACGCCAAGGGGCAGCCGACGCTGGTGGCCAGCTCCCGCCGCCACGGCACGCTGATGACGGTGCGCCTGCTGCAGCCGCTGGAGCTGCCCGCCGGTCAGGTCGCCCGCCTATGGGCCCTGCCCGACAACGGCGCGCCCCTCCTGCTGGCCGCGGCGCTGCCCGCCAAGGGCACGACGCAGGCCACGCTGGCCGACACGTCGGAGCGGCTGTTCAAGTCGGTGCGCCGCCTCGCGGTCACCATCGAACCCGCGGCCACGACGCCGACCGCGCCCCTCACCCCCTTCGTCTGGGAAGGCGATTGCGTGAAGGTCTGGTGATCGGCTGATCCTGCGCCGGGAAAGAAATTCCGCCGTCGCCCGCATCCGGGCGACGGCCGCCTCCGTAGATGGATCCATGAGCCGCATTCCCACTGCCGCCGGACGGTCCGGCACCCGTCCCGTCCCGGGCGCGACGCCCGCCGCCCGGTTCCGCCACCGCCTGCGATCGATGAGCCTGCTGGTGAAGTTCAACGCGATCTTCCTGGCGGTGTTCCTCGTCGGCCTGGCCGGCACCGCAGTGCTGGCGCGCCACTGGCTGCAGGCCAGCGCCGAGGAACAGGTGACGGACCGCGCCCGGCTGCTGATGCGCAGCGCCAGAGCCGTCAGCACCTACACGGCCGACCACATCCGCCCGCTGCTGGAAGACCGCCTGCGCGAGCGCTTCGTGCCCGAGGCGGTGCCGGCCTTCTCGGCCCACGAGGTGCTGGCCACGCTCTCCAAGGCCTACGAGGACTACGGCTACAAGGCGGCCATGCTCAATCCCACCAACCCGCGCAACCGGGCGGTGAGCTGGGAGGAGGACGTGATCTCGCAGTTCGCGCGCCGGCCCGCGCTGACGGAGTTCGTCGGCCGTCGCGAGACGCCCGGCGGCGAAGCGCTCTACATCGCGCGCCCCATCCGGATCACCAACGCGGCCTGCCTGGGCTGCCATGCGTCGCCGCAGACGGCGCCTGCCACGCTGGTCGCGCGCTACGGCCCGTCCAACGGCTTCGGCTGGCGCCTGGACGAGACGCTGGGCGCCGAGGTCGTGACCGTGCCCATGACGCTGCCGCTGAAGCAGGCCTCGCAGACCTTCTGGCTGGTGATGGGCGCGTTGACGGCGACCTTCCTGGTCATGGGCGCCGCGCTCAACCTGATGCTGTGGTCGCTGGTGATCCGTCCGGTGACAGGTCTGGCGCGCATTGCCGACCGGGTCTCGCTGGGCGAGGACGCCCCGGCCTTCGAGGTCCGCCCGGGCGACGAGATCGGCGTGCTGGCCGCGTCGTTCGGACGCATGCGCCGCAGCCTGGACCAGGCCATGGCGATGCTGGAGAGCGGGACATGACCGGCTCCGGCTCCGGCACCGGCACCGACGGCAGGATCGCGCGCCCCGCGCCGCACATCGGCAAGTACCTCGTGCGGGGCAAGCTCGGCGAAGGCGCGATGGGCGTCGTGTACCGCGCCTTCGATCCGCACATCCACCGCGAGGTGGCCATCAAGCTCATCCGTCGCCAGAGGGAAGACGCGGAGGACGCCGAGGAGGCGGCCCGCGAAGACTCCACCTCCGCGCGCTTCCGCAACGAGGCGCGCGCGGTCGGCCGCATTGCCCACCCGGGCGTGGTCACCATCCACGACTTCGGCGAAGTGACGAGCGCGGACGGCATGAAGGGGTATGCCTTCCTCGTCATGGAGCTGGTCGACGGCCGCGGGCTGGACCAGATCCTCAAGCGCGAGATGCCGACGCCGCCGCTGGCCTGGTCGCTGGGCGTCCTGGACCAGTTGCTGGACGCGCTCGCCAGCGCGCATGCCCAGGGCGTCTGGCACCGCGACATCAAGCCCGGCAACCTGCTCATCACGCGCGACGGCCGCGTGAAGCTGACGGACTTCGGCATCGCGCGGATCGCCGACCACCACCTCACCCAGGCCGCGTCGCAGATCGGCACGCCGGGCTACATGGCGCCGGAGCAGATCCTCGGCGGTGCGATCGACCATCGCGCGGATGTCTTCGCGTGCGGCGTGCTGCTGTACCGGCTGACGACCGGACGCATGCCCTTCAGCGGCGTGCCCGAAGCGGTGATGTACCAGACGCTGCATCAGCTGCCGCCGACGCCGACGTCCTTGCGGCCGGGCGAGTTGCCGGAATCGCTTGATGCCGTCGTGCGCCGCGCGATGGCTCGCGACCCGGAGGATCGTTTTCCCGATGCGGCGGCCTTGCGCGCGGCGCTGGCGTCCGTCGCGCGCGAGGTCCCTGACGATGGCGCGTTTGCGCCGACGCTGCCGGCCCGGGACGGATCGGGATCGGGATCGCGATCGGGATCGCGATCGGGAACAGGCACGGGCACGGGCACGGGCGGCGTCGCGGGCAGTCGCGCTGGAACGCGGACGGCGGGCGGATTCGATGCCAGCTTGATCGCCCAGATCGAACGCGCGCTCGCGTCCCACATCGGGCCGCTGGCCAGGCACCTCGTGTCGCGCGATCTGGCGCGCAACGCCGACGGCGACATCGGGACCCTGTCCCGTTCCCTGGCGCGCCATCTTGCCGACGAGCCGGAGCGGGAACAGTTCCTCGCCACGACCGACGCACTGGTTGCCGCGGCCAACAAGGCGGCAGGAGTCTGAGATACTGTATATAACATCAGTCATCACACCTGACCCTTGTCGTGCCCTATACCGTCGCCGTCCGCGAACTCTGCGAGTTCACCGCCAAGCAGGGCGACCTGGATCTGCGCTTCACGCCCGCGCCGACGGCGCAGGAAGGCATCGCCGGCCACGCGCTCGTCCATGAGCGCCGCGGTCCGGACTACCGGCGGGAAGTGACGCTCAGCGGCGAGTTCGGCGAACTGCGCGTGCGCGGTCGCGCGGACGGCTTCGATCCGAAGCGCGGACGCCTCGAGGAGATCAAGACCTTCCGCGGCAGCCTCGATCGGCAGCGACCCACGCATCGACGGCTGCATTGGGCGCAGGCCAAGGTCTACGCGTGGCTGCAGTGCCAGGCCGAGGGTCTGCCCGACATCGAGGTCGCGCTGGTCTACCTGGAGCTCGGCAGCCAGGAGGAAACGGTGCTGACCGAGCACTGCACGGCGGCGGAACTGCGAACGCATTTCGAATCGCTGTGCGAGCGGTTCCTCGCCTGGGCCGCGCTGGAACTCGATC
This sequence comes from Roseateles noduli, assembly GCA_002205125.1. Lineage (GTDB taxonomy): Bacteria > Pseudomonadota > Gammaproteobacteria > Burkholderiales > Burkholderiaceae_C > Roseateles > Roseateles noduli. Next base: position 283,328 of record NIOE01000003.1, on the reverse strand, counting down.
ACCGGGAACGGCGCGATGCGGCGTTGCGGGCGCTCAGCTTTCCGTTCGGCGACTTCCGCGTCGGACAGCGGCCGCTCGCCGAGGCGGTGTACCGCGCGGCGTCCTCGGGCCGCTGCCTGCTCGCCCAGGCACCGACCGGCATCGGCAAGACGATGGGGACGATCTTCCCGTTGCTCAAGGCCGCGCCCGGACAGCGGCTGGACAAGGTCTTCTTCCTCGCGGCGAAGACCTCGGGGCGGCAGACCGCGCTGGATGCGATCGGCCGGCTGGCGCCGGCGGCGCCGCTGCGCGTGCTGGAACTCGTCGCCCGCGACAAGGCCTGCGAGCATCCGGACAAGGCCTGCAACGGCGAGTCCTGTCCGCTGGCCAGGGGCTTCTACGACCGCCTGCCCGCCGCGCGGTCGGCGGCGCTGCGCATCGGGCAAGACCTGGACACGGGGGCCGGCAACGGCGAGGGCCACGGCAAAGGCGTCGCGTTGACCCGCGACGTCGTGCGCGAGGCCGCGCTGGCCCATGCGGTCTGCCCGTATTACCTGAGCCAGGAACTGGCCCGCTGGGCCGACGTGGTGGTCGGCGACTACAACTACTACTTCGACCATGGCGCGCTGCTGCACGGCCTGACGCAGGTCAACCAGTGGCGCATCGGCCTGCTGGTCGACGAGGCGCACAACCTCGTCGAGCGCGGCCGCAAGATGTTCAGCGCGACGCTGTCGCCGGAACGGCTCTTCCAGGCGCGGCACTCGTCGGGCGCGTCCAGCTCGCCGCTCGTGCGCAAGGCCCTGGACAAGGTGCGCCGGAGCTGGCGGGCGATCGACAAGGCGCAGGCCGAGCCCTACGCGGCGTACGAGGCGTTCCCCGAATCGCTGCTGAGCGCGCTCCAGCACGGCATCGGCGTGATCGCCGAACACCTCGCCGCGCATCCTGACGATGCGGACGACGCGCTGCTGGATTTCCATTTCGAGGCGATGCACGTGGCGCGCGCGGTGGAGTCCTTCGGGCCGCACTCGCTGGTGGATGTGCAGAAGCCGGAGGGTTTCCTCGCGAAGCCGGGCCCGTCGGTCATCTGCATCCGCAACATCGTGCCCGCGCCCTTCCTGCGTCCTCGGCTCGCAGCGGCGCAGACGAGCACGCTGTTCTCCGCGACGCTGCAGCCGCAGGCTTTCCATGCGGACTTGCTAGGACTGCCGGAGAACCACGCGAGCGTCGAGGTGCCCTCGCCCTTCGACGCCGGCCAGCTGCAGGTGCATGTGGCCTCGCACATCTCGACGCGCTACCAGCACCGGCGCGCGTCGCTGCAGCCGATCGCCGACCTGATCGCCGCGCAGTACGGACGCGCGCCGGGCAACTACCTGGCCTTCCTCAGCAGCTACGACTACCTCGAGCAGGTGGCGGCGCTGCTCGGCGAGCGCCATCCCGACGTGCCGCAGTGGCGCCAGTCGCGCCGCATGAGCGAAGGCGAGCAGCGGCAGTTCCTGGATCGATTCACCGTGGAGGGTCGCGGCGTCGGCTTCGCCGTGCTGGGCGGCGCGTTCGCGGAGGGCGTCGACCTGCCGGGCAGGCGCCTCATCGGCGCCTTCCTGTCGACGCTCGGGCTGCCGCAGGTCAACGCCGTCAACGAGCAGATCCGCGCGCGCATGGAGAAGCTCTTCGGCGCGGGCTACGACTACACCTACCTCTACCCGGGTTTGCAGAAAGTCGTGCAGGCGGCGGGTCGGGTCATCCGCACGACCGAGGATCGCGGCGTCGTCCATCTGATCGACGACCGCTTCGCCCGCGCGGAGGTGCAGCGGCTGCTGCCGGCGTGGTGGGCACAACCCCCGCACTAGCAGGCCCCGGTCAGGCCCCATGCTTGCCAAGGGAGCCTTGACCATGACTTCCCCTCGCGTCTATCGCTGCACCTGCGGCCACCGTCTCTACTTCCGCAACAGCGCCTGCCTGGCCTGCGCGGCGCCGCTCGGCTTCCTGCCGGACGACCTGACGCTGCACGCGCTGCTGCCCGGACCCGCCCCCGCGACCTGGCGCATCGCCGGCGTGGACGGACTCTTCACCCGGTGCGCGAACTTCCACACCGCCGCCGGCTGCAACTGGTTGCTGCCAGTCGACGACCGCCGCCGCGGTCCGCTGTGCGTCGCCTGTGCGCTCAACCGCACCATTCCCGATCTATCGGACCCCATCAACGCGGAACTCTGGGGCCGGCTCGAGCGCGCCAAGCGGCGTCTGGTCTCGCAGCTCCTCGGGCTGCAGCTGCCGGTCGCGCCGAAATCGGACGCCGGCGACCGCGGCCTTGCCTTCGACTTCCTGCGCACGCTGCCCGGCCAGCCGCGCGTGATGACGGGACACGCCTGGGGCGTGATCACCATCAACATCGAGGAAGCCGACGACGCCAAGCGCGAGGCCGCCCGCCAGCGCATGGGCGAGTCCTACCGGACGCTGCTCGGGCATTTCCGCCATGAGATCGGTCATTACTACTGGGACCGGCTGGTCGCCGGCACGACCTGGCACGAGCCTTTCCGCGCGCTGTTCGGCGACGAGCGGCTCGATTACGCCGGCGCGCTCCGTCGCCACCACGCCGCCGGTCCGCCGCCGGACTGGTCGCAGCGCTTCATCACCTCGTACGCCAGCGCCCATCCCTGGGAGGACTGGGCCGAAACCTGGGCGCACTACCTGCACCTGCGCGACACCATCGACACCGCCGGCAGCTTCAATCTGCTCAGCACCGTCGACGAGGCGCGGCCCCTGCCCTACGGGCTCGACGACCTCTGGTCGCCCGGTCATGCCACCGGCCCCGATTTCCTGCGCCTGCTGCGCGACTGGCTCGCCATCACCAGCGTGATGAACGAGATGTCCCGCGCCATGGGCCAGCCCGACTTCTATCCCTTCGTGCTGCAGCGCCGGGTCGTTCCCAAGCTGCACTTCATTCATTGCGTCGTCGAGAACGGCAGGACCCCATGATTCGCCTCGATCTCCACTTCGAACTGGACTACCGCATCGACTCGCCCTTCGGCGACTTCGTGTTCAACATCCAGCCTGCACACACCGCGGCGCAGCGCGTGCTGCAGGAGCAGGTCGTCGTGACGCCGGAGGTGCCGTGGCGCTCGGACACGCTGGCCGGCAGCCGCAACCGGCTGCTGCGCGTGCGCGCGCCGCAAGGGAATTTCCACCTGACCTACAGCGCGAGCGTCACGATCGACCACCGCATCGGCGATCCGGCGGCGATCGAGGAAACACCTGTCGACGAGCTGCCCAGCGAGTACCTGTGCTACCTCGCGCCCAGCCGCTACTGCGAATCCGACCGGCTCGTCTCCTGGGCCGACGCCGAGTTCGGCCACCTGCCGCCGGGATACGCCCGCGCCGCCGCGGTCGCGCGTTGGGTGCAGCGGCACATCGCCTACTCGCCCTATGGCTCGACCACGCAGACCTCCGCGCTGGACACGCTGACCGATCGCGTCGGCGTCTGCCGCGACCAGGCGCACGTGATGATCGCGCTGTGCCGGGCGTTGTCGCTGCCGGCGCGCTATGTGACCGGCACCGACTACGGCGCCGATCCGACCAAGGCCCCCGACTTCCACGCCTATGTCGAGGTCTACCTCGGCCGGCGCTGGTACACCTTCGATGCGTCGGGCACCGGCATCCCGATGGGGTTCGTGCGCATCGGCACGGGGCGCGACGCGGCGGACGTGCCGTTCGCGACCCTGTTCGGGCAGGTGCAGGCGCCGTTCGCGCCGCTGGTGCGCGCGACGGCCTGCGGCGGGCCAGGGCTGCAGTTGCCTGTCGATGTCGGGAACGCCCTGTCCACGGACGGGGACTCGGCGGGGTGTCATCTCGCGCCGATCGCGGCCTGAACTTCCGCCCTGCCACCACCGGCGGCTCTCACTCCGCACTCAACCCTGCCCATCCAAGAAGCGGGAGAGGGCGACCCGCGTGGCGTGGCACGACGATTGCCGACTCGACAGCTTGCCGATCCCGGCCAGCCAGGAGTCCCCAGCATGGATCTCGACACGGATCGATCGGACGCGGACCTCGCGCCGTCCTTGTTTCCCCCGTCCCCACCCGACAGCCCCGCCTGCGGCACTGAGTCCTGCGCGATCTCGCGCCGCGGCCTGCTGATCGCCGGCGCGGGCGCATCCGCCGCGGTGGCCGCCGGCACGCCGCTGGACGCCGCCGCGCAGGCGCCCTCGCCCAGCGCCGTCGCCGGCCCCAAGCCTCAGGAGAACCTCGTGGCCACTTCCCGCGTGACGCTCAGCGTCAACGGCCAGCCGCATACCCTGGTCGTCGACAACCGCACCTCGCTGCTGGACCTGCTGCGCGAGCACCTGCAGCTCACCGGCACCAAGAAGGGCTGCGACCACGGCCAGTGCGGCGCCTGCACCATCCACCTCGACGGCCGGCGCGTCAACGCCTGCCTGACGCTGGCGGTGATGCACGAGGGCGCGAAGGTCGTGACCATCGAAGGCCTCGGCACCCCCGAGAAGATGCACGCGATGCAGAGCGCCTTCGTGCGCCATGACGGCTACCAGTGCGGCTACTGCACCCCGGGGCAGATCTGCTCGGCCGTCGCCGTGCTCGACGAGATCAAGGGCGGCGTGCCCAGCCACGTCACGCCCGACCTCAACGTCCGCCCGCTGCTGTCCATCGACGAGTTGCGCGAACGCATGAGCGGCAACCTCTGTCGATGCGGGGCCTACTCCAACATCATCGACGCCATGGCCGAGGTGGCAGGCGTCCCCGTGCCGGGCGCCGGCGACCGGAGGTCCGCATGAAGCCCTTCACCTTCGAACGCGCGGCCTCGCCCGCCGCCGCCGTGGCCGCCGCCGCGAAGCAACCCGGCGCGCGCTTCATCGCCGGCGGGACCAACCTGCTGGACCTGATGAAGCTGCAGGTCGAGACGCCCGCGCACCTGATCGATCTGAACAGCCTGGCCGGCGCCAACGTGTCCGGAGGGCCCGGCGGCCTCGGCCTGGACCGCATCGAGCCGACCGGCGACGGCGGCCTGCGCATCGGCGCGCTGGTGCGCAACACCGACCTCGCCGCGGACGCCCGCGTGCGGCGCGACTATGGCGTGCTGTCGCGGGCCCTGCTCGCCGGCGCCTCGGGCCAGCTGCGCAATCGCGCGACCACCGCCGGCAACCTGCTGCAGCGCACCCGCTGCCCCTACTTCTACGACACCGACCAGCCCTGCAACAAGCGCCAGCCGGGCAGCGGCTGCTCGGCGATAGGCGGCATGAGCCGGCCGCTCGCGGTGATCGGGGTCAGCGAAGCCTGCATCGCCTCGCACCCCAGCGACATGGCCGTGGCGATGCGGGTGCTGGACGCGACCGTCGAGACCCTGCGCCCCGACGGCCAGACGCGGCGCATCCCGATCGCGGACCTCCACCGGCTGCCCGGCAACACGCCGCACCTCGAGACCACGCTCGAGGCCGGCGAGCTGATCACCGCGGTGACCCTGCCCAAGCCGGTCGTCGGCACGCACCTCTATCACAAGGTCCGCGACCGGGCGTCGTACGCGTTCGCGCTGGTCTCGGTGGGCGCGATCGTCCAGCGCGACGGCGGCGGACGTTTCGCGGTCGGCGGCATCGCACCGAAACCGTGGCGTTCCGAAGCCGCCGAGCGCGACCTGCGCCGCGGCGCCGCCGCGGCCGCGCACACGCTGCTCGCGGGCGCGACGCCGACCGCCGAGAACGCCTTCAAGTTGCCGCTGGTGGAGCGCACGCTCGCCGCGGTCCTCGCGCAAGCCAAGGCCGCCGGGAGGCCCGCATGAAGTTCGACACCCCCGCCACCACCAATCCGATCGATCAGCTGCGCATCGTCGGCAAGCCGACCGATCGCATCGACGGACCGCGCAAGACCACCGGCACCGCGCCCTACGCCTACGAGCGCCACGACGTGGCGAAAAACGTCGCCTACGGCGTCGTCGTCGGCGCCGGCATCGCCAAGGGTCGGATCTCGACACTCGACGTCCAGGCCGCGGAGGCCGCGCCGGGCGTGCTCGCCATCGTCACCGCCTACAACGCCGGCAAGCTCGGCCAGGGCAAGATGAACACGGCCAGGCTGCTCGGCGGGCCGGAGATCGACCACTACCACCAGGCGATCGCCGTGGTCGTCGCAGAGAGCTTCGAGCAGGCGCGCGCGGGCGCGGCGCTGATCCGCGTCGAGTACGCACGCGAGGACGGCGCCTTCAGCCTGGCGAAAGCCAAGGACCAGGCCAAGCCGCCCAAGGAAGCGGACGGTCCCGGCGGCACGCCGCCCGAGACGAAGGTGGGCGACTTCGACGGGGCCTTCGCGCAGGCCGCGGTGAAGATCGACCAGACCTACACGACGCCGGACCAGTCGCACGCGATGATGGAGCCGCACGCGACGCTGGCGGTGTGGGAAGGCGACAAGCTGACCGTCTGGACTGCCAACCAGATGATCGACTGGGGCCGCGGCGACCTGGCGAAGACGCTGGGCCTGTCGCGCGACAAGGTGCGCCTGATCTCGCCCTTCATCGGCGGCGGATTCGGCGGCAAGTTGTTCCTGCGCGCGGACGTGCTGATGGCCGCGCTGGGCGCGAAGGCCAGCGGCCGGCCGGTGAAGGTCGCGCTGCAGCGGCCGCTGATGATGAACAACACCACCCACCGACCCGCGACCATCCAGCGCCTGCGCATCGCCGCGGGGCGCGACGGGAAGATCACGGCGATCGGGCATGAGAGCTGGTCGGGCGACCTGCCCGGCGGCGGACCGGAGACGGCGGTGGCGCAGACGCGGCTGCTGTACGCCGGCGCGAACCGCATGACCGCGATGAAGCTCGCGGTGCTGAACCTGCCCGAGGGCAACGCGATGCGCGCGCCCGGCGAGGCGCCTGGCCTGATGGCGCTGGAGATCGCGATGGACGAGATCGCCGAGAAGGTCGGCATGGATCCGGTGCAGTTCCGCATCGTCAACGACACGCAGGTCGATCCGGAGAAGCCGGAGCGGCCGTTCTCGCAGCGGCGTCTGACGGAATGCCTGCGCACCGGTGCCGAGCGCTTCGGCTGGAGCAGACGCGCGGCGCCGGGGCAGCGACGCGAAGGTCCCGGCGGACGCTGGCTGATCGGCCTGGGCGTCGCGGCGGCCTTCCGCAACAACATCGTCATGAAGTCCGCCGCGCGCGTGCGCCTGGACCGCCGCGGCATCGTCACCGTCGAGACCGACATGACCGACATCGGCACCGGCACCTACACCATCCTCGCGCAGACCGCGGCGGAGATGATGGGCGTCGGGCTGGAGCAGGTCGTCGTGCGCCTGGGAGATTCGGCGCTGCCGGTGTCGGCGGGCTCGGGCGGCCAGTGGGGCGCCAACAGCTCGGCGTCGGGCGTCTATGCGGCCTGCGTCGCGTTGCGCGAGGTGATCGCGAAGAAGGCCGGCATCGACGCCAAGGACGCCGTCTTCGCCGACGGCCAGGTCCGCGGCGGCGGACGCAGTCTCCCGCTGGGCGAAGTCGCCGGGACTGAAGGCCTCGTGGCCGAGGACAAGATCGAGTTCGGCGACCTCGACAAGAAGTACCAGCAGTCGACCTTCGGCGGCCACTTCGTCGAGGTGGCGGTCGACGCCTTCACCGGCGAGGTCCGCGTGCGCCGCATGCTGGCCGTGTGCGCGGCGGGCCGCATCCTCAACCCGAAGGCGGCGCGCAGCCAGGTCATCGGCGCGATGACGATGGGCGTGGGCGCGGCGTTGATGGAAGCGCTGCACGTCGACGAGCGGCGCGGCTTCTTCGTCAACCACGACCTCGCGGGCTACGAGGTGCCGGCGCATGCCGACATCCCGCACCAGGAGGTCGTGTTCCTCGACGAGACCGATCCGCTGTCCTCGCCGATGAAGGCCAAGGGCGTCGGGGAACTGGGCATCTGCGGCGTCGCCGCGGCGGTGGCGAATGCGATCTACAACGCCACCGGCGTGCGCGTCAGGGACTATCCGGTGACGCTCGACAAGCTGCTGAAGGATCTGCCGAAGGTGGCGTGACCGGATCCTCGTCCTGCGGCGACGTCAGCGCCGCGAGCACGCAGTCGGAAGCCGCGCCGTTGGCGATCCCTGTGGTGATCGTTCGCACCAGCGGGCCATGCAATGAGCGCGTCCCCGATGCCCCGCGCAGGCTGACGCCCCAGTCCTGCCGCGTCCAGGGCGCGGGCGGCGCATTCTCGAGCGACTCGCGTATCCGACGCTCGGCCTCCGCCGATCGCGGCACGCGCGCAGCGTCCAGCTCGTCCCTGACGGGGCGCAGGTCCGCTTCGCGCGCATCGGTTTCCTGGGGCGACTCGCCGGTCACGGGAATGACGCCGAGCGCCTCCAGCATCAGGCGCGCGCAGACCGGAATCCGGTAAGGATGGTCCTGCCAGGCGAGCACCTGCGCAGGGCCGAGGACAAAGGACAAGACCCTCAGCACCTGCGGACGGAGCCCGGGCGTCATGCGACAGGCCCGGACGGCGGGACGGTCGTGCCAGTCGCGTCGGTCACCACCGGGCTCCAGGTGACCCGCCAGCACCAGCGCGCTCGCCCAGCCGGCCCGCAAGGCCTCCGGTTGAGCGCTCATGTCGCGCTCGATCCCGCAGCCGTCCGGCGCATCGAGCGCCGTCTTCAGCGCCTCGCCGTACGCGGTCAATTCCACCCGGCGCGCCTCGCCGCGGCGCGGCATGTCGGGGTGTCCGGCATCGATCAAGGCGGCCATCCGCGCATGGCAGTCCGCCCAGTGGCCCGCGACCGGCGGATGGTCTTGCGGCGCCGCCGGCTCGCTCTCGGACAGTTCGCGTCGCGTCAGGGAGAACACCGTGTCGTTGGGTTCGAACAGGAACATGAAGTCCTCCGGGAAAGGAGGGCCTCAGTCTTCGAGGGGCCGGCGCGGTTCCTTTCCACCGCGGACGTCGATCAGGGCGCCGGGATCGCCTCGCCGTTCGGATTCATCGCCTCCGCGAGCACCGCGGCCAGCACGTCGACGTCATAGGGCTTGGGGACCAGCGGCACGTTGGGCGCCTCCTCGATGCGCACCGGATGGCCGCTGGCCAGCACCACCGGGAGCGTCGGCTTGAGCACCTTCAAGGTCCGCACCAGGTCCACGCCGCTGCGTTCGCCCGGCATCACGATGTCCGTCAGCACCACGTCCGCCGTCAGGCCGCCGCGCAGCAGGTCCAGCGCGTGATCGGCCGTCGGCGCCGTCTTCACGCTGAATCCGAGCGCTTCCAGGGCCTGCGCGGTCAGCTCCCGCACCGAGGGCTCGTCTTCGACCAGCAGCACCGTGCCGGTGAAGCGCCGCGCGCCGTCCGCCGAGGTCCCCTGCTCCACCGGACCCTCGGCCTCCGTCCTGCCGTGCGAGCGCGGCAGCCACAGGGTGACCTCGGTGCCCAGGCCGATCTTGCTGACGATGGCCGCCGTGCCGCCCGCCGAGCGCGCCAGCGCGTAGACCTGCGCCAGGCCGAGGCCCGTGCCCTGGCCCACCGCCTTGGTGGTGAAGAAGGGTTCGAAGGCGCGCTCCATCTGCTCCGGCGTCATGCCGTCGCCCGTGTCGCGCACCGCGATGGCGACGTAGTCGCCGGGCAGCAGCTCCGGCGCGAGTCCCACCGGATCGGCCTGCGCCAGCACACGCTTGCGCGCCGACACGGTGAGCCTGCCGCGCCCGTGCATCGCGTCGCGTGCATTCAACGCGAGGTTCAGCACCGCCAGCTCCAGCTGGACCGGATCGGTGCGCACCGGCCACAGGTCCTCGTCGATGCTCAGCTCGACCTCGACGGCCGTCCCCACCGCGCCGTCGGCCAGCGCCATCAGCGCCGGCAACTGCTGGCGCAGGTCGATGACGGCTTCGTGCCCCACCTGCGGACGCCCGAAGGCCAGCAGTTGCCGCGTCAGCTGCGCGGCCTTCGCCGTCGCGCGCTGGCAGGCCTCCAGCGCCGTGTCCGCGCGCGGGTCGCTGCTGAGCCGGCGCGCCAGCTGCAGCCCCGTCGTCATCGTCTGCAGCAGGTTGTTGAAGTCGTGCGCGATGCCGCCGGTCAGCCGGCCCAGCGCCTCCAGCTTCTGGCTGCGCAGCGCCGCCTGCTGGGCGTGGCGCGTCTGCGCGACCGCCGCCTCGATCTCCTCGCGCAGGCGCAGTTCGTTGCCCGCGCGCTCGCGGCTGGCCGTGGCCAGCGCGTGCTGCACGACGTCGATCTCGTCGACGCCGCCGGGGACCGGCTCGATCGTCGCGCCGCCGCCCATGCGGATCGCGTCCTTGCGCAGCCGCCGCAGCGGATCCGCGATCGCGCGGCTCATGCGCCGCGCCAGCACCAGCGCCAGCGCGATGAAGGCCAGCGACAGCGCCAGCATCATCCCGAACGCCCGCCAGGCGCCCTTGGCGAGCTCCGACTGGCTCAGGCCGATCAGCACCACCCAGCCGGAATCCGGCGCGCGGCTGAACACGGTGAACACCGGCTCGCCGTCGAGCGTGCGCGCGTCGACGACGCCCCGGTCGCCGCCGCCCAGCGCCTGGAGCATGTTGGCGCTGGCGCGCTGGCCGACGCGTTTCTCCGGATCGCGGGTGCGGGCGATGACCAGGCCGTTGCGGTCCAGCACCACGCCCAGCCAGCCCTCGGGCAGCGGCTGCTGGCGGAAGATCTGCTGCATCTCGCTGACGGGACTGCCGTAGCCGAGGTACATCGGCTTGCCCAGCACCGTCACCGGCACCCGCACCGCGAAGCTGGGCTTGCGGTCCACCGGACCGACGTAGAGGTTGGAGACCAGCAGCCGGCGCGAGGCGTCGATGCCGTCGGTGAACCCGCCCGCCGCGGGCAAGGCCTGACCCCAGGCGATCCGCGTGTTGATCAGCTGCCGGCCCTCCGTCGTGGCCAGCACGATGGTGTTGGGGGTGCCGGCGACCAGCCGGGCGGCCTCGCCGTGGAACTGCTCCAGCCGGCCCTCGGCCAGGCTGGGCGAGACGCTGAGCGCCTGCAGCAGCGCCGTGCGCACCGCCATCTCGCGGTCGGCGACCAGGCTCAGCGCCTCGGCGGTTTCGGTGGCGGCGGAGACCGCCGCGCGGCGCTCGGTCTGGAAGACGGCCATGCCGGCGAACACCGACAGCAGCAGCGTCGGCAGCACGATCAGCCAGACCATGGCGCGCAGCTTCCCGCGGACGGACCCGGCGCGCGGCGCGGAGGAGGAAGGGGTCCGTTGGGGCATGGTGGGCGGATTCTAGGGGGCGCTCAGCTCCTCCATCGCCGCTCGCGGCAGGACGACCTCAGGCATGCGGCGGGCGGCCGTCGGGCGGAGCGGTCGGCCTGGTCGACCCGGTCGGGCCGGTCGGGCCGGTCGGCCTGACGATGCAGGGATAGACGAAGCGAGCGTTTCGCGCCTGCTGCTGCTGCTGCTGCTGCCCCGCCACATGAACAAGCTCAAAGGTCGGTGCGTCCACGCTGTACCGCTCCACCGTCGCGCCCGGATGCAGTTCGATGCGGGCCACGACAGGCGCGAGGTTGCCGGCGCGACGCTCTGGCGCACGAAGCACCAGATGATTGATCCGACATCCCGGACCGATCCGCGCCAGGTCGGCACACAACGTGAGCGTCCCGTTGATGCGCGTGTTGGCGATCCGCAGATCGTCGTGATCCAGCGTCACATCGCCGTCGATGTGGCTCCCGTCGAGCCACGCAGGCGCGCCTTCCAGCAGGATGTTTCCCGATACCAGGCCCTTCACCATCACCAGCCCGCCGCCCTTCAGGTGGATGAGTCCGGGATGACGCTCGGAGGCACTCACTGTCGCGTGATGGACATCCATCCTGCAGCCGTAGCCCAGCAACTGTCCTCTATGCAATTGATTGAGCAGTTCGCACGGCGCCTGATCGAAAAGGTAGCGCCCGTTGCGGGCTTCAAAGGCACGGTAGTGATCCCTCTCGCCGGCGAACACGCGATCGCCTTCGAGCATGTCCACCTGGCTGAGCAGTTCGGCGCCGCGACCGTGGATCCAATAACCCAAGTAATCCGATCCGCCCGGGCCGGGCGGGCGTTGACCTGGCAGCATTCACGCTCCCGGAGTGATGATGCATGCTGAGTCCCCGCCGAGGCATCGGCAGGTTCGATGATCCGAGGCGCCTCGGTCCGTTGATTGCCCTGTCAGGTCGATGAGGAATCGGCAATGAAACTGCTCGTCATCGAGGACGAGGACAAGCTCGGCGACTACCTGCGCAGTGGCCTGACGCAGGAAGGTTTCGTCGTCGACCTGGTGCGCGACGGCGTGGACGGCCTGCATCAGGCCAGCGAAGGCGCCTACGACCTGGTGCTGCTGGACGGCGTGCTGCCGGGCATCGACGGCCTGGCGGTGCTGGCCGCACTGCGCCAGCAGGACCACACGCGCGCGCTGCCGGTGCTCATGATGACGGCGCGCGCCGAGGTCGAGGACCGTGTGCGCGGCCTGCAGGCCGGCGCCGACGACTACCTGTGCAAGCCCTTCGCCTTCTCCGAGCTGGTGGCCCGCATCCAGGCGCTGCTGCGCCGCGCGGCCGGCGCGCCGGCGGTGGAGGCCACCGTGCTCAAGCTCGCCGACCTCGAGGTCGACCTGCTGCGTCGCAAGGTCCATCGCGCCGGCCAGCGCCTGGACCTCACGCCCAAGGAATTCAGCCTGCTGACGCTGCTGCTGCGGCGGCAGGGTCAGGTCTTGTCCCGGACCGAACTCGCCGAGCAGGTCTGGGACATGAACTTCGACAGCGACACCAACGTGGTCGAAGTCGCCGTGCGACGGCTGCGCGGCAAGCTCGACAAGCCTTTCGACGTCGAGCTGCTGCACACCGTCCGCGGGATGGGTTACGTGCTGGAGAAGCGCGACGCCTGACCGGCATGCGCGGCATGCACGGCTTGAGGGGCATGCGCGGCGCCGCGGGCGCCCTTGCGGCGCCACACCGCCAGCAGGCCGATGCCCGCCATCAGCATCGCCCAGGTGGACGGCTCGGGCACCGGCCCGGCCAACTGCTCGAAGGCCAGCTGCTGCATCACCCGCACCTGCGCCTGCGAGATGCCCAGCTGCGCCGCCGCGGTCTCATTGACGCCCAGGCTGCGAGGATCCAGTCCGGTGATCGAGCCGAAGACCGTCAGCGCCTCCAGATAGCTGCCGTACATGCTGGCGTGGTAGTTGTCGTTGGCCCAGAGCTTGACCTTGCCGGCGTCGATACCGTCGTAAGGGTTGGTGTCGGCGAAGCCCTGGGACATCGCCCGGTTCCAGGCCAGTCCCACCGGGATCACGCCGTCGATCTTGTCGGAAGCCTGGTCGGCCTGCAGGTAGCCGGTGTAGACGTCCTCGGCCATCTTGTAGATGGACTGGCCGTACCAGGCGCCGCTGGGCGGATAGGTCTGGTCGGCGCGCGACCAGGTCGCCATCAGGTTGATCTTGACGTTGGCGTTCTGCGCGTGCAGTGCGTCCGCCAGCAGGCCCGAGTACTGGATCAGCTTGGCCGGATTGCCCGGCTGCGCCGCGTCCAGCGTGCTGTAGCTCTGCAGCACGACGCGGTCCCAGGGCTTGTCGATCAGGCCCATCTTGGTGTTGTAGTGCAGGTCCAGCCCGCTGCCGCCGATGGTCTCCAGGCTGACGTCGTAATTGAGGCCGGCCTGCGCCGTGAAGGCCTTGAACAGCGCCGGGATGCCGCCGATGCCGGTGCCGTTGAGGTCGGTCACCGAGCCGGGATTGAAGCGCATCACCGACGAGCCGTCCGCGTAGGTGAAGCTGTTGCCGACGAACAGGATGGTCTCGGCCTGCGCCGCGCCGACGGACAGCGCCAGCACGAGCCCGGCGAGCGTCCCTGGGAACCGGGTGGTGGATCGGATCATTGGTCTTCCTCGGTTGTGGTCGTGGATGCGCGAGACGCCGGCAAGCACCGATGCCCACACGCTTCTCCCTTATAGGGACCGGGACGCCGTCCGGTAGGCGGGGGACCGCCCTCCCCCTAGATCGCTGTGCGGACAGCATCGGAAACCTGGTGCGCTGACGCACGGATTTGGGGACACATGAAACAGTGACGCGGCCGACGCCCGAAGCTGCACCGGGAGGACACGCAATGGCACCAAAGACACGCGTCGATACCCCGGCGGGTACGGTGATTGCCATAGTGTTCCGCTGGAACGGATGTCCAGTTCCCGGAGCCCATCGATGTCCCTGTCTCTTGCTGCAAACCCTTCCGCCATGACCCCTCGCGCGAACCAGCTGCTGGTGCAGCTGCCCGTCGAGGATCAGGCGCGCTGGTCCGCGCAGCTCGAGACGGTGGAGCTGCTCAAGGGCCGCGTGCTCTTCGAGGCCGGCGCCCCCGCCACCCACGTCTACTTCCCGATCAGCGCGATCGTCTCGCTGATCCACACCACGCATTCGGGCGATTCGACCCAGGTCGCGATGATCGGCTCGGAAGGCGCGGCCGGCCTGGCGGCGGCCATGGGCGGGGAATCCCCCGCGTGCCGCGCCGTCGTGCAGCGCGCCGGCCTGGCCTTCCGCATGCGGGTGTCGCTGGTCCGGGACGAACTGCTGCGCGCCGGGCCGTCGACGGCGCTGCTGCTGCGTTACGTGCAGTCCCTGATCAGCCAGATCGCGCACACCGCGGTCTGCAACCGTCACCACTCGCTGGAACGTCAGCTGTGCCGCTGGCTGCTGCTGTGCCTGGATCGTCAACATGGGCATTGCGAGCTGTCGGTCACTCAGGAGTCCATCTCCAACCTGCTGGGCGTGCGCCGGGAAGGCGTCACCGAAAGCGCCCAGCGCCTCCAGGCCGCCGGCCTGATCCGTTATTCCCGCGGTCATATCGCGGTACTGGACCGGCCGGGGCTGGAAGCCCGGGCCTGCGAGTGCTACGCCCTGCTCAAGCAGGACTTCCAGCGCTTGCTGCCTCAGGACCCGGACGGCGGGAACGCGGCCACCTCTGCCACCTTCGCGCCCGTCGCCGTGCAGGCCTGAGGGCTCTGCATCGCTGTTCAAGCACCGCAGCGAGCCACCCGTCGGGGACGGGGGACTCGTCGACGTGTCGTGAACACGTTCGTCGCGCCTGAAGGCACCGGCTCGCGCCGGCGCGCTCGTGCGCGTCTCTCCTGCTGAGGTCCGGGATCCTCGGGCACCCGCATGCCGTCAGATCCCGACGCCTCGGACCGGCTGCCGGTGATCGCTGCCGATCACCAGGCCACCGGTCCTGCGATCACTTCTCCGAACGGGTCCGGCGACGTGCGACGAAGCCGATGGCGCCCAGACCGGCCAGCAGCATCGCGTAGGTCGAGGGTTCCGGCACGGCCGACGCGAAGTTGATCGAGCCGCCGCCCTGGCGGATGCGGAAACCGCCCGCGAAGGACTCGACCTGCGAGGACGTGTTCGAGAACGACGTCAGCGCGATGTTCTGGGGCAGCGTCGAGCTCTGGAAGCCCGGCACCAGCCAGTTCAGGGTCAGCTTGGCGTTGGCCGACGGGCTGAAGCTCGTGCCGTCGCCCAGCGGGATCGTCGACACGGTGCCCAGCAGCAGCGAGCCGCTGGCCAGGGCCACTTCGCCGGTCGCGGTTTCCGTCGGCGTGTTGCCGGAGAAGCCGAACGACGAGGTGCCGTTGTAGCCGTACAGGGTGTAGGTCAGCGAGGTCAGCGTGCCCAGCGTCGGGGTGGTGCCCGGGTTGCCGGCTTGCGTCAGCGTGCCGGCGCCGCTGAACTGGATGTAGTAGCCGTAGTCCGAGTTCAGGCCGTTGGACGGCAGGGTCAGGCCGCCCAGCTGGGCCGCGCTGACGGCCAGGTAGCCGGATTCGGTGAAGGTCGCGCCGGAGAAGGTGATGGTCGAGTAGTTCGAAACCAGCAGGTTGTCAGCCGTGATCGGCGAGCCGTTCAGGCCGGCAGCGCCCGGATCCCAGGTGAACTGCGGTAGCGCGGACGCGGTGGCACTGGCGGCAAGCAGGGCGAGAGCCAGCAGGGTACGCTGGAACGCCACGGGCTTCCGGGAGAGCAAAGGCAGGGTCATGGTGGTTGCTCCGAAAGGGAAATCCGCACATCGCGGACGTCGCAGTTCACCACCCCGTACAGAGGGAGTCTGTTCGTCCACCCACATAAAAACGGGGCCCCTCGCGCATGTACCAGGAAGGTGCTACGAACAGGGGTTTCCGTGCCTGAAAACACCCCGCGAACAGGGGGTGTTGCGGTGCAACAAAAACACGGTTTCCTTCGATGCCTTCGGGGGAAAGCGGCCGTTGCGGCGCCGCAAACGGGCAGGCCGGATCGGGGGCGTGAGCGGGGCTCCAGGAATCGGTTCGACATGCGACGAAATCCCATGCGAATCCCGGGGCATCTCCCGACGCGAATCCCGCGCAGACGCCACGTGAATCGCCAGGCGATCGGCGATGCCATCCCCACGCCGTTCAACGCGAATTACTGCGCTCGCGCGGCGCTTTTCAGGAAGCTCCGGTCCTGATGCGGACGGGACAATCGGCAGTCGTCTTCCGACACCTTCCGACGCCGTCCACGAGCCCCCGCACACCATGTCGCAACCCAGCCGCACCGCCACCTCCGCAGCCCTGTCCTCGACCGCCGCCTCCGGCGTGGCGGGGTTGATGCTCGGACAGATCGTCCTGGCGCTGGCGCTGCATCATGGCCGCACCGTCGAAGGCCTGGGTTACGCGCTCGTGTTCCTGGTGGCCGGCGGCGCATCGGTCGCCTGCTTCCTCGCCCATCGCCATCAGCAGCGCCGTCCGCGGGACGAACCCGCGCCGTGGCGTCTGTGGGTGGGCGCGCTCGCGCTGGGCGCCTTCGCGTCGATGGCGGCGATCGGCTCGTTCTGAGCCCATTCCTCGCCCGTTCTGCGCCCGTTCTGCGCCCGTTCTGCGCCCGTTCTGCGCTCGTGCTTGAGCGCTGAAAGCGACGCCTCCCGGCGTCGCTGAATTCCTTACTCGTCCAGGTCTTCGTCGTCGTCGGCATGCTCCGGATCGGGTCCCGCGGACGGATCGTCGCCGCTGGCCAGATCCTCCACGTCGATGCTCGCGTCGATGTCGTCCGGCGACGGTTCGCGGCTGACGCGGTCCGGCGAGATGTCGCCGGCCTCATCGTCCCTGCCCGGCGTGGCCGACGCGCGCTCGCCGGTGCCGAAGCGATCGGTGTCGCTCGAAGGATTCGACGGCGTCGCGCCGAGTTCGTCCGGATCGTCCGGACCCGTGCTCATCTGACGTTCGCCCGAGATGTCGCTGCCGCTGTCGGAGCTGTCGCTCGGGCCGAGCGAATCGGTGCCGCGTCCCTTCGCCTGCGCGGGCGCCTGCGTTCCGCCGAGGATGCTGCTGGTGGCCATGGTGCTTCTCCTGAGAGACCCGATGCGGGTCGATGCAGGAGTGAGGCAAGCCCCGAGCCCGCCGCTCGGGCCCGGCTTCAGGCCGAGCGTTTCTGGTACACGCGCTCTTTCGCCGCAATCTCGACGAACTCGCCGGCGTGCGCGGAGAAGCGCAGCGTCTCGCGCGCGCCCAGGCCGAGGAAGCCGTTGCGGCAGAGCGCCTCGGTGAACAGCCCCAGCGCGCGATCCTGCAAGGCGCGGTTGAAGTAGATCAGCACATTGCGGCAGGACACCAGCTGCACCTCGGCGAACACGCTGTCCGTGGACAGGCTGTGGTCGCTGAAGACGATGCGTTCCTTCAGGGACTTGTCCATCAGCACATGGTCGTAGGCCGCCGTGTAGTACTCCGACAGCGACCCCACCCCGCCCGACGCCCGGTGGTTCTCGGTGTACAGCGGCACCTGGTCCACCCGGTACACCCCCGCCTGCGCCTGCGCGAGCGCCTCCTGGCTGATGTCGGTCGCGTAGATCAGCGTGCGGTCCAGCAGCCCTTCCTCCTTCATGAGGATGGCCATGGAGTAAGCCTCCTCGCCGCCGCTGCAGCCCGCCACCCAGATGCGCAGCGACGGGAAGGTGCGCAGCACCGGCACCACCTGCTCGCGCAGCGCGCGGAAGTACTCGGGGTCGCGGAACATCTCGCTGACCTGCACGGTCAGGTCGCTCAGCACGGAGCGGAAGACTTCGGGCTCATGCAGCACGCGGCCCTGCAGCTGCGAGAGATTCGCGCAGCCGAAGCGCTGCTGCCCGGCCTTCAGCCGGCGGCGCAGCGAACTGCCCGCGTAGTCGCGGAAGTCGTAGTGGTAGCGCGCGTAGATCGCCTCGAGGATGAGCCGGACCTCGAGGTCGTCCGCATGCCTGCCCTGCCCTTCCTGGCCGTCGTCGGCCTCGTTCGAACGCCGCGTCATCGTCGGGCGGTCCTCCAGTCAATCATCGCGGCATCCAGACGCGGACCAGCGAGAGCAGCTTCTCGATGTCCAGCGGCTTGGCGATGTAGTCGTTGGCGCCGGCGGCCATGCACTTCTCCTGGTCGTCCTTCATCGCCTTGGCGGTGAGCGCGATGATGGGCAGCCGCCGCAGGTCGGGCCGGGCGCGGATCTCGCGCATCGCGGTGTAGCCGTCCATCTCCGGCATCATGATGTCCATCAGCACCAGGTCCACCGGCGGCATCGCGCCGGGCCCCTGCAGCGGCGCGGACAGCCGCTCCAGCGCCTCGCGGCCGTTGCGCGCGATGTCGACCTTCACGCCCTTGGGCTCCAGCACCGCGGACAGCGCGAAGATGTTGCGCACGTCGTCCTCGACGACCAGCACGCGCCGGCCCTCGAGCATGTTGTCCCGCGCGCGGACTTCCTTGAGCATCTTCTGCCGCTCCGGCGGCAGCTGCGCTTCCACCTGGTGCAGGAACAGCGTCACCTCGTCGAGCAGCCGCTCCGGCGAGCGTGCGCCCTTGATGATGATGGAGCGCGAGTAGCGCCGCAGCTGCTGCTCCTGCTGCGGCGTCAGCGTGTGGCCGGTGTAGACGATGACCGGCGGGAAGGCGACGTCCTCCTGCAGCGCCATCTGGTCGAGCAGGTCGTAGCCGCTCATGTCGGGCAGGTTCAGGTCCATGACCATGCAGTCGAAGGTCGAGCGGCGCAGCGCCTCCAGCGCCTCGGCCGCGGTGGCGACGCCTTCGATGCGGACCTCGTCGGCGGCCAGCAGGTGGCGGATGCTGTCGAGCTGGCGCGCGTCGTCCTCGACCACCAGCACCGTGCGCAGACGCTGCGAGAACTTGGCCTCCAGCTTGTTCAGCGCGACCTCGAGCTCCTCGCGCTTGACCGGCTTGAAGGCGTAGCCGACCGCGCCGCGCTCCATCGCCTCGTGCGTGTAGTCGGCCACCGAGATCACGTGCACGGGGATGTGGCGCGTGAGCGGCTCGCGCTTGAGCTGGTCCAGCACGCCCAGGCCGGAGTGGTCGGGCAGGTTCATGTCGAGCAGGATCGCGCTGGGCGCGTAGCGCTGCGCGATGGACAGGCCGTTGCCGGCCGTGTGCGCCATCAGGCAGACGAAGCCCATCTCGCGGATCAGGTCGCGCAGGATGAGCGCGAAGCGCTGATCGTCCTCGATGATGAGGATCGCGCGGTCGCCCGGCACCCAGGACAGGCGGTCGTCGTCGAGCTGCGGCAGGCGCGGCTCCGGCGCGGCGGGCGCGGGTTCGCGCAGCAGCGCCTCGGTGGTCGCGGTCTCTTCCTCCGTCGCCCCCGGGGAAGGCAGCACCGCATCGAAGGCGGGCACCGCCGGCGGCGGCTTGATCCCGCCGTAGTGCGGCGCCTGCGCGGGGGTGAGCGGACGCGGGCGCTCGTCGCCGAGCGGCGCCTCGTGCTCGAGCGGCAGCACCAGGCTGAAGACGGAGCCCTGCCCCGGCGTGCTCTGCAGGTGGATGTCGCCGCCCAGCAGCCGCGCCAGGTCGCGCGAGATCGACAGGCCCAGTCCCGTGCCGCCGTACTTGCGGTGCGTGCTGCCGTCGGCCTGGCGGAAGGCGTCGAAGATCAGCGCCTGCTGATGCGCCGGGATGCCGATGCCGGTGTCCTTCACCGTGAAGGCCAGGCGGCCGTCGGTGGTGGCGCCGACCTCCATGCGGACCGAGCCGCGCTCGGTGAACTTGAGCGCGTTGGACAGCAGGTTCTTGAGCACCTGGCCGATCCGCGCCTCGTCGGTCTCGATCCACTCGGGCGCGCCCGGCGCGAGCTGCAGGCCGAAGGCCAGGTTGCGCTGCGCCGCGACCGGCGCGAAGACCTGCGTCAGCTGCTGCAGCAGGCGCGGCACGGAGACGCGCTCGATCTGCATGTCGACCTTGCCGGCCTCGATCTTGGACAGGTCCAGGATGTCGTTGATCAGCATCAGCAGGTCGTTGCCGGCCGAGCTGATGGTCTGCGCGAAGCGCACCTGCTCCTCGCTCAGGTTGCCGTCCTTGTTGTCGGACAGCAGCTTGGCCAGGATCAGCGTCGAATTCAGCGGCGTGCGCAGCTCGTGGCTCATGTTGGCCAGGAACTCGCTCTTGTACTGGTTGGACCGCTCCAGCGCCTCGGCGCGTTCGGTCAGCAGGCCCTGGGCGGCGGTCAGCTCCGAGCGCTGCAGTTCCAGCTGGCGCGCCTGCTCTTCCAGCTGCGTGTTGCTTTCCTCGAGGTCGGTCTGCTGCTTCTCCAGCCGCAGCTGCGAATCGCGCAGCGCGTTGCCCTGCTCTTCGAGCTCCTCGTTGCTGGCGCGCAGCTCTTCCTGCTGCATCTGCAGTTCTTCGGCCTGGCGGCGGCTCTCCTCGAGCAGGGCCTCCAGGCGGCTGCGGTCCTTGGCGGCGCGCAGCGCCATCGCGATCGGCTCGGCGACGCGGGCCAGCAGCTCGCGTTCGGCCTCGCCGATGTGGTGGAGGAAGCCCAGCTCGATCACGCACTGCACGCGCTTGTCCAGCCCGGCCGGCGCGATCAGCAGCTCCGCCGAATCGGCCTTGCCCAGCGACGAGGTGATGGGCAGATAGTCGGCGGGCAGTTGCGTCACATGGACCGGACGACGGTCGCGCGCGGCCTGTCCGAGCAGCGTGTCGCCGCCGCGCACGACCGGCGGTGCCGCCTCCGTGCCGGTCGCCACCGGCAGCGCGTAGCCGCCGACGCGCAGGAAGGTGCCGTCCTCATGCGCCACATAGAAGGCGCCGACGCGCGCGTCGGTCCAGCGGGCAAGGAAGCTGGTGGCGATGTCGGCAAGCCGCTCGACGTGCGGATCCCCTTGCAGCTCGACGCCCAGCCCGGCCATGCCGGCCTTGAGCCACTCCTCGGTCTTGGCGGCGCGGTAGCCGCGCGAGCTCAGCACCGCGGCGACACCCGTCAGCACCAGCAGCAGCGCCGAGCCGCCCCACATCACGCCGACCGTCTGTTGCACGGCGCTGTCCCACAGCGCGCGGCGTTCGGCGGCGCGGTCGCGTTCCTCGCGTTCCATCTCGCCGAGCAGCGTGCGGATGCGCTCCATCAGGATGCGGCCGCGGTCGCCCTTCACCAGCGTCACCGCGGTGGCGCTCTCGCCGGCGCGCCGCGCGGCGATGGTCTCCTCCATCTCCGCGAGCTTGGCCTTGAAGAGCTGCTCCGCGGTCTCCAGCCGCGCCAGCTGCGGCCGGTAGTTCTGGAAGCTCGCCCGCAGCCGTTCGGCCGCGGCGGGGATGGTCACCTGCGCGGTGTTGAAGGGCACGAGGTAGCTGTCGATCCCCGTCAGCAGGTAGCCGCGCTGGCCGGTCTCGGCATCCTTCATCGCCGAGCCCAGCGTCTGGATCTGCTCCTGCACGATCAGCGTGCGCGCCATCGCGTCGGCCGAATCGGACTGCGCCTGCTGCGAGCGGTAGGAGAACCAGGCGGTGATCAGGATGGTGATCACCGCCAGCACGAAGCCCAGCGCGGTGGACAGCGGCAGCCAGTCGTGCCGGCGCACGCCGTGGGCCAGGTGGAGGTCGTTGCCCGAATAGGCCTTGGCGGCGGAGGAAGTGATGTTCTTCATGAAAGCGGAAACGGGGCGGCCGGAACGGGGGCGCATGCTAACGCGCCTCCGCTCCGGCCGGCCCCAGCAGTCCTCACTGGGTCGTTCGATCGATGACCGTGTCCGTCTATTCGCGCGGCTCGCCGCGTGCGTTGACGGTCACGGTCGCTCCCGGCTGTCGCCGGGTCTGCATGTAATGGTCCTGTCCCTTGAAGCGGTAGGTCACATCCCAGTACTGGGGATTGCCGCTGTTGGGCGCGGCCCCGCAGCGCTGCACATTGCGCACGTCCTTGTCGCGGTTGACGTTGCTGCCGACCACCGCGCCGCCGACCGCGCCGGCGACCGTCGTCGCCGTCTGGCCGGAGCCGCTGCCGAACTGGTGGCCCAGGATGCCGCCCAGCACGCCGCCGACGACCGCGCCGCCGACGTTGGGGCGGTCCCGCACTTCCTTCTGCTCGATCCAGCAGCGCTGCTGCTCCTCGCCCATCACGGCGCGCACCGAGACGACCTGGGCCTGGTACAGGCCTTCGTCGCCGCGGCGCAGGTAGGTCGGCTGCGGGTCGGGGCCGTAGCGGTCGCGGCTGACGTCCTCGCCGATGCGGCGCGCGGAGCTGATGCGGTTGTCCAGCCCCATGGACTTCAGCGACGGGTAGCTGCCCGGCTGCAGCACGCGGCAGCGGCCGGTATAGCCCGGGTCCTCGCAGACTTCCCAGCGCTCGCCGCGGACCTCGATCGAGGACGCGCGGTCGTCGAAGCCGATCTCCTTCAGGAAGTTGATCTGCGCGTCGGCGCCGGCGGCGCGGCCGCGGAAGTTCTCGTTCTCGTAGAAGGTGATGTCGGCCATCGCGTGGCCTGCCAGCGCGCACGCGGCCGCCGCGACGGCGACCTTCAGCGCAGGCTTGAACGCCAACTTCATCTTCGGTGCGGCGGAGCGGTTCATGGCAGTCCCCATCGTGGTTGCTGTGATGCCACCACTGTGGGCCGGCGTGCGCGCCGGGTCTGTCGGGCCGCGCTGGGACCGCGTGTAGGACAACATTCCGTGCACGTCTCTCAGCGTTCCGACTGCAGCCGCGGCAGCAGCAGCTCGAACATCGTGCCCTGCCGCGCCCGCGACACGCCGATCAGCGAGCCGCCGTGCGCCCGCGCGACGCGTTCGGGTTCCTGCAGGCCCGGGCCGACCTGCGCCGAGGACATGCCCGACACCGGCTCGTTGCCGCCGAAGAGGTGGATGGAGGCTTCCGGCTCCAGCACCGTGTCGAAGCTGATGCGCAGCATCAGGGAGCGCTGCGCGCTGCCGTCGATCTGGATGCGGATCGCGCTGTCGCCGGCGTGCGTGGCGGCCTGCATGAGCAGCTGGTCCAGCGCCTGCGCCATCAGCTCGACGTCGAAGTCGCCGCTGGTGTCGCCGAGGCGGTCGAAGGCCGGCGGCGCCCACATCACGGCCTGGTTGCTCTCGATGTCCAGGCGCTGCGCGGCCAGCGTCCCGAGGTCGCTGCGCACCGGATGCACCTGCAGCAGCTCGCAGGGCCGGCGCGCCAGGCTGCCCAGGTGGTCGACCTGGCGGCCCAGCAGGGTCGCCGCGGCCTTGACCCGCTGGCCGGCCTTCTGCAGCGACGGCGATTCGGTCTGGCGGATCAGCAGCTCGGCGTTGAGCATCATGACCGAGAGCGGGCTGCGGATGTCGTGGCTGAGCGCGCTCAGCATCAGCGCGTTGACGCGCGCCAGGCGCTCCTGCTCGACGATGCGCTCGGCCAGCAGCTGGCGCTGGCGGTGCAGGTCGGCGAAGACGGCCACCTTGCTGCGCAGCACGTGGGCGTCGACGGGCTTGTAGATGAAGTCCACCGCGCCGGCCTCGTAGCCCTTGAAGCTGCGCTGCGCCTCCTGCGAGCCGGCGGTCAGGAAGATGATCGGGACGTGCCGGGTACGCTCCGTGCCCCGCATCAGTTCCGCGAGGGTGAAGCCGTCCATGCCCGGCATCTGGATGTCGAGCAGCGCCAGCATCACGTCGTGCGTGAGCAGCAGTTCCAGCGCGGCGGGGCCGGAATCCGCCGTCAATACTTCCAGGCCGGAGTCGGCCAGCAAGGCTTTCATCGCGAGCAGGTTCTGTGGCTTGTCGTCCACCACCAGCACGCTCATCTGATCCGCCACGTCGTTCTCCCAATCATGATCATCTTGGTCTTGAATGTCTGACAGCGCCATTGGGCAACCGGCGTGCCCACGCCGACCTGGGAGATACCCTCCCCCAATCCTCGCCCAGGGATGGCCTTGGGCGAAGGGCGGCCAGCGTACGATCGCGCCGCCGTGCGGTCCCGTTCGATCGAACAGGCCGCCCCCAGAATCCCGAGAGGACACGATGAAACAGAACAGCGCCGCCGTCGAAGAACTCCTGTCCGTCCACCGCGACCAGGTCCTGGCCGAATGGCAGACCGAGCTGACCGCCGGGGGCGGCGGCCGCGGGCTCTCCAGCGAGGTCCGCGAGACCGGCGAGCTGCTGAACGCCATCCTGGGCGGTGTGCGCGCCAACAGCAGCACCGAGAACTTCGACGATGCGGCCTGGTCGAACGTGCGCGGCGTGCTGTCCCAGCTGTCGGCCTCGCGCGCGGCGCAAGGCTCCACGGCCGCCGACACCAGCCGCTTCGTGCTGGCGCTGAAGAAGCCGCTCTTCGCGGGCCTGCAGCGCAAGTTCGCCGGCGACGCGGCGGCCCTGGGCGAGTCGACCTGGGAGGTGTCCTCGCTCCTGGACAACATGGCGCAATACACCGTCACGACCTACCAGCGCAGCCGCGAGGAAATCATCGGCCGCCAGCAGCAGGAGCTGCTGGAGCTGTCGACCCCGGTCGTGAAGCTGTGGGACGGCGTGCTCGCCGTGCCCATGATCGGCACGCTGGACAGCGGCCGCACGCAGCTGGTGATGGAGGCGCTGCTGCAGCGCATCGTGGAGACCGGCTCGGCGCTGGCCATCATCGACATCACCGGCGTGCCGACCGTGGACACGCTGGTCGCGCAGCATCTGCTCAAGACCGTGACCGCGATCCGGCTGATGGGCGCGGACGCGATCATCAGCGGCATCCGGCCGCAGATCGCCCAGACCATCGTGCACCTGGGCATCGACCTGGAAGGCATCACCACCAAGGCGACGCTGGCCGACGCGCTGTCGCTGGCGCTCAAGCGCACCGGCTTCGTCGTCACCAAGGGCCGTCCGGTCGCCGGCGGAACCCTCGGCCTGGGCACCGCATGACCACGCGCATCCCCATCCTGCGCATGGGCAGGACGCTGCTGGTCACCATCCAGGTCGACCTGCAGGACCAGACCGCGCTGGCGCTGCAGGACGACCTCGCCAACAAGATCCAGGACACCGGCGCGACCGGCGTGCTGATCGACATCTCGGCGCTGGAGATCGTCGACTCCTTCATCGGCCGCATGCTGGCCGGCATCTCCAGCATCGCCAAGGTGCTGGGCGCGAACTCGGTGGTCGTCGGCATGCAGCCGGCGGTCGCGATCACGCTGGTGGAACTGGGCCTGACGCTGCACGGCGTGCGCACCGCGCTGAACGTCGAACGCGGCATGGAACTGCTGCGACAGGCCGATGAGCTCGACGACCTCGCCGGTGGCAGCCTGGCGGCTGCCGACGAGGGCGACGACGCCTTCGACCCCGGGCTCGGCCGGTGACGGCGCCGGCCATGAGCACGACTGCCGCCTCCGCCACCTCGGGCAGCCTGCCCATCCGCAGCGAGCCCGACATCGTCCTGTCGCGCCAGCTGGTGCGCAAGCTCACCCAGGAGCTGAAGTTCTCCCTGGTCGACCAGACCAAGATGATCACCGCGGCCAGCGAGCTGTCGCGCAACACGCTGGTCTACGGCGGCGGCGGCGCGATGGAATGGGCCCTGGTCCAGTCCGGCGTGCGCTCGGGATTGAGACTTGCCTTCGTCGACGAGGGACCCGGCATTCCGGATCTGGAGTTGGCGATGAAGGACGGATGGACCTCGGGCAGCGGCATGGGCATGGGCCTGTCCGGCAGCAAGCGGCTGGTCAACGATTTCGAACTGGAGTCCGCGCCCGGGCGCGGGACGCGCGTGACGATCACGCGCTGGAAATAGCCGTGCGCGCGTTCCGACGCTGTCCCATCGACGACGCGAGTCAGGTGGGCGAAGCCCGCCGTGCGGCGCAGGCGCTCGCGACCGAACTCGCCTTCGACGAGGAATCCGCCGGGCGGCTCGCACTGGCGGTGACCGAACTCGGCACCAACCTCTTCCGCCACGTCGGCCCCGGTCGCCAGGCCGCGCTGCTGATCGGCGTGGACGAACCCCGGGTCGGCAACGACCTCGGCGCCGGCGGCGTCGGGATCCAGGTGCTGTCGCTGGACCAGGGCAACGGCATGGACCTGTCGCGCTGCCTGCAGGACGGCTACAGCACCGGCGGGACCGCCGGGACCGGACTCGGCGCGATCCGGCGCATGGCGGACCGGTTCGGCGGCTTCTCCGCGCCCCAGCGCGGCACCGTGCTGGCCGCGCGCTTCGGGCCGCGGACCGACCGGAGCCGCCTCGGCATGACCGTTCACACGTCGGACAACGCCTTCGACGTCGCCGGCCTGTCGCTGGCCGCGCCGGGCGAGACCGTCAGCGGCGACGCCTGGGCGCTGCGCCGTGACGAGGGCCGCTGGTCGCTCGCCGTGGCGGACGGCCTGGGTCACGGCCTCCATGCGGCGGAAGCGTCGGACAAGCTGATGGCGCTGCTCGCGCGCGCCGAACCCCCTCACCTCGCCTCCCCGGCGGACTTCCTGGAGCGGTCCCACGACCTCCTGCGCAGCACGCGCGGCGCGGCCTCCGCGGCCTTGTCGTTGACGCCGGGCGGCCCGCTGCTGTTCGCCGGCGCCGGCAACATCTCGGGCCGCCTGATCTCGGGCGTGTCCGACCGGACGCTGCTGTCCCAGCACGGCACCCTGGGCGTCCAGATCCGGCGGCTGCAGGATGTCGTCTACGATTGGCCGCCGCACGCGGTGCTGGTCTTGTATTCCGACGGCATCGTCTCGCGCTGGTCGCTGGAAGACACCCCCGGGCTGCTGCAGGCCGAT
This sequence comes from Roseateles noduli, assembly GCA_002205125.1. GTDB lineage: Bacteria > Pseudomonadota > Gammaproteobacteria > Burkholderiales > Burkholderiaceae_C > Roseateles > Roseateles noduli. The sequence goes on along the minus strand of NIOE01000003.1, from coordinate 256,481 downwards.
CCCGCCGTGATCGCCGGCTGGATCCTGCGGGACCATCTGCGCGGCAAGGACGATGCGACCGTGGTCGTGGTCCGCCGCCCCCACGCATGACAGGGCGAGACATGCACAGGAAGGACACCATGCCCACCGACGATCCCGCCGCCCTGCGCGACGCGCTGGACGCCTCCCAGGCGCAGCTCGAGGCGCTGCAGGCGGAGCTCGACGAGACCAACCGCGGCGTGCTGGCGCTGTACGCCGAACTCGACACGCAGGCGCAGCAGCTGCGCCAGGCCACCGAACTCAAGAGCCGCTTCCTGGCTTACATGAGCCACGAGTTCCGCACGCCGATCTCGTCCATCCGCAGCCTGACGCGGCTGCTGCTGGACCGCGTCGACGGACCGCTGACCGACGAGCAGGAAAAGCAGGTCAACTTCATCCGCACCACGTCGGAAGAATTTGCCGACATGGTCAACGACCTGCTGGACCTGGCCAAGGTCGAGGCGGGCCGCATCGACGTGTCGCCGGCCTGGTTCGAGCTGGTCGACCTGTTCGCCGCGCTGCGCGGCATGTTCAAGCCGGTGCTGGTCAACCCGGAGGTGCAGCTGATCTTCGAGGAGCCGCAGGGCATCGCGCAGCTGTTCACCGACGACGCCAAGCTGTCGCAGATCCTGCGCAACTACATCTCCAACGCGCTCAAGTTCACCGCGCAAGGCGAGGTGCGGGTGAGCGCCGTGACCGCGCCGGGCCCTTCGGGTGTGGCCGGCGAGGACGAGATCACCTTCTCCGTCGCCGACACCGGCATCGGCATCGCGGCGGAGTTCCACGATGCGATCTTCCAGGACTTCACCCAGATCGGCTCGCCGATCCAGAAGCGGCTGCGCGGCACGGGCCTGGGTCTGTCGCTGAGCAAGCGGCTGGCGGAGCTGCTGGGCGGGCGCGTCGGCTTGCGCAGCGAGCCGGGCGTGGGCTCGGTGTTCTCCGTGACGCTGCCGCTGCGGTTGCCGGGGGCGGCCGACGCGGCCGACGCGGCGATCGCTGCCGACGCGGCCGCACCGGGAGCCACCACGGGAGCCACCACGGGAGTCGCCACGGGAGTCGCCACGGAGGTGCCCGACGCATGAGCGAGGCGCGTTTCATCGACCGGTCGCAGCATCTCGTGCTGGTCGTCAACGACGACCCGATCGGCCGCTACACGACGGTGCGCCAGCTCCACGCGGCCGGTTTCCCCACGGTGGAGGCGGCCACGGGCGCGGAGGCGCTGCGCATCGCGGACCAGGCGCTGTCGGCCGTCGTGCTCGACATCCACCTGCCCGACATCGACGGCTTCGAACTCTGCCAGCGCCTGCGCGCGCAGGTCAGCACCTTCCGGCTGCCGGTGATCCACCTGACCGCGGCCTACCTGACCGACGAGGACAAGGTCCGCGGCCTGGACGCCGGCGCGGATGCCTACCTCACCCACCCGGTGGAACCGGCGGTGCTGGTGTCGACCATCCAGGCGCTGGTGCGCACGCGCACGGCCGAGGACGCGATGCGCCGCAGCGAGGCCAAGTTCCGCGCCGTGTACGCGCAGGCGCCGGGCGGCATCTGCCTGCTCAAGGCCGGCGACGGCACGCTGCTGGACGCCAATCCGGCGATGCTGGCCCTGCTCGGCCTCGGGCCGGACGAAGGCGACGCCGTGATCGGACGGCCGTTGACGGACTTCGTCGGCCGGAGCGACCAGCCCGCCGCGCGGGCCTTCGTGACGGCGCTCGGCCAGGACGGGCTGCACGCCGAATTCCCGCTGCGGTCCAACGACGGCGCGGACGTGCCGGTCGAATGGACCGCCTCGCCGCCGATCGAACCCGGCGTGTGCATGGCGATGGCCGCGGACATCTCGCAGCGCCAGGTGCTCGCGCGGCAGCGCCAGGAGCTGCTGGACCGCGAGCGCAGCGCCCGCAGCGAGGCCGAGGCGCTGTCGCGCATGAAGGACGACCTGATCGCCGTGCTGTCGCACGAGCTGCGCACGCCGCTGAACGCGATCATGGGCTGGACGCACGTGCTGCAGCGGCACAGTCCGCCGGAGCTGCTGGTCAAGGGCCTGTCCGCCATCGACCGCAACGTGACGATCCAGGCGCGCATGATCACGGACATCCTGGACATGTCGCGGATGAACATCGGCAAGCTGCCGCTGGCGCGCGAGCGCGTCGAGGCCGGCGAGGTCCTGCGCGCGGCGGTGTCCGCGATCCAGCACACGCTGGACGAGAGCGGGCATCGGATCGAGCTCGACCTGCGCGACGAGGCCACCGTGCTGCTGGCCGACAGCGGCCGGCTGCAGCAGGTGGTGTGGAACCTGATGGGCAACGCGGCCAAGTTCTCGCCGCGCGGCAGCGCGATCACGCTGGGCCTGCGCGCTCAGGACGCGGGCGTGGTGGTCGAAGTGCGCGACCAGGGCCAGGGCATCGCGCCCGAGTTCCTCCCGCATGTCTTCGACCGCTTCACGCAGAGCGACGCCGCGAGCAGCCGCCAGCACGGCGGCCTCGGCCTGGGGCTGGCGATCGTCAAGAGCCTGGTCGAGGCGCACGGCGGCTGGGTCGACGTGCGCAGCGAAGGCCGCGGCCACGGCGCGGCGATCCGCTTCTGGCTGCCCGGCGAAGCCGCGGCGCCGGCGGTGGTCGAGACGGACACGGCCTCCGGCGGCCTGAGCGCGTTCGGCGCCTTGGGCACCCAAGGCACCGTGGGCACGCCGGGCACCTTGGGCGAGGCCGGTGTCGGCGGCGGTGCCGGCACGGCCGCAGCGGATGGCCCGCCGGTCCTGCTGACCGGCCTGCGCGTGCTCGTCGTCGAGGACGACGTGGACGCCGGCGCGATGCTCAAGTTGATCCTCGAGGAGCGCGAGCTCCGGGTCACCGTGGTCCACGGCGCGGACGAGGCGCTGCTGGCGCTGGCGGGCAGCGCGTTCGACCTGCTGGTCAGCGACATCGGCCTGCCGGGCCGCGACGGCTACGAGCTGATCCGCGACATCCGCGCGCTGGAGGTTCCCGGCGAACGCCTGCCGGCGATCGCGCTGACGGCGTTCTCGCGCGACCTGGACCGGCAGCAGGCGCTGCAGGCGGGCTTCGACGCGCACCTGGCCAAGCCGCTCAAGCCGCAGCTGCTGATGCGCCTTGTCGAGCAGCTCGCGGCGAATTGAGGCCGACGACAGGACGGCAGACGTCCGATCCTTGAACGGATGCGACGGGTTCGGCAGAAGTTTCCTGCTCGTCGATGACGCGAATGACGGATATCAATTCGCTTGGCAAACCGGAGCCGGGGGGGCACGTGACAAAGCCTGCCTGTGCAACTTCCCAGCGTTGCCGGGCGCATGCGCGCCATCGGCGACACCTCCGACATGCCGTTCTTTCGCAGATCCCAGCATCCTCCGCAAGTCCACGCCTACGACCACACGTCGATCGAACTCGACGGTTTTGAGGTCACGATCGGAAAGGTGGCCCCCTTCCGCCTGAACCCCGCGGAGCTCAAGTTCAGCGCCGGCCTCATCGAACGATCCGATCGGGCCAAGCGGACGGGCAGCGCGCATGGAGCGCATGTCGATGTGCAGACGCTGATCGAACGACATGAGTCGACCCAGGATGTCGCGTTCCGGACCCTGTGCGCGCGCGGGATCGAACTCCTGGGTGCTGACGGGGGCCGGATTTCCCTGGCAGCGCAGCGCACGGCCGACGCGGCCGACGTCTTCCTGAGGACGTCCGCGACCCCCGATACGCTGGACTGGCAATTCGCTCGCGACGTCCGGCAGTTCGCGCGCGAGACGCATCAGCACCGCATCGACGGGGCGTTCAACGATCTGACCTTCCGGCCGTCGTCACCCGGGCTGGCCCAGGCCAACTTTGCTCATGCCGTCGCCATGAAGGACGCGTTCGGCGTGTTCCACGCGGCCGACGAACTCGGCCTGGACTTCATCCTCGACGCGCAGGGCAAGCCGGCCTACGCGTTCAAGCCGATGACCGTCATGGCTCCGCGGGCACTGAGTCTGTCCAGACTCCACTGCCATCTGGCCGATACATTGAACAAGAACGTCGGCTTTGCTGTCCCGCTCGGGCAGTCTCGGGCACATCTCGTGCAGATGCCGGGATCCTGGAGCGGGTTGCGCGCAGACGATCCGCAGCATGCGGTCTCGGACGCGGCCTGGACGCTGGGACTGCTGATGCGCGCGCCACCCGATTTCGACCTGTGTCTCTCGAAGCCCGATGACGCCGAGGGCGAAGCGCGGGCCCGGCTGACCGCATCGCTGACCCGCGAGGGGAGCCCCAGGGCCATGGAGGCTCTGGCGCTGGTGGCGCTGTGTGCGGGTGAGTCCCGGTCGTCGCGGGAAGGCGTTCTCGTGGACGAGGCGGGGCGTCCATGGATCCTCCAGCCTGAGCGGTACCTGGCAGAACCGGAGGAGGACAGCCGCGATCAGACGACCGCGGCTGCGGAGGCGCCCGTCCCCTCGTCCCCGGATGCGGACCAGGGCATGCCGATGCGTCTGGACCTCCAACGCGCGCTCGCGCAGTTGAGCGCAAGCATGAGCGCCGACGTCATTGCCAGGCGCTGCAGTCCGACTGAGCGGGAACTGGCGCTGGTCGCCAAGGCCGTGGGCTTGAGCGGCCCTGGATCGGCAGAGGCCGCGCTGGCGCTCTGGCCGAGCCGCGCGGTGGTGCAACGTTGCGCCGATCAGATCCTGCGCCTGAGCGACTGGGCGCGGTCCTGTGTGGCCACGCGAGAACAGTTGCTCGGTCAGCCCGCCGAGGAGACGGAGGACCTGGCGGCGCTGGCGGAGCGGCACGCCTCGTTGAACTGGTACCTGTCGACAGTCGACGTCAGGAACGACGCCTGAACCAGCGCACGTTGCCGGACGACATACAGGGATGACGAACCTGCCCCCCTCGCGCGTCGAGCCCGTCGGCCCCCCTGCGCTGAAGTCACGCCCCGGGCGCCCCACGGCGAAGTGCCCGGCGCCACGCCAGACCTGGACCCAGACGCGCCGCCGCTTGCAACTGGCCGTGGACGATCTGCGACGCGCCGTGGTCGAGCGCTGCGAGACGCATCCCGACCGTGCGCGCCTGACCGTCGCGCTGGACGATGCGATCGTCGATCTGGAGGCGCTGATCGACGGTTTTGACCGTCCGCTGATCGCGCTGCTCGATGCTGCCGATGCCACGTCGGACCGCAGCGTCCGCGACGATGTGCTGCGCCGCGTCGGGGTCCATGTGGCCGACGGCCGTCAGCGCTTCGCGTGCGACGACCTGGTGGAACTGATGGACACCAACGGTTTCGTGGAGCTCGGCCTGCGATCGGGGTTGGACGCCGCGCTGGTCGAACTCGCGCGACGCCTCGGCATCGAGGCGGCCGCGACGGCCGCGACGACCGCCGCGATCTCCAATCCGCGCCCTGGGAGCTGACACCATGCCTCTCTCGCAGTCCTTGTGCATCGGCGCGCGCGCGGCGCCACCGCTCCCGGCGTCGAACATCCACGACCCGGCCCGCCTGGGGCCGTGCGAAGCCCGTTTCATCGACCGGCTGGCCGACCGATCCGCCGACCAACATGACCGCGACCGGGCCGCGACGGTACGGGCATCGATGGCCCGCTGCCTCGAAGAGTTCCTGGAAGCGGGCTGGGGCGTGCGTCTGCGCGCCGGGGCGTCGCCCGGCGCATGGCCGCCCGGTCCGATGCAGGCGCGAGCGCTGTCTCGCCTGTTCACCAACCGCTGGGGGACGCCATGTCCCGGCGGCGTCGACGCGACCCCGGCGTTTCCTGAGGACGACGCGCTGCAACCCCTCCTCTTGAGGATCGACGACATGCGCACGCCCCCTGACCTGTTTTTGGCGGCAGCGCGAGGCGGCGGCGGCTGGGAACAGCCGCTCGATCCGACGCTCGTCGACGGGATCCTGCGGATAGCCCCCCACGTGCTGGTGGCGTCCCTCGACACCGCCCTGGGCTGGCACCGCTGGCCACGCGCCGACCAAGGCGACCGGCAGGCGGGATTGAGCCGCGATGCGATCTATCGCAGCGTCGACACGATCAGCACGTTCCAGAACGTGCTCCGGGCACATCCTCGCGCGACGATGCAGGACCTGTTCGAACGTTTCTCCAATCACGTGACGATCTGGCTGTCCCCTCGCCGTCCGGACGGCCCCGATGCCGTCCAGACCGTGCCTCGCGCCCACTGCCAGAGCGAGATGCGCACGACCGTGCTTCCACCGACACCGCCGGCGACGGTGGTGGGTGCGACAGCCGCCTCCAGACCTTCGCGGCCCGTGGCTGCACCGCCGCGCCGGGCTGACCCGCCGGCGTACGTCGCGGACAACGAGCTGTCCGCGTGGCTGCGTCATTACGCCCCGTTCAACCCGTTCAAGCGGCGGGACAGAACCGTCGCGCCGCTGCTGCGCGATGCCATCGGCCTGCGGCTGAGGGCCTCAGGACCGCTTCGTCGGCGGGCCGCGGAGAAGCTGCTCCGGACGACGGTCGAGGCGGCGGACACGATCTCCAGGGGCCTGGAGCGACCGGGCAAGGACGACGCGCGACGCGTGGAGGCGGACAACGAGCGCCTGAAGACGCTCTGGCGGCTCATCGAGGACACGAGGAACCGCTACGACCTGCCTCTGCCGGAGCTGCCGCCAGCGTCGGCGACCGTCACCAGGCGTTCATGGCTCCCGGGGCGACGCCGCGCGCAGCGACAGGCCCAGCCAGAATGAACGCCCGGGCGCCGGCTCGTAGAACCGGCCGTTGCCGTCGTTGACGATGACGCTGCCGACGTAGCGACGATCGGCGGCGTTGTCGACGCGCGCGATCAGTTCCGCCCGCATCGCGCCGAGCGTCCAGCCGTGCCGGGCGCGCAGGTGGAGCACGCCGTAGCCGCCCGCCGATTCGCTGTTGATGTCGTTCACCGCCGTGCGCTTCATGCCGCGCCATTCGACGGCGAGTTCGCCGTCGCGCGCGGCCTCGAACGGCCGCCACGCGAGCTCCGCGTAGGCGCTGCCGCCATTGGTGCCCGCGATGCGGTTGCCCGCGGCCACCGGCACGTTGGCGGTCGGGCACGGCGTGCCGGTGCAGGTCAGGAACCCGTCGCGGTAGCTCGCCTTCAGCGTCCCGAGCGCCATCTGCGCGCGCCAGCGCGGCGTGACGTCCCAGGCGCCGGACAGTTCCACGCCGCTGCGCCGCGTGCGGCCGACGTTCTGGAAACTCGATCGTCCGCCGCTGTTGGTCAGCACGCCGATCTCGTCGCGCGTGGCGACGTGGAAGGCTGTGGCGTCGAGCTCGACGGTCCCGGCGCGCCACTTCGCGCCGACTTCCTGCTGCACGCTCTTCTGCGGCCGCAAGGCGGTGTTGAAGCCGCCCTGTCCGTCGGCGCGATAGGCCAGCTCGTTGAGCGTCGGCGATTCGAATCCGCGCCCCAGCGCGGCATGCAGCAGCAACGACGGCGCGACCTTCCAGCCCAGGCCGAGCGCCGGATTCGTGTAGTCGTAGCGCAGCGAGCCGGAATCGTCGCCGTTGCCCAGGAAGCGGTCGCGCGCCGACAGCGAGACCCGTCCCGCGCGCACGCCGGCGCTGGCGGTGAGCGTCGTCGTCAGCGGGAGTTCGCCCTGGGCGTAGGCCTCGCGCGTGACGGCGCGGTTCTGCTCGTCGCGCCGCAGCGCGCCCGTGACGCCCAGCTGCTGCGACGGGCCCGTGCCGAGGAAGTTCTCGTAGCCCTGGCGGTCGTCCTCCTGGCGTTCCAGGTTCACGCCGGTGGCCAGCGTGGCCGGGCCGAGCCGCCACACCACGCGCGCGTCGACGCCGTCGTAGTCCCGGCTGAAGTCCACGACCCCGCCGCCGCTGCCCGGCGGCGTCTGCGCGCCCACGGCGATGGACTGCCACTGCGTCACCGAGCGACGCCCGGCGTAGGCGGTCAGCGCGCTCTCGGACAGGATGCCGCCGTCGTCGAAACGATGCCGCCAGCGCGCGCCGAGCTGCGTCTGGCTCGCGTTCTTGCGGGTATTGAACTGTTCCGCCTGCGACGCGGTCTGGTCCGGATCGGCGGCGAACTGCGCCGCGGTCAGCCCGAGCGGATCCTGCGCGCGCTGGTCGATGTCGCTGACCAGCAGCAGGACCTGATCACGCGCACCCGTCCAGGCCAGGCGGCCGTTGGCCAGCGTGCGCCGCGCGGCACTGTGCGGACGGAATCCGTCGGTCTCCATGCGCGACGCGCCGACCTGCGCCTCCCAGCCGTCGCCGAAAGGCGTCCCGGCGGTGATGCGCGCCTGGCGCAGTCCGGCGCTGCCGGCGTCCAGGTCCAGCTCGGCGAAGCGTTCGCGCACCGGCGCGCTCACCAGCGCGATCACGCCGCCCGAGCTGTTGCCGTAGAGCGCCGAGAACGGCCCGCGCAGCACCTCCACGCGGGCGGCCGAGGCCAGGTCGAAGTGCGTGACCTGGCCCTGCCCGTCGGGCATCGTCGCCGGGATGCCGTCGGTGTAGAGGCGCAAGCCGCGCACGCCGAACGGCGCCCGCGCGCCGAAGCCGCGCGAGGACAGCTGCAGATCCTGCGCGTAGTTCTGGCGGTTGTTGGCGGTCAGGCCAGGCACGCGGTTCAGCGCCTCCGACAGGTTGATCATCGGGCCCGCCGCGCGCAGGGTGTCGGCATCGATCACCGAAGCCGCGTACGGGGCCTCGTCGAGCCGGCGCTCGGCCACGCTGCCTGAGACCACGACCGTCGGCAGGGGCCGGGCCCTCCCGGCCGGCCCCGAAGCCGCCGGTGTCTGCTCCTGAACCTGCCCCTGGGCTTGCTCCTGGGCCTGCTCCTGGGCCTGCACCGCGCCGTACAGGCCGCCGAGCAGGGCCACGCCCGCGCAGGCGGCGTATCGCTTCGTCTTCATCGTCCTCCCGGGAATTCCCGTGTAGCGTACGTCGAACCAGCCGCCGCTTGAGCAAGCGGGGTGCCAGGTCGTGCCGGGGCCCCTGCGGCTGCGCCGGTGGGTGCGTGGCGCGGAACTCCGGGTTGCCGGACGAGGACCAAGCCCCGTGCCCCCGCAGCGATCCCGTCGGGACCACGGTCGGGCCGCAGGGAGATCGTCGCGCATGCCATCCTTCATCAGCTCATTCATCCACACGCGCAAGAGCGACCCACCGGCAAAACCCGTCCCGGACGCCGGGGTGACCGCGACCCAACAGGGTTTTCTCCAGACGCTGCTCACGAAGCAGGCGCACCGCTCCACGAGACGCACCTTCGCCCGGCGGGTCGACGGCGCCGTGCGCAAGGCAGTCGAGGTGATCGGCAAGCACGTGGGCACGGCGGATCCGCACAGCTTCGCCTCACTGCGGCGCGACTACGACGCCTGGTCCGTCCGTCCCCGGACCGAGGCCTTCGACGAAGGCGAGGCACGGCGCCTGCGCCGGCTGGCCACGAGCTACATCACGCGGAAGTCGCGCTCCGGCCGCCCCGACGACGTCGGCAGGGCCAAGATCCATCTGGCCTCGTGCTACCTGCTCGAACTCGAACAACGCATCCTGGCCGACCGTCGGCGACGCCAGCAGGCGATCGATGCGCAATTCCCGGACCGCCACGACGACCGGCCCGCCAAGCGCGAGGAAGGCCGGGAGGCGCATGCCCAGGCCCTGCGCGGACTCCGCCGCGACATCGATCTTGCCGAGGCGGCGGACGCGGAGCCCGCCCCCCCGGGAGCGCTGGCCCCGGTCGGGTCGGATGCGGTCGTCCGGGCCATCGACGACCGGGACGTGTACCGCTTCCATCCAATGCCGACGCGCGCGCAAGCCGGCGAGTCCGGCCGGGGGCCCCAGAACGCTGCCCTGATGTGCGCGCTCGATGCGCGCCTGAAGCAGTGCGGGGTGGACCTCGGTGTTCCCGAGGCCTCCGCGGCCACGCTGGACGGCGCCGTTGGCGTCCTGGTCGATGGCGAGGGACAGTGGCTGGAGGGGCACCTGGGCGCGGACGTGGTCGACGGATCCGAACTGCGGCGGGCCGTGCTGGCGCAGTGGCTGATCGGCCGTCCCGGCGCGGGATGGGATCAGCTGCGATTCGACACGCGCGGCCAGTTGCGGACGTCCGCACTGCCGATGGACGTGACCCGGCCCGGGGAGATCGCACGGGAGGGGCTGCGCGGCGTCTCGCCGTTGTTCACGCATCCCCGGCACGCCGGCGAAACCCTGCCGGCGCTGCACCAGCCCGTCGACGCGGCGCTGGCGGAACGCCTCGTGCAGCTGGATCTTCAGGCGTTGGCACGGAGCCTGCAAATCGACCGCGCACGGATCGACGTCGCCGTCGCCAGGCGGGCCGCCCAGGCAGGGCTGCCTCCTCCACATTTCGCCCGGACGCGGGGGGATGCGATCGACCTCATGCTCGAACCGCTGCGGGCGCTGCAGACGGCGCTGAAGGCGGGGCCGCACCTGCCGCTGGCGATGGTCCTGGCGGACGCGGCTGAAGCGCTGTCCCTTCGCCATCCCCGATGGGCAGCCGACGGCCCCGGAGGGGCCGGGCATCCCGCTTGCTGACCTGCCGGCTGCCGCCGCCCCGACCGGGGCGGCCCTTCGACGGAGAAGCCGATGAACAAGAAGATGCCCGCCCGCCCCCTGTCCGCGAGCCCTGCCCCGCGCCCTTCCCTTCGCGCCCGCCGGATCACCCGCATCGCGGGCGCCGTCGTCGCGCTGAGCGCCCTGGCTGCGTGCTCGTATCCGGCACTCGCGCTCGAGGCCCAACCTGCGACGCCGCCCGGCTACGGCCCCAACCCCGCGCTGCCCGAGCCGCAGAAGTCGCTGGTGCCGACCATCAACGTCGCCAAGGCCGTCGGCTGGCCGTCCGGCGCGAAACCGCAGGCCGCGGCCGGCCTGACGGTGACGCGCTTTGCCGACAAGCTCGACCATCCGCGCTGGCTCTACGTGCTGCCCAACGGCGACGTGCTGATCGCCGAGACCAACGCGCCGGTGCGCCCCGACGACGGCAAGGGCCCCAAGGCCTGGATCACCAAGCAGTTCCAGAAGAAGGCCGGCGCCGGGCCCAAGAGCGCCAACCGCATCACCCTGCTGCGCGACACCAACGGCGACGGCGTCGCGGACCAGCGCTTCGCGTTCGCGGAGGGCCTGAACTCGCCGTTCGGCATGGCGCTGGTGGGCAACAGCTTCTACATCGCCAACACCGACGCGATCGTGCGCTTCCCCTATGCGACGGGGCAGACCAAGCTCGCCGGCAAGCCCACGAAGGTGGCGGACCTGCCCGGCGGCTCGATCAACCACCACTGGACCAAGAGCCTGATCGCCAACGCGGAAGGCACCAAGCTGTATGCCGGCATCGGCTCCAACAGCAACGTCGCCGAGAACGGCATCGAGAACGAGCAGCGCCGCGCCGCGATCCTGGAGGTCGACCTGCAGAGCGGCTCGACGCGGGTGTTCGCCTCGGGCCTGCGCAACCCGGTCGGCCTGGCGTGGGAGCCCACCAGCAAGGCGCTGTGGGTGGCGGTGAACGAGCGCGACGAACTCGGCGACGATCTGGTCCCCGACTACATCACCTCCGTCCAGGACGGCGGCTTCTACGGCTGGCCGTACAGCTGGTATGGCAACCACGTCGACGAGCGCGTCAAGCCGCAGCGGCCCGAGCTCGTCGAGAAGGCGCTGGTGCCCGACTTCGCGGTGGGCGCGCACACCGCTTCGCTGGGGCTGGCCTCGTCGGACGGCAACAAGCTGACGCAGGACTTCGCACACGGCATGTTCATCGGCCAGCACGGCTCGTGGAATCGCAAGGTCCCGGCAGGCTACAAGGTCGTGTTCGTGCCCTTCGTGGGTGCCAAGCCCAGCGGCCTGCCGGTCGACGTGGTGACCGGCTTCCTCGATGCCCAGGGCCAGGCGATGGGCCGGCCGGTCGGCGTCGCGCTCGACCGCCAGGGCGCGCTGCTGGTGGCCGACGACGTCGGCAACGTGATCTGGCGCGTCACCGCGACGGGCGCTGCGGGACCGCAGTCGGCCTTCCCGGCGGCGGCGGGCGCGGCCAGCACGCCGGCGTCGCGCTGAGACGAACCGGACGGCCGGGGGATCGACAGAGTCCGGCAGGCCCTCGCGACAACCCGTTCGGGTCGGCGACGGGCAAGCCGATCCTCACCATGTCCCTCCCTCCCCTGTTCCCGCTGCTCCGGCCCCCAGCCAACGATGTCCGCGACGCCGACTTTCCCCAAGACGGCACGGCGGCATCCGCGGCGGCCCGGACGCCGTACGACCGTCAGCAGCAACACTTCCTCTCCCGCTTGGGCGCCCGGATACGCCAGGCCCTTCGCGGACCGCCGACTCGCAGCGGCCTCCGGCCTCCGGCACCGATCACGCTGGCCGGGGTCCAGGCGAAACATCGGGCATGGTGCCGGGCTGGCCGCCCCGCCACCGGAGAGTCCGTGACCGCGTTCCTGGATGCGGCGTGGGCCTTCCTCGACAGGCACAGCCGTCGCCGGACCGGGCGGCGGCAAGCCGAGACCCAGGCCCAGGCCCAGACCGAGGCCGAGGCCGAGGCCGTGAACCGGCTGCTGGACGAACTGCGCGCGGTGTGGGCCGCGAACAAGCTGGCCGCCCGGACGTCGCTGCCGGGACGGCTGCTGGCGCGACTGACGGCCTGCCTGCCCGCCGCCTGCTGGCGCGGCGTCCGCAAGAAAAGAGCGCATGCCCGCGCAGCGGACCGGGTCCGAGAGAGATGGCTGTCGTCCCCGGCGCCCCGTGCCGACGTGGCAACATAGTTCCATACTTGATGGATATGGCACTTTATTTCCAATTCACTTGACCTGAAATCAGCAATAAAGTACTGTTTCAGGACGAATTGGAACTTTATTGCCATGCTCACACTTCCTGAGATCTCCGGCATCCTCCGTGACACCGCCCGTCGCAACGGGCTGACGCAGGCGCGTCTGGCCGACACGGCGGGCATCTCGGCCCGCACGCTCACGCACGTGCTCAGCGGTCAGGAGGACTTCCGTGTCTCCACCTTGATGACCGTGGCCCATCAACTGGGGCTGGAGCTGGTGCTGGTGCCCAAGGGCGCCGCCCGGGCGGTCGCCGCGGGGGACGCCGTCGGCCCGCCGGTGCGTTCCGTGGTCACCGAGGCCCTGGAGGCCTTGCATGCGCGGCAGGATGCCCGCGCCGCCGGCAAGGAACGCTCATGAACGTGAAGGTGCTGGCCATCCATCTGGGCGCGCTGCGTCTGGGCGTGCTGTTCCAGTACGCCTTGAACGACGACACGGTCATCAACCGGTTCGTGGCCGACGAAGACCTGATGACACGCGCGGGTCCGGCCGTACCGACCTTGTCGCTGTCCATGCGGGCGGCGACGCCCGAGGCGCAGGCCGCCTTGTGGCGCGACATCCGCTCGGTCAGCTTCAACGGCCGCCACTCCCCGTCCGCCGGCTGGATGCTGCCCGGCTTCTTCCAGAACCTGCTGCCCGAGGGCGTGTTCCGCCACCACGTCGCCGAACTGCGCGACTGCGCGCCCAACGACCATTTCGAGATGCTCGCGGCTTGCGGCAAGGACCTGCCCGGCAACGTCCATGCGCTCCCCATCGAGCTGACGCGTGAGGAACTCGCGCGTTACGTCACGCAGGGCCAGGACGCGCTGGAGATGTCGGTCACCGCGGACCCGCTCGAGGAAGGCGTCTCGCTGTCGGGCGTGCAACCGAAGCTCGGCGTCATCCGCGAGGGCGAGCGCTACGTCGGCCGCACCAAGGACCACGACACCCACATCATCGCCAAGCTGCCGGTGGTGGGCCAGCCGCTGCTGCCCGAGGTCGAGGACCTGAGCCTGCGGCTGGCGCGCGCGGCCGGCGTGGACACCTGCGAGGCCGTGCTGGAACCGCTGGAACGGCTGGGCCTGCAGCACGGCTACGAACTGGGCGACGCGACGGCACGGACGAACTTCCTGGCCGTGACGCGTTTCGACCGGTCGCCGGCGGGGCGCATCCATGTCGAGGATTTCGCGCAGATCCTGGGCTGCTCGCCGGAGGACAAGTACGGTCGCGGGCCGGACGGCGCGCGGCTCAGCTACCTCGACCTCGCGGCGGTGCTCATGACCGAGCCCTCCATGGGCGAGCCGGCGGTGCACGAACTGCTGCGGCGCATCGTCGTCAACGAGTTGATCGGCAACGCCGACATGCACCTGAAGAACATCGGCGTGCGCTACCTCGACGGCGTCACCCCGACGCTGTCGCCCGCCTACGACCTGGTGGCCTATGCGGTGTTCCACCGGCTGCGCGGGCATGCGCTCCACATCGTGCCGCCCCACCTCCTGCCGCGACGCACCGCCGCGACGGACGCCGGTGACGCGCCCCTCCTGCGGCAGTCGATGTCCCCGGCCCTGCTGCAGGTCTTCTGCGATCGCCTGAGGATCCCCGTCAAGCCGGCGGAGACGGCCATCACGCGCTGCGTGAAGGCGGCTTTCGCCACCTGGCCCGCGATGATCGACGCGTCGACCCTGACCGATCAGCAGAAGGCGCGCCTGCTCACGCAGTTCACTGCGCATCCGCTGGTGGCGTCGCTGGCACGCCGCGCGGAACGAGCTGCAGGACGAGCTGCAGGACGAGCCGCAGAACGGGCGGCTGATCGGGCCGCGGAACCGGCTTCATCCCCACTCACGCGTCCTGCTGACGCTCGTACTCCCGGCTCTCCTGGCTGAGCTCGTCGCGCCACTGGCGGTCGAGTTCGTCGCGGCGGCGGCGCAGCGCGCCGGACAGCGCGCGCCAGTCCACCGACGACGCATGCGTGAGCCGCGGCAGGATGCCCTGTTCCACGTCCTGCGCGTGATGGGTGACGTAGCGGCCCAGCACCCCGACCAGCGGCGCGAACTGCGTGTCGTCCGCGCCCATGCGACGCAGCTGCGACATCAGGATGCGCACGACCAGGTGCTCGATCTCGGCCTCGTTGATGAGACGGCGCTCGACGGCGCCGACCTCCGGGCATTTGCGCACCGCCGGATAGAACAGTTCTTCCTCCAGCGTCGCATGCACGGTCAGCAGCGCGCAGGTGCGGCGCACCAGCGCTTCGCAGGATTCATGGTCCCCCAGCGCCCAGAGCCGGTCGAACTGGTGGAAGGCGTGCTGCGCGCGCTGATGGTCGTCGACCAGCAGCGCCACCACCTCGTCGCGCGCCATCAGGTCCGCGCGGAAATCGGTCTGCGGCAGGACGTGCGACCTCATGCGGGTTCTCCTTGCGCCACCTGCCGATCCAGCTGCTGGCGCGCCGGCGCGGCGTGATCGTCGTGATAGCGCTTCGGCCCGTCCGGATGCACGCCCGGATCGTCGGGATGTTCGTGCGGCGCCTGGTCCGGTCCGGGCGCGGGCGGCTCCGCGGGACGCTCCTCGTCGGCGCGTCGCGGTTGATCGGGCTTGGGCGAGGCCGCCAGCACTGCGCGGCGGAACGTCTCGAAGGCCGGGTCGTTCATGAGGCGGAACTCCTGGGACACCTGTGTTCATCGTGATCCGGCAAACGCGGTGCCGCCCCCGCGGCGGTCACGACGTCCGCTTCGGCAGCGCTTGCCGACAGAACGTCCGGTCGCGCGCCTCAATCGGGAGGAAGCGCACGAGGCCGGTCAACGACGCTGGTCGCCGCCCCTCCCCCTGTCAGGCGCGTCGCTTGCAAGGCGTCCCGCGACACAAGGAACGCCATGTACCAACTGCCCCTCCCCTTCGAGGCCCACACGGTGCCGCCGAACCCGCCGCATCCGAACGAAGTCCCCTTCGTTCCGCCGCCGCCGCACGGCCCCACGCCCGAGCCCGGCGACGATCCGCCCGGCGTCATCGACCCGCCCATTCCCGGCGAGAACCCGGTGCCCGTGCGCGAACCGCCCTACATGCCGCCGCCGACGGCCGTGAACTGAAGCTGGAGCCAGGCAGTCCAGGTCGTCCTGGCCGTCCGGGCGGGCCGCGCCGTGCCCCCGGGGCGCATGCCGACCCGCACCGGCCTTGGGCGGCACGGCAATTGCCATCTTCAGGGGCTTGTTTCCCTCTGTCACAGGAGTCGCCTTTGAATGCATTGCTGCTCCCGGCGCTGCGCCGGGCATGCGCCGACGGCGTGTTGGCCAGCCTGTTCTCAGGGCTGGCGCTGTTGCGCGGCAGCCGGTCCGACCATGCGCATCTGGTCGGTCGTTCCGAGTACCGCGTCGGCCGTCCGCCGCTCAAGACCTCCGCCGCCGACATCGCGCTGCACGCCGCCACCGGCATCGTCTGGGGCGCCCTCTACGACCGGCTGCGCGCGATGCGCCGCCGGCCCACGCGCGGCAACGCGGTCACCGACGCGCTGCTGCTGACGGCGGTCGCCGTGGGCGTCGACCGCGTCGTGACCCCCAGCGTGCTCACGCCCGGCGCCGACAAGCGCGCCACGGCCTCGGGCACACGGCCGCCGTCGGTCACCAGCCTGCTCCTCGTCTACGGCGCCTTCGCGGCCGGACTGGCGCTGGGCGGCATGCACGCGCTCAAGGGGCATCCAATCGACGCCGACGAGGGCGACGATGACGACGAGGATGCGGACGACGGCGACGGCGACTTCTTCCTCGCAGACCCTGCGCCACGTCGCGCGGGGAGCCGGGCATGAAGTCGCTGCACCTCCAGATCCGCTTCCTGGTTCCGCTGCTGATCACCCTGACCCTTGCGGCGCTGCTGGCGCTGCCGCTGCTGGACCGCATGACGCTGCGCTGGTTCTCGCGCGACCTCAGCCTGCGCGGCGCGATGGTCGCCAAGACCCTGTCCGTCGCGATCAGCGACATTGATCCCAGCGCCCAGCGCGAACGCCTGCGCAACCTGCTGGAACGCGGCGTGCTCGACGAGCGCCTCGTCGGCATCGCGCTGTGCGCGCCCGACGGCACGCAGGTCATGAGCACCAAGGGCTTCCCGGGCTCGCTCAGCTGCAAGGAGGCCGAGGCCAGCGCCGCGCTGAAGGATCCCCGGCTGGAACTGACCAGCGGCGCCGTCCACATCGGCGTGTTCCCGGTCAATCCCGGGCAGCCCGACGCCGAGCGCCTCGTGCTGCTGCACGACCTCAGCCTGCCCGACCGGCGCAGCCTGGACACGCGGCGCTACATGATCATCTTCATCACCGTGCTGGGCCTGGCGATCGCCGGCATCACGATGATCGTGGCGCAGCTGAGCTGGCGCGGCTGGGTCTCCGGCATGCGCGCCATCCTGCGCGGCGAGGGGCTGGTGCGGCCCCTGCTCAACACCGGCGGCTTCCGCGGCGGCCCCGAGACGGCGCCGCCCGAGCTGCAGCCGCTGGAGGTCGAGATCCGCCAGCACATCCGCGAGCTCGAGGACAACCTCTACCGCGAGCACGGTCCGCTCACGCCCTGGGACCCCGAGCGGCTGCGCAGCCTGCTGCGCACGCAGCTGCGCGGCGACCAGGTGATCGTGGTCTCCAACCGCGAGCCCTACATCCACCAGCGCGGTCCGGACGGCATCACCGTGAGCCGGCCCGCCAGCGGCCTGGTCACCGCGGTCGAGCCCGTCATGCGCGCCTGCTCGGGCACCTGGATCGCGCACGGCAGCGGCAGCGCGGACCGGGACGTCGTCGACGCGCACGACCGCGTCGCCGTGCCGCCGGACACGCAGGACTACCTGCTGCGCCGCGTCTGGCTGAGCGAAGAGGAAGAGCGCGGCTACTACCAGGGCTTCGCCAATGAAGGCCTCTGGCCGCTGTGCCACGTGGCGCACGTGCGGCCGGTGTTCCGCGAGTCGGACTGGGCGCAGTACAAGGCCGTGAACCAGCGCTTCGCCGACGCGGTCGTCGCCGAGGCGCGCGGCGACGACCCGGTCGTGCTGGTGCAGGACTACCACTTCGCCCTGCTGCCGGCCATGGTCCGCGAGAAGCTGCCCAAGGCCACCATCATCACCTTCTGGCACATCCCCTGGCCCAACCCCGAGTCCTTCGGCATCTGCCCGTGGCGGCGCGAACTGCTGCAGGGCATGCTGGGCAGCACCATCCTGGGCTTCCACACCCGATTCCACTGCAAGAACTTCACCGAGACGGTGGACCGCTACCTGGAGGCCCGCATCGAGCACGAGCATTCGACCATCAGCTACCAGGACGAGCCGACGCTGGTGCAGAGCTACCCGATCTCGATCGCCTGGCCCACCGACGAGGAACGCGCCGGCTGGTTGTCCCCGGCGGACGCGCGCGCCTCGGTGTTCGAGCGCTTGAAGCTCGCGCCCGACACGGTGCTGGCGGTCGGCGTGGACCGTTTCGACTACACCAAGGGCATCCTGGAGCGGCTGCACGCGGTGGAGCGACTGCTGGAGAAGCATCCGCAGTGGCAGGGGCGCTTCGTGCTCGTGCAGGTGGCGGCGCCGACGCGCAACGCGCTGGAGGAGTACCGCGAATTCCAGGACCGCATCCATCGCGTCACCGAGCGCATCAACCTGCGCTTCGGCGGCGCCGGCTACAAGCCGGTCGTCCTGCTGGCCGAGCACCACGACCATGCGGCGCTGATGACGCTCTACCGCGCCGCGCACATGTGCGTGGTGACCAGCCTGCATGACGGCATGAACCTGGTCTCCAAGGAGTTCATCGCCGCGCGCGACGACGATCAAGGCGTGCTGATCCTCAGCCGCTTCGCCGGCGCGGCGCGCGAGTTGCAGGAGGCGCTGGTCATCAACCCGTACCACGTGGAAGAGACCACCGACGCCCTGCACCGCGCGGCGCTCATGCCGCCGCAGGAGCAGCGCGAGCGCATGGCCAGCCTGCGCATGACGGTGCGCGAGTTCAACGTCTACCGTTGGGCCGGCCGCATGCTGACCGACGCGGGTCAATGGCGACTGCGCGAACGCATCACGCGACGCGTGCAGCGCAGATCGAGGGAAGCTGGAGAGGAGACGCTGACGCCATGATGCCGGTGCGATATCTGCTCGACGCGGAGGGCCGCGCCGCGGTCACCCGCCTCATGACGCGCCGTCCCCTGCTGGGCTTCGACTTCGACGGCACGCTGGCGCCCATCGTCATGCATCCCGACGAGGCGCGGCTGCCCGAGCCCACCGCGAAGCTGCTGGAGCAGTTGGCGGCGCGCCTGCCGGTCGCGGTGGTCAGCGGGCGGCAGGTGCTGGACGTGCGGCACCGGCTGGGTTTCAAGCCCACGCACATCGTCGGCAACCACGGCGCGGAGGACGAGTTCGACGGCCCGGATCCGCACGTGGTGACGACGCTGGGGACGTTCCGGGAGCGCATGCTGCGAATGGAGCCGACGCTCAACCAGGCGGGGGCGACGATCGAGGACAAGGGCGCGTCCATCGCGATCCATTACCGGATGGCGAGGGATCCGGTGGCGGCGCGCAATGCGATCGCCGTGCTGGTGGCCGATCTGCCGGCGGGCATCGTCACCGAGCCGGGCAAGCGGGTCGTCAATGTGCTCGTCGAAGGCGCCCCCGACAAGGGCGATGCGATGACGCGTCTCACAGCGCGCTATGGCGCCGACGCGGGCTTCTACGTCGGCGACGACACCAACGACGAGCCGGCGTTCCAGCGCGCCGGCGCAGACTGGGTGACGGTGCGCGTGGGTCCGAGGCTCGATCACAGCCATGCGAGGTATTACCTCAACGAGCAGGCGGAGATCGATGAAGTCCTGCGGCTGATGCTGGAATCAATCTAGAGGCGGCGGCTCGGGCTCCGGCGACAGTCGCCCCAGCAGACCCTCGCAGTAGCTGCGCAGATAACGCGGCATCGGCTGGCCTGCCAGGTAGGCGGCCGTCACCTCCTCGAAGAGCTCGACGACGCGATCGCCGCCGCCCAGTGCCGCGATCAGCACATCCCGGCGAACGTTTCCGGGCAGGCGGGAGGCGCGTTGCGCCCGGATCGCCTGGTCCCTGTCCGGCGACAGTCGCGGCGTCCAGGTTCCCTCCGGCGCCGGATCGGTCACGCACAGCAGCAGCCTGGCGGGAAACGATTCATCGATCGTGTGCGCCATCACCTGCAGTTCGCGGCTCAGATCCCTCGCTTTCCGCTTCCAGATGGCGGCCCCTTCTGCAGCGACCGGGAGGCTGCGGATCTCTGGCGCCGACTCGGCCGTGCGCCGGGGCGTCGCGGGGCGGGGGCGCAAGGTCTCCGCAGTCGAGGTGGGGCCTTGCTCGGTGAGGGCCGTCACGCAGAGGAGCAGGTTGACGAGCTGCTCTTCCATTTCAGTCGGCATCGCCCGCTCGAAGGCATCGGCCAGCGATCCGAGCAGGGGCTCGCGCTGTGCGGGAAATCTGGCCCAGGCCGCCGACAGATGCTCGTCCCCTCGGATCGCCATTTGCAACGCCACATCGGGCGTCCTGATCCGCAGCAGGTGCTCGACCATCTGATGTCTGCGGCGCAAGTCGTCCAGGCTGCGCTGCGCGCGCTCCAGCGCTGCGCACGAGCCGTCCCCGCGCTCCAGCAGGTTCAGACTTTCCTGGACCCTGATGGCCGCGCGCCCGCAGCGGGACCGGAGCATCTCCGTGACGGTGACGTGTCGGGGCGTCGTGTCGACCCGGCGACGACAATCCGCCAGCGCGTCGCCCAGGCGGACGAAGAGCCTGCGCAGGGCGTCCGGACTTGGCCGCTCCTCAGACGCCTGATACGCGGCGCAGCTGGCGGCGCCTGACGTGTTCGCCACGGGATCCATGCGTCTCTCCAGAACTTTGAAAGACGCTTGGTGGGCGCGCGACCTCTTCGCGCACTGCGCCCGCATGCATTTTTCAGGGTGCGGGGGACGGTGGCAACGAAGGTTTGAGCACTGGCGCTGCGGGCGCGGGGATGTCTTCCACCAGGGCGCGCACGCGCGGCAGCGACTGCGGGTGCGTCTTCTGCAGCCAGGCGATCAGGCCTTCGCGCAGTTCGCAGCGCAGGTCGAAGGCCTTGCCCGAGTCCTTCGCGCTGACGAGCACGCGGATCTGCATCGTGCGTTCGGTCGTCTCCACCACCTGCACGCCGCAGACGCGGCCGTCCCAGTGGGCCGAGCCCTTGCACATCGTCGTCGCCTTGTCGCGCAGCTCGTTGACGGGCAGCGTGAAGTCGACCCATAGCATCACCGTGCCCAGGATGCTGGAGCTGGTGCGGGTCCAGTTCTGGAACGGGTTCTCGATGAACCACTGCAGCGGGATGACCAGCCGGCGTTCGTCCCAGATCTTGAGCACGACGTAGGTGGAGGTGATCTCCTCCACCCTGCCCCACTCGCCCTGGATGATGAGCACGTCGTCGAGCCGGATGGGCTGCGCCATCGCGATCTGCAGGCCGGCGAGCAGGTTGCCGAACACGGACTTCGCCGCCAGGCCGAAGACCAGCCCGGCGATGCCCGCGGAGGCCAGCAGGCTGGCGCCGACCTGCTTCGCGCGCGGAAAGGTCATCAGGATGAAGGCCAGCGCGGTCAGCATCACCGCGCCCTTGGCCACGCGCGCCAGCACCTTGGTCTGCGTCTGGATGCGGCGCGCGGCGAGGTTGTCCTCGACGTCCGCCGGATTCAGCAGCGCCACGCCGTTGGCCACGCCGGTGATCGCACCGGCCGCCACCGCCGCGATCGCCACGATGCACAGGACGCCCAGCAGATGCTGCACGCCGTTGATGCCCGGCATCGTGTCGGGCACGCCCTGCGCGGCGATCAGCAGCCCGACGAGGGGGAGCGCCCATCGCACCGGGTTGTCGATGCGCTGCACGACCGAGGTCAGCAGCGGCGAGAACCGCGCCAGGCGCCGCGCGATCGGCCGCAGGACGGCGTGCAGCAGCAGCGCGCCGGCGACGATCACCAGCGCGCCGAGCAACAGCTGACCCCAGAGCATGAGGTCGGCGTCGAGGATCGTGAAACGGGATTTCCAGGCTTGCATGGCGCCGGGCGGGCAAGCGCCGTTCCGGCCGGGGTGCCTCGCTGTCGGCGCGATCAGCCGCGCTCGAACAGATCCGTCAGTGCCTGCACCGGGTTGCGCGGATCCGGTACGCCCTCGTTGTCGGACGAGGAGAACGAGGAGCACGACGAAGGCGGCGAAGGCGGCGGAAACTCGATCATCTCAGCCCGCTGGGCTGCCCCGGCATCGACGGGTTGGGGCGACGCCCCCACCAGCGCCTCCCGCATGGCCGACATCTGGCCTTCCAGGAGCAGCACCTCCCATCGCATGCCGTCGTGGGTGGCGATGCGGCGATCGAGCGCGGCCTGCGCGGCGGCGTCGCCCGACGCGGCGCGCCGCAAGGCCAGGGCAACGATGCCTTCATACTGCGACAGCGCATCGCGCATCACCTTGTCGTGCAAGGCGCCGGGAACTGCCATCGATGACAAGGTGCTTGCGGCCGAGAGCATGGCCCCGGTCGCATCGGCCAGCGCGGCTGTCCGTTCGCGCCAGCTCGTCATGTGCTTCCACCTCAGCATGCTCAGGCGCTTCGCGTCGACGCCGGCGTCGCCCGCCTGCTGGCCGACATGCTTCGACAGGTCAAGAAGACGGCGCCAGCGCGGCCTCAGCAGGGGGTCATCGAGCGCCTCGACCTTTCTCCCGAGGAGATCGACGATGGCCCCCCAGTTTTCTCGTGCGTCCAGGCATTGCGACAGCCTGCGCGCCCCGGCCAGCAGACTCCGGGCGTGAGCGTCGTCCACCCTCGGATCGCGCCGGAGCTGTTTCGCCAACTCGGCCGCGCACCAGCAGATGAACGCTCCCAGGCCCTGGGCATGCTGACCTCGCGTCGCGAAATGGCGGACGACCTCGTCGAGGTCCAGGATGAACTGCGCCCGGTCGACCGGCTTCGTCATGTCTTCGCCGGCCAGCCGGGGCAGGCTTCCAGCCGGGAGCTCACCGCGCAGGCACGCGGCCAGGGCCTCATCCCTGGAGGGCTGCGTGCGGCTGGACGCCGGGATTGCGGGCGGCACGAGCAGTTGCTCCACACGACGATCCCCTCCCGGGGTCAAGCGCGCCACTTCGGCCGGCACCGGGCGTTCATCCGTGGACCTGCCCGGCAGCGCGGACACCTGGGCACGAGGCTGCCTTGCCAGGCAGGTGCTCGTCTGGCCGGCCTTCGCCACCAGCTCGCCGGCGAGACTGACGGCCTCGGAGAGGCGGCGGTACACCGCCTCGATCTGCCCCGACAACGACCCGTCGCTTTCTTTCAGGCCGGAATCGGTCAGTCCGGCATCGAAATCCTTCAGGGCCGCGTCGAGCTCGCCGACCCCGCATTCGACAGCACGATCCCACGCCGGCCTTGCGGCCTCGAACTCGTGGCGCAAGGCGGCCAGGCCCTCCCTGGCGTCCAGGCACTGCGACAGGAATCGCGTGGCCCTGAGCAGCCGCTGCATCGCCCCGACCTCCACGGGTGCCTTCTTGGCCATCTCGCCGTGCGCGCTGCCCGCGACGATACGCAGGCTCAGGACCAGGCCCTGCGGCCGTGGATGGGTCAGATCCAGGTAATTGATCGCCTTGGCCAGATCGCTGCACATGGCGTTCCGCGTGGGTCGCTCGCCAGGGTGCGGCAGAGGATGCTCGACGGCGAGGCGCGGCATCCGGCCGGGCGGCATCTCCCCGCGTCGGCAGGTGTCCACCAGGTCATCCGGGACGGCCGTCCCGCCATCGGACGACGGGGCCGCGCCGTGCCCCGACCGCTCCATCGGCGCCACGACCTTGGCCGCAAAGACTTCCGGCGCCGCGAACAGCTGATCCAGTTCACACGATGTTCCTGCCGTGAGACCAGGTGGCATGGACAGACTCATGAGGTGTTCTCCTTCGTGATCGGGGGCGTCGGCGACGTCCCCATGAGCAGCTTCAGTGGCGCGACTGGCGGAAAGTGCGTTTGCGCCCGCCGCGCAGACGCTTGCGCCATCGCGAATCCGGGTCGCGCGATTGCCTCTCGGAAGCATCGCAATCTTCAGGAGACCTCGATGACGAACCGCACCGACAAGCCGCAGGAAACGGCAGCCAGCCCCGCAGTCCCGCGCCGCATGCTGGACAAGACCCCGGTCGCGCCAGGTTCTGTCGAGCCCGACGCCGCGCCCACGCACAACGACGACGACGCGCAACTGCCGCATGAGCGCGACCAGAGCACCGGCGGCGATTCGACCGGTGGCATGGGCTCCGGCGCGGCCGGCGAGGACCAGCGTGCCGTCATCGGCCAGGCCCATGAGGACCTGAAGCAGGGTCAGGTCGACACCGACCTGCGCTCGACGCCCGGACTCGACGCCGAGCGGCGCGATCGGCTGGTCAAGGACGCGACACCGTCGCGGTCCACGAAAGACGCTCCAAGCCGCTGACGTCACCCCCCCCGGTTTCCTGGTGAGCCATGCCGTAGCGCGTGAGCATCGGCGGGTAGGCGATCCTGTTCGCATCGGACCAGGACGCCGACATCGGCGGTGCCGTGGGCGTCAGTCGCGAAGGGAAGTCCAGCGAACAAGGCGGCGCCGAGGCTTCCAATGGTCTGCACTGCTGCAGACCGATCCCAGACTGGCGCCCCCGCACCGGCGGACCGACGACGGATGGCGCGGGCCACGCACCCGTGAGTCGCAGCCGCTCGGCACGGAGATCGCCCAAGGCTGACCGCACCGCCTCCGCGACGTTCTCGCGGAACTCCCGGACCTCCGCCTTCCTTTCAGCGGTGGCGTGCGGCGACTGGTAGACCTCGAGGGCGTCCTGCAACTGGTCCTTGGATTCGAAGTACTCGCCGATCTTGCCGCACAAGGGCCGCCACGACGGATCGCCGCTTCGGCTGAACTGGAGGTAACGCCAGCGCAGGTCTTCGAGGCAGGTACCGCCCCATGTGGCGACCTCGGTCCGATCCCGGGTCCGGTTCTGGTTCTGGCGCATGTCCGAACGCAGCGTGGTGTACGTTCGATCCCAGAAGCGCCGTGCGCTGTCATCGCAGGCCCGCAGGCCGGTGTCGATGACGCGTTGGACGACCTCGTGGATGGCTGCGATCGGCACCGATGCCTGAGCGCCATCTCCCGGTTCCGGGAAATCCAGGCAACTGCCGGAAGGGGTGGCTCCGGCGCCCTGCGCGGGCGGTTCGACGACGGATCCGTAGTAGGTATGGCTCGACGAGCTCGGGATCAGGGAGTAGGCCATCGGACGTATTTCCGCAAAGGCGCATCAGTGGGCCTCGGCAGTCCGCGGTTCACGCGTTCGCGCGGCGGCGTCCCCAATGAAAACGGAGCCTCTTGGGGCTCCGTCCTTGTCTCCATCGCGCCTCGAGAAAAGGGGTCGTCAGCTGTGCTGGCGGCGCCGTTCGACCGCGTCGATGCGCAGCATCTGGCGGTACTTGGTCACCGTGCGACGCGCCACCACCAGGCCCTGGCGGGCCAGCTGGCGCGTGATCTCGGCGTCGGACAGCGGGTTCTCCGCGCGTTCGGCCTCGATGATGTCCTTGATCAGGCCGCGGATCGCCGTGCCCGAGCACGCGCTGCCGTTGCTGCTCACGATCGCGCGCGAGAAGAAGTACTTCAGCTCATACACGCCGCTGGGCGTCGCCAGGTACTTGTTGTTGGTCACGCGCGAGACCGTGGACTCGTGGATGCCGACCTCGTCGGCGATCTCCTTGAGCCCCAGCGGCTTCATCGCCATCGCGCCGAATTCCAGGAAGTGGCGCTGCCGCTTCACGATCGCGTTGGCCACGTCGAGGATGGTCGAGAAACGCTGCTCGATGTTGCGCATCGTCCAGCGCGCTTCCTGCAGGTGATTGGCCATCTCCGCGTGGCCCTGCTGGCGGTGGCGCTGGAACAGCTCGGCGTACACCTGGTTCATGCGCACCTTCGGGATCACCGCCGGATTCAGCTGCACGCGCCACTGGCCGCGGACCTTGGTCGTCAGCACGTCCGGCACGATGTAGGCCGCCTGCGTCGTCTCGTAGCGCCAGCCCGGCCGCGGGTCGAAGCGGCGCAGCTTCAGGCAGACCGACTCGGCCTCCGCCACGCTCACGTCCAGCAACTGCGCCAGCGACGGGATGTCGCGCGAGGCCAGCAGGTTCAAGTGCTGCGAGATGATGCGTTCGGCCAGATTGCGGCTGCGCGCGTCCTCCAGCTTGGGCAGCTGCAGCAGCAGGCACTCGGCCACGCTGCGCGCGCCCACGCCCAGCGGGTCCAGCGCCTGCACGCGCTTGAGCGCGATCTGCATCTCGTCGATGCCCACCGGCGGCTGCATCTGCGCCACGGCGGCCAGCTCTTCCAGCGAGCTGCGCAGATAGCCGTCGTCGTCCACCGACTCGGCCACGATGGTCGCCAGCACCAGATCGCGCGGCGACAGCCGCAGCACGTTGAGCTGGCTGCGCAGGTGTTCGCGCAGGCAGGTCTGCGCGGCCGTCATCTCGAGCGCGCTGAGTTCGCCGTCCTCCGCGCGACGCATCGAGCCGGAGCTTTCGGCGCGCCAGATCTCGCGGTCGTCCGGGAAGGGTTCCGGCGCATCCGACATCACCGGCGATGCGGCGACCGGCACGTCCGCGTCCAGCGGCGACGAATCGTCCGAGGCCTCGGTCACTTCGAGGAAGGGATTGCGCCCCAGCATGTCGGTGACCATGGTGGAGAAGTCCAGCGAGGACATCTGCAGCAGACGCACGGCGTGCTGGAGGCGAGGCGACAGCGTCTGGGTCTGTCTGTGCTCGTGCCTGAGTTCCATTGCTCCCACTTGTGAGACTCCTGTCCGGTAGAGAGTGAGGCTGCCTGCAACCGGTTCCGGAGGGTCCCCGTCGGCGAGGACGGGAACGGGTTGTAGGCAGTGCCGGCGAACCGGCCTGTTGGATCCATCAGCGCAAGGACCATGCCACCTCGTCCGCGAAGTTTCATATCGCGGAGCCCGCGTCATTCGGCGTGCCTGCCCGAACGCCGCAAACGCAGTAGGCACGGGGCCTGCCGGGCAATGGGGCCATCGAGCTCCGCCGAACGCCGAAGCCTCTCGATGCCACCGCGCCGGTTCGCCCATCGTCCGCAACCGCTGCCAACCCTCGGATCCTCGCAAGGCTTTCGGCACCTTTTACCGACGGCCGGAGCAGCCACGCGCGCCGATCAGGGCGGACCACTTGAAAGCGGAGTCAGCCGATGGTGGTGGGGCCGGAATGAGGCTGGGGGTTCGCGGACGCGATGCCCCCTGCCTCGTGGAGAGCCCGCGCTTGGCGGAGCGGAGTCTGGGTGCCTTCCGAAGCGGCATCTACGGCCGTAACTGCCCGTACCTGCAGCCCTGGACCCAGGCGGTAGCGCTCCCTCCTGGCCCAGGCCTTGCTTCAAGAGCCTGCCCGGTCCCCTCTTCCGTCATCCTTACCATCTTGCGCCCCTCCGCCCTGCCCCCGACCACGATGCGCCGCTGGGCGACGCGAGGCCTGCTGTTGATTGCGCTGGTCTTCCTGTTGAAGGAAGCGAGTGCCATCGTGCTGCCGGTGCTGGTGGCGCTGATCCTGACCTTCGTGCTGGCGCCGGCGGTGCGCACGATGCGGCATCACGGCCTGCCGGAGTCGGTGAGTGCGGCGATGCTGGTGACGACGCTGGTGGGGTGCACGGTGCTGAGCGTGGCTTTGCTGGCCGAGCCGGTGGCGCAGTGGTGGCAGCGGGCGCCGGTGGCGGTGTCGCAGGCGTTGAACCAGGTGGACAAGTGGCGCGCGGCGATCCCGGGTTTCGGTCCGCCGGCGGAGCGTCGCAGCTCGAGCCGCGCGGCGCCGCCGACGCCGCCCACCGATCCCGTGCGTGAGCGCATCGCCAGCGAGGGTGTGGCGCTGACGGCGCAGGCCCTGGGCATCGGGCTGAAGTTCCTGGTGTCCACGGCGGCCACCACCATCCTGCTCTACTTCCTGCTCGCGTCCGAGCACTGGGTGCTGTCGCGCTGCATCGAGCTGCTGCCGCATCGCCCGCGCCTGCGCGCCGTGGTGCTGGGCGGGCTGCGCGCGGCGCAGCGCGACATCTCGCGCTACGTCGCTTCGGTCAGCGTGATCAACATCGGCGTCGGCCTGATCGTGTCGGGCACGATGTGGTTCGTCGACCTGCCCAACCCCGGCTTCTGGGGCGCGCTGGCCGCGATGTTCAACTTCATCCCCTACCTCGGCCCGCTGATCATGTGCGGGCTGCTGCTGGCGGCCTCGCTGGCGTCCTCGCTGGGCGATGCCGGTGTCGCGGCGCTGGCCGCGCCGGTGCTGTCCTACCTCTGCATCCACGCGATCGAATCCAACTTCGTGACCCCGCTCGTCGTCGGCAAGCGCCTGTCGATGAACCCGCTGTCGGTGCTGTTGTCGGTGATGTTCTGGGGCTGGCTCTGGGGCGTCGCCGGCGCCGTGCTGGCGGTGCCGCTGCTGATCTGCCTGCGCAGCATCAGCGCGCGCAACCGTCAGATGAGACCCGTGGCCGTCTACCTGCGCGGCAGCGACCGCCCCTGCACGCCGCTCAGCACGCTGCTGCGACCGCCGCCGCCCCGTCCGCCGTACGCGCCCGTGGCCATGCCCGCGGACGTGCCCATGCCGGTGTCCCCGCACGTTCCCCAGCCCTCTGTCGACGCCGCCCCCGTGGTGCCCCGTCCGAACGCCCTTGAACAGCACCACCCATAATCTGCCGCCGCGACGCTCCGGCCCACGCGACCGCGCCGCCGCCCTCGGGCCGCGGTGGATCACCCGTTTTCTCCCCGGTTTCTCCGGCCGTTTTTCCGCCCGTTTTTCCGCCCGCTCCTCCGATTCATCGCCCATGCCCCTGCCGATCCGTTCCCGCCTGCTCGTGCTCGTCCTGTCCGTGATGTTGCCGGGCATCATCGCGGCGCTGTGGGTCAGCTGGCAGACCTGGAACGACGAGCAGGACGCCACCGTGCGCCACATGCGCGACAGCACGCGCGCGCTGTCCATGGTCGTCGACAAGGAGCTGGCCCGCCGCGCCGGCATCGCGCGGGTGCTGTCGCTGTCGCAGATCCTGGACGCATCGCCGCAGATCCCGCCTGACGACCTGGCGATGCTGGAGCTGCAGTCGCGCCGCGCGATGCAGGGGCTGTCGGGCTGGGTGGAGCTGAACGCGCCCGACCGGACGCTGTTCAGCACCCGGCTCGCGCCGGGTCGCTTGCCGGAGACGGCGACGAATGCGACGCCTGCCGGGATCGCGGCTTCGGCGGTCGTGCCGTCCCTGCCCTCCCTGGGCGCGGGCGCCGGTACCGCCGCCGCGGCGACACCGCCGCCAGGCCTCCCGACGACCGCCGCATCGCGTCCGGTGCTGGTCCGCGAAGGTGTCCCGCTGGTCGAGCAGGCCGTGATGGGCGACCTGTCCTCCGATCCGGCCACCGGCCAGCTGCGCGCGCAGATTATCCAGCCGATCGAGCGCGGCGGCCATGTCTGGCTCAACATGAGCATCGCCGTGCTGCCGCAGGAGATCCAGCAGATCATCGACGGGCAGCGTCTGCCGGCCGACTGGACCGCGTCCATCGTGGACGCCCACGGGACCGTCGTCGCGCGTCATCCGGGCGGCATCAGCTACGCCGGCCGCCCCAGCACCGACGACCTCAAGCGCCTGATGGCCACGCGCGACGAAGGACAGTTCGAGTCCGTCAACCTCGACGGCAAGCCGGTGACGGGCTACTTCAGCAAATCGCCGCAAGGCTGGACCGTCATCACCGCGGTGCCGCGCGACGGCGGCCCGGGCGGCTTCGGCGCGCGCGCCGCGCTGCAGCCCATCGCCATCGGCGCGCTGCTGCTGGTGCTGGTGGGCATGTTCGGCGCGCTGTGGATCAGCCGGCGCATCTCCGGCCCTATCCACGCGCTCAACGAGATCGCCAACGAACTGCGCGCCGGCGAGCCGGTGCGTGCGCGCAAGACCGGCATGGTCGAGTGCGACGAGGTCGCGCTCGCGCTCGAGGACGCGAGCGCCGCGATCCACCAGGGCCGCTACGAACTCGAGGAACGCGTCAACGAGGCCATCGACCGCACGCGCGAGGCCGAGCAGCTCAGTTCGCGCTCGCAGCGCACGGCGGCGCTGGGCCGGCTCACCGGCGGCGTCGCGCACGACTTCAACAACCTGCTGGGCGTGATCAGCAACAGCGCCCACCTGATCCAGCGCAGCCCGCATGCCGAATCGCTGGCGATGCCGCTGGGCGCGATCATGCGATCGGTCGACGTCGGCAGCCGCCTGACCCAGCATCTGCTGCGCGTCGCGGGCCGGCAGCCGGTGCATCCGCAGGTCGTGGACCTGCGCTCCACGCTGGGCGAGATGAAGGAGCTGCTCGTCACCGTGCTGGGCAAGCGCATGCAACTCGCGATGACGATGGCGCCCGACCTGCCGAGCGTGCGTGTCGATCCGTCCGAGCTGGAGCTCGCGCTGATCAACATCTCGCTCAACGCGCGCGACGCGACCAACGGCATGGGCGAAATCACCATCGAGGCCGGCCGCGCCTCGCCGGGCGACGTGCAGGACCTGACGCCCGGCGAGTACGTCGCCATCAGTGTCACCGACCGCGGCCCCGGCATTCCCGACGACCTGCTGGCGCGCGTCTTCGAGCCCTTCTTCACCACCAAGCCCGTCGGCAAGGGCACCGGCCTGGGCCTGAGCCAGGTGCTGGGCTTCTGCGTGCAGGCGGGCGGCACGGCGCGCATCGCCAGCCAGCTCGGCGCCGGCACGACGGTGACCCTGCTGCTGCCGGCGCAGACGAGCGCGCGCGTCGTGCCCGACGGCGCGCGCATCGACGGCACCGAGCGCACGCGCGACGACGGCCTCACCAACAGCCTGGCCGGCGTGCGCGTGCTGCTGGTCGAGGACAACGAGGAGCTCAACCGCGTCACCGCCGGCCTGCTGCGCAGCTTCTCCTGCCAGGTGCTCAGCGCCAAGGATGCCGACGAGGCGCTGCAGCTGTTCGGCAGCGGCGCGGCGGTGGACATCGTGCTGTCCGATGTGGTGATGCCGGGCTCCATGGACGGCCAGGCGCTGGCGCGCGAACTGCGCAAGCGCCGCTCCGGCCTGCCCATCGTGCTGATCAGCGGTTTCAGCGAGGCGCTGACGGCGGAGTCCACCTTCACCGTGCTGCGCAAGCCGGCCTCGCCGTCGCAGATCCTCGAGGCGCTGCGACGCGCGATGGGACTGCCGACGGGTACGTGACTTGCTGATCGATGGCATCACCACTCCCCCGATCGGAAAGGACTGCCATGGACAACAAGGACGTCATCGACGAACTGAACACGCTCGTCGAAACCTGCAAGGACGGCGAGTACGGCTTCCTGAGCTCCGCCGAACATGTCAAGGGCGCGAGCCTGCGCGAGGTCTTCGCGCAGCGCGCCGCGGAATGCCGCCAGGCGGCTTCGGAGCTGCAGCAGCTGGTGCGGCAGCACGGCGGCACGCCCGAGGACGACGGCAGCGCGGCGGGCTCGCTCCACCGCGGCTGGGTCGCGGTCAAGGGCACGCTGACCGGCTACAGCGACAAGGCCATGCTCGAGGAATGCGAGCGCGGCGAGGACGTGGCCGTCGCGCGCTACCGCAAGGCGGCGCAGAAGGACCTGCCCGCGGGCGTGCTGGAAGTCGTCCAGCGCCAACTGGCCGGCACCTTGCGCAACCACGACCAGATCAAGCTGCTGCGCGATCAGGCGCGCAACGCCGAGAAGGTGTAAGGCGTCCGCGCCCAACGACAAACGCGCCCTCGGGCGCGTTTTTTTCGTTGATCGTCTGCGTCTCAGACCTCGTGGTCCCTGGTCTCTTCCCGCTGCTTCTTGCGGCCCTGCATGAACCCGGCGACCACGCCCAGCACCAACTGCGTGATCTCCGGACCGACGCGGCCGCGGATCGTCGTCGGCATCAGGCTCCACAACAGCGTGAGCAGCTGCAGCGTGCCGACTTCGGGACGTTCGGCGGCCGGCTTAGCGCGATCCGGGTGGTGATCGGCCGCCTCTGCTCGCGAACCGAGCAACGCGCTGAGCCATTGCGGCGACGACGTGTCGCCACGGGGCCGTTCATGGCGGTCGTGCCGTTCAGGCCGGGCGTGCCGACGACGCTTCCCGCGCACCAGGCGCCAGAACAGCCAGCTCGCGCCGGTGCCCAGCGCCGGCAGCAGCCAGCGCCCAGGCACCAGCACGGCCTTGCCGCGCTGCTGCAGCGAATCCCAGTGCAGCTGGAATTCCAGGTCGCGCCGCACCACGCGCAGCTCCGCCATCTCGATGCGCAGCGTCAGCGCCTCGATCGACTCGGCCGCGCCCCCGGGGTCGGGGACGTCGGGGATGCGTCGGGGGTCAGGACGGTCTTGGGGTGCGGCCATCGGGACTCGGTTCCTCGGGATCCATCGGATCGTTGAACAGCCAGTGGAACTGGCGGCGGGAGGCCGGCAGCGCCAGCATCGGCGTGAGCGCCTTCATCGCGGCCGCGACCCAGACCAGCAGCAGCAGGTTGATCACCAGCACGCCGGCGAAGGCCCAGGGCCAGGTCAGGCCGAAGTGGACGGCGATCGCCACCAGCAGGGCCCACAGCGCGAACCAGGCCGTGGCGCCGGCGATCGCCGCGACCACGCCCAGGATCGCCAGGCTGACCAGGCCGTGCTTGGCGCGCTGGAGTTCGAGCGCCAGCAGCAGCAGGCGGCCCGACAACATGCCGCGCGCCGCGCGGGCCATGCCCTGCACGTCGCCGAGCCAGGTGGCACCCGCCGGCGGACCGTCGCCCGAAGGCGGACGGCCGCCGGCCGGGTTTCCGGTGGCGTGGCCGGCGTCACCCGCCGTCGCTCCGGGTGCGGGCCCGGAAGACGGTGACTGCGGCGGCTGCCGCGGTGGCGGTGGCGGCGGGAACGGCGGCGGGAAGGACGGCGAAGCGTGCGGCACGTCGCTCATGAACGCGCCGCGGTCAGCGCGTCAGGCGCGCGATCAGCAGGCCGACCGCCAGCGCGGTGCCGACGGCCATCAGCGGATGCTCGCGCACGTTCGAGCGCAGGCTGTCGCACCACTCGTTGCCGGTCATGCGCAGACGCTCGGCGCGGTCGTGGATCAGCTCGTTCGTGTCCTCCAGGCTTTTCTGCAATTGCTGCGCCTTCGGGGCGGCGACCGTGGCCAGCCGGTCGATGGTGGCGTGCGCCTTGTCGGCGGCGCGGTTCACCAGGTCGGCGGCCGCGGTGCTCGACGGCGTCGTGCCGTTGACCAGCTTGGCGGCGTCGTCGGCCGTCGTGAACGGCACGGTCTTGTCGCTCTTCTCGTTGTTGGGCGTGGTGCTCATGGGATGGTTCCTTTCGTCGTGCGCAGTGGCAGCAGGGGCATGGATCGGTGGAGTGCGGAACGGCAAGCGGCGTGCCGCCATGCCTGGCGGCGCGTGAAAGCGTCGATCAGCGCGGCAGCGGCGGCTTCGGATGCGTGTCCAGGCCGCGATGCGGCGACTCCGCCACCTGCGGCCTGCCGCCTTCGGGCTCCAGCATCTCCTCGATGATGAAGTGGCCGTAGTACTGCGCGCGCTCGGCGCGGTTGCGGCGCGCGATCTCGGCGATCTCGCGCGCCTGCCCGTCGTCCTTCGCCTTGACGACGAGGAAGTGGTAACCGCGTTCCGCCAGTTCGCCGTGGCTGCGCAGCAGGTTGATCTCCTGCCCGATCGCGGCCAGCGGGCTGGCGCGCTTCAGGTCGCGCTCGACCAGTTCGACCATCTCGCGATCGCCGATCGCATGCAGGTCGGCGTCGGCGATGCCGTGCGCGCTCAGCGCGGCGCGCGCCTGCCCGGCTTCCGGTGCGCCGGGAAAGCTGATCACCAGGTGATCCACCGGCTTGTGCACGCCGAAGCTGGTGGGACGGCTGTCGTCGTCTCGGTCCTGGTCCTCGGGGCTGACGGGCGCGCCCGGACGGATGCTGGTGGCCATGGGGATGCTCCTGGTAGTGACGGAGAAGGACGGGGAGTCCCCCTCCGCAAGGCAAGCCTCGTACCCATCGCGTACGCCGTCTTTCCCGCACGCGAAGCGACGGAAAAAGAAGGCCCTCCAACATGTCACCGAGATTGACGCAAGGGTCATCCACCGGTTACACCGGACGAGCCGAATGACCCGCAGCCGACGCATCGCCCACGCGCTGCCGCCGGCGCCCTCCTCGAAGGCAATCCCGAGTTCTCGGGAGCGCTTCGGCACGGCAATTGCCATATCTCGCGACCAACTGGATACGAACAGGGAAGGAGCGAACGATGAACGACGGTCTCACGTCGGTGCTGTACGTCGAAGACAGCCCGCTCAACGTCATCGTGATGGAGGCGATGTTCGAACAACGCCGCGACCTGCGTCTGCACGTCGCCGAAGCCGGCATGCCGGCCTGGCGGCTGAGCGCGCAGCTGCAGCCCTCGCTGCTGCTGGTCGACCTCCACCTTCCCGACTGCCACGGTTCCGACCTGCTGAAGCTGCTGCGCATGCGGCGCGGCTGGGCCGACGTGCCGGCGATCGCCGTGACGGCCGACTCCGATTTCGATGCGCTGGGCTGCGGGTTCATGGAACTCTGGGCCAAGCCGCTGGATGTCCGCAAGACCCTGGCCCGGCTGGCCGAGCTGCTGCCGCCGCCGCGCGGCGCGCGGCCCTCGGACGCGGCCAGCGGTCAGGGCAGCACCCAAGGCAACGGTCAAGGCAACGGTCAAGGCAGCGGCCTGGGCAACGCCGAGGGCGGCGGCCTGCAGACCGGCGTGATGATGGATCCGGCCGGCGACGGCGCGCGACGGGAGTCCGGCCTCATGGCGCGGCACAAACAGTCGCTGGCGCCGCGCCAGACCGACTACGGCTGGGTGCGCTGAGCGCGTCGCGGAGATTCCCCAGTGACTGCCTGGCTCGACGCCCCCCTCACCACCCTCTCCCTCCACGACCTCGACTTCTCCCGTGAACGGCCCGACGGCCCTTCGCCGGCGGCGCTGCGTCCGGCGGTCTTCGTCGACAAGGACGGCACGCTGGTGGAGCCCGACGACGCGGCCATCCACGATCCGTCCCGCCTGCGGCTGATCCCGGGCGCGGGCGAGGCGCTCGCGCGGCTGAGCGCCGCGGGACTCGCGCTGGTCCTCGTCACCAACGAGAGCGGCATCGCGCGCGGCGCGTTCACGCGCGTGCAGTTCGCGCGGCTGCAGGGCGCGTTGCTGCGCCGGCTGAAGGACGAGTTCGGCGTGGTGCTCGACGACGTCGCGGTCTGTCCGCACGGCCCCGATGCGCAAGGCCGTCCGGCCTGCCTGTGCCGCAAGCCCGCGCCCGGCATGCTGACGCGCGCGGCGCGTGCGCACGGGCTCGATCTGAGCCGTTCGTGGATGGTGGGCGACCTGCTCGACGACGTCGAGGCGGGCCACCGCGCCGGCGCGACCGGACTGCTGCTCGACACCGGCGGCGAGACGGCCTGGCGGCGCTCGCCGCTGCGCGAGCCCGCCGGCGTCTTCAGCGACTGGCCGTCGCTGGCCGACCACCTGCTGCGCGAGGCGGCGACAGCGGCTTCGGGTCCGACGTCGTCCGATTCCGCTTCGACGTCGCCTTCGACGTCGCGGGGCGAGCCGCTCGACGAGCCGTTGAGCCGCCTGGCCGCGATGTCTTCGCCGGCAACGGCGCAGGCGCCGGCGTAGCGACCTCCACGCGCGGCTGCGTGCGCAGCAGCCCCATCAGGCGCCGCTCGGCCGCGCTCAGGCCCGTGACGGCCGGCGGCGCGCTCATCCAGCGCTGCGTCGGCAGGGACGCCAGCCGGTCGGACTGGCCCCATTCCAGCACCGCGGGGTGGATGTAGGACTTGCGGCAGACCGCCACGGTGTTGCCCAGTCGCGCGGCGACGTCCTTCACCGTCTGCTTCAACGCCTCGGCCGGCGCGGTCCCGGCGCGGGCATGGTCCGACAGCAGGTCGAGCGCCAGCACGCTCGCATGCCAGGTGCGGAACACCTTGGCGCTGCAGGTCGGGCCGCCGGCGGTGGCCAGCCAGTCGTTGACGTCGGAGGCGTCGATGCGGTGCGGGTCGCCGGCGTCGTCCTCGTAGCCGAAAAGCTCCTGGCCGGGCAGATCGCGGCATCGGCGCACCAGCGCCGCGACGCGGTCGTCGCGCACGGCGAGCTGGTGGCGCACGCCGCTCTTGCCGGGGAAGCTCAGCAGCAGCGCGTCGCCCTTGACCTTCACATGCCGGCACAGCAGCGTGCTCAGGCCGTAGGAGCCGTTGCTGCGGGCGTACTCCCGATGGCCGATGCGCATCCATGTGCGGTCCAGCAGACGCACCAGCGCCGCGATGACGCGTTCGCGGTCGACGTTGCCGCCGGCGCCGTCGCCGCGCAGGCGGCGCTGCACCTGGCGGCGCAGCGGGGGCAGGCGTTGACCGAAGTCCAGCAGCAGGCCGAACTTGTTCTCGCCGCGCAGCGCCATCCAGTCGGCGTGATAGCGGTACTGCTTGCGTCCGCGCGCATCGCGGGCGGTGGCCTGGATGTGGCCGTCGTCGCGGGCGCAGATCCAGACGTCTTCGTAGGCCGGTGGAATCGCCAGCGCGCGGATGCGCTGCAGCGTCGAGGCATCGCGCACGGGACGCCCCTGACCATCGACGTAACGGAAGCCCTTGGCCGCGCGCTTTCGGCGCAGACCGGGCTCGCAATCGGACACCCAACGCAGCGACATACGAGTCCTCCTGCCTTTCACAAGGCAGGCCGCATGCCAAGGCTGCCGGCCCTCACCCCTGCCCTCTCCCGCAAGCGGGAGAGGGAGCAAGAGAGAGTTACTGCTCGGCCTTGTCGGCCGCCGCCGCGTCTTCCGCCGCGTATTCCTTGAGGCGGTTGTAGAGCGTCTTCAGGCTGATGCCGAGCACGGCGGCCGTCTGCTCCTTGTGGTGCTTGTAGTGCTGCAGCGTGGCCAGGATGAAGGCCTTCTCCACCTGCGCCATCGAGCTGCCCAGCGGCATCGTGATCGACGGACCCGAAGATTCCGCCGAGGTCGTGAACGTCGGCGCGGGCGCTGCTGCCGCGGGGACGCCGACGCCGAAGCTGGTGACCGCCGCGGACGCCGCCGAAGCCGCGCCTGCCGGCGCCACGACGCCTTCGCCCTTGGGCAGCCACTGCTCGTCGACGACGTCGGCCGCAGCCATCACGTAGGCGCGCTGGACCGCGTTTCGCAGCTCGCGCACGTTGCCCGGCCAGTGATACGTCTGGAGCTGGGCCAGCGCCTTCGCCGTGAAGCGCTTGTTCTTGCCTTCCTTGGCCGCGATCTGGCGCAGGAAGTGGTCGGCCAGCAGCGGCACGTCGTCGAGGCGGTCGCGCAGCGGCGGCATCTCGATCGGGAACACGTTGAGGCGGTACAGCAGGTCCTCGCGCAGCTTGCCGGCCTGCACCGCCTGCAGCAGCGGGCGGTTGGACGCCGCGATCACGCGCACGTCGGCGTCCAGCGTCGTGGTCGAGCCCACGCGCATGAAGCGCCCGGTCTCCAGCACGCGCAGCAGCTTGACCTGCAGCTCCATGGGCATCTCGGTCAGCTCGTCCAGGAACAGCGTCCCGCCGCTGGCCCGCTCGAAGAAACCCTCGTGCTGCTTGTCGGCGCCGGTGAAGGCGCCCTTCTCGTGGCCGAAGATCTCGCTCTCGATCAGGTTGGGCGAGATCGCGCCGCAGTTGACCGCCAGGAAGGGCTTCTTGCGGCGGCGGCTCAGGTCATGCACGGTCTGCGCCACCAGCTCCTTGCCGGTGCCGCTCTCGCCGTTGATGAACACCGACACGCTGGTGCCCGCCACGCGCGAGATCTGGTCGTAGATCCGCTGCATCGGCTGGGTGCGGCCCCACAGCAGGCCGAAGTGGCCGGTGTTGGCCAGGTTGGCGTTGAGCTCCGAGCCCTCCGCCTGCAGCGCGGCCGGCTTCATCACCCGCGACAGCACGCCCTGCAGCTGCTTGATGTTGATCGGCTTGACCAGGTAGTCGGCCGCACCCAGCCGCAGCGCCTGGATCGAGGTGTCCAGGCTCGCGTGGCCGGTGATCAGCACCACCTCGGAGTTGGCCACCAACTGGGGATCCTGGAACAGCTCCATGCCGTTGCCGTCCGGCAGCTGCAGGTCCAGCAGCACCACGTCGGGCTGCTGCAGCGCGATGTGCCGCCGGGCATCGCGCAGGGTATGGGCCACCGACACGGTGAACTTCTCGCTCGCAATCAGTTCCTGCAGGGTGGCGACGGAATCGACATCGTCATCCACGATCAACGCATGGGTCACCGGTACATCCTTCGTTGTAGGGGTATCACTTCTTTGAGTCGGTCGTTTCGTGAACTAGGTCAACCGAACTCGTCTAACTCATTCTTGCAGCAAGCGGCCGGCTTGCCAGCCCCTTGCGCCGTCGATTTGAAAAAAATTCCGGTGAGAGCGGGTCGATCAGCGTCCATGCGCAGACGACATGCGAACAACACGCCCTACAAAAGGACACCGGCAGCGGTCCGTGGACCACGCCGGTGCCGGCCTGCGGTCCGCGGGACCGCCGGAGGGGACGTCGGGCTCAGGCATCCCGGCGGCGGCGCTGGACCCATCCCACCAAGGCCAGGGCGACGACCAGGGTGAAGAAGTTGCGGATCTCGAACGACGCGCCGGAAGGCTCGGACTCGGTGTCGATGACGGAGGACGGGCTCGGCGACACGGCAGCGGTCGACGTCGGCGTCTGGCCCTGCGGGGCGGGCCGCACGCCGGCGGGGACGTGGTGGGACGGGCCGTTGGCCGGGGCCGCGGCCTCCGGTCGGACCAGCGACGCGAGCCTGGCACCCTCCAGGAAACTGCCGGAGCTTTCCGCGTGGGCCACGGTCGCGGCCAACATCAGCGGCATCGCCCAGGCGAGCTTGTGCAGGTGCATGAGAAACCTCCTGTGATGGAAACGGGTGCGCGGCCGGACATCCGTCCGGACCGCGCGCTTGCCGAGCGTCCACGCGCGGCTGGCGAGAGAGGCAAGCACCGTGCCCGGACGAACGTCCGGTGACGATTTCGCACGTGTTTGCGGGACAGCGCGGACTGGCGCGGCGCGCCTTTCTCAACAGGAGGTCGATGTCGGAGAGGGGATCACAACAAGCCGCAGTAGGGCGTGGAGAAACCGCACCAGTTGCGACCGAAGCCAAGACCGATGCTGCCGAATCCCCCCAGCGCGACGCCGAGAAACGCGCCTATGCCGGACGCCAGCCCGCTGAGGCCGAGGCCCAGCGCCAGTTCCATGCCGCCGCTCAAGAAGGAATTGCCAGTGCCGCCTAGGGGCGAGAAGAACGAACCGGGCGCCGACTGGAACGGAAGCTGGGCGCCGTAGGGACTCGCGGTGGGGAACGAGCCACAGAACCCGGGAGCGGTTGATGTGAATGGCTGTTGAAACGGCTGTGCAAACCCTTGCTGGAACGGCTGCAGCAAGGGCTGCTGGCAGGCTGGCTGAAGTGGCTGGGAAAAGAGGGGTGAAAAGGCCGACGCCGGCCACTGGAAGCCCGTCGGCGGCAGAACTGCGTAGGCCGATTGCGGCCACGTCGTCGACGCTGACCGTTGCCAGGGGACTCCTCCAGCGTGCTCGGGAGGAGCCGTGGCCGCCATCGGCCAGGTACCGCCATGTGGAGGCGGCCGGGTCTGCCGCCGGCAGGCCTCCCTGAGCTGATCCAGGCGACGGGCACTCTGCGCTTCGCGGAA
The DNA here is from genome assembly GCA_002205125.1 of Roseateles noduli. Taxonomy (GTDB): domain Bacteria; phylum Pseudomonadota; class Gammaproteobacteria; order Burkholderiales; family Burkholderiaceae_C; genus Roseateles; species Roseateles noduli. Next base: position 217,087 of record NIOE01000003.1, on the reverse strand, counting down.
CAGGCGCTCGACGTTGTCCGCGGCATGCGCGCCGGAGTGCGTGAACGACCGATCGAAGTCGCCGTCCATCCCGCCATGCGCCATCGCATCGACGCCATCCTCCTCGACATCGGTCGCTCGTGTCGCGGCCTCCTCCTGGAGGTCGCGGTGCCACGGCATCGGGATCGCCGGGTTACGGCCATACGAAGGAGAAGTCATCGCGTCCCATTCCTTTCAGAAGACATCGCCCGCCCCTCACAAGGCAAGCCAGGCCCTTGAAGTCAGCAATGGACGCGAGACGGTTCAGACGATGCGGACGTCCCGGCGCAGCGCCTCGCCCGGCAGCACCGCCGGGACGCGGGCCGCCGCGGCGATGGTCAGCGGCAGCTCGTCCGCGGCGACGACCACGCGGGCGCCGGCCGCCAGCGCCGCGAGTTCGCCGATCGAGGCGACCGGCGGCAAGACCTGGCCCCGTGCCGGCATCGCCGCGCGAAGTTCCGCCAGCGCGGCCTCCTCGCCCGGCGCGGCGCACAGCACGACGGCCGTGTCGTCGGCCCAGGCGTCCAGCAGCACGTCCGCCGCCGCCGCAAAGGCCGCGGGCGGGCAGTGGCGCGCGCCTGCGCCGCCGGGGCAGACCAGGACGTAGCGCTGACCGAAGCGCAAGCCCGCTTGCTGCAAGACGTTCCGCATCTGGTGGCTGTCCTTGGGCAGCAAGCGCATCCGCGGGCGTTCATCGGCGGTCTGCATGCCGACATGCGCCACCAGGGACAGTTGGCGACGGCCGTCGTCCGCGTCGCTGCCCGGCTCACGATCCGACAGCAGCTCATCGCTGAGCAGTCCATGGGCCGGTTCGCGCACGTGGGCGAGCGTCAGCGGAATGCCCGCCATGCGGCACAGCAGCGCCGCCGGCAGCGCGCTCTGGCGCGCCGGCGAGAACAGCACCGCCGCGTCGAAATGGCTGCGGCGCAGCTTGCGCACCAGGTGCATCTCGGCGTCGCCGCGCATGGTGGGCGGTTCCGCGCCCAGCGTCGCGGCGCCGTCGGCGGTCCATGGCGCGTTGAAGGTCATGAGGTCGTCCACCGCCTGCAGATGCGGCCGCAGCGCCAGCGCGTCGGGCGCCGCCAGCAGCGTCAGTTGCGTCCAGGGCATCGTCTCGTGCACCGCCGCGAACGCGGCCGTCGAGGCCAGCACCCCCGCCATGCCGTCCAGCCGGATCAGCAGCACCCGGCGCACGTTGCACCAGCGGCGGTGGCGCTCCTCGGCCAGCAAGAGCGCATCGAGCGGCAGCGCATCGGACGGCAGCGGGCCGTCGCGGTCGGACGCGATCGGGCCGCCCGGTTCCGGAAGGCTGGGCGCGGGGGCGCGCTGCTCGAGGGACGTCGCGATCATCCCCTCGCTGAGGCAAGCGGCATGCCGGACGAAGAACGAGGATTCGTGCGGGTTTCCGGGTGATCGTCCGCTAGCGCCGGCGCCGGCGGATGTCGGCGGGCGGCCCGCCTTTGAGTTCGACCTCGGCGCAGGCTCAGCGCGGCTCCAGCGTTCGCGCGACGGTGGCCACGGCCTGCTCCCGCAGGCTGTGCCGCTTGGCGAAGGCCCAGCTCAGTTCCGCCCCCATCAGGAAGACCTGGGTCGAGTAGTAGACCCACAGCATCATGACCACCAGCGAGGCCGCCGCGCCGTAGGCGGAGCTCACGCCGCTGCGGCCGATGTACAGCCCGATCAGCGTCTTGCCCAGGCTGAACAGCGCCGAGGTGATCAGCGCGCCGACCCAGACGTCGCGCCAGCGCACCGGCACGTCCGGCACCCACTTGTAGATGACGGCGAACATCAGCGTGATCAGCGCGTACGCCAGCGTGCCGTTGAGGATCTGGGCGAGCAGGACGAACTCCGTGCCCAGCCACGGCGTCCACCACTTGCTGATCGCGGCGAGCGCGGCGCTGGCCACCATCGAGATCATCGACAGGAAACCGAGACCGAGGATCAGCCCCAGCGACAGCAGCCGCTTGCGCAGCAACGTCACCAGACCCTGCCAGACCGGCCCGGGGCGCGCGGTCGGCGCCTTCCAGATGCGGTTGAGCGAGTTCTGCAGTTCGGCGAACACGGAGGTCGCCCCGACCAGCAGCACGACCGTCCCGATCGCGGCGGCCCAGCCGCCCTCCTCGGGCCGGTTCACGCGCTTGAGCAGGTCCTCGACCGCCGTCGCGCCGTCGGTGCCCAGCAGTCCGGAGAGCTGCTCCATCACCTCGCCGCGCGCGGCCTGTTCGCCGAACACCAGGCCGGCCACGCTGATGACGATCAGCAGCAGCGGCGCGATCGAGAACAGCGTGTAGTACGCCAGCGCCGCGCCCATGCTGGGCGCGTTGTCGTCGCTCCAGCCCTGCGCGGCTTCGCCGACGATGTCGATGGCTTCCTGGACGGCATGGGGCAGCTTGGGCATGCAGGGCGGCCGCGGGCGGCGGCGATCAGAAGGTCGAGGATGACGGGATTTCCTTTGTCGAGGCAAGGGAAATTCCCGCTCATCCCAGTCCGGCTCGGCACGGCGATTGCCTTGAAGGTCGTATCCCAACCCACCAGGAGACTCCTCATGGCAAGCACCACCATCGCTTCCGACCGTGTCGAAGGCACCAAGGTCTACAACGGCAACGGCGACAAGCTCGGCTCGATCGACAACCTCGTGATCGACAAGCGCTCGGGCCTGGTCCGTTATGCGGCGCTCGAATTCGGCGGCTTCATGGGCATCGGCACCGACCGCTATCCGATCCCCTGGAACATGCTGAAGTACGACACCAGCCTGGACGGCTACGTCGTGCCGCTGCGCGAGGACCAGCTCGAGAAGGCCCCGCGCTACGCGCAGACCGATCGCCCGGAATACTCCGACGAGTACGGCCGCAAGGTTTACGACTACTACGGCGTGGCTTGGATGTAAGAACCCCGGCCCTTGCCTTCGGGCAAGGGCCATCCAGCCTGCAATGAAGAACGCCCCGGTAGATCGGGGCGTTTTCATTTGAGCGGAGTGATCAGGCGGCCATCAGGCTGCGTTCGCGCCGTCTTCGGCAGGCCAGTCGCGGATGTAGGCCTTGAGCATGCGGTTCTCGAAGTCCTGCGCGTCGACCACCGTCTTGGCGACGTCGTAGAACGAGATCACGCCCATCAGCTGGCGACCGTTGAGCACCGGCATGTAGCGCGCATGGCGGCCGAGCATCATGCGGCGGACCTCGTCGATCTCCGTCTCCGGCGTGCAGGTCAGCGGCGCGTCGTCCATGACGCTGCGCACCAGCCGGGTCCCGACGCTGCCGCCGTTGCCGACCACGGCCTGGATGACCTCGCGGAAGGTCAGCATGCCGACCAGGTCGCCGAACTCCATCACCACCAGCGACCCGATGTCGCGTTCGGCCATGGTCTCGGCCGCCTGGGCCAGCGGGGTGTCGGGAGAGACGGTGAAGAGCGTGCTGCCCTTGACGCGCAGGATGTCGGAGACTTTCATGGCCGCATGAGAAAAAGCTTGGCTGGCAACATAGCACACAATGCCCGGCGCCAGACACGACTGGACACCATAACAAGCAGGAGACACCCATGTCAGGTCCATCCGACCCGGGCTTTGATACCTTGGCGCTACACGCCGGGGCCGCCCCCGATCCCAGCACCGGCGCGCGCGCGGTGCCGCTGCATCTGACGACCTCGTTCGTGTTCGAGAGCGCCGAGCAGGCCGCCGGCCTGTTCAACATGGAGCGCAGCGGCCATGTGTATTCGCGGCTGTCGAACCCGACGACGGCCGTGCTCGAGGAACGCATCGCCGCGCTGGACGGCGGCATCGGCGGCCTCGCGACCGCCAGCGGGCAGGCCGCGCTGCATCTCGCGATCGCGACCATCGCCGCGGCCGGCGACCACATCGTCGCGTCGAGCGCGCTGTACGGCGGTTCGCACAACCTGCTGCATTACACGCTCAAGCGCTTCGGCATCGAGACGACCTTCGTGCGCCCCGGCGACCTCGACGCCTGGCGCGCGGCGATCCGGCCTCAAACGAAGCTGCTGCTGGGCGAAAGCCTCGGCAACCCCGGACTGGACGTGCTCGACATCCCGGCCATCGCGCAGATCGCGCATGAGGCGCACCGGCCGCTGCTGGTCGACGCGACCTTCGCGACGCCCTACCTGCAGCAGCCGATCGCGCTGGGCGCGGACCTGGTCTACCACTCGGCCACCAAGTTCCTGTGCGGACACGGCACCGTCGTCGGCGGACTGCTGGTCGACGGCGGCCGCTTCGACTGGGACCGCGCCCACGCGGCCAGCGGCGAGCGGCGCCGCTTCTCGGAACTCTGCGAGCCGTACGACGGCTTCCACGGCATGGTGTTCGCCGAGGAGAGCACCGTCGGCGCCTTCCTGCTGCGCGCGCGCCGCGAAGGCCTGCGCGACTTCGGCGCCTGCATGAGCCCGCACACCGCGTGGCTGATCCTGCAGGGCATCGAGACCCTGCCGCTGCGCATGCAGCGCCATGTCAGCAACGCGCAGAAGATCGCCGAGTTCCTCGAAGCGCAGGACATCGTCGAGCGCGTGAACTACCCGGGGCTGGCCTCGCATCGCGACCACGCGCTGGCGCAGCGGCTGCTGCCCAAGGGCAGCGGCGCGGTCTTCAGCTTCGACCTCCGGGGCGGGCGCGAACCGGGCCGGCGCTTCATCGAATCGCTGCGGCTGTTCTCTCACCTGGCCAACGTGGGCGATGCCCGGTCGCTGGTGATCCATCCGGCGTCGACGACGCACTTCCGGATGGACGACGCGGCGCTGGCGGCGTCCGGCATAGGCGCGGGGACGATCCGCCTGTCGATCGGTCTCGAAGACCCCGACGACCTGATCGCCGATCTCAAGTCCGCATTGAAGGTGGCGTCGAAATGAGTGCGAACAAGCTCAAGGTGCAAGGCCGAGCGGCCTATGCGTACACCGGCGGTAAGCGCTTCGACGCCGCCCTGCCCTGCGTCGTCTTCATCCACGGCGCGCTGCATGACCACAGCGTGTGGACGCTGCTGGCGCGTTACTTCGCCCATCACGGGCGCGGCGTGCTGGCGGTGGACCTGCCCGGCCACGGGCGCAGCGAAGGCCCGGCGCTGGCCGATGTGGAAGCGCTCGGCGACTGGATCAACGACCTTCTGGACGCCGCCGGCGTGAAGGCGGACGGCGGCGTGTCGCTGGTCGGACATTCGATGGGCTCGCTGATCGCGCTCGAAGCCGCGGCGCGGCGTCCGGCGCGCGTGGCGCGGCTGGTCATGGTCGGCACCGCGTGGCCCATGAAGGTTTCCGACGCGCTGCTGAGCACCTCGCGCGAACGGCCGCGGGCGGCGATGGCGATGGTCAATGCGTTCTCGCATTCGACGACGTCCGGCAAGCCGTCGTACCCGGGCCCGGGCGCGTGGATGCACGGCGGCAACCTGGCGCTGATGGAACGCCTGCAGGACGGCTACGGCGAACACGGCAACCTCTTCGAACACGACTTCCTCGTCTGCGATCGCTACCAGGGCGCGCCGGACGCTGTCGCCAAGGTGACCGCGGCCGGCGTCCGCACGGAGATGATCCTCGGCGCGAAGGATGCGATGACCCCGCCCAAGGCCGCCAAGCCGTTGGCCGAGATGTTGGGCGCGCGCGTGACGACCCTGCCGGCCGGGCATTCACTGATGACCGAGGCGCCGGAGGGGATGTTGAATGCGTTGAAGGCGGCGCTCGGCTGAGCGCCGTACGGTGACGATCCCAGCCAAGCCGACGGCCCGCGAGGGCCGCGCCAGGAGACCCGCATGAGCACCAGCCCCCTGCCCCACGCGCCCGAGGAACCGGCCGCGGGCGTCGACCGCGTGAAGGCGATGCGGAGCTTCGCCGAGTTCTATCCCTTCTACCTCGGCGAGCATCGCGACCGGACCTGCCGGCGGCTGCACTTCGTCGGCTCGACGCTGGGGCTGCTGTGCCTGGCCTACGCGCTGGTCACGCAGACCTGGGGCTTTCTGCTCATCGGGCTGCTGTGCGGCTACGCGTTCGCGTGGATCGGGCACTTCGGCTTCGAGAAGAACAAGCCCGCCTCCTTCAAGCGACCGCTGTACAGCTTCATGGGCGACTGGGTCATGTACAAGGACATCTGGACGGGGAAGATCCGGTTCTGAAGAACCGGGCTTCCGTCCAGCCTTCCGCGGACCCAGGCACCCGGGCATCTGGGCATCTGGGCTCCGCAGCCGGCGATCAACGCGCGCCGGCGAGTTCCTTGACCAGGTCTTCGTAGCGCCGCAGCGGGCGGCCCAGCAGGGCCTCCAGTCGCTCCACCGTCCCGGCGGCCGGCTTCATGCCCTGCTCCTGGATGCGGGCCATCATCAGGCGCATGTCGTAGGCCATCCAGGACGGCATCGCGTTGGCCAGTTGGGCCTCGAAGGCGGCCAGGTCGTCGCCACCATAGCGGATCTCGCGCTGCAGCACGCGGCTCCAGGTTTCCGCCGCCGACGCGCCGGTGAGCGCTTCCGGCCCGACGACATCGAGCACGTCACGCGGCAGCGGTCCGGGCGCGGCGTCACGACGCAGCAGCTCCGCGACGGCCACGTCGGCCAGATCGCGCGTGTCGATCATCGCCACGCCCGCGTCGCCGATGGGCATGGGGTAGACGCCATAGCCCTCGACCACCGCCTGCACCTGCAGATCGTTCTGCATGAAGTACGCCGGGCGCAGCACGGTCACCGGCAGGTCGAGGCGCTCGATCATCCGCTCCACCGTGTGCTTGCCGGTGAAGTGCGGCACCTCGACGAACTCATCCGCGTGGATCACGGAGAGGTAGACGATGCGCTCGATCCCGGCCTCGCGCGCCAGGCTCAGCGTCTGCAGGGCCTGGGTCACTTCGTCCGGCGTGACCGCGTTGAGCAGGAACAGCGTCCGCACGCCCGAGAGCGCGTGGCGCATCGACGGGATGTCGGACAGGTCGGCGACGACCTCGGCAACGCCTGCCGGCAACTGCGCCTTGCCCGGCTTGCGCACCAGCGCCGTCACCGACGCGCCGCGGCGCGCCAGGCCTTGAACGACGAGGGAACCGACGGTGCCGGTGGCCCCGCTGACGAGGATGCTTGCGGGGGACCCCTCGCGAGCTTGGGCTTGGGTCTGCGTCTGGGCTTGGGTTTGAACGGTGGTCATGGTTCAGGTCTTCCATCAGGGGTTGCGATGGATGAACGATAGATCGTTGCATTCGATAAACACAGACGCCAGAATCAGTACAGCCCGTCTCATTGGTGGAACATATGGATCTGAACGCACTCGCGGACTTCAACCTGGTGGCGACGCATGGCGGATTCGGTCGGGCCAGCCGCGCAGGCAGGCGGTCGAAGGCGACCCTGTCGCGGCGTGTGGCCGATCTGGAGGAGCAGCTCGGCGTGCGCCTCATCGAGCGCAGCGCCAGGGGGCTGGAGCTGACCGAAGCGGGTCAGTTGCTGCTCAGCCGGACCGAGGGCCCGATGAACGAGGTGGTCGACGCCTTCGCCGCCACGCGCGAAGGCGCGGACCAGGTCCGCGGGCAGCTGCGCATCGCTGCGCCGCTGCTGTTCTCGCAGCTCGCGATGGGACGCCTGTGCGCCGAGTTCCAGGCACTCCATCCCGGGGTGACCGTCGAGGTCGTCGCGGAGGACCGGGTGGTGGATCTGGTCGACGAACGCTTCGACGTGGCGATCCGGCCGAATCCGCGCATGGACACCGCCCTGGTGGGTCGCTGTTTCGCAAAGGATCGCCTGGTGGTCGTCGCCGCTCCAGCATTCGCAAAGCCGGGCCCAGGCAAGGCGCGCGCGAAGCAGGCGCCGGCTGTCGATGTCGTCGTGGAAGTGCCTGCGGTCGTGAGCACCACGCGCGATGGCGATGTGTGGGAGCTCGACGGGGGCTCGCTCACGCTGACGCCGCGACCGGTGCTGCGACTGTCGTCGATGCTGATGGTGCGGGACGCGACGCTCGCCGGCGCGGGGGTCGCGCTGCTGCCTCAGTCCGCCGTCTGGAGCCAGCTCGCGCGCGGCGAACTCGTCCAATGGGGCGCGGTGCGCGGCAAGGAGGTCGAGCTGTGGGTGCTGCACACCTCGCGCCGCCTCGCGAGTCCGAAGGTCAAGGCCTTCGTGGATTTCATGTGCGCCAGATATCCGGACGGGGTGTTGATGCTGCCCGGTTGACGAAGCCGCCCCGCACTTTCAAGCAGGTGGCAGCAGCGCCTTCGCCGCCTCGATCCTCAACGCCATCGGCACGCTGGCATCGTTCATCACTTGCAGCAGGAACGCGCGCGGATCATTGAAGCTGGTGGATGGCGGATAGCTGGCAGCGGTCGGCACGACGTCGGAAGACCACGGTGCCGGCGTCGGTGCCGGCGTCGGTGCCAGGTCTTGCACTGCTGGCGGTTCGAGCTGTTCCATCGCCGCCCGCCACGCCTGCGGCGTGATGCTCTTCAAGGACTTGAGCAGATCCGCCTGGCCCTCGACGCCCGGCGGAATGTCGAGCCAGGTCGCCTCGACGAACACCGGCGCGAGGTCCGGCGCGACGAACGCGGACCATTGGCCTTCCCTGACCTCCGCCGGCACGACCGGCGCTTCCGTCAGGCAGCGGATGCGCGGCGCCGCGACGCTGCTCAGGTAGCGCCCCTTCAATGCGTCGAAGAACGCCGTCGCCTCGTCCTGCGTGCAGCCTTGCTGCAAGGAGAACCACAGCTGATAGCTGTTCTCTCCCGCGATGGCGATGCCCGGCGCGGGCAGCGACAGATCGAGCTGGACGCCGCGCCAGACGGCGCCGAGCAACTCCCAGTCGGAGGGGCGCCCGACGTCGAGCACGAGCGCGCGCACCGATCCCTCAGGACCGGCGGCATAGAGACGTTGGAATTCGGTGGCGAGTCGGGACATGCGGGGCAACCTCGGTGCATGGCAGGGAGCAGCCGGATTGTCGTCTGAGGGAACCGCTGCACTGCCCCGGCTCACCCATCGTCCCCCATCCCGCCCTCCATCGGTCGTACACGAAGCGACCGTCAGAACAAGCTGCCGCTGAGAACGACATGACACCCGCTGCACTCCAGAATTCCGCCGCGCCGCCCATCGACGTCATGCCGACGCCCGACGTTGCGCCACCATCGGACCTCGCGCTCACGGATCTGCCGGGCGAGCTGCTTGAACACATCGCGCGCCATTTACCCGCGAAAGACGTGTTCGCCATGGTGGACGCCCGCCCCGCGAGTTTCCTGCCGGCGTTGGCGTACCAGTGCGATCTGGCGTCTGTCCAGGTCCAGCTCTCCCGCGTGTCCGGACCGCAGTCGTTCGAGCGGACGATGCACGCGATCAGACGTCTGCGTCCGATTCATCAGATCGAACCGCTCGTGAGCCTGGGGCGCAAGCTGTTTCGAGGACGCCCAGCCGACCAACGCCTCTGTCATCCGGGCTTCAAGGACGCCGTCGCTGCGCTGCCCGACAAAATGAGGCCTCACAGGCTGGTCGATCTCTCCCGCCTCCTGGGCTTCGAGTCCGCCCATGCTGCGTGCATGGCCGGCGAGCCCGTCGCCCTTGTCGGCGAGACCCTGTCGCTCGATGCCGAGGAGCTGTCGCAATTGGCAGGCGACGTCATTCGGGGACCCGCGGGGACAGCCCTCCGGGAGGGCTCGACCGTGGAGGAGATCGCACGGCGTTTCGGTCTCGGAACCGCACCGGACGTGCTGCTGGCGCTCGAGATGCAGGTCGTCGACGGCCCCGCGAGCGCTGCAGTGGCGGCGGGCGAGCCGGTGTCCCAGGTCGCACAGCGCTATGGCATCCGCTCAACACCATCGTTGGCGTGTCTGGAGCGGACGGCGTCAAGGAGTCATCAGCAGCCACGCCCGCAGGTGGCCGATTAACCCTGAGGCAGCGCCTTCAGCGAGGCCAGCATGTCGTCCGCCATCGCATCCAGGTCGTAGCCCAGCTTCCAGCCCCAGTCGCGTTGCGCGACCGAGTCGTCGATGGACTGCGGCCAGCTCGCCGCGATGTTCTGGCGGAAGTCCGGCGCGTAGTCGATCTCGAAGCCGGCGATCCGGCGGCGGATGGACGCGGCGATCTGCTCCGGCGTGAAGCTCACGCCCGCCAGGTTGTAGCTGCCCCACTCGGTGATGCGCTCCGCCGGCGCTTCCATCAGCTCCAGCGTCGCACGCAGCGCGTCCGGCATGTACATCATCGGCAGCGCCTGGTCTTCCTTCAGGAAGCAGGTGTAGCGGCCGTGCTTGAGCGCCTCGTGGAAGATCTCGACCGCGTAGTCGGTCGTGCCGCCGCCCGGAGGCGTCTTCCAGCTGATCAGGCCCGGGTAGCGCAGGCTGCGCACGTCCACGCCGTGGTTGGCGTGGTACCAGCGGCACCAGCCCTCGCCCGCCAGCTTGGAGATGCCGTAGATCGTCGACGGGTCCATCGCCGTGGTCTGCGGCGTGTCGCGCTTGGGCGTCTGCGGACCGAAGGCCGCGATCGAGCTCGGCCAGAACACGCGCTCCAGCTTCTCCGTGCGCGCCAGCTCCAGCACGTTGAGCAGGCCCTTCATGTTCAGGTCCCAGGCCCACATCGGATGCTTCTCGCCGGTGGCCGACAGCGCCGCCGCCAGGTGGTAGATCTGCGTGATGCCGTGGCGCTTGACCACCGCCGCCAGCGCGGCCGCGTCGGTCACGTCCAGCATCTCGTGCGTCAGCTGCGGCACGCGGCCCTGCGGCGCCACGTCGCTGGTGATCACGTTGGCGTTGCCGTGGCGCTTGGCGAGCTCCACCGCCAGTTCGGAACCGATCTGGCCGTTCGCGCCGATCAACAGGATCTTCGTCATGGGGGTCTGCTTTTCAGTCTGCTCTTCAGGCTTCTTCTTACTTCACCAGGCCCAGCTCGCGGCCCGCCTGCGCGAAGGCGGCGACCGCCTTCTCCAGATGCTCGCGCTCATGCACGGCGGAGATCTGCACTCTCACCCGGGCCTGTTCCTTGGGCACCACCGGGTAGAAGAAGCCGACCGCGTACACGCCCAGCTCCAGCAGGCGCGCGCTCAAGCGCTGCGCCTTGACCGCGTCGAACAGCATGACCGGCACGATCGGGTGGGTGCCCGGCTTGATCTGGAATCCGGCCTGCTGGATCGCCTCGCGGAAGTAGGTCGTGTTGGTCTCGAGCTTGTCGCGCAGCGCGGTGCTGCCTTCCAGCAGGTCCAGCACCGCGATGGACGCGCCGACGATGCTGGGCGCTACCGTGTTGGAGAACAGGTAGGGTCGCGAGCGCTGGCGCAGCAGCTCGATCACTTCCTTGCGGCCGGTCGTGAAGCCGCCGGACGCGCCGCCCAGCGCCTTGCCCAGCGTGCCGGTGATGATGTCGACCTTGCCGAACACGCCGCGGTGCTCGTGCGTGCCGCGGCCGGTCCTGCCCATGAAGCCGCTGGCGTGGCACTCGTCGATCGCGAGCAGCGCGCCGAAGCGGTTGGTGATCTCGCGCATCTTGTCGAGCTGCGCGATCGTGCCGTCCATCGAGAACACGCCGTCGGTGAACACCATGACGTGGCGGGCGCCGGCGGCGCGCGCGGCGACCAGCTGCGCCTCCAGGTCGGCCATGTCGTTGTGCTTGTAGCGGAAGCGCTTGGCCTTGCACAGGCGGATGCCGTCGATGATCGAAGCGTGGTTCAGCTCGTCGCTGACGATGGCGTCCTGCTCGCCCAGCAGCGGCTCGAACAGCCCGCCGTTGGCGTCGAAGGCGGCCGCGTACAGGATGGTGTCCTCGGTGCCGAGGAAACGCGCCAGGCGCTGTTCCAGTTCCTTGTGGATGTCCTGCGTGCCGCAGATGAAGCGCACCGACGACAGACCGTAGCCGTGCGTGCGCAGGGCCTCGTGGGCGGCTTCCACGACCTGGGGGTGCGAGGACAGGCCCAGGTAGTTGTTGGCGCACAGGTTGATGACCTCGCGACCGTCGTTCGTCTTCACGATCGCGCCCTGCGGGCCCGTGATGATGCGTTCGCTCTTGTAGAGCCCGGCGTCGCGGATGCCTTGCAGTTCGTTCTGCAGGTGGCGATAGAAGTCGTCGGTGGACGGGGGGACGATGTTGGTCATGCGGTGCTCCTGCGGCACAATCCGTTAAATCGAACGTGTTCGTTATATCGAACAGCCGTGCAGTATCAAGGAAGCGCGACACCGGGTCAAGGCGTCGGCGGCCTCCCCCAACCGTAGCGCCAACCCCGATGTCCGCCAATCCTTCCGAGAAACTTGAGCCGCCCCGGGTCGGCGCCACGCTGCAGACCTTGCGGCAAGCGCAGGGCCTGTCGCTGGACGAACTCTCGCGAAGAGCAGGCGTGTCGAAGTCGATGCTCTCGCAGATCGAGCGCAACCAGGCCAATCCCACGGTGGCCGTGGTGTGGCGGCTGGCCAATGCGCTGCGGGTGGAGTTGTCGGAGCTGCTGGGCGGCGAAAGACCCGCCGCGCCGACGATCGAGGTCGTCGCGTCGCACGGGACGCCGGCGCTGTCCAGTCCCGACGGCCTGTGCCGGCTGCGCATCCTCGGCCCCATCGACCTGGCCGGCAACTTCGAGTGGTACGAACTGACCGTTCAGCCCGGCGGCGCGCTGGAGTCGGCGGCGCACGAGCCCGGTTCACGCGAACACTTGAGCGTGCTCGGCGGTGAACTCGAAGTGACCGCCGGCGGCAGCCGCCAGATCGTCAAGACCGGCGAGACCGCCCGCTACGCGGTCGACGGCGCGCATGCGATCCGCAACCTGTCGAAGAAGGCGGCGACGGCGCTGCTCGTGGTGCTGCACGCTTGACGCAAATCAACGCCAGATCGGAGCAGCACCTTTAACGCACCGACTCACTCAAATCGAGCTGGTTCAACGCAATCCGTGCCCTGCACGCGAAGCGTGCCTCCGCCCAGTTGCCGCCATTTCCGCCCAATTCGTAGCAGGGAATTCCCAAGTCCCTCGCCGGGTCGTACCGCGCCTTCCAAGATCCGACGAACTTCCTGTTCCAGGCAGTGGCCATGCCGTTCGGCACGAGATTTCAACGCCTGAAGTGTTGAGTCCGAGAGCTTGCGCACTGTCACGACGGCCATGAGTCCCGCTTCGCAGAGTGAAGCCACGATTTTATGAAGCACCACCGGCGTCCGGACCGCCACCGTTGAGATCCTTGACCGATGCGAGCCCACTCACCGCCTGTTACTTGACCCCCGCCGCCCGGTTGTCACAATGGGCCGCATTCGCGGAGGCGAGGGAGCGTAGTCAAGGCAGTCCACATGCAGCAACGCTCGTTTTCAGACAAGCATCCCCACATCCCCACCCCGACCCAGCCCGCCACGATCGACACCGAAACCCAGGCGAAGCAGCTCCAGCTGCTGGATGGATCCGCGCGCCTGCGCGTGGCCGAGCAGAGAGCGCGCGAGCACCGCTCCACCCCCCTGATCGACAAGGCAGCCCTGCCGCTGGGCGCAACGCCGAAGTACGGCATGAAACCCACCGGCGCGACGCGGCCCAAGCCGCCGTACCGGCGCGCGCTCTATTCGGTGGCGGCGCTGCTGGCCGTGATCGGCGGCGCGGCCGTCATGTACCTGCGCTAGCGGACGCCGTCGAGGACGCCGCCGACGTCAGCGCGACCGTAGCTCCGGCAACTCCGCCGATCGCGCCTGAGGCGCCAGGTGCGGCGGACGAGACGGACGATGCGATCGCATCGGGCGCCACGTGCCCGATCAGCACGCCCACCGTCGTCTGCTCCCAGCCGGCCTTCTCCCACAGTTCCGACAGCCCGGGCTGGCGGTCCGCCAGCAGCGCGCGGATCAGCGGCGCCGCGATCGTGGACGCGGGATCGCACAGCAGCACCAGGCGCTGCGCGCCCTCCTCTTCCAGGCGCCCGATCCAGTCCAGCTTCTGCAGATGCTGGATCACCGGCTCCAGCTGCAGCGGGTCGACCGACATCCGCTGCGACAGGCCGATCATCGACAGGCCGGATTCACCGCCGAGCCGCGCCGTGTCCAGCTCGCGGATCACGTCCAGCGCCAGCGCCATCTGCATGCCGGGCTTGTTGCCGCGCACGCTGACGCCGCCGGCCAGGGCCGGCGCGTTCGCCGCCAGGATGGCGCCGAGCAGCACGATCGACCAGCCGACATAGATCCAGATCAGGAAGATGGGCACCGCCGCGAACGCACCGTAGAGCGTCGAATAGGTCGGCACCTGCTTCACGTACCAGGCCAGCGCCAGCTTGGCCAGGTGGAAGGCCACGGCGACAAAGGCGGCGCCGGTGAGCGCATGGCGCCAGCGCACGTCGGTGTTGGGCACGTAGTGGAACAGCCCCGCGATCGCGGCCCAGAGCACCAGCAGGTCCACGCTGTTGAGCAGCACGACGAGCCCGCGCGGCATGTTGTCGACCAGGTTCTGGCTGGCCGAGATCAGCAGGCTGGTCACCGTCAGGCTGCCGCCCAGCAGCAGCGGACCCAGCGTCAGCGCCGCCCAGTACACCAGCACGCGCTGCGCGATCGGCCGCGGCCGCTGGACGCGCCAGATCTGGTTGAGCGTGCGGTCGATCGTCAGCATCAGCGACAGCGCCGTCACCGCCAGCACGATCAGGCCGACCACGCCGAGCCGGTTCGCCTTCGCGGCGAACTGCGTCAGCGACATCAGCACCGGGCGCGCGATGTTGTCCGGGATCAGCGACTTGAGGAAGTACTTCTCCAGCGCCGACTGGAAGCTGGAGAACATCGGGAACGCGGTGAACAGCGCCAGCGCGACGGTCAGCAGCGGCACCAGCGAGATCAGCGTCGTGAAGGTCAGGCTGCCCGCCGTCAGGCCCAGGCGCTCCTCGCGGAAGCGCTGCACGAACAGGCGCAGCGTGCGCGCATACGGCCACGTCAACAGCTCGCGTCCGAGCTCCCGGATTCCCTCGCGCCAGCTCTGCGTCTGCGCCTGAACTTCACTGATCATGCTGGCTATGATGCCAGCCATGTCAAGCCTAGCCGCCGCCCCTTCGACGAGCTCCGCGCCGGCCTCGCCGACCACCGCGCCGCCCATCGCGCCGACGACACGTTCGGCGCCCACCGCGCGCGAACGCGGCAGCCGGCAGGTCGCGTTCTACGCCACGCTGGCGCTGGCCGTGGTCTGCCTGGCCTGGGAGCTCTGGCTCGCCCCGACCGGGCGCGGCACGCTCGCGATCAAGGCGCTCCCGCTGCTGCTGCCGCTGCCCGGCCTGTGGCGCTACCGCATGTACACCTACCGCTGGGTCAGCCTGATGATCTGGCTCTACGTCACCGAGGGGCTGGTGCGCGGCACGTCCGAAGGCGGCCTGGGCATGGCGCTCGCGTGGGTCGAGGTGGTGCTGTCGGTGACGATCTTCGTCGCCTGCGCCGCGCAGATCCGGCAGCGGCTGGCCGAGGCGAGATCGGCGGAAGCCGCAACGGTGGAAACGCCGCGGAACGACGACGAGGCGCCGCAGGTCGCGACGTCGGAGGACGAGCGATGAGCGCCGCCCTGATCGAGGCCCTGCACGCCGCGCTGGGCGACGCCCATGTGCTGCTGCCCGCCGAACACGACCTCTCCGGTTTCGAGCGCGACTGGCGCAAGCGCTATGTCGGACGCGCGCTGGCGGTGGTCCGCCCGGCCGACACGGCGCAGGTCGCCGCGGTCGTGACGCTCGCGCGCGAACACGGCGTGGCACTGGTGCCGCAGGGCGGCAACACGGGACTGGTCGGCGGCGGCGTTCCAGATGATTCAGGCACCCAACTGCTGCTGAGCCTGCAACGGCTGAACCGCGTCCGCCAGATCGATCCCTCGAACCTGACGATGACCGTCGAGGCCGGCTGCGTGTTGCAGAACGTCCAGCAGGCGGCGCGCGAGGCGGGCTGGCTGTTCCCGCTCAGCCTCGCGGCCGAGGGCAGCTGCACGATAGGCGGCAACCTCGCCACGAACGCCGGCGGCACGCAGGTGCTGCGGTACGGCAACGCGCGCGAGTTGTGCCTGGGTCTGGAGGTCGTGACGGCCGACGGCACGGTCTGGGACGGGCTGTCCGGGCTGCGCAAGGACAACACCGGCTACGACCTGCGCGACCTCTTCATCGGCTCCGAGGGCACGCTGGGCGTGATCACCGCGGCGACGCTGAAGCTGCATCCGCTGCCGCGCGCGCGGATGACGGCGCTGGCCGCCTGCGACTCGCTGCGCGACGCGGTCACGCTGCTGGACCTGGCGCGCTCGCGCTGCGGCGCGGCGCTGACCGGCTTCGAGGTGATGAACGCGCTGTCGCTGGCGCTGGTCCGCAAGCATTTCCCGCAGCTGCCGCAGCCGCTCGGTCCGCGCCCGTGGACGGTGCTGCTGGAGCTCTCGGACAGCGAAGGCGAGGAACACGCCCGCACGCAGTTTGAAGGCCTGCTCGAACAGGCGCTGGAGCGAGGCGCCATCGACGACGCGGCGGTGGCGGAGAGCCTGTCGCAGAGCCAGGCGATGTGGCACCTGCGCGAATCCATCCCGCTGGCGCAGAGCGAGGAAGGCCTGAACATCAAGCACGACATCGCGCTGCCGGTGTCGCGGATCCCGGATTTCGTCGAGCGTTGCGACGCGCTGCTGGCGGAGCGCTTCCCGGGTTCGCGCCTGGTGGACTTCGGCCACCTGGGCGACGGCAACCTCCACTACAACCTGCAGGCGCCGGAAGGCGTCGCGGCCGCCGACTTCCTGCGCGAGCACGAAGCCGAGGTCAACGAGGTCGTCTACGACCAGGTGGCGGCTCATGGCGGATCCATCTCCGCCGAGCACGGCATCGGACAGCTCAAGCGCGAGGAGCTCGCGCAGCGCAAGAGCCCGGTGGCGATGCAGCTGATGCGGCAGATCAAGCAGGCGCTGGATCCGCGCGGGCTGCTGAATCCGGGGCGGGTGGTCTGAGCCCCGCACTGAGGGTCCAGCGGGGCGCTCCCGCCCTCGCCCGTGCCTTCGCCGTCTCTTTCGCCGCGGCATTCACGGCGTTCACGGCATTCACGACGACGCCCGCGCACGCGCAGTCGTCGACGCCCTCCGAGCAGCCGCTCGCGCACCTGCAGCACACGTCCTGGACGCTGAAGGACGGCATGCCCGGCCCGGTGATGGCGATCGCGCAGACCACCGACGGCTACCTGTGGCTGGGCACCGGCGCGGGGCTGTTCCGCTTCGACGGCGTGCGCTTCGAGCGTTTCGACACGCTCGCCGGCGCATCGTTGCCCAGCCGCCAGGTGCTGTCGCTGTTCGCGACCAAGGACAACGCGCTGTGGGTCGGCCTGCTCGACGGCGGCGCGGCCCTGGTGCGCGATGGGCGAGTCCTCCATGTCGATCCCGCCGACGGCCCCTTCGTGGCCTCGACCCGGGCCTTCGCGCAGGAGGCCGACGGCACGCTGTGGGCCGCCACCGGCCGATCGCTGCTCAGGCGCGAAGGCGGCCGGTGGACGACGATCGGCCCGGAATCCGGCTATGACGACGGCAGCGGGCGGACGCCGCTGACGATGAAGGTCGACGTCGACGGTCGCGGGAACGTCTGGGCCGTCGCCGACCGCGCGGTGTTCGTGAAAGCAGCCGCAAGCACGCGTTTCGTCGCCACCGACGAACCGGGGCTCGGCTTCTCTCAGCTCGTCATCGCTCCCGACGGCCGCGCCTGGACCAACGACATGTCCCCCGCCACCCGCGGCATCGCTCCCCTCCCGGTGCCGGGCGAGCCCGCGGCATCTGCCGCGTCTGCCACCGCTTCGGCCTACCCGGTGCCCAAGAGCTTCTTCATGCCGGCCTTCGACCGGCGGGGCCTGCTCTGGTACGGCGCGCTGGACGGCATCAACCGGATGGACGTCTCCGGCACGCCGGCGGCGGCCGCGGCCAGCCGCCAGTTCTTCGGCACCGACAAGGGGCTGTCCGGCGAGCTCGTCATGCGCGTCTTCCAGGACCGCGACGGCGCGGTCTGGGTCGGCACCAACGGCGGACTCGACCGCTTCCGGGGCGCCGCCGTCGACCGCGTCGATCTGCCGTCCCGCAACACCAGCATCGCCATGTCCACCGACGGGCGCGGCGACCTCTGGATCGCCTCAGGCAATTCGCTGCAGCACCGCGCACCGGGCGGCGCAACGTTCGAGAGCCTCCCCGTCGACCCGCGGATGGAGACCTTCACCAGCGTCCTCGTCGACAGCGGCGGGCGGCTGTGGGTCGGCGGGCGCATGGGCCTGTGGCGCCAGGAGGGCGGACGCTTCGTGCCGCTGCCGACGCCCGACGGTCAGCCCTGGATGGCCGCGGTCTTCGAAATCACGGAGGACGCCGACGGCGCGATCTGGTTCTGCGGCAATCGCTACGGCCTGATGCGATACGCCGACGGGCGGGTCACGCGGCTGTTCGGCACGGAGGGCTTTCCGAGCAAGGGACCCAATGCGATCGGGAAGGACGCGCAGGGTCGGATCTGGGTCGGTTATGGCGACGGCTCCCTCCTGCGTCGCGAGGGCGGGCGCACCATCGCCCTGACGCCGGCCGACGGCCTGAAGATCGGTTCGATCAAGGTCATCGCGCAGCAGGGCGAGCACCTGTGGATCGGCGGCGAGCGCGGCGTGCAGCTCGTGTCCGCACCCGGTCTGCCGGTCCTGCGGCTGGCCGACCCCGATGCGCTGGACGGCGTGACGGGCATCGTCGAGACCCCCGATGGCGTGTTGTGGCTGAACGGGGCCAAGGGCATCACGCGACTCGACCCCGACGAGGTGCGTCGGGCCCTGGCCTCGGCGACGGACGGCGGCGGTCGTCCGACCGGACGCCGCTTCAGCCTTGACGACGGGCTTTCCGGGCGTGCCGAGCAATCCTGGCCGCTGCGCACGGCGGCCCGGACGCCGGACGGCCTGCTGTGGTTCACGCTGAGCAACGGCCTGGTGCGCATCGATCCCGAGCGGCTGCCCAGGGACCCGGCGCCGGCGCCCGCGGTCGACGTGCAGCAGCTGTTCGTGGGCGGCGAGCCGGTCGTGCGCGCAGCGCCGCAAGACGCCCTGCGACTGTCTCCGGGCACGCGCGACCTGGAGATCTCCTACACCGCGATCAGCCTGGCCCAGCCTGATCGGACGCGCTTCCGGTACCGGTTGATCGGACAGGACCGGGACTGGCACGACGCCGGCACGCGGCGTCGTGCCTTCTATACCAATCTCGGCCCGGGCAGCTACGACTTCCACGTCGAGGCCTCGCAGGACGGCGGCCCGTGGAGCACGACGCCGGCCGTGCTGCACTTCGACATCGCCCCGACCTTGACGCAGACCGGCTGGTTCCGCGCGGCCGCCGTCTTCGTGGCGCTCGCGACATTGGGCGCCCTCGCCGCACTGCGCGCCCGCCAGCGCCGGTTGCACGAGCAGGAGCGCCTCGCCGCGCGCGTGCAGGAACGCGAGCGCATCGCACGCGACCTGCACGACACGCTGCTGCAAGGCGTCTACGGCCTGATCCTGCGCTTCGAGGCGATCGCGCGCCGCCTTCCGGAAACGGAACGCGCGGCGATGGAACGCGTGCTGACGGATGCGGATGCGCTGCTCATCGAAGGCCGCGACCGCGTCACCGACCTGCGCCTGCCGCCGCCGGACGCCAACCGGCTCGAGCAGACGCTGGAGGGCCTCGGGCGCGAGCTCTCGCTCACGCACGGCGCGGCCTTCGCACTGGACGTCGAAGGCACGCCGCGCGCGCTGGCGCCGGCCCTGTCGGCGTCCTTCTGCCTGATCGCGCGCGAAGCGATCTTCAACGCGTTCCAGCATGCGCGGGCGGATCGCATCGAGGTCACGCTCCGCTACGACGACGCGGGCTTCGCCCTGCTCGTGCGGGACGACGGCGTGGGTGTGCCGGATGAGGTGCAGGAGCGCGGCGGGCGCCCGGGCCACTGGGGCCTGTCCGGGATGCGCGAACGCGCCGGACTCGCAGGCATCGCTTATCGCCTCACATCGCGCGCCGGCGCGGGCACGGAGGTGGAGCTGTCCGCGCCTGCCGACCGGGCCTACGACCGGCCCGGCAGCGGCACGTCGCGCAGCTCCGGTGACGGCTGGTGGCGCCGCCTGCGGCGCGGCTGATCGCCGAGATGCGGAAAGGACGCCTCATCGAGGCGCCCATCCACAACGCCGACGCCGATCAGGCGAAGGCAAGCACCAGATGACCGACAGGCTCGCGGGTCGGCGTGACCTTGATCTCGATGTCGTAACCCAAGCGGTTCAGGCAATCCATCAACTTCCGCTCGGACAGATTGGTGAAGTCGCCGCGCAGCATTCCGGACACCTTGGGTTGCGAGATGCCCATTCGCTTGGCGGCCTCGACCTGCGACAGCCCGATGCGCCGCATCGCCCGTGTGATCTCCAGCACCAGACCGGACTTGATCTTGAGCTTGTCGGCGTCTGGTAGATCCAGGTCGGCAAACACGTTGCCGGAGCCCATCTCCACATCCAGCACGTCAGGCTTTCTTGCTGCCATTTCGCATCTCCTTCACGTAGGCCTCGGCGATCTTCAGTCGCTCCCGGATCAGGTTCATGTCCTCCCTCGGAGTCGCGATCCCCGCCTTGCTCTTCTTCTGGAAGCAATGCAGGACGAACACTGCTTCGGCGAATCGCACCGTATAGACCGCACGGAAGGTTCCTCCGACATCATCCTCGATGACTTCAAGAACGCCAGCCCCGCCGAATCCTTTGAGCACCTTCGCGGCATCGTGCTGCTCACCTCGTTGTGCAAAGTCCAGTGCATGCCCGAAGAACTTGCGGACATCGAGCGGAAGCGCCATCAGGTCGCGCTTGCTGCTGCCAACGAACGCCAATGGCTTTTCGCCTTTGTCCACCATCGGATCATTTATACCATAACAGGTATAAGCGGCAGCATGTGTCAGAACGACAAAGGGCGCCTCCATGAGGCGCCCTTTCGCTCTGTTCCGGTGACGGGCCGACCCATCACCGGCTGCATCCGGACTACGCGTCAGTCGTCGCCTGCGCCGTGGGTCGTCAGATCGACCGGACGGCGGTGCTTGCCGCTGACCATGCCCCAACCGCGCATCACCAGACGGAACACGAAGCGCACGAAGGTCAGGAAGAGCACGAACTCGACGATGCCCGCCAGCAGCGCGCCGGCGGTCGTCCAGCGCGCCTCGCGGCGGTGGAACTTCGCCAGGAAGCTGTCGCGCTTGATCTCGATGCTGTCGTAGAAGCTCGGCACCATCAGCAGCGTCAGGAAGGTCGACGTGATCGTCCCGCCGATGATGGCCACCGCCATCGGACGGTAGAACTCGCCGCCCTCGCCGATGCCCACCGCCACCGGCAGCATGCCGGCGATCAGCGCGAAGGTCGTCATCAGGATCGGGCGGAAGCGCTTGCGGCCCGCATGCATCAGCGCCTCCTCGCGCGGCACGCCGGCGGCCTCCTCCTGGCGCGCGGCGTCCAGCAGCAGGATGGCGTTCTTCGCCACCAGGCCCGCCAGCATGATGATCCCGATGAAGCTCATCAGGTTCAGCGTGCCCTTGGTCAGCAGCAGCGCCACCACCACGCCGATCAGCGACAGCGGCAACGACAGCATCACGCCCAGCGGCGCGGTGAAGCTGCCGAACTGCATCACGAGGATCAGGTACATCAGGCCGATGCCCGAGGCCAGCGCGATGCCCATCGCGCTGAACACCTCCTGCTGGTCCTTGGCCGCGCCCGCCAGCTCGATGCCGTAACCGGGCGGGAAGTTGATCGACTTGGCCAGCTTCAGCGCGTCGCTGGTGACCTCGCCCGGCGAGCGGCCGTGCGCGTTGGCCGACACCGCGATCATCCGCTTGCCGTCCGCGTGCTGGATCTTGGCCGGGCCCTTGCCCATGGTCACCGTGGCGATCTGCTCCAGCGGCACCATCACGCCGGCGCCGGTCACGGCGATCGGCAGGCGCTCGATGTTGCTCGCGTCGACCCGGTCCTCCGGCGCCAGCCGCACCGCGACGTCGCGCGTCTCGCTGCTCGGGTCGATCCAGTCGCCGACCTCCACGCCGGCGAAGGCCACGCGCAGGGAGTTGGCCGCGTCGCCCACCGAGATCCCCAGCGTGTTGGCCAGGCCGCGGTTGAGCTCGATCTGCAGCTCGTTCTGCGGATCCTGTTCCGACAGGCCCACGTCCACCGCGCCGGGCACGCGGCGCAGCTTCTCCATGTAGTCGGTGGTGATCTCCATCAGCTTGCGCGAGTCCGCGCCCGAGAACCGGATCTGCACCGGCTTCTGCGCGCCGTTGTTCAGGTCGTCGAGCACCACGTACTCCGCCCCGACCAGCCGCGCCACGCGCGTGCGCAGGTCCGCGGCGATCTCGGCCGCGCTGCGCTTGCGTTTGGTGCTCTTGCCCAGGTCCACGTAGACGCGGCCGCCGCTGGCGTTCACGCTCTCGTTGGTGGCCACGGTCTCGGGCATCTCGCGCGCCAGCGCGGAGGCGGCGCCCATCTTGAGCCGTGCGTACTCGAGGCTGGACGAGGCCGGCGTGCGGACCTCGATGGCGATGGTCCCCGAATCCGACGCCGGCAGGAAGCTCGTGCCGCCCAGCGTGGCCTGCAGGAAGATCGCCAGCACGAAGCTCAGGACCGCGAACACGGCCATCCAGGTGCGGTGATGCAGCGCCCAGGCGATGACGTGGCCGTAGCCGTCGGCCTGGCGGTCGAACCATTCGTTGAAGCCGTGCAGCTTCTTCGACACCCAGTTCGTCTTCGGCGCTTCATGGTGCCCCGGGGGGTCGCCCCAGAACGCCGACAGCATCGGGTCCAGGGTGAAGGAGATGAACAGCGACACCAGCACCGAGGCCACCACGGTCAGCCCGAACGGCCGGAACCATTCGCCGGACACGCCCGGCATGAAGGCCACCGGGATGAACACGGCCACGATGGAGAAGGTCGTCGCCGCGACGGCCAGGCCGATCTCGGCCGTGCCCTTGAGCGCCGCGGTGCGGCGGTCGGCGCCGCGCTCCATGTGGCGCACGATGTTCTCGCGCACCACGATCGCGTCGTCGATCAGCACCCCGATCGCCAGCGACAGGCCCAGCAGGCTCATGAAGTTCAGCGTGAAGCCGCACAGCCAGACCGCGATGAAGGCCGCGATCACCGAGGTCGGCAGCGACAGCGCCGTGATCATCGTCGAGCGCCACGAGTTCAGGAACACGTAGACCACGAAGATCGTCAGCCCCGCGCCGAACACCAGCGCGTGGATCACGTTGTTCAGGCTGTCCTGCGCGTCCTGCCCGCCGTCCTGCACGACTTCGAGCTTGGTGCCCTTGGGCAGCGTCTTGTCGATCTCCTCGACCAGCTTGCGGACCTCCTTGGCCACGCTCACCGTCGAGGCGTCGCGCGAGCGCGTCACCATGATGCCGACGTTCGGATGGCCGTTGCGCACCGACAGGCCGGTCTGCTCGGCGAAGCCGTCCTGCACCGTGGCCACCTGGCCCAGGCGGATCAGCTCGCTGCCCGAGCGCTTGACCACGATCTGGTTGAAGTCGGCCGGCGACTCGATGCGGCCCAGCAGCCGGATGCTCTGATCCTCGAGCTGTCCGCGCACCTTGCCCACCGGCGCCGTCGTGTTCTGCATGCGCAGCGCGTTGACGACCTCGGTCACCGAGACGTTGAACTCACGCAGCTTCTGCGCGTTCAGCAGCACCGACAGCTCGCGCTTGAGCGAGCCGTTCACCGTCACCGTCGCCGCGCCCGGGATGGCGCGGAAGCGGTCGGCGAACTGGTCCTCGGCCATCCGCGAGATCTCGGCGTGCGACTGGCTGCTGGACGACAGCGCCAGCTGCATGATGGGCTGCGCCGACGGGTCGACGCGCTGCAGCACCGGCTCGCGCATCTCGGTCGGCAGCTTGTGCCGGACCGCCGCGATCGCGTTGCGGACCTCGTCGGCCGCCTCGATCATGTTCTTGTCGAAGTTGAAGAACAGCAGCAGCTGCGCCGAGCCTTCGCCCGAGGTCGACCGCACCTCGTTCACGCCGGAGATGCTCTGCAGCGACTTCTCGATGCGGTTGACGATCTCGCGCTCGGAGGTCTCCGGCGACGCGCCGGGATAGCTGATGCTGACCACCAGCAGCGGCAGGTCGACGTCGGGCCGCTCGTTGACGCGCAGCTTGGACAGGGCCAGCAGCCCCAGGGCCATCAAGCCGATGATGATCACGATCATCGCGATCGGCTTCTTGACCGAGAAATTGGAGAGGAACATGGTTCAGGCTCCTGGACGCGTCACTGGGCCGAAGCGGCCGAGGCCACCGGCAGCACGGGCAGCGGCGCGGCCGTCGATCCGGACGTCGTCGAACCCGAGGTCGTCGAGCCGGCCGCCGGAGCGCCCGTGGTGGTCGTCAGGCCCTTGGCCGGACTGGGCGTGCCGGCGGCGCTGACGGCCGTCTTGCTCAATTCGACGCGCTGACCGTCGAGCAGCGTGCTGGTCGGGCTGCGCAGGATGCGATCGCCCTGCTTCACGCCGCTGGTGACCACGTAGAGGCCCTGGCGGTCGTCGCGCGCACCCAGGTTCACGGGGGTCTTGGCGACCTTGCCGCCGTCCACGCGCCAGACGAAGGACTTGTCGCCCTCGCGCACCAGCGCGCTGTCCGCCACCATCAGCGCCGAGACGCTGTTGGTCTGCACGCGGCCTTCGGCGTAGAGACCCGCCACGCCGGGCTGCTGGGCGCCGGCGAAGTCCACCAGCACCTCGACCTGACGCGTGTTGGCATTGGCGGCCTGCGCGATGCGGCGCACCTTGCCCTGGAAGTCCACCTGCGGATAACCGTTGACGCGGAAGTACACCACCTGCCCGAGCTTGAGCTCGGACATCCGGTCCGCGGAGACCAGGCCTTCGAAGCGCATCGAGGCCGGGTCCATCACCTTGATCAGTTCCTTGCCGATCTGCGCCGAGTCGCCCGGCGACACCTTGCGGTCGCTGACGACGCCGTCGAAGGGCGCGCGCACCTCGGTGCGCTGCTGCTGCTGGCGCGCCGTGGCCACGCGGGCGCGGGCGGCGACCAGGTCGCTCTGCGCGTTGTTGCGGCGGATCTCGGCGTCTTCCATCGCCTGGATGGAGCTCATGCCCTGCGCCTGCAGCGTCTTCAGCCGCTGATATTGACGCTCGGCCTGCTCGAAGCTCTGCGAGGCCGCCCGGGCGGATTCGTCGGCCGACTGGACGGTGTCGCGGATGGCGGTGTCGTCCAGGCGCACCAGCAGGTCGCCGCGCTTCACGCGCTCGCCGTTCTCTTTATAGACCTGCAGCACGATCGCCTGCAGTTCGGCGCGCAGGTCGGCACGGCGTTCCGGCTGGATCGAACCGGTGATCACCGGGCCGCTCGCGTAGGCGCTGACGCCCAGCGTCTGGACGTCCTCGGCGGACACCAGCAGGCTGGCGGCGCTGGCCGCCTCGGCCGCGGGCGATGCCTTCTTGTCGGGAGAGGACTTGCCGCAACCGGCGAGCAGGGACGCAACGACAAGGGCAATCAGCGACAGACGCAGCATGAAGCGGGCTCCGGGGGAACGTGGCAGGTGGCGTAAAGATGTGTCCTTCGTGCGAAAGCCGCAAAAAGGCGCGCTAGCTTAACTTCAATGACCCTGCATGCAGATGGTCACCCCCTGCAGTTCATCCCAGGGAAACAGCGCTTCGTCGCGCCGCCGCCCGCCCTCGGGCGGCTGCCGGTTTGGTTACGTGCAGTTTCTTCGACGCCGTAGCCACTACACCCTCCGTCCCCATGACTTCCCGCAGGCGGTCCGGGTCGATTGTTCGCCTGGCGTCAACGTCGCCCATGGAATTGCGCACACCTTTGCTATTGACGCACGGTACATCCCACGATCTCGGGGGAAATCCCGCTCTATTGCTGAATGTTAAGAAATAGACTCCGGACGTTATTTATCCTTTTTGCCGATTCGACGTCATGCGCGCACTCTCCATCGTCCATGTGGTCTTCTCGTCTCGCATCGCCGGTGGTGAACACCACTGCGTCGATCTGGCCAACGCCCAGGCGGCGCTGGGCCACACGGTCCATGTGATCGGACCGGCGGGATCCGCGGTCCGGCACGCGCTGGACCAGCGCGTCAGCTTCCACGGCCTGCGCCTGCCGGTGCTGCGCGGCGCGCGCGTGCGACGTCTGGCGGCCAGGCTGGGCGCGGACATCGTCCACGGCCACCTCGGCCCCGCCTGCAAGGCGGTGGCGGCGGCCCGGGAGAGCGCGCGGGTCGGCACCCTGCACGTGGGGTACAAGACGCATCACCACGCGCGCATGGATGCGCTGGTGTGCGTCAATTCGGCGCAGGTCGGTCACCTGAAGGAATTCGGCGGCATGCATCGCGTCATCTACAACTGGGCCCCGGAACGCAGCGCCGCGTCCTGCGCGTCGAAGGCGCCGTCGGGCTCGCTGCGCATGGAGCTCGGCATCCCGCACGCCGCGCCGGTGATCGGCTGCGTCGGCCGGCTGCACGCGGCCAAGGGCATGCACACGCTGATCCAGGCCTTCCAGCAGCACGCGCCGGCGAACGCCCACCTCGTGCTGATCGGCGAAGGCCCGCAGCGCGCCGAGCTGGAGGCGCTGCGCGGCGACGACAAGCGCATCCACCTGCTCGGCTTCCGCTGGAACGTCGACGAGCTGCTCGGCGAGATGGACCTGTACGTGTCCTCGTCGCGGGAGGAGCAGTTCCCGCTGGCCATCCTCGAAGCCATGCGCGCGCGCCTGCCGATCGTGGCCACCGCGACGCTGGGCGCCAACGAGATGCTGGACCCGGCGCAATCGGCCATCGTGCCGATCGACGACGCGCAGGCGATGGGCCGGGCGATCGCCGCCGCGATCGAGCAGCGGCAACGCGACAACCGCCGCCCGGTCGAGTACGACATGCGTCGCTACGACCGCTCCACGGCGGTGCGCGCCACGCTGGCGCTCTACCAGGACGTGCTGAACCGCCAAGGCGCGCAGGTGCACGACCTGGCCGGCCTGAGCCACGGCTGAGCGTTGCGGCTGATGTTCATGGCCCCCTGTCATGGTTAAGCGTCCGAAGTCGGACTTCTGGACCGTCGGCGTCGTTCCCGAGCGCATCGATCTGCTCAGCCCCGAACGTCTGCACGAACTGCGCGACCGCATCGTCTGGATGCCCGAGGCCGGCGACTGGCGCTATTACGCCGATCCCTTCGCCTTGCGCGACGGCGACGCGCTGCACGTGTTCGTCGAGAACTTCGACTACCGCACCAAGCGCGCCGACCTGCAGCGCCTCACGCTGGACCTGAGCAGCGGCGCGTGGAGCGCGCCCAGGCCGGTGCTGCAGACGCCCTTCCACCTCTCCTATCCCTTCGTCTTCGAGCACGAGGGTCAGGTCTGGATGGTCCCCGAGTCCAGCCAGGCCGAAGAGGTCGCCCTCTACCGCGCGGTGGACGGCGCCGAGCGCTGGGAACGCTGGGAGCGCGTCTGCGCGCTGCTGCCGGGCGTGCGTGCGGTGGACGCGTCGCTGCTGCGGCACGACGGGATCTGGTGGATGTTCTACGCCGTCATCGGCCCGGACAAGCGCGATCAGCGCGAGCTGCACGTCGCGCATGCGCCGTCGCTGCAGGGACCGTGGACGCCGCACCGCGCCAATCCGGTGAGGTCCGCGCACGACGGCGCCCGACCCGCCGGCACGCCCTTCGTCGGGGCGGACGGCTTCGTGACCCTGCCGGTCCAGGACAGCCGCAACGGCTACGGCGGCGCGACACGCTGGGTGCGCTTCACCCGGCTGTCGACGGACGCCGTCGAGGTCCAGGCCTTGCCGACGAGCTTCACCGGCGACCTCGCGCATCGCGACTTCGCCAGCGGGCTGCACACCATGTCGGCCTGCGGCGATGTCACGCTGATCGACGTGAAGCGCATCGACCGCTCGCGCCATCGGCAATGGCTGGACTGGAAGCGGCGCGTCAGGCGCTGGTTCGGCAGGCGTTGAGGCGCTGAGGCGCCGCCATTCGCACCATGACAGCGAGGCAACGATTCATCGCCTTGCCCATTTCGTCTGATCGTATACGATAGACGAATGCTCCCCTGGATCACCGACACCTCCCCCGACCTGCTCGCCGACGTGCGGGACACGTCGCTTGCCAAGCTCGTCCGCGACGAGGTGCTGAACGCGATCCTGCGCGGCGACCTGCCGCCCGGGCAGCGCATCAACGAACCCGACGTCGCCGCCCGCCTGCGCGTGTCCCGCGTCCCCGTGCGCGAGGCGCTGCGGGAGCTGGAGAGCACCGGCCTGGTCGCCGCCCGCAAGCACGCCGGCGTCTTCGTGCGGGTGCTCCAACCCAAGGAGGTCGCCAACCTCTACGAGCTGCGCAGCCTGCTCGACGGTCACGCCGGCCGCCGCGCCGCGGCGCTCGACCGCCCCCGGCGCGATGCGCTCGTGAAGCGCCTCGTGACCCTGGGTCGCGAGATGAAGGCCGACGCCCGCCGCCGCGACGTGCAGGCTTATTACGCCGCCAACCTCGCGTTCCACTGGGCCATCGTCGAGGCGACCGACAACGAGCCGCTGACGCGCACCTACCAGGGCATCGTCCAGCAGCTGCATCTCTCGCGGCTGCGCAACCTGTCGCGCGACGTCGGCATGAAAGTGTCGATCGAGGAGCACGATCAGATCGTCGCCGCCCTCGACGACGGCGACGCCGCGCTGTGCCAGCGTCTGCAGGAACACCACGTCAACGCGGCGCACGGTCGCCTGCTGGAGACGGAAGGCAAGACCGGCGGCGACCACCCGGGCCACTCCGCCGGCCAGGGGTCCGCCGACGGCATGAGCTAGGCCGCCCCCGGGCGCGCGCCGGCGCACATCCCACCCAAGCAAGAACGAGGGCCATCACAAGAGCCCCGCTTCATCCGGAGACAAACCATGACGAACCGACGATCCGTGCTGATCGCCGCTCCCGCGTTGCTGCTCGCCGCACGACGCTCCTGGGCGGCGGACACCTTCCCCAGCAAGCCGATCCGCTACATCGTGCCCGTCGCGGCGGGCGGCGGCAGCGACTTCATCGGCCGCGCGGTCTGCGAGCGCTGGGGCCACGCGCTCAACCAGACCTTCGTGGTCGACAACATGGGCGGGGGCGGCGGCGTGATCGCCACGCAGGCCACCGCCAAGGCGCCCGCCGACGGCTACACGCTGATGCAGGGCTACGTGGCCACGCACGGCACCAGCCCCGCCACGCGCAAGCTGCCCTACGACGCGGTCAAGGACTTCAGCCCCATCGGCATGATCGGCGGCACGCCCAACGTGCTGGTGGTCAACACCTCGGTGCCGGTCAACGACCTCAAGGGCTTCATCGAGTACTGCCGCAAGAACCCCGGCAAGCTGAGCTACGGCTCCTCGGGCGTGGGCTCGCTGACGCAGCTGGTGATGGAACTGTTCAAGCAGCAGGCCGGCGTCTTCATGCTGCACGTGCCCTATCGCGGCATCGCGCCGGCCTTCACCGACCTGATGGGCGGACAGACCCACGCAATGTTCCCGGGCCTGGCCGCGGCGCTGCCGCACATCCGCTCCGGCCGCGTCAAGCCGCTGGCGGTCACCGGCACCGCGCGCAACCCGACGCTCAAGGACGTGCCCACGCTGATCGAGGCCGGCTTCAAGGGCTTCGACGCGATGCAGTGGTACGGCGTGGTCGGTCCGGCCGGCATCCCGCCGGCCGTCGTCAAGCAGCTCAACACCACGCTGAACACCATCCTCAAGGCGCCGGACATGCGCGAGAAGCTGGCCGGCGAAGCCGTCGATCCGACGGCCATGAGCCCCGAGCAGTTCGGCCATCACATCCAGGCCGAGGTGGCCCGTTGGACCGCGCTGGCGCGCGACCGCAAGATCCAGGTCGACGACTGAGCGGCCGACCGACGCGACAACTGACGCGACCACCGACGCGACAACCGACATACGACTGAACCGAAGGACGAGAGAACACCATGGCACGCAATACCCAGGTCGCCGCCGACCACAACGCTCCGCCCATCACCCAGATCCTCGCCCGCCATGTGGCCACGCATCCGTCGCGCGGCTGGAGCGACGCGGTGGACCACGAAGCCCATCGCACCTTCATGAACTGGGCCGGCTGCGCCGTCGGCGCCGCCGATCACGAGGCGATGCACGCGGCGCTGGCCGCCGTGCAGATGCTGGAGCCTTCCGCGCAGGCCAGCGTCCTCGGCCGCGCCGAGAAGGTCGACATGGCCGGCGCCGCGCTGCTCAACGGCATCAGCTCGCACACCTTCGACTTCGACGACACCCACCTGAAGACCATCATCCATCCGGCGGGTCCGGTGGCGTCCGCCGCGCTCGCGCTGGCCGAGCACCTCGGCCTGTCCGGCCGGCAGCTGATCGACGCGATGGTGCTGGGCATCGACGTGTCCTGCCGCATGGGCAACCTGGTCTATCCGGAGCACTACGACCGCGGCTGGCACATCACCGGCTCCACCGGCACGCTGGGCGCCGCGGCGGCCTGCGCGCGGCTGCTCGGCCTGGACGAGCACCAGACCCAGATGGCGCTGGGCATCGCCGCTTCGCAGCCCGTGGGCCTGCGCGAGCAGTTCGGCACGATGACCAAGCCCTTCCACCCGGGCGGCGCGGCGCGCGCCGGACTGCTGTCGGCGCTGCTCGCGAAGCACGGCTACACGGCCAGCCCGCGCGCGCTGGAAGCGCCGCGCGGCTTCGCGCAGGTGGTGTCGACGAAGTACGCCTGGAACGAGGCCACCGACGAACTCGGCGAGCGTTTCGAGATCTCCTTCAACACCTACAAGCCCTTCGCCTGCGGCATCGTCATCCACCCGAGCATCGACGCCGCCGTGCAGCTCCGCGAGCAGGGCGTGAGGCCCGAGGACGTCGAGCGCATCGAGCTCAAGGTGCACTCGCTGGTGCTGGAACTCACCGGCAAGAAGGAGCCGGCGGACGGCCTGCAGGGCAAGTTCAGCGTCTATCACGGCGTGTCGGCCGGGCTGATCTTCGGCCGCGCCGGCGAGCCGGAGTACGACGACGCGATCGTCAACCGCGAGGACGTCGTCGCGCTGCGCCGCAAGGTCGTCGCCACGGTGGACGACAGCATCGACGAGGCCTCGGTCGACATGACCGCCGTGCTGCGCGACGGCCGCCGCGTGCACGTGTTCGTCGAACATGCGATCGGCTCGCTGCACAAGCCGATGAGCGATGCGGCGCTGGAGGCGAAGTTCCATTCGCAGTCCGACGTCGTCATCGGTGCTGCGCGCAGCGACGCACTGATCGCGGCCTGCTGGCAGCTCGGCGAACTGGCCGACGTGCGCGAACTGACCGCGCTGGCGCGTCCCTGAGAGGGCTCCCACAATGCGCGGCTACACCCTCCAGCACCGGGACGGCCATGCGGAGCTGCTGCTCCGCGACGACCTGCCCCGCCCTGCCCCCGGTCCCGGTCAACTGCTGGTCCGCGTCCGCGCGGCCGGGCTGAACCGCGGCGAACTCCTGGCCGGCCACGGTCCCCAAGGCGGCGGTGCCAAACCGCTGGGCGCGGAGGCGGCCGGCGAAGTGGTCGACATCGGCACCGGCGTGTCAGGCTGGAAGAGGGGCGACCGCGCCATGGGCCGCTGCACCGGCGGCTTCGCCGACTTCGCGCTGATCAGCGAGGCGGAGGCGCTGCACGTGCCCGACGCGCTCGACTGGACCGAGGCCGGCGCGATCCCGCTGACCTTCCTCGTCGTCTACGACATGCTGGTGGTCCAGGGCCGCCTGAAGGCGGGCGAGACGCTGCTCGTGGCGGGCGGCAGCTCCGGCGTCGGCGTGACCGCGCTCTCGGCGGCCAAGGCCATGGGGGCGCGGGTGATCGCCACCTCGGGCAGCGCCGCCAAGCTGGCGCGGCTGATGACGCTGGGACTGGACCTCGGCCTCGAGACCCGCAAGCCCGACTTCGCGACGGCGGTGCGGGAAGCCACCGAAGGCCGCGGCGCTGACCTCGCCATCGACACCGTCGGCGGCAGCGTCTTCGCCGAGTGCGTGCGGTCGCTGGGCTTCCAGGGACGCCTGGCGATGGTCGGCTACGTGGACGGCGTCCTCACCGCCGAGCTCGACCTCGAAGCGTTGCATGCGCGGCGCCTCCACCTGTTCGGCGTCTCGAACAAGCTCCGCACACCGCAGCAGCGCGCGGAACCGGTGCCCGGCTTCCGGGCCGACTGGTTGCCCCTGTTCGCCGACGGCCGCCTGCGACCCGTGGTGGACCGCGCCTTCCCCTTCGAGGAACTGGCCCAGGCCAAGGCCTCGATGGAGCAGGCGGAGCATCTGGGCAAGATCGTGCTGGCGGGCAGCGCGGACTGATCACCGAGGAGATGGCCATGAACGTTCAACGTCGAGAACTCTGTGCGGTGGGTGCCGCCTCGCTGCTGCTGAGCGCTTGCGCGTCGCCGACAGGGGGTGGCGGCGGCGGGGCCGGCATCGGATCGGCGGGCGCAGCCGGCATGGCCGAGGCTCGTGCCGCTGCCGCCGAGCTGAGCGGCACCGGCAAGCTGCGCGCGGCGATCAACCTCGGCAATCCCATCCTGGCCAGCCGCGGCGCGGACGGCGAGTTGCGCGGCGTCTCCGTGGACCTCGCCCGCGAGGCCGCCCGGCGATTGAACGTGGGCATCGAGCTCGTCGCGTTCAGCGCGGCGGGCAAGGTCGTCGAGGCGATCAAGGAGAAGCAGGTCGATCTGGCCTTCGTCGCGATCGACCCGCTGCGCGGCGCCGACACCGACTACACCGCGCCCTACGTGATCATCGAAGGCGCGTACCTGGTGCGCAACGACGCGCCGCAGCGCCGCAACGAGGACGTCGACCGCACCGGCACGACCATCGTCGTCGGCCGCGGCAGCGCCTACGACCTGTACCTGACCCGCGAGATCAAGTCCGCCACGCTGGTACGAGCGCCGACATCGCCGGAGGTGACCGACATGTTCATCGCCGGACAGCTCGACGTCGCCGCCGGCGTGCGCCAGCAACTGGAAGCCGACGCCCGCCGCGTGGACGGTGTGCGGCTGCTGCCGGGCCGCTTCATGGTGATCGAGCAGGCGATGGGCGTGCCCAAGGGGCGCGTCGCGGCGCAGCGCTGGCTCAGCGCTTTCGTCGAGGAGATGAAGGCCTCGGGCTTCGTGGCCGACGCGCTGCGGCGGCATCGGATCGAAGGCGCGCTCGTCGCGCCGCTGCGCTCGGACCGTCCCTCCCCTTGAATGGAAGCCTGTCCTACACCGCCCCGCTCCTCCTGGCGTTAATCTCAAGAGCGACCGCATCTTGAAGGAGACCCCATGGAATCGCCCAACCACCAGTTCCACGATCTGTTCGACCAACTCGGCCTGCCCTCCTCCGAGGCGGATGTCCGGGAGTTCATCTCCGTGCACCGCCCGCTGCCCGGCGACGTGAAGATCACCGAGGCCCCGTTCTGGACCGAGCCTCAGAAGCGCCTGCTCAAGGAGCTGCTGCTGCAGGACGCGGACTGGGCGGAGGTCGTCGATCAGTTGAACGTGGCGCTGCACTGATCGATGAAGCAGTCTGCGTGGACCGTCACGCTCGACTGCTTCGACCCATCGTCTCCGCCGGCGATGCAGGCGGATGAGTACTCGGGACGGGTACTCAGGACGAGATCAGTTCAGCTGCTTCGGATCCATCGGCCCGAGGCTCTCACGCACATGGGCGAGCGCCGCAACGACCTTGTACGACGGCACGCCCGAGTCGAGCAGCCGACGCGCCGCTTGCAGCAGCACCAGATCCTGGAAAGTGAAGCGCATGTCGCGGCTGGGCGCCAGCAGATCGTCGGAGATCAGCGCCTTGATGTAGCTCTTCGGCAGTCCGGTGATGTGGCCGGCCTGGCTCATCGAGAAGGGGGCGGTGGCTGCGGTCATGGGGGTGCTCCTGAATGCTGAGCCTCCACGGTACGGTCCGGAGGTTCCCGAGGGGACCGGAGAACGGTCCGAAGCCTTGTAGGACAAGGTCGGTGATGAAGGTCGCTCAGGTGCTCAGGCGCTCACGGTCGCTGAGCCATCACCGAATCACGCCCCGGCGCGGTGCGCGCCTTCGCCGGCACACCGCGGCGTGAACCGAGGCGCTGCGCGTAGAGCCAGGTGAATTCCGCGCCGACCAGGAACACCTGGGCCGAGTAGTAGACCCAGACGAACACCACCGCGACCGAGCCCGCCGCGCCGAAGCCGCTCGCCACGCCGGTCTTGCCGATGTACAGGCTGATCAGGATGCGGCCGATGGTGAACAGCGTCGCCGTGACCGCGGCCCCGACCCACACGTCCGACCAGGCCACCTTCACCCGCGGCAGGACCTTGTAGATGAGCGCGAAGACCGCCGTGGTCATGGCGAAGCCGACGACGGCGTTGAGACTCTGCAGCAGCCATTCCCAGCCGCCGAACCAGCCGCCCCACCACTTGCCGAGCGCCGCGACCACGGCGCCGGTCACCAGCGAGACGAGCAGCAGGAAGGCCACGCCGACGATCATCCCGAAGCTGAGCAGCCGCGCGCGCACCAGCGTCCACAGGCCGTTGCTGCGGTGGCGCACCGGCGCGCGCCAGATCCGGTCGAGCGCGTCCTGCAGCTCGCCGAACACGGTGGTCGCGCCGATCAACAACACCGTCACGCCGAGGACGGTGCCCAGGATGCCGGTGCTGGGCTTGCTGACGTTGCTCAGCACCTCCTGGATGCCCTTCGCCGCTTCCGGCCCCATCACGCCGTCGATCTGGCCGAACAGCTCGCCGCGCACGGCGTCCTCGCCGAAGACCAGCCCCGCGATCGAGATGACGATCACCAGCAGCGGTCCCAACGAGAACACCGTGTAGTACGACAGCGCCGCGCCCATGCTGGGGGCGTAGTCGTCGATCCAGGCCGAGAGCGAGTCCTTCAGCAGGGACCACCAGGTCTTGAGGGATCGTCCCGACCAGGACGGGGCGATGGGCGCGGCGTCGGATACGACGTCGGACACGGCGTCGGAGGTTGAAGCTGTCATGCCTCCCTCCGGCAACGGACGCGCCCAGCCTCCCCCATCCTCTGCCGCTTGCCCATTCATCGCCGCGCCGGCAGGATTGGGCAAAACTCCGGCAGCTTCGTGCGTTGCCCGGATCCGGTCCGTGGCGAACAATCCGCTCCATCGACACGAATCCCCGTTCACCCCCTGCGGAGCCGAAAGCCATGAACAACTTCAGCCTCAACACGCCCACCAAGATCCTCTTCGGGAAGGGCCAGATCGCCGGGATCGCCGGCGAGATCCCCGCGGACGCCCGCATCCTGATCACCTACGGCGGCGGCAGCATCAAGAAGAACGGCGTGCTCGACCAGGTCCGCGAAGCGCTGACCGGGCGCACCGTCTTCGAGTTCGGCGGCATCGAGCCCAACCCCACGTTCGAGACGCTGATGAAGGCCGTCGAGGTCGTCAAGGCCGAGAACGTCGACTTCCTGCTGGCTGTCGGCGGCGGCTCGGTCGCGGACGGCACGAAGTTCATCGCCGCGGCGGCGCAGTACGACGCCGCCAAGGACCCGTGGGAGATCCTGCTCACCCGCGGCTCCAAGGTCAAGAGCGCCGTGAAGATGGGCGTCGTGCTGACGCTGCCGGCCACCGGCTCGGAGTCCAACAACGGCGCCGTCGTCAGCCGCAGGGCCACCGGCGACAAGCTGCCGTTCTTCTCGGCCTACACCTACCCGGTGTTCGCGGTCCTCGATCCGGTGACCACGTACAGCCTGCCCGCGCGCCAGGTGGCCAACGGCGTCGTCGACGCCTTCGTCCACACCGTCGAGCAGTACCTGACCTATCCGGCCGAAGGCCGCATCCAGGACCGCTTCTCCGAAGGCATCCTGCTGACGCTGATCGAGGAAGGTCCGCGCGCGCTGGCCGAGCCGGAGAACTACGACGTCCGCGCCAACGTGATGTGGAGCGCGACGCAGGCCCTCAACGGCCTGATCGGCGCCGGCGTTCCGCAGGATTGGGCAACGCACATGATCGGCCACGAGCTGACCGCGATGCACGGCCTGGACCACGCGCAGACGCTGGCGGTCGTGCTGCCGTCGGTGCTCGAGTACAAGAAGGAGCAGAAGCGCGCCAAGCTGCTGCAGTACGCCGATCGCGTCTGGGGTCTGCGCGACGGCAGCGATGAGCAGCGCATCGATGGCGCCATCGCGGCGACGCGCGCCTTCTTCGAACAGCTGGGCGTGGGCACGCGGCTGTCGGCCTACGGCCTGGACGGCAGCACCATCCCGGCGATGATCGCCAAGCTGGAAGAACACGGCGGCAAGGCGCTGGGCGAGCACCAGGACATCCGGCTCGACGACAGCCGGCGCATCCTCGAGGCGGCCCGTTGAGACTCCGCTGAATCCTCGTTGATCCCGCTTTCGTGGCGCACGCGGTCTGCAGACCGCGTGCGCCCGAAGTCATTTGAAGCATCCATGGCCACCACCCTCAACGACAGCATCCGCCGACGGATCATCGACACCGCGACGCGCTACAAGTCGGGCTCGTTCTCGACGCCGTCGCCGGTGGACGGCGTGCGCATCCTGTATTCGGAGACGGCGCATCCACGCACGCCGGTGCTGTACGAGCCCTCCATCGTCATCGTGGCGCAGGGCGCGAAGGTGGGTCACGTGGGAGAGAAGACCTTCCGCTACGACGCCGAGAACTACCTGCTGCTGACGGTCCCCCTGCCCTTCGAATGCCAGACGATCGCGAGCAAGGCGGAGCCCTTCGTCGGCGTGTCCATCGACATCGACACCGCCGTGCTGCAGGAACTGCTGATCGAGCTGGAGGATGAAACGCTCGAGCGCCCCGCGAGCCTGGATGCCGCCGGCGTCAACAGCGCGGCCTTCACCGAGGACGTGCTCTGCGCGATCGAGCGGCTGTTCGACGCGATGCACCGCCCGCGCGACGCGAAGGTGCTGGGCAAGCTCATCCTCAAGGAGATCATCTACCACGTGCTGTGCGGCGACAGCGGCGCGGCGCTGCAGGCGCTGGCCAACCGGCACACGCACTTCGCGCAGGTGACGAAGGCGCTGCAGCACATCGAGTCCAACTTCGCCAAGCCGCTCAGCGTCGAGCAGCTGGCCGGGCTGGTGAACATGAGCGTGTCCGCCTTCCATCACAACTTCAAGGCGGTGACCAACACCTCGCCGCTGCAGTACGTGAAGAGCTACAAGCTGCACAAGGCGCGGCTGATCATGCTCAACGAAGGCGTGAGGGCCGGCGTCGCCGCGACCCGCGTGGGCTACGAAAGTCCGTCGCAGTTCAGCCGCGAGTTCAAGCGCTACTTCGGTGCCACGCCGGTGGATGAGGTGGCGAGATTGCGCGCCTTCAGCCCGACGGTCTCGTAGCGGGAGCGGTCGGGGAAGAGGCCGATGTGGAGGCCGATGTGGAAGCGGAGGTCGCGGGCGAAGACCTTGGCTGTCGGTGATTTGCTGACACGCGATGCGGGGCAAACCGGACGCGGGGCACCGAAGTCCGGAGATACCGCGCGAAGGGGGTCGGGGTCACACTTCGGCAACGCCATCGCACCGAGCCCACGCCATGAAGATCCTTCTCGTCGACCCCTCCCCGTCCTGGATCGCCACCCTGCGCTATCGCCTCGCCGAAGTGCCGGGCGCCGTCGTGGTGGCCCAGTGTGCCTGCGAAGAGCACGCCGTGATCACCGCCGCGCTGTGCCAGCCCGACGTGGTCATCTGCGACGTGGCCCTGAGCGAAGGCTCCGGCCTGAACACGGTGGCCCGCATGCGCAAGTCGGGCTTCCGCGGTGTGGCCTTCGCGATCAGCAACGCCGACGAGGCGCTGTTCGGTCCGCGCTGCATGGACGCCGGCCTGAACGCCTTCTACAGCCGCGAGTTCGAGCTGGACGCGCTGCTGGACACGCTGCGCGAGTTCTCGGACACGCCGCTGACGTTCAACCTCCCCAAGCTCCGGCAACTGGCCGTGGCGGCTTGAGGTCGCCGGGCTGAGCAGCGCGTCGCGCTGCGCTGCGTTGCGTCCCCGCAGATCGAGGCGGCCCATCGCCCCGATCGCCCCTTGCTCGTCTTGATCGTCCAGCGCCGGCACTCGCCATCACACCCGACATTGGCTTGCCCAACATTACAAGTTTTGTTGTAATGTCCATCATGGACAAGACGACTGCTCTGGCCGGCCTAGGCGCCCTGGCACATCCGATCCGACTCGACGCGTTCCGTGCCCTCGTGGTGGCGGGAGAGCAAGGCCTGACGCCGGGGGTGCTCGTCGACATGCTCGGCATCGCCTACGCCAAGCTGGGATTCCATCTGAAGGACCTCGGCGAAGCGGGCCTGGTCACCTCGGAGCAGGTGGGCCGCAACGTGGTCTACCGGGCCGTGTACCCGCAGATGAACGCGCTGCTCGCGTACCTCACGGAGAACTGCTGCCAAGGCACGCCCTGTGCCGTGACGCCGGGGTCGCTCCCGGCATCGACATCGACATCGAGCCGTTGCGGCTGCTGACCGGAGAACCGCCATGGCATCGACGGTCTGCAACGTGCTCATCCTCTGCACCCACAACTCCGCCCGAAGCGTTCTCGGCGAGGGCATGCTCAATCATTGGGCGCAGCGACTCGCCAAGGACGTGCGGGCCTTCAGCGCGGGCAGCGCACCCAGCGGTCGTATCAATCCCTTGGCGATCGACGCATTGGCGACCGCCGGCGTCGACACGGCGGGCTTGCGCAGCAAGAGCTGGGACGAGTTCACCACCCCGGACGCTCCGCCGCTGTCCATCGTCATCACCGTGTGCGACAGCGCCGCGGCCGAGCAATGTCCGGTCTTCTTCGGCGGCGCGGGGCAACCGGTCAAGGTCCACTGGGGTTATCCGGATCCGTCCAATGCCGAGGGCGGCGACGCAGGGAAACGCGCGTTCGAGCTGACACGGCAGGCGATCGGCTATCGCATGCTGCAGCTCGCGCAGTTGCCCCTGGCGACGATGAGCCGGGCGGAGCTCCAGCAGGCGCTGGGCGAGATCGCCCGGAGCTGACGCGATGACGCTGCCTCGCAAGCTGTTCGCCGAGCTGCTGGGAACGGCGCTCCTGCTGACCACGGTGATCGGCTCCGGCGTGACGGCGGAACGCCTGTGCGGCGGCAACCTGGCCGTCGCGCTGCTCGCCAACACGCTCGCCACCGTGGGCGGCCTGTACGTTCTCATAGAGGTGTTCGGCCCGGTCAGCGGCGCCCACTTCAATCCCGCCGTCAGTGCCGTGATGGCATGGCGCGGCGAGTTGGCGAAGCCCGCCCTGCTGCCTTACGTCGTCGCGCAGCTGGTCGGTGCCGTCCTGGGCGCCTGGCTCGCCCACGCGATGTTCGACATGAGCCTGCTGCAGGTCTCCGCCAAGGTGCGCAGCGGCGCCGGCCAATGGATCGCGGAAGGCGTCGCCACCTTCGGACTGATGCTCGTCATCCTGCGCGCGCCTCCGACGCGCGTGGCCGCCATGGTCGCGGCCTACATCGGCGCGGCCTACTGGTTCACGGCGTCGACATCCTTCGCCAATCCTGCTGCTGTCGTCGGTCGCCTGTTCAGCGACAGCTTCGCCGGCATCGCGCCTGCGAGCGCACCGGGCTTCATCGTCGCCGAGTTCATCGGCGCGGCCCTCGCGGTGGGCGCGCATCGACTGCTCTCACCGCCTGGCACCGTCGGCCGCGAGGCTTCGTCTCATCCACCGAGTCTTGTACACCATGTCTGATCGCCTCTTCCCCGATGCCAAGTTCCCGGCTCTGAACGAGGACCTGCTGGAGATCCCCTCGCAGGATCGGCTGACGGCGCCCACGCCCTCACGCCACCCTCCGCGCATCCTGCTGCTGTACGGCTCGCTCCGCGAGCGGTCGTACAGCCGCTTGCTGACCTTCGAAGCGGCGCGTCTGCTCGAACGCATGGGCGCGGAGGTCAGGATCTTCAACCCGACCGGCTTGCCGCTGCCGGACGATGCGCCCGAAACGCATGCGAAGGTCAGCGAGTTGCGCGAGCTGGCCGCCTGGTCCGAGGGCATGGTGTGGTCCTCGCCCGAACGCCACGGGGCCATGACCGGGATCATGAAAGCGCAGATCGACTGGATCCCGTTGTCGACGGGATCGGTACGCCCCACGCAAGGCAAGACGCTGGCCGTGATGCAGGTCTCGGGCGGCTCCCAATCGTTCAACGCCGTCAACCAGCTTCGCGTGCTGGGTCGCTGGATGCGCATGCTGACCATCCCGAACCAGTCGTCGGTCGCCAAGGCGTTTGCGGAGTTCACGGAGGACGGACGCATGAAGCCGTCGCCCTTCTACGATCGCGTGGTCGACGTGATGGAAGAGCTGATCAAGTTCACGCTGTTGACGCGCGATCTCGGCCCCGATCTGTTGAACCGCTACAGCGAGCGCAAGGAGACCGCGGCGGAACTGGCCAAGCGCGTCGACCTGGGTGCAGCGACAGGTTGTGCCTCGCAGGCCTCGCGCTGCTGCACCTGAAGGCTCACTGCGCGCCGGCCCCGATGGCGTGCCGGAGCCCTTCCAAAGCCGGCTCCACGACGGTCATGTCCGCCCCTTCCGCGAAGACCGCGTAAGCCGGGTAGAGGAACTCCGGCGCGCCGCGGATGCGGCGCAGCTTGCCGCTCTCCAGGTGCTTGCGCACCACCGCCAGGCGGAAGTAGCCGGAGCCGCCGGCCGCGAGCACGTATTCGCGCCCCAGCGGACCCAGCCCGGCGGACACGCCCGCGTGGCCCATCTCCGGGAAGGCCAGCGCGTGTTGCGCCGCGAATTCCGGACCCCAGTCGACGTAGACATAGTCCTCGGGATCGAGCTTCTGCCCGCGCTTGCGCGTGGTGACAAGCACGAGCTTCTCCTCCAGCAGCAGCTCGATGCGCAGCCCCGGCCGCTGCTGCGGCGCGTAGACCACGGCGACGTCCAAAGTCCCTGAGGCTACGCGATCGATCAGGTCGGCCGGGAAGCCGACCTCGGTGCGCAAGGCCAGATGCGGCGCCGACGTGCGCATCCACAGCAGCCAGTCGAGCAGCAGCGGATCCCAGAGACTCAGCTCGCAGCCGATCGTCATCACCGATTCGCGCCCAGGCGGCAGGGCCACCTGGTGACGCGCGCGTTCCCACACCTGCACCAGCATCGAGGCGTAGCGCGTGAACTGCTCGCCCGCCGGCGTCAAGGTCGCGCCGGCCTTGTTGCGGACGAAGAGCACCGTGCCGAGCTGTTCCTCCAAGGTCCGGACCCTTGCGCTCACCGCCGTCTGCGTGACGTGCAAGGTCTCAGCGGCGCGGACGAAGCTGCCCGCCGCCACGATCTCCAGAAAGGTGCGAGCCAGCGTGATGTCCACGGGCGTCCTCGTCGTTGCGGATGAATGCAACTATTCTGCACTCAAGCAGCAATAAGACTCGCTTTACCTGCATCCAACGCTGATCGACGATGTCGGCATCGACATGCCCACAAGAGGCGACAGGAGCCCGTCATGAGATCCGCAACGACGCACGTCATCCACACCCGCCGCGCAGCGCCGGTCCGGCAGCAGGCGATCCCTTCCTGGCTGGACAAGCTGCTGAGCTGGCTCTTCAGCGGCCTGCGCGACGACGCGTACATCCACTGAGTCGCTCCGCCGCTGCCCGCGGCGTCACGGCGTGCGCGTCAGCACCGCCTTCGCCCGCCAGCGCTGCGGGAACAGCTGCCGGAGCTGATCCACCTTCGGCAGATCGTTGATCACGATGTACGGCTCGCGCGGGTTGAGCTCCAGGTAATCCTGGTGATAACCCTCCGCGGGATAGAACGCCTTGCCCGCTTCGATCTTCGTCGCCAACGCCTTCGGGAACGACCGCGCGCCGTTCAATTGCGCGATGTAGGCCTGCGCGACGCGCGCCTGCTCGGCGTCGCGCGGGAAGATCGCCGAACGGTACTGCGGACCGGTATCCGGTCCCTGGCGATCGAGTTCCGTGGGATCGTGCGCCACCGAGAAGAAGATCTGCAGCAACGCGCCGTAGCTGACCTGGCGCGGGTCGTAGGTGATCTCCACCGCCTCCGCGTGGCCCGTCATGCCGCTGCCCACCATCTCGTAATGCGCGGTGCCCGCGTTGCCGCCGGCATACCCCGACACCACGCGCGTCACGCCCGTCACGTGCTGGAACACGCCCTGCACGCCCCAGAAGCAGCCACCCGCGAAGACCGCGGTCTCCGTCGTACGACCGGTGGCAGCCGCGACGTCCGAGGTCGGCGCCGCGATGACGGTCGCCGCGCTGGCAGAGCGTCCGAGCGCCAATCGCTGGCTCCAGAGGAACACGAGCGGCACCGACAGCGCGCCCAGCAGCATCAGGCGCCGGCGGCTCGCTGCCTTCGAGGCCTTCGACGCCTTCAACGCATCCGAAGCCGACAGGCCGGCTGCACGTGATTGGTCAGGGTTGATCATGGTCATCCTTTCATGGCCGCAAGGGCGGATTCAACCGAAGGTGAAGGCGTAGGCGAGCACGCCGGGATCGAGGAACTCGATGCTGAAGTCGCGGTCCTTCAACGGGCCGTCGCCCTGCCGGATCAGCTGGTACAGGCGTTGGCCGCCGACGGTGCCGTTGCCGTCGGCATCGACGTCGATGCCGTGGGCGTCGCCCGGTCGCTGCCCGTCCAGCGTGACGCGGAATCTCACGGCCTTGCCGGCCGGCGCACCCAGCACCAGGTGCAGGTCCCGCGCATGGAAGCGGTAGACCACCCTCGCCTGCGGCTTGAGCGCGGTCGCCTGCTGCGGCCCGACGCGCCACTGCCCGTCCAGCGCCCAGTCGTTGAGCGCCAGCTGCGCGGGCGCCGCATAGGCCGCCGGCTGGTCGCGCACGGCAGCCGGCTTGGCCACGA
The DNA here is from genome assembly GCA_002205125.1 of Roseateles noduli. Classification (GTDB taxonomy): domain Bacteria; phylum Pseudomonadota; class Gammaproteobacteria; order Burkholderiales; family Burkholderiaceae_C; genus Roseateles; species Roseateles noduli. Next base: position 174,440 of record NIOE01000003.1, on the reverse strand, counting down.
AGCGTTCGGCACGCTCGTAGCCGACGTAGGTCTCCGGGGAGGCGACCTCCTGCCTGCCGCCGGCCGACTCGACGCCCTGGGCCTTCACGTCGACCATGCCGCCGTCCATCGGGGCGCTGCCGTTCTCGCGCAGCAGCTGCTGGATGACCGCCTCCGACTTCGCATACTCGCCCTCGCCGAAGTGCTGGAAGCGGACCCGCCCCTGCCCGTCGATGAAGTAATGCGCCGGCCAGTAGCGGTTGGCGAACGCGCGCCAGATGGCGAAGTTGTTGTCGACGGCGATCGGATACGTCACGCCCAGATCGCGCGCGGCCTTGCGGACGTTGTCGACATCGCGCTCGAAGGCAAACTCCGGCGCGTGCACGCCGATGACCACCAGCCCCTGGTCGCGGTACTTCTCCGCCCACGCCTTCACATAGGGCAAGGAACGCAGGCAGTTGATGCAGGAGTAGGTCCAGAAGTCGATCAGCACGACCTTCCCGCGCAGCGACTCCGCCGTCAGCGGCTTGGAGTTCAGCCATTCCACGGCGCCGCCGAGCGACGGCAGTCCGCCCAGGTCCGGCAACGCGCCCGCGCCGCCATGACCGGCCGACATCATCATGGCCCCGCCGGATCCGCCGGATCCCTCGGCGGCGCCGGTCATGGCGCCCGACATCGCGCCGGTCATCGCCCCTTGCATGGCGCCTTGCATCGCGTTCTTCGGCGTCATCGCGGTGCTGGTGCCGGTGCCAGCGGCGGCCATCATGGCCGACTGCGGCGCAGGCGCCATCGCCGTCGGCGACGCTTCCGTCTGGAGACGTTCCAGCAGGCGCTGCTCAAAGCCGCCCGTGGACGCGATCGACAGCTGCGACAGGGCCCCGGTGTCCAGGCCGAGCGTGATGGCCGCGACGCCCGCGAGCATCGCGACGCCCAGGCCGCGACGCAGCCACTCGCCGCGGCCCAGGTGACGCTTCATGGCGGAGAACACACGCTGCCCCGCCAGCAGCGCGACCGCCAGTGAGCTCGCGGCACCGAGGCCGTAGGCCAGCAACAGCAGGCTGGTGTGGAGACCCGCGCCCTGCAGCGCCGCGGTGGTCAGGACGAGACCGAGGATGGGGCCCGCGCACGGCGCCCACAGCAACCCGGTCGCGACGCCGAGCACGAACGAGGACCACGGCCCGCCGCGGCCCGCCGTCGACGACTGCGCGCGCGACGACAGGCGATCGCCCACCGCGACGAACGGACGCGCAACGGCATCCGCCAGCCGCGGCCACAACAGCGCCAGCGCGAAGACCGCCATCAGCACGAGCGCCGCCGCGCGACCTGCCTGGTTGGCGCGGACCACCCAGCCGCCGCCGACCGCGGCCAGCGTGGCCACCAGCGTGAACATCAAGGCCATGCCCGCGAGCATCGGCAGCACCGAGCGCGTGAACGGCTGCCCCGCTCGGGCGAAGACGAACGGCAGCACCGGCAGGATGCAGGGGCTGACGATGGTCAGCACGCCGCCGAGGTAGGTCAGGAGAAGCAGCAGCATTGGGAGGTCCGGAGGCTTGGGATCGAAGAACAGGTCGAATCAGGGATCGACATCAGGCGACTTCAGCGCGATGCCGGCCGACGCGTCACGCCGTCGCGGCGGCGAAGGTCATCGCCACGCCGTTCATGCAGTAGCGCAGGCCGGTGGGACGCGGTCCGTCGTCGAAGACGTGACCCAGGTGCCCGCCGCAGCGCCGGCAATGCACTTCCATGCGCGCCATGCCCAGCGTCGAATCGGTGCGGATGCCCACCGCTTCCGGCAGGGGCTGCCAGAAGCTCGGCCAGCCGGTGCCGCTGTCGAATTTGGTCGTCGACGAGAACAGCGGCAGCGCGCAACCCGCGCAGGCGAAGGTGCCGCGGCGGTGTTCGTCGTTGAGCGGGCTGCTGTACGGGCGCTCGGTGCCCTCGTGGCGCAGCACCGCATAACCGGCCGGCGACAGCTTGGCGCGCCACTCGGCGTCGGTGAAGACGACCTCGAAACGTTCCGCCGTCGAGGCCGCCTGCGCCGCGGGCAGCAGGCCCGGCGCGGCCGCCGACGGCCAACGGCGCGCGGCGGCGCCGACGAGGACGGCTCCGGCGGCCGTGCCGCCCAGGACGAGGAATCGGCGTCGTGTGTTCATGGCGGTGCTCCTGCTCCAGGTCCCTTTCCGAGGGACGATGGCCGTTAGCGTACGCAGCGGACCTCCCGAAGTCCTCACGCAAAGTTCAAATAAATGTGAGAACTCCAGGCCGCCGCCGCGGCCGGTCCAGCGGAGAGAATGGCCGCCATGGTCAGCGATCCCTCCAAACAGCCGTCCACGCCGCCGTCCCAGGCCGCATCCGCGACCCTGCATCCGCCCAAGCGTCTGCTGCTGGTAGAGGACGATGCGCACATCGCGGAGCTGCTGGCGCTGCATCTGCGCGACGAGCGCTACGAGGTCGTGCATTGCGCCGACGGGCATGAAGGCCTGCGCCTGGCCGAGCAAGGCGGCTGGGACCTGCTGGTGCTGGACGTGATGCTGCCCGGCGTGGACGGGCTGGAGATCTGCCGCCGCGCGCGGGCGATGCCGCATTACGTGCCCATCGTGATCATCAGCGCGCGGGGCGGCGAGCTGCATCGCATCCTCGGCCTGGAGCTGGGCGCGGACGACTACCTGGCCAAGCCGTTCTCGGTGCTGGAGTTGGTCGCGCGCGTGAAGGCGCTGCTGCGCCGCGCCGAGGCGATGTCCCGCAGCGCGCGGCAGGACGCCGGCAGCGTGGCCCTGGAAGGCCTGGTCATCGAACCCGTCGCGCGGCTCGCGCAGCTGGACGGCCGCACCCTCGATCTCACGCCGCGCGAATTCGACCTCCTCTACTTCTTCGCCCGGCAGCCCGGCCAGGTGTTCTCGCGGCTGGACCTGCTCAACGCCGTCTGGGGCTACAACCACGAAGGCTACGAGCACACGGTCAACACGCACATCAACCGGCTGCGCGCCAAGATCGAGACCGACCCCTCGAACCCGGCGCGCATCCTCACCGTCTGGGGCCGCGGCTACAAGATGGCGCCGCCGGCTGGAGCCGCCGCTGCCGGACCCTCCACGCCGTCCACGCCTTCCACGTCCTCCGGAAAGACCGGCGCTTGACGATGCGCCTGAACCTCAACCTCACCCAGCGGCTCGCGCTGGTCTTCGCGGGATTGCTGCTGCTGTGCTCCGGCGCCTCCGCCTGGCTGCAGGTGCGCTCCAGCCGGATGCACGAGCAGGAGGTGGTGCAAGGCCTGTCCCGCCAGCTCGCCGCGCACATCGCCGCGCAGGCGCCGCTGATGGACGAGCGCGGCCCGATGCCCGGCGCGGTGCGGCGGCTCTTCGGCCAGTTGATGGCGGTGAATCCCAGCGTGGAGGTCTACCTGCTCGACACCGAAGGCCGCGTCGTCGAGCACGCGGCGCCGCAAGGACGGCTGGTGCGGGAGCGCGTCGACCTCGATCCGATCCGGCGTTTCCTCGACCGCGCGCCGCTGCCGATCACCGGCGACGATCCGCGCAGTGCCGCCCGCAAGGTCTTCAGCGCGGCGCCGCTGCGCGTGGGCGACCGCGACGCGGGCTTCGTCTACGTGGTGCTGCTGGGCGAGGCGCACGACCGGCTCGCGGGACTCGACGCGACCGGCAACGCGCTGCGCGCGGCCTTGTGGTCCATCGCGATCGTGGCGCTGCTGTGCCTGGCGGCGGGGCTGATCGCCTTCGGCTTGATCACGCGCCCGCTGCGGCGGCTCGCAGAAGCCGTGCGCCGCTACGACATCGATGACAGCAACGACAACAGCGACGCGACGGCGGCGGCGCCGGATCTGCTCGTCGACGAGCCCTCGTCGGCAGCGCCGGGACGCGACGAGATCGCCGTGCTGCGCGCGGCGTTCTCGCAGATGGCCGCGCGCATCGGCGAACAATGGCGGCGGCTCTCGCGCCAGGACGAGCAGCGGCGCGAGATGGTGACCACCATCTCCCACGACCTGCGCACGCCGCTGTCGTCGCTGCACGGCTACCTCGAGACGCTGCTGCTGAAGGACGGCCAGCTCGACGCGGCCCAGCGCCGCCGCTACCTCGAGATCGCGATCGAGCAGAGCACCGCGGTGGGCGGTCTGGCGCGCTCGCTGTTCGAGCTCGCGCGGCTGGAGCAGGGGTTCGTGGAGCCGCAGCTGGAGTCGTTCCAGCTGACCGACCTGGTGCAGGACGTCTTCCAGAAGTTCGAGCTGATCGCCGCCCAGCGCGAGGTCACGCTGAGCGCGCAATTCGACGAATCGCTCCCGCCGGTGGAAGCCGATCTCGGATTGATCGAACGGGTCCTGACCAATCTGCTGGACAACGCGCTGCGTCACACGCCCGCAGGCGGCGAGGTGCGCGTGACGCTCGACAGGACGTCACCCGCCGCGCTGGTGCCAAGCCAGACAGGAGCGCGGGTGCCGTCGCAGGTTCGCGTGCAGATCGCCGACACCGGCCCGGGCATCGACCCGGCGCGACGCGCGGATCTCTTCCAGCGCCCGTTCAACGTCGACGGTGCGCGCCGCGGCGGCGGCCTGGGCCTGCGCATCGTCCACCGCATCCTGGCACTGCACGGCGCGGAGATCCGGCTGCTGGACGCGCCGGGCGCCGCGTTCGAATTCGCCCTGCCGCAAGCCCTGGCCCCGACCCCGACCCCGACCCCGGTCGCCGGAATCACACCCGCACCGGCTGCGCATCGATCGTGATCAGGTCCCGCCCGCCGTGGGCGGTGTTGATCTTCCCGCCTATCGTGATCTTGCCCCCGGCGAGGAGCTTCTCGGCCATGCCCTGCGGGCCGGCCTCCTTGTCCGCCGCCGACTTCGGCGTCGCGCGGAACTCGCCGGTGGCCGCCGACGCGTCCTTCGCGCGCTGATTCGACTCGTTGACGAACAGGCGGAAGGGCTGCCAGCTGGCCTCCGCCTCCACGTGCGCCGCGATCTGCTTGTGCAGGTCCTTGACCTGCGCCGCCGCCCCCGCGTCCGCCGGCGCCCCCGGGGCGGGCGGACGCTCCAGCGCCTTGATCCGGTCCAGGCAGGCGTTGATCGTCTCCGCCGCCTCCGGCGTCAGGCACTTGCGTTCGATGAACAGCCGGTTGTTGCCCGGCGGCAGGTTGACCATCTGCTGGACGAAACCCTTCAGCGCCTCGTCCCCGCCGCGCAGCACGCCGTCCGGACCGCGCTGGCCCAGCCGCGCCTGCCATTCGCCGCTCTCCTTGTTCACCAGCTTGATGAAGTCGTCCTGCACGGCGTACTCGCGGTGCTTGTACGAGATGTTCGGCTTGACCTTGCCGTCCTCCGTGGTGATGCGCACGAAGCCGTTCTTGGCCTGGATCACCAGCTCCGTCTCCACGCCGACCTTGTGCCGCGCGAAGACGCCCACGTCGGGCTGGTGGTCGCGCTTGATCGTCGGATGCGACACGCCCACGCTGGCCGTCGCGCCCAGCGAGGTGCGCGACCCGCTGCCGGCCTGCACCGTCTGGGTCGCGCCCGCTTCGTCCTTGGCCTTGCTGCGGTTCTTGAAGGTGTGCCGCAGCGCCACGCCGGCCGTGCCCGAGGCGCCGAAGCCCTTGCCCAGCTTGCCGCCGCCGCTGCCGTCGGCGCTGAGCGAGCCGTTGACCTGGTGCGACTTGCCCTCGTTCCAGCCGAAGGAGATGTCGCGGTAGTCGCCGACCTTCCCGACCATCTGCGCCCACATCTCGCCGCCGTTGGCGGGACGCGCCGGCGCGTTGCCCGGCCCGCCGGGTCCGTTCTGCGCGGCGAGCTCGAAGATCGAGTCCACCGTCTTCTCGCTCATGCGTTTCCAGCTGCCCTCGGGCGCCCGCATGGCCGCCGACTGCGCGGGCGTCAGCGAGGCCGTCAGTTCCTGGTGCTCCACGCCCGTCTTGTTGGTGCGGATCATCAGGCCCTTGCTGAACAGGTGCGCGCCGCCCAGGCGCGCCATCGCCTGCGCGCTGCCGCCCAGTTGACCGACCTGCGCGCCCACGCGCACGCCGCCGCCCAGCATCTCGGTCACCTTGGTCTCGTTGCCGAGGAAGATCACGCCGGTGTTGGAGGCCACGCCCGCCTTGAGCACCGCCGTGCGGCTGTGGTCGACGTTGAATTCGCCCACCGGCGTGACGCCGGTCGTCACGCCGCCTATGCCGTCCACGCTGGCCACGCCGTAACCGAACATGCCGCCCAGGCCGAACTTGCGCCCGTCGCTGTAGTCCGTCATGTCGCCCCCCGCGACGACGGTGACCAGCACCTTGCGCAGGATGTCCTGCCGGGCCTGCGGCGTGGCGGCGTTGAAGTCGCGCTGCAGCTGGTCGAGCTCGCTGTCCATCGCCGCCTTGCCGCGCAGGACCTTCAGGTCCGTCTGGAGCGTTTCCACCGCCGTCGAGATCTGGGCCGCGGTCGCGGTGGGCGTCGCCTGCGGCATCGTGCCGGGCGCGCCGGACGCACTCAGCTTGCCTGCCCCCACCCAGTCGTTCAGCGTGCCGGGTAGCAGCGTCTTGTCCGCCTGCGCGGCGACGGCGGTGTCGATGAGGCGCTGGGTCAGCGCGGGCGGCGCCACGGGCGGCGGCGCGGCCGCTCCCGGTGCCGGCGGCGGATTGGAGATCTCGTGGTTGACGCGGGTCACGGCCGCCTCGATCTCGGCCTTGCTCAGCCGCAGCCCCTGCGTCAGGTCGATCAGCGGATCGGCGCCCGGCGGCACCTTCGCGTGCCACGCATCCATCATCGCCAGTCGCATCACCGCGTCCGTGCGCTGGTCGATGGTCATGGCGCCGGCGTTGGCCCGCACGTCGTCCATCAGCAGCGTCTTGCTGCGGTCCAGCGCGCCCTTGAGCCGCTTGGCATGCTCGCCCGGCACGGTGCCGATCTCCGAACCCAGCGGTCCCGCCTGCATCAGCGTCTTGAGCGGCGTCTTGTCCTTGCCCACCATGCGCCGCATCGAATCGCCCGGATGAAGCACGGCATCGATCTGCGTGCGGAGCGAGTTCGACATGCCGGGCCCGGCGACCTGCGTCTTGCAGGCGAGATCGATGTACCGGCAGAACTTGTGCAGCCGCTTGGCCATCAGGTGGAAGTCGGTGCCGGAGCCGCTTTCGGTGAAGCCGTTGCGCAGCGCGACGTAGGCGGGCTTCATCGCCGTGTTCGCCTCCGGCGTGCCCTGCGCGCGGTTCACGTTGTCCGCGGCGTAGAGGAAGGCCTGCGCGGGCAGCGTGGACCGGGGCTCCGGATCGCCGCGGCGCATCGTGCCGCGACGCTGGTTGCCGGTGCCCAGCCGCGCAGGGTCGATCAGCTTGGCGTGCTCGGCCTGCTCGGCCGCCGTGGCGCCGGCAGGCGGCGTCGTGATGGCGGCGCGGAAGTCGGCCTGCGTCTGGTCGCCGGCGACGTTCAGCCCCTGCGCGAGCAAGGCGCTCTCGGCGCGCAGGCCGAGCTTGTAATGCTCGACCGCGCGCTCGGCATGCTGGCGCGTCTGGAATGCGGTCAGCGCCGTGGTGTGGGCGGCCTGGGCCGCGGGGGTCGGCGTGGGGCCGAGTGCCGCCGGCATGGGCGCGGCCGGCGGCAGCGACAGGCCCTGCAGATCCATCAGGGCCTGCATGCCGCCGGACGTCGCGGCGAGCGCGCGTCTGGCCTCATTGGCGAGCCGGGGCACCTCCGGCCCGGCCGGCGCCATCGTGACACCGGCCAGCGGCGACTGCGTCGGCGCACGGGGCACGGTGGCCGACGGCGTCACGCCGCCGCCGCCGTTCCAGAGCGCGTTGTAGACATGCGCGGCGACGACGGGATCGCCGGTGACCGTGCGCAGCGTCGTCGCGATCAGCAGCGCCTGCTCGTGACGCAGCGGATGGCCGTCGGGCCGGCCCACCGGGTCGGGGTTGGGATGGTTGAGCAGCGCCTGCGCCAGCGTCGTGCCGAGCGGCGTGGCTTCGATGGCGTGCGTCCCGCTCGCAAACATGCGGCCGACCTCGGACGAGAAGGCCTCGGCCTTGCCGAAGGCCGGCGGCGTCTCCGCGGGGCGTTTGGTCCGGATGGACGCGTCCGTCAGCAGATTTGCCGCGCCGCTGGCGGCGACCTTCACGTGCGCGTCGACCCGCTTCAGGGCGCCGTCGCCCAGCACCGTGTCGGTCGGGGTGCGGGCCGGTGGAACGCCGTTGTTGAACTTGGTCGGCGCCGTGCCGCTCGTGGATCCGGTGATCGATCCCAGCGCGAAGTCGACCTTCACCGGCGCCATGCGCCGCTCCACCGCGGCCAGCGGCCGGCTCAGCAGGTTGTCCTTGGCCACGCCCACCCGCGTGCGCTCGTCCGGATGCGGCGGCGCGGGCTTGGGACGGATCTCCTCGCACAACGCGTCGATGGCGTGCTCGATCTGGTGCTGCGCCTGATCGGCCGCGGGCTTGAGCGCATCGCGCGCGCCCGCGCTGGTCTGCGCGGTGGCGTCCGCGTTGTCGGCCGCAGTGCGATGCTGGTCGCGCAGCTGATTGGCGTTGGTTTCGCTCGGCCCGCTGGCCGCCACGGCCTGCTGGCGCACGATCAGGGTGGCGCCCTGGTGATTGGCCTCGGTGAGCAGTTGCCCCACCACCCCCGCCTGCGTGTTGAGCGCGGTCTGCGACAAGGTCCGATCGTTCAGGGCCTGCTGCAGCGCCCGGCTGTTCGGGGGTGGCGGCGAACCCGGCACCTGAGGCGGCATCGCGTTCTGCGCGTTGGTCACCGCCTGTTCGCAGTTCTGGTGGTGGGTCCGTAGATCGCCGCCGTTCTGCAGCCGCGCGTCCGCCTGCGCATGCGCGTTGGTCGCCGCGGTGGTGATCGCCTGCTGCTTCGCCAGCGCGTCGCGATCGGTGGCGGCCGTGCGCGTGTGTTCCGCCGCGTCGGCTGTGGATTGAGCCAGCGTGCGGTGGGCCTGCGTGGCGGCGGCCGCATCGGGCACAGCCGCCTTCGCGGCGGTGGCATGGGCTTGGATGGCGGTCTGCTGCGGCGAGTTCGCGGCGGTCAGCGTGGCCAGCGTCGTGCTCGCGGCGTTGAGCCGCGTGACGGCCGCGTTGGCCGCAATCAGTCGCTGCTGTGCGGCGTTGTTCGCGGCGACGCCCGTGCGCTGGTTCGCCTGGGCAGTCGCGAGTTGCGTCCTGTGCGCGCCGATGGCGGTGTTGTTCTGGTCGCGTTGGGTCTGCGCCGTGGTGACCGCCTGATCCAGCGGCTGGAAGACCGCGTCGGCAGCATCGCGGGCCGTGGTCGCCGCCGCGATCCGCTGATCGCGGGTAGGTCCGGGAGGAGGCCCCCCGGGGGCTGCGGGCTGCGCCGGTGCAGGCGGATCCGGTGGCGAGTTCTGTTCGCGTTGAAGGGCCCGTTGCGCGTTCTCCAGGGTCGTTCTCGCTGCGGCCAGGGCAGGATTGTTCTGAGCGGTGCGCACGGCGGCGTCGAGCCCGGGTGCGCGCGCCAGCGCGTTGTCCAGCGCGGTCTGGTGGCCGTTCACGGCCGTCTGGAGTCCGGGCAAGGCCGCGGAGGTCTGACCGGCGAGCGTGTGCGCGGCGGTCTGCTCGGTTTGCCGGAGCGTCGCCTCGGCCGACGCGGCCGTGGTCGCGGAGGTGCCGCGCTGCTGGAGATCCTGGATCGATTGCTGGCGCTTGTTGAGCGCGGCGTTGGCCGCGGCCTCGCCGTCGACGCGCGCCGCCACCTGGCCGTGCGCGCCGTGGGCTTGCGTCATCGCGGTCGCGATGTCGGGCAGCACGGGAGGCGTCTGCGGCTGGGCCTGTGCCTGCGCGGCGCCGGACCGCCCGAACAGATTCATGCGCGGCCGCGAGGTCTGCCGGGTGGCCACGGTGCCTGGCGTCGTCGGGGTCAGGCCTTGCAGCGCGCCGGGAGCGGTCGTGTTCTGCGTGCCGCCGGCGACCGTGCCACCGGTGGTGGGCGGCGGCGTGGTCAGGGGCGGCGGCGGCAAGCCGCCGCGATTGCGCGCGAAGAACTGGACCATCGACCGTCCCCTGAATGTGTTTTTTCAACACTGTGGGACGCGGTCCGTTCGGGCTATCGCCGCGAGCCGAAGCACTGGTCGATGAAGCGAAGTCCTTCGGGGAGGCGCTGGCGCGCCGGAGCTGGTTGACTGTCGAGTCCGCTGGCCCTCACCCCGGCCCTCTCCCTCAAGCGGGAGAGGGAGCAAGCGTGGCGGCGATCAGGTCCGGGGCGGCAGGTCGGTCAAGACCTCGCGCAGGCGATGGATCGCCTGCTCGATGGTGGCGGCGGCCACGTCGGCGGCTTCGCGTTGATCCTCGAAGAGCCGCGCGCTGGTCTCGGCACGCTGGTCCGCGTTGGCCGCCGCGCCGCGCCGCGCGGACCGGTTCTGCACCGCCGCGGCCTCGGCGCCCTGATGCCGCATCAGATCGTTGCGCCGCATCACCACGACGATGTGCTCCGCGTCGACCTCGCCGGCGCGTCGGCGCAGCTCGACCCGCTGCACCGCGATCGCCGCGCCGCAGTCCTGCGCCTGCCACTGCAACCGAGCCCCCGGCGAGATGGCCGCCATCGCGTCGGCGTGCGCCTGGACGCTGCGCGCGTGGCGTGTCTGCTGCGCCGCGAACGCGTCGTGCGCGGCGTCGGTGTGGCCGATGTCCTCGACCACCCGCGCCGACGCAGCGACCGCGCGCCGGTGCTCGGACAGCGCCGTCCGCGCATGCTCCAGCGCGGTCCCGGCCGCGCTGCCCAGCGAGGCCAGGGCCAGCGAATGCATGCGGGCGGTCCGGCTCAACGCAACCATCGCGTCGCGCAGCCGCATCTCCGTGTCCCGCGCCGCGTCCCGGCGCGCCAGCGCCGCCGCCTGAGCCTCCCGGTAGGCGCCGGTCGCCCGCGCCAGCGCGACGGCATGTTCCGACAGGCCGGGAGAGCGCTTGCTCATCCGCTCCTCGCTGCGCCTCAGGCTCCCGATGGCGTCGTCCAACGCGTCCTGGGCCCGGTTGCTCGCGGCCTGCCGCGCGGCCAGTTCCGCCCCGGCGGCGCCCAGCGTGGCCGTCACCTGCTGCTGGATCCCCAGGATCGCGGCCTCGCATTCGGTCTGGGCGGCTTCGGCGGCCAGCACCTGGTCCATGCGCAGCGGCAGCGCCTGGCGGGCGTCCTGCATCGCCTCGATGGCGGCGGCCAGTTCCTTGACGCGCAAGGCCTTGCGGGCCTGCAGCAGTTGCGCCGCCTGTCGCGCACGCAAACGGGCGCTGACGGCCGGCTGCGGCGTGTTGGATGTAACAAAGAGACCCGCGGCGTCGTTCATCGCCAGGCCGCCCGATATCGGCAGCACCGGCACCCTCCCCTGGACATCGAACATCAACGTTCCTCCTGATACGTTTTCACACCACTGTGGATGGATTCGCATCGGAAGGTAACAGCGGAACGAAGCGTCCTTCGACCATGCGAAGGGGGCGCGCCGTCCCTGGATTCGGGCTCATGGAAATCAACGCGCCTCGCCCTGCGGGTGGCCGCTCTCCCCGCCCGCATCGCCGGAGGATTGCTGGGGCGCGACGTCCAGCCAGCCCGCCGCGATCATCACGACCAGGGCGGCGACCGCCGCGAGCACCGCGCCCCAGCTGGCGATGCGCATGCGCGGCGAGCGGCCGACGCGTTCCATGGCTTCGGGCCGGACGCCGTCGATGCGCGCGGCGCTGCGGCGCGGCTGAACGCGCGATTCGGGTCCGACGATGCGGCCTGCGCCGTCGGCCGCGTCGACGCCTTGTGCCCACACGTCGTCTTCGGGCGGCGCGGCTCGATGCGCCGACGACGCACCGCGGCGCGTCACCGGCCCGGGCAATCCGCGCTGAGGCGACTTGCTCTTGCCGCCACCGCCTGCCGCCCGCGCACCCGCTTTCGCCGCGCTCTTTCCTGTGCTTTCAGACCCGTGGGCCGACGCCGTCGGCGTCGCCCCCGAGCCCACGTCGCGCGACGACTCGCCCGTGACGCGGTCCTCCTCCTCGTCCAGCAGATGGCGCGTCACCGCGCCCATCAGCCGGCTGGCGGAAGCCTGACGGCGACCGCTGGCCTCGTCACGTCGACGTGCCGACGGATCGCCCGGCAGCGGCCGGACCTCGTCGGCGGATCCCGTGGAGGACGTCGACGACGCCGCTGCGGGTCGCGCTGGCAGTCGAGGCGGATCGCCGCGCATGGCGCGGCCTCAGACGCCGTCGACGGAGAACTCGCGCCGGCTGCTGTCCGCGACCGCGGCGACGGCAACGATCCCGGCGCCCGCACCGCCGGCGACCGCCGCCGCCACCGTCGCGGCGATCGACGGCAGTTCCGCGAAGCTGGGCAGGCTCGCCGTGGCGCTGGGCGTCTCGCCGAACTGCTGGCGGTAGTTGTGCGCCAGCGTCGAGCGGTTGGCCATGCCCCAGCGCGCCGCGACCGCGAGCACGCTGTCCCGCCCCGACATCTGCTGCAGCTCGGTCCGGATGCAGGCCATGCGCAGCTTGCGGATCACCTCGGCCGGGGTGAGGCCGAGGTTGGCGCGGAAGGCCATCTGCAGCGCGCGCTCGGTGACGTCGATCTCCGCGGCGATGCGGCGCACCGACAGCGCGCGGTCGTGCAGGTGATCCAGGATGTATTGATAGGCGCGGCGATACCGCGGCGGCAGGCGCAGCTGATCGGCGTCGGCCTGCTCGGCGCGTTCCTGCTGCTCCAGGAAGCGCGAGTACGGCACGCGCGTCAGCTCGAAGCGCAGCCGCGCCAGCGACAGCTGCGCATGCTGGCGGTAGCAGCGCAACGCGTCGGAGTGACGGCCGTTCATCGCATGCAGCTTGGACGCGCAGTAACGCAGCTCGATCGCATGGCGATGGTGGAGCTGTCGCGCATCGTCGATGGCCAGCGGTCCGAGGATGTCGTAGGCGGTACGCGCCTGGCCGCGGTCCAGCAGCGCCAGCGCGGCCTCGACGCGTGCGCGTTCCTCCATCGGCGTCAGGCGGCGGTCGCGGTACCAGCGCACGCCGTCGAAGAGTCCGTCCACGCCCTCCGCGCCGACCAGCGCCGGCTCATGCGCGACGAGCGCGAGCAGGAACTCGAGGCGCGCGACCACGCCCGGCAGGGCCGCCAGCGCGACGGCCGACGAGCGCAGCGCGCCGCGCACGTCGCGGTCGCGCGGAAGCTCCGCGGCGGCGACGTCGTCGTAGTGCCGCAGCGCGCGGCAGACCTGGAGCTCCAGCTCGATCGCCGTCAGCAGCGGCATCATCAGGCGCGGCGCCGGGCCCGCCTCGGCCAGCGCCATCGCGAAGGCCAGCGTGCGCGCGGCGCGGCGGTGCTCGCCCATGGACTGCATCGCCTGCGCCATGCCGGCCAGTGCCTCGACCCGCAGCGCCAGCGGCGCGTCGTCCGCATCGGCAATCACGTTGAAGGTCTCGGCCGCGCGGCCGGGCTTGTTCAGGTGCAGGAACAGGAAGCCGCGATCCATCGACGACAGCCAGCGCACCTGCGCGCGCGGCAGGCCTTCATACAGGCGCAGCTGCTTCTGGAAGAGTTCCTCGGCCTGCTCGTCGCGCCCCGCCACCAGCAGCGCCTGACCGAGCACCTGGCCCAGCGCCGCGAGCCGCTCGGGATCGCCGCCTGCCCCACGATCGAGCCGGCCCAGTCCGAGACGCAAGGCCTCCTGCACGTCGCCGCGCGCGACCGCGTCGGCGACGTCCCCATCCTGTTCAACGAGTCTCAGACTGCCCAGGGTCAGCAACAACATGTGAACTCCTCTTCCATGCGTATCGAGTGCGTAGTCGGATACATCCGGATGCGTGTGAGCGTGCATTGATCACGGTTTCATCGCGGAGGCATCGCCCGCCGTGTTCGTTTCGGCGTGGGCTCATGCTAGGCAGCCGACCGCTTCGGCAGCCTCATATCTTCACGATGACATCCTCAACAATCCTCAACACGAAGTGCCCGGAAGAGGGAGGGGTCGGAAACGAGGGTCGGGTCTGAACACGGCCTCGATTTCGCGTCCGCGCAAATCGCTTCGCCCCCTCCTCGCCCGTCGTCATCGCCCGCAGGGACAGTGCGCCTCAACCCCGAGGAGCCTCCGTGTCCCTAGCCCTGCCGCTCGCTGAGAACAACGCCCCCGCAGCGTCCGCCCCGAACCCGGACGCCATCGCGCTGCGGCCCGCGACGACGCAGGACGCGGCTGCGGTCGCGGCGATCTACAACGCCTCGCTGCGCACCCAGCCCTATCAGCCCGACGGCGTGAGCGAGGTCGAGGCCGCACGATGGCTCGCCGCGGAGCTCGCGCTCGTCAAGGACAAGGACGCCGTGCGCCACACCAACTACGTCGGCCCCATGAGCGTGCCGATGGCCAGGCTGCAGATCGAGCTGCACCAGTTCCACAGCCGCCCGATGATGGTCGCGACGCAGCGCGGCGAGACCGTAGGCTGGCTCGGTTCGCTGGGCCTGCACGACAGGCCCGGACTGGGCGGGCTCTTCGAGCTCGCCTACTACGTCGCGCCGCGCTGGCGCGGACGCGGCGTCGGCTCGCAGCTGATCCGGTACCTCGTCGACAACGCGCCGACATGGCGCGTGGACCGCCTGATGGCCATGGTCTGGAGCGACAACGCGGCCAGCCTGTCGGTGCTGCGCCGGGCCGGCTTCCACACCTGGGGCGCGCTGCCCGGGGCGGTGACCGCCTTCGGAAAACGCCGCGACATGGTGCTGCTGGGCATGACGCTGGCCGACATCCCGCCGGACTTCGAGGACACGCAGCCGACCCCGGTCGATGCCATGACCACCACGCCCGCCTCCGCGCCCTGAGCCATGGGTGAGAAGACCGAACAGCCCAGTCAGAAGAAGCTGGACGACGCGAAGAAGAAGGGCCAGTCGCCCAAGAGCCAGGACATCAACGCCGCGGCCGGACTGCTCGTCATCACCGTCTGCCTGAGCGCCGCCAGCGCCACCGCGCTCAGCCACCTGGAGCGGCTGTTCTCGCTGGCCAGCGGCGTCGGGCTGCAGGCCAAGACCGACAGCGACGTGTTCGCCGTCGCCTACGACATCGCGATCGAGGGCCTGTGGATCGTGCTGCCCTTCGTCGTCGCGGCGATCTTCGTCGGACTGATCGCGTCCTTCGCGCAGGTCGGCTTCAACATCACCTTCGAGCCGCTGACGCCCAACTTCGACAAGGTCAACCCGGGCTCCGGCCTGAAGAAGCTGATCTCGATGCGCTCCATCATCGAGTTCATCAAGACCGTGTTCAAGGCCATCCTGGTCGGCTGCGTGATCGCGATCATCACCATGGGGCTGGTCCCGCTGATGGTCGGCGCCGCGACGCAGACGCCCATGGGCGTGGCCACCGTCGCCTGGACGGCGATGCTCAAGCTCTTCGTCGCGGCGGTGATCGCGCTGGTCGTGCTCGGCCCCGTGGACTTCGCGCTGCAGCGCTGGCTGTTCATCCGCGACCAGCGCATGGACAAGGACGAGCTCAAGCGCGAATACAAGGAAATGGAAGGCGATCCGATGGTCAAGGGGCAGCGCAAGCGCCTGGCCTTCGAGATGGCCAACAGCGATCCGAAGAAGACGGTTCCCAACGCGACCGTGGTCGTCACCAACCCGACGCACTACGCGGTCGCGCTGCGCTACCAGCCCGGCGTGACGCCGCTGCCGCTGATCGTCGCCAAGGGCGCGGACGCGCAGGCGATGGAGATCCGCCGCATCGCCGAGGCCTCGGGCGTGCCCATCGTCGGCGATCCGCCGCTGGCGCGCGCGCTGTTCAAGATGCCGGTCAACGAGACGGTGCCCGAGGCGCTGTTCGAGGCCGTCGCCACCGTGCTGCGCTGGGTGGCGATGCTGGACGGCGTGGGCGGGAAGCCCGCAGGCGGTGGTGGTGGCGGTGGTGGCGGTAGCGGCGGCAGCGCCCAACCAAGCGGGAGCAAGGCATGAGCAAGGCACTGGGTGACAAGAGCACCCTCGGCAACGACCTGGCGATGAGCTTCCTGGTGGTGGCGATCGTCGGGCTGATGATCCTGCCGCTGCCCACGGTGCTGATCGACAGCCTGCTGGCGGTCAACCTGGCGGTGAGCGTGCTGCTGCTGATGACATCGCTGTTCATCCCGAACGCGGTGGCGCTGTCCTCGTTCCCGTCGCTGCTGCTGTTCACGACGCTGTTCCGGCTGTCGCTGAACATCGCCTCGACCAAGTCCATCCTGCTGCACGCCGACGCCGGTCACCTGATCGAGAGCTTCGGCGAACTGGTCGTGGGCGGCAACCTGGTGGTCGGCATCGTGGTGTTCATCATCATCACGGTGGTGCAGTTCATCGTGATCTCCAAGGGCTCGGAGCGGGTGGCCGAAGTCGGCGCTCGATTCACGCTGGACGCGATGCCCGGCAAGCAGATGAGCATCGACGCCGACCTGCGCGCGGGGCTGCTCACCGGCGACGAGGCGCGCCGCAAGCGCGCCCTGCTGGGCATGGAAAGCCAGATGCACGGCGGCATGGACGGCGCGATGAAGTTCGTCAAGGGCGACGCCATCGCGGGCCTGATCATCACGCTGGTCAACATCCTGGCGGGGATCGTGGTCGGGATCATGTACCACGGCATGACCGCGGGCGAGGCCGCCAACCGCTTCGCGGTGCTGTCCATCGGCGACGCGATGGTGTCGCAGATCCCGTCGCTGTTCATCTGCGTGGCCGCCGGCGTGCTGATCACCCGCGTGGCCGACGAGCATCAGAAGAAGCCGCGTTCGCTGGGTCAGGAGATCGTCGCGCAGATGACCGCCAACGTGCGGGCGATGTACCTCGCGGCCGGCCTGACGGTGGCGTTCGCGGCGGTGCCGGGGTTCCCCGCGATCCAGTTCCTGGCGCTGGGCGTCGGCCTGGCGCTGGCGGGCCGCTACCTGGCGCGCCAGCGCAAGAGCGGCGAGGCGCAGAGCGTGTCAGCGCCCATCGCCGCGCTGCAGCGCGAAGGCGCCAAGGGCGACGCGCCGTCGATCATGCAGGAGGCACCGCACTTCTCGCGGCCGCTGGCGGTGCGCATGTCGCCGGCGCTGGCCGAGCTGCTGCTGCCGCACATGCTCGATCAGGCGGTGGAGCGCGAGCGGCTGCAGTTGCAGTCGATGCTGGGCGTGCCCTTCCCCGGCGTGTGCATGTGGGTGGAGGCGACGTTGCAGGACCTGCGGTTCGAGGTGCTGATCAACGACGTGCCGGTGCGCCACATCGAGCTGCCGGGCCGGCTGATGCTGGTGCCGACGGCGCTGGCGGGCGAGCCCTGGGCGAGCTCCGCGGCGACGCACGGCGCGC
Organism: Roseateles noduli; assembly: GCA_002205125.1. Lineage (GTDB taxonomy): Bacteria > Pseudomonadota > Gammaproteobacteria > Burkholderiales > Burkholderiaceae_C > Roseateles > Roseateles noduli. The sequence goes on along the minus strand of NIOE01000003.1, from coordinate 157,231 downwards.
TGCTGGACCAGCCCGACTCGCGCTGGCTGCCGCCCGCGCAGATCCCCGAGATCGAGCGCGCGAAGTGCCTGGACATCGAGCAGGTCATGGCGCGGCAGGTGATGCTGCTGCTGCGTCGCAACGCCCACCAGTTCATGGGCGTGCAGGAGATCCAGTGGATCGTCGACAAGGCGACGGCGGACTATCCGGGCCTGGTCGCCGAGGTGCAGAAGATCCTGCCGGTGCAGCGCATCGCCGAGGTGATGCGGCGGCTGCTCGAGGAGCAGGTGCCGATCCGCAATGTGCGCACGATCTTCGAGAGCCTCATCACCTGGGGCCCGAAGGAGAAGGACATGCTGCTGCTGACCGAGTACGTGCGCGGCGACCTGGGGCGCTACCTCGCGTTCGAGGCCAGCGGCGGACGCAACTACGTGTCGGCGATCCTGCTGGACGCGGGCGTCGAGCAGGCCATCCGCCAGTGCATCAAGCCCACGCCCACGGGCAACTACCTGGCGATGCCGCCGGAGAGCGCCGCGGCGATCACCGAGAAGGTCATGCGCATCGCTGGCGAGTCGCCGGAGGCCGGCGTGGCGGTGATCACGTCGATGGACATCCGGCGCTACGTGAAGAAGATCATCGAGTCGCGCCTGGAGGGACTGCGCGTCTACTCCTACCAGGAGCTCGGCAACCAGGTCGAGCTGCGGCCGCTGGGTCGCGTCGCGGCCTGAGCATCGAAGCTCGAATGTGATGCGACGACCGTGACCGCGCACCTGCCCGTGATCCAGCCTGGGACCGGATCATCATGAGCGACGAGGAGATCCGCCGCATCCGGCGCCTCGTCGTCGCGGATCCGCAGACTCCGCCGCTGCTCTTGCCCGTGGACGCGCGCCAGGTGGAGCGATTCCATCGCGCGCTCGGCGCTGTGCGACGCGCGACGTCGTCGACCGACGCCGTGCCCGAGGCGCCGGCATCGTCCCTTCCGCCTCCACCGGAGCCCGCCCCGTCCCCTCGTCACGAGGCGACGCACGCATCGATCGTGGCGGTCCCCTCGCCCACGCGCGAGCGAACGGATCGGGCGGATCGCCAGGACCGACGGGAGACCGGCGCCTCCTCACGCAAGAGGGAGTCTTCCCGCCACGACGACGCCCTCCTCGTCGACGGTCATCGACCGCGTCCGCCCGTGGCGGCCTCCACGGGCGCCGAGGCGCGCGAAGCCGGCCAGGCGCAGGAGGCGGACGCCGAGCAGGAGGCGATGCTCGACCAGACCGTCACCGCGCCGCCGATGCCGATCCCGCACGTGGCGTGGACGCCGCTGCCTGAGGGCTGGGAGCGCGAGCTCGCCGACACGGTCGCGACGCTGTGCCGCAGCAGCGAACCCGCCTTCCACAGCTGGACCATCCAGGTGCCGGTCGACGCCGAGACCCTGCCCCACACCGAGCTGCGCCTGTCGTTTTCGCCTCACCAACTGGCGCTTCGCTTCAGCACGCAGTCGACCCGCTCGCTCGCCCTAATTTCGGCCCACCAGTCGCAGCTGCGCGCGTTGCTGGTCCGCGCGCTGCCCGGCGACCGGCACATCGAGATCGACATCACATGAACCGGCCGACCTCCTCCGCCTCTGCCGCCCTCGCGGAATCCGCCGCGTTCGCGGACTCCGCCGACGCGACGACGCTCGTCGGACGACTGCCGTCCATGAGCAGCGACGACGCCTCGCTGTCCCGCGTGGCGCACGATGCGCGCTTCGCCGACTGGCTGCGCGGCACGCTGCAGCACGCGGGCATCGGCATCGCCCGGCAGCGCGAGGCGATGCCGTGGCGGCTCACCATCGAAGCCGTCCACGGACGTTTCCAGATCGGACTCGACGCCGTCGATTCCCCGGCACTGCAGCTCGCCTGCGCGCACCAGCCGCGCGACACCGCCTGCGCCATCGTCACGCTGCTGCTCGCGGGCTGGGCCGATGCCTTCGCGCCGCTGCTCGGCACGCTGCGCGTCGTCGACATCGAGCCGCTGGACCCCTCGCTGCCAGAGGCGGTCGCGACGACTGCCGCTTCGACACGCGACGGCGCGACCGCATCGCCGCGCCTCGTTCCCATCGTCCTCGGCGGCGCGATGCCCATCGCGCTGCTGGACGCCGATCCGGCGGTGCTGGAGCGCGTCCTTTCCACCGTTGGCGCCTCCGGTGTCGACCTGAGCCCGCTGGCGCATCTGTCGATGCGTCCGGTGATCCGCCTGTTCGCCCGGGCGCTGCCGCTCGAGGTGCTGCGCGGACTGCGTCCGGGCGACACCGTGCTGGCCGGCGGGCAGTCGGCGCTGCTGCGCTGCGGCGTCGGGCGCGCGCTGCGCGCCTCCCTTCACATCGATCCCCAGGAGTTCACCGTGCACCTTGCCGAGCCGCCCGCCATTTCCGACGACCCGGCCGCCTACGAGGCCGCGCCCGACGCTGCGGAGAGCGCCGAAGCGCCGCAGTCCGCCGGCTCGCTCGACCAGCTGCAGCTGCCGGTGGCCTTCGAGCTGGACACGGCGCGCGTCAGCCTGGCCGAGCTGGCCAGCATGCAGCCGGGGTACGCGGTCGAGCTCGACGTGCCGCTGCGCGAGGCCACGGTGCGTCTGGTCTGCCACGGCCGCACGCTGGGCACGGGGCAGCTGATCGCCATCGGCGACCACCTCGGCGTGCGCATCACCCGGCTGGAGTTCGCGCATGACGCCGCTGCAGCACGCTGATCCGGTTGCGCTCTTCCTGGTGCTGCTGGCGCTGGCGGCGCTGCCGTTCGCGGCCATGGTGGTCACCTCGTACACCAAGATCTCGATCGTGCTGGGCCTGCTGCGCAACGCCATCGGCGTGCAGCAGGTGCCGCCCAACATGGTGCTCAACGGCGTGGCGATCATCATCTCCTGCTACATCATGGCGCCGGTCTTCATCGACGCGACCAAGGGCATGAGTGCGGCGTCCGCCGGTGGCGGATCCAGCACGCAGACGCTGATGGAGGCGGCCGACTCGGCGCGCGAGCCCTTCCGCAAGTTCCTCGACAAGCACGCCGAGGAGCGCGAGAAGCAGTTCTTCCTCAAGTCCGCCGCCATCATCTGGCCGGCCGACAAGGCCGCGGCGCTGAAGAAGGACGACCTGATCGTGCTGGCGCCGGCCTTCCTGCTGAGCGAGCTGACGGCGGCCTTCCGCATCGGCTTCCTGCTGTACCTGGCCTTCATCGTGATCGACATCGTCATCGCCAACGTGCTGCTGGCGATGGGGCTGTCGCAGGTGACGCCGAGCAACGTCGCCATCCCGTTCAAGCTGCTGCTGTTCGTCACGCTGGACGGCTGGTCGCGGCTGGTGCACGGGCTGGTGCTGACCTACCGATGAAGGCCCGCCCATGAACTACGACGTGGTGGTGCAGCTGACCTCCGAGGCGCTGATGATGTGCGTGCTGCTGTCGCTGCCGGCGGTGGTGGTGTCGGCGCTGATCGGGCTGATCGTGTCCTTCTTCCAGGCGATCACGTCGCTGCAGGATTCGAGCATCTCGCAGGGCATCAAGCTGCTGGCGGTGACGGGCGTGGTCGTGGTGACGGCGCCGTGGGCGGGGTCCACGCTGATGAAGTTCAGCGAGAACCTCTTCACGGCGGTGTTCCAGAAATGAAGCTCGACCGCGCGCGTCAGGGCGCCGAGGCCCAGCAGGCGCGGGAAGCGCAGGAGGCCGCGGGCAAGGGCCAGACGCGCGGCAGCGGCTCGTCCGGGTATGCGGGCGGGATGCACAAGGGCAATGCCTACCGGCATGCGCCGCGGGCGCAGGTGCCGGCGCGGCGCAACACCGGTCCGGCGCCCAAGCCGCGACCGCGTCCGCCGTCGAGCGGCGCGCAAGGCGCGCATCCTGAGGACGAGCATCCGCAGATGCCCATGGACGATCCGCGGCAGATGGCCATGGGGGGAGCCGGCCAGAACACGATGCGTCCCGTGCAGGGCAGCGGCGCCAAGCCGCAGAGGCAGGACGTGGGCGAGCGTCAGGAGAAGGGCTCGATGAGCTCGCCGCCGCGCGCGCGCATGCCGCCTCCGCCGCCCGAGGTCCGCGAAGGCGCGGCCTTGCGGCGCAGCGCGCTGCCGGCCGCGGTGATGCTGCGCGCGACGCCGACGCCGGAGGGCAAGCCGCCGGCGGCGCTGCTCGATGCGCTGGCCTCGCTGTACTTCAAGGGCGGTGGCGGCGGCATCGCCGTCGGCGCGATGCGGCTCGCCGCGATGACCGCAGTGGCCCGCCATCTGCCGACGGACGCGGTGCCATCGCTATCGGTGGTGAAGGCCGCGGCGGTCGCCTGGTGCGCGGCCAACGGCCCGCCGCCTTCGGCGACCGAGGCGCAGAAGAACGCCAACCTGCTGTTCCCGCTGAACGGCCTGCGCGCCCTCTTCCGCCCGCTGGACGCGCTGCGCGACGGCGCGGAGGTCCGCAGCAGCCAGCTGCAGCGCGCGTTGACGCCGCCGGCTGCCGTCGAGGCGTTCCTCAACAAGGGTTCCCCATCATGAGCGTCGAGCACTACCAGCACCTGATCGTCGGCCTGTGCGAAGCGGTCGGCCTGCCCGATGCGGAGACCGCGCTTGCACGCAACGCGATCGAGGTCGAAGGCTTCGAGGTCCTGCTCGGCTACTACGACAACGACCCCGAGGCGATGTACCTGAACTTCACCTTCGGCAGCGTGACCTCGGGGCGCAGTCTGCGCGTGTACCGGCTGATGCTGGAGGCCAACCTGAGCCTCTACGCGCAGGACCAGGCGCAGCTCGGCCTGGATGCGGATTCGGGCGTGGTGCTGCTGGTGGTGCGGGTGCCGATGCTGGACGGCGTCGACGGGGCCTACCTGGCCGACACCATCAACCACTACATCGAACACGGCCGCTACTGGCGCGAGAACATCCTGCTGGCGGAGGACGAGATGTTCGAGAGCTTGTCGCTGGGGGAGTACACGTGGATGAGGGCGTGAATCTCGAAACTTGATTCAAATCATGTTTCGCTGATTTTTATACGCCAATTTCTGTTTACGTGGCGCAAAATCCGAGCGTACGGCAACTTTTGCGGACCGCTCGGAGTGCCTCCATGCTGCTCTCGTACTCTTTCAGCAACTTCCAATCCTTCGTCGAACCGGCCGAGATCTCCTTCGTGCTGACCCAACGCGATGTGGCCGAAGGTTGGGTGCGCACCTCGGGCGCCGGGCGACGCGTCGCCACCGCAATGGCCGTCATGGGCGCCAACGGTGCCGGCAAGTCCGGGGTGATTCGAGTGGGCGGCCTGGTGTCGTGGTTCATGAGCGAATCGTTCAGCCTTCCTCCGGAAGACGCGTTGCCGTTCAGGCCTCACATGGCCCACCTGGACGCACCCTCAACGTTCAAGGCGGTCTACGAAGGCGGCGATGGCGCCGAGTGGAGCTACGAGCTTCAGATCCGCGCCAACCGCATCGAATTGGAATCGCTGACGCGCAAAGGCAGCGAGCCGGGTTCTCGTGCCTCGCGCATCTTCACGCGCGAGGCACACGGCGATGGCTACGCGGTATCGCAAAGCCTCGGTCTGGCTGACTCCGAAGCGGCGAAGGTGCGTCCCAACGTCTCGCTGATCTCGTGGGCCAGACAGTACGGGTCGGACATGGCGCAGCGGATCACGAAAGTGCCGCTCGTGACCAACCTCGACCGATGGGGGCGTGAGCCTTCGACCGCCAGCGCGCAACTTGCGGCGGCCGCCTACTTCGAGAAGCATTCAAATCACCGGGACTCGATGCGATCGTTGATGAAGCAATGGGACTTCGGGTTGTCCGACGTGCGACTGCAGTCCCTGCCCGCACGCCCCACGGCGGGCGGCGATCCAGGTGAAGCGGAATGGATTCCCGTGGGCATCCATCGCGCCGACGACCAGACCTTCGAATTGCCGTTCTGGCACGAGTCCAGCGGCACCCAGCGCGCGTTCGTGCTGCTATGGAAGCTTTTGCCCGTGCTGGAGTATGGCGGCATCGCGCTGATCGACGAACTCGAAGCCGATCTGCATCCGCACATGATCGAGCCGCTGCTGCGCCTCTTTCACAGCGAAGCGACCAACCCCCACGGGGCGCAACTCGTGTTCACGTGTCACTCCCCCGAAGTGCTTCGTTCCTTCCATCGTGCGCAGGTCACCTTCGTGGAGAAGGTCGAGTGCGAGAGCGAGGCCTATCGCGGCGATGCCATCGAAGGCCTGACCAACCAGCACAACCTCTACAACAAGTACCTGTCCGGGGCGCTCGGCGCGGTACCTCAGGTCTGACGTGAATGGCAGTACGGAAGGTCAAGTGGACGGTGCTTGCCGTCGGGGAAGGCGACGCCGAGGTCGCCTGGTTGAATCACCTCAAGGACGCCTACTTCTCCCGCGCATGTGGCTCGACGATCAAGATCCAGCAGGCGTATGGCAAAGGGGCAGCCAACGTGATCAAGCAGGCGATCACCTACGCCGCGGACCGCGGCTACAGCCGATGCATGGCGGTGTTCGACACTGACAAGGACTACTCGGAGGAGGTCGCCGCGCTGGCGCGCAAGAACCGCCTCATTTCAATTCCGTCCGAGCCGTGTCTTGAAGGCTTTCTGCTTCGACTCCATGGCGACACGAAGGTGCGCACGTCTGAGCAGCACAAGCGACGGTTTGAGCAACGTTTCGGGGCACGCGTGCAGGAGACGGGCGTCCTCCGCAGTCACTTCGGAGTCGCATTCATCGAGAGCATCCGCGATGCAGAGCCCTTGGTGCATCTGCTCATCAACACCTTCGGGATCCCTCGGCGACTCTGGCGGGGAGCGCAGGCCGGCCTGACGTAGGCCGGCGGCACTCACACCAGATCCCAGACGTCCCTTCCTTCGAAGATCAATTCATAGTCGCCGTTCTCGGGCCAGAACGAGACCTGCGGCTCGCCGTCCGGCCCCGTCGAGTACTTCATCACGATGGGTCGATCTGCGCCGAATAGCCGCACCTGCACCGTCTTGCCGGGCGGCAGCCAGAAATCCTGGCCTTCGGGCTCCAGGAACAGGCGCATGTCCTCTTCGCCGTCATTGTTCAGGTCAAAGACGCTGTCTGGTGTTTTCATGTCTTGCCAAGTACGGCCTTGCGACCTTGGTCATTCTGGATGGCACGGGGCCAGGAGTTGCCTAGACTGCCGCAAGTCATTCTCGCCCTCAATGGATGCGCATGCGCAGTTCACTCGAAGTTGTCCGCTCCTCTAGCGCCCCGAAGCTGCTGTCCCACATCGCGTTGGCTGGCGCCATGATGTCTTCCCTGCCCGCCCGGGCTGAGCTTCAAGTTCAGTTGTCCGAAGGCGCAGCGGAAAGCCTCTCCATTCAAACGCTGCCTGCCGACGCCTGGCCCAAGTGCACTGACAGTCAACGGATCTTCGAAAGACTGCCTGAGGCGAAGGTGATCTCCTCAAGCGAGCTCAGCCAGCCGCTGGACTCGGAAATCGGCGAAGAAGCGGAATACCTGAAGGCCGCTCGCGTGGGTCAAGGCATCTACGTCTATCTCCCGTACTTCCGCCCCATCGATCGCTGCAAGGTCGACGCCTACGAGATCCGCGCCCGACACATCCTCTGGAACGGCGTCTGGCATCGCGACAGCCTCAAAGTCGATCCGACGAGCGCCCGGCAACGCGCCGTCTATCTGACCAACGGCGACGTGGCCGACCTCCGGGATCCAATTCATCTCGACGACAGCCTTGGCCCCTCGCTTCAAGCCGAGCTGCGCTCATCGTTCGATCAGATCCGCGGCTTCTATCGAGCAACTTTCAAGACCGACCCGATGGAGAACGTCGGCGTCGTCGCGGCGATCGTGAGGAACGGCGCTGCGTACCGCGGATTCGGCGGCGACTCCCTGAACATCATCCGTCTGAGCTACGACAACCCTCGTCCCGAAGACATGCCGGGCATGCCCGAGGTGTTCTCCTCGGTCTTCGCGCACGAGCTGTTCCACAAGCTGCAGAGCGATCGGCTGTTCCATCGACCTATGGGTCGGTACGTCACGGAAGGCAGCGCCGATTTCATGAAGGTCGTCGCGCTGGAGAACATCGGTCTGATCCCCACGAACGCAGCGAAGTATCGCGTCGCCAAGGCAGTCGACGAGTGCGCGAGGTTCGCCACCTCGCTCACGATGAAGGAGCGCTTCCAGGCGCGTTCGGTGAATTACCGCGAACCCTACGACTGCGGTATGGCGTACTTCTTCGCCGCCTACTACGCATCCAACCAGTCGGATGAGGAGTTCCTCGATGACCTGATGGACGCATTGAAGGACGCTCAGGAAGTCGGGACAACAGGCTCCAGTAAACGACTTGCATGCTTGCGGATGGAAAGCACCTGCGCCAGGACCGAGGTGCTGCGGATGCTCGGAAGCGAGTCGGAGTTCAAGCAAGGGAGCGCGTGGCTCCAGGAGCAGTTGCAGAGCCGACCGTTTCCGCGATTCCAGCCGAGGGGCTCGCGCTCGGCGGGTTAGTCAATCCGGCTGAGAACCTGTGGAGGCAGCCGGCGTCGCCGAGTTGGCCGACGAAGCTTCTGCGGGCGGCGCCACAGCCGGTCCCGAGGCCGCCTTCGGCGCCTCCGGCAGCTGCTTCGCCACCTCCGCCGCCCTCGCCCACTTCGCCATCTCCGCCGACAGGTTCTGCATCGACAGCGCCGGTCGCACCTGCTCGAAGAACACCGCCACCAGCAGCGACAGCAGCGCGATCGCGACCGCGCCCTTCACCGGCTGCGCCAGGTTGTTGGGCTCCAGCTTCTCCGCCGTCTTCGACAGGATCCCGAAGCCCAGGTCGATCAGCATCAGCACCAGCAGCGCCGGCGCGGCGATCTTGATCATCAGCTCCAGGTAGTGCCCCGTCTGCACGCGCACGAAGTCCTCCAGGATGGTCGACCACGCCGGCGACAGGCTGCCGATCGGCCACCAGTGGAAGGAGTCGAACAGGATGCCCGTGAGCATCAGCATCCCGCCCAGCAGGTAGAACCCGCTGATCGCCAGCTGCGACAGCAGGTTGCCGATCGGCGTGCTCTGCTCGCCGCTGAGCGGGTTGGTCTGCTGGACGTTGTTGTAGCCGGCCTGGTTGTCGATCAGCACCCCCACGCCTTCCGCCACCCAGAACACCGTCGAGGCCGCGAAACCGAGCACCACGCCGATCAACGCCTCCTTGGCGATGGTCGCCACCAGCTGGACCATGTCCATGCCGTGCACCAGCCCCGCCGGCTGCCCCCACGCGATGAACAGCGCCAGGCAGATGCACACGCCGTTGCGGATCGGCCCCTGCAGCACCTGGTCCGTCGTCGCCGGCAGCACCAGGAACACCGCGTAGACGCGCAGCAGGCACACCGCCAGCAGCATCACGCCGTCCTGCAGCGTCGTGCCGAAGCCGATCACCCCGGCGAAGGTGTTGAACATCTCGTTCATGCGCCCGCCTCCGCGTTCAGCGCCCGCGCCGCCGCTTCGGTCGCGCGCCGCTGTGCGACGCGGCGCGCGACCGCGGCCTCCTCGCTCTCTTCGTCCTGCGTGTCCTCCGCCTCCTGGTCGATCTCGACCAGGCGCTTGCGGCGGCGCTCCTCCAACTGCTCGATCTGCTGCTCCGCGCGCTGCAGCGCCTGCTTCGCGGCCAGCACGCGGGCTTCGGCCTGCGCCACCTGCGCGGCGGCTGTCCGCACGCCCTCCTCCGCTTGCCTGACGAGGTCCTGCAAGCCCTCGCGGACATAGGTCAGCGTGACCGCGTCCTGAGGATTGAAGGATTCGGAGGTCGCGAGCGCCTCGATCTTGGCCGCACAGGCTTCCTCGTCCGCGACGCAGCCCTCATGCCGCGCCACCGCGGCCTGATGCGCGCCCACGGCCGCGTCGCGCTGCGCGCTCTCGGCCTTGACCTGCTGCTCCATCGGCTCGAGCCGACGGCGCTTGGCCCACAGCAGCAGCTTGAGCGAACGCAGATCCTTCATCAGCCGAGGCCCTTCATCAACCGTTCACCAGAGCCTGCAGCTCAGCCACCGTCTGCTCGATCGGCCGCAGGTCCGAGGTCGCCTGGTTGAGGAAGTCCCGGATCGCGCCATGCTTGCGCACCGCCTCGTCGGCGAAGGCGTCGTTGCCGGGCTTGTACTCGCCCATCTGGATCAGCAGCTCCATCTCGTCGTACTTGGCCATCAGCTTGCGCAGTCCGCCGTTGGCGGCCTGGTGGTCCTTCGGCACGATCTGCGACATCACCCGGCTCAGGCTGCCCAGCACGTCGATCGCCGGGTACTGGTTGCGCGCCGCGATCTTGCGCGACAGGATCAAGTGGCCGTCCAGGATGCCTCGCACCTCTTCCGCGATCGGGTCGCTGCCGCTGTCGTCCTCGGCCAGCACCGTGTAGAGCGCGGTGATCGAGCCCTTCGCGCCCATCCCCGTGCGCTCCAGCAGGCGCGGGATTTCCGCGAAGACCGACGGCGGATAACCGCGCCGCGCCGGCGACTCGCCCGCCGCCAGACCGATCTCGCGCTGCGCGCGGGCGAAGCGGGTCAGCGAGTCCATCATCAGCAGCACCCGCAGCCCGCGGTCGCGGAAGTATTCGGCGATGGCCGTCGCGACGTGCGCCGCCTTGGCGCGTTCGATCGAGGAGCGGTCCGAGGTCGCGCACACCACCACGGAGCGCGCCATCCCCTCCTTGCCCATGATGATCTCGATGAACTCGCGCACCTCGCGGCCGCGCTCGCCGATCAGCGCGATGACGCTGATGTCGCACTGCGTGCCGCGCGCGAGCATGCCCATCAAGGTGCTCTTTCCGACGCCCGCCGGCGCGAAGATGCCCATCCGCTGGCCTTCGCCCAGCGTGATCATCCCGTCGATGATCTTCACGCCGGTCGGCAGCGGGTGCTCGATCATCTCCCGGTCCATCGGGCTGGGCGGCATCGCGAAGACCGGCCGGCGCTCCTCGCAGACGATCGCGGGACCACCGTCCACCGGCTGCCCCAGGCTGTCGACCACGCGCCCCAGCAGCTCGTCGCCGACGGCGATGCTCTGGATCTCGCCGAGCCCGACGACCTGCGTCTGACCCGCCGCCACGCCCAGGATGGAGCCGAACGGCGACAGGATGGTCTGGCCGTTGGAGAAGCCGATCACTTCCGCCACCTGCAACAGCCCGCCGTTGGCGTCGAGCAGGTGGCACATCTCGCCAAGCTTGGCCGACAGGCCGCTCGCGCGCACCAGCGTGCCGATGACCTCGACCACCTTGCCGGTGCGGTTCAGCGTCTCGGCGCCGGCGAGCTCCAGCTCCATCCAGCGGCCCAGCTCGTCCAGGTTCATCGGTGCGAGGCGGTCAGGCGCGTTCATGGCTATCCCAACTCATGGTGTTCTCGGCTCTCGGCTCTCTGTTCCCGGCTCACGGTGCTCAGCTCTCGGCGACCGCGCGCTTCACCGCGCGCGACATCGCGGACCGCAGCGCGTCGAGCTGCGTCTTCAGGCTGGCGTCGACCACGCCCATGTCGGATTCGAAGAGGCAGCTGCCGGCCGGCAACGCCGGATCGACGATGACCTCGACGGACAGCCCGGCCGATTGGAGTTCGGGCACTGCGGCGATGCCGTCGCGCGCGGCGTCGAAGTCGGCGCTGCTGACCTTCAGCGTCAGCGCCGTCGCCGAACGCGACAGCGCCTGCACGCTGCGCAGCGCGCGCTGGTACAGCGCGGCGCGGCCCTCGGTCTGCACGATGCGCTCCACGGCGCTCGTCACGACCTCGGCCATGCGTTCGTGGAGGCCGCGCACGGCGTCGGCCTGATCGACCGCGCGGCCGGCCTGGCGTTCGTGCCACGCGACCGCGGCCTTGCGCTCGCCCTCGGCGTGGCCGGCCTCGCAGGCGGCGTCGATCTGGGCCTGTGCGTCGCGCAGCAGCGTCTCCGCACGCGCCTGCGCGTCGGACACGATGCGCTCCGCTTCCGCCTGCGCGTGAGCGATCAGCGCCTCGGCGCGCGCGGTCGCGGCCTGGCGGATCTCTTGGTCGTGCCTCAGCAGCGTCACCTCGCTCGCGCGCAGGATGCCGTACGGCGCGCCGGCGGCGGGCTCGTCGTCCATATGGGACGGGATCGGCTGCGAGGTCTGCGTCGGCAGCTGTGTCGACGTCTTCCACCAGATCAGCATGGCCACTCCACTTCGGCTTCGGCGAGTGCCGCGATCGACACGGCCACGTTGCGTTCCGCCGCCACCGGCGCGGCGGCGAGGACGTCGTCCACGGCGGCGCGCGGCAGCGACCAGCGCACGAGTTGCCGCACCGGCTCATCGTCCGGGGACAGCGCCGCGGACCAGTCCGAGAAACCGACGCACGCCCATTGCACCGGCGACCACGCGGCCTGCTCGGCCTCGACGGGCCGGCCTCGGGCGCTCATCGCGGCCAACGGCGCGAAGTGATCGCCGAGCGCGCGTTGCAGCGGTGCGCGCACGCTGCGGTCGATGCAGCAGCGCAGCACGCCGGGGCGTCGCGCCAGCGCCAGCGTGCACAGGCGCTGCAGCAGCTCGCCGCGCGGCAGCAGTCCGAGTCTGGGCAGCGGATCGGCGAAGCGGCCCAATGCCGGCAGTCCACCGACCGGCGCCATGCGATCGCGCCACAGCCGAGGCCACAGCGCCGCGGCGCTTTCCGGCGGCAGCGCTTCCAGGAAGGACCACGATCCGAGCAGCTCGTCCTGCCAGCTCGCGTCGAGGTCGTCGACCAGGCCGCGCAGCTTGCCGTCGAAGCTGACGGCCCAGGCCGCGAGCTGCTCCGCCGCGGCCATCGTCATGCGCCGGCTTCGGCCACGGGCACGGGGGTGCCCGCGGCACCGGGCGCCAGTCGGCGTCCCAGCGCCTGCGGCAGCAGGCCCGGCTTCTTCCAGGCGATCACGCCGATCGCCGCGCCCACCAGCAGCAGCACCGCGAGCAGCCCGCCGGCAACCCACGCCCAGGTGGCGTCGGCGACCGCATGCCGCGGCGAGGTCGGCAGCATCGCGCCCGGCACCAGCGTCACCGTGACGTTCTCGTAGGTCAGTCCTTCGACGCTGCGCGCGACCATGCTCTTGATCGACGGCGCCAGCTGCGGCACGTCGATCTCGGGCCGGTACTTGACGAACACCGACGCGCTCGACGGCTTCACCGTGGTGGCCATCGGGTCGTTGTTGGGCAGCACGATGTGGACCTTGGCCACGATCACGCCGTCGATCTTGGACAGCGTGCTGGAGAGCTCCTGCGACACGCCGTGGATGAAGCGCACCCGCTCCTCCGTCGGCGTGGAGATCAGCCCTTCCTTCTTGAACATGTCGCCCAGCGACACGTACTTGTCCGACGGCAGACCGTTGGCGCGCAGGATGTCCAGCGCGTTCACCACCTCCTGCTCGTCGACGGCGACGTTCCAGGTCTTGCCGCCGTCGCCGCTCTTCTTCTCCGCCTCCACGCCGCGCTGCAGCAGCGCGGCGACCATGTCGTTGGCCTCCGCCTCGGTGCGCTTGGTGTAGAGGTCGGTCTTGCAACCCGCCAGCAGCGTGATCAGCAGGACCAGCACCAGCATGTAGAGCACGTGGCCCGGCGCCCAGGCGCGGTCCGCGCGGTCCACGCTGCCCGTGCCGGCGAGGCCGGACGTCCCGCCCGGGCCGGCCGAACCGCCGCGGGGATCCGCAAGTGGATGGGTGCTCATGTCACTGGTTCTTCATCAGGGTCTGCAGGCCGTTCTTGCTGCTCTGCGCGACCGAGGTGCAGGCCGAGAACTGCAGGCCCTGCGTGGCGACCTGCAGGTTCAGCTCCATCGAGCGCGCGGTCAGCTCCTGCAGGTTCATGTTGGGGGCGTCGGCGACATAGCGCTGCATGTCCGCGGTGACCTGACGCGAGGCGTCGTCCAGCGTGTGCAGCGTCTTGGACATCGTCGAGTCCGTGTGGCCGATCGCGTTCGCATGCGCCGCCGATGGATCGGGCTGCGGTTCGCGCGCCATCAGCTGCTCGAACTTCTGCGTCTGCGCCTGGAGATCCGGCGTCGGCGTCGCCGCCTGGCGGATCATCTCGTGGGCGGAAATGGCTTGGATCGGATCGGTCATGGCTGCTCCTCAGGCCCGCATGTAGGCCATCTGCGAGAGGTCGATCGTCAGCGCGGGCGGCGCGGCGGCATCGGACCCGGTCTCGTCGCCGGCGGCTTCCGCGGCGGCCTCGTCCGGGTTCAGCAGCGAGCGCACCATGTCCAGCGCCTCGGCGTTGGTGGAGGTGTGCAGCACGTCCTCGGCGGTCGCGCGCCAGGCGGCGTCGCCGGTGGCGAACTGGCAATAGGCGAGGAAGGCCTTGGCCGTCGACCACTCGGGCGCGGTCGCGTCGAGGTTGCGCAGCGTGCGCATCGCGTCGGTCCAGTGGCCGCGCTTCATCGCGATCCAGGCTTCGAAGAAGTCCAGCTGCGACACCTTGGGGCGCAGCAGGCGCACGGCGCCCAGGAGGGTCTCGGCGTCGTCCAGCAGCTCGCGGTCCACCGCCAGGCTCACCAGGCCGACCAGGCCGGAGACGAAATCTTTGCGTTGCAACGAGGAATCGATCATGTCTGCTCCATCACACGTGCCAGGCACGGCGGGCTTGGGGGAATGGCCGCATTGAAAGGAAATCGGAAGAGCCCCCGGCCGGGCGGACCGCCCGGGGGCCCGGGCTCATCAGCCTCGCGCGAGCGTCTTTTCCAGATCGCTCTTGGAGTACTTGTTGTCGCCTTGCTGGTTGAACTTGCCGTCAGAGGTCTGCTGCGCGACGTCCGTGCCCTTGTTGAGCGCGGTGTCGTTGATGAACTTCTGTGCGGCCTGCTGCAGCTCGAACGACGGCAGGATGCCGTTGGGCATCTGCTTGCCCTGGGCGACGTCCTTCATCGTGTCCAGGTCGAAGGTCTTGCCGTCCTTGGACAGCGCGTCGAAGTTGTTCTTCAACGTCGAGATCGTCGAGTGCTGGTCGGCGTTCAGACCCTGCTTCTGGATGGACGCGGTCAGATCGCCGATGCCGATCTTGTCGTCGCCCTTGCCCTTCAGGCCGATGCCGAACTTGCTGAGCGCGTTGTCCGCGTCGGCCGTGTCCAGCTTCTTCATGGTCTTCTCGCCGGCGTCGCTGCGCAGGAACTTGGCGGCCTGCTGGAACTCCGGCGTGAAGTCCTGGGGACGCATGCCCTTGGGGCAGATGCCGTTGGCGGCGTCGTCCAGTTCCTTGCCGCTGATCATCTTCATGCCCGAATCGGACATGGCCTTGAACAGCGCGCGTTCCGCGCGGTTGCCGTCCATCGGACCGGTCTCGCCCTGCGGGCTGATCGATCCGCCCAGCGGCGAGGCGCCACCGGCGCCATTGGCACCGGCGCCGACCAGCGAGCCCGCCGCGCCCAGCGCGCTGCTCAGACCGCCGATGGCCTGGCTCAGGCCGCCCAGCAGCTGATTCGCGCCGCCCAGGCCGCCGCCCAGTCCGCCGGCGGCCTGGCCGAGGCCGCCCGCCGCCTGACCGAGCCCGCCCAGGGCCTGGTTCAGACCGTTGAGGCCTTGCGACAGGCCGCCCAGCGCGCCCAGCGCACCGGCGAGCGGGCCGCCCTGGCCGCCCTGCAGGGCGTTCAGGCCTTGCGTCAGGCCGCCGAGCGCCTGACCGATGCCGCCCAGGCTCTGGCCGATGCCGCCCAGCGCCTGGCCCAGTCCGCCCAGCGGCGAATTCGCCAGCTGGCCCATCTGGCCGATGGCCTGGCCGATGCTCTGGCCCGCGCCGCTCAGCGCGGCCTGGATCGGGTTCTGCATCAGCTGCTCCAGCGGCCGCAGCAGCTGGGTCAGGCCTTGCAGACCTTGTTGAAGTCCCTGCAGCGCCTGCTGGATGCCGGCCAGCGGACTTTGCAGTCCCTGCAGCGGATTCAGCGGCGATTGAGAGAGGAGTTGAATGCTCATGTAATTCGCTCCGACAGAGGTTGGATGCGGTGACGCGTCGTGCGCGCAGCGCGGTTCACACCAGTCCCTTGACGCTGTCGCCGCCGGCCTTGAACTTCTTGCCCAGCGCTTCCGACATGGCGGCCTGCTGGCTCATGCGGCCCATCTCCAGGTTGTTGGCGATGGTCTGCTTGCTTTGAGCCTTGAGCTCGTCCATGAACATCCGCGACGACGCGGAAGCCTCGGCCGACTGGGACTGAACCAGGGGCGCTCCCGGGAAGGTTGCGGACATGGGGTTCTCCTTGCGGGGCACGGAGCGGCCGCGACGGTCCTTGAACAGACCGGCACGGCCGCCGCGGCGTCAGACCAGGCCTTTGACGCTGTCGCCGGAAGCCTTGAACTTCTTGCCCAGCGCTTCCGACATGGAAGCCTGTTGGCTCATGCGGCCCATTTCCAAGTTGTTCTTCATCTGCTCGGCGTTCTGGGCGCGCATTTCGCCCATCATCTGGTTCATGTCAGCCGACGAACCAGCGCCTTGGGTGCTCACGTTGTTTGCCATGGTTTCTCTCCTGATGGTTTCCGGAAGTCGACTTCCGGAATGAAAGTGCACGAGGCACTGTTTGCCCGTGGGACGAACCCTTCGCCCCATCGGATCCTGGGATCGACCGCCTCGCACAGGGCGAGCCGGTCGACGTCATTCATCGACGCTCCATCGAGCGTCATTGCCGCTTCATTCACTGCAGCGTCGCGGCGTACTCCAGCACGCCGTTGGCGGCCTGGCGCACGTTGTGGTCGGCGCTGGTGGCCAGCACCTCGTCGAGCACGCCCTTCCAGCGCGCGTCGCGCGCCAGCAGGAAGGCCGTGGCCAGCGCGACCTTCGCGCCCTCGTCCTGCGGGTGGTCCTCGACGTGCTGTACCAGCGTGGCGGACGCGTACTCCGCGTCGCCGCCGATGCTGTGCGCGATGGCGCGGCAGATGCGGAACGGCGACGGGTCGGCCATCGTCAGCTCCACCGCCGCGCTCACCACCGCGGCGTCGTCGCGGGCGCGGTACACCGCGCCCAGCAGTCCCACCGCCATGAGGTTGCGGTAGACCAGCGGGTAGCTCGCGGTCGCTCCGGCGCCGGCGGCGGCGTCCAGGGTCGAGGCATCAATCGGCAACGCGGACATCGAGGGCTCCTTGTGCGCTCAGGCGGGCAGCGACGCGGTGTGGATGGTTTCCCACACGTGCCGCACGATGCGCTGCGAGGCGCGGAAGCCCTCGATCAGCTGCGAGCTCAGCTGACGCTCGGCGTCGGCCAGCGGCATCTGCAGGTGCGCCTCGGTGCTCTGCGCGACCTGGTCGAAGTAGCTCAGCATCGCGCGGGTGCGCTCACCGCTGAGGTCGTCGGTCAGGGTCTTCTCGATGTGCGCGAGATCCGCGAACACGGTCTGTTCCAAGGGGTTGTCCATCACGGTTCTCCGGTGGGGGATGAGGAAGACGGATCCCCGGCGGCGGCGGTGCCGTCGTCCACGGGAGTCCGGAGCGAAAGGTGCTTGGTGCCGTCGGCCGTCTGCACGTACTGCAGGCCGTCGCCGGCCAGCATCGAGCCGACGCGCACGCGCGCGGTCGGCAGCGTCTGCTCGACGGCCACGTCCACGCGACGCACCAGCGGGCCGATGTCGCCGGCGATGCGGCGGACCTCGTCCTGCAGTTCGGCGGGATCGGCGGCCTGGCCTTCGACGGCGAAGACGCCCTGGCCGCGGTGGACCACGCGCACGCCGGGACGGTTCAGCGCGTCGCCGATCTGGCGCACGATGTCGGCGGCGGAGGCGTAGCGATGCAAGAGCTGACCCTCGCCGAAAGGCTGCAGCGCGGCGCGGGCGCGGGCCATCTCGGCGCTGCCGGGCAGCAGGCCCTCGACGACGAGGCGGCGGTCGACGCGCCGCACGACGAGGCCGTCGATGCCGGCCTGCTGGAGGGCGCGCGTCACCTGTTCCATCGGGCTGACCGGCGGCGCGGTCGAGGCGGCGGTCTGCGTGCTGAGCACCGAGGCGAGCGCGGCGACCATCGCCGCGACGGCG
Organism: Roseateles noduli; assembly: GCA_002205125.1. GTDB lineage: Bacteria > Pseudomonadota > Gammaproteobacteria > Burkholderiales > Burkholderiaceae_C > Roseateles > Roseateles noduli. The sequence continues at coordinate 139,353 of NIOE01000003.1, read as the reverse complement.
ACCAGCGCGCTGAGCTTCAGGCCGATCGCGGCCTTGCCGCGCGGGGCGCTGGCGACGACGGCATCGGCGCCGGCTGCCGCGGTGGCCTTGAGCTTGGCGACGGGCCGCATCAGCGCGTCCATCAGCGCCATGTCGCTGGGCCACGGGGCCGCATCGGGCGAGACGTCGGGACCGGCGCACAGCACGATGTCGCCGAAGCGCCGGGGCAGGAAGTCCTCCAGCAGGCCCAGCGCGCCCGCCGTCGTCCTGGCGGGCGTTCCGTCGTCGGCGATGAGGTGGAGCGCGGGAGACACGTCGGAGCCTTCTTCCTCGAACGTCAGGATCAGCGGGGCGTAGGCCCAGTCGCTGATCTGGAGGTCGGCGTCCTCATCGCTGGCGATGCGGTACTGCTGACGGGTCAACCGTAGCTGGACCCCGGCATGCAAGCCTGTGAGGATGCGAAGCTGCTTCATGGTTTGCGAATCCCGAACTTCTTTGTCGCTTCGTGGGTGACCCGAGGTCGGCGCCGCGGCTCAGCCGCCGCCGCCCTGCAGGAAGGATTCCGGCGTGGACGACGTCGGCGCGCGAGGCGCCGGCAGGGTCGACGGGCCGTTCAACGCGGGTTGCGACGGCGCCTGCGCCGGCAACGGCGAGCCCGACGACGGTCCCGACGACAGACCCGATGGCGACGGGGATTGCGGCCGTCCGTCCGCCGTCATCGCGACCGCGCCCGACGTCGCGGCACCGTACGGGCCGGCCGGGAAGGTCGGCTCGCGGATGATGCGCGGCGAGATGAGGAACAGCCGCTCGGTCTGCCCGGCGCTCTGGCTGGTGTGGCGGAACAGGCCGCCCAGCAGCGGCACGCGGCCGAGCACCGGCACCTCGTCGCGCTGCGAGGCGGAACTGGTGGTGGTGATGCCGCCGATGAGCAGGCTCTCGCCCTCGCCCACATGGGCCTCGGTCATGATCTCGGTGCGCTTGACGATGGGGACGGTGTCGACGACGCGGTCCTCGAAGCTGCCGTCCTCGATGTAGAGCGAGAGCTTGATGCGGCGCGACACGCCGCCGTTGTCGGGCACGGAGGTGATCTGCGGCGTGACCTGCAGCAGCGTGCCGGCCTCGACCTGGAACAGGTTGGCCTCGAGGTTGCCGGCGACCTTGACGGTGACGACGCGCTTCTCGCGCATGACTGCGGGGCGGTTGGCCACGCCCAGCACCTTGGGCTTGGCGATGACGCGGGCCTTGCCGCGCGCGCTGAGCGCGTCGATGCGCGCCATCAGCTCGCGGCCGGCGTTGGACCACAGCGTGCTGAGCGTGAAGGTGCCGGCGCTGTTGGCGGTCGACGGCTGCGTCACGCCGAAGCTGCCCTTGCTGCCGCGCACGCTCCAGTCGATGCCCAGCGAATCGATGCTGTCGCTGCTGACGTCGATGATGGTGGCTTCGAGCTCGACCAGCACCGGCTGCACGTCCAGGCGGCGGATCAGCTCGACGTATTCATCCATGCGCTGGGGACGGCCGTGGATGATGACGGTGTTGGTGCCCTCGTCGGCCTGGAAGATGGGCGGCGCGTCGTCGTCGACGGGGCTCTGCAGGCCGCGTGCGCTGCCTTGCGGCGAAGCGCCAGCGCCCGGCTTGGCCGACTGCCCCGCGGTGACCTGCGAGGGCTTGCGCGCGACGATGTCGGCCAGGCGCGTATCGCGGCCCATCACGCCCTGCAGCGCGGTGAGCTTGCCCGGATGGATCTCGCCCGCCGACGTCGGCGTGTCCTCGTCGCCCTGCGCGCCGCTGGTGGTGCCGCTGTAGAGCGAGGTCAGCACCGAGGCGATGCCGCGGATGCGGGTCTGGCCGAAGGTGCGGTCGCCGGCGGAAGCGAAGCGCAGCGGCACGACGCGCACCGCCTTGCGGTTGCGCTCCATCGCGCCGACGTCGAGCGACTCGACGGCGGCGGCGATCAGCTCGACGTGGCGCGGGGGGCCGTAGACCAGCAGCGTGCTTTCGGCCGCGTTGAAGCGCAGCGGGAAACGCGCGTCGCCGAGCTGCAGCGAATCCAGCAGGTCCGTGACCTGCTCGCGGCGGAAGCCCTTGAGCCGGAAGAGCCGGCTCTGCACGGCGCCCGCCGGATAGAAATACAGGGCCGTGCCGTCGTGGTACCAGATGACGCCGTAGGCCCGGTTCATCGAGTCGAGGAACTTGTCGGGCGTGGTGTCGAAGTTGGCCTGCACCATGCCGTCGATGCCGTCGGCGATCACGGCCGGCAGGCCCTGGCTCGCGGCGAAGTCGAGCAGCACCTCGTTCACGCGCTTGCCCTCGGCCTTGTAGACGAAACGCGGGCTGCGCCATTGGCGCGAGACGTTCTTCGTCGCGATGCGGTCGGACTTGACCGTCTTGGCGGCTGCGGGCGTGGTCGCGGTCGTCGACGTCGACGTCGCCGAGGTGGGTGACGGTGTCGACGTGGTCTGCGTCAGCGTCTTCGCCGGCGGTGTCGCCAGCGGCGCGGCGATCGGACTCACACTGGATCCGATGGCGGGACTGCTTCCCGACGTCGAAGACGTTGCCGGCGGTGCGGAATCGCCGACACGCGCCGACCAACTGAGCGGCGCCGCGGCGCACAGCATCAGCGCCACCGGCAGACGACCGATCCGCAAGCTGCGGACCGGGGAACGAAGACGTCGGGACATGAGGTTCACAGTGCGGGACGGCGGCTTGGCTTACTCGTCGTCCTGCATGGACGCCTTGATCTGGTCCGACACCTTGGTCATGGACTTGGTCATCGCCTGCTGACCCTGCTGGAAGCCCATCATCATTCGCTGGGCCATCATCGATTCCATCTGCTGCATGTCGGTCGGTCCCGTGGCGGCAGCCGGCGTGGACGCGGGGTTGGCGGCGATGGGAGTGGTCATGTCAGGGCTCCGTGGATGAGATGGAGCGGAACATAGGGACCGGCCGCCCGGCAGCATTGAGACCATGCGAAGGCGCTGCGTGCCATGCGAAGGCCGTAGTACTTCCACCCGCCGCCTGCCAACGCCCGGGCGTTGGCCGCCAGGTCGCAGGGCCCTGGCGTCAAGCGCCAGAACCCCGCGACCTGCCGTCCCCAACCACTGTCCTCACTGCAACGGTTTTGCTACCGAGGACTGCGGGACATCGACCGAGGTCCGCGTTGGCCCGCAACAACTACCTCCGAAGAGGAGCATTCGTTCAGTCGTCGCGCACTTCGCATCGAGAGGCATCGACCTCCCCTTCAACCTCTAGCGTCGCGCCCTTCGTTGTCTTCGATGGAGCGCCGCATGAACGATCGTTCGTTCGTTTCCTTCCTCCGCCTGGTCGCGGTGACGACGCTCGTCGTCCACGCCGCCGGCGCGAGGGCGCAATCCATCGGCGCGACGAGCGTGGCCAGCGCCGCGAGCTTCAGCACCGCGAACGAACGCCCCGCCGAGCAGGTGACCCGCTATCGCTGCACGCTCATCGACGGCAGCACCCGGCTGCTCATCGAAGATCCCCGCGAACGCCATCCCGGCCTGGCCGAAGACTGCACGCTCGTGCGCGTGGCCGTGGCGCCGCTGCGCCCCAGTGCGGCGGACGACACGCCGCCCTGGGTCGGCTTCGCCGCCCGCCTCATCCAGAGCCCCCCTGGACTTCAAGGCGCCGGCGGCGCCTTGCCCGATCTCACCTCCTTCCTGCGCGACGCCGCTCGCCCGATGCCGGCGGAGATGGCCTCGCTGGTGCGCGCGGCGAGCGATCGCCACCGCCTCGATCCGGCGCTGGTGTCGGCGCTGATCTTTGTCGAGTCCCGCTATCGCGCCGACGCCCGCTCCCCCAAGGGCGCGATGGGCCTGATGCAGCTGATGCCCGCGACGGCCGCGCGCTACGGCGTCTACACGCGCGCCGACCTGCTGGACCCGCGCGTGAACGTCGACATCGGCGTGCGCCATCTGCGCGCGCTGCACGACCGCTACGACGGTCGCGTGGACCTGATCCTGGCGGCCTACAACGCGGGCGAAGGCGCGGTGCAGCGCTTCGGCCAGCGCGTGCCACCCTTCCCCGAAACCGAAGACTACGTTCGTCGGATCACGACCTTGGTTGGCATGCCTGAAACCGCTTTCACCCCCTGAACGAGGGGGCATAAATGAAAATGAATGTTCCGTAAAGGACATGAAACGCCGGCGTTGGCGACAGTGCGGTCGTCCCCCGGTTTTCAAGGTCCACGTGAAAGTCGCCACCCTCTGCCCTTCCCGTTCGCTGGAGCACTTCGCCGCCGCCGCGCTGCGCGATGCCGGCTACGACCCTCAACCTCACGCGCATGTCAGCACGCTGATCGCGGCGCTGCGGACGCCGGACATCGACGCGGTGCTGCTGGAGGACCACGACACGCACATCGACGCCTGGCTGGCCGCGCTGCGGCTGCATGCGGGGCGCAGCGTGCCGATCGTGGTGCTGGGGCTGGGCGATTCGGTGGGGATCTCGCGGGCGCTGCAGCGCGGCGCGGATGACTACGCGGTGATCGCCGACGGCGCCGGACCGCTGATCCATCGGCTGCGCGCGCGCATCCAGACGCGCACCGAAGGCGTGCGGGCGACGTCGCTGCGCGCGGGGCCGTATGCGCTGCATGCGTCGACGCAGAGCCTGTACACGGGGGCGCGGGAGGTGAGCCTGACGGCGCGGGAGTTCGCGCTGGCGTGGACGCTGTTCGAGAACCTCGGTCGCGTGGTGAGCATGCAGACGCTGTCGACCGAGATCTGGGGACGCTCCAGCGACATCGGCAAGCGGACGCTGGAGCAGCATGTGTACAAGCTGCGGCTCAAGCTCAACCCCGGCGGCCCGCGCTCGCGCGCCCGCACGATGGACGGCACGCCGGTGCCGAGGATCCAGACGGTGTACGGCGTGGGGTATCGGCTGGACGTCTGAAAGACAAGGACCGACTGGGTCCTGCCACGGCCGCTGGCCCTCACCCCGGCCCTCTCCCGCAAGCGGGAGAGGGGGCAATTCATGAGGGCTGCGCGCGTCGCGCCGCGGCCCGCTGCGCGGCATTGCGGCCGCGGACCGTGTCGTTGAGCTGATACGACGCGACGGTCAGCGCGAGCAGCGCGCCGCCCACCAGTCCCGTGACCGCCGCATGCACCCCGGCCTGCGCGGCCTGGCGCTCATCGTCGCTGACGCCCGGCTGGTCCAGCGTCGACTCCAACGCCTGCACCACCCCCAACGCGATCAGCATCGGCACCATCGTGTTGAACACGCGCGCATCGGCGCGCTCCGCCTGCCGGCCGAGTTCGTTGCGGGTGAACGGGTTGCGCAGCTCCGCCCGGACATGGCGCACGTGCGACGGATGCGTCTGCTGCATGCGGCGCGCCGACGCCGTGTCGAGCAGATGATCCTCCACCGAGGAGGTCAGCATGTTGCCCAGACCCGCGATCGCGCCCGCGCCGACGGCCAGGCCGCGCGCCGCCAGCCAGGCCGGCTGACCGCAAAGCATGCGCTGCATCGCCACCTGCGTGCCCATGTCGATGAGCGCGGCCGCGACGCCGAAGGTGCCGCGCATCGTCCACGAGACGTCGGACCGACGCAGGTTGCGGCCCTCCGGCGGCTGAGGCACGTTGCGATCGCCGTTGCCGACGTGCACGGTATTGATCGCGGGCCGCAGCGCCTCGCGGAACTGCGCCTGCAGATGCGCGATCACCTGGATCGCCGCCGCGGCCTGCGCGACGCCGGTCAGCGCCGGGTTGCTGCGCGCGGCGATCGTCAACGCCAGCGCGGCGAAGTCGCCGCCCGCGATGCCGGCCGACTGCACACCCTGCCAGAGGCGGCGCGGCAGGCTGTTGTCGCGCTGTGCCGCATCGCCCGCAAACGCCTGGTTGGCGACCGGCGCGCTGCGCTCGCTGTGGATCTGCGACACGATGCGCCGCCCCAGCGAACAGGCCGTCAACGCGGCCTGCGCCGCCAGCGCCGCGTCCGGGCGCGAGGCCACGGCCCGCGCCAGCTCGGGCGCGATGACGCCCTGCACCACCGTGCGCACGCCCGCCACGGGCAGCGCGTGACGCACGTTCTGCATCAGGAAGAACGACGCCGCGCCCGCCTCGCGCGGTGCGGACGCGGTGGGTGTCGGTGCACGATCGAGTTGATCGAGTTGATCGAGTTGATCGAGTTGATCGGGTCGATCGGGTCGATCGGGTTCGATGGCATCGACGGGGGTAGTCAGAGGCGGCAATCCGGCCGGCGGCGTGGTGATCGTCATGGGCACGAAGCGGCTCCTGCAATGAGCCGCTGCGCTGCCCTCAGTGGCCGTCAGTCGCCGAACGAGGCCGCGACGCCCGCCGTCCGCGCCAGGGCGGCGATCATCGCGCGCGGTTCGTCCCAGCGATTGCCCTCATCCTGCAGCCGCGCCATCGAGAACCCGTCCAGGCGCGCGCGCATGCGCTGCACCAGGCTGCCCCACGGCGGCAGCGGGTCCGAACGGATCGGCGAATACGCCTGCCCCGCATACCCCGTCAGGCGCGCCGCGTCCTGATCGCGCCCTTCCTCGAACGCGAGCCAGGCGAAGACTGGCAGCAGACGGTCGAACGCCTCGCTCTGGTTCTCGCTGTTCCCGTCGATCTGATTCGCCGTCCGAGGGTCGTTCCGTCCATCAACGCGGCCATCGCCGCGACCGTCGCGGAACGCGGCGCGCGACGACTTCGGCGCGACGATGCCGGTCAGCACGTCGCGCGCGTCCTCGGTGTGCCCCTCAGCCAGCAGCACGGCCGCCAGGCAGCCGAGCACGCGTTGCAGGAACTCGCCGTTGGCGGTGTTGATGCCGCTGGCGCGGCTGGCGCCGTCTTCCCACTGGCGCACCAGCGCCGCCGAGCGCAACGGCGCACCATGCCCGACCTGCAGGCTCATCAACCGATGCAGATCGTCCAGCACCCATCGGGACGCGCCGATCTCCTGCGCCAGCTGCAGCGACGCGCACATCGCCTCGTCGGCCTCGTCCGCCTGGCCTTCGACGCGCCACACGTGCGCGCGCGCCGCCAGTCCCCACAACTTCAGCCGCGCCGCATGCGCGCCTTCGCAGCGGCCCGCGAGCGCGACCAGCTCGCCCATCGCGTAACGCATCGCGGCCTGGCTCAGTTCGCGGTCCTCGACGACCTGCCGGCACAGCGCGAGGTAGCGCAGCGCCGGATCGTCCGCCGTGCGCGACACCGTGACACCGCGCCGGTACCAGATCGCGGCGCGCTTCGGATCGTGCGGCGCCAGCAAGCCGGCGTGATCGATGCAGTAGCGCGCCAGCACCGCCGGCGGCAGCTCGGCCGGCAGTTCGGCCTCGTAGGCCGCATGGCGCCACGCGGTCTCGGGCACCAGCGACAGCAGCTCGAACAGGGCGCGCGAATGCGCGAGCAGTCCCAGCCCCCTCACCGGCTCGTGCTCCAGGCACCAGTCGAGCGCCGTGCGCACGTTGCCGAGCTCGGGCGAGAACTCCGCGATCCAGCGCGCGTCCGGCATCATCTGCAGCGCCCGCTCGGCGCGATCGAACAACTGGCTCATCGCGCGCGCATGCTGGCCGCGGGCGATGTCGACCTCGCCGGTCTCCTCCAGCAGCAGCAGGCCGTAGGCGCGGATGCCGTCGAAGAGCCGATAGCGCGGGCGATCCTCCGCGTCGACCTGGACCAGCGAATGGTCCACGAGTCCTTCCAGCGCCTCCGCCACGGTCCACGCGTCGAGCTGCCGGTCCGACAACGCGGCCGTCGCCATCTCCAGCGTGAAGCCGCCCTCGAACGGCTCGAGCCGCCGCAGCACCAGCTGCTCCACGTCGTCCAGCAGCGCCAGGCTGGCGTCCATGCAGGCGCGCAGCGACTGATGACGGCGCGGTCCCGCCTGCGTGCCGCGCGTCAGCAGGCGGTAGCGGTCGCTCAGCCGCTCGCACAGTTGATCGATGCCGAACATCGCCAGCCGGCCCGCCGCCAGTTGCAGCGCCAGCGGAATGCCGTCCAGCCGGCGGCACAGTCCCGTCACCTGCGCCACGTTGTGCGCGCCCAGCGCGAAGGGCTGCCCCTGCGCCCGCACCTGATCGACGAACAGCGCGACGCTGCCGTGCATCAGCGACTCGTCCACGCCCGCGCCGGGCGGCGGCACCGACAGCGGCGGCGTGCGCAGCACGCGTTCGCCGGGCACGCGCAGCACCTTGCGGCTGGTCACCATCAGCGCCACGTCCTCGGTGTTCTCCAGCACCGCGTGGCAGAAGGTCGCGGCGCGCGCGCCGGCGATCTCCGCGTTGTCCAGCACCAGCAGCAGCGACATCGGCCGCAGCAGCGCCAGCAGGGTCGGCAGGTCGGTCCCCGGATCCAGTCCCAGCGCGGCCGCCACGGCCGGCAGCGGATCGGACGGATCGTCCCCGCCCAGCAGATCCACCCACACCGCGCCGTCGCGCGCGGCCTGGCGGCGTTCATGCGCGCAGGCCAGCGCGAGCGTCGACTTGCCGACGCCCGGCGCGCCGACCACGGTGACCAGTCGATGACGCACCAGACGGCTCAACAGCGCCTGCAGATCGGCGCCGCGGCCGTGCATCGCGACCGGCGCGGACGGCAACGCACGCGGACGGACGGTGGGGGACACCGGCATCGCGGGCAACAAGGCCCCGACCGCCCGGTCGGTCGGATCGAGGGACGCGTCCTCTTCCTGCCGCAGCGGCAACGCAAATCGATAGCCCTGCCCGGCCACCGTGGCGATGGCCTCGCGGCCCAGCGTGCGGCGCAACGCCGACACATGCACGGCGGCGTTGTTCTCCTCCACGGCCTGACCGGGCCAGACGCGATTCAGCAGCTCGTTCTTGGACACCACCGCGCCGCGGTGCGCGACCAGCACGCCCAGCAGATCCAGCTGCCGGCCGCTGAGCGGCACGGGCACGCCCTCCGACAGGAGGACGCGCGAGGCCATGTCAAGCACGAACCCTTCGAAGCGAAAACGACTCGTCACTTCAGCTTGCCCTTCATGGCTGTCACCGACGGCAGGACCCTGCACGCCGTACGCCATCGCACCCCTTCACCACCTCGCCTTTTGCGAGGAAGGGGTCACGAAAGTGGGCGCGAGTTTAAGGGTGCGTCATGACAACGTCCAGGGAACTCGGGACGTTCCCGAAGGGGGTCAGGGCTTGACAGCGCTGACTGTCGTGCACATGTCGGCGGCGTGACGATCGAGGCCGCGAAAGGCGTGCGGATTCCCGCACAGCTGTCAGGAGGATGTCAGAGCGCTGGCACGCAGAAGGCCGCGGATCTGCGTGTTCATGGGGCATCCGGGCCATCGGGTGCGCGCGCGTGGTGCAACTTTGGTCATGTCAGCGCGGACCGCCGAGGTCGTAGTTCCAGCGCAACTCGCGACCCGCGGGAATGTCCTCCGACGCGCGGAACGCGTGGATGCGCGCGGTCCAGCCGTGACGCAGGCGCACCGCGAAGGCCTCGCCGCGCACGTTGTAGCCGGCGGCCGGATGGCCGCAGGGACGGCCTTGCGCGTCGAAGAGAAACAAGGTGTTCATCAGCGACAGCAGGTTCTCGCCGTTGACGGCCACCGAGCCGATCGGATCGGAGGCCGACATCAGATAGCGGTCGTCGTCGAGCAGGAACAGATCCACCTCGTCGAGCAGCTGGCCGCCGTACACGCCCAGGCAGGTGCCGGCCGCGATGTCGTGGCGCGCGAACAGCCCGCGTTGTCCGATGAGCGCGGCCTCCTGGGGCGAGCGCAGATCGGCGGCCTCGATGAGGCGCGGCTCCAGAAGGCGCAGCGCATGCTCGGCGCGGGCGCGTCGACCGACGCGCGCATCGGTGTAGGGCTCGACGTCGGCGAACGCCTCCGCGCGATCGAGCACGTCGACGACGTGGACGACGCCGTGGTCGGCGTCACGGAACGGTGCATCGCCGGCGTGCTCGGACGCGTACTCGCGCCGCGCCACGCGGTCGCGATGACGCAGTCGCACCTGCGCGAGCAATGCGAGCCAGCGCTCGGTGCCGTAGGACATCAGCGCGAGCTGGCGCGCACGCTCCTCCGTCGACGAGTCCTCGTCGTCCTTGGGCATCAGCGCAAGCACGCGATGCTGGGAGTCCAGCACATGGGCCATGTGCGCGCGACGACGCCGCGGCGAATCGGGCATCGCGTCGATGCGCCGGTAGCCGTCCCACAGCCAGCGGTCCACGTCCGCGCGGTCGGCGCGGTCGTGGGGCAGCACCGTATCGATGAGCACCTCGTCCATGGGGTCTCCGGAGGATGGAGCGACGAGTCTCGTCCTCCACGATCCGAAGCTTCATTCGAAGGCGAAGCGAATGCCGTGACTCCGAAGCCTGCATGCGGGCTCTCACGCATGAATCCCGTACTCCCCAGGCCCGAAGTCAGCGAGGGTGGGTGGGGCCGGAATGGGGCTGGGGGTTCGCGGACGCGATGCCCCCTGCCCCGTGGAGTGCCCGCGCTCGACCACTCGAAGTCGCGGGCTCCCACTCAACCCGCCATCACTGGGTCTTCGCCGCGGTGACCAGCCGATCCATCGCCTGGGCCGGCGTGATCGAGTCGCTGTTCCAGAACTGGCTGACCACGTCCTTCATCGCGCCTTCGGCCGATGCACGGACGGCCATGCCGTGCGCGATCGACGGCAGCAGCGTGTTGGCCTTGCCCGCTTCGGCGAAGTCCGCGGCCGAGGCCTTGGCGCAGTCGTCGTACTTGGTCAGGCTCACGCCCTTGCGCACGGGGATCGAGCCCTTCTCGAGATTGAAGGATTCCTGCACCGCCGGCGACAGGATGGCCGAGGCCATGTCGCGTTGCGCCTGCTGGTTGGCGTCGCCCTTGACCTCGAACATCGCGAACGAGTCGACGTTGAAGGTGTAGGACTTGGCGGTGCCCGGTGCGGGCACGCACAGGAAGTCCTTGCCGGCCGTCTTGCCGGCGGCGAGGAACTCGCCCTTGGCCCAGTCGCCCATGATCTGCATGGCCGCCTCGCCCTTCATGACCATCGCGGTGGCGAGGTTCCAGTCGCGGCCCGGCGCGTTGCGGTCGGTGTAGGCCTTCAGGCGGCGGAAGGTCGTCAGCGACTTCTCCATCGTCGGGCTCTTCAGGCTGGCGGGGTCCAGCTGGATCAGCGCCTTGCGGTAGAACTCCGGCCCGCCGGTGCCCAGCACCACGGTCTCGAAGGTGGTGAAGTCCTGCCAGGACTGGCCGCCGTGCGCCAGCGGCGTGACGCCGGCCTTCTTCAGCGCGTCGGCCGCGACGAAGAACTCGTCCCAGGTGGTCGGCGGCTTCACGCCGGCCTTGCGCATCACCTCGGGGTTGATCCACAGCCAGTTGACGCGGTGCACGTTGACCGGCACGGCGATGTAGTGGCCCTTGTACTTGACGATGTTGCTGATCACCGGCAGCAGCAGGTCGTCCCAGTGCTCGGCCTTGGCGACGTCGTCGATGTTGGCGAGCATGCCCTCGGCCGCCCAGTCCTGCAGCAGCGGGCCCTTGATCTGCGCGGCCGTGGGCGCGTTGCCCGAGATGGCACGCGACTTCAGCACCGTCATCGCCGCGTCGCCGGCGCCGCCCGCCACGGCGAAGTCCTTCCACTTGTGGCCCTTGGCCTGCAGCTGGTCCTTCAGGCCGGAGATGGCCTTGGCCTCGCCGCCGCTGGTCCACCAGTGCAGGACCTCCAGGTCGCCGGCGTGCGCGGGGCCGGCCGCGACCGCCATCGTCGCCATGGCGGCGGTGGCCAGCAGGGCGCGGCGGGTCCACGGGGTGTTCGTCGTCTTCTTGATCGATGTCTTCATCGTTGTCTCCTCTTTGTTGTCTCCGGGGTCGGAGCGGGTGTCGTTGATCGACGGGTGGGTCGACGCCAGGGTCGACGGGTGTGGAAGGTCAGGCCGCCCCTTCCGTTTGGAGCTGCTCGAACAGACGTGCGACGGTCGCCGCGTCCGGCGGCGTGGCGCCGCGATGCAGGCAGGCGGCGGAGCCGGCCGCCAGCGCTGCGTGCAGATGCGCGCGCAGTGGGCGTTCCGGATGGCGATGCAGGCTGTGCAGCAGGCCCGCGACGGCCGCGTCGCCCGCGCCCACGGTGTCGGCGACGGTCACCGCCGGCGCGCGCGCCATGCAGGCCGCGTCGCCGCGCGAGAGATAGGCCACGCCGCCGCCGCGCGTCAGCAGGTAGAGCGCCTCCGGATTGAACGCGCGCAGCCGCGTCATCGCGTCGTCGAGTCCGAGTCCGGGGAACAGGCCGCGCAGGTCATCGTCGGACACCTTGATCACATCGGCCAGCGCGCACAGGCGGCGCAGCGTCGGCTCATACCCCTGCGCCATCAGGTTGCGGAAGTTGGGGTCGTAGCTGATGGCCACGCCCTGCCCCTTCAAGCGCTCCGCCAGCGCGACCAGCCGCGAGGCCAGCGGCTCACGCGCCAGGCTGATGCCGCCGAAGTGCGCGCGCCGCGCCTGGCCGGACCAGCCGGCGGGCAGCGCGTCCGGATCGAAGTGCAGGTCGGCGCTGTCGCCGCCGACGAAGAAGTAGCGCGGCGGCTCGCCCTGCTCGACGATGGCCAGCAGCGGCGCGCGGTCGACCTGCTGCATCAGCCGCGTGTCCAGACCGACGGCCTCACTGGCCCGCACGAGCTCGTCGCCGAACAGGTCGCGGCTCACCGCGCCGGCGAAGGCGGTGCGCCCGCCCAGCGCCGCCAGCGCGCGCGCCACGTTCCAGGTCGAGCCGCCGACGCGGCTGATCCATTGATCGGGCGCCTGCTGCAGCATGTCGGTCAGCGCCTCGCCGATGCACAGGAGTTCGGGCGCATCGGGCATCGCATCGGATGCCGCGTCCGACGTCGCTCGGGAATCCGCCTCACGCATGGCCGGCCCCTTGATCGACACCTCGCGCACCCACGCCGTCCAGCACGTCGACGATGTCGTAGCACGCGCCCATGGTGTGGTAATCGACCTTGCCCGCCGGGCTCTTCTCGTCGCTGTACTTGCGGTTCTCGCCGTCGAGGATGCGGTACCACGCGCCGTGCGCGTGATCGACGAAGTGCGTCCAGCTGTAGGCCCACAGGCGCTGGTACCAGTCCCAGTACACCGCGTCGCCCGTGCGCGCGGCCAGGCGTGCGGCGGCGGCGGCGCTTTCGGCCTGGACCCAGAAGTACTTGTCCGCGTCGCAGACGCTCAGGTCCGGCGCCAGCGAGTAGCACAACCCCCCGTGCTCGGCGTCCCAGCCGCGGCGCACGGCCACGAGGAACAGCTTGGACGCCGTCGGCAGCACCCAGCTCAGGTCCTGGTCGAGGTGCTCGCTGCGCGCTTCGAGCTGCAACAGCAACTTGGTCCACTCGGTGAAGTGGCCCGGCTGGTAGCCCCAGGGACGGAAGAGATTCGCCGGATCGTCGCGGTTGTACAGCCAGTCCGGCTGCCAGTGCGCGTCGTAGTGTTCCCAGATCAGGCCGCCGCAGCGTTCCGCCTGGCGGCGCGTGATGTGCTGCGCCACCAGCGCGGCGCGCTCCAGGTAGCGCCGCTCGCCCGTCGCGTCGAAGGCGGCCAGCAGCGCCTCGCACGCATGCATGTTGGCGTTCTGGCCGCGGTACGGCGACAGCACGTGCCATTGCGGACTCGCCTCGTCGGCGTAGAGGCCCGCGGCCTCGTCCCAGAAGCGTTCCTCCATCAGCGCGAAGGTCTCGGCGATCCACGGCCGCGCCTCGTCCACGCCGGCCATCGCCGCGTGGGCATAGGCCAGCAGCACGAAGGCCAGGCCGTAGGCATGGCGCGTCGCGTCGAGCACCTCCGCCTTGCCGTCCCGCCAATCCAGCAGCCACGCATAGCCGCGCAGCGCGTCGTCGAAATGCGCCTCGCGCAGGAAACGCACGCCGTGTCGCACGCCGTCGAGGTAGGCCGCATCGCCGAAACGCCGGTAGGCCATCGCGTAGGTGAACACGTAGCGCGTGCTGCTCACCAGATGCCGCTGGTGCGCGTCGTAGACGGTGCCGTCGTCCTTGAAGAAGTGGAAGAAGCCGCCGCTCGGGTCCACGCAGCGCGGATGGTAGAAGTCCATCGTGTGCCGCGCGTGGGTCAGCAGCACCGCGCGGGAACGGAAGTCGGGCAGATCGCGGTTCACGGAAGATGGGGTCGCTGTCATGCGATGAGGGGATGGAGAGATGGAGACATCGATGGGGTCAGTCGTTGCTGCTGGTGCTGTCGCGCACGATCAGCTCCACGGGCAGCGTGAGTTCGAGCGGCTCGTCCGCGGGCGTGCCCAGCAGCAGCTCCACGCCCTTGGCGCCCAGCGATTCCTTGTCGACGCGCACGGTGCTTAGCGGCGGATGGGCCACGGAGGCGCCGCCGATGTCGTCGAAGCCGACGACGGCGATGTCCTCGGGAATGCGCAGTCCCTCGTTCAAGCACTGCCGCATCGCCACCAGCGCTGCGCTGTCGTTGAAGCACACGACCGCGTCGGGCCGCTTGCGGCGCTCGAGCAGCAGGCGCATCGCGGCGATGACGCCGGCCTCGCCGTCGCCCAGCTGCGGCGCGATGACCTCCAGGTCGGGATCGGCCTGGACCTGCGCCTCGAACAGCGCGCGCCGGTAGCCGCGGGCGCGCTGCTCCAGGCTGTAGTGGGCCGGCGATCCGGAGATCAGCCCGATCGTGCGCCGCCCGCTGCGCAGCAGGTGGCTGGTCGCGAGGAAGCTGCCGTGCTGATGGTCCGGATTCACCGAGGTCATCCCGCGCCGGTGCAGGTCGACCAGCACCGTCGGCTTGCCGCTGCGCTTGAGGGTCTCCAGCACCTCGGGCTCGAAATAGCCGACGCACAGGAACGCGTCCAGCTGATGCCCGCGGGTCTGCTCGACGATCGGCTGGCCGGGGCCGGCGACGATGAAGGACAGCGACAGCCCCTCGCGCCGGCAGACCTGCTCCGCGCCGTGCAGCACGGCGGAGAAGAACGGGCTGGACGCCAGCGTGTTGTGCTGGCTGTGCAGCAGGAAGCCGATGCGGCGGATCCTGTTCTTGCGCAGCTGCGCGAAGTCGTAGCCCAGCTTGAGGGCGGTGTCGCGGACGACCTGGCGGGTCTCCTCCGACAGCCCGGACTGGTTGCGCAGGCCGCGCGAGACGGTGCCGATGGACAGGCCGGACGCCTTGGCGATATCGCGGATGGTGGTGCTGCTCATGGGTTGCGGCGATTCTTGGAGGGCCCTTTTCAGGGGTCAACAAAGTCCCGCGAGTTTCCCAAGTGTTTAGGCCACCGCGCTAAACACCGCCTTTCCGGCCTCGGAATCCGTGTTCAGCGCCCCTGCCCTGGCGCCTCCGGCAGATAGGGCCACGCCACGACGATGGCGATCATCATGGGCGCGGCGACCAGCGCGGCCGCCAGCGGCGGTTCGAAGCCGACCGCCAGCAGTCCCGTGGTCACGAGCGCGCCGCCCGCGCCCGCGAAGCCATGGATCGCCCGGAGAGCGCGCGTGCAGCCCTGGCGGATCGACACGGCGAGCGCCTCGGCCGATGCCTGCATCGCCACGTCCAGCGCGCCGGCGACGACACCGGCGGTGAACAGGCCGGCGGCCAGAAAGGCCGGGGATCCCGCGAACGCCAGCGTGGGCGGCAGCAACGCCGACCCCATGCCGGCGACGAGCACCTGCCGCCGCGCGCCGATCCGGGACCATCCGGCGCCGAGGCCCCGGGCGCCGAGCCACGCGCCCGCCATCAGCGAAAGCACGGCTGTGGCGAGTTCCGCCGCGTCGAGTGCCAGGTGATGCGCCAGGCAAGGCAGGAGCGCCAGGACGCAGGCGATCCCGCAGCCGGCGACGATGCTGGTCAGGCGCACGGCCAGTCGCGCTTCCGGCCGATCCCCGGCGGGCTCCAGGAAGGACCCGTCGTCGTCCAAGGCGCTCATCCCGCCGGATCGACCGGCAGCACGGCGGCCCCGCCCTTGCGCAAGGCCTTGAGGATGCCCGCGCCGACGTCGCGCTCGATGACGATCGTGTGCAGCGCCTCCAGCCCCGCGACCCGGTGGGCCGCCGTGGCCTGCAGCTTGTCGCTCGTCACGAGCCCGACGACATGGCGGCTGCGCTCGACGAGGGTGCGCTTGAAGGCGGCCTCGCGGAAATGCGTCGTGAGGATGCCGTCGCTCATCGACAGCGCGCACACGCCGACGAAACCGCGGTCGACGCGCAGGCGCGAGAGGTTGTCCACCGCGGCCGCGTCGACGCAGCCGCCCAGGTGCGGATCGACTTCCCCGCCGATCATCAGCAGGCGCAGGTCCTGGCGCCGCAGCACCGCGGCGGCGACGTCGACCGCGTTGGTCGCGACCGTCAGGTCCGCGTCCTCGGGCAGGAACTCGACCAGCGCGAGGTTGGTGGAGCCGGTGTCGAGGAACACCAGCTCGCCCGCCTGCACCGTGGCCGCGCCAGCGCGCGCCAGGGCGGACTTGCGGTCGGGCGCTTCCTTGATCCGCGCGGCGAGCGGCCGGTCGTTGGCCGCGATCGGCACCGCGCCGCCGTAGACGCGCCGGCACAGGCCGTCCGCGGCCAGCGCGCGCAGGTCGCGCCGGATGGCGTCTTCGGACAGCTTGAACTCGGCCGCGAGATCCGTCGCGACCACGGCGTGACCGTCGGACAGTCGCATCGCGATGACGTGGCGGCGGGCGTGAGGAAGATCGGCGAGCGACATGGCGTCCCAGGAAGGTGAGACGCGATTCTGCACGTTTTCAATCGATCATGCACGCTAATGCACGATTTCAATCGGTCCGAGGGGAACCGCACTCGAGGCGGACAGGACGCGGGAGGTGGCCGACGAGGCGCCCCCGGTCCGACGGATCCCGCCCTGTCGACAGGGTCCGCCTAAGCCTTGTTTCGATTCGCCAGCCTGGCGCAGTCCACCCAGGCGAGAGGTCGAGGTCGAGGTCGAGGTCGAGGTCGAGGTCGAGGAGTTTCACTCGATCTGCACGTTCGCTTCCTTCACTAGCTTCGCGAACTTGCCGGTCTCATTCCGGATCTGCGACGCCAGTTGCTCGCTGGTGCCGCCGGTGGTCTCGGCGCCTATCTCCTCCATGCGCTTGCGGAACTCGGGCGCCTGCAGGACCTTGACCATTTCGGTGTTCAGCTTCGTCACGATGTCCCTGGGCGTGGCCGCCGGCGCGAGCACGCCGAACCAGGTGCCGATGTCGAAGCCCTTCAGTCCGGCCTCCTCCAGCGTGGGCACGTCGGGCAGCGCGCTGGAGCGCCGGGCGGTGGTCACCGCCAGCGCGCGCAGCTTGCCGGCCTTGATGTGCGGCAGCACCGGGGTGACCGTGTCGAAGGACATCTGGATCTGGCCGCCGAGCAGGTCGGTGGCCAGCGGCCCGCTGCCCTTGTAGGGCACGTGCAGCAGCGTCGTGCCGGTGAGGTTCTGGAACTGCGTGCCGATCAGGTGCTGCGCGGTGCCGTTGCCGTTGGAGCCGTAGGTCCACTCGCCTGGCTTGGCCTTGAGCTGCGCGACCAGTTCCTGCACCGTCTTCGCGGAGGTCTGGCTGGCGTTGACGACCAGCACGTTGGGGACCAGCGCGATGCTGGTGATGGGGACGAAGTCCTTCTGGAAGTCGTAGGGCAGCTTCTTGTAGACGCTGCTCGCGATGGTGTGGTGGACCGCGCCGATCAGCAGCGTGTAGCCGTCGGGCCTGGCCTTGGCGACGTAATCGGCGCCCAGCGTCGCGCCGGCGCCGGGGCGGCTTTCGACGATCACCGGCTGGCCCAGGCTCTGCTGGAGCTTCTCGGCCAGCGCGCGGGCCAGCACGTCGGTCGTGCCGCCGGCGGGGAACGGCACGATCAGGGTGATGGGCTTGGCGGGCCAGGGCTGGGCGAGCGCCGGTGAGGCGATGCCGAGCGCACCGGTGGCCGCGGCAATCGCCGAGGCTGCGATCAGCAGCCGACGGCGGGAGGAGGTCTGAACGAGAGTCATGGTTTGTCTCCTGGTCGATGGCTCTGACGGCCATTCGACGGTGGAAGTCAGGAAGGTCAGCGGGGCTGGCGAAGGGCGGCGACGACGGCGGCGGTGACGTCGGTCGTCTTCGCCTTGCCGCCGAGATCGCCGGTGTGCAGCGAGGGATTCGCCGTCACGGCTTCGATCGCGCGCATCAGGCGCGCGGCGGCGTCGTGCTCGCCGAGGTGCTCCAGCAGCATCACCGCGGACCAGAAGGTGCCGACGGGATTCGCGAGGCCCTTGCCCATGATGTCGAACGCCGAGCCGTGGATGGGCTCGAACATCGACGGATAGCGACGCTCCGGATCGATGTTGCCGGTCGGCGCGATGCCCAGGCTGCCGGCCAGCGCGGCCGCCAGGTCGCTGAGGATGTCCGCGTGCAGGTTGGTCGCGACGATGGTGTCCAGCGTCGCCGGCTTGTTGACCATGCGCGCGGTCGCGGCGTCGACGAGCTCCTTGCCCCAGGTGACGTCGGGGAAGTCGGCCGCGACCTGCGCGGCGATCTCGTCCCACATCACCATCGCGTGACGCTGCGCGTTGCTCTTGGTGATCACCGTCAGCAGCTTGCGCGGCCGCGACTGGGCCAGCTTGAACGCGTAACGCATGATCCGCTCGACGCCGGTGCGGGTCATGATGGACACGTCGGTCGCCGCCTCGATCGGATGGCCCTGGTGGACGCGGCCGCCGACGCCGGCGTATTCGCCCTCTGAGTTCTCGCGCACGATCACCCAGTCGAGGTCCTTCGGCCCGCAGCGCTTGAGCGGCGCGTCGATGCCGGGCAGCACGCGGGTCGGGCGCACGTTGGCGTACTGGTCGAAGCCCTGGCAGATCTTCAGCCGCAAGCCCCACAGCGTGATGTGGTCGGGGATGTCGGGATCGCCGGCGGAGCCGAACAGGATCGCGTCCTTGTCGCGCAACGCGGTCAGGCCGTCGGCCGGCATCATCTCGCCGTGCGCGCGGTACCAGTCGCCGCCCCAGCCGAAGTCCTCGAACTCGAAGCGGAAGCGGTCGGTCGTCGCGGCCAGCGCCTCCAGGACCTCGCGGCCCGCGGGGATCACTTCCTTGCCGATGCCGTCGCCGGGGATGGTGGCGATGCGATAGGTCTTCATGGGGGTCTCTCTCTTCAGGTGATACCAGGTGATGTCGGGGAAATCCTGCGCCGACTCTAGGAGCACCCTGCCCGCTGGATCGCGGCTAAAGTCAATCCGTCTTCAACCTGGATTCAACAATCCGCAGGGTCTCTCCATGGCTTCAAGAACCTCGCCGCGCGCCGTGACCGCCGACGCGATCGCGCCGGCGGACCTGGGCTTCTTCTCCGCGCTGTGCAGCGCCGGCAGCCTGAGCGCCGCCGCGCGCGAGCTCGGCGTCACCACGGCGGCGGTCAGCAAGCATCTGACGCAGATGGAGAGCCGGCTGGGCACGGCGCTGCTGAGCCGCACCACGCGACGGATGAGCCTGACGCAGGAAGGCGAGCTCTACCTGGAGCATGCGCGACGGATCCTCGCGTCCATCGACGACCTGCAGGAGGTGATGAGCGCCAGCGGCGGCACGGCCAGCGGCCTGCTGCGCGTGAACGCGACGCTGGGGTTCGGGCGGACGCACATCGCGCCGCTGATCTCGGCGTTCGTTCGCCAGCATCCGAAGCTGCAGGTGCAACTGCAGCTGTCGGTCAATCCGCCGCCGCTGCACGAGGACGCCTTCGACGTCTGCATCCGTTTCGGCCCGCCGCCGGACGCGCGGGTCATCGCGCGGCGCATCGCGCCGAACCGGCGCCTGCTGTGCGCCGCCCCGGCCTATCTGAACAGGCACGGCACGCCGAAGACGCCGGCGGAACTCGTCCGGCACGACTGCATCGGCATCCGCCAGGGCGAGGAGGCGTACGGGCTGTGGCGGCTGTCGTCCAAGCGCGGCCGCAAGACGGTCACCGAAGCGGTGAAGACGCGCGGCGCGCTGACGACCAACGACGGCGAGATCGCGGTGAACTGGGCGCTCGACGGGCACGGGATCCTGATGCGCGCGGAATGGGACATCGCGCGCTACCTGGCGAGCGGGCGGCTGGTCCAGGTCCTGCCGGAATGGGAGACGCCCGACGCCGACATCTATGCGGTCTACCCGCAGCGCGTGCAGGGCACCGCGCGGGTGAGGCAGTTCGTCGGGCATCTGGCCAAGGCATTGGGCAAACCGGATTGATGGCCCACGCCCTCCTTGGCGCGCCTCGGTGCCATCGATGTGGAGGTCATGACCTACATCTTTGAGCCATTACTGTATGCAAATACAGTATCATGGCGCCATCCAACTCCCGGAGTACCGGCATGCTGCTCGACCTCAACAACGCGGCCTCGATCGTGGAATGGTGGTGCATCTTCCCTGAGCGCCACGGGCCGCTGCTGGCGGACTGGGAGCGCCGTCGGCCGGAGCACGCGGCGGAGATCGGACGCGCCCGGCGGCTGATCAAGGCGGATCCGGCACGTCGCGCGTTGCTGGCCCGCTCGCAGGCGGACGAGGGGCGCGCAAGACCTGTCCCCGAATACCGGCCGTCGTTCGACGAAGTGGCCGCCGGGGAGCTGCGCAGCGAGGACAGCGTGGACGTCGTCGCGGCCTGAACTCAGGCCTTCTTGACCACCATCCGCAGGCCCGGATCCTCCGGCTGCGCCGACAGCGTCCATCCGTGCGCCTCGGCGATTTCCTGGCAGATGGCCAGGCCCAGTCCGGCGCCGTGATCGCGTCGATGCGCGCCGCGCCAGAAGCGTCCGAAGATCCGCGACAGCTGATGCGGCGTCACACCCGGCCCCCGGTCGCGGACCGAGAACCGGTCGGCTTCGATCTCCACGCTCACGAGGCTGCCGGCCGGCGCATGCTGGATCGCGTTCTCCAGCAGGTTCTTGAGCAGCGTGAACAGCGCGCCGCGATCGGCGTCCCACGTCACCGTGCCGGTCGGCTCATCCGAACCTTGCGCCCCGACCATCACGACATCGAGCGCCACTTCCCGCGCCGTCGCCATGCGCGTCAGGTAGTCGACCGCCTCGCCCGCCGCGGTGCCGAGATCCGTCGGCGCGAAGACATAGTTCTGTGTCTCGCTCGCCTCGGCCAGCAACAGCAGCTGCTGCACCTGCCGCGTCATGTGCTCGACGTCCTGCAGCAGCAGGTCCGGTCCCTTGCCTTCGGCCATCAGCTCGACCTGCGCGCGGATCAGCGCCAGCGGGGTCTTCAGCTCATGAGCCGCCGTGGCGAGGAACTCCTGCTGCACGCGATACCCGCGCTCCAGCCGGTCCAGCGCGCGGTTGAAGCTCTCGACCAAGGGGACGATCTCCGTGGGCACGCGGTCGACCTGCAGCCGCCCATGCACCGAGCGCGGCGAGATCGCCGCCGCCGAGGCCGAGACCTCGTGCAGCGGCCTGAGCACGCGGCGCAGCGTCAGGTAGGCGCAGACGCCGAAGACCAGCAGCAGCGTCGTGGCGAAGAGACCCATACCCTTGCTCATGAAGGGCATCGCGTATTCGAGGTGGAAGAGCTCGAAGAGCCGCGCGCTGCCGGCCTGCTGGAAGTACCAGTCGCGGCCGCCGTGGCGCACGACCTCGGTGGCGCCGCGCATCGACTGGCCGGCGTACTCGAACGAGAAGTTGCCCTGCTTCAGCCGGCGCGCGCCGGGACCGCTCGCGGCCCAGAACGCCTGCGACGCCGGCGACGCCAGCACGACCCGGCCCGACGCGTCCAGCAGCCGGTAGGCCAGATCGTCCTTCAGCTTGGCGTACATCCAGTCGTACTGTCGCGCCTCCTCGTTGAAGCCGACCGGCGTGCCGGTCGCGTCGAACACCAGCTTCTCCGAGAGCTCTTCGGCGAACTCGGAGATGTCCTCGTCGAAGTACACCGTGCCGCGCCAGCTCGCCACGCCGTCGAAGACGAGCACCAGCGTGGCCACCGTCAGCACGACCCCGACGAGGTAGGCCACCAGCATCTTGGCGGTGAGGCTGTTCATCCAGCCCGGTGAGCCCGATGAGCCCGATGAGCCCGATGAGCCCGCTGGGCCCGATGAGCCCGGCGAGGTCGATGAGCCCGATGCCTCCGGCGGCCCGGCCGGTGCTCGACGTCCTTCAAGCATCAGAAGCGGTACTGGTAGCCCACGAAGACGCGATTCTCCGTCGAACGGTCGACCAGCGTGCTGTCCTTGATGCCGCTGCCCAGGCCCGTGACGCTGAGGTCCAGCAGCACGGCGTGGTGGCGGTCGAACAGGTACATGGTGCGCAGGCCCAGCTCGGCGTTGGTCGTCGACTTGCCCTGGTAGAACGCGCGGCCCGCGCGGACCTCCTCGGCGCGCACGCCGTAGTAGTAGTCGACGTACTTCTTGTCGACCCAGTTGGCGCCCAGGCGCGGCGTCAGCATCACCTGGTTGCCCAGGCGCCAGGTCTTCTCCAGCGTCAGCTCGAACTTCTGGCCCTTGCTGTGGCCGGAGGCGTCCGCCGTCCATTGCGCGCCGAGGTCGAACATGTCCGTCTTCCACTCGGCCTTGGCGCCCAGCCACACGCCGCCCTTGCGTTCGGCCATGCCGTTGAGGATGGGCGCGTCGTCCTGCTCGTAGCCGCCCAGGTCCAGCTTGGCCACCAGACCGAAGTCGACGCGCTGCGACGGGTTGATGTTCCAGCTCGGCAGCTTGCCCGTAAGCCCCAGGCCGGACAGCTTCACCCAGCGGTTCTCGTAGCTGAGCATCGGCAGCACCTTGGTCTCGCGGTCGTAGCCGGTGTAGGCCTTCTGCGAGCTCACGGCGCCGATGCCCAGGCCCCAGGAAGACTCACCGTCCTTGCCGGGGCCGCCCGGGCCGCCGGGACCACCAGGACCGCCCGGTCCGGCCGCCAGCGCGGACAGCGGGGCCGACACGCAGAGCACGGCTGCGGAAGAGAAGACGGCGCGGGTGAGCGCCCGGGATGCATGCGGAAGGAATCGTGTCTGCGGTGCCATGAGAAGTTCCCGAGTGGGGCGGTGATTGGAGCCCGCATCCTCTGCGCCGGTGTCTTACTGACTACTTACCGTACGGCGCCTGTTTCCCTCTGAAGCAGGTCGGCAAGGATTGGCCCCACCCGCCTCTCCTCCCTTCGTCCGCATGCCGCGGAGGGAGGGGCCGACGGGTCGATCCGCGGTAAGGAGCCGGAAAGACGGGCGACAGGACAGTCGCGGCCCATGCACCGTCACCGCCTCCGTCACCGTCGATCCCGACCGTTCCTCGCCCCCGGTCTCTCCTCCGGTCTGGCCCTGGGCCTCCCGGCCTTCCTGAGCGCCTGCGGCTCGTTGTCTCCGCCGGCCGCGCCGCCCGGCGCCGTCCCCGTCGCCGCACAGTGGCACGCGCCGATGCCGCACGGCGGCCAGACCACGGACCTGCGCCGCTGGTGGTCGCAGTTCGACGATCCGCTGCTCGCGACGCTGGTCTCCGACTCGCAGGCCGCGAGCCCGACCATCGCCACCGCCTCCGCCAACATCGCCGACGCCCGCGCCGCGCGCCAGGCGGGCCAGGCCGCGCTGCTGCCGAGCGTGGACCTCGGCGCCAGTGCGTCGCGCTCGCGGCCGGAGCCCGGATCGCCGCTCGTCAAGTCGGCGTCCGCCAGCGTCCAGTTGCAATGGGAACTGGACGTCTTCGGCGCAGGCCGCGCCGGCGCGCAGGCGGCGCAGGCGCGACTGGCGTCGTCCGAAGCCGCCTGGCACGGCGCGCGGGTCACCGTCGCCGCCGAGGTCGCCACCGCCTACGCCGACCTGCGCGCCTGCGAGGCGCAGGTGCTGCAACTCGACCAGGACGCCGCCTCCCGCAACCGCATCGCCCAACTGACCGCTCGCGCCACCCAGGCCGGCGCGCGCTCGCCGGCGGCCGCCGCCCTCGCCCAGGCCAGCGCGGCGGAAGGCCGGGTCGCGCTGCTGCGGCAGGTCACGCGCTGCGACCTGCTGGTGAAGTCGCTGGTCGCGCTGACCGCCCGCGAGGAAAGCACCCTGCGCGTCGAGCTCGCCACGCGCGCCAACCGGCTGCCGCAGCCGCGCGAATTCAGCGTCACGTCGCTGCCGGCGGAAGTGCTCGCGCAGCGGCCCGACATCCAGGCCGCGGAACGCGAGGTCGCCGCCGCCGGCGCCGACGCGACGCAGGCCGCCGCGCTGCGCTGGCCGCGCATCACGCTCGCGGGCAACCTGGGCGCGGCGCGCTCCAGCAGCGCGGGCCTGACGACCGACGGCTCGGTCTGGACGATGGGGCCGGTCGCGGTGACTTTCCCGCTCTTCGACGGCGGCACGCGACGCGCCAATGCCGAGGCCGCGCGCGAGCGCCACGGTGCTGCGCTGCGGGTCTACGCCGCGCGGCTGCGCACCGCGATCCAGGAGGTCGAAGGCGCCCTCGTCACGCTGCAGAGCACCGCCCTGCGGCAGGAGGACGCCGCCGCCGCGGCGATCGGCTACGAGCGCTCCTACCGCGCCACCGCGGCGAGCTACGAGGCCGGCGCCTCCAGCCTCTTCGAGGTCGAGGACGCGCGCCGCTCGCTGCTGGTCGCGCAGAGCACGCTCAACGATCTGCGCCATGAGCGGCTTGTCGCCTGGATCTCGCTGTATCGCGCGGTCGGCGGCGGCTGGGCGACGCCCGCTACGGCTGACGACGCCGCGCCGTCCCGCCTGCCGGCGAGTGAAACGACCGCCTCCGCATCGACCTCCGCATCGACCTCCGCATCGTCCTCCGCATCGTCCTCCGAATTGATCGGCGCATCACACGCCCCCGCGACCTCCGTCGACGACATCACCTCCGACTTCCTCCGACCATGATGACGCCCTCCC
Source organism: Roseateles noduli (assembly GCA_002205125.1). Classification (GTDB taxonomy): domain Bacteria; phylum Pseudomonadota; class Gammaproteobacteria; order Burkholderiales; family Burkholderiaceae_C; genus Roseateles; species Roseateles noduli. The sequence goes on along the minus strand of NIOE01000003.1, from coordinate 114,684 downwards.
TCAAACTCACGCTCTCCGTCGCGGCCGCGGCGCTGCTCTGCGCCGCCCTCGCCGTCAAGTTCGTCGGTCCCTCCGCGGCGGCCAGCGAGCCGGCGGCCGGGCCTCATGAAAAGCCCGCGCTCGCGGTGGCCGCCGCGCGACTGCGACCGGCGACGCTGCCCATCCGCCTGTCCGCCAACGGCAACGTGACCGCGTGGCAGGAGGCGCTGATCGGCTCCGAGGCCAACGGCCTGCGACTCACCGACGTGAAGGTCAACGTCGGCGACGAGGTCCGCCGCGGCCAGGTGCTGGCGACCTTCTCCGCCGACACGGTGAGCGCCGAACTCGCGCAGCGTCGCGCCGAGGTCGCGCAGGCGGCTGTGGCGCTCGCGGAGGCGGCGGCCAACGCGCAACGGGCACAGGCGCTGCAGGAAAGCGGCGCGCTGTCGACGCAGCAGATCCAGCAGTACGAGGCCGCCGCGCGCTCCGCGCAGGCGCGGCTGGACGCGGCCCGCGCCGTCGAGCAGAGCCAGTCGCTGCGGCTGACGCACACCCGGGTGCTCGCGCCGGACGACGGCGTCATCTCCGCGCGCGCCGCGACGGTGGGCTCGGTGGTGCCTGCCGGCCAGGAGCTGTTCCGCATGATCCGCGGCGGCCGCGTCGAATGGCGCGCGGAGATCGCCGCGCCCGACCTTGTCCGGCTCAAGCCGGGGCAGCGCGTCCGCGTCACGCTGGTCAACGGCGAGGCGGTCGAGGGCCGCGTGCGCATGGTCGCGCCTTCGGTCGACATGCTGACGCGCAACGGGCTGGTCTATGTGGACCTGCCGCGCCACCACGCGGCGCGCGCCGGCACCTATGCGCACGGCGATTTCGACCTGGGCAGCAGCGCCGCGATGGTGCTGCCGCGCAGCGCCGTGCAGATGCGCGACGGGCTGCATCAGGTGATGCGGATCGACGACAAGGACCGCGTCGCGCAGGCCCGCGTGCGCGTCGGCCGCCAGACCGGCGACATGGTGGAGATCCTGGAGGGCCTGGCGCGCGCCGACCGCGTCGTCGCGTCCGGCGGCGCCTTCCTCGGCGACAACGACCTGGTGCGCGTCGTCGGAGGCGCTCAATGAGCCTCAACGTCTCCGCCTGGTCCATCCGCAATCCGTCGCCGGCCATCCTGCTGTTCGTGCTGCTCACGGTGCTGGGGCTGATGGCCTTCTCCGCGCTGTCGGTCCAGAACTTCCCCGACATCGACGTGCCCCGCGTCTCCGTCTCCGCATCGCTGCCCGGCGCGTCGCCGTCGCAGATGGAGACGGAGGTCGCGCGCAAGATCGAGCACTCGCTGGCCACCGTCCAGGGCGTCAAGCACATCAACACGACGCTCACCGACGGCTCGGCCGAGATCGGCATCGAGTTCCAGTTGGAGAAGCCGACCGACCAGGCCGTCGACGACGTCCGCGACGCGGTCGCCCGGGTGCGCGCCGATCTGCCGGCGGACCTGCGCGATCCCGTGGTCAAGAAGGTCGAGATCGTCGGCTCGGCGATCCTGACCTTCACGGTGGCGCCCGCCTCCGATCGACAGATCGATGCCGAGGCGCTGTCCTGGATCATCGACAACGAGGTCAGCCGGAAGCTGCTCGCCGTGCCGGGCGTCGGCGCGGTGAATCGCGTCGGCGGCATCGAGCGCGAGGTGCGCGTGGAACTCGATCCTCAGCGCCTGCTCGCGCTGAACACGACCGCGGCCGACATCTCGCGCCAGCTGCGCGAGGTGCAGCAGGAGGCCTCGGGCGGTCGCGTCGACCTGGGCGGCATCGAGCAGTCGGTGCGCACGATCGCGACGGTGCGCACGGCCGAGGACATCGCCGCCATCGAGCTCTCGCTGACCGACGGCCGGCGCATCCGCATCGGCCAGGTCGCAACGGTGACCGACACCGCCGCGGAGGCCCGCGCCGCCGCGCTGCTGGACGGCCGGCCGGTCGTCGGCTTCGAGATCGTCCGCGCGCGCGGCTTCGGCGAACTGGAGGTGGCCGCCGGCGTGCGCCGCGCCGTCGCCGGCCTGCAGACGCGCCGGCCGGATCTGCGCTTCGTTGAAGCGGTCGACTTCACCGGCGAGATCATCGAGAACTACGACGGCTCGATGCGGCTGCTGGTCGAGGGCGCGGCGCTCGCGGTGCTGGTGGTATTCATGTTCCTGCGGGACTGGCGCGCGACCTTCGTCGCGGCGGTGGCGCTGCCGCTGTCGGTGATCCCGACCTTCGCGCTGATGCACTGGATGGGTTTCACGCTCAACACGGTGACGCTGCTGTCGCTGTCGCTGGTCGTGGGCGTGCTGGTCGACGATGCGATCGTCGAGATCGAGAACATCGAGCGCCATCTGCTGATGGGCAAGACGCCGTACGAGGCGGCGATGGAGGCCGCCGACGAGATCGGCCTGGCGGTCATCGCCACCACCTTCACGCTGGTGGCGGTGTTCCTGCCGACGGCCTTCATGAGCGGCACGGTCGGCAAGTTCTTCGTCCAGTTCGGCTGGACGGCGGCGGGCGCGGTGCTGTTCTCGCTGCTGGTCGCGCGGCTGCTGACGCCGATGATGGCGGCCTACCTGCTGCGCGCCTTCCAGCGCAAGCACAAGCCGGAGCCCGGCTGGATCCGCGTGTACCTCGGCTGGGCGGGCTGGTGCCTGCGGCATCGCGCGGTCACCGTGCTGGCGGCGACGGCGTTCTTCGCCGGCGGCATCGGGCTGGCCTTCCTGCTGCCGACGACCTTCATCCCGCCGGACGACGGCATCCAGACGCAGGTCACGATCACGCTGCCGCCGGGCAGCAAGCTGCCGGCGACGGCGGCGATGGCGGAACGCGCCCGCATGCTGCTGGTCAAGCATCGCCACGTGCATTCGGTGTTCACGGTGATCGGGGTCGCGGGCTCCGGCGGCAGCGGGCCGGGCGACGACGACGGCGGCGCGGCCAACGTGCGCACCGCGGTGCTGACGCTGCAGCTGACGCCGCGCGGGGACCGCGCGGACGGTCTCAACCAGCAGCAGATCGAGGCGCAGCTGCGCGAGCGCCTGTCGATGCTGCCGGGCGTGCGGGTGAAGGTCGGCCAGGGCGGCTCCGGCGCGAGCTACCAGCTCACGCTGGCCGGCGACGACGCAGAGACCCTGGAGCGCCACGCCGCGCAGGTCGAACGCGAGCTGCGCACCCTGCCCGGCCTGGGCGCGGTGAGTTCCACCGCCAGCGTGGCGCGGCCGGAGCTGCGCGTGCGGCCGGACTTCGCCCGCGCGGGCGACCTGGGCGTGACCTCGGCCGCCATCGCGGAGACCTTGCGCGTCGCCACGATGGGCGACTACGCGCAATCGCTCGCCAGGCTCAACCTGAGCGAACGCCAGGTGCCGGTGATGGTGCGGCTGAGCGACGCCGCGCGCGAGGATCTCGACACCATCCGACGCCTGCCGGTGCCGGGCGCGCGCGGGCCTGTCCCGCTGGAGCACGTCGCCGCGCTGGACTTCGGCAGCGGACCGTCGGAGATCCAGCGCCAGGACCGCCAGCGCACGATCACCATCGATGTCGAAGCCAACGGCCGTCCGCTCGGCGACATCGAGCGCGAGGTGCTGGCCTTGCCGGCGCTGGAGCAATTGCCGCGCGGCGTGGCGCTGGGCGCGCTCGGCGAGGCCGAGGAGATGGGCGACATGGCGGCCGGTTTCGGCATGGCGATGCTGACGGGGGTGCTCTGCATCTACATGGTGCTGGCGCTGCTGCTCAACAACTTCGTGCAGCCGCTGACCATCCTGATCGCGCTGGTGCTGTCGGTGCCGGGGGCGATGCTGGCGCTGTTCCTGGCCGGCTCGACCTTGTCGATGCCGTCGATGATCGGATTGATCATGCTGATGGGCGTGGCGACGAAGAACTCGATCCTCTTGATCGACTACATCGTCATCGCGCGCCGCGACCACGGCCTGGGCCGCATGGAGGCGATCGTCGACGCCTGCCGCAAGCGCGCGCGGCCCATCGTCATGACGACGATCGCGATGGGCGCGGGCATGCTGCCCGTCGCGATGGGCTACGTGGGCGATCCCAGCTTCCGCTCCCCGATGGCCATCGTCGTCATCGGCGGGCTGATCACCTCCACCTTCCTCAGCCTGCTCGTCATCCCGGTGGTGTACAGCCTGGTGGACGACGTGCTCCTGCGCGTCAGGCGGCCTGCGCGCACCCAGCGGGATCCCGCCTCACAACGCGTCCCCCCTGCCCCATGAGTTTCAGCATCATCGGCCTGCTGGCCCTGACGGCGTACTTTGCCGTCTGCATCACGTACGTCTACCGGTGGCGCGGCCAGCGCCGCTACGACAGCTTCACCCAGTACCTGCGCAAGAGCTGGCCGATCTTCGCGCCGCTGAACTGCCTGATGTACATGACGACGCGGGCCCATGCGCGCAAGCCTGTGCTGGATGCGGGCTACCTGGACAACATCGGACTGCTGCGCGCGAACTGGCGCGTGATGCGCGACGAGGCACTGGCGCTGGAAGCGGCGGGCGCGTTCGAGGCGGCGAAGGCGGCGGGATCGGCGGGCTACTACGACGTCGGGTTCCGCACCTTCTACAAGCGCGGCTGGAGCAAGTTCTACCTGAGCTGGTACGGCACGACGCATCGCTCGGCGCAGCGCCTCTGTCCGCGCACGGTGGCGGTGCTGGCGCAGCTGCCGCAGATCCGCGGGGCGATGTTCTCCATCCTGCCGGCGGGCGCGGAGTTGTCCGTGCATGCGGACCCGATGGCGTGTTCCTTCCGGTACCACCTGGGGCTGCAGACGCCGAACGATGCGGCGTGCCGCATCCAGGTGGACGACGTCGATTGCGTGTGGCTGGACGGGCAGGATTTCGTGTTCGACGAGACCTATCCCCACAGCGCCCACAACGCGACGGACCGGCCGCGACTGATCCTGATGTGCGATGTGGATCGACCGATGAATGCGCTGGGGCGAATGATCCACGCGGGTTACCGCGTGATCGCACGCGGGACGCTCGTGGCCAACACGGCGGAGGACGATCGCGGCCTGTTCAGCAGGCTGTTCGCGAAGATCGCGCCGCTGCGCGAACGATCGCTGCGCTGGAAGACGGAACGCCGTCGCGCCTACAGGACCTTGAAGTTCGTCCTGAACTCAACCCTCATGACCGGGTTGATGGCGATGATCTTCGCGGTGCTGCATGTGTTGGAGGCGATCACGGCTTGAGGTCAACGATTCAAGCAATGCTTGAATCAGATTCAACACGCTTCTTGCTACAAGAACCGGGTCGATCCGGTCACAGTTGAGCCATCGCCACAGGCATCGCCCAACTGCAAGGAAGCATATGACCCCCAGCACCGCCCTTCCCCTGACCGGTCAGGTCGCCCTCGTCACCGGAGGCTCGCGCGGCATCGGCGCCGCCATCGTCCGCCGTCTGGCGCGAGACGGCGCCGACGTCGTGTTCAGCTACGCCAACTCTCCGGACCGCGCCAGGGAAGTCGCCAGCGACGTCGAAGCGATGGGCCGTCGCGTGCTCGCCGTGCAGGCCGATCAGGCGAAGACCGCCGACGTCGAACGCCTGGTGAAGACCGCCCACGACACCTTCGGCCGGCTCGACATCCTGGTCAACTCGGCGGGCGTCTTCGCCACGGGCGTCGTCGGCGCCCCGGATGCAGATGTCGCGCAGTTCGAGCGCCAGATCGACGTCAACATCAAGGGCGTCGTGACAGCCGTGCGCACCGCCGCGCCGCTGCTGGCGGAGAACGGCCGCATCGTCTCGATCGGCACCACCGGCGCCACGCGCATCCCGTTCCCCGGCATGGCCGACTACGTCGCGACCAAGGCCGCCGTCGCCGCCTACACGCGCGGCTGGTCGCGCGACCTGGGTGCCCGCGGCATCACCGTGAACGTCATCCAGCCCGGCGCCATCAACACGGAGATGAATCCGGAGACCGGCGCATTCGCCGACACGCTCCGCGCCATGACCGCGCTGGGCCGCTACGGCCAGGCCGAAGAGATCGCGGGAGCCGTCTCGTTCCTGGTCGGCCCCGATGCCCGCTACATCACCGGCGCCACGCTGGACGTCGACGGCGGCCAGACCGCCTGACCCGCCCGGCCCGCATCAGCCGCATCAGCCGCATCAGCCGCATCAGCCTCTTCAGCCGTTTCAACCTCTTCAGCCGCATCGACGTCGGAGCCCCATCATGAGCAACGCAGTCCTCATCCGCGAGACCGGCGATCCGTCGGTCCTTCGCTACGAACCCACCGTCATCGGCGATCCCGGTCCGCGTGAGGTGTTGATCCGGCAGGAGGCGATCGGCGTCAACTTCGTCGACACGCTGGTCCGGTCGGGGCGATTCGGCGTCCCGCTTCCCGCGGTAATCGGCTTCGAGGCGGCGGGGACCGTCGAACGGGTGGGATCCGACAAGCTGCCGTTCAGCCCCGGCGACCGTGTCGGCTACTTCTTCGCCCCGGGCGCGTACGCGGACTACAACCTCGTGAATGCCAACGCGTTGATCGCGCTGCCGCGGGACATCTCGACCGTGAAGGCCGCGGCCTTCCTGGCCAAGGGGCTGACGGCCTGGATGGGCATGCGGGGACTGCACCTGCTCAAGCCTGGCGAGACCGTCCTCGTCCAGGGCGCCTCGGGCGGCGTGGGCTCGGTGCTCTCCCGTTGGGCGAAGCATCTGGGTGCCACGGTCATCGGCGTCGCGGGCTCGCAGCAGAAGCTGTCCAAGGTCGCCGCGGGAAGCACGCTGGCGCTGGCGGCAGAGGATGCGTACTTCATGGACAAGGTCCGGGCCATCGCGCCTCAAGGCGTGGACGTGGTCTACGACTTCGTCGGGGATGCAGCATCGACCTTGTCCCTGGCCGCGGTGCGCGATGGCGGAAAGATCCTGACCATCGGCGCGGCATCCGGACAACCGCGCTTCGACCGGGCCGAGCTGGCGCGACGTTCGATCCAGGTGCTCGGCGGGTCGACCCCTCAGTACGTGAATGCGGGCAACCAGCAGTCCGCGGCCGCGGAGCTGTTCGATGCCATCCGCGCGGGCGTGTTCTCCGATCTGGAGGTCGCTTCCCGTCTGCTCGATACCGCCCGGGACGTCCACAGCGAGATGGAAGCGCGGCGCCTCAACGGGCTCACGGTCCTGGTGCCGTGACCCCGCCCGGGGCTAGCGGTTGGCCATCAGGAACTCCGCGATCCGCTTTTCCTTGAACTGGCCGGTGACGTGGTCGATGAAGCTGCGGGTCTTGGCCGGCAGCAGCTTCTTCTGGCCGGAGTAGTACATCGAGATCGGACCGTCGTCCCAGAACCATCCCGGCAGCACGCGCTGGATCGCGCCGGTCTTCAGCAACGGCGCGGCATGGGGCATCGACATCAAGGTGATGCCGAGCCCCATCGCGACGGCGCGGGCCACGGCGTCGGGGTCGTTCAGGGCGATCCGCGGCGCGGTCTCGAACTTCACCTCGCGGCCGGACCTGTTCCTCAGGGAGCGGCTGCGCACCCTGCCCTGCTGGACGGATCGCATGCCGATCCAGTCCCATTCCTCCAGGTCCAGCGGGTCCTTCGGCGTCGCCTTGCCGCGCAGGTACGCGGGCGATGCCACGGCGACCACGTGGATGCGCGCCAGCTCCCGCGCGACGACGCCGGGCGACAGCTCGAAGCCGCCGCCGATGCCCACGTCGAAGCCCTCGGAGATCAGGTCGACGCGGCGGTTCTCGAAATGCCAGTCGATGAGGATCCGGGGATACAGCTTCAGGAAGCCGGGAAGCAGCGGGAGGATGTAGTCCGATCCGAAGCCGGGCGGCATGGTCACGCGCAGCGTTCCGCTCGGCTCGTCCGCGGCCTGTCCTACCTCGGAGATCGCCGTCTTGATGCCTTCGAGTCCATCCGAAATGCCCGCGAGGAAACGCTCGCCGGCTTCCGTCAGCGACAGCTTCCTGGTGCTGCGCCGGAAGAGCTGGACACCCAGGTTGGCTTCGAGCTTGGCGACATTGCGGCTGACGCCCGCGGGCGTGAGTCCGAGTCGCCGCGCGGCGCCGGAGAAGCTCTGCGCCTCAGCGCTCTGGACGAAGGATTCGAGATTGGCGAGGGTCTCCATGAGCACCGCTGCTGAGAGCAGCGTCGAATGAAGTGAGTCCGCGAGGATAGCTGGCTTCAAGCGTTGCTTGAGTTGACCTTCTCCAGTACCAGGACCTGTCGATCGCACCTCTGGCGAGTTCGGCTTTGTAGTCTCGAATCGAGTCAAGGCTTGGTGGGCTCACGCTCCGTCACTTCGGGCTTCGCCGCCTCCGGCTTTGGCGAGTCGCCCTCGACTCGCGCGGGCCCCGACCGATCCGCCTCCCGCTGCGTCCGCCGCTGCAGATAGGCGTCGCGCACGAACAGGTACTTGTCGAGCGCCACCTCGTCGACCATCTTCGTCACGTCGAGCAGGTTGGCGCGCTTGTCGACCATGCCGACGATGGTGAACGCGTTGCGCGCGCCGGCGTCGTCCAGCTGCCCGGTCAGGTTGCCGTAGCTGTTGACGGGAATGGATGCGGTGCTGCGCAGGTCGGAGGGACCGAACAGCGGCAGCACGACGTACGCTCCGCCGCCGACACCCCAGACGCCCAGCGTGTCGCTGAAGCCGTCGCCGTGGCGCGGCATGCCCCAGCCGGTGGCGACGTCCATGAACCCGAGCAGCCCGACGGTCGAGTTGGTGCCGAAGCGCGCGAAGTCCGACAGCCCGTCCTTGAAGCGCCCCTGCAGCAGCAGGTTGGCGCCGGACCAGGGGTCGCCGAGGTTGGAGAAGAAGTTGGTGACGCCGCTGCGCACCGGCGTGGGCACGACCGTCTTGTAGGCGGTGGCCACCGGCTTGAGCACGACCTTGTCGAGCCCCTCGTTGAGGGCGAAGGTCTTGCGGTTCACGGACTCGATCGGGTCCGGGTTCTGCGGCGTGGCGCAGCCCGACAGGAGCACGCCTGAAACGACGAGAAGCGCCGGCACGCGGCGATGAACGCTGATGGAAGCGACGGGAAGGACGGGGATGGACGACATGAAATGCTCCCGCTCCGGAAATGGAGCCGCGAGCATGGTCGGCCGGGGGGTCTTTCTGGAGACTTACCCGATCGGTCATCGCCCCTTTTCCGTCTGCCGCTCGACGGCAGCCCGATCACCCAAGGTGATCCGCCACTCTCGCAAGGCCTTCCCATGCACCCCGGCCGTCTGGGTCTGTCGCGCAGCCTGTCCGTTCCGTCGCTCGACGAACCGTCCGAGCACGACACCGGGACGTCCCGACGCTGGGAGGACATCCTCAGCGCCCGCACGTCGACCGGCTTCCCCTTCATCATGCGACTTCAGGAGACGCTCGACCGGCTGCGGATGAGCGCGCCGTCCCACGATCTCGATGACGTCCAGGCGCAAGCGATCGAGAACTACGTGTCCGAGTCCAATGCCTACGTCAACGACTACCTCGCGGCCCGCGACAACCCGCAACCCATCCGCCGGTACAGCCCGTGCGGACCCGACCTGATCCTCGCCAGACCGCATCTGACCCTGTCGAAGAGCGCCGACTGCTACGAGGAACGCGCCCGCACGCTGCGCGGCGCCCTGGATCGCCTGCCCGCGCCGGCGGGCGCGATCCTCTACAAGGGGTCGCTGCGGAGCGTCGAGCTGGCGCAGGCGCTCGAACGCGGCACCGTCCGCCGCGGCGACAGCCTGACCAGCGTGTCGTTCCTGTCCGCCTCGGAAAGCCCGTTCTGCGCCTGCAGGTTCGCCACGGGTTCGGAAGGTCAGGTGCCGTCGATGGGGGTCATCTTCCAGTTCCCCAGCCATCGGTCCTTCAAGACCATCTCCTCCTATTCCAGCAACCCCGTGGAGTGCGAGGCGTTATGCCCGCCCGGCGCGTCGTTCCTGATCGCGGATATCGAGCGCGTGGCGACGACCACGAAGGGACATTTCTGGCTCGTCACGCTGGACGAGACCGCGGCTGGAATGCGGCCTGACCGGGATCTGTTCGGAAGGCGCCTCGTGCGCGACCTTCACAGCATCCCGGGTCGGAACAGCGATCTCCGGCTGATCACCTTTCCCGCCACGACGAAGGTGCCGTCGCCCGTGTAGTGCAGCGTCTCGGGATGCTTGGGTCGCGTCGCCACATGCGCCTTCACGACCTCGAAGATGAAGAAGTCGTAGCGCTTGATCAGCGCGGTGTCATGCAGGCGGCATTCGAAGGCCGCGTGGCATTCGCCGATCAAAGGCGCCTCGACCTGCCCGGCGGGCTGCCGCGTCAGTCCGAACGCCTCGAACTTGTCGACCTCCGCGCCGCTGCAGTTGCCCACGCGCACGACTGTGTCGGTCAACGCGGTGGTCGGCAGGTTGATCACGCACTCGCGGCTTCGACGGATCATCTCGTGGCTGTGATTCGCCGACGAGATCACGCAGCCGATCAGGGACGGCGAAAACTCCATGACCAGGTGCCAGCCCATCGTCATCACGTTGTCGCGGCCGCGCCAGCGTGAGCTGACCAGGACGATCGGCCCGGGTTCCAGGTAGCGGCGGACCTGCTCGACGGGGAAGTCGCGCTTCTTGACGAGAGGGAGACGGGAGGCAGTCATGCCGGGTCACGGCAGGCGGCGTTCCTTGAAAGGCTCGTGCAGGCAGAACTGGTCGAGTGCACGCGCATTCGCGGCGGGATGAATCCGTGGAGCGCCACGGCTTCCTCGACCCACAGCACCACGTCGTAGCCCGTGCCGCGTTCGTCGTCGCCCAAGTCGTGATCCAGGCTGAGCTCCTCGACGCCGCCGGCTTTCAGCAGTTCGATGACCTCGTCCGGCCAGTAGGCGCGCGTCCAGCCCTCAGGAGTGGCGCGCTCGTCATCCAGAAAGATTCGCATGGGTGGGTTCCCCTCCTCAAGGGGTCAGTCCTTGCTCGCCCGCTCCCGGATTCGACGCGCCCTGTCTTCCAACCCCTTCTGGACCCGGGGCGATCGCGACGCGGCGGTCAGCAGCTCTTCGGTCGACCAGTTCCGGGCCAGCCAGATCGAGAGCGCCGCACTCGAGAGGTGCCACGCGCTCATGCCTCGTCCCATTCGGTGATCGAAGACGTAGTCCCTGGACACCCAGATGGTGACGCGCTCATCGGGTCGCGTGTCCGTCCCTTGCCAGAGATCCAGCACGAGCCGATAGGGATTCGTTGATTCGATGGCTGGCGCGCCCACACCGCCCGCGAATTGCCAGACCCGCGCCTGATCTTCGGCGCTCGCCATCACGGTCGGCCGCTCGGGGCGCCCTTCGATGAAGGACAGCCCCAAGGCATACAGCCACAAGGGCGACGTCACGACGAGCAGGATCGCCGTGCAGAGCAACCCCAGGAGAACTCGAAGGACGATGCGCATGGACGTCAAACTCCGGTCGTTCAACTCGGCGAATATAGCGCCGGGTCGAGAGCCTCACGCTCACGCCTGCGGCGACACCGTCCCCACCGCCTTCAACGCCGCAATCACGCCCGCATGCGCGTTCACGAGTTCCGGCGACTGGTCGAAGCGTTCCGCGTAGCGTCGCATGAAGGGGTCCGCGCTGTCGCGGTCCAGGCTGAGCAGTCCGCGCAGGCGCTGCGCTACCGGGAGCGGCGTTTCCTTCGCGTCCGCGGCGCCGTCGATCGCCTCGTCGAGCATCGTGATCAGCCGACTGAGCGGCTCCAGCCACTTCATCTCCTCGCCGAAGGCCATGACCTGGAGGAACTCTCCCGAGCTCTGCGGTCCGTGGGCCTTCTGGTAGTCGCCGCGTTCGAGCTCCACCAGCGAACGGTGGAGGTCGAGGAGGCTGCGTCGGAGCTGGTGGCAGGCGTCGGTGGTCATGGCAGGAATGGGGCAGACAAAGAGACCCCAAGCCTACCGGCAACGGGCCCCGCCTGCATGCCCCATCCGGGATGGGTCGCTGCGGGACGCATCACCTCGGCTCGGACCGCCCCTGCTCCCCGAAACGGATGGAGATGATCCGACCCTCGCGCATGCGGATCACCGCCGGCAGGTAGCCGTCGCCACGCTCGTAGAGCCATTCGTCCGTCATGACGCAGGCGACCTGCGGGACCTGCTGCACTTGAGGTACGCCGGGATAGCCCGGGTATGGCACCGGCTGCGGCACATTCGTGAGCACGCGCGCGCAGTAGGAATCGGCGATGGCCGGTTGCCCGCAGGTGCGCAGCAGCCAGACCTTGGAATCGCCCTCGCGCACGCCGACGTCGTTGCAACGCAGCGATTGCGCCTGCACCGCGCTCCCGGCCGTCAGCAGCGCGCCCAGCGCCAGACCCCGGAAGATCCAGCGGCTTCCACCGGCATTCATCATGTTTCTCTCCCGCAGAGGTCCCGATCGCGGGACAGGCCAACCTGGGATGGGCAACGGGCGCGCCCTCCCCGGCGTTGACCGCCTGCGGGGAAACCTCCTCTGCGGAGCGCACGCCGGCATCTCACCGGCGTGCAGCGGGCCGGCGGATGCCGGCCGCCCTCGCCTCAAGGCTGCTGCTGGGCCGGCTGGGCCTGCTGCGCCTGCGCCGCGCGCGCCTTGTTGACGTAGCTGCTGTACGCCGGCAGTGCGACCGCGGCGATGAGGCCGATGCCGGCGATCACCGGGAACAGCAGACCCAGGATGCGCACGCCCCAGTTGTTGGGCGGCGGCGGCGGGCCGAAGCGGTTCGCGGTCTTGCTGCCGGGCACCAGGATCCACAGGAAGACGATCAGCGGGAAGATGATCGTCAAGGTCCACCATCCGCTGATGTTCATGTCATGGCAGCGCTTGATGCCGATGATCACGCTGAACCAGAGCGCCGCCACGAACGCCACGATGTTGAAGAGCATGAACAGCGCGGAGGAGCCCGACAGCGCAAAGGTCATCACCACCGACACCAGGGCGTTGATGAGACCCGCCGCCATCGACCACGCCAGGTAGCGCAGCCGCCCGATCCGGCCCTCGGACGAGAAGACCTTGAGTTCCCCCGTGCCGCCTTCGAACGCGTTCACGTCGGCCACATGCGCCTGCGGCGCGGCGTATTGATTCAAGGTTTGATCAGTCATGGTTTCCCTCCTTCGTTGAATTGAATGCTTGAGTTGAAAGCGTCATCGCACACGACAGGCGCGCCGCTCACAGCAGCCCCGCCCGCTTGACCTCGTGGTACCGGTTGACCAGCGTGGACGCGAGCTGTCTGGGCTCGACGTCGATGGACAAGCGGTCGTGATCGACCACGCGCGCGAAGGCGTCGTGGCGCGCCTGGGACAGCAGGTGCGCGCTGGCCACCGCGACGGCGTCCTCCGCTCCCGCGATCGGCTGCGCCGCGATGCGGCCCAGCGCGGTCTCGCGCAGGCTCGCCAGCAGCACCAGGTGGCGGCGGCGCAGCAGGCGCAGCGCCGGCTGCAGCTCGGGCGAATCCTCGTCGCGGAAGTTGGTCAGCACGATCACCAGCGAGCGCCGGCGCAGCCGCTGCGAAAGCGCCTGCGCCGCGCTCAGGTAGTCCGAGTGATGCCCGCCCGGCTGCAGGTCGTGCATCTTGTTCATCAGCGCGTTGAGCGTGCCCATGCCCTTGCGCGGCGCGCAGTCGCGGCTCTGACCTTCCTCGTTGCCGAAGGTCATCGCGCCGACCTCGTCGCCCTCCGACAGCGCCACGTAGGCCAGCAGCATCAGCGCGTCCAGCGCGTCGTCGAAGTGGCTGGTCTCGCCCACGCCGGCCGACTGCTCGTCCGCGCGCATGCGCCGCCCGCAGTCGAGCAGGAACATCACGCACTGGTCGCGCTCGTCCTGGAACTCGCGCACCACCGGCTTGCGGTGTCGGAGCGAGGCCTTGACGTCGAGGTGCCGCAGCGGATCGCCTCGCTTGTACTCCGCGAGCTGGCGGAAGTCCGTGCCCTGCCCCCGCTGGATGAAAGTCTTGATGCCGATCTGCGCCAGGCGTCGGTCGCCGGACAACCAGGCGTAGCGCGAGAGCGCGGCGAAATTCGGATAGACGCGCAGATCGCTCGCCTCGCCGACGCGATCACGGACCTCGAAGCAGCCGGCGCGGGTCCGCCACAGCAGCTGCGTGGCCCCCAGGCGCGCGACGCCGCGCTGGCGCGCCGTGACGCGGAAGCTCACACGCTGACGGTTCTGCGCGCCCAGCGTCAGCGTGCGCGGCAGGCCTTCGAAGTCGAAGAGCGGATCGAGCTCGTCGAACACCTTCACCCGCCAGGCCAGCTCGCTGGCGTTGACGAGGTCGAGTTTCAGCTCGGTCGACGCGCCGATGGCGAAGGCCGCAGGCAGCCGGCGTTCGACGCGCACGCCGCTCTGCCGCCACAGGCGCAGGCTGCGCCACAGGTCGACACCGGCCACCACCAGCGCCACGCCGAGCAGCGCCGCGCCCGCCGGCCCCACGACCGCCAGCGGCACGCCCGCCGCCAGCGCGACGGCGGCGGCCAGCGCCAGGCCGGCCAGCAGCGCGATGCTGGCCCGGGTCGGCAGGACGACGCGACGGACGGTCTTCATCAGAGTCGCGGCGCCTCCACGCTCTCCAGCGCGGCGGCGAGGATCTCGTCGAGATCGCGGCCTTCGATCTGGGCGTCCGGCGCCATCGTCACGCGATGGCGCAGCACCGCCAGCGCCTGCCTGGCGACGTCGTCGGGCGTCACGAAGTCGCGTCCCTCCAGCAACGCGACGGCGCGCGCCGCGCGGATCAGCGCCACGCTCGCGCGCGGCCCCGCGCCGAACTCCAGCCCCGGCCAGTTGCGCGTCACCCGCACCACGCGCACCGCGTAGTCGACGACCTTCGCATCCACGTGCACCAGGCTCGCCAGGCGCTGCAGCTCCAGCACCTGCACGTCGTCCAGCACCGGCTGCACCGCCTCCAGCGGCAGTTCGTGGCCGGCGCGCTGCGCCGTCACCAGCTGCACGATCGCCGTCTCCTCGTCATGCGTCGGATAACCGATGCGGATCTGCAGCAGGAAGCGGTCGAGCTGCGCCTCGGGCAGCGGGTAGGTGCCCTCGGTGTCCACCGGGTTCTGCGTGGCCATCACGATGAAGGGCCGTGGCAGGCCCAGGCTCTCGCCTTCCAGCGTGGCCTGGTACTCCTGCATCACCTCCAGCAGCGCGCTCTGCGTCTTGGCCGGCGCGCGGTTGATTTCGTCGGCCAGCAGCAGGTTGGTGAACACGGGGCCCTTGCGCACGCGCAACTGCCCCAGACCCGCGCCGGTGTCGTCCAGCACGCTGTGGCCGATGACGTCCGCCGGCATGAGGTCCGGCGTGAACTGCACCCGCGCGTACTTCAGCTGCAGCGCCTGCGACAGCGCGCGCGCCAGCAGCGTCTTGCCCAGTCCGGGGACGCCTTCGACCAGCACGTGCCCCGACGCCACCACGGCGACGAGCATCTGCTCGACCGCCTCCGGCTGGCCGACCACGGCCTTGCCGACTTCGTGGCGCAGCACCTGCAGCCAGTGCGTGGCGAGCTTGAGTTCCTCGGGCTTGATCATTGCGAAGGTCTTTCGTCGTGGAGGCGGTTCAGGCGCGCGTCAGCAGCAGGCGCCGCGCCGTTTCGAGCAGATGCAGGCGCTGCGGCAATTCCGCGCGCGTGCAGAACTTGGAGGACATGGCCGCGTACAGGTCGTCCCGCGCGACACCGGTCGCGGTGGCGACGGCATGCACCCGGTCGCCCATCGACAGCCGCGCGTAGCCGCGCAAGCGGCGCGTGGCCGCCTCTTCAAGCGCACGCTGCTGCGCGGCGAGCAAGGCGTCGTGGCCGTGGCGATGCAGGTAGGCGCCCATGCCGCGCACCTGCTCGGAGATCGAGCGGCGCAGCCGCGGCGGCGGCGCCAGGCGCGGACCGAAACGCACGGCGGCGCGCCACAGCCAGGCGGCCAGCGCCAGCAGGCCCAGCACGATGGCGATCCAGCCGGAATGCCACAACCACGGCGTCAGGGCCTCGCGCTTCTCGTTGAGGAAGATCCAGACCGTGGCGCCGGTCTCGGCCTGCACGGTGGCGGCCAGCAGCAGCGAGATGTCGCAACTGAGCGGCGACCGATTCTGGAAGACCGCCGGGCTGGCGTTGAGCACGGTCACCGAGCCCTTCCCGCGCGCCGCGCGGATCAGCTGTTGGCCATGAAGGTCCTGCATCAGCGTCCAGATGGCCTGGTGGCCGGGCTTGACCTTCAGGCGCTTGCTGCTGATGAAGCTGTAGCAGAGGTCGAGCGAATCGATGTCGCCGAAGACCGGCGGTTCGGAATCGGCGAGGTCCCGGTCGTCGTCGTCCTCCTCCTCGTCGTCTTCGCTGGCCGCCGAAGCGGCAGGCGCCGGAGGCAACGCAGGTCTCGCGGCAGCAGCGGACGCCGCGGCCCTGGCCTCGCGAGCCTCGCGCTTGAGCTTCTCGGAGATGTCGACGGCAAAGACCGGCACCCAGGACTCGAGCCGCGTCTCGTCCCAGTCCGCGCCCTGCAGCAGCACCAGATGGCCGCCGCGCTCGACCCATGCCTTGATCTGCCCGGCGCGCTCCGGGACCAGGTCCCAGTTGGACGACATCAGCACCAGCCGCGCGCCCTCCGGCGGCAGGCGATCGAGCTGCTCGAAATGCTCGGCCTGCATGCCGAGCCGGCGCACGATCTGCTCGAAGGCGTAGACCGGATTGGTCCTCGCCTCGCCGGTGGCCGGGCGGATGACCTCCTGGTCGACCCACTCGGTGTTGGCCGACAACCACCAGCCGCCGAGGACCAGCGTCACGGCGGCGAGCAGCAGGAACAGGCGCTCGCGGGTCATGACGCGCTCCCGTCCGCGGCGACGACGCTGGCAGCACCCGCGGCACCCGCGGCGCTCGATGCGCTCGCCCCGGCCGCCATCCGCGCATCGAAATCGGCGCACAGTGCCTCGAAGCGGTCGGCCGGCAACAGGCGCTGCGCATAGGCCACCGCCTGCCAGCCCGAGACCAGGCGCGACAGGTAGTCGAGCGCATCCGGCGACATCCGCGCCGCCGCCAGGACCAGCGATTCGCGCTCCGTGCTGGCCGCGCGGATCGGCACGCCGTGGGTATGCACCAGCCGCGACAACGCGCCGCGGTAGAGCAGCGACAGCGCCGCGCGCTGCTCGCCGCGCTGCCAGAGCGCACGCGCGGCCGCGCCGATGTCGTCGGGCAGGCTCTCGGGCCGGATGTCGAGCGAGCCCACGTGCGTCGGCGGCGCCGCCTTCAGCGCGCGCCCGCCCTCATGGCCCTGGAGCCAGTCCCGCAGCCGCAGCAGCACCCAGATCAGCAGCGCGGCGCCGGCCAGCCACAAGGCCAGTCGCAAGCCCGCCGAGAGGTTCTTGATCAGGTCGACCCACCAGCCGAAGTTCGAGGACTTCTCGTCCTTCGCTGCCTTGTCCTTGTCCTCTTCCTTGGACTTCTTGAAGCGCAGGACCTGCGTCTTTTCCTTGCCGGCCCAGAGCGGGTCGGCGTCGACCGCCTTCTCGGCGGCCCGCACGGCCGCGGCGTCGATCGCGGCGTCGATCGCGGAAGCGACCGGCTGCGCAGGCACCGCTTGGGCAGACGCCGGTTGCGCAGGCGTCGGCTGGGCGCGCACGACAGCCGCGCCCGCCAGGATCAAGCCCGCCATCAGCAGCTCACGTGAACGCACGGCGGAACTCCTGCTCGATGTCCCAGGCCTCGAGGACCACGCGCCGGTTCAGGTACATGGCGAAGCCCGCCGCCACGAAGAACGGCTCCAGGAACAGCACCACCAGCATGTAGGCCGACGCGGTCGCGATGTCCAAGCCCAGCCGCCCCGCCTCGTGCGCGTCCGGGTGGAAGAACCAGTCCCACACGCCGGAGTTGCGGTTCTCCGGCGCGAACCACCACACCAGCGCCATCAGCGCGTAGCCCAGCACCGCCTCCGCATGGACGAAGGCGGCCTGCAGGGCCATGGCCGCGCCGCGGTTGTCGTTGAGCATCAGGCTGGCGCGCTTGCGCCGCGCCGCGCCGCGCTGGCCTTCGAGCTGCTCGATCGGCTGCGTGTAGGCGCGCCACGGCGAGAAGCGGCGCAGCAGCAGCGTGCGCAGGAACTGCCCGCCGAAGACCTGGCGGCGCGCACGCCACAGGTCGGACCAGCGCGTCGCCTCGCCGAAGACGGCGCGCGACATCACGAACAGCAGGCTGCGGTCCAGCCACGGCTTGAGCCAGAACAGCACCAGCACCGGCCAGCCGCCGCCCAGGTCCACGGTGCACATCGCAAGCACCGCGACCGCCAGCAGCACCGGCGTGTAGCAGCGCCAGATCGAGCCCGCGTGCGCCCGCACCAGCGCCAGCCCCAGGTCGCAGGCTTCGTTCTGGCTGCGCGGACGCAGCACGATCGCCAGGCCGTCAACCCGCATGCGCGCGCTCCCTGTCCGTGCCGCTGTCCATTCCCCGGTCTGTTCCTCTGCCGGTCGCTCTGTCTGTTCCTTTGCCGGTCCCTCTGTCTGTTTCGCGGCCCATGAATCCCAGCCACACGATCACCAGCAGCCAGCACGTCGCCGCGACGCCGTACTTGACGCCCGGCGCGACCCAGGCGGCGGAGGACCAGAAGGCCTCGAAGGCCGCGGCCACCAGTAGCAGGAAGAAGGCCGCGTACACGACCGGGACGGCGGCGCGGGCCGAGGCGGCCAGCGCCTCCATGCGGCCCAGCCGACCGGGCGCCAGCCAGCCCAGGCCCATGCGCAGCCCGGCCGCGCCGCACAGCACGATGCCGGTCAGCTCGAAGGCCGAATGCGTGGCCACGAAGGGCCAGAAGTTGTGGCCGAGCCCGGCGCGCGTCAGATGGCCCGCGACGGCCCCGATCGCCAGGCCGTTGTAGAGCAGCACGAAGGCGCTGCCGACGCCCGCCAGGATGCCCGCGCCGAAGCAGCGGAAGCCGATGCCGACGTTGTGGAAGATGTAGATGCCGAACATCTGCCAGTCGTCGCCGGCCTCGCGCAGGCGGCCCATGACGCGCTTGCCGTCGCCGTACATGGCTTCGTAGTCGCGCAGCTGGGACGCGTCCATCAGGCGCAGCGCGAAATCCGGGCCGGACCAGGCCAGCAGGAAGGCCGCCACCAGCGGCACCGCGAACAGCAGCAGCGCCGCCAGCACGTAGCGCCGCTGCGCGCGCACGGCGCGGGGCAGGTCGACGCGCAGCAGCCGCGACACCTGCCGCAGGCCGTAGTCCTGCCGGCGGTAGATCAGCTGATGCGCCTCCTGCGTCAGCGTTTCCAGCCGGGCGATGAGGTGGATCGGATAGGCGCGGGACTGCGCCAGCGCCAGGTGTTCGCAGACGCGCCGGTACTGCGACGCGAGCAGCGCGCCGTCCACGCGCTTGCCCTGGCTGGCGAGCGCGAGTTCGGCGGCGAAGGCGTCCCACAGCGGGCCGTAGGTCGCCTCGAAGTGCATCGGGCTCATCGGCGCTTCCCCATCAGCGTCTTCCCCATCAGCGTCTTCCCATCAGCCACTGCGCGACGCCGAGCAGGCGCACGGCCGTGGTCCGTTTTGCCTCGCCGGGCGCTTCCGCCGGCAGCACGGGCGCGGCGAGCGTCGCCAGCTCCTCGAAGCGTTCCGGGGTCAGGCGTTTCGCGCGACCGGCCCAGGCGCGGATGGCGGCCTGTTCGCGCTGGTTCAGCGCGCGGGCCGGCGCCAGCGCGGGCGCCTCGGGCGGGGCGTCGTGCAGGATCACGGGCTGGGCGTAGACCACGAGCGTGCCGGCGGCCAGGTCGCCCAGGCGCTTGCAGTCGCGGTTCAGCAGCATCGTCACGATGCCGAAGGCGTAGGCCAGCGGCAGGAAGTCCGCCACGCGCAGCAGGTTGCGGGTGACCGAGGCGGCCGGCGTGACCGGCAGCCCGGTGTCCATCACCACGCGCAGCCCCATCGCCTGCTTGCCGGGCGTGGCGCCCGAGCGCCCGAGTTCGAAGGCGATCGGGTACAGCCACTCGACCAGGAACAGGCCGATCAGCATCAGCCCGATGCCCAGGCCGCCCAGCGCGCCGGTGGCGCCCGGGATCAGGGCCAGCACGATGTCCAGGATCACCCGGATGAACAGGTCGATCAGGAAGGCCATGGTGCGCGCCACCAGCCCGGCGGGGCGCAGGGACAGGACGATGCCTTCGGGGGTCTCGGCCAGCGCCAGCGTGTCGATGCGGGGCGCGGATGCGGCGGGATGCGAGCTCAGAGCTTGATCACCTTCGTGTCGGCGATCGTGTCATGCAGGCACTGGCGCGAGTTGCGGAAGATCAGCAGGGAGTCGACGAGGCCGAACAGGAACGCCAGGCCGAGGTTGACGGCCGTCAGGCTGCCCAGGGCGTAACGCAGGCCGAGCAGGCGCAGCGCGTCGGGCTTGCCGCCGTCGGAACGGACGATGCGCAGCCGGCAGATCATCTTGCCGAGGGTCTGGCCGCGGCTAAGCAGCGGCCAGGTCTGGATGGCGAAGAAGAGGGCCAGTCCCAGCAGCATGGCGCCGGGCGTCCAGGCCAGGAAGCTGGCGTCGTTGGCGTTGCCCTGGATGGCGGCGATGGCCGGGATCAGGGACAGCACCTTGAGCGCGGTCGCCTGGATCGCGCCGTCGATCAGGACCGCCAGCAGGCGCATCCCGCGTCCGGCCAACACCTCGCCGGTATCCGGCGCGGCCACGTCGGCCACGTGAGCCACGGGCGGCGCGAAGCGGTCTTCCGCAGAAACTGACATCCTTCCCTCCCTCTCAGAATTTTGGAGAGGATTGTGTCAGTGCTTCTGGGGGTGGTCGATGGGGGCATCACCGACCTGGACATGATCCGCCACACCCTCTGGGGGGATTGCCGTCACCGGGTTGTCACGCGGGGGCCGGGTCTTGCGTGGACAGCTCGTTACAAGCAGTCCCGGATTGTGATTCTGGTCGTCGCCGCGAACGGAGGCTTCAGTTCCGATCCGGCCTGACCGGCAGTCCGCCTGAGGAGCCATCCGCCTCGGTCACCCGCCCGCTCGCTCTCCGGCTGGCGCGGCTGCCCGCGGCGGGCTTGGCGGATTCCGCTGGCGCGGTGCTCGCCGGCGGCGTGGTGTCGGTGGGTTCGGACTCCGGAACGGACGTTGGCGTCGGGGCGGGCGCTGGCGTTGCCGCGCCCCCGGTCGACGGCGCCGCCCGGGCCGTCGAAGCGGCCGGCTGGTTCATCGAGGCCGCGTCCAGCGGCGGCCCGACGGTCCCGGACTGGCGCCGGCTGGCGTTGGTCGTGACCGGCGGTTCGGTCGTCTGCGCGATGGCGGCGGCCGCGAGCAAGGTCACGCAGAACGCGCTCAGGAAGATGCTGAATTGCTTCATCGCCTGTCCTCCAGCGGAACGAAGTTCCAGGGTGGGCGCGGAGATCTGGCGCCGGACAGACCTTTCGGCAATCCGCGTTCCCGGAATCCTTCCTGACCTGGGGGCCCCCTCCGACGCGCCCATCCGAGGGTCCGCGCGAAGACGGAGGACCTACCTCGGAAGGTACAGTCCAGGGCCCCCATCGCACAGTCACCATGGAACGTTTCGAGCCTTCGTTTCCGACGCTGCAGTCCTGCGCCGACGAGCCCATCCACATTCCCGGCTCGATCCAGCCGCACGGCCTGCTGATCGCGTTGCGCGAGGGTCGCGTCGCGGCCTGGAGCGACAACGTGCCCGCCCTGCTCGGCCTGCAGCTGACGCTGGGCCAGGCCTGGCAGGACCTGCCTCTGCCCGGCTCGGTGCGCGGCGAGTTGACCGCGCTCGCCGACGAAGCCGCGCTCACGCCCGGCATGCCGGCCTTCTGCGAGATCGACATCGCCGGCCGACCGCACGACGCTGTCGTCCACGTCCACGACCACCACACGCTGATCGAGATCGAACCCCGCACCCAGCCGCTGGCGCCGCTGAGCTCGCAGGCGCGGGTCTACGACCGCGTCCGCCGCGCCGGCTCGATGGAGGCGGTGCTGCAGGTGGCCGTCGACGCCATCCGCGCCTGGACCGGCTTCGACCGCGTCATGGCCTACCGCTTCCGCCACGACGACAGCGGCGAGGTCGAGGCCGAAGCCAAGGCCGACACCCTCTCCTCCTACCTCGGCCTGCGCTACCCGGCCAGCGACATCCCGGCGCAGGCGCGCCGGCTCTACCTCCTCAACACGCTGCGGCTGATCCCGCACGTCAGCTACCGCGCGGTCGCGCTGGTCGGCCATCCGGAGGCCCCGCCGCTGGACCTGACCCATTCGGTGCTGCGCAGCGTCTCGCCCATCCACGTCGAGTACCTCCACAACATGGGCGTGGGCGCGTCGATGAGCGTCTCCATCGTCGTCAACGACAAGCTCTGGGGCCTGATCGCCTGCCACCACATGAGCTCGCTGCAGGTGCCCTATCCGGTGCGCTCGGACTGCGACGTGCTGGCCAACATCCTGTCGTCGGCGATCGCGACGATCGAGGCGCGCGAGTTCGCCCGGCGCCAGGCCGACACCGCCTCGCTGGTGGGGGAACTGGCCGCGGACCTCGCCATCGCCGACGACGCCGTCACCGCGCTGCTCGGCCAGTCCGCGCGCCTGCGCGACGTGCTGCGCGCCGACGCGCTGGTGCTGGCGCAGCAGAGCAAGGTGGTCCCCGACGGCGACCTGTCGCAAGAACTGGCCGTGGCCATCGCGACGGTGCCGTGGACCGGCGACATGCCCGCGCTGCGCTCCTGCAGCGACGACTGGCCCGAGGCGCTGCGACCGCTGATCGGCCACTGGGTGGGCGCGATGTGCATCCCCTTCGACGCCAGCAACGGCGGCCGCCTGATCGCGCTGCGCAAGGAGCAGCGCGAGACGGTCCGCTGGGCCGGGCAGCCCGACAAGGTCGTGGCGCGCGGTCCCAACGGTCCGCGGCTGACGCCGCGCGGGTCCTTCGCGGAATGGCGTGAGCAGGTCAAGGACTGCGCCGAGCCGTGGACCGAGACGGACGTGCGTTTCGGCAAGCAGCTGATGCTGGAGCTGCAGCGCACGGCGGCGGCGCGGCACGCCGAGGTCGAGGCGGCGCGACGCAACCTGCTGGCGATGCTCGGCCACGACCTGCGCGATCCGCTGCAGGCGATCCAGATGGTGGCGGGCGTGCTCAAGCGCGAGCCCGACCCGGCGCAGACCGGCCGGCTGGGCGCGCGGCTGGACGCGTCGAGCGGACGGATGCATCGGCTCATCACGCAGGTGCTGGACTTCAGCCGCGCCGAGGTCGGCATGCAGCTGCATGCGGAGCTGCGCGCGCTGGATCTGGAAGCACTGCTGCTGGACCTGATCGAGGAAGTCCGGATGGGCCATCCCGGCTTCGAGATCGTCGCTCGCACGGCGGGGCCGGCCACGGTCACCGGCGATCCGGTGCGGCTGGCGCAGGCGATGTCCAACCTCATCGCGAACGCGCGCAACTACGGCGCGCCGGGACGTCCGGTGATGGTCGAACTGGCGCCGACCGGCGACGGCGGACAGCGCTTCAGCGTGGCCAACGAAGCCGAGGAGATTCCGTCAGCCGTCGCTGTGGAACTGTTCGAGCCGTTCAAGCGCGGGATGGAGCGCGGGACGCACAACCGCAGCGGGCTGGGACTGGGGCTCTACATCACGCGACGCATCGTCGAGGAACACGGCGGCGCGCTGAGCTACCGGTACGAGGCGCCGAACGTGGTGTTCGAGTTCACGGTTGCTGGGGACGCTTGATCTGCTATAGGAGAGACGGCCAAGCTGCTTCAAGATTTGCGTCGAGCTGTCAGTCAGCAGATATGCTGGACGACCCACCCGCGAGGATGGCGATGAGAACGATGCGGCGCTCAGCGGGCCAGCTTGATGTGGGCAAAACGCTCGGAGGGCGCTTGACGCAAGCTTTTCTCGAGCTGAGCCACGCTCTGCCCCGTTTCAACAGCAGTAGAACTGGCCACAGCGCGCCGCAAGGCGCCGGGGCTAGGCTTGTTGACCAGGGGCTTAGAGGTGTTCGACATGGTGATCGCTCGTGATCTCGGTGTAGTCATTTTGTCGGGTTAGGTCTGTAACCGGTTCATTGATTAAAGCCGCCCAGTCAACCTGCGGCGCGGGCCGCAATGGCGTTCCCCGCCGCCCTGTCGAGGCGGCCCTCTAACTCGGTGGAGGTAGGGTCCACCCCGCCGCTTACGGTTGATTGCAGCGCTTTCTTCTGCCGTCTGGAACCGCTTTCATCGCGCGGAAAGAATGGACTTCATTCATTCCAACATCCGCGAGACGAGCATGCGCCACCCCACCCGTCCGAGTTCCGGAAAGTTCCGGCAAGCCGCGCCGACCACGATCGCGCTGGCCGTCAGCGTGCTGCTGAGCGCCTGCGGCGGCGGCAACGGATCGGACCCGTCGGCGAGCCCGGCCGAGGCCGATCATGCGAGCGCGCAGGCCCAGAAAGCCGCGGCAAATGCCTTCCCGGTGGGCCAGTACAGCCTGCGCGGCGTTCAGTCGGGGATGTGCATCGACATTGAAGGCGCGAGCCTGGCCGACGGCGCCAAGACCCTGCAGGCACCCTGCAACGGTGCCGACAGCCAGCGCTTCGACATCAGCGCCGCGGCCGACGGCAGCTTCGCCTTCCGGAACGTCCGCAGCGGGAAGAACCTGGACGTCAGCGACATCTCGACCGCCAACGGTGCGCTCATCCAGCAATGGGGCTACGGCGGGGGCGCGAACCAGCGCTTCGCCGTCACGGCCAAGGGCGATGCGTTCCACATCATCGCCAAGCACACCGGCAAATGCGTGGACGTGAAGGACTTCAGCCTCGTCGCCGGCGGACGCATCCAGCAATGGGACTGCGGCAACAACGACAACCAGCGTTGGCGCTTCGTGCCGGCGGGCACGCAGGCGCCGGCTCCGTCGCCCGCACCGTCGCCAGCGCCCTCCCCGGCGCCCTCGCCGGCTCCGGCCCCATCGCCTGCGCCTTCTCCCGCACCTGCTCCCGCGCCTTCTCCGGCGCCTTCTCCGGCGCCTGCGCCTTCACCGGCACCCGCTCCGGCCCCGACGCCGGCGCCTTCTCCCGCACCCTCCCCAGCGCCCTCCCCCGCGCCGGCTCCGTCGCCCCTGCCCCGCCGCGGCGCCGCCGTGCCCTGGGTCGAGTACCAGGCCGAGGACGGCCAGACCAACGCGCAGGTCCTCGGCCCGAGCCGCCAGAAGTGGGACGCGAACCACATCGAGGCCGAAGCCATCGGCCGCAAGGCCGTGCGCCTGAACCGCACCGGCGACTACGTGTCCTTCAAGACCACCGCCGCCGGCAACGGTGTGGTCGTGCGTTACTCGATCCCCGACGCCCCCAACGGCGGCGGCATCGACGCCACGCTCGGCCTGTACGTGAACGGCGTGCGCGTGAAGTCGCTGCCCCTGACCTCGCGCTACAGCTGGTCCTACCAGGGCGGGCTGATCGGCGACCCCATCGTCGACAAGCCGGCCGGCCAGCCGCACACCTTCTTCGATGAAACCCGCGTGCTGCTGCCCGACAACATCCCCGCCGGCGCGACCGTCATGCTGCGCCGAGATGCGCAGGACACCGCTGCCTTCTACGTGATCGACCTGATCGACATCGAGCCGGTGCCGCAGCCGCTGACGATGCCGGCGGGCTTCACCTCGGTCACCGCCTTCGGCATCCAGCCCAATGACGGCAAGGACCACGCGGACGACGTGCTGCGGGCCATGCGCTCGACCAGCAAGCTGTGGTTCCCGCCCGGCGACTACCTGCTGCAGAAGATCAATGGCGGCAACGTCGGCCTGGACAACCCCGGCATCGAGGTGCGTGGCGCCGGCATGTGGCACACCAACCTGCGCGGCCCGAAGTCGATGTTCTTCTGCTACGGCGCGAGCGCCCGTTGCGTGTTCGGCGACTTCTCCATCCTCGGCGAGTCCAAGGCCCGCGCCGAGGAGACCGAAGGCGTGCAGAAGGCCTTCGCCGGCCCGATGGGCGCCGACAGCCTGATCGAGAACGTCTGGATCGAGCACGTGGTCGGTGCGATCTGGGTCGGCAACGATCCGCCGTACCAGACCCAACCGACGCAGCGCCTCACGATCCGCAACTGCCGCATCCGCAATACCTATGCGGACGGGATCAACTTCGACAACGGCACGTCCAACTCGGTGGTGGAGAACTGCCACCTCCGCAACACCGGCGACGACGCACTGGTGGTGTGGTCCATCAAGTGGACCGACTGGGTGAAGGACAAGACCTGGCAACTGGGCGACGGCTTCATCTCCCCCGCGGGCAAGAATGCGCCGGACCAGGGCCAGGGCGTGAACAACGTGTTCCGCAACAACACGGTGCAGATGCCGTGGCGCGCCAACTGCTTCGCGGCCTACGGCGGCGCGGGCAACGTGTTCAAGGACAGCGTCTGCGAGGACGTGTTGACCTACCCGGGCATCCTGATCGACAACGAGTTCAGCCCGTACCCCTTCGGACCGGGGACGACGACCTTCAGCAACATCGCGCTGATCCGCGCGGGCGGGCCGATGTTCAACGAGAACTCCGGCAATCCGTGGCAGCACGGCGCGCTGAAGTTCTACCTGCGCGAAGGCGACGTCAACGACGTCCTGGTGGAGAACGTCGACATCATCGACCCGACCTACTCCGGCATCGAGTTCCGCGGCTTCGGATCGGCCTTCGTGCCGCCGGGAGAGAAATTCCACCCGGACCTGCTGCGCGACGCGGACAACGCGAAGTTCCGCAACATCAGGCTGAAGAACATCCGCATCACCAACCCCGGCCGTTACGGCATCGAGGTGCTCGACAACGGCGGGCGCGGCGCGGTGAACTTCGACGGCGTCGTGGTGACGAATCCGGCGCTCGGCGGCCTGAAGCAGGACAACGCCCCGAACAGCTTCTTCATCCGCGGGACGGGCAACGCGGGTTGGTAGGGCTTGTCAGTCGAGCCCGGCAAGTCGGGCTCGGCAACGTTCGATCGCGCTCAGTCCGGAATGCGGTTGAGAAGGGGCTCGCCGCGTTCGAACGCGCTGAGGCTTTCCAGCGTCGTGGCCATGATCTGACCGATGGCCTCGACGGTGAAGAAGGCCTGGTGCCCGGTGACGATCACGTTCGGGAAGGACACCAGCCGCTGGATCACGTCGTCGTGGATGACCGTGGAGGACAGGTCCTGGAAGAACAGGCTGGCCTCCTGCTCGTACACGTCGATGGCCAGGCCGCCTAGCTGTCCGGTCTTGAGCGCCTGCGTCGCCGCCTCGGTGTCGACGAGGCCGCCGCGGCTGGTGTTCACCAGGATCGCGCCGCGCTTGAGCTGCGCCAGCGAGGCCGCATCGACGATGTGGCGCGTCTGCTCGGTCAGCGGGCAGTGCAGCGAGATCACGTCCGACTGCGCCATCAGCTCGGGCAGCGGCACATAGCGGCCGCCGAGTGCCTCGAACTCGGCCTTCGGGAACGCATCGTGGCCGAGCACCGTGCAGCCGAAGCCCGCCATGATGCGCGCGAAGATCGTGCCGATCTTGCCGGTGCCGATCACGCCCACGGTCTTGCCGTGCAGGTCGAAGCCCATCAGGCCGTCGAGCTCGAAGTTGCCGTCCCGCGTACGCACGCTGGCGCGGACGATCTTGCGGTTGACCGCGAGCAAAAGCCCCACGGCGAATTCGGCGACCGAGTACGGCGAGTAGTCGGTGACGCGCACGACCTCGATGCCCAGCCGGCGCGCGGCCGCCGCGTCGATGTGGTTGAAGCCGGTGGAGCGCGTCGCCACCAGCAGCGTGCCTTGCGCCGCGAGCCGCGTGAGCACCTCGGCGTCCACGGCGTCGTTGACGAAGACGCACACCGCCTTGCATCCGGCCGCGAGTGCGACGGTGTCGACAGTCAATCGATCCTGGACGAACACCAGCTCGTGGCCGATCTCCCGATTGGCCTGCTGCAGCAGGGTCTGGTCGTATCGGCGGGTACTGAAGACGGCGGTTTTCATGGTTCCTGCTCCTTGTCTCTCACCACATGCCCAGCACGCGCCACCACGCGGTGCCCACGATCGCGAAGATCAGCAGCTCCAGCACGCCCATCACCGCGCCCACGCGCCACCACTGCCCCATCGTCACGTAGCCGCTGCCGAAGATGATGGGCGACGTCCCCGTCGCATAGTGCGTCAGCGTCATCATGATCGCCGAGCCCGCCGTCATCATCAGCATGAACGGCACCAGGTAGTCCCCCGGCACCAGCTGCGCGCCGACGGTCAGGAAGGCCAGCATCATCGCGCTGATGTGGGCGGTGGTGCTCGCGAACAGGTAATGCGAGAACACGAAGGCCGCCACCAGCACCGCGGCGACCCAGAACCAGCTCATGCCGCTCGCCACGATCGCGTCGCGCATGCCGATCGAGAACCAGCCGATCACGCCGAGCTTGTTCAGCTGCTCCGCCAGCATCACCAGCGCGCCGAACCAAATCAGCGTGTCCCAGGCGCTCTTCTCGGACAGGACGTCGTCCCAATCGATGGTGCCGGTGATGATCAGCGCGAACAGGCCCAGGAAGGCGACCACCGTCGGATCCAGCGTCCAGTGCGGTCCGAAGATCATCGCCGGCACGTTCGCCCAGAGCAGCAGCATCAGGCCGAAGACGCCGAGCATCACGCGTTCCTTGCCGGACAGCGGCCCCATGCGGGTGAGCTCGCCGCGCGCGTACTCGACGGCGTTGGGCGTGGCCTTGAGCTCCGGCGGCGCGAGCAGGAACACCACCAGCGGCATCGTCAGCAGCGCGACCAGCCCCGGCAGCAGCATGCACAGCGCCCAGGTGGTCCAGGTGAGGTGCAGCGACTGCCCGGTGGCCTTGGCGACGTAGTCGACCACCAGCGGGTTGGGCGCGGTGGCGGTGAGGAACATCGCCGAGGTGATCGGATTGGCGTGGTAGTTGACCAGCGCGAGGTAGGTGCCGACCTTGCCCTGCGTGCCCTTGGCGGGATCGGAGTCGAAGGCGCTGGCGATCGACTTCATGATCGGATGCACGATGCCGCCGCCGCGGGCGGTGTTGCTCGGCGTGAACGGCGCGAGCACGAGCTCGCAGATCGCCAGGCCGTAGCCGATGCCCACGGTGCGCTTGCCCATCAGCGCGATGAACATCAGCCCGATGCGGTTGCCCAGCCCGGTCTTCTTGAGCCCGCGCGAGATCAGCACGGCCACGACGATCAGCCAGATCAGCGGGTTGGAGAAGCTGCTCAGCGCGTCGGCGATCGCGCCCTTGGAGGTCGGCGACGTCACCTGAGCCAGCGACAGGATGACGATGGCCATCATCGCCATCACGCCGATCGGCATCACCTTCAGGATGATGGCGACGATGGTGGTCAGGAAGATGGCCACCAGGTGCCAAGCCTCCGGCTTGAGTCCATCCGGGACCGGTACCAGCAGCAGGCCCACAAGCACCAGCGTCGTGATGAACGCCGGGATCAGGCGGAACGGCACCGCCTGCTTGAAGTAGCGATAGAGCGCGATCAACCGGGCTGTCATGCGCAGCGTCCTCCCTGGAATGTCCAGTTGATTGAATCACGAAGGAATGGCCGCAGGGTCGATCAACACTGGTGTTGCGTCAAGCTTCGTGCACGAGGCAAGGACTGGCCCCTACACTCGGCACGGTCATTTCGCGGGAGGGCGCTCCATGGATCTCGTCGACCGGTTCGGGCTCTTCCTGGCGTCGCAGCCGCTGCTGGCGCTCTTCCTCACGATCGCGGTGGGCTACTGGCTGGGCGCGCGCAGCATCAAGGGATTTGCGCTCGGATCCGGCGCGGTGCTCTTCGTCGGACTGGCGATCGGCGCCGCCGCGCCGCAGCTGAAGCTGCCCGCGCTCATCGGCAATCTGGGCCTGATGCTGTTCCTCTACGGCGTGGGCATCGCCTACGGCGCGCAGTTCCTGCGCGGTCTGACCAGCGCGCGCGGCGCCAAGGCCAATGCGGCGGCGCTGCTCGGCGTGCTGGCCTCGCTCGGGCTGATGATCGCGGCGACACGGCTTTGGCCCGGCGTCGAACTGCCCAAGGCGCTGGGCGCCTTCTCCGGCGCGGGCACCAGCACGGCGGCGCTGCAGGCGGCGCTGGCGGTGTTCGGGCCGTCGCCGGCGACGGGCTACTCGGTCGCGTATCCGGTCGGCGTGGCGATCCCGATCCTGCTGCTCGGCCTGTACAACGCGTGGCGCAAGCCCACGCTGGAGCACCCGGCCCCGCCGTCGCTCCACGTCGAGGAGGTCGGCGTCGACGATGTCGCTGTGCTGGGCCGGACGGTGGCCGCGGTGTCGCAGACGCTGCCGCACGGCGTGGCGATCGCCGCGATCCGGCGCGGTCATCACAACATGGGCGCGGCGCCCGACGTCGAGCTCCAGCGCGGCGACGTGCTGCTGCTCAGCGGCACCGATCCCGCCGCGCTGAAGCACGCCGCGCTGCGTTTCGGTCCCGCGGAGCCGGGGCGGATCCTGCGCGACCGCAGCGAGTTCGACTACGAGCGCTTCTTCGTCTCCAGCCCGCAACTGGCCGGCAAACGGCTGTCGGAGCTGCAGCTCCCGCCCGAGTGCCGCGCGCGCATCCTGCATCTGCGGCGCAGCGACGTGGACCTCGCGCCGCACGCGGACCGGGTGCTCGAATTCGGCGACCGCGTCGGCGTGCTGGCGCCGCGCGAGAGCTTCCCGACGCTGAGCCGCTACTTCGGCGATTCCGTCCGCGCCACCGGCGAGGTGAGCTACATCGGCATGGGTGTCGGCGTGACGCTGGGTCTGGCCGTCGGCGCGATCAGCCTGCCGCTGCCGCTGCTGGGCCACCTCTCGCTGGGCTTCGCGGGGCTGCTGCTCGTCGCGCTGCTGCTGGGCTGGCGACGTCGCACCGGACCGTTGACCTGGGTGATGCCGATCTCGGCCAACCTGGTGCTGCGC
This sequence comes from Roseateles noduli, assembly GCA_002205125.1. Taxonomy (GTDB): domain Bacteria; phylum Pseudomonadota; class Gammaproteobacteria; order Burkholderiales; family Burkholderiaceae_C; genus Roseateles; species Roseateles noduli. Next base: position 83,962 of record NIOE01000003.1, on the reverse strand, counting down.
AACTTCGGGCTGACCGTGTTCCTGGCGGTGGTGGGGATCTCGTCGGGATCGACCTTCGCCGCGACGATCGCGGAGAGCGGCTGGCTCTACCTGGCGCTCGGCAGCGCGATCGTCTCGACGCTGGTCGTGGTGACCCTGCTGATGGCGACGGCGGTGTTCCGACTCCCCTTCGATGCCGCGGCGGGCATCGTCGCCGGCGCCACCGGCAATCCGGCGATCCTGGCCTTCTCCAACCGCATCGCGCCGACCGACCAGCCCGACATCGGCTACGCGATGATCTTCCCGTCGATGACGATCGTGAAGATCGTGCTGGTGCAGGTGGTGGCGATGTGGGGGGCGTGAATCGGACCGCGAATGCCGGCGGAGGCTCTCCGTGGCCCGCTGGCCGGTCCGATATGCTGCCGGCCATGTCCGCTGCCCTGCCCCATTTCCCCTATCACCCGGATCCCGTGAGCACCGGCGCCGTGGTCGCCCGGAAGATCACCTGCCTCTGCTGCGAGCAGGAACGGGACTTCGTGTACACCGGGCCGGTGTATCGGGCGCGCGTGGAGACGGAGGGGCGTCTATGCCCCTGGTGCATCGCAGACGGCTCGGCGGCATCGCGGTTGGGCGTCGATTTCGGCCACACGCACGACTTGATGACGGCCGGCATCGCGAGGGAGGTCATCGAGGCCGTCGAACTCCGTACCCCGGGCTTCTTCTCCTGGCAGAACCAGTCGTGGCTGCCGCACTGTGACGACGCCTGCGCGTTCATGGGCGACGCGTCGCTCGAAGACGTCGTCGAGGCCAGCGACGAGACGCGCGAGACCTTGAAGCGCGAGTACGCCATGGCGGACGACGATTGGGCCCACCTGATCGCCCGCTACACCCCTGGCGGCAATCCAGCCTTCTACGAATTCGTCTGCCGCCATTGCGGCTTCGTGCGGCTGGGGTGGGATTGCACCTGAGCGGTCGACGTCGCGACGATCAGTTCCGGAAAGCGAGGCAGCCCATGTTGACGGTGATTCGAAGAGCGCTCCAGGCGTTCAGCGTGATCCTTCTGGTCGTCGCGGTCGTCCTGGCCGGTCAGTCCGGCTTCTCCGCGGATTCGGCGACGGGTCCGATCGTCATGATCCTGGCTGCGGGGGCGACGCTGTTGGCGAGCCGCTTCGCGCAGCCGGGGAAGCTGCTGTCGCCCGGCCGGCCGGACGAGGCAACAACAGCTGCGGATTCCGATCTCCATCGCGCCAGCTTCCTTGTGGACGGCGGGCACGCCGCGACCGACGGGGAATGATGGAACGGGTCAATGCCCGGCTTCGTTCTCGGCTTTCACCTTCATCCGTTCCCGGATCACCGCATTCACCTCCGCCCCGTAGATCAGCGTCGTCGCGCTGATGTAGAGGAACACCAGCGTGGCGACCACGCCGGCGAAGCTGCCGTAGAGCAGCGCGAGCTTGCCCGCGCTGCGCAGCGTGTACGACAGCGTGGCCGCCGCCGCGACCCAGAGCGCCGCGCCCACGATCGCGCCGGGCAGCACCGTCCGCAACCGCAGGCGCACATCGGGCAGCCAGCCGTAGAGCAGCGCATACAGCACCACCAGCACCGGGAAGGCGACGCCGTAGCGCACGCTGTTGCGCAGCCACAGCGTCTCGCGGCCCGTGCCGACGCCGCTCTCCAGCGCCTGCCAGACGTAGGGCATGACGATGACGGAGCTGAAGATGGCCAGGATCGCGCCGCCGACGATCAGCGTGAACAGCGTGACCTTGAGGCGCGCGCGCCAGAACGGCAGGCCGCGCTCGACGGCGTAGGCGCGGTTCAGCGCGGTGCGCACGGCCTGCATGCCGGAGGACGCAGTCCACAAGGTGACGAACAGGCCGATCGCCAGCAGCGCCTGGCTGCGCTGCGCCAGCACCTGGTTGACCACCGGCTGCAGCGCGCTGCGCACCAGCGGCGGCGCGTACTCGACGACCCGCCCCGCCAGCGCCGCCGCGTCCCCGGGCGAGCCGATGTAGGCGGCACCGGCCGACAGCAGCAGCAACAGCGGGAACATCGACAGCACCATCGAGAACGCCATGCTGCCCGCCTGATTGGCGCTCTGGTGCAGCACGTAGTTGCGGATGGCCAGCAGCAGCACGCCGAGGACGGGCGTGCGCACCGCCGCGCGACGGGTCCGATGCCAGAGCTCGATCAGTTGCTGCATGCCGGGGAAATCGTGGGGTGTCGTCCGGAAGGTGTCGTCCGCAAGGGCAAAATCGCGTCCTGCCCTCTCTTTCCCGCCTCTCCGGCCTCCGACTCCTCAGGAGCCCGATGCCCTCTTCTTCAAGGCCCCGATGAAAGCACCCCCGCGTCTCCAGTCCCTGATCGAGGAAGGCCTGATCGACACCGTCGTGCGCCAGCTGATGAGCGGCAAGGAGGCGCTGGTCTACGTGGTGCGCTGCGGCGACGAGACGCGCTGCGCCAAGGTCTACAAGGAGGCCACGCAGCGCAGCTTCCGGCAGGCGGTCGACTACACCGAGAACCGCAAGACCAAGAACAGCCGGCAGGCGCGCGCCATGGCCAAGGGCACCAAGTTCGGCCGGCAGGCGCAGGAGGCCGCGTGGCAGAGCGCCGAGGTCGACGCGCTGTACCGCCTGGCCGGCGCCGGCGTGCGCGTGCCGCGGCCCTACAACTTCATGGACGGCGTGCTGCTGATGGAGCTGGTCGTCGATGAGAACGGCGACGCGGCGCCGCGCCTGAACGACTCGATGTTCACGGCCGAGGAGGCCCGCACCCACCACCAGAGCCTGCTGGGCGAAGTGGTGCGCATGCTGGGCGCCGGCGTGGTCCACGGCGACCTGTCCGAGTTCAACATCCTGCTGGCCGCCGACGGCCCCGTGATCATCGACCTGCCGCAGGCGGTGGACGCCGCGGGCAACAACCACGCCAAGCGCATGCTGCTGCGCGACGTCAACAACCTGCGCGACTTCTTCGGCGGCTTCGCGCCCGACCTGCTCGGCACCGACTACGGGCACGAGATCTGGGCCCTGTACGAAAGCGGCAACCTCACGCCGGACACGCCGCTGACGGGTCGCTTCAAGCACGCGACCGGCCCGGTCGACCTCGGCGAAGTGATCCGCGAGATCGACGACGCCGTCGACGAGGAAGCCGCGCGGCGCCTGCGGATGCAGTGAGCCGGGCGTCGGGGAGCGGAGCGCGTCAAGCGCAACGCGGCTAGCGCAAGGCGGCCAGCAAGGCGACGACCGCCTCACTTGTCGCGGTCGTAGCTCCCCGTGCCGAGGTAGACCGACCGGTTGTCGCCGTCGACCGGGAAGCTGAGCAGCCGCTCGGTGTGGCCGTCGTCGTACTCGAGCGTGATCGCATAGCCGCTCAGCTGGTAGCGACCGCGGCGGCTGGCGCCGTCATCCTTCGTGCGCGTGCCGCTGCTGACGCCGACATCCCCCAGCCCCGTGCCGACGGTGCTGCTGCCCGTGCTGCTGCTGCCCTTGCCGTCGCCGTGCGACGAGCCCGCGATCACCGTCCCCGTGATCGCCTGCAGGCTGCCGGTGCTGGAGACTGCGCTGAAGCTGCGCTCGAAGCGCCCGTCCTTCGTGAAGCGGATGCCGCGCGTGGCCGAGGTGCCGCCGGTGATCATGCTGCCGGTGAAGCTGCGCCGGCTGAAGCTGCCCTCCAGCCGCGCATCCGCCGGCCACGGGCGCACCGCCTCGTGCTGCTCGGGCTTCCACTCGCCCGACGTGCGGCCGTCGTCGTCCTGCGCCTGCATCGCGTAGCCCTTGCCGGCGCTGCGCCAGCGGCCCCAGCGCTGCGGCTCCAGACGACGCGACGCGGCGACGTCGAGCTGGTCCGGCGGCATCTCGGTGCGGCCGTAGACGCTGCCATCGCGCAGCAGGAAGCGCACGTCCTCCTCCCAGCGCGTGCCGTTGAGGTTGTTGGCCTGGCCGTGGATCACGACGGCGGCCAGGTCCTTGTCGGCCAGGCCCTTGCCCGGCGCGGTCGACACGCGCCGCAGCGCCACTTCCTTGCGCGCCAGCGGCGTCTGCGCCAGCGGCGACGGCGTCAGGCCCGACGCATCGTTGACCAGCGCCGCGTCGGCCAGGTCCATCGACAGCCGGTTCAGCGAGGTGACCACGCCGCGCAGCACGATCTCCCGGCCCACCCAGGGTTCGGCGTTGAACTTCAGGTGGATGAGCTGTCCGCCGATCCGGTCGCCCTGCTCCTGCTGGAGATGGAAGTTCTCCGGACGGCGCATGTCGCGGGCCACGCGCCCCTTCACATAGATCACGCCGAGCTTGCGGCGGGCCGCCTCCTCGGAGATCACGAGCCAGTTGCCGCGCTGCTCGGTCAGGGCGATGACCTGGCTGGGCAGCAGGACCTGGCCCCGCGCGGGCTCGATGGCGACGGGCAGCGGCGTGATCGGCATGACGAGGTTGGCCTGCACGATCGCGCGCGCCACGGCGCCCGCCTGCGGGTAGCGCGCGGCGACGTCCTTGCCGCCGGCCTGCCACTCGCGCGCGAGCGTGGCGCAGGCCTGCGGGTCGCTCAGCACGCGCTGGCGCATCGGATCGATGAGCCTGTCCCAGGTCGCATCGCCGCCGCGCCGCTGCATCATGCGGGTGAGCACCACGCGCATCGGCGCGATCTGGAAGCGCGCGCGCCAGGCGATCCAGGCCTCGCGCATCGCCGGAACGGCGTCCGCGCCGATGTCGTCGCAGGCGTCGATCGCGGCTTCCGACATCACGTCGTAGCTCACGGCCTCGACGAGCTGGCTCATGGCGGCGGAATCGGTGACCAGGCTCTTCGCGTCGGGCGCGGCGTGGGCTGAGAGGACGATCAGGGCGGCAGCACTGGCGGTCATGGTGGTCATGGCGCCGAAGGCGGCACGGGCCGCGAACGCGGCACGAAGGACGGGCAAACGCATGCGATCGGATCCGGAGACTCGGAGGACCACATCCTGCCCGCCGCGGGCCGTCGCGGCCACAGCCCGGACGGGGAAGCGTCCGTCTGGGACTTGACGAGCTGCCCCGGAACACATCGTCCGGATCACCTCGTCCAGATCACGCCGTCCGGATCACCGGCTCGCAGAGCACCGGGAAGTTCAACGAGTTCGCGACGAAGCACTGCTCGTGCGCGTCGTGGTGCAGGCGCCGGGCGAGCTCGACGTCGTCGCCGGCACGCACGGTGACGCCGGGCCGCAGGACGATCTGCGTGAAGCGGCCCTTCTCGCCTTCGACCATGGTGCCTTCGGCCTCATCCACGTAGTCGAGCACGGCGATGCCGGCTTCGGCGCACAGGTGGAGATACCAGAGCTTGTGACAGGCGCTGGTCGAGGCCACCAGCAGGTCCTCCGGGTTCCAGCGCGTCCTGTCGCCCAGGAAGGCCGGATCGGACGATCCCGGGATGGCCGGCTTGCCGGCCGACTCGATCTCATGGTCGCGGCCGTAGGCCTTGTAGGCCGAGGTGCCGGTGCCGCGGTTGCCGGTCCAGCGCACGGTGACCGTGTAGCGGTGTTCGCGATGTCCCATTCTGGGTAGCTCCTGTCGGGATTCCAAGTAGATCAGATGAGCCGTTCGCACCCCGCACATCAGGGTAGATATGTGCGGAGACCAACATTTAGACTGACAAAAAATTGAAGTGGATTGAGGGAGAGGAATGGAAACGACATCGGGCTGGGAGGCCCTGCTCCTGGGGAGCGTGCTCGTGGCGGCATTGGTCTTCGCCATTTTCGGCAGCGTCAGACGCGCCGTCCGCCGGGACGCCAAGCTGAGCGCGGATGAGCTCGATCAGCGGGACAAGGACGACGCCTGGTGACAGGCGGGACGCCGGCGCCGGGTGCGCGCGGTGGATGAGAACCGAAGGAATGCATAAGCACCTGCGCATCGCGTCGTAGCCAAGGCGTATCGCCTCGGCGATCCTGACGTCGACCTTTGCCGTGTGCTCTTCCGAGCATTTCAAGCCCGGGAGTCCCGCCTCCCGGGCTTTTTCTCGTCGGCGCGGCAGCTGCCCTTCCACCGCCCTTCCTCCATCCACATGGCCGTCCGACGCTCCGCCCTCCTCACCCTGACCGGCCTTGCCGCCTTGCTCTTCGCAGGTGCGAGCCATGCCGAAGAGATCATCAAGATCGCCGTGACCAACGGCCCGCATGCGCAGATCGCCGAGGTCGCGAAGAAGGTCGCCGCGCGCGAAGGACTGACGCTGCAGATCGTCGAGTTCTCCGACTACGTGCAGCCCAACGCCGCCCTCGACGCCGGGGACGTGCAGGCCAACAGCTACCAGCACCTGCCCTTCCTGCAGTCGCAGATCCAGGCGCGCGGCTACAAGCTGAGTGCCGTCGGCGTGACGGTCACCGCACCGCTCGGGTTCTATTCGAAGCGCATCAAGCGGCTCGATCAGCTGGCCGTCGGAGCGCGCGTCGCCATCCCCAACGACCCGACCAACAGCGGCCGAGCGCTGCAGCTGCTGCACAAGGCCGGGGTCCTCCAGCTCAAGCCCGGCGCGGGCATCTCGGCCACGACGCTGGACATCGCCGCGAACCCGCGCAAGCTGCAGATCGTGCAGGTGGACGCGGCGCAGCTGCCGCGCACGCTGGACGACGTCGACGCCAGCGCGATCAACACGAACTACGCGGTGCAGGCCGGCCTGATCCCGAAGCGCGATGCGATCGCGATCGAAGACGCCAGGAGCCCGTACGCCAACCTCATCGCCGTCAGGACGCAGGACAAGGACCGACCCTGGGTGCCCAAGCTGGTCCGCGCCTTCCAGTCGCCCGAGGTCCGGCAGTTCGTCGCGGAACGCTTCGCGGATTCGCTCGTGGTGGCGTTCTGAATCGGATTCAGCCGTTGCGCTTCAAGCGCCCAGCCGACGAACCCTTGGTCTTGCGATACGCTCGCTGCGCAAGGCCTCACAGAACGAGCCCGACGCCAGATGCCGCGGGCGGGCGGGCGACCAGACATGAAGAACCAGCTTTCGGCCCTCCAAGGCGACATCACCCGTTTGCAAGTCGACGCCATCGTCAACGCCGCCAACTCGTCCCTGCTGGGCGGCGGCGGGGTCGACGGCGCCATCCACCGGGCGGCGGGTCCGGACCTGGTCCACGAATGCCGCCTGCTCGGCGGCTGCAAGACGGGCGACGCCAAGTTGACCCGCGGCTACCGGCTGCCGGCGCAGCACATCGTCCACACGGTGGGACCGGTCTGGCGCGGCGGCGCCTCCGGCGAGCCGGAGGCGTTGGCCTCGTGCTACGCGCGGTCGATCGAGATCGCGGCCGCGGCGGGCGTCCGCTCGATCGCCTTCCCGAGCATCAGCACCGGCATCTTCGGCTATCCCATCGAGCAGGCCAGCCGCGTCGCCATCGCGAGCGTTCGACGTGCCATCGCGCAGCATCCGGCGATCGAGTCTGTCGTGTTCTGCTGCTTCTCCGCGGCCGACCTGGCGGTCTACGAAGCGGCGCTGCGGGAGCTGGATCCCGCTTGAGCGCAGCGGTCGCGGAAGCGGCCCGATGCTTGGCTCAGTCTCGCGCGGGCGAACGGAACCCTCGCCACGCCACCCGCGCCAGCACCGCCACGAACAGCAGCGCGGCGGCATCCAGCACGAGCATCTCCATGCCCGGGGGCACCCGCTTGGCCGGATCGGCCGCTTGACCGAAGTGCGTCGCGCCGATGCCGTAGGCCTCGACGAAGCCCATCGCCGTGAGCCAGGTCGCTGCCGCGGCGATCCCGATGGCCAGGACCGTGGCCGCGCTGGCAATGAAATAACTCCTCCTTCGAGGCACGGTGGCGGTCACACGGTCTTCCCCCGCACCCGCCGCAGAAACTGCCTGCATGTTCAATCCTCCAATTGCTCCAGGAGGCGTTGTATGCGGCGGCCCGGCTTCGGCGGATGGGCATGTCGCGAGCTGCGGATGGAGAGGTTGAATGGCCGTCTACGCCGATCAGCCGGACGCCGACGCCCCCTTCGCCGGCGCGTCGGCCGGCACCGGCCACAGCGCGTCGACCGGCCGTTCCAGCACACGAGCCGCCGCCGCTTGGAACACCGCCGGGGCCAGTCGCCGTTGCGCAGCGGCATCGGCGAGCCAGCGCTCGATCGACCCGCCCTGCTCCGCCCAGCGATCCTGGCGCAGCAGGCCATACAGACCGGCGGCGATCACATGGATGCCGTCGTCCGACTGGCGCCAGCGGTCCGCCGGATTGCGGGCCACGCCCAGCGCCTCGCTGATCATCTGGTCCAGGGCCTGGCACAGGTCCTCGTCCATCAGACCCTTCAGCGTCGTGTAGCCCCAGCGCGGATCGTGGTCGCGCACGATCTTCGTGATCAGCGGATCTCGCTCGAAGGCGGCAAGCGCGGCGGTCGCCGCCGGGCCGTCCATCGGCATCGGCGGATGGAGCATCTCGTGCGCGGCGATGCGCACCGTGGTCGCGGTGTCGTAATCGGCCGCCTGCAGGAAGGTCTGCCCCTGCACCTTGATGCCGTGCGGCTTGGAGAACTGCAGCAGCACGATCTGGATCTCCGGCTCGAAGCGGTGGCCGGTCAGCTTCTCCTGCCAGGAGATCACGTCGAAGCCGGCCAGCGCCCGCCCCACTTCGGCGATGCGCCGGTCCAGGTCGTGGCCGATCCGCTCCTTGCGGAAGGCCGCGAACCCGGCGCGCTGCATCGCGCTGAAGATCGCGTCGATGCGAGGTGCCGCGCGGTCGAACCAGGCCCAGTCCTCCGCGCTCCAGTAGCTGCTCGCCTTGTAGCTCGGCAGGATCGCCGTCTGCCGCGACCGGAGCGCGGTCAGCAGCGTGGCGATCGTCGCGTCGTGCCCGTGGGCCGAGAACAGCACCTGCAGGTTGGGACCGAGCAGGCCGAAGCCGTCCTTGGTCGCCTCATTCCACAACGTGGCCAGATCGCTGCGCACGGCCTCGGACAGGCGCGGCGCGAAAGCGGCGGCGTCGGCGCCGTAGAAGTCCAGGTAGAGCTGCGTACCGGACAACGGCCCGAGAAAGGCGATCGCGTCGAAGCCTTCGGAAGCCCGCACCCGCCATCGCGTGCGGTTGGGCCGGGTCTGGGCGCCGACGGGCTCGACGGCAAGCATGGACGCCACCGACGCGATCAGCGGCATGTTGAGGAAGGTTCGTCGTTGCATGCCGCGATGCTAGGCGCGCGGGGCCGCCCGTTCTTGAACGGACTTAACCCCGCCAGCGCGTCGGCGTCCGACCGGTCAAGGCGACGATGGCGCGCGTCAGATGCGCCTGATCGGCGAAGCCGGTCTCCGCCGCGAGCGTCGCCACCGAGCCCTGCCATCCGGGCAACCGGCGCAACGCCTGCAGCGTGCGCAGTTCCAGGCGGTAGCGCTTCGGACTGAGGCCATAGGCGCGGTGGAAGCCGCGGCTGAGCGACTGCGGCGCGATGCCCACGGTATCGGCCCATTCGGCGAGGCCGAGATTCGGATCGGCCGCGAGCGCGGCGGCCAGCAGGTCCGGCCAGTCGTTCAGGCGGAGGGCCGAAGGGCGGAAGGTCCGGCGCAGCAGTCCGGCGGCCTCGTCCGGATCCCGCTCGGCGAGCCGGGCGATCGCATCGGGGTCGTCGACGTGGCCGAACGCCTCGCCGATGTCGCGTCCGATCGCCGGCAGATTCAGCACGCGGGCGCCGGCGCGGAAAAACTCGTTCTGATGCGATTCGTGCTCGCCGTGGAAGACGGCCTGGCCGGCCTCGACACGCCATCGGCCGCGATCGCCGGCCTCGACGTAGCCGCCGGCGAGTACCAGCGCGACGTAGCCCTCGCCGTGACGGTGACGCGCCATCCGCTCGAAGGCGCGGTGAACGGAGATCGCAGTGGTCATGCGTTCGACCTTCCTTTCTCCCTAGGCGAGGAACGCGTGGGTGAGCTCGACGTCGAGATCGGCCTTGTCGGTGGAGATATGCAAAACAGGGACTCATCAGGGATTCGGGACGCACAGAGGATATCCTCCGACCGAAGCGAGGACACCCCCATGGCCAAGTACCTGATCTCCTTCCCCAGTGCCGCGATGGTCGTGCCCGACGGAGAGTTCGACGCCGTGGTCCGGGACTCGCATGCGGTGATCGAGGAGGCGAAAGCGGCCGGCGTCTATGTCTTCGGCGGCGGCATCGACGAGAGCGTTCCGCCCGTGCTCGTCTCCGGCGACGGCACCGTCGCCGAAGGCGGCTATCCCTGGGCGCCGACGCTCAACGGCGGATTCTGTGTCCTGGAAGTGGCCACGCGCGAAGCCGCCATCGACTGGGCCGCGCGCATTGCCAAGGCCTGCCGCTGCCAGCAGGAACTGCGCGTGTTCTTCTTCGATCCGGCGTCCTGATTCAAGCCACCGCCAAGTGCACCGCCTCCGCCAGCGCATCCACGCGGAAGGGCTTCTTCAGGATGGACCGCGCGCCCAGCACCTGGCCGACCTTGTCCATGTCGGCATACCCCGTCGCCAGGATGATGGGGATGGTCGGCCAGGTGTCCTGCACGCGGCGGATCAGCTCCCCGCCGTTCATGCCCGGCATCACGTAGTCCACGATCAGCAGGCTGGGCTGGCGCTGGTCGAGCTTGAGCAGCGCCTCCGGGCCGTTGGACACCGCCGTCACCCGGTGGCCCAGCAGCTCCAGGCTCTGGACGATGGAATGGCGCACCTCGTCGTCGTCCTCCACCACCAGGATGTCCTGGCTCGGCGTGATCAATCCGGATCGATCGACCTCGCCTTCCTCGACCAGCGCCTCCGTGGCCAGCGGGAAGGTGAGATGCACCTGCGTCCCCTGCCCCGGCGCGCTCTCGATGCCCACCTGGCCGCCCGACTGCTTCGCGAAGCCGTACACCTGCGCCAGGCCCAGGCCCGTGCCGCTGCCCATCGCCTTGGTGGTGAAGAAGGGCTCGAAGACGCGCTCGATGATCGACGGCGGAATGCCCGCGCCGTTGTCCGCCACCGTCATCCGCAGGCCGGGCACGACCTGACCCTCGCGCTCGCTCGCGATGTCCCGCGTCGAGATGGTGATGGTCCCGCCCTCCTTCATCGCATCGCGCGCATTCAGCGCGAGGTTGAGGACGGCCATCTCCAGCTGGTTGGGATCCAGCAGCACGACCGGCTGCGGATGCGCGAGGTCCAATTCGATCCGCACGCGGGAGCCGACCGACGTCAGCAGCAGCTCCTGCATGCCGTTGATCGACGCGTGCAGGTCGGTCGCCTGCGGCACCAGCGACTGGTTGCGGGCGAAGGACAGCAGCTGCTCGGTCAGGCGCGCGCCGCGCTTCACCGTGCGCCGCGCGCCTTCGACGATCCGGCCGGCCGGCGGCGGGCAGTCCAGCCGCGCCAGCAGGTCCAGGTTGGTGCCGATCACGTGCAGCAGGTTGTTGAAGTCGTGGGCGATGCCGCCCGTGAGATGCCCCATGGCCTCCATCTTCTGCACCTGCAGCAGCGCCGCCTGCGCCCGCTCGCGCTCGGCGATCTCGTTCATGAGCCGGTTGTTGGCCATCGAGAGCTCCCGCGTGCGGCTCTCGATGCGGTCCTCCAGCTCGCGGTTCAGGCGCTCCACCGCGTCGTGCGCCACCGCCAGCTCGGCAAGCATCGCCCGATTCGAGTACTGCCGGGCCCGAGCGCGCACCGCGGCTTCCACGGCGGTGTGCAGCGTGTCGGGGCTCAGCGGCCGTTCCAGCAGGATGACGTTGCCCATCAGGTGCAGCGACGCCGCCGCGTTGGGCGCGCGCCGGCCGGTGCGCTTGCTGGTCAGGACCACGAAGGGGAAGTCCGACCACGGCGGCTGCCGGCTCAGCCAGAGGTGCACCGGGCTGCCGGACGCGATGGACAGCGTCTCCTCGGTCACGACGGCCGCCGCGGCGCCCTCGTTCAGGGCCGCCAGCAGCTGTTCCGGGGTGTGGACCGGATGGGCCGGCGCCAGGCCCGTCACGACCTCGGCGATCACCTGGGCATCCCGGCCGAACGGCGCCAGGACGATCACGCGGGATTCGAAGGCGCTCGTCATCCAGCGCTGCGCTGATCGTCGTCGCCGTCGCTCAGCAGCGCCATCTCCCCGGAGTACCGGGAGATGCCGGACACCACGCCCTCGAAGTCCGTCAACGCCTCGCCGATCTCCACGCCCTGGTCGCCGAGCCGGAACTCATGGATGGTGTTGGCATGCTTGCTGGTGCGGCTCTTCGCCACGGAGACCGCCTTGAGCAGGTTGCCGCGGGCCTCGAAGTAACGGAAGAGCACCACCGCGTCGCTCAGGTAGCTGAGGTCGATGTCGATGCGTCCCTGGCCGAGGATGCCGTGCTGGCCGAGCACGAGGATGGTCATCACGCCGCGCTGGTTGAGGTAGGTCAGCAGCTCATGCATCTGCAGCATCAGGAACTTGCCGCCGGGCATCGCCTGCAGGTAGGCGTTGAGGCTGTCGATCACCACGGTGCGGGCGCCGTCCTCCTCGACCGAGCGCCGCACGCGCGCGGCGAATTCGCCGGCGGTGACCTCCGCCGGGTCCAGCGCGCTGAGCAGGAACTGCTCGTCGTCGATGTAGTCCTGCAGCTCGTAGCCCAGGGCCTTCGCGCGCGGCAGCAGCGTCCCGAGGCCTTCGTCGAAGAGGTAGTACGCCGCCTTCTCGCCGCGGCGCAGTGCCGCGTGGACGCAGGCGATCGCGGTCGTGGTCTTGCCGACGCCGGAGGGCCCGACGAACAGCGTGTTGCTGCCGCGGGCCAGGCCGCCGCCCAGCGCGGCGTCGAAGGCGTCGTTGCCGGTGCTCACGTTCTCCGGCTGGAAGGCCTTGTGGTGCTCGGCCGCGATCAGGCGCGGGAACACCTCCAGCCCGCCGGTCTTGAGGGTGAAGTCGTGCTCCCCGCTGCGGAAGCCGATCCCCCGCATCTTCGCCACGCGCAGGAAGCGCTTGTCGGCCCCGTACTCGCCGACGATCTGCTGCAGCCACACGACCCCGTGGGCAATGCTGCGCAGCTGCATGTCGCCGGTGGAGGCGCTCAGGTCGTCCAGCATCAGCACCGTGCAGTCGTGGTGCGCGAAGAAGTGCTTGAGCGCCAGCACCTGGCGCCGGTAGCGCAGCGGGTCCTGCGCGAGCAGCCGCATCTCCGACAGGCTGTCGAAGACGACGCGCTTGGGGCGGTTCGCCTCGATCCGCGCCATCACGCCCTGGACGGTCTGGTTCAGCTCCAGCTCGGCGGGGTGGATGATGGACTGCTCCGCCTCGGGGCCGAGCTGCTCCGCGCTGACCAGCTCGAACACCTCCAGGCCGGCCGCGTCCAGGTCCCAGCCGTGCGAGCGGGCGACCTCCTTGAGCTCGGTGCCGGTCTCGGACAGGGTGACGTACAGGCCGGACTCCCCGACGGCCAGACCGGCCAGCAGGAAGTGGATGCCGAGGGTGGTCTTGCCGGTGCCCGGCTCGCCTTCGAACAGGTAGAGGTGACCTTGCGGCAGGCCGCCCTGGAGGATGTCATCCAGGCCGGTGATGCCGGTGGAGCAGCGTTTTGGGGACATGAGGGAGGCGATGCGAGTCGAGGTCGGGCCATTCTCGCCCAGCGCCTGTGGGGGACGGTCTGGAGAGGTCGAATGCCGCGCCATGGCAATCGGCGTTCCCGATCGGCATTCCCGATCGGCAGTTGCCGACGCGCAGCGGGCGCCCGGCACGACCGGCCGGTTCGCGTTAGGGTGAGGGACCTTCCGGACCTTTGCCATGACAGCCACCGCCAAACCCACAGTCGCCCCCGTCGCCCCCGTCGCCCCCGACACCACCGCCTCGTCCACCGAGGCTGTCCTCTCCGTCCAGCCCCTTGGCATGCCCTGGGACACGATCGATCCCTTCCTGTTCTGCGTCCACCACGACGACGCCTATCCGCGCGGCAATGGCCGCCACGGCCCGGACGCGCCGCTGCTGGCGGGCCGGCAGATGGGCTCGGACTTCTCGCGCAAGGACGGCTGGAGCATGTACCACGGCCAGCAGGTGCCCGGCTTCCCCGCCCACCCGCACCGCGGCTTCGAGACCGTGACCATCGTTCGCCAGGGGCGCATCGACCATTCCGATTCGCTCGGCGCCGCGGCACGCTTCGGCGGCGGCGACGTCCAGTGGCTGACCGCCGGCAAGGGCATCGTCCATGCGGAGATGTTCCCGCTGCTGCACGACGACCGCCCCAACCCGCTGGAGCTGTTCCAGATCTGGCTCAACCTGCCGGCCGACAGCAAGATGGTGGAGCCGCACTTCACGATGTTCTGGTCGCAGGACATCCCGCGGCACCGGTTCGTCGACGAGGCCGGACGCGGCACCGAGGTGGCGGTGATCGCGGGCGACCTGCCCGCCTCCGCCCTGGGCGGCGCAGACGGGACCAGGCCCGGGACCAGGCACGGGGCGAAGCCGCTGGCGCCGCCGCCGGACTCGTGGGGCGCGCGGCTGCATTCGGACCTGGCGATGTGGACGCTGCGTCTGGAGCCGGGTGCCCAATGGACCCTGCCCGCGGCGCTGGGCGACGGCACGCGCCGCAAGCTCTATTTCTTCGCCGGCGACCGGATCACGATCGAGGGCCAGGTCGTGCCGCTGAGCTCTTCGGTCGAGGTGCGGGCGGGGGCCGCCGTCGTCCTGGTCAATGGCGACGCGCCCGCCGAGCTGCTGATGCTGCAGGGCCGGCCCATCGGCGAGCCGGTGGCCCAGTACGGTCCCTTCGTCATGAACACCGAGCAGGAGCTGCGCCAGGCCTTCGAGGACTACCGCCGCACCGAGTTCGGCGGCTGGCCGTGGCCGGATGCCGCGCCGGTGCACGGCAACCAGGAGGACCGCTTCGCTCGACACGCAGACGGACGGACCGAGAGACCGCCATCGGAGGACTGAATCCTCTGGTCGACGCGCAGAGACAACTCCTGACCCCCCAATGGGGGAGACGCCCCTGGGACCGCGCTGCGCGTTGTGCATGGCGGATGGACAGTTCATTTGAATTTCGGCAATTCAGCGCATACCACCTTGTTCATCGGTCTTTTCCGGGGAGCCGAATCAAAGGTTCATGCAAGACTGATTGCCGTCACGGCCCAAGAGATCTCCACGGCAGTGCATACGCAGTACGACATCCGCCTGGGCGGATGAAGCGATGCCCCCGCAAGTGATCCAGGCCGTCCGACTCAAATCACTGGACATTGGAGAAGACTCATGGGTTACTGTCTCAGCCCGAGCCGTGCGCGGCCGTCTTTCACTTCCGTCGCGGTGCGCGGCGTGCGTCGGCAGCGACAACTTCCCCGCTTGAATCTGCTGTACCTCGCCGCCCTGGGCGCCCTCGGCGTCTTCGGTGCCTTCGGTGCGTTACCCGGCGCGGCCCATGCGCAGACGACCCTGGACTTCTCCACCGGCTGGACCGGCGTCGGCAACAACGTCACCTACCAGACGACGCCGTTCACGACGACCAGCAAGGGGACACCGTTCACCTTGACGCCGCCGACCGGCCAGGGCATGTGGCGGCTGACGCCGGTCAGCGCAAGCATCAACGGGGCCGCCGCCGCGGACACCGCGCTGGGACTTGCCGCCGGAACCGTCGACGCACTGCTCAATCACAACCCCAATTTCGGCGGCAGCGTCACCAACTTCTCGGTGTTGTCGCAGTCGCTGACGCTCAACGCGGGCACATATTCGTTCTCCTGGGCGCTCAACGTCACCGACCACGGCTTCAATGACGGCGCGCTCTTCTCGCTGTCGGGCAACGGCACGCAGTACCTGGAGTCGCTGGCCCGGGCGGGCGGTCCGGGGGACACGGCCGGTCCGTCGCCCAACACCTACGTGGCGTATCTCTTCGATACGGCCGACGGCGTCACGCCCTGGCTCACCACGACGTTCAGCATCGCGACGACGGGCACCTACCTGGTCAGCTTCGCGGACTACAACTGGAACGACCTCGCGGTCCCGCCGAACTTCTTCCTGGCCAACACCATCGGGACCTACACGGGCAATCCGCTGGCGGGCACCAACGCACCGCCCGCCACGCCGGACATCACGTCGGGCACGGTGACCGGTTCCGACCTGGTGAACGGCACCGTCAATCCGGTGTTCGACGGCGGCACCCTGCGGGCCGACGTCAACAACGCCGTCTACAGCGCCAACCTGGCGATCAAGGGCGCCGGCGGCACGATCGACCAGAACGGACTGAATTCGACCTTCAGCGGCGTGCTGTCCGACCAGGCGGCCGGCACGCCGGGCGCGATGAGCTTCGTCAACGCCGGCGCGAGCGGCGGATCGATCACGCTGACGGGCGTCAATACCTACACCGGCCAGACGACGATCGGCAGCGGCGCCACGCTGGCGCTGGCCGGCGCGGGCAGCATCGCCACCTCGAGCCGGCTGGTGAACAACGGCGTGTTCGACATCGCCGGGACCAGCGCCGGCGCCTCGCTGATCAGCCTGGCGGGCACGGGGTCCGTGGTGCTCGGCGGGCAAGTCCTGACCCTCACCAACGCCGCGGACACCTTCGGCGGCGTCATCGGCGGCAGCGGTGGCGTCACCGTCGCCGGCGGCACGCAGACGCTGTCGGGCATCAACACCTTCACCGGCGCCGCGTCGATCGCCAGCGGCGCGACCCTGGCGCTGTCGGGCACGGGCAGCATCGCGGCATCCAGCGGACTCGCCAACGACGGCACCTTCGACATTTCCGGAACGACGGCCGGCGCAACGCTGAAGAGCCTGACCGGCAGCGGCACCGTCGCGCTGGGCGCTCAAAGCCTGACGCTGACCAACGCCAGCGGCGGCTATGCGGGCACGATCGTCGGCAGCGGCGGTCTGACCGTCGCCGGCGGCACGCAATCGCTGTCCGGCGTCAACACCTTCACCGGCGCCGCATCGGTCGCCGGCGGCGCGACCCTGGTGCTGACGGGCGCGGGCAGCATCGCCGCGTCCAGCGGACTCGCGAACGACGGCACCTTCGACATCTCCTCGACGACGGCTGGCGCGACGCTGAAGAGCCTGACGGGCGGCGGCACGGTCGCCCTGGGCGCGCAAAGCCTGACACTGACCAACGCCAGCGGCGGCTACGCGGGCACGGTCGACGGCAGCGGCGGAGTGGCCGTCGCCGGCGGCACGCAGACGCTGTCCGGCGTCAACACCTTCACCGGCGCGACGACGGTCGCCAGCGGCGCGACCCTGGCGTTGTCGGGCACCGGCAGCATCGGCACTTCCAGCGGACTCGCGAACGACGGCACCTTCGACATCTCGGCGACGACGGCAGGCGCGACGCTGACGAGCTTGACGGGCGGCGGCACGGTCGCCCTGGGCGCTCAGAACCTGA
This sequence comes from Roseateles noduli, assembly GCA_002205125.1. GTDB lineage: Bacteria > Pseudomonadota > Gammaproteobacteria > Burkholderiales > Burkholderiaceae_C > Roseateles > Roseateles noduli. Next base: position 66,747 of record NIOE01000003.1, on the reverse strand, counting down.
CGCTGACCAACGCCAGCGGTGGCTATGCGGGCACGCTCGGCGGCAGCGGCGGCCTGGCCGTCGCCGGCGGCACGCAGACGCTGTCCGGCATCAACACCTTTACCGGCGCCACCTCGGTCGCCAGCGGGGCGACCCTGGCACTGACGGGCACGGGCAGCGTGGCCGCGTCCAGCGGGCTGACGAACGACGGCAGCTTCGACATCGCCGGAACGACGGCAGGCGCAACACTGAAGAGTCTGACCGGCGGCGGTTCGGTGGCCCTGGGCGCCCAGACCCTGACCTTGTCCAACGCCACCGGCGCCTACGCGGGCGCGATAGTCGGCAGCGGCGGACTGACCGTCGCCGGTGGCACGCAGTCGCTGTCCGGCGTCAACACCTTCACCGGCGCCACGTCGGTCGCCAGCGGCGCGACCCTGGTGCTCACGGGCACGGGCAGCATCGCCGCGTCCAGCGGCCTCGCGAACGGCGGCAGCTTCGACATCTCCGGAACGACCGCAGGCGCGACGCTGAAGAGTCTGACCGGCGGCGGTACGGTGGCCCTGGGGGCTCAGACCCTGACGCTGGCCAACGCCGGCGGCGCCTATGCAGGCGCGATAGTCGGCAGCGGCGGCCTGGTGGTGGCCGGCGGCACGCAGTCGCTGTCCGGCGTCAGCACCTTCACCGGCGCCACCTCGGTCGCCAGCGGCTCGACCCTCGCGCTGACAGGCACGGGCAGCGTCGCCGCCTCCAGCGGGCTCGCCAACAACGGCAACTTCGACATCTCCGGAACGACCGCAGGCGCGACGCTGAAGAGCCTGACCGGCAACGGCACGGTCGCGTTGGGCGCCCAGACCCTCACGCTGTCCAACGCCAGCGGCGGCTATGCGGGCGCGATAGTCGGCAGCGGCGGCCTGGCGGTGGCCGGCGGCGCGCAGTCGCTGTCCGGCGTCAACGGTTTCACCGGTGCCACCTCGGTCGCCACCGCCGCGACGCTCGCGCTGACCGGCGCGGGCAGCATCGGCTCGTCCAGCGGGCTCGCCAACAACGGCAACTTCGACATCTCCGCGACGACGGCAGGCGCAACGCTCAAGAGCCTGAGCGGCGGCGGCACGGTGGCGCTGGGCGCTCAGAACCTGACGCTGTCCAACGCCAGCGGCAGCTACGCGGGCACGGTCGGCGGCAGCGGCGGTCTGGCGGTCGCCGGCGGCACGCAGTCGCTGTCCGGCGTCAACACCTTCACCGGCGCCACCTCGGTCGCCAGCGGCGCCACCCTGGCGCTGGCGGGCGCCGGCAGTGTCGCCGCGTCCAGCGGGCTGACCAACAACGGCAGCTTCGACATCTCCGGCACCACTACCGGCACCAGCGTCCGCTCCCTCGCGGGCAGCGGCAACGTGGTGCTCGGCAGCAAGACCCTGACCATCGACACGACGGCCGCGTCCTTCACCGGCGCGATCAGCGGCAGCGGCGGCGTGCGGCTCAACGGCGGCCAGTGGACCGTCGGCAACGCGCAGGCCTACACGGGACTGACGATCCTGGCCGCGTCGACCCTGCATGTGAACGGCAGTCTGGCCGGCGGCGTGAACGTCGGCAGCGGCGCCGTGCTGCAAGGCAGCGGCGCGATCGCGGGACCGGTGACGGTCGCGTCGGGCGGGAAACTGTCGCCGGGCAATTCTCCCGGCGTGATGACGGTGGGCGCGAGCGTCAGCCTGGCGCCCGGATCGACCTTCGAAGTCGACATCAACGGCGCGACGCCGGGCACCGGCGCGGGGCACCACGATCAACTCGTGCTGACCGGCGCCGGCAGCAAGTTCAGCGCGAACGGCGCGCAGCTCACGGTCAATCTCGTCGGCATCTCCGGTCTCGGCACCTACACGCCGTATGTGCCGTCGCTGGGACAGCGCTTCCAGATCGTCAGCGCGCAGGGCGGGCTGGACGCGACGACCTTCGGCACCCTCTCGCAGCCCACCGGTCTGAAGCCGGGCACGCGGCTGCGGGCGCTGTATTCCGCCAACGGCGTCGACCTGCTGGTCGTGCCGACGGCCTACCTGGCCCTCGCCCAAGCCCAGGGGGCCAACCTGAACACGCAGTCGGTCGCCTCGGCGCTGGACGTGATGGCGGCGGCGCAGGACGCCGGCACCGCCACCGCGGCGCAGAACACGTTGTCCAACACGGTCGGCGGTCTCGGCGACGCGGCGCTGCTCGGCACGATGCGCTCGCTCAGCGGCGAGATCCACGGGGCCGTCGCGGCGGCCCTGCCGTCGGCCGGCCAGCGTCTGCAGGACGCGGTGTCCCGGCACGTGTCCGCCCTGGAGACGCGGCAGCGCGGGCTCTGGGTGGACTATAGCGGCGGCAGCAGCCGCTGGGCGGCGGACGGCGCCTCGTCGTCGGCGCGCGCGCGCGATCGCCACCAGATCACGATCGGCTTCGACGTGATGAACGACGGCACCAACGGCTTCGGCGTGGCGCTGTCGCAGTCCAACCAGAAGCTGAGTTCCGGCAGCGGCGGCACCGGCGAGGTGAAGGACACGCTCGGCATGGCGTACGGCCAGCTGGGCCTGGGTGCAGGGCTGATCCTCGACGGACAGGTCGGCGGCGGCGGCGGCAAGGCGCGCAGCAGCCGTGACGATCCGCTGGCGGCGTTCGGCCTCAGCCAGGGCCAGTTGAAGACCGACGCCTCCACGCGCCAGGCCTTCGCGGGCATCGGCGTGCGCACGGCGATGAACTACGAGAACGTGCGGCTGGTGCCGTACGCGCGCGTCGAGACGCAGCGGGTCAAGCGCGATGCCGTCAACGAGGACTCCGGATCGCTGGCCGCGTTGAATCTCGGCAAGCTGACGGCCGGCGGCGGCCGCATGGAGCTCGGCGTGGGCGTGGGTTCGCCGGACAAGGATCCGGGCACCTCGCGCTTCACCTTCGGCGGACGTCTCGCCGTGGGCCGCGAGTCGGGCGCGCTGCGGCGCGTGCTGGTCGATGCGAGCCTGGTCGGCGCGGCCATCCAGATCCAGGCGCCGCGCGTCAGCCGCCAGTACCTGCGCGCTGAACTGACGGGCACCTGGCTGGTCATGCCCGGCGGCTACGTCTACGCCGGCGTCAGCGGCCTGACGCGGGAGAACCGGACGGACAGCTCGTTCACGCTGGGCGCTGTCGCCACGTTCTGAGGTCATTCTGAGGGGTGGGAAGGCGGCCTGGCGATGAACTCGCCGGGCCGCCGGTTCAAGCCGCATCGCGCCACCGCGCCTCACCTTGGGTCGCCGTCCGGACTGTCACATCCGGGAGGTTAAGCTGGGGCCCAAGGAGCGAGCGATGAACGTTTCCAGGGCCTCGGCTTACGGCGAGCGCGTCGGCGCCGTCAGCTACCGTTTCGACAGCCTGCGCGAGCTGATGGCCAAGGCCACGCCGGAGCGCTCGGGCGACCGGCTCGCGGGCGTGAGCGCCGAGTCCGAGCAGGAACGCGTGGCCGCCCAGATGGCCCTGGCCGACCTGCCGCTGAAGACCTTCCTCAACGAGGCCCTGATCCCGTACGAGGACGACGAGATCACGCGCCTCATCGTCGACAGCCACGACGCCGCGGCGTTCCATCCGATCGGGCACCTGACGGTCGGCGGGCTGCGCGAGTGGCTGCTCTCGGACGCGGCGGACACTGTCTCGCTGACGCGTCTCGCGCCGGGGCTCACGCCCGAGATGGTCGCCGCGACGAGCAAGATCATGCGCAACCAGGACCTGATCCTGGTCGCGCGCAAGTGCGAGGTCGTCACGCGATTTCGCAACACGCTGGGGCTGTCGGGCCGGCTGTCCACGAGGCTGCAGCCGAATCATCCGACCGACGACGTCAGCGGCATCGCCGCCAGCGTGCTGGACGGCCTGATGTACGGCAGCGGCGATGCGGTCATCGGCATCAATCCCGCCACCGACAACGTGACCCAGGTCGGGCATCTGCTGCGTCTGCTGGCGGAGGTCATCGAGCGTTTCGAGATCCCCACGCAGAGCTGCGTGCTCACGCATGTGACCAACACGATGCAGTGCATCGAGCGCGGCGCGCCGGTCGATCTGGTGTTCCAGTCCATCGGCGGCACGGAGGCGACCAACCGCAGCTTCGGCGTCGACCTGAAGCTGCTGGCCGAGGCGCGCGCGGCGGCGTTGTCGCTGGCGCGCGGGGCCGTCTTCGACGACGGACAGCGCGGGCGGCACGTCATGTACTTCGAGACCGGCCAGGGCAGCGCGCTCTCCGCCGGCGCGCACCACGGCTGCGACCAGCAGACCGTCGAGGCGCGGACCTACGCGGTGGCGCGGCACTTCGAGCCGCTGCTGGTGAACACGGTGGTCGGGTTCATCGGGCCGGAGTACCTGTACGACGGCAAGCAGATCATCCGCGCGGGACTGGAGGACCACTTCTGCGCGAAGCTGCTGGGCCTGCCGATGGGCTGCGACATCTGCTACACCAACCATGCCGCGGCCGACCAGAACGACATGGACGTGCTGCTCACGCTGCTGGGCGTGGCGGGCTGCAACTTCATCATGGGCATCCCGGGGTCGGACGACGTGATGCTCAACTACCAGACGACGTCGTTCCACGACGCGCTGTATGCGCGGCGGGTGCTGGGTTTGCGCGCCGCGCCGGAGTTCGAGCGCTGGCTCGAACGCATGCGCATCGCAGAGCCCGGCGCGCCGGGGCATCTGGTGGACGGCATGTCGCCGGCCTTCGCCGCCTTGCTGCCATCGTCATGAGCGACGCCCTCACCCGCGACCCCTGGCACACGCTGCGACGCCACACGCCGGCGCGCATCGGACTCGGGCGCGCGGGCGTCAGCCAGCCGACAGCGGCGCATCTGGCGTTCCAGCTCGCGCATGCGCAGGCGCGGGACGCTGTGCATCGAGAGCTGGATCACGAAGCACTGGCGGCATCGTTGAACGAGGCGGGGTTGGAGACGCTGGACCTGCACAGCGCTGCCGCAGATCGGGCGGAGTACCTTCAGCGGCCAGATCTCGGACGACGGCTCGACGACGCGTCGACGGCCGTGCTGTCCGCGCTCAAAGTGGATACGCAGCCCGATCTCGCGCTGGTCGTGGCGGACGGACTGTCCGCGCTGGCGATCGAACGCCATGCGCTCGCGTTCATCGAAGCGCTCCGTCCGCTGCTCGTCGACGACTGGCGCTGGTCGCCCGTGTCCATCGTCCGTCAGGCCCGCGTCGCGATCGGCGACCCCATCGGTCATGCGCTCGGAGCGAAGCTCGTCGTCGTGCTCATCGGGGAACGCCCGGGTCTGAGCTCGCCCGACAGCATGGGCGTGTACGTCACCTGGGCGCCCCGCCCCGGCCGCGTGGACGCGGAGCGCAATTGCATCTCCAACGTGCGGCCGGAAGGACTCGCGCCCGAGGCCGCGGCGGCGCGGCTCGCGTGGTTGCTCAACGAGGCAAGGGCTCGTCAGGTGACAGGTGTTGCGCTGAAGGATGAAAGCGCAGACGCGGCACCAGCGGTTGAGACACGGGAGACGTTCCGGCTGGATGGCAATTGATGACTGCTACGGCCGCTGGTCCTCAAGGCGAAACGAAGCTCTCCTTGCCCGCCTTCTTGTCGTCCTCGGCGATCTTCACGTCGGCCTCGTCGACGACGCCGTCCTTGTTGCGGTCGTGCAGGTTGAACATGCTCATCCCGGCGGCCATGAACTCTTCCAGACTGATGCTGCCGCTCTTGTCCTTGTCGAGCACACCGAATCGGACCTTCGCCTGACGCATCTGGCGCTGCAGCTCCTCGCGGCGCTTCTCGGGATCGGCGATCTTGCCGATGCGCTGCATCAGACGTCCTTCGAATTCGCCGAGGTATTCGGCTTCGCTCAACTGGCCGTCGGCGTTGAAGTCGATGCGCACGAACTCGACCTCGCGGCCGAGCTTGAACTCGGCGAGCAGCACCTTGCCATCGCCGTTGAGGTCCTGCTCGGCGATGAAGGTGGTGGAGGAATGCGAGGCGGCCAGCACCGGCAACGCGGCCAGGCCCAGCAGGCTCACGATCAGGGAACGGTGGACGGTGGTCTTCATGGCTGGGGCTGCACTTCGATGGTCAGGGTGGCCGTGGTGCTGATCCACAGCGCGGGGTTGTCGGGAGAGGCGCGACGCACGCGCACCTGCAGCAGGTAGAGGCCGGCGGTCTTCGGCGTGAAGCTCACCTCGCCGGCGGCGTTGGTGGTGAAGTCCTGCTCCGGCTGCTTGTGGCTCACATAGTTCTGGCCGTCGGCAATGACGGTCACCGTCTCGCCGGCCAGGGCCTTGCGGGGCTCGCGCACGAGCACCTTGACCGGGCTCCCCGCGTAGAGGTCGTAGGGTTGGGTCACCGGGTAGATGCCGACGCCCTCCATGTCGAAGTCCGCGGTGGTCGGGCGGCCGCGGGTGACGTAGACGTCGGCGCGCGTGATGCTCTGCACCTCGATCGGCTTGTCGCCGGGCTTGGCGTCTTCCGCGCGTTCGGAGAAGACCACCTTGCCCTCGCGCAGCACGCCCTTGGCCAGTCGTCCCTTGCGCACGCCCGACGACACGAGGTACGTGCCGTTGCCCGGGCCCAGCGGCACCTCCAGGTAGCTCGCGTCCTTCAGCACGGCGGCCGGCGTGAGGGGGAGCGTCTTGCCGTCGGGACCGATCACCTGGAAGGTCTCGGACTTCATCGCCACGTCGGGACGCAGGTCGCCTTCGGCGAACGAAGCCTCGACGGTGACGTGCTTGCGCTGCTCCTCCGCGGTGAAGGTGTTGGGCTTGAGGTAGGGCGAATGGGCCTGGGCGGCGCCCGCGCACAGCAGCAGCGGGGTCAGCAGCAAGCCGATCTTTTGGAACCTGTTGAGGGACATGTCGGTGGAAGCCGGTTGAGTCGTTGAGCGGCTCCTACACCGGACCCGCGGACGGATCGGCACTATAGATGAGAATTGCTCGCAATTGAGAATTGCTGTCAATAACGAGCCGATATGCTTGCGCCGGTCCTCATCGCCCGCACCCATGACTGCCATCCCGACTCTCGAATCCGAACGTCTGACGCTGTGCCCGCTCGACAGCAGTTGCTTCGATGCCTACGAGCGTTTCTACGGCGATGCGGAGGCTTCGGGGGCCTATGGCGGCCCGCTCTCTCCTGCCGCCGCGTGGTCTCGATTGGCAGCCGACGCGGGTGCCTGGACCTTGCAGGGATTCGGCGTGTGGGCGGTCCGTCTGCGCGGCGTGCAGGAGGTCGTCGGCGTCTGCGGCTTCTGGCGCGGCCACGGATGGCCGACCGAGTTGACCTGGTGGCTGCTGCCTGAAGCGCGAGGTCGAGGCATCGCGCTCGAAGCATCGAGGCTCGCTGTGGCGCATGCGTACCGCGAGTGGCGCTGGCCGACGGTCCAGACCTACATGCGCGATGACAACGAGGCGGCGCGCAAGCTGGTGCTTCGACTAGGCGGACGCGTCGTAGGTCGCCCCAGTTTTCCGGACGGAGAGTTCAGGGACCTTGTTGAGATTCCTGAGGTTGCGGTGATCCAGGACGCACGATCACTCGGCGCCCCTCGAAGGACAACATTTTGAGAACCCCGCGCAGCGTCGCCTACACGACGCTTGGTCGGGCGGGATCGACTCGCGCTCGCACGCCCCTCTTATCGAAGAGATCCAGAAGCGCATCGGCGCCCTGTTCCCGCTTGAACGCCAGCTCGGCGCGGTGCAGCGGAACGACGCTCCAGAAGATCACCTCTTCACCGCTCTGGCTGGTCATTGAAAAACCGTTTTCTCCCATCGGCATACACGGAAGCACGGCGGCTGCACAGAACGGCACGTTGCTGGCGTAAGGCTGCAATGTCTCATCGGAGGCCCCATTGGCCACCGTGTGACCGTATCCCAGCCATGAATCCGCCTGCATCGGATATCGGGCCAGATTCTTCAGCAGGCGGACCGGCCAATAGTGCCGCTCGTCCATGAAGGCATCGACGTTCAACGGCCAACCCCTTGGCAACTCGATGACAAGCTCAGCTCTCGCAGCATAGGTCTCGCCCTCCGGCACGCGCATGGGGATTGCGCTCATGCCGCACGTGATGAGCAGCTCCCGCCGGCGGAACAACGTCGATCCAACGTGGAGGACGTCCAGCTTCATGTCATCCGAAATGATCTCCGTGAAGACTGCCTTGATTGGGCCCTGATAGTTCTCCACGTGCTTGTGGATGTCTTCGAAGTCGATGCTCATGGGCCAGGCTGATGTGAGGTGTCCTTGGACTGCGCATGGCAGCCATCGCAAAGCTTCCGCGTCTGGAAGAGATAGCGCTTCTCGACTTCGTACGCGTGCTTCTGCTGGATGGCGGTGAAAACGGACGGCGCATCGCAGCGCTCGCACCAGTAGAACTCGTCGAAGTAATGGATGGTCGCGTCGGACTCGTAGGACCGGGAGCGCTTGCTCGCGTCGGACCATGCCGATTGATCGGCGAGCACCGCCGAATGCTTGGTGGAGTGCCGCCACTTCCCGGCACAGCGCACGCAGACGCCGCCGGTGACCGCGGCGGTCAGCGCGAGGATGGGCGTCAGGCAATTCCGGCAGGCGGGTCGGGTGGGCACTGGAGCGTCCGTGGCATGGTCGATGAATGCGGGATTCTGCCCGAGGAAGCGTCAACACCAAGGTCGATGATCCGCGCATGGGAGACACTCACTCCGGACAAGGAGCATCGAATGAGCGAAGACGAGAAGATCACGCCAGAGCGGGTCGAGCGACGCATTCGAAACTACGTGCTCGATTGGCTCGACATGGTCGTGGTGATTGAATCCGTTCCCCCGCCGTTCGACCTCAACGAGGTGCTCAATCAATGGGACGACTACAACCCGAAGGAATGTCGCGCGTTGCCCTACCCGGCGCCCGCCTATACCGAAGAGGAGGCCGACGCGTTGAAGCGGGTGATCGACGCCGTGGATAGGGTCGTGGCGGCGACACCGCAAACCATCGTCGACACGGCCGCCACGCTCGCCATGCCCGAGTGGACAGAGCTGGACGCCGCTGCAAGGCGCGCGCTGGCGGTAATGTCGGTCCGCGGAAAACTCCCTGATTGAAAGGGTCCCCGACGCCCGCGCAGGTCACCTATGCCATTCGAAATCGAGTTCACGAAGAAGCTGCCATCGCTTGACCGCGATCTCTACATCAACGATTGCTGCGTGGGCGGCGATGTCGTCGCAGGCGTGTTGCTGCCCTCGATCGCCGCCATATTCGGTGAGCAGAAGCCAGTCCAGGAAGACTGGGGCTGGTTCATCTGGTTCGATCATGCCGGCGTGCGACTGTCGGTCGACATCGGTTGCGACGATCCGGAGAGCGGCAGCTATCGCATCTTCCTCACCAGCCGACGCCAGGGCTGGCTGAAAGTTGAAGTCATGGGCACCGAGGAGCTCGACACCCTGCTTGAGACGATCCTCGATGCGTTGCAGGAATGGCTCGGTTATCCGCCCACAGTGGAATCGACTCCCTTATAGCGGCGAGCCATCAAGCGATCGAGTGTCCGTCGAGCCCTTCAGGACCCGTCACAGCGGCCGGGCTGCGATCGCGGAGCAAGACCCGTCCCCACAGCACAATCCGCCCATGGACATGCTTCGCACCCTCGCCCTGTTCGTGCTGACCGCCCTCGCCGAGATCGTGGGCTGCTACCTCCCCTACCTCTGGCTGAAACAGGGCAAGCCGATCTGGCTGCTCATCCCGGCGGCGGGCAGCCTCGCGCTGTTCGCGTGGCTGCTCACGCTTCATCCCACCGCCGCCGGACGCGTCTACGCGGCCTACGGCGGCGTGTACATCGGCGTGGCCGTGATCTGGCTGATGGTGGTCGACAAGATCAAGCCCACCGGGACGGACTGGCTGGGCGTGGCCGTCAGCCTGGTCGGGATGGGGATCATCATGTTCGGGCGACGCGCGGGCTGAGTGCTGCTCGGCTCAGGAGCCCTGCTCTTCAGAGCCCTCGTCCTTGTCCTCGTCTTCGTCCCCGTACTCGCTGAGCGCGCGCACCCACGGCGAATCCGCACTCTCCCGATACGCGCCCCAGCCATACGGCAGGTCCGCGAGCACGACCAGCCCCGGATCCCGCTCCACCAGGCATCCCAGACAGACGAGCCGGATGTCGTCGTCCTCATGCGCCTCGCCGCAGAGGATCTGCCAGGCCCCGTCGTCATCGTCGTGCGACACCTCGCGGACCGGCTCGCCTTCGAGCACATGCCGGCAGGTGAAGGACGCGACGTTCTCGGGATCGTCGAAGGGCCACCCGCCGGGCGGGAGCTTGTGAACGTGTGCCATGGGTGTGAAGAAAGCGTCAGTGAATGCGGGCAGTGGTCGCGGTCAGTCCCTGTCACCGACCGTCGCCACCGCGCTTGGCAATAGGGGCTTCCGAGCCCTCCGCCGCCGCGCGGAATCGTAATCGCACGCCGTCGCGCGGCCGCTCCATGACTTCCCGAAACGCCCTCCCTCGCGGTGGCAAACTCCGCCGACTTCTTCAGGAGGCCGCATGGGTTTTGTGACGACGCGCAACCTGGCGCGCGACTACGACGTCATCGTCGTCGGCTCGGGCGCCGGCGGCGGCCAGACGGCCTACACGCTGGCGCTCGAAGGCGTGAAGGTGCTGATGCTGGAAGCCGGCCGGTACTACGACTTCCGCAGCGAGACGCCGATGTTCCAGGCCTCGCACGACGCCCCGCTGCGCGGCGCGAGCACGCCCGACAAACCCTTCGGTTTCTACGACGCGACCGTGGACGGCGGCTGGCAGGTGCCCGGCGAGCCCTACACCCAGGCCTCCGACAACGAGGAACAGCGCTTCGACTGGTGGCGCGCCCGCATGCTGGGCGGCCGCACCAACCACTGGGGCCGCATCTCGCTGCGCAACGGCCCCTACGACTTCAAGCCCCGCAGCCGCGACGGCCTGGGCTTCGACTGGCCCATCGCCTACGAGGACCTCGCGCCCTACTACGACAAGGTCGAGATGCTCGTGGGCATCTACGGCACCAACGAGGGCCTGGAAAACACGCCCGATTCGCCCGAGGGCTGCCTGCTGCCCGCGCCGGCCGCGCGCGTGGGGGAACGCCTGGTCGCGCAGCGCGCCGGCCAGCTGGGCATCCCGGTGGTGCCCATCCACCGCGCGGTGCTCACCGCCAAGCTCGACGACGCCCGCATCCCCGCGCTGCTGCATCCCGGCAACCCGCGCGCGCAGGCGCTGGTCGCGCAGTCCATGCGCGAACGCGCCGCCTGCTTCTGGGCCACGCCGTGCTCGCGCGGCTGCTCCATCGGCGCGACCTACCAGAGCCCCGCCGTGCACCTGCCGCCGGCCCTCGCCAGCGGCAACCTCGACGTGCTCTGCGACGCGATGGTCTACGAGGTCACCACCAAGGACGGCAAGGCCAGCGGCGTGCGCTTCGTCGATCGCAAGACCGGCAAGCACATCGAGGCCAAGGCCCGCGCCATCGTGCTCTCCGCCAGCGCGTGCGAGTCGGTGCGCATCCTGCTCAACAGCAAGAGCGGCGCGAATCCGCAAGGCCTGGCCAACAGCAGCGGCAAGGTCGGCAAGTATGTGATGGACACCGTGGGCAGCGACCTGTCCGGCCAGGTGCCGATGCTGGAGAACCTGCCGCCGCACAACGAGGACGGCGCCGGCGGCTCGCACATGTACGCGCCGTGGTGGCTGTACGGCAAACAGGGCAAGGACTGGGCCACCCAGGGCCTGGGCTTCGCCCGCGGTTATCACATCGAGCTGGGCACCGGCCGCCGCATGCCCGGTGCCGGCACGGGCGCCGGCCTGGAGTGGCTCACCAAGGGCAGCTACGGCGCGAAGTTCAAGCAGGACGTGCGCCGCACCTTCGGCTCGTTCGTGTACTTCGCCGGCCGCGGCGAGATGATCCCCAACGACGACTCGTTCTGCGAGATCGATCCGACGACCAAGGACCGCTTCGGCATCCCCGTGCTGCGCTTCCACTGGCAGTGGTCGGAGCACGAGACGCGCCAGGCCGCCCACATGCAGAAGACCTTCGCCGAGATCGTCGGCGCGATGGGCGGCAAGGTGCTCGACGGCGGGCCCGAGCTCGACGGCCGCAAGGCCATCGCGCCCGGCGGCTCCATCATCCACGAGGTCGGCGGGACGATCATGGGCGCGGACGCCCGGACCTCCGTCACCAACCGCTGGGGCCAGACCTGGGACGTGCCCAACCTGTTCCTGTCGGACGGCGCGCCCTTCGCCTCCAACGCCGACAAAAACCCCACGCTGACCATCATGGCGCTGGCCTGGCGCCAGGCGGACCACATCGTCGACCGCTTCCGCAAGAAGGAGCTCTGAGCATGGACCGCAGAACCACGCTGCAATGGATGCTGGCCGCTGCCGCGGCGCTCAGCGTCGAGGTATCGGCCGGTGCCACGCCGGCTGTCGGCAAAGGCGGCAAAGGCGGCAGAGGCGGCAGAGGCGGCAGAGGCGGCAAGCCGAAAGGCTACGGCACCGACCCGACGCTGACGAAGAGCTACGCCAGCGGCGAGCTGTGGCCGCTGACCTTCGACGCCGCGCAGAACCGCACCGCGCAGGCGCTGTGCGGACTCATCATCCCCGCCGACGATCAGTCGCCCAGCGCCGCGCAACTGCAGGTGCACCGCTTCATCGACGAGTGGATCAGCGCGCCTTACCCGAACCAGACCAAGGACAAGCCCGTCGTCATCGACGGTCTCGCCTGGCTGGAAGCCGAGAGCGCGAAGCGCTTCGGCGGCAAGCGTTTCGACCAGCTCGACGTCGCACAGCAGTCGCAGATCGCCGACGACATCTGCTGGACCGAATCCGCCCGCCCCGAGTTCGCCGCCGCCGCGCGCTTCTTCAAGCGCTTCCGCGACCTGACCTCCGGCGGCTTCTACACGACGCCCGCCGGAATGAAGGATGTCGGCTATGTCGGCAACGTCCCCTCCGTCACTTTCGACGGCCCGCCCCTCAAGGTCCTTCAGATCGTAGGAGTCGCCTGATGCGTTTCGCCTCTCATGCCGCCGCGGCCGTGGCCGTGGCGGCTTCCGCCCTCACCCTGTCCGCCACCGCCCACGCCGCCGACATGCCCAACACGCTCACCGCCGAAGAATCCGCCGCCGGCTGGCAACTGCTGTTCGACGGCAAGAGCCTGGAGCACTGGCGCGCCAGCGACCAGCCCGGCTCCTTCAGCGTGAAGGACGGCGCCATCGTCGTGCGCGGCCCGCGCTCCCACCTGTTCTACACCGGCCCGGTGCAGCAGCACGACTTCAAGAACTTCGAGCTCAAGGTCGAGGTGATGACCTTCCCGAAGGCCAACTCCGGGGTCTACTTCCACACGAAGTGGCAGGAGGTCGGCTGGCCCGAGCTGGGCTACGAGGTGCAGGTCAACAACTCCCACAGCGACCCGAGCCGAACCGGCGGGCTGTGGGGCGTGCAGGACTACATGAAGGTCGTCTCGCCCGACCACCAGTGGTTCACGCTGACGGTGCGCGTCGAAGGCAAGCACGTCACCACCTTCGTCAACAGCGAGAAGACGGCCGACTACACCGAGGAGTCGCCCATCGTCCGCAAGAAGGGCCTGGAGAAGCGCTACCTGGCCAGCGGCACCTTCGCGCTACAGGGCCACGACCCGGAGAGCGAGGCGCACTTCCGCAACATCAAGGTGAAGGTGCTGCCCTGAGCGGACGCCTCGCTGTGGCAAACCTTCGCCGCTGAGCAGCGGCGATTGCGTCCTCCAGATTAGGGATGAGCCCGCTCGGGGATCGAGCGCCTAATCGACGATCGACGGGGACACAGCGAGGGAACCATGATCGAACGGTACTTGCGCGCGGGCGTTCGTTTCCTCTGGAACAAGCCGCCCGACAACATGGGCAATGTGGGCGGCGCCATCGTCGCCAGTACCGGAGCGGCGACGCCCCTGATCTACGACGGGCTGGACGGTCATCCGGACATGCTGGACCCACAGATCCCGCGCAACCCGAACGTCGAGCACGTGCTCGGCATCGCGGTGGGCGCGGCCGTGCCGTACGCCTGGCTCGACTACGCCCCCGGCCGCACGGCGCAGAAGCCCATGGCCGCAGGCGACGTCCTCACGGGCTACATGAGCGGCTGCCTGATCGCCCGCGGCACACTGGGTGGCGCGACGAGCGCCTTCCACCTCGGCACGATCGACAGCCGTCCCGAGGTGAACCGGACGGTCAAGGAGGTCTTCCACGCGGCGCTGCCGGCGGATGCGACGGGCTTCTTCCCCAACCGCCACTGGCCGCCTGGAGAGGTCCAGTACCTTCAGGAGCGCCTGGGCGGCACCGCCGGCACGGCGGTGATCCTCGGGCTCGTCACGGCCACAGGGACGTTCTTCTCCGTCCTGATGTTCCAGATCCAGGAGCCCGTCGCGGGCGGCGGAGGTGCCGTGAGCTTCACGAATCCGGCCGGGCTGCGCTACTGGTGCGTCGGCGGTATCAAGCGGGTCCAGGCGCTCAACCGGGCGCAGTTGGAGAACGAGCTGCGTTAGGCCTTCGCGCTCCTGAAGCCCGAGTCAGCCCCCCTGACTCAATTTGTGACGAGGCCCGTCCTGGGCCTCGCTCCCAGGCCCTCCCCCTCACGCCTTGTCACCACGACCCCGGGTTTACCCGCTGCGCCGAATCCTCCCGATTTCGGAAAGTGGTATCCAAGCGGTGGCAATAAATCTCGATGGAACAAATACCAGTAGAGATCCACTGACGTCGCGGTTTGCCGATCAGCCTGGACTTGTCCAGGCTCCGGCGACTTTGGCGCGGGCTCATGGCCCGCTTCGGCCCCCCACCTTGGAAGCACAGCCATGTCCGTCTCCGTCCGACGCCCTTCCCGCTCCACGTCCGCGCCGCTGCGGCTCATCGTCGCCCTCGGCACCGCTGCGTTCACGCTGCACGCGGCCGCGCAGACCGCCGCGGCCTGGAAGCCCGACGTCTACTACACCGCCGGCACCGTCGTGAGCTACAACGGCCAGCTGTACCGCGCCACCGTCAACCAGACCGACTACGCCAGCACCGGCTGGAACCCGACCAACGCCTCGCTGTGGACGCCCATCGGCCCCGCGAGCGGCCCGGCGCCCTCGCCCGCTCCGTCGCCGGCACCCACGCCGAGCCCGTCGCCCAGCCCAGCGCCTGCGCCCACACCGGCACCGTCCCCGGCTCCTGCCCCGCAAGGCGCATGGAATGCGGCCACGGCCTATTCGGGCGGCGCGATCGTCAGCTACCAAGGCGTGATCTACCGCGCCAACTGGTGGACGCAAGGCGACAACCCCGCCTCGCAAAGCGGCCCCATCGGCTCCGGCAAGCCGTGGACGGTCTACGGCGGCACGACGCCGCCCGCCCCGTCGCCGGCACCCACCCCCACGCCTGCTCCCTCGCCGGGACCGGCTCCCGCGCCTGGCCCCGCGCCCACGCCGGCGCCGTCGCCCGGCCCGGCGCCCGCGCCCGGCAAGCACCAGCTGATCGGCTACTGGCACAACTTCACCAACCCGGCCGGCCCGACCTTCCCCATCAGCGAGGTCTCCGCCGACTACGACGTGATCGTCGTCGCCTTCGCGGATGACGCGGGCAACGGCAGCATCGCCTTCAACCTCGACCCGAGCGCCGGCGGCGAGTCCCGCTTCATCGCCGACGTCGCGGCCGCGCGGTCGAAGGGCAAGAAGGTCGTGCTGTCCTTCGGCGGCCAGAACGGCACCGTGACGCTCAACAACGCGACGCAGGTGACCAACTTCGTCAACAGCGTCGAGGCCATCATGAAGCGCTACGGCTTCGACGGCATCGACATCGACCTGGAGAGCGGCGCCGGCGTCACCTCGGGCGCGCCGGTGCAGGCCAACCTGGTCACGGCGGTGAAGCAGCTCAAGCAGCGCATCGGCAGCGGCTTCTACCTGTCGATGGCGCCGGAGCATCCGTACGTGCAGGGCGGCTTCGTCGCGTACAGCGGCATCTGGGGCGCGTACCTGCCGATCATCGACGGCCTGCGCGACGAACTGAACGTGCTCCACGTCCAGTACTACAACAACGGCGCGGTCTACACGCCGTACGCGACGCAGGGCCTGGCCGAGGGCAGCGCCGACATGCTGGTGGCGACCAGCCGGATGCTGATCGAGGGCTTCACGACCAACAACGGCACGGGCTCGTTCGTGTTCCGCGGGCTGCGGCCGGACCAGGTCGCGTTCGGGCTGCCGTCGGGGCCGTCGTCGGCCAACAGCGGCCAGGCGAGCGTCGCGACGATCACGGCGGCGCTGAACTGCCTGACGAAGCTGTCGCAATGCGGCGCGATCAAGCCGGTGCAGGCGTATCCGACGTTCCGGGGCGTGATGACGTGGTCGATCAACTGGGATCGTCACGACGGGCAGAGCTTCTCGCGCGGCGTGAGATCGTCGCTCAACACGCTGCCTTGAGTTCGGCGGAGCGCTCTCTTGAGCGCAGCCCGACAGACTGAAGGGACGCGCTGACAAGGCGCGGCATTCGGGCGCGGAAAGTGGAGTAGAAAGGCGCTCGTCGTCTTCTCACACGGATCTGCGATGCCCGATGCCGCGCCTTCGACGTCTTCGACACCTCTCCACGAGCGCTACCTCGCGCGGCTGAAGCAGCGGCGCGGGGTCGCGGTGTTGCTGGTGATCGCCGCGATCGTCACGGGCGTGGCGGGCTTCACCGACTCGGCGAAGAAGCTGGTCGCGCTGTTCCAGCCGGAGCATGTGGAAGATCCTCGGCAGCAGCTGGTGAAGCTCGGTCAGCCGTTCACGCAGGACGGCTTCGTGGCGGCGGCCGCGCGCGGCGATGAGGCGGCAGTGGCGCTGTATCTCAAGGCGGCAATTCCTTTGAATGAACTGTCCAGCGAGGACATGACCGCGCTGGATGCGGCCACCAAAGCCCGGCGCGTCCCGGTCGTGAAGCAGCTGCTGGCGGCGAAGGCGGACCAGTCCAAGTGGGGACCGAGGCAAGGCCCGGCACTGTCGGTGGCGACCTTCGCCGGGGACAAGGAGCTGGCGAGCCTGTTGCTGAACGCGAATCCGGCCCTGGAGGTCGTCAAGCGCGCCTATGTGTCCGCGGCCGCAGCGGGACAGCTGGCGATGCTGCAAGACCTGGCCCCGCGTCTGAGCGCCGCGCAGCCGCAGGTCGCGACGGAGGCCCTGTGGGCGCTCGCGAGCGGCGCACGCTGGAGCCACTCGAAGCCGGAGGCGCGCGCGGCGACGGCGACCTTCCTGCTCGCCGCCGGGGCTGACGCGCAGGCGGTCGATCCCGAAGTCAGGCAAATGACAGTGCTGCATCGCGCGACTGATTCAGGAGAACTGGAAGTCGCTCGCGTGCTGCTCGACAAGGGCGCGGCGGTCGATCCGCGCGACACGGACGGCGCGACGCCGCTGTGGTTGGCGGCCGGCGTCGGCAAGGTGGACATGGCCGAACTGCTCATCGCGCATGGCGCCGACGCGAAGGTCGTCGCCAAGGACGGTGCCTCCGCGATGGCGCGAGCGCGCTACAACCAGGACGACAAGATGATCGCGTTGCTGCGGCAACACGGCGCCCGCTGACGATGAAGCGTGGGTTGAGGCTGAGGCAAACTCCGGGGCCTCTTCCCTGCCTCCCCCCGTCGGAGTTCCGATGAATCGTCTGCTGATTGCGCTTCTGATCCTCGTCGTCACCGGGTGCTCGCCGAAGAGCGGATCCTCGCCGGCCTTTGTCGCTGCCAAAGACAGGGCGCCGATGCCGCAGGAGAAGATGGCTGACGCGCCGCGACGCTTGCTGGCGTACATCCACACGATCGAGATCGACACGTCCGAGGACAAGATCGCGGCGACTCACCAGGCGGCGGTGGCTGCGTGCCGCGCCGCTGCGGCGGAGCTCTGCGAGGTGCTGGAATCACGCATCGACTCCGGCAGGCAGGGCGAGGCAACCCTGCGCGTCCGCGCGAAGCCGAGCGGCATCGAGAAGCTGATCGCGTCGATGAGCCAGCAAGGCGAGATCACCAGCCGGTCCACCTATGCGGAGGATCTGGGGGGTCCGATCGTCGAGGGCGAGAAGAAGCTGGCGATGCTGACCAGCTATCGCGCGGAACTGGAAGCGCTGCGCAAGCGTCCCGGGAACGACGCCGATGCCTTGATCAAGCTCACCCACGAACTCGCGCAGGTGCAGAGCGAGCTGGAGTCCGCCAGTGGCAAGCAGACCGACCTGATGCGCCGGGTGGAGACGGAGATCCTCACGATCAACATCCGCTCCGAGCACAGCAAATCGTTCTGGAAGCCGATCACGAGGGCGGGTTCGGACTTCGGCGGGAGTCTGTCGAACGGCATCGCCTCGGCCATCACGGGCGTGGCGTATCTGCTGCCGTGGTCCGTCGTGCTCGGATTGGCGTTCTGGATCGGGCGGAAGCTGTGGCGGCGGCGCAAGGTGCGGCAATGAGGCGACAGCGAGAGGTCGTCATGAAGAGGCTACTCCGTTCTCCGCCCGCGATGCTGATGCTGCTTGCCGGCCTCGCCAGCGCGCCGTGCCTTTCCGCGCCCTCAGACGTTCTGGGTTGCTGGAAAGGCGAGAAGATCGTCCAGCACTTCGCGGATGGGTCTTCGCGCCCCAACGTATCGACCGCCTGCGTCTTGCTCGTCATGGATTCGGAAATTGTTTCCTGGTGCAGTTTCGCAGGACACGTGACGGAGACGACTTACAGCTACGAGCACGTTGGACCCAGCACCTACAGCGCCACCATCGTGGCGCACGAGCGCCCTGATCTCATCGGCGGAACTCGAGAATACGAATACAAGGTCCAGGACGAAAAGCTCCTGATCACCACGTATCCTCAGACCACCAAGCCGACGCCGCCGACGACGGCGGTTCGTGTCGACTCTGTCTCACGCAGGGTGCAGTGCCCGCAGCCGGATGCGGGCGAATCGAACGGTGTGGCGATGGTGCGGCGTGCAGGCCGAATTCACTTCCCCATCCGTCCCCAGAAGAACGCGAGTCCCGACGACAAGAGCGCGAGTAGAGCCTTCTGCAGATCGTTGAAGTGCTTGGGATCCTGGCCGACCGTGTAGGCGAACGCGCACGCAACGGCGAAAAGCAGGATGGCGCCGATTTGGGCCTCGGGGGTCCAGGCCTTGCCGAAGAAGGCTTCAAGCTTTTCCCTCACTAGCTTCAACACCTTCACCCGGCCGAGATGTTCATCTTCTTCTGCCGCGAGGTCTGGAGAGACGTTGGCGATCGATTTGGGCTTGAGGCGCATGTGAGGTCTCCTGGAGAAGCCGCTGTTGGGCGCTTCTGAAACACGGGAGTCCATGCTCCGTCCGATCGCGTCTTCGTTTCCTGATCTATATCAAAGACAGCCAGCGATTCATCCCTTGGTGGGTGTGCCCGGAGCTCGACTCCCCCATAACAGTTGCGGCCTCCCTCTACGCCCGGCCTGGGCGTTCGTCGGTAGCGCGATGGCGCATCGTCGGGGCGAACGTGCTGGAAACGCGCTCTTCCCCCTAGTAAGGA
This sequence comes from Roseateles noduli, assembly GCA_002205125.1. Classification (GTDB taxonomy): domain Bacteria; phylum Pseudomonadota; class Gammaproteobacteria; order Burkholderiales; family Burkholderiaceae_C; genus Roseateles; species Roseateles noduli. The sequence continues at coordinate 47,342 of NIOE01000003.1, read as the reverse complement.
CTGTCCGCCGGCTGACCAGCAGCATCGGTCCAGATGTCGTCCGGCAGCGAGCGATCCCGGAGACACACGCGATCGTGATCGGGATAGGTGATCCGGTCGACCGGCGCCCGAGTCCCCACGACCATGCATCGCGTTGGCTGGGTGCTGCGGTTCTCCAGGAAGTGCCCTACGGCGACGCCGGCCTTGAAGGTGGCGACGTCGCCGGCGCGCATGAGCGTCTCGTCCGCGCCCTCGATCACGGTGATCTCACCGGCCAGGACGTAGACGAGCTCGTCCTCGGCGCTGTGCCAATGCTTGATCGACGACCGGCTTCCCGGCTGCAGCACCTCGATCAGGGCGCCGAACTGCGTGAGATCGCCGGTATCGCCAAGCCATAGCGTCTGATTCGGCTCTGCCGAACCTTCGACGGGGCTGGTCTCGGTCATGAACTGGGCGGGGGTGAAAACGGGCATGGCGCGACCTTGGATGCTTGAGTGACCGGAGCATCGACGTTCTGCCACGGAATCGCCCCGGCGGCCAGAATCGCGTCACTCACGATGTCGAGTATCGCCGTCGCGTCTCCCGGTGCGCCACGTCGCAGGTGATCTGGTTTGTCAATGATGTCGACAGTACCGATGTTTGATGATGGTTAGGATGGTCTGCCGCCCATCAAACGCCGGAACCACCGATGACCACGTCTGCAACGACCCGCAAGCCAGTCGACCAGCTCAGTGCTGTGGATCTCGAAGCCTTCCCGATCTGGGAGTTCGTCTCTGACGACGGGGGGAGCGAGGATGAAGACGAGACCTGGGTGAAGCCGGTCCTTGCCCAGACCATCCCCACGATTGGCTATGCACTCTGCATCGCTGCCGCTGCGAGACTGGCTTCGGGTGCCATCTATCCGGCCGTTCTGTTTGGAGACGCTGTCGACGGTCTGGCGGTCAGCGGACTTGCGCTGCTGACGACAGAAGGCCGGGTGCTCTTCCATGCCAGCGACTCTGCGTCTGAGACGCGCCGCGCGTTGAAGCGTCTGGGAATGGCCCCGCACGATGTCTTTCCGATCGAGTTCTCGACGAGGGCAACCTCGGCCGCTACCGGCGCGCATGTGTTCGGTCGATGGGAGTGAGGCGACTGCCCGCCAACCCTCACGGCAGAATCCTCATGCATGTCGGATACCCCGCCCGCCACGATGGTGGCCTTCCACGTCAATCTCTACGAGACCGAAGAGTCAGTCCTGGTGGAGTTGATGGGGACATCGTCCTTCTCGGCGGGAGGAACGCGGCCCGCTTGCGCGACTCACAAGGCGTGGGCATCGGGTTCTGCGATGGCGACATGTACGTCCTGTGGCCTGAGGCGAAGGCGTAGTCTCGTTTCAACCTCTTCAACAGCACGCCACTCACGCGATGGAACCTTGCCCGATCTGCGGCTCAGTCATCGATCCTCAGAAGAGTCGGTATCGACTGACGTTGGACGAGCTTTCCGGCAACTTCTTTGCCTTCGAGAGTCCGTCGGAGAAGCTCGACCGAACCTTCACCGTTCGCTGCCCCCAATGCAGCCAGACCTACGTCAGCCGGACCTTGAGGCGATTCTGGTTCTTCACGTATCGGCGCTACATCGTCCTGAACGTGGTGCTGTTCCTGGCTGTGCTCGTTGTGGCGTTGCTTTAGCCAAGTTGAGGGGCGCTGCGCGACGGCGGACACCGCACCGCCTCAACCCCGTCGATCAAGCTGTCGCTGCTTCGCCTTCGACTGGAGGTTTCGCCTGAGGCTCCGTCGTCGCCAGATCCTGCAGCGCGCGCTTGGCGACTTCAAAGCAGTCGTCGACGTGCGAGTTGCCGAGCAACTTCATGGCGCCAAAACTGATGGTGGCCGCGACCGCTTGCCCGACCATGGGGACGTACTTCGCAACCTGCTTGGTAGCGACTCGGATTCCGATCCGCTTGAGGACCTGGATGACGAGTTCCTTGGTGATCAGCTTGCCGATGAGCTCGCTACCGATGCTGCTGATGACGACCAACAGCATCTTCTTCGTCTGGGGATCCAGCTCGTCGATCTGTTCGGCATCCAGTCCGAACTTGCGATTGATGGCCGGGATCATTTCGAGCAACAGCGACACATCCGCCCCGATATCCAAACCGGGCACGGGGACCACGGCGGCCGTGGCCGAGATGGTGGCCCGCGTCGTGACCATGGACTTGCATTCGTCGCGAGTGCGTTCAAGTTCTTCGAGGGTTTTCGGGAAAGGCATGTTCATTCCTCCTGAATGGTGTTGTTAGAAGCCCGCTGAAATTCTGCGTGAGCTCCCAACTCATCAGAGCGGACCTCGATGCCCGTCCGCGTGAAGAGTTGCCACTATCCACCCATTCGTTTGGAGAGCATCCCGAAGGGTCATGGGGTCAGGACTTGTCATGTGGCGCGGAAGGGTCAGGCGCGAGCCGATCGGCGATCGCCTCGCGCCTTGGTTCTCGCGCTCAAGAGACCACCTTGCTCCGATCGTCGTCCACGGCGCGCTCCACCACGCCGAGCATCCCGAGCGCTTCGCGCAGGGACTCCTTGACGGCGGTGGCCACGTGCTTGACCGGATCGCACTCGGCGGTGTTGTCGGCGAGCAGGGACAGCATCGACGCGCCGCTCACCAGCAGAGCGCGCAGATTGGCCAGCGCGGAGCCGGTCGTCAGATCCGCCCGCAGGCAGATCGCATCGGAGCCCAGCCGCGGCCCGAAGATCTGCGGCTCGGTCATGCCCCAGCCGTGCTGCAGGCTGATCAGCGTCTGCTGATCGCAGCCCGCCAGAGGATGCCGCGCGCGCAGCGGCTTGTCGGACTCGTCGATGCGTGCTTGTTGGAAGCTAGCCATGTCGTACCTCACTCCAGGTTGGCAGCCACCGGCTCCGACGTTGAAGGCGACATGCCTTCGGATCGACCGGAGAGGTGGGCGAGATGTTCAACTCACGACAAACCCAACGTGAGGCCGTCCTCGCGGATAGGCCCATCTCGCCCATGACCAGATGATCAGGAGCCAGACACCAGTCCTAGGACTGGCGCTGCAGTTTGTGGCGGGTTGAATCACCGGGGTCCATGCTGCGTCCAATCGGGACTTCATTCTTTGATCCATATCAAAGACTTCCGACCATTCCTCCCTTAGAGGGAATGAGGGGGATGGCATCCCCCAAGAGGGTCAGGACTTGTCAGTCGGCACCAGTCCCGCTATGTTGGAGGCAGCCTTATGCTCGGTGCCTATGGCCGACACTGATCCCGACTGGTATGCGCTTCGAAATCTCCTCTACGCCCAGGAGTACGAGCGAGCCGAAGCCCTCGTGGCAACCCGGCCCGAGTTGACTCATCTCATGAATGGCATCGGCGAGACGGTGCTTCATTTCCTCGCCGTGGAGAACGATCAGGCCGCCGTGGCATGGCTTCATGCACGCGGGTCAGACATCAACACAAAGGACTTGTTCGGCGAACCCGTCCTGTTCCAGGTTGCGTCACTCGGCTACAAGGAACTGTTCAGCTGGCTGGTTGCAGCCGGCGCCGATCCGTTTGCCAAGGGCCCTCACGACCAAGACCTGTTCGACTACCTGTTGGAGTTCGACAAGGAAGAAATGGCCGATTGGGTGCGTGGCCAAATCGACGGCCTTTGATTCGCGTCTTTGGGAACGCCTCTGAGGCGGAGGATGTCGGCGCCTGGTTGGAATGACGGTATCGGACTGCCGCTCAGCCGCGAACCTTCAGCCTCGCAAAACTCGCCACCGCCGCCAACCCCGCGGTCACACCGCCCAGCGCCAGCGCGACGGTCGGTCCGTCCCGCAGGCCGGCCAGATGGAAGCACAACGCGACCAGCGCCGCGCCGCTGGCCTGTCCGAGCAGCCGCACCACGCCGATGACGCCGCTGGCGCCGCCGCTGCGGTGCGGGGGCGCGCTGGACATCAGCGCGGTCAGGTTGGGTGCCTGGAAGAAGCCGAAGCCCGCGCCGCACAGCGCCATCCACATCACCAGCATCGGCAGCGAGGGATCGTGGGACTGCAGCGCCAACCCGCACATGCCGACCGCCAGCACCGCCAGGCCGATGCCGCCCAGCAGCCCCGGCGCATGCCGGTCCGACATCCGGCCGGCCAGCGGCGCGGTGATTGCGACGACCACCGGCCACGACGTCATGAGGTAACCGGCGTTGGCGGCGTCGCGGTGCAGGACCTGCTCGAAGTAGAACGGCAGCGAGACAAAGGCCAGGCCCTGGGTGGCGAAGGCGCAGACCGCGGTCACCGCCGACAGCGCAAACATGGGCCTGCGCAGCAGGTCCACCGGCAGCATGGGCGTGGCGTGGCCGCGCTGGCGATGCAGCAGGAGCGCGCCGGCGGCGATCGTCAGCACGACAGCGGGCAGCACCTGCGTCCAGGCGGACAACTGCGCCATGGAGCCCAGTGCAAAGATCAGCGCCGCGAAGCTGGTGGCGGTCAGGACGGCGGTGCCCACGTCGAAGCCGTGCGGGCGGGGTGGGCTGCTCGGCAATGTCGGCCAGGCACAGGCGATCGCCAGCAGGCCCAGGGGGACGTTGATGCCGAACAGCCAGGGCCAACTGGCCGCGGACAGCAGCAGCGAGGCCACCGTCGGCCCGACCACGAAGCCGATGCTCCCCACCAGCGCATTGATGCCCACGCCGCGGCCCAGCCGGGTCGGTGGGTAGATCTGGCGGATCAGCGCGATGTTCACGCTCATCATCGCGCCCGCGCCTATGCCCTGGAAGGCGCGCGCGGCGGCGAGCAGCTCGACGCTGGTCGCGGCCATGCACAGCCCCGAAGCGACGGTGAACAGCACCAGCCCGCCGAGAAAGACTCGCCGCGGGCCGATGCCATCGCCGAGCGCGGCGAAGGGCAGCATCGTGGCGACGACCGCGAGCTGGTAGGCATTGATGACCCAGATGGCGTCGGCGGCATGCGATTGCAGGTCGGCGGCGATGGTCGGCAGCGCGACGTTGGCGATGGCCGTGTCCAGCGTGGAGAGCATGACGCCCAACAGGACCGCCAGCAGCGCGCTGCGTCCGCGAGGGTCAAGGCCTTGTTTTTCTCGTTGCTGATCGTCGGGCGACATCGAGGGGTGCTGCGCTGAAGGTGGGGATGAGGCGGGCCCGCGGAGCGTCGGCGTACGCCGCCCCGAATGGACCTCGCCCGATCATCGGCCAACACCTTGGCGCGAGATTCCGGAGGACGCACGACGATGGGGTTGGCTTCCCGACGACACCCAAATAGAGGGCGCGGCACGCTGCAGAGCGCACAAACCGGCATGCATGCCGGTCACGGAGGGTGACGCGGAGTTCATGTCCGCGCGTTTCGAGGACTAGCGGTTGGCTCAACATCGGCGCGATGGCCAAGTGAGAAACATCGGGTGGGCAGATCGGTGTCCGGCGAAGGAGGCTTAGACAGAACGGCGGCGGGCTACTCCGGAGGTGAGGCCGAGACGCCACACATAAAATCCTCGCCGAGCTTTCACGCCCCGTGCTCGTCCTCCCTGGGCGTGCAGCGACTCCACAAGAGATTAGCTTTTGTGCGCCGCAAAGTCGGGGGCATCTTTTTCGCCCAAGCTGCCCGATGAATCTTCGTCAGCGGCTATGGGCAGCTCCATTGCGAGACACACCTCTCACTTCTGAAGGCTGGACATATGGGTCGCCCCAGCCAGCCTTCCGAACCGCCGCGGTAGACAAACACGACAAGGCCGAGTTTGAAACGCACAATTTTCTATTCATGGCAATCCGACCTGCCTGGTCGCAGCAATCGGAGTCTGATTGAGGAGAGTCTCACGCGGGCCATCCGTGCGATTGCGCGTGACCTGGATGCTGGCGTCGTCCCGGTATTGGATCGAGACACTGCAAACGTTGCTGGTACACCGGACATCGCGCAGAGCATCCTTGCGAAGATTGCGACTGCTGATATTTTTGTAGGCGATGTGAGCATCGTCACATTGCCAGGCGCAGGGCGGCAGGCTCCCAATCCGAATGTTTTAATTGAACTTGGCTACGCGGTGGCTGAACTGGGTTGGGAGAACGTCGTCCTTGTGATGAACAGCGTCTATGGCGGCCCCGAGATGCTCCCCTTCGACCTTCGAGGCCGCAGAACTGTCGTTTACGAGATGCAGGAACGCGACACTCCTGCGGAGGCGCGCAACCTTCTTCAGGGGCGGCTCGAGGCGCACCTTCGAACCGCGCTTAGTGAGACTGCGACGCGAAATCTTCCCAAAGGTCCAAATGCGCCACTGTGGTGGGGACGATGGAACTTCTCGCCTGCGCCAACTTCCGGCAGCGAGCTCTTCATACGAGAGATTGGTCCCAGCGGATTCCTCTTCGAACTCGGCGTCTCCAATGGCGCTCATTCAGGCCGCATCGTTTCATACGCACGTATCCTTTCTTCCGACCTCGCTTACTGCCGCGTGCCGAACGGGGAAGGAGAGCCGGACGGCGAACTCGTATTCCGGCGCCGAAGGGGAGATGGCGCACGAACGATTTCCATCGAGGAGACCGCAAGGTGCCAGTACTGGGGAGGCATGCGCGCTCACTTCGGTGGCGATTTCACTTGGCAAGTGGAGCCTTGGTTTGATCGCGGCTACCTCAACGAACTGGAGTTGGTTCGACTCTATGACCTTGTCGGCGACGGCATGGAAACGCTGAGGAGTTGCACGTCGGATACGTCTGAGGAGTGGTTGGTTGAAGACGGGTCAACGCGCTTCATTCGTGGCGGGGTGCCGGGCTTGTATACGGAAATGGAGAGCATCGTCATGCTGGACGACACCGGCAACATGTGGGTCGCCTACATTGATGATGCTGTGGTCCGGTACTTCACTAACGTGCCAACAGACAGGGATAAGCTGCCGGAGGTCTTCGAGTCTTGGAGGCAGAACTTTCGAGAGAAGGAAGTTCTGTTCTCTGATTCGACTCGCTTTGCCTCTGTGTCTCTCGGCACCACTCTCGTCGAAACCTCTGCTAGGCCGCAACCCCTCCCAGCCCCAACGGATCAGCCATCGAATTCCTGGTGGAGGAGCATCGGAAAACTGTTTAGGCGAGTACGCTAGATTTGTGCCCTTCTAGCTGTGAAGCGTCAAGACGTCATGTCCTGAAGCATTGATCCCGGCCTTTGGTGCGACATCGCCGATGCCGCTGTGCAGGCGCTGCCAGTTGCAATGATGCGTCGAGCCGGCCAAGGCAGCGGTGCGATGGCTGGAGTTCTGATACGTCCATCCATAGGCCCACTCCCGCAGCGCTGACTGGATGAAGCGCTCGGCCTTGCCGTTGTCTGCGGTCGATAAGCTCGCGTGAAGCGATGCTGGATGCCCAGGTTCTTGCAAGCGGCCGCGAAGTCGCGCGATCTGAAGGCCGCGCCGTGATCTGTCAGCAGCCGCTTGAGCCGCACGCCCAGCGACGCGTAGTAGGCCGCGGCCTCGCGCAGGAACTGCACCGCCCGCGCCGTCTTCTCGTCGGGTTGCATCTCCGTGAAGGCGACGCGCGCGTGGTCGTCGACGGCAACGAACAAGCTCTCCAATCCGGCGCCTTCCACACGGCGACGTCGGTCGCCGGTGACGCGATGACTGGGCCGCACGATGCGCCCGAGCTTCTTGGTGTCGATGTGCAGTTCCACGATCAATAACGCCTTGGCCGGAGAGATCGAACGCGGTGACTTGGCGGGCCTTGAGGACGAATCCTCCAGAGCGGACTCGCCGCCAGCGGGATAGCGGGCCAGCTACTTGCGGGCCGTCGCCGGGGTCAAGCCATGCTCGGCTGCCGCAGGGGCGAAAGAGAACCGTCCGAAGGTGAGCTGCTGAACCATCTGGAGTCGACGCGCGACGGTGAGTCGGGCATGCTTGTGGGTGTTCATCCGACTGCTCTGCTGAGTGACTGGGGGTTTGGCGATTTCCAGTCTCTCAAATTCAGCCCGGGTTAACACCTGACACAACCTATTGAAGCTTCACGGCTAGGAGGAGCGGTAGTGCCCAACCCACCCATCGAGCAGACAACTTCCGGCATGCTTCGCACGCCTCCGGCCGGCGCTCATGTCCAACGGTAGGCGGCAAAGAAATGCCAGCACGCCATCCGCTGTTTGAGGAAGTGGAGTCACTGCAGAATCTGCTGGTCAGTCACGCGACCGGCGGCGCTGAGGACGAAGCTGAGTTCACGCGACTTCGCCAAGTCGTGTTGGCTGAACCGTCTGTTGAAGCCATTGCGCCGCGCTTCATCCGTACCTGTCGGAGCCTCGGGCAGTTTTGGCAGTTCATCAAGAACAAATTTGGCACGTACGCCGAGCGTCGCAAGTATCTGTGGGACGAGTTTCGCCCCATGCTGGAGCTTCTTGAGAAGGGCGGAACGGCGCCATCTGACATGGTGGTCAGTACCTCGCTTGAAAAATTTGACGCCGCGCATGTACAAGCCGCTTGGTCCAAGGCTCTGGATCGCCGAGCATCCGATCCCGAGGGAGCAATCACAATCGCGCGGACACTCTTGGAATCGGTCTGCAAGCACATTCTTGAAGAAGCCGAAGTGCAGTACGACGATAGCCCGGACATAAGCAAGCTGTACAAGCAAACGGCCGAGCTTCTGAAGTTGGCTCCCTCGCAGCACACGGAGGGGGTGTTCAAGCAAATTTTGGGCGGCTGCACGGCGGTCGTTGAAGGATTGGGCGCCTTGCGGAATCGCCTTAGCGACTCGCACGGCAAGGGCAAGGCCGGCGTAAAGCCAGCTGCGCGCCATGCGGAGTTGGCAGTCAATCTGGCCGGCGCTCTTGCGGTGTATTTACTCGCTACAAAGGCCGCACGGGATGAAACTGCAGCCTAGCCTGCTACTCGGGCGAAGTTCCTAGGGCGGCCTCTTAATTAAAACGTTTTGCGCCTACTAATGCTACGGAGACCACAAGCATGACTGAACTCACTGAACTGACTGGAGAGCAGATCAGGAAAGAAGTCCTCGCGAAGCTTGACCAGTACAAGAATCGGAGCGTACTTGAGCAGTACGCAATATTCATGGGTAAGGCTCAGCTCCTGGAGTTCGGGCTTAAAGGATTGCTCGCCCGCAAGTTCAACGTACCACTTGAAGATCTGGAGCTATGGACACTTGGAAGAACCAAGAACGAGCTTCGGCAGAGAGGACTTCGGCCCGATTTCATTGGGTTCCTGGATGGCGTCGTCGATCACCGGAACAACATGGCACATGAGTTCCTCGTCAACACCGAGATCGCCCGTTCTATAGCCAACTTCAGCGAACCAAAGCTGTACGGTGATTTGGTTAAGGCACTCTACGAGATCGAGCAAATAATCATCCTGCACGATTGGTGTGAAGAAAACGACGGTTGGCTGCCAGGCGTCTAACTTCCTTCAGGCACCCCTACGGGACATCGCTTACGTCAAACCCTAAACGGCCGCTTTCGCACCGCGAGATCGCCTTAGGCGCGGACCGCAACGGGTCGAGAACCGCCGGCCGAACGACACACCACGACCGACTGGGCTCGGCCAAACGCCGCCGTCTTGCATCCGATCAACTCTTGCTGTCGAAACGCTTGATCAACGTTGGCCGAAGCTTCTGCCAACGAGCCCCGAAAAACGCACCTCGAATCAATCGCTAGGTCGGCACTTGCCGTAGGCCTCCCGGTACGGCTTGCTGAAGCACGCGGCCAGTCCTGCCAACACCTTCAGATTGGTCGCGTTCTGGGCGTCGGCCTCAGTCGCGCGTCGATGGGCCTCGTACTGGACGTCGAACGCCGCCCTGTCCTTGCGAAGGAAAGCCACCGTCGCCAGCACGTAGGTGTTCCAGCTGAAACCCGGCGTGTCCGTGGCTTCGTCAGGATTGATCGAGAGTAAGGCCTGCTCCGCAGCCGCAACATCGTCGCCCAACATCGCCAACGTCTGCGCAAGGTGCCAGCGCACTCCGCGCTGCTCGTACTCCTGGCGTCTGACGTAGCGCTTGATCAGCTGCGCTTGCTCAAGGTAGCAGTTGCCCAGCGCGCGCCAGCCCTTCTCGGTCTGGTCGAACTCCCAATACGGGAGCTTGATCGCGACTGGGCCGACTTCCTTGTACATCTTCGGGCAGTCGACAACGTCGCCGGCCGGCGCCGGCTGAGTCGCATGTCGAGTCTCCGACTGCGCGAAGGCGGAAGCGGCAGATCCTGCGACGAGGAGCAACGCCATGCTGCGGATCAGGTTCTTCATCTGCGCGATCCATGGGGCTGGTTGCGACGAGAGGCCATTCTCTGATTCGTGAATCCGTACGACCACAAGGCAGGTCGGGTAATCAGCTGCACGGCTCTCCTGGATTCACTCGCATACAAGCCATAAACCGGGGCGCGTACGTCGACGCGCACTCAACGGCTCAGAGCGGTGTCCGATCGAAGTTCGCAACACCAGGGCCGAATGCGGCAATCGCCTGTTCCTTCACCGACTTCAACGTCAGTCGAAGCTCGATCAGGTCATTGCCGTAGTCGGCGACCTCATCCTCATCCTCCGAGTTCTGACAGATGTTCGCCCACTTGGCGTCCAGCTCCGTCAGCGCCTCAAGAATGCAGTGCGCTTCCCAGCGCGTCAGATCCAACGTCAGCGATTTCATGCTTGCTTGCCTTGCCTGAAGAACACACGGAACGCCTTCATTCCCAGCTCCTCCAGCAGTCCCTTGTACTTGTCCAGCGGCATGTTAACCGTGGGCGCGATGGTGTAGTGGCCGGGACGATCGTGAACCAGCTTCAGCCCTTGCGGCATCGGCGTCGTCGCGTTGAACTGCCAGACCCAGCCGCTCATGTCTCTTTCTGCCAGTCCCTGTTCGTTGAACACGCTGACACCAGCATTGTTCGCAACGACCACGACGATGTCGTTAACCTTCGTCAGATCGACATCGTGCGGCCGGATGTTGCTGAGCTTGGGGGTGCTTGCGTTGCCGAGCCGGAAGACGTCTTCCGGGCAGAGATAGAACGATTTGGGGAACATTGGCCTCTCCTGTTGAGAGGCCAGTGGACCGTCCCGTCGCGGCGACGGCTAGTGACGTAAGCCACCTGCCCTCAAGCCACCCTAAACGACGCCACCGACTCCGCCAATCGCTGCGCCTGCGCTTCAAGGCTGTTAGCGGCAGCGGCGCTCTCTTCGACCAGTGCAGCGTTCTGCTGCGTCACCTGATCCATCTGCGTGATGGCCTGGTTGATCTTCGCATGTATGGCGTGCAGGTGGTCAAACCGGTGCGGGATGCGCTGCAGAAGGTCGCTGGTGCCTACAAGACGCAAGAGAAACCTTTGGCCCAGGCTTACGAGGCCACCAAAGTGCCAGCCAAGAGCCTGTTCGAACGAGCTTCTGTCGTTGTGGACCGCGTGGCGAAGGTGTCGGACAACCTTTGCAAAATCAAGAAGGCTGGCGAAGAGGCGATCGCTGTCGGTAGCGCTGTATCGGCGCTCATGCTTCCTTACGCGAGCAAATTCCTGAGCGGCGGCTAAAAGCAGGCCCGCCTTTCGGCGCTCGGGTCGATCGTCTGCTCCTGGCCGCTTGCTGGCCTTGGCGCTATACACGATGACCGGCAGCAAGCGCTCCAGAGCCGTCTCCCGCCCGAATGGTGAAATCAGCAGCCAGAGGAAGGACGGCTTCGGGCTCCTTGCAGCAGCAGTTCGCGTCTGGCCTGGCAGCTGACAGTCGTAGACCAGTCGCCGACATCGCGGCCACCTGATTGGGCGCGCAAAGCGTTCAGCCGACGACGTTGAAGCCTGACATACCTCGGGTGCAGGAACTAGAGGTTGCCGGATTCTTCCGCCTGCTTGCGGCGCAGCACGCGATAGCTGATGCGACCGCCTACCGTAGAGTCATGTTCAGCCACGTGACGAATCGTGAGCTCCGCAGCCCGAATGATCGCGGCAACCCAAACTTCGGCGTCGACTGGGCCGCTTTGGACCCGCAGCCGCAACTCATCGGTCAATCGATCAATGAAGTACTGGACGGAACCCACCTCCTCGCCCCCAAGCACCATCTGCTGAGGCTCCTCCGAGCTGGCATATCGAACTTGACGATCTGGCTCGACCATTCCTGACCCGAACAGTCCGCCAGCCAAGAAGGATCGGCCTTCCGAGAAGCCCCCTGCTATCAGACCGACTTTGAGATGCTTAGAGCCTTCGGTATCGGCGGTGACCAAGCGAATGACATGTTCGGCACACACGCGGGAGAGGTATGCCAACTGGTTCCCGAGGCTCTCGGCATCTGACGGCGCGGACTGAGACAGCTTGGCTATCGCCATCTCCGTGCCGATGACGGCGCCACAGACGCCCAAAATCTGGCTTTCGTTCAAGCTGAATATCTTTTGTGCGCTATCCGAGACAACCTCGATGCTGTTCGAATGCCTCCCGTCGGCGACCATCACGATGGCATCTGGTAGTGCAACTGCGATCACGATGGTCATGGATTCTCCGGCTCTTTCTAGCGACGCAGCCTAACAGCCTTGAAGGCTGTCGAATGGACCGAAGTTCGCAGTTGGCTTCTTCTGGCTGAAAGCCATCGGCGAGACTGCGACGACGAATGGCTGAGTTCGCTGGCGGACTGACGTTGCTGTCAGGCTTGCAAACGACGATGGGCTCACTGGACAAGGTTAATTTTCGCAGTTCGACTCGCTTTCCGCCAAGAGCCTCCCTATTGCGATCAACATGCGTCTCTGTTGAGACGTGGCGCTCTCGGCAATCTGTTCGATATCAGCTGGAATCTTATGGTCCGCGAGATTGTCCAGTGCAGCCAACATCAGGTGGAGCACACCGTTGACGTCATATAGGGCGGGGTCGCCATGGCCGTTCCGGTATGAGCGAACGAATCGCAGCACCTCGTTGAAGTCCATTGCCCCGCCCGCCTCACGCCACCCTGAAAGACGCCACCGATTCCGCGAGTCGCTGAGCTTGCGCTTCGAGACTGTTCGCGGCAGCGGCGCTTTCCTCGACCAGTGCCGCATTCTGCTGCGTCACCTGATCCATCTGCGTGATCGCCTGATTGATCTGTTCAATGCCGCGGCTTTGTTCTCCGGCGGCGCCGGAGATCTCATTGACCAGCTCGCTCACGCGTCTGATCTGCTCGACGATCTCCCGCATCGTTTCGCCTGCCGCTGCAACCTCCCGGCCGCCCGACGCCACCGACACGCCTGACGTGCCGATCAGCGTCTTGATTTCGCGCGCCGCACTCGCGCTGCGCTGCGCCAGCGCCCGCACCTCGCCGGCGACGACGGCGAATCCACGTCCATGCTCCCCCGCCCTAGCCGCTTCCACCGCGGCATTCAAGGCGAGGATGTTCGTCTGAAACGCGATCCCATCGATCACGCCGATGATGTCTTCAATCCTGCGGCTGCTGTCCGTGATCGCATCCATCGTCGCGACCACCCGCCCGATCACCTCCCCGCCCCGCTTCGCCGTCCCCGACGCCTCCTGGGCCAGCGCCGTCGCCTGACGCGCGCTGTCCGCCGCCTGGTGCACGGTCCCGGTGATCTCCTCCATCGAGCTCGCCGTCTGCTGCAGGCTGCTCGCCTGTTCCTCGGTCCGGCTCGACAGGTCCAGGTTCCCCGCCGCGATCTGGCTCGACGCCGTCGTCACCGAGTCCACCCCGCTGCGCACCTCGCGCACCAGCCCGCGCAGGCCGTCCACCATGCGCGCCAGACTCTGCTGCAGATCCCCCAGCTCGTCCTTGCGCGTCACCCGCACGTCCGTCGTCAGATCGCCCCCGGCCACCGCCTCCATCGCGCGCCGCACCTCCGCCAGCGGCCGCGTCACCGACCGCGTCGCCATCACGCCGAAGGCAAGACCTGCCACGACGCCCACGATCACCGCGATCCACAGCACCAGCGTCGTCTCCTGCACCGCCTCCTTGGCCAGCGAGCCGGACTCCGCCATCAACTCCTCCTGCCGCCCGACCAGCTTCTCCAGCGCCGCCACGTACGTCAGCTGCGCCGGACGCAGCTTCTGCATCAGCACCAGCTTCGCGCCGTCCATGTCCTCCGTCTTCACCTGCGCGAAGAACGCGTCCAGCGCCTCGCCGTAGGCCTTGCGCACCGTCATCGCGTCCGCCAGGAACCCCTTCGCCTTCGCGTCGTGGATCGTCGGCACCAGATCCTCATAGACCTTCGCCGCGCGCTGACGCGATTCGCGGATCGAGGCCAGCTCCACCTCGCGCTCCTGCGCCGTGTCCAGCAGCAGCACGTTGCGCGCGTTGCGGGACTGCAGGTTCAGCTCGTCGAAGATCCTGCCGACCGAACGCACCTTCACATACCGGTCGCCGATCACCTGCCCCAGCCGACCGTCGACCGACGTCAACCCGCCTTGCGACGCACCCGCCATCAGCAGCATGAGCAGGACCATCAGACCGAACGCGACGGCCAGACGCGCGCCGATCCTGAGATTGAAAACCGAAGACATCGAAACTCCCTTGTTGTGTTGCCCATGGGATCGGCACCAACCTGGGAACCCTGAGGGCCTATCGCACCGCGTGGGCGGGGAGCGCCCAAGTTGGGCGGTTTCTATTGCTTTATGTCAAACACGACGCGATTGCTACCCCATTCGGGAGAGACGACGCTTCCGCAATTGCTTATGCATCTTTCTGCGTGGCGTGTCCCCCGCCGACATGACAAGGTCCGGCGGTCCGTTCCAAGGAGCATCGCCATGTCCGTCCTGTCCACCGCCCAGCCCGCCGTCGCCCTTCCCGCCACCCGCGAAGCCGACCATCCCATCGATCCGCAGTTCCTGAACCGCTGGTCGCCGCGCGCCTTCACCGGCGAGCCGCTGGACGCCGCCACGCTGCTGCGCTTCCTCGAAGCCGCGCGCTGGGCGCCGTCCGGCTACAACGTGCAGCCGTGGCGCTTCGTCTATGCGCTGGCCGGTACGCCCGCGTGGGCCACGCTGTTCGAGACCCTCAGCGTCACCAACCAGAGCTGGGCGCATCGCGCGTCGGCGCTCGTGCTGGTCGTGTCGCAGCAGCGCTGGCTGCCGCCGGGCAAGTCCACGCTGGAGGCCAACCCCACCCACGCCTTCGACACCGGCGCCGCCTGGTCGCACCTGGCGCTGCAGGCCTCGCTGTCGGGATGGCACGCGCATAGCATCGGCGGCTTCGACCGCCAGCTCGCGCGCGGCTCGTTCGACATCCCCGAGGACTACACGCCGCAGGTCATCGTGGCGCTGGGCCGTCGCGGCGACAAGTCCGTGCTGCCCGAAGCGCTGCAGGCCCGCGAGCAGCACAACACGCGCCTGCCGCTCAGCGCGATCGCCGCCGAGGGCCGCTTCCCGTTCGACTGACATCGGGCCCGACCGCCCTGGCCGGCCCACCGCGCTGCGCCGATCCACGCAGCGCTGCTGAGATCCACGCAGCCGTCGGCTTCCCGGCGCGGCACGTGGCCGCCGAGCGCGCCGGGATCGGCTGGAATCCGCCGTCCTTCGCATGGCCCGGAAGTTGCGACGTTGAGCTCGATGCCCGACCCCGTCGGGCGCTTCCTCCTCGTCCATGCCCGCATCCTTGCCCGCATCCTCTCCAGCGTCCGCCTCGCCCCTGTGGCGCAGCCTGCTGCTCTACCGCGAGATCCCCTGGCACTTCGGCCTCACCGCGCTGCTCTTCCTCTTCGGCAACATCGCCTTCGCCGGCCAGCAGTGGCTGGTGGGCCGCGCGGTCCACGCGCTGGAGCTCGGCGCGCCGCACGGCGTGCAGGCCGCCATCGACGGCGTCCTGACCTGGTCCCTCTGGCTGCTCGGCGTCGCGCTGCTGCGCGGCGCGCTGCAGTACGGCGCGGGACTGTCGTCGCTGATCAGCGGACAGCGCCTGCTGACGCTGCTGCGGGAACGCATCCTCGTGCAGGTCCAGCGCCTGGACCTCGGCTACCACTGGCGTCACGGCGTCGGCGAGCTGGTCACCCGCACCACCCGCGACGCCGACAAGCTGCGCGACGCGCTCATCAACTTCTGGCGCCAGGTGTTCGAGCTGACGCTGGTCGTCGCCGCGACGCTGGGCGTGCTCGCGTGGTACCACCCGGGACTCGCCGTCGTGCCGCTGCTGCTGATCGGCGTGGCGGTCGCGCTCTTCCTGCGACAGACCCACCACCTCGTCGCGCTGGACCGCGCCACGGGCGCCGCCTACGACCAGGTGAACCAGGAACTTTCCGAAGGCGTCAACGGCGTACGCGTGGTCAAGTCCTTCGTGCTGGAGGCGCGCCGCGCCGCGCACTTCGAGGCGCAGGTCGGGCTCTTCATGCGGCAGGCCACCGCCGCGCTCGCCTACGCCTGCGCGCGCGTGCCGCTGCCGCAGGCAGTCGTCGCGCTGGGCCAGGTCTGGATCCTGGTCTTCGGCCTGCATCTGGTCGAGCGAGGCGAGCTGCATCGCGGGGAGCTCGTCGCCGCGCTGCTGATGGCCAACGTGCTGATCTTCCGCGCCGAAGGCATCGGTCGCGTGCTGCAGATCTTCGCGGACGCGCGCTCGTCGGCGGCTCGCATCTGGGAGCTGCTCGATGCAGTGCCCGCGATCGATGGCGGCAGCGCGACGCTGCCGACGCGCTCGAATCACGTCGATGACGCCGCGCATCTCGTCCATTCGGCGCCGCTCGTTCACGCGGTTCCGCTGGTCCAGGTCGAGCAGGACTTCCGACCGCTCGGCCTGTCATTCGAGGACGTCGGCGTGCGCGCACCCGGCGGCACAACCGCCATCCTCGACGGTTGCTCGCTGCGCATCGCGCCGGGCGAGGTCGTCGCCATCGTCGGCGCGACCGGCGCCGGCAAGAGCACGCTGGTGAGCCTGCTGCCGCGCCTGCTCGATGTCGACGCCGGCCGCGTGCGCGTCGGCGACGACGCCGCCGGCTGGATCGACATCCGCGAGCTTCGCCTGGACGTCCTGCGCCGTGCGGTGCAGGTCGTGCCGCAGGAAGCCTTCCTCTTCTCCGACACGCTGGAAGCCAACCTGCGGCTGGCCGCGCCGGATGCCGACGCGCACGCGCTGGAGCAGGCGCTGCACGTCTCCTGCGCCGACGAGGTCCTGGAGCGTCTGCACGACGGCCTCGCCACGCGCGTCGGCGATCGCGGCGTCACGCTCTCCGGCGGACAGCGGCAACGCCTGGCACTCGCCCGCGCGCTGCTGGCGCGCCCTCGCCTGCTCGCGCTCGACGACGCCACCAGCGCGCTGGACGCCTTGACCGAGCAACGCGTGCTCAATCGCCTGCGTGCCTTGAACACGGCGTCGGACGGCGACTCCGGCGGCACCACGGTGCTGATGGTCGCCAGCAAGCTGTCCACCGTGCTGCAGGCCGACCGGGTGCTGCTGCTCGTCGACGGCCGCATCGCCGCCGCCGGGCGCCATCACGAACTCACCGGCCTGCGGGCCTATCGCGAACTGCTGGGACTCGACTGATGGCACGCGGCGACATGCGAGGACAGCGACCGCTGTCCGACATCGAACTCGAACAGGCCCTCGCCCGCAAGGCGCTGGACCGCGGCATGTTCTGGCGGATGCTGCCGCTGCTGCGGCCGGTGCGGGGCGCGCTGGCGGCCGTGGTGACGCTGGAGGCGCTGCTGGTCGGCGCGGTCTTCCTGCGGCCGTGGTTCGTCGGGCAGGCGCTGGACCACGCGCTGGTGGCGGACGGCGCCGGCTGGGCGCTCGACGCGCGGCTCGCCGCGTGGCTGGGCGTCGGCATGGCGCTGACCTGGACGGCGCGCTTCGCGATCTCGGGCCTGTCCCAGTTCCTCGCCGGCAAGGCCGCGCTGCGCGTGCTCAACACGCTGCGCATGCAGGCCTACCGGCATGTGCAGGACCTCAGCGTCCGATTCTTCGACAAGACCAAGGCGGGCCGCATCATCTCGCGCGTGGACCGCGACGTGGACGCGCTCGAACCGCTGCTGATCCAGGGCCCGCCGGAGCTGCTCTCCGCCATCCTGCGATGCGGCGTCGCGGCGGTGCTGATCCACGCGATCTCGCCGACGCTGTTCCTCGGCCTGGCCGCGGTGGTGCCGCCGCTGGTGCTCGGGCTCTGGGCGTTCAAGAAGATCTCGCAGAGGAATTGGGGACTGGTGGCCGAGGCCCGCGCGCGCTTCACCGCGCATCTGGTGGAGACCGTCTCCGGCGTGCGCATCGTCCAGCAGATGGTTCAGGAAGAGCCCAACCGCCGCCGCTACCGCGCACTGCTGGAGGACTTCAACCGCACGCTGATCCGCGGCAACCGCAAGGCCGGCTGGTTCCTGCCGTACACCGCGCTGCTGGCCAGCGCCGGCATGGTGATGCTGCTGTGGGGTGGCGCGCACGCGGTGCCGCGCGGGGAGCTCACTTTCGGGCAGGTGGTGCAGTGCCTGTTCTACGTGCAGCTCTTCCTCGGCCCGCTGCAGGAACTCTCCGACCTGCTGGAGCGATACACCAGCGGCGCGGCGTCGGCGCAACGGATCTTCCTGCTGCTCGACACGGAGCCCGAGGTCGCCGATCCGGCCAAGCCTGAGGCGCTCGCGCAAGTGCGCGGAGACATCCACTTCGACCGCGTCGACTTCGCCTACGAGCCGGAACGCCCCGTCATCCGCGGCCTCGACCTGCGCATCGCGCCGGGCGAGGTGCTGGCCATCGTCGGCCCGACCGGTCACGGCAAGAGCACGCTGGTGCAGCTGCTGACGCGCTTCTACGACATCGGCAGCGGCGCAGTGCGTCTCGACGGCATCGACATCCGCGAGCTGTCGCAGCGGCAACTGCGGCGCCACGTCGGCGTGGTGTTGCAGGAGAACATGCTGTTCACCGGGACCATCCTGGACAACCTGCGCATCGCCGCGCCTGAAGCGGACGACGACCAGTTGATCGCCGCCGCGCGCGAGCTCGGCGCCGACGCCGTACTGGAACGACTGCCGCTCGGCTACCAGACGCCGGTCGGCGCGATGGGCGGTCAGCTGAGCCAGGGCCAGCGCCAGCTCGTGTGCCTGGTGCGCGCCTACCTCGCCGATCCGGCGGTGCTGGTGATGGACGAGGCCACCTCGGCCGTCGACGTGCAGACCGAGCGCCGTATCCAGGCCGCGCTGCGCAGGCTCTGCGAAGGCCGGACCGCGATCATCATCGCCCACCGCCTCGCGACGATCCGCGACGCCGACCGCATCGCGGTCATCGAGCAGGGTCAGATCGTCGAGCTCGGCCCGCACGATGTCCTCATCGCCGCCGGCGGGCCGTACTCCCGCCTCTACCGCGCCTACGAAGAGGCGTCGTTCGGCGCCGCCGTGGACAGTGCAGCTGGCAGCATCGGAAAGGCTAACGGCGTCGGCCCTGGTGCCGCCGCCGGACACGGCGCGGAAAGCAGCCCCGCGCTGGCCTGAAGGCAACAGCCGCTGCTGCTTTCGACGCGCTTCGAGCGCCGGGAAGTCCGATGAACACGGATTTCCCGGCTCTCAACACCTGGCACGGATCTGGCAAAGCCTCGCAAGTCATCGACACCTCAAGGACACGCCATGAGCACCCCGAACGCCACCACCACAGCAGCCAACAGCGCAGCCAACAGCGCTGCTCCCGCCGTCGACACCGTCTGGTTCACGCGCTGTCCCGTCCCGACGGCCACCGGCCTGGCCTACCGCCTTGGCTGGCTGGACGAAGAGTTCGCCCGCGACGGCATCCAGCTCAAGACGCTGCAGGAAACCGGCGGCGAGCTGGCCCGTCACCACTACGACCATGAGCTGACCACGCTGGTCCGCGAAGGCGGCAACCTGCTCGCCATCCCGGCGCGTGCACAAGGCGCGCCGACGCGCCTCGTCGGCCTGACCTGGATCGACGAGTTCCAGGCGATCCTCGTGCGCCCGGACTCCGACATCAGCCGTCCCGAGCACCTGCGCGGCAAACGCCTGGCGCTGCCGGCCTTCCGCCCGGCGGACCTCGCTCAGAACCGTCGCGGCCGCAGCATCGCTCGCGGCATGAGTCTGCAAGGCTACAAGGGCGCGCTGAATTCGGTCGGCCTGTCGCTGGACGACGCGCAGCTCGTCGAACTGCCGCCGGCCCCGCCGCGCGAAGGCGACCTCGGCCATCTGGCCGGATCCGGCAACTCGCCGACTTCGCCGCGCCTGCCCGGCTCGCCTGCGTCCGCAGCCGCAGCCGCAGCCGCGAACGGCACGCCGGGAGCACGGCCCCGACAGGACCTCGGCACCGGCCTGTGGGAAGGCATCCATCCACTGCTGCGCGGCGAAGTCGACGCCGTCTACGTCAAGGGCGCCGCCGCGCTGGAAGCCGCCATCCGGCTCGGCGCGAAGGTCGGCATCGACCTCGACCAACTGCCGGAGAAGCGCTTCCGCATCAACAACGGCACGCCACGCCCGATCACCGTCCACCAGTCGCTGATCGACGACCACTTCGACCTGCTGGTCCGCTTCCTGACGCAGACGCTGCGCGCGGCCGAGTGGGCGAAGACGCATCTGACCGAGACGCTGGAAATCCTCCAGGGCGAGACCCGCGCCGGCAGCGCGGGCGTCTCCGGCGCCTACCGCAACGACTTCCACCTGTCGCTCGCCCCGGATCTCTCCGAGGAACGCGTCGAGCTCTTCCGCCTGCAGAAGAACTTCCAGCTGACGCACGGCTTCCTGGATCGCGACTTCGACTTCGACGCGTGGATCGATCCTCGTCCGCTGGAGGCCGCGCGCCAACGCCTCGCCGAGTCGCTGGCATCGGGCGATGCCGGCGCAGCGACGTCCGCCGCGCTGCGCGCCGCTGCCTGAGGATCCGACGACATGGCCGTCAAGATCCTCTGGTACCTCACCGCGCCGGACGGTCCCTATCCGTGGGAACCTCAAGGTCGCTGGAAGACGGACTTCCGCCACCTGGAGCAGTTGGCCGTGACCATCGACCGGCTGGGCTTCTACGGGGCGCTGCTCGGCAGCAGCGCCAACGAGAGCCTGGCCGTCGCCGCGGCGCTGATCGCGCAGACGAAGACGATGCGCTTCCTGGTTGCGCAGCACCCGGGCGAGCTCTCGCCCGCGGTGCTGGCCAAGTACGCGCAGACCTTCGATGCGTTCTCGGGCGGCCGGCTGCTGTTCAACGTC
Source organism: Roseateles noduli (assembly GCA_002205125.1). GTDB lineage: Bacteria > Pseudomonadota > Gammaproteobacteria > Burkholderiales > Burkholderiaceae_C > Roseateles > Roseateles noduli. The sequence goes on along the minus strand of NIOE01000003.1, from coordinate 26,388 downwards.
GTGAACGGCAACGATGCCGGGCTCGCGTCGCTCGGCGTGCACTACAAGCACGACGAGCGCTACGACTTCAGCTGGGAGTACTGGGACGCCTTCCGCCGCGTCTACAACGGCGAGACCTCGGGGTATGACGGTCGCTACGTGCAACTCGCCGCACGCGCCACCGGCCCCAGCCCGATGAGCGTCTGGAACGGGCCCACGCAACCCGGCGGCGTGCCGCTGTGGGGCGCGGGCACGTCGGCGCCCGGCGTGGCGCACTCGGTCAAGCTGCTCGACGTCTACCTGAGCTTCGCCAACACGCCGCCGCTGCTGGGCGAGAAGTTCCGCCGCGTCGGCGCGGAGGCCGCGAAGATCGGCCGCACCCTGAGCTACGGCACCCGGCTGCAGGTCATCGTCCGGGAGACCGAGGAAGAAGCCTGGGCCCACGCCGAGTGGCTGCTGTCGAAGTCCTCGCTGGAGCACGCGAAGCGCTCCGCGCAACGGCAACTTCCGCCAGGGCAGACGCTCGACACCTTCCAGAGCGACAACCCGATCATCCAGCGCAACGTCGAGAGCCTGCGCGCCGGTCGGTTGCCCACGGCGAAGGAGTTGGAGATCTACCCGAACGTCTGGCTCGGACCCGCGTGGTTCGGCTTCGACATCCTCGGCCCCTCCTCCGGCACGACACTCGTCGGCAGCGCGGAAAACGTCGCCGCCCGCATCCGCGAGTACGAGGCCCAAGGCACCCACGCCTTCATCCTCTCCGGCTTCCCGCTCATCAGCGAAGCACAACGCGTCGCCGACCTGCTGCTGCCGCTGCTCGACCTCGACCACGGGTTCGAAGTACCACGGCTCAGCGCAGCCGCCTGAGCTCAGAGTCTGGCCGGGGCCGGCGGCGAAGCCGAAGCCTCGGCGCTCAACTCACTTCGCTCGCCTCCGGCTCACTGCGTTCAGACAGAACGCGCCTGGTCAGTTGTTGAGCTTCGGCTTCGCCGCCGGCCCCGGCCAAACTCCCCCCGACACCCTGGACAGCCCGCAACACCACCTGCGCAGATCCGCGCAGATCGTTGCGGCTCTCCGTGCAGCAGCCGTTGCAACGGCTCCGTCGCCCGCACCGCAGGCGTCTCCGATCGACAGGAATCCCCTGTCCATCGGCATCTCCAAGGCCCACGCCACCGCATATGCATATTCGGCCGCAATGGCACGGATCCTGCGAAACAGGCCTCAACGCCCTTCATGGAACCGCCTCCGGCAACGCCCACGATGTCCGACTCCTTCGACCAAGAACCCGATCCGCTGCGCCGCGCGCTGCTGCGCAACGGCTGGCTTGCCAGCACCGCCGGACTGTTCAGCATTGGCCTGCTCAGCGCCTGCGGCGATCGCACCACGACCGGTGCTGCGGCATCTGGCGCGGCAGCATCGAACGCTGCATCCGGAGTCGCCGTCGCCATCGCCGAGGGATCGCCCCGTCGCAGCAGCGGCGCCGTCCACTTCGGCGTGATCGAAGCCGGACAGGCGGGCAACCTCGACGCGCACAAGCCGGTGGGCAGCGGGGCGTTTCGCGGCTGGGCGCTCTACGCAAAGCTCTGGGAATGGGGGCTCGACGGCCTGCCGACGCTGGCCCTCGCCGAATCCGCCGAGGTCAACGCCGACGGCACCGAGTGGACCATCCGACTCAAGCCGGATCTGGAGTTCCATCACGGCAAGACCATCACTGCCGACGACGTCATCTTCTCGCTCCGACGCCTCACCGATCCCGCCCTCGCCTCGCCGTACGCGGCCTACTTGTATTCGCTGCAGCGCGACGCGGTCCGCAAGCTCGACGCGCGCACCGTGCGCATCCCCTTCGCCAAGGGCCAGGGCTTGGTCGCCCTCGCCGAATGCTGGATGAGCTGGGGCGGCATCGTCCCGGTCGACTACCACCCGGTCACCAACGTCGTCGGCGCTGGACCCTACCGGCTCAAGAGCTTCACGCCGGGTCAGCGCTCGGTGTTCACGCGCTTCGAGAACTACTTCAAGCGCGACCAGCCGTGGTTCGACGAGGTCCACATCCACGACTTCGCCGACCAGACCGCGCGTCTGCAGGCGCTGCAAGCCGGGCAGATCGACATCGCGCCGGGCATCTCGCCGGAACAGCTCCGCTTCCTCGAAGGCGACTCGCGCTTCCGCGTGGTCGCCTCGCAGACCGACGCGTGGCAGTCGCTGGACATGAACCTGTCCAAGGCGCCGTTCGACAAGCCCGAGGTCGCGCGCGCCTTCCGCCTGATCGCCAACCGCAAGGAGCTGGTGGACCGCGTGCTGCAAGGCCGCGGCCGCGTCGCCAACGACCTCTACTCGCCCGGCGACCCGGTCTTCAACAGCGCGATCCCGCAGCGCGAGCGCGATCTGGCCGAAGCGCGTCAGTTGCTCGCGGCAGCCGGCTACCCGAACGGCCTGGAGGTCGAGCTGGTGACGCCGGGCTCCAAGGCCGCGCTCGTCTTCGCGCAGCAGGCCAAGGAGGCCGGCGTGACGGTGAACGTCAAGCAGGTCGATCCGTCCACCTTTACCGGACCCAACCGCACCGGCTGGACCTTCAGCACGGGCAGCGGCGTGTCGCGCCCGTTCCTGCTGACGGTGCAGCAGCACGACGGCCCGCGCGCGGCGAGCAACAAGACCCACTTCCGCGATCCGCGCTTCGGTGAGCTGATCACCGCGGCGCTGGCGCAGGCGGACCTCGACAAGCGCCGCGCCCTGGTCCACGAGGCGCAACAGATCCAGCACGAGCGCGGCGGCCTGCTGATCTGGGGCTTCGCCGACGTGCTGGACGCGGTGTCCACGCGGATCGGCGGCGTCACGCCGGACCGCACCGGCTTCGCTGCCTGGCGCACCGACCGGATCTGGCGCCGGGAGGACGCGGCATGAGCGATCTCGCCCTGCCCGCGCAGCGCCGCGCCGGCATTCGCTGGCGCTGGCCCTCGTGGACCCGCTGGTTCCTCGGTCGCGTGCTGGGCGGCATCGGCGTCGTGCTGGCGATCTCGCTCATCGTCTTCGGCGCGACTCAGGCGCTGCCGTCAGACCCGGCGCGCATCATCCTCGGCCCCGAAGCGAGCGAAGCCACCATCGCGGTGCTGCGCGAGCAGCTCGGCCTGAACAAGCCCATCGTCGTCCAGTACCTGCACTGGGCGGGCCAGATGCTGTCGGGCGACCTGGGCCGCTCGATCGACTCCAACGTGCCCGTCGGCGAGCTGATGCGCGCGCGCTTCGCCAACTCGCTGCTGCTGACGATCTGCGTGGCGCTCACCGCGCTGCCGCTGGCCTTGATCGGCGGCGTGTGGCTCGCGCTGCGCCGCGACAGCCGCATCGACCGCTGGACGATCTCCGGCCTGGTGCTACTGAAGGCCGTCCCCGGCTTCGCGATCGCGATCGTGCTGGTGCTGCTGTTCTCGACCTCGGTGTGGAAGGTGCTGCCCGCCGCCTCGCTGCTGGAGCCCGACCGCGGTCTGCTCGCGCAGTGGCGCTACCTGGTGCTGCCGACGGTGACGTTGGCGCTGTCGATCACGCCCTATCTGCTGCGACTGGTGCGCGCGTCGATGATCGAGGTGCTGGAGTCCGACTTCATCACCTCCGCCCGCCTGCGCGGCATCCCGGAGCGCCGCATCGTGTGGCGCCACGCGCTGCCCAACGCACTGATCCCGGCGATCCAGGGCGTGGCGATGACGCTGCGGGTCCTGTTCGGCGGCGCGCTGATCGCGGAGGTCGTGTTCAGCTACCCCGGCATCGGCAACACGCTGAACGCCGCGATCGAGATGCGCGACATGCCCATGATCCAGGCGATCGTGCTGGTGATCACCGTCGGCATCGTGGCGATCAACCTGGCGGCCGACCTGGCCACGGTGCTGCTCACGCCGCGACTGCGCACCGCCGGCCGCATCCGCGCCCGCTCGCCCGGCCGCCGTCACGCCTTGCGGCTCAGCCGCGGACAGATCCGACCGAGGTACGCCCGATGAGCAAGATCTCCACCTCTCGATCCACCCCATCCGCGGGCGCTCCCCCCAGTGCGACGGCTCAGTCCGGCAACGGATCGGCGCCCGGCCGCCGCGGCTTCTGGCGCCTCGCGCTCTCGCAGGCACCCGTGCGTGTGGGGCTGATCGCGACGCTGCTGGTGGTCTTCACCGCGCTCGTCGGTCCGTGGATCGCACCCCATGAATCGACCGCGCTCGTCGGCCCGACCTACGGCTCGCCAGCGGCAGGTGCGCCGTTGGGTCACGACTTCCTCGGCCACGACGTGCTGTCCCGCGTGCTCGCGGGCGGCGGCTCGGTGGTGTGGATGTCGCTGACGACCTCGATCCTGGCACTCGGCCTCGGCACCGTGCTCGGCGTGCTGGCCGCCTACGCACGGGGCCGCGTCGATCAGGCCATCGTCTGGGCCGCCGATGTCTTCTTGGCGTTCCCCGACCTGATCCTTGTGCTGCTGATCGTCTCAATGCTCGGACGCAGCCACGGCATCGTCGTGCTGACGGTGGCGCTGGCCTTCGTGCCGGGCGTCATCCGGCTGGCGCGCGGCGTCGCGCTGAACGTGGCGCGGCAGGAGTTCGTCGAGGCCGCCGAGCTGCTCGGCTATCCGCGCAGCCGCATCGTGCTGCGCGAGATCCTGCCCAACATCGCCACGCCGCTGCTGGTACACCTGGGCGTGATGCTGACCTGGGCGGTGGGGATGCTGTCGGGGCTGGCCTTCCTCGGCTACGGCGTCGCGCCGCCCGCGGCCGACTGGGGGCTGATGATCAACGAGAACCGCGCCGGCCTGCTGGTGCAGCCGCTCGCGGTGGCCGCGCCGGTGCTGCTGGTGGCGATCTTCGCGCTCGGCACCAACCTGCTGGCCGAAGGCGCGAGCCGCGCCGCCGCCCGCATCGAGGAGCGCTGAAATGTCCGCCGTCTTCGAACTCCGCCCCGTCGATCCGGAAGATGCCAACGGTCGGGCCGAACTCGCGTCCTTGGATCACGCCGACCTGACCGGCCCCGCCACCGCCCCCTCCTCCGCGTCGTTCTCCGCCAACGAGGCTCCCGCCGGTCCGCCTCTGCTGGAGGTCACCGGCCTGCGCGTCGAGTTGCCCTCGGGCGCCGATATCGTCGATGACATCTCGCTGCGGCTGACCGCCGGGCGTGTGCTCGGCCTGGTAGGCGAGTCCGGCTCCGGCAAAAGCACGATCGCGCTGGCGCTGCTCGGCCATGCCCGGGACGGCGCCCGCATCGCTGCCGGCAGCGTGCGCGTCGGAGATACGGAGGTCCTCTCCCTCGCTCCCGACGCGTTGCGCCGCCTGCGCGGTGGCGTGGTGGCGCACGTCGCCCAGGACCCGGCGGCGGCGCTCAACCCGCTGCGCCGCATCGGCACGCAGCTGCGCGAAGTGCTGGAGATCCACGAGAGCGCCCTGCCCGCCGACGAGCGCGACGCGCGCGTGCGCCAGACGCTGTCCGATGTCGGCCTTCCGGCCGACGCCGAGTTCCTGCGCCGATTCCCGCACCAGTTGTCCGGCGGCCAGCAGCAGCGCGTGCTGCTCGCGTTGGCCTTCGTCACACGCCCGCGGCTGATCGTGATGGACGAGCCGACGACGGCGCTCGACGTCACGACCCAGGCCAAGGTGCTGGAAACCGTGCGCGCGCTGTGCAGACGCCACGGCGTCGCGGCGGTCTACGTGTCGCACGACCTGGCCGTGGTGCGTCACCTCGCGGACGAGGTCCTCGTGCTCTACGCCGGCCGCGTCGTCGAGCAGGCGCCGCTGCGCGCGCTGTTCGAGGCCCCGCGCCATCCGTACACGCAGGGGCTGCTGGCCGCGATCCCCGATGTGGCCGAACGCCGCGCGCCGAGTCCGATCCCGGGCCACGCGCCGGGACCGGGTCGGCGCCCCTCCGGCTGCGCCTTCGCCGCTCGCTGCCCGCTGGCAGACGGCGATTGCCGCGCGTTGGCGCCTTCGCTCACCACCATCACCAATATCACCCACCTCGCCACCGCCACAGCCACCACCACCACCGCCACCGCCACCTCCGCCGCCAGCGGCATCGTCGGAGTCGGTGGTGCCAGTGGCTCGCACGCGCTGGCCTGTCACCATCCGGAGGACGGTCCCGCGTTCGTGCGCGCCACGGCGGACGTGACCGCGCCGGTGGCCAGCGACGCCGCGCCGCTGCTGGAGATCGACCGTCTCAGTGCCTGGTACGGCGAGCGGCAGGTGCTCTTCGAGGCCTCGCTGACGCTGGCCCCGGGCGACTGCCTGGCGCTGGTCGGCGAGTCCGGCTCGGGCAAGACGACGCTGGCGCGCGCGCTGGCCGGCATCGGCGAGCAGGCGACGGGCACGCTGCGCTACGCGGGCGAGTTGCTGCCGCTGAAGGCGCGACAACGCCCCGCGGACCAGCGCCGCCAGGTGCAGTACATCTTCCAGAACCCGTACCGTTCGCTGAATCCGCGCCACACCGTCGGCGAAACGCTGTCGACTGCCGCGCGCCACTTCTTCGACATCGACACCGCCGAAGCACGCCGCCGAGTTGAGCGCGTGCTGACGCAGGTCGCGCTGCCGGCGACGACCGCCCAGTCCTATCCCCGCGAGCTCTCCGGCGGCGAGCGCCAGCGCGTGGCCATCGCCCGCGCCCTGATCTGCGAGCCGCGCCTGCTGATCTGCGACGAGATCACCTCCGCGCTCGACGTCTCGGTGCAGTCGACCATCCTGGACCTGCTCGCGCGCCTGCAACGCGACGGCCTCGCGCTGCTCTTCGTCACGCACGACCTGGGCGTGGTCCGCGCGATCGCGCGTCACGTCGCCGTGCTGCGTCACGGCGTGGTCGTGGAACAGGGACCCGTCGAGCAGGTGCTCGACGAGCCCGTCGAGCCCTACACCCGCCAGCTCGTCGTGGACTCGCCCTCGCTGACCGCCGACACGCGCCGGTTGCCGCCTCCGCGCCGCTACCGGTTCTCCACCTGATCGCTCCAACGCTCCCAACAACTCAAGGCCCAGCCCGCATGACTGCCATCACGACTCCTCGCGCCCGCCGCCTCACCTCCGAGGCCGAAGCCATCGAAGCGGCCCGCCACGCCGCCGACGCCATCGCTGAGATCTCCGCCGATCCGGCGCAGAACGACCGCCTGCCGCATCGTCAGGCCGAGATCCTGTCGCAGTCCGGCGTGACCGCGATCTCGCTGCCGAAGGAACTCGGCGGCCTGGGCGCCTCGGTGAAGACCGTCGTGGAGACGGTGCGGCTGATCTCGGTCGCCGACGGCGGCGTCGGCCAGCTGCTGCAGATCCACAACGTGATGATCCGCGGCGTGGGCGTCGGCTTCGCGCCGGAGATCCGCGACCGCCTGGTCGCCGACATCCTCGACGGCAAGCGCTTCGGCAACGCGCTGGCCGAGGTCGGCGGCAAGAACAAGTTCGATCACAAGACCTTCGCCGAGCGCCAGCCCGACGGCCGGCTGATCCTGCGCGGCAGCAAGTTCTACTCGACCGGCTCCTACCTGGCCGAGTGGATCTCGCTGAGCGCCGGCTCCACCGAAGGCCCGATCAACGTGCTGCTGCACCGCGACACGCCCGGGCTGGAGCTGCTCGACGACTGGCACGCCTTCGGCCAGCAGCATTCGGTGAGCGGCACCGCGCGCTTCAACGACGTGGTCGTCGACGAGCGCTTCGTGCCCCGCCGTCCGCAAGGCCCCGGCGGCCTGCCGCGCACTGGCCTGACCTGGCCGCAGATCCTGCACGCCGCGATCGATACCGGCATCGCGCGCGGCGCACTGGACGCCGCCGTCCACCATCTGCGCCACAACACGCGGCCCTGGGTCGATGCCGAAGTCGACGCCGCCGCGCAGGAGCCGCACATCATCAAGACCATCGGCGAATACGCCGTCGCCGTGCGCGCCGCCGAGGCGTTGCTGCGTCACGCCGCCGCGCTCTTCGACGAACACCGCGCCGATCCCGACAGCAAGCCGCTTCAGGACGAGCTGATCCTCGCGGTCGCCTCCGCGCGCGCGGCTTCGGACGACGCGTCGCTGCGGATCTCCAGCGACATGTTCTCGCTGCTGGGCGCGAATTCCAGCCTGACGAAGTGGAACCTCGACCGCTTCTGGCGCAATGCGCGCGTCCACACGACGCATGACCCGATCCGCTGGCGCCTGCATCACGTCGGCAACTACTACCTCAACGGCGTCGATCCGGCCGAGTACGGCGCCGCCCTGCGCGAGCGCCGCGCCAACGCCGGCGCCAGCAGCAGCTAACGACTCCTGCCTCCCCGATACCCGCACGACGGCGCGGTCGCCCCCGCGTTGCGCCGCCGCATGCATAAAAACATCCAAGGCTTACCGTCCATGTCCCGTTCCCGTCCTCATGCCAGGCCGCTGCTCGGTCTGCTCCTCCTGGCTGCCTTTGGCTCCGACGCCTTCGCGCAAGCTGCCGGCAACCTCGACGCCGTCGTCGTCACCGGCACGCGCCGCATCGGCACGACCAGCCTCGACGCGCCGGCACCGGTCGACGTGCTCAGCGCCGAGACGCTGCAGCGCACCGGCGCGACCGACCTGTCGCGCGCCCTGATCAGCCTGTCGCCGTCGTTCAGCGCGCCGTCGACGCCCAACGGCGGCTTCGCCTCGTCGATCCCGGCGGGCGCCTCTCTGCGAGGACTCTCCTCCGACCAGGTCCTGGTGCTGATCAACGGCAAGCGTCGCCACGTCGGCGCGAACTTCACCCGCCAGGCGCTCGCCGGCGGACGCGGCGCGGCCGCGGTCGACCTGAACCTGATCCCCGTCAGCGCCATCGAGCGCGTCGAGATCCTGCGCGACGGCGCCGCCGCGCAATACGGCTCCGACGCGATCGCCGGCGTGATCAACGTCGTCCTGCGCGCACAGGACACCGGCGGCGCGCTGGCCGTGCGCTGGGGCGGCCTCGCGCACGACGACCGCGGCGGCGAGCAGCACACGATCAGCGGCTGGAAAGGCCTTGCGCTTCCCAACGACGGCTTCCTCACCCTGGCTTTCGACGCCGGCGAGAAGGACAAGGCCAACAACACGCGCCCGGATCCGTCGTTGCCCGTCGGCCATCCGTTCCGCGACTGGGCCTTCGGCTCCCCGGCGGTCAAGGATCAGGCGAACCTCGTCGCCAACGCCGAGCTGCCGCTGGGCGAGCAGACCGCGCTGTATGCCTTCGGCACCTGGGGCCATCGCCGCAGCATCGGCGAGAACTTCTACGAGTCCAACACCGCCAGCTCGGTGCTGGCGCGCTCGGTCTACTTCCAGCAGCGTTTCCCGAATGGCCGCGTCCCGATCAACATCTACGAGCTCGACGACGCCGCGCTCAACGCCGGCGTCCGCCATGGCGACGCGCGCGCGGGCCAGTGGGACTTCGCCGTCAACATCGGTCAGAACACCGTCAAGTCGACCGACGCCAACGCCATCAACCCGAGCTACGGCACCAACTCCCCGTCGACGATCTACACCGGCAGTCGCGAGAACACGCAGGCCAACGCGACTCTGGACTACAGCCGCGAGTTGCGCGTGCCTGGCTTCAGCGCGCCGGTGACCGTCGCCGCCGGACTGGCGTACCGCTGGGAGCGCTACGTGCTCGACGCCGGCGATCCGATCGCCTACACGCGCGGCCCGTTCTACAACCCGAGCAGCGTGCTCGGCGTCGGCGTGCCGGGGCTGTACTCCGGCATCACCGACCAGGACGCGCGACAGCTCTCGCGCCGCGTCGGCGGCGGCTACCTGAGCGCCGAGGGCAACGTCCTGGACGGTCTCAACGTCGGCCTGGCGCTGCGCAGCGAGCGCTACTCCGACTTCGGCAACACCACCAACGGCAAGCTCTCGCTGCGCTACGACTTCACGCCGCAGCTGGCGCTGCGGTCCACCGCCAGCAACGGCTACCGCGCGCCGTCCATCGTGCAACTGGGCTACTCGGCCTTCAGCGTGCAGACGGCCACCATCAACGGCCAGCCGGTCGACGTGCAGCAGCGCACGCTGCTGCCGGGCAGTCCGATCGCCAACCTGATCGGCGGCGTCGCGCTGAAGCCGGAGAAGTCGCGCAACGTCTCGCTGGGCCTGGTGTGGCGCCCCAGCGCCGAGGCCAGCGCGACGCTGGACGTCTACCGCATCGGCATCGAGAACCGCATCGCCCTGTCCGAGAACCTCACCACGGCGACGCTGCCGGCGCTCGCGCCCATCCTGGCGCCGTTCGGGATCAACAGCGCGGCCTTCTTCACCAACGTGCTCGACACCCGCACCCGCGGCGCCGAGCTGACCGGCAAGTACCGCGTCGCGCTGGCGGGCTCGCGGCTGGACCTGAGCGCCGGCTGGGCGTGGAACGACACGCGCATCACCCGTGCGCGCGACGTCACGACCTCCACCGGCGCGGTGATCCCCGCCGCGCAGATCGTGGGACGGAACACGCGCGGGCTGATCGAGGAGATCACGCCCAAGGACAAGCTGGTGCTGGGCGCCGATTGGGAGGCCGGCGCCTGGACCGTGCACGGCGGCGCGCGCCGCTTCGGCAAGTGGACCAACCGCGCCACCAACGCGCTGGACGACAAGACCTATGGCGCGCAGTGGGTCGTCGACACCGAGGTCGCCTACCGCTTCAACGGGCCGCTGCGCGGCCTGACGCTGGCTGCGGGCGCGATCAACCTCTTCGACAGCTACCCCGACGAGAACCCCACCGTCGTCGCCAGCACCGGCCAGCCGGCCACCGGCAGCGGCGCCATCACCAAGTACAGCTTCAACTCGCCCGAAGGCGGCCTGGGCGCGCAGCTCTACGTCCGCGTCGGCTACAGCTTCTGACACCGCCGCGCGCCGCCCCGCCAACGGCGACCGGCGCGCTCCGCTACCCGATTCCTGGAAGGTTGTTCATGTCCCTCTCCTCCGGCTTCTCCGGTCTCTCCCGCTTCTCCCGCACGCCGCGCCTCGTCATCGCCACGCTACTGGCCTCGATCTCGATGGTCGCCAGCGCGCAGACCTTCGCGCCCAAGCCCGATCCGTCGCAGGGCGACGGCCGCGTCTCCGACTTCTACCGCTGGACCGACGCGATCCCCGCGACGCCGGGTCGCGTGCTGCGGACCGAGCCGCTGCCGGCGCAAGTCGGTCTGTCCGAGGCCGCGTCGCAGCAGCGCATCCTCTACACCTCGACCAGCGGCTTCGACAGCAAGACGCCGATCGTCGTCTCCGGCGCGCTCTTCATCCCGCGCGGCAGGCCGCCGGCCGGTGGCTGGCCGGTGCTCGCCTGGGGTCACGGCACCGTGGGCCTGGCCGATATCTGCGCGCCGTCCTGGTCCGGCCGCTCCTACCGCGACGTGCGTTACCTCAACCGCTGGCTGAAGGAAGGCTTCGCCATCGTCGCCAGCGACTACGAGGGCCTCGGCGTACCCGGCCCGCATCCGCTCATCAACGTGCCGATGCTGGCCTACGGCATCCTCGACAGCGCCCGCGCAGTCATCCACGACGTGCCGGGTCTTGCCAACCGGGTGCTGCTGGTCGGCCAGTCGCAAGGCGGCATCGGCGTCTTCGCCGCCGCGTCGTACCAGTCGCGCTATGCGCCCGAGCTCGGCGTCAAGGGCAGCATCGGCACCGGCGTCATCTACCGCGACCCCAAGGCCACGCCGATCCCGCTGCAGCGCGACCCGAACAAGGTCGACGATTCGCTCGCCTACGGCTTCTACGGCTTCCTCGTCGATCAGCAGCACGATCCGTCGCTCAAGCCCGAGGACGTCTTCACCGAGCAAGGCCAGGCGCTCGTCGCCCAGGCGCGCATCGCGTGCCTGTCGACGCTGGCCTCGGACGTCGTCGGCAACGGCCTGACCATCGGCAACGCGCGGCTGGCCACGCCGACCGCCGCCTACCAGCGCTACCTCGCAGGCGCGCCGGGCCGCAGCGCCCGCTACAGCGAGTACCCGACGCTGGCCATCCCGCATCCGGTCTTCATCGGCACCGGCGCCGACGACGTCACGCCGTCCGCGATCAGCCAGCTCGCTCTGATGCGCGACGCGTGTGCGGCGGGCACCGTCGTCGAAGGCCATCTCTACGCCGGGCTCGGCCACAGCGCCACCGTCAACGCCTCGCTGAAGGACTCGGTGCCGTTCGCGAAGAAGGCCATCGCCGGCGAGCCGATCACGCCGCGCTGTACGCCTTCGCTCGAATGAACTGACTCCCCGTCGATCCGACGCTCCCGACCGTCTTCACGTCTACCCGTTTTCAAGGACTCCGCCATGACCCCACGCTTGTCGCGCCGGCCCGCGGGCCGCGCCTTCACCGCTCCTCCGTTGCACGCGCCGACCGCGCGCGGCCATGCCCGCCCTCGCCTGAGCCACTTCGCCCGTGCCGCCCTGCTGCTCGCCAGCGGCGAAGCCGCCTTCGCCCAGGATTCGGCCGACGCCGCCTCCAGCACCTCCGCAGCCTCCGCGACCAGCGGCACGGCCGCGATCGTCGTGCCGTCCGTGCTGGTGACCGGCGCGCGCGCCGAGCCGCGCACCGTGCAATCGAGTCCGACGCCGGTCGACGTCTTCTCCGCCGACGCCATCGACGGCGCCGCCCGGCCCGGTCTGCTGGAGACGCTGAACTCGCTGGTGCCGTCCTTCAACCTGCCCAACTGGGTCGGCTTCGGCAACAGCACGCTGGTGCGCGGCGGCCAGTTGCGCGGCTTGAACCCGGACCACACGCTGGTGCTGATCAACGGCAAGCGGCGCCACGGCACCGCGTTGCTCGGCGCCGGCGGCTTCGCCGCGTCCGCGCCGGCCGATCTCTCGCTGATCCCGACCGGCGCCATCGAGCGCATCGAGGTGCTGCGCGACGGCGCCTCCGCCCTCTACGGTTCCGACGCAATCGCCGGCGTGATCAACATCATCACGCGCCAGGACCGCGAAGGCGGCAGCGTGCAGGCGCGCGTCGGCGAGTACTACGAAGGCGACGGCCTCACCCAGCAGTACCAGGGCCACCTCGGCCTGCCGCTGGGCAAGGACGGCCACCTGAGCCTGGCCGCGCAGTACGACAAGCAGCGCCCGGTCTTCCGCGACAGCCCGGTGCCGTCGACCTTCCTCTTCTACTTCCCGCGCAACGCGGCCGGTCAACCGATCCTGCCGTCGGGCAGCCTCGCCTCGAATCCGACCCTGCCCGCCGGCGCAACGCCCGACCCTCGCGAGGCCACGCGCAACAGCAACCAGGTCTTCGGTCTCGGGGGGCTGCAGGGCTTCGAGCTCGGCTCGCTGAGCGCCGACGCCGGGTTGGATCTCGGCGCCGGCGTCGAGGTCTACGGCCTGGCGACCTACGCCCACCGCAAGGCACGCGCGCCGCAGTACTTCCGCCATCCCTCGCGCGACGAGGTCGTCCGCGCGCTGTACCCGGACGGCTTCACGCCCTTCTCCGGCATCACAGAGAACGACCTCTCCGCCACCGCCGGCGTGCGCGGCGGCGAGGCCACCGGCTGGCGCTGGGACGTCAGCGCCGGCGTCGGCCGCGACGACATCGACACCTACATCTACAACTCGGTCAGCCCGACCTACGGCCTGGCGAGCCAGCGCGACTTCTTCCTCGGCAACCAGACCTACACGGCTTACACGGCCAACGGCGACCTGCGCCGCACGCTGGACCTCGGCGGCCTCGCCAGCGAGCTGTCGCTGGGCGCGGAACTGCGCCAGGAGCGCTTCAAGCGCGGCATCGGCGACGAGCAGTCCTGGGCGCACGGCGGCCAGCCGGTGCTCGACGGCCCCAACGCCGGCAAGCCGCTGGGCAACGGCTTCTCAGGCTCTCAGGCCGACACCGGCAACCGGCCCGAGGACGTCATCAACGCCAAGCGCCACAGCGAGGCGGTCTACCTCGGGCTCTCGCTGAAGCCGCTGCGCGACTGGGTCGTCGACACCGCGGTGCGGCGCGAGAAGTTCTCCGACTTCGGCAGCACGACCACCGGTCGACTCGCGACACGCTTCGAGATCGCCTCCGGATTTGCACTGCGCGGATCGGTCAGCTCCGGCTTCCATGCGCCGCCGTTGGCCGCGCAGTCGCAGCGCGCCACCGACATCGCCAACGACTACGCCAACCATCAGCTGCGCGTTTCCTCGCCCGAGGCCATCGCGCTGGGCGCCAAGCCGCTCAAGCCGGAGAAGTCCGACAACCTGAGCTTCGGCGTCGTCGCCTCGCCGCTGCAGGACCTCAACGTGGCGGTCGACGTCTACCAGATCAAGGTCAAGAACCGCATCGCCACCTCGACCAGCTTCCGCGAGGCGCTCTACCCCGGCACTGGCGCGCTGGTGCAGGCGGCGGGCCTCGGTTTCGCCGACGGCATCAACTACTTCATCAACGCCGCGGACACCCGCACGCGCGGCATCGACGTCACGTTGGACGGGGCATTCAAGGGCAACGGCTGGGGTCGGCTGCGCTGGTCCGCCGCGCTCAACTACAACGAGACCGTCGTCACCCGCGTCGCCGACACGCCCACCGTGCTGCAGGCCTACAACGTGCCGGTCTTCAGCGTCGCGCAGCAGAACACGCTGAAGTACCTCGCGCCGCGCGACAAGGAGATCTTCACCCTGAACTGGAGCCGCAACGACTGGTCCGTGCAGACGCGGCTCACGCACTACGGCACGATCAAGCGCGTCGGCTCGCCGGCCACCATACCGACGACGGGACCGTGGGCGGGTCAGCGCGAGATCGTCTACGACGTTGGCAACCTCTGGACCACCGACCTCGAGATCGCCTGGAAGGTCACGCCGCGCGTGCGCCTGGCGCTGACCGCCAACAACCTGTTCGACCGCAAGCCGGCCACCTTGCCGGATCCGCTGCTCAACAAGTTCCAGAGCTACGCCTACGTCAACAACGGCCCCATCACCGGCGCCGGCGGCTTCTATGCCGTGTCGGCGCGGGTCGACTTCTGATCCCCCGTCCGTCCCTTCGATCCAACGATCCCACGATCCATCGCCCCAACCACCCTGAGGAGCTCTCCATGCCCATCGAATTCGTCGGCGGCCTCTTTCCGCGCAACCAGCTGGCCCAGCGCGCGTCCAACGCTTCGCCGCATCTGGACCTGACCTACCTGCGCGACCTCGCCCGCGCGCACGAGCACGCCGGCTTCGACCGCGTGCTGATCGCCAACGGCGGCGGCGACCCGCTGTACCTCGCGGCGTTCGCCGCGTCGCACACCGACAAGCTCGGTTTCATGATCGCGCACCGGCCGGGACTGGTGCCGCCGACCGTGGCGGCGCGCGCCTTCGCGACGCTGGACCAGACGACGGGCGGCCGCATCCGGCTGCACACGATCACCGGCCACGCGCCGGAGCCCGGCCACGGCGAGCGGCTCTACGACAAGTCCGAGCGCTACGAGCGCGCTGGCGAGTACCTGGACATCGTCCGCCGCGTGTGGACCGAGGACAAGCCGTTCGACTACCAGGGCCGCTTCTATCAACTGGAAGGCGCGTTCTCGCCGGTCAAGCCGATCCAGCAGCCGTATGTGCCGATCTCGCTGGGAGGATCGTCGGAAGGCGCGTACCGCGTTGCGGTGGAGCACACCGATCTCTACGCGCTGTGGGCGGAGAGTCTGGAGGACACCGCCGCGCGCATCCGCAAGCTGCGCGAGATCGCCGCCGAGGCGAACAAGCCCGCGCCGCGCGTGAGCCTGTCGGTGCGATTGATCATCGGCCCGACCGAAGAGCTGGCCTGGCAGAAGGCACGCGAGATCGAGGCAGCGCTGAAGGCCGGCACGGCTGCGCGAGGTCGCATCGAGACGAACGGTCTGAGCGGCGGCGCCGAGCGCCAGCTCGCGCTGGCCGCGAAGGGCGAAGTGCATGACAAGGCGTTGTTCCTCGGCACCTCGACGGCGATCGGCGGCGGCACAGACAGCACGTCGCTGGTGGGCACGCCGGACACGATCGTCGAATCGCTGCTGGCGTACTACGACATCGGCGTCACGACCTTCCTGAATCGGGGCTATGACCCGTTGCCCGATGCGATCGACTACGGCCGCTACATCATCCCCGCCGTGCGCGAGGAAGTGGCGCGTCGCGAGCAGGCCGCGCAACGCAAGGCGGCTTGATCCGCAAGGAGGGGCCCGGGGGATACCTCGGTCCCAAAGCGTTGCAGTGAGCAGCTGCGAGTGGGGCCGGAGTGATGCTGGGGGTTCCCGGACGGGAGGCCCCCTGCGTCGCGGAGAGCCCGCGCTTGGCAACTGCAAGCTGGGCGCCGTTGGAATGGTGCCCAGCTCAATTCAGGGCTGGTTGGGTGTCGCGTACGGCGGCACGGTCGCCGCCAGCTCCGCGTGCACCGGATCGTTCTCATCGAACACTGGCACATCGAAGCCGTGTTCCAGGTCCAGCAGCGGGAGCAGCGTCCGCGCGATGCGTTGCGCTTCGGGCACCAGCGGCCAGCCTGAGAGGATGAACGCTTCCGTGCCTTGCGCGTGGAACTCCTTCAGGCGCTCGGCGACCTGCTCGGTGCTCCCGACGATCCACGTGCCGGCCCACGGATGCAGGATGTCGAAGCCGAACGGGCTCGGTCCGACCCACACGTTCGGGTAGACCTCCAGATCGCGCAGCGCGGGCAGCTTGCCGGCGCGCAGCGCGGCGATGCGGCGGTGGACCAGCGGATCGTCGCTGACGACCTCTTCATCGAGTCCCTTGGGCCCGAGGTGCCGCGAAGCCAGGCGCACCGCCGTCTCATGCGAGGTCTGATCGAGGATCCACTGCGCATGCGCCCAGGCTTCCTCCTCCGTGTCGCGGACGATGATCTGCAGCCGCGTGCCGAAGCGCAGCTTGCGCCCGTGCGCCGCGGCGAGCGCGCCGACCCGGCGGAACTTGTCGCCCAGCCGCGGCGGCGCGTCCGCGAAGCTCAGGTACCAGTCCAGCAGCTTGGCCGAATGCTCGACGCCGGGTTCCGACGTGCCCGCGCCCCACAGCGGCATCGTGGGCGTCTGCGTCGGTGGCAGCGGGTTGCGCAGCGGCACCACCGCGCGCGGCGCGATCTGGATGTACTTGCCCTGGTAGCCGTCGTTGGACCCCGCATACAGCTGCTGGAACGCATCCCAGAACTCGTAGCTGTAGGCGTAACGCTCATCGTGCGGGATCGGCATGCCCATGCTCTTGAGCCCCGCGTCGTTGCCGTTGACGACGTTGAACAGCAGCCGTCCCTGGCTGAAGCGGTCCACCGTTAGCGCCATCTGCGCCAGCTTGGCCGGCGTGATCAGCCCCGGATGCTGCGCGGTCAGGAAGCGCATGCGCTCGGTGTGCGCGACCAGCAGGCCGGTCAGGCTCAGCGATTCGTGCTGGTCGGTCGCCAGCAGCGCGCCGTAGAAACCGAGGCGGTCGATGTTGCGCGCCTGAGCGATCAGCTGCGCCGGATCGTTCTGCCACGCATGCGCGCGTTCCCACGGCACCGGACCGTCGGGGCTGCTGATGTACCAAAGAATCTTGATGCCCATGGGGCGCTCCTTCTGAAATCGGATCGAACCCGCGGACCGTCTGCAAGAGACATGCCGGAGCGCAGCGCGCTTCGCGACGGGGGGTTCACGGCGCTTCATGAGGCTCCACGGGGCGAGCCCTGCGCAACGCTGCGCAGCGCTGGCTCGACGGCAGCACCTCGCTGCTGCGATGGCAACAGACCGCTCGATCGCGTCATTCGATGAATCCTGGAATGCTTATCGAATCGGCGTGAATGGCGTATTCATCGGCGTTCCGAGGCCGACGGCGGTCTGGAGACGGGCTCGGATCGGGCTGGCACGAATGCTGCGATGGGTCGGTTCTCCCTGCCACCCAACCCACGTTCGAGGTCATGAAGACAGCCACCCGCCGCTCCACGTCGCCTTCCCGCTTCTCGCCGATCACCGCCGTCGGCATGGCCTGTGGACTGCTGTGCGCGAACGGCGCTGTTGCACAGACTGCTGCGGCGACACCGCCCGCGCCGGCACCTCAAGCCCAGCAGGCTCAACAGTCGCAGCAGACCGTCGTCGCCTCGGCATCGACGGCCACTGCGCCGGTGGAAGCAGCCTCGCCCGAGCCCGCCGGCGGAGGATCCCGCGCGCAGCGCATCGAGTCCGTGAGCATCAACGGCAAGCGCGCCGGCTCCGTGCTGCCGGACCGGCCGAGCGGCTCGGTCGACGGCCTCGACGCCGCCGTCGTCGACGTGCCGCGTTCGGTCTTCCAGATCGACGAGGCCCAGCTCCGCCGCGAGCCGCTGCGCAATGCCGACGACCTCGTCCGCTACGCCCCCGGGATCACCCGCAACGGCGGACAGAACGTCTCGATCGCGCCGCTGATCCGCGGCCAGGCCTCGGAGCTGTTCCAGGACGGCCAGCGGACCTACAACGTCCGCCACCCGTTCAACACCAACGCCTTCGAAGGTGTCGACATCGTCGCCGGCCCGCCCTCGCAGGTCTTCGGCCCCAGCAGCCGCAGCGGCGGCTACGCCAACTACCTCGCCAAGAAGCCGGACTTCAGCACCCAGCGCACCACCCTCAGCGGCAGCTACGGCAGCTGGAGCACCGGCAAGCTGACGCTGGACACCACCGGCCCGATCAGCGACACCCTCGCCTACCGCGTCAGCCTCACGCCGCAGCGCGCCGACGACTACTACGACGGCGTCAGCAACAACTACAACGCGTTCTACGGCGCGCTCGCCTGGAAGCCGACGAGCAAGATCCGCGTCGACTGGAACCTCGCCTACGACGACTACTACGACTTCAACGTCATCCACGGCTGGAACCGCGCGACGCAGGACTCCGTCGACAGCGGCCAGTACTGGGGCGGCCGCGCGACGCCCATCGTCGCGCAGACCGTCGGCACCGCGACGCGCTACTACTCGCCGGTCTACGCCTCCGGCGCCTACAACAGCGCCATCACCGGCTGGGTCGAACGCACGCCCAACGCGAAGAACCAGTACATCGCCGGCCCGCTGCTGACCGGCGCGCAGCTGCCGTCCTTCCTCACCAGCGCCACCAACCCCGGCACCGTCCGCGGCTGGGTCTACGACCCGACGACGCCGGGGAACGGCGCGACCTCGATCTCCCGCTCCGACTTCTCCAATCCCAACGACAAGAACACCGCCAAGCGCGCGACCTCGCAGCTGCGCGTCGTGGCCGAGCTGTCCCCGTCCTGGTCGCTCGCCAACAGCACGCTGTTCCAGTACTCGAAGGACACCGGCGACTCGGTCGGCAGCTTCTTCACGCAGTTCAGCGACCACCTGCTGGACAACCGCACCGAGCTGCGCGGACGCAACCACTTCGAGCTGGGCGGCGTCGGCATCGACCTGCAAAGCAACACCGGCGTCTCGCTGCGGCGCGAGAGCTTCACCACGCTCGCCGCCAACAACAGCTTCTTCACCGCGCCTTACGACCTGACCGCGCCGCTCGGCCTGAAGTCACCGGCGACGATCTACGGCCTGCCGGTGCCCGCCGGCTCGGGCTCTTGGATCGGCACCGCGGGCGTGCCGCAGCAGACCTCCTTCGGCTACCTCAACCTGCCGAGGATGTACCCCGTCGCCAACGGCCTCTACGCCGAAGCGGGCGGCTCCGCCACCGTCGGCGGCGCGACCTACACGGCTCGCGGCGACTGGACCAACACCGGCGTTTTCACCCAGCTCAACACGCTGGTCGACGGCCGCTTCGGCCTCAACGTCGGCCTGAGCGCGACCAAGGTCGACGCGCATATCGAGAACCCGCTCGCCGCGACCGCCGCGCAGGTCGCGTCCGACGACCGCAGCACCTGGCTGCCCGCCGCACAGGTCAACCTGCTGTGGAAACCCACCGAGCAGAGCACGATCTACGCGACCGTGGACCGCTCCTACGCGCTCAACACCGGCGGTTTCGCCGACGTGCTGACCTGGGGCGCGAACAACCAGCTCAATCCGCTGGCCTTCCGCAGCCTGTCCAACCTGCGCGAGGTCGGCGCCAAGGCGGACCTGATCCCCGGCCGCCTCTTCGCCTCGATCGCGTACTACAAGGCCGAACGCGACCTGTCGCCCGCGCCGGACGGCTCGATCGCGCGGCTGCGCATCCACGGCACCGAGGCCGCGGTCCGCGCGCAGCTGTCGAATCAGCTCTCCGCCGGCCTCAACGCCAGCGCCATCAACGCGCGCTACGACTTCGTCAGCTTCGGATCGGGCGGCTTCTTCTCGCCCTGGGGCTTCGTCGCCGACAACGCCACCGTCTTCGGCGACGGCAACGTGCTCAACAAGCGCCCCGCGCCGGGATCGCTGCAGGCGCCGGGCATTCCGAAGCACTCGGCCTCCGGCTTCGTCGACTACCAGTTGGAGAACGGCCTGGGCACGCAGCTCTCCGCCTGGTGGACCAGCGCCTGGTACACGAGCATCACGCAGACGGTCAAGGTGCCGAGCGAGCATGCGCTCGACTGGACGCTGTACTACCGCCAGCCGCGCTACGAGATCAGCCTGACAGTCCGCAACCTGACCAACGAGAAGAACTTCAGCGCCGGCCTGACCGGCACGACCAACGAGTTCCTCGTGCCCAGCCCCTCGCGCAGCGCGCAGTTCAGCGTCGCGTATCACTTCTGAGGAGCCAGGCATGGAAGACAACGACCTGTCCCGTCGCCAGCTGCTGGCCCGCGCGATCGCATTGGGCGGCTGGTCCGGCGTCGGCGCGATCGGGCTGAGCGGCTGCGGCGATGCGCGCTCCGGCGGCGCGGGTGCCGCGTCGGCGTCCGCCAACGCAGGCGGCAGTGCAGCGGCCAACGCGACTGCGGGTGTAGCGGCGAACGCGTCGGCGATCACCGCCTCCGGCCCGACCGGCGCGCCGCGTCGCGGCGGCCGCCTGCGCCTGGGCGTGATCGACGGCAGCCAGGCGGGCAATCTCGACGCGCACAAGCCGACGGCCGGCGCATCGACGCTGCGCGGCTTCGCGCTCTACAGCAAGCTGTGGGAGTGGAGTACCGACATGGCGCCGGAGCTCGCGCTCGCCGAATCCGCGGAGGTCTCGCCCGATGCGAAGACCTGGACCATCCGGCTGCGCAAGGGGCTCGAGTTCCACCACGGCAAAACGATCTCCGCCGACGATGTCATCTTCTCGATCCGCCGGCTGACCGATCCGCAGCTGGCCTCGCCGTACGCGGGCCTGGTGTCGGTCGTCGACCGCGACGCGCTGAAGAAACTCGACGACCGCACCGTTCGCGTCACCTTCCGCGAGAACCGCGGCTACGTGCCGCTGGCCGACGCGTGGGTCAACTTCGGCGGCATCGTGCCGACCGACTACGACCCGACCAGGCCGGTCGGCGCGGGGCCGTTCAAGCTCAAGGAGTTCATCCCCGGCCAGCGCTCGCTGTTCACGCGCTTCGAGAACTACTTCAAGCCCGGCAGGCCCTATCCGGACGAGCTGGAGATCATCGACTTCAAGGACCAGACCTCGCGCCTGCAGGCGCTGCAGAACGGCCAGGTCGACGTGGTCAACGCCATCTCGCCGGAACAGCTGCCGTTGCTGGGCCGGTCATCGGGGCTGCGCACGGTGATCTCGGAGACCAACTACTGGCAGTCCTTCGACATGAACGTCGAGCTCGCCCCGTTCAACGACGTGCGCGTGCGGCAGGCCTTCCGGCTGATCGCCGACCGGCAGGCGCTGGTGGACCGGGCGCTCAACGGCCAGGGGCGCATCGCCAACGACCTGTATGCGCCTCAGGATCCCACCTTCGATCATTCGATCCCGCAGCGTCGGCAAGACCTGGCGCAGGCGCGCGCGCTGCTCGCCGCGGCGGGGCATGCCTCGCTCAGCGTCGAGCTGGTGACGACGGCCGCCGGCGCGCGCGCCGCGCTCGTCTTCGCCGAGCAGGCCAAGCAGGCCGGCGTGCGCATCGACGTCAAGCAGGTTGACGCCGCCACCTTCGCCGGGCCACGGCGCACCAGCTGGCCGCTGAGCACGGGCGGCTCGCTGGGCCACGCGTGGCTGGTGTCGGCGCTGCACGCCGACGGCCCGCAGGCGGTGGTCAACAAGACGCGCTTCCGCGACGCGCGCTTCACCGAGCTGGTCACCGCCGCGATGCAGCAGCCCGATCCCGTCAAGCGCGCGCCGCTGGTGCACGAGGCGCAACGCATCCAGTACGAGCGCGGCAGCCTGCTCATCTGGGGTTTCGCCAACACGCTGGACGCGGCAAGCACGCGCGTCGGCGGCCTCGAGCCGGAGCACACGCACTTCCCCACGTGGCGCTTCGACAAGCTGTGGCTGGCTTGATTCATTGGCCATCGAACTTCATGAAGAAAGCGACTTCACCATGACCCGCATCGTCGCCCTCAGCGGCAGCCTGAGCCGTCCCTCGCGCACGCGCGCCCTCGTCACTGCGATCGCCGAGCGCATCGCCGACGGCCGACCCGCCGGCACGGAGGTCCGCATCGACGTCGTCGACATCGCCGAACTCGCGTCCGCGCTCGCTGGCGTGACCAGCTTCGAGCGTCTGCCCGCGCCGGTGGCCGCGGCGCAGGACCTGCTGACGCAGGCGGACGTCGTCGTGCTCGGATCGCCGGTCTACAAGGGCTCGTACAGCGGGCTGTTCAAGCATTTCATCGACCTGCTCGATCCGACGCGCCTGCGCGGCAAGGTCGCGGTGCTCGCCGCCACCGGCGGCAGCGACCGGCACGCGCTGGTGCTGGAGCACCAGTGGCGGCCGCTGGCCAGCTTCCTGGAGCTGCACACCGTGCCCGCCGGCGTCTACGTCCGCGACAGCGAGTTCGAGCAGTACCAGCTCGCCATCGACCGCGTCGCCAGCCAGGCGCGCATCGACCTCGCCGCCGCGCAGGCGCGCGCGCTGCTCGGCTGGCCGCTCGTCAGCGCGGCCACCGTCGCGCTCGCCGCCTGATCCAACTCACCTGTCGGCGAGCACCGTGCCCGCCTTCTCCACCTACGCCTACACCTGCGCCTGGATCCAGGCCAATGAACAGGCCCCTGCCGAA
Source organism: Roseateles noduli (assembly GCA_002205125.1). Classification (GTDB taxonomy): domain Bacteria; phylum Pseudomonadota; class Gammaproteobacteria; order Burkholderiales; family Burkholderiaceae_C; genus Roseateles; species Roseateles noduli. The sequence goes on along the minus strand of NIOE01000003.1, from coordinate 3,557 downwards.
AGGAACCGCATGTCCACCGTCATCGAACCTTCGACCGCCGTCTCCACCAGCGCGAATGCCCCTGACACCCCGCCGCCGCTGAGCGCCGCGGCTCAGGAGTTCGTCGCCCACGTGAAGCAGCAGGCCGCCGTCATCTTCGAGGCCTACCGCGAGACCGGCACGATCACCGCCTTCGGCACGGTGGGCTTCATCGAGCGCATCCCGGGCGAGGACAAGCTCGTCTCGGTGAACTACCCCGGCCCGTTCGACCGGAACAAGCCGCTGACCGCCACCGTGACCGGTTTCGACGGCACCGTCTACGTCGGCGCCGCCGCCAAGGCCGGCCAGGGCCGCTACACCAAGCTGTTCATCGAGCATCCGGAGGTCACGACGATCTCGCACGTGCACGCGCCCTACCTCGGCGCGTGGGCGCAGACGCATCGCACGCTGCCGATCCGCTACGTGCCGGTGCAGCGCCACCAGCTGTTCCGCGAGCTGCCGGTCTACATCGACCGCCGCCAGCAGGAGGTCGACTTCATCCTCGACCGCCTGCGCGACAACCCGCATGTCTCCGCGATCCTGGAGGCCAACGGCGGCGCCACCGTCTGGGGCCGCAAGGGCCTGCGCGACACGGCGGAGTTCATCCTGCTGCTGGAGGAAGGCGCGCAGATCCAGGCCTTGGCGGAAGCGCTCGGCGGCTCGCGCGACCTGGGCCCCGGCGTGCTGAAGCAGCAGTGGAAGATGGGCAAGCTCTACGAGCGCGCCCAGGAGCTGCACCTGCTGCGCGACACGGACCTGTGATCCGCACCGACGCAGCGACGATGACCGCCGTCCGCATATGCAACGAGGCAAAACTTCGTTCCGCCGCGGGCGCGGGCTTCCTAGCATGGGCATCCACCGACGTCATCTCCAGGAGGAAGCCCGACCATGCCACCCAGCGACGCCAACGACACCGGGCTGTTGACCCTGGACAGCGCCTCGGCCGGCCCGTTGTCGATCCGGGCGCGTTCGCTGGCCTTCGTGGATCCGGCGTCGCAGGCGGTGCTGCAGCTGATCGAGCGGGTCGCGCCCAGCGGCGCGCCGGTGATGATCGGCGGGGACTCGGGGACGGGCAAGGAGCTGATCGCGCGGCACATCCACACGCTGAGCGGTCGCACCGGGCCGTTCCTGGCGATCAACTGCGGCGCGATCACCGAGCATCTGGCGGAGAGCGAGCTCTTCGGCCACGAGGCGGGCGCCTTCACCGGCGCGCAGGGCCGGCGCGAGGGCTGGTTCGAGGCGGCGCACCGCGGCACCTTGTTCCTCGACGAGATCGGCGATCTGCCGCTGTCGCTGCAGGTCAAGCTGCTGCGCGTGCTGCAGGAACGCGAGGTGGTGCGGCTCGGCTCGCGCAAGCCGATCCCGGTCGATGTCCGGCTGGTCACGGCGACCAACGTCGACCTGGGCGAGGCGGTCTCGGCGGGGCACTTCCGGCTCGATCTCTTCTACCGGCTCAACATCGTGCAGGTGCGGCTGCCGCCGCTGCGCGAGCGCCTGGGCGACATCGGCCCGCTGGCGCGCCACTTCCTGTCGCTCTACAGCAAACGCCTCGGCCTGCCCGAGCCGCGCCTGGGCGACGCGGCGCTGCGCGCGCTGCAGGCCTACGACTGGCCCGGCAACATCCGCGAGCTGGAGAACGTCATCCACTTCGCGCTGCTGGTCGCGTCCGAGCAGGAGATCCGGCCCGAGCATCTGAAGCTCGCGGGGCAGCCGACGCGGCGGCATGCGCCGGCCGAGCCCGCGTCATCGGCTCCGCCGGGCGTTCCGGGATCGGCGGCTTCTCCGCAGACGCCGCACGCTTCGCACACACCGCTCGGGTCGACGCCGCAAGGCACGGTGCCTCAGCAAGCCTCCGCCGCGCCAGAACCGCCGCCCGCGCTGCTTCGCCGCGCCGTGCAGGCCTTGCTGGAATCGCCGCCCAAGTCGCTCTTCAACGACGTCGAGCGCCTGCTCGTCGAGGAGAGCTATCGCGCCAGCGGGCGCAACCAGGTGCGGGCCGGCGCGCTGCTGGGCGTGTCGCGCAACGTCATGCGCACGCTGCTGAAGCGGCACGGATTGATCGGGGACGGCACGAGCCCCGACGACGCGGAAGAGGCGGACGAGGCGGAGACCTCCGACGACCCAGTGCTCACCCACGGACAGGGTCAGGCAGAGGAAGCCTGATCTTGGCCGCACGGCCCGGAACGCCCGACATGCCCGCGCGATCGCGTCGCGGGCGTGCGTCCGGACCCACCCTCACAACCAGAACATCGCATCGCCCATGAGCCCTGTGCCCGACATCCTGTGGTACACCCGCACGCCCAATCCGACGCCGCTCGGACTGGCCTCCCAGCTCGGCTGGTTCCACGACGAGTTCCGCGCCGACGGCATCAAGATCTTCACGCTGGAGGAGACGCCGGACCCGGTGCTGCGCCAGTCGCGCAACGATCACCACCTGCCCAACTCCTTCCGTCAAGGCGGCAACGTGCCGGCGATCTGGGCGCGCTCGCAAGGCGCGGCCAGCCGCGTCATCGGGCTGAACTGGCTCGATGAATACCAGGGCATCGTGAGTCGTCCCGGCAGCGGCGTGGTCGAGCCGCGCGACCTGCGCGGCCGGCGCATCGGCCTGCCGCTGTACAGCAGCCGGATCGAGAGCCGGCGCTCGGAGGCGCTGCATGGGTTCCTGGTCGCGCTGGATCTGGCCGGGTTATCGCTGAGCCAGGTGGAGGTGATCGACGTGCCCGTGGAGCCGTCCAACGGCCCCGGGTCCGGCTCAGCGGGCCCCGCCGTCCACACCGGGGCGACGAGCCCGGACTCCCAATTGCTCAGCTCGCAGAACGAGTATGAGTTGCTGGTGGCGGCGCTGCAGCGTGGCGACGTCGATGCGATCTACCTGAAAGGCGACCGCGGGCTGGAGCTCACGCACGAGACCGGCGCGCACGTGGTCTTCGACATCAGCCGCGATCCGGACCCGCTGGTGCGCGCGCACAACGGGACGCCGCGTCCGATCACGGTGCATCAGTCGCTGCTGGACAACCACCCAGACATCGTCGCGCGCTTCCTGGCGCGCATCGTCGCGGTGAGCGATTGGGCGGCGAAGCATCCGTACGAGACGCTGGCGTATATCAGCCGCGAGACCGGCGGCAAGGTGCCGTGGGTCAAGCGCGCCTAGGGCGACGATCTGCCGCGCCGGCAGACGACGGATCTCGCGGACACGGCGGTCGCCGCGCTGGAAGTGCAGAAGAAATTCCTGCTGAAGTGGGGCTTCATCCAGACGGACTTCGACATCGGCGCGTGGATCGATCCGGCGCCGCTGGCTGCCGCTCGCCGGCTGTTGAGCGAGGCGGCGGTGCAGGCGCTTTGACTCCAGTCTCCCGCAAGCGGGAGAAGAATCAACGAACGGGTTCAGCACTGCCACGGCCGCTGGCCCTCACCCCCCGCCCTCTCCCGCAAGCTGTATGGACCGAGGACATAGGTAACAGGTGTGCCAGGACATGGGTGACACTTTTCCCGCCTAGTCAGCGGGAGGACAAAGTTGCCCTGGAGCCAAGTCACCGTGA
>NIOE01000032.1 GCA_002205125.1 Roseateles noduli | reverse complement strand
CCCTCTCCCGCAAGCGGGAGAGGTTCTATGCTTTTTTCAAGACGCAAGCCGAGCCCAGACGACTTGCGTCGAAGGCAACCTGGGTCTTCCATACAGACCAAGCGATCCTGAGCAGTTTGCGCGCCAGGATGACAAGCGCCTGGGTGGTTTTGAAGCCTTTGGCTTTAAGGGTTTGGTACATCGGCTTGAAGACCTTGCTGTTGCAGGCGCCCATGGCGCACATGAACAGCAGTTTGCGCAGGCCCGGCGGGCCGCGCTTGGAAAGCCTTCGACGACCGACCATGGTTCCTGATTCCCGTGGGCGAGGATCCAGCCCGCTGTAAGCCACCACCGCGTCGGAGGTCTTGAAGGGGATTTGGCTGAACAGGCAAGAGAGCATCGTGGCGCCCTGAACACCGATGCCGGCGATGCTCAGCAGCAGCGCCTGGCGCTCAGACATCTGCGCGTCTTCGGCGATCAACGCAGCCATGCGTTCATCGATTCTGCAGATCAGCGCCTCGAGTTGCCGATCCAGTGCCAGGGCTTCGAGTTGCAGGTCCACCACGTCCTGGAACATCAGTTGCAAGGAGGCCCGCCTATTGGCCAGGCCCGATCGGCATCGCAATAGCTCACGCAGCCGTTGCAAGCGCTCAGGCATGGGTGTCCAAGGGTGAAGCGCATCGTGATGCTGAGCAAGAAAGCGGGCAATGACACCCGCGTCCCTACGATCGGTCTTGCCTCGACCGCTCATCGACTTGGCGAAGAAGTACACGTCCTTCGCATTCAGGACGAACACCTGATGTCCGGCCGCATAGGTCAGCTCGACCAGTCGACGATGGAAGCGACCTGTGGACTCCACTGCAATCGACGCGTTCGCCGGCAACTGCGCCAACCATTTTTTGATGGCGCTGACGCTGTTTTCCAGATCCCGAACCGCGGAACTGCCGTATGTGGCGCAGCACAACGTCGCAGCCGAGACGTCCACCCCTATGAACACATGGTTTGGTTGCATGGCTTGAACCTCCAGCCCAAAATTGATCGAGCTGGGGTGGCAGGCCACCTTCCACGTTTACTTGCGTTCAGATCGGCGGTTCCCGGTGTCGAGCCGGGAGCCGCTCAGTTCTTCATCGACGTTGGAAGGGGCGGGAGATTCTCTATCCCGGTCGATCCGTTCATAGCGGTCGATGAGGAGTGATGTCTCTCCACCCCAGCACCCTCACATTAGGGCTGCCGCCCCATCCCTTCAAACATACAAGGGAGTGAGAA
>NIOE01000031.1 GCA_002205125.1 Roseateles noduli | reverse complement strand
GCTGTATGGACCGAGGACATAGGTAACAGGTGTGCCAGGACATGGGTGACACTTTTCCCGCCTAGTCAGCGGGAGGACAAAGTTGCCCTGGAGCCAAGTCACCGTGAAGGATCAACGAGAGGAATTCGTTCGGCTGGCCCGACAGCCTGGCGCCAATATCAGCGAGCTGTGTCGACGCAGCGGTATCAGCCGCAAGACGGGCTACAAGTGGCTCAGCCGAGACGATCTTGAGGATCGATCTCGGCGACCACACACCTCACCGAACCGTACACGCGAACAGCTGCAAGCGCAGGTGCTTTCAGTGCGGGCCGAATGTCCGGCTTGGGGTGCTCGCAAGATCGCGCATGTGCTGGCGCGCGATCATGGCGTGCACATAGCGGCCAGCACGGCCAACTGGGTGCTGCGCCGCAATGGCCTGATCGACCCGACAGCAAGCCAGGCCGCAACGGCATGGCAGCGCTTCGAGCACGAGACGCCCAATGCGCTGTGGCAGATGGACTTCAAGGGCCACTTCGCCACCGACGCTCAGCGCTGCCACCCGCTGACCGTGCTGGACGATCACTCGCGCTTCAACATCGTCCTGCAAGCGCTGGGCAACGAGCGGCTTGAGTCCGTGCGGCCCGTGCTGCAGCGCGCCTTCGAGCGCTATGGGCTGCCTGAGCGCATCAACGCCGACAACGGCCCGCCCTGGGGTTCGCCGACACGCGGCGCGCTCACCGAGCTGGAGGTGTGGTTGATCCGGCTGGGCGTGCGCTTAAGTCACAGCCGACCGTTGCATCCGCAGACCAACGGCAAAGACGAACGATTCCATCGCACGCTGAAGGCCGAGCTACTGGCCAGTCGCCACTTCAAGGACCTGAGCGATGCCCAGCGCCACTTCAGCCAGTGGCGCCATCTGTACAACTCCAAGAGGCCTCATTGCGCACTGGGCATGGACACGCCGGCCAGCCGCTACGCGGCTAGCCCGCGCTCAATGCCAAGCTCGCTGCAGCCCGTCGAATACGACGATGGCGTCATCGTGCGCCGGGTCGGATACGGTGGACGGATCCAGTTCAAGGGCAATACCTACCGCGTTGGCAGAGGTCTCATCGGCCAACCTGTGGCCCTACGACCTCACTTGGATCTCGATGGCAGCTTCGATGTCTTCTTCTGCCACCAAAAGGTACGCATGATCGAGCTGTGCCAGGCTGACTAACCTGGTCCCGACCTGTTACCCATGTCCTGGCACACCTGTCACCCATGTCCTCGGTCCATACAGC
>NIOE01000030.1 GCA_002205125.1 Roseateles noduli | reverse complement strand
TGATTGGTGGAGGATGACGGGATCGAACCGACGACCCCCTGCTTGCAAAGCAGGTGCTCTCCCAGCTGAGCTAATCCCCCTTGAACCTCGCCATACGTCGCTGCTCGGCACCTTGCATAGCGTTGCTATGCGGCGGCACCTCGCGCCTAGTCTGACGAGCTCCACAAGTGCGCGTTCTGCGCTCTTGTTCGTGGTGGGTCTGGCTGGATTCGAACCAGCGACCCCCGCCTTATCAAGACGGTGCTCTAACCGACTGAGCTACAGACCCACGCGTTTCTTGCGTGCTCCTGCAATCGCGCCAACCGGCAAGGCCAGCTCGCCAGGCTCACGCGTTTTCTCACTCACTGTTGTGTGTCTACAGCCGATAAGTGTGGGCGCGCTGAACTCGCTTATGTGGACTCGACTCAATTCTCTGACCTGAGCCAGACAACGGTCTCGTCATCTCTAGAAAGGAGGTGATCCAGCCGCACCTTCCGATACGGCTACCTTGTTACGACTTCACCCCAGTCACGAACCCTGCCGTGGTAATCGCCCCCCTTGCGGTTAGGCTAACTACTTCTGGCAGAACCCGCTCCCATGGTGTGACGGGCGGTGTGTACAAGACCCGGGAACGTATTCACCGCGGCAAGCTGATCCGCGATTACTAGCGATTCCGACTTCACGCAGTCGAGTTGCAGACTGCGATCCGGACTACGACCGGGTTTCTGGGATTAGCTCCCCCTCGCGGGTTGGCAGCCCTCTGTCCCGGCCATTGTATGACGTGTGTAGCCCTACCCATAAGGGCCATGATGACCTGACGTCATCCCCACCTTCCTCCGGTTTGTCACCGGCAGTCTCATTAGAGTGCCCTTTCGTAGCAACTAATGACAAGGGTTGCGCTCGTTGCGGGACTTAACCCAACATCTCACGACACGAGCTGACGACGGCCATGCAGCACCTGTGTCCAGGTTCTCTTTCGAGCACTCCCACATCTCTGCAGGATTCCTGGCATGTCAAGGGTAGGTAAGGTTTTTCGCGTTGCATCGAATTAAACCACATCATCCACCGCTTGTGCGGGTCCCCGTCAATTCCTTTGAGTTTCAACCTTGCGGCCGTACTCCCCAGGCGGTCAACTTCACGCGTTAGCTACGTTACTGAGAAGAAACCCTCCCAACAACCAGTTGACATCGTTTAGGGCGTGGACTACCAGGGTATCTAATCCTGTTTGCTCCCCACGCTTTCGTGCATGAGCGTCAGTACAGGTCCAGGGGATTGCCTTCGCCATCGGTGTTCCTCCGCATATCTACGCATTTCACTGCTACACGCGGAATTCCATCCCCCTCTACCGTACTCTAGCCATGCAGTCACAAATGCAGTTCCCAGGTTGAGCCCGGGGATTTCACATCTGTCTTGCATAACCGCCTGCGCACGCTTTACGCCCAGTAATTCCGATTAACGCTTGCACCCTACGTATTACCGCGGCTGCTGGCACGTAGTTAGCCGGTGCTTATTCTTCAGGTACCGTCATGAACCCCCAGTATTAGTAGGAGTCTTTTCTTCCCTGACAAAAGCGGTTTACAACCCGAAGGCCTTCTTCCCGCACGCGGCATGGCTGGATCAGGGTTGCCCCCATTGTCCAAAATTCCCCACTGCTGCCTCCCGTAGGAGTCTGGGCCGTGTCTCAGTCCCAGTGTGGCTGGTCGTCCTCTCAGACCAGCTACAGATCGTCGGCTTGGTAGGCCTTTACCCCACCAACTACCTAATCTGATATCGGCCGCTCCAATTGCGCGAGGTCTTGCGATCCCCCGCTTTCACCCTCAGGTCGTATGCGGTATTAGCTGCTCTTTCGAGCAGTTATCCCCCACAACTGGGCACGTTCCGATATATTACTCACCCGTTCGCCACTCGTCGCCAGGTTGCCCCGCGTTACCGTTCGACTTGCATGTGTAAGGCATGCCGCCAGCGTTCAATCTGAGCCAGGATCAAACTCTACAGTTCGATCTTGAATAAACTCAACGGAATCGAACAAAGACTACTTTCATAGCTTCATTCTTTCTTCCGTGAGCATCTAGCGATTTAACCTTCTCAGGTCGCTCGTCCAGACGCCCACGCTTATCGGCTGTAAATTCTTAAAGAACATCGAAGCAGCTAGTCGCTTACTTCGTCGCGTCGCTGACTTGTCGTCA
>NIOE01000027.1 GCA_002205125.1 Roseateles noduli | reverse complement strand
TCCAGGGCAACTTTGTCCTCCCGCTGACTAGGCGGGAAAAGTGTCACCCATGTCCTGGCACACCTGTTACCTATGTCCTCGGTCCATACAGCAAGCGGGAGAGGGAGTAAGAGGGCTCACCCCAACCGGAACCTCGCCACCGACGCGACGAGCGCTTGCGCCTGCTGGCGCAGGCTCTCCGCGGCGGCGGCGGATTCCTCGACCAGCGCGGCGTTCTGCTGCGTCACCTGGTCCATCTGGTTGACCGCCTCGCCGACCTGGTTCACGCCCTGCGACTGCTCCCGCGTCGCGCTGCTGATCTCGCCGACCACGTCGGTCACCCGGCCGATCGCCGCGACGATCTCCGCCATCGTCGCGCCGGCCTGCTCGACCTGCCCCGAGCCCTGCTCCACGCGCGCCACGCTCGCCGCGATCAGCTGCTTGATCTCCCGGGCCGCCTCGGCGCTGCGTCCCGCCAGCGCGCGGACCTCCGACGCCACCACCGCGAAACCCTTGCCGTTCTCGCCCGCGCGCGCCGCCTCGACCGCCGCGTTCAGCGCCAGGATGTTGGTCTGGAACGCGATCCCGTCGATGGTCCCGATGATGTCGGCGATGCGCCGGCTGCTCTCGTCGATGCCCCGCATCGTCTCCACGAACTGCGTCACCACCGCACCGCCGCGCTGCGCCACCTCGCTGGCGGAGCGCGCCAGCCGGTCCGCCTGCTGCGCGTTCTCCGAGGTCTGCAGCACCGTCTCGCCGAGCTCGGTCATCGTCGCCGCCGTCTCCTCCAGCGCACTGGCCTGTTCCTCCGTGCGCTGGCTCAGGTCGTGGTTGCCGATCGCGATCTGCCCGCTGGCGCTGGCCACCGACTCGCTGCCCTCGCGCACGCCGCCGACCACCTGCCGCAGGCTGATCTGCATGGCCTTGAGCGCCGCGATCAGGCTGCGGTCGTCGCCCGGACGCACGTGGATCTCTCCGCTCAGATCGCCCTCCGCCACCTGCCGCACCAGGCGGGCCGCCTCGGCCGGATCGCCACCCAGCTGGCGCCGCACGTGCCCCAGCAGCAGCAGGGCCAGCCCGACGGCCACCCCCACCGACACCACCGTCAACGACAGGCTCCAGCCGTGCCCGGCGGCGTAGCTCTTCTGCGCGTTCTGGCGCGACTGGTCGCTGCCGGCCGCGTTGTAGTCGGCGGTGTGCTCGATCGCCTTGACCCACGCGTTGAAGCTGCTGCGGGAATCCGCCCGGAAGAAGGCGCGCGCCTCGGCGTCGGAGCCGTCGTTGCGCGACAGGTGCAGCAGCTTCTCCTGCGCGGCGAAGTAGGCGTCGCGCGCGGCGACCACCGCCGCGTAGAGCCGGCGTTCCTCGTCGCTGGTGATGTAGGGCTGGTAGGCCTGCTCCGCGGCCGCCAGCTCCTGGCGGGCGTTCGCGATGTTGCGCTCGATCTGGGCCCGCTCCTGAGGGTCCTCGGACAGCAGGTGGTCCGGCTCCATGCGCCGGATCTGGTTGGCCTTCACGCGGATGGCCGCCATGCTCTGGATGCTGGGCAGCCAGTCCTCGGCAATCTCGGTGGTGCTGTCGTGCACGCGGTTCAACTGCAGCAGACCCATGCCGCCGACCAGCGCGCACAGCGCCACCAGCGCCATGAAGGACACGGTCAACTGCGTGGACAAACGCCAACTTGCGAAGTTCATCTCGGCTCCCCCATTTGTCGACAGGAGTCGCGATGATCGCGCTGGAAGGCCGAGCTTTCCAGCGGGGCGTGCCCCCTCTTCGCTCTTCCCGCCTGCACCTCGCTCCTCTTCCCCTCTCCCGCACTGCGGGAGAGGGGTTGGGGTGAGGGTGGTGGCAGTACGACGACCCTCACCCCCGCCCTCTCCCGCAGTGCGGGAGAGGGAGTAAAACGGATCAGGCCGCCACGGCCCACTCGGAGTGCACATGCCCGGCGATCTGGATCTGGCCCTTGCCGGTGCGCTTGACGGCATACATCGCCTCGTCGGCGGCGTGCAGTAGCTCGCGGCAGGCGTCGCCGCCGCCGCCGATCACCGCGCCGATGCTGGCGCCGACCGACACCTTCTCCCCGCTGTCCAGCGTGATGCGGCGCTGGATCGAGAACAGGCAGCGCTGCAGCGTCTGCTCGACGTCCTCGGGCCGGGTCGCGCCCGACAGCAGGATCGCGAACTCGTCGCCGCCCAGGCGCGCGACGACGTCGTTGCTGCGCACCAGGGCCTGCAGGCGCTGCGAGACCTCGTTCAGCACCTCGTCGCCGGCCTCGTGGCCGTGCTGGTCGTTGATCGCCTTGAACCCGTCCAGGTCCAGGTAGCAGACCGCGAAGCCGCGACCGTTGCGGCGCGCGCCGTTGATGGCGTCGCCGACCTTCTCCTCGAACAGGCGCCGGTTCGGCAGGCCCGTCAGCACGTCGCGCAGCGCCAGGTGCTGCGCCTGCTCCTCGCTGCGCTTGAGGCTGTCGATGTCGACCAGCATCCACATCGATTCGCTCTCCGACAGCACCGTGCCGTGCAGGTCGACCCAGAACTCGGCGCCGTCCAGGCGGCGCATGCGCAGCTGGGTGTGGAAGCGGCCGCCCGAGCGCATCGTCGCCAGGCTGGCCTCGCGGATGCGGGCGTGTTCCTGCGGGCTGAGGAACAGCGTCTGCGCCGGCAGGCCCACCACGCCGCCGGGCAGGTAGCCGAACATGCGCTCCATCGCCGGATTGCCCCACAGCGCGTGGCTGTCGCGGATGCGGACCATGCCGATCAGGTCGTTGCGCAGCATCGCATCCTGCTCGCGGGCGAGCTGCTGCAGCGCGTCCTTGGCACGACGCTCGCGGCGGTGGATGCGGTAGATCAGGGCCGAGGCGGCCGCCACGGCCAGCGCGACCAACGTCGCCAGCAGCGTCTGCTGCACGACCTGGCCGCGCCACCCCGCCAGGAAGTAGTTGCTGCTCATGCCGGTGAACAGCGTCATCGAATAGCCCGGCACCTTGCGGTACGCGGTGATGCGCTCGACCCGGTCCAGCGCCGTCGGCGTGATGTACACGCCGCGCTCGCGGTTCTGCGCCAGCGACCGCAGGGCCTGCTCGGACAGCGACTTCGTGCCGAAGCCCTTGGTGGAGCTGGGCTCGCTGGCGGAGTAGCGGGCGACGAGGTTCATGCCGTCCGAGCGCAGCGACACCGCGCCCGAGGGGCCCAGCGCGACGCCGCTGAAGCGGTCGACGAAGTGCTGCGCGGTCACCACGGCGTAGACGATGCCGTCGAAGTTGCCGTCGTGGTCGATCAGCCGGCGGGAGAGGATGATGCACCAGTGGTTCTGCGCGCGGCTGTTCAGCGGCTCGGAGATGACCATCGCGTCGGTGTTGCGGGCCTGCGCGAAGTAGGCGCGGTCGCCGACGTTGAAGGGCCGCTCGCCGGGCATCAGGCCGGTGGTCACGGTGCCGTGGATGTCGGTCACCCGCAGTGCGGCGACCTGCGGCAGCAGGCCGCGCTGCTCCTCGATCAGCCGGGAGACCATCGCGACCTGGTCCGCGGACCGGGGCGCGCTGCGATAGCGCAGCGCGATCGTGGCCAGCGCGTTGTCGGTATTGCGCAGCTCGGCGCCGACCTCGACGGCGATGTTCTGCGCCAGGTTCTCGACCACGTCGCGGGCACGGTCGGTGTCGGTCTCGCGATGGTTCCAGAGGCTGAGCGCGGTCATCGCGGCCAGGGCCACGATCACCAGCAGGTTGCCGACCGTCAGCCAGGAGGCCATGGGCCCGCGCGGCACCCAGGACATGGTCGGCAGCCGAAAACGCAGCTGGCTCGGCAGCCGGGGCAGTGTCATCAAGTGCTTCATGGTCGGGTCCTCCCAGGACGGTGGATGCGGTCAGGCCGGTCTGTGCGTCTATGCGTCTGTGCGTCTATCGGCGCCGGCTCGTGGATCGGGAACTCAGCCGTTGGCGACGGCGCGGGGGCCGGCGTCCACCGGGGCATTCAGCGGGCCGTTGGCGGCTCCCCGCTGGCACAGCTCGTGCAGGTCGGTGAGCAGCTGCTCGAAATCGAAGGCCTTGTCGTAGAAGCCGTCCGCGCCGCTGCGGCGGCACGGCGCGGCGTGGGTGCTGGCGTCTTCGGCGCTGAGCACGAAGACCCGGCCGGCGTAATCCTGGTCGCGCAGGCGGGAGAGCACCGACAGGCCGGTGCCCTGCGCCAGGTTGAGGTCGAGCAGCACGACGTCGGGCGCGGTGGCCAGGACGGCGTCGACGGCCTCATCCTCGCCGGAGGCCTGCGCGACGACGGTGATGCCGCCGAGTCTCTGGGCGCGACGGACCAGGAGTTGGCGGACGGGAACGTTGTCTTCGATGACGGCGATGTTCATGGCTGTCATCGTCGTCGCCGGGGGGCGCCGCCGCCAGCAAGCGGCTCCCACTCGCGATGAGCGTCGCCTCCCGCAGCTGCTGTAGGGACTTGACCTACAGCGGCGTCCGACCCGCGGAACCCGACATCGCCGGGTCGTCCGGGCGTGACTTCCTGCGCGCTCCCTGGGGCCAGGTCTGCATCGTGCGGGACCTTCCCATGATCCGGAATCGGACGGCGTCCGGTCGCGGCGGGGGCCGGCGGCGGCAAGCCGCGTACCCATCGGGCTCCTGATTTCCCCCGTGCCGGGCGCGCCGCGGCCCGGCATAGTCGCCCCCTCATGCCCCACAGAGTCGCTCAGCGACCACCCGACCCTCGGGACCTGGAGACAAGACATGACCCTGAGCCTTCCGATGCGCCGCGGCACCGTCCGCCCCTGGCGCGAGCGCGGCCGCGCGCGCTGCCGCGAGCTGGTCGTGGCGCTGGCCGCCGGCACGGCGCTCGGCGCCTTCGCGCAGACGACGACCTTGGGCACCCGCGGCACGCTCGCGGCGCCCAACCCCGCCGTCACGGCCAACGCGGGCGCCACCTGGTTGTCCTCGGCCTACACGCGCGGCCCCGACCATCCTCGCGCGGTCACCTTGCCGCTGCAGTTCATCCGGCTGTCGTCGGGCAAGCAGCTGGCGGTGCTGGTGTCCATGCCGGCGGACTTCCTGGGCTTCCCCAAGTCGGGACGTTTCCCCGTGGTGCTGACGCAGACCGCCTACCGGATCGACGTCGGCCAGTTCCTCGGCGTGTTCACGCCGGCCGGCGGCAACACGCTGCTGATCGGCGGGCTGGACCAGTACATGGTGCGCCGCGGCTACGTGACGGTCGCGATCGACGCCCACGGCACCGGCATGAGCGGCGGCGTCACGCAGCTCATCGGCCCCGACGAGCAGCAGGCCTACCGCGAGGCCGTCGACTGGGTGACGCGGCAGTCCTTCTTCAACGGCAGCATCGGCGTGGCGGGGACCTCCTACCTCGGCATCAGCTCGCTGCTGACGGCGGGGCAGCAGCATCCGGCGATCAAGGCCGCGTTCGCGACGGTGCCGATGGGCGACGCCTACCGCGGCGTGGCGGCCACGGGCGGGCTGTTCAACGCGCAGTTCCTGAGCACCTGGCTGCCACTGACGCAGTCGCTGAGCGTGGCCAACGCGCCCGAGCTGCTGCTCAACCCCTGGTACGCGAGCCAGATCAACGCCGCCACCGGCGATCACGTCGCGGCCATCGACACCTGGTACGCGCCGACCTTCGACGGCTTCGTCGGCAATGCGAGCGGCATCGCGACCGACGACGGCTCGTTCTGGGCGGGGCGCTCGCCGGTGGAAAGCGCCGGGCGGATCCGCGTGCCGACCTTCATCGTCGGCGCGTCGCTGGACATCTTCCAGCGCGACCAGCCGCTGCTGTACGAGCAGCTCAAGCGCAACACCAAGGCCAAGCTCGCGATCCTGCCGGGCTCGCACCTGCAGTCGGTGCAGGGCGGCATCGCCGGCTTCGACGGCGCGCCGTCGTACGGACCGCCGAGCACGACCTCGCTGCTGCTGCAGTGGTTCGACCAGTACCTGAAGGGCCGCCCGGCCGGGGCCGACACGCTGCCGACGGTGACGCAGTTCGTCGACGGCTACGGCAGCGGCGGCACGCCCCGCTTCGCGACGGCGAGCGACTGGCCGCATCCGAAGATGGCGCCGCAACGCTGGTACCTGCAGCCGGACGGCAGCCTGGCGTCGCGCATCCCGGCCGTCGAGGCGGGAAGGACGATTTCGGAGCCGCCCGCGCCGACGGCCACGCGCGGCACGGTGCTGGGCACGATCTTCACCGCGAGCGTGCAGGTGCGCGACCACAGCGACTGCTCGGCGAGCCAGGTGCAGTGGACCTTGGGGCTGGCGGGGCTGCTGCCCAAGCCGTGCTACTCGGACAGCGCGCGCGTCGAGTCGCTGCAGGGCGCGGCGGTCTACGAGACCGCGCCACTGGCGCAGGACCTCTACCTGAACGGACCGATCCAGGCGGACCTGTGGATCTCGGCGTCGCGCTCGCAGGCGGCGCTGTCGGTGCGCATCGACGACGTGGATCCGTCCACCGGCGCGGTGAAGCCGCTGACGCACGGGCTGATGTCGGCGGCGCACCGCGCGGTGGACACGAGCCGGTCCCGCTTCGTCAACGGCACGATGATCCAGCCGTGGCATCCGTTCACGGCGGGTGCGGCGCTGCCGGTGGTGGCCAACGAACCGATGCTGGTGCCGGTGGAGGTCTTCCCGGTCGCGGCGCTGGTCCGCGCCGGGCACCGGCTGCGCATCGCGGTCAGCGCGAGCAACCAGGCGCAGGGCATCTGGCCGACGCCGCTGCAGCAGCAGGCCAACGGCAACGTGACGACGATCCACGCCGGCCCGCTGCGGCCGTCGAGCCTCGTTCTTCCGGTGGTGCCGGCGGGGGAGCTCAACTGAACTGAGTCCTCCGAAGTTCGTGTTGTCGTGAGACAAGCGGGTCAGGCAACGCCTGACCCCGCGAACACCCATCCCAACAATCTGCATTCGTCGGGGGAATGACCTACTCAGAGGTGTATCCCCCATCGAAGCGCTCTTCCGAGGGAGTGATTTCATCGCGCCGCCTGTCGAAACTGCTGGTCATTGGCGATGACTTCGCAGATCGAAAGGATGAGCGAGATGAGTGCAGTGTTGAAGGAGGTGATGACCACCAGCCCCGCGGCCGAAGGTGCCTTGCCCGAAGTCCCACCGGTTCGCTGGGCTGAAGGCGTGGACGCGCTGGTACATCTGTTGAGGTACCCGGAGAAGATCCACGCCTACAACCTCAGCGCACTGCCATCCACCAGTCGCTACACGGTGGACTGGCTGCAGCTTCCCGAGACGTTCAGGGCCATGTTCGAGCACAACGAGACCCGTTGTGTGGACGCTTACATGAAGGTGCGCTTGGCGCTGGCGGTCCTCTCGTTGGAGGACGTGCCGCTCTGCCCGGGTCCGTTGGGCGTCGATCTCTGGCAGGACGATTGCTGCTTCCAATACGTCACCATAGAAATCTGTGCTGACGTCAACAGCTATCGCGCCCACTGTCTGACCGAAGCGCTGCAACGACTGGCCTTTGCTTCCGACATTCGCGGCGTCGGATTTCTGGTCAATATCTGTTCGATCCATCCGTGGAATCCGGAGGACTGGCCCCCTCGCGCCACCTTGTCGATCGACGATGACGATGACGAGGACGAGGAGTGAGCGCGCCGTGCAGACCACCGCCAAACATATCAAGCGAAACGCCGAAGAACTGGCAGACGAGGCGCTCACCGACGCCTGCCGTCGTACGGTGATCTCTCGCGCCTATTACGCCGCCTATCACCGCTGCACACGATGGGAGGGGTTGCTCCCCCACAGGAGCAAGCATCACCCGCGCGGAGGCGTGCATGCTCAACTGATCGGTCGGCTGAAGGACCCCAACCCCGCTTGCGGTCTGGCACTCATGCAACGGTCCGAGGCTCTTGGAGAGCTGCTCGAGGAGCAGTTCAAGCGACGGGTGAAGGCAGACTATGAGCTGCAGATCCAGACGGACCAGAGCACCATGGATCAGCAGCTTGAAGATGTGCGACACCTCTTCGCCGAGTGCGCGGATCCCGGCCCATGATGAGAGCTTGCACCGCATCCCCTATGCTTGCCCCGTCCGGCCGCCGTTCCGCGGCCGGACTGACCTGCACATGGACGGTTTTATGCGCCACAGTTTTTCCCTTGCTTCCCGTTTCTCCTTCGTTTCCACCGCCGCCGCGATCGCCGCGCTGATGGGCTTCGCCGCGCTGCCGGCGCACGCCGACAGCATCGCGACCTCCGCGTCGAGCGCCGGTTCGGTGTCGTCGCGCCAGCTGTCCGATTCGATCGGCCAGTCCAGCGACAGCTCCAGCAAGGACCGCAAGGTCGCCGAGGGCGAATACAAGGTCCTCGCCGTCGAGGACGCTGCCGGCCGCGCCGACACGCAGCGCCTGCGCCTGCAGCCGGTCCGCGCTGAAGGCGGGACCGAGTTCTTCCTCTACGTCCCGAAGCAGGCCATCGCCAGCCAGCCGCTGCGCGTCGGCGACCACGTGCTGGCGCAGAAGCGCGACTACGGCTACGAGTTCGCCCGGGCCGAGAACAAGCAGGCCTTCCTGCTCGCGCTTCACGACGACTGGCACCGCGAACTCGAATCGCATCCGGTGACGCTGTGAGTCCGACGGGGCCCCTCGCCGGGGCCCAAGCGATGGGGCTGAGACCTGTCACGCCAGCCGAGGCGCTCATGCGCCGCGCATTCCGCATCCTGGCATCGAGTGCCGTCGTGTCGGCGGCGCTCGCCGCCGTCTCCGTGGCGCAGGCCGCCACCTTCTGCGACCGCGGCAACGAGATCAGCGCCACTGAGCAGGACCGCCAGCTGCAGGTCGTCGCGATCGCGCGGCGGGCGCTGGAAGCGAGTGGCGCCTCCGCCGCGCTGGTGTCGCGCTCCGGCACCGACCTGAGCCGCTTCCAGCTCCAGTACTCCCACAGCGGCATCGCGCTGAAGGACAGCCGCAACAGCCCGTGGTCGGTGCGGCAGCTCTACTACGCCTGCGACGAATCGCAGGCGAAGCTCTACGACCAGGGCCTCGCCGGTTTCCTGCTGAGCGCCGGACGCACCGAGCCGATCCGGCTCTCGATCGTCACGCTACCCGAGCGCGAAGGCGCGCGGCTCGCCGCCAGCGCGCTGGACAACCGCCGCTCGCTCGCACTGCTGTCGTCGCGGTACAGCGCCACCGCCTACGCCTTCAGCACGCGTTATCAGAACTGCAATCAATGGGTGGCGGAGCTGATGGGCTTCGCCTGGGCGCCGCGTGACGACAACGCCGCTGCGGCGGCTGCGGCGGCTGCGACGGTGGGCGCATCGCCCACGCGTCAGCAGGCGCAGCAGTGGCTGAAGACGCTCGGCTACGATCCCGCGCCGGTCGTCGTGCCGTCGCACACGATCATGTTCGCCGCCCAGTTCGTCCCGCTGGTCCACAGCGACGACCACCCCATCGACGACCTCTACGCGATGCGCCTGCAGGTCTCAACGCCGGCCGCTCTCGAAGCGTTCACGCACCGGCTCGTTCCCGACGCGCAACGCGTCGAGTTCTGCGCCACGGGCTCGACGATCGTCGTCCGCAGAGGCTGGGAACCCCTCCCCGCCGATTGCCGCGCCGCCGCGGGTGACGAGGTACTGCCCCTGGCCGGCGGCATGTAAGACCTGTTTCAGGGGACCTGCCCCACCAGGGGCATCATCAAAACTTCATCCAGCGGGCCCTACCCTTCGGGCGCCATCCGGCCTCACGTTTTTTCAACGCGATCGTCACCCCGCATGAACAAGCGGCGGGGATGTCGCGTTGAGCCTTGATTCCATCCGAAGGAGACACCCGATGAAGCTGCTTCGCACCACTGCCCTCGCCACCCTCGTCGCCGCCTCGCTGGTGACGGCCGCCTGCGCCCATGGCGGCCAACAGCCGCCGCGCGCCAAGGAACCGCTGCTGATCGCGCACCGCGGCGCCAGCGGCTATGTCCCCGAGCACACGCTCGCCGCCTACTGGCTGGCGATCGAGCAAGGCGCCGACTACGTCGAGCCCGACCTCGTGCTGACGAAGGACGGCGTGCTGGTCGCGCGCCACGAGAACGCCATCGCGATCCTGAACGCCGACGGCTCGGTGCGCGAGGCCACGACCGACGTCGCCGAGCGTCCCGAGTTCGCGGCGCGCAAGGCGACCAAGTCCATCGACGGTGTCGCCATCACCGGCTGGTTCACCGAGGACTTCACGCTGGCCGAGCTCAAGACGCTGCGCGCCCGCGAGCGCATCCCGCAGATCCGCCCGGGCAACACGCGCTTCAACGACATGTTCGAGGTGCCCACCTTCGAGGAGGTGCTGCAGCTGGTGGCGCAGGCCAACGAGCGCCGCAAGGAAGAAGCGGAGAAGGCCGCGAAGGACGGCAGGGACGGTCGCGGCCACGGTCATCACGGCGCCAAGGTCAAGCCGATCGGCGTCTATCCGGAGACCAAGCATCCGACCTACTTCGCCGGCATCGGCAAGCCGCTGGAGGAGCCGCTGGTGCGCACGCTCAACAAGTACGGCTACCGCAGCCCGGACTCGGCGGTCTTCATCCAGTCCTTCGAGGTCGGCAACCTGCGCAAGCTGAACCGCATGACACGCGTGCCGCTGGTGCAGCTGATCAACGGTTCGGGCCAGCCCTACGACTTCACGGCAAGCGGCGATCCGCGCACCTACGCGGACCTCGTCAAGCCGGCCGGCCTGGCCGAGATCTCCAGCTACGCGCAAGGCATAGGCGCCAACACCAACCTCATGATCCCGCTGGTCGCCGGTCGCCTGGGCACGCCGACCACGCTGGTGAAGGACGCGCATGCCGCCGGCCTCATCGTGCACGGCTGGACCTTCCGCGCGGAGAACGTCTTCCTGCCCGACGACTTCGACAGCAGCGCCGATCCGACGGCGATCGGCAACCTCGCCGGCCAGATCGAGGCCTTCCTCAAGCTCGGCATGGACGGCCTGTTCAGCGACCAGTCCTTCCTGGCACGCAAGGCGATCGACGCCTACGTGAAGAAGTGAGGCCGTGAGCCTCCCGGGGCTCCGTCGGAGAGGGGTCATGGCACTTCGCTAGACTCCCCCTATCCGACTGGAGTCCCCCGCCATGCCTGCCCCCGCGCCCCTGCTGCTGTCCCCGCCCGAGCTGAAGGGCGTCGACCAGGTCGTCGCCGATCCCTTGCGCTTCAAGGCCAAGCTCGCGATCGGCGAAGCCGCCTACGCGTCGCTGCGCATGATCAACCGCGGTCGCGAGGTGTGGGACGTGCTCGGCGCCGCGGGTGCCGGCGCGGCCGTGGCGAAGACGGGCATGGTGGCCTCGCTGCTGGGCGCGTCGGCCACGCCGATCGGCTGGGTCGCGCTGGCCGCACTCGCCTCCGGCGGCGCCTGCTACGGCATGTACCGGCTGCTCAGCTCGACCAAGGGCGATCGCGTCATCGAGATCCCCAAGTACCTCAACACCCCGCTGGACACGCTGGGTCTGGCGCTGTTCGACCTGATCGCGCCGCTGTCGCTGCGCCTGGCCGCCGTCGACGGCGAAGTCGAGCCCGCCGAGCGCCAGTACCTCGTCGACCACCTGATCGCGGACTGGGGCTTGAACCGCGCCTTCGTCGAGCAGTCCGTCGCCGCCGTCGAGGCGCGGCTGGGCGGAAGCGAGCTCGAAGCCATGGCCATCGAAGGCGCGGGCTTCCTCCATCTGAATCCCGACTGCAACCACGCGGCGATCGCCAAGGACCTCGGCGTCTTCATGCGTGGGATGCTCGAAGCCGGCGGCCCGCTGACGCCCGAGGAGACCGCATCGCTGGACACCGTGGTGCGCCTGCTCGCGACCGCGCCGCCGGGCGAGATCAGCAAGCGCTGGAACCAGACCGTGACGCTCGCCGGTGCCGCCGCCGGGCAGGTGCGCACCGTGCTCGTCGACACCGCCGACTGGACGCAGCAGCGCCTGCCGAGCGCCGACCAGGTCCGCGTCACCACCGCCACCGCAGCCACGCAAGCGTGGGACGCCGCACGCAAGACGGCGGACTGGACGCAGCAGCAGCTGCCTTCCGCCGAGCAGGTCCGCAGCACCACGGCGGACGCGGCCAACCAGGCGGCGCAAGCCGCCAGGAAGGGCCTCAACTGGGCCAAGGACCTGACCATCCGTGTGGCCGATACGACGGGCGTCGACAAGTTGCTGAAGCGGGACGATCCGCCGACGAAGCACTGAAGCGTCGCGCTCGGGGCCTGGCTGTCAAGGGATCGCGTAATCGCGCTGCGTGACCAGATCGATCCCGCAGCTGATCGTTCCCACCCAATCGATGAACTGCCGCACCGCGTCGCCGACCAGCGGCGCGCCGTGCTGCGGCACGATCATGCGGATGGGCAGCGGCCGGACCATCTCGGCCCACAGCTTCAGCACCTTGCCGCTGACCATGTAGCGCCGGTGGAAGGCCGCCATCGACGCGATGTGCGGCCCGAGCTCCGCGATCGGCTGCGTGGGATCGACGCCGATGGACACGCCCAGGTCGCCGGAGAACAGGATCCCGCTGGCCGCGTCCCAGAACTGGAAGTTGCCTTCCGAGTGCATGAAGTGGGCGGGCAGCGCGACCAGCTCGCTCGCGCCGACGGCGATGCGCGTGCCGCGGTCCGGGATGCCGATCACGCGGCCGGCCGTCTTGCCCGGCTTGCAGAAGTGCGGGACGAAGCGTTCCCAGATCGTGGAGATGTAGACCGGCGCGGCCGTGGCGGTCATCCACCGGTCCAGCGACGCGATGATGTCCGGGTCGGCATGCGAGGCCAGGATCGCCGACAGCCGGTGCGGCGGGAAGCAGCTCGTCATGCCGAGGTACAGGTCGTTGTAGGCCAGGTTGCCGCCCGGATCGATCACCGCGCCGGTGCTGCCGTCCACGATCAGGAACTGGTTGGCCTGCACGCCGTCCCCGTGCCCGAAGTCGCTGAACATCAGACAGCGATGCCCGCTGCCGTTGAAGAGTTCCATCGGCATGACCGCCTCCCTGATCGTTGTGAAAGGCGGTGACGTTAGGGGGCTCGTGCGGCGCTGCGCGCGCTGCGTGCACAGGCGCTGCGACAACCTTGACCGATCGCAAGACTTGCTCCCTCTCCCGCACCGCGGGAGAGGGCGGGGGTGAGGGCCGGCGGCCGTCGAAGTACCGAGGCCCGAGCGCCTCAATCCAGGTCGGACAATTCCCGATGCTGGATCAGCGTCAGCCCGATGAGCCGCGACACCACGGCCGCGAGGTACATGACGCCGACGAACATCTCGATCGTCGTCATCGCCCTGGCCAGCGGCTTCACCGGGATCACATCGCCGATGCCGGTGCTCGACAGCAGCGCGAAGCTGAGGAACATCAGCTCGGTCCACGTCCGCGGCGACTGCGGATCCACCGCCGCGGCGAAGCTCCCCGGATGCAGCGCCTGCACCACCACGAACACATGCGCGAATCCCCACGCCAGCAGCGTGAAGGTCGCGCCGGCGGCGTACAGCTCGTCCGTCGTCGCGTGCCAGTCGCTCATCATGTAGGCGATCAGGCTGCCGGCGGCATAGAAGTAGAACAAGGCCTCCAGCGCCGACGACCACGGCAGCAGCTGCTCCATGTGCCAGAACGCCTGCAGGAGCAGGAGCGCGACCGCCGGCAGCGCGATCGTCACGCTCAACCAGGTGAGCCCCGGCGTGCTGCGCACCATGCGCGTGGTGAAGATCAGCACCACGATCCCGAAGGCGCCCAGCGCCAGCGGCGCCGACCGGCTTCCTTCCAGCAGCGGGTACAGCACCAGCCCGAGCAGTTGCACGATCAGCAGGATCGCGGACGGATGACGCCGCGTGACGGCGAGGACTCGAAGGACGCGCATCGGGGGATTCTCGCCGCCCGACATCCGGATGCGGCGTCGTCCTACGCGCGTGCGCCCAGCGAAGCGCTTCAATGAGCCACCCGACGCCGTACGACATGCGAGGCGACGGCCGGGTGTCTCATCTCACGTTTCATCTCAACATCACATCGCAAACACTGGAGGACGTCATGGGTGGCATTCGATTGATCGCGGTGATCCTGATCGTGGCGGGCGTGCTGGGCCTGGTCTACGGCGGGTTCTCGTACACCAAGGAAAACACCGCCGCCAAGGTCGGCCCGATCGAGCTGAAGGTCGAGGAGACCAAGCGCGTCAACGTGCCGCTGTGGGCCGGCATCGCCGCGATCGCGGTGGGCGGCGTCGTGCTGGTGGGCGCGGGCCGGAAGTAAGCCCCGGCGCGGTCCAGGTTCGTCAGCGCCGGCCGAGGTTCATCAACGCGGTCCCCGCGATGGCCAGGGTGCCGCCGACGAGCAGCGACGCGTCGATGACCTCGCCCAGCCCCAGCGCGGCGAACACCACGCCGAACACCGGCACCAGGGTGATGTAGCCGGCCGCCGCGCCGGCGCCCAGCGCCTTCACGCCGTCGAAGTACCACGCGTAGGCCAGCGCCGTGGATCCGACGACGATCCCGGCCATGCACCACCACGCATGACGCGGCGCGGCCAGCACGCCGGCCACGCCTGACGTCCCGTCGACGAGCAGCGTCAGCACCAGCAGCATCAGCGCGCCGATCGCGGCCGTGACGGCGGTGGTCGTCAGCGCGTCGACGCCGGCCATCACCTTGCGTCCGATCAGCGTGTAGGCGACCCAGCAGGCCACACATCCCAGCAGCAGCACTTCGCCGATCCCGACGCGGCCGTCGAGGACGTGCCAGGGCTCGCCCTTCGTGATCACGATGGCGGCGCCGACCGCGGCCATCGCCATGCCCAGACCGATGCGCTTGTTCAGGCGCTCGTGGAAGATCCACGCCGCCAGCAACAGCGTGATCACCGGATTCAGCGTGATCACCAGCGCGCCCTTGCCGGCGGGCACATGCTGCAGGCCGCTCATGAAGAAGGTCGCATACCCGAAGACCCCGAAGCCGGCGGCCAGCGCCATGCCGGCCCACCGCCTGGCCCCCCAGTCGCGCAGCGCCGCGAGCCGGCCGGTCCGCGCGAGCCACACCATCAGGATCGCACCCGCGAGGAGGAAACGGCACGCCGCGGCGGCCAGCGGCGGCATGGTCTGGGCGAGCACGCGTCCCATGGGCCAGGAGGCGCCCCAGAGCACGGCCATGCCGATGAGTCGCAGGTGGACGGAGAGGAGCGAAGGAGAAACGGCGACGGAGGTGGTCATCGGTGCAGGAACAGCAGTATGGGCGGGCTCAGTGCGGCTTGATCAATGCGGATAGGCGAGCCGCTTCTCCATCCACTTCTGCACCTGCTCGAACGCGAAGCTGAGCACCCAGTAGATCAGCGCCGCGGCCACGTAGAGCGGGAACGGCTGGAAGGTCGTGGAGATGACCTCCTTGGTGGCGAGCATCAGCTCGGTCACCGCGATCACCGACACCAGCGAAGTGTCCTTGATCAGCGAGATGAGGCTGTTGGACAGGCTGGGCACGGCGGCGCGCAGCGCCTGCGGTCCGACCACGAACCGCAAGGTCTGCGGACGGCTCAGTCCCAGCGAGGTGCCCGCCAACCACTGGCCCTGCGCCACCGCGGCGATCGAGCCGCGCAAGGTCTCGCTCATGTAGGCCGCCACGTTCAGCGTCAGCGTCAGCACGCCCGCCACCAGCGGAGAGAACTCGATGCCGATGCTCGGCAGCCCGTAATAGACGATGAACACCTGCACCAGCAGCGGCGTGCCGCGCATCGCGCTCACGTAGACCGCCATCAGGCGGTCCACCACCGGCAGCTTCAGCACCCGCACCAGCGTGATCAAGGCCGCCAGCGGCAGGCCGAAGATCATCGCCATCACCGCGAACAGCAGCGTGTAGCCGGTGCCCTTCAACAGCACCGGCCAGGCCAGCTCGGCCAGGGAAAGCAGGGAGTGGAAGTCCATGGAGTTCTTGGAATGGCTCGCTTCTCAGCGGAAGGCGGCATGTTGCCATCTCCTGGACTTCGTTCGCCAAGCGCGGGCTCTCCGCGCAGCAGGGGGCGCCCCTCCGGGGACCCCCAGCAGCACTCCGGCCCCAGCGGGACCGTGGCACGCATCAATGAGGGATCCGCTGCGCTCGCTGCATGGGCAACTTCACTGGGGCCGGAGTACTGCTGATACCTTACGCGCAGCTTCCTTTGCGCGAAGGGAGCCCGCCGAGGCGATCCCGTAATACTGCTCGGGCATCAGCCCGTCCCTCAGATTGGGACCCTTGGTG
>NIOE01000026.1 GCA_002205125.1 Roseateles noduli | reverse complement strand
AGCACGGTCGCGATCGCGGCCGTCAGCGTGGTCTTGCCATGGTCAACGTGGCCAATCGTGCCCACGTTCACGTGCGGCTTGGTACGTTCAAACTTGCCTTTTGCCATTTCAATTCTCCAAAAAGAGCATCTGTCCGGTCTGTTGGTTTAGCGTTTCCGCAGTGTCCTGGAACCCCGGCGACCGGCAACCGGGAGGAGTCACTGCGAAGACGATTCGATATCGAGAACAAAGCGAGCCGGCACCCGAAAGCACCGGCTCAGGTCATCACTTCGCGCGAGCCGTGACGATCGCGTCGGCGACGTTCTTCGGAGCTTCGCTGTAGTGCTTGAACTCCATCGTGTACGTCGCACGGCCTTGCGTGGCCGAACGCAGCGAGGTCGAGTAGCCGAACATCTCGGACAGCGGAACTTCCGCCTTGATGATCTTGCCGCCACCGACCATGTCGTCCATGCCCTGCACCATGCCTCGACGGCTGGACAGGTCGCCCATCACCGTACCAGCATAGTCTTCCGGCGTTTCGACTTCCACGGCCATCATCGGCTCGAGGATGACCGGGCTGGCGCGACGGCAGGCTTCCTTGAAGCCCATCGAAGCAGCCATCTTGAACGCGTTTTCGTTCGAGTCCACATCGTGGTACGAACCGAAGGTCAGCGTGACCTTCACGTCCACGACCGGGTAGCCGGCCAGCACGCCGTTCGGCAGGCTGTCGATGACACCCTTCTCGACCGCGGGGATGAACTCGCGCGGCACGACGCCGCCCTTGATGGCGTCGACGAACTCGAAGCCCTTGCCGGCTTCTTGCGGTTCCAGCGAGAACACGACGTGACCGTACTGGCCCTTGCCGCCCGACTGACGCACGAACTTGCCTTCGACGTCGGTCACCGGCTTGCGGACGGTTTCGCGGTAAGCGACCTGCGGCTTGCCCACGTTGGCTTCAACGCCGAACTCGCGCTTCATACGGTCGACAATGATTTCCAGGTGGAGCTCGCCCATGCCGGAAATGATGGTCTGACCCGATTCTTCGTCGGTACGCAGGCGGAAGGACGGATCTTCGGCAGCCAGGCGACCCAGCGCGATGCCCATCTTTTCCTGGTCGGCCTTGGTCTTCGGCTCGACAGCCTGCGAGATCACCGGCTCCGGGAAGACCATGCGTTCCAGCGTGATGATGCTGTCCGGATCGCACAGGGTTTCACCCGTCGTGACGTCCTTCAGGCCCACGCAAGCCGCGATGTCGCCCGCCAGAATTTCCTTGATTTCTTCACGCTGGTTGGCGTGCATCTGCAGGATCCGGCCGATACGTTCCTTCTTGCCACGGACCGGGTTGTAGACGGTCGCACCCGACTGCAGCACGCCCGAGTAGACGCGCACGAAAGTCAGTTGGCCGACGTACGGGTCGGTCATCAGCTTGAAGGCCAGCGCCGAGAACTTCTCTTCGTCGGTGCGTTGACGCGTGATCGGTTGATCATCTTCGTCCGTGCCGGCCACCGGCGGGATGTCCAGCGGCGACGGCAGGAAGTCGATGACGGCGTCCAGCATGCGCTGCACACCCTTGTTCTTGAACGCGGTGCCGCACAGCATGGGCTGGATCTCGGTCGCGATGGTCCGCTTGCGGATCGCGAGCTTGATCTCTTCCTCGGTCAGGTCGCCCGTCTCGAGGTACTTGTTCATCAGCTCTTCGGTGGCTTCGGCAGCGGCCTCGACCATCTTCTCGCGCCATTCCTGGGCGACTTCGACCAGGTCGGCGGGGATGTCTTCGAAGGTGAACTTCATGCCCTGGGAGGCTTCGTCCCAGATGATGGCCTTCATCTTGAAGAGGTCCACCACGCCCTTGAAGTTCTCTTCCGCGCCGATGGGGATCACCACGGGCACGGGGTTGGCCTTCAGGCGGGTCTTCATCTGGTCAACGACCTTGAAGAAGTTCGCGCCGGTACGGTCCATCTTGTTGACGAACGCCAGGCGGGGCACCTTGTACTTGTTGGCTTGGCGCCAAACGGTTTCCGACTGGGGCTGCACGCCGCCGACGGCGCAGTACACCATGCAGGCGCCATCCAGGACGCGCATCGAACGCTCGACTTCAATCGTGAAGTCGACGTGTCCGGGGGTGTCGATGATGTTGAAGCGATGCTCAGGGTAGGACATGTCCATGCCCTTCCAGAAGCAGGTCGTCGCGGCCGACGTGATCGTGATGCCGCGCTCTTGTTCCTGCTCCATCCAGTCCATCGTGGCAGCGCCGTCGTGCACTTCACCGATCTTGTGGTTCACACCGGTGTAATACAGGATGCGTTCCGTCGTGGTGGTCTTGCCGGCATCGATGTGCGCCGAGATACCGATGTTGCGGTAGCGCTCGATGGGGGTCTTGCGGGACATGGTGTCACTCCAAATGCATGGAGCCGCCATCGGGTCAGTAGTAACCCGAGGCGGCCAGAGAGGTCTTGATTAGAAGCGGAAGTGCGAGAACGCCTTGTTGGCGTCTGCC
Organism: Roseateles noduli; assembly: GCA_002205125.1. Classification (GTDB taxonomy): domain Bacteria; phylum Pseudomonadota; class Gammaproteobacteria; order Burkholderiales; family Burkholderiaceae_C; genus Roseateles; species Roseateles noduli. Next base: position 14,480 of record NIOE01000026.1, on the reverse strand, counting down.
ATGCGGTGGACTTCATCGCGCTTCTTCATCGCGCCACCACGGCCTTCGGAGGCCTCCAGCAGTTCGTTGGCCAGACGTTGGGCCATCGACTTCTCACCGCGCTTGCGCGCGGATTCCTTCAACCAGCGCATGGCGAGGGCCAGACGGCGGACGGGGCGAACTTCCACGGGAACTTGGTAGTTCGCACCGCCAACGCGGCGGGACTTCACTTCGACCATGGGCTTCACGTTGTTGATCGCGATCATGAAGATCTCGAGCGGGTCCTTGCCGGACTTGTTCTCGACCTGTTCCAGGGCACCGTAAATGATGCGCTCTGCGACCGCCTTCTTGCCCGATTCCATGATGACGTTCATGAACTTGGACAGATCAACGCTACCGAACTTCGGGTCCGGGAGGATCTCGCGCTTGGGTACTTCGCGACGACGTGGCATGGATTCTTCCTTCAATGCTTCAGTTGGTCAGGGCTCTCGCCCCGCCGGGGATCTCCACCGACATCTGGGGGGATCCACTTACTCGGCTGCCGGTGCACAGGCACTCGGGCCGCAAAAATTCGATGACCTCTCGGCCACCAAGACCTTGGCTGTGAAGCCTTACTTCTTCGGACGCTTCGCGCCGTACTTGGAACGCGACTGCTTGCGATCCTTGACGCCTTGCAGGTCGAGCGAACCACGCACGATGTGGTAACGCACACCCGGCAAGTCCTTGACCCGGCCGCCGCGCACGAGCACGACGCTGTGCTCTTGCAGGTTGTGGCCTTCACCGCCGATGTACGAGATGACCTCGAAACCGTTGGTCAGGCGCACCTTGGCGACCTTACGAAGCGCCGAGTTCGGCTTCTTCGGGGTGGTGGTGTACACGCGGGTGCAGACGCCACGACGTTGCGGGCACGACTGCATGGCCGGCGACTTGGATTTCGTCACCTCGGTCTCACGACCGTGGCGAACGAGCTGATTGATGGTTGGCATAAGTAACTTGTTCCCGTTTGAAGTCACATCCCCAGCCGGTCCTGGCCTTCAGGACGCCCGCGAGTTCGAGGGCCGTCCACAAGCGACAAAAGCGCAGCGCCTTGCGGCACCACGCTCGAATCAACCCCGGTCCGGTTCGAAACCTGGACTCGGGACGCATCAAGACATGCTGGAGAGCCGGCGATTGTAGGCGAGTTCATCCCGAACACACAAGGCGCTATGCTCCCGGACCCTATGAACGACGCCGCTTCCACTGCTTTTCCGCTGCTTCCGGACAACGCCGACACCCCTGCGCCACTGGTCATCCTGGACACGCAGATCGTGATGGACTGGCTGGTTTTCGACGAAACCACCCTGGCGCCCTTGATCGCGGCCGTAGTAAGCCGGCGCTTACATTGGACCGCCACGCTGGCCATGAAGGCGGAGCTTCTCCATGTGATCGGCCGAGGCGTGGCCGCGCGCTATGCACCCGATCTCGCGCGCATCGATGAAGCCTTCGAACAGCATTGCCGCTTCGTGGATGAGCCGGAACTCGGCATCGCGCGCCCGCGCTGCAGTGACACCGACGACCAGAAGTTCATCGATCTCGGTCTGGCCTTGGCCGCCTCGCGCCCGACGAGCCTCATCTCCCGCGATCGGGCCGTCCTGAAAGTCGCCAAACGCGCCGCGAAGCTTGGACTTCCCATCTTGTCTCCCACCGCCTGGCTGAAGCTGAACGTCTCGCCGTCCACCGGCTGATTTCGGCGCACCAATGAAAAAGGCTGCCGCCCTTTCGGGACGGCAGCCTTCGGATCAAGCCGCGAGCGGCTCGATGTCCTTGCGCTTACTCGCTGGCGCTGGCGTCGCTGGCCGCGTCAAGCGCGGACAGCTGGACGGCCGCCATTTCCTCGGCTTCCTGGATGGCGATGGAGCGGCGCTCGGCGTCGTCCATCTCTTCCTTGGCGCGACGCGCCTGATGGAAGGCCATGCCGGTACCGGCGGGGATCAGGCGACCCACGATGACGTTCTCCTTCAGACCACGGAGTTCGTCGCGCTTGCCCATGATCGCGGCTTCGGTCAGCACGCGGGTCGTTTCCTGGAACGACGCCGCGGAGATGAACGAGTCCGTCGACAGCGAAGCCTTCGTGATACCCAGCAGCACGTCGGCATGCGTGACCGTCAGCTTGCCCTCGCCGCGCAGGCGGTCGTTGGTGTCCAACAGCTCCGAACGCTCGACCTGCTCGCCGGCGATGTAGGCCGAGTCGCCCGGGTTGACGATCTGCACGCGGCGCAGCATCTGGCGAACGATCACCTCGATGTGCTTGTCGTTGATCTTCACGCCCTGCAGACGGTACACGTCCTGCACTTCATCGACGATGTAGCGCGCCAGTTCCTCGATACCCAGCAGACGCAGGATGTCCTGCGGATCGGCCGGGCCGTCGACCACCAGTTCGCCGCGGTTCACCACCTGGCCTTCGTGCACCAGGATGTTCTTTTCCTTGGGGACCAGCAGCTCGTGCTTGCGACCTTCCGGATCGGTGATCTCGAGGCGGACCTTGCCCTTCGTCTCCTTGCCGAACGAGACCGTGCCGGTCTGTTCTGCCAGGAAGCCGGCATCCTTCGGCGAGCGGGCTTCGAAGAGCTCGGCCACACGCGGCAGACCGCCGGTAATGTCGCGGGTCTTCTGACCTTCCACCGGGATACGCGCCAGCACTTCACCAGGCGCCAGTTCCTGACCGTCGCGGATCTGGACCAGCGAGCCGACCTGGAAGCCGATCGTCACCGAGTGATCGGTGCCGGGGATCTTCACTTCCTGGCCATTGGCATCCAGCAGCTTGACCTGCGGGCGGATGACCTTGGCGGCGCCGCGGCGCTTCGGGTCGATCACGACCAGCGTGGACAGGCCCGTCACTTCGTCGACCTGCTTGGCCACGGTGACACCTTCCTCGACGTTCTCGAACTTCGCCTGACCGGCGAATTCCGTGATGATCGGGCGGGTCAGCGGGTCCCAGGTCGCCAGGATCGTGCCGGCCTTGATGGTCTGATCTGCCTTGATGTTCAGCAGGGCGCCGTACGGCACCTTGTGACGCTCGCGCTCACGGCCGTGCGGATCCGAGATGACGATTTCGCCGGAACGCGAAATCACCACCAGCTCGCCCTTGCCGTTCGTGACGTAGCGCATCGTGGCGTTGAAACCGATGATGCCGTCCGACTTCGCTTCGACGCTCGAGGCCACTGCCGCACGCGACGCCGCACCACCGATGTGGAAGGTCCGCATCGTCAGCTGCGTGCCGGGTTCGCCGATCGACTGGGCGGCAATCACGCCCACCGCTTCGCCGGTGTTCACCATGCCGCCGCGACCCAGGTCACGGCCATAGCACTTCGCGCACAGGCCGAAACGGGTGCCGCAGGTCAGCGGGGTGCGGACCTTGACCTCGTCCACGCCGGCAGCTTCCAGCATGTCCAGGATGTCTTCGTCCAGCATGTTGCCGGCGGTCAGCAGGACGCCTTGCGTTTCCGGATGCACGACGTCGATGGCGGCCACGCGACCCAGGATGCGGTCACGCAGGGACTCGATCACCTCACCGCCTTCCACCAGGGCGCGCATGTTGATGCCGTTATCCGTGCCGCAATCGGTCTCGGTCACGACCAGATCCTGCGTCACGTCGACCAGACGACGGGTCAGGTAACCCGAGTTAGCGGTCTTCAGCGCCGTGTCCGCCAGGCCCTTACGAGCACCGTGGGTGGAGATGAAGTACTGCAGAACGTTCAGGCCTTCGCGGAAGTTCGCCGTGATCGGCGTCTCGATGATGGAGCCGTCCGGCTTCGCCATCAGGCCGCGCATGCCGGCCAGCTGGCGGATCTGCGCCGCGGAACCCCGCGCGCCCGAGTCGGCCATCATGTAGATCGAGTTGAAGGACTCCTGCTCGACTTCCTTGCCGTGGCGGTCCAGGATCTTTTCCTTGGACAGCTGCGACATCATGACCTTGCCGACCTCGTCACCGGTCTTGCCCCAGATGTCGACGACCTTGTTATAGCGCTCGCCGGCGGTCACGAGACCCGAGACGTACTGCTGCTCGATCTCCTTGACTTCCTTCTCGGCGCGGTCGATCAGCTCAGCCTTCTGCTTGGGCACGAGCATGTCGTCGATGGCGATCGAGATGCCCGCGCGCGTGGCCAGCTTGAAACCGGACTGCAGCAGCTTGTCTGCCAGCACCACGGTTTCCTTCAGGCCGCACTTGCGGAAGGACGTGTTGATCAGCTTCGAGATTTCCTTCTTCTTCAACGCCTTGTTGATGTTGGAGAAGGGAAGGCCCTTGGGCAGGATCTCGGACAGCAGCGCACGGCCGACGGTCGTGTCGGTCAGCTTGGTCTGGGCGACCCATTCCTCGCCGTCCTTGACGTACTCGACCAGGCGCACGCTGATCTTGGCGGTGATCTCCACCGCGCCGTTCTCCAGCGCGCGGATCATCTCGGGAATGTCCGAGAAGACCATGCCCTCGCCCTTGCCGTTGGTGCGCTCGCGGGTCGCGTAGTACAGACCCAGCACCACGTCCTGCGACGGCACGATCGACGGCTCGCCCGACGCCGGGAACAGCACGTTGTTCGACGCCAGCATCAGCACGCGGGCTTCCATCTGCGCTTCGATGGACAGCGGCACGTGGACGGCCATCTGGTCACCGTCGAAGTCGGCGTTGAACGCCGCGCAGACCAGCGGATGCAGCTGGATCGCCTTGCCTTCGATCAGCACCGGCTCGAACGCCTGGATGCCCAGGCGGTGCAGCGTCGGCGCACGGTTCAGCAGGACCGGGTGCTCCTTGATGACCTCTTCCAGGATGTCCCAGACGACGGGGGTGCCGCTCTCGACTTCCTTCTTCGCGGCCTTGATCGTGGTCGCGATGCCCATCGCTTCCAGGCGCGAGAAGATGAAGGGCTTGAACAGCTCCAGCGCCATCAGCTTCGGCAGGCCGCACTGGTGCAGCTTGAGCGTCGGGCCCACGGTGATGACCGAACGACCCGAGTAGTCGACGCGCTTGCCCAGCAAGTTCTGACGGAAACGACCGCTCTTGCCCTTGATCATGTCGGCCAGCGACTTGAGGGCACGCTTGTTCGCGCCGGTCATCGCCTTGCCGCGGCGACCGTTGTCCAGCAGCGAGTCGACGGCTTCCTGCAGCATGCGCTTTTCGTTGCGCACGATGATCTCAGGGGCCTTCAGCTCGAGCAGACGGGCCAAGCGGTTGTTGCGGTTGATGACGCGGCGGTACAGGTCGTTCAGGTCCGAGGTCGCAAAGCGACCGCCGTCCAGCGGCACCAGCGGACGCAGGTCCGGCGGCAGCACCGGCAGCACTTCCAGCACCATCCAGTTCGGCTTGATGCCCGAGCGCTTGAAGGCTTCCATCACCTTGAGGCGCTTGGAGTTCTTCTTGATCTTCAGCTCGGAGCCGGTCATGTCGTTGCGCAGGCGGTCGATCTCGACGTCGAGATCCATCTCCGCCAGCAGCTTCTGGATGCCTTCGGCGCCCATCAGCGCGATGAACTCGTCACCGAACTCGATGCGCTTCGCGTCGTAGTCGTCCTCGGACATGATGCTGAACTTCTTCAGCGGGGTCATGCCCGGATCCACCACGACGTACGCTTCGAAGTACAGCACGCGTTCGATGTCGCGCAGCGTCATGTCGAGCACCAGGCCCAGACGCGACGGCAGCGACTTCAGGAACCAGATGTGCGCGCAAGGCGCGGCCAGCTCGATGTGGCCCATGCGCTCACGGCGCACCTTGGTCTGGGTGACTTCGACGCCGCACTTCTCGCAGATCACGCCACGGTGCTTCAGGCGCTTGTACTTGCCGCACAGGCACTCGTAGTCCTTGATCGGGCCGAAGATCTTGGCGCAGAACAGGCCATCACGTTCCGGCTTGAACGTCCGGTAGTTGATGGTCTCGGGCTTCTTCACTTCACCGAACGACCACGAGCGGATCTTCTCGGGCGAGGCCAGCCCGATCTTGATCGCGTCGAAATGTTCGTCCGGCGTGAATTGCTTGAACAGGTCCAACAAACCCTTCATACGATTCTCCTGTTCTCTTTAGTTGCGCTCGAGCTCGATGTCGATGCCCAGCGAACGGATTTCCTTCACCAGCACATTGAACGACTCGGGCATGCCGGCTTCGATCGAGTGCTCGCCCTTGACGATGGACTCGTACACCTTCGTACGGCCGTTCACGTCGTCGGACTTCACCGTCAGCATTTCCTGCAGGATGTACGAAGCGCCGTAGGCTTCCAGCGCCCACACTTCCATCTCGCCGAAACGCTGTCCGCCGAACTGCGCCTTGCCGCCCAGCGGCTGCTGCGTGACCAGCGAGTACGGGCCGGTGGAGCGGGCATGCATCTTGTCGTCGACCAGGTGATGCAGCTTCAGCACGTGCATGTAGCCGATCGTCGTGGGACGCTCGAACTGCTCGCCGGTGCGGCCGTCATACAGGAAGGCTTGCGTGCGGGTGGGCGTGAGGCCCTTCTTCGCGGCGATGTCGTCCGGATAGGCCAGCTTCAGCATCGCGCGGATCTCGCTTTCCTTCGCGCCGTCGAAGACGGGGGTCGCGAAGGTCGCGCCGTGCTGCAGGTTCTGCGCCATGCCGAGGATCTCGTCATCGCTCAGTTGCGCCAGCTCCTCGGACTTGCCGCCGTTCTGGTTGAACAGCTGGTCCATGAAGTCGCGCAGCTCGGCCACGCGGGCCTCGCGTTGCAGCATGTCGCCGATGCGTTGACCGATGCCCTTGCCGGCCCAGCCCAGATGGACTTCCAGCACCTGGCCCACGTTCATCCGCGACGGGACGCCCAGCGGGTTCAGCACGATGTCGGCAGGCGTGCCGTCGGCCATGTAGGGCATGTCTTCGATCGGGGTGATCTTGGACACGACGCCCTTGTTGCCGTGACGGCCGGCCATCTTGTCGCCCGGCTGCAGGCGGCGCTTGACGGCCAGGTACACCTTGACCATCTTCAGCACGCCGGCCGGCAGCTCGTCGCCTTGCGTCAGCTTCTTGCGCTTCTCGTCGTAGGCAAGGTCGAAGCTGTGACGGGTCTGCTCCAGCGAGTTCTTGATCGACTCCAGCTGATTGGCGATGTCGTCCTCGGCGGGACGGACGTCGAACCAGTGGAACTTCTCGACCTCGGCCAGGTAGTCCTTCGAGATGACGGTGCCCTTGGTGATCTTCTTCGGACCGCCGTTGGCGATCTTGTTCACCAGGAGCTTCTCGACGCGGTCGAACGCGTCGGCTTCCACGATGCGCAGCTGGTCGTTCAGGTCCAGGCGGAAGCGCTTCAGCTCGTCGTCGATGATCTGCTGGGCGCGCTTGTCGCGCTGGATGCCTTCGCGGGTGAACACCTGCACGTCGATGACCGTGCCGTTGGTGCCTTGGTCCACGCGCAGCGACGTGTCCTTCACGTCCGACGCCTTCTCGCCGAAGATCGCGCGCAGCAGCTTCTCTTCCGGCGTCAGCGTGGTCTCGCCCTTGGGCGTGACCTTGCCGACCAGCACGTCGCCCGGGTTCACCTCGGCACCGATGTACACGATGCCGGATTCGTCCAGACGAGCCAGTTGCTGTTCGCTCAGGTTCGGGATGTCGCGGGTGATTTCCTCGCTGCCCAGCTTCGTGTCACGGGCCATGACCACCAGTTCCTCGATGTGGATCGAGGTGTAGCGGTCTTCGGCCACCACGCGTTCGGAGATCAGGATCGAGTCTTCGAAGTTGTAGCCGTTCCACGGCATGAACGCGACCAGCATGTTCTGGCCCAGGGCCAGTTCACCCAGGTCGGTCGAGGCGCCGTCGGCAATGATGTCTTCCGCGCCGACCTTGTCGCCACGCTTGACGATAGGACGCTGGTGGATGTTGGTGTTCTGGTTGCTACGCTGATACTTGATCAGGTTGTAGATGTCGACACCGACTTCACCGGCCACGGTCTCGTCGTCGTTCACGCGGATCACGATGCGGTTCGTGTCGACGTAATCGACCACGCCGCCGCGGCGAGCCGCGACCACCGTGCCCGAGTCCTTCGCGGCCACGCGCTCGACGCCCGTGCCCACGAACGCCTTTTCAGGACGCAGGGTCGGAACCGCCTGACGCTGCATGTTGGCGCCCATCAGCGCGCGGTTCGCGTCGTCGTGCTCCAGGAACGGCACCAGCGAGGCCGCGACCGACACGATCTGCGTCGGCGCCACGTCCATGTACTGGATGCGTTCCGGCGAGGTCAGCACCGATTCGCCGTTCTCACGCGCGGAGACCAGCTCGTCGACCAGCTGACCGCCTTCGTTCAGCGACGCGTTCGCCTGGGCGATCACGTACTTGCCTTCTTCGATGGCCGACAGGTAGTCGATCTGGTTGGTGACCTTCGAGTCCACCACGCGGCGGTACGGGGTCTCCAGGAAGCCGTACTCGTTCAGGCGGGCATACAGCGCCAGCGAGTTGATCAGACCGATGTTCGGGCCTTCCGGCGTTTCGATCGGGCAGACGCGGCCATAGTGGGTCGGGTGCACGTCGCGGACTTCGAAGCCGGCGCGCTCGCGGGTCAGACCGCCCGGGCCCAGGGCCGAGACGCGACGCTTGTGCGTGATCTCGGACAGCGGGTTGGTCTGGTCCATGAACTGCGACAGCTGCGACGCACCGAAGAACTCCTTCAGCGCCGCGGAGATCGGCTTGGAGTTGATCAGGTCGTGCGGCATCAGGGCTTCGGTCTCGGCCTGGCCCAGACGTTCCTTGACGGCCTTCTCGATACGGGCCAGACCCGAGCGGTACTGGTTCTCGGCCAGTTCGCCGACGCAACGGACGCGACGGTTGCCCAGGTGGTCGATGTCATCGACCTCGCCGCGGCCATTGCGCAGCTCGACCAGGATCTTGACGACGTCGAGGATGTCCTCGTTCGACAGCGTCATCGCACCGGTCGGGATGTCGCGGCCCACGCGGGCGTTGAACTTCATCCGGCCGACGCGCGACAGGTCGTACGTGTCTTCGCTGTAGAACAGGCGGTTGAACAGCGCCTCGACCGCATCTTCGGTCGGCGGCTCGCCGGGGCGCATCATGCGATAGATCGCGACGCGGGCGGCCAGCTGATCGGCGGTCTCGTCCGAGGCCAGCGTCTGGCTGATGTACGCGCCTTCGTCCAGCTCGTTCGTGAACAGCGCCTGGATGTCCTTGATGCCGGCGCCGCGCAGCTTCTTCAGCAGCGAGTCGGTCAGCTCATCGTTGGCCTTGGCGATGATCTCGCCCGTGTCCGGATCGACCATGTTCTTGGCCAGCACGCGTCCGAGCAGGAAGTCTTCCGGCACGGTCACATGCTGCGTGCCGGACTGCTCCAGCTGACGCACGTGACGGGCGGTGATGCGCTTGTCCTTCTCGACCAGCACGTTGCCGCTCTTGTCGGTGATGTCGAAGCGCGCGACTTCACCCTTCAGGCGTTCGGCCACGAACTCCATCTGGGCGCCCGAGTCCATCAGGCGGAAATTGTCGAAGACGAAGAAGTGCGCCAGGATCTGCTCGGGATTCAGGCCGATGGCCTTGAGCAGGATCGTGACCGGCATCTTGCGGCGGCGGTCGACGCGGAAGTACAGGATGTCCTTCGGGTCGAACTCGAAGTCCAGCCACGAGCCGCGATACGGAATGATGCGGGCCGAGAACAGCAGCTTGCCGGACGAGTGGGTCTTGCCCTTGTCGTGTTCGAAGAACACGCCGGGGGAGCGATGCAGCTGCGAGACGATGACGCGCTCGGTGCCGTTGATGATGAACGAGCCGTAGTCGGTCATGAGCGGCACTTCGCCCATGTAGACCTCTTGCTCCTTGATCTCCTTGACCGTCTTCGGCTGCGGGCTTTCCCGGTCGTAGATGATCATCTGCAGCTTCGCGCGGACGGCCGCGGCGAAGGTCAGACCGCGCTGCTGGCATTCGCGAACGTCGAACGGCGGCTTGGCGATGTTGAATTCGAGGAACTTCATTTCCACGAACCCGTTATGCGACGTGATCGGGAACGTGGAGAGGAACGCCGCTTGCAGGCCTTCCGGTTTGCGCTTCAGGGGCGCGACATCCTTTTGCAGGAAGTCGACGTACGACTCCTTCTGCATCGTCAGCAGGTACGGAACGTTGAGCACGCTCACGCGCTTGCCGAAGCTCTTGCGGATGCGCTTGCGCTCGGTGTAGCTGTAGGGGGTTGCTTGCGCCATAAAGACTCCGTGTCGAGCGCGCCCCTGGCCTGGAGGCGCGCTGCGTCGGCGACTGGCTGTTCGGGCGTTGCACCACGAAGCTTGGTGGTTGGCCACTACCAACCGCTGGCGGACAACCCCGATCACCGAACGGCACGGAGGGCGTTGCACCCCACGCGTGACGCACGGCTTGACCGCGGTCCGACCAAACCGTTCTCTGCAGTCGGATCAGAGAACACTCGAAAGAACCGTGCATGATACAGCACGATGCTTTCGATTGCACTTTGTCAACCGAAACCGCCCCAGGACAAACCCTGAAACGAGGAAAGGGGAGGCCCCATGGGACCACCCCTCTCGCGGTGCGGAACCCGGTGAACAGGTCACCGGATCCCCACAAGGTCTTACTTGAGTTCGACCTTGGCGCCGGCTTCTTCCAGCTTCTTCTTGGCGGCTTCGGCGTCGGCCTTGGCGATGCCTTCCTTGACGGGCTTCGGAGCGCCGTCGACCAGGTCCTTGGCTTCCTTCAGGCCCAGGCCGGTGATTTCGCGAACGGCCTTGATGACCGAGACCTTCTGAGCGCCGGCGTCGGTCAGGACGACGGTGAACTCGGTCTTTTCTTCAGCGGCGGCAGCGCCACCGGCGGCAGCGCCACCAGCAGCCGGAGCAGCCATCGAAGCGGCGGACACGCCGAACTTCTCTTCAATCGCCTTGACCAGGTCGTTCAGTTCCAGAACGGTCATGCTGTCCAGGGCAGCCAGGAAAGCGTCTTTGTCGAATGCCATGATAGGTTCCTAAATACAGAGAGATTTGAATGCGCGAATGCAGCGTCGATCAGGCCGCGGCGGGAGCTTCTTCGGCGACGGCTTCGGCGCCGCCACCCTTCTGCTGAGCCAGGGCAGCCAGCACGGCCGCGGTGCGTTGCACCGGCGACTTGAGCAGGCCGGCGATCTGCGACAGCAGGACTTCCTTGCTCGGGACAGCCGCCAGCGCCTTCACGCCATTGACGTCCAGAGCCTTGCCGCCGTAGGCACCACCCTTGATGACGAGCTTGTCGTTGGTCTTGGCAAAGTCAGCGATGACTTTGGCAGCCGCGACAGCGTCTTCGGAAAAGCCGTAGATCAGCGGGCCGACCATGGCATCCGTTGCGGCCTCGAACGAGGTGCCGGCGACAGCACGACGTGCCAGGGTGTTCTTCAGGACATGAAGGTACACGCCTTGGGCACGCGCGGTGACGCGCAGCTTGTTCAGGGCTTCAACGGTGAGGCCACGATACTCAGCCAACGCCAGCGTCTGGGACTTGGCGGCTTGCGCTGCCACGTCGGACACGACGGCTGCTTTCTCGTTGCGATTGAGACTCAAGGTCTACTCCTCACATTTCGCCTTCGACGCGGTGTTTGACCACCGTATCTCGGGCACCGGAATCAGCGACCTCCTGTCAGGAACCCATCGCGACGAATCGCGATTCGAATCCTTTCAGCGGGACCGCCATCTGCGCTGGCCGGAGGCAGAAGCCTCCGATTAAGCGGTCTCCCCAGAACTGCGGGATCTCTCGCCAGCGGTCTTGGATGACCTGGCCGGAGAAACTCCGGCCAGCCCACCAATTCATCAGCATCGCGCCAGACTCGCGCGACGCCTCAATTGAATGCAGCTTAGGCGGCGGCCGATGCGTTGATCGAGCCGACGTCCACGCGGGCGCCAACGCCCATCGTCGACGAGACCGCGACCTTGCGCAGGTAGATGCCCTTGCTCGAGGCCGGCTTGGCCTTGTTCAGGGCTTCGACCAGCGCGCGCAGGTTGCCTTCCAGCTTGTCGGTGTCGAACGAGCGACGGCCGATCGTGCCGTGGATGATGCCGGCCTTGTCGACGCGGAACTGGACTTGACCAGCCTTGGCGTTCTTGACGGCGGTGGCGACGTCCGGGGTCACGGTGCCGACCTTCGGGTTCGGCATCAGGCCGCGCGGGCCCAGGATCTGACCCAGGGTACCGACGATACGCATCGTGTCCGGCGAGGCGATCACGACGTCGAAGGGCATGTCGCCCGCCTTGACGCGCTCGGCCAGGTCTTCCATGCCGACGACGTCGGCGCCGGCGGCCTTGGCTTCTTCAGCCTTGGCGCCTTGGGCGAACACGGCGACGCGCTTGGTCTTGCCGATGCCGTTGGGCATCACGACAGCGCCACGGACCACCTGGTCCGACTTCTTCGCATCGACACCCAGCTGGATCGACACGTCGATGGCTTCATCGAACTTGGCGGTGGCGCATTCCTTGACCAGGTTGATCGCGTCGGACAACGCGTACAGCTTGGTCGATTCCACCTTGCCCTGCAGGGCTTGTTGACGCTTGGTCAGCTTGGCCATGTCAGACACCTTCCACGATGATGCCCATCGAGCGGGCGGAGCCGGCGATGGTACGGACAGCGGCATCCATGTCGGCGGCCGTCAGGTCCTTCTGCTTGGTCTTGGCGATCTCTTCCAGCTGGGCGCGGGTCAGCTTGCCGACCTTGTCCAGATGGGGGCGCTGCGAGCCCTTGTCGATCTTGGCTGCCTTCTTGATCAGCACGGTCGCCGGGGGCGACTTGATGATGAAGGTGAAGCTCTTGTCCGCGAAGGCGGTGATCACGACGGGCAGCTTGAGGCCCGGCTCATAGCTCTGCGTCTGGGCGTTGAACGCCTTGCAGAATTCCATGATGTTCAGACCACGCTGACCCAGCGCGGGACCGACCGGAGGCGACGGGTTCGCCTTGCCAGCCGGGATTTGCAGCTTGATGTAGCCGACAATCTTCTTGGCCATGTTTTCTCCTGATGGCAACGCGACGGCCTCGCCGCATCACCTGAGTGCTAACGCAAGGGGCTGGTCAGAGACTTACCCTTGCTCCTCTTGTCCGCCTCTCGTTGCGGACTGGTCACGGAAGGGTGTGCCGGCTTGCGCCGGCGAGCCCCTTCGAGCTCATATTCCTGAAACGACCGATGGCGGCCGAGGCCGCCATGTCGCTTCTTGCGCAATCAGACCTTCTCGACCTGGGCGAAGTCCAGTTCGACAGGCGTCGCACGGCCGAAGATCGTGACCGAGACGCGCAGCTTCGACTTGTCGTAGTTGACTTCCTCGATGCTGCCGTTGAAGTCGGTGAACGGGCCTTCCTTGACGCGGACGACCTCGCCGACGATCCACTCGACCTTGGGACGCGGCTTGTCCACGCCCTCTTGCATCTGGTTGACGATCTTCATGACCTCGGCTTCCGAGATCGGTGCCGGGCGGTTCTTCGCGCCACCGACAAAGCCGGTGACCTTGGACGTGTGCTTGACCAGATGCCAGCTGTCGTCGTCCATGAACATCTCGACCAGCACGTAGCCCGGGAAGAAGCGGCGCTCGGTCACGGCCTTCTTGCCGTTCTTCAGCTCGACGACTTCTTCGGTCGGCACCAGGATGCGGCCGAACTTGTCCTGCATGCCGGCGCGGTCGATGCGCTCACGCAGGTTGCGCTCCACGGCCTTTTCCATGCCGGAATAGGCGTGGACGACGTACCAGCGCTTGGCCGGGCCAGCGGGCGCGGTCGACTCGGTCGCAACGACGTTTTGATCTTCGCTCATCTTGGTCCCTATCCGTTCTCGCTCAGCGCTTCCAACCCAGGATCAGGTCGTAGAACACCCACTCCAGCGTCTTGTCGGTGAGCCACAGGAACAGCGCCATCACCACGACGAACACGAAGACATACAGCGTCATCTGGCCGGCTTCCTTGCGGGTCGGCCAGACCACCTTGCCCACTTCCTTGATCGAATCCTGACCGTAGGCGATCAGCGACTTTCCGGACTCCGACGTGAAGAACGCGGCCACGGCCGCAGCCAGCAGCGCCAGCAGGGCACCCCACTGCACCCACGGACCTTGCTTGCTCAGCACATAGAACGCCACGATCGCCGCGACCAGCAGCACCACGGCGCCGGCCAGCTTGACCTTGTCGGCGCCCGTCGTGACGGTTTCGACTTGAGGATTGGACATTGAACTCACTTCCGTGCCACGACGCTGTGTCGCAGCCTTCATCCACCCAAACATTTGAGCGGATCCACCAGCACCAAAGCCCGCCGAGATGACTCCCGCGGGCTTGGCTTGACCACTAGGACCAACGTTCGCTTATCGCTGATCGTTGGCAGGGGCAGAGGGTCTCGAACCCCCAACCTTCGGTTTTGGAGACCGACGCTCTGCCAATTGAGCTATGCCCCTGTGGTCTCTGACTTGAATTACTCGATGATCGTTGCCACGACGCCCGAGCCGACGGTACGACCGCCTTCACGGATGGCGAAGCGCAGACCCTGCTCCATGGCGATCGGAGCGATCAGCTTCACGGTGATGCTGACGTTGTC
>NIOE01000025.1 GCA_002205125.1 Roseateles noduli | reverse complement strand
CTCAAATCCGGGAAGCCCTTCGACCCTTCGCGAAATGCGGTGGCCAGCACTTGACGATCAAGACGGTGTCTGGGGGTTCCCGGAGGGATGCCCCCTGCTGCGTGGAGAGCCCGCGCTTGGCGAAGCGCAGGTTCTCGGGAGGGTCAGCCGAGCTTGAAGCTCGCGACCGTATCGACGAGCTGCGCCGACTGGTCCTTCAGCGACTCCGCCGCCGCGGCCGACTGCTCGACGAGCGCCGCGTTCTGCTGCGTCATCTGGTCGAGCTGGCGCACGGCCTGGCCGATTTCCCCGAGGGTGAGGGACTGCGCCGCGCTGGACGCGGAGATCTCGCCGATGACGCGGGTGACGCGTTCGACGCTGGTGACGATCTCGCGCATGGTGGCGCCGGTGTCGGCGACCAGGCGGGAGCCGCCGTCCACGCGTTCGACGGACGCCGAGATCAGCGACTTGATCTCCTTGGCGGCTTCCGCGCTGCGCTGCGCCAGCGAGCGGACTTCGCTCGCGACGACCGCGAAGCCGCGGCCCTGTTCGCCGGCGCGGGCTGCTTCGACGGCGGCGTTCAGCGCCAGGATGTTGGTCTGGAACGCGATGCCGTCGATGACGCCGATGATGTCGGCGATCTTGTTGGACGACTGCTGGATCTCGTTCATGGTCGCGACGACCTGCTCCACCATCGCGCCGCCGCGGCCGGCGACCTGCGAGGCCGTCTGGGCCAGACCGTCGGCTTCACGCGCCGATTCGGCGTTGAGCTTCACGCCTTCGCCGAGCTGCGCCATCGCGGCGCCGGTTTCTTCGAGGCTGCTGGCGGCCTGCTCCGTGCGGTTGGAGAGGTCGGCGTTGCCGGTGGCGATCTCCGACGACGCATGGCGGACCTGGTCGGCCGAGGAGCGCACGCTGGCGATGGTGCTCGCCAGGCGTTGCTGCATCTCCTGCAGCGAGCGGCGCAGCGCGGCGACCTCGTCGGTGCCGTCCACGTCGGTGCCGCGGCGGCTCAGGTCGCCGTCGGCGATGGCCTGGCTCAGCGACTGCGCCTCGGCCAGCGGCTCGGTCACCGAGCGTGTGATCACCAGCGCGATGCCCACGCCCAGCACGATCGCCACCGTCATCAGCGCGATGACCAGGTTGCGGGTGCTCTCGGCCTCGGCCTGCGCTTCCTTGCGCGCGGCCTGCAGCAGGTCGCGGGTGTGTTCGGCGAACTTGTCGATCGCCGCCAGGTAGTCGTTCATCGCCGGGATCAGCTGCGACGCGGCGATCGGCTTGATGTCGCCGCCGCCATCCTTGACCTTGATGGCCGCCTCGCGGGCGTCCTGGTACTTCTTGCGGGCCGCGCCGATCTCGTCGATCAGCTTGTTGCCCACCGGCTCGGTGATGCTCTCGTCGAGCTCCTTCTGGATCTTGTCGATCCGCGCCGACAGCTCCTTCGAGCGCGAGGTGAAGGCCTTGACGAAGTTCTCGTCCTCCACGACCAGCTGCACGATGCGGCGCTGGATGTTGCCTTCGGTCAGGCCCGACCACTGGCGCGAGATCTCCAGCGTGTGCATGTCGACCTCGACCAGGCGCTCGATGCGCTGGTGCAGCGTCGACACGCGGATCACGCCCACGGCCGAGGCCACTGCCATCAGCACGATCACCAGCGCAAAGCCGGCCAGCACACGGCTGCGAAGCCGCCAACGATTCAGATTCAGCATGTCGAGAGTCCTTCTTCTTCGCGGCAGACCGGACCCGGAAGGGCCTCAGGCCGTGAGGCCGGTCATGTCAGCATTGAAATGTTTGATACGCGGACGGGATGCTGCCTGTCGAAGGTGAATACTGATCGGTCGATATGCAGGGTGTGCCGTGAACAAAGGCGCGGAAGGCGTTTGCGCAAACCCGCGTGTGGGTTTGACGCCTCAGCCGGATCGCCACTTGTGCGAGATGCGGCCAGCTTTGGGCCATGGCCCGGTCTCACCCCGGCTTCACACCCGACCCCGGCGGGGGCGGAACGTCGAAGAGATTGATCGTCTGCGGCTGGTCCAGCACCAGGTCCGACCGCGCGCAGGCCACGCAGGGGAGGATCCAGCCCTCGTCCTTCTCCTCCCGCGACAGGCCCGGCCACTCGATGCGGTAGTCGATGCGGCCGGAGACCAGCTTCGCGATGCACGCCCGGCAGGTGCCGTTGCGGCAGGAATGCGGCAGGCGCAGGCCGTGGTCGAGCGCGGCCAGCAGCAGCGTCTCGTTCTCGGGCGCGTCGAAGCGCCAGCCCTGGGGATGGAGTTCGACCGCGTGGACGGCAGGGGAGCAGGGCGAGGAAGGCGCGCCGGAGTCCTCGGCGGCGTCATGGGCGTGATCCATGGTCGCCATCATGCCGTGCGCTAAGCTTTCCCGATGCCTCACGTCACCACTGCCACCCCGGGGAACGGCGCGTCCGCCGATCAAGGCGCGCACGCCGTCCAGGCCGCCCAGGCCTTCTTCGACCAGCTCAACCGCGACTACGTCGCGGTCCACAAGCGCAAGGAAGACCTGTTCTGGGCCACCTACATGGCCACCAGCGAGGACCACGAGGGCTTCGGCCGTGCCGAGACCGACTACAAGGCCTTCATCTCCGATCCGGAGAAGTTGAGGGCCACGCGTGCGCATCTGGCGGCGGTGGACGTCGCGCCGGGCAGTTCCGGCACTGGCAAGGGCACCGGCAACGGCGCCGATGCCGAGGCTCGTCAGGCGCTGGCCCACGGCCTGCGCGGCTGGCTGGGCGTGTTCGAGGCCAACATCGTCGACAACGACGACGGGCGCCGCCTGATGGCCGAGCTGATCGAGGCCGAGCGCGTGCTCTTCGCCAGGCGCAAGGACTTCGCCCCGACGCATGTCAACGACCGAGGCGAGACCGAAGCCGCCACGCTGACGATGCTCTCGACCAACCTCGCCACCAACCCGGACGAATCGCGCCGCCGCAGTTCGTATGAGGCACTGCACGGCCTGGAGCGCTGGGTGCTGGAGAACGGCTTCCTGGAGATCGTCGCGCTGCGCAACCGGCTGGCGCGGGCGCTGGGCTTCCCCGACTACTTCGAGATGAAGCTGCGCAAGAACGAGCGCATGACCAAGGCGGAGCTCTTCGGCGTGCTCGACGACTTCGTCGCCCGCACCGAGGCGGCGCAGAAGCGCGCGCACGACGCGCTCGCCGCGAAGCACGGCGCCGATGCCCTGGAGCCCTGGAACCTGCGCTTCCACAGCGCCGGCGACGTGACGCGCCGCATGGACCCGTACATGCCCTTCGGCCCCGCGCTGCGGCGCTGGGTGCGGAGCTTCCGCCGACTGGGCATCCAGTACCGTGGCGCGACGATGCGTCTCGACCTGCTGCAGCGGCCCGGCAAGTACCAGAACGGCTTCTGCCACGGCCCGCTGCCCACGTGGTTCGACGAGCAGGGCCGCTGGCACGCCGGCGAGATCAACTTCACCGCCGAAGCCAAGCCCGACCAGGTCGGCAGCGGCGCGCGGGCGATCATGACGCTGTTCCACGAAGGCGGCCACGCGGCCCACTTCGCCAACGTGACGCAGAACTCGCCGTGCTTCTCGCAGGAGTTCGCGCCAACCTCGATGGCCTACGCGGAGACGCAGTCGATGTTCTGCGACAGCCTGCTGGGCGACGCGGACTGGCTCAAGCGCTACGCGCGCACCGTCGACGGGCAGGCGATCCCCGACGAGCTGATCCACGACCGCATCGCGTCAGCGCAGCCGATGCGCGCCTTCGACGAACGCGCAATCGCCGTGGTGCCGTACTTCGAGGCCGCGCTCTACGCGATGGCCGACGAGGACCGCACGCCCGAGGCCGTGCTCGCGCTGGCCCGGACGATGGAGCGCCGCATCCAGGGCGTGGACCGCGCGCCGCGGCCGATCCTGGCGATCCCGCATCTGCTGAACCAGGAGTCGGCGGCTTCGTATCAGGGCTATCTTCTGGCCCACATGGCGGTCTACCAGACGCGGGCGTTCTTCCTGCAGCGCGACGGCTACCTCACGGACAACCCGGCGATCGGGCCCGCGCTGGCGCAGGCCTACTGGGCGCCGGGCAACAGCCTGTCGCACGACGCCACGCTGCGCCGTCTGACCGGCGAGGGCTTCTCGGCGCGTTACCTCGCCGAAGCCTGCGACGAGACCGTCGAGCAGGCCTGGGCGAAAGCGCAGGATCTGCTGGAGGCGTCCGATCGTCGCGGCGAGCGCGCCGACGACGGTCCGCCGTTGGACGCGCACGTGCGCGTGGTCCACGGCGCGGAGCTGCTGGCCGACAACGGCGACGGCGGCGCGACGGCGGAGCAGGCGATGTTCGACCGCTTCGAACAGTGGATCAGCTCGCACTACCCCGCGCCGACGTCGCCGACGGCGGCGGCCGCCGCGCACTGACCGCGTCGTGAAGTACCTGCAGGGTTACGCGCCGTCGCTGGTCGCGCAGGCGCAGCAGTTGCTGGACGCGGGCGAACTCGGCCCGCTGCTGGCGCGCAAGTATCCGGAGCCGCACGAGGTCCGCAGCGACAAGGCGCTGTTCGACTACACCCAGGACCTGAAGCAGCGCTTCATGCGCAACGCGGGGCCGCTGGCACTGGTGGCCTACGACGCCAAGCTCAAGGTCATCCAGCACGCGCTGGGCACGCACACGCGGCAGGCGGTGGTGCACGGCAACCGGCTCAAGACGCGGCGCGAGATCCGCGTCGCGACGCTGTTCCGCGACGCGCCCGCCGAGTTCCTGAAGATGATCGTCGTGCACGAGCTCGCGCATCTGAAGGAGCTGGAGCACGACAAGGCGTTCTATGCGCTGTGCCATCACATGACGTCGGACTACTCGCAGCTGGAATTCGACGTGCGGCTGTGGCTGAGCGTGCGGGACCGCGAGGAGAAGCTGGCGAAGGCTGGAACAGTCGGCGTCACGACGGCCAATGCCGCGCCGGAGGGCGGGGCCGGGAAGGCCCGGAAGGTCCAGGAATAGGCGCTTCCGCTATGCTCCCGGTCTTTCCAGACCGCCGACCCGCGGCGCCACGAGCGCGGCGGGTTCCCTGCCCCCAATGATTCTGCTGGCGCCCATGGAGGGCCTGCTGGACCACATGCTGCGCGACACGCTGACCCGTGTCGGCGGTGTGGACCGCTGTGTCTCCGAGTTCATCCGCATCACCGACCGGCTGCTGCCGCGCCGCGTGTTCACGCGCATCGTGCCGGAGCTGCTCCACGGCGGCCGCACGCACGCCGGCGTGCCGGTGCGGGCACAGCTGCTCGGGTCCGATCCCCAGTGCCTGGCGGAGAACGCCGCGCGGCTCGCCGAGCTCAACCCCGAAGGCATCGACCTCAATTTCGGCTGTCCGGCCAAGACGGTGAACCGGCATCGCGGCGGCGCCGTGCTGCTCGACGAGCCGGAGCTGGTCGGCGAGATCGTCGCCGCCGTGCGGCGCGCGGTGCCGGCGCATCTCCCGGTGTCGGCCAAGATGCGGCTCGGCAACGAGGACCGCGGACGCATGCTCGATTGCGCCCGCGCGATCGAGGCCGCGGGCGCGTCGGAGCTGGTCGTGCACGGCCGCACCAAGCGCGACGGCTACAAGCCGCCGGCTTACTGGGACCAGATCGGCGTGCTGCGCGAGGCCGTCGGTATCCACGTCGTCGCCAACGGCGAGGTGTGGACCGTCGAGGACGCGCTGCGCTGCCTGGAGGAATCCGGCTGCACCTCGCTGATGCTCGGGCGCGGCATGGTGGCCGACCCCGGACTGGCGCTGGCGGTGCGCGCAGCACTGGGTCACTCTCAGGGCGCCGTCGCGCTGCCCTGGTCGGACGTGATCCCGCTGATGGAGAGCTTCTTCGCCCAGGTGCGCCGCAACGTGGCGACGCGCCACCAGGCCGGCCGCCTCAAGCAGTGGCTGCACTACCTGCGCCGCCACTATCCGGAAGCCGAGGATACCTACCAGCGCGTGCGCACGATCAATGCGCCGGACGTGCTGGCGATGACGCTGTTCGGCCGCCCGCTCGATCCGACAGCGCCGCCGCCCGACCTGGAGGACGACGACATCGTCGACGCCTTCAGCGCCTGCGAGGCGGACGAGACCGCCGTCGATCCTTCCGATCCCGATCAACAACAAGACAGCGACTCGCTGATCGCCGCATGACCGCTTACCGTCTGACCTCGCGCCTGCTGGCGCTCGCCGCCGCATTGGCGCCGGTGTTCGCTGGCGCCGCAACGACCGCGCCGACGACCACCACCGGCAAGGATGTCGTCCCGTTGACGCTGGAACGCGTCCTCGGCGATCCGCCGCTGCAGGGCCGCCTGGTGCGCCAGGCCGAGATCTCGCCCGACGGCGCGTGGGTCAGCTACCTGCGCCCCTCGGAGACCGACAGCGAGCAGCTCGAGCTCTGGGCCCAGCCCGCGGCCGGCGGCGCACCGCGCAAGCTGGTGTCGGCGGCGGACGTGCTCGGCGGCCGCAGCCAGCAGCTGACTGAGGCGGAACGCATGGCGCTGGAGCGCAAGCGCATCTCGCAGGGCGGCATCACCGGCTACCAGTGGTGCGGCCCGTCGGGCAAGGCGCTGCTGTTCCCGCTGTCGGGCGACCTGTACCTGGTGCGCCTCGGCGACCAGGGGCCGAAGGCGCAGCGCCTGACGAACGACGAGCAGGTGCCGGAGCAGGACCCGACCTGCTCCCCCGACGGCCGCCGCATCGCCTACGTGAAGGGCGGCGAGCTGTGGGTGCAGGCGCTCGACGGCGACGGCGACGGCGCCGCCCGCGCATTGACCCAGGGAGCGACGGAGACGCGCTTCTGGGGCCTGGCTGAATTCATCGCCGCCGAGGAACTGAGCAGACAGCGCGGCTACTGGTGGTCGCCGGACGGCAAGCAGCTGCTGGCGCTGAACGTCGACGAACGCGACGTGCCGGTGAAGACGCGCGCGCAGATCTTCTCCGACCGCACCACGATGACGCAGCAGCGCTACCCGGGCGCCGGCGAGAACAACGCTCGCGTCACCGCATGGACGCTGCAGGTCGCCGACGGCCGCATGACGCCGCTGCCCCTGCCGTCGGACGCGGAATACATCGCCCGTGCCGGCTGGTTCGGCGACGGCACGCCGTGGCTGCAGACGCTGACGCGCGACCAGCACAAGCTGGCGCTGACCGAATACGCCCACGGCGCCGGCCCGGGCCGCACGGTGATCGACGAGCGCGATCCGGCGTGGGTCGAGGTGCACGACGACCTGCAGGAGATCGACGGCCTGACGCTGTCCGGCCAGCCGGCGCTGCTGTGGTCGAGCGAAGCCTCCGGCCGCCGGCAGCTGGTGCTGGTGGACCGGCGCACCGGCGAACGCCGGCCGCTCACGAACGAGCCCGAGCCGGTCGCGCACCGCGTCTGCAGCGACGGCAAGACGGTGGTCTATGCGGCGGCGCGCGACCGCGGCCGGTCGCGCGAGCTGTTCGCGATCGACCTGAACGGCACGAGCCGCCCGCTCGACGGCGCGCAGCCGCGCCAATGGCGCGATGCCCGCGGCGACGGCGACTGCTCGCGGGTGCTGGTCACGCGCGGCGCGTGGGGCGAGCCGCCGGCGCTGTCGCTGCAGGCGGTCAGCGCGGCGAAGTCCGGCGCCAAGCCTGTGGCGCTGCCGGGCGACGCGCCGGACGCGCTGCTCGCGCGCATCGTGCCCAAGCCCGAGGTGGTCGACATCACCGCCGCCGACGGCCGCACGCCGCTGAACGCGTTGTACTTCGCGCCGCTGGACGGCAAGGCCGGCCCGCACCCGGTGATCACGATGGCCTACGGAGGCCCGGGCACCTCGACGACCAACTGGAACTGGAGCCGCGACACGGCGCTGATCGCCTACTGGCAGCGGCGCGGCTACGGCGTGTTCACGCTGGACACGCGCGGCATGCAGAACCGCGACCGCGCGTTCACGCGTGCGCATCGCCTGGCCTTCGGCGCGGTCGACGTGAACGACCTCTTCGCCGCGGTGCGCCAACTGCCCAAGCAGGTCGCGGGCGTGGATCCGAAGCGGATCGGCTTCTTCGGCTGGTCCTACGGCGGCTTCCTGGCGGAGCGCGCGATGCTGGACGCCGACACGCCGCTGGCTGCCGCCGTGGCGGTCGCGCCGCCAACGGACTGGACGCTCTACGACACGGCCTACACCGAGCGCTACCTCGGCATGCCGCAGGACGGCAAGGGCGGACAGACCGACGCGTACCGCCAGGCCAACCTGGTGATGCGCGCGAAGCTGCTGGCCAGGCCGCTGCTGATCGTGCACGGCACGGCGGACGACAACGTGCTGTTCGAGCACACGCTGCGCCTGACCGAGGCGCTGCAGAACGAGGCGCGGCCGTTCGAGCTGATGATCTATCCGGGCAAGGCGCACGGCATCGCGGGGCGCAGCGCGAAGCTGCACCTGTACCGCACGATCGACGCCTTCTTCGCCCGCACGCTGGCGCGCTGAGCGCTGGCTTCAAGAGACAGAGGAGCGCAGCGATGGCGCTGGTGTATTCGACGAACGGCGGGCGCGTGTGCCCGGACTGTCGGCAGGCGCAGGCCGATTGCCGCTGCAAGGCGCAGGCGGCGAACGCCGTGCTGGGCGACGGCAAGGTACGGGTGCGTCGCGAGACGGCGGGCCGCAAGGGCAAGGGCGTGACGGTCATCCTCGGGCTGCCGATGACGGCGGCGGATCTGACCGAGACGGCCAAGAAGCTCAAGGCCGCTTGCGGTAGCGGCGGCACCGTCAAGGACGGCACGATCGAGATCCAGGGCGATCACCTGGACAAGGTGATGGCCTGGCTGACGACGGCGGGGTTCGCGCCGAAGAAGGCGGGGGGCTGAGGGCGCCATATTTCTTGATCGAGCCCTATTTCCTCGACAGGAAATATGAGCGGAAGACGAAATATCGGGGCGCTCACCGTCGGAGGGTCAGCTGATGCCAACGCGTCCCCGTCGCGCTGAGCACCGCATCGCTCACCGCATGAGCGACGAGCGAGAACCCCATCGTCGCCAGCAGCGCCGCCACGCGATCCGGCGCGTGATTCACGAATCGACGACCGTCGACGTCGCGACCTTCGGCCAGCGAACCGTCGAGCTGTTCCGGCAGCGACAGCAGCATCACCGTGCCCGCCGCGGCATGGCGGCCATCGGCCGAGCGCCGCAGCGTGCCGGCCAACGCGGCCAGAGCCTCCGCGAGGGCCTCCTCGCCGACATGCATCAGCACCGCGCTGCACACCACGCCGTCGAAGCCCTCCGGCGCCGCGTCGTCGAAAGGATGGCCCAGGTCGGGCAGGGCGCCTTCGCGTAGCCGCCCCCGGAGTTCCGGGAACTGCACCAGCGCCCGGCCGCGCATCTCCTCGCTCGGTTCGACGCCGTAGGCGTCAAGACCTGCCACGAGCATCCCGGCGACGTCGCGACCCGCGCCCGCACCGACGTCGAGCACCCGGCTGCCGCGTGGCAATGCCGCCTCGATGGCGGGCAGCATCGCGCTGCGCGTCGACTCGGGGTGCGTCGCCAGGTGCTCGGCGTAGCGCCGGTAGAAATCGTCGGTGCCGGGGTCGGTGCGTTCCATGCGTTCCATGATGCCGCAAGCATTCGAACGGGCCCCGGGCGAATACCGTCACCCGAGTGAGGGGTCCGGTTGCAAACAGTGACGCGAGTTGCGACGTTTGCACGTGCGGTCGGCGGGGCGCCGTCCTAAGGTTGCCTCGTCCGGCCCCACCTCCCCGTGGGCCGCGGAGACCGTCCATGAGTTCTTCCCAGTTCGGTGCGCTCCACAGCGAGACAGGCTCGCACGGCAGCCTCGGCCATTCCTACGGGCACAGCCAGGACCGCTACCTCCTGCGGTTCGAGTCGCTCTTCCATTCCGGGCGCGGCCTGTCCTTCCCCTGCGACGCGCGGGGCCAGGTCGTGCTGGACCAGCTCAGCGAGCAGGCCCGCGAGAACTACCTCTTTGCCCGCGCCGTCGTCGGCCACGAGTACGCGACGCCGGTGGTCCAGCGCTGCGACGAGTGAACCGCTGGCTCGGGCTCAGCGCGTCGCGAGTTGCGCGGCGTCGTACTGCCCCAGCACCCACTGCAGGCCCGCCAGGTGTTGCTGGTCGTGGCTGCACAGGTAGTGGATCAGCGACTTGAAGGTCAACGGGCCGTAGCCCTCGAAACGCGCCCGGCGCGCGAGCTGCTCCGGCGTGATCGCCGCCAGCAGCGCCAGCGTCTCCCGCCGGGCCGCGGCGAACGCCGCCAGCGCGGCCGCCGGATCGTCCTCGCCGTAGCGGCGCTCGCGTGCCAGCGCCTCGGTGTCCAGCGACGCCAGCAGCGGATCGTCCTCGGCCAGCGTGCGCCGGATGCGCAGCTGATAGCCGTCGATCTCGATGTCGCGCACATGGCAGACTTGCTCGATGGCGGTCAGCGGCTCGCTCGGCACGCCCTCCCAGGAGGCGGGCGCCCAATGCCGGGCTTCCACCGGGAACAGCGCGAAATGCGCGGCCAGCTGCGCGGGAAAGGCCGCGAGCGCGTCCAGCGTGACGGCGTCGATGGCGGAGGCGGACGAAGCGCCTGGCGAGGCGCTCAAGGAGGAAGTCTTGGCGATGGCGGTCATGTCGCCGATGTTAGGCGCCGGACTGCGGGACAATCACGCGTTTTCCGATTCCCCACGCACGATCCTGTCATGAGCGACACCACCCGCCCCGAACTGCCCGACCACCTGTCCATCGACCCGCGCAGCCCGCATCACGTCGCTGCCGTGTTCGAACACGACATCGGCATCCTCTTCAACGGCAAGGAACGCAAGGACGTCGAGGAATACTGCGTCTCCGAAGGCTGGATCCGCGTCCCCGCCGGCAAGACGGTGGACCGCAAGGGCAACCCGATGATGATCAAGCTCAAGGGCAAGGTCGAAGCGTTCTACAAGTGACGCTCAGCGCCTCGGCCAGCTGATCGCCACCCACAGGCCGCCGCCTTCGCGGTGGCCCATCGCGATGCGGCCGCCGTGCGCCTCGGCGATCTCGCGCGCCAGCGCCAGCCCCAGTCCGCTGCCGCCGCGCTTGGTCGAGTAGAACGGCATCAGCGCCTGCGACAGCTGCGCCTCGGTCATGCCCGGGCCGCGGTCGCCGACCTCGATGCGCCAGTCCTCACGCGCCACCCCACCGACACCGACGCTCAGGCTCACGTCCTCCGGCGCGCTGCCGGACTCATGCGCGTTCTTCAGCAGGTTGATGAGCG
The DNA here is from genome assembly GCA_002205125.1 of Roseateles noduli. Classification (GTDB taxonomy): domain Bacteria; phylum Pseudomonadota; class Gammaproteobacteria; order Burkholderiales; family Burkholderiaceae_C; genus Roseateles; species Roseateles noduli. The sequence goes on along the minus strand of NIOE01000025.1, from coordinate 12,151 downwards.
CCTGCTCCATCTGCGCCGCGTCGAAACGCCCCGCCACCTCAGGCAGCTCGCCCGCCAGCGCAAACGCGTAGTGCGCGCCCAGCGATTCGACGAAGGGGCGCCAGTCGACCGGCGCCAGCACCGGTGCCGGCAGCTTGGCGAAGGTCGCGTAGCCCGCCAGGAACTGGTGCAGATGCTTCGCGCGGTCGCCGATGCTGGCGAAGACGCCGGGCACGCGCTCGTTCATGCCGCGCCGCGACAGCTCCGCGCCGCTGTGCGCCAGCGACGAGATCGGCGCCAGCGAGTTGTTCAGCTCATGGCTGATCACGCGGATCACGCGCTTCCAGCTGGCGACCTCCTGCCGCGACAGCTCCCTGGTCATGCGGCGCAGCAGCCGCAGCCGGTGCGGCTGGCCTTGCAGGCGGAAGTCGCGCATCGAGAGGTGGTAGCGCTCCTCCTGTCCGTCCTGCATCACGCTGAACAGCCCGTCCTGCGCGCCCGCGAAGGCCAGGCGCAGGTCCTCCGGCGCGTCGGCCAGCAGCTCCTCCAGCCCGCGCCCCGCCAGGCTGCGGCCCTGGTCCATCAGCTGCCGCGCCGCGATGTTGGCGTAGGCGATGCGCTCGTTCGCATCGGTCAGCAGCAGCGCCACCGGCGTGTTCTGCACCACCGTGTCCAGCAGCAGCTCGCGCTGCGCGAGGTGGCGACGCTGCTCGCGCAGCGCCAGGCCCAACTCGCTGTGCAGGCGCGTGAGCGTGGACAGCTCGGCCAGGCCGCCGGGCGGCTCGGCGGCGATGCCGCTGCCGAACTCGCCGTCGCGGTAGCTGAGCACCGTGCTCTCCAGCGCGCGCAGCAGCCGCGTGAGCGGCATCAGCAGCAGGCTGGCCAGGCCCCACACGATGGGCAGCATCAGCAGGAAGGTCAGGCCCACCGCGGCGGCGCTCCAGGTGCCCGGCGGCTCGTGGCCCATGGACCGGAGCACTTGCGGCAGCGGCCAGAGCGTCAGGGTCAGGTGGATCAGGACGGCGGCAACGGCCGCGGCGATCAGGCACAGCGCCAAACGCATGTGCAGCGAGCGGTGCCAGCCCGCGCGCCGGGACGCCGGGCGCGGCCGCGGCGGCGCCTCGCTCATCCGACGTCCAACCCGTAGCGCTCCATGCGGCGGTACAGCGCCTGGCGCGACAAGCCCAGCGATTGCGCCGCCCGGCTGATCACGCCCGACGCCGATTCCAGCGCGGCGACCACGGCCTCGCGGCTGGGCTCGTCGAGGTTGCGCGAGGCCAGCGGCGTGGCCAGGGTCGACAACGCCGGCAGTGCCAGGTCCTGCTCGCCGATGACGCGGCCCGGCGCGAGCAGCGCGGCGCGTTCGATGACGTTCTTCAGTTCACGGACGTTGCCCGGCCACGGATGCGCCATCAGCGCCTCGCGGGCGCCGTCGCTCAGCGTCGCGCGGCCGGCGAGGAAATGCTCGGCCAGCGGCAGGATGTCGGGCACGCGCTCGGCCAGTCCCGGCAGCGCGACCTCGATCACGTTGAGCCGGTAGTACAGGTCTTCGCGGAAGGTGCCGGCGCGCACCATCGCGCGCAGGTCCGAGTTGGTCGCGGAGATCACCCGCACCGTCGTCTGCCGCGATCGGCTGGAGCCCAGGCGCTCGAAGCGTCCCGTCTCCAGCACGCGCAGCAGCTTCACCTGGCCGGCCAGCGGCAGGTTGCCGATCTCGTCGAGGAAGAGCGTGCCGCCGTCGGCGGTCTCGAAGCGGCCTTCGCGCGCGCGCGCCGCGCCGGTGAAGGCGCCGCTCTCGGCGCCGAAGAGCTCGGCCTCGATCAGGTCGCCCGGCAGCGCGCCGCAGTTGATCGCGACGAAGGGGCCGTCGGCCACCGCCGAGTTGGCATGCACGATGGCCGCGACGCGTTCCTTGCCGCTGCCGTTCGGACCGGTGACCAGCACCGGCACCGGCGAACGCGCCACCTGGCACGCGAGCTCCAGGCAGCGCAGCAGCGCCGGGGATTCGAAGACCAGGCCGTCGAGCCGGTAACGCAGCCGCAGTTCGTTGCTGCGCTGGCGCTGCTCGTGCCGGCTCTCGCGCAGCGCGCGGCCGTTCTCGGCGAGCTCCAGCAGGTTCTCGACGGTCGCCAGCAGCTTGGTGTCGTCCCAGGGCTTGGCGAGGTAGTCCGCCGCGCCGGCCTTGACCAGCGCCACCGCCTGCTCCAGTTGTGTCCAGGCGGTCAGCAGGATGATGGGCAGGTCGGGGTGGCGCTCGCGCAGCTGCTGGAAGAGCTCCCGGCCTTCCTCGCCGGAGGTCGTGTCGGCGCTGAAGTTCATGTCCTGGATCACCAGGTCGACGCGGCGCTGCGCCAGCAGCGCCAGGCCTTCCGCCGGCGAGGCCGCGTACAGCGCCTCGATGTCGTGCAGCGAGAGCAGCAGCGACAGCGCCTCGCCGACGCCGGCGTGGTCATCGATGATCAGGACGGTTCTCATTGGAGGCGCAGCATAGCAATGGGAAGGGGCGCCGTCGGCGCCCCGGGTGGAATCAACCGCCGCGCAGCGCGGCGACCGGCGGCAGGGCCGCGGCCCGGCGCGCCGGCGCGAACACCGCGATCTGGCCCAGCGCCCACAGCACCACCGCCCCGATCGGCAGATAGACGAGTGGCAGGCGCGGCAGCTCGTAGCTGCGCATCAGCAGCAGGCTGATGCCGTACGCGCCGACCATGCCCAGCACGATGCCGGCGGTGGAGAGCAGCAGGTTCTCGGTCTGGAAGTAGCGCAGGATCTGGCCGCGCGTGGCGCCCAGCGCGCGCCGCGTGCCGATCATGCGCGTGCGCTGCTGCACCCAGAAGCTGGCCAGGCCGACGATGCCGAAGGCCGTCACCACCAGCAGCCCGACGCAGACGCCGGCCAGCAGCTGGATCATGGAGCGGTCCTGGCGGTAGTAGCCGTTGCGCAGCTTGAGGAGGCTGTCCTGGTCGCGCAGCACGCGGCGCAGGCCGGGGCTGTTGGCCAGCAGCTTCTCGCCGGCCGCCTTCAGCACGGTCTCGGGGTTGGCGCCCGGCGCGAGGCGGATCATGAAGTTGCCGCCGCGGAAACTGGGCTGCACCGGGAACATCATGGTGTGCAGCGCGTTCTCGTCCTGGGAGCCGGGGTTGGGCGAGGGCAGATCCTTCACCACGCCGACGACGCGCTGCGGCTCGGTGCCGTAGACGTAGATCGCCTTGCCGACCGCCGATTCGCCAGGCCACAGGCGATCCGCCATCTTCTTGTTGATGATGACCGACGGCACGCGCGGATCGGGATTGGCGTCCAGCGAGGAGCCGGCGACGAACTCGTTGGCTTCGAAGTCGCGGCCTTCGATCAGCTGCAGCCCCATGGTCTTGATGAAGTCCGGACCGATCGTGTAGTGGCCGCCGACGACGCGGCTGGACTGCTTGGGATCGGCGACCAGCCGCACGCCGGAGTTGTTGGAGCTGCGGCCGTACGGGAACTGGTTGGTCAGCGTGACCGAGGCAATGCCCGGCACCTGCCGCAGCGCAGCCAGGTCGGCCTGGGTCTGCGGCTCCGGGTTCTCGACGCGCGCCATGCTCGACAGCGAGATCGTCACCAGCTCGGACTCGGCGACGCCGGTCTCCGCGGTGATGCGCTCGACGCGCTGGAAGATCAGGAACAGCGCGTTGCAGACGATCGCGCAGGTCAGCGCGATCTGCAGCACGATGAGGCCGGCGGCGGTCTTGTGACGCTTGAGCGTCGACAGGATGGGCAGGATGTCCATGGTGAGTCTCCTCAGGGCCTCATTGGGTCTTCAACTGGATGGCGGGCGTGATCTGGCACGCGCGCCACGCGGGCAGCAGGCCGGCCAGCAGGCTGGCCGCGAGCGACACGCCCAGCGTGGTCGCCAGCATCTGCCAGTCCAGCTGCGCGAGCTGCGCGTAATCCGACGGGTTCTGCCGCACCACCCACAGGCCGACCCAGGTCAGCGCCAGGCCGAGCAGGCCGCCCACGAGGCCGAGCGTACCGGCCTCGACCAGGAACTGCAGGAAGATCTGGCGCCGCGGCGCACCCAGCGCGCGACGCACGCCGATCTCGCCGCTGCGGCGCAGGCACTTGGCCAGCAGCAGGCCGACGGTGTTGGTCAGGCACACGGCCAGGAAGCCGAAGGCCAGCAGCACCTGCAGCTTGATGTCGCTGGGCACGACCTTGCGGATCGCGAGCCACTCGTTGACGGCGCTGAGCTTGGGATTGGACGGGCGCTCGAAGCGGCCGGCCTCGCGCTGCTGGTCGGAATACTGCGTCAGGTAGGTCTTGTAGTCGGCGACCTGCTGGGGCGTGTCGAGCTGCACCCAGTACTGCAGCCACGAGCAGGGTGCGTTGGCCGAGCGCGGGTCGATGCCGTCGGAGCGGCCCCAGCAGTTCATGTTGCCCGCGGCGCCGAAGCGCAGCGACATCGAGGTCGACAGCGGGATGTAGACGTCGGCCGCCTTCGCGTAGGCGCCCAGGGTCAGGTCGTAATAGTGCGGCGCGGGGCGGAAGGGCTTGAGCACGCCGACCACGGTGAAGTCCTTGTCGCGCAGGCGCACCGTCTTGCCGCGGCTGTCCTGGCCGCCGAAGAGCTTGTCGTTGAGGTCGGCGGAGATCACCGCGACGCGCGCTTCCGCGGTGTCGTCGGCCGCGCTCCAGCCGTTGCCGTAGCGGAACGGGGCCTCGAACATGCCGAAGAAGTCGGCCGTCGTCCAGCGTCCGCCGGTGAAGAAGGGCGGCTGCGCCGCGTCGCCCGAGCCGGCCGGATCGATGGCGATGAACGCACCGGTCATGATGACCTGCTGCACGCCGCGCTTGGCGCGCAGCAGCTGCTCGGCGTCGAAGCGGGTGAGCTGGAGCTCGGGCTCGTCGCCCGGCTTCCAGTCGCGCTTGGGCTCGGCGTCGAGCTGCACGTTGAAGAGCCGGCCGCTCTTGTGCGGGATCGGATCGCCCGACATGACGTGGAACACCGTCAGCGTCGTCATGCAGGCGGCCACGCCCATCGCGATCGACAGCAGCATCAGCGCCGTCAGGCCGCGGTGGCTGCGCATGGCGCGCAGGGCGAGTTCGAGGTAGTAGGTCAGCATGGTGGGTCCTCTCTCAGCTCACGGCTTGACGGGCACGGGATTCAGCAGCGTGTTCACGGAGGCCAGCTCGGGCTCGCCGAGCGAGCCGGCCGCCTGCTGCAGCAGCAGCTTGGACAGCACGTAGCGGTGGCGCGCCTGCTCCCAGGCGTTGCGGGCGTTGCTCTGCGTCTGGATCGCCAGCAGCAGGTCGGTCATGGTGCGCAGGCCGAGGTCCAGGCCGCTGCGCGTGGAGGCCAGCGCCTTCTCCGCAGCCTGCACCGCGGCGCCGGCCGTGCGCATCTGGCTCAGCGCGGACAGCACCGCCTGGTACTGCGCCTGGGTCTCGCGCGTCATGGACCGGCGCGCGATTTCAAGGTCGTCGCGCAGCTGCTCGCGCTGGTAGATCGCCTGGCGCTTCTGCGACTCGGTCGCGCCGCCGGCGAAGATCGGGATCGTCAGCTTCAGGCCGACCGTCGTCGTGTAGCGCCCCGAGTCCTGCGGCGCGACGGCGGGGCCGGACAGCCGCTGGCCGTCCAGACCGGCGCTCAGCGTCGGCAGGTGCGCGGCGCGCGCCGCGGCCACGCGCTGGTCGCCGGCGCTGACCGCCAGCGCGGCGGCCTGCAGCGACGGGTTGTCGCGCAGCGCCTGCGTCACCCAGGCCTCGGGATCGGCCGGATCGGGCATCAGCATGGCGAGGTCGGGCGCGAGCGGCTTGAGCTCGCCCGGCATGCGGCCGGTGATCTGCGCCAGCGCCTGGCGCGCGTCGAGGAGATCCTCCCGCACCGACGCCGTGTTGCCGCGCGCGAGCTCGTAATAGGCGCGGCCCTGCTCGACGTCCAGCGACGCCGACAACTGCGCGTCGAAGCGCGATTGCGCCTGCGCGACCTGCTGGCCGTAGACGTCCTCGATCGCTTGCGCGGTCTGCAGCGTGGCCTGCGCGTTGAGCACGCCGAAGTAGGCGCGGGCGACGCGGGCGCAGAGGTCGGCCTCGGCGGCGCGCACGCGCGCGTCCTCGGCGGTGACCAGCGTCTTGGCCGCATCCCAGCTGCGCAGCCGGCTCAGGTCGACGAGGACCTGGTTCAGGCTATGCGTCAGCTGGTGCTGGCGGCCGTCGTCGCGCGTGTGCGATTCGCTCAGCTGCGCGGTCCACTGCGGCAGCAGCTGCGCGCGGGCCTGGACGGCGAGTTCCTGCTGCTCGCCGCGCACCGCGCGCGCGCCGGCCAGCACGGGATCGGCGGCGCGGGCCTGCGCGTAGATCTCCAGCAGGTCCTCGGCGGCGGCCGGCAGGCAGCAGCCGGCGCACAGCACGGCCACGGCGATCGCCGGCAGCCGCGCCATCGTCGACAGCAGCGGGCGCGCCGGACGGGCGGGCCGGACCGGGCGACCCGGTTCCGCCGCGCGCCTCGAAGGGAAGGGCAGTTTCATGGTCAGGACGGAGCGGGCCGGGATCAGGCGGACGTCGGCGTGAAGGACTTGGCCGCGCGCAGCAGCTCGGGGTCCATGTGGAGCTCGGCGGCGATGTCGACGACCTGGCCGTCGATCACGTGTACGTTGCGCTGCGCGCGGGCGGCGAGCTGCGGATCGTGGGTGACCATGACGATGGTGGCGCCGTCGCGGTGCAGCTCTTCGAGCAGGTCCATGACGCTGCGCGCCATCGCGCTGTCGAGGTTGCCGGTCGGTTCGTCGGCGAGCAGCAGGCGCGGCGAGCCGGCCAGCGCGCGCGCGATGGCCACGCGCTGCTGCTGGCCGCCGGAGAGTTCGGCGGGGTAGTGGCGCTCGCGCGCCGACAGGCCCACGCGGGCCAGCGCGTCGCGGGCGCGCTGCTGGCGTTCGGCGGTCTTCATGCCGCGGTAGCGCAGCGGCACCTCGATGTTGTCCAGCACGTTGAGGTCGGGGATCAGGTTGAAGGCCTGGAAGATGAAGCCGATCTTCTCGTTGCGCATGCGCGAGCGCTGCGTGTCGTCCATGCCGCTGACGTCGACGCCGTCGAGCTGGTAGCGGCCGCCGGTGAAGGCTTCGAGCAGGCCGGCGATGGTCAGGAAGGTCGTCTTGCCCGAGCCCGACGGCCCGGTCACCGCGACGAACTCGCCTTCGCGCACGTCCAGGTTGAACTCGCGCAGGGCGTAGGTCTCGATCATTTCGGTGCGGTAGACCTTGGAGAGCGATTGCATCTTCAGCATGAGGTTCCTCGCGGGCGTTGAATGGTGGGAATCGTTGAAGGGATCACGGACTGAGGGTCACGCGCTCGGCGCCCTCGAAGGCCTGGGTGCCGGAGATGACGATCTGCTCGCCGGGCTTGAGGCCTTCCAGGATCTCGACCTTGGACAGGCTCTGCGCGCCCAGGCGGATGGGGCGCTTGACCGCCTGGCCGTCCTGCACGACGTAGACGAAGCGGCCGCCGCCGTCCTCGACGAAGCTGCCGCGCGCGACGATCAGCACCTTCTCGCGGCGGTCCAGCAGCACGCGCACCGACAGGCGCTGGTTCTGGCGCAGCTGGTCGGGCGTGGCGCCGTCGAAGCGGATGCGCGCGGCGACCTCGTTGTTGACGACTTCCGGCGACACCGTGCTGACCAGGCCCTTCCACTGCCGGCCGTTGCCGGAGATCTCGCCGGGCATGCCGATGGCGAGGTCGCGGGCAAAGCTCTCGGGCACCTGCATCTGCACTTCCAGCGCGCTCAGGTCGACGACGGTGAGCAGGCCCGCGCCGGCGGCGACGTTGGCGCGTTCGGCCACCAGCAGCTGGCCGACCTGGCCGTCCACCGGCGAGTGCAGCTCGAGTTCCGCGACCTGGCGCTCCAGGTCCTTGACCAGCAGCTGCTGGCGCTGCAGCGCCTGCTGCTTGGACTGGAGCTCGAACTTCAGGCTGTCGTCCTTGAGGCCGAGTCCGGCCTGCGCATGGGCGGCGGTGATGCGCGCCTTCTCCATCGCGTCGCGGGCCTTCTCGACCTGCATGCCGGCGACCGCGCCGGCGTCGAAGGCCTTGGTCTGGCGGTCGAGGTCGTTGCGGGCCGTCTGCAGGTCGATGGCGGCGTTCTCGTAGGTCGAGCGCAGGGCGGCGCGCTGTTCGCGGCCGTCGACCTCGGCACGCAGCGCCTCGGTGCGCAGCGCGTCGGCGTTGCTCTGCTCCTGCGCGAGCTTGGCGCGCAGGTCGGGGCTGTCGATGACGCCGAGCAGTTGGTCCTTGGCGACCTTGTCGCCGGCCTTGACCTTGAGGACGAGGTTGCCGCCGTGCAGCGCGTAGACGGTGGGACTCATCGCGGCGACGACCTTGCCCTCGCCGGCGACGTCGCGCACCAGCGGGCCGATCTCGACCGGGGCGACGGACAGGCGCTGCAGGCTGACCGAGTTGCCGCTGCCCAGCATCCGCTGCACGGCGGGCGCGGCGGCGAACGCGGCGATCAGCAGTCCCGCGCCGGCCAGCGCCAGCCACAGGCGGCGGCGTCCCTGGGGGCGGGCGAGAGGAACGTCCTGTCCGGAGGTGTCGCGAATCATTGAGGTGTCCGAGTGCGGTGTCGTGTGATCGATGTCGCACTCGTTCGCAAGCGGCGTGCCACCTGGAGGGAGTCGGAAATCCCTTTATGAATCAACGGGTTGTCGCGCGATGCCGGTGAAGGTTCAGTGTCCGCGGACACTCGGCGGACGCTGGGTGGACAGCGCCGGACACATCGGACAGCGAGCGCGTCCTCGCGAACGCCCCCGGCCCGGACAGGGCGCCGGGTGGCTTGTCGGAGGCGGACGGCGCGGCAGGCGCTGCACGCCCACGCCATGGCGGCGCGGCGGACCCCTGAGGACACTGGCGGCTTGTCCCACCTCATGGAGCTTCGCCATGTTCTTCCCGTGCTTTGCCGGCCCGGTCGTCCCGTATGCGCTCAACGCGCCCGTCAAACCGGCCCACGGCTACGGCCACGGCCACGGCCACGGCTACGGCTACGGCTACGGCCACGGCCAGAGTCTCGGTTTCAACGGCCTTGCCGGCTTTGCCCGCGTTGCCGGCTTTGCCGGCTTTGGCAGTGCCAGCGACCAGGGGCAATGGGACCCTGCCAGGCCCACGGTCTGCGGCTTCGGTTCTGACGCCCGATCAGGCGCGGGGACCGGCATGCGCACCGACTTGTACGGGCTGGTCCTCGATCACCTCCGCGAGTCGGACCTCCTGCTTGAAAGGTGGCTGACCAGGCTGGAAACGGCCTTGGGATCGCGCGTCACCGAGGTCGTCGGGGAGCCTCAGCCGAGGATCAGGTTCGTCGAGGGTCCGGACATGTTCCGGTCCAAGCCGGATTGCGGACCCTGCTCGTCGCCCAAGGCGACCACGCCGCCGCCCGTCGTCGACAACATGACGGAGCTGCCTTCCGTGGGCCCCGGCGGCGTGACGTCGTCCATCGCGACGGATATGACGAGCAACTTCGACTTTTACCGCCAGCCTGTCTGAGTCCGGGCGGTCCGATGCCGGGCCGCCCCGCCCTTACTTCCCGAAGCTGTCCCGCAGTCCGGTGATCTTGTTGAACACCGGCGCTCCCGCGCGGTGGTCGACCCGGTCGGCGACGAAGTAGCCGTGGCGTTCGAACTGGACCTTGGTGTCCGGCGCCACGTCCTTCAGCGACGGCTCCAGGTAGCCCTGCGTCACGCGCTTGGAGTCCGGATTCAGCAGCTCCAGGAAGTTGCGGTCGCCGGCGTCGGGCTGGGCTTCGGTGAACAGCCGGTCGTACAGACGCAGTTCGGTGGGCACGCCTTCATGCGCGCCGACCCAGGTGATGACGCCCTTGACCTTGACCGCGTCCGCGCCGGGCGTGCCGCTCTTGGTGTCCGGCACCAGCTTCGCAAGCACCGCGGTGATGGTGCCGTCGGCGTCCTTCTCGCAGCCGGTGCATTCGATGACGTAGCCGTACTTCAGCCGCGCCTTGTTGCCGGGGAACAGGCGGTGGTAGCCCTTGGACGGGACTTCCATGAAGTCCTCGCGCTCGATCCACAGCTCGGGGCCGAGGCTGAACGCGCGCGTGCCGAGTTCGGGCACATGCGGGTGGGCGGGCGCCGAGCAGGGCTCGCGGTGCTCGGCCGAGCCGAAGATCTCCGCGTAGTTCTCGAGCTTGAGCCTGACCGGATCCAGCACCGCCATCGCGCGGGCCGCCTGGCCTTCGAGGTCGGCGCGCAGGTAGCCGTCCAGCACCGAGTACTCGATCCAGGCGTTGGTCTTGGACGCGCCGGTGCTCTCGACCATCGCGCGGATGGACGCCGGCGTGTAGCCGCGACGGCGCATGCCGACCAGCGTGGGCATGCGGGGATCGTCCCAGCCGTCGACGTGGCCCTCGTCGACCAGCTGGCGCAGCTTGCGCTTGCTGGTGACGACGTAGGTCAGGTTGAGACGGCCGAATTCGTATTGATGCGGCAGCGGGCGCGCCAGCAGGCCGCCTTCGGCCAGGTGCTCGACCAGCCAGTCGTAGAACGGGCGCTGGTCTTCGAACTCCAGCGTGCAGACGCTGTGCGTGATGCACTCCAGCGCGTCCTCGATCGGATGCGCGTAGGTGTACATCGGATAGATGCACCACTGGTCGCCGGTGTTGTGGTGCGTCGCGCGGCGGATGCGGTACAGCGCCGGGTCGCGCAGGTTGATGTTGGGCGACGCCATGTCGATCTTGGCGCGCAGCACCATCGATCCGTCCGGGTGCTTGCCGTCGCGCATCTCGCGCAGGCGGGTCAGGTGTTGCTCCGGCGTGCGGTCGCGGAACGGGCTGTTGGTGCCCGGCGTGCCGAAGTCGCCGCGGTTGGCGCGCATGTCCTCGGGCGACTGCTCGTCGACATAGGCCAGACCCTGCGACACCAGGTACTCGGCGCCCCGGTACATCAGGTCGAAGTAGTTGCTGGCGTAGTAGAGGTGGGGCGTCTCCTTGCCGTCGACGTCGGGGGCGTCCCAGCGCCAGCCCAGCCACGCGACCATTTCCTTGATCGCGTCGACGTATTCCTGCTCTTCCTTCTCCGGATTCGTGTCGTCGAAACGCAGGTGGCAGATGCCGCCGTAGTCGCGCGCCAGGCCGAAATTCAGGCAGATGGCCTTGGCGTGGCCGATGTGCAGGTAGCCGTTGGGCTCGGGCGGGAAGCGGGTGCGGATCTTCGCCGGGTCCAGCGGACCGGCGGCGTGGTGCGCCGCGTCGCCCGGGCTGCCGCCGAAGTGGCGCGCCGGCTGGAAGCCCTGCTCCAGGTCGCGCTCGATGATGGCGCGCAGGAAGTTGCTGGGCTTGACGGCGGCGTCCGTCTTGTCGGGCGCGTGCGCGCCGGCGGTCTTGTCAGGGCTGGACATCGGTGGGTGAAGTCTCAAGGGAGGCGGACGATTCTACGTGGGGCCGGGGCGGCCTTTCCCGGACGGGGACGTTCCGTGACGCCCGCGCGTTGCGAGGTCGGGCAGGGTCCTCCTAGCTTGTTTGAGGCAGGCGCCTGCCCCGATGGGCCGGAGCTGCGGCGAACGTCGCGAACATGGGAGTCATGGCTGCGAACCGCCGTCACTTCCAGACTGCGGGGTTTCAAACCGACAACCGAGACCCACGCCGATGCGACACCCTGAATCCGACATTACGCCGCTCTACACGACTGCCGCCGCCCCCAGATCCGCGCGGGACATCCGCCGGCGATCCCCCGTCGCCGAGGGCGACGCGACGCCGCCCGAGCCGACGCCGTCCGAGCCGGAGGCGGGCGGCGACCTTGGCACCGCGGTGCCGGTCACTGCGGCGCAGGAGGAGCCCGCATGCGACGCGGCGACTTCCGGCGGAAGGTCTCAGGAGGATGGATGCGGTGCCGCGGCCTTGTTGCCCGGCGGCGACGGCTCGACCGGAAAGGTCGTGGCCGCTCTGGCCACGTGGCTGGCTGGCGCCGCACTGATGGCCGGTTCGCCGCATGCCGGATCGGACGTCACCCCCTTGCCCAAGCCGATGCCGCTGCCGGAGCCGAGGCCCGACCCACTGCCCAACCCGAAGCCCGAGCCCAAGCCCGATCCCGTGCCGGACCCGCAGCCCGAGCCGAAGCCCGATCCCGTGCCGGACCCGAAGCCCGAGCCGAAACCTGATCCCGTGCCGGACCCGCAGCCCGAGCCGAAACCCGATCCCGTGCCGGACCCG
>NIOE01000024.1 GCA_002205125.1 Roseateles noduli | reverse complement strand
ACAACGCCAACCGGCTGGTGCAGGTCATCGACGGGCTGGGCTACGTCACGCAGACGACCTACGACGGCGCGTCGCACGCGCTGTCGGTGACGCGTTACGCCACGCACATCACCGTGCCGGCGACGGGGCTGACCCCGATCACCGCGCCGGTGGCGGTCACGGCCAACGCCGCGGCGGACCGCGTCACGCGCAGCTTCTACGACGCCGACGGCCGCGTGATCGGCGAGCTGGACGCGGAGAACTACTACACCCATTACGAGTACGACGCGGCGGGCCGCGTGGTGGCCAAGACGCGCTACGCGTCGCCGATGGTGGGCACGCTGACGGACGCGCGCACGCCGCCGCAGCTGGTGGCTGAAGGCGCACCGGCGCCGGCAGGGGCCTACGTGCGCCTGCGCACGACGACCAACCCGTCGCTGCCGGCCAATGTGGGCAACGGAACGGCGGGGGCCACCGATGCGGCCTCGCTGCTGGCGCGGCTGCAGGCCTTCAAGGCAGCGGACCCGGCAGGGGCCTTCCGCGACCTGGTGAGCCTGGTGCGCAACGCCCACGTGACGCTGCTCAACGCGGGGTTCAACGGCGTGGCGCTGCTGCGCCAGTGGATCGCTGAGCTGCCGCAGGGCTCGCCGATGTTTGCGACGATCGCAGCCCTCGGCGTCCAGACGGACAACGGCGTTTTCATGCTGGCCGGATCGGGCCAGCCGGGCGATAACAACGCCCTGATGATCGGCAGCGCCGGGCTTGAGGAGCTCTACGGCGACAGCGGTAACGACACGCTGAGCGGCGCGGACTACATGGACGGCGGCGCTGGCAGTGATGTCTACCTGTTCGGCCGTGGCGACGGCCATGTGACCGTCGAAGGCGAAGTCGGCGAGGACGGCATCGCGCGCGACGTCATTCAACTGCGTCCCGGCATCACGAAGGCGGATATCGAGTTGTCCGGCAGTGCCCGGTTCCTGAAGATCACGCTCGTGGCGACCGGTGACCGGTTGGAGGCGGAAGGCGAGATGCGGGAAATCCGCTTCGCCGACGGCTCGGTGTGGACGGCGGCGGACATCGAGCAGCGGCTCGCCATCGGCGGATCTCAAGACGGCGGCTACTACAGCTCGGAGCCGGAGGGTTCGCGCGGCGTGCTGCTCCGGGGCCAGGACGGCGAGGACAATCTGGGCGGCTCGGACGGCTACGACACGATCGTCGGCGGGCGAGGGAATGACTACCTCCTCGGGATGCGCGGCCAGGACCTGATCCTGGGCGGCGACGGCGACGATGAACTGTACGGCGGCGACGGGCAGATGTGGGGGTCGTGGGATGGCTACGGCGAGAACGACACGCTGGATGGGGGCGCCGGCGACGACATCCTGAACGGCGGCTTCGGCACCGACACGTATGTGTTCGGCATCGGTTCGGGTCACGACACGATCAAGGGGATGCACCCCTTCGTCCAGCTCGACCGTTTCCAGAATGCGGACACGCTGAACCTGAAGGACGGCATCGCCCCGGAGGATCTGATCCTCACCCGCTCCAATGACGACCTGGTCATCAGTCTGCGTCAGAGCGCCGACTCGGTCCGGGTGGAGCGCTACTTCGCCGACCTCGAGGTCGAGGACGACTGGTACGGCGGATTTGCCAAGGGCCTGGAGTACATCGACTTCGCCGACGGTACGCGCTGGGAAGCCAAGGACATCCAGCTGCACATCGACACGCCGTACGTGGTCGGTCTGCCCAACAGCGACGACCTGCTGGTGGGCACCGACGGTGCGGATGTCCTGATCGGACGCAGCGGCCGCGACACGCTCGTCGGCGGCGCCGGCAACGACACGCTGTCCGGCAACATGGACGGCGACACCTTCGTGTTCGGCCTGGGCTCGGACGTCGACGTGATCAACGGCGGCTACGACGACCTGCTCCAGCTCGGCGTTCCACACGACTGGAGCGACCTGCAGATCCGGCGCGTCGACGACGGTATCGAGATCCGCATTTCCCAGCGCGACGTCGTCCTTCTGCGCCGCTCTGTGGATGTGCAGTTCTCGGACGGCGTCATGATGTACGCCTCCGACCTCGACCAGCTCGCGTCGACCAGCGAGCAGTCGGATACGGCGGCCTTCTACAACGGCGGCACGCCCATCGACGGCAAGGGCGGCAACGACAGCCTGACCGGCGGCTGGGGCGCCGACACGATGGTGGGCGGCTACGGTCGGGACACCCTCGACGGCGGCTACGGCAATGACACGCTGTCGGGCGGCAAGCAGCGCGACCTGCTGATCGGCGGCGACGGCGCGGACGTGTACCGCTTCGCGCGCGGCGACGGCGCCGACACGATCGACAACGCCAGCTGGGACGCCTACTCCCAATCCAACACCAACGACCAGCTGGAGTTCGGACCGGACATCCAGCCGGAAGACCTCCGCCTGACGCGCAACGGCGCCGATCTGGTCCTGTCGCTCGTCGGCAGCGACGACCAGGTCACGCTGCTCAACTACTTCAACTACGAGAGCGCGGGCCAGCCCGACTACCGCCTCGGCGCGATCAAGTTCGCGAACGGGTCCAGCTGGAGCCGCGCCGACGTGGCGCAGCGTCTGGCCACGCCGCCCGCGACGCCGGCCACGACCGTGGTCGCGGGAACGGCCGGCGCGGACGTCTTCACCTTCCAGGCGGGCTCCGGCAGCGTCAGGATCACCGGATTCGACGGCACCGACGAGATCCACTTCGGCGCCGGCATCGATTCGGAACAGCTGCAGGCGATCCGCAACGGCGACGACCTGGTGCTCTACGTGGCCTACACGGCCGATCGTCTGGAGGTGCCGGGCTACTTCGCGCTCCACGCCAACGATCCCTCGCTGAACGTGCGCCAGGAGATCTTCTTCGCCGACGGCTACGGCCTGGTGTTCCCGCAGGTGGACTGGCTCACCCGCCGCACGACCGACGGCGACGACCGCTTCGTCTCGCAGCTGCCGAACGGCGACTGGATGGACGGCGGTGAGGGCGACGACACGCTGATCGGCGGCGCGTTCGACGACTTCCTGATCGGCGGCCGCGGCGACGACCTGCTGGACGGTGGCGCCGGCAACGACGTCTACCGCTTCGGCTGGGGTGACGGCCGCGACACCATCGTCGCCGGCGGCGCCGCCAGCGGCGATGTCGACGTGGTCGAGTTCGGCAACGACGTCAGGCCGAGCGACCTGAAGCTCGCCGTGCGCGGGCGCGCCATCGTCGTTTCGCTGAAGACCTCCGACGACCAGCTGGTGATCGAGTCGGCGCTGCCCGGCGGCGTCCAAGGCCCGCTGCAGATCCAGGAGTTCCGCTTCGCCGACGGCTCGATCTGGGACCTGGCGACCATCCTCGCGCAGGCCACCAGCGGCACGAACCAGGACGGGAAGATCGAGGGCTTCGATTTCGCCGACACGCTGATCGGCGGCAACCGTGACGATCGGCTGTTCGGTTTCGGCGGGAACGACCTGATCCTCGGCGGCATCGGGAACGATCAGATCGACGGCGGCGACGGTGACGACACCATCGACGGCGGCAACGGCGACGACACCATCATCGCCAGCGCGGGCACCGACGTGTACCGCCTGGGCCACGGCTCGGGCCGTGATCGCATCGACCGCTTCGACGGCACGCCGGGTCAGGAGATCGTCGAGATCGCGGCGGGCATCAAGCCCACGGACGTGATCATCCTCCGTGACGAGTACGACGAGTACGAGGTGCGCATCATCTCGACCGGCGATCGCATCTCCTTCGGCGACGTGATGCCGACGGAAATCCGATTCGCCGACGGGACCGTGTGGGACCAGGCCGCGATGGCCGATGAGATCGCGCAGCACGGCGCCTGGGGGCTGAACCAACCCCAACAGGTCAGGGTCCAACCGGACGGCCTGCGCGACATCGGCCCGGTGCTGACGGCGCCGGCCGAGGGTGGTCCGCAGCTGTTGTTCCGCCAGGACGGCGACACGCTGGAGATCGTCGGCTCCGACGAGGCGACGACGCGCATCGACGGCTGGTATGCCTCGCAGGCGACGCACGTCGACCAGTTCGTGGTCAACGGCACGTCGCTGATGACGGCGCCGGTGAGTCCCGCGGCGACCGTGCAGGGCCGCGACCAGACCACGCACCTGATCTATGACGCGCTCGGCCGCCTGGTCGGCGAAGTCGACGCGGAGAACTATCTGACCGAACACGTCTACAACGACGCCGGTCAACGCACCAACACGATCCGCTACAGCCAGCGGGTGCCCGTCGAGGTGAAGGGCGATGAGACGGTGCTCGACCTGCGTCCGTCGGGGGACTGGCTCGCCCGCAGCACGTCGACGGAGTACGACCTGCTGGGTCGCGTGACGCGCGAGGCCAACGCGGACGGCCTGATCACCTCGTATGTCTACGACGAGGTCGGCCGTCTGGTGAGCACGCGCAGCGGCGAGTTCTCGAACGACCTCCGCGTCGGCAACGCCCGCTACGACCTGCAGGGCCGCCTGATCGGCGAACTGTCGGGTGAGG
Source organism: Roseateles noduli (assembly GCA_002205125.1). Classification (GTDB taxonomy): domain Bacteria; phylum Pseudomonadota; class Gammaproteobacteria; order Burkholderiales; family Burkholderiaceae_C; genus Roseateles; species Roseateles noduli. The sequence continues at coordinate 19,785 of NIOE01000024.1, read as the reverse complement.
GCTCGGCGCTTCTGGAAACGGGCGAGCCGCTGTCGAGCGAGGCCATCCAGGCGGTCTGGGACCAGTACGGCATCACGCACACCTACGACGCCGCCGGCCGCCGCACCAGCACGACGGACGCCAACGGCAACCGGACGCTCTTCTACTACGACGCCGACGGTCGTCAGCGCTACTCGGTGAACGCGGAGGGCGAGGTGCAGGAGCAGCGCTACAACGCGCTCAACCAGCTCGAGAAGACGGTCCTGCTGGCCAACCGGCTGCCGGCAGGTTCCCTTGCCGGATTGCATGGCGGCGTGGTCGATCACGCGGTCGAGCAGCTGGTCGAAGGCCAGTACGATCTGGCGCGCGACACCGTCACCGGCTACGCCTACACGGTCCGCGGACAGCTGCAGACCACGACGGATGCGCTGTCGCACACCGCGACTACCGACTACAACGCGTTCGGTGAAGCCGAGCACGCGACCGCCGTCGACGGCCTGGAGACCACGCTGGAGCGCGACCGCCGCGGCCAGGTCACCAGTACGGTGACGGACCCCGCCGGTGAGCACCTCACGACGAAAGCACAGTACGACGCGTTCGGCCGGCTGGTGCGCAGCGAAGACGCCAGCGGCAAGGTGTCCGCGCAGGTGTTCGACCGCCTGGGCCGCGTGGTCCAGACCATCGACCCGAGCGTCGCCCGTCGCTCGACCACGTGGGACGCGTTCGATCGCAAGCTGACCCAGACGGACGCGCTCGGCAACACCACGACCTTCTCGTACAACGACTTCGCGCGGTGGATCACCATGACGACGCCGGAAGGCGTGTCGATGGTGACGGGGCGCAATGTCCACGGCGAGACGTGGGCAGTGATCGATGCCGACGGCAACCAGACCGAGTACCAGTACGACCATGACGGCCGTCTGATCAACACGATCGACGCGCTGCAGGGCGAGACGAAGAGCCACTACGACGCCGGCGGCCGTCTGGCGTGGACGGAAGACGCGGAAGGCCTGCGCACCGCGTTCACCTACGACGGCGCGAACCGCGTGCTGACGCGCACGGTGGATCCGCAAGGCCTGGCACTCACGACCACTTACGGCTACGACGCCAAGGGCCAGACCATCTCGGTCGAGGACCCGAACGGCACGATCACGACGACCGAATACGACGTCGTGGGTCGCGTGCTCAAGCAGATCGTCGATCCGACCGGTCTGCACATCCAGACCAGCTTCACCTATGACGAAGCGGGTCGCACGCTGACGGTCGTCGACGCCAATCAGGTCACGACCTCGTACGGCTACGACTCGGTGGGCCGTCGGACGTCCGAGGTCCGCGACCCGGGCGGCCTGAACATCGCGAAGACCTACAGCTACGACAAGAGCGGCAACGTCCTGGCGACGCAGATCGCCAATGCGACGACGGGACAGGTCCGCGCGGTGAAGACCGTCTACGACGTGCTGAATCGTCCGGTGCTGGTCACGGATCCGGCCGGCGGTCTGACGTATTACGAGTACGACGCCGAAGGACGCGTGCTGCGCTCGACGCAGCTGGCGCAGGCCGTCGATGTGACGACGATGCCGGCGCTGAACGCCAGCACGGCGGTCGCCTACGCGGCCAATCTGCTGCAGCCGGGGAAGGATCGTGTCGTCGCGAACCGCTATGACCGCGACGGTCGTCTGCGCTTCAGCGTGGACGGCACCGGCGCGGTGGTCGAACTGCGCTACGACGCGCGCGGCAACGTGCAGCAGCGCACCGCCTATGCGACGCGGATCGACGTGAGCGCCTGGGATGGCAAGAGCGATCCGCAGGTCACGTCGGACGATGCGGACCGCATCACGCGCTCGAGCTACGACGCGCTGAACCGCGTCGTCTACTCGGCCGACGCGCTCAACGTCGTCACGAGCTTCGAGTACGACAAGGTCGGGCGGGTCGAGCGTCAGACGGTGCATGCGCTGCCGGTCGGCGAGTCCTCGACGCTGATCCCGGCGAACTCGGCGCAGGACCGCAGCACGGTCTTCAGCTATGACAAGGCCGGCCGTGTGACGCAGGTGACCGACCCGATCGGCGCGATCACCCGCAACGTCTACGACAACAACGGCAACCTGATCGAGCAGACGAAGCTCGCGTGGACCGACCCGACGTGGACGGTCTCCGACATGTACGACCTGGTCCCCGGCGAGGACCGGACGACCCGCACCCAGTACGACGCCGCGAACCGCGCGGTCTACGTGACCGATGCGGCCGGATACGTCACCACGACTGTCTACGACGACCTGGGTCGCGTCAGTTCGACCACGCGCTGGGCCAACAAGCCCACGGTGGTTGGCGACCTGCCGACAGCCAGTCCGGGCGTCGACCAGACCACGCGGTTTACCTACGATGCCGCGGGTCGTCTGCTGACGTCGACCGACGCAGCTGGCAAGGCGGAGTCGTACACCTACAACGCGTTCAGCGACAAGGTCAGCTTCACGAACAAGAAGGGCAGCACCTGGAACTACGAGTACGACGGCGCTGGCCGTATGACTCGGGAGATCAGTCCGGAGGTGACGGTCACGGCGGTGACGCTGGACGCGCACAACGACCTGGTCGAGGGCGCGACGGACACGCAGCGCCTCATCACCGTGCTGGGCTATGACGCCCTGGGCAACCTGACCAGCCGCACGGAAGCGCTGGGCCGAGCCGAGCAACGGACGACGCAATACCGATACGACGCGATGGGACGCCAGATCCGCGTGATCTATCCGAACGCGCCGATCTACGAAGAATCGCCGAACGAGGCGTTGTTCAACGGAATCGCCGGCGCAGCGGAACGCAAGGAAGAGACTCGCGCGCTTCAGACCACGACGGAATACGACGCCTTCGGCAATGCGGTGAGCAACGTCGACGTGGCGGGCAACAAGTCCTACAAGTTCTACGACAAGGCGAATCGCGTCATCTTCGACATCGACGCGATGGGATACGTGACGCGATACGGGCGCGACGGATTCGGCGATGCCAACACCGTCTCGCGCTTCGCGCAGTCGATCGACACGGGCGGATCGGGACTGCCCCCGACCGACGAGTCGGGCCTGTCCACGGACGAGTCCGGTCATCCTTGGCCGGCGGGTGTCCCGCTGACGGTTGCCAATCTCGAAGGCTGGCTCAACGGCGTCGCGTCGCGCACGGTCACCACCGTTTATGACAAGCTCGGCCGGGCGGTCAAGGTGTCCGAGAAGGCCGCTTTCGTCGTTCGTGAGGAGACCTACGGAACGCCCTCGACGGACGTGTTCGGCAAGACCACGTACAACACCTACGACGGCTTCGGCAACCTCGTCCGGGTCCGGCAACAGCGGAGCGACGACCGCTATGACCATATCAGCTCGTTCCAGTACTTCGACGTGCTGGGTCGGGTGACCGAACAGATCGACGTTGCGGGCAACCGCACCACGACCACCTACGATGCCTTCGGCAACGTGGCCACCAAGATGGAGTGGGCCGGCGACTACCGTGGATATGTGCCCGGCGGTCCGTTCTCGCACGACTACTACGACGGTCAGGCCAGCGTCGACGATCGCAAGGTCGTCTATACCTACGACGTGCTCAATCGCAAGATCAGCGAGACGCGCAAGGATGTGGTCTTCAGCGATGCGATCGAGGGTCGGCTTGGTCAGAGCCACCGTGGAGACATCGAGACGAAGTACGGTTATGACGCGGTCGGCAATCTGACCGTCACGACCGATGCGCTGGGCGGCAAGACCTACAGCTACTACGACGCACTGGGTCGCGTGACCGCCGTCGCGGCGCCGTCGCGCGCCACCGCGGTGGGCGCGAGCACCACCTTGACGCCGGTGACGCTGTTCCGCCGTGACGCCTATGGCAACGTGGTGGTCACCGTCGAGCTCAGGAACGGCGCCCTTGGCGTCGTGGAAGAGTCCACCGAGGTCTCCAACGGTGTCCAGCTGGCGCGTCTGGTCGGGAGCTTCAGCACGGAAGACGGCCAGACCTTTGCGTCCTACGACCTGCATGGTCATGTGCTCCAGACGACGGACGCCGAGCGCCACAGCACGTTCACGTCTTACAACGAGCGCGGACAGGTGGCCAAGACGTGGCACGGCGTGACGTCGGGAGCGCGTCGCTATGAGAGCGGCGTGGACGAGGACGGTAACGGCGGCGGAAAGATGATTGAAGACAGCACGGTCTTCAAGCTCTACGAGTACGACAAGCTCGGTCAGCTGGTCCGCACCTACGATCCGGGCCCGCTGAACAAGCTCTCGGGCACTGGCATGCCGGGCATGAACGGTGGTGTGACCGAGACCACGATCACTGAATCGACCACCGTGGGTTGGGGCGAGAGCAATCCGAGCGACGAGGACGGTCCGACGCAGGTCAAGGAGATCGTCGGCAGCAACAGCGTGCGCGTCAGCTGGGTGGACCTGGGAGATCCGGCGCTCGGCGATGTCCGTGTGCAGATCGATTACCTCACGTCGACCGACGACGGCCATTCGCCTGTGGACCGGAGTTACGCGCAGGTGTTCGCGACGGGCGACGCCTACCGGACCGTGACGTTGAACTGGAACGACGGCGACCCGAACGGCCCGCACGGCATCTCGGCCGTCAAGGCGGTGCGCGTGCAGCAGATGGTCAATGGCGCCTGGGCGACGGTGTGGGATTCCAACACCGTGGACACGCCGAGCGGCGCTGAAGGCAGCTACACCACGGGTGTTGCGTACCGGACGCTGACTCAGACGGACCTGTCCTACAACGCATACGGAGAGCTGGTCCGCAAGGGCTTGGACGGCGGTGCGCAGGAGTACTTCGACTACGACGCGGCGGGCCGTCTCTGGCGCACGAACTCCGGCGACGGTGTCGACAAGATCTACCTGTACGACTCGCTCGGTCACGCCATCTCGGAGTTGCGCAGCGACGGCTCCGGTGGACAGGACATTGACGTGCGGACGGTCGCCTCTGCGGAGGACGCCTACGCGATGGGCAACGCGTTGCGATCGACGAAGACCGAATACGACTACCTGGGTCGCGTGTTCAGTACACGGGAGGCGCAGCGCGCCGTTGCAGCGGAGATCCCGAAGGTGAACGGCCGGACGGACACCGCTTCCGGAGCGATCACGGGGTCCGCGGCTGTTGTCGCATCCAACGAGTCCGGCGAGACCAACTGGGCGGGCAGGAACTCGGTATCCGTCAGCTGGCCCGACATCAGCCACCTGGGCACCGGGGACATCAAGGTCGAACTGGTCTACACGACGGCAGTTCGCGAGGCTCGCCCCGGCATGATGAACGAGTCGGACTACGTCGGCGGCTACACGCCGGCCGAGGTGCGTTCGATCGATGCGGTCTTCTCGGCCGAGCAGGCCGGCAGCGGTGCGACGCTGTCGTGGGTGGACGATGGGCCGGCTGCCGAGGGCAGCGAGGGCACGGGTGGCGTCCACTTCTATGCCGGCGGCATCGGCAGCGTGAACGCGGTGCGCGTATACAAGCGCGACAGGTGGGGCGATTGGGAACTGGTCGACGACAGTGCCGCAGGTCCCAAGAAGGTGCTGGACGTCGGCAGGGTGGCCGACACATCGTTGTCGCCGAGCCTGCAGATCCGTCCGATCGGTGGGTCGGAAGACGATTGGCAGTACTTCGACGGCCCCTCGCAGAACTTCTCGCAGATCGAGCGTCACGACATGTCGTCGCTCGGCAGCGATGGCTATGAGTTCCGTCTCATGGCCCACGTCGAGCAGGAGGATATTGTCCTGACTTCCGGATTCGTGCATCCGGACGGGACGAGCGAAACGACCTTCGTCCGCGAAGGCTTCTTCGTCCGGCCCACGGTCCTGCAGAGGCATGACCGATGGGGCAACACGACGGCCGTCAGCGACGCGCGCAATCGGAACTGGGAGACCACCTACGAGTACAACGCCTACAACCAGGTCATCGCCGAGCACAAGCCTTCCAACGACGACGGCGCGAGCATCGGTCCGACCACGGAGATCTTCTACGACGCGCTGGGTCGGCAGGTCGCGGTGCGCGACGCCAACGGCAACCTCAACACCCAGGTGTACGACGCCGGCGGCAACCTGCTCGAAGAGCACCATGCCGATGGCGGCGTGGTGAAGCACACGTACGACGCGTTCGGCAACAAGATCCGGACGGTCAATGCGGAGGGCAATCGCGAGGGTCTCGACCTGTCGAAGGAGCGGGATCGCACCACGGTCGCGCTCAATACCACCGACTACAAGTACGACAAGATGCATCGCCTGCTGGAGACGCGTCATGAGTCGGTGACGGTCGCGCAGGCGGTGGATTCGTCGGACCCGGATGCCGCGATGCAGGTCCACAGTCAGGTGGTGACGCTGGTCGATCGCAACGAGTACGACCAGGCGGGTCGTCGCCTGACGCAGATCGTCGGCAGCTACGCCGGCAATGCCGGCGAGATGACGCGCTACAAGTTCGACCTCGCGGATCGCGTGATCGAGACCATCCAACCGGGCGGTGGCGAGTTCCGCACCCGTGCCGTCTACGACAAGCAGGGTCGCAAGATCGCGGAGGTCGATCAGAACGGCAATGCATCGACGTGGAACTACGACTACTTCGGTCTGCTCATGTCCCGCACGGATCTGTCGGACAACGAGTACCGGTTCAGCTACGACCATGCGCGCCAGCTGACCACGACGATCAACGAGCGCTACTCGGACAGCGCTGCGCAGTTGATCAACACGTACAACACCGCGGGCCAGCTCACGAAGATCAAGGACGTCGCGCTCAACCAGACGACGGAGTACTGGTACGACCTGTCGGGCCAGCACGTGCGCGAGAAGACGACGCAGAACGGAACGGCCTATCAGGACAACCTGATGGCCTACGACGAGCTGGGCCGTCTGCGCCACGTCAGCGACGGTCGCATGAGCATCGATATCGCGTACGACGCGGTCGGCAACCGCGTCAATCTGCGCACGCACACGAACGTGCCGACGATGGCGGACCCGACGGTGGACGTGCCCAAGGACAGCGACCTGTGGTTCACCTATGACTCGATGAACCGTCAGACGGGTGCGGACCTTCAGCGCTTCCGCGACATCGACGGCAACTGGGCCTACGGCTTCTACACGAAGCTCAACGGCATCGAGATCATCCCGGGCGTCTCGGGCCACCGGATCACCTACGACCTGAACGGCAACCGCGCCAGCGATACCTACCTCGGTACCAAGGTGAGGTTGGTGGGAGGCACTGCGCCGACCTATTACGAAGAAGACGGTCAGCTGTATGAACTGACCCCCGGCACGGACCCGCGGTATGAGGTCCAGCCGATGCCCATGAGCTGGGAAGTGGTCGAGACCTACAGCTACGACGGGTTGGGCAGGCTGACGGGCGCGCTGCGCGACGGCGTGGCGATCGACCAGCGGCTGTACGACCAGGCGGGACGCGTGGTGGTGCAGGGGCCGCAGAATCTGCCGAAGTCCTACGCCGAGGCGATCAACAAGAACGTGGCGCCCGGCGATGCCTATGGTCAGGAGTACCGGATCAACCGCTACGACTCGAACGGCCGGCTGATGCGTCAGCAGTCGTTGGATTCGGAGCAGCGCGCGATCACGTCGGATACGCAGTACACGACGTACGACAAGGCCGGCAATGTGGTCTCGTACAAGGTCACTGTGCCTGGCCAGTACACGAACACGTACACGTTCACGCGGGAGAGGTTCGACGGCTACAAGGAGAAGAGCAACCGAGCCACGAGCACGAGGTTCGAAAGCGGCCAGACCGACAGTCATTACGACGTCAACGGCAACCTGATCCGCATCGACGATCAGAAGAAGAACGAGAACGACCGCAACTTCGTCAATGACCTGACGGGCCATGCGCTGTTCGTGCAGCAGGGCGACGCGGTGCAGCGGCAGGTGGTGGTCAACGGTGAGGTGCTAGGCCGCTACGGCGTGGGGCTGAACGAGAAGACCCCGCGCGACAAGGACGGCAATCCGATCTTCACGGAGTTGGCCGACTTCTCCAGCTACCAGCCGATCACGGGCAGCTACCCGTCGGCGTCGGTGGGCTCGTACCAGGTCCGGAACGGCGACACGTTGCGCAGCATCGCGCGGCAGTCGTACGGTGACGAAGGCCTCTGGTATCGCATCGCCGAGACGAACGGCCTGAGCGGCGACCGGGATCTGCGCGTCGGCCAGACGATCACGATTCCGAGTGCGGTGGGGTCGATCCGGAACAACGCCGGCACCTTCCAGCCGTACGACCCGAGCAAGATCACCGGCGACACATCGCCGTACATGCCGACGCCGCACGCCGGTGGCGGCGGGTGCGGTGGCATCGGCATGCTGCTGGTGATCGTGGTGGCGGCGGTGGTGACGGTGTTCACTGCGGGTGCTGCGGCGCTTGCAATGGCCGGTACCTTGTCTGCCACCACATCCGTCGGGGCCATCGCAACGGCGGGTGCTGCTGCGATGACCAGCGGGACGCTGGCCGGCGCAGCGGCTGCTGCGATCGGCGCGGCGGTCGGATCCATCGTGAGCCAGGGCGTGGCCATGGCCGTCGGCCTTCAGGACAAGTTCAGCTGGAAGCAGGTGGGCATGTCGGCGATCGGCGGGGCAGTCTCGGCGGCGCTGCCGCCAGGCGCGTTCCCAACTATCGGGGGCAGCCCTGCGGCAACGCTCGCGGTGCGCGGTGCAGTTAATAACGCCATCACCCAGGGCATCGGCGTCGCAACGGGCTTGCAGGACAGCTTCAACTGGCGCGGTGTGGCTGCGGCGGGCGCATCTGCCTTTGTGACCGGGAAGTTGGCTGGCTCCGTGATGGGCTCGCAAGAAGGTACGGGTCTTGTTGGAGCGCTTGGAGGCGATGAGGCTGCAGTGGTGGCCGGACGTACCGTATTGGGAATCGCAGGCGGGCTGACCAGCGCTCTGGTTCGCGGCGGCAAGATCTCGATTGGGAAAATCGCGGTCGATGCGTTTGGAAACGCACTTGGCGACGGGGTCGTCGAGTCCATGCGCGCAGAGCCACAGGGGCGCGGGCCTTGGTCCGAGTTCGGGTATCAGAACGGCTCGGATATCCAGAGCGAGCAAGCACCTGGATTGCGGCGCCAGGCGCAAGAGCAGGCTGCCCTGGTGGAGACCTTCAAGTCTGCGGCCGCATCGTTCAATCCTGACGACTATGCGAAGGGACCACTGGTGGCCGGACCGGGAGGAGCAACTCGAGTCGACGAACTGAGTCGCAACGTTCGCGAGTTGACAGCCCTTAGCAAAGCCGTAGTCGCTAGTACTCCAGCGACTGCTCAGATGGCCCCGGGCTCTTACGATGGTCCAGGAGGCCGCCTTGAACTGAGTTCCATTCCCGGTGGTCGCTCGGATAGTATCGACGCAGCTATTACAGCCAGACTCAATCGGGAAAGTGTAATCAGAGAGACGGTGGTTCGGAACGATCCGACGCTCATTGAGGCAGAGAGGATTGCGGCTGACGAGCCTCCGAGGATTGAGCCGGTGGATAGCGGCATCTCGGCTGCTGAGATGGCATCGCGCTTTGGGCAAGGTGTGGTTGGCGCCGCGAAGGCAGTAACTATCGAGCCCGTACTCCAAGTGCGGGATATGGGGCTTGCTCTGCTATCCGTGGGCTACAACGAGATTTGGCGTAGCGGAGATGAGCCGCGCTGGTACCCTGAAATGAAGAGCGGTGTCGCAGAGGCCTATGAACATGGAGTGTCACAGGCGAAGTTGGTGCTTCAGTCCAATCCGATCACCGGTGTTGGCGTGCTGACCCATGATCTGACCACGGCGGGGATGAATCGCGATTGGGGCTCTGTTGCAGAACTGAGCGGCGGGGTTGCGGGTGGTTTCGTAATCGGCAAAGCGACCGCGAATTATGGCGGGTATGGAGTGAGGTGGGCGCCTGGAGATATTGGCAGAAGCCCGCTGCCTTCGCAGCGCGGGGCCTCCTCCCTCTTGAATTTCGACATTGTTAAGCCTAACAGTACCCCGGCGTGGGTGAAGGAAAGCCCGAACTATGTGGAAGGTCTGCCCTTTACATATAAAGCCAAGCCTTTCCAGAATTTTGTTAATCGATTCCATGAGGAATTCGCTGCAGCCGGATTCGATGATGTGGAAGGGTTCATGCAAGGAAGTTCTGCGAGCGGTATTAAATTTCGGACTCAACAAAGACTGGATGCCCGAAATGGCCTCACGCCAAGCGACTACGACGTTGCAATTGTGAGCCCCAAGCTGTTGCAGGCGGCGAGGGAGCAAGGGCTCAACGTTCTGAATGGGCCTCTTAACGAAAAGCAGCTTGGCGCCCTGGGGTTAATTGAGGCGCAGAATTCCCTTCAGGCAGCGTCCAAGGGACAACTTCCTGTAAACTTTATGGTTTATGAGTCGGCTCAAGCGGTATTGAAGGCTCAGAAGACAATTCCATTTAGTGATTGGCGGAAATGATTTATTTTTTGACCATTAAGTCGGGCGACGAGGTTCTGCAAGACAGGACCCCATTTGCGGACTACGCGGAGGCGATTGCCGCTTGCGGCGAATTCTACGAGCCCAAGACTGCTGGCGCTTCGTTAGAGTTTATTTCCGTGGTGAAAGGAAAGCGTTTCATGCGTTCCTATTCGCATCTGACTCGACTAGAAGACTTGGGCGAAGTTCCGGCGGGAACTCAGCAGGCAATAGTCGCAACCAAACAAGGTAATGCGTTCAAATTTTTGAAGTCCTATACGTTCTTTATTGAGAGTGAAGAAGGAATTGCGGATCTGGAGAAGTTTCTCAACGATGACGACGATGAAGAGTGAGTCGTCCTAAACATCGCCTTCCATTTGGGGCACCGCTAGGAGTTCAACGGCGGTCCAAGCATGAAGCGAAGTTCGAGAACCTAACATCAGCCTTCGCATAGCTTTTCGATATTGGATAGTCTGGTGAGGACCATGCAGTTCCACGATTCATCAGCACTGCATGTCGGTGCAACCGTCGCGCTCTGCGCGCTTCTCATGACGGGTTGCGCCTCGCCTGTCGCGCCGAACGATTTGAAGGTCCCGGCAACTCGCACTTGCTTCGAGTTGCCGGTGGCTGCTGCTTATCTGGAAGAGCGCGGTCTGTTCAAGTACGTCTGGGAAACGCGCGTTGAGCGCGGGCCATATGTGGCGGAACGCGAAGACGCCGCCGGCACCTATTTCCGCGGCCCGCAGGGCGGAGTTTCCTACGCCCGTCAGGACGCTCTGAAAGAGCCTGCGGGTCTGCTGACCCACATCACCTACAACGGTGGCATCTGGGTCCCGCGCGATCCCGCCGGAACACCGCGGCTCTACACGTACTTCACCACCCAGGCTGTCCCGCCGGTCGTGCCGCCGGACACGGCCACTTGCGCCACCGTCCAGCTCGTTCGTGATCCCAAAGGGCAGGGTGTCGACGCGGTCACCTACACCACGGTGGGCGTGGATGCAGGCTTGAACTCGGCGTTCGCCATGCAGAACGCTGGGGCCGTTCCCATGAGCACCGGCCAGGCGGCCGGCGCCGGTGTCGCGGGCGGAATCATCGGCGGATTGATCATTTCTTCGATCATCAACAACGACATCGGCAAGATTACTCTGCAGATGCCCGAGAAGAACGTCGCCTTCAACGACGCGCTCCGCGCCGCAACCACGCGAGTTGTTCCCTTGCCGAATGCGCCTTCGGCGAGCGCCGTCACAGGCAACTGATCTCGATCAAGGCCGGCGGCAAGTCGGCGCCATGACGAACTGGGCCGCCTGCGCCACGTCAGCGACGGGCGCATGAGCATCGACATGGCGTACGACGCCATGGGCAACCGCATCAACCTGCGCACGCACACGAACGTGCCGACGATGGCGGACCCGACGGTGGACGTGCCCAAGGACAGCGACCTGTGGTTCACCTATGACTCGATGAACCGTCAGACGGGTGCGGGCCTGCTGCGCACGGCGAATTCCGACGGGACGTTCCGCTACGACTTCAACGTCAAGCTCAACGGCATCGAGATCATTCCAGGCGTGTCCGGCCACAAGATCACCTACGACCTGAACGGCAATCGCGCCAGCGATACCTACCTGGGCACGAAGGTGCGGCTGGTCGACGGCACCGCGCCGACGTACTACGAAGAAGACGGCCAGCTGTACGAGCTGACCCCGGGCACCGCGCCTCGCTACGAGGTGCAGCCGATGCCCATGAGCTGGGAGGTGGTGGAGACCTACAGCTACGACGCGCTGGGCCGCCTGACGGGCGCGCTGCGCGACGGCATGGCGATCGATCAGCGCCTGTACGACCGCGCGGGACGCGTGGTGGTGCAGGGGCCGCAGGGCCTGTCGAAGTCGTATGGGGAGGCGATCAACAAGAACGTGGCCGCCAGCGACGCGTACGGGCAGGAGTACCGGATCAGTCTCTATGACTCCAACGGCCGCCTGCTGCGTCAGCAGGCGCTGGATTCGGAGCAGCGCGAGATCACGTCGGACACGAAGTACACGCTCTACGACAAGGCGGGCAACGTCGGCGCGTACACGCTGCGCGTGCCGGGCAACAACGGGTACACCAACACCTACGTCTACAGCCGGGAGCGCTTCGACGGCTACAAGGAGAAGAGCGTCCATGCCACGAGCACCAAGTTCGAGGAAGGACAGACGGACAGCTTCTACGACGTCAACGGCAGCCTGATCCGCATCGACGATCACCGGAAGAACGAGAACGACCGGACCTTCGTCAACGACCTGGCGGGTCACGCGCTGTACGTGAAGCAGGGCGATGCGATTCAGCGGCAGGTGGTGGTCAACGGCGAAGTGCTGGGCCGCTACGGCGTGGGGGTGAACGAGAAGAACCCGAAGGACAAGGACGGCAATCCCAACTTCATCGAGCTGGCCGACTTCACCTCGGGCTACCAACCGATCACGGGCAGCTACCCGTCGGCGTCGGTGGGCTCGTACCAGGTGCGCAGCGGCGACACGCTGCGCAGCATCGCGCGGCAGTCGTATGGCGATGAAGGGCTCTGGTATCGCATTGCCGAGACCAATGGTCTGAGTGGTGACCGCGACCTGCGCGTGGGTCAGACGATCACGATCCCCAGCGCGGTCGGGACGATCCGGAACAACGCCGGTACGTTCCAGCCGTACGACCCGAGCAAGATCACCGGCGACACGATGCCGCATATGCCGACCCCCCCGGGAGGCGGCGGCGGGTGCGGTGCTCTGGGCATGCTGCTTGTGATCGTGGTGGCGGTGGTCGTCACGGTGTTCACGGCGGGTGCTGCTGCTCTGGCGATGTCGGGCGGTTTGAGTGCCTTGGGATCCGCCGGCATCGGCGGGATCATGTCGGCGGGCGCGACCGCGTTGGCTGGAGGTGGAGTGATCGCCGGTGCCAGCGCGGTGGCTGGCATGGAGATCTCGGCCGCAGCGGCAATCGGCGGAGCGTTGATTGGCGGTGCTGTGGGATCGATCGCGAGCCAGGGCGTCGGGATGGCAATTGGCATCCAGGACAAGTTCAGCTGGAAGCAGGTCGGCTTGTCTGCGATCGGCAGCGCGGTAACCGCAGGCGCGGGGCCGAGCATGTCAGGGCTCCTCTCGGGGAGCACCAGGGTTGCGTCGGCCGTCGTGCGTGCGGCCGTGAGCAACGCGGTGACGCAAGGCATCGGCGTGGCGACGGGCCTGCAGGACAAGTTCAACTGGCGTGGCGTGGCGGCTTCGGCAGCCGGGTCGTTCGTTGCGCAGGGGCTGACCGACGCGGTCATGGGTGAAGAGATCGTCGGTCCTGCGCGGAATGGTGGATCGCTCGGACGCGTCGGTGGAATGGTCGGAGCGTTGGGCGGCGGTGAAGCCGCGGTGATCGCCGGATCGACCGTCCTTGGCGTTGCCGCTGGAACCACCGCTGCAATCGCACGAGGCGGCAAGTTCTCAATTCAGCAGATTGCAGTGGATGCCTTTGGGAACGCCCTTGCGGATGGCATCGTTCGTGCTGCTAGCGATGATGGTGGCAGCCGATGGGGAGAAGACGATACGGAGATGAAGCGTCTGCAGGCGCGATATCCGGCCACCTTCTCGGATGATGTGCAGAAGCGGACTGCCGAGAGTCGCTCGAAGCTTCCGGAATGGGCAGGTGGAGAAGGCTCAGGATCTCCGGCTTCGCCCACGTCCGGCTGGGAGTTGGGCGAAAGCGCGCTAGGTGGCTTCCGGCCGGATCGGGTGGAATCAGTGCGAACAGAGCGTTATGCGCAAGGACCCTACCTGCCAATTCAGCAAGGCGTGTACAACTACGAAAGCAAGGTCAATAAGTACGGTGTTTGGCAAGCTGCCTGGAACAACTACCCCAGCAATGTGGTGCTGACGGATGCTTTGGGCCAGACCATTCTTCCCACCGCCTTCTACACAAACAAAGAAAGTATGGCGAGGGCGGCCGAGGGTGCGATGGCACACCGGTTGGCGCAGGAGCAAGCGGCACGAACTCCGGTGGCGCGACCAGAATCGTTCTTGGGCTCTTACGTCTCGACGTGGAAAGAGGCTGGAAGCTCGGCATGGAGTGGAGTCAAGAACTTTGCTTACGATGCGTGGAGTGGCAACCCTCGTTGGGCAGAGGCAGGGATCGAAGGGCGAAGCGCCCTGTTCCGGGACTCGGACCGAATGGGGTTCGGAAAGGCGTTGTTGCTGAGAGGCGTTGAGAGCACTCTGGCGCCGTGGCAACTTCTCGGCTCGCTGAGTGGCTCTACGGTCGGGACCGCCGTCGATTTGTCGCGCGGTGACTTTGTTGGCGCAGGTCGCAATCTTGCTGTCGCGAGTATGGACACTGTCGCCATCGGCGCGATGATTCTTGGCGGGCGGGCTGGTGTCGCGGGACGGACGAGCTTTACTGCTGCAGAGCGAATCGCCGTTGCCGATGGATTTGCATCGCTTGGAATGCCGAGTGAAGTTTCGATTGGCAATATGGAGATTGCGAGCGCTGGCAAGGGTTCTTTCGTGCCACTTCAGCCCGAATCTTCGCTGACCGCTGGTCAGGCCGGCATTCACGCTCAGCTCCCGAAGCCTGGTTCGTCCAATGTTTTCCAAGGCGAAAAGATTCTGATGGAGGACCTACGTGCTATCGGGCAGGTGACGGGAGACGAATACAACCTGTTCCACAAGGAAGGACAGAGCTTGGTCATTCGCGGAAACGGCAGCAGCATCGAAGTCTCACCGGAGATGTACGGTGATCTACTCGATGGCGTTTACGGACGGTTCGAGGCACATACGCATCCTCCTGGTTATTCCATCGACCCGGGGCCGGCGGACAGGCCGTTCCTTGCTAAAATGCGGCAAGAATATAGTGAAATCTGGGGCGACGATGGGGTCTATATTTTCGGCCAGCACGGCATTGCTGATGACTTGAGAATTCAGTCTGAGCTGAATAGCAAGATGTGGCGACACCTCTATGGCGGCTGATATAAATTTGGAGATTCAAATGGAATTTAATGAGGCCCGCCACATTGCAATGAAGCGCTTCTATGAGATTCATACGCCAGAATCTCTGCCGGGGTGGATTCTGAAGGCCGCTACGGTTGGAGGAAAAGTCACCGGGAATGAATGGGTCGTGGGGGTCACGCTTGCCCCCAAGATTATTCTGAAGCCGAACGAGGCCTGGGAACTTGTGCGTGGAGACAGGGTATTGACGAGAGTCGACGCCAAAACGGGTAGGAAGAATATCGTGATTCACTACGATGGTGAACCGCCGTTACGGATCTTCCAAGCGAAGGTCAACATCGAAAGTGGTATTGCCGAAGTTGTCCTCGACAGCGATATGTCGAAGCTGAACGAATCTGATTTTGAGCCCCAGGAGTGAGTGCCAGCAACTAACCTGGCACTACCGATATGCTGGCTGACACCCCACGGAGCGGGGCATCTAGACTGCATGCCACTTCCAACCTTTGGACAACCTATTCGGGCTGGCCGTCGGAGCCTTAAATCTGCAATCAACTTCGCAGACGAGCAAAGCTCGTTCAGAAGCGGTCTGATGACAATCCGGCGCAGCGGGCTGCTTCCGCCATTAAGATTTTGGACTTGTTTAATTTTGGTGTCGGCCGTGGAAAAGCGCAACGCGAATTCGATGACGGGCCGCGAGGCATTTGCCGCTTATAGCCGAGGTGAAAGTCTCGCCTGTCCAGTCTGTCAGGCTTTGTTGATCAGCATTCCAGAAGTTCTGCCGCCGGGTATGAGCCCAGCGGTGTTGAAATGCCCGATCGACAATCGACACTTCTTTGTTCATGGCGAGCCTGCTGGCGCCATGAAAGCGATGCGCGAACGCATGAAGGAAATTGCTGCGGAGGACAAAATCAAGGGGACTTGATTGTGCGCGGCTTTGCTCCCGTCGCGAAGGCTACCCCTATTGTTCTGCAGAATTCAATGTCTTGATTGCCATTCATTTTTTCGCGATGTGGCGGTTTGATTCCATCAGCAACACCAAACACTCGGGCCCAGGTGTTGCTGACCTAAGTCCGTTCGTCTCGCAGTTCGAAGCCGAGAGAACTGGACAGGAACGGCGTAAGCGTTAAGGGCAAAAATGAAATCCGGTCACGTAGAGCGATTGCTGGTATGAATGGGCGTGGGTTACCATATGCGAACATCCATTTGAAAGCAGGCCGATGATTAGTCTTGACGCTGCTAAGGCAGTGCGCGATACGGTGATCAAGCGCTTTTCAAAGCGGCAATTCAAAGCCGGTTTGAAGATGCTGGAGGACGCCGGACCACTCCCTCGATTCATCGAACTCGAATGCATCGGTACTCTCCATTTCTATAAAAGAGAGCTGCAGCAGGCGGTTCAGAACTATGAGAGCGCGATCTCCGAGCAGTCGGAGTACGGAATAGCAAGGTATCAATACCTGGTTGGTACTCAGGAGGAAAGGCAGGGCGATCTAGTTGCTGCATTCAAGCGCTATCAAGCAGCCATTGAGATGGAACCCACATTTGTGGATTCGTACGTCGAGCTTGGTGGACTGTTGGTGAAGGTGGGCGATTTCGAAGGAGCTGCGCATTGCTATCGAGACGCAGTGAGGCTGGATCCGGGCGATATGTCTGCACACGAAAACTTGCGCCTTGTCCTCTCAAAGCTGACAGAAGACTCTCCTGATCAGTTTTCAAATGAACTTCGGTCAGTAGAAGTCGAATGTCAAAGACTTCAGGACGCAGGCGCAACTGGCTCAAGCACAGGTAAGTGGTGAGGGCGATGGCCATACTGACCAGAGCGAGTATCGCGATCAGGAAGATGTACGCTGCGAAATGATCGGCATCTATCACCATTTGTATGACGAAAAATGGAGTGTCAATCACACAGGACGTGCACAACGACCGATACGCCATGGTGATAGCCGATATTGGACCGTCGTCTAAGCAAGTGTTTTTTGAGGTCCGGCAAATAACTGGCCGAAGTTTGAAAGAGGTTGCTGAACTCCTGAGGCAGCGTCGGCCAGTGTTAGCGATTGCTACGAAGCGAGAGCTTATTGTTCGGTCTGCTCCACTTACGAAGGCCGGTGCGACGATCGAATTTGAAATCGTTTCTTAATTTGGGACGGATTCCAGGTAGCGGCAACCCTTGAAACGCCTTCCCAGGCATTGCACTTCGCTCCATCCGCAACGTGATGGTCCCCCTGGCTTCCGAGCCGAGTCGAAGAACGTGTCGGAGGGGACAGCGCGAGGCGTAGCCGAGGGCGATCGACTGTAGGTGCCAGGTCTTGAGCCTAGCCACGCCTTCCCATCGGGAGTAACGAGCCCTATCGACTAGACGGGCTTGGCGCGGGCTCGGCGGGCCTGACCCGCCGCCCCCTCACTCCCCGCCCGACGCCAGCAGCAGATCCGCCGCGTCGTCGATCGCCTTCACCAGGCTGTGTTCCCCGCGCATGCGGGTCTCCACCTCGTCGACGATCTCATAGAACTTCGGATCGTTGATCAGCTCGTCCCCGAGCTCCACCAGCAGCACCGACTCGATGAAGATCCGGAAGGCCTTGCGCCTCCGGTCGGGGTCGGTCGGTTCAATGAACCTGATGCGCCGGAACACCAGCGCAGCAACATCCTGCTGCCCCGTGCCTTTCCCGGACTTGCCCACACCCGCCTGGCCGGCCGGCGTGGTCTTGGCCGTCGCACCGGGACCTTGCCGGCGCCCGATGCCCTGTTGACGGATGAAGAGCGCGACGGCGTTCGCCGCGTTGATGGACGTCATGGTGAGCGTCCCGCCGAATCAGTGCAGCGAGCCGCCGCGGTAATTCGACAGCAGCACGTGCGACGTCGCCGCCTCGTCCGCCGGCGCCGCTTCGGCCCCCTCCGCCGCCTTGGCCGCCGCCGGCAAGGCTTCGATCTTGTCGATCACCATCTGGATGTCGCCGTTCAGCGGCGCGTTCTCCGTGTTCAGCGCCTGACCCGCGCGGAAGTGCGCCACCGCCTCGGCGAACCGGTCTTCCGCCAGGAAGGCAAAACCTGACACGAACGCCCGCAGCGGCTGATCCTCCGGCAGCGCCAGCAGCGGCTGCCACGACACCAGCGCCAGCGCCGCATGGCCCGACGTGAACTGCAGCAGACCCAGCTGGTAACGAGCGATGTGGAACCCCGGCGCAATCAGCGTGGCCGCGGCGTAGGCCTGGATGGCCTCGTCGATGCGGCCCAGCTGGGCCAGCTCGGCGCCCAGCAGGAAGGGCGGCAGCGGCGAGCCGGGCTCTTCCTCCGTCGCTTGGCGGAACAGCGCGATGGCGCGATCGGTGGCGCCCGAGGCGCTGGCGGCCAGCGCCTGCTGCAGGCGGTCGCTGAGTTGGGCGTTTGCAGTCATGGTGAAGATCGGGTTGGACGTCGCCGGACGGAATTCCAGGCAAAAAGAAGGCCGCGCTTCCCGGGAGGGAGGCACAGCCATCGTAGTCGGAGCCACGCAAGCCGCCACGCGGGCGCCGCGCTCCTGACCAGTACATCCGCGCCATCCCCGAACCGTTGAGGGATCCCGACTGCCACGCGGGGTCATCCGCTCAACACTTCCGCCGAGCAGGGGATGTCCTGGTTCGAGGAGGCCGTAAACCGGCTTCGACATATCAGACAGACAAACCCGGCGGCCCTTCTCGGAGGGGGCCCCCAAAGGACACCCGACATGGTCGCGATCGTCAGTGGCAACTCCCTCGGCCTGAGCCTCACCTCCCTCGCGACCCTGGGTCAGCGGGGCGTCTTCGGTTCGGGGACGACGGGCAGGGATGGCGGGCTGGTCTTCGTCAATGCCGCCAACGGCAACCTGGTGCTGCAAAGCCGCGACGATCTGCTGGCGGGCCGGGGCCGCGACGCGGCCAGCGTGCGCACCTACAACAGCCAGGGCCAGCTCAGCGACGACAACGGCGACAACTGGTCCAACGGCATCTTCCTGCAGCAGCTGCAGCTCAACGGCACGCGCAACACCGCCGGCAGCACGCTGGTGCGCACGGACCGCGACGGCGCCCAGGCGGTCTACACGTATGACGTGGCCGCCGGGCACTACGTCTCCACGGCCGGCGCCGGCGCGTTCGACACCATCGCCTACGACGGCACGAACAACCAGTTCGCCTGGACCGACGGCTCCACGGGAGAGGTCGAGCACTACGACGCGAGCACCGGCCGCCTCCTGACGGCCGTGGACACCAGCGGCAACACGCTGAGCTACGGCTACGACGGCGCGGGACGCCTGACCCGCATGACCACCGCCGGCGGCGAGACGGTCTACCTGGACTACGTGGGCAGCAACATCTCGCAGCTGCGCGTGGTGCGGACCACCGCCACCGGCACCGAGACGCTGACGACCACCCGCTACACCTACGACGCGCAGAACCGACTGGCCAGCGTCATCGTGGACCTGTCGCCCGAGGACGGCAGCGTGGCCG
>NIOE01000023.1 GCA_002205125.1 Roseateles noduli | reverse complement strand
TTCACATGGGTGGCAAACCACAGCGTCCGGATGGACCTTGTGGTTTGCCAGTCTCGACTTTTTAGTCGGCTGTTGTTCTTTAACAATTCGTAGAGTCGAATCAGCGTTGCTGGCGGAAAGCTTGGGCACTCGTAAAGGGGTGACCAGTACCGTGCCGCCAGCGACATTTGATTGCGTCAACAAACTTCAACTCTGAAAAGAGTAGAAATTGAAGAACGGCGAACGCGTGATACTCAAATAAATGCTCAAGTTGTTGAGCATCTGTCCTTGACGACATCTGCGGATGTCAAAGTTATAGGGTCAAGTGACTAAGTGCATGTGGTGGATGCCTTGGCGATTACAGGCGACGAAGGACGTGATAGCCTGCGATAAGCTTCGGGGAGCTGGCAAATAAGCTTTGATCCGGAGATTTCCGAATGGGGAAACCCACCTCGTTTAGAGGTATCGCACACTGAATACATAGGTGTGCGAGGCGAACCGGGTGAACTGAAACATCTCAGTAGCTCGAGGAAAAGACATCAACCGAGATTCCGAAAGTAGTGGCGAGCGAAATCGGAGTAGCCCTCGTGTTTTAGCAGTCGGCATATCAGAACGGAATGGAAAGTCCGGCCATAGCGGGTGATAGCCCCGTATGAGAAATGTCGATTGTGGAACTAGGCACGAATAGAGTAGGGCGGGACACGTGAAATCCTGTCTGAATATGGGGGGACCATCCTCCAAGGCTAAATACTCGTAATCGACCGATAGTGAACAAGTACCGTGAGGGAAAGGCGAAAAGAACCCCGGGAGGGGAGTGAAATAGATCCTGAAACCGCATGCATACAAAAAGTAGGAGCCCGCAAGGGTGACTGCGTACCTTTTGTATAATGGGTCAGCGACTTACATTCAGTGGCGAGGTTAACCGAATAGGGTAGCCGTAGAGAAATCGAGTCCGAATAGGGCGATTCAGTCGCTGGGTGTAGACCCGAAACCAGGTGATCTATCCATGGCCAGGATGAAGGTACCGTAACAGGTGCTGGAGGTCCGAACCGACTAGTGTTGCAAAACTAGCGGATGAGCTGTGGATAGGGGTGAAAGGCTAAACAAACCTGGAGATAGCTGGTTCTCTCCGAAAACTATTTAGGTAGTGCCTCAAGTATTACCTTCGGGGGTAGAGCACTGTTTAGGCTAGGGGGTCATGGCGACTTACCAAACCTATGCAAACTCCGAATACCGAAGAGTACAGCTTGGGAGACAGAGCACCGGGTGCTAACGTCCGGACTCAAGAGGGAAACAACCCAGACCGCCAGCTAAGGTCCCTAAAATTGGCTAAGTGGGAAACGAAGTGGGAAGGCTAAAACAGTCAGGATGTTGGCTTAGAAGCAGCCATCATTTAAAGAAAGCGTAATAGCTCACTGATCGAGTCGTCCTGCGCGGAAGATGTAACGGGGCTAAGCCAGTTACCGAAGCTGCGGATGCACAGTTTACTGTGCGTGGTAGGAGAGCGTTCTGTACGCCTGTGAAGGTGGGTCGTGAGGCCTGCTGGAGGTATCAGAAGTGCGAATGCTGACATGAGTAGCGTTAAAGGGGGTGAAAAGCCCCCTCGCCGAAAGCGCAAGGTTTCCTACGCAACGTTCATCGGCGTAGGGTGAGTCGGCCCCTAAGGCGAGGCAGAGATGCGTAGCTGATGGGAAACAGGTCAATATTCCTGTACCGATCAATAGTGCGATGTGGGGACGGAGAAGGTTAGCTCAGCCGGGTGTTGGATGTCCCGGTTCAAGCCTGTAGTCGTGCCTGGTAGGCAAATCCGCCGGGCTTAGATGAGGGGTGATAACGAGTCTGCTTGCAGACGAAGTGAGTGATACCCTGCTTCCAGGAAAAGCCACTAAGCTTCAGCTATTGACGACCGTACCGCAAACCGACACTGGTGCGCGAGATGAGTATTCTAAGGCGCTTGAGAGAACTCTGGAGAAGGAACTCGGCAAATTGACACCGTAACTTCGGAAGAAGGTGTGCCTTTAGTAGGTGATCCATTTACTTGGTTAGCCCAATGAGGCCGCAGAGAATCGGTGGCTGCAACTGTTTATTAAAAACACAGCACTCTGCAAAGACGAAAGTCGACGTATAGGGTGTGACTCCTGCCCGGTGCTGGAAGATTAAATGATGGGGTGCAAGCTCTTGACTGAAGTCCCAGTAAACGGCGGCCGTAACTATAACGGTCCTAAGGTAGCGAAATTCCTTGTCGGGTAAGTTCCGACCTGCACGAATGGAGTAATGATGGCCACACTGTCTCCTCCAGAGACTCAGCGAAGTTGAAATGTTTGTGATGATGCAATCTCCCCGCGGAAAGACGGAAAGACCCCATGAACCTTTACTGTAGCTTTACATTGGACTTTGAACAGATCTGTGTAGGATAGGTGGGAGGCTTTGAAACTTGGTCGCTAGATCAGGTGGAGCCAACGTTGAAATACCACCCTGGTGTGTTTGAGGTTCTAACCTTGGCCCGTTATCCGGGTTGGGGACAGTGTATGGTGGGCAGTTTGACTGGGGCGGTCTCCTCCCAAAGTGTAACGGAGGAGTTCGAAGGTACGCTAAATACGGTCGGAAATCGTGTTGATAGTGCATTGGCATAAGCGTGCTTGACTGCGAGACTGACAAGTCGAGCAGGTACGAAAGTAGGACAAAGTGATCCGGTGGTTCTGTATGGAAGGGCCATCGCTCAACGGATAAAAGGTACTCTGGGGATAACAGGCTGATACCGCCCAAGAGTTCATATCGACGGCGGTGTTTGGCACCTCGATGTCGGCTCATCTCATCCTGGGGCTGTAGCCGGTCCCAAGGGTATGGCTGTTCGCCATTTAAAGAGGTACGTGAGCTGGGTTTAAAACGTCGTGAGACAGTTTGGTCCCTATCTTCCGTGGGCGCTGCAAGATTGAGAGAGCCTGCTCCTAGTACGAGAGGACCGGAGTGGACGCACCTCTGGTGTATCGGTTGTCACGCCAGTGGCATCGCCGAGTAGCTAAGTGCGGAAGAGATAACCGCTGAAAGCATCTAAGCGGGAAACTCGTCTCAAGATGAGTCTTGCCGGGGCCTAGAGCCCCCTGAAGGG
Source organism: Roseateles noduli (assembly GCA_002205125.1). Taxonomy (GTDB): domain Bacteria; phylum Pseudomonadota; class Gammaproteobacteria; order Burkholderiales; family Burkholderiaceae_C; genus Roseateles; species Roseateles noduli. The sequence continues at coordinate 37,168 of NIOE01000023.1, read as the reverse complement.
TCGTTCAAGACCAGGACGTTGATAGGCTGGGTGTGGAAGCGCAGTAATGCGTTAAGCTAACCAGTACTAATTGCCCGTGCGGCTTGACCCTATAACTTTGACACTCAAAACGTCAAGGTGAGTGGTCACGCAGATCAACTCCCATCCCGGGATGAATGATCAAAACCGTTCTTCAAACCTGAAGACGCAATCAAACCAAAGCTGATTTGACTCTACCGAATTGGGCCTGCTGAGCTCCTCAGCAAGCCAACCAGTCAAGCCTGATGACCATAGCGAGTCGGTCCCACCCCTTCCCATCCCGAACAGGACCGTGAAACGACTCAGCGCCGATGATAGTGCGGATTCCCGTGTGAAAGTAGGTCATCGTCAGGTTAATACACCGCCAAACCCCTCGATCAGCCATGATCGAGGGGTTTTGTCTTTTCTGAATCGCCGCCACGACTAGTGCATTGTTGGCGGTTTTCGATCGCGGGCTTTTTATCCGATTGGCAATGGCCGATTCAAGTAGCGTCGATCCCTTGCACTGCGAGAACCTCGCCCCTTTTGTGGGACTGTATTTTCGCGAAGCTCCGAATAGACTGCCTCCGTCATGGAATCGGGACGGGGAGCGTATGCAGCGGTTCTGGAATGGGGCAGGATTTTTTTCGTTTTCGATCCAAGCGGCGCTTGCCGTGCTGCTGACGAGTTCGGCGGCACATGCTGTAGAGATCGGATCGGTCGCGCCGCAGGGAGAGGTTGAGCAGGTTCAGAACGTCGTTGTTCGTTTCAAAGAACCTACCTCGCGCTTCGGAGATCCTCGTGTTCCTGATCCCGTTGCCTTGCGTTGTGGGAGCGTTGCTCTACAAGGCAAGGGCCGTTGGACGAGCGATCGAGAGTGGGTGTACGACTTCGCCGCTCCCCTGCCAGCGGGGGCAAAGTGCTCGGTTGTCGCGAGCGATGCTTTCCAGCCAACAGCGCCTGGCGCAGCCGCAGGTTGGCGTGGTCCACGAGAGTTTTCATTCCAGTTGAGCGCACCAACGGTTCGTCGTGTGAGTCCGTGGGAGGGAAGTCGGATCGAGGAGAACCAGCGTTTCCTTCTGCAGCTCTCCGGTGATGCGAAGGTCGAGACGATCGCGCCTCACATGTGGTGTGAATCGAAAGCGCTTGGGGAGAGGATCCCCGTTGAACTTCGCAGTGCTGCGGAGCGCGACGTCCTGCTGCGTGGGATCAAGGCCGAGGGGGCGAAGCGACAGAGCTGGGTTCTGGTCGGGTGCGCCCGTCCTCTTCCCGCTGGCGCTGACGCCACCTTGGTCTGGGGCGCTGGCATAGCGGCCGCCGCCAACGAGTCGGTGCAGACGCGTGGGGACCGGCGATTCCGCTTCACGGTCCGAGCACCACTGACTGCCGAGCTCTCCTGCGAACGTGAGCGGGCAAATGCGCCATGCCTCTCCATTCGTCCGATTTCGGTGAGCTTCTCTGAGCCGATTTCGCGGGAATTCGCCCTGGCTGTGCGCCTGAAGGGGCCGAACGGTGCCAGCGTGTCGCCGTTGGCGGCATCGGAACAGGAGTCCCAGGCCGCCTGGCTGTCGGCGGTGCGTTTCCCCACGCCATTGGCTGAGCAGCAGGACTATCTGCTTGAACTTCCCAATGGGATCAAGGACGAGAGCGGGAGGCCGCTGTCCAATGCAGCCAGCTTCCCAATGAAGGTCCGCACCTCGGAGTCGCCGCCGCTGGCGAAGTTCGCAGCAGCGCCCTTCGGGATTGTCGAGTGGGAGGCCGCAGGCCCCAGCCTGATTCCTCTGAGCTTGCGCCACGTGCAAGCCGATCTGCAGCCGCGGGCGAGCGGGCATTTGCGGATCAGGCGGTTGACGGACGACGCCGAGATCCTGCGGTGGTATGGACGCCTCTACCGTCAGAACGAGTGGGAGGACCGGAAATCCGAGTGGCTGAAGAATGCGCCGGATCTCCAGTCCATGACCGTGCCTCCGGCGAATCCGGGCAAGGTCATCGACGTGATCGGTGTCCCATTGGCCCAGCCGGGATATCACGTGCTGGAACTGAAGTCGCCGCGCTTGGGGCAGTCGCTGCTCGATCCCATCCAGCCGATGTTTGTGCGGACCGGGGCCCTGGTCACCAATCTCGGGCTCCATTTCAAGTTGGGGAAGGATGACAGCCTGGTGTGGGTGACGTCGCTCGACAAGGGTCAGCCCGTCGATGGCGCTCAGATCGCGGTCTACGACTGCCGTGGCAAGTCGCTGTGGAACGGCCGAACCGATGCGCGCGGCTTGGCACGCATTGATCGACCCAATCTGGATCGAGAGAGCGGCACGGGGGAGTGCATCGCCGAGTCGGGCCTCTTCATCACGGCGCGGTTCGCGCAGCCGGGTAAGGCCTTGGATCAATCGTTCATGTTCAGCGGCTGGAGCCGCGGCATTGAGCCCTGGCGTTTCAATGTGCCGGTCGCCTGGGGTGCCGAGCGCTCTGCCCGAGCCCACACTGTCACCGATCGGCCGCTGCTTCGCGCTGGCGAAATCCTGTCGATGAAGCACTTCTTCCGCCTGGAGACGGTTCAGGGTCTTGCGGATGCGACACCGGACCAGTTGCCCGACAAGATGCGTGTCGTGTTCGAAGGGACCGGCGAAGAGGTTGCGACGCTGGACCTGAAATGGCAAGGCAGTCGCTACGCCTTGAGCACCTGGAAGGTTCCCGTGGAGGCGAAGCTCGGGCGCTACCGCTTCGTGATGGAGCGTGCCGACGCGCGCGGCGGGCGAAGGACCTGGGACAGCGGAAGCGTGCGCCTCGAAGAATTCCGGGTGCCGCTTGTCGACGCACGTCTCCTTCCGCCGAAGGCGCCCTCTCCGGGCGCGCAGGAGCAGTCCTGGTCGGCGCAACTGAATTACATGGCGGGCGGACCGATGGCGAAGTCGCCGGTGGTGCTGAACGCCATGCTGCAACCGCGCACGACCAGCTTCCCCGGGCTCGACGACTTTGCCTTTGAGCCGCCCTCGCCTGAAGGGCCGACGGACACCGGGCCGGATGGCGAGATGGACGCGGGCGACGGCGAGTCTTCAGGGAGTTCGCCCGCCGCGGCCCGATTGGTGCTGGACAAGCTGGCGCTGCAGACCGACGCCAAGGGTGGCGTGTCGTTCAAGGTGCCCTTGAAGGGCGGCGTCGACCGTCCCACGGAGTTGCGCGTGGAGTTGAACTATCGGGATCCTGATGGACAGACGCATACGCGATCAGCTTCGCAGGTCGTCTGGCCCGCGGGCGTGGTGATCGGATTGCGTGCACCCACCTGGGTGGCCAACGGTCAACCCTTGTCGGTGCAGGCAGTTGCGCTGGACCTCCAGGGCAAGCCGGTGGCCAACCAGAAGATCAGCGTCGGCGCGCGCCAGATTCAGACGCTCAGCACGCGCAAGCGGTTGGTCGGAGGTTTCTATGCCTACGAGCATCAACGGAACCTGAAAGATCTGGGCGAGCTTTGCAGCGGCACCACCGATGCGCTGGGGCTCATGCGCTGCGAGATCAAGTTGAGCCAGGGCGGGCAGATCGAATTGATCGGCTCAGCCAAGGATGATGGCGGTCGCACCGCGCGCGCGGCCAGTTCCTTGTGGGTAACGAAGGCCGGCGAATCCTGGTTTGCACAGGACAACGACGACCGCATCGACGTGGTCCCGGAGCGCAGGCGCTATGAACCGGGCGAGATCGCACGGTTCCAGGTGCGCATGCCCTATCGTGATGCGACGGCGCTTGTCACCGTCGAGCGGGAAGGCGTGTTGTACAGCGAGGTCCGGCGTCTCTCGGGGCGCGACCCGTGGCTGGAGTTGAAGATCGACCGCGACTGGACGCCGAACGCCTTCGTGAGCGTGATGGTGCTGCGAGGTCGATTGCGTGAAGTGCCCTGGTACTCGTTCTTCTCCTGGGGCTGGCGCGAGCCGTCGAACTGGTGGCGGGAGTGGCGCGCCTCGGGCGACTATCAGGCGCCCACCGCGATGGTCGATCTGTCCAAGCCGTCCTTCAAGCTGGGCATGGCGTCGATCGAGATCGGACAGGCCAAGCACCGGTTGCAGGTCGAGGTCGTGCCGCAGCAGGCGCAATACGGCGTCCGGCAAAGCGCGCAGGTGAAGCTGCGGGTCACGCAGGATGGCAAGCCCGTGCCGGATGCGCAGGTCGCCTTCGCCGCGGTGGACGAAGGTCTGCTGGCGCTGGCGCCCAACCCGAGCTGGAAGCTGCTGGACGGCATGATCCAGACCCGGCCGTGGGGCGTGACGACGGCGACCGGCCACAGCGAGATCATCGGCCGGCGGCACTACGGGCGGAAGGCCGTGGCGGCAGGCGGCGGAGGCGGGTTTGCAACACGTGAGCTGTTCGACACGCTGCTGACCTGGCAACCGCTGGTGACGGTCAACGCGCAGGGGGAGGCCCTGGTGCGCGTGCCCTTGAACGATTCGCTCACGCGCTTCCGGCTGGTGGCGGTGGCCGATGCCCCGGGGCAGCGTTTCGGCACGGGCGAGGGCAGCATCAACGTGAGCCAGGACCTGCAGCTGCTCTCCGGCCTCCCGCCGCTGGTCCGCGAGGGCGATCGCGTGCAGGCCATGCTCACGCTGCGCAATGCGACGAACCGTGTCATGGACCTCCGGGTGACGCTGACCGGCAAGGCAAGCCTGGAGACGGGTGAACAGGCCGTCCCCACCGATGTGAAAACGCTGAAGCTGGCTGCCGGTCAGGCCCAGGAGTTGACCTGGGACGTCATGGTGCCGGAGGGGGCGCAGCGCATCGTGTGGGAAGCCCAGGCCCAGGAGCAGGGCGGCAGTGCCAAGGATGCGATGCGGACGACGCAGGCGGTGCAGCCGGCGGTGCCGGTGCGCGTGCTGCAGGCGACGCTGCGGCAGCTCGACGCGCCGATCAGCATGCCGGTCGCTGTTCCCGCCGACGCCTTGCCCGCGCAAGGTGTGAAGCGCGGCGGCCTCCTGATCGGGTTGCAACCGAAGTTGTCGACGGCATTGCCTGGCATTCGACGCTACTTCGAGCAGTACCCGTACACCTGCCTGGAACAGCAGAGCTCCAAGTTCATCGCGCTGCACGACAGTGCGGCGTGGGAGGGGCTGATGGGGCAGTTGTCGACGTATCAGGATACCGATGGGCTGTTCGCCTACTTCCCGCTCTCGAATCATCTGACGCAGGGCAGCGACGTGCTGACGGCCCATCTGCTGTCGGTGGCGCAGGAGGCCGGGCGACCGTTGCCGGCGGCTCAACTGGGCAAGGCGCTCGACGGTCTGGCGGCCTTTGTCGAAGGACGGCTGGAGCGTCGCTACTGGTCGCCACGCCCCGACGACGAGCCGCGGCGAATCGCCGCGCTGGCCGCCTTGGCGCGCTACGGCAAGGCGACGCCACGACAGTTGGGGACCGTCGATGGCCGCAACCTGACCACCTGGCCGACTTCCGTCGTCATCGATTGGCTGGTGCTGCATCAGCGGATGACCGACGCACCGGACCGCGCCGCGCAGATCGTCGCGGCACAGAACCAGTTGCGCAGCCGCTTGAGCTTCGCGGGCACCACCTTGCGCTTCGTCAACGAGGAGTCTGATGCCTGGTGGTGGCTGATGGGAAGCGGCGACGCGACCGCGGCACGCGCGATCCTGGCCCTGGTCGACGACGCGGGATGGAAGGAGGACCTGCTCCGGCTGGTTGTCGGCACCCTGGCCCGACAGGAGCGGGGCGCCTGGTTCAACACGACGGCGAACCTGTGGGGCGCGCTGGCGCTGGAGAAGTTCTCGGCGCGTTTCGAAACGCAGCCGGTGAAGGGAAAGACCGAGGCCAAGCTGGCCAACGCAGGCGTCGCGCTGGACTGGGCGGTCAAGCCGGACGGCGGCGAATTGCGCCTGCCCTGGCCTGCCTCCGGCAACGGCACGTTGACGGTGACGCAAGCCGGTGAGGGACGGCCCTGGGCCACCGTGCAGGCCTTGTCCGCGGTCCCGCTGAAGGCGCCGCTCACGTCGGGCTATGCGATCAAACGGACGATCACCGCCGTGTCGCAGAAGGCAGCGCCGCGGTGGTCGCGCGGCGACGTGATGCGGGTGCGGCTCGAGATCGATGCGGCCGCCGACATGACCTGGGTGGTGCTCAGCGACCCGCTGCCTACGGGCGCCGCGGTCGTCGAGGGCACGATCGACACCCAGGGCGAACGCGCCGAGGGTCAGGCCTGGCCCAGTTTCATCGAGCGCAGCTTCGCGGCGTGGCGCGCCTATTTCGACTATCTGCCGCGCGGCAAGCATGCCCTCGAATACACGGTCCGGCTGAACAACGCGGGGCGCTTCCAGATGCCGACCACGCGCGCCGAGGCGATGTATTCGCCGGACCGTTTCGGTGAGGTGCCGAACGCCGTGCTGGAGGTGCAGCCTTGACCTTGCCCAGGTCGACGCCCCGTCACGCCATCGCGCGATGGGCGAGGGCGTCGGCCTTGGCGCTTGTCGCGGTCGGTTCGGTGGGCTCGGTCAGTCCAGCTCGCGCGGATGACTTGCCGTCGTTCGCGCAGACGCGCGCGGCGCATCCGCTGTCGGACATCCAACTGCTCGACCGACGAGGCGAGCCGCTGCAGACCTTGCGCGTGGATCCCAGCCGGCGGGTGCTGGCGTGGGTGCCGCTGGATCGGATGTCCCCGTCGCTGCTGCGGGCGATGCTGCTGTCGGAGGACCAGCACTTCTACGAGCACAGCGGCGTCGACTGGTCGGCGGTCGCCGCCAGCGCGTGGGCCAATCTGTGGAACACGCGCACGCGCGGCGCATCGACGGTGACGATGCAGCTCGCCGGCCTGCTCGACCAGGACCTGGCCCGGCGCGGCGGTCGCAGCGTGACGCAGAAGCTTGGGCAGGCCTGGGTGGCGGGGCGGCTGGAGAAGCGGTGGACCAAGGCGCAGATCCTGGAGGCCTATCTGAACCGTGTGCCGCTGCGCGGCGAACTCGTCGGCGTGCCCGCAGCGGCGCAGGCGCTCTTCGGCAAGCGGCCGAGCGGGCTGGATGCGCGCGAATCCGCGCTGCTTGCCGCGATGCTGCGCGGGCCCAACGCATCGGCTGAGACGCTCTCGACGCGCGCCTGCGGGGTGCTGCGGGCGATGGGGCACGCCTGCGACGGCCTGGTCGACGAGGTGGGGGCCGTGTTGCGGCGAAAGTCCTTGTCGGTCGGCGATGCGCCGCAGTGGGCGCCTCACTACGCGCGCCTGGCGCTTCGCGCGGACGGTCCGACCGCACAGCGCAGCACGCTCGATGCTACTTGGCAGCGTGTGGCAGTCCAGGCGTTGCGGAGGCATCTGGCGGAGCTGTCCGGTCGGCAGGTCGAGGACGGCGCGGTGCTCGTGCTCGACAACGCGAGCGGCGAGGTCCGCGTCTGGGTCGGATCGAGTGGCAGCCAGCTGTCCGAAGCGGCCCAGGTGGACCACGTGCTCGCCCGTCGTCAGCCGGGATCGACGCTGAAGCCCTTCCTGTACGAGCTGGCGATCGAACGCCGCCTGATCACCGCGGCCAGCCTGCTGGACGACTCGCCGGCGCAGGTGGCAACTGCCGCGGGGCTGTATCTCCCTCAGAATTACGACAAGCAGTACCGCGGCTGGATCAGCGCCCGGGCGTCGCTCGGCAACAGCCTCAATGTGCCGGCGGTGCGGCTGTCGCTGATGCTCACGCCGGAGGCCGTCTTCGAGCGGCTCAATGCCCTGGGTCTGCAATTGCCGGAGACGGGCGGCTTCTACGGCCCGTCGCTGGCCTTGGGCAGCGCCGACGTCACCCTGCTGGCGCTGACCAACGCGTATCGTGCCCTGGCCAATGGCGGGCGATACACAGCAGCCGCGCTGACGCGAAGTGTTTCGAGTCGGGATGCGGGACCACGACGGACGGATGTCCGCCAGGTGGCGGATCCGAAAGCCAGCTTCATCGTCGGCGACATCCTGGCCGACAACAACGCGCGCGCACTGACCTTCGGACTGTCGAGCGCCCTGGCCTTGCCGTTCCCGGCCTCGGTGAAGACGGGCACGAGCAAGGACATGCGCGACAACTGGTGCGTCGGCTGGACCAGCCAGTACACGGTCGGTGTCTGGGTCGGCAACTCCAGCGGCGAGGCCATGCATCAGGTGTCGGGCGTGAGCGGCGCTGCTCCGGTCTGGCGCGAGGTCATGCTGGCGCTGCACGCGGGCGTGGTGCCGCCGGTCGCCCGCCCGCCCGCCGGCGTCGTCGCGCAGGACACGCGTTTCGAGCCTGGCCAGGAGCCCTCGCGCCGCGAGTGGTTCGTGGCAGGGACCGAACAGGCGGTCATCCGCGCCGCAGGCACGTCCGTCTCGCTCAGCAATCCGGTCGACGGCGCGATCTATGCGCTCGACCCCGACATCCCGCCGACGGCGCAGCGCCTGCGTTTCGCGCACGAGGGCCGGCTCGATCGCGGCGGCGTGGCGGCCTGGCGCCTCGACGGTCGCGTCATCGGACGCGGCGCCACGCTGGATTGGCTGCCGATGCCCGGGCGCCACGAGCTGGCGCTGCTGGACGCGGGCGGACGGGTGCTCCAGCAGGTGCGCTTCGAGGTCCGGGGTGCCGGCCTGAAGCAGCCGCCGTCTCCCAGCGCCGAGTCCCGTCCCCCCATTCCGCAAGTCAAGCGCTCCAAGGCGCAGTTCGTCGCCACCCCCTGGCGGGCAGGGGGCTGACTTTCGATACTCCTCCCATCGTCGCTAAGATGCAGATTCGCGCGGGGAGACCATGCAGAGCCGACAACAACAAGCGCTGAACGCCGACCGGCCCCTTTGGAGGGTGCTGGGCGTCGCCATGCTCGGCGCCGCCTTGTGGCTGCCGGCCGCGCCGGCGCAGGCCAGCGAGGTCGTCAAGCTGGCTCGCCTGCTGATCACCGGCAAGCGCCAGCCGAGCCGTCCGCCCGCGCCGCAACCGGCCGCCCCGGAACGCGGTACCGACGCCAGCGTTCAGCCCCAGAGCCGTGCATCCGACGTCGAACTCCACGCCCAGACGCAGCGCCGCACCGCTGACGGCGCGGCCGTCTCGATGGACTGAGTGCACCAATCTGCCGCATGGCCGGCAGATTCCTCCCCAACTCGCGGCGTCGCCGCACCAGCACGGCACTTCGTGCCTGATCGCCGTGCGATCAACGAAGTTAGTCTCGGAAACCGTGCGTTTCTCCCCCTGACAACGTCGTCAACGCGCGCCACACTGCCGCGCGTCGCCTCACGAGGGCGTGTGATCGTTGGGAGGGAAATGATGACTCAGGGTTCGAACAAGGTCTACCGGAAAGGCCTGCCGTTCAGCGCCGAAGTGGCCCCGTTGCTGGCCGCCATGCCGCTGCTGGAGGAATACCGCGAGCCGCTGCTGCGGTTGCAGGGCGCCTGGGACAGCCTCGCGCTGCTGGGCCAGATGAGCGGCGCGGCCACCGACATGGCCGACACCCGCACCGCGTTCGAGGCGCTCACCGGTCGCCTGCTGGACAGCCTGGCGCGCCGACAACTGCGGCACGCGGTCGGGCATCTGCAGGGGCGTTCGCAGGTGGCGATCGACATCCTGGTGCGCAATCTCTTTGAACGGACCGCCGACGTCGGTTTCCTGGCCAGCGATGGTCCGCTGCGGGCGTTGCTGCAGGCGGATGCGGCCGGCGAGGTCGAACCCGGCGAGGTCGAGGCGCTCCGTCGCCGCTTTGCTGCGTACGTCGCCAAGTATTCGGTCTACGACCAGGTCGTGCTGTTGGCCGCCGATGGCCGCCGGCTCGCAGCCTTGGATGAATCGAGCTGTGCACCTGTCGTCGACGACCCGCGCCTGCGCGAGGCTTTCGAGCCCGGACGCGCCTTCGTCGAAGTGCACGGTCCCACCGGCCTGCTTGGCGGTCGCGGTGGCCTGATCTACGCGGCGGCGGTGAGCGGTCAGGACGGCGCCGACGGCGGCGTTCGCGGGCTGCTGTGCCTGTCCTTCAAGCTCGAAGACGAGATGCTGGGGCTTTTCCGCGCGCTGTGCGCCGGTGTGCCCCGCTCGGTGCTGGTGCTCAAGGATGCGCAGGGACGCGTGCTGCTGACCTCGGACCCCTGGCAGATCCCGCTCGGCGCGCCGCTGGCGGATGCCGGTGAAGCGCAGGGCTGGCGGCTGGACTTCGCCGGTCGCGATTACCTGGCCTGCGAGAGCGCGGCCAGCGGCTACGAAGGATATTTCGGACCGGGCTGGCGCGCGCAGATGCTGCAACCGCTGCAACATGCCTTTGCGGACGCGCCGCCGGAACGCCAGGGCGATCGCGCCCGCGACCTCGACACGCGCGAGCTGTTCGACGAAGAGCTCCGCAGCATTCCCGTCGAGGCGCGCCGCATCCAGCGCGAGCTGTCGCGGTCCTTGTGGAACGGCAAGCTCAAGAGCCGCGCGCACGCCCAGCCGGGCGTCCGCGCCGGAGAAGGCGCGGCAACGGCGGCAGCGGCCGGTCCAGGCGGCGGCAACGCCTTCGCCGTGACCCTGCTCAACGAAGTCGAACGCACCGGCGATCAACTGCGCCAGGTGTTCGAGCGCGCGATCGCGCAGCTCGAGGACGGCGCGCTGGACGCGGTCTTCGACGGCGCCGGCTTCCGCGCGGAACTGGCGATCTCCATCGTCAACCGCAATCTCTACGAACGCGCCAACGACTGCCGCTGGTGGGCGCTCGACGCGCGTCTGCAGCGCGCGCTTGCGCTCGGCGACGCCGCCTCGGCGGAAACGGTGCTGGCGAGCATCCATGCGCTCTACACCGTCTACTCGCTGCTGCTGGTCTTCGACAACGCGGGACGCGTGGTCGCGGTGTCGGACCCGGCCCAGGCGCATCACGTGGGGCGTTCGCTGCAGGGCGACTGGGTGTCCGGCGCGCTCGGATTGCGCGACGCCGGTCAATACGTGGTGTCGTCGCATGCGCCCAGTGGTCTGTACGGCGAGGACGGTCACGCGCCTTGTCTCGTCTACGCAGCCGGCGTGCCGCATCCGGACGGCGCTGCGATGGTGGGCGGTATCGCGATCGTGTTCGACGGCGCACCGCAGTTCCGCGCGATGCTCCGTGCCGCCTTGCCCGACCATGCCGGCGCGGCGGCCCTGCTCGTGACGCGTGCGGGCGAGGTCGTGGCCAGCAGCGATGCGCGCTGGTCCCCGGGCGATCGCCTGCCGATGCCGTTGCCCGCGCTCCCGGCGTTGGCCGCGGACCAGCACGTGACCGGCGAGCTCGAATTCGACGGCCGCGTCCATGCCTATGGGCTGGCGATGTCCGGCGGCTACCGGGAGTACCGTCGCCTGACGCCACCCGACGCGACCGATCTCGCGGCGCTCGTGGTGCTGCCGCTCGGCGAACGTCTGGCGGCGGGCGACTCGTCCGGCGCGGGCGCGATGTCCGTGGCGTTCTCGCCGATGCCGCCTGCGGGCGTCAAGACCGTCGACGTGGCCAGCTTCCTCGTCGATCACCAGTGGCTGGGCCTGCCCGCGCTGCAGGTCGTCGCGGCGCTGGAGCGCCAGCGGATCACCGCCTGGCCGACGGCCCCCGCAGCGGTGCGCGGCATGCTGGGCTTCGAAGGCCGCATGCTGCCGGTGCTCGATCTCGGCCAACTGCTGTTCCACCGCCCTTGCGGCGATGAAGCCGCATTGATGGTCTGCCAGACCGGCGCGGGCCAGCGCCTGGTGCTGGCGGTGCAGCAGCTGGGCCAGGTCTTCGTCGCGGGCGCGGAGCAACTGCAGCCGAGCCCGACACGTCCGGGCTGGGCCGCACAGGCGCAGGTGCACCTGCTCAAGGGTCATGGACCGCAGATGCTCACGCTGCTGGATGGCGACGACCTGTGGCGCCTGGTCAACGGCGTGGTCGAAGCACAGGCGCCCGCGCTGACCGTCGATTGATCCCCGGGGTTCAGGCCGCGGTCCGCTCGATCATGGGCGGCCGCGGGTGCAGCCGCGCCATTGTGAGCGCATCGACATAGCGACCGCCGCGCAACGCATACCCGCGCAGTCGCCCCTCGTGCTCGAAGCCGAAGCGCTCGTAGAGCCGGATCGCGCGCGTGTTGTCGGCGAACACGGTGAGTTCGATGCGCAGCACGCCGAGCCAGTCGTCCGCCTGACGCATCAGCGCGTCCATCAACGCCGAGCCCACGCCCCGCCCATGCGCCTCCGGATGCACGCCGATGCCCAGCATCATGGCGTGCCGACGCCGCACCTGCGGCCCGACCGGATGCAGGCCCGCGGACCCCACCAGCCGCTCGCCGTCGAAGGCGAGCAGCTGCAGTTCGCCGCTGTTCGTGTCGGGCACCTTCGAGAAGCGTTCCTGCCAGAGCAGCTCAGAGGTGTAGGGCAATTGCAGCAGTGACGGCTGCACGCCGGGATGCCCCATCAGTTCGGCGTGCGCGCGAGCGTCCTCGGGACGAGGACGGCGCAGCATGAGGCCGTCGACGATGCGCACGGCGCGTGGGCCGCGGTCGCGGTCGTCAGGGAAGCGGGGCGGATTCGTCGAGGTCTGCATCGGGGTGCTCCTGGTGGGATGGAAGGACCGAGGGCGGAAATGAACAAGGCCCGCGGGTTGCGCGGGCCTTGTCGGGGGAGTTCGGGGATCGTTTCGGGACCGTGGGTCCTGGATCCTTGGGGCGTCTACCGCGTTCGACGCCGTCCCGGTCCGCATGCGCACAGGTGCGCCTGCAGCGGATGCATGCAGCACATCTGGACGTGGCCGGAAGAACGGATCGCGGAGAACATGCGGACCAGTATCTTGGTGCCGCGTTGAAGGCGTCAAGCCCGCCGTCCGCCACACCAGTGGCAAGGGCGCGACAATGTGCGTTTCCCCATTCCGTCGCGGCCGACGCCGCGCGCCGCTTCATGCCTCGACTGAGTTCCGTCGCTGCCGTTGCCGACCTCGCCACCGCGGCGCCTGCCGCCGGAGCGCCCGCGCGCCCGAAGGGCGAGCCGCAACCCGCCGAGCGCTTCGCGCTGGCCGTGGACAAGAGCCCGATCGACGGCCTCGGGGTGTTCGCCGCCGAATCGATTCCGGCGCGGCGCAAGATCGGCGAGATGCGTGGCGAGATCGTGCCGGTGCGCGAAGCCCGTCGTCGCATCGAGGGTCGACGCCGCATCCACGTGGTCGAGGTGACGGACAAGACCGCGATCGATGCGACGAAGTCCGACTGCGCGCTGCGCCATGTGAACCACAGCTGCGCGCCGAACGCCGTGCTGCGCATCCGACAGGGCCGGGCGGAGTTCTACGCGATCCGCGACATCGATCCGGGCGAGGAGATCTGCGCCGACTACGGCGAGAGTCACCACGAGGGCCGATTGCGCTGCCGCTGCGGCGCGCCGAACTGCAAAGGTCGGCTCTGAATGGGAAACGCCAGCGCAAGGCCGGCGTTCAGGTGAGGCGAAAGAGGCGAAAAGAGGCGAGATGAGGCGGCATGAAGCCGCCGTCGATCCGCGTGATCCGTGGATCAGTGCGTCGCGTCCGGATCCGAAGTCAGGCCGGAGATCGCTTCCTTCAGCACGCGCTGCTGCATCCAGAACAGGCGCAGGTCCTGCACGGTGAACAGCATGTCGTCGATCAGCGCGTTCTGGTCGATGCCTTCCGGCTCTTCGTAGGCGCGCTGGATGTACTCGGCGCGGGGCGTCGAGTCCTCGGCCAGCGTCACGGCCTCGATCGCTTCCAGCATCGCCTGCAGGTCGTCGGCGCCGTCGCCGGCGGGCAGCGTCCAGGCGTTCGAGTCGTCGACCGCCTGCAGGAAGCCCTGCGCCCACATCGCGCCCGGAGCGGGCATGCGTTCCAGCAGTTCCGCGGTGATCGAGCCCTGCGCGACCAGCTCGGCCTTGGTCTCCTCGTCGAACTCGGAGATCAGCGGCGTCAGGTGCATCTGCTCGGGCGCTTCGAGCAGTGGCTGCGGCTCCAGGCTGTCGCCGATCTCGTTCCAGCGCACATGCAGCGCTTCCATGAACGCATCGGTCAGGTCCTGCTCGTCGAGGCCGGCGGGCCAGTCCTCGCCGAACAGCGCGTCCATCGCCTGGATGGGCGCGGCGTCCGCGGGGCCGACGCGCAGGGCGGTCAGGTAGCCGTCCATCGTGTCCAGCGTGATCGCCGGCGCATCCGGATCGGCCTGCCCGGCCAGCACGGCCAGCAGCTCGCCGAGGCGCTGCGCGTTCTCGACGTCGATCGCGTCGCCGAAGTCGTCGTCCATCGGGGTGTCAGTCATGTTTGCTCCAGTTGCTTGAAACGACAAGGGCCCGACCGGGGCCCTTGAAGAGGTGGTTCGTCGGGACTCCGGGGCGGGCGGTTCGATCGCCGCCCGACGACGGCGCGGCTGCCGTCGGGTCCACGGAGTCTGTCCGGGTTTTGTGTCAGACGCGTTCGCCGACCCAGGCCTGCACGCTCGCCAGCGCGGCGGGCAGGGCCTTGGCATCGGTGCCGCCGGCCATGGCCAGGTCCGGCTTGCCGCCGCCCTTGCCGCCGACCTGCTGCGCGACGAAGTTGACCAGCTCGCCGGCCTTCACCTTGCCGATGCTGTCCGAGGTGACGCCCGCGGCCAACTGGACCTTGTCGCCGTCGACCGCGGCCAGCACGATGGCGGCGGTCTTGAGCTTGTCCTTGAGCTTGTCCATGGTCTCGCGCAGCGTCTTGGCGTCGGCGCCGACCAGCGTGGCCGCCAGCACCTTCAGTCCCTTGACGTCCACGGCCTGCGCCATCAGTTCGTCGCCCTGCGCGGAGGCCAGCTTGCTCTTGGCGGCGGTGAGTTCCTTCTCCAGCGCGCGCAGCTGCTCCAGCACGGCCTGCACGCGCGGTTCCAGTTCGGCGGGCGCGGCCTTGAGCGTGCCGGCGACGGCCTGCACGGTGGACTCCAGCGACTGCAGGTAATGCAGCGCGTTGTCGCCGGTGACGGCCTCGACCCGGCGGATGCCGGCCGCGACGCCGCTCTCGGCGACGATCTTGAACAGGCCGATGTCGCCGGTGCGGCGCACGTGCGTGCCGCCGCAGAGTTCCTTGGACGAGCCGATGCTCAGCACGCGCACGGTCTCGCCGTACTTCTCGCCGAACAGCATCATCGCGCCGCTCTTCTGCGCGTCGTCCAGGGCCATGACGGCGGCCTGCGTGTCGGCGTTGGCCAGGATCTCGGCGTTGACGATGGCCTCGACCTTGCGGATCTCCTCCGCCGTCATCGGCGCGGTGTGCGCGAAGTCGAAGCGGGTGCGCTCGGCGTTGACCAGCGAGCCCTTCTGCTGGACGTGCGCGCCCAGGACCTCGCGCAGCGCCTTGTGCATCAGGTGGGTGGCGCTGTGGTTGCGGATGGTCTTGGCGCGGCGTTCGGCGTCGACCTTGGCGGCGAAGACGTCGCCGACCTTGACCGAGCCTTCGACGACCTGCGCGTGGTGGCCGAACACGTCGGCCTGGATCTTCAGCGTGTCGTCGACGACCAGGCGGGTCGTCGCGTTGCGCAGCTCGCCGGCGTCGCCGACCTGGCCGCCGCTCTCCGCGTAGAACGGCGTGTGGTCGAGCACGACCACGACGTCGTCGCCCGCGTCGGCGCTCTGCACCGCGCTGCCGTCGACGTACAGCGCGACGACCTGGGCGTCTTCACGGGCGAGGTGGTCGTAGCCGTGGAAGGTGGTCGCCGCGCCGGTGTAGGCCAGGCCCTGCGCCATCTTGAACTTGCCGGCCTGACGGCCGCGGTTCTTCTGCTCTTCCAGCAGGCGGTTGAATTCGGCCTCGTCGACGGTCACGCCGCGCTCGCGGCAGACGTCGGCGGTCAGGTCGACCGGGAAGCCGTAGGTGTCGTGCAGCTTGAAGGCGGTGTCGCCGTCGATCTGCGTCGCGCCGCCGGCCAGGGCCGACTCCAGCAGTTCCATGCCGGTGGCGATGGTCTTGAAGAAGCGTTCCTCTTCCTGCTTCAGCACTTCGGTGACACGCGCCTCGTCGCGGCGCAGCTCGGGATAGGCCTCGCCCATCTCCTTGGCCAGCGCGGCCACGAGCTTGTGGAAGAAGGGCGCGCGCGCGCCCAGCTTGTAGCCGTGGCGGATCGCGCGGCGGGCGATGCGGCGCAGCACGTAGCCGCGGCCGGCGTTGCCCGGGATCACGCCGTCGACGACGGTGAACGAGCAGGCGCGGATGTGGTCGGCGATGACCTTCAGCGACGGGGATTCCTTGTCGCAGTCGCCGGTGCCGGGCGTGGCCGCGTCGACGCTCTGCTTGGCCGCGGCCAGCAGGTTCACGAACAGGTCGATCTCGTAGTTCGAGTGCACGTGCTGCAGCACGGCCGCCAGGCGCTCCAGACCCATGCCGGTGTCGACGCTGGGCTTGGGCAGCTGGTGCATCACGCCGTCTTCAGTCCGGTTGAACTGCATGAAGACGTTGTTCCAGATCTCGATGTAGCGGTCGCCGTCCTCGTTGGGCGAGCCCGGGGGGCCGCCGGCCACGTCCGGACCGTGGTCGTAGAAGATCTCGGTGCAGGGGCCGCAGGGACCCGTGTCGCCCATCATCCAGAAGTTGTCGGACATGTAGCGGCCGCCCTTGTTGTCGCCGATGCGCACGATGCGCTCGGCGGGCACGCCCACTTGCTTGTTCCAGATCTCGTAGGCCTCGTCGTCCTCGGAGTAGACGGTGACCCACAGCTTCTCGGCCGGCAGCTTGAAGTGCTCGGTCAGCAGTTCCCAGGCGAAGCCGATGGCGTCCTTCTTGAAGTAGTCGCCGAAGCTGAAGTTGCCCAGCATCTCGAAGAAGGTGTGGTGGCGCGCCGTGTAGCCGACGTTGTCCAGGTCGTTGTGCTTGCCGCCGGCGCGGATGCACTTCTGCGCCGTGGTGGCGCGCGAGTAGGCGCGCTTGTCGAAGCCCAGGAACACGTCCTTGAACTGGTTCATGCCCGCGTTGGTGAACAGCAGCGTCGGGTCGTCGCCGGGCACGACCGGGCTGGACGCGACGATCTGGTGGCCCTTGGACTCGAAGAACTTCAGGAAGGTGTGGCGGATCTCTGCGGCTTTCATGCCTGTCCTTTGCTTGATGGGCCTGGCGGGTCGGGTCTGTCGCAGCCGGGGCTGCGACATGAATCAGTTTGTGTCTTCGCAGGTGCGCGGTTTGCCGCTCCTCCTTGCGGAATGGCGGGGCCTGGCGCCCGATTTCGCGAAGCCTTCGATTATAGGAGCCGGGGCCGTTGACACGGTGTTGACATGGCGGTCACGCCGGCGCCGCTAGGATGCCGGCCTTCCACGGAGAAACGACATGGCGACGATGGACCCCAAGACCTCCCCGCTGGCGCAGCTCAAGGACCCGAGCCTGCTGAAGACCGACGCGCTGATCAACGGCGAGTGGGTCGGCGGATCAAGCCGTTTCGACGTGGCCGACCCGGCGACCGGCGTGCTGCTCACGCACGTGGCGAACCTGGGGGCGTCCGAGGCCGATGCGGCCGTGACCGCCGCGAACGCCGCCTGGCCCGCGTGGCGGGCCAAGACGGCGAAGGAGCGGGCCTCGATCCTGATGCGCTGGTTCCACCTGCTGACCCAGCATGCGGACGACCTGGCGCGCATCCTGACGGCGGAGCAGGGCAAGCCGCTGGCCGAGGCGCGCGGCGAGATCGCCTACGGCGCCAGCTTCGTCGAGTGGTTCGCCGAGGAATCCAAGCGGGTGCGCGGCGAGATCGTGCCGAGCACCGATGCGACCAAGCGCTACATGGTGATCAAGCAGCCGGTGGGAGTGTGCGCGGCCATCACGCCGTGGAACTTCCCGCTGGCGATGATCACGCGCAAGGTGGCGCCGGCGCTGGCGGCGGGATGCCCGGTCGTGATCAAGCCGGCGGAGCAGACGCCGCTGACCGCGCTGGCCGCGGCGGAGCTGGCGCAGCGCGCCGGCATGCCGGCCGGCGTGCTGAACGTGATCACCGGGGACGGGGAGCACTCCATCGCCATCGGCAAGGTCCTGTGCGGGAGCGACGTGGTGCGGCACCTGTCGTTCACCGGCTCGACGGAGGTCGGCCGGATCCTGATGGCGCAATGCGCGCCGACGATCAAGAAGCTGTCGCTGGAGCTGGGCGGCAATGCGCCGTTCCTGGTCTTCGACGACGCCGACATCGACAGCGCCGTCGAGGGCGCGATCGCCAGCAAGTACCGCAACGCGGGCCAGACCTGCGTGTGCGCGAACCGCCTGTACGTGCAGGCGGGGGTGTACGACGCGTTCGTGGCGAAGCTGGCCGAGAAGGTCGGCGGCCTGAAGGTCGGCAACGGCTTCGAGCCCGGCGTGACGCAGGGCCCGCTGATCGAGGACGCGGCGATCGAGAAGGTCGAACGCCACGTCGCCGATGCGGTGGAGAAGGGCGCGAAGGTGCTGGTCGGCGGTGCGCGCCTGCACGACCGCTTCTTCCAGCCGACGGTGCTGTCGGAGGCGACCGCCGACATGCTGTGCGCGCGCGAGGAGACCTTCGGCCCGGTGGCGCCGGTGTTCCGCTTCGGCACGGAGGCCGAGGGCGTCGCCCTGGCCAACGCCACCGAGTTCGGCCTGGCGAGCTACTTCTACGCCCGGGACATCGGCCGGATCACGCGCGTGTCCGAGGGCTTGGAGTACGGCATGGTCGGCATCAACACGGGCCTGATCTCGACGGCGGAGGTGCCGTTCGGCGGCGTGAAGCAGTCGGGCCTGGGCCGCGAGGGCGGCCACCAGGGCATCGACGAATACGTCGAGACGAAGTACCTGTGCGTGGGCGACGTGAACAAGTGATCGCCGCGTGAGGCGACTCGGCGGCGATGGGGCCGGCCGGACGGGCTGGACGCCCCGGCCGCGTCGGACGCCTCAGGCCGTGAGCGTCGCCATCTCGACGGCGAGGTAGTCGAGGAAGCAGGTGATGCGCGAGGCCAGCGCGGTGTTGCGGTAGTAGACCGCATGAACCGGCTGGCGCGTGTCGACGGTGTGCGTCGCGAGGACCTGCACCAGCGTCCCGTCGGCGCGGTCGCGCGCGGTCATGAAATCGGACAGCGCCACGATGCCCTGGCCGGCCAGCGCCAGTTGGCGCAGCGTCTCGCCCGAGGATGCGCTCACCGCGGCCTCGATCGGATAGCCCTCGCCGCCGGACCAGCGCAGGGGCCAGGTGTTGAGGCTTTCGGGCGCGGTGAAGCCGAGCAGCGAATGGTTGGAGAGCGCCTCGACCTTCGTCGGGCGTCCGTGCGCGGCGAGGTAGGCGGGACTCGCGAGCACCCGCAGCCGGAAGCTCCCGAGCGGCCGCGCATGCAGCGTGGAATCGGCGAGCGCGCCGATGCGCAGCGCGACGTCGGTGCGTTGCTCCAGCAGGTCGATGATCTGGTCGCTGCTGTTGAGTTCGAGCTCGATCTGCGGATAGCGCTCGCGGAAGCCGCCGATCAGCGGCACCAGTACGTGCAGCATGAACGGCGAGGCCGCGTTCACGCGCAACCGCCCGGCCGGCTGGTCGCGACGCAGCGCGAGTTGCTCCTCGGCGTCCTCGACCGCGGCGAGCACGCTGCGGGCGCGGGCGAGGAAGAACTGGCCTTCCTCGGTGAGTTCGAGTCGTCGGGTGGAGCGCCGCATCAAGGTCGTGCCGAGCTTGTGTTCGAGCCGGCTCAACGACCGGCTGACGGCGGAGACCGTCTGCCCCAGATGCTCCGCCGCCGCGCTGATCGATCCCGCGTCGACGATGGCGGCGAGGACGGCGAGTTCATCGAGGGAGCTTTTCATGAGCGCAATGGGCGGCCGAGATTGATGCGAATGATAGGAGTCTGACGGAGGATCCCCACCCCTCCGCGTATCCCCCAAGGGTGGGCCGACTTCAGGGTGACGCACGACCACGCAAGGCCTGGCACTGATCGTCATCGCGGCAAGGCGTGGAGGTCCGCATGGCGGTGTTCGTGATCGAAGGGTTTCGTCGTTGGATGCGCAAGCAGGCATTGGACAGAAGGTGATCTGTGCCGGGCTGTGGACGAAATGAAACGAGGACTGATCGATGCAGATCTTGGTCATGGACTGAGGAAGAAGCGGATTGCACGATCCGGCTCCGGAAAGCGCGGCGGCTATCGGGCCATCGTCGCGAACCGGCATGCGGGCCCCTGGTTCTTTGTCCATGGCTATGCCAAGAACCGTCGGACCAGCCTGGACCCCAACGAAATCGCCATGTGCCGAGCCGCTGCGATGCACTGGTTGATTCAGGATGCGATGGGCCTGAAGGCAGCGGTGGATCGCGGAGACATTTCGGAGGTTGCTTGTGATGCGTAAACGTAAGTCACGTCTGTTGGCAGAGCTTCTGGCGTCGTCGCGACGCCTTCATGAGCATGGGTTGATGACCGACGAACAGTGGCGCGAGTTCGAGCGGGGTTGCAGTCCGCTGCCCGATCCGATGACGCCGTCGCAGATACGTCAACTGGTGGCGCAGTCGAATCTTCATTACTTCACCTTCGCGCGGTTGCTGAACACGCCGCCACGCCTGGTGCTGCGCTGGCAGCAAGGTCTGGCACGGCCCCGGGGGGCCGAGCTGAAAATGCTTCACCTGATCCGGAAGCGCGGAATGGATGCGCTCGTTTAATTTGCGTCTGATTCAATAATCATTTGGTCAATCGAGGCTTTATCTGCAAGCGGCGGATGCGCACACTGGCGGCCATTCCTCCACCTCCCCCGCTTCGCAGGAGCCTCAATATGCCGATCGCCTTGTGGGCGCTGACTGTCAGCGCCTTTGCCATCGGGACCACGGAATTCGTCATCGTGGGCCTGATCCCGACCATGGCCGCCGACCTCGGCGTCAGCCTGCCGTCCGCGGGCCTGCTGGTCTCGCTGTACGCGCTGGGCGTCGCCATCGGCGCGCCCGTGCTTACCGCGCTCTCCGGCCGCTGGCCGCGCAAGCAGCTGCTGCTCGCGCTGATGCTGTTGTTCACAGCGGGCAACCTGCTCGCGTGGCTCGCCCCTGGCTACGGCGCGCTCGTCGTGGCGCGTGTGCTCACCGGCCTGGCGCACGGCGTGTTCTTTTCGATCGGCTCGACGATCGCGACCAGCCTCGTCCCGCGTGAGAAGGCCGCCAGCGCCATCGCGACGATGTTCTCCGGACTCACCGTCGCGCTGGTCACCGGCGTGCCGCTGGGCACCTTCATCGGCCAGCACTTCGGCTGGCGCGCGACTTTCCTCGCCGTCGCCGCGCTCGGCCTGATCGCCTTCGTCGCCAGCCTGGTCTTCGTGCCGCGCAAGCTCGCCCAGCCTGCACCGGCCAGCCTGCTGCATCAGCTGGAGCCCCTGCGCCAGCCGCGTCTGCTGCTGGTGTATGCGATGACGGCCGTCGGCTACGGCGGCTCTTTCATCGCCTTCACCTACCTCGCGCCCATCCTCCAGCAGATCAGCGGCATCTCCGCCAACGGCGTCAGCCTCGTGCTGCTCGTGTACGGCATCTCGGTCGCGGTGGGCAACGTCTGGGGCGGCAAGCTCGCGGACAAGCGCGGCCCGATCGGCGCGCTCAAGCTGATCTTCCTCGGACTCGCCGCCGTGCTGTTCGTGCTGAGCGTCACCGCCCAGTCGCCGATCGCCGCCGTGCTGACCGTGCTCGCCTGGGGCGCGTTCGCCTTCGGCAATGTGCCGGGACTGCAGGTCTACGTCGTGCAGCAGGCGGAGGCGCATGCGCCCAAGGCGGTCGACGTCGCCTCGGGCCTGAACATCGCCGCGTTCAACCTGGGCATCGCCGGCGGCGCCTGGGGCGGCGGCCTGATCGTCGAGCACCTGGGGCTGATCCACACGCCCTGGATCGGCGCCATCGTCGTGCTCGGCGCCTTCGCGCTCACCGTGCTGGCGGGACGCCTCGATCGACGCTTCCCCCTTCCGGCGCGCGCCGCCGGCGCCGCCCCGATCGCCGTGGGCCATTGATCGCGCACGACCGCGCACCACCTCGCAAGAGCGCGCAAGCGCGCGCACGATCCCGATTCACCTCCGACCACTTTCAGGAGTTCCCCATGAGCACCACCACCCCCAAAGCCACCGACGCCGCCTTCATTCCGATGCCTGTGCTGGGTCTTGGCACCTTCCGACTGAAGGGCCAGACCGTCATCGACGCCGTCAAGAGCGGCCTGTCGCTGGGCTACCGGCACATCGACACCGCCCAGATCTACGGCAACGAAGCCGAGGTCGGCCAGGCGATCGACGAGAGCGGCGTGCCGCGCACCGAGCTGTTCATCACGACCAAGATCTGGATCGAACAACTGGCCGGCGACCGGGTGATCCCGAGCCTGCGCGAGAGCCTCGCGAAGCTGCGCATGAACGCGGTCGACCTGACGTTGATCCATTGGCCGTCGCCCGGCAATGCGGTGCCGCTGAAGGAGACGCTCGATGCGCTGATCGAGGCGAAGCGCCTGGGCCTGACGCGCGCGATCGGCCTGTCCAACTTCACCGTCGCGCAGATGCGTGAAGCGATCGAGCTCGTAGGTGTCGGCGAACTCGCGACCAACCAGGTGGAGATCCATCCGTTCCTGCAGAACCGCCGCCTCGTGGACTTCGCAAAGGCGCAAGGTCTGCACCTGACCGCCTACATGCCGCTGGCCTACGGCAAAGTCATGACCGAGCCGGTGCTGATCGACATCGCGACGCGCCACGGCACCACGCCGGCGCAGGTCGCCCTGGCGTGGCTGCTGCAGCAAGGTCTTGCGGTGATCCCGTCGTCGACCAAGCCGTCGAACCAGGCGGCCAATCTGACGGCGACGACGCTTCGCCTCAGCGACGAGGACATGACGCGCATCGCCACGCTCGATCGCGGCGAACGGCTGGCGAATCCGGACTTCGCACCTGCCTGGGATTGAAGGTGACCGCGAGCCCGCCGCCGACAGCGGCGGATCCTGTAAGCGGATGTTCATCGGCGTGAAAAAGATCACGCCTCGCGGTTGGCCAGACATGAAGGCGTTCACCCGGAGCGCATACAACCCGGGTGCCTGCGCTTTCCGACCTTGTCCATGTTCCGTCTCCGTTTCCGATCCAAGCCGACTGCGGTCGTTGAAGCGCCCGCCGCTGGCGCGGCCGATGCTCCCGCCGTGGCCGACGCGGAGAGTGACCCCGAAGCGGCTGCCGCGCTGGCGGCGGACGACGCCGACGGCGATGACAGCGATGAACGCCGCACGACACCGCGCCGTGACGTGCCGCTCGGACCGGCGGTGCGGGTCGAATTCATGCTGCTGGGCCGCGCCCGCAGCCTGAACGTCGACGACGTGTCGCTGGGCGGGCTCGGGCTGCGCGGTTCGGTGGAAGAGGGCCGAGGCTTGTTCCTCGGCCAGAAGGTCCAGCAGGCGAGGGTGATGGTGGGCGATCAGCTCGTGCTGGTGGCCGACCTCGAGGTGCGCATCCGGCGCAGTTTCCGGTCGTTCCTCGCCGGCGAGCAAGTCCACATCGGCTGCCGTTTCCTGGGCCTGAACCCGCTGGCGGAGGCAGAACTCCAGCGCCTGCTGGCTCAGTTGATCGGTCAGCGCGGCCGCTGATCGGACCGGCCAGCCTGCGCCGGGCTTGGGTCATAATCCGCCTCCTCCGCGGGCGTCGTATAACGGCTATTACCTTGGCTTCCCAAGCCAATGACGAGGGTTCGACTCCCTTCGCCCGCTCCAATTGCCCGGCGCCAATCCAGGCCGTCAGCGCTCGCTGCCGGCGAGCTGTTCCAGCTCAGTCCCAGGGCGCTCTCCAGTCCCCGCCATCGGTGTGGCGACCCGATCCGTGTTGCAATGCTGAACGTTTCCTGAACGCTCACTGAGCGTTTGCTTTCAGCAGTCCGACATGTCCGCCGCTTCTCCGATCGCCTCTCCCCAGCTCTCCGACGACCCGACGCCCGTCGCGCACACCGGGTGGGCGCTGCTCGCGCTGTCCATAGGCGGTTTCGCCATCGGCACGACCGAGTTCGCGGCGATGAGCCTGGTCCCGTTCTTCGCGCCAGATCTCGGCATCGACGCGCCGACCGCCGGTCACGTGATCAGCGCCTATGCGCTCGGCGTCGTGGTCGGCGCGCCTTTGCTGGCCGTCCTCGGCGCCAAGGTGCCGCGACGCACGCTGCTGATCTTCCTGATGCTGGCCTTCGCCGTCGGCAACGGCCTCAGCGCGCTGGCACCCAGCTATCACGCGATGCTGCTGTTCCGCTTCCTCAGCGGTCTGCCGCATGGCGCCTACTTCGGCGTGGGCGCGCTGGTTGCGGCCTCGCTGGTCGCGCCAGCGCGTCGGGCACAGGCCGTCAGTCTCATGATGCTGGGGCTGACCGTCGCCACCATCATCGGTGTGCCACTGGCGAACTCGCTGGGGCAGTGGGCCGGCTGGCGCTGGGGCTTCGGCGTCGTGACGCTGCTGGCGCTGCTGACCGCCGCGCTGGTCGCGATGCACGCGCCGCGCGACCGCGTCCAGCCGGGCGCCAGCGCGATGCGCGAACTCGGTGCGCTCGGCCGGCGTCAGGTCTGGCTGACGCTGGGCATCGCGACCATCGGCTTCGGCGGCATGTTCGCCGTCTACACCTACCTCGGTTCCACGCTGCTGGAGGTCACGCGCACCGGCCCCGGCATGCTGCCCGTCGTGCTGAGCGTGTTCGGCATGGGCATGACCGCGGGGACACTGGTCTCCGCCTGGGCCGCCGACCGCGCGCTGATGCCCACCATCGGCGGGCTGCTGCTGTGGAGTGCCGCCTCGCTCGCGCTGTACCCCTTCGCGGCCGGCAGCCTGTGGACCCTGTTGCCGGTGGTCTTCCTCATCGGCTGCGGCGGCGGGCTAGGCGCCGTGCTGCAGACCCGGCTGATGGACGTCGCCGGCGAGGCGCAGACCCTCGCCGCCGCGCTGAACCACTCGGCCTTCAACGCGGCGAACGCGCTCGGCCCCTGGCTGGGCGGGCTGGCGATCGCCGCCGGCCACGGCTGGACGTCCACCGGCTGGGTGGGTGTCGCCCTGGCGTTCGGGGGCTTGATCTTCTGGGCCGTGTCGCTCGCGCTCGATCGCCGATAATCCCGCGCTTCTCTTGCAGGAGTTCCGCACATGGCCGAATGGCTGCCGCCCACGCGTTACTGGGTGCTGGCGATCTTCATCGCCTCCGCGCTGTACGCCCACTTCCGCGGTCGCGTCCGCTTCAAGCTGGCCCGCGCGCTGACTGACTTCACCGTGCTGATCTCGCCGATCAACGCGGTCATGTACCTGTTCTCGCGCGCCCCGGCCACGCCCTACCTGAAGACCTCGGAGTTCCCCGAACTCAGCCTGCTGCGCAACAACTGGCAGGTGATCCGCGAGGAAGCGCTCAAGCTCAACGACGAGGGCTACATCAAGGCCGCGTCGGGCTACAACGACATCGGCTTCAACTCGTTCTTCCGCACCGGCTGGAAGCGCTTCTACCTGAAGTGGTACGACCGGGACATGGCCTCGGCCAACGCGCTCTGCCCGAAGACGGTCGAGCTGCTCCGGCAGATCCCCGGCGTGAAGGCGGCGATGTTCGCGTCGCTGCCGCCCGGCGCGAAGCTGGTGCGCCACCGCGACCCGTACGCGGGTTCGCTGCGGTACCACCTCGGCCTGACCACGCCGAACGACCCCGGCTGCTACATCGACGTCGACGGCGAGAAGTACCACTGGAAGGACGGCGAGGACGTGATGTTCGACGAGACCTTCATCCACTACGCCGAGAACACGACCACGCATCAGCGCGTGATCCTGTTCTGCGACGTGGAGCGTCCGGTCCACTTCGCGCCGATCCGCTGGCTGAACCGCGCGTTCGGCAAGCTGGTGATGACCTCTGCCGCGACTCAGAACCTGGAGAGCGAGCCCATCGGCGGCCTCAACAAGTTCTTCTATCACGCCTACAAGGTGCGCCTGTTCTTCAAGGCGTTCAAGGCGAAGTCCCGCACCGGCTACTACGTCGTCAAATGGGCGCTGATCCTCGGCATCCTGGCCGCGATCTTCATCTGAACGCCCGCTGAGGATTCAGCCCGCCAGCGCCTGGGACAGGCGCTGCGCCTGCGGGCCGAACGCGTAGGCATCCATCCCCAGCGCAGCGAAGGTGACACCCTCGTGGATGCGGATTGGCGCGTCGTCGCGACCGCCGGCGCCCGCCGCGACGTACCAGGGCAGCAGATGCTCGTCCGTCGGATGCATCAGCGCGGCGCTCGGCGCCTGCGTGCGATAGGCCGCCAGGGCCTCCCAATCCCGGGCCGCGGAACGCTCCGCGAACCAGGTCCGGAAGGCCGCCGATTCGGCCATCTCCGGCGCGTCGTCCGACGCCGCGCGCATCAGCAGCCGCAGGTTGTGCGTGATGCTGCCCGTGCCCAGGATGAGGACGCCTTCGCGCGACAGCGCCTGCAGCTTCTCGCCCAGTTCGATCAGTTGCGCCGGTGAGGCGTGCGCCGTCAGCGTGAGCGGGATGACCGGCACGTCGGCGTCGGGGTAGAGGAATCGCAGCGAGGTCCAGATCCCGTGATCCAGCCCGGCGTGGTCGAAGACGGGCAGGGCGAGCGTCTCGCCGATCTGTGCGGTCAGCGCGCGGTCGCCGGGGGCGTCGTAGCGCAGCTGGTAGAGCGCCGGCGGGAAGCCGCCGAAGTCGTACACCGCCTCGTGGCGGTCGGCGCGGAGCAGCACCGCCTCTCGCGCGGTCGTGTGCGCGGAGATCGCCAGCACCGCTTTCGGACGGCCCCAGACGGCGTCCAGCGTGCGGCCCAGGCGTTGCATGAAGGCACCGGCCTCGCCCGGCTCCAGCGCGATCATCGGCGAGCCATGGGAGACGAAGAGGGGAGGGAAGTGGGTGTTCATGTTGTCCATTGAACGCCTCCGATCCCGGCGCATCGTCAAAACCGGTTGCACGGACTGTTCAAGCCGATTGCATGACCGCACCCCCGTGCCAGCGCGCGGGCATGCGGTTCGCTACAGTCCGCGCATGAGCGCGCACCCGTCTTCCCCGTCCGCCACCCCCGCAGGGTCCCCCGCGGCCCGACCGGCCTCCGGTTCCTCCACGGGCCGCCGACCGCCGTCGCTGTGGCGTCAGATGGGCTTGCAGACCTGGCGCGACTTCCGCGCGGGCGAGCTCTATCTGCTGGTCCTGGCCCTGATGCTGGCGGTCGCGGCCGTGTGCGCGGTGGCCTTCCTGTCGGACCGGCTCGACCAGGGCCTGCGCCGGGACGCGGCGCAACTGCTGGGCGGCGATGCGGTCGTCGCGAGCGATCAGCCGACGCCCGCGCCGGTCCGCGAACTCGCCGAACGTCTGAATCTGCGCAGCGTCGAGACCTTGAACTTCCCCAGCATGGCCCGCGCCAACGAGGACCAGGGCGGCGGCAGCCGGCTGGTGGCGGTGAAATCGGTGAGCCCGCGTTATCCGCTGCGCGGCGCGTTGTCGCTGAAGGACGGCCGCCAGGTCGGCGCGCCGGCGGCGGGCACCGTGTGGGTCGATACGGGCGTGCTGAGCGCGCTGGGACTGAAGGTCGGCGATCCGCTGCTGCTCGGCGATTCGACGCTGAAGATCGCCGGCGAGATCTCGAACGAGCCTGACCGCGGCGCCGGCTTCATGAACTTCGCGCCGCGCGTGATGCTGGCGCAGTCCGACATCGCCGCGACCGCGCTGATCCAGCCTGCGAGCCGCATCACCTACCGCTACGCCGTGATCGGTGAAGCGGCCGCCGTGCAGCAGTTCAACACGCAGACCCGCCAGCAGCTGAAGGACGGCAACTGGCGCGGCGTGCGCCTGGAGTCGCTGGAGACCGGCCGCCCCGAGATGCGCCAGACGCTGGACCGCGCGACCAAGTTCCTGAACCTCGTCGCGCTGCTGGCCGCGTTGCTCGCGGCCATCGCGGTCGCGCTCGCGGCGCGCGAATTCGCCAACCGCCACCTCGACGACTGCGCGATGCTGCGCGTGCTCGGCCAGCCGCAGCGGCGCCTCACCTGGGTGTTCACGCTGGAGTTCGCCACCGTCGGCTTCATCGGCAGCGCGATCGGCGTGCTGCTCGGCTTCCTGCTGCATTACGGCTTCATCGCGATGCTCGCGGGACTGATCGAGGTGAACCTGCCGTCGCCCGGGATCTGGCCGGTGCTGCTGGGCCTGGGCATGGGCATGAGCCTGCTGCTGGGCTTTGGCCTGCCGCCGGTGCTGCAACTGGCCGCCGTGCCGCCGCTGCGCGTGATCCGGCGCGAGCTGGGCCGCCCGAAGATGGGCTCCATCGCCGTGCTGCTGGCGGGCGTCATCGGCTTCTCCGCGGTGCTGACGGCGCTGTCGGCGGACTGGCGCCTGGGGCTTTTCGCGACCGGCGGCTTCGCCGTCGCGCTGGGGCTCTTCGCACTGCTTGCGTACGGCGCGGTGCTGGCGTTGCGGCGCCTCGTGCCGCAGGCCGGCGCGCCGCGCTGGCTGCTGCTGGCGACGCGCCAGGTCGCCGCGCGGCCGGCGTTCGCGGTGCTGCAGGTCGGCTCGTTGTCGCTGGGGCTGCTCGCGCTGGCGCTGCTGGTGCTGATGCGCACCGACCTGATCGAGAGCTGGCGCGCCGCGACTCCGGTGAACGCGCCGGACCGCTTCGTCATCAACATCCAGCCGGAGCAGGGCCCGGGATTCCGATCCGATCTCGACAAGTCCGGCGTCAAGGACTACGACTGGTACCCGATGATCCGCGGCCGGCTGGTCGCCATCAACGGCGAGGCGATCAAGGCCAGCCGTTTCACCGAGGAGCGCGCCCAGCGTCTGGTGGAGCGGGAGTTCAACCTCAGCCACAGCGCCGAGCTGCCGTCGCACAACCTGATCGCCGGCGGCAAGTGGACGCCGGAGGACAAGGAAGGCGTCAGCGTCGAACAGGGCCTGGCGGAGCAGCTCGGACTGAAGCTCGGCGACACGATGCGCTTCGACATCGCGGGCGTGCTGGTCGACTCCAAGATCACCTCGCTGCGCAAGGTCGACTGGGGCTCGATGCGGGTCAACTTCTTCGTGCTGTACCCGCGCGCGCAGATGCCGGAACTGCCCGTGAGCTACATCTCCGCATACCGCTCGCCGGAAGGGCAGGGCGCCGCCGCAGCGCTCGACCGCAAGCTGGTCAACGAGTTCCCCAACCTCACGCTGATCGACGTCTCCGCCGAGCTCAAGCAGGTGCAGCAGGTGCTGGAGCAGGTGATCATGGCCGTGCAACTGCTGTTCGCGGTCGCGCTGGCGCTGGGCGTGGTGGTGTTGCTGGTGGCCGCAGTGGGGTCACGTGATGCGCGCACGCGGGAGTTCGCGTTGATGCGCGCCTTCGGCGCATCGAGCGCACTGCTCGCGGCCGTGCAGCGCGCGGAGTTGCTCGGCCTGGGCGCGCTCGCCGGCTTCCTCGCGGGGATCGCCGCGCAGGCGCTGGGCTGGGCGCTGACGCACTACGCGTTCGAATTCGAATGGCAGTTCAAGCCCTGGGTGCTGATCGGCACCACCATCGGCGGCGCCGTGCTCGCGCAACTCGCCGGCTGGTGGGCGCTGCGCGGGGTGCTGCAGCGGCCGGTCGTGCAGACGCTGCGCGAGGCGGACACGAACTGACCCCTCTGACGACAACGGGCGGCCACTGGCCGCCCGTTTGTCATGGTGCGATGAGGATCAGCGAGCGGCGGCCGCGCGCTCTGCCGATTCCATCGTGTTGACCAGCAGCATCGTGATCGTCATCGGACCGACGCCGCCCGGCACCGGCGTGATCCAGCCGGCGACTTCCTTGACGCCGTCGAAGTCCACGTCGCCGCAGAGCTTGCCTTCCTCGGTGCGGTTCATGCCGACGTCCAGCACCACCGCGCCCGGCTTGACCATGTCGGCGGTCAGCACGTTGCGCTTGCCCACCGCCGCCACGACGATGTCGGCCTGGCGCGTGAAGTGGGCCAGGTCCGGCGTCGCGCTGTGGCACACCGTGACCGTCGCGTTGGCTTGCAGCAGCAGCATGGCCATCGGCTTGCCGACGATGTTGCTGCGGCCGATCACGACGGCATGCTTGCCCTTCGTGTCGTAGCCGATGAACTCCAGCATCTTCATGCAGCCGTACGGCGTGCAGGGCTTGAAGCCCTCCTGCCCGACCATCAGCGCGCCGGCGCTGGCGACGTGGAAGCCGTCGACGTCCTTCTCCGGCGCGATCGCCTCGATGACCTTGTGCGCATCGATGCCCTTGGGCAGCGGCAACTGCACCAGGATGCCGTGGATGGACGGATCGTTGTTCAGCGCGTCGACACGCGCGAGCAGCTCCGCCTCGGTCATCGTGTCGGCGTACTTCTCCAGCACCGAGTGCAGCCCCGCGTCCTCGCAGGCCTTGACCTTGTTGCGCACGTAGACCTGGCTCGCGGGGTTGTCGCCGACCAGCACCACGGCCAGTCCCGGCTTCACGCCCTGGGCGGTCAGCGCGGCGGCGCGCGTCGCCACTTCGGCGCGCAGTTGCTTGGACAGGGCGTTGCCGTCGATCAGTTGTGCAGTCATGTCGGTACTCCGAATTCAGGAACTCAAAAACGCGGAAAGCAGAAAAGCGCAAGGGCAGAGGATCGCTCTGCCCGGAATGCAAAGAGGCCGCTTCGCAGCGGCCTCTCGGTGTTCTCGTCGGATCAGCCGGCCTTGGCCTGCGTGTTCGCGCCGAGCGCGATCTTCAGCAGGTCGGCGACGGTGTTGGCGTTGAGCTTCTCCATGATGTTGGCGCGATGCGCTTCCACCGTCTTGATGCTGATGCCCAGGTCGTCGGCGATCTGCTTGTTCAGGCGGCCGGCGACGATGCGTTCCAGGACCTGCGCTTCACGCGTGGTCAGGCGCGACAGCAGCGCGTCGCGGCTGGCCGCTTCCTGCTGCGTGGCGAAGGCGCCGCGGGCCTGGTCCAGCATGCGCTCGACCAGCGACAGCAGTTCCTCTTCCTTGAACGGCTTCTCGATGAAGTCGACCGCGCCCTTCTTCATCGTCTGCACCGCCATCGGCACGTCGCCGTGACCGGTGATGAAGACGATGGGCAGCGGGCTCTTGCGTTCGATCAGCTTGTCCTGGAGTTCCAGGCCGCTCATGCCTTCCATGCGGATGTCGGCGATGAGGCAGGCGACTTCACGCGGGTCGTAGCGGCTCAGGAAACTCTCGGCGGAGTCATAGCACTTGACCCGGTAGTCCTTGCCTTCCAGCAACCATTGCAGGGAATCTCGGACGGCCTCGTCGTCATCGACGACGTAGACATTACCCTTCTTCGGAATCAAGCTCATGGTGTTGCGGCAGTGTTGTGTGCTGTGCCCGTCCCCGCGTCGCCGCTCTGCTCCAGAGGGGCCGGAGTGGCGAGAGGGGCGAGTGATGACTCCGGACGCGGAATGTCCACGGGGATCGTGAACGCGAACCGGCACCCGACGATGGACGGGCCATTGTAGAGGTTCTCGGCACGGATCCGACCCTGGTGGGACTCGATGATGGACCGGCATAACCCTAGGCCGATCCCCAATCCATCGGCCTTCGTGGAGAAGAAGGCCTCGTACATGCGCTCGATGACCTCGACCGGCAGGCCCGGTCCCATGTCGGTCACCGAGAACTCGATGTTGGCGCCCAGCTCGGCGGTGTGCTTGGGCACGACGCGCAGCTCGATGTGGCGGCGCGAGGGCGGCAGCGCCGCGTTGTCGATCGCCTCGGCGGCGTTCTTGAGCAGGTTCAGCAGCACCTGTTCGATCAGGATCGGGTCGACGCGCATCACCGGCAGCCGCTGCGCGACGTAGGTGTGGATCTGCACGTTGCGCCGGCGCAGTTCGATGCCGGCGAGTTCGACCGAGTCCTCCACGATCGAGGCCGCGAACGCGGGCTGGCGCTGCGGCTCGCTCTTCTTCACGAAGGCGCGGATGCGGTGGATGATCTGCCCGGCGCGCTGCGCCTGCTTGGCGGTCTTCTCCAGCGCGACGATCAGGTCGTCCTTCTGGATGTTGTCGCCGCGCACGCGCGACACCATGCCGTTGCAGTAGTTGGTGATCGCGGTCAGCGGCTGGTTGAGCTCGTGCGCGACGCTCGACGCCATCTCGCCCATCGTGATCAGCCGGCTGGTGACCTGCGCCTTCTCGGTCTGCTGCTGCTGTTGCGCCTCGGCGTGGCGACGCGCGGTGATGTCGGTCGCGATCAGCATCTGCGCGAGGCGGCCGTCGGTCCACTGCAGATAACGCGCGCGGACGTCGAACCACATGTCGAGCTGCGCGATGAACACCTCGCGCGAATCGCCGCCGACCTCGGTCAAGTGCTGCGCGGGCAGGCCACCGTAGCCGTCGACGTCTTCCTCGTCCCCATGCTCGCCGTGTCCTGCGGCGCTGCCGCCGTCGGCGTAGCTCGCGTCCTGCGTGCTCGTCGCGCCGGCCAGGCTGGTCGGCTGCGAGCCCGCCAGCATCGCGTGCCCCTTCGGATCCGCGCCGAACCACAGCCGGTAGCTGCGGTTGGCGAAGAGCAGTTCGCCCTGCTGCACCGACAGCACCGACACCGCGGCATCCAGCCCTTCCAGCACCGTCGTGAATCGCTCATGCGACGCCGACAACTGGTCGCGCACGCGCTTGGCCTCGGTGATGTTGGTCATCGAGGTCATCCAGCCGTTCTGCTTCCCCTTGGGGTCGATCAGCGGCGAGACGTACATGCGGGCGTCGAAGATGCTGCCGTCCTTGCGCATCACCTTCACCTCGGAACCGCCGGCCGGGCTGCGGCCCTGCATCTCCTGCTGCAGCAGGCGCAGGTTCTCTTCGTAGCGGTCGGGCGGCCAGTAGGGGAAGGGCGGCTTGCGGCCGATCAGCTCGGACTCCGCGAAGCCCGTCATCGCGCAGAAGGCCGGGTTGACGTAGCTGATGCGCGTCTCCAGGTCCATCGCCCGCATGCCGGTCAGCATGGAGTTCTCCATCGCGCGCCGGAAGTTGGTCTCCGCCGCCAGCGCGTTCTGCACCTGCGCGCGCCGGCGCATGTGCTTCCAGGTGCCCAGCAGCATCCAGACGGTCAGCACCGACAGCGCCATCACCATCCAGAACAGCGTGTTGGAGATCAGGCCGATGGAGGTGCGATAGCCCTGGCCCCGCAGCACCAGTCCGGGCGCGGGCGTCATCGGCACCTCGTGATAGATCGGGGCGCGGGTGATGCGCTTGCCTGGCATCGGCGTCACCGTGCTGGCGACGACCTGCTCGCGCGGGTCCAGCACCGCGACCGCGTGGCGCGAGGTCAGCTCGTTGGGGACCGAGTAGCGCAGCAGACCCTCGACCGCGTACTCGACGATCAGCACGCCGGCGAAACCGGCGCGGTCGCTCAGCGGCAGCTGCAGCTGGAACACGGTCGAGTTGTTGGCGTCGGCGAAGGAGGCCGAGTAGGTCCGCGTGCGCCGGTCGCGCGCCGCCTGGAAGGCGCGCTCGGGTTCGCTGTTGGCGTGGCCGTTGGGCATGGACGGGTCGCTGCCCTCCAGCGTCATCAGCGACTCGGCCTGCTCGCCGATGGCCGCGACGCTGACGCGTTTCTCGCGCCGCGCGTTCAGCCAGGTGATGTGGGTGATCTCGGGCCGGCTGCGCGCGATCGCCATCGCGCGCTGCGTGAACTCGAGGTTGTCGATCGAGCGGTTGGCCAGGTCGCGCTGCAGCGGGATCAGGAAGTCCTCGTTGTCGACCAGGCGCGAGCGGATCTGCTGCTGCGCCATCTCGGTGTCGCGCTTGACGGCCTCGGCCTCGCGTTCGATTTCCTCGTTCCGCAGGTACCAGAAGGCCGAAACGATCGCCGCCAGGAACAGCACGACCGACAGCAGCGGCCCCAGCGTCGCGAAGCGGTCCTGACGGGACGGAGACTGCCGGCGCCACCACGCCGACACCAGGCGTTTGACGGGATTCAGGGCACGGCGCGCAAAGCCTTGGACATCGAGGCGGGACAACATGCGCGCGATTATCCCGGCCCGCTCAAGCCCTCCCGGCCCGGGCGGCCCCGGGGCATTCCCGATCCGGGCATTCCCGGATCGCATCGTGAAAGACATCGGTCACGAAACCAGGCCTTCAGAGGCTATTGCTTTTCATTATGTGGAAACGCATCGCGCTATTTGGAAAATGAAAGGCTTGTGCGACACTCCGCCGCCATAGCCCTTCCGGAGGGGCAGTCGCGTGCGCACGCATGACGGTTTTCACGAGTTCGGGCACAGTGGCCCGTTCCGCAGAGAGCCCCGCGCGCGGCGATTGCCCCGCAGGAAGGCCGTGATTGAACACAGGAGACAAAGACATGTCCGCGCAGCCCCAGTCGTTCCTCGGCGCAGCAGCCAATGACACCGACGCCCTCGAAACCAAGGAATGGCTGGACGCGTTGTCCGCCGTCATCGGTGAAGAAGGCGGCGATCGCGCCCACTTCCTGCTCGAGACCCTGATCGACCACGCGCGTCAGGCCGGCATCGACGTGCCCTTCTCGGCCACCACGGCCTACGTCAACACCATCCCGGCCGACAAGGAAGAGCGCTTCCCCGGCAACATCGAGATGGAAGAGCGCCTGCGCGCCTTCATGCGCTGGAACGCCATGGCCATGGTCGTGCGCGCCAACCGCCTGCATCCGGAAGACGGCGGCGACCTGGGCGGCCACATCTCCAGCTTCGCCTCGCTGGCGACCATGCTGGGCTGCGGCTTCAACCACTTCTGGCACGGTGACGACACCGGCGAAGGCGGCGTGCACGGCGGCGACCTGCTCTACATCCAGGGTCACAGCGCGCCCGGCATCTACGCCCGCGCCTTCCTGGAAGGCCGCATCACCGAAGACCAGCTGAACAACTTCCGCCAGGAAGTCGAAGGCCAGGGCCTGTCGAGCTACCCGCATCCGAAGCTGATGCCCGAGTTCTGGCAGTTCCCGACGGTGTCCATGGGCCTGGGCCCGCTGATGGCCATCTACCAGGCGCGCTTCCTGAAGTACCTGCACGCCCGCGGCATCGCCGACACCTCGCAGCGCAAGGTCTGGGTCTTCCTGGGCGACGGCGAGATGGACGAGCCGGAAAGCCTGGGCGCCATCGGCCTGGCCGCGCGCGAGAAGCTGGACAACCTGATCTTCGTCGTCAACTGCAACCTGCAGCGCCTGGACGGCCCGGTGCGCGGCAACGGCAAGATCATCCAGGAACTGGAAGGCGAGTTCCGCGGTTCCGGCTGGAACGTCATCAAGCTGATCTGGGGTTCGTACTGGGATCCGCTGCTGGCCCGCGACAAGGAGGAGCTGCTGCGCAAGGTCATGATGGAGACGCTGGACGGCGACTACCAGGCCTACAAGGCCAACGACGGCGCCTTCGTGCGCAAGCACTTCTTCGGCAAGCACCCCGAGCTGCTGAAGATGGTCGAGAACATGTCCGACGAGGACATCTGGCGCCTGAACCGCGGCGGCCACGACCCGCAGAAGGTGTACGCGGCGTATCACAAGGCGGTGAACACCGTCGGCCAGCCGACCGTCATGCTGATCAAGACCGTCAAGGGTTACGGCATGGGCAAGATCGGTGAAGGCAAGAACACCGCGCACCAGACCAAGAAGCTGCAGGACGAGGACATCAAGGCCTTCCGCGACCGCTTCAACATCCCCATCCCGGACAGCGAGCTGTCCAAGATCCCGTTCTACAAGCCGGCCGACGACACGCCGGAGATGCAGTACCTGCACGAGCGCCGCAAGACGCTGGGCGGTTACCTGCCCAAGCGCCGTCCGCAGGCCGAGGAAGGCCTGAAGGTGCCCGACCTGGCCACGTTCCAGGCCGTGCTGGACCCGACCGCCGAAGGTCGCGAGATCTCCACGACGCAGGCCTACGTCCGCTTCCTGACGACGCTGCTGCGCGACAAGGAACTGGGCCCGCGCACCGTGCCCATCCTGGTCGACGAGGCGCGCACCTTCGGCATGGAAGGCCTGTTCCGCCAGATCGGCATCTACAACCCCGCGGGTCAGAACTACACGCCGGTCGACAAGGACCAGGTCATGTACTACCGCGAGGACAAGGCCGGCCAGATCCTGCAGGAAGGCATCAACGAAGCGGGCGGCATGGCCAGCTGGATCGCCGCGGCGACGTCGTACTCGACGAACAACCGCGTGATGATCCCGTTCTACGTCTACTACTCGATGTTCGGCTTCCAGCGCATCGGCGACCTCGCCTGGGCGGCGGGCGACATGCAGGCGCGCGGCTTCCTGCTGGGCGGCACCTCGGGACGCACGACGCTGAACGGCGAAGGCCTGCAGCACGAGGACGGCCACAGCCACATCCTGGCCGGCACCATCCCCAACTGCATCAGCTACGACCCGACCTTCGCGCATGAAGTCGCCGTCATCCTGCACTCCGGCCTGAAGCGCATGGTCGAGAACCAGGAGAACGTCTACTTCTACCTGACGCTGCTCAACGAGAACTACCCGATGCCGGGCCTGAAGGCCGGCACCGAGGAGCAGATCCTCAAGGGCATGTACCTGCTCGAAGAGGCCGTGCAGCCGCAGGGCGCGCAGCCGCTGACGGTCAACCTGCTGGGCTCGGGCACCATCCTGCGCGAAAGCCAGGCCGCCAAGAAGCTGCTGGAAGACGAGTGGGGCGTCGGCGCCAACGTCTGGTCCTGCCCCAGCTTCAACGAGCTGGCCCGCGACGGCCAGAACGCCGAGCGCTGGAACCTGCTGCACCCGACCGAACTCGCCTGCGTGCCCTACGTGACGCAGCAGCTGAGCAAGGTGCAGGGGCCGGTGATCGCATCGACCGACTACATGAAGAACTATGCGGAACAGATCCGCGCCTTCATCCCGGCCGGCCGTTCGTACAAGGTGCTGGGCACCGACGGCTTCGGCCGCAGCGACTTCCGCTCCAAGCTGCGCGAGCACTTCGAGATCAACCGCCACTACATCGTCGTCGCCGCGCTGAAGAGCCTGGCCGACGAAGGCAAGATCCCGCAGGCCAAGGTGGCTGAAGCCCTCAAGAAGTACGGCATCAACGTCGACAAGATCAACCCCCTGTACGCCTAAGCAGCGGACCCGGAGACAACACAAATGGCATTGGTGGAAGTCAAGGTTCCCGACATCGGGGACTTCAAGGACGTCGCGATCATCGAGCTGCTGGTCAAGCCCGGCGACACGGTGAAAGTGGAGCAGAGCCTGGTCACCGTCGAGTCCGACAAGGCCTCGATGGAGATCCCGTCCTCCGTGGCGGGCGTCGTCAAGGAAGTGAAGGTCAAGATCGGCGACACGATCAACCAGGGTGACCTGATCGTCGTGCTCGAGAGCGATGCCGCCGGCGCTCCGGCGCCCGCTGCCGCTGCGCCCGCACCCGCGGCTGCCGCTCCGGCGCCCGCGCCGCAGGCTGCGCCCGCACCGGCTCCGGCCGCCGCGCCGGCCGCTGCCGCCGCACCG
>NIOE01000002.1 GCA_002205125.1 Roseateles noduli | reverse complement strand
CTGATCAGCGCCAACGGCAACGGCACCTACGCCGTCAAGTTCTACAACGGCAGCGCCGACAAGCCGGTCTTCGTCACGGTGGACGGCAAGGTCGCCAACTACGGCGCAAGCACGGCTGCCGGCGGATGGGCCCGACTGATCGAGGACGCGTTCGTGGAGGCCTGCTCCAGCGGGCTGCTCCAGGCCGACGGCTACACGAACTGGACGAACGACATGGGGGAGCTCGACGGCGGCGCCTCGTCCCGGGCGATGAAGACGCTGATCGGCGGCAGCAGCACCAGCTTCTCCTCCGGCGCCGCGGGATGGGATGCGGTCAAGGCGGCGCTCGAAGACGGTTCGGGCATCGTGACCTACGCGTCCTATGGCAAGTCCTCGAAGGACAGCCAGGGCAACACCCAGATGGTCAGCGGCCACGCCTTCGCGATCACCGGCATCGACGAAGCCAATCACAAGTACATCTTCCGCAACCCCTGGGGCTCGAACTACGTCTTCGAGATCTCGCCGGAAGAACTCGATGCCATCAGCGGCAGCGGTGAATTCGTCGTGATGGAATCGCCGATCGAGTACGGCAGCGCCGCGGCGCATTTCGCCGACACCGACTGGACCACCGTGAGCGCCGACTGGATCAACGGCCAGTCGGCGGCCATGATCGCCGCCATCCCCACGACGGCGTTGAAGCAGCTGTGCGGGTCGACGGTCAACGGGTTGAGTGCGTGGACGCTGCAGACCCTGAGCGCCGACCAACTGATGGCGCTGCCTCATCTCGACCAGCTGTCCGCCTCCGCGGTCGCGGGGCTGCTCACCGCGCAGACGAAGGCGCTCAACGCCGACTGGTACAACGGCTTGTCGGCTGCCGCCGTCGCCGCCCTGCCGGTGGCCAGCATCGGCTCCCTGTCGCAGACCGTCCTCCAGGGTCTCGACGGCGCCGCGATCGGTGCGATGACGACGCAGCAGATCGCTGCGATCGCGCACCCGGACTGGCTGAGCCCGGCCGGTGCGTCCGGGCTCACCGCCGCCCAGATCGCGGTCCTGGACACCTCCTGGAGCTACCAGTCGGCCGACTGGTTCAACGCGCTGTCGCCGGCCGCCGTCGCGGCCATGCCGGTGAAGGCCATCCAGAACATGTCCTCCGCCGCGTTCCAGGGGCTGGCGGGCTCGACCATCCACGCGATGACGCCGCAACAGGTCGCCGCGTTCGCCCATCCCGACAAGCTGTCCGTCTCCGCCTTCGGCGGCCTGACGGCGGCGCAGGTGCCGTCCATCTCGGTGTCCTGGTACTGGATGTCGGCCGCGCAGCTCAACGCGCTGTCCCCCGAGGCGTTCGCCGCCATCCCGGCGGCCGGCATCAACCAGATGACCAAGGCCTCCCTCCAGGGACTGGATCTGATCCATCGCGACATCGCGTTGCGGGCCGCCGACGCCACGCACGCGGGTTACATCAAGACGGCGCCCGCCGCGACGACGGACTGGACCCAGGTCACCGCGGCCGGCATGAACGCGCTGTCCGCGCAGACGCTGGCCGGCGTCGCCCCGGCCGACCTGCAGAAGCTTCCCGCGTCGACGATCCAGGGCCTGGGCGCTGCCACCGTGGCCGCGCTCAGCCCGCAGCAGATCGCCGCGCTGCCGCACCCCGAGGAATTGTCCGTCGCCGCCTTCGGCGCGCTGTCGGCGGCCCAGGTCCCGTCCATCGCCGCGTCGTGGGGCCTGATGTCCGCCGACCAACTCAACGCCATGACGCCGGAAGCCTTCGGCGCCATCGCCGCCACGGGCATCAACCAGATGTCCAAGGAGGCGCTGCTGGGTCTGGACCAGGCGCATCACGACCTGGCCCTGAAGCTCGCGGATGCCGCCCACGCGGCGATGCTCGATCCCGTCCCCGTCAAGCCTGCGGTGGACTGGAGCACGATCACCGCGGCGGACGTCAACGCGCTGTCGTCCCAGGCGCTGGCCAGCGTGGCGCCGGCGGACCTGCAGAAACTCTCCGAGGCGGCGATCCGCGGCCTGAGCGCCGCCACCGTGGCCGCGCTGAGCCCGCAACAGGTTGGCGCCATCGCACATCCGGACTGGATGTCCGCCGACGCGTTCAGCGGACTGACCGCGGCGCAGGTGCCCGCCGTCTCGATCTCGTGGGGCTGGATGTCGGCCGCACAGATCAACGCCATGTCCCCGCAGGCCATCGCCGCGCTGCCAGACCAGGCCATCAAGGACATCGAAACCTACGGCGCCGGCGCAAGCCTCGACGCCTCGACGATCCACGCCATGACCGCGCAGCAGATCGGGGCCATGGAGCATCCCGACTGGCTGTCCGCCGACGGCTTCAGCGGACTGACCGCGGCCCAGGTGCCCGCCATCACCATCTCCTGGGGATGGATGTCGGCCGCGCAGATCAATGCCATGTCCCCGCAAGCCATTGCCGCGCTGCCGGCGCAGGGCATCAAGGACATCGAGTGGTCAGCCGCGGAGAAGGGCCTGTCCGCCGCCACCGTGCAGGCCATGACGGCGCAGCAGATCGGCGCCATGGAGCACCCCGACTGGTTGTCCGCGAACGCCTTCTCCGGTCTGACCGCGACGCAGGTACCCGCCATCGCCATTTCCTGGGGATGGATGTCGGCCGACCAGCTCAACGCCCTGTCCGCCGACGCCTTCGCCGCCATTCCGGCGGCCGGGGTCAACCAGATGACGAAGGCGTCCCTGCAAGGCCTGGATGCGACGCATCACGACCTCGCGCTCAAGCGCGCCGATGCGACGCACGCCGGTTATCTGAGCCCGGCACCGGTGTCGTCGGGCAGCCCCGCGACCCTGGTCCAGGCGATGGCGGGTTTCAACGTGCCGCCGGCGGTGACGACGACGGTCCACGCAAGCGCCGGGATGAACACGCCCTTCACGCTCGTCAAGGCGCACTGACCCGCCGGGCCGCGGATCCACTGACGCAAAAGCCGATGCGTCGCCGTGCGCGGGCCGATCCGGGGCCCGCGCACGGCGCGGCTACACTGGTCCGAACGCATTGGCTGGATTCCAGGTCCATTGCGCCTTCCCAACGCGCCGGCCGCGGTGCTTTCTGAAGACGCCCGACTCATGCCCTTCATTCCTCCGGTGACCAAGGCCTTCATGCTGATCTGCGTGGGCCTGTTCTGTCTTCCGTTCGTCTATCCCCCGTTCGGCCAGATGAACGTCCTGATGGCGTTGTGGCCACTGAACTCGGGCAGATTCGAGTTCTGGCAGCCGATCAGCTACGCCTTCCTGCACGGCAGCTTCGCCCACCTGTTCTTCAACATGTTCGGGCTCTGGATGTTCGGCTCCGAACTGGAGACGATCTGGGGCGGCAAGCGCTACGCGCAGCTGCTGGTGGCCAGCGCGCTGACCGCCGCGGTGGCGCAACTGGTGTTCACCTTGCTGATGGGCTCGTACGCGCCGACCGTGGGCGCCTCCGGCGCGCTGTTCGGACTGCTGCTGTCCTACGGGCTGCTGTTCCCGGACCGGGTCATCATGCCGCTGTTCCCGCCGATCCCGATGAAGGCCAAGTACTTCGTCGCCATCTTCGGCGCCATCGAACTGTTCCTGGGCATCAGCGGCGGCAGCGGCATCGCCCACTTCGCCCACCTGGGCGGCATGCTCGGCGCCTGGCTGATGATCAACTACTGGCGCGGCAGCCGCAGGCGCTGACCGGTTCCGCGCTCAGTCCCTCTGCCTCAGTCCTCGACGGCGAGCAGCCCCTCGCGCGGCGTCGGGTAGCGCAGCCGCAGGCGCAGCTCGCGCTTGAGGCGCCGGTTGTCCATCCGGCGCGATTCGTTCATGAAGCTCATCTGCATCGGCGAGAACACGCCGGGCGCCTCGGCGCGCGTGACGCGCGCCGGTGGCGGCAGGCCGCACAGGGACGCGGCCAGCTCGAAGTAATCGCCCATCAGCAGTTCGCTGTCGTCGCTCGCGTGCAGGATGCGTTGCGTCGGGCCGCGCATCAGCGCGAGCAGGCAGGCGCGGGCCAGGTCATCGGCCTGGATGTGGTTGGTGTAGACGTCGTCCTCGCGCGCCAGCACCGGCAACCCTTTTCCGAGCCGCTCGCGCGGATGACCGCCCTCGCGGTCGAACGCGTAGATGCCGGGCACGCGCAGGATCGTCACCTGAGCGCCGGTCACGCGACCCCACTGGCGCAGTTGATCCTCGGCGTCGACCCGCCGCCAGGCGCGGTCGTTGGACGGATTCGTCGCGCGCGTCTCGTCGATGCGCGCGCCGCCGCAATCGCCGTAGACGCCGCTGGTGCTCGCGTAGACCAGATGCGCCGGGATCGCCGAGCGCGACAGCGCCTGCAGCAGGCGTCGGGTGCGTTCGTCGGTACGCCCCTGCGCGGCCGGCGGCGCGAGATGCAGCACGCGGTCCGCGAGTCCCGCCAGCCGTCCCAGCGTCGCGGGGTCGTCCAGGTTGCCGATCAGCGGGATCGCCCCGGCCGCCCGCAGTGCATCGACGCGGGCGGCGCTGCTGGTCAGGGCGAAGACCGTCCAGCGCCCGGCCAGTTGCCGCA
Organism: Roseateles noduli; assembly: GCA_002205125.1. GTDB lineage: Bacteria > Pseudomonadota > Gammaproteobacteria > Burkholderiales > Burkholderiaceae_C > Roseateles > Roseateles noduli. The sequence continues at coordinate 817,604 of NIOE01000002.1, read as the reverse complement.
GCACGCGCATGCCCACATCGCCGCAACCGACGATCAGCAGGCGGCCGCGACGGCGACGGCGGTTGACGCAAGGCGAAGCGGGATTGGCACCGGGCATGGGGGTCTTGGCAAGGCTGGGGCAAAATGGCGGGTTAGTTTAGTCATCTCCCCACCATGAGCTTCCAGGTCACCGTCCTGCCCGCCGGCCGCAACTTCACCGTCGACGACGACGAAACCGTGCTGGCCGCGGCCATCCGCCAGGGCATCGGCCTGCCCTACGGCTGCAAGGACGGCGCCTGCGGTTCGTGCAAGAGCAAGCTGATCGAGGGTCAGGTCGTGCACGGCGAGCACCAGACCAAGGCGCTGCCGCCCGAGGACGAGGCCGCCGGCTTCATCCTCACCTGCTGCGCGAAGCCGCAGACGGATTGCACCGTCGAGGCCCGCACCGTGCCCGGCGCCGGCGAGTTCCCGGTGCTGAAGCTGCCCAGCCGCGTGATCACGGTCGAGAAGCCGGCCGGCGACGTCGCGGTCATCAAGCTGCAGCTGCCGGCCAACCAGAACCTGCAGTACCGCGCCGGCCAGTACGTCGAATTCATCCTGCGCGACGGCGCGCGGCGCAGCTACTCGATGGCCAACGCGCCGAGCCGCCTGGGCACGCCGCCGGCGATCGAGCTGCACATCCGCCACATGCCCGGCGGCAAGTTCACCGACCACGTCTTCGGCGCGCTCAAGGAAAAGGACATCCTGCGCATGGAAGGGCCGTTCGGCAGCTTCTTCCTGCGCGAGGACAGCGACAAGCCGATCGTGCTGCTCGCGTCCGGCACCGGCTTCGCGCCGATCAAGGCGATCCTGGAGCGCATCCAGGACCAGGGCATCACCCGCCCGGTGACGCTGTACTGGGGCTGCCGCTCCAAGGCCGACCTCTACCTGCACGAGTGGGCCGAGGCGACCGCTGCCGCGATGCCCTCGTTCACCTACGTGCCGGTGCTGTCCGAGCCCAAGGCCGAGGATGGCTGGACCGGTCGCACCGGCTTCGTCCACCAGGTCCTGATGGCGGATCTGCCCGACCTGTCGAAGCACCAGGTCTACGCCTGCGGCGCGCCGGTCATGGTGGAGTCCGCCCAACGTGACTTCGTCGCCGCCTGCGGCCTGCCCGCCGAGGAGTTCTACGCCGACGCGTTCACCTCCGAAGCCGACAAGCACACCGGCTGACCGGAACGCTCAACGCACGGCGAAGTCCGCGTTGATGGCGTGACATGCGCCATCCCGGGGCGCGGAGCCCGATACTTTCGGCCATGAAGCATTTCCCGCCGCCCTACTCCAGCGCCGCGCAGTTCGAACAGCAACTGCAGGACCTCGGCCACACGGTGATCGCGCCCGAGAGCCTGACGCACTGGCTGCACTGCCAGGCGGGCGATCTGCGCGGACTGCAGACCTACTGGAACGACCTGCCCCCCGACGCCTACCTGCGCGACGGCGGACGCTACCGCTTCCGGCGGCATGCGAGCTTCGTGGTGGACTCGCAGGCCGATCCGTCGGTGCGGCTGGCGCCGCATCGCGCGCACTGGCAGCCGGTGGACTACAACGCGCTGCACGGCGGCATCGAACGCTGGTTCGAGCCGATGGACGCCGCCGCGGTCGACCTGCCGATCTGGCCGCGGCTGCTGCTGGGGCTGGCCTCGGTGGCGGACCGGCTCAAGGGCGCGCGGCCCTGGTTCGTCGAGGCGCACCAGTTCCGCATCGACACCGCCGGCGGCATCGGCCGCCCGACGCCCGAGGGCGCGCACCGGGACGGCGTGGACCTGGTGGCGGTCTTCATGCTGGCGCGTCAGGGCATCAAGGGGGGCGAGTCCCGCGTCTTCGAGGCCGACGGCCCGCGCGGTCAGCGCTTCACGATGATGGAGCCGTGGACACTGCTGCTGCTGGACGACGAACGCGTCATCCACGAGACCACGCCCATCCAGCCCTTCGATCCCGCACACCCCGGCCACCGCGACACGCTTGTCGTGACGCTGCGGGGGGATGCGTTCATGGGGCGTTGAGCGCCGGACCTCAAGCGCAAGACCTCAAACGCAAAACGCTAAACTGCGGGACCCGCGCGCCACAAGCATGGCGGGCCCCGCCGGACCGTCCGCATGACGCGGGTCCGGTTTTCTTCAAGCATCACAAGTGCAGGTTCCCATGAACGCCATCACCGACATCGCCCGCGCGCTCGCCGCCGGTTCGACCGACGCCATCCCCTCCTCGCTCTTCGGTCTGCCCGACCAGGCCCCGCACGAACGCGTGCTGCTGGCCGCCGATCCGGTGACCGGCCTCAAGGCGATCCTCGCGGTGCACAGCACCGCGCGCGGCCCGGCCTTCGGCGGCTGCCGCTTCTGGAGCTACGACAACGAGCTGGCCGCGCTGAACGACGCGCTGCGCCTGTCGCAGGGCATGAGCCTGAAGAACGCGCTGGCCAACCTGCCCTTCGGCGGCGGCAAGGCCGTGATCATCAAGCCGCAGGGCGACTTCGACCGCGCCGCGCTGTTCGCGGCCTTCGGCCGCGCGGTGCAGTCGCTGCAAGGCGCCTACATCACCGCCGAGGACGTCGGCACCACGACGGCGGACATGAAGGGCATGATGGCCCAGACGCAGTACGTGTCGGGCATCCCGCGCGAAGGCGCCTTCGGCGGCGACCCCAGCCCCAAGACCGCGTACGGCGTGTTCGTGTCCATCGACGAAGGCGTCAAGCGCGTGCTGCGCCGCGAATCGCTCGAAGGCGTGCGCGTCGCGCTGCAGGGCCTGGGCGCCGTGGGCTGGCACCTGGCCGAATACCTGCACCGCGCCGGCGCCAAGCTGGTCGTGGCCGACGTGAACGCCGAGAAGGTCGCGCGCGCGCAGACCGAGCTGGGCGCCAAGGCCGTCGGCATCAACGAGATCCTGTCGGCGGACGTCGACGTGGTCGCGCCGTGCGCGCTGGGCGCGACGCTGAACGCGCAGTCCATCCCGCTGCTGCAGGCCGCGCTGATCGCCGGCGCCGCCAACAACCAGCTGGCCACCGCCGCCGACGGCGATGCGCTGCAGGCCCGCGGCATCACCTACCTGCCGGACTACCTGGTGAATGCCGGCGGCATCATCAGCGTCGCGCGCGAGTTCCGCAACGAAGGCGAAGAGAACGCGGTGATGGCCGAGGTCGGCCAGATCCGCGGCCGCGTCGCCGAGCTGCTGGACCGCATCCAGGTCAGCGGCCAGACGCCGGCGCGCGAGGCGGACGCCTGGGCGCGTTCGCTGCTGGTCAAGCCGGCCTGAGCGACCTCCGCTTCCACGACGACGGCGCCCGCGGGGCGCCGTTTTACTTTGTGCGCTGGCGTACAAACGCGCGCTTCACCCACCCCTGTACCGGATTGCCGCCATCCGGTTGCCTCCCGTCCCCGGGAGCGACTTCAAGCCCCTTCACCGCGGCACCGATCGCGCACAAGCCCGATGTCGCCGACGTATACCGCCGCCTGAGTTCCGCGCAGCCCGTTGCGGAGCCGAACCCAGGAGACCTCTCCATGACGTCCATGAAGTGCTTGAAGTCCTTGAAGCCCGCCACGCCGCTTGCCGGAATGGCGCTGGCTCTCGCCGCCGCGAGCCTGGCGATGCCCGCCCTCGCGCACGACATCGTGTACACCGCGCCGCTGACCGGCGCGGCGGAATTCCCGCCCAACGCCTCCGCCGGCACCGGTCTGGCGCGGGTGACCTTCAACGACGACGACTTCACCATGCGCGTGCAAGTCACCTTCGCCGGGCTGACCGGCACGACGACGGCCTCGCACATCCACTGCTGCACGGCGGTCGCGGGCGCCGGCAACGCCGGCGTGGCGACGACGACGCCGACCTTCCCCAGCTTCCCGCTGGGCGTGACCTCGGGCTCGTACGACCAGACCTTCGACCTGACGCTGCCCGGCAGCTGGAACGCGGCCTTCATCACTGCCAACGGCGGCACGATCGCGAGCGCCTTCGCGGCGCTGTCGACGGGTCTGGCAGGCGGGAATGCGTATCTGAACGTGCACTCGACCTTCGCGCCGGGCGGCGAGATCCGCGGCTTCCTGGTCGCGAGCGCAGTGCCGGAGCCGTCGACCTATGCGCTGATGATCGCGGGCGTGTTGACGGTCGGCGGCCTGGCGCGGCGACGTTCGCGTCAGGGCTGACCGGGGCTGACCGGCGGGGCTGAACGCCCCCCGCGCCGCCCGACTGACCGCGCCGCCCTGTCATCGCCCGACACACGTCGGGGACACGCGACGCGGTCCAACCCCTTCCTGCCTCGGTATGCTCCAGGCTCCGCCGCCCACGGGGAGCCCGCACGATGAACGGGCCTCCGATCGGAGCGGCCGCGGGAGCAATGGGGAGGAACAGCGGCATGGTGCTCGAGAGGTTTTGGTTGCGTTGGCCTGCGGCGGTGCTCGTCTTCATCGCCGCGACCTGGCTCAACCTGCACCTCCAGCCGGCGCTCAACAGCCGCGAGCCGCTGCTCCCCTACTTCCCTTCGCTGGTGATCGTCGGGCTGGTGTGCGGCCTCGCGCCGGCGCTGGCCTTCCTCGTCGCGGCCAGCCTGGCCATCCTCTACTTCTGGATCGAACCGGTCGGCCAGTTCCTGCCGGTCAATTCCATTGCGGATGCGGCGCTGGTGGTGCTGTTCCTGATGACCGGCTCGCTGGTCGCGTCCGTGTCGGCCTGGGCGGGCCGGCTGATGCTGAAGGAGCGCAACAGCCGTCGCCGCCTCAACCTCGCGCTGGCGGCGGGCCGCATGATCACCTGGGACTGGGACGCGGTCACCGGCTTCGCCACCACCGGGGGAGGCGCGAAGCAGCTGTTCGGCCAGCACTGGAAGTCCATCGACGACATGCTGGCCGGCATGTCCGCCGAGGACGCGACGCGCTTCCGCGACCGCTACCGCTACGCGACGCAGAGCGGCGGCCGCTTCAGCCTGGCCTGCCCGATCACGCGCGCGGACGACGGCGAGGTCGTCTGGACGCAGTTCGACGGCTACGTCAGCCTGGACGCCAAGGGCCGGGCGGTGCATGCCTACGGCGTCGCGGTCGACGTCACGCAGCAGCAGGAGGCGCTGCGCGCGAGCCAGGCGGCGGAGGAACGTTTCCACCTCGCGCTGCAGAGCGGCAAGGTGATGGCGTGGGAATGCGACGTCCAGGGCCGCTACACCTGGGCGTTCAACACGCCGATGGGCTTCACGCGCGAGGCGCTGATCGGCGCGGAGGTCGGCAGCCTCGTCGGCGAGCCGGAGTTCGCCGGCATCGTCCGCGAGGCGGTGGTCACGGGCCAGGCGATGAACCTGGCGCAGCGCACGACGCACAGCGGCCGGACCTACCAGTTGCTGACCTCGCTGCGGCCGATCACGACGGAGGACGGCCAGGTGCAGCGGGTGATCGGCGCGACGGTCGACGTCACCGAGCTGTCGGCGGCGCAGGAGGAACTGCGGCGCGAGAGCGAGCGCAAGGACTCCTTCCTGGCGACGCTGGCGCATGAGCTGCGCAACCCGATGGCGCCGATCCGCTACGCGGTCGCGATGCTGCGGCAGTCTTCATCGGACGACACGCGCGCGCAGGCCACGGACATCATCGCGCGGCAGTCGGCGCACATGGCGCGGCTGCTGGACGACCTGCTGGACATGAGCCGCATCACGCGCAACGTGGTGGAGCTCAAGCGCCAGGTCATCGACCTGCGCACGGTGGTGAGGCAGGCGCTGGAGGCGATCGAGCCGCTGTACGTCGAGATGAAGCACCGCGTCACGCTCTCGCTGCCGCCGACGGCGGTGCCGGTGGACGGCGATCCCACGCGGCTGCAGCAGGTGCTGGGCAACCTGCTGGACAACGCGGCCAAGTACAGCCCGGAACCGGGCGAGGTGGACGTGAACGTCGCGGTGGTCTCGGGCCGCGCCCAGATCACGGTCACGGACCGCGGCGTGGGCATCGCGCCGGCGATGCAGCCGCGGGTCTTCGAGCTCTTCACGCGCATCGACGCGCGCGGTCCGGCGCCGTCGGGGCTGGGCATCGGACTGGCGGTGTCCAGGCAGCTGGTGCAACTGCACGACGGCACGATCGCGGTGGCGAGCGAGGGCATCGGCCACGGCAGCCGCTTCACGGTCAGCCTGCCGCTGGTGGCGGCCGGGCTGGACATTCTCGACAGCGAGGCCGGAACTCCAGGCGACGGAGGACGCGCGACGGCGACGCCGACGCGAAGCCAGACGCTGGTCCTGGTCGTCGACGACAACGTGGACGCCGCCAACACGCTTGCGGAGGTGCTGCGCGGCGTCGGGTACCGCGCGACCGTGGCCTACAGCGGCGAGGAGGCGCTGGCGGTCTTCGAGCGCACGTCGCCGCGCGTGGTGCTGCTGGACATCGGCCTGCCTGGGCTTTCCGGGACGGACGTCGCTCGGCAGCTGAGATCGACGCAGGGCGCCGGACCGCTCGCGCTGATCGCGATCACCGGCTGGGGGCAGCGGTCCGACCGCGAGGCCACGGCCGCCGCGGGCTTCGACGCCCACCTGGTGAAGCCGGTGGAGTTCAACGAACTGGAGCACGTGATGGAAGAACTGCTGGCCGCCGGAAACTCGACCATCCAGGGGTGACTCCCTCTCCCGCTTGCGGGAGAGGGCGGGGGTGAGGGCCAGCGGACTCGGCAGTCAATCTGCCCCCGCGCACGCAAGGTCAGGCAGCAATCGCTGAAGCGAACACCAGCGCGACCATGCCTGCCAGCAGCAGCGGCAGGTAGAGCCCGGCGAGCACCGCGCCCCGCCAGATCCCGCCCCACCAGCTCGTGCCGTAGACGGTCCGCATCGCGATGACGCCGTGCAGCAGGACCAGCGCGACGATGCCCGTCGCTGCCGCCGGCACGACCAGCGCCAGCAGATAGGCGGCGAACCAGCAGGCATGCAGATGCAGCGCGAAGACGAAGTGCTCCGCGTATTTCATCCGTCGCCGCAGGAAGACCAACGCCAGCAGGGCGGCGAAGACCGGCTGCATCAGCAGCATCGCGTACGGCGCTAGCTTGTCCAGGCGCTTCTGCACCTGCACGGCGGAGCTGCTGGCCAGACGTTCGCCGACGCTGTCGAGGCGACGTTGCCATTCGCTGCAATTGCTGCCGGGGCTGGAGCAACTGCCCTGGCGCGCCTGCGCGACGGCCTGATCGTCGCGGGTGACGTTGAGCCCGTGATCGCCGGGCAGCAGGTGCACGGCGATGAAGAACACGAAGCTGAGGCTCAGGTACAGGCGCAACGGCTGCACGTAGCGTCGGCGACGGCCGAGGAAGTACTCGCGCGTGAGCCGCCCGGGCAGGAACAACATCGCCCACAAGGTCCGCCACAGCGGCCCTTCGAGCGCGACGTAGTGGCCGACGAATTCATGGATGAACTCGCGCATCGAGGCCGCGTGCAGATGGGCCTCCTGGCCACAATGGGGGCAGAAGTGCCCGCCGGGCTGCAGCGCGAGATCGCAGTTGTGGCAGGTCGCAGCCTGGGCGGCCACAGGATGGGCCGAAGAGGGGACTGGAGAGGGGACCGAAGGAAGAGGCGTCATTGCAGGCGGCTCCGAAGTCGTCGTGGGCTCGCCGGCTGTTCACTCCCTGCCGGTCGGGCGGGCACGATGATAGGTCGCGAGCGCGGGCGAGGCGGGTCGGGTTCCCCCGGGCACCGCGGCGCTGGCATGCCGGTTGCCTGTTGTCGACGAGGGCCTCAGGAGGAGGCCGCCATCACAACAGGAGTACCGCATGTCCCTTCGTCACCTCGCTGTCGCCCTCGTCGGCACGGCCGCCCTGCTCACCGGCATCGGCGCCTCGGCCCAATCCGTCGGCAAGGCCTCCGATCCCGAACGGGACCTGGGCCGGGCCGCGCCCGGGCAGGACAACTCCTACTTCAACGTCACGGCGAAGAACCGCATCCCGGCGCCGCTGCTGCCGCTCAAGAAGGGCCAGTGCGTGATCTGGTATCCCGAGAAGGGCATCGCCGAACACACCGGACCGATGTCCTGCTCGCCGCTGCCCAAGGTCGAGCCGGGCGGCTGGCTGATCGCGCCGTCGAAGGATCCGGTGATCCTCGAAGCGGCGGTCTATCACGCCGAGAATCCCGGCGTCGTCATCGCCCGCGGCGCCTTCGACGCCCGCACGCGCTACCTCGTGCGCACGCTGGATCCGGACAGCAAGATGGACGTGGAGAAGACGAAGGCGAAGCGCTGAACGGTGAAAGCGCGACTGCGTCAGACCTCGCGCACCAGCCGCAACTCGACCTCTCGGTCGACATAGGTCCACTCGCGCGTCGCGCGCAGATCCTGCAGCAGCTTGTCAAAGATGGGCTCGTCCTGCGGCGCGTATTCGAACCACGTCAGGAAGTCGAACGGCTCCGACGTGGGCAGGTCGCGACAGTGGTGCAGCCGGCGCGCGATCGCCGGCAGCGCCTGAAGGCCGATGGCGATGTGGCGGGAGTCCGCTTCGAAGATCCGGCGACGTTCGTCCTGGGTCAGCGCCCACCAGGCCGCGTTCTTGCGGATCGGGATCAGCGCCGCGCGGGTGGCGGCGGGACGTCCCAGTGACTCCTGCCGGCCGACCAGCGCAGCCTTCTCGTCGCGCTCCACGTAGCGCTCGTTGCTCGTCACGCCGCTGAGCAGCCAATGAGCGGAAGTCGGCGTGGGCGCGGTCGGCGGCAAGAGCGTCAGACCGGCCACATCCGCGAGCGCTTCGCCGACGATCACCCGCTGATCGAGCACCTTCCAGTCGCCGCGATCGACGCCGGCGAATCGGAAGTACCGCGCGCTGTGCGATGGGCCGCCATCGATCCCACCGTGAGCGTCTGCTCGTGTGCTCATCGTCATTTCTCCGTGATCAGACGCGCCGCCGCATCTCGGCGGGATAGTCGACAAAGCCCAGCGAGCGATAGAGCTCGCGGGCTTCGGGCGTGGCGCCGAGGTTGAACTCGCGCACGCCCATCGCTTCGCATTGCGCCATCGCGTTGGCGACGAGCGAGCGGGCGATGCCCTGCCCCCGATGCTGAGGCTCGACGAAGACATTCGCGACACGCCCCATGAGCCCGTCGGGATTGGCTCGCGTCGGGCCCCAGTCCAGCAGCACGACGCCGGCACCGCCGATCACCACGCCATCCCGGATCGCGAACAGTCCGACGTAGCGACCGGCGTCGATGCGAGGTGCCAGCCAGTCCGCGTAGCCTGCACGGCGATGCGCATCTTCCTCGCGGTAGCAGGCGTGCGCCGCGATCTGGGCCGTGTCTGAAGGCAGGACGGAGCGTTCAGTCCAAGAAGGGGTCATGGCGTGAGCAGGATCAACGAGGTCCGCGCGCGACTCTATCCTGGGCCGCTCGCCCGCCAGATCCGGCGTTCGTCGCTTCAATCGCAGTTCGCCAACTCGATGATCGCGAAGCCCTCGCGCGCGATCTCCTCGACGACCGGGTCCGGCGCGATTTCCATGTGGCAGAAGCGGCACTCTTCCGCCGACAGTTGATGCGCAGGCAGCCCCCTTGCAGCGAGGTACCTGCGGCCGAAGGCCAGCACCTGTTCCTGCGCGCGGGAAGCGTCGGGAACGAGGATGTCGAAATGCATCAGGCGGCCGTCGGGACGGGTGACGTAGGTGTCGAACACGGCGATCTTCATGGGGTCCACAGCGGGGAAGTTGTTCGATGGCCCAGTGTGGAAGACCGCGGCGCGGCGAATGCCACTGAACGTCCAGCACCCGCATCAGATCGTCCTGCCGTTCACCGTTTCCACGGAGCGGATCTCCTCGACGATCTGGTCGGCTGGCGGGTGGCCGGCCAATCGATGCTCATGCACCTGCTTCAACCCCCGCTCCAGATGGCGGGTGAAAGCGACGGCGTCGAACAATCTGCCCGCCGCCCTCCCTTGCCGGACCGACTCTTTCACCTTGGCAAACGCGTCCGCGTCCCGCGCCAGTTCGATCGCCTTGGCAACATAGGCTTGCAGATCCGCGGCAATCAGGTGTTCGCAGCCGATCGCGCTCAGCACGCTCGCGGCCATGCGAGCCGGGAAGCTCCTGCCCGCTACCGTCAACACGGGGACACCCATCCACAACGCATCGCTCGCGGTGGTGCCGGCGTTGTAGGGCAAGGTGTCGAGGAACAGATCCGCGAAGGCAAGACGCTCCAGGTACGCGTCGCGCGCGACTCTGGGCGCGAAGACGATGCGCTCGGCAGAGAGCCCGCTCGCCGTCGCATGCCGGCGGAGGTTGGCGGCGGCGACGGCATCCTCTTCCAGGACCCAGAGCACCGCGTGAGGCGCGCCATGCAGGATCGCCGCCCATCGCTCCCACTGCGCCGGCAGGATCTTGCAGGGGTTGTTGAAACAGCACAGGACGAATGCGTCCTGCGGCAGGCCGACGTGATCGCGGGTCAGGCCGGTCGCAGGCACCGGGCGCTGGCGATCGTTGGCCTGGTACCAGGGCAGCAGAAGCAGCCGTTCGTCGTAGGAGGACCTTGCCTCCTCCGGAATCAGGACCTTGTCCGCGATCAGATAGTCATACGAGCGCGAGCCGGACGTTCCGAGGAACCCGAGATAGAGCAGCTGGAGAGGCGCCGCCCGCGCGGCGAAGATGCCCGGTCTCGCACCGTCGGTGAAACCCGTCAGATCGATGGCGATGTCCACCTCCAGACGCCGGCAGAGGCTCGCCACCTCCAGGTCCGAGTACGAAGCGACATCGTGGAAGCCATCGAACGCAGCACGGAGTCGATGCTGGATGGGGTCGTCCTTCGCGGGGCCATAGTTGATCGCCACGACCTCGAAGGAGTCGCGGTCGTGAAGCTCGATGACTTCGGCCATCAGGTACGAGACCGGGTGGGACCTGAAATCCCGGGAGACATACGCGATCCTGAGGCGACGGGATGAACTGGGGGGCTCGATGCTGTCGTCGGCAGCAAGCCCTTGCCCTTGCCCTTGCCCTTGCCCTTGCATCCACAGCCGGGATGCGCGCTGCTGCAGCGCGGGGTCGTCCAGGACCGTCTGGACGATCAGCGGCTGGATGCGTTGCCTGCCGTCGGCGAGATCCTGCACCAGGCGGTGCAAGCCGTCGTCCCACTGCCGCCAGTCGAAGACGTGCATCGCCGCATACAGCCGGATACTTCGCAGCCCCTCCAGGTCCGGTTCAATCGCCAGCGCGCGATCGAAGTCCGAGATCGCTTCCGAGAACCGGCGGTTCAGCAGCAGCAGGCTGCCGCGGTTGTTCAACGCGGCGACGTGCCGGTCATCGATGTCCAGCGCCTGGGTGAAGGCCGCGAAGGCCTCGTCGGCGCAACCCAGCTCCTGGAGCAGCACGCCGCGCACGGTGTTGACCGCTGCATCCCGCTCGAATCGCGTGCCCATCCGTCCCAGCGTTGCCAGCGCCTCCTCGCGCATGCCTAAGTCGATCCGCGTCCGGACGGCCTCCCTCAGCGGCCGGGCGTCTTCGGGCATCGTGTCCGCGGCGACGTCGAAGGCCATCAACGCGGCTTCAGGTGCCCCCATCAGGCGATAGGTGAGGCCGAGCCCGAAATAGGCCGGTCCATACGCCGGACTCATGGCGGCGAGGTTTTCAAAGGCCTGGATGGCTTCTTCGTGACGACCCGCCTCGCGCAGGGCGGTGCCCAGGTTGAAAGCGATGTCCGCGTTGTCCGGTCGCAGTTGCACCGCTGCCGCGAAACAGGTGGACGCGCCCTCCCAGTTCAGATGCTCGCCGAGCAGCGCGCCCAGTCGCGTGTAAGGCCGCCAGTCATCGGGGAACCGCTGCGTGGCCTGGTGCAGAGCGTCTGCCGCACCGGCGGCATCGCCCAGCCTCTGCCGGACCGATGCCAGCAGCACGAACACTTCAGCCGTCGCATCGCCGGCTCGCGCCGCCTCGTCGAGGACGGTCCGGGCTTCGGCCAGCTTGCCTTGCTGCGCCAAGGAGGCGCCACGTGCTGCACGCGTGGACAAGGTACCGGGGCCCCGGCCACGAACATTGCGCTGCGCACCCCGCGCGCCCTTCGAGTTCATCGTCTTCGCTCCTTGCTTTGGCGACTCACCCGGAAGAATGTGCCGGCGAAGAGACCCAGTGCTGTCACCCTCTTCATCACACGCCTCCCGTTGTTGCGTTCAATTCCTCCAGCACCCTCAGCGCGATCGCACCGGCGCCGGCACCGAATCCCCTGTTGTGCGGCGACAGGTTCTGCTCGTCCGTCACATCGTTCCATTCGACGTCGCCCTCGACGACGAGGTGCCGGGCATCCGTCTCCATTTCGAAGCGGATGAAACGGGCGTCCGAAGTGAGCAGTCGACCGAACAAGCGCGGCATGCCAGGGAAGTCGATCTCCAGGCGGATCACGATCGCCCGATCGCAGTCCACGCCACGCTCTTTCGCCACCTGGCGCAATGCCACCGGCCACGGGGTCGCGCGCCAATGATTCGCGATGTCCCGGATCCGGAACTCCGCGAGCGCATTCTGCTGCTGGACGTTCTGCTGCCTCGACATGATCAATGGTCGCCGGCCAGGACTTCCACCGATTCGCAGATCACGCACTTGCGATCGAGCGTCAGGACCATCTCTGTGCCTGGCAGCGAATGTGATGCCACCGTGCGAACGGTCAGCAAAGGACTGACGGCCGCCGCCACGGCCTGCATCGCGGCGTGGGGCCCGCGGGCCAACAGTCCGTAGCCTCCGGTCAAGTGACCGCGAAGCACCTCGGGTGAGCCGTTCAGATAGGTTGCCGGATCTCTCCAGCCACGCAACTCCTTTGAGAGCACCGCGTGGGCGAGATAGAACACCTGTTCCGGCGACGCTGGGGCGGAGGAAAAGAACAATTGCGACTGCGGTCCCTGATGGTCCAAGAGCAGGACATGGTCCTTGGACTGATTGATCGATCCGAAATGACCCACGGCGACATTGAATTCCTTGGGCTGCAAACACCTGAGCTCGAAGCGTTGCAGTCCTTCCGGCAGAGCAAGACTGTCGTATTCAATTTGAAGACGAAGACCGCCCGTGTCGTCCAGTGACACCGACCTCAAGCAAGCATCAAGGTCGTCATGCACCGTGTCGATGAGCGTCTGCAGTTCCATGCCCGATAGCCTAGCCGAATGCATCTGGTCGCTTGTCAGCGATCGCGCCAGCTCAGGCCTCACTCGGATCGGCCTGCTCCGCCAGCGACTGCCGCCACTCCCGCGGCGACTTCCCCACCCGCTGCGTGAAGACGCGGGACAGCGCCGAGGCATTCGCATAACCGAGCTGATCGGCGATCTGCTTGATCGAGCGGCCCAGCCGCAGTTGCTCCTGCGCCAGGCTCAAACGCCAGTCGGCAAGATACGCCGCCGGCGCCTGCCCCACCAGCTCGCGGAAGCGCGCCGCGAAGGCGCTGCGCGACATGCCCGCACGCTCCGCCATGCGCTCCAGCGACCACGCCTCACCCGGCGCCTCGTGCACCGCCGCGAGCGCGAGCGCGACGCGCGGATCCGACAGGCCCGTCACCAGACCCGGTTGCACGCCCGCTTCCGCCGGATGGTCGATGAGCCAGCGCAGCAGCTGGATCAGCACGACCTCGAACAGGCGGTCCGCCAGGACGCGTTGACCGCAGCGCAGCCGCTCGGTCTCCGAGAACAGCAGCTGCAGCGACATCTCCAGCCCCTCCACGCGCGCCAGCGGGAGCAGCACCAGCGGCGGCAGCGCGCGCACCAGCGGGTTGAGCGGACCGCCGTCGAACTCCAGCTCCGCGCAGGTGAAGTCGGAGCCCTCGCGCGGCGGGTTGCGGAACTCATGCGCGACCGGACGCGGATAGAAAAGCAGCGAGGGCTCGTTCACGCGCAGCTTGCGCGGCAGGCCCGCGCTCGCGGGGTGGCGCAGCTCCATCTCGCCGCGCTTCATCACATGCAGGAAGCCCCGGCCCGGCAGCGGGTCGAACGGGTTCACCCCGCACAGCGGCCCGACGTGGAACAGCCGCGCACGAACGCGGAAGTGCTCCAGCAGCGAAGACAGGCGGTCAATCGGCGGAAGCGATGCCGTCGATGCGGCGGCCACCGCGGTCGCCGCAGCGCCTGAAGACTTGGTTTTGCCGACCATGGACGTTTGGATGCGTTTGATGGATGAAACGCGGCCAATGGTACTCCTTCGAGGACCACACTGACGTCCAGCAGCAGACGAACACCACGCCACTGCCTGACGCCTCCAACGACGTCATCGACATCCACCGACATCAACCGCTGAAAGGAAACATCATGTCCACCACCTCCCGCGTCGCCCTCGTCGATCCCAAGCAAGCCCAAGGCGACGCCAAGGTCGCGCTCGACCAGATCCAGGCCGCCTTCGGCGCCACCCCGGCGATGTTCCGCGCCGTGGCCAACTCGCCTGCCGCCATCAAGAGCCTGTGGGGCAGCTTCGGCGCACTGGGCGGCGGCGTGATCCCCGCCAAGCTCGGCGAGCAGATCGCCGTCGCCATCGCCGATCGCAACGCCTGCGAGTACTGCTTGGCCGCGCACACCGCCCTGGGTCGCAAGGCCGGCGCCAGCTCCGATGAAATGGCCGCCGCCCAGATGGGCGAATCCGCCGACCCGAAGACCGCCGCCGCGCTGCGCTTCGCGCTCAAGGTCGTCAACGACCGCGCCCAGGTCAACGACGCCGACGTGCAATCGCTGCGCGATGTCGGCTTCGACGACGGCGCCATCGTCGAGATCCTCGCGCACGTCGCGCTCAACCTCTTCACCAACTACGTGAACGTCGCCTTCGCCGTGCCGGTCGACTTCCCGTCGGTGAAGCTGCGCCGCGCCTGAGCGCACAGGGCCAACCGACCCGCGCCCGTCGCAGGTCGGTCGGACACGGCAGGCTGCGACAGCAACACGTCGGCGTGGCACATCCCTTGCACACCCGCGAGGCATGTCCACGTCGACCGCCCTGCCCGCTCCCGCCGCGACCGCCCCGACGACCGATGCGGTCGACGGCCAGGCCTCGCCCGACGAGGCCGCGCGCCGTCTCGCGCTGCTGCTGGCCAGCACCGGCGAGGGGATCTTCGGCATCGACATGGACGGGCGATGCACCTTCGTGAACCGCGCCGCCTGCGACACGCTGGGCTGGCGCACCGACGAGGTGCTCGGGCGCAACATGCATGCGTTGATCCACCACTCGCATGGCGACGGCAGCGGCTATCAGGAGTGCGACTGCCCCATCTTCAACGCCTTCCGCCGCGGCGACCCCTGCCGCATCGACGACGAGGTCCTCTGGCGCGCCGACGGCAGCGCCTTCCCCGCCGAGTACTCCAGCTATCCGCTCTTCGAGCACGGCCAGGTCCAGGGCGCCGTGGTCACCTTCGTCGACATCTCCAAGCGCAAGCTCGCCGAGGAGCAACTGCGCGCTAGCCACGATCAGCTCGAACGCCGCGTCGCCGAACGGACCTCGCAGCTCCGTGAGCTCGCGCATCACCTCGAAGCCGTCCGCGAGACCGAACGCAAGCGCATCGCGCGCGAGATCCACGATGAACTCGGCTCGCTGCTGGTCGCGCTCAAGATGGACGTCAACTGGCTGGAGCGCCGCGTCGGCGATAACGCCCAGCGCGACGCGATGGTGGCGAAGTGCCACCGCATGGGCGGCCTCGTGGACACCGCTGTGGACGCAGTCGGCCGCATCATCACGGACCTGCGCCCCAGCATCCTCGACCACCAGGGCCTCTGGGCCGCGCTGGAGTGGCAGGCGCAGGAGTTCCAGCTCGCTGGCAGCGACGAGCGCGAGGTCCGCTTCCGCATCTTCGTGGCCGCCGACGTCGTCCCGCCCGAAGGCGGACTGGCCATCGCGGTGTTCCGGATCTTCCAGGAGGTGCTCTCCAACGTCGCCCGCCACGCGCAGGCCGCGCGCGTCGACATCCGCATCGACGTCGACGCGCCGCCGCATCCGGTGCTCTACCTGCAGGTCAGCGACGACGGCGTCGGCGCGCGCGACGAGGCGCTCAACGATCCGCGCAGCTACGGCGTGCTCGGCATGCGCGAGCGCGCGGCGCAGTTCGGCGGACGGCTCGGCATCGCCAGCGCGCCGGGGCGCGGCACGACGGTACGGCTGGTCATGCCGCTCGAAGGCGCATCGCCGGAGGGAGTCTCGACATGACGATCCGCGTACTGATCTGCGACGACCACCGCATCGTCCGCGAGGGCATCAAGCAGATCCTCGCCGAGGCCAGCGACCTGCGCGTGATGGGCGAGGCGGCCAATGGTCCCGAGGCGATCCAGCAGGTGCGCGCCGGCGCGGCGTCCGGATCGGGACCGGACGTCGTGCTGCTCGACATCGCCATGCCGCAGCGCGACGGGCTCGACATCCTCAAGGCGCTCCGGAGCGAGTTCCCCAGGTTGCCGGTGCTGATGCTCTCCACCTACCCTGACCGGCAGTACGCGGTGCGCAGCCTCAAGCTGGGCGCGGCCGGGTACCTCAACAAGAGCGCCGACAGCGAGCAGATGATCGATGCCGTGCGCACGGTCGCCAAGGGACGTCGCTTCATCACGCCCAGCGTCGCCGAGCATCTGGCCGCCGCCATCGGCGACGGCTTCGCGGCGGACGACGGCGTGCCGTTGCACGAGGTGCTGTCGCACCGCGAGCATCAGGTTTTCCAGATGCTCGTGGCAGGACGGAGCGTCGGCGAGATCGCCGAGCAGCTCGTCCTGTCCTCCAACACGGTGTCGACCTACCGCGCCCGAATCCTCGAGAAGACCGGTGTTCGCAACGACGTGGAGTTGACGCTTTTTGCCGTGAGGCGCGAGCTCCTCGCGCCTTGAAGTCGGTCGTGTAGTGCCAGCCCTACACGAGAACCACGCTGCGCACGATGCCGCGATCCGTCGCGCTTTCCTAGAGTGGAGTCCTCCGTCCACCGACCTGGAAAGCTGCGATGAGCGATCTCCGCCACGACCCTTACGACGCTGATCGTCCGCTGCTGATGCGCTGCGCGTGCGGACGGCATGGCAGCGAGGCTGAGCATGCGCGCGAGCTGGACCGTGACCGCGCTGCGGCGACGCTGCGCCGTCGCGCCGATGCGATGGACACAACGGACATCGAGGCCGAGTCCAACCAGTTCGTCGAAGCCGCCTTGGTGAAGGCGCTGTTCCCGCAGGATGCGCTGCGGCGTCGTTTCCTGCGTGCCGTCGGCCGGGGCAGCGCGATGGCCGCCATCAGCAGCGTGCTGCCGATCGCCCCGCTGCAGGCGATGGCGCAGGAACGCGGCGCGCTCGAGAAGAAGGATTTGAAGATCGGTTTCATCCCCATCACCTGCGCGACGCCACTGATCATGGCGCACCCGCTCGGCTTCTACGCCAAGCAGGGCTTGAACGTCGAGGTCGTGAAGACCGCCGGCTGGGCGCTGATCCGCGACAAGATGATCAACAAGGAGTACGACGCCACGCACTTCCTCAGCCCGATGCCGCTGGCGATCAGTCTGGGCCTGGGCGCGACGGCCACGCCGATGAACGTGGCGACGATCCAGAACACCAACGGCCAGGCGATCACGCTGGCGATGAAGCACAAGGACAAGCGCGATCCGAAGTCATGGAAGGGCTTCAAGTTCGCGGTGCCCTTCGAGTACTCGATGCACAACTTCCTGCTGCGCTACTACGTGGCGGAAGCGGGACTCGACCCCGATCGCGACATCCAGATCCGCGTCGTGCCGCCGCCGGAGATGGTGGCCAACCTGCGCGCCGGCAACATCGACGGTTTCCTCGGCCCGGATCCGTTCAACCAGCGCGCCGTGTTCGAGGAGGTCGGCTTCCTCCACATCCTCTCCAAGGAGCTGTGGAACGGCCATCCCTGCTGCGCCTTCGGCACCAGCACCGAGTTCATCCAGAAGAATCCGAACACCTTCGCGGCGCTGTACCGCGCCGTGCTGACCTCCGCCGCGATGGCGCGCGAGGCGCGCAACCGCGAGCTGATCGCCAAGGTCATCGCCCCCCAGGCCTACCTCAACCAGCCGGAGACGGTGATCGCGCAGGTGCTCACCGGCAAGTTCGCCGACGGTCTCGGCAACGTGCGCGTCGTGCCGGACCGTGCCGACTTCGACCCCATCCCCTGGCAGAGCATGGCCGTGTGGATGCTCACGCAGATGAAGCGCTGGGGCTATCTGAAGGGCGACGTGAACTACAGGCAGATCGCGGAGAAGGTCTTCCTGCTCACCGACGCGAAGAAGCAGATGAAGGCGCTCGACCAGGCCGTGCCGGACGGCGCGTATCCGAAGTTCAGCATCATGGGCAAGACCTTCGATCCAGCGCAGCCCGATGCCTACGTGGCCGGCTTCGCGATCAAGCGCGCATGAGCGGAGATCGTCGATGACTTCGCTGAACGCGCGCGCCGCCCTGCTCTCGCTGCTGCTCTTCGGGCTGCTGCTGGGCATCTGGCACCTGGCGACGATGAGCGCCGGGACCAGCTCGCCCACGACCTCCGCCGCAGCCCCGGCGATGACGCCCGAGCAGATCGAATACGCGAAGCTGATGGGCAAGCCGGTGCCCGCCGATGGTGGAGGGAGCGCCTCGCCCGTGGCGACGAAGAGCGGCTTCCCCACGCTCGCGCAGATGGGCGCCACCGTCGTCCACCACCTCGCCGACCCGTTCTACGACAAGGGGCCCAACGACAAGGGCATCGGCCTGCAGCTGGCGTACTCGCTGGGACGCGTCGCGCTGGGCTACCTGCTCGCGGCGCTCGTCGCCATCCCGCTGGGCTTCGCGATCGGGATGAGCCCGCTGATCCACCGCGCGCTCGATCCCTTCATCCAGGTGCTCAAGCCGATCTCGCCGCTGGCGTGGATGCCGCTGGCGCTCTACACGATCAAGGACTCGGCCGCGAGCGGCATCTTCGTGATCTTCATCTGCAGCGTCTGGCCGATGCTGATCAACACGGCCTTCGGCGTCGCCGGGGTGCGCAAGGAGTGGCTCAACGTCGCCCGCACGCTCGAAGTCCGGCCGCTGCGCCGCGCCCTCGAAGTCATCCTGCCCGCCGCCGCGCCGACCATCCTCACCGGCATGCGCATCAGCATGGGCATCGCCTGGCTGGTGATCGTCGCGGCGGAGATGCTGGTCGGCGGCACCGGCATCGGCTACTTCGTCTGGAACGAGTGGAACAACCTCAGCCTGCCCAACGTGGTCTTCGCGATCCTCGTGATCGGGCTCGTGGGCATGGCGCTGGACGGGCTGTTCGCCCGCGCGCAGAAGGCGGTGACCTATGCGGATTGATCCGATGGAACACGGCGCCGCGGCGGCGGTCGATGCCGCGCCCGTGCTGGTCCGCGTCGAAGGGCTCGCCAAGCGCTACGGCGACACGACCATCTTCGAGGACGTGAATTTCACGCTGCGACAGGGCGAGTTCGTCTGCATCGTCGGTCACAGCGGCTGCGGCAAGACGACGATCCTCAACACCCTCGCCGGCCTGGAGCGGGCGAGCGACGGTCACGTCATCGTCGACGGTCGCGAGGTCGTGGGACCGGGTCTTGACCGAGGCGTCGTCTTCCAGGGCCATGCGTTGATGCCCTGGCTCACCGTGCGGCAGAACATCGCCTTCGCGGTGCGCAGCAAGTGGCCGGACTGGTCGAAGGCGAAGGTCGACGAACAGGTTTGCAAGTACGTGGCCCTGGTGAGTCTGACGCCGGCGCTCGACAAGAAGCCGAGCCAACTCTCCGGCGGCATGAAGCAGCGCGTCGGCATCGCCCGCGCCTTCGCGATCGAGCCGCGGATGCTGCTGCTCGACGAGCCCTTCGGCGCGCTGGATGCGCTCACGCGCGGCACGATCCAGGACGAGCTCCTCAAGATCTGCGCCGCGACGCGGCAGACGGTCTTCATGATCACGCACGACGTCGACGAGGCCATCCTGCTCGCCGACCGCGTGATGCTGATGTCGAACGGCCCGAATGCGCGGGTCGCCGAGATCGTCGTGAACACGATGCCGCGCTCGCGCCAGCGCGCCACGCTGCACCACGATCCCCAGTACTACCCCATGCGCAACCACCTGATGGACTTCCTGGTGGAGCGCAGCCATCCCCTCACCCCTGCCAGGAGCAACGCATGAGCCGACTCGACGTCACCGAAAAGATCATCGCCACCAAGGTGGCCAAGGGCCTGAAGTGGTCCGACGTGGCCGAGGCGGTCGGCCTGAGCAAGGAGTGGGTCACGGCCGGGTGCCTCGGCCAGATGACCTTCGACGACGCGCAGGCCGCGACGCTGGCGGGGATCTTCGACCTCACCGAAGCGGAGACCCAGTGGCTCAAGGTCGTGCCCTACAAGGGCAGCCTGCCGACCTCGGTACCGACCGATCCGCTGATCTACCGCTTCTACGAGCTGATCAGCGTCTACGGCACGACGTTCAAGGAACTCATCCATGAGGAGTTCGGGGACGGCATCATGAGCGCCATCGACTTCCGCATGGACCTGCAGCGCGAACCCAACCCGATGGGCGATCGCGTCAGCATCGTGATGAGCGGGAAGTTCCTGCCGTACAAGACGTACTGAGGCGTCAGTCGGCGCGCAGGGGCGTCATGGTCCCGTTGGCGGTCGACGCCGCCGTTCTGCGCCAGGACACGAGGACGAAACGGCGCAGCACGTAGCCCCAGGGGACGACCAGGGCAAACGCGGGCGCCGCCAGGAAGATGTACGTCAGCTCCTCCGCGGAGGAGCCGGCCAGCCTGCCGGCCTGCCACAGCGGGTACGCGACCACGGCCAGCCACAGCGTCTTGTAGAAGATCATGAAGAGCACCACGGGCAGCATCCGCAGCGGATGCAACAGCCCGAGCAGCGACAGCGTGCCGTAGGCGGCCCACACGCATACGGCCATCGCGCGATACGGCTCCCAGTCGCCCTGGTGCTGGAGGATCGAGGTCCAGGCGGTGAACGCCATCAGGCTGCACATCAGCAGGTAGATCACGCGCAGGCAGGCGACCTGGGCCGGACGCACGCCGTCGTGGCGCGCGGGGTCGCTGGTGAAGAAGGTCTTGAGAGTCATGGGAGCGGTCCTCGGAGCGTGGTTGCTTTTCTTCAGGCCGATCCGGAACCGCAATCGACGCGGAGCCAATGTTCCACGCCGGGCACGTCCCCGCGAGCTGAAGCCGATGGTCCGCCGTCCCGGCGGGATGAAACGCAGGCGAGGCCGATGGGGCGTTGTCTTCCCGGTTGGACAATATCGCCGAGATCCTCATCGGTGATACCCATGGCGCGCTGGAAGATTCGAAGTTGTTTGGCCGCGGCGCTTGCCGTCATCGCAGAGGCTGCCAGTGCCGATGCGAGCCTTGCCGTCGATCCACCGCAGATCTTCGACGGCTACGAGGCTTTCTACGCGACGCTGCCGGATCCGCTGTTCACCGCGGACGATGCGCGCAAGCGCAGTGCCGACGGACCTGGGCAGCCTGCGGGGGACTTCTGGACGTGGCGCGCGCAGGGGAAGCGCCACGTGCTCGCGCTCAAGGGTCCGGATGCGGTTGTCGATGGCCGCCGCCTGCCGGCGTCGCGCGCGCGACGGTTCGACGGTGAAGGCCTGGCCCCCGCCCTGGGGCGATCGGCCACGGTGTATGCGAACGACGAGGCCGTGTGCATCGAGGGCGTGCCGGCCAGTGCCAGCGGCACCGCCGTCCGCCATGTGCGGGTGACGCTGATCACGCAACCCTACGGTGCTGCCGCGAAGCGCTTCGAACTTCCCAGCCTGTTCGCGAGTTGCCTGGGCCTGACCCGCATCCGAAAGGACGTCACCACGGGCATCGCCGCAGGCATCGGTTTCTTCCGCGTGAGCTACCGGTGGCCGGAAAACGCACCAGCGCCGGAAGGCGTGACGTTCGAGGCCTTCGGGTTGAAAGGCGATGCCTTCATTCCCTTGTCGCACACCCTCGCAGCGACTTTCGTCGAGACCGGGAACGTCTACCGGTTCACGACGCCTTGAGGCAGCTGCCCCGAATCACGCTACTTCGCCAACAGGTCGATCGCGTCGTCACGGCTGCCGGCCTTCAGCCGGTTCACATGCAACGCGACCAGCCTGTCCTCCGGACGGCTCGCCGCCAGGACCTCGAACGCTGCGAGTGCCTCATCGCTGCCATCGCGCATCAGCGCGAAGGCGTGCGCGTAGTCGAGGTCCGCTTCGACGGAACCTCCGTCCGCCGCCAAGGCCTCGTGAACCATCAGGTAGGACGAGCGCCCTGCCAGCCGCAAGCGCCCGATGGGTCGCGTCACGGCGCCCGGGCAGCCCCGCAGCGTCTCCTCCGAGACGCAGAGCGAGGTCCCCAGGAACTTGTTGGCGCCTTCCAGACGTGCAGCCGTGTTCACCGGATCCCCCAGGGCGCGGTAGTCGAAGAGCGTCGCTCCGCCGAAGTTGCCCACGGTCACTTCGCCGCTGTGCACGCCGATGCGCGTGTCGCAGAACGCGATGCCCTGCCGCCGCAGCGCGTCGACATGCTCCCGCGCGAACGCCTGCATCTCCAGTGCGCAACGCAGCGCGCGCGCTTCGTGGTCGGCCTGCGGCACGGGCGCGGAGAACATGATCGCGACCGCGTCTCCCACGATGCGGTCCAGCGTGCCGTCGTGCTTGAACGCGATGGCGATCATCCGGTCGAGGTAGGTGTTCAGCACCGACACCGCGACCGCCGGATCCATCGATTCCATCCTCGCCGTGAAGCCTTGCAGGTCGGTGAACACGAAGCTGCAACGCTGGCGACGACCGCCCAGCTCCAGCGCCTGCGGGTTCGCGACCAGGTAGTCGATCAGGTTGGGCGAGACGTATCGCGAGAACGTCGTCTGCATCCAGCGCTGGCGTCGCTCCGCCCACCGATGACGCATCAGCATGGTCGGGGCGAACACGAGCGCCATCGCGAGCACGGGCGCACCCGGATCCAGCAGCAGACGTTCGAAGCGGAAGGACGTCCATGCCCCCAGTCCGATGGCACCCACGAGCCCCAGGAACAGGAGACTCGACCGACCCGGACGCGCCCTCATCGCGACGATCCCCACCGCGATGCAGCCGAGCAACGCGACGATCGCCTCCGTGGCGGGCACCCAGCCGGGTCTGCGCAGTTGTTGGCCGGACACGATCTGCTCCAGCGCCTGCGCATGAACCTCGACGCCCGGGATGACGCCTCCGAGCGGGCTGAACCGCAGATCCAGCAGGCCTTGCGCCGACGTCCCGATCAGGACGAGGCGACCCTTCAGCGACGCCGGCGGGACGCGCCCCTCCAGCACCTGCCACGCCGGCAGGTAGCGCTCGGCCTGCGGACGCGCGAAGTGCATCCACAGGGCGCCGGTCTGATCGGTGTCGATCCGATGCCCGCCGATGCGGAGGTCGACGACACCGCCCGCGTCCGCGGCGCTGTGGACGACGTAGGCGTCCGCGCTGGCGGCCAGGCGCAACGCCTCCGCGGTCAGCGACGGCACCGGCCGCCCCTGCAGGCTGAACAGGAGCGGCACGCGGCGCACGACGCCGTCCACGTCCGGCATGAAGGTCATCGCGCCCTGCCCCGCCGCGGCCAGCTGCAGGTCGCGGAGATTGGATACGCTGCTGGAGAACGCCGGCACCGAACGGGTCGGCTCGCCGCCGACGGCGATGAAGCCGGCCTTGGACAGCAATGTCCCGCCGGCGGCCTGCGCTGCGTCGCCCCCCTGCCGCGGCCCGGTCAGCGCGACGCCGAGGGCGACCCGCCCGCGTCGCAGCGCCTGCGCCAGCGACTGGTCGGGATCATCGGAAGCGTCGCCACCCGTATCGGCGCGCGTCTGCCCCTCCGGTTCGGGAAACATGATGTCGAGCGACACGGACGCGGGTTCGAGCTGCTGCGCGGCGTCCAGCAGGCGCGCCACCTGGGCCCGGGACCACGGCCATTGCCCGAAGCGTCTCAGGCTCTCCTCGTCGATGTCGACGATCCGCACGGACGGCGCCAGATAGGGTCGCGGGTACCAGCGCTGGAACTGGTCGAACACGGCGTTGCGCGCCACGCGCAACGGGACAGGATCGTGCACGAGCAGCGTCATCGCCGCCAGCATCGCCACGATCGGCACCAGCCAGGCCACGCGCGGCAGGCGGGCGCCGGTCTCAGCCATGGGTGCCGGCAGCCTGGTAGGCGCTCGCGTCCTCCACGTCGATCTGCGACGGGTCCAGGTGCTTGCGCGCGAACTCGAGATAGACGCCCGAGGTCAGGAAGAGGTTGAAGATGTCCGGATCGACGTGCGGTCCCGCCATCCGCTGCAAGACTGCCAGGGCCTCGGACAGCTTCTTGGGCTTCTTGTACGGCCGGTCCGACGCCGTCAGCGCTTCGAAGATGTCGGCCACCGCCATGATGCGGCTCGGCACGGACAGCCGGTCGGGTCCGAGCCGGCGCGGATAGCCCTTGCCGTCCATGCGCTCGTGATGCGTGCCGGCGTACTCCGGCACGCGGCGCAGGTGCTTCGGGAACGGCATCTGTTCGAGCATGGTGACCGTGTGCACCATGTGCTCATTGATCTTGTAGCGCTCCTCCGGCGTCAGCGTCCCGCTGCGCACGCCCAGGTTGTGCAGCTCGCCCCGGTTGTAGAGATGTTCCGGGACGTCCATGCGGAAGCCGTAGGCAGGATCCGGCCGGTCTTCCGCCGGCCGCGGCACGATGTCGCGCAGGCGGTCCGACAACAGAGGTTCGCTGCAGGGCAGCTCGGCTGAGGCCTCGCCGCTGCGGCTGGCCAGCTCCGCCCCCGACAGGCCGAGACGGTCGTCGAAGTGCCTCGTCCAGCGGCGGGCGCCGACGCGATGCAGTCGATCGACCGCCTCATCGTCCATCGTCTCCGTGCCCACATTGCACTTGGCCACGAATTCGAAGTCCTCCTCCAGCTGCGCGAGCGCGGCCTCATGCGCCGCCTGCGCCTGCGCAGTCCACTTGTCGTCCAGACGCGCCTGCAACGCGGCGATCTCCAGGTCCCGCCGCAGGACCTCGAAACGCATCCGGACCTCGTGGATGCGGTTGTGGATGGTCTCCAGCTTGGTCGCCTTGTCGATCACGTACTCGGGCGTCGTCACCTTGCCGCAGTCGTGCAGCCAGGCCCCGATGCGGAACTCCTCCCACTCTTCCTCGGACCGGAAGGCGAAATGCCTGAGCGGTCCGTCGGTGGCGTCGCTCGCCGCCCGCGCCAGCATGATCGCCAGCTCCGGCACGCGCTCGCAATGGCGGCCGGTGTAGGGGCTCTTCGCGTCGATCGCGTTCGCCAGCACGCGGATCAGGCTGCCCATCAGGTCCTTCTGCGACTCCACCAGCGACAGGTTGTCCAGCGCCACCGCCGCCTGCGCCGCGATCGCCTCCACCAGGGTCACGGTCTCGGGATCGAACGGCACGATGGCGCCGGTCGCCGGATCCAGCGCGTTCATGAACTGCAGCACCCCGATCGGCGCACCGCCGCGCGGGGCGATCGGGACCGTCAGCATGGACACGGTGCGATACCCCGTCGCGACATCGAAGGCGCGCGTGCCGGTGAGGTCGAACCGGCTCTCCGCATACACGTCGTCGATCAGCACGGCGCGGTTGTGCAGCACCGTGTAGACGGAGACGAAGTTCTCGTTGGGACGGCCGGTGTGCTCGTGGTACAGCGGGATCTGCTGGGAAGGCAAGGGATCGCTGCGGGTGCGCAGCTCGAAGCGCAGCGTCTGCTGTTCCGTCACCATGTACATCGTGGCGCCGTCGCAATGCAGCAGCCGGCGGCCTTCGCCGAGCAGCTGCTGCAGCAGCGCCTGCCGGTCCCGGCTCATGGACATCATGATGCAGGTCTCGATCAGGCCCTTGAGCCGGACCGCGTCGACGGAGCGTCGGGAGTGGCGGGGGTCGGGTGAGGTCATCGGTTCAACGCTTGAAGATGATCACGCCCGACACATTGCCGATGCGGCTGTCGAAGCCGTAGGCCACGCCGGCCCGCGTGCCCGCCGCGCCCGCGATCTGACCGATCACCGAGACGTTGTTGCCCAGGCTGCCGGTGCATCCGCCCAGGCATCCGGACCCGGTGCTGGAGATCAGCGAGACGCCGGAGAAGCCGGACGCCGAGGTCTGCGTCGCCACGCCCACCAGCGAGAAGGTCTGGCCCGCCACCGGCACCGTGAGCGAGTAGCTCGCCTTGCCGCCGAGCTGCAGCTGCAGCGACGCGTTCAACGACCCGCCGGCACCGTTCACGACGCCGACGGCCACGAGCTTGCCGTCGGACTGCACCGTCGGCGCGGTGGATGCCATCGACGAGAAGGTGCCGTTCACCGGCCCCGTCGGTGTCTCCGCGATGGCGAAGTAATGCAGGGTGGACAGGTTGCCGTTGCCGACGCCCTTGCCGTTGGAGGTGCCCTTGACCTTGCTCTGGCCGTCGGTCCAGCGTCCCCAGCCGATGACGCCGTCGACGCCGACATCCGTCGGCCGGCCCTTCTCGAGCATCGATTTGCCGGTCCCGGGGTTGTCCGCGTCCAGCAGGCCGCCCGTCGGGTTGAAGTGCGCCTTGGCCTGCGTCAGTCCGGAAGCGACTTCGCCCTTGTCGGTGCTCCACACCAGACCGAGCGTGACGTTGCCGTCGGACAGCGGCATCGGACCCGGTCCAGGGCCCGGACCCGTTGGCGGTCCGGGCGGAGTCGGCGGCGCCGGCGGCGCTGGAGGCGCTGGAGGCGTCGGTGGAGCCGGCGGCCCAGACGGGCTCGGTGCCGGTGCCGGTGCCGGTGCCGGCGAAGGCGAAGGCGACGGCGATGGCGATGGCGATGGCGATGGCGAAGGCGATGGCGATGGCGATGGCGACGGCGAAGGCGAAGGCGAAGGCGAAGGCGAAGGCGAAGGCGAAGGCGAAGGCGAAGGCGATGGCGATGGCGATGGCGACGGCGACGGCGACGGCGACGGCGATGGCGACGGCGAAGGCGAAGGCGATGGCGACGGCGATGGCGAAGGCGAAGGCGAAGGCGATGGCGACGGCGACGGCGAAGGCGAAGGCGACGGCGACGGCGACGGCGACGGCGACGGCGACGGCGACGGCGACGGCGACGGCGACGGCGAAGGCGATGGCGAAGGCGATGGCGATGGCGATGGCGATGGCGACGGCGACGGCGAAGGCGAAGGCGAAGGCGAGGCCGCGGGAGGCGCCACCACCACGATCGGCGCGTTCTGGCCGCCTGCACCGGCGCCGGAAGGGGCTCCGACGGGCGCGGAGCCCGGCAGCGGGGGCAAGGCGTCCTCGTCCACCGGCGCGCTGCCTCCCGGTCCGGGTGCCGCGGCGACAGGTGGCGTCATCACCGCGACCAGGAACTGCGACACCTGCTCGCCCGAAGACGGCGTGTTGCGCACGGCGGGGACTTCCGCGGCGGGCTTCGCCGCTTCCGCCGGGGTGTCTGCGACGGCGACCGCGCCCGCGTTGGCCGGCTGCAGGAGCACCAGCGGTTTCACGCTGACCGCGGGCTTGACGGACCGGTTGGGCGTCAAGGCCGTGAAGCCCTTGGGCACGTCGACGCAACCGCCGTCGTTGCAGACCGCCACGCGGCCGCCGATGACGCCCACCTCCAGGGCGCCGTCGCCGCCGACGGCCGCCGTGTACTCGGTCCCGCGGATCCCGATCGTGCCCGACGGCGTGTCGAGCCGGTACTCCTCGGCGCGCGGATGGCCGATGCTGCCGCTGATCGTGCGCAGCGCACCGCGGACCAGGCTCATGAAACCGCGCTCCTCACCGTCCGGCGCATTCGCCACGCGGTAATCGTCCAGTCGCAGCGTGGTCTGCTCGCTGAGCGCCATCAGCGCGCCGTCGACCATCCGCAACTGCACGCGGCCCTTGCCCGTCTGCACGGTCTCGCCGGATTCGACCTGGGCGCCTGTCTTGAGCTCGCGCACCTCGCCCTTCGCGGACACCGCGCGCACCTCGCCGCTGGAGAACAGCACGGTCGCCGACGGGCTCGCCCAGGCCAGCCCGTAGACCGCGCACAGCGCGGCCGTCGCCACCAGACGGCGCAGGCCGGGCGCGGAGGCGGTGCCGACGCGACGGTCGGAGGGACGTCGTGCGTCGAGGGTCATGGGAAGCTCCTGTGGAGGATGATCTGGAAGGTCGTGCGCACGTAGTCGTAGAGGACCACGTTGGAAGCCGCGCGCGTGAAGCGCAGCTGGCCGGTGAGTTCCCACCGGTCGGCGACCCGGTAGCGCAGACCGGCGGACACGTCCTTCTGCCGGTCGCGCCGGGCGGTGTCGAAGAAAGGCTCCTCGCCGCCGTAGCGTCGATCTTCGAATTGCACGTCGCCGACCAGATCGAGCTTGTCGGTCAGGCCCCGTTCAACGCCGATCCGCACGCCGCGCCCGCGATGCCCGAAGGACGCGAAGTCGGCGTCGGTGTCTTCCCGCGCGACGTAGGCGCTGCCGTACACGAGCGTCGCGCCGCCGCCGAAGCTGCGCGCCAGACCCAGTCCCAGCACCGACCGGTCGTTGTCGCGGCCGACCTCGCCGGGGAAGTCCTGACGCGACCACTGGCCGAAGAGACTGCCCTGGAAGTTTTCGTCGAACTGCGACTGCCACTGCGCGGTCACGCCGCCGACATCGCGGTAGCGCCGCGATCCGACGCGGGCGGAGCCGGCCTGCAGCGCGAGGGTCTGGCTCTGGGAGCCCGCCGTGTGGCGGACGCCGGCGGTCGCGTCGGCCAGCACCGTGTCCATGTCGTGGACGTCGCGATTGGCCGTGTGGCGGAGGTTGGCGGCGACCATGAGGTTCCAGTCCGTCGCCAGCGGCAGCTCGGCGAGCGCGCCGGCCGCGACGCTTCCGAAGAGTGCCCCCTGACGTCGGTTCTCCGGCGCGGTCTGGAAGAGGATGCCGCCGAACGCGGGGATCGCGAATTCCCCCTGGTTGGTCGCGCTGTTGACGTTGCTGTCATGGCCGGCGCCGACTTCCACATAGCCGGACACCCGCGTCCCACGCCGCGGGACGACCTGGTCGACCACGCCCAGCACGCGATCGATGGCGGCGGCGGCCTCGGGCGGCGTGTGGCCGGCGCGCGCGAGCAGCAGTTGCTCACGCGCCCGTCCGGCATCGCCGGCAGCCAGGTAGGCCCGGCCCAGTTCGGCCCGCGCGAGCCGATCGTCCGGGCGCGCGTCCACGGCGCGCTCCAGCGCAAAGATGGCGCGCGTCACATGACCGGCGTCCAACGCGGCGATGCCGAGGAGATAGTCGAAGTCGGGGTCGCCGGCGCGGCTGGCTTCCGCAGTCACCAGCAGCGCATACGCGGCAGCGGCCTCACGGCGCGCGAGCAGCGACGAGGCCTGGTCGAGCAAGGCGTCCTTGGCCAGGAGACCCGTGCTGCAGCAGGCGATCGAGGCGACCAGGGCGAGATGCCGCAGGCCGGCCTTTCCACAACGAGCGAAGAATCTTGTTTGTCGGGAACTCAAGGTCACCTCATTTTTTTATCGTGAATGCGCGAACGCACCCCAACTGACCATCATCGGCGGCGCGTGGATCAATTGAAGGCAGAGCGCCGACCGCGCTGTGATTTCCTGCGCGCAGCGGGAGAGCCGCGCGACGCAGGAATCGCGGATGTTCGCGATGCAGTCACGCTAAGTTCGATGCCGCACATTGCCCGGACGCCCGTACGCTGTGCTGCGCAGGGGTGGACGCGAGCGCCGCAGGCACCTCGTCGACGAGGGTCGGGTCTTGTCTGCCCGGCGCGCCGGTGGCGTCCCGTCATAGAATTCCCCGCATGCATCCGACGCGGACCTCGACCAGGCGCTGGGCATGGCTCGTGAGTTTCACGTTCCTGCTCGCGGCGATGCTGCCGTCGTTGTCGCATGCGATGCTGGTCCATCAGGGCAACACCTTCGCGGAGATCTGTTCCGCGACCGGCGCCAAGCTCGTGGTGATCGACGCCGCCGGCAACGCCGACACGAGCCGTGAGGGCTCATCGCTGATGAACTCGTCGATGAACTGCCCGTATTGCGCCATCCACCATGGCGCGCCGGACCTCCCGCCCGCCACCGTGCAATGGACGCCGCCCGATGCGTTGAAGTTCGAGCATCCGCAGCTGTTCTTCACCGCGCCGCGCCCGCTCTTCGCCTGGGCGCCTGCGCTCGCCCGCGGACCTCCCGCCGTCGCCTGATCGCCGCCTCGCGGCTGATGCGCACTTCGCTCCGTTCCGGAAGCGAAGCACTTTCCGACTGACCTGTTCGCCCTCGCGCGCGCTGGCGCTCATGCGCGCGTGCGCCCGGCGCGCCACGGTCGGTCCACGCCTTCTCGATCATGCGACACCTTTCCCTCGCACCACGCGCGCCCGACGCGCGCCGCCGTGCCCTCACCATCGCCACCTGCCTGCTGCCGCTGACGGCCTGCAAGCCCTCCCCGACCTTCCACGGCATCGATCTCTCGCTCGTGAGCTACGCGAGCGACTTCGCGCTCCAGGGCGCGGACGGCCGCCCGCATCGGCTGGCCGATTTCCGCGGCAAGGTCGTGATGATCTTCTTCGGCTTCACGCAATGCCCCGATGTCTGCCCCACCGCGCTCACGCGCGCCGCCGCCGTGCATCAGATGCTGGGCGAGGATGCGAAGGACTTCCAGGTCCTCTTCGTGACCATCGACCCCGAGCGCGACACCGCGCCGGTGCTCGCGGCCTACACCGCCGCGTTCAACCCGAGCTTCCTCGGGCTCTACAGCGACCTCGCGGGCACCGCCGCCGTCGCCAGGGAGTTCAAGGTCTATTACGGCAAGGTGCCCACGGGCAGCAGCTACACGATGGATCACTCGACGCTGAGCACCGTGTTCGACCGCAACGGCAAGGTGCGCCTGGCCATCAAGCACGAGATGAGCGCCGCCGACCTCGCCGGGGACGTGCGGCAGCTGCTCAAGGCATGAGGCGCCGACCAACGGCCGCGCTCCTTCTCAAATCCCATCCACACGTTTCCGGAGAATCGACATGACTTCCAAGATCCACACGCTGCTGCTCGTCGCAGGCTCGCTGTTCGCCTCCATCGCCCACGCCCAGGTGAAGGTCGACGACGCCTGGGTGCGCGCCACCGTGCCGCAGCAGAAGGCCACTGGTGCGTTCATGAAGCTGACCGCCGCCAAGGACACCAGACTCGTGGGCGTCACGACGCCGCTGACGCCCAAGGCTGAGGTGCACGAGATGGCGATGCAGGACAACGTGATGCGCATGCGCCAGATCCCGGCGATCGAGCTGCCGGCGGGCAAGACCGTGGAGCTCAAGCCCGGCGGCTTCCACCTGATGTTCCTGGACCTGCCCGCGCAGGTGAAGGCCGGCGATCAGGTGCCGCTGACGCTGACCTTCGAGGATCGCAGCGGCGCGCGCCAGACCGTCGAGGTGAAGGCGCCGGTGCGCGCGCTCAATGCGGCGATGCCGGCGAAGGACGACAAGGGCGGTGGTCACGGCGACCACGCGCACTGACGAAGCTTCCGTCTGGAAGGATGGCGGCTCAGTCCGCCATCCACGCGCTGTTGGACAGCGTGCAGAGCTCGCCGACCAGGCGTTCGAAGTCGCAGGCCTTGTCGTAGAAGCCGTCCGCGCCGCAGGACATCACGCGGGCTTCGTAGGCCGCGCGGTCTTCCGAGCTCAGCACCAGGATGCGTCCGCGGAAGCGCGCGGCGCGCAGGCGTTCGATCACGCCCAGGCCGGAACCGCCGTCGATGCTCAGGTCCACCAGCACCACGTCCGGCGCGCTCAGCGCGATCGTGCTGATCGCGGCGTTCTCGCTGGAGGCCTGGCCCACCACGGTAATGGACGCTTCGGACTGCAGACGCGAGACCATCAGTCGACGCAGCAGCGCGTTGTCCTCGATCAGTGCAACCTTCATTTTTTGTCTCCCTGGTATGACTCAATGATGAGTCACGGGTGACCGTTTTTCGAGGCTGGCCGGCCCCCAGCCGGGGTGGGGACGCTGGCCGACAGCGGGTCAGGCGAAGGACTACAGAGGGATGGGATTCCCGCACACCCCGGAAGAGCCATGGCGCGGTCGCGCCATCGCCCCCCAGAGAGGACTCAGCCCCGGCGCCGGGTGTCCTTGCGCCGCTGATGCACGATCAGGGCGACGAACACGACGCCCGCCGCGAAGCTGGTGTGGCCGCTGTAGCTGACCAGGCCCACGCCCCAGCCCTGCACGGACACGACGAGCGCCAGGCTCGCCAGCAAGAGCGCCCAGCCGGCGCTGCGCAGCGCCTTCGACTGGGAAGCCGGCAACTCGCGGCCGAGGATGTCCGATTGCGCCCGGTCCGTCGCCATCGCGAGCGCCGCGAAGGCCGCCACGCAGATCAGCAGGCTGAAGACGTGCATCATCGCGCGCCCTCCCCGCCCGAGCGCAGCGCCATGCCGGCTTCGCCGGAGGGCGGCGGCGGAGGCATCCTCGACGCCTTGACGGGCGCCCTCACCGCCGCGTTGGCTGGCATCCCGTCCTGCGCGGACGCTACAGGCGACGCGGAGCGTTTCGCCTTCGGCACCGGCCTGCCCTTGGGCACATGGCGCGCCGTGCGGATCGCCAGGTAGGCCAGCAGCGCCGCGAAGGCCCAGAACATCAGCTCGACGGCCGCGAAAGTCCAGTCGCCCTGGGCGATGCTGTGCCACAGCGGACGGCCCGTCGTCAGCGCGTTGCCCACCGGCAGCAGCGCCAGCGAGGCGGCGCCCAGCCAGAACAGCTCGATCCAGGCGCGCTTCGGCGGCCGGACCAGCGCATGCAGCAAGGTCACCGCCCAGACGATGAACATCACGTGGACTTCCCACTCCGCGCGCTTGTCCAGGCCCAGCGGCAGCAGCCGGTTGGCCCACAGCATGCCGCTCATCGCCAGCGGCAGGCCCGCGATGGCGGCGATGTTCAGCCGCTCCACCACCATGAAGCCGATGTACGGCCTGTCGGGATCGGGCAGCTTCTGGCGGCGCTTGACCGTCCACATCACCAGCCCGCTGCCGACCATCGCCGTGCCCGCGAGGCTGACGATGAAGTACAGCCAGCGCGTCGCGTCGTCGCCGAAGCGGCCCAGGTGCAGCCCGTACATCACGCCGCGCGTCTCGGCCGCGGCGCCGACGCCGCTGCGGTCCTCGAGCAGCTTGCCGGAGACGCCGTCGAACAGCAGGTACTGCGGACTCATCGACACGCGTCCGCCCTCGCCGCGCGTGATCGCCACGCGCGCCGCGGCGTCGCCCGGATTCGTCGCGGTGACGCGCGCCACGTTGCCCGCGCCCCAACGGCTTTCGGCCTCGCGCACCATCGCCTCGACGGACGCCAGCGGCGCCTTGTCGCCCGACGGCTTGCCGGGCTGGATGAAGGCGCTGAGTTCGGAAGTCAGCTGCTTTTTCAACGCCGGCGAATTGATGCCGGCCTGCTCGCCCCAGGGCATGTAGAGCGCCATCAGCGTCACCAGGCCGGTGTACGTGATCATCAGGTGGAAGGGCAGCCCGAACACCGACAGCGCGTTGTGCGCGTCCAGCCACGAACGCTGGCCCTTGCCCCAGCGGAAGGTGAAGAAGTCGGTGAAGATCTTCTTGTGCGTGATCACGCCGCTGACGATGGCCACCAGCATGAACATCGCCGCCAGTCCCGCGAGCCAGCGGCCCCACAGCACCGGCATGTAGTGGAACTGGAAATGGAAGCGGTAGAAGAACTCGCCGCCCAGGGTCTCGCGCGCGTTGACCACCTTCTCGCCGGTCTGCGGATCGAAGACCGCCGACTTGAACGCGCGCCGCGCGCCCTCCTTGGCCGGCAGGCGCCAGAAGGCATCGGCCACGCTGTGGCGGTCGTCGGTCAGGCGCAGGCTCCACTGCGAGGTGCCTTCGGCCAGCGTCTCCAGCTCCTGCGCGATGCGGCCGGCCACGACGGCTGGCTCGGGCGTCACGGCCTGGTGCGCGATCTCGGGCCGCATCCACTGCGACAGCTCTTCCTTGAAGTAGCTGACGGTCCCGGTGAGGAACATCGCGAAGAGGAACCAGCCCAGCAGCAGGCCGGTCCAGATGTGCAGGTCCGACATCGTCTGCCGGATGCCGCGCGCTTGGGGCGCGGTCTTGCCGGAAGTGGCGTCGGTGGAAACGTCGTCGGTCATGGCGAAGCGGCGGGTGCTGCGGCGGTCCAGACGGACCAGGCG
This sequence comes from Roseateles noduli, assembly GCA_002205125.1. Lineage (GTDB taxonomy): Bacteria > Pseudomonadota > Gammaproteobacteria > Burkholderiales > Burkholderiaceae_C > Roseateles > Roseateles noduli. Next base: position 783,640 of record NIOE01000002.1, on the reverse strand, counting down.
AAAGGCAGGAGAGGCAACGCGGCGACGATCAGGCCGACCCAGGCCCGCGTGGCGCTGCGCACCGCGAAGACCCAGACGACCGCGCCGGCATAGACGGCGAAGCTGCCGAGCATGCCGCCGATGACGGCCTGCGGCCGGCTCACCGGCAGCGCGAGCACCGCGACGCTGAGCAGCGCGGCCAGCACGTAGCCGCCGCCTATCGCCGCGACGATGCGCGAGAGCAGTGGCAGCACGCCCAGGACGCGTGTCGCCGCGACGGCGACCCGGGATGCGCGGCCCGACGGGGCGCTGACGGCGTTCATCGCGGCGCTCCTCCCCCGGCTCACTTGTTCGGCGTGGCCGCCGGGCCGGCCGCGATCGGCTCGACGCCGTCGGCCTTCAGCACGGTCAGCGAGGTCACGTAGTTCACGCCGTCGTACTTCTCGGCGCCCTTGGGGCCCTGGCGCTCGCCGGCGGTCTTGTCGTTGTGCGCGACCTCGGCCACGTACTGGCCCTTCCACGGCAGGTCGAAGCGCACCAGGCCCTGCTCGTCCGAATGGGCCTCCTTGGCCCAGCCCGACTGCGTCACCAGCGACACCTTGGCCTTGGGCAGCGGCTGGCCGCGGAAGAAGACCTTGAACTGGCCCGGCTGGCCCGCCGGCACCACGTCCAGCGTCAGCTTGGGCGCCAGCGCGGCGCTGCCGGTCACCAGGCGCGCGGCCGGGCGGTACCAGTTCGTCACCTGCTTGTCGCCTTGCTTGAAGCTGTAGAGCGGATAGGACGCGTCCTCGGCCAGCAGCGACTCGCCGGCCTCGGCGCGGAATGGCAGCGCGTAGCCGTCCTTGCCCTTGACCGCGTCGACCGGCTGCTCGCCCTTGCCGTCCAGGCGGATCGCGCGCACCTGGCCGAACTTGTCCAGCAGGCCCGGCGAGGCTTCGCGCAGGTTCTCGCCGAATTCACCGAAGCGCACCACGGCGCGCTCGTTGGCGCCGGCGGGCTGCTCGATCCAGATCTGGTGCGCCTGCGCGGCGCCGGCCGCGGCCAGCAGCAGCGACAGCACGGACAGTCGCGAGGACAGCGACAGCGACGGACGGAAGCTCTTGTTCATGAGGTCTCCTGGGGGACTCGGATGATGAACGGGATGACAGCGAGGAATCAGAAGTCGAAGGACGCCGACAGCACCACCGTGCGGCCCGTGGCCACGGTCGCGTACGAGCCGCTGAGCAGCCAGTAGTGGCGGTCGAAGACGTTGTCGATGTTGGCGCGCAGGACCGTCGGCACGCCGGCGATCTTCGTGGTGTAGCGGGCGCCGATGTCGGCACGCGTCCACGCGGGCACGGCCAGCGTGTTGGCGTTGTCGATCCAGCCCGAGGACGTGTAGATCACGCGGCCATTGATGCCCAGGCCCGGCAGGTACGGCACGTCCCAGTCCGCGCCGATGCTCGCGGTCTTGTCGGCCACGCCGGTGGCGTCCTTGCCGTCGAAGGCGCCGCCGGCGGTGCGCTGCTGCTTGGCGTCGGTGTAGGACGCGCTGGCCAGCCAGCGGACGCTGCGGATGATCTCGCCCTGCGCCGACAGCTCCACGCCGCGATTGCGCTGCTCGCCGTCCGCCGCGAAGCGGAACAGGCTCGTGCCGGGCACGGGCACGTTGATCGAGTTCGCCTTCTTGATCTGGTAGACGCTGAGCGAGGTCAGGAAGCTGCCCCAGTCCTTCTTCACGCCCGCCTCGATCTGCTTGGAGACGAAGGGCGGCAGCACCTCGCCCGGGTTGACGATCGTGGCATTCGTCGGCGCGATCGCGCCGCGCGTCAGGCCTTCGGCGTAGTTGGCGTAGACCGACAGGTCCTCGGTCGCCTTGAAGACGACGCCGCCCAGGCGCGAGAGGTTGCTCTTGTTGTAGTAGTTGGTCGCCGTCTTGGGATAGGCGGTGAGCTCGGCGGTCTGATCGCGCAGGCCGACGGTGACGAGCAGGCGCTCGTTCAGGAAGGACAGCGTGTCGGCGATCGCCACGCCGGAGAGGCGCGTGTCCGAGGACTTCGTCGGCGTGCCGCGCACCCCGATCACCGCGGGCATGGGCACCGGGTTGTAGATGTTGGACGGCACCGAGGTCGTGGTCGGATTGGCCAGGTAGAAGAACCCGGTCTCCTGTTCCAGCCGGCTGATGCCGACCGAGACCGAGTGGCCGATGCCGGCCGTCTCGAAGCGGGCCCGGGCGCCGGCGTCGGCGCTCTTGGTCTTGAAGTAGGCGTCGTACCAGGCGCCGATCAGGCGGAAGTCGCCGTTGGCGTCGGCGCGCGTGCTCGCGGTCGGGAAGTCCTGCATGGACCAGCTGTCGCGCCAGCCGGCGCCGGCCCAGACGGTCACGCGGTCGCTGACGTCGTACTCCAGCTTGGTCGCGAACATCTCGTCGTCGATCGCCAGCGCGGCGTCGGGGCCGTAGATGTTCTTGCGCGGATCGGGCGTCTTGGGCAGGCGCGTCAGGCCGGTCACGAAGGCCGGCTGCGAGCGGAAGCCGCGGATGTTCTCGTGCTGCTTGAAGACGTCCGTGGTCCAGCGCAGTTGCGTGCCGCGGAAGTCCAGCGCCAGCGCGGCGAAGCGCTGACGCGCGTTGCCGTCGTCGATGCTGGCCTCGCCGTCGCGGTAGCTGCCGTTGAAGCGGACGCCCCACTCCTTCTTCTCGCCGAAGCGGCGGCCCACGTCGACCGCCACGCCGAGCTGGTCGCCGCTGGAGAAGCTGGTGGTTACGCGTGTCAGATTCAGATCGGCGGCGCGCTTGGGGATCACGTTGATGCTGCCGCCGACGCTGCCGCCGGGCGGCATGCCGTTGACCATGGCGTTCGGGCCCTTCAGGACTTCGACGCGCTCCATGACTTCCGCCGGCATGCGGTTGGCCGACGCGAGACCGAACAGGCCGTTGAAGCCCACGTCGCCGCTGGGCACGGCGAAGCCGCGGATCTGGAAGTCCTCGCCGAAGCCCTGCGCGGCCGTCATCACGCGCACCGAGGCGTCGTTCTGCAGCACGTCGGCCAGGGTGCGCGACTGCTGGTCGCGCATCAGCTGCTCGGTGTAGTTCAGCGTGCTGAACGGGATGTCCATCGCGTCCTGCGAGCCCAGGATGCCGACGCCGCCTCGCGATCCCAGTCCGGCCTTCTGACGCTCGGCCTTGCCCTGGACGGTGACCTTGTTCAGCGCGGTGTTCGCCGAGGTCGCCGACGTCGAGGCAGCGGAAGCGGCCTTGGCCGGAGCCTCAGGCGCCTGCGCGGCCTGAGCCATCACGCCGGCGGCGCCGACGGCCAGGCTGGCGCCCAGCAGCGATTTCAGGGCCGACGACAGGGGCGTCAGCAGGAGGGACGAGTCAGGGCGGACGGACATGAGGAGGGGTATTGTTGCAAATGAGAACTCTTCTCATCATAGAGGCGCAACATGTTGACCCCGTGAATGGCCGTGCGATTGATGGAAGGGATGGCAGCGCTACCACCCTTTCCGTCAAGTCCGGAGGCGGTCGCTACGCGGCGTCGCCCGTCGAGCCTCGCAGCACCAGCTGGAAGCCGATATCGACGATGGCCGGCCCGGAGTCCCCGCCCTGGCCGCGCGCGATCAGCACGTCGGCGGCGCGGCGGCCGATCTCGGCGCCGTCGATGTGGACCGTCGACAGCGACGGATGCAGCGAGGCCGAGAACTCCGCGCCGCCGAAGCCGATCACCGCGAGGTCCTCGGGCACACGCAGGCCGCGCGCGAGGGCTTCCGTCAGGACGCCTTCGGCCATGCCGTCGGAGCTGCAGAACACCGCGCGCAGGTCCGGTGCCTGCGCCAGGAGCGCCGACAGCGCGCGCCGCCCGTGCGGCACGCCGGCCGGCACTTCGGTGACGGCGATGGGCACGTCCTTGCCGATCACCGACAGAAAGCCGGCACGCCGCTGACCCGCGCGCTGATCGCTGCCGGTGGCCAGGCCCACGCGGGTCCATCCTCGCGCCATGAAGTGCCCCGCCACCGCGGCGCCTACCTGCACGTGCGAGAAACCGACCACCGTGTCGAGCGGCCGCTCCGTCATGTCCCAGGTCTCCACCACCGGCACGCCCAGGCGCGCCAGGCGGCGCGCGGTGTCGCCATGCTGCAGCAGCCCCGCCACCACGATGCCATCGACGCGCCGGCCGATCATCGTGTTCAGCAGCGCCTCCTCGCGGGCGTGGTCGTAGCCGGTCTGCCCGAGCAGGACCTGGTACCCGGCGCGGTCGAGTTGCTCGGTCAAGACCTGGATCGTCGGCAGGAACTGAGGCACCGAGATCACCGGCACCAGCGCCGCCACCGTCATGCTGCGCCGCGACTTCAGGCCGCCCGCCAGCAGGTTGGGGATGTAGCCGGTCTGGGCGACCGCCTGCATCACCTTCTCGCGGGTGGCGGCGGAGACCACTTCCGGCGTGCGCAGCGCGCGGGACGCGGTCATCAGCGACACGCCCGCCGCGGCGGCGACGTCATGCAAGGTCACGGCTCCAGCGCCGGGGCGGACAGGCGGCATCGATGGGGGCGGGTCTGAAAGAGGGGCGGAAAGAGGGGGTCGGAATGAACGGTCGGCGGCGATTGTCCGAGCTTTGCAGATGGAATCTTGCAAACGTGTCGATGTTACCGTTACCATCATTCATCGAGGCGCTCAACAGTCACGGGCATGGCCCGCCAATCCGTTCAGCGCCTTTTCATCCACCTGAATGTTAACGTTAACAGTCATGTCAGACATCAGCTCCAATGACCGCATCGAGTGGCTCCGACTCTCGTCGTGTTACCTCCCGCTGGCCACGCCGATCAGCGACGCCAAGGTGCTGACCGGCCGGCAGAAGCCGATGACCGAGATCGCCCTGCTCTTCGTCGAGGTGGTCACGCGCGACGGCCAGGAGGGGCTGGGGTTCAGTTATTCGAAGCGGGCCGGCGGACCGGGCCAGTTCGCCCATGCGAAGGAGATCGCGCCCGCGCTCCTCGGCGAGGATCCGAGCGACATCGCCAAGCTCTGGAACAAGCTCTGCTGGGCCGGCGCGTCGGTCGGGCGCAGTGGGCTGTCGACGCAGGCGATCGGGGCTTTCGACGTCGCGCTCTACGACCTGAAGGCGCGTCGCGCGCGCCTGCCGCTGGCCAAGCTGCTCGGCGCCTATCGCGATTCGGTCGCCTGCTACAACACCTCGGGCGGCTTCCTGCATACGCCGTTGGAGCAGTTGCTGGTGAACGCGTCGGCCTCGATCGAGCGCGGCATAGGCGGCATCAAGCTGAAGGTCGGGCAGCCGGATGGCGCGCTCGATCTGAAGCGCGTCGACGCGGTGCGGCGGCATCTGGGCGACCACGTGGCGCTGATGGTCGACGCCAACCAGCAATGGGACCGGCCGACCGCGCAACGGATGTGCCGCACCTTCGAGCCGCTGCGGCTCGTGTGGATCGAGGAGCCGCTCGACGCCTACGACCACGAGGGGCACGCGGCGCTCGCCGCCGCCTTCGACACGCCGATCGCCACGGGCGAGATGCTGACCAGCGCGATGGAGCACGGCGACCTGATCCGGCACCGCGCCGCCGACTACCTGATGCCGGACGCGCCGCGCGTCGGCGGCATCACGCCGTATCTGAAGATCGCCGCGCAGGCGGAACAGGCGGGTCTGATGATCGCGCCGCACTTCGCGATGGAGCTGCATGTGCACCTCGCGGCGACCTATCCGACCGAGCCCTGGGTCGAGCACTTCGACTGGCTCGAGCCGCTGTTCAACGAGCGCCTGGAAATCGCTGGCGGCCGGATGCTCGTGCCCGACCGGCCCGGACTCGGGCTGAGCCTGAGCGAGCAGGCGCGCGTCTGGACGCGCGAGCAAGCGGAGGTCGGCAAGCGCCCCTGACCCCGAAGCTCTTCCCCGATCCATCGCCTACACAACGACACCAGGAGACAACGATGATCCGATCCCTTCACCCCTTCGCCCGCAGCATCAAAGCGGGCCTTGCGCTCGCGCTGCTGAGCGCGCTGCCGATGACTGCGGCCCTCGCGCAGACCTGGCCGGCGCGTCCGGTCACGCTGCTCGTGCCCTTCCCGCCCGGCGGCTCCACGGACATGGTCGCGCGCACGCTCGGCGTGAAGCTGCAGGAGAAGCTGGGCGGCACCTTCGTCGTCGACAACAAGGCCGGCGCCGGCGGCATGATCGGCGCGGCGGCGGCCAAGCGCGCGACACCTGACGGCTACACGCTGTTCGTGTCCTCGCTCGGGCCCTTCGTCATCGGCCCGCACCTCACGAAGACCGCGGGCTACGACCCGATCAAGGACTTCGACTACATCACCATCGCCGTGCAGGCGCCCAACGTCCTGGCGGTGCCGGCGGGCTCGCGCTTCAAGACGCTGGCCGAGGTGATCGCCTTCATGAAGGCCAACCCGGGGAAGATGACCTTCGCCTCCGCGGGGCCCGGCACCTCGGACCACCTCACCGCGGCGCTGTTCTGGCAGGAGACCGGCACCACCGCCACCCACGTGCCCTACAAGGGCGGCGCGCCGGCGATCACCGATCTGCTCGGGGGTCAGGTCGACACGACCTTCATGAACATCAACACCGCCCTGCCCCACATCAAGGCCGGCAAGATGCGCGCGCTGGCCATCACGAGTGCGAAGCGCTCGCCGCTGCTGCCGGACGTGCCCACGATGGAGGAGCTCGGCCACAAGGGCGTGACGGTCTACTCCTGGCAGGCGGTGGCCGCGCCCAAGGGGCTGCCGGCGGACATCAAGACCAAGGTGCGCAACGCCGTCGTCGAGAGCCTCAACGATCCGGCGGTCAAGCCCAAGCTGCTGGAACTGGGCTTCGAGATCGTGGGCAACACGCCGGAGCAGTTCACCGCGTTCCAGTCCGCCGAGTTCGCGCGCTGGAAGCAGGTGATCGAGCAGGGGAAGATCAGCATCGATTGATGCTGGAGGGACCGGCGCTTCCAGGCGCCGGCGCCGTACGCCCGGCGAGCGCGGGAGCTGCGCTAAGGCTGCGTCTCCTGTGCCGCGAACGCCAGCGGCTGCCTGGCCAGGTTGAGGCCGAGGGTCCGCTGCGGATCGAGGAAGTCGATCTGGCGAGGATCGCGGACCGGCGCTTCACCCGACGTTGCACGAATGCGGCGACGCTCGTCGGAATCGTGGATCAACGCGAGGGCGCCTTCCAGCAGCAGCGCGTCGCTCAGGTATCGCTGCAGGACGCTGCGCTCGCTGAGCGCCACCAACCGGGTGAGCTCCCGCTGCGGCGCCTCCTTGTCACGTCGTTCCTCCAAGGTGATCCGCTCGAATTCCGCCAACTGGTCCGTCCGCGCCAGCTTCTCGGCGGCCTCCCGAAGCGTCGTGGCGGCCTTGAACGCAGCCTCCGCCTCCAGGTACGCCGCGGAGGCTTTGTCCTTGGTCTCTTCGTAGATGCGCTGCCGTTCTTCCTTCAGGTCATCGCACCGCTGCTTGAGGTCGGCGATCTTCTTCGCCGCAGTCACCTTGTGAGCGGTCTTCTCCCGCTCGGCCTCCCCGCCGATCCGGTTGAGCTCGCCGCGCAGCCCCAGGATCTCGGGCTCCTCTTTCCACTGGGCCTCCTTGGAGAATCGTTCTGCGAGTCCGAGGATGTCGTCCGGTCGGAAGGCGCTGCCCGTGACCCGATCGATCCAGACATCGTTCACCAGTTTCGGATAGCTCGCGTCGGCGTTGTCGCCGTACTCCTTGCGGATCCGGTTGCCGTCCTGCGCCCCCGGCATCGCGAGCACCACGGCCGCCAGCAACTCACTCTGCGTCAGCGTGAGCCCCATCAACAATCCCAGCGCTTCCTCGGCATCGTTCTCTTCGACGGCCAGCGCCTTGAGGACGCACGAGAAGCCCGGGGCCCCGCCTTCCCGTCGCATCGACTTCAATCCCCGGCTGGCGCGTTGCCCCCCGATCCGGGACTTCGGTCCGCTGGCCTCGAAATGTCGCGGGCTGGTCAGCGCACCCGACGGGTCCACGATGCCGTAGCTGCCGGCGTCCGCCACCGCCAGGCCCGCTGCCTCGTTCGCTGCGACGTGGGCCAGCCTGTCGGGCGATTCCTGCGGAAGATCGGGCACCGGCAGCGGGCTGGCCACCGCTTCCCAACTGACCGGGATGCGCTTGGTGAGGCCCACCGAGGTGACCGACGCGTTCGCGCCCTCCTGGGTCTGCCAATCGGCGGGAATGAGCTTGTGGGCCACCAGCACCTCGGGGCTGACGCTGTAGGCGTCACCGGCGTAATTCGCCTTCACACGGTAGTGGAAGAAGTGGGGAATGCTGTCCTCCGGCATCGATCGACCCAGTGCCTCGCGCACCTGGCACACGGTCGCGGCCAGCACATCGTGCTCCCAGTTCTGGAAAGCGACGTTGTTCAGTTGCGCGCCCTGGGGCGCCACGTTGATGAAGACATTGGCCTGCGGGCCCATGAACTGATAGGCCACGAGATGGCCCGCCTGATACATGCCGGAACCCTCCTCCCGGGCCGCCTCCTTGCGCCGGTTCCGGGCGCCCATCTTCTTGCCCCACTCGCGCGCCACCGCGGACTCGCCGCTGCCGGAGGACTCCGAGGGCTTGACCGGCCGGTCTGGGGTTTCGACCGGCGTCGAGACCTCGTCGACCGGGGTCTCGACGGCGCTCGCACCGCTGGCTCTCAACGTCGCCTCCAGGTTGCCGATCATCGCGTGCACGGACACTTCCGGCGGATTCTGGGCACGTGCATCGGACTGCGTCTTGGTCAGGTCCGCCGCAGCCTCGGTCGGACGAAGACCGTTGCTGGCCTGGTGCCGTCGGATCTCGCTCAGAGGCGGCTTCGCCCACAGCGGCCCCATGGCGGGCTCGGGGATGCCGAGCTGCGTGCGGATCTCCTCGAACAGCGTGTTGGGGGTCGGCTCACCAGCCTGGCCGCGCCACGCGTTCTCCCGCCGCTGAACCGGTCCTTTCCCGCCGGAGGCAGCCGGCGTGACGGGCCCCGATGGGCGATCCGGGGCGGTCCGCAGCAGCTGCGCGAGTTGCCGCGCCTGCCCGCGCATCCGGGGCGAGGCATGGATACCGTCCACCTGAGCCTGCTGTGCCCGCTGGAGGGGACCGTCCGGCGCCGCCGTCAGCGCCGTCGTCGTTCGGGGAACCGATGCGGCGGCCGACGGAGCGGGCGCGGGTTCGGCGGGGCTGCGGCGCTGGACCGGGTCGATGCGGTCAAGGGACATGGGAACAGCGGCGGATGAAGATGGGCATGGGCGCCATGCTTCACCACCGATGGTCGCCGGGGCCATCGGTGATCGCCGGAGATCCGACTTCAGGAATGCCGAGACCCGGTCTTTCAGCGGCCCCTCAGCGGACGGCCCCTCAACCGACCGGCCTTCAGCCGACCTTCACCGCCTTGCGCGTGTCCGGCAGGAAAGCGGTCGCCAGGCCGAGCAGCGGCAGGAAGGACGTGAGGGTGTAGACCCAGACGATGCCGTGCACGTCGGCGAGATGGCCCAGTCCGGCGGCGCCGATCCCGCCGATCCCGAACATCAGTCCGAACATCACGCCCGACACCATGCCCACGCGGCCCGGCACCGCCTCCTGCGCGTAGACGACGAGTGCGGCGAAGGCCGACGACATCACCAGCCCGATCGCGACCGCGAGCACGGCGGTGAGCGTCAGGCCCACATGCGGCAGCGCCAGCGCGAACGGCGCGACGCCGAGGAAGGACACCCAGATCACCGCCTTGCGGCCGATGCGGTCGCCGACCGGTCCGCCGGCGAAGGTGCCGGCGGCGACGGCGGCCAGGAAGATGAACAGGTAGACCTGGCTCTGCTGGACGCTGAGGCCGAAGCGCTGGATCAGGTAGAAGGTGAAGTAGTTGGTGAAGGACGCGATGTAGACGAACTTCGCGAACATCAGGATCGCGATGACGACGATGGCGCGGATCACCTCGCGACGGCCGAGGCCGCCGACCGCGCCGCGGGCCAGGCTGTTGACCTTCGCCTGACCGTGGCGCAGCGTCCAGCCGGTGATGCGCGACAGCACGAAGATCGCGAGCGCGGCCACCAGCATGAACCAGGCGATGGCCGACTGGCCGTGCGGGATGACGATGGCGGCGGTGAGCAGCGGCCCGACGGCCGAGCCCGCGTTGCCGCCGACCTGGAAGCAGGACTGCGCGGTACCGAAGCGGCCACCCGAGGCCATGCGCGCGACGCGCGAGGCTTCCGGATGGAAGGTCGCCGAGCCGATGCCCACGACGCCCGCGGCGACGAGCAGCATCTCGTAGGAGGTGGCGAAGGCCAGCAGCCCGACGCCGATCAGCGTGGCGACCATGCCCATGGGGAGCAGATAGGGCTTGGGATGCTTGTCGGTGTAGAGGCCGACCCAGGGCTGCAGCAGCGAAGCGGTGATCTGGTAGACCAGCGCGATCCAGCCGATCTGGCCGAAGCTCAGCGCATAGTTGGCCTTCAGCATCGGGTAGATGGACGGCAGGACGGCCTGGATCAGGTCGTTGAGCAGGTGCGCGAAGGCGGCGGCGCCGACGATCGGCAGCAGGAAGCCGTGTGCGTGCGGGGCGGCGGACGTGGCGGCCGCTGCCGGGGCGGCGGCGGCGGGAAGCGCCGCGTCGGGGCGTGCGAGGGACGCGGAATCGGTGGTCATGCGGGGTAGTGCCGGAAGGTCGCGATGGCGGAATCGCCGAGCCTAAAGGACTTCGAGCCGTTTTCCGGTCGTCAGCGGATCGATGCGACCGCTCTGCGCGCAGCGCCGGATGACCGATCATCCGTACGGTTCCGACTTCCATCCACGATCTTCATGCTTCATCACATCTCGTTCCCCGCAACCTCGCTGGATGTCAGCGGCAGGTTCTACGACGCCGCGATGCGCGCTCTCGGGTTCCGTCGCGTCTTCGAGGACGACGAGGCCATCGGCTACGGCCTCGAGGACGACAAGGACCTGTTCTGCCTGAAGTTGCGCTCGCCAGTCGTGGCGCCGGGGCCGGGCTTCCATCTGGCCTTCGCGGCACCGAGCCGCGCGGCGGTCGACGCCTTCCATGCGGACGCGCTGGCGATCGCGGGCACGGACAACGGCGCCCCGGGCCTGCGTCCAGACTACGGCGCCACCTACTACGCCGCCTTCCTCATCGATCCCGACGGTCACCGCATCGAGGCCGTCTTCAAGGGCGCCGCCTGACGTCGCTTCGACTCCGGCCTGTTCCAGACACAGCGCCCGGCCCTGCCGGGCGCTTTGCATTCGCCGCCCCGACGGTTCATCCGCCGCGCCTGCAGTTCACGCCGCCGCGGTGAGGGTTCGTCGCGGAGCGCTCGAAAGGCAGGGCCTCGATGACGACACTGACTCCATCGACACAGCAAACCCCTTCAGGAGATCGACATGAACGCCACCCGCCTCAGCATCACTTCCGCCACCAACACCACCGTCAAGGCCGTCGCCTTCGGTGCCATCGCGGCGATGGTCCTGGGCCTCGGGTTCGCTCATGCGCAAGGTCAACGCGAGATGCGCGCCTCGATCGTCACGCTGGATCCGGTGGTCATCAGCGTCAAGCGCGAACAGCTGCCCACGGTGTATGTCACCGGCCGCCGCAGCACCGACGCGGTCGACACGCAAGTCGCCTTGGCCGAGTGACCGCCTCAGGTCGCGCTGTTTCGGTGGAGCGATCCACGGACTGACGCCCTTCGGTTCGCTCCCACGCAAGACGCCCGGCAATGCCGGGCGTCTTGCTTTGCGATTGTTGCGAGCCTCACAACGACGCATTCGCTGGCCAGTCATTTATCGGAAAGGGAGACGGCTCTAACCTTCAGTCATCGGCAAACGAAGCCGGCCAAAGACCCCAGACGCCTCGATCCAACGCTCTCTCAAAGGACACCATCATGACCGCCAAGACCCTGATCGCCACCGCCCTGATCGCCCTGTCCGCCGCCGCCGTGCCGGCCTTCGCGCAGAGCTACAGCCACCTCGATCCGATCACGCAGAGCCAGAAGAGCCGCGCTGAAGTGCTGGCCGACCTGGAGATCTATCGCGAGTCGGGCCTGGCTGCCGTCGACCGCACCGAAGACTTCGCGCTGAACGCCGGCCAACGCGCCAAGGCGCAGGTTCGCTACGCCGAGCTGAAGGCTTCGCCGACGTACGCCGCACTGGTGCAGCGCTACGCGACCAAGGAAGCCAAGGGCGCCGTGACGGAAGGCGTCGCTGCACGCTGAGCACTGTTGGAGCCTCGCTCGGGCCACAAGGCCCGAAACGTCGAACGCCGAGAGGACGCCGTCCTGTCGGCGTTCTCGCTTGCGGTCGGCCGAATCGGCGATCTGGGCGTGACGGCTTGTCAGCCGTCCATGCACTTCACGCCGTTGCGGCGCGGGTTCGTCGCGGAGCGCTCGAAAAGCGGGGCCTCGATGACGACACTGACTCCATCGACACAGCAAACGCCTTCAGGAGCACGACATGAACGCCACCCGCCTCAGCATCACTTCCGCCACCAACACCACCGTCAAGGCCGTCGCCTTCGGTGCCATCGCGGCGATGGTCCTAGGCCTCGGGTTCGCTCATGCACAAGGTCAGCGCGAGATGCGTGCCTCGATCGTCACGCTGGATCCGGTGGTCATCACCGTGAAGCGCGAGCAACTGCCGACCGTCTACATCACCGGCCGCCGCAGCGCCGACGCGCTGGACACGCAAGTCGCCTCGGCCGAGTGAACGCCCCAGGTCGCGCTGTATCGGTGGAGCGATCCACGGACTGACGCCCTTCGGTTCGCCCCCAAGCAAGACGCCCGGCTCGCCGGGCGTTTCGCATTTCAGGCCACTGCCTCTCGATCAGCCGGGGGCTCGCCGGAAGACCCAGTCGCCTTCGTCGTAGGTCATCAAGCCGGGGGAGATGGCGGGGTCGACCTGCTCGTAGCCGCATGCGAGGAGGAGCCGACTGCTTCGCACATTCGCAGGCAGCGTCGTGGCCCAGCACTGCGCCTCGGGGCTCACGCGCGACAGCTCGCCGTGCAGCCAGGCCAGTCCTTCTGCGGCGTAGCCATGGCCCCAGGACGACGGCGCGAGCAGGAAGGCGACCTCCGCAATCCCCCCGTGGACGGTCGCTTCCAGTCGCCCGATGAGCTGATCGTTCGCGCGCAACCGCACGGCGTAGTTGAGCCAGCGCTCCGACGCCCGATCGGCTGGAGGCCCGATCAACGCCCTTCGCAACCCCAGCGCCACCTCATCGGCGCCAGAAGGCAGACCGCCGATGTGCTCGTACACGCGCTCGTCCCAGAGCAGGTCCGCCAGCGCATCGATGTCGGCGTCGACGAGCGGGGACAAGGTGAGTCGGGCAGTCTGCATGGATCGGAGAGCTCTCGGATGTCGATGGTGGCCAGGATTATTGCGGCCACCACAACGAGGCATTGCGGCGCAGACCGTTTATCCAAACAGGGGCCGCACCTAACCTTCAGTCATCGGCAAACGAAGCCGGCCAAAGACCCCAGACACCCTGATCCAACGCTCTCTCAAAGGAAACCATCATGACCGCCAAGACCCTGATCGCCACCGCCCTGATCGCCCTGTCCGCCGCCGCCGTGCCGGCCTTCGCGCAGAGCTACAGCCACCTCGATCCGATCACGCAGAGCCAGAAGAGCCGCGCTGAAGTGCTGGCCGACCTGGAGATCTATCGCGAGTCGGGCCTGGCTGCCGTCGACCGCACCGAAGACTTCGCGCTGAACGCCGGCCAACGCGCCAAGGCGCAGGTTCGCTACGCCGAGCTCAAGGCTTCTCCGACGTATGCCGCGCTGGTGCGGCGCTACGCGGCCAAGGAAGCCAAGGGCGCCGTGACCGAAGGCGTCGCCGCCCGCTGATCCCCGCCAGGGCGGCATAACCCTTACAAGCAGAACGCCCGGCTCTCGCCGGGCGCTTTGCATTTCAGACTGCATTCAGCGGCGTGTTGGCTCTCGATTCAATGATGTCCAGCACGCGCGGCCGCATTGCGCTTGCGCGTCGCGGCGGCCTTCTTCGCAGAGGCGGAGCGCTCCGCCGCCGTGCGGCTGGCCGCAGCCTTGCCGCCCAGATGCCCGCCCTTGCGGGAGGGCTCGTGGTTCTCCGGCAGGCCGCGTCCCGAGCCGGATTTCTTGCCCCCGCCGGTTTCCGCATTGACCGTGGCCCAGGCGCGCTTTTCCGCTTCGGCCTTGGGAACGCCGCGGTCCTCGTAGCCGCTCTCGATGTGCGCGGCCTGCCGCTTCTGCTTGTCCGTGTAGGACGACTTGTCGCCTCTGGGCATGGGGTTCTCCGGTCGGGGTTGATGCCTCACTTCATCCGCACTTCGCCGGTCTCGGCCAGGCCGGTGGGCGGCTTGCCGGTCACCGCCGCCTTCGCCATCGCGTAGAGCTGCGTCAGCTTCGACGCCTTCACGTCCCAGTAGCTGGCGTGGCTGATGCGCACGCGCACCACCGCCAGATCGGGATCGTCGACGCCCTTCGTGAACCAGGCCTCCGCGGCCTTGGTCCAGAGCTCCTGGCGCTTGGCGCGGTCCTCGTTGAGCTCCGCGATGCCGGACACCGAGACATACGTGTCCTCGCTGCGATCGGCGAAGCCGACGTTCACCTGCGACGACGCGACGATGTCGCTGAACGGTTCGCCGCTGCGGGACATGAAGAACCACAGCGATTCGCCCTCGTCGAGGTCCTTGTTCTGCAGCGTCATCGGGCGCGAATGCAGATGCCCGTTCGCATGGTGGGTCGTGAACAGTCCGACCTTGACGTCCTTGATCAGGTCCCAGAGCTTCTCGCGGCGCTCGGTGTCGGAGAGGGGCTTGTCGGTCATGGTGAGGCTCCTTTGAAGAGGGTTTGCCTCTTCAACAGCAAGCCCCGCTCCCGGTCCGATGCCCCCTCCGATGCGGTCACGCGATCAGGCCGCGCCCCGGCTCCGCGCCGGGTCGTGGATCGGGCAGCGATTGAAGGCCGAGCGGAACTCGCGCGAGGCCGCCATGACAATCTTGCGCGCCCGGTTCACGCCGCCCAGCGGACGATGCGCGGCCAGCGCGTTCCAGGGACTGAAGCCCAGCGCATCCTCTTCGGCCTGCGTCGCATCGCCTTGCCAGCTGTCCTGCGGCGCCACCGACAAGGTCGCCACCGTCACCCAGGGGCTCATGTCCTCGGGCCATTCGACCGACGCGTCCTCGATGGGCATCTCGTCGGTGTTCACGCAGAGCTGCACACGCAACGCCCATTCCACCGGCGCCGTCTGCCCCGACATGAAGCGCGCCACCGACACGCGCTGCGCATCGTCGCCGTCGGCGTCCATCGACTCACCCGTCAGCGCGGTGAGCGCCGGTGACACGGGCTGCAGGGAGAACTTCGCGATGTACGGTCCGAAGAGGTAAGGCGTCTGCGAGAAGTAGGTGTCGCCCAGCGGATGGACCTTCGGATGTCCGCCGAGCGACTTCAGCTTGCCGCTCTCCGCGCCGACGGCTTCGAGCACGTGCTCCGCGCCGCGCAACACCGCCGACAGCACCTCCTTGCCACGCGGCGACTTCTCCGTCGTGGACGCCAGCAGCTTGACGTCCTTGAGGAAGCCGCGCGGATCGGGGCGCGAGAAAGCCGGCCCGTTGACCATCAGGAAATCCTGCGCGTCCGGGCCGAGCGCCTCGGGCAGGCGCTCGCCGGGAACACCCAGCACCTTGAGCGCGAGCGCGCGCGGCGTCGACACGCTGTCGGGGAGCTGCTCCGCCGGAGGCGACGACAAGCGCATCAGCGTGTCGTAGGTCGCCGGCTCGGCGAACAGGCCTTGCGCAAAGATCGCAGGCAGGCCACTCGACACGGTGAGCTTCCCGCGCAGCAGTCCCTGGCCCTTGGCGTGCACGGCGCGGAACGCGTGCCCTTCCGTGTCGGCCACCGTCCTGGCCATGCCGACGAAGGTCTTCACCAGCTCGTCGATGGTCGTGGCCTCGCTGGGTTCCACGCGTTCGAGCGACGGGTCGAAGGTCACGGGCATCACATCGGTAGAAAGGTTCATGGCGACTGCTCTGAAGTGGAGCCTTCCAAAAGGCAACAGCCATGCCCGTCGCGACAGGCACTCGCATCGCTTGGCAGCGGGCATCCATTCCTTCGCTGCGGTGGGCATCCAGCTTGCTGGACAGCGCCATCGACCGATACTTCGCACCCGCCGCTCCGGCGCCAGTCGCATCGATCACCCGAGGTCCCGTCTTGGCCAAACGCCCTACCGCCAGCCTGCCGTCCACGCAGTCGCCGCAGTCCCCGCCGTCACGCGCCGCTTTCGTCCAGGTCCGCGGCGCGCGCGAGCACAACCTCAAGAACGTCGATGTCGACGTGCCGCGCGACGCGCTCGTGGTGTTCAGCGGGGTCTCGGGATCGGGCAAGTCCTCGCTCGCCTTCGGCACGATCTACGCGGAGGCGCAACGGCGCTACTTCGAATCGGTCGCGCCGTACGCGCGCCGGCTCATCGATCAGGTCGGCGTACCCGCGGTCGATTCGATCGACGGCCTGCCGCCCGCCGTCGCGCTGCAGCAGCAGCGCGGCACGCCGAGCGCGCGCTCGTCCGTGGGCAGCGTGACCGGGCTCTCGTCGCTGCTGCGGATGCTGTACTCGCGCGCCGGTCGCTATCCGGCGAAGCAGCCGATGCTGTACGCCGAGGACTTCTCCCCCAACACGCCGCAGGGCGCCTGCCCGCATTGCCACGGGCTGGGACGCGTGTACGAGGTCACCGAGGCCTCGATGGTCCCCGACGACACGCTCACCATCCGCGACCGAGCCGTCGCTGCGTGGCCGCCGGCCTGGCACGGCCAGAACCTGCGCGACATCCTGGTCACGCTGGGCATCGACGTCGACAAGCCCTGGCGCGAGTTGCCGCGCAAGACGCGCGACTGGATCCTGTTCACCGACGAGCAGCCCACCGTGCCGGTCTACGCCGGCTTCACGCCCGCCGAGACCAAGGACGCGCTGAAACGCAAGATGGAGCCCAGCTACCAGGGCACCTTCAGCAGCGCGAAACGCTACGTGATGCACACCTTCGCGACGACGCAGAGCGCGCTGATGAAACGCCGTGTGTCGCGCTACCTGATCGGCGGCGCCTGCCCGGTCTGCGACGGCAAGCGGCTCAAGCGCGAGGCGCTGTCGGTGACCTTCGGCGGGCTCGACATCGGCGCGCTGTCGCAGTTCCCGCTGGCGGAACTGGCGGAGCACCTCGGCGACGCCGCCATCGACGGGCTCAGCGAGGAGAAGCGACTCGCCGCCCGGCGTCTGGTCGACGACGTGCTGATGCGGCTGCGTCCGCTGCTGACGTTGGGACTCGGCCATCTGTCGCTGGAGCGCTCGACACCGACGGTCTCGCCGGGCGAACTGCAGCGCCTGCGCCTGGCCACGCAGATCTGCTCCAACCTCTTCGGCGTCGTCTACGTGCTCGACGAGCCGTCGGCGGGCCTGCATCCGGCGGACGGCGAATCGCTGCTCGCGTCGCTGCGCGCGTTGAAGGCGGCGGGCAACTCGATCTATGTCGTCGAGCACGACCTGAACCTGATGCGCGCCGCGGACTGGATCGTCGACGTCGGCCCCGCCGCCGGCGAACTCGGCGGGCGCGTGCTCTACAGCGGCCCGCCGGACGGCCTGCGCGGCATCGAGGAATCGCGGACCGCCGCCTACCTCTTCCCTGAAGCCGGCGATGAGGCGGACGCTGCGCGGCAGCGTCCCGCGCGTCGCACGCCGAAGGACTGGCTGCGCCTCGAAGGCATCACGCAGAACAACCTCGTCGACGTGGACGCCGCCTTCCCGCTCGGTGTGTTCACGGCGGTGACCGGCGTGTCGGGCTCCGGCAAATCGTCGCTCGTGAGTCGCGCGCTCGTGGACCTGGTCGGCGCGCACCTGGGCCACGAACCCGCCGCCGTCGAGGAGGAAGAAGATGCCGAGGCCGGCGCCGATGTCCAGGTGGTCTCCGGCGGCCGGATCGCCGGCGGCGCCGAGACGATCCGGCGCCTGGTGCAGGTCGACCAGAAACCGATCGGCCGCACGCCGCGCTCGAACCTCGCCACCTACACGGGACTGTTCGATCACGTGCGCAAGCTCTTCGCCGCGACGCCAGCCGCGCGAGCGCGCAAGTTCGACGCGGGGCGTTTCTCCTTCAACGTCGCCAAGGGCCGCTGTGAGACCTGCGAGGGCGAAGGCTTCGTCAGCGTGGAGCTGCTCTTCATGCCCAGCGTCTTCGCGCCCTGCCCCGCGTGCCACGGCGCGCGCTACAACGAGGCGACGCTGAAGGTCCGCTACCGCGAGCGCAGCATCGCCGACGTGCTCGGCATGACGGTCGACGCCGCGTTCGAGTTCTTCGCGGAGGAAGCGGCGCTGGCGCGGCCGCTCGGGCTGCTGAAGGGCATCGGCCTGGGCTACCTGCGACTCGGCCAGCCGGCGACGGAGCTGTCGGGCGGCGAGGCGCAGCGCATCAAGCTCGTCACCGAGCTGCAGCGCACGCAGCGCGGCCACACGCTCTACGTGCTGGACGAGCCCACCACCGGACTGCATCCGTCGGACGTCGACAAGCTGATGGTGCAGCTGCGTGACCTCGTCGAGGCCGGCCACACGGTGGTGGTCGTCGAGCACGAGATGCGCGTCGTCGCGGCGGCGGACTGGGTCATCGACCTCGGTCCCGGCGCGGGTGGTGCGGGCGGTCGGGTGGTCGCGGCAGGAACGCCCGACGAGGTCGCGGCGAATGCCGAATCACGCACGGCGCCGCATCTGAAGGCGGCGATCGACGACCAGGTCTGAAAGCGCGGCTTGGAGGCGCTCAGCGGCTCGGCTGGAAGCCTTCGGGATCCAGCGCGAACTGCCACGCGCTGGAGCGTTGCAGCGCCGCCTTCAACTCGCGCGAGTTCGGCCCCACGAGCGCGGACAGTTCCTCGCTGAAGAACTCGCAGCCGAGCGCGTGGGCGACGTCGCAGACGACCTCGATGAATCGGTCGGTCTCGTTCGCGCAAGCATCCAGGCGCGCATGCAGTTCGTAGCGGCCATCGGGGTCGGAGACCATGTCGATGCAGTTGCCCGCCTCGTTGCCGAAGTAGCGCCAGCCTTCGAGCATCGGCGTGCTCGGCCCGACGCGGCTCACGAGGTAGTGCATGACGTCGGAGCGCGAGGACGGCAGCCACGACGCCGCGGAGCCGCCTCGCGCGAAGGCCAGATCGAATTGCCAGACGGACATGACGGAGGAGGCATGAGTCCGAGGAGACTCGATGCTACGCCCCCGTCCGTGGCCTTGTCATGCTGCGGCGCGGCAATGCCGGCCATACCTTCACTGGTGCGCAGGCTCCGGCTGCAGCACGAATTCGAAGGGTCGCAGCAGCCGGTTCACCGCTTCGGCGAAGAGCACCGGCGGACGATCGTCGTCGGCGAGCAGCTGGCTGCGATGCGCGGCCAGCGCGGTGCGCTTGTCACTCAGCGCGCGCGCGTTGAGCGGCAGACGACGCATCCGATGCCACGGCACCGCGGCGTCGCCGGGACGCGCCCAATGCCAGGCCCAGATGGGGATCTCGATCAGCGTCGCCCCCGTCAGCAGCGCGGCGCGCGCGCAGGCACGTCCGGTCGCCTCGTGGTCCGGATGACCGTCGAGTCGCCACGAGGTCAGCAGCACGTCGTCCGGCCGCAGGCGCCGGCACAGATCGAGCACCAGATCGTCCTCGTGAGCGGACACGTGGCCGTCCGGAACGCAGAGCGAATGCACGGGCACATGCAGACCCAGACGGCGCAGGCCGGAAGCGCGTTCATGGCGACGCTGCACGGCGAGCCGCGCCGGCGTCCAGCGCTCGGAGCCGGGATGGCTGGCTTCTCCGTCGGTGACGGCCACCAGCTCGACGGGCGGCGCGAGCACGCGATCAGGCGGCAGTCCGGCGCGATGGCGCGTCACCAGCAACGACAGCAGCCCGCCGCAGCCGAGCACCTCGTCATCGGGATGCGGTGCGACGACGACGGCGCGCCGGCCTTCCGGCACCAGCTCGTCGAGCGAGGTCAGCGGAGCGCCCCACAGCGGCTGCCATTGGCGCCAGGCCCACTCGGGTGTGCCGTCGCCGTCGATGCGGCGCTCGGAAGGCGGTCGCTGCGGCGACTCGGCGGGGATGAGGCCGACGGGCATGCCCTCGTTCACGGTCCGGAACGGGCGTCGATGCATCAGAGCGTCCATGGCGTGGCGGTTCCTTCCTGGTTTCGGTATCCCCGGCGACCAGCGTGCGGTCGCCGTAGGCTTGTGGAAGGACAGTGGCAAAGGGCCTGCCAGCCTCGTGAAACGGTTTGTGTCGCCGCGTCGCCGTCCTGGGGCCACCGGAGGACGATGTTTGGCCCGCCATTGCGGCTGCATCCTGCGCTCCGGGGCGCAACTCGCGTCCAAGGCGCGAAGGCGGCTGGACGGAAGTCAGAAGATGTGAAAATGCTGCGCAAGCGAACCATCTGGCCGGAGAAGTCTCCGGGGTCGAATGCCTGTCGACAGGCACCCGTTGAATGACTCTCTCGGCGCCCCATGGCGCTCCGCCAAAACAAAGAATGCTCAAATACCGAAGCGAAATTGATGGCCTCAGAGCGCTGGCCGTCGTCCCCGTCATACTCTTCCATGCAGGATTCAAGGTTTTCAGTGGCGGCTTTGTCGGCGTAGACGTGTTCTTCGTGATCAGTGGCTACCTGATCACGACGATCCTGATCAATGAAATGGAGGCGAAGAAATTCTCCCTCCTTCAATTCTACGAGCGGCGAGCGAGACGAATTCTTCCCGCCCTCTTCCTTGTCATGCTGGCATGCCTGCCGCCCGCCTGGTTCTGGCTCCTCCCCCAGGACATGCGAAGCTTTTCGCAAAGTCTCGTCGCGGTCTCTGTCTTCTCCTCAAATATTCTGTTCTGGCGAACCAGCGGATACTTTGAGAGCGCCACCGAGCTGAAGCCATTGCTTCACACCTGGAGCCTGAGCGTCGAAGAACAATACTACGTGCTGTTCCCACTTTTCCTGATGCTCAGCTGGAAACTGGGAAAACGTTGGGTATTGGGCATGCTGGTCGTCGCGGCCCTCATGAGCTTGGCGTTGGCACAATGGGGCGCCTATACTTTTCCAGCCTTCGCATACTACATGCTGCCGACGCGCGCCTGGGAATTGATGATCGGCGCCTTCGTCGCATTCTACTATTCAAACCACAACATCAGAAAACACGGACGCCGGGCGTCCGAGTTCGGCAGTCTGCTCGGCTTCGCATTGATCGGCTATTCGATCTTCGCGTTCAATGACCGGACGCCGTTTCCCGGCCTGTACGCCGTGGTTCCCACCCTGGGCGCGGCGCTGATCATCATCTTCGCCACGCCTTCAACGCTCGTCGGTCGGCTACTGAGTACCAAGCCATTCCTCTGGACCGGGCTGATCAGTTACAGCGCCTACCTGTGGCATCAACCACTCCTGGCGTTCGCACGCCAACGGAGTCTGGACAATCCGGAGCATGGCTGGCTGCTGCCGTTACTGGCCTGTCTCACGCTGCCCCTTGCCTATCTGACGTGGCGCTTTGTCGAACGACCGTTCAGAAACAAGCACCGGATTTCCCGCAAGACCGTCTTCGGACTGACAGTCGTCTGCAGTGCGGCATTTTTCGCCTTGGGATTGATCGGCCACGTGACGAAGGGACTGCCTGAAGTCCGCCTCGCCAAGGATCAGGCGGACTTTCTTTCACATTTCGAGAACAGCACGCCCGAGTGGAAATTCAGCACGAAGATGGACCTGCTGAAAAAGTATCGGGAAGAATGCAACTTCTACGATCTGGACAAGTATCGAAACGGAAACTCCACAAACATTCCGAGACCTGCCATCGACAAGAGTTGCTATTCGCGAGATGGCCGCAAACCGAAGTCCGTATTCATCTGGGGCGATTCTCATGCGGAACAACTCAATGCCGGCCTGAGTACCGCACTTCCCGCCGAGTGGCAGATTCTGCAGGTCGCGAGTTCAGCTTGCCCCGCCAAGTTGGGTGCCAGCGCCAGCACCATCAACTATTGCGAGCAATCCAACTGGTTTGCATACAAATCGATCCGCGAAACGATGCCGGATGTCGTGGTCATCGCCCAAAGCCAAGGACATGACATCACGCACATGGCCACCCTTGCTGAAGCATTGAAATCCATCGGCATCAAGCGGATCGTTTTCGTCGGACCGGTTCCTCTTTGGAACAGAGATCTGCCGACGATCGCCGCTCATTTGTGGGGATCGGTACCCGCCTATACCAGCATCGGCCTCGATCGAAACACTCTGGAGGTGGACAAGAAGATCAGCGCAAGCTATCCGTCGGATGATCGCTCCACTTATGTGAGTGCCATCAGATCATTCTGCAAGGATGCCAGTTGCCAGATCTATATCGGAGATGATTTAAAGGCAGGTATCACGAGCTGGGATCACGGACATTTGACCCCGATCGCATCCGAGAAGTTTGCGCGCGACGCCCTCGCACCGCAGATCGTCGGGGACGGTCTGCGGCCAATCCATTGAATCGTTGTCTCACCCTGTCGCCCTGTCGCATCCGACCGTCGACGAATAACGCCAAAAAAAAGGGCCCGGACGAAACGTCCGGGCCCTTTCAGGAAGATGGTGGAGCCGGCGGGAATTGAACCCGCGTCCGCAAGCCTTCATCGGGCAGTTCTACATGCTTAGCTCTCTGATTTGGTTCTCACCTGCCCGGTCGCGCAGGAGCACGCTACCGGACGAGCCAGCACCCTTGATCTCGCCGTCACCCAAGGTGCACGAATGACAGCCAGCCAATGTGAATAACCTCTCTGTGTCAGGACTTGCGTCCCGTCACCCGGCCCATCGGCCAACCGGTGAGAGGTCCGCGGGGTTTAAGCCGCGAGAGCGTACGTGTTATCGTTCGCAGTTGGTTTGTTCCAGATGGATTTACGAGGTGCCTGGCCCTCGGCATGCCCTACTCCGAATCCGTACCCACGTCGAAACCAGGTCGGCCCCAGAGAGAGAGAAGTCTCACATTATGCCTGCGGGCCAGACTTCAAGAGCCCGATCTCGTCAAAGTCATCAAAGAGTCTTCAACAACGTCTTTCGATGTTCGACAGGCGCCTGAATTCGCGAGTTCAGCGCAGCGCCCGCAACCACTCGATGAGCTGCGACGGCGTGTCCACCACCACGTCCGCACCCCAGGCCTCGATGGGCTCACCATCGCCCAGGTAGCCCCAGCGCACCGCCACCGTCGGCATCCCCGCCGCGCGCCCCGCGACGATGTCCCGCGCGTCGTCGCCAACGTAGATGCACTCTTGCGGCGACACACCCGCGCGTCGCGCCGCTTCGAGCAGGGGCGCCGGATGCGGCTTGCTGTGCGGCGTTGTGTCGCCGCCAATCACTGCGGCCGCTTGCGTCTCCCAACCCAGTCCGCGCGTCAGCGGCAACGCGAAGCGCTCGGACTTGTTGGTCACGATGCCCCAGCTGAGGCCGTCGTCGGACAGCGACCGCAACATCGCCGCAATGCCGTCGAACGGGAAGGTCGCGCGCAGCAATCTCTGCTCGTAGCGGTCGAAGAATTCATCGCGCAGCGCGGGGAACGACATCTCCATCGGGGACACGCCGAAGGCCACACCCATCATTCCTCGCGCGCCCGTGCCGACCATCGGCCGCAGGCGCTCATACGGCACTTCGGGCAGGCCGCGCGCCACGAGCATCTCGTTGGTCGCGCCCGCCAGGTCGGGGGCGCTGTCCACCAGCGTGCCGTCCAGATCGAAGAGCACCGTCCGGAGGGTCGCGCGCGCCGGCACGCCGGCCGGCGAGTTCAGCATCACCGTGCTCATGCGGGACGTCGGCAGGCCAGCAGG
The DNA here is from genome assembly GCA_002205125.1 of Roseateles noduli. Lineage (GTDB taxonomy): Bacteria > Pseudomonadota > Gammaproteobacteria > Burkholderiales > Burkholderiaceae_C > Roseateles > Roseateles noduli. The sequence goes on along the minus strand of NIOE01000002.1, from coordinate 759,899 downwards.
TAGTTCACGTCGGTGTCCGCATTCAGCGCATACCGCTGCGTGATCGGATTGAAGGTCAGGCCCTTGGCCCCCTGCACTTCCAGACCCGCATCGCGGCACATCTGCGCCAGCTCCGACGGACGGATGAAACGCGCGTATTCATGCGTGCCGGCGGGCAGCATGCGCAGCACGTATTCGGCGCCGACGATCGCGAAGAGGAAGGACTTGGCGTTGCGGTTCAGCGTCGACAGGAAGACCCATCCGCCCGGCTTCACCAGTTGCCCCAGCGCGGTCACCACCGACGCGGGATCGGGCACGTGCTCCAGCATCTCCATGCAGGTCACGACATCGAAGGACGCGGGCCGTTGCGCGGCCAGATCCTCGACCGCGATCTCCTGGTACTCGACGTTCTCGGTGCCCGCCTCCATCGCGTGCAGCTCGGCCACGCGCAGCGACTTCGTCGCCAGATCGATGCCCAGGACCTTCGCGCCCTTGCGCGCCATCGCATCGGTCAGGATGCCGCCGCCGCAGCCGACGTCCAGCGCCGTCTTGCCTTGCAGGCCGCACAAGCCGTCGATCCAGTTCAATCTCAAGGGATTGATCTGGTGCAGCGGCTTGAATTCACTTTCGGTATCCCACCAGCGGTGGGCCAGCTCGCTGAACTTCTCGAGCTCTTTTGCATCGACATTCGCCATGGTCGCAATGGTAGCCGAGCACGACACCCGCCACCGCCCACATCGCGCAGATTGCCGATGCCATGCACCCTTCCAGGCATCTCACGGAGACTGCCTGATATGACGCCGCCATGAAAAAACCCCGCGAGCCTTGCGGCTGGCGGGGTTTGTCGATTGGCGACCGGAGTCGCCAATACGTCGTCGCTTACTTGACGGCGCGAGTACCGACCACTTCGATTTCGACGCGGCGGTTCTTGGCGCGGCCTTCCGCGGTCTTGTTGTCGGCGATCGGCTGCTTCTTGCCCTTGCCTTCGGTGTACACGCGGTTCTTTTCCAGACCCTTGGACACCAGGTACTGCTTCACCGATTCAGCGCGCTGAACCGACAGCTTCTGGTTGTAGGCGTCGGAACCGATGCCGTCGGTGTGGCCGACTGCAATGATCACTTCCAGGTTGATGCCGCCGGTCTTGGAGACCAGGTCATCCAGCTTCGCCTTCGCTTCAGGCTTCAGGACAGCCTTGTCGAAGTCGAAGAAGGCGTCAGCTGCGTAGGTGACCTTTTCGCTCGTGGGAGCGACAGGCACCGGCACGACGGCCGGAGCCGCCGGCTTCGCCGCCGGAGCCGACGGCGTCGAGGCGGCCGGAGCCACCGGAGCCACCACCGGCTTCAGCGCGCCGTCGCAGTCCTTGGCAGCCGTGGCCGGCGTCCAGAATGCATCGCGCCAGCACAGCTCGTTGGTACCGTTCTTCCAAACGGTGCCATCGGTAGCGCGCCAGTTATCCACGGTTTGGGCCATAGCGCCCGAGGTGGCGACGGCGGCGACAGCGAAGAGCGCTGCCACGCGGTTCAATTTCTTCATGATTCTCCTCTCAAGGAAAGCCGCAGTTGCCCTGCGAAACGTCCAATGTCGGAACTAAAACCTCAGGAGTCTCCCCGACCAAGGGTTTCTCCTAGGGACGAACCGATTGTGCCATAGGGCAACAGGACGTCTGCATTCTCACGGCAGGCGCGTCTTCTGTTCATGAACCTGTTGCAGAAGCACGACAAGCGCGCGCAATTAGAATCACCGTCTTCCGATCTCACCAGAGGCCGCGCACTTCCGTGCGCGCCCCACGCGCATGACTCAGTTCGCCAAGGAAACCCTGCCGATCAGCCTCGAGGAGGAGATGCGCCGCTCCTACCTCGATTACGCGATGAGCGTGATCGTCGGCCGCGCCCTGCCCGACGCCCGCGACGGCCTCAAGCCGGTGCATCGCCGCGTGCTCTTCGCGATGCACGAGCTGAACAACGACTGGAACCGGCCCTACAAGAAGTCGGCCCGTATCGTCGGCGACGTCATCGGTAAATATCACCCGCACGGCGACAGCGCCGTGTACGACACCATCGTGCGGCTGGCGCAGGACTTCTCGCTGCGCCACATGCTGGTGGACGGCCAGGGGAATTTCGGCTCCATCGACGGCGACAACGCCGCCGCCATGCGATACACCGAAATCCGCCTGTCGAAAATCGCCCATGAAATGCTGGCCGATATCGACAAGGAAACCGTCGATTACGGTCCGAACTACGATGGCAGCGAGAAAGAACCGCTGGTATTGCCGGCCCGTCTGCCGAATCTGCTGATCAACGGTTCGTCCGGTATCGCGGTCGGCATGGCCACGAATATCCCGCCGCACAACCTCAATGAGTCGGTCGACGCCTGCCTGCATGCGCTGAGGAATCCGGACTGCTCGATCGACGAGCTGATGGAGATCATCCCGGCGCCGGACTTCCCGACCTCCGGGATCATCTACGGCCTGAACGGCGTGCGCGAGGGCTACCGCACCGGCCGCGGCAAGGTCGTGATGCGCGCCAAGGTCCACTTCGAGGACATCGACCGCGGCCAGCGCCAGGCGATCATCGTCGACGAGATCCCCTACCAGGTGAACAAGAAGACCCTGCTCGAGCGCATCGCCGAGCTGGTCCAGGAAAAGAAGATCGAGGGCATCAGCCACATCCAGGACGAGTCCGACAAGGACGGGATGCGCGTGGTGATCGAGCTCAAGCGCGGCGAGGTCCCGGAAGTCGTCCTGAACAACCTGTACAAGCAGACGCAGCTGCAGGACAGCTTCGGCATGAACATGGTGGCGCTGATCGACGGTCAGCCCAAGCTGTGCAACCTGAAGGACCTGATCACGGTCTTCCTGGAGCACCGCCGCGAGGTCGTCACCCGCCGCACCGTCTTCGAGCTGCGCAAGGCCCGCGAACGCGGCCACGTGCTGGAAGGCCTGGCCGTCGCGCTGGCCAACATCGACGACTTCATCGAGATCATCAAGCGCAGCCCGAGCCCGCCGGTCGCCAAGGCCGAGCTGATGGCCCGCGCCTGGGACTCGTCGCTGGTGCGCGAGATGCTGTCGCGCGCCGAGACCGAAGCCGCCGGCGGCCGCAACGCCTACCGCCCGGAAGGCCTGCCCGCGCAGTACGGCATGCAGGACGACGGGCTGTACAAGCTGTCCGACGACCAGGCCGGCGAGATCCTGCAGATGCGCCTGCAACGCCTGACCGGGCTGGAGCAGGACAAGATCGTCGGCGAGTACCGCGACGTGATGGCCCAGATCGCCGACCTGCTCGACATCCTGGCCACGCCCGCCCGCGTGACGACCATCATCGGCGACGAGCTGACCTCGGTCCGCCAGGAATTCGGCCAGACCAAGCTGGGCGCGCGCCGCAGCGTGATCGAGCACAACGCGCAGGAACTCGGCACCGAGGACCTGATCACCCCGACCGACATGGTGGTGACGCTCTCGCACACCGGCTACATCAAGAGCCAGGCGCTGAGCGAGTACCGCGCCCAGCGCCGCGGCGGCCGCGGCAAGCAGGCCACCGCCACCAAGGACGACGACTGGATCGACCAGCTCTTCATCGCCAACACGCACGACTGGATGCTGTGCTTCAGCAACCGCGGCCGCGTCTACTGGCTCAAGGTCTGGGAAGTGCCGCAAGGCTCGCGCAATGCGCGCGGCAAGCCGATCGTCAACATGTTCCCGCTGCAGCCGGAAGAGAAGATCAACGTCATCCTGCCGCTGACGGGCGAGTTCCGCTCCTTCCCGGAAGACCACTTCATCTTCTTCGCCACCGCGCTGGGCACCGTCAAGAAGACCTCGCTGAAGGACTTCAGCAACCCGCGCAAGGCCGGCATCATCTCCGTCGACCTGGACGAGGGCGACTACCTGATCGGCGCCGCGCTGACCGACGGCCAGCATGACGTGATGCTGTTCTCCGACGGCGGCAAGGCGGTGCGCTTCGACGAGGACGACGTCCGCCCGATGGGCCGCCAGGCCCGCGGCGTGCGCGGCATGATGCTCGAACCGGATCAGCGCCTGATCGCCATGCTGGTGGCCGAGGACGAGACCCAGAGCGTGCTGACCGCCACCGAGAACGGGTACGGCAAGCGCACCAACATCGCCGAATACACCCGCCACGGCCGCGGGACGAAGGGCATGATCGCCATCCAGCAGAGCGAGCGCAACGGCAAGGTCGTGGCCGCGACGCTGGTCCGGCCGGAAGACGAGATCATGCTGATCACGGACACCGGCGTGCTGGTGCGCACGCGGGTTGCCGAGATCCGCGAGCTGGGTCGCGCCACGCAGGGCGTGACGCTGATCTCGCTGGACGAGGGCGCGAAGCTCTCGGGCCTGCAGCGCATCGTGGAAAACGATGCGGTTGAATCGACAGAACCTACAGAATCGCCCGATGCGGACGCCACCGGCGCCGACGGTTCCGATGCCGGCGATGCCGGCGACTCCACCCCCGACGTGAAGGAATGACCTTGTTGCTGAAGTCCATCCAAGCCGGCGCCATCGCCGCCTCGCTGCTGGCGAGCCCCGTCGTCTTCGCGCAGAAGGCTGACAGCCCGCAGTCCAAGAAGGACGTCATCGCGAAGATCCTCAAGATCCAGCAGCCCGCGATCGAGGCGCTGACCATGGGCGTGCTGAGCCGCCCGGTCAACGAGCTGGCCGCCAAGGCCGCCCCGGCCCTGCGCAACGTGCCCGAAGCCAAGCGCGAAGCCACCGCCAAGCAGATCGACGCCGACCTGCGCAAGTTCCTGGAAGACAACGCCAAGCCGCTGGTCGACAAGGGCATGAAGCTCGCCCCGTCGACGATGGGCGTGGCGCTGGACGAGAAGTTCACCGAGGACGAGCTCAAGCAGCTGCTGGCCTGGTTGGAATCGCCGGTGAGCAAGAAGTTCGCCGAGTCCTCGCAGGAACTGCAGAGCCTCTACACGAAGAAGCTGATCGACGACAACGGCAAGCAGCTCGACGAGAAGTTCACCGCGCTGCAGCAGAACATCGCCAAGCAGCTCGGCCTGGACGCCGGCCCGCCGCCCGCGGGCGGCGCCTCGGCCCCGAAGCTGAACACCAACAAGCCGGCGACCACGCCGAAGAAGTAAGTCCCGCATCGCTGACGGACGAGGGGCCTGCGCCTCGTTCCGCCCGCATGACCGAGCCGGCGCTTCGTTGCGCCGGCTCGTGCCGTTGCTGTTGTCATTGCCCCCTTTGCGGTTCACGTCCTGTCGCCCTCCAGTCCTCTGACCACGCCTCCATGCAAGCTGTCCGCCCGTTCAACTTCTCCGCCGGTCCCGCCGCCCTCCCGCAGGAGGTCCTGAGCCTGGTGGCCCAAGAGATGCTCGACTGGCACGGCTCCGGCATGAGCGTCATGGAGATGAGCCACCGCGGACGCGAATTCATCTCGATCTATGAAGCCGCCGAGGCCGACCTGCGCGAGCTGCTGCAGGTGCCGGCGAACTTCCGCATCCTGTTCATGCAGGGCGGCGGCCTGGGCGAGAACGCCATCCTGCCGCTGAACCTGTCGCGCGGCGGCGCCGTCGACGTCGTCGTCACCGGCTCGTGGTCCAAGAAGAGCGCCGGCGAAGCAAAGCGTTATGCCGACGTCCGTATCGCCGCGAACGCTGCCGAGCAGGACGGCGCCGGTGGCCGCTACCTCGACATCCCCGACCCGTCGACGTGGCAGCTCCGCAAGGACGCCGCCTACGTCCACGTGTGCACCAACGAGACCATCGACGGCGTCGAGTTCCAGACGCTGCCCGACCTCCGGGCCCTGGGCATCGATGCGCCGCTGGCGATCGACTTCTCGTCGCACGTCGCCTCGCGCACGGTCGACTGGTCCCGCGTCGGCATCGCCTTCGCCGGTGCACAGAAGAACATCGGCCCGGCCGGCCTGACGCTGGTCATCGTCCGCGAGGACCTGCTGGGCCATGCGCTCCCGATCTGCCCCTCCGCCTTCGACTACAAGATCGTGGCCGAGGCGCAGTCGATGTACAACACGCCGCCCACCTTCGGCATCTACGTCGCCGGCCTGGTCTTCCAGTGGCTCAAGCGCTTCGAGTACGCCGGCAGGACCGGCCTCGCGGCGATCGAGCAGCGCAACATCGACAAGGCCGCCCTGCTCTACCAGGCGCTGGACGGCTCCTCGCTCTATGAAAACCGCGTGGCGACGCACTGCCGCTCGCGGATGAACGTCCCCTTTTTCCTCCGCGACGAGCGTCTGAACGACGCCTTCCTGGCCGGCGCCAGGGAACGCGGACTGCTGCAACTCAAAGGCCACAAGTCGGTGGGCGGCATGCGGGCATCGATCTACAACGCGATGCCGCTGGAGGGCGTACAAGCCCTGGTGAGCCACCTCCAAGACTTCGAGACCCGACATGGCTGACACGCCGCTCTCCCCTGAGCCGATCGATCCGGCCGGCGCCCCGGTGCCGCCCGCGCCGGTCGCCGATCCCGAGCTGCTCGCGCTGCGCGACCAGATCGACGCGCTCGACTCGCAGCTGCTGACGCTGCTGAACCAGCGCGCCCACGTCGCCGAGCAGGTCGGCGAGATCAAGCGCCGCGACGGCACGCCCTTCTTCCGCCCCGACCGCGTCGCGCAGGTCATCGCCAAGATCAAGGGCGCCAATCCCGGCCCGCTGAAGGGCGACCACGTCGCCGCGATCTGGCGCGAGATCATGTCCGCCTGCCTGGCGCTGGAATCGCCGCAGCGCGTCGCCGTGCTGGGCCCGTTCGGCACCTTCTGCGAGCAGGCCGCGATCGAGTACTTCGGCGGCGCCGCCGACCTCATCTACTGCAACAGCTTCGACGAGGTCTTCCACGCGACCGCCTCCGGCAGCGCGCAGTACGGCGTGGTCGGCGTCGAGAACATGACCGAGGGCGTGGTGACGCGCTCGCTCGACCTGTTCCTGCACACGCCCACGCACGTGGTCGGCGAGGTCAGCCTGCTGATCCGCCACAACCTGCTGCGCAAGGAGAACACGCTGGAAGGCGTGGAAGCCGTGCTGGCGCATCCGCAGGCGCTGGCGCAATGCCAGAACTGGCTGTCCAAGCACCTGCCCAACGCCGAGCGCCGCGCCGTCTCCAGCAACGCCGAAGGCGCACGCCTGGCCGCGCAGAACCCGGCCTACGCCGCCATCGCCAGCGAACGCGCGGCGACGCTCTTCGGCCTGCACATCACCGCGCACGCGGTGCAGGACGAGGCGTACAACCGCACCCGTTTCGCCGTGATCTGCCTGCCGCAGACCATGGCCACCCCCCCGGCCACGGGGCGGGACTGCACCAGCCTCATCGTGTCCGTGGCGAACCGCCCCGGCGCGATGCATGATCTGCTGGTTCCTTTGAAGAAGCATGGCGTGTCGATGACACGCCTGGAATCGCGCCCGGCCCGCACCGGTCAGTGGGAGTACTACTTCTACATCGACCTGGACGGCCACCCGTCGCAGCCGCACGTCGCGGCCGCACTGGCGGAGTTGCGGGAGCTGTGCGCGTTCTACAAGGTCATCGGCGCCTACCCGCTGAAGTCCTGACGCTGACGTCCTGAGCGAAAGAGGTTTCTCGCGATGTACAACCAACTCGGCGTGATCGGTTGCGGCCTGATGGGCGGATCGTTTGCGCTGGCCATGAAGAAAGCCGGCCTCGTGCGCCGCGTGGTCGGCTACAGCAAGAGCCCGTCCACGACCGAGACCGCCCGTCGCATGGGCGTGATCGACATCGCCGCGGAATCGGCGCTGCTGGCCGTCTCCGGCTCCGACATCGTGCTGCTGGCCGTGCCGGTGGCCGCCACCGAATCGACCCTCAAGGCGATCCGCCACCTGGTGCGCGCCGACGTGCTGCTGATGGACGTGGGCTCGACCAAGAGCGACGTCGTCGACGCGGCCAGGCGCGCGCTGGGCAAGCAGTTCTCCAGCTTCGTGCCCGCGCATCCGATCGCCGGCAAGGAGAGCGCCGGCGTGCAGCATGCCGACGCCGGGCTGTACCAGGGACGCCAGGTCATCCTGACGCCGCTGGACCAGACCAAGCCGGAGATGGTGCAGAAGGCGACGGACCTCTGGTCGGCGCTGGGCTGCCAGGTGCTCAAGATGGCGCCGCATCACCACGACGAGGCCTTCGCCGCCGTCAGCCATCTGCCGCACCTGCTGGCGTATGCGTACTTCAGCTCGGTGGCCAGGCAGCCGTCCGGCCGCGACTTCCTGAGCCTGGCCGGCTCCGGCTTCCGCGACTTCACCCGCATCGCGGCCAGCGATCCGACCATCTGGCGCGACATCCTGATGGCCAACAAGCAGGACCTGCTGACGCAGTCGCAGCGTTTCCGCGAGGTGCTGGACCAGATGGAGCAGGCCATCCGCGAGGGCGACGCCCACGCGCTGGAAGCGATGATCCGCCAGGCGTCCGAAGGCCGCGCGCAGTGGCAGCTCGGCGCCCCGGCGCCGTCGTCGTCCTCGTCGAAATCCAAGTAGGTCGGGCGCAGCCCGGCCCCGTCCGACCCGCCCTGTTCTTCCTTCCCCTCCTACCCCGGCGGCACGTCGCGCGTGCCCGGAGCGCGCCATGTACAAGATCCCCTTCCTGGACCTGCCCCCGCTGCGCGGCGCCGCGGGCACCGTCTCGCTGCCCGGCTCCAAGAGCATCTCCAACCGCGTGCTGCTGCTGGCCGGCCTGTCCGACGGCGTCACGCGCGTCCACGACCTGCTGGATTCGGACGACACCAAGGTGATGCTCGCCGCGCTGCGCGAGCTGGGCTGCCGGCTGGACACCGGCGCCGACGGCGTGCTGTCGGTGACCGGCATCGGCGGAACGTTGCAGACGAAGGGGGCCAGGCTATTCCTCGGCAACGCCGGCACGGCCATGCGACCGCTGACGGCCGCGCTGGGGCTGCTGGCCGCGACGCAAGGTGGCCACTTCGAGCTTTCCGGCGTGCCCCGCATGCATGAGCGTCCGATCGGCGACCTCGTCGATGCGCTGCGCGCGCTGGGCTGCCCGATCGACTGCCTTGGACAGGAAGGCTACCCGCCGCTGCGCCTGAACGGCCCTGCTCCGCTGACCCTCGAAGCGCCGGTGCGCGTGCGCGGCGACGTGTCCAGCCAGTTCCTGACCGCCCTGCTGCTCGCGCTGCCCCTGGTCGCCGCGAACGACGTCGTCATCGAGGTCACCGGAGAGCTGATCTCCAAGCCCTACGTCCACATCACGCTGGAACTGCTCGCGCGCTTCGGCGTGAACGTCCGCCGCGACGACGACTGGCAGCGCTTCGTGATTCCCGCCGGCAGCCGCTACCGCTCGCCGGGCGAGGTGCACGTCGAGGGCGACGCCTCGTCGGCCTCCTACTTCGTCGCGCTGGGCGCGATCGCGGCCACCGACGCGCCGGTGCGCATCGAAGGCGTGGGCTCGACCTCCGTGCAAGGCGACGTCCGCTTCGTCGAGGCGGCCCAGGCGATGGGCGCGCGCGTCGAGATCGGCCCGAACTGGCTCGAGGTCCGCCGCGGCGCCTGGCCGCTGAAGGCGCTGGACCTGGACTGCAACCACATCCCCGACGCCGCGATGACGCTGGCCGTGATGGCGCTCTACGCCGACGGCCCGACGACGCTGCGCAACATCGCCTCCTGGCGCGTGAAGGAAACCGACCGCATCGCCGCCATGGTCGCGGAGCTGGGCAAGCTCGGCGCGCAGGTCGAGGAAGGCCCCGACTGGCTGCGCGTCCATCCGCTCAAGGCGTGGAAGCCGGCGGCCATCCACACCTACGACGACCACCGCGTGGCGATGTGCTTCTCGCTGGCGGCCTTCAACGGCCTGCAGGGCGACCGGCAAGGTCCCGCGGTGCCGGTGCGCATCCTCGACCCGCAGTGCGTCGCCAAGACCTTCCCGGACTACTTCGAGACGCTGTTCGGTGTCGTCAAGGTGGAGGTCGAGGACGTCCCCGTCATCACCATCGACGGCCCCACCGCCTCCGGCAAGGGCACGCTGACGGATGAAGTCGCCCAGGCGCTGGGCTACGACGTGCTCGATTCCGGCGCGCTGTACCGCGTGACCGGTCTGGCCGCGTCGCGCAAGGGCATCGCCCTCGATGACGGCGACGCCGTGGCCGCCTTGGTGCCGACGCTGGACCTGAAGTTCGAATCCGGCCGCGTGCTGCTCGACGACGAGGACGTCTCCGGCGACCTGCGCCAGGAAGCGACCGGCCTGATGGCCTCGCAGGTCGGCGCCCATCCGGCGGTGCGGCGCGCGCTGCACCAGCTGCAGCTGGACTTCCGCCGCCTGCCCGGCCTGGTCGCCGACGGACGCGACATGGGCACCGCGATCTTCCCGGACGCGCCGCTGAAAGTCTTCCTCACCGCCAGCGCCGCCACGCGGGCCGAGCGGCGCTACAAGCAATTGATTTCCAAGGGCATTTCGGCTAATATCGAGGGCTTGCGCGCTGATCTGGAAGCGCGGGACGCTCGCGACAAAGGTCGCAGCGCGTCGCCGCTCCAGGCCGCCGCGGACGCGATCGAGCTGGACAACTCGCAGCAGACCATCGGGGAATCCCGTGACCTGGTGCTGAGCTGGTGGAGCGAACGGCGCCCGTTCAAGGCCTGACCCTCGCGGTCGTGATCAAGCGCAAGACAGGAGCGTCACCCCTCCCTCCGGACGTCAGTCCACTGGGGGTGACGCGTTCTACAACCTAACCCGCAAGTCCGCTTGCAACACACGCCCGCGCACCTCTCGGATCAGGCTGCCTGAATCGCTCTTCAGCGCTCAAGCCGCCGGACGCTCTGTGCCTGGCAAGGAAATCTCACATGTCCCAAATGGAATCTTTCGCCGCCCTGTTCGAGGAATCGCTGCAGAAGTCGAACATGCGCGCCGGCGAGGTCATCTCGGCTGAAGTCGTCCGCATCGAGCACAACTTCGTCGTGGTGAATGCCGGCCTGAAGTCGGAAGCCTACGTGCCGGTCGAGGAATTCAAGAACGACCAGGGCGAAGTCGAAGTCCAGGTCGGCGATTTCATCTCGGTGGCCATCGACGCCATCGAGAACGGCTACGGCGACACCATCCTGTCGCGCGACAAGGCCAAGCGTCTGGCCTCGTGGCTGTCGCTGGAAACCGCCCTGGAATCGGGCGATTTCGTCACCGGCACCGTCTCCGGCAAGGTCAAGGGCGGCCTGACCGTCCTGGTCAACGGCATCCGCGCCTTCCTGCCCGGTTCGCTGCTCGACACCCGCCCGGTGAAGGACATGAGCCCGTTCGAGGGCAAGACCATGGAGTTCAAGGTCATCAAGCTGGACCGCAAGCGCAACAACGTTGTGCTGTCGCGTCGCGCGGTGGTCGAGGCTTCGATGGGTGAAGAGCGCGCCAAGCTGCTGGAAACGCTGACCGAAGGCGCCATCGTCAACGGCGTGGTCAAGAACATCACCGAATACGGTGCGTTCGTGGACCTGGGCGGCATCGACGGCCTGCTGCACATCACCGACATGGCCTGGCGCCGTGTCCGTCACCCGAGCGAAGTGGTGACGGTCGGTCAGGAACTGACCGCCAAGGTCCTGAAGTTCGACGCCGAGAAGAACCGCGTCTCGCTGGGCCTGAAGCAGCTGGGCGACGACCCGTGGTTCGGCGTGTCGCGCCGCTACCCGGCCAACACCCGCCTGTTCGGCAAGGTCACGAACATCGCCGACTACGGCGCGTTCGTCGAGATCGAACCCGGCATCGAAGGCCTGGTGCACGTCTCCGAAATGGACTGGACCAACAAGAACGTCGCGCCTTCCAAGGTCGTCTCGCTGGGCGACGAAGTGGAAGTCATGGTCCTGGAGATCGACGAAGACAAGCGTCGCATCTCGCTGGGCATGAAGCAGTGCCGCGCCAACCCGTGGGAAGAGTTCGCCGAGAACGTCAAGCGCGGCGACCGCGTCAAGGGCCCGATCAAGTCGATCACCGACTTCGGCGTGTTCGTGGGCCTGGCCCAGGGCATCGACGGCCTGGTGCACCTGTCCGACCTGTCGTGGAACGAGCCGGGTGAAACCGCCGTCCGCAACTACAAGAAGGGCCAGGAAGTCGACGCCATCGTGCTGGCCGTGGACGTCGAGCGCGAGCGCATCTCGCTGGGCATCAAGCAGCTGGACGGCGATCCGTTCACGACCTTCGTCTCGGTCAACGACCGCGGCATGATCGTGACCGGCAAGGTCAAGACCGTCGACGCCCGTGGCGCCGAGATCGACCTGGGCGAGGAAGTCACCGGCTACCTGCGCGCTTCGGAAATCGGCCGCGACCGCGTGGAAGATGCCCGCAACGTGCTGAAGGAAGGCGACGAAGTCTCCGCCGTGATCGTCAACGTCGACCGCAAGTCGCGCAGCATCCAGCTGTCGATCAAGGCCAAGGACAACGCCGACGAGCAGCAAGCCATGCAGCGTCTGTCGCAGTCGAACGAGCGTGAGAACGCCGGCACGACCAGCCTGGGCGCCCTGCTGCGCGCCAAGCTGGACAACCAGAACAACGGCTGATCCGGACGCTGAGCCCCCCAGTCGCTTCGCTCCTGCCCCCAAGGGGCTTCCCCCGCCTTGGGGGCGGCCCGGCGGCGGGGGAGCAGCGGCTGGAAAAGCTCTGGCATTCCAGATAATCCCTTGTTCTGGCCGGAGGCAGGCTGAGTTAGCCTGCCTTCCCAGACGCCAATTCGACGCACAAGCGCTTCGACAGGCTCGCTCCGCAGCGAGCCTGTTTTTCTTCAGATGCCGACGACCATGACCCGATCCGACCTGGTGGCCCACTTGTCCGAGCGCTTCGGCCAGCTCACGCAACGAGACACCGAGTTCGCGGTCAAGACCATCCTGGACGCGATGTCCGACGCGCTGGCCCGGGGCCACCGCATCGAGATCCGCGGTTTCGGGAGCTTCTCGATCAACCGTCGCCCCCCGCGCATGGGCCGCAATCCGCGCAGCGGCGAGCAGGTGCTGATCCCCGAGAAGCTGGTGCCCCACTTCAAGCCGGGCAAGGCCCTGCGCGAAGCCGTGGACGCGCAACTGCCCGTCACGGACGAGGACCAGCAGGCCGCCTGAGCCCACGCGCTCCGGCGCTGTCCCTCCAGACTGAAGGCGTCGCGATCCGCGGCGCTTTTTTTTTGCCCCTTGATGGCTCAATGTATTCAGGGGTTAACACGCCCTGCCATCCGTCATGGGGGTCCCCGCACGCGCCTAGAATCGCCCCCCATGCGAATCCTGGTCTGGCTCTTCCGAGCATTCCTGTTCTTCTGTCTTTTCGCCTTCGCGCTGAACAACAGCCAGGAGGTCGTCGTGCACTGGTTCTTCGGCCAGTCCTGGCGCTCTCCGCTGGTGATCGTGGTGCTGCTGACCTTCGGGTTGGGCTGCGCCTTCGGCGTGCTGGCGATGGTCCCGGCCTGGTGGCGCCACAAGCGCGCCGCCGCGCGATCGCTCCCTCCGGCGGACGACCTGCCGCCCTCCTCGGCGACCGTGACCGCCAACGACCCCAAGATCCCCGATGGAATTTGATCTCAGCTGGCTGCTGATCGGCGTGCCCCTGGTCTTCGGACTGGGCTGGCTGGCGTCCAAGCTGGACGCGCGCCAATGGAAGCGCGAGCAGCGCGACGCGCCGCGCGCCTACTTCAAGGGCTTGAACCTGCTCCTCAACGAGCAGCAGGACAAGGCGATCGACGCCTTCATCGAGGCGGTGCAGGCCGACCCCGACACCTCCGAGCTGCACTTCGCGCTGGGCAACCTGTTCCGCCGCCGCGGCGAGTACGAACGCGCCGTGCGCGTGCACCAGCATCTGCTCTCGCGCGGCGACCTGCCGAAGTCCGAGCGCGACCGCGCGCAGTACGCGCTGGCGCAGGACTTCTTCAAGGCCGGGCTGTTCGACCGCGCCGAGTCCGCCTACGAGGCGCTCAAGGGCACGGCCTTCGACCACGACGCGGCGCTGGCGCTGCTGTCGCTGTACGAGCGCTCGCGCGAATGGGCCAAGGCAGCCGAGGTCTCCGAGCAGCTGGAAGCGACCGGCACCGGCAGCTTCGCCAGCCGCATCGCCAACTACTGGTGCGAGCTGGCGCTGGAGGCGCAGGCCCGCCAGGACGAGCCGCAGGCGCGTCGCTGGCTGGACCAGGCCCGCGAGCGCGCGCCGCAATCGGCGCGAGCCTACGTGCTGCTCGGCCAGATGCTGGCCCGACAGGGCGACCAGGCCGGCGCGATGGGGCTCTACGGCGATCTGCTGCGAGCCAACCCCGACGCCTTCAACCTCGTCGCGCGCGACTACGCGCAGGCCGCGCAGGCCACCGGCACGGTGCCCCAGGCGCTGGCCCTGATCGAGGCCCAGTACCGCCGCCATCCGAGCATGGCACTGTTGCAGGCCATCGCGTTGCTGGAGCCCGCCCCCGAGGCGCAACGCCGCCGCCTGACCGAGCACCTGCGCGTGGAGCCGGCCCTGTCGGCCGCGACGCAACTGCTGCAGCAGAGCCAGGCGCGCCAGCAGCCGCTCAACGACGACGAAGCCCAGCTGGTCGGCACCGCGCTGCAACGCGCCGTGCGGCCGCTGCAGCGCTACCGCTGCGCCGCCTGCGGCTTCGAGTCGCAGCACTATTTCTGGCAATGTCCGGGCTGCCTCAGCTGGGACAGCTACCCTCCCCGTCACGTCGAAGAGCTCTGAGCGATGACCACCCCGATGAGCTCCACCCCGGCAACGCCTGACCCCTCGGCCGGCGGCCGCGTCATCCTCTGCATGAAGTGGGGCACCAAGTACGGCCCCGAGTACGTCAACCGCCTCTACGCGATGGTGCGCCGGCATCTGCGCGGCGACTTCCGCTTCGTCTGCCTGACCGATCGCGGCGAAGGCGTGCGGGCCGAGGTCGAGTGCCTGCCGATCCCGCCGCTGGACCTGCCACCGGGCAGCCCGGAGCGCGGCTGGACCAAGCTGACGACCTTCAGCGACGACCTGGTGCAGAAGTACGGCCTGCGCGGCACGGCGCTGTTCCTGGACCTGGACGTCGTCATCGTCGACGACATCACGCCGTTCTTCGAGGAGCCGGGCGAGTTCCTCATCATCCACGACTGGAAGCGCCCCTGGCGCATCACCGGCAACTCCTCGGTCTACCGCTTCACGCTGGGCGCGCATCCCGAGGTGCTGGTCAAGTTCCGGCGCGAGTTCGACGCGATCCGCGGGCAGTTCCGCAACGAGCAGGCCTACCTCTCCGACGAGATGCACCGCAAGGGCCTGCTGAAGTACTGGGATGACCGCTGGTGCGCGAGCTTCAAGTACCACAGCATCCCGCGCTGGCCGATGAACTACTTCCAGGCGCCCTTCATCCCGGACGGCGCCCGCATCCTGATCTTCCACGGCGTCATGAACCCGCCCGACGCGCTGGCTGGCCGCAGCAACGGCAACTGGCGCCGCCCGAAGCCGGCGCCCTGGATCGCCGATCACTGGCACGAGTGAGCTCCGCACCATGAGCGGCCCCCTTCCGTCCCCGTCCCCTTCCGCCTGGCCCCCAGGAGGCGCGGCGGCTCCGGCCGGCGCAGCGGCGCCCTGGCTGTCCGTGCTCATCCCCGTCCACAACGTCAAGGACTACCTGCGCGAATGCCTGGACTCGGTCCTCGCGCAGGCGGACGCCGGCGTCGAGGTGTTGATGGTGGACGACTGCTCCACCGACGGCTCCGACGACCTGGTGCGCGCGCTGGTGACCGAGCATGCCGCCGGTCCGGTGACGGTGCACGGCCTCTTCCACGCGCAGAACCAGGGACTCTCCGGCGCCCGCAACACCATGCTGCAGGCGGCGCGCGGCGACTACGTCTGGTTCGTCGACTCCGACGACTACCTGATGCCCGGCGCCATCCCGCGGCTGCGCCAGGTGGTCCGCGGCCACGCGCCGGCCCTGGTGCTGTGCGACTTCTTCATGCTGCGCGAGCGGATGAAGCTCAAGCACCGGCTGCGCGGCGAGCTGCACCGGCGCACCTTCTTCGGACCGGCGCGCCAGGTGATCCGCGACCCGTCGCTGCTGATGCGCGGCCTCTTCGAAGCCGGGCAGATGCACAGCTGGTCGAAGATCGCCAGACGCAGCGTCTGGGGCGAGCAGTTGCGCTTCCCGGTCGGCCGCTACTTCGAGGACATGGCCACCACGCCCTTCCTGGCCCTGCTGGCCGACAGCGTCTGGTACGAGCCGGAAGTGTGGGTCGCCTACCGACAGCGGGCGGGTTCCATCCTGGCCACGCCCAACGTGACCAAGGCGGAGCACTTGGCCCACGCGCTGGCGAACCTGCGCGACGCGGCGGCGGGCACGCCGCTGGACGACGAGACGCGCTTCGCCTGGGCGCACTTCGCGGCGCGCAACTTCATCGGCGCGTCGCGCATGGCCGACAAGGCGCTGCCCGACGGCTGCGCCGAGGCGGTGGCGAAGTTCCGGGAGGCGTTCGAGGAAGCCTCGCCCATCCCCCTGCGCGACCTGGACCTGGCCTACAAGCGCCGGGGCTGGTTCGTGCGCGCCATGCGGCTGCGGCACTGGCTGCGCCGCGCGGACTGCGAGGGGTCGACCTCCTCGGGCCGATCCGCCATCTGATGACTGATGTTCCCCTTCATGTCGCCCACGTCCTGCTGACCGACCGCTTCGCGGGCAGCGAGCGTTATGCGATCGACCTGGCCAACCTGCAGGCGCCCCGGCATCGGGTGACGATGCTGCTCACCGCCGCCGCCGGCGAGGCGCGACCCGATGCCCTGGCGCATCGCCTCGATCCGCGCGTCGACGTGCAGTTGATCGGCGGCTGGGCGCCGCTGCGTTTCCTGGCGGTGAGACAACGCCTGCGCCAGCTGCGCCCGGACGTCGCCCACGGCCACCTGAGCCTGGCCAACCGCGCGTTGAACGGCCTGTCGTCCGGTCCGACGGTGCGCGTCTCCACGCTGCACATCCGCTACAAGCGTCAGCAGCAGTCCCGGCTGGACGGCCTGATCGCGATCGCGCCGTGGCAGCTGGCCGACGTGCCGGCGACGCTGCCCTGCGTCCAGATCGACAACTGGAGCGCGCCGCGCCCGCCCCTGCCCGGCGCGCGCGAACGCCTGCGGGCCGAGCTCGGCCTGAAGCCGGACGATGTGCTCTTCGGCGCGCTCGGACGCGTGGAGGAGAGCAAGGGGCTGGAGGTGCTGATCGACGCCTGGCAGCAGGCCCGCCCCGCCCACGCGCGGCTGGCGATCGTCGGCCACGGACGCGACTGGGAGCGGTTGCGCAAGCGCGCCGGCCCGGACATCGTGATGCCGGGTTTCGCCGACCGGCCGCAGGACTGGATGGCCGCCTTCGACGTCTTCGTCAGCGCGGCGCGCAGCGAGCCCTTCGGCCTGGTCTTCCTGGAAGCGATGTTCGCCGGCCTGCCCGTGCTGGCCAGCGACAGCGAGGGCGCCACCCATCTCGCGGACATGTTCGGCACGCCGCTGCTGCCGCGCGGGAACGTGGACGCGCTGGCCGAGGCGCTCACCCGCACCGCTGCCGAGCGCCCGCAGCGGCGGACTTACGACCTGGCCCGTTTCGACGCAGAGCGCCAGGCCGAGCGCATCGAAGCCTTCTACCGCGAGCTGCTCGCGCGCCGGCCCCGCTGAGCGAGCGCCGGAAGAACAAGCGCCGGAATCTGGGGGTGGAAGGCCCCTCTTATGCGGCGCTCGGCGGAGGGTCGCGGGCGTCCGCGGGACGGCAGACACGGTCACAATGACCGGCATCGCCCCAGCGCGCCCAAGGTCCTGCCCTCCATGAAGACTGACTACCTGATCGTCGGCGCCGGCTATGCCGGCTCTGTGTGCGCCCGCCAGCTGGCCGACGCCGGCAAGACCGTGGTCCTGATCGACAAGCGGCCGCACATCGGCGGCAATGCCTACGACGAGCGCGACGCGCACGGCGTGCTGATCCATCCCTACGGCCCGCACATCTTCCACACCAACTCGAAGAAAGTCTTCGAGTACCTGTCGCGCTTCACCACCTGGCGCTTCTATGAGCACCGCGTGCTGGCGCAGGTCGACGCGCAGCTGGTGCCCATCCCCATCAACCGCACGACGATCAACACGCTCTACGGTCTGTCGCTGACCGAAGACGAGGTGCAGGGCTACCTCGAGACCGTGCGCGAGCCCCGCGATCCGATCCAGACCAGCGAGGACGTGGTGCTGAACAGCGTCGGCCGCGACCTGTGCGACAAGTTCTTCCGCGGCTACACGAAGAAGCAGTGGGGGCTGGACCTGTCGCAGCTGTCGGCCGGCGTGGCCGCGCGCATCCCCACGCGCAGCAACGACGACGACCGCTACTTCGGCGACACCTTCCAGTTCATGCCGGCGGACGGCTACACGGCGATGTTCGAGCGGATGCTGGACCATCCGAACATCACCGTACGCACCGGCGTGGACTTCCAGGAGGTGCGCGGCGACTTTCCCGGCGCGCACATCATCTACACGGGCCCGATCGACGCCTACTTCGACCACTGCCACGGCGCCCTGCCCTACCGCAGCCTGCGCTTCGACCACGAGCACCTGCCGACGACCGCGCAGGTCCAGCCGGTCGGCACGGTCAACTACCCGAACGACCACGAGTACACCCGCATCACCGAGTTCAAGCATCTGACCGGCGAAACCCATGCGGGCACGTCCATCGTGCGCGAGTACCCGCAGGCCGAAGGCGATCCGTACTACCCGGTGCCGCGCCCCGAGAACGAGGCCCTCTTCAAGAAGTACGCCGAGATGGGCGAGCAGGCCGAAGGCGTCACCTTCGTCGGCCGCCTGGCCCAGTACCGCTACTACAACATGGACCAGATCGTCGCGGCCGCGCTGAAGACGGCGCAGGATCTGCTGGAGACGCCGCCAACATAATGGCGGGATGAGCGTTTATTCCGAAGACCGGACGCCTCCCGCGATCCGGCGACCCGTCGTGCTGGTGTCCTGGGACGGCACGAGCCTCCCGCTGAGCCTGGTGCACCTGGACGCCGTCCCCGAGTTCGACTGGGTCCTGTTCGACTACACCGGCCGCCAGGCCCCCGGCGCGCGCACGCTGCGCGGCCAGACGACGACCGTGCTCGCCGCGAAGACCGAGTGCAAGGGCGAGATCTACAAGCACCTCGCCGATCACCTCGCCGCCACGGCCGGGGATGCGACCACCGGCACCGGCCCGTGGCCCGAGTACGTCAGCCTGATCGACGACGACATCCTGCTCTCCGTCAGCCAGATCAACACCGCGCTGCACCTGGGACGGACCGAGCGCCTGGACGTCTTCTCGCCGTCGCTGAGCCACGACAGCCCCTACTCCCACCAGTGGATGCGGCACCAGCCCAACCGCATCTACCGCGAGCACGACTGGGTGGAGGTCATGATGCCCTTCTACCGCGGCGACCTGTTCATGGCGGCGCGGCCGCACTACCAGGACAACATCTCCTCCTGGGGGCTGGACCGTTTCCTGATCCCGACGCTGCAGCAGCTGCGCGGCCAGACCCGCACCGCGCTGCTGGACGCCGTGATGGCGAGCCACCGCCGTCCGGTGACCAGCGGCGAGAAGGTCTACCGCAACGGCCGCACCGCATGGCAGGAACGCCAGATCCTGCGCCAGGCCAGCCTGGACCTGATCGCCCGCGAGGCGCCGCAGCTGCTGGACAGCCCCTGGTACCACCGCAGCTTCGTCCAGCGCGAGACGCCCAACAAGTGGATCCGCTGGAAACGCCGCGCCGCGCGCGTCGTCGCCGGCTGGCTGGCCGAATCGAGCTGAGCCGCGACTCCGGCACAATCCCCGGTTCTTCCCATCGATCCCCTGGCCGGGGCCGGCGCATCGCGTCCGGCGCCGACCTGCGCCATGACCGACCCAACCTCCGCCAAAGACAACGAATCGCTCGCCCCCACCGCGAGCCGCCTGTGGCGCTTCATGAAACCGCATCGCTGGGGGCTGCTGCTGTCGGTGATCTCCTTCGTGCTGGTGGCGCTGACCGAGCCGCTGATCCCGCAGCTGCTGGGCTTCGCGCTCGGCGAGGGTTTCCAGGGCAAGAGCGCCGCGGCGACGACGCTGCCCGGCGGCGCGACGGTGCCCAGCATGCACGTCCAGTACAGCTTCCCGATCTGGATGGTCCCCATCGTGCTGATCGGCCTGTTCGCGCTGCGCGGGCTGTTCAGCTTCTGCGGCCAGTACATGCTGAACTGGACCATCTCGCGCACCGTCATGGACCTGCGCGCGGCGCTGCTGCAGGTGCTGCTGCGCGCCGATGCCCGCGTCTACACAAGCCTGCAGCCGGCCACCGCGGTGACCAAGGTCGTCAACGACCCGCAGCACGTCGTCACGCTGATCGCCGGCGCGCTGGTCACCATCCTGCGCGACGGCCTGCCGGCGCTGGCGCTGATGGGCTACCTGTTCTTCATCAACTGGAAGCTGACCCTGCTGTCGCTGATCACCGTGCCGGGGCTGGCCTTCGTCGTGCGCAAGGTCAACAAGCGCGTGCGGCGCATGGGCACCTGGGCCTATGACGCGCAACTGCGGCTGGTCTCCGTCGTCGAGGACGTCACCCGCGCCTGGCGGGTGGTGCGCAGCTTCGACGCGGCCGACTACGAGAAGCGCCGCTTCGCCGAACGCGCGCGCGAGGTGCAGCGCAGCTCGCTGAAGACGGCGGCTTCCAACGCCATGGCGCAGCCGCTGTCGCAGCTGATGGCCAGCATCGGCATCTCGCTGATCGTGAGCCTGGCGCTGTACCAGTCGCGGGTGAACGGCACCGGCGTGGGCGACTTCGCGGCCTTCGTCGCGGCGCTGCTGCTGATGAGCTCGCGGCTGCGGCACCTGAGCGACGTGATGCAGCCCATCACCAACGCGCTCGTGGTCGCGCGCGGCTGCATCGGCCTCCTCGACACGCCCGCCGAGCCCGACACCGGCACGCGCGAACTCACCGACGTGCGCGGCGACATCGCCCTGCAGCAGGTCACGCTGCGCTATCCGGGCGCTAACCGCGACGCGCTCGCTGCGCTGAACCTGCACATCCCGGCCGGCAAGACGACGGCGCTGGTGGGCAGCTCAGGCGCGGGCAAGAGCTCGGTGGTCAACCTGCTGCTGGGCTTCGAGCGTCCGGACAGCGGCAGCATCCTGCTGGACGGCGTCGCCATCGACGAGCTGACCAAGGCCAATCTCAGACGCCAGTTCGCGGTCGTGTCGCAGGACATCGTGCTGTTCGACGCCTCGGTGGCGGACAACATCGCCTACGGCCAGGAACGCGACGACGCCAAGCTCGAACAGGCGCTGCGCGCGGCGGCCTTGTGGGACTTCGCGCAGGGACTGCCCGAGGGGCTGGACACGACGGTCGGCGCCAACGGCAGCAAGCTGTCCGGCGGCCAGCGCCAGCGACTGGCGATCGCGCGCGCGCTGTACAAGGACGCGCCGGTGTGGATCTTCGACGAGGCCACCTCGGCACTGGACACCGAGAGCGAGCGTGCCGTGCAGCAGGCGCTGGAGCAATGGCAGGGTCGCAAGACGCTGATCGTCATCGCGCACCGCCTGTCGACGATCCGCCGCGCCGACTGCATCCAGGTCATGGCCGACGGCCAGGTCGTCGAATCCGGCGACCACGACGAACTGGTGGCCAAGGACGGCGTCTACGCCGGCATGGTGAAGGTGCAGCACTGAGCCGCACCGCTCGGTCCGAGCCATCGGAAGCCGGCCCGGGGGATGCGACCTGCGGTTAAGCCCCGCCAGCGTGGGAGCAGACCCCGGGCCGGCTTTCGATGGCGAGCGGGCTGCTTGTCAGGGCTGACACAAAGTCGATAAGCCGCCGACAAGGCGGATCTGTCCAATGCGGAGCATCCCTTTCAGGAGCTCCGCCATGCAGCCACACCGCCACGACGCCCACGACTCCGACCGTGACCATGATCAGGGCCTCGCACACGACCTCGGCGTGCTGCAACAGCGCCGCCGTGCGCTGGGCCTGCTGGCCGGCATCGCCGGACTGGGCGGTCTGACGCTGCTGGGCTGCGGCGGTGGCGGCAGCGACGCCGGCACGAGCACCACGGGCACCGGGACCGGCACGGGAACAGGCACCGGCACCGGCACGGGATCGACGGGCTCCACGGGCACCACCGGCAGTTGCTCGGTGATCCCGGAAGAGACCGCCGGCCCCTACCCCGGCGACGGCTCCAACAGCAACGGCAGCGGCATCGCCAATGTGCTGGCGCTCAGCGGCATCGTGCGCAGCGACATCCGCACCAGCATCGGGACCGCGAGCGGCACCGCCGGCGGCGTCCCGCTGACCCTCACGCTGAAGCTGGTGAACACGAGCAGCAGCTGCTCCGACCTCTCCGGCTACGCGATCTACCTCTGGCACTGCGACCGCGAGGGGCGCTACTCGCTCTACAGCGCCAGCGTCGTCAACGAGAACTACCTGCGCGGCGTGCAGAGCACCGGCAGCGACGGCACGGTCACCTTCACGACGATCTTCCCCGGCTGCTACGACGGCCGCATGCCCCACATGCACTTCGAGGTCTACCGCAACGCCGGCGCCGCGACCTCGTACGCCAACAAGATCAAGACCTCGCAGATCGCCTTCCCCACGGCGGTCTGCACGACGGTCTACAGCACCGCGTCGGGCTACAGCAGCAGCCTGACGAATTTCAACCGCATCAGCTTCGCCTCCGACAACGTCTTCAGCGACGGCTACACGACGCAGCTGGCCACGCTCACCGGCGACGTCGCGAGCGGCTATGCCGCGACGCTGACGGTCGGCATCGCCGCCTGATCCGGATCCCATGCCCCGCTACATCCCCTCCCCGCGCAAGGATGGCGCTCATGACGCTCACGGCGCTCATGCTCCCTACGGCGCGATCGGCGCGATCGGCGCCATCGGCGCAATCCGCGCCAATGCCTCCCACGGTTCCGACCCCGGTGTATCGTCCGTGACGGGGTTGGGCATGCCGCCGAGCCCGCCGGTGGAGAGTTGCATGACGCGGTGTCTGGTGGTCGACGACGATGCGGAGATCCGCCGCTCGCTCGACGAGTATCTGCAGAAGTTCAGCGTGGCGGTGAGCACCGCCGCCGACGGCCGCGAGATGCGCCGCCAGATGGCGACGCAGGTCTTCGACGTCGTCGTGCTGGACCTGATGCTGCCCGACGAGAACGGCCTGACGCTGTGCCAGTGGATCCAGCAGCACCACCCGTCGGTGCCGGTGATCATGCTGACGGCGCACGGCGATCCGATCAGCCGCGTGCTCGGCCTGGAGATGGGCGCGGACGACTATCTCTCCAAGCCCTTCGAACCGCGCGAGCTGGTCGCCCGCATCCATGCGATCCGGCGCCGGGCGCGCCGCGGCGAGAACGAGGCGCAGACGCGCCGCGAGTTCCGTTTCGAAGGCTGGGCCTTCGACCGGCTGCTGCGCCAGCTGGTGTCGCCGCAGCAGGTGGTGGTGCCGCTGTCGAGCGCCGAGTTCCGCCTGCTGAGCGCGCTGGTCGAGCGCCCGGGTCGCGTGCTCAGCCGTGAGCAGCTGATCGAGCTGACGCGCGCGCCCGGCGTCGAGGTCAACGATCGCAGCGTGGACCTGACGATCTCGCGGCTGCGGCAGAAGCTGGGCGACTCGCCCAAGGAGCCGCGCCTGATCCGCACCATGCGCGGCGAGGGCTACCTCTTCGACGCCCAGGTGCAGGCTTGAGCGCTCGCTCCCCCTCCACGCATCGCGTGAAGCGCTTCGCCGCCGCGATGCGAGAGCGCTTCGCGCGCGCCTTCGGCGACACGCTGGCGCGACGGATCTTCCTGCTGCTCTGGGTCACGCTGGTGGCCGCGCAGGCACTCGCGATCGGTGTCGTGACCTGGTCGCGCGGTGACACCTACGTCATGCGCATGCACGGCGCGCCGTCGCTGCCGCCCATGCCGGGGCTCGTTCGCGGACCGCAGTTCCAGCCTCAGGGCGGACCGGGACCTGGGCCGGGGCCAGGCTCGCAGGGCATGGGCGCCGACGCCGAACTGCGCGACGACCCGCCCCTCCCCGGCGACGTCCCGATGCCGCCGCGCGAGGGCTTCCGCGGCTTTCCGCCGCCTTCGCAGACGCAAGGACCGCAGGCCCAGGGCCCTCAGCCTCAATGGCGCGGGCCGTTCCGCGCGCTGACGGCGTGGGAGCTCACGCTCGACTACGGCATCCGCCTGCTCGTCACCGGCCTGGCGGCGTGGATCGCCTCACGCTGGCTGTCGCGTCCGATGCGTGACCTCGTGCGGGCGTCGCAGGCGCTGGGCCAGTCGCTGCACAAGCAGGACCGGCTGCCGCTGCTCGACGAGAAGCGCGGCACGCTGGAAGTGCGCGAGAGCGCGCAGGTCTTCAACGCGATGGCGCGCCAGTTGCGACGCCAGTTCAACGAGCGCGGGCTGATGGTGGCGGCGATCTCCCACGATCTGCGCACGCCGCTGACGCGCCTGCGCATGCGGCTGGAGACGCTGGACATCGAAGAGATCCAGCGCCAGCGCTCCGTCGAGGACATCCGCGAGATGAATGCGCTGGTGGACGCGGTGATGGAGCTGTTCCGCGGCGACGGACCCGGCGCGGCCGAGCCGCTGGTGGACGTCGACCTCGGCGCGCTGGCGCAGGCGCTGACGGACGATCTGATCGAACAGGCGATGCCGGTGACCTTCGAGGACGACGGAGAACCGGTGCTGGCCAAGGGCCAGCCGATGGCGCTGCGGCGCGTGCTGGGCAACTTGGTGGGCAATGCAGTGCGCTACGGCGGCAGCGCCGAGGTCCGGGTCGGTCGCGACGCGCAGGGCGTCTGGCTGCGCGTGACCGATTCAGGCCCGGGCATTCCGGAGGACAAGCTGGAGGCGGTGTTCGAGCCGTTCTTCCGCCTGGAGGAGTCGCGCAACCGGCACACGGGCGGCGCGGGACTGGGTCTCTACATCGCGCGGGAATTGACGCTGCGCCAGCGGGGATCGCTGACGCTGTCGAATCGGCCGGAGAGCGGGCTCGTGGCGGAACTGCGGCTGATGCCTGCCTGAGCCCGCTCGATGCCAACTGGACCCGTCAGCGCCCCGAGGTCGCCACCAAGCGCGGCGGCCCGGGCGGATTCGGTGGCACCTGCAGCGCGAAGCCGCCGGCGCGCTTGCGCATGGCGGCTGGGTCCATCTGCGGCGCCTGCGCGGGCCAGTCGAAGAACTTCTGGATCTCGACGCGGCGAGCGAGCGTGTCCGACATGCCCAGCGTGATCAGCTCGTTGGTGTACTCGGGCTCGAAGAGCAGATAGCTGACCAGCGCCGAGCCGCTGGCGGTGGCGCCCTCGCCCGACACGCCGACGCTGCGCAGCAGCGCGCGGATGGGTGGCGGCAACGCGCCCTGGTGCTCGGCGGCGAGGCTGTCGAGCGGCCGGCTCGGCGCGATCACGAGGGCCTCGATCGGCTTGAGCGGCGTGTTGCGCAGCGCCTCTTCGGGCAGCAGCGCGAGCGTGCTGTTGATGCGCTTGAGGCGCTCGATGTCGACGGCCAGCGCGTCCAGGAAGATGTTCGAGAGCGCATGCCCGGCGATCTGCGCGAGGCTGGGATGGCCGGTGGGCGCCGGGCCATGCTGGCCCTCGCCGCCGGCCTCGTGCATGCGGCCCGCGCCGATGACGAGGACCTTCTCCGCGCCCAGGTGCACGGCGGGCGAGATCGGCGCCGTCTGGCGCATCGACCCGTCGCCGAACCATTCGACCTCGCCGCCGAGTTCCAGCGGCTCGGCGGGGAAGATGAACGGGATCGCGGAGGACGCCACCAGGTGCTCGATCGAGAGCTTGGGGATGCGCGTGGCGATGCGTTGCGTGCGGACCCAGGGCTCGCGCTGGAGATGCGTCTGATAGAAGGTGACGTGGTGGCCGGAGGTGTAGCTGGAGCCGGTCACCGCGAGCGCGTCGATGTAGCCCTTGGCGAGCATCTCGTCGAGGCGGTCGAACTTGATCCACTGGTCGAGCAGGCCGCGCAGGGGGGTGTTGTTGAGCAGGCTGCGCGGGCGGGTGCGGCGCCAGCGGTTCAGCGCCCATCCCAGCGAGAGCATGCTGAGCCACTTCGCGCCGGAGCGGATGACGCCGAAGGAATCGGCGGCGTAGACCTGGTTGACGTGGATGTTCTGCCAGATGTACATCAGGCCGTCGACGGCGGAGCAGAAGTCGTCGGCCTGGCAGGCGAGCGTGGCGGCGTTGATCGCGCCGGCGGAGGTGCCGGAGATTACCTGGAAGGGGTTGTCGCCGGTGGTGCAGGCGTCTCGGCGCAGCTGCGCGATCGCGGCCAGCACGCCGACCTGGTAGGCCGCGCGTGCGCCTCCTCCGGTAAGGATCAGGCCGGTCCGGGGCTTGGCATCCTGCATGGCGCCAGCTTACGCCTGACACCCCCGGCGCGGGGTGGGGGAAGCACCCGTCAAATGGGGGATGGTGGCGTTTCCGGGCAACGACGCGAGCGGCCGCGGAGGCGAATCCGCGCCTCCCGGGAAGCGCGCGCTTCAGCGCGCCACTTCAACCGCCCGAGTCGTACACGATCTCCGCCGGCTTGAGCTGTTCCAGCGCCTCGTCGCTGGGCCAGAACTTGCCCGCGCCGCCCAGGCCCAGTTCCGCGATCGCGCCGTTGCGCTTGATCGGGATGCGCAGCTCCAGCCCCTGGCTGAGCACGCCCTGCTCCGTCTCCACGCGCTTGGCCGGCCAGCTCTTGACCAGCTCCAGCACCGTGGCCGCCGGCAGGTTGGGCGCCGTGCGCAGGTAGCGCCCGAAGCGCGCCCGCGCCGCCGCCAGCCCGAACACCTGCTGCACGTTCATCCGCAGCCCGCCCGAGAAACGGTCGTTCTGCACCTTGCCCACCGCAATGATCAGCTCGTCCTCCGCCAGCAACTCCTTGTTGGCGTTAAGCATCTCCTCGTTGGCCACCGCCTCGATCGCATGCGTCTTGTCGTCGATCTTGAAGATCGCCACCCGCCCGCGCGAGCCGTTGATCACCCGCATGTCCGACACGATGCCCGCCACCGTCGTCGGCTCGCGGCTGTCCTGCAGGTCCACGATGCGGCGCTTCACCATCCGGCGCAGCTCCGTCTCCGCCTGGTCGAACAGGTGACCCGACAGGTAGAAGCCGATCGCCGTCTTCTCCAGGCTCAGCCGCTCCTTGATGCCCCACTCGGGCACGTCCACGAAGTCCGGCTCCGCCGTCGACGAGCCGTGCCCGCCGTCGAAGTCGAACAACCCGCCCTGGTTGACGTTCTGCGCCAGGTTGTCCGCGTAGGTGTAGCCCAGCGCAACGCTGGCCAGCAGCCGCGCGCGGTTCGCGTGCAGCGCGTCGAAGGCGCCGGCCTTGATCAGCGCCTCCACCACGCGCTTGTTGACCGCCTTGCGATCCACGCGCGCGCAGAAATCGAAGAAGCTCGTGAACGGGCCGCCCTCGGTGCGCGCGCGCACGATCGCCTCGATCGCGCCGGCGCCCGTGCCCTTGATCGCCCCCAGGCTGTAGTTGATCTTGCGCGAACGCGGCGTGGTGCCGGCCTTGCCTTCCTTGGCCACCGACTTCGACGTGCCTTCGTCCGCGCTCATCGGCTCGAAGCGGCCGACGCCGAGGTTGATGTTGGGCGGCTCGAACTCGATGCCGAACAACTTCGCGTCGTTCATCAGCACCTTGAGCTTGTCGGTGTCGTCCGATTCGATGGTCATGTTCGCGGCGAAGAACTCCGCCGTGAAATGCACCTTCAGCCAGCCCGTGTGATACGCCAGGAGCGAGTACGCGGCCGCGTGCGACTTGTTGAAGCCGTAGCCCGCGAACTTCTCCATCAGGTCGAAGACCTCGTCGGCCTTGTCCTGGTCGATGCCCTTCTCCGCCGCGCCTTTCCGGAACAGGTCGCGGTGCATGGCCATCTCTTCGGCCTTCTTCTTGCCCATCGCGCGGCGCAGCATGTCCGCGCCGCCCAGCGAGTAGCCGCCCAGCACCTGGGCGGTCTGCATCACCTGCTCCTGGTAGACCATGATCCCGTAGGTCTCGGACAGCACCGGCTCCACCAGCGGGTGCGGGTACACCACCGTCTCCTTGCCGTGCTTGCGCGCGACGAAGCTGGGGATCAGGTCCATCGGACCCGGGCGGTACAGCGCGTTCAGCGCGATCAGGTCTTCCAGACGCGACGGCTTCGCGTCCTTCAGCATGCGCTGCATGCCGCTCGATTCGAACTGGAACACCGACTCGGTCAGGCCGTCGGAGAACAGCTTGTAGGTCCGCTTGTCGTCCAGCGGGATGGTCTCGAACGCGAAGTCGGCCGCCTCGGGATACCGGCCGACGATGAAGTCCTTGGCCAGCTCCAGGATGGTCAGCGTGGCCAGGCCCAGGAAGTCGAACTTCACCAGGCCGATGGCCTCGACGTCGTCCTTGTCGTACTGGCTGACCGCCGAGGTCGAGCCCGGCTGCTGGTACTGCGGGCAGAAGTCGGTGATCTTGCCCGGCGCGATCAGCACGCCGCCGGCGTGCATGCCGATCGAGCGCACCGTGCCCTCCACGCGCGCCGCCATCTCCAGCAGGCCGGCGACTTCCTCGTCCTGCGCCTCGCGTTCCTCGATCTCGGGCGACTCGTGGCGCGCGTAGACCATCTTGGCCTTGTCCGGATCGAAGCCCGGCGGCAGCTTGGCCAGCGTCACCGTCTTGCCCGGGGGCGCCGGCACCAGCTTCGCGATCGAGTCCACGTGGCCGAAGCCCATGCCCAGCACGCGCCCGATGTCGCGCAGCGCACCCTTGGCCGCCATCGTGCCGAAGGTCGCGATCTGGCTCACCGCCGGGCGGCCGTACTTGTCCTTCACGTACTCGATGACGCGGTCGCGGTTGCCCTGGCAGAAGTCGATGTCGAAGTCGGGCATCGAGACCCGTTCCGGGTTCAGGAAGCGCTCGAACAGCAGGTTGTACTGCAGCGGGTCCAGGTCGGTGATCAGCAGCACGTAGGCGACCAGCGAGCCCGCGCCCGAGCCCCGTCCCGGGCCCACCGGGCAGCCGTTGTTCTTCGCCCAGCGGATGAAGTCGCCCACGATGAGGAAGTAGCCGGGGAAGCCCATCTTGATGATGGTCGCGAGCTCGAACTCCAGCCGCTCCACGTAGCGCGGCCGCGCCGCGTCGCGCTTGGCCTCGTCCGGGAACAGCAGCTGCAGCCGGTCTTCCAGGCCCTCGAACGAGAGCATGCGGAAGTAGTGCTCCATCGGCATCGGCGTGCCGTCGGCCTGGATCGGGGTCGGGAAGTTCGGCAGCTGCGGCTTGCCCAGCACCAAGGTCAGGCTGCAGCGCCTGGCGATCTCCACCGTGTTGGCGATCGCGCTGGGGATGTCGGCGAACAGCGCCTCCATCTCCGCCTGGCTCTTGAAATGCTGGCTGGGCAGGAAACGCTTCACCCGCTTCGGATTGGCCAGCGTCTCGCCGTCGGCCACGCACACGCGCGCCTCGTGGGCTTCGAAGTCGTCTTCCTCCAGGAACTGGATCGGATGCGTCGCCACCACCGGCAACTTCGCCTTGGCGGCCAGCGGCACCAGCTGGCGCAGCAGCGCTTCCTGGCCCGGTAGGCCGGCGCGTTGCAGCTCGATGTAGAAGCGGTTCGGATAGATCGCGGCGAGGCGTTGCGCCACGTCCAGCGCGCGCGCCTCGTCGCCGGCGATCAGCGCCTGGCCGACCGGGCCGAACTGCATCCCGCCCAGGCAGATCAGGCCCGCGTTGAGCTCCTGCATCCACTCCAGCTTCAGCAGCGCCTGGTTGCGCTGCACGTTCTGGATCCAGGCGCGCGACAGCAGTTCGCTCAGGTTCAGATAGCCCTGGATGTCCTGCACCAGCAGCAGCACCCGCGACGGCGGACGGTCCACCGCTTCCGGCTCCAGCCAGGCCTCCACGCCCAGGATCGGCTTCACGCCCTTCTTGCGGCAGGCGTTGTAGAACTTCACCCCGCCGAACATGTTCGCGAGGTCGGTCAGGCCCAGGGCGACCTGGCCGTCCTTGGCGGCCGCCGCGGCGGCGTCGTCGATGCGCAGCGTGCCGTCGACGACGGAGAACTCGGTGTGGGAGCGGAGATGAACGAAAGCCATCGGGCGATTGTAAGAAGGCTATGCTCGCCCTCCATCGAACACTCTCGCGGAGCGCCCGGATGACGATGAGGAAACACCTGCCCCTGCTGGCGGCCCTGGCGCTGTGCGCGCCGATGATCGCGCATGCGGCCGAGCCTGCGGACAAGGCCGCCAAGCCTGCGGCAGCGGCCAAGAAGCCCGCCGCGCCGCCCCGCAGCAGCGCCGACATCCTCGCCACCGCGCCGGCCGCCGTCTGGCGCGACGTCGATCCGGACAACCTGCTGGTGATGGCGCTGCCGCAGGGTCAGGTCTTCATCGAACTGGCGCCGCGATTCGCGCCGGCGCACGTCGACAACATCCGCGCGCTGGCCCGCGGCGGCTACTACGACGGTCTGGCGATCGTCCGCGTCCAGGACAACTTCGTCACCCAATGGGGCGACCCCAATGCGGACGACGAGGACACCGGCCTCAAGGGCAAGGGCAAGCCCTTCCCCGCCGGCGCCAAGTCCCACATTCCGGCGGAGTTCTCGATCCCCCTCAAGGGCTTGCCCATGACGCTGCTGCCCGACGTCGAAGGCTGGGCGCCGCGCGCCGGCCAGGTCGACGGCTTTCCGGCCGCCGCGGATCCGAAGACCGGCCAGGCCTGGCTGGCGCACTGCTACGGCACCGTCGGCGCCGGTCGGGGCAACGCGAAGGACTCCAGCACCGGCGCGGAGCTGTACGCCGTGATCGGCCATGCGCCGCGCGGGCTGGACCTCAACATCACGGTCGTCGGTCGCGTGCTCAAGGGCATGGAGTTCCTGTCCGCGCTGCCGCGCGGCGGCGCCGCGATGGGCTTCTACGACAAGCCCGAGCAGCGGCTGGGCATCGAGCGCGTCTCGCTGGCTTCGGCGCTGCCGGCCGAACAGCGTCCGGCACTGCAGGTGCTGCGCACCGACACGCCGACGTGGAATGAGCTGCTGAACGCGCGCCGCAACCGCGGCGGCTGGTTCGTCCACAACCCCGGCTACACGGACCTGTGCAGCGCTGCCGTGCCGGTGCGCATCAAGCCGGTGCCTGCGCCGGATGTGAAGCTCAGCGAACCCAAGTCCCCCGAAGCCAAACGGTGAGAACCTACAATCCCGCGTTTTCCTGACCCTGCGCGGCCACAAGCCCCCGCATCGGCATGAACACTGCAGTCCCGACCGATTCCGTCTCCCATTCCGTCCTCAACATTTCCTGCTACCAGTTCGTCGCCATCGATGCGCCGGAGGTGTTGCGGGACAGCCTGCACGCGCATGCGCAGGCGCTGGGCCTGAAGGGCACGGTACTGATCGCGGAGGAAGGCATCAACCTCTTCCTGGCCGGCGCGCCGGATGCGGTGAACGCCTGGGTGGCCGCCTTGCGCGAGGATCGTCGCTTCGCCGCGCTGGCGCCCAAGGAGAGCTGGAGCGACGAGGTCCCGTTCCGCAAGCTGCTGGTGAAGGTGAAGCCGGAGATCATCCGGATGAACCACCCGACGATCCGTCCGGACCAGGCGCCGCGCGCACCCGCGCTGCCGGCCGGGACGCTGAAGCGCTGGCTCGACCAGGGGCACGACGACGAAGGCCGCCCGGTCGTCACGCTCGACACGCGCAACGGTTTCGAGGTCGACGTCGGCGCCTTCGACGGCGCGATCGACTGGCGCATCACCAAGTTCAGCGAATTTCCCGACGCCTTCCAGGCGCACCGGGCCGAGCTCGCCGGCAAGACCGTGGTCAGCTACTGCACCGGCGGCATCCGCTGCGAGAAGGCCGCGCTCTACCTCGACCAGGAAGCCGTCCGCCACGGCATCGACGCGAAGGTCTACCAGCTCGAAGGCGGCATCCTCAAGTACTTCGAGGAAGTCGGCAACGCGCACTACCACGGCGACTGCTTCGTCTTCGACGAGCGCCGCGCCGTCGATCCTGAACTGGCCCCGTCGCCCGACTCCGTCATCGAATGATCGAGCGCATGACCGAGCGTCCCACCCTCGGCGCCCGGCTGATGAAGCTGCTGGGGTTCGCCGTGCTGGCGTCGGCCCTGCTCGCGATGGCCTTCCGAGCGCCGGACCGGCCGCTCGAAAGCCTGGTCGCCCGTTGGGGACCGCCGCCGTCGGACTTCCTTGAATTGAAGCTGTCCGGCGGGCAGACCCAGCTGGTCCACTTCCGCGACGAAGGGCCCAAGACCGACATCACCCCCGTCGTCCTGCTGCACGGCGCCGGCGCGAGCCTGCACACCTGGGAGGGCTGGGTGAAGTCGCTCAGCGCGACCCGCCGCGTCATCACGCTGGACCTGCCGGGTTTCGGGCTCACCGGTCCTTCTCCTCTAGGCGATTACGGCAGCGATGCCTATGACTCGTTCCTGTTGTCGTTCCTACGACAGTTGCAGATTGACCGCATGGTCCTCGGCGGCAATTCGATGGGCGGCGAACTGGCGTGGCAGTACGCGGCACGGCATCCGGAGCAGGTCGCCGCGCTCGTGCTGGTCGACGCCGACGGCCTGGACGTCCGCAGCGAGCTGATGCCCGACGCGTTCCACATTCCCGATTCGCGCGTGCTGCAATGGATCGCCGGCGTCTTCCTGCCGCGGCCCTTCGTGGACCGCAGCCTGCGCGAGCTCTACGGCGATCCGTCCAAGGTGAGCGCCGCGCTGGTCGACCGCTACTTCGAGCTGACGCTGCGCGACGGCAACCGCGCGGCGCTGGCGCAACGCCTGGCCCAGCGCGCGCCCGGCCGGCACGCCGACCTGCTGGCGCGCATCCAGGCCCCGACGCTGATCCTGTGGGGCGGCAAGGACCGCCTGATCCCGCCCGTGGCCGCCGAACGCTTCCATCAGGGCATCGCGCACAGCACCGTGCAGGTCTTCCCCGAATTAGGGCATGTCCCCCAGGAGGAGGACCCCGCGTCCACCGTCCAGGCGGTTCACACGTTTTTGCACTCTCCTTAACCCTGATGGCCGCCGCACGTGCGGCATTGCAACAATGCCCCCCAGTCCGGACGACCTCTCCGATCCCTGAATCAAGGCGGGCTCGAACCGCCCGAGGTCGTCACCGGATGTCCATTCGACGCGTCTGCCACACACGCGCTTCCCCGTTTCCTGCTCAATCTCACAAGGAGCCTTCATGCAACGACGACAACTGATCGCCCGCGCCGCCCTGGCGGCCTGCGCCCTGCTGGCCACCGCCGGCGCCGCGCACGCCCAGGCCCCTGACTGGAAGAAGATCCGCATCGGCGTCGAGGGCGCCTACCCCCCGTTCTCCGAAGTCGGCGCCGACGGCAAGCTCAAGGGCTTCGAGATCGACCTGGCCCTGGCGCTGTGCGCCGAGCTCAAGGCCGAATGCACGCTGGTGCAGCAGGACTTCGACGGCCTGATCCCCGCGCTGCAGGCGCGCAAGGTGGACGCGATCATCGCGTCGGTGTCCATCACCGACGAGCGCAAGAAGGTCATCGCCTTCTCCAACCCGTACTACAACACCCCGGCCCGCTTCACCGCCAAGGCCGACGCGAAGTTCGACTTCTCGCCCGCCGGCCTGAAGGGCAAGAAGATCGGCGTGCAGCGCGCGACCATCCATGAGAAGTTCGCCGCCGACACCTTCAAGCAGAGCGAGATCGTCCGCTACGCGACGCAGGACCAGGCCTTCCTGGACCTGAAGTCGGGCCGCGTGGACCTGACCCTGGCCGACCTGGTCGCCGCCGACATGGGCTTCCTGAAGACGCCGGCCGGCAAGGGCTACGCGTTCGTGGGCCCGAGCTACGACGACGTCAAGTATTTCGGCACCGGCAGCGGCGTGGGCCTGCGCAAGGCGGACGAGAAGACGCTGGGCAAGAAGTTCAACGACGCCATCGCGGCGGTGAAGGCCAACGGCACCTTCAAGAAGCTCAACGACAAGTACTTCGAGTACGACATCTCGGGCAAGACGGCCAAGTGATCCCCGGGGCCCGGCAGCCGCCGGGCCCGTTTCCTCCTGAACGAACAAGGTCCGTCGAATGTTCCTGCACGGTTATCTGCCCAGCCTGCTCGAGGGCGCTGTCCTGACCCTGGGCGTGGCCCTCAGCTCGATGGCGCTGGCCATGGCGCTGGGGCTGATCGGCGCGATGGCCAAGCTGTCGAAGTTCCGCGTCGCCAAGGGCATCGCCACGCTCTACACCACGCTGATCCGCGGCGTGCCCGACCTGGTGCTGATGCTGCTGATCTTCTTCGGCGGCCAGGTCGCCGTGAACGCGATCGCGGCGGCGCTGGGACACGACGAGTACATCGACATCAACCCCTTCATCGCCGGCGTGGTGACGATCGCGTTCATCTTCGGCGCCTACCTGACCGAAGCCTTCCGCGGCGCCTTCCTCGCCGTGCCGCCGGGGCAGCGCGAGGCCGGACTCGCCTTCGGCATGAGCCCCGCGCAGGTCGCCTGGCGCATCACCTTCCCGCAGATGTTCCGGCATGCGCTGCCGGGCCTGTCCAACAACTGGCTGGTGCTGATCAAGAGCACCGCCATCGTGTCGGTCATCGGGCTGCACGACCTGATGATGCGCGGCTCGCAGGCCGCCGCGGGCACCCGCGAGCCCTTCGTCTTCTACCTGGCCGTGGCGATCATCTACCTGCTCTTCACGTCCGTGTCCGAGCTGGTCTTCGACCAGCTGCAGAAGCGCCTGTCCATCGGTGTGCGTCGCCACTCGCTGTAATCACGATCCCCCATGAACCTGGACGCCATCGTCGAGAACCTGCCGCGCTACTTCGAGGGCGCGCTCATCACCCTGGAGCTGCTGATCGCCTCGCTGCTGATCGGCCTGGCCCTGGCCATCCCGCTGGCCGTGCTGCGCACGCTGCCGATCAAGTGGCTGTCGCGCACGGTCTGGGCCTACACCTACGTGTTCCGCGGCACGCCGATGCTGGTGCAGCTCTTCCTCATCTACTACGGGCTGGGCCAGTTCGAGTGGATGCAGCAGAGCGCGCTGTGGCCGCTGTTCAGCTCGGCCTGGTTCTGCGCCTGCCTGACCTTCGTGCTGAACACCGGCGCCTACACGACGGAGATCATCGCCGGCTCGATCCGCTCGCTGCCGCACGGCGAGGTCGAGGCCGCCAAGTCGCTGGGCATGACCCGCTGGGTCATGCTGCGCCGCATCGTGCTGCCGCACGCGCTGCGCCGCGCGCTGCCGGCCTACAGCAACGAGGTCATCTTCATGCTGCACGGCACCGCGCTGGCCAGCGTGGTGACCATCATGGACATCACCGGCATCGCCCGCGACATCAACGCCACCTACTACATTCCGTTCGAGGCCTTCATCACCGCCGCGATCTTCTACTTCGCGATGACCCTGGTGCTGGTCGGCCTCTTCCATCAGGCGGAGAAGCGCTGGCTCAAGCCGCTCATGCCTCGCTGATGCCACGCTGATGCCACGCTGAAGCTCCCCTGCCGCCGCGCCCGCGCGGCGCTGAACCGGACACTCCCATGCAACTCCGACAACACCCGCTCCCGAGCCCCACGCCGGGCACGCAGCGCGAGCTCGTCTCGCTGCACTACGGCCAGCCCGGCCAGGGCCAGAAGGTCTACATCCAGGCCTCGCTGCACGCCGACGAGCTGCCCGGCATGCTCACCGCCTGGCACCTGCGCCGCCACTTCGACGCGCTGGAGGCCGCGGGCCGCCTGCGTGGCGAGGTGATCCTCGTGCCGATGGCCAATCCGATCGGACTCTCGCAGTGGTGGCTGCAGTCGCACCTGGGCCGCTTCGAGGGGCTGTCGGGCGAGAACTTCAACCGCCACTATCCGGAACACATCGAGGCCGCCGCGCGCCACGCCGAGCCGCGCCTGGGCGACGACCCGGCGCGCAACGTCGCGGTGCTGCGCGCCGCGCTGAAGACCGAGGTGCAGGCCTCGCCCGCCGACACCGAGCTCAAGGCGCTGCGCAAGACGCTGATGCTGATGGCCTGCGACGCGGACGTGGTGCTGGACCTGCACTGCGACGCGCAGGCGGTCATGCACCTCTACACGGAGACGCCGTGCTGGCCGCAATGCGAGCCGCTGGCGGCCTACCTCGGCGCCGGCGTGACGCTGCTGGCGACGGACTCCGGAGACAACCCCTTCGACGAGGCCTGCTCGCAGGTCTGGTGGAAGTGGGCCAAGCACTTCGGCGACCGCTTCCCGATCCCGCAGGCCTGCCTGTCGGTGACGGTGGAGCTGCGCGGCCAGCAGGACGTGCACCACGACCTGGCGGCCAAGGACGCGCAGGCGATCGTGGACTTTCTGATCCACCGCGGCGTGATCGCCTCGGAGGCGCCGGACGGCGCCACGCCGCCGGTGCCGGCGCCGGTCGGCGACGCGCGCCCGCTGGCGGGCTCCATCCCGGTCCCGTCGCCGGTCGGCGGCGTGCTGACCTTCCTGCGCGAGGTCGGCGAGACGGTCCGCGAAGGCGACGTGATCGCCCAGGTCATCGATCCCATCACCGGGTCGGTGACCGACCTGAAGAGCCCCACCGACGGGCTGCTGTTTGCACGCGACACGCTGCGCCTGGTCACGGCCGGGGCGCGGGTCGCGAAAGTCGCGGGGCGCGAAGCGACCCGCACCGGAAAACTCCTGGGAGCCCGTTGATGTCCGCGGCCAGTCTTGTTGTCGACAACCTCCACAAACGCTACGGCGACCGCGAAGTGCTCAAGGGCGTGTCCCTGGCCGCCAAGCCGGGCGACGTGATCACGCTGATCGGATCGAGCGGCTCGGGCAAGAGCACCTTCCTGCGCTGCCTGAACCTGCTGGAGCAGCCGTTCGAAGGCACGCTGAAGCTGGGCACCGAGGAGCTCAAGCTCGTGCGCGACCGCGACGGCAGCCTGAAGTCCGCCGATGCGGCGCAGCTGCAGCGCTGGCGCGCGCGGCTGGCGATGGTGTTCCAGAACTTCAACCTGTGGGGCCACCGCACGGTGCTGGAGAACGTCATCGAGGCGCCCATCCACGTGCTGAAGCAGCCCCGCGCGCAGGCCATCGAGAAGGCCGAGGCGCTGCTGGCGCGTGTCGGCGTGTCGCACCGCAAGGACGTCTATCCGGCGCAGTTGTCGGGCGGCGAGGCGCAACGCGTGGCGATCGCGCGCGCGCTGGCGGTGGAGCCGGAGGTGATGCTCTTCGACGAGCCGACCTCGGCGCTGGATCCGGAGCTGGTCGGCGAAGTGCTGAAGGTGATGCGCGACCTGGCGGCGGAAGGCCGCACCATGATCGTCGTGACCCACGAGATGGGCTTCGCGCGCGAGGTGTCGTCGCACACGATGTTCCTGCACCAGGGCCGCGTGGAGGAGCAGGGCAATCCGCGCGAAGTGCTGGCCAAACCGCAGAGCGAGCGTCTGAAGGCGTTCCTGAGCGGCGGGCTCAAGTAGTCCGGAAACGAAAGGGTTTTTCCAGCCACCGCCCGCGATGCACTCTGTTGCGTTCGGTAGCGGCGTTTGCGGCGTCGGCAGAAATACATTGGCAACAAACCAGCCAATGAGCCCGTATTCATGCCGAAGCAAAGCCTCCTCCGCCGTCCGTTCCCGGGCCTGAGTCCGATCGCCGCGGCGTTCTCGATGGCGATCCTCACAGCCTGCGGCGGCGGATCGGGAGCTGGCGAGGCCTCGCCGCCGCCGGTGGCAACCACGCCGCCACCGACGGGTGCCAGTTCGCCGACAACGCCGACGACGCCGACCACACCGGAAACGCCGTCCACGCCGACGACTCCGACCACGCCGACGACACCCACGACGCCGACGACGCCGACGACGCCGACGACCCCAACGACGCCGGACACGCCGACGACCACACCGGTGCCCACGCCGGTGCCGCCCGCCGGCACCGACGATCCCCAGACGGTCGCCACCTTCACCGCGACCGATGCCGAGCTCCCCAACCCCGAGCGCGGCTTCTACCGCTGGACCTGGGCCAACCTCGACACCTTCACCCGCGCCGACGCCGACGACGCCTACAAGGCCGGCTACCGCCTGCTGTTCTCCAAGCTGGACCTGTCGGCCTATCGCGGTTCAGACCTGACCCCGGCGCTGCTCGCGCAGGTCGAGACCGCCTTCGACCACGCGCGCGCCGCCGGCGTGAAGCTGGTGATCCGCGTCGTCTACAACTATCCCGAGTCCGAGGTCGACTACCAGAACGCCAAGGACGCGCCGCTGTCCCGCGTGCTCGGGCACATCGCGCAGTTCAAGCCGGTGCTGCAGCGCAACGCCGACGTCATCGCGTTCATGCAGGCCGGCTTCATCGGCGCGTGGGGCGAGTGGCACACCTCCTCCAACAACCTGACCGCGGCGGCCAGCCGCAACCAGATCCGCGATGCGCTGCTCGCCGCGCTGCCGGCGAGCCGCTTCATCCAGCTGCGTTATCCGCCGTATGTGATGGACGGTGCGCCGACGCTGCCCACGTTGAGCGCGGTGCTGAGCGGCAGCCTGCGCGTCGGGGTGCACAACGACTGCTTCCTCGCCAGCAAGACGGACGTGGGGACGTACGACGACAACACGACCACGGCGGCGAAGCAGCGCGACTACGTCGACCGGCTGGGGGACCTCGCGCCCTTCGGCGGCGAGACCTGCAACCCGGCCGACGAAGCCGGCGCGGTGCCGCGCAGCCAGTGCGCGGACATCCTCGGCGAGGGTGCCCGCTACAACCTGACCTACCTCAACGACGAGTACTACCGCACCGCCTTCCACGACAAGTGGGTGCAGGGCGGCTGCATGGCCGAAGTGCGCCGGAAGATGGGCTATCGGCTGGCGCTGGTGAAGGTGTCGCACGCGGCGGCGGTGGCGCGGGGTCAGTCCTTGACGCTGAAGCTGGATCTGCGCA
Source organism: Roseateles noduli (assembly GCA_002205125.1). GTDB lineage: Bacteria > Pseudomonadota > Gammaproteobacteria > Burkholderiales > Burkholderiaceae_C > Roseateles > Roseateles noduli. The sequence continues at coordinate 721,190 of NIOE01000002.1, read as the reverse complement.
ACGACGGCTGGGCGCGGGTGTTCAATCCGCGCGGCGTGCAGCTGGTGCTCAGGAACGCCGCGAGCGGCGAGGTGCGTCGCATCGATGCCTCGGGCGCGGATCCGCGGACGTGGCTGCCGAGTGGCATCGACCAGGCGGCGACGATCGCTGCGTCCGTGCCGGCGGATCTGCCGGCCGGTCGCTATCAGGTGAGCGTGGCGTTGCCCGATGGCGATGCGCGTCTCGCCACCGACGCGCGATTCGCGATCCGGTGGGCCAATGCGGACAACGCCGCGTCGGGTCAGCGGTGGGATGCCACGTTGGGAGCGTTCGCGCTCGGCACCGTGGTCGATGTGAAGTGATAAGGCCTTGTTGACTGCCTAGGCCGCTGGCCCTCACCCCCGCCCTCTCCCGCGGTGCGGGAGAGGGGGCCACCCCAGTGCTCCTGCGCCGAATGGCTCGCTCTTACTCCTGCGCCGAATGGCTCGCTCTTAGTCCTGCGCTGAATGGCTCGCTCTTAGTCCTGCTCCGAATGGCTCGGTGCATTCTCACTCCCTCTCCCGCTTGCGGGAGAGGGCGGGGGTGAGGGGCGCGCGCAGCGCGCGGGGTCCAGGCAGTCATTCAGCCTCTTGCTCCCTCTCCCGCACTGCGGGAGAGGGCCGGGGTGAGGGTCGTGGATCAGCGCGAGGCTATCGCCTCCGCTTGAAGACGACCGATGGCCGTGATGCGCTGGAGGCGCCGCAGCGCCTGATGCGCCGACGGTCCGTCGCATTCGTCGTGTTCCAGCGTCGCAGCCAAGGCTTCTCGCAGCCTCGGAATGTCGTTGGCGGACGCCGCCCGGCGGAACCAGACGCTGAAGCACAACGACGCCAACGCGGCACGCTCGCGCTCATCGCGTGCCGCAAGGGCGCGCTGCCACCGCGGCACGAACGGCCTGGCGGGCAGACGGTCGAGCAGGTCGCCGACGGACTGCGGCCGCGTGCCAGCGGACTGCGCCACCGGGCGCCGATCCCGGGCTGAGATCCGCGTCGGCTCGGGAAGCCTCTCCCCCTCCGTCTGCAGCGCCACCGCGCACAGCATGCCCATCACGAGATTCGCGTGGTACGAGGTCCGCTGCACCACGTCCTCATGCGCGAGACCGCCACCCGATCGCCCCGCCCATCGCGCGTAGTCCGGCCCCGGCAGGAACGCATGCTCGTCCTGCACCTGCATCAACAGCTCGAACGCGAAGACCGCCGCCGCGCTCCACCGCTGATGCAGCATCGGCCACGTCCACAGCAGCTCGGCCGTCAGGTCGAAGTTGTCCGCATCCAGCGCCGCGGCCAACCCCGCTTCCGCCTCGGCGAGGATGTCCTCGACGGGTCGCGGCAGAGGCACCGCCCGTCGCCCCATGTCGGAGGCGTACATCACCACATGGGTGAACATGTAGAGGTCCAGCGTCGAGCAGCCCAGCACATCGAGCGGCCATCCGATGCAGGTGGCCACGAGCAACTCCTCGTCGATCGCCTCGACCTCGACGCGCCCGCGCCGGATCTGGTCGAGCCAGGCGCATTCGAGCTGGTGATTCGGCAGACGCTCCGGACCGCAGGCGTCCTCGCCGTCGAGGATGTCGTCGAGCAGCCGGTCGAAGGCTTCGTCGGGATACCCGGCGTCGCCGAGGAACAGATGCGCCGACGCATGCTCCAGCGCGCGACCGGCGTCGTTGCACAGGCGCTCCCGCACCCGCGCCCCGCGCGCCTGCGCCACGAGCTGCACCGCGAGCAGCCTGGCCTCGACATCGAGCGTCTCGTCCTCGCCGCGCAACGGCGCCGTCGTGCGCAGCAGCATCGCGGCCTCGCCGACGACCTTGCCGAGCACCAGTGCGGCCGGGGCGGCCGCCGCGGTCGCCGCGACCGGCCCCTTGGCAGCCTCTCGACCGCCCTCGGCGAGCAGACCCTCCTCCTCCGCGGCCACGGCCGCCTTCAAGGTCCTGCGGGCCATGCGCACCGCGAGGTGCACGCGGCCGAGCAGGTCGTCCCGACGCCGGGTCGCGACCGACCGCCTGCCGACCACCGGCCGGACCACGGGCATCGAGACAACCGCGCTCATGGTCTCACCCGCGCAGTTGCGGCGCGTCGCGCAGGATGTCGAGCTCCGGCCCCGGCCAGCCGCAGTTCCAGATGGCGTGGCGGTTGATGATGGTGACCAGCGGCTCGCCCTGCAGCAGGGCGCGCTCGCCGAACTTGGCGAAGGTCGCGCTCACCGCGTCGATGTTGATGGCCTTGCTCTCGACGAGCGCTTCGATCACCTGCTGCTGGAAGGCGGTTCTTGCTTCGGTTCTCATGACTGACTCCTTGATGGGATGCGCGTCGGAGATGAAGCGGACTGCCCTACCCCTCGATCGCCTACCGGTTGTAGGCGGCGCCCCCGCAGCCACCTACCCCTAGGTCGCCCCCCTCTGAAGGGGTCCCTCCAATGGGCGCCCGCGAATGAGCGCCCTCCATCGGGGGAGGGTCGCGCGAAAAGCGGTTAGGTGATTACCCGCAGTTGTACGACATCCCTCTTGAACCGTGATGTCCTGCTCGCTACCATCCGCTCACGCTGGTACCGGTACCAATCCAGGTGCGATGAAGGGTCCAGCGCTGTTGTAGCCACGGAGACAAGCCCCTCATGACCTCGCCCCAAGCCCTCAAAGAGACGATTTCCCACGGCCTGCTGTCGTTCCCGCTGACCGACTTCGACGCCCAGCTGAACTTCGCGCCCAAGCCCTACGCGGAGCGCCTCGAATGGCTGATGCCCTACGGCGCCACCGCCCTGTTCGCCGCCGGCGGCACCGGCGAGTTCTTCTCGCTCGAACCCAAGGAATACAGCGACGTCATCCGCGTCGCCGTCGACACCTGCAAGGGCCGCATGCCCATCATCGCGGGCGCCGGCGGCCCGACCAAGGTCGCGATCCAGTACGCGCAGGAAGCCGAACGCCTGGGCGCGCAAGGCATCCTGCTGCTGCCCCACTACCTGACCGAAGCGTCGCAGGAAGGCCTGGTCGCCCACGTGCAGGCCGTGTGCCGCAGCGTCAGGTTCGGCGTCATCGTCTACAACCGCGGCGCCTGCCGCCTGACGCCCGAATCGCTGCTCAAGCTGGCCGACACCTGCCCCAACCTGATCGGCTTCAAGGACGGCTTCGGCGACATCGAGTCCTTCGTCTCCATCCGCCAGACGCTGGGCGACCGCTTCAGCTACCTGGGCGGCCTGCCCACCGCCGAAGTCTTCGCCGGCGCCTACCGCGCCATGGGCTGCCCGGTGTACTCGTCGGCCGTCTTCAACTTCATCCCGAAGACCGCCATCGACTTCTACAACGCGCATGCCGCCGGCGACACCGCGACGACGGACCGCCTGATCAAGGAGTTCTTCCTGCCCTACATCGCCCTGCGCAACAAGGGCCACGGCTACGCGGTCTCCATCGTCAAGGCCGGCGCCACCCTCATCGGCCACACCGCCGGTCCGGTGCGCCCGCCGCTGTCCGACCTCAAGCCGGCGGAAGTCGACGAGCTGGGCGCGCTGATCTCCAAGCTGGGTCCGCAGTAAGGCCTCAGCGGCGCGCGCCGATCACGACGACGCGCGCTCCCCCTTCTCTCGCCGCATCCCCGATGGCGACGAGCGATGCGCAGTCCAAGACAGAGAGCAGTCCGACATGTTCAAGAACCTCATCAACGGCGAGTGGGTCGACGGCCCCCGCGCTTCCCGCAACATCAACCCGAGCGACACGCGCGACGTGGTCGGCGAGTACGCCCAGGCCGACGTGACGCAGACCCGCGCCGCGATCGCGGCCGCGCGCAACGCCTTCGGCAAGTGGAGCCTGGCCACGCCGCAGCAGCGCTTCGACGTGCTGGACGCCGCCGGCGCCGAGATCCTCGCGCGCCGCGCCGAACTCGGGGACCTCCTCGCCCGCGAGGAGGGCAAGACGCTGCCTGAAGCGATCGGCGAAGTCGCCCGCGCCGGCAACATCTTCAAGTTCTTCGCCGGCGAGGCGCTGCGTGTGGGCGGCGAGGTCGTGCCGTCCGTGCGTCCCGGCGTCGGCGTCGAGGTGACCCGCGAGCCCATCGGCGTCGTCGGCCTGATCACGCCGTGGAACTTCCCGATCGCGATCCCTGCGTGGAAGATCGCGCCCGCCCTCGCCTTCGGCAACAGCGTGGTGCTCAAGCCCGCCGACCTGGTGCCGGGCTCGGCCTGGGCCCTGGCCGACATCCTCAAGCGCGCGGGCCTGCCCGACGGCGTCTTCAACCTCGTCATGGGCCGCGGCTCCGAGGTCGGCGCCGAACTGCTGGAGAACGCCGGCGTGGACGCCATCAGCTTCACCGGGAGCGTGGCCACCGGCCAGCGCGTCGCGGCGGCCTGCGTGGCGCGCGGTGCGAAGTTCCAGCTGGAGATGGGCGGCAAGAACCCGTTCGTCGTGCTGGACGACGCGGACCTCGACGTCGCCGTCGCGGCGGCGATCAACAGCGGCTTCTTCTCGACGGGTCAGCGCTGCACCGCGTCCTCGCGCCTGATCGTGACCGAAGGCATCCATGACCGCTTCGTCGCCGCGATGGTCGAGCGCATGAAGACGCTGAAGGTCGACGACGCCCGCAAGACCGGCACCGACATCGGCCCGGTCGTCGACGAGCGCCAGCTCGCGCAGGACCTGGAGTACATCGCCATCGCCAAGGCCGAAGGCGCGACGCTCGCCGCCGGCGGCGAGGCGCTGGCCAGCAGCAGCGCGGGTGCGCCCGGCTTCTACCTGACGCCGGCGCTCTTCACCGAGACCGCCCCGGCCATGCGCATCAACCGCGAAGAGGTCTTCGGACCGGTGGTCAGCGTGATCAAGGCGAAGAACTACGACGAAGCGCTGCATCTGGCCAACGACACGCCGTTCGGCCTGGCCACCGGCATCGCGACCACCTCGCTGAAGCACGCGACGCATTTCAAGCGCCACGCGCAGGCCGGCATGGTGATGGTCAACCTGCCGACGGCGGGCGTCGACTATCACGTGCCCTTCGGCGGTCGCAAGTCGTCGAGCTACGGCCCGCGCGAACAGGGCCGCTACGCCGCCGAGTTCTACACGACGGTGAAGACGGCTTACACGCAAGCCTGACCACGGTCCCGAGGCCACGCTGATTCCAGGCCCGACCCCGGGCCATTCCGACAGGCAAGCCGGCGCAGACCGGCCCTCGATACGATTCCGGAGACAACATGCAGTTATCCCTCTCCTCCTCGGCCGCGGCCGGCATCGGCCGCGCGCGCTTCGGCGTGCTGGCGATGATCTTCGCCGTCACGGTCCTGAACTACGCGGACCGCGCCACCGTCGGCGTCGCCGGCCCCGTCCTGTCCAAGGAACTGGGCATCGACTCGATCCAGATGGGCTTCATCTTCTCGGCCTTCAGCTGGTCCTACGTGCTGGGCCAGCTGCCCGGCGGCTGGCTGCTCGACAAGTTCGGCGCCAAGCAGGTCTACGCCTGGAGCATCCTGCTCTGGTCGCTGTTCACCATGCTGCAGGGCAGCGTGCACCACATGGGCATGGACGCCATGCTCTTCGGCCTGCCGCTGGCGGTGGCATCGCTGTTCCTGATGCGCCTGATGGTCGGCCTGGCCGAGGCGCCCTCCTTCCCCGCCAACGGCCGCATGGTCGCCGCCTGGTTCCCGGTGAAGGAACGCGGCACCGCGTCGGCGATCTTCAACTCCGCGCAGTACTTCGCCACCGTGCTGTTCGCGCCCATCATGGCGTGGATCGTGCATGCGGTCGGCTGGTCCGAGGTCTTCTACTTCATGGGCGCGCTGGGCATCGTGATGAGCGTGGTGTGGATGCGCACCATGCACAACAGTCCGGCCGACCACCCCACCATCTCGGCCGCGGAACGTGAGCACATCGAGTCCGGCGGTGCGCTGCTGTCGAGCGACGGCAAGGCGAAGGCGGCGTCCGGCCCCAAGCTCGGCTACCTCAAGCAGCTGCTGGGCAACCGCATGCTGATGGGCGTCTACATCGCGCAGTACTGCGTGAACGTGCTCACCTATTTCTTCCTGACCTGGTTCCCCATCTACCTGGTCAAGGAACGCGGCATGTCGCTGCTCAACGCCGGCATCGTCGCGGCCCTGCCCGCGATCTGCGGCTTCGCCGGCGGCGTGCTGGGCGGCGTGATCTCCGACTGGCTGCTGCGTCGCGGCCACTCGCTGACCTTCGCCCGCAAGGTGCCCATCGTGGTCGGCATGCTGCTCTCGACCTCCATGATCGCGTGCAACTACGTAGGCATCGAGGCCGTCGTCGTCGGCATCATGGCGCTCGCCTTCTTCGGCAAGGGCCTGGGTGCGCTGGGCTGGGCGGTGGTGTCGGACACCTCGCCCAAGGAGATCGCCGGCCTGTCGGGCGCGCTGTTCAACACCTTCGGCAACGTCGCCGGCATCGTGACGCCCATCGTGATCGGCTACATCGTGCAGACGACGAAATCCTTCAACGGCGCGCTGATCTTCGTCGGCGCCCACGCCCTGATCGCGGTGGCGAGCTATCTGCTCATCGTCGGCGAGATCAAGCGCGTCGAGTTGAAGCCCGTCTGAACGATTGAACGACCGACCGCGCGGAGGCAACGAACGGCTTCCGCGCCTCTCCCTATCTCCCCAGGTTGAACCGACCCAGGACACGACCATGATCACCTCCCCGCTGACCATCCAGATGCACGAGGCCGACAACGTCGCCATCGTCGCCAACGACGGCGGACTGCCCGAAGGCACGGTGCTGTCCTCCGGACTGGTGCTGCGCAACCAGGTGCCGCAGGGCCACAAGGTCGCGCTGGTCGACCTGCCGGCCGACACGGCGGTGCTGCGCTACAACGTCCCGATCGGCTACGCGCTGCAGGACATCCCGGCCGGCAGCTGGGTGCACGAGCGCCTGCTGCGCATGCCGCCGGCGCGAGAGCTCGAAGGCCTGCCCATGGCCACGGTGAAGGCGCCGGCGCTGGAGCCGCTGGAGGGCTACACCTTCCAGGGCTACCGCAACGCGGACGGCTCGGTGGGCACGCGCAACATCCTGGCGATCACGCAGACGGTGCAATGCGTGGCGGGGGTGGTCGAGTTCGCGGTGGAGCGCATCAAGCGCGAGCTGCTGCCGAAGTATCCGAACGTCGACGACGTCGTCGGCCTGGCGCACACCTACGGCTGCGGCGTCGCGATCGACGCGCCGGACGCGGTGATCCCGATCCGCACGGTGCGCAACATCAGCCTCAACCCGAACTTCGGCGGCGAGGTGATGGTGGTCAGCCTGGGCTGCGAGAAGCTGCAGCCCGAGCGGCTGATGCCGCCGGGCGTTATCCCGATCGCGGATCAGCGCGGGGAGTCTGTCGCGCCTGAAGCGCTGGACGTCGTCTGCCTGCAGGACGCGAAGCACGTCGGCTTCATGTCGATGATCGATTCGGTGATGACGCAGGCGGCCTTCCATCTGGAGCGATTGAACAAGCGCCGTCGCGAGACGGTGCCGGCGTCGGAGCTGGTGGTCGGCGTGCAGTGCGGCGGCAGCGATGCGTTCTCGGGCGTGACCGCGAATCCGACGGTCGGCTACTGCGCCGATCTGCTGGTGCGCGCGGGCGCGACGGTGATGTTCAGCGAGAACACCGAGGTGCGCGACGGCATCGCGCAGTTGACCTCGCGGGCGAGCTCAGCGGAAGTGGCCGAGGCGATGGTGCGCGAGATGGCCTGGTACGACGCCTACCTGGAACGCGGCAGCGTCGACCGCAGCGCCAACACGACCCCGGGCAACAAGAAGGGCGGGCTGTCCAACATCGTCGAGAAAGCGATGGGCTCGATCGTGAAGAGCGGCAGCTCGGCGATCTCGGGCGTGCTGTCGCCGGGCAACAAGCTGACGCGCGAGCAGCGCGGGCTGATCTACGCGGCCACGCCGGCCAGCGACTTCATCTGCGGCACGCTGCAGCTGGCCGCGGGGATGAATCTGCACGTGTTCACGACAGGCCGAGGCACGCCTTACGGCTTGGCGGAATGTCCGGTGATCAAGGTGGCCACGCGCAGCGACCTGGCGCGTCGGTGGCACGACCTGATGGACATCAACGCCGGTCAGATCGCCGACGGCGAGAAGTCCATCCAGGAGATGGGCTGGGAGATGTTCCGGCTGATGCTGGACGTGGCGTCGGGACGCAAGACCTGGGCGGAGCAGCACAAGCTCGCCAACGCACTGGTGCTGTTCAATCCCGCGCCGGTGACCTGAAGGGACGTACTGCCGAGGTCGCTGGCCCTCACCCCTGCCCTCTCCCGCAGTGCGGGAGAGGGAGTCCACGACCGAGGAGGTCGCGGGGGAGCTGTCAGCCGAGTTCGGCCATGACGAGCGGCGTCGGCGTCCAGGTGGGCGCGTCGCCGAGGGTGATGGCGGCGAGCACCTGCGCGATGGCGCGGTCGGCGGAGGCATCGTCCGCGGCGTGCACGAAGGCGATCGGATCGCCGGCAGCCACCACGTCGCCGAGCTGGGCGAAGCGGTCCAGCCCGACGCGCATGTCGAGCGCGTCGCCGGGCAGGCGGCGACCGCCGCCGAGTTCGACGATGACGAGTCCGAGGTCGCGCGTGTTCATGCCGACGAGACGGCCCGCACGCGGCGCCGGGATCGGACGGACGACCGGCGCAGCGGCCAGATGCGCCTCGGGCTTCTCCAGCAGATCCGCCGGGCCGCCGAGCGCAGCGACCATCTTCGCGAAGCGTTCCGCCGCGGCGCCGCTGTCCAGCGCCGCCTGCAGCTTCACGCGCGCCGATGCGGTGTCGGGCGCAAGCCCACCCAGCACCAGCATCTCGGCGCACAGCGCCAGCGTCAGTTCATGGGTGCGGGCCTCGCGCGGCTTGCGGCCGGTCAGGTAGTCGATGGCGCCGCGCACTTCCAGCGCGTTGCCGACCTCCTGGCCGAGCACCTGGTTCATGTCGGTGATCAGCGCCCGCGTGCGCAGGCCCGCGCCGCCGGCCACGTCCACGATGCTCTGCGCGAGCTCGCGTCCGAATTCCGGCGTAGCCGCGAACGCGCCGTTGCCGCACTTGATGTCCATCGCCAGGCCCTGCAGCCCGGCGGCGAGCTTCTTCGACAGGATGCTCGCGGTGATCAGCGGCACGCTCTCCACCGTCGCGGTGATGTCGCGCACCGCGTAGAAGCGCTTGTCCGCCGGCGCCAGATCGCTGGTCTGGCCGATGATGGCGCAGCCCAGCGTGCGCACGATGCGGTCGAAGTCGGCCGGCGCCGGCGTCGTCGTGTAGCCGGGGATCGCTTCGAGCTTGTCGACCGTGCCGCCGGTGTGGCCGAGCCCGCGTCCCGCGATCATCGGCACGTAGCCGCCGCAGGCCGCGACCATCGGGGCAATCATGAGACTCAGCTTGTCGCCGACGCCACCGCTCGAATGCTTGTCCAGCACCGGGCCCGGCATGTCCGGCCAGCTCAGCACGCGGCCGCTGTTCATCATGGCGCGCGTCAGCGCCACCGCCTCGTCGCGGCCCATGCCCCGCAGGAACACCGCCATGCCGAGCGCGGCCACCTGGCCCTCGCTCCAGCTGCCGTCCACCAGCCCGCGCACGAAGTGCCCGATCTGGGCCTCGTCCAATGCGTGCCCCTCGCGCTTGGTGCGAATGATTTCCTGAGCCAGCATGATGGCCGCGTCCCTTCGATGTGTTGTTGTTCTTTTCAACACGCGGCGTTGAACGCCGCGTCGTTCAATACGCGGCGCTGACGGCGGCGCTGTCCTGGCCGGCCAGTACCGCCTCGATGTCGCCCAGCAGTCCGCTCGCGCCGAAGCGCAGGCGTTGCGGCGTCAGCGCGGCGGCGCCGAGCGCCTCGGTCGCCAGCTGCAGGTAGGCGCGCGCGTCGACCACCGAGCGGATGCCGCCAGAGGCCTTGAAGCCCGCGTTGCCCAGGCCGCTGCCGGCGATCTCGCGCAGCATGGTCGCGGCGGCTTCCGGCGTGGCCGAGACCTTGGTCTTGCCCGTGCTCGTCTTGACGAAGTCCGCCCCCGCCATCAGCGCCTGGCGCGTGGCCTCGGCAATGCGCGCGGTCGAGCCGAGCTCGCCCGATTCGATGATGACCTTCAGCGTCAGCGGCCGCGTCGCGTGCCGCACCTCGGACAGGAACTCGCCGACTTCCGTCGACTGGCCCGCCATCAGCGCGCGGTACGGCAGCACGACGTCCACCTCCTGCGCGCCGGCCTGCGCGATCGCCTCGATCTCGGCCAGCACGCGCGGCAGATCCAGGCTGCCGTCGGGGAAGTTGGCCACCGCGGCGACGCGGATGTCCTGGGGCAGCGCGGCGCGCGCCTGCGCGACGAACTTCGGCCACACGCACACGGCGGCCACATGACCGCGTTCCGGCGCGCCGATCGCGCGCTGGCACAGCGCCTCGATGTCGGCGGCGGTGTCGCCGTCGTTCAGGCTCGTCAGGTCCAGGCATTGCAGCGCCAGACGCGCCGCTTGTTCCAGACTCATCTCCGACTTCATCATCTCCGACTTCATCGACTACTCCCTACTGCTCATCCATGGACGACCGAACGGTCAGTCCGCACAACAGCCCGCCGGTTCCGGCGATCGATCCATCGGGCAACCGGCCGACCGGGGGGCATGGCCCCGATCTTGCACCGGCCGACGGTCAGGCCTTCAGCGATGCCAGCGTCGCCAGCGAGGCCAAGTACTGGCCCAGGTAGGCCGCCGCGCGGTCGCCCGAGACCTTGGCCTGCTGCAGCGTCAGCGCGTGCGTCAGGGCCTCGTCGGACATGCCTGCGGCCATGTTGGTGATCAGCGCCAGACCGGCCACGCGCAGGCCCGCGTGACGCGCCAGGATGGTCTCCGGCACGGTGCTCATGCCGACCGCGTCCGCGCCCCAGGCGGCGAACATGCGGATCTCCGCCGGCGTCTCGAAGTGCGGACCGACGGCCCACACGTACACGCCTTCGGTCAGCACCATGTTGTGCTCGCGGGCGATCTTGAAGCCCTGCTGGCGCAGCTCGGCGTCGTAGGCGACGCTCATGTCGCAGAAGCGGTCGCTGCCCGGCAGGCCCGTCAGCGGCGAGCGCTGCGGCGCGTTGATGTGGTCCGAGATCAGCATCAGGCTGCCCGGCGGCTGGTGCGAGCGCAGGCTGCCCGACGCGTTCGTCAGCACCAGCACCTTCACGCCCCAGGCCTTCAGGCTGCGGATCGCGCCGGCCATGCCGGTGCAGTCGCCGCTCTCGTAGGTGTGGGCGCGGCCGCGCAGCATCGCCACGCGTTGCTGGCCGACACGGCCCACGGCGATCTCGGCCACGTGGCCTTCGACCTTCGGTTGCGGGAAGGCCGGCAGCTGCGCGTACGGCAGATGCTGCACGTCCTGCAGCTGGTCGACGGCGCCGGACCAGCCGGAACCGAGCACCACGGCCACTTCAGGGCCCTGCTCGCCGAAGGTCGACTTCAGCGTGGCGATGCTGGCGGTGATGGCGGCGTCGAGCTCGGCGCCTTGCAGAGGGATGGACATGTTGGTTCTCCTGTCGCAGCCACGGCGGCCGCGTCGATGTCAGTGTTCAGGGCTTCAGGTGATCCGGACCGAAGCTGGCGGGCAGCAGCTGCTCCAGGGTCCAGTGCGCGCGCACGCCGGAAGCGTCGCCCGCGATCACGATGAGTTCTTCAGGTCGCGCGAATTCGCGCAGCTTCTGGCGGCAGCCGCCGCAGGGGGTGATGATTTCCGAGCCCGCGCCGGTGACCATCACCGCGCGCGCCACGCGCCCGCCGCCCATGATCATGTGGCCCAGGGCGTTGGTCTCCGCGCACCAGCCCTGCGGGTAGGCGGCGTTCTCGATGTTGCAGCCGGCGTGGATGCGGCCGTGCTCGTCGAGCACCGCGGCGCCGACGAAGTACTTCGAATACGGTGCGTGCGAATGCTGCCGGGCGTCGAGCGCCGCCTTCAGCAGGCGCTCGACGACGTCGGCGGGCAGCGGGATCGAGGCGATCAGGGCTTGGGCCTGGGGAGCACCGGTGCTCATGCTCAGCGCTCCTTCACGTAGGGCTTGCTGAGCGCCTTGGGCGCGATCGCCTGGCCGATGAAGCCGGCCAGCAGCACCACCGTCAGGATGTAGGGCAGCGCCTGGATGAGCTGCACCGGCACCTCGCCGATGCCCGGCAGCGACACGCCCTGCAGGCGGATCGCGACGGCGTCCAGGAAACCGAACAGCAGGCAGGCGCACAGCGTGGGCACCGGTTTCCACTTGCCGAAGATCATCGCGGCCAGCGCGATGAAGCCGCGGCCCGCGGTCATGTTCGGAGAGAAGGAAGCGTTCTGCGCCAGCGTCAGGTAGGCGCCGCCCAGGCCGCACAGGATGCCGTTGAGCGCCAGCGCGGTGTAGCGCAGGCGCGGCACGGACACGCCGGCGGCGTCGACCATTGCCGGGTTCTCGCCGACCGCGCGCAGGCGCAGGCCGGGGCGCGTGCGCTCCAGGAAGAACCACACGACGACGACCAGCAGGAAGGCCAGATAGACCAGCGCGTTGTGGCTCAGCAGCCCGTGGCCGATGACCGAGGCCATCCAGCTGCCGGGCGTGGGCTCGGCCCACTGCGGCAGCAGGCCGGTGATGCGCTGCTCGGCGGCGATCGGGGGCGTCTGCCCGCCCTGCGCGAACCAGGCGATGCCCAGCACCACCGTCAGGCCGGCGGCCACCATGTTCAGCGCGACGCCGGAGACGACCTGGTCGCCGCGGTGCGTCACCGTCGCGAAGCCGTGGATCATGGACATCGCGATGGCCACGCCGATCGCGGCCAGCAGGCCCAGCGTGGTCGAGTGCGACACGCTGGCCACCGCCGCCGCGGCGAACGCGGCGGACAGCATCTTGCCTTCCAGGCCGATGTCGACCACGCCGGAGCGCTCCGACAGCAGGCCGGCGAGCGCGGCGAACAGCAGCGGCGTGGTCACGCGCAGCGTCGACGCCAGCACGGAGCCGATCAGGACCTCATCCATGGGACTTCCCCTCCGCCGCGCGCTGCTTGCGCGCGAACGCGCCGTAGAGTTTCGCGAACATCGGCGCGCTGACCATCGCCATCGCGCCGGCGAACAGCACGATCAGACCCTGCACGGTCACCACCATCTCGCGGCTGAAGCCGGGGACCTCGAAGGAGACCTCGACGCCACCCTGGTAGAGCGTGCCGAACAGCAGCGAGGCCAGCACGATGCCGACCGGATGGTTGCGGCCCATCAGGGCCACCGCGATGCCGGTGAAGCCGGCGCCGGCGACGAAGTCCAGCGTCAGCTTGCCCTGCACGCCGGCGATCTCGTTGACGCCGACCAGGCCGGCCAGCGCGCCCGACAGGCCCATGGCGGCCAGCACCTGCCAGCGCGGCTTGATGCCGGCGTAGTGGGCGGCGCCCGGGTTGGAGCCCACAGCGCGCAGCACGTAGCCGGCGCGGCTCTTCCACAGGAACCACCAGACGAAGACGCAGGCCGCGACGGCCAGCAGGATGGACAGGTTCAGCGGCGAGGACGGCCATTCGACGCCGAACTTCGCCAGCAGCTCATGGACCGCCGGCATGCGCGCCGAGTCGGCGAAGGCGTCGCTCTCGACCGACATGGAGCCGTTGGGGCGCAGCCAGTTCACGAGCAGATAACCGTTGAGGCTGGCCGCGAGGAAGTTGAACATGATGGTCGTGATGACCACGTGGCTGCCGCGCCAGGCCTGCAGGTAGCCGGGCACCGCGGCCCAGACCATGCCGAAGACGGCGGCCGCGACGATCGCCAGCGGGATCATCACGAAGCCGGGCAGCTTGGAACCCAGCCACAGCGAGACCAGGCCCACGCCGATGCCGCCCAGCGTCGCCTGCCCTTCCCCGCCGATGTTGAAGAGACCGCCGTGGAAGGCGACCGCGACCGCCAGACCGGTGAAGATGAAGGTGGTCGTGTAGTACAGCGTGTAGCCGAGGCCGCGCGCGCTGCCGAGCGCGCCTTCGAGCAGCACCGTCAGCGCCTGCATCGGGCTGGCGCCGATCAGCAGCACCACGCCGCCGGCCACCGCCAGCGCGATCAGCAGGTTCCACAGCGGCAGGAGGACCAGGTCCATCCAGCGCGGCATCTGCAGGGCTTGGCTGCTCATGGGGTGGTCGCCGCGGCGGCGGTCTTCTCGTGATTCGGGGAGGCTGACATCAGCAGGCCCAGGTTCTTCTCGGAGCACTCGTCGATCGCGAGTTCCCCGGTGATGCGGCCGGCGTTCATGACGATGACGCGATCGGCCAGCGCCAGGATCTCGTCGAGCTCGCTGGACACGACCAGGATGGCGCAGCCGGCGTCGCGCAGGCGGCGCAGCTGGTTGTGGATGAATTCGATGGCGCCGATGTCGACGCCGCGCGTGGGCTGGCCGACCAGCAGCACTGCGGGACTCTGGCCGATCTCGCGCGCCAGGATCAGCTTCTGCTGGTTGCCGCCGGAGAACTTGGACGAGCCCAGCTCCGCGTTGCGCGGACGGACGTCGAAGCGTTCCATCATCTCCGCGGTCTGCGCGCGCAGGTGGCGCTGGTTCATGCCCAGGCCCATCGGGCCGGCGCGGTAGGCGTCCTGCTCGTGGTACCCGAGCGCGGCCGTCTCCCACGCGGGGAAGTCCAGCACCATGCCGAGCGCATGGCGGTCTTCGGGCACGTGCGCGAGCTTGAGCTCACGCGCCGTGCGCGGGTCCATCCAGGACGTGGGGCGGAAGTCGCGACCCGCGACATGCAGCGTGCCGGCGTCCGGCGCGCGCATGCCGGCCAGGACTTCCAGCAGCTCGCTCTGGCCGTTGCCGGAGACGCCGGCCACGCCGACGATCTCGCCCGGACGCAGCGCGAGCGTCGCGTTGCTCAGCAGGTGCACGCCGGAGCCGCTGTCGCCGGCGACGGTGAGGCCTTCGGCCTTCAGCACCGGCGCGTCGGACGACGACTTCGCGGCGGCGTCGTCCCGGCCCAGGTTGACCTTGCGGCCGACCATGCTCTCGGCCAGGTCCTCGGGACTGGTCTCGCCGATCGCGCAGGTCTTGATCACGGTGCCCGCGCGCATCACGGTCACGGCGTCGCACAGCGCCATCACCTCGCGCAGCTTGTGCGTGATCAGCAGGATGGTGGTGCCGCGCTCGCGCAGGCGGCGCAGGACCTCGAACAGCTGGTCGGTCTCCTGCGGCGTCAGCACCGCGGTGGGCTCGTCCAGGATCAGGATCTTCGCGCCGCGGTACAGCGCCTTCAGGATCTCCAGGCGCTGCATCTCGCCGACCGGCAGGTCGGCGACGGTCGCGTCCAGGCGCACCGTCAGGCCGGTGTCGCGCATCAGCGCCTCCAGCTCCTGGCGCACCTGGCGCTTCGCGCGGGAGAGGAAGAAGGCCGGCTCCGCGCCCAGCATCACGTTGTCCAGCGCGGACAGCGTGTCCACCAGCATGAAGTGCTGATGCACCATGCCGATGCCCAGCGCGATGGCCTGCTGCGAGTTGGCGATGGTCACGCGCTGGCCGTCGACCTCGATGTGGCCCTCGTCGGCGTGGTAGTAGCCGTAGAGGATGGCCATCAGCGTGCTCTTGCCGGCGCCGTTCTCGCCGACCAGGCCGTGCACCGTGCCGCGCTCGACGGCCAGGCTCACCGACCGGTTGGCCAGCACCGCGCCGAAGCGCTTGGAGATCTCGCACAGACGGACCGCGGGCGCGGCGGCGCCGCGTGGGGACTGTGTCATGTCAGGAACGCTCGCTCGCGAGGGGTCAGTTCTTGCAGGCGTTGTCCGCCATGTAGTCCGCGACCTTGATCTTGCCGGCGATGATGTCGGCCTTGTACGCGTCCAGCTTCGTCTTGATCGCGGGGGCGATCAGCTTGGCGTTGTTGGCGTCGACGGCGTACTCGACGCCGCCTTCCTTCAGGCCCAGCACGCTGATGCCGGGCTTCCATTCCTTGAGCACGTTGTAGACGGCGACGTCCACGCGCTTGACCATGGAGCTCAGCATGGTGCCGGGCTGCAGGTGGTTCTGGTTGCTGTCGACGCCGATGGCCAGCTTGCCGGCGTCCTTGGCCGCCTGGTAGACGCCGACGCCGGTGCCGCCGGCCGCGGCGAAGACCACGTCCACGCCCTTGGCGAACTGGGCCTTGGCCAGCTCGCCGCCGCGGGTCGGATCGTTCCAGGCCGAGGCGGTGGTGCCGGTCATGTTCTTGAAGACTTCCGCCTTCGGGTTGGCCGCCTTGGCGCCCTGCTCATAGCCGCATTCGAACTTGCGGATCAGCGGGATGTCCATGCCGCCCACGAAGCCGACCTTGCCGGTCTTGCTGGTCAGCGCGGCCAGCGCGCCGACGAGGAAGCTGCCTTCCTGCTCCTTGAACAGCACCGACTGCACGTTGGGCTGGTTGACCTTCTCGTCGATGATGACGAACTTGGTCTTGGGGAAGTCCTTGGCGACCTGGTTCAGCGCCGAGGCCTGGGCGAAGCCCACCGAGATGATGGGGCTCGCGCCGCGCTCGGCCATGCGGCGGATCGCCTGCACGCGCTGGGTCTCGTTGCTGATCTCGAACTCGAGATACTTGCCGCCCGTATCCTTCTTCCACTGCTCGACGCCGCGGTACGCGGCCTCGTTGAACGACTTGTCGAACTTGCCGCCCATGTCGAAGATCACCGCCGGGGTGGTCTGCGCAGCGGCCGCGCCAGCCGTCAGGGCCAAGGCCACGCCAGCCGCGAGAGGGGAGAACGACAGGAAGGACTTCATCATTTGCAGTCTCGATGCGAAGGGTGAGGAGCAGCCGAGCATTCTAAGAAGGCGCGAGTGTAAGCCACGTCAAGGTAAACGCTAAACGTTTGCGAGGTCGTCAAAACAGGAGGCGGCTCACTAGTCCGGGCGGTTGCGCGGGGTGGCGAATGCCGCTATCGACTAGCAGGTCCCGTGCCTGCACCGCCCTACTCCGTTCTGCCAAGCGCGGGCTCTCCGCGATGCAGGGGGCATCGCGTCCGCGAACCCCCAGCATCACTCCGGCCCCACACCCACTCGCTGACGTCGCCCCCTTTCGAGGGACTTCCTCGTTGGGCGAATTGCAGTCCGCACTCGGGTTCACCGAACCGTCACCTCGGTTCTGCGGAGGAAGTTGAGAATCACTATCATTTAGAATCTTTCGCTTCGCAAGCCCGCAGGCTCCTCCCGAGATCCCTACGACATGAGCGCCGTTCCCCAAGTCCCCACCCTCGCGCAGGCCGTCATCGGCCAGGCGCACCGCGTCAAGGCGCTGCAGGCCCCGGCACATGCGCCGGAATGGAAACAGATGCTGGAGGAACTGGGCTTCGTCGCCGGCGAACACGTCGCCGTGCTCGCCCGCGCCATGCCCGGCGCCGATCCGCTGGTGGTGCGCATCGGGCAGTCGACCTTCGCGCTGCGTCGCGCGGAAGCCGAATGCGTGGAGCTCGACGGCTCCGGCCAAGCGGGAGCCGCCCATGCGTGAGTCCGTCGTCCACATCCATCCCGCCGGGCCGCTGCTGGCGCTGGTCGGCAATCCGAACTGCGGCAAGACCGCCCTGTTCAACCGCCTGACCGGCAGCCGCCAGAAGGTCGCCAACTACGCCGGCGTGACCGTCGAGCGCAAGGAAGGCCGCCTCAAGACCGCCGCGGGCAAGCTGCTGCGCGTGCTGGACCTGCCGGGGACGTATTCGCTGTATCCGCGCTCGCCGGACGAGCGCGTGACCGTGGACGTGCTGGCCGGCCGCGCGCAGGGCGAGAAGCGCCCCGACCTGATCGTGTGCGTGCTGGACGCGACCAACCTGCGCCGCAACCTGCGTCTGTTCCTGTCGGTGCAGCGCCAGGGCGTGCCCTGCGTGGTGGCGTTGAACATGGCCGACCTGGCGCAGCGTCGCGGCATCAACGTCGACACGCAGAAGCTGAGCACGCTGCTGGGCGTGCCGGTGATCCGCACGGTGGCCACCGACGGCGAAGGCATCGACGACCTGCGCGCAGTGCTGGACGAGCCCGATCGCTGGCGCACCGACGCCGTCACCGCCGAAGGCGAGGACACGGCGCGCATCAACCACATCCTGAAGGAGCTGGGCCTCGACACGCTGCAGGGCGAGCTGCCCAGCGACAAGGTCGACCGCTTCGTGCTGCATCCGGTGCTGGGCCCGATCCTGCTGGCGGTGCTGCTGTTCTTCCTGTTCCAGGCGGTGTTCGCGTGGGCGGAGGCGCCGATGGGCTGGATCGAGGCCGGCACGGGCTGGCTGGGCGAGCAGGCCGGCGCGCTGCTGCCCGAGGGCCATCTGCGCAGCCTGGTCGTGGACGGGCTGATCGCGGGCGTGGGCGGGGTGCTGGTGTTCCTGCCGCAGATCCTGATCCTGTTCTTCTTCATCCTGCTGCTGGAGGAGTCGGGCTACCTGCCGCGCGCGGCCTTCCTGCTGGACCGGCTGATGGGCTCGGTGGGCCTGTCGGGCCGCAGCTTCATCCCGCTGCTGTCGAGCTTCGCCTGCGCGATCCCCGGGATCATGGCGACGCGCTCGATCGCGAGCCCGCGCGACCGGCTCGTCACCATCCTGATCGCGCCGCTGATGACCTGCTCGGCGCGGCTGCCGGTGTATGCGCTGCTGATCGGCGCTTTCATCCCGCAGCGCGAGCTGTGGGGCGGGATCGAGCTGCAGGGGCTGGTGCTGTTCGTCCTGTACTTCGCCGGGATCATCGCGGCGATGGCGGTGGCGTGGGTCTTGAAGCGCTTCACCAATGCGGGCCGCCAGGTGCGTCCGCTGATGATGGAGCTGCCCAGCTACCACTGGCCGCATGCGCGCAACGTCGCGATCGGGCTGCTGCAGCGCGCGGAGATCTTCATCAAGCGCGTGGGTGGGATCATCCTGGCGCTGACGCTGCTGCTGTGGGTGCTGTCGACCTTCCCCGGCGCGCCCGAAGGCGCGACCGGCCCGGCGATCGAGTACAGCTTCGCGGGCTACCTGGGTCGCGGGCTGGCGACGATCTTCGAGCCGATCGGCTTCAACTGGCAGATCAGCCTGGCGCTGGTGCCGGGCATGGCCGCCCGCGAGATCGCGGTCAGCGCGCTGGGCACGGTGTACTCGCTGTCGGCCACCGGCGACGAGGCCGCGCAGGCGCTGACACCGCTGATCGCCTCGACCTGGGGCCTGCCGACGGCGTTCTCGCTGCTGGCGTGGTTCGTGTTCGCGCCGCAGTGCCTGTCGACGATCGCGGCCGTCAAGCGCGAGACCGGCGGCTACAAGATCCCCGCGATCATGCTGACCTACCTGTTCGTGCTCGCGTACGTGGCGTCCTGGCTGACCTTCCACGTGAGCCGCTGGCTGCTGACCTGAACGCGAATTTGACCGGGGCCGGGCTATGCTCGCGCCCCATGACGAATCGCTCCAACCGCCTCACCCACCTCACCCTGTCGGCGCTGGCCGTAGCCGCGCTGACCACCGTCGGCGCGCTGTCCGCCGGCTCGGCCTTCGCTGCCACCGCCAGCGATACACCCAAGCCGACGCGCGGCGTCATCAAGCTCGATCCGGATCAGACGCTGGACGTCGACACCCGCTTCCAGCGCCTGGCCAACGACTACATCGAGGCGCTGTGGCGCCTGGACCCGGATGCCGCCATCGGCGCCGGCCGCTATGAATTCGCCGCGGAGCTGCCGGCGCCGGACCGCGCGATGCGCGCCCGATCGTTGAGCTTCGCGAACCACTGGCTCAAGCGCTTCGAGGCCGTGGACGCGAAGACGTTGAGCGCGGCCTCGCGGACCGACCTCGGCCAGCTGCTCAACAAGCTGCGCAGCGACCGCTTCCAGCTGACCGAGCTGTGCGAGTACGAGTGGAATCCGTCCTTCCTCAACATCGCCGGCCCGATCGACTACATCCTCGCGACGGACTACGCGCCGGTGCCGGTGCGGCTGAAGACGATCTCGGCCCGGCTGGCGCTGGTGCCGGCCTACTACCGCGCTGGCGCGGCGCTGCTGAAGCAGCCGACGCTGGAGCATACGCAGCTGGCGATCGATCAGGCGCCGGGCGTGCTCAGCGTGCTGGACGAAGTGGCCAAGGCCGCGCAGGGTCCGGACGCGGCGTCGCTGACCGCGGCCGAGCGCAAGCAGCTCGCGGACCGCATCGCCGGCGCGAAGGCGGCCGTCGAGGGCTACCGCGCGCATCTCACGAAGCTCCTGGCCGACGGCAAGGCCAGCGGCAAGGCGCGCAGCTTCCGCCTGGGCAAGGCGCTGTACGAGCAGAAGTTCGCCTACGACATCCAGTCGGTGCATTCGGCCGAGCAGATGTACCAGCGCGCGTTGAAGGCGCGCGAGGCGCTGTTGACGCAGATGGCGCAGATCTCCGACCAGCTGTGGACGCAGACCATGGGCGACGCGCCCAAGCCGGAGGACCGCTTCGCCCGCATCGGCGCGGTGATCGGCAAGCTGAGCGAGCAGCATGTGAAGCGCGAGGACTTCGTGAATGAGATCCGCGCGCAGATCCCGCAGCTGGAGCGCTGGATCACCGAGCACGACCTGCTGACGCAGGACGCGAGCAAGCCGCTGATCGTGCGCGAGACGCCGGTGTACCAGCGCGGCGTGGCCGGCGCCGGCATCGAGGCGCCCGGCCCGTACCGGCCGCAGGACCGCACCTACTACAACGTCACGCCGCTGGACGACCTGACCCCGGAGCAGGCGGAGAGCTCGCTGCGCGAGTACAACCGCTGGATCCTGCAGATCCTCAACATCCATGAGGCGGTGCCGGGCCACTACACGCAGCTGGTGCACGCGAACAAGTCGCCGTCGCTGGTGAAGACGCTGTTCGGCAACGGCGCGATGGTCGAAGGCTGGGCGGTCTACGGCGAGCGGATGATGCTGGAGTCCGGCTACGGCGGGAACGCGCCGGAGATGTGGCTGATGTGGGGCAAGTGGAACCTGCGCAGCGTCACCAACACGATCCTGGACTACAACGTGCACGTGCTGGGGATGACCGAGGCGCAGGCGCTGGACCTGCTGCAGCGACAAGCCTTCCAGACGGAGCGCGAGGCGCGCGAGAAGTGGCGTCGGGTGCAGCTGACCTCGGTGCAGCTGACGAGCTACTTCAGCGGCTACAGCGACATCATGGAACTGCGCGAGCAGCGCAAGCAGGCGCTGGGCAAGGACTTCAAGCTGAAGGACTTCAACGAGCAGTTCCTGAGCTACGGGAACGCGCCGGTGTCGGTGATCTCGGAACTGATGTCGCAACCGGCGGCGAAGGCGGCGCAATGAGCGAGGCCGCAGGCGACGGTGGTTCTGTCGAGGAGGTTCGCGTCCTCGAAGCCCGCGTCACGGAGCTGGAGATCAAGGCCAGCTTCGCCGAGGACCTCGTCGATCATCTGAACGCGCAGGTGGCGAAGCAGCAGGAGCAGATCGACGCGCTGGTGCGCGAGGTCATGCAGCTGCGCCGGCAGGTGCCCGAAGGCCGCGGCGATGGCACCGGCGGGCTGCGCGACGAGCTGCCGCCGCATTACTGAGCGAGGTCGCTGGCCCTCACCCCTGCCCTCTCCCGCAAGCGGGAGAGGGAGAAAGAAGGGGCGATGCCTTCCGGTCAGCTCGGTGCATTCTCACTCCCTCTCCCGCTTGCGGGAGAGGGCGGGGGTGAGGGCCAGCGGCGGTGGAAGTACCGCGGCCCTGTTGGTCAAGCCGCCGGACGCGCCGGAATGTTCAGCCCGCGCTTGACCGCATCGCGCGCCAGGAACGCTTCCAGCACGCGCTGCACGTTCTTGAACTCGCTGAAGCCGACGAGGTCGCCCGCGCCGTAGAAGCCCACCAGGTTGTTGACCCACGGCCAGATCGCGATGTCGGCGATCGTGTATTCATCGCCCATGATCCATCCGCGGCCAGTCAGGCGCTGTTCGAGCACACCCAGCAGCCGCTTGGACTCGTTGAGATAACGATCACGGGGACGCTTGTCCTCGAAGTCCTTGCCGGCGAACTTGTGGAAGAACCCCACCTGGCCGAACATCGGCCCGATGCCGCCCATCTGGAACATCACCCACTGCAGCGTCTCATAGCGACGTGCCGGGTCTTGCGGGATCAGCTTGCCGGTCTTCTCGGCGAGATAGACCAGGATCGCGCCCGACTCGAACAGCGGCAGCGGCTGACCGCCGGGGCCGTCCGGATCGATGATCGCGGGGATCTTGTTGTTCGGGTTCAGCGACAGGAACTCGGGCGTGAGCTGGTCGTCGGTCTGGAAGCTCACCAGGTGCGGCTCGTAGGCCAGACCCAGTTCCTCAAGCGCGATCGACACCTTCACGCCGTTGGGCGTCGGCAGCGAGTACAGCTGCAGGCGCTCGGGATGCTGCGCGGGCCACTTCTTCGTGATGGGGAAGCTGGACAGGTCCGTCATGAAAGTTCCGTCTGGATGTTGTGAAGGCAGGATTGACGGACCATTCTCTGCGGCGCTGGAGAGACCTTGCGCGCGACGGGTCAATGCGATCCGTGCCTGTTCAGTGCAGCGGCGCCGCGAAGCGGTCCCAGCGCGGCGCCCAGCGCGCGGTGATGTCGGCCGAGACCAGCACGCGATGCGCCTGTCCGATGATCAGCCGCCGCGGCACGAGGCCGATGAAGCGCGAGTCCTCGCTGTTGTCGCGGTTGTCGCCCATCATGAAGAACTGGTCGGCCGGCACGACGATCGGGCCGAAGTCGCGCCGCGCGCGCACCTCGGGCAGGAACTGCACGATGCGGCGCTGGCCGCCCCACTGCTCGACCGCGCGCACGCCGCGCACCTCGACGCCGGGCGCGAGCGGCTCGGCGACCTCCTCCACCGGCGCGTACTCCGCCGGCCGGCCGTTGAGGATCAACCGGTCGGCGCGCAGCTCGACGGTGTCGCCCGGCACCGCGACGATGCGCTTGATCAGCCGCGTGCCGTCGCGCGGCGAGCCGAAGGTGACGACGTCGCCCCGCTGCGGCTCGCCGACGCGGCGCAGCGAGATGTCGGTCAGCGGCAGCTTCCAGTCGTAGGCGACGCGCTCGACGAAGACGACGTCGCCTTCGAGGATGGTCGGCCGCATCGAGCCACTGGGGACCGGGTTCCAGTCCGCGATCGCGGTGCGGAAGAACAGGAACCCGACGAGAAACAAGAGGAAGCTGCGGTTCTCGCGGAACCAGGTGGCGACGGGGATCTTCATGGGAACGCTCCAGGGTCGGACGACGAGCGGCCAGTGTGGCCAGCCTCCCCGCCGCCTGCCGGCCACGTGCGGCGAGTGGCGGGAAATCGCGCCTGAGTGGCGGCCCGCCCTCAGCCTCACGACAGCTTCGCGACAGCCTGACGTTCGACCGGCAGCTCTCCGACCTTCATAATCCCGCGCCATGCGCAAGCACCTCCTGCACTTGCTGCTCCCGCTGTTCATGCTGCTGTCGCAGCAGGGCGCGGTGTGGCATGGCATCGGTCATCTGACCGGTGCGCGGGGGCATGCGCCGGCGACCACCACGGCGACCGCCTCGGTCCAGGCCGGGCGCGACGACGTCGCCCACGCCGATGCGGACGACCTGTCCGCCGATCAGCTCTGCGAGATCTGCCTGGCCTTCGACGACCTCGCCGCCTCGGCCCGCGCCGAACCGCCGGTGCTCGCACTCGCCGAGGCCGTGCACGTCCAGGCCGCCGCCGCCGAACGCGTCGCGCGTTCGATGCCGGCGCCGCCGCCGCGCAGCCGCGGCCCGCCCCTGGCGATCTGAGTTCGACCTCCTGACCGCAGTGCAGGCCTCATCGGCCGGCCTGCGCTCGACCGTCTTCAGATTGCCAGAGATCCACCATGACCCATCCTCCCCTGCGCGTGCTCGCGCTGTCCCTGACGCTCGCCTATCCGCTGCTGCACGCGCTGCCGGCGCACGCCGATGACACCGCCGCTTCCTCTGCGGCCGTCGCCGCGACCAGCACCGTCGAAGCGCCCACCGCGGCCGGCGGCGCCGCGCTGCCCACCGTCCAGGTCCAGGGCGCGCGCAGCCGCCTCGACGCGGCGCGCAACGGCCTGTCGCCCGACACCGGCAGCACGATCTACAAGTTCGACAAGAACGACATCGCCCGTCTGCCGCAAGGCGACGACACCCCGCTCAACCAGGTGCTGCTGCAGACGCCGGGCGTCGTGCAGGACTCCTACGGCGGCCTGCACGTGCGCGGCGACCACGCCAATCTCCAGTACCGCATCAACGGCGTCGTCATCCCCGAGTCCATCAGCGGTTTCGGCCAGACGCTGGAGACGCGCTTCGCCGACAGCATCAGCCTGCTGACGGGTGCGCTCCCCGCGCAATACGGCTACCGGACCGCCGGCATCGTGGACATCACGACCAAGGGCGTGGGCGACGATGACAAGCCCTTCGCCGGCAGCGCCGGCATCACGCTGGGCACGCAGCGCTCGCGCGAGCTCGACCTGTCGGTGCACGGCACGCAGGGTCGGCTGAGCTACGAGTTCAGCGGCTCCTTCCTCGGCAACGACCTGGGCATCGAGAACCCGACCGCCTCGCGCGACGCGCTGCACGACCGCACGCACCAGGGCAAGGGCTTCGGGCTGGTGTCCTATCTGCTCGACGACGACAGCCGCATCACCGCGATGGCCGGCGTCACCGACAACCGCTTCCAGATCCCGAACTCGCCGGGGCAGTCGACCGCCTTCACCCTCGACGGCACGCAGGACAAGGACTCCAGCACGCTGGACGCGCACCAGCGCGAGCGCAACCGATTCGCCGTCGTCAGCTACCAGAGCGTGATCGGGCGCGACATCGACTACCAGGTCTCGCTGTTCCACCGCTACACCGATGTCCACTACACGCCGGACACGACCGGCGATCTGCAGTACCTGGGCGTCGCGGCCAACATCCTGCGCCGCAACGAAGCCAACGGCGTGCAGGCCGATGCCAGCTACCGCCTGGACAGCGCCCACACGATCCGCACCGGCCTCTTCGCGCAGCGCGAGCACGCCAGCACGGTCAACAACGCGCTGGTGTTCCCGGCCGACGACGACGGCAACCAGACCAGCGGCGTGCCCGTCAACATCGCCGACAGCGGCCGCCTGAGCGGCCACCTGTGGGGCGCCTACCTGCAGGACGAGTGGAAGCTGGACCGCACGCTGACGCTGAACTACGGCGCGCGTTACGACGAGGTCGACACCGTCACGAAGGAACATCAACTGAGCCCGCGCATCGGTCTCGTCTGGGACGCGGCGCCGACGGTGCGCCTGCATGCGGGTTACGCGCGCTACTTCACGCCGCCGCCGACCGAGAAGATCGACACCACCTCGGTGGCGGCCTTCGCCGGCACGACCAACGCGCTGCCGACGGACGCGGACACGGCGGTTCGCTCGGAGCGCTCCAACTACTACGACGCCGGCGCCGCCTGGCAGGTCACGCCCAAGCTGACGCTGGGCATCGACGGCTACTACCGCGCGGTGCAGCACCTGCAGGACGAGGGCCAGTTCGGCAACGCGCTGATCTATTCGGCCTTCAACTACGCGAAGGGCCGCATCTACGGCGTCGACCTGTCGGCGAGCTACAAGGAGAAGACCTGGTCCGCGTACGCCAACCTCGGCACCACGCACGCCCGCGCGCAGCAGGTCGAGACGGGCCAGTTCAACTTCGAGCAGGACGAGCTCGACTTCATCGCCAACCACTGGGTGCACCTGGACCACGAGCAGAAGCTGAGCGCGTCGGCCGGCGTCAACGTGCGGCTGGACGACGGCTACGCGGTCGGCGCGAGCGCGCTGTTCGGCAGCGGCCTGCGCAACGGCTTCGCCAACACCACGCACCTGCCCTCGTACACCAGCGTCAACGCGGACGTGAGCAGGAAGTTCGACCTCGGCGGCGGTGGTCCGGTGGAGGCGCGCCTGTCGGTGCTCAACCTCTTCGACAAGGGCTACCAGCTGCGTGACGGCTCGGGCATCGGCGTCGGCGCGCCGCAGTACGGTCAGCGCCGCACGGTCTACGTGAGCCTGACGAAGGAGTTCTGAGCGCGTGACGGCAACGCCGTGCGTCGTCCTGTCGCCTGTATCGGGCGAAGGTGGGGCAACGCACGGCGAAGGCGATCTGCAGGCGGTAGGCTGCGGCGCATGAGTGCCGAGCCGACCGCCCTTCCCCCTCACCCCGACGACGAACCGCTCGCTGCATCGCAGCCGGAGGCGCCGGGGCCCCTTGGAGCGAATGCCGAGCGTGAGGAGGCGATTGAGCGGAAAGGGGCCCCGGCGCCTTCGGCTGATGCTCGGTCGCCTGCCGACGTCTGGGACCGTCGCTACGCCGCCCAACCCTTGAGCCAGGACGAAGCCTGGCTGAGCGGCTGGCAGCACCGCCTGCCTGGCGTGCGCCGCGCGTTGGACATCGGCTGCGGCGATGGTTGGGAGACTGCGGCGCTGCTGGAGCTGGGTGTCGACGTCACCGGCATCGACATCTCCGCCGAAGCGCTCGCGCGGTGCCGGCGGCAGTCGCCGCGGGCGCGGCACGTGCTGGCCGACGTGCGCGCGATGCCGATGCTGGCCGATGGCGAATTCGATCTGGCCGTCGCACAGCTGTCGCTGCATTACTTCGACCATGACGACACGCAACGCGCGCTGTGCGAGATCGCCCGCGTGCTCGCGCCCGGCGGCCGGCTCATCGGCTGCGTCAACGCCGAGGACGACTGGCACTACGGCGCGCCGGACGACGCGTCCTCATGGACGCTGACGGTCGTCGACGGCGTCGCCAAGCAGTTCTTCACCCGGGGGAAGATCGAGGACGTGCTCGCCGCGTGCTTCGACATCGAGCACCTCGACAAGCGCTCGCTCAGCCGCTACGGCAAGCCCAAGTCGGTGTGGGAGTTCTTCTGCACGAAGAAGCCGGAGTAAGCCCTCAACCTTCGCTCCGGCGCTTGTACAGCGTCAGCAGCCCGTCGACGAAGTCGCGCCCGAGGAAATCGGCGACCGGCACCGCATAGACGTTGATGCTCGATGTGACGCGGTAGTGGGCCTCGATGTCCAGACGCGTGTGCGTCGCATCGACGGGCGTCAGCGTAAACCGCGTTTCGCCGAGATCGAAGTAGCGTCCGCCGATGACGACGTGATCGTCCATCGTGCCGGGCGGGAAGGAGTCCGGCGAGAACTCGTAGCGCCAGGCGATCCGCTGCCCTTCGACGCGCTCCGTGACCCGGCCGAGGAAATGGACGCCGCGCTCCCAGCGCGATTCCCGGACCTCGCCTTGCGGCGTCACATGGTTGACGCCCTCGACGGGTCGCGGCACCCCGATGAGGTGGATCCAGGTGCGCGGGAATTCCTCGCGTCGGATGTCCCGCGCCGCGACAATCTCCGACCACACGCGCGCCGGGGCCGCTTCGACGACCACGGAACGATCGATGCGCTGCCACTGCTCGACGGTCAACGGGCCTTCCACCACGGTGAACAGCAGCGGCAGCGTCGCCAGCGCGCCGGCCTGCAGCCTGCCGACCCGCGTCGTCTTCAGGACCAGGTTCATCAACAGGCCGCCGACCGACGCCAGGACGAGGAACACCGGCGACAGGAGCACGACGCAGATGCCGCCTTCCAGCAGCGTCAGCAGGGCGCCGACCATCATCAGCGCCGCCGCGCCCCACGGCACGAAGGCCGCCTCCATCCAGGTCGGACCCCGACGGCCCGGCGCGGCCCGCATCACGTACACGGTGATCGCGCCCAGCACCACCGGCGTCATCAGCACGAAGCCGGTGCTCATCACGAAGGCGGTGTCCGACGAGGAGCTCAGCCACGGCGACACGAACGTCAGACCGCCGAACGCCAGGCGCATCAGCAGTCCATAGATCGCTCCCGCCACCACGGGTACCCAGACCGCGCGGGCTCTTCCCTGCGGCTTGCGGATGGTCTTGCCTGAGCCGGGTCGCTCGCCGCGACCTGGCGGTGTCTTTGTGTCGTTCATGTTCGCTCTCCCTGTCTGGAGGCGCATTCTGCCCACGTCGATCCGCCGGTCCTGTCCGTGGTCCGGCGTCCGGGCTCTTGTCCGGGGCCGGCCACATGCCATCCCGC
The DNA here is from genome assembly GCA_002205125.1 of Roseateles noduli. Taxonomy (GTDB): domain Bacteria; phylum Pseudomonadota; class Gammaproteobacteria; order Burkholderiales; family Burkholderiaceae_C; genus Roseateles; species Roseateles noduli. The sequence goes on along the minus strand of NIOE01000002.1, from coordinate 693,297 downwards.
TGACCCGATAAATTTCGCTTGCAATTCATTCGTACACTAATTAAAGTTCAACCCATGGCACGCACCACCACCCCCAAGCAGCAGAAGGCAACCGGCACCGACGCCAGCGCCAACGCCGTCTGCCCGCCGCTGGAGATCGATCAACAGCTCTGCTTCGCGATCTACTCGACGATGCTGGGGCTGAACAAGGTCTACCGCGAACTGCTGAAGGACCTGGAGCTGACCTACCCCCAGTACCTCGTGATGCTGGTGCTCTGGGAACGCGACGGCCTGACGGTCGGCGAGATCGCGGAACGCGTGTTCCTCGACTCCCCCACCGTGACCCCGCTGCTCAAGCGCCTGGAAGCCGGGGGCCTGGTCAGCCGCGACCGCTCGCCGCAGGACGAGCGTCAGGTGCTGATCACGCTGACCACCGCCGGCCGCGCGCTGCGCAAGCGCTCCACCCACCTGCCGCAGTGCATCGTGGACGCGTCGGACTCGGACCTGTCCGAACTGATCGAACTCCGCGACCGCCTGCTCGTGCTGCGCGAACGCATGGCCCGCAAGGCTGGCTGAACGCTTCATCGACGAATTTGCATGACCCTCTTCTCCCCCTCAAATACTTCGCACACAAACAATTAGCAAACAATCGAAATCCTCGACACCCACTCACCCACCACCAACCCCGCTTTCTCCCACCCATCTTCACCCACCACCCGAAGGAGCCCACCATGAACGCCATCGCCACCCTCGCCCGTCAATCGCGTCGTCAACTGCTGGTCCTCTCGACGCTGGCCGTCGCCGTTGCCGGCGCAGTCGCCACCCCGGCCTTCGCCGCCGATGCCAAGCCCGCGCCGGCACCTATCGTCAGCGCGCAGCCGTCGGGCGCCTACATCACGACCAAGGACGGCGTGCAGCTGTACTACAAGGACTGGGGTCCGAAGAACGGCCAGCCCATCGTGTTCAGCCACGGCTGGCCGCTGAACTCCGACAGCTGGGAATCGCAGATGATCTTCCTGGCCGACCAGGGCTATCGCGTCATCGCCCATGACCGCCGCGGTCACGGCCGCTCCAGCCAGCCGTGGGATGGCAACGACATGGACCACTACGCCGACGACCTGGCCACGGTCATCGAGTCGCTGAACCTCAAGAACGCCGTGCTGGTCGGCTTCTCCACCGGCGGCGGCGAAGTGGCGCGCTACATCGGCCGCCACGGCACCTCGCGCGTGGCCAAGGCGGTGCTGATCTCCGCCGTCCCGCCCCTCATGGTCAAGTCCGACAAGAACCCCGGCGGCCTGCCCATCGCGGTCTTCGACGGCATCCGCAAAGCGCAGCTGGACAACCGTTCGCAGCTCTACAAGGACATCCCCGCCGGTCCGTTCTACGGCTTCAACCGTCCGGGCGCCAAGGTCTCGCAGGGCCTGATCGACAACTGGTGGTTCCAGGGCATGCAAGGCGGCCACAAGAACACGTACGACTCGATCAAGGCGTTCTCCGAAACCGACTTCACCGAAGACCTGAAGAAGTTCGACAAGCCCACGCTGATCATCCACGGCGACGACGACCAGATCGTGCCGATCGACGCGGCGGGCCGCGCCTCGGCCAAGCTGATCAAGGGCTCGGTGCTGAAGGTCTACGCCGGCGCGCCCCACGGTCTGACCGACACCCACAAGGACCGCGTCAACGCGGACCTGCTGGCCTTCATCCGCCAGTGACACCTCCGGCTACTTCGGTAGCCTCCTGAAACGCGGTCGCCCCACCCCCGTCACTCCCTTGACAGGGGGGCGGGCGACCGCGGCGCAAGACCCGCCCCCCACCTTCGGGGGAAGTCAGACGCGGGGTACCGCTACCTGCTCCGTTTGGTACGCTCGGTGATCTTTCCGATGGCCGGCGCCTCGACGCGCCGGCGCGTGGACCCCGCCGATGCCGATGCCCCCCCCGCCCTCCTTGTCGCTGCCTCATGTCCGTGTCTTCGAACTCCAGGCCAGCGATGAGGACCTGCTCCAACGGTTCTACGAACGCAATCCGCTGTACTTCGAGCAGGTGACCGGCGCCCCGCCCCGCCCCGACGAAGCCCGCGAAGAGATCCGCGACCTGCCCCCCGAGGGCTGGAGCTTCACCGCCAAACGGTTGCTGGGCTACGTCGACGACTCCGGCGAACTGGTCGCGATGGCCTCGCTGGTCTCGGACCTGATGGCGCCCCGGGTCTGGCTGGTCGGCCTGTTCATCGTGGCGACCTCGCTGCACGGCTCCACCGCCGCGCGCGAGATCTACGCGGAGCTGGAGGGCTGGATGCAGCGCAACGGCGCGCTGTGGGTGCGCCTGGGCGTGGTCGTCGGCAACCCGCGCGCGGAGCGCTTCTGGGAACGCCAAGGCTTCACCGAGGTCCGCCGCCGCGACGGACTCACGATGGGCCAGCGCATCAACGAGCTGCGCGTGATGGTCAAGCCGCTGGACGGCGGCCGGATCGACGACTACCTGGCGATGGTGCCCCGGGACCGTCCCGGAGAGCCCTGAACGCCCCGTAGCGCCTGTGTAGCGCCCCTGTAGCGCCCTGAAAAGCACAAGGGGCCCTCGCGGGCCCCTTGTCGTGGTGTGGCGGAAGCTTGTCCCGCCCGGGATCACTCGCCCAGATAGGCTGCGCGCACCTTCGGGTCGTTCAGCAGCGTCCTGCCGTCGCCCTGCATGGTGATCGCGCCCGACTCCATCACGTAGCCGCGGTTGGCCAGTTCCAGCGCGCGGCTGGCGTTCTGCTCGACCAGCAGCACGGTCACGCCCTGCTGGTGGATGTCGTTCACGACCTCGAAGATCTTGTCGACCATGATCGGCGACAGGCCCATCGACGGCTCGTCCAGCAGCAGCAGCTTGGGCTTGGCCATCAGCGCGCGCCCCATGGCCAGCATCTGCTGCTCGCCGCCGGACATCGTGCCGGCCAGCTGGTTGCGACGCTCCTTGAGCCGCGGGAACAGGCCGAAGACCTTCTCGATGTCGGCCTCGATCTCCTTGTCCTTGCGGATGAACGCGCCCATCTGCAGGTTCTCGGTGATCGTCATGCGCGTGAAGGTGCCGCGACCTTCCGGCACCATCACCAGGCCCTGCTTGGCCAGGTCCCAGGCGCCCTGGCCCTTGATGGAGCGGCCCATGAACTTCACGTCGCCGACGCCCAGCGGCTGCAGCCCGGTGATCGCCTTGAGCGTGGTGGTCTTGCCCGCGCCGTTGGCGCCGATCAGCGAGACGAGCTCGCCCTGGCGCACGTCGAAGTCCACGCCCTTGACCGCCTGGATCCCGCCGTACGCGACCTTGAGGCCCTCGACCTGGAGGAGGATGTTGTCTGCCATCTTTTCGATTTCCATGGGTCGGGATCAGGGGGCCGCGTGCACGGCTTCCGCCGCGTGGGCGCCGAGGTAGGCCTCGATCACCTTCGGGTTGCGCTGCACTTCCGCGGGCGTGCCGGAGGCGATGAGCTTGCCGTAGTCCAGCACCGACACGTGGTCGCACAGGCCCATCACCAGCTTCACGTCGTGCTCGATCAGCAGGATGGTGCGGCCGTCGTTGCGGATGCGGTCGATCAGCTCGCGCAGCACGACCTTCTCGGTCGCGTTCATGCCGGCGGCGGGCTCGTCCAGCGCGATCAGCTTGGGATCCGTGGCCAGCGCGCGGGCGATCTCCAGGCGACGCTGGTCGCCGTAGGACAGCGTGCGCGCCTTGAAGTCGGCATGCCGGCCGATGCCGACGTAGTCCAGCAGCTCGCGGGCGCGGGCGGTGATCTCGGCCTCTTCCTTCTTGAAGCCCGGCGTGCGCAGCACCGCGCCGATCAGGCCCGAGTGCGTGCGCACATGGCGCCCGACCATCACGTTCTCCAGCGCCGTCATGTCGGCGAACAGCCGGATGTTCTGGAAGGTCCGCGCGATGCCGGTCTTGGCGACCTGGTGCACCGCCTGCGGCTTGTAGGCCTGGCCGCCCAGTTCGAAGGTGCCGCCGTCGGGCACGTACAGCCCGGTGATCACGTTGAAGAAGGTCGTCTTGCCGGCGCCGTTGGGACCGATCAGGCCGTAGACCTGGCCCTTCTTGATCTCGATGCCCACATCCGACAGCGCCTGCAGACCGCCGAAGCGCTTGGAGGCGCCGGCCACTTTCAGTACGGTTTCAGTCATTGGTTCTTGCTCCTGGCGCGGCTCAGGCATTGATGGCGTTGCCGGCATTGGCAGGCGGCTGCGCGCCGGGCGGCAGGGGCCGGGACTTGCCGTGCTCGGGCGAGGGCCACAGGCCGCGCGGACGCATCAGCATGATCACGATCATGGCCAGCGCCACCAGCAGCTGACGCAGGATGGACGCATCCAGGCGGCCGTCGGTCATCTGCTGCAGCGGGCCGGCGACATAGCGCAGCACTTCCGGCAGCGCGGCCAGCAGCAGCGCGCCCAGGATCACGCCCGGGATGTGGCCGATGCCGCCCAGCACCACCATGGCGACGATCATGATCGACTCCTGCAGGCTGAACGATTCCGGCGAGACGAAGCCCTGGAACGCACCGAACATGGAGCCCGCCACGCCGCCGAAGGTCGCGCCCATGCCGAAGGCCAGCAGCTTCATGTTGCGGGTGTTGATGCCCATGGCCTTGGCGGCGATCTCGTCCTCGCGGATGGCCATCCAGGCGCGGCCGATGCGGGAGTTCTCCAGCCGGTAGCAGATCAGCACCGAACCCACCACCAGCGCCAGGAACAGGTAGTAGTACATCGACACCGAGTTGATGGTGAAGCCCAGGATGTCGTGGTTCTGGCTGAACTCGAAGCCCAGGAAGTGCACCCCGTCGATCTGGCCGATGCCGCGCGGGCCATTGGTGATGTTCAGCGGATATTCCATGTTGTTCAGGAACACCCGGATGATCTCGCCGAAGCCCAGCGTCACGATGGCCAGGTAGTCGCCGCGCAGCTTGAGCGTCGGGGCGCCCAGCAGCACGCCGAACAGGCCGGCCAGCAGCGCCGCCAGCGCGATCGCCAGCAGCAGCGGCAGGTGCAGCCCGTTGGGGAAGGCCGCGGCGATGTGCTCGAAGTTCTCCGACAGGTGCGGACTGTTGAGCATCGCGAAGAGATACGCGCCCACCGCGTAGAACGCGACGTAGCCCAGGTCGAGCAGGCCGGCGTAGCCCACCACGATGTTCAGGCCCAGGGCCAGCAGCACGTACAGCAGGGCCAGGTCGATGATGCGGACCGGGCCGTTGCCGAACTGCTGCGTGAACAGCGGCAGCACCAGCAGCAGCACGCCGGCGATCAGGAAGGTGATCAGCTTGGAGGATTTGGTCTGGAACATGGACGGCTCCTCAGGCGCGGTCGGCGACGCGTTCGCCCAGCAGGCCGGAGGGCCGCAGGGTCAGCACCAGGATCAGCGCGATGAAGGCGAAGATGTCGGAGTAATGGCTGCCCAGCACGCCGCCGGTCCAGTCGCCGAGGTAGCCCGCGCCGATGGCCTCGATCAGGCCCAGCAGCACCCCGCCGACCATCGCGCCGGCCAGGTTGCCGATGCCGCCCACCACCGCGGCGGTGAAGGCCTTCAGGCCCGGCAGCACGCCCATGGTGTGCTGCGCGGTGCCGTAGTTGGCGGCCCACATCAGGCCGGCCACCGCGGCCAGCGCGGCGCCGATGATGAAGGTCAGCGAGATCACCGCATCGGGCTTCACGCCCATCAGCGAGGCCACGCGCGGGTTCTCGGCCGTGGCGCGCATCGCGCGGCCCATCTTGGTGTGGTTCACCAGGAACAGCAGGCCGCCCAGGATCACCACGGTGGTCACCAGGATCACGATCTGCGTCACCGTGATCACGGCGCCGCCGATGTGGATGGGATCAGCCGGCAGCAGCTGCGGGAAAGGCTTGGGGTTCGGCTTCCAGATGATCATGGCCAGCGTCTGCAGCAGCAGCGACATGCCCATGGCGGTGATCAGCGGCGCCAGTCTGGGCGCGCTGCGCAGCGGCCGGTAGGCGATCTTCTCGATCGTGTAGTTCAGCAGCGTGCAGACCAGGATGGCGCACACCAGCGCGGCCAGCATCAGCACCCAGCCGGGCAGGCCCAGCGACGCGAGCGCCGTGACCACGGTCCAGCTCACGAGCGCCCCCACCATCAGCACGTCGCCGTGCGCGAAGTTGATGAGGTTGATGATGCCGTAGACCATCGTGTAACCCAGTGCGACGAGGGCATACATGCTCCCCAGCACCAGGCCGTTGATGATCTGCTGAAAAAGTATCTCCATAAGGCCCCAGCATGTAGTTGGACGCGGCTCGCACCGCGTGACGGCGCTTCGGGGTGCAACCCCCGTGCCAAGCGCCGCGTTTCAAGGGTATTCACCGACAAGGCGACATCGGTGCGCGCCAGTCGACGTTGTGTTCCCAGTCTCGGTGACGCAACGAGGTGCGGAAATCCGCACAAACCGCCTAGCCAGCCGGGCGATTCCTCGCCAGTCACAAAAAAGCCGTCGCGCCGGGTGCAAGGCGTGCGCCAAGTTGGGCACACTGGGCGTCGATTTTTCGTCCCCCATGCCCTCGGTCGCTTCCTCCTCCTTCGCCCCGACATCGGCCCGCCAGCGGCTGGCGTATTTCCTCGGCCGGCCCACCTTCTACCTGTACCTGACCGGCGTGCTGATGCTGCTGGGCCTGCTGCTGGGCCACCGCTTCAGCGAACGGGCGAGTCTGGACCAGTTGAGCGCGCTGGCGACTGAACGGCTCGAGCTTTACGCGTCCAACCTGCAGACCGAGCTGGGCCGCCACGCCTACCTGCCCAGCCTGCTCGCCATCGACGGCGAGGTGACGCGGCTGATCGAGCATCCCGACGACGAGGCGCAGCGCAAGGCGGCGAGCCTGCTGCTGGCGCGGGTCAACGTGCGGGCGGGGACGACGCAGATTTTCGTGGCCGATCCGGAAGGCCGCGTGCTGGCCTCGAGCGAGCCGCTGACGCCGCCGCTGCGGCTGCAGCAGGCGATCGAGCAAGACCGCCACCACTTCTTCGCCTCCGACGCCGGCCAGGCGGGGCTGAGCGGCTCGACCAACTTCTTCCTGCTGCACCCGCTGCGGCGCAACCAGCAGCTGCAGGGCGTGATCGTCGTGAAGCTCAACCTGGCGCCGCTGGAGTCGACCTGGGTGGACCTCGGATTGCGCTCGCAGGGGGAGCGCATCCTGGTCTCGGACGACCAGGGCGTGGTGATCATGAGCTCGGTGGAGGACTGGCGCTACGCGGTGCTGAACCGCGCCGACGCGTCCGAGCGCGACCGGCTGCAGGCCAGCGCCCGCTACCCGCGGATCGGGCCGGACCTGGGCCTGCCCGGCGCGCTGGAGGCCTACAACAGCCTGCTGGTGCGCGCGCCCGCGCCGGCCAGCACGACGCTGCTGGCGCAGGAGCGCCAGCTGCTGCCGCTGGGCGTGCGCCTGCTCGCCCTGTCGGACCTGTCGGAAGTGCGACGACAGGCACGGCTGGCCGCATGGAGCGGCGCGGCCTTCGGCGCGGCGATCGGGATGCTGCTGCTCTACCTCGCGTCGCGACGGCGCGCGCTGCGGCAGCTCTTCCACGCGAAGACCGAATTGCAGAACGCGCACGCGCAGCTGGAGCTGATCGTCGACGAGCGCACGGCGGAACTCCGCCAGACCAACGAAGAATTGCTCGACCAGATCGCGCAGCGCCGGCAGGCCGAGGGCGAGCTGCTGCAGACCAGCAAACTGGCGGTGCTGGGGCAGATGTCGGCGGGCTTGTCGCATGAAGTCAACCAGCCGCTGACGGCGCTGCGCGCGCTGGCACGGAATTCGCAGAGGTTGCTGGAGGCCGGCCGCACGCAAGCGGTCGCGGACAACCTCCAGACGATGGACGACATGGTCGAGCGGATGGGTCAGATCACGCGCCAGCTCAAGAGCTTCGCCCGCAAGGCGGAGCCCTCGCGCACGGCGGTGTCGCTGCTGTCGAGCGTGAACAACGCGAGACTGCTGCTGGAACATCGCACGCGTCAGCTGGACCTGCCCGTGGAGGTCGACGTGCCGCCGGGGCTGCGGGTGAGCGCCGAATCCAACCGGCTGGAGCAGGTGCTCGTGAACCTGCTGGCCAACGGGATCGATGCGATCGCGTCGGAGCCGCGTCACGAGGGCCATGACGGAAATGACGGACATGAGCGGCGGCTGCGCGTCGCGGCGGTACCGGCGGAAGACGGCCGGCGCGTGCGCGTGCAGGTGCTGGACACCGGACCGGGCTTGAGCGAATCGCTGCTGCCGCGGCTGTTCGAACCGTTCTTCACCACCAAGCCGGCGGGCGAAGGCCTGGGGCTGGGGTTGGTGATCTCTTCAAAAATCGTCCACGAGTTCGGCGGCGTGCTGCGGGCGCAGCGGCTGGACCATGGCATGTGTTTCGAGTTCGACCTGGAGGTCGACACCTGGCAGGCCGAGGAGGGGCAGTATGTTTGAGGGCTACAAGGTGGTGTTCGTCGAGGACGACCTGCCGGTGCGGGTCAGCCTGACCCAGACCCTGGAACTCGAAGGGCTGGCGGTGGTGCCGTGCCGCTCGGCCGAGGAGGCGCTGCCGCATGTGCAGCCCGGCGCGCAGGTCATCGTCATCACCGACGTGCGGTTGCCCGGCATGGACGGCCGCGCGCTGCTGGCGCACGTGCAGGCGACCGATCCGCAGATCCCGGTGATCCTGATCACCGCGCACGGCGACGTGAACATGGCCGTGCAGGCGATGCGCAACGGCGCCTACGATTTCATCGAGAAGCCCTTTGCGCCGGAGCGGCTGCTGGACACGGCGCGTCGCGCGCTGGACCTGCGACTGATCCGACACTCGGCCGACGAGCTGCGCGCGCAGCTGTCGGCGGCCAGCGGCATCGAGGCGGCGCTGCTCGGCAAGTCGGGCGCGATGCAGCAGCTGCGGCGTCAGGTGCTCAACCTGGCCTCGACCTCGGCCGACGTCATGATCCTGGGCGAGACGGGCACCGGCAAGGAGCTGGTCGCGCGTTGCCTGCACGACCAGAGCCCGCGCCGCGATCGCAACTTCGTCGCGATCAACTGCGGCGGGCTGCCGGAAGCGCTGTTCGAGAGCGAACTCTTCGGCCACGAGTCCGGCGCGTTCACCTCGGCCGGCAAGCGCCGCATCGGCAAGATCGAACACGCCAACGGCGGCACGCTGCTCCTCGACGAGATCGAGACGATGCCGGTCGCGCTGCAGATCAAGCTGCTGCGCGTGCTGCAGGAACGCCGCGTGGAGCGCCTGGGCTCCAACGAGGAACAGGTCATCAACGTCCGCTTCATCGCGGCCAGCAAGGCCGACCTGAAGGAGATGGGCGAACGCGGACAGTTCCGCAGCGACCTGTACTACCGGCTCAACATCGCCACGCTGGTGCTGCCGCCGCTGCGCGAGCGCCGCGAAGACATCCCGCTGCTGTTCGAGCACTTCGTCGCCCAGGCCTGCAAGCGCTACGAGCGCGAGGCGCCCGAACTGACGCCGGAAAAGCTGCGCGAACTGATGGCCCACGACTGGCCCGGCAACGTGCGCGAGATCCGCAACGCCGCCGACCGCTTCGTGCTGGCGCTCGACGACCTCGACTCCTCGGCCGCCATCCAGGCGGTGCCCAACCTGGCGTTGGCGCGCCAGATGGAGATGGTCGAGAAGGCACTCATCGAGCAGGCGCTGCGCCGCTCAGGCGGCAAGGTACCGGCAGCGATGGAGCTGCTCGGCACACCGCGCAAGACGCTCTACGACAAGCTCCACCGCCACGGCATCCAGCTCGACGATTTCCGCTGACTGCGAAGACCCCGCGCGCTACGCGCGCCCCTCACCCCAACCCTCTCCCGCAAGCGGGAGAGGGGGCAAGAGGAGCAAGCGCAACGAGTGGAGCCGGTCGGACTCCCTCTCCCGCTTGCGGGAGAGGGCGGGGGTGAGGGCCAGCTGAGGTGGAAGTATGGAGGCCCTCTTCCCTTCGACGCCTCTGGGTCCGTATGGGAGAAAGATTTTCCCGGCTCCGCCGCGAAAACCCTTCCCCCATACACCGACGCAGCGCTGTCCTTCGACGGCCGCGCACCGAGGCGTTCGGGAGAAGTTCTTTGCGGCCCTCAGGCCGCCTGGCGCGATCCCTGCGACGCGCGATCGAGCACTTCCTTGAGCTGATCGATCGTCGCTGGCTTGACCAGGTAGGCGCTCGCGCCGCGTCGGATCGCCTCTGCCGCATCACCCGGATCCGACGTGCCCGTCAGCATCACGACCGTCATCGGTCCCTGCAGCAAGGCCTCGGTCAGGAAATCCATGCCCTGCCCGTCCGGCAGCGCGCGATCCAGGATCAACACATCCGGCCGATGCTCGGCGATGCGCTGCCGCGCTTCGCGCAAGGTCGCCGCGGTCGCGGCGGTGTAACCCTCCAACTCCAGGAGGATGCCCAGCGTTTCGCTGGACTCGATGTTGTCGTCGACGATGACGGCGTGGGGAGGCATGGCAAACCCTGCGGCAAGAGGTCCACTGAGGAAGGCCGACGCGCGCGACAAGAGCGGACGCGCGACGGACGTGCGATTAGGCGAATCGGCAAGAGTCGGCAAACGGCGTGCCTCCCCCACCCCCTTCCCTCTGAAGGACGGTCCGACATTCTTGCCGGGTTCCGGCACACGCGTCGGACCCCTCGTCCGTAGGGGGCGGGACGGATGTTTGCCCTGCGCCTTTCTGACCATAATCCGCGCCTTCGCGGAGCGGGGTTGCGGCACGGCCGCAACAGGACCGTTCCGGGCTGCGCATCCGCCTTGCCTCTCCAGCTTCATGACGACGACCGACGCCACGATCGACACCGACCTGCTCCCCCGCCTGCGCCGCTGCACGGGGCCGCTGCACGACGACATCGAGGCGCTGCTCCGGCTGGAGGCACCGATGCCGCTGACCCGCTACGGTCGCATCCTGCGCGGCTTCCATGAGTTCCTGCAGCTCTGGGAACCGCGCGTGCGCCAGGCCTTGCCCGAGCGCCTGCACCCCTGGTTCGACGCCCGGGTGCGCTCGCCCTTCGCGGCCCGCGACCTGACGGCGCTCGCCCTGCCCGAGGACGCCGCGGACGACGTGATGAGCGCATCGGCCCTCGCGGCACTCGACGGCCTGCGGCTGGACTCGCCGGCGGCGGCGATCGGATCGCTGTACGTGATCGAGGGCTCGGCCCTCGGCGGCCAGGTGCTGACGCCCAAGCTGCTGGCCGCGCACGGCCTGACCCCCGAGCACGGCACGGCCTACTTCCACGGCTTCGGCGCCCGGACCGGGGCGATGTGGCGGGAGTTCCGCCAGCTCGCCCAGGTCGAGGCCGGCAGCACGGAGGAGGACCGCACCGCCGCCTGCGATGCCGCGGTGGACACCTTCCAGGCGTTGATCTCGACCTTTGCCCCGGTCGATGCGGCGGGCCACCCTGCCGCCGCCACATCCACCCCCAGGTCGGTACCGGCAGCGCCTCCGAGGTCATGATGAACACCGACGTGCTGGCGCCCTCCCCGACGGACCTGCAGATCGCGCAATGCGCGAGCGAGCCGATCCGCGTGCCCGGCGCGATCCAGCCGCACGGCTGGCTGGCCGCGGTGGACTGGCGCAGCGGCAGCCTGGTCGCGTTCAGCGAGAACTGGACGACCCTGCTGCCGTCCGCGTCGGACGCGCTGCCCGCGCGCATCGAGGGCGCGCTGGACGCCATCAGCACGGTGCGGCCGGGGCTGGTCGACGGCGAAGGCCCCGTGTCGTGCGGCACGCTGACGCTGGGCGAGCACCGTCTGCACGTGTCGGGCCACCGCATCGGCGACCTCGCCTACCTGGAGCTCGAAGCCGACACCGCGGACGCCGGCAACCGCGCGCCGATCTACAGCCTGGCGCGCCACCTCGTGCCGATGATGCAGCGCACGTCCGCGGTGACGGAGCTGTGCCGCGTGGTGGTCGCGGAGATGAAGCGGCTGACCGGCTTCGGCCGCTGCCTGGCCTACCGCTTCGACGCGGACGGCCACGGCGAGGTGCTCGCCGAAGCGATCGACGCGGGCTACGACGCCTACGCCGGCCACCACTTCCCGGGCTCGGACATCCCGCCGCAGGCGCGCGAGCTCTACCGCATCAACCACATCCGGCTGATCGCCGACGCGAATTACGAGCCGGTGCGGGTGCGCTTCGTCGACGGGCGCGACGGCACGGCGCTGGACCTGTCGCAGGCCGCGCTGCGCAGCGTGTCGCCGGTGCACCTCGAGTACATGCGCAACATGCGGACGCTGGCGTCGATGTCGGTGTCCATCATCGTGGGCGGGAAGCTGTGGGGCCTGGTGTCCTGCCACGACCACGATCCGAAGCAACTGTCCTGGCAGACGCGCATGGCCTGCGAGCATCTGGGGCAGCTGCTGTCGCTGCAGATCGAGGCCAAGGAAGAGAACGAGCAGGTGACCGAGCAGCTGCGGCTGCGGCAGCTGACGTTGGCGATCGTGTCGCACCTGTCGGACAGCGACGCCACGCTCCAGCGCCTCATCGAAGAACCCGGCCCGCTGCTGCGTCTGGCGCGCGCGACGGGCGCGGCGGTGATCCTCAACGACACCTGCTGGGCCGTGGGCGAGACGCCGGACCACGCGACGCTGCTGGCGCTCGGCCAATGGCTGGGCAACCGCATCGACGAGGTCTGGCACAGCGACCGGCTGCCGGTGGAAGCCTCGTCGCTGAGCGAATTGACGGACTTGTCCGCGGCGCAGACCCTGGGACCGACGGCAGGACTGCTGGCGATCTCGATCTCCAAGCTGCACCGGCACCACATCGTCTGGTTCCGGCCCGAGATCGTCCAGACCATCGTCTGGGCCGGCGATCCGCGCAAGGAGTCGGCCACCGGCCACGACTCGCGCCTGCATCCGCGCCGCAGCTTCTCCAGTTGGAAGCAGCAGGTCAGCGGCCGGTCCCTGCCCTGGACTCAAGGCGAGGTCCACGCCGTGCAGGAACTGCGGCAGGCGCTGATCGGCATCGTGCTGCGCCGCGCCGAGGAAATGGCCGAAGTCGCCATGGAACTCGGCCGCGTCAACAAGGAGCTGGAAGCCTTCTCCTACACCGTGTCGCACGACCTGCGCGCGCCGATGCGCCACATCGCGGGCTTCGTCGACCTGGTGCTGGAGATGGAAGGCGGCGCGCTGTCCGAGCGCTCGCGCCGCTACCTCGCGCACGTGAAGGAAGCCTCCGCGCACGCCGGCCAACTGGTGGACGCGCTGCTGGACTTCTCCCGCATGGGACGCTCGGCGATCAAGCACAGCTCGCTCAACACGGAGCACCTGATCGACGACCTGATCGCGGAGCAGACCACGCTGAACAAGGACCGCCGCATCGAGTGGTCGGTGCAACGTCCGCTGCCGCGACTCTGGGGCGATCCGGTGCTGCTCCAGGTCGCCATCCGCAACCTGGTGTCCAATGCCGTCAAGTACACGCGGCCGCGCGATCCCGCGCGCATCGAGATCGCCGGCATCGACGGCGACGAAGGCGTCGGACTGAGCATTTCGGACAACGGCGTCGGCTTCCAGATGAAGTACGTGAACAAGCTGTTCGGCGTGTTCCAGCGGCTGCACCAGACCGAAGCCTTCGAAGGCACGGGCATCGGCCTGGCGAGCGTGCGTCGCATCGTCGAGCGGCACGGCGGCCAGGTCGAGGCCTGGGGCGAAGCCGACCGCGGCGCGCGCTTCCGCTTCACCCTGCCGACGCGCGCGATGTACGAAGCCTTGGCCGCCGAAGCTCCCGGCACTTCCTCCGGCGCTCCTTCCGGTTCCTCCCCCGCCGCTTCCGGCGCCCTCCCCCCTGCCGGCCCCGCCGCGAGCGCTTCCGAGCGGCCCGCGCGGACCGACACCTCCCTTTTCTGACCCGAAGACCCCGAACGCCATGCTCAAGCCCATCCTGCTTGTTGAAGACGACGCCCGCGACCTCGAACTCACCTTGGTCGCGCTGGAACGCAGCCAGCTCGCCAATGAAGTGATCATCGTGCGCGACGGCGCCGAGGCGCTGGATTACCTGAACCGCGAAGGCGTCCACGCGGACCGCGCCGAGGGCAACCCGGCGGTGATCCTGCTGGACCTGAAGCTGCCGAAGGTGAACGGGCTGGAGGTGCTGAAGGCGGTGCGCGCCACGGCGTCGCTGAAGAGCGTCCCGGTGGTGATGCTGACCTCGTCGCAGACCGAGTCGGACGTGGTGCACAGCTACGAGCTGGGCGTGAACGCGTACGTGGTCAAGCCGGTGGAGTTCAAGCAGTTCGTCGCGGCGATCGCGGACCTGGGGGTGTTCTGGGCCGTGCTCAACGAGCCGCCGCCCGGATCGCTGCGCGCCACGCGCCGCTACGAATGACGCAATGACTGAACCCTCGCTGACGCCGTCACCGCCGCCGATCGACGCGGCCGCGCCGCCGCTGGAGATCCTCCTGCTGGAGGATTCGACCTTCGACGCGGAGCTGCTGCTCGCGTCGCTGGAGACGACGCATCCGCGCGCGCGGGTGACCTGGGTGAAGGACGAGGCCCAGTTGCTGGGCGCGCTGGAGACGCAGCGCTTCGACCTGATCCTGTCCGACTACCAGTTGCCCGGCTTCACCGGCGCGGAGGCGCTGACGCTGGCGCAGCGGCTGGTGCCGGGCACGCCGTTCATCTTCGTGTCGGGGGTGATCGGCGAGGAGAACACGGTGGAGCTGCTCAAGCGCGGCGCCACCGACTATGTGATGAAGGGCCGCCTGACGCGGCTGCCGGTGGCGATCGACCGCGCGCTGCGCGAGGTGCGCCAGCGCGAGGCGCAGAGCCAGGTCGAGGCGCAGCTGCGCGAGGCCGACGCGCTGTACGCGCGGGTGGTGGATTCGCTGCAGGACCACGCGGTGATCCTGCTGGACACCGAGGGCCGGATCCGCGACTGGAACCGGGCGGCGGGGACGATCTTCGGCCACGCGCTGGACGACGTGCGCGGCATGTCGGCGGAGATCCTGCTGACGCCGGAGGACCGCGCGGCGGGTGTGCTGGAGAACGAGCTGGCGCTGGCGCTGACGCAGGGCGCGGCGCGCGACGACCGCTGGCTGATGCGCCAGGACGGGACGCGGCTGCGCGCCGAAGGCGTGGTGACGCCGCTGTTCAGCGCGTCGGGCGTGACGACGGGGTTCTCCAAGATCGTCAAGGACTCGACGCCGGCCTACGAGGCGCAGCAGGCGCTGCGCCAGGGCAAGGAAGAGGCGGAGCGCGCCAACGAGTTGAAGGACCAGTTCCTCGCGGTGCTGTCGCACGAGCTGCGCTCGCCGCTGAGCGCGATCACGGGCTGGGCGGACATCCTGACCAACTTCTCGGATGCGCATCCGCTGCTGGGCAAGGCGTCGACGGTGATCCGCCGCAACGCGCAGCTGCAGGCGCGGATGATCAACGACCTGCTCGACATGAGCGCGGTGGCGGCCGGCAAGCTGGTGCTGCAGACGGCGCCCATGGACCTGGCGGCGCTGGCGTCGGAGTCGGTGCTGGGCGCGCTGCACGAGGCGCAGGGCAAGGGCGTGGCGCTGAACTGCCATGCGGCGGACGCGGTGTGGGTCGCGGGCGACGCGCAGCGCCTGTCGCAGGTGCTCACGAACCTGATCGGCAACGCCATCAAGTTCACCGAGGGCGGCGGCAGCGTGGACGTGCATGTCGAGATCGAGGACGGCTGCGCGCTGCTGCGCGTGCGGGACACGGGACGCGGCATCTCGCCGGAGTTCCTGCCCTTCGTGTTCGACCGGCTGCGGCAGGAGGACGGCTCGAAGACGCGCAAGGTCGGCGGCCTCGGCCTGGGCCTGGCGATCGCGCGCGCGATCGCGCAGCTGCACCAGGGCCGCATCAGCGCCGACAGCCCGGGACCGGGCGGCGGCTCGGTCTTCGAGCTGCGCCTGCCGATGCTGCAGGACCAGGCCCTGGCGCCGCCGCCGTGCGCCGAGCCGGTGGAGTTGTCGGAAGACACGCTGTCGGGCGTGCGGGTGCTGCTCGTCGACGACGAGGAGGACGCGCGCGAGGTCGGCCAGGTGGCGCTGAGCCGACTGGGCGCAAAGGTCAGCGTGGCGACGAGCGCGGCGGAGGTGCTGTCACGGCTCGAAGAGGGCGAGGAGCACTACGACCTGCTGGTGTCCGACATCGGCATGCCGGAGATGGACGGGCGCTCGCTGATCCGCGCGGTGCGGCAGCTGCCGGGCGGCAGTCCCGAGCAATTGCCGGCCGTGGCGCTGACCGCGTTCGCGATGGTCGCGGATCGGCAGGAAGGCCTGTCGGCCGGGTTCCAGGGCTATGTCGCGAAGCCCATCGAATTGGCCGCGCTCACCCGCGCGATCCAGGTGGCGCTGGGGCGCAAGGCCGGCGGGGATTGAAGTCGCCGGAAGGCGGCTCCACCTCCTCAAGGCAGTCACGCCAACGGACTCATTGAAGTTCCGCCGGCAGGAAGACGGCGTGGACGCCGCGCTCCCGGACCAGATGCAGCAGGCGCAGGGCCGGTCCCTGGGGGCGACCCAAGCCCTGCTCCCAGCGGCGCAACTGACGGGGCGTCGTCGCGATCAGCAGCGCGAACCGGGAGAGCCCCAGGCTGTCCCGCTCCCGAATGGCCCGCACCTCGTGGGGGAGCAAGGGATCGGGCATCTGCATGCCGTCGATCTCGTAGCCGCGACGGTCTTCATCGCTGATCCATCCCGCCCGATGCCACTGACGCCCCTCATCGAGCAGTCGCGCCACCAATGCCGACTTCCGTTTACGCATCACACATCACCTCGTTCAAAGTTCCCCGCTCCACCGCAGCGGCACGCTCAGGGACCGACATCGCCGTCAGCGCCTTCGCGTGGCGCCGGATCAGATCGAGCGAGTCGATATCGACGTTCTCACGTTCGTTCTTCGCATAGCCCTCGATGAAGAACCACGGCCCGTCGCCCCGCCGGGCGACCATCACGCGATAGCCTTCGCGCTTGCCCGCACCGGATCGTCCGATCCTCTTCTTCACGAGTCCACTACCGAGATTTGCATCGATGAGCCCGCGTTCCATTTCGGCCACTGCGCGGCACAGGTCGCCTTCTGTCCAACGCCTGCTTGCGCATCCAACGTTGAAAGCCTTCGATCAGATACACGGCATTCATCATGCGTCGGTCCTCGCATCGCGATCACACGCGCCCTCAGTGCCAGCCCTTGCCTGATCGCGTCTCACTCTGAAGTCGGCCCTCCGATGGGGGATCGCCCCCGCCACGTTCCGCAAAGAGAAAAGCCGCGCAGGCGCGCGGCTTTCAGGGGTCGTGGACGGCCGGGCGGCCGCGTCGAGGATCAGTCGTAGATCGACTTCTCCGGCCGGCGCGCCAGCACCGCGATCGGCGGCGCCCAGCGCTCGCCGCGCGGCTTCTTGCTCGTGACCAGCGTGATCTCCGAGGGCTCGAAGACCTCGACGTTGTGCGTGATCGGCGTCGTCAGCAGGTACTGCGCCCGCGTACTCTTCAGGAAGTGGCCGACCAGCTGGATGTTGCGCACGTCCAGATGCGCGAAGGGCTCGTCGATGAAGACGAAGCCGCCCGGCGCGTCATCGTCCTTCATCAGCCCGACCAGCAGGATCAGGCTCTTGAGCACCTGCTGCCCGCCCGAGGCCTCGCCGTCGTTCATGCCGACTTCGCCCTTGCCATCGAAGTTGAACTTCACGTGCAGGCCCGCCTGCGCCAGCACCGTGTCGTCGTTGTCCAGGTGCGGCAGCTCCGCCTGCGCATGCACGCCGGCCAGCTCGCCCAGCTCCTGCACGTTCTTCTTGTAGCGCCGCACCGTCGCGCGCAGCACGTCGATGTAGCGCTCGCGCGCGTTGAACGCGGCGATGCGCGCCATCTCGTTGCTCGCGCGCCGGTCGTCGAGCTGCGTGGTCTGCTCCAGCACCGCCATCTGCATGCGCGCATGACGGTCCTGCACGGCGACGTCGGTCTCCCAGACGCCGGTGTCGAGTTCCTGCTGCACGTGGCGCGAGGCGATCTCCGCCTGCTTGGCGTTCTCGAATTCGTCGCGCAGCGCGTTCAGCCGCATCGGATGCAGCCAGATCGCCGGGAACTTCGCGCGGGCCTCGTGCGAGGCCTTCGCCGTCGCGATCAGGTCGGCGCGCCGCGTCGCCCAGTCGCGCTCGGAGCGCGAGACGTTGTCCTCGCTGGCCTTCAGGCTGGCCTGCGCGCCTTCGTAGTCGCGCTCGGTCCGCGTCGATGCCGCCACCGTGCGGTCATGCTCCTGGTCGAGCGCGCCCATGCGCGTCGCCGCCTCGATCCGGGACTGCCGCAGGCCCGGCAGGCGGGCGCGCGCCTCGGCGAATTCCTCGGACCGCTCCACCAGTTCCTGCGCCGCCTTGTGCCCCTGCGCCGCGCGCTGCGCGTCCTTGAGCTGGCGCTCGATCTCGAGCTGCTCCTTGGCGAGCTTGGACAGCTCCAGGTCGTAGCGCGTCAGTTCCTTGTCCAGCGAGGCGCGGCGCGTGTCCAGCGCGGAGTCGCCGAACTGGTACTCGCGCGGCTCGACCCACAGGCTGCGACCGCCGCGGCCGTCGCGGTAGTAGGCCTCCGGCGTGATCCATTCGCCGCCGGACTGCGCGCCCTTGTCGGTGTCGGCGACGCAGCGGATCGAGGCCAGCTGGCGCAGCAGCCAGCCCGGCGCCTTCGCGTTGAACTTGAGCACCGACATCAGGCTGTCCTTCGGGCACACGGTCGGCGCGAACTCGCCGTCGGCGACGACGTAGTGCCGGTAGCGCTCGCGCGAGGCGAGGCGGTAGGCCTGGCCCTCGTCGCTCGAATGCGCGAGCACCACCACCCAGCGCGACGGCCGCAGGAAACCTTCGGCGGCGGCGCGCCACTGGTCGTCGGCGATGTCGATCGCGTCGGCCAGCACGTGGTGCGCGATGCCGGCCTCGTCCAGCGCCTTGCGGAAGCGCGTGACCTCGACCGGCGGCGGCGGCAGCCGCTGACCGGTCAGCTCGTCCATCGCCGCCTGCGCCTTGCGCTGCTGGTCGTTCTGGCGCGTGAAGCTCTCGCGCAGCTGGTGCTGGCGCGTGCCGAGCTCCTCCAGCTTCGCGGTCAGCGCGGCGCCGTCGGTCTCGACGGCGGCCAGCGCCTTCAGGTCCTCCTCGCGCTTGGCCAGCTGCTCCATCGGCCGCTCGCCGTCGCGCGCGGCCTCGAAGGCCTGGCGCGCTTCCTTGCGCTGCGTCTCGAGGTCGGCCAGCTTGTCCTTGGCCGCTTCCTGCGCCTTGAACAGGGCCAGCAGGTGCGCGCGCTTGTCGCTGATGCCGCGCTCGTCCGAGCGGGCGAAGAGCCGCTGGCGATGCAGCTCGCGCAGCTGCTGCGCGGTGCGCTGGCGCTGCTCGCTCCACTGCAGCACGGGCACGACCTCGGTGGCGAGCCGCTCGCGCTCCTTCAGCCGCAGCTGGTACTGCTGGTAGCTGTTGACGCGGTTGGCCAGGTCCGACAGCTGCGCCTGCGCGTGCGACAGCTCATGCGTCGACTGGTCGACTTCCTTGAGCAGCTGCTGCTGGTGATTGCGCGCCAGCTCGTAGCGGTCCAGCACCTCCTGGTCGCCGAAGACCTCGAACACCAGGCGCAGCAGCTCCTTGGACGACAGCTCGCAGAGGCGGTCCGTCTGGCCCTGCTCCAGCGCGAGCACGCGCCCGATCGCGCGCGTCAGGCCCGCGGCCTCCAGGCGCTTCTTCCAGGCCTCGATGCCCAGCCAGTCCTTGTCGGTCCGGGTGTCGAGCTCCTCGATCTCCTGCACGCCGTCGACCAGCGTGTAGCGGCGCACCCAGTCGCCGCCCTGGCGCGAGATGCGGCAGGCCAGCGTCACCTGGTCCGAATACAGCAGCGAGCTCGCGAACGGCCGGCTGCTGTTCTGGCGGTTGCGCGGGCGGTTGTCCACCAGCGCGCGCAGCCAGGCGTGCTCGGCGTTGGCGTGGCGGGCGTAGGTCTTGTAGGTCCGGCCGCCGGAGCACTCCAGGCCCAGCAGCGTGCGCATCGCGTCGAGCAGCGTCGTCTTGCCCGAGCCGTTGGGCCCGGCGATGGTGATGATGTTGCCGTCCAGCGGCATCGAGACGCGGCGGCAGTAGTCCCAGTGCAGCAGTTCCAGGGATTGCAGGTGAAACATCAGGCGTCGCTCAGATCGGATTCTTCGTTGTGGCGGGCGGCCAGGATGGCGGTGAGCATCGGACCGGCTTCGCCGTCGGTGCTGCGCGCCAGCACGTCGGCCAGCGCCCCGTCCAGGATGCGCGGGGCCAGCGTGTCGTAGTCGAGCAGCAGGTCCAGCAGCGGACCTTCGCAGATGTCCTCGCCCTTGCGGGTGATGAAGCCCTGGCGCTCGAGCAGCTTGAGATTGGAGTCCAGCCGCATCTTCTTGCCCAGCTGGTTGCCGAAGTCGGCCAGCAGGCTGCGGTAGGACAGCGTGGGCGCGCTGCTCGCGGCGCTGGGCAGCGGCTTGTCCTTGGAGAACATCTCGCCCTGCCCTTCGGCGGCCTCCTCGGCGCGCGCGAGCTGACGCTGGCGCTTGGGCAGCACGATCAGCGACCACACGACCACCAGCAGCGCGACGCCGTCGCGCGGCAGGTCGAGGTTGTTGTTGGAGGCCAGGCCGGTCTCGCCGAACACGGCAACCTCGGCCGGGCGCAGCATCGCCAGCGTGATGTGGTCGGCGTAGACGTTGTCCACGACGCGCAGGCCGACGGCGGCCACGCGTTCGTTGACGGCGCGCCAGAGCTCCTGGTCGATCAGCGCGCGGCGCACCAGCGGCTGGTTGCGCGGCAGCCAGCGGCGCGCCAGCAGTTGAGCCGCCAGTTGGGCGGCGTCGTCGAGTTGAGTGCTCATGCCTGGGAAGCCTGGGGAGGCGTGTCGGCATCGATGTCCGCGGCGTTCGGCGCGTCCCGGGACGGCGTCGCGTCGGCGATCGATGCGGGGATATCGGGAGTCGCCACGGCGGCATCGGCCGCGGCGTCGGGGGTCAGGGCTTGCGCGGGCGCATCGGCGGAGGCTTCAGCGGCACCAGCGGCGGCCACGGCCGCCTTTCGGCGACCGCGCTTGGGCGCGGGCGGCTCGGGCGGGCGCCACTTGGGTTCGGGTTCGGGCTCGACGGGCGGCTCGACCTCGGTCGAATGCAGCACGCCCTGGCTCATCCAGCGGACGTACTCGTCGTCGATCTCGCCCTGCTGCGCGGACCAGCGCACGCGCCACGGCTGGCGCGCCATGTCGCCGGTCGCGCCGGCCAGATGCTGCGCCTGCACGTCGCCGAGCAGCGGCAGCAGCTGCGCGCGGTAGGCGGCGCGCGCGTAGCTGCCGCCCAGCACCGCCGGGCGCAGGTCGTTGGTCTGCACGCTGTCGCCGGTCCACAGGCCCAGCAGGGCCTGCAGCTGGTTCATCTCGGGCGGCAGGCTCATCACGGCGAGCTCGCCTTCCGGCGCGGCCAGGCCGCTGGGCAGCGGCTCGGGCGTCGGCGGCACGGGGCGGTCGCGTTCGAACTCGGCCTCGCAGCCGTCCAGCAGCTCGTGCTGCGCGACGAAGACCGGATGCACCGGCCGCGACAGCGCGCCCAGCGCGAGGTTCTCCAGGAACGGGACTTCCTGCAGCCAGCGCCGCACGTCGGTCGTCGTGATGCCGGTGGAGCCCAGTGTGACGCGCTGGCGGTCGGCCTGCTGCAGCGCGCGGTTGAACTGGCTCGCCATCGCGAGCAGCCGCGCCTGCGCCAGGCCGAGTTCGCGCGCGAGCCGCTCCAGGCGCGCGTTCCCGTCGTCCTCCGCCTGGCGGATGATGGCCGACAGCGCCTCGCTGGCGCGTTCGACCAGCTTGAGCGCGCGCTCGAAACGCATGCGCGCGCGGCGCAGATGGAATTCGGAACCGGACGCGATCGCGTCGGCGAACTCGTTGTACAGCCGCGAGAGCTGCGCCAGCAGATGCTGCAGCTGCGCAGGCTCCAGCGTGCCGAGCTGCTGCGCGCCGGCCACGTTGGCCAGCAGGCCGGCGAGGTCGCCGTCCTCGTCCGCGACCTGCCCCTGCGTCAGCGGCGAGACCATCGCCATCAGCTGCTGCGCCAGCGGCGTCACGCCGTACTGCTGGTTGGACGCGTCCCAGGCCAGCAGCTGCGCGTCGCGCAGGCGCTTGAGCACGAGCTCCAGCGCCTCGTCGCGCAGCACGTGGAAGTGGCGGTTGAGATCGTCGCGCGAGAGCCGCGAATGCGGCAGGCTCATCAGCTCGATGAACACCCAGACGCGCAGCCGCACCAGGGTGGCCGGGCCGTGGAACAGCGCGCGCTGCGCGCCCAGCAGGGCCTCGTTGCGTTCCAGCTGCCACCACAGGAGCGAGTCCTGCGGGAGCTGACCTTCGCGGAAATGGTCTTCGAAAGAGGGTTCGGGGAGATCGTCGCGCAGCACGTCGTCCACGCCTCCCGGGGTCACTGTCATAGGGGCGGATTATCGCCCCTCGGAGCGCCCTTCCCGGCCCGCCGTCACACGGGTGTCAGGGACCTGCGCATCAGGGTTGCCCCGGAGCCGAAGCAGGCGAGTTTCTCGGTCAGCGCGGCGCTCAAGGGCGCCTCGGCATCGGAGAAGCCGTGGCGCTCCCAGTACGCCCGCGAGCCCTGCACGGCCACGAGCGCGACCTGCGTCAGGCCCATGTCCTGGGCGCGATGCACCACCTGCTGCACCAGCTTGTGGCCCAGGCGCTTCGCGCGGCCGGCCGGGGAGACCGCGAGGTCGTGCAGGTACAGCGTGCGCGGTGCGCGCGCCGGCGCGATCGATGGCGCGTCCAGCGCCGGCAGCTGCCCGTCGTCGACCGGCAGGCTGACGACGTAGGCCAGCGGCTCGCCGGCCTCGACGGCCAGGTAGGAACAGTGGAGATGGCGCGCCGCGTCCAGCTTGGCCACGAAGGCCTCGGCGCTTTCCAGGAACTCGGGCCCGTAGCACTGGGCCTGCAACGCGAGCACGTGCGGGACGTCCTCGGTGCCAATCACTTTCAACTGCAGCATCAGACGGATGAGCCGGCCGATCGCGCGTTCCAGTGGTCGGAGAATCCCGAGAAGAACGGCGTCAGCAGCGGCGTAAAAAGACAGACGAAGGCCAGGATGTTGAGCGCGACGCTCAACCAGAACACCCGCCGGAAGGTCGGCTTGGCGCTCTTGTGCCGCAGCAAGTGCTGTGCCAGCAACGCGCCGGGCCAGCCGCACAGCAGCGCGAGCACGTGCAGCGTCGATTCCTTGACGCGCCAGTGGCCCAGCCGCGCCGCGCGCTTGTCGAGCGCGTAGACGATGAAGGTCGCGAAGCTCATCGCGACGTAGACGCCCCACAAGCCGCGCGGCAGCGGCCACGCCAGGTGCGTCAACAACACCAGCGAGGCAAAGCCTGGCACCAGCCACAACGAGGCACCGGTGTCGGCGGAGGTCTTGGGGGAGGAGGAGGAAGTCGAAGCGCCGCGCGCGGCCTTCGCAGACGGCGCGGGCTTGGCACGCGCACCGTCGCGGGCCGTGCCGGCAGCGCCGTACGGACCGCGTCGGGGCGCGGGGCCGGCGGGCGCCGGCTTGGGCTCGCGGCTGCGGACCTTCAGCGCGCGGGCCTTGCCCTGGGCATCGGTCCCGGCCTCGTAGTCGACGCGCTCGCCGACGAAAGGTCGGCGGGCGCGCGGGCCGAAGGCGCTGATGTGCGCGAAGCGTTTCGGCCCGCCGTCGGACGGCGCGATGAAGCCGTAGCCCTTCGCGTCATCCCACTGGACGATCCGACCCTCGACGCGCATCCCTCAGCGTCCCTCAGCCACCGAGCCGCGAGGCTCAGAACTTGCGCGGGCCCTTGCGCGGCACGAAGCCGCCGCGGTCGCCGCGGTCGTCGCCTTGCGGACGCGGACCCTTGCCGAATGCCGGCTTGGCCGGACGGCCTTCGAAGCGGTTGTCGTCGCCCTTGTTGAAGGCCGGACGCTCGGCGCGCGGTGCGTAGCGGTCGTTGTTCTCGGCCGAACGGTCGAAACGCGGATCCGGACGACGCTGGTCGAAACCACCGCCGTTGCCGCCATGGCCACCGTCGCGCGGCGCGTTGAAGTCGCGCTGCGGACGATCGCCGTAGCTGCGCGGTGCGCCGCCGAAGCCGCCTTGCGGACGGTCACCGAAACGCGGACGGTCGCCTTGCGGACGGTCGCCGAACGGACGATCGCCTTGCGGACGCTCGTTGCGGTGCTCGAAGCGCTGGCCGCCCTGGCCGCCGCCGAAGCCACCCTGACCGCCTTCACGACGCTCGCCGAACGGCGGACGGCCTTGGCCTTCCGGACGCTCGAAGCGGGCGTTGCTGTCGAAGCGGTTGTCGTTGCCGCGGTAGCCGCCGCCTTGCGGACGGTTGCCGCCGAAGCCGCCACGGTTGCCACCGTAGCCGCCGCGATTGCCGCCGTAGCCGCCACGGTCGCCGCGATCACCCCGGTCGAAGCCGGGGCGCGACGGGTAGATCTTCGGCTCTTCGTTGCGCGGCTCCAGGCCTTCGATGCGCGACACGGGGATCGCCTGCGTCGTGAACTGCTGGATGCGCTTGATCATCGAGATGTCGCCGCGCTCGGCCAGCGTCACCGCCAGGCCGGAGCGGCCGGCACGGCCGGTGCGGCCGATGCGGTGGACGTAGTCCTCGGCCTTCATCGGCAGGCCGAAGTTGATGACGTGCGAGATCGTCGGCACGTCGATGCCGCGGGCGGCCACGTCGGTGGCGACCAGCACGCGCAGGTCGCGACGGCGCAGCGCCATCAGCGTGCGGGTGCGCTTGCCCTGCGGCATGCCGCCGTGCAGCGCGGCGACGCGGTGGCCGATGGCCTCCAGCTGCTCGGCCAGCCACTCGGTGTCCTGCTGGGTGCTGGTGAAGACGACCGCCTGGTCGACGTCGCGCAGGCCCAGGATGTGCTCCAGCAGCTTGCGCTTGTGCTGGCCGTTGTCGGCCCAGTGCAGGCGCTGCTCGATGTTGGCGTGCGTCTCGGTGTGGCCCGAGACGTCGATGCGCTGCGGGTCCTTCATCAGCTGCGACGCCAGGCGGCCGGTGTTGCCGGCGAAGGTCGCGCTGTACATCAGCGTCTGGCGCTCGGCCGGGATCTGCTCGGCGACGAAGTTGATGTCGTCGATGAAGCCCATGTCCAGCATGCGGTCGGCTTCGTCCAGGACGAACATCGTCACGTTGTCCAGCTTGCAGCGGCCGCTGTTGATGTGGTCCAGCAGGCGGCCCGGGGTGGCGATCAGGACGTCCAGCGGGCCGCTCAGCGCGCGCAGCTGCTGCGCGTAGGGCATGCCGCCCAGCACGGTGGCGACGCGCAGGCCCTGGATGTGGCGGCCGTAGGTCATCGCGGACTTGGCGACCTGCATCGCCAGTTCGCGGGTCGGGGCCAGCACCAGCACGCGCGGGCCGACGGTGCGGGTCTTGTTGTTGGTGGCGGCGCGTTCGGCGCGGGCGTTCAGCACCTGCTGCAGGGCCGGCAGGATGAACGAGGCGGTCTTGCCCGACCCGGTGCGCGACGAGACCATCAGGTCCTTGCCGTCGAGCGCCGGCGGGATCGCCTGCGCCTGCACTTCGGTGGTGTTCTCGTAGCCGGAGTCCTTGACGGCGCGCAGCAGCGCGTCGTGCAGGCCCAGGGCCGAGAACGGCGTGCCGGTCGTCTCGGCGTCGGCGCCGAGTTCGCCGGCGTCGATCACCTGCTCGAGGCCGCTGTCCAGCGCCTCGTTCGTGTCCAGGGTGTCGGCGGCGTTCTTGTCGTGGTCGAAACTCATGTGTCTGTGCAATCCAATGGGACGCAGCCGGGCTGACGCCGTCGAGACGGAGTCCGCGCCGGAGCGCCTGGTCGCCGCGCAAGATCGATGTGATCGCGGCTGAACCGTGATGTCGCTGGGAGAAAGCTCGCGTCGATCACCAGGAAAGAAAGACACATGCGCGGCGCGATTGCAGAGCAACCGCCGTGGTCGGCATGAAGGGCCTGGTGAGGCGCCGGGGAACAGTCAAAGCGACGGCATCGCCGCCGACCGAACCCGAGGGCATGCAGTGCGCGCTCCCCGTGGCGGGAAACAGCTTCGGCGGAGAGCCGGAGCCTGCGTGGGAGTCCAGTCGGATGCCCGGCGCAGCGGTCTGCAAGAGGTCAGAGGAGACGTACGAAGCACCGCCAGAAGCGGTGAAGCCCACGACTATAACAGCATTCGGGGTTTTCACCTAGCACATCCTTGTGAGCCACCTTGGAGGGCGCCAGCAGGCAGGTTGGAGGCTGAACAGGGCCCTTCCCCATCCCTTGCATCGCCCCCCTGCGGAGGACGCCCCTATGGGGGATGCGTCGCCACTGGACTTTCTTCGGTCCTACACTGGTCTCAGATTGGACTTCGCACAGGGCGACATTCAGTTCGCACGATGGAGGAGCCGATCGACCTCAATCAGGGAGACATTGAATGGATCGTCGCGTTTTGCTGGGCGCGGGCGTTGGAGCGCTCGCCGGATCTTGGCTCACCGGATGCGGAGGCGGCGGAGGCAGCAGCGGTGCCCCCGTCACCCCGGCGCCCTCCCCCGACGTCGGCCCCTATGCCGCGCTCGCCCGCCAGATGAAGGGCCAGTTGCTGGTGTCCGGCCACGCCGATTTCGACGCGTTCCGGCGGCCGGCCAACGCGCGTTTCGACGCGGTCGTGCCGCAGGCGCTCGCCCGGTGCGCCGGACCGGAGGACGTCGTCGCGGCGCTGAACTTCGCGCTGACCAACAAGATCGCGTTCACCGCGCGCAGCGGCGGACACAGCTACCTGGCCGCGTCGACCGGCACCGGACTGGTCATCGACACCGGGCCGATGGACAGCGTCCGCATGGACGGCGACATCGCCGTCGTCGGCGCCGGGGCCAAGGTCGCCGATGTGTACCGCGCACTGCTGGCGCTGCCGCAGCCCCGGCTGCTGCCCTCCGGCAGCTGCCCGACCATCGGCATCAGCGGCATCACGATGGGCGGCGGCTTCGGCTTCTTCCAGCGCGCCTACGGGCTGACCTGCGATGCGCTCGTGGGTGCGACGCTGGTCGGCGCCGACGGCCAGTCCGTCACCTGCGACGCGACGCGCAACGCCGACCTGTTCTGGGCGCTGCGCGGGGGCGGCGGCGGCAATTTCGGCATCGTCACGGAACTGCGCTTCCAGACGCAGCCGCTGCCGGCGTTCAACACCTGCTGGGGGCAGTTCGGCTCGGGCGATCTCGTGGGCGTGGCGCTGGCCTGGCAGGCCTGGTCCGCGACGCTGCCGGAGTCGGTGTGGTCGCAGTGCCAGATCGGCGTCGACAGCGTGGGGAAGATGCTGCTGTCCGTCTTCGTCGTCGGCTTCGACGGCGCGGCGGCGCTGCGCGCGCAGTGGGACCGGTTCCTGATCACGGCGCCAGCCGCGCCGACGGCGCAGGACCCGGCACAGGTGATCAGTGCGGCGACGCTGTTGATGAACCGCTGCGCCGACCTGACCGCGGTGCAGTGCCACCTGCCCTCGCAGGCTTCGGGCGGCCAGATGCCGCGCGTGGCGATGACCGCGAGTTCCGATTTCTTCGCGCAGCCGATTCCGGCCGCGGGGATGCAGACGCTGGTGGACGCGCTCGCGGCGCGAGGCCGCGCAGGCGGTGGCGGCGTGGTGATCTTCGACCAGATGGGCGGCGCGATCGCGCGCGTGGCGGCGGACGCCACGGCCTTCCCGCATCGCGACGCGCTGTTCAGCGCGCAGTACCTGACGGAGAACCTGGCCGGCAGCAGCACGCCGGCACAGCTCGACGACGACGCCCGCTGGACGCACAGCCTGCGCACGGCGATGTCGCCGTGGAGCTCCGGCGGCGCCTACGTGAACTACCCCGATGCGGCGATCACCGATGCGGCCTCGGCCTACTACGGCGGCAACCTGACCCGGCTGCGCGCGGTGAAGCGCGCAGTCGACGCGAACGGCGTCTTCAAGACACCGCTCGCGACGCTGTGAGTCACAGGCCTTCGAGCAGCTTCGGCAGGACGGCCATCAGCGCATCGAGCTGATCGCTGTCCAGCCAGGCCGGGGTGGCGTCCAGCCACTCGGGGAAGACGAGGCCGTCGCGCTGCGCGCGCAGCACGGCGGCATCGAGCGACTCCTCGATCAGCAGCAGCGCCGACGGAACGCCGCAGGCGTCGTCGCCGCAGGTCGCCTCGACGCGGCGCGCCAGCACGTCGGGTTGCCACGGCAGGTCGGCGTGGACGATCGCAACGCGATCGCCGGCGAGCGCGCCTTCGTCCAGGCTGCCGAGCGCGTCGTCGCTGGCCAGCAGCACGCCGGCCTCGGCACCGCGCCAGGCCGACAGCGCCGCGGCGCGAAGCTCCGGCGTGTCGCCGGCGCGCAGGCGTTGCGGCGGCAGGCGACGCAGTTGCGGCGACATCGACAGGCTGTCCAGCAGCGTCTCCGACCGTGCGCAGATCAGCAGGCGCGCGGCGGCAGGCACGGCCGAGGCCTGGATCCATTCGCGGCGCAGCGCGAGCACCGCTTCGGCCTTCGCGGCCAGCGCCTGGCGCGAGGCCGGCGGCAGCAGCGCGAGCGCCTCCAGCAATTGCTGCTGCTCGGCGCTCGACAGGAAGCGCAGTGCGGTCCAGCGCTCGACCAGTTGGCGCAGCTGCTTCAGCGGCGCGGCCGGCAGGCTTGCGCCCGTCGAACCCGCAACGTCCAGCCACAGCGGCGACAGCAGCGCGGCGGGCAACTGTCCGTCCAGCTCGCGCTTGCGGCGCGACAGCAGCACGGGCTCCAGCGCATCGCGCCTGACCTTCTTGCCGGCGTCCTCCGGCAGGACCCTCAAATCGGACAGCGGCCCGCGGCGCATGTCGTCGAGCCAGTCGACCCATTCCCCCAGGCGCGCGTCGCCGAGCGGCTCCTCATGAGCGATCAGCAGCAGCTGCGCGGCCGGCAGCGCGCGCAGCGCGGCCAGGCGTTCCTCACCCATCAACTCGATGCCGTCGACCACCAGCAGCGCGGGCTGCGGCTTGGCCGGCGGCGTCGCGGCCACCGTCACCGACTTCGCGTCGTCGCCGAGCCAGCGCTTCAGGTCGCGCTGCCAGGCGGCATGCGCGGCTTCGGGGGCAATGACCACGGCGGGCTTCACGCCGAAGAGCGTCGCCCACAGCTGGATCGCCGCGATGGCGGCACCACGCTGCCCCAGTCCGAGGTCGTCGGAGATCAGCGCGCGGCCGGCGCAGACGGCGAAGAGCGCAGCCTCCCAGGCGTGGGTCGGGAGCTCGTCGCGCAGCAGCGCGCGCATCGCGGCGCCGTCGGCCATCAGGGTTTCGAGGCGCTGCACGCGTGCCTGCGCATCGCGTCCGCAAGCCAGCTGCGGCCACACCGGCGCATCGACGCGCAGCACCACGCCCAGGGCGCGCGCGTCGCTCAGCACCTGCTGCAGCCAGGCGTGGCCGCCTTCGGCGCGGCGGCGTTGCTGATCGTCCAGGCCCGATTGATCGCGCAGCCGCTGCGGCACGTCGCGGCCGCAGACCCATTGCAGCTCGCGCTCGTCGCCGGGCACCAGCCAGACTTCGGCCTCGCGCGCCGGCCAGCCGGCGTCCAGCGCTTCGTGCTGCGCCTCGTCGAACAGCGACAGCAGCTGCGCGCCGTGCTCGCAATGGCCGTGATCGCGGTAACCGCCGCAGTCGCAGCGCCAGGTCTGGCGACCCAGCAGACGCAGACGGAAGGTGCCGCCGGTCTCGCCGTCGCGCAGCTCGTAGTCGCCGAACACGCCGTCGTCCTCGCGCGCGCCGAGCGTGAACCGCGGCGGCTCGGCCGGCACTTCCTCCACCACCGGTTCGGGCTTGGGCTTGCGGCGGCCCTTTCGGGCAGGCGCCTCTTCGACCTCAGCGACCTCGGCGACCTCAGCGACCTCGGCGACCTCAGCGACCTCGGCGACCTCAGCGACCTCGGCGACCTCAGCGACCTCAGCGACCTCAGCGACCTCGGCCATCTCGGTCGTCGCAGCTCCGATCGCCGCCGCGGCAGTCGTTTCGGGGACCACATCAGCAGCGGCCTCGACAGGCGCATCGACCGTGACTTCGGCGACTTCAGCGATTTCAGCAACCGCCGCCACCTGTGTGCGCTTGCGCGCCGGCCGCTTCTTCGGCGCCGACTCGATAGTCTCGGCAGCTTCAGCGGTCACCTCGGCGGGTGCGACCACGTCCGGTGTCATCGCGGCGGGCGTGACCACGTCCGGCGCCACCTCGGCGGTCGCCTTCGCGCGGGAGGTCCGCTTGCGCGCGGGCTTGGGCGCCTCGCTCGCCGGAGCAGGCGTAGCTTCGACCGTGGCGTCGGTCGCAGGCGCGATCACCGTGTCCGCGGCGGCATCGACCGCGGCCGGCACGGCCGCCTCATCGACCGTTCGGGTCTTGCGCGCCGCCGGGCGGCGTCGTTGGGGAGTCGTCGTCATGGGAGTCCTCGTGCCGCAGCTGCACTTCACGCCAGCCGCGGACACCGTTGAAGATGGCGAGCGCATGCGCCCGCCGCAGATCGTGCAGGGTCAGTCGCGCCTCGCGCAACCGGCCCTGTTCCAGCAGTTCCTCGCGCAGCGTGCCGGGCAGCAGGCCGGCCTCGGCGCGCGGCGTCAGCCACGGCCCGTCCGGCGCCCGTTGCAGCGCGAGGTTGGTCAGGCAGCCCTCGGTGAGCTCGCCGTCCCGGTTGAACAGCAGCACGTCGAAACAGTCCGCCGGCCTGGCGTCCAGGAAGGCCTGGTACACCTCGCGGCGCGTCGTCTTGTGCTGGATGAATTCGGCTGCGGGACCGCGCGTGTCGATCGGGGTCCGCGCCAGTGCCACCGTCAGCGGCACCACCGGATCGGTCGACGTCGTCAAGGCCTGCACCGTATCGTTGAAAGTGCCGTCACGCGCCAGCGTCAACCGCACGCGCCACGCGCCGCGCGGATGGCGTCGCACGATGTCGACGAGACAGGCCTTCGCCGCGTCCGCCGACCACGCCAACCCGAAATGCCGCGCCGTGCGCTGCATCCGTGCCAGGTGCCGACCGGCGCGGGCGAACTCGCCATCCTCCAGCCGCATCGTCTCCAGCGCCTCGATGGGGGCCTGGGCGCGCGTCAGGAAACGCGCCTTCGCGCGCCACTCGTCGATCTCGTCGCCCGGCCGCGAATCCATCGTGATGCCGCTGCCGACGCCGCAGCGCAGCGCACGGCCCGTCCGCTCGACGGTGCGCTCAACCGTCCGCTCGACCGTCTGCTCGACCGTCCGGATCGGCACGTTGAACGTCACCGCCCCGCCCGGCTGCAGCAGCCCGAGCGCGCCACAGTACCAGCCGCGCGGTCCCGGTTCGAGTTCGTCGATGATCTCCATCGCCCGCTTCTTCGGCGCGCCGGTGATGGAGCCGCAGGGGAACAGCGCGGTCATGACCTCGTCCAGCGCGAGCCCGCCGCGCGTGACCGCGCTGATCGTCGACGTCATCTGCCAGACGGTCGGCAGCGCATGCAGCTCGAAGAGCCGCGGCACGCGCACCGAGCCCGGCACCGCGACGCGCGACAGGTCGTTGCGCAGCAGGTCCACGATCATGAGGTTCTCGGCGCGCTCCTTGGCGCTGGTGCGCAGGTAGGCCTGTGCGGCCTCGTCGCCGGCGCGGTCGCGACCGCGCGGCGCCGTGCCCTTCATCGGCTGCGCCGACAGCAGCCAGGTGTGGCTGGCCTGCGGCGTCTCGGGCACCGGGCGCCAGTCGAAGAAGAGTTCCGGCGAGACGCTGGCCACGGCGGCGCGATCGCCCTCCCCGCCGGAGCCGTCGCCGGTCCGCAGGAACATCGAGAACCCGCCCGGCTGCGACGCGTGCAGCGCGAAGAAATGGGCGACCTCGTCGAAGCCGGCGAGCGCCCCGGCGCTCAGACGCGTCGTGAGGTTGACCTGATAGCAGTCGCCGTCGCGGATGTAGGCGCGGATGCGCTCGACCTGCGCCTGCTCATCCGCCTCGTCCTGCGTGTCGGACCACGCGATCATCGGATGCGCACATGCCGCGCCCTGCGCGGCAAGGTCCTCCGGCCAGGCGTCGGGCGCCTCGTGCCAGACGTGGAATTCCGCCAGCGGCGCTTCGCCCGCCGGCCGCGTGCGCAGCACCGCGTCAAGCGCCCCCGCCGCCTCGTAGCGCAGGCCGCCCAGCACCCACGCCCCCGAGCGCGCCGCGGCATGCGCCAGGCGCAGCACGGCGCGCAGGCGGTCCGGGTCGCGCGCGACCAGGCGCTCCGCCGGCGGCGCGAAGAAGGCGCCGCGCAGGCGTTCGCCGTCCTCGCGCGCCAGCGGATGGCGCGGGAAATCGAAAGCCGCCCACAGGTCCAGCGGGCGGCGCGGGGTATTCATCGAGCCAGGCTCAGTCCAGCTTCAGGAAATGCTCGCGGTAATGCAGCAGTTCGTCGATGGATTCGTGGATGTCGGCCATCGCGGTGTGCTTCTGGGCCTTCTTGAAGCCCTCCATCGCGGCGGGCTTCCAGCGGCGCGCCAGCTCCTTGAGCGTGGACACGTCCAGGTTGCGGTAGTGGAAGAAGTCTTCCAGCTTGGGCATGTAGTTGGCCAGGAAGCGACGGTCCTGGCAGATCGAGTTGCCGCACATCGGCGACTTGCCCGCGGGGATGTAGGCCTTCAGGAAATCGATGACCTGCTGCTCGGCGTCGGCTTCGCTGACCGTCGACGCCTTGACGCGGTCGATCAGGCCGCTCTTGCCGTGGGTGCCCTTGTTCCAGGCGTCCATGCCGTCGAGCATCGCGTCGGACTGGTGGACCGCGAAGACCGGGCCTTCGACGCGCACCGTCAGCTGCGCGTCGGTGACGACGACGGCGATCTCGATGATGCGGTCCTTGTCCGGATAGAGGCCGGTCATTTCCAGGTCGATCCAGATCAGGTTCTGGTCGTTGAGCGGCAGCACGGGATTGGCGCCGGCGCCAGCAGCGGGGGCGGCGGTGGTGTCGGTGGTCATGGGGTTGTCCTTCAGGTTGGGCGCGATTGTCGCCGAGTCGGGCCCCTCTACACTTGCGTCCATGCAGATCTCTCCCGCGGCGCTCGCCGCCGCCCCGGCGCCCACCGCGCTGAGCCACTCCCCGCTGGTGCTGACCGCAGCCTTCGTCGCCGCCGTCATGCTGTCCTTCCTGGTCAAGCTGTGGCTGTCCTCGCGGCAGATGCGGCATGTGGCGCGGCATCGCGGCGCGGTGCCGACCGCCTTCGTCGGCACCGTGCCGCTGTCGGCGCACCAGAAGGCGGCGGACTACACCGTCGCCCGCGGCCGCTTCGGCACGCTGCACCTGGCCGCGGACACCGCGCTGCTGATCGGCTGGACGCTGCTGGGCGGGCTGGACCTGCTCAACCAGTGGGCGCTGTCGTGGCGGCCGCAGCTCGGCGACATGGGCTACCAGCTCGGCCTGCTGACGGCGTTCTCGCTGCTCTCCGGCGCGCTGGACCTGCCCTGGACGATCTACAACACCTTCCGGCTGGAAGAACGCTTCGGCTTCAACCGCACGACGCTGAAGCTGTTCCTCGTCGACGGCGTGAAGGGACTGGCCGTCGGCGCCCTGCTCGGCCTGCCCATCGCGGCGCTGATCCTGTGGCTGATGGCGCAGGCCGGCAGCCTCTGGTGGCTGTGGGCCTGGGGCGCGTGGATGGGCTTCAACCTGCTGATGCTGGTCATCTACCCCACCGTGATCGCGCCGCTGTTCAACAAGTTCCAGCCGCTGGAGGACGCCGTGCTGCGCGAGCGCGTGCAGACGCTGATGCAGCGCTGCGGCTTCGCGGCCAAGGGCCTGTTCGTGATGGACGGGAGCCGGCGCTCGGCGCACGGCAACGCCTACTTCACCGGGCTGGGCGCGGCCAAGCGTGTGGTGTTCTTCGACACGCTGCTGGAGCGGCTGAATCCGCCCGAGGTCGAGGCCGTGCTCGCGCACGAGCTGGGCCACTTCAAGCGCCGCCACGTGCCGCAGCGCATGGTGCTGATGTTCGCGCTGAGCCTGGCGGGCTTCGCGCTGCTGGGCTGGCTGAGCGCGCAGACGGGCTTCTACCTCGGCCTGGGCGTGCGCCCCAGCCTGGACGCGCCCAACGACGCGCTGGCGCTGCTGCTGATCATGCTGGCGCTGCCGCCGTTCGCCTTCTTCCTGACGCCGCTGATGTCGCTGTGGTCGCGCAAGCACGAGTTCGAGGCCGACGCCTACGCCTGCGCGCAGGCCAGCGGTGCCGACCTGTCCAACGCGCTGCTCAAGCTGCACGAGGACAACGCCGGCACGCTGACGCCGGATCCGGTGTTCGCGCGCTTCTACTACTCGCATCCGCCGGCCAGCGAGCGGCTGGCGGCGATCGCGGCGCTCGTGGGCTCGACGCTGTCGACCACGACGCCTCCGACGGCGGGGCACGCCGCATGAGCAAGGACGTCCAGACCGGTCTGGTGGTGCGCGGCCACGGCCGCCACTACGTCATCGAGGACAACGACGGCCAGCGCATCCACTGCCTGACCCGCGGCAAGAAGAGCGATTGCGTCGTCGGCGACCGCGTGCGCTGGCAGCGCAGCAGCGATCACGAGGGCGTCATCGAGAAGGTCGAGCCCCGCCGCAACCTGCTGTTCCGCCAGGACGAGTGGAAGACCAAGAGCTTCGCGGCCAACCTGGACCGACTGCTGATCCTGGTGGCGGTGGATCCGCAGTTCTCGGAGTCGCAGCTCACGCGCGCGCTGATCGCGGCGAACAGCGCGGGCATCACGGCCGACATCGTGCTGAACAAGACCGACCTGCCCGGCGCGGACGCGGCGCGTGAGCGCCTCGCGCCGTACAAGGCGATGGGGCAGAACGTGCTGGAGCTCAGCTTCAAGGGCCGTCCCGATGAGGCCAGCGAGACCTTGCGGCCGATGCTGCACGGCCAGGCGACGCTGGTGCTGGGCCCCAGCGGCACCGGCAAGAGCACGCTGATCAACCTGCTGGTGCCGGATGCGAAGGCGCAGGTGGGCGAGATCTCGGTGGCCCTGAACTCAGGGCGCCACACGACGACCACGACGCAGTGGTACTGGATGGACCCGGAACGTCGGGATGCGCTGATCGACTCGCCGGGCTTCCAGGAATTCGGCCTGCGGCAGATCGCCGCGCCGGACCTGGCCAGCTACATGCCCGATTTCCGGCCGTATCTGGGCGAGTGCCGCTTCCACAACTGCAGCCACCGGCATGAGCCGGGCTGCGCGGTGCTGGTCGCCGTCGAGGCGGGCAAGATCAGCCCGTCGCGCTACCGCATCTACGACGAGCTCTGGGACGAGCTCAGCGCGCCGCCGAAGTACTGAGCACCGCGCCGGTGTGACCCCCACTCCCGCACCGCGGGAGAGGGCGGGGGGTGAGGGCCAGCGGCCTCACGCAGTCAGCGTTCCAGGCGCGGATCCGCGTTCGGGACTTCGCGCACTTCCGCGTCGATCACTTCGCCCTGCGGCACACGGCTGCCG
Organism: Roseateles noduli; assembly: GCA_002205125.1. GTDB lineage: Bacteria > Pseudomonadota > Gammaproteobacteria > Burkholderiales > Burkholderiaceae_C > Roseateles > Roseateles noduli. The sequence continues at coordinate 657,964 of NIOE01000002.1, read as the reverse complement.
TTCACTCCACCCGGCCGGAAGGCCTGCGAACGGAACTGCGCCGCGCGCTGGAACGTGGCGGTGTGCAGCGTCGGCTTGCGGCCGCGGATCAGGCTCCACAGCAGCACGACGCCGAAGATCACCAGCCCGGCCGCCAGCACGACCAGGAACAGCACGATGGAAGCCGCCGCCAGCACGAGGCGGGCAGCGATCGAGAAAAGCGTGGAGAGAGCGTTCATCGGTCCTTCAGATCGGGGCGATCGCGCGGTTTCAAGTGCGCGCGACAACCCCCGTGTTCAGCCTCGTCCAATGTAGGGCATCTTGGTGGCCATGACCGTCAGGAACGGCACGTTGGCCGACAGCGGCAATTCCGCCATGTAGAGCAGCGCGCTGGCCGCGTGCGCCACGTCCATGCGCGGTTCGACCATCGTGCCGCCGTGCGCCTGCGGCACGCCGTGCACGAAGCGCTCGGTCAGGTCGGTCGCGGCATTGCCGATGTCGAGCTGGCCCGCGGCGATGTCGTGCGGACGGCCGTCCAGCGCCAGCGTCTTCGTCAGGCCGGTGATGGCGTGCTTGGTCGCCGTGTAGGCGATGGACCCCGGCCGCGGCGCGTGCGCCGAGATCGAGCCGTTGTTGACGATGCGTCCGCCGCGCGGCGTCTGCCGCTTCATCAGCCCGAAGGCCGCGCGGGCGCACAGGAAGCTGCCGGTCAGGTTGATGTCGACCACCGAGCGCCAGGTCTCGATGCTGAGCTCGTCGATGTCCGACGCGGGCGCGCCGCGCCCGGCGTTGTTGAAGAGGAAGTCCAGCCGGGCCCAGCGGCGCTCGATCGCGTCAAAGGCGGCAGCGACCTGGGCCTCGTCGGCGACGTCGGTGGGCAGCACCAGCGCCCGCTCGGGCGCGAAGGCGGCGGTCTCGCGCAGCGCCTCGTCGCGGCGGCCGAGCAGCGCCACCTGCCAGCCGGCCTGCATCAACGCCTGCGCGGCGGCACGGCCGATGCCCGAACCGGCGCCGGTCACGGCGGCGAATCGCAGCTTGGAGGGCGTCGCCGCGGCGAGCGGCACGACCTCGGGCGAGGTCGTCACGTCGGCAGTGACGGAATCGAGGGCGGCGTGGGCAGAGTCCATCCCCCCATCATAGGGAGCACGGCGGAATCCGGCTGATGCGAGGCTGAAGCGGCGGCGCGCTCTGCGCCCGCCGCTCCTGCTGCGATCGTTCCTTGTGCCGCCCCGTGCATCGCCGCGAAGAGCGACGCCGGCCAGGACAGGCGGATGCCGGACAGGGCGTCGTGGTCGCTCATCGCGCGAGCAGCCCGACGGCGATGCCGGCCACGACACCCACCAGCACGGCGAGGCGCTTGACGTGCGTGTAGCGGTCATAACAACGGATGGTGTTCATCTGGGTTCTCCGAGGCCGCAGCGCAATGGATCCTGCGGCACGGGAGAGACTGTTCCAGCAGCGCACCCGACGCAGAAGTCCGCTGCGATCAACCCGGCGCTGCGGGCGACGAACTGCGGGTGAGCGCGATGAACGGCCCCGGCCTTAGTGGTTAACCCCAAGAACTAGGGGCCCCTTGCGGGACCCCTCGTCAGGCGGATCCCGGCGCGGGATCAGGTGGGATCAGGCGGGGATCAGCGCGTCGTCAGGCCGCTCAGGCGCTCAGGCCGGAATGAGCCCTCGCCCCTTGAGCATCGGCTCGACGCGCGCATCGCGGCCGCGGAAGGCCCGATAGGTCGCGCCCGGCTCGCGGCTGTTGCCGACGGACAGGATGTTGGCCAGCAGCGATTGCGCCGTCTTCGCATCGAACGGATCGCCGGCTTCGACGAAAGCCTCGAAGGCGTCGCAGTCCAGCACCTCCGCCCACAGGTAGACGTAGTAGCCCGAGGCGTAATAGCTGCCCGAGAACAGATGCTGGAAATGCGTCAGCCGGTGGTTCAGCCCGATCGCCGGGGGCAGGCCCAGGCGGGCCAGCGTCTCGCGCTCGAAGGCGACCGGATCCGCCACATCGGCCTGCTCCTGCGCGTGCAGCGCCAGGTCCACCAGCGCCGACGCGCAGTAGCGCACCGTCTCGTAGCCCTGGTTGAACGTCGCGGCCGCCTTCAGGCGTTCGAGCAGCGCGTCGGGCAGCGGCTCGCCGGTCTTGTAGTGGCGCGCGTGCTGCTTGAGCACCGCGGGCTCGGCCATCCAGTGCTCCATCACCTGCGAGGGCAGCTCGACGAAGTCGCGCAGCACCTGGGTGCCGGACAGCCGCTCGAACGTCACGTCCGACAGCAGGCCGTGCAGGCCGTGGCCGAATTCGTGGAACAGCGTGCGCACGTCGTCGAACGACAGCAGCGTCGGCTCGCCCGGCGCGCCCTTGGCGAAGTTGTTGTTGTTCAGGATGATCGGCAGCGCGTCGATGCCGTTGCGGGCCTGCCAGCGCAGCGCGTTCATCCAGGCGCCGCTGCGCTTGGTCGGACGCGCGAAGTTGTCCTGGACGAAGATCCCGCGCAGCGAGCCGTCCGGGCGCTGCACCTCGTAGACCTTCACGTCCGGGTGGTAGCCGGCGACCTGCGGCTGCGCCACGAAGCGCAGGCCGTAGAGCCGCGAGGCGCAGTCGAACATCGCCTGCACCATCGCGTCCAGCGGGAAGTAGGGCTTGACCTCCGCCTCGTCGAGCTGGAAGCGCTGCTGGCGCACCTTCTCCGCGTACCAGCGCCAGTCCCAGTCCTCGATCGTCAGGTCGTGGCCGAGCTGCGTGCGGACCTCGTCGAGCATGGCGCGCTCGCGCGCGGCGGCTGCCTTGGCCGGTTCCCAGACCTGGTCCAGCAGGCCCTGCACGGCGGACTGGCGACCCGCCATCGTGTCGGCCAGCGCGTAGTCGGCGAAGCTGCGATGGCCGTGCAGTGCGGCCTGCTCGTGGCGCAGCGCGAGGAGCTCCCGCACCAGCGCGCGGTTGTCGGTCTCGCCGGCGGTCTCGCCGCGGCCGACCCAGGCGCGCCAGGCCTGCTCGCGCAGGTCGCGCCGTTCGCTGAAGGTCAGGAAGGGCACGATCAACGAGCGCGACAGCGTCACGACGTGGGCGCCCTCCTCCGTCTGCCCACGGTCCAGCGCGGCCTGGCGTGCGGCGGCGCGCACGAAGTCCGGCAGGCCGGCCAGTTCCGCTTCGCCGCGCAGCACCAGTTGGTAGCCGCTTTCGTCGGCGAGCACGTTCTGCGCGAAGCGGGTGTTGAGCTCGGCCTGGCGCTCCATGTTCGCGGCGTATCGCGCGCGGGCGTCGCCCTGCAGGCGGGCGCCGGCGCGCACGAAGTCCAGGTGCACGCGTTCGAGCAGCCGCAGCGACTCGGGCGGCAGACCCAGCGACGCGCGTTGCTCGTGGAGTCGTTCGACGCGTTCGAACAGCGCGGCGTTCAGATAGATCGCATTGGTGTGCGCCGCCAGCGGCGCCGCCATGCGTCGTTGCACGGCCTGCAGCTCGGGCGAGCTGGCCGAGGCGCTGAGCGTCGAGAACAGATGTTCCAGCGCGGTCAGCGCTCGGCCGGCGCGATCGAGCGCGGCGAGCGTGTTGTCGAAGTCCGGCGCGGCCGGATTCGCGGCGATCGCGGCCAGCTCGGCGCGATGCGCGGCGAGCGCGGCCTCGAAGGCGGGTTCGACATGTTCGGCGCGGATCGCGTCGAACGGGGGCAGCCCGTAGGGGCCGGTCCAGGCGGACAGCAGCGGATTGGACAGCATGTCGGTGCTCATCGGGTCTGCCCCTTCCTCATCACTTCTTGTTCATTTCCTTCTTGATCGCGATCTCGTCGGCTTCGTCGTACGAGCGGTTGCCGCACTTGAACTTCCACTCGTTGCGCTTGTCGTTCAGGTCCTCGACGGCCTCGTTGAACTCGTCGGCGATCTTCTGGTGCGCATCGACGCGGACGTTGAAGGCCTTGTTGACCTCGACGCGGTCGTTGCGCGCCTTGTTGAAGGCGTCGATCTTCGGTTGCAGGGCGTTGGCGCGAGCCTGGTACTCCTCCTGCTTGGCCTTCAGGTCGGCCTTTTCCATCTTGGCCGCGCCGGCCTCGATCTCGGCGCCGAAGGCCTTGACGCTGTCGATCTCGCCCTTCAGCGCGGTGCCCTGCGCCTGCATGTCGGCCTCGAACTTGTCGGACTCGGCCTTGGAGGCCTTGAGCTCGTCGCGCTCCTTCAGGACCACGGCCTTCTTCTTGTCGAGCTCGGCGGCGGCTTCCTCGTTCTGCTGGTTCGAGGTCATGCAGGTGCGCAGCTCGTCGCGCGTCATCAGCTTGCCCTTGCCGCCCTTGGTGGCGGGGGCCGCGGCGGGCGTCGACGTGGCAGGCTTGGCGGCGGGCTTGGCCGGCGCCGTCTGGGCCGAGGCCAGGCCGCAGGCCAGCAGTGCCGCGACGGCGAGGGAGGTGCGAAGAGTGTTCATGTCGTCTCTCAAGTCATTGCGCCGGATGGGCGCTGTCTCGTCGATACGGACCGTCCGGCTCGCGACCGGTCCGCTGTGCGGGTCGGCATGATGCCACGACCCGGATAATGCGCGGCTTCAGATCGTTTCCGGCCCGCGTGCAGCCCGCACGGCAGGCTGTCCACCCCGACCACCGCGAACACAACCGCCCTCCAGGCGGCACCCCACCATGGCGCTCAAGGCCACCATCCACAAAGCCCAGCTGCAACTCTCCGACATGGACCGCCATGTCTACGGCGAGCACTCCCTGACCGTCGCCCGCCATCCGTCGGAGACCGACGAGCGGATGATGATGCGCATCCTCGCCTACGCGCTGAACGTGCCGGCCGACGACCTGCACGGCAAGCTGGAATTCAGCAAGGGCCTGTCCGACGTCGACGAGCCGCCGCTGTGGCAGCTCGACCTGACCGGCCAGGTCGTCCATTGGATCGAACTGGGCCAGCCCGACGAACGGCGGCTGCGCCAGGCGCACGGCAGAGCGGACCGCGTCACCGTCATCGGGTACGCGTCCAGCACCCCGGTGTGGTGGGCCGGCATCCAGAACAAGCTGCAACGCACACCCAAGCTGGCGGTGTGGCAGATCCCGGCGGAGCAGGCCCAGGCGCTGGCCGCGCTGGCCGAGCGCGGCATGCAGTGGCAGGTCAGCATCCAGGACGGGACGGCGTACGTCAGCACCGAAAAGGGCGCGGTGGAGATCACGCCGCAACTGCTGAAGGAACGCGAGGAGTAACTCCTGGGTTAAGGTAGGGGCGGGTTTGCCCGCCCTTGAGAATCAGGAGACCGCAGTGCCTCAATCCGTCCCGTCCGCATCCGTCGACTCGACCGCCGCCAAGGACGATCCGTTCCTGTGGCTCGAAGCGCTGGAGGGCGACGAGGGCGAACGTGCCTTGCAGTGGGTGCGTGAGCGCAACGAAGGCACCCTCGCCGCGCTGAAGGCCGAGCCCGAGTTCGAGCCGGTGCGCGAGGAACTGCTGCAGATCCTCAACGCCCGCGACCGCATCCCGCATGTCGCGCGGCGCGGCGACTGGTTCTACAACCTCTGGCAGGACGAGGCCCATCCGCGCGGCCTGTGGCGGCGCTGCACGCTGGAGGAATACCAGCTCGCCGAGCCGCCGTGGCGTCTGGTGCTGGACCTGGACGCGCTGGGCCGCGCCGAAGGCCGCAGCTGGGTCTTCCACGGCGCGACGTCGCTGGCGCCCGAGTACCGGCGCTGCCTGGTGTCGCTGTCCGACGGCGGCGCCGATGCGCACGAGCTGCGCGAGTTCGACCTGGAGACGCTGCTTTTCATCGCTCCGGCCGACGGTGGTTTCTTCGTGCCCGAGGCCAAGAGCGACGTCGAATGGCTGGACGGCGACACGCTGCTGGTGGGCAGCGATTTCGGTCCGGACTCGCTCACCGACTCGGGCTATCCGCGGCAGATCCGGCGCTGGGCGCGCGGCACGCCGCTGGACGCGGCGCCGGTGATCTTCGAAGGCGAGAAGGCGGATGTCTCCGTCTCCGCCTCGGTGGACCGCACGCCGGGCTTCGAGCGCGTCGTCTTCAGCCGCGCGCTGGATTTCTACAACGAGTCGCGCTTCCTCTGGAAAGACGGCGCGTTCGTGCCCATCGACCTCCCCAGCGACATGAGCGTCCACCTGGAAGGCCCGTGGATGCTGCTGCGTCCGCGCACCGACTGGGCCATCCCGCACGGACCGACCTACCCGTCGGGCTCGCTGCTGCTGATGGAGGAAGCGTCGTTCTGGAAGAACGAGCGGCACGACAAGCACATCCGCGTGATGTTCTCGCCGACGGCGGGACGCTCGCTCGAGGACTACACGCTGACGCGCCATCACCTGCTGCTCAACGTCAGCGAGCACGTCGCGAGCCGGCTGGAGGAGTGGGACCTGTCGCACCGGCCGCCGACGCTGCGCCAGGTCAAGGCGCCCTTCCCCGGCACCTTGAGCGTGCAGAGCCTGCACGACCCGGAACTGCTCGACGACACGCTCGGCGACCGCTACTTCCTGCACTACTGCGATTTCCTGACGCCGGACGTCGTCTGCCTGGCGCAGGCCGGTGTCGACACACGCGAGACGCTGAAGCAGCGCGGCGCGCAGTTCGACGCCCACGGCATGACCGTCGAGCAGCGATTCGCCACCAGCGCCGACGGCGAGACCGTGCCCTACTTCGTCATCGGCAGGCGCGGCCGCGACGCCCAGGCTCAGAAGGAGACGCCCACCCTGCTCTACGGCTACGGCGGCTTCGAGGTCTCGTTGCAGCCGTGGTACTCGGGCGGCAATGGTCGCGCGTGGCTGGCGCGCGGCGGACAGCTGGTCGTCGCCAACATCCGCGGCGGCGGCGAGTACGGCCCGCGCTGGCACCAGGCGGCGACGCTCGAACACAAGCAGCGCAGCTTCGACGACTTCATCGCCGTGGCCGAGGACCTCATCGCCCACGGACTGACGCGGCCCGCACGGCTGGGAATCATGGGCGGCAGCAACGGCGGGCTGCTGGTCGGCGCCTGCATGGTGCAGCGGCCGGAGCTCTTCGGCGCGGTCGTGTGCCAGGTGCCGCTGCTCGACATGAAGCGCTATCACCTGCTGCTGGCGGGCGCGTCGTGGATGGCCGAGTACGGTGATCCGGACGAGCCCGACGAGTGGGCGCACATCGCGGCGTACAGCCCCTACCAGCAGCTCAAGCCGGGGGTGACGTACCCGAGGGCGCTCTTCGCCACGTCGACGCGCGACGACCGCGTGCATCCCGGCCATGCGAGGAAAATGGCGGCACGCATGCTGGCGTTGGGCCAGACCTGCTTCTATTACGAAAACATCGAGGGCGGCCACGGCGGCGCTGCGGACAACCAGCAGCGGGCGCTGTTGCAAGCCCTCGAGTTCGCCTACTTGTGGCGTCAACTCGGCAGGGAGGCCTCTCGTGGAGACCCATCTTGAATCTGGTCATCCAGCATCTTCCTGACGCGAGATGCTTCCTTGCGCAGCCGCAACCCGGGCTGCAATGCCGGCTCGACTATGAGCGTCACGGCGAGCAACTGATCATCACGCACACCGGCGTGCCGGCGCAGCTCACCGGGCAAGGCGCGGCCGCGCAGCTGGTGGAGGCCGCGGCGCGCTGGCTGGCGCAGTTCCCGCTGCAGCTGGTGCCCGGCTGCAGCTACGTCCGGCATTGGCTGCTGCGGCATCCGCGCTGGCAGCGGCTGCTCACGCCGGCGCCGGCGCAACGCGTGCTCAACGAATGGTTTGGTGTGCCCGGCAGCGAGCAGGACGGCCAGGTCCAGATGAAGTGGTTCAAGAAGGACGCCGCCTTCGATGCGGCGCTGCGCGAACGCTTCGGTGACGTCATCGACCAGGCCTTGCGTGGCGGCTTGCGCGACTGGGATTCCACCGCCTGGGGTGCGCTCGCGCGGATCCTGGTGCTGGACCAGTTCACCCGCAACGTCCATCGCGACACGCCGACGTCCTTCGCGGGCGATGCGCTGGCGCTGGAGGCGGCCTTGGCGCTGCAGCCGCGCGCGCAGGACCTCGGCGTGCTGGAGCGTTGGTTCATCGCGATGCCGCTGGAGCATGCCGAGGATCTGGCGATGCAGGATCGCAGCGTTGCGACCTTCGAGGCCTTGGCCGATGAGGACGGGCGATTGAAGGATGCGCTTGATTACGCGCGCAAGCATCGCGAGGTCATCGAGCGATTCGGGCGTTTCCCGCATCGCAACGAGATCCTGGGTCGCGAGAGCACGCCAGAGGAATTGGAGTTTCTCAAGCGGCCGGGTTCGCGGTTCTGAGCCCTAGCTCGTTTCCTTCTCCTGCAGCAACCGCCACATGACCTTTCCGGAGCCGGACTTCGGCAGCGCGTCGACGAACTCCACGATGCGGGGTGCCTTGTAAGCGGCCATGTGTTCGTGGGCCCAGTCGATGATGTCCTTGTCGGTGGTGTTGCCCTTGGCCTCGGCGCGCAGCACCACGACGGCCTTCACCGTCTCGCCACGGTACGCGTCCTTGGCCGCGATGATGCAGGCTTCCTGCACGGCGGGGTGGCGGTACAGCAGCATCTCCACCTCTGACGGCCAGACCTTGTAGCCGCTCGCGTTGATCATCCGCTTGAGGCGGTCGGTGATGAAGAAATAGCCTTCCTCGTCCATGCGTCCGAGGTCGCCGGTGCGGAAGAAGCGTTTGCCATCCAGCTCGACGAAGGCGGCGTCGGTGGCTTCCGGTTGCCGCCAGTAGCCATGGAACACCATGGGACCGTGGGTGATGATTTCGCCCACCTCACCGACCGGCATTTCCTCCAGCGTCGTCGGATCGACGATGCGGGAATCGACGCCGAAGATCGGGATGCCCAGGCACTGCAGCTTCGCGCGCTCGGGCGGATTGCCGTGGCTGGGCGCGGCGGTTTCGGTCAGGCCGTAGCCTTCGGCGAAGGTCAGGCCGAACTCCGCCTGCAGGCGTTCCGCCACCGCCTTGGGCATGGCCGCGCCGCCGCCGCTCAGGTAGCGCAGGCTGCGCAGGTCGAAGGACTTGTAGTTCGGGCTGGCGAACAGGTCGATGATCATCGTCGGGATGCAGGTCCAGTGCGTGACCTGGTAGCGCGAGATCAGCCGCCCGCAGAGCTCGCGGTCCCAGCGCGGCATGATCACCAGCGTCATGCCGATGAACACCGGCCCCAGCACGCCGTACAGCGTGCCGGTGATGTGGAACATGGGCACCACGGCCAGCCCCACCGATTCCGCACTCGCGTAGCCCCACTGGCAGCCGCCGCAGCTGTTGGACATCAGCGTCGCGTTCGTGTGCACGCAGCCCTTGGGCAGTCCGGTGGTGCCGGACGTGTAGGGCAGCATCGCCAGGTCGTCGGGTCCCGCGGTGTGCGGGCCCGGCACGTGACTGGCGGCGATGGCCTCGCGCCAGTCGGTCGCGCCCGGTGGCAGCTCGTGCACGGCGGTCAGCCACTGGCGCATCGCTTCGGGCGCATCGCAGGCGGGATCGGGGCCGGCGGGCGGCAGCATCTGCCAGTACTGCGTCACCAGCACCGCGCGCGGGCGCTGCGACGCGGGCAGCTTCTCCGCCGCGCGGGCGACGATGCCCGAGAGCTCGCCGCTGCAGATCACGACCTTGGTTTCGGGGTCGGTGAGGTAATGGCCGAACTCGTCCTCGCGGTTCATCGGATTGACCGGCACCACGACCGCGTCGGCGCGGTTGATCGCGTAGAACGCGATCAGGTACTGCGGGCAGTTCTGCAGGAACAGGGCCACGCGGTCGCCCTTGCCCACGCCCTGCGCGCGCAGCCAGCCGGCGAGCGCCTCGGCCTGGCGGCGCATCTCGCGGAAGCTCAGCGTGGCGCCGAGGAACTGCGTCGCCGCCTTGTCCGGATACCGGTTCGCGGCGACGTCCAGGTTGAACCACAGCGAGGTCCGCGGAATCGCCAGCTGCCGCGGCAGCCGGGCGGGCCAATGGCTGTACTGCACGTCGGCATTTTCGGGACGGGGGGTGACCACGCGCGTCATCGATCTGTCTCCTGTCTTTGTTTGGACCGATCTTCAGTCGACCACGTGCGCCCTCTTGTCACCGCAGCGACAACAGAGAGGCCCATGGAACTCGAACGCAGCGAGCGCCGATGGGGCCGGAATGGTGCTGGGGGTTCCCGGAGGGATGCCCCCTGCACCGTGGAGTGCCCGCGCTTGGCATACCGCAGTGGAAGGGCTCCGGGGCGCGCCCCGCCCACGTGTGGCGTAAACAAGACTGGTCCCTGGCATTGGGGTGGTCCCGTAGATGCTCCGCCCGGGCCCCGCGCGTAGCATGCGGGCTTTCACCAATGCCCTGTACGGCATCCGTTTTCGACCCGGAAGTGGGATGCGAGGTCGGGCCGTGTCTCCGTCCATGCTGATCGCGCGCCGTTCCGCCCTGCTCGGGCTGTTGACCTGTGTCCTGGGATCCACCGTCGCCCCGTCGGCGTGGGCGGTCCCCGCCGAGCCGCCGCTGGACCTGCCCGCCGGCCCGGTCGTGCTGACGGTCGGCGGCGCCTTGCGCAATGCCAACCGCGATGGCCGTGCGGCCTTCGACATGGCGATGCTCGAGAAGCTGCCGCAGGTGAGCTTCAGCACGCAGACCCCCTGGTACCCGAGCCCGCGCAAGTTCACCGGTCCGCTCCTGCGCGACGTGCTCGCCGCGGCGGGCGCGCAGGGTCGCACGATCGAGGCGCGGGCGCTCAACGATTACCGGGTCAGCATCCCCGTCGGCGACACCGCCCGCTACGACGTCATCGTCGCGCGGCTGATCGACGACAAGCCGATGGCCGTCCGCGACAAGGGGCCGCTGTTCCTGATCTATCCGTTCGACCGCGCGCCCGAGCTGCGCAACAGCATCTTCTACGGGCGTTCGGCGTGGCAGCTCACCCATCTGGAGCTGCGTTGAGCATGCCGCGCGACGCCGCCCGCATCGTCTCGGCCAAGCAGCGCCGCTGGCGCATCGCCGTCACCGCCATGGGCCTGCTGCTGGTGCTGGCGCTGGCCGGTGTCGCCTGGCTGCAGGCGCGCCAGTACCAGGCGCTCAACGGCACGCGGCGCTACCAGGACGACTACCTCGTCTGGAGCCTGTTCCAGTTCGAGACCGAGTATCTGAAGCTGCGCCTGGCGCTCGAACAGGCCGCAGGACCGAGTGTGGCCGTCGATCCCGACCAGGTGGCGCAGCGCTACGAGATCTTCGTCAGCCGGCTCAACCTGATCGAGAGCGAACACGCCGCGCTGGTGCTGGCGCACCACCCGGACTACCAGCGCACCTTGGCGCGCACGCAGGATTTCGTGCACTGGGCCGACGCGTTGCCGCTCAACGGCGCGCTGATCCGTGAGCATCCGGAGCGGGTCGCCGCGATCATCGACCGGCTGGAGCCGCTGGCCGATCCGATCCGCGAGCTGTCGCTGACCTCCACCCACCACGTCGCCGAAGACGTCACCACGCGCAACGAGATCGTGCGCAACCAGAGCCGCATCAGCCTGGGCCTGACGGCGGCGCTGTCGGCGATGGCGCTGCTGTTCGCCGCCGTCATCTACCGCCAGTTCCGCGGCCTGGAGCGCTACGGCGACAAGCAGAAGGCGCTGGCTGCGCGGCTCAATGAGGCGCAGCGCGAGGCCGACGCGGCCAACCGCGCCAAGACGGTCTTCCTGGCCAACATGAGCCACGAGCTGCGCACGCCGCTGCAGGGGCTGCTCGGCATGCTGGGGCTGATCAAGGAAGCGCCGCTGACCACGTCGCAGCAGGAGCAGCTGAAGGCCGCGAACGACTGCGCGCGGCATCTGCTGGCGGTACTGGGCGACATCCTGGACGTGACACGCATGGAGGCCGGCGGACTCTCGATCGCGCCGGAGCCCTTGCAGCCGGGCGCGCTGATGAAGGAGCTGGAGGCGCTGAGCCGGCCGCAGGCCGCGGCCAAGCGGCTGTCGCTGCATTTCGGCGTCGACGACGACGTGCCCGGCTGGGTGCTGGCCGATCCGACGCGTCTGCGGCAGATCCTGCTGAACCTGCTCAGCAACGCGCTGAAGTTCTGCGACCGCGGCCACGTCGGCTGCCAGATGCGATGCGGCGTCGGCGCGCTGGGCGAGGACCTGCTGATGGTCGAGGTCAGCGACACCGGCCCCGGCATCGACGCGCAGACGCAGGCGCGGCTGTTCCAGCGCTTCAGCCAGGGAGACGCGAGCACTTCGCGGCGCCACGGCGGCGCGGGGCTGGGGCTGGAGATCTCGCGGCGGCTGGCGCGCGCGATGGGCGGCGACATCCACGTGCAGAGCGCCGTGGGCCAGGGCGCGCGTTTCACGCTCGCGCTGCCGCTGCGCGCCGGGGTGGACCTGCCGCCCGGACAGCTGGTGCCAGGTGTTGCCGACGCGTCGCATGCCTCGCATGCCTCGCACGCATCGAATGCGCCCCACGCGTCGTCGACCGCCGCCTCACCCGCCCAGCCGGTGACCGGCCTGCGCGTGCTGGTCAGCGAGGACAACCCCACCAACCGCATCGTGATCGAGGCGATGCTGGAGCGGCTCGGCCACCATCCGACGCTGTGCGAGAACGGCCTGCAGGCGCTGCACGCGCTGCGTCAGCAGGCCTTCGACATCGTGCTGATGGACTTGCACACGCCGCAGATGGACGGCTTCGAGGCGACGCGGCTGATGCGCGAACTGCCGGCGCCGCGCGGTCGGCTGCCGATCATCGCGTTCTCGGCGGACGCGTTCGAGGAGTCGCGCCAGAAGGCCGACGAGGCCGGCATCAGCGCCTTCCTCGCCAAGCCGGTGGAGCTGGAGACGCTGCGGGTGTGCCTGCAGACGCTGGCGCCGTCGCCGGCGCGGCCCGAGGCCGCTTGAGGCCGCTTGAGGCCGCTTGAGGTCGCTGGAGGTCGCGCACCTCCTGCACGGCCCGAGGCAGGGGCTGCGTTCCATATTCGAAGACAGACCACAGAAAGTGGTGACGGCGCAGCGTTGAAGAGGCGCCATCGGCCTCAGCCGGACTTACCCGGGTCATGGTCGACGCGACACGAAAAACATGGAATTCCAGGAGCGGTGCCGCTTGTGCACCGCGCTAAAAAGGAGCCCTGTCCATGTCCGTGTCCATTTCCGTTTCCCAGTTCCAATCGACCGTCACCAACACCGTCGCACGTCGTCTCCCGCGATCGACGCTCCTGTGCGTCCTGCCCCTTTTGAGCGCCATGGGCATGGCGGTCTCGCCTGCCCTGGCCAGTGAGGACGCGTCGCATGGGGGCGATCGGGCGGCACCGCTCTGTGGTGGCGAACCAATGTGGGAGACCACCGTCGCGGAGACGCCCCGTCGGGTGTGCGCCGCCGATGTCGGCATCCTCTCCCAGACGGCTCAGGAAGGCATGGCCACCACGGACCAGGGCCCCGCCTTGCGCGCGGCGCTCGCTCAACTCGGGAAGCAGGGAGCCGCCCTCTTCCTGCCATCGGGCCGCTATGCCTTCGCGGGGGAGCTGCAGTTGCCCGGCGGCACGGGACTGGTCGGCAGCGCCACCGGCAACACGCGCCTGGAAAGCGTCGACGCGGCGCCGGCCAGGATCACCACGGACATTTCCGCGGCGACCGGCGTCCTGATCGAAGGACTGCAGCTCCACAACACGCGGATCGTGGTGGACGGCATACCGCCGTCGACGGTGCGGTGGAACGGCCTGACGGGCACCCATGGCAAGGAGGCGCAGATCACCGTCGCCCGCGGTCGTCACACGGTGGAAGGCAACGTGTTGCGGCGTTCCGGGGACGTGCCCGGCTTCGGCATCGACCTGCGGACGACAGGAGGCACGACGGCAGACCAGGATACTGCCGGGTCGCCGACCTCCAAGGTCTGCATCACGCGCAACCTCATCGGCGCCGTCGACGCGGACTGGAACCCGGTTCGATCGGACAGACACATCGCGCCTCGTACCCGCGCCATGCTGTTGGCGATGCGACGCTCGCCCGCCGACAGCGCTGAGCGCAACGGGCACTATCTCGTCGCCATCCGGTCCATGCTCGCCGTGCCCCTCGAGATCGCGTACAACCGGGTCGCGCTCAGCGCGCCGGATCAGACCTCGGCAGCGGCGGAGTCGCCTCGCGCGGCAGCGCAGATCCTTTCGCCGCGCCACATGGAAATGTCACGGAACAGTTTCAATGCCATCGGGTTCAACACGCGCAAGGTGCCGCCGGTGTATGTCGACACGCCCTCTGACGCGCTCATCGGGGAGAACCACTTCGAGCACGTGCCGTTGATCCTGATCCGCAGCGGGCACTTCCCCGGACCGGTCAAGAAGACGGTGATCTGGGACAACCGGCTCAACGACGCGCCGATGGCGCTCCGCGTTGCCGTCAGCGGCATGGGCGCTCAACACACCTCGCCCGACGATGTCGAGATCCGCGCCAATCATTTCTGGGCCGCGCCACGCTGTGCATTGACGATGCTCAAACCCGAGGCGGGCACGCGGAACTTCGCGACGATCGAGAACTACTCGACGCCGCGCGACAACGACCTCAGGGGCGGGGAAACGGTCCCCTGTCTGTAGTGAACGACGGCCGTCGTCTCTTATAGTCCCTCTCCACCACGGAGAGCCCCGCCCATGTACCTGTCCCGGATCGCGCTGACCAACGTTCGCTCGATGGCCTCGCTGGCCATCGACTTCGGCGCGGGTCCGGACGCACCGGCCGGCACGAACCGGCGCTGGACGCTGCTGCTCGGGGAGAACGGCTGCGGCAAGAGCACCGTGCTGCGTTCGATCGGTCTGCTGCTGGCCGGCAGCGAGGCGCTGCCGGAGCTGCTCGGCGACGCGGACGCGTGGATCCGCAACGGCATGCGGCAATGCCGCATCGCCGGCACGCTGGTGACCGCCAAGGGCGAGCGGCGCGAGATCGCGCTGGAGCTGCACCGCGGCGACGGGCTGCGCCAGATCTTCGAGCGCAACGCGCAGACGCTGGAAGCGCTGGATGCGGCGATCCGTCATGCGGACCGCAACTACTTCGTGCTCGGGTACGGCGTGTCCCGTCGGCCGCCCGAAAGCGGCAAGCGCGCGAGCGGGCCGCTGGACGACTCGGCGCGTTCCTCACGGGCGCGCGCGCTGGCGTCGATGTTCTCGCCGGATGCGTCGCTGGTGTCGCTGCAGCGCTGGGCCATGGACCTCGACTACCGGCGCGGCGAGTCGGCGCTGGCGCCTATCCGCGCGGCCCTCAACAAGTTGATGCGGGGCATGAACTTCTCGCGCATCGACAAGGCATCCGGGCAGCTGATGTTCAAGACCGTCGACGGCGAAGTGCCGTTGAACCAGCTGTCCGACGGCTACCAGAACATGGCGGCCTGGTGCGGCGACCTGCTCTATCGGATCACCGAAGCCTTCCCCGATCGCAAGGATCCGCTGGCCACGCGCGGCGTGCTGCTGATCGACGAACTCGACCTGCATCTGCATCCGGTCTGGCGCCGGCAGCTGGTGGACTTCCTCTCGAACCTGCTGCCGAACTTCCAGTTCATCGCGACGACGCACTCGGCGCTGACCGCGCAGCAGAGCGGCGAAGGCGAGCTCTTCGTCATCCGCCGCGAAGGCCCGAAGCAGCGACCGACGCTGGTGCCCTTCGTCGGCGAGCCGCGGCTCATGATGCTGCACCAGCTGCTGATGAGCCCGATGTTCGGGCTGGAGTCGACGGACTCGGTGGCGGTAGAGACCGCCCGCAACACGGCGCGCAAGCTGCACACGAAGACCAAGACGCAAGGCAAGGCGTTGACCTCGCGCGAGCGCACGCAGCTGCAGCGCAGCGCCGAGGTCCTGCGCGTCGCGCCCGAGTGGGACGCGGTGCCCGACTACGCCCGCCAGCAGACGGCGCTGCTGAAGGAACTGAAGACGACGATCGCGAAGCAGGCGGCAGCATCGGCAAAGACGGCGAAGTCCGTGAAGACAGCACCGGCGAAAGAGTCCGCTGCCAAAGGCACGACGAAGCCGCTCGCCGCGAAAGCTGGCGCGGCGAAGCCTGCCGCGACGGTGCCCGCGCTGTCGCCGACCAAGTTGAAGGCGGCCGTGAAGCGGGCGGAGCGCTCGAAGTGATCCGGCTGCGGCGCGGCCGGGATGCCGCGAGCCTGGGCGCGTTCACCGGCGCCAAGCTGCAGCAGCGGGTGCTCAAGCTTGAAGGCTACTTCTACGAGGACGGCGGCAAGGTCGACTTCAAGCCCAAGGCGCGACAGATCTGGTCGACCGCCAAGCCGGCGCTCAAGATCGATTCGGCCGGCAAGTGCGCCTACTGCGAAGCCGACACGGCCGTGGTCGCGCACGGCGACGTCGAGCACTTCCGGCCCAAGGACCTGTATTGGTGGCTCGCGTACTGCGTCGACAACTACACCTTCAGCTGCCAGGTCTGCAATCAGGTCTACAAGGGCAACACCTTCCCCGTGACCGGCGCGCGATTGAAGCCGCCTCGCATGCCCGCCGCGCAACCGGCCGAGGCCACCAAGGCGGCGGCGCTCGCCGCGACCTTCTGCCTCGATCCGGCCGGCGCCACGGACGCGTCGCTGAAACGCTTCTTCGCCGGCGAGCAGCCGCATCTGCCCGATCCCTACCTCGTCGATCCCGAGAAGCTGCTGTCGTGGAACGCGATCGAGGAGACGCACGAGGTCTGGCTCATCGCGCGCGGACGCTCGGCGAAAGCCAAGGCCGCCGCGAAGGCCGCTGAAGAGGTGCTCGGACTCAACCGCACGGAGCTGCTGCGGCTGCGCTGGAACCACTACGACCTGCTGCGCACCCTCGCCCTCGCATTCCAGGAGATGGACCCGGCATCACCGAACGCAGCGAAGGTCCTCGCCGGCATCCGCCGCCGCGCCGACGGCGATCAGCCGTTCGCGGGCATGACGCGGCATTTCTTGCGGACGTGGGGACTGCTGGCCGCCTGATCCCGGATCAGACGACCACCGGCTCCGGTTCCAGCCGGATGCCGAAACGGCCGTAGACGCTTTCCTGGATCGCGCGCGCGAGCGTGACGACTTCGGCGCCGCGGGCCTCGCCGCGGTTCACCAGCACCAGTGCCTGTTTCTCGTAGACCGCCGCGCCGCCGACACTCTTGCCCTTCCACCCGCAGGCATCGATCAACCAGCCTGCGGCCAGCTTGAAGCTGCCGTCGGCCATCGGGTAATGCACGATGTGCGGGTCGCGCGCGATGATGTCGCGGCACTGCTCCGCGCTGACCACCGGGTTCTTGAAGAAGCTGCCCGCGTTGCCGATGCGCGCCGGGTCCGGCAGCTTGGCGCTGCGGATCTCGCAGACCCACTCGAACACCTGGCGCGCGTCGGGCGCGGCGATGCCGGTCTCGGCCATCTTGCGTTCGAGGTCCAGATAGCCCAGCTGCGGCTGCCACGGCTTGGGGCAGCGCAACCGCACCTTCGTGATCACGCTCTTGCCCGCCAGGCCGCCGTAGCCGCTCTGCTTGAACACGCTGTCGCGATAACCGAATCTGCACACCGACGCCGGCAGCGTCACGCGCCGACCGGTCGTCAGGTCGACCACGTCCACGCTCTCCAGCCGGTCCTTCAGCTCGATGCCGTAGGCGCCGATGTTCTGCACCGGCGCGGCCCCCACCGTGCCCGGGATCAGCGCCAGGTTCTCCAGTCCCGGCACGCCCTGCGCCAGCGACCACGCCACCGCCTCGTGCCAGGGCACGCCGGCGCCGGATTCGACGATCCAGCAGTCCTCGCGTTCCTCGACGCTCAGCCCCTGGATCTCCATCTTCAGCACGACCGCGTCGACGTCCTTGGTCAGCACGAGATTCGAACCGCCGCCCAGCACGAACTTGGGCGCACGGCCCAGTTCGGGGTGGTCGACGACGCGGCGGACGTCCAGTTCCTCGCGGATGCGCACCAGCCGGCGCGCCGTCGCGGGCAGGCCGAAGGTGTTGTAGGGCTTGAGGTTGACGTCGTGCTCGATGACGACGCCCTCGCGGCGCTCGGTCGAGGGGGGGATGGCGGGAGACTGCATGGCTAGAATTCTCGCCCATATCCCTGAAGATCCCCTCGGAGGCCGGCCCCCGACCATCGGTCACCGCCCTCCCCCTCTGAAAGAGCCGTACATGCCCAGCTTTGACACCGTCCTCGAACCCGACATGGTGAAGGTCCGCAACAGCGTGGACGCCAGCGCCAAGGAAATCGCCACCCGCTTCGACTTCAAGGGCACCAGCGCCGCCATCGAGTGGAAGGACAAGGAAAAGGAAGTCCACGCCACCGGCGACGCCGAGTTCCAGCTCGAGCAGATCGAGGCCGTGCTCTATTCGAAACTGACCAAGCAGGGCGTCGTGCTCGGCTTCGTCGACAAGCAGGAGAAGATCGAGAAGCTGGGAGGCGACCGCGTCAAGCAGGTCTACAAGATCAAGAACGGCCTGGAGGCCCCCGAGGCCAAGAAGGTCGTCGCCGCGATCAAGGAAAGCAAGCTCAAGGTGCAGGCCCAGATCGAAGGCGACATCGTGCGCATCACCGGCAAGTCGCTGGACGACCTGCAAGGCGCCCAGGCCGCGCTTCGCAAGGCGCTGCCCGACCTGCCGCTGAGCTTCGACAACTACCGCAAGTGAGCGTCGGCGCGGGCCGTGCGTCGCACTGACGCCGGTCTCGCCCGCCACGCCGGCGCCCTGCCCGCGTGAGCGCCGCGACGGCATCGGCCGCGCGTCAGAACAACATTCCCGGGGGACGAAATGAACACTCTTGGCAGGACCGGCCGGCGGCGTCCCGTCGTCGCCGCCTTCACCAGGCTGGCGACACTGGCCACGGCGGCGCTGCTGGCGATGGGCGTTTCGACCGCGCACGCGGACAGCGTCAAGGCCGCGCGCTACTACGAGGACGCGCTCAAGCGCTTCGAGCGTCAGGACGTCGACGGCGCCGTCATCCAGCTCAAGAACGCGCTGCAGCAGGACGCCCGGATGCTGACCGTGCACGTGCTGCTGGGCAAGGCGCTGCTGATGCGCAGCGAAGCCGCGGCCGCCGAGATCGAGTTCAACGAGGCGCTCTCCCAGGGCATCAACCGCGCCGAAGTGGCCGTGCCGCTGGCGCAGGCGCTGGTCGCACAGGGCAAGCAGGCCGAGGTGTTCAAGCAGCCCGCGCTGGTGCCCGACGGCCTGCCCGACAACATCCGCAAGTCGCTGCTGCTGGTGCGCGCGGCGGCGGCGTCGGACCTCGGCGATCCGACGCGGGCGCAGGCCCAGATCGACCTGGCGCGCGCGATCCCCCCCGACAACGCCGAATCCTGGCTCGCCGAAGTGCCGCTGCGCCTGCGCGCGCGGCAGTTCGACAAGGCCACCGCCGCCGCCGATCAGGCGCTGCGGCTCGCGCCGGACAACGCCGAGGCGCTCTACCAGCGCGCCACCGTGCCGCACGTGCAGGGGAAGCAGGACGAGGCGCTCAAGGGCTATGAACGCGCGATCGCGGCCGATCCCCGTCACCTGGAAGCGCAGATGGCCCGCGCCGGTCTGTTGATCGACCTGAATCGTGACACCGAAGCGCTGACGCAGATTCAGTCCGCGCTCAAGCTGGCACCGGCCGAACCCCGCGCCCTCTACCTGACGGCGGTGCTCGCCGAACGTCGCGGCGACGGCGCCGCGGCCAAGACCGCGCTGAAGGCGGTCACGACCGCCCTGGACCCGGTCCCCATCGAGTTCATCCGCTACCGGCCGCAGGCGCTGATGCTCAACGGCCTCGCCCATTTCGGCCTCGGCGAGATGGAAAAGGCCAAGCCCTACCTCGAATACGCGCAGCGCCAGACGCCCAACAGCCCGCTGTCCAAGCTGCTGGCACAGGTCTACGTGGCCGAGCCCAACCTCGACCGCGCCGGCGAGGTGCTGGAGTCCTACCTCAAGGCCTACCCCGGCGACGGTCAGGCGCTGGTGATGATGGCCACGCTGCAGATGGCGCAGGGCCGCCACGCGCGCGCCGCCACGCTGATGCAGGAGGCGCTGAAGTCGCGCGACGCGCCCGAGTTCCGCACCGCGCTCGGCCTGTCGCTGATGCGCGGCGGCCAGTCCGGCGACGCGGTCGGCGAACTGGAAAAGGCCTTCCAGCGCGACCCGCGCCAGATCTACGCCGGCATGGCGCTGGCGTCGCTCTACCTGCGCAGCGGACAGACGGCCAAGGCGGTCGGCATCGCCGACAAGCTGGTCAAGCAGGATCCGAACAACCCCACGATGTGGCTGCAGCTGGGCCTGGCGCGCCGCAGCGCCGGCAACCTCGCCGGTGCCCGCGAGGCCTACGTCAAGGCCGGCCAGCTCGACACGGGACTGATCGAGGCCCAGTTGGGCCAGGTCCGCATCGACATCGCCGAGCGGAAGTTCGACGCCGCGCAGGCACGGCTGGAGGCGCTGATCAAGGCCGACGAGAAGAACGCCGACGCCCTCTATGAGATGGCCTTGCTGAGCGAGGCGCGCGGCCAGACGGCCGAGGTGGCGCGCTGGTTGTCCAAGGCCAGCGATGTCAGCGGACCGCGCAACACGCGGGCCGACCTGGCGCTGGTGGCCTGGCAACTGCGCCAGGGTCAGCCCGGGCCGGCGCTGGAAGCGGCCAAGCGGCTGCTGGCCAAGACGCCCGAGGACCCGCAGGCGATGATCACGTACGCCCAGGCGCAACTGGCCAACCGCGATCTCAACGGCGCGCGCTCGACGCTGACCAACGCGGCCCGGCGCTCGGGGTTCGGCGCCGATCCGCTGGCGCAGGTCGCGGCGCTGCAGCTTGACGCGCGCGACCTGCCCGGCGCGGCCTACAGCCTGGACAAGGCGCTCCAGTCGTCGCCGCGGCACTTGTCGGCGCTGGCGCTGTCGTCGACGGTGGCCTTGCAGCAAGGCAATGCCGCGATGGCGGAGAAACAGGCCCGGCAGGTGATCCAGCTGCGTCCGCAGGCGGCGATCGGCTACTCGCTGCTGGCCGATGTCGCCCAGGCGCGGCGTCAGCCGGCGCAGGTGCTGGAGGCGCTGCGCAAGGCGCATGAGGTGCAGCCCAGCAGCGGCAGCCTGCTGGCGCTGATGCGGGCCCTGGGCCAGCAGGACCTGGCCGGCAAGGCGGCCCAGGACCTGGCCGAGCGCTGGCTCAAGACCCATCCGTCGGATCTTGCGGCCTGGAAGGCGCTGGGCGACGCGCAGGCGCGCGCGGGGGCCTTCCCTGCCGCTCGTCGCAGCTACGAGGCCGCGCTCAAGCTGCGCGCCGACGACGTCGAAGCGCTCAACAACCTGGCCAGCACGATGATCCGGCAGGGCGACCCGGCGGCCGCCGCCGTGGTGGCGGAGCGCGCGCTGACCAAGGATCCGCGCAACGCGTCGGTCATCGACACGGCGGGCTGGGCCTACCATCTCGCGGGCAACCTCGACCGCGCGCTGCCCTTGCTGCGCGACGCGCGGCTGCGCGAGCCCAACAGTCCGGACATCCGCTATCACCTTGCCGCGGCGCTGGCCAAGGCGGGCCGCAAGGCCGAGGCGAGGGAGGAACTGGACGCGGCACTGCGCAGCACGGCGTTCGAAAGTCACAAGGAAGCGCTCGCGCTGAGCCAGACCTTGCGCTGAAGGCCCGGTGCCCCTCTGGTGAGGGGTTCCGGCGCGTGTCAGAAAAACTTACATTCCTTCTCCAATGGCAGACGCATTTACCGACAAGTGCTTGTGCCGCAAGGATTTCAAGAGGTTGGCCCAGGCCTTGCTTTAAAGAAGCTGATCGAATCTGACACTCCGGCCCGATCCGGAGCACCGAGGGGAACACCGTGCAAAGAGTTCAACAACGCCTGATGGCGATCGCTGCGCTGACGCTGGCGGCGACGCTGCCGATGAGCGCCCATGCGCTGTCCACCTGGACGTCCGGCAGCTGCCAGACCAACTGCAACGAGTCGGGCGATCCGGCGCCGAACGTCAGTTTCTCGGCCTACTCCGCGGTGGTGAACTACACCAATGCGGGCACCGCCAACCAGACCTACTCCAGCACCAACGGCTTCTACCAGAGCACGTTGATCAACTACAGCGGCAGCGGTTTCGGCGTGCAGGCGGACGGCAACAACGACGTTGGCTCGCCGCAGCACTCGATGGACAACTACGGCTATCAGGACATGATCCTCCTGAAGTTCGACGCCGCCGTGAACCTGACGCAGCTGAAGCTGGGTTGGACCCAATACGACAGCGACATCACGGTGCTGGCCTACACGGGCTCCACCTCCGGTGTGGACGTCAACAACACGATCGTCAACAAGACGGCGGGCAACCTGAAGTCGGCCAACGGCTGGTCGCTGGTGAACAGCTACGCGGACGTCGGTACGACCACGCTGAACCTGAACACCTCGGTCTCGTCGAGCTGGTGGCTGGTCTCCGCCTACAACTCGCAGTTGGGCGGCTCGCCGACCAAGGCGGACGGCGGCACCACGGGCCTGACGCGCGGCCTGGGCATCGACGTCGCCAAGGGCTATGACTTCGTCAAGCTCTACTCCGTGACGGGCAACAAGACGCCTGGCGGCACCAACAACGGCAACGTGCCGGAGCCTGCCTCGCTGGCCCTGGCCTCCGTCGCCCTGCTCGGCCTGATGGGCGTGCGCCGCCGCAAGCAATCCAAAAGCTGAGCCTCCCTGCTCCGCGGAAAGCGACCTACGGGTCGCTTTTCTTTTGGCCGAAGCAAGACCTGACCCGCGCAAAAGAAAACGCCCGATGCAGTGATGCACCGGGCGTTTTCATTTCCCATCGTCCTCGGTCGCAAAACCGCGGAAGTGAGACAGTGGTGGAGGACGGCAGTGCGCGGGGTTCAGGCGCTTGACGCCTGTGGCCCTGCGCACTGGCGGCCAGCGCCCGGACCTCTGCAGTCCAGGCGCCTCCCCGATCAGCTCCGCAGCGCGCGCTTGCGCTCGTTTTCCGACAGGTGGCGCTTGCGCAGGCGCACCGACTTCGGCGTGATCTCGACCAGCTCGTCGTCTTCGATGAACTCGACGCCGTATTCGAGCGTCAGGTCGATCGGCGGCGTCACCTTGATGGCGTCTTCCTTGCCGCTCACGCGGAAGTTGGTCAGCTGCTTGGTGCGGGTCGCGTTGACGATCAGGTCGTTGTCGCGGTTGTGGATGCCGACGATCATGCCTTCGTAGACCGGGTCGTTCGGCTTCACGAACATGCGGCCGCGGTCGTCGAGCTTGCCCAGGGCGTAGGTGAAGATTTCACCCGCGTCCATGGAGATCAGCACGCCGTTCTTGCGACCGGCGATATCGCCCTTGTGGGGTTCGTAGCCGTCGAAGATGTTGGAGATCAGGCCCGAGCCGCGCGTCAGGTTCAGGAACTCGTTCGAGAAACCGATCAGGCCGCGGGCCGGGATGCGGTACTCGAGGCGCACGCGACCACGGCCGTCCGGCTCCATGTTCACCAGCTCGCCCTTGCGCTCGCCCAGGGCCTGCATGACGCCGCCCTGGTGGGTTTCTTCCACGTCGGCGGTGACCAGCTCGATCGGCTCGCACTTCTCGCCGTTGATGGTCTGGAACACCACGCGCGGCTTCGACACGGCCAGCTCGTAGCCTTCGCGCCGCATGTTTTCCAGCAGGATGGTCAGGTGCAGTTCGCCGCGACCCATCACTTCGAAGATGCCGTCTTCGTCGGTCTCGCTCACGCGCAGCGCGACGTTGGCTTGCAGTTCCTTCTGCAGGCGGTCCCAGATCTGGCGGCTGGTGACGAACTTGCCTTCACGGCCGGCCAGCGGCGAGGTGTTGACGCAGAAGTTCATCGTCAGCGTCGGCTCGTCGACCTTGAGCATCGGCAGCGGGGCCGGGCTGCTCGGGCTGGTGACGGTCACGCCGATGCCGATCTCCTCGATGCCGTTGATCAGCACGATGTCGCCGGGGCCGGCTTCGGTGGCCTGCACGCGGTCCAGACCCTGGAAGGTCAGCACCTGGTTGATGCGGCCCTTGACGGACTTGCCGTCCGGACCTTCCATGACCAGCACGTCCTGCGAGGGCTTCAGCGTGCCCTGGCTGATGCGGCCGACGCCGATGCGACCGACGAAGGTCGAGAAGTCCAGCGCGGAGATCTGCAGCTGCAGCGGCGCTTCCGGATCGCCCTTCTGCGACGGCACGTGCTTGAGCACGGTGTTGAACAGGGCGGACATGTCCTCGCCCCACTTCTCGCCCGGCGCGCCCTCTTCCAGCGACGACCAGCCGTTGATGCCCGAGGCGTACACGACCGGGAAGTCCAGCTGCTCGTCGGTGGCGCCCAGCTTGTCGAACAGGTCGAACGCGGCGTTGATGACGGCATCCGGCTTGGCGCCCGGCTTGTCGACCTTGTTCACGACGACGATGGGCTTGAGGCCCAGCGCCAGCGCCTTCTTGGTCACGAAGCGCGTCTGCGGCATCGGGCCTTCCTGGGCGTCGATCAGCAGCACCACGCCGTCGACCATCGACAGCGCGCGCTCCACTTCACCGCCGAAGTCCGCGTGTCCCGGGGTGTCGACGATGTTGATGTGCGTGCCTTCCCAGCTGACCGCGCAGTTCTTGGCCAGGATGGTGATGCCGCGCTCACGTTCGATGGCGTTGTTGTCCATCACGGTGTCGACGACCTTCTCGTGCTCGGCGAAGGTGCCGCTCTGGCGAAGGAGCTGGTCCACCATGGTGGTCTTGCCATGGTCGACGTGGGCGATGATGGCGATGTTGCGGATTTGCTTGCTCATGGGGCGGCTTTCGCTAGGGGCTTTCTCTGGATTCGGAGGAAGTCGGGAACTCGGGATGTCTCGGATCTTTTTAGGCGATGTTGGCTCAGGCGGCCTGCATCAGCATGGAAGCGATTTCGGTCGGACTCAGCAGCCGGTCGGCGATCAGCTCGCCGCCGGCCACGTGGGCGCTGCCCAGGAAGGCACGCGGGGCCTGGCCGTACACCCGCACCTGCGGCATGTCCGTCAGCGTCACGCGCCGGCGCATGCCGGACAGGAAACGGCCGGCCTCGTCGTTGCTCAGCTCGACCTCGGGCCATTCGCCCAGCAGGCTGTCCGGCGCGGTCAGCAGCGACAGGCGGGCATCTTCGTCCAGCGCCTCGATCTGCTCCAGCGTCACCGCCCGCTCGATCGAGACCGGGCCGCTCGCCGTCCGGCGCAGGCCGGCCAGGTGCGCGCCGCAGCCCAGCTTCGCACCGATGTCTTCGCCCAGTGTGCGGATGTAGGTGCCCTTGGTGCAGCGCACGTCGATCACCAGCAATAGCTCCGAAGGGTGCCACTCGACGATGTCGAGCGCATGAATCGTCACATTGCGCGGCTGGCGCTCGACGGTCACGCCTTCACGGGCGAGCTCGTACAGCGCGCGGCCCTGGTGCTTGAGCGCCGAGTACATCGGCGGCAGCTGCGAGATCGCGCCGCGGAAACCTTCGCAGGCGGCGCGGATCGCGTCGAGGTCCAGCGACTTCGCGACCTCGTCGCGCTGCTCGACGATCTCGCCCTCGCCGTCGCCGGTCGTGGTCGTGATGCCCAGGCGCAGCGTGGCGCGGTAGCCCTTGTCGGCCTCCAGCGAGACCTGGCTGAACTTGGTCGCCGCGCCGAAGGTCAGCGGCAGCAGCCCGGTCGCCAGCGGATCCAGCGTGCCGGTGTGGCCGGCCTTCTCGGCGCGCAGCAGGCGCTTGACCTTCTGCAATGCGTCGTTGCTGGTCAGGCCGATGGGCTTGTCCAGCATCAACACGCCGTGCACGGCGCGCTTCACGATCTTGGGGCGGGGGGCTACTGCGCTCATCACTACGCGGCGGCCCTCTCGGGACGCCGTCTTTCTGGCTCGGAGGACCTCAGTCCTCGGTGGTCTCGTCGTCCTTGGATCGGGACAGGTTCGCTTTGTTGATCAGCGCGCTCATCTCGGCGGCGCGCTCGATCGTGCGGTCGAAATGGAAATGCAGACTCGGCACGGTGTGGATCTGCAGCCGCTTGAACAGGCCGTTGCGCAGGAAACCTGCCGCCTCGTTCAGCGCCGCGCCGGTCGCCTCCGGATCGCCGACCAGCAGCGAGAAGTAGACCTTCGCGTGCGCGTAGTCGGGCGTGACCTCCACCGCGTTGATCGTCACCATGCCGACGCGCGGGTCCTTGAGGTCCCGGATCAGCTCGGCCAGGTCGCGCTGGATCTGGTCCGCCACGCGCAGACCGCGGTTGGGGATAGATCGCTTGTGACGCATGGCTCTTTCCTCACTCTCTCAAACAACAAAGCCCGGCGGTGCGAACCGCCGGGCATGAAGCTGCGGCAGGCTGGTTTACAGCGTGCGCGCCACTTCCTTGATTTCGAAGACTTCCAGTTGGTCGCCTTCCTTGATGTCGCTGTAGTTCTTCAGCTTGATACCGCACTCGAAGCCTTCGCGGACTTCCTTGACGTCGTCCTTCAGGCGCTTGAGCGACTCGATCTCGCCGGTGTAGACCACGACGTTGTCGCGCAGCAGGCGGAAGCGCGCGTTGCGCGTCACGTGACCGCTGGTGATCATCGAACCGGCGATGGTGCCGATCTTGGTCGCCACGAACACGGTGCGGATCTCGGCGGTACCGATGATCTCCTCGCGCTGCTCCGGAGCCAGCATGCCGGCCATCGCCGCCTTCACCTCATCCACGGCGTCGTAGATGATGTTGTAGTAGCGCAGGTCGACGTCGTTGTGCTCGGCCACCTTGCGCGCGCCGGCATCGGCACGCACGTTGAAGCCGATCACGACGGCCTTGGAGGCGATCGCGAGGTTGATGTCGGACTCGCTGATCGCGCCCACCGCGGCGTGCACGATCTGGACCTTGACCTCTTCGGTCGACAGCTTGAGCAGCGAGGAAGCCAGCGCTTCCTGCGAGCCTTGCACGTCGGCCTTGATGATCAGCGGCAGCGTCTGCACGTCGCCGGCGGTCATTTCCGCGAACATGTTCTCCAGCTTGGACGCCTGCTGGCGGGCCAGCTTGACGTCGCGGTACTTGCCGGCGCGGAAGGTCGCGATTTCACGGGCGCGGCGTTCGTCGCTCAGCACCATGAACTCGTCACCGGCGCGCGGCACTTCCGTCAGACCCTGGATCTCGACCGGGATGGACGGGCCGGCTTCGGTGGCGTTCTTGCCATCCTCGTCCAGCATGGCGCGGACACGACCGTAGGTCGAGCCGGCCAGCACCACGTCGCCACGCTTCAGGGTCCCGGATTGCACCAGCACCGTCGCGACCGGGCCGCGGCCCTTGTCCAGCTTGGCTTCGATGACCAGACCCTTGGCCATCGAATCCTTCGCGGCCTTGAGTTCCAGCACTTCGGCCTGCAGCAGGACCTGTTCCAGCAGATCGTCGATGCCCTGGCCGGTCTTGGCCGACACCGGGACGAACGGCGATTCGCCGCCGAACTCTTCCGGCACGACCTGCTCGGCGACCAGCTCGCTCTTGACGCGCTCGGCGTTGGCGTCGGGCTTGTCGATCTTGTTCATCGCGACCACGATCGGCACACCGGCGGCCTTGGCGTGGTGGATCGCTTCCTTGGTCTGCGGCATCACGCCGTCATCGGCGGCCACGACCAGGATGACGATGTCCGTCGCCTGGGCGCCGCGGGCACGCATGGCCGTGAAGGCCTCATGACCCGGGGTGTCGAGGAAGGTGATCATGCCGCGCGGCGTGTCGACGTGATAAGCGCCGATGTGCTGCGTGATGCCGCCGGCTTCGCCTGCCGCCACGCGGGCGCGGCGGATGCTGTCCAGCAGCGAGGTCTTGCCGTGGTCGACGTGACCCATGACGGTGACGACCGGCGCGCGGGGCAGCAGCTCGTGCTGGCCTTCGGCGGCGGCGCCCTCTTCTTCCAGGAACGCGTCCGGATCGTCCAGCTTGGCGGCGAACGCCTTGTGGCCCATTTCCTCGACCAGGATCATGGCCGTCTCTTGGTCCAGCTGCTGGTTGATGGTGACCATCTGACCCAGCTTCATCAGCTGCTTGATGACCTCGGAAGCCTTCACCGACATCTTGTGCGCCAGATCGGCGACCGAGATGGTTTCGGGAACGTGCACTTCCTGGGCCACCGGCTCGTTCGGAGCCTGGAAATTCGACTGCGAGGCGCCGCGATCGTCGCGACCGCCACGGCGGCCGCCGGCACCGCCACGGCCCGGCGCGCGCCAGCCCGTGCCGCTGCCCGGACGTGCCGGACCGTCGGTGCGACCGCCACCCGGCTTGCCGGCGGCGCCACGCTTCTTGGCGTCATCGGCCCAGCTGGACGACAGCTTCTCGGACTTGACCGACTTCTTGTCGCCCGGCTTCGCACCGGCGGCTGCGGTCGTGCCGGCAGCGCCCGGAGCGCCGCCCGGCTTCTTGTGGATGGTGCCCTTGATGCCGGCGGCCGGGGTGGCCTCGGGCTTGGGTTCTTCCTTCTTCGCGACCAGCACCTTCTTGGGTGCGTTCATCATCGCGCGGATGGCGGCGGCTTCGGCTTCGGCGGCCTTGCGGCGGCGCTCCAGCTCGACCTGGCGGGCCTTCTCGTCGGCGGCGACGTCGGCAGCCTTCACCACGCGCAGCACGGGCTTGGCGGGTTCGACCGGGGCCGGTGCCGGCGCCGGAGCGGCGGCTGCAGGAGCCGGCGCCGGAGCGGGTGCAGCAGCGGCAGCAGCCTTTTCAGCGGCCTTCTCGGCAGCCTTGTCCGCGGCCTTCTCGGCCTTGGACTTGGCGGCGTCGGCGATCTTGCGCGCTTCGGCTTCGGCGGCGGCCTTGGCCGCGGCTTCGGCGGCGGCGGCTTCAGCCGCTTCACGCGCGGCGCGCTCTTCCTCGCGACGCTTCTCTTCAGCTTCACGCGCGGCGCGCTCGGCGTCCTCGCGCTCACGCATCTTGCGGGCGAGTTCCTCTTCCTGCTGACGCAGGGCCTCGGCTTGCGCCTGGGCTTCTTCCTCGCGGCGCTTGAGCTCGGCTTCCTCGGCGGCAGCGGCGGTGGCGTCGTCGACACCGTCCTCGCGCTTGACGAAGACGCGCTTCTTGCGCACCTCGACCTGGATGGTGCGGGCCTTGCCCGACGCATCGGCCTGCTTGATCTCGCTGGTCGACTTGCGGGTCAGCGTGATCTTCTTGCGCTCGGCGCCGCCGGCGGTCCCGTGCGCGGTGCGCAGGTGATCCAGCAGACGTTCCTTGTCGCTTTCGTTCAAGGTGTCCTCGGCGGACGCCTTCTTGACGCCCGCAGCTTGGAGCTGCTCCAGCAACGTGGTCGCAGGCCTGTTGAGCTCTGCGGCCAGCTGGGCGACGGTGGTCACGGCCATTGTTGAAATCCTTAAATCTTGTGTGGGGCGGAGCGGTCTGGTTTCGCTTGAAATCGCTTCAGAGCGGTGTCTGCTCGGGCGTTATGCGTTGAACCAGTGCTCGCGCGCCTTCATGATCAAAGCGCGTGCCGCTGCCTCGTCCAGGGACGAAATCTCGACCAATTCGTCAACGGCCAGGTCTGCCAGGTCGTCACGGGTATGGATGTCGCCGGCCGCCAGCTTGGCGATCAGCTCGGGGGTGACGCCTTCCAGGTCGCGCAGGTCCTGGGAGACCTCCTCGACCTTTTCCTCGCGGGCGATTTCCATCGTCAGCAGGGCGTCCTTGGCGCGGGTGCGCAGCTCGTTGACGGTCTCCTCGTCGAAGGACTCGATCTCGAGCATCTCCTGCATCGGAACGTAGGCGACTTCTTCCAGCGAGGCAAAACCTTCGGCGATCAGGATGTCGGCGACTTCCTCGTCCACGTCCAGCTTCTCGACGAACAGCTTGCGCACGCCGTCGGATTCCTCGGCCTGCTTGGCGGCGGATTCCTCGGCGGTCATGATGTTGATCTTCCAGCCGGTCAGCTCGGACGCCAGACGCACGTTCTGGCCGCCGCGGCCGATGGCGATCGCGAGGTTCTCCTCGTCGACGACGACATCCATCGCGTGGCGTTCCTCATCGACCACGATCGACTGCACGTTGGCCGGCGCCAGCGCGCCGATCACGAACTGCGCCGGATCTTCCGACCACAGCACGATGTCCACGCGTTCGCCGGCCAGCTCGTTGGTCACGCCGTTGACGCGGGAACCGCGCACGCCGACGCAGGTGCCGATCGGGTCGACGCGCTTGTCGTACGAGACCACGGCGATCTTGGCGCGGCTGCCGGCGTCGCGGGCGGCGCTCTTGATCTCCAGCAGGCCCTGCTCGATCTCCGGCACTTCCTGGGCGAAGAGTTCCTTCATGAACTCGCCCGAGGAACGCGACAGCATGATCTGCGGACCGCGCTGCGTCGGGTCGATGCCCAGGATCACCGCGCGGACGCGGTCGCCGGTGCGCAGGTTTTCCTTGGGGATCATCTCGTTGCGCTTGAGGCGGCCTTCGACGCGGCCCGACTCGGCAATGATGTCGCCCTTGTCCAGGCGCTTGACCGTGCCGACGAAGATGCGCTCGCCGCGCGACATGAAGTCGTTCAGCAGCTGCTCGCGTTCGGCGTCGCGGATCTTCTGCAGGATGACCTGCTTGGCGGCCTGGGCACCGATCCGGCCGATGGGCACGGATTCGACGCCTTCCTCGATGTGGTCGTCGACCTCGATGTCGGCGATCTGCTCCTGCGCTTCGAACAGCAGGATCTCGGAATCGGCGTTCTGCAGGCCGGCCTCGTTGGGCACGACGTGCCAACGGCGGAAGGTCTCGTACTCGCCGGTGTCGCGGTCGATGGCCACGCGGATATCGACCTCGCCGCCATACAACTTCTTGGTGGCCGAAGCCAGTGCCGCCTCAACGGCGCCGAACACCACATCGCGCTCCACGCTCTTCTCGCGCGAGATGGCGTCCACCAGCATCAACAGTTCGCGGTTCATTGATCGAGACCTCCGTCAACCTTGTCATCCGTCTGCCGGGACTTGGCATTGCTCTTCTTCTTCGACGCCTTGGGCTTCGCAGCCGCTCCGTCAGCCGATTCCGATCCGGGCGCCAAGCCCGTGTTCTTTTTCGCCGCATCCGCGGCAGCGTCGCCCGTCGACTTCGACGCGCGACCCTTGAAAACGATCTCCGGCACCAGCTTGGCCGAGCGCACTTCGTCGAGCGCGAAGTCCAGCACCTGCTCGGTCTTGCCGTCCATGAAGATCACGCGCCAGGCGGTGTTCTGCGCCAGCACGTTCCAGTCGTCCTGCGCCACGCCTTCGGCCGCGACCAGGACACCCCGGTACTTCTTGCGACCCTGGAAAGCCTCGCGCAATGTGATTTCCACTTCGTGACCGTTGAAGCGGGCGTAGTCGCCGGCGTTGTTCAGCGGGCGGTCGAGACCGGGGGTGGACACCTCCAGGCGCGTGTAGTCGACTTCCTCGACTTCCATCACGTAGCGCAGCTGGCGCGTCACGCGCTCGCAGTCCTCGACGTTGACCGGCGTCTCCGGTTCCTGTCCGTTCACCAGCGGTTTGTCGATGTACACGCGCAGCAAGCCCCCGGCGCTGCGTTCGCAGCCCACCACCTCGTAACCGAGCCCGGTCACGGTCTTTTCAACAACGGCTTGCCAGCTCAAATTCATCGACGAAAGGTTTTGCCCTGTAACAGGCGTTTGGGAACAGTGGGAGAACAGTTTGGGAACAGCCAAAAAAAATGGGCTGGATGAATCCGCCCACCGTTCACTTTTTCAGCGAAGCTAGAAGTGTACTATGCAAACAGCGTGCCGACAAGGCTGCGTCATCCGTCACAGCGTGACGTGCGAGAATCCCGGCCTCCCTCGAATCTATGAATACCAGGAGCAGACATGGGATTTCTCGCTGGCAAGCGACTGCTGATCACGGGCGTGCTGTCCAACCGCTCGATCGCCTACGGCATCGCCAAGGCCTGCCACCGCGAAGGCGCTGAACTGGCCTTCAGCTACCAGGGCGAGCGCTTCAAGGATCGCATCACCGAATTCGCCGCCGAATTCGACTCCAAACTGGTGTTCGACTGCGACGTGAGCGACGACGCCCAGATCGATCGCCTGTTCGAGGACCTTGGCCAGCACTGGCCCGAATTCGACGGTTTCGTCCATTCGATCGGTTTCGCGCCGCGCGAGGCGATCGCCGGAGAATTCCTGGACGGCATGACGCGCGAGAACTTCCGCATCGCGCACGACATCTCCGCCTACAGCTTCCCGGCCATGGCCAAGGCCGCCCAGCCGCGCCTGCGCGCCGGCTCGGCCCTGCTGACCCTGTCCTATCTGGGGGCGGACCGCTTCGTTCCCAACTACAACACCATGGGCCTGGCCAAGGCCTCGCTGGAAGCCAGCGTGCGCTACCTCGCCTACGGCCTGGGCGGCAAGGGCATCCGGGTGAACGGCATCTCCGCCGGCCCGATCAAGACGCTGGCCGCCTCCGGCATCAAGGACTTCGGCAAGCTGCTCAAGCAGTTCGCCGACAGCGCCGCCATCAAGCGCAACGTCACGATCGAGGACGTCGGCAACACCGCCGCCTTCCTGCTGTCTGATCTTGCAGGCGGCATCAGCTCCGAAATCGTCTACGTCGACGGCGGCTTCAGCCACGGGGCGATGGCCGGGACGGAGTAAGCGTCGGCTGACTCCGGTCACCGGCGGAAGCCGGGCCGGGGTCTCCTCATACGTCTCGCAGGCTCCACAAATCGTCGACCCCGGCCCGGCTTCCGCCGGCTCCGACCGAGGTTCACGAGCGAAAACAGGCCCCTCGGGGCCTGTTGGCGTTTGTGGGGCGTCGATTACTTCTTCGTGTCGATCACGCAGTCCACGAAGTAGCGCGTGATGCCGTCGTCGCCCTTCTCCGCCACGAGTCCGTGGACGTCGGTGGCGAAGCCCGGGAACTTGGCGTTGAAGTCACGGGTGAACTTCAGGTAGTCGACGATGCGCTTGTTGAAACGCTCGCCCGGGATCAGCAGCGGGATGCCCGGGGGGTACGGCGTCAGCAGAGCGGTGGTGACGCGGCCTTCGAGCTTGTCGATCTCGACGCGCTCCGTCTTGCGGTGCGCGATGTGCGCATACGCGTCCGACGGCTTCATCGCCGGCTCCAGCTCCGACAGATAGACCTCGGTCGTCAGGCGCGCGATGTCGCCCGAGGCATAGGCCTCGTGCACGCTCTGGCTCAGGTCGCGCAGGCCCATGCGCTCATAGCGCGGGAAGGCCGCCACGAAGTCCGGCAGGATGCGCCAGATCGGCGCGTTGCGGTCGTAGTCGTCCTTGAACTGCTGCAGCGCGGTCAGCAGCGTGTTCCAGCGGCCCTTGGTGATGCCGATGGTGAACATGATGAAGAACGAGTACAGGCCCGTCTTCTCGACCACCACGCCGTGCTCCGCCAGGAACTTGGTGACGATGCTGGCCGGGATGCCGGTCTTGGCGAACTTGCCGCTCATGTCCAGTCCGGGCGTGATCACCGTGGACTTGATCGGATCCAGCATGTTGAAGCCGGCCTCGATCGGGCCGAAGCCGTGCCACTTCTCGTTGGCCTTGAGCATCCAGTCGGCGGCCTTGCCGATGCCGTCGGTGGCCAGCTTGTCCGGACCCCAGACCTTGAACCACCAGTCCTTGCCGTAGTCCTTCTCGACCTTGCGCATCGCGCGGCGGAAGTCCAGCGCCTCGCTGATGGATTCCTCCACCAGCGCCGTGCCGCCCGGGGGCTCCATCATCGCGGCCGCGACGTCGCAGCTGGCGATGATCGAGTACTGCGGGCTGGTCGAGGTGTGCATCAGGTACGCCTCGTTGAACAGGTGCTTGTCCAGCTTGACGTTCTGCGAGTCCTGCACCAGCACCTGCGAGGCCTGCGAGATGCCGGCCAGCAGCTTGTGGGTCGACTGCGTGGCGTAGACCATCGCGGTCTTCGGACGCGGACGGTGCTTGCCCATCGCGTGGTACGAGCCGTAGAAGTTGTGGAAGGCCGCGTGCGGCAGCCACGCCTCGTCGAAGTGCAGCGTGTCGATCCAGCCGTCCAGCTTGGACTTGATGGTCTCGGTGTTGTAGAGCACGCCGTCGTAGGTGCTCTGCGTCAGCGTCATGATCCGCGGCTTGGCCTTCTTGGCGTCCACGCCCTTGAGCAGCGGGTTCTTGGCGATCTTCTTGCGGATGGTCTCGGGCGAGAACTCGCTCTCCGGGATCGGGCCGATGATGCCGTAGTGGTTGCGCGTGGGCGTCATGAAGACCGGCACCGCGCCGGTCATGATGATGCTGTGCAGGATGGACTTGTGGCAGTTGCGGTCCACGACCACGATGTCGCCCGGCGCCACCGTGTGGTGCCAGACCATCTTGTTGGACGTCGAGGTGCCGTTGGTGACGAAGAAGCAGTGATCCGCGTTGAAGATGCGGGCGGCGTTCTTCTCGCTCTCGGCGACCGGGCCGGTGTGGTCCAGCAGCTGGCCGAGTTCCTCGACCGCGTTGCAGACGTCGGCGCGCAGCATGTTCTCGCCGAAGAACTGGTGGAACATCTGGCCGACCGGGCTCTTCAGGAAGGCCACGCCGCCGGAGTGCCCCGGGCAGTGCCACGAGTAGGACCCGTCCTGCGCATAGGCCATCAGCGCCTTGAAGAACGGCGGCGC
Source organism: Roseateles noduli (assembly GCA_002205125.1). GTDB lineage: Bacteria > Pseudomonadota > Gammaproteobacteria > Burkholderiales > Burkholderiaceae_C > Roseateles > Roseateles noduli. Next base: position 623,650 of record NIOE01000002.1, on the reverse strand, counting down.
CAGGCCGTCGAGGTAGCTTCTCGACTCGCGGATGATGTGACGCGCCACGAATTCGGGCGTGTCCTCGAACATGTGGATGAAGCCGTGCAGCTCGCGCAGCACGTCATTGGGCAGATGCTGCGAGGTGCGCGTCTCGCCGTAGACGTAGATGGGGATGTCCGCATTCTTGAAGCGGATCTCCTGGATGAACTTGCGCAGGTTCAGGACTGCCGGGTCCAGCTCGGCGCCGTCGCCGTTGCCGGAGAACTCCTCGTCGTCGATCGACAGGATGAAGGCGCTGGCGCGGCTCTGCTGCTGGGCGAACTGGCTCAGGTCGCCGTAGCTCGTGACGCCCAGGACCTCGAAGCCCTCTTTCTGTATGGCCTCCGCAAGCGCGCGGATGCCCAAACCCGAGGTGTTCTCGGAGCGATAGTCCTCGTCGATGATGACGATGGGAAAGCGGAAACGCGGCGTCATGAAGGCCTCCGGATCGGGGCAGGTCAAACAAGAAAGGCGCGAAGTGTAGGGCTAGAGCCGTGTCACGCAAGTGTTGATCGGGCGTTGTCGCAGAAACAGAACGGCCATGCCGCCGGTCTCCCGTCAATGACCCGTGGATGGGATCTCATGGGGGTGCTCGATGACTCGGAAAAGCGGGGGGTCCCACCCCCTTCGGAGCGACCGGGCAAGCACCGACCCCGGGCGTACACTGACCCGACTCGAAGGACCGGGCGAATCACGGATCGCCCGGCAGTCAGCTAGGAGGAATCGATGGACTGGAGTCTCGCCACCTGGTGGTGGGTGATCTGCGGCGTGCTGGTGGCGGCGGAGCTCGCGACCGGCACGACCTTCTATCTCTTGATGCTGGCGCTGGGCGCGGCGGCCGCCGCGTTGACGGCCCACCTGGGCGGACCGTTCTGGGTGCAACTGGTGATCGCCGCGGCGATCGGCGGCGGCGCGGTGACCTGGTGGCATCTGCGCCTGCGTCGCCACCCCAGACTGCCGGCCGCGGAGAACCCCAACGTGAACCTCGACATCGGCCAGAGCCTGGATGTCGCGCACTGGCGCGCCGACGGCACGGCCGAGGTCCGCTATCGCGGCGCCGCCTGGCAGGCGCGCTTCGTCGGCAATGGCGCGCCGGCCATCGGGCGGCACGTCATCCGCGGCGTCGAGGGCAGCTGCCTGCTCGTCGAGCCCGCCTGATCCACTGGACCCGCCCCGCCCCACCCCGACCGTTTCGGTTTCATTCCCCGGAAGAGAGCCCCGCTCATGGAAATCATCGCCCTGGTCATCTTGATCGTCGCCATCGTCTTCGTCATCCAGTCGGTGAAGGTGGTGCCCCAACAGAACGCCTGGGTCGTGGAACGGCTCGGCAAGTACCACGGCACGCTGACGCCCGGCCTGAACATCCTGGTGCCCTTCGTGGACCGGCTGGCCTACAAGCATTCGCTCAAGGAGATCCCGCTGGACGTGCCCAGCCAGGTCTGCATCACGCGCGACAACACCCAGCTGACGGTGGACGGCATCCTGTACTTCCAGGTGACGGACGCGATGCGCGCCAGCTACGGCTCGAGCAACTACATCATCGCGATCACGCAGCTGGCGCAGACGACGTTGCGCTCGGTGATCGGCCGCATGGAGCTGGACCGGACCTTCGAGGAACGCGACGTCATCAACAGCTCGGTCGTCCAGGCGCTGGACGAGGCCGCGCTGAACTGGGGTGTGAAGGTGCTGCGTTACGAGATCAAGGACCTGACGCCGCCGGCGGAGATCCTGCGCTCGATGCAGGCGCAGATCACGGCGGAGCGCGAGAAGCGCGCGCTGATCGCGGCCTCGGAAGGCCGTCGCCAGGAGCAGATCAACATCGCGACGGGCGAGCGCGAGGCCGCGATCGCCCGCTCCGAGGGCGAGAAGCAGGCCGAGATCAACAAGGCGCAGGGCGAGGCCGCGGCCATCCTGTCCGTGGCGGAGGCGAGCGCCGAGGCGATCCGCAAGGTCGCCGCGGCGATCCAGCAGCCCGGCGGCAGCGACGCGGTGCAGCTGAAGGTCGCGGAGAAGGCGGTCGAGGCCTTCTCGCAGCTCGCCCAGAAGAACAACACCATGATCGTGCCGGCCAACATGAGCGAGGTCTCCGGCCTGATCGGCACGGCGATGGCGCTGATCAAGAGCGACAAGGTGATCCAGCCGGGTCGCTGAGGTCCAGGTGGGCGCCCGGTCGGCGCCCTCTTCCGCCTCTGTGGCAACGACCCCCGCAACTTTCATTCAGAGCAGAAAAACTGCGCTATGATGGCGGGCTTCGGAGAGATGGATGAGCGGTTTAAGTCGCACGCCTGGAAAGCGTGTGTAGGTTAATAGCCTACCGAGGGTTCGAATCCCTCTCTCTCCGCCAGACTTCCAGCACAACGGGCCTCGAGTGATCGAGGCCCGTTTGCTTTTCCGGGCCCGCGGGCTCGCATCGGCGAAGGCGCCCGGGCGGCCTATCATCCCGCCCCATGCTGACCTTCGAACAATTCTTCGGTTTCCTGCTCGCCGCCACGCTGATCACCGCGTCGCCGGGTCCCGACAACCTGATGGTGCTGGGCATGGGCGTGTCCAAGGGACGTCGGCACGGCATGGCGTTCGGGCTCGGATGCGCGCTGGGATGCCTGAGCCACACGGTGCTGGCCGCCATCGGCGTCAGCGCGCTGATCGCGGCCTCGCCGGTCGCCTTCACGGCGCTCAAGGTCTGCGGCGGGCTGTACCTGATCTGGCTCGGCATCAAGGCGTTGCGCAGCCGCGGCGGCGCCACGGTCGGCGACGCCTCGCAGGTCGAGGACTCGCTCTCCCGCCTGTTCTTCAAGGGCGTCTTCGCCAACGCGATCAATCCGAAGGTCGTGCTGTTCTTCCTGTCCTTCCTGCCGCAGTTCGTCGTGCCGGCGCAGGGACACGTGGCCGCGCAGACCGCCCTGCTCGGACTGACCTTCACGCTGCAGGCGGCCGTGCTATTCGGCCTGCTGGGCTACTTCGCCGGCGCGATCGGCCAATGGCTGCAGCGCAAGCCGCGCGCGGGACTCTGGCTGGACCGCATCGCCGGCGCCGTGTTCGTCGCGCTGGGGCTGCGCCTGATCGTGTCGCGCTGACGAGGTCGTCCTGATGGGGGCATGCGGATTGCCGTCCGTCCACACCCCCAAGTCAGGAGACTCGCATGACCCTTCGCCCCTTGCTGGCCGCCGCGCTGATGGCCTGCCTGCCCGTGACCGCCGCGCTCGCCGCCGAAGCCACCGTGACCTTGAAGGTCGCCACGCCGCAAGGCGAGGCCGGCCCGGTCGGCACCGTCACGATGGAGGACACGAAATACGGCCTCGTGTTCACGCCCAAGCTCACCGGCCTGCCGCCCGGCCTGCATGGTTTCCACGTGCACGCGAACCCGTCCTGCGCGGCCGCCGACAAGGACGGCAAGCCCTCCCCCGCCGAAGCGGCCGGTGGACATTTCGATCCGAAGAAGTCGGGCAAGCACGGTGAACCCTGGGGCGACGGCCACCTGGGCGATCTCCCGCCGATGTTCGTCAACGGGGAAGGTGAAGCGACGCAACCCGTGCTCGCACCGCGCCTGAAGCTGGCGGACGTGAAGGGACACGCGCTGATGGTTCACGCGGGCGGCGACAACCACGCCGACCACCCCGCCCCGTTGGGCGGTGGCGGCGCACGCATCGCCTGCGGCGTGATCCAGTGATCCTGTGATCTGCCGGCCCGTCGACCTGTTGACCCGGCGTCGACGGACACGGCCAATCCGTCAAGACGGCCCCGGCATGCCCCGGAGCCCGTCTCTCAAGCCGACGCGAGGGGCATCGCGTGCCCGTCGCTCGGCGTCAGCACCGGCGCGTCGTACAGCGCGCGGATCGCATCGCGCCCCACCGCCACCGTGCTCAGGATGCGGCCGTCGGCGCCTACCCACAGCGCGCTCGGCGTGGCGATCACACCGAAGAGCTGGTTGATGTCCTGACCCGACTGCAGCACCACGCGATCCGGCGCCAGGTTGTTGAAGGTCGTGCGGTTCGACTCGGCCGTGCCGCTGCTGATGGTCAGCCAGTGCACCGCTTCGCCGTCCTGACGACGCCAGGACGCCATCTCCTTCATGACCTCGTGGCACGGCGCGCATTGCGGTCCGACGAAGACCAGCAGCTGCGACCCCGACTGCGCCACGTAGTCCGCCAGCGTGCGCGTGTTCCCCGCCACGGTCGGCGCGGCGAAGGCCGGCGCCGCCTGACCGACGTGCAGCACCTGGTTGGACACCAGCGTCTCCAGGCTGGGCACGCCACCCGCGGGCTCGATGCCCAGCGATTGCAGCCGCAGCTCCAGGTGATCGATCTTCAGCAGCAGGCGTCCCTGCTGGCGCGCCAGATGCAGCACCAGCCAACCCAGCAGCCCCACCGCCAGCACCAGCACCGTCGAGAGCAAGACCTGCCCCCGCCCGCCGGATACCAGCGTGCCGGTCAACGATGCCGCACCTTCGGACGCCAGCGCGCCGGACAGCAGCCACGCGGCGAGCGCGACCAGCAGGCCGTTGCGCGCGACGCTGGCCCAGGAGATCGGCTGCGAGCGCGTCTGCCCGAAGCAGTTGCACGAGGGCTTGTTGCCCTGCGCCAGCTGCACGCCCATGGCCGCGGCGAACACGGCCAGCAGGCCAGCCGCCAGCGCGATGCCCAGCGCCGGCGCCCACGGCAGCACCACCAGTAGAGCGACCGCGAACTCCAGCAGCGGCAGCAGCCAGGCGCCTGAGCGCGCCAGCGCCGCCGGCACGCCGAAGCTGCGCAGCGCCTGCGCGGTCGCGTCCGGTTCCGCCAGCTTGGACCACGCCGCGAGCGCGAACACGCCCGCCAGGAACCAGCCCCCCAACACGATCAGGATGTCCATGATGCGTCTCCCTTCCCGTTCCGTTCGTCCGGTGTCGCCACCAATGGTTGCGCCCGGCCGAATGGCCGGGCGACGTGACAAGGCCTTGCGGTTATTTCGCCCGCATCTCGCCCGAGCCCTGCGCCGGACCCGCGGTCGTCATGCCGAAGCTGGGAACCGAGGCCGAGCGGCTCGCCAGACTCGACCCGACCACGAAGCAGGGCCGGATGCAGATCGGCGTGGAGCCGCAGCAGGTCACGCTGACGCAGGCCCATCCCGACGGACAACCCGCGGACGACGAGCAGGTCGGCAGCCCCGCGCACGACTGCGGCAGATGGCAGAAGCCGCGGCCCTCGATGGTCTGGAAGCAGACGCAACCGGGGTCCTGGCAACTCGGCAGCGCGCCGCAGGTACCGCCGGGGCAGGTCGGGCAAGGCTGCGTGCCGCAGCAATCGCAACCGGCCTGCTGCGCCGCGGTGAACGCATCGCCGCCGGCGGTGTTGACCGCCTGGTAGTAGGCCCCCGCCGCCGCCTTGCAGGCGCCGCGCTTGACCTTGTTGCTATCCACCGAGATCGGTCCGACCTGCACCATGTTGACGGGATAGGCCGCGTCGCAGGAGCTGGTCATGCAGCTGTAGAAGGTGTTGTCGCAACCGGCCTTGGCCTGGTTGCACTCGCCGTAGCAGCAGTCGTGGCCGTTGCAGCAGCCCAGGAAGCTGGCCGCGCCGTATTGCGACGGGTACTGCGTGCCGCCCGCCGCGCCGCAGCCATTGGGCGTGCAGCTGTAGCCGGGGTGCGCCACCTTGTTCGGGCAGGCCGCGAGGTCCGCCACCGGATGCTTGTTGGCGATGGCGCCGCTGGGCAGGCAGCATTGCAGCGCCGGGTCGTAGAGCTGGCGACCGCACAGGCAGTCCGCCGCCGCCTGCGCCGTGCGCGGCAGCAGGCCGCCGGCCAGCGTCGAGAACATGCCCAGCACCGACACCTTCAGCACGTCGCGGCGAGAGCCCTGGCTGCCCAGCGAGCGGGTGAAGTTGTCGAAGGCGTTGTCCGCCAGGTGTCCCTGGAGGTCGATCGCGTCATCCGATCGCAAGGCGGGCGAATCGCTGGCGGAGAACCCGCCCATGCCGCGCCGCAAGAGCGCGGCGACGCGTTGCCCGAAACCGAAGGTGCGTTCTGTCATGGATCACTCCTTGCCGTGGCGGCTCAAGTGCGCGACGGCGTCAGCGTGTAGTCGGCGGACACCTTGCCGGCGTCGTCGGCCGCGTGGTCCCAGGCGACCAGGCTGGCGCCGGTCGATTCGGAACTCGTGCGCGGGCTCATCAGCTGGAAGCCGGCCAGGGTCGCGCCGGGCGCCACGTGGTTGGGATACGGCGGCACCAGGTCCGAGGCGACCCAGGTCACGTAGGTCATGCCGTCGGTGTCCGCTTCCCAGCCCGCCGGCGTGCCCGTCACCGTCACCGGCGCGTTCACCGACAGCGACAGCGTCGCGATGTGCTGGCCGCTGCCCGCCGACTCGTTGTTGGTCAGCGCGTAGCTCCAGTAGTTGGGCGTGGTCGTGACCGCGAGCGAAGCGCGCAGCTCGTCGGCCGGGAAGCTCCCCGCCGCCGGCACCCGCACGTAGCGGCTGACCGTCAGGCCGTAGGCCACGCCGGCGACGACGTAGGAGCCGCGCACCGTCAGCAGCAGGTTGGCGTTGTCCACCAGTCCCGCGTCGGAGAAACGACCGGCGAAGGTCGTCGACGACGAGGCCCCGAGCGTGCCCAGGAAGATGGGCGCGTTGGGCGGGCTCTGCCGCGTCGCGCTGCCGTAGGTGATGCTGGTGATCTGCACGCCCTGGAGCGCGGATTCACCGATGTTCATCAACGGGATGTTCAACCTCACCTGACCGGCGAAGCGCTGGATGAATGGCGCGCCGAGGGTCACGCGCGCGGAGACGACTGTGGCCATGCCTGCCCCTTGTGATGTCTCGAAGAGAGTCGAGGAGAGTCGAAATGGACCCGTCGTGCCGGGCGCGTCCGTGGATGCCTGAGGGCCGGGCGCTGCGGGGGACGGGAGAGGGAACGGGAGAGAAGACCGGCCGGCGGCGTGGTCCGCCAGCCGTCCGTGCTCAGGCGCCTGCGAGCGGGCCGGGAGGATCTGTCCGGCGATGGACGCGTCGCACGACCAGCGGCACCAGCGCGATCAGCGCCAGGGCGAGCGTGCCGGGCTCCGGCACGTCGCTGGCGGCCGCGGCCCGCACCAGCACCGCCACGGACACTTCGTCGGCGAAGTTGCCGTTGATGTCCGACAGCAGGATGGAGAGGTTGAAGTTCAGATCCGCGAGGAGATCGGGCAGCGTCGCGATCATCAGCAGGTCCAGGACCGGGCTGATGGTGCGATCGGGGATCGCCACCTCGGGGTCGCCCAGCAGCGGCGTCACGTCCACGAAGGGGAACGGATAGCCGCTGAGGGACAGGAAGAAGTCCGTGGTCAGCAGTGGTCCGCCGCTGATGTTGGTGATCTGGCCGGTGATCACGAAGCTGTCGCCGGCGTCCAGGACCACCGAGGTCTGGGTCGTCGAGAGCGTGATCGGCGCGGCGGCGGCCGGCGCTGCGGACAGCCCCAGCAAGCCGGCCGACGAGGCCGCGACCAGGAGCAGTCGTGTGAAGGCGCGTCGGCCTCGTTGAAGCCAGGCGATGGCGGTCATGGTCATCCTCCGGGGCGCTTGCGGGGCGCCCGAGTTGCGATGCGAGTGCTGCAAAGTCTAGGAGCCGCCACTGCCCCCGCGCACCCCCTATCCCGTAAGCGGGGACAGCCCCCCTCATTCGGGGCAGCCTGCCCGGGAAGCCCCTGTTCATCGGGCCTTCGGCGCATCCCATCTCCTCTGGAGAGCGCAGTTCCGCCGCCTCTTCGCAGGGCCTCTGCGCCCTCCTCCCGCGGACGACGCAAGGGACAGCCGCGACCATCGCCCGGGTGACAGGCAGGGACAGGGCGGCGTCCCTTCAAGGGACAAAGCAGGGACAGGAAGGGTCTTCACGCGCAGTTGACATCGCGCTCGAATTCATGCCTCGGCATGGGTATTTGGAAGGTCGTCGGCAGCAGTCGCACAGATTGCTTGCGCAGGCATGGTGCTTGCCAGTTTGAAACGTCCGGTTTCAGACCGCTTCATCCACTTGCAGAGAGGTTCCCACCATGAACAGCCCAGTCGGCCCGCTCAGCCCGATCGTTCCGGTCGGTGCGGTCGGCACCGCCGTCCCGCACCACTACGACCAGGCGCTGCAGCGCCACCTGATCCAGTGCGCGAAGGCCCGAGGGCGATGGTTCGGCGTCGCTCTGCTCGCCGAACGTGCGCGGGGCCTGGTCCTGCCCCGGCTGGCCACCACGGCCGCCCTCAGCGCCATCACCTTCGGCCTGTTTGCCCACTGGCTATGACCGACGTCCGGAGCGCGAACGACTCACACCGACCTCCGGCCCCCCCGCCGGAGGCCCCGTCGAACCGCTCCCCCGAGCCGGGGACGGATCCCTCCCCGGAAATTGCGGAAGAACTTGCGTTGCTCGACCCGGCGCTCGGCACCATCGAGCCGCCGGTGCGGTCCGTGCTGTTCGGCCTCGCGCGCTTCGAGCAGCACGGGCGCAGCCTCGCGCAGGCGCAGGCGGTCCAGGGCACGGCCGGTGCCGGCCAGTTCTTCCCGCGGCTGGACGACAACGTCGCGATGCTGCAGCAGACGCGGCGCCTGATCGAGAAGCGCCATCGCGACTTCCGCCACCTCGGCGCCGCCGGCAAATGGCTGCTGGACAACGCCGCGCTGATCGACGAACAGACGCACCAGGTGCGTCGCGGCCTGCCGCGCGGTTTCTTCCGATTGCTGCCGCGCCTGCGGGACGAGCCGCTCGCGGGCCTGCCCCGCATCTACGGCATCGCCTGGGCCTGGGTGGCGCACACCGACGGCGGCTTCGACACCGAGCTGCTGGCCGCCTACCTGCGCGCCTACCAGGACGAGCGCGCGCTGTCGTTGGCCGAGCTCTGGGCGCTGCCGACGACGCTGCGCGTCGTGCTGGTCGAGAACCTGCGCCGGCTGGCCGAGCGCTTCGCCACGCTGCAGGCCGCGCGCGACGTCGTCCACCACTGGTACGACGGCCATCCGGCCGACGCCGGCATCGAGGCCATCACGCGGCTGGAGCCGCGCATGAAGGAACGCGGCGTCGTCGAGGCCTTCTGGCTGCAGCTCGACCATCGTCTCGAGGAACTGCCGCAGCCGCTGATGGGCGAGTTGGCCGCGTGGCTCAGCACCCGGCTGCCGGCGCCCGCACAGGCGCTCGCGCGGCAGCAGGACGAATCGATCCGCGACCTGCAGAGCATCCGCAACGCGATCACCGCGCTGCGGCGCATCGACCAGACCGACTGGCGCCGCCTGATCCAGGCCGTCAGCCCGGTGATGCAGACGCTGGGGCAGTCGCCGGTGTTCGCCGCCGAGGCTGCGGACACGCAGGACATGACGCTGCATGAGATCGAGGAGCTCGCGCGCAAGAGCGAGAAGAGCGAGCTCGACATCGCGCGGCAGCTGTTGGAACTGACGCAGCGCGCGGGCCCGCCTCAGGACGGCGAACCCGACCGCCGCAGCGCGCCGATCTACTGGTGGCGCGGCGCCGGCCGGCCGACGCTGCTCGCGGCGCTCGGCCTGCAGGAGCGCCGCTGGCCGCCGCACGACACCGCGCCGGGACAGCGCTGGGCGGCGGTCGCCTACCTCGGCGGTCTCGCGCTGCTGGGTCTGCTCGGCCTGTACTGGCTGATGAGCCAGGCCCGCCCCGGCGCTGCGACCTGGCTGTTGTGGACCGCCGCCGTGCTGGCCGCGGGCCCGATCAGCGAGGCCGTCGTGGCTTTGACGAACCGCTGGATCAGCGAGCTCGCCCGCCCCGCGCGGCTGCCTCGCCTGGACTTCTCCACCGGCCTACCCGACGCGGAACGCACGCTGGTCGTGATGCCGGTGCTGCTGCCCAACGAGGACGCCATCGCGCCGCTGATCGCGCAGTTGGAACAGCACCACCTCGCCAATCCTGAGCGGCTCGTGCAGTTCGCGCTGCTCAGCGATCATTCCGATGCCTACGAGGAACACCAGACCGGCGACACGATGATCGTCGTCACCGCGGCGGACGCGATCTCGGCGCTCAACGAGCGCCACGGGCCGCTGGCCGACGGCCGGCCGCGTTTCCTGTTCCTGCACCGTCAGCGCGAATGGTCCTCGACCGAGCGCCGCTGGATCGGCTGGGAGCGCAAGCGCGGCAAGATCGAGCTGCTGCTGCGCACGCTGGCGACGTCCGCCGGCACCTCGCCCTTCGTCGAGTTCGGCGAGCTGTCCCGTCCCGCGCCCGGCGTGCGCCACCTGATCACGCTGGACGCCGACACCGACATGCCGCCGGGCCGCCTGCGCGCGCTGGTCGGCACCGCGGCTCACCCGATGAACCGCCCCCGCGTCGACGCCGCCAGCCGCCGCGTCGTCGAGGGCTACGCCATCCTGCAACCGCGCGTGCTCGCGCCCATGCCGGACGACAAGGAGAGCACGCCGTACCACCGGCTGTTCGTCGGCCAGTTCGGCATCGATCCGTACAGCGCGGTCAGCTCGGAGATCTTCCAGGACCTGTTCGGCGAAGGCAGCTTCACCGGCAAGGGCCTGCTCGACGTGCGCGCCTGCCATGCGGTGCTGGACGCGCGCCTGCCAGAGGGTCAGGTCTTGAGCCACGACCTGCTGGAAGGCAGCATCGCGCGCTGCGCCGGCGTCTCCGACATTTCGCTGGTCGAGGACTCGCCGATGCATGCGGACGTCTCGCATGCGCGGCTGCACCGCTGGACGCGCGGCGACTGGCAGCTGCTGCCCTTCATCGCGCGCGCCGGCCGCTACGGCATCCCGCCGATCAACCGCTGGAAGCTGATCGACAACCTGCGCCGCTCGCTGGTCGCGCCGATGTCGCTGGGCCTGATGCTGCTGGTGCTGGGCACGGAGGTCCTGCCCTTCGGCCTGACGCTGGCGGTCGTCGCCGCCGCCTTCGCGATCGGACCGCTGGTCGGCGCGCTGGCCGGGCTGGTGCCCAGCCGCGACGGCCTGGCGCGTCGGCATTTCTATCGCGAGACCGCGCTCGACCTGCGCCGCGCGCTCGGCCTGGCGGCCTGGCACGTCGCGCTGCTGCTGCATCTGTCGCTGCTGTACCTCGACGCCATCGGGCGCGCGCTGTGGCGCCAGACCGTGTCGGGCCGGCGACTGCTCGAATGGACGACGGCCGCCGCCGCGCAGGCCGCCGCCAAGCGCGAGCTGCCGGCGCTGGTCCGTCAGCATCTGCGCGTGCCGATCGCGGCCGCGGTGCTCGGCGGCGTGCTGGCGATCGCCGCACTCTCCGGCGCGCCGGTGAACGGCACGGCGGCCCTGGTACTGCTGGTCGTGTGGGCGCTCTCCCCGCTGTGGATCTGGTGGGCCAGCGCGCCGCGGGCAACGCTGCTGCAGCGCGAGGCCGAGCTGGATCCGCAGGGCCGCGACTACCTGTGGCAGCTCGCGCGTGACACCTGGCGCTTCTACGACACGCACGTCGGCGCCGCCGACAACCATTTGCCGCCGGACAACGTGCAGCTGACGCCGCACCTGCTGGTGGCGCACCGCACCTCGCCGACCAACATCGGCCTGTACCTGCTGACCGTCGCCTGCGCGCGCGAGATGGGCTTCATCGGCGTGGTGGCGATGACGGAGCGGCTGTCGGCGACGCTGGACACGCTCGAACGCCTGCCGCGCTGGCACGGCCATTTCTACAACTGGTACGACACCGAGTCGCTGGTCGTCCTGGCGCCGGGCTACGTGTCGGCGGTCGACAGCGGCAACTGCTCGGCGCATCTGCTGACGGTGGCGCGGGCCTGTGAAATGGCGGCGGAGATGACGCCCGACCAGCTTGCGCAGGCGCCGCGCGACGCGCTCGCGAAGACGCTGCACCGGCTGCGTGTCATGCAGCCGCCGCTGGCCAACGACGGCGTGCTGGGCGCGGGCGCCTCGCTCGTGGCCGCATTGATCGACCCGCGCAACGCCGAAGCCGGTGCTGAAGAGCAGCAGGCCGTGCTGCGCATGCAGGTCGCGGCGGCGCGGGCGGAGCTCGACGGGCTCGCCACGGCGGAGCACTACGAAGCGTCCGCCGCGCATTGGCTGCTGCGCGACCTGATCGCGCAGCTGGACTCCTTCTGGCGCGATCATGGCGCGGCGTTCGCCGAGTCGCGGCAGCGGCTGCGCGAACTCGCGCAGCGCGCGCGCCGGCTCGGCCTGGAGGCGGACTACCGCCCGCTGTTCGATCCCGAACGCCGCCTGCTGCGCATCGGCTGGCGCGGCGACGCGCAGCAGCTCGACGACAACCACTACGACCTGCTCGCCAGCGAGGCGCGCCTCACCAGCCTGATCGCGATCGCCAAGGGCGACCTGCCGCCGGAGCACTGGCGCTCGCTGGGGCGGCCGTTCTTCTCGCGCGACGGGGCCGGCAGCGGGGCGGGCAGCGGCATGGGCGATTCGCTCGGCCTGAAGTCGTGGACCGGCTCGATGTTCGAGTACCTGATGCCGTCGCTGGTGCTGCGCGAGCCGGCCAACAGCGCGCTGGGCCGCGCGATCCGCACGGCGGTGGCGGAGCAGCGATTCGAGGCCCGTGACAAGGGCACGCCGTGGGGCATCTCGGAATCGGCGATCGCGGGCCAGGACCACACCCTCGCCTACCAGTACGGACCTCAGGGCGTGCAGACGCTGGCCCTGGCGCGGCTGGCCGTCGACGAACGCGTGCTGGCACCTTACGCGGTCGTGATGGCGGCGATCGTCGCGCCGGTGCGGGTGGTGGCCAACCTGCAGGACTTCGAGCGCCTGGGCGCGCGCGGCGCCTTCGGCTTCATCGAGGCGGTGGACTACACGCCGCAGCGGCAGACCGCCGGCGCGGGATTCACGCTGGTGCAGACCTACATGGCGCACCACCAGGCGATGGGGTTCGTTGCGCTGACCAACCTGCTGGCCGACGACGCGCCGCGCCGCTGGCTGATGAGCGATCCGCATGTGAAGGCGGTGGCGACGCTGCTGCACGAGCGCGCGCCGCGCGAGGTGGCGCCGCTGTCGACCGCGGCGGCGGATGCCACGCCGCGCTCGCGCCAGGTGCGCAAGACGCGCATGGTGCGCGAGAGCGAGCCGCTGAACGAGACCCTGCCGCTGACGCACATGCTGACCAACGGCCGCTACTCGGTGGTGCTGCGCAGCCATGGCGGCGGCTACAGCAACTGGGACGGCGTGTCGGTGACCCGCTGGCGCGACGACCTGCTGCGCGACCAGCACGGCAGCTTCACGATGCTGCGCCGCGCGGGCGAGGACGACTGGTTCAGCAACACCGCCCGTCCGGCGCCCGATCCGCGCGCCCGCTACGAGGCGCGCATGCAGGCCGAGCGCGTGCTGTTCGAGGCCGCCTGGCCCGACCTGCAGAGCTGCACCACGGTGTGGGTGAGTCCGGAGGACGACTGCGAGTTGCGCCAGGTCGAGCTCACGAACCGCGGCTCGCAGCCGTTGGCACTGGATCTGGTCTCGTCCTTCGAAGCGACGCTCGCGCCGCAGCGCGGCGACGAGGCGCATCCGGCTTTCTCCAACCTCTTCATCCAGGCCCGTTGGGACGAAGCGGAACACGCGCTGCACCTGCGGCGCCGACCGCGCCTGTTCGACGAGGCCGCGATGCGCGCGGTGTTCTTCCTCGCCGGTGTCGACGGCGGCAGCGCCTGCGCCAAGGGACCGCGCCGCGACGGCGACACCTCGGAATGCCGACCCGACGGCTACACGCTGCGCGAGGTCCTGCCGATCGCCGACCGCGGACGCTGGCTGGGCCGTTACGGCAGTTCGACGCGACCGGTCGGCGATGCGCGGCCGGAGTTCGTCGATGACGAGGCCGACGTCACCGCCGCCGGCGAGCCGGGCCGGCTGCTCGACACCGGCCTCGATCCGATCGCCGGCCTGCGCGTCGGCCTGGACCTGGCGCCGGGCGCGACCGTGCGCCTGACCTTCTGCACGGCGGCCTCGCGCGACGGCGACCTGCTGCGCGCGCTGGTCGACAAGTACCGGCAGTCGGCGCATGTGGAACGCTCGGCCTCGATGTCGCACACGATGGGCGGCATCCGGCTGCGCGAGCTGCAGTTCGACACCGCCACCTGGGGCGCGCTGCTGCAGCTCAACACGCTGGTCACCGGTCAGGCGGTGCGCGAGCCCGCGCATGTCCGCGAGCCACGCGGCCGCTGCGACCGCCGCGCGCTGTACCGCTTCGGCATTTCCGGCGACCGGCCGATCATCATGGTCACCATCACCGGCGAGGAAGGCATCGACCTGATCCGCGCGATGAAGAAGGCGCTGCGCATGTGGACCACGCATGCGGTCGGCGTCGACCTGGTCGTGCTGAACGAGGAACCGTCCTCGTACAACGCCCCGGTGCAGCAGGCGCTGCAGGCCTTGCAGGCGCGGCTTCAGGGCCAGGCGCAGGGACGGCCGGGACACCTGTGCTCGGCGCTGCACGTGCTGCGCGACGGCGACCTGCAACCCGACGAGCGCTTCACGCTGCAGACGCTGACGCGCCTGCGGCTGCAGGCCGACGGGCGTCCGCTGTCGCAGCAGCTCGAACGCTGGATCGAGGACACGGCGCCGACCAACGAATCGCAGCGGCTGCCGGTGGCGCACGCGCTGGCCGAACGGCCCCGGCCGGAAGCCACGTCGCGTCCGCCCGAAGGCCGCTTCGATCCGGACCATGGCGGCTTCTCCTTCGAGGTCTCGCCGGAGCGGCATCCGTCCAAGCCGTGGGTCAACGTGCTGGCGAACCGGGACTTCGGCTGCCAGGTCACCGAGATCGCGGCCGGCTACACCTGGGCCGGCAACAGCCGGATGCACCAGGTCACGCCGTGGTCCAACGACCCGCTGATCGACCCGCCCGGCGAGTGGCTGCTGCTGCACGACCTGGACAACGACCGCGTCTGGCCGCTCGGCCGGCAGCTGCGCCGCGAGGCGCCGATGTCGATCGAGCACGGCATCGGCTACTCGCGAAGCCGGCAACGGCTGGACGATCTCCAGGTGGAGCTGTGCTGGTGCGTCGACCGCGACGCTTCGGTGAAGCAGGTGCAGGTGCGGATCGATTCCGGCGCCCGATCACGCCGTCGGCTGCGGCTGGTCGCGCTGGCCGAATGGCAGCTCGGCAGCGCGCGCGGCGAGCGCCTGTCGGTGACGACGCACAACGACTGGCTGACGGTCGGCGAACTCGGCGCGGGGCTGCCTCAGCCGGAACGCGCGCTCGCGCTGCAGGCGACGCAACTCGACCACCTCGGCGGCTTCGGCGACGCGACGGCGGCGCTGTGCATCCGGCCGCGGCAACGCGGCGACAGCAGCGATGCACGCAACGCTGGCGGTACAGGCGCTGGGTCCTTCGGCGATGTCGATCAGGTTCGCGTACGGCTCGACCAGCAGGACTGGACCTGCGATCGCCGGGAGTTCTTCGACAGCGCCGGCCGCATGGTGCTGCCGAAGGCGTTGAGCCGTCGCAGCGGCAGCGGACTCGACGCCTGCGCCGCGCTGTCGGCGCGGCTGGAGCTCGACGCCTCGCAGCCCGCGGAGTTGACTGTGCTGCTGGGCCACGCGCCGTCGCCGGATGCCGCGCATGCGCTGATGGAAGCGGCATGGAAGGTCGATCCGGCCACGCGACTGGACCGCCAGCGTCGGCAATGGCCGGAGCTGCTGGGCGGTCTGCAGGTCTCGACGCCGGATCCGCGCTTCGACGCGCTCACCAACCACTGGCTGCCGTACCAGACGCTGGTCTGCCGGATGTGGGCGCGCGCCGGCTTCTACCAGGCGGGCGGGGCCTTCGGTTACCGCGACCAGTTGCAGGACGCGATGGCGCTGACGGACGTCGCGCCGCAACTGCTGGCCGACCAGATCCGACGCAGCGCGGCGCGGCAGTTCCCCGAAGGCGACGTGCAGCACTGGTGGCACGAACCGGGTGGCGCGGGCGTGCGGACGCATTTCTCGGACGACCGGCTGTGGCTGCCGTATGCGCTGGCGCATTACCTGGTCCGGACCGGCGACCTGAGCCTGCTGGAGGACGCGGTGCCCTTCCTCAACGGGCAGCAGGTCCCCGAAGGCGCGGAGGACATCTACGAGAGCCCGCGCACCGACGGCCCGACAGCCTCGGTCTACGAGCACGCGGCCCGCGCGATCGACCGCAGCCTGGACAGCGGCCAGCACGGTCTGCCACTGTTCGGGACCGGCGACTGGAACGACGGCATGAACCGCGTCGGCCACGAGGGCAAGGGCGAGTCGGTGTGGATGGCGTGGTTCCTGGCGCAGGTGATCGAGGACTTCGCGCCGGTCGCGACCGCGCGCGGCGAGCATGAGCGCGTGCAGCGCTGGAAGGCGGCACGCGACGGCTGGATCGCGGCACTGGACGGCCCCGGCTGGGACGGGCAGTGGTACCGGCGCGGCTTCTTCGACGACGGCTCGCCGCTGGGTTCGTCCGAGAACGCCGAGTGCAAGATCGACCTGATCGCGCAGAGCTGGTCGGTGCTGACCGCCGCGGCCGACCCGGCGCATGCGCAGCAGGCGATGGCGAGCGCCTGCGCCCACCTGCTCGATCCGGTGGCGAAGCTGGCACGGCTGCTGCATCCGCCGCTGGCGATGGCGCAGCCGAGCGCGGGCTACATCCAGTCCTACGCGCCGGGCGTGCGCGAGAACGGCGGCCAGTACAACCACGCCGCGGTCTGGGCGTTGATGGCGCTGGCGCGGCTGGGGCAGCGCGACAAGATGTGGCAGGTCTACACGGGCTTGAGTCCGGCGCACCGCTGGGCCGATCCGCGGCTCGGACCGACCTATGCGATCGAGCCCTACGTGATGGCCGGCGACATCTACTCGCATGCGCCCTGGGTCGGGCGCGGCGGATGGAGCTGGTACAGCGGCTCGGCGGGCTGGCTGCTGCGGGCGTCGCTGGAATCGATCTGCGGCGTCGTGGTCGAGCAGGGCCGGCTGCGCGTCGACGCCTGCCTGCCGGTGCACTGGGAGCAGGCGGAGGTCCGCATCCGGCACGAAGGCCGCTGGCTGCGCATCATCGTCTGCGCCAACGAGACGGCCTGCCGCGCCGCGCAGACGCGCGAGGCCGGCGCGCGACGCGAGAACGCGGGCGAGTCGATCGAGCTGTCGTCGCTGTCGCCGGACCAGGCGCTGGTCGTCGTCAGCGTGCCGGAGATGGTGCGGCTGCCGGAGGCGGATGCGCTTCGTACGACGGGGCGGTGAGGCGCAGGGGGTTGAGCTTTTCCACGGCCGCTAGCCCTCACCCCCACCCTCTCCCGCAGTGCGGGAGAGGGTGCCACCCCAGTGCCCGCTTCGGGCGGCGCGGCCAGAATGGCACGATGTCCATCCAACACCCCTCGCCGAACCTTCAGGACCGCTTCGTCGCAGACCTGCTGACCAACCCGAACAACCGCGCGATCCTGGACCGCTGGGAGGCGCTCGCGCTGCCCGACGGCTGGCTGGTCGCGGGGTGCCTGTTCCAGACCGTCTGGAACCTGCGGGACGGCCGGCCGCCCACCGCGGACATCAAGGACTACGACCTCTTCTACTTCGATCCGGACGACCTGAGCCGCGAGGCCGAACGACGCGTCCAGGCCCGCGTCGACGGGGTACTGGGCGACCTCGGCATCACGATCGAGGCCGCCAACCAGGCGCGCGTGCACCTCTGGTACGAAGAGGATTTCGGTGAACCGTACCAGCCGCTGCACAGCTCGCGCGACGGCATCGAGCGCTTCCTGGTGCCGTCGACCTGCGTCGGCGTGCGGCCCGGCGAGGTCTATGCGCCGTACGGCCTCGAAGGCCTGTACCGCGGCGTGCTGGCGATGAATCCGCTGGTGCCGCATCGCGCGCTCTTCGAAGGCAAGGCGGCGTCGTACCAGCGGCGCTGGCCGTGGCTCACGATCGAGCGTCCCGAGTAGGCGCTGGTCGGTCCAGCGCGCGCCAGCAGCAGCAGCAGCAGCAGGCGGGGCGGATCAGGCTGACGGGCTGGTCTGGGGCGGTTGCGTGAGTTGCGCGAGTTGAGCCAGACGCTGGTGGTTCTCCAGATCGTCGGCGCTGAAACCGAGCGCTTCCAGCGCCCTCGCCTCGCCCAGTCCCGAGCGGGCCATCGCATCGAGCAGGCGACGCGCGGAGGTCTTCAACTCGTCATGACGGGCCTCGGAGCGCTCGACCTCGGTGCAGGTGCGCAGGTCGTCCTCGATGGCGTCGCGCATCAGCGTGACCAGCATGCGCACGCCCGAGGAGGTCTCGCGCGGACGCTCATCCATGACGCAGACGGTACCGACGACGGTGCCTTCGGCATCGCGGATCGGTTCGCCGTAGTAGTGGACCAGTCCGAGCGCCGCCGTCGGATTGCGATCGCCGATGGCGGGCAGGCGACGCACGTCGCCGACGAGCAGATGCTCGCCGCGACGGATCACGTTGGCGCAGTAGCTGTTGACGGCGAGTTCGAGCCGGCCGTTGCGCGGGAAGCGCTGCTGCTCGTCGCGCACGCCGAAGAAGACGAGGTCGCTGCCGTCGACGAGGTTGATCATCGCCACCGGCATGTCGAGCTGCTGGGCGAGGACTTCCAGCATGCGCTGCCAGCGACCGTAAAGGCGTTCCGAATCGGCGAGGCAGTGGGTCGGCATGCAGTCCTCCGGCGCGGCGTCGCGCGCGCATGAGCGCTCATGATCGCGCGAACCCGTGAACGGGGCCAGCCCCCAGGACGGAGGGCCAAGGAGCGCGGGCGCCGCCCGCGGGCGGCATTCGCCATGTATCGAATTCGATGCTTTTCCGGGCCGGTGTATCGAATTCAATACCCGGTCGGCGCCAACGCCTCGAACCCCGCCTTCTTCACGTTCTCATCGATCGCCGGCGTCAGCTTGCGCGCGGCTTCCAGGTCCGGGCGGGCCTTGTCCGCATCGTTGAGCTTGAGCAGGGCCACGGCGCGTCCGTAGTGGGCCCACGCCGAAGGCTTCTTCTCGATCGACTGATCGAAGGCCTTGCGCGCCCGTGACGCGTCGCCCTGCCGCAGCCAGGCCCAGCCCAGCTGCCAGTGGAACGTCGCTTCGTCCTCGTCCCGGTTGATCGCCGACTTGCAATCGTCGATCGCCTTGTCCAGCTCCAGGTTCAGCCGGGTCCGCATCCAGCAGCGCTCCGCGAGCATCGACCCCAGACGCGGGTCTTTCGGATGGCTGACGATCCAGAGCTCGAACTGGCGCAACGCCTCCGGCACCTGGTTCCGCCGCGCGTAGCTCTGCGCCATCGTCGCGCGCAGGTTGGAGGGCGGCGGGAGCGTGGCGTCCAGTTCCTTCAGGTCCGCCGCGGCGCCCTCCTCGTCCTTGGCCGCCAGACGCAGCGGCACGCGGCGCAGACGCGCCTCGGCCAGGCCCGGATCCAGGCGCAGGGCCTCGTCCAGATCGGCCAGGGCCGCCTTCGGCTGTTTGAGCGCCACCTGCACCCGGGCCCGGGAGTCGAAGTAGCCCGCCACCGTCGGCTTCAGCGCGATCGCACGGTTCAGGTCTTCGAGCGCGCGCGATGCGTCGCCCGCCACCAGCGACGCGTTGCCTCTTCGCGCGAATCCGTCGGCGTCATCGGCCGCGATCTCGTCCGCCTTCGCCGCATAGCTCGCGTTGTAGGTCCCGCTGCCCGGCTGGCTCGGCAGGAAGACCTTGCCGCCGTTCCAGGTCGCATAGACCTTGTTCTGAGACCTTGCCACGTAGATCCGGTGCGACAGGAAATAGTCCAGGCCCAGCAGCACGTCGTGGTCTCGCGCGCTCACGTCGGACACCTTGAGCCGGTTGTCGCGCACCTTCTCGCCGCCGATCTCGAACAGCGCCACGTTGGTCATCCAGGTCGCCGCCAGGTCGGCGCCCGCCCCGCCCGAGCGGATCCCCGGCGTCATGTCCGCCTCCGCGATGCCGGCCTTGCGCGCCGCGCTCAGCGTGAGCGACGTGGCCGGCGCGCCCGTGTCCATCAGCGCCTCCAGCTTGCGCCCGTTGACCTGGACCTCCACGCGGATGGCGCGGTCGTTGCGGCTGTAGCTCAGCGCCGGCACCTCGATCACCGGCGCGTCGCCGGCCCAGTAGGCCAGGGACCGCTTCGCGCAATCGCCCCGGGGCGACACCAGCCGCACCACGCCGTGCGCGAGGTCGTACTCGGTGTCGGCGATCGACAGGAAGTTGCGACCCAGCACGCCCATGATCCCCGCGTTCAGCTCGCTGCCGCCGACGAGGAACTCGACGTACTCCAGCTTGGCCTCTTCCAGCTTCACGCTCTTGACCGTCGTGAGGCGCAGGCCCTCCACCGGGCCGGTGACGCCTTGCACGACGAGGTTGGACGGCGGCTTGCGCAGCGGCAGGCCCAGTTGCTGCGCGGTCGACGCGCTCAGGAAGCTGTAGAACGCGCCGCTGTCGACCAGCAGGGACACCGGCACGCCGTTGAGCTCGAGGGTGGCGACCGGCCGGCGCTCGACCAGCCGCACCGGGATGGTCATGGATTCGATGGCGCAGCGTCCCGGTTCGTCGGCCGCGGCGGCAGGCGGCGGCGCGAAGGCGGTCAGGACCAGCGCCAGCATCGGCGCGAAACAGGCAGTCAGGCGTGCGTTCAATCGGCCCTCCCTGGGCGTCAGGTCTCGCGGGCGGTCCTCCGCCCGTCTCGAGCGACGACGATACCCGTCCCGCCGACCGAGCACGCCCCTCCTGAAGGGGGAATCGACGTGCGCGCCACACACGCAAAGAGACGCCGAACGCCTCATCAACGATCTCTCAACACCCTGTGAACGACGTATCAACGTCGCCCCGACACGCCGGCACGCAGGAGTGCCGACGCCGCCGGAGTTCTGGCCTTACTCGGTCTCGCCGTCGCGCTCGGCGGTCTTGGCAAAGACCGGTCCGCCGTTCCAGGTCAGGTAGACCTTCCCCTGCGTCCGTGAGACCAGGATGCGGTGGGCCAGGAAGTAGTCCAGGCCCAGCAGCAGGTCGTCTCCCATCGCGTCCGTGTCGGCGACTCCGAAAGTGATGTTGCCCACGCGCTCTCCGCCGAGCTCGAAGCTGTCGAACTTCGCGCGCCAGTGCTTCGCCCGGCCCTCGCCGATGCCGCTGACATGGCCGGCCTCGTCCAGGTCGCCCGGCTTCACGCCGGCGCGCTTCGCGGCGTCCAGCGTCAGCGTCGTCCGGGACGCGCCGGAGTCCATCAGCGCCTGCATCGACGTCCCGTTGATCCGGACCCGCACCGTCACCTGGTGGTTGTCCTTGTGGCCGTCCGTCTCCAGCGGCACCACGACCACCGGCATCTCCTTCGGCGCCCAGTACGCCATGTCCACGCGCGAGCAGTCGCCCTTGGGGAACATGAGGCGCACCATGCCGTTGGCCAGGTCGTATTCGGTGTCGGCGGCGGCCAGGATGTTGCGACCGAGCAGGCCCTGGATGCCCGCGCCCATCCCGTTGCCGCCGACGACGAAGTCGATCTTCGACAAGGTGCCGCCCAGCAGGCCCACCTTGTCCACGCGCGTGCGATGCGCCTCGATGCGGCCGGTGTAGCCGATCAGGCGCATGCCGTCCGGCAGGTTCAGCTTCGGCAACTTCAGTTGCTCCGCCGTCGCCGGCGTCAGCAGGCTGTAGAACGCGCCGCTGTCGACGAGCATCCGCACCGGCACGCCGTTGAGCGTCAGCGTCGCGACCGGCGCGCCGTCCACCATCGTCACCGGCAGCTCGTAGGTGTTGAGCTCGCAGGCGGCCTGCGCCGTCGACATCGCCCCAGCCACAGCCAGCAGCGCGCACGCAATGCGCGCCCTCCCCCATCCTGTCTTCATCTCGATTCCTCTGATTCTTCTTCTCGCGGCCAGGTCTATCGCCCCGCCGCCGGCTTCAGCACCTCAGCCCACAGCGCCGCTGCGCGCGCGGTCCCGTCCACGGTGAAGTGGCAGCCGTTGCGCAACGGCAGGCCGACCGTGTCCGTGTCCGGCCCCGCGCGGAACCCGCTGTCCGGAATCGCCAGCAGCTCGCGCACGGCCTCGCGCACCTGACCGCCGTCGGCCGGCGGGCAGTACGTGGACCGCGCGATCCACCACGGCGCGTCGACGCCCCGCATCGCGACGCCCGCCCGCAGCGCGGCCAGCGCGTCGCGGTAGTCGGCCATCGCCGTGCGCGCACGCGCATCGGCCTCGCCCTGCTGCCACAGCACCGCGGCCACCGGCCAGCGCGTGCCCTTGATGCGGTCCATCTGCGTCTGCCAGTAGCTGCGCAGCGCGCTGTTCGAGTCGGTCCATTCGGCGATCGAGCTGTTGTCGACCGCCACCAGCGCCCAGACGATGGGACGGCCCTGCCAACGTCCGCCCAGCGCCTGGTTCACCGCCGGCCAGAGGCTGCCTCCGGTGCCGGTTCCGCCCGGCACCGGCGAGCTGGCCAGCCCGCAGCCGCCCAGATGCAGCACCGGCATGGGCGGCACCGGCGCGGCCGCCGGCGGGATCGGGTCGGCGTGGTTGGCGGCGTTGGACTGCCCCATCACCACGATCACCACCGGCTGCTCGTCCTTGAACACCGTGCCGCAGTCCGGCGCCGTCACCGGCATGTCGTGGATCGCGGCGATGCGTGCCGCGAGGTCGTCTGCGGGCGTCGACGGCTTGCCGTCGCGCAGCATCGCCACGCCGGCGGCGATCATGCCGCCGCAGGACAGCAGCGCCACCGCGCCTATTGCCAGCGGGATCAGGGAATTCTTCCGTTCTTCGGTCATCGGGGAGCGTCGTCAGCTGAAGGTGCAGAGCGCGCATTGTCTCCGGCGCAAGACGCATTCCGAGCTTGGGAGCGCCGGTGCCCCTCGGAGCGAATGCCGAGCATGCGCAGGCGATTGAGCGGAGAGGGGTACCGGCGCTCCCAAGCGGGCGCGGTCCACGGTCAGCTGCCTGCGGTGGCCGGCTTCGTCCCGGGCTGTCTCGCCCGATAGCGGTCGCGGATCCAGCGCATCGCCGGCTGTTCCACCAGCGTCGTCAGCCCGTGCGCGAGCGCCATCGACAGCGCCATGGTCAACGCGATGGCGACGTGGACCTCGACGCCCCAGCCCTCCATCCGCCGCAGTACCGCCCAGCCGATGTTCTCGTGGAGCAGGTACAGGGTGTACGAGATGGCACCCAGCCAGATCAGCACTGGGTGTTCCAGCCAGGTCCACCGCCCGCGTGCCGCGCCGAACAGCACCGCGTAGAAGATCGCGGCCAGCGCGGCCAGGCCCCAGTGCTCGACGATGCCCAGCACGAGGATCGCCGCCACCGCCAACGCCCGGTCTGCGAGGGAGCTTGCGTCCTGCCGCCCCAGCCGGTAGACCGTCACGCCGAGTGCGAACCAGCAGATGTAGGGCAGCAGCAGCCAGCGCTGCCCCATCCACGGCAGATCCACGCCCCAGAAGCTCTTCGCCGCCGCGTAGACCAGCCGCAGCGCAAGACAGGCGAAGAGGAAATGCCGCAGCCCCGCCGCGCCACCGACGCGGAAGCTCAGCAGCGCCCAGGCATAGAACAGCAATTCCACCTCCAGCGTCCAGTACACGCCGTCGACGTGCGCCACGCCGAAGAAGCCCTGCACCATCGTCACGTTGACCAGCAGCGCCTCCCACCCGACCGTCTTGCCCGGCAGCCCGATCGCATGGGTCAGCGCGAAGGTCAGCACGATCGCGCCCCAGTACGCCGGATACAGCCGGCTGAAACGCGACACGACGAAATCCATCGGCCGCGCGGTACGCTCCAGCGTCATGAAGATGACGAAGCCGCTGATCATGAAGAACAGGTTGACGCCCAGGTACCCGTACGGGAACGCGAGCAGCGGCGCCTGCGCGTGACCGAAGAGCTGGTCGTAGCGCGTCGTGTAATGGAACAGCACCACCGCCAGCGCCGCGATGCCGCGCAGGGCATCGAGCTGCGCCAGGCGGGGTGCCGTGCTCACACCAGGACCTCGGCCGCGCCCGGATGGCTCAGGAAGCCTTGCGGGCTGGCCGTGATGCCGTAGGCGCCGGACTGGAAGACGACGACCAGGTCGCCGGGCTCCGCCTGCGCCAGGCTCATGCGCTCGCCCAGCAGGTCCAGCGGCGTGCACAGCGGCCCGACCACCGACACGCCCGCCTCCAGCTCGCCGCCGATCCGGTTGCCGATCGCGACCGGATAGTTCTTGCGGATCACCTGGCCGAAGTTGCCCGAGGCCGCCAGGTGGTGGTGCAGCCCGCCGTCGGTGACCAGGAAGACCTGACCCCGCGAGACCTTGCGGTCGACGACGCGGCACACGTAGACGCCGGCTTCGCCGACCAGGTAGCGGCCGAGCTCGACGACCAGCTTCGCCTGCGGCAGCTCGACCGCCGCGCGTTCGATCAGCGCGGCCAGGTTGGCGGCGATGGGCGCCAGGTCCAGGCGCTGCTCGCCGGGGAAATACGGGATGCCGAAGCCGCCGCCGAGGTTGAGCACCTTCACCGGCGCCGGCGCGTCCTTGGCCAGGCGCAGCGCGAGTTCGAAGCTCTTGAGCTGCGCCTCGACGATCGCCTCGGGCTTCAGGTTCTGCGACCCGGCGAAGAGGTGGAAGCCCTCGAAGCCCAGGCCGGCCTCGCCGATGCGCGCGAGCAACTCCGGCACCTGCTCGGCGTCGACGCCGAACTGCTTCGGCCCGCCGCCCATCTTCATGCCCGACGACTTCAGCTCGAAGTCCGGATTGACGCGCACCGCCACGCGCGCCGCGTAGCCGGTCTCCGCGCACAGCGTGCGCAGCAGCTCGACCTCGCGGAACGATTCGAGGTTGATCAGGATGCCGGCGGCCAGCGCCTGTTTCAGTTCCAGCGCGCTCTTGCCGGGACCGGCGAAGCTGATCTCGCGCGGATCGCCGCCGGCGTCCAGCGCGACCTGCAGCTCGCCGGCCGAGGCCACGTCGATGCCGTCCACCAGCGTGGCCAGATGCGCCACCAGCGCCGGCATCGGGTTGGCCTTCATCGCGAAGTGCAACTCCAGCTTCGCGGGCATCGCGGCGCGGAGTTCCTCGACGCGGCGCGTCAGCAGCGCGCGGTCGTAGGCGTAGAACGGCGTACGGCCCACGCGGTCCGCGAGCCGCGTCAGCGGCTGGCCGCCGATCTGCAGCACGCCGTCGCGCGGGACGAACTGGTCCATGGGCGCATGTTGCGGCGCGGCCTTGGTGGATACGGCCGTCGCGGCAGTCGCGGCAGGCAGGGTCTTGTCGTCGTGGTTCACAGCAGTCACAGGGTTCTTCACTGGGCTTCCTGCTTCGCGACCCATTCGGTGCTCAGCAGCTTGCGATCGATCTTGCCGTTGGGGTTGCGCGGCAGCGGGCCGGCCTTCTCCTCGACGCCGGCGGGAATCATGTACGCCGGCATCCGGGCCTTGCACTGGGCCAGCAGCGCGGCGCTGTCGAGCGCCTCGGCGCCGGCCGGCGGCGTCGCGATCACCTGGATGGTCTGACCCAGCGTCGCGTGGTCCACGCCGAAGGCCACGCATTCGCCCACCAGCTGCGTCGCGTACAGGATCTCCTCGACCTCGGTCGGGCTGACGCGGTAGCCCGAGGTCTTGATCATCTCGTCGCGCCGGCCGATGAAGTACAGGAAGCCTTCGGCGTCCATGCGCACGTTGTCGCCGGAGAACACGGCGTACTCCGGCAGCTGCAGCCCGGCTTCGCGTCCGGCCGCGCCGGGCGGCAGCAGCTTGTAGCGCTCGGCCGTCTTCTCGGCGTCGTTCCAGTAGCCCATCCCGACCAGCGCGCCGCGGTGCACCAGTTCGCCGGGCTCGTCGGGCGCGCAGGGCGTGCCGTCCTCGCGCAGCACCAGGATCTCGGCGTTGGGGATCGCCTTGCCGATCGAATCGGGCCGGCGGTCGACCTCCTCCGGCGGCAGGTAGGTCGAGCGGAAGGCCTCGGTCAGGCCGTACATCAGGAAGGGCTGCGCGGACGGCACGCGCTGGCGCAGCAGGTTCAGCGTCTCGCGCGGCATGCGACCGCCGGTGTTGGCGAAGTAGCGCAGCTGCTGGTCGATCGCCGCCGGCCATTCCAGCTGCGCGAGCTGGATGTACAGCGGCGGCACGGCCGTCAGGCCGGTGATGCGGTCGCGCTCCAGCGCCTTGAGCACGTCGCGCGGCATCAGGTAGTTCAGCAGCGACACCGACGCGCCCGCGTGGAAGGCCGTCGTCAGCTGGCTGAAGCCGGCGTCGAAGGACAGCGGCAGCGCGGCCAGCAGCCGGTCCTCGGGGCGGTTGCCGAGGTAGCTCGCGACGCTCTTCGCGCCGGCCACCATGTTGCGGTGCGACAGCACCACACCCTTGGGCCGGCCCGTCGAGCCCGAGGTGTAGAGGATGGCCACCATGTCGGTGTCGATGACGCGATGGGCCGTCCGGGCCGGGGCGTCCAGCAGGTCGCTGTAACGGAGCCAGCCGTCCGGCGCGGCATCGGGCGCCGGATCGACCACCACGACGTGCCGCACCGACGGGCATTCCGCCAGCACCGCCCGCAGCGACGCGAAGCGGTCGCGCGAGGTGATCAGCACGCGCACGTCGCAGTCGCGCACGATGAAGCCGACCTGCTCCGGCTTGAGGATGGGGTTGACCGGCACGAACACGCCGCCGGCGGCCGGCGCCGCGAAGCTGGCGACGACCGTCTCCAGCCGCTTGTCCAGGTAGATGCCGACGCGCTCGGCCCGCTCCAGGCCCAGCGACAGCAGGCCGTTGGCCAGCGCGCGCACCTGCGCGGCCAGTTCGGCGTAGTCCAGGGCCCGGGCGCCGTCGCGCAGCGCCGGGGCCGCCGGATCGCGGTCGGCGCTGTGCCAGATCAGGTGCGCAAGCAGGTGGCTGTCGGTGGCGGCGGTCATCAAAAAAGTATCTCACGCGCCCCCGCGGCAATCCCTCACGACGCGCGCAAGATCCCCTTGGGATGAGGGGGCGCCCCGGGGGTTCCCAGAGAGGGCCACAGTTAAGATCCGCCCCGACATGAACACCCAACAACACCTGCTCGCCATCCTCGACGACGTCCTCAGCCTGGAAGGCCGCGCGAAGGACTTCACCGTCGACACCGCGCTGCTGGGCGCGATCCCGGAGCTCGACTCCATGGCGGTCGTCAGCCTGATCACCGCGCTCGAGGAACAGTTCGGCTTCGTCGTCGACGACGACGAGATCGACGGCGCCACCTTCGCCACGGTGGGCGCCCTGCTCGACTTCGTGAACGGCAAGCTGGCCGCCTGACGCGCGCCGCGACCGCCGCGTCCCCGTCCCCATGGCCACCGCCGGCAAGCCCGCCCCGACCTCCACGCCGTTCTTCCTGGAGGACGGCGCCGGCGGCCAGCGGCTGTGCGTGCATTACCCCGCGGTCTTCCCCGCCACCGCCGCAGCAACGCCGCGCGGCCAGATCCTGCTCCTGCCGCCCTTCGCGGAGGAGATGAACAAGTCCCGCCGCATGACCGCCCTCGCCGCCCGCGCGTTCGCCGCCGCCGGCTTCGAGGTGCTGACGATCGACCTGCTCGGCTGCGGTGACAGCAGCGGCGACTTCGGCGACGCCGCCTGGACGCGCTGGTCGGACGACGTCCGGCTGGCCGTCGGCTGGCTCGACGCCCGCGCCCTGCCCGGCTCCGACGGCACCAGACCGCCGCTCTGGCTGTGGGGCCTGCGCGCCGGCGCGCTGCTGGCGCCCGCGGCCTTCGAGCTCGCGCTCGATCGCCCACTGCACCTGCTGCTGTGGCAGCCGCTGACGGCGGGCAAGCTCCAGCTTCAACAGTTCATGCGCCTGCGCGTCGCCGCCGACCTGATCGGCGGCCAGGCCAAGGGCGCCGTGCAGGCGATGCGCGACCAGCTCGCCCGCGGCGAGTCCGTCGAGATCGCCGGCTACCTGCTCGCGCCCGCGCTGGCCGAAGGCCTGGAATCCGCACAACTGAAGCCATCGGCGCGCGTGCGCCGCGTCGCATGGCTGGAACTCTCGCCGCGCGAGGACGCCACGCTCACGCCGGCCGCGACGATGGCCGTCGAGGCCTGGACCGCCCAGGGCGCCGAGGTGCGCGCCGCGGTCTGCCAGGGCCCGTCCTTCTGGGCCGCCACCGAGATCGAGGAAGCGCCGCGCTTGATCGAGGCGAGCCTCGCCGCGCTGACCGCCGAGGCCGATTTCGCGACCCGGGCGGTCGAGGCGGTGAGCGCATGAACACGCCGGACACATCGATCAAGCCCGCGCATCGCGACAGCGTGCTGCGCATCGACTGCGACGGCCAGGCGCTGGTGGGTCTTCTGAGCGAGCCCGCATTCGCGTCGGCGTCGGCGCCCGTATCCGCCTCGGCATCCGCCTCCGCTGCGATGGCAACACCTGCCCCCGGCACGGGCGTGCTGCTCATCGTCGGCGGCCCGCAATACCGCGTGGGCAGCCACCGCCAGTTCACGTTGCTGGGCCGTGCGCTGGCCGCTGCCGGCGTGCCCTGCCTGCGGCTGGACTACCGCGGCATGGGCGACGCGCAAGGCGAGCAGCGCGACTTCGAGCAGGTCGACGCCGACATCGCCGCCGCGATCGACGCCTGGCAGCGCGAGCACCCATCGCTCGAACGCGTGGTGCTCTGGGGCCTGTGCGACGCCGCCTCCGCCGCGCTGCTGTACGTCCACCGCCGCCGCGACCCGCGCGTCGCGGGCCTGTGCCTGGCCAATCCCTGGGTCCGCACCGCGACCAGCCTGGCGCGCGCGCAGGTCAAGCACTACTACCTCGACCGGCTGCGCCAGCCGGCGTTCTGGCGCAAGCTGCTGAGCGGCCGCGTGGGTCTGGGCGCCGTGCGAGAACTGCTGGGCAAGCTCGCGCAGAGCCGCGCGACCTCGGCCTCCGCCAATGCAGCGAAGGTCGCGGGCGGCGCGCCCGCCGCGCGCGCCGCGGACACCCGCCACTACACCGAGCAGATGGCCGACGGCCTGCGTGCGTTCGGCGGCCCGGTGCTGCTGATCCTGTCGGGCAAGGACGTCTGCGCCAATGAATTCCTGGACCGCTGCCGTGACGGCGGCCCCGCGTGGCAAGGCCTGCTGGACCGCCCCGGCGTGCGCCGTGAAGACCTGCCCGACGCGGACCATACTTTCTCGACCGCCGCCTGGCGCGCCCACGTCGAACGGCTGACCGCCGCCTTCGTCCGCGGCGTGCCGGCCGCCGCCTGACTGCCTGACCGGTACACCCGGCCCCACCGGAGCTCCGCCATGTCCGTCCCGATGTTCTCCCGCTCCATCGCCTCCAGCGTCTCCAGCACCCGCCGCGCGCCCCGCACGCCCCACGCGTCGCGCGCCCGCTGGCGCGCCTTCGCGCTGGCGCTCGCCGGCGCCGTCGCCGCCCATGCCGCCGTGGCGCAGGGCGTGGGCTGCGGCGGCCTGGCCGCCAGCTACGGCCCCTTCGACTACCGCCAGTACAAGGACGCGCCGCAGATCGATCCGGTGACGCAGCAGATGTCGCCGCTGCAGATGGTCGAAGGCGCCCACTTCATCGACACCTGCGAGGCGCTGGTCAAGTGCAAGCGCGGCACCATCGGCAGCGACATCGACTACACGCTGCGCGCCTTCCCCAACCACCATCGCGCACTGGTGGCGATGATGCTGTACGGCGACCGCGTCAAGCGCGACCAGCCGCCGGATGCGCTGTTCACCGTCGACTGCTACTTCAAGCGCGCCATCGCGTGGAAGGCCGACGACGTCATCGTGCGCCTGATCTACGCCGGCTTCCTCAACGGCAAGGGCAAGACCGGGCCCGCCAAGGAGCAGCTGGAAGCCGCGAACAAGCTGGCGTCGGCCGGCGACAACGCGTTCTCGGTCTACAACGTCGGCATGGTCGCCATGGACCTCAACGAGGTCGACATGGCCGTCGAGGCCGCACGCCGTGCCTACGGCGCCGGCATGACGCATCCGATCCTGCGCCAGCGCCTGATCGCGATCAACCGCTGGCCCGCCGACATCCGCCTGCCGGGCGAGGCCGCCTCAGCGCCCGAATCCTCGCCCGAGTCCTCGCCCGCGTCGGCCCCCACCGGATCGGCCCAGGCGGCGCCTGCGGCATCGACGGCCTCCGCGCCCGAGTCGGCCGTGCCGACCGCGCCCGTTTCGCCGTCCGCGCCGTCCGCGCCGGCCGTCGGCCATTGACCGGGAGGCCGCCGACTTGACCCCGCCGCCCACCCTGCCCGCGCCGCGGCTGCCGGTCATCGGCTGGCGCACCTTCGCGGGCGCCGCGCACGTCGACCAGCACAGCCTGCTCGACCACCCGCGCCATCTGCCCACCACCAGCGGCCGCGCGGCGATCCTGCTGGCGCTGGAGTGCCTGCACGTCGGTCCCGGCGACCTGGTGCTGCTGCCGACCTACCACTGCCCGACCATGGTCTCGCCGGTGAAGACGCTGGGCGCGGACGCGGCCTTCTATCCCATCGACGAGCACGGCGCGCCGCGCCTGGACTGGCTCTCGACGCACGCGCCGGCCAGCACCAAGGCGCTGCTGGTGCCGCATTACTTCGGACTGCCGCAGCCGATGGAAGCGGTGCGCGCCTGGTGCGACGCGCGCGGCATCGCCTTGATCGAGGACTGCGCACACGCGATGTTCGGTCGCGCCGGGTCGCGGGCGATCGGCTCGTGGGGCGACGTCGCCATCGCCAGCCTGACCAAGTTCTTCCCGACGCCCGAAGGCGGCATCCTGGCGCTCAACCGCGCCGGACTGACGATGCCGGCGCTGACGCCGGCCTCGCGCATCGACCAGGTCAAGGCGGGGTCCGACATCCTGCACATGGGCGCGGCGCACGACCGCCTGACCGGCCTGAACCGGCTGATCCGCGGCGCGTTCGCGCTCAAGAGCCTGCTGCGCCAGCTGGTGCGCGGCGGGTCCGGCTCAGGCGCCGGAGCGGGCGGCAAGACCGCGGCGCCCAGCCGCCACGGCGAGCTCGACGAGGCCGAGGAGATCGACGCCAACATGGCGCTGATCGACCTGCCGCTGTCGCACCGCGCGCTGACGCACGCCAGCGGCTGGATCTCGCGGCGCGTGCCGCGGCGCCGCATCGTGGAGGCGCGCCGCCACCACTACGCCTTCTTCACCGAGGCCTTCTCGGGCCGCGACGGCGTGCATCCGCTGCTGCCGGCGCTGCCGGCGGACTGCGCGCCCTACGTCTTCCCGCTGTGGGTGCGCACGCCCGATCCGGGCTACGCGGAGATGCGCAAGCTCGGCGTGCCGGTGTCGCGCTGGGACCGGCTCTGGCCCGGCGTGCCGGCGCTGCCCGGCGACGCCGGCAAGTCGTGGTCGCATCACGTACTGCAGCTCGCCTGCCATCAGGACCTCACCGACGCCGACCTGCACCGCATCGTCGAGCAGGTCGAGCGCCTCTTCATCACGTCGCCCGAGGCGCCGCCCGCCGCTTCGCCCCCCGCTGCGTCCGCGCCCTGAGAGCCAGCGATGCGACGCGTGCTCATGGTCTCCTTCCAGTTCCCGCCGATGGCGGGCACCAGCGGCGTGCAGCGCGCGCTGCGCTTCGCGCAGCAGCTGCCCGCGCTGGGCTGGTCGACCAGCATCCTGACCGCGCATCCCCGCGTGCACGCGCAGACCGGCACGGACCTCGTCGACGAGATCCCGACCGACCTGGTCGTGCGCCGCGCCTTCGCGCTGGACGCCGCACGCCACCTGTCGATCGCGGGCCGGTACCCCGGGTTCCTCGCGCGGCCGGACCGCTGGCACAGCTGGCTGCTCGGCGCCGTGCCGGCCGGACTGAAGCTGATCCGCGAGACCCGGCCCGACGCGATCTGGAGCACCTATCCGATCCCGACCGCGCACCTCGTGGGCTACTGGCTGTCGCGGCTCAGCGGCCTGCCCTGGGTCGCCGACTTCCGCGACCCGATGGCGCACGACGGTTACCCCGCCGATCCGGTACTGTGGCAAAGCTTCGCGGCGGTAGAGCGCAAGGTCTTCGCGCGCGCGTCGCGCTTCACCTTCACGACGCCCGGCGCTGCGCGCCTTTATGCGAAGCGATTTCCCGCCGCCGCCGACCGGATCCGCGTGATCGAGAACGGCTACAGCGAGGACGCGTTCCGGCAGGCCGAGCGTCACGTGAACGGCGGCGTGAACAGCAGTCCGACAAGTGGCGCCAACAGCAGCGCGAGCGTCGACGCAGACTGCACATCCAGCACCGCGTCGCGCGGCCCGCGCGTGCTGCTGCACAGCGGCGTGGTGTATCCCGACTGGCGCAGCCCGGTGCGGCTGTTCGAGGCGCTCGCCGCCGCGAAAGCCGCGGGACGCATCGACGCCTCGCGACTGAAGCTGCGGCTGCGCGCCACCGCGCACGACGACTTCGTGCGCGAGCTCGCCGCACGCCTGGACGTGGCCGACCTGGTCGAGATCGCCCCGACGATCCCTTACGCCGAGGCGCTCGCTGAAATGCTGCGCGCCGACGGCCTGCTGCTGCTGCAGTCCAACGACTGCAACGACCAGATCCCCGCCAAGGCCTATGAATACCTGCGCGCGCGCCGGCCCGTCCTGACGCTGGCCGATCCGGCCGGCGACACCGCGCAGCTGATGCGCCGCGCCGGCCTGCCGCACAACGCGGCGCTGGAGGACGGTCCCGGCGTCGCCGCCGTGCTGGACCGCTTCCTCGACGACCTGTTCCACGACCGTGCCGCGCTGCCCGCGCCGCCGGCCATCGCCGCCGCCTCGCGCGAGTCCCGCACCGGCGAACTCGCCCGCGTGCTCGACGAGGCCTGCGCCCCCCGGATGCCTACCGCCGAGGCCCACCCATGACCCCGACGCCCATGACTTCCCCGCCCGCCAGCAACACCTCCAGCACGTCGCCTTCCAGCGCTTCGCTGCGCTGGACCCTGATCCCGCTGCCTGACGCGGCCGCCTTCGCGCCGCATGCCGCGGCGTGGGACGCGCTGCAGGCGCGGGTCGCCGGCCTGCCCTTCCTGGAGAGCGCCTTCCTCGCCCCGCTGCTGACCGTCTTCGGCACCGGCCGCGAGCGCCTGGCGCTGCTGGGCGACACGAAGGCGCCGCGCGCCGCCGCGATCGTGACGCCCGCCGGCACCGCGCAATGGACCACCTTCCAGCCGTCGCAGCTGCCGCTGGGCGCCTGGCTGAGCGCAGGCGGCGAGCCGCTGGAGCCCTTGGCCGAGGGCCTGCTGCGCGCACTGCCGCTGCCGGCGCTGGCGCTGGGCCTGACGCAGATCGACAGCCTGTTCCATCCCCGCCCCGCCGACGGCGCGCGCTGGCGCGGCCAGGACTACATCGACACGGCCTGGGTCGACCTCGCCGGCGACTTCGAGACCTACTGGGAAGCGCGCGGCAAGAACCTGCGTACCAACCTGAAGAAGCAGCAGAAGAAGCTGGACGCCGCCGGCACCGTCACGCGGCTGGAATGCCTGACGCGTGCCGAAGACGTCGCCCCCGCGCTGACGAACTACGGCCGGCTTGAAGCGAGCGGCTGGAAGGGTTCCGAGGGCACCGCCATCGCGCCGGGCCATCCGCAGTACGAGTTCTATCGCGCGATGCTGGAAGCCTTCGCGCGCGCCGGCCGGGTGCGGCTGTACCAGTACTGGTTCGACGACGCCGTCGTCGCGATGGACCTGTGCATCGAGTCCGGCGGCAAGATCGTGATCCTGAAGACCGCCTACGACGAGGCGCACAAAGCCGTGTCGCCGTCGACGCTGATGCGCCAGCTGCAGTTCCAGCAACTGTTCGACGCGGCCGCCGCGGGCGGCCCGATCCGCCGCATCGAGTTCTACGGCAAGGTCATGGAGTGGCACACGCGCTGGACCGCCGATGCGCGACCGGTCTATCACGGCACGCTGTACCGCTGGGGCTGGGTGCCGGCGCTCAAGCGGCTGCTGCGCGGCGGCGACGCTAGGCCGGCCGGGGACTCTGCCGCCGAGGTGGCCGGTGGCGCTGTCGGCGGTGCGGCCGGCGGTGCGGCCCCGGCCGCCGATGCCGCCGCCAAGAAGGAAGAAGCCCCGGCATGAGCAAGAGCCCGTCCGTGCGCGGCGCGCTGGCCTGGTCCTTCGGCGAGCGCTACCTGAGCCTGCTGATCACCATCCCGACGACGATGATCCTGGCCCGGCTGCTGACGCCGACGCAGGTGGGCGTGTATTCGCTCTGCGCGGTGGTCACGAACCTGGCGTCCATCCTGCGCGATTTCGGCGTCAGCGAGTACCTGATCCAGGAACGCGAGCTCGACCGCGAGAAGCTGCGCAGCGCCTTCACCATCACGCTGCTGATGGCCTGGAGCATCGCGCTGGTGACGCTGGGCGGCCGCTTCCTGCTGGCCGACTGGTACCACGAGCCGCTGCTGGCCGACCTGCTGCTGGTGCTGAGCCTCAACTTCGTGATGCTGCCGCTGGCCTCGCCGTCCTTTGCGCTGCTCAACCGCGAGATGGCCTTCCACAAGGTCTTCATGGTGCAGGTCAGCGCCAACGCCGCCAACTCGGTGACCAGCATCGCGCTGGCCTGGACCGGCCACGGCGCGATGAGCCTGGCCTGGGGGCCGGTGGCCGGCATCGCGGTGCAGGTGGCGATCCTCGTCTGGCTGCGCCCGCGGGACGCGCTGCTGATGCCGCGCCTGCGCGGCGCCGGCCGGCAGCTGCGTTTCGGCGCGATGTTCACCGGCTCGAGGCTGGTGGAATCGGGCTCGCGCAACGGGCATGAGCTGATCATCGGCAAGGTCTTCGGCTTCACCTCGCTGGGCCTGTTCAGCCGCGCGACGGGGCTGATCGACCTGCTCGGGCAAACGGTGAGCTCCGCGATCCTGCGCGTGGCGACGCCCGCGCTGGCCGCGGACCACCGCGCCGGGCACAGCCTGGTCGGACCGTATGCGAAGGGCACCGCCATCTTCACCGGCATCGCCTGGCCCTTCATGGGCGGCGTGGCGCTGATGTCGGGCGACATCATCGCGCTGCTGTTCGGCGCCCAGTGGCACGAGGCCGCGCCGCTGGCCACGCTGCTGGCGCTGGCCGGCCTGCCCTACGCGCTGGTCATGCTCGGCCCCAACGCGCTGGCCGCCACGGGCCAGATCCGCCGCCGGCTGTCGGTGGCGCTCTGGTACGGACCGACCCACCTGATCTGCGTCGGCATCGCCTCGTTCTGGAACCTCTACGCCGTCGCGAGCGTGTTCGTGATCGGCAACCTGGTGCAGGTCGCGATGTACACGCGCCACCTGACCGAGGTGCTGAAGGCGACGCCGCGCGAGCTGTTCGCGCCCAGCTGGGTCAGCGTGCAGCTGACGCTGGGCTGCTGCGCCGGCCTCGGCCTGGCGCAGCTGGCGAGCTACGAGCTGGGCCTGCCGCTGATCCCGCGCATCGCCTTGTGCGTCGTGGCCGGCGCCGGCGCCTGGCTGGGCTGCGCCGCGCTGTTGCGGCATCCGGCGATGACCGAGGTCCGCCGCGCCCTCACCCACCTGCGGAGCCGCCATGCCTGAGTCGACCCCTTCCCGGGCCCCGGCCTCGCCGTCTGCGGCGACCGCGGCAAGCTCAGCGACCGCGGCACCTGCGGCAACTGCGGCACCTGCGGCGACTGCGGCGACCGTTGCTTCGGCCCCGCTCGCCGCCCCCGCATCGATCCGCCCCGGCGAGCTCCTGCGCTGGGCGATGTTCCGCGCGTTGGAGCGCCTCAGCGACCTGCGCGGCAACAACACGCTGGGCGCATTCTCGGTGATGCCGGCCGACGCGTCGGGCCCGGCGCTGTGGTTCTACGTGACCACGATCGGCGAGCTCAACGCGGTCGCGCCGATGATCGAGTGGCTGATCGCGCAGCGGCCCGATCTGCGTCCGGTGCTGATCACCGAGCATCCGCACTATCGCGACGCCTATCTGGCGCGGCTGCCGCAGGCGGTGGTCTGCACCAGCCGCGGCCACAGCGCCGACGCGGCCCGCCTGGCGCGCCTGCTGCCGCCGGCGATGCTGGCGGTGGCGGAGATCCCCTGCCTACCTTCGGAGGCGCCCTGCCGCTTCTCCTACGCCTTCCTGCGCGAGGCCCGCCGCCACCACGCCGCGACGCTGATGCTCAACGGCTGGCTGTACCACTACGACCCGCCGGCGCGGCTGGACCAGTTGGAGCGCCGCCTGCTGGAGCGCGATTTCCTGAACGCCTTCGACGTGCTGTGCGTGCAGGATGCGGAGACCGCGCGGCAGCTGGAGGCGCGCGGCGCGGCGCGCGAGCGGCTGCAGGTGACCGGCAACATGAAGTTCGACGCGATGCGCCGTGCCGACTGGGGTGTCGAGCAGGCCACGCGCAGCCCGCGTCTGCTGGGGCATCTGCTCGCCTCGGCAAGGCCCATCGTGGTCGGCGGCTGCGTCACGGAGCTGCCCGAGCAGCGTCAGGTGCTGGGTGCGTTCGAGCGACTGCGTCGCACGCATCCCGACGCGCTGCTCATCCTGGCGCCGCGCCATCCGGAGAATCTCGAACGCATGGGCGAGCTGCTGGCGCAACTGGGCGAAGCCGGACTGCGCGTCACGCGGCGCTCGCAGATCGAGGACGCGCCGTTGGCGGCCGAGGTGCAGTGCCTGGTGCTGGACACCGTCGGCGAACTGCGGGACTTCTATGCGGCGGCGACGGTCGCGCATGTGGGCGTCGACCACAACGTGCTGGAGCCGCTGGGGCTGAACAAGCCGCTGACGATACGCGGCGGCTGGGACACGACCTATCCGTCGTATCCGGTCTACCGGCTGCTGCGCGATCGCGGCGTGCTGCACGAGTGCGACGACGAGGCCTCGATGTGCGACTACTGGCTCGCCGCGATCGACGGCGCGCCGCGCATCGCCGAGGATCTTCGTCGCACCGAAGAGGCGCTGGCGTCGATGCGGGGCTCGGTGGCGCGGCATCAGGCCGCCTGCGCGCCCCGGATCGGGCGCTGAGGTCAGCCCTTCTGCTTCAACGCGTCGCGCGTCGCTTCCAGCAGCGTGCGGCCGTTCACCGCGTCGGGCTCCAGGTGGTTGCCCTCCGCCCATTCATTCCACGCGTTGATGAACACCACCTGCCGCTTCGGCGGCTGGTGCTGGCGCGTCCACGCGAGCGCCGCTTCCAGCCAGCGCCGATACCGCTGCGGCGTGTTGTTCATCAGGATGGTCGCGCCGCCGCTGGACCGCCGTGCGCTGTTGTCGAAGCCGGGGCTGACGCAGCGCAGGAACGGATAGCTCGGCGCGGGCTTGGCCAGCACGCCGTCGACCATGCGGTCGTAGTCGAAGAAGTTGTGCTCGCCGTAGGCCTTGGGCAGGAACCCGAGCTTCATCGCCAGGCGCGACTTCCAGCCGGTGAAGTGCTTGCCGCCCAGCCGCCGCCAATCGGGCGCGAATTCGATCGACAGATCCAGCCCGACCTCGCGCGGATCCGCGCCTGAGCCGCTGCCGCTCCATTCGAACTGCGCCAGCGTCAACTCGCCGACGCCCTCCTCGCGCGCGATGCGACGCCAGGTCGCCAGCGTGCGCTGCGGATCCGGCAGGTGATCGACCTTGTAGACGATGAACAGCGGCCTGCCGTCGATGCGGATGTAGCGCGGATCGCGGAAGTGCGGCAGCAGCGTGCGGATGTGGGCCTCGTCGTCCTCGTCCGAGTAGCGCTGCTCGATCAGCATCTCGCGGTCCTTGCCGTTCCAAGCGCGGGTCCAGTTCTCGTTGGCCCAGGCCAGGCAGTACGGGAAGTCGGGCTCGCCGCTGGCCAGGATCTCCTCGACGGGGCGCTCCATCAGGCGCTCGCCGTTGAACCAGTAGTGGTAGTAGCAGAAGCCGCCGATGCCGTGCTCGCGCGCCAGCTCGGCTTGCGCGGCGCGGGCCTCGGGCAGGCGCAGGTCGTAGAAGCCCAGTTCGCCCGGCAGGCGCGGCTGGTAGTGGCCCTCGTACAGCGGCTTGGCCTTGGCGACGTTGCGCCACTCGGTGAAGCCCTTGCCCCACCAGGCGTCGTTCTGGCGGAACGGATGGAACTGCGGCAGCACGATGGCGATGGCCAGCGGATCGTCCGGCGATGACGCCGGCATGGACGACGGCTCCGGGGACGGCACGGCAGTCGGCACCGACGAAGTCATCGTCGACGGCACGGCGTCCGCGCGGTCCGGCGGGGCGAGGGAATCGGGCGTCATGCGGTTCATCGGGAAACGGCTTGGGAAACGACTTGGGAGTCGGCTTGGGAAGCGACTGGGGAATCGACTGGGGAATCGGGGGCCAACAGCGCCTCGCGCCATTGGGCGGCGATGGCGCGCGTGGAGTAGTCGCGCTCGATGACGGGCATCGCGGCGCGGGCACGGGCGGCCAACGGGGCCGGATCCGCGATGTGCTCGGCCAGGCGGTCCCAGTCGTCCAGCGCGCAATGCGCGCGCCAGGGCTGGTAGTCGGGCAAGGGATCGGCCATCACCGGCACGCCCTGGGCCAGCGCCAGCAGCATGCGGTTGTTGCTCTTGGCCATCGTGAAGGCGGTCATGCGGGCCGGCAGCAGCACCAGGTCCTGCTCGCCGAGCAGCGACAGGAAATGCAGCCGGTCCCAGGGCCGGTAACGATGCGGGAAGGCGGCGCGGCCGAGCAGCTCGCGGTAGCGCTGCTCGGAGTTGCTGATGACCGTCAGCCGCAGCGGCTGGCGCCGCGCGGCGGCCTCCAGCAGCGGCAGCAGCGGTTCGAGTTCGGCCATGCCGCCCGTCGCATACGCGCTGCCGTGATTGCCGAACCACACCAGCTGCCGGGCGACACGGCGCTGCGCGCGGTGCTCGCGCAACTCGCGCCAGGCACGCCACTGCCCGGCCCAGCGGCCGGGGTGCATGCGGTGCGGCCAGGATTCGAAGTCGCGCGCGGCGGCCGGCGTCTCGACCGGATCGCCGACGACGCGCACCGGCGCGGCGGCGCGCAGCTCCGGCGGCAGTTCCGCTTCCAGCAGCGGCTTCAGGCCGGGCGAGGACACGGTGAACAGCGCGAACAGCGGCAGCGCCTCGCGGTAGGCGATCAGGAGCCCGGCCCGGGCGGGATCGCCGGACTCGTTCAGGAAGTAGTTGTCGAAGCTGTCCAGCACCAGACGGACGCCGCGATCCCGGGCCTGGGCCAGGCGCCGTGTCCGCTCGCGCAAGGCGGCGGGCGAGCCGGCGTCAAGCAGCCATTTCGCCTGGACCACGAGCACGCCGTCGCCCGGCAGCGGCTGGGCATCGGACGCCGGATCCAGCACGCGCGACACCAGACCCGAGCGGCGCAGTTCGCGGCTCGGCATCAGGCAACGCAGGCGCACGCCGGCATAGGCCGGGTTCAGCGCGTGAGGCATCCAGTGAATCTGCAAACCGGCTCCAGCGCCCGCCTCCGACAGCGGGCAGGCCGCGATTGTGCGGCATGGTCGGAAGCCGCCCCCCGAAGGCGGCCCTCCAAGTGGGTGGGGTCGGGGACGGGCGTGCCGACGCATTTCCACGCCAGAATCCGGCGGGGGCGCTCCGCGCCGCGTGGCGCCCCCTTTTCCTCCCTCACTGCCTCACCGCTTCATTGCCTCACTGCCTCCTGGCCGCATCGCCGGTCCGTACACAACGATGACGACGAGCACCGCCACTTTCCTCTCCACGGGCCAACCGGTGCTGCCGGGCCTGCCCGCCGACGCCCCGGCCGCGCAACGCGACGCCGCGTGGCAGACGCTGCTGTCGGCGAGCAACCCGGCACCGGCGCTGGCCCAGGTCGGCGGACGCTTCTCGGTGGCGTGGCGCCAACCCGGCGGACGCACGCTGCTGGCGACGGACCGCTTCGGCATCGAGCCGCTGTGCTATCGCATCGTCGGCCATGAACTGCAGTTCGCGACCCGTGCGGACGACCTGGCCGGCGACGACGTCGACCTCGACCCGCAGGCGTTGTTCGACTACCTCTACTTCCACGTGATCCCGTCCCCGCGCACGGTGTTCCGCAACATCTTCCGGCTGCCGCCCGGGCACGTGGCGATCTTCGAGCGCGGCGAGCTGCGCGTGATGCCCTACTGGACACCGACCTTCCGCGCCGATCCGGCACCGAAGCTCGAAGACCTGAAGGTCGAGTTCAAGGAGATCCTGCAGCGCTCCGTGCAGCGCGCCATGCACGCGCCGGACGCCGCCTGCTTCCTGAGCGGCGGCACGGACAGCTCGACGGTCGCGGGCATGTTGAGCCGCGTCGCCGGGCGCCCCGCGGACACCTACTCGATCGGCTTCGAGGCCGAGGGCTACGACGAGATGGCCTTCGCGCGCATCGCGGCCAAGCACTTCGGCGCCCGGCACCACGAGTACTACGTGACGCCCAAGGACCTGGTCGACGGGATTGCGAAGGTCGCGACCCACTACGACCAGCCCTTCGGCAACAGCTCGGCGCTGCCGGCCTACTACTGCGCCCGCCGCGCCTACGACAACGGCGTGCGGCACCTGCTGGCCGGCGACGGCGGCGACGAGCTCTTCGGCGGCAACACGCGGTATGCGAAGCAGACGGTGTTCTCCTGGTACGACAACGTGCCGGGGCCGCTGCGTGACTACGTGCTGCAGCCCGTGTTCGGCTCGCCGGTCGGCAAGCTGCCGCTGCTGAAGAAGGGCGCGAGCTACATCGACCAGGCGCGCGTGCCGATGCCCGACCGTCTGCAGAGCTACAACCTGCTGACGCGCCTGGGCATGGCCGACGTGCTGGAGACCGATTTCCTGCGCCGCGTGGACCCGCTGGGGCCGCAGAAGCAGCAGCGCCAGGTGTGGGGCGGCTTGAAGTCCGGCAAGCTGGTCGACCGGATGCTGGCCTTCGACTGGCGCTACACGCTGGCCGACACCGACCTGCCCAAGGTCGTGGGCACGACGCGACTGGCGGGCACCTCGGTCGGCTTCCCGATGCTGGACGACGAGCTGCTGGCCTTCTCCGAGCGACTGCCGGCGGACTACAAGCTCAAGGGCCTGCAGCTGCGCTGGTTCTTCAAGGAGGCGCTGCGCGGCTTCCTGCCCGACGAGATCATCGTCAAGAAGAAGCAGGGCTTCGGCCTGCCCTTCGGCGTCTGGGCCACGCGCGACGCCAACCTGCGCGCGCTGGCCGAGGACTCGCTGGGCAGCCTGTCCACCCGCGGCATCGTCCGGCCGCAGTTCATCCAGAGCCTGCTCAAGGAGCGGCTGCCGGAACACCCCGGGTACTACGGCGAGATGGTGTGGATCCTGATGATGCTGGAGCAGTGGCTCAGAGGGCGGCGGCCGAACTACCGGGTGTGAGCGCGGTTCAAGAGAGCAGCGCGGGGGCGATCAGACCGGGTCTTTCGCCCGGCATCGCCGAAGACTCGTCGAACTCCACCTGGAAGTCGGTCGCGGGATTCATCGCGAGAATCCATGCGGCATAGCGCTGCTCCTCGAACGCGAAGCCCAGGCCGCGCCAGATGATCTCCTTGCCGGCCAAGCCATCCAGCGCCGCATCGATCTCCGACGTGGACGGCGAGTTGCCCGGCGGCACGCCCTGCATCACCTCGATCAACGCCGCAGTCCGCTGCTTGCACCACATCAGGTGGGGTGCGAATCGCGGCCCGGTCTCCGCCATCACCCGCACCAGGGCCAACTCCAGTGCGGACAGCGTTCGCATCCTGGCGATGAGTTGCTCGCGCCCTTCCGTCGATCGTTCATCGACGAGCAACTGGTAGACCTGATCCGCAGCGGACTGCGAGCGCACGCCGGTATCGCGCAAGGCATCGCACACATCCATCAGCTCCAGCGGTCGATGTAGAAGGGTATCGAACCCACGCACCATCAGATCCGCATCCGGGCGGCAACGCGGCGCCAGTCGTGCTCGCACCCAATCGACGAAGTCATCTCCGAGGCGGGGCAAGGCCCGCACGTGAGCGCTGTAGAACGCCTCCTGCTTGTTGGCCACGAGCTTGCGCAGCTTGTGCGCGTGCGAACCGGTCGCCAGGACGCGAACGACGAGGCCCTCCCGATTCAACCGGATGGCGCTCCGCGTCAGCGACGCCAGCACGCGACGTGCCGGATCGCTCTGCTGGCAGAGCTGCACTTCGTCCAGAACGATCACCAGTGGGCGCCTGCAGGCTCGTGCCAGGGTCTGGAGCAATCCGAAGGTGCGCTTTGAGTACGTGGACTGCGCCTGTTCCACCGCCATCTCCAGTCCGCCGAGCCGGATGTTGGTCAGCCCCAGACCACGGGCCATGCGCATGACGAGCCCATCGAACGCGCGGACCTCGTCGCGCAACGCCAGGGGGATGGACACGGAGGGATCCACTTCCAGGTCGACCGCGAGGTCGATGTAGACGACATGGGCGTCATGCACCTCTTCCAGGACCGGGATGAGGTCCCACTGCACGAAGGTGCTCTTTCCAATCTGACGCGGCCCGCTGAGGAGCATGCCCTTTCGGCCGACGGCGGACATCAGGGCGTCGGCGAACGACAGTGCGAGTTCGCGTCGGTGGAACAGGTCGGCAGGAATTTTGGCCTTGGCGCGAGGCAGGGCCTCGGCCCGTCGGAATGGGACTTCGGGGAATCGCGACATGCATACACCCCGTCTCACGCAGCGTTGGCAGCCGGCCCGCGGAGCAGCAGGCCAGCCGGTGTCGGCGCGACGACGACGGGCTCCCGCTCCAGAAGCCATTGCGCGAACTGACTCTCTTCCAACGCATAGGGGCCATCACCGCGCCACACGAGTTTTGACTGGCACAGACGCTGTAGCGCCAGCTCGATGGACGTTTCCGACACCTCCGGCACACAGTGATCCGGAAGAACCGAGAACATCGCCATCAAGCGCTGCCTTGCCGCTGGGAAATAGGGACCGAACTCCAGGCCGTCCTCCGCCAGCATTCGAA
This sequence comes from Roseateles noduli, assembly GCA_002205125.1. Taxonomy (GTDB): domain Bacteria; phylum Pseudomonadota; class Gammaproteobacteria; order Burkholderiales; family Burkholderiaceae_C; genus Roseateles; species Roseateles noduli. The sequence continues at coordinate 581,052 of NIOE01000002.1, read as the reverse complement.
GCAATGCCTGGTCCAGCAGCTTCAACGGTTGAAGCCGGTTGTAGAGCTTGCACTTCTCGGCGTCGATCTGCTCGCGGGCGAGACAAAGCAGCATCTGCTCCTGCATCTCAGTACCGAGATGCCCCATCGCCGCGGCCCCTCGGCAGGCCTGATGGAATGGTTCAGGTCGACGCAGACAGATCTCGAAAGCGCGCGCCATCGCGGACAGCGCCGGCCTGAAACCGTGACCGTGAAGGCCGCGAGCCCACAGGAAATAGGCTTCCTCCCTCAGTGTCGGCAATACCTCCAAAGGCGCCATGTAGAACGCCTGATGCTTGTCACTGACCAGACATTGAATCTTCTCGTTGTGAGAGCCCGTCGCGAGGAAACGGAACTTCAGTCCGGCGCCTCCATTCAACTCGTCGCGCGCCGACTTGAGCATGTAGAGCACGTCGCGCCCCAAGTTGGTCGCTTGCGTCTGCTGAACCTCGTCGACCACGAGCACCACGGTCTGCCCTGCCAGGTCGGACAAGCGTCCCAGCAAGTCACTCAACGACGGCTCACGCTCACCTCGCTGCTTCTTGAGTTCCCATTCCACACCCGGCGCCTTGAAACGCGAGAGGCTGAGGCGACCGAGCGCGCGCCGCGCACGACTTTCATGGGACTGCAGTGCCTGATTGATCAATTCGATGATCACTGCTCCCGGGTCTTCGTTTCGCCGTCCCCATAGATCCGCGTAAAGCACCAGTGCACGATGTTCCCGTTCAAGCGCCGGCTTCAGGTCATGACGGATGAACGTCGACTTGCCCGTGCGGCGCGGTGCGGTCAGGAACAGCCCGGACGCATGGTGGTAGGACATCAACTCGGACGCCATCCTGCTCGCGAGTTCCGGACGACGAAAGATGACCGCATCCGCGGGGGCGATCCCACGGACATCGGGACGGGGGACGCCGCGAAAGCGGTCGAGCACACGATCAATCATTTGCAGCATGGAACACCTCCAGACCACAAATTCTTAGCCCGTCCGAACACGTCGAATTTCAGCGGAGCCGGCGAAACGGGGTCAGTCGTTGCGCCGCGCCCACGAACCGGCGGGAATCTTTTGGGGGGTGTTTGTCGACCGGCAACCGAAGGTGCCGGCCTTGCTCAGACGACGGCCGCGGGTCCGCCCATGCGCGCGTTGCGCATCATCCGCGCCGCAAACATCGCGGTGGAGTTGCCCCACGGCGTGTAGCGCGGCAGCTGGAACGGATCGGCGCCCGGCAGCGCCACACCCGGCGAGGTGCTGACCGCCGCCTCGAAGCCGAGCTCCCGCAGCATCGCCGGATGTCCGGCGTCGTAGTCGCGCACCGGTCGACCGTTCGGGTAGGCGAAGCTGCGCACCGGGCGCCCCAGCAGCGCCGCGAGGTGATCGCGACCCGCCTGCACCTGCGCACGCGCATCGTCGGGCGACAGCGTCGTCAGCACCGTGTGGTCCACCGTGTGCCCGCCGATCTCGTGGCCCGCATCGGCCAGTTGCCTCAGTTGCGCATCCGTGAGCATCAGGTCGTCCGGCAGCGCGCCGACCGGCTGCGCCGCCAGCATCCGGCGCACCTGCGCATCGCGTTCCTCCGGCGCCAGGTACTTCAGCTGCACCTGCAGCGCCGAGACAGCCTTCAGGCGCTCCTCGTCCGTCGCCACCGGATGCACGCCCATGCCGACCGGGGACAGGTCCAGCACCGGTCCCGGCACGCGGCGCACGAACTCGATCACCGTGTCGCTGAACATGCGGCCGCCGTTCAGGTAGCCGGTCGCGATGTAGATGGTCGCCCGCGCGTCGTGACGGGCCAGGATCGGATGCGCCACCGTCCAGTTGTCCGCGTAACCGTCGTCGAAGGTGATGCAGGCCGCGCGGCGCGGCAGACGGCCTTCGCGCAGCGCGAGCGCCGCGTCGCTGACCGTCATCAGCGAGAAGTGCTTCGCCAGGAAGGACACCTGCGCCTCGAAGCGCTCGGCGTCGATCTCGCCCGGCCGCATCGCGTCGGGCGCGGGCAGCACGCGGTGGTAGATCAGGATGCTCAGCGCGGGCTCGCCCCGCGGCCAGCCGAGCAGGCTCAGCGACGCCAGCATCAGGTGCCTCCCCAGTACGGCGAATGCACGTCGCGCGGCACCTGCCCTGCGGCGACCGCCGCCTTCTTCCGGTCGGCCACCTCCGCGACGACGACACGGTTCACCACCACCACGATCAGCACGAGGTAGTACGGCAGGTCGAAGTACACCAGGCTCAGGAAGGCCCCGCCGGTCGCGTATCCGATCAGGCCCACCTGGCTCATCGCCGCCAGGTCCCGTGCCCATTGGAGATCCGGATGGTCCTTGGCGGCGCGGATGGTCGCGCTCGCCAGCCGCCAGGTCGTCACGAAGATGCCCACGAACAGGAACAGCCCCATGAAGCCGTGCTCGCCCAGCGCCTGGAAGTAGATGCTGTGCGCCGTCAAGGGCACCGTCGGATCGGGCGCGTACTTCGCGAACACCGCCTGCCCCGCCACCGTGAAGCCCCCGCCGAACGGGAACAGGTCCAGCGCCAGCCGCCACGCCATCTGCCACGCATTGATCCGCCCCATCGCCGACGAATCCTGGTCGTAGGTCTTGATGGTCTCCATGCGGTCGGTCCAGCTTTCGGGCATGAACACGAAGATCAGCGGCAGGGCCACCAGCACCACCAGCGCCAGCGGCAGCTTGTTGCGGCTCTTCATCCACATGAAGAAGGACATCGTGAGGATCGCCAGGAAGGCGCCGCGCGACTGCGAGCCCACCGCCGACGCCATGCACAGCAGCATCGCCCCGGCCGCCAGGTGGCGCTGCCAGCGCTTGGTCGCCTGCAGCTGCAGGTAGCGGATCAGCGGCACCGTCATGATGGTCGCCAGCGCCAGCGAGTTGTTGTCCTCGATGAAGGAGCCCTCCGGCCCCCACACCCGCGCCGAGCCGCCGGACAGCACCGTGAACACGCCGCCCTTGATGCCGTAGTAGCCGATCGAGATCACCAGCACCAGCACCAGCCAGTCCAGGTCGCGCCGCCGCTTCACCACCAGCAGCGACACCAGCACCATCAGCAGCACCTTGAAGGCGCGCGACCAGAAGTGCATCTCCTTGTCCGGATAGAAGGAGAACAGCAGCGGCGACACGCCGATCCACAGGATCCAGATCGACAGCAGGATGGTCACCGCGTTGACCGGGAACTTGACCAGCTTGTCGCGGTGCACGATCAGGCTCGCGAACAGCGCCAGCGCGATCACCATGGACCACGGCGCATCGTGCGCGAAGCCGTAGGCCAGCCGGTGCGGGTTCATCACCCCCATCCACACCCAGCCCAGCACGCCCCAGATCGGGTCCTTGAAGGTCTTGTAGATCAGGGCCACGAACAGGCCCAGCATCAGCAGGTCACGCATGGCGCAGCTCCGGCGACCGCCGCGCGGCCAGGATGCGGTGGAACAGGTCGAGCTGGCCTTGCGTCGTCGCATCCCAGCTGAAGCGCTCGGCGTAGCGCCGGGTCGCCGCGCGGTCGCGGGGCGACGCGCGCAGCCGGCGCACCGCCTCGGCCACGCCGACCGCGGTCCGTGCGGGCATCAGCTCGCCGGCCTCGGGGCTGGCCACGACTTCGGGCGTGCCCCACACGTTGGACGCCGCCACCGGCGTGCCGCAGGCCATCGCCTCCAGCAGCACGTTGGCCCAGCCTTCGCGGCTGGACGCCAGCACCAGCGCGTCCACGCCCACGTAGACCTCGCGCAGCCGCGCCTGCGGCAGCGCGCCCAGGAAACGCACGCGCGCGCTCACGCCCAGCGATTCGGCCAGGCGGCGCAAGGCGCCCTCCTCCGGGCCCGCGCCGGCGATCAGCAGGTCGACGTCGGGCAGTTCGGCCAGCGCGCCGATGACCAGCTCATGGCCCTTGCGTTCGATCAGGTGACCGACCGAGGCGAGCGTGAAGCGGCCCGTCGTCAGCCCCAGCGCGGCCCGCGCCTCGTCCCGTCCGGCGGGATGGAAGAGCGTCAGGTCCACGCCGTTGCGCAGCGCGGTCACCTTGGCGGGATCGGCACCCAGCGCGACCAGTTCGTCCCGGAGCGCCTCGCACACGGTGATCATCGCGTCGGCCTGGTCGGCCGCGCGCAGGATCAGCTTGCGCGGGAAGGCGTGCTGGGGAATCAGGTTGATGTCGGTGCCGCGCGCGGTGATCACCACCGGCTTGTTCAAGGCCCGCGCCACCATCGCCGCGGCGACGCCGTCGGGATAGAAGTAGTGCGCGTCGATCAGGTCGAAGTCGTAGCCGCTGGCCTGCAGCTGCCGCGCCGCGCGCAGGAAGGTCCAGGCCAGCGTGTACGGCGCGCTGCTCATGCCCACCTTGGGCAGGCGCACGAAGCGCGGATGCGTGATGTCGAGCCCGTGGCGCGATTCGCGCGCCGGCGTCGCGGCGAACCTGCCGTACTCGCCGAAGCGCTCGCCCTTGAGCGGGAACCACGGCACCGGTGCGATGACGCGCGACTCCGCCTGCCCCGAGGCGATCAGATGGCGCAGCCGCGTCTCCACGAAGATGCCGTGGCTGGGCATCACCGCGCTCGGATACAGCGTCGAGAAGGTCAGCAGCTTCAGCATGGCTCAGGCCCCAGGTCGGGGGCGGACGTCCTCGGCGGACGGCTTGCCGGCGCGGCCTTGCGGCACGCCCTGCCCCGCCTTCAACGACTGGCCCAGCGCCACGACGCGCTCCGCGTTGCCGTGCCAGGTCAGGTGCTGGCTGGAGATGGTCGCACGCGCGCCCTCGCCGAGGCGGCGGCGCAGCGCCTCATCCGAGGCCAGCCTTGCCAGCAGCGCTTCCAGCGCGCCGGGCTGCGTCGGATCGAAGAGCAAGGCGTTGAGGTCGTCGTCCAGCACTTCCTCGATGTTGGGCTGGTTCGGCGCGACGATGGCCTTGCCGAGCGCCAGGTATTCGAACAACTTCAGCGGCGACGCATACGCGACGACCGCCGGCTGCAGCGCGATGTCGAAGGCGGCCACGTAGGCCGGCACCGCGTCGCGCGAGACGACGCCGGTGAAGCGCACGCGCTCGCCGAGTTTCAGTTCTCCGGCCAGCGCTTCGAGGTCGGCCCGCGCCGGACCGTCGCCGACCAGCAGCAGCCGCGCATTCGCGGGCGCCGCGCCCGTCGCCATCCAGCGGATCACGCGGTCCATGCCGTGCCAGTCGCGCACGAAACCGGTGAAACCCAGCACCAACGCGCCGTCCCAGCCGAGCGCGCGTTTCGCGTCTTCGGGCGACGGTGCCGCGTCGAAGTGTTCTTCGTTGATGCCGTTGGGAATCACAACCAGCCGGTCCTGCGGCACACCGCGCGCACTCACCATCGTGCCCAGCACCTTGGTGACCGGCAGCACCGCGTCGGCGCCGCGCCAGACGGTGTCCTCGGCCCAGCGCGCGATGCGCGGCAGGGCCAGACCGCCGAACTTGGTCCGCTCGTCGACCAGCGGCGCGTTCACCTCCAGCAGCAGCGGCACGCGCAGGCGACGCTTGAGCATCAGCCCGCTCAGCAGGAAGAGGTTGTAGCGCTCGTAGATCAGGTCGGGCTGGAAGTCCCTGGCCGCCGCCGCCAGGCGACGGTAGGCCACCAGCGAATACGCCAGCTCCAGCAGCTCATAGACGAACTTGGGCAGCTTCGCGCGCAGGCGATGCACCCAGCCGGTGTCGTCGCCCATCTTCGCCTTGTCCTCCGGCGCGGACTCGCCGCCGGGCGCGACCACGCGCACCTCGTGGCCGAGCGCGCGCAGCGAGCCGATCATCTCCTCGATGTGGACCGCCTGGCCGTCCTTGGACGCGGTGCGATGGTGGTAGAGGATCTTCATGCGGAGCGGAGGGACATCGGGAAAGCTGGGATCACGGGACTCACAGGACTCACGGGACTGACAGGACTCAAGCGGCCTCGCGCATCGAGGTCGCGCCCATCACGTTGCGCAGGAAGGCGTCGTACATCAGCAGCGTCCAGAGCGGCGTGCTGTGGTCGCGGCTGCCGTTCTCGTGCTGCTCGACCATCTGGCCGACGGTCTTGAGGTCGAACATGCCCGAATCGGCCAGCGGCCCGCCCAGCAGCGAGTTCCGCACTCGCTGGCGCAGCGGTCCGCGGAACCAGCGCGACAGCGGCACGGCGAAGCCCATCTTGGGCCGGTAGAGCACGTCGTTGGGGAGGTGCGGTTCCAGCGTCTTCTTGAAGAGGTACTTGCCCTCGCCGCCGCGCAGCTTCAGGTGGGACGGCAGCGTCGCCAGCCACTCCACCAGCGGATGGTCCATCAGCGGCTCGCGCACTTCCAGCGAATGCGCCATCGACGCGCGGTCGACCTTGGTGTTGATGTCGCCGACCAGGTAGGTGTGCGTGTCGATGTACTGGATCAGCGCCAGCGGATCGTCGGTGTTGGCGCGTTCCGCGTGCCGCAGGAAGAGGTCGCGCGCGTTGTAGCCGCCCAGCTCCGACTTGAAGCGCGCGCTGTACAGCGGCATGCGCTCGTTGTCGCGGATCACGGACATGGTGTGGAAGTAGGCCTCGACCGAGTTGCGCGCCAGCGCCTGGAAGGTCGTCTTCGCGCGGAACACGCGCGGCGCCCAGTCCGCCTTCGGATAGAGCCGGCCCAGCGTGCCGAACAGCGGCTTGCGCAGCCCCAGCGGCAGGCTGGCGCGCATGCGCTCCTCCATCATGTGCAGCTTGTAGCGGCGGTAGCCGCCGAAGCTCTCGTCGCCGCCGTCGCCCGACAGCGCCACCGTCACGTGCTTGCGCGCGAGCTGGCAGACGCGGTAGGTCGGGATCGCGGAGCTGTCGGCGTAGGGCTCGTCGTAGAGCCTCGCCAGCGTGTCGATCAGGTCGAAGTCGTCGCTCTGGACGGTCTCGACGTGGTGCTCGGTCTGGTAGCGGTCCGCGACCATCTGCGCGAACTCGGACTCGTTGTACTGCGGGTCGTCGAAACCGATCGAGCAGGTCTTCACCGGGCCGTTGGTCTCGCCGGCCATCATCGCCACGACCGCGCTGGAATCCACGCCGCCGGAGAGGAAGGCGCCCAGCGGCACTTCGGAGATCAGGCGCAGCTTGACTGCCTCGCGCAGGCGGCGGGTCAGTTCTTCCTGCGCCTGGACCTCGTCGATCTTGTTGTCGGTCGTGAAGTTCACGTCCCAGTAGCGGCGCGGCTGGCCCAGCGCTTCGCCGCGCCTGATCACCAGCGTGTGCGCCGGCGGCAGCTTCAGCGCCTGGCGGAAGATGGTGCGCGGCTCGGCCACGTAGCCCAGCGCGAAGTACTCCTCCACCGCCTGCGGGACGATGTCGCGCTTCATGCCCGGGTGCGCGAGCAGCGCCTTCAGCTCGGAGCCGAAGACCAGCGTGCCGTCGTCCAGCAGGCCGTAGAACATCGGCTTCACGCCGAGCCGGTCGCGCGCCATGAAGAGCTGGTCCCGCGCCTTGTCCCAGATCACGAACGCGAACATGCCGCGCAGCTTCTGCACGCAGTCCTCGCCCCAGGCGGACCAGGCGTGCACGATGGCCTCGGTGTCGCTCTTGGTCTGGAACTGGTAGCCCAGCGCGGTGAGTTCGGCGGTCAGCTCGCGGTAGTTGTAGATCTCGCCGTTGAAGACGATGCCCACCGAGTGGTCCGCGTTGAACAGCGGCTGCTGGCCGGTCGCGATGTCGATGATGGACAGCCGGCGGTGGCCGAAGGCCAGCCCGGGCTGCAGGTGGATGGAGCCTTCATCGGGGCCGCGGTGGTGCAGCGAGTCGTTGATGCGATGCATCAGCGCGCCGTCGAAGTCGCGCCGTCCCCGGCTATCGAAAAGTCCGCTGATTCCGCACATGGTCCTACCCCGCGTCCGTCCGTGTCAGTTCTTGTGGCTGGCGGCATTGTGGCCGCGCAGCGTGTCATACAGGCCCTGGTACCGAGCGACCATGGCCCGCATGCTGAAATCCTGCTCCACCCGCGCCCGGCCGGCGTCGCCCATCGCGGCGGCCCGCGCGGGATCCCGCGCCAGGCGCAGCAGCGCGGCGGCCATCGCCTCGGGGTCCGCGGCCGGCACCAGCAGGCCGCTGACGTCGCGCGTCACCAGGTCCGCGTTGCCGCCGACCTCGGTGGCGACGACCGGCAGGCCGCTGGCCATTGCTTCGAGGATGGTGTTGGAGATGCCCTCGGCCAGCGAGGGCAGCGCGAAGACGTGCAGTCCGCGCATCACCGCAGGCACGTCCGTGCGCTCGCCGGGCAGCCAGGCGAGATCGGTCAGGCCGGCGTCGTCGAGCAGCGTCTGGCATTGCGCCCGCAGCGGGCCGTCGCCGATCAGCACGAGCCGTGCGCATTCGCGAAGGTCCGGTGCCTGGCCGATCAGCGCGATGAAGGCGCGCGTCAGCATCAGCTGGTCCTTCACCGGCGCCATGCGGCCGACGGTGCCGATCAGCCAGTGCGTGGCCGGATCGAAGGGACAGCCGGGGATGGCCTCGACCTGCTGACGCTGGAAGCGCGTCGTGTCGACGCCGTTGACGAACTGGCTCACGCGAGCCGGCGGCACGCCGACCGGACCGGTCAGGTAGTCGCCGAGGTCGCGCGACAGCGCGATGTAGTGCGAGACGAACGGCTTGTAGAAGCGGCGCACGCGCTGGTAGGCGCGGTTGCGGCCGTCGAGGTCGCCGACGTCGCGGCCATGCTCGCCGTGGATGCGCACCGGCACGCGCGCGGCCCAGGCCGGCAATTGCACTTCGAGCGCCGCCAGGTTGCGGCTGTGCACGATCGCGGGCTTGAGCGCGCGGAACAGCTTGTAGAGCTTGGGATAGAGCCAGAAGCCCTGCCCAGGCGGCTTGTCCAGCGCGTAGCACTCGACATCGTCGCGTTGCAGCCGCTTGCGGAAGTCGGTGACCTCGGTCAGCGCGACGATCGCATGACGGTAGCGGTCCGCCGGCATGTGGTTGATCAGATTCACCACGCCATTCTCGAGACCGCCCGTGTCGAAGCGGTACATCACATGCAGCACCAGCGGCCGCTCGTCGGCGGTCGCCAGCGCGCGCTCGACGCTGAGGCCGGCGCTCATGTCGAGGCCCCCGACGCGCTCTGGGCACCCGGCAAGGAGGTGGAAGATGGCGTCGCCCCCGCGTCACCATCCCGCACGCGGCGCAGTTGCGCATCGATCGCGCCCCAATGCTGGCGCAGGAACAGGTTGAGGCGCTGCGGTGCCTGCTCGTCGGCCTCGGTATAGACGAGCACCAGCGCCGCGTCGTCGCCGCGGCCCTGCAGGCGCTCCAGCGCGCCGCGCACGCGCGCCTGCCAGGCGCTCGTCATCGGACGGCCATTGATCCAGTACACATGCCACACCAGCATCCGCGGCGCGGTCACCGCGTCCAGCGACGAGGCGCGCACCTGCGTGGTCAGCACCGGGATAGCGGCCGCCGAACCGCCCGTGACAGGCGCGAACTCCGCCTGCCCGCGACCGGTGACGGCCCACTGCTTGTCCTCGGCCGACACGACGGCGTTGCTGGAACTCACCAGCTTGCGCTCGTAGTCCTGGTCGCGGAAGTACTGCAGATGCAGGCCGACGCGTGCCTTGTCGGCGCCGACCTGGGCCGGACCGGTGAATTCCTGGTGCCGGGCGACGTTGGCGCCCTCGAAGTCCGGCACCCAGGCGTCGGACGGCACGACCTGGTCCTGCCAGCCCGGCTCCACGAGTACCGCGGGCAACGCGGCGATCGGGGCCGAATGTCCTTGCCTCAGCCAGCCGCCGGCGACGATCGGCAGCGCGATGGCCAGCAGCACGGCGGCGGCGGCCGTCCAGCCTGTGCCGGCTGCGGACGGTGCGAGGTCGCGCGGCGGCGGCACCAGCGGCAGGTCCGGCTGCGCCCAGCGCGCGCCGATCAGGAACATCGCCAGCATCACGATGCCGAAGAACAGCCAGCCGTAGATCAGGTGGTCGACGCCGACCGCGAGCGTGTTCCCCGACAGGTGGCCGATCATCACGATCAGGTAGGCGCGCGCCCAGTTGGCCACCAGCGGCAGGGCCAGCGCGAAGGCGATGAATCCCAGCCGGCGGCGCGTCGAGTGGTAGCTGAGGTAGGCGTACAGCGTGCCCACCATCGCCGAGGCGATCAGGTAGCGCACGCCGGAACAGGCCTCGACCACCGACCACTGGCCGCTGGGGATGATGAACTGCAGGCCTTCCTGGTAGACCGGCAGGCCGCTGAGACGCAGCGCGACGACGGTGAACTTCGCGGTCCAGTCCATCAGCTGCGGCAGCAGGAACTCGCCCACCGGCACGCAGAAGAACAGGAAACCGAGCGGGAAGGACATCTCGCGCGCGACGCGCCAGCCCAGCACCGCCGGCACCAGCAGGACCAGCATCGCGACCAGCGTGAACTGCGTGACCGCGTTGATCGCGGCGAAGTCGGCGAACAGCCAGACCGCGCCCAGCGCCACGATGGGCAGCGCCAGCCACGGCACCGGTCGAGGCGTCAGCGGCGCGACCATCGCGCGGCGCCGCCAGGCGAGCCACAGCACGATAGGCGGCACCAGGAAGGCATGCGTGAAGGTGCCGGACCGCCACCAGATCGTGACCATGCCCAGCGCCGTCTGCCGGTACAGGAGCAGCAAGGCGACGACGAGCAGCGCCAGCACCGCCAGCGGACGGCGCCATGCATCGGGAATGCCGCGCTGCTGGAGCGCGGATGGCGTCGTGGCGCTCATGTTTGCCCCTCGTCTGCGTCAAGCCGCAGCCGGTCCCCCGAGGGGACTCGAGCTTGCTTGGGACGGCCCTGCGCTGCGCTCATGCCGCCTGTCCTTGCACGTGGCCGGGCAGATTCCCCGGCGTGTTTCTCTGTCCGTTGCCTTGCGGCAGGTAGCCGTCCAGCTTGGCGAGGTGGGCCTGCCAGCTGAACTGGCGCAGCACGCGCTCGCGCGCCTGCTGGCCGATCGCCTGCGCGCGGGCGGGCGCGCTCAGCAGCGCGTGGACCAGTTCGAGGTAGTCGGCGGCGCTGTCGGCCGAGAGCAGGTCCTGGCCGGCGAGCACGCCGTCGGCGCCCAGCGCCTCGACGCAGCTGCGCGCCGCCACGACCGGGCGGCCCACGGCCATCGCCTCGAGGATCTTGTTCTGCACGCCGCGCGCCAGCCGCAGGGGCGCGACGACGGCCGCCGCGTGCTGCAGGTAGGGCCGCACGTCCGGCACCGTGCCGGTCACGCGCACGGCATCGCCGGCCAGCGCCAGCACCGCGGGCGTCGGCGCCCGGCCGACGATGGTGAAGCGCAGCGTCGGCCAGCGCTGGCGCAGCTGCGGCAGCACCTCGGCGGCGAACCATTGCACCGCGTCGACGTTGGGCCAGTAGTCCATCGCGCCGGTGAAGACCAGCGGCAGCTCGTCTTCCGCGAACGGGTTCGCCTGCTGCGGCAGCGGGGCGAAATAGCCGCTGTCGACGCCGTTGCCCAGCGCCTCGACCGGCGCGCCAGTGGACGACAGGCGCTGGAACAGCGCCTTCTCGCCCTCGGTGACGAAGAACGAGCAGCGCGCCTGCTCCGCGACGCGGCGCTCGTAGGCCAGCAGCTCGCGGCCTTCGCGGCGGTACAGCCACGACATCGGCCAGCGGTTGGCCTTGGCGTAGTCGGTCCACTTGGCCGAATCCACGTCGACGAAGTCGACCAGCATCGGCACCGGACCGGCGATCTCGCGCAGCTGTTCGGCGTACTGCGCCATCGTCGACGAGAACACGACGATCGCGTCGAAACGCTGCGTCTTGGCGATCTTCGCGATCCAGTCGCGCATCGCGCGGTGGCGGTAGTACGGCAGGCTCAGCGCCTCGCCGGTCGCCAGGCCGCGCAGGCTGGCCACGCGCGCCAGCAGCGGATTCAGGTCGACGGCGTAGAGCGCCTCGCACTGCGCCTGCAGCGCGGGCACGTGGGCCCAGTCCTCGGCGTCGTCCACGAAGGTGCCCAGCCAGACCTTGTGATGCGCCGTCAGGTGCTTGAGCAGGTGGTACGAGCGCAGCTTGTCGCCCTTGTTGGGCGGATACGGCAGCCGGTGGACCAGGTAGAGGATGTTGGCCATGGCGTCGTCCTCAGCCCAGGCTGCGCACGATGTGCGGGCCCAGCCAGTTGGCGACGGCGATGGGCAGCTTGCGCCAGGCCTTGATCATGAGCTGGTACTTGGCGTTGCTGGGGTTGTTCTGGGGCACGGCCTCGCGCTTGTAGAGGCAGTACTCGTAGTTCAGCGGGGTCGGCTCGAAGCCCCAGTTCTTCTTGAACGAATAGCTGCCCGTGCCCTGCTTGCTGCGGCCGTAGTCGAAGACCTTGAGCCCGCGGCCGCAGGCGCGGCGCATCAGTTCCCAGTACTTGAAGTCGTTGGCGGCCAGGTCGCGCGCGGCGACCGCATCGCCAGCGTAGTAAGGCAGCACCTCGTCGCGGAAGTAGAAGCTCAGCACGCCCGACAGCGGCTCGCCCTGCGGGCTGCTGACGATCAGCACCTCGGCCGCATCGCCGAATTCGTCCAGCAGCGCCTGGAAGTAGCGCCTGGGCATGGCCGGCGTGCCGTGGCGGTGGACGTTGTCCGCGTACAGCGCGAAGAAGCGCGACACGTCGCGCTCGACCTCGGCCTTCAACTCGTTCTTGATGCCCTTGCGCACCATCGCGCGCTGCTTGCGCGGGATGGCCAGCATGTTGGCCTCCTCGTCCTCGAGGATCTCCTTGCGGAAGGTGACGTAGAGGTCCTGGTGCGGCCAGTCGAGGTGGCGGCGTTGGACGTTGCGCAGCTCCAGGTGCTCGACGCCGAGCTGGCGCGCAATCGCCTGGGCCTCGTTCTCCAGCGCGGCGGCCGCCTCGTCGTTGACCGCGGCGACGCCGCCGTAGACCGCGAACGGCAGGCCCACCAGCGCGTGGCCGAAGAGCCGGCTCTTGTTCTCGGCCAGCGGCAGCACGCCCTCGATCACGCCGTCGCGTTCGGCGTAGAGGAAATAGCCCGCGTGCCCGAACTGCTGGCGGATGATGCGCTGCCACGCGGCCAGGTGGAAGAAGGTGGCCGACGGGCAGCCCTGCACGAACGCGTCCCAGCGCTTCGCGCCGTCCGCGTCCTTCAGCGCCAGCCGCTTGACCTGGACCGGACTCGTGGGCACCGGGCTCATGCCGCCAACCGCTCGGCGCCCGGGGGCGCCAGGAAGATCTCGTCCATCCGCGCCCAGGCGAAGTCGCCGAGCAGCTGCTCGATGCGCGACTCGGTGCGGCCGATGTTGACGTAATGGCGGAAGCGCGTCTTCGCGTCGATGCCGGGGATGCGCGGCTGCTCCGGATCGATCTCCCACGGGTGGAAGTAGAAGACCGCGCTGCGGCCTTCGATGCGGTTGAAGCGTTCGATCATCCAGCGCGACACGCCGTAGGGCAGCAGCCGGAACCAGCCGCCGCCGCTGCTCGGATAGTTCCTGCCGCGCCAGCGCAGCGTGGTCACCGGCACCTCGATCAGGCCCGGACGGACCTCGTAGGCGAAGCGCGGTGAGTCGGGCATGCCGTAATGGTCGTGCTCGATGGGATAGACGCTGGAGCTGTAGCGGTAGCCGCATTCGGCCAGCACGTCGAAGGCCCAGAGGTTGTCCTTGCCGATCGAGAAGCTGGGCGCGCGGTAGCCCTTGACCTCGACGCCGCCCAGGTCCTCCAGCAGCGCCTTGGCGTCGCCCACGTCCTTCAGGAAGGAGGCGCGGTCCAGGTCGCTGGCCCGCTCGTGGCCGAAGCCGTGGCTGGCCAGCTCGTGACCGCGCGCGACGATCTCGCGCACGATCTGCGGGTAGCGCTGCGCGATCCAGCCCAGCGTGAAGAAGGTCGCCTTGACCTGCTTCGCATCGAGCAGGTCCAGGATGCGCGCGATGTTGCGCTCGACGCGGCACTCGCGCGCGTCCCAGTCGCCGCGGGCGATGTAGGGGGCGAAGGCCGAGACCTGGAAGTAGTCCTCGACGTCGATGCTCATCGCATTGCGGATGGCATGACGGATCACAGGGCGGTTGGTGCTCATCGCATCGCTCCCACGAGTTTCTGCAGCAGCGCCAGCGTCTGCTGGTTGATCCGTTCCAGACGCGTCAGGCTGTCCTCGATGCGCTGCAGGCGTGCGTCCTGGTCGTCCAGGTTCAGGCCCGCGAGGCCGTCGGCCAAGGCGCCGAGTTCCCCGTTCAGTCCGCCGCCCGCCACGCGCGAGCGCAGCCGCGTCAGGTCGAGGTCGACCGCGAGGTCGCCGTCGGACGCATCGCCGTTGATCTGCGCGCCATGCACGGCGGGCGCCGTCGCGGAGGCCGATTCGGCGGCTAGGTCCTGCACCACCTCTTCCACGTCGGCCGCGGTCAGGTGCGGGTTCTCGTGCATGAAGCCCAGCAGCAGCAGGCGGTCGCACAAGGTGTTGATGCGGCGCGGGATGCCGTGGCTGGCCCGGTGCAGCGCGGTGAAGGCGTCGGCGTCGAAGCGGGGCTTGTCGGCGGCGCCGGCGCACTTGAGCCGGTGCTCGATGTAGCGCTGCGTGTCCTCTTCGTCGAGCGGGCCGATGTGGCAGCTCGCCGCGATGCGCTGGCGGAACTGCTCCATCTCGGGCCGCTGCAGGATCGCGCGGAATTCCGGCTGTCCGACCAGGAAGGTCTGCACCAGCGACTGGTTGCCGAACTGGAAGTTGGACAGCATGCGCAGTTCCTCGACCGCGCGGGCGCTCAGGTTCTGCGCCTCGTCGACGATCAGCAGGCAGCGCTTGCCGCGGCTGGCCTCGCTGACGAAGAAGGCCTCCAGCGCCATCAGCACTTCGCTCTTGGGCAGGTCCTTGACCCGCACGCCGAAGGCCGCGCCGACCAGGCGCAGCGTGTCCTCGGCGTCCAGCTGCGTCGTGACGATGTTGCCGATCACGACGTTGCTGCGGTTCAGGCTGTCCAGCAGCCCGCGCACCAGCGTCGTCTTGCCGGCGCCGATCTCGCCGGTGATGACGATGAAGCCGTCGCTGCGCAGCACCCCGTAGTCGAGGTAGGCCTTGGCGCGGCGATGCTGCTTGCTGCCGAAGTAGAAGCTGGGGTCGGGACTGAGCTGGAACGGCTTGCTGGCCAGCCCGTAGAAGGCCTCGTACATGTCGGTGACTGCTTTTTAGAAGCGCTGGGTCAGCGATGCGTAGATCGCGTGTTCCTGATAGCTGGAGGCGAACAGGCTGGTGTCGTCGAACTTCGTCTGGCGCAGGCCGAAGGCCGCATCGGTGCGCGGGCCCAGCCGGTAGGTGGCGTTGGCCGTCAGGGTGCGCATGTCGTTGCCGCCGAAACCGCCGTCGCCGCGGGAGTTCTGCCGCGAGTAGCTCACGTTGGCGTTGGCCAGCGGCGTCAGCCGGTAGCCCACCGACAGCGTCGCGCCGCGCTGCCGCACCCGGTCCGTCAGCGCCAGGTCGCCGGAGCCCACGCCCAGCGCGGAGTTGATCAGCCGGCGGCTGTTGTTGTCGTTGCCGCTGAGCGTCAGCGTCATGCGCTGGCCGGCCCAGATCATGGACAGGTCGGTACGGCGCTGCAGCGTCGCGGTATTGCTCAGGAACCCGGCGCCGCTGAAGGAGTTCGGATCCAGGCCCAGCGCCGCCAGCAGCCCGCGCACGAAGGCGTCGCGCTTGACCGGATCGGGCTCGACGCTGCCGAACTGCAGGTCCAGCAACTGGTAGTTGGTCGCCTGCGTCGGCGTCTCGCCGCTGCTGACGCTCTGGCTGCTGTTGGCCCGCACCGAGAACTGCGCCATGCGGTGCTCGAAGGTCAGGTTGTGGCTGGCGCCGTAGCTGTGATGCTGCCAGTCGGCCGAGAGCTTGGTCCGCGGCCCCGGCGACCAGCGCAGGTTGGCGCCGTACACGGAGGTCGTCTCCGGGCCGAAGTAGTCGCTGCGCTCGCGGCCGCCGGTGAGGCCCACGCCCCAGTCGATGTCCGGCGCCCAGTTCAGCGATGCGAGCACGCTGGTGGTGCGGTAGTCGATGCCGGTCTGCTCGAAGTGCATGCGCGTCGTCGACCCGCTCAGACCCCAGTTGAGCTGGCGGCCGACGGGGCCGAACAGGTTCAGCGACAGCGCGCCCTGCTTGCTGTTGCCGCTGCCGCTGGTCGCGCCGGTGCCGCCTTCGCTGGCGTCGCGCATCTCGCCCGTCGCGCGCAGCTCGAAGCCGGCGAAGCTGCCCAGCCGGCCGCGCCAGTACGGCGACACCTGCAGCGTGCGGGTCTCGGTGCGGTTGGGGCTGTCCAGCGAGCCGTCCGGCGACTGCTGGCCGAAGGCCGAGATCGACTGCTGGCTGATGTTGCCGGTGACGTCCACGAACAGCGCGGACTGCACCAGTTCGGCCGTGAGACGCGTGCTCAGCTGGTTCTGCAGCCGCGCGTCGCGGTCGCTCTTCGTGTAGACAATGCCGTCGAGCGTGTAGTCGAAGGTGCCGCGGATCATGCCGCTGCCGCTGGAGATCGTCAGTCCGGGAGAAACGGTCGTGATGAAGCCGCGGTCGCGCGAGTTGTCAGGCGACAGCGCGAGGTTGTCGCTCCAGGTCTCGGACACGCTGACGCGCGGCGTGAAGGCCAGGCCCTTGCGCGAGCCTTCCGCGCCGGTGCCCGCATCCTGTGCGGCCGACGGCGCATGGGCCAGGGCCGCCGCCAGGCTCAGCACGGCCATGCAGACGCCGCGGACCGGCGTGACCGCTGTGCCCGCTGGACCCGCGGTGACCGGGGAGACCGGCGACGTCGGCCGGCGGCGGAGGTCGTTGGCCCGCGTCATCGTGTCAGGCCTTGTCCGATGCGCCCGCGCCCGGCGCGCCGTCCGCCGCGTGGCCTTTCCCGTCGGCCTCGCCGTAGCCGTACCCGTAGCCGTAGCCATACCCGTAGCCGTAGCCGTAACCGCTGCTGCGCTTGTTGCTGGCCTGGTTGAGCAGCAGCATCTTCAGCGGGCAGTGCTCGATCGCCGAGACCGCCTGCTGCACCGCGCTCTGCGGCGTGCGCTCGGCCTGCACGACGATCACGATCTGGCCCATGTGCGTGGCCAGCACGCGCGACTCGGTGGTCAGCAGCAGCGGCGGGCTGTCGAAGATGATGATCCGGTCCGGGTAGCGCTTGGCCATGTCGTCCAGCAGCGCGGTCATCGCGTCGCTGGCCAGCAGTTCGGTGGCGCGTGCGTGCGGGCGGCCGCTGGGCAGCAGCGTCAGCTTGTCGACGTTGGTCTTGAGCAGGACGCTGGCCATGTCGGCCTCCTTCTCCAGCACGTCGAGCAGGCCGGGTCCGGGCGGCAGGCCCAGCATGCGCAGCATCGACGGCCGCGCGACGTCGGCGTCGACCAGCATCACGGTGCTGTCGAACTCGGCCGCGATCGACATCGCCAGGTTCAGCGAGGTGAAGCTCTTGCCCTCGCCGGGCAGCGCGCTGGTCACCATGATCAGGTTGGCGTGATTGAGCGACGAGGCGCCCTTGTTCATCGCGTTGCGGATCAGCGGGCGCTTGATGTTGCGGTACTGGTCCGCCATCACGGTGCGCGGCGCGTTGGGCGTCAGGAAGCCCTGCGCCGCGAGCGCTTCGAGGTCCAGGTCGACCCGCTTGGAGGTGACGTCCGGGGAGCGGATCACCGCCGGCGCGGCCACGGGCGTCGGCGCGGCGTGGAGCGCCGGCTGAACCGTCGGTTGGGGCACGGCTTGAGGCGCCGGGCTCGGCGTGGCAGCGGCCGGCGCGGCGGTCGGCGCCGGGCCGACGTCGACGCCGGCCTGCTTGAGTTGTTCCAGCCGCGCGGCGGCTTGTTCGATCAGGCTCGTCATGTGGAAGCTCCCCTCACCCGGCCTGGCGGCTGATCCAGATGGCCATGCCGATCAGGCCGACCGCATACAGGCTCACCAGGCTGCCCGACGCGACGCCGAAGCGCAGCAGGTCGACCTTCTGGCGTCGCCGGTCCTCGCGGGTTTCCTGGCGCGACACGGCCCCCAGGATCGGCAGCTCCAGACGGTGGCGCAGTTCGTTGAGGTCGTGGAAGACCGGGCGGATCTGGCTCGCGGCGAAGGCCGTGACCAGGCCGGCCAGCGCGGCCACGACGAGGCCGGCGGCCAGCAGCATCAGGCGGTTGGGCGACACCGGCTTGGGCGAGGCGCGCGGCGGATCGATGATGCGGAAGTCGGCGACACCCGAGGTGTTGTCCAGGTCGTTCGACAGCGAGGCCGACTCGCGGCGCTCGACCATTTCCTGGTAGTTCTTCTTGATGATGTCGTAGTCGCGGTTCAGCTGGGCGAACTCGGCCTCCAGCTGCGGCGCCAGCTTGATCGCGCCCTGCGCGGAGCCGTAGCGCGAGCTGTATTCGTCGACGCGGGCGCGGATCTGCGCGACTTCGACTTCCTTGGCCGCGAGGATGCGGGCCAGTTCCTGGTTGGCCAGGCTGTCGTTGGCGCCGCCGGTCGGCACCGGGTTGGCCAGGGCGGCCTTCTGCAGGTCGGCCACTTCCTTGCGACGCTGTTCTTCCAGGTCGCGGATCTGGCGACGGACGTTCATGATGTCCGGATGCGCGTCGGTGTAGCGCTGCTGCAGCTGGTCCAGGCCGCGCTTGAGTTCGGTGATGCGGTTGTCCAGCTCGGGCGTCGCGAACTTCTGCGCGCTCTCCTGCATCAGGCTCTGCAGGCTGGTGCCGGGCTGGGCGCGCTTGCGCTCGGCCTCGATCTGCTGGCGGGCGGCGTCGCGGGCGTTGACGGCCTCGCGCAGCTGCAGCCGGGCGGCTTCGAGCTGGTTGCTGGTCTCGGCCAGGCGCGCGGCGGCGTCCTTGCCGTCGGCCTGCGTCAGCTGCAGGTTGCGCAGGCGGAACTCCTTGCGGCGCGCCTCGGCTTCCTCCAGCTTGGTCTCGTAGGTCTTGATCTGCTCGTTCAGGAAGGTCGCGGCGGTCGTGCTGTCCTTGCGGCTGGCGCCCAGGCTGGACTCCATGAAGATCGACAGCAGCGAGGCCACCACCTTCTTCGAGATCTCCGGCGACGAATCGCGGTAGGACAGCAGGTACAGGTTGTTGGCCGAGTTGCCGGCGGTCTGGATCGACAGGTTGCGCGTGACGCGGTCGATCAGCGCGTCCTGGTCGGACTTGCTGGTCGCCTTCAGGTCCAGGTCGGCCATGCGCACCAGCTTCTCGACGTTGGGCCGGCTGATCAGCGTGCGGCTGAGCATGTTGACCTGCTGCTCGGTGTTGGTCAGCACGGCCATGCCCGACATCAGCGGCTTGAGGATGGACTGGGTGTCGACGTAGACCCGCGCGCTGGCCTCGTAGCGGTCGGGCACGACGAACACGACCACGGCCGCGGCGATCGCGGCCAGCCAGGAGGCGATCAGCCCCGGCCAGCGGTAGCGCCACATCCGCTTGAACACGGCCATCAATTGCGCGATGAGGGAATCCATGCGGCGATCTCGGTTGCACCGGCGGGAGCGCCGGCGGGGCCCGGTTCGGGGCGGGCCTGTACTGCTGAAGGTTCTGGAAGTGCGGTCGTCGACCCCGGGGCCGTCGCCTGGACGTCGCCGCCGGCCCGGAGGTCCGCGCGCGCGGCCGTCCGGGCGTGGATCAGAAGAAGCTCTGCGGAATGATCAGGATGTCGCCCGGGCGCATCTCGACGTTGGCGGACACGTCGCCGCGACGGATCAGGTCCTTGAGGCGCACCGAGTACTGCTTGTTGCCTTCGGCGGTGCGCAGGATGGAAGCCGAGTTGCCCGCGGCGAAGTCGGTCAGGCCGCCGACAGCGATCATCACGTCCAGCAGCGTCATCTTCTGCTTGTAGGGCAGGAACATCGGCTTGGCGGCTTCGCCGACGACGCGGATCTGCTCGCTGTACGGGCCCACGAAGCTGGTCACGATCACGGTCACCACCGGATCGCGGACGTACTTGCCGAGCTGCTTCTCGATGTCGCGGGCGACCTCGACGGAGTTCTTGCCCTGCACCGGCATCTCGTCGATCAGCGGCGCGGCGATCTTGCCGTCGGGGCGGACCGGCACCGTCAGCGACAGCTCCGGGTTGCGCCACACGATGATGTTGAGCTGGTCGCCGGCACCGACGACATAGCTGTAATCCGCCTGCGACGCCGCGATGGGCGCGGGCGGCAGGTTGCCGGTGGTCGAGCAGCCGGCGAGCACCGCGGCGGCGGCCAGCAACGCAGCGTGTGCCGCCTTGATGGAAGCGATCTTCAATCCAGTGTTCTTCATCATGTCCACCCCTCTGGAAGCTGACCGGATTGCACCTCAGCGCGCACGGGTGTGGAACCCCCTGGACTGAGGGCGATCCCTCCCTGGCGTGATCCAATTCCGTGCTAGCGGACCGGCGTCGGGAACCGATCGGATACACCCCCGAAACAACTCGGCGCGCGGCGCGTCGAAAATCCGGCAGGAACCGCCTCGGAACCGCCCGCGACAATCCTTGAAACAAACCGTGCAGGATGCTTCGCGGGGCCCTTCACGCGACCCTTCCGGAAACCTCACGGCCCGATCCCGCCCGGCACTCGTCGTGGCCTATTTTCCACGCAATACCGGCTTGATCAGCGCAATCAGCAGGCGCTGCAGCGGATGGGCGTTCCCCCAAGGTCGCCAGGTGTGCTTGAGCTTGCCTCGATAGGCATCGAAGTGCATGCCCCAGGGCGCCGCGCGCAAGTCGCCGCGATTCAGCAGCAGCTTGAGCACGCTGGTACCCATGAGCCCGGCGCACAACTCGCAGGCCATACCCGTGGAGGGGCCGCGCTTCTCCTTGAAGTTGACCGCCTCCGGCGCGACCAGATACTGCCGGCTGAGCATCGCCGGCGATACCCCGGCGATGAAGCGCGCATACTGGTCCTCGTGGTCTCGGCCCTCGACCTGGAAATAGTCGTCGAAACTCATGCCGGTCGGGCTGAAGTACAGGAAGGCGGTCCCCATTCCCAGAGGGGCGGCGGTCATCGCCGGGATGCCCAGCTCGCGGCAACGGCGGAAAACCTTTCGACGCACTTCGAGGACGAAGAAGTCGAGGCTATCGACATACACGTCGACGCCCTTCAGGAATTCATCAAGGTTGGCGTCGGTGACGCCCTCGCGGAAAAGGCGGATGTCGCTTTCCGGATTGATGTCGCGGGCCATTTCCGCCACCACCTCGATCTTCGTGCGCCCCATCGACGACATGAACGCCGCGGCCTGGCGATTCATGTTGTGGACGTCGAACTCGTCGAAGTCGGCGATATTGAAGTTGGCGATTCCCAGGCGCGACAGGGTCAGCGCATGCGCGCCGCCCACGCCGCCCAATCCGGCGATCGCCACGCGAGCCCGCCGCAACCGCTGCTGCTCGTCCTTCGTCACCCAGCCGATATTGCGCGAGAACGCGCGGTCGTAATCGAAGACGAATCCGGAGGGGTTGTCTCGCGTCATGGGATCTCCCTTTATTTGAATCGCACCGCCAGCGGATCGCGAGGAACCGGTTGTCGCGACGCAGTCGGCGAGTATGCGCCGGCACCATGACGGCAAAGGCCGGAAAAGCTCGGAAAGACACGGCGGCCGACGTCCTCATGGGAGCCGCGTCGTCAGGTCAGCCACCCGACTGCCCTCCCCGCCACGCACCCTCACCCCCCACGACACCCCCCTCGAGACCCCCCCCGATATGCGGGCCAGACCGCTGTCGAGAAACTTGACAGGACCCGTAGAGGATTCCCGCATCTGAATGTTAAGTCATTGATTTAAAAGAAGGAAAGATGCCTGGCACGGTACTCGCTTTGATGTCCGCCAAGAAGCC
The DNA here is from genome assembly GCA_002205125.1 of Roseateles noduli. Taxonomy (GTDB): domain Bacteria; phylum Pseudomonadota; class Gammaproteobacteria; order Burkholderiales; family Burkholderiaceae_C; genus Roseateles; species Roseateles noduli. The sequence continues at coordinate 559,364 of NIOE01000002.1, read as the reverse complement.
GGCACGTGCCGCTTCCTAACGTGCTTCTGGCAAGACGCATCCTCAAGGAGAGACACATGTTCAAGCAAGCAAAGCTCGCACTGGCCGCCCTGGTGGTCGCTGGCGCGGCGCTGCCGGCGATGGCCGCCCCGTTGTTCATCAACACCGGGACGGACTTCCTGCTGCAACCGGACGGTTCCACCCGTACCGGCAACTTCTCGGCGCTGGGCTACACCGGCACCCTGGCCACCTCGGTCTATCTGGGCAACCCGGCCATCCCCGGCACGTCCGTGATCGACACCAACCGTCAAGTGACGATGGACAGCTTCGGCTTCCCGTCGATCAACGGCATGGCCAACCCCGGCGTCCCCGGCGAGAACTTCCGTTACCCCGGCGACCCGGGCGAGAAGAACATCGACTCGCTGAACAACTCGGGCACGAACCAGAACGGTTTCGTCAAGGGTGACAGCTTCCCGACGTACGGCGTGGGCGCTGGCGCTGACGGCCGTGGCGGCACCTGGGGCCTGACCTACAGCTATGACCTGTTCGGCCAGACCATCGACACCAACGGTGACGGCGTCTCCGACAGCGTCGGCTACACCGGCGGCGTGCTGAACCTGATCTATCAGGGCGGCCCGGCAGATCCCAACACCGGCAAGACGGTGCTGAGCCTGAAGGTGACGGGTTCGAACTCGTCGCTGAACAACCTGTTCATCAGCGGCATCGTCGATTACAGCGCCAACGGCGGCGACGTGTTCGTGCAGGACTTCTTCAACTCGGGCACCGGCCTGGGCACCCTGTACAGCAACTGGCTGCAGAACAACATCTCGGTCAGCTGGATCCTGGACACCAACGTCAACCCGCCGGTTCCGGCCCCGGGCGACCTGGTCGTCACCAACACCGGCGCCCTGATCCGTCAATCGACGCTGGACGGTTCCGTCGTGATCAACGTGCCGGAACCGGGCTCGCTGGCCCTGGTCGGCCTGGCCCTGGCCGGTGTGGGCTTCGCCCAACGCCGCCGCGCCCTGCGCAAGTAATTCGGTTCACCCGAATGCAGAAGCCGCCCCTCGGGGCGGCTTTTTTCATTGAAGAACGAGCGAAGTCAACGAGCGCCAGAGATTGGCGAAGTCAGCGAGCGCTGCTGGGGCCGGAATGATGCTGGGGATTCCCGGAGGGATGTCCCCTGCATCGTGGAGAGCCCGCGCTTGGCAGACCGGAGTCGATTGGCCTCTCAGCGCAGCGGCGTCACGACGCCGCGGCCTTGCGACCAGATGATCGCCACCACCTGCTGCGCGTCATAGAGCGCGTTCACGTGGGCGATGCGGTTGGAGTAGTAGTCGCCTTCGGCGGCCATCACGTCGAACAGCGAGCGCTTGCCGAGCTGCTGCCACTGCTGCAGCGTGAAGCCGCGGACGCGTTCGCTGCTGCGCAGGATGTCGACGAGCCGGCGCGAGCGGTCGAGCGACGAGGACGCCGCCTCGTACATTTCCTGCACGCGGTAGCGCTTGGCCTCGATGGTCTCGTCGCGTTGCAGCGATGCGGCCTGCGCGCGTCGGCGCGCCGAGGTCAGCGCCGAATCCGCGCCCGGCTGGACGATCGGGATGTTGACCGTGACGCCGCCTATCCAGTCGGTCTGCCGCGCCTGGCCGATCGTCGAGTTGCCGCTGACCAGCAGGCTCACGCTGGGCTGCTGCCCGGCGCGCACCGATTCCGCATAACTGCGCTGCGCCTGGGCCTGCGCCGCGGCGGCCGAGACGTCGGGCGACACCATGACGTCGGCCAGCATCTCGTTGAGGTCGGGCAGACGCGCGAGCACGGAGCTCATCGCCGCGCCACGCGGCAGCTCGTCGCCGACGAAGCGCTTCAGGCGCACCTCGGTCTGACGCAGCGCCGAGGTCGTCTGCTCATACGACAGATCGGCCTGCTGCAGGCTCTTCTGCGCCTGCACCAGCTCGCTGGCGCGACCGCGGTCGGCCCGGGTGATGATTTCCAACGCCTCGACCAGGCAGGACATCTTGCGCACGTACTGGCTGTACACCTGCGCCTGCAATTGATAGCGGCCGCGGTCCAGCGCAAGCGACACGGTCTGGAGGGCGACCTGCTCCTCGGCGCTCGTCTGTCCGTAGCGTGCGGCTTCGAGCAGCTGCGAGCGCCATTCGGTGAGCTTGGTGATGCGGCCGGAGTCGTAGATCGGCGCGGTCACGCTCAGCGAGCCGCGTCCCTGGAACCCGCTGGAGTTGTCGATCGATCCGTTGCCCGGCACGACGGTGCCGGTGTGGCCGGCCGTCAGACCCATGGTCACGGTCGGCAGCCGCTGCGCCTTGGCCTCTTCGAAATCGGCCTCGGCCGCCTGCGTCAACAGCCGCGTCGCGCCCAGCGCCTTGCTGCGGTTGAGCGAGCGGTTCACCAGGTCCTGCAACTGCGACCGGGGATCGGAGTCGCCGACATCCAGCAGCGCCGCATCCTTGGCGGACAGCTGCGCGGCCGGGAGCGTGCGCTCGTCGGAGCAGCGGCTGGGCGGCGGATCCTGCGCCCAGGCGGACGCGCTGAAGGCGCACAGCGCCGTCAGCACGACGGTCGCGCCGGCGGTCAGTCGGAAGGACGAGACGGAGGCCTGCCGCGGGCGGCGGCGACTGGTGGTTGCGGTCATGGTCACGCGTACTGCAAGCAATTTCCCATGGGCTCTACTGGACCATTCCGGCGGGAAATCGAAGCGTGGATAAGCGGTGCGCAACCGGCCTGTTCGTGACCTTCAGACGTGGCTTGCAAATGAAACCGCCCGCGTGAAGCGGGCGGGCGGCCGTGCGGGAGGCGACGGCGCGAATGCGACGCGGGTTCAACGTTCCCGGAGCGCTTCCTTCGACTTCAGCATCGGGCGCAGCAGATAGCTGAGGACCGAGCGCTCGCCGGTACGGATGTCCACCATCGCCGTCATGCCGGGAATCACCGGCAGCGGCTCGCCCTTGGCGCGCAGCGTGTTGCGCTCGGCCGTGATCACGACGCGGTAGTAGGTGCCTTCGTTGTTCTTCTCGGTCTCGCCGAGCGCATCGGGGCTGACGTACTCGATCTTGCCGTGCAGACCGCCGTTGACGTTGAAGTCGTAGCCGTTGAGCTTGACGATCGCCGTCTGCCCGACCTGGATGTAGCCGATGTCCTTGGGCTTGATGCGCGCCTCGATCAGGATGCGCGGCCCGATCGGGACGATCTCCATGATCGGCGTGCCGGACGTGATGACGCCGCCCACGGTGTTCATCTTGATGTTCTTGACCAGGCCCTTGACCGGCGACTTCAGCACCGAACGCGTGACCGCGTCCCGGCGCACGACGAGCTGCTCATCCAGCTGCGCGAGGTCGGTCTGCGCCTTCGACAGCTCGGAGCTCGAATCCTGGCGGAAGCGGCTGATGCGCTCGTTGCGCTGCTGCTGCAGCTCGTTGACCTGGCGCGTGACGCGCATGACCTCGACGTTGGACATCAGGCCCTTGGACGCCATGTCCTGCGCCATCTTCTGCTCGGTGGCGAGCAGCCCGATGCTGCGGTTGATGCTGGCGGTGGCCTCTTCCAGGACGCGGCGACGCGTGTCGAAGACTTCGGACTCGCTGTCGACCAGGCGCTGCACGCCCTTCACTTCGTCCGGGAACTTCAGCGGCACGCCCAGCGCCTCGGCGCGCAGCCGCGCGACCTGCGCCATCAGGCCCAGGCGCTTGGCCTGGCTCTCGTTCTCGGCGGCCTCGGCGCGCGTCGGGTCCAGTTCGGCCAGGGCCTCGCCGGCCTCGACTTCCTCGCCCTCATGGACCAGCAGCTTGCCCAACGTGCCGGACTCCAGGCTGGCGATGACCTGTTCCTTGCCGTCGGGCACGATGCGCGCGTCGCTGCGGGTGACCTCGTCGACGGTCGCGATCGACGACCAGGCCAGCCCCACCAGCAGCACCGCGGCCATCAGGTAGAGCGCCCAGACGGCGCGCGGCAGCGGCTCGTCGATCAGCGCCGACTGGACGCTGCCGACGAACAGGCCTTCTTCGCGGCTGAGGGTGCGGGACTGCGACATGGAGGAGGACTTCAGAACGGAGGTCGGGCGGACTTCAAGCGGACTTCAAGCGGACGTCACACGGACGCCGCGCGGTTCAGCGCCTGCGCGGCCGGATGGACGTGCACGGGGGCGCCTTGCGGCTGCTGGCCGGGTTGCCCCGGCTGGGGCTGCTGTTGCTGCGGCTGGCCGGGCGGACGGGCGCCGGACAGCGCCGCCAGCACCTGGTCGCGCGGGCCGTCCATGACGAGGCGGCCGGTGTCGACGACGACGATGCGCGACACCAGTTCCAGCACCGCCGGACGGTGCGTGACCATGATCAGCGTGCAATCGCCGGCGGCGTCGCGCAGCTGGCGGAGGAAGGCGATCTCGGACTGCGCGTCCATCGAGCTGGTCGGCTCGTCCATCAGCAGGATCTGCGGCTTGGTGACCAGGCTGCGCGCGAGCGCCACCAGCTGGCGCTGGCCGCCCGACAGCAGCGAGCCCATTTCGCCCACCGGCAGGTCCCAGCCCATCGGATGGCCGGCGACGACGCGGTCCAGGCCCGTGAGCTTGGCGACCTCGACGAGCCGCTGCGCATCGACGTGGCGCCCCATCAGCACGTTGTCGCGCAGCGTGCCGTGGAAGAGCCGCGGCTCCTGCGACACGAAGCCGACCTTGCTGCGGAACTCGGCCGGATCGACCTGACGCAGGTCGATGCCGTCGATCTCGACATGGCCCTCGGTCGGCTGGTAGAGGCCGGCCAGCATGCGCAGCACGGTCGACTTGCCGCTGCCGATGCGGCCCAGGATCGCCAGGCGCTCGCCCGGCTGCACGCGCATCGTGACGTTGCGCAGCACCTTGGGCGACTGCGCGTCGCCCTGCGCCGGGTAGGAGAAGCCGATGTCGTTCAGGCCGATGCGGCCGGTGATCTGGTTCAGCGGAACGTAGTTGCGGGTGGAGTCGCGCTCCACCGGCGCGCTCATCACCGAGTTCAGCGAGAGCATCGCCGCGCGGGCGCCCTGGTAGCGGGTCGCCAGGCTCACCAGGCTGTTCAGCGGCACCGTGGCGCGACCGGCGAACATGACGGCGCCGATCAGCGCGCCGGCGCTGATGACGCTCTCGTTGATCAGGTACACGCCCCAGACCAGCATGACGAGGTTGATCGCCTGCTGCATGGTCATCGAGATGTTCATGCTCCAGCTGGCCATGGTGCGGGCCTTGAGCGCGGACTCCGCGACGATGGCGGTGCTGTGCTCGTAGCGGCGCAGGAAGCGGCCTTCGGCGCCGGTGGTCTTCAGGTCCTCGAGGCCTTCCAGCGCTTCCACCAGCGTGCCGTGCAGGTCGGCCGCCTCGGTCATGTTGGTGCGCATCGCGCGGCGCAGGTAGCCCTGGATGCCGAAGCTCATCAGCAGCATCAGGGGGATCGCGATCAGCAGCACCCAGCCCAGCGGACCGCCGATGATGAAGGTCATCGCGACGAAGAGGATCACGAACGGCAGGTCGGTCAGCACCGACATCGTGGCCGAAGTGAAGAAGTCGCGCACGACTTCCACCTGGGCCAGGTAATGCGCGTACGAGCCGGCCGACGCGGGGCGATGCTCCATGCGCACGCCCAGCGTCTGGCGGAACAGCTTGGCCCCGACGATCAGGTCGGTCTTGCGGCCGGCGAGGTCGATCAGGTGGGCGCGCAGCTGGCGCGCGAAGAGGTCGAAGACCAGCGCCAGTCCGGCGCCGACCGCCAGCGTCCACAGCGTGACGAAGGCCTGGTGCGGGATGACCTTGTCGTAGATGACAGAGGTCACCAGGCCCGACACCATCATGAGCACGTTGCTCAGCAGCGCGGCGAGCATCGCCGAGCGGTAATACGGGATGAAGCGCTTGAGCGTGCCGAACAGCCAGTGCGAATCGGCTTGCAGCAGCGGCGTGTCGTCGTCCTTGGCGCCGCTGATCGGCTTGGCCTGCGAGACCTCCTGCGGCGCGATCGCGAGGATGAAGCCGCTGTATTCCTGGTCGAGCTCGGACGCCGGGGCGACGCAGCTGGCGGCCTCGGGGCCGGGGAACACGACCTCGTAGCGGACCGCGCCCGAGCCGTCATCGTCCAGGCGGCGCACCAGCACGCAGGCGTCGCCGCCGTTGAGCAGCAGCACCGCGGGCAGCAGCAGCTGGTTGATCTCCTCGATGCCCTTGCGCAGCAGGCCGGCGTTGTAGCCGGCTTCGCGCATCAGGCGGATGGCCTGGTCGGGGCTGAGCGCGCCTTCGACCGGCGCGCCGGCGCGCAGCGACTCGACCGAGCGGGCGCGGCCGTGGTGCTGCGTCAGCCAGGACAGGCACTGCAGCAGCGGATCGATCGCCGGCTGCTGCGCCAGGTCCGCGAGCGGGTCGTGCGGCGCGTCCGGAATGCCGGGCGCACGCTGGCCGTCTTCCGCGGCCAGGCGCAGGCCGGGGCCGCGGGCGCGCTGGTCACCGTCGAAGAAGGGGTCGTGAGGCCGGTTCATTGATCAAATCTTGTCAATTTCAGCTTCTATGTGCGAGTGCCAATTGCTCGAATTCGCGCTCGATGTCACGAACGATGGCTGGCATGTCGAAAAGTGCGCTGTTGCGCCCTTCGTCCCGCAGATAGCGCTTGTAGGACTTCGCACGACCCGGGTTGAGGCCGATCTGGATGGCGCGCTGGACGTATTCCTCGACCGAGAAGGTGATCAGGTCCGGCAGGCCGACGGCGGTCAGCAGGCTGCCGCACATGCGGGAGATGTAGCTGCGGCCGGAGCGGGTCAGGATCGGGGTGCCCATCCAGAGGCAGTCGCTGGCGGTGGTGCCGGCGTTGTAGGGGAATGTGTCCAGCACCAGGTCCGGCAGCTGGAAGCGCGCCAGGTAGTCCGGCGGCGCCACGCGCGGGGCGAAGATCAGCCGCGAGGCGGCGATGCCGGCGGCTTCGGCTTCGCGCCGGAGGTTGGCCTTGGCCCATTCGTTGTCCGCGAGCAGCCACAGCACCGAATTCGGCACGCCGTGCAGGATGCGCATCCAAGCGCCGAACATCTCGGCGTTCATCTTGTGGTTGTTGTTGAACGAGCAGAAGACGAAGGCGTCCTCGGGCAGCTCGTACTGCGCGCGGGTCGGATCGGCGCCAACCTCGCGCTTGCGGTCGCTGACCTGGTAGCAATGCGGCAGGAAGATGGGCTTTTCGCTGCAGTACGGCAGGTATTCGGGCGGCATCGTGAAGCGATCGGCCAGGATCCAGTCGACGCCGGGCAGCAGTGAGGTCGCCGGCAGACCGAGGTAGCTCACCTGCACCGGCGCCGGGCGGTGCGCCAGGATGTTGGGGCGGGCGCCGCTGGTCAGGCCCTGGAGGTCGACCAGCACGTCGATGCCGGCCTGTGCGATCAGCTTGGCGGCGGTTGCGTCGTCCATCGCGTTCAGGCGCCAGACCTTGTCCATCGACATCAGGATGCGCTTGCGCAGCGAAGTGCCGTCTTCGCGACTCCAATCGAAGGCATGAATCTCGAACTTCTCGCGATCGTGCAATTCGTAGAGCTCGGCGGTCAGCAGGCCGACGGCGTGCATGCAGAGGTCGCCGGAGAGGTAGCCGATCTTGATCTTGCCGCCCTGCTCGCGTGCGGCGACCGAGACTGGATGGCGCCAGAGCGCGTCCTTCTGCTTCGTCACCTTCTCGTGGACGAAGCGCTGGGCGGCGCCCATCTGCAGCGCGGGGTCGTCGGTGGCGCTCAGCGTTGCCAGCAACGAGGTCGCAATCAGCAGCTTGTTGTGGGTAACGTCGCCGAACGCTTGGTAAACCGGCCACTTGCACTGCTTCTGACGGATGTGCACGTAATGCTGCATCACGTCGGTCTGATCCGGATTCAGGGTGAGGCTGCGCACCATGAGCGCCTCAGATTCCTCATAGCGACGTTGCAGCTCAAGCAACCGGGCGGCGTTGTTGAAGGCATGGGTTCGCAGGCCGGTCTGGTCGGCGCCGAGTGCCTCCATCGGGCCAACGCCCTCATACACCTCGCGCCAGGCGACCAGCGCCTCGTCGACGCGCGTCAGATGCTCCAGCTGATGTCCCAGGTTCAGTCGGGCCTGGGCGAAGGTCGGACTGATCGCCAGCGCCTGACGGTAGACCTGCTCGGCGCGCTCATGCTGCTGGATGTTGCCCAGCACGGTGCCCCAGTTGTAGAGGGCGACCAGACGCGCCGCGGGCGGCTGGCCCTCCTGCGACAGCCAGGTCTCATACAGATGCGCGGCGGCATCGCCGAGGTTCTGGCCCTGGAAGAAGTTGCCGCGGTCCATCAGCTCCGGCAGCGGGAGCGAGCCCTCGCGGGCACGGGTCAGCAACTGCTCCCATTCCTGGGCCAGCGGGGCGGGAACGCTCAAGTTCGGCATGCTGGGGCGGGCGATGTCCATGTGATCGGGCTTTCGGGGCACGGTGGCGCGGATCCGGCGGACACGGCCGGACGTGCCGGCTCGGGCCCTCTGGCCGCCTGTACGGGATTGTGTCCGTGCGTTCCGGGAGGCATCCCGGCAAATGGACGGTGCCGACCGTCTATTTCCCTGCCTGGGAACCCTGCCCGGGACGCGCCGCGGACACCGGCGGCACGCCCATTCAGCCCGTTATCGGCCGCCGGAGTGAGAACTTGAGCACGATTTGAGGCCACCGTCACGGCCTTTTCGGCGCTTCTTGTTACAGGTCCGACTTCCACAATCGTCTCGCGATCCCAGCCTTCAAGAGCCAGGACGCCGCGCGATAGAGCAAGCCCGCCAAGGGACGTCGAGGGACGCGCGTTCAATCAACCAGGACAAGAAGAACGCAAGCCCATGAAAGCGATTCCGAGTCTGTCCCGATGGGATGAGATCGTCGAGGCGGCGGAAGCGGTGGAAGCCGTGGAGCCGGACGATTTCGAAACGCGCGCGGTGGACACCCAGTCCTGGGTGGAGCCGTCCGGCCGCCTCGGCGGTGCCGGGGGCGCGGCGATGAACGATGCGCCGACGCGGCGGCGCAACGGGGATTCCATCTTCCAGAGCCTGATGCGGCTGTGGCCCGGCGAAGGCCGCCGGCCTCAGGCCAGCGCCCGGGCGATGGCCAAGCTGCGGACCGCCTTCCGCGCCAGCGTCACCGATCTGGCCGACGGAACCGATCCGGACGCGCAGGAGCGCGTGGCCGCCCTGCGCCGCCACATCGTCCATGCGCGACATCCGCAGGACCTGTGGCACCTGCGGACGGCGATCTACACGGAGGTGGCGCGCTGCTTCGATCAGGCGGAAGCCGAAGCCCGCCTGATCGCGCTCAACCGGCAGTTGGAGCAGGGCAAGAGCCTGCTGCGCCGGCTGCTCGGCTGATCACTTGGGCTGAGGCTGACCCAGGAAATCCATCTTGCCCAGCGGCACGCCGGCGTTGCGCAGCAGCGCGTACAGCGTGGTGGCGTGGAAGAAGAAGTTGGGCAGGTTGTAGAACCGGGCGAAGTCCTGGCCTTCGAACTTCAGCGGTTCCTTGTCGCGACGCGGCACGCTGACCGCACGGGTCTCGGAGCCGTTGATCTGCTCGGGCGTGACCGTCTTGATGAAGTCGCGGGTCTTCTGGATGCGCTGGATCAGCTCTTCCAGGCTGGCTTCGGTGTCGGGCCAGCTCGGCACCTCGATGCTGGCCAGGCGCGCGGTGCCGCTCTTGGCGGCGTCGCTGGCGATCTGGACCTGGCGCGGCAGCGGCAGCATGTCGGGCGCCAGGCGCAGCGTCAGGTAGACGGACTCGTCGAAGCCCTTGGCGAGGGCGTGATCGCGCGCGGTGCGGATCCAGGTCTGCATGTTGCTCAGCATGCGGTCGAACACCGGCACGGTGGCGGCGTACATGTCCATGGAAGTCTCCTTGTCTGGGTGGGGGGATGCGATGCGGGCCGGATGCTAGTGCCTGTTCCGATCTGTTGCACGACGCTCGCCCAATGGCCTTGGGGTGACCGATTCAGGCGAGTAGGATCGGTGCCCGCACGCCTATGAACATCATCATCCTCGACGACTACCAGGACGCCGTGCGCAAGCTCCCTTGCGCCGTCAAGCTGGACGCGCTGAACGCCAAGGTCTTCACCAACACCGTCAAGGGCATCGGACAGCTGTCGGTCCGGCTGCGGGACGCCGAAGTGCTGGTGACGATCCGCGAACGCACCCACTTCCCGCGCCAACTGCTGGAAAAGCTGCCCAAGCTCAAGCTGATCTCGCAGACCGGCCGCGTGGGCAAACACATCGACGTCGACGCCTGCACGCGGCTCGGCATCGCGGTGGCCGAAGGCGGCGGTTCGCCCATCGCCCCGGCGGAGCTGACCTGGGCGCTGATCATGGCGGCGATGCGGCGGCTGCCGCAGTACATCTCGACGCTCAAGCACGGCGTGTGGCAGCAGTCGGGATTGAAGTCCGGCTCGATGCCGCCGAACTTCGGCCTGGGCATGGTGCTGCGCGGCAAGACGCTGGGCATCTGGGGCTACGGCAAGATCGGCCAGTTGATCGCCGGCTACGGCAAGGCCTTCGGCATGCAGGTGCTGGTCTGGGGCAGCGAGGCCTCGCGGCTGCGCGCGCAGGCCGACGGTCACCAGGCCGCCGACAGCCGGGAAGCCTTCTTCGAACAGGCCGACGTGCTGACGCTGCACCTGCGGCTGTCGGACGAGACGACGGGCATCGTGACGTCCGAGGACCTGGCGCGGATGAAGCCGACCTCGCTGTTCGTGAACACCTCGCGCGCTGAACTGGTCGCCGACGGGGCGCTGGTGTCCGGCCTGAATCGTGGCCGGCCGGGCATGGCGGCGGTCGACGTGTTCGAGTCCGAACCGATCCTGCAAGGCCACCCGCTGCTGCGCCTGGAGAACGCCGTGTGCACGCCCCACATCGGCTACGTGGAGCAGGACAGCTACCAGATGTATTTCGACGCGGCGTTCGACAACGTCCTGAACTACATGGCGGGCAAGCCGAGCAACATCGTCAACCCGGACGTCCTGAAGGGGAACCGGTGAGCGCGGGGACGCCCTCCGGACCGCCCTCCTCTCCTGAAGGCGCTGCGACGGACGCCGCGCCGCTCCCGGCCCCGCTCTCGCAACCCGAGTCCCTCTCCCACCTGTTCTGGGCCTTCACCTGGCTGGCGCTGCAGGGCTTCGGCGGGGTGCTGGCGGTGGCGCAGCGGGAGCTGGTCGAGCGCCTGAACTGGATGACGCGCGAGGAGTTCGTCGAGACGCTCGCCGTCGCGCAGGTGCTGCCGGGGCCCAACATCGTCAACATCTCGCTGATGATCGGCGACCGCTTCTTCGGCCTGCGCGGCGCGCTGGTCGCGCTCGCCGGGATGATGCTGTTCCCGGCGGTGATCGTGCTGATCCTCGCGGCGTTGTCGACGACCTGGCTGGCGTCGCCGCGCATGACCGGCGCGCTGCGCGGCATGGGCGCCGTGTCGGCCGGACTGATCCTGGCGACGGGCTTCAAGCTGCTGCCCTCGCTGAAGAAGAATCCGATCGGCCTCGCGCCCGGACTGACGCTCGCGGCGCTGGTGTTCGGCGCGACGGTCTGGCTGAAGCTGCCGCTGTTCTGGATCGTGCTGAGCGTCGGCGGCCTGGGCATGACGCTGGCGCTGATCGCGCTCAAGCGCGCCCGCGCGGGAGTGCGCGCATGAGCGCCGTCGCCCAGGTCGGCGCGCAGGTGGCGCAGGTGAGCGCACATGCCGGATGGACGCAGATGCTGGTCGGCAGCTTGAGCTGGTCCGAGCTCGGCGCGCTGATGCTGCATTTCCTGATGCTGTCGCTGCTGTCGATCGGCGGCGCGATCACGACGGCGCCGGACATGCACCGCTACCTGGTCGACGAACGCCACTGGCTGACGGACCAGAGCTTCACCAGTTCGATCGCGCTGGCGCAGGCCGCGCCAGGTCCGAACATCCTGTTCGTCGCGGTGCTGGGCTTCAACGTGTCCGGCCTGCTGGGCGCGGCCGCGGCGATGGCCGGCATCCTGCTGCCGTCGACCACGCTGGTCGTGGCGGCGACGCGCTGGGCGCGCAACAACCGGGAGCACCTGGGCGTTCGCGCGTTCACGGTCGGCATGGCGCCGCTGACGCTGGGCCTGATGATCGCGACGGGCTGGCTGCTCGCGGCGCCCTACCTCGTCGAGCCGTCGCACCGCTGGGCGACGCTGGCGATGATCGTCGCGACCGTGGTCCTCACGATGCGGACCAAGATCGGGATCGTGTGGATGGTGCTGGCGGGTGGCGTGCTGGGGGCCCTCGGGGTCGTGTAGAGACCGGGCTGCCGACTTTCATGATGGATAAATCCTTGCTGCAGCAGCAGGTGCTGGAACGGCTCGCCGAGGACCTGCTGCAAGTCGAACAGGCCGCGCGCGCGGCGCATGAAACGGCGACTCACGAAGAGAACATCGCCGAGAACAAGTACGACACCCTGGGGCTGGAAGCCGCCTATCTGGCCACGGGCCAGGCTCGTCGCGCCGAAGCGATCCGTCAGGCGATGGCCAACTGGCGCCAGTTCCGCCCACGCCCCTACGACGACGACAAAGGCATACAGCTCGGCGCGCTGGTATGTCTGGTCGATGCCGACGACAAGCAGCAACTGCTCTTCCTCGGACCGGATGGAGGCAGCATGACGCTGATGAGCGACGCTCGGCGCGTTCAGGTCATCAGCAGCGAAGCGCCGCTGTGCAGAGCCCTGATGGGCAAATGCGAAGGCGATGAGGTGTCGATGCAGATCGCTTCCGTCCGACAGCAGTTCGAGGTCCTGTGGGTACGTTGAGCCAACTGCCGCGGCTCTACACCTTCCGCCGCTGCCCTTACGCGATGCGCGCACGGATGGCGCTACTGCAGGCCGGGCGGGACTTCGAGGCGGTGGAGGTCAGCCTGCGCGCCAAGCCGGCCAGCTTGCTGGCCTTGTCTCCGAAGGGAACGGTCCCGGTGCTGCAACTGCCCGACGGCAGCGTGCTGGAGGAGAGCTGGGACATCATGCGCTGGGCACTGGCCGCACCCGATGCGCAGGGCTGGTGGGCGCGGGCGCAATCGCCTGAGAACCTGGACCTCGTGCGGCGGAATGACGGCGACTTCAAGCGTCACCTGGACCGCTGGAAGTACCCCCAGCGCTACCCGGGTGAGTCGCTCACGCCGGAGACTCACCGCGACAGCGCGGTGGATGTGCTTCTGAGACCGCTGGAAGCGCGGTTGAGCAGCCTGCACTTCCTGGGCGGCCCCACGCCCTGCGCCACCGACCTGGCCGTGATGCCCTTCGTGCGCCAGTTCGCCGCGGTGGAGCCGGAATGGTTTGCAGCGCTGGACTTGCCGTCATTGCAGTCGTGGCTGAACGGTTGGCTCGTCGACCCGCTGTTCACTGCGTGCATGCACAAGTTGCCCGAGGAAGGCGTGAATCGTTTTCCGCTGCTCTGACCCTGCCGGAAAAGTCAGGGATGCGGCATGAAGCTACCGGCGGTAGCAGTCGAATGCGGGTGAGCGCGTCGCATGGCCGTCCGGGTCATTGACCGCTGCATGCGCCTCAATCGATTCGCAAGGCAGCTTCGCCACGCCGAAGCGTGGGCGAGGTGCGTTCTCCAAGCCGTACGAATCCAGAAGCAACTGCCACGCACCGTCGGCATCCTTCAGCACGACGACCCACACCGCGGAGTCGATGCCGTCTGCTTCGGACGCCACCCAGTAAGGCAGTTGATGCCGTTCAGCGTGCTCGACGCATTTCAGCGCGGCAGTTCGATCGCCATCCAGCGCAACGAAGCCGCAGGCGCGCAGACCTTCGGGGACGACGCCGAACACCGCTTCCCGTGCCTCGACCCGCCACACCTTCGCCTCCTGCTCCCGCAGCGCGGTCAGCTCTGCGAACGACAACCGGGGATGCAAGCCCAGGCAGACCAGGCAGACACTGATCCCGACCCCGCTCAGCAGGGAGGCCAAGGTGCCGAAGCCGGAATTGAGCATCATGGCGGACGAGTTGGTGGCGCGACTGGAACGAGAAGCTAGCGTGCTTGCGCTCCCGCTGCTTCCAGGGCAGACAGGTGCCCACCAAGATATTGGGAGAGGCGGATCTTCGCTCCGCTCTTGAACGTGAGGGTGTACCAATTGCACCAGCCGTTCAATCGAACCGATTCGAGGTCGCTCCATCGTTCGTGCTTCTTGCCTGTCCAGGGAGTGGAGAAACGGACCTCTTCTGCGTCAAACGTGCCTCGTACCAGGGCCGCTTCGCCGAAGCAATAGATTGCGCCGATGCCGAAGCCAACGAAGAGTCCAGCTTTGGCCCAGTACTCCTTGTGGTCGCCAGCGAAAAGCGTGGCCGCGACAGGAAGCAGCGAGAGCGCAAGGCAGGCAATTCCTAGCCCCCACATGAACGGCCCATATCGCAGTTGCCCGGCGCCCCCTGCCCTGCCAACTCTGCCGACGATATAGCTTGAAATCGCAACGGAGATGACACCGCCGATCAAACCGCTGACGATGGCACTCATGGGTCTCTTCAGAGTTGATATATGCGGACTGTTGACGTTCCTTGCCCAGCTTTTGAGCACGTGCGCTTCGGCGTGGGGTAAGCCATGTCCGCTTCGCAGCGATCTCGGTCATTGGGCGCCATGTGTCCTGCGACCGGTCCTGGGCGCATTCCGGTGTTACCGGCGCCGGACGAGTCAAGCTCTGACCGACCGGTCTGGGAGACCGGCCGTTCGATGATGCCGCACGCATTCAAGACGGCCGGGTGACCGATATGACAGCGCGCGACAGGCCAGATCGACGGGATCAAGCTGCCGCAATTTGCGCTTGAGCTCGAACGATCAGCGCCTTTTGCTGCGCGCCGCGGCCGCAACGCAGACAAGCGCTGTAGTAAGCAACAACAGAGTGCTCGGCTCGGGTACCGAATTGCCTGCTACGGTGATCGCCGATCCGGAGTCGTCAAATGTGTAGGAGTTCAACGAAATTGAGTTCGAGTCGGCGTAATAGTTATACTTTATATAACCATAGTTATTTCCAGCGCTCGTGTTCCGGATTCCAAGATAGAGAAACCCGTTATCCACGTAATTCCCAACCCCATGCAAATCGAGCCAATCATTACCCTGTCTCCACGTATCCCCGGGCCCGACTTCGTCACCCACATGCGAGTAGTGGTTGGTAAATTGTGTCCCGCCAGTCCAAACGGAAACGTAGTAATTGGATGCAAGATTGATATCTTTAACCCCATCGCCGTCTAGATCGATTTCTAGATAGCCGGAGGCGGGAAGGAGCGTAACGTCATGATCGACCGTAACGATAGCGGAATAGGCAGCGCCACCGAACAAGTAAGCAAGGGCACCGAGGATGATGTTTTTCATGTTTCGTTGGGTGAGAGTTGGGCAAAACTATTCGATTGGAACTCACTCTCGACGAGGTGGCCATCCCTCAGAGCCGGTCCTGTTTGCTTCCTTGACGAGCCGCTGAAGCTTTGTTATGCAGCTGGTCAGACCTAGCAGCCTTCAATGACTGGTCTGCGTGTGCGCCGGCGTTCACGCACTGGCCTGTGAACGACTCAGATCAGCCTGAAGCAGAAGCCGGCTATGCGGCGGAAGCAGAAGTATCCTTACGGTCATGACGCCCGAGCCCACAGGGGAGGCCTGCCCTCGTTGCGGCAAGGTCGACCGTCTCCGACCCAAGCTGCTTCTCATCGATGAGGCTTGGGATCCATCGCGAGGACGAGATCCTCGGGAGAAGTACCACTCCGACCTCCGCGCCGACGAAGTCGTCCCAGATCGGCGTGGTGCTGGTGCCCTTGAACAGTTCATCAAGGGCTTCTTTTGCGACAGGTGCGGCCATGCCTTCATTCCGGACTCTGCGTTGGCTGAAGGAAGCTGGCGCGCCCCGATAGGTCGACACGAGACCTGATGATGGCGGTACTCGACAATCGGTCCGAGCTCATCGTCCTAGGCGTCGATCACCTCATACGCCACCACGCTCATCCCGAGCGTGCCTCGATATCCCATGTCCTTGAGCCCGACGACCTTCGCCACGGCGGCTCGTACGGCCGCAGCCTCAACCGTCTCACCGGGCATCGGCGCGTGCCAGAAGGACTTGGCGCCGTAGCCGCCGGTGCCGTTCAGCAGCACCAGCGATCGCAATCCTGTGGTGACCAGCGACACCCGGCAGACCAGCGAGCGCCCGACCATGGCCGAATGCGACTCGACGGCGGCGAAGTCGGAGAGCGCGTACCTGCGCTGCTTCGCGGAGAGCCCGAACCGAGGCAGACGCTCGATCAACACGAGGTTCCGCGTCCGATCGATGGTCGTGACATGGATGCGTGCCTGGACGAATTCCAGGATCACCCCGCACAGCATCATCGAGGGGAACAGCAAGAACCAGAGCGCCTTTGGACTGGTGTCGTAGAAGGTGAACTTCCAGAACATCCAACTCAAGGCGGAGGCGAAGGCGAACAACCACAGCCACATCGTCGTCGGCGCAGGCCGGATGACAACGGTGGTGTCGGTGACTTCGAGGGAACGAGACATGGCCGCGACATGGACGGAGCCTGGAGCCCCGCCGCTCACTCAGCGCGCAAGGACCTCAAGCCAGACCCTCAAACGTCCTTCGTCCCGAAGATCTTGTCCCCGGCGTCGCCCAGGCCCGGGATGATGTAGCCGTTCTCGTTGAGGTGCGAGTCGATCGCCGCCGTCCAGCAGCGGATGTCCGGATGCGCCTTGTTCAGCGCCGCCACGCCTTCCGGCGCCGCGACCAGCACCAGCGCGCGGATGTCCTTGCAGCCGCGCTGCTTGAGCAGGTCCACCGTCGCGATCATCGAACCCGCCGTCGCCAGCATCGGATCGACGATCAGCGCCGTACGCTCATCCAGCTTGCCGACGAACTTCTCGAAGTAGTTCACCGGCTGCAGCGTCTCGTGGTCCCGCGCCAGCCCGACCACGCTCACCTTGGCGTTCGGCATCATGTCCAGCACGCCGTCCAGCATGCCCAGACCCGCGCGCAGGATGGGCACCACCGTCACCTTGCGGCCCGCGATCTGGTCGATCTCGACCTGGCCGCACCAGCCCTCGATCGTCGTCTTCTCCAGCGGGAAATCCGCCGTCGCCTCGTACGCCAGCAGCCGCGCCACCTCGCCGGTCAGCTCGCGGAACTTCTTGGTGGACATGTCGCCCTCCCGCATCAGGCCGATCTTGTGCTTGACGAGGGGATGCTTGACTTCGATGACTGGCATGGCGATACCCGGGGGATGGGGGGATGAGGATCCGGAGTTGGGAACGGCGCCTCGTGGGCGCCGGAATGGCCGCGATTATCTCGCGTCGGTGTTCGGCCCTTCTCAGGCGCTCTCGGCCTTCTTCTGGCGCTGGCGCAGCGCCTCGTACAGGCACACGCCCGCCGCGACCGAGACGTTCAGGCTCTCCACCGCACCCTGCATCGGGATGCGCACCAGCTCGTCGCAGGTCTTGGCGGTGAGCTGGCGCATGCCGTCGCCCTCGGCGCCCAACACCAGCGCCACCGGGCCGCTCAGGTCCAGGTCGTACAAGGTCTTCTCCGCCTGGTCCGAGGTGCCGATCACCCAGATATCGCGCTCCTTGAGCTCGTTGAGCGAGCGCGCCAGGTTGGTCACCATCAGGTAGGGCACGGTCTCCGCGGCACCGCTGGCGACCTTGGCCACCGTGGCGTTGAGCCCCACCGCATGGTCCTTGGGCGCGACCACCGCATGGGCGCCGGCACCGTCGGCCACGCGCAGGCAGGCGCCGAGGTTGTGCGGATCGGTGACGCCGTCCAGCACCAGCACCAGCGGCGGGCCCTCGACCTGCTCCAGCACCTCGTCCAGCGAATGCGACTTCGCCACCGCCTTGACCCGCGCCACCACGCCCTGGTGGCGGTGCGTGCCGCACAGCGCCTTCAGGCGGTCGTCGTCGCTCTCGACCAGCTTCGCGCCCGCTGCCTCGGCCTTCTCCAGGAAACCGCGCATGCGCTGGTCCTTGCGGGTGGCGTCGAAGAGGATCTCCTGCACCGAGGCCGGCGCGGTCTTCAGGCGGACGGTGACGGCATGGAAGCCGAACAGGATCTGGGTCTTGGCGGGAGAGGTGGAGGAAGAGCTCATGGGCGCGATTGTCGCGCACCCGCCGTCACAGCCAGCCGAAGTGTCTCGCCGCCATCAGCGCGCCCAGCATCACCGGCTGGTGGACCATGTAGTACGACAGCGACCACCGTCCCATCACCGACAGCGGTCGGACGCCCGGCAGCAGTGGACGCTGCATCCAGGCGCGCACCGCCTCGATGCGCATGAGCGCGCAGCCCCACAGCATCGGACCCAGCCACGGGAGGATGGGAACGAAGTCCTCCGTCAGCGGCTTGCGCGTGACCAGGCCGACCCAGTTCGTGGTGCGGGTGTCGAAGAAGGGATGCGCGATGAAGAACGGCAGCGCGACCGCGACCGCGCCCAGTCCCCACAGCGCGACCGTGGGCAGTCTGGAGAAGCCGAAGCGCACCAGGATCAGCATCAGCGCCATGCCGTGCAGCACGCCGAAGCTGATGAAGGAGCGCGGGTACATGAACCACGAGCCGATCGACACCAGCAGCGCGCACGCCATGACCTGACCCCAGCGGCGCCAGAAGCGGTAGGCCGTCTGGCCCTGCGCCAGCGCCACCGCCTGGCCCATGCCGGCGCACAGCAGGAACAGGCTGACGATGAAGCTGCGCTGCCAGGTCCAGAACGGGTCGCGATAGAAGTCCTCCACGATGACCTTGAAGTAGCTCAGGTCGAAGCAGAAGTGGAAGACGGTCATCCAGACCATCGCCAGCCCGCGCAACGCGTCGAGCCGGTCGTAACGCGGGGTCGTCGAAAAGGCGCGAGACACGGCCTCCATGCCGGGGTCAGGCGTTGCGATCGGGAAGCGGGCCGGCGGATTCATCGGAGTTGCAGTCTACATAAGCTGCCGCGCCCCTCGATGACGCGTGTCCGGCGTCCGATCGCCGCGCGCGTCCACCCCCCGCATTCAAGTGGGTC
The DNA here is from genome assembly GCA_002205125.1 of Roseateles noduli. Classification (GTDB taxonomy): domain Bacteria; phylum Pseudomonadota; class Gammaproteobacteria; order Burkholderiales; family Burkholderiaceae_C; genus Roseateles; species Roseateles noduli. The sequence goes on along the minus strand of NIOE01000002.1, from coordinate 540,416 downwards.
ACACCCCCGAACCAGTCTGTCGACCTTCCTCGCTCCACCAGTTGGCGTCATTGAGCGGAACAGAACAGAAATCGACGATGGAGGCCTTCCCTTTTCAAGCCGAGCCCCATGCGCTTCCACCCTCCTTCCCTGCTTTCCACGCTCGCCGCCTGCGCGCTCGTCGCCGCCTGCGGCGGGAGGTCGCCGGACGCCGACGCAGCACCGTCCAGCACCTTGATCCCCGTCCCGGATCCCACGGTCGCCTGCAGCGTCCTGCGCGTCACGCCGGACGACGCGATCAAGCAGACCTTCGTCGATCCGCTCATGACCATCGTCTACACCGCGCCCACGGCCGGGGGCTGCGGCGACCTCACCCTGCAGGACGACGGCCAGTCGCCGGTCACCGCCAACGTCGTCGCCAGCAACGAGTGGCCCAATCCTCAGGGCGGCTTCGTCGGCACACGCACCATCGAAGCCGCCTCCGCGCTCAAACCCGGCGCGATCTACGGCCTGCGCTGGAACGGCAAGACCGTCTCCACATTCAAGACCGGCAGCGAGCGACGCGGCGCCATCGTGTCGGTCACCGATCAAGCCTTGCAACTGCCGTCGCTGCCCAATGCCGCGCACCTCGGCCAGGGCGACATCAACGGCGTGCTCGATGCCTTCGCAGACGCCATTGCCAAGGGCAACGACGTCAAGAAGTTCCTGTTCGAGACGGCGCTGCGCCTGGAACTGCCCAACATCGCCAGGCCGGACGCCCGCTACGGTGCCGCCATCAGCAAGGTCACCTACCGCAGCGCCGATGCACGCGGCAACCCGGTGACGCTGAGCGCGCTGATGATCGCGCCCGAGCAGTCGCCCGGCGGTCGAGCCGTCGATTTCAACGGCATGCCGGTCATCATCGGACAGCGAGGCGCCACCGACAGCGGCTCGGACGCGCCCTCCTCCGGCGCCACGCCGATGGGCGTCCCCGGCCTGATCGCCGCGGGGAAGGGACATCTCTTCCTGGCCCCCGACCTGATCGGCCTGGGCGACTCGAAAGCGCTGCCGCAGGCCTACCTGGTGGCCCCTGACGCGGCCGGCCAGACCCAGGACCTGTTGCGCGCCGCCCGGACGTATGTCCAGCAGCGATACCAGTCCGCCCTCAGCACGGACCTGCGCCTGTTCGGCGGATCGCAAGGCGCGTTTTCGACCATCGCGTCACTGCCCTACCTGGCCCGGGAAGGCACGGTCCGCGTCGTCTCCGCGGCGGACGGCCCCTATGACGTCTACCGGACCTTCCACGGTGCGCTGCTGACCGCCGCAGGTGCCGCCCGCGACGCCTACGCGAGCAACGAGAACCTGGACTTCCTGCCCAGCCACACCCGCGACGTCATGACGAGTTTCCAGGCCTATGGCAACTACGCCTTCGATCCGAAGATCGTCTTCGACGCCGACGGCAAGTTCCTCCCGTCCTTCCTCGCCGACTACAAGGACGGCAAGGTCAAGGACTTCGTCCGCCAACTCGGCGCGAACAGCCTGGTCACCGGATCCCAGGTCTACGACCTGCCGCAGGCTCAGGTGCGGCTGTACCACTTCAGCACGGACACGCTGGTGCCGGCGCAGAACACCGTGGACATGCTGGTCGCGCTGGGCGACAAGAAGCACCGCTTCGCGGGCGTCCAGCGGGGCAGCTGCCATGAGAACTCGGAAGTGGTGAAGCTCATCCTCAAATTCAGCAAGAGCAGCAAGGCCACCCACACGCTCTGCGTGGCGTTCCAGATGGACGACTTCGTCGGCGGCCTCTGAAACGCTCTCGGAGGCGGCCCGGCGTTCAACGCCGGTCACGTGGATAGACGCGGAGCACCGAGGTGCCGGATCAGAAGGAGATTGCGCTCCACTCTCACTCTGTGGAGCGACTACGATCCCCCAAAGGTGCCAGCCTCACGCCAGCGTCGACTTCAACAAGCCAATACGGACCCGACGATGCACAAGTTCTTCCACGCGCTTCCCTTCTTTTTTGCCAGTCTGATCGCCCTTTCCAGTGCAGTGCACGCGGCGCCGCCGCAGGCGCGCGACCTCAAGCAGGAAGAGGCCAACCGCGCGTTGGTGGTCGATTTCTACGACCGCTTCTTCAACAGGCACGACATCGCTTCGGCGCGCGTTGTCGCGGACAGCTACCGCCAGCACAACCCCGACGTGCCGGACGGCAAGGCGCCGTTCGTGTCCTACTTCAGCGGGTTCTTCAAGGAGCACCCGACGTCGACGTCCCGCATCGTCCGCAGCGCCACGTCCGGGGACCTGGTCTATCTGCATGTCCACTTCAAGGTCGAGCCGACCGACCGCGGTCAGGCCGTGGTCGACATCTTCCGCGTCGCGGACGGCAGGATCGTCGAGCACTGGGATGTGGTGCAGGATGTTCCGGAGAAGGCGGCGAACAAGAACACGATGTTCTGAGCGCCCAACAAACAGCCGGATCGGCGCAGGCTGGATCTGCCTTCTGCGGTGGCGGGGCGACGGGCCATGAGTGTTTCCCGATGTATCGCCCTCCCCGCCATGCCCGCGGCAGATGACCTTCGTCCATTCCCCTGCCGGCGTCCGTGCACAGAATGTCCCCTCGCCGATACCGTCTTCGCGAGCCACGGGAGTTCCATGACCACGAGCCTCAATCCCTACGATCCGGACATCGAATCCGCCGCGCGCACCTTCGCCGACCGGGCCGCGGCCGCCCCCGATGAAGCGCTCAGCCAGTGGCGCGCCGACACCGTCGCGCTCTCCCCCGTCCAGCGCGCCACCGGCGCCCGATTGGCCGCCTCGCAGCTGAGCTGGCGCGCGAAGTCCGCGCTCGGCGGCTCGTCCTCCGGCACCGCGTTGCTGGCGGACTGGGACAGCGACCGGATGCGTGCACCGTACGTCCCGCAACTCCCGCTGCTCACCACCCGCCAGACCTATGCCTACTGCGCGGGCATCGTCCTGCAACGCGGCACCGCGGCCGCCATCAACGCGCTCAAGCAGGGTCGCATGATCCTCGTCGGCCTGCGCCGCGAGACCTCCACCCTGGCCAACCGCGGCCGCGGCGTCTACGACGACCACATCGTCGTGCTCAACGGCGGCGACGGCCTGCGCACCGCCCGCGTCTTCCCCGCCTGCACCGAACCCGGCGCCCAGTACTCGCAACGCGCCGCGCCCAAGGGCACCGGCCGCGTCGACGCGCGCTACAACGACGTGATCTACAAGCACGCCGAAGGCTTCGACATGAACGGCGACGGCATCAAGGAAGTCGGCCGCCTGCGCGCCGGCACCTACTTCTTCGGCGAGAAACCGAAGGGCCACCTGAAGGCCCGCGCCTTCCAGGCCACCCGCACCCAGACCGCCGAACGCGACACCGACGGCGACGGCCGCTTCAACGCCCTCGACCCGAACCGCATCGACCCGACCACCGTCGGCACGACGATGTACATCCACCGCGGCGGCACCCAGGCGTCAGGCAACACCTGGTCCGCCGGCTGCCAGACCATCCCCAACGATGTCTATCCGCGCTTCCTGGCCTCCATGGGCCAGATGTCGTCGTTCCACTATGTCCTCGTCGATGGCTACTGATCACCTCCTGCGCAACGCCGCGCTGCTGCTCGCCACCGCCGGCTTCGCCTCGCTGGCCAGCTGCGCAGGCACCGGCGACAAGGCCCCGACCGCTTCGGCTGCAGCGACGCCATCGGCTTCGACGGCCGCCGAGCCGGCCACCCGCACCTGCAACTTCGGCGCCTTCGTCGCCGAGACCGATCCCGCCGGACTCAACGTCCGCGCCGCGCCGAACGCCACCGCCAAGGTGCTCGGCAAGCTGCCGCCCTCCTTCGTCGAACCGTCGATGAACTACGGCGTGCGCGTCGAGGTCGAGGTCGTCGGCGCGCGCAACGGCTGGTTCCTCATCCGCAACGCGCAGGACAACGAGACCTTGACCGACCGCCCCGCGCGCCCGATGTACGCGGGCGAAGGCTGGGTCAGCGGCAGCAAGCTGACCGTGAAGTCGCAGGCCGATACCGGTCGCGCCCAGCCGAACCTGAAAGCAAAGACGGTGCTGCGCGTCGGCGACAACGAGACCTTCGACAACGACGTCCTCGTCGACGCCGCACGCCTCGCCGACTGCACCGGCAAGTGGGCCCAGGTGGAGTTCGCCGACCAGCGCTTCCCCGCCAAGGATCGGAGTTCGCTGAAGATCGACGCCTCCGCGCGCACCGGACTGCCGCCAGGCCGCTTCCGCGCCTGGGTGAACCGGATCTGCGCGATCCAGGAGACCAGCTGCGACGGCCTCGCCGGCGACGACGACGTCGACACCAAGCCCTGACATCAAGCGCTGCCACGAAGCCCTCGGCGCGCCGCGTATCGCGTGGCGCGCAGGGGGTTGGTAGAGTCGCGGCAAGCTCCCCGCCGCGCCATGCCTGCCTTCACCCGCCTGCCTTGTCCGCTCCCCGGGGTCGACATCGTCTGCGCCGACAGCGCGAAGGCCTTCCCGCGCCACATGCACGATGAATTCGGCATCGGCCGCATCGATCGCGGCGCGCAGAAGACCGCTAGCGGTCGCGGCATGGTCCAGTCGGTCGCCGGCGACGTCATCACGGTCAACCCGGGCGAGGTCCATGACGGCCTGCCGCTCGGCGACCACGGACGCGCGTGGCGGATGCTGTATCTCTCGCCCGATGTGGTCGGCGGACTTGTCGCCGACATCGCCGAAGGACGCAACTCCGGCGACGTCGAATTCCACCTCCCCACGCTGCACGACGACCGCGTCGCCGGTCGCTTCGAAGCGCTCTTCCGCGCGATGGCGGCCACGCCGCTGGACGCCGCGGACACGCTTCAAGTCGACGGCGCCCTCATCTTGCTGCTGCAGTCGCTGCTCCAGCCGCGCGCGGCGGACCTGCCCGCGATCCCCGCAGGCATCGCGATCGCCCGCTCCCGTCTCGACGACGATCTCACCGCCCCCGTCAGCCTCGCGGAACTCGCGCGCGAGGCCGGTCTGAGCCGCTTCCAGTTCCTGCGCGGCTTCACCCGCGCTACCGGGCTACCGCCTCACGCCTACCTCGTGCAGCGCCGCCTGCAGCACGCGCGCCGGCTTATCGCGCTCGGAACGCCGCTCGCGGACGCCTCCGCCGCCAGCGGCTTCTTCGATCAGAGCCACCTGACGCGCCACTTCGTCCGCTGCTTCGGCATCGCGCCAGGCGCTTACGCCGCCGCGCTGCGCTGAGCGCGCTGAGCCCGCTGAGCCCCGCTGAGCCCCGCTCACCCAACCTGCAATTTCATCCAAGACGCGCCTTCGACGCGCCTCGACGATCACCTCCCCGCCTTCACCGCACCGAGGTCCGTCGTGCCCCTCTCCTCGCTCTCGAATCCCGAGTTCCTCATCACCTCGCTGATCGTCGTCGCCTCGCCCGGCACCGGCGCGCTGGTGACGCTGGCCGCCGGCCTGTCGGGCGGCGCGCGCGCCTCGCTCCACGCCGCCCTCGGCTGCACGATCGGCATCGTCCCGCACATGCTCGCCGCCATCACCGGCCTGGCCGCGCTGCTGCATGCCAGCGCCCTCGCCTTCGACGCGGTGAAATACGTCGGCGTCGTCTACCTGCTCTACATGGCGTGGATGTCGCTGAAGGAGCGCGGCCCGCTCGCCGTGGACGCGGTGGACGCGGTGGACGCCGACCGCCCGCCGCGCTCCGCGCGCGAGATCGTCACCCACGCCGCCCTCGTGAACCTGCTCAACCCGAAGCTCTCGATCTTCTTCCTCGCCTTCCTGCCGCAGTTCATCGCCCGCGACGAGCCTCATCCGACGCCGCTGATGATCGAGCTCTCCCTCGTCTTCATGGCGATGACCTACGTGGTGTTCGCGGTGTACGGCGTCTTTGCCGCCGCGATGCGAGACCGCGTGCTCACGCGCCCTCCGGTGCTGCGTTGGATGCGCCGGGGCTTTGCCGCGGCGTTCGTGGGCCTGGGCGTGAAGCTCGCGTTGGTCCAGCGCTGAAGCTCAGCGCCGGGCAGTCCTACTCGGCCGCACCTGCGGCCGTCGCCGGCATCGCGCCGTCGAAGTCGAACAGCTCCACCCTCTTCGGCTGCCCCGAGCGGCGCTCCACCTTGTGCTGCGGCCCGATCGCCTTGCCGGTGCGGGCGTCGATGAGCTTGAGCTCCACCGGCTCGCCGGTCTCCGTGTCGATCAGGCGCACCGGCTTGTTCTTCAGCGGCGCGTGCCTGTTGCCCCAGGTCAGCAGCGCCAGCATCACCGGCCGCAGGTCGCGGCCCTTGGGCGTCAGCACGTATTCGTAGCGCGGTGGCTTGTCGCTGTAGAGCCGCTTCTCCAGCAGCTCCCGCTCCACCAGCTCGGCCAGCCGGCGCGTCAGCGTGTTGGACGCGATGCCCAGCTCCGTCACGAACTCGTCGAAGCGGTGGTGCCCGTAGAACACCTCGCGCAGGATCAGCACGCTCCAGCTGTCGCCCAGCATGTCCGTCGCCCTCGCCAGCGGACAGGCCATGTCTTCGAAGCTCGTGCGGCGCATCGGGGTCTCCTTGTCGGGATCGGCGCCGGGATCCGGGCCGTCCCGCAATTCTCACTGACTTTCATCATGGAAGTTAGTTGACGAATCAGGAACAGTGCATTCCATGCATAGTGACTTCCATGATGCAAGTGACGTTCCTATAGTCCGCCCCATCGCTCGCCAACCGGCGGGTCCTCGATGCCGGAGTCCTTCCATGACCGCTTCAACACCTTCCGCACCCGCCGCCACCGATGCCGCCGCGCCCGCCGGTCCCACGACCGCGCCGTCGACCTCGACGCCCCGCCGCTCCCTGGGCCGCGCCACGTTGAAGTGGGCCGTGCTGACCGCTGTCGTGCTGGGCGTCGCCGCCTACGGCGCGCACTGGTGGACGGTCGGCCGGTTCCATGAGGAAACCGACGACGCCTACGTCGGCGGCGACGTGACCGTGATCGGCGCGAAGGTCACCGGCTACATCACCGAGCTGCCGGTCGCCGACAACCAGTTCGTGCACGCCGGCGGCCTGCTCGCCCGCATCGACAGCCGCGACTACCAGGCCGCGCTGCAGCGCGCCGTCGCCGCTGTCGAGGCGCAGGACGCCGCCATCGCCAACCTGGGCGCCGCCGCCGCGCTGCAGCAGGCCGTGATCGCGAAGGCCCGCGCCGGCATCGACGCCGCCTCCGCCGAAGAGCAACGCGCCCGTGACGACTTCGCGCGCTACAAGGACCTCGTCGGCCGCGCGGCCGTGTCGGTGGAAAGCAGCCAGCGCGCCGAAGCCACCTTCAAGACCGCGCAGGCCGGATCCGCCCGCGCCCGCGCCGAGCAGCAGGCCGCCGAGCGTCAGCTCGACGTGATCGCGACGCAGAAGCGCCAGGCGCAGGCCGCCCTCGACCAGGCGCGCGCGGAGCGCGACATCGCCCAGCTCAACCTCGGCTACACCGAGCTGCGCGCGCCGCGCGACGGCTACATCGGCAATCGCAAGGCGAGGCTCGGCACCTACGTCGGCGTCGGTACGCCGCTGCTGTCGGTGGTCCCGGCGCAGGGGCTGTGGGTCGACGCGAACTTCAAGGAAGACCAGCTCGCCCGCATGACGACAGGCCAGCCGGTGAACATCCGCGCCGACGCCTGGCCCGGCGTCGTGCTGCACGGCACGCTGGGCAGCCTGGCGCCGGCGACCGGCTCGCAGTTCAGTGTGCTGCCGGCCGAGAACGCCACCGGCAACTTCACCAAGATCGTCCAGCGCGTGCCGGTGCGCATCCAGCTGGATCCCGCGGACGATCGCCTCGGTCGCCTGCGCCCGGGGCTGTCCGTCGTCGTCGAGATCGACACGAATCACGCCGGCGCCGGCACCAAGGACGCTACCAAGGACGCCACCAAGACGGCGAGCGTGCAATGAGTGCCGCCCTCGCCCCGGCGGACGGCGGGGCGCCGCCGTCTTCACCGCCGTCTTCACCGCCGTCCTCGCCACCGTCTGCCCCGCCGCGCAAGCGGCCGCCCTTCTGGTCCGACATCGTCATCCCCATCGACCAGTTGACGACGCGCGACAAGGTGCTGGCCTTCGCGACCATGTGCGTCGGCATGTTCATCGCGCTGCTGGACATCCAGATCGTCTCCGCCTCGCTGCGCGACATCGGCGGCGGTCTCTCCGCCGGCGCGGACGACACGACCTGGGTGCAGACCAGCTACCTGATCGCCGAGATCATCGTGATCCCGCTGTCGGGCTGGCTCGCGAGCGTGATGTCCACGCGCTGGCTGTTCGCCGTCTCGGCGCTGGGCTTCACGCTGACCAGCCTGCTGTGCGGCCTGGCATGGAACATCCAGAGCATGATCGCCTTCCGCGCGCTGCAGGGCTTCATGGGCGGTTCCATGATCCCGATGGTCTTCACCACCGCGTTCATGTACTTCAGCGGCAAGCAGCGCGTGATCGCCGCCTCCACCATCGGCGCGATCGCGTCGCTGGCGCCGACACTCGGCCCCGTCGTCGGCGGCTACATCACCGACGTGCTGTCCTGGCAGTGGCTCTTCTACATCAACCTGCTGCCCGGCCTGGTCGTCACCGTCGTCGTGCCGATGATGGTCCGCGTCGACAAGCCCAACCTCTCGCTGCTCAAGGGCGCCGACTACCTGTCGATGGTGCTGCTCGCCGTGTTCCTCGGCTGCCTGGAATACACGTTGGAGGAAGGCCCGCGCTGGAACTGGTTCAGCGATTCCACCATCGTCGCCACCGCCTGGATCGCCGGCGTGACGGGCATCGCCTTCATCGCCCGCAGCCTCACCCACGCGCATCCCATCGTCGACCTGCGCGCGCTCAAGGAACGCAACTTCGCGCTGGGCAGCCTGTTCTCGTTCATCACCGGCATCGGCATCTTCGCCACCATCTACCTGACGCCGCTGTTCCTCGGCCGCGTGCGCGGCTACAGCGCGCTCGACATCGGCCTGGCCGTGTTCTCCACCGGCGTGTTCCAGGTGCTGTCGATCCCGCTGTATGCCTTCCTCGCCGGCCGCTTCGACCTGCGCTGGATCCTCTTCGCCGGGCTCTCGCTCTTCGCGATCTCGATGTGGGAGTTCGCGCCCATCACGCATGATTGGGGCTCGGCCCAGCTGCTGCTGCCGCAGGCGCTGCGCGGCATGGGGCAGCAGCTCTGCGTGCCGCCGGTGGTGACGCTGGCGCTCGGCGCGCTGCCGCCGGCGCGGCTGAAGCTGGCCTCGGGGCTGTTCAACCTGATGCGCAACCTCGGCGGCGCCATCGGCATCGCGGCCTGCGCCACCATCCTCAACGACCGCACCAACCTGCACTTCCAGCGCCTGGCCGAACACCTCAACACCAGCAACGAGTCCATGAACCAGCTGCTGGCGTCGGTGGGGTCGTCGCTGTCGGCGTCGATGCCGTCGAGCGACGCCGCCACCGCCGCGTTGCGGCAACTCTGGTCGCTGACCTACCGCGAGGCGCTGACGATGACCTTCGCCGACGCCTTCCTGATCGTGATGGGCTGCTTCGTCGTCGCGCTGGTGTTCGTGCCGATGCTGCGCAAGATCGCGCCGCCGGCCGCCCCCTCCGCCGATGCGCATTGATCGCGATCGATGCCCACCCTTCGTCCTCGTTCGTCCCGAACGCCCCGATTCCCCCCGACCTCCTGGGAGACCCGCCATGTCGCTCCTGCCGTCCGCTTCCTTCCGCCCGCTGATGCGGCTCGCCCCTCTCGCACTGGCGGCCTTCCTCGTCGCCTGCGCCCAGATGCCCTCGTCGGGCGAACGCCCCCGCGCGCTCGATGAGCACTTCGCCGGCCAGTCCCTGATCGCGCAGCACCAGGACGGCGTCGCGCCGGCCACGCTGGGTACGTGGTGGCAGGACTTCCACGATCCCGCATTGACCGCCATCGTGCAGCGCGCGCTCGATCAGAACCTGGGCCTCGCGGTCGCACTGGCGCGCGTCGAGCAGGCTCGCGCCGCGGCACAAGGCGCAGGCGCTCTGCGTCTGCCGCAAGGCGCGGTGCAAGGACAGCTGCTGACCCAGCGTCAGTCGCTGAAGAGCCCCGAAGGCTCGCTGGCGCGCGGCTTCCCCGGCTATGACCGCAACCAGACGCTGCAGACGCTGGGCGTGGGCGCGAGCTGGGAAGCCGACCTCGCCGGCGGACTTCGCCAGGGCGAAGCCGCGGCCGTCGCCGAATGGCAGGCCGCCGAGGCCGCTCGACTGGGCACGCACGTGACCGTCGCCGCTGAAGCGGCCGACGCCTACTTCCGCGTGCGCGGCGCCCAGGCCCGCATCGAGGTCGCCGAAGCCCACCTGCGCACGCAGTCGCAATTGCTGCAACTGATCCAGGATCGTTTCAAAGGCGGGCTCGCTGCGCAGCGCGAAGTCGCCGAAGCGCAGGCGCTGCAGCTGCAGGCGCGCGGCACGCTGCCGCCGCTGCGGACTGAGCTCGCTCAACAGCAGCATCGCCTCGACGTGCTGATGGGCGAGCAGGCCGGCACCTATGCGGCGAGGCTGGTCGCGCCTTCGCAGTCGTCACAGTCGTCGCAGTCGTCGCGGACTTCCACGTATCGCGTGCCTTCCTTGCCCGGCGATCTGACGCCCGCCACGCTGATGCGCCGTCGTCCCGACGTCATCGCCGCCGAGCGCCAGCTCGACGCCAGCCAGGCGCGCATCGGCATCGCGACCGCCGAGTACTACCCACGCCTGACGCTGGGTGGCGTGCTCGGCGCTTCCAGTCTGCACGGCGGGTTGTTCAGCTCGGACGCGTTCCAGCCGCAGGCGCTGCTGGGACTGCACTGGCGGCTGTTCGACTTCGGCCGCGTCGACGCGGAAGTCGCCCAGGCGCGAGGCGCGCGCGCGGAGGCGCTCGCGCAGGTGCGCCAGCGCATGCTGCGTGCGACCGAGGACGTCGAGAATGCGATCGTCTCGCTCTCCGAGCTGGAGCTGCAACGCGGCGACCTCGTGCAGGAAGTCCGTGCGCATCAGGTCGCGCGCGACGCGGCCGAGGACGCCTACAAGGGCGGCGCGGCCAGCCTGATCGAGGTGCTGCAGGAAGACCGGCTGCTGCTCGCCGCGCGCGATCAACTCGCGCAGTTGGACGCGAACCATGCGCGAGCGGCCGTCTCGGCATTCCGAGCTTTCGGCGGTGGGGGGGACGCTGCGGAAAACCCGACGCGCTAGCCGCCCGGTCGACGACACGTCCTCGTTAGCATCGGGCCCCATGAGCCCGTCGCCTGCCTCGCCGTCAACCTCGCCCAAGCCTCCCGCCCCGCCCGCGCACGGCGCAGGCGGCCTGCTGCCCCTGCTCTTCGTCGCCGTCTGGAGCACCGGCTTCATCGGCGCGAAGTTCGGGCTGCCCGACGCGGAGCCGCTGACCTTCCTCGCGTGGCGCTACGCCGCGGTCATCGCGCTGATGCTGCCCGTCGTGCTGGTGCTGCGCGCGCCCTGGCCGCGTTCGATGGCCGCGTGCGGGCACATCGCGGTGACGGGTCTGCTGGTGCACGGCGTCTATCTGGGCGGCGTGTTCACCGCGATCTCGCACGGCCTGCCGGCCGGCATCACCGCGCTCGTCGTCGGCTTGCAGCCGCTGGTCACGGCGCTCGGCGCGCGCGCCTTCCTCGGCGAACGCATCGCTCCGATGCAGTGGCTGGGTCTGGGCGTCGGCTTCCTCGGCGTCGGACTGGTCGTCGCGCAGAAGATCGCGGCAGTCCCCGGCGGCGCGTTGATCACGATGCTCCTGCCGGCCGTCATCGCGCTGATCGGCATAACCGCCGGCACGCTCTACCAGAAGAAGTTCTGTCCGTCCTTCGACTTGCGCACCGGATCGATCATCCAGTTCGTGCCGAGCCTGCTCGTCACCGCCGCGATTGCCGCAATCACCGAGACGATGCAGGTGCAGTGGACCGGTCAGTTCGTCTTCGCGCTGGCGTGGCTGGTGTTGGTGCTGTCGCTGGGCGCGGTCAGTCTGCTGAACGTGCTGATCCGCCGAGGCAGCGCGGTCAATGTCGCCAGCCTCTTCTACCTGACGCCGCCGACGACCGCGCTCATCGCGTGGGCGCTGTTCGGCGAGACGCTGACCGGCCTCGCGATGGCCGGCATGGCGCTGGTCGCGATCGGGGTCTGGCTGGCGCGCAGGACGCGCTGAAGGCATCGGCACAGGTTCGCGGTAAACGCGCTGCCGTCGCACGTACGGGAGCGCCCACGAAAAAGGCGGCCACGCGGGCCGCCCTCGGTGATGACAGCGAAATCAGTTGCGGTCGGCGCGCGCCGGCAGCGTCGTGTCGGTGGTGCTGGTGCTGTCGTTGCTCATCGTCGACGTATCCGTCGACGAGGTGCCGGCAGCAGGCGCGCTCATCGGCATCGGATCGGTCTGCGTGCGGACATTGGGGTCCTGACGCTGCTCGGTCGTCTGATTGTTGCCGTTGTTCTGGCTGCTTGTGGCCGGCTGGCTGTTCTGCCAGTCGTTCGTGGTCGCGGGCTGACCGGTGCTCGGGTTGGCGGCCGGCGTCGCAGGCGGCGCCTTGCCCTGGTCGTTGTTGTTGGAAAGCGGATCGTTGGTCTGATCGCGCGCGCCCACGGAGCCGGAGCTGCCGCCCTGGCCGCCGCTCTGGGCGTGAAGGAAGCCGACGCCGGAAGCCAGCGCAATCGCCATTGCCGCGGTGGTGATCTTGGAACGGGGGTTCATGGTGGATCTCCTGGAAGCTGTGGATTGAAGGTCTTGCCGGGGGCCACCGCGCGGTTCGCATCGCGTCCTGTCGCATCGCGAACCGTCGCGGCACCCTTGCAAGGGAAGACTGGCAATCCCGATGCCTGCGCGGTTCTCGCGCGGTGCATCGAGCAATGGCCGATCAGGCCTTGAATCCCGCCGCGCGAGCGGGCGAAGGTTCGAGTTCATCGAGCACGGCGAGGATTGCGACCGGTGCAGCAGACGCAGCCTGTGCGGCCGACGCGTTGACCGCGATCGGCGCGACAACCTCCTGCGCCAGCGGCTGCGCAAGCGAACGCGCTTGCGCAGCGCCGCGCGACTCCGCGGGCGCAGCGAGCTGCCGAAGCCGTTGTCCGATGGCGTCGAGGCTCTGCGCCGCCTCCTCGTCATCATCCTCTGCGTCGAAGGGATCAAGGCTGATGCGGTCCGGCGAAAGACCCAGCCCCAGCGCATGGAAGTAGCTCGCCTCCGTGACGACGCTGAGCTGGCTCGCAATCAGGCGATGCACTTCCAGATCCGGCATGTCCATCTGGGCGCCCTGCACGGTGGCCAGCACTGGCGTACGCGTGATGCCGCCGGCAAGACCGGCGAGGCGATGCGCATTCGGCAGGTGCGCGTGCAGCACCGCCGCCTGCTTGTTGCGGATGAGCCCGATGAGCACCTGGATCGCATGCCACGGCGGGTCGTCGGGCATCGCAACGATGACGGTGTCGGCGCCGAGATCCCGCAAGCGTTCCGCGTACGGCCCGTCCGCGGGGCAGACGACCGTGAAGCGGACGTTGCCGCCCTTGCCATGCCGATTCACGAGGCGCTCCACCAGGCGCGTCGCGCCGAGCCGATGGGCGGCAGTGGCGAGCGGGCAAGCCTCATCGGGCGCTTCGTCCGACGGCACCGCGCCGACGATCTCGACGATGTGCAGCGAGGGCACGGGATTCCCTGCCGTGACGGCAGAGAGCGTCGGCGTCGCGCCGGGGCGTCGTTGTGCAGGGCGGTCCATCGCGAGCCTCTTGAAACCGCACCATGCGGTGACTACGCATGGCAAGGCTCATACCCGCCGGGCGCTGTCGGGCTCTGACTGAACTTCTGGGGCTACAGGGGCTTCAGCGACTGCAGCACCGTCGGCAGAAGTTCGCTCACCGTCGGGTGGATGCGCACGCCGCCGGCGGTGACGTCGGTGTACGGGCGCTTCGATGCGATGACGTCGAGCAGCGATTGCACCGCCTCGTCGCCGTCGACGCCCAGCACCATCGCGCCGAGGATCGCCTTCGACTCCGCGTCGACGAGGATCTTGATGAAGCCTTCCGTCTCGCCCTTCTCGATGGCGCGGCCCACGCGCGTCATCGGCCGCGTGCCGATCAGCGCGGGACGGCCGCTGGCGCGCACCTCCTGCTCGCCGAGGCCGATGCGCGCCAGCGGCGGATCGGTGTACAGCGCGTAGGTCACGACGCGGTCGCCGACACCGCGATCGGCGCCGTCGAAGAGGTTGGCCGCGGTGACCTCGAAGTCGTTCCACGACGTGTGCGTGAACGCGCCGCGACCGTTGCAATCGCCGAGCGCCCAGATGTGCGGCACGCTGCTGCGCAACTGGTCGTCGACGACGATGTTGCCGCGCTCGTCCACGCGTACGCCGGCGCGGTCCAGGCCCAGGTCGTCGGTGTTGGGCTTGCGCCCGGTGGCGATCAGCACGTGGCTGCCGCGGACCTCGGGCTCGCCGGTCTGGCAGTTCACCTGCACGGCGACGCCCTCCTCCGCCGGCGCGAGCTTCACGCATTCGGCGCCGGTGCGGATGGTCAGGCCTTCACGTTCGAGAATCCCGCGCAAGGCCTCGGAGACATCGGCGTCCTCGCGAGGCACCAGCCGCGGCCCGCGCTGCACGACAGTCACCTCGGAGCCGAAGCGCCGGAACATCTGAGCGAACTCCAGTCCGATGTAGCTGCCGCCCACGACGACGAGGTGTCGCGGCAGTTCTTCGAGCTTCATGATCGACGCGTTGCTGAGCCAGGGCACGCTGTCCAGGCCCTCGACGCCGGGCTGCGCGGGGCGGCCGCCGACGTTGATGAAGAAGCGGTCCGCGCGCAGGCGGCGCCCATCGACGCTGACGGTGTGGGGATCCTCGAAACGCGCGTGGCCCATGATCAGCTCGACCTTGTCCATGCCGCGCAGCCATTTCTCGACGTTCTGCCGGGACTCGCCGGAGATGCGTTCCTTGCGCGCAATGACGGCAGGCAGGTCCACGCCGACCTGCTCCGGCACCCGCACGCCCCAGCGCGCGGCCTCGCGGACGACCCAGGCGGCATGGGCGCTGGCGACCATCGCCTTGGTCGGGATGCAGCCGGTGTTGACGCAGGTGCCGCCGACGCGCGAGCGCTCGATGACGGCGACGCGCCAGCCGGCCTGCGACATGCGCTCGGCCAGCGCGGGGCCGGCCTGGCCGGCTCCGATGACGATGGCATCGAAAGAGTCCGAGGACTCGATGGGTTCACTCACGGCGACGCTCCTGGAGAGGGATCGTCGCGGAGTCTGCCACTGTCGGGCGACAGGTCAATGTGCGCGCCTGGGCGTCGGTGCGCGTCGGTGCGCGTCAGTGCGTGTCGAGCAGCGCTCGAAGCCGGTCGTCCCGGACCTCGAGGACGTCGAACAGGCCGAGCTCGCGCAAGGCGGGCAGCGCTTCCACGATGTCGCGTTCGGCGTCGGCGCGGCGGTCGGCGTCGACGGCCGGATCGCCCCACGCCTTCGCATTGACGAGGAACGCGCCGACGGTGCCCTTGCGGACCACGGTGCCGTTGCGTTCGATCTGGTTCTGCCCGTCGGGCAACATGTCTTGGGCTTTCATCCGTCTGCTCCTGGTGGTGATGGGATGGATGAATCGTAGGGAGCGATGGTTGGCCTGGGTACGGCATTGAAGACATAAGATAGTCCGATGACGCCACGACGAGTCGCCGCATCCCGAGCCTCGAAGACCTTCGAGACGGCCGCCCACGCCGAATCGCTGCTGTTGCGCGCGGTCGAGCAGAGCTCCGTCGACGGCCGATCGACGCGTCGCCATCGGCACGCGAGCGGACAGATGCTCGGTGCAATCCAGGGTCTGCTCACGGTCGACGTGAGCGATGGCCGCTGGGTCGTGCCCGCGACACATGCGGTGTGGATTCCGCCGGACGTCCCGCACGGGCTGCGCTCACACGGGCCCTTCGCCGGCTGGAGCGTCTACGTCAGCCCTGTGGGTAGCGAAGCGCTGCCGACGGAACCGCGGATCGTGGCCGTGTCCGGGCTGCTGCGCGAAGCGGTCGCGCGGGCGGCGATGTGGCCGGAGACTGCCACCGCGCTCGACGCGGCGCAGACACGCCTGGCGGGCGTGATCCTCGATGAGATCGCAGCGGCGCCGCCGGTGGCGCTCGGCCTGCCGATGCCTTCGGACGAGCGCTTGCTCAAGATCGCCCGCGCGTTGTCGGCCCGACCCGACGACGAACGCCGGCTCGATGAATGGGCCGATTGGGCCGGCATCGCGCCGCGCACGCTGACGCGGCGCTTCGCCGAGGAGACCGGCTTCAGCTTCACCGAATGGCGACAGCGCGTGCGGCTGTTGCGCGGGCTGGAGCTGCTCGCCGCTGGAAAGCCGGTGACGACGATCGCGCTGGAGCTGGGCTACGACAACGTCAGCGCCTTCATCGCGCTGTTCAAGCGGACCTTCGGCGTGACGCCGGGGAAATACGGCGCCACCCCGCCTGAAGGCTGAGGCTGAGGCCGACGTTCCCGTCGGCGCCGGGTCCGATCAGGTCGAGCCGTGGCGTCGCCGGATCGCGGCCAGGGTGCCGCGCTGCTCCAGCACCTGGATGGCCTGATCGACGCGAGCGAGATCGCGCTCGTCGAGCCGTCGCCGGCTCAGCATCAGGCACACCGGCTGCACGCTGTGTCCGAAGGGCTGCCGCAGCAGCCGCACGCCGGACACGCGCGCCTGCGCATGGACATCCAGGTCGTCGCCGAGGATCAACGCCGCGCGGCCGAGCCGCAGCATGTCCACGCCCTGGCGCGTGGTCTGGTACGGCTGCAGCAGGCCCGCGTCGGCGAGGCGTTCGCGCCAGGCCTCGAAGTCGTCTCCCAGTCCGAGCGCATCGACGTGCAGCAGCGGGATGCGCCGCTGCAGCACCTGGTCGAAACTTTGCAACCCAACGAGCCGCGGATCGCGAGGATCCGTCGCGGCGACCATGAAGGCCTCGTTGCGATAGGTCCGGCTGTACATGACCGCGGCGTCGCGACCCGGGACCGGCGTCGCCGAGAAGATCACGTCGAACTGGTCGTTCAGCAGCTCGCGGTAGCGCCGCTTGCGCCATTGCGGCGTTCCGCGGATCCAGCGGAGTTCATACCCCGCCTGCTTGCAGATGGCCTGGAGCAGTTCCGCATCGAGACCGCGCACGCTGCCGTCGGCACTGGGCTCGAGGTACGGCGGCCAGGATTCCACCAGCGCACGCAGGACACGCGGCCGGCCGCTCGCCCACGCGGCGCTTCCCCATGAAGCGGTCCCCCAGGCGAGCGCCAGACCACCCACGACGGCGCGGCGCCTGGGCCCTCGAAGGTCGGAGGGACCGGAGGAGCCGGATGGGGTCATTGCCTCGTCGAGAGCCATCGCGGTGGGCATTCGATCCAGTGTGCGCCTGGCTCCGGGGAGCCACAAGGCGGGCGAGGCACGTCCTTCGGGGACTCCCCTCGGATGGGGGTCGGTGGCCGGCGGCGTCCAGAGAAAGTCACGAGGTACCGCAACCGCTCGGTTACCCACATGGTTTTGTCAGTTTCAAAAGCGCAAAATTGATACATGAAAGTCGTTCTCGTCGAAGACTCCCCGCTGGTCCGCAAGCATCTGCTGGCGGCCCTGAAGGAACAGCCCTTCCTGTCGGTGGTCGGCCTTGCCGCCACCGAAGCGGAGGCCCTGTGCACCGTCGGGCTGACGCGGCCCCACGTCGTGGTGCTGGACCTCACGCTGGCCTCCGGGTCCGGGCTGGAGGTGCTTCGCAAGCTCCGCCTGGCCGGCTACGGCGGAACCATCCTGGTCCTGAGCAACCGCGATGCCGAGGTCTACGGCCCGCTGTGCGTGCGCAACGGCGCCAACGCGTTCTACGACAAGGGCCGCGAGTTCGAACAGTTCCTCACCGACCTGAACGTGCTGGCCGAAGCGCCGCGGCTGGCGGCCAGCCAGCCGATGAGCTTGACCTCGCTGCATATGCGCTGAGGACTTCCCGGCCGCACCTGCCGGCGCCGGCCGCGGATCCTGGCCAGAGTTACGGCAGCGAGTTTCGGAAACTGCAGCTGAGCGTGCAGCCGAGCGGTTCGAAAAGAAGAAAACCCGCTCTGGGCGGGTTTTCTAAGTGCTTGATCGAGCAAGCTATTTTGGAGGAGAGGGGGGGATTCGAACCCCCGAGACGTTTCCGTCCGCCTGATTTCGAGTCAGGTACATTCAACCACTCTGCCACCTCTCCGGAATTCGGTGATCGCTGTGGTTGTTAGCGACTAAGCCTAAGAGTATAGCGAGGTTTTTGACGCCTTGGCAAGAACTCGCGTGAGTTTGTGCGAAAGACGCGTCAGAGAGGTTTCGAGCAGTCGGCTCGGCCCCTCCCCCGCTGGTCCGCTCAGGCCTTCAGCACGTCCTTGCCGCCCAGGTACGGACGCAGCGCTTCCGGCACCGTGATGCTGCCGTCGGCCTGCTGGTAGTTCTCCAGCACCGCGACCAGCGTGCGTCCCACCGCCAGGCCCGAACCGTTCAGCGTGTGCACCAGTTCGTTCTTGCCTTGCGCGGTCTTGAAACGCGCATGCATGCGGCGCGCCTGGAAGGCGCCCATGTTCGAGCACGAGCTGATCTCGCGGTAGGTGTTCTGCGCCGGGAGCCAGACTTCCAGGTCGTAGGTCTTGACCGCGCCGAAGCCCATGTCGCCCGCGCACAGCAGCACCGTGCGGTACGGCAGGCCGAGCTTCTGCAGCACGGCTTCGGCGTGGGCGGTCATCTCTTCGAGCGCGGCCATGCTGTGCTCGGGCTGCTCGATGCGGACCATCTCCACCTTGTCGAACTGGTGCTGGCGGATCATGCCGCGCGTGTCGCGACCGGCCGAGCCCGCTTCGGAGCGGAAGCACGGGCTGTGCGCCGTCAGCTTCACCGGCAGCTCGTCGACCGTCAGGACGCTCTCGCGGACCGAGTTGGTCAGCGAGATCTCCGAGGTCGAGATCAGGTACTGCTCGTTCTGCTCGTCGTCGCCGCCGCGCAGCACCCAGAACATGTCTTCCTTGAACTTGGGCAGCTGGCCGGTGCCTTCAAGGATCTCGCGGTTGACGATGTAGGGCGTGTAGCACTCGGTGTAGCCGTGGTCCTGCGTCTGCATGTCGAGCATGAACTGCGCGAGCGCGCGGTGCAGGCGAGCCACCGGGCCCTTGAGGAAGGCGAAGCGCGACCCCGACAGCTTGGCGCCGAGTTCGAAGTCCAGGCCCAGCGGCGCGCCGAGGTCGACGTGGTCCTTCACCGCGAAGTCAAACTCGCGCGGCTGGCCCCAACGGCGCACCTCGACGTTGCCGGTCTCGTCCGTTCCGGCCGGCACGCTCGTGTCGGGCAGGTTGGGAACGCTCATCAGCATCGTGTTGAGCTCGACCTGGATCAGGTCCAGCTTCTCGGCGCCGGCCTTCAGCTCGTCGGCGATGCCGGCGACCTCGGCCATCACGGCGCTGGCATCTTCGCCCTTGCCCTTCAGCATGCCGACCTGCTTGGACAGCTGGTTGCGCTTGGCCTGCAGCTCCTCGGTGCGGATCTGCACCTGCTTGCGGTCGGTCTCCAGCGTCTTGAAGCGCTCGACGTCCAAGAAGGGTTGGGGGTTCTTGCGCTGTTGGAGACGCTCGATGACGGCGTCCAGATCCTTGCGCAGCAGGGTGATGTCCAGCATGGTGTGTCTTTCGTGTTCTGCGCCGACGGCGGCCCTCGGAAGGGGGCGTCGGCGATGCGTCGGCGATACGTTGGGGAGTGTCGGTCAGCGGGAGCTCGACGAGGAGCTCGTCCGGAACTTCGCGTCGCCCCTCCGGTCCTTCCGAAGGGGGAACGCGCCGATCAAGATCGCCCGCTGGTGACCTCGGCCATCGACTTGTCGCCCAGCCCCATCGGCAGCGGGAAGCGCACGTGCTCTTCGACGCCTGGCAGCGTGCGCACGGTGGTCGCGCCCAGCTCGCGCAGGCGCGAGATCACGGCCTGCACCAGCACGTCCGGCGCGGAGGCCCCCGCCGTGAGGCCCACCTTCGAGCGACCGTCCAGCCATTCGGCCTGCACGTCCTCGGCCGCGTCGACCATGTAGGCCGGCGTGCCCAGGCGTTCGGCCAGCTCGCGAAGTCGGTTGCTGTTGGAGCTGGTCGGGCTGCCGACCACCACCACCACGTCCACCTGCGGCGCCATCACCTTCACGGCGTCCTGGCGGTTCTGCGTGGCGTAGCAGATGTCCTGCTTCTTCGGCTCGCGGACTTCAGGGAAGTGCTTCTTCACCGCGCGCAGGATCTCGGCTGCGTCGTCGACGCTCAGCGTCGTCTGCGTGACCACCGCCAGGCGGCTCGGATCCTTGACCCGAACGTGGGGCACGTCCGACGCTTCCTCGACGAGGTAGATCCCGTCGCTGAGCTGGCCCATCGTGCCTTCGACCTCGGGATGGCCCTTGTGGCCGATCATGATGAATTCGTAGCCTTCGCGGTGCAGCTTGGCCACTTCCACGTGGACCTTGGTCACCAGCGGGCAGGTCGCGTCGAAGATCTGGAAGCCGCGTTCCTGCGCTTCCTTGCGGACCGCCTGGCTGACGCCGTGGGCCGAGAACACCAGCGTCGCGCCGGCCGGCACGTCGGCCAGGTCCTCGATGAAGATCGCGCCCTTGGCCTTGAGGTCGTTGACGACGTAGGTGTTGTGCACGATCTCGTGCCGCACGTAGATCGGCGCGCCGAACTTCTTCAGCGCGCGCTCGACGATCTCGATCGCCCGGTCCACGCCGGCGCAAAAACCGCGCGGCTCGGCCAGCACGATGTCCTTCATGTTCACGTCCATCGCCGTCATCACAGCACCCCGATCAGCTGCACCTCGAAGCTGACGGGCTGTCCCGCCAACGGGTGATTGAAGTCGAACAGCAACCAGTCCTCCCCCAGCTCGCGCACCACGCCGGCGTACTGGCCCTGGCCGTCCGGCGTCGGGAACTGCACGACGTCGCCGACGTGGTATTCCTCGTCCGGATCGCCCAGCTGGCGCATCAGCGTGCGCTTCACGCGCTGCAGCAGCTCAGGGTTGCGCTCGCCGAAGGCCTCGCCCGGCGCCAGTTCGACGCGGGTGTGCGTGCCCTCGGCCAGGCCGACCAGGCGAGCCTCGATCGCGGGCGCCAGCTCGCCGGCGCCCAGCGTCAGCGTGGCCGGCAGCTTGTCGGCGAAAGTGTTGATCAGGTCCTGGCCGTCCGGCCCGCTCAGCCGGTAATGCAGGGTCAGGAAGGATCCTGGTTGAACGAGGGTCACTAGTCAGGGGGATTTTGGGAATCGAGCCGTGATTTTAGGCTGTAGCGCCACCCTCCTTCCTCCGAGTCCTGACATGACCGTTCTCGCCGCCCCGATCGCCCTGCCCGTGCCGTCCGCTCCGTCGGTCATCGCCGCGTTGCCGCCCGAGGCCCGCCCCCGGGAAAAGCTGCTGGCGCGGGGCGCTTCCACCCTATCCGACGCTGAGCTTCTGGCCATCGTGCTGCGTACGGGTCTGCCCGGTCGCTCCGTCCTCACGTTCGCCAGCGACGTGCTCAATCAGTGCGGCGGCTTCAAGTGCTTGCTGGACGACCCTGCCGACACGCTCTCGGGCATCAAGGGCCTGGGGCCCTCGAAGCGCAGCATGCTGCTGGCGGTGCTGGAGATCGCGCGCCGCTCGTTCCGCCACGCGCTCGGCGACGGGCCCGTCTTCGAGTCCGCCGAAGCCGTCCGCGACTACCTCCGCCTGGAGTACGACGACAAGCCCGCCGAATGCTTCGCGGTGATGTTCCTGGACACCCAGCATCGGCTGATCGCCCTCGAGACGCTGTTCCACGGCACCCTTTCCCATACCATTGCGTACCCCCGGGAGGTGGTGAAACGCGCGCTGACCCTGGACGCCGCCGCGGTGATCCTGGTTCACAACCACCCATCGGGGCGTACCGATCCGTCGCCGCAGGACGTCCAGCTGACCCGCGCGATGATCGAGTCGCTGGCGCTCATCGATGTGAAGGTCCTGGACCATTTCATCGTCGGCGCGGGCCAGCCTGCATCGATGACCGACCTGGGCCTGCTGTGACCGACCGACTGCGCAGCCTGCAAGACCTGCAGACGCTGCACCGAGAACTGAAGCTCCGCCAACGCGCGGAGGAAGAGCGCCGAGAGCGCGAGGCCGCGCTTGCGCGCCTGCGCGACGAGGAAGCCCGCATCTTCGAGCGCACCGTCGGCAAGGTCGTGCCGCTGCCGGAGACCAACCGGGTGATCCTCACCCTCGGCAGACCCGAGCCGGAGCCGCGTCAGCGCGAGCTCGACGAGCAGATGGCCTGGAAGCAGGCGCTGTCGGACGATTTCGACGTCGACTCGCTGCTGGAGACGGACGAAACGCTCTCCTTCCGCAGACCGGAGGTCTCGGCCGAATCCGTGCGCAAGCTCAGACGCGGCCATTGGTCGCTGCAGGCGCAGATCGACCTGCACGGCCTGCGCCGCGATCAGGCGCGCGAGGCGTTGGGCACCTTCATCCACGACAGCGCCAAGCGCGGCCTGCGTTGCGTTCGCGTGGTCCACGGCAAGGGCAACGGCTCCCCCGGCCGCGAGCCGGTGCTGAAGGCCCGCGTGCGCCGCTGGCTCGTCCAGAAGCAGGAAGTCCTGGCCTTCGTCCAGGCCCGCGCCAGCGATGGCGGCAGCGGCGCGTTGATGGTCCTGCTCAACAGCTGAGCGTCGCCGCTCCCCGCCCCCTCGCCCACACGGGCTTTCCCCTCCCCCGCTCCGCGTTGTTTTCCGGAACACGCGATTGCATCGCCGTGCCCGCGTGGCTAGTCTGCGGACATGCCGGCGTAGTCGAGAACCGTTCTCAACAAATTGAGTCTCCGCAACCACGCAGCCATCGTTTCGATGGGGAGGGAACACGCATGTCGATGTCCACGTCGCCGACCTTTCCGGCTTCTCCGGCCTACGCCACGGCCGCCCGCATCCGCGGTCGGATGCACGCTCCGAACGCCCGCACCACCGGGCTCATCCTGGTCGGCCTCGTCCACCTGCTGATGGTGGGCGCCCTCGTGAAGGGCTTCCAGCGCCACGCCGTCGAGGCGCCGCCGCTCATCAAGATGAAGACGATCGTCGAACCCGAGAACAAGCCCAAACTCGTCGAGCCGCTGCGCATCCCCGAGCCGGCGATCCAGACCCCTCGCCTGGTCGAGGTGCCGATTCCCCCCGTGGACATCACCCAGACGAAGGAGCCGACCATCGTCGCCGTCGGGATCTCGGACGGACGCACGACCACACCCTTCGAGGTGACGGAACCGGGCACTAAGCAAGACGTGGCCCCCGCCAGGACGGTCCCCGACACCGCCATCAAGGCCCCCGGCGCGGTCTGCACGCAGATGGCGGCGCCGGAGATGCCCGCGGTGAACTGGACCGGCGAAGCGCTGTTCCGCGCCGTAGCCGAGGTGCAGGGAGGCCGCGTCGTCTCGGTGCAGCTCCAGGCGCTCGGTGGATCGATGGACGCCCGCACGCGGCGCGCGTTCTCCAACGCGATCGAGGGCACGCTGAAGTCGCGCTACGTCTGCCCCGGCGAGCACCGCTTCCAGCAGGACTTCGCGTTCCGCATGGACTGACCCCGATGCCCCGGATCACCCTCACGGGCGATCTCGCGGTCTTGGCAATGAAAAACGCCGGTACGCATTCGCGTCCGGCGTTTCGTTCTTCCGAGGGATCGGAAACCCTTCGTCAGCGGGTCCTCAGTGCAGCATCAAGCTGCCGTACGGCGAGACCGGCGTCGTGAACGCCATCAGCAGACGTTCCGGGCGGAATTCGCCGACCGTGTCGGCGCCCTGCCAGTGCGTCTCGATCGCATGCTCCAGACCCTTCAGCACGCAGAACGACATGAAGGCGTGTTCGGCCTCCTCGCCGTCCATGTCCACATGCTGCAGCCGCACGCAGGCCGCGCGCAGGAAATTCAGCATCTGGATGGGGCTGTCGGTGTCCGGGCAGTAGCCGGCGCAGACCTCGATGTCTTCCCGGGCGTCGTCGGACAGCCAGAGTCGGCCGTCGTCGATCCGGACATGCATCAGGTCGGGATTGGCGTCGATGCCGACCTCATCGTCGTGGAGCAGCGTGTACATGATGGTTCGGACGGTAGACGAAGGCGCCCGCCCGTGTTCATCGACTCCCCCGCCTGGAGGGGCGGCAGTGTCAGATATGCACGCTGGAGACACCGTTTACATCATTTTGTGGTGTTGGCGTAGAACGCCGCCCGCAGTACGGCGGGGCCTTCCGGCACCACCGGCGCCTGTCCCGCGCGCTGCATCGGCACGCCTGAGATCCGCAGTTCCAGCGCCCCGCCCTGCGCGTCGACGCCGGCGAACAGCAGCGCCTGACGGTTGTCGGCATCCATCTTCGAGACGGTCGTGCCCGGCCGCCAGCCCAGTTGCTGGAACGCGCGGGCCAGTTGCCCGCCCGCGTCCGCCATGCGCAGGCGCAGCGCGTCGTCGGGAGCGGCGTCGGTCGTCCACACCACGTTGACGTGGGTCAGCCGACCCGTGGCCTGATCCAGGATGTAGGTCACGGTCGCCGGCACCGGGCCGGGCTCCAGCTGGTCGAGCCGCAGCACCAGCGCGCGCTTGCCCGCCTTCGGATCCTCGACGACGCGGATCGCCTCCGGGGCCGCCTTGAAATCGCGCTGGATGGCGCCGCGCAGGTTCGCCTCGTCCATGCCGAACAGCGCCGAGCGGAAGCCCGAGACGCGGTACGCGCCCGCAGCCGCCGTCGACGCAGCGGCCGACGCAGGATCCATCGCCGGATAGGGATCGGGCCGGTCGACGTTCGCCACCACTCGCAGACGCAGCTGCGACGGCCCCGCCGAGGCGACGCGATGCTCGCGCGCCCGCGCCGGCGAAGTCGCGGTGCGCTCGCGCGCTTCCACGTCCACATCCGCGCCCAGCAGTCGGATCTCCGCGCCCGCGCCTTCGAAGTCCTTGCCCGAGAACACGATCAGCGTCCCGTCCGGCAGCAGATGGCCGCGCCGCGTCGCCAGCGGCGGCCAGCGCCAGCCCGCCATCGTCGCGCCGACGACGCGGGCCGCCTCGACCAGCCCCGCGCGCTGCGCGGGCGTCGACGGGCCGTCGGTGGTCCATTCCACGTCGACCGCGACCAGACGTCCGCTCGTCGCGCCGAAGCGGTAGCGCAGCAGCACCGGCGTCGGCGCCGGCACGCGCGGCAGCGCGGCGACGCGCAACGTCAGGTCGATGGCGCCGCTGTCGGGATCGACGTATTCATGCGGCGGCGACACGGTCTCGGGATAGTCCCGCGCGACTGCGGCGCGGACCTCCGCAAGGCTCATGCCGAAGCGCGCGCTGCCGTGACCGGTGATCGCATAGGGACGGCCCTCGACGAGATAACGGGTCGGCTGGCCGGTGAGCGAGATTTCAAAAGGCATGTCGGCGGCCTGCGCCGCGGGAACGACCGAGGCCATCGCCGCTGCAGCGACGATGCCAGCCAGGGCGACCCGCCGGCGCAGGTGAGGAGAGAGGCGGAAGAGGCGGGGCATGAGGGGCTTGAGGGAGGTGCGGAAGACGTTCATTCGAAAGATCCTCAAGGGCTGGTCGGCGAGACGTAGGTGACCTTGCCGTTGACCACGGCCAGTTGCACACCCATGCCGTTGGCCATGCCGCGCAGCGCGGCTTCCTCGCGCTGGTTGGCGCCGGCGAAGTCGGTGTTGTGGGACATGGCGATCGCGGCCTGCGGATCGGTCCTGAGCAGGTTCAGGAACGTGGCCTGGTCGGCCTGTTCCTTCTTGATCAGCGCCTGGGTGCGGCTGATCATCGAGCTGTAGCTGTTGTAGAAGGCCTGCATGGCGTCCCAGGACTTGCGAACCCCTTCGTCGGTCGTGTAGTTCCACGGCCGATCCCGCCAGCGGCTGTTCTCGTCCAGGTACTTGAAGCGCGCCGCCGCATCGGTGATCGACGCGGCGTACCTGGCATCGGCCGCCGAGTAATGGTTGTCGGGCTCGCTGTGGTTCAGGCCGAAGACGTTGAGCACCGCGTGGCCCACGGCGTTGTCGGTCATCGCTTCCGCGAGACCCATCGGGTTGATCGAGAAGTTCAGCGACAGCCCCAGCCCGCCGAAGCCCAGCTGCGCGCCCAGGTCGAGCGACACGCTGATCGCGCCGTCGGAGATGCCGATCGAGTAGT
Organism: Roseateles noduli; assembly: GCA_002205125.1. Taxonomy (GTDB): domain Bacteria; phylum Pseudomonadota; class Gammaproteobacteria; order Burkholderiales; family Burkholderiaceae_C; genus Roseateles; species Roseateles noduli. The sequence goes on along the minus strand of NIOE01000002.1, from coordinate 514,361 downwards.
TGAAGGTGCCGCCGATGGATCCCGGCGAGTAGACCGTCGCACCGCCGCCGACCGCGCCCGTGCTGCCCGTCACGCCGGCGGCGACGCCGACCGAGGACCCGACCCCGACCGCGTTGTCGAAGCGCTGCGTCACGCCGTCCAGGCCGAACTTGTATTCCTGGTCGGTGCGGGCGAAGACGAAGGTGCTGACCGTCGTGCTCAGGCGGGCGTCGCCCAGACCGTCGACGTTGCCGCTCACCCCCGTCTCCGCGGAAACGCCAGCGCGCGCTTCGGCGCCCAGCTTCACGCCGGTCGGACCGAGCTTCCCGATCGCGTACGCCTCGCCCTGCGCACCGAAGGTGACGTAGCCCGGGCCGGCGGTGATCGTCACATCGACGTGACCGTTGACGTTGGCCTCCAGCTTCACGCCGGTGATGCCGAACTTGGCCAGGGCGCTGATCTCGCCGCTGGCCTGCGTGGACAAGTCCACGCCGCCTATCGTCACCCCGGTCTCCGCGACACCGCTGGCCGTGCCGCTGACACCGCCGCCCCGCGGTCCGATCGTCACGTCGCCGGCAGTGCCGGTGCCCGTGATGTTCCGGCCGAAATCTTCGATCTGACCGGTCTTGCCGCTGCTCCAACCGCTCAACGGCGGCGGCACCACGGTGGGCGCGGGTTGCGGCAGCGGCGGGATGGTCGGGATGTGCTGCGCCGAGTCGCTGAAACTTCCGCCCAGCATCGCCGACGTGAACACGTCCAGCGTCCCGGGGTCGTTGGTGGTGTAGGGCAATCCGCCGTAGCCCGCACCGATGATCTGGAAGTCCTTCGCGTCGGCGCCGGCCAGACCGGTGACGCGGAAGACATACCGTCCCGGCACCAGCTGGCTGAGATTGCTCACCGGCCGGCCCTGCGGGTCGTAGGCGGTGACCACCGGATGGACGTCCGGACCGCTGAAAGGGCCGTCCGGCCCGCGCAGCGTGGCAATGCCCGGCGTGCCGACGAGTTCGTTGAAGAAGATCGCGCTGGTGACGCTGTAGCTCAGCGACATCGGACTGACGGTCAGCAGGCCCGGCAGGCTGCCGCTGTCGGCGACGCGGTAGTTCTTCGCCGCCGCGCCGGTCAGGCCGGTCACGACCTTGAAGTACTGGCCCACATGGGTGAAACGATCCGCCGCCAACGTGTTGCCGGCGAAGTCGACCAGGCCGATCGTGCCGTCGATCGCGTCGCCCGGCAGCACGTTCTCGAAGGTCGCCCTGCCCAGGTTCACGCCGCCGCCGACCGGAAGCCCCCACGGCGTGCAGCCGCTTCGGCTGCAGTCGTACACGTACCCGCCGTAGGTGTAGCCCGTGGCGATGATGCCGTAGGTCACCGGCCGCGGCGCGACGGTCAAGGTCCCGCCGATCCCGCTCACCGCATAGTTGCCGTTCTGCGCGCCGGTCAGCGAGCCGGTCCAGTCGTAGCCGCCGGCGTCCAGCCGCGGCGTGTAGCTCAGCGGATCGTTGCCCTTGCCGACCGCCTGGCTCTGCAGCGTGCCGCCGGCATTGACGCGCACGCCGACGTCGTCGCCGGCCAGCACGCCCGTCAGCGCGCCGAGCTTGGCCGCGTCGCCGTACACGCTCGCGGCGCTGGCCGGCGTGAAGACCAGCGACTTGCGGGCGATGCTCAGCGGCGCCGTCGCCCCGTCCGTGGAGACGAAGCGATAGTTCTTGCTGAGGTCGATGACCGTGTCCTGGCGGCCTTCCTGCTTCACGCCGAGCACCACCTGCAGGTAGTCCCCCGCGGAGGTGCGGTCGGCGTAACTGATCTCGCCCGCGTTGTTGACGACGTGGAAGTCCGGCTTGACCCACGTCGCGTCGCCGTGGATCAGCCCCGACACCGACACGGTCGGCGCGACGTAGGTGCCGTAGACGGTGTTGATCGCATCGATGGAGACGGTGACCGGCTTGGGGGCGACGTTGATCACGCCGATGCCGGTGGAGCCGTCGGCCACGAAGTAGTTGGCCGCGTCGCGCCCGGAGAGCCGCGCCACGTAGCGATAGCTGCCGACGTTGAGCAGGTCGTTGATCGCGTATTCGAAGCCGGCGCCGACGGAGCGCCCCTGCAACTGCGTCGCGACCGCCACCGTGCCCAGGTTGACCTCGTCACCCGGCAGGATGCCGGTGGTGAGGTGCAGCGCCGGCAGGCTGCCGCCGTAGAGGATGTCCAGGCTGCCGCTGTCCAGCGAGCGGCCGATCTCGCGCTTGAGGACGTTGATGTAGCCCGTGTTGGACGCGGGCAGGCCGGGCACGATCAGGTTGCCGGGCGCGATCACGTAATTCGAGGCGTCCGCGCCGCCCAGACCGTCGACACGGACCGGATAGCGGCCCGACGGCGTCCGTTCCCACAGGCTCACCGGATCGAAGAGGCTGGTCAGTGCGCCGACCTGGTCGCCAGACAGCACGCCGTTCACGATGCTGGTCGGCATCTGCGGCACGTCGCCGTAGGTGGATCTCGTGTCGGGGGTCGTGACAGTGACCGGCTTGCGCTGCACGACGAAGGCGCCGAACGACGGCCGCATCGTGTAGTTGCCGGCGTCGGCGCCTTGCAGCACGCCGCTGGTCGCGTAGCTGCCCACCGGCAGACGCGCGGGGGCCGTCGTCACGTTGCCGGCCGGCGTCGTCAACCAGGCGTCGACGGACACCTGGTCGCCGGCACGCAGTTCGTTCGACAACGAGGAGCGGAAGCTGTACTGGTCCGAGCTGCCGTAGGTCGACAGGTTCACGAAGCCGTTCGGCCCCTGCAGCCAGGCGGTGCCTGTGATCGCGATCGGGCTCACCGTGAGCGTCGCGCCCCGGTTGCCGGTGGCGGCGATCACGTAGTTGCCCGCGTCGGCGCCGGCCAGGCCGGTGCCGGTCATCGTGTAGGTGCCGACGTTGAGCGCGCCGCTGCTCGACCGCGGCATCGCCGGGACGCTGGTGACGACCGAGACCTGGTCGCCCGACAGCAGGCCGTTGACGGACCCTCGGGCGATCGGCAGGTCCGAGCTGACCATGCCATAGCTCGGATTGAAAGTGGAGAACGTGCCGTCCGGCGCGATGGTGCTGTACCGGACGTTCTGGAAGTAGCCGTCGACGGTGACGGTCACGACCTTGGGCGCAACGGTCAGCGTGGCCGTCGTGGAGCCGACGTCCGTCGCCACGTAGTTGGACGCGTCCGCGCCGGCCAGGCTGCGCAAGCCCAAGGTCCAGCTGCCAGCGCCGGTCCGGTCGGTCGGAGCGATGCCGGTCCCGAGCAGCACGGCGGGCCCGGCGCTCACCGTGTCGCCGGAGAGCACGCCCAGCAGCGACGCGGCACCGACGGTCGGCGCCGTGCCGTACGTGCTCGACGCGCCCTGCGCGATGTAGCTGATCGGGCGCGGCTGCACGGTCAGCGAGCCGGCCGTATTCCCCGTGGAGGCCAGCACATAGTTCGGATTACCGGTGATGGCGGTGACCGCCTCGACGTAGACACCGGCATGCGTGCGATCGGTCAGCGCGACCGGCGTGGCGCCGGAGAACAATGCCGTCGTGTAGCCCACCGTGTCGCCCGCGAGCACGTTGCCCAGCGTCACCGCGCCCAGCGCGGCGAGGTTGCCATAAACCGAGCTCGCATTGGCCGTCGAGAAGCTCACCGGCCGCGGCGTCACCGTCAGCGCGCCGACGGCGTTGCCGCTGCCGGCCAGCGTGTAGTTGCCCGCATCCGCGCCGGTGAGCGCGTTGACACCCGCCCACCAGGAGCCGCCGACCGTCGGCCGCGACACGACGGCGCCGCCGCCGTCCAGCGCCGCCAGCACCGCACCGACGCTGTCACCCGGCAGCACGCCGGAGAGCAAGGTGCCGTTGCCCGCGACGGTGGGCACGTCGCCGTAGATCGCGTTGCCCGCGGACACACTCCAGCTCAGCGGCTTGGGTGAGACGATCCAGCTGGCCGGCGTGTTGCCGCTGGCCGCGATCACGTAGTTGCCGGCCGCCGCGCCGTTCAGCGAGGCGGTCGTCGCGCCGAAGGTGTAGGTGCCGGCACGCGTGGTCGCCCCCAGGAATTGCGGACTGCCGCCGATGTCGACCGTCGGCAGGGCCTCGACCTGGTCCGCGCCGACGATGCCGCTCAGCACGGGCCAGCCGGCGAGCGGCGAGGACCCGTAGACATTGCCGCCGCCGGTCGCGACATAGGTCAGCGGCTTGGGCTTGACGGTGATATCGAGCGCCGAGTTGCCGCTGACGGCGAGGACGTAGTTGCCGGCGTCGGCGCCGGTGAGGCCGGCGACGCTGGTGACGTAGTGCCCGACCGGCCAAGCCGAGGAACTGCCGATGCCCACGCGGGGCTCGACGACGTCGAAGCGCTGCGTGCCGACGACGGTGTCTCCGGCGAGCAGACCGACGAGCCCGGGCGTCTGCAGCGTCTGGCCGTAGATCTGGTCGATGCTGCCGCCGACGTAGGTGATCGTCTTGGGCGCGACGACGAGACGTCCCGTCGCGTTGCCGCCGACGGCCAGCGTGTAGTTGCCCGCCTGGGCGCCGCCCAGGCCGGTCACGATCTCGGCATAGTTGCCGGCGCGCGTGTTGACGGCCAGGGTGAACGGCGTGCTGCCGTCGGCGCTTGCCGCGACGGTGCCGGTCACGACGTCGCCCGCGAGCACCCCGCCCAGCGTCGCGACGCCGAGCGTGGCCAGCGTGCTGTAGGTGCTGGCGGCATCCGCCACCGACCAGGAGAGCGCCTTCGGATCGACGCGGAACACGCCGTCGGTGTTGCCGCTGACCGCGATCACGTAGTTCGACGATGCGGCGCCGGCCAGGGTGGTCACGGAGGCCGCATAGCTGCCCGCCGCGAGGCGCGCGCTGGCCGTGATGGGCGAACCGCCCGAACTCAGGCCGACGACGCCGCTCACGTCGTCGCCGGAGAGCACGCCGGCGAGCACCGAGATCGGCAGTGCCGACGCGGTGCCGTAGGTCTGCGCCGCGTTGCCGACGAAGAAGCTTACCGGCTTGGGCGCGATGCTGAGGGACGCGCTCACGCTGCCGCTCAGATCGATGGCGTAGTTGGACGCCGCCGCGCCGCCCAGGCCCGTCAGCGAGAAGTTCCAGCCACCGGCACCGACGCGCTCGCCGAAGCCGTAGCCGCCACCGTTGGCGGCCATCGCGACGCCGCCCTGCCCGCCCAGCGTGGCGACGGGCGCGACGCTGTCGCCGTTGACGATGCCGGCCAGGCTCACGACGGACGCCGGCGCTCCGTAGACGTAGTTGCCGGCGGAGACCGTCGGCGTCAGCGTGCGGCGCGTGATCGTCAGCGGCATCGTCGCGCTGCGCATGTCGACGAAGAAGTTGCCGAGGATCGACGGATCGAACGCCGCCGCGCCCGTACCCGACAGCGTCAGCGTGCCGCTGCCCGCGTTGGCCGTGACACCGGGGCCGCTCACCGACAGCGAGCCGGGCATGAACAGCCCGTCCAGCGTCGCCGCCGCGGGACCGCCCACCTGATGCACCGGCGCGCGGCCGAGGTGCTCGGCGTCCGGATCGGCATCGCCGTAGACGCGGGTGACCGCGCCGCCGACGTTGTTGCCCAGCGCCACACGCGTCGCGTCGAAGCCACCCAGACGCGCCAGGCGCGTCACGACACCGTCCTCGACGAAGCGGAACACGCCCTCGCCCACGATGCTGTCGGTGGCCTCGGTGGTCCAGTCGACGGAATGGCCCTCGATCCGGCTCGCGCCGCTGACCTTCAGCGCGCCGCTCAGCGTCGCCGAACCGGCGACCGAGATGTTGCCGCCGAGGACGATCTCCACCGGCATCCCGACGCCGGAACTCGCCGTCGGCATCACCGTCGCCGACAGCGACTCGCCCGCGAAGGCGCCCAGGCGCAGCGAACCGGCGCTGCGCTGGGTGTTGCCGGCGCCGTCGGCCAGCAGCAGCGTCAGCGGACCGTTGTCGGTGATGAAGTTCGCGTTGCGCAGATCGAGCGAGGCCAGCCCGGCGCCGCGCTCCGCATCGATGACGCCGTGGGCCGCCGTGTCGTTGGCGGTGATGGTCCAGTGGCCGCCGCCGTTGCTGAAGGCGCCGCTGAGCATCACCGAGCGGCCCGCCGCCAGCGTCAGGTCGCCCGCCGCCGCACCGCCGGGACCGCGGGAGATGCCGGTGAAGAAGGTCGACCAGGTGATGTCCTGGCTGGCCTGCAGGCGTACGTCGACGCCCGCGCCCAGCAGCGACGCGAGGTCGCCGGAGTTCAGCGTCGTCGTCCCGCCGGGGTTGTCGTTGAAGCCGATGTCGCCGGGCGACGTGGCGGCCGCCGCGTCGCCGATGACGATGTCCTGCGGGTCCAGCAGCAGCCGCGCGCCGCGGCCCAGCAGCAGGCGGTCCAGCGCCACCGCCTGCACCGTGGATGCGGACGAGATCTCCACCGCGCCGCCCGCGGCCGCGCCGTGAGCGTCGAGTCGACCCAGCATGCGGGTGGCGCTCGTGCTCCACACGATCGCCGTACCGCCGAGGCCTCGCGCGCCGTTCGCCGAGACGTCGATACGGCTGTCCGCGTCGATGCCCACGCGGTGGGCGGCGGCCAGCACCGGCAGCACGCCGAAGCGGCCGAGGTAGCGTCCGTCGGTGTCCGCCAGCGCGGCGTCCGCACGGCCGCCCTGGAAGGCGCCACCCACGCGCACGAGACCGCCGCGCGTCGCGCCGCTCGCATCGAGCGTCGCGCCAGCGAGGGTCACGTCATGCCCCGTGACATCGATGCGTCCGCCGCCACCCGTCGCCGACGATGCATCCAGCGTGCCGCTGACACGCACCGTGCCGCCGGCCCCGCCGTCGAGCACGATGGACCCGTCGACGCCCGACAACGTCGTGGCGCGGATCGTTCCGGGCAGGTGGATCGCCTCGCGCAAGGCTTCGCGCACGGTCGACGCGCGCAGCGCGACCAGGCCGGCTTCGATGCGGCCGCCGTTCCCGATCAACGGGCGGCTGTCGCCGTCCACGGCGTCGGCCGGCAGCATCACCTGCAGGAAACCGTCGCCGGAGAAGTCCAGCGTCGCGGCCGAAGCGCTCCCCAGCGCCACCTTGCCGAGCGGCGCGAGGATCAGCCCGTCGTTCTCGACCCGACCGCCGAGCAGCGCGACCTGACCGCCCTCGCCCGTGACGATGCGTCCCTGGTTGAGCACGTTGCCGCCGCGGCCGTTGAAGCGCAGCCGTCCCGCCATGAAGTCGTCGTCCGACAGGCCCAACGTCGAGGCGACAAAGCCCGCGCGCGTGTCGACAAGGCCGGTCGCCGTGATCGCGATGCCTTGCGGGTTGATCAGGAAGACGCTGCCGTTGGCCTTCAACGTGCCGGCGATCTCCGAGCCGAGTGGGCCGGTGACCACGTTCAGCGTAGCCGCCTGCGCGTTGGGCTGATTGAAGTTGACGACGCCGCCCGCGCCGATGGAGAACGAATCCCAGCGCAACACCGCGCGCTGCGAGTTCTGCTGGATGTCGAGGCGGTTGCCGTTCGGCGTGCCGATCGTGGCCTGACCGGCGCTGACGCTGCCGCCACGCGGCAGGACGGAAATCGGCGCCGTCTGCGCGCCGGCCAGCGGCATCAGACCGGCCAGGATGGCAGCGGTCAGCGCCGTCAGGCGCGGGCGGGTCTGCGCCGGGGCGCGGGAGGAGTGCGGGGAGCGTGTCATGGTCGTCAGAACTGGACTTGCGCTTTCACGAACGCCTGGAACTCGTCCAGGCCGAAGGGGCGGTAGCGGCGGCGGCCGGCTTCAACGGAAAGCTCGGCGCCGCGCCAGCGCGTGCGCAGACCCGCGCCGCCGGACGCGGCCAGGCGGTGCCCCTGCGTGCCGGCGAATTCCGACCACGGCCGGCCCATCGCCGCGAAGACGTAGGGCTGCAGCTGCAGGCCCGCGCCGCCGATCGACGGCGTCCAGGCCCGCGACAACTCCTGGCGCAGCGTCCAGCCGTTGTCGTCCGAGATCGATCCGGAGCGGAAGGTCGACAGCGCGTCTTCGCCGTCCAGGGTGAACAGCTCGGCGCTGGGCAGCACGTGGCCGAGCGCGCTCTGCAGCTTCGCCGACGTGCGCGCGCCCAGTCCCCAGGGCAGCTCGACGTCGGCGCTGGCGTTGAGCTCCAGCTTCGTGAAGAAGGGTCGCGCGCCGTAGCGCGACACCGGCATGCCGGTGGCCGCGATGTCGGCGGCGGTGCGGGCGCCAAGTCCGGGCAGGCCGCGCGACAGCGTCGCGCCCATGCGCAGCCGGGTCGACTCGCCGTTGCGGACATAGTCCGCCGCGATCCGGCCGACGCGCAGCTTGTCCTCGCTCATGACGAAGTCGAAATCAGGCAGCGAGTCGATCTGCCGGCTCGCGTCGAAGGTGCCGGTGAGGGTCAGTTCTTGCGCCCGCGTCAGCAGCAGCGGATAGATCAGGCGCAGGCTGTAGCGTTCGAGCTGGCTGCGCGAGCGCAGTGCGCCGGCGGGTGCGCGCGGCTGCGTGTCGGACACGGTGAATTCGGGGTTGAGGCTCAGGCCGTCCGCCGTCAGCGGCAGGATCGCGCCACCGCCCAGCACCCGCCGCGGCGCGTCGTCGCGCAGGGCGGTGCCCCAGTCCTTGCCGCCCGAGACGTAGGTGTAGAACTGCTCGCCGCGGCCCAGCGCCTGGTTCAGTCGCAGCTGGACGGTGGTCTGCCAAGGGCCGAGCGACTCGCTGAGGCGCCGGTCCGCCGAGACGGTGATCGCCGATCCGGCATGCTCGCCTTCGAGCACCAGCACCGTGCCGCCGACTTCCTTGCCCGCACCCAGCGCGCTGCGCATCTGCAGGCCGGGCCCGCGCCCCGCCAGCGTCAACGCGCGCTCCAGCGCCTCGCCGCGCAGATGGCGGCGCCCCAGCAGGCCGGCCAGCGCCTGCTCCACCGCCCGGCGCGCCCGTTCAGGCACCGCCGAGGCATCGATGCGCTCCAGGTAGCCGTCCACCACGCGCAGCTCGAAGACGCCGCCGTCCTTCACCTGCTGCGGCGGCACGACCACGCGCACCAGCGGATAACCGGCCTCGCGGTAGAGCGCTTCGACCGCATCGGCCAGTTGATAGAACGCGGCCACCGTCCGACGTTGACCGCGCAGCGGCGCCGCCAGCGCCGCGGACGCCGCGGCCAGTTCCGGGAAGCCGTCGCTGAAGCGCACGTCGTCGACGCTGACCTGCAGGTCGCGCGCCTGCGCCGGCACCGCGTTGGGCGCGGGCACCGGCAGCGGCGCAGCGGACGCGGCCGGCTCGGGCGGGCGCAGATCGCGCGGCGTGACCTGCGGCGCGAGCGGCGGCGGTGGACTCTGCTGGGCCAGCGCCGCGCCGGCGGCCAAGGCCAGGGCGGTGCCGCCGAACACGGCGGAACGGAATGGACGCATGCGGGATTCCCTCGAACCGCCCGCGTGCGCAGACGATCCCTCGTGGTGCTTGTTCGTTGTTCTTCTCTCGTGGAGGCTCGCGGGGAGACTTCGTGGAGGCTGTCGTGGCAGCGGCGCGATCGTAGGCGGGGGCCCTCCCACGAGGCGTAGAACGAACGGACTACACGGCCACCCCGCGGGCGCCAGACAATCGCCATCCGATGCAAACCGCACACGCCACAGCACCCGCCTCTGCACTTCCGGGCACCGACGCCGCCGGCTCTCCGTACGATGCGTTCATGACGCTCATCCACGTGATCCTGGTCGAGGACGATCCGGGCTTCGGCGACGCCCTCTGCCGCGTCGTCGAGGACTCGCCCGGCATGCGCCTGGCGGGTCGCGCGGTCACACGCGCCGAAGGCCTGGCGCTGCTCGCCGGCCCGCCCGCCGACGTGCTGCTGGTGGACCTGGGGCTGCCCGACGGCTCCGGCATCGACGTCATCCGCGCCGCCGCGCGCGACTGGCCCGCCTGCCACATCATGGTCAGCACGAACTTCGGCGACGAGACCCACGTGATCCGCTCGATCGAGGCCGGCGCCTCGGGCTACCTGCTCAAGGACAGCGCCCCGGCGCGCATCGTCGAGGAGATCCGCAGCCTGGCCGCCGGCGGCAGCCCGATCAGTCCCATCATCGCCAGGAAGGTGCTGTCGCGCTTCCGCCAGGACGCCGCGCGCGCCGTGCCGGCCGAAGCCTCGCCGCTGTCCGCGCGCGAGAACGAGGTCCTCGCGCTGATCACCAAAGGCTTCTCGACCGCCGAGATCGCGGACCTCATGACCCTGTCGCCGTTCACCGTGCGCAGCTTCGTGCGCCGCATCTACGGCAAGCTGAAGGTCAGCTCCAAGGCCGAGGCGATCTTCGAGGCGCGCTCGCAGGGATGGCTGCCGGAGTGACGCCGCCCCGCCCACCCCCAAGCGATTCCTCAAGCGCTTCTTCAAACGCCTCTCCCAGCGTTTCTCTACGCGCTTCCCCACGGCCATCCCCGATCGCCTGGCTGGTACTGCTCGTGTCATTGGTGCTGGCGGCGGTGGTCACTGCGGTGGCGCTCAGCGCCTTCGTCGACCGCGCCTTCAGCCCCGCGCTGCATCTGACGGAAGCCGACTGGCAGGTCTCCGAACGCGCCGGCCGCGTCACGCCGCCGGCGACGCAGGACGCCGACGCCCTGCCGCAGGACTGGCATCCGGTGACGCTCCCGCTCGCCTTGCCGATCGCGTTGCTGAGCCAGGCCGAGGCCGCGCGCGAAGGCGACGCGGCCGTGCGCACGACCTGGCTCCGCGTGCGCGTGCCGTCCGTGCCAGGTCATGCGCGCGGTCTGCTGGCGGGCCAACTGGGCCTCTACGGCGCGCGCATCAAGACCGACGGCACCATCGCCGTCTACGCCGACGGCCACCTCGTCCATCGCGCCCAGGAACAGGGTCCGTTGTGGAACAGCACCCGCACGCCGCTGTGGGTGTCGCTGGAGCCGCCCGAGGACGGCCATCCGGTGCGCGAGTTCCTGATCCGCCTGGAACACACCAGCCGCAGCCAGGTAGCGGTCTCCAGCCTGTGGCTGGGACCGGTCGACGCGCTGCGGGCTCGTTATCACCTGCGCGCCTGGCTGCAGCTGGAGCTGCCGGCGATCCTCGGCGCGGGCTTCGCGGCGATCGGCGTGTTCGCACTGTTCGTCTGGATCCGCCGCCCACATGAGACCGGCTACCTGCTGTTCTTCAACCTCGCGGCGACGTCCTACCTGCGCGGGCTGCATTTCTACGTCTCGCTCCCGATCGCCAACGACGCCTTCGCCTGGCTCACCGTCAACTCGCTGTTCTGGCTGGTGACCGTCGTCCACTTCTTCCTGCGCTCGCTGCACGGCCAGCCGATGCGCGGCATGACGCGCGCGCTGGTGACGGTGACGGTGCTGGTCGGCATCGCGACGCTGCCGCTGCCCGGCCTGCTGCCCAACACGCCGCGCGTGACGCCGCTGCTCTACCTCGTCGTGGCCGGCATGGGCATCGTGGTCGGCACCGCGGGCGCGCGCGCCGCGTGGAAGAGCTCCCGCGAAGGCCGCCTCGTGGCCGCGGGCATCGGCGCGTGCGTGCTGCTGGGCATGTCGGACTGGGCGCTGCAGAACAACGTCGTGAGTCCCGAGGGCTGGTACCTCGGCGCCTACGCCAACGCGGTGGCGCTGACGGTCTTCGGCCTGCTGATGTACCGCCGCTATGTGCAGGCGATCGCGACCGTCGAAGACCTCAACGCCAGCTTGGCGGAGCGGCTGGCAGCGCGCGAGGCCGAGCTCGACGAGAGCCACCGCCGCCTGCGCGAGATCGAGCGACAGCAAGCCGTGAGCGACGAACGCCAGCGCCTGATGCAGGACATGCACGACGGTCTGGGCGCGGCGCTGATCGGCGCGATCCGCAGCGCCGAGCGCGGCGCGCTGCCCGAGCGCGACGTGGCGCGCGTACTGCAGGGCTGCCTCGACGACCTGAAGCTGACCATCGATTCGATGGAGCCGGTCGAGGCCGACCTCCTGCTGCTGCTCGCCACCCTGCGGTTCCGTCTGGAGCCGCGACTCGAAGGCAGCGGAGTCGCCTTGCGCTGGGAGGTGCGCGAAGTGCCGCAGCTGCCGTGGCTGGAACCGTCCAGCGCGCTGCACATCATGCGCATCGTCCAGGAGAGCATCGCCAACGTGCTGCGCCACACACGGGCGTCGGAGATCTGCCTGAGCACCTCGACCCAGGACGACGGCGTGTGCGTCGAGATCGTCGACAACGGCCAGGGCTTCGACGTGGCAGCCACGCTGGCCCGCGGCGGCGGACGCGGCCTGCAGAACCAGCAGCGCCGTGCGGCGGCGATCGGCGCACGCGTGGACTGGCAGTCCGGCGCGCAGGGCACGCGCTTCAGACTCTGGCTGCCGTTGGGGTCGTCGACGTCGCCGTCGCCGCAGATCGGTCACACCACCTAGTCACCGATCGACGCACCTCGACACAAGCGCTCCGGGAGCGCGTGCCTACAGTGCCCTCCACCTTGACGCCCCCTCGCGGTGTCGCAGTTGGAGACTCCTCGTGACCTTGTCCCGTCGTACCTTCCTCGGCAGCGCTGCCGCCGCTGCCGGCGCCGCCGCCGCGTCCACCCTGCCCTTGTCGAACGCCGTCGCGGCCAGTCCGGTGGGCGACGTGGTCGGCAAGATCACCGTGGGCTACCAGGGCTGGTTCGCCTGCGCGGGGGACAACGCGCCGATCAACGGCTGGTGGCACTGGGCGCAGGACTGGAGCCGCACGCCCTCCCCGACCAACCGCGCGATCGTCTCGTGGCCCGACATGCGCGAGTACGCCGCCGGCTACGCCACGGCCTTCTCCCGCCTGGGCAACGGCGGACCGGCGACGCTGTTCTCGTCCTACGACCAGTCCACCGTCGACACCCACTTCCGCTGGATGCAGCAGAACGGTTGCGACACCGCCGCGTTGCAGCGCTTCAACCCCAACGGCGGCGAAGGCGCGACCCGCGACGCGATGGCCGGGAAGGTGCGCAGCGCCGCCGAGTCCTACGGCCGCAAGTTCTACGTCATGTACGACGTCAGCGGCTGGCGCAACATGCAGCCCGAGATCAAGGCGGACTGGCTGAACAAGATGTCGGCGCTGGTGTCGTCCTCGGCCTATGCGCGACAGAACGGCAAGCCGGTCGTCGGCATCTGGGGCTTCGGCTTCAACGACGACAACCATCCCTGGTCCGCCGCCGCCTGCCTGGACGTCATCAACTGGTTCAAGAGCCAGGGCTGCTACGTGATGGGCGGCGTGCCCACCTACTGGCGCGAAGGCAAGAACGATTCGCGCACCGGCTACCTGGACGTCTATCACGCGTTCAACATGATCTCGCCCTGGATGGTCGGCCGCATCGGCGACGCGGCCGGGTCCGACTGGTTCTACCAGAACGTCAACCTCGGCGACCAGGCCGACTGCAACGCCCGCGGCATCGACTACCAGCCCTGCGTGCTGCCCGGCGACGTGAGCGCGCGCCAGCGCGCGCACGGCGACTTCATGTGGCGCCAGTTCTACAACATGGTCCGCCTGGGCTCGCAGGGCCTCTACATCTCGATGTTCGACGAGTACAACGAGGGCAACCAGATCGCCAAGACCGCCGAGACCGCAGCCTTCGTGCCCACCGGCTCGGGCATCCTGGCGCTGGACGAGGACGGCACGGCCTGCTCGTCGGACTACTACCTGCGCCTGACCAACGACGGCGGCCGCATGCTCAAGGGCCAGCTGCCGCTGACGCCCACCCGCCCGACGCAGCCCGTGGTCGGCACGACGCCGCCCAACGCCCAGGTGGTGACCCTGCGCGCTCGCGTGAACAACCGCTACGTGACCGCAGAGAACGCCGGCGGCGCACCGCTGATCGCCAACCGCGACGCCATCGGCGGCTGGGAGCAGTTCGAGCTGCTGGACGCCGGCAGCGGCAACATCGCGCTGCGCGCGCGGGCGAACGGCAAGCTGGTCTGCGCCGAGAACGGTGGCGGCTCCGCGCTGATCGCCAACCGGACCGCGATCGGGCCGTGGGAGTCGTTCAAGCTGATCCGCAACGCGAATGGCTCGGTGACGCTGCAGTCGCTCGCCAACAACCGGTACGTGACGGCGGAGAACGCCGGCGCCGCGTCGCTGATCGCGAACCGGGCGGCCATCGGCCCGTGGGAACAGTTCGATCTGATCACGGCCGCGCGCTGAGGCGCGACGTCGCTCAGACGTTCCGCATCCAGTCCGCCGTGTTGGCGAACGAGGCGGCCAGGCGCCGCTGCAGCTCGACGTCGAGCTCGCACTCGGCCATCGCCTGCGTCATCGCCGACATCCACTGGTCGCGCTCGGCGATGCCGATGCGATAGGGCATGTGGCGGGCGCGCAGGCGCGGATGGCCGAAGCGCTCGACGAAGTGGTCGGGACCGCCCAGCCAGCCGCACAGGAACCAGAACAGCTTGTCCCGCGAGCCGTCCAGCGTCGTCGGGTGGATGGCCCGCAGCTGCGCGAAGCGCGGCTCCAGGTCCATCAGGTCGTAGAAGCGGTCGACGAGGCGACGGACCGCGTCCTCGCCGCCGGCCCACTCGAAAGGGGTAGCGGGCGCGGCGGCCTCGGGCGTGCCGTCGGCACCGGTCTCGGTGGAATCAGTCATCGGGGAAACGGGGAACGCGCCAAGCGCATCGAGGAACGGGAAACGGGGGGTATCAAGCGTGTCCGGCGGAGTATTCCAGCACCTTGGTCGCGAGCCCGCGTATCCCCTGCGCCGCGTCGCAGCCGGGGTAGTGTTCCAGCAGCAGCTGCCGCTTGAGCACGGCCTGCCGGACCATCGGGTCGTTCTTGACCTCGCCCAGCAGTTCCAGCTTGAAGGTCTGGCCCGGCGTCGGGCCGACGAAACGCTGCAGCACCTGCTGCAGCTGGCCGCAGATCAGCTTGCCTTCGCCGGGCCGGTTGGCCTGGTTCACCACCAGGCGCACCAGGCGGCGCTCCTGCTGTGTCGCGAGCACCTTGATCGTGGCGTACGCGTCCGTCAGCGAGGTGGGTTCCGGCGTCGCGACGACGAGCACGTCGTGCGCCATCGACACCGAGAACAGCACCACGTCCGAGATGCCGGCACCGGTGTCCAGCAGCACGTAGTCGAAGCGCGGCCGCACCACCTCCAGGATGTGCAGCAGCTTGTCGCGCACGTCGGGCGTCAGCCGCGAGTACTCGACCATGCCCGAGCCCGCCAGCAGCACGTGGAAGCCGCCCGGCGCGGGCAGGATGGCCTGGTCCAGGGTGCAGCGTTCGGTGAAGACGTCGTGCAGCGTGAGCTTGGGGTGCAGGTTCAGCACCACGTCCAGGTTGGCCAGGCCGAGGTCGGCATCCAGCACCAGCACGCGCTCGCCGCGCGCGGCCAGGGCCGCCGCCAGGTTGGCGGTGACGAAGGTCTTGCCCACGCCGCCCTTGCCGCTCGTGACGGCCAAGGTGCGAGCGCCTCCGCGGGCATGGGGTGCAGCAGGAGCTGTTGTATTGCTCATTCACTATCCTGTTGCGTTACGGCGAACAACATGCCCTTTTCCTCGGCGCTCACCAGCGAGTCCACGTGGCTCTCGAGGCAGGCACGGTTGCGGCCTTCGGCCTTGGCACGGTAAAGCTGACGATCCGCCCTTTCCGTCCAGATCAATGTCGACGACCGCACCCACTGGGGCGCGAACGCCCCGCCGATGCTAATCGTGCAGGTCAGCGGCGCGTGCCCGGCACCGGCGCTGATCGCCAGGGCCTGCACCCGCTGCCGGATGCGTTCCGCGACCGTCACCCCGAACGAGGTCGGACAGTTGGGCAGGATGATGGCGAATTCCTCGCCGCCTATCCGCGCCACCGTGTCCATCGGCCGCACCGTCTGCGCGATCGCCTGGGCGACCGCGCGGATCACCAGGTCGCCGGCCGCGTGGCCGTGCTGGTCGTTGACCGCCTTGAAGTGATCGATGTCCAGCATCAGCAGCAGCGCCGGTTCCCCGGAGCGCGCCACGCGGTCGACCTCGCGCGCCAGCGCCATCTCGAAGCTGCGGCGGTTGACCAGGCCGGTCAACGCGTCCTTGCTGGAGAGATCGCACAAGGCGTCGAGGATGCCCTGCAGCCACAGCTCCGAATACGGTTCGGCGTCGGGCAGCATGGCGCCGGCCTGTTGCAGCAGCTGCAGGGCCAGTTCCAGGCGCAGCTTGTGGGCTGCTATGAGACTTTGCGGAGCGTCCAAGGTCGATTCAGGCAATTTCGAGGGCAGTCTAGCGGCTTCCCCCCCAAATGAGCGCGCAGAAAAGAGGGGTTCCCCCCACCTCTTTCACACATCAAATGGACCAAACCCACTCAAACTAGCTATTGTCGACAATGGCGATCACCCGGTGCTACGGCATCTCATCCTCGAATAAAACCAAACAGCCCCATGCGCCCAGGTCAACCGGTTTCGCTCGCGGTCCCGCCCCAGGTGGAGGCGATCGATCATGAGTTCAGCTTCAGCAAGGCCGACTTCGAACGCGTCCGCCAGCTGATCTACCAGCACGCCGGCATCTCGCTGCACGACGGCAAGCATGCGATGGTCTACAGCCGGCTGTCGCGCCGGCTGCGCGACACCGGCTACAAGAGCTTCGCCGACTACCTCCAGTGGCTGGAGGGCGTCACCGGCCCTCAGGGCGACCAGGAGTGGCAGGAGTTCGTCAACTGCCTGACCACCAACCTGACCTCGTTCTTCCGCGAGGACCACCACTTCCTGTCGCTCACCGACGACCTCAAGACGCTGACCGGCAAGCCGATCCGCATCTGGTGCTGCGCGGCGTCCACCGGCGAGGAGCCCTACTCCATCGCCATGACCTGCCAGGAATCGCTGGGCGCGAGCAGCGGCGTGCAGATCGTCTCCAGCGACATCGACACCAACGTGCTGAACACCGCCCGCAAGGGCGTGTACGCGGCCGAATCGCGCGGCCTGTCGCCGCAGCGGCTCAAGCAGTTCTTCCTGCGCGGCACCGGCGCCAACGAGGGCCGCATCCGCGTGCGCCCCGAGCTGGCCAAGATGATCGACTTCCGCCCGCTGAACCTGATGCACACCACGTGGTCGCTGGGCGACCCGTTCCACGTCGTGTTCTGCCGCAACGTCATGATCTATTTCGACGCCCCGACGCAGCGCAAGGTGCTGGAGCGCATCCACAAGGTGATGCGTCCCGGCGGGCTGCTGTTCGTCGGGCATTCCGAGAACTTCACCGACTCCCGCGATCTCTTCCGCCTGCGCGGCAAGACGATCTACGAGCGTGTCGGCTGATCGCCACGAACGATCCGCCGCACGACGATCCGAAGAACCCTCATTCAGCGACACCCCATGACCCTGCCTTCAGCCTCCTCCGCGATGCAGCAAAGCGCGGCGCTGGCCAGCGCCGGCGCGGCCCGCGTGGCCCAGCTCAAGTCGGTGACGCGCAAGAACGGCGAGGCGTCGTTCTTCTTCTACGAAGCGCATTTCAAGAACGCCGCGGTCAAGGTCCTGCCCGGCGAGTACTTCGTCGACAACGACGACATCCTGGTCATGACCACGCTGGGCTCGTGCATCGCCGCCTGCCTGTGGGACCGCCACGCGCAGATCGGCGGCATGAACCACTTCATGCTGCCCGAAGGCCAGGGCGACTCGGGCCGCTACGGCTCGTTCGCGATGGAACTGCTGATCAACGAGATGATGAAGCGCGGCGCCTCCAAGAGCCGCATGGAAGCGAAGATCTTCGGCGGCGGCGCGGTGATCGCCGGCATGAACACGATCAACGTCGGCGAGCGCAACACCAACTTCGTCATCGACTTCCTGAAGCTGGAACGCATCCCCATCGTGTCCAAGGACGTCATGGACGTCTACCCGCGCAAGGTGTGCTTCCTGCCCAAGAGCGGCAAGGCGATGGTCAAGCGCCTGGCGCCGACCAACACCGACGCGCTGGTGCAGCAGGACCGGACCGCGGCACAGCAGGCGCAACCGGTGGCGAGCACCGGCGGGTCCATCGACCTGTTCTGACACGCAGACGGATGCGGACAAGGACGCATCACTGAGACCACATCGGGGCGGCACCGAGGCAACAAGGACGCCGCGCCGGAACCGGCCATGCCGGGCAGTACCGAGGAGTAGAAGAAATGGCCAAGACCACCGTCGTCGTCGTCGACGATTCCGCGCTGGTGCGGAGCATCCTGACCGAGATCATCAACCGCCAGCCCGACATGCAGTGCATCGGGGCCGCGAGCGACCCGCTGGCCGCGCGGGAGATGATCCGCAACCTGAACCCCGACGTGATCACGCTCGACGTCGAGATGCCGAAGATGGACGGCCTCGACTTCCTGCAGCGCCTGATGCGCCTGCGGCCGATGCCGGTCGTGATGGTGTCGACGCTGACCGAGCGCGGCGCCGAGGTCACGCTCAAGGCGCTGGAGCTGGGCGCGGTGGACTTCGTGGCCAAGCCCAAGATCGGCGTGGCCGACGGCATCCGCGCGCTGGCGCAGGACATCACCGACAAGATCCGCATCGCGGCGAAGGCACAGATCCGGCGTCTGCACGCGCCCGGCCCGGCGGCCGCACCCGGCGCGCCCGCGCCGACGGGCGGCGCGACGCCGCCGCTCAAGCCCGCCTCGCCGATCGCGAGCCTGGGCCGGCTGTCGACCGAGAAGATCATCTTCATCGGCGCGTCGACCGGCGGCACCGAGGCCACCAAGGACGTGCTGATCAACCTGCCGGCCGACTGCCCGGCGGTCTGCATCACGCAGCACATGCCCGCGGGCTTCACCCGCAGCTACGCGGCGCGGCTGGACGGCCTGTGCAAGATCCGCGTGAAGGAAGCGCAGGACGGCGAACGGATCCTGCCCGGCCACGGCTACATCGCGCCGGGCGGCATGCACTTCAGCGTGGAGCGCTCCGGCGCCAACTACATCGCGCGCGTGCAGGACGGCGAGGCCGTCAACCGCCACAAGCCGTCGGTGGAGGTGCTGTTCAACTCCGCCGCGCGCGTGGTGGGCCAGAACGCGCTGGGCATCATGCTCACCGGCATGGGCGCGGACGGCGCCAAGGCGATGAAGACGATGAAGGACGCGGGGTCCTACAACCTGGTGCAGGACGAGGCGACCTGCGTCGTCTTCGGCATGCCGCGCGAGGCGATCAACGCCGGCGCGGCCGACGAGGTCCTGCCGCTGCACCAGATCGCCACCCGGCTGATCGAGCGCCTGCGCAGCACGGCAGGCATGTCGATGAACCGGGTGTGATCAGCGGTTGATCCTCACTTCGCGGCGGGGACTTCCTCGCCGAACACGAAACGGGCGCTGACGATGCGCCCGTTTGCATTTCTGCTCGCACCTCCGTTGCCGCCCTCGCCGTCTGCGCGAGCCGGGTCGACCTCGTAGATCGCGATCAGCTCGCGCACGACGGGGCCGTCGGGCGTCTGGTTGACGATGCGCTCGTGGTCGATGACCGTGTTGCCGACCGCGATGCGATGCAGCAGCTGCGCATGAGGTCGCGAGGCCTCGAAGCGCGCGGCCATCCGCTCGCGCAAGGCCGGAGCGCACTGCGCGATCAGCCGGTCGGGATACTCGTACTGGCGCGCGTCGGCCGCGTAGGTGGCGACCAGCGCCTCGACGTCATGCGCGTTGTAGGCATCGAGCTGCGTCTGAACGACGTCGGCAGGCGAAGTGGAATCGTTCGTTGCTTTGCTCATTGGGCGCGGGCCTTCTTTTCTTCGTTGGAACGTTCGTTGACGCGGTTGACGGCCGGCAACGCTCGCGCGGGCGCGGCCGCCTGTCGATCGTTGGCCGCGGCGACCAGCGTTGCCTGGCGCGCGGCCTGCTCGCGAGCGATCCGTTGCGCCTCGACCTTCGCGAGTCGCTGTTCGCGGGCGGCGATCTGCAGCTCGGCGTTGACGTCGTTGAAGGCGTTGGCGTTTGAGACCAGCGCCAGCGCGGACAGGATCGCAATCAGCACCGTCAGCGCCGGTCCGATCACCGGGAAACGCGCCCACGGCGAGTAGGCGTAGCACGGCACCTGCGGGGTCACCCGGGCGCGGAGGCAGGACGTGATGTCGGGCTCGTTCATGGTCGTTCCTTCGTTCATCGGGGGGAGTTCTGGATCAGTGCTGGTAATGCTAGATGCCCAACAAGCGCTCTCCAAACGCTATATCCTTGCCTCCTTGTGCAGCCTGGCTACCCAATGGAAGCCGTGCCATAGCCCGGATCTCGATCCGGGACAGGCTCCGACACAGGACGACGACCGATGCGAATCCCCCGCCTTCCGCTTCAGTACCTGGCCGCCTTCCGGGCCGCCGCGCTGCACCAGAACCTGCGCGCCGCGTCCGAGGAGCTCAACCTCACGCACTCCGCCGTGAGCCAGCAGATCCGCGCGCTGGAACTGCAGCTCGGCTTCCCCGTGTTCGACCGGCAGGGACGACGCGTCGTGCTCAACGCGGCGGGCGGTGCGCTGCTGCGCGGCGTGGAACGCGCGTATCAGGAGCTCGACCAGGGCCTGCGCGCCGCGACCGCTGCGCACGGCATCGAGCAGCGCAGCCTGCGCGTGACGGTGCTGCCCTCCTTCGCACAGCGTTGGCTGCTGCCCCGACTGGGCCGCTGGCACGCGCGACATCCGGAGGTGACCATTGAGATCGAGGCGTCCCCTCGCCTCGTCGACCTGGAGCGCGAGAACTTCGACATCGCGCTGCGCCAGGGCCTCGGCCCGTGGCCGGGCCTCGACAGCGAGCCGCTCTTCGACCTGTCGATGCTGCCGGTAGCCTCGCCGGCGCTGGCGCACCAGCTGATCGGCGAGCCGCTGGAAGCGCTCGCGCAGGCGCCGCTGCTGGGCGACGCGGCGCAATGGGAAGACTGGTTCTCGCAGGCCGGACAGCGGCGTCAGGTCGTGCCCGTCGCGATCTTCAACGACTTCGGCATCCTGCTGCAGGCAGCGGAGCAAGGCATGGGCGTCGGCCTGACGCGCGAGCTGCTCGCCGCGGACGCGCTGCTCGACGGTCGCCTGGTGCGCGTCGCACCGCGCCAGGCGATGCTCAAGGAGCCGCAGCGGTACCACATCGTCTACCGGCCGAAGTCGCGCCAGGAGCCCGCCGTGTGCGCGTTCATCGAGTGGCTGCACGAGGAGACCGCGCAGTCGCGCGCTGCGCTGGACGGCGCGAAAACCTGCCTGGCGACGGGCAAGGTGACGCCGGCTCTCGCCGTCTCGCCGGTCACGAACTGAGCCGCCGCGAGCGCACGAGGCGCGCGCCGCGCATCACGCGCTCAGGAACAGTTCCTGCAGATCGCTGAGGAAGTCGAAGCCGCGCGGCGTGGCGCGGATCACAGCGGGATCGAGGTCGAGCAGGCCCTTCTCGCGCCCTTGCGCCATCGCCTTCGCGATCGCCGACGGCGGCAGCCCGGTGCGCTCAAGGAAGCTCTGCATCGTCACGCCCTCGCGCAGGCGAAGCGCGTTCAACATGAACTCGAAGGGCAGCTCGTTGCGGGCGACTTCGTTCTCGTTGGACACGGCCTGACCCTCGGCGGCCTTCTGCATGAAGGTCGCGGGATCGCGCCAGCGCACCTGGCGCAGCAGCCGGTGCGCGAAGCTGAGCTTGGTGTGCGCGCCGGCGCCGATGCCGAGGTAATCGCCGAACTGCCAGTAGTTGGTGTTGTGCGTGCAGCGGTGGCCGTCGCGCGCATAGGCCGAGACCTCGTAGCGCGACATGCCCTTCGCGCCGGTGCGCGCGGTGATCAGGTCCAGCATGTCGCTGGCGAGGTCGGAATCGGGCAGATGCGCCGGCGGCGAATTCGCGAAGCGCGTGTTCGGCTCGATCGTCAGGTGATAGACCGACAGGTGCGGCGGATCGAAGGCCAGCGCGATGTCCAGGTCCTGGTCGAGTTCCGCCAGCGTCTGCCCCGGCAACGCGTACATCAGGTCGATGTTGAAGGTGCCGAACGAACGGGCCGCTTCCTCGATCGCCGCGCGCGCCTGCGTGCCGCTGTGGATGCGGCCGAGCGCGTGCAGCTTCGCGTCGTCGAAGCTCTGCACGCCGATGGACAGCCGCGTCACGCCCGCCTGCGCGAAGCCGGCGAAGCGGTCCTTCTCGAAGGTGCCGGGATTGGCTTCCATCGTGATCTCGCAGCCCGGCTCCAGCGGCAGCCGCGCGCGCAGGTCGGAGATCAGCTCGGCGATCTGCTCCGGCGCGAACAGGCTGGGCGTGCCGCCGCCGATGAAGATCGACACGACGGAGCGTCCCCAGATCAGCGGCAGCGCCGCTTCCAGATCGGAGCGCAGCGCCGCGAGGTACTGGCGCGCGGTCTCCACGTCGAGCTCGCGCCCGTCGCGGTATTCATGCGAGTTGAAGTCGCAGTACGGGCACTTGCGGATGCACCACGGCAGGTGCACGTACAGCGACAGCGGAGGCAGCGCCGACAGCGTCAGCGTGCCGGGCCGCATCATGCGGATGATGTCAGCCAAGGTGCCAGCTCTCGCGCATCTGGCGCAGCAGGTCCTGCGACGCGAGCGCGCGATGGCTCAGGCGGTTCTTCGCCTCGGCGCCCAGCGCTGCGACGCTCTTCCCGAGGTCGGGAATGAACATCAGCGGGTCGTAGCCGAAGCCGCCCTCGCCTTCCTGCGCGTGCAGGATCTCGCCGTGCCAGCGGCCCATCGCGATCAGCGGTTCGGGGTCATCAGCCGAGCGCACCGCCACCAGCGCGCAGACGAAGCGTGCGCGTCGATCCTCGATGCCTTCGAGCTTCTCGAGCAGCACGCGGTTGTTCTCGGCGTCGCTCTTCTCATGGCCGAACAACGTCGCATAACGCGCCGACAGCACGCCCGGCATGCCGCCGAGGGCATCGACCGCGAGGCCGGAGTCGTCCGCCAACGCCGGCAGGCCACTGGCCTTCGCCGCATGGCGCGCCTTGGTCAGGCCGTTCTCGACGAAGGTGTGGAAAGGCTCTTCCGCCTCCGGGATGCCGAGGCTGCCCTGCGTCACCAGTTCGATGCCGAGCGGCTCGAACAGCGCCTGCAGTTCCTTCAGCTTCTTCGCATTGTTGGAGGCCAGGACCAACTTCATCGCTTGCTCCAATCGACGGAGGGAACCGGTGGGGGAACGGGGGTCTTCGCGACCTTGGCCCCCGGGGAAATCACTTCAGACCGAGCGCCTCGCGCTGGGCGACGAGCAGCTCGCGGATGCCCTTCTCGGCGAGGTTCAGCAGCACGTCGACCTCGGCGCGCGTGAACGCGACGCCTTCGGCCGTGCCCTGCAGTTCGACGAAGTGTCCCGCACCGGTCATGACCACGTTCATGTCGGTGTCGCAGGCGGAGTCCTCGACGTATTCGAGGTCCAGCAGCGCCTGGCCGTCCAGGATGCCGACGGAGATCGCGGCGACCGCGTCCTTCAGCGGCGTGTCGACGATCTTGCCCTGCGCGATCAGCCAGCTCACCGCGTCATGCGCGGCCACGTAGGCGCCGGTGATCGCCGCGGTGCGCGTGCCGCCGTCGGCCTGCAGCACGTCGCAGTCGATCTGGATGGTGCGCTCGCCCAGCTTGGACAGGTCGAACACCGCGCGCAGCGCGCGGCCGATCAGGCGCTGGATCTCCTGCGTGCGGCCGGTCTGCTTGCCGCGCGCGGCCTCGCGGTCGCTGCGGGTGTGCGTGGCGCGGGGCAGCATGCCGTACTCGGCGGTGACCCACCCTTCGCCGCTGCCGCGCTTGTGCGGCGGCACCTTCTCTTCGACCGACGCGGTGCACAGCACCTTGGTGTCGCCGAACTCGATGAGCACGGCCCCTTCGGCGTGGCGCGTGTAGTGGCGGGTGATGCGGACCGGACGCAAGGCGTCCGCCGCGCGCCCTTGCGGGCGGCTGGCGTTGCTACTCATGGGGAAATCCTTTGGTGCCTTCAGTGGGGCTTCTTGCCGGCCTTGCGGATCGCGTCCTGGATCTCGCGCACGGCGGAATCGATCTCGGCCTCGTCGAGCTGCACGTCCTGGGTCGCCCCGTGGATCGTGGAGGCGAAGCCTTCCTGGTCGAGGTCCTGCGTGGAGATGGAGTCCGGGGCGTCGCCCTCGCCTTCCCACTCCACGGCCAGGGCCGTCACATTGTCGCTGCGCGCGCCGGCCTGGCGCAGCGCCTGCTCGACGAGCTCCGGCACCGCGTCGCCGACCGAGCGGCTGTCGGACATGTGGCGCAGGATGTCCACGTCGCTGACCGAGCTCCACAGCCCGTCCGAGCACAGCAGCATGCGGTCGCCGTTCTGCAGCAGCACCGGGCCGTTGACGTCGATCATCGGCTTGCCGGGGCTGCCGAGACACGTGAACAGCACATGGCGGTTGAAGCGCTCGGCGCCGGTCGCGTGGCGGCCCAGCGCCTCCTGCAGCTCGCTGTAGGAATGGTCGCGGGTGCGGGCGATCAGCTCGGTCTCGCGCAGCAGGTACATGCGGGAGTCGCCGCAGTGCGCCCACCAGATCTGGCCCTGTTGCATCAGGCCGACGACGATGGTCGTGCGCGGCGTGTCGTTCATGCCGCGCTGCTGCGCGTAGGTCAGCAGCTGCTGGTGCGCGAGCAGCACCGCCGTCTCCAGGAACTGCGAGGGTTCCTTGATCACCGGCTGCGCATCGCGCTGGAACAGCGCCGCGACGTTCTGGAGCGCCAGATGGGCGGCGACTTCGCCGTCCGGATGGCCGCCCATGCCGTCGGCGAGGGCGAAGAGACCGGCCTCGCGGGTATAGCAATACCCCATGCGGTCCTCGTTCTTCTCCCGTCCGCCCCGACGGCTCACCTGATAGACGGAGAACTTCACGCCTTCGCCCCGGTCTTCAGGTTCTCCAGCTGCAGCTTGAGGCGCTCGCTGAAGCTGAGCTTGGTGTAGCGGCGCTCGGTCTCGCGCGACAGTTCCTTCTGCAGCGCGAAGACGCTCTGCGGGCGGGTCAGCGGATCGAGCGACATGCACCACTCGGTCACTTCGAGCAGGTTGTCGGAATACACGTTGCGCAGGCGCGAGAGCGACAGCCCCAGGCGGTCCTTCTCCAGGCGCTGCGGCGCGTCGTTGGGCGGATAGCCCTGCATGCAGGCGTAGATGCAGGCGCCGATCGCGTAGATGTCGGTCCACGGGCCCAGCGAGCCGTCGCGGCGGTACATCTCGGGCGCGGCGAAGCCGGGCGTGTACATCGGCCGGATGAAGTTGCCTTCCTTGGACAGCACCTCGCGGGCCGCGCCGAAATCGAGCAGCACCGCCTTGTTGTCGTTGGTGATGAAGATATTGGCCGGCTTGATGTCCAGGTGCAGCATCTTGTGCTGGTGCACGATGCGCAGGCCCTTCAGGATTTCGTCGAAGAGCGACCGGATGGTCGATTCGCGGAACACCTTGTCACGCTTCAAATCGCGGGCGGTCACGATGAAATCCTGCAAGGTATCGCCTTGCAGGTAATTCATGACCATATAGACGGTCTCGTTCTCGCGCAGGAAATTCAGCACCGAGACGACGCTCGGATGCGAAATTTGCGCGAGGGAGCGGCCTTCCTCGAAAAAGCTGCGCAACCCCAGGCGGTACAGGGGCTGTTTTTCCGGTTTCACGCGGGGCGTGAGTTCTCCGGGAGATCGTTCTGCAAGGGACGAGGGGAGGTATTCCTTCAGAGCCACCAAGTGATGGTCGGGGTCTTCGGCGAGATAAACGACGCCGAATCCACCCGCAGCCAGTTTCTTGATGATCTGATAGCCCCCCACCACCGTGCCTGCGGGCAAGGGCGCCGGTTTCGGCTTTGACATAATCGCGGTTCGATTGTTCTACCGATAGCTGATGCCAGTTTACAGCATGACCGGTTATGCCAGCGCCACGGCACAACCCGCGAACTCCGGCGAAACCCCTAGCCCGGCCACCCAACCCGCGGTCACGGTGGAGGCGCGCTCGGTGAACGGACGCTTCCTCGACCTGAGTTTCCGCATGCCCGACGAGCTGCGCTCGCTCGAGCCGGCGCTGCGCGAGCTCGTCTCGGGCAGCGTCAAGCGAGGCAAGATCGAACTGAGGATCAACACCCACAAGGACACCGACACTTCCTGGCCGAACCCGCAGCCAGAGCAGCTCAACCGGCTTTCGCGGCTGGAATCGCAGGTGCAATCCTGGCTGCCGAAGGCGCAGGGATTGAGCGTCCAGGAAGCGCTGAACTGGTGCAAGACGGGAGCGACCGGCGCCTCGGCGAACGACGAGACGGTGCTCGACGCCGCGCGTCAGTGCATCCAGGGATTCCTCGAGGCGCGTGAGCGCGAAGGCGCCAAATTGGTAACGATGCTCAAGCAGCGCGTCGCCACTTTGCGGGACCTCGCCACACAAGCCGAGCCGCTGGTCCCGGCGGCGGTGCAACGCCAGCGCGAACGTTTCCTCGAACGCTGGCAGGAGGCGCTGAGCGCGACGGGCGCCACGCAGACGATCTCCGAGCAGTCGCTGCAGGAACGCGCCGTCAATGAAGCGGCGGCCTACGCGCTGCGCATCGACGTGGCCGAGGAGCTCACGCGGCTGCGTGCGCACCTGGACGAGATCGACCGCCTGCTCAAGAAGGGCGGCGAGGTCGGCAAGCGGCTGGACTTCCTGATGCAGGAGCTGCACCGCGAAGCCAACACCTTGGGCTCCAAGGCCGCGGCCATCGAGCTGACCAACATCTCCGTCGACATGAAGGTCGCCATCGAGCAGATGAAGGAACAGGTGCAGAACATCGAGTGAGCGGCAGGGCCGTCACCGTCAGGCGACGGCCACCCTCTTCCTCAGCACCACGGGCCCTGGAATCACGGCGATCACCGTATCCAGCGCCTCGCTCGCCCGCTCCATCACCACCCGGCCGTCGGCCTCGACGACGGGCAGCGCCTGCGACGCGAAGTCGAGCCACCGCACGTCGAGCTTCCCCAGCAAGACCTGGCGCTTGCGCCGCACGCGCTCGCGCAGCTGCGTCCTTTGCGCGGTGGCAAGCCCGTAGCGATCCTCCGTCCGCAGTCCGCTGCCGCGCGGGATGAACGGCAGCAGGCTCAGCCGCTTCACGCCAAGCGCGAGGCAGTGATCCGCCATCCAGTCGAGCACCCACTCGCCGCCCGCGACGAGGGTCGTCTGCACGGTCGTCGGCACGCGCGCGGCGAGCATCTCGCGCAGGTGCGCGTTCGCCAGCTCGAAGGCGGGTCGCCCGACGATCGCATCGTGATGCACCTGATCGCCGTGGAGGCTCAGCTTCACCGCCGTGCCGGTCGCGCGCAGCGCGGCGAGCAGCCCGTCCGGCAGCGCGATGCCGTTGGTCGTGAGTCGCGTGGTGCATCCGCTGGCCCGCGCGTGGACGAGCAACTCGGCGAGACCCGGATGGATCGTCGGTTCCCCGCCGCAGAAGTGGACCGTCCGCATGCCGTGCGCGACGAGCCAGTCGACGCGTTGCTTCAGCAGCCCGACGTCCGGATGCACGCCGTCCGGCGGCGCGAGGCAGAAGCCGCAGCGCGCATTGCAGTAGCGCGTCACGCGAAAGCACATCGTCGCCGGCAGCCTCGGGTCCATGAGCGTGTCTCCCTGGCCCGCGAGCGCCGCGCCAAGGCGCACTGCGCTTTCGCGCCTCAGCGCTGGCGGCTCTCCGCGAGCATGTTGCAGAAGAGTGCGCCCTGCTCGATCGCGTCGTCAAGCGCAACATGGGAATGCGGCAGGTCGTCGAACCAGCGCTTGGGCATCGCGCTCTTGGTGCTGCGGCGGTAGTCGCGGCGCAGCATCACCATGGCCATGGTCTTCACGTCCAGCGCCGAGAAGCTGAACGGGCTGCGCCCGGCGAAGCGGATCAGGTACCAGTAGACGAACATGAAGTCGAAGGACGCCGGATAGCCGACGAACACGGGCTGTCCGGGCAGCGCCTCCAGCCACGCCACGTACTCGGTCATCGCGGCGAGCGGCGGACGCGGATCGACGCGCGAGGCCTGCCAGGCGTCCGGATGCTGCGCCCACCAGGCCATCGTGTCGGGATGGCCGGTCGCGTCGGGCAGCGTCTCCAGGTTGGCCGAGAAGGTCGCCACCAGCGTCTTGTCCGCGAGGTACGCGGCCGAGCCGAAGCTCAGCATCGAATGCGGGCCGGGGATCGGGCCGTCGACCTCCACGTCGGTGCTGACGTAGATCTCGGTGCGGGTTTTCTCGTTCATGAGGACGCAGTATCGGCGCTGTCCAGGTGGCTGCGCAGCCAGCGCGTCACCTCGGCGCGACCGCGCTTGCACAGCGCGGTGTTCCAGTCCTTGCAGCGGGGCGGCGGCGGCAGCCGACGCACGCGCGACAGCCGCTGCGCGTACGCAGCCGCCTCGCGTTCGCCGGGCCGGTTCGCGTCGAAGCCGAGCCACGCGAGGCGGTCGGTGCAGCACTCGGGCAGCCACGGCGCCCAGCGCCCGATCGTGGCCACCGCGCCGCAGCCGCAGACCGCCAGCGACAAGGCGTCGAACACGCCTTCGACGAGGATCAACGGCCCGTCTTCTCCGAAGTGCTTTCCGTGTCCGTCGAGCCACTCGTCCCTGACGTCCACGACACCGCCGCCAGGACCGATCGTCAGCATCTTGTCCTGGCCGCGCAGCGTGCTGAGGTAGCGACCATGCACGGACACCAACGCACCCCCACGGTCGTGCAAGGCGTCGAGCACGGCAGGTCGCCCGCCCCAGTCCGGATCGAAGCGCAGACCCGCCGCATCCGCGATGACCAGCGGGATCCCGCGATGTTCGACGTAATCCTGACCGGGCGTTCCGGCGAGCGGCCGCGCCCGCGCGAACCGATCGTCGGGCGATTCGCCGGACCCGGGCATGCAGACGGGGTCAGGGGTGAAGGGGACCATGGGCCGATCTTCCTCCTCGCGCGGCAGGTTTTCACGAAGCGACCTGGTGCCGAGCCCATCGGAGGTACGCCGGGCGGGCGGCGGGCAGGGGCGCCATGCCGTGTCCCCTAAAATAGGCCGATGGAATATCCGGGCAATCTCTTCGTCGTCGCCGCGCCGAGCGGCGCCGGCAAATCCAGCCTTGTGAAGGCGCTGCTGGAACTGGACGCCAAGCTGAGCGTCTCCGTCTCCCACACCTCGCGCGAGCCGCGCGGCCAGGAGCAGCACGGTCGCGAGTACCTGTTCGTGAGCAAGGACGAGTTCCGCGCCATGGCCGACCGGGGCGACTTCTTCGAGTGGGCGGAGGTGCATGACAACCTCTACGGCACCTCGCGGGCGGCGATCGAGGCGCGCCTGGCGCACGGCGACGACGTGGTGCTGGAAATCGACTACCAGGGGGCGCTGCAGATCAAGCAGCTGTTCCCGCACGCGGTGCTGATCTTCATCCTGCCGCCGAGCTGGGATGAACTGAAGCAGCGTCTGATCCGTCGCGGCGACACGGCCGACGAGGTGATCGCCAAGCGCATGAACACGGCGCGACACGAGGTGGCGCAGGCGAAACACTTCGATTTCGTGGTCATCAATGCCGTGTTCGAGACGGCAATTTTCGACCTCAAGTCGATTGTGCAGGCGCAGCGGCTAAAATACGCGACCCAACGCCGCAACCGGTCGACCGTCTTCCGCGCGCTCGACCTCATCGCCGACGTTACCGAATAACCCAGACTCTCAGGAACCAGCATGGCCCGCATCACTGTCGAAGACTGCCTGACCAAGATCCCGAACCGTTTCCAGCTGGTGCTTGCCGCGACCTACCGCGCCCGCATGCTGAGCCAAGGCCACGCGCCCAAGCTGGAGTCGAAGAACAAGCCCGGCGTGACGGCGCTGCGCGAAGTCGCCAACGGCGACGTCGGCGTGGAAATGCTGCGCCGCGTGCCGGTCTGATCGCAGGTTGAACGGCGACGCCCTCCGGCGCCGCCTTCTCCCAGGAAACGCCCCGCTCTGCGGGGCGTTGTCGTTGGTGGGTCCACTTCGGCGGCGCTCTTGTCCGGCGTTCGATCGCTGCGCCTGCATCCGACGCCTGCATCCGACGCCTACTTGCTGCGCCAGAACTCGGCATCGATGACCACCTCGTTGCCGCTCTTCTCGTTGATGATCCAGAAGCGCGCGCCGTCAGGCGCGATGCGGTCGACCTCGCCGACGAGCCGGCCCGCCGCCACGCGCAGTCCGCGCGTGTTGAACGGGAAGTCCGGCGCCTTGGCCAGCGACAGGAGCGGCACGGCCTCGCGCGCATCGCCGGCCAGGCGCATCCGGTGCACGATGGGCGCGAGCACCTCGTTGGTCAGGTCCGCCGACGAGAGGCAGATCACCACCTTCGCCTGCGCGCGGCTCAGCGCGACGTTGAGCAGCCGGCGCGCCTCCTCCGTCTTCAGGAAGGGCTGCGTGCCGTCGGCCGGGTCGAAGAACACCACCGGGGCCTCGCTGCCCTGCGCGCGGTGGACGGTGCTGACCTTCACGCCGTCGTCGATGCCGAGCGCGTCGAGCCGCTGACGGATCAACGCACGCTGCGCGCGGAACGGCGTCAGCACGATGAGCTCATGCGGCGCCCAGTCGCCCCTCGTGAGCGCCTGCGCGATCAGGGTTGCGATCGCATCGGCCGACTCGCGCCGGATCGGGCCGCGGTCCTTCGCGGACCAGAAGCCCTCGCGCGTGATGCGGTGCACCTTCACGTGCACGTCCGCCGGGATGTCGCCGAGCGCGCGCTCGCGCGAGCGCCGCCAGTCCTCCGACGCCAGCGCCTCGGCGGCGACGCGCAGCGCGCCGTCGTAGAACAGGTCGCTCACCAGCGCGCCGATCGGTGCGGCCATGCGCGACTGCTCGTCGAGCATCGCCACTGCGGAGGCGCCCTGTCCGCCTTGGACTCCCCTGGGCATCGCCGCGAACGGCGATCGCCCCAGCCACTGGCGCGCGAGGCGGTCCTCGCTGCGCAGCACCGGCGAGAGCTGCTGCGGATCGCCGGCGAAGAGCCGCGCGCGGCCCAGCGGCATCAGCGCCAGCGCGTGGGCCAGGCTCACCTGGCTGGCTTCGTCGAAGACGACGAGGTCAAAGGGCGGCTCGCCGTCGGGCGAGCGCTCGCGCAGCGTCTTCAGCGTGAAGGCCGCGCGGGTCGTCGTCATCGTGGCGAGCCGGCATTGCGCCAGCACCTGCGGCGACGGGACGCCAGAAGACGGGATCAGATGCCCGCGTCCCTCGTAGGCATCGGCATCGAAGCGTGAACCGAGTCGCTGGACGGCTGATCGGAGGTGCTCGCGCCGCCCCTTCTGCAGCGCCTTGTCGACGGCGATCGTCGCGAGGTCCACGGCATGGTTGGTCGTCGAGAGCAGCAGCACCCGCGCCGCCGGACGGCGGTCGAGGTATTCGGCGAGCAGCACGCCGAGCGTCGTCGTCTTGCCGGTGCCGGGCGGTCCCCACAGGAAGGCGTCGTGGAAGCCGACGAGCTTCAGCGCCTCGCGCTGCGCGGGCCGCAGCCAGCGGAACGGCGAGCCGTCGAGCGTCGCCGCATCGGTCCTCGGTCTCGGCGTCGAGAGCCCCGGCCAGCAGCCGGCGGCGCGATGCGCCCAGGTGTCGTCGCCCCACGCATCGGCCACGGCGCTCAGGAATCGCGGCGGATAGAGGCGCAGCAGATGGCCCTCGCCCGGCGGCGGCGCGCTGGCGTTCTGCAGCACGAGCTGGTCGTCCTCGACCACGACGGCGCGCACGCTCGCCGCGCCCTTGACCGGCGCGCCCCACCAGGCGGACGCGCCTTCAAGGCGCTCGTCGAGCAGCGTGTGCGCGGACGCCTGCCCCGGCCGCTGGCCTTCGGCGTAGACGTAGTCGGGTTCGAGCGTGACGCGCCAGAGCGCGCCGTCGGCGCTGCTGCGCAGCACGCGGAAATCGTAGAACTCTGGCGTCGCGGCCAGCTCGGCGGCGATCGCCGCGCGGATGTCAGCCAGGGGCATGGGTCGCGACGGAACAGGCGGGAATGCAAGGGAGGCGGGACTATAGCGGGCGCCTCGCGTACTGGCAGCCCGCGGCTCATTGCCGACTCCGCAGAGAATCCGCCCATGCTCGGCCTGCCCACCACCGCCACCGCTCCGTTCTGCCCGTCCGAGGTCCACGGCTCCATCGATCTGCGCGAGGGCGCGCCGCTGTGGAAGCGGCTGCTGCGCGTCGCCGGACCGGGCCTGCTGGTCTCGGTCGGCTACATGGACCCGGGCAACTGGGCCACGGACATCGAGGCCGGCTCGCGCTTCGGCCATGCGCTGCTGTGGGTGGTGCTGGCGTCCAGCCTGGCGGCGATGCTGCTGCAGACCTTGTCGCTGCGGCTCGGCCTGGTGTCGGGTCTTGACCTGGCGCAGGCCTGCCGCGAGCGCTACCGGCCCGCGGTGCGGCTGCCGCTGTGGGTGATGGCCGAGCTCGCCATCGTCGCCTGCGACGTGGCCGAGGTGCTGGGCACGGCGCTGGCGTTGCACCTGCTGTTCGGGATGTCGCTGCTGGCGGGGGTCGGCATCGCGGCGCTGGACACGGTGATCGTGCTCGGGCTGAAGGGCCGGGGCTTCCGGCAGGTGGAGGCGATCATCCTCGGCCTGGTGATGACGATCGGCGTCTGCTACGCGGTGCAGCTCTTCCTGATCGGGCCCGACTGGGCGGCGGTGGCGCGGGGCTTCGTGCCCAACGGCGTCGCGGTGCAGGACCCGAAGGCACTGCTGCTGGCCATCGGCATCCTGGGCGCGACGGTGATGCCGCACAACCTCTACCTGCACTCGTCGATCGTGCAGACGCGGCGCGTGGGGAGCACGGCGTCGGCCAAGCGCGACGCGATCAAGCTGTCGACGATCGACACGCTGGTGTCGCTGACGCTGGCCTTGATGGTGAACGCTGCGATCCTGATCCTGGCGGCGACGGCCTTCCACGCGCACGGGCACACGGAGGTAACGGAGATCCAGGACGCGTACCACCTGCTGGACCCGCTGGTGGGCGGCTCCATCGCGTCGGTGCTGTTCGGGGTGGCGCTGCTGGCAGCGGGTCAGAGCTCGACCTTCACCGGCACGATCGCGGGTCAGGTCTTGATGGAGGGCTTCCTGCGGCTGAAGATCCCGTGCTGGCAGCGTCGGCTGGCGACGCGGTTCCTGGCGCTGGTGCCGGCCTTCCTGGGGCTGCTGTGGTTCGGCGAGAAGGCGGTCGGGCAGTTGCTGGTCGCGAGCCAGGTGGTGCTGAGCCTGCAGCTGCCCTTCGCGATGTGGCCGCTGATCCGCCTGACGGGCGACCGCGCGGTGATGGGCGAATTCGTCAACGGGCCGGTGGTGCGGCTGCTGAGCTGGGGGCTGTTCGTGCTGGTGACCGGGGCGAATGCGGCCCTGCTGTGGTCGCTGGTCAGTTGACGGGGAAGACCGTGTCGAAAACGGCGCAGGTCGAACGTCGTGGGGATGAGGTCAGACTGACCCGACCATCACCAGCCATCAAGGAGCGATTCATGACCACCGAAGAGAAAGTCAAAGGACCCGCGTCGTACTTCCCGTCCATCGAGAAGAAGTACGGGCAGCCGATCGAGCACTGGATGGGCGTGCTGAAGGCGGCGGGGCCGATGAAGCACATGGAGCTGGTCGCCCTGTTGAAGACCGACCACGCGATGGGCCACGGGCATGCGAATGCGTTGGTGGCGGTGTTTCTGGCGAAGCAGGGTTGAGGGCTGGCGCACGGACCGCGTGCGCCGAACCGTTCACTTCGACGGCACGAGCGCGTACGGGCCGCCGCGCTCCAACGCCCGCTGGTAGGCGGGCCGCGCGTGGATGCGCTGCAGGAACTCGGTGATGCGCGGCTGGCGCGCCGCGGCGCCGCCGCGTTGCACGGCGGCTTCGAGCGGGAAGCTCATCTGCACGTCCGCCGCGCTGAACTCGGCGCCGGCGAACCACGGGCTCTTGCCGAGTTCGCCTTCCAGGTAGTTCATGTGGTTGTCGATCTGCGGCTGCACGAAGGTCGCCTTGGCTTTCGCGGCGATGCCCTTGGCGATCGGCTTCACGAAGAACGGCACGGGCGCGCGCTCGATGCGGTCGAAGACCAGCTTGAGCAGCAGCGGCGGCATGGCCGAGCCCTCGGCGTAATGCATCCAGTAGCGGTAGCGCAGCGCGTCGGGCGAGCCGACGGCGGGCTTGAAGCGGCCCTCGCCGTAGCGGTCGACCAGGTACTCCAGGATCGCGCCGGATTCGGCGATCACCAGCCCGTCGTCGCTGATCACCGGGGACTTGCCGAGCGGGTGGACGGCGCGCAGCTCGGGCGGCGCGAGCATCGTCTTCGGGTCGCGCTGGTAGTGCTTGATCTCGTACGGAAGCCCGAGTTCTTCAAGCAGCCACAGGACCCGCTGCGAGCGGGAGTTGTTGAGGTGGTGGACGGTGAGCATCGGGGGAGTCTATGCGGGGCGAGGGGCCGGCGTCTGTCGCCAACGGAATAGTTCCGCTCACCCTCGATCACCACGTCGCGGCGTCCAAGCCGAGCCGCCGGGGCACTCCGTGCCAAGGAACCAGAGTCCACGCTGCAGTGCATCCTCGGTTTCAGGAAGCGCCTTGACGATGGACATCACCTGTTGATCCACGTCGCCGGGCAGTGGCGTATCGGTGAACAACACGACCAGCTTCACGTCCCCTTCCTCCACAAGCCGCTTGAGCAAATGGAAGAACAGTCGCTTGCGCTCACCGTAGGAGCCGCCCTCCTCTTCCAGATGCGCCCAGACCGCGTCCAACTCCATCCCTTCGCAGTTGTCGCGAATCTCTTCGAATCTCTCCTGCTTCATGTGTTCCTGCATCTGGACTCGAATGCTAGACAGAGTTGGTCGAAGAACTTGAACGTCGGCTCAACGGCCCCGACCCTCGGAAGGACGAATAGTCATCTTCAATCCAAACGGCGCGCCATAAGCCTCCAGATCGGGAACTATCTCTTCACCGGCTTCGGCGATCGATTCGGACATCTGGTCGCGTCGAGAGACCTGCACGTAAGCGAAGTGAGAGACATAGCCGATCACCATCGTGATGAACACGAGTGCGTCGAGCATTTCCGGATCGTCCTTGAACAGCGACTCGCGCATCCACGGGTTCTGCGCGTCGTCGGCGTCCACGTACCACGCCAACTCTGCCGGATCCACAGTCCCGCCAGCTAGCCAACGCTCGCACTTGTCGAGGCCCTCGCTGCACGCTGCGCCTGTCTGCTCGCGAACGGCATGCAAGCACGTGGCGGCCTTGCGCGCCGCTGAGATCAACCTCGCCGGCCGCTGCGGCCATGGTAAGGAACTCATTTCTCACCCCCATCAGTTTCAGCGTCTTGGCGGGCGTTGAAACTGCTGCGCCTCTTCCTCTTTCAACCGACCAGTCTGCCGTCGACAAGCAAAGGGTTGCTCAGCAGCCTTTGCCGATAGCCATTCTCACGGAGTCGCGGGTAAGAAATCACATCGAGCAACTCTCGAACGAACGTCTGGTGGCCCGACATCTGGTACGAGATCTGCGTACGGCAGCGACGTCGAATCGACCAACGTTGCCAGAGCGTGGGTATCGAGTTCCGCACCCAATGTTGCCGGATGGCCTCGTGCAGCGATTGCGCGTCGAAGCCGGTCCACACGCCTCCCGGCAGCGCGCGCAGATTGCGCCAGCAAGCCGGGGCGACTTCAGTGTCGTGGATGCGTTGCAGTTCATCGACAGGCAGCCCCGAAGCCAGCAGCTCGCGCGCGATCGACTTCAGGTCGAGTTCATCGCGCTCCGTATCCAGGAACAACTGCGAGATCGCCAAACGCGCAGAGCGATGGGCCTCGTCGTCAATGAAGCGCGCGTCGCTCATTCGCCTTTTCGCTCATCACCTCTCCCAGGAATCTCAATCGATGATATCGATCGTCCCGCAGACGGAACATCGGATCGCGATCCCGGATGACCATGGTCATCCGCTGTTGTCACCCATCCGGCGGATGCGTCACCAGAAGGTACGAGGCACGCTCCTACAATCCGCGCGCCTTGTCAGGAGCCCGCATGCCCGCACCGATCGATTTCTATTTCGACTTCGCCTCGCCCTACGGCTACATCGCCGCGCAGAGCATCGACGAGCTCGCCGCCAAGTACGGCCGCACCGTCAACTGGCACGCCATCGTGCTGGACGCCAACTTCCAGTCGCTCGAACGCATCCGCGTGCCCAACAGCGTCATGCGCAGCGATTACGTCCGCCGCGATGTCGTCCGCATGGCTGCCTACATGAAGGTGCCGTACAACACGCCCTCCTCGCTGGGCCTGCACACCGAGATGGCCGCGCGCCTGTTCCACTGGTTCAACGACCGCGATCCCGAACAGGGCCGCAAGTTCGCGCAGGCCGTCTACAAGGCCT
The DNA here is from genome assembly GCA_002205125.1 of Roseateles noduli. Classification (GTDB taxonomy): domain Bacteria; phylum Pseudomonadota; class Gammaproteobacteria; order Burkholderiales; family Burkholderiaceae_C; genus Roseateles; species Roseateles noduli. Next base: position 478,254 of record NIOE01000002.1, on the reverse strand, counting down.
ACTTCGTCGACGACCGCAACATCGCCCAGGCCGAGGTGCTGCAGGACCTCTGCGCGACGCAGCACGTCTCGCCAGATCAGCTCCAGGCCATCGCCAACGACACGGCCGCACGCGCACGGCTGAAGGCCGAGATCGACCTCGCGGAAGCCCGCGGCGTGTTCGGCTCGCCCTTCTTCATCGTCGAAGGCGAACGCTTCTGGGGCAACGACCGGCTGCCGCAACTCGAATACTGGCTGTCGAACGGCCCGTATTGATCGACCTCACCGCCCGTTACTCCTTGTCCGCCGGGTAATGCCCGGCGCGACCGGTCATCGGCGACCTCCGCCACCGCGTTGTCAGACGCATGTTGTCCCCTTCATGGAGGTCCCACATGCGAACGCTTCGTCCCCTGCTGCTCGCGCTCATCGCGGCTCCGCTGGTCGCGACATTGACCGGCTGCGTCGTGGTGCCCGCCCATCGTTATCACGGCTATGACCGCGGCTATGGCGACGGCGGCGGCTACGGCGCCGGTTATTCCGACGGCGGCCCGGTCGTCACCGGCACCATCTGGATCGACGGTTACTGGGACAACCGCGGCGGCGGTCGCCGCTGGATTCCCGGCCACTACGGCCCGCGGCGCTGAACGTCCTTCAACGACGAAGCCGGCGCAAGGCCGGCTTCGTCTCCCGAGCGCGAGGCCTTCTCAGGCCCGCTCAGTCCTGGCGCCTCACTGCGCCGTGCAGTTGAACGTCGCGACGCCGCGGTAGCTCGAATCGCCCGCCTTGGCCTGGAAGGCCGCGACGATGCGCAGCTTGTTCGTGCCGCCCTCGCCGATCGACAGGCTCATGCCCTCGCCGCCGCCGAAGTAGTTGCCGGTGATCGCCGTGGTCAACGGCGTCGCGATCGTGCGCGCGGTGGCCGACACCGTGGCCTGCTGGCTGCCGGCCGTGGTCGTGATGGACACGTCCACCGACGCGCCCGTGGCCGAGAAGCTCAGCGCCGCCGTGCCCGAGCCCTTGCCGAAGTAGACGCTCGACGTGCCGTTCACCAGGCTCGGCGAGGAGAAGCGGCCGTCGTCGCACTTGTACGCCCCGGTCGCGGGGAACGCGGCCGCCACGTTGTAGACGGCGTAGTGGTAGGCGGCGTTCACCGACGACTCGATCGTCGAGCTGCCGCTCGAGGTCGTCGCCGTGCCCTTGCTCCAGCGGCCGATCGCGAAGGTCTCGTCGCCGGCGACGTCCGCCACCGCGCGCGTCGCGCCGGTCAGCGTCTGCGCGTTCAGCGTGACCACGCCGCCGTCGGTCGTCTGCTCGAACGTATCCACGCGGCCGCTCGCCTGCTGCGAAACGCCGACGAACTGGTAACGCGCCGTCGTGCCCTTCACGAAGGCGGTCGGGGGCGTCGCAGTGGTGCCGGTGTTGCCGCCGGTGGTGCCACCGGAGGTACCGCCCGTGGTGCCGCCGGTAGAGCCACCCGTAGAGCCACCGGTAGAGCCGCCGGACGTGGCGCCGCCCGTGCCGCCGCTGCCGACGCTGGTGTCGACCGACGCGGTGCCGCCATCGCTGCCGCCACCGCCGCAGGCCGTCAGCGCCGCGATCAGCGGCAGGAACACGAACACCTTCTTGACTTCGAACTTCATGAGATTCCCTGAATTGAAAACTTTTGTTGCCAAATGCATCCGTTGGCGGGGGCGGAGTCTCAAGGGACTCGCCGCTTTCCGCGCGTGACTTTTTGGCGCCTCAAAAGGGAATCGGATCCGGCGCGCGCTATGCGCCCGTTTCCCATGGGGGTGTGGGGTGGCGTTCACCCCCCAAGGGGTGTAGGACTTGACCAGGATTTGGCGTCTGCGATATCCGCGTGGAGGCTCGAACGGATCATGAGCGGCTAACGCGGCTCACTCGTCGCAACCCGCTGAGCATGCGGCAGCACGTGGTCTTCGACCCAGACCTGGACCGCCGCCGTGTCACCAATGTCTCCCGCGTAGGGAAAGCGGGGGACCAGCGGCTCGTTGTCGCCGCGCGGCCGACCGTGCCAGACCTTGAGTGGAAGGGCCAGACGCGCACCGCTCGGCAATGCCCGGACGACGATGTCCATGTAGCGCGTGTCGCCGGAGGTGGGATGCCCCGCATGTACCGCCCCCGGGACGCGCAGGACCAGGTCTGCGAAATCCAGGCAGGCGCTTGCGCAATGGCTGTCCGTCAGCAGCACCAGTTGACCGACGAAGGCCCGGCCCTCCGGCACCGGCTCCTTTGCCGGCGTGTCATCCGGCTGCGACAAGGACGCGTCCCCCCGCCCGATGGCCTCGGTCATGCCTCGCAGCAACTCGGCGACAAGGCGCACCGTGGGACCGTCGCCCTCCTCCTGCCGCCGAGCCATCGACAACCGGTCGGCCAGGGCATCGCGCGCGATCTCGGACACCCGCCACGTCGCCCGCGACACGCCATCGTCCGCTGGCATCCGTTCCTTCAACAGCGCCCGCAACACGCGCGAGCCGACCATCGCATTCCCGCCGTTGTTCCCTCGGGTGTCCAGGACGACGGCGTGGACCTCGTCCGCCGCGCCGATGGCCGCGATCTCGGCCAGGAAGGCCGACAGACGCGCGCCGTCCTCGATCATGAAGTCGGACGCGTGGATCCAACGGATCGACTTCGACGGCGCCATCACGCCCTGAGGCGGCGTCTCGGCCCGCCAGCGCATCAACCCGTCGGACGAATCCTGCCAAGTCAGCGGAATGTCCTGCGTGCGCCCGGAGGTCGTGCGAACGGTACAGCTCGCCGGCGGCGCGAAACGCCACGGCTGTTCGTTCGGCCACTGGTTCGTGAGGTGCAGGGCCACATGGCTTCTGGCGGCATCAAGCGCTCGGCGGTCCACGTACGGCGCGACCCTCGTATCGAGCCAATCGCTCGCCGCGATGCCATCGCACGACAGCAATTCATCGCCGACCCGGGGCAATGCGGTGCGCCATTGCGCCGCGCTGCGCGTCACGAGGTATTTGCCGAACCGCGACTGGACATTCCAACCGGCCCAACGTGCGCCCCCCGATGGCGACCGCTCACGCCAGACGGCCAGATGGCCATCCTGATAACCCGCCACGTAGAAGCGCAGTGCCGTCCAGGCTCGCGCCTCCGTGTCTGCCTGCCGTGCCAGCGCCATCGCCTGACGGAACCCGCGTATTCGCCACGCGTGGAAGGCCGGATCCGGCTCGAGCATGCCGGGATGAGCCCGTTCGATCAGCCGGTGTGCCGCGACGATGTCAGCCTCCGCCTGCTCGCGCCATGAAGCCGCGGACAGCAATCGCTCCTGTGGAGGAACGGCCGGGACGTCCCCGGCCGCCGTCACCGCCGAAGGCAGGATGCTGAACAGGAACAGTCCGACAGCGGCCCGCGCCAGGGCTCGCAGACCGCTGCGCACAGCTGACCCCCTCACGCGATCAGCTCGCCTGCTTGAAGGCCATCACGGCCTGGTTGCGCAGCGTGCGCAGCAGCGAGAGCTGCTTCTCGTCGAGCACCACGCTGCCCGGCTGCGCCTTGTCCGCGTAGATCATCGCGAAGGGCGCGCCGCGCAGGGCCATCGGCAGGATCAGGAAGCTGTGCGCCTTGGCCCCGCTGAGGAACCACGGCGGCAGCCGCTCGGCGATCTTGGGCTGCGAGGCGTCGGCGATCAGCGTGTCCACGCCCTTGGAACAGATCGCCGTGAAGAGGTCCGACGGCATGCCGGGCATCACCCGCAGCGGCACGCGGAACAGCGGCACCACCGCCTCCACGCCGTCGCCCAGGCCGAAGCGGCCGGTGAGCGTCTCGGTCTTGGGATCGCGCAGGCAGAAGATCACCCGCCGGAAGCCCAGCCCGCGGAACATCGTCTCCAGGATCATGCGCAGGATCTCGTTGAGCTTGAAGCTCTCGACCATCGCGTTGGTGATGTCCTGGATGCCCGCGGCCAGCGTCGCCGCTGCCTGCTCGGGCGGGATCACGCCGGCCGGCGCCTGGCCGTCCACCATCGTCGCCTGCAGCTGGTGCGGCGACAGCGTGTCCTCCGCCGACGGCGTCAGCGGCGCCAGCAGGCGCTGCGCCGGCGAGTTCTTCGTCAGCTTGATGTCCATCGCCTGCGCCAGCTGCGTGAGCCGCTGCCGCGCCTGGTCCGCCGCCGCTTCGAACGCCTTGGCCTCGACGCCCAGCGCGCGCGCATAGCGCTGCGCCATCGCGCGCACCTTGGCATGCGCCTCGGCCGGATCGCTGTTGAGGATGACGTCCGCGACGTCGTTGCTCGCGCGGCCCAGCCAGCGCATGCGGTCGGTCGAATGCTCCACCAGCCGCGCCGGCGCGTCGCCGTCGGGCCGCTGCATGCTGCGCTGCAGGCTGTCCGGGAAGCCCCACTGCCGCGCCACGCCCAGGCCGAGGCTCTCGTAGCTCAAGCCCAGCACCTGCGCGGAGGCCGCGGCCTCGCTCAGCGGCGGCGCCGCCTGCTCGCCCATGCCACGCTCGGGCCGCACGACGCGGCGCACCTGCTGCGCCTCCTCGGGCAGGTAGAACTCGGCCAGCAGCCGGCCCAGACCCTGGAACATCGTGGCGAGGAAGGACTCCTCGTTCTCGCGCGGCACCAGGCACAGCTCGCGCGCCAGCGAGCCCGCCATCAGCGAGCGCAGGAACTCCTCCTTCAGCCGCTGCGCGTGGCCCTTGTTCTCCATGCGCTCCAGCAGCACCAGCGACAGCGCCAGGTTGCGGATGCCGCCGAAGCCCACCAGCGCCACCGCCCGCGACACCGTGCTGATGTGCCCGCCGCCGGCATGGCTGAACTGCACCGTGTTGACCAGGCGCAGCAGCTTGTTGGTGAGCGCGACGTCCTTGAGGATCTCGTTGGAAAGCGAGGTCAGGCTCTCGTTGTCGGACTGCGTCATCCGCTGGATGCGCGTCACCGAGTCGGCCATCGCCGGGAAGTCGCTGCGATGCCGCATGCGGCGCAGCAGGAACTCCAGCGTGGCGTTGCCGCCCTCGCCGCCTTCCGTGGTCTCGCTGGCGGCCGGATGCAGCCACTCGGCCAGCGCGTCGTGGAAGGCCTTGGCATCGGCCCAGCGCTGCGAGGACTCGCGCGACAGACCGCGCAGCAGCACGGCGCGCAGCGCGTCGTCGCTGTCGGGGCCGAGGTCGGCCGGCGGATCGAGCGTCTGCTCCATCGCGCGGCGCACCGCGCGCCACGGATCGGGGTCGTAGTTGAGCCGCTGGCCGGACAGCATCTCGCTGAGCATCACGGCCGCCGCGAACACGTCCATCACGGGCGAGGCGGGATCGCCCTTCGCCGCTTCCGGCGAGATGTAGCCCGGCGTGCCGACGATGCGGTTGGGTCGTGCGGCCACGCCGGCCGCGGCCGACTGGATGCGCCCCGCGATGCCGAAGTCCATCACCTTGGGTCGGCCGGTCGAGTCGATCAGGATGTTGGACGGCTTCAGGTCGCGGTGCACGACGCCCGCCTGATGCGCCGCGTGCAGTCCGTCGAGGATGCCCAGCATCAGCGCGACGGCCTCGCGCGCCGGCAGCCGGCCGCGCTGGCGCAGCCGGTCGGTGAGCGTGCCGCCGGGCACGTACTCGAAGACCATGTAGGCCTGGCCGGCCTCGATGTCGGCCTCGAAGACCGGCACGATGTTGGGATGCGTCAGCCGGCTGACCGCGCGCGCCTCGTGCAGCCAGGCGTCCACGCTCGCGCGGTCGACCGCCTGGGTCAGCACCTTCAGCGCGACCTCGCGGTCCAGCCGCGGATCGTGCGCGAGCCACACCACCGCCTGGGCACCCTGCCCAAGACTGCGCAGCGGCTTGAATCGCCCGACGGCGGGCGGCATGGCGGTCATGGTCGGTCCTTGCCGGGCTGGGGTGTGCCGGACAGGCGCGTGCCTGTCGACGACCCTGGCTGGGCGGTACTGTTCGTGTTGTTGGTGGACGTGTTGGTGGCGGAGGCAGGAGCCGGCGCGCCGGACTCGGCGCGCTCGCGCAGCCGGGACCGCGGCGCCGCCGTCGCGGCCGCGCCGACGGCCGGGTCGCTCATCGCGCCCAGGCCGCTTTCGCCCGCGTCGGCGATCGCGCCGCTGTTGCCCAGCGCGTCGTAGATCTCGCGCAGACCGAGGCCGAGCGCCCGCGCATACCGCCGCGTCGCCAGCTCGATCGCCGCCTGGCGCTTGCGCTCCGGCTGGGCCAGCGCATCCACCAGTTCATTGGCCAGGCTGCAGGTGAGCCGCAGCATCTCCGTGTCGCCGTCGGCGTGGCGCACCGGCGCCTCCTGCGGCTGGCGGCGCATCATGTGCTGCAGCTCGTCGCCCAGGCCCCAGTACTTCGCGACCGCCAGACCCAGGCTCTCCAGGTCGCAGCCCAGCACCGCGTAGGCGGCGGACTGCTCGTTCATGCCGCGCGGATTGGGGTTGTCCTCGGTCGCCTCGGGCGCGACCTGCAGCTGGCGGATCTGCTGCGCGTCGTCCGGGAAGTGGTACTGCACCAGCAGCCGGCCCAGGTTCTGCATCAGCGAGATCAGGTAGACCACCTCGCCGTCGTAACCCGCCGGCCGCAGCGCCTGCGCCACCTGGCCGGCGCGATTCACGCGGCGCATCACGCTCTGCATGAACTGCGCCTGGCCTTCGTTCATCGGACCGGGCCAGGGCTTGAGCGCCCGCGCCGCGTCCTCCAGCCCGTTCAGGCCCAGCATCGCGATCGCGCGCTGCAGGTTGAGCACCGTGCCGCCGCTGGTCGGCCCCTGCTGGCGCAACGCGTTGTTGACGCGCCGGATCAGCTCCAGCGCCAGCGCCATGTCCTTCAGCGCCATGGACGCCAGCTGGCTGCCGTGCTGCCCGGCCATCGCGGACGACGACACCGTCGTCACCAGCCGGGTCGAGGTGCTCGGCAGGTGGCCGAAGCGCTGCATCTTGTCCTTCAGCAGCGCGATGGGGCCGCCGTCGTCCTGCTCGGCCGACAGCCGCCAGCCGTCCAGCGCGCGCCAGAAGCTGCGCGCCAGGTGGTAACGCTGGCGCGTCTGCCGGTCGCTGGCGCGGTTGACGATGGCGCGCAGCGGTTCCGGGATGGCGTACGGGGTTTCCCAGCCCAGGCGGACCAGGTCGTGCCCTTGCGGCTGCATGCGCTGCAGCACGACCTGCAGGTCGGATTCGTCCAGCACCGGCTTGCCGCTGAGCAGACGGTGCAGCAGCAGGCCGATGCAGACGACGTCCTCCTCGGCGGCCTCGCGCGCGGCGCGGCGGGTGGCGGCGTTGAAGTCGGCGTTGGGCGGCACGACCTCCTGCGCGACTTCCAGCCCCAGCACGCGGACGTGGTTGGCGCCGTCGACGACGATGTGGGCGAGCTGGATGTCGCGGTGCGCGTGGCCGGCCTCGTGCGCGAAGGCCAGGCCTTCGAGCGCCTGCGCGGCCCAGCCGGCGGCGTCCAGCGGCAGCGGCGGCGCGCCGCGGGACAGGCGTTCCTCCAGCGTCTCTCCCAGCGCGCGGTCGTAGGCGACATAGGGCCAGGGATCGACGCGGCCGGTCTCGATGACGTGGGCCAGGTTCGGGTGCTGGATGCGGGAGGCGCCGTCGACCGTCTTCAGCCAGTGCAGCATCGCCGCCTCGCTGTTGGGTTTCTCCCGCGGCATCATCAGGAACATCTCCTGGCCGCTCTGCGGGTCGAAGACGACCCACAGCATCGAGCGCAGGCTCTTGTGCAGCAGCGCGCGCAGCTCGAAGCGGCCGAAACGCTTCATCGGGGCGGCGGTGGATGTTGTGGTGTTGTCAGACACGAGCGATGTGCGACTCCCGCCGGTGCGGGGTCACGGACCTTTTGTAATGTCGATTGGACCGGAACCCCAAAGTCCTCGCCTGAAGAACTGAGGGGGATTCTCCGCTCAGTTCTGTAACTGCGCCCACACCTTTTCCAGGCGCTTGACGCTGACCGGCTGGGGGGTCCTCAGTTCCTGCGCGAACAGGCTGACCCGCAATTCCTCCAGCTGCCAGCGGAAATCCTCCACCCGCGCATCGGTCGTGCCCTTGAGTTCGGCCACCCGGCGCGACCAGCGCTGCTCCAGCGGACGGAGCTCGGACAACAGCTTCGCGTCGCGCGGCGCGTCGGCGCGCAGCTTGTCCAGGCGCAGGGTGATCGCCTTGAGGTAGCGGGGGTAGTGCTGGAGCTGGCTCCAGGGCGTCTGCAGGACGAAGCGCTTGGGCATCAGGCGCTGCAGCTGCGCCTGGAGGTCGTCGACCACGTCCTTGGGCGCCGTGCGGGCGTCCTTGAGCTTGCGCAGCGCGCCCTGGTATTCGAGCAGGACGTTGAAGGTCAGGCGCGCGACTTCCTGGGCGATCAGGTTGAGGCGCGCGCGGCCTTCTTCGAGCCGGGCCTTGAAGGTGAACTCGTCCACCGGCAAGGGATCGGCGAGGAAGGCGCGCTCCAGTGCGACGGCGACGATCTGGTCGCGCAGCTCCTCGGCGGTGCCCAGGCTCATGTAGGACACCGACATCTGCGTGAGGTCGGGGATGTTCTTCTCAAGGTACTTCAACGGTTCCTTGAGCTGCAGCGCGATGAGGCGGCGCAGGCCGGCACGGTGCTTCGCGGCAGCGAGCTCAGGTTCGTCGAAGACTTCGATCTCGACGTGTTGGCCCTTGTCGATCAGCGCCGGGAAACCGATCAGGGTCTGCGGGCCGCGCTTGATCTCCATGAGCTCGGGGAGCTCGCCGAAGGTCCAGGCGGTGTAGGTTTTCGTGGCTTCGGCCACGGGCTTGGGCGGCACGATCGTCGCCTTGATGCCGCGCGAGGGCGCACTGTCGCCTGACGTCGGCCGTCCTTCGCCGACCGCAGCCCTCACCCCTGCCCTCTCCCGCGAGCGGGAGAGGGAGTCGGCCGAGCCTTGCCCTGCGCGAGCGCCGTCGGCGCCTTGTCGATTCTGGGAATCGCCCGGGGCCTGTCGATTCTGGGCGTCGTCCGAGCCTTGCAGCTTCAACGCGGCAAGCGCCTGGAACGCGGAACGCGCTTGTGTGCCGAGTTCGGCTTTCAGCGTCGCGAGGTTGCGGCCTTGGCCCAGTTGGCGGCCGTGCTCGTCGACGACGCGGATGTTCATGAACAGATGGGCGGGCAACTGCTCCAGCTTGAAGTCGTTGCGTTGCACCGCGACCTGCGAGCGTTCCTTCACCGCCTTCAGCAGCACGTCGACCAGACCACCCTGCGCGAACGGGTTGAGCTCGACGAACTCGGCGACGAACTCGGGCAGCGGCGTCAGCCGGTTGCGCGGTTTCTGGTGCAGGCTCTTGAGCAGCGCCGTGACCTTGGCCTCGATCATCCCGGGCACCAGCCAGTCGACGCGTTCGTCGTTGACCTGGTTGAGCGCGTAGATCGGCACCGTTACCGTCAGGCCGTCGCGCGCGTCGCCGGGCTGGTGCAGGTAGGTCGCCGTGCAGTCGACGCCGCCCAGGCGGATGGTCTTCGGGAAGGCGTTGCTCGTGACGCCGGCAGCCTCGTGGCGCATCAGCTCGTCGCGACTGAGCTGCAGCAGCTTCGGGTCGGCCTTGCTGGCCTCGCGGAACCATTTCTCCAGCGTCACGCCGGAGTACACGTCCGCCGGCAGCTGCTGGTCGTAGAAGGCGTAGATCAGCTCGTCGTCGACCAGCACATCCTGCCGGCGCGACTTGTGTTCGAGCTCCTCGACCTTGGCGATCTGCTTCTGGTTGTGGGCCAGGAACGGCAGCCGCGTCTCCCAGTCACCGTTGACCAGCGCCTCGCGGATGAAGATCTCGCGCGCGGCGGCGGCGTCGACGCGGCCGAAGTTCACCCGCTTGTTGTTGTAGAGCACGATGCCGTAGAGCGTCGCACGCTCCAGCGCGACGACCTCGGCGGCCTTCTTCTCCCAGTGCGGTTCCAGCAGCTGGGTCTTGATCAGGTGGCCGGCGATGCCGGGCAGCCATTGCGGCTCGATCGCCGCAATGCCCCGGCCGAACAGCCGCGTGGTGTCGACCAGCTCCGCCGCGACGATCCAGCGCCCCGGCTTCTTGCTCAGGTGCGCGCCGGGATGGCGCCAGAACTTGATGCCGCGCGCGCCCAGGTACCAGTCGTCGTCATCGGCCTTCACGCCGATGTTGCCCAGCAGACCGGCCAGCATCGACAGGTGGACCTGCTCGTAGGTGGCGGGCGCGCCGTTCAGGCGCCAGCCGTGCTCGGCGATCACCGTGTGCAGCTGCGAGTAGATGTCGCGCCACTCGCGCACGCGACGCGGGTTGACGAAGTTGTCGCGCAGCAGCTGTTCCTGCTTGCGGTTGGAGAGCTTGTGTTCGCGCGGCGCCGCCGGGCCGCCCCTAGGCGCCGCAGCCCCCTCGGGGGGCGACGGCTGCGCAGCGGCCGTCTGGGGGTCAACAGGTCCCCCGCCGCGGGACTCGCCGAGCCACTTCCACAGCTTCAGGTAGCCCATGAACTCCGACTTCTCGTCGTCGAACTTCTTGTGCTTCTCGTCAGCCTGCTGTTGCTGCTCCATCGGCCGGTCGCGCACGTCCTGGCCGGACAGCGCGCTGGCGATGACCAGCACCTCGCTGAGCGCGTCGCGCTGGCGCGCCTCCAGGATCATCCGGCCGACGCGCGGGTCCAGCGGCAGCTTGGACAGCTCGTGGCCCATGGGCGTGAGCTCGTTGCGCTCGTCGACGGCGCCCAGTTCGTTGAGCAGCTGGTAGCCGTCGGCCACGGCCTTGCGCGGCGGCGGCTCGATGAAGGGGAAGTCCTCGACCTGCCCCAGGTGCAGCGACTTCATCCGCAGGATCACGCCCGCGAGCGAACTGCGCAGGATCTCGGGATCGGTGAAGCGCGGGCGCGAGAGGTAGTCCTTCTCGTCGTACAGCCGGATGCAGGTGCCGTTGCTGACGCGGCCGCAGCGGCCGGCGCGCTGGTTGGCCGCCGCCTGGCTGATGTTCTCGATCTGCAGCTGCTCGACCTTGTTGCGGTAGCTGTAGCGCTTGACGCGCGCCAGGCCGGGGTCGATCACATAGCGGATGCCGGGCACCGTCAGCGAGGTCTCGGCGACGTTGGTCGCCAGCACGATGCGCGGCTGGCCGTGCGGCTGGAAGACGCGGTTCTGCTCCTGCTCGGACAGGCGCGCGAACAGCGGCAGCACCTCGACGCCGGGCGGATGGTGCTTGCGCAGCGCCTCGGCGGCTTCGCGGATCTCGCGCTCGCCCGGGAGGAAGACCAGCACGTCGCCGCGACCGTTGCGCCAGAGTTCGTCGACCGCGTCGCAGATGGCGTCGTTGACGTCGTACTCGCGCGATTCCTCGAAGGGTCGGTAGAGCTGTTCGACCGGGAACAGCCGGCCCGACACCATCAGCACCGGTGCGGGTCCCTTCGCCGAGGCGAAGTGCTGCGCGAAGCGGTCCGCGTCGATGGTCGCGGAGGTCACGACCACCTTCAGGTCCGGACGTCGCGGCAGGATCTCGCGCAGGTAGCCGAGCAGGAAATCGATGTTGAGGCTGCGTTCGTGCGCCTCGTCGATGATCAGCGTGTCGTAGGCGCTGAGCAGCGGATCGGTCTGCGTCTCGGCCAGCAGGATGCCGTCCGTCATGAGCTTGACCGAGGCGCCCGGCTGCAGCCGGTCCTGGAAGCGGACCTTGTAGCCGACGACGTCGCCCAGCGGCGACTTGAGTTCCTCGGCGATGCGCTTGGCGACGCTGGACGCGGCGATCCGGCGCGGCTGCGTGTGCCCGATCAGGCCTCCGCCGTTGCCGCGGCCGCGCCCCATCGCCAGCGCGATCTTGGGCAGCTGCGTCGTCTTGCCGGAGCCCGTCTCGCCGCAGACGATCACCACCTGGTGCTCGGCCATCGCCCGCATGATCTCCTCGCGACGGCCGGAGACCGGCAGCGATTCGGGGAACTCGATGGGCGGGATCGGGGTGGCGGGCGCGGGAGGGCGGCGAGGTCCGGCCTCGCGCGGCGGGCGAGGCGGCTGCGGCGGGCGCGGCGGACGCGGGGAACCCGGCTGTCCGGTAGGGCGCGGCGCGCGCGGAGGACGGGGGGCGGGGGCTTTGGTGTCTTGACTCACGGGGCGCGGATTATCTCGCGCCCCGCGATCACGGGCCGGACGTCAGGTCAGGCTCACTTTTTCTCGTCCGGCATCTCGGCGTAGGTGATGACGTTGATCACCGCCCCCTGGGGGTCCTGAAGGGTCGCCATCCGCCCGACGGTGGGCACTTCCATGATCTCCATCAGGACCTTGCCGCCCATCGCCTTGGCCTGGGCGACCGTCTCGTCGACGTTGTCCACCGTGACGTAGATCCCCCACGCGGGCGGCATCCCCTGCTGGGGGCAGGCCATCATCCCGCCGATGGCGTCATCCGCCCCGCGCGCCTTGATCACGTGGTACGGCGGCGCATCCGCCGGACCGCCGGGCATCGGCATGGCCTCGATCGTCCAGCCGAACAGCTTGCCGTAGAACTCGGAGGCCTTCTTCGTGTCGGTCGTCATCAACTCCGACCAGCTGAAGGCCCCATGCGTCTTGAAGACTTCCATGTCTCGCTCCGGGGGGTGTTGCGGAGGCGCCATGCTCCGCTGCCGCACAGCGTCCCGCAAGTGACCTTGCCGCCGCGTTGCGGGGACAGGCTGTTGCACAATCCGCGCCCATGAGCCTGGTCTTCCCCCATACCTTCGTGCCGTGGTTTCGCGCGGTGGCCCCTTATATCCATGCGTACCGTGGAGAAACCTTCGTCGTCGGCATGACCGGGGAAATGATCGCCGCCGGCAAGCTGAACAGCTTCGTCCAGGATCTGGCCATCATGCATGCGATGGGCATCAAGATCGTGCTGGTCCACGGTTTCCGCCCCCAGGTGAACGAGCAGCTCGCGCTCAAGGGCCACCAGCCGCAATACAGCCACGGCATGCGCATCACCGACGGCATCGCCCTGGACAGCGCCCAGGAGGCCGCCGGCCAATTGCGTTTCGAAATCGAGGCCGCGTTTTCGCAAGGCCTGCCGAACACGCCGATGGCCAATTCCACCGTGCGCGTGGTGTCGGGCAATTTCCTGACCGCGCGGCCGGTCGGCATCGTCGACGGCGTCGATTTCAAGCACTCCGGCATCGTGCGCCGCGTGGACGCCGCCGCGATCCAGCGCGCCATCGATATCGGCGCCATCGTGCTGATGTCGCCCTTCGGTTTCTCGCCCACCGGCGACGCCTTCAATCTGATGATGGAAGACGTCGCGACGGAAACCGCGATCGCGCTGCAGGCCGACAAGCTGCTGTTCATGACCGAGGTCGAGGGCGTGCGCGAAAACCCCGAGGATCCGGAAAGCGCGATCGACACCGAACTGGCGCTGGCCGACGCGAAACGGCTGATCGCCAAACTCCCGCCGCCGACGCAGCCGACCGACGTCGGTTTCTATCTGAAGTACTGCGTGACGGCCTGCGAATCGGGCGTCGAGCGTTCGCACATCCTGCCCTTCGCCGTCGACGGCGCGATCCTGCAGGAGGTCTATACCCACGACGGCATCGGCACGATGGTCGTGGACGAAAAACTCGAAAGCCTGCGCGAGGCGACCCACGACGATATCGGCAGCCTGATCGCGCTGATCGAACCGTTCGAGCGCGACGGCACGCTGGTCAAACGCGAACGCAGCGAAATCGAACGCGACATCGAGTCCTATACCGTCATCGAACACGACGGCGTGATATTCGGCTGCGCCGCGCTGCATCCTTATCAGGAAGCGCGCACCGCGGAAATGGCGGCACTCACCGTGTCCAGCGCCGTGCAGGGCCAGGGCGACGGCGAGCGCATCCTCAAGCGCATCGAACAACGCGCCAAGGCCATGGGCCTGACCAGCGTGTTCGTGCTGACCACGCGCACCATGCACTGGTTCATCAAGCGCGGCTTCCAGCCCGTCGATCCGAACTGGCTGCCCGAGGAACGCAAGCGCAAATACAACTGGGACCGGCGTTCGCAGGTCCTCGTCAAGAAACTCACCTGACCCCAGATCACCGATCCCCGCGCTCCATAGCGCCGGGATCGCCTTCCCGGGCAGCGGCCGACGGCGGCCGGCTGCCGTACTCCCCCCCACATTTCTTGAGCATCGAGGTTTGATATGGCCCGCACCGTCCAATGCGTTTATCTGAAGAAGGAAGCCGAGGGGATGGACTTTCCCATCTATCCGGGCGAACTCGGCAAGCGCATCTATGAGAACGTGTCCAAGGAAGCCTGGGCCGCGTGGATGAAGCACCAGACCATGCTGGTCAACGAAAACCGCCTGAATCTGGCCGACCAGCGCGCCCGCCAATACCTCGCGCGGCAGATGGAACAGTTCTTCTTCGGCGGCGGCGCGGAACAGCCCGCCGGATATGTGCCGCCGACGGAGTGATTTCCCCATCGCGGTGCGTGCCCGCGCGGCGGCCCTCGTCAATTCGTGTCAGTCGAGACACGATTTCTGACAGTTGATCCGGCAAAACTCCAGAAATTGCCGCTTCCGGACCTTTGAGCAGCCCTTTCAGCGGCCCTTTCCGGCTTGCCCCAGGATTTACCCCCTTGCGGACATACTCGATTCCCTGCCTATAATGCGGCATTCCCTTTCGAGGGAGCCGTTGAACTACGCGAGGAATTGCATAAATGGCATCGCTCAAAGACCTCCTGGCCCAACGGGCCGCCCTCGAAGCGCAAATCGCTGAAACCCAGGACCGCGAGCGGTCCGACGCGATCGGCAAAGTCAAGTCGCTGATGCAGGAATACGGCCTGACGGTCGCCGACCTGACCGCCCGCGCGGCCAAGACCGGCGCACCGAAGTCCTCCAAGGTGGCCGCGAAGTATCGCAACCAGGCCACCGGCGAAACCTGGAGCGGCCGCGGCCTGCAACCGAAATGGCTGAAGGCGGCCATTTCCGGCGGCGCCAAGCTGGAAGATTTCGTCATCTGACGCCAGCGCACCGAAGGCCGCGCGCCTTCCAGTTCCATGAAAGCCACCCTCGGGTGGCTTTCTGCATTTCAGAAACTACCTCCTACGGGCACCCTCATTCCGGGGGGAGGCCGCCCTCCGGCAGGGATAGCGCTGACCGGGCCTCCCCGGCGCACGGCTAGCATGCCGCCCGGTCCCCTCCGCGCCGCGCGCGGATCCGCTCTTTTCCTCCTACGCCGCCCCCACCTTGAAGTCCGAGTTGTCCGCCCCCGCCGGTTGGGCTCCGCCCGCCTCGTCGCGCCGCCTGCCCGCGGTCGCGCCGGCCGCCTTGCTGGTCGGCGCCACCGCCTTGCTGTTGGTCGCTGGCGCGGTCTGGCCGGCCTGGCGCACGGTGGCCTGGTGGCTGCTGCCGCTGCTCGGGCTGGGCGCGGTGCTGCATGCCCGCACGCTGCGGCGGCGCGCGCTCGACGAGCGCCGCGAGTGGCGCACCAAGATCGACGACGCCGGCCTGTCGCTGGCGCAATGGGTCCCCGGCGAATCGGTCGCGATGTCGCCGGGCTGGCAGTCGCGGCTGGGGCCGCTCGATCCCGCCGATCCGCTCGCGTGGCTGGCGCAGGTCCACGCCGTCGACCGGATGAAGCTGGAGGAGCGCCTGCCCGCCTTGCTGCAGGGCGGCGCCACGACGGCCAACGGGCGGGGTCCGGACGAGCCTGACGCCCTCGCCGGCGAGGCAACACCCGACCCTGAACCCGACACGCTGCACCATGCGCTGCGCCTGCCCGACGAGGACGGCGGCTGGGTCTGGCACGAGCTGCGGCTGCGCGTCGCGCGCCGCGACCCGCGCGGCCGCGCCCGCCAGGTGCTGGCGAGCCTGCAGGACGTCCAGTGGCGCCGCACCGCCGAAGAACGCCAGCGGATGAGCAGCGGCCTGTTCCAGCATCTGCATGAGGGGTTGGCGATCACCGACCTCGACCATCGGCTGCTCGACGCCAACTCTGCCTACTGGGCGTTGATGGCCGCGCTGCTGGAGCCGCCTGCGGGGCTGGTCATCGAGAACGGCGATCCGACGCCGGACACCGCCGACGCGCTGCGTCGCAAGATGCTGGGCCACCCGGCGCTACCGATGGACGAGGCACAGCTGCGCCGCGCCGGCCACGATCCGGAAGCGATCGCCGAGGCGCTGGCCGATCCCGCCGGCCACTGGCAGGGCCTGGTCAAGGTCCGCGCCGCCGGCGGCCTCCCGCGCACGCTGCGGCTGACCGTCTCCTCCATCCCCGAACCCGAAGGCCCGCCGCGCTACCGCGTGCTGGCGCTCAGCGACCTGACGCAGGAGCTGCAAAGGCAGCAGGCGCTGGAGCGCCTTGGCCGCTTCGACCTGCTGACCGGGCTGCCCAACGAGCAGGAGTTCCTGCGCCGGCTGCAGGCCGCGCTGCAGACCAGCCGCCAGGTGGGGCCGGGCTTCATGCTGTGCGTCGCGCGCGTGGACCTGGACGGCTTCGCCGCGTTCAACCGACGCCACGGCGTGGCCCGCGCGGACCAGGCGATGCAGGAACTCGCCCGGCGCCTGACACTGGCGCTGCGGCAGGCGCCGCAGTGGTCGGACGAGGTGGCCCGCCTGGGCGGCGATGAATTCGGCCTGCTGCTGCGCGTGCAGAGCGTCGAGGAAGCCCAGCAGGCGCTGGACCGGCTCGTGCAGGTGCTGCGTCGACCGATCGATCCGGACGACGAGGGCGGCGCCATCAGTGCGGGCAGTGCGGGCATCACGGGCAACGCCACGGACGCCGGGCGACACGCCGTCGACGCGGAAGACGCCCTCGGCGGCGCGCTGCGCCTGAGCGCCAGCGTCGGCGCGACCTTGTACCCGCAGGACGGCGGCGAGGCCGAGACCCTCATGCGCCACGCCGCGCACGCGCTCTACCGCGTCAAGCGCAGCGGCCGCGACGGCGTGCAGTTCTTCGACGTCGAGAAGCGCCGCAGCCGCGAGGCCCAGGCCCAGGCCGCGCTGCGCGTGCAGCAGGCGCTGGAGGCCGGCGAGCTCTGCCTGTATTACCAGCCCAAGCTGGACCTCGTCAGCGGTGCGCTGCTAGGCGCCGAAGCGCTGCTGCGCTGGCGCCATCCGCAGCGCGGCCTGCTGGCGCCTGCCACCTTCCTTCCGACCGTCGAACACAGCGGCATGGCCGCACAGCTCGGCCACTGGGTGCTGGAGCAGGCGCTGGAGCAGGCCCGCCTCTGGCGCGCCCAAGGCCTGGACCTGGAGCTCAGCGTCAACATCAGCCCGCGCCATCTGGCCGCGCCGGCTTTCGTGCCGCGGCTCGAAGCGCTGCTGGCGCGCCATCCGGACGTGCCGCCGGAGCGGATCGTGCTGGAACTGCTGGAGTCCAGCGCGCTCGACGACGTCGCGCACGCGCGCCGCCTGCTGACCGACTGCAAGCGCCTGGGCCTGCGCCTGGCGATGGACGACTTCGGCACCGGCTACGCGACGCTGTCGGTGCTCAAGCAGTTGCCGCTGGACCAGCTCAAGATCGACCGCTCGTTCGTGCAGACCATGCTCGTCGACGCCCAAGACCACGCGCTGGTGCAGGGCGTGATCGCGCTGGCCGGACAGTTCGGCTGCGAACTGGTGGCCGAAGGCGTCGAGTCCCCGGCGCACGCGCAGGCACTCATCGCTCTGGGCTGCCACGTCGGCCAGGGCAGCGGCCTGTGCGAACCGCTGCCGCCGCAGGCGCTGCTCGACTGGGCGCTGCGGCGCACGCCGCCGCCCTCGCCTTCGCGACCACGCGCGCCCTTTCCTGACGTCATCCCCAACCTCATTCCCGATAGTCGCCCGGACATCGCTCCGGGGCTCCCCACCCAGGCCATCCCTTAAAATCCCGAGGTGATCCCACCCGGCTTTATTCAGGACCTCCTGGCCCGCGTCGACATCGTCGACATCGTGGGCCGCCATGTCGACCTCAAGAAGGCCGGCATCAACCACAAGGGCCTGTGTCCGTTCCACGGCGAGAAGTCGCCGAGCTTCACGGTCAGCCCCTCGCGCCAGACCTACCACTGCTTCGGCTGCGGCCAGCACGGCAACGCCGTCGGCTTCCTGATGGAGCATCTGGGCATCGGTTTCATCGACGCCGTCAAGGACCTCGCCCAGCAGGCCGGCATGCAGGTGCCCGAGGACGACCGCAGCCCGCAGGACCGCGAGCGCGAGAAGGCCCAGAAGCAGCGCCAGGCCACGCTGACCGAGGTCCTGGCCAAGGCCGGCCAGCACTACCGCCAGCAGCTCAAGGCCAACCCGCGCGCGATCGAATACCTCAAGGGCCGCGGCCTGACCGGCCAGATCGCGCTGCAGTTCGGGCTGGGCTACGCGCCGGACGGCTGGCGCTCGCTGGCCAACGCCTTCCCGTCCTACGACGATCCGCTGCTGGTCGAGACCGGCATGGTCATCCTGCAGGACGACCCCGGCAAGAGCGAGGCCGAACAGCGCCGCTACGACCGCTTCCGCGACCGCGTGATGTTCCCCATCCGCAACGTGCTGGGCGAAGTCATCGGCTTCGGCGGCCGCGTGCTGGACAAGGGCGAACCGAAATACCTGAACTCGCCGGAGACGCCGGTCTTCCACAAGGGTCGCGAGCTCTACGGCCTGTACGAGGCCCGACCGCAGATGCGCCGGCGCGGCTACGCGCTGGTCGTCGAGGGCTACATGGACGTCGTCGCCCTGGCGCAGCACGGC
The DNA here is from genome assembly GCA_002205125.1 of Roseateles noduli. Classification (GTDB taxonomy): domain Bacteria; phylum Pseudomonadota; class Gammaproteobacteria; order Burkholderiales; family Burkholderiaceae_C; genus Roseateles; species Roseateles noduli. The sequence goes on along the minus strand of NIOE01000002.1, from coordinate 459,698 downwards.
TTCGGCAACGCGGTCGCGACGCTGGGCACGGCGTGTACAGCGGAACACGTGCAGAAGCTGTTCCGCTTCACCGAGTCGGTGGTGTTCAGCTTCGACGGCGACGCCGCCGGACGCCGTGCCGCCGGTCGCGCGCTGGAGGCCGCCCTGCCCCACGCCAACGAGACGCGCACGATCAAGTTCCTGTTCCTGCCGACCGAGCACGACCCGGATTCGTATGTGCGCGAGCTGGGTGCCGACGCGTTCGAACGCTGCGTCGAAGGCGCCGTGCCGCTGTCGCGCCAGTTGATGGAAACCGCCGCCGACGGCTGCGATCTCGGCACGCCGGAAGGCCGCGCGAAGATGTTGAGCGTCGCCAAGCCGCTGTGGGCCGCGCTGCCGGACGGGCTGCTGAAGCGGCAGTTGCTGGGCGAACTCGCCCGCCGCGCGCAATTGCCGGACGCTGAACTGCAGGTCTTGTGGGCAAACGCGCAGCCGCCCGCGGCGCCGGGCTCGCGCCCCCGTGCGGAACGCCCCGCGCCCGCACCGGCGCCCAGGGCGGCGGCAAGAACCTCTGCCCCCTCTGCCGACGGCCTGCATGACGAGCCGTACTTCGACATTCCCGCCTCCGCCTACGGCGACGAGGCCCATGCCAGCGCGGACGACGTCCACATTCCCCCGGACGCCTACGGCGCCGCCCCCTCGCCCCAACCACAAGGCCAGGGCCAGGGAGAGAGAAAGTGGGTACCCAAGGGCGAATACAAGGGCAAGGGCGGCGGCGGCAACTGGAGCGGCAAGGGGGGCAAGGGCGACTGGCGCAAGCGCGACCAGGACCCGACCATCGGCATGCCGCTGGAGCTGCCGCCCGCGCCGATGAATCTGGCGGTCCGCATGCTGGTCCTGCACAGCGAGCTCTGGCAGCAGATCGGCGAGCAGGACCTGCAGCTGCTGCACGAGCTCCCCGGCGAACACGGCCAGTTGATCGCGTGGCTGGAACGTTCGCTGGTCGACAACGGCCCCGCGCCGTGGGCCGTCCTGCAGATCGCCTTGCAGGAGGCCGACCTGATGGACCTGGCCCAGCGCGTCAGCGGCGGTCCGCTGACCGCCCCGCCGCCGGACGAACACGTCGAGGTCGAATTCCGCGTGGTGATGCGCAAGCTGTGGGTCGGCAAGCTCCGTGCGGAGGCCGACCGCATCGCGCGCAGCCCGCAGCCGGACATGGTCAGGTTCCAGGCCTTGCTGCGCCAGATCCGGGATCTGGAAGCCGCCTGAAGAACTACCAGGCGGCCGCCTGAACGAACCAGCGAACAGCCGAACAACGGCCTGAGCGAACCATCCGAACCTGCTTTTTGACCGATCGGGAAAATTCGCAGATAATCTATGGTTTTCGCGCGTCAAGAGTGACCGCAGCGCCAACCGGTCCCCGGCCCCCCACTGACCCTGGGTTCATACACAAAGTGGCCAACTTACACCGCCTGGGCTGCAACAACAAAGGTTCACGCTAACCTTCACGCGCAAAGCCTTGAATGGCAGTCGGTTTGCCCCGATCTGCCGCACAGGGCCTGAGTTCGAGCCGCCTGGCTCGCTCGCGCCGCATAGCCCGCAAGTGTCGGGAGTTTGCGGGCGCCGGCGGGACAGGTGGCTGTTTGCATTGCCTGCACCCACTGCGATTTCCCCGCATTCACCTACTGGCCCACGAGCCACCGAGGAACTGCATGACCGCCAAAAAGACCGCGTCCAAGGCCGCCGCCGCAGAAACCGAAGAAGTCAAGAAGCCGGCCGTCAAGGCCGCCGCGAAGACCGCCAAGGCCGCCACCGCTGTCGCGTCCGCCGATGACGCGAAGCCCAAGCGCGGCCGCAAGCCCAAGGCCGAGACCGAGTCGAAGAAGCCCGCCGCCAAGGCCAAGGTCGAGGAGGAGGAAGAGGACTTCTCCGACGTCGACGCCGACGGCGAGACCGAGGGCGAGACCGAAGGCGAAGCCGAGACCGTCGAGGCGGTCGAGGTCGAGGAAGTGGGCGAGGACAAGCCCAAGGCCAAGCCGCTGCGCATGAAGGTCAGCCGCGCCAAGGAGCGCGCGCTGATGCGCGAGTTCGGCCTGGACGAGACGGCGCTGACCGAAGAGGAAGTCGCCAAGCGCCGCCAGGAGCTCAAGACCCTCATCAAGATGGGCAAGACGCGTGGTTTCCTGACGCATCAGGAAATCAACGACCACTTGCCCGAGAAGCTGATCAACGAGGAAATCCTCGAGGCGATCGTGTCGATGCTCAACGACATGGGCATCGCCGTGTACGAGCAGGCGCCCGACGCCGCCACGCTGCTGATCCAGGGCTCGACCTCGCCGACCGCCACCGAAGAGGAAGCGGAAGAAGCGGCCGAGGCCGCGCTGTCCACCGTCGACTCCGAGTTCGGCCGCACGACCGACCCGGTGCGCATGTACATGCGCGAGATGGGCACCGTCGAGCTGCTGACCCGCGAGGGCGAGATCGAGATCGCCAAGCGCATCGAAGGCGGCCTGCAGGCCATGATGCTGGCCATCTCGGCCTCCCCGACGACCATCGCCGAGATCCTGGCCATGGCCGCCAAGATCCGCGCCGGCGAGATGCAGATCTCCGAGTCGGTGGACGGCTTCGTCTCCGATGACGAGGCGGACGACTACGTCGCGGAAGAAGACTTCGACGAGTTCGACGAAGAGGACGACGACGACGGCGCCGGCGGCTCCAAGGCGCTGACCAAGAAGCTCGAAGAGCTGAAGAACGCCGCGCTGGTGAAGCTGGATTCGCTCGCGACCAACTTCGACAAGATGCGCAAGGCCTTCGAGAAGGACGGCTACAAGTCGGCCAACTACAACAAGGCCCAGTCCGCGATCAGCCAGGAGCTGATGACCATCCGCTTCACGGTCAAGACGATCGAGAAGCTGTGCGACATCCTGCGTTCGCAGGTGGATGACGTGCGCCGCTTCGAACGCGAGATCCGCAAGATCGTCGTGGACAAGTGCGGCATGCCGCAAGAGCACTTCATCAAGACCTTCCCGCCCAACGTGCTGAACCTGCAGTGGGCGGAAAAGGAAGTGGCGGCCGGCAAGTCCTACGCGAACATCATGTCGCGCAACCTGCCCGCGATCCAGGAGCTGCAGCAGAAGCTGATCGACATCCAGGGCAAGGCCGTGGTGCCGCTGGACGACCTCAAGGGCATCAACAAGCGGATGAACGAGGGCGAGAAGGCCTCGCGCGACGCGAAGAAGGAAATGATCGAGGCCAACCTGCGCCTGGTCATCTCCATCGCCAAGAAGTACACCAACCGCGGTCTGCAGTTCCTGGACCTGATCCAGGAAGGCAACATCGGTCTGATGAAGGCGGTCGACAAGTTCGAGTACCGCCGCGGCTACAAGTTCTCGACCTACGCGACGTGGTGGATCCGCCAGGCCATCACCCGCTCGATCGCGGACCAGGCCCGCACCATCCGCATTCCGGTTCACATGATCGAGACGATCAACAAGATGAACCGGATCTCGCGTCAGCATCTGCAGGAGTTCGGCTTCGAGCCGGACGCGCCGACGCTGGCCGAGAAGATGGAGATGCCGGAGGACAAGATCCGCAAGATCATGAAGATCGCCAAAGAGCCGATCTCCATGGAAACGCCGATCGGGGACGACGACGACAGCCATCTGGGCGACTTCATCGAGGACACCAACAACACCGCGCCGATCGAGGCCGCGATGCAGGCCGGCCTGCGCGAGGTGGTGAAGGACATCCTGGACAGCCTGACCCCGCGCGAAGCCAAGGTGCTGCGCATGCGCTTCGGCATCGAGATGAGCACGGACCACACGCTGGAGGAAGTCGGCAAGCAGTTCGACGTCACCCGCGAGCGCATCCGCCAGATCGAGGCCAAGGCGATCCGCAAGCTGAAGCATCCGTCGCGTTCGGACAAGCTGCGCACCTACCTGGACAACCTCTGATCCAGTCCGGCCCCGGGGCCCAGCAATGGGCACCGGGTTTGCCGAAAGACCGGCCCCGTCCTCGGACGCGGGCCGGTTTTTTCTTGGCGCCGCCGTCTTCGACCCTCGCCGCCCGAAAGGCTTGTTACGGCATTCGCCCGCCCGTTGGGGGGAGGTGTCGTACAGGGGCCGACAGGCCCCCAAGGCGAGGGCTTATCACCACGCGAGGCCCAGGGTGGCGCGGCTACACTGAGACTTCCATCACATCTTGTCCCCTGTCAGGCCGATGACCCAGATCCGCGAGCGCACCGTCCTGTTTGCCGACTTGCGCGGCAGCACGGCGCTGTTCGAGACGCTGGGAAATGCGGAAGCCTCGGGGCTGGTGACGCAGACGGTGGCCCTCACCGGCCAGGCGGTCGAAGAGAACCGCGGCCACATCATCAAGACGCTGGGCGACGGCCTGATGGCCGCCTTCGACAACCCGCGCGACGGCATCAAGGCCGCGATGCGGATGCAAGAGCTGCTGCTGAAGACCTCGGCGCGCAGCGAGCGTCTGCGTCATACCCACCTGCAGATCGCGCTGGCGCGCGGCGAGGTGGTCGAGATCCACGGCGACTGCTTCGGCGACGCGGTCAACGTCGCGGCCCGGCTGCTGGACCATGCGGGCGACGGCGAGACCGTCGTGACCGCCGAGGTCGTGAACGGCCTGACCGCCGCGCAGAAGGCGCGCTTCCGCAGCCTGGACCACATCAGCGTGCGCGGCCGGGCCGAGCCGGTCCACATCTACGTGCTGGACCAGGGCTCGGGCGATCCGGGTGCGACGCAGTTCGGCGAGATCGCCCGCAGCGCCGGGCCGGAAGGCATCCGGCTGGTGTGGCAGGACCTGGACCGCGTCTTCGACATCGAACAGATGCCCATCGTGCTGGGCCGCAGCACGCAGGCGACCTACTGCATCACCGACGTCCGCGTCAGCCGCTCGCATGCGCGCATCGACTGGCAGGGCAGCAGCTTCGCCCTGACCGACCTCAGCTACAACGGCACCTTCGTGCGCTTCGGCGCCGGCGGCCAGACGCTGAGCCTGCGCCGCGGCTCCTGCACGCTGCACGGCGCGGGCGCCATCGGCCTGGGCGGCGCGGCCTCGGAGTCGCAGGCCCCGACCGTGCGCTTCGAGGTCATCCACCTCGCGGAAGCCGCCACGTCGGCGATGATGCGCCGCGGGATCTGAACCGGATGAGCTTCCGTCCCGAACCCGATCACGTGCACGGACGCGCGCCGACCATCGGCGTGCTGCTGGTCAACCTGGGCACGCCCGACGCGCCGACCCCCGAGGCCACGCGACGCTATCTCGCGCAGTTCCTGTCCGACCCGCGCGTCATCGAGATCCCCAAGGCCGCCTGGTGGCCCATCCTCCACGGCGTGATCCTGCGGACGCGTCCGGCCAAGTCGGCGAAGAAGTACGCCAGCATCTGGACCAAGGACGGTTCGCCGCTGATGGTCTGGACGAAGAAGCAGGCCAAGCTGCTGCAGGGCCAGCTCGGCGAACACGGCCATCGCGTCAAGGTGCTGCCTGCGATGCGCTACGGCAACCCGTCGATCGCATCGCAACTGGACGCGCTGCGCGCCGACGGCGCCACCCGCGTGCTGGTGCTGCCGGCGTATCCGCAGTACTCCGGCGCGACGACCGCCAGCGTCGTCGACGACGTGGCGCGCTGGTCGCTGGAACACCGGCATCTGCCGGAGTTCCGCTTCGTCAACCGCTACCACGACGACAAGCGCTACATCGCCGCGCTCGCCGACAGCGTGCGGACCCACTGGAAGGCCGAGGGCCGCGGCGAGCTGCTGGTGATGAGCTTCCACGGCATGCCCGCGCGCACGCTGGCGCTGGGCGATCCCTACCACTGCGAATGCCTGAAGACCGGCCGGCTGCTGGCCGAGGCGCTGGGGCTGTCCGAGGCGCAGTACAAGGTGACCTTCCAGAGCCGCTTCGGCAAGGCGCGCTGGCTGGAGCCCTACACCGAGCCGACACTGCGCGAACTCGCCGGACGCGGACTGAAGTCGGTCGACCTGATCTGCCCGGGCTTCTCGTCGGACTGCATCGAGACGCTGGAAGAGATCGACATGGAAGCGCGTGAAGCCTTCCTGCACAGCGGCGGGCAGCGCTTCAGCTACATCCCCTGCCTGAACGACCGACCCGCCCACATCCGCGCGCTGGCGGCGATCGCCGAGCAGCACCTGCAGGGCTGGCCCACGACCGCCGTGCCCGACGAGGCGCAGGCCGCGGCCCTCGCCCGTCAGCGCGAGGCGGCGTCGATGGCGGGCGCCGCACGCTGATCCGCTGATCCTCGCCGCACCATGACAAAGGGCTCCTCATCGGAGCCCTTGTCGTTCAAGCGGATGCTGTCGGGTCAGCCGAGGGCGACCGCCGCCTGCTGACGCGCCTTGCGCGCGCTCATCCACTTCATGACGCGCGGCAGCAGCAGCACGATCACGACGATGGCCAGCAGCGAGGCCGACAGCGGACGCTGCAGGAACACGCTCCAGTTCCCGCCGCCGATCGCGACGCCGTTGCGCAGGTGCGCCTCGGCGAGCGGGCCCAGGATCATGCCGACGACGACCGGCGCGGTCGGGAAGTCGAAGCGCCGCATCACCACGCCCAGCAGGCCGATGGCCAGCATCACGTAGAGGTCGAAGGCGCTCTGGCGCATGCCGTAGACGCCGACGGTCGCGAAGATCAGGATGCCGGCGTACAGCGGCGCGCGCGGGATGCGCAGCAGCTTCACCCACAGTCCCACCATCGGCAGGTTCAGGACCAGCAGCATCACGTTGCCGATGTACAGCGACGCGATCAGCGCCCACACCAGCGTCGACGAGGTCTCGAACAGCTGCGGCCCGGCCTGGATGCCGTAATTCTGCAGCGCAGACAGCAGGATGGCCGCGGTGACCGAGGTCGGGATGCCCAGCGTCAGCAACGGCACCAGCGTGCCGGTCACGGCCGCGTTGTTGGCGGCCTCCGGCCCGGCCACGCCCTCGATGGCGCCGACGGTGCCGAACTCCTCCTTGTGCTTGGACAGCTTGCGCTCGGTCGCATAGCTCAGGAAGGTCGGGATCTCGGTGCCGCCGGCGGGGATCACGCCGAAGGGGAAGCCGAGCGCCGTGCCGCGCATCCACGCCGGGATGGAGCGTTTCCACTCCTGGCGCGTCATGTGCACGCGGCCCATGGTGTTCATCGTCAGGTTGCTGCGACCCTCATAGAGCGCCACGTAGAGCGTCTCGCCGACCGCGAACAGCCCGACCGCGACCAGCACCGTCTCGATGCCGTCCATGAACTCGGGCACGCCGCCGGTGTAGCGGATCTGGCCGGTGAGCTGGTCCATGCCGACCAGGCCCATGGCCAGGCCGATGAACAGCGCCGTCATGCCGCGCAGCGTGCTCTGGCCCAGCACCGCGGAGACGGTGGTGAAGGCGATCAGCATCAGGCAGAAGTACTCCGGCGGGCCGAGCGTGACGGCGAAGTCCGCCAGCACCGGCGCGAACAGCGTGACCAGCACGGTGGCGAAGGTCCCGGCGAAGAACGAGCCGATCGCCGCCGTGGCCAGCGCCGCGCCGGCGCGGCCATGGCGGGCCATCTTGAAGCCCTCCAGCGCCGTCACCATGGTGCCGGTCTCGCCGGGGGTGTTGAGCAGGATGGAGGTGGTCGAGCCGCCGTACATCGCGCCGTAGTAGATGCCGGCGAAGAAGATCATCGACGCGGTCGGATCGACCTGCGCGGTGATGGGCAGCAGCATGGCGACGGTCACGGCCGGGCCGAGGCCGGGCAGCACGCCGATCGCCGTCCCGAGCGCGCAGCCGACGAAGGCCCACATCAGGTTGGCGCCGGAGGCGGCCGTGACGAAGCCGCCCATCAGGTGGGTCCAGAGGTCTTGCATGGAGGAACTCCGGTGGGGTTACAGCCAGCCGCCGGCCGTGATGGCGGGCAGGTTGAGCGCGAGCAGCTTGTTGAACAGCCAGAACACCGGGGCCGCGATCAGCAGGCCGGTGACGGTGTCGATGACGATCTGGCGCACGCCGCCGTGGGACTTGCCCTCGGCGCGGCGCAGGCCGCGCACGGCCAGCACGAAGCACAGCGTGCAGGACAGGACGAAGCCGATGACCGTGATCAGCGACGCGTTCGCGATCACGGCGCCGGCGACCCAGGACGCCGACAGCCAGTCCGCCTTGGGCGCGCCCGACGGCGGCTCCATGGAGCGGAAACCGCCGCTGCGCGACTCCCAGACCAGCCAGGCGCCGCAGATCAGCAACACCGCGGCGACGAACCAGGGCAGCGCGTTCGGGCCGATGCCGGAGTAGCCGGCCTCGGACGGGATCGCGGACGCCCCGAAGGCCATCACCGCGCCGACCACCATCGCCCCGGCGCCGACCAGCGTCTGGTACAGCGGCGGCGGGGTGGCGTCGTCGAACTCAGGGGGAACGGGTGCGACCGGCTGGGCGGTCGCAGACGGATGGCCGGCCACGGCCGGCGCGGAAGATTCGGACATGGCGGCCTCCCGGGGTCAGACCATGCCGGACTTGTGCATGATCGCGCGCAGGGACGCGAACTCGTTGTCGACGAAGGTCTCGAAGTCCTTGCCCGTCATCACGGCCGGCGTCCAGCCGTTCTTCTCCAGCGCCTCGGCCCAGGCCTTGGACTTCGTCGCCTTCACGACCAGGTCGATCAGCGTCTGACGCTGCGCCGGCGTGATGCCGGGCGCGCCGTAGACGCCGCGCCAGTTGCCGATCTCGACGTTGTAGCCGAGCTCCTTCATCGTCGGGATGTCCAGGCCCTTGATGCGCTGCGGCGCGGTGATCGCGATCGGACGCATCTTGCCGCTCTCGATGTAGGGCTGGAACTCGCTGTAGCCGCTGCCGCCGATGCTGACGTTGCCGCCCAGGATCGCGGCCACGGCCTCGCCGCCGCCCCGGAAGGCGACGTAGTTGATCTTGGTCGCGTCGACGCCGACCTCGCGGGCCAGCATCGCCGCGGCGATGTGCTCCGTGGCGCCGCGCGAACCGCCGCCCCACTTCACCGAGCCCGGGTCCTTCTTCAGCGCCTCGACCACGTCCTTCATCGTCTTGAACGGCGAGTTGGCCGGCAGCACGAAGACGTTGTACTCGCTGGTCAGGCGCGCGATCGGCGTGGCCTGCGTCAGCGTGACGGGCTGCTTGCTGGTGATCAGGCCGCCCAGCATCACGGCGCCCATCACCATCATCGCGTTCGGGTCGCCCTTGGCGGCGTTGACGAACTGCGCCAGGCCGATGGCGCCGGCCGCGCCGCCCTTGTTCTCGAAGGTCACCGCGCCCGCGGCGCCGGCGTCCTGCAGGGCCTTGCCCAGCGCGCGGCCGGTGATGTCCCAGCCGCCGCCCGGATTGGCGGGAACGAGGATCTTCAGGGCCGCCGCGGCCTGCGCGCTCAGCGGCAGCGCGCCGGTGGCGCCCAGCGCGGCGAAGGCGGCCGCGGACTTCAGGAATTGGTCTCGACGCATGCTCGTGTCTCCTGTTGTAGATGTCGTCACCGGGGCAGAGCGGGCGCCCGGTGTTGTAGGCGTGCATCCTGCACACGGCGGCTTTCAATCGGCTGTCGGGAAGCTCAGGGTTGACCCTGAGCGGCCACGGCTTCGCGCGTGGCGGACACTGCCGGCCATGAGGCTGTTTTTCGTCGAGGACAACGCCGCGCTGCAGACCACGGTGGCGCGGTCCTTCGAGCGCCGCGGCATCCAGGTGCACGTGTTCGCCGAGGGCCGCGTGGCGCTGGAGCGCTGGCGCGCGTCGCCGCCGGACGTGGTGCTGCTGGACCTGTCGCTGCCCGACATCGACGGGCTGGAACTGCTGTCGGCCGCGCGCGCCGAACAGCTCGCCACGCCGGTCATCATCCTGACCGCGCGCGGCACCGTGGGCGACCGCATCCTGGGCCTGAACATCGGCGCCGACGACTATCTGCCCAAGCCCTTCGACCTCGACGAACTCGAAGCGCGCGTGCGCGCCCTCGCCCGCCGCAGCCGCGGCGCGCCGGGGGCACCGGGTTCGGCGGCGGGCGCCGGCACGCACGAGGACGAGTCCTTCCACGGCCTGCGCGTGGACGCCGACAGCGGCGCGATCTACCACCTCGGGCTGCCGCTGGACTTGCCGCCGCGCGAGGCCGCGCTGCTGCGCGCGCTGCTGGCGCGGCCGGGCCAGGCGGTCGCGAAGGAACGGCTGACGGAGATCGTCTTCGCCGACGACCTCGACGTGCAGCCCGACGCGGTCGAGGTCGTCGCCTACCGGTTGCGCAAGCGGCTGCCGGCGGACGGCGTGCGGCTGGTGACGCTGCGCGGCCTGGGTTATCTGCTCAAGGCGCCGGACTGAGTGGGCGGCGTGGGCGGCGTGGACAAGGGCCTGGAGCGGACATCCCCGCCGATGTCGCCATCGCCATCGCGGCCGCGTCGACGGCGGCTGTCCTCGATGCGCAGCCGCCTGCTGGTGGGCATCCTGGTCCCCGTCGGCCTGCTGATCGCCGCCAACGCGCACCGGCTCTACGAAGACGCGCTGCGGGCCATCGACACGGCCTACGACCGCACGCTGCTCGCCTCGGCCAAGACCATCGGGGAGCAGCTCGACGTGCACGGCACGCGCGAGGATCCGCATCTGGTGTCCGAGGTCCCCTATGCGGCGCTGGAGGCCTTCGAGGCCGACAACCGCAGCCGCATGTTCTACCGCGTCACGGGCTTCCGCGGCGAATGGGTCTCGGGCTTCGACGACCTGCCCGCGTGGCACGGCAAGCTGCCCGCGCGCGGCGCGTATGCGGCACTGGTCGACTTCTACGACGACGTCTACCAGGGCGAGGAAGTCCGCGTCGCGGTGCTCAAGCAGCCGGTCTCGGGCGAGGCCGGCCTGGGCGTGGCGACCATCCAGGTCGCGGAGACGCTGGAAATCCGGCGCACGCTGGCGCGGCAGGTGCTGATCTCGACCCTGTGGCGCCAGGCCGCGCTGCTGGCCGTGATCGCCATCGTGGTCTGGGGCGTGGTGCTCTTCGCCACCTGGCCGGTGCGCGAGCTCAGCCGCTCGATCGGCGCGCGCGCGGACGACGACCTCAGCCCCATCCCGATGCCGGGCGTGCCGGCGGAACTCGCGCCGCTGGTGGTCGCGATCAACGAGGCCTGGCATCGGCAGTCCGGGCTGTTCGCGCATCAGAAGCGCTTCGTGCGCGACACCTCGCACCAGCTGCGCACGCCGCTGGCCGTGCTCAAGGCGCAGGTGCAATCGGCACGGCGCGGCGACCTGCCGCTGACGCAGGCGATCGACGAGATCGGCGCGACCGTCGACGGCGCCACCGCGCTCGCCAACCAGATGCTGGCGCTGGCCAAGGTTGAGCAGCTTCGCCAGCAAGGCGATCCGCCGCGGCTGGACCTGGCGGAGGTGGTGCGTGAGGTCGCGCTCGACCTGGCGCCGCTGATCGCCGACGCGGAGCTCGACTTCGAGCTCTTCACCGAACCCGCGCCGGTGCGCGGCCATGCGTGGGCGCTGCGGGAGCTCGTGCGCAACCTGCTGCACAACGCGCTGCGTCACTGCCCGCGCGGCAGCCGGCTGGAACTGCGGGTGACGAGCCGCGCGGAGCTGGCCGGCGGCGTCGAACTGCGCATCGCCGACAGCGGCCCCGGCATCGCCGCGGCACTGAGACCCAGGCTCGGACAACCGTTCGCGGCCGGCAGCGGCGGCGGGTCGGGCCTCGGGCTTGCCATCTGCCGGGAGATCGTCGGCTCGCTCTGCGGCACGCTCGCGCTGGACAACCGCGAGCGGGACGGGGTCATCCAGGGCCTCGATGCCGTGGTCCGGCTGCCGGCGGCACCATCCGCCGATTCGTCGACCGCATAGGACAATCCGATCCAGATGTCTTCCTCCGCCCGCTCCTCTTCCGCCTCGTCCGCTGCTTCCGGGTCCTCCGCCGCCGGCGGGGTGCGCCTCGACAAGTGGCTCTGGGCCGCCCGTTTCTTCAAGACGCGCTCGATCGCCGTCGACGAGATCGGCAAGGGCCGCGTGACCATCAACGGCCAGGCCGCGAAGGCCTCGCGCGAGGTGCGCGTCGGCGACGTGGTGAAGCTGCGCCAGGGCCAGATCGACCGCGAGGTGAAGGTCGCCGGCATCAGCGGCGTGCGCGGCCCGGCGCCGGTCGCGCAGGCGCTGTATGAGGAAACGCCCGACAGCATCGCGGCGCGCGAGCGCGCGGCGGAAGCGCGTCGCCTCGCGCCGGAGCCCGCCGACGCCATCGAGCAGGGCCGCCCGACCAAGCAGGATCGCCGCCGTCTCGCGGACTGGAACCGCTGGTCCGCCAGCCTGGACTGACGCCGCCTCCGCCGGATCCGCCGGATCCTCAACGTGCGCTCGCGCTCCTGACGCGCTGGCGCGCCTGACGCTCTCGTCCTGCGCCGGTGGAGATACCGGTGCGGCGTCCCGTCCCGCCGGGGCTGACCAGCGAGGACGACATGATCCCTCTCCCGATGGGCCCGGTGTCTCACGACGCGTCGTCGTCGATGCACAGGCGGACGAGTGTTGAAGAACGCGGTGAAGAGCGCGTTGAAGAATCTGGTGAAGAGCGTGTCGACCAGCGCGCCGGGCCGGGCGCCGATCCGGTGGCCGGAACGGGCGTCGACGACATCGTCGAAGCGCTCGCCGAAGCGAGCGCGGAGCCCGGGCGCGACGTCCCCCAACCCCGATCGCGCGCCGCGTCGCTCGCCCTGGCGCTCGTGAACCCGCGCTCCCGGTCGCAGGAGCGTGACACCGTCCGGCGCCAGGCCGTCGCCCGTTTCGACGCGATCCGGCGCGGCGGCGTGTCGATGACGCCGGCCGACACCGAGGTCCTGAAGGCCATCGTCGCCCTCGCGGCGTCGATCGGCTGCGCGGCGGCGTTCGGCTTCGGACTGGGCCGGGGCATCGGCGGTGCGATCGCCGAGCTGGGCGTGCGCAGCGTCTTCGACGCGCCGCAGACGCTGGGCCTGGGCAGCGATCGCAACTACGTCGACCAGGACACGGATCGCGGCCTGCTGCAGATCGCCGTGATCGCGACCGCCCGCTGGATCGGCGCGTCGATCTGCGGGGCGATCGGCGCGACGCTGGGCAGCGTCGTGTCGCCCCGCGCCGCGGCGCTGACCGGTCGACAGCTGGCGGCCATCCCGGCGGCCCAGCTCGTGCCGGACCACGTGGCCGATCTGCTGGACGGGACGGGCACGCCCTACGGACCGGAGGGCGTGCGCCGGCTCCGCCAGGAGATCCAGGCGGCGCAGGAACGACACGGCCTGATCGACGGCCGGACGCACGTACGCGCCGGCGAATGGGCCTTCGGCGGGCTGAACGCGGTCCGCGGGGCCTCGCTCGGCATGGCGCCGCTGGGCGCGCTGCCGGACATCGGGCTGTCCGCCGGCGTGTCGCTGACGGCCGGCGCGCTCACCGGCATGGCCGGCGGCGTGGCCATGGCCCGGCAACGCCATCGCGTGCCGGACGCCGGTCACGTCGGCGGCGATCCTGCGCCGCTCGTGCAGGTGCCCCTCTTCGAGGTCAGGAAAACGCCCGCCGTCCTCCCCCGTTTCACCGGGACGGGTCCGCGCAACGCGATGGGCAACATCGTCCACGGCGTCGCGCATCGATTGCGGCTCTTCATCGGCTCGACCTGGCTGCTGGGCGTGCTGGGGCTGCTCGTCAACATCGCCGGCGCGGCCACCCGCCCCGCCCCGATCAACTGGATCCACCGCGCCGGCAAGGCCGTCGAACTGGGCGTCGGCGTGGGCTGCGCCGTCCGCCCCTACTTCGAGGGCCTGCCGCCCCTCAACGCCCGCGAACGCGCCCGGCTGGAAGGTCAGCGGATCTCGCCTGCCCCGGGCGAATGACGGTTCCGCGACGGCCGCCGATCGCCCCTTCCATGCACCTGCTGTAGCAGGCCCGGGGTTTGCCCGGTCCCGGATGCGAAAATCACCCTCTTGAAGTTCCGGCCATGGGCCCCAGATGCGGCGGGTCGCCCGACGCACGCTGGTTTTCTCAGAGGCCGGCCGCGCTCCCACAGAGGGGCCGGGCATCCGCATTGGGGCATTCCAACCATGACGACTGACAACCAACATCCTGATCCGACGCTGGACGAACTGACCCAGCAAGCGGCCGCCGCGGCCGCCGCCTCGGTCCCCGAGACGCTCGAAGCCAGACTGGCCGACACCGAGCGCCGCCTGGCCGAGATGTCCGACGCCTACCTGCGCGCCAAGGCCGAGGTCGAGAACACCCGCCGCCGCGGCGAGGAAGACACGACCAAGGCCCGCAAGTTCGCCGTCGAGGGCTTCGCCGAGGCGATGCTCCCGGTGATGGACAGCCTGTCCGCCGCCATCGCGCTGCCCGACGCCAGCGTGGAGCAGGTGCTGCAGGGCGTGCACGCCACGCTGCGCCAGCTGCAGTCGGCGCTGGAGCGCAACAAGGTGGTGGAGATCAACCCCGCCGCCGGCACGAAGTTCGACCCGCACCAGCACCAGGCCATCTCGGTGGTGCCGGCCGAGCAGGACCCGAACACGGTCGTGACCGTGCTCCAGAAGGGCTTCCTGATCGCCGACCGCGTGCTGCGTCCGGCGCTGGTCACCGTGACCGCCCCGAAATAAGCGCACCGAAAAAACAACCGGGCCCTTGAACCCGGACAAGTTATCCACAGATCAGAAGCATCGCCGGAACGACGTTTCAGCCCACCACCCTCCCGGGCCTCCCGCGCTGACCGTTCCGCAGTTTTTCAATATTCAGGAGCACCACATGGCTAAGAAGAAGATCATCGGCATCGACCTGGGCACGACCAACTCGTGCGTCGCGGTCATGGAAGGCAACACCACCCGCGTCATCGAGAACGCGGAAGGTGCGCGCACCACCCCGTCCATCATTGCGTACCAGGAAGACGGTGAAGTGCTGGTCGGCGCCTCGGCCAAGCGCCAGGCCGTGACCAACCCGCGCAACACGCTGTACGCGGTGAAGCGCCTGATCGGCCGCAAGTTCCAGGAGAAGGAAGTCCAGAAGGACATCGACCTGATGCCCTACACCATCGCCGCGGCCGACAACGGCGACGCGTGGGTGGAAGTGCGCGGCAAGAAGCTGGCGCCCCCGCAGGTGTCGGCGGAAGTCCTGCGCAAGATGAAGAAGACGGCCGAGGACTACCTCGGCGAGGAAGTGACCGAAGCCGTCATCACGGTGCCGGCCTACTTCAACGACGCGCAGCGTCAGGCGACCAAGGACGCCGGCCGCATCGCCGGCCTGGACGTCAAGCGCATCATCAACGAGCCCACCGCCGCGGCCCTGGCCTTCGGCCTGGACAAGCACGGCGCGGGTGACCGCAAGATCGCCGTGTTCGACCTGGGCGGCGGCACCTTCGACATCTCCATCATCGAGATCGCGGACGTCGACGGCGAGAAGCAGTTCGAGGTGCTGTCGACCAACGGCGACACCTTCCTGGGCGGCGAGGACTTCGACCAGCGCATCATCGACTACATCATCGGCGAGTTCAAAAAGGAACAGGGCGTCGACCTGACCAAGGACGTGCTGGCCCTGCAGCGCCTGAAGGAAGCGGCCGAGAAGGCCAAGATCGAGCTGTCCAACTCGTCGCAGACCGACGTCAACCTGCCGTACATCACGGCCGACGCCACCGGTCCGAAGCACCTGAACATCAAGCTGACCCGCGCCAAGCTGGAGTCGCTGGTGGACGAGCTGATTGAGCGCACCATCGCCCCCTGCCGCACCGCGATCAAGGACGCGGGCGTGTCGGTCGGCGAGATCGACGACGTCATCCTGGTCGGCGGCATGTCGCGCATGCCCAAGGTGCAGGAGAAGGTCAAGGAGTTCTTCGGCAAGGACCCGCGCAAGGACGTGAACCCCGATGAGGCCGTGGCCGTCGGCGCCGCGATCCAGGGCCAGGTCCTGGGCGGCGAACGCACCGACGTGCTGCTGCTGGACGTCACCCCGCTGAGCCTGGGCATCGAGACCCTGGGCGGCGTGATGACGAAGATGATCAAGAAGAACACGACCATCCCGACCAAGTTCGCGCAGACCTTCTCGACCGCCGAGGACAGCCAGCCCGCCGTGACCATCAAGGTCTACCAGGGCGAGCGCGAACTGGCGCAGGCCAACAAGAGCCTGGGCGAGTTCAACCTCGAAGGCATCCCGCCGGCGCCGCGCGGCCTGCCGCAGATCGAGGTGAGCTTCGACATCGACGCCAACGGCATCCTGCACGTGGGCGCCAAGGACAAGGGCACCGGCAAGGAAAACAAGATCACCATCAAGGCGAACTCCGGCCTGTCCGAGGCCGAGATCGAGAAGATGGTGAAGGACGCCGAGGCCAACGCCGCCGAGGACAAGAAGAAGGTCGAGCTGGTGCAGGCGAAGAACCAGGCCGACGGCCTGGTGCATTCGGTGCAGAAGTCGCTGACCGAGCACGGCGACAAGCTGGACGCCGGCGAGAAGGAAAAGATCGAAGCCGCGGTCAAGGACCTGGAAGAAGCCATCAAGGGCGAGGACAAGGCCGACATCGACGCCAAGACCGAAGCGCTGATGACCGCCAGCCAGAAGCTGGGCGAGAAGGTCTACGCCGAGGCGCAGGCCGCCCAGGCGGCAGCCGGTGCGGGCGCGGCCGGCGCTGCGGGCGCGGCGGGTGCCGAGCACGCGGAAGCGGCCGGTGCGCAGGCCTCGGCCAAGCCGGCCGACGACAACGTCGTGGACGCCGAGTTCAAGGAAGTCAAGGACTCCAAGTAAGCCGGGCCTGCCGACCCCTGTCGGCATGGACCACGGCAATCGCTGTCGACTGACAGCCGCCGCGCGGGGCCGCCAGCCTCGCGCGGCGTTCTGGTTTGAGGCCCTTAGTCCTCTCGGGAAGATCCATGGCAAAGCGTGACTATTACGAAGTCCTGGGCGTCGCCAAGAACGCCAGCGAAGAAGACATCAAGAAGGCCTATCGCAAGCTCGCGATGAAGTACCACCCTGACCGCAATCAGGGCGAGGGTGCCAAGGAAGCCGAGGACAAGTTCAAGGAAACCAAGGAAGCCTACGAGATGCTCTCGGACGGCCAGAAGCGGGCCGCGTACGACCAGTACGGCCACGCGGGCGTGGATCCGAACCAGGGCTTCCGCGGCGGCCAGGGCGGCGAAGGGTTCGGCGGCTTCGCGGAAGCCTTCGGCGACATCTTCGGCGACCTGTTCGGCCAGCAGGGCGGCGGCGGCCGTCGCCAGGGCGGCGGCCAGCAGGTCTACCGCGGCAGCGACCTGAGCTACGCGATGGAGATCACGCTGGAGGAGGCCGCGCGCGGCAAGGAAACGCAGATCCGCATCCCGTCGTGGGAAGGCTGCGAGACCTGCAAGGGCAGCGGCGCAAAACCCGGCACCAGCGCCAAGACCTGCGGCTCCTGCGGCGGCAGCGGCACGGTGCACATGCGCCAGGGCTTCTTCAGCATCCAGCAGACCTGCCCGCACTGCCACGGCACCGGCAAGATCATTCCCGAGCCCTGCACCAGCTGCAACGGCGCCGGCAAGATCAAGAAGACCAAGACGCTGGAAGTCAAGATCCCGGCCGGCATCAACGAAGGCATGCGCATCCGCTCCGCCGGCAACGGCGAGCCGGGGGTGAACGGCGGTCCGTCGGGCGATCTCTACATCGAGATCCGCATCAAGCAGCACGACATCTTCGAGCGCGACGGCGACGACCTGCACTGCACGATGCCGGTGTCGATCACGACCTCGGCGCTGGGCGGCACGATCGAGGTGCCCACGCTGGGCGGCAAGGCCGAGATCGAGCTGCCCGAGGGCACGCAGCACGGCAAGACCTTCCGCCTGCGCGGCAAGGGCATCAAGGGCGTGCGCTCGAGCTATCCGGGCGACCTGTACTGCCACATCAGCATCGAGACGCCGGTCAAGCTGACCGAGCATCAGCGCAAGCTGCTGAAGGAACTCGACAAGAGCCTGAAGGACGGCGGCGAGCGCCACTCGCCCAACGCGAAGAGCTGGACCGACCGGGTCAAGGACCTCTTCAAGTAAATCGCCAACAGCGACACGCAAACCCTCGTCACGACTCGCGAATCGCGCCGGTCACCCACGCAAACCCGGGGGACCGGCGGTCGTCGCCGGGCCGACAATCGGTCGGTGGTTGACGACATTCGCACAATTCGTTGGGGTGCTGCCGGCCCGCTCTCTTCGGAGGCGGGCTTTTTCATTGGCGCGTCCGTTCTGGCGGGGCAGCAGCCATGACGCTCGCGGGAACGCTGGGCAAGACGCAGGCGCTGGTCATCGACAGCAACGCCAACTCGCGCAGCCTCATGACGGCGCAGTTGCGCGAACTCGGCGTCGGCCATGTGCGGCAGACCACGCGCGTGCGCGACGCCCGCGTGATCCTGGAGACGCAGCCCTACGACATCGTCATCTGCGACTACTACTTCGACGGCTCCGAGATGTCCGGACAGGACCTGCTCGACGAACTGCGGCGGGAGCAGCTGCTCCCCTACTCCACCGTCTTCGTCATGGTCACCGGCGAGGCCTCGTACGCGAAGGTCGCCGAGGCCGCCGAGGCGGCCCTGGACGCCTACCTCGTCAAGCCCTACACGACCACGGCGCTGGCCGACCGGCTGTCCAACGCGCGGCACCGCAAGGTGGAGCTCAAGGGCATCTTCGACGCGATTGACGCCAAGGATTTCGGCCGCGCCGCGGACCTGTGCCTGGAGCGTTTCCAGCGCAAGGCGACCTACTGGCTGTACGCCGCGCGCATCGGCGCGGAACTGCTGCTGCGCCTGGAGCGTCACACCGAGGCGCGCGAGCTGTACGAGGCCATCATCGCCGCGCGCACCGTGCCGTGGGCGCGGCTGGGCGTGGCGCGGACCGAGGTCGCCGGCGGCAACCTGAGCGCCGCGCGCCGCACGCTGGAGACGCTGATCGGCGACATGCCCGACCAGGCCGACAGCTACGACCTGATGGGCCGCGTGCAGATGGAGCAAGGCGAGATCGACGCCGCGCTCGCGACCTACCGCACCGCCGCGACGCTGACGCCCGGCTGCCTGCTGCGGCAGCAGCACTGCGGCACGCTGGCCTTCTACGCAGGGCAGCGCGACGAGGCACTCAAGATGCTGGAGCGCAGCGTGGCGCAAGGCCTGCGGTCGAAGCTGTTCGACGCGCACAGCCTGGCCCTGATCGCGCTGATGCGTTTCGACGCCAAGGACAGCAAGGGTCTCAAGTACACGATGGATGCGTTGATGCAAGCCATGGAGCGCGCGCCGCGCGATCAGCGGCTGCAGGGTTTCGACGTGCTGATGCAAGGCCTGCGGCTGCTGCTGGACCGCAAGCTGGCGGATGCGCTCACGCTGGCCCGCCGGTTCGCGAAGCGCGCCGCCGATCCGGACTTCGACCTCGAGGCCGCCAGCCTGCTGGCGGCGCTGTGGGTGCGCATGGCGCGGCAGGACATCGAGCTCAGCGAGATGGAGAGCCTCATGAGCCAGCTCGGCCTGCGCTTCTGCAGCTCGAAGTCGGCGACCGAGGTGATGATCAGCATGGCCGAGGGCCACGAACCCAGCACGCAACTGCTGCGCGACGCGAATGCGCGGGTGTTCGCGATCTCCGAGACGGCGATGCGCCACGCGATGCGCGGCGATGCGCAGACCGGGGTCCAGTTGCTGGTGGAGCAAGGCGCGCAGACGCTGAACGCCAAGCTGATCGACATGGCGGCGCTGGTGCTCAAGCGCTACCGGGAGCGGATGACCGACCCGGCGGCACTGGAGCCGCGGATCGAGGAACTGCAGCGCCGCTATGTGCAGGCCAGCGGCCAGGGGCTGAAGGCCGCCCGAGGCGGCGGCATGGCCTTGCGAGGATGAACGCGCATCCCGGGCTAAGCTGGCGCGACGCTCAGGGATGCTTCAGGGAAGCTTCAGGTACGACAACTACAAGGGCCGGTTTCTTTTTGCCGGCCTGACACAACAAGATGCCGTTCTCCGATTCCTCGACCTCGCCGACCCGCGAGGCCGGTTCCGCGCGGACCTTGCGCACCCGTTCTCCGCTGGCATTGACGTGGCTGACCGCACTGTGGATCGGTGTGCTCGGCAACTGGCCGCTGTGGCAGCGGATGTGGGGCCTGCCGGACTACGCCGGCGCCTCGGGCAAGCTCTTCGTCGTCGTCTTCGCCGGCATCGTGATCATGGTGCTGGCGGCGGCCTTCAGCCTGCTGGCCTGGCGTGTCGCGGTGAAGCCGCTGCTGACGCTGATGCTGCTGATGACGGCGCCGCTGGCCTACTTCATCGGCAGCTACGGCGTGATCATCGACAGCACGATGATCACCAACGCGCTGCAGACCGACGTGCGCGAGACGCGCGATCTGATCGGCTGGGGACTGGCGGCGCACGTCGCGGTGATCGCGCTGATCCCGCTGGTCTGGATCTGGCGCCAGCGGCTGAGCGACACGCGCTGGTTCAAGCGGCTGGGATGGAACGTCGCGAGCGTCGCGCTGGCGCTGGTCCTGGGCGTCGGACTCGCGGCGACACGGACGGCGGACCTGGCCTCCACGCTGCGCAACAACAAGGCGCTGACCAAGATGGTCAGCCCGATCAATGCGATCTGGGCGAGCGCCGCGCTGGCCGTGCAGAAGCAGAAGAAACCCAAGGGACCGCTGGAGGTCGTCGCCGCCGATGCGAAGCTCACGCCGCGCGCGGCGGGCGCGCGACCGCCGCTGGTGCTGCTGGTGGTCGGGGAGACGGCGCGGTCCGAGAACTTCCAGCTCAACGGCTACGGCAAGCCGACGAATCCGGAGCTGTCGACGAAGCCGGTGCTGAGCTATCGCGAGGTCGCGTCCTGCGGCACGTCGACGGCGGCCTCCCTGCCCTGCATGTTCTCGCAGCTGGGTCGCGAGGTGTACGTCGATCATCCCGGCAACCAGCAGACGCTGATGGACGTGCTGCAGCGCGCCGGGCTGGCGGTGCTGTGGCTGGACAACCAGTCGGGCTGCAAGGGGATCTGCGACCGCGTGCCGAATGCGCAGGCGATCAATCCCGCGCGGCCGGATCATCCGATTCCTGCGGGCCTGTGCCGCGCCGACGGCGAGTGCCTCGACGAAGTGATGCTGCACGACCTGGACGCGCGCATCGCCGCGCTGGATCCGCAACGCGTCGCGCGCGGCGTCGTGCTGGTGCTGCACCAGATGGGCAGCCACGGCCCCGCCTACTACCTGCGCACGCCCGACGACCGCAAGCCCTTCCAGCCGGAGTGCCGCAGCAACGCGCTGCAGCAGTGCGAACTGGACCAGGTCCGCAATGCCTACGACAACACGATCGCCTACACCGACCATGTGCTGGCGAAAGCGATCGACTGGCTGGGCACGCAGGAGCAACGCTTCGACCCCAGCCTGCTCTACGTGTCGGACCACGGCGAGTCGCTGGGCGAAAACAACCTGTTCCTGCACGGTATGCCTTATGCGCTGGCGCCCAAGCAGCAGAAGCATGTGCCGCTGATCCTGTGGCTGCCGGAACAGACGCGGCAGTCGCAGAAGCTCGACAGCGCCTGCCTGACGCAACGGCGCGATACGCCGATGTCGCACGACGGGCTGTATCACACGGTGCTGAGCCTCAGCGGCGTGGAGACGTCGGTCTATCGCAAGGACTGGGATTGGGTGGGCGCTTGCCGGCGTGGGTGATCATGGCCGGCCTCGCTGGACCAACGATGGGGGCAGTGGTTGATCACAGCGTGTCAGGATTTGCTGGACTTCTTCCAACTGCAGTCGCACCGTCGCTTCAGTGACTTCCACGTGGAGGTCATAGTCGGCGTCCACTCGACGTTGGCGTTGAGCAAACAGCTGGTAGCTGGAAGCACGCGATCGATGGCCGACTTCCGTTCCACACTCCGGCGCCGGATTCCGAAGTCGGTTGATCAGTTCCTGATGTCGACCGCCGGCAGGCCCGGCGTTCGACTCCAGTGGCCGCTCGAGCTCCTCCCAGTTCGCGTAACGGCAGCGCGCATCCGGCAGCCCTTGCCAGCCCATCGGCCCGAAGAGCGCGTCCGGGGTCTTCAGCAGATCGATCAGCAATTCGTACTCCGACACATCACCCCGGGCTGGCGGCGGCTGCACCATGATTGCGATCAGCGGCTGCATCTCCGCGCCACACTTCATGTCCCTGACGTCCATGGTCATCATTTCTCCTGCATTGCGAGTCCTCGACTCAATGGCAACCAGTCTCTGCGTGAAGAGCTCGAAACACATTCCCTCCGAAGGGCGTTTCGACGGGGGATATTGATATCGGTAGGTCACTCCCCCTGCGCATACTGAGGAAGGTCATTGCCAGATCGGCGGGCAAAAGATCAGTTGGCAAGGGGTCAGGTCTTGTTGCCCTTTAACCGGGCGAAGCCGAAGAGATATTGCTCTCCAGAGCATGATGCGTCTCCGACTCTCGGATATCCCAGCAGCCTCAGGCGGATGCCTCGTTCACAAACGAGAGCAGGAAGTTGGGCTGAAGCAGGTCAACGCAAGCGAGTTCGCCCCAGAACTCAGAGGTCCATTCCAAGGCCGCTTCGCGACTGACGTCGACCGGCACGTCGTATCGGATGCTCGTGATGTTCTCGTGTTCGAAGAGCGTCAACGTCGCCGTACCTAGCCGTTGCAGACTGTGGCGCTGGGCGAAGCACGCAGCCATATGCAGAAGATGCCGAACGTAGGTCACAGAGACGTGGCGCCTTTCGAGCAGCGAGAGCGCTTGGTCGACCTGGTCCCATTTCGTGTACTTGCAGCGCGCGTCAGGCGTTCCCTCAGGACGAGGATTCCCGAACAACACGGCCGGATACCGCAGCAAGTCGATCACCGCCGTCAGTTCTGACATCCCCTCTGCGATCGGCACAGGCATCACCATGATCGCCACCAACTTGTCGGGCCGACTCACGGGCCTGATGTAGTTCACTTGCAGAGACATCACTGAACTTTCAATGCGAATCCTCGACGCAATCACTTGCGAGGCTTGGTCGGAGCCGATGCTGGCAGCGGCTCATCGCAACGCCGGAGCAGTTGCCGCACCTGACTCAATTGGTCATGCATGACCGCAGGCATCACGTCCTCCTCCAAGTCGTAGTCCGCCATCTGGCGTCGATCACGTTGCACCTCCAACTGGGTGCCGTTGGTCCGCGAACGGTGCCCTATGACTTCGCCACACTTCTTTGAAGGGTTCTTCAGTCGATTGATCAACTCCTGATGCGATCCACCGCCAGGTCCTTCGTTGTCGCCAAGCTCCGGGAGCGATTGCTCCCAGGCTCGGCAGCGATGGAAGGCCGCGTAATACGCGCGGCTGATGGCATCGCGCGTCGCCACCTCCGATCCTTCACGGCTCAACGTCTGCGCGAAGACAAACAACTCACTGCTACCGATGGCCATCTGCGCCTCCGAATCGGCTCAAGCCGAAGGTTCATCGATGAAAGAGAAGATGAAGCCCGACTGGAGCATGTCGATGTAGGAAAGCTCGCCCCAGAACGCCATCGTCCACGCCTGAGCTTCGTCGTGCGAGACCTGGATCGGCATCTCGTAATGGATGCTGACGACCTTGTCGTGATCGAAGCGCGTCAACACGGCAGAGCCGCCACGACGGAGTTCGTGCCTTGCCATGAAATGCGCGGCCAGATGCAACAGGTGCCGCAGGTGTGTCACAGAGACGTGCCTCCGTTTCAACTGATCAAACGCGTCGTCAAGCGTCTCCCAACTGCAGCGTCGGCAACGCGCGTCGGTCGCGTTCCGCGGATGCGGAGAACCAAAGATCACCGATGGCCCCTTCAGAAGCTCGATCACAGCATCACCCTCGGACAACTCCGGTGAGGTGGGGATCGGACGCACCATGATCGTGACCAGTCCGTCCGGCGTGCTGAATGGATCCACATAGTTGATCTGCACTGTCATCACGTTTCCTGCATTGCGAGTCCTCGACTCAATGGCAACCAGTCTCTGCGTGATGAGCTCGAAACGCATTCCCTCCGAAGGGCGTTTCGACGGGGGATATTGATATCGGTAGGTCACTCCCCCTGCGCATACTGAGGAAGGTCATTGCCAGTTCGGCTGACAGCGGGTCGACTGGCGCGGGGTCAGGTCTTGCCGAGTCTGAGCCGACGTTGAGCCGACGTTGAGCCGACGATCAGAACAGGGACTGCTGCCCCGCCACCTTGGACGGCGGGCGGAACTCGCTGAAGTCGAACTGGTGCCGCTCGCGGCCCAGGCCCAATCGCTGCGAGGCCTTGCGCAAGCGCTGCTGGAGCAGCTCCGCCCAGATCCCCTCGCCGGTGAAGCGCGTGCCGAAGCGCGGATCGTTGTCCTTGCCGCCGCGCATGTCGCGCAGCCTCGCCATGATGCGCGCCGCCTTGTCCGGCTGATGCAGCCGCAGCCAGTCGTGGAACAGCGGCGCCACTTCCCAGGGCAGCCGCAGGGGAATGCTGAAGGCCTTGGTCGCGCCCGCCTCCGCCGCAGCTTCGAGGATGCGCTCCAGCTCCGGCTCGTTGAGGAAGGGAATCACCGGCGACACGCTCACCCCCACCGGCACGCCCGCCTCCGCCAGCGTCCTGATCGTCTGCAGCCGCCGCTGCGGCGAGGCCGCGCGCGGCTCCAGGATGCGCGACAGCGCCGGATCCAGCGAGGTCACCGACAGGTAGACCGACACCTGCCGCTTCAGCGCCATCGGCACGATCAGGTCGAGGTCGCGCTCGATGCCACTGGACTTGGTCACGACCGAGAACGGATGCCGCGCCTCCGTCAGCACCTCCACGACGGCGCGCGTGATGCTGAGCTTGCGCTCGATCGGCTGGTACGCATCGGTGGCCGTGCCCAGCACCAGCGGCGCGGGCTTGTACGCGGACGAGGCCAGCGTCTCCCGCAGCCGCTCCGCGGCGTTGACCTTCGCGATGATCTTGGTCTCGAAGTCCAGGCCCGGCGACAGGTTCAGGTAGCTGTGCGTCGGCCGCGCGAAGCAGTAGATGCAGCCATGCTCGCAACCGCGGTACGGATTGATCGACAGGTCGAAGCCGATGTCGGGCGACTGGTTGCCACTGACGATCTTCTTCGCGTGCTCCTCGATGATCTCGGTCTTCGGGGCGACATGCTCCTCCAGCGCCTCCTGGTCCAGCGTGCCCCAGCCGTCGTCGTACTGCTCACGCTCGCGCGATTCGAAACGGTGCGGCATCGCCCACGCGCTGCCACGCCCCTTCAGCGCATCGGCCTGGAGGTACAGCGGCGGGGCAGCGATCTTGGTGTCTTGCGGCATACTGTCAATTTATACAGTATCGCCGGTTTTCGCCAGTGTCCATGGGCATGACCCGCTCGCCGCATCAGGTCGGCATGGCCACGCCCGAGATCTCCGCGCAGCGCGCCAGCAGCCGGTCCTGCAGCGCCGCGTCCAGCGCCTGCGGGTTCGGCGCGAGCCGGCGCTGGTGGAACCAGTAAGCACCGGAGCGCTTCGCCTGCGCGTCCTCGCTCACCGCCAGCCAGGCCTGCGTCCGGTGCGCCAGATCCATGTCGTCGGGAGCACCGCGACCGCCCATGCGCGTGGGCACCCAGCCGGGTTCCAGCGCGCTGCTGACGGTCTCCGGCCAGCGTCGCGCCATGGCGAAGGCGAGCATCGCGTCGTGCAACTTGCTCTCGGCGTACGCGGTCGAGCCGTCCCAGCGTCGCGTCGTCCACAGCAGGTCGTCGAGATTCGCGTCGACGTGGTGATGCATGCCGGAGCTCAGGTAGATCAGGCGCTTCGGTCGGCGCATCAGTGCGGTCAGCAGATACGGCGCCAGCGTGTTGATCGCGAAGAGATGCGGGAGCCCGTCCGCCGTCGTGATCCGGCGCGGTTCGCGATAACCGACGGCGACGTTGTGGATGACGGCGTCGAAGGCGGCGACATCCGGCTGCGCATCGACTTGCACGCCACTGGGTGCGCCGAGGTACGCGTCCGCTTGTGCGGCGACCTCGCGCACGCCGACGATCGTGGACACGTCGCCGACGACGACCGCCGCGACCTGCGGCAGCGCGCGCCGCGCGTCGTCCGCGCGCTTCGCATTGCGCGCGTGCAGCACGACCTCGTGGCCCTGCGATGCCAGCAGCTGTCCGGCCATCAGGCCGAGGCCT
Source organism: Roseateles noduli (assembly GCA_002205125.1). GTDB lineage: Bacteria > Pseudomonadota > Gammaproteobacteria > Burkholderiales > Burkholderiaceae_C > Roseateles > Roseateles noduli. The sequence continues at coordinate 433,677 of NIOE01000002.1, read as the reverse complement.
TCCGAGGAGCCGGTGATGAAGATGCGGGACATGGTTCTTCTCCTTCAAGCTTCCTGCCGCCCGGTGGCGACCAGCGCCACGCCGAGCAATGCTGCCATTGCGCCGAGCGCATATACCGCCGCGTAACCGAAACGCCCTGCGACCAATCCCGCCGTCGGCCCCGCGAGGCCGTAGGCGATGTCGAGAAACGCGGCGAACGCGCCGATCGCGCTGCCGCGGTTGGCCGGCGGCACGCGCTTGAGCGCCTCGACGCCCAGCGCCGGATAGATGAGCGCACAGCCTAGACCGCTGACGAAAGCACCGGCCAACGCGACGGCCTCCAGCGGTGCGCCCCAGACCAGCGCCTGTCCGATCGCTTCGACGACCAGCGACCACAGCGCGACCCGCCGTCCGCCGATCTTGTCGGGCAGATGCCCGAGCAGCAGCCGCACCGCGATGAAGCCCACGCCGAAGCAGGTCATCACCACGCCGGCATGCGACCACCCGCGTGCCGCGAAGTACAGCGACGCGAAGGCGGTCAGGCCGGCCAGGCCGACGCCCTGCAGCGTCAACCCGAGCCCTTGGCGCCAGATCTGACCCACGACGCGCCGGAACGGCAGGCGCGGGCCGCCGGCCATGCGATAGGACGCCGTCGCCAACGCGACCGCCCAGGCGGCGAGCGGCGCGGCGATGCACGCGACCATCACGGCCGGCAGGCCGTGGCTGCGATACAGCCACATGCCCATCGGCGCGCCGATCGAGAGCGCCCCGAACATCGCGATGCCGGTCCACGACATCGACAGGCCCGCACGCTGCGGGCCCACCGACGCGATGGACCACGACACGCAGCCGGTGACGAACTGGCTCTCACCGAAGCCGGCCACCAGCCGTCCGGCGATGACGAGGGCCAACGCGGCTGCCGGCGACCACTCAGGCAGCGCGGCGACGAGGTACAGCAGGCCCGCGAGAGCGCACCCGATCGCGCCCTGCAGCGCCGATTGCCGCCCGCCCTGCCCGTCGACGAGGCGACCGGCGTAGCCGCGCGTCAGCACCGTGGCGACGAACTGCAGGCCGATGACGAGCCCGACCGTCAGCGCGTCGAAACCCAGGCGCTCGTGGATGAACAACGGCAGCACCGGCAGCGGCAGGCCGACCGCCAGGTAGCCGCAGAACAGCGCCGCGATGACGCCGGGCGCGGGTCGGCTCAGCGTCGCGGTGGAAGTCGGCGCGCTCATGCCGCGGTCTTGAACAGATCGACGCGGTGCCCGCTGGCGTCGAGCAGGAAGTCGCGCGAGGACGCCGCGTCGGCCGCCAGCTTCGCCAGGTCGATGTCGATCAGCTGGCCGCCGCGCTTGCGCAGGCGCCCGCCGACCATGACCGTGTCGACGTCGGCGCGCTCCACCGCCTGCACGATGGTGGCGATCGCGTTCGTCACCGGGAACACAGCCGCGCCGTGGGTGCGGACCATGATCAGGTCCGCGGCCTTGCCCGGCGTAAGCGTGCCGACGCGGTGCTCGATGCCGGCGGCACGTGCGCCGTTGACGGTGGCCGCGCGCAGCACCTCCTCGACGCCGATCGGCGCGGGCACGCCGGACTCGCCGCGGAAGCGCCGATAACGCATCGCCGCGCGCTGCTGATGGAACAGCGCGTGCATCTCGCCGAACAGGTCGCTGCCGAAGGCGGTGTCCAAGTCGATGCCCAGCGCCGGTGCCAGACCGTGGTCGACGGCCACCTGGTAGGCGAAGGTCTCGTCGTCGAAGCCGAACAGCGCATCCGAGCGCGGATTCACCGTGATGTTCACGCCGGCGTCGGCGAACAGTTTCCACGTCGCTGCCGGCACACGCGTGCAATGGTTGAAGAGGTTGTGCGGGCCGAGCACGCCGGGCTTGGCGAACTCCGGGCCGAGCTGCGCGAGATCGCCGATGAACTCGGTCAGGATGCGCATGTCGAGGCCGCGCGCGACCTCCCACCAGTCCAGCTTCAACTGCCCGAACAGACCGACCTGGACGCGGCTGTCGGAGCCGTTCCAGCGCGTGGCCAGCCGTGCCAGGTCGCCTGGCAGATGCGCCGAGGAGGCGCCCTTGTCCATCGCCGGACCAACCATGTGCAGCGCGCGGACGCCGGAGGCATCGAGCGCGTCCAGCGCCGCATCGGTGTGCTCCGGACTGCGCGAGCTGTGGCAGGCGTCGACGATGGTCGTGATGCCGGCGTCCAGCGACGCGGCCGCCGTCAGCATCGTGCTGGTGTACATGTCCTGCGGGCGGAAGTGCGCGCCGAGCTTGCTCGCCACCACGTCGATGTAGGCGAACAGGTCGTCGACGTCCGGCATCAGCCGGCGCATCACACCGAGCCAGGCGTGGTGGTGGGCGTCGATCAGCCCGGGCATCACGATGCTGCCGGCGGCATCGATCACCTCGGCGTCACCGACGGGCAGATCCGCGTCGACGGCGGCGATGCGGCCGTCGCGCACCAGCACGTCGCCGACGGCCAGGTTGGGCAGCGCCGGATCCATCGTGATGACGGTGCCGGCCTTGAAGAGGATGTCGCGATCGGTCATGGGGAACTCCGTTGAAGGAATCGTTGGACGATTCGTTGGGGGAAATCGACTCGGGATTGAGGCAACGGACCGCATGATGCGAAGCGGACGATCTTTGATAAAGGTAGAGTCGTTCAAATGATCTTTGCTGAAATTCAAAGATCAGCACGAACATCCAGAGGCAGCATTCGAGGAAAGCAGATGAGGAGCGGACGATGAGCATCGATGGGCGCCTGCTGGCCGGCATGAGCGTGCTGGCCGCGGTGGTGGAGGCAGGCAGCTTCAGCAAGGCCGGCGAGGTGCTGGGCCTGTCGGCCTCGGGCGTGAGTCGCGCGGTGTCGCGGCTGGAGGAGCGCCTGGGCGTGCGGCTGCTCGACCGCACGACGCGCTCGCTGCACCTCACCGGCGAGGGCGCGCGGCTGTACGAGCATGCGGTGCCGCATCTGGAGGGCATCGAGGAAGCGGCCAACCTTGTCTCCGGCGCGGCGGTCAGCGTGCGCGGCGCCTTGCGCGTGAGCCTGAACCCGCTGTTCGCGCGTTACGTGCTCGCGCCCGCCCTGCCCCGCCTGCAGGCGCTCTACCCCGATCTCACGCTGACGATGGTGCAGTTCCCGGGCAGCGGCGACCTGGTCGCGGAGGGCGTGGACGTGGCCGTGCGCTTCGGTCCGCAGCCGGCGTCGACGATGACCTCGCGCAAGCTGCTGGAGAACCGCGTGCTGACCGTCGCGGCGCCGTCCTACCTCGATCGTCGCGGACGCCCGCGCAAGCCGCCGGAGCTGACGAAGCACGACTGCCTGCAGTACATCGATCCGCAGCGCGGCAAGCCCTTCGAATGGATCTTCCTGCGCGGCAAGGGCCGCGCGAAGGAGCAGCTGACGGTGTCCACCGCCGGCTCGCTGACGATGACCGACGCCGACGCGATGGTGCAGGCCTGCGTGGCCGGCGCCGGCGTAGCGCAGGTGCTGGCGCTCAGCGTCGAGCATCTGATCGCGGACGGTACGCTGGTGGAGCTCTTCCCGGACTGGCCGGGGGAGACCTTCCCGCTGTACATCGTGCGGCCGTCGCGGCGCCTGCCGCCGGCCTCGGTGGAGGCGTTCATGGCGTTCTGCATCGAGCTGTGCGCTTCATGAGGAAGCGTTGATGGCGCGTTGACCCCGCGCAGGGGGCGCCGAGGAGCTTCCATAATCGTCCCCATGGATGCCCTGAAAGACCTGCTTCGGAACGCCCTCCACGAGATGGGCCGCGGCCGCTACGCCGAAGCCGTCGCGCTGCTGGAGCCGCATGCGCAGGTCGCCTCGAACGAGCTGCAGCGCTACCTCGGCGAATCGCTGCGGCGGTCCGGACGGGTGCAGGACGCGATCGGGCCGCTGATGCAGGCGCTCGCGCTGAAGATCGACGACGTCGACGCGTATCTGCAGTTGGCCTTCGCGCTGCAGTCGCTGCAGATGAAGGCCGAGGCGGCCGAATGCTTCCGCACGGTCGCCGCGCTGCGGCCCGACAGCGTGATGGCGCTGGCCTACCAGGCCCACGGCGACCAGCAGTGCGCGCGCTGGTCGGACTTCGACGAGAACCTGCGGGCGCTGCACGCCGTCATCCGCGCCAAGCCCGACGGCGCCGACGATGAATTCGGCGTGCCCTTCGCGCTGGCGACGCTGCCACACGAGGCGGCGGATCTGCTGAAGGTCGCGCGCCTGAGCACGCGCTTCCTGAGCCGCGGCATTGCGCCCTTGCCGCCGCTGAAGGCCGTCGCCAAGCCGAAGCTGCGCATCGGGTACCTGTCCTCGGACTTTCACGCCCACGCGACTGCGGCGCTGATGGTCGAGGTCCTTGAGCACCGCGATCGCGAGCGCTTCGAGGTGCTGCTGTTCTCGCACGGGCCGGACGACGGCTCCGCGCTGCAGCAGCGCATCCGCGCGGCCTGCGAGCGCTTCATCGACGTCGGCGATCTCGACCCCGCCGGCATCGCTGCGCGCATGCGCGCGGAGGGCGTCGACATCGCGGTCGACCTCAAGGGCCACACCGCCGGCAGCCGCTTCACCGCGCTGGCCGCCAGGCCGGCGCCGGTGCAGGTCGCATGGCTCGGGTTCCCCGGCACCTGCGGCGCGGACTTCATCGACTACGTCATCGGCGACGAGATCGTCACGCCGCTGCGAGACGCGCCGTTCTACGCCGAGCGGATCGCGCAGTTGCCGCGCTGCTATCAGCCCGGCGACGCGACACGGCGCATCGATCCGACGCCGCGCGCCGAGCTCGGCCTGCCGGACGACGCCATCGTGCTGCTGTCGGCCAACACGGTGCTGAAGATCACGCCCGCCGTCTTCGATGCGTGGATGGCAATCCTGCACCGATTGCCGCAGGCGCTGCTGTGGCAGCTCAGCGGCGGCGAGCAGGCCGACGCGCAGCTGCGCGCCGAGGCCGCCTCGCGCGGCATCGCGCCGGAGCGGCTCGTCTTCATGCCGCCGGTGGGCATGGCCGAACACTGGAACCGGCTCGCCGCCGCGGACGTCGCGCTCGACACCTGGCCCTGCAACGGGCACACGACGACCAGCGACGCGCTCGCGGCCGGCGTGCCGGTCGTGACGCTGCGCGGCGACGGCTTCGCGTCGCGCGTGGCGGAGAGCCTGCTGGTGCAGGCGGGGCTGCAGGAGCTGGTCTGTGACACACCCGAGGCGTACGTCGAGAAGGTCTGCGCACTGGCGCTCGCATCGAAGCCCGCGATCCCCGCGTGGATCGATTCCCCGGCATTCGCGCGCGATTTGGAAGCGCTCTACGAGCGCATGTGGGCGCGCGCCGTGGCGGGTCAGCCGCCGGAGGCCTTGCCGGCCGGCGGCTGAGGCCCCTGCCTCAAACGGCGATCCGCGAGGCGATCGACCATCGCGCGGAGGTCCAACGAGGTCCTTGTCAGATCGACGCCTTCTCGCGCGCCTGCCGACGCACCTCGTCGGCGACCGGGTGCAGCGTCGTCGGGCTCTCGGTGCCCACGACGCTGTAGCCCAGCCCGCGCATGGCCCAGCTGTACCCGCCAATGGGTCCCGTGGTCTGCGCCATCATCGGCGCCTCCTTCTCGACGGCCATCGGTCGGAGCATCACGGCCATCCGCGTGCCGTCCTCACGGTCGTAGAAGAACATCCCGGCGGGACCGTGGACCGTGGCGACCAGCCGGCCGCCCGCGAACCGATACCCGGCCGCGCTGAGATCCGGGATCTCCACCGGCCGCCGGAGCTTGTCCGAGACCACGCGCAGCAGCCGCTCGCGGTCGAGGTCCTCCGGCGCATCGGACGCATAGGCGAGGTAGCTGCTGCGCGCTTCTCCGGCAAGCGCTGCGATGCCGTTCGCACCGGCGCTCGCGACGCCGTTCGCCGCAACGTTCACCGGCTCCCACCGGTCCCGCACCTGCCAACCGCCGACGCTGCCCGCGCCTAGCGCGACGAGCACCGCGGCGGCCCAGCGCCAATGACGTGCGGGCGGCTCCTGCCGCTGCGCGAGCAGCGTCCGGAGTTGCAGGCGCTCGGGCACCGGCTCGTCGACGATGGGCGCGAACGCCGACCGGAGCAGCTGCCGCTGTGCGATCAGCCGGGTCACCGCGGCGGCCGCCTCCGGATCGCGGTCCAGATGGTCCTGCACCGCCTTGCGTCGCTCGACATTCAGCAACCCGTCGACGTAGGCATGGAGGTCGTCTTCGACGATGGGCGCCGATGGCGTGGGTCTGGTCATCACTTCATCCTCCGCAAATGCGAGCCCGCGGGCGTCTTCACCGTCGCCGCTGTCGACGCCGCCGCTGCAGTCACCTCGCCGTCGAGCGCCCGCTGCAATCGCTCTCTTCCTCGCGCCAGGCGCGACATCACCGTGCCGATCGGGACGTCGAGCGCCTTGGCCGCCTCCGCGTAGGACAGGTCCTCGACGGACACCAGCAGGACCACGCTGCGCTGGTCCTGCGGCAGCGCATCCAGCGCCGTCATCAACTCGCCGACCTGCACGCGATGCTCCTGCGATGCCGGCACCATCAGGGCGGATTCGGCGACGTCCGCGATGTCCAGATGCTCGCCGCGCCGGGCCTGCTGCCGCAAGCGGTTGACGATCAGGTTGTGCGCGATCGCGAAGACCCACTGGCGGGTGTTCTCCTTCTGCCGGACCGAGTCCCACTGGCCGATCGCGCGCTCCAGGCAGTCCTGGACCAGATCGTCCGCGAGGTCGCGATCACGCAGCATCGCGCTGGCATAGCGGCGCAGGGCCGGGATCAGCGGCTCGATCGCCTCGATCATCGCCATGCCAGCGCCGCGGCTCATCGCGTCGCCGCCTGCACCTGGACGGGACTTCCGGGCTTGCCGTCGACCACGGGCGCGACGACCAGGTAGCGCCGGGTTGCCGGGGCCTCGGCCTGCACGATCTGGCGGATCGGTCCGATGGCGTTGACGATCGCCGAACCGGCCGGGTTGGTCATGAAGTTGGCCAGCGGCTGCAGCGCGCCGGAGCCGTCCGCCTGTTCGGCCAAGGCCACGACATACGGCTGCTTCGGCTTCAACCCCGTCACGGACGCCTGGAACACCTGCAGCAGACCCTGATCGAAGAGCGCCACGCTGGTGGGCGCTGCTGTCGCGTTCCCCGTTGCGCTCCCCGATGCGGCCCCCGATGCGGCCCCGTCAGGGCTCGCGGCCGACCGCTCGCCCACCGCCTTCAGTGTCAGCGACGCCACCTGCCCCGCCACGCCGAGCGGCTGCAGGCCCTGCAGGCCGTCGCCCTCGGGCACGGCGTCAGGAACGTAGGCGATGGCCTGCGGCGCCTGCCCGATGGGCACGTTGCCGACGACGGTGTTCGTCGCCGTGTCGATCACGGCGAGCGCGTCGGCGTTCTCCAGACCGACGTAGATCCGGCTGCCGTCACCCGACGGCCAGACGCCGTGCGGCAGCTTGCCCACCGGGATGGTGGTCACGGCGGAGAAGTCATCGGTGCGGAACACCTTCACCTGGTTCAGCCCGCCCACGGTCACGTAGGCGAAGGTGCCCTTGGCGGTCTTCGCGAAGTTCACATGGTTGGTGATCGGGCCGGTGTCGAAGGAGGTGATCACCCCGAACGGCGGACGCGCGTCGAAGACGGTCGTGCGTCCGATGTCCTTCAGCGTGAACCACACCTGCCGGCCGTCCGGCGACGCGGCGATGTTGGGGCAGAACGGGCTGTCCTGCTTCACCGTCGCGACGATCTTGTGGTTCGCGACCTCGATCACCGCCGTCTCCGGATTGAAGGACGAGCACACATAGCCGTACTTGCCGTCCGGCGAGAAGATCTGCATGCCCGGTCCGGCCGCGGTGACGATGCGGGTCTTCTCCTGGAAGGTGGCGGCGTCGATCACCGATACGTAGTTCTCGCCGCGGACGGTGACCCAGACTTCCTTGCCGTCCGGCGTGAAGAAGGCTTCATGCGGAGAGCGGCCGACGTAGGTCGTGTGCTTGATCGCGTTGGTGTGCGTGTCGATGAAGGTGACCGAGTTCGAGCCGATGGACACCACCGCCAGCGTGCGGTGGTCCGGCGAGAAGCCGAGGCCGTGCACCAGCACCTGCCCGCGGTAGAGCGGGCTGAAGTTGCCCGGCGACGGGTCGCCCAGACGGATGACGCCGAGCAGGCGGTTGTCGACGGGGTCGGTGACGGAGAGCGTGTTGGAGAACTGCTCGGCGGCGTAGATCCGGTCGCGGTGGCTGACGGGGATGTCGGCATCCGTCGCCCGGCCCGGCGCCTGGCCAGCCAGGGCGGCACCGCCGCAGGCGGCGAGGAACAGCAGCGATGACTGCAGGAGAGGCTTCAGCATGGGGAGTCCTAGTGCGAATGATGATGGACGGAAGCCGCTGCCGGCGCCGATGCCGATGCCGATGCCGATGCCGATGCCGATGCCGATGCCGACGTCGAGCGTTCGACCTGCGTGGGCGCGGGCGTCGAGGGCGGCAGCGCGCCGCCGACCGCGAGCTGCATCGCCGCGATCTCCTGCTGCTGCTCGACGATGATTTCCTGCGCAATGCGTCGCAGTTGCTCGTTGGAGCCGTGGCGCAACTCCGCCAATGCCATGTCGATGGCGCCTTGATGATGGGGAATCATCATGGCCGCGAAGTCGCGGTCGATGTCGCCCGAGGGCTTGATCTCCATCGCGGCCATCATGCGGTCCATCGCCGCGGCGTTCTCCGCATGGAAGGCGTCCGCCGACGTGGCGGCGCCCGCCCACGCGGCGGCCGCGGTGACGGCGGTGGCCGCGATCCACGGCAGCACCCGCCGCAGTCTGCGCAAGCGCGGCCGCGAGGGCCGCGTGCTGTTTGAGGTCATGTCCGGCTCCAGGTTGAAAGGCAACGGCCTTCCCTGCTGTAGACACCGGGCGGCGGCGCTTATTCCCGACGTGCGGGCGACATGCGCCCATCGACAACCACCCAGAAATGCGCTCACCGGGCAGGCCCATGAGGGGACCGGACGATCGAGCAATGGATCCGGATCTCACGGCATGGCCGTGAGCGCGGTCGCGGCGGATCATGAAAACTAGCTCCGCACCCGCTTGCGCAGACGCCCATCCAGCCCATCCAGCCCATCCAGCCCATCCAGCCCATCCAGCCCATCCAGCCCAGGACGCCCGTGATGACCATGACGCCCACCCCCTTCGCCCATCAGCATCCCCTGCCCTCCGGGTTCGGGTCGACCACCAGCGCCACGGACGTCCTGCGGGACGTCGACCTCACCGGCAAGCGCGTCGTCGTGACGGGCGGCTACGCGGGACTCGGACTGGAGACCGTGCGCGGGCTCACCGCCGCCGGCGCGCACGTCGTCGTGCCCGCGCGCAGCCCGGACAAGGCCCGCACGGCCCTCGAAGGACTCTCCAACGTCGAGCAGGCCGCGATGGACCTGCTGGACCCGGCCTCGATCGCGCGCTTCGCCGACGAGCTCGTGAGCCGCGGCGATCCGCTCGATCTCCTGATCCTCAACGCCGGCATCATGGCCGCGCCGCTGCGCCGCGACGCGCGCGGCCACGAGAGTCAATTCGCCGCCAACCACCTCGGGCACTTCGAGCTCGCGCTGCGGCTGTGGCCCGCGCTGCTGCGCGCGGGCGCTGCTCGCGTCGTGGTGCTGACCTCGCTCGGGCACCGCTTCGCGCCGGTCGACTTCGACGACCCGGACTTCGCGCAGCGTCCCTACGACAAGTGGAAGGCCTACGGCCAGTCCAAGTCGGCCAACGCGCTCTTCGCCGTCGGCCTGGACCGCCGGGGCGCGGCGCACAACGTGCGCGGCTTCGCGGTCCATCCGGGCTCCATCCTCACCGACCTGACGCGTGACCTCACCGCCGAGGACTACGCTGCGTTCGGGCTCTCGCCGGATGCCGCTCGCGGCGTCGCGCCGAAGGGTCTGTCGGTCGAGGAAGGCGGGCGCTACAAGAATCTCGCGCAGGGCGCCGCGACCACGCTGTGGTGCGCGACCAGCCGCCAGCTCGACGGCCTCGGCGGCCTGTACTGCGAGAACTGCGACGTTGCACGGGTTGTGGCCGAGGGCGAATCGTTCGACGGCGGCGTGCGGCCTTGGGCGATCGACCCGGCGCAAGCCGATCGGCTCTGGACGCTCAGCGAGCGGCTGACGGGTGTGAGCCTCAAGCCCTGACCCCGCCCTGGCCCTGTCCCGCCCGGCCCGGCCCGGCCCGGCCCCGTTGCGTCGCCCCCCGAAACCGCATGAGCCCATGCGGGTTCCGCATTTGTCCGCGTTGTCCCCGCACGCGATAGTCGTCGCCATGTGCCAACTGCTGGGAATGAACTGCAACAGCGATGCAGCGATCACCTTCTCCTTCACCGGGTTCGCTGCCCGCGGCGGACGCACGGCGGAGCACATCGACGGCTGGGGCATGGCGTTCTACGAGCGCTCCGGCTGCCGCGTCTTCCACGACGACCAGCCGGCGAGCGAATCGCCGCTCGCGGAGTTCCTGAGCCGCTACCCCATCAAGTCGCGCATCGTGATCGCGCACCTGCGGCGCGCGACGCAGGGCGGCGTGACCCTGTCCAACTGCCATCCCTTCCAGCGCGAATGGCTGGGCCAGACCTGGGTGTTCGCCAACAACGGCGACCTGAAGGACTTCCAGCCCGTGCTCGACGGCCCGTACCGGCCCGTCGGCAGCACCGACAGCGAACGCGCCTTCTGCTGGCTGCTGCAGGAGCTGCGCAAGCGCTTCGTGGACCGGGACCTCGAGCGGGATCAGCCGCCGTCGTGGCGCGAGCTCGCGCCCCACGTCGCGCAGCTCAGCGAAGTCATCGCCCGCCACGGCAACTTCAACTTCCTGCTCACCAACGGCGCGGCGCTGTACACCCACTGCTCGAGCCGGCTGCAGGTGCTGCAGCGGCGCCATCCGTTCCCGATGGCGCGGCTGGTCGACTGCGACATGTCGCTGGACCTGGGCGCGATGAACGGCGCGGACGATCGCATCGTCCTCGTCGCCACCGATCCGCTCACCGCCGACGAGGCCTGGCAGCCGCTGAGCACCGGCGAGTGCCGCGTGTTCGTCGACGGCGAGGAGGTCTGGCGCGACGTGAATCCCGCCACGCGCGCATTCCCGATCGCCACGGCCACGGTAGGCCGTCCCTGGCAGAAGCCGCGCTGGGCAGGCAGCTCGGCCTGGCCGATGCTGCTGCGCGACATCGCGGTATGAGCGGCATGTCGTTGAACCGCATGTCGTCGAGCCGCATGACCTAACGCGTTTCGGTTCGTTGGGCGCCGGCAGGCGCGCTTCTAGAGTGACTAGCTCGCACTCAGGAGGCGGCACCGCCGATGGTTTCTTCCAAGCTCACGACGACCGGTGGACCGGTGGTCCCCACGGATTCAAGCAGTGCCGTCGCACCGACCGGCGCGACGGCTCCGACCTCGTCGACGCCGACTCAGACGCCAACCTCCAGCGGCACGACGCCCTCGCCCTCCGGTGCTCTACAGGGCCTGCCGGCACGCGCGAAGCGCGCGCTGTTCGGTCGCGAAGTGGCCTTCAACGCCATCGTGCCCGGCGTCGGCGGCACCGTGGAGCGTCCGGTGCGCGCGTCACTGCCCACGCCGCAGCCCGCTGCGCCGACCGACGCTGTCAGCCAGCTCTCGGCCCTGTCCACCCAGGCGCAAGGCCTGAACGCGCGCCTGCCGCCGCGCACGCCGTCGCCGTGGGATGCGCCGACGCGCTCGACGGGGAACCGGCTCGCCACCACGGTCGTGCCTTGGCTCAAACCCCGCCCGCTGACCGAGAAGGCCAGCACGCACGCCGACAACCCGCAACCCGTGAACGCCACGCCCGTGCTGAAGGCCCGCAGCCCGATCACGCAAGCCGTCGCCGGCGGCCTGCAGCCGCTGGCCGCCGAGGTCCAGGGCCGGCAGCAGCTGGTGGACAAGGATCGCTTCGTCCGGCAGCGGCTGGACGACACCAAGGACGCGCTCTACGACGTGCGATCGGAAGCGATCGCACAGCTGCGCCAACCCGGCGGCGCGAACGACGTGGCGGCGCGCGCCACGCTGCACGCCACCGACGCGGGCGTGTCGGCGGTGCTGCAGGCGTCGATCACGCTGGCCTCGAGGGTCGACACGCCGCCCGATCCAGCCGTCGCCAAGGCGGCGTTCGACGCGCGGGAGGCGCAGGCCTTGCAGGCCCAGGCGACACGACCGCGCGGCTTCGCACCGGCCGTCGAGAACGCCCGCTTCGGTGCGCTGCTGCTCAAGGCGGTGAACGGGCGCCCCGCCAATCCGTCGGCGGATGCGCTGCCTTCTATCGGCGTCATGGAGATCGCCTCCGAGCTGCTGTCGGTGGTCTGCAAGGGTGACGCCACGCGCGCGCGGGAGGCGCTGGCGGCGCTGCAATCGCGTCCGACGCGCGACTGGATGCAAGGCGTGCCCGACCTGCCCGATCATGGTCCCGATCACGTGTCCGAGAGCGACGTCGGCCACGAGCCCACGCAGGCGGAATCGGACGTCCGCAATCTGCTGCGCCAGGCGAGCGTGCTGCCGCGCGGCGCGGAGGTGGTGCATCTGCTCGGCGATCCGCAAGGCAGCATGCCGGACAGCGAGACGCTGCAGGCGATGCGCAGCTTCTGGTCGGCTGACGCGGCGCAGCGCGTGGAGCCGGACGCCGCAGTTCGCCAGTGGCTGGCGGGGGCGAAGCGCGTCGCGCGGCAGCTGCCGACGGACATCGCCGCCGCATCTTCATCAACATCAGCGGGAGCATCGACGTCGGCTGCGCCCGCGTTCACCGGCGCCGAGCGCGCGGCGTACCACGCGGTGCGCAACGGCTGTATCTCCAACGCCGCCGGCTCGCCCTACTCCCGCCACGATGCCCGCATGAACAAGGCCATCGGCGAGTGGCTGTCGCGGGAGGAGCCGTCGGCATCGTGGTTGCAGCGCGCGGTCACGCCGCACCGGCACAAGACGCCGTTCACGCCCGCAGGCCTCAAGCGCGCCACGGCGATCGCCGAGAGCTTCGGCATGACGACCCACCGCAGCCAGGCCGACAGCGGCGTGCGCAAGACGGCTGGAGAGCTGGGCGACTGGGCGCGGTCGGACCTCGCGCGAGACCTGACTGCCGCCGGCGTTCCCGCGCCTGAAGCACGGGCCTTCGCCGCCGCAACGCAGGCGCTGGCCGAGCGGGCCACGCGTCAGGGCCAAGGGCATCCGGCGCAATGGCAGTTCAAGGGCAGCGAGGCCGGCGAGCTGCGCGCGGCGGTCTACGCGCTGGAGAACCCGGTGAGCGCGAACAAGCCCGCTCGCCTGCACAAGCCCAACCGCGAGCACGCGCTGCCGCCGCTGTTCGAGGAATTCGCCAAAGACGGCGCGACGGCGCCGGACGCGTTGCGCGCCGTCATCGACCATGTGAAGCTGACGCTCGCGGAGTCCGCGCCTGCAGAACGCCAGGGCGCGCTCACGCACGACGTGGCCATGCACGAAGCGGCCGACGCCGCGCGCCAGAAGCGCTTCCAGAGCAAGGAGGACGTGGTCCGCTACTTCGAGCCCATCCTGCTATCGATGCAGCTGCGCGACAAGGTGAAGCTCTCCGGCGGCGGCGTGGTGGGCGGCGGTCTGCCCTCGCTGCCCTACAGCGTGCCGTCGCCGGTCGTGTCGCCGATCGTCTCGGCCGGCTGGTCCCGCAAGGAGGAGGCCTTCTTCCAGGCCTTCATGCCGATCCTGGGCATGGAGATCTCGCTCGGCAGCACGCGCGCGAGCGGCCCGGAAGCGACCGTCGGCGTGGCCGTCGGACCGGACCTGCCCGGCGTGGTCAAGGCGCAGGTCAGCGCCACCGAGAAGATGAGTCGCACGCACCAGGAGACCGAGGGCACGATCCTTCGGCTGTTCCGCCAGCGCGGCAAGGACGATGAACTGCGCAAGGAGATGCTGGGTGTGCTCGACAGCTGGGTGCGCTGGGACCAGGTGCATGCGAAGGGCGCGCCGCCCTACGCCGGTCCGCTGGAAGCGGTGCTTGATCGCCACCCCAAGGTCAGCCTCGGCGAGATCCACGGCCAGAGCCTGACGCGCAGCTTCGTCACCAAGGTCAGCGCCGGCGCCAACCTGAAGCTGGCGGGCGGCGACGGCAACACCTACCGCGTCGGCGTCAGCGCGGGCGCGGCGCTCAAGGCGGAGCGCATCGCCGAGTCACGCACCGAGCACGGCGGCCACATCCAGGTGACGGCGGACAAGGGCGACACCGCGCAGCAGAAGCTGTCGGTCGGTGTCCAGGTCAACACGCTGACGCCCGCCAATCCGTCGGAGGTGAAGCTGGGCCAGGACGGGAAGGACGGCTCGATCAGCGGCGGCGGCATGCCGAGCCTGCTCGACGTCAACCGCGACCTGTTCTGGAACCTGGAGAAGAGCGCGGTCTCGCCGTTCACGATCGGCGGGAAGCAGGATGCCGACCTTGATCGTCACTTCAGCACGCCAAAGCAGATGCTGGAGAAGATCGGCGAACAACGGGACGACTGGATCGCCCGCTGCGTGGAGACGCTCGAACCCGACGCGAGCGGCGAGAAGAACACACGCGCCAACCGCGACAAGGCCGAGTCGCTGCTGAGCGACTTCGAAGCCAAGCTGAAGGGGCTGCCGAAGGACAGCCTCTGCCAGTACAACATCAACTTCTCGATGCGCCCGCAGGCGTCGGCGTGGATCGACACCTTCCGCGCGCTGGAGGGCCTGGCGCAGCTGCGCGGCGACGCGCAAGGCGCCGCCGAGGCGCGCGCGAATGCGGACCGCACGATGGCACAGGACTCGACATGGCGGCCGCTGATGCTCATCGTGCGCGAGAAGGGCAAGGACCAGCGCACGCTGGGATGGAACTTCGGCGTGCGGCTGCAGCGCAGCGTCGGCGTGGAAGGTCAGCGCACGGCGGCGCAGTATCCGCCGCCGTGATCGGCTGCGATCTGATCAGGCAGCGGCCTGCTTCCCCCGGCGCGACAGGCTCACGCTCAGCCAGATGCCGGAGATGAGGAAGTACAGCGCGCCGACGCCCGCGTAGCCTGCGACGTTCACGATGGAGGGGACGTCAGCCTTCTGCGCCTGCGCGATGAAGAAGCCGCCGGCCAGCGCGGACTGCGCGCCGCTCAGGACCATGACCCATTGCCCGCCCTGCGACTTCCAGCGGCGCAGCGCCGTGCCGAGCTGCATGAGACCTGAGGCGATCGCCCAGGCGCCGAAGACGCCGAGAACGGCATTCATGCTCAGCGTCAGCGCCGCGCACACGGCGACGGTCGTGATGCCGCTCGCCCACACGTTGATGCGTTGCGTGCGGTTGGCCTGCAGGCCGCCGCTGGCGTTCGCGTCCACCCAGTTGGCGGCGGCATCCCAGGCCGGATAGAGCACCAGCAGCACCGCCGCGATCGCGGGCGACTTGCTGCCGATCACGACCGCAGCGGCGACCCAGACGATGGAGAACAACGCGCGGACCAGGGTGTAGCGCCTGAGCCAGAGGTCCTGCTGGAGGCTGGTGGCGGCGGATGCGGAGGAGGAGGCCATGATGAATTCGGTTCCGGTCAGTTCGATGGTTCTCAGTCTACCAACTAGTTGATTGAATTCAATCCCGAAACTTAGGATGGCCTGAAGCGGCCGTGCTTTTTGAACGTGGGAAGGCGCTTTGGAACGCGCTTCAGGACGCGCTGACGGCGCGCTTGCGCCCTGCCCGCTTCGGCGTCGCGCAGTCGGCGCAGCGTCCGTACAGCGTCAGCTCATGACGTGCCACGGTGAAGCCTTCCGGCACCAGTTGCGCCATGTCGCCGGGGCAGGCATGCACGTCGAAGACGCGGCCGCAGTCCGTGCACTGGAAGTGGTGGTGGTGGTCGTGATGCGCCGATTCGTAGCGGGGGCTGTCCCCGGGCAGCGACACCGACTGGATCTCGCCCGCCTCCAGCAGCTGCTTGAGGTTGCGGTAGACCGTCGCCAGCGACAGCCCCGGCACCTCGCCCTGCGCGGCGTCCAATACCTCCTGCGGCGACAGCGGTCGTCCCGCGTCGTCGATGACGGTCCGGATGGCACTGCGCTGTCGGGTCGAACGTTCCATGGGTGTCAAGGCGCGGGCGATCAGGGCACCGCAAAGGCAGGTCGGGTGGGCCCCCACATTCTGTCATGCTGCTATATTGCGAATGCGTTCGCATTAGCATCAAAGGCAGGCGGACGGAAATTCTTCGCTTCGGAGACGCCCATGTCCATTGCCACCGCTGCCGAGGTCATCGACGTCATCGACGTCGATACCGCTTTTGCCGATACCGCCGCCCAAGCCCCTCGCCTGCCCGCCACGGTGCTGTCCGGCTTCCTCGGCGCCGGCAAGACGACGCTGCTCAACCAGGTGCTGCGCCACCGCGGACCGCTACGCGTGGCGGTGATCGTCAACGACATGAGCGAGCTCAACATCGATGCCGGGCTCGTGCGCGACGGCGCCGAGCGCGCCGGCGTGGGCCTGTCGCGCACCGACGAGGCGATGGTCGAGATGAGCAACGGCTGCATCTGCTGCACGCTGCGCGACGACCTGCTGCAGGAGGTCGGCCGGCTCGCTCGCGAGGGACGCTTCGACTATCTGCTGATCGAATCCACCGGCATCTCGGAGCCGATGCCGATCGCGGCGACCTTCGATTTCGTCGACGAACACGGCCAGGGACTGCGCGACCTGGCGCGCATCGACACGATGGTGACGGTCGTCGACGCGCTCAATCTGCTGAACGACTATGCGAGCGAGGACTTCCTCGCGCAGCGCGACAGCGGCGTCGACGCGCAGGACAGTCGCCGGCTCGTCGAACTGCTGGTGGAGCAGATCGAATTCGCCAACGTCGTGGTCGTGAGCAAGACGGATCTGGTCGACGCGGCGCGGCTCGCGCAGGTCCACGCCGTGATCCGGGCGCTCAACCCGGCCGCGCGCATCATCAACGCCCGTCACGGCGACGTGCCGATCGGCGAGCTGCTCGGCACCGGTCTCTTCCAGATGGAGCAGGCCGAGTCACAACCCCGATGGATCCAGGCCCTGGAAGGGCACGACCATTCCGAAGCCGATGAATACGGCCTCTCCAGCTTCGTCTATCGCGCCGACCGGCCGTTCGATGCCTCGCGACTGCATGCGTTGATCGCGCAGCCCTGGCCCGGGCTGCTGCGCTTCAAGGGGTATGTGTGGCTCGCGAGCCGGCTGGACTGGCTCGCCTGCCTGTCCGGCGCGGGCCGCGGCCATCAGCTCGACCCGGTCGGCCAATGGAGCGTGCCGCTGGGGGAACGCGGCCAGGAATTCGTCCTCATCGGCCAGAACCTCGACATCCCCGCCCTCACCCGCGCGCTCGACGCCTGCCTGACCTCACCCGTCGCGCCGCTCGCCACCTCGCCCGTCACCGATCCTTGGCCGAGGTGGGACCTCGAATCCCCGCAAGAAGGAATCCACTGAGATGATCTCGAAGAAGAACTCCCGCCGCTTCCACGCCGTCGCACTGGCGGCCAGCCTGATGATGACCGGCGCCGCGCAGGCGCACGGCGACAAGCACGAGCACGGCGTCGTGCACCTGGACGTCGCGATCGAGGGCGACACGCTGGCAATCCAGCTGGAATCGCCGCTGGACAGCGTGCTCGGCTTCGAGCGCCAGCCGCGCACGCCGGCGGAACGCCAGTCCGTCGAACGGATGCTCGCCACGCTGCGCGGCGGCGCGGTGCTCTTCACGCCGGATGCGCGCGGACAGTGCCGATTCGAAGAGGCCCAGCTCGAATCCGGACTGATCGCCGGACCGTCCACCGACAACGCCGCGAACAAGTCGGAGCACCTGGACGTCGACGTCAGCTATCGCTTCCGCTGCGCTGCGGCCTCCGATCTGAAGACGCTGTCGCATCAGCTGTTCGCGCTGTTCCCGCGCATCCAGCGCATCGACGCCCAGGTCGCGACACCGAAGGGGCAATCCCGCCAGGTGCTCCAGCGCCCGGCTGCGACGCTGTCGCTCGGCAGCTGACGATGGCCGTGCCTGCGATGACCGTGCCCGTTCTGGAAGCCCGGGACCTCACCTTCCGCTGGCCGCGCGCCACGCGGGACTGCCTGGACATCGCCGCGCTGCGCGTCGAACCCGGCGAGGCCGTGTTCCTGCGCGGCCCCAGCGGCTCGGGCAAGAGCACGCTGCTGTCGCTGATCGCGGGCGTGCTCACGCCGCGCGCTGGACGGCTGAAGCTGCTCGGCCATGAGTTGTCGGAGTGCTCCGGCCGCCAGCGCGACCGGCTGCGCGCCGACCATGTCGGCTTCATCTTCCAGCAGTTCAATCTGCTGCCCTACCGCTCGGCGCTGGACAACGTGCTGCTGAGCTGCGAGTTCTCTCGCCGCCGCGCCACGCGGGCCGGACAGCCGCGGGAACGCGCGCGGGAGCTGCTCCAGCGCATGGGCCTGGGATCCGAGCTGATCGCGCGGCGCGCGAGCGAGCTCTCCGTCGGTCAGCAGCAGCGCGTGGCCGCGGCGCGCGCGCTCATCGGCCATCCGGACCTGGTGATCGCCGACGAGCCGACCTCCGCGCTCGACGACGCGCATCGCGACGCCTTCATGGCCATCCTGCGCGAGGTCTGCGCCGAGTCCGGCAGCGCACTCCTGTTCGTCAGCCACGACACGCGACTCGCCGCGCGTTTCACGCGTTGCCTGGATCTGCCGGCGCTGCAGCGCGGCTCGGCGCGCGTCGAGGAAGCCATCGCATGAAAGCGCTCATCCGCCTCGCCGCGCAGAGCGCGTGGAACCGCCGCTTCGTGCTGTCGCTCGTGGTGCTCTCGATCGCGCTGTCGACGCTGCTGCTGCTCGGCATCGCACGGCTGCGCGACGACGTCCGCAAGAACTTCGCGCAGTCGGTCTCCGGCACCGACCTGATCGTCGGCGCCCGTACGGGCTCGGTCCAGTTGCTGCTGTATTCGGTGTTCCGCATCGGCGGCGCGACCAACAACATCCAGTGGTCCAGCGTGCAGTCGCTCGCCAAGCTGCCCGGCGTGGACTGGGTCGTGCCGATCTCGCTCGGTGACTCGCATCGGGGCTTCCCGGTCGTCGCGACGACGGGGGACTACTTCCGCCGCTTCCGGTACGGGGATGCTCAACCCCTGGCGCTGGCGGAGGGCCGTGCCTTCGACAGCGCTCCCGTCAATCCGAATGGATCGAATGGATCGAACGGATCGAACGGATCGAGTGGGTCGAACGGCTCGAAGGAAGCGAACGGGTTGCCGCCCGATCTCTTCGGCGTCGTGCTCGGCGCCGACGTCGCAGCCTCGCTGGGCTATCGGATCGGCGACAAGGTCGTTCTCAGCCACGGCGACGGCGCACTCGCCGCCAATGACCATGCCGACAAGCCCTTCCACGTCATCGGCGTGATGCAGCGCACCGGCACGCCGGTGGATCGATCGCTGCACATCAGCCTCGCGGCGATGGAAGCCATCCACCTCGACTGGGTCGCCGGCGCGCCGATTCCTGGGCAGGCGGTCAGCCTCGACGCCTTGGCCGGGCAAGACCTGACACCGCACCAGGTGACGGCCGCGCTCGTAGGCCTGAAGCGGCGCACGGCGGTGTTCTCGACGCAGCGCCGCATCAACGACTTCCCCGGCGAGCCGCTGATGGCCATCCTGCCCGGCGTCGCGCTGGACGAGCTGTGGGACGTGGTGGCGCTCGGCGAGCGCAGCCTGACGCTGATGAGCGCGATGGTCGCGGCGGTGAGCCTGTGCGGGCTGGTCGCGGTCATCCTCGCCGGCCTCAACGAACGCCGTCGCGAACTCGCCATCTTGCGCGCCGTCGGCGCCAATCCGGCGCGGATCTTCAGCCTGCTGGCGGTCGAGGGCATGCTGGTCACCGCCTGCGGCGTCGTGCTCGGCGCCGCGCTGTGCCTGCTGCTGATCGCTGGGCTGGGGCCGTGGGTGCAACTGCGCTTCGGCATCGGCCTCAGCGCCGGTCTGCCGTCGGCGGCCGAATGGCAACTGCTGGGCCTCGTCACCGCGCTCGGCTGGGCCGCGAGTCTGCTGCCCGGATTGCGCGCCTACGCGCTGTCGCTGAGCGACGGCCTCTCTCCGAAGGTCTGACATGACATCCCTTCCCTTCCCTGCATTCGTCCGGCCTGCTGTCGCCCTGCTGGTGGCGCTCGCGGTCATGCTTCCCGCCTCCTCTGCCGATGCCGCAACGGCGGCACCGTCCACCTCCACCGCGCCGGCCGCCGCTCAAGCGGCCAGCGCGCCGACGTCCGGCTATCGCGACCTCACCTGGATCCAGCTCGTCCCGCCGGGCTGGGATCCGATGAAGCGTTTCCGCGACGTCGGCATCGGGCGTCTGAGTGACAACAGCCCGCGCACCGCCGCGCTGATGGCGGACTTGCGCGACGAGCTGGACAACGCGCCGCTGGTCGAATCGCTGCAGGACGCGCCGGTGCGCCTGCCCGGCTATGTGGTGCCGCTGCAGACCGATCGCGACGGCGTGCGGGAGTTCCTGCTCGTGCCCTACTTCGGCGCCTGCATCCACATGCCGCCCCCGCCGGCGAACCAGATCATCCTGGTGAAGCTCGCGCAGCCTTCGAAGCAGTTGAGGTCCATGGACACGGTGTGGGCCAGTGGCGTGATGCGCCTGGACCGGCAACCCAGCGACATGGGCGTCAGCGGCTACCGCCTGGACGCGGCGAACGTCGAGCCCTACCGGAACAAGCCGCGTTGATCGCACGGAACATGCGCTCCTGGCTCTCCTCGCAATCCTGGCGCTTGCCGTGGACTCCGGCGGCGCTGCTCGTGGTCGTCGCCATCGGCGTTCCCGCGGGCCTCCTGCTGAACCGCACCGACCCGTCCCAGGCGATCGCCTCCGCGCCGCTCGCGACGGAGCCGCCGGCCGACGTGAAGACGATCGAATGGACGGAGCTCATGCCGCCGGGCTGGGATCCGCGGCTCAAGGCGGGGAAGCCGGGACAGCCGGGCGGGATCGACATCGCCCAGCTCGACGACAACGATCCCGTCGCACGCCAGATGCTGAAGGACCTGCGGGACGCCTTCAACAACGCTCCCGTGCGTCCGGAGCTCGACGGCCGCCGTGTGCGTCTGCGCGGCTACGCGGTGCCCGTGGGCGTCGGCTGGGGCGGCACCGACGAGTTCCTGCTGGTGCCCACCTTCGGCGCCTGCATCCACAGCCCGCCGCCACCGCCCAACCAGATCGTCCATGTGAAAACGCCCTCGAAGGTCGAGGGCGTCCGGGCGATGTCCATCGTGACGGTCACCGGCACGCTCCAGGTCCACGCGATCAACTCGGCGCTCGCGACCAGTGGGTATCGGCTCGTGCCGGAAACGGTGCGCGTGGAGCGCTGAGACACTGCGCTGAGCGGCCGATCCTGCGGCCGCTCAATACTCGTCGCCGCCCGGGCCGACGTACCCCGGGGCCAGGTTCTCGAACTTGGTGTTCTGTCTCACGAAGGCCAGCTTCACCGTGCCCACCGGGCCGTTACGCTGCTTGGCGATGATGATCTCCGCGACACCCGGCTCCTTGCACTCGTCCTTGGTGTAGTACTCGTCGCGGTAGATGAACATGATGATGTCCGCGTCCTGCTCGATGGCGCCCGACTCGCGCAGGTCGGACATCATCGGCCGCTTGTCCGGCCGCGTTTCCACCGAGCGGTTCAGCTGCGACAGCGCGATCACCGGGCAGCGCAGCTCCTTGGCCAGGGCCTTCAGGCCCCGCGAGATCTCGCCCACCACCGTCGCGCGGTTCTCTTCGCTGCCGCCGCCGTTGCCGCTCATCAGCTGCAGGTAGTCGATGATGATCAGGCCGATCTGGCCCGAGATGCGCGCCTGGCGCCGGGCTCTGGAGCGCACTTCGCTGGGCGACAGGCCCGGGCTCTCGTCGATGTAGATCGGCGCGTTGCCGAGCTTGTCGACGGCCTCGGCCAGCCGGCCCCATTCGTCGTCCTTCAGGCGGCCGGTGCGCAGGTTGCTCTGGTCGATGCGGCCGATGGAACCCACCATCCGCAGCGCCAGCTGCGCCGCGCCCATTTCCATCGAGTAGATGATGACCGGCAGGCCTTCGTTGATCGCCACGGCCTCGCCGATGTTGATCGCGAACGCGGTCTTGCCCATCGAGGGACGCGCCGCCAGCACGATCAGGTCGCCGCGCTGCAGGCCCGCCGTCATGCGGTCCAGGTCGAAGAAGCCGGTGCGCACGCCGGTGACGTCCTCGGCGCCCTGCTCCGCGAGCTCGTTGACGCGGTCCATCAGCTCGACCATCAGCCGGTCCATGCTCTGGAACCCGGTGCCGCCGCGCGAGCCTTCCTCGTTGATGCGGAAGATCTTGCCTTCGGCCTCGTCCAGGATCTCGTTGACCGCGCGGCCCGCCGGATTCAGCGCGGCGGTCGCGATCTCGTCGGAGGTCGCCACCAGCTTGCGCAGGATCGCGCGCTCCCGGACGATCTCGGCGTACCGGCGCAGGTTGGCCGCGCTCGGCACGCCCTGCGCCAACGCGTTCAGGTAGGCCAGTCCGCCGCACTCCTCGGCCTTGCCGAGCGAGGTCAGCTCCTCGAACACCGTCACCACGTCCGCCGGCTTGCCGCCGTTGATCAACTTGCCGATCGCGGCGTAGACCTGCTTGTGCTCGTAGCGGTAGAAATCGGAGTCGCTGAGCGTGTCCGCCGCCTTGTCCCAGGCGGTGTTGTCGATCAGCAAGCCGCCGAGCACGCTCTGCTCGGCTTCCACCGAGTTGGGCGGCACGCGCAATCGCGCGATCTCGCTGTCGCTGGCACTGGATCCGGGCGTGGTGAAGATCGCGGACATTGTGGACAAGCCTGTGGATGAGCTCTTGATAGCTTGTGGAGCGAGCGGGATAACTCAAGCCCCGGAAAAGCAGAAAGCCGACCGCTTTGCAGCTGTCGGCTTTCTTGATGTTGCCCCGATCTTTGCAGGTCGTGTGACCCACGAATCCGGTGACAACCCCGATGGACGCGCAGAGCGCCCACCGGGTGTATCGAGCAATTACTCGACTTCGGCGACGACCTTCACGGTCACTTCCACCACCACGTCGGTGTGCGGAGCAACGTGGATCGGGAACTCGCCGACGGTCTTCAGCGGACCGTTGGGCAGACGCACTTGCGACTTGACGATGGCCGTGCCGGCCTTGGTCAGCGCTTCAGCGATGTCGGCGTTGGTCACGGAACCGAACAGACGACCGTCGACGCCGGCCTTCTGCGAGATCGTCACGGTGTTGCCGTTGATCTTCTCGCCCAGGGCTTGCGCGGCGGCCAGCTTCTCGGCGGCGACCTTTTCGAGTTCGGCGCGCTTGGCTTCGAATTCCTTGATCGCGGCTTCCGTGGCGCGGCGCGCCTGGCGGGTCGGGATCAGGAAGTTGCGGGCATAGCCGTCCTTGACCTTGACGACGTCGCCGAGGTTACCCAGGTTGGCCACTTTTTCCAGCAGGATGACTTGCATGGGGTGGACTCCTTAGACCTTGTGCTGGTCGCTGTACGGCAGCAGGGCCAGGAAGCGGGCGCGCTTGATGCACACCGACAGCTGACGCTGGAAGAAGGCGCGCGTGCCGGTCAGGCGGGCGGGCACGATCTTGCCGTTTTCACCGATGAAGTCGCGCAGGACGTCGACGTCCTTGTAGTCGATCTGCTCAACACCGGCGACGGTGAAGCGGCAGAAACGCTTGCGGCGGAACAGCAGCGATTGTTGGTTGCGCTTGGGCTTGCGGTCCTTCGAGAACCGACCTTTACCACGTGGCGGGGGCATAGTGAACTCCTGCTATCTATCCAGATTTAAACGATCTGCGCGATCTGTCCGTCCCGTTCAGTCCGCGAAGCCGGTGATGTGAAACACCGTGCCTCGCCCCTGTCGCTGTGCCGAGAGAAATCCGGTGAACACCGTCTTCTCCGTCAGGCTCAACGCCTGGATCCGCTTCACGATGTCTCCGAGCGCCACGGCCTTGATCTCCATCGCGACTTTGCGCGGGGAGCCGGCTTCGTCGACCATGGACTCATGCTTGAGCATCAAGTCCAGGGCGGGGAGCCCGGCGGGGGTGTATCGGATGGCCGCGATGTCGAGGATCTGCGCCTGCAGGACCAGTCGGTTCATGCGTGCGCGGCTCTCGGCGGATCAGGATTCGGGAACGTCAGCGGTCGCGCTTGTCAGCTCAGGCGGTCGCTTCTTGCGGGGCCTTGCGGGCTTCTTCGCGCTCGACAGCCTTCATCATCACCGACGGGTTCGTCTCGGCCTTGTCCTTGACGACGGTCAGGTGACGCAGCACGGCGTCGTTGAAGCGGAAACCGGTCTCGATTTCAGCCAGGATGTCCTTGCTGCACTCGATGTTCAGGCACAGGTAATGCGCCTTGGCCAGCTTCTGGATCTGATAGGCCAGCTGACGGCGGCCCCAGTCTTCCACGCGATGCACCTTGCCACCACCGTTGGTGACCAGGCCCTTGTAGCGCTCCAGCATCGCCGGAACTTGTTCGCTTTGATCCGGATGGATCAGCAGAACGATTTCATAATGACGCATACGAACTCCTTATGGATTTCGACGACCTCCGGCGCGGTGTCCGAGGCATGCCGTTGAAGGCAGCTGCCGGAACCGGCCCTTGGCCTGAAAGCCGGACCCCAGCGTCTACTCGTGGGCCCGGCAAGGGGAATCGCGGATTCTAGACGATTTCTCGCCGACCCGTCCACTTCCTGAACGGACCGTGCCCAGGACCGCCCGGTTCAGGGCGTCAGGGCGTCAGGGCGTCAGGGCGTCAGGGCGCGGCGCCGGTGACCCGGGCCTGCAGCGCGCGGGCCGTTGGCGACGGCGGCGGCGTCAGCAGGCTCACCACGACGAGTGCGGCAATCCCGGCCGGCAGCCCGTAGAGCGCCGCCGCCATGGGCTGGATGCCCCACCACAGCTGCGGGTCGCCGCCAATGCCCAGCGCCTGGCGCAGGCCCGCATGCGCGTTCACCATGTAGTACAGCGTCATGCCCAGCCCGGCGAGCATGCCGGCGGCGGCGCCCTGCTTGTTGGCGCGCTTCCAGAAGATGCCCGCGACCAGCGCCGGTACCAGCGTGGAGCCCGACAGCGAGAACGCCGCCGACACCAGCAGCAGGATGTCCGCCGGTTTCTGCGCGGCGACAGCCGCGGCGGTGAGCGCGGTCGCGAGCAGCAGTGCCTTGGAGATGGTCACCCGTTGCGTCATCGAGGCGCGCGGGTTCATGACGCGGTAGTAGACGTCGTGCGAGAGCGCGCTGGAGATCGTCAGCAGCAACCCGTCGGCCGTGGACAACGCCGCGGCGAGCGCACCGGCCGCCACCATCGCGGAGAGCACATACGGCAGGCCGGCGAGCTCGGGCGTCATCAGCATGACGATGTCGCCGCCCAGTCGCAGCTCGCCGAGCTGGAGGATCCCGTCCTGGTTGATGTCCTGGATGTTCAGCAGACTCGGATCGACGCGCATCCACTGCTTCATCCACCCGGGGAGCTCCGCGATCGGCGAGCCGACCAGATGATGCAGCACCTCGTGCTTGAGCATCACCGCCAGCGCCGGCGCGAACAGGTAGAGCAGCGCGATGAAGAACAGCGTCCACGCGACCGAGGTGCGCGCCTCGGCAACCGTGGGCACGGTGTAGTAGCGGGTCAGGATGTGCGGCAGGCCGGCGGTGCCCACCATGAGCACCAGCACGAGGGCCAGGAAGTTGCGCCGAGCCAGCGTGTAGGCCTCCTGCTCGGCGGGCGTGCCGTCGGGGTCGCCCGCGAAAGGCTGCGCATGCAGCGGCATGCCGGCGAGCGGCTCGGCGCGCTGTCGATTGGCAGTGACGGCGCGCTGCCACAGATCGCGCGCCTCCGCCTCGGTGCGGGGCAGCGCGGCGCGAACCTTCTCCGCCGCCTGGATCTGCGCCAGCGGCGCCTCCTCGAACTTCAGCTGGGCGATGACCTGCGAGACGCGCTGGCGCTCATCGTCCAACGACTGCGGCAGCCCGGCGAGCAGATGCTCGAAGTCCTTGGCGCGCTGTTCGTAGAGTCCGCGGACCTGCAACTCCTTGGGATCCTTCAAAAGCTGCTGCTCGCGGTCGGCGATCTCGCGGACCTCGGTGCCGGCGGTGAACTGCGGCAGCGGGAAGCCCGTCTGCGTGGTCGACAGCCACATCACCGGCACCACGTAGGCCACGATCATGATGATGTACTGCGCAACCTGGGTCCACGTGACCGCCCGCATGCCGCCGAGGAAGGAACACACCAGCACGCCGCCGAGCCCGACGAACAGGCCGATCTCGAAGGTCAGGCCGGTGAGCCGCGTCGTGATGAGGCCGATGGCGTAGATCTGCGCCACGAGGTAGATGAAGGACACCAGCACCGCAGCAGCGGCCCCCATCACGCGCAGGCCGCGACTCTCGAATCTGGCGCCGAGGAAGTCCGGCACCGTGAAGCCGCCGAAGCGGCGCAGATACGGCGCGAGCAGCAGCGCCACCAGGCAGAAGCCACCCGTCCATCCGAGCACGAACGCCAACCCGCCGTAACCCGCCAGGTACAGGCTGCCCGCCATGCCGAGGAAACTCGCCGCACTCATCCAGTCGGCGCCCGCCGCCATGCCGTTGTAGAACGCCGGGACGCGGCGACCCGCCACGTAGTACTCGACCGGGTCGGTCGTGCGGCTGAACACGCCGATGCCGGCGTAGATCAGCACCGTCAGCAAGAGGAACGAGAACCCCAGCCACTGCTTGGGCATGCCCATCCGCTCCAGCACACCCAGCACACCCACCAGCAGCACGAAGCCGATCGTGTACGCACCGTAGATGCGGTGAAGCCGGCGGCGGAAGGCGGCGTCTGGCGGTGGAGTCGACATGGGGGCGGATCATCGCAGGCCTGAGCGTTGGCCGCCATGGCGTGGGGCCCCGGACGCAAGGTCCGAAACCCCACGCCATGCCGTCCCCAACCACCGCCGTCCTTCCACGGTTTTGCTACCGAGGACTGCAATGGAAAACGGCCCCGCAGGGCCGTTGGCGTGGAGTTCCGCGAAGGCTCAGCGCTTCGCGAGACGCTGCCAGGTCTCGATCACCGAGTCCGGGTTCAGCGACAAGGAGGCAATGCCTTCCGCAGCCAGCCATTCGGCAAAGTCCGGATGATCGCTGGGACCCTGGCCGCAGATGCCGATGTACTTGCCCGTGGCGCGGCACGCCGCAATGGCGCGCGAAATCATCGCCTTGACCGCCGGATCACGTTCGTCGAAGTCGCCCGAGAGCAGCTCCAGGCCCGAGTCACGATCCAGACCCAGCGTCAGCTGCGTCAGGTCGTTGGAACCGATCGACATGCCGTCGAAATGCTCCAGGAACTGCTCGGCCAGGATGGCGTTGCTCGGGACCTCGCACATCATGATGACGCGCAGGCCGTCCTGGCCGCCGTTGGCCGCACGCTTGAGACCGCGCTCGGCCAGCATCGCGACGACCTTCTCCGCCTGCTTCACGGTCCGCACGAAGGGCACCATGATCTCGACGTTGGTCAGGCCCATGTCGTTGCGCACGCGCTTGAGCGCCTCGCATTCCATCGCGAACGCATCCTGGAACTCGCCCGAGATGTAGCGCGACGCGCCGCGGAAGCCCAGCATCGGGTTCTCTTCGTCCGGCTCGTAGCGCGAACCGCCGATGAGCTTGCGGTACTCGTTGCTCTTGAAGTCGGACAGACGCACGATGACCGGCTGCGGCCAGAAGGCCGCGGCGATGGTGGCGATGCCCTCGGCCAGCTTGTCGACGTAGAAGGCGCGCGGCGAGGCATGGCCGCGGGCCACCGACTCGACCGCCTTCTTCAGGTCGTTGTCGATGTTCGGATAGTCCAGGATCGCCTTCGGGTGGACGCCGATGTTGTTGTTGATGATGAACTCGAGCCGCGCCAGGCCGACGCCGCTGTTGGGCATCTGCGAGAAGTTGAAGGCCAGCTGCGGATTGCCGACGTTCATCATGATCTTCACCGGGCTGTAAGGCATCTCGCCGCGGTGGACTTCGCTGACCTCGGTCTCGAGCAGGCCGTCGTAGATGAAGCCGGTGTCGCCCTCGGAGCAGACCACCGTCACCAGCTGGCCGTCCTTGAGCTTGTCGGTGGCGTCGCCGCAGCCGACCACGGCCGGGATGCCCAGTTCACGCGCGATGATGGCCGCGTGGCAGGTACGGCCGCCGCGGTTGGTCACGATGGCGCTGGCGCGCTTCATGACCGGCTCCCAGTTCGGGTCGGTCATGTCGGTGACCAGCACGTCGCCGGGCTGGACGCGTTCCATCTCGGCCACGCTGTCGACCAGGCGCACCGGGCCCGTGCCGATCTTCTGGCCGATCGCGCGACCCTCGGCCAGCACGGTGCCGGAACCCTTGAGCTTGAAGCGCTGCTCGACCTGGCCCTCGGCCTGGCTCTTCACCGTTTCCGGACGCGCCTGCAGGATGTAGAGCTGGCCGTCGTTGCCGTCCTTGCCCCACTCGATGTCCATCGGGCGGCCGTAATGCTGCTCGATGATCACCGCGTACTTCGCCAGCTGGACGACGTCCTCGTCGGTCAGCGAGTAGCGGTTGCGCTGCTCGACCTCGACGTCGACGGTCTTGACCAGCTTGCCGCTGGCGGCCTTCTCCTCGGGGGTGGAGAAGGTCATCTGGATCAGCTTGGAACCCAGGTTGCGACGGATCAGCGCGAACTTGCCGCGCTGCAGCGCCGGCTTGTGGACGTAGAACTCGTCGGGGTTGACGGCGCCCTGCACCACCGTCTCGCCCAGGCCGTAGCTGGAGGTGATGAAGACGACGTCCTTGAAGCCGGACTCGGTGTCGATGGTGAACATGACGCCGGCGGCGCCGAGGTCGGAACGCACCATGCGCTGCACGCCCGCCGACAGGGCGACGTCGCTGTGCGCGAAGCCCTTGTGGACGCGGTAGCTGATCGCGCGGTCGTTGTAGAGCGACGCGAAGACTTCCTTCATCTTGTGCAGCACGTCCTCGATGCCGACGACGTTCAGGAAGGTCTCCTGCTGGCCGGCGAAGGAGGCGTCGGGCAGGTCTTCCGCGGTGGCGGAGGAACGCACGGCGAAGGAGGCGTCCGGGTTGCCTTCGGTCAGGCGCGCGAACTCGGCGCGGATCGCCGCTTCCAGGTCGGCCGGGAAAGGCTGCGCTTCCAGCCAGCCGCGGATCTCGGCGCCGGCCGCGGCCAGGGCGCGGACGTCGTCGGTGTTGAGGTCGGCCAGGCGCTTCTGGATGCGGACATCCAGGCCTTCATGCTTGAGGAAGTCGCGGAAGGCGTGCGCCGTGGTGGCGAAGCCGCCGGGCACGCGCACGCCGGTTTCAGCCAGCTGCGAGATCATTTCGCCGAGCGAGGCGTTCTTGCCGCCCACCGACTCGACGTCGATCATCCTCAGTTTCTCGAAGGGTACGACCAGGGCGGTCGCCTCGAAGCGTGCATCAGACATGGGAAAACTCCGTGATGTTGAGAAACCGGGGCTCCCCGCGCATTCCCGAGCAGGCCGATCCGGTCGGCGGCTTCGAGGGAGACAGGCATGACGCGGCGCACGACAGGTCTTGTCGATTCTTGTGGGCGGCGCGAGGCGGCGTTCATGCGGCGTGATGCGATGGGCAGGGGCAAGTTGCGGACGATTCTAGTGGGTCGCCGATCTATGATGTAAGCCCCCGTTCGGGGCCGGGCCGAGGCGAAACAACGGCCGAACCTCCCGCTTCGGCATGCGGCATGCCCGGTCCGGCGAAGGCTCCCCGGTTCCCCGTCCGGCACGATTCAAAGGCACGCAATGACCCAGCACACCGTCTACTTCGTCTCGGATGGCACCGGCATCACCGCCGAAACCTTCGGTAACTCCATCCTGGCGCAGTTCTCGGTGAAGGCGCGTCACGTGCGCCGCCCGTTCATCGACAGCGGCGAGAAGGCCCAGCAGCTGGTCCAGGAGATCAACGAGACCGGCGAGCGCGAAGGCGTGCGCCCCATCGTGTTCGCGACGCTGGTGAACCGCGAGGTGCTCAACGTCGTGCGCCAGGAGTGCCGCGGCCTCGTGATGGACATGTTCGGGACCTTCATCGCGCCGCTGGAGGACGAGTTCCGGATCAAGTCCAGCCATCGCGTGGGCCGTTTCTCGGACGTCGCCAAGAGCCAGGAGTACCACGACCGGATCGAGGCGATCAATTTCTCGCTGGCGCATGACGACGGGCAGTCGGCGCGCAACCTGGATTCGGCCGACGTGATCCTGGTGGGGGTCAGTCGTTGCGGCAAGACGCCGACCTCGCTGTACCTGGCGATGCAGCACGGCATCAAGGCCGCCAACTACCCGCTGATCCCCGAGGACTTCGACCGCGGCCACCTGCCCTCGCTGCTGATCCCGCACAAGAAGAAGTGCTTCGGCCTGACGATCGATCCGGAGCGCCTGGCGCAGGTGCGCAACGAGCGCCGCCCGGGCAGCAAGTACGCCGACCTGATGAACTGCCATTACGAGGTCCGCGAGGCCGAGACGATGATGAAGAAGGCCGGCATCAACTGGCTGTCGTCGACGCACAAGTCGATCGAGGAAATCGCGACGACGATCCTTCGCGACATCCGTCCTGACCGCCTCATGTACTGAGGCCGTCCGCGACCGATGCCGGCGAGCGCGCTCGCCCTGGTCGTCGCGGCCGCGCTGATCCACGCGCTGTGGAACTTCGCCGCCAAGAAGGCCCAGGGCAACCATCACTTCTCCTGCATGACCGCGCTGGGCATCAGCCTGCTGTGGCTGCCCGTCGCGCTCATCGCCGGCTTCGACGAACTGCCCGACTGGGGCTGGCAGGCCTGGACCGCCGTGATCGCCAGCGCGATCGTCCACCTGGCCTACTTCAACGCCCTGCTCGCCGGCTACCGCGCCGCGGACATGACGGTGGTCTATCCCGTCGCGCGCGGCAGCGGACCGCTGCTGTCGTCGCTGGTGGCCGTCGTGCTGCTGGGCGAGCACCTCGGACTCGGCGGCGCGCTGGGCCTCGCTGGCGTGGTGGGCGGCATCCTGCTGATGGCGGCGGGGCCGACGTTCTTCGCCAAAGGCGCGAGCCACGATCCCGAGGTGCATCGCAAGCGCAAGCTGGGCATCGCCTGGGGCGCGGTGACCGGCGCTACGATCGCGACCTACAGCGTCATCGACGGCTACGCGGTGAAAGTGCTGGCGCTGTCGCCGATCCTCTACGAATACCTGTGCAACGCGCTGCGGCTGCCGGTGATCCTGCCGGCGGTGCTGCGCGATCGCGCGGGGTTCATGCCCGCGCTGCGCCGGCAATGGAAGCATGCGCTCGTGATCAGCGTCGGTGCGCCGACCGCCTACATCCTGGTGCTCTACGCGATGAAGCTGGCGCCGCTGTCGCGAGTCGCGCCGGCGCGGGAGCTGTCGATGCTGTTCGCCGCGTTGATCGGCGGACAGTTGCTCGGTGAAGGCGAGCGGGGATGGCGCATCGCGGGCGCGGTGTTCATCGCGCTGGGCGTCGCGGCGCTTGCGATGGCAAAGTGAATCGGGGCTGATGCACTGAGCGCGTCAAACATCCACTCAGACCAGCCTGCGTCGCGCCGACTCGTAGAGGCAGATCGACGCCGCGCTCGCCACGTTAAGCGACTCTTCGCCGCCCGGCTGCGGAATGCCGACGCGCAGCGCGCAGCGCTGCATCAGCGCCTCCGCGACGCCCTGCCCTTCGTGGCCCATGACCCAGGCGCAGGGGTTCGGGAGATCGGCTTCGTGCAGCAGCGCGTCCGCGTGCGAGCTCGTCGCCAGCAGCGGGACCTTCAGCGCGTCGAGGTCCTCGACGCTCAGGCCTTCCACCAGGTTCAGACCGAAGTGCGCGCCCATGCCGGCACGCAGCACCTTCGGCGACCACAGCGCCGCCGTGCCCTTCAAGGCCAGCACCTGACGGAATCCCAGCGCGCCAGCGCTGCGCAGGATCGTGCCGACGTTGCCCGCGTCCTGCAGGCGGTCCAGCACGATGGAATCGGCCTTCGCCTCGATGCGCGGCTGAGCCGGCAGCGGCAGCTCGAAACCGATCTGCGCCGGCGACTCCAGGCCCGAGACCGTCTTGAACAGCTCCGGCGACACGACCAGCACCTTGGGCGCCACATCGGCGAGCGCATGCAGCGCCTCGTCCGCCGCGGCCACGTCCGTGATCAGCGCGAGCGACGGCTTGACGCCGCGCTGCACCGCCGCACGGACCAGGTGATCGCCCTCCAGCCAGACGCCGCCCAGCTTGCGATAGGCGCCGCCGTCTTGCGCCAGCTTGCGCAGGCGCTGCAGGTTGGGGTTGTCACGCGCGGTGATGGACTGCCAGCTCATGCGATGCGTTCTTCAGAAATTTCCAGCGTTCGCACCGGCGCGAAGCTCTGCCGGTGCCACACGGTCGCGCCGTGCACGCGCAGCGCGTCCAGGTGCTCGCGCGTGCCGTAGCCCTTGTGGCTGTCGAAGCCGTATTCCGGATGCTGCTCGTGCATCTGCAGGCAGAAGCGGTCGCGGTGCACCTTGGCCAGGATGGACGCGGCCGAGATCGCCGGCACCAGCGCATCGCCCTTGACGATGGCCTCGGCCGGGATGCGCAGCACCGGCAGCCGGTTGCCGTCGACCTGCACGTGCGCGGGCTTGAGCCGCAGGCCCTCGACCGCGCGGCGCATGGCCAGCATCGTCGCCTGCAGGATGTTGATGCGGTCGATCTCCTCGACCGTCGCTTCCGCGATGCAGAAGCACAGCGCCTTGGCGCGGATCTCGTCGAAGAGCTGCTCGCGCTTCTTCTCGCTGAGCACCTTGGAATCGTTCAGCCCCTTGATCGGGTGCTGGTCGTCGAGGATCACCGCCGCCGCGACCACCGGCCCCGCGAGCGGACCTCGACCCGCTTCGTCCACGCC
Source organism: Roseateles noduli (assembly GCA_002205125.1). GTDB lineage: Bacteria > Pseudomonadota > Gammaproteobacteria > Burkholderiales > Burkholderiaceae_C > Roseateles > Roseateles noduli. Next base: position 400,888 of record NIOE01000002.1, on the reverse strand, counting down.
GCACAGCAAGCCCTCGCGGACCCATTCGAGGCCCAGTTGCGTCGGAAGCTCAGGCGCCGAGGATTTTCGCGATCGCATCGCCAGCCCTTTGCGCGGTGTTGCAGCGCAACTGTTGGTGGATCTCCAGGAAACGCTCGCGCAAGCGCTCCCGACGCGGGGCGTCGTCCAGCCAGGCCAGGCCCTCGCGGGCGATGCGCTCGCCGGTGCACTCGTCCTGCAGGCATTCGGGCACCAGCGTCTCGCGCGCGAGCACGTTCGGCAGCCCCACCCACGGCAGCAGGGCCTTGCCCTTCATCCGCCACGCGTTGAACCAGTGCAGCTTGTAGGCGATCACCATCGGCCGCTTCAGCAACGCCGCTTCCAGCGTCGCGGTGCCGCTGGCGACCAGCGTCAGGTCGCAGGCGGCCAGCGCGTCCTGCGCGCGGCCGTCGAGCAGCGTCATCGGCAGGCCTTGGCCGTGCTGCGCCATCAGCGCCTCGACCATGGGCCGCAGTCCTGGTGCGATCGGGATGACGAAGCGCAGCGCGGGCCGCGCCTGGTGCATGCGTCGGGCCGCGTCCAGCAGCGGCGCGCCGATGTAGTCCAGCTCGCTGCGACGGCTGCCGGGCAGGATCGCGACGATCGTGTCGTCCTCCGCGAAGCCCAGGTCGCGTCGCGCTTCCTCGCGCGGCGGCTCGAACGGGATCTGGTCCGCCAGCGGATGGCCGACGTAGGTCGACGGGATGCCCGCCTTCTCCAGGATCGCGGGCTCGAAGGGGAACAGGCACAGCACGTGGTCCGCGCTGCGCTTGATCGTCTGCACGCGCTCCGCGCGCCAGGCCCAGATCGACGGGCAGACGAAATGGACCGTCTTGATGCCGGCCTCGCGCAGGCGCTGTTCCAGGCCGAAGTTGAAGTCGGGCGCGTCGACGCCGACGAAGACCGAGGGCCGCTCGGCGATCAGGCGATCGCCGAGCTGGCGCCGGATCGCGAGCAGCTCGCGGATGTTCTTGATGGCGTCCCAGTAGCCGAAGATCGACAGCTTGTGGCTGGGCCACCAGGCGTCGAAGCCCTGCGCCTGCATCTTCGGGCCGCCGATGCCGGCCGAGCTCAGCTCAGGCCAACGCGCCTTCAGGCCCTGCAGCAGCAGGCTGGCGAGCAGATCTCCGGAGGCCTCGCCGGCCACCAGGCCCAGTCGAGGATCCGTGGAACTCATGTCGGTCGTCCTGGGTGGTCAGCGGACCAGGCCGCGCTTGGCGCCTGCCAGGAAATCCAGCATGAGCTGGATGTCGCGGATCGACTCCGCATCCTGGCCCTGCTTGAGCGCCTCGATGTTGGCCACGGACTGCTCCAGCGTCGTGCCGTCGCGGAACAGCAGCTTGTGGAGCTGGCGGATCACGCCGATGCGGTCGTTGCTGAAGCCGCGGCGGCGCAGGCCGGTCAGGTTGACCGCGCGCACGCCCAGCGGGTTGCCGTCGACCGTCATGTAGGGCGCGACGTCCTGCGCCACATGGCCCTGGAAACCGATCATCGCGTGCGCGCCGACGTGCACGAACTGATGGACGCCCGTCAGGCCGCCTATCGTCGCCCAGTCGCCGACATGCACGTGGCCGGCCAGCGTCGCGTTGTTGGCCAGCACGCAGTGGTCGCCGACGATCACGTCATGCGCCAGGTGCACGTAGGCCATGATCCAGTTGTCGGAACCGACGCGCGTGACGCCCTGCTCCTTGAACGTGCCGGTGTTGAAGGTGCAGAACTCGCGGATCGTGTTGCGGTCGCCGATGACCAGCTCCGTCACCTCGCCGCCGTGGCTCATGTCCTGCGGCATCGCGCCGATGGACGCGAACTGGAAGATGACGTTGTCGCGACCGATCGTGGTCTTGCCTTCGACGACCGTGTGCGGTCCGATCCTCGTGCCGGCGCCGATGCGCACCTCGGGGCCGATCACCGCGTAGGGGCCGACCTGGACGGTGTCGTCGAGTTGCGCCTTCGGGTCGACGATCGCGGTGGGATGAATCTGGGCCATGCGGGACTCGGCTCGTCGGCGCTCAGCAGTCGAGCTTGCGCATCGTGCACATCAGGCCGGCTTCGGCCACGATGTCGGTGCCGACCAGCGCCTTGGCGCCGAACTTGTAGATGCCGGCCTTGGCGCGGTCCAGCGTGACCTCGAGGATCAGTTGATCGCCCGGTTCGACCGGACGCTTGAAGCGCGCGCCGTCGATGCCGGCGAAGTACACGACGTGGTTCTCGTCCAGCGTGAAGTCGTAGCTCTCGACCGCCAGCAGCGTCGCCGCCTGCGCCAGCGCTTCCAGGATCAGCACGCCCGGCATCACCGGACGGTGCGGGAAGTGGCCCTGGAAGAAGGGCTCGTTGATGCTGACGTTCTTGATCGCGCGGATGCGCACGCCCTTTTCCACTTCCAGGACGCGGTCGACCAGCAGGATGGGGTAGCGATGCGGCAGCTTCTCGAGGATGCCGTGGATGTCGATGCGGGTCGTCTCAGTCATGTCGTCTTCTTTTCCAGGGCACGCACGCGCTGGCGCAGCTCATAGAGCCCGCGCAGGGCGGCGGCGTTCTTCTGCCACGATGCGGCGTCCTCGAAGGGCCACATGCCGGCGTAGGCGCCGGGCTTGTCGATGCTGTTGCTGATGTTGGCCGTCGGCCCGATCTGCACGCCGTCGGTGATGCGGATGTGGCCGTTGATGCGCGCCGCGCCGGCCACGATGCAGTTGGCGCCGATCTCGGCGCTGCCGGCGATGGCCGTGGCGCCGGCGATCGCCGTGCCCTTGCCGATCTTCACGTTGTGCGCGATCTGGACCAGGTTGTCGATGATCACGCCGTCGGCGATCACGGTGTCGCCCAGCGCGCCGCGGTCCACGCAGGTGTTGGCGCCGATCTCGACGCCGTCGCCGATGCGCACCGCGCCGAGCTGCTCGATCTTGACCCACTCGACGCCGGGCGTGCCGTCAGAACGCCTGGTCGGCGCGAAACCGAAACCGTCCGCCCCGATGACGACGCCGCTGTGCAGCATCGAGCGCTCGCCGATCACGCAGTCATGGCCGAACACCACATGCGGCGCCAGCCGCGTGTGCGCACCCACGCGGGCGTCCTGCTCGACGATGGTGTGCGCGCCGATGCGCACGCCGTCGCCCAGCACCACGCCCGATTCGATCACCGCATGCGGGCCGACTTCCACGCCTTCGCCGATCACCGCGTCCGCCGCGACCGTCGCGGTCGGATGGATGGCCGGGATGGCGCGCGGCTTGCGCATGTTCGCGGCCCACCACTGGGTCAGCCGGGCGAAGTAAAGGTAGGGATCCGGCGCCACGATGCAGCACGCGGTCGTCTCCGCGCCGCGGCGGGCCGTGGCGGCCTCCGCCAGCTTGGGCGACACGATCACGCAGGCGGCCTGCGTCGTCGCGAGCTGCGCCTCGTACTTCGGGTTGGAGAGGAAGGAGATCGCGTCCGCGCCAGCGTCCTCCAGCGGCGCGATCGCGCGGATCGCCGTCTCGGACGCACCAACAAGATCGCCGCCCAAGGCGGCGATCAGATCGGAGACCAGAACCTGCTTCACGGTCACTGCGGGTCTCTCACTTCTGATTGTTGAGCGCGTCGATCACCTTCTTCGTGATGTCCACGCGGGGGCTGGCATGAATCGCGTCCTGAACGATCAGATCGTACTTCTCCTGCTCGAAGATCTGCTTGATGACCTTGTTGGCCCGCTCGATCACGGCAGAGAGCTCTTCATTCTTGCGCTGCGCGACGTCCTCGTTGAACTCGCGGCGCTTGCGCTGCAGGTCGCGGTCCTGCTCGATCAGCTCACGCTGGCGGCGGCTGCGTTCGACCTCGCTCAACGCGGGGCTGTCCTTGTCGAGCTTCTCGGCCGCACCACGCAGCTTGGTCTCCTGGTCGACCAGCGCCTTCTCGCGACGGCTGAACTCGGCCTGCAGCTTCGTTTCCGCCGCCTTGGCCAGATTGGTCTCGCGCAGGATCCGCTCGCTGTTGACGTAGCCGATCTTGACTTCCTGGGCTTGCGCGCCCAGGGTCGCCACGCCCGCCAGAAGGACGGTCGCGACGATCTGCGACAGCTTGCTCTTCATCAGAATGATGTCCCGATCTGGAATTGGAATCGCTCGATTCTATCCGTGGGCTTCTTGCGGATCGGCGAGCCGTAGCTGAGCCGCAGCGGACCCATCGGCGACAGCCAGCTCACGCCCGCGCCCGCCGAGGCGCGCACCTCGCTGAAACTGAGCTTCTCGTCCTGGCCCCACACGTTGCCCGCGTCCACGAACGCGAACAGGCGGAAGCTCTTGTCGTTGCCCGACCCGGGCACCGGCACGTAGAACTCGGTGTTCAGGTTGAACTTGCGGTTGCCGCCGGTGTACGAGCCGGTGACGTCGACCGGACCCAGCGTGCCGGGTTCGAAGACCCGCACCGAACCCAGGCCGCCGCCGTAGAAGTTCTTGAAGATCGGATACGGGCGGCCGCCCAGGCCCTTGCCGTAGGCGAACTCGCCGTTGACCATCAGCGAGAACTTGCGGCCCAGCGGGAAGAACTCCATGTACTGCACGTTGGCGATCGTGTAGCGCGAGTCGCCGAAGGGGCTCAGTTCCAGGTTGACCCGCTTCATCGCGCCGGCGGTCGGCGTGATCACGGAGTCGCGGTTGTCCTTCTTCCAGCCGATGGTCAGCGGGATGGACACCGCCGAGGCGCCGAACTGGTTGCGGAACAGCCAGTAGCTGTTGGGCAGGCCGGTCTGCGTGGTGATGCGGGTGGTTTCGTAGCCGACGCCGAAGAAGACGGTGTCGTCCTCGGAGAACGGCACGCCGAACTTGACCGAGCCGCCGTACGAGGCGAACTCGTATTCCTCGCCCAGGTTGTTGATCGGCTTGACGGTCCGGTAGAACACGTCGATCGCGCGGGACACGCCGTCGACGGTGAAGTACGGGTCCACGGTCGTCACGCCCAGCGCGCGGCCGGTGCTGGCGGTGTTCACCTGGATGCCCAGGTAGTTGCCGGAACCGAACACGTTCTCCTGCGAGATCGAGCCCGACAGCGACAGCTTGCTGGCGCTCGAATACCCGGCGCCGATCTGGATGTTGCCGGTGGGACGCTCGGTCACGGTCAGGGTCACGTCGACCTGGTCGGGCGAACCCGGGACCTCGTTCGTGTCGATCGTGACGTCCTTGAAGTAGCCCAGGCGTTCGACGCGGTCGCGCGAGGCCTTGATGCGGGCGCCGTCGTACCAGGACGATTCGAACTGGCGGAACTCGCGGCGGATCACTTCGTCCCGCGTGCGGGTGTTGCCCGAGATCAGGACGCGACGCACGTAGACGCGGCGCTGCGGCTCGCCGACCAGTGTCACCGTCACCTGGCCGGTCGCGCGGTCGATCTCCGGGCGGCTCTCGACGCGCGCGAAGGCGTAGCCGAAGGTGCCGTAGAGGTCCTGGAAGTTGCGCGTGGTCTGCGCCACCGCCTCGCCGTTGTACGGCTGGCCGGGCTTGAGCGCGACCAGGCGCTTGAACTCCTCGTCGCGACCCATGAAGTCGCCTTCGAGCTTCACGCCGTTGACCGTGTACGGCTGGCCTTCGTTGACCGTGATCGCGATGCTGATGCTCTGCTTGTCCGGCGAGATCGTGACCTGCGTCGACTCGACGTTGAACTCGAGGTAGCCGCGGTTCAGGTAGTACGAGCGGATCGTTTCCAGGTCCGCGTTCAGCTTGGCGCGCGAGTAGCGGTCGGTCTTGGTGTACCAGGTCAGCCAGCCGGAGGTGGTCTGCTCCAGCAGCCCCGTCAGCGTGCCTTCGCTGAAGACCTTGTTGCCCAGGATGCGGATCTCCGCGATCTTGGCGGGCTCGCCTTCCGTCACCGAGAAGCTGACGTTGACGCGGTTGCGCTCGATCGGGGTGATGGTGGTCGTGACCTCGGCGCCGTACAGCGAACGGGTCAGGTATTGCCGCTTCAGTTCCTGCTCGGCGCGGTCGGCCAGGGCCTTGTCGAAAGGCTTGCCTTCACCGATGCCGACGTCCTTCAGCGACTTGGTCAGCGCCTCGGTGTCGAACTCCTTGAGGCCGACGAAACCGACGTTGGCGATGATCGGACGTTCCTCGATCACGATGACGACGGCATCGGTGTCGAGGTTGATGCGCACGTCCTTGAACAGGCCGGTCGCGAACAGCGCGCGCAGCGCGGCGGCGCCCTTCTCGTCGTTGTAGGTGTCGCCGATGCGGAACGGCAGCGCTGCGAACACCGTGCCCGGGTCGGTCCGTTGCAGGCCCTCGACGCGGATGTCCTTCAGGACGAACGGTTCGGCCGCCCAGGCGGAACCGGCTTGCAGCGCGGTGGCCAGCACCGCCAGTTGAATCACGTGGGGGCGCAGGGCGTCGGGCAGGAATCGGGGCATGCGGAAGCTTCAGTGCAGACCCAGCGTGCGGGTCAGATCGTTGAAAAGGGCCAGGCTCATCATCAGCAGCACGACGGCAATGCCTGCGCGTTGCAGCTGCTTGTGCCACCACTCAGAGACAGGGCGGCCGCTCAAACCCTCGAAAAGATAATACATCAGGTGTCCGCCATCGAGCATCGGCAGCGGCAGCAGGTTCAGCACGCCGAGGCTCACGCTGACGGCGGCGAGGAAGCTCAGGAACGCGGTCAATCCGAGGCTGGCCGACTGGTCCGCCGCCTTGGCGATCGTGAGGGGTCCGCTGAGGTTCTTTACCGAGGCTTCACCGATCAACATGCGGCCCAGCGTCTTCACCGTCAGCGCGCTGAGCTCCCAGGTGCGGGTCAGGCCTTGCCGCACCGATTCGACGGGACCGTAGTGCACCTTGACGGTCGTCGGGCGCGACTCGAAACCCGCGCCGATGCGGGCGACACGCTGGTCGCCGTAGATCTCGATGCGCGGCGTGATCACGCGCTCCAGCTGCTCGCCGCCGCGTTGCACGACCACGCGCAGCGGCTCGGCCTGACCGTCGACGATGGCGCGACGCACACGCTGCAGGAACCAGGAGAAGTCGGGCACGACCTCGTCGTTGACGCGCAGCACGCGGTCCCCCGGCATCAGGCCCGCGGCCTGCGCCGGCTCGCCCGGGGTGATCGAGCCCAGCACCGGCTCGACGAACACGCCGCCCAGACCGATCCGGCCCAGCGTCTTCTCGTCGAAATCGCGACTCTCCAGCGTGTCGGTCTGCAGGCGCACCGTGCGGCGGCCGTGGCCGCCCGCGTCGCTGACGCCGATCAGCAGCGGCTGCTTGTCCGCCACGGCCTGCGCGAGCTGCCAGGCGAAGTCCGGCATCGAGCGGATGTCCTCCCACTCCTGGCCGTCGTGGGACCAGGCCTGCACCCAGTCGCCGGCGCGCAGGCCGGCGCGTTCGGCCAGGCCGCCCGCCACCGGCGAACCGAGCACCGCCTTGGGTTCGTCGCGGCCGATCCAGCCGACGACGGCGAACAGCACCACCGCCAGGATCAGGTTGGCCGCCGGGCCCGCGGCGACGATCGCGGCGCGCTGCCACAAGGTCTTGCGGTTGAAGGCCTGCGACTGCTGCTCGGGCGCGACCGGGCCGTCGCTCTCGTCGAGCATGCGGACATAGCCGCCCAGCGGGATCGCGCTGAGCGTGAACTCGGTGCTGTCGGGCGACTTGCGCCGGCGCAGCAGCACGCGGCCGAAGCCCACCGAGAAGCGCAGCACCTTGACGCCGCAGGCGCGGGCCACGCGGTAGTGGCCCCACTCATGGATGACGATGAGGATGCCCAGCGTGACGAGGAAATAGAGGACTTGGGAAAGCATCGCGGACGTCCTGGATCGGGTCTGGGGCTGGGGCGGCGGTCGTCGACCGGAGGATCAGACCGCCGCGGCAAGCGCCGCGATCTGCTGTCGCGCGTGGCGGCGGGCGCGTCCGTCGAGCGCCAGCAGGCCCTCGACGCTGTCGATCTCGCCCGCCTCGGGATTCACGGATTCAAGTACCGCGCGGTTGACACGGCAGATGTGATCGAAACGCAGCTGGCGATCGAGGAAGGCGGCGACCGCCTCCTCGTTCGCGGCGTTGAGCACCGCGGTGCTGCCTTCGGCCGCGCGCAGCGCCTGCCAGGACAGGTGCAGGCCGGGGAAGCGGTGGGCGTCGGCTTCCTCGAAGCTCAGGCTCGGCGTCTTCAGCAGGTCCAGCACGCCGGCGCCGGAGGTGATGCGTTCGGGGAAGGCCAGCGCGTAGGCGATGGGCACGCGCATGTCGGGCGTGCCCAGTTGCGCCAGCACGGAGTGGTCGCGGCAGACGACCATCGAGTGCACGATGCTCTGCGGGTGGATCAGCACCTTGACCTGCTCGGGCTTCAGGTCGAAGAGCCAGCGTGCCTCGATGACCTCGAGCGCCTTGTTCATCATGGTCGCGGAGTCGACCGAGATCTTGCGGCCCATGACCCAGTTCGGATGGGCGCAGGCCTGCTCGGGCGTGACGTCGGCCAGCGAGGCCGGATCGCGTTGGCGGAACGGTCCGCCGGACGCCGTCAGCACGATGTGGTCGATGCGCTGCGACCAGGTCGAGCGGTCCTCGGGCAGGCACTGGAAGATCGCCGAATGTTCGGAGTCCACCGGCAGCAGCGTCGCGCCGCCCTCGGCGACCGCGCGCATGAACAGCGCGCCGCCGAGCACGATGGCTTCCTTGTTCGCGAGCAGCAGGCGCTTGCCGGCGCGCGCGGCGGCCATCGCCGGCGGCAGGCCGGCAGCGCCGACGATCGCGGCCATCACCGCGTCGACCTCAGGATGCGCGGCGACCTCGCTGAGCGCGGCCATGCCGTCCAGCACCTCGGTGCGCGAACCGGCTTCACGCAGCTTCGCGCGCAGTTGGGCGGCCAGCGCCGCATCGGGCAGCACGGCGAATCGGGGCTGGAACTGCACGCACTGCGCGGCCAGCTCGTCGACGCGGCTCATCGCCGACAGGGCGAAGACGCGGTAGCGGTCCGGATGGCGCGCGATCACGTCCAGCGTGCTGGTGCCGATGGATCCGGTGGAGCCCAGCACGCAGACCTGCTGCGGGCGGTGGAGGTGATCGGTCATCGCTGGAGGTCTCGCGGCGGTCCCGGGGATCGTGGGAAGGATCGGAGGGAGGGAATCAGAAGGAAAGGTCAGAGCGAGCTCAGCGCCAACGCCAGCGGCAGCACCGGCAGCAGCGCGTCGACGCGGTCGAGGACGCCGCCGTGACCGGGCAGCAGCTGGCTGCTGTCCTTGGCGCCAGCGGCGCGCTTGACCAGGGACTCGAAGAGATCGCCCACGACGCTCATCGCCGACAGGAAGACCAGCGCCAGCACCGACACGATGCCGATGCGCTTCACCAGCACGCTGTACATCGAGGGCGAGTCGACGGGCACGCGCACGTCGATCACGTGGACCCAGACGAAGCCCAGCACGATCACGCCGACCAGACCGCCGATCGCGCCTTCCCAGCTCTTGCCCGGGCTAATGGCGGGCGCCAGCTTGCGCTTGCCGAAGGCCTTGCCGGAGAAGTACGCGGCGATGTCGGCCATCCAGACCAGGCACATCGCCGACAGCAGGAAGTTGATGCCGCGCTGGCGCGCGACGATCAGTGCCAGCCACGCGGCCCACAACAGCACGGCGCCGAGCACCAGTCTCAACACCGGCGACAGCTTGGGCCAGCCGGCGACGCCGGCCGCGAGCGCGCGCACGCCGCCAAGCACCCAGATGCCGCCCGCCAGCCACCAGCACCACGACGGCACGTTGAAGCCGACGGCGTAGAAGGTCGCCGCGCAGGTGGCCGCGAGCAGCGCGCCGAAGGCGAGCGCCGGCGCACCGGGCTTGCCGTTCAGCCGGGACCACTCCCACCCTGCCGCGGCGATCATCACCAGCGTCAGCAATCCAAACCAGATCGGGTCGGACGCGAACAGCGCCGGCAGCAGGATCGCCAACAGCACCAGGGCCGTGATCACGCGCTGAAGCAGCATCTCAAGCCTCCTGGGCGACGCCCGGAACGTTGACCCCGCCGAAGCGGCGGTCGCGCGCCCGGAACGCGGCGATCGCCTCGTCCAGTTGCGCCTCGCCGAACTCGGGCCACAGGCAGTCGGAGAACACGAACTCGGTGTACGCGGTCTGCCACAGCATGAAGTTGCTGATGCGCAGCTCGCCGCCGGTGCGGATGAAGAGGTCCGGATCCGGCGCATAACTCATCGCCATGAACTCGGACAGCTTGGCCTCGGTCAGCTCGGCAGGCGGCACGCCCGCTTCCATCGCCCTGCGGCAGGCCTGGACGATGTCCCAGCGGCCGCCGTAGTTGAACGCGACGTTCAGCGTCAGCTTGGAGTTGTGGGCGGTGGAGCCCTCGGCCTCGGCCCAGGCGGCGCGCAGCTTGTCGGACACCGCTTCGCGGTCGCCGACGATGCGGATGCGCACGCCCATCGCGCCCATGCGGGCGAGGTAGCGCGACACCGCCGCCAGCACCAGGCCCATCAGGCCGGACACCTCGTCGCTGGGACGCTTCCAGTTCTCGCTGGAGAAGGCGAAGACGGTGAGGTACTCGATCTCGCGATCGATGCAGGCCTGGACCACCCGCACCAGGGCGTCCACGCCCTGCTTGTGGCCGAAGAAGCGCGGGAGGAAGCGCTTCTTCGCCCAACGACCGTTGCCATCCATGACGATGGCCACATGGCGGGGCACTCCCGCCTTGCTGTCGGCGCTCACGAGGACGCGACGATCAGACGGCCATGATCTCGGCTTCCTTGGCCGAGAGCAGCTTGTCGATGTCCGAGACCACGCGGTCCGTCAGCTTCTGGACCTCGTCCTGGCTGCGACGCTCGTCGTCCTCGGTGATGACCTTGTCCTTGGCCGCCTTCTTCGCCTGTTCGTTGGCGTCGCGGCGCAGGTTGCGCACGGCCACCTTGGCGTCCTCGGCGGCGCCCTTGGAGACCTTGACCAGGTCGCGGCGGCGCTCTTCCGACAGCGGCGGCATCGGCACGCGGATCAGGTCGCCCATGGACGACGGGTTCAGGCCCAGGTCCGATTCGCGGATGGCCTTCTCGATCTTCTGGCTCATGCCCTTTTCCCAGGGCTGCACGCTGACCGTGCGGGCGTCCAGCAGGGTCACGTTGGCCACCTGGGAAATGGGGACCATGGAGCCGTAGTAGTCCACGTGCACTTGGTCCAGCAGGCCCGGGTGGGCGCGGCCGGTGCGGATCTTCTGCAGCTCGTTCTTGAACGCCTCGACGGACTTGGCCATCTTGGCTTCGACGTTCTTCTTGATGTCGGCGATGCTCATGTTCTCTTCCTCGATCAGGGGGTGGCGGGGTCTCTAACGCGCCAGCCCGTTCAGACGTGCACCGGTCAGACGTGCACCAGCGTGCCCTCGTCCTCGCCCATCACGACGCGCTTGAGCGCGCCCGGCTTGAAGATCGAGAACACCTTGATGGGGAGCTTCTGGTCGCGGCACAGCGCGAAGGCGGTCGCGTCCAGCACCTGCAGGTTCTTGCCGATGGCCTCGTCGAAGCTGATGCGCGAGTAGCGCGTGGCCGTCGGGTCCTTCTTGGGGTCGGCGGTGTAGACGCCGTCGACCTTGGTGGCCTTCAGCACGATCTCGGCGCCGATCTCGGCACCGCGCAGCGCGGCGGCCGTGTCGGTGGTGAAGAAGGGGTTGCCCGTGCCGGCGGCGAAGACGACGACCTTGCCCTCTTCCAGGTACTGCAGCGCCTTGGGGCGCACGTAGGGCTCGACGACCTGCTCGATCGCGATGGCGGACATGACGCGCGCGGTCATGCCTTCCTGGCGCATCGTGTCGGCCAGGGCCAGCGAGTTCATCACCGTGGCCAGCATGCCCATGTAGTCGGCCGTGGCGCGGTCCATGCCGACCGCGCCGCCCGCCACGCCGCGGAAGATGTTGCCGCCGCCGATGACGACCGCGACCTCGACGCCGAGCTTCGTCACTTCCTGGATCTCTTGGACCATGCGCACGATGGTGGCGCGGTTGATGCCGTAGGAGTCGTCGCCCATCAGGGCTTCACCGGAAAGCTTGAGCAGGATGCGTTTGTGGGCGGGCATTGTTACCTCGTCAATACAGCCGATGGAGGGAGTGTCGTGCGTGCGCCTGCATGCGCGAGCGCACAAGTGTAAAGGGCGCCAGAGGCGCCCTTTTTGAGTCGCGACGCTTATTGCTGCTTGCTCGCAGCCGCCACCTGGGCGGCCACTTCGGCGGCGAAGTCGTCGACCTTCTTCTCGATGCCCTCGCCCACCACGTACAGGGTGAACGACTTGACCGTGGTGGCCTTGTCCTTGAGCATCTGCGCGACGGTCTGCTTGCCGTCGGCGGCCTTCACGAAGACCTGGTCCTGCAGCGAGACTTCCTTCAGGAACTTCTGCACCGAGCCTTCGACCATCTTGGCGACGATCTCGGCCGGCTTGCCGGACTCGGCGGCCTTCTCGGCGGCGATCTTGCGCTCCTTCTCGACCAGCTCGGCCGGGACTTCGGCGGACGACAGCGCGGCCGGCTTCATCGCGGCGACGTGCATGGCGACGTCCTTGGCGGCGACTTCGTCGCCGTCGAACTCGACCATCACGCCGATGCGGGTGCCGTGCAGGTACGAGGCCAGCTTGGCGCCTTCATAGCGCTTGAAGCGGCGGATCGTCATGTTCTCGCCGATCTTGCCGATCAGGCCGGCGCGCACGTCCTCGACGGTCGGGCCGAAGCCTTCCTGCGACAGCGGCAGGGCGGACAGGGCGGCGATGTCGGCGGGGTTGCTGTCGACGATCAGGCCGGCCAGCGCGTTCACGAAGGCCAGGAAAGCGTCGTTCTTGGAGACGAAGTCGGTCTCGCAGTTGACTTCGATCAGCGCGCCGGCGCTGCCCTTCACGGCCGCGGCGACGACGCCTTCGGCGGTGACGCGCGAGGCGGCCTTGCCGGCCTTGCTGCCCAGCTTGACGCGCAGGATCTCTTCGGCGCGGGTCATGTCGCCGTCGGCTTCGGTCAGCGCCTTCTTGCACTCCATCATCGGGGAGTCGGTGCGGGCGCGCAGCTCGGCGACCATGCTTGCGGTAATTGCTGCCATTTCAATCTCCGTGTGTCGCGGCCCGGAACGCTCCGGCACCGCTGAAATTCTGAATCTGCTTGGACTTTACTTGGACGAAGGGGGCTGAATCAGCCCCCTTGTCAGAACCCGTCGCGGGTCAGGGCCTGGATCAGGCGCCTTCGTTCACTTCGACGAATTCGTCGCCTTCAGCGGCCACGGCCGTGACGACTTCGTTCGACGAGTTGGCGCGGCCTTCCAGCACGGCGTCGGCCACAGCCTTGGCGTACAGGGCGACAGCCTTGGCCGAGTCGTCGTTGCCGGGGATGACGTAGTCGATGCCGACCGGCGAGTGGTTGGTGTCCACGACGCCGATGACCGGGATGCCCAGCTTCTTGGCTTCCAGGATGGCGATCTTGTGGTAGCCGACGTCGATGACGAACAGGGCGTCCGGCAGCGCGGCCATGTCCTGGATGCCGCCGATGTTCTTCTCGAGCTTGTTGATGTCGCGGGCGAACATCAGGGCTTCCTTCTTGATCGCGGGCTGGGTGCCGGCGTCGATCTGGGCCTGCATGTCCTTGAGGCGCTTCAGCGAGGTCTTGACCGTCTTGAAGTTGGTCAGCGTGCCGCCCAGCCAACGCTGGTTGACGCTCGGGACGCCGGCGCGCTCAGCTTCGGCGGCGACGATGTCGCGGGCCTGGCGCTTGGTGCCGACCATCAGGATCGTGCCGCGCTTGGCAGCCAGCTGGCGCACGAACTTCAGGGCTTCCTCGAACGCGGGCAGCGTCTTCTCGAGGTTGATGATGTGGATCTTGTTGCGATGGCCGTAGATATACGGGGCCATCTTGGGATTCCAGAAGCGGGTTTGGTGACCGAAATGGACGCCGGCTTCCAGCATCTCACGCATCGTGACGGACATAAGTAACTCCGAAGGTTGGTTCTAGAATCCGGCACGAATTGCGACGTCTGAAAAACGTTGCAACACCTCGATTAGCCGGACTCGCGAATTTGCGATGGATGGACAGCTTGAACCGTTCATCGACCGCGTTCTCCACCGGACTCCAGCCCCAACGGCTGGCTTATCCGGGAAAAACCCAACGAGTATAACCCGTTTTTGCATGTCGATCGACCTGACCGAGGCGCTCGCCTCTCTGCGCCTGGGCCGGCAATCGGCGCGCACCCTGTTGTCCGAAAGCCTGGCACACGCTGACGACGCGCCGTGCGCGCACGTCTTCCTGCGCCGTTTCGATGAAGACGCCCGCGCGGCCGCCGAGGCTTCGGATGCTGCGGCGGCACGCGGCGAACCCCGTCCCGCGCTCGGCGGCCTGACGGTGTCCGTCAAGGACCTGTTCGACGTCGTCGGACACCCGACGACCGCCGCCTCCGCTGCGATGGACGATGCGCCCAACGCCGAACGCGACGCGCCTGCCGTCGCCCGGCTGCGCGCTGCGGGCGCCGCGTTGATCGGCCACACCAACCTCAGCGAGTTCGCCTTCTCCGGCGTCGGCATCAATCCACATCACGGCACGCCCCGGAATCCGGTGACACGCGCCATCGACGGCCTGGACCGCATTCCCGGCGGATCGACCTCCGGCGGCGCGGTCAGCGTGGCGACCGGCGCCGCCTGGGCGGCGCTCGGCTCGGACACCGGCGGCTCGCTGCGCATCCCGGCCGCGCTGCAGGGACTGGTCGGCTTCAAGAGCACGGCGCGGCTGGTGCCGCTCGACGGTTGCGTGCCGCTCGCGCCCTCGCTGGACACCGCCGGCGCGATCACGCGCTCGGTGCGGGACGCGGCGCTGCTGCACGCGGTGCTGAGCGGCATTCCGGTCGAGCTGGACGAACGGCCCCTCTCGGCATGGCGCCTCGCGATCACGCCGACCTTCATGCAGGACGACCTCGATCCTGCCGTGGCCGCCGCGTTCGAACGTGCGGTCGCGACACTGCGCGCCGCCGGCGCCCGCATCGAGGAACGCGCGCTGCCCGCCCTGCCCCGTGTGGCGGAACTGCAAACGCAGGGCGGCATCACCGCCGCCGAGGCCTGGGCATGGCACCATGCGCGCCTTGCCGAACGCGGCGACCGCTACGACCCGCGCGTCGCGATGCGCATCCGCCGCGGCGAAGCGATCCTTCCCGCTGCCTATCAGGCGCTGCTCGATGCCCGCCGCCGCTGGATCGCCGACATGACGGCGGCGATGTCCGGCATCGACGCCTTCCTCAGCCCCACCGTCCCCCTCCAAGCCCCGGAGATCGCCCCCTTGCTGTCCAGCGACGACCTGTTTTTCGCCACCAACGCGCGCCTGCTGCGCAACACCGCCGTCGTGAACCTGCTCGACGGCTGCGCGATCTCGATCCCGTGCGAGCACCCCGGCGAGCTGCCGGTCGGTCTGATGCTGTGGGCGCCTGCCATGCAGGACCGCGCGGTGCTGAGCGCCGCGTCGCGCGTCGAGACCGCACTGGCCGCCGCCGCGGAGCGCCGCTGACATGCGGGTCGCCATCATCGGAGCCGGCCTGGCCGGCGTCACCAGCGCCTACGAACTCGCGCTGCAGGGCCACGAGGTCCATGTCTTCGAACGCGACACCAGCGTGGCCACGGGCGCGAGCTTCGCGCCGCCGGGCCTGATCGCGCCGGGCCTGATGGCCGCGCGGCCGGACACGCCGCTGGCGTGGCGCGGCAAGCCGGGTCAGCTCGGCTGGAAGTTCGCGCATTGGCGCGCCGGTCGCGCCCGCGGCGCGCAGGCGATGCCGGAAACGCTGCATGCGCTGGCGCAACGCGGCCAGGCCGTGATGGCGGTGTGGCGGCGCGAGCTGAAGATGGAGGTCGAACGCGAAGCCGGCGTGCTGCTGCTGTGGCGGACCGCCAAGGACTACAAGGCGGCGGCGCCGCTGCTGGCCCGGCTGCAGGAGCGGCAGGTGCCGCATCGCGAGCTCGACGCCGATGGCTGCCGCGCGCAGGAACCCGGGATCAACACGGAGACCGCGCTGCACGGCGGCATCCTGCTGTCGCAGGACGAAGCGGCCAACGCGCGCCAGTTCAGCCAGGCGCTGAAGCTGGAGGCGCAGCGGCTCGGCGTGCAATGGAACTTCAACACCGACGTGCTGCGCATCGAGCCCGGCAGCCAGCCGGCCGTGCACGTGGCGGCCCGCGAGCCGCTGCGCGTCGATGCGGTGCTCGTCTGCGCCGGCAAGGGCGCCGCCTCGCTGCTCGCCGCGCAGGGGC
Organism: Roseateles noduli; assembly: GCA_002205125.1. Classification (GTDB taxonomy): domain Bacteria; phylum Pseudomonadota; class Gammaproteobacteria; order Burkholderiales; family Burkholderiaceae_C; genus Roseateles; species Roseateles noduli. The sequence continues at coordinate 384,699 of NIOE01000002.1, read as the reverse complement.
TGAAGCTGCCGTGGGGCACGGTCCATACGCACACGCTGACGGCACCGCTTCGAATGCTGGAAGCGCACCCGGACCTGGGTCCGCGCGCCACCGTCATCGACATGAGCCTGGGGGTCAGCCTCACGAGACTCGGCCAGCGCGTGCGCGTCGGCGGCGCGAACGAACTGGGCGGCTCGTCGTCGCAGCCGGACGCCCAGTCGATGGGTACGCTGCATCAGGCGGCGCACGACTGGTTCCCGGGAGCCCTGCTCGCCGGCGGCCAGCAGCGGTGGAAGACCTCACGGCTGCTGCTGCCCGACGAGCTGCCGCTGATCGGGGAATCCGGCCTGCCGGGCGTATGGCTGAACATCGGCCATGGCGAGCACGGTTGGACGATGGCGGGTGCCGCAGCGCAGCTGCTCGCGGCGCGGCTCGCGAAGAAGGATCCCGGCATCGACGCCGCGCTGCTGGAGCCGGGACGGCTCAGGTGAATGGAGACCGGTAGAACAGATGCCGGCAATCGGACGCTCACAGGACCGAGGGCGGCAGGATTGAGACCGGGATAGAGTCGGCGGCATGCTGCCGGTGCTGCCTACCTCCTACGATCAATCCCTGCATGACGCGCCGTCTAGCCGGCGCATCGAGTCGGCGGCGCTGTCGCTGCATCCGCCGCACACGCTCATCGAGCGCGCTGGACTGGCGGTCGCCCGGCTCGCGGTGGCACTCAAGCCGTTCGGCCAGTACGCCGCGGTGTTCGCCGGTCCCGGCAACAACGGCGGCGACGGCCTCATCGCCGCCCGCCACCTGGCGGCTCGCGGATGGACGGTGGATGTGCTGCTGGTCGGGCCGGAACCCAAGCCGGGCAGCGACGCCGCCCATGCCCTGGACTCCGCCAGACAGGCCGGCCTGCACTTGCACGACGATGCACAGCACATGCCCCGGTGGGCAGACGTCGCCATCGACGCCCTCCTCGGCCTCGGCGCGAGTCGTGCCCCCGAGGGCGCATTCGCATCAGCCATCCAGGCCATCGACATGCTGCGCGATGCCGGCACCACCGTGCTGGCCGTCGATGTCCCCAGCGGAATCGATGTGCGCACCGGTCAGCCTCTCGGCGCCGACGCCGTCCGCGCGCATCACACGCTCACCTTCCTGACCCTGAAGTCCGGACTGTTTACCGGAGAAGGCCGCGCGCTCGCGGGCCGCGTCTGGTTCGACGACCTGGACGTGCCGGTCGACGAGAAGGGCGTGGGCCTGCTCTTCGGCGCCAGCCGCATCGCGCGCTGGCAAGGCAGGTTCGCGCGCTCCGCATCGAGCCACAAGGGAAGACATGGCGACGTCGTCGTCCTCGGCGGCGCGCCGACGATGCGCGGCGCCGCGTGGCTGGCCGCCACGGCAGCACTGGCTGCCGGCGCGGGTCGCGTTTACGCGGCGCTGCCTGACGACGATGGGCAGGCATGGCCGGGCCGACCGGAGCTGATGCACTGGGATGCCGCGCGCTGGAGCGCTCCGAGCGATACCTGGCGGGATATCGTCGCTGTCTGCGGATGCGGCGGCGGCACGGCCATCGCGTCGGCGCTGTCCACGGTACTGCACGGCGCGACGCGCGTCGTGCTCGATGCCGACGCGCTGAACCTCGTCGCCGCCGACGAGTCGTTGCAGCAGGCACTGCGGCGTCGCGCCACGCACGGCTGGCCGACGATCCTCACGCCTCACCCGCTGGAAGCGGCGCGGCTCCTCGGCCTGCCCTCCGCAGCGGCGGTGCAGGCCGATCGACTGGATGCGGCGACGCAACTCGCCATTCGCTTTGGAGCGACGGTCGTGCTCAAGGGGTCCGGCAGCATCTTGGTGACACCCAAGCGGCGTCTGTCAATCAACAGCACGGGCTCATCGGCGCTCGCGACCGCGGGCACCGGCGACGTCCTGGCCGGCTGGATCGGCGGGCTCTGGGCGCAGTCGCCCGGCATCGCCCCGCACGATCTGGCCTGCGCCGCCGTGGCCTGGCACGGCACAGCCGCCGAAGGGCATGCCGGCCCGCTGCTCGCCGCCGATCTGATCGACGCCATGGCAGCGCTGCACGCCCCTTCGGCCTGAGCCGCCTCTTCAGGCGTCGCTCTTCAGGCGAGCCTCTTCAGGCGCCGCGCTTGCGCCGCGTCGTCTTGGCCGCGGGCGCGCCGCTGCCCTTCGCCGCGACGGACTTCGTCGCGCTGCGCGCCGTGCGCTTGACCGCCTTGACCGGGTGCGTGGAAGCGCCCTTCGTCGCGCGCTCCGACTTGCGGCGCTCGGCCTTCAGCACGCGATCGGCCTGCTCGATGCGTTCGAGCGCATCCACCGCCGTCGGCGGATCGGGCTGCGGTTGCGGCATCGGTTCGACCGTCGCCGCCGGGGCAGCAGCGGCCTCGCGGCGCGCGCGCTGCTCGGCGCGCTTGTCCTGCTTCCTCGCGGGACCCTTGCCGTCACCGCCGCGCCGATCGCCGAACTTGTCGCGATGGGCGCCGCCGCGCAGCAGGCGCTGCTCCTCGCCTTCACGCACCATCCGGAAATCGATCTTGCGACCGTCCAGATCGACACGGCTCACCTGCACCTGCACGCGCGCGCCGGTGGCGTAGCGGATGCCGGTCCGTTCGCCGCGAAGCTCCTGGCGGACTTCGTCGAAACGGAAATACTCGCCGCCCAGCTCGGTGATGTGGATCAGGCCTTCGACATACAGCGCGTCCAGCTGCACGAACAGGCCGAAGCTCGTCACCGCGCTCACCGTGCCGGCGAATTCCTCGCCCAGATGGTCGCGCATGAAGCGGCACTTCAGCCAGGCCTCGACATCGCGCGAGGCCTCGTCGGCGCGGCGTTCGTTGGCGCTGCAATGCGCGCCGACGACTTCCCAGCGTTCCGCCTCGGTCGATGCGGAAGCCGGACTCGGCGCCTTCGACGCCGGCTTGCCCGGCCGCTTGGGCATCGGGTTCGCGGCGGTCATCTTGTGCGCGTCGAGCGCGTACTTCTTCGTCGCGAGCAGCGCCTTGATCACGCGATGCACCAGCAGGTCCGGATAGCGCCGGATCGGGCTGGTGAAATGCGTGTACGCCTGGTACGCGAGCCCGAAGTGCCCCGCATTCGCCGGCGTGTAAATCGCCTGCTGCATCGAGCGCAGCAGCATGGTGTGGATCTGCTGCGCGTCGGGCCGGTCCTTGGTCGCCTGGGCGATCGCCTGGTACTCGCCGGGCGCCGGATCATCGCTGATGCCCATGCCGATGCCCAGCGCGCGCAGGTAGGCCTGCAACGTGGTGCGCTTCTCCGGCGTCGGGCCTTCGTGGACACGGTACAGCGACGCGTGCTTGCCGCCCGCGATGAAGTCCGCCGCGCAGACGTTGGCGGCGAGCATCGCCTCCTCGATCAGGCGGTGCGCCTCATTGCGGGTGCGCGGCACGATCTTCTCGATGCGGCCGTTGTCGTCGCAGACGATCTGGGTCTCGGTGGTCTCGAAGTCGATCGCGCCGCGCTTGCCGCGTTGCGACAGCAGCGCGCGGTAGACCTCGTGCAGATGCAGCAGGTGCGGCACCAGCGTCTTGCGCTTGTGCGCCTCGGGGCCATGCGTGTTGCCGAGGATGGCCGCCACTTCCGTGTAGGTGAAGCGCGCATGCGAATTGATGACCGCCGGATAGAACTGGTAGGCGTGGACCTCGCCGGCCTCGCTGACCAGCATGTCGCAGACCATGGACAGGCGGTCCTGCTCCGGGTTCAACGAGCACAGGCCGTTGGACAGCTTCTCCGGCAGCATCGGGATGACGCGTCTGGGGAAGTAGACCGAGGTCGCGCGCTCGTAGGCGTCGCGATCAAGCGCCTCGCCGGGCTTCACGTAGTGGCTGACGTCGGCGATCGCGACCAGCAGGCGCCAGCCCTGGAACGCGGTCTTGCCCCGGCCCTGCTTGTGCGGCTCGCAGTAGACCGCGTCGTCGAAGTCGCGGGCGTCCTCGCCGTCGATCGTCACCAGCGCCACGTCGCGCAGGTCGATGCGATGCTTCATGTCGACCGCGCGGACCTTGTCGGGCAGCTTCGCGGCCTGCGCCAGCGTATCGGCGCTGAAGGCGTGCGGGACCTCGTACTTGCGCACGGCGATCTCGATCTCCATGCCGGGGTCGTCGATCTCGCCCAGCACCTCGGTCACGCGACCCACGGGTTGCGAATACAGCGACGGCGGTTCGGTGAGCTCGACGGCGACGATCTGCCCCGCGGTCGCGTTGGCGATCGCATTCTTCGGGACCAGGATGTCCTGGCCGTAGCGCTTGTCTTCAGGGGCGACGAGCCAGATGCCGGACTCGAGCAGCAGGCGGCCGATGATCGGCTTCTTGCGGCGTTCGAGGATCTCGAGCACGCGACCTTCGGGACGGTTGCGCTTGTCGTGGCGCACGATGCGCACCCGCAGGCGGTCGCCGTGCATGACGGCGTGCATCTCCTGCGAGGACAGATAAACGTCCGGTTGACCATCGTCGGGCATCAGGAAACCGTGCCCGTCGCGGTGACCCTGCACCGTGCCTTCGATCTCCCCCATCGACGGCGCGTTGTGAGCGCCCGCGGGGCTTGCATTCTTGAAGTTTTTGATAGTAGAATCCTTGTCTTTCCTGAAACGCAGAAGCATTTCTGTGTTCCGAGAAACCAGGGCTCAAGAATACTTCAAGAAGTGACTTGAGCCGGGTTTCGCGAGAAGCAGGCTTCTGACCTTGCCCAGGTGGCGGAATTGGTAGACGCACTAGTTTCAGGTACTAGCGGGTAACTCCGTGGAGGTTCGAGTCCTCTCCTGGGCACCAAATTCGAAAAGCCGGCCATGCGCCGGCTTTTTCTTTGCCGGCTTTTCTCATTGGCGCCCAGTCGAGGACTCGACAGCGAGACTCGCGACGCCAACAAGAAAAAAGGGCTGACAGTTGTCAGCCCTTCGTGCATCAGATCGCGAACTTCTTCGCCAGCGCATCGGGGCGCAGCGAATCGTAGTCCTCGAACGGCTGATGGATCCACGGGCTGGTTTCCAGCATCTCGACGTAGTAGTCCGGGGTGTACTCCGAAACGCTCTTGGTCCAGATCACCGCCGAGCGCAGCTCGCTGATCGACGGCATGCCGCGCAGCCGTTCCACCACGGCCTTCAGCGTCACGCCCGAATCCGCCAGATCGTCCACCAGCAGCACGCGCCCGGCGAGCTCGCCCTTGGGCATGGTGATGTACTTGGCGATGTCCAGACGCCCCTGGATCGTGCCGGCTTCCGCGCGGTACGAGCTCGTCGACATGATGCCCAGCGGCTTGTCGAACACGCGCGACAGCACGTCGCCGGGACGCATCCCGCCGCGGGCCAGGCACAGGATCTGGTCGAACTCCCAACCGGAGGCATGCACCTTCAGCGCCAGGCGTTCGATCAACAGGTGGTATTCATCCCACGACACGTACAGATGTTTGCCGTCGTCGGTCAACATGGGGGAGGCTCCTCAGCGATGGATGGGGTCAGGTCTGGATAAGACGGGAAAGGCGACAGGGCGCGAGCGGTCGCTCAGCCCTGGAACGGATGCTGCAGCAGGATGGTGTGCTCGCGGTCGGGACCGGTGGACACCATGGCGATCGGCGCGCCGATCACTTCCTCCACGCGCTTCAGGTACGCACGCGCGTTGGCCGGCAGGCGGTCCCACTCGGTGATGCCGAAGGTCGATTCGGTCCAACCGGGGAAGACCTCGTAGACCGGCTTGCAGGCGACGATCTCGTCGGCGTCCAGCGGCAGGATGTCGATCTGCTTGCCGTCGAGCTCGTAGCCCACGCACATGCTGATCTCGGCCAGGCCGTCCAGCACGTCCAGCTTGGTCAGGCACAGGCCGGTGATGCCGTTGATGATGATGGAGCGCTTCAGCGCGGCGGCGTCGATCCAGCCGCAGCGACGGGCGCGACCGGTGACGGTGCCGCGCTCCTGGCCGATTGTCGACAGGTGGTGGCCCACGGTGCCCGGGGTTTCCCAGTCCAGCTCCGTCGGGAACGGACCCGAGCCCACGCGCGTCGCGTAGGCCTTCGTGATGCCCAGCATGTAGTGCAGCATCTGCGGACCGACACCGGCGCCGGCGGCAGCATTGCCGGCCACGCAGTTGCTCGACGTCACATACGGATAGGTGCCGTGGTCGATGTCCAGCAGCGTGCCCTGCGCGCCTTCGAACAGGATGTTCTGGCCCGCCTGATGCGCCTTGTGCAGCATGTAGCCGACGTCGGCCATCATCGGCTTGATCTGGTCGGCCAGCGACATCGCGTGGTCGAAGATCGGCTGGAACTCCAGCGCCTTCGAATTCAGATAACCGGTCAGCGCCGCGTTGTGCAGGTCGATCAGTTCCTTGAGCTTCTTCGCGAAGCGGTCCGGATGCTTCAGGTCCTGCACGCGCAGCGCGCGGCGGGCGACCTTGTCTTCATAAGCCGGGCCGATGCCCTTGCCCGTCGTGCCGATCTTGCCGCTGCCGCTGCTCTCGCGCAGCGCTTCGCGGGCACGGTCGACCTCGACGTGGAAAGGCATGATCAGCGGGCAGGACTCGCTGATGTACAGGCGCGAACGCACTTCCACGCCAGCCTTCTCCAGGCGCTCGATCTCCGACAGCAGATGGGTCGGGTCCAGCACCACGCCGTTGCCGATGTAGCAGGCGACGCCGTCGCGCATGATGCCCGACGGGATCAGCTGCAGGGCCGTCTTCACGCCCTTGATGACCAGCGTGTGGCCGGCGTTGTGGCCGCCCTGGAAACGCACCACGCCTTGGGCGTGCGGCGTCAGCCAGTCGACGACCTTGCCCTTGCCTTCGTCACCCCATTGGGTGCCGACCACCACCACGTTGCGCCCGCGCGCGATCTCACTGCTTTGCATGTCGTTCATCCGATGATTGGGAGGTTGAGGGTGGAGGGGCGAATCGCGTCGCTCACAGCGATCGCAGCACCCATTGACCGCCGGACTGCACCAGCTCGCGGTCGCATTCGAATTCGTCGTTCTCTTGCTCGTGGCCCGGCAGGACGCAGACCACGGTCTCGCCCTGCTCGCGCAGGCGGCGGACCGCCGCGCGCAGGTCGGGATCCTCGCCCCACGGGGCGCGCACCGCGGCCCGCAGCGACGTGGCGGGGATCAGGCCCACCAGCGTCTTCAGGTCCAGGCTGAAGCCCACCGCCGGACGGCGCCGGCCGAAGACCGCGCCGACCTCGTCGTAGCGGCCGCCGCGCAGGACCGCATCGCTGCCGCCCTCCGCGTACAGCGCGAAGCGCACGCCGCTGTAGTAGCCAAAGCCCGGCAGGTCCGCGAGGTCGACGCCGATGCGCACATCGGGGTAAGCCGCGGCCAGGTGGCGGATCAGCCATTCCAGGTCATCCAGCGCGGCCGTGACCAACGCGTTGGCCGGCAGCGCCTTGCGTGCGTCGGCCAGCACCTCGACGCCGCCGTACAGGCGCAGCAGGGTCTGCAGCGCGGCGACGACGTCGTCCGGGAGGTCGTTCGAGAACGCGGCCACGCCGGCCGCGTCCTTGGCGGCCATCGCGGCCACCAGGGCGTTCAGGCGGTCCTCGCTCAGCGCGTGATCGCCGAGCACGCCGCGCACCAGGCGGGCGTCGCCCAGGTCCAGCACCAGGCGCGTCACACCGGCGCGTTGCATCGCGTCGATGGCGAGTTCCTGCGCCTCCAGATCGGCTTCGAGACCGGCATGGCCGTAGATCTCGACGCCGAACTGCAGCGGCTCGCGCGTCGCGGTCAGGCCTTCAGCGCGCGTATGCAGCACCGGGCCGCAGTAGCACAGGCGCGTCACGCCGGCACGGTTCAGCAGGTGGGCGTCGATGCGCGCGACCTGCGGCGTCGTGTCCGCACGCAGGCCGAGGCTGCGACCGGAGAGCTGGTCGACGAGCTTGAAGGTCTTGAGATCCAGCGCCTGACCGGTGCCGGAAAGCAGCGAGTCGAGATGCTCCAGCAGGGGAGGCATCACCAACTCGCAACCGTAGGTCCGCGCCATGTCCAGGAGTTCGCGTCGAAGTTCTTCGATGCGGCGGGCCTGGGAGGGGAGGACGTCAGCAATGTGCTCGGGCAGCAGCCAAGCAGAGGCCATGGACGTTCAGGGAGGGGGTTAAAAACGGCATTGTACCGGGGTCGCGACGCGCCCCGGCCACCGAGTCCCTCACGCGAGGGTTCAGCGGGCATTCGCCAACGATTCAGCGAGTCTTCGTGACAAGCTGGACAGGCGGCTCAGAGCAGCATCAGCAGCACGCCGCCGCAGACCAGGCTGGCGAGACCGAGGAATCGCAACTGGCCGTCGCTCATCGCCAACAGCTTGGAGAACAGCTGGCGCCAGGCGCCGGGGTTCAGGAAGGGCATCAGCCCCTCCATGATCAGCAGCAGCGCCAGCGCTGCCAGCCACTTGTCGCCACCCATGATGAGGCCGCCCTCCCCGGCTGCCGCCGGTCAGCCTGATGACGCAGGCCGGCGACGCGGCGTTCGCGTCATCCGGCCGTTCCCGGGATCACTTCTTCGGAGCGGGTCCCGCCGGCGCGCCAGGGCCGCCGTTGCGCATCGCGTTGAAGAAGGGGCTGGACGGATCGAGCACCATCACGTCGCCCTTGTTCTTGAACGAGCGCTGGTACGCGTCCAGCGAGCGGTAGAACTGAGCGAACTGCGGGTCGCGGCCGAAGGCTTCCGAGTACAGGATCGACGCCTTGGCATCGCCCTCACCCATGATCTTCTGCGCGTCGCGGTAGGCCTCGGCGGTGATGACTTCGCGCTGCTTGTCGGCGTCGGCCTTGATCTTCTCGCCCTCGGCCGCGCCGGTGGAGCGGAGCTCGTTGGCGACGCGGGCGCGTTCCGACTTCATCCGGTTGTAGACGGCTTCGGTGATGTTGGCCGCGAAGTCCACGCGCTTGACGCGCACGTCCACGATCTCGATGCCGAACTGCTTGGCTTCTTCCTCGAGGCGCTTGCGCACGTCCTGCATGACCTTCTCACGCTCGGTGGCCAGGACCGCGCGCACGGTGCGCTTGGTCACTTCCTCGTTCAGCGCGTTCTGCACGATCGGGCTGAGGCGCGTTTCCAGGCTGCGCAGCTGCGTGCCGCTGTTGCGGATGTACTGGCGCGAATCCACGATGCGCCACTTCACCAGCCAGTCGATGACCAGGCTCTTCTTCTCGGCGGTGAAGATGGGACGCGGATCGGCCGCGTCCAGCGTCTGCACTCTGCGGTCCAGGAAGACCACGTTCTGCAGCGGCGGGGGCAGCTTGAACTTCAGGCCGGGCTCGGTGATCACTTCCTTGATCTCGCCCAGAGAATAGACGACCGCGAACTGGCGCTGGTCGACGACGAACAGCGTCGAGCTGGCGATCATGAAGAGGATCAGCAGACCGACGACGACGGAGACGATGCGATTCATTGTTGTGGGCTCCCTCGATCAACGGCCGTCGCGATCGCGACTGCGCATGGCGTCGCGCGAACGCGGATCGGTGCTCAGCGACGACGGGCTGGTCGGCGTCGTCTCGGTCGGCAGCACCGGCGTCGGCGTCGTCGTGGTGACCGTGCCCGACGTCTGCTGCATCAGCTTGTCCAGCGGCAGGTACAGCAGGTTGGAGCCGCTCTTGGCGTCCACCATCACCTTGGTGACCCGCGAATAGACCTGCTGCATCGTGTCGATGTAGAGGCGGTCGCGCGTGACGGCCGGCGCCTTCTGGTACTCGGCCAGCACCGACTTGAAGCGCTGCGCGTCACCGTCGGCGAACGAGACCACGCGGGCGCGGTAGGCCTCGGCATCCTCGCGCAGGCGGGCCGCCTGGCCCTGGGCGCGCGGGATCACGTCGTTGGCGTAGGCCTCGCCTTCGTTCTTCAGGCGCTCGCGGTCGGCGGTCGCGCGGAACGCGTCGTCGAAGGCGGCCTGCACCTGCTCGGGCGGCTGCACGCTGCTGAGGTTGACGTTGACGACCTCGATGCCGGTCTTGAGCCGGTCGAGCTGCGTCTGGATCGACTTCACCAGGTCGTTGGCAATCGCGTCGCGCTGCTCGTAGAGCACCGCGTCGGTGTTGCTGCGGCCGACGATCTCGCGCACCGCCGATTCGGACGCCTGGCTGACGGCCTCGTCGGTGTTGTAGTTCTCGAACAGGTAGTCGCGCGCGTCCTTCAGCCGGTATTGCACGGTGAAGCGCACGTCGATGATGTTCTCGTCCTGCGTCAGCATCGACGAGTCGCGCAGGCCCGTGGCCTGGCCGACCGAGTTGCGGCCGATCTCCACCGTCTGCAGCTGCGTGAACGAGACGACCTCGTGCGCCTGGAACGGATACGGCAGGCGGTACTGGATGCCGGCGTCCACCGTGCGGCTGTACTTGCCGAACGAGGTGATCACGCCGCGTTGGCCTTCCTGCACGATGAACACGCCGCTGGCCAGCCAGCCGAGCAGCACCACGCCGATCACCAGCGCCACGCCGATGCCGGCGCCGCGCATGTCGGGCGGCTGGTTGCTGCCGCCGTTGCCGGACCGGCCGCCGTCATTGCCGCCGTCGTTGCCGCCACGGCCGCCGAACAGGCGCGACAGCTTGCGATTGAAATCGCGCCACAGCTCGTCCAGGTCGGGCGGGCCTTCATTGCGGCCATTGCTCATCCAGAGGCCCAGCCGGCGGCGCAGGCTGCCGGCTCCACCCCGCGGGTCACGTCCGCCACCGGCGACGGACATGCGATCGTCTTGATTCATACGCATCCTGATGAGGAAGTCTTGTTGCAAGTATCGGGCATTGGCGTACGGCCTCAGCCTGTGCGTCCCTGCGGATGATCCTGCGGGTCCGACCGATCTTGGGGCGTGTCCTGAGGGTTCAAGTCGCCGTCGTGGAGGTCGTCCCTGCCGTCGACATCGGTCAAGCCGTCCGGGTCGATGTCCTGATCGATTTCCGGGTCGATTTCCCGGTCGATATCCGGGTCCGTCTCCTGACCCGCGTACTCGGGCACCGGCGCCGCCTGCATCAGCGACGCGATCATCGTGCGCAGTTCATCCAGGCCTTCGCCCTTCACCGCGCTGACGAAGATCCGCGGCAGGCGCTGCCCGCCGTGCTCGCCGCCCACGCGCGTCAGCCAGTCCTGCAGCTGTCGCGGACGCTGGTTGTCCTCGAGCAGGTCGAGCTTGTTGTAGACGAGGATCTGCGGGATGTGCTGCGCGCCGATCTCGGCGAGCACCCGCTCCACCTCCTCCATCTGCTCGGCCAGCACCGGGCTGGCGGCGTCCACGACGTGCAGCAGCAGGTCGGCGTCGGCCGCCTCCTGCAGCGTCGCCTTGAACGCCTCGACCAGCTTGTGCGGCAGGTCGCGGATGAAGCCCACCGTGTCCGACAGCGACACGCTGGTCCCCGCCTCTTCGAGGTAGAGCGAGCGGGTCGTCGTGTCCAGCGTGGCGAAGAGCTGGTTGGCCGCGTAGGCCTTGGCCTTGGTCAGCGCGTTGAACAGCGTGCTCTTGCCGGCGTTGGTGTAGCCCACCAGCGAGACGCGGAACACGCCGTTGCGCGCGCGGGCGCGGCGCTGCGTGGCGCGCTGCTTCTGGACCTTCTTGAGGCGTTCCTTGATCGACTTGATGCGGTCGTCGATCATGCGGCGGTCCAGCTCGATCTGGCGCTCGCCGGGGCCGCCGCGCATGCCGATGCCGCCGCTCTGACGCTCCAGATGGCTCCAGCGACGCACCAAGCGCGTGGAGAGGTACTGCAGCCGCGCGAGTTCCACCTGCAGCTTGCCCTCGAAGCTCTGCGCGCGGGCGGCGAAGATCTCCAGGATCAGCGCGGTGCGGTCGGCCACGGGGACGCCGAGGTGGCGTTCCAGGTTGCGTTGCTGGGCGGGGGAGATGGCCTGGTCGAACAGCACGGTGTGGGCGCCGAGCGCCTGCACCATGAGCTTGATCTCGTCGGCCTTGCCGGAGCCGATGAACAGCGCCGCGTCGGGCGCCTTGCGCTTGGCGACGACCCGGGCGACCGGGGTGTCACCGGCCGATTCGGCCAGCAGCGCGAGTTCGTCGAGGGTGGGGTCGAAGGCCTCGCCGCGGGCCAGATCGACCCCCACCAGAATGGCGCGCGCCGCCTCGGGGGGCGGCGTCGAATGGGTGGGGTCTTGAGTGGTCAATCAGCTTCAGCTGGCGTCGTTGCTCTCGCCGGTGTGGAAGTTCACCGCACGGCCCGGAACCACCGTCGAGATGGCGTGCTTGTAGACCATCTGCGTGACCGTGTTGCGCAGCAGGACGACGTACTGGTCAAAGGACTCGATATGGCCTTGCAGCTTGATGCCGTTCACGAGGTAGATGCTCACAGGAACATGCTCCTTGCGCAGCAGGTTCAGGAAAGGGTCTTGCAAGAGTTGTCCTTTGTTGCTCACGATATGCTCCGTGTTGGAAGTGAGGTGTTGGAATACCACACCTTATCACAGCACCGGGTTTCCCCGGACCGCGCTGTTTTCAGGTGTCGGCGAACGGATTCTTCGAGGAACGCAGCTCGATCTTCATCGGCGTGCCCACCAGCTTGTAGTGGTCGCGGATGCGTCCCTCCAGATAGCGCTTGTAGACGTCGCTGACGCCCTCCAGCGCATTGCCGTGGATGACGACGATGGGCGGGTTCATGCCGCCCTGGTGGGCGTAGCGCAGCTTGGGGCGCGAGACGCCCGAGCGCTGCGGCTGCTGATGCTGCACGGCTTCCTGGATCAGGCGCGTCAGCACCGGCGTGGTCATCTTGCGGTAGGCCGACGAATAGGCATCCGCCAGCGCCTTCCACAGCGGACCCAGGCCCTGGCGCTTGAGCGCCGAGATCTTCAGGATCGCCGCGAAGCGCAGGAAGCCCAGGCGCGTCTGGATCTGGCGCTCGATGGTCTCGCGCTGGTAGCTGTCGATCGCGTCCCACTTGTTGATCGCGATGACCACCGCCCGGCCGCTGTCCAGCGCGTAGCCGGCGATGTGCGCGTCCTGGTCGGTGACGCCCTGCGTCGCGTCGATCAGCAGCAGCACGACGTTGGCGTCGGAGATCGCCTGCAGCGTCTTGACCACCGAGAACTTCTCGATCGCCTCGAAGACCTTGCCCTTGCGGCGCAGGCCGGCGGTGTCGATCAGCTTGAACTTCTGGCCGTTGTGCTCGAAGTCGACGCTGATGGCGTCGCGCGTCGTGCCCGGCATGTCGAAGGCGACCAGGCGTTCCTCGCCCAGCCAGGTGTTGATCAGCGTGCTCTTGCCGACGTTCGGACGGCCGGCGACCGCCAGGCGGATCGCCCGCTCGTCGTCGGGACCGGCCCCTTCCGCCAGCTCCTCTTCCTCCTCGACCGGCGCCTCGAAGCTGTCCAGCACCGCCTCGAGCAGCGAGCGGATGCCCTGCCCGTGCGCGGCCGAGACCGGATGCGGCTCGCCCATGCCGAGCTCATGGAACTCGGCCAGCAGCGGGCTGTCGCTCATGCCTTCGGCCTTGTTCACGGCGACGAAGACACGCTTGTTGCACTGGCGCAGATAACGGCCGATGTCCATGTCCTGACCGGCCAGGCCGGTGCGGACGTCCAGCACGAAGATGACGGCATCCGCCTCGGCCACGGCCTGGCGGGTCTGCTTGGCCATCTCCTTGACGATGCCGGTGGTGCTGTCGGGCTCGAAGCCGCCGGTGTCGATGACGATGAACTCGCGCTCGCCCAGACGACCGTCGCCGTAGTGGCGGTCGCGCGTGAGGCCGGCGAAGTCCGCGACGATGGCGTCGCGGCTCTTCGTCATCCGGTTGAACAGCGTGGACTTGCCCACGTTGGGGCGGCCCACCAGGGCGATCACAGGTTTCATATCAGTCTTGACGCAGCGCGAACAGGCGCCCGCTGCGGGTGGCGATCAGCACCGTGCCACCGAGCTGCACCGGCGCCGCGGCGAGGCCGGAGCTGTCGGTCTGCAGGCGGGCCACGGTCAGGCCCTTGTCCTTGGAGAGGAAATGCACATAGCCCTCGCTGTCGCCGACGATGACCGACTTGTCGGTCACCAGCGGTGCGCTGAGCTTGCGGTTCTGGAACTGGTCGGCGGTCCACATGACGTCGCCGCTGCGGGTGCCCCAGGCGGTCAGGCGGTCGGACGCGTCGCCGCCGACGACGATGGTCGAATCGGCACCGACGCCGCGCAGGCCGGCGTTGTTGCGGGTCCAGATCGTGTTGCCGCGCTCGCCGTTGACGCAGGCGACGGCCGACTGGAATGCGCGGGCGCAGAAGACGTCGTTGTCGCGCGCCAGCGGGCCGACCAGGTCGGCGAGACGCTCGACCTCGTTGGTGCCGCGCGGGCTGGCGACGGTCGCTTCCCACATCAGCAGGCCGCGGGTCGGGTCGATGCCCGCCAGGCGCGAGCCCTGCCCGACCAGCAGCGTGTTCTGGTAGGCGCCGATCACGCCGGACTGCTGCAGCGTCAGGGGTTCGCCCGGACGGCGCAGTTCCCACAGGCGACGGCCGTCGGCCGCGTCGAAGGCCAGCACCGCGCGGTCCAGCGTCAGCACGAACACGCGCTCGCCGGCGACGAAAGGCGATGTCACGACCGGGGTCGTCATCGCCTTGCGCCACAGGATCTTGTCGCCTTCGGTGACGACCAGCTCGTTGTCGCGCGTCACCGCGGCGGCGAAGCGGCCGTCGCTGCCGACGCCCGCGGTCAGGCCCTTGCCGATGTCGGCGCGCCACAGCGTGGTGCCGTCGGTCGCGGAGATCGCGCTGATGACGCCGTCGGAGCCGCCGACGATGAAGCGGTCGTTGACCGCCGTGATCGCCAACGGGAACTTGACGCTGTCCACGCGCGCTTCCCAGGCCACGCGGGCCTGCAGCGACGGGGTCAGCTCTTCCAGCGGCGCCGGCTTGGGCGCGGTGGAGCTGCTGAACAGCGAGCAGGCGCCCAGCGTCGCGGCGACGCCACCGAGCAGCAGCGCGCGGGCCAGACGACCCAGGATCAGGCCGGCCTTCACTGGGCGACTCCCGCGGCGGGTTCGTCACCGCCGACCGCCACACCCAGGCTGGCCAGCTTCACTTCGAGCAGGCGACGGTAGTCGAGCTGCTTGTCCAGGCCGTCGTAGGCCTTCTTGAACTCGGTCTTGGCGACGTCGGGCTTGTTCTGCAGCAGCGCCAGGTCGCCGCGACGGTCCGCCACCAGGGCGGCGAAGTCGGCGCTCTTGACGGCGTCCAGCGTCTTGCCGGCTTCGTCGAACTGCTTGGCGTCCATCTGCAGCGCGGCCAGGCGCAGGCGCGCCAGATCGCGGTTGGCGTCGCCCTTGGCGCTCGCGGCGGCCCAGGTGAGCGTGGCGCGGGCGTCATCGGCCTTTTCCTTGTCCAGCTGCAGCTTGGCGGTCACCAGCGCGGCCTGCGCGGCGTAACCGGTGCCGGCGAAGTCCTGCTTCAGCGTGCCGAAGACGGCCACGGTCTTGCCCAGGTCGCCGGCCTGCGCCAGACGCTGCAGCTCGCCGAACATCGCGGCGGCCTTGGCCGCTTCAGTGCGCTGCCAGTAGTTCCAGCCGGTCCAGCCGGCGTAGGCGACCAGCGCCAGCGTCAGCAGCCAGGTGATCGGATTGCCCCAGCGCTTCCAGAACGCCTTGAGCTGCTCCAGCTGTTCCTGTTCTTCGAGATCGAGATGAGCCGCCATGTTCGAGTGAGGGTCCGGGTTGAAATTCGAGGTCGCGATTATGCGGTGCGCAGGTCAGCCGCCCATGCAGCCACCGTGTTAAGCGGACGTGTCACTTGTTCGCCGTCGCCGCGCAGCGGCTTGACGGCGACTTCGCCGCGGGCGAGTTCGTCCTGGCCGAACACCAGCGCGAATCGGGCACCGGAAGCGTCGGCCTTCTTGAACTGCGACTTGAACGAGCCGCCGCCGGCATGCATCTGCACCGCGACGCCTTCGGCGCGCAGCGCCTCCAGCACGGGGATGGCCTGGGGCAGCGCGGCCGCGTCCGGCAGGATCGCGTAGACGTCCGGCGCCGAGGACGGCACCGGCAGGCCCAGTTCGTCGATCAGCAGCAGCAGGCGCTCGATGCCGAGGCCGAAGCCCACCGCCGGCGTCGACTTGCCGCCGAGCTGCTCGAACAGGCCGTCATAGCGACCGCCGCCGCAGACCGTGCCCTGGGAACCGAGCTGGTCGGTCACCCATTCGAAGACGGTCAGGTTGTAGTAGTCCATGCCGCGCACCAGGCGCGTGTTGATGCGGTACTCGACGCCGGCGGCGTCCAGGATCGCGCGCACGGCATTGAAGTGCGCCAGGCTTTCCTCGCCGAGGAAGTCCATCAGGTGCGGCGCAGCCTCGACCACCGGCTGCATGGCCGGGTTCTTCGTGTCCAGGATGCGCAGCGGATTGGTGTGCAGGCGGCGCTTGCCGTCCTCGTCCAGCTTGTCGGCGTGCGCCTCGAAGTGGGTGATCAGCGCGGCGCGGTGCGCGGCGCGCTCCTCCGGCTGGCCCAGCGAATTCAGCTCCAGCCGCACGTGCTCGCCGACGACCAGACCCAGCTCCTGCCACAGGCGGCGGACCATCAGGATGATCTCGGCGTCCACGTCCGGACCGGCGAAGCCCAGCGCCTCGACGTCCAGCTGGTTGAACTGGCGGTAGCGGCCCTTCTGCGGGCGCTCGTGGCGGAACATCGGCCCCATCGTCCACAGGCGCAGCGGGCCGTTGTACAGCGCGTTGTGCTCGACCATCGCGCGCACGATGCCGGCGGTGGCTTCCGGACGCAGCGTCAGCTTGTCGCCGTTCATGCTGTCGGTGAAGGAGTACATCTCCTTCTCGACGATGTCGGTCACCTCGCCCAGGCCGCGCACGAACAGCGCGGTCGGCTCGACGATCGGGGTCAGCATGTACTGGTAGCCGTAGCGCTGCAGCACGCCGCGCAGCGTGGTCTCGAACCAGCTCCACAGCTGGCTGCTCGGCAGCTTGTCCTTGCGGTCGACGCTGGCCGGGAGGATGTCGTTCATCCCCTTGACGGCCTGGATGTTCTTGCTCATGCGGTGGTGGTGCTCGCGCCGAAGCGCTTTTCAATGTAGGTCTCGACCAGGGCGTGGAACTCGCCGGCGATGTTGTCGCCGCGCAGGGTCAGCGCCTTCTCGCCGTCGATGAAGACGGGCGCCGCCGGCGCCTCGCCGTTGCCCGGCAGGCTGATGCCGATGTCGGCATGCTTGCTCTCGCCGGGGCCGTTGACGATGCAGCCCATCACCGCGACCTTCATGGTCTCGACGCCGGGGTACTTCTCGCGCCAGACCGGCATCTGCGCGCGCAGGAAGTCGTCGATCTGCTTGGCCAGTTCCTGGAAGGTCGTGCTGGTCGTGCGGCCGCAGCCGGGGCAGGCGGTGACGCTCGGGTTGAAGGCGCGCAGCCCCAGCGACTGCAGGATCTCCAGCGCGACCACGACTTCCTGGGTGCGCGACTCACCGGGCTGCGGCGTCAGCGAGACGCGGATCGTGTCGCCGATGCCTTCCTGCAGCAGCACCGCCAGCGCCGCGGCCGAGGCGACCGTGCCCTTGGTGCCCATGCCGGCTTCGGTCAGGCCCAGGTGCAGCGCGTAATCGCAGCGCTTGCTGAGCGCGCGGTAGACCGAGATCAGGTCCTGCACGCCGCTGACCTTGCAGCTGATGATGATGTTGTCGGGGTTCATGCCCAGCTCGCGGGCATAGGACGCCGACGACAGCGCCGACTGGATCAGCGCCTGGTACATGACCTGCTTGCCGTCCCAGGGCGACGCACGCTTCGCGTTGTCGTCCATCATCTGGGCGAGCAGTTCCTGGTCCAGGCTGCCCCAGTTGACGCCGATGCGCACGACCTTGTCGTACTGCATCGCGGCCTCGATCATCTGGGCGAACTGGCGGTCCTTCTTGTCGCCCTTGCCGACGTTGCCCGGATTGATCCGGTACTTCGACAGCGCCTGCGCCATGGCCCGGTGCTCGGTCAGCAGCCGGTGGCCGTTGTAGTGGAAGTCGCCCACCAGCGGCACGTCCACGCCCATGCGGTCGAGCTGCTCGCGGATGTGCGGGACGGCGTCGGCGGCCTCGGCGTTGTTGACGGTGATGCGGACCAGCTCCGACCCGGCCTGCGCCAGTTCCTTGATCTGGATCGCCGTCTCGATGACGTCGACGGTGTCGGTGTTGGTCATCGACTGCACGCGCACCGGCGCGTCGCCACCGATGGTCACCACGCGGCTGCCCCAGCGCACCTGCGCCTGGCGCGACCGGCGCGCGGACGGCGCGGCGGCGGCGATCAGGTCGGACAGGTCAAGGTCGGCGGAATCGGGAGTGGCAGGCTGGTCCATGATGCGGCGCTCTTGCGAGGAAAGTACGGCGGGTGCGGCGCCCGGAAGGTCGGGGGGCGATCCGGTCAGTTCAGTTCAATTCAGTTCGACGCGGGCGACGTTGTCGCGCGACCGGGCGGCGAGGTCCACCGGCTGGCCGCGGAACACCAGTTCCGTGCCGGACACATTGCCCACGCGCAGCTTCAAGGGCGCGACGCCGTTCACGTCGACCAGGTCGCCGGGTCTGAGCAGTCGCGACAGCAGCACCTGACCCTTGGCATCGACGACTTCGACCCAGGCCTCGGCGCTGGCGCGGACCTTCAGGGGCGAGGTGCCGGGCGCGGGCGCACCGGCCTGGACCGGCTGGCCGGGCTGGGCAACGGGCACAGCGGTCGGCGACGCCGGAGCGGTCGTGGACGGCGTGGCGACGGAAGTCGTCGTGGCCGGGGCAGTGCTGGACGGCACCGGCGAGGTCGCCGTCGGCGTTTGTTGCGTCTGCGCCGATGGCGGCGTCATCGGCGCTGCGCCGACATTCGTCTGCGCCGCCGGGTCGGACGCGCTCACCACCGGCGCCTCGACCGCCGCCGGCGGCGTGTCGGTCGTGGCAGTCGAGGTGCCGAAGACGTTGCCCGGGCCGGGCGCCGACGTCGACGCATCGGTCTGCCGGAAGCGTTGCGTGACCTGCTCGATCCAGCTCGACGGGATCGCGTAGACCGCCACCGCGGCGATCAGCAGCACACCGACACCCAGCACCGCCGGGCGCTTGAGCAGGGCCGACGACAGCGCCGGATCCTGGCTCACCGACCGCGCGCGGAACGGCTGGTTCAGTCCCGGCGTGACGCGGTCCAGCGACGCTTCGGCGCCGCTGCTCGGCAGCAGGATCAGCACCTGCGCGGCGTCGAGCTTCATGACCCGGCACACCGAGCGCGCCAGCGCCCGGGCGAAGGTGGCGTCGGGCAGGTCCTGGTAGCGGTCGGCCTCCAGGGCCTCCAGCTTGGACTGCGGCACCTTCAGCGTCGCGGCCAGCGCGGCGATGTGCAGGCCCCGGGCCTCGCGCGCGCGGCGCAGCACGGCGCCGGCCGAACTGGGCGCGGACATGGAGGCAGCGAAATCGGCTGCGAGCGACGCCTCGTCGGTGGCCGTCGGAGTCATGCGATGTCCCTCATTCATCGAATCGACCGTTGTTCAACGCTTGCGTCTCGGCCGCCTGCGGGTACTTGCGCCGCATTTGCTGACCGAGGTCGTCCATGTTGGACGCATTGCCCAGGCGGCGCTCGATGCGCAGCTCCAGCCAGAGGCTGGCGGCGTTCGCCTGTTCCACGTTGCTGTTGACGCGGCGCGCATAGAAGCGCGCGCGTTCGTATTGGCCCTGGCGATACAGCACTTCGCCCAGGTTCATGGCAATCGTCGGATTGCCGGGTTCGGCCTCGAAGGCCTTGGTCAGGTGCTCCTGCGCCGGCACCAGGCGGCCTTCGCGCGCCTCGCAGGCGCCCCAGGCCAGCAGCGTGCGCGACGGCGTGCGGTAGGTCGGCAGGGCCACGGCCGCGTCGAACTGCTGGTAGGCCTCGGCGTAGCGCTGGCGCTGGCACAGGAACCAGCCGTAGTTGTGCAGCGTGTCGCCGTTGTTGCGGTCGCGTGCGAGCTGCTGCTTGAAGCCGTCCTCGGCCAGCCCGTACTCGCCCATCGCGGCGTAGATCAGGTTGCGCAGGTGCAGCGCATCGGGCTGGTCCGGCCTGGCGGCCAGCGCGAGCTTGACCTCGTCCAGCGCGGTCTCGTACTGGCCGCGGGAGAAGTAGCCGCTGGCGAGCTCCAGCCGCACCTGCGCGCGACGGTCGTTGTCGGTCTTGTCGCTCTCGGTGCGCGGCAGCTGTTGCTGCTGCCCGCCGCCCGCGCACCCCGCCAGGGCCGCGGCGATCAGCAGCACGACGGACAGGGTCCGGGCGGAACGACGCGGAAAGACGGAGCCGGGCAACGGAGCGGTCATGGACGTGAGCCTGTGGGAGTGACGGGAGTGACGGGGGTGATGGAAGCCGATGCCGCGTCCCGCTGTACCACCACGGGCGCGCGCACCATGCGCAGATGGACCCGCGTCCGGTCCTGCACCTCGCCGGCGAGCTGGCCGCAGGCGGCGTCGATGTCGTCGCCGCGCGTCTTGCGCACGGTCGTCACGATGCCGGCCTGGATCAGCAGGTCGGCGAAGGCCTTCACGCGCTCGTTGGTGCTGCGCTTCAGGCCCGACGCGGGGAACGGATTGAACGGGATCAGGTTGATCTTGCAGGGCACCTTGCCCTTGAGCAGCGCGATCAGCTCGCGGGCCTGCTCCGGCGAATCGTTCACCTCCTGCAGCATGCAGTACTCGAAGGTGATGAAGTCGCGGGGGGCCTTCTCCAGGTAGGCATGGCAGCTCGCCAGCAGTTCCGCGATCGGGTACTTGCGGTTGAGCGGCACCAGCTGGTCGCGCAGCGGGTTGCTGGGCGCGTGCAGCGAGACGGCCAGCGCCACCGGCGCATCGTCGCGCAGGCGGTCGATCATCGGGACCACGCCCGAGGTCGACACCGTCACGCGGCGGCGCGACAGGCCGTAGCCGTGGTCGTCCAGCATCATCTTCAGGGCGGGGACCAGCGCGCCGTAGTTCTGCAGCGGCTCGCCCATGCCCATCATCACGACGTTGGAGATGATGCGTTCGTCCTTGCCCAGGCGCTGCCGCAGCGAGTGCTCGGCGTACCAGAGCTGGGCGACGATCTCCCAGGTCTCCAGGTTGCGGCTGAAGCCTTGATGGCCGGTCGAGCAGAAGCGGCAGCCCACGGCGCAACCGGCCTGGCTGGAGATGCACAGCGTGGCCCGGTCGTCCTCGGGGATGTAGACCGCCTCGACGGCGTTGCCCTGGCCGACGTCGAACAACCACTTGATGGTGCCGTCGGCCGAGACATGTTCGGAGATCACCGGCAGTGCGGTGATGTGGGCGCGCCCGGCCAGCTTGTCGCGCAGCGACTTGGCCAGGTCGGACATCTGGGCGAAGTCCGACGCGCCCTTCTGATGGATCCAGCGGAACAGCTGGGTCGCGCGGAAGCGCTTCTCCCCCAGCTGCTCGCAGTACGCGGCCAGGCCTTGCAGATCGAATCCGAGCAGGTTGACCGTGTCCATCATGCGTTCCTCGTTTCCACTCAGGGCCTCATGGCCCGGAGGTCAGAGGCCTTGCCCGTTTCAGCGGGCGTTGATTTCCAGGCCGGAGAAGAAGAAGGCCACTTCCGCGGCGGCCGTCTCGGCGGCGTCGGAGCCGTGCACGGCGTTCGCGTCGATGCTGTCGGCGAAGTCGGCGCGGATGGTGCCCTTCTCGGCCTTCTTCGGATCGGTCGCGCCCATCAGGTCACGGTTCTTCAGGATGGCGCCTTCGCCTTCCAGGACCTGGATCTGCACCGGGCCGGAGATCATGAAGGTCACCAGGTCGTTGAAGAACGGGCGGGCCTTGTGCACGGCGTAGAACGCTTCGGCTTCGGCGCGCGACAGCTGCTTCTGCTTGGAGGCGATGACCTTCAGGCCGGCGCCTTCGAAGCGGCTGTAGATCTGGCCGATGACGTTCTTGGCCACGGCATCGGGCTTGATGATGGAGAGGGTGCGTTCGATGGCCATGTCTTTTTCCTTGAAAATCTTGGGCTTGGCAAAGCCCGGGATTGTAATGCGTGAAGTCAAGCCCCCAAGTGACATCCCGTTATCAGCGGCCTGTCACCGAATGGCAAAAAGCCGGGATGGAACCCGGCCCCCTTGCGGTCCGTCTTCGGTCCGTCTTGCCCCGCTCCGCCGGGAGGCGGGCACGGGACGCTCCAACCTGATCAGCGGCGGCCGCGGCCTCCGCCGCCACCACCCCCACCGCCGCCACCACCGCCACGGCGACCACCGCCCCGGTTGTTGCCGCGGTTGATGAAGGCATCGGCGCCGATGTAGCCCATCGAGGTCTTCATCGGATCCGGCTGGTGCTCGCCGCTCGGACCGCGCTTGTTGCCCTGGTGCGAGTTGTGGCCGGAATCGCTGCCGCCCTTCCCGAAGCCTTGCGGAATGCGCTTGCTGCCGGTCGCGAAGCGACGGTCGAAGGTCTGCTCCAACGGGTTGATGTGCTTCGGGATGAAGTCGTCATCGTCCTCGTCGCGGGGCCGGCGGTCGCGCTCGCGTTCCTGCTGCTGTTGCTGCGGACGCTGCGGGTTCTGCTGGGCGCGCTGCTCGTTGTGGCGCTGCGGACGGTCCTGGCGGTCGCCGCGTTGATCGTTGCGTTGATCGCCACGGTCACCGCGCTGGTCGTTCCGGTTTCCGCGCTGGTCGCCGCGATCACCGCGATCGCCCCGGTGCTCGCTGCGCTGCTCGCCGCGTTGCTCGTTGCGCGGCTCGGGCCGGCTCGGACGCGGACCGTCGCTGTTGCCGCGACGGCGCTTGTCGCCCCGGTCGTTGCGATCGTTCTGGCGCGGCGGGCGCGGCTCGTTGCCGGCCAGTTGGCGGATGACGCGCACGTCGGCGTCGCCCAGCTCGATGTACACGCCGCGGCGCAGGCCGCGCGGCAGCACGACGGTGCCGTAGCGGATGCGGATCAGGCGGCTGACGGCCAGGCCCACGGTCTCGAACAGCTTGCGGACTTCGCGGTTGCGGCCTTCGGTGATGACGACGCGGTACCAGCGGTTCACGCCTTCGCCGCCGCCGTCCTCGATGCTCTTGAAGCTCGCCTGCTGGCCGTCGACGTCGACGCCGGTCAGCAGCTTCTCCTTCTGCTCCTTGCTCAGCGAGCCCAGCACGCGGACCGCGTACTCGCGCTCGACGCCGAAGCGCGGGTGCATCAGCAGGTTGGCCAGTTCACCGGAGTTGGTGAACAGCAGCAGGCCTTCGGTGTTCAGGTCCAGGCGACCGACCGACTGCCACTTGCCCTGCGGCAGGCGCGGCAGGCCGCGGAAGACGGTGGGACGCCCTTCGGGGTCGTTGAAGGTCACGACCTCGCCGACCGGCTTGTGGTAGGCCAGGATACGCGGCGCGACCGGCGCGATGCGGACCTTGATCGGCTTGCCGGCCACGGCGACGCGGTCGCCGTAGGAGATGCGCTGACCGACGTGGGCGACCTCGTCGTTCACGGTGATCTGGCCCTTGGCGATCATGTCCTCGATGTCGCGGCGCGAGCCGACGCCGGCCTGCGCCAGCACCTTCTGCAGCTTGGGCGCGTCGGCATCGGGCGCGAGCACGCGCTTGGCGGGCTGGTCGGCGGCTTCGGACTCGTCGTCGGACGAGGCCTCGATGTCGGCGGCTTCGGCGGGCGCGCTGCCGTCATCCTCGACGTCGGCATCGAAGGCCCCCGACACCAGCGCGTCGAAGCGCGCCTGTGCCTCGGCCTGGAGCTGGGCGCTGTCGGCCTGCGACGGCGCGGCCTCGGCGCCTTCGCCGGCGTCCGACGCCTGGCGTTGCGCCTGGGCCGGTTGACCGTCGCCCGGCTCGCGGTCACGGTCTCGACCCCGGCGGCGACGGTTGCGTCCGCGACCTTCGCGTTCGCCGTTCGCGTCGCCTTCACCCCCCTCGGCGCCTTCGCCGATCACCGGACCCGCTGCGTGCGACTCGTGCGACTCGTGGGAGACCAGCTCGCCGACCGCTTCGGCCACCGGCGACACTGGCGCGGGCGAGACCTCGACGGTCGCGACCGGCACGTGGAGCGTGGCGCGTTCGGCCTGTGCGGGCGCAGCCTCCGCCGCAGCGGATTCAGCGGCCTCGACAACCTTCTTCGTCGTGCGACGCTTGGGCTTGGGCGCTTCTGCCTCTTCGGCGGCAGGAGCCTCGGCCGGCGCTTCAACCGGCGCCTCGGCGGCGGCCGCCGTCTTGCGGCGCGCGCGCGGCTTGGGCGTGTCCTCGGCCGCTGGCGCAGCCACCGGATCGGTCGCCTCCACCGGGGCCGCGGCAGCCTTGCGGGTGCGCTTGGGTTTCGCGGGCGCGTCGGCCGGGTCGGTCGTCAGCGTCTCGGGCTTGGAATCGTCGATGTCGTTGGAATTCATGTGTCGGCTTGCACCTTGTCAGCGGTGGACACGGCCCCTTCCCGGGGCGCTCAAGTGGGCTCGGGGTTGACAGCCCCAGCCTGTGGTTCTTCACCCGGTTCGCGCGTGGCGACCGGCTTGGATTCGTCTTCAGTGGCGGCGTCCGAAGGTTCGGGCGTCGCCGGGTTCGTTTCAGCAGCCTCGGCGGGCTCGGTGGCCTCTGCCACCTCGGCGATGTCAGCCGGCACGGCAGCTTCCGCCGTGTCGACACTTTCCGCCGTCCCGGCTGGTTCGGCCGATCCAGCAGCCTGCGCCGCCTCGCCCGACAAGGTCTCCGGCTCCGGCGGCTCGATCTCGACCACCACGTCGCCGGGCGGCTCTTCGAGCAGCGAGGCCTGCAGCGCCCCGGCGATCGGCGTCGGGTCGCCGCCCTGGATCAAGGCCGGCAGCTGTTCCAGCGAATGCAGTCCCAGGTCGTCCAGGAAATGCTTCGTCGTCGCATACAGCGCCGGCCGGCCCGGCGCCTCGCGGTGCCCGATGACCTCGATCCAGTCGCGGTCCTCGAGCTGCTTGATGATGGGCGTGGCCACCACCACGCCGCGGATGTCCTCGATGTCGCCCCGGGTCACCGGTTGACGGTAGGCGATGATCGCCAGCGTCTCCAGCACCGCCCGCGAATACTTGGGCGGCTTCTCCGGATGCAGCCGGTCGAGGTGCTCGCGCATCTCGGGCCGGCTCTGGAAGCGCCAGCCGGAGGACAGGGCCACCAGTTCGACGCCCCGCCCTTCCCATTCGCGCAGCAGCTCGTCGAGCAGCGACCGCACGCTGTCGCCGTTGAGCTCGTCCGCGAACAGCGAACGCATGTCACGCAGCGTCAGCGGCGCCTGCGCACAGAGCAGCGCCGTTTCGAGGACCCGCTTGGCCTCCTGCGTATTCATCGGATCAGCATCGGATCAGCATGCGCTCAGCATGGGCTCAATTCATGACGCCGGCCTCGGGACCGGTCAAATCGGTGTGTGTCGCCATCTTGGGCGCCGACAGCGGCAACGGGCCGCGCCGGACGGGTTCGATCTGCTTGCTTGGGAGCTCTGTGCTCCAACGGCCGCCGCTCAGTGGGTGGATCCGGCCGGTCAGTGGGCGCCGCGTCGGTGCGCGGCCTGCGCTGCGAACGGGGTCAACTGCCAGCCCGTCGCCGCCTTGCGCACGTTCTTCACGTGGGGGTCAGCGCAAGTAATGGCACGCATTGTAGCGCGAGCGCGCGCACTCCTCTCAGAACGCCGGATCGGGCAAACCCGCGACGCGCCAACCCGACGCCAGGTCGCCCGGCAACGGGGCTTCGAAGCGCATCGCCTCGCCGGTGACCGGGTGCGCAAAGCTGAGCCGCGCCGCATGCAGCGCCTGGCGCGGCACGCCCAGCGCCTCGGCCCCGCCGTAGAGCGCGTCGGACACCAGCGCGTGCCCGCGATGCGCGGCGTGAACACGGATCTGGTGGGTGCGGCCCGAGTGCAGCACGCAGTGCAGCGAGGACACGGTGCGGCTCAGGCCGCGCGCGTCCTGCCACTCGCCTTCGGCCAGCTTGAAGAAGTCGGTGCGCGCCGGCTTGCCGCCGCCGACCACCGCCATGCGTGTGCGCGACTGCGGATCGCGGCCGATGGGCGCGTCGACGATCCACTCGTCGGGCGTGCGGCCGTGCACCAGCGCGAGGTACTCGCGATGCACCTCGCGGGCCGCGATCATGCGCACCAGCGCGGTGACCGCCGCCAGCGTCTTGCCAACGACCATCAGCCCGGAAGTGTCCTTGTCCAGCCGGTGCACGATGCCCGCGCGCGGCAGCGTCGCCGCCTTGGCGTGGTGGGCCAGGAGGCCGTTCATCAAGGTGCCGGACCAGTTGCCCGCCGCCGGATGGACGACCAGGCCGGCCGGCTTGTTCACGACGAGCAGATGCTCGTCCTCGAAGACGATGTCGAGCGCGAGCGGCTCCGCGCGGAAGGCGAGCGCCTCCTCGGTCGGGACCAGTTCGACGACCAGCGTCTGCCCGAGCCGGGGCTTGCGCGACGCGTGAGTGACGAGCTGCCCGTCGAGCGTGACGCAGCCGCGCTCGATCAGCCCCTGCAGATGGCTGCGGGAGAACTCCGGCGCCAACTGCACCAGCCATTTGTCCAGGCGCAGCGCGAGCTCGTCGCGGCCGGCCTCGGCGCTACGGCGCTCGGGCGCGTCGGCACCGACGTCCTGCGCGTCGTCGACGCCTTCGGAGAGCGCGGCGCTCGCCGGCCCTTCCCCTGATTTCTCACCCGGGTAAAGCCCGTCCTGCGCTGCCGGGTCGTGTCCGACCTGAACCATATAATCGTCGCTCCAATTTCAGATGAGGGCCGCCGTGGCGCGCGCCCTGTGGACCATGATCGAGACTCGGGTGTTGCGCCGCCGGACCGCGGATTCTTCTGAAGCATCCGGCACCTGGCGCGCCGCGTGGCGCTGCGTGGCGATGACCGCCGCGGCGGCTGCCGTGCTGGGGCTGGCCGCCTGTTCGTCGGCCCCCAAGGAGGACCCGAATTCCCAGGCCAACCTGGAGAAATTGTACGCAGAGGCCAAGGAGGACATGCTCTCCGGCTCCTACGACCGGGCGATCAAGACGCTGGAACGCATCGAAGGCCGTGCCGCGGGCACCACGCTGGGCCAGCAGGCGCAGCTGGATCTGGCCTGGGCGAACTACAAGAGCGGCGAGCGCGTGCAGGCCGTGACGGTGCTGGACCGCTTCATCAAGCTCAACCCGTCGAGCCCGGCGCTGGACTACGCGCTCTACATGAAAGGCCTGGTCAACTTCAACGACGACCTCGGCCTGTTCGGCCGCATCGCCCGCCAGGACATCAGCGAGCGCGACCAGCAGGCCGCGCGCGACTCGATGCAGGCGTTCAAGCAGCTGGTCGAGCAGTTCCCGGAGTCGAAGTACGCCGAGGACGCCCGCATCCGCATCGACTACATCACCAACAGCCTCGCGGCCTACGAGGTGCATGTGGCGCGCTACTACTACAACCGCGGCGCCTATCTGGCGTCGGCGAACCGCGGTCAGGCCGCGCTGATGGAATTCCAGAACGCCCCGGCACTGGAAGAGGCACTGTTCCTGATGGTGCAGAGCTACGACAAGCTCGGGCTGGAACAGCTGCGCGACGACTCGCGCCGCGTGCTGCAGTCCAGCTTCCCGGACAGTTCGTACCTCACGACCGGCAAGGCCAAGCCCAAGGACCGCGCCTGGTGGCAGATCTGGTGAGCGGAAGCTCGCCATACGTCGTTGCTCGGGACCTTGCATAGCGCTGCTATGCGGCGGCCCCTCGCGCCTAGTCTGGCAAGCTTCCGCCCACCAGATCCCAGCGCAATTGGAAAAGATTCAGCCCGCCTTTGTGCGGGCTTTTTCGTTCAGGCGTCGTGCGACGCCTTGAGCTCGGCGAGCCACGCCTGCGCCGTCGTTTCGTCCGGCACCTGCGTCATCGGGGGAAGCGCCTCGCGCAGCCGCTTGCCGTAGTGCGAGCCCGCCAGGCGCGGATCGCAGACGACCAGCAGGCCGCGGTCGGTCTCGGTGCGGATCAGCCGGCCGGCGCCCTGCTTCAGCGCGATCGCGGCCTCGGCGACGAAATACTCCATGAAGGGGTTGCGCCCCTCGGACTCCAGTCGCGCGACGCGGGCCTCCACCAGCGGATCGTTGGGCGGCGGGAACGGCAGCTTGTCGATCAGCACGCACTGCAGCGCGTCGCCGGGCACATCGATGCCTTCCCAGAAGCTCGCCGAGCCGACCAGCACCGACGCCGGCTGGTCGACGAACTGCTGCAGCAGCTGCCGCTTCGGCATCGTGCCCTGGACCAGCACGTCGATCCGATGGCCGCCTTCCTCAAAGCGCTGACGCAGCACGTCGGCGACGGTCTGCAATTGCCGCAGCGTCGTCGTCAGGATGAAGGTGCGTCCGCCCAGCCTCGCCGCCAGGCGCGCGCCCAGCCAGCCCACCGATTCGCCGTGGTCGGGCTCGGAGGGCTTGGGGAAATGCTTGGGCACGTAGAGCCGCGCGTGCGACGCGTAGTCGAACGGACTGCCCACGCGCAGCGTGCGCGCCTGGCCGAGTCCGGCCGGTTCGGTGAACCAGGTGAGCGCGTCGTCCTCCCCCAGCGTCGCCGAGGTGAACACCCACGCCTTGGGCGTGCTGGCGAGCGCTTCCTGCATCGCTTCGCGGATGTCCAGCGGCGATTCCATCAGGCGGACCTGGTGCGTCCCGACATCGACCCAGCGCACCGCGCCCGGATCCGGCGGACGCGCGAACAGCTGCGCCGTCTTGTAGAGCTCGACGGCGCGCTCGTGCAGGCGCACGAGGTCCGGTCCGACTTCCATCACCGTCGCCAGGGCGTCCACGCTGAGCTCGACGGCCTGCGTGACCTGCATCAGCGCTTCCTCGAAATCGGCGCGGCCCGAGCACTCGTTCCAGCGCAGCTTGAGCACGCCGCGCAACTCGCGTCCTCCGGCGCAGGCCAGTCGCAGCGCGCGCGCCGCGCGCTCGACGCCGCCGGCGATCGCCTGCCATTCCTGCAGCCCGCGCGCATGCGCCAGGCCCTGCGCGAGCATGTCGCGTCCGAAGTCGAACAGCTGCGCGCTGCCCAGCAGGCGGCCGAGGAAGTTCAAGCCCGCCTCGGGCAGCTGATGCGCCTCGTCGAAGATCGCGACCTCGACGCTGGGCAGCAGTTCCGCGACGCCGCTGTCGCGCAGCACCAGATCGGCGAAGAACAGGTGGTGGTTCACCACGACGAGGTCGGCTTCCATCGCCTCGCGCCGCGCCTTCACGACGTGGCAGTCGCGGTAGGACGGGCAGTCGGTGCCCAGGCAGTTGTCGCGCGTGGAGCTGACGATCGGGATCACCGGCGAGCGCTCGTCCATGCCGTCGATCTCGGCGAAGTCGCCGGTGTGCGTCGTCATCGCCCAGCGCTCGATGCGCGCGAGCTGCGCCACGGCGCGTCGATCGGGCAGCTCCGCACTGTGGCGCGCCTGCTGCAGTCGGTGCAAGCAGAGGTAACTCCCGCGCCCCTTCAACAACGCGGCGCGCAGCGGCAGCGCGAAGGTGTCGAGCAGGCGCGGCAGGTCGCGCATGAAGAGCTGGTCCTGCAGGCTTTTCGTCGCCGTGCTGATCAGCGTGCGGCCGCCGCTGAGCAGCGCCGGCACGAGGTAGGCGAAGGTCTTGCCGACGCCGGTGCCGGCCTCGACGACCAGCGTGTCGCGCCCGGCGATCGCCTGCGCGACGGCCAGCGCCATGCGCTGCTGGGGCTCGCGCGGGGCGTAGCCGGGGCCATGTCGTGACAGCGGGCCGCCGGTGTCGAAGGCGGCGATCACGGACTGTTCGAGCTCGCCCGGGCGCAGTTCCTCGGCCGCGGCGCGGGCGCGCGAGGCCGACAGCGCCGGCGATGCCTCGGCGCCGCCCCAGGGGGCGTCCGCCATCAGGTCGTCGGTGGAGTCGTCCGTCAAGGCGTCGAGGGCGGGATCGTGGGGATCGTGGGGATCAGGCGGGCTCATCGGGATCGCTGGCGCGTTCCAGCCGCGCGATCTCGTCGCGCAGGGCCAGGCGTTGCTTCTTCAGCCGACGAAGCGTCAGTTCGTCGACGAGTGGCGCGGTCCGGTCGCCGTCGGTCGTCGTCGCCGCCGTGATGGCGGCGATCGTCGAGACTGCCGGGTCGGGGCGGACATCCGCCCCCACGTGCAAGGCGCCCATCAACGCGTCGATGCGGCCGTCCAGCTCCGCATGGGCGATGCGAAGTTCAATCAGACGGCGCGCGGGAGAGTGAAGTTGTTCATCCATAAACGGGGAACCACCCGACCGGGAAGTCGAGCGGGACGATTATAGTTTTGGGATGAGTCGCAACATCCCAGGCTATCGCCTCAGCGCCGCCACCGGCATCCATCGCGGCGATCGTCTGTACCAGCAGGATCAGGTCCAGGTCATCGCGCATCCCAGACAGAGCGGCTGCGTGCTCGGCATCGTCGCCGACGGCATGGGCGGCAAGAGCGGGGGCCGCAAGGCCGCCGACCAGGTCATCCTCACCGCGCAGCAGCTGTTCGAGCGTTTCGTCCCCGGCGAGGAGGACGAGTCCGAGCTGCTGCGCCAGATCGTCTCCGAAGCCCACCTGATGATCCGCCTGACGGCGATCTCGGCCGAGGAGGAGCCCCACAGCACGCTGGCGGCCTACCTGCTGACGGCCGACCGGCGCTGCTTCTGGATCCACACCGGCGATTCGCGGATCTACCACTTCCGCGGTCCCAACATGGTGACGCGCTCGCTGGACCAGTCCTACGTGCAGCGCCTGGTCGACGAGGGCCAGATCACCGAGGACGAGGCCCTGGTCCATCCGCAGTCCAACCTGCTGACCGCCTGCCTGGGCACGGTGCAGGAGCCGACACCGGTCGAGTCCTACATCGACCACCTCGAGAACGGCGACACGCTGATGTGCTGCAGCGACGGCCTGTGGCACTACTTCTCCCCGGCCGAGCTGGGCACGGTGATGCACAGCCTGCCGCCGCGCGACGGCGCCGAGCTGCTGGTGAACAAGGCACGCCAGCGCGCCAAGGGCACCGGCGACAACCTGTCGCTGGCCATCGTTCGGCTGGATCCGCTCGAATAAGACGGCTCACGAGCCACACGCATCAAGGGCGGACAAGCGCCCTCCCCCAACAAAGAACGCCGGTCCAGGGACCGGCGTTTTGCATGGGGCGTCGGCGCCTCAGGGCTTGGGCAGCGCGCGGATGTCGGAGGCAGACGGCGTCGGCAGATGCGCCGCGGGCGGCTTGGTGTTCTTGCCAACCGGCGCAGACGCCGCGGAGGCGGCCTTCTGCGCCGAACGCGCCTGCTGCTCGCCGGCCTTTCTCTGACGGTCCAGCGCCTTGCGCTGGCGCTCGGCGGCCGCTTCGCGGCGCTGGGCTGCGTCGGCCTTCGCCTCGGCATCCTGCTTCGCTTCACGGCGCTGATGCAGCTCAGGATTGGCTCGCGGGGTGCGGGCAGCGGGCAGCGTGGGCGTCGACGCCGGCTGGGCCGCCTCGCGCACGGATTCAGTCTTGCGCCGGGCTTCGTCCTGCGCGGCCTCGCGCTCGTTCTTCTCCACGCGCTCGCGGGCGGCAGCGCTGCGCCGCAGGCGCTCCTCGGAGTTCACCTGATGTTCCGCATGGTCCAGCGGACGCAACTGGCGGATGCGCTCGTCGCGAGCGTCCTCCAGGCAGCCGGTCACGACGAAACGCTGGTTGCACTCGCGTACCTTGGCCTGGTAGGTCTGCTCGATGCGAGCGCGGGCGGCGCCGATCTCGGCGCGGGTCATCTCCGCTGCGCAGACGGCCGTCGAGACGGCTGCGCCCGACAGCGCCATCGGCAGGAGAACAAGGACGGAGCGGAAAGTCATGGACGTGATCATCGCATCCGGCGACACCCGTTCCGGTGACACGCCGGCCCGTGACTTCCCTACACCCCAATCGGAGGGTGCGACCGCGGCAACGCCCCACCCGATGGCGGGGGCTGCCCTCAGGTCAGCCGCGTGTCGACGTCGCGACGCTCCAGTTCGAGGTATTCCTTGGACTGCATCTCCTGCAGCCGCGACACCGTGCGCGGGAACTCGTGCGCCAGCGGGCCCTCGGTGTACAGCTGCTCCGCCGGCACGGCCGCCGAAATGATCAGCTTCACGCGCCGGTCGTACAGCACGTCCACGAGCAGCGTGAAGCGGCGCGCCTCGCTGGCCAGCCGCGGCGGCATCGCCGGCACGTTGGACAGGATGATGGTGTGGAACTGCGTCGCCAGTTCGAGGTAGTCGTTCTGCGAGCGCGGTCCGCCGCAGAGTTCCGCGAAATCGAACCACACCACGCCGCCAGCGCGGCGGCGGGAGCGGATCTCGCGGTGCTCGATGTGCAGCACCGGATCCTCGTCGCGCGCCTCGGCGAGCGATTCGAACGCCGTCGTCAGCGCCGTTTCCGTCTCCGCGTTCAGCGGCGTGTGATACAGCTCGACGTGCTCCAGCGAGCGCTGCCGGTAGTCGGTGCCGTTGTCGACGTTGATGACTTCCAGGTTCTGTTTCAGCAGTTCGATCGCGGGCAGGATACGGTCGCGGTGCAGCCCGTTCGGGTAGAGCCCGTCGGGATGGAAGTTGGACGTCGTCACGATGGACACGCGGTTCTTGAACAGCGCGTCGAGCAGCCGGTACAGGATCATCGCGTCGGTGACGTCGGCGACGTGGAACTCGTCGAAGCAGATCAGCCGGAAGCGCCGCGCGATGCGCTTGCCGAGCTCGTCCAGCGGATCCTGGATGCCCTTGAGCTCCTGCAGCTCGCGGTGCACCTCGCGCATGAACTCGTGGAAGTGGAGCCGGGTCTTGCGCGTCAGCGGGACCGCCTGGAAGAAGCAGTCCATCAGGAAGCTCTTGCCGCGCCCCACGCCGCCGAACATGTACACGCCGCGCGGCAGCGGCGGCCGCACCAGGAACTTGGTCACCGCGTTGGAGCGCCGCGCCTTGTAGTCGGCCCATTCGTCCTGGCAGCGCTGCAGCGAGGCGACCGCGCGCAGCTGCGCCGCGTCGGCGGTGTAGCCGCGCTCGGCGAGGGTCTGGTGATAGAGCTCGGTGACGGTGGTCATACGATGGTCAGGCGGCGGCGTTCATCTCAACACGGGATCGGGAAAGGACAAGAAAAAAGGGGCGACTCGTCGCCGCCCCTTGTTCACGCATCCGATGCGCTTCGAGCCGGAGCTCAGAAGTTCAGCGTGCGCTTGTCGATGGCCAGGGCCGCTTCCTTGGTCGCTTCGCTCAGCGACGGGTGCGCGTGGCAGATGCGGGCGATGTCCTCGGCCGAGGCCTTGAACTCCATCGCGACCACGGACTCGGCGATCAGTTCCGAGGCCATCGGGCCGATGATGTGCACGCCCAGGATCTCGTCGGTCTTGGCGTCGGCCAGGAACTTGACGAAGCCGGTCGTGTCGCCCAGCGCGCGGGCGCGGCCGTTGGCCAGGAACGGGAACTGGCCCGCCTTGTAGGCCACGCCGTCCGCCTTCAGCTGCTGCTCGGTCTTGCCGACCCACGCGATCTCGGGGCTGGTGTAGATCACCCACGGGATGGTGTTGAAGTTGACGTGACCGTGCTGGCCGGCGATGCGCTCAGCGACGGCAACGCCTTCTTCCTCGGCCTTGTGCGCCAGCATCGGGCCGCGCACGACGTCGCCGATCGCCCAGACGCCCGGGAGGTTGGTCTTGCACTCGTCGTCGACGATGACAGCACCGCGCTCATCGAGCTTCAGGCCGACGGCTTCGGGGTTCAGGCCGATGGTGTTGGCGGTCCGGCCGATCGAGACGATCAGCTTGTCCACCGCCAGCGTCTGCTCGCCGCCCTTGGCGTCGGTGTACTTCACCGCCACGCCGTCCTTGCCGTTCTCGACGGACGTGATCTTCACGCCCAGCTCGATGTTCAGGCCCTGCTTCTTGAAGACCTTGGCGGCCTCCTTGGCGACGGACTCGTCGGCGGCGCCCAGGAAGGCGGGCAGCGCTTCCAGGATCGTCACTTCCGAACCCAGGCGGCGCCACACCGAGCCCATTTCCAGGCCGATGACGCCGGAGCCGATCACGCCCAGCTTCTTCGGCACGGCCGGGATGCGCAGCGCGCCGTCGTTGGACAGGATGTTGGTTTCGTCGAACGGGGCACCCGGCAGCTGGCGGGCGTTGGAACCGGTGGCGACGATCACGTGCTTGGCCGTGATGGTCTCTTCAGCCGCGCCGGCGACCTTCAGCTCATACGCGCCGTCCTTCGCCGCCACGAACGAGCCGCGGCCGTGGAAGAAGGTGACCTTGTTCTTCTTGAACAGGTACTGCACGCCGTCGTTGTTCTGCTTCACGACGGCGTCCTTGCGACCGACCATCTTGGCGATGTCGATCTTCAGGTCGTTCATCGAGATGCCGTGGTCGGCGAAGCCGTGGCCGGCGTGCTCGAAGTGCTCGCTGGACTGCAGCAGGGCCTTGGACGGGATGCAGCCGACGTTGGTGCAGGTGCCGCCGAGGGCGGGACCGCCCTTGTCGTTCTTCCACTCGTCGATGCAGGCCGTGTTGAAGCCCAGCTGCGCCGCGCGGATCGCCGCGATGTAGCCGCCGGGGCCGCCGCCGATGACGACGACGTCGAATTGCTTGCTCATGTCGTGATCGTCCTTGGCTTAGATGTCGAAGAGCAGACGGGCCGGATCTTCCAGCGCGTCCTTCATGGCGACCAGGCCCAGCACGGCTTCGCGGCCGTCGATGATGCGGTGGTCGTAGGACATCGCCAGGTAGTTGATCGGACGGATCACGATCTGGCCGTTCTCGACGACGGCGCGGTCCTTGGTCGCGTGCACGCCCAGGATGGCCGACTGCGGCGGGTTGATGATCGGGGTCGACAGCATCGAGCCGAAGGTGCCGCCGTTGGAGATCGAGAAGGTGCCGCCGGTCATCTCTTCGATGCCGAGCTTGCCTTCCTGGGCCTTCTTGCCGAACTCGGCGATCTTCTTCTCGATGTCGGCGAAGCTCATCTGGTCCGCATTGCGCAGGATGGGCACGACCAGGCCGCGCGGCGAGCCGACGGCGATGCCGATGTCGAAGTAGCCGTGGTAGACGATGTCGTTGCCGTCGACCGAGGCGTTCAGCACCGGGTACTTCTTCAGCGCGTGGACGGCGGCCTTCACGAAGAAGCTCATGAAGCCCAGCTTCGTGCCGTGTTCCTTGGTGAAGCTGTCCTGGAACTTCTTGCGCAGCTCCATCACCGGGGCCATGTTCACTTCGTTGAACGTGGTCAGGATGGCGTTGGTCGACTGCGATTGCAGCAGGCGCTCGGCGATGCGGGCGCGCAGGCGGCTCATCGGCACGCGCTGTTCCGGGCGGTCGCCCAGGTTGGCGGACACCGGCGCGGCGACAGCCTGCAGCGGGGCCTTGGCCGGAGCGGCCGGGGCTTGCACCGGCGCGGGGATCGCGGCCGGCTTGGCGCCGCCTTCGATCGCGCCCAGCACGTCACCCTTGGTCACGCGGCCGTCCTTGCCGGTGCCCGGGACGGAGCCGGCGGCCAGGTTGTTGTCGGCCATGATCTTCGCGGCGGCGGGCATCGCGACGCCGGCCTTGCTGTCCGACGAGGCGGCAGCGGCGGCCGGGGCGGGAGCAGCGGCGGCGGGAGCCGGGGCAGCAGCGGCGGGCGCGGCGGCGCCGGCCTTGCCTTCAGAGTCGATCTTGGCGATGACCTGGTCCGACGTGACGGTACCGCCGTCGCCGACGACCAGCTCGGCCAGCACGCCGGCGGACGGGGCCGGCACTTCGAGCACGACCTTGTCGGTCTCGATCTCGATCAGGATCTCATCGATGGCCACGGCGTCGCCGGGCTTCTTCTTCCACGTGAGCAGGGTCGCTTCGGCGACCGATTCGGACAGCTGGGGGACTTTGACTTCAACGATTGCCATGATGTTTGTTCTCTCGGTTTTTCAGTAAACCGGAGCCTTGCGCCTGCCGGTCGCCGGGGAGCGTGTGCCCGTCCCCGGCGCCGGTGTCATTGCGGCGCGCGGCGTCCGCAATGACTCACTTGGTCAGCACGAAACCCTTCAGCTTGCCGAAGGCCTGTTCCAGCAGCGCCTTCTGCTGTTCCTGGTGCAGGTGGGCGTAGCCGACGGCCGGCGAGGCCGAGGCGGGGCGGCCCGCGTAGCCGAGCTTCTGGCCGTCGGCCATGTTCTCGTGGATGTAATGCTGCACGAAGAACCAGGCGCCCTGGTTCTGCGGCTCGTCCTGGCACCACACGATCTCGGCCAGGTTGGGGTACTTCTTCAGCTCGGCCGCGAACGCCTTGTGCGGGAACGGGTACAGCTGCTCGACGCGGATGATCGCGACGTCCTTCTTGTCGCCGCGGGCCTTGATCAGGTCGTAGGCCACCTTGCCGGAGCAGGCGATCACGCGCTTGACCTTGCTGGCGTCGATCTCGGCGCTCGTCTCGCCGATGACGGTGCGGAACTCACCCTTGGTGAATTCGCTGACCGGCGAGGTGGCGTCCTTGGCGCGCAGCAGCGACTTGGGCGTCAGGATGACCAGCGGCTTGCGGAACATGCGCAGCATCTGGCGACGCAGCAGATGGAAGATCTGCGACGCGGTCGTCGGCTGGACGATCTGCATGTTGTTGTCGGCGGCCAGCTGCATGAAGCGCTCCAGGCGGGCCGAGCTGTGCTCGGGGCCCTGGCCTTCATAGCCGTGCGGCAGCATCATCGTCAGGCCGTTGGAGCGGCCCCACTTCACTTCGCCCGAGGCGATGAACTGGTCGATGACGACCTGCGCACCGTTCACGAAGTCGCCGAACTGCGCTTCCCAGATGGTCAGCGTGTGCGGATCGGCGGCGGCGTAGCCGTATTCGAAGCCCAGCACCGCCTCTTCCGACAGGATCG
The DNA here is from genome assembly GCA_002205125.1 of Roseateles noduli. Taxonomy (GTDB): domain Bacteria; phylum Pseudomonadota; class Gammaproteobacteria; order Burkholderiales; family Burkholderiaceae_C; genus Roseateles; species Roseateles noduli. Next base: position 348,085 of record NIOE01000002.1, on the reverse strand, counting down.
AGTCGATCACGACGAACGGGGCCTGGCCTTCCGCGACGTTCTGCAGCGGGATGTAGATGCCTTCGTCGAAGCGCTCGCGGTTCTGGTCGTGCAGCACCGCATGGCGGTGGGTGAACGTGCCGCGGCCGCAGTCTTCGCCGGACAGGCGGATCGGGTAACCCGAGGCCACCAGCGAGGCGAAGGCCATGTGCTCGCCCATGCCCCAGTCGACGTTGACGTCGCCGCGACCCATGGCCGCGCGGTCGGCGATGACCTTCTCCACCAGCGTGTGGGCCTTGAAGCCGCCGGGCAGCGTCGTGACCTTCTCGGCCAGGCGCTTCCATTCGGCCACCGGCAGCGCGGTGTCGCAGCTGTCGGTCCACTTCTTGCCGAGGAACGGGGTCCAGTCGGTCGCGTACTTGCTCTTGAAGTTGGTCAGCACCGGGTCGACGGTGTGACGGCCTTCGTCCATCGCAGCGCGGAAGGCCTTGACCATGCCGTCCGGACCTTCGGCGTCCAGCACGCCCTGGGCCACCAGCTTGTCGCCGTACAGGCGGCGGGTGCCGGGGTGCTTGGCGATGGTCTTGTACATCAGCGGCTGCGTCAGCGCGGGCGTGTCCTGCTCGTTGTGACCCAGCTTGCGGAAGCAGACGATGTCGACGACGACGTCCTTCTTGAACTGCTGGCGGTACTCCAGCGCCAGCTGCGTGCACAGCACGACCGCTTCCGGATCGTCGCCGTTCACGTGCAGCACCGGGGCCTCGATCATCTTGACGACGTCGGAGCAGTACAGCGTCGAGCGCGTGTCGCGCGGGTCGCTGGTGGTGAAGCCGATCTGGTTGTTGATGACGATGTGGACGGTGCCGCCGGTGTAGTAGCCGCGGGTCTGCGCCAGCGCCAGCGTCTCCATCACGACGCCCTGGCCGGCGAAGGCCGCATCGCCGTGCACCAGCACGGGCAGCACCTGCTCGCCGGTCTTGTCGCCACGGCGGTCCATGCGCGCCTTGACCGAGCCCTCGACGACCGGGTTCACGATCTCCAGGTGCGACGGGTTGAAGGCCAGGCTCAGGTGGACGGGGCCGCCGGGGGTGGTCACGTCGCTGGAGAAGCCCTGGTGGTACTTCACGTCGCCGGACGGCAGGTCTTCAGGGGCGGTGTGGTCGAACTCGGCGAACAGGTCCTTGGGCATCTTGCCCAGGGTGTTCACCAGCACGTTCAGGCGGCCGCGGTGGGCCATGCCGATCACGATCTCCTGCACGCCGCGCACGCCGGCGCACTTCACCAGCTCGTCCATCGAGACGATGAAGCTCTCGCCGCCTTCCAGCGAGAAACGCTTCTGGCCGACGTACTTCGTGTGCAGGTAGCGCTCCAGGCCTTCGGCGGCCGTCAGGCGCTCCAGGATCTGCTGCTTCTTCTCGGCCGTGTAGGTCGGCTTGCTGCGGATCGCCTCCAGGCGCTCCTGCCACCAGCGCTTCTCGGTCGGCTCGGTGACATGCATGAACTCGGCGCCGACGGAGCCGCAGTAGGTGTCACGCAAGGCCTGCACGATCTCGCGCAGGGTCATGCGCTCGGCCTTGGTGAAATAGGTGTTGGTCGCGCTGAAGGTGCGGTCCATGTCGGCTTCGGTGAGGCCGTAGGACGAGGGTTCCAGTTCCGCGATCTTGGCGCGCTCGGTGCGCTTCAACGGGTCCAGGTCGGCCCAGCGCGAGCCCAGCGTGCGGTACGCGGCGATCAGCGACTGGACGTGCACCTGCTTGCCGGCCACTTCGAGCTCGGCGGAGGACACCTTGTTGTTGAGCGCGTTGGCCTTGGCGCGTTGCGCGAAGGACTCGACGACGGGGGCGTGAGGCACATCCCGCTTGTCGCTGCCGTCCACCGCGGGGACGTGCTGCAGCGCGTCGAAGTAGGCGCGCCAGTTGTCGGGCACGGCGCCCGGGTTGTCGAGGTACTGCTCGTACATCTCCTCGACGTAGGGAGCATTGCCCCCGAACAGGTAGGAGTTCGAGCTGTATTGCTGCATCATCTTTCGCTCACCTCTGCCCCGGCTTCCGGAGCTATCGGCTGGTTATGAACCTTCCGCGACACGGCTTGACCGGTTGGCGGATTGCGACCCGCCTTTGCTGTTGCCAGAAAAGGGGTACGGGAAGGACCTGAAGTCACAAGCGCAGGACTGTAGCACCACGCTGGAACCCGCGCTGTTGCTGGTTCGCCCACATCTTGTGCGCCCTATCCACGACAGGGATCAAGCGAACAGATCGTCACATCGGCCTCACACCCGGAATCGACTCACAAACGTTTGCGAGGTGGCAACTCCAAGCAGTAGACTGCGGGTTGGCGTACCGCCCCGAGATTGAATGGCGGACTGCCCGGGACACAGGAGATCCCACATGCAAGTTCGAGTCGTCGACTACCGCGCCGCGGATGCGGCCGAGCAATTCACCCGCTCCCTGCACGAGACAGGCTTCGGCGTCCTGGTGAACCACCCGCTGCCCCAGGAACTGGTCGAGAAGATCTACGCCGACTGGCTGGCCTACTTCAACGGGACCGAGAAGCACGAGCTCGCGTTCTCCAAGGAGACGCAGGACGGCTACTTCTCCACCGAGATCTCGGAGACCGCCAAGGGCCACACGCAGAAGGACATCAAGGAGTACTTCCACCTCTACCCGTGGGGAAGGATGCCGGCGTCGCTGAAGGACGACGCGATGCGCTACTACGGCATCGCCAACGACCTGGCGGCGGAACTGCTGTCGTGGGTGGAGAAGCACACGCCGGCCGACATCGCGAAGAACTATCGCGAGCCGCTGTCCAACATGATCAAGGACAGCCGGCATACCTTGCTGCGCGTCCTGCGGTATCCGCCACTGACCGGGAACGAGCCGGCCGGCTCGCTGCGCGCGGCGGCTCATGGCGACATCAACCTGCTGACCATCCTGCCGGCGGCCAACGAGCCCGGCCTTCAGGTCCAGGGCAAGGACGGCGAATGGGTCGACGTGCCGGGCGACTTCGGCATGCTGATCATCAACATCGGCGACATGCTGCAGGAAGCGTCGCAGGGCTACTACCCGTCGACGCAGCACCGCGTGGTCAACCCGACCGGCGAAGGCGCGAAGAAGAGCCGCGTCTCGCTGCCGCTGTTCCTGCATCCGCGCGAGGACGTGGTCCTGTCGGATCGCTACACCGCGCACGAGTATCTGGAAGAGCGGCTGCGGGAGCTGGGCGTCAAGACCTGACACCTGGCGCACTGCCACCGCCGCTGGCCCTCACCCCTGCCCTCTCCCGCAAGCGGGAGAGGGAGTAAGACAGGGTCAGAGGCTCTTTAGCGGCACGACGTCCTTGCCCTTGAGCGTGAACACCGTGACGGCGGACGACTTCAGGTCGTGCTTGTCGTCGTAGGCGTACTCGCCGGCCACGCCGGCGTAGCTCGACTTCGCGAGGTGTTCGCCGACCTTCTTCGGATCCGTCGACTGCGTCGCCTCGATGGCGCCGGCCAGCAGGTAGGCGCCGTCATAGAACGACGCCGCGTAGGTCAGCGGATCGCGCTTGAACTCCGCCTTGTACTTGTCCAGGAACTGCTTGCCCTTGGCGCTGCGGTCGATCAGCGCGCCGCCCTGCGTGCAGTACGCGTTCAGGTCGTTCGCGATCTGCGACAGCGTGGCGGTCTCCGACGAGCAGATGCCGTCGCCGCCCAGCAGCGGCGCCGTGATGCCGAGCCCGCGCATCTGGCGCAGCATCGGACCGCCCTGCGCCGAGTAGCCGCCGTAGAACACGGCGTCGGGCTTGGCGGCCTTCACGGCGGTCAGGATGCTGCTGAAGTCCGTGGCCTTGTCGTTGGTGAACTCCTTGGACACGACCTTGATGCCGAGCTTGGTCGCCTGCGCGGTGAACTCCTGCGCGACGCCCTGGCCGTAGGCGGTGCGGTCGTCGATGACGGCGACCGTCTTCACCTTCAGGTCCTGCGCCGCGTACACGGCCATCTTCGCGCCGAGCTGGTTGTCGGTCGCGCCGATGCGGAACAGGTTGGACTGGTTGGGCTGCTGCGTGATGCGCGGATTGGACGCCACCGTCAGCACGATCACGCCGCCGTCGGAGAACACACGCGAGGCCGGCATGGTCACGCCCGAGTTGTAGGGCCCGAGCACGAACTTGATCTTCTTGTCGACCAGCGCCTGCGCCACCTGCACGCCCTGGCGCGGATCGGCGACGTCGTCGTTGACGTCGAGCTCGAACACCACCGGCTTGCCGCCGACCTTCACGCCCTTGGCGTTCAGCTCCTTGATGGCGAGCGCCGCGCCGTCGCGGTTGTCGATGCCGTAGCCGGCCTGCGGGCCGGTCACCGGGCTCATGAACCCGATGCGGATGCGCTCCTGCGCGTGGGCGCCCAGGGCGGCGAAGCCGGCGGCGAGCACCAGGAGTTTCAGAGAGAACTTCTTCATATGTCTTCCTCGGTAAGGTCTTCCCCGGTAAGGGAGAGCACGAGTCTACGTAAGGACGCCGTGAAGCGGCTGCGGCGCAACGGGGAAGCGCGCCCGTGAAAGAGGCGACGCGCACCCGTCTACAGTGAGGCATGTCCTCCCGAACAGGCAGCGTCATCTGGATCCGTCCGGAAGCGCCACCCAAACCCGCCGTCGGCGCGCCATGCAACGGTTGCGGCGTGTGCTGCCTGGCCGAGCCCTGCCCGCTCGGCATGCTGGTCAGCCTGAAGCGCGAAGGCGCGTGCCGCGCGCTGCAGTGGTCGGAAGAAGACCAGCAATACCGATGCGGCATGCTGGTGCATCCGACACGCTATGTTGGGTTGCGAACACTCGGGCCGGAAAGTCTCATCAACCGGCTGATCCGCCGCTACGCGCGACGCATGATCGCCGCCGGCATCGGCTGCGATGCGGACATCGAGCCGATGACTGCACCGGCCTCGCCGGCTTCCGGCGCCTCATCTCCGCCGGCCCCGGCATCGCCGCCATCCCCGGAGAAGCGCTAAGCAACGCCTGCCCCCGTCGGGCATAGCATGGGCCGAGCATCGCCTGACCAGGCTTCATCGGAGTCCGCCCATGTCCCGCATCCAGACATTCCGCTTCCCGACAACGTCCCGCTTCGTCCGCGCCCGCATGGCGCTCTCGCTGGCACTCGCGTTCGGCGCGATGGCCGCGGCGCCCGGTGCGCACGCCGTGGCGCTGCGCTGGGCCGCGCAGAACGACGTGCTGACGCTGGACCCGCACTCCCAGGATCACACGACCACCAGCGCGATCCTGCAGCACGCCTACGAGGGCCTGACCCGCTACAACGAGCAGTGGGAGGTCGAGCCCTGCCTGGCCACGAAGTGGACGCAGATCAGCCCGACGCAGGTGCGCTTCGAGCTGCGCAAGGGCGTGAAGTTCCACGACGGCTCGCCCTTCACCGCGGACGACGTGATCTTCAGCTTCGACCGCGTCCGCCAGCCGCAGGGCACGATGCAGATCTACGTCACCGGCATCAAGGAGATCAGGAAGATCGACGACTTCACCGTCGACCTGATCCTCGATTCGCCGCAGCCCATCCTGCTGCGCAACCTGGTCGACTTCCGGATCATGAGCAAGGTCTGGGCGGAGAAGAACAAGGCGACCCAGATGGCCGATTACAAGGCCAAGGACGAGAACTACGCCAGCCGCCATACCGACGGCACCGGACCGTACGAGATCACCTCCTGGCAGCCCGACCAGAAGATCTCGATGACGATCAACAAGGGCTGGTGGGACAAGAACAAGGGCAACATCACCGAGGTCAGCTACATCCCGATCAAGTCCGATCCGACGCGCGTCGCGGCGCTCACCTCGGGCGACGTGGACCTGCTGACCGAGGTCCCGACGCAGGACGTCGCCGCGGTGAAGGCCGATTCGAAGCTCAAGTCCATCGAGGGCCCTGAGACCCGCACCATCTTCTTCGCGATGGACCTGGGCAGCGACGAGCTGCGCGGCGCCTCGGTGAAGGGCAAGAACCCGTTCAAGGACATCCGCGTGCGGGAAGCGCTCTCCATCGCCATCGACCGCGAGGCGATCAAGCGCAGCATCATGCGCGGCATGTCGGTGCCGGCCTCGCTGATGGTTCCGCCCGGCGTCAACGGCTACGACGCCGCGCTGGACAAGCCCGCCAAGCCCGACCTGGTCCGCGCGAAGAAGCTGCTCGCCGACGCCGGGTATCCGAACGGTTTCGAGCTGCCGCTGAACTGCCCCAACAACCGCTACGTCAACGACGAGAAGGTCTGCCTGGCCGTGGTCTCGATGTGGAGCAAGATCGGCGTCACCGCGCGGCTGACCGCGCAGCCGATGTCGCAGCACAGCCAGCTGTTCCAGCGCTTCGAGGCGCCGCTGTACATGCTCGGCTGGGGCGTGTCGACGATGGACGCGCTCTACTCGCTGCAGGCGCTGGCCCGCACCCGCAGCGGCGGCGCGGACGGCAGCTTCAACTTCTCCAAGGTCAGCGATCCCGCGCTCGACAAGCTGATCGACGCCGCCAAGAGCGAGATCGACATCCCCAAGCGCAACGCGCTGCTGCGCGACGCGCTGGTGCGCACGCGCGACCAGTACCTCTTCATCCCCCTGCACCACCAGGTGCGCCCGTGGGCGATGCGCGCCAACCTGCAGACGCTGCACCGCTCCAACGACCGGCCGGAAGCGCGGTTCACGACGATCAAGTGAGGGCTTGACCGGGGGCCCGCCTTGCGCGGAACCCGGATGTCCTTCCTCGGTCGCTGAAATTTCCGGTCCGCCCCTGGGGCAATCCCCAGGGTGGACCGGCCTCCCGACGACGGCCCCGGCGGCTAGCATCCAGGCGACTTCACGTTTGCTTAACGACGTTGCCAAGGGAGCTACCGCTCATGTCGAGGAATCACTCCGGATCGATCCGATCTGTCCGCACCGCCCTGTGCGTCGCCGCCGTCGCGGCGACGGTCGGGATCGCCCACGCCGCCCCGCTGCGCTGGGCCGCCCAGAACGACGTGCTGACGCTGGATCCGCACTCGCAGAACCACAGCACCACCAACGCGATCGCGCAGCACGCCTATGAGGGCCTGACGCGCTACGACCGCCAGTACCAGGTCGAGCCCTCGCTGGCCACCAAGTGGACGCAGGTCAGCCCGACGCAGGTCCGCTTCGAGTTGCGCAAGGGCGTCAAGTTCCACGACGGCTCGCCGTTCACCGCGGACGACGTGGTGTTCTCGTTCCAGCGCATCAAGCAGCCCGTCGGCACCATGCATCCGTTCGTGGCCGGCGTCACCGAGATCAGGAAGGTCGACAGCCACACCATCGACGTGATCCTGGCCGCGCCCAACCCGATCCTGCTGCGCCAGTTCGTCGACTTCCGCATCATGAGCAAGACCTGGGCGGACAAGAACAAGGCGACCAACCTGCCGGACTTCAAGGCCAAGGAAGAGACCTTCGCCACGCGCAACGCCAACGGCACCGGGCCGTACCGGATCACCGGCTGGCAGCCGGACCAGCGCATCACCATGGTCCAGAACAAGGAGTGGTGGGACGCGAAGAATGCGACCAACGTCGACGAGGTCATCTACACGCCGATCAAGTCGGATCCGACGCGCGTCGCGGCGCTGCTGTCGGGCGACGTGGACCTGCTGTCCGACATCCCGACGCAGGACGTGGGCCGGCTCAAGGCCGATCCGAAGCTCAGCGTCGCGGAAGGCAGCGAGACGCGCACGATCTTCATCGGCATGGACCAGGGCAGCGAGCAGCTCAAGGGCAGCAGCGTGACGGGCAAGAACCCGTTCAAGGACAAGCGCGTGCGCGAGGCGCTGTCGCTGGCCATCGACCGCGAGGCGATCAAGCGCGCGACGATGCGCGGGCTGTCGGTGCCGGCCGGCATCATGGTCGCGCCGGGCGTGAACGGCAACGCGCCGGACATCGACGTGCCGACCAAGGTCGACGCCGAACGCGCGAAGAAGCTGCTGGCCGAGGCCGGTTACCCGAACGGCTTCGACGTGCCGATGAACTGCCCCAACAACCGCTACGTCAACGACGAGGAGATCTGCCTCGCCGTGGTGTCGATGTGGAGCAAGGTGGGCATCAAGGCGCGGCTGCAGACCGAGTCCTTCAGCACCTTCAGCCCGAAGCTGCAGGCCTTCGAGTACCCGCTGTTCCTGTACGGCTGGGGCGTGCCGACGTATGACGCGCTGTACACGATGCAGTCGCTGGCGCGCACGCGCGCGGGCGGCGCGGACGGCAGCGGCAACTACTTCCGCCTCAGCGACGCGAAGCTGGACCAGATCATCGACGCGGCGAAGGTCGAGGGTGACGTGGCCAAGCGCAATGCGCTGCTGAAGGAAGGCCTCGTGCGCATCCGCGACGAGGTCTTCTTCATCCCGCTTCACCACCAGGTGCGCCCGTGGGCGATGAAGAAGAGCGTCACCACGCCGCATCGCTCCGACGACCGGCCGGAGGCGCGGTTCACGACGATCAAGTGATCTGTGCGGGGCGGCGGCAGGGCCGCCGCCCCTTCAAGCGTGCGCGGGAGCGCGCGCGGTCTTCGCCGCCTTCGCGGACTTTCCCCGCGGGCTCTTCGGCGCTGAGGCCGCATTGGCCGGCGAAGCGGCCTCGGCGGCCAGACGTAGCGCTCGCCGTGCTGCGGCGTCATCGCGCATCCGCTGGCGCCACAGGGGCAGCTCCACGCCGGCCTTGTCCGCGAGCCACTTGATGAAGCTCGGCATCTCGATCGCGGCCTGCAGCATCAGCGTGGTGCTGTCGTCGGGATAGCTGGCCTCGTTCTCGTAGCGCGAGAACGCGATCTTCCCCTTGCCAAAGACCTTCGCGGCCGCCTGCTGCGTGAGCCCGTAGCGCTTGCGCAGGGCGACGATCTCCTCCCCCATGAGCAAGCCATCGTAGAGGGACTTGCGGGCGGCGAGGCGCCTCATGTTCTCGTCATGCTGCGACCAGGTGCCGGCCTCATGCCCGCAAGCGGCGCACTTCGTACCCAACAGCTTCACTACGACTTCTTCCCCACGAGGACGATAGATCTCCTCGAACGTCATGGACTTCAGTCGCGTCGAACCGCAACTCGGGCAGACAGGCTTGCTTCGATCAGTCATGCGTTTCCTCAAGTTGAACCGTGACACGACGCGAGCAGGATGGTGATGTCGCCGGCCTCATCGATGGAGAACTTCAGATACACGGGCTGCGCATGTCGATGGCGTCGGCGCGTCAAACTGTCGTAGAACGTCTGATAGACGTCGCATGCCACCCATCGCCGTCCGCTGTCGATCCGAGCCCATTCCGACTTCGCGTAGTCCCTGGCCAGCAGATTCACGAGCATCTGAAGCACATCGTGGGCCGTCCACCTCTCTCGGCGCATGTCCTTCAGCACATCGCGATTTGCGGGCAGCAGCCGATCAGTGTCGAACTCACCGCCTCGCAGCACTTCCTGCAACAACTTCAACTGGAACAGCGGTCCTCGCTGGATGCTCCTGCATTGACCGTCCGCGTCGTCGAAATCTGGGAGACGCGTGAAACGGGCATTCCTTAGATTCGTAGTTGAGTTTATCACTGTGATAAGTCCTCGATCTGTGACCGCCGGCTATCAGGCTGGTGGCTCATGGCAGCGAAGAATCGATCGAAGAACACTTTCGTACCTTGCGCGATCGCAAGGTTCCGAACGGAACACAGCGAATTGATGAATCGCAGTCACCCGGATACGACCCGCAAAGACAGGCGTTATGACCTTTTCCGGTCATCGACCGTGGTCGAATAGAAACGCCCCGCTGAGCGGGGCGTTCGTTTCGGGGACGATGCCTGCTCAGTCGTGACCGTTGATGCGCAGCGCTTGGCGAACGAGTTCCGCCTGCTGCCACCGGTGGATCACCGGCGAAGCAGTCGCGCCCGCCGCAGTCACGGCGCGTGAGACCTCTCGCAGACGGGCTCCGGCGGGCAGGAGCGCCTCCAACTCATCGCGGACGAAATGCCACGGCCCCTGGTTGCGCGTCTCTTCCTGCGTCCACACGATCTCCTCGACGAGCGGGTAGCGTCGCAGCACCGCCGCCAGCGCCTCGCGCGGGAACGGGTAGAGCTGCTCGACACGCACCAGCGCCGTTGCGCCGGCCATCGGATCGGCGAGCGAGCCGGCCATCGCCTGCCGCGCGCTCAGCAGGTCGTAGTGCACTTTGCCGCTGCTCAGCACGACGCGCTTCACCAGGCGGGCCTGCGCGTCGTCGACGGTGTCGTCGTCGAGTACCGCCTCGAAACCGCGGGCCGCGAGCACGCCGATCGGCGTGTGGCTGCGCGGCTCCGCCAGCAGCACCGCCTTGGGCGTCATCACGATCAACGGCTTGCGCACCGGATCGAGCGCCTGACGCTGCAGCAGCGCCGCGTACTGACCCGACGTCGACGGCATGGCCACGCGCAGGTTGTCCGCGCCGCACAGCTGCAGGAGGCGCGCGAGAAAACCGTTCGAGTGCTCCGGCCCCACGCCCTCGTAGCCGTGCGGCAGCAGCACGGTCAGCGCGGAGGTGTCGCCCCACTTCTCCTCGCCGGAACTGAGGTACTGGTCGAGGTAGACCTGCGCCCCGTTGACGAAGTCGCCGAACTGCGCTTCCCACACGGTCATCACGTCGCGCGCCTGCACGCTGTGCCCGTACTCGAAACCGAGCACCGCCTCTTCGGCCAGCAGCGAGTTGACGACCTCCAGCCGCGCCCCCTCGAAGGCGAAGCGCGACAACGGCGTCCACGTCGAAGGTGCACCGATTCGAGGATCGCCGCGCTTCTCTCCCTCACCTGCGACGGACAGGCCGCCTGAATCGACCTCCCGCCCCTGGTGATGCCACACCGCGTGTCGATGCAGGAAGGTGCCGCGCTGCACGTCCAGGCCGGAGATCCGAACGCCCACGCCCGCACGCAGGACCTGCGCCCAGGCGAGCGTCTCCGCCGTGCACCAGTCGGCGGGACGACGGGCGTCGTCGGCCATCCCGCGCCATCGGCTGGCCTGATCGCGCAGCAGCGCGTGCGGCTCGAAACCTTCCGGCAGTTGCGCCAGCGCTTCCAGGACATCGTGCAGATCGCCGATGGGCGCGCGCTTCTCCGAGGTCGGCGTCGCGTCATCCACGAGCGGCGCGGCGCCGTCGAGCGGCCGCGTCGGATCGAAGACATCGACCTCCGCGACGATGGCGGCGATGTCTTCATCGAGAAGGCGTTTCTCCGCCGTCAGACGTTCCGCATACAGCGCCGTCACGCCCGCTTTCGCCGGCATGCGCCGGTACAGCGCCGGACTGGTGAGCTGCGGCACGTCGTGCTCCGAGTGGCCCAGGCGTCGGTAGCCGACCAGATCGATCACCACGTCGGTGCCGAAGCGCGCGCGGTAGTCGACCGCGAGCCGCGCCGCGCGCAGCACCGCCTCCGGATCGTCGGCATGCACGCGCAGCACCGGCGCGTCCACGCCGCGCGTCGCATCGGTGCAATAGCGCGCCGAGGTCGCATCCATCGGATTCGGCTCGGTGAAACCCAGCTGGTTGTTGATGACGACGTGGATGACGCCGCCCACTTCGTAGCCCGGCTTCAGACCGAGCGCCAAGGTCTCCATCACCACGCCCTGCCCGGCGAAGGCGGCGTCGCCGTGCATCACCACGGCCATGCAGCGCTCCGGCCGGTCGCCCGCCGCGGAGCGCGCCGCGCGCGCCATGCCGACGACCACCGGGTAGACGCTCTGCAGGTGCGACGGGTTGCTCGCCAGGCGGAGGCGCACCGCGCCGTTCGCGGTCTGCACGCGCGAGGTGCCACCCAGGTGGTAGACCAGATCCCGCTGCCGCTCCGGATGCGCCGGCGCAGGTTCGAAGTAGTCGATCAGCGCGTCGACGGGATGCCCCATCAGATTGGCCAGCACATTCACGCGGCCGCGATGCGGCATGCCCATCAGCACCTGATCCACGCCCTGCGCCACCGCCGCCTCCAGCAGGGTGTCGAGCAGGGGGAGCAGCGCCTCGTTGCCCTCCAGCGAGAAACGCTTGCCATGCGGGAAGCGCCTTGCGAGATGACGCTCCCAGCCTTCGACGCGCGCCAGCCGGCGCAGCAGCGCGCTCGCCGCGTCGGCGGGGAGCGGCGCGTCGTCCGACTCGAAACGGGCGCTCCACCACGCGCGGCGGGACTCGTCGCGCACGGCGCTCAGATCGAGCGTCAAGGATCCGCAGTAGAGCGCATCCAATCGCCGATGCAGCGCTGCCGCCTCGGCGACGCCGAAGACCGTGGCGCCGTCATCCGCCACCGCGTCATCGGGTGTCAGACCGAAGCGAAGCAGGTTGAAGGCGTCGTCGGCGCCCGATTCGTCAGGCGCATCACCCAGCGGATCGAGCCGCGCATGGCGATGCCCGTGTTGACGGAACGCCTCGATCAGCGCGGCGATGCCGGGCTTCAGGCGCGGTGAAGAAGACGAAGAAGCGGCCGGCGATGCGCTCGCGTCCGACGGATCGGTGTCGCGATCGAAACGGCAGCGGAGCGCCCAGGCGTGGCGCCCGAACGAGGTGTTCACGGACATGTCGACTCCCTTGACGTTGACTGACGCGGCTCGGATGAGCCCTGCTCGTCACGCCTCGCGGGCGACCCCCGGCGCTCTGCGGCACCTGTGCCGATCCCTCGCGGCCCTCGCGGGCCGGCGATCGATCGACGGTCGGATCCTCCCGGGCTGCGCGACCTCCGGCTCTGCGGCCGGTCCTGTCTCCAGTCCCCTCCAACCTGAGCGACGGCGCGCGGCCGCCGCTCGCGGATTCAAGACGCGATCAGCGCGCCTTCATGCGTCGTGCGCGCACCGCGTCCTCATGGCGCGAAGGCACGCTCGGCGTCCTCATAGCGCGAAGGCGCGGACCGCATCGTTGAGCTGGTGCGCCTGCTCCTGCAGCGCGCGCGCCGCGGCGGTACTCTGCTCGACCATCGAGGCGTTCTTCTGCGTCGAGTCGTCCATCTGCACGACCGCCGCATTGACCTGCTCGATGCCCGCGCTCTGCTCGCGGCTGGAGGCGCTGATCTCGGCCACGATGTGGCTCACGTGCCGGATGCTGCCCACGACCTGCTGCATGGTCTGACCCGCCTGCTCGACCATGCGGCCGCCGGCCTCGACCTGCGACACCGAGTCGTCGATGAGCCGCTTGATCTCCTTGGCCGCCGTCGCGCTGCGCTGCGCGAGGCTGCGCACTTCCGATGCCACGACCGCAAAGCCGCGGCCCTGCTCGCCCGCGCGCGCCGCCTCGACCGCCGCGTTGAGCGCGAGGATGTTGGTCTGGAACGCGATGCCGTCGATGACGCCGATGATCTCGACGATGCGGCGCGAGGCCGCGGAGATCGACGTCATCGTCTCGACCACCTGCCCCACCACCTCGCCGCCCTGCGTGGCGATGCCCGACGCCGACGACGCGGAGCGGTCGGCCTCGCCGGCGTTGTCGGCGCTCATGCGCACCGACGCCGTCAGCTGCTCCATCGCCGAGGCCGTCTCCTCCAGCGCCGCGGCCTGCTGCTCGGTGCGCGCCGCCAGGTCCTGGTTGCCCTGCGCCACCTCCTGCGCCGCGTTGGCGATGGTGTCCGCGCCGGTGCGGACCTCGGTCACGATGCGGTGCAGGTTCTCGACCATGTTCTGCAGCGCGGACATCAGCCGCGCCACCTCGTCCTTGCCGTTGGCGCGGATGCGGTAGGTCAGGTCGCCGGCGGCGACGCGCTCGGCCAGCTCGATGGCGCCTTCGATCGGCTGCGTGATCGAGCGCGTGATGAAGAACGCGGTCGCCACGCCCATCAGCAGCGCCAGCGCCGACGCCACGATCATGTCGAGCTTCGCGCCCTGCGAGCGCTCGTTGGCCTCGGCCACGTCCGCCGCCATGCGGGCGGCCTGGAAGTCGACCATCTTGTCGATGAGCGCGTAGTAGCGCGCCTGCGGTCCGGCCAGCTCGTCCTGGTAGATCGCCATCGCGCCGTCGCGGTCGCCCGCGGCCAGCAGGTCGAAGATCTTGCGCACCAGCGCCCCGTACTCCTTGCGCGCTGTCGACTGCTCGGCGAAGAGGGCCTTGCTCTCGTCGTCGGCCAGCATCTTCTCGAGCCGGGCAAGGTTGTCCGAGTTGGTCTGGCGGATGCCCGCGTACTCGTCCATGTACTTCTTGGTCGCCTCGGGCGTCGCCGCCAGCAGCAGCCGGCCGATGGTGATCGCGCCGCGGTCCCCCACGCTCTTGACCTGCGTGGTCAGCGCGATCAGCGCGTAGCGGTCCTCGACCACCCGCCCCATGGTCGCGTTGACCCCGTCGATCACACGGATCCCCACCCCGAGGATCACCAGCAGCAGCACGAAGACGACCGCGAATGCCGCGGCAAGACGTGACCCGATCCGGACATCGGCCAATTTCATTTGTTTGCTCTCCCTCACGACGAAATGTCCGCTCATGAAACCACCGCTTACATTTCAGGTCTATCGAGTTCAGCAATGCGAAAGTAGCAATCACGTTGTGAAATCATTCGACCGTGAAGTCTTCAACGGATTGCCGGCGATACCGGTGTCATGCGCGGTCGATTGACAACCCGACGAAGTCGCCAATCGCGCAAGACGGGCGATTCGCAACGCTTGACCACCCCCTGTTGAGGGGACATTCCCCGCCAGATCGTGAACGGACACACAACCGCACGGAGTACGGCGGGAGATACGCGAAATGAAAGAGGGAAACGGAGAACGGGAAGAGGCAGAAACGACAACGCCCCGCTAGGCGGGGCGTCGAAGGGTCAAGCGAGGGAGGGAAGCGGGATGAGCCGCTGCCGCCGGCTATCCTCAGGCCAGCGCGAGGCGCTCCCGCGCCGCCTGGTATTCGCGACCGAAGCGCGCCACCAGTTCACCGGCGGGAAGCACTTCGCGGATCGCGCCGATGCCCTGGCCGCTGCCCCAGACATCCTTCCAGGCCTTCGCACCTGTCCCGCCGAAGTTCATCTTCGTCGGGTCGCTCTCGGGCAGGTTCTCCGGATCCAGGCCGGCCTTCACGATCGAGCCCTTCAGGTAATTGCCGTGCACGCCGGTGAACAGGTTGCTGTAGACGATGTCGTCGCTGTTGCTCTCGACGATCATCTGCTTGTAGTCGTCGGACGCGCGCGCCTCCTCGGTGGCGATGAAGGCCGAGCCGATGTACGCGAGGTCCGCGCCCATCGCGCGCGCCGCGAGGATCGCGTCGCCGCTGGCCATCGAGCCCGACAGCGCCAGCGGGCCGTCGAACCACTCGCGGATCTCCTGGATCAGCGCGAAGGGGCTCTTCACGCCGGCATGGCCGCCCGCGCCCGCGGCGACGGCGATCAGGCCGTCGGCGCCCTTCTCGATCGCCTTCTTGGCGAACTTGTTGTTGATGATGTCGTGCAGCACGATGCCGCCCCAGCCGTGCACCGCGGCGTTGACGTCCTCGCGCGCGCCCAGCGAGGTGATCACGATGGGCACCTTGTACTTGGCGCACAGGGCCATGTCGTGGTCGAGCCGGTCGTTGCTCTTGTGCACGATCTGGTTGATCGCGAACGGCGCGGCCGGCGACTCCGGATGCGCCCGGTCATGCGCGGCCAGCGTCTCGGTGATCTCGGCGAGCCAGTCGTCGAGCAGCTCGGCCGGACGGGCGTTCAGCGACGGCATCGAGCCGACGATGCCGGCCTTGCATTGCGCGATCACCAGCTTGGGGTTGCTGATGATGAACAGCGGCGAGCCGATGACCGGCAGACGCAGCTTGTTGAACAGCGGGGGAAGTGCCACCTCGTGTCTCCTCTTCGATGAATCTCGATGCGACGGGATCAGGACGCTCGGAACGCGTCAGAACCTGTCAGAACGCGTCGATGGGCAGGGTCATCACGCTGTCCGCGCCGTTGACGACCGCGTCGCGCTGCGCGGCGCAGCGGGGCAGGATGTGCTCGGCGTAGAAGCGCGCGGTGACGATCTTGGCGTCCATGAAGGCGACGTCCTCGCCGGTCGCCTTGAGCTCCTGCGCGGCGAGCAGCGAGCGCGCCAGCTGCCAGCCCGCCATCAGGTTGCCGCCGACCATCAGGTAGGGCACCGAGCCGGCGAAAGCCGCGTTCGGCTTGGCCTTGCCGTTGCCCGCGATGAAGTCGACGACCTCGACGAAGGCCGCGCGGGCCGCGGCCAGCTGCGTGCGCACCGCCAGCGCGTCGGCGCTGCCGTTGGCGGCCAGCGCGCCTTCGGTCTCCTCGACCTGCGCCGCGACACTGCGCGCGAACGCGCCGCCGTCGCGCACCGTCTTGCGGCCGACCAGGTCGTTGGCCTGGATCGCCGTCGTGCCTTCGTAGATCGGCAGGATGCGCGCGTCGCGGTAGTACTGCGCCGCGCCGGTCTCCTCGATGAAACCCATGCCGCCGTGCACCTGCACGCCCAGCGAGGTGACCTCCAGGCTCATCTCCGTGCTGTAGCCCTTCACCAGCGGCACCATGAACTCGTAGAAGGCCTGCGCCTGCTGGCGCGTCTCGGCGTCCTCGTGGTGGTGGGCCATGTCGTAGGCCGCGGCGGCGTCGATCGCCATCGCGCGACAGCCTTCGACCAGCGCGCGCTGCGTCATCAACATGCGACGCACGTCGGGGTGCTGGATGATCGCCGCGGCGTCCTTCGACGAGCCGTCGACCGGACGCGACTGCACGCGGTCCTTCGCGTACTCGACCGCCTTCTGGTAGGCCCGGTCCGCCACCGCGATGCCCTGCACGCCGACGCCGAAGCGGGCCGCGTTCATCATGATGAACATGTACTCGAGGCCGCGGTTCTCTTCGCCGATCAGCGTGCCGATGGCGCCGCCGTGATCGCCGAATTGCAGGACGGCCGTCGGGCTCGCCTTGATGCCGAGCTTGTGCTCGATGGACACGCAGTGCGCGTCGTTGCGCGCGCCCAGCGAGCCGTCGGCGTTCACCAGGAACTTGGACACCAGGAACAGGCTGATCCCCTTCACGCCTTCCGGCGCACCGGGCACGCGCGCGAGCACCAGGTGGACGATGTTGTCCGCCATGTCGTGCTCGCCCCAGGTGATGAAGATCTTGGTGCCGAAGACCTTGTAGGTGCCGTCGCCTTGCGGCTCGGCGCGGGTGCGCACCATCGCCAGATCCGAGCCGGCCTGCGGCTCAGTCAGGTTCATCGTGCCGGTCCATTCGCCGGAAATCAGCTTCGGGATGAAAGTCTGCTTCTGCTCCTCGGAGCCCGCGACCAGCAACGCCTCGATCGCGCCGTCGGTCAGCAGCGGGCACAGCGCGAAGCTGACGTTGGCCGCCTGCACGATCTCGCCGCAGGCCGCGCCGATGGTCTTGGGCAAGGCCTGGCCCCCATACGCCTCCGGATGCTGCAGCCCCTGCCAGCCGCCCTCGGCGTACTGCTTGAACGCCGCCTTGAAGCCCGGCGTCGCGAAGACCTCGCCGTTCTTCCAGTACGAGGGGTTCCTGTCGCCTTCGACGTTCAGCGGCGCGATCACGTCCTCGTTCAGCTTGGCCGATTCCTCGAGCACCGCCTGCGCGGTGTCCAGGCCGTGGTCGGCGAACGCGGGGATCTGCTCGGCCAGCGTCTGCAGGCCGGCCAGGGCCTGCATGTCGAACAGCATGTCCTTGATCGGGGCGCGGTAGGTCATGGGGGTTGTCTCCGGATGAAAAAAGGGCGCCGCGCGTCGTCGGCGGGCGCCCTTGGTCTTGTCTGCGACGGTCTTCGCCGTCGCGTTTCTCAGCAATCGATCAGAGAGCCTTCACGAGTTCGGGCACGGCCACGAACAAGTCGGCTTCCAGGCCGTAGTCGGCCACCGAGAAGATCGGCGCTTCCGGATCCTTGTTGATCGCCACGATCACCTTGGAGTCCTTCATGCCGGCCAGATGCTGGATCGCGCCGGAGATGCCGGCGGCGATGTACAGCTGCGGCGCGACGATCTTGCCGGTCTGTCCGACCTGCCAGTCGTTGGGCGCGTAGCCCGCGTCCACCGCGGCGCGCGAAGCGCCCAGCGCGGCGTTCAGCTTGTCGGCCAGCGGGGTCAGCACTTCATTGAACTTGTCGCTGCTGCCCAGCGCGCGGCCGCCCGACACGATGATCTTCGCGGCGGTCAGTTCGGGGCGATCGCTCTTCGTGACCTCACGGCCGACGAACGAGCTCTTGCCGCTGTCGGCCACGCCGGACAGCGATTCCACGGCGGCGCTGCCGCCTTCGGCCGCGGAGTCGAAACCGGTCGTGCGCACGGTGATCACCTTGACGGCATCGGTCGACTGCACGGTCGCGATCGCGTTGCCGGCGTAGATCGGGCGCTCGAAGGTGTCGGGGCTGACGACCTTGGTGATGTCGCTCACCTGGCCGACGTCCAGCAGCGCGGCGACGCGCGGCGCGACGTTCTTGCCGGCGGCGGTCGCCGGGAACAGCAGGTGCGAGTAGTCCTTGGCGATGGCGATCACCTGGGCGGCGACGTTCTCGGCCAGGCCGTCGGCGAACTGCGCGCCGTCGGCGTGCAGGACCTTGGCGACGCCCGAGATCTTCGCGGCGGCCTGCGCGGCGGCGCCGGCGTTCGAGCCGACGACCAGCACGTGCACGTCGCCGCCGATGGCGGCAGCGGCGGTGACGACGTGGTGCGTGGCGCCCTTGAGCGAGGCGTTGTCGTGTTCAGCGATGACGAGGATGGTCATGTCTTATCTCCGGATCTTGTTCTGAGGTTCAGATGACCTTCGCTTCGGTCTTCAGCTTCGTGACCAGCGTGGCCACGTCCGGCACCTTGATGCCGGCGCTGCGCTTGGGCGGCTCAGCGACCGACAGCGTCTTGATGCGCGGCGACACGTCCACGCCCAGGTCGGCGGGCTTGACCACGTCGAGCTGCTTCTTCTTGGCCTTCATGATGTTGGGCAGCGTCACGTAGCGCGGCTCGTTCAGGCGCAGGTCCGTCGTTACGACCGCGGGCAGCGTCAGGCTGACCGTCTCCAGGCCGCCGTCGACTTCACGCGTCACGTTGACCTTGCCGTCGGCGACTTCCACCTTCGACGCGAACGTGCCCTGCGGCAGGCCGGTCAGCGCGGCCAGCATCTGGCCGGTCTGGTTGCAATCGTCGTCGATGGCCTGCTTGCCCAGGATCACCAGCTGCGGCTGTTCCTTGTCGACCAGCGCCTTCAGTAGCTTGGCCACGGCCAGCGGCTGCAGTTCGAGGTCGGCGGGGGTCTCGACCAGGATCGCGCGGTCGGCGCCGATGGCCATCGCGGTGCGCAGGGTTTCCTGGCACTGCGTGACGCCGCAGGAGACGGCGATCACCTCGGTGACCACGCCCTTCTCCTTCAGGCGGACGGCTTCCTCGACGGCGATCTCGTCGAACGGGTTCATGGACATCTTCACGTTGGCGATGTCCACGCCGGTCCCGTCACTCTTGACGCGCACCTTGACGTTGTAATCGACGACTCGTTTGACGGGGACCAATACCTTCATCGAAGCACTCCAAGCGGATTGACGTTAACGTTAATCAGATTCTATGGGAGCCCCGGGGCGCTCCCGTGTCTCCCAGCCGTCATGCACCCCTGCTCCCGTCCCGGGCATCCCGGAAAACCGCGAGCGTCTCCTCGGCGCCGGCTCGAAAATAAAACGAACGATCGTTCTATTCTAGCCATAGCGACGCCGCTGCCAAGCGGTTCACGGCAGGAATGAGGGATTCCTCTAGACTGCGCTCCCGATACACCGCTTCGCCCCTCCCCACGATCACGCCGCGAGTCCCGTGCCTCCCCTGCCCCCTCCCTCCAGCGCTCCCCAGAACTCCCTCGCGAGTGAGCTCGCAAGCCCCCCGGACACCCGCCCGCTCGTCCCCTGCATCGGGGTCTTCGATTCCGGCGTCGGCGGGCTGACCGTGCTGAAGGCACTGCGCGAGCAGTTGCCCGATGTGCCGCTCCATTACGTCGCGGACACGGCGCACGCGCCCTATGGGGACCGCAGCAGCGAGTACATCGTCGAGCGCAGCGTGCGCGTGGCCGAGCGCCTGCGCGAGGTCGGCGCGCGCATGGCGGTGGTGGCCTGCAACACGGCGACGGCGCATGCGGTGCAGGCGATGCGCGAGCGCTGGCCTGACTGGCCCGTCGTGGGCATCGAACCGGGCGTGAAGCCGGCCGTGGCCGCAACGCGCAACGGCCGCATCGGCGTGATGGCCACGACGGCGACGATCGCGAGCCGGCGTTTCGAGCAGCTCGTCGCCGCCCACGCGAGCGACGTCGAGCTGATCAGCCAGCCCTGCCCCGGACTGGTCACGCTGATCGAGCGTGGCAATCTGCGCAGCGTCGAACTCGGCGATCTGATCGAGCGCTTCTGTGCGCCGCTGCGGGAGCGCGGCGTCGACACGGTATTGCTCGGCTGCACCCACTATCCGCTGGTGCAGGCGCGCATCCAGGTCGCGCTCGGCGACGGCGTGCAGCTGCTCAACATCGAGGACGCCGTGGCGCGTCAGGCCCGGCGCGTGTGGGAGAGCCTCGGCCCGGTCGCGTCAGGGCCTGCGGCGATCGTGCTCGAAAGCACCGGCGATCCCGCACCGCTGCAGCATCTTGCGCGCGAGGCGCTCGGCTGGCGCGACGTGACGGCGACACGCGTCTCCGCCTGAACACGCCTCGACGCGTCGGCGTCGAACTCAGATCAACGCGCGCGCGAGTCCTCGCGTCATGTCGACGCGTCTCAGCAGCCAGTAGCCCAGGACGAAGAACACGCCGGTCGCGAGGATGGCGAGCCGGTGGTTGCCCGCCGTCAGCACGGTGACCGCGCCGTAGGTCAGCGGACCGATGATGGCGGCAAGGCGCGTGGCGAAGGTCCACAGGCCGAAGAACTCGGCCAGGCGGTCGTGGGGCGCGAGCGCGCCCGCCAGTGCACGCCCGCAGGACTGGCTGGAGCCCATGCACAGCCCCGCGATGACCGCGGCGATCCAGAACAGCCAGGCGCTCGTCGCCAGGAAGGCCAGCAGCGTCATGACCATCCAGCCGATCAGCGTGATCGCGAGCGCGGGCTGGTGACCGATGCGGTCCTCGTAGTAGCCGAACAGGAACGCGCCGACGGCGGAGGCGATGTTCACAAGGAACACCAGCGTCATCGTCTGCGCCTGCGTGAAGCCGAGCGCCTGTTCGGCGTAGACCGCCGCGAGCGCGATGACGACGGCGATCCCGGCCTGATAGCTGGTTCCGCAGGCCAGCAGGCGCAGGAAGTCGGGGTAGGCACGCGCCCGCTGCCAGGACGTCCACAGCTGGGAAAGACCTGACCCCATGCGCGCGGCGCGGCGCGTGGCGCAGGGGTCGGCGCGCTCGCGCAGCAGCAGGAAGGTCGGCAGCGCGGCGAGCAGGTACAGGCCGGCGGTGATCAGCATCGTGACGGGAACGAAATGGCCGGCGGACTCGCCGCGCGCCTGCGCGCCCAGCACGTAGCCCAGACACAGGCCGAGCGCGAGCATCCCGCCCAGGTAGCCGAAGGCCCAGCCCCAGCCCGACACGCGTCCGAGCGCATCGCGACGTGCGAGCTCCGGCAGAAACGCCGCGATCAGCGATTCGCCGTACGAGAAGAACACGTTGGAGATCACCACCGCCGCGGCTGCCCACCACAGCTGCTCGGCGCCGAACACCGCCAGCGCGGCGGTCGACAGCACGCAGCCGAGCGTGCAGACGCCCAGCAGCTTCTTCTTCGCGCCATGCGCATCGGCCCAGGCGCCCAGGCCCGGCATGGTCACCATCACCAGGAAGCTGGACACGGCGATCAGCACGGTCCAGAGCAGCGTCGCCGACGGCTGGCCCTTGGCGATGACGCCGACGAAGTACGCGTTGTAGACGGCGGTCAGGACGACGGTGGTGTAGCCCGAGTTGGCGAAGTCGTACATCGACCAGCCGAAGACTTCGCGCTTGCGAACGCCCGGGTTCAACAGTTCCTGCACAAACATGCCCATTCGCTGCGGTCTCTGGAAGCCGATCGCGTGGTGCCTCGAACGGGACTCGAACCCGTACGCCGGTTGAGGGCGGCGGATTTTAAGTCCGCTGTGTCTACCAATTTCACCATCGAGGCGCGACGACTCCGCATCGATTCCATGTCGGAGTGAGCGCGCATTATCACGGCGACCGACAAAGAAAAAAGGGAAGCCGGAGAGGCTTCCCTTTTGAGGATTTGGAGCGGGAAACGAGGCTCGAACTCGCGACCTCAACCTTGGCAAGGTTGCGCTCTACCAACTGAGCTATTCCCGCATCGCAGGACAGCGGAGTGATGAATCACCCCAACCGACCTTTGGTGTCGTTTGGAGCGGGAAACGAGGCTCGAACTCGCGACCTCAACCTTGGCAAGGTTGCGCTCTACCAACTGAGCTATTCCCGCAATGTCCATTCTTTGGAGGCGCGATCCGGAGTCGAACCGGACTGACCGGATTTGCAATCCGGGGCATAACCGCTTTGCTATCGCGCCCCAGAACCCTGGACGGGATTCTGTAGAAGCCGGATTTGGTTGTCCGACTTCGATAAAAAATGGAAGCCGGGGCTTCCATTTTTTTAAACCTGGAGCGGGAAACGAGGCTCGAACTCGCGACCTCAACCTTGGCAAGGTTGCGCTCTACCAACTGAGCTATTCCCGCAGGTCTTCAACACACTGCCTGCCTCAACTGCCGTGCAATCCTTGCGAATTGCTTTGTTGCTGCTGCACCGTTTGCGCTGAAGCCGAGAGTATAGAACGGTTTTTGACGCTCCCGCAAGAGTTCGGCGACTTCTTTATGAAGATCGCCCAAACGCCACCTTCCCTGCGCGATCTCTCATCACGCTGAAACGAACAACGGCGCCCGCAGGCGCCGTTGTCATGGGGATTCGCGAACGAATCAGTGCTTCAGCGAATCGCCGGCATCCGGCTTGGGGGGCTCCGCGACCTTCTCGGCCGGCGTCGTCGTCGCGGCAGCGACCTCTTCCTCAGGCAGCGCCTGCGGGTAGGTCTCCAGCGCCACTTCGAGCACGCGGTCGATCCAGCGGACCGGCACGATCTCGAGCTGGTTCTTCACGTTCTCCGGAATGTCCTGCAGGTCCTTGACGTTCTCTTCCGGAATCATGACCGTCTTGATGCCGCCGCGATGCGCCGCCAGGAGCTTCTCCTTCAGGCCGCCGATCGCCGTGACCTCGCCGCGCAGCGTGATCTCGCCGGTCATCGCCACATCGGCCCGCACCGGGATCCCGGTCAGCGCCGACACGAAGGCCGTCGTCATCGCGATGCCCGCGCTCGGACCGTCCTTGGGCGTCGCGCCGTCAGGCACGTGCACGTGGATGTCGCGCTTCTCGAAGAGCTCGTCCTTGATGCCCAGGCGACGAGCCCGCGAACGCACCACCGTGCGCGCCGCCTCGACCGACTCCTTCATCACGTCGCCCAGCGAGCCGGTGCGGATGATGGTGCCCTTGCCCGGCATCGCCGTGGCTTCGATGGTCAGCAGATCGCCGCCCACTTCCGTCCACGCCAGACCGACGACCTGACCGACCTGGTTCTTCTTCTCCGCACGACCGAAGTCGTACTTGCGAACGCCCAGGAACTCGTTGAGGTTGTCCTCGTTGACGACCACCTTGCCGTCGTAGGTCTTCAGCTGCAGGCCCTTGACGACCTTGCGGCAGATCTTGGAGATCTCGCGCTCCAGCGACCGCACACCGGCTTCCCGGGTGTAGTAGCGGATCACGCCGCGGATCGCGTCTTCCGTGACCTCGAGCTCCTCGTCCTTCACGCCGTTGTTGCCGCGTTGCTTCGGCAGCAGGTAGCGCTGGGCGATGTTGACCTTCTCGTCCTCGGTGTAACCCGACAGACGGATGACCTCCATCCGGTCCAGCAGCGCCGGCGGAATGTTCAGCGAGTTCGACGTCGCCACGAACATCACATCGCTCAGGTCGTAGTCGACCTCGATGTAATGGTCGGCGAAGGTGTGGTTCTGCTCGGGGTCCAGCACCTCCAGCAGCGCCGACGACGGATCGCCGCGGAAGTCCATGCCCAGCTTGTCGATCTCGTCGAGCAGGAACAGCGGATTGCGCGTGCCGACCTTGCTCAGGCTCTGGATCACCTTGCCCGGCATGGAGCCGATGTAGGTGCGGCGATGGCCGCGGATCTCGGCCTCGTCCCGCACGCCGCCCAGCGCCATGCGGACGAACTTGCGGCCCGTGGCGCGCGCCACCGACTGCCCCAGCGAGGTCTTGCCCACGCCCGGAGGTCCGACCAGGCACAGGATGGGCGCCTTGACCTTGTCGACGCGCTGCTGCACCGCGAGGTACTCGAGGATGCGTTCCTTGACCTTGTCGAGGCCGTAGTGGTCCTCGTTCAGCACCGCCTCGGCATTGGCCAGGTCGTGCTTGATCTTGGTCTTCTTCGCCCACGGCAGGTTGACCAGCGTGTCGATGTAGTTGCGCACGACGGTCGCTTCCGCGGACATCGGCGACATCAGCTTGAGCTTCTTGAGCTCGGACTCGGCCTTCTTGCGCGCTTCCTTCGGCATGCGAGCAGCCTGGATCTTCTTCTCCAGCTCCTCCATGTCGGCGCCTTCCTCGCCGTCGCCCAGCTCCTTCTGGATGGCCTTGACCTGCTCGTTCAGGTAGTACTCGCGCTGGGACTTCTCCATCTGGCGCTTGACGCGGCCGCGGATGCGCTTTTCCACCTGCAGGATGTCGACCTCGTGCTCCAGCAGGTCCAGCAGCTTCTCCAGCCGCTTGCCCACTTCGGACAGGTCCAGCACCGACTGCTTCGCGTCGAGCTTGAGCGGCAGGTGCGCGGCGATCGTGTCGGCCAGGCGGCCGGCGTCGTCGATGCCGGCGATGGACGTCAGGATCTCCGGCGGGATCTTCTTGTTCAGCTTGACGTACTGGTCGAACTGCTGCGTCACGGCGCGGCGCAGGGCTTCGACCTCGGGCTGGTCGTCGGCTTCCGGCGGAATGGGCACGACCTCGGCGGTGAAGTGCTCTTCACCGTCCTCGATCTTGCTCGTCGTCGCGCGTTGCAGGCCCTCGACCAGCACCTTCACCGTGCCGTCGGGCAGCTTCAGCATCTGCAGGATGCTGGAGACGCAACCCATCTCGAACATGTCGTCGGGTTTGGGTTCGTCCTTGCCGGCCGCCTTCTGCGCGACCAGCATGATCTGGCGCCCTGCTTCCATCGCCGCTTCCAAGGCCTTGATGGACTTGGGACGACCCACGAAGAGCGGGATCACCATGTGCGGGAACACGACCACGTCGCGCAGCGGGAGCAGCGGCAGCGTGATGGGTTCCGCGGGGAGGATCGGATGACCGGACATGAAAACCTCTCTTTCTCAAGCCCATCTAGGGCCCGAGCTACCAATTACAAGGTGCCGTTCAATAGCCTTTGAGCAATTGCTTTCCACATGAAGTGATGGCAAGCGAATCGCCCGGGGTGTCTCCGCGACCTCAGGCGCTGGCCTTGGTTTCGCGATAGACCAGCAACGGCTTGGTGTCCTCGTCGATGTTGTGTTCGTCCAGCACGACCTTGGCGACGCTCTCCAGCGACGGCAGCTCGAACATGGTGTCGATCAGCGCGTGCTCGACGATCGAGCGCAGCCCGCGGGCCCCGGTCTTGCGGGCCAGCGCCTTGCGCGCGACGGCGCTCAGCGCCGACGGACGCACTTCCAGTTCGACGCCGTCCATCGAGAACAGCTGCTGGTACTGCTTGACCAGCGCGTTGCGCGGCTCGGTCAGGATCTGCACCAGCGCGTCCTCGGTCAGCTCGCCCAGCGTGGCGATCACCGGCAGACGGCCGACCAGTTCCGGGATCAGGCCGAACTTGATCAGGTCGCCGGGTTCGACTTCGCGGAACAGCTCGCCGACCTTCTTGTCGCTCTTGCTCTTGACGTCGGCGCTGAAGCCGATGCCCGAGCGCTCGGAGCGGTTCTGGATCAGCTTCTCCAGGCCGTCGAAGGCGCCGCCGCAAATGAACAGGATGTTGGTCGTGTCGATCTGCAGGAAGTCCTGGTTCGGGTGCTTGCGGCCGCCCTGCGGGGGGACGGACGCCATCGTGCCTTCGACCAGCTTCAGCAGCGCCTGCTGGACGCCCTCGCCCGACACGTCGCGCGTGATCGAGGGGTTGTCCGCCTTGCGGCTGATCTTGTCGATCTCGTCGATGTAGACGATGCCGCGCTGCGCGCGCTCGACGTCGTAATTGCAGTTCTGGAGCAGCTTCTGGATGATGTTCTCGACGTCCTCGCCGACATAGCCGGCCTCGGTCAGCGTCGTCGCATCGGCGATCACGAACGGGACGTTCAGGACGCGCGCCAGCGTCTGCGCGAGCAGCGTCTTGCCCGACCCGGTCGGGCCGATCAGCAGGATGTTGCTCTTGGACAGCTCGACGCCGTCCTTGGTGTCGGCCGCGTGGCGCAGCCGCTTGTAGTGGTTGTAGACCGCGACGGACAGGGTGCGCTTGGCGACGTCCTGGCCGATCACGTACTGGTCGAGCGTCGTCTTGATCTCGCTGGGGACGGGCAGGTCCGATTTGCTGGCACGTCCGCCGGTCGCCGCCTCGGCGGGGACCTCGTCGCGGATGATGTCGTTGCACAGCTCGATGCACTCGTCGCAGATGAACACCGACGGGCCCGCGATCAGCTTCTTGACCTCATGCTGGCTCTTGCCGCAGAAGGAGCAATACAAGACTTTTTCGCTGGAGTTGCCTTTTTTCTCGGCCATGGGAGTGCTGCTGGGGCTGCTGAAGGGCTGCGGGGAATACAGGCAAGTGCCTGCATTGATGATAGTTCAATTGCCGGCACCACCCTTGGGGGGATAAAAGCCCCTAAGAGTGGTCAGTTGGTGCGGTCAACGGGCGGTCAGTTGGCGTGCGGCGCCGACAGTTCGATCCGTACCGGTCAGAAGACTTCCCATGCTTGAGAAATCCCCTGCCCGACGCGCCCGCAAGGTCGGGCAATCAACCGGGATGGGATCGGAGGCGCGACGGGGTCGGAGTCCAAAGAAAGGCAAGCGGCGCCCCACAGGGACGCCGCCGCACACCGGGAGCAGGCCCGGCCCCGGACCCGATCCGCGTTTCAGCGCTTCTCGATGACCTTGTCGATCAGGCCGTAGGTCGCCGACTCGGCCGCGGACATGAAGTAGTCGCGCTCGGTGTCGGCCTGGATCTTCTCCAGGCTCTGGCCGGTGCGCTCCGCCAGGATGCGGTTGAGCTGCTCGCGGGTCTTGAGGATCTCGCGGGCGTGGATCTCGATGTCCGTGGCCTGACCCTGCGCGCCGCCCAGCGGCTGGTGGATCATGATCTTGGAGTTCGGCAGCGCGAAGCGCTTGCCCTTCTCGCCCGCGGCCAGCAGGAAGGCGCCCATGGACGCGGCCATGCCCATGCACAGCGTCGACACCGACGGCTTGATGAACTGCATGGTGTCGTAGATCGACATGCCGGCCGAGACGCTGCCGCCCGGCGAGTTGATGTACAGCGAGATCTCCTTCTCGGGGTTCTCGCTCTCCAGGAACAGCAGCTGCGCGACCACCAGGTTGGCGACGGCATCGTTCACCGGGCCGACCAGGAAGACGATGCGCTCGCGCAGCAGGCGGCTGTAGATGTCGTAGGCGCGCTCGCCGCGGCCCGACTGTTCGATGACGATGGGCACCATGCCCAGGTTGCTGGTTTCAAGCGCGCTCATGAAATCCTCTGATGTGGTTCGAGATCACGACAAACCATTATGTCGTGCGCTCCATCCCCTGACCGTCCGAGGGTGGCCCCCTTCGGGGCGAGGTCCTCTCGACGGTAGCGCCGGGGAAAGAAAAAGGCGCCGGCCTTGCGGCCTGGCGCCTTACTTGGCGATGGGTTTGCGGCGAATCAAGAGCAACGCCGAAAAACCCTGCGCCAGGACCGTGTGTCCGCCGATCAGGCCGTGGCCATCAGCTCGTCGAACGGCAGCTGCTTGTCGGTGATCTTGGCCTTGCCCAGGATGAAGTCGGTCACGTTGTTCTCGATCACGACGGCTTCGACTTCGGCCATGCGCTCGCGGTCCGACAGGTACCAGCGCACGACTTCCGCCGGCTTCTCGTAGCTCTGCGAGATCTCTTCGATGTGGGCCTGCAGCTGTTCGGGCTTGGCCTGCAGGTTCTGCGAACGGACCAGCTCGGCGACCACCAGACCCAGGCGCACGCGCTTCTCGGCCTGGTCGTTGAACAGCTCGGCGGGGATCGGGGCCTTGTCGGCGTCCTTGATGCCACGCTTCTTCAGGTCTTCGCGGGCGTTGGCGACCATGCGCTCGGCTTCGCCGGCGATCAGCGACTTGGGCACGTCCAGCTCGGCCTTGCCGACCAGCGCGTCCATCGCGGCGCCCTTGTTCTTGGCCAGCACGCGGAACTTCACTTCGCGCTCGAGGTTCTTCTTGATGTCGGCGCGCAGGGCCTCGACCGTGCCTTCCTTGATGCCCAGGGCCTTGGCGAACGATTCGTTCACGTCGGGCAGGTGCTGGGCCTCGATCTTCTTGACCGTGACCAGGAAGTCGGCTTCCTTGCCGGCGACGTCCTTGCCGTGATAGTCCTCGGGGAAGGCCAGCGGGAAGGTCTTGGATTCGCCAGCCTTCATGCCGCGCACGGCCTTCTCGAAGGCTTCGAGCATCTGGCCTTCGCCCAGCAGGAACTGGAAGCCGTCGGCCTTGCCGCCGGCGAAGGGTTCGCCGTCGATCTTGCCTTCGAAGTCGATGGTGACGCGGTCGCCGTCGGCGGCCACGTCCGCCGCGCCGCGCTGGGCGAACGAACGGCGCTGCTTGCGCAGGATCTCGACGGTCTTGTCGATGGCTTCGTCGGTCACGTCGGCGGCGACGCGCTCGATCTCGGCATCGGCCAGATCGGCGATCTTGACTTCGGGGTAGACCTCGAAGGTCGCGTCGAAGGCCAGTTCGCCTTCAGCCGCTTCGTCCTTCTGGGCGATGCTGGGCATGCCGGCGACGCGCAGCTTGGCTTCGTTGGCGGCGGCGCTGAAGGCCTCGCCCAGCTTGTCGTTGACGACTTCGTACTGGACCTGCGCGCCGTAGCGCTGGGCCACGAAGGACATCGGCACCTTGCCGGGACGGAAGCCGTCGGCCTTGACCGTGCGGGCCAGCTTCTTCAGGCGGGACTCGACTTCGGAGTTGATGACAGTGGCCGCCAGCGTGAGCGTGATGCGGCGTTCGAGCTTTTCGAGAGTTTCGACGGTGACAGCCATAGTGGACTCGGAATCAGTTGAGAGTGTGGTGCGCGGGGCCGGACTCGAACCGGCACGCCCGTGAAGGCGTCAGGACCTAAACCTGGTGCGTCTACCAATTTCGCCACCCGCGCCGGGTGAACTGAGGTCGTCGCGTTCGCTGCGCGCTGTCGGCGCGCAGTCCGCTCGACGGCCCCCTGGTAATTCTTTGACGCGAAGGAGGAGCCCAGGCCCCTGCCCTCCGCGATCCGGAAAACCGGCGATTGTAATCAAGGAATCGACGCTTTCCGACGCACCCCCGCCCGTCCCGGGCGGGGGAAACCCCTGCGAGGTCAGTGCGTGGACGGCGCGATGCCCGCGTCCTTGTCGCGTTCGACGCGGAACCAGGCCGCGTACATCGCCGGCAGCGCCAGCAGCGTCAGCACGGTGGCCACGATGAGGCCGCCCATGATGGCCACCGCCATCGGGCCCCAGAACACGCTGCGCGACAGCGGCACCATCGCCAGCACGGCGGCCGCGGCGGTCAGCGCGATCGGGCGCAGACGACGCACGGCGGACTCGACGATGGCCTGGGCCGGCGGCACGCCGCGGCTGCGGTCCTGCTCGATCTGGTCGATCAGGATGACGGAGTTCCGCTGGATCATGCCCATCAGCGCGATCACGCCCAGCAGCGCGACGAAACCGAACGGCCGGTTCAGCAGCAGCAGCGCCGCGGACACGCCCGCGATGCCGAGGAAGCCGGTCAGGAAGGCCAGCATGGCGCGCGAGAAGCTGTGCAGCTGCAGCATCAGCAGCGTGAAGGTGATGAACAGCATGATGGGCACGCCGGCGGCGATCGAGCCGGTGCCCTTGCTGCTTTCCTCCACCGCGCCGGCGATCGAGATCGAGTAGCCGGGCGGCATCTCCTTCTGCATCGCGTCGAGCGCGGGCCAGAGCTGCGTGGTCACCGTCGCACCCTGCAGGCCTTCGATGACGTCGCCCTGCACGGTGATCGCGAACTGGCGGCTCTCGCGGTGCATCACGCCCGGCTCCCAGGTGAACTGGGGCTTGGCGATCTGCGTCAGCGGCACCGAGCGGCCCGAGGCCGTCGGCACGTAGGCGTTGGCGAGTTCGGACAGCGTGTCGCGCTCCTGCACCGGCTGGCGCAGGACGATGTCGATCAGCCGGTCGGCCTCGCGGTACTGCGCCACCGTCGTGCCGGTCACGAGGATGCGCGCCGCCTGCGCGATGCTCTGGCTGGTGACGCCGAGCGCCCGCGCCTTGTCCTGGTCGACCTGCAGGCGCAGGACCTTGATGGCCTCGTTCCAGTTGTCGTTGACGCCGACCATGTTCGGGTTGGCGCGCATCTGCTCCTTGGCGCGGTCGGCGTAGATCCGCAGCTGCGCGGGATCGTCACCGGCGATGCGGAACTGCACCGGGTACGGCACCGGCGGCCCGTTGGGCAGCAGCTTCACGCGGCCGCGCACTTCGGAGAATTCCTGCGCCAGGATCTGCGGCAGCTTGTGGCGCAAGGTCTCGCGGTCGGCCAGCGACTTCGGCAGGATGATGGCCTGGCTGACGTTGGTGTTGGGCAGGATCTGGTCCAGCGGCAGGTAGAAGCGCGGCACGCCCGAGCCCACCCAGGTCGCGATGCTGCCGACCAGCGGTTCCTTGGCCATGCGAGCCTCGAAGCGCTTGGCGATGACGTTGCTCTCCTCGATCGTGGCGCCCTCGGGCAGCCACAGGTCGACGAGGATCTCCGGCCGGCTCGAGTCCGGGAAGAACTGCTGCTGCACCTTGCCCATGCCGGCCAGGCCGAGCACGAACACCAGGATCGTCAGGCCGATGGTCTTCCAGCGGTTGTACACACACCAGGCGACCCAGCGGCGGAAGCGGTTGTAGAACGGCGTGTCGAAGACCTCGTGGGCCTCGCCCTCGTGACCGGCGCGGGTCTTCAGCAGCAGTGCGCCCAGGTAGGGCACGAAGTAGACCGACACGAGCCAGGAGATTACCAGCGCCGCCGCCGTCACCGCGAAGATGGCGTAGGTGTACTCGCCGACGGTGGACTTCGCCAGGCCGATCGGCAGGAAGCCGACCGCGGTGATCAGCGTACCGGTCAGCATCGGCTTGGCGGTGGCGTCGTAGGCGTACGTCGCCGCGTGCATCTTGTCGTAGCCCTCTTCGAGCTTGCGCACCATCATCTCGACGGCAATGATGGCGTCGTCGACGAGCAGGCCCAGCGCGATGATCAGCGACCCCAGCGAGATCTTGTGCAGCCCCACGCCGGCGTAGAGCATCACGACGAAGGTGATCGCCAGCACCAGCGGGATGGTGATGCCCACGACCAGGCCCGGCCACACGTCGATGCGCAGCGGCTTGGTGTGCAGGCCCAGCGCGATGAAGCTCACGCCCAGCACCACGACGACGGCCTCGATCAGCACGTGCACGAACTCGCCCACCGAGCTCTTCACGGCGCTGGGCTGGTCCTGGATCTGCTGCAGCGAGATGCCGGCCGGCAGTTGCTGCTGCAGCCGCTTGACGCTGACCTGCAGCGCCTTGCCCAGCGCGATGATGTCGCCGCCCTTGCCCATCGACACGCCCAGCGCGACGACCTGCTTGCCGTTGTAGCGGACCATGGTCGTGGCAGGATCGACGTAGCCGCGACGGACCTTGGCGATGTCGCCCAGGCGGATGCTGCTGGCCACGCCGGTCTGCGTGTTGGTGCCGCGGATCGGGAATTCGCTCAGCGCCTGGACCGAGTTGAGCTGGCCCTCGATGCGGATCTGCACGTTGGCGCTGCCGGCGTTCATCGTGCCGGCGCTTTCGACCGCGTTCTGCGCATTGAGCTGCGACACGACCTGGTTGAAGTCCAGGCCCAGTTCGGCCAGGCGCTTCTGCGAGATCTCGATGAAGAGCTTCTCGGCCTGGACGCCGAAGAGATCGACCTTGGCCACGTCCTGCACGCGCAGCAGCTCCGAGCGCACGGCCTCGGCCTGCTGGCGCAGTTCCTCTATGGAGAAGCCGCCGTCGGACGACAGCGCGAAG
Organism: Roseateles noduli; assembly: GCA_002205125.1. GTDB lineage: Bacteria > Pseudomonadota > Gammaproteobacteria > Burkholderiales > Burkholderiaceae_C > Roseateles > Roseateles noduli. The sequence goes on along the minus strand of NIOE01000002.1, from coordinate 316,009 downwards.
ATCGAGCCGTAGACGTCGCCGAATTCATCGTTGAAGAACGGTCCCAGCACGCCCTGCGGCAGCGTGGCGCGCAGGTCGCCGATCTTCTTGCGGACCGTGTACCAGAGCTGCGGCACCTCGCCCGGCGCGGTGTTGTCCTTCACCTGGAAGATGGTGAGCGACTCCCCCGGCTTGGTGTAGCTGCGGATCTTGTCGGCGTGCGGCACCTCCTGCAGGGTGCGTTCGATCTTGTCGGTGACCTGCTCGGCCATCTGCTGCGGCGTCGCGCCCGGCCAGTAGGCCTGCACGACCATCGCGCGGAAGGTGAACGGCGGATCCTCGTCCTGACCCAGTTGGAAGTAGGCGGCGAAGCCCAGCACCATCAGCACCACCATCAGGTAGCGCGTCAGCGGGGCATGCTCCAGCGCCCAGCGCGAGAGGTTGAAACCGGCGCGGCTCGGGTTGCTCATTCAGGGCTCCCGGGGCTCAGCGCGAAGCGGTGGGAGCCGGCGCGGGCGCGGTGCCCGGGGTCGGCGTGCCCGGCGGGACGAAGCGCTTGACCTTCTGCCCCGGCGTCAGCACATGGCCGCCGGCGGTCACGACTTCCATCCCGGGCGTCAGGCCCTGCACGACCAGCTCGTTGCCTTCGGCGCCGACAACGGTGACCGCCTGCGGGCTCACCGCCATCGTCTTCGGATCGAGCAGCAGTACGGCGCTCTTGCCCTGCGATTCCATCACCGCGCTCAGCGGCAGCTTGATCGCGTTGTCCGACGGCGCGCCCGTCAGCACGACCGTCGCGGTCTGGCCGAGGTGCACGTTCTGGCTGTTGAGCTCGGCCTTCACCAGGAAGGTCCGCGTCACCGGGTCGGCGGCGGCGGCCAGCTCGCGCAGCTTGATCGGCTGCGCCTCGGCCTTGGTGTCGGTCCAGAGGCGGACCTTCAGGCCGTCTGGGCGTGCCGCAGCGGCGCGCACCAGGGCGACCTGGTCTTCGGAGACGGAGAACACGATGTCCCGCGGCCCGTCGTTGGCCACGCGCACGACCGGGGTGCCGGCGGCCACGACCATGCCGGGTTCCGCGTCGATGCCGGTCACGACGCCAGCAGCGTCGGCGATCAGGCTCGAATACTGCGCCTGGTTGCGCTGGACGTCGGACTGGGCGCGCGCCGATTCGAACTGCGCCTGCGCGGCCTTGAAGGCGGCGTCGCGCCGATCGAGTTCGGCCGCGCTGATGAAGCCCTGGCGATGCAGGTCGATGTAGCGCCGGTAGTCGGCGCCGAGCTGGTCGCGGTTGACGCGCGCCGCCAGCACGGTGGACTTGGCGGCCTCCTGGGCGAGCACCAGATCGGAACTGTCGATCCGCGCGAGCACCTGCCCGGGCTTCACCACCGATCCGAGGTCCACCTTGCGTTCCAGGATCTTGCCGGCGACGCGGAAGGACAGGCGCGACTCGACGCGGGCCCGCACTTCAGCGGCGAACTCGCGCTGCAGGCCGGCCGATTGCGGCGTCAGCACCTGCGTGCGCACGTAGCGCTCCGGCTCCGGCGGCGGCGCCTGCTTGCCGCAGGCGGCCAGCACGACCACGGCGGCCGTCGCGGCGGTCGCCGCCAGCCACTTCGAAACGCGTCCCCAGGAACCGGCAGGGCCGGCGGAATCGGATTCGGACACGGCGCCGGGCGTACCGGCGGACAGGGACACTAGAGACCGTTGGGGCATGGACACCTCGACAAAGCCACGACGCCCGGCCTTGGGCGTCGGAGTAACTGACTGACCGGTCAGTAATGTATTCAGCGTGTCCGAACGTGTCAAACCGACGGCGTACGGTTCACCGGGCTACTGCTCGTGGTTTGCGGGGAGTGATGCCCGTCGCAAACCGCCGGGGGTTTCGGGACATCAGGTTGACGCAAACGGCACCGCCCGCTCAGCGGAGAATGCCGCCCGTGAGCATAGAGCACTACGAAAACTTTCCTGTCGCTTCCTGGCTGAGCCCGCCGGCGCTGCGTCCCGCGATCATGGCGATCTACCACTTCGCGCGGACCGCCGACGATCTGGCCGATGAAGGCGACGCGACGCCCGCGCAGCGGCTGCGCGACCTGGCCGACTACCGGGCCGACCTGCGCGCCGTCGCCGCGGGTCGGGCGCCGTCGCCGCGCTGGGCGGCACGCGTGTTCGCGCCGCTGGGGCGCATCCTCGTCGAGTACCGCCTGCCGGTGCCGCTGCTGGAGGATCTTCTCGATGCCTTCGAGCAGGACCTCGTGAAGACCGACTACGCCACCCGCACGGAGCTGCTCGACTACTGCCGCCGCTCGGCCAACCCGGTCGGACGCCTGCTGCTGCACCTGTACGACATCGCCGACGCCGAGTCGCTGCGGCGTTCGGACGCGATCTGCTCGGCGCTCCAACTGATCAACTTCTGGCAGGACTTCACCGTCGACGGCCCGCGCGGCCGCATCTACGCGCCGCAAGAGGACCGCCGGCGTCACGGCGTCGAGGGACAGGACCTGCTGTCGCTGCACGACAGTCCGGCCGCCCGGGCGCTGATCGCGGAACTCTGCGACTGGGCCCGCGACCTGATGGCCGAAGGCGCGCCGCTGGCCCGCCGGATTCCGGGCCGGGCCGGTTGGGAGCTCCGCTTGGTGGTACAAGGCGGCCTCCGTATCCTCGACAAGCTGGCGTCGAACCGTTTCGATGCCCTGCTGCGACGGCCGGCGATAGTCGCCGCCGACGCGCCGCTGCTGCTGTGGCGCGCCTTGACGATGCCGACGGACCGAACGAACCCACGCCGCGAAGGGACGGCGCGATGAGCACCAATACTGACAAGACCGCCGACAAGGCCTCCGACAAGACTGCGGACAAGGCGACCGCCGCCGGCGCTTCCACGCCCGAGCAGTACGTCCAGCAGAAAGCCGCCGCGAGCGGCTCCAGCTTCTATTACGCGTTCCTCTTCCTGCCGCCGCCGCGTCGCGCCGCGATCACGGCCTTCTACGCGTTCTGCCGCGAGGTCGACGACGTCGTCGACGAGGTGTCCGATCCGGGCGTCGCCGCGACCAAGCTGGCCTGGTGGCGCAAGGAAGCGATGAGCGCCTTCAACGGCCAGCCCTCGCATCCGGCGATGAAGGCGCTGATGCCGCACGTCAAGGACTACGACATCCGCCTGGAACACCTGCTGGCCGTCATCGACGGCTGCCAGATGGACCTGGAGCAGACGCGTTACCTCGACTACCCCGGCCTGCAGCGCTATTGCCACCTGGTGGCGGGCGTGGTGGGCGAAGTGGCCTCAGGCATCTTCGGCCGCACCGATCCGCAGACCATCGCCTACGCGCACAAGCTGGGCCAGGCGATGCAGCTCACCAACATCATCCGCGACGTCGGCGACGACGCGCGGCGCGGCCGCATCTACCTGCCGGTCAGCGAGCTGCAGCAATTCGACGTGAAGGCGCACGAGATCCTCAAGCGCGACGCGCCGTGGGGTTACAGCGACCGTTTCACCGCGTTGATGAAGTTCCAGGCGGAGCGCGCGCACGCGCTGTACGACGAGGCCGTCGCGCTGCTGTCCGACACGGACCGCAAGGCGCAGAAGCCGGGGCTCATGATGGCCAACATCTACCGCACGCTGCTGCGCGAGATCGAGGCCGAGAACTTCCAGGTCCTGCACCAGCGCATCGCGTTGACGCCGCTGCGCAAGCTGTGGATCGCGATGAAGACGAACTGGCGCGGGCGCTGACGTGACGCGGCTGGCTGTCATCGGCGGCGGCTGGGCGGGGCTCGCCGCGGCCGTCGAAGCCGTGTCGCTGGGCGCGTCGGTCACGCTGTTCGAGATGGCGCCGACGCTCGGCGGGCGGGCACGCAGCCTGGAAGGCACCGGGCCGGCGCTCGACAACGGTCAGCACATCCTGATCGGCGCCTACAAGGACACGCTCGCGCTGATGCGGCGCGTCGGCGGCGATCCTGACTCGGACCTGCTGCGCATGCCGCTGCGGCTGCGTTATCCCGATCGCGAGACGCTTCGACTCCCGCCGGGACCGCCCACCCTCGCCTTCCTGCGCGGCGTGCTGGCCTGCACGGCCTGGTCGTTGCAGGACCGACTGAGATTCCTGGCCACGAGCAGCCTGTGGACGTTGCGCGGCTTCCGCTGCGATCCCGCGCTGACCGTCGCCGAACTCTGCGGCGGACTTCCGCGCGCCGTGCGCGACGACCTGATCGATCCGCTGTGCGTCGCCGCGCTGAACACGCCCTCCACACAGGCCAGCGCACAAGTCTTCCTGAGGGTGCTCAAGGACGCGCTGTTCAGCGGTCCGGGCAGCGCCGACCTGCTGCTGCCGCGGCGCGGGCTGAGCGCGTTGCTCCCGACACCGGCGCGCGCGTGGCTGCTGTCGCGCGGCGCGGAACTCCGCACGCAGCGCGTGCAGCGGATAGAGGCGCAGGGACGGCAGTGGACCGTCGACGGCGACGTCTTCGACGCCGTCGTCGTGGCCTGCACGTCGGTCGAAGCTTCCCGCCTCACGCGCGACTTGGCGCCGCATTGGAGCGCCGCCGCCGGAGCCTTCGAATTCCAGCCCATCGTCACCATCTATCTGGAGAGCGCAGGATCGGCATTGCCGGCGCCGATGGTTGCCCTGCGCGAATCGGCGACCGAGCCGGCGCAGTTCGCCTTCGACCTCGGCCAGCTCGGTCAGCATCCGGGCCTGTTCAGCCTGGTCGTCAGCGGCGCAGCGCCCTGGGTCGCACAGGGACTGGACGCCACCGGCGCTGCGGCGCTGACGCAGGCCCAGCGCCGCTTCCCATGGGCGACGCCGCCGAAGATCGTCCGCGTGCTGAGCGAGAAGCGCGCGACCTTCGCCTGCACGCCCGGACTGAATCGCCCCGACGCATCGATCGGACCGGGCATCTGGGCCGCCGGCGACTACCTCGCCGGGCCTTATCCGGCCACGCTCGAAGGCGCCGTGCAAAGCGGGCTGTCCGCGGCTCGTTCCGCAATGCGGCAGCCTGTCGGCGCCACGTCCTCCTGATGCCCCTTTCGGCCCGATCCGCGCACCGCTGATGGGCAAAAACGACGGATTGCGCCCGCTAGGGGCCGCTCTCGGTTTCGCCATGCAAAACCCGTGAGAAATCCTTCACAATCGTCCGCCATGAAGTCCAAGGAGCTGCAGACCCCCGCCATCCAGGTCCTCGAGCGCACGTTCGCGTTGCTGGACGTCCTGGCCCAGCATCAGGACCCCGTGTCCTTGAAGCTCATCAGCGAGACCACGGGCCTGCATCCCTCGACCGCCCACCGCATCCTGAACGACCTGACCCTGGGACGTTTCGTGGATCGCCCAGAGGCCGGCAGCTACCGGCTGGGCATGCGGCTGCTGGAGCTGGGCAACCTGGTGAAGGCCCGCCTGGACGTCCGCGAGGCCGCCATCGGCCCGATGCGGGAGCTCCACAAGCTGACCCATCAGCCGGTCAACCTCTCGGTCCGGCAAGGCGACGAGATCGTCTACATCGAGCGCACCTACTCCGAACGCAGCGGCATGCAGGTCGTGCGCGCGGTCGGCGGCCGGGCGCCGCTGCACCTGACCTCGGTCGGCAAGCTCTTCCTGGCCAGCGACGACCCTCAGCGCGTGCGCGCCTACGCGACGCGCACTGGGCTGTCCGGCCACACCCGCAACAGCCTGACGGAGATCACCCTGCTCGAACGCGAGATGGCGCTGGTCCGTCAGCGCGGCGTCGCACGCGACGACGAGGAACTCGAACTGGGCGTGCGCTGCATGGCCGCCGGCATCTACGACGACCAAGGCAAGCTGGTGGCGGGGCTGTCAATTTCGGCGCCCGCAGACCGGCTGGAGGAAGGCTGGCTCCCTCGCTTGAAGGAAACGGCAACGCGGATCTCGGCGTCGCTCGGCTTCCGGGGCTGAGCACCAGACGGCACGGCCTGGGAACGCAGGCCGGAAACGACGAAGCGGGCGCAAGGCCCGCTTCTTTCATTCCGGAGTCGCCGACGCTTACTTGGCGGAAATCACCGGCGTCAGCGCCGTCGCGCTGACGGTTGCCGGGGTGGCGACGGCGGCCAACGGCGACGCGGCGCCGGTCAGCCACTTGCGCACGCGTTCGGCGTCGCCGATGCGCGAGTACTTTCCGGCGGAATCCAGGAACACCATGATCAGCTTGCGACCGGCGAGCTGCGCCTGCATCACCAGGCACTGGCCGGCCTCGTTGATGAATCCGGTCTTCTGCAGACCGATGTCCCAGTCGCCCTTGCGGACCAGGCCGTTGGTCGTGCCGAAGCGGACCTGCTTGCGGCCCAGCGCGACGGTGTATTCGGACGAGGTCGACAGCTCGCGCATCAGCGGGAACGAGTGGGCCACCTTGACCAGCTTGGCCAGATCAGCGGCGCTGGACTGGTTACGGCTGGACAGGCCGGTCGGCTCGACGTAATGCGTGTCCATCATGCCCAGCATGTGGGCCTTGGCGTTCATGGCCGCGACGAAGGTTTCCAGACCGCCCGGGTAGTTGCGCCCGAGCGCATGCGCCGCGCGGTTCTCCGAGGACATCAGCGCCAGGTGCAGCAGTTCGCCGCGGGTCAGCGTCGTGCCGACGGCCAGACGGGAACCGGTGAACTTCTCGGTGTCCTTGTCGTCGTCGGTGATCTCGATCTTGTCGTCCAGCGACTGGTTCGCCTCGACGACCAGCAGCGCGGTCATCAGCTTGGTGATGGACGCGATCGGCAGCACCGCCGACGGGTTCTTCGAGAACAGGACCTCGTTGGTGTCCTGATCGACGACGTAGGCGACGCTGGATTTCAGGTCGAGGGGATCTTCGGTGTCGTGCAGACCGTACATCGTCCCGAAGGACGGTTTGGACGGGACGACTTCCCGGACCGGGGCTGCCGCACGGGCAGCCACCTTGCGTGGCGAGCGCGGGGCCGGCTTGGCCTGCCGCACGCTCTTCACCTTGGCTTTGGAGGACGACGAGGTGGCCGCCTGCGCCGATTGAATCGGCGCGAGACTGGCGGTCAAGCCCGTCAGCAACATGACGCCGCTGAGCGCGGCACCAGACAGCAATGTCGCAATGGTCTTCAATCCAGTCCCCAGGTCAGTGGGCGCGAGTGTAGGGGATCGCTGAAAGACCGGCAAGATCAATGACTTGGCGCAGGCTCTTAAAGTACCTGAATCCGTGCCATCCGACGCGGGGAGAGCCCCCGCGTGCGCTGTCCTGTCAACCTTGGGCGGCGACCCGCTCCGTCTTGCTCTGCAACTTGTTGAGAGCGCTCAAATATGCTTTGGCGGAAGCGACCACGATATCGGGATCTGCCCCCACGCCGTTCACCACGCGCCCCGCATGTTGCAGGCGCACCGTGACTTCGCCTTGCGATTCTGTGCTGCCGCTGGTGATCGCACTCACCGAATACAGCAGCATTTCCGCCCCACTTTGGACCTTGCTCTCGATCGCCTTGAGCACCGCGTCCACCGGACCGTTGCCGTCGCTCTCGGTGCGATGTTCGGTTTCGCCCTCGGCAAAGACCACCTGCGCCTGGGGGCGCTCGCCGGTTTCCGAGCGCTGCGCCAGCGCGACCAGCCGGTAATGCTCCTGGACCTGGGTGACCGACTCGTCCATCACCAGCGCAATGATGTCCTCGTCGAAGATCTCGGACTTGCGGTCGGCCAGGTCCTTGAATCGGACGAAGGCCGCGTTGATCTCGGCCTCCGACTCCAGCACCACGCCCAGTTCCTGCAGCCGCTGCTTGAACGCGTTGCGCCCCGACAGCTTGCCCAGCACGATCTTGTTGGCGCTCCAGCCGACGTCCTCGGCGCGCATGATCTCGTAGGTGTCGCGCGCCTTCAGCACGCCGTCCTGGTGGATGCCGGAGGCGTGCGCGAAGGCGTTGGCCCCGACCACTGCCTTGTTCGGCTGGATCACGAATCCGGTGGTCTGCGAGACCAGCTTGGAGGCCGGGACGATCTGGGACGGATCCACCCGGACATCCAGTCCGAAGTAGTCGCGGCGGGTCTTCACCGCCATCACGACTTCCTCCAGCGAGCAATTGCCGGCGCGTTCGCCCAGGCCGTTGATCGTGCACTCGACCTGGCGGGCGCCGCCGATCTTCACGCCGGCCAGCGAGTTGGCCACCGCCATGCCGAGGTCGTTGTGGCAGTGGACGCTCCAGATCGCCTGGTCGGAGTTCGGGACGCGCTCGCGCAACGTCTTGATGAACTGGCCGTAGAGCTCCGGGATCGCGTAGCCGACGGTGTCGGGAATGTTGATCGTGCGTGCGCCTTCGCGGATCACCGCCTCGACGACACGGGCCAGGAACTCCGGATCGGAGCGGTAGCCGTCCTCCGGCGAGAACTCGATGTCGTCGGTCAGGTTGCGGCCAAAGCGCACAGCCTGGATCGCCTGCTCCAGCACCTGCTCGCGGGTCATGCGCAGCTTCTTCTCCATGTGGAGTTCGCTGGTCGCGATGAAGGTGTGGATGCGGGCGCGCGCGGCGCCCTTGAGCGCCTCGGCGGCGCGGCCGATGTCGCGGTCGTTCGCACGCGCCAGCGAGCAGATGGTGCTGTCGCGGATTGCGTCGGCGATCGCCTTGACCGCTTCGAAGTCGCCCTGGCTCGCCGCCGCGAAGCCGGCCTCGATCACGTCCACCTTCAAACGCTCCAGCTGCCGCGCGATGCGCAGCTTTTCGTCCTTGGTCATGGACGCGCCGGGCGATTGCTCACCGTCGCGCAGGGTGGTGTCGAAGATGATCAGGTGGTCGGACATGTGGGGGCTTCCTTGCGGTGGCGGGCCGAGGGCCGCGGGCCGGAGAATGGCCCGCCCGGTGAGTTTAGGCGGCGATGCGGTCGGCCAGCTTCAGCACGCCGCGCTGCGACGCACGACGCAGGCCGGAGACGATCGCCTTCAGCGAGGCCGACGCGATATTGCCGTCCATGCCGACGCCGAACATCGTGGCCTCGCCCACGCGGAGCTCCAGATACGCCACGGCCTGAGCGTCGGCGCCGCTGCCCATCGCATGTTCGTGATAGTCCAGCACCCGCACCTGGGTCTTCAGCAGCTTGTTCAGGCCCTCGACGAAGGCGTCGATCGGTCCCTTGCCCTGCCCGTCGATCTTGACCATGCGCACGCACAGGTCGGCCTGCGCCTGCACACGGGTCTGGCCGTCCTCGGCGGTGTCGATCTGCGGATGCAGCGACGGCGCCTGCTTCACGCCGTACTCCCGGTCGAAGATGCGCCACAGGTCGGCCGCGCCAAGTTCCTTGCCATTCGTGTCCATCACGCCCTGGACGATCTGGCTGAACTCGATCTGCAGGCGACGCGGCAGTTCGATGCCGTATTCCGCTTCGAGCAGGTACGAGATGCCGCCCTTGCCCGACTGGCTGTTGACGCGGATCACCGCCTCGTAGCTGCGACCCAGATCCTTCGGATCGACCGGCAGGTACGGGATCTCCCAGATGTCGCCTTCCTTGCGCGCGGCGAAGGCCTTCTTGATCGCGTCCTGGTGCGAGCCCGAGAACGACGTATAGACCAGCTCGCCCACGTACGGATGGCGCGGATGCACCGGCAACTGGTTGCAGTGCTCGACGCAGCGGCGGATCTCGTCGATGTCGGAGAAGTCCAGCTCCGGATGCACGCCCTGCGTGTACAGGTTGAGCGCGACGTTCACCAGATCCAGGTTTCCGGTGCGCTCGCCGTTGCCGAAGAGGCAGCCTTCGAGACGGTCCGCGCCGGCCATGATCGACAGCTCGGCGGCGGCCGTGCCGGTCCCCCGGTCGTTGTGCGGATGCACCGACAGCACGATGCAGTCACGCTGTGCGACGTTGCGGCCCATCCACTCGATCATGTCGGCGAACAGGTTGGGCGTGGAGTGCTCGACCGTCGACGGCAGGTTGATGATGATCTTGCGTTCGGGGGTCGCGCCCCAGGCCTCGGTCACCGCGTCGACGACGCGCTTGGAGAAGCTCAGCTCGGCGCTGGAGAACATCTCCGGCGAATACTCGAAACGGAAGTCCGTCTCCGGCTGCTTCTCGGCGAGCTCGCGGATCATCCGCGTGTGGGTGACGGCCAGGTCGACGATCTCGTCCTCGCTCATGCCGAGCACGACCCGGCGCATCACCGGTGCGACGGCGTTGTAGAGGTGGACGACGGCCCGCTTGGCGCCGACCAGCGATTCGAAGGTGCGCTCGATCAGCGGCTGGCGCGCCTGCGTCAGCACCTGGATCGTCACGTCGTCGGGGATGTGGCCCTGTTCGATCAGCAGCCGCACGAAGTCGAAGTCGGTCTGCGACGCGGACGGGAAACCGACCTCGATCTCCTTGAAGCCGATCTTCACCAGCATCTGGAACATGCGCAGCTTGCGCTCGGGGTCCATCGGCTCGATCAGGGCCTGGTTGCCGTCACGCAGGTCGGTGCTCAGCCACAGCGGCGCCTTCGTGATCTGCACGTCGGGCCAGCGGCGGTCCGGGAGGGCGATGGGGGCGAAGGCGCGGTACTTGGTCTGCGGTTGCTTGAGCATGAGAGCGTTCCTGTGGGTTCAGGGGCGCAACTCGCAGACTCTCCAGAAACAGGAACGGCCCGTTGCGAGTTGCATTCGGGCCGTTGATCTGGGATGAGCGTCTGGATGGACGGACGTGCGCGATCTAGCGAACCCGAAGGTCACCTAGTAGTAGCAGCGCAATTCGGGCCGGGGACGTCATAGCTGTTGAATATAGAGTGGCGGCGCGGGCAACGTCAACGCCAGTGGGCGAATGACCGTGCCGCCAGCATTCGCTATCGGTGAAGGCCCGCTTCATCGGGCTCGTCGGTGGACATCGCGATGACGCTGGCCGGCTTGCCCTTGGCGCGCCGGACCGCGTAGACGATGTAGCCCGAGATGCCGTACGCGCAGAAGACGCCGAACAGCACCCGCGGCGGATCGATGTTGATCGCCGCGATGGCCAGCATGATCACGACCAGCACGATGAAGGGCACCGAGCGCTTGAAGGTGATGTCCTTGAAGCTGTAGAACGGCGCATTGGTCACCATCGTCAGGCCCGCGTAGAGCGTGAAGCCGAAGGCCAGCCACGCCAGCGTCGGATCGCGGTGGATGTCCTTGTAGCCCGAGCTGTCGAGCGCCCAGATCAGGCTCATCACCAGCGCGGCCGCGGCCGGGCTGGGCACGCCCTGGAAGAAGCGCCGGTCGACGACCGCGATATTGGTGTTGAAGCGCGCCAGGCGCAGCGCGGCGCCGGCGATGTAGACGAAGGCGGCGAACCAGCCCCACTTGCCCAGGCCCTGCAGCGCCCAGGAGTACATGATCAGCGCCGGCGCGGCGCCGAAGGACACCATGTCGGACAGCGAGTCCATCTGCTCGCCGAAGGTGCTCTGCGTGTTGGTCATGCGCGCGACGCGCCCGTCCAGGCTGTCGAGCACCATCGCCGCGAAGATGCCGTAGACGGACTGCTCGAAGCGGCCGCCGATGCCCATCACGATCGCATAGAAGCCGCTGAACAGCGCCGCCAGCGTGAAGAGGTTGGGCAGCAGGTAGATGCCCTTGTGGCGCGGGCGCTGCGGGGCGTCGAGGGCATCCGCCTCGTCCTCGTCCAGCAGGTCCACACTCTTGTTTTCGGTCGAATTCATGGGGCCGGAGGATAACCCAGCGCATCAATGAAAAAGGCCGCGCGGTGCGACCCGCGCGGCCTTCTGGACTGATCTGACGCGATCTGCGTGGATCAGTTCTTGGACTTGTCGACCAGCTTGTTGGCCTTGATCCACGGCATCATCGCGCGCAGCTGCTCGCCGACCTGCTCGATCGGGTGCTCGGCGGTCAGGCGGCGGCGGCTGATCAACGTCGGGGCGCCGGCCTTGTTCTCCAGGATGAAGGACTTGGCGTACTCGCCGGTCTGGATGTCCTTCAGGCACTGGCGCATCGCGTCCTTGGTCGCGGCGGTCACCACGCGCGGGCCAGTCACGTACTCGCCGTACTCCGCGTTGTTGGAGATCGAGTAGTTCATGTTGGCGATGCCGCCTTCATAGATCAGGTCGACGATCAGCTTGAGCTCGTGCAGGCACTCGAAGTAGGCCATCTCCGGCGCGTAACCGGCTTCGGTCAGCGTCTCGAAGCCCGCCTTGATCAGCTCGACGGCGCCGCCGCACAGCACAGCCTGTTCGCCGAACAGGTCGGTTTCCGTCTCTTCGCGGAACGAGGTCTGGATGATGCCGGCCTTGCCGCCGCCGTTCGCGGCCGCGTAGCTCAGGGCCAGGTCACGCGCCTTGCCGGTCTTGTCGGCGTAGACGGCGATCAGGTGGGGCACGCCGCCGCCCTGCTTGTAGGTGTTGCGCACCGTGTGGCCCGGGGCCTTGGGGGCGACCATCCACACGTCCAGGTCCTCGCGCGGCTGCACCTGGCCGTAGTGGACGTTGAAGCCGTGGGCGAAGGCCAGCGACGCGCCCTGCTTGATGTTGGGCTCGACTTCATTCTTGTAGACGTCGGCGATCTGCTCGTCGGGCAGCAGGATCATGACCACGTCGGCGGCCTTCACCGCGTCGGCGATCTCGGCGACCTTCAGGCCGGCGCCTTCGGCCTTGGCCCAGGACGCGCCGCTGCGGCGCAGACCCACGGTGACCTTCACGCCGCTCTCGTTCAGGTTCTGGGCATGGGCGTGGCCTTGTGAGCCGTAGCCGATGATGGTGACGTTCTTGCCCTTGATCAGGCTGAGGTCGGCGTCCTTGTCGTAATACACGTTCATGGTGGTCTCTCCGGGGAAAACAGGTCAGGGGTTGTTCGGTGAAGGGTGTTCAGTGGTCGCGGCGATCAAACGCGCAGGATGCGCTCGCCGCGGCCGATGCCGCTGGTGCCGGTGCGTACCGTCTCGAGGATCGCGCTGCGGTCGATCGCGTCGATGAAGGCGTCGAGCTTGCTGGCGTCGCCGGTCAGCTCGATCGTGTAGGTCTTCTCGGTGACGTCGATGACGTGGCCACGGAAGATGTCGGAGGTGCGCTTGAGCTCCTCGCGCTCCTTGCCGACGGCGCGCACCTTGATCAGCATGAGTTCGCGCTCGATGTAGCGGCCCTCGGTCAGGTCGACGACCTTGACGACCTCGATCAGCCGGTTCAGGTGCTTGGTGATCTGCTCGATCACGTCGTCGCTGCCGCTGGTGACGATGGTCATCCGGGACAGCGACGGGTCTTCCGTCGGCGCCACGGTCAGGCTCTCGATGTTGTAGCCCCGGGCGGAGAACAGCGCGACGACGCGCGACAGCGCCCCCGGCTCGTTCTCGATGAGCAAAGCAATGATGTGTTTCATGGAATCTCGTCCTTCGCGCTCTTCAGACCGCCGGCGGTAACCGGTCGGCCCTTGGCCACGCTCTTCGATCTAGGAATCAGGCCGGATCGCCCTGAGCGCCTCCGGCCGTCCGCCGCCGGTCGCGAGGCGCGCGGTAACGCGCGTCACGCCGGACGGCTTCAGGCCGTCGACGGTCTCAGAGGTCCTCGGACCCCAGCAGCATCTCGGAGATGCCCTTGCCCGCCTGCACCATCGGCCAGACGTTCTCGGTCGGGTCGGTGCGCACGTCGATGAAGACGGTGCGGTCCTTCAACCGCATCGCTTCCCGCAGCGCGGGCTCCACGTCCGAGGGCTTCTCCACCAGCAGCCCGACGTGCCCGTAGGCCTCGGCCAGCTTGACGAAGTCAGGCAGCGCATCCATGTAGCTGTGCGAGTAGCGCTTGCCGTAGTCCAGCTCCTGCCACTGCCGCACCATGCCCAGGTAGCGGTTGTTCAGCGAGACCACCTTCACAGGCGTCTTGTACTGCTGGCAGGTGGACAGCTCCTGGATGTTCATCTGGATGCTGCCTTCGCCGGTGATGCAGAACACATCCGACTCCGGCTTCGCCAGCTTGATGCCCATCGCGTACGGCAGGCCCACGCCCATCGTGCCCAGGCCGCCGGAGTTGATCCAGCGACGCGGCTCGTTGAAGCGCAGGAACTGGGCCGCCCACATCTGGTGCTGGCCGACGTCCGAGGTGAAGTAGGCGTCGCGGTCGCGGGTCAGATTCCACAGCGTCTCGAGGACGTACTGCGGCTTGATGACCTCGTTGGACTGCTTGTAAGCCAGGCAGTCGCGCTTGCGCCAGTCGTTGATCTGGCTCCACCACGCGTTGATCGCGTCGGCGTCAGGTCTTGCCTGCGCTTCCTTGATCTGCGCGATCAGTTCCTGCAGCACGTCCTTCACGTCGCCGACGATCGGGATGTCCACGCGCACGCGCTTGGAGATCGACGAAGGGTCGATGTCGACGTGGATGATCTTGCGATCGACCGACGAGAAGTGCTTCGGGTTGCCGATCACGCGGTCGTCGAAGCGCGCGCCGACGGCCAGCAGCACGTCGCAGTGCTGCATCGTCATGTTGGCTTCGTAGGTCCCGTGCATGCCGAGCATGCCCAGGAAACGAGGATCGCTCCCGGGCATCGCGCCCAGGCCCATCAGCGTGTTCGTGCAGGGATAGCCCAGCAGCTCGACCAGCTGGCGCAGCTCCGCCGTGGCCTCGCCCAGGATCACGCCGCCGCCGGTGTAGATGTAAGGCCGCTTGGCCCCCATCAGCAGCTGGACCGCCTTGCGGATCTGACCGCTGTGGCCCTTCTTGACCGGGTTGTAGGAGCGCATCTCGACGCGCTCCGGGTAGTGGAACGCGGTGCGGTTGAGCGAGACGTCCTTCGGGATGTCCACCACGACCGGGCCGGGACGGCCGGTGCGCGCGATGTGGAACGCCTTCTTCAGCGTCGTCGCCAGGTCGCGCACATCCTTGACCAGGAAGTTGTGCTTGACGATCGGGCGCGTGATGCCGACGGTGTCGCATTCCTGGAAGGCGTCGAGGCCGATGGCGGGCGTCGGGACCTGTCCGGTGATGATCACCATCGGGATCGAGTCCATGTACGCCGTCGCGATGCCGGTGATCGCGTTCGTGACGCCGGGACCGGAGGTCACCAGCGCGACGCCGACTTCGCCGGTCGCCCGGGCGTAGCCGTCGGCGGCGTGCACGGCGGCCTGCTCATGACGGACCAGCACGTGCTGGATGGCGTCCTGCTTGTAGAGCGCGTCGTAGATGTAGAGGACGGCGCCGCCTGGATAGCCCCAGAGGAACTTCACGCCTTCGGCCTGAAGACTCTGAACCAGGATTTCGGAGCCATTCAGTTCCTGACCGGAACTGACGGAATGGGGGTGCGGTTGTGAGCGAGCTTCCGTGATCGCTGCACGTTTGATGTCCGCGGCAGACATGTCCATATGTCGAACCTCTGAGTTTTTTCTCTGACGAAAAACCATCGGTGTCTCTCCTCTCGCTCTTGTGAAGCGGACTTGAAACGTCGCGTCAAAAACAGGGGCGCCCCGGTTGGGCGGCCTACTTGAGACAGAAAATGCGGTGTGCGAGCCGCCGATTATGCACGCAAACCCGCAGAGGTCCGGAATCGATGGCGGTCTGTAGCGCTGATGCGATAATCCGCGCCGTTTTGCCCGCTAGACCGTCTTCGACCCCGACCCAGATCGCCCTCTGACGGCGCCAGCCCTTGGCCACAGACAAAGAACTCAACGACTTTCTCAAGACCGCCGACCGACGTGCCTTCAAGCGCACGGTCTACATGGTTCGAGACGAAGACGCCGCCCTGGACATCGTCCAGGACGCCATGATCCGGTTGGCCGAGAAGTATTTCGACCGTCCGGCGGCGGAGCTGCCGCTGCTGTTCCAACGCATCCTGTCCAACGCGACGATGGACTGGTTCCGGCGGCAGAAAGTGCGCAACGCGCTGTTCAGCAACCTGTCGGACTTCGAAGGCGCCGATCCCGGCGACGACTTCGACCTGCTGGAATCGCTGGAGACGCGGGAAGGATCGATGGGGGCGCTGTCGGCCGCGGACGAGGTCTCGCGCGTTCAGGTGCTGGCAGCGATCGAACAAGAAGTTGCTGCTTTGCCGGCACGTCAACGGGAAGCCTTCCTGCTGCGTTACTGGGAGGAACTCGACGTCGCCGAAACGGCAGCGGTCATGGGTTGCTCGGAGGGCAGCGTGAAGACACACTGCTCCCGCGCCGTGCATGCGCTGGCCAAAACGCTGAAAGCCAAGGGAATCTCGCTATGAAGAAGAACACGCCAGGAACGCCGCTGCCGCTGGAGGCGGACGCGCGCGTGACCCGTTTCGGCCTTCGTGTGGCCGCGGGACTGACCGAGCAGAGCGAGGCCCTGTCGGGCGACATCCAGGAACGGCTGCGCTTCGCGCGTGAGCAGGCGCTCGCCAAGGCGATGGCCGCGCGCGCCGCGGCACCCGCGCAGACCGCCTCCGACACCCGCCAGATGGGCGGCGGCACGCTGGCCCTGGGCGGCGGCGAGAAGACCCCGCGCTGGCGCAAGGCGGCGACGCTGCTGCCGCTGGCGCTGCTGCTGGGCGGCCTGCTGCTGATCCAGCACAGCCAGTGGTACGAGCAGATCCGCAGCGCGGCCGAGCTCGACACGGAGATGCTCTCCAAGCCGCTGCCGCCGGCGGCGTACAGCGATCCGGGCTTCCGCGAGTACCTGAACGAGAACCAGACCGACCCCAACAACCCGAACGGCGCGGCCGACGGCGAGAAGTCCGACGAAGCCAAATCGTCGCAGTGAGGCGGCGCGTGGCCAGTTCCTTCCGCCCTCTCCCGCTCGCTGCGGGAGATCTTCGCGTTTTCCCTGAGTCTTCCCTTGCGCTGTCGGCCTCGCGCCGCTGGGTGCGCAGCCTGAGCCTGGCGGCCGCCTGCGGCGTGCTCGCTGTCGGCACCACGGTCGCTTCGGCGCAGGAGACCGCGGCGTCCGCGCCGATCGACGCCAGCCGCGCCGTGGCCTCGCCCGCGCCGCGCGCCGCGTCGGCGACAAGACCTGTCTCTCCGACGACCGGACCGGGCGCCTTGACCAGCAGCCAGAACTGGGCCTCGCTGAGCGCGTCGCAGAAGGAGGCGCTGGCCCCGTTGTCCAAGGAATGGGACCAGCTCGACGGCGCCCGCAAGGGCAAGTGGCTGGAAATCGCCGCCCGCTACCCGACCTTGCCGGCCGAGCACCAGCAGCGTCTGCGCGAGCGCATGGTCGAGTGGACGCGGATGTCCCCGTTGGAACGCCAGCGCGCCCGCATCGGCTACCAGCACGCGAACGAACTCCGCGGGTCGGAACAGGAAACCCGGCTGCGCGAAAAGTGGGACGCCTATCAGGCGCTGCCTCCCGAGAAGCGCCAGCGCCTGGTGGAGCGCGCCGCGGAAAAGGCTTCGGCCGCAGGCCGCGACACGCCGGCCGCCCCCACCCGGGCGAAGGCGCCGATCCAGCGCACGCCGCTGACGGCAACGACTGGCCCCACGATCGTCCAGGCCCAGCCCGGCGCGACCACCGTGCTGATGACACAGCGCGCCGAGGCGCCGGCCCCTGGTGCCAGCGCCGCGCCCGGCCGGCCGATCCGCTCGCCGAGCGAGGCGAAGCTCGACCCGGACACGCTGCTCCCCAAACGCGACCCGGCCAGCCGCTAAACTGGCCGGATGACCTCCGCACCCGTTGCCGGCGACGCCCCTCCGCCGGGCCTGATGCGCCGACTCGCCGCCTTCATCTATGAAGGCGTCGTTTTGTTCGGCGTCGTCTTCATCGCCGGCTGGCTGTACTCCACCCTCACCCAGCAGCGCAATGCGCTGGTCGGGCAGCACGGCCTGCAGGCCTTCCTGTTCCTGGTGCTGGGCATCTATTTCATCTGGTTCTGGTCGCGCGGCGGCCAGACCGTGGCCATGCGGGCCTGGCACCTGCGCGTCGTCGACGCCCACGGCAGATCGCTGACGCAGGCACGCGCCACGGCGCGCTACCTCGCCGCCTGGCTCTGGTTCCTGCCGGCGCTGGCCAGCGTGCACGCGCTGGGTCTGGACCACAGCACCGGCGCCATCTTCGGCACGATGTTCGCCGGTATCGCCGGCTACCTGCTGCTGGCCCGGCTGCATCCGCAGCGCCAGTTCCTGCACGACGTGATCTGCGGGACCCGCCTGATCACCCAGCTGCCACCGCCTCGCCCGAAGAAGGCGACGGCGGTGCCGGCCGACTCCTGAACTTCCCCCGGTCTCCCGCGCCGCCTCCGACGATGAGCAACCCCCACAAGGGCCGTACCGGCCTGGATCGCATCCTGCACGCCGCCGGTTATTCCTGGGACGGACTGCGCGCCGCCTACCGCGGCGAGAGCGCCTTCCGCCAGGAGACCTGGCTGACGATCATCGGCATCCCGCTGGCCTTCTGGGTCGGACGGGACTGGGTGCAGGTCGCGCTGCTGGCCGGCTCGCTGATCCTGGTGCTGATCGTCGAACTGCTGAACTCGGCGGTCGAGGCGGTCGTCGACCGCGTCTCCTTCGAACTGCACGACCTCAGCAAGCGCGCCAAGGACATCGCCAGCGCCGCCGTGCTGCTGTCGCTGGTGCTTGCCGGCGGCATCTGGCTGGCCGCCATCTGGCAACACCTGCGCTGACGCGACTGCAGGCCGGAAAGGGGCCGGAAAGACGAAGGGCGGACGCCAACCGGCGCCCGCCCTTCCTGGTTTCTGGATCCGTCGGATCCGTGCGGTCAGACCGCCGCTTCGTCCTGTTCGCCGGTGCGGATGCGGATGACCTGCTCCACGGCGGTCACGAAGATCTTGCCGTCGCCGATCTTGCCGGTCTTGGCGGCCTTGAGGATGGCGTCGATGGAACGCTCCACCTCGTCGTCCTTCACGACGACCTCGACCTTCACCTTCGGCAGGAAGTCGACGACGTACTCGGCACCGCGGTACAGCTCGGTGTGGCCCTTCTGGCGGCCGAAGCCCTTCACTTCCGTGACGGTCAGGCCGGAGGCGCCGACCTCGGCCAGCGCTTCGCGGACTTCGTCGAGCTTGAACGGTTTGATGATGGCGGTGATCTGTTTCATCACGAGGCTCCGAAAAGGGGATTGGCGGGCAAGACTGGTTTCGATTTAAGCACGGATCGTTTCAATCGGACGCCTGCCATTGGAGAAGGGAGTCATCGCCTCAATCCGGGATGCGGTCCAGCTCGGCCAGCCACACGGCCGGCTCGGAATCGCTGGGCGCGCGCCAGTCACCGCGCGGCGACAGCGAGCCGCCGCTGCCCACCTTCGGCCCGTTGGGCACGCAGCTGCGCTTGAACTGGCTGCCGCGGAAGAAGCGGCTCACGAAGATCCGCAGCACGCGCTTGATCTCGGCCAGCGGGTACTCGTTGCGCTGGACGTGCTCGCCGTCGGGCCATTCGCCACGGGCCTTGTCGCCCCAGGCGTGACGCGCCAGGAAGGCGATCTTGGCCGGCGAGTAGCCGTGGCGGATCGTGTAGAACAGGTTGAAGTCCTGCAGCTCGTAGCGGCCGATCCTGTCTTCGGTGCTCTGCAGGCCCGAGCCTTCGACACGCGAATCCTGCGGCACGAGCTCGGGGCTGATCTCCGTGTTCAGGATGTCGAACAGCACGTCCTGTCCCGAGGGTCCGAGCTGCGCCGTCTCCGCGACCCAGCGCACCAGGTACTGGATCAGCGTCTTGGGCACCGACGCGTTCACGTTGTAGTGCGACATGTGGTCGCCGACGCCGTAGGTGCACCAGCCGAGCGCGAGCTCGCTCAGGTCGCCGGTGCCGAGCACCAGCGCGCCGGTGTGATTCGCGAGGCGGAACAGGTGGCTGGTGCGCTCGCCGGCCTGCACGTTCTCGAAGGTCACGTCGTAGACGGGCTCGCCGGCGGCATACGGATGTCCGAGGTCCTTGAGCATCTGCTCGCAGCTCGGCCGGATGTCGATCTCGCGGGCCTCGCAGCCGATCTCGCGCATCAACCGCAAGGCCTGGTCGCGCGTGCGCGTCCCCGTGGCGAATCCCGGCATCGTGACGCCAAGGATGTTGGTCCGCGGCCAGCCCATCTGGTCCATCGCCCGCGCGGCGACCAGCAGCGCATGCGTCGAGTCCAGTCCGCCCGAGATGCCCAGCACCAGCTTGTGGATGCCGCTGGACACGAGCCGCTGCACCAGCGCCTGCACCTGGATCTGGAAGACCTCGTTGCAGCGTTCGTCGCGGCGCTGCCGGTCCGAGGGCACGTACGGGAAGCGCTCGATGCGGCGTCGCAGCGCCAGCGGTGTCGCGCGATCCACGCCCAGCTCGAACTCGATCGTGCGGAAGGACTTCAGCAGCGGCGCGTGATGCCGCACCGAATCGCCGAAGCTCGTCTGCCGCATGCGCTCGCGCGACAGGCGCTCCAGGTCCACGTCGGCCGACACGAGCTGCGAGCGGCGCTGGAAGCGTTCGCTCTCGGCCAGGAAGCTGCCGTTCTCATAGACCAGCGCCTGGCCGTCCCAGGCGAGGTCGGTGCTGGATTCGCCGGCGCCGGCGGAGGTGTAGACGTAGGCCGCCAGACAGCGCGCCGACTGCTGGCCGACGAGCTGGTGGCGATAGCCCGACTTGCCGACCGTGATGTTGGACGCCGACAGGTTCACGAGCACGGTCGCGCCGGCGAGCGCGGCGTACGACGACGGCGGGATCGGCGTCCAGACGTCCTCGCAGATCTCGACGTGCAGGCGCAGCAGCGGCTGGTCGATCGCCGCGATCACGAGCCGCGTACCGAAGGCCACGCGCTGGCCCAGCAGCGTGATCTCCTCGGAGATCGCCTCGTCGGCGGCGTTGAACTGGCGGGCCTCGTAGAACTCGCCGTAGTTGGGCAGGTAGGTCTTGGGCAGCACAGCCAGCAGCCGGCCGCGCTGGAACACCACGGCACAGTTGAACAGCCGGTGCTCGATGCGCAGCGGCAGGCCGACGATCGCGACCGTGGGCAGGTCGCGCGACACCGCCAGCAGATGCGCCAGCGCCGCTTCGCAGCCGTCCAGCAGCGGGCGCTGGTGGAAGAGGTCGTCGCTGGTGTAGGCGGCCAGGCCGAGTTCCGGGAAGGCTGCGACCGCGGCGCCGTCCGCGGCGGCCTCGCGCAGCAGCTGCGCGGTCTGCTCGCCGTTGAAGGCCGGATCGGCCACGCGGCACAGGGGGATGCCGACGGCGATGCGGGCGAAGTCGTGGGCGTAGAGGTTGTCGAAGGACAGACCGGCCGGGGAGAAGGCCGCAAGGCCGGTCGGGGAGGAAGTCGTCGTCGCTTGCATGGGGAGCATCCTGCCATCAAAGCGAAGGGTTTGAGCTTGCGCCTAAGATTTGCCGCGCATGACTTCCCCGCCCTCGCCTTCCCCCGCCGCCGACGCGCCCAAGCACGAGCAACAGCACGACGCCGCCCAGCCGCTCATCCGCGTCGACGACGATCCCGCCGCGCTGCCCCGCGATCAATGGAACGCGCTGCTCGCCGCCTCGCCGCTGCCGTCGCCGTTCATGAAGCACGAGTACCTGACGGCGATGCACGCGTCCGGCTCCGCGGTGCCGAAGAAGGGCTGGCAGGCGCAGTTCCTCAGCGTGTGGGACGGCGACGAACTGATCGCCGCCTGCCCGGCTTACCTCAAGGGTCACTCGTACGGCGAGTACGTCTTCGACTGGGCCTGGGCCGACGCCTATCAGCGGCATGGGCTCGAGTACTACCCCAAGCTGCTGGTCGCGGTGCCGTTCACGCCGGTGCCCGGCAGCCGCCTGCTGGCGAAGGACGCCGTCGCGCGCGAGTGGCTCGTGAAGGCCTTGCGGGCGCTGACGGCGCGTTCCGAGCTCTCCTCGGTCCACGTGCTATTCGGCGACGACCAGGACCAGCGCGCGCTCACCGGCGACGACTGGCTCGCGCGCCAGCAGGTGCAGTTCCACTGGACCGGCGACGGCGTGCCGCGGCCGTTCGCCGACTACCTCGCCACGCTGCAGCGCGAGAAGCGCAAGAAGATCCAGCAGGAGCGGCGCAAGGTCGTCGAGGCCGGCATCCGCTTCGAACCGCTGCGCGGCGCGGCGATCACCGCCGAGGACTGGGACTTCTTCTACGAGTGCTACACGCTGACCTACCTCGCGCATCGCAACAAGCCGTACCTGACGCGCGACTTCTTCGCGCGCATGGCGGCGGACATGCCGGAGCACTGGCTGATGTTCGTCGCTCGGGACGCCGAGGGCGAGCGCGTGGCCGCGTCGCTGGTGGCCATCGATGAATCACAACGCGCGGCGTACGGGCGCTACTGGGGTTCGACGCGCTACATCCCCAACCTGCACTTCGACGCCTGCTACTACCAGCCGCTGGCCTGGTGCCTGGAGAACGGCTGGCGCCGCTTCGAAGGCGGCGCGCAGGGCGAGCACAAGATGGCGCGCGGGCTGATGCCGGTGTCGACCTATTCGGCGCACTGGCTCGCGCATCCGCAGTTCCGCGAGGCGGTCGCGGACTTCCTCACCCAGGAAGGCGAGGCGATGAACGAGTACATCGATGAACTGGAACGGCATCAACCGTTCAAGGACCCGGCGTCCGGCGGCTGACCCGGGCCGGAAGCAGGGGCCTCGTCAAGCGGTACGGCGGCCATTCCCCAGCCGGGCTTCAAGGGCCAGCGTGGCAAACGCCAGCAGCGACGCGATGTCTTCTTTCGCGTCGAGCGCCGACGGATGACGCTGGGCACGCACGCGTTGGCAAACCCCCTCCACCAGCATCGGCAACCCGGCCCTGTTGATGCCGCCGGCATCGATCTTGCGCTGGATGTCCCAGGCTGCGCCAAAGACGGCGGACCGCCGGTCACCGCCCGGGCTCATGAATGCCACCGTGCCCGATTCCTCCAGACCGAGCGTGCGCAAGTGGCGACAGACGTCCAGCAGCGCGCGCGGTCCGATGGCCTCCTCGCGAGACGAGGGAATGCGGAGCCAGGCCATATCGTGCGCGATCAGGGCCGGCAGACTCGCGCTGACGGCCGAGTTCGCGGGCACCGCATCGCGGCGGTCCTTTCCGCCGTCGACGTGGGCTCGCACGATGGCTTTCAACGGACGCGAGACGGCGCCCTCGCCCAGGCCCGACAGGCGGGTTTCCTCCGGGAAGCCCAGGCCGTTCTGGCTCCTCGGCATGAACGCAACGGAACAGTCGTCGAACACGGCGGGCGCGGTGCTGCGCATGCAGTGATTCAGCGTCCGGGCCTCCTCCGGACTGCCGAGGTCGACGACAACGGCCACCTTGTGCTCGGCACAGGCCGAAGCCCACGCCCGGGAATCCTGCACGCGCGGTGACGCCATCACCATGCTGCCACCGCCGAACAGGCCGTCCCGCGACAGCCACGAGGCGTGAAGGACATCCCCGCCCTTCTCCGGCAGCGAATCTTTCAGCAACACGCGGGTCGATGCCTGCAGCGGCATGTCGGGCGCTGCGCTCCGGGTCAGCAGGCTGGCGGCGGAGGGGCGTTTCGACGGCATCGCACGCTCCAATCGCGCATGCAACCCCTGGGCCTGCTTCAGCTGGGCCTTCCAGAGTTGAACGTCCTCGCGGCGCTGCCCCGTCGTCGGCGGGCGCAGCCCCGTGGAGGGCGTGCTGCGCTGCGCCTCGGAAGGTCTGCTCGATCGAAACGGAAAGGCCTGGCGGATGAAAGAGATCAGGGTCATGGGACGGACAGAAACGTTCGAAGGGATGCCATCAGTTGTCCTGCGACCTCCCCCGCGCATGCCTGGGCGACCAAAAGTGTTCCCATCTGTTTCCGACCTGTCTGCCCAAAGAAAAAGCGCCCGGTCGGGCGCTTCATCCTGTGTCACCGGCCTTCATGCGAAGACCGTCCAGCGGGCATCGTTCAGGCCTTCTCGGCCTTCGCGTAGTTGGCCATGCCGTCGGTGATTTCCTTCTTGGCGGCTTCCGGGCCTTCCCAGCCCTTGACCTTCACCCACTTGCCGGCTTCGAGGTCCTTGTAATGCTCGAAGAAATGCTGGATCGCCTTCAGGCGCATCTGGTTGATGTCCTCGGGCTTGGTCCAGTGCTCGTAGATCGGCAGGATCTTGGTGGTGGGCACGGCCAGCAGCTTGGCGTCGCCGCCGGCTTCGTCGTCCATCTGCAGCACGCCGATGGCGCGGCAGGTCACCACCACGCCCGGGGTCAGCGGGAAGGGCGTGATCACCAGCACGTCGACCGGATCGCCGTCGTCGGCCAGCGTCTGCGGCACGTAGCCGTAGTTGCACGGGTAGTGCATCGCCGTCGTCATGAAGCGGTCGACGAACAGCGCGCCGCTTTCCTTGTCGACCTCGTACTTGATCGGGTCGGCGTTCATCGGGATCTCGATGACGACGTTGAACTGCTCGGGCGCCTTCGCGCCGGGGGTGACTTTGTGCAGGCTCATGGTGGTGGACAGCGGTGGAAGCAGGGGAATCCGGAGCTCCCAGCGGCGAACGCCGCGGAGAACTCCGGAAAAACCGCAATTCTAGAGGCTCGCCTGAACCGGCCCTGACGCCCTGCCCTCCCGCGGACTTTCACGTCCCCGTCTTCCGCGTCGTCGGGCTCAGGTCGTCGGAGTCAAGTCGTCAGGCTCAGGTCGCCAGGCTCAGGTCGTCAGGCTGTGCGTCGGCCGCTGCCCGGCCAGCGCCTGCGCCAGGCTCTCCAGCACCATCCGGCCCATGGCGGCGCGGGTCTCCTCGGTCGCGCTGGCGCGATGCGCCTGCAGCACGACGTTGTCCAGATCCAGCAGCGCCGGCGGGACGTTGGGTTCGTCCGCGAAGACGTCCAGCCCCGCGCCCGCGATGCGCTTCTCCTGGAGCGCCTTCACCAAATCGGATTCCTTCACCAGACGGCCGCGCGCGACGTTGATCAGGAAGCCGCGCGGCCCGATCGCGTCCAGCACCGGCGCGTCAATCAGGTCGCGGGCCTTGTCCGCGGCGGCGCAGACGATCAGCGCGTCGCTGTCGCGGGCCAGTTGAACGAGGTCCACCTCGAAGGTCCACGGCACGTCGGCGATCTCCTTCAGGTCGGTGTAATGCACCGGGCAGCCGAAGGCGGCGACGCGTTCCGCCACCGCGCGGCCCACGCGCCCCAGACCCACGATGCCCACGCGCATCCCGCTCACGCGGCGCGCCAGCGGGATCGCGTTCGGCTGGGGGAACTTGGGCCACAGGCCGCCGCGCACGAAGCGGTCCACCGAAGCGACGTTGCGCGCCGTCGCCAGCAGCAGCGCCAGCGCCATGTCGGCGACGTCCTCGGTCAGCGCGCCGAAGGTGCCGGTCACCGGCAGCCCGCGCGAGCGGGCGTACTCGATGTCCACCGCGTCCGTGCCGACGCCGTTCACCGCCACGACCTCCAGCGCCGGCAGCCGCTCCATCATCGACCGCGAGATGCCCGTGTGCCCGCCGGTGATCACGCCGCGCAGGGTCGCGCCGTGGGTCGCGAGATAGGCGTCCGGATCGGCCTGCTCGAAGAGCCGGTGCATCGTGTACAGCGCGTCCAGCTCCGCGTTGATCGCGGGCACCAGGATCGGATTGAGTTGGAGGATGTTCGGCTTCATGGCGTTGTCTACTTCAGGAAGGATCGGAAGGGATTCACTCGGGTTGGATGCCGGCCGTCTTGATGACGGCGCCCCAGCGCTTGTATTCGGCGGCCTGGAAGCTGGCGAGTTCCGCCGGCGTCGACGTGAACGGCTCCATGCCGTTCTGCTCGACGAAGCGCTTGACCGGCTCCGCGGTCATCGCCTTCTGCATCAGCGCATTGATGCGCTCGACGACGGGCGCCGGCGTGCCCGCGGGCGCGTAGACCGCGTTCCAGTAGCTGATCTCGTAGCCGGGCAGGCCTGCCTCGGCGATCGTCGGCAGGTCCGGCACCAGCGGTGAACGCTTGGGACTGCTGACGCCCAGCGCCTTGAGCTTGCCCGCCTTCACCTGCGGCAGGCTGGTGGTCAGGTCCACGATCATCAGATCGACCTGACCGCCGACCAGGTCGACCATCGCCTGCGGATTGGCCTTGTAGGGCACGTAGGTCAGCTGCGTCTGCGTCATCTGCTGGAACAGCTCCGCCGCCACCCGCGCCGACGAACTGCCCGCGCCGAAGGTGAGCTGCTGCTTCTTCGCGATCGCGCTGAGCTCCGTGACGTTGCGTGCGTGGATGCGCGGATTCGTCACCAGCAGCAGGTAGCCCTTCACCAGCGCGCCGACCGGGGCGAAATCCTTCACCGGGTCGTAGGCGAGCTTGCGGAACAGATGCGGATTGGCGGCCTGCGTCGTGTTGGTCGTGATGAACAGCGTGTAGCCGTCGGCGGCCGAGCGCGCCACCGCCTGCGCCGCGATGCCGCCGCTGGCGCCGGCCTTGTTCTCGACGATCACCGGCACCTTGGTCGCGGCGGTGATCTCCGCGCCGATGGCGCGCGCCAGGCCGTCGGTGGTGCTGCCGGGGCTGGAGCCGACCACGAGCGTGATCGCCCGGGTCGGGAACGCGTCGCCCTGCGCGAATGCGCTGAAGGGAGCCGAGGACGCGAAGAAGGCGAAGGAGGCGGCGCCCGCGAGGGCGAGCGAGGCCCGGCGTCGGGCCGGCTGGAAGCGATGGATGCGGTTCATGCGGTTGTCTCCGTGGAAGGGGCATGAGGGGCGGCATCGCGGAGGCTTCTGATCGGGCGCCGTCGATGTCGCGTGGACTCATGCTGGCAGCGCACAAACGACCGGTCAATATTGATGATCAATATCAATCTGAAGCCTGGATTCGCCATTCATTCGACTGGATCGATGACCTGACAGGAGATGGTCGAGGCGTGGACAGGACTCATGTTGATGAATACATTGACGACATCAACGACACGAGACCACGCCCCGATGGCCGCCTGGATGACCCTGGACGAAGCACGCGACGCGCTGGGCGTGCGGGCGCAGACGATCTACGCCTACGTGAGCCGCGGTCGCATCGGCGTCGAGCCCGATCCGCAGGACTCGCGTCGCAGCCTGTACCGCGCCGAAGACGTCAAGGCGCTGGTGCGCCGCAAGGAGACGGGGCGCACGCGCGAGACGCTCGCGGCTACGACGCTGTTCGGCGCCGAACCCAGCATCCCGACGGCGGTCTCGACCTTCTCGGGCGGACGCCCCTTCTACCGCGGCGTCGACGTCGTCGAACTCGCCGCGACCGCGACCTTGGAGGACGCGGCGCGGCTGCTGTGGAACGTCGAGACGTCGCCGTCGTTTCCTCGCCCCGAGGTCGCATCGGGCGCGCCCTCGCGCGCCGCGCTGGACGTCGTCGCCGCGCTGCCGAACGGCCGCGCTCGCGCGTTCGCCGAACTGGCAGCGCTCACCGCCACCGGACATTCGACGCGCGGCCGACTGCCGCGTGTGCTGATCGAGGAAGCGTCGGCGCTGGTCGGTCGTCTGGCCGTCGCCTTCGGCGCCTCGGACGAAGAGGCGCTGCCGCTGCACGAGCGCCTCGCGCGCGGCTGGGGCCAGCCGCGCGCGGTGGCCGCGTTGCTGCGCAAGACGCTGGTCCTCGCGGCGGATCATGAGATCACCAGCTCAGCCTTCTCCGCGCGCATCACCGCGTCCACCGGCGCCTCGCTGCCGGCGTGCCTGCTCGCGGGATTGACGACCTTCTCCGGCCCGCTGCACGGCGACGCCTCGGGGCGCGTGCGCACGCTGTTCGACGAGGTCGAGCGCGACGGCGCCGATAGCGTCGTCGACCGCTATCTGGCTTCCGCGATGCCGCTGCCCGGCTTCGGCCATCACATCTATCCGGACGGCGATCCACGTGCGGCGTCGCTGATGGCGGACTTCAAGCCGCCCGCCGCGATCGCCCGCCTGATCGAGCGCGTCGTCGCGCTGACCGGCCTGCCGCCGTCGATGGACGTGGCGCTGGCCGCGCTCGTCGCGCGTTACAGGCTGCCGCCGGATGCCGGCTTCGCGATCTTCGCGATCGCGCGCAGCGTCGGTCTCCTGGCCCACAGCATGGAGCAGCTCGCCATCGACTCGGTGATCCGTCCGCGCGGCCGTTACATCGGCCCCAGCGCTGGGGGCCCGGTCGATCCCCGCAAGGAGCGCCGCAAGCGCTGAACGGGGGCAGTCCTCGGTTCGGAGAAGCCGGCGGAGCCGGTGCCCCTCGGAGCGAATTCCGAGCGGCGAGGAGGAGATTGAGCGGAGAGGGGCACCGGCTCCGCCGGCTTCGGGCGCCGTGCACCGAACGCTTGTAAAGCTGACGTGACGAGGCAGACGACATGCCCGGGGCCAGTTGTTGCCCTGCTGCTGTCGCTCGCCCCTGCAAAGCCTGACACCCGCCTTGCAAAGCCTGTGAATCCGCTGGTAAACGCTCATGCCATGCACTATTCACGGGCTTAGCATCGATCGACGGACTGTTGCTGTTGCGTGCGCGCAGGCCCGGCGCCCGCTGGATGGAACCGTCTCACGGATCAAAGAATCAGCGAGAGGAGACAACCTTATGTCGACGAGTTTGGCGCTGTACTTCGCGCTGGCCTGCGGGCTGGCGGCGGTGCTTTACGGCTTTATCCAACGCAGCTGGATCCTGAGCCAGGATCCTGGCAATCCTCGTATGCAGGAGATCGCGGGCGCGATCCAGCAGGGTGCTGCGGCCTACCTGGCGCGGCAGTACCGCACCATCGCGATCGTCGGCGTGGTGCTCGGCCTCCTGATCGGCGTCGCGCTCGATTGGAAGTCGGCGATCGGCTTCTTCATCGGTGCCGTGCTGTCCGGGGGTTGCGGCTTCATCGGCATGAACGTCTCGGTGCGCGCCAACGTGCGCACCGCGCAGGCGGCGACGCAAGGCATCGGACCGGCGCTCAACGTCGCGTTCAAGGGCGGCGCCATCACCGGCATGCTGGTCGTGGGCCTGGGCCTGCTCGGCGTGGGCCTGTTCTTCATGTGGGTCAGCGACAGCGCCACCCGCGTCGACAGCCAGACGCTCAAGCCGATGCTGGGACTGGCCTTCGGCTCGTCGCTGATCTCGATCTTCGCGCGGCTGGGCGGCGGCATCTTCACCAAGGGGGCCGACGTGGGCGCCGACCTCGTCGGCAAGGTCGAGGCGGGCATCCCCGAGGACGATCCGCGCAACCCGGCGGTGATCGCGGACAACGTCGGCGACAACGTCGGCGACTGCGCCGGCATGGCGGCCGACCTCTTCGAGACCTATGCGGTCACGCTGATCGCCACGATGGCGCTGGCGGCACTCACCTTCGGCGGCATGTCCATCGCGGCCATCGTGTATCCGCTGGTGCTAGGCGGCGCGTCCATCATCGCCTCCATCATCGGCTGCAGCTTCGTCAAGGCCAGCCCCGGGATGAAGAACGTGATGCCGGCGCTCTACAAGGGCCTGGTCGTCGCGGGCGTGCTGTCGGCCATCGCCTTCTGGTTCATCACCCGCGCGCTGTTCCCGCAGGACCTGACCCTGCCCGGCGGACAGACCATAGGCGCGAACGCCCTCTTCCTCTCCTGCCTGGTCGGCCTGCTGCTGACCGCCGCGATGGTGTGGATCACCGAGTACTACACCGGCACCGACTACAAGCCGGTGCAGCACGTGGCGCAGGCCTCGACCACCGGCCACGGCACCAACATCATCGCGGGGCTGGGCGTGTCCATGCGCTCCACCGCGTGGCCGGTGCTGTTCGTCTGCGTCGCGATCCTGGTGGCCTTCAAGCTGGCCGGGCTCTACGGCATCGCGATCGCGGCCACGGCCATGCTCAGCATGGCGGGCATCGTCGTGGCGCTCGACGCCTACGGCCCGATCACCGACAACGCCGGCGGCATCGCCGAGATGGCCGACCTGCCCGCCAGCGTGCGCGACATCACCGATCCGCTGGACGCCGTCGGCAACACCACCAAGGCCGTCACCAAGGGCTACGCGATCGGTTCCGCGGGTCTGGCGGCGCTGGTGCTGTTCGCCGACTACACCCATGCGCTCGAGCAGCAGGGCCTGTCGGTCAGCTTCGACCTGAGCAACCACATGGTCATCGTCGGCCTGTTCATCGGCGGGCTCATCCCCTACCTCTTCGGCGCGATGGCGATGGAGGCGGTGGGACGTGCGGCGGGCTCGGTCGTCGAGGAAGTGCGGCGCCAGTTCCGCGACATCAAGGGGATCATGGAAGGCACCGCCAAGCCCGAATACGGCCGCGCGGTGGACATGCTCACCGCCGCGGCGATCAAGGAGATGATCGTGCCCTCGCTGCTGCCGGTGATCGTCCCGATCGTGGTCGGCCTGCTGCTCGGCCCGGCCGCGCTGGGCGGGCTGCTGATGGGCACCATCGTCACCGGGCTGTTCGTCGCCATCTCCATGTGCACGGGCGGCGGCGCCTGGGACAACGCCAAGAAGTACATCGAGGACGGCCACCACGGCGGCAAGGGCTCCGAGGCCCACAAGGCGGCGGTCACCGGCGACACCGTCGGCGACCCCTACAAGGACACGGCGGGGCCGGCGGTCAATCCGCTGATCAAGATCATCAACATCGTCGCCCTGCTGATCGTGCCGCTGCTGCCGACGGCCGGCATCAGCGGTCCCGCCGCGGGGGCGCACACGCCGCCTGCCGTGACCGCACCGGCAGCCGACACGGCCGTGCCGGCCTCCGCGCCCATCGGCGTGCCGGACGTGGTGGCCAGCGGACCGACGGAGGCGGCCAGCGCGGCGTCCGCCCCCTGAACCGCGTTGACAGGCCCTGACCGGCAGAGAGCGATCGCACCGACTGGGCGACGCTCGCCCGGTCCTCGGTGAAAACGCTGAGAAAAACAGCCCCGGGAGGGGCTGTTTGCGCTTTGAAGGGACATGCGCACACGGCAGAATCGGCAGTCAATACCAGAACATCCAGGGATCCCGCTCAACATGCTCAGCCAGGCCATCACGCCGCGCGAATTCGAACGCCGCCGCGAGCAATTGGCCGAGCTCCAGCGCTACCTGGCGTCGCAGGAAACCGAGTACGCGGACTGCCGCCAGCGCATGCAGCGCTTCGTCGACCGCTACGTCGCCGCGCTGGGCCCGCTGTACATGGAGCTGGACGCGCTCGAATCGCAGCTCTACTGCGCGATGCGCTACCTGCACGACGCGCTGGCCCGCAACGGGCTCGATGCCCGCGCGCCCGATTCGCCCCGTGCCACG
The DNA here is from genome assembly GCA_002205125.1 of Roseateles noduli. Taxonomy (GTDB): domain Bacteria; phylum Pseudomonadota; class Gammaproteobacteria; order Burkholderiales; family Burkholderiaceae_C; genus Roseateles; species Roseateles noduli. The sequence continues at coordinate 285,127 of NIOE01000002.1, read as the reverse complement.
TCGATGCCGCATCTGCCGGTGCTGCCGGCCGGCGCGCCGCTGCCCGCCGAGCCTGAAGGCGGCCTGGTGCAGGTCGGACCGCCGCCGCTGAAGACCCTCTACCGCCGCGCCGCGAAGCGGCTGCATCCGGACCTCGCGCCGGACGACGCCGAGCGCGTGCACCGTGAACGCAAGATGGCCGAGGTCAACGAGGCCTATGAGGCCTGCGACCGGGATCGCCTGGAAGCCTTGCTGCTGGCTGCCGGCGAGAGTCTGGTGAAGGTCCGTGGCGGTGACGCCGATGCGGTCATGGAATGGCTGCGCAGCGCGGAGCGCTCGGTGCAGGGCCGGCTGCGGGTCGTCCAGGCCCACCTCGCGCTGCTGAAGAGCCACACGATGCATGAGCTGGGCGAGTCGATCGAGCGCGCCGAGAAGCGCGGCCTGGATCCGCTCGGCATCATGGCCAACCGCCTGCGCGCGCAGATCACCGAGCGTCGCCAGGAGCTCTACATCGGCCAGCGCCTGCAGCCCGAATCGAGCATGGCCGAAGCCTTCCTGCGCCAGCGCCAGCAGCGCATGGGCGGCGGGATCGCGGCGTCGCACTGACGCCGCTTCGCTTCAACGGCGGCCGCGTCCTTGCGGCACCCGCGGCGACAGGGTCGCTGCCCATGCGGCAATCTCAGGACCCAACGCATCGACCGCCGCCGCGGTCGCCTTGACGGCGCCTTCCGCGCTCGCGCCGGCGGGTTCCGACCGATCGAACGCGCGTTGCGTGCCGTCTTCGGCGGTCGCCATCACCCGCACCTGCACCTCGCTGCGCGAGGCGCTGGAGAAGTTCTGGAGGCTCTCTTCGAGTTCCAGCGTGACGCCTATCGTCACCTGCGGATCGGCGCTGGCGGCCACGGGCGCGCGGGCGATCTGCTGGCGCATCCGCGAGGCGACGAGCACCGGCAGCGGCGCGGCCCAGCGCGAATCCCGGTACATGCGACGCGCATAAGGATCCGAGTCGGCGAGGCGATACGCGATGCCCGTGCCTTGCAGCGTTTCGGGCGCCGTGACGGCCTGGAGTTCGACGCGCTTGGCGAGCGCCGCCTGTTGCGGCCACGCAGGCGCGGGGCCGAGGTCCATCTGCGTCGGCGCCGGCGGGCGGCTGCCGCAGGCGCTGAGCATCGCGGCGAGCGCCAGTCCGCCGAGCAGCGACGCGCGGCGCATGCCGCCGGTCCTCGGAAGTTCGATGTGGTCGTTCATTTCTTCGCTCCCGCCTCGAAGCCGGTTTCACCGGGGCCGGGCGCACCGGGTGTCGGGCCGAGGATCAGGCTCTGCGGCTGATCGCCGATGTTCTGCGCCGCGCGTTCCAGCGCGCGGGCCGCGGCGGACAGATCGTCCAGCACCGCACGTTGACGCGGCTTGTCCGCCGAGCCCACCAGCGACAGCTCCACGCGCCGCAGCGTGCGCTGCATCTGCACCGCCGCGTCGCCCAGCTGATCGATCGCGGCCGCCTTGCCCTTGTATTCGTCGACGAGTTCACCGCCCTGCTTCGCCAGCGTGTCGACGTTGCCCAGCGTGTTCCGTCCCGCGATCACGAGCCCGTCGGTGTTCTTCACCAGTCCCGGCAGCGCCTGCGCCGTCGGTCGCAGTTCCTTGACCAGTTGATTGAGTCCGGCGGAGGCCTCGTTCAACTGCGCCAGCGTCTGGCTCACCTGCTGCTGGTTGCTGTCGCTGAGCACCTTCTGGATGCGGTCCATCGTCGCCAGCGCGCCCGCCGCGAGCTTCGGTCCCGCGTCCTGCAGCTGGTCGAGGAAGCCCGGCGACAGCGCGATCCGCCGCGTCTCCAGCACGCTCTGCTTCGGATCCTTGGGATCCTGCCCGTCGTACAGGTCGATGAACGACAGCCCCGTGATGCCCTGGTAGCCCAGCTTGGCCTGCGTGCCCGGTGCGATCGGCGCGTCCGAGTCGACCTCGATGTCGACCAGGATCTGCCGCGGTTGCGTCGGATCGAAGCGGATCGTGTCCACCTTCCCGATCTGCACGCCGCGCAGCTTCACCGGCGCCTTCACGTTGAGTCCCGGCACGCCCGAGGCGGTCACCACCGTGAAGGTCTGCGTGTCGCCGCGGTCGTCGCGGAACCACAGGATGACCGCCACCAGCGCCGCCCCGAGCAGCAGCACGAAGAGGCCCGTGGCCAATGCATGTGCCTTGTTTTCCATGTGCTCGCCCGAGTCCTTGTGGTTGATCGTTATCGTGGGTTGTGAGAGTTCACCGCCGACCGCTTGCCGCGCTCAGGCGGGCATCTCGTCGCGGTGCTGCAGCGCGTCGCGGTAGCTGCGCAGGTTGTCCGCCGCGCAGCGGTCCGCGTGGCCGAGGAAGAAATTGCGGATGAACGGATGCTTCTGTTTCACCACCAGCTCCAGCGGCCCGTGCGCGATCAGGTGCTGGTCCGCGAGCACCGCCACGCGATCGGCGATCGCGAACAGCGTGTCCACGTCGTGCGTGACCATCACCACCGTCAGCGCCATCTCGCGCCGCAGGCTCTCGATCAGCTGCACGAAGTTCTTCGAGCTTGCCGGATCGAGGCCGGCCGTCGGTTCGTCCAGGAACAGCAGCTGCGGATCCATGATCAGCGAGCGCGCCAGCGACACCCGCTTGATCATGCCGCCCGAGAGTTCCGCCGGCATCTTGATGCCATCCTCCGCCTTGAGGCCGACCTGCTGCAGCTTGGTCATGACCAGCTCGGCGATCAGGTCCTTGGGCAGGCTCTTGAGCTCGCGCAGCGGTAGCGCGACGTTGTCGAACACCGACAGCGCCGAGAACAGCGCGCCCTGCTGGAACAGCACGCCCCAGCGGTGCCGCACCTGCGCGAGGTCGGTCGCCTCGCACTTGCCCAGCTTGTGGCCGAAGACCAGCACCTCGCCCTCGCTGGGCCGCTCCAGACCCAGCATCAGCCGCAGCAGCGTCGTCTTGCCGCTGCCCGAGCCGCCGATGATGGCCAGCACCTCGCCAGCCGTCACCTCCAGGCTGAGGTCCTTGTGGATGCGCACCCCGCCCAGCACCGTGCCGACGTGGCGCACCTCGATCACCGGATCGCCCGGCTGGACGTTCAGTTCCCCGGTGGCTTCCGCCGAGGTCGGATCGATGCAACCGCTCATCCCTTGATCCCCAGGTCAGAGAACATCACCGCGAAGATCGCGTCCACGATGATGACCACGGTGATCGCGCTCACCACCGAATCGGTGGTGCCGGTCCCGAGGCTTTCGCTGTTCGGCTTGATCCGCAGCCCGAAGTGACAGGCCACGAACGCGATCATGAGCCCGAACACCGCCGATTTGGCCAGTCCCAGCCACAGGTTGGCCACCGGCACCGCGGCCGGCAGGCCCTGCAGGAACTGGATGTAGTCCAGGCCCAGCGTCGCCCGCGCGGCCAGCATGCCGCCCAGCAGCACCATGCTGCTGGTCCAGGTCATCACCAGGGGCAACGAGAGTGCCAGGGCCACCATCTTGGGCACCACCAGCCGGATGGTGTGGGAGATCCCCATCACCGAGAGCGCGTCCAGCTCCTGCGTCACCCGCATCACGCCGAGCTGCGCGGTCATGGCCGAGCCGCTGCGTCCCGCCACCAGGATGGCCGCGAGCAGCGGTCCGAGCTCGCGCCAGACGCTGATGCCCAGGATGTTGATGACGTAGATGTCGGCGCCGTAGCTCTGCAGCTGCTTGGCGGTCAGGTAGGACAGCGTGATGCCGACCAGCACGCCCACCAGCGCGGTGATGCCCAGCGCCTGCGCACCGCTGCGGTAGATGTGGGCGGAGATGTCCTTCCACGCGATCAGGTTGGGGTGGCGGATCAGCGTGCCGAGGTCGCGCGTGACCTGCCCGAGCAGCGCCGTCGCGTCGAGCAGATGGCTGGCGAGGTTGAGCAGGCCCTGGCCGAACTGGCGCACGTTCTGCGCGCGCGGCGGTTTGGCCGGCTTGCCTTGTTTGCTTCCCAAGCGGGCGAAGAGCGCCTGGAACATGTCCGCCATCGGCGCCGGCGGCCACTGCAGGTCGTCCGGCTGGCGTCGGCCCCAGGCCTGCCACAGCAGCAGCGCGCCGGTCGGGTCCAGCCGGCGCACCGCGCTCAGGTCCCAGGCCACGTTGGCGGTCGGCACGTCGCCGAGTTCGCCGCGCAGCGCCTCGACGCGTTCGCGCAGCGCCAGCAGCGTCCAGTCGCCCTCCAGCCGGGCCTGCAGGCGTCCGCCCTCGCCGGTCGCGCGCAGCAGGCGCGGTGACGGGTCGTCGACGTCGTGGGTTTCCAGAGGGGCGTCCATTGGGGTCAGAGCATAGCCGCGCAAGGACGCTCCGGTGAACCCGGCGGACAGGAGTTCGCCCAGTCAGACAAGACGCTGTCGCAGGCGCTCCAGATAGGTGCGGCTGCAGGGCAGGCGGCTGCCGTCACGCAGGCGCAGATGGGCGTCGCCGGCTTCGGTCGGCTCGATGGCCTCGATCAGGCTCAGCCGCACCAGGTAGCCGCGGTGCACGCGCACGAACGCGGCCGGGTCCAGGCGTTGCTCGAACGCGCCCAGGCTGCTGCGCAGCGGGTAGTCGTGCTGCTGGCGACGCAGGTTGACATAGTTGCCGCAGGCCTGCACCCATTCGATCTCGTCCATCGGGAGCAGGAACTCCTTGCCGAGCTTCTTCACGAGCAGGCGCTCGGGCAGCGCGGGGGCGACCGCAGCCGGCGTGGGCGGCACGGGCGAGGGCGGCACGGACGAAGGCTCGGGCGCAGACGCAGCGGCTGGAGTGGGCGCGGGGGCCGGCTCCGGCGGTTCCGCGAGCAGGCTGGCCTCGCCCTGCCAGCGCCAGACGAAGAGCCGGTACGCCCCGACGATCAACAGGATGAAGGCGTAGCTGCGGACGTCCTTCTGCGCTTCATAGAAGAGCTCCAGCGGCCAATTGCCGAAGTCGTAGACGGCGTCCTGCGTCGCATAGGCCAGCTTGCGCAGCGCCACCATGCCCAGCACATGCGCCAGGCTCGTGAGGAGCGCGAACAGCAGGTGCCAGGGCAGATGCCGACGCAACACGCCCCAGCGCAGCGGCTTCGTATCCGCCGCCCGGACGATCCACGGGATCAGCGCCATCCAGACCAACGCGCTGGAGAACTCCCAGACCGCCGGCTCCCAGGTGTCGAAGCGAAGTCCGGCACGGCGGATGTCCAGGTTCGTCGTGATCGTGTTGCCGAGCGCCGAGCCGAGCAGCAGCGCGCTCCAGAGCGCACGCTCGACCCAGCGCCGCCGCGTCAGATAGATCCCCAGCCACTTGTCCTCGGTCATGGCGGCGCAGTGTAGGCGCGGGCGAGGCACGTGGACGCGCGTTGAGGCGCAGACCCCGCGCGAGCCGCCCCTGGGGCGGGGCGGCTCGTCACCGGCCGGGCGCGGTTCGTCACATTCACGTCGCGCGAAGCCCGGCGGCGGCGAAGCTGCGCCCCATGAACACCACCTCCCTCCCCGCGCGCGGCGCTCCTTCGTCTTCGCGCCTGACCGAACTGGACTGGCTCCGCGTCATCGCCTTCGGCCTGCTGATCCTCTACCACTCGGGCATGTTCTACGTGAGCTGGGACTGGCACGTGAAGTCGCCGCGGCTCGTCCCCGCGCTCGAAGCCTGGATGCTCTGGCTGAACCCGTGGCGCATGTCGCTGCTGTTCCTGATCTCCGGCGCGGCGACCGCACTCATGGCGGGGCGCGCCCACGGCGCCGACGGGCTGATCGGCTCACGCAGCAAGCGGCTGCTGCTGCCGCTGCTGTTCGGCATGACGGTGATCGTCCCGCCGCAGGCGTATCTGGAAGTCGTCGAGAAGCTCCGCTACGCCGGCAGCTACGGCGACTTCCTGAAGCTCTATTTCCAGGCGTACCACGGCTTCTGCCGCGGCAACGACTGCCTGAAGCTGCCGACCTGGAACCACCTCTGGTTCCTGCCCTATCTTTGGGCCTACACCGTGATCGTGCTGCTGGGACTGCGTCTTCGCGCGGTCCGCACCCTGTTCGCGCATCCGGGCTGGCGCCGCGTGGTCAGCGGCGGGCGCCTGCTGTGGGTCCCGTGGCTCGCGTTTGCGCTGCTGCGCCAGCATCTGCTGGATCGCTTCCCCGCCACGCACGACCTCGTCCATGACTGGTACCAGCATGGCGTGTACTTCGTGGTGTTCCTGCTCGGCTTCGCGCTCTACGGCAGCCGCGACGATCGTCATGGCGCGTGGGAGGCGGCCCGACGCCTGCGCTGGGTCGCGCTTGCCGGTTTCATCGTCGTGCAGTTGCTGTCGCAGACGCTCACGGACGGATGGCGGCTCGCCCAGGGCGATGACTTTCCGGAATGGCTGCTGATGGCGCTGCGCGCGCTGAACGCCGGCAAGCAATGGCTGCCGATCGTGGCGGTGCTGGGATTCGGGCGGCAGTGGCTGGCCGATCGCGATTCGCCGCTGCTGCGCTGGCTGACGCTGGCGGTGTTCCCGTTCTACCTCGTCCACCAGACGGTCACGGTGATCGCGGGACACCTGCTGGCGCCGCTGCAATGGCCGCTCGCTTTCGAGGCCGCCGCGCTTGTCGCGATCACGGCGCTGGGTTGCTGCACCGCCGCCGTCATCGCTGGGCGCGTCGATCCTCTGCGGCCGTGGATGGGCCTGGGGCCAGGGCCTGCGCGCAGACGGGATCGATCAGCCCACCGGCGCTGACCCACTGACCGCTTCGTGCATGGGGCACATCGATCAGACCCAAGGACGAAAATGCTGACAGTGAAGAACCTGACCCTCTCGCTCATCGCGGTGTTCCTGCTCACGGCCTGCGCGCAGGTCGGACCGCCCGCGGCCCCGGGCTCCGATCTGGACTGGCAGCAGCGCACGCCTGCAGTGGCCTACCTGCGCTATTCACCACTGAAGAACAGCGTCGTCCACGCCTTGCGCGTCGACCTGCGAAGGCCCGGCGTGCAGGTGCTGCTCACGCCGCAGGCCGAGGCAGGACGGACGCTGCCCGACATGCCCGGCACCGCCGGCGCGGTCGCCAGCGTCAACGGTTCCTTCTTCACCAGGAGCTTCACGACGCGCGGCCTGACGGTCAGCGACGGCATCCCCTGGCGCGGCACCTTCGATCTCAAGGACAGCCCCTTGATCGCGTGCGACGCCCGATCCGATTGCGCGATCCTGTTGCAGGCGGCGACCGTTCCAGAGCCTGCGTGGACCGAGGTCGTGGCCGGCACCCCGTGGCTGCTGGCCGACGGTCGACAACGCACGCCCGAGGACGATGCCAGGTGCGCCTATCTCTGTGCCTTGACGCATCCCCGCACGGCCGTCGGCTTGGACGACAGCAGGCGCTGGCTTTACCTCGTTGCCGCGGAAGGCCGCCACGGTGCAGTGCCCGGCCTCACGTTGACCCAGCTGTCGACGGTCATGCGGCAGTTGGGTGCGCACAATGCCTTCAACCTGGACGGCGGCGGCAGCACGACCTTGCTGTTGCAAGGAGAGTCGATGGCGGCGCGACCCTCCAGTGAGCCGGCGCTGCGCGCGGTGGCGAATGCGCTGGTGATCCGCGAGCGTTGATCCACGCTTGCCGCACCTCCCACCGGAAGCCGAGCCCAATGGAAAAACGGCCTGGATGCTTTCACATCCAGGCCGTTTCATTTCTTCTTGTTTTTGGTCGGGGCGGCGGGATTCGAACTCGCGACCCCTTGCACCCCATGCAAGTGCGCTACCAGGCTGCGCTACGCCCCGACTAAGCCTTAGATTCTATACGTATTCGAGAGGCTTATGCAAGCAAACTCTCTCGAATCGCCAACAACTCGTCCCGGACCTGTTCCAGGGTGAGTTTCTCGAGCGACACCGACGTGTGCGCCGCGCTGTGCGCGACGTCCGCGGCCAGGGCGCGCGAGGCTTCGCGATGGTCCCGGTACACGTCGAGCTGCGCAGCCGCCAGCGCTTCCGCGCGGAACTCCTGCGCGGTGGTCGCCGTGTGCGTCGCGTCGATCAGCTGATTGCGTGCGCCGCTGATCGTGAAGCCCTGGTCGTAGAGCAGATCGCGGATGCGGCGGATCAGCAGCACTTCGTGGTGCTGGTAATAGCGCCGGTTGCCCCGCCGCTTCATCGGCTTGAGCTGCGTGAACTCCTGTTCCCAATAGCGGAGCACGTAGGGCTTCACGCCGCACAGCTCGCTCACCTCACCGATGGTGAAGTAGCGCTTGGCAGGAATGGCGGGAAGCTGGACGTCCATGGGAATCAGCGGCTCCGGCAGCGGCGGGAAGGGTCAGACTCTACTCGAAGTCCCCCGTCGAAGGCGTGTTGCCTTGGACGGCTTCTTTCAATTTGTGACTCGCATGAAACGTCACGACGTTGCGGGCCTTGATCGGGATCGCTTCGCCGGTGCGCGGGTTGCGGCCGGGTCTGGGCGCCTTGCGGCGGATGTTGAAGTTGCCGAAGCCCGAGAGCTTCACTTCGCGGCCGCTGGAGAGGCTGTTGTGAATGATGTCGAAGAAGGCCTCGACCATGTCCTTGGACTCGCGCTTGTTCAGGCCGAGCTTGTCGAACAGCAGTTCCGCCAGCTCGGCCTTGGTCAGCGTGGGCGTCTCCAGGCTGCCGAGCAGCACGCGCGCCTGCTCCTTCAGATCGTCATCACTCATGGGTGTCCTCCCCTCCCTCAGCCTCGCAGGCGCGCGCCGAGACTTTCGCCCAGCTGCGCCACCACCTTCGCCACCGCCTGCTCGATGCGCTCGTCGGTCAGCGTGTTCTCGTCATCGAGCAGCGACAGGCGCACGGCCAGGCTGCGTTCGCCAGCCTTCAGTTCCGCCGTCGGCTGCGCCGGTTTGAAGACGTCGAACAAACGCGCAGAGCGTACCAGGGCTTCGCCGCTGGATTCGATCGCCCGGATGAGGGAGTCGTAGGTGACCTGCTCATTGACGATCAGCGCCAGATCGCGTTGCACGGCCTGCAGGCGAGGCACGCCCTGACCCTGCGGCAGCGTGCGCGCCAGCACGGCGTCCAGCGACAGCTCGAACAGGACGGGGGCGCTCGGCAGTTCGTAGCCTTGGCGCCATTTCGGGTGCAGTTCGCCGACCACGCCGATCGGCTGGCCGTCCAGCAGCACGCGGGCGCTGCGGCCCGGATGCAGCGCGGGATGTTCGGCGGCTTCGAAGCTCAGCTCGCGCGGCGCGAACAGCGCCTCGAGGTCGCCCTTCACGTCGAAGAAGTCGACCGCACGGTCCTTCTGCGCCCATTGCTGCTGGTCGGCCGGACCCCAGGCCAGGCCGGACAGTCGCATCGGCTGCGCGATGCCGGCGATGGTGGTGTCGCTTTCCTGCACCGACGCGTCGCGCAGGAACACGCGGCCGATCTCGAACACGCGCACGCGCGGCGACTTGCGCGCCAGGTTGTTGCGCAGCGCCTGGACCAGCGAGCCCATCAGCGAGGTGCGCATCACCGCCAGCGGCGCGGCGATCGGGTTCAGCAGCTGGATCGGGTTGGCGTTGCCGGCGAGCTCCTGCTCCCAGCGCGCCTCGACGAAGCTGAAGTTGATCGTCTCGAAGTAACCCAGGCCGGCCATCGCATGGCGCAGCGCGTGCGTCGCGCGGCGCGATTCCGAGCCCACCTTGCCGACCACCGGTGCCAGCGGCGGCGTCGACGGCAGCTTCGGGTAGCCCAGCACGCGGATGACTTCCTCGATCAGGTCTTCCTCGATCTGGATGTCGAAACGGAAGGTCGGCGGCGTCACCGTGATCACGCCGGGGGTCGACGTGAATTCGAGGCCCAGCCGCTTGAACACGCCTTCGCAGTCGGCCTGCGTCACCGGCATGCCGATGACCTTGGCGGCGCGATCGACGCGCAGCGCGACCGGCTTGCGCTCGGGCAGCTGCGTGGTCTGGTCATCCATCGGACCCGCCTCGCCGCCGCAGATCGACTGGATCAGCTGCGTGATGCGTTCGATGTGGTCGACGGTGCCGGCCGGATCGACGCCGCGCTCGAAGCGGTGGCCCGCGTCGGTCGAGAAGTTGAAGCGGCGCGAACGACCCATGACCGCCTTCGGCCACCAGAACGCGGCTTCGACGTAGATGTTCTTCGTGTCGTCGGAGACGGCGGTGGCGTCGCCGCCCATGATGCCGGCCAGCGACTCGACCTGCTCGCGGTCGGCGATCACGCCGACGGTGCCATCGACTTCGATCGTGGTGCCGTTCAGCAGCTTGAGCTGCTCACCCGGCTTGCCCCAGCGGACGATGAGCTCGCCATGGATCTTGTCGAGGTCGAAGATGTGGGACGGGCGACCCAGCTCGAACATCACGTAGTTCGAGATGTCCACCAGCGGCGACACCGAGCGTTGGCCGCAGCGGGCCAGGCGGTCGACCATCCACTGCGGCGTCTTCGCGGTCGTGTCGACGTTGCGGATCACGCGGCCGGAGAAGCGGCCGCACAGGTCCGCGGCGTCGACGCGCACCGGCAGCTTCGCGTCGGTGGCGACGGCAGCCGGCTTGATGTCAGCCACCAGCAGCGGCGCGCCGGTCAGCGCGGACACTTCACGCGCGACGCCGTAGACGCTCAGCGCATGCGCCAGGTTCGGCGTCAGCTTCAGCGTGAACAGCGTGTCGTCCAGGTTCAGGTGCTTGCGGATGTCCTCGCCGACAGGCGCGTCGGCGGCCAGTTCCAGCAGACCGCCGTGATCTTCCGCGAGCTTCAGCTCACGGGCCGAGCACAGCATGCCGAAGCTCTCGACGCCGCGCAGCTTGCCCTTGCCGATCTTGAACGGCTTGCCGTCCTCCCCCGGGGGCAGTTCGGCGCCGATGGTCGCCAGCGGCACGCGGATGCCGACGCGCGCGTTCGGCGCGCCGCAGACGATCTGCAGCAGCTCCGGACCGCCGGCGTTGACCTTGCAGACGCGCAGGCGGTCGGCGTCGGGATGCTGCACGGCCTCGACGATCTCGGCCACGACGATGCCGTGGAACGGCGGCGCCACCGGGCGCAGCTCTTCCACTTCCAGGCCGGACATGGTCAGCAGCTCGGCCAGTTCTTGGGTGTTCAGCGCGGGGTTGCAGAAGGCCCGCAGCCAGGACTCAGGGAATTGCATGGGGTTCTCTCTTGCTCTCTAGGCGACCGGGGGCACGATTTACTTGAACTGCGACAGGAATCGCAGGTCGCCGTCGAAGAACAGACGCAAATCGCTGACGCCGTAGCGCAGCATGGCCAGGCGGTCGATGCCCGAGCCGAAGGCGAAACCGATGTAGCGCTCGGGGTCGAGGCCCATGTTGCGGATCACCTGCGGATGCACCTGGCCGGAGCCGGACACTTCCAGCCAGCGGCCCTTCAGCGGACCGGAGCCGAACATCATGTCGATCTCGGCGCTGGGCTCGGTGAACGGGAAGTAGCTCGGACGGAAACGGATCTCCATGTCCGTCGTCTCGAAGAACTGCTGCATGAAGTTCACGTAGACGGACTTCAGGTCCTTGAAGCTGATGTTCTCGCCCACCCACAGGCCTTCGACCTGGTGGAACATCGGCGAATGCGTCGCGTCGCTGTCCACGCGGTAGGTCCGGCCCGGCGCGATCACGCGGATCTCGGGCATCGGCTGGCCGGCGTCGATCGCCGCGCGATGTTTCTTCACGTGCTGCACCGCGTAGCGGATCTGCATCGGGCTGGTGTGCGTGCGCAAGACATGACCCCCTTCGATGTAGAAGGTGTCGTGCATCGAGCGCGCCGGATGGTCTTCCGGCGTGTTCAGCGCGGTGAAGTTGAACCAGTCGTTCTCGATCTCCGGACCGTCGGCGACGTCGAAGCCCATGGAGCCGAAGATCGCCTCGATGCGCTCCATCGCCCGCGTGATCGGGTGCAGGCCGCCGGTGCCGCGTTGGCGGCCGGGCAGCGTGACGTCCAGCGCCTCGGCCTTGAGCTGCAGCTCGAGTTCCGCGTCCGCCAGCGCCTGGCGGCGCGCGGTCAGCGCGGCCTCGATGCCCTGCTTGAGCTGGTTGATCTGCGCGCCGCGGGTCTTCTTCTCCTCGACGGGCAGGCTGGCCATGCCCTTCATCAGCTCGGTGACCTGGCCGGTCTTGCCCAGGAAACGCGCCTTGGCGTTCTCCAGGTCGGCGGGAGTCGTGGCGGCGGCGAAGTCGCCGGTCGCCTGGTGCAGCAATTGATCGAGGTCGTTCATCGCGGGGCGTCGACGGGGCGTCGGCGGCGTTGGCGGAAGTCGGATGGCACAGCGGTGGAATGGCGGACATCGCACCATCACGCACCACTGGGCCGGAATGAAAAAAGGCCGAACACCACGGTGTCGGCCTTTGAAAAAGGCAGCCCCGGCAGGACCGGAGCGGCCAGTCCGCCCGCCGGCGAGCACCGGCGGGAGGACCATGGCTATCAAGCCAGAGCGGCCTTCACCTTGGCGAAGATGCTGGCGAAACCAGCAGGGTCGTTGACGGCGAGGTCGGCCAGGACCTTGCGGTCGATGTCGATCTCGGCCTTCTTCAGACCGGCCACAAACTTGCTGTAGCTCAGACCCAGGCCACGGCTTGCCGCGTTGATACGGGCAATCCACAGCTGGCGGAACACGCGCTTCTTGGCACGGCGGTCACGGTAGGCGTACTGGCCCGCCTTCATCACCGCCTGCTTGGCGATGCGGAAGACGTTCTTGCGACGACCACGGAAGCCCTTGGCCAGAGCCAGGACCTTCTTGTGACGAGCACGGGCGGTTACACCACGTTTGACGCGAGGCATGTTGTATCTCCTTGTCTACTGCTGGATTACAGACCAGCGAAGGGCAGCATCGAAGCGATGTGGCCCATGTTGGTCTCATGCACGGTCGTGGCGCCGCGAAGCTGGCGCTTGTTCTTCGTGGTCTTCTTGGTCAGGATGTGGCGCTTGAACGCCTGACCGCGCTTGACGGTGCCACCCGGACGAACGCGAAAACGCTTTTTCGCGCTGCTCTTGGTCTTCATCTTGGGCATGACTGCTCCTTCTATGGGCGTCCCTCCAGGCGACCGCGGGTGACCGCGGTACTTGACCGGCCTGCAGGAGACTAATAAGCCCGCCGACGACCAGATCGACGGGCTGAAACTGAGACGGGGCCTCATCGGCCCCGCCGGGATTCTCTCAGACGCTCAGCGCTTCTTCGGCGCCAGCACCATGATCATCTGACGGCCTTCAAGCTTGGGCATGTGCTCGACCACCGCCACGTCGGACAACTCGTCGCGGATGCGTTCCAGCATGCGCATGCCGATGTCCTGGTGGGTGATCTCGCGGCCGCGGTAGCGCAGCGTGACCTTGCCCTTGTCGCCGTCCTCCGCGATGAAGCGGCGCAGGTTGCGCATCTTGATCTGGTAGTCGCCTTCGTCCGTGCCCGGACGGAACTTGACTTCCTTGACCTCGATGACCTTCTGCTTGGACTTGGCTTCCGCGGCGCGCTTCTGCTCCTGGTACTTGAACTTGCCGTAGTCCATCAACCGGCAGACCGGCGGGACTGCAGTGGCGGCAATTTCGACCAGATCGACGTCCAGGTCACCGGCCATCCGGAGCGCTTCCTGGATCGAGACGATGCCGATCGGCTCGTTCTCGGGGCCATTGAGACGGACTTCAGAAGCGATGATTTCGCGATTCAGGCGGTGCTTGCGCTCCGGAATCGCACGACGGTCAGCAAAAGTAGCGATGGTGGTTACCTTTAGGCGGGCCTTGGCAAGGGTCCGTTAATGATCAGTACAACGCAAAAAGCGCCCGACTCAGGCCTTGTCCGCGATGGCGGTCGAGAGCTTCGAAACGAAGTCCTCCAGCGACATCACGCCCAGATCCTGGTTGCCTCGGGCGCGCACTGCGACTGCGCCGTTCGCCTTTTCCTTGTCACCGACGACAAGGATGAACGGCACCTTTTGCAGTGAATGCTCGCGGATTTTATACGTGATTTTCTCGTTGCGCAAATCTGCCTGAACCCTAACCCCTTGTTTTTGCAGCGATTTCACAATGCTGGAAACGTAGTCCGATTGGGCGTCGGTGATATTGGCGACAACGACCTGCGTCGGAGCCAGCCAGACGGGCAGCGCGCCGGCGTGCTGCTCGATCAGGATGCCGATGAAACGCTCCAGGCTGCCGACGATCGCGCGGTGCAGCATGACGGGCGTGTGGCGCTCGCTGTCCTCGGCGACGTACTCGGCGCCCAGGCGCGCAGGCATCGAGAAATCGACCTGCATCGTGCCGCACTGCCACTGGCGGCCGATCGCGTCCTTGAGCGTGTATTCGATCTTCGGACCGTAGAAGGCACCGTCACCCGGGGCGATGATGAACTCCACGCCGGAGGCGCGCAGCGACTCCATCAGCGCGAACTCGGCCTTGTCCCAGACCTCGTCCGAACCGATGCGCGCGTCGGGACGCGTCGCGACCTTGTAGATGATGTTGTCGAAGCCGAAGTCCTTGTAGACCTTCTGCAACAGCGCCGTGTACGCGACGCACTCGGCCAGGATCTGGTCTTCGGTGCAGAAGATGTGGCCGTCGTCCTGCGTGAAGCCGCGCACGCGCATGATGCCGTGCAGGCCGCCGGTCGGCTCGTTGCGGTGGCACTGGCCGAACTCGCCGAAGCGCAGCGGCAGGTCGCGGTAGCTCTTGATGCCGTGCTTGAAGATCAGGATGTGGCCGGGACAGTTCATCGGCTTGAGCGCGTAGTCGCGCTTCTCCGATTCCGTCGTGAACATGTTGTCGCGGTACTTGTCCCAATGGCCGGTGGCCTCCCACAGCGTCTTGTCCAGCAGCTGCGGGCCCTTCACTTCCTGGTAGCCGTTGTCGCGGTACACGCGGCGCATGTACTGCTCGACCTCCTGCCAGATCGCCCAGCCCTTGGGATGCCAGAACACGACGCCCGGCGCGTGCTCGTCGATGTGGAACAGCTCCAGGTCCTTGCCCAGCTTGCGGTGGTCGCGCTTCTCCGCTTCCTCCAGCATGCGCAGGTAGTTCGCCAGGTCGTCCTTGGTCGCCCAGGCCGTGCCGTAGATGCGCTGCAACTGCTCGTTGCGGTGGTCGCCGCGCCAGTAGGCGCCGGCCACCTTCATCAGCTTGAAGAACTTCAGCTTGCCGGTCGACGGCACGTGCGGGCCGCGGCACAGGTCGGTGAAGCCGCCTTCGGCGTACAGCGACACATCCTGGTCGGCCGGGATGCTGGCGATGATCTCGGCCTTGTAGGCCTCGCCGATGCCCTTGAAGTACTCGACGGCCTCATCGCGCGGCAGCACCGAGCGCGTGACCTTCTCGTCCTTCTTCGCGAGCTCGCCCATCTTGGCTTCGATCGCCGCCAGGTCGTCGGGCGTGAACGGGCGCTTGTACGAGAAGTCGTAGTAGAAACCGTTCTCGATGACCGGGCCGATGGTGACCTGCGCGTCGGGGAACAGTTCCTTGACGGCATAGGCCAGCAAGTGGGCGGTCGAATGGCGGATCACATCCAGCCCGTCCGGATCCTTGTCCGTGACGATGGCCAGCTGCGTGTCCTTGTCGATGAGGAAGCTGGTGTCGACGACCTTGGCGTCATCGCCCGAGCCGACGCGGCCGGCGAGCGCCGCCTTCGCCAGGCCCGTGCCGATGGAGGCCGCGACTTCGGCGACCGTCACCGGTTGCGGGAACTCGCGCTTGGAGCCGTCGGGCAGTTGGATGGAGATGTTGGACATGAGGGGGAACTCCAGAAAACAAAAAAGCGCGACCACGTGCCGCGCTTTTTCTGGGGTGCTGACTTTTTCCGGACAGCTGATGAAAGACGTGACGAGCCGCGGTCGCTCAAACCTTCGCAGTGGAGGTGGTAGTCCGCGGTGTCATAACCATGTCGCCTTTCCCGGTCCTTGTTGGAAAAAGAAAATGAGGCGTCCAGTGTAGCTCAGAGCGCCTGGATGTCGAGGGTGGGACGGGCGCAGGCCTCGCGGAACTCGTCCCTCAGCCGCTCGCCCTCGCGGACGGCGCGCAGCCAGTCGCGGGCGCGGCCGGGGACGTCGTTCAGGTAGCGCTGGAAGTCGTTGCGATCGGGCAGCTTGCCGTTGGGCAGCGTCTTCACCCACTCGGGGTTGGGCGTGAGCAGCACGACGTTGTCGAGGAAGGCGCTGGTCCGATGCCGGTGCTTGAGCGCCTTGTCCAGCCAGCCCGGGACGACGCTGGCCTGGAAGTGCGGATACAGGGCGATGCCGTCGCCGACCATCGCGGCGTAGTTCAGGTGCAGGTGGTAGTCGGTGATGCCGCCGTCCCAGTAGGCGCCGGCGGGGGCGCCTTCGATGTCGTGGACGGCCTGCAGCCAGAACGGGATGGAGCAGCTCGCCAGGATGCTGGGCTTGAGATTGCCCGCGTCGAGCGCGACCTGCCGGCTGCGGTAGTCGGCCAGCGGCATCGGCAGCGGCGATCGCTTGTCGGAGAAGACGACCCGTTCGAGCCAGGCGCCCATCGCGCGCCGCGACATGGCATTGGCCGCGAACGCCCCCAGGTAACCGAGCGGCGTACGCAACCGCCCTTCCCGTCCGAGCACATGCTTCCCACGCGAGGTGAACACATGCAGCCGGAACTGCGGATGCGACAGCACCTCGGCCTCGCGGCCGCCGAAGATCTCGCCGAGCTTTCCGGCGAACGCGCGCGAGACGGTCGCGGCGGTCGGCCGCTTGCCGGGCGCCGACTCGTAATCCTGATGGGCGTAATCGTGGGCGAGGCGCTCGAACTCCGCATCCGCCTGCGCGGCGTCGCGGGTCAGACAGGCGGTGGCCATGCGCCAGGCGCCGATGGAGGCACCCAGCAGGTGGACCTCCTGGCCGCCCGACGGCAGGAACTCGCCGAAGAGATGCGCGTCGAGCGCGCTGAGCACCAGCCCCTTCGGGCCGCCAGCGGCGCCGGGCACGACGCGCACATCGGCGGCACGCAGGCCGTGGTCGCGCAGCCGTTGGCGCGCACGGGGTCCGGCGAGGATCTGCAAGGCCTGCATCGGGCGGGTCGTCCTTTCAAGGTTCGAAGGCGCCCGACGCGGCAGATCACCAGCCGAAGCCGATGCCAACGGAGGGCTTCAGAGCTTCATCTCCAGATTCAACTGGAACCACGGCTTCAGACCTCGACCGGTGGCGTAGAACTGGTCACCGGGCAGCTGGGTCTCGGCCCGCGCGTCGAGCGGGAAGAGATTATTGGCCGAGAAGCGGACCGAGGTCTTGGGGCTGACCATCCACTGGGCGAAAACGTCCAGGCCGCGGTTGCGCGAGTACTCGACGCTCTGACGATCGGTCTGACGCACCGTGTAGACCGGCGTGTAGTTCAGGTTGGCGCCGGTGGTGACCGGGACGCTGCTGAAGCGGTAGTCGAAGCCGAGGTTGGCGGTCCAGGGCTGCTGCTGGTCGAGGCGGTTGTCCGGCCCGTCCACGGCCTTCACGCGCGAGCGATAGACGCTCACGGAACTGCGCAGGTTCAGCGGCAGCTTGGGCTCGAACAGGGACGGGAACAGTTCCCCCGCGCGGCCCTTGAGCTCCATCTCGATGCCGCTGGTGGTGGCGCTGGAGAAGTTCATCGGCCGGATCACGTAGCGCGGGAACGGCACGAGCGCGGTGGGCGCGTCCAGCGTGACGACGTTGCGGATCAACTGGCTGATGTTGCGATGGAAGACGCCGAGGCTGAAAAGGCTGCCGCCGGTGAGGTACTTCTCGTAGGACACATCCACGCCCGTGGCCAGCTCCGGCTTCAGCGACGGATTGCCGACGCGGTCCGGGTTGAACTCGTCGTTGGTGCCGTCCGGCCGCTGGAACTTGCTGTTGAGCGTGTAGCGTCCCAGCATCTGCGTCAGTTCCGGCGCCTTGTAGCTGCGGGTGATGCTGGCGCGGATCATGTCGCGCCCCTTCGGATCCAGCTTGTAGGTCAGGTGCCAGAGCGGCGACAGCACGCTGGAGCTGTTGCGCGCGTCGGTGCCGACGCCGCGGCTGGTCGTCACGATCTGCTCATGGCGCAGGCCGAAGTAGGTCGACCACTGCGGGTTGATCTCCCACTCATCCTGGATGAAGTAGGCCTGACGGCGGATGCGCGCGCCGAAGTTCTCACCGTTCAAGCCGGGAAGCTGTTCCTCGCCGCCGACCAGCGTGTTGCGGATCTCGTCGCGCTTGCGGAACTCGAAGTCCCAGCCGACCGTGATCGTGTGCTCCTCGCCGAGGATGTGGCTGTACTTGCCGGCCTGCGTCACGCTGCGGTCGCGGCTGTCGAGCAACGCATCCACCGGATCGTCGACCGGACGCGTGCGGTTCTCGATGTGGTTCTTGGCGTCCTGCACGCCGGCCTTGAGCTCCCACTTCTGCGTCTCGCTGAACCGGTTGTTCCAGGCCAGGTTGGCGCGCAGCATCTGCCAGGTGCCCTTGTTGTCGGCGTTGTCGTCCAGGCGCGTGCCGTCGCTGTAGACGCCGTCCTGCGTGAGCCGCACCGAGTTGTTCCAGAAGCCCTTCTGCGCGAAGCCGATCAGCGACACGGACTCGTCGTCGCTGAGCTTCCAGGTCGCGCGCGGCGCCGAGTTGAAGCCATGGCCCCAGTTGCGCATCTTGCCGTGCTGCGTGGCGACGACGGGATCGCCGTCCACGTCGGTGGCGCTGCGCTCGGTCGTGGAGGTCATCTCCTGCAGCCACTGGAACGCCGACAGCGGCACCGACACCGACACTGGCCCGAAGCGCTCGCCGTAGGTGAAGGTCGCGGACGGCACCGGATGGTTGATGTTGTAGCCGGCCCCGACGCGCAGGTCGCGCTGCGACATCTTCGGCGCTTCCTTGAGGATGATGTTGATGGCACCGGCGACGGCCTGGGCGCTCTGATCGGCGCTCGGGCCCTTGGTGAGCTCGATGCGCTCGACCTGCGCAGGATCCAGCTGATCCAGCTTGAAGCCCGGAGGCGCCGGATCGCCGTTGATCAGGATCAGCGTGTAGCCGGATCCCAGCCCGCGCATGCGGGGCGCACCGTCGGAGACGTTCACGCCCGGCAGACGCTTGAGCACGTCGGCCACGCTCGTGTCACCGTACTTGTCGAGCTCCTCGCGCCCGTAGATCTGCTTGGCCACCGGCGCGCGACGACGCAGCTCCGAATCGGTGTTCCGACCGCTGATCTCCACACGGTCCAGGCGCTTGCCCGACGTCGGCTCGTTGCCCATCCCGGGTGGCGCATCCTGCGCAAGAACAGCAGTCGCCGGCGCAAGCGCAGACAGGCAGACAAGGGCGCAAGCCCTGGCGATGGCGTGGGTCTTCAAAGGAACTCCCGAGGATCTGGTGTCGACACCGTGTCGGTCTGTCGACTTTTGTCTTTGACGGTAAACGGCGCGCAGCGTAGCCGTACACCGACCGTTCCGACACCTCAGGTGCGACCAGCCGCGAAAAATGTGGGATCAAACGCGATCCGACGACGTGGACGGCGAGCTACTTCCTCGACCGAGCACGATCGGGACGACCGCAGCCCCTTTTCTCCATGTCCCCCTTCGTTACCCTCCCGGGTAACGAATTCCTCCTAATACTTCCGAAAAGGGGCAGCGGTCGCCCCGATCCGAGGCACCGAGGCCGTTGTCAAGTCAGCGCTTGAGTTTGGCGAAAGCCGCCGCCATCGCGTTGCCACCCGCCGGCTGGGCGTCACGCGCGCCGGATGGGCGAGCACCGCCCTGGCGCTCATTGCGACCCGCGGGACGGAAACTGTTGTCCGGCTTGGAGCCACCACGCGGCGCCTGCGCATCCAGCTTCATCGTCAACGAAATGCGCTTGCGGGCCAGATCGACCTCCAGCACCTTCACCTTGACGATGTCGCCGGTCTTGACGACCTCGCGGGCATCGTTGACGAACTTGTTGGCCAGCTGACTGACGTGGATCAGACCGTCCTGATGCACGCCCAGATCGACGAAAGCGCCGAACTGCGCGACGTTGGACACCGTGCCTTCCAGCACCATGCCCTCCTTCAGATCCTTGAGGTCCTCGACGCCTTCATTGAAACGCGCCACCTTGAAGTCAGGACGCGGATCGCGGCCCGGCTTCTCCAGCTCACCCAGGATGTCCTTGACGGTGATGGCGCCGAAGCGCTCGTCGGCGAAGGCCTCCGGCTTGAGCGCACGGATCACGTCCGACTTGCCCATGACGTCGGAGATCGGACGCTGGACCTGCGCCAGGATGCGCTCGATGACCGGATAGGTTTCCGGGTGCACACCGCTGACGTCCAGCGGGTTGTCGCCGTCCCGGATGCGCAGGAAGCCGGCCGCCTGCTCGAAGGTCTTCGGGCCGAGGCCCGTGACGTCCAGCAGCTGCTGACGATTGCGGAACGCGCCGTTGGCGTCGCGCCAGCGCACGATCGAATTGGCGACGCTGGCCGAGAGTCCCGACACGCGCGACAGCAGCGGCGCGGACGCGGTGTTCAGGTCGACGCCGACCGAGTTCACGCAATCCTCGACGATGGTGTCCAACGTGCGTGCGAGCTCGCTCTGGTTGACGTCGTGCTGGTACTGACCGACGCCGATCGACTTGGGATCGATCTTCACCAGCTCCGCCAGCGGATCCTGCAGACGACGCGCGATGGAGACAGCGCCGCGCAGCGACACGTCCAGATCGGGCAGTTCCTTCGAGGCGAATTCCGAGGCCGAGTACACCGAGGCGCCGGCCTCGCTGACGACGACCTTCTCGATCACCGTGTCCGGCGCCATCGACTGGATGCGCTTGATCAGGTCGGCGGCGAGCTTGTCGGTCTCGCGCGAAGCCGTCCCGTTGCCGATGGCGATGAGGTTGACGCCGTGCGTGGCGCACAGTCGGCCCAGCGTGTGGATGGACCCTTCCCAGTCGCGCTTGGGCTCGTGCGGATAGACGGTCGAGGTGTCCAGCACGCGGCCGGTGTCGCTGACGACCGCCACCTTCACGCCGGTGCGGATGCCCGGGTCCAGGCCCATGACGACGCGCTTGCCGGCTGGCGCCGCCAGCAGCAGGTCGCGCAGGTTCTCGGCGAAGACCTTGGTGGCGACCTTCTCGGCCTCTTCGCGCAGGCGCCCGAAGAGGTCGCGCTCCAGGCTCAGCGAGAGCTTGACCTTCCAGGTCCACGCGACGGTCTTGCGGATCAGTTCGTCGCCGGCGCGCTTGCCGTGGCTCCAGCCGAGGTGGCGCGCGATGCGGCCTTCGGCGAGCGAGGGCTGACCGAGAACGACTTCCTCGTCGAGCGCCAGCTTGGCGTCGAGGAACTCCTGCGTGCGACCGCGGAAGACAGCGAGCGCGCGGTGCGAGGGCACGGTGCGGATCGGCTCGGCGTAGTCGAAGTAGTCGCGGAACTTGGAGATGTCGGGGTGGTTCTCGTCCTTGCCGTCCATCAGCTTGGACTTGAAGAGGCCCTCCTCCCACAGCCATTCGCGCAGCTTGCCGATCAGCAGGGCGTCTTCGGCCCAGCGCTCGGAGAGCAGGTCGCGCACGCCGTCCAGCACCGCGAACGCATCGGCGAAGCCGGCCTCCGGGTTGAGGAAGGCCCCCGCCTCGCTCATCGGATCGAGCGTCGGATCGGCGAACAGCTTGTCGGCGAGCGGCTCCAGGCCGGCCTCGCGGGCGATGAGGCCCTTGGTGCGGCGCTTCTGCTTGTACGGGAGGTAGAGGTCTTCCAGCTCCTGCTTGGTCGGCGCGGCGGCGATGGCGGCGGCGAGTTCGGGCGTGAGCTTGCCCTGCTCCTCGATGCTCTTGAGCACGGCCTCGCGGCGGTCCTCGAGCTCGCGCAGATAGCTCAGGCGGGCCTCGAGTTCGCGCAACTGGATGTCATCGAGGCCGTCGGTGGCCTCCTTGCGGTAGCGGGCGATGAACGGGACGGTGGCCCCGCCGTCGAGCAGTTCCACGGCCGCGTTGACCTGAGCCGGGCGAACCTTCAGTTCGGCGGCAATCTGAAGCAGGATCTTGTCCAAAACAGCGACGGGCCCAGGGCCCAGAGAGCAACGAAAGCGGGCAAGTTTAGGTCACGCGGGGAAGGCTCTCTGCAACAGCGTGTCGACGTCGACGCTGCGCGTGTCGAACGCCCCGGCGACCGCGCCCCAATGCGGGTCGAACCGGCTCGCGATGAACGCGTCGGCGACGAACGCGGGCGAGTGCCGGCGCAGCAGCGCCGCCTGCGCGAGCAGCACCAGCCGGGACGCAAAACGACGGCCGAGCGCTTCCAGCTGATCGGGCGGCGTGGCCAGCAGTCCGCGCAACGCATCGAGCTCGCCGCGGAGCACGCGGTCGTCGCCGACGTCCGCCTCGACCTCGTCGAGCAGCGCCAGGAAGGCTTGCGGATCCCGCGCGACGGCGCGCATGACGTCCAGGCACATCACGTTGCCCGACCCCTCCCAGATCGAGTTGACGGGCGCCTCGCGATACAGCCGGCCCATGATGCCGTCGTCGATGTAGCCGTTGCCGCCGAGGACTTCCATCGCCTCGCCGGTGAGCTCGACCGCGCGCTTGCAGACCCAGAACTTCGCCGCCGGCGTGACCAGCCGCATCCAGGTGCGCTCGCGCGGATCGTCCTGATGCTCGAAGGCCTGCGCCAGACGCAGGCTCAACTGCATCGCGGCCTCGCTTTCGAGCGCAAGGTCGGCGAGCACGGCGCGCATCAGCGGCTGCTCCGCGAGCCGCTTGCCGAAGGCCAGGCGATGCCGCGTGTAGTGCAAGGCCTGCACCAGCGCCTGCCGCAGCATCGCCGCGCTGCCGACGACGCAGTTCAAGCGCGTGTAGGTGGCCATCTCGATGATGGTCGGGATGCCGCGGCCCTCCTCGCCCATCAGCACGCCGTAGGCGTCCTGGAACTCGACTTCCGAGCTGCTGTTGCTGCGGTTGCCGACCTTGTCCTTGAGGCGCTGCACGTTGACCGCGTTCTTCGTCCCGTCGGGTCGCCAGCGCGGCACGAAGAAGCAGCCCGGCGCGCCGTCCGGCGTCTTGGCCACGACCAGGTGCGCGTCGCACATCGGCGCAGAGAAGAACCACTTGTGCCCGATAAGGCGGTATTCCCCGCCACGGCCGCCTCCGCGGCCACCGCCGTGCGAGACCGGCTCGGCGCGCGTCGTGTTGGCGCGCACGTCGGAGCCACCCTGCTTCTCGGTCATACCCATGCCGAGCCAGATCGAGCGCTTCTGCGCAAGGGGCAGGTCTCGCCCGTCGTACTCGGTGCTGAACAGTTGATCGCGCAGCGCGTTCCACAACTGCGGCTCGCGGCGCAGCACCGGGATGCTGGCCTGCGTCATCGTCGCGGGGCACAAGGTGCCGGCCTCGACCTGCCCGTGCAGGTAGAAGCCCGCCGCCCACGCGACCCAGCGTCCGGGGCGCTCGTCGCGGAACGGCATCGCGACCAGATCCGCCCGGCGGTACATCGCCAGCAGCTGGTGCCAGCCGGCGTCGAACTCGACGCGGTCGATGCGGCGGCCGCGCTTGTCGAAGCTGTCCAGCGTCGGCGTGACGCGGTTGATGCGCTCGGCGATGGCGAAGGTCTCGGCCCGGCCGAGCGCCTCGGCATACGCGGCAAGACCCGGCACGAAGGCCTCGGCGCCGGCGCGCGCAAGCGCTTCCTGCAACGCCGTGTCGGTCTCCAGCAGCGAGTAGCCGCTCAGCTCGTCGACCTGATTGGCCACCTCGTGGGTGCGCCACTGGGGCGCCGGTCCGGCGCCGACCTGGCGGCCGACATCAGCGGCGGCGTGCGTGGGGTTGGTCTCCATGGGCGTCATGGTGTGCGTCTCCTGATACGTCACCCGTTTCAAGCATGTCCTCTGGATCGGGGTCGCGGCAATCGGGATCCTCGCCTATCGCGCGCCCGCCAGCCAGGGCCGTGCCCGGGAATCTGGTTGCAAGGGTTACACCGGCTGTAAGGCCTGACAGGCCGAACCGGCCCGCGCAGCCCCTACATTCGCCCAGTCGTCCGGACCACCCACAACCGACCTCGGGTCCTCCGAGGCACCCGGCGACACCTCGGGACGCGGCGCCAGCCGCACCTCCAAGAACATCTGACACGGCCCCACCACTGGGTCGCGAACAGAGGGGGCCGTCCCGTTCCTACCTGAGCGCGTACGGCCGTTTCTTCGGGCGATCTGATCGATCCATCACGAAAGAAAGAGGCTTATGTCTAAGGTTTCCACACAGGCATTCATCCGTCGCGCCGTGCGCGCCACCCTCCTCGCCGCCGCGGCCACCGCCGCCTGCCAGGCGATCGCCGCGGACCGCGTCCTGCTGGACGACACCTCCCCGGTGAACACGCAGATGCGCGCCACCAGCGCCGCGCCGCAGTCCGCGGCCACCGCGCTCGGACTCGGCGCCAACGAGCTGCAGGCCGTGCGCAGCCAGGCCTACGCCGGCGGCAAGGTCGTGACGCGTCACCAGCAGTACTACCAGGGCGTCCCGGTCTGGGGCGAAGGGGTGGTCGAGAGCAGCGACGCCGGCACCTCGCGCTTCTCCGGCAGCATGCTGGCCAACATCCAGCAGGACCTGCCCACCACGCAGGCCAGCCTGACCTCGCAGGGCGCGCTCGCGCAGGCCAAGGGGTCCATCAACGCCGCGATCACCGAGAACGAGCAGGTCAAGCTCTACGTCCGGCTGAACCAGAACAACAAGGCGCAGCTGTTCTACCTGGTGTCCTTCGTGCGCCACGACGCCAAGCAGCCCAGCCGCCCGCACTTCATGATCGACGCCACCACCGGCGCGGTGCTGGAGCGCTGGGAAGGCCTGGCCCACAAGGACGCGACCGGACCCGGCGGCAACGCCAAGACCGGCCGCTATGAGTACGGCACCGACTACCCGCCCCTGAAGGTGACCGACACCTGCCAGATGAATTCGGGCAACGTCGTCACGGTCAACCTCAACGGCAGCACCGGCGCCAGCAACACGCCCTTCCAGTTCACCTGCTCGCGCAACGAGTACAAGCAGATCAACGGCGCCTACTCGCCGCTGAACGACGCGCACTACTTCGGCGAGATCATCTTCAAGATGTACGGGGACTGGTTCAACATCCGTCCGCTGACCGGCACGCTGTACATGCGCGTGCACTACGGCAGCAACTACGAGAACGCGTTCTGGGACGGCACGGCGATGAGCTTCGGCGACGGCCGCACCACCTTCTATCCGCTGGTCTCGCTGGACGTCTCCGCGCATGAGGTGAGCCACGGCTTCACCGAGCAGAACTCGGGGCTGACCTACTCCGGCCAGTCGGGCGGCATGAACGAAGCCTTCTCCGACATGGCCGGCGAAGCCGCCGAGTACTACCGCAACAACGGCAGCAACGACTGGCTGGTGGGCGCGCAGATCTTCAAGGGCTCGGGCGCGCTGCGCTACTTCGACGATCCGACCCGCGACGGCAGCTCCATCGGCAACGCGGCCGACTACCGCAGCGGCATGGACGTGCACTACTCCAGCGGCGTCTACAACAAGGCCTTCTACCTGCTGGCCACCAAGCCGGGCTGGAACACGCGCAAGGCCTTCGAGGTGATGGTCGACGCCAACCGCCTGTACTGGACCGCCAACAGCACCTTCAACCAGGGCGCCTGCGGCGTGGAGACGGCCGCGACCAACCGCGGCTACGCCAAGGCCGACGTGACCGCCGCCTTCGCCAGCGTCGGCGTGAGCTGCTCGGGCACCACGCCGCCCCCGACCGCGACGCCGCTGACCTCCGGCGTGCCGGTGACCGGCATCTCGCTGGCCACGGGCGCGACGAAGCTGTACAGCATCACCGTCCCGGCGGGCCGCTCGTTGCTGACGATCAAGCTGTCCGGCGGCACGGGCGACGGCGACGTCTACGTCAAGCGCGGCTCCGCGCCGACGACCACGAGCTACGACAAGCGCTCGATCGGCTCGACCAACGCCGAGACGATCACCTTCTCCGCGCCGACCGCCGGCGTGTACTACGTGCTGGTCAGCGCGTACGCGAAGGTGACCAGCGCGACCCTGGTCGGGACGTACTGATCCTCGGCTGATCACAGCTGATCCCCGCTTGATCCACGGCTGAACAAGCCTGATGGATCCCGACGCGTCGCCTCGCGCGACGCCTCGGACTCCGGCGCGCCGCCCCGCGCGGCGCGCCGGCTTCGCCATTCCTGGAACGACTCCGGAGCAACCACCCATGCGTTCATTCCTCACCATCACCGCGGTGTGCGTCGGCCTGGCCGCGCTCACGCCCGCCTATGCGGGCGACAAGGTCTGGATCAGCCTCGGCGACGCCGCGCTGGCCCAGCTGCAGAAGCACCGCCCCGCCGCGCGCGCCGTGGCCAGCGTCAAGGCCGACGCCGCGCAGGACGCGTCGGCGCAGTCCTTCACCGCCACGAACGAAGGCATCCATCTGGTCGAGGTCGACGAGGACGCGCTCGCCTCGCTGAGCCACTCGATCCACGAGGAGCTGCGCCGCTGCGGCGGCTACATGTACCACCCGAGCCGCGAGGCCGGCATCGCCTCGCTGCAGCGCCACAGCACGCCGCTCGCGTCGCAGCGGCTGGCCGCCGCGCTGGTCGCGACGCGGCCCAGCTACACGATCGACCAGCAGGCCGTCGTGACGCCCATCCTGTCGCAGATGCAGGCCAGCAACATCGGCCAGACCATCGTGGACCTGTCGGCCAACATCAACCGCTACTACACGAGCACCAGCGGCGTGGCGGCGTCCAACTGGCTCAAGCAGAAGTGGACGACGCTGGGCGGAGGCCGCAGCGACATCACGGTCGAGCAGTTCACCCACGCGGGCTGGGCGCAGAAGTCGGTGATCGCGACCATCCAGGGCAGCGACAACGGCAGCGAAGTGATCGTGATGGGCGCGCACCTGGACTCGATCAACCAGTCCGGCGGCTCGGGCGAGACCATGCGCGCGCCGGGCGCGGACGACGACGCCTCCGGCGTGGCCAGCCTGACCGAGGTGCTGCGCGCGCTGGTGCAGGCCAACTACAAGCCGCGCCGCACGATCAAGCTGATGGCCTATGCGGCCGAGGAAGTCGGCCTGCGCGGCTCGCAGGAGATCGCCAACAGCTTCGCCGCGGCCAACACCAACGTGGTGGGCGTGCTGCAGCTGGACATGACCAACTACAAGGGCGCCGCCAACGACATCTACATCTTCACCGACTACACCGACAGCGCGCAGAACACCTTCCTCACGAACGTGATCGCGACCTACCTGCCGACGCTGCGCGTGGGGACGGACCGTTGCGGCTACGCCTGCTCGGACCACGCGTCGTGGAACGCCAAGGGCTTCTTCGCGAGCATGCCCTTCGAGTCGAGCTTCAGCGCGGACAACCCGTACATCCACTCGGCCAACGACACCTACGCCAACATGGGCAGCCAGGCCGACCACGCGCTGAAGTTCGCGCGCATGGCCGCGGCCTACGCGGTGGAACTGGGCAGCGACGGCCCCGGCACGCCGCCGCCCACGGACAAGACGGAGAACTTCAGCGGCACCCTGGCGCGCGGCGCGAGCAAGAGCTTCGGCCCGTTCAAGGTCGCCAACGGCGGCAGCCTCGCGGCGAGCACGACCGGCACCGGCGACATCGACCTCTACGTCCGCAAGAGCGCGGTGCCGACCACCTCGACCTACACCTGCCGCTCCAACGGCTCGACGGCGACCGAGGGCTGCAGCGTGACCATGACGGCCAACGGCGACGTGTATGTGCTGGTCTACGGCTACTCGGCGGGGAACTACCAGCTGAAGGTCACGTACCGGCCGCAGTGAAGCAGTTCCGCAGCCACTTCCCGGCAGCGTCGTTCTGCGATCGCGGGTGCCACGCCATCGCGAGCCGGAACGGCGCCAGCTCGAACGGGAGTTCGAGCAGCTCGACGAAGGACTCGTAGCGCTGCAGCAGCTGTCGCGGCAGGGTCGTCACGAGGTCCGTCTGCGACAGCACCAGCGCCACCTGGTTGTAGCTGGGCACCGCCGCGGTGACGCGGCGGTGCCGGCCCAGCTTGGCCAGCACGTCGTCGACGGACGAGTAGAACTCGCCTTTCGCCGACACGATGACGTGGCCGAGATCGCAGTATTCATCGAGCTTGGGCGGATTGGCTCCGCGCGGGTGACCGCGACGCTGCGCGAGCGCGAAATCGGCGCGCAGCAGGAATCTCGCCTTCAGCGACTCCGGCACCTTGTCGATGTCGCCGAGGAAAAGATCGACCTCGCCGCGCGCCATGCGCTCCACCAACCCGACGTCATAAGCCGGCACGACGGCCATGCGCAGCTCGGGATTGCCGTGGCGCATCACCTCGGCCATCACGTCGAGCGCGAGGATCGTGAACACGCTGTCGTTGGCCGCGACGGTGAAGGTCCGCGCCGAGGTCGCCGGATCGAAGTCGTGCGGCTGCGCCACCGCCTCGCGCAACTGCGAGAGCGCCTGCGCGAGCGCCGGCCGCAGCGCCAGCGCGCGTTCCGTCGCGACCATGCCGCGACCGGTTTCCGAGGGCACCAGCAGCGGGTCCTGGAACAGCTCGCGCAGCTTGGCCAGATGCCCCGACAGCGTCGGCTGGCTGATGTGCATGCGCCGCGCGGCGCGCGTGACGTTGAGCTCGTCGAGCAGCGTGTCCAGCGAGATCAGCAGATGCAGATCCGAACGTCTCATATCCACGATTCCGATACCTCCCATCGACTCTGACGACTCACACCCGACGCTGCTCCGGTCCTACGCTTCGCTTCCCTTGAAGCCAGAACCACCCCGGAGCGCTCATGTCGTCCAGCATCGATTTCTACTACCACCCGACGCCGAACCCGTCGAAGGTCGCATTATTCCTGGAGGAAAGCGGTCTTGCCTACCGATTGATCCCCGTCGACATCGCCAAGGGCGAGCAACACGGCGACGCCTTCCGCGCCGTCAATCCGAACGGCAAGGTCCCGGCGATCATCGACGACGGTATCGCCATCTTTGATAGCTCGGCCATCCTGCTGCACCTCGCCCGCAAGACGGGCCGATTCAACGGCGATCCGTCCGACGCCGGCCAAGCCGAGCTGCTGTCGTGGCTGATGTTCATCGCCTCGGGCGTCGGTCCGTTCACCGGTCAGGCCATCCACTTCACGCACTACGCGCCCGCCGGCGAAGCCTACGGCGCGCACCGCTACCGCTTCGAGGCGGACCGCCACTGGGCGATCGTGGAGGCGCGCCTGGCCACGCACCGCTACCTGCTCGGCGACGAGTACTCGATCGTGGACATGGCGCTGTGGGGCTGGTGCCGCGGCCTGCAGTACCTGCTCGGGGCCGAAGCCTGGACGCGCTATCCCAACGTGGCGCGGCTGTTCAACGAGATCAACGAGCGCCCCGCGGCGCAACGCGTCGCCGCACTGCCGTCCCGCTTCGACTTCAAGCAGGACACCGACGCTCAGACGCGCGCCAGCCTGTTCACGCACGGACTGCCGGCCGCCGCGACCACCGCGACCGCCTGACCGATCCGCCATCACCTGCCATTCCGACCTCGACGTCCACAAGACCATGATGAACCGTTCATTCCTCACCCTGACCCTGGCCATCGCCGCCGCCTTCGCCACCGTGCCGCCCGCCGTCCACGCGGAGGGCGCGAGCGCGCCCGCGCCCAAGCTCAGCCACATCCAGGCGGGCTACCAGCACTTCAAGATCGGCGCATTCGAAGTCATCGCGCTGTCCGACGGCACGCTGCCCATCCCGGCGCAGCAGGTGCTGAAGGGCATCAGCGCCGACGAGGTCGCCAAGCGCCTGGCCACGACCTATCAGGGCACCGAGGTCGAGGCCTCGATCAACGCCTACCTGATCAAGGCCGGCGATCGCCTGGTGATGATCGACGCCGGCACCGGCGAGCTCTACGGCCCGACGCTCAACAAGATCAGCGCGAGCCTGAAGGGCGCCGGCTACGCGCCCGAGCAGATCACCGACATCCTCATCACCCACATCCACACGGACCACACCGGCGGTCTGATGGAGGGGTCGCGCCTCGTCTTCCCCAACGCGACGCTGCATCTCGAGCGCAAGGAACTCGAGTACTGGCTGGGCGCCGGCCAGCGCGAGCGCGCGCCGGAAGCCATGAAGGTCTATTTCGACCAGGCCTTGGCGAAAGTCCAGCCCTACGTCGATGCAGGCCGCGTGAAGACCTTCAGCGGCGAGACCGCGCTCTTCCCGGGCATCCGCTCGCTGCCGGCGCCGGGACACACGCCGGGCCACAGCTTCTACGTGCTGGAGAGCCAGGGCGAGAAGCTGGTGTTCTGGGGTGACCTGCTCCACGTGGCCGACGTGCAGCTGCCCCGTCCCGATGTGACCGTCGCCTTCGACGTCGATCCGAAGGCGGCGGCGGCCACGCGCAAGCAGGCCTTCGCCGATGCGCTGAAGGGCCGCTACTGGGTCGCGGGCGACCACGTCGCCTTCCCCGGCGTCGGGCACCTGCAAGCCGATGGCCAGGGATACCGCTGGATTGCCATGCCCTACGTCAACGACTACCACCCGCAGAAATAGTCTTTCGGGGCGCGGCTGACTCATCAGTAAGAGGAATGACACATCCGTGCTACATTAGCCGGATAGATTCGCACAAGACCTTTCTTCTGAGGTCTTCTCTGCAGCCGCCGCCGGCCCTCCCCGGGCCCCTCGTGCGAGCGGACTGCTTCAGCAACACCCCCCCGCTGCAAGCTCTTGAGTGTCTCTGTCCCGGCACGCATCCGTGCGCCGGGTTTTTTCCTGTCATTCATTCCAAAGGAAACAACATGACGACCAAGCAGGGCACCGTGAAGTGGTTCAGCGACGACAAGGGCTTCGGCTTCATCACCCCGGCCGACGGCTCCAAGGACCTGTTCGCCCACCACAGCGAAATCCAGAGCTCCGGCGGCTTCCGCACGCTGGCTGAAGGCGCCAAGGTCGAGTTCGAGACCAAGGACGGCCCGAAGGGCCCGCAAGCCTCCAGCATCCGCGTCATCTGAACGCAGACTGAGTGATCCCTCAGGCGCGCCTCTCCCGAGGCGCACCCTGCGGGCTCACAGCTTCCACCCGTCGCTCTTGAGCGACGGGTCGAGCTCCCTCCTGATCGCCTGCGCAGCCGCCTCGCGATCGTCGGCGACGCCCTCCACGTGGAGCACCCTCCGCGTCGGCAATCCGGGCCGCTGATAGATGACCGCCCCGACATCCGTCGCCGGCGCCGTCACGAACACCAGATCAAACGAATCGATCCGCAGGCCGATGATGTTGGCCAGACGCGTCCGGATCAGCACGTCCGCTCCCGCATCATCTTGCACGCACGCCCGCACGTCCGCCGGCTCGCGCGCAGCAGCGCGGCGCTCACACCAGCTCCTGCCAGTAGATGCGCTCACCGTCCCCGGTGAGGCACAGCGCCCCGCCGCGCCATTCGAGCCAGCGCTGGCGCACCAGCTGCTCGATCAGCGGTTCGGGGATCTCGCTCGCGCGACGTCGGTGAAGCGCGTCCACACAGGTGCGCAATCCGATGCGCAGCGCCTCCAGGTCCTGCGGTGCAGCCATTGCCCTACTCCTTGCGTTTTCATCGTGTTCCGCGCCACGACATGCGGCGCGAACAGAAGCGCCAAGCGATCAAGGCGAGGACTTGCGGCGCGTTCGAGAACCTCGAACGAAGCAAGGACTTCGGGATGACAACCTCACGGTCTATGCGCCGATAGTAGCGCAGCGGCTTCTCCGCTTCACAGGTCGTTCGGACCTTCCGCGCCTGGCGGCAGGTCCACAGGCGCAACGGCCGGCAGCTCGATCCGGAAGACGGTGCCCGCCTCGCCGGTCTCGACGTCGATGCGTCCGCCGTGTGCTTCCACGATCGTGCGGCACACGAAGAGGCCGAGGCCCATGTTGCTCGCCGCCGGCGCGTCGGTGACCCGACGCACCATCGGCTCGAAGAGGCTGCCCAGCACCTCGTGCGGGATCGGACGGCCTTCGTTGCGGACCGACAGATGCCGCAGGTCCCCGTGACCGCCCGCCGTCACGACGATGGTCCGCCCTTCGGCCCCATGCTGCACAGCGTTGCGCAGCAGGTTGGCGATGACGCGCGAGAGCCGTTCCCCGTCCCACGCACCGTCGTCCGGGGATTGCTGCACCAGCTCGATGACCAGGCCGGGATTGGCGCCGCGCGCCTCGTCGATCGCCGCGGCCGCCAGCGCGCCCAGACGCTGCGGCGTGCGGCGCAGGATCAGGTCCGCGCCGAGCCGGCTGCGCGCGTAGTCCTGGATGTCGTCGAGCATGTGCGTCATGCGCCGCGACGCCGCGGTGATGCGGGACGCCATCTTCTGCGTCATGTCGGCGGAAGGCGGCGCTTTCGCCAGCAACTGGCTGCTCATCGAGATCGCGTCCAGCGGATTGCGCAGGTCGTGCCCGAGGATCGCGAGGAACAGGTCCCGCGCGCGCTCCTCGTCGAGCCGCTTCTGGTCGAGTTCGTCGGAGAGCGCCCGCAGCACCTCGCGCCGCCGCAGCAGCGCATGCAGGTTGGCGATCAGCACGTCCTCGTCGACCGGGCGCGTGAGGTAGGCGTCCGCGCCGCTTTCGAGCCCGTGGACCAGGTCGCGATCGTCGACGTGGATGCCGGAGACATGGATGATGGGGACCGCCGCCGCCGACTTCGACGCGCGCAGCTGGCGGCAGACCTCGAAGCCGCTGATGTCGGGCAGCATGACGTCGAGGATGATGGCGTCCACGCCGACCCCGGCCATGGCCTGCCGCAGCGCCTCCGCGCCGTCCGGCGCCTCGATCACCGCGAAGCCGGCCAGTTCCAGCCGGCGCCTCAGCGCGTAGCGGTGCGCGGCCTCGTCGTCGACGAGCAGGATCGTGCGCCTCCCGTGCGCCTGATGTGCGGCATCCATCCCTGTTGTCCTCGCGGAGCCTCTTCGCGTCGCCACCGGACGATGACGCCGGACTCCGAGCGCGAAGGGTAGCGCAAGCCCGCCCGTCGCGCGTCCCGGATTTACTCGTGTCCGCTGATGGCGTGCGGCACGTAGGGCGCTTGCAGCGCGGCGATCTCGTCGTCGGACAGCACCAGGTCCAGCGCACCGACGGCGTCGTCCAGCTGCTCGAGCTTCGACGCGCCGATGATGGGCGCCGTCACTTCCGGCTTCGCCAGCACCCACGCGAGGGCGATCTGCGCCATCTTCGCGCCGCGCCGGGCCGCGAGGTCCTGCACGGCCTGGATGACCGGCCGGTCCTGGTCGCCCGTCCTGTCGTAGAGCCGCTTGCCGACATCGTCGGTCTGCAGCCGCTGCGTGGCGACATCCATCGGCCGGGTCAGACGCCCACGCGCCATCGGACTCCACGGGATCAGCCCGACACCCTGGTCCGCGCACAGCGGGATCATCTCGCGCTCCTCCTCGCGATACAGCAGGTTGACGTGGTTCTGCATGCTCACGAACGGCGTCCAGCCGTTGCGGCGCGCCACCTCCTGCGCCTTGGCGAACTGCCATGCATACATCGACGAGGCGCCGAGGTAACGCGCACGCCCCGAGCGCACCACGTCGTTCAACGCGCACATCGTTTCCTCGATCGGCGTGTCGTGGTCCCAGCGGTGGATCTGCAGCAGGTCGACGTAGTCGGTGCCCAGGCGCGCCAGGCTCGCGTCGATCTCGGCGAGCACCTGCTTGCGCGACAGCCCGCGGCGATGCTTGACGCCTTCCGGCGTCTCGTACGGGAAGTACATCTTGGTCGCGAGCACGACCTCCTCGCGCCGCGTCATCTCCTTGAGCAGCACGCCCACCATCTGCTCGGAGGTGCCGCCGGAGTAGCTGTTGGCGGTGTCGAAGAAGGTGATGCCGCTGTCGACCGCCTGGCGGAAGAGGACGCGGGAGGTGTCGAGGTCCAGCGTCCAGCTGTGGTTGCCGACGTCGGCCGCCCCGAAGGTCATGCATCCCAGGCACAGCCGCGAGACGTCCAGTCCCGTGTTGCCCAGCTTGGTGTACTTCATGCGCGCAGCTCCTGGTTGAACAATGCCGGCGCAGGATAGTCGACCATCGCGGATGGGAGACACTCGCCGACTTGATGACCCTCCCCGGATTCGGAGCATTCATGAGCACAGCGCGCTTCTATCCCATCGGCACTCCCGGCGTCCCGTGGGGCGACGCGGAACGCACCGCCTGGCGCGAGCGCCAGGTCGTGTCCCGGCGCTATCAGGACGACGTCGTCACGCGCATCGAGTCCCTGGCCGACCGCTTCGAGGTCGTCCGCTACGGACAACTGACGTACGGCGACGATGTCTACCCGCTGCTCGCGCTGAAGAGCCGCTCGTGGGATCCGGCACGGCCGGTGGCACTGGTCACCGGCGGCGTCCACGGCTACGAAACCAGCGGCGTGCTGGGTGCGCTGCGCTTCGCCGAGGAACACGCCGAAGCCTTCAGCGATCGCGTGAACGTGATCGTGGTGCCTTGCGTGAGCCCCTGGGCCTACGAACGCATCTGCCGCTGGAATTACCACGCGGTCGATCCCAACCGGAACTTCGGCGCGCGACGCGAGGCCGCGGAGTCGTCGGCGCTGATCGAGCTGCTGACGCCGTACGCCGGCCAGTTCCTGCTGCACATCGACCTGCACGAGACGACGGACACCGACATCACGGAGTTCCGCCTGGCACTGGCGGCGCGCGACGGCAAGCCGCTCGTGGCCGAGGAAGTCCCCGACGGCTTCTACCTGGTCGGCGACAGCGAGACCACCCGGCTGGACTTCCAGGAAGCCATCATCCAGGCGGTGGAAAAGGTCACCCACATCGCGCCGCCGGACGCGGACGGCCACATCATCGGCGCGCCCTTGAGCGCACGAGGCGTCATCGAGTTCCCCGTGCGCAACTCCGGCTTGTGCGCGAGCGTGACGCGGGCGCCGTTCACGACGACCACCGAGGTGTATCCCGACAGTCCTCGCACGAATCCGGAGGAATGCGTGGAGGCGCAGGTGACGGCGGTGCGCGCGGCGCTGGACTTCGCCCTCGCACACAGGCCCTGAACGGGCGGGGCTCGCGCCGGGCCGGATGCCGCCCGGCGCTCGCGCTGCTGCCAGAACTGGACGGCCGCGCGCGGAAACTGCCAGGGTCGACCACCCGACCCGAGGCCCCCATGCACACGCCCTCCTCTTCAGGCGCCGATGATTTCGACTTCGAATTCGGCAGCTTCGCCATCCATCACCGCCGACTGAATCGTCGCCTCAGCGGCTGCGAGGACTGGACCGAGTTTGAAGGCCGCTGCACGACGCGGCCCATCCTCGGCGGGCTCGGCAACATCGAGGACAACGAGCTCGATCTGCCGGAAGGCCGCTACCGAGCGGTGGCGCTGCGCTCCTTCGATCCGAAGAGCGGCCTGTGGGCGATCTGGTGGCTGGACGGCCGCGCGCCCCATGCGCTGGATGTGCCGGTGAAGGGCCGCTTCGACGGCCCGATCGGGCTGTTCTTCGCCGACGACGTGCTCGACGGGCGAGACATCAAGGTGCGATTCACGTGGGACAAGCGCAACGTGCAGGAGCCCCGCTGGGAGCAGGCGTTCTCGGCCGACGGCGGGACGACGTGGGAGACGAACTGGGTGATGCGGTTCACCAAGGTCGTCAGCTGACACGCATCGCCGAGATCTCGACTGCACAAAGGAAAAAGGCCGCTTGCGCGGCCAGTTCCCTCCTTTGCGTCTTGGAGTCTGACGTCCGTCCGAAGAGGGGAGCAGCCAACCTTTGTCCCAAGCGCTTACACGACTAGTTTAAGCGCTATCCCCACACCGCCACGGGACAGTCCACCCTCCCCTCGCCGTACCTCACCCCCGGCACGACGTCCTGCACCAGGATCGTCGGCCCGTCGAGGTCGACGATGTCGCAGAGCTGGCCGACCAGCATGGCCGGCGCCATCGCCAGGCTGGTGCCGCCCATGTTGCCGACCATCACGCCGAGCTTGAGCACGCGGGCCCGATGCGCCATCAGCAGCGCTTCGGTGAGGCCGCCGCACTTGTCGAGCTTGATGTTGAGCACGTCGAAGCGCCCCGGCAGCGCTTCAAGTTCATCGAGCGTCAGGCAGCTCTCGTCCGCCGCGGTCGGCATGGGGAAGTCGACGAGCGCCATGTCGGCCTCGCGGCCGCGCGCAAACGGCTGCTCGACGAGGCTCACGTCGCAGGCGACCAGCACCGGCAGCAGCGCCTCGATGCTGGCCGGCGTGAAGCCCTGGTTGGCGTCGACGCTGAGCCAGACGTCGGGACGCGCCGCGCGCACCGCCCGCACCCGCTCGATGTCGGCATCGGTGTCGCCGGTGAGCTTGAGCTTGAGCGCCCGCATGTCGCGCAGCGCGAGCGCCCTCGTCGCCATCGCGCCCGGCTCGTCGGCGCCCAGCGTGATCGTCGTGGTCAACGGTCGCGGTTCTCCAAGCCCTGCCATCTGCCACACGGCCTGACCGGTGCGCCGGGCTTCGAGCTCCCACAGCGCGCAGTCGACCGCGTTGCGCGCGCCGCCCGGCGGCAGCAGGCGCCGCAGCGCCTCGCGACCGATGCCGCCCTCGATCACGTCGCGGACCGCTTCGAGCTGCGCCGGCATGTCCGCCGGGCGGTCGTTCAGGTAGTAGACGCCGGCGGCCTCGCCGCGCCCTTCGTCCGGACCGTCCCGCAGGACGACGCGCATCGCGGGCATCTCGGTGAAGCGGTAGCCGGAGATGACGAAGGGTTCTCGCAGCGCGAGCTGCTCGACGTGGGTGGACAGTTGAAGACGGGGCATGGGGTGGGGAACTCGACGGAGAGGGGTCAGGTGTTGCGGAAACGCTGGGGAGAAAGATCTCGGGCGTGAACGCCTGCGGCGGCGATGTCGTCGGGCAGGTCCTCGCCGCGGGCGAGCGCCGCTGCGGCGCGGCCCAGCGCGGGTGCGGTCTGGATGCCGTAGCCGCCTTGCCCCGCGCACCAGAAGAAGCCGGGCGCCGTGGGATCGAATCCGGCGACCGGCGTGCGGTCGGGGCTGAACACGCGCAGCCCCGCCCAGCGATGCCGCACGCGCGCCACGCGCCGGCCGCTGAGCGTCTCGAAGCGGTCGACGGCGATCGCGACGTCGAGTTCCTCGGGCTGCGCGTCGCAGGGCAGGCTCGGCGTTTCATCCGCCGGGGAGATCAGCAGCAGGCCGGCATCGGGCTTGAAGTAGTGGCTCTCGTCGATGGCGATGACCGCGGGCCAGTCGGCGGCCTCTGCGGCGGTGACGCCGGTCGGCACGTCGATCAACGCCGCGGTGCGTCGCAGCGGCTGGAGCGCCAAGGGAGCGACGCCGGCCAGTTGCGCGATGGCATCGGCCCAGGCGCCCGCCGCGTTGATCACCAGCGGCGCGCGAATGCTGAATTGATCGGTGCGGGCGAGCCAGCCCTTCTTCTCCCGCACCAGCTCGCGCAGCGGCGATCCCAGATGCACGCGCACGCCGCCGGCCCGCGCCTGGCGCAGGAAGCCCTGATGCAGCGCGTCGACGTCGATGTCCGCCGAGGTGTCGTCGAGCAGCGCGCCCTCGATGCGATCGCGCTGGAGGATAGTGAGGCGCCGGAGCACCTCGTCCGCGTCCAGCCGGCGCGTGTGCACGCGCACGTCCTCGTCGGCGGCGAACCGGTCGGCGACGGCCTGCTGCCCGGCGCCGATCAGATAGAGCGTGTCCCGCGCGCGCAGCAGCGGCACCTCGGCGAAGCCCGCTGTCGGCCGGTCGAAGAACGGGCGGCTGGCCCGCGTC
The DNA here is from genome assembly GCA_002205125.1 of Roseateles noduli. Classification (GTDB taxonomy): domain Bacteria; phylum Pseudomonadota; class Gammaproteobacteria; order Burkholderiales; family Burkholderiaceae_C; genus Roseateles; species Roseateles noduli. The sequence goes on along the minus strand of NIOE01000002.1, from coordinate 247,641 downwards.
AGCGCGCGGACCGGCGCGTTCCCGTAGAGCGCCGAGTACAGCGCCGCGGAGCGCCCGGTGGTGTGATACCCGGCGTGCGCCTCCGCTTCGAGCACGGCCACCGTCATGTGCGGCGCGAGGTTCGCCGCGATCGACGCCCCGGCGATGCCGGCCCCGATCACCAGGCAATCCACGCTGCGGGCGGTCGTCTCACTCATGGTTTTTAGCTACTTTCCAATTTGGAAAATAACTCTACCATCCGGACAACTCGATGCACAACCTCGTTTGACACGGGAAGACCCGCAGAACTTCCGCCGGAAGGACCGCGACGATGAGCGCCACCATGACCACCCCCAGCACCACACCCGCCAACGCCGAGATCCCCGGGAACGCAGGGAACGCCGGCGACACCGGCGTCGATCGCTCCGCGACGCGTTCGCGCGCCACCTGGTTCGGCCAGCCGCGCGGGCTCACCGTGCTGTTCCTGACGGAGATGTGGGAGCGCTTCTCCTTCTACGGGATGAGCGCGCTGCTGGTCTATTACATGACCAAGCAGCTGCACTTCTCGCAGGCCGACGCCTCGCTGATCTACGGGCTGTACACGGGCGGCGTGTTCCTGACGCCGATCGCCGGCGGCTACCTCGCCGATCGCTGGCTGGGGCGGCGCCTGGCGATCGTGATCGGCGGCAGCCTGATGGCGGTCGGGCATTTCGCGCTGAGCTGGGAGGCGCTGTTCTATCCGAGCCTCGTGCTCATCGCGCTGGGCAACGGCCTTTTCCTGCCGAACCTGCCGAGCCAGGTCGGCGATCTCTACGCCGAGAACGACCCGCGCCGCGGCGGCGCCTACAACGTCTACTACGTCGGCGTGAACCTCGGCGGCCTGCTCGCGCCGCTGGCCTGCGGCACGCTGGGCGAGGTCTACGGCTGGCACTGGGGCTTCGGCGCCGCCGGCGTCGGCATGTGCGTGGGGCTGGCGATCTATCTGCTAGGCGGGCGGCATCTGCCGGCGGATCGGCCGCGCGATACGTCCGCGCGGGCCGCCAATGCCACGAGCCCCAATGCGGCAGGGGCTGCGGGCTCGACGAACTCGACGGGTTCGCCGGGTTCGTCGATCGCGGAGAAATCTGTCGATGGCCATGCGCGGCGCAAGCCCGGCGCCGCGGCGATCGTCGTGCCGCTGCTGCTGGTGGCCCTGGCGGTGATGGTGTTCCGGAGCTCTTACGCGCACAGCGGAAACACACTCGCGCTGTGGGCGGACACGAGCGTCGACCTGCATGCGTTCGGCTTCGCGATTCCCGTGACCTGGGTGCAGTCGCTCAACCCGCTGTTCGTCTTCCTGTTCACGCCGCTGCTGATCCGCGCGTGGCGACGCGCCGCCGTGAAGGGCCGCGAGCCCGCGCCGGTCCGGAAGATGGCGATCGGCGCGGCCGGAGTCGCTGCCGCCTACCTGCTGCTGGCGGCGATGGCCGCGATGTCCGATGGCAAGCCGGTCAGCGGACTGCTGCTGGTGGTGTTCTTCGCGGTCTACACGGTCGGCGAGCTCTACATCCTGCCGGTCGGGCTGGGCCTGTTCGCGCGACTCGCGCCGTCGGGCATGGGGGCGACGGTCATTGCCGCGTGGTTCCTCGCGGCGTTTGCGGGCAACCTGCTGTCAGGGGTCGTGGGACGCGCCTGGGAGTGGCTCGGGCCGGCCGGGTTCTTCGTGCTGCTCGCAGCGCTTGCTGCCGCGGCCTCGCTGGCGCTGCTCGCGCTGGGCCCCATGCTGAGGAGGCTCGAGGCGCCGCTGGCCCTCACCCCTGCCCTCTCCCGCAAGCGGGAGAGGGAGTAAGAAGGGCTCAGCGCTTTGAGCCGCGCGACTTCGTGGCTGCGGCCTTCGCGCCCTTGCCTGAGGTGGTCGGTGCGGGCACCGGCTCCTGCAGACGCTTGGACACATCGATGAAATGCTGGCTGAACCCGTCCGGCGTGCCGCTGCTGCGCGGGGCGCAGGTGGCCAGCACGCGGCAGCGCGCGTCGGAGGCCTTCAGGTAGGCGTGCCCCATCTCGCTGTCGAAGTAGATCGAATCGCCGGTCTTCAGCACCACCGGCGCATACAGCTCGCAGTGGAAGGCGATCTCGCCCTCCAGCACGTACGCGAACTCCTCGCCGGGATGGCGGATCAGATCGCCGAACTCCGCCTTGAACTCTTCCAACGTGCGCGCGTTGACCTCCGCGATCAACGGCGTGACGCGCTTGTTCAGCAGCTCCGTCGCGAGGTAGAGCTGCTGGTAGCTCTCCGTCACGACCTGCTGCCCTTCCCCGGCGCGCTCGACGATGCGTCGACCGCCGCCGCCCGGCGCGGCGCGCGAGCCGGGCACGTCGGCCAGCAGCTCCGCCATGTCCACGCCCAGGCCCTTGCTCAGCAGCATCAGCTTGTCGTAGGACAGGGACATGTTGCCCTTTTCCAGTTTGGAAAGCGTCGACACCGCCAGGCCGGTCCGGCCGCTCACGTCGCTGAGCGTCAGGCCCAGACGGCGTCGCACGCTGCGGATGTGGTCGCCGGGAAGGTTCGAATCGATGGCCATGGTCGAGGGAAGCAGACAGTGCGTCGATCTTAGCAAGGCGGCCCCGCCGGACCACCGCGATCACCCTGAGTTGAAGCTTCGCGTCCTAGCAGCTAAGGTTTCCACCAATGTGAAAGCTTTTTCCAAATTGGAAACTTGTGGCTCAACTTCGCCCGCCTCGCCAGGAGTCCACCGAATGAACGCCTCCCCCCGTTCCCGCCGACCAGCGCCTTCCGCCAGGACCACGCGGCCCACGCGACGCTTCGCCTTCGCGCCGCTGCTGCTGCCCTGCCTGGCCGCGATGCAGGCGATGCCCGCCTGGAGCCAGGCCGCCGCGCCCGCCGCTCCGGCGACGCCGGCCTCCGCGGCGGCGTCCGCAGCGCCCGTCGACAAGGACGGCGACCGCGCCGCGGTCAAGGCGGAGAAGCTGGAGGTCGTGACGGTCACCGCGACGCGCCGCCGCGAGCCGCTGCGGGACGTGCCGCTGCGCGTCGAGACCATCAGCACCGAAGGTCTGGAGCGTTCCGGCGCCGGCTCGCTGGTGGACTACGTGGGCAGCCTGCCCGGCGTGGACGTCAGCAGCGACGGCGGTCCCGGCCGCGGCCAGGTCAGCATCCGCGGCATCAACGTGGGCAGCGCGGGCACGGCGACGGTCGGCACCTATGTCGACGAGGTGGCCTACGGCTCCAGCACCGCCTTCGGCGGCGCGGCGGTGGCCGCGCTCGACATGTCGCTGCTGGACCTGCATCACATCGAGCTGCTGCGCGGCCCGCAGGGCACGCTCTACGGCGCGGGCGCGATGGGCGGCCTGCTCAAGTACGTCACCAACGAGCCCGACACCCTGGAGTTCTCCGGCAAGGTCGGCCTGGGCGTGCGCGGCATCAAGGGCGGCGCGCTCGGGCACACGGAGAACGCGGTGGTGAACGTGCCGCTGAGCGCCGGCGTCGCGGCCCTGCGCGTGGCCGCCTTCAACGACCACGACGGCGGCTACATCAAGGCCTCCGGCCTGGCGCCCGGCAAACACGTCAACGACGGCGACACGCGCGGCGGACGGGTCTCGCTGCTGCTGGAGCCGATGTCGAAGATGAAGGTCCGCCTCTCCGCGGTCGACCAGAAGATCGAGCGCGACGGCACCGGCGTGGTCCAGTACGACGTCGCGACCGGCAAGCCCCTCCACGGCGACCTGACCCACGACCTGTCGATCTCCGAGCCCTACAGCATCCGCACGCGGCTGCTCTCGGCGGACGTCGACTACGACTTCGGCTGGGCGCGCCTGAACGCCATCGTGTCCAGCCAGCGTTTCAACGGCGACACGCTGCTGGACGCGACCGAGATCCTCGGCGGCGGCGCCTTCGACTTCGTGCAGCTGGACAACCGCACCAAGCTCCGCAAGGAAACGCAGGAGCTGCGTCTGACGTCGGCGCGAGGAACCGTCGAATGGCTGGTCGGCCTGTATCACAACAAGGAACGCAACAACTACAACCAGCGCCTGTGGGGCCTCCCCACCGGCGCCGACGCGGACATGGAGCTCGTGCGCGTGGGCCAGCCCGCGAGCTACGAGGAGAACGCCGTCTACGGCGACGTGACCTGGAATCCGACCTCGGCGCTGTCCTTCACGCTGGGCGCCCGCGTCGCGCGCAACAAGCAGGCGTACGAGACCTTCACCAACGACACCCCGGACTTCCCGGAGCCCGCCACGTCCAAGGACCGGTCCAACACCTACCTGGTGACGGGCCGGTATTCGCTCGACAAGCAGAGCAGCGTCTACGTCCGCGCCGCCAGCGGCTACCGTCCGGGCGGCCCCAACCCCCAGGCGATCGACGAGAACGGCCAGGTCATCCCCGGCGCGCCGACCTCCTTCGAGGCCGACACGCTCTGGAGCTACGAGGCCGGCTACAAGGCCGACCTGCTGGACCGGCGGCTGTCGCTGGAGGTCGCGCTCTTCGACATCCGCTGGAGCAAGCTGCAGCAGCCGCTCGCCTTCGGCGCGACGACGGTGATGGGCAACGCCGGCAAGGCCGAGGTCAAGGGGCTGGAACTGGCGTCGCGTTATGCGATCAACGACGACTGGCGCCTGGAAGGCAGCCTGGCCTGGACCGACGGCAAGCTCAAGGAAGACGCGCCGGCCCTCGGCCCCTCGGGCGCGAGGCTGCCGAACTCGGCGAAGCTGTCCGTGTCGCTGGGCGCGCGCTACAACTTCGCGCTGGCCGGCAAGCCGTCCTACGCCAGCCTGCAGGTGCGCCACGTCGGCAAGCGCAACGCGGGCTACGACAGCGACACCACCTCCATCCCCAACTTCGTGATGCCGGCCTACACGCTGGTCGACGCGCAGTGGGGCATGGACTTCGGCGCGTGGCAGCTGTCGGCCTTCGTCCGCAACCTCACCGACAAGCGCGCGATCCTCGGCGCCGACACGGCGCTCACCGCCTTCGGCGGCCCGCTGCGCGCGACGCCGGCGCAGCCGCGCACGATCGGCGCCTCGGTCAACTACAACTTCTGAACGTCGCCCCATGAAGCCAATGACCTTGCGCCTCTGCGCGCTGATACTGGCCGCGTTCGGCGCCGTGCCGGACGCCTCCGCGCAGACGCCGACCACCACGCCCAAGTCGGCGCCGATCGCGCCGATCACCGCGACCGCGCCGGCGTCGGCCGCGTCTGCGACGGCCTCTGCGGCGGCATCGCCCGCCGCTGCCAAGGCCGGCGCGCAGCCGATGACGCTGGCCGACACGAAAGCGTGGCTGGACGGCCTGATGCCCGCTGCGCAGAAGATGGCGCAGGTGCCGGGCGCCGTCGTCGTCATCGTCAAGGACGGCCAGCCGCTGATCCAGCAGGGCTACGGCTACGCCGACTGGGACCGGCGCGTTCCCGTCGACGCGGAGCGCACGCTGTTCCGCCCCGGCTCGGTGTCCAAGCTGTTCACGTGGACGGCGGTGATGCAACTGGTCGAGCAGGGCAAACTCAACCTGGACGCCGACCTCAACCAGTACCTCGACTTCAAGATCCCGCAGTTCAACGGCAAGCCGATGACGCTGCGTCACGTGCTCACGCACACGACCGGCTTCGAGGAAACCGCGCGCGATCTCATCACCTACACCGGCAAGTCGCCCGACCTGGCGAAGGTGCTGAAGGACTACATCCCGCCTGCGCTGTATGAGCCGGGCGCGCGGCCGGGTTACTCGAACTACGCGACGGCGCTGGCCGGCTACATCGTGCAGCGCGTCAGCGGCCTCCCCTTCGACGACTACGTCGAGCAGAAGATCTTCGCGCCGCTGGGCATGCGGCACGCGAGCTTCCGCCAGCCGCTGCCGCCCGCGCTGGCGCCGCTGATGTCGCAGGGCTACGAGAAGCAGGGCGAACCCGGCAAAGGCTTCGAGATCGTCAGCCTGGCGCCCGCCGGCAGTCTCTCAGCGACGGGCGCGGACATGGGGCGCTTCATGCAGGCCTTCCTGCAGCAGGGGCAGCTCGGCGATGCGCGCATCCTGAAACCCGAGACGGTGAAGCAGATGCACGGCCAGCTGACGAAGCCGATGCCGGACCTGCTCGGCATCGGGCTGGGCTTCTACCAGCACGACATCAACGGCCGCCGCGTGGTCGGCCACGGCGGCGACACCATCCTCTTCCACACCGACCTGCTGCTGTTCGTCGACGACGGCATCGGGCTCTACATCTCGGTCAACTCGCCGGGCAAGGACGGCCAGGGCAAGTGGTTGCGGGACACGGTGCTGGAGTCCTTCGCCAACCGCTACCTGCCGGACGCCCGGCCGGCCACGCCGCGCCAGGTCGACGACGCCACCGCGAAACAGCATGCGCAGCAGCTGGCTGGTTCGTACCAGAGCACGCGGCGCGAGGACTCGACCTTCTTCTCGCTGCTGCCGCTGCTCAGCCCGCTGAAGGTGCAGGCGCTGGACGACGGCCGCGTCGCGCTGGAGCTGGCCGGCTCGCGCAGCGTGTTCCGCGAGGTCAAGCCGTATCTGTGGGAAGAGGAGCACGGCAAGCGCCGCCTGCAGGCCATCGTCGAGAACGGCCGCGTCGTGCGATGGGGCCTGGAGCCCTACGTCTTCGCCTTCGTGTTCGAGCCGGTGCCGGCGCTGTCGGGCAGGCTGGCGCTGCTGCTGGCCGGGCTCTCGCTGGTGACGATGCTGCTCACGGCGCTGCTGTGGCCGGTCGCCGCGGTCCTGCGCCGCAAGCACGGCGTCGCGGCGCCGGGCCGGTCGCTGCTGGCGGTGCGTGTCGCCAGCGTGCTGGTGCTGCTGGCGGTGGCGCTGTGGACGCTGGTGTTCACCCGCCTCGAGGGCGACGGCGACCTGAGCGTCGTCCTGCCGCTCGCGCAAGGCCTGACCCTGGTCGCGTTCATCGGCGGACTGCTGGTGTCGCTGTGGCAGGCGCGGCTCGCCTTCAAGGGCGGAGACAAGGAGGCAGGCGCGGGCGCCAGCAGGTCGTCGAAGGCGCTGGCGGTGCTCTGGGTGCTGGCCTTCGCGGTGCTCATCGTGATCGGTGCCGCCCACCACCTGATGAGTTTCAACCAGAACTTCTGAACCCGAGGCTCCCGGGATGGAGTCGAGGCGCGCCCACAAGGCGCGCCTGTGTCGCTTGAAGGATGCTCGATGAACTCGATGAAGAGGGCCGGACTCGCCGGCTTGGTGACCTTGGCGCTGGCGATGTCCGCCGCGTCGCTGTCTCATTCGCAGCCCAGCGGGCAGCCTGCGGCGATCCCGCCCGAGAAGCCGCTCGCGCCCAAGGTCGCTGCCACGCCGGAGCCGCCGCCGCCCTCCGCTTCGGCGCCTCGCCCTGCCGTCGCGCTGACCGCCGCCGACCTCGAAGCCTGGCTGGACGGCCGCGTCGCCTACTCGCTGGAGGCGGGTGACATCGCCGGCGCCGTCGTGTCCGTGGTGAAGGACGGCCGGGTCCTGTTCCAGAAGGGCTACGGCTACGCGGACGTGAAGGCCAAGGTGCCGATGAGCGCGGAGACCTCGATGGTCCGTCCCGGCTCGACGTCCAAGCTGTTCACGTGGACGGCGGTGATGCAGCAGGTCCAGGCGGGCAAGCTCAACCTGGACCGCGACGTCAACGACTACCTCGACTTCAAGATCCCGCAGGCCTTCGGCAAACCGATCACGCTGCGGCATCTGATGAACCACACGGCCGGTTTCGAGGAAGGCCTGAAGGACCTGCTCGCCTACGACCCGAAGCTCGCGCCGTCCAACGAGGACTACCTGAAGCAGCATCCACGGCCGATGCTGTTCGCGCCGGGAAAGGCGCCGGGCTACTCCAACTACGGCGTCGCGCTGGCCGGCTACATCGTGCAGCGCGTCTCCGGTGAGCCCTTCGACACCTACGTCGACCGCCATATCTTCCAGCCGCTGGGCATGCAGCATTCGACGACGGCGCAGCCGCTGCCGGAGAAGTTCGCGCCCTTCATCGCCAAGGGTTACCGGCAGGCAAGCGATCCGGCGCCCTCCCCGTTCGAGCTCGTCGTCACCGCGCCCGCGGGCAGCGGCAGCGCGACCGCGGCGGACATGGCGCGCTTCATGCTCGCGCATCTGCAGCAGGGCAAGTTCAACGGCGCCGAGATCCTGAGCCCCGCCACCACCGCGCTGATGCACAGCCCGTCCGCGCAGGCGCGGCCCGGCTTCAACGTGATGGCGCACGGCTTCTTCCGCGAGTTTCGGAACGGCCGCACGCTGCTGGGCCACGGCGGCGACACCATCGTGTTCCATTCCGACCTGAGCCTGCTGCCGGACGAAGGCGTCGGGATCTTCGTGTCCTTCAATAGCCGGGGAAAGGACTCGGCGGTCTATCTCGCACGCAAGGCGCTGATGGAGGGCTTCCTCGACCGCTATTTCCCCGGCAAGCCGGTCGTCGATGCGCCGGCGCTGGCGTCGGCGACCAAGGACGCTCAAGTGATCGCGGGTCGTTACCAGACCTCGCGCCGTGTCGAGCACGGCTTCCTCAGCGCGCTCTACCTGATGAACCAGACGGTCATCGCCGCCAATCCGGACGGAACGATCCTGGCGCCTTCGGGCCCGACCGGCGAGATGGCGACCTTCCGCGAGGTCGCACCGCAGCTGTGGCGCAAGCAGGGTGGGCTGCAGGAACTCGCCCTGGCCGACGTCGACGGCGTGAAGACCGTGATCGACAGCGAGAACCCGGTCTCCGTGCTTCAGGAGGCGCCGTTCCTGCGCTCCGCGCCGTTGACGCTGAGCATCCTCGGGCTGTCGCTGCTGGTGCTGGCCGGAGCGCTCGTCGCCTGGCCGGTGGGCGCGCTGCTGCGCCGTGCGGATCGCGCCACCAGCGGCGCGTCCGCGGCGCTGCATCGCCTGCGTCGCTGGCAGCGCATCGCCGTCGTCGTCGACCTCGTCTGGGTAACCGCCTGGCTCGTCCTGATCATGCCGGTGCTCAGCACCGACCTCGCGCTCTACAACGGCGGCAACGACTGGCTGTTCGGGCTGATGCAGCTGAGCGGCGTGTTCGCGGTCGCCGCGGCGATCGTCGGCGTATGGGTCGCCTGGAAGCTGTTCCGCGTCGATGCCACGCGGCTGACCCGCGTGTGGGGCGTGCTGGTCGCGCTGGCGCTGGCGGGCATCGTCTGGATCGGCGTGGTCGGTCAGTTGATGGCCTTCAACCTCAACTATTGAGCGTTCATGAGCATCACCCACAGCACGAGCGCTGCCAGCACCGGACGGCGCATGAAGTTCTTCATCGCCCACCTCGCCACCGAGACCAACACCTTCGCGCCGGCGCCGACGGGGCTGGGCGGCTTCGAGGAATACGGGATCTTCCACGGCGACGCGAGCCGTCGCGATCCCGAGGGCACCGGCGCGTTCATGCGCTTCCTGCGCGAGCTGATCGAGTCGGACGGTCACCAGGTCGCCGAGAGCCTTTGCGCCATCGCGCAGCCGTCGGGCCGCACGGTGCGGCATGTCTATGAAGCACTCCGCGACGAGATCCTCGCCGACCTGCGCGCGGCGATGCCGGTGGACGCGGTGCAGCTGCTGCTCCACGGCGCGATGGCTGCGGAGGGCTACGACGACTGCGAAGGCGATCTCGCGGCGCACATCCGCGAGGTGGTGGGACCGGACGTCGCGATCGGACTGGAGCTCGACCTGCACTGCCATCTCACGGCGCTGATGCAGCGCTCGGCGGATGCGATCGTGGCCTTCAAGGAATACCCACACATCGATGCGGAGCCGCGCGGGCGCGAGCTCTACCGGATCCTCGTCGACACGGCGGCGGGTCGAGTGCGGCCGGTCACGGCGACCTTCGATTGCAAGATGGTCGGTCTCTGGCACACGACGCGCGAGCCGATGCAGTCCTTCGTCGCGCGCATGCAGGCGCTGGAGCGCGAGCCGGGCGTGCTGTCGGTGTCGCTCGGTCACGGCTTCCCGTGGGGCGACGTGCCGGAAGCCGGCGCGAAGCTCTGGGTCGTGACCGACAACGACCCGGCGCTGGCGCGCTCACTCGCGGAGCAGCTGGGCCGTGAGTTCTGGGCACTGCGCGATGCCATCGGCCCGGAGCTCGTCGATGTCGACGGCGCGCTCGACCGTGCGCTGGCGCCGGGCGAAGGTCCGGTCGTGCTCGCCGACATCGCCGACAACCCCGGCGGCGGCGCGCCCTGCGACAGCACCTTCATCCTGCGCCGCATCGTCCAGCGCGGCATCGGCAACGTGATCGTCGGCGCACTGTGGGACCTGGGGGCGGTGCACATCTGCCGCGACGCGGGCGTGGGCGCGGAACTCGACCTGCGCATCGGCGGCAAGTGCGGACCGGCCTCGGGCGATCCGCTGGACCTGCGGGTGGTGGTGCGCGCGGTGGTCGAGGACCACACGCAATCGGCGCTCGGCACGCGCGAGCGGCTCGGCACCTGCGTGCGCGTCGAGGCGGCGAACGGCGTGCACATCGTGCTCTGCTCGATCCGCACGCAGACCTACGGCACGGACGCGTTCACCGGACTGGGCCTGACGCTGGAGAACAAGGCGCTGATCGTGGTGAAGTCGACGCAGCACTTCCACGCGGAGTTCGCGCCCATCGCCAAGGCGGTGCTCTACGTCACGACGCCCGGAGCGATGAACTGCGACTTCGCGAGCACGCCGTATCGGCTGAGGTCGCTGGACTACTGGCCGAGGGTGGCGGATCCGCACGGGTTCGATTGACGCATCAGCACGTCCTGGACATCAGCACGTCCTCAAAGAACGCGCCGATCGGCCGGACCTGATCGCGGACCTGGATCTCCAGCACCCAGAGACCGTCTCCGGGCGCGAAGCCGGCTTGGGCCAGCTTGTGCCGGCCGTAGAGCGCGTGGGGGAAGTCGGACACGCGGTGCCCGGCCATCTCGCGGACCAGCGTGCATCCGTGCCGCTGCGCCGCGGTCTCGGCCAACGCGTAGAGATCCACGCCGCTCGCGCCGGTCACCCACGCCGCGCGGGCCTCCGTGAACACGGCGCGCGCGGCCTCGGCGCAGCGCAGGTGCGCCTCGTCGTCGCCGAAGACGAAGGTGTCGCCGTAGTCGCCCTCGTAGCCGTCCCAGACCGGACCGATGTCGATGAAGACGATGTCGTCCTCGCGCAGGCGTCGCGTGGGATCGCCCGTCTCGCGCGACGTGCAGGTCGTGTCCTCGCCGAAACGCACGATCGTCGGATGCCAGTTGCGCTGCGAGCCCATCGCGCGCAGACGTTCGTCGGCCAGGGCGTGCGCCTCGGCGCTCGACATGCCGGGGCGTAGCAAGGCGGCGATGTCTGTCACCGCGGCGATCGACTTCTCCCGCGCGGACACGATGCCGGCCAGATCGAAGTGCGGCCCGCTGCGCTCCCAAGCGTGCGTCGCGGCCTCGCGACCGCTGGCGACGAAGGCATCGGCAAACCAGTGCGAGGCAGACAGTCCCGCAGCCTGCAACGCGAGACGCGCGTCGCGCAACATCGCCGGATTGCCGCAGGCGTGCACGCGAACGGAGGACCAGTCGTGCCCGCCCGCCAGCGCGTGGTCCTGCACATGATGCTGCAGGGCGTCGTCCTGTCCGGCATGTCCCTTGGTCGCCTGCGGCGAGACCGCGTGCCACCTGAAGCGGTTGTCGACCGCCGCCCACGCATCCAGTTCCGCCCGGGCGTAGTGATCCGCCTCGTGGCGGCCGCTCCAGTAGAGGGTGACAGCAGGCGTCGCGCGATCGGCCAGCGCGGCTTGCAGCAACGCCCGAACGCCCGCGTAGCCCGTGCCGGTGGCCAGCAGCACCAACGGCGCGCCTGTCGCGAGCGTCGCGGGAGCACCGAACGGCGCCTCGACCTCCAGCGCATCGCCGGGCATCAGCTCACCCAGCAATCCGTCCGAGAAGCGGCCACCCGGCACCCGCCGGATTTGCAGCTCGATGGGATCGAGGTCGTTCTCGCGCCGATTGGCGATGGAGAAGCAGCGGTGGTCGCCTTCCGGCAGCTGGATGCGCAGATGGTGCCCGGACCGCGTCGCGACGCCCGAGCCCGGATCGAGCACAAGCTCGACGACATCGGGGCTCAACGCACGGCGCGCCAGGACGTGCAGCGTGAGTCGTCGCGGCGGCGCTTGAGGCACCCAGTCCGGCACATCGAGGACGACATCGCCGCGGGCGCGCACTTGACACATCAGCACGCGCCCGGGACCGGGGTCGATCGCGTTCGCTGAGGCGGTCGCGGCGCGCTCGACCTCACCATCGATGCATTGCGCGGCGCAGGAGCCGCAGGCGCCGCGCTGGCACGAGAACGGCACCGAGAGGCCCGCCGCCAACGCGGCGTCGAGCACGCTCGGATGATCGGCCATGGGCACGCGCACCCCGTGGGGCATGAGGGTGAACGCATCGGCGGAGGTTTTGAGGACTTGCATGGACAGCGATCCTGCCTACACTGTGGCTTCCTCGGAACAGCCACTTTCAACCTTTTGAGCAAGCCACTTCCGAATCTCGGATCCGTTGTCGGCACCGGCACCGGCACCGGCACCGGCGGAACGCCCTTCGACCTTCCTGCGCTGCCGCTCGTCGACGGCGAGACGCGTCAAGCCTGGGTGTATCGGCTGCTGCGCAAGGCCATCCTGCAGGGGACGCTCAAGGCGGGGATGCGGGTGCCGTCGTCGCGTGCGCTCGCCGAGCGGCTGTCGGTGGCGCGCTCGACGGTCGAGGTCGCCTTCGACCAGTTGCGCGCGGAAGGCTACGTGGCCGGCGTCGCCGGCTCCGGGACCTACGTGAGCGCCACGCTGCCCGACCAGTTCCTGCGCCCTGAGCGGTCGGCGCGAACGGCGAAAGCTGCCTCGAACCCGATATCGTCAGAGGCGCCCCGCTCCGCCACCGCGCGCCCTTCCCGCCACGATGCGACCTTCGTTGCGCGTGTGGCCGACGCGGCGCTGTTCCCGCTCGCCGAGTGGCGCAGCCATCTTCAGGCGGCCGCCCGCGGCACGCGGCTGCAGGCGACCGCCGAGGACGATGCCTTCGGCGCGTGGGAGTTGCGGACGGAGGTGGCGCGGTACCTCGGCGCCGCGCGGGGGGTGTCCTGCGATCCGGCGCAGGTCATCGTCGTCGCGGGTATCCGCCAAGGCTTGAATCTCGCGGCGCGGGTGCTGCTACGCGCGACGGACAAGGTGCTGATCGAGGACCCGGGATATTCGCTCGCGGCGGACATCTTCGCGCCCTTCGCTCGGCGCCTGGCTGCCGTGGCGATCGACGAGTCGGGCTTCTCGGTCGCGCGGGCGCGCCGGCACGCCGGCGTGCGGCTCGCCCACGTGACGCCGGCGCATCAGTCGCCGACCGGCGTGACGATGCCGGTCTCGCGCCGCCTCGAACTGCTGAACTGGGCGCAGGAGCGCTCGGTGTGGCTGCTGGAAGATGACTACGACAGCGAGTTCAACTACCGCAGCGCGCCGCTGCCCGCGCTCAAGAGTCTGGACAAGGACGACCGCGTCATCCATTGCGGCAGCTTCAACAAGACGATGTTCGCCGACCTGCGCATCGGCTACGCCGTGGTGCCGCGGGCGCTGATTCCCGACTTCGCCGCAGCGTGTCGCGCGATGGGACCGGCGGTCGGTCTGATCGAGCAGCGTGCGCTCGCCGCGTTCATCGCCGACGGCGGACTGGCGCGCCATATCCGGCGCACGCGCGCCGTGTATGCGCGGCGGCGGGAGCGCGTGCTCGAAGCGCTGCGCCACGCGGTCGCACCGGCGCCGCTGCGGACCAGCGGTGAACACGGTGGTTTCCACTTCACCTGGTGGCTGCCGGACGACGTGCCCGCCGACGCCCTGGTGAAGGCGTCGGCGGAGCGCGGGTTGCGCCTTGAACTCGTGGCCGACTGCTGCCAGCGCGTGCAGACGGCGCCGGGTGTCCTGCTCGGCGACAGCGCGCTGAGTGACGAGTCCCTCACCGACGCGCTGCCGCGGCTCGCGGCCGCGATTGCAGCGGCGCGGGAGATGGCTCGTCCGACAAGGACGAAACGCCGCTGAGCGGCGCGCCGACCGGCGTCAGGGCCGATCGAAGGTGAAGGTCACTTCCAGCGACCGCAGTTCCTTGGCGCATCGCCAATCGGACATGGCGGCCATGACGTTGTTCTTCACCGCGCGCTGCACCTGTCTGGACAGGTCGGCGGGTTGTTCGAGCAGGCGGATGTCCAGCTCACTGATCTTGCCGCCCATCACGCCGGCCTTCACGCCAACGACCAGACGCCCATGCCATTCGGGCGCGTCAGGCGCCTCGGGCGCGGGCAGCTTGGCGCAGTCGGGCATGGTCTTGAAGTCGACACGCGCCGGTACGCCTGGAGCGGCGAACGAAGGCGACGGGAACTGGACGGCAAGCAACGTCACCGCGGCGGCCGAAAGAAGACGGAGGTTCATGCGCGCCACTTTACAAGCTCTTCTCGAGCCGCCAGCATGCCGCGCAACGAGCGGCGAGAATGCCCTCCCATGGCACAAGGCAAACGCATCTCCGTGGACATCGACGACGGCGCTCTTGAGGCGATCAAGGCGCTGGGCGCCGCGGCGAAAGCCGCGCGCACGGCCGCCGGCGAGAGCCAGGGCGCGGCGGGCACCCGACTGGGCGTCCACGTCCAGACCATCGCGCGCATCGAGTCCGGCGAACCCGGCGTCGCGATCGGGCATGTCTTCGGGATGCTGGCGTTGTATGGGATCAGGCCCGGCTTGCCGGACTGACCCACCGGCCGCAGCAGCTCGACGATTCAAGCCCGGCCTTCTCTTGCGCCCGAGCCGGTGCTGGGCATCGCTCGCGCGCTCAAGCCAACTTGAACGTCGCCACGACCTTGACGAGCTGCTCGGCCTGCGACTTCAGTCCGCTCGCGGCCGCGGCCATCTGCTCGACCAGCGCGGCGTTCTGCTGCGTGGCCTGGTCGATGTGGGTGACGGCCTCGCCGACCTGGGCGACGCCGCTCGACTGCTCGCTGCTGGCGGAGCTGATCTCGCCGATGATGTCGTTGACGCGGCGGATGCTGCCGACGACTTCCGTCATCGTCTCGCCGGCGCGGTCCACCATCTTCGTGCCCTGCTCGACGCGCTCGACGCTGGCGGTGATCAGGCGCTTGATCTCCTTGGCCGCCTCGGCGGAACGCCCGGCGAGCGAGCGCACTTCCGACGCCACCACGGCGAAACCGCGGCCCTGCTCGCCCGCGCGCGCCGCTTCGACGGCCGCGTTCAGCGCGAGGATATTGGTCTGGAAGGCGATCCCGTCGATGACGCCGATGATGTCGCCGATCTGACGCGACGAGTCGTTGATGCCCTTCATCGTCTCGACGACGCGGCCGACCACCTCGCCGCCCTGGATCGCCACGTCGGACGCGTTCTGCGCCAGCTGGTTGGCCTGGTGCGCGCTGTCGGCGTTGTGCCGCACGGCGGCGCTCAGCTGCTCCATCGAGGACGCGGTCTCCTCCAGCGAGCTGGCCTGCTGCTCGGTGCGCGCGCTCAGGTCCATGTTGCCGGTGGCCATCTCGTCGCTGGCGGTCTGGATGCCTTCCGACGCCTGACGCACCTGACGCACGAGGTCGGTCAGCCCGTGGCTCATCTTGCCGAGCGAGCCGATCAGGTACGCGATCTCGTCGCGTCCGTCGACCTGCAGGCGCCGGGACAGGTCGCCCTGCGCGACCGCGTCGACCAGCTCGATCGCCTGCGCCATCGGGCGCGTGATGGATCGGGTCAGCATCACCGCCAGCGCGATGCCCAGCGCGATGGCGATCACGCCCAGCACTTCCAGCTGGAACTGCGCCCGCGCCGTGTCGGCGGCGATGGTCTGGTTCATCTCGTCGATGACCTTGCGCTGGTAGTCCAGCACGGCGGTCAGCGAGGCCACATACGCCGGCGCGACGACGCTGAACTCGCTGTCGTAGATGCGGTTGGCTTCGTCGCCCTTGTCGGCGCGCTTGGCCGCCATCATGCGGTCCCGCGCGTCGAGGTAGGCCTTGCGCGCGGCGTTGAACTTGTCCAGCAGCGGCTTCTCGCTGTCGGCGGTCGGCAGCTCCGCCAGCGCCTTGACGATCTCGTTGCCGCGCGCGGTCGAGGCCTTGGCCTCGTCGCGGAAGATCGCCTCCAGCCCGCCGTCCGAGTTCTTCGCGATCGCCTTGCCGCGCGTGACGCCGGCGACGACGTTGCGCAGCTGTTCCTCCAGCAGCCGCTCCTTGGCCAGCGGCGAGGCCATCATGCCCTGGACGGCGACCGAGGCGCTGCTCAGACGCAGCACGCTGACGACGAGCATCAGCGCCAGCAACAGCAGGATGAGCGCAAAGCCGGCGCCAAGCCGGGTACCGACACGCAGGTTGTTCAGCGTCATGAGGACCTCTTCCAGGACATGGGAGTGAAGCGGCCGGCGGCGTCTGGGGAGGCCTGACCGGATTGGTGCGCGAGCCTAGGCGCTTGTTTCTTCCGCGAACAGTCCCGGTGCGGATGCGTCCCCCGCGAGGGCGTGAACAGCTTGACGAAAGGCGCGCCGTTACGCGTGGACCGACGGAACCAAGCATGACGGATCGATGACGACGCAGCCCCGCGCTGCAGCCGGCGATGCGCTTCATCGCCGGGGATTGCAGTTCGTCATGGCGCGTCGACGGCGCGTCATCTCGACGTCGCCGCAATGAGTTCGGACATCGAGACTCCCGGCTCCGATGACCGAGCTTCGAGGGAAAAGAATGAAAACACTCGTCCTGCTGCCGCTCTGTGCGGCGCTCGCGACGGCGCCTGTGCCGTCCTTGGCCCAGGCCGCGCAGACAGCCCCGGCCCCGGCCGCTGCGGCGTCCGCGACGGCGACGGCAACTGTCCCGGCGACGACAAACTGCGTGGTGGGTGCCTATCGTCTGGAGAACGGCCAGACGCTGGACCTTGCACCGGCCCGAGGCGACGCCTTGCGTTGGACTTCTTTCAACGGCGAGACGGGCCAACTGCGCCCACAGCCCGACGGCGCGTGGATCAGCACCGTCGGCTGGACCGACAAGCCGGCGAAGGACAGCTTGTCATCGACCGACTGCGGCACCGGCGACATCACCTTCGGCGGACAGCGCGGCAAGCGCATCGCGTTCGACGTGACCGAGACCCGCTTCGATGCGGGCGGCGTCCCGCTGGTCGGCCGTCTGGTGATGCCGCGCGGCCAGGGTCCGGTGCCGGTGGTCGTGCTCCTCCATGGTTCCGAGACGGACTCCGCGCTGGACGGCAATGCGCTTCAGCGCATGTTCCCGGCGGAGGGCGTCGGCGTCTTCGTCTTCGACAAGCGGGGCACCGGGGCTTCCGGCGGCGCCTACACGCAGGACATCCCCCGGCTGGCCGACGACGCGGTGCTGGCGATGAAGGAAGCGAGACGACTGGCGGGCCCACGGGCCGGACGCATCGGTTATCAAGGCGGCAGCCAGGGCGGATGGGTCGCGCCGCTGGCGGCAGACCGCGCGCCGGTGGACTTCGCGATCGTGAGCTTCGGCCTGACGGTCTCCATGCTCGAACAGGACCTGCAGAGCGTCGCGCTGGAGATGCGCGCCCACCGGCACTCCGCGCAGGACACCGGGAAGGCGCTCGCGCTCACGCGCGCCGGCCAGAAGGTCATCGAGTCGCGCGGCCGCGAAGGCTATGAGGCGTTCGACGCCTTGCGCTCGGAATACAAGTCGCAGCCGTGGTTCAAGGACGTCCGCGGCAACTTCCTGCACCTGGTGCTGCCGCTCGACAAGACGCAGATCCTCGTGGGGCTGAACACGACCTACAAGTTCGACGTGTCCTTCCGCTACGACCCTATGCCCACGCTGCGGGCCTCGCGCACGCCACAGCTGTGGGTGCTCGGCGCGGACGACCGCGTGGCGCCGAGCGCCGGCTCCGCAGCCGATATCCAGTCGCTGATCGCAGCAGGCAAGCACTACACGCTGGCCGTCTATCCCGGCGCCGATCACGGCATGACCGAATTCGAGCTCGCGCCGGACGGCCGACGCGTCTCGACGCGTTACGCCCCGGGCTACTTCGCGATGATGCGGGACTTCATCCGCGACGGTCGTGTCGCGGATGCCGGCGGTCGTTACGGAAAGGCCGTCGTGACGCCGCCACTGGGGGGCCAGTGACTGGAGGGCGTCGGCAGTAGTAGAGTGCCGCCATCACGACCCTGAACCACCAGAAGGAAACCGAGCCATGCCAAAAGGCGAGCAACGCAACGACAAGGCCAACAAGAAGCCGAAGAAGGACACCAGCACGCCCAAGGAGTCGTCCTCCGTCTCCACCCGGCCCGTCGCGCCGATGACGGCCGTGATGCCCAAGGGCAAGCTGAAGAACAAGCCGGGCTGAGCCGCGGGCCGTCCGGTCCGTCCGGGCGATCGCGATCGATCGATCCGGGCCATGAAAAACGCCGGCGGGACTCGCGTCCCGCCGGCGTTGTCATTGGCGCCAGGCGTCAGTGCTTGCCAGCGTCCTTGGCCGCTTCCTTCACGTCGCCGTAGGCCTTCTGGGCCTTGCCGTCGACCTGCTTGGCCAGGCCCTTGGCCTGTTGTTCGGTGCTGCCGATGACCTCACCGGTCTTCTGTTGCACCTTGCCGGCTGCGTCCTTGACGGCGCCCTTCACTTGGTCCTTGTTCATCGTCTACTCCAGGAAGTTACTGCGTATCTCGCAGGGTGCGATGGCACGGAGTTCATCCTAGGCGCGGCGCCGTCCGCGGCGTGACGGCGGGCAGCGCGTCCTGCCGTCGGTGTGGTCCTACAGGCTTGTTCATGGCCCGTTCACGGGCCGCCCAGGGACCGTTCAAGGGCCGTTCACAGGCGGTTCTAGAGGCCGTCGCACTCCCGCGCGAACGGGTTGCGCCGGGGCATGTTGGCGATCTCCTGCAAGGTCCACAGCTCGGCGGGCGTCATGTGGACCAGCTCGCCGAGCGCGGGCAGACGATCCGTCGGGATCGTGCGACCGCCGGTGCGGGCCTCGCTGACGTGCTGGCGGGGGACTTTCAGATGTCGGGCCAACGCGGCCTGGCTGCCGCACAGGCGCACGGCGCGGTCGACGGCGACCTGCCAGGTTGGAGACGACATCGGCGAGCCGGTGTCGGTGTTGGTGTCGATGCCGATGTCTCGAGCGCCTGCGAAGGCGCCCGCAAAGTGGGTTCCAAGAGTTTCCATGACGAGAGATCCTGCTGCCGCGTGAGCGGGCAGCCGATGGCGCCGTGTCGTCCTGCGGGCGACGGCGGCGTGACCTCATCGGGCGGGCGCCGCAACAGTAGCGTTGGCGGCAGCGGCGGCGACCCGGACGATGCGGAACGGCGACACGCGCGACGTCGGCGCCGTGGCACGGACGTGTTCGCGCGTCGTGAAGGCCGTTCAGCGCCGGGGTGGCCGCTCCAGGCGCGCCTCGCCGACGCTCCGCCACGAAGGCGGCGCGGTCACGGGCCAATGGCCGTTGGCGTCGACAGGCATGGGGATCCTCGGCATGTCGACGTTCGCCATGGGCAGGACGTACCCGCCCAGCGCCGCCGCGTCGCTCAAGGATGGCCCATCGTGGTCGTCCAGCACGACGGTCGAATCGTCGGCCAGATGATGGTGGCGTTCGAACAGGCCGTGGGCATGGACATGCGCGGGATTCGCGCCGCGCTGGAACTGCAGCTGCACCTGCTGCTGCCGAGCCCGCGCGCTCTCGAGGACCTTCGAGGTCTCCTGCCCCGCCAGCGCCTGCAGCCCCCGATGGACCAGATCGCGCCAGGTCTGCTCGAACGACGGCGCGTCGTGATCGTGATCGGCCACGGACGCGTCGCGGTGGTGATGCGCCGGTCCCAGCGTCGTCAGCCGCGCCCCTGCTGCGCCGTACAAGGGAATCGCAGCGCACAGCAGCAACAGCAGCGCGCCTCGCGCCTGGCGGAGCCAGCCGGCGAGGGTGCGGGCGAGGGATCCGGTCGCTGAGCGCATCTCGACGCAGCGTCGCCGAGCTTCGTGTCAGCCGCATGACCGGAGGCCGGGAGCGCGCCGGGCGTCCCGGATTCCCGGGTCGCATTGTTGGCGGCGGGCTTTCAGGCGTCGCCGGGCGCGAGCAGCGCCGCCACCACCCGGCGCACCTGCTCCCGCAGCCACGCATGAGCCTGGTCGCCCTCATGGCGTCGATGCCAGGTGACGACGACGGGCAGCGCCGGCGTCCGCAGCGGGATCGCCGCCACCTTGAGCTTCAGCGAGCGCGCGGTGCCGGCGCTGATCCGCTCCGGGACCAGCGTCACCAGGTCGGCGGCGGCGACCCAGGCCAGCGCTGCGGCCACCGTCGGCGCGGCCGCGACCACCCGGCGCGCCAGCCCTTGGGCGGCGAGCGCGTCGTCCACCGCGTCGCGCAGCCGACCACGCCGGGAAACCGTGACGTGTTCCGCCTCCGCATAACCGCGCAGCGTCAGCTTGCCGCCCGCCAGCGGATGCCGGGCGCGCATCACCACCACCGGACGGTCCTCGCCGAGGACCTCGTGCAGGACGTCGCCATGCGCGGGGATGGCCGCGCCGATCTGGAGGTCGACCTGCCCTTGCCGAAGTTCCTGGGCGTCCGAGGCACTCTCCGCCGGCATGCGCAGGACCGCGCGCGGCGCGGCCTTGCGCAGCGCGGCCAGCAGCGGCGGGCCCAGCGCCGCGGCCAGCGCGTCGTGGCACTGGATCGTGAAGGTGCGTTCCACCTCGGCGATGTCGAACCGGCTCTGCCGCGCCAGCACCGTCCGTGCCCTCAGCACCACGTCATGCACGTCCGTCTGGATGGACAGCGCATACGGCGTGGGCGTCATGGCGCGGCCGTTGCGCACCAGGATCGCGTCGCCCGTCATGTGGCGGATCCGGTCCAGGGTACGGCTCATCGCCGGCGAACTCACGTGCATGCGCGCGGCCGCGCCGCCCACGCTGCCTTCGTCCAGCAGCGCGTCCAGCGCCACGAGCAGGTTCATGTCCAGTTGCATTCCGGTTAACTCACCCATCAATTCAATTGATTTGATGTTAATCGAACGGCTGCCAACAATGCGTTCATCGACATCACGGAACCGCACCATGACCTCTCTCCAACCCGGTCTCGACACTGAACGCCAGGCCGCCGAACGGCTTGCCGACATCGCCGCTTCCTCCCGGACCGACGGCGCCGTCCTCGCCGCCACCGTCGCGGCGGTCCGCCTCACCGGTCGACATCTCCTGGCGACATTCAGCGAGCACACCCGGACACCCGACGACCTGGACCACCTCGTCCGCGCCATCCACGCCAACGACGACGCATCGATCGCCGTTGCGCGGAGACTGCTGGAACGCGCCCTCCCGACCGCGGGCTGGGTGGACGATGAACTGGAAGGCGGCGAGCTGCCGGCCGGCGACTGGTGGATCTTCGATGCCGTCGAAGGCAACGTGAACCACGTGCACGGCCTGCCCGAATGGGGCATCAGCGCGACGCTGGTGCGCGACGGTGCGCCTCACCTCACGGCCGTGTACGAGCCTGCGGCCGACCGCCTCTACACGGCGGTGCGCGGTAGCGGCATCGCCGCCGTCGACGGCCGCCCCTTGCAGCCTTCCACCAAGACCGAACTCAGAGCCGCCATCGTGACCACGGGGCAGGCCAGGCCGGGCGAGTCTGCGCAGACCTACCGACGCATCGGGGAGTCGGTGACGGCGATGCTGAACGCCGCGCTCGTCGTGCGGATGACGGTGCCGGGCACCTTCCAGCTGGCGCTGGTCGCCGGCGGACAGACCGACGCCTTCTGGCAGCACAGCGATGTGCGCTCCGGTCTCGCGGCGGGCGCACTGCTCGTGTCGGAAGCGGGCGGCTCGGTGACCGACCTGCAAGGCCGGCCCTGGACCTTCGCGAGCGAGGACTTCCTGGCCTGCGCGCCGGGCATCCGACGCGAGGCGCTGGCCGTGCTGGGAGCAACGGCATGAGCGGCGATCGTCAACCCGTCAGCATCCTCGGCGCGGGACGCGTCGGCGCCCACCTGGCGCGCGCCTTCGCCGAGCGGGGTCACGCCGTGACGGTCGGACATCGGAGCCTCTCCTCGGGCGCTGCCGCATGGCAAGGGCCGCCGGTCCGCCACGCCACGCTGGCCGAAGCCGCCGCGGCGTCGCCCGTCGTCTTCCACGCCACGCCGGGTCACACGGCGCTGGACCTGCTCACCAGTCTGCGGGTGCCGTTGCGGGACAAGGTCCTCGTGGATGTCTCCAACGCCACCGTGCGTCAGCCCGACGGCGCACCCGGCGGCCTGCTGTATCCCGACGGCAGCCTGGCCGAGCGGATCCAGGCGGCGCTGCCGGAGACCCGCGTCGTGAAGACGCTGAACACGATGCTCTTCAGCGTCATGAGCGCGCCGCGCAGTCTGGGCGCGCCGGCGCAGGCCTTCCTCAGCGCGGAGGATGCCGGCGCCAAGGCGCAGGTGCGCGCGCTGCTGGCGTCGCTCGGGTGGCCGGACGAGTGGGTCCTCGACCTCGGCGGCCTGGCGAGCGCACGCGCCACCGAGGCGCTGATCCTGATGGCGCCGTACGTCGTGGCGGCGAAAGGCTTCAAGCCGTTTGCGTTGACGGTGGCGTTGGCGTCGCCGTCGGCTTCGGCTTCGGCTTCGGCGCGGGAGTCGAATCCCGGGGCTTGAGGCCGAGCGCTAAGCGATGCCGTGCGTCCACCCGGGCACGTCGACGTAGTAGCGCATCGCCTTGCCGACGCCATGCGCGCGCAGCTGACCGGCCGCGGTCATCTCCGACAGGTCGCGCGTCGCCGTCGCCTTCGACACGCCGGTCATCTTCATGTACTTCTCGGCATTGAGCCCGCCGAGGAAGCCGCCGTCCCCGTCGTCGAGCAGGCGCTGCAGCACCTTGCGCCGGCGCTCCGGCAGCTCGCCGGCGGCCTGCGTGTCCCAGAAGCGGCGCTTCTGGACGGCGGTGTCCATGACGTGGTTGGCGGCGTCGCAGGCCCGCGTGTACTGGCGCACGAACCACCGGACCCATGCCGTCAGATCCATGCCGCCGCGCGAGCCCTCCAGCGCCGCGTAGTACTCCGTCCGCGCGGTCAGCAGTTGTCGGGACAGGCTGTGCAGTCGCATCGGCGGCCGGAGATGCTGGGCGATCGCCATGTCGATGATGGCGCGGCCGACCCGGCCGTTGCCGTCCTCGAACGGGTGGATGCTCTCGAACCAGAAGTGCGCGATCGCCGCGCGCGCGAGGCCGTCCAGCCTCGGCCCTTCCAGCGACTGCGGCACGCCCTTGCGGGGCCTGGTGGCCTCGAACCAGGCGAGGAAACGCTGCATCTCGGCCGGGACGTCGCGCGACGCGGGAGCCTGGTAGTGGACGACCTCGCGGCCCGGGCGCCCGCTGACGATCTGCATGGGATCCGCGTGATCCCGGTAGCGGCCCACGGCGATGCGCTGGAGTCCGGAAAGGCCGGTCGGGAACAGCGCCGCCTGCCAGCGGCAGAGGCGATCCTCGTCCAGCGGCTGGTCGATGCGGCCCGTCGCATCGGCGATCATCGCCACGAGTCCGTCGACGTGACGGTCGACCGGACCCTCCTCGCTCAACCCCATCCGCCGCAGCAGCGACGAGCGCACCGCATCGGCGGACAGCCGTTCCCCTTCGATCGCGGCCGTCGCGATGACCTCGTCGGCGAAGACATCCAGCACCACGGGACTCGTCACGCCGAGCCCGATGGCCATCGCCTTGCCCTCCACCATGCCGTGGGTGACGTAGGCCTCGAACAGGTCGGGCGCGACGGCCTGGGCGTCGTAATGGAAATCCGGCCAGTCGGGACGCTGCCAGATCCAGGTCGTCGGGGCTGACTTTCGGGTCATGAGCCGCATTCTGACATTTACGGCTCATCTTTTGAGCCGTATTTCGTCAAATGCGGCTCACGCGCCGGCTGGAGTCAGCGCAGGTAGCCCGCCGCGCCCTCTCCGGCCACCAGACCGCTGGCCATCGCCGCCGTCAGCAGATAGCCGCCCGTCGGCGCTTCCCAGTCCAGCATCTCGCCGGCGACGAACACGCCGGGTCGGGCCTTCAGCATCAGCCGCTCGTCGAGCGACTCGATCGTCACCCCGCCCGCCGTGCTGATCGCCTCGGCGACCGGGCGCGCGGCGCGCAGGCGCAGCGGCAGCGCCTTCAGCGTGCGCGCGAGCGTCGCCGTGTCGGCGTATTCGTCCTTGGTCAGCACCTCGTGCAGCAGGCCGGCCTTCAGGCCTTCGATGTTCAGGCGGCTCTTCAGGTGCGAGGACAGCGAGCGCGAGCCGCGCGGATGCGCGACCTGCTCCAGCACCCACGACGCATCGCGGCCCGGCAGCAGGTCCAGGTGGACGAGCGCCTCGCCGTCGCGCTCGATCTTCTCGCGCAGCAGGGCGGAGGCGGCGTAGACCAGCGAGCCTTCGATGCCCGTCGCGGTCACGACGAACTCGCCCTGGCGGGAGAAGCGACGACCGTCGACGCCTTCGGCGCTCAGCGTCACCTGCTTGAGCGGCTGACCCGCGAATTTCTCGGCGAAGAACGGCGACCAGCCGGTCGCTGCGCCGTCGCGAGGCGCGCCCAGATCGAAACCGCAGTTGGCGGCCCGCAGCGGCGACACGGTCGCGCCGGTCTCCGCCAGCAGCGGCGCCCAGGCGCCGTCCGAGCCCAGCTGCGGCCACGAAGCCCCGCCCAGCGCGAGCACGACGGCATCCGCGCTCACGGTGGTCTCGCCTTCGGAGGAAGTGAAGCGCAGCGCGCCGGCCTCGTTCCAGCCCAGCCAGCGATGGCGCATGTGGAAGCGCACGCCCTGCGCGCGCAGGCGGGACAGCCAGGCGCGCAGCATGGGCGCGGCCTTCAGGTCCTTGGGGAACACGCGTCCGGACGTCCCGACGAAGGTCTCGACGCCGAGGCCCTGGGCCCAGGCGCGCAGCGCTTCGCCGTCGAAGCGGTCCAGCCAGGTGCCGACCTGGGACTGGCGCTCGAAGTAGCGCGTATCGAAGTCGGGTCGCGACTCCGAGTGCGTCAGGTTCAGACCGCCCTTGCCTGCCAGGAGGAACTTGCGGCCGACCGAGGCCATCGCGTCGTAGAGGTCGACGGACAGCCCGGCGTGGGCGAGCCGTTCGGCGGCCATGAGGCCGGCGGGGCCGCCGCCGATGACGACGGCGCGGCGGGGAGATTCGGAGGTAGGCATGGGATGGAGGGTACTGCGCAAGGCCGCGCAGTGTGCCAGACGGTGACGATCTCCCGGATCCGGGCGGTCCGGCGGCCCGCTGTCGCCCACGATTTCGCAGTCTGCGGGGCCGGACCACCCGGAAGAGGTAGCGCGTCCCGCCGCGTTTACCGTTGATTGCAGCTCTTGCCTCTGCCTGTTGGAAGCGCTTTCAGCTCGTCGGAAGAATGGAAGCAATCCAGACACATTCCAGCGGGAGACGCGCATGCACCAGTCCTCCAGGCCGAGCTTCGGCAAGCGCCAGGCCGCGCCGGCCACGACCACGATCGCCCTGGCCGCCAGCGTGCTGCTGAGCGCCTGCGGCGGCGGCAACGCCTCGGACCCGTCGGCGAGCCCGGCCGAGGCCGATCACGCGAACGCGCAGGCACGCGCCGCCGCGACGGCGTTCCCCGTCAGTCAATACCGCCTGCGCGCCGTCCAGTCCGGGATGTGCCTCGACATCGAAGGCGCGAGCCTGGTCGACGGCGCCAAGACCCTGCAGGCGCCGTGCAGCGATGCCGCCAGCCAGCGCTTCGAGATCAGCGCCGCGGCCGACAACAGCTATGCCTTGCGCAACGTCCGCAGCGGCAAGAACCTCGACGTCAGCGACATCTCCAAGGCGAACGGCGCGTTGATCCAGCAATGGGGCTACGGCGGCGGCGCAAATCAACGCTTCGCCATCACGGCCAAGGGCGACGCGTTCCAGATCGTCGCCAAGCACACCGGCAAATGCCTGGACGTGAAGGACTTCAGCCTCGCAGCCGGCGGTCGCATCCAGCAATGGGACTGCGGCAACAACGACAACCAGCGCTGGCGCCTGCAGGCCACCGGCACGCAAGGCCCGGCACCGACGCCGCCGCCCGCTCCGGCGCCGTCTCCCACGCCGCCACCTCCGGCTCCGGCGCCCTCGCCCACACCGCCTCCTCCTCCGCCACCGCCGCCCCCACCGCCTCCGCCGCCGGCACCGCCGCCCGGACCTGCTCCGGCGCCTGGACCCGCACCGGCGCCTGGTCCGGCCCCGACGCTGACGCTGCCCATTGAAGTGCTTGGCGCCGGCGCGCCCGACGCGCCGACGGTCGTTGGTGCTGAGCTGTCGCTCGATGCCGCGTCGCTGTCCACGGCGACGCAACTGGTGATCCGCTGCCATCGCTGCGGCTTCTACAACTCCCCGGAGTTCGAGGCGCTCAGCAAGCCGCTGACCGCCATCGCCGGCAGCCTGCGCGTGGTCGGCGCGGCCAACGCCAACAACAGCAGCGCGGCAGCGTGGATCCCCATCAGCGACACCGGCGTGCAGCTCGACGACGTCGAGCGCTCGCACGGCGGCGTCAACGGCGGACTGCTCACCATCCGCTTCCGCGTGCCGCTCGACAGTACCGCGCGTGCGCGCCTCGTCGCTAGCCCCGCCACCAACCGCATCGAGTTCCGCTTCAACGGCACCGACGGCAACTCCAACGGCTTCCGCATCCTCGACCTGCAGCTGCAAGACGCGAACGGGCGCAACCTCGCCACCAACCCGCGTCGTTGGTCGGACATCTCCGCCGAGAAAACCGCCGGTCGTGCGTGGACCGCCGATGCCGACGCGGGCAAGGCGCTCTGGAACGCCTCCGGCCTTCTGCTGAAGTCCCCGGTGGTCAACACCAAGATGCGCGCCGCCTGCGCGTCTTGCCATGCGGCCACGGGTCGCGACTTGCAGTACTTCAACTACTCCAACAACTCGATCGTTCAGCGCTCGCGCTTCCATGGCCTGAGCGAGACGCAAGGCAAGCAGATCGCGGCCTACCTGCGCGCCGCGCTGACGAACGTGCCGCATGTGCCGCAGGCCACGCCCTGGAATCCGCCGTACCAGCCGGGTCCGGGACTCGACAGCAAGCCCGTCGTCGAATGGGCCGCCGGTGCCGGTCTCGACGCTGTGCTCCCGGACGCGAAGTCCTTCGTCAACGTCTTTGCCGGCAAGTCCGCCAACAGCTCCACCGCGGTGACGCAGGCCGAGCTCGACGCCGCGATGGACCCGAGCCCGGGCAAGGTGCTGAACACGCGAGAGATGCCCATCCCGCTGCAGTTGCCCGACTGGAACGCCTGGCTGCCGATCACGCACCCGCTGGACATCTGGACGCCGGACGCGGGCCAGAGCCAGGGCCTGTTCGAGACGCAAGGCGACACCGGCTCCAACCCGATCAAGGTGGTCAAGCGCATCGCCGACTGGCTGCAGGCCAACAAGAATCCGAACGGCGTGTATGGCGACTGGAGCCATCTCAGCGCCGACCAGCGCGAACGCGCGATGTACTGGCTGACCGACCCCGGCATGCGCATCCTGGACTTCGTGGGCGGCGGTCGCGGCAGTCGCGTGTCGTCGAATCCCTCGCAGCCCTTCGGCGCCGAGATCGGCGGCCGCAAGCTGCAGGCCTTGCTGTCGTCCTCGACGCAGTCCTCAGCGACGGCGCTGTATCCGAACGCGAAGGCCGGCTACAGCAAGGAAGCCTTCATCGAGCGCGCCATGTTCGGGATGATCCACTGGATGGGCGTCAAGCAATGGGAGCTGGCGCACGAGTACGGACTCGAAGGCCAGACCACGTCGTTCCGCGGCAAGAAGGACGCGAGCGGCAAGTGGGTCGGTGAAGGCGAGAAGCGCGGCTGGCCGTTCAGCTGGCCCCGCGTCTTCTACATGGCCCCGCACATGCTGTACGTCGACGAGCAGACACCGCAGGGCAAGCGTGAGTTCTACTTCTCGTGGGAGCCGCGGCTGACCTCGTACTACCGGACCAACCAGTGGTACCAGCTGCAGATGACGGTGAACCCGGGGTGGTCCGGCGCGTCGGAAGGTCCGATGGATTGGCCGTACCACATGGGCTTCACCACGGCGGTCGTGGACGACCTGATGACGGCGAAGGCGCCTTCGCAGGTATCGGCGTCGCACCTGGCGCGCTACTTCCAGGTACGGACCAAACTCGCGCAGCTCGCCAACACGAACCTGTCGTTCAACAAGCCGGATCCCCAAGCACCCACGGACCTGTTCCGCAACGAAGGGCATCGGAGCCGCGCATCGCTGGCGATCCACAAGCTGGGTGTCGGTGAAGTGGTCGACCGCGGTCCGGAGTCCTGGAAGAAATCGCGCTTCCGACTGCTGGACGACGTGACGCCGGGGCTGCACCTGATGTTCATCAACAGCTCGATCTCGCTCTACAACGCGATGTACGCGAACACGACGTACGAGCAGTGGCGCCGTTGCGATCCCAACGCGCTCTTCGGCAGCGAGCCGGAGATCAGGTCGGGCTTCCGGTTCTGCCTCGACGCGAAGCGCAAGCCGCTGCCGCTCAACAGCAAGGGCCAGCCTCACCTGGTCGGCGGCTGGGTGGACTGGACCAGCGAGCAGTACATCACCTGGAGCGTGATCTCGGCGCGCAACCACGGCGCGGAAGCTCAACGCCTGAAGACCTTCTCCGACTGGTCCGGGAGGATGTGGCGGGAGTGAGGGCCACTCGCCGGCTCATCCACATCTCGGCTCACCGGTCCGCTCGTTCATTGCCCTGACTCCACAGCAGCCAGTCGACCGCCACCTTGCGTGGCGCGGCGGCTGCCGTGAGCAGCGGCTGGTCAACACCCGTCGAGAAACGCGTCATCAACAGGATGGGCACCAGCTTGTCGGGATCGATCTTCGGTTCCTCGCTCGTGGCGTGGGTCCAGCGCTCCGGCGACAACGCCGCGCTCTGCAGGAGCGCGATGGCGCGCAGCAGCCGCGGCTCGCGCCAGAGGTCCACACCGCTGCCCTGCCCGTAGCGTGCCAGGCGCGTGGCGGCCTCCAGGTTGAAGGCGCTGTAGTGGAAGGGCCGCGTGCGCGCGAGCTCCAGCGGCATGCGGCCGTCGTCCTCGATCTGCGGACGGAAGCGCCGCGACGCGACGGTCGACAACCGCTCCTTCGCCTTCGCCGCCTCGCCGGTGAAGCGCAGGAGGTTCACCAGCTGCGCGTCGAAGAACATGCCGTGATTGTTGTCGGCGGCGTCCTCGTCGCGGGCGATGGGGCTGGTCTGCATCCACTGCGTGAATTCGACGAACCACTGGCGCAGCGCGTCGAGATCGGCATCGGACAGTACACCGCGCGCGTTCAGCAGCAACGCCGCATCGACGACCATCCAGAGATGGCGCGTGTCGATGAGCCCTTCCGCCCTGCCCTCCACGACGCCCGGGATCGCCTGCCCGTAGCGCAGATGCGGCCGCATGCGCGTGCGAGGCGCGAGGAACCAGTGGCGCAGCGCCTCGGCCGCCTTCTCCGCATGATCGTCCGCCGCGCCGAAGTGATGCGCCAGCGTGAGGTCGAAGACGTCGCGGCAGAACGCGACCATGCGGTCGGAGTCCAGCGCGTCGCCCGCGACCTGCGGATTGCGCTTGCCGTCGCGGCGGACGTAGGGCAGCCCGTCCGGGGTGTCTGGATTGGGCCACCAGTAGGGGCCCATGCTCATGTAGTCGTTGCGTGAGCCCGAAGGCGGCAGCATCGTCTTGTCGACGACGCTGCGCAGCGGCGTCTTCAGCGCCTTGGCGGCCCGGGTCCGCAGCGCCGCATGGGCCGCGGCGAGGCTCTCGTCCCCGGCGCGCAGCCGGCGGCGCGTCTCGTCGAGGGCGCCGTGGTCCAGGGTCACCAGCGTCACCGACGGCGCATCCGCCGACTTCGCGTCGGCACGGTTCGTCGACAGGCCGAGCGGAACGCCAACGAAGAATCCCATCCGCAATCCCAGCGGCAGGCCCAGCAACACCTCACGTCTGCGCACGCTCATACCGCCTCCTGCCGCAGGCCGCTCTGCGCATCGAAGAAATGCAGGTGCCTGCGCAAGGCGGAGACGCTGACCGTGCTGCCGCTGCTGAGCGCGGGCCGGTCGGGGACGTTGACCACCAGCGGGCCTGCGGCGCTCTGCAGGTTGAGCTGCGACTGCGCGCCCATGAATTCGATGGACTCGACCCGGCAGTCGAAGGCGACCGCCGCGTCCGGCACGCGCCCCAGCTGCAGGTGCTCGGGCCGCACGCCGAGCTGCAGGCGCGTCGCGTCCAGCGTCGTGCCCAGCTCGCCCGGCAAGGCGCAGAAGTTCATCGCCGGAGAGCCGATGAAGCCGGCCACGAACCGGTTGGCCGGCCGGTCGTAGAGCTCGGTGGGACTGCCGCTCTGCTCGACGCGGCCGTCGCGCAGCACGACGATGGTGTCGCCCATGGTCATCGCCTCGACCTGGTCGTGGGTCACGTACACCGAGGTCGTGCGCAGCCGCGCATGCAGCGCGCGGATCTCCTGGCGCACCGCGCTGCGCAGCGCCGCATCGAGGTTGGACAGCGGCTCGTCGAAGAGGAAGGCCGCCGGCTCCCGCACCATCGCGCGTCCCATGGCCACGCGCTGCCGCTGACCGCCGGACAGCGCGGCCGGCCGGCGCTCCATCAGCGGCTCCAGGCTCAGCATGCGGGCGACCTCGTCGACGCGGCGGCGGATCTCCTCGGCCGGCCGCTTCATCAGCTTGAGGCCGAAGCCCATGTTCTCGCGCACCGTCATCTGCGGATAGAGCGCGTAGCTCTGGAAGACCATCGCGATGTCGCGCGCCTTGGGCGGCTCCCGCGTCACGTCGCGCCCGCCGATGAAGAGGTGGCCGCTGGTCGCCTCCTCCAGCCCCGCGATCGTGCGCAGCAGTGTGGACTTGCCGGAGCCGCTAGGCCCCACGAGCACGCAGAACTCCCCGTCCGCGATGGACAACGAGACATCCTTGATGACGTCGACATGGGCGAAACGCTTGCCCACGCCTTTCAGTTCGATGGTGGCCACTCTCACTAGCCTTTCACGGCACCGGCCAGCAGGCCGCGGTTGAAGGATTTCTGCAGACCCAGATACACGAGGATGCTGGGCAGCATGGCGATCACGCTGATCGCGATGAACACGGCGGGTTTCATCGTCTCGTCCGCGCGCACGGTGGCCAGCGCCACGGGCAGCGTGTAGAGCGACTCGTCGTTGGTGACCAGCAGCGGCAGCAGGTACTGGTCCCAGATCATGATGAAGCCGAACACCGCCGCGCTGCCCAGCGCCGGCCGGCACAGCGGCAGGATCACGTGCCGGAAGATCTGCCAGTCGCTGGCGCCGTCCACGCGCGCGGCCTCCTCGAGGTCGATCGGGATGGCGCGCATGAACTCGCTGAGCATGAAGATGGAGAAGCCCCAGCCGACCACCGGCAGGATCATGCCGAGGTGGGTGTCGTGCAGGCTGGCGCCGATCAGCGGCAGCTGGCCCAGCACCAGGAAGAGCGGGATCGCGATGACCTCGTCGGGCAGCATCATGGTCGACAGGATCAGGAAGCTGACCAGGGCCAGGCCGCGGAAGCGCTTGCGCGCCAGCGCGTAGGCGGCCAGTGCGCTGACCGCGAGCTGCAGCACCGTGCCCACCAGCACCACGATCATCGAGTTCAGCAGGTAGCGCCAGACCTTGGCCTCCACCCAGGCGTAGCGGAAGTTCTCCCAGGTCGGCTGCTCCGGCCACCACAGCAGCCGGCCCGGCGCGATGGTGACGCCGGAGAGCGCCGTCATCAGGAAGGCCCAGAAGGGGCCGGCGAACACGATCAGCACAAGACCGTAGAACAGCGCGCGCAGCGGCGCGGCGAGCGGGGATTTCGAAGCAGTCATCGACGGCGGCGCCAGGCGAGGTAGACGGCGGTGAGCGCCGCGGTGACGAGGAACAGCAGCGTGGAGGCCGCGGCGGCGAAGCCGTAGTCCAGCTCCTGGAAGCCCTGCTTGTAGATCTGCGTCATGACGACCTCGGTGCTGCCCGCCGGGCCGCCGCCGGTGGTCGCGTAGACCTCGGTGAAGACGCGGAAGCCGCGGATGAAGCCCAGCGTGCAGATCACCGTGACGGCGGGCGCCAGACCCGGCAGCGTCACGCTGGTGAAGCGCTGCCAGGCGTTGGCGCCGTCGACCGCCGCGGCGTCGTAGAGCTCGCTGTTGATGCCGGCGAGACCGGCCACGAAGATGACGGTGTCGTAGGGCACGTGCTTCCAGACATGCATGCCGACCAGCGCGGCCAGCGCCTGGGACGGGTCGGCCCAGAAGCCCTGCGGTCCGATCCCGATCAGCCCGATCACCGTGTTGACGACGCCGTCCGGCGTCGGCGCATAGAGGATGCGCCAGATCTCGGCGGCGACGGCCGCGCTCGTGACCGCCGGCAGGAACATCGCCGTGCGGATGAAGCGCATGTGCCGCGCCGTCCCCTGCAGCGCCTGCGCCAGCAGCAGCGCGATGGAGGCCGACAGCAGCACGGTGACGACGACGTAGAGCAGCGTGCGCCCGGCCGCGTCCCGCAGCGCGGCGTCGCCGAGGACGCGCTCGAAGTTGTGCCAGCCGACGTAGGTGTCCGCGCCGCCGAAGTTGACCTTGTGGACGCTCATCACCAGGCCCTTGACCATGGGGATGAACTTGAACCACGTGAAGACGAGCAGTGCCGGCGCGAGGAAGAGCCACGGCGCCCAGCCCGAACGTGAACGTGAACGTGAAGGCGAACGCGACGTTGAACGACCGATGCTCATTGCGCCTCCTGGCGGTCGAGTTCGGCGTTGAAGCGCTGGTTCAGCGCCCGCAGCTCGCCGGGGATGTCCTGGCTGCAATGCGCGAGGATGCCGTTGAATCCGTCGGCGGCAAGCTGCTGCAGGCGGGACCAGTTGCGCGCCTGCGGCATCGGATGGCCGTGGTGGCGGTACTCGTCGGCCACCATGGCCCAGCGCGCATCGCCGTGGATGGCGCCGGCGTCCAGGCCGCGGTCCACCGGGAGGCGGACGACCGGCAGCCCGCCGTCGGTCGCCTGCATCCCCATCGTCTGCCCTTGCGGCGAGATCAGGAACTCGACGAAGCGCCGGGCTTCCTCCGGATGCCGGCCGCGCGTCGTGAGGTAGGCCAGCTCGCCGCCGGCCATGCTCGCGCGCTGCCCGGTCGGGCCGGCCGGCAGGGGCACGACCTCGTAACGGGCGCGCCCCGGCTCCTTGTCGAACAGCGCGATGTGATACGGCCCCGACAGGTAGATGCCCGCCTGGCCCGAGCTGAAGGCCTTGTTGGTGTCCTGCGTCGCGGCGTTGATGGCGTTGGGCTGGACGCTGCGGTCCTCGCAGACGAGGCGGCGGAAGAAGGTCAGCGTCGCGATCGCGGCCGGCTCGTCCAGCGCGCCGCGGGCGCGGCCGTCCGCGCCGCGGCGCTGGAACTCGCCGCCGGCCTGGAAGAGGAAGGAGCTCAGCGAGGCCGCCGCATAACCGCGTGCGGCGGTGCCGGCGACGGCCAGGCCGTAGGTGTCGCGGCGGCCGTTGCCGTCGGGGTCGCGCTCGGTGAAGGCGCGCGACAGCACGGCCAGTTCCTCCCAGGTGCGCGGCACGGGCAGGCCCAGCTTCTCGCGCCAGTCGCGCCGGATGAAGAGCACATGCGTCTGCACCGACACCGGCACGCCGTAGGTCTTGCCGTCGGGCAGCGTCGCGGCGCGCCACGCGCTGTCGAGCAGGCGGTCGCCGCCCGCGATGCGGGTGCGGTCGATCTCGACGGCCACGCCCATGTTGACCAGCTGACCCGCGGCGCCGATCTCGTTGACGATGACGTCGGGCATGCGGCCGCCGACCGCGGCGCGCGCCAGGCGCGGCTCGAAATCGGTCATCGCGTTGAAGTACTCGACGCGGATGCCGGTCTGCTTCGTGAACGCGGCGGCGATCGCGTCATAGGTCTTGCGACCGTCCTTGGACGAACGCGTCCACACCCGCAGGGGCTCGTCGGCGGACGCCGCGTCCGCCGGACCCGCCAGCGGCAAGACAAGCAGCGGCAGGACAAGCGACGGGAGCAGCGCCGACAACTTCCTGAAAGAGGTATAGCGGTTAACCATCCGTTCATTGTGATGAGGACAGGCCGCGCTGTAAACGTCGACGCATGTAGCGAAAACCCTGGCAACAAAGGCCAACTCAGGGACTTCCATTTCCTGCGGCGCTCACTATCATTGAAGTTAAACGCTTGACCGAAATGATTAACAAACGACTCCCCACCCTTCGCGACGTCGCCGCTGCGGCGAACGTCTCCACGGCCACCGTGTCGAAGTACTGCAGCGGCAGCGGACGTTTCTCGCCCGCCGTCGAGGCCAGCATCCAGGCCGCCATCGAGCAGCTGGGCTACCGCACCAACCACATGGCCCGCTCGATCGCGACCGGGCGCAGCGGCGCGGTCGGGCTGGTGGTGCTGGACCTCGGCAATCCGCACTTCACCGGCATCGTCAAGGGCGCGAGCCGCGCGGCGCAGGCCGGCGACTACAGCCTGGCCTTCGTCGACACGTCGGAGAGCCAGGCGCCGGAGCGCCACCTCGTCGAGACGCTGTCGCGGCGGGTGGACGGCCTGGTGGTCAGCTCGCGTCTGGCGGACGAATCGATCGAGTGGCTGAACGCGCTGGGCAAGCCGGTGGTCTTCTTCGGCCGCTACGGCCACGAGGGCGTGCACAGCGTGGGCGCCGACGGTTATCAGGCAGGGCTGATGATCGGCCGCCACCTGATGTCGCTGCAGCACCGGCGCGTGACCTACGTGGGCTTCCCGGGCTCGCGCTGGAACGCGGAGCGCATCCGCGGACTGGGCGAGGCGCTGGCCGAGGCGGGCTGCACGCTGGACATGCTGGACGTCGACGCGCCCTCCCCCGAGGCCGGCGAAGCGGCCGCGTCCCGGCTGCTGCACGGCGGCGTGCGCCCCGACGCCATCGTCACCTACAACGACCTGATCGCGCTCGGCCTGATGAACGAGGCGCGGACCCTGGGCGTCAGCATCCCGCGCGACCTGTCCATCGCCAGCTTCGACGACATCGCCTACGGCCGCTACACCAGCCCGACGCTGACCTCGGTCGCGATGAACAGCGAGCGCATGGGCGAGCTGGCGATGCAGCGCCTGCTGCAGCTCATCCACAACGACCTGGAACGCCCCTTCGACGAGGTGCTCGCGCCGCGGCTGGTCGTGCGCGAATCCACCGCGCGGCGGGCGTCATGAGCCCGCGGCAGAGGCCAGCGGGTGCGTCAGCCGGCGGCCCGCGTCGAGCCCCGCACGATCAGGCGCGGGGTCAGGTCATGACCGCGCACGGGCGCGTCCTCGCCATCGATGGTGGCGATGAGGTCGCGCATGGCCCACTCGCCGAGCGCGTCGGCATGCAGGTCCACGCTGGTCAGCGGCGGACTCAGGAAGCGGCCGAAGGGCATGTTCTCGATGCCGGCGACCGACACGTCCTCGGGCACCGACAGGCCCAGATGGCGGGCTTCCGACATCAGGCCCATGGCGATGAGGTCGTTGCAGGTGGCGATCGCCTGCGGACGCTTCTGGCCCAGCAGCAGGCTGGAGGCCACGCGCGCGCCCTCCTCGGCCGTCGGGCTGCTCACGGGATGCACTGTCAGCGCGACGCCCGCCGCCTGCAGCGATCGCTGCATGCCCTGCAGGCGGTCGGCGTTGCCGGGCTGCGCCTCGCAGGCGATGTAGGCGATGTCGCGGTGGCCCAGGCTCAGCAGGTAGCGGCCCAGCATGGCCGCGGCCTGCTCCTCGCCGCTGGGCGCCTGCGAGGGTTCGCTCGCGCGGTTCAGGTCGACGAAGGGCCGGCCGTAGCTCGCCAGCAGCTGACGCGCCTCGGCGGGCAGCGCGGCGGCCAGCACGATGCCGTCCACCTGCATGCCGGTCACGCGCGCCAGTTCGCGCTCGGGCGATTCGCTCTGCAGCAGGTCGACGAAGAGCAGGTCGTAGCCCAGCGCGGTGGCCGCGCGGCTCGCGCCCTTGATGACGGCGGCGGTGTAGGGGTTCTCCACGCCGTAGACCAGCGCCGCGATGGCGCCCGAGCGGCCCGTGACCATGCTGCGCGCCGCCAGGTTGGAGCGGTAGCCCACCTGGTCGATGGCCTCGGCGATGCGCCGCTCGACCGCCGCGGTGAAGCGCTGCTTGCCGTTCACGAATTTGGAGACCGCCGCCGTCGATACCCCGGCCAGCTCGGCGACGTCGCGCAGGGTGGCCGGGGATTTGGTCGGAGGCATGGGAGGTCTATGAGCGGCAGGAGATGGATGCGGATTCTCGTACAGGACCACGCGGAGCGGAGCCATGATGCGCACTGATCGCCACACCTCTCTCGCCACGTCCCACCAAGGGCGGTCGCTGAACGCGCTGATCCGGGCCGAGGTCCTGCCTCAGCTGGCCGACTACTTCGCGCTGCTCGACGCCCACGGCCTCGATGCGCGCTTCAACGGCGCGCCGGTGTTCGGCCAGGGCGACGTCTTCCTGCCGGGCAAGATCGCCATCGGCCTGGCGCACCTGCTGACGCTGACGCCGCGCG
Source organism: Roseateles noduli (assembly GCA_002205125.1). Classification (GTDB taxonomy): domain Bacteria; phylum Pseudomonadota; class Gammaproteobacteria; order Burkholderiales; family Burkholderiaceae_C; genus Roseateles; species Roseateles noduli. Next base: position 211,241 of record NIOE01000002.1, on the reverse strand, counting down.
ACGCCGCGCCCTTCGCCGGCTACCTGAGCGGCACGCGCCGGCTGATGACGCTCATTGGCACGCTGCCCATCGAAAGCTGGGGCATCTACTACGCGCTGATGGGGCTGAACCGGCTGCGCAAGGCGGGTCTGCTGGAAGCCGCGGTCGAGCCCGAATGCCTGGCGCGGCTGAGGGGCACGCTGGACTGGCGTCACTTCGTCGAGGCCGACTCGCTGCGGCTCATGGCCCTGCCGACCAACTACTACGGCGTCGCCTTCGGCATCGCGCGGCTGCGCATGCTGATGGGATGGGAGGACGCCAGCGCCGGCGACGCGCTGCTGACGAAGACGCTGGACCACTACGAGCGGTATTCGGGCGAGTTCGGCTTCTCCGACGAGACCGAGGGCGAAGGCCGCTTCGATCGCTACAGCATCCTGCTCGCCGCCGAGTTCTGCGAGCGCTTCATCGAGACCGAACTGCCGGTCACGCCGCGGCTCACGACGCTGCTCGCGCAGTCGACGCAGCTCGCGCTGCAATGCGCGAGCGCGGACGGCGACGGTTTCGGATTTGGCCGCAGCATCGGCCCGTACGGGGACACCGGCATCGTCGAGATCCTGGCCACCGCAGCGCGCCTGGACGTCCTCGACGACGAGGAGCGCCGCTACGCCTACGCCTTCTGCGTGCGGGCGGCCGCCAAGTACGTCGACTTCTGGGTCGACCGCGGCATGAACTCCGTCAACCTGTGGCGGGACGGCCGCCGCACCGACGGCTACCGCGGCACACACCGCATGCTGGGGGAGAACTTCTCCCTGATCCACCAGTTGCTCTCCACCACCGAGCTGTGGGCCGAGGCCGGCCAGGCCGACGACGTGCCGCCGGAGGATCTCGGCGACTGGCTGACGCGGCGCCAGCCGGCCTTCCAGCTCAACTGGTTCGCGCGCGGGCTCTACGAGCGCGCGCTGGTCACGCGGCGCGACCGCGGGAGGGTCTTCACGCTGCCGCTGATCAACGGTGGCGAGGGCCAGCACGACAACGCGCCGTACTACCCGATCCCGTTCTCGCCCCGCCTCATCGAAGGACTGCCCGAGAGCGGCGCCGATCATCCTCAGCTGCTGCCGCGCCTCGTGCTGGCCGACGGCAGCGTGCTGCTCCCCACGTCCTTCATCCAGGAGATCAAGACCTGGCACGAGGGCGACGAGCAGGTGATCCGCTACCGCCAGCCCGGGCTGAACCGGACGGGCGAGCGCGGGCCCGTGCTCGACACGCGCGTGACGCTGACGACCGAGTACCGCTTCGGCCCCGGGCGCATCTGCCGCGTCGACGTGCTGCATCCCGATCCGTCGGTGGAGATCGCGTCGCTGAGCCTGGCCTTCGCCTGCTTCTCATCGGGTGCACGCCCCGGCGGCTTCGGCGTCGATTTCGACGACGGCGGCATCGCCCGCTTCGAAGCGCAGGGCTACGACGTCCTCGATGTCCAGGAGCCGCCCGCGCGCGGGCTCGAAGGACTGACCAGCGGGCCCGCGCGCACGCATCTGCAGTTTTCAGGAACGACCTCGCAGAAGGTCGCCTCGCTTCAAGTCCGGTGGACGCTGAGCTACCGGTAGCCAAAAGCCGAACAGGCACCCAAAAAAAATGGAGACAGGCAATGAAGAGGTTCGTACCCGGAAGGACGCCGATCGCCATCGCACTGCTGGCGCTGGCCGCGCAGTCGGCGCAGGCGCAGCAGGCGCAACAGACGACGGAGGCAGCCGCCAAGGCCCAGGCGGTTGCGCAGGCCGATATCAAGGCCGATACCAAGGCCGAATCAACGGCCGACACCAAGGCTGATGCGCCGCAGGCCGCCAGGCCGAAGGACGATCCACCTGCGGAACGGCCGCAGCTGGAGCGCGTCGAGGTCACCGCCAGCAAGCGCGTCGAGCGGCTGGAGAGCGTGCCGCTGGCGATCTCGGTCTTCACCAGCGAGCGGCTGGAGCGCAGCAACGTGCGCTCGCTGGAGGACGTCATCGAGCTGACGCCCGCGCTGACGGTCACCTACGGCTCCACGCCCGCCAACAACGGCCTGAACATGCGCGGCATCGGCACCTCCTCGATCGGCATCGGGGTCGAGTCGGACGTGTCGGTCATCATCGACGACGTCCCCATGAGCGCGCAGTTCATGGCCTTCCGCGATCTCGCCGACGTGCAGCGGGTCGAGGTGCTGAAGGGCCCGCAGAGCACGCTGTTCGGCAAGAGCGCCATCGCCGGCGCGATGCTGATCACGACCAAGCCCATCGGCGGCGCGCTGCGCGGCGACGCGAGCGCCTTCATCACCGACGACGGGGAGAAGCGGCTGCGGGTCTCGATGGGCGGCGAGATCGCGCCGCGGCTCGGCCTGCGCATCGCCGCGGCCGGCAGCGAGTTCGACGGCAACCTCAACAACCTGGCCACCGGGAAGAAGGTCAACGGCAGCCGGGACCGCACCCTGATGATGAAACTGGCCTGGCATCCGACGGACGAGATCGACGTCGAGCTCACGCCGACCTACAACAAGACCCGCAACGACTGCTGCACCTATGCGCTGACCAGCTTCGGGAACCTGCAGAGCGGCTACCTCAGCGGCGTTGCGGCGTTGCCCGCCTCGCGGCTGCTGGCCGGCATCACGCCCGGACCGGCCAATCGCGACGTGCGCATGGACTCGGCGACCGGCATCGAATCCGAGACCAAGGGCGCGTCGCTGCGCATCAACTACGCCGCGCCCAACGGCATGGCGCTGACCTCGATCACCTCGACGCAGCGCTACACGGCCAACGACTACCGCGACCAGGACTTCACCGACGTCCACACGCTGCTGTACTTCCCGATCGCGCCGGGCAAGTCCACCGTCGGCCGCGACGCGGGCTACGTGCAGTACGGGACCTACAAGATCGACTCCAGGACGCAGGAGCTGCGCCTGACCTCGTCGGACACCGGCAACCTGCGCTACGTGGCCGGGCTCTGGTGGGCCAGCACGGAGATCGATCGCACCTTCGTGCGCGGCTTCGACGGCATCGCGCTGTCCACCCCGATCGCCTACTTCGGCGACACCTCCAACCGCAACACCGCGATCTACGGCCAGGCGTCGTGGGAGTTCCGGCCCGGCACCACGCTGGTGGCGGGCCTGCGCCAGAACCATCAGGTGTCGGGGTACGGGCTGACCCTGGGCAATCCGCCGCCGGCCGACTTCACGCCGACGGCGTCCTATTCGAGCCGCCACAACAAGGAGGACTCGACCACCGGCAAGCTCAGCCTGCAGCACCAATTCACGCCGGGCGTGATGGCCTATGTGATGACCTCGACCGGCTACAAGGGCAAGGCCTACGACATCACCAGCGGCCTGACCGCGCAGACGGCGGCGCAGCAGCCGGTGCCCTCGGAATCGGCGCGGCACTGGGAGCTGGGGATGAAGGGCAACTTCTTCGCCAACCGGCTGACGGTCAACCTCGCGGCCTTCGACACGCGGTTCAAGGACTACCAGCAGAACTCGGGCGGCTACCTGCCGGGCACCTCGACCTACTTGACGCGCCTGAGCAGCATCGGCGGCGTGCAGACGCGCGGCCTGGAGATGGACGTGGCGGCGCTGGTCACGCCCGACTTCATCGTCAACGCCGACGTGGCCTACACCCGCGCAACGGTCTCCGACTGGCCCAACGCGCCCTGCTACAACGTGGGCGGCACGGCCAACGGCGGCTTCAACCCCGAGTGCATCCGCAACAACCCCGTCTACGGCGGGCAGAACACGCAGGACCTGGCCGGCGGCGTCATGCCCAATGCGCCGCGATGGAAGCTGGGGCTGTCGGGGCGCTACGACCTCGCGCTGACCGACGCGCCCTTCAACCTGTTCTTCAGCGGCAACCTGCGCCACCGCGGCGAAGTGCAGACCAACATCAACCAGGATCCGTCGCTGATCTCGCCGGCGGTGACCGTGGTCAATGTCGGCTTCGGCCTCAAGGCCAAGGGCGGCCGCTACCAGATCGGTCTGTTCGTCAACAACCTGTTCGACCGCCACTATGCCAACACCGGCTTCACCGGCCTGGGCACCTGGCGCGTGAATCCCACCAACAGCGGCCCTTCCCAGCCCCACACCACCTGGACGCCGGCGCGGGATGCCTTCCGCTACACGGCGCTCCGCCTGGACGCGAAGTTCTGATCATGAGCCAGCACCCTCTCTTCGATCTCGCCGGCCGCACGGCCGTCGTCACCGGCTGCAACACCGGCCTGGGCCGCGCCATGGCCCTGGGCCTGGCCCAGGCCGGGGCCGACATCGTCGGCATCAACCGCTCCGATCCCGGCGACCTGCCGGCGGCGGTGGGCGCCCTCGGCCGGCGCTACGTGGATCTGAACGCGGACCTCGGCACCGGCCTGTCGGACCGCGGCGATGCGGCCGCTCTCATCGATGCCGCCGCGGCGGCGGTGAACGGACGCATCGACGTGCTCGTCAACAACGCCGGCATCATCCGGCGCCAGGCGGCCATCGACTTCACCGAAGCCGACTGGGACGAGGTGATGGCGGTCAACCTCGGCGCCGTGTTCCGGCTGTCGCAGGCGGCGGCGCAGCGCTTCGTCACGCAGGGCTCGGGCGGCAGGATCGTCAACGTCGCGTCCATGCTGTCCTTCCAGGGCGGCGTGCGGGTCCCGTCGTACACGGCCAGCAAGAGCGGCGTGCTCGGGCTGACGCGCGCGCTGGCCAACGAATGGGCGCCGCTGGGCATCAACGTCAACGCGATCGCGCCGGGCTACATGGCGACCAGCAACACCGCGGCGCTGCGCGAGGATGCCCAGCGCAACGAAGCCATCCTGGCGCGCATCCCGGCGGGGCGATGGGGCGATCCGCAGGACCTGTCGGGGGCGATCGTGTTCCTGGCGTCGGACGCCGCGCGCTACGTGCACGGGCACACGCTGGCGGTGGATGGCGGGTGGTTGGCGCGCTAGCGCGTCAGCCCGCTGGCGCGTTGGCCCAGCGGGCGTGATGCAGGCGATGTGCGGCGCCGTGCGCGCCGCAAGCACTCCGTGCGCTACGCGGCGGCCGGCACAGCCGGCAACTCCAGCGTGAACCGCGATCCCTGACCGCTCTCGCTGTCGACGAGGATGCGCCCGCCCATGCGCTCCATGAGCTGCTTGCAGATCACCAGTCCGATGCCGTGTCCGGGCTGGTCCACGCGCCCCAGCCGGTTGAAGGGCTGGAACAGTTGCGAGCGTTGCTCGGGGCTGAGCCCGATGCCGTTGTCGGCCACCTCGATGCGGAAGCCGCGCGGTTCCGCGCAGGCCCGCACCTTCACCCAGCCGCCGCGGCGGTTGTACTTGATGGCGTTGGAGATGAGGTTGTGCAGCACCTGCTCCAGCCGGATGGGATCGGCCTGGACGAGCGGGAGGGTGCTGTCCTCCTCCGGCGTCATCCCGACCTGCAGGTCCACGCCCGCCGCGACCGCCGCCGGCTGCGCGAGTTCCACCACGCGCCGCAGCAGCGGCCCCGCCTGCAGCGGCAGCGACTGCACGCTGAGCGTGTTCGCCTCGACGCGCGACAGCGTCATCATGTCCTCGATCAGCACCAGCAGATGCTTGGCCGCCTCGTCGATGTGCCTGATCCGCGACTGCTGCACGTCGTCCAGCGGCCGCTTGGGATCGTGGGCCAGCAGCTGGCTGAAGCCCAGCACCGCGTTCAGCGGCGTGCGCAGTTCATGGCTGGCCTGGGACAGGAATTCGCTCTTGGTCTTGCTCGTGACCTCGGCCAGCTCGCGGGCCCGGTCCACGTCCTGCAGCCGCATGCGCTCGCCGAGTTCGCGCTGCAGCAGCTCGCCGCGCAGGCGCACCTGGCGTTGCAGCGCGCGGTTCCAGAGCAGCGCCACCCCGAGACCGACCATCACCAGCCCCAGCGCGATCCCCACGCCCCACAGCGCCCGGCGCTGCCAGCGCATGGTCGCCGTGTCCTGCGTGATCCAGCGGTCGGCGATGGCCTGACGCTCGCTCTCGCCGATGCGCGTCAGCGCCTTGTCCAGGATGCGGCCCAGCATCGCCCAGTCGCGCCGGTAGCCGATGCCCAGCCCGTACGCGAAGCCGATGTCGTCCACCACCCGCAGGTTGCCGATGCCGTCGCGCCGCATCAGGTAGGTCGCGCCGGCCAGGTCCACCACCGCCGCGCCGACCTCCCCGCCGGCCAGCCGGCGCAGCACCGTGCGGTCGTCCACTTCGACCTGCAGCGGATTGGTCGCATAACGGTCGCGCAGGAACTCCGCCACCGCGTAGCCGCGCGCCACCGCGACCGGCTCGCCGGGACGCAGCGGGTCGTCGCCGGCGCCGGCGCGGCGCAGCAGCACGGCGGGCACCGTGACGTAGGGGCGGGTGAAGCCGAAGCGCTGCGCGCGGTCCGCGGTCTCGCGCAGGGACATCTGCACGTCCAGCGTGCCGGCGGCCAGCGCGTCCAGGTTGTCGGCGAAGGTCCGCGGCGACTGGAACTCGAAACGCAGCCCGGTGAGCTCCGACAGGCGACGCGCGTAGTCGAGCGACAGGCCGGTCATGCGGCCCTCCTCGTCGACGTAGGTGAACGGACCGTAGCTGGCCGATCCTCCGACCCGCAGCACCGGATGCTGCGCCACCCAGGCGCGCTCCTCGGCCGTCAGCCAGTCGCGCGGGTCCGCGTGCCCCTGCCCCGCCAATGCCAGCCACGCTGCGACGACGGCCGCCAGGATCGGCAGCAGGCGCGGCAGGACGCGGAGGAATCGGGGGAGTGCGAACGGGACCACGGAGCCATTGTGGGCCCGCCTCCCCCTTTGGAGGGGAAGGGCTCTCCCGCATCCAGGGTGGTCCCCCCTGTCAGAAGTGTCAGGTGTCGCCAGCACCGACCCGTGAGCAGGACGCGCTCAGGGCGCCCTCATGACGGGCTCATGACGGGCTCAGGCCGCGCTCAGCCGCGCAGCGACGCCTTCAGCTTCTGGCCGATCTCCGGCTTGTCCGCGAACGGATCGGTCGGGTTGCGCAGCTGCATCACGTCCTCCAGCCGCGTCTGCACGGCCTTGAGCGCCTGCGGGTGGCTGAAGATGTAGAAGCGCTCCTCGTCCAGCGCCTCGAACACCATGCGGGCGACGTCCGCCGCCGTCAGCTTGCCGGAGCTGACCGCCTTGTCGGTCATCGCCTGCGAGATGAGCTGGCTCTTCGTCGGCTTGTCGGCGACCAGCTCGCCCGGACGGTTGCGGTGGCTCTGCGTGATGCCGGTGGGCACGAAGAACGGGCACAGCACCGACGCGCGGACCTGGTCCGTCACCAGCGCCAGGTCCTGGTACAGCGTCTCGCTGAGCGAGACCACCGCGTGCTTGGACACGTTGTAGACGCCCATGTTGGGCGGATTCAGCATGCCGGCCATCGAGGCGGTGTTGACGATGTGACCCTGCCACGCGGGATCCTTGGCGGCAGCCTCCAGCATCATCGGCGTGAACAGGCGGACGCCGTGCACCACGCCCATCAGGTTGACGCCCAGGACCCAGTCCCAGTCGGCGAGCGAGTTCTCCCAGATCAGCCCGCCCGAGCCGACGCCGGCGTTGTTGAACACGAAATGCGGCGCGCCGAAGCGCTCCTTCACCGCGGCCGCCAAGGCTTCCATCTGGTCGGCCTTGGACACGTCCACGCGGCGCGCCAGCACCGGGTGCGCGGCGAATTCCGCGGCCGCCTTGTCGAGCGCGTCCTGCTGCACGTCGCACAGCACCAGGTTCATGCCGCGCGCGGCGGCGATGCGCGCCACCTCAAGGCCGAAGCCCGAGCCCGCGCCGGTGATCACCGCCGTCCTGCCTTGATAGTCCTTCATGCGCCTGTCTCCTTGATGCTTCTCTTGTTGCTGTTCTCTTGCTGCTGTTCTCAGGCCTGCCTGAGCGAGTAGCGGATGCGCGGGAAGTGCACATGCACAAGGCCCGCGCGCTCGTCCTCGCGCGCCAGCGTCACCGAGCGGCAGCTCAGGCCGACCAGCGTGCCGGCCACCGCATCGCGGGCGTAGTCGTACGGCGTGACCGTCACGGCGTCGCCGGCGGCGAAGCCCAGGCCTTCCTCGACCAGCGCGGGACGCGGCGTCGACGCCTTCGCCAGCGCGATCGCGCCCGCGCCGTCGAGCTTGCCGGCGCGCTCGCCATGGCCGATCGCAGCCACGCGGCCCATCCAGGCCCGCAGCGCCTCATGCGGCTGGAAGATCTCGGCCAGCGGTCCGGTCCGGGTCACGAACCACAGCGGGTGGTAGACGCTGAGGTCGGCGATGCTGGTCTGGTCGCCGAGCAGCCACGGCCGGCCGTCGGCCAACATGCCGGACAGCCAGTCGAGGTACTGCGTCAACGCCGCGCCGGCGTCGACGCCGCGCATCTGAGGCATGCCCTCGCTCATCGCCTTGCGGTCGGCGACGAAGATCTTGAGCATGTCCGGCGGTGCGCCGGCGAACAGCGCGGTCGCGCCCGCCGGCTGCATCGCGTAGGGCAGCGCAGTCCAGAACAGGTCCGTGTCGGCCCATTGCGCCAAGGTGCGCGCGTGGCCGGCGACGGCCGCGGGGAACAGGCTGGGCGTCGGCCGGCGGCCTTCCAGCACCTCCGCGATCAGCGCGGTGTCGCAGTAGATGTCGGCGCCCAGCTGCAGGAACGGCGTGCGGCGGTAACCGCCGGTCAGCGCCACGACGTCGGGCTTGGGCAGCACCATCGGCACCGTCACCGAGTGCCACGCCAGGCGCTTCAGGCCCAGCATCAGCCGCGCCTTCTCGGCGAAGGGCGAGCTGCTGTAGTGGTGCAGGACGAGGTCGTCGGACGAGGGTGCGCCTGCGGCATGCGCGGCGTCGCGTTGGGGATCGCTTTGGGGTTCGCTCATGGCGTCGCCTCCTTGCGCATGTCGATGTGGGGGATGCCGTCCTCGTCGTAGACGTCGGAGATCGGCGTGAAGCCGAAGCTGCCGTAGAACTCGCGCAGGTGGGCCTGCGCGCCGAGTTCGATCGGCTCGCCGGGCCAGAGCTTCTGGCATTCGCGCAGCGCCTGGCTCATCAGCGCGCGGCCCAGGCCGCCGCCGCGCGCCGTCGACGCCGTGATCACGCGGCCGATGCGCGCGCTGCCCTCGCCGATCGACGGCGGCAGCAGCCGCGCGTAGGCGAAGAGTTCGTCGCCGCCGGCGACGCCCTGCCCCACCCCCTGCAGATGCCACGCGTGCTCGTCGAGCCCGTCGGGATCGAGGTAGATGCAGCGCTGCTCGATGACGAAGACCTCGGCGCGCAGGCGCAGCGCGCGGTACAGGCCGCGCACGCCGAGCTCGTCGAAGGGCTGGGTGATCCAGCGGGGGCCGGCCATCAGACCAGCTTCACCAGCTGCTTGCCGAAGTTGCGGCCCTTGAGCAGCCCCAGGAAGGCCTCGGGCGCGTTCTCGAGGCCCTGCGCGACGCTCTCGCGGAACTTCAGCTTGCCGGTTGCCACCAGCGTGCCCAGTTCCTTCAGCGCCTCGGGCCAGACCTCCATGTGCTCGGAGACGATGAAGCCCTCGACCTTCATGCGGTTGGTGAGGATCAGCTGCGGGTAGGTCAGCGGGATGGGCTCGCCGTTGTAGCCGGCGATCATGCCGCACATGGCCACGCGGCTGAACGCGTTGGCACGCAGCAGCACGGCGTCGAGGATCATGCCGCCGACGTTCTCGAAGTGGCCGTCGATGCCGTCCGGGCATTCGGCCTTGAGCGCGGCGGACAGCGACTTCAGGTCGGTGTGCTGCTTGTAGTCGATGCAGGCGTCGAAGCCGAGTTCCTCGACGACGTAACGGCACTTGTCCGCGCCGCCGGCGATGCCCACCGCGCGGGCGCCGCGCACCTTGGCCAGCTGGCCGACGGCGCCGCCCACCGCGCCGCTGGCGGCGCTGACGACCACCGTCTGGCCCGGCTTCGGATCGATGATCTTCACCAGCCCGTACCAGCCCGTCACGCCCGGCATGCCGACCGCGCCGAGGTAGGCGGACAGCGGCACGTGCGTCGTGTCGACCTTCTGCAGCACGCCGCGCTGGTTGGCGTCGACGAGCTGGTATTCCTGCCAGCCGCCCATGCCCACGACCTTGTCGCCGACGGCGAAGTGCGCGTTCTTCGACGCGACCACCTCGCCCGCGGTGCCGCCGATCATCACGGCGTCCAGCGGCTGCGGCGCGGCGTAGCTCTTGCTGTCGTTCATGCGCCCGCGCATGTAGGGATCCAGGCTCAGGTAATGGTTGCGGACCAGGACCTGGCCGTCGACGAGTTCAGGAATCTGCTGTTCGACCAGCTTGAAGTTGTCAGTGCCGGGCTCGCCGGTCGGGCGGGAGGCGAGATGGATCTGGCGGTTCTTTTGGCTCATCGAAGGCTCCTCGGTCAATGTCGGCCACGTCAGTGCATGGCGCGTGGGACGGGATCGCGGGGCGCGCACGCCCCGATCCGTGACGGAATGCCGACGATTGAACCATGACGCCCGCCCCCCTCACGTCCCTCGGGTGACAGAAAAGAACGAGCGTGCTTTTTCCAGTTCGGAGGATGAAGCCACACACATTCGAGTCACCAACCGGCGAGGGAAGGGGCGCACTGAGCTGCCATCGGACAACTTCGGTAGCAGCCATGCCTTTCGCCCTCTTCCGCCGCTCGAATCTCCCTTCGTTCCTGTTGTCGACGCCGGCGCCGCCCAAGGCGCCCCACGATGCGAGCGTCCGGAAGTGGCTCAAGGATCAGCCGCCGGGACTGCGCAGCAAGCATGGCTTCGAACAGCTGGCACGGTTGATGGAGAAATCGCTGGACCGCAAGCAGGCGCAGCTGGATCTGTCGACCGCCGACGCGGTGGCGTTGGACAAGGTGAACGCCGGTCTGATCCAGCGTCTGGGCGCGCACGTGACGCAGTTGCATCTGCCGGTCGACTGTCCGGCGGATATCCTGCGGCGTTGGGCCCTGGACCTGCCCCATGCGGTCGTCACGCCGCCGCCGCCTCAGCCCGGCAAGGCCCGGGAGGCCAAGGAAGCCCGAGAGGCGAAACAGGCGTTCATCCGTGGCGCGAAGGGGTCCACCCTGCCGCGGGCACCGTTGAAGGTCGAGGGACCGCGCCTGCCGGACGCCGCGACCGATGCGACGGCACTGCCGCAGCCGGGCCACCTGCCCGACCGCGAGGAGATCCACGAGGCCGTCGCCGCCGCGCGGCTCCTGCGCGCCTGGCTGGCGCGTTGGGCGATCGCCAAGGTCGACGACAGGGCCTCGCTGGGCTCGCAGGACGCCGACGCGATCGCGCGGGCCTTGCTGCTCCAGCCGCGCGGACTGTCCGACCGGGAGCAGCGCGCGTTCACGGCATCGCAGCGCCTGCTGGCCGAGCGCACGCCCGGCAAGCCGCTGCAACTCTCGGCGGACCAGGGACATGCCCTGGACATGGCGCTGTCGATCATCGAGACGCGGGCGGACGCCACCGATCCCGTGCGTCGCCCATACCTCGACGCGCGCCTGGCCATGCCGATCCTTCCGACCGAAGACGATTGAGCACGCCATGCCCTTCTCCATCTTCCGCCGCTCCCATCTTCCTTCCTTCCTGACGGGCGGCTCGCACCCGCCGAAGGCGCCGAAAGACGCCCAGGTGCGCGACTGGGTCCGCCAGGTCAAGCTGCCGGACAAGGCCGTGGAGCCCGTCGCCCGCGTCATGGAGAAGGAACTGGTGCGTCGCACCGGCACCCTGGACTTTTCCGCCGGCGAACCGACCGTGCTGGAGCGACTCCCCGCGACCTTGCTCGCGCGATTGGCTGACTACACCCGCCGGCTGCTGCTGGCGGTCGATTGTCCGGAGTCCATTGCTCACCGCCTGATCCGGGAACTTGGCGTGACCGAGGTGTCGCCGGAGGCGCTCATGCCGCGGCGATGGGAAGCGCCGGTACGCCAGACCGCCACGGTCGGACGCCAGGCGGCGCCTCGCCCGACGGTGCCGCCGCCGCCGAGACCGACGACCGCCGCCGCGATCCGGCCGGTCCCCGCGCCTCGGACGCTGCTGGCGCCAGCGGAAGTGATCTACGACGTGCCTCATCGCCGATACGACGGTGACTACGACGTGCCTCCCGGTCGTCGGACCCGGATCCGGGTGCCGGTTCCGGTTCCGGTTCCGGTTCCGGTTCCGGCGGCGCCGAGGCCGGAAACACCGGAGACCGCGCCGCCCCTGCCCGGTCTGCCCATGCCTTACGACGTCCCGCCGCGCCGCATCGGCGACTACGACGTGCCGCGGACGAGCACACGCAGCGCGGCCCGTCCGGACAGCCCGGAACTGCTGCGCCAACGTCTCGAGCGGATGCCGTCGAGCGCGTCCGCTGTCGGAGCCGACACCGTGCAACGGGCCCTCGCGGCCTTGCGGCTACCCGTCGCGTGGCTGTCCGCACAGAAGGGCAGCGAGGACGCACAGGCACGCTGCACCCTGTCGTCCGATGACGCCAAGGCGCTGTCGGCAGCGCTCGTGGGCCTGTCGGCCGACATGGTGCTGCCAGCCCTGCAGAAATCGTTCATCGTCACGGGACGGCTTCTTTCCACGCGCCGGCCTGGTCAGGCGCTGACCGTGAGCGCCGAAGAGATCGGCCATCTGCGACGGGCGATCGGCACGGTCGAGCAGTTGGTCGCTGGCGCCACCGGTCTGTCGCCCGCCCTGCCGCCGCCCCGCAGGGGCCGTTCCCCGGGCGGCTGAGCGCGCTCAGTCCCCGGTGCGCTGCAGCGCCTTGAGGCTGCGGCCCTTCCCGGGCAGCGCCTTCAGGTACTTGAAGGTCCCGGTCGCGTGGGCGCAGAGCTTGCCGTCCTCGCCGTAGACCGAGCCGTCGCAGAAGGCCATCGTGGTCGAGCGGTGCAGCAGCCGGCCGACCGCGCGCAGCGCGCCCTCGCCGGGGCGCATGAAGCTGGTCTTCATCTCCACCGTGACCACGCCGGGTCCGAAGCCCGGCTGGTCGCGGTGCACGCTGCGCGCCGCATGCGCCATCGCCACGTCCAGCAGCGTCATCAGCACGCCGCCGTGCGCCACCTCCCACGAGTTCAGGTGCAGCTCGCGGATGTCGACCCGCAGCTCGGCCTCGCCGTCGTCGATGCGGGTCAGCTCGAAGCCCAGTTGCTGGACGAAGGGGATGTGGACGGGGAACTTCAGCGGCTCGGACATGGAACGAAAGGACGAGGGGACGGGGATCGGTGCGGAGGAATCAGCTGCCGTGGACGGCGGAGACGCCGCCGTCGACCGCAAGGATCTGCCCGGTGATGTGCTTCCCGGCGCGGCTCGCGAACAGCAGGGCGGCGCCCTTGAGGTCCTCATCATCGCCGATGCGCTTGAGCGGGGCGTGTTCGGCGAGCTTGTCCTCGCCGATCGCCGCCATCAGGCCCTTGGTCATCTTGCTGGGGAAGAAGCCCGGCGCGAGCGCGTTGACGGTGATGCCGTGCACGCCCCACTCGCCGGCCAGCGCGCGGGTGAAGTTCACCGCCGCGCCCTTGCTGGTGTTGTAGGCGATGGTCTTCATCATGCCGCTGTTGCCGCCCAGGCCGGCGATCGAGGCGACGTTGATGATGCGGCCCGACTTGCGCGGGATCATGCTGCGCCTGGCGACTTCCTGGCTCATCACGAACAGGCTGCGGATGTTGAGGTCCATCACCTTGTCCCAGGCCTCGACCGGGTGGTCCTCGGCGGGGGCGCCCCAGGTCGCGCCGGCGTTGTTGACCAGGATGTCGATCTTGCCCAGCTTCGCGAGCGTCTGCTCGACGATGCCGCGCGCCTGCGCTTCGTCGGACGCGTCGGCGGCGACGTATTGCGCCTGGATGCCTCGCGCCTTCAGATGCGCCACGGCCTCTTCCAGGTCGGCCGCCTTGCGCGAGCTCAGCATCAGCGTCGCGCCGGCCTCGCCCAGCGCCTCCGCGATCTGCAGGCCCAGGCCGCGCGATCCGCCGGTCACCAGCGCCACCTGGCCGGTCAGGTCGAAGAGGTCTTGTACCTTGCTGCTCATCGTCGTCTCCTTCAGAGTTTTGTCTCGGTGACTTCGCATTCATCAAGCGGAGCCCATGGAACCGGCTCTGCCGGGCCATCGGGCTCGCCCCCTTGAGGGGGCCGGCGAAGCCGGTAGGGGGTGGGCCAATTCAGAACCACTCGTCGCGCATCTCGCGCGTGAGCGCCTCGCGCCGCGCGACCACGCCCAGCCAGGCGTGGATCTTGGGCAGCTCGTAGGCGAAGAAGTAGCGCTGCGCCGCGCGCTTGCCGCGGGCGAAGTCGTCGTCCCGGCCGTCGAGCGCAAGCGCGACGTCCAGCCACACCCACGCCAGCACCGTGTGCCCGAAGGCCTGCAGGTAGGGCGTCGCGTTGGCGAGCGCCGCTTCCGGCTCGCCGGTGGACCAGGCCTTCTTCGTCGCGCCGCCGACGGCGGCCAGCGCCGCGCCGAGTTCGTTCGCCGCTTCGGCAAGACCTGGCACCTGGCCGGCACGCTGCGCCGTGTCGCTGATGCGTGCGGCCAGCGCCATCAGTGCCTGTCCGCCGTCCATCACGACCTTGCGGCCCAGCAGGTCCAGCGCCTGGATGCCGTGCGTGCCCTCGTGGATCATGTTCAGGCGGTTGTCGCGCCAGTACTGCTCCACCGGGAAATCGCGCGTGTAGCCGTAGCCGCCCAGCACCTGGATGGCAAGCGAGTTGGCCTCCAGGCACCACTCGCTGGGCCAGCTCTTGGCGATGGGGATGAGCACCTCCAGCAGCCGCTTGGCGGCGGCCACCTCGTCTTCCGACCCCGTGTGCTGCTCGTCGACGAGCCGCGCGCAGAACAGCTCCAAGGCGAGTCCCCCCTCGACGTAGCTCTTCTGCGCCAGCAGCATCCGCTTGACGTCGGCGTGTTCGATGATCAGCGCCTGCGGGCGCGCCGCGTCCTTGACGCCGGCCGTCGTCACCGGTCGGCCTTGCGGGCGCTGGCGGGCGTATTCGAGACTCGCTTCATAGCCCGCGTAGCCCAGCATCACCGCGCCGAGGCCGACGCCGATGCGGGCCTCGTTCATCATGTGGAACATCTGCCGCAGACCATCGCCGGGCTTGCCGACGAGGTAGCCGATCGCGCCCTTCTTCCCACGCGGCGTCTGACGTCCTTCGCCGAAGTTGAGCAGGCAGTTGGTCGTGCCGCGATAACCGAGCTTGTGGTTCAGGCCCGCGAGCGCCACGTCGTTGCGCTCGCCGGTGAGCTGCCCGTCGGTGTCGACGAGATGCTTGGGCACGATGAACAGCGAGATCCCCTTCGTGCCCGGCAGCGGCCTGCCATCCGGACCGGGGATCTTCGCCAGCACGAGGTGGACGATGTTCTCGGTGATCTCGTGCTCGCCGCCCGAGATCCACATCTTGTTCCCGGTGAGCCGGTAGCGCGGGCCGAGCGGGTCGGCCTCGAAGTCGGCACCATCGGCGTCGGCGCGCGTGGCGACATCCGACAGCGACGACCCCGCCTGCGGCTCCGACAGGCACATGGTGCCGAACCAGCGGCCGGACAGCTCGTTCATCGCGAAGACCTCGCGCTGCGTGTCCGTGCCGTGCGCCATCAGCAGGTTGGCGTTGCCGTTGGTCAGCATCGCGTAGCCGCCCAGGGACACGCTGGCCTTGCTGAAGAAGCAGTTGGCGGCCATCTCGACCACGCAGGGCAGCTGCATGCCGCCGTGGTCGTAGTCCTGCGCGGCGGCCAGCATGCCGGAGCCGACGTAGGCGGCGAGCGCCTCGTGCGTCGCCTTGGGCAGGTGCACGCGCTCGCCGTCGAAGCGGGGCTCCTCGGTGTCGGCCAGGCGGTTGAACGGCGCGAACTTCTCGCGGGCGATCTTCTCGCAGGTGTCGAGCACCGCGGCGAAGGTTTCCCGCGAGTGCTCCGAGAAGCGCTCGCGCCGGCCGAGGTCCTGCACCTTCAGCCAGTCGTAAAGGAAGAATTCCAGCGTCTGGCGCATGCGGACCTCAGCGGTGACGTTGAACGATCAGAGGACTTCGAACACACCCGCCGCGCCCATGCCGCCGCCGATGCACATCGTGACGCACACGCGCTTGGCGCCGCGGCGCTTGCCTTCGATCAGCGCATGGCCGGTCAGGCGCTGGCCCGACACGCCATACGGATGGCCGAGCGCGATCGCGCCGCCGTTGACGTTCAACTTCTCCATCGGGATGCCGAGCTTGTCCGCGCAGAACAGCACCTGCACCGCGAAGGCCTCGTTGAGTTCCCACAGGTCGATGTCCGAGACCTTCAGGCCCAGGCGCTTGAGCACCTTGGGCACGGCGAAGACGGGACCGATGCCCATCTCGTCGGGCTCGCAGCCCGCGACCGCGAAACCGAGGAAACGACCCAGCGGCTTGAGGCCCTTCTTCTCGGCGTAGAACTCGCTGACGATCGCGCAGGCGCCGGCGCCGTCGCTGAACTGGCTGGCGTTGCCGGCGGTGACCACGCCGCCGGGCGTGGCCGTGCGGATGTCCTTGATGCTCTCGTAGGTGGTGCCCACGCGCAGGCCTTCGTCGACGCTGACGGTGGTTTCCTTCGTCATCATGCCGCGCACCTTGTCGGCCACGCCGGCCATCACGGTGATGGGCACGATCTCGGCGTTGAACAGGCCTTCGGCCTGCGCGGCGCAGGCGCGCTGCTGGCTGGCCGCGCCGTAGCGGTCCATGCGCTCCTTGGGGATCTTGTAGCGCTGGGCGACGTTCTCGGCCGTCTGCAGCATGGACCAGTAGATCTCGGGCTTGTGCGCCGACAGCCAGCTCTCATGAATCATGTGGCGGTTGGCCTCGTTCTGGACGCAGGAGATGCTCTCCACGCCGCCCGCGACGAACACGTCCGCCTCGCCCGCGATGATGCGCTGCGCGGCCGTGGCGATGGTCTGCAGCCCGCTGGAGCAGAACCGGTTGATGGTCTGACCGGCGACGCTCACCGGCAGGCCGGCGCGCAGCGCGATCTGGCGCGCGATGTTGCTGCCGGTGGCACCCTCGGGCGTGGCGCAGCCCATGAGGACGTCCTCGACCTCGCCGCCCTCGATGCCGGCGCGCTCCAGCGCCGCGCGCACCACGTGGCCGCCCAGCGTCGCGCCGTGGGTCATGTTGAACGAACCCTTCCAGCTCTTGGCGAGCGGGGTGCGGGCCGTGGAAACGATCAATGCCTTGCTCATTCTTTTCTCCTGATGCGGTCCGCGGGGGTCAGTCGTTGAAGCCCTTGCCCTGGTCGGCCAGGCGCTGCAGCAGCGGCGCGGGCTCCCAGAACTTCCCGTCGTCCAGCGGGTTCTTGGCGAAGCGCTTCATCGTCTGCACCACGTTGTAGAGGCCGATCTCGTCGGCGTAGCACATCGGGCCGCCGCGATGCAGCGGGAAGCCGTAGCCGGTCAGGTAGACCATGTCGATGTCGGAGGCGCGCTGCGCGATGCCTTCCTCCAGGATCTTGGCGCCCTCGTTGACCAGCGCGAAGACCAGGCGGTTCACGATCTCCTCGTCGCTGATCTTGCGCGGCGTGATGCCCAGCGCCGAGCGGTGCATGTCGATCATGCCCAGCACCGTCTTGGACGGGATGGCGTCGCGCTTGCCGGGCAGGTAGTCGTACCAGCCCGCGCCGGTCTTCTGGCCGAAGCGGCCCATCTCGCACAGCAGGTCGGCGGTCTTGGAGTAGCGCAGGTCCGGCTTCTCCAGGTAGCGGCGCTTGCGGATGTACCAGCCCACGTCGTTGCCGGCCAGGTCGCCCATGCGGAACGGGCCCATCGCGAAGCCGAAGCGCTCCGCGGCCTTGTCCACCTGCTGCGGCGTGCAGCCCTCCTCCAGCAGGAAACCGGCCTGGCGGCTGTACTGCTCGATCATGCGGTTGCCGATGAAGCCGTCGCACACGCCCGAGACCACGCAGGTCTTGCGGATCTTCTTGCCCAGCGCCATCACGGTGGCCAGCACGTCCTTGGCGGTGGCCGCGCCGCGCACCACCTCCAGCAGCTTCATCACGTTGGCCGGGCTGAAGAAGTGGGTGCCGATGACGTCCTGCGGACGCCTGGTGAAGGCGGCGATCTTGTCGACGTCCAGCGTCGAGGTGTTGCTGGCCAGGATCGCGCCGGGCTTCATCACCTCGTCGAGCTGCTTGAAGACCTTCTCCTTGACGTCGATGTCCTCGAACACGGCCTCGATGACCAGGTCGGCCTGGCCGATGTCGGCGTACTTGAGCGTCGTGTCCAGCAGCGCCATGCGCTGCGCGTACTTGTCTTCCTTGAGCTTGCCCTTCTTGATCTGCGCCTCGTAGTTCTTGCGGATGGTGGCGACGCCGCGGTCCAGCGCCTCCTGCTTCATCTCGAGGATCGTCACCGGGATGCCGGCGTTCAGGAAGTTCATCGCGATGCCGCCGCCCATCGTGCCGGCGCCGATGATGGCGACCTGCTCGATCTTGCGCAGCGGCGTGTCCGAGGGCACGTCCGGGATCTTGGCGGCGTCGCGTTCGGCGAAGAAGGCATGGCGCAGCGCGGCCGATTCCGGCGTCAGCATCAGCTGCTGGAAGGCGTCGCGCTCGGCGCGCATGCCGTCCTCGAACTTCATCGAGACCGAGTTGGCGACGGTCTCCACACACTGCAGCGGCGCGGGGAAATGCTTGGACATCGCACCGACGGTGTTGCGCGCGAACTGGAAGTAGGCCTGCGCTTCCGGATGCTGGGCCTTGATGTCGCGCACGCGCGGCAGCGGCCGCTTGTCGGCGATGCTCATCGCGAACTGGACGGCGCCGTCGATCAGGTCGCCGTCGATGACCTTCTGGAACAGCACCTGGCCGGGGACCTGGGCGAGCAGCTCGCTGGCGACCGGCTCGCCGCTGACGATCATGTTGAGCGCGGGCTCCACGCCCAGCGCGCGCGGCAGGCGCTGCGTGCCGCCGGCGCCGGGCAGCAGGCCCAGCTTGACCTCGGGCAGCGCGACCTTGGCGCCCGGTGCGGTGACGCGGTAGTGGCAGCCCAGGGCCAGTTCCAGGCCGCCGCCCATGGCGACGCTGTGGATCGCGGCGACGACCGGCTTGGTGCAGGACTCGACGCGGGTGATCAGCGAGCCGAGGTTGGGTTCGGCCAGCGCCTTGGGCGAGCCGAACTCGCGGATGTCGGCGCCGCCGGAGAAGGCCTTGCCGGCGCCGGTGATCACGATCGCCTTGATGGCGGGATCGTTCTCCGCCTGCTCGACGCCATTGGCGACGGCCAGCCGCGTGGCGTGGCCCAGGCCGTTGACCGGCGGATTGTTGAGCGTGATCACCGCGACCTGGCCGCGGACTTCGTAGCTGGCACCCATGCTGGTTCCTTCCGATGCTGAAAGAGTCGACTCGCCGCGGCCGCGTGTCTCCCGGAGGCCGCCGGCGAAAAGAACGATCGTTCGATTCTAGGCAGCGGCGAGGCGCCCGGATTGTCTCTGCTGTGACAGGGCGCTACGAGGGGAAGTGCGGGGGCGGCGTCCAGCGTGCGACGCGTGCATCGGAAGGCCGCGAGGGCCCCTGATCGGACTCGGAACGGACTCAGAACGGCTTGTCGAGCTGCGTCGGCATGAAGCCGCGCGAGTGGGGGTCGTTCGGATCTTCGTCCTGGATCTCGGTCCGGGCAAAGCCGCCGTCGGCGCGACCGTGGGTGCGGTCGTTGCGCGCGAGCGCGGCGTCGACGCTCGACACGGTGGGCGCGGGGGCCGGCGCAGGCGTCGCCGCAGTGCGCGGCTTCTCCATCGGCCGGAAGGCCGGCAGCGGCGTGGGTGCGCTGATCGGCGAGACCGAATCCAGCGGCAGCATGGAGTCGGTGCCGCCGTAGCCCGAGTCATGCGGCGCGGCCACCGCCAGCTTGCGACGCAACCGTTCGACGGTGAGCCGGAGTTCGCCCAGCTCCATCTGCTGGCGTTCGATCTGGCGGCGCGCCTGCGTGGTCTGCTCGTTGAGCAGCAGGCGCGAGGACTCGATCCGGTCGATCAGCCGGCGCGCGCGCTTGAGCTTGGGCCACCACCAGCCGCTGGCGGCGACGCCGCCGACGGCCAGTCCGGCCAGTGTTCCGAGGGCCACCATCCATGGCTGCACCGAATTCATGGGGGGATCCCTGTTCTTGTTTCCTGCCGGCCAATGTAGTCCGGCCTACCTCCGAAGGGGAATGGCCGGCCACCCGGGATCAGGGGACGGCGCAACGCCGCGCAGGGACCATGAACGTGGGGGGTGGGGATGTCGGGAGATGAACGGAACGCGCCCACGCCTCGATCCGGAGGGGTCTGGTTTCGCGAACAACGATTGCTCGTTCGCCGCCAAGCCCGACTGAACCGGTATGCCAACGACAAGCTGCACGCTGCCGACCGACCATGTCGCTTTCCCTGCTTCCGACCCGTTTCCCGCTCACCGAGAGCCGCTGCGACGGCTTCCACGTCGTCGAACTCGAAGGAATTCCGCCTCATCCCTACGGCACCTTCCCCGGGCCTCTGCCGCCGGAGGAGATCGCGAAGCTCGAACAGCTTGAAAAGTTCGGACGACAGAAGAACGCCTTCTCGATCGCGTCGTGGTGGCGCTCGGTCAAGCCGGGCGCCGCACGCCCTCGCGGCGGTTGCGCCGACCGTCTCGATCGTGGACTTGGATCTGAAGCCGCCGCCCTGCTGCGCGCAGTGCCGTTGTGCCTGCTCGACACCAGCGACCGTCAACAGGTGAGCGACCTGCGCGCGTATGGCTCAGGAATCCTGGATCTGTTCGATCCCACCGAGGCGCAGACCACCTTCGCGTCGCTGGAACCGCGACTGCACGCCGCGCTGAAGCTGGCGGGGCCGAGGGCGGCGGCACTGGCCCGCCTGGCGCGATGGGAGACCGAGCCGGGCTCCTCCGATCGGCTGAACGCGCGAGCCCGGGGCGCCGACGCGGTGCGCCGCGCCCTGGCGGCCCGCGGCGACGGTGCGACGCTGTGCGTCGACATCGGCGCGTCCCACGACGCGCGCTCCAGCGATGTGGCGCTGCCTCCGCCAGACCTGCTGGTGTCCCTGGATCTGGCGGGCGGTGCGGCCACGTTGCACCTGGGCGACGCCCGTCCCCTCGACCCGCAGGCCTTTCGCGCCGCGGCGACCTGCCTGAACGTGGAACTGCTCGCCATGGACACGATCCCGAAGGACCGTTTCCCGCTCGCCTGGATGCCGGATTGCGTCTCCGGGGTCATCCTGCAGATGGACCCCGGCCACAGCGACGACGCGATCGTGGCGCGGCACGCACGCGCACTGGCCGCGCATGCGCCACCCGCCCTCGAACGCATCGTCTGCGTCACGGCATCGACGGCCGATGCGTCCGGCGACGCCGCGCCCAGGGGCTGGTCGTCCGACTCGATCGGCCTGAGGCGCAACACGCCCCGTCGCCCGGACGCCGCCCTGGACTACTTCCTGCCGGACCGGCGCGATCTCGCGGTCCGCTGGTGGCATCGCGTGTGCGACCGGCCGGCGGCGGAGCCGCTGTCGCGCTTCCTCACCCTGCTCCATCTCAGGGTCGAAGGACTTGCGGATCAGCCCAATGCCGCCGCGATGCGCGAGGAAGCTTCCGCGCGGCTCGGGCGTCTGGCGCGCACGCTGGCGGAAGCGCCCGAACTCCTCGATGCCTGGGGGGCCGAACTGGTCGTCGACGCCCCTTGCGTCGACGCGGCGGTGAAGCTGCTGCGGGACCTGGACCTTGCCATCGGCACGAGTGCCCGCGTCGATGCGGAGGCGCCTGCGGGCGCGCTGCTGCGCATGGCCCTGTTGAACGCCGCCGATCGTCACGTCGGGCTCAAGGTCCGCTCGGCAGAGAACATCGAGTACGGCCTGGGGCTGCAGGCGTTGATCGATTTCCGGCTCGCGGAGATCACGCGCAAGACCTTTGCCCAGACCTCGCGTCCGAACTACCGCGTCATCGCCGGCATGCGCAAACCGCGCCGGGTCTTCGGGATTCGCCGCAACCGTCCGGAGGCCAGGCCCTCGGCGGACAACTGGCCACCCCAGATGCATGAGGCCGCCAACAGGATCATCGGCGACGAGGTTCGTGCCGGCTTTCCGGGCGTGCGCGAGCTGCTGTCGTCGCCCGAAGGACCGATCCGGCGCCTGGCGGATCGCCTGCTCGAGGATCCGGACTACCAGATGTCCAGGGCATCCGATGAAGCCGAGTTCCTGAAGGCGGAAGAGCGCGCCGAGCGCGTCGACGCAACACCCGAAGACCTGGAGCAATACGAACAGGCACAGGCCAGGATGCTGCCGGCCGCGCTGACCGCGCGCCAGCTCGCGCTGATGGACGACTGGCTCGATCCGCTGCGCCGGGCGTTCCCGACGCCTCGCGGCGCTTGAGTCGCTGAAGGCGCGAGAGTCGCCGGAGCGCTCAGACCTCCAGCCACTCCTTGCGCACGTAGGCGTTCGCGCGCAGGTCCGCCGGCGTGCCTTCGAACACGATGCGCCCGTGGCCCATCACGTAGCAGCGCTCGGAGATCTCCAGCGCGATCGCCAGCTTCTGCTCGACCAGCAGCACCGACACACCGCGCCGCTTGAGCTCCTTGAGGTACTCCGCGACCAGCTCGACGATCTTGGGCGCCAGGCCTTCGGTCGGCTCGTCGATCATGATCAGGTCGGGGTCGCCCATCAGCGTGCGGCACAGCGTCAGCATCTGCTGCTCGCCGCCGGACAGCACGCCGGCTTCGGTGTGCTGGCGCTCCTTCAGGCGCGGGAACATCGCGTACATGTCGTCGAAGCTCCAGCGCGGCTTGGCACCGCGCCGGCTCCCGCCCTTCTCGCCCAACATCAGGTTCTGATGCACCGTGAGCTTGGGGAAGATGTCTCGGTTCTCCGGCACGTAGCCGATGCCGCGATGCGCGATCTCGTAGGCCTTGCGACCCAGCAGCGCCTCGCCGCCCCACGCGATCGAGCCGGTGCCGTCGACCTGCCCCATGATGGTCTTCACCGTCGTCGAGCGCCCCGAGCCGTTGCGGCCCAGCAGGCTGACGATCTCGCCCGGACGGACCTCCATCGTCACGCCGTGCAGCACGTGGCTCTTGCCGTAGAAGGCGTGGACGTTGTCGAGCTGCAGCGCGCGCGAAGCCGCGACGGCCGCGGCCCCCGCGGAACCGGTCGAGGCGGCGCGCATCGCGCCGATGTTGGAGTCGTTCATCGCGACGGTCATGCATGCGCTCCCGCGGACTGCGATTCGGCCAGCACCGAGCCGAGGTAGGCCTCCTGCACGCGCGGGTTCGCGCGCACCGCGTCGGGCGTGTCGAAGGCGATCACCTCGCCATAGACCAGCACCGCGATCTTGTCGGCCAGGCCGAAGACCACGCCCATGTCGTGCTCCACCGTCAGCAGCGTGCGGCCCTCGGTGACCTGGCGGATCAGCTGGATGAAGCGCTTGGTCTCGCTCTTGCTCATGCCCGCCGTCGGCTCGTCCAGCAGGATCACCTGCGCGCCGCCGGCAATGGTGATGCCGATCTCCAGCACGCGCGCCTCGGCGTAGGTGAGGTTCACCGCCGGGACGTCGCGCTTCTTGTCGAGGTGCAGCATCTCCAGCAGCTCCTCGACGCGATCGTTGACGTCGTCCATGCCGGCGAGGAACTTCCAGAACGCGTACTTGTGGCCCATGGACCAGAGCAGCGCGCAGCGGATGTTCTCGAACACCGACAGCCGCGTGAACAGGTTGGAGACCTGGAAGCTGCGCGACAGGCCGCGGCGGTTGATCTGATACGGCGGCAGCTGATCGATGCGCTCGCCGAAGAGCCGGATCTCGCCGCTGGTGGGCGCGAAGCGGCCGCTGATCAGGTTGAACAGCGTGGACTTGCCGGCGCCGTTCGGGCCGATGATCGCGACGCGCTCGCCGGGTTTCACCGCCAGCTCCGCGCCGCGGATGATCTCGCTCTTGCCGAAGCTCTTGCGGACGGACTTCAATTCCAACGCATACGGGGCGTGGTGCGCGCTCACAGGCTCTCCCTCCGCTTGATCTCTTTCTCGATCTCTTCCTGCGCCCGGTCCCACTCGGCGCGGAACTCGCGGCGCACCAGCTCGAACAGGCCCAGCCCGGTCAGCAGCACGAAGCCGGCGCCGAACCAGGACTCGACGCTCTTCGCATCGAGCGCCACGCCCAGGTAGGTCATCTTCGGGCCGAGCGCCTCGTTGAGCTGCAGGTGGTAGAGCATCTCCACCATCGCCGAACCGCCGACCAGCATGGTCAGCGCCGCGCCGGCCAGGCCGAGGTACGAGGGCCACAGCGGGCGCAGCTTGCCGAAGGCCGCCAGCCGCAGGTTCATCATGATCAGCGAGGCGATGCCGCCCGGCGCGTACATCACCATGAACAGGAAGATCAGGCCGAGGTAGAGCAGCCAGGCCTTGGTCAGCTCGGACAGCAGCACCGTGGCCACGACCATCAGCACCGCGCCGATGATGGGACCGAAGAAGAAGGTCGCGCCGCCGAGGAAGGTGAACAGCAGGTAGGCGCCGGACTTCGCCGCGCCGACGACCTCGGCGTTGACGATCTCGGTGTTCAGCGCCGACAGTCCGCCCGACACGCCGGCGAAGAAGCCTGCGATGAGGAAGGCGAGGAAGCGCACCCACTGCGTGTCGTAGCCGATGAACTCGACGCGCTCGGGGTTGTCGCGCACCGCGTTGAGCATGCGGCCCAGCGGCGTGCGCGTGAACGCGAACAGCAGCGCCGTGCAGACGAAGGCATAGATCGCGATCAGGTAGTACACCTGGATCTGCGGCCCGAAGGTGATGCCCCAGACCGCCTTGCCGACGACGCGGTTGGACGAGACGCCGCCCTCGCCGCCGAAGAACTCCGGCAGCATCAGCGACATCGACCAGATCAGCTCGCCCAGGCCCAGCGTGATCATCGCGAAGGGCGTGCCGGACTTCTTCGTCGACACGTAGCCGAACAGCGCCGCGAAGAACAGCCCCGCGAGACCGCCGACCAGGGGCACCAGCCCCACCGGCAGCGCGAGCTGCCCGGCGCCCACGACGTTGAGCGTGTGGATCGCCAGGTAGGCGCCCAGGCCGGTGTAGACGGCGTGGCCGAAGCTCAGCATGCCGCCCTGCCCCAGCAGCAGGTTGTAGGACAGGCACGCGATGATGGCGATGCCCATCTGCGACAGCATCGTCTGCGCCAGGCCGCTGGTCCACATCAGCGGCGCCACGATCAGCGCCAGCGCGTAGAAGCTCCAGATCAGCCAGCGGCCGACGTTGTGCGGCTTGAAGTGGTAGGTCTCGCCGCGCCTGGCGCGCACGGGGACGCGACGCGTCCCGCCGTTGGCCGGACCGGCGGACGGCGAGCCCGACGCCGGACCGGAGGAAGCCGCGGACGTGGCGGGCGTGGCGGAGGAAGACATGACGACGGACATCGGTCAGCCCTCCCGCGTGCCGAGCAGGCCCTTGGGCCGGAAGATCAGGATGAGCACCATCAGCAGGTAGGGCAGGATGGGCGCGACCTGCGCCAGGGTGAGCTTGAGCAGCGGGTAGCCGAAGCTGTCGGGGCCGAGGCTGAAGACCTGGGCCAGGGACACGTCGATGGTCAGCGGCAGGGTCTGCAGCAGCCCGATGACGAGGGAGGCGACGAAGGCGCCGGCGAGCGAGCCGATGCCGCCGATGACCACCACCACGAAGATGATGGAGCCGACCAGCACCGCCATCGACGGCTCGGTGACGAAGGTGACGCCGCCGATGACGCCGGCCAGCGCCGCGAGCGCGCAGCCGCTGCCGAACACCAGCATGAACACGCGCGGCACGTTGTGGCCGAGGGACTCGACCATCTCCGGATGCGTGAGCGCGGCCTGGATGACCAGGCCGATGCGGGTGCGCGTGAGCAGCAGCCACAGCGACAGCAGCATGAACAGCGCGACCAGCATCATGAAGGCGCGGGTCAGCGGGAACTTGGAGCAGCTGGCCGCGGCGCAGACGGCGGCAGGCGCGTCGCCCCAGGCCAACTGCAGCGCCTGGCCCGGCGCGTGGATCAGCGTGAAGGCCGCGCCCTGCAGCGAGGGCGGCGGCGGGAACGGGACCGCCGTGCGGCCCCACACCAGCTGGACCAGTTCCAGCACCACATACGACAGGCCGAAGGTGATCAGCAGCTCCGGGACGTGGCCGAACTTGTGGACGCGCCGCAGCGCGCCCCGCTCGAACACCGCCCCGAGCCCGCCCACCACCAGCGGCGCGAGGAACAACGCGGGCCAGAACCCGATCCACCCGGCGATGGAGTACGCGACGTACGCGCCCAGCATGTAGAAGCTCGCATGCGCGAAGTTCAGCACGCCCATCATGCTGAAGATCAGCGTCAGGCCGGAGCTGAGCATGAACAGCAGCAGTCCGGAGGACAGGCCGTTCAGCAGGTTGATCAGGATCTGTTCCACGTCGATTCGCTCGCGTTGTCTCGGACGATCAGCTCGGGCGCTTCATCTGGCAGCTGGTGGGCGTCGAACTCACATACGCGTCGTAGGTCTTCACCGGCGCGAAGTTGAAGCCGGTGTTCTCGACGTTGTACGGATGCTTGGCGTCGACCTTCTCCCAGCGCGAGATGTAGATCGGCTGCTGCAGCTGGTGGTCGCCCTTGCGGATCTCGACGTCGCCGTTGAAGGACTTGAACTTCAGGCCTTCCAGCGCCGCGGCGACCTTCACCGGATCGGTGCTCTTGGCCTTGGCCATCGCCGCGCCCAGCGCCGAGTAGATGTGGATGACGCTGCCGGTGTAGAAGTCGTCGTTGAACTTCGCCTTGAACTCGTTGGCCCAGGTGTCCATCTGGCCGCCCATGTTGTTGTAGTTGTAGGCCGCCTGGTAGACGCGACCCGCGCCGGCCGCGCCCATGGCCGTCGGCGTGCCGGTGACGCCGGCGTAGTAGGTGTAGAACTTGCCGTTGTAGCCGGCTTCCGACGCGGCCTTCACCAGCAGCGCCAGGTCCGAGCCCCAGTTGCCGGTGATCACCGTGTCCGCGCCGCTGGCCTTGATCTTGGCCACGTAGGGCGCGAAGTCGCGCACCTGGGCCAGCGGGTGCAGGTCCTCGCCGACGATCTGGACATCCGGCCGCTTCTTGGCCAGCCCTTCCTTGGCGTACTTCGCGACCTGGTGGCCGTGCGCGTAGTTCTGGTTGAGCAGGTAGACCTTCTTGACGTCGGGCTGGTCCTTCAGGAAGGTCGTGATCGCTTCCATCTTCATCGACGTGTCGGCGTCGAAGCGGAAGTGCCAGTAGCTGCACTTGCTGTTGGTCAGGTCCGGGTCCACGGCCGAGTGGTTGAGGTACACCACCTCCTTGCCGGGATTGCGCTCGTTGTGCTTGTTGACGGCGTCGATGATCGCCAGCGCCGCACCCGAGCCGTTGCCCTGCGTCACGTAGCGCACGCCCTGGTCGATGGCCGACTTGAGCGCGTTGAGCGACTCGGCGGGGCTGAGCTTGTTGTCGATCGGGATGATCTCGAACTTCACGCCCGCCGGGTTGGTGGCGTTGAACTTCTCAGCGAAGAACTGGAAGGACTTGACCTGGTTCTGGCCCACCGGCGCCATCAGGCCCGACAGCGGATCGATCCAGGCGATCTTCACCGTCTCGCCCTTCTGCGCATACGCGCCGGTGGCCGCCGTGACGGCAAAGGCCGCGACCGCGATGGCGCGGGCCACGGGACGGACCGGCGAGGGAATCGAACGCGTGCTGTGCTTGCTCATGCTTGTCTCCTGATGTGCTTTGTGTGTGTGTGCAAGGGCGTGAAGCGGCGGGTACGACGGACCGCAGCGGACTGCGGTGGACTGCGGAGAGGAAAAACGGTGGCGGTGGCGGATCTCCTGCGGACGACGCGGGACCGGCGGGCTCAGCAGCCCGGCAGCTTGTGGCCCTTGAACTGCTCGCGCAGCTTGAGCTTGAGCATCTTGCCGGTGGCGGTGTGCGGGATCTCGTCGACGAACACGACGTCGTCGGGCACCTGCCACTTGGCGATCTTGCCCTCGTAGAAGCCGATCACCGCCTCGCGGGTCAGCGCGGCGCCGGCCTCGGTGGGCTTGCGCACGACGACGAGCAGCGGGCGTTCGTCCCACTTCGGATGTGCGACGGCGATAACGGCGGCCTCGTGCACGGCGGGGTGCGCCATCGCGATGTTCTCGACGTCGATGGAGCTGATCCATTCGCCGCCGGACTTGATCACGTCCTTGCTGCGGTCGGTGATCTGCATGAAGCCGTCGGCGTCGATCGCGGCGACGTCGCCGGTCGGGAACCACAGGCCGGCGTCGCGGCCGTCCTCGCCGGTGACGCGGATCAGCGGCGAGCCGTCATGGCCGAAGTAGCTGTCGATGACCCACGGGCCGCGCACGACCAGGTTGCCCGAGCTCTTGCCGTCCCACGGCAGCGCCTGGCCGCCGTCGTCGACGACGGCCATGTCCACGCCGTAGATCGCCTTGCCCTGCTTCTCCAGCAGGTGGCGCTGCTGTTCCTTGGGCAGTTCCAGCTGGCGGCTGCTGAGCCGCGACAGCGTGCCCAGCGGCGACATCTCGGTCATGCCCCAGGCGTGGATCACGTCCACGCCGTAGTCGTCCATCAGCGTGCGCAGCATCGCCGGCGGACAGGCCGAGCCGCCGATCACCGTGCGCTTGAAGGTCGAGAACTTCAGACCGTTCGCGCCGACGTAGTTCAGCAGTCCCAGCCACACGGTGGGCACGCCCGCGCTGAAGGTGACCTTCTCGGTCTCGAACAGCTCGTAGAGCGACTTGCCGTCCAGATGCGGCCCGGGCAGCACCAGCTTGCAGCCGACCAGCGCGGTGCTGTAGGGCAGTCCCCACGCGTTGACGTGGAACATCGGCACCACCGGCAGGATCACGTCGCGGCGCGAGGACGCCATCGCATCCGGCAGCGCGGCGCCGTAGGCATGCAGCACCGAACTGCGGTGGCTGTACACGGCGCCCTTCGGATGGCCGGTCGTGCCGCTCGTGTAGCAGATGCTCGAGGCGGTGTTCTCGTCGAACTCGGGCCAGACGTAATGGCCGTCCTCGGCGGCGACGAGGTCCTCGTAGCAGCACAGGTCGGGGATCGAGGACTCGGCCGGCATGTGGGCGCGGTCCGTCATCAGGATGAAGTGCCGAACATGGCCGAGCTGCGGCGCGAGCTTCTCGACCAGCGGCAGGAAGGTCAGGTCGAAGCACAGCGCGCGGTCGTCGGCGTCGCCGGCGATCCACGCGATCTGTTCGGGGAACAGGCGCGGATTGATCGTGTGGCAGACCAGGGCGGAGCCCGAGGTGCCGTAGTAGATCTCCAGGTGGCGGTGGCCGTTCCAGGCCAGCGTGCCGACGCGCTCGCCGGGTTTCAGCCCGAGCCGCGCGAAGGCCTGCGCGAGTTGCCGGGCGCGGAGCTCGACCGCGCCCCAGGTGGTGCGATGCAGGTCGCCCTCGACCCGCTTGCTGACGATCTCGGTATCCCCGGAATGGCGCGCCGCATGCTGGATCAACGATGAGATCAGCAAGGGCATCGACATCATCTGGCCCATCAGTGCCATGTCGTCTCCTGGATATTGTGGCCGGAGCCTCTCGGCCGCCTGCTCGCGCGGGACGCGATCCGGCAGCGCACGGGCGCCTTGATTTCGGCTGTTCGAGTCAGTCTATCGACCGCCCCGCACGCCTCGCGTCACCCTAGTGACGCGGCGGCGTTTCCGGCATAGGGGATTACACGGGACCGCGGCGGGCACAAGCTCTCTTGGCAGCGACAGGCGGCGGTGCTCAGATTCGGTGCGTCCAGGTGCTCACATCGAAAAACCAGAACCCCCAGGAGACGACGATGCGGCTCAACGACCTTCCCCTCACCAGCAAGCTCAACGGCGCGATCGTGCTGTTGATCCTCGCGATGCTCGTGGTCGCCGGATTCACGCTCTGGCGCAGCGACAGCATCACGAGCGAATCCGGCACGGCGATCAACGCCTCCCACGACATCATCCGCAAATCGGTGCAATGGCAGGGCATGACGCAGACGGCGGTGGCGCGCAGCATGGCCAGCGCGATCAGCTCGGATCCGGCGGTCGGCGAACTCTTCAAGGCCAACATCGCCAACGATGCGCCCGAGGTCGCCAAGCTGCGCGAGCAGATCGCCGCCGAGGCCACGCGGCCGGAGGACCAGGCCAAGCTCAAGGAGATCGTCGGACTGGGGCAGACGCTGCTCGCGGCCAGCAAGAAGGCGCGCGAGTCCGGCGCGACCGGCGACTGGAGCGCCACCAGCCGCATCGTGCAGAACGAGTACGTGCCGTCGGTGAAGGTCTACCTCGACGCGATCGGCCAGTTCGTCGCGATGCAGGAGGAGCATGCCGCGCAGGCGCGGCGGGAGGCGGTCGAGGCGCGCGCGAGGCTGCGCTGGCATGCCGGGCTGGGCGTGCTCGTGGTCGCGGCGACGGGGCTGTGCACCGCGTGGCTGCTGAGCCGCGCGATCGTGGTGCCGATGGCGCAGGCGGTGAAGGTCGCGGAGGCCGTCGCCGACGGCGATCTGCGTTCGGAGATCCGCGTCGAGAGCCGCGACGAGACGGGACAGCTGCTGGGCGCGCTGCAGCGGATGAACGAGAGTCTCACGCGCATCGTCGGCCAGGTGCGGATGAGCAGCGACTCGATCGCGACGGGCACCGGCGAGATCGCCAGCGGCAATGCCGATCTCTCGCAGCGGACGGAGGAACAGGCCTCGAACCTCGAAGAGACGGCGGCGTCGATGGAGGAGCTCACCGCAACGGTCAAGCAGAACGCCGAGACCGCGCGCACGGCGACGCAACTGGCGCAGACGGCATCCCGCGTCGCAGCCGAAGGCGGCGAGGCGGTGCAGCAGGTGGTGGCGGTGATGCGTCAGATCGACGAGAGCTCGCGCCGCATCACCGACATCATCGGCACGATCGACGGCATCGCTTTCCAGACCAACATCCTCGCCTTGAACGCGGCCGTCGAGGCGGCACGCGCCGGCGAACAGGGACGCGGCTTCGCGGTCGTCGCCAGCGAGGTGCGCGCGCTGGCACAACGCAGCGCAGCGGCGGCCAAGGAGATCAAGACGCTCATCGTCGACAGCGGCACCAAGGTCGAGGCCGGCACGCGCATCGCGGGCTCGGCCGGCGAGACCATGGGCCAGATCGTCGAACAGGTGAAGCGGGTCTCCGACCTGATCGCGGAGATCAGCCACGCCAGCGTCGAACAGAGCCAGGGCATCGGCCAGGTCGGCGACGCCATCACGCAACTGGATCAGGTCACGCAGCAGAACGCCGCGCTCGTCGAGGAGGCCGCCGCAGCGGCCGAGAGCCTGAAGCACCAGGCCGCGCAACTGAACCAGGCCGTCGCCGTGTTCAGGCTCTGAGCCCTTCGCTCCGGCTGCGGGAGCCGGGGGGCCGTCGGCTCATACGTCTCGCAGGCTCCACAAATCGCCGCCGCCCCCCCGGCTCCCGCAGCCTCCGGATCGAGGACTTCGGGAAGGCGCCGTGCGGGGGTTGCGGCGTGGGGTCAGAGCTTGCGGCCTTCCGGCAGCTCGATCTTCACTTCCAGGACTTCGAGGTCGTCCTGGCGCTCCATGTGGACCTTGATGTCGTCCGGGTTGATGGAGACGTACTTCGAGATGACCGCCAGCAGCTCGCGCTGCAGTTGCGGCAGGTAGTCGGGGCTCGCGCCGCGACCGTTGCGTTCATGGGCGAGGATCAGCTGCAGGCGCTCCTTGGCGACGCTGGCGGTGCTTTTCTTTTCGCCCAGGAAGAAGGACATGAATCCCATGGTCTCTCCCTTGGGTGTCAGCGACTGAACAGACGCTTGAAGAAGCCCGGCTTGACGGCCTCGACGAAACGCATCGGCTTGTCTTCGCCCAGGAAACGGGCGATGACGTCGGCGTAGGCCTCAGCAACATCCGTTCCCTTCATGTGGATGGCCGGCAACCCCTGGTTGGACGCCTGCAGCACCACTTCACTCTCCGGGATCACACCGATCAGCGGCGTGCGCAGGATCTCGTGGATGTCCTCGAGCGAGAGCATCTGCCCGCCTTCGACCCGGTTGGGGTTGTAGCGCGTGATCAGCAGGTGCTCCTTGACGGGCTCCTTGCCTTCGATCGCGCGTTTGGTCTTGCTGTTGAGCATGCCCAGGATGCGGTCACTGTCGCGCACCGAGGAGACCTCGGGGTTGGTCACGACCAGCGCTTCGTCGGCGTAATGCATGGCCATCAGCGCGCCGGTCTCGATGCCGGCCGGCGAGTCGCAGACGATGAAGTCGAACTCCATCGCCTTGAGCTCGTCCAGCACGCGCTCGACGCCTTCCTGCTTCAGCGCGTCCTTGTCGCGCGTCTGCGAGGCCGCCAGGATGAACAGCTTGTCCAGCTGCTTGTCCTTGATCAGCGCCTGGCTGAGCTTGATCTCGTCGTTGATGACGTTGATCAGGTCGTACACGACGCGGCGCTCGCAGCCCATGATCAGGTCGAGGTTGCGCAGGCCGACGTCGAAGTCGATCACCGCCGTCTTGTAGCCGCGCATCGCGAGGCCGGTGGCAAAGCTGGCGCTGGTGGTGGTCTTGCCCACACCGCCCTTGCCGGAAGTCACCACAACGATCTTGGTCATGGGGCTGGGTCCTTTTTTCTCAGAGTGTTCGGTTGGGGAGGGAGTCGCGGGCTCAGGCGCCCAGCGGCTCCATCAGCAGCTTCTCGCCGTCCAGGCGGACCTGCGCGGCCTTGCCCCGGACGTTGTCCGGCAGCGGGTTCTCGCTGGTGCGGTAGATGCCGGCGATGGCGATCAGCTCGGCCTCCAGCTGCTGCGCGAAGATGCGCGCGTCCGTGTTGCCGCGCGCACCCGCGATCGCCTTGCCGCGCAGCGGCGCGTAGACGTGGATGCTGCCGTCGGCGATGACTTCAGCGCCGTGGTTCACCGCCGCGAGCACCACCAGGTCGGCGCCCTTGGCGTAGACCTGCTGGCCGGAGCGCAGCGGCTTGTCGACGTAGACGGTCCTGGTCTCCGTCGGCACCGGCACTTCCACCGGGCGCTCGACGATGACTTCCTTGATGACCTGCTGGACGACCTTCTCGACGCGGGGTTCGCGCGGTTCGCGGGCATCGCGCTCGGCGCGCACCGGCTGATCGGGCGCCTCGGCCAGACCCAGCTCGGCCGCCTGCGCGAGTTCCGCCGCGTTCGCGCCGATCACGCCCACCGGCTGCAGCCGGTGACGGCGCAGCAGCGGCAGCACGGCGGCGATGTCCACGCGGGCGACCGGCTCGGCCCCAGCAGCGATGACGACGGGCGCCTCGGCCTCCAGGCTCAGTTGACCTTGGCCGTCGGCGCTCGTGAGCGCCTCTGCGTCCTGCCCTGCGAGAACAGATTGGTTCGCGACCTCATCCGAAGCGGGGTCCGCCGTCACGGCCGCCGGCAGTTGGCTCAAGTCCAGCAGCAGCGGATCGTGATGGAACGCACCGGGCGTTTCGCCCAGCTTGGCCTGGAGCTCCGCGTCGAGCGCGGCCGGATCGGCCGTCTTCAGGACGAAGGCGAGCAGGCTCAGCGAGGCGCTCTTCAGTTCAAAAAGTTCCGGCGTCTTGCCGGCGGACGATCGCCCGGATGTATTGCCCGCCACTGCCTGCGTCATGAAAGAAATGAGGAATGCGTTTGCAAAGTCGCGGATTTTAGCGGTCCGCGAGGACCTCCCTTTAGGGGCCTGCCCAGCCCGCACGATCCCCAAAGCCGTCACACCCCCGGCTCGGGCGTGTCATGTGGCGTCAGCGCGTCGTCACACACCGACCCCGGATTGCCTCAATTTCGAGCAAACCAGGGGAATACCGCTCGTGACAAGCACTTGCAAGCGTCATCGGCCATTGACACACATGCTTGTCCACAGGGGCGGGGGATAGATCGTCTGTTCGGAGAGAAGACAGCGCTACCGTCGGGTCGCCTCTTCCGGCGTCATCGGAGGGTTGTCAACCCAAAAATCGAGGATGCGGGGCTTGACTTATCCCCATTCCGCCGCTCCACCCGCCCCGCGAACCGCGCTGCTGCATCGCAGCTGATCGTTTTCCCGGGACGGTGCTAACCCATTGATTCATATAGCGCGATTTCGCTTGCCCGGAAATGAGGCACGGAACCTCGGGGGACCGTCGATCAAGGGTTTAGAGCAATCCCCGGCAGGTTTCCCACACAGTTATCCACAGTCTCGGTGGATAGCTTTCCGGGGTCTTTGAAATCAAGCATTTAGCGCGACTCCTTGAACCGCCGGACGAGGTCATCTACCTCTTCGGCGGGATGCCGGAGGGTGTCTGGGGCGTGCGACAGGGCCATTGTTCGTTACAAACGTCGCCCGATCGGCCGATCGCCGGACCGTCCGCTCGTGCGAATGCCGTCACGGATGCACCAGGCTGCGTCACGAATCCGACATCCGGGGCGACCAGCGTTTCCCGGAACGGAGAAATCAAGGCGCGGCAAGGCCAATGACAGGTGGGCAAGTCGCGGTCCCGATAGAGTCCCTGCTTTCCTCCCCCGATTCCTCCCAATTCCTCCCGATGGGTGACGTGCCGGCCGCGCCGGCGAAAGGTTGACGATGGGCATCCGGTCCTGGCTCCGCAAGGAGTGGTTTCTGCTGGCGCTGGTCGGCGCGGTGGCGCTGGCCAGTTTCTGGCCGGACCTGGGTCGCAGCGGCGGGCTGCTGCGGCTGGAGATCGTCAGCAACTGGGGCGTTGCACTTGTCTTCTTCCTGACCGGGCTGGGCCTGTCCGCCGCGGCGCTGCGCGACGGCGCGCTCAAGTGGAAGGTCCACGTGCTGGTGCAGCTCAGCACCTACGCGCTCTTCCCGCTGCTGTGGTGGGGCTTCAGCGCCCTGTTCGGCCGCTGGCTGCCGCAAGACCTGGCGCTGGGCTTCGCCTACCTCTGCGCGCTGCCGTCGACGATCTCGTCGTCCGTCGCGATGACGGTGCTGGCCAAGGGCAATGTGCCGGCCGCGATCTTCAACGCCAGCGTCTCCAGCCTGCTGGGCATCGTGCTGACGCCGCTGCTGGTCGCGCTGATGGCCGGCACCAGCGGCGCCACCCTGCCCTTCGGCGAGGCGGTCTGGAAGCTGACCCAGCTGCTGCTGCTCCCGCTCGTGGCCGGCCAGCTGCTGCGCCCGGTGCTGCTGGGCTTCTACACGCGCTACAAGTCCCGCATCACGCTGATCGACCGCTGGGTGATCATCCTGCTGGTGCTGTCGGCCTTCAGCGACTCGGTGGCCTCGGGCCTGTGGCGCGACCATGGTGCCGAACTGCTGGTCAAGGCCGCCCTGGGCGCGGCGCTGTTCCTGGCCGCGGTGATCGTGCTGAGCCGCCTGGCGTCGCGCGCGATGGGCCTGTCCGTCGAGGACGAGATCGCCGCCGTGTTCTGCGGCTCCAAGAAGACGCTGGCCTCCGGCGTGCCCATGGCCAAGCTGCTGTTCGGCGCGCATCCGGCGGTCGGCGTGATCGTCCTGCCGATCATGTTCTATCACCAGCTGCAGCTGATCCTGTGCTCCTGGCTGGCCCAGCGCTACGCGGCGCGCGTGACTGCTGTTTCCGGCGCCTAAAATGATCGGTTCCCCGGGAATCCCCCGGGGGCCCCGCAGCCCTGAAAAGCGCCATGACCCGCAAGCTCTTCGTCACCACCGCCCTCCCGTACGCCAATGCGAATTTCCACATTGGCCACATCATGGAGTACACCCAGGCCGACATCTGGGTGCGCTTCCAGCGGATGCAGGGCAGCGAGGTGCACTTCGTCTGCGCCGACGACGCGCACGGCGCGCCCATCATGATCGCGGCCGAGAAGGCCGGGAAGAGCCCGCAGCAGTTCGTCGCCGACATCGCCTCGGGCCGCCAGCAGTACCTGGACGGCTTCCACATCAGCTTCGACAACTGGCACTCCACCGACGGCGCGGAGAACCACGAGCTGTCCAAGGAGATCTACCGCTCGCTGCGTGCCAACGAGCTGATCTCGGTGAAGACCATCGAGCAGTTCTTCGATCCGCAGAAGGCCATGTTCCTGCCCGACCGCTTCATCAAGGGCGAGTGCCCGAAGTGCGGCGCGAAGGACCAGTACGGCGATTCCTGCGAGGTGTGCGGCGCGGTCTACACCCCCACCGAGCTGAAGAACCCGTTCTCCGTGCTCACCGGCGCGACGCCGGTGATGAAGAGCTCCGAACACTACTTCTTCAAGCTGTCCGACCCGCGCTGCGTCGAGTTCCTCGAGCAGTGGACGCAGGCGCCCGGCCGCCTGCAGCCGGAAGTGCTCAACAAGATCAAGGAGTGGTTCACCAAGGACGAGGACGGCAACGGCGGCCTGGGCGACTGGGACATCAGCCGTGACGCGCCCTACTTCGGCATCGAGATCCCCGACGCGCCGGGCAAGTACTTCTACGTCTGGCTGGACGCGCCCATCGGCTACCTGGCCTCGCTGAAGAACTACTTCGGCAAGACCGGCCGCGACTTCGACGCCTTCGTGAAGGACGAGTCCACCGAGCAGATCCACTTCATCGGCAAGGACATCACCTACTTCCACACGCTGTTCTGGCCGGCGATGCTGCACTTCAGCGGCCGCAAGACGCCCAACCACGTGTTCGTGCACGGCTTCCTGACCGTCAACGGCGGCGAGAAGATGTCCAAGAGCCGCGGCACCGGCCTGGATCCGCTGAAGTACCTGTCGCTGGGCATGAACCCGGAGTGGCTGCGCTACTACCTCGCCGCCAAGCTCAACAGCAAGGTCGAGGACGTCGACTTCAACCCCGAGGACTTCGTCGCCCGCGTCAACTCGGACCTGGTCGGCAAGTACATCAACATCGCCAGCCGCGCGGCGGGCTTCCTGTCCAAGCGCTTCGGCGGCCAGCTGTCGGCGGACGTGGGCGTCGAGGGACGCGCGCTGCTGGACGGCCTGCGCGCGCACAAGGGCACCATCGTCGAGCTGTACGAGACCCGCGAGTTCGGCAAGGCCCTGCGCGAGATCATGCTGCTGGCCGACCGCGTCAACGAGTATGTGGACCAGAACAAGCCCTGGGACCTGGCCAAGCTCGAAGGCAAGGACCAGGTGCTGCAGGACGTCTGCACCGTCTGCATCGAGGCCTTCCGCCTGCTGTCCATCTACCTGAAGCCGGTGCTGCCGGCGCTGGTCGCCAAGGTCGAGGCGTTCCTGCAGGTCGCGCCCATGACCTTCGTCGACGCCGACCGCGCGCTGGGCGCGCACAGGATCGGCGGCTACGAGCATCTGATGCAGCGCGTCGATCCGAAGCTGCTGGAAGCGCTGTTCGAGCCGCCCGCGCCGCCCAAGGTCGTGCCCGGCGGCGAGGAACTCGCGCCCGAGATCAAGATCGACGACTTCGCCAAGGTCGACCTGCGCATCGCGAAGATCGTGAAGGCCGAGCTGGTCGACGGCTCGGACAAGCTGCTGCGCCTGACGCTGGACGTCGGCGAAGGCCGTCTGCGCAACGTGTTCAGCGGCATCCGCAGCGCCTATCAGCCGGAGCAACTCGAAGGCAAGCTCACGGTGATGGTCGCCAACCTGGCGCCGCGCAAGATGAAGTTCGGCGTGTCCGAGGGCATGGTGCTGGCCGCCAGCCACGCGGATGAGAAGGCGAACCCGGGCATCTTCGTGTTGGAGCCCTTCCCCGGCGCCCAACCCGGCATGCGCGTTCGCTGAGCCCGGGCTCCGAAGACACCGACCGCCTAGAATCCACCCCAGTTTTCGAACATTCGATCAAGAGACGACCATGCCGCTGTTCTGGAAGAAATACGAATCCGAAGCCACGCAGTTCATCAACCAGCTGAAGGCCCAGAAGCCGACGCTGGAAGCCGAACAACGTGCCGGACGCGCCCTGCTGTGGGACCGCGAGCAGGACCGTCAGGCGCAGGCCGGCTACAACGACGCCCGCGTGTCGCAGCAGGCCTACGTCTACCAGACCAAGTCGGAATAAGCCGGACCGCGCTCCCCGCGCTCGTCCTGCCCATTCCGCCCGTCCCGCCCGACCGTCGCTCCCTGCGTGAGCAACGCCGACGACACCCGCGATACCGCCCTGACGCTGCCGGATCCTCCGGCGGATCAGGGCGGCGACGCTTCCACGCCCGACACGGTCGACCATGTCGCCGTCGCACGGCTGTACGGCGAACCGCTGTTCGCCATGCCGCAGGACCTCTACATCCCACCGGATGCGCTGGAGGTGTTCCTGGAGGCCTTCCAGGGGCCGCTGGACCTGCTGCTGTACCTGATCCGCAAGCAGAACTTCAACATCCTCGACATCCCGTTGGCCGAGGTCACGCGGCAGTACCTGAGCTACGTCGAGCAGCTGCGCAAGCACAACCTCGAACTGGCCAGCGAGTACCTGCTGATGGCCGCGATGCTGATCGAGATCAAGTCGCGCATGCTGCTGCCGCCCAAGAAGACCGACGACGGCGGCGAGCCCGAAGATCCGCGCGCGGAACTGGTCCGACGCCTGCTCGAGTACGAGCAGATGAAACAGGCCGCGCTGCGGCTGGACCAGATGCCGGTGCTGGGGCGCGACTTCCTGCGGGCGCAGATCCACATCGAGCAGTCGCTGGCGCCTCGGCTGCCGGACGTGCACGTCGACGACCTGCGCGCGGCCTGGGCGGACCTGATGCGCCGCGCCAAGCTCAACCAGCATCACAAGATCTCGCGCGAGCAGCTGTCGGTGCGCGAGTACATGTCGCACCTGCTGCGCCGGCTGCAGGGTCAGCGCTTCGTGGAGTTCGAGGACCTGTTCGAACTGGACAAGGGCACGCAGGTGGTGGTCGTGTCCTTCATCGCGATGCTCGAACTGGCGCGGGAGCGTCTGGTCGAGATCACGCAGGCGGAAGCCTTTGCGCCGATCTACGTGCGATTGGCTTACTCGCCGACTTGAGCGCCTACCTGAGCCGGAGCGCCAACCATGCAAAACGCCGGGTCAAGCCCGGCGTTGTTCCTTGCGCGCAGGCGACAGCCCTGGCGTCAGCGGAAGGTGGTGAACGCGGCGTTGGGCTGCCGCTGGACCATCTGCCCCACCATCACCACCACCGGCAGCGACGGGTACTGCGCACGGAACTCTTCCAGCACGTCGAACCCGCTGGCATCGCCCAGATTCAGATCCAACAGCACCAGGTCGAAATCCTGGCGCGACTTCAGCGTGTCTCGCGCCTGAGCCGCGCTGTCGGCGCCCAGCACCTGCACGTCTTCACCCAGACCTTGAATCACGGTCTGCAGCGCGGCCAGGATCAGCGGGTGGTCGTCGATCAGCAAAACCCTCACGGGCGTCTCTCCTTGGATGGTCGGACTGCGACGAGGGGAGCCTCCCCACCGGCCATACCGAATAACTTTCGAACGAAGTCGAGATCATAGGCGGCCACTCCGGGGCCGGCACTCCCCCTTACGGTGGCATCAGAAACAGTAGAAAGTTCTATTGGCAAACTGAGAATTTTGTATTCGCACATCGAGGTATCGACGTGTGAGGGCCGTCCATCGAGTGTGTCGACGGATAAATGACGCGTCGGAAATGATGGAAACGACAGCGTCGGGCGATTGGCGCCCAGCGCTTGGGGGTCGCCGATGCGACAGCGGCGACGGTCGGCGCCGTCCGGTCAGCGGTACTGCCGCGTCAGCGATTCGGCGATGCAGACCGGTTTGCCGCCGGCCTCGCGCTCGACGGTCACCTCGACCATCATCTGCACGCCGCCCTCGACCGGCTCCAGGCGCTTCAGGACGAAACGCCCCCGCAGCCGGCTGCCGACCGGCACCGGCGCCGGGAACCGCACGCGGTCCAGGCCGTAGTTGATGCCCATGCGGGTCTC
Source organism: Roseateles noduli (assembly GCA_002205125.1). Lineage (GTDB taxonomy): Bacteria > Pseudomonadota > Gammaproteobacteria > Burkholderiales > Burkholderiaceae_C > Roseateles > Roseateles noduli. The sequence continues at coordinate 171,618 of NIOE01000002.1, read as the reverse complement.
CCTCACCCGGAAGGCGGTCTCGTAGAAACGCGGCAGCAGGCTGAGCGTCAGGAACCCGTGCGCGATCGTGGCGCCGAACGGCCCCTCCGCGGCGCGCGCCGGATCGGTGTGGATCCACTGCTGGTCCTCGGTCGCGTCGGCGAAGGCCTGGATCCGCGACTGGTCCACCGCGATCCACTCGGACACGCCGATCTCCTCGCCCACCAGGGGCGTCAGGTCTTCCAGCTTCTCGAACATCCGCATCCCGGTCTCCTGTCGTTCTGAGGTCTTCAGCGCCGGCAGGGCCCGGGTGGGCGCGGCAAGGGGTCAGTCCTTGCCCGCCTTCCCCGGCCGGTCCAGCCAGGCGCAGAGTCGTTGCCACTGTTCCAGATCGCGGGCCACGCGGCCCGGGGCGATGTCCCAGAGCGTCAGCCCGCGCGCGGCGAGCTGCACGTAGTTCTGGGTGTCGCGCAGCTCGGCCAGCAGCGGCAGCCCGAGCTGCTCGATGAACTGGTGCAGTTGCTGCTGCGACAGCGTCCCTTCGCGCACGCGCATCGCCACGAGCCCGATGTCGAGCGCGCCGGACTTGCCCTCGGACTTGCCGCGATCCTTGGCCGCATCTTGCAGCTCGCGCACGAAGTCGTATGTCGCCTGGATGTCAAAGAGGCTGGGCTGCAGCGGCACGACCACGCGATCCGCCACCTTCAGCGCCTGCGCCAGCTTCTTGCCGTGCAGGCCGGCGGGGGTGTCGAGCACCGCGTGCGACACGCCCTTCGGGGTGCGCAATTGCTCGGTCGAGGCCAGCTCCCAGCCCCGGATCGCCGGCAGCGCCGCGGGCCGCTGCGCGAGCCAGCGGGCCGAGGACTGCTGGCGGTCGATGTCGCCCAGCATGACCGCGTGCCCCCGATGGGCCAGGAATCCCGCGACGTTGCTCGCGAGCGTGCTCTTGCCCACCCCGCCCTTGGGGTTGGCGACCAGGATCACCGGCATGGCCTCTCCTCTCCTCGATGAGGTGCGTCGGATGTTATGCGATGCCGCAAAATCGGCCGCCATGAGCGCCCCCTCCTCCATCCTCATCCTGGCCGCGCATCCGGACCTGGCCCATTCCCGCGTCACGCGGGCGATGCTGTCCGCCGCGCATGGCCTGCCCAACGTCCGCGTGCGCGACCTCTATGCGCTGTACCCGGACTATTCGATCGACACCCACGCCGAGCAGGAGGCGCTGCGCGACGCCGAGATGCTGGTCTGGCTGCATCCCATGCACTGGTACGGCATGCCCGCGCTGATGAAGCTGTGGGTGGACGAGGTGCTCAGCGTCGGTTTCGCCTACGGCCAGACCGGCCACGCGCTGCACGGCAAGGACCTGTGGCTGGTGACCTCCGCCGGCGGGAGCGAGCACTCGTACAGCGCCGAGGGCTACAACCGCCACCCGGTCGGCGACTTCCTGCTGCCCTACGCGCAGACGGCCGCGCTGTGCGGCATGCGCTTCCTCCCGCCGCTGATCCTGCACGGCGCGCAGAAGGCGCCGGCCGAGCAGGTCCAGGCCCATGCACAGGCCTTCGTCGAGGGCCTGCGCGCGCTGCCCGAATGGTGCGAACGTCAGCCCGATCCCGCCCAGGAGACGGTCCCCGACGACGAGCGCCCGGTGCGCGAGGAAGGAGCGCCGGTCTGATGGATGTCTCCACACCGATGAACGCGGCGTCCGCCGCCATGGCCGCCGCCTCCGCCGCCGTGACGGCGACCGAAGCCGCAGCGCACGGCGCCCACGGCAACTGGCTGCTCACGCCGCTGGTCCTGCTGGCCGCCGCAGTGCTTGCGGTGCCGCTGGCGCGCGGGCTGAAGCTGGGCTCCATCCTGGGCTACCTGGTGGCGGGCGTGCTGCTCGGTCCGCAGGTGCTGGGGCTGATCAGCCAGCCGGCCACGGTGCTGGAGGTCGGCGAATTCGGCGTCGTGCTGATGATGTTCCTGGTCGGCCTGGAGCTCGAACCCAAGCGGCTGTGGGCGATGCGCCGGCCGATCTTCGGCTGGGGCTCGGCGCAGATGCTGGGCTGCGCGGCGCTGCTGCTGATCCCGTCCTTCTTCCTCGACGCCGACTGGCATGCCGCGGTCATCGCGGCGCTGGGGCTGGCGATGTCGTCGACCGCGGTCGCGCTGGCCACGCTCAGCGAGAAGAACCTCGGCAACACGCGCGCCGGCCAGAGCGTCATCAGCGTCGCGCTGCTGCAGGACATCGCCGCGATCCCGGTGCTGGCGCTGGTGCCCATCCTGGCGAGCCAGGGCCGGCCCGCGGCGGGGCATTCCGGCGGACGGATCTGGCTGGCGCTCGGCGCGCTGGTGCTGATCGTGCTCGGCGGCCGGCTGCTGCTGCGCCCGCTGCTGCGCTGGATCGCGCGCAGCGGCACGCCGGAGATCTTCACCGCGGCCTCGCTGCTGCTGGTGCTCGCCGCGGCGATGCTGATGCAGAAGGCCGGGCTGTCGATGGCGCTGGGCGCGTTCGCGGCCGGCGTGCTGCTCGCCGAGAGCGAATACCGCCGCGCGCTGGAGGCCGACCTGGAGCCCTTCAAGGGCCTGCTGCTCGGCATGTTCTTCATCGCGGTCGGCATGGGCCTGGACCTGACGGTGCTGTGGCAGAAGCCGCTGGCCGTGCTCGGCCTGCTGGCCGCGCTGTGGCTGTGCAAGGGACTGGTGCTGGCGGTGCTGGGCCGCGCGATGGGTCTGCCCCGGCCAGAGCGCGCGGTCTTCGTCATCCTGCTGGCGCAGGGCGGCGAATTCGGCTTCGTCGTCTTCCAGCTCGCGGAGCAGGCGACGCTGCTCGACGCCTCGCAGCGCTCGGTGCTGGTGGCGGCGGTCGCGCTGTCCCTGGCGTTGACGCCGGCGCTGCTCGCCTGGGCGCAGCGGCGCGCCGGCCAGATCGAGCGCAAGTCCCCGCACGAGCTCACCGAACAGCAGGAGTCGACGGTGATCATCGCGGGCTTCGGCCGCTACGGTCAGATCATCGGGCGGATGCTCTTCGCCAACGGCATCCCAGCGACCGTCCTGGACCACGACGCCGACACCGTCGAATCGCTGCGGCGCTTCGGCTGGCGCGTGTTCTGGGGCGACGCCACGCGGCTGGAACTGCTGCGCACCGCCGGCGCGCAGCACGCGCAGGTGCTGGTGCTCGCCGTCGACGACTTCAACCACAGCGTCAAGATCGCAGAGATCGCGCGGCAGCACTTCCCGCACCTGACCATCGTCGCGCGGGCCCGCAACGTCCAGCACTACTACGCGCTGCGCGAACTGGGCGTCGAGCTCATCGAACGCGAGACGCTGGACTCCGCGCTGATGAGCGCCCGCAGCGTGCTGCAGCAGCTCGGCTGGGAGCCGCATGCGGCGCGGCAGATGGCGTGGCGCTTCCGGCGGCACACCGTCGAGCAGACCGAGGAGCTCCGCCCGCACCGCGGCGACCTGGACACGCTGATCGCGATGTCCAAGCGCGGTCGCGAGCAGCTGGAGGAGCGCCTCGCGGCGGAGCGCAAGGCGCTGGCGGAGGGCAAGGTCCGCAATCCGTGGCAGGACCCGCATCTGGCGCCGGGGGCGGCGCCGGATCCCTCCGAGCGTCCCCAGCCGGGCAAGGTCTGACAAGGCCGGCGACAATCGGACGCTTATGTTTGCCCCTTCCCAACTCGAAGTCCGGCGTTTCTTCTGCCAGACCTATCGCAAGTACCGCGACAAGCTGCCGCTGACGCCGATGGAGGCGATTGCCTCGGACTGGATCGAGCAGCACCCGGAGTACCACGAGGAGCTGTCCGACGAGGACGCCGCGCTGGCGGCGGTCTATACGGTCGAGGACGGTCGCGCGAATCCGTTCCTGCACCTGTCCATGCATCTGAGCCTGATGGAGCAGCACCAGATCGACCAGCCGACCGGCGTGCGTCAGGCGCTGGATCTGCTGGCAGCCCGCCGCCAGTCGCTGCATGAGGCCCACCATGAGGCCATGGAGTGCCTGGGCGAGATGATCTGGTCCTCGCAGCGCAGCGGTCTGCCGCCGGACGGCCACGTCTACCTGGACTGCCTGCGTCGCAAGGCGACCCGTACGCCCACCTGAATCGACCGGAACGCCGACCAGGAATGCAAAAGGCCACGCACTGCGTGGCCTTCTTCATGGGAGAGGGAAACCGGGGCTCAGGCCTGGATCGCTCCACCCAGACCCGACTTGCGCTCGCTCTTGCCGGATGCGCCGTACAGGCCGCTCGGTTCGCCGGGCATCAGCACGTCGATGGCACGGTCCAGCGCCGCGGTGGCGCGGGCCAGCGATTCGCGCTGGGCGGCGACCCGGCCGCCGGCCTGCATCAGGCGGGTGCGCAGGCCTTGCGGCACGGTGCCCGTGCGGGCCGCCGCGCTGAACTGTTCGATCGCCCGGGCCAGCGCCGCGTGCAACGACGCCGCGTGCAGCTCGATGGCCTGCGAGTCGCGTCGATGCAGCGCATCACCGAGCAGGTTCAGGCAGCTTTCGACGTCCTGGAGCGGCTGCTCCAGATCGACGGCGGTCGTGGTCAGAGGCGTGGCGGTCATGGGCGTCACCGGAAAAGCTGGGGCCGTGGGGCGATTCAGTGCGACTGCTGGGTGCGGCCCAGCATCTCGGACGCGTTGGCGATCAGCTTGTCGGCGATCGCGTCGGCGTTGATCTTGAACTCGCCCTTCTCGATCGCGCTGGCGATGCGGGCGACCTTCTCCGCGTCGAAGCTGCCGTCGTCCGAACCCGGGCCCGCGATCAGGCTGCTGGCCGTGCTCGACAGCTCGACCTTGGACCCCTCGTTCGAGGGAGCGGCGGCGCCGCCCTTGGCGGTCTTGGCGCCACCCTCGGTCGCGCCGGCAGCGGTGCCGCCGACTTTCGAGTAGGCGTTGATGTCAGCGTTGTTACCGATCTTCATGGCGTTTCTCCATGGGCCCGAGAACTTCCGGATCCCTTCCATTAGCGGGTATATCGACCTGCCTGGACGGAACTTGAGGGCCGGGCTTCACAAATTAGACAGATCTCTCGGTGAAGGGCATCACAGTACCACCTCCACCCGTCGTTCACCGATCGTACGCCCAGTGGCCATGCGGCCATTGTCGAAACGTACCCGGACATCCTGGCCTTCCAGCCCGACACCCATCGCCTGGCCTTCGCCGGCGATCGCGTAACCGTCGCCGGTCGCCATCACCTGCACCCGGTCGCCCGGCTGCACCCACTGGCGCAGCTTGAGGTCGACGGAGCGCAGTGCCTGGCCGGCCGCGACCGGTTTGGCGAGGTTGCGTCCGAGCCAGCCTTCCGCTTGTGTATAGATGGCGCCGGCCTCACCGGCAATATCTACTTCGGCCAGGCGGAAGTGTTCTTGAGTCAGGACGGTGCCCGTCGGCAGGTCGGCAGCGGCCACGAAGGCCTGGCCGTAGACCTTGATCGTGAGCGGCAGCGTCACGTTCCACTTGGTCACGCCGGCCACGCAGCGCAGTCCCAGCCGGCTGCGGCCCCACATCTTGGTGCCGGGCGGCAGGTAAGGCTGGATCTGCGCGCAGGGCGCCAGGCGCAGGCGCGGGTCCAGCTTGCCGATCTCGATCTCCACGCGTGCCTGGTTGGGCGCCACCTGACGGGCGCCGGCCATCGCCAGCGTCTGCAGGCGATCTTCCAGCGTCGCGTCCAGCGCGTTCAGGCCCGAGCCGCCGGGTTCGCTAATAGAAATGTTTGGCGCCACGGCGACCTGCACCGGCGCCGCGGTCTGCGCCTCGGCCTCGTCCACCAGCCCGAACATCAGCCACACGGCCATGAGCGCCCCCGCCAGCAGGGCGGGCAGCGCCTGCGCGTGGCGGGCATGGGTGGAGTGGCAGCTTTGGGGCATGGGTCGGAACTGTACGGATCCGGGGCTCGCCGGTGGCTTCGAAATGCGCCGGGATCACCCGTCTTATCGCGCTCATGTTTTCGGACCTGCTGAACACAATGCTCGAACGTGACAGAAACGGGTGACAGGCCGCGGGCCACGTCCCGATGCCCACCCGAACCGTCCGAAGGAGAAACGAGATGCTGAACAAACTGACCGACGCGATGAGCTTCCAGTCCCAGGCGCTGACCCTGCGGGCGGAGCGTCAGCGTCTGCTGGCCAGCAACATCGCCAACGCCGACACCCCGGGCTACCAGTCCAAGGACATGGACTTCGCCAAGGCGCTGCGCGCGGCGACCTCCCCGGCGGCCAATCCCTCTGACTCCAACCAGACCCTGACGCAGCGCACCCAGAACGCGCTGCAGAGCAGCCTGAGCTCGATGACCAGCATGGACAGCAACACCGTCGACATGGACCGCGAGCGCGCCAGCTTCGCCGACAACACGGTGAAGTACGAAGCGTCGCTGCGATTCCTGAACGGCTCGATCCGCACGATGCTGGACGCGATGAAGTCGCCGAACGCCTCCTGATAGAGCGCTAGAGCAAGGAGCCCGTCATGTCGATGTTCAGCATCTTCCACATCAGCGGCAGCGCGGTCAGTGCGCAGAGCCAGCGCCTGAACGCGGTGGCCAGCAACATGGCCAACGCCGACACGGTCGCCGGCCCGGACGGCCAGGCGTACAAGGCACGCCAGGTCGTGTTCCAGAGCATCCTGGCCCAGAACGGCACCGACCAGACCGACGTCGGCGTGCAGGTGGTGGGCGTCCAGGAGAACCAGACCCCCGGCCGCCGCATCCACGACCCGAGCCACCAGTTGGCCGATGCGGACGGCTACGTCACCTACAGCAACGTGAACAGCGTCGAGGAGATGGTCAACATGATCTCCGCCTCCCGCTCGTACCAGAACAACCTCGAAGTCATGGGCACCGCGAAGTCGCTGCTGCTCAAGACCTTGCAGATGGGCCAGGGCTGACCGCCCGCTCTTCCTGATCAACCGCAAATCACGCGAACGGAACGCCCATCATGGACTTCACCGCCCTGAACAACAACACGAAGACCGGCGCCGCCACGAACACCGGCGCCGCCAGCGCCACCGGTACGAGCGCGCAGGAAACCTCCGACCGCTTCCTGAAGCTGCTGGTCGCGCAGTTGCAGAACCAGGACCCGATGAACCCGATGGACAACGCCGCGGTCACGACGCAGATGGCGCAGATCCAGACCGTCACCGGCGTCAGCACGCTCAACAGCAGCATCCAGGCCCTGGGCAGCCAGTTCGGCCAGATGCAGGCGCTGCAGAGCGTGAGCCTGGTCGGCCGCGACGTCACCGTCCCCGGCAACAAGATCAGCGTCGCCGACGGCAAATCCACGATGAGCTTCGACCTCGGCGGCGCCGCCGACGCGGTCAAGCTGGAGATCCTCAACGGCGCCGGCGAGGTGATCTCCACGCAGGACCTCGGCAAGATGAAGGCCGGCATGCAGTCCTATACCTGGGACGCCTCCAAGGCGACCGAGACGACCAACCTCAGTTTCCGCGTCACGGCGACCAACGCCAGCGCCCCGGTCACCGCGACCACCCTCACCCGCGACACGGTGCGCGCGGTGAACACGAGCGGCGCCACGCTGCAACTCGAACTCAAGAATTCCGGCCTGGTCGATTACGACAAGGTCCGCTCGCTGGGCTGATCCCAGCATCTCCGCCCCAGCCCACCGCTTTACCTCGCCTGAATCGCCCAAGGACATCCCATGAGCTTCCAACAAGGCCTCTCCGGACTGAACGCTTCCAGCAAGAACCTGGAAGTCATCGGCAACAACATCGCCAACTCGCAGACCTACGGCGCCAAGGCGTCGCGGGCCGAGTTCGCCGACATGTACGCGGCCTCGCTCAACGGCGCGGGCTCCAACGACGTCGGCATCGGTGTGCAGATCCAGACCGTGGCCCAGCAGTTCACGCAGGGCAACATCTCGATCACCGAGAACCCGATGGACCTGGCGATCAACGGCGCCGGCTTCTTCCAGGTGTCCGACGGCAAGAGCCCGACGGTGTACACCCGCAACGGCCAGTTCAAGGTCGACAAGGACGGCAACATCGTCAACAACGACCAGTTGAAGCTGATGGGCTATCCCGCCGACGCCAACGGCGTGATCCAGCCGGGTCTGGCGCAAGGCCTGAAGCTGCCCACCGGCGGCATCGACCCCAAGGTCACCAGCGACATCAAGATGGAGTTCAACCTGGACTCCCGCGCCGGCCCGACCGCCGCCTACGACCTGACCGATCCGGCCGACCCGAACTCGGCCAAGATCGACAAGACCGGCATCACGCTGAACGACCCGACCTCGTACAACAACGCGACGTCGATGACGGTGTACGACGCCAAGGGCCAGCCGACCGCGCTGACCATGTACTTCCAGCGCGCCAACAACGACGACGCCAACGGCAACACCGTCTGGAACGTCTACCTGACGGCCAACGGCAGCGCGGTGCAGTTCGACTCGCAAGGCAACCCGATCGAGACCGACGACGGCACCGCCAAGGGCAACCCGCTGACGCCGTTCACGCAGATGACCTTCCTGCCCACCGGCGGCAAGCCCGTCTCGCCCGGCCCGAGCGAATTCCTGAACCTGAAGATCCCCGCCGGCACGAACTCGCAGGGCGCTCCGACGCTGCCGATCCCGGCGCCGCCGGCCGACCCGTCCGACCCGTCGGTGCAGGGCATCAAGTTCGACCTGCGTTCGGCGACGGAAAACGGCTCCAACTTCGCCGTGACCGACCTGAACCAGAACGGCTACGCGCCGGGCCAGCTGGTCGGCATCAAGCTGGAAGACAACGGCATCGTCACCGCCCGTTATTCGAACGGCGAATCGAAGCCGGCCGGCCAGGTCGAGCTGGCGAACTTCCGCAACCCGCAAGGCCTGCAGCCGCTGGGCGGCAACGTCTGGGCGCGCACCAACGCGTCGGGCGATCCGGTCGTGGGCGTCCCCGGCGACGGCAACCTGGGCGTGCTGACCCCCGGCGCGTTGGAGGAATCCAACGTCGACCTGACCTCCGAGCTGGTGAACATGATGACCGCCCAGCGCGTCTACCAGGCCAACTCGCAGACCATCAAGACGCAGGACCAGGTCCTGCAGACGCTGGTCAACCTGCGCTGATCGCGGCGCTGCCGACCTGATCCAGCCCATAGCCGATCGCTGAGGAGTTCCGATGGACCGCATGATCTACCTGTCGATGAGCGGCGCCCAGGCGGCGATGTCGCGCCAGGACGTGCTCTCCAACAACCTGGCCAACGCCAACAGCAACGGCTTCCGGGCCGAGCTGCAGGCGTTCCGGGCGGTGCCCATCCGCGGCGAGGGCGCCTCCACCCGCGCCTTCGCGCTGGAGACGACCACCGGCCACGACCTGACCGCCGGCCCGATCACGACCACCGACCGCAACCTGGACGTCGCCATGAAGGGCAAGTCCTGGATGGCGGTGCAGGCGCTGGACGGCACCGAGGCCTACACCCGCGCCGGCTCGATGGACGTCGACCAGGACGGCGTGCTGCGCATGCGCAACGGCCTGCAGGTGCTGGGCGACGGCGGTCCGATCACGGTGCCGCCCAACTCGACGATCTCCATCGGCGACGACGGCACCGTCGTGGCCAAGGCCGACGGCCAGCGTCCGGTGAACATCGGCCGCATCAAGCTGGTCACCGAGGACGGCCGCTTCACCCGCCGCGACGACGGCCTGTTCATCGCGGACGGCGGCGACCCGCTGCCCGCCGATCCCGCCGCCCGGCTGCAGTCGGGCGCCCTCGAAGGCTCCAACGTGAGCCCGGTCGAGACCATGGTCGGCATGATCGCCGCCGCCCGCCAGTTCGAGCAGCAGATGAAGCTGCTCTCGATCGCCCAGACCCACGGCCAGGCAGCCTCCAAGCTGCTGTCCGACAGCTGATCCGCCTGCCGACAGTTCGCAGTACGGAACCGCATTCGCTACAGGATTAGGAGACTTCGATGCTTCGCTCGCTCTGGACCGCCAAGACCGGCATGGAAACCCAGCAGACCCAGCTGGACGTGATTTCCCACAACCTCGCCAACGTCTCGACCAACGGCTTCAAGAAGTCGCATGCGGTCTTCGAAGACCTGATGTACCAGACGCTGCGCCAGCCCGGCGCCAACAACACCGAGCAGACCACGCTGCCCACCGGCATGCAGGTCGGCCTGGGCTCGCGCGCGGTCGCCACCTCGCGCAGCCACTCGCAGGGCAGCCTGACGCAGACGTCCAACTACCTGGACGTCGCCGTCAAGGGCAACGGCTTCTTCCAGGTCCAGATGCCCGACGGCACCACCGCCTACACCCGCGACGGCAGCTTCCAGCTGGACGCCAACGGCCAGGTCGTCACCAACAACGGCAACACCGTCCTGCCGGGCATCATCGTCCCGGCCGACGCCAAGACCCTGACCATCGGCGCCGACGGCACGGTGAGCGTCACCACCGCCGCCAGCGCCACGCCGACCACGCTGGGCCAGCTCCAGCTCGCGAACTTCATCAACCCGCCGGGGCTGGAATCGCTGGGCGGCAACCTGTACGCCGAGACCGTCGCCTCCGGCACGCCGCAGACCGGCGCGCCCGGTCAGAACAGCCTGGGCACGGTGCAGCAGGGTTTCGTCGAAACCTCGAACGTCAACGTCGTCGAGGAACTGGTCCAGATGATCCAGACCCAGCGCGCCTACGAAATGAACTCGAAGGCGATCACGACCACGGACCAGATGCTCCAGAAGCTCTCGCAGCTCTGATGGGCGAGCGCCCCGCTTTTCGACCGATCGGGCGTTGAGCGCCCGCGCGACGATGCGGAGGCCTTCGTTCCTGTCCGCGATCCTAGGAGTTGTCATGCCTTCGTTCCCGTCCCTGCCCCGCTCGCTCGTTGCCCTGGCCGTCGTGCCGGCCGCCTTCGCGCTGACCGCCTGCTCGACCATCTACCCGCAGCCGCGCGTGGACATGCAGCCCGCGCCGGTCGTGAAGATGCCCGAGCCCATCCCGGCCTCCGCCAACAACGGCGCGATCTACCAGAACGCGAACTACCGGCCGCTGTTCGAGGATCACCGCGCCCGCCTGGTCGGCGACATCGTCACCGTGACCATCACCGAGAAGGTCAGCGCGACGCAGAAGTCGACCAGCGAACTGGACAAGAGCGGCGCCCTGGCCGCCGGCGTGACCGCGATCCCGGGCATCGCCGCGAACTCCTTCGGCGCCGGGCGCGCCGACGTGGGCGGCTCCTCGTCGAGCAAGAGCACCGGCAAGGGCACCAACGAGAACACCAACGACTTCTCCGGCACCATCACCGCCGTGGTCACCGGCGTGCTGCCCAACGGCCACCTGCTGATCTCGGGCGAGAAACAGGTCGGCGTCAACGCCAACGTGGACGTGCTGCGCTTCTACGGCCAGGTCGACCCGCAGTCGATCCGCCAGGGGAACATCGTCGCTTCCACCTCGATCGCCAACGTCCGGGTCGAGCAGCGCGGACGCGGCGCCGTCGCCGACGCACACGGAATTGGCTGGCTATCCCGCTTCTTCTTGAACCTTTCGCCCATTTAAGTTTCCCCACAATCGGTCACACGAGTCTGCCAACCGTGTGACCGAGATGTACCCCAACACCCTCCCCCGCTTCTTCTCCCGCTCCCCCCGCCTGCTGGCCTCCGGCCTGCTCGCGCTGATGGCCCTGCTCGCGATCGCGACGCCGGCCGAGGCGACGCGCATCAAGGAAGTCGCCGCGGTGCAGGGCGTCCGTTCCAACCCCTTGACCGGCTACGGCCTCGTCGTGGGCCTGGACGGCACCGGCGACCAGACCACGCAGGCCCCGTTCACGGGCCAGAGCATGACGGCGATGCTGCAGCAGTTCGGCGTGCTGCTCCCGCCCGGCGTGACCATGCAGCCGCGCAACGTCGCGGCGGTGATGATCACCACCTCCCTCCCCCCGTTCGCGCAACCCGGCCAGCCGCTGGACGTCGTCGTCTCGTCCATGGGCAACGCCAAGAGCCTGCGCGGCGGCACGCTGATCGCCACGCCGCTGCGCGGCGCCGACGGCCAGGTCTACGCCATCGCCCAGGGCAACATGATCGTCGGCGGCGCTGGCGCGTCCGCGGGCGGTTCCAAGGTCCAGATCAACCACCTCAGCGCCGGCCGCATCCCCGGCGGCGCGCTGGTCGAGCGCAGCGTGCCCACGCCGCTGCAGCAGAACGAGTGGCTGCAGCTGGACCTGAACGCCTCCGACTTCGGCACCGCGCGTGCCGTCGCCAAGGCCATCAACAAGTCCAAGGGCGAAGGCACCGCCATGGCGCTGGACGGCCGCGTCGTCAAGGTCCGCGCCCCGCTGGCGCCGGACGCGCGCGTCGCCTTCCTGGCCGACATGGAGAACCTGAGCTTCGACCAGGAGACCCCGGCCGCCCGCATCGTCATCAACGCCCGCACCGGCTCGGTCGTCATGAACCAGGCCGTCACGCTGCAGCCCTGCGCGGTCGCGCACGGCAACCTGGCGGTGACCATCTCCAGCACGCCGCAGGTCAGCCAGCCCAACGCGTTGTCCGGCGGCCAGACCACGGTCACGCAGAAGACCGACATCTCGATCAAGCAGGACCCCGGCTCGCTGATCCAGCTGCCGGCCGGCGCGCGCCTGAACGACGTCGTCAAGGCGCTCAACACGCTGGGCGCCACGCCGCAGGACCTGCTGGCCATCCTCCAGGCGATGAAGAGCGCCGGCGCATTGAACGCCGAACTCGAGGTGATCTGACATGGCCCTCTCCACCCCCCTCAGCACCGCGCTCGGCATGGGCGTCAATGGCCTGTCGTCGGACACGCGTTCGGTCGAGCAGCTCAAGGGCACCGCGTCGCGCGACCCCAAGGCCGCCGTCAAGGAGACCGCGCGCCAGTTCGAGGCCCTCTTCATGCAGGAAGTGATGAAGAGCATGCGCCAGGCCACGATGAACAGCGGGATGATGGAGAACTCGGCGACCCAGATGGGCGGCGAGATGCTGGACCAGCAGTACGCCGCGAAGATGACCGGCCTGCCCGGCGGCCTGTCGCAGGCCATCGAGCGCCACCTGCAGCGCCAGCTCGGCGTGAAGGACGGCGAACTGCCGACCGCCAAGGACGCGACCAAGGTCCCGCAGCTGCCGGCGCTGGCCGTCAAGAACGTGCAGCCGCACGTGCAGGATTTCATCCTCAAGCACGACGCCGCCGCCAAGTCGGCGCAGGCGGCGACCGGCATCCCGGCCAGCTTCATGATCGCGCAGGCTGCGCACGAGTCCGGCTGGGGCAAGCGCGAGATCCTGAACAAGGACGGCACCAGCAGCAACAACATCTTCGGCATCAAGGCCGGCGCCAACTGGACCGGCAAGGTCGCCGAGGTGCAGACCACCGAGTACATCGACGGCAAGGCGGTCAAGGTGACGGCCAAGTTCCGCGCCTACGCCAGCCATGAAGAGGCCTTCAAGGACTATGCCAAGCTGATCGGCAACAACGACCGCTACCGCGACGTCGTCGCCAAGGCCAACACCGGCAGCGCCGAGGGCTTCGCCAAGGGCCTGCAGAAGGCCGGCTACGCCACCGACCCCGAGTACGCGACCAAGCTCGCGCGCACGATCAACACCACGATGCGCGTGCAGCGCGCGCTGGCCTGATCGCGCGCCGCTGAGCCCGTCCTGAACGCCAAGAACGCCCAGGAAAGACCGAGGACACCGACATGAGTACCTCCCCGCTGCTCTCGCTCGGCATGCGCGCCATGTTCGCCAACCAGGCGGCGCTGCAGACGATCGGCCAGAACATCGCCAATGCGAACACGCAGGGGTACTCGCGCCAGGAAGTGGTGCTGACCACGCCTGAAGGCCAGTTCACCGGCGCGGGCTACTTCGGCAAGGGCGTCAACGTGCAGACGGTGACCCGCTCGCACAACGAGTTCCTGACCCGCGAGGCCGCGGCCGCCAAGTCGCAGGCCTTCGCCGACACGACCATGCAGTCGCAGCTCGCGCAGCTGGAGAAGCTCTTCCCCACCGGCGACGACAGCATCGGCCAGTCCGCCAACGACTTCCTCAACGCGCTGGTCGACGTCGCCAGCCGCCCCAACGATCCGTCGGCGCGCCAGGTCGTGCTGGGCAAGGCCCAGGCGCTGGCCGCGCGCTTCCAGAGCGCCGGCCAGCAGCTGGCCGACCTGCAGTCCGGCGTCGTCAGCGACATGAACGCCGACGTCAAGCAGGTCAACGAACTCGCCAAGCAGATCGCCGCGGCCAACGACCAGATCGCACGCTCCTCCGGCAACAGCCACACGCCCAACGACCTGCTCGACAAGCGCGACCAGCTGATCTCCCAGCTCAGCCAGTACGTCCAGGTCAGCACCGTCCCCAACGCCCGCGACGGCACCACCGGCGTCTTCATCGGCGGCGGCCAGGTGCTGGTGCTCGGCGGCCAGGCGCAGCAGCTCTCCGTCACGCCCGATCCGTACGACGGCGCGCGTGCGCAGCTCTCGATCACCGACACCAGCGGCACCCGCGTGCTCGACGACAGCACGCTCACCGGCGGCACGCTCACGGCGATGCTGCGCTACCAGAACACCCACCTGCAGGACGCCCGCAACCTGCTCGGCCAGATGGCGACCGCGATCTCGACGCGCGTCAACGAACAGCAGAAGCTCGGCATCGACCTCAAGGCGCAGTCCGGCGGACCACTCTTCACCATCGCCAACCCGACCGTGCTGCCGGCGACCACCAACCGCGGCGATGCCAAGATCAGCGCGACCGTCACCGACGGCTCGCTGGTGCCGGCGCTGTCCTTCACCGTCACGCCCGATCCGACCGGCACCCCGGACAGCTACCAGATCGCGGTGCGCCCGGGCGGCCAGCCGACGATCATGAGCAACGACCAGATCAAGGCCGCCTACGGCATCAGCCTGTCCACGACCGGCACCATGCAGCAGGGCGACAGCTTCCTGCTGGAGCCCGTGGCCAACGCGGCGGGCAGCTTCAAGCGCGCGCTGGACGATCCGGCGGGCCTGGCGGCGGCGTCCCCCATCATCGGCACCACCGACATCAACAACAAGGGCACCGCCACCGTCGACACGCTCTACGCGATCAACGACAAGTTCGACAAGAGCAAGCAGCCCGCCACCGTCCAGTTCGGTGCCGTCAACGCCGACAACAGCATCGACTACACGATCACCCTGTCGGACAACACGCAGGTCAGCGGCACCTGGAAGGCCGGCGGCAAGATCGGCAACGACCCGGCCAACGGCATCGACCTCGGTTTCGAGCTCAGCATCAACGGCGTGCCGCGCGAAGGCGACAAGATCGCCATGCAGGTCTCGGACCAGGTCGTGTCCACCAACAACGGCAACGCCAAGGCCTTCCTCGCCATGCAGAAGGAGCCCTTCCTGGGCAAGCAGCTGCAGGTCGACGGCACCTTGTCGCGCGGCCAGACCGTCAACGAGGCCTACGCCGCCGCGATGGCCGACATCGGCTCGCGCGTGCAGGGCGCGGACTACCTCGCGCAGGTCTCCACCACGGTGGCCTCGTCCGCCGAGCAGACCCGCTCCAGCCAGGCCGGCGTCAACCTCGACGAGGAAGCCGCCAAGCTGATGCAGTTCCAGCAGGGCTACCAGGCCGCCGCCAAGATGCTGCAGGCCGCGCAGAGCCTCTTCGACCAACTGCTGAGCGTGGTCGGCCGCTGACGCGCCCGACCCCCGCCCCGATCGCCCGAACCCTGAAGGACGCAGCCATGCGACTCTCGACCAACAACATGTTCGATTCCAGCATCGCGACGCTGCAGCGCCGCCAGCAGGAGATGCAGGAAGCGCAGCAGCGCCTGACCAGCGGCAAGCGCGTCGAGAAGGCCAGCGACGACCCCACCGGCGCCGCCCGCGCCGAGCGCGCGCGCACCTCCATCGGCCAGGTCGACGCGAGCCAGCGCGCGCTGGACGCCAGCCGCAACAGCATGACCCTGGCCGAAAGCGCGCTGGGCGACGCCAACGAACTGATGCAGCAGATCCGCGAGGCGCTCGTCGCCGCCGGCAACGCCAGCTACAGCGATCCGGAACGGCAAGGCCTGGCCAACAAGGTCCAGGGCCTGCGCGACCAGCTGCTCTCCATCGCCAACCGCACCGACGGCGCGGGCGGCTACCTCTTCTCCGGCCAGGGCACCTCGGGCACGCCCTTCCTCGACAACCCCGTGCAGCGCGACGCGGCGGGCAACCGCACCGGCGGCGGTGTCGGCTTCGAGGGCATCTCGGGCAGCGTCACCACCGGCAACCTCGAGAACTACCCGCTCAGCGTCGACGGCCGCCAGGCCTGGGAGCAGGCGCGCAGCGGCAACGGCACCTTCGAGACCGGTCCCGCGCGCAACGCGCTGACCGGCAAGGCCTCCACCGGCTACATCGACGCCGGCCGCGTCACCGATCCCGCGCTGGTCACCGGCGACAGCTACAGCATCGTCGTCAGCGGCGCGGCGCCCTCGCAGACCTACACCGTCTTCAACGAATCGCAGGGCCACGTGCCGGTCGCCAGCGACAACTACGCCGCCGGCCAGACCGTCAAGTTCGACGGCATGGCCATGACCATCGCCGGCGCGCCGTCCGACGGCGACACCTTCAGCGTCAAGCCGGCCACCGCCGACCTCAAGCTCTTCGACGTGCTGGACCGCACCATCGAATCGCTCAAGACCCCGGGCCGCACCGGCCCCGAGATCACGCAGAGCAACCTCATGAACCTGCGCGACCTGGACGCGGTCATGGGCAACCTCGCCAACGTGCGCAGCCAGGTGGGCGAACAGATGAACAACCTGGACGGTTCCGAGTCCCGGCTGCAGACCCTCAAGGTTTACAACAAGGCTGAGCAATCTGCCGCAGAGGATCTGGACATGACCCAGGGCATTTCCGACTTCCAGAATCAGCAGACGGGCTACGATGCGGCGCTGAAGACCTACTCGATGGTGCAGCGCATGTCGCTGTTCCAGTACATCAACACCTGATGCGCCGATCTGCATGAACTCGACACACGCCGTGCTGGGCCAAGTGGCCCTGGGGTACGCGCCCCTGGTTTCCAAGTCCCTCGACATCGAGGCCACCCGCGTCACGGTGTTCGCGCTTCGCCCCGAGGGCACGCCCGACGCCAGCGAACTGCTGGCCGCGCTCGCCGAGGCCTTCCCCACCAAACCCGTGCTGCTCAACGTCGCGCATGAAGGCCTGCTCAAGGGCCTGCTCGCCGCCGCGCTGCCCGGCAACTTCAAGATCGAAGTCCCTGCCTTCCTGCTGTCCGACGCCGACCTCGCCGCCCAGGCGCAGGCGCGCGGCGCGCTGCTCAAGGGCCGCTCCGACGCGGCCGGCTTCAAGCAGCTGGTGCTGGACCTGCAAGAGCTCGGCGGCGGACCGCTGCCCGCGGGCAAGTCCGTGCTGGTCTCCGGCGCCCGCAATGGCGACGACTTCAAAAAGGCGCTGGATGCCGGTGCCGCCGGCGTGCTCGGCTGGACTGTCCACGGCGAGTTCGAGGCGCCTGCCGCCCCGGCGGCCCGCAACGACTCGCAGGCCGACCTGCAGGTCATCGTCGAACTGATGTCGCGCGTCGACCAGGGCGAGGACGTCGAGCGCCTGGAGCAGACGCTCAAGCGCGATCCCAGCCTGGCCTTCAAGCTGCTGCGTTACATGAACTCCGCGGCCTTCGGCCTGTCGGTCGAGGTCTCCTCGTTCCGTCACGCCATCATGCTGCTGGGTTATGCCCGCCTGCGCCGCTGGCTGGCCCTGCTGCTGGCGACGGCCAGCAAGGATCATGCGATGCGTCCGGTCATGTTCGGCGCGCTGCGTCGTGGCCTGGTGATGGAAGAGCTGGCCAAGAGCATGACGGACTCTGAGGTCCGGGATGAGATGTTCATCTGCGGCCTGTTCTCGCTGCTGGACCACATGCTGAAGCAGCCTTTCGAGAAGCTGCTGCAGTCCATCCCGGTGCCGGAGCGCGTGCGCCAGGCGCTGGTCGACCAGACCGGCCCGTACAAGGGTTACCTGGACCTGGTGCAGGCCATCGAGAACGAATCGGTCTTCGACGTCCGTGCCGCGCTCGACACCTTGATGCTGGGCCCCGACGAAGTGAACGGCGCCGTCCTGCGCGCCCTGAACAAGGCCGCACAACTCGAGTGAAACGGGCCTTCCGGCCCGTTCATCGAAAGGCCTCGCCGGCACCGCCGCGAGGCCTTTTTCCATGGCAGTCCTCGGTAGCAAAACCGCAAAAGTAAGACAGTGATCGGGGACGGCAGGTCGCGGGGTTCTGGCGCTTGACGCCAGGGCCCTGCGACCTGGCGGCCAACGCACCGACCGTAGCAGGTAGGCGGTCTCCACCCGGCATAAACTCGGCTCGTGTCCGCCCAACTCCCGCTTGCCTCCCCTGACCTCGACGCCTTGCGCGCGCTGCTGACGGCGCGTGGTCTGGCGCTGGCTGATCTTCTGGCCGGATTGTGGGAGGGACCTTGGCCGGCCTTCGTGCTCGACGCCAAGGGCCAGGTCTTGCTCACCAACGCCCGGCTGCAGGGATTGATGGGTGAGATCTCCCTCAAAGGTGAGCGCCTGCTCCCCAGCGGCAAGGCGCAGGAGCTGCGCCTGGTCGACGACCAGGGTCGTGATCATCTGCTGCAGGCCTGGGTGCATCCGCTGGAGGGTGGGTTGGGTCTGGCGCTGCTGCAGGACCACAGCACCGAGCTTGCGGCGCGGGAACGCGCGGACCGGATGCAGTCCGAGATCGACCAGTGGCTCGATCTCAGCCCCTTGCCGGCGCTGATGCACGACGACCAGGGATTGCTGCTGCGTTTCAACGGCGCGTTCGCCGCCCTGTGCCGGCGGTTGAGCCCGCAGATGCCGATCAGCCTGCACGAACTGCCGCCCGAGTGGCGCGACCTGCTGCATGCGAAGGCGCCCGAGTCGGGCCAGGAATCGCATCGCAACGCGCTGCTCGCGCCGCCGGGCGATCGTCGGCGCTGGATCCGCGTGCGCGCGCGCCGGCTGAGCGGTCCGTGGACGCGTCCGCGCACGCTGGTGATGCTGGAGGATCGTAGCGCGGAGCAAGACCTGGAACTCGCGCAGCAGCAGTTGCAGACGCTGATGGACACCGCCGGTGTGGGGCTGGCGACCTTCCAGGCGGAAGCCGGCTGGTCGCGGCCGGGTACGGGCGCGCCGCCTCCGCCGCCCATTCCCGGCGATGAAGGCATGCGACCGACACCGGCGCTGCAAGGCGTCAACCGCGACATGGTCGAACCCGAGTCGCGCGCCGAATACGAGAAGCTCCAGCAGGCGTTGAAGCAGGCCACCCCGACGGTGGCGCGTTATGCGGTGCGGCATCCCGAGCACGGCCTGCGCTGGCTGATGACGCGCGTGGAGATCGGCCAGCTGGCTTCTGGCCAGAAGACGACCTCGGTGCTGACCGTCGACATCACCGACCACCAGCAGGCGCAGGAGCGCAACGAGCTGCTGCAGCATTCGCTGAACCTGCAGACCGAGCGCGAGCGCGCGGTGCTCGACTCCGTGCTGGTCGGCATCGTGACGGTCGGCCGCCAGGGCATCGAATGGATGAACCGCTCGGCGCGGCGGATGTTCGGCGGGGATCTGCCGGAATTCGCCGGCCAGCCGATCAGCAGCGTCGCGACCGAGTCGCCCGATCATCCGTTCCGCCAGACGCATTACCTCGACGAGCTGCCCGAGGGTCAGGCCGAGACTTTCGAATGCCGCGTGGTCGCCCGCGACGGGCGCGAGTTCTGGGTCGTTGGCAATGCGGTCGCGACGGTGGGGCCGGACAGCTCGCGCCAGTTGACCTACGCGCTGCTCGACATCGAACGCCGCCGTCAGGCCGAGGCGCAGAGCCAGCAGGCGCAGGCCTCCCTGCATCGCATCATCGAAGCCGCGCCCATCGCCATCAGCCTGCACGACGCGCGCACGCTGCAGGTGCGGCAGATCAACCAGGCCGCGGCGGCGCTGGCGGGACGGCCGGAGGAAGAGCTGCTCGGCGCGAGCCTGGAGGCGCTCTTCGGCAGCGGCGACGAGGCGGAGACCATCCGCTCGGACATGGAGTTTGCGCTTCAGAGCAGCGAAGTGCTGCAGCGCGAGTACCGGCTGACGGTGCGCGGACAAGCTCGGATCTGGGACGCGCGCCTGCTGCATCTGGCGGGCGTCAACGATGCCAGCGGCGAGCTGGAGCCGGAACAGCTGCTGCTCGTTGCCACCGACGTCACGCAGCAGCGCGCGCAGGAAGCCGCGCGCCTGGAGGCGGCGATCGCGCAGCGCGAGTTGCTCGTGCGCGAGGTGCATCACCGGATCAAGAACAACCTCCAGGGCGTGGCCGGGCTGCTGCAGCAGATCGCGGCGCGGCGGCCCGAGGTGCGCACGGTCATCAACGAGGCCGTCGGCCAGGTGCAGGCGATCGCGCAGGTCTACGGGCTGCAGGTGGGCATGTCGGGACCGCTGCGGCTGCGCAAGGTCGTCGAGGCGGTGATGGGCTCGGTGCAGCGGATGTTCGGACGCGAGATCCTGGTCGAGGTCGACGGCACGATGGCCGAGCAGTCCCATCGCTGGGGCCTGCCCGAAGCCGAGGCCATCCCGATCGCGCTGACACTCAACGAGTTGTTCACCAACGCGGTGAAGCACGGCGGCGAGACGCCGGTCCGCTGCGAGCTGCGCTTCGATCCCGAGCAGGTGGTGCTGCGCATCATCAACCGGGGAACGCTGCCGGCGGGGTTCGACCTTGCGCAGGTGCGCGGCGGCGTGTCGGGCCTGGGACTCGTGCGGGCGCTGCTGCCGAGGCGCAGCGCGCTGCTCGGGCTCACGCAGGAAGGCGACCAGGTCGTCTGCGAACTCAGCCTGTGGCCGCCGGGGGTGCAGTTGCTGGAGGCGCTCTGAGCCCCCCGGGGTCACTTGTGACCACCCGAAACCGGGGCCCGGCGCCGGCAGACCCGTCTGCGGCATTTCGGTGACAATCCTGGGTCCCCCATCGATTGGGGTTGGCCTTGATGGTCTTGATGGCCATGGATTCGGGAGCAGCGTGGACAGCGTGAGCAAGGACGTGGGCGCGAGCGGCAAGGGCCGCATCCTGGTCGTGGACGACGACCGGCTGGTGCTCGCCACCCTGACGCACGGCCTCGCCCAGGCCGGCTACGAGGTGCTCGACGCCGACAACGGCGACGACGCCATCCTCATCGCCCGCCAGCACCGCCCCGACCTCGCGCTGCTCGACATCCGCATGGAAGGCATGACCGGCTTCGACGTCGCCGGCTACCTGCGCGACTACCTCCAGCTTCCCTTCATGTTCCTCTCGGCCTTCGCCGACGAGGCCACCATCGCCAAGGTCAAGGAGCTCGGCGCCCTCGCCTACCTCGTCAAGCCGCTGGACATCCACCAGATCGTCCCCGCCGTCGAGGCCGCCTTCGCCAACCGGCCCGCCCGCACCGTCGCGGCGGCGCCAGCGCCTGCCGTGGAGACCAGCGCGTCGCTGGAAGTCGTCGAGGCGATGGCCCTGGGCGTGCTCATGCACCGCTACTCGCTGTCGCGCGCGCAGGCGCTCTCGCGCCTGGAGCGCATGGCCGCCGAGCAGTCGATCGAGACCGGGGAACAGGCCCGCCGCATCGTCGAGGCCGTCGAGCAACTCGCACTCGGAAGCTGATCCGGCCCAGGCGTTGAACCCGCCGTGAATCAGCCGTGAATCAGCCGTGAACCGGCCAGCCGCTCAGTTCGGCAAGGTGAAGTAGAAGCGGGCGCCCTGCCCGATCTCGGACTCGGCCCAGATGTCGCCGCCGTGCCGGCGCACGATGCGCCGCGCCGACGCCAGCCCCACGCCCGTGCCCTGGAAGTCGCTCGCGCTGTGCAGCCGCTGGAACACGCCGAAGAGGCGGTCCGCGAAACGCATGTCGAAGCCCGCGCCGTTGTCGGTGACGACGAACACCCGCTCGCCCTGGCGCTGCTCCGCCTCGAAGCGGATCTCGGCGTGCTCGCGCTTGCCGCTGTACTTGAAAGCGTTGCCCAGCAGGTTCTCCAGCACCATCCGCAGCAGCGTCGGATCGCCCTGCACTCTCAGGCCCGGTTGCACCTGCGCGTCGACGGCCCGCGTCGGCGCGCCGCGGCGGAGTTCGTCCACCACCTGCGACGCCAGCAGCGACAGGTCCACCGTCTCGTGCCGCAGCGCCTGCGACGACAGGTGCGACAGCGCCAACAGCGAGTCGATCATGCTGTGCATGCGCGCCGACGCGCCCAGCACCCGGTCCAGATGATCGTTGCCGGCGCGGTCCAGCAGCCGGCCGTAGTCTTCCTTGAGGATGCGGGTGAAGCCTTCGACCACGCGCAGCGGCGCGCGCAGGTCGTGCGACACGGTGTAGCTGAACGAGGCCTGGTCCGCCCGGGCCTGCTCCGCGGCCTGCATCGCCAGCGCCGCCGGCACGGTCTCGACTGCGCCTTGCGGCCAGAGGCTCAGCAGCACGCCGCCGCCGTGGGGCAGCGCCGTCAGGCACAACCACCAGGCGCCGCAGGCGCTGCCGGACTGCAGGTCGGGCTGCGCCAGTGCCTGACGGAGCTCCTCGGGCAGACGTTCCTCGCAGGCGCGCCACAACTGACCCCGCGCTTCCGAGCCGCCCATCATCTGCGCGGCAGCCTCGTTGAAATCGATCAGGCGCGTGGCGGCGCTGCTGCCGGTTCCATTGCCGTTGCCATTGCCGTTGCCGTTGACATTTCCGGCGCCGGCCCCGTCGCTCAACAGCCATGCCGGACCGGGGAGCGCCTGCAGCCATTCGGTGGAGGAGGCGGCCCCTGCGACGGAGGCGGAGCCCGACAGCGCGTTGTCCGTCCCCGTCGTCGGCTCGTCCAGCACGCGTGCCGCGCCAAGATAGCCGGCGAAACGACCTGCCGCATCCGTCGTCGGCTGCCCGCGCAGTTCCCAGCGCCGGCCATGGCCGTCGACCACGCGCAGGCGATCGAAACTCAACCCCGGCTCGACATGACCGCGCACGTCCGGCGCGCTGTCCGCCGTCGCGGCCTCCGACGATTCATTCCCCGATCCTGGGGACACCGCCGGCAAGGCCGGCAAGGACTGGAAGCGTTCCCACAGCCGCTGCGTGACCGAGCCGTTCATCGCCGTGCCGGCCCAGCTCGACGCGGGCGCGCCCTGTGGCGCCTGCCAGCGGACCAGATGGTGTTGCGCATCCGTCTGCCAGATCCAGTCCGGCTGCAGCTGCGTCAGCGATTGCGCCTGCTGGCGGCTCTCGCGCAGCAGTTCGCCGAATTGCGCCCGCGCCAGCCGCACCGCCAGGTGCCAGGTCAGCGCGGCCACGAAGATCATCAGCGCGGCGCCCGCCATCACGGCGGTCAGCACCAGGCCGGGGCCGGTGGGCTCGAGGTTGAGCGCCAGCAGCAGGAGCAGGACCACGACCGCCAGCCCCAAGGCCAGCGCGGCTCCCTTCCATGGCCGACGGCGCGCGGCGGCTTCCCCCAACCTGTTCATGCGGGCCATTGTAGGCAGGCAACCGGAGCCTTCCGGGCCTCGAACGCGGGTGGGGCAGACCCTGCGCTTCGCCTGAGGCGGCATGGATGCGACACCGACCCCGGGACTTACCCCGAGCGACGTCTCCAAGAACACCAGAATTGACTGCTTTTTCGCACGCTCGCATCCTTGCGGTGAACGACAATGGTCTTCAACTCCGCGTGGAACCACCCGCGGCGCCATGATCAGAAGATGTCACCAGACTACGCCACGACCATGCCCTCCCGGACGCAGCCCGAACCCGCCGTGCTGGACGACCAGGCCCTCGCCCGTCTGCGCGAGTTGGACCCGGAGGGCGTGAACCATCTGCTGGACCGCGTCGTGGCAGCCTTCCTCAAATCGCTGGATCAACAGGAGCAGGTGCTCGCGCAGGGCCGCGACGCGCCGCGCGACCTCAACGGCCTGCGCCATGTGGCGCACACGCTGAAGTCGGCCGCGGCCAGCCTGGGCGCCTCGGTGCTGTCGCAGCGCTGCGCCGAGATCGAGGCCCTCGCGCGCTCCGGCCGCGAGGACGGCCTGGCCGACCTGATCGCCACCGTGCTCGACGACATCGCCGCCGCGCGGCTCGCCATGCAGCAACTGGTGCAACCCTCACGATGAGCCGCGTCGTGAAGGAAGGTGAACTGATCGAACGACCGCGCGTCCTGCTGGTGGACGACGACCCGGTCAACCTGATGCTGAGCGAGGCCGCGCTGCAGGAGCACGGCTTCGAGGTCACCGCGCTGACCGGCGGGCAGCAGGCGCTGCAGCTGGTCACGCAATGGACGCCCGAGCTGATCGTGCTGGACGCGCTGATGCCGGAGCTCGACGGCTTCGAGACCTGCGAGCGGCTGCGCAACCTGCCCGGCTTCGAGAACGCGCCCATCCTGATGCTGACGGGCCTCGACGACGAGGCCTCGATCAACCGCGTCTACCAGGCCGGCGCGACCGACTTCTTCGTCAAGTCCACGCAATGGCGGCTGCTGGCCGGCCGGCTGCGCTACATGCTGCGCAGTTCGCGCACGCGCCAGGAACTGGAGCGCAGCAAGTCCAAGCTGGCCCGCGCGCAAGACCTGGCCCGCATGGGCAGCTTCGAGTGGCAGACCGGCCACGGCTTCAAGCTGGCCAACGAGGCGCTGCGCGTCTTCGGCCGCGGACCGATCGACCCGCTGGACTTCATCGGCGTGATGCGCATGGTGCCGCGCGAGGAGCGCCTGCTCTTCATGCGCCTGCTGCGCGACGTCGTCGCCCACAACTCGGTGCTGGTGACCGACCTGCCCTTCACGCTTCTGGACGGCCGCAAGCGCGTCATCCACATCGAGGCCGAGCCCGAGTTCAACGAACACGGCAACGCCTGCGGCTACACCGGCGTCATCCAGGACGTGACCGACCGCCGCATGGCGGAGGACCGCATCCGCGAGCTGGCCAACTTCGACGCGCTGACCGGCCTGCCGAACCGCCGCCAGCTGATGTGGCGCGCCGAGCGCGCCATCGAGGCCGGGCGTCGCATGGGCCACGAGGTCGGCCTGCTGCTGATCGACCTGGACCGCTTCAAGGTCATCAACGACACGCTGGGTCACGCCGCCGGCGACGACCTGCTGATGGAAGTCGGCCGCCGCCTGCGCTCCTGCGTGCGCCACAGCGACCAGGTGATGGAGGGGATGCTGGAATCGGTCGGCACGCGCTCGCACCGCACGCTGGAGGCCGTGGGCCGCCTGGGCGGCGACGAGTTCGTCGCGCTGCTGCCCGAGGTCGGCGACGAGAGCGACGCCGAGCGCGTCGCCCAGCGCGTGCTGGACGCCTTGCGCGAACCGATCTTCATCGCCGGCCAGGAATGTTTCGTGACCGCGTCGGTGGGCATCTCGCTCTACCCGCGCGACGGCCTGACCATGGCCGACCTGCTGCGCAACGCCGACGTGGCGATGTACGCGGTCAAGAACCAGGGCCGCAATGCGTCGGCGCTGTACTCGCCGATGCTGGCGGGCCGCGGGCGCGAGAAGCTGGAGCTTGAATCCGCGCTGCACAAGGCGATCGAGCGCGACGAGCTGGTCCTGCACTACCAGCCCAAGATCGACGTCCGCACCGCCCGCATGGTCGGCGCCGAGGCGCTGATGCGCTGGCGCCGCGGCAACACGCTGGTGCCGCCGGGCGAGTTCATCCCGCTCGCCGAGGAAACCGGCCTGATCGTGCCGCTGTCCGAATGGGCGCTGCGCGAGGCCGCGCGCCAGGCCAAGGTCTGGCAGCTCAATTTCGGCTTCAGCGAATCGATCGCGGTGAACCTGCCCAACCGGCTGTTCGAGCGCTCGGACCTGGTCGAGCACATCCACCAGTTCGTCAGCCAGTGGGGCGTGCCGCACCGCGCGATCCAGCTCGAGATCACCGAGACCGGCCTGATGAAGGATCTGCAGAGCGTGATCCCGTCGCTGCACCGGCTCAACGAGGTCGGCGTCGAGATCTCGATCGACGACTTCGGCACCGGTTATTCGTCGCTCGCGTATCTGACGACGCTGCCGATCTCCGAAGTGAAGATCGACCGCAGCTTCGTCCGCGACCTGGGCATCACGCCGCAGAGCTCGGCGGTGGTCACCGCGATCATCGCGCTGGCGCGTTCGCTGGGCCTGCAGGTCATCGCCGAGGGCGTCGAGACGCTGCGGCAGATGGAAGTGCTGCGCCGGCTGGACTGCAGCCTGATGCAGGGTTTCCTGTTCAGCAAGCCGCTGCCGCCGGACGACCTCGAACGCTGGCTGGCGCAGACCGTGCTGCCGCGCAAGGCCCCCTGGATCCTGCCGACGTCCGACGCCGGCGAAGACCTTCCGACACGCTGAGCCCGGTTCCGGCCGCGAGCGTCAGCCCCTCCCCCGCATTCACCGAGTCCCGACCGATGCCGCAGCAGCCCCCCGCTCTCCTGGCAAAAGCGGCCCTGCGCCGGCTGGCGCTGGACAAGCTGGAACCCACCCCCGAGAACTACGCGCGTGCCTACGCGCAGGAGTCCGGCGAGCCCGCCCGCGGCGGTGCGAACACGCAGCTGCCCGAGCGCGCGCAAGGCTCCGTGGCGCGGCTGCTCGGCTTGGCGGTGCCTGATCCGCAGCAGCGCCAGGGCTTCGCGCTGCAGGTGCGGGAAGGCAAGTGGGATGAACTCCAGCGCGCGCTGGAAGGGCTGCAGCAGACGCACGGCCCCGGCGCGCAGGCGGAACAGCTCGCGCAGTTGATCGAACGGATGATGCGCGGCCTGGAACGCGGCGGCCGGCAATGGACGCTGGCGCGCAAGAAGGACGGCGTGCTGCGCGTGCTGCAGAGCAACCGCAGCGACCCGCAACGCCTGACCCTGCGCTTGAAGCAGCTGGTCGCGAGCTGGGATTCGGACGTCAGCGACTCGCGCGTGGAAACGCAGCCGGCGCCGCTGGACGGCGTCGAGGACGACGAGGATGAACGCGCCGGTACGCCCAGCCAGTTCTTCAGCGAGGAAGAAGCCGCGCAGCCGCCGGCCGAGGCAGCCGCGGCAAACGCTGCGGGCGCAGCGGGTGCGGCGCGTTACGGCTCGCTCGACACGCTGATGGGTGACGCAGGTCCCGGCCTGCAGTCGTGGCCCGAGGTCGGCACGCACTTGAACGGCACCGTGCGCCACGCGCTACGCTCGGACGACGCGCGGGCGCAGGAACTGATCGACGAACTGGGCGTGGCGCATGCGGAGCTGGTCCGCGACGGCGCGACGCCGGAGCGCGCAGCGCAGATGGATGCGCTGTGCATCCGCGCGCGGCGCTGGCTGGATCACCGCAACCATGCGTTCACCGAGCTGGGCAAGCTCTGCGGCGAGTTGACCGGCAGCCTGGCGGACCTGGCCGAGGACGACTCCTGGGCGCAGGGCCAGTGCGAGGCGATGAACCAGACGCTGGCGCAGGGTCTGACGGCGCGCAGCGTGCGCTCGGTCAGCGAGCTGCTGCACGGCACGCGCGAGCGCCAGCAGAGCTTGCGCGAGGAGCGCGGCCGCGCCCGCGACGCGCTCAAGGGCCTGATCAACCGGATGCTGCAGGAGCTGGGCGAGCTCGGCCAGCACACCGACCGCTTCAGCGACAGCGTGGGGAAGTACGCCACCGTGATCGAGCAGGCCGACTCGCTGGAGAGCCTGGCGGGCGTCGTGCGCGAGATGGTCGAGGAAAGCCGCAGCGTGCAGTCGCTGGTGCAGAACACGCAAGGCCGGCTGCGCGACGAACACGACCGCGCGACGCAGCTCGCCGGACGCGTCGAGCAGCTCGAAGGCGAGCTGCGCCGCCTGTCCAGCGAAGTCCAGACCGACCAGCTGACGCAGGTCGCCAACCGGCGCGGCCTGATCGCGACTTTCGAGACCGAACGCGCCAAGCTCGAGCGCGATCCCAAGCCGCTGGCGCTGGCGCTGCTGGACATCGACAACTTCAAGAAGCTCAACGACAACCTCGGCCACGCGGCCGGCGACGAGGCGTTGAAGGCGCTGGCGGCGCGGGTGTCGGGGCTGCTGCGCCCGGGCGACAAGGTCGGCCGCTGGGGGGGCGAGGAGTTCGTGCTGATCCTGCCCGAGGCGCCGCTCGAAGAGGCGCAGGCGGTGCTGCTGCGGCTGCAGCGTTCGCTGTCGGCCAGCCTGTTCATGCACGAGGGGCGCGACGTGTTCGTCACCTTCTCGGCGGGCGTGACGCTGTTCCGCGGCAACGAGACGATGGAGCAGGCGCTGGACCGCGCCGACGAGGCGCTCTACGAGGCCAAGCGCACCGGCAAGAACCGGGCGTGCGTCGCCTGACGCCTTGAAGGCCTGACGCGGACCGGACCCCGGGACCACCGCGATGGACCACGCCGCGATCGATCCCACCCAGTTCATCCACATCCGGATGGTGCTGAGCATGGTGGTCAGCCTGTCGATCGCGCGGTTGCTCTCGGGGCTGGCGAAGTTCGTGCAGCACCCGGGTCGGCTGAAGGTCGACGGCGTCCACCTGCTGTGGGCGCTCTACATGATGGTGACGCTCATCCACTTCTGGTGGTGGGAGTTCGCGCTGAGCCGCGTGGGGCCGTGGCACTTCCTCCAGTTCGTGTTCGTGGTCGGCTACAGCGCGGTGCTCTACCTGCTGTGCGCGATCCTCTTCCCCGACGACATCGCCGAGTACGCCGGCTACCGCGACTACTTCATGTCGCGGCGACGCTGGTTCTTCGGGATCCTGGCCTTCACGCTGCTGCTGGACGTCGCGGACAGCGCGCTCAAGGGCACAGCCCACCTGCAGGAACTGGGCACGGCCTACAGCGTGAAGACGGCCGCGGCGATCGCGCTGTGCGGCGTCGCGGCGCTGGTCACCAGCCGGCGCTTCCAGTGGGCGCTGGTGCTGGTCGCGCTGGCGGTCCAGCAGTGGTGGATCCTGCGGCTCTACAACGTGCTGTCGTGAACCGCGGGGCGCGTCGCCACGGATTCACCGTGGGCAGCCCGTGACCCGCTTCAGGCCTTGATGCACTTGCGCACCGTGTCCACGGTGCGCGTCGTGATCTGCTTGCCGAAGGTCTTCTCCAGCATCGTCATGAACAGCGGGCCCGTGTCGTTGGGAAGGTAGTGGCTGTAGACCTCCACGCCCTCGAGCTTGCAGATCGCGGCGCCATCCCCTTCAAACGGCAGAGAGACCTGACCCTCGTGCGGTCTCTTGAGGAAGGTGATCAGCTGCTTGGCCGCGGCGGGCGGGTTGAACGCGGCGTGGTGGTCGGCGTCGACGATGCGCGCCAGATGCTCGACTGGCCGCACCGTGGTGCCGAAGGTCTTGCCGAGCGTGTCGGTCATCGTCTGCTCGGCGATGCGTTCGAGCTCGTCGACCGGCGCGCCGGGGTGCTCGAACACGACGTTGCCGCTGGAGATCACCGTCCTCACCCGCGTGAAGCCGGCAGCCTCGAACGCACGGATCAGATCCGGCATCCGGGCGTTCATCGGACTGACACCGCGGAGGAAGGCGACGTAACGGGGCATGGGGAGGTTCCGGGAAGAGCAGAAGACCGCCGGAGTCTACGTGCGGGCGGCGCTCTGCCGCTACGGTCGCACAGCAAGCAGCGACAGCAACTCCGGAACGACTCGCTCCATCAGCGCGAGCGCCTCGTCGACATCCTTCGATGTCGCGGGGACGCCTTGATACTGGTCGTTCCGAAGATCACGGATCGCATCAAGCTGGTCGAAGACATTCGACGACAGCCCTGCGTACGCGCAGGCGGCTTCCAGCGCCTGGACGTGATGGCCGTCTGCAGAGGTGCAGCGCCATCCCTTGGAGCAAAGCAACGCAAAGCTCAGGTTGAGGATGGCGTCGTAAGCGGCACCGAGCCGCGTCGTGTTGGAGTTCTCCGCACGAAGCGCGTCCGCGACCTTGCCCTCGGAGATCGTGACCCAGCCCTTGACGGAGTTCACGTTGAACGGTGCCTTGCGGAAGACCTTGCTGCCTTCCTTGTAGAAATCCTCTGGCTTACGGAGCATGCAGCGATCCTTTGAGCTCGACGGTCGGATGACCGAGGATGTCGAGCACAAAGGGGTTGCGATCGTCGCGCGCCTGGCGCCAGTCCTCGGGCGTGTAGACCAGCACATTGACGGCCCGCTTCAGCGCGCGCCCAGCTGGTTTAAAGTGAGCCTGAGCTTGAAGGCGCGAGAGGTCGGGGGTCAACACGAGAAGATCAATATCGCTGTCGGAATGCATGTCTGCGCGTGCCGCTGACCCAAACAAGGCAGCGACCTCGATCTGACCTTTGAGGGTCGCGAGATGCTCCCGCATGACGCGGACAAGTTCGCTGTCCTGCATCACCAGCGCGCGCAGTGGCGCCAGCGCCGGATCGGAAGAAGCCCGGAAAACAGCCAGCCCCCGGACAGCCCTGCGATCCACCAGCCCGACTTCCGCCCAGCGACGGAGCCACCGGGAGGCATTGCTCGGATCGATCTCAGCAGCGGCGGCCAGCTCGCGCGTGCCGAACTCGCGCTCCGCTTGCTCATACAGGCAACGAAGCGCGCGGTAGCGCGCCGCGCCGCCAACCAGTTCGTTCATCAAGGACGCATTCATGGCGGAAGTTCCAGGGCAACAGGTGTTGCCGATTAGGCCACATCTGTTGCTCAATCAACAACGCTTGATGCTCATTGAGCAACACTCGTTGCCGATTCGGCCACGCCCGATGCTCGCGGTATCGGCGTTCAGTCGACCCGCTGCCAACCCTTGTCGGTCCAGCGCAGCACGATGTCCGACAACGGGTTCGGCGAGCGCTTCATCAGGTTGCGACCGAACAGCCGCATCGCTTCCCGCGCCGTCGGCGTGTCCTCGCCGACGTAGAGCAGCACATCGGTCAGCGGCGCCATGACGAGCAAGGTGCCGTTGTGCGCCTTCACCAGCGGCGCGAACGCCTCGGGCGACGCCAGCCGGCTCGGTTCGTAGACGTCACCGACCAGGCGGCCGAACGACCCCTTGACCGCCACCGGCGCCTCGGTGATCGGTTTGAGTCCGGCCAGCGTGTTCGACAGCGCGAGCGCGAACAACGCGTCCGCATCGAGCTGCAGGCTCGTGGCGTCCTTGCGACCGAGCATGCGCAGGGACGATGGGGTGTCCAGGGCGGGCACGATCACAAGCCCGTCGACCAGCGGGCGCGGCATCAGCCGCGACTCGGGCTTGTCGCCCGCCGCCTTTTCCGCCTGCGCCAGATAGTCCTCAGAGCGGACCACGAGCCGGACCTTCTCCTTCACCGCCGGCGCCTCCCGATCGCGCCACACCTCGAAGACCCGTCTGGCGTAGCGATCGGTCTCGCGGGCGCAGTGCGATGCATTGCTCTGGCAGAACGCGTAGATCCGGTCGAGGCTGACGACGAACGAGTCGCCCAGCTGGATGGTGAGCGGTCCCTTGACGACGATGGCAGCGTCGCTCTTCAACTCGGCCTTGATCTCCCGGAAGCGTTCGGCGGCGAGTTCGGTATAGGCGTCCGGTGCCGGTGCCTGCGGAGCGGCTGCCGCCGTGCCGACGACCAGGACGAGACTCGACGCGGCGATCAGCCGCGCGACGGATGAATTGAATGCCATGGACTCCCTCGATCTTGTTGTTTCCGACGCCTCGTCGGGCGCCGGACATTGTCAGCGCTGTGCCAGGATCGTCACCGCGTAGAGCAACAGCCCGATGACGCCGCCCACCAGCGTGCCGTTCAGGCGGATGAACTGCAAGTCGCGTCCGACGCTGAGCTCGATCTGCCGCACGAGGCTGCGGTCGTCCCAGGCCTTGACCGTCGACGCGATGTGACGCGTGACGCCCTCGCGCATGCTGCCGACCATGCGCTCCGCGGCGGACAGCACATGCTCGTTGATCGCCTTCACGAGCGAGGGATCGCGGCTCAGCCGGTCCCCGAGCGCCGCCAGCGACTGGTCCAGATGCCGCATCAGCACGGAGTCGTCGCGGTCCAGGTCGCGCTCGATGGTGGCGCGGACTTCCGTCCACACGCCGTCGAGGTAGGCGCGCACGTCGTCGCTCTGCACAACGCGGTCCTTCATCGCGTTGACCTCGCGCGCGAACTCGGGGTCCTCGCGCAGACGATCGATGAACTCACGGATCCAGTCGTCGAACTGGCGGCGCACCGAATGGTCCGGTTGGGAGAGCGCGGTCTGCACTTCCTCGACCAGTTGCAGCGCGAGCTTGTCGGACAGGCTGTCGGCCATCTTGTCGACGTTGGCGATGGTGTCGACCACCTTGATCGTCTTCGGCCACTGGGCGTTCGCGAACTTCACCAGCCGCGCGGCGACGAGCGTCCGCACCTCGGGCGTGGACAGGTAGTCGCGGAGCTTGGACAAGGCACCGTCGAGGACATCCTGATGGCGGCCCGACTTGGTCAGCACATCCAGCACGGATGCCGCCGTGCCGGTGGCGTTCCAGGACATCGCGCGGGCGACGAGGAACTCGCCGATGGCGCGGCGAACCGCCTGCTCGTTCAGCAACGAAAGCGCCTCGACGGCCATCGCGCGGACCGAGCCGGTCACCTGCGCGAGATTGACGGGCTCACGCAGCCACTGGCCGAGGCGCTCGGCAGGGTTGAGGACCTCCAGCTTCTGGAGCAGCACCTCGGGATGGAGGAAGTTGTCGCGGACGAACTCGGCGAGGCTGTCGGCGATCCGATGCTTGCCTTGCGGAATCAGCGCCGTGTGCGGGATCGGCAGGCCGAGCGGATGGCGGAACAGCGCGACGACGGCGAACCAGTCGGCCAGACCGCCGATGGCTGCGGCCTCGCAGAAGGCCTTGAGCCAGCCCCAAGGGCCCTGCGCGCCCATCAGCAGGCTGACGACCAGCCCCGCCAGCGACGCGAGCAGGCAGCCCAGCGCGACCCGCTTCATGCGGCGGAGGTCGGCGGCTCGAGGGTCATCGGCGCGGTGGGCGGCACGAGGGTCGGCGGACATCGCCGGCGAGTTTCATCGATTTCCGCAGATCGAAGTGACACTATTTGTCGCATCTCTTGTCAGGCCTGACAAAACCTGACCCTGGCGTCGGATCGCCAATCGCCCGAATACCTCTTTGGAATTAGGGTCGGCCGACACAAACGCCGGATTCGCGTCGCCCATCGCACTTTGTGTCCATCCGCAACCGGCACGTTCTCTGCTTGAACCAGGCAAAAGTCCACCTGGGTCGAGTTCGGAGCAATTGCTCGCGCCCTGGTGTCTAGAGTTCATCGGACCTGCAGGAGCGCCATGCGCCACGACCATTCAGAGGCTGACCCGAAGTCGGCATGCCCCGCCCCACGGACAACGTCCTGGGGACTCATGTTCAGCGCGGTCGTCGCGCTCAGCGCGGCCGGCACGCTCGTCGGCTGCGGCGGCGGTGGCGGCGGCTCGGCCGATGCGGGCAGCCCGCCGGTGTCCGGCGCGCCGGCCCCTGCGCCCGCCCCGGCCCCCGCACCTGCTCCAGCGCCCGCGGCGTCCTCGCCCGTCAGCGACGAACCCGAACTGCCCCCGCCCGCTCCCGCGCCGCCGACGCTGCCTTCCGGCGGCGATACCGGCAACAGCGGCAACAGCGGCACGCCGTCCGTGCCAGCCTCCCTGCAATCGCCCAGCGGCCTGGACATCAGCAAGCCCGGCAAGGCGATCACCGGCATCGTGGCGACCTCCAGCGCGCTGGAGAACAACGGCGACACCGCCCAGAAGACGCTCGACGGCGACCTGAACACCCGCTGGGCCAGCGCCTTCGACGACAAGGCCTGGATCCAGTTCGACTTCGGCGCCAAGACGCCGGTCGGCTACCTGAAGCTGGTGTGGCAGAACGCCTACGGCAAGGAGTACGCGCTGCAGGTCTCCGATGACGGCCAGACCTGGTACCAGCTGCGCTACGTGGTCGGCGGCAAGGGCGGCACGGAGGAGTTCTTCAACCTGAACGCCAACGCCCGCTACATCCGCCTGCAGGGCGTTGCGCGCGGCACGCAGTACGGCTACTCGCTGCTGGAGGTCAACTTCAGCTCGCCGGGCAGCGACAACACGCTGCCGATGCTCACCGCCTCGGCCGTGCCCACGCCGCCGGCCAACAGCACGGTGGTCACGCCGGCGACGCCGGCCACGCTGGAGACGACGCAGTTCACCCTGCCCGACGGCACGCTGGTGACCCGCATGGGCTTCGTCGGCCGGTCGCGCCACGGCCGCGAGCGCGGCGAGGACTGGAACGAGATCGGCTTCGGTCCCAACGACACCGTGGATGCCAACGGCAAGCCGCAGGACAAGGGCCCGGGCGCCTACCTGAACTTCATCGCCAACTACTTCAAGAACCGCACCTGGGGTGTCGAGTTCATCGACAACAGCCGCGTGGCCGGCGTCACCAAGCCGACCCTGATCGTCAACCAGTACTTCCAGCAGGCGCAGCGCGGCGGCGGCCACTCGTTCTTCCGCCGCACCGACGACCCGAACGTCACCGGCTACGGCTGGATGTCGCCCGGCAACCTGCTGGACCGCACCACCTACACCGACGGCTTCGTCGACAAGACCTCCTGCCCGATCGTCCCCAAGCCGCCCCAGAACGCCCTGCTCAAGCCCACCACGGGCTACGGCGGCGTCATCGGCGCGAACGACGGCTGCTCGGTGGTGCTGGACAACATGCCCGGCCATCAGGACCTGTCCCCGAACGCCAACGGCGTGATGGTGCCCAACGGCGTCAACATCCCGGCCAGCCCGCTCAAGGTGGGTCAGGCGATCGAGTTCACCCCCTCGTTCTTCTCCAGCCGCGCGGCGATGGACGCGATCCAGGACAACGGCAACTTCCGGTACTACACCAACGAAGTCACCTACGTCGTGGGCAGCGGCCTGCGTCCGCAGTACGGCGTGCAGCCGCGCCTGAACAACGCGGCGCTGCCGGTGGAAACGCTGTCGGGCGGCACGGGCTCGGTCTCCTACGACTACGCCGACAACGCGACCTTCATGTTCCAGCAGCCGAATCTCCAGATCGGCATGCAGAACATGCAGCGCTTCGTGGAAGGCCGTCGCTGGTTCCACACCAACATGTGGACCGGTGATCACAACGAGCAGGGCAACGACCGCAACACCGACGCGGTGAAGCTGCAGGGTCCGCGCTTCAACCAGACCAACTGCTTCGGCTGCCACATCAACAACGGCCGCAGCCTGGCGCCGCAGGTGCTCAACCAGCGCCTGGACACGATGGCGGTGCGCGTCGCCGCGCTGGACGCCAACGGCAAGCAGCTGCCCCACCCGGTGTACGGCGAGGCCGTGCAGATGAATGCCCGCTCGGCCACCACCGGCGCGGCGCAGGACTGGGGCAACGGCGTGCGCGTGTCGGGCTTCGACACGAAGAACGTGACGCTGGCCGACGGCACCGTGGTGACGCTGAGCAAGCCCAAGGTCAGCTTCGACGGCCCGACCCCGACGGTGTACTCGCTGCGCAGCGCGCAGCCGGTGATCGGCATGGGTCTGCTGGAGGCGATCACGGACGCGGACATCCTGTCGCGGGTGCGCACGACGCCGGACGCGGACGGCGTGAAGGGTCAGGCCAACCTGGTCTACGACCCGGAAACCGGCGCGGTGCGCGTGGGTCGCTACGGCTGGAAGGCGGCCAAGGTGAGCCTGCGTCATCAGACGGCCAACGCGCTGCTGCTGGACATGTCGGTGACCTCGCCGGTGTACCCGAACCGGGACTGCCTGGCCGGTCCGGCCAACTGCAACAGCAAGAAGGTCGAGAAGGGCGTGACCGAGGACGAGCTGACGCTGCTGTCGCGCTACGTGGCCCAGCTGGGCGTCCCGGCGCAGCGCAGCCTGGTGAGCGGCTTCCCGAAGGGCGTGACCCCGCTGCCTTACCTGGATGTGGATCCGGTGAAGATCGCGTCGGGCGCGAAGCTGTTCGACAGCATCCGTTGCACGGCCTGCCACATCGCCGAGATGAAGACGGGCCTGGGCACAGAACTGGCGGAGATGCGCAACCAGACGATCAAGCCCTACACCGACCTGCTGCTGCATGACATGGGCAGCGATCTGGCCGACAACTTCGCGGAGTCGCAGGCCAGCGGCAGCCAGTGGCGCACGTCGGCCCTGTGGGGCATCGGCTACACGGAACGCGTGGCCGGCACCGGCGTGAAGGTGGGTTACCTGCACGACGGCCGCGCCCGCACGCTGACCGAGGCGATCCTGTGGCACGGCGGCGAAGGCGACGCGAGCCGCCAGCGCTTCGTGAAGATGAACGCGACGGATCGCGAGGCGCTGCTGGCGTTCCTCAACTCCTTGTAAAGCTGGAGCGGAGAGGCGACTCTCCGTCGAGGCCTCGGCCCGGTCCGCGCAAGCGGGTCGGGCCTTTTTTCATTGGAGGGCTCGCTGGAGGGCATCCCTACAATTCCGCGATGAAATCAGGTTTCCCGGGGCACGCCCGACACCACCATCCCTTCCGCGCCGAGTGGGCGCCCAGCATCCCTCGCGAGCTCATGGCCGGCGCGGTCGCCACCTTCGCCCTGATCCCCGAGGTCATCGCCTTCTCGTTCGTCGCCGGCGTCGATCCGGCGGTCGGCCTCTTCGCGTCCTTCGTCATCAGCCTGGTCATCGCCTTCACCGGCGGACGGCCCGCGATGGTGTCCGCCGCGGCGGGCTCGGTCGCGCTAGTGGCCGCACCGCTGGTCCACGCCCACGGCGTGCAGTACCTCTTCGCCGCCGGCGTGCTGGCGGGGCTGGTGCAGATCCTGTTCGGCTGGCTGCGGCTGGGCGTGCTGATGCGATACGTCTCCGGCTCGGTGCGCACCGGGTTCGTCAACGCGCTGGCCATCCTCATCTTCTCGGCCCAGATGCCGCATCTGATCGGCGCCAACGCGGCGACCTGGGCCATGGTCGGCGTGGGCCTCGTGATCATCTACGGGCTGCCGAGGATCACGACCGCCGTGCCCTCCCCGCTCGTCTGCATCGTGGTGCTCACGATGGCGGCGCACTGGCTCCAGCTGCCGTTGAAGACCGTCGCGGACCTCGGCCTGCTGCCGGACGGCCTGCCGAGCTTCGGGCTGCCGCAGGTGCCGTTCTCGCTGGAGACGCTGCGGCTCATCGCGCTGCCGGCCTTCGCGATCGCGATGGTGGGGCTGCTCGAATCGATGATGACGGCCAGCGTCGTGGACGACCTCACCGACACGCCGAGCTCGAAGAATCGCGAGTGCGCCGGCCTGGGCGCCGCCAACATCGCTTCGAGCTTCTTCGGTGGCATCGCGGGCTGCGGCATGATCGGACAGACCGTCAGCAACGTCCGCTACGGCGGCCGCGGGCGGCTCTCGACGCTCTTCGCCGGGGCCTTCCTGCTCGTGCTCATGGTGCTGCTCAAGCCCTGGGTCTCGCAGGTGCCGGTCGCGGCGCTGGTGGCCATCATGGTGATGGTGTCGGCCTCGACCTTCGACTGGGGCTCGGCCCGGGCGCTGCTCAGACATCCGAAGCTGTCCAGCGCGGTCATGGTCGCGACCGTCGCGGTGACGGTGGTGTCGGACAACCTCGCGGCCGGCGTCGCGGTCGGCGTGCTGCTCAGCGGCGTGTTCTTCACCTTCAAGGTCGCGCGGCTGCTGGACGTCGAGAAGTCCGGGGAAGAGCAGTTTACCTATCGGGTGTCGGGGCAGGTGTTCTTCGCGTCAGCCGACCTGCTCGTCGACGCCTTCGACGTCCGGGACATCGAAGGCAAGCCGGTCCGCATCGACCTGGGCGGCGCGCACTTCTGGGACATCACGGCGGTGAACGCGCTGGACAAGGTCTGCCAGCGGCTGCGCAAGCACGGCAGCACGGTGGAAGTCGTGGGGATGAACGCGCAGAGCCGGGCGCTGATCTCGAAGCTGGATCTGGGGATCGAGTAGCGCAGCGGATGGGCACGGCGCTCGACCTCGAATGGTTCTTCGGAGAAGATCGCCGTCATCGCCACAAGACCTAGACGGGAGCAGACATGCGCGCGAACCACGCTTCGGAGGATGCGGAACCGCTGAGTCTCACGACTGTGAGCACCGCGCCCTTCTCCGCCGTGCTGCTCTCCGTGGTGGCGCTGTGGTTCGTTGCCGTTCCCGCACCGTTGCATGCGGTGGGGTTCGATATCTTCAACCACTGCGTCGGACTGAATGGACCGCCGCCGGTCCAAAATGTCACCATCGATCAGAACGGCCTCGTCGTCTGGGAGGGAGAGGTCCTGAGCAGTCACGCTGAGCTCGAAGCGCGGATGCATGCAGTCGGCAAGGTTGCCGCCGGCCAGCAGGTCGAAGTCCACCTCTGGCCTCAGAAGGGAGCCAGCTACGGGACGGTCCTGAGGGTCATGGCCACCGCCCAGCGCAATGGGGTCCAGACGATCGGCATGATCTCGGATGGGGAGATCACGTACGCGGACCGTCCGCGGGACGAGCATCTGGAGTAGTCGAATCCTGCGCTGAATCTCGCCCTTTCATCGCACAGACATTGGCTCAAACGGATAGTACTTCTTGCCTATGCGCCGGCAATGCCGCGCGAACAGCACAGCGATCACGGCGCCAATTGAACTGATCGCTGCGAGTGATGCCGCCTCTCCCCAGGCGCCGAACATCAAGGTACTTCCAAACACAAGCTGACAAAGCGCCGATGCAAATCGAGCAATGAACTGGGCATTTGTGGCGAACAACGCGCTCATGAATACGACGTCTCGAAAACTACGGCGAACCGGCCACATCACCCAGTAGGGGACGCCGGCGAGCACACCGGGCAAAAAATAGAAGAAGAAATCCCTGAACTGGACATCCATATGAAACCCTCACTTGGGAGCGCAGCCAGTCAACGATAGGCAAAGGGATCCCAAGGATAAATATCCTTGGCCGCCTCACCCATTCGGCGATAACGGATTCCCATATACACGCCCGTTGCCAGCCCAATGAGAGCCATCGTCCAGTTAGCCCATGGCTCACCCCAATCGCCGAAGACGAAAGAACTTCCGAAGACGAACCTCATCAGCAAAGAGGCGACTTCCTGCAGCCCTCGGAAGTAGAGGATGAAACAGAAAAGCATCATCAAATGATCACCTCGATCCCTTTCAACTCGCCAAAGCATCCAGTAAGGGACGATGGCGCACAGGCCGGGTGCGCAGTAGGTAATGAAGGTGATGAAAGGATCGGTGAATATTTGCATTCAGTCTCTCCGACAATCGGCAACGATTAGGCGTTAACGAGCGGACTCAGCCCGCGTTTCAATGCGGCGAACCGCCTCGCGTCAATGAACTCCACTCGTGTCACATCCGAGGCCGGAATGACCGCCGCGCTCGATTGCTCGTCGATTTCGGTGGAGCCTCCGCTGAGGTCACGAGGATTCGCCAGCAGGAAGTGCCCCACATCCGGCTCATGCGGCCAGCCCTCCGGCCATCCCAATACTCGCCCTCCACTCTTCAGGTGAAGAAGCACATGCTTGCGTTCGCCGCGGAACATCGCTCCCCAACGCATGGGCGCTGATGCGGCCTTGCAAGGATCCGCTCGTGATTTCCTCCGTTTTTGATCCTTCGCTTCTGAGAACATCGACAGCAAGAGACCGGCCAACATTGCCACCAATATTGCGACTGTCATATTGAACAGATCCGACCATTTCGACGCCCAACTTGGCAGCACGGCGACGGCCAAATACTGCGTCAGCTTAGAAGCGGCGACGACGAGCGCGAACTCCACTGGGCTCTTAGAGAATGGCTGGTGAAGCGAAGCACAGTAGACGGTCAATCCCACCAGCCCCGGCAATAAAACGACAACGACGTCAACACTCATCTGCGCGTAATCGGCCATGACCACTCCGAAAGTCGAGAAGAAATTTAGCCGCTCAAGCGACTATCGCGCTCGCACCGGGTTTACTGGCCGGGACGCCCGCTGGTTGCCGTAGTTGAATGTTCGAAGCTTATCGCTGAGGTCGCGGCTTCTCAATTACTGATGAAAGTAGTCCCCCAACAGCATCGTGCGCGTGGAGATTGATTTCGACGGAGTGTCTTGCCGTCGGTCAAGAGTGCCCGAGCCCCTACAGAAGAGATTCGGGTTATTCGATAGCAATAAGTCAGCAACTCAGGCCCAAGAACACGTCATCCAAAAATTAACCACTTGGGTTGGGAAGCTAAAAACAAAACGAGTGCCACACGCTCCCGCGTAGGCACTCGTTGTCGTTTCGATGTCCGCGGGCGGGCGCGGCGGATCTCAGCGCATGGGGTCAGGTCTCGACGGGTAGCGCCACGTCATTGACCACGAACTCGACGAACTCGGGCACATCGGGCGGTACGACCTGGCGGACTGTGGAGAACGGCAGGCGCTGGAAGGCGCGATGCCAGAAGTCCAAGGCGCGCTGGTCGTCGCGAAAGACGCAGACCAGCCACGGATGGTCCGAGGCGAGGATCGTCTGCCGGATGACCTCGGTGGCGATGCCCTGATGGCGGTACTTCGGCAGCACGTAGAGATCGCCGAACTCGAGGATCGTTCGCTGGCTCGTGCCATCGCGCAGATTCTGGTGACCGACGAGGAGAAGGCCGGCGACCTCGCCCTGCTGGCGAATGAGGTAGGCCCAATCGAAGGCGTCGGGATCCCCCAGCCGGCCAAGGAAGCCGGAGAGAGAGCTGAAGCGCCCGTTGGCATCGATGTCCTCTCCCGACCAGAACGAGGATTCGAGCTCGTAGAACTGCCAGAGGTTATCCAGCAAGGTCGCGTCGGCGGGCGTGACGCGGGTCAGGGTGATCGAGGGAGGCGTCATGAGGGCGCGTGGAGATGGGAATCGAACGCGCCGCGGCTTGGTGGCCGACGCACTATCAGGTCGAAGCGAGCGGGGTCAGGCTTTGCCTTTGGGATCCACCGGCTCTGAGGCAGCGAAGGCAGCGACCTTCCGGTTCCGAATCGACGCCCGCTTGAACGCCCACTTCTTCAAGAGCTCGGCCACGTCCGGATCCGGCGCCTGCGGATCACACATCGCTTCCACCTCAGTCCTGGACTTGAGATGGAAGACGGATTTCGTCGTGCGATGAATGCTTCGGGACATGGCGTTGATCGTAAGACGCGCCTCCTTTGAAGTCATTCCGCATATAGGACGTCTGGGCAACTTCTTCTGTCGCTCGACCATCCAGGCCTACGCATCGGTTAGCCGAAACGGAGTTGCCAGTCATCGGACGCCTTGAGGAAGCTGGAATGCGTCGGTGTTGATAGCGTTCACGCAGCTGCCACGCTAGATGACAGCCATCAATGATCAAGCGACCGTCAAGGAGGAAAGACCATGGCTCAGTTCATCATCAACAAGAATGTGCAAGCCAACGGGGACTACGAGGTTCACAACCTGTCAGCCGGCTGCGCGTACATGCCTCTGCCGCAGAACCAGATCGATCTCGGCGAACATTCTTCGTGTTCGGGGGCGGTAACTGCCGCTAAAAGGCAGTGGCCAAACGATCGGATCAACGGCTGCTTCTACTGCTGCAAGGCATGCCACACGACGTAGGCGATAGCCGCACTCTGAAGGGCTACAGAGCACCATTTAGCGCACGGCCAAAAAAACACGAGTGCCACACGCTTCCGCGCGGGCACTCGTCGGGTGGAGTATCAGGAAGCGGCTTTCACCGCCCTCTGTTACTGATCAATCGTCCATGCGGCCGGTGCAGTTTGCCGTGGAGGTGATGTAGGACCACGAGCCGCTGACGCCGTTTGCATCGGTGGCTTTCAGGCGATAGGTGAAGCTCACGCTTCCGCCGATCGAATAGTACCGATCCGCCGGATAGAAGTCTGGAATCGATCCGATGCTGCGCTGCAGGGTATAGGTATATCCGGGCGTCGAGGTCCAATAGACCTCGCCGGTTGCCTGCTGGCTGGCGCAGCCGTAGCTGATGGCTCCCACTTGGACGAACGGTTGAGCCGGGACAGCTTGGCAGACTTGGCGGACTTGGGTTTCAGTACGCAGCAGATTCAGCTGGGCAGTGCAGGATCCAACGCCGGCTTGGCTGATGACTTTTGTCCGTTCCAGCGTTGCATCGAAAAACGCCGTGATCGGCACGTTGCCACGGCTGGTCTGCACAAAGCAGTTGGCTGGGCCGCCGTACCAATACAGCGTGACATTTTCGTTCCGGCACTGCTGGACGTAATCATCGCCGGGCTTCGTTTGCGCAAAGGCAGAAGAAGAAACAAGGACCATCGCCGCCGCAGCGACGAGTTTCAACTCGCGTTTCATTAATATCACTCCCAGTAGGAGCTTTGCACTATATCGAGTGCCGGTTCCATCATTTCCTATCGTTTCCACCAAGTAAACAAACATTAAGCAGTAGTTTTAATCGCGCTCGCGGATGCGATTACCAAACGGCACTGCAATGCGCCACTGTAAAGTCTTGCAGGTGTAAGGATGGGGTTTTCCTCAATTTCTCTGCGAAGGTGATTCTGAGTTGGAACACCTGGGCCTGGCGATATGGCGGCAATGCCTTCCGCCCCAAAACAAAACGAGTGCCACACGCTTCCGCGCGGGCACTCATTTTTTTTGGGGGTCTGGGGATTAGGGGGCGATCTGAAACTCGACACGGTCAGGCCGTCGGGAGGGAGTTCTGCACCTGGCGGCCGTGTTCTTCGACGGCTGCGATCTCGATGACCGTGAAGTAGCTGGCGACCTCGTGGAGGAGCTCGATGGCGATATCGCGGGGGTTGCCGTTCGTGCGGCTCGTGCTCGCGGAGAAGTCGAGTTCCTGGAAGAACGAGGTCGCGTGCGCGAGGCGGTTGCGCAGATTGGCGATGGCGGTGCGGACGGTGATGTCCTGATCGAGCACGAGCGCATGCTTGTAGAAGCCGCCGTCTGCGCCGACCCCATAGTGATAGGGGTTGCCGGCGGCGACGCTGAGCTGCTCCAGCGTGCGGTCGGAGTTGAGCGCGAGGGGATGGCGGTCGAGGAACGGGACCGAGCGCTCGCCGGGATTGGGGTCCAACTCGATGTGTTCGAGGGCGAGGAATTCCGAGAGCTGGAAGTTGCTGTTGGCGACGGATTGGATGAGGCGATTGGAGGGCATGGAAGTCCTTAACTAAATGACAGTTGAGGGACGACCACCTGACCTGTTGAATGCGGAGGGTGGGCGAGATGTCAAAACACGCCCAATCAACGTGCGACCGTCCTCGCGGATAGGTCCATCTCGCCCGAAAGAAACGGGAATAGAAAACGCCAGTGGCGGCAGTCAATTGGGAGGTGTTTTGAGCACCTGAGGCAATCTTCTACGATTGAACGTACGTTGCCAATTACTCAAAGATCTACAATATTCCCGGAAAAAGCCTTCGATCAGTAGATCAACCTACCGAAAAGTGCATCTCGATGAGCCTCGATTAAATAAATTATTCAAGCTCATCTAGAGCTACGCGACGTCTTTGCGGAATACTCTCGAGGAATCG
Organism: Roseateles noduli; assembly: GCA_002205125.1. Lineage (GTDB taxonomy): Bacteria > Pseudomonadota > Gammaproteobacteria > Burkholderiales > Burkholderiaceae_C > Roseateles > Roseateles noduli. Next base: position 128,440 of record NIOE01000002.1, on the reverse strand, counting down.
ATCCACGATTTCCCGCAGAATCTTTACAACCCTGCGCGAATCAGGACCGAATTCTTCATGGGCGAACGGCGACTCAATGAAAAACTCCAATGCCATCTTGAATTGTTCAACAACGACTCGACTTCGGGACGAAGGGGACGAGATCAGCACGCGGTAGGTTTCCATTCCAAGGTCATATAACCAAGGCGCCGAATCTCTGAGCAAGCTAAGCGTCATGAGAAACTTCATTCCAGTCGCACGCGGATCATCGCCAATCGAAAGCGAATATTCAAGCATGTGCATCGGATACCACTTTTTACGCTTTTCCGAGCGATACTCTAATGGGAACTCGCGACTACGCGTTTCCATTGTTCTAATTGCGCCGACCAACTCTTCAAGCACTTCAGCTTGAGATCTAGGCTGTTTTGCAGGCTTCTCAGCTTTCGGAATCGCCGAGAACTTCCTCTCAAGATCCGGCCAAGCCATCTCGAAGAGCTGTTTGTACCGCAGCGCTTGAACAGGATTGGGAGCAGAGTTGTTGATGGATTCAACGATCTCCAGCAAATGGGCCTTCTCAGACTTCTTTGCCTGAAACTGAGCAAGTGGTCCAGCAATTCCAGAGAACTCAATATCAAGAAGTAGCGGAACCACTCGAGATTCTTCGAGAGATTTTGCCAATGCACCCGCCTCAAATAGCACCCAAGGCGATGCAAAATTCTCGCTGGTTATGCAAAGGATGCCGAAATTACTTTCACCCAATCCACGAGCAATGACGTCGGACCATCGAGCGCCGGCATCGATATTAGATTCGGAGACAAAAGGATCAACGTAGTGCAACACCAACGGCAACCAATCACGAAGTGCCGCAGCCATTGATTTGCTTCTCTCACCACTCCAGCTAACAAAAACTTTCATCGTTCCCTCCCAAAGGAATTTTTAGAATCCAAACGCCAACCTCACCCCACCCCAATGCCTCCCAGCAACGGTGACGGGTGCCGAAGCCTCCTTGAGCAGCACGAAGTTCCCGCCGCCCATATCCCGGCGGTAGGTTTGCAGGAGGAACGGTCGTTGATTCCGGGCTGACGCCAGCCCTGTCCGGTCGTTGAAGATCCGCCGGTAGCGGCTGTTGGCTGTATTCCAAGCCACATCCCCCGCGCGCTGGGGCTGGCAGTACCGCTTGTTATGCGTCGCCACGTACCCGTTGCGGTCCACCGCGATGCAGAACACCACCTTGTCCGAGAGCTTCAGCATCCGCTCCTGGACCTCCGGGAACAGCTGATCCGCGATCTGCGTGAATCTCGTCGTGAACTGCTGCGGGTCGGTCCCCGCGATCGCCTGGTACTGCTCGTCGAAGAGCGCCGAGACGTCGATCCGCTTCTCCTTCACCGCGCGTTCGAGCAAGCCGGTTATCTCCGCCGCCGCCCCCTGCACCGCCTGGATGTACGGAGAGTCCTCGACCTCGACGCCGCTCGACGCGATCTGCTCGATCATCTGCTCCGACAGCCGCAGGAAACGGTCGCTGCACGCGAACGCCGATTCCAGCTTGCGCATCGCCTGCTGGATCTCCACCCCGAGCTCTCCCGAGCGCTCCGCCAACTGCTGCGTCGTCGCCTGGCTTTCCTGCGCCGATTTCGCGATGAGGTCGACATCAACCTCCACATCCGCGAACGCCTGCAGGATCTTGCTCTGACCGGCTCCTCCCGAGCCGTCCGCCCTCAGCTCCCGGCTGAAGGTCTCGATCCGCGCATCCAGCGTCCCTACCGTGCCCATGATGGCCTTCGACGACGCCTCCACCTGCGCCGCGAGGTCCTTCACCGCATCCGCCACCACGCCGAAACCGCGGCCCGCCTCGCCGGCGCGCTTGGCCTCCACCGACGCGTTGAACGCCACCAGCCGCGTCTGCAACGCGATCTTCGTGATCTCGGACGCCGCCCCGGACACCTGCCGCAAGGTCGACACGATCCCGCCCACCTCGTCGCCGACGCCGGACAGCGCCGTGCGCGCGCGCTCCACCGCCTCGCGGGTCTGGTTCGTGGATTGGTTGATGCCGTCCTGGGCGTGCCGCACCTGCTCCAGCTCGGAGCCCAGCGCCTGCATCGCCTGCGCCTGCGAGGTCACGACCTTCTGCGTGTCCTCCAGCAGTCCGCGGACTTCCGCCGCGTCGCGGCCCAGTTTGGAGACGCCGCTCGACAGCTCTCGAACGACCTGGGTGGTGTTGCCTTGCAGCGTCGGCTCACGAAAGCCAACCTCGGCTCCCCCCACCGACGCGTCAGGCGCATCCTTCCCGGCGCGCCTGCGCCATGAGTCCCACATCGGACACTCCCCTCATGGTTCTTGGACCACAAGGATTGCGGCCGCGTATGCGGCTCGTTTTACCAGTCGCGCAGCTTCACGCGCAATCGGGCAATCGCTTGACTGTGCAGCTGGCACACCCGCGATTCGGTCACCTTCAGCACCGCAGCGATCTCTTTCAGGTTCATGTCATGTTCGTAGTACATGGACATGACATACGCCTCGCGCTCCGGCAGGTTCTTGATCGCCTCCACCAGCGCCTCGCGCATGCGGTGGTCGCCCAGCATCGCCATCGGATCCGCCGAGTTGTCCCCGACGTGCCGGTCCAGATAGTCGTCGTTGTCCTCGCCTCCGGAGATGTCCTCCAGATAGACCAGCTGCGTCCCGCGCACCTTGCCCAGCATCTCCTGGTACTCGGTCAGCGAGATGCCCATCTCGACGGCGATCTCGGACTCCTGCGGCGGACGGCCGAGCTTCTGTTCAAGCTTGTGCACCGCGCTCTCGATGGAACGCTGCTGGCGGCGGTTGCCGCGGCTCATCCAGTCGCTGCCCCGCAGTTCATCGAGCATCGCGCCGCGGATGCGCTGCGTCGCGAAGGTCTCGAACTGCACGCCCTGCGCCGTGTCGAAGCGCGACAGCGCGTCCGTCAGGCCGATCAGGCCGACCTGGATCAGGTCGTCCAGTTCGACGTTGGCCGGCAGTTTCGCGATCATCTGATGCGCCAGCCGGCGCACCAGCGGGCTGTACTGGCGGATCAGCGAGTTGTTGTCGAGTTGACCCTTGGCGGTGTACATCGTCTCGTCTCCAATCCGGCGTCAATGCGCAGCGAGGGTCACGCCTTGCGGGGCGCGGCCAGCCTTGGGCTGCCACATCGGCCGCGGACGCAGCGGCATCGCATCCGCAGCGCTGTCCAGCGCCGCTCCGGGCACCGACGCCAGCAGCAGTTCGCGCGCCATGTGACGCATCTCGTGCGTCAACGGCGCCGTCACCGGCTGGCGGGGATCCAGGCAGGCCCACTCGCGCAGCACCGCGCCGAGGAAACCGTCGCCGCAGCTCGACAGCTGCTGCGCGATCCGCTCCGCCAGGCGCAGCTGCGGGTTGCAGGCCAGCAGCAGGCTGTAGACCATCAGGCCCGCGCGCTGCGTCAGCCACTTCATGCCGGCGTAGGCGTAGGTCACGCTCTGCACGTCGGTGTCGGCCAGCAGCACCGGTCGCACTTCGCGCGAGACCAGCACGCGGCTGAGTTCCGCGGCGCTGGCGTGCAGCAGCACGACGTCCGCGTACGGCGCCGCGTCGGTCACTGCTTCAAGGAATTGGGCGGCCGAGCCGTTGGCATTGACGTAGCGCATCGGCAGTCCGCGCGCGGCCAGGAAGGAGACCTTCGCCGACAGCGGTTCCACGCAGGCCGCGAGGTCCACCGCCGCCAGTTCCGACGCCGCCGAAGCCTGCTCGCCCGCGTCCACGACCAGCGTGTGCAGGCCGAGTTCCCCGAACGCCGCGCACATGCCTTCCAGCAGCGCGCCGCTGCCTACGACGTGCGGGTTGCTCACCACCGGCACCACGCGCACGCGCGCCGTGGCGAACAGACGGCGCAGGCCGTCGGCCTGGTCCTTGGGAGCATTGCTGAAGTCGCGCATTGGGCTGCTCTGTGTCTCTTGCGTGTTCCGCCCCAGCGCCCTGTCCCTCTCGAAAGGAACCGGCCAATGCTGGAGCCGTTACCGGAAGTTTCGCCCCGGGGGCCACCCTCTGACCGGGAATTGAAAGGGGGAAACACCCCGCTTTTCTCTCCCGTCACCCTCACCTCGTGGACCTCTCACACAACGACGTCGAGCCACTCCCCGTCCCAATGGAAAAAGGGGGAAGAGCCCGAGCCCTTCCCCCTTTCTAGAACTTGTGACCGGCTTTGGCAACTCCCGTCCCCGGGAAGCCCCCTCCGATCGAGCGGTCAGCCCTTGCTCAATTCATGCCCATCGGCGATGCGGCGCCCGCGCCTCCCGCCATCGTGCCGGCGGTGAAGATCAGGTTGACGTCCGAGGCGTCCACGCGCCAGGCCGACTGGCCGTGGCTGCGCAGCGCGCGCTGCACCAGGGCCTGCGACGACAGGCGATGCCAGTCTTCCGGCACGCGCTGGCCGTTGGTGACGCCCAGCACGCGCAGCTTGTGGCGGATCACGGTGTCCAGCGCCGGGGCCAGCTTGACCGCTTCGTCCAGCTTCGACAGGATGACGCCCTGCGCTTCCGCGCCGCGCCACGCGCCGACCACGTCCTCGATCGTCTCGCCCTGTTGAGCGGCGTTGACAACCAGGATGCGCTTGATGCTCTTGTGCGCCAGCATGTCCAGCAGCTCGGCGGTCCGGCTGTCGCGCTGGGCCGTGCCGGCCGTGTCGATCAGCACCATCTTCTTGGACGACAGCAGGTCCAGCAGGTCTTCCAGCGACGCGCGGTCATGCGCCGTGTGCACCGGCACGCCGAGGATGCGGCCGTAGGCGCGCAGTTGCTCGTGAGCGCCGATCCGGTAGGCGTCCAGCGTGATCAGGCCGAGCTGGCTCGCGCCGTACTTGGTCGCGAAGGCCGCGGCGATCTTGGCCGTCGTCGTCGTCTTGCCGACGCCCGTCGAGCCGATCATCGCGAACACCCCGCCTTGATCTTCCAGCGGCGGTTGCTGCTCGGCGGTCTGCACGTTGCGCGACAGCACGTTGGCCGCCCACGCCTGGGAATCGGCTTCCTCGGTCGTCTGCGCCGGCAGGCCTTCGACCAGCTTGCGCACCAGGGCCGGCGAGAAACCGGAATCCAGCAGCTTCTGCGTCAGGCGCGCCTGCGCCGGCTGGCGTTGGAGTTTCTCCATGAAGGCCAGCGCGCCGAAGCGCTCTTCGATCATGCCCTTCATCGCGCGGAGCTCGGTCATCATCTCCTGCTCGCGACGCGAGGACGCCGGCATGTCGTTCAGCGGATGGTTGCCCATCCCGCCGAAGCCGTGGCCGATGCCGCCCAGGTCCTGCATGGCCTGCTGCTGCACGCGGATCTCGTCGCGCAGCACCGGCGGCACGACGCGCGGCGCGGGAGCCGGCGCGGATTCGTAGGCACGCTCGTCGACGCGACGGGCGCCCAGGGTCTGCATCGCGGAACGCGCGCGCTGGTCGCGCTGCGCGGCCATCGAGGCGACCGATTCATTCATCTGCGATTGCGAGAAGGCCGGTGCCGGCTCGTCCATCATCGGATCGGGCAGGCCGTTCATCTCGGCCGAACGACGCTTCAGCATGCGCTCCCGGACGTAGTCCTGGAAGGACAGCGTGCTCATCGCCATCGCGTTCACGTCCTCGCCCACCGAGCCGCCGAAACCGGGCTCGGCGCGCTGCGGGGCCGGCGACGCGGCCAGACGCTGCTTGAGCGCCTGACGCGGTTGCACTTCTTCGCGTTGCTGCTGGCGCTGCGGCTGGGCAGCCGGCTGGCGCGGCGCGGCGGCGCGGGGCGCAGCGGTGGCGGCACGCGGCGTCGAGGCGGCGACGCGCTCGATCTGCGACATGCCTTCCGGCGCCATCGCCAGCACCTCCACCCCTTCGGGGCAGGGCTTGTTCGAGAGCACGACCGCTTCGTCGCCGAAGGCCTGGCGGACCAGGGCCATGGCTTCGCGGGAATTGCGGGCGGTAAAGCGTTTGACGTTCATGCCGTGCCTCCGATGATGGAGCCGATGCGGATCGTGTGCGTTTCAGGAATCTCGCTGTGTCCCAGCACCTTCAGCCGCGGCGCAGCGCGCTTGAGCAGTCGGGCCAGGGGAGCGCGAATCAAGTCGGGCACCAGCAGGCAGGCGGGCAAACCGCGATCCTCTTGGGATTGCGCGGTCTGCGCGGCACTTCTTGCAAGCGTGTCGGCCACACCGGGATCCAGCGCCGCGCCGTGAGGCGAGTGCAGGGCCTGCGAGACCAGACGTTCCAGCTCGGGATCGAGGGCGATGACGTCGAGCTCCTTGGCCGGTCCGTAGATCTGCTGCACGATCGCCGGAGCGATGTGGATGCGGATGCGACGGGCCAGCTCGGCGGGATCGGTCGTCTGCGTGGCGTTTTCGGCCAGGCTTTCCACGATGGAACGCATGTCGCGGATATGCACGCCCTCTTCCAGCAGGAACTGGAGGACTCGTTGCAGGGCGGCGACATTGACCATCTTGGGAATCACGTCTTCGATGAGTTGGGGCGCTTGCTTGGTGAGGTGATCCACCAGCTGCTGGGTTTCCACTCGACCCAACAACCGGGCCGCGTGAACTTGCAGCAAGTGTGAAAGATGAGTGGCCACCACGGTCGCGCAATCAACGACCGTAAAGCCCGCCATTTGCGCCATATCCCGTTGCCGCTCCTCGACCCAGACCGCCGGGAGTCCGAAGGCCGGGTCCGTGGTGGGCGTCCCGATCAGCTTCTGCGTGGCGTGACCGGGGTTGATCGCAAGCCACATGCCCGGGTAGGCCTCCGCCTCACCGATCACCGCGCCGCGCAGCGTCACGCGGTACTGGCTGGGGCGCAGTTCCAGGTTGTCCCGGATGTGCACCGACGGGGGCAGGAAACCGATGTCCTGCGCAAACTTGCGGCGTACGCCCTTGATGCGGCTCAGCAGGTCGCCTTCGCGGGTCTTGTCGACCAGCGTGATCAGGCGGTAGCCGACTTCCAGGCCCAGCGTGTCCACGGCGACCACGTCGTCCCAGGAAGCTTCCGCGTCCGGGTTCGGCGCGCCCGGCACGGGGGCGGCGGTCTTGCTGCGGGCCTCGGCGGCCTTGGTGGCCTGTTCCTTGGTACGCAGCCAGTAGGCCAGGTAGCCCAGGGCGCCGGCGATGATCATGAACACCAGGTGCGGCATGCCCGGGATCAGGCCCAGGATGAAGACCACGCCCGCGGTGATGGCGACGGCCTTGATCGAGCCGAACACCTGCGAGCCGATCATCTGGCCGACGTCCTTGTCCTTGCCGACGCGCGACACGACCAGGGCGGAGGAGACGGAGATCAGCAGCGCCGGGATCTGCGCCACCAGCGCGTCGCCGACGGCCAGCAGGATGTAGCTGTCGGCGGCCTGGCCGGCGGACAGCCCGTGCTGGACCACGCCGATGACGAAGCCGCCGACGATGTTGATGAAGAGGATCAGGATGCCGGCGATCGCGTCGCCGCGGACGAACTTCGAGGCACCGTCCATGGAGCCGAAGAAGTCCGCCTCGTCGCCCAGTTCGGCGCGGCGGCGCTTGGCTTCCTTCTCGTCGATCAGGCCGGCGGACAGGTCGGCGTCGATCGCCATCTGCTTGCCGGGCATGGCGTCCAGGGTGAAACGCGCGCCGACTTCGGCGATCCGCTCGGCACCCTTGGTGACCACGATGAAGTTGATGACCACCAGGATCGCGAACACGATCAGGCCGACGGCGAAGTTGCCGCCGATCAGGAAGTGGCCGAAGGATTCGATGACCTTGCCCGCGGCGCCGGCGCCGGTGTGGCCTTCCAGCAGCACCACGCGGGTGGAGGCGACGTTCAGCGACAGGCGCAGCAGCGTCGTGATCAGCAGGACGGTCGGGAAGGCGGCGAAGTCCAGCGGCCGGATCATCTGCGAGGCCACCAGCATCACCATGATGGACATGGCGATGTTGAAGGTGAAGAACAGGTCGAGGGCGAAGGCCGGCAGCGGCAGCACCATCATCGACAGGATGATCATGATGGCGATCGGCGCCCCGAGCGCCTGCACGATGGCGGCGCGGGGTCCGAGGAGGTTCTGCAAACGGGCCATCAGCTCGTTCATCGGTGCTGCCTTCAACCTGTTGGATGCCGGAGGGGAGATCACGTGCCCGACACTGCCGTCGAGCCCCGCCATTGTTCGGCGGGAGCCTCGTTTCCTTTAGCTGGATAAGGGGGGAAATCCCCCCCGAAATCGCGCCTACCTCGGCGCCGCTCCGCAGCGACCTCGCCCGAGGGGCCCGGGCCGGTGCCCCCTTGGAGCGAATTCCGAGCGGCGAGGAGGAGATTGAGCGGAAAGGGGGCACCGGCCCGGGCCCCTCTCGCTCGGTCTATCGAACGGCCGAGATCAGGCGGGGTTGCCTTCCGGGAACTGGTCGTCCAGTTCCTCTTCCGGCGGCGTCCAGCCCGGCTTCTTGTGCGGGTCGAGTTCGTCCGGCACCGGCGGGTTCGGCACGGCTTGCGGCGAGGCGCCCTGCCCCTTCAGCGCGGCCTTCAGCTGGTACACGTACGCCAGCACCTGCGCCACGGCGCCGAAGAGCGCGCCGGGGATCTCGCGGTCAAGCTCGGCGTGGGCGTACAGGGCACGGGCCAGCGCCGGCGCCTGCAACACAGGCACCTTGTTTTCCTTGGCGATGTCCCGGATCTTGAACGCCAGCAGGTCCAGGCCCTTCGCCACCACGCGCGGCGCGCCGAACTTGGTCTCGTCGTAGGCGATCGCGACCGCATAGTGGGTCGGGTTCATCACGACCAGGTCCGCCTTCGGTACCGCCTGCAACATCCGGCGCTTCACCAGCTCCCGGGCCTTGGCGCGCATCTTGTGCTTCATCTCGAGGTTGCCCTCGGCTTCCTTCATCTCGTTCTTGGCTTCCTCGCGGGACATCTTCAGGCGCTTGAGGTACTGGAAGCGCTGCAGCGGCACGTCGATGACGGCGAACAGCGCCAGGCACAGGCCCAGCATCATCAGCCCGCCCATCAGCTGCTTGCCCGCGAAGGCCAGCGCCGACGGCAGCGGCACCGACATGATCCCGATGAAGCCGGCGATGCGGTCCTTCATCGCCATCGCGCCGACGACGCCCAGCACCAGCGACAGCAACACGGCCTTCAGGGCCGTGGTCAGGTTCTGCATCTGGAACAGCTTGCCGATGCCGGTGATGGGATTCAGGTTGGAGAACTTCGGCGCCAACGGCTTCATCGTGAAGTTCCAGCCGCCCGAGGCGATGTGCGCCACGATCGCGGCCAGCGTCAGGATGATCAGCGCCGGCAGGCCCAGCATGAAGCCCTGCCAGGTCAGCGTCGACAGGCGCTCGGTCATCATGCCGGCGGTGCGCAGCTGTTCGGCATCGAAATGCAGCGCGCCTTCCAGCATGCGCTGCAGCGTCTCGACGGCGTACGGCGTCGAGCTCGCGAACAAGGCGCCGCCCGTGGCCATCACCGCGAAATGCGGCAGGTCCCGGGAGCGCGGCAGTTGACCCTCCTTGCGCGATCTTTCGATCTTTTTCTGCGAGGCGGGTAAGTTGCGGTCTTGTGCGTCTTGATCGGCCATGGGTGGTCACGGCCCTATGCCGTGGCCCCGCCATTGTTCGGCCGGAGGGGGTTTCGCTTTAGCCGGATAAGGGCCGGAAATCAGCCGGACTTCAGAACACAGGCCCAGAAAGCAGAAACCCGCGCCAGGGCGCGGGTTTCGTTGCGGCGAGGCCGGCTTCGGAAGATCAGAAGCCCAGCGAGGCCAGCAGATCGTCCACTTCGGACTGGTTGGCCACCACGTCGGCGCGGCCTTCCGGATTCACGACCGGACCTTGCAGGATGCTCGGATCGACCTTCTCGCGCTGTTCCGGCGGAACCACCGACACCAGCAGCTTCACCAGCGAATCTTCCAGGTCGTTGGCCAGCGTCACGACCTTGGCGACCACCTGGCCGGTCAGGTCGTGGAAGTCCTGCGACAGCATGATGTCGGTCAGGTGGGTGTCGATCTTCGACGTGGAGGACTCGACCTCCTTGACGAAGTTCAGCACCGCGCCCGACGCCACCGCGCGGACCGGGTCCGCGGTGATCGCCTGGGCCATCGCGTTGGCGGCCTCGGTGATCTTGGCGTGCTCGGCCTTGGCCTGGTCGACCGAGTTCAACACCTTGTTGGCGGCGTCGGCGGTCTTGTTGGCGATGTACGTCAGGCGGCTGCGCGCGTCGGGCAGTCCGTCGGTCGCGACCTGCAGCTTGGGCATCACGCCCAGCTGCTGCATCGTGTCGTGCAGCACGCGCGTGATCGTGCCGATCTGTTGGAACACCTCGGGCGAGACCGTCAGCGGCTCGTTGGATTGCGAGGTCAGTTTGGCCAGCTCTTCCATCTGCATGGTGGGACTCCCAGCGTCAGGCCGCAGCGGCCAGCTTCTGCATGATCTTCAGGACCTTTTCCTCCAGCGTGGCCTTCGTGAATGGCTTCACGATGTAGCCCGCCGCACCGCTTTGCGCGGCCAGGACGATGTCTTCCTTGCGGGCTTCCGCCGTCACCATCAGCACCGGCAGGTGCTTCAGCGTGGCGTCTTCCTTGATGGCCTTGAGCAGCTCGAAGCCGTTCATGTTGGGCATGTTGATGTCGCTGACGACGAAATCGTATTTCGCCTGTTTCAGCATGCTCAGGGCTTCGACGCCGTCTTCCGCTTCTTCGGCGTTGTTGTAGCCGATCTCCTTCAGCAGACCGCGCACGATCCGGCGCATGGTCGAGAAGTCGTCGACGATCAAGAATTTCATGTCAGTGCTCATGGCGTTCCTCTGAGGGGACTGGAAGGCTTGGTTCGATTCGGAACGTTATCGGCTCGCGGGCGCGGAGCTTGAGGCCTGCGGCTCACTGGCCGCGGGGTCTGAAGCTTCCTCGTCCTCATCGGGCAGGTTCTTCAGCACCGCATCCTCGGCATCGCGATTCATCACGATGATGCTGATGCGGCGATTGACTTGGGCCTTGGGGTCTTTCGTGTCGAGCAACTTGCTCGACGCCAACCCCTGCACGCGAAGGACCCGGGCATCCGGCAAACCGCCCGCCACCAGCTCGCGCCGCGAGGCATTGGCCCGGTCCGCCGACAGTTCCCAGTTGCTGTATCCGCGCTCTCCCGCAGAAAACGGCTGTGAATCCGTATGTCCTTCCAGCGTCAGCCGGTTGGGCACCTCGGACAACACGTTGCCGAGTTCCTGCAGCAACTCGCGCATATACGGTTTCACCACCGCGCTGCCGCTGTCAAACATCGGACGATTATTCTCGTCCACGATTTGAATCCGCAAGCCCTCGCGTGTCATATCGAGTCGGATTTGTCCACCTAATGCCGCAATTTTGGGGTTCTCGGCGATGATTTTTTCGACCTTGTCCTTCAACTGCTGCAGACGGACGCGTTCCGCCCGGCGCTGCTCTTCCTTGAGGGCCTTCAGGTTGATGGTTTTCCGAGGGGATTGAACGTCGCCGGCCTTGACCTGGCCGGTCTGGCGCGTCAGGTCCTGACCGCCGCCCTTGATGATGTGCGACGCGTCGCCCGAACCCGAGCCGCCGAACATCGCCACCTTCAGCGGCGAGGCGAAATAGTCCGCAATGCCCTTCTTGTCGCCTTCGGTCGTCGAGCCGAGCAGCCACATCAGCAGGAAGAAGGCCATCATCGCCGTCACGAAGTCGGCGTACGCGATCTTCCACGCGCCGCCGTGGGCGGCATGGCCGCCCTTCTTGACGCGCTTGATGATGATGGGCTGGAGCTTCTTGGCGTCACCGGCCATGGTGATTCACTCCGTTCACTTCTTCTTCACGTGGCCTTCGAGCTCGGCGAAGGTCGGGCGTTCGGTCGAGTACAGCACCTTGCGGCCGAATTCGATCGCCACCTGCGGCGCGTAGCCCTGCATCGAGGCCAGCAGCGTGGTCTTGATGCATTGGAGTTCCTTGCCGGCCTCGTCGACCTTGGCTTCCAGCGCGCCGGCCAGCGGCTCGGCGAAGGCGTAGGCCAGCAGGATCCCCAGGAAGGTACCGACCAGCGCCGAGCCGATCATCCCGCCCAGCACCGCCGGCGGCTGACCGACCGAGCCCATGGTGTTCACCACACCCAGCACCGCGGCCACGATGCCGAAGGCCGGCAGGCCGCCCGCCAGACGCTGCAGCGCGATCACGGCGAGGAAGGCTTCGTGGTGGTGCGTGTCGATCTCGGCGTCCATCAGGGACTCGATCTCGTGCGCGTTCAGGTTGCCCGAGACCATCATCCGCAAGTAGTCGGTGATGAACTCGGTGACGTGGTGGTCGTTGCCCACCGTCGGGTATTTCTGGAAAAGCGGCGAGCTGTGCGGATCCTCGACGTCCTTTTCAATGGACATCAGGCCTTCCTTGCGCGCCTTCTGCAGGATGTCGTACAGCAGCGCCAGCAGCTCCATGTAGCGCGCCTTGGTGTACTTGCTCCCCTTGAAGCAGTCGCCCAGGCCCTTCATGGTGGCCTTCATGACCTTGGGCGGATTCGTGGCGAGCATGCCGCCGATCGCCGCGCCGAAGATGGTGGTCATCTCGAACGGCAGTGCGTGCAGCACCACGCTGATGTTGCCTCCGTGCGCGATGAACACGCCGAAGATGCAGGCCAGGGCCAGCAGCCAACCGATGATGACAAACATGAAATGGGTTCCTCAGGCCTTGAGTTCGCGCACCCGGTAGACATACAGCTGATGCCGGGTGCCGGTGTCCAGTTGCGCGAAGACGGGTTGTCCCGGCAGCGGAAAGTCCAGACTGACCAGCCAGCTGCCCGGTCGCATCTCGCTGCGCGCCTTGTCCAGCGCGCGCGGCATCGATTCGGGCCGCTGGAACAGGTAGACCAGGTCCGTCTCGCGCCACGACTGGGCCCACAGGTCGCCCCGGGCGATGTCGGCCCAGGGGCAGCGCAGGCGGGCCAGCAGCCACAGGAAGCCACTGTATTCAATGCCTGAGAAGCGCACGCCCGGATAAGCGCGGCGAAGGGCCACCAATCCGTCGCCTAGACCGCAGCCGGCGTCGAGTACGCGGGCGCCGTCGTGCAGCTTCACACGCTCGGGGAGCGCGCGCAGCGCATCGTGGGGAGTCGGGAACAATGGGGCATCGCTCCAGCCGCGGCGGGGATAGGCCAGCACCAGCACGGCCAGCGGAATCAGCCAGATCCAGGCCGGGAGGTCGGTGCCGGTGAAGAGCAGGGCCATCGGGAAACCGGCGGCCACGATCATGCGGCGCCAGGTCTGGCGGTGGAGTCCGGCCAGGATCAGCCCGAGGCCCGAGGCGACGATCGCCGCCGGCCAGTCGGGTCCGAAAACGCGCCAGACGGCGAAACAGGCGCCCCAGCTCAGCAGTGCCAGCGTCGGCCAGCGCAGCGCGGAGGGAGCGTCTCCCGAAGCGGCGTGAGGGAGTCGGGCGGCCATGACGGCGCCCTCAGTGCATCTGGATGCCGCCGGCCGCCTTGCCCTTGCCGGCGCGGGCCGGAGGGTTGCACAGGCCGCAGACGTAGTGCTTGGCGACCTCGTGCGGGTGGGTCACGAAGTGGCCGCCGCACTTGCTGCACTTGGTCATCGTCAGCATGCCGTTGTCGACGAACTTCACCAGGCGCCATGCCCGGGTCACCGACAGCAGCTGCTCCAGGTTCTGGGCGGCGGTCTGTTCCTGATACAGCTGGTAGGCCTTGATGACGACGTCGATCTCGTCCATCTCGGCGACCTTGTTCAGGTACTCGTGGATGTTGAGGAACAGGCTGGCGTGGATGTTGGGCTGCCAGGTCATGAACCAGTCCGTCGAGAACGGCAGCTGGCCCTTGCTGGGGCTCTTGCCCGAGACTTCCTTGTACAGGCGCAGCAGACGCTCGTAGCTCAGGTCCGTTTCCGACTCCAGCACCTGCAGGCGCGCGCCCAGGTGGATCAGCGTCACGGCGCGATCGATCTGCTTGGCTTCGGTCAGGATGGACTTGGTGCGCATGTCGGTGTCTCCGGCTCAGTTCAGCTTGAATTCGGCTTCAGTTGACGCGAGGGGCGTCGATAAAACTCAGGCGGCTTCCTGATGGCGGCCGGCCATCAGGATGGAGGCATGCAGGCGGGACACGCTTTCGTTGGCGGCCGGCTTGCCGTGCGAGGTCAGCAGGCCCCACACCAGATCGTCGTCCATGCGGAAGCGGCACAGCAGCGTGTTGCCGGAGGCCATCTTCAGCATCTGGGCGGCGCTCAGCGTGGTCAGCAGCGTCGCGGTTTCTTCCGAGATGCCCAGACGATACAGCGCCTGCTCGCGATCGGCACGGATCAGGCTCTGGGCCAGCATCAGGTACGACAGGTTGGCTTCGCGGATCTCGGCGAGGATTTGGTCGGCGTTCATCGTTCGGCTCCTGGGGTGTTGGGTGCTGATGTCGTTTCGTTTCAGCGTGAGACGAACTGTAGAGATCCCGACACGTCAGCAACATCAGGTCGCTTCCATCTCCAGGTTAGGGAGCGCGCCGACGCGCTTGTCAGCCTAATTCCTACAAGATGCCAGATCAGCGCCATCCCGACGCTGCTTTTTGAGGGATTACCGAACCTTGCGCAGTGCCCTCGCCTCCTCGTGACGCCCTGTGGCTTCCATCACCAGCGCCAGGTTGTGGGCGGCCAGATGGCTCCCGCGCCCCTCGACGGCGCCCGGTTGCTCCGGCCGCTCGCCGATCTCCAGGCAACGGCGCCAGGCGTCCTCGATCATCGGAATCAAGGCGTCCGCTTGCTGCGGCTGTTCCGCCGCCCAATCCAGCAGGAGATCGCCAAGGGCAAAGAAAAAGTCCGGCGAGTCCGCACATCTCTGCAATTGCGTTTCGGCGAAAACCATGCCTTCGGCATGGCGCTTGAGCGACTTCAACCCGAAGAGTCGTCTCGCGACGAGGTCGTTCCACCATGCGGGCGCCAGGGGCAACGAGGTCAAGCGATCGGAGGCATTCGCGAACGCTGCTTCGGCATCGGCGAAGCGGTCGTAGACCGAGAAATCCTTGCCAAGCTGGTACCAGAGATACGGATTGGCAGGATCGTCATCGATGGCGGCGCGCAGCAATTGCTCGTTGCGCCCCTGCTTCACGTGAAGCCGCTCCGGCAGGTAGCCGTCGTGCCCGACCTGCACATCGAGCGCCCGAAGGGGAAAGTCGTGGGCAGGCTGTTCGTGAATGCGCCCGGCATAGCGGACGTGTCCCGGCAGCACGCGGCTGATGCGCGATTGCGCGGTGCCGCCGTCGAAGTGGTCTTGGAGTGCGATCGTGCCGACGAAGTCAGGCGATGTCGTGCGCAACGCTGTAAGCGCTGCGCCGCTGCCCGCCCCGATCAGCCATTCGTCGGCGTCGAGCACGACGTGCCAGTCGGCGCCGGCTGCGTCGAGCGCCGCATTGCGCGCCGCGGCGAAATCGTCGATCCAAGGAAAGTGGGCAATCCGGGCGCCGGCGGCTTCTGCCAGTTGAACAGTGTCGTCCGTAGAACCGGTGTCCATCAACAGCGTGTCATCCACGAATGGACGAACGCTGGTCAACAGCCGGGTGATCGTCGCCGCCTCATTGCGGGCGATGACGACCAGACAGCTGCGCCAGCGGGTGGGCATTCGGAATGCGTGGTCCAGGAGCGATGCGCTCAGTGCATCTGGATGCCGCCGGCCGCCTTGCCCTTGCCGGCGCGCGCCGGAGGGTTGCACAGGCCGCAGACGTAGTGCTTCGCGACCTCGTGCGGATGGGTCACGAAGTGGCCGCCGCACTTGCTGCACTTGGTCATCGTCAGCATGCCGTTGTCGACGAACTTCACCAGGCGCCACGCGCGGGTCACCGACAGCAGCTGCTCCAGGTTCTGGGCGGCGGTCTGTTCCTGATACAGCTGGTAGGCCTTGATGACGACGTCGATCTCGTCCATCTCGGCGACCTTGTTCAGGTACTCGTGGATGTTGAGGAACAGGCTGGCGTGGATATTCGGCTGCCAGGTCATGAACCAGTCCGTCGAGAACGGCAGCTGGCCCTTGCTGGGGCTCTTGCCCGAGACTTCCTTGTACAGGCGCAGCAGACGCTCGTAGCTCAGGTCGGTTTCCGATTCCAGCACTTGCAGGCGCGCGCCCAGCTTGATCAGCGTCACGGCGCGATCGATCTGCTTGGCTTCGGTCAGGATGGACTTCGTGCGCATGGGGTGCTCCGGTGGTTTTCGGATGTTCTCGGGCGGCAATTTCTCTGCCTGGGGCAGTTGCCTGGATCTACAGGGTCAGGCCGCGGCTTCCTGGTGGCGGCCGGCCATCAGGATGGAAGCATGCAGGCGCGACACGCTGTCATTCGCAGCCGGCTTGCCGTGCGAAGTCAGCAGGCCCCACACCAGGTCGTCGTCCATGCGGAAGCGGCACAGCAGCGTGTTGCCGGAAGCCATCTTCATCATCTGAGCCGGGCTCAGCGTGTTCAGCAGCGTCGCGGTCTCTTCCGAGATGCCCAGGCGATACAGCGCTTGTTCGCGGTCGGCACGGATCAGGCTTTGAGCCAGCATCAGGTACGACAGGTTGGCTTCGCGGATCTCGGCAAGGATCTGGTCGCTGTTCATCTGGTGGCTCCTGGTGGGTTGCGTTGCTGCGATGGAATGAATTCTGAAGAAACACTCGTTCACGCAACATCAGGTGGACGCCAGATACAGGCTAGGGAGCGGGACGACCTCCTTGTCAGCCTGATTCCTACACGCTGACAGGCTCCAATGAGAAAACCGCCGGACGAGGCCCGTGGTTGCGGGCTAGTCGGCGGTTTTTCAGGGAGACAGCCTGTCAGGCCGTCTCGTGGTCGGCGAATCGCCGATCAATCAGGCGGCTTGCAGGCGCAGCAATTCGGTGTCGACGATCACCATCAGTTCCGGCGAATCGCGACGCAGCATTTCGAGCGCCTGGCCTTGATTGAGGGTAGTCAGCACTTCGATCGCGGCCTTCACCTCGCCCAGACCCGACAGCGCGAAGCCCAAGGTATAGAGGGACGGCGCGTGTTGCGGCGACAGCTCGACCGCGCGATGCGCATACAGCGCGGCGTCGCTCAGCTGGCCCGCGGCCAGCAGAAGCGCGCCGACGTCGGAGAGCAGGTCCACGCTCATCGGCGCCATTTCCAGCGCGTTGTAGAGCAGCGCGACGCCGTCGCCGATGCGACCTTGCGCGGCCTGCGCATAGGCGGCGTTGCGCGCCTGGGCCAGCAGGAGGCGGGCCTCGCTGGATCCCGGGCGGATCGTGCTGTGGAATTGTTGCTCGATCGACGCGTCGATCATCGACACGGCGGACCGTGCCTCGGTTTGCGCTTGCAGTGGCATAGACCTCTCCATGGTCGTTGGGACTCGTCGATCGAGTCCGGTCTCTGGCCGAGACCGGTCCCGGCGAAGGTGGCGGAAGCGGCGATTCCGCGTGTCGGCATCGCCAGCAGTCACTTTAGGGTGAGCCCCCCGTGATCGAGCACACGAAAAGCGCCGGCATTCCCCCTCAATCCCGCCGCGTTCAGGCCGTAGATACCCCCATGTCCGTCGCCAGACCGACACCTGGGCACCAGTCCGGGTCGAAGTCAAACGACAAACAACGCGTTGCAAGACCTGCTTATCAACAGATCACAAGTCTTGACAAATTGCCCTCAAGTTCTATGTCGAGGGTCCCGATAACCAACTCAACGGGGCTGCTGAACGCAGCGACAAGCCAGCAAAGACAAGCAGTCTTGCTAGCAGGTCGAAGCAGGCAGGCGGCACGTGGTCCGGTTAGAAGGCCTGACGTTCTTGGCTTCCGATGAGGGGTGGGACGGCAACGGTTGACTAGCGTCGGACTGGGACCGAACCGGGAAATGGCCCGGGCGGTTCAGCAGGAGCATCCGAGATCCTCGGCCGGTTCGCCTCACGGCGGGTCGGAGGATCGGAGGACTCAGGCGCTCATGTGTGGTTCGGCGCTTTTGCCGGTATTTACGTATAGCTGTTAGGAGCAATCATGGCCCAAGTCATCAACACCAACCTGCTGTCGCTCAACGCCCAGCGCAACACCTCGACCAGCCAGAGCTCGCTGGCAGTCTCCATGCAGCGCCTGTCCTCGGGCCTGCGTGTCAACTCGGCCAAGGACGACGCCGCCGGCCTGGCGATCGCCGACCGCATGAACTCGCAAGTGCGCGGCATGAACGTCGCCCAGCGCAACGCCAACGACGGCATCTCCCTGGCGCAGACCGCTGAAGGCGCACTGTCCAAGGTGGGTGACTCGCTGCAGCGCATGCGTGAACTGGCGGTGCAGGCCCGCAATGCCACGAACACGACGACCGACCTGGATTCCATCGGTCAGGAATATGCGCAGCTGGGCTCTGAAATCCAGCGCGTCCTGGGCGGCACGACCTTCAACGGCCGCGCCATCCTGGCGGATGCCGCCGGCACGCAGACCTTCCAGATCGGCGCCAACACGACGGCCAACGACTCGGTGGACGTGGTCACGACCAACATGACCACCGACACGACCATCACCGGCGTGACGGGCGGCTCGATCACCAACGCCTCGTCGACCGGCGACCTGGCCACGGTCATCGACAACATCGACTCGGCGATCAAGACGGTCTCCGGCGAGCGTTCCAAGCTGGGTGCTTCGCAGAACCGTTTCGACGCGATCGTCTCCAACCTGCAGATCTCGGTCGAGAACCAGACTGCGGCCCGCAGCCGGATCATGGACGCCGACTTCGCCTCGGAAACTGCCAACCTGAGCCGTGCGCAGATCCTGCAACAGGCCGGCAACGCGATGATCGCGCAGGCCAACCAGGCTCCCCAGCAAGTGCTGGCCCTGCTGCGCTAATAGAAGGAAGGGCACCGTCGACGCCCAGGCGTCTGCGGTGCCAGGACCTTCGAAGGGGACGTGGTCCCCTTCTCTTTCCCCATCGCCCTGCAGCGACACCAAGGGCTGGTGGTGAAAGAGAAGTCAACGAGCGAGGGTGGGGCCGGAATGGGGCTTGGGGTTCGCGGACGCGAGGCCCCATGCCCCGTGGAGAGCCCGCGCCAGGCCTCACGGAGTCGATCTCCCGATCGGCTCCCACCGCCTTCAGAACGGCTCTGAAACGGCTTCAAAGCAGGTTCAAGGCGGCGCGCAGCAAATGCCCGCCCAGTGGCTCCCCGCCACTTCGTCACGCCCGACATGGGGCGTTACAAGCTTTCTTTTCAAGAAGGCCTCAAGTCCATTCCTACGTGTCCCGATAACTGCATCAACGGGTCCGCAATTCAACAGCAAGGGCCACGTGGTCCGGCTCAGTCGGACGATTATTCAACCGTCCGCCGAGACCGCAAAAGGTCTTTGAAATTTAAAGGAATGGATCATGGCTCAGATCATCAACACCAACCTGCAATCGCTCAACGCCCAGCGCAACCTGTCGTCTTCGCAGTCTTCGCTGTCGGTGTCGATGCAGCGCCTGTCTTCGGGTCTGCGCGTCAACTCCGCCAAGGATGATGCTGCCGGTCTGGCGATCGCCGAGCGCATGAACGCTCAAGTGCGCGGCATGAACGTCGCCGTGCGCAACGCCAACGACGGCATCTCCCTGGCGCAGACCGCTGAAGGCGCGCTGTCCAAGGTCGGCGACTCGCTGCAGCGCATGCGTGAACTGGCGGTCCAGGCCCGCAACGCGACCAACACGACGTCCGACCTGGACTCGATCGGCAAGGAATACGCCCAGCTGGGTCAGGAAATCGGCCGCGTCATCGGCGGCACGACCTTCAACGGCAAGTCCATCCTGGGTGACGACGCCGGCACGCAGACCTTCCAGATCGGCGCCAACACCAGCGCCAACGACACGGTCGACGTGGTCACCAACAACATGACCAACGACGCGACGATCACCGCCGTCACCGGCGGCGTGATCGACAACGCCTCGACGCCCGACGCGCTGAAGACCGTGATCGACAACATCGATGCGGCCATCACCACGGTCAGCGGCCAGCGCGCCGTCCTGGGTGCCTCGCAGAACCGTTTCGACGCGATCATCTCCAACCTGCAAGTGTCGGTGGAGAACCAGACCGCCGCCCGCAGCCGCATCATGGATGCCGACTTCGCCGCGGAAACCGCCAACCTGAGCCGCGCGCAGATCCTGCAGCAGGCCGGCAACACGATGGTGGCGCAGGCCAACCAGCTGCCGCAACAGGTGCTGTCGCTGCTGCGCAGCTGATCTTCAAGGGTTGACTCCTCAAGCACCGGCCTTCGCGGCCGGGCCTCCAAAGGCTCCGCATCGCCCCCACGGGACCGATGCGGGGCCTTCTTTTATTGGTTTGCTAATGGCGGGTTTTCCGCCCGCTAATCGGCCAATCGGCGTTGAAGCACGTTTCGCACAATGGGAACCATCGAGCAGGTAGTCCCGCTCGACCACCGGTCCAACCGGCAGATCCAAACAATGACTGCGATGGCGCAGCGAGGATCCGCAGGTGCGGTCGGGAAACGACCCACCTAACCGGGATCGCAGCCAGGACAGGATCTCCGCAGGAGTGCATCAATGCCACAGACCATCAACACCAATATTGCCTCGCTGAACGCGCAACGCAATCTGAACTCGTCGCAGTCGTCGCTGGCGACGTCGATGCAGCGCCTGTCGTCGGGCCTGCGGGTGAACTCCGCGAAGGACGACGCCGCCGGCCTGGCGATCGCCGAACGCATGAACTCGCAAGCGCGCGGCATGACGGTCGCGATGCGCAACGCCAACGACGGCATCTCGCTGTCGCAGACCGCTGAAGGCGCGCTGGGCAAGGTCGCCGATTCGCTGCAGCGGATGCGCGAACTGGCGATCCAGGCCCGCAACGCGACCAACGCGGACAGCGACAAGGATTCGCTGGACAAGGAATTCGGCGAGCTGGCCAAGGAAATCCAGCGCGTCGTCGGCGGCACCACCTTCAACGGGAAGTACATCCTGGGTGCCGATGCCGCGACGCCGCAGACCTTCCAGGTCGGTCCGAACACCTCGGCCAACGACGAGATCACCGTCACCACGCCCGACATGACCCGGGACGCGTCCATCGTGGCCGTTGCCGGCGAAGACATCAACGGCACCAACCGCGGTTCGATCAACCACGAGGCCGATGCGGGCGCGATCGCCGCGGTGGTCGCCAACATCGACGCGGCGCTCGACACCGTCAACAGCCAGCGTGCCACGCTGGGCGCGACGCAGAACCGATTCGACGCCGTGATCTCCAACCTGCAGGTGGCCTATGAGAACCAGACCGCCGCCCGCAGCCGGATCATGGACGCCGACTTCGCGGTCGAAACGTCCAACCTGAGCCGCGCGCAGATCCTGCAGCAGGCCGGCAACGCGATGGTCGCCCAGGCGAACCAGCTGCCGCAGCAGGTGCTGTCGCTGCTCAAGGGCTGATAGAAAAACGCAATCAATCCCCGGGGTCACCGTCCTAAAGTCGGTGCCAGGGGCGCCGATAAGCAGGACAGGGCCTCACGCGAAACACGCGGGGCCCTGTCGCGCTTGGGACTTCCACGAGGGGAGCCGGGCCACGGTGGTCAGGGTCACAGGGAGCAAGAACGATGGCATCCATTACTTCCGCCGGTCTGGGCAGCGGCCTGGACGTCGAGAGCATCGTCACGAAGCTGGTCTCGCTCGAGAAACAGCCGATCACCGATCTCCAGACGCGCACCGACACGATCAAGACGCAGATCTCCGAATACGGGAAGATCAAGAGCGCCTTCAGCGCGATGCGCGACGCGGCGGCCAAGCTGGCCAATCCGTCCACCTGGGCGGCGCTGACCGCCACGTCCTCCGACACCTCGATGGCCACGGTCATCGCCGGCGCGGGCTCGGGCGCGGGTTCGTACGCGCTCAGCGTGACCAACCTGGCCTCGCCGCAGTCGCTGTCGAGCAAGGCCTTCGCGACGAATTCGACGGTCGGTTCGGGATCGATGACCATCGAACTGGGCCAGTGGAGTTCGGACAACACGACCTTCACCGGCAAGAACGGCGCGACGCCGGTGAGCGTCTCCATCTCGTCCACCGACACGCTGTCCAGCATCCGCGACAAGATCAACGGCTCGGGCGCGGGCGTGCTCGCCTCTGTGGTGACCGACGCCAGCGGACAGCGCCTGGTGATCCGCTCCAAGGACACTGGCGAGGCCAACGGCTTCCGCATCACCACCGCCGACGACGACGGCAACGGTTCGGACGCCAACGGCCTGTCCGCGCTGGCCTATGACCCGACGTCCTCGATCAAGTCGATGACGCAGAACACCGCGGCCATGAACGCCAATTTGACGGTCAACGGCCTGGCGATCAGCTCCGCGTCGAACAACATCGAAGGCGCCGTCGACGGCCTGACGATCAATCTGCTCAAGGGCGGCACCAAGGACCCCGCGGATGCCACGGGCAAGACGATCATTCCTGCCCAGTCGACCATCACCGTCGGCCAGGACAAGGACAGCGTCAAGAAGGCGATCAACGACTTCGTCACGTCGTACAACAGCCTGATGACGCTGATGCGCAACGACACCAAGTACGACGACACCAACAAGACCGCCGGCTCGCTCCAGGGCGACAGCACCGCGGTCGGTCTGCAGAGCCAGCTGCGCAACATCACGGCATCGGGCAGCACCTTGGGCGGCCAGTACGGCCGACTGTCGGACATCGGCATCGACATCGGCTCCGACGGCACGATGAAGGTCAACGACACCAAGCTGACCAGCGCGCTGGGCAGCATGGGCGACCTGAAGAACCTGTTCATGGGCGTGGACAGCAACGACCCGAACAACAACGGCATGGCCACGCGCTGGCGCTCCTTCGCCGACCAGGTGACGGGCTTCGACGGCTCGATCACCACCCGGACCACCGGCCTGCAGTCGCGCGTGACGGCCAACGGCAAGCGCGTCGACGAGCTCAACGACCGCGCCGACGCCTACGAGAAGCGCCTGCGCGCCCAGTACACGGCGCTGGACACGCAGATGGCCAAGCTCAACGACATGCAGAGCTACGTCAGCAAGATCACCAGCATGCTCAGTAGCAACTGACGCGACGCGCGTGGTCGAGGACGGAACAAGCCCGTCGTCACCGCCCTTCTCCGGCGCTTCGAAAAGAGCGCCGACAAGCCTCCTCACGGAGGCTTTCCTTTTTCTTCACGCAAGCAAAATTTCGAGACAAATTCGACACGGGGGAGGCTCAAGTTGGGTAGCCGGGGGCCGAAAACTGATTCAAGCACTTCAGCACACCGCAGCAACAAATCATGTACGGCAACTCCTCCCCCTTCGCCTCCCACGGTCAGCGCGCCAGCAGCATGTACAACCGCGTCGGCGTCGAAACGGACGTGATGACGGCCTCGCCGCATCGCCTGGTGAGCCTGCTGCTGGACGGCGCCTTCGATTCGATGACGCAAGCCATCGGCGCGATCCGCTCCGGCAATGTCGAAGTGAAGAACCGCAGCCTGAGCCGCGCGGTCCGCATCCTGGACGAAGGCCTGAAGGCGGCCCTCAACCTGGAATCGGGCGAGCTGGCCCTGGACCTGCGCGACCTGTACGCCTACATCTGCACCCGGCTGACCTACGCCAACCTGCGCAGCGACGACGCCGCGGTCGAGGAATGCGTGAAGCTGCTGCAACCGATCAAGGAAGCCTGGGCCAGCATCGCCCCGGCCACCGCCGACCAACGCGCCGCGGCCTGAGCCCCGGAACCCCCTTCAGCCTGACGACTTGAGAAGTTTCATGTCCAAGTACACCGCCAAGCCCCAGACCGCCGTCGCCCACGCCGCCCCGACCCCGGATCGCCTCATGAGCACCCAACTGTTGAGCTACTACGAAGCCATCGAACAAGCCAGCGCCGACATGCTGAGCGCCGCCCGCTCGGGCAACTGGGACGAAGTGGTGAAGCTCGAAGGCGCCTGCGTGCTGCTGATCTCGCAGCTCAAGCATGCGGCCGCCAGCCAGAACCTGGGTCCGGACGAAGCGCAGCTGAAGACCCGCATCATGCAGCGCATCCTGGTCAACGACGCGGAGATCCGCCACCTGGCCGAGCCGTGGCTGGAAGACCTGGACCAGCTGATGAAGGGCAAGTCCAAGACGGTCCACTGATCGCTCCGAGGATCGGCGCTTGCGCCGATTCCTTCAGCGATCCGAGACATCGGTCACGCGACCGGGCTCGGGACTCACGACAGCGCCGCGACCGGCCCCTTGAACGGATGGGGTTGGCGCGGCGTTTGCCTTGGGGATGCGAGAGAATTTTCCCAACGATTCCTGCCGGATGCTGGCCTTGAGCGACCTGAAGCTATCCCCTAGCCCCCCCGACGCCGCGGACACCGATTTCAGGATGGACGCGCCGGGCGAGATCATGAACTGGCTGCGCGAGCTGCTGCAGTCGCAGGCGCGCATCCAGCTCTCGACGCCGGAGGGCGAAGCCATCCACACGGTGCTGCGGGCGCTGGACACGCCGCACGGGATGCTGACGATGGAAGCGCCGCAGGTCGGCGACACGCTCGCGCCGGTGCTGGCCAGCGACGAACTGGTGGCGACCGCCTTCCTGGACAAGATCAAGCTGCAGTTCGACGTCTCCGGGCTGGTGGCCATCCGGGGCGACGGCGCCGAGGTGCTGCGCTCACCGGTCCCGCTGCGCCTGTACCGCTTCCAGCGACGTCAGGCCTACCGCGTCGCGTCGGCCGGTCAGCTCTACCCGGCGCTGAAACTGTCCGATCCGGATCTCCCCCGTCTGCGCGTCATGAACGTGAGCGCCGGTGGCGTCGCGCTGCAATGGCCGGCGAACGTGGTCCCGGTCCCGCAGGCGGGCGAGGAGATCGGCGGCACGCTGGAACTGGAGCGCGAAGTCAGCTTCACCACGCTGCTGAGAATCCAGCACATGTCTGAGAGCGACCAGGGCACCCCACACCATGCCGGCTGCGCGTTCGTCTCGCTGGCGCCCACGGCGGCCCGCGCGCTGCAGATCTTCATCGACCAGGCGCAGAAGCGGGAACGGTTGATGCGCCGCAGCCTCTGACCCGACGATCTCAGAATGAACAAAGCCGCCCGAGAGGCGGCTTTTTCGTTCGCAATGCAGATCCTCAGACCTGCATGTTCATGATTTCCGAGTAGGCGGACACCAGCCGGTTGCGCACCTGCAGCGTCGCCTGGAAACCGATCTGCGCCTTCTGCATGGCGACCATGGTCTCTTCGAGGCTGACGGTGGGGTTGTCCAGCTGAACCTCGCGCTGCAGCCGCGAGGCCTCGTTCTGCTGCGTGCTGACGGACTTCAACGCCGAGCTCATCGCATCCGCGAAGCTCGCACCGCCCGACGCGGCCTTGGCCACCGGCTGCCCCTGGGGGGTCAGGCCGGCGCGTGCCACCGCGTTGGCGAAGTCGAAGGGTTTGAGTTTCAGGTCCACGGAACGCATCGTACGGATCCGGGCCCCGTCCATAGCTCCGAACTGGGGGGCCTTCTTCGGCCTGTTCCCACCATTCTTGAGGGCCTGCATCGAAATAATCCAGTCCTGTGTCGAGGCGTCCGCCTGGGCACTCCGTTCGACCCCAGCCGTACACCGACCACCCCATGGACAACGCCCTGAGCAGCCCCGCCGCCGGACTCCCCGAGGTGCAGCAGACCGCCAAACCAGCCGGCCTGCCCGCCCGCCTGGCGGCGATGCCCACGAAGAGCAAGATGATGCTGGGCGGCGGCGTGGCTGCGCTGCTGGCGGTCATCGTGGCGATGTCGATGATGACGGCCAAGCCCGATTACCGGCCGCTGTTCTCCGGCCTGTCCGACAAGGACGGCGGCGCCGTCATCGCGCAGCTGTCGCAGATGAACGTGCCCTACCGCAACGACCCGGGCGGCGTCATCATGGTGCCCGCCAACCAGGTCTACGACCTGCGCATGAAGCTGGCGTCGGCCGGCCTGCCCAAGGGCGGCGTCGTCGGTTTCGAGCTGATGGACAAGCAGTCCATCGGCCAGACCGCCTTCAACGAGCGGCTGAACTTCCAGCGCGCGCTCGAGGGCGAGCTCACCCGCACCATCACCGCCATGGCGGATGTCGCCGACGCGCGCGTCCACCTGGCCATGCCGCAGCAGAACGGCTTCTTCCGCGAACAGCAGAAGCCCAGCGCCTCCGTCATGCTGACGCTGCGCGGCGGCCGCACGCTGGACCGCGCGCAGATCGCCGGCATCGTGCATCTGGTCTCCTCGTCGGTGCCCGAACTGAACCCCAAGGCCGTCAGCGTGCTCGACAGCACCGGCGCCCTGCTCTCGCAGAACCCGGACGGCAACGCCATCGGCCTGGACAGCCAGCAGCTCCAGTACAAGCAGCAGATCGAAGCCAACCTGAACAAGCGGGTGGCCGAGCTGCTGGAGCCGGTCGTCGGCCGC
This sequence comes from Roseateles noduli, assembly GCA_002205125.1. GTDB lineage: Bacteria > Pseudomonadota > Gammaproteobacteria > Burkholderiales > Burkholderiaceae_C > Roseateles > Roseateles noduli. The sequence goes on along the minus strand of NIOE01000002.1, from coordinate 102,196 downwards.
GACAACCTGCGCTCCACGGTCACCGCCGATGTCGACTTCAGCCAGGTCGAGTCGACCGCCGAGGAATACAAGCCCAACCAGGGCCCGAACACGCAGAGCAGCGTGCGCCGCCTGACCTCCGAGGAGCAATCCGGCGGCACGGCCGGCGTGCCCACCGGCGTGCCCGGCGCGACCACCAACCAGGTCCCGCCGCAGGCCGCCGCGCCGATCAACGGCCAGGCCCAGCAGATGCAGCCGGCCGGCCAGTCCGGCGGCACGCAGAACCTGCGCCGCAACAACGACACGCAGTTCGAGCTCGACCGCACCGTGCGCGTCACCCGCAACGCGATCGGCCAGATCCGCCGCCTGAATGCCGCCGTGGTCGTCAACCAGAAGACCGTCACCGACAAGAACGGCAAGACTTCCAGCCAGCCGCTGTCCGAGAACGAGATCCAGAAGCTGGACTCGCTGGTCAAGGAAGCGCTGGGCTTCTCGCAGGAACGCGGCGACTCGATCAAGGTCATCAGCACCCCGTTCGTCTCCGACAAGATCGAGAACGCCGACGTGCCGCTGTGGCAGCAACCGTGGCTGCGCGACGTCGCCCGCGACTTCGCCGTGCCCGCCGCCCTGGTTCTGGTCGCGCTGATCGCCGTGTTCGGGCTGGTTCGCCCTGCTCTCAAGGCGGCTTTCCCGCCGCCGGCCGAACAGAAGGACGACACTGCCACCAACAGCGCGCTCAGCGTGGTCGAGGACGAACAGCTGGCGCTCGGCGGCCCGCGCGGCCCCGGCGGCCTGCCGGCCCTGGAGGCGCCGATCTCCAACGACAAGCTCGAACGCGCCCGTCTGCTGGCCAAGGAAAACCCGATCGCCGTGGCGAACATCATGCGCGCCTGGGTCAACGGCGAGGAACTGGAAACAGCCTCGCCGTCCGGCGGCCGCCGCTGAGCGCCGACGACCCCGCACGAGCACACGGACCCGCATCTGGACGGATAACGAGACACCCCCATGGACGACAAAGGCGTAGAAGACGCAGCCATCCTGCTGATGTCGCTGGGCGAGGAGGAAGCCTCCGAGGTGTTCAAGCACCTTGCGCCCAAGGAAGTGCAGAAGCTGGGCGAGACCATCGCCAAGATGAAGGTCGTGCCGCGCGAGCGCGTCGAGCGCGTGCTCGACAAGTTCGACCTGGTCGCCGAGACCCAGAGCACCCTGGTCAGCGACACCGACGAGTACGTCCGCTCCGTGCTGCGCAAGGCGCTGGGCGAGGACAAGGCCAACCTGCTGCTGGACCGGATCCTGCAGGGCTCGGACGTCTCCTCGATCGAATCGCTGAAGTGGATGGACCCGGGCTCGGTCGCGGAACTGCTGCGCAACGAGCACCCGCAGATCGTCGCAGCCATCCTGTCGCACCTGGACTTCGACCAGAGCAGCTCGGTGCTGCGCGTCTTCACCGAACGCCAGCGCAATGAGGTGCTGATCCGCATCGCCACGCTGGACGGCATCCAGCCAATGGCGCTGAAGGACCTCAACGAGGTCATGGGCCAGATCCTGGCCGGCGGCGAACGCATGAAGAAGTCCAACCTGGGCGGCGTCAAGACCGCGGCCGAGATCATCAACATGATGGGCACCAGCGTCGAGGCCTCGGTGCTGGACTACATCCGCGAGGCCGACTCCGACCTGGCGCAGAAGATCATGGACAACATGTTCACGTTCGACGACGTGGACAAGATCGACGACCGCGGCATCCAGGCCATCCTCAAGGAAGTGCAGTCCGAATCGCTCATCGTCGCGCTCAAGGGCGCCGGCCCGGAGCTGCGCGAGAAGATCTTCCGCAACATGTCCTCCCGCGCCGCCGAGACGCTGCGCGAAGACCTGGATTCGCGCGGCCCGGTCCGCCTGTCCGAGGTCGAGGCCGAGCAGAAGGAAATCCTCAAGGTCGTGCGTCGCCTCGTCGACGAAGGCCAGATCGTGCTCGCCGGCGGCGGCGACGACCAGTTCCTGTAATACGCTGGCCGCTTCTTCCGCCGACGGACACCCGCCACGATGGTCACCCGCCCTCCCCGCCAAGTTCCGCCCCCGCCGCGCGCCGACGGCGATCAGCAGCGCGGCAGCACCTATGGCCGCATCATTCCGCGCGAGGAGCTGTCCGGCTTCGCCGCGTGGAATCCCGGCGCACTCGACGGCGGCGCGGCACCGCGCCGCCCGGCCGTCACTGCGCCCGCCCCGGTCGAACCGCCTCCCCCGCCTCCGCCGCCCGGTCCCAGCGTCGAAGAGCTGATGCACCAGGCCCGCCAGGCCGGTTACCAGGACGGCTACCGCGACGGCATGGCCGCCCTGGACGCCTTCAAGCAGAGCTTTGCCAAGCAGATCAGCGCCCAGGTGGGCCAACTGGTCGCGAGTTTCGACCAGGACCTGTCCGCGATGGAACAGGACATGGCCGAGGCACTCGCCCGCACCGCCGTCGAACTGGCCCGTCAGGTCGTCCGCAATGAACTGGAAACCGCACCGGAGCTGGTGTCCAAGGTCGCTCACGACGCCGTCGAGGCGCTGCTGATCAACGCCCGCCACGTGCGCGTGCGCGTGCACCCCGACGACCTCCCGCTGGTGCTGGACGGCGCGGGCCAGGAGCTGCGCGCGCGTGAAGCGCAGGTCATCCCCGATCCCTCGATCACGCGCGGCGGTGTCAAGGTCGATGCCGATATCTGCAGCGTCGACGCCTCTTTGCCGGCTCGCTGGCAGTCGGCGGTCGGCGCGCTCGGACAGAGTTCCGTCTGGGAGGACCGCCGCAGCGCGGCCGACGTCGCGCGGGACTCGCGCCTGGACTTCCGGACCGATCCCACGCCCAGCCAGTACGGCGGCCTGCCGCACGGCGCCAATCAGGGCGCCCCCGAGGACCGCGACTCATGAGCGCCCGCACCGACCGCTGGCGCCAGTACTTCGACGACCTGCAGGCCTTCGCCGGCAACGCGCCGCCGATCGAGCCTCAGGGCAAGCTGGTGCGGGTGGCCGGTCTTGTGCTGGAAGCCACCGGCGTGAAGGTGCCGGTCGGGTCGGTCTGCGAGATCCACATGCCTTCGACCGCCGCCTCGCCGCGTCGCGGGCAGCGTCCGGTCACGGCCGAGGTCGTCGGTTTCTCCGGCGACCGCGCCTACCTGATGCCGACCGACGAGATCCAGGGCCTGGCCAGCGGCGCGATGGTGCTGCCGCGCCCTGCCGCGCTCCACGGCCCCGTCCTCGGCGAGGAGCGCCATCCCTGGCGCCGCGACGAGGACCGCGGTCTGCATCTGCCGATGGGCGACGGCCTGCTGGGTCGCGTCGTCGATCCGCAGGGCCATCCGATCGACCGCCGCGGCCCGCTGGCCGAGATCCGCGACGAACCCATGGTCCGCCGCCCGATCAACGCGATGGACCGCGACCCCGTCCGCCGCCCGCTGGACACCGGCGTGCGCGCCATCAATTCGCTGCTGACCGTCGGCCGCGGCCAGCGCCTGGGCCTGTTCGCCGGCACCGGCGTCGGCAAGTCGGTGCTGCTGGGCATGATGGCCCGCTACACACAGGCGGACGTCATCGTCGTCGGCCTGATCGGCGAACGCGGCCGGGAAGTGAAGGAATTCATCGAGGACATCCTCGGCGAGGAAGGCCTGCGCCGCAGCGTCGTCGTCGCCGCGCCGGCCGACGCGCCACCGCTGCTGCGCATGCAGGGCGCCACCTACGCCACCGCGATCGCCGAGCACTTCCGCGACCGCGGCCAGCACGTGCTGCTGCTGATGGATTCGCTCACCCGCTACGCCATGGCGCAGCGCGAGATCGCCCTCGCGATCGGCGAACCGCCAGCCACCAAAGGCTATCCGCCTTCCTGTTTCGCGAAGCTTCCACAGCTGGTGGAGCGCAGCGGCAACGGTCTGGCCGGCGAAGGTTCGATCACCGCCTTCTACACCGTGCTGTCCGAAGGCGACGACCAGCAGGACCCGATCGCCGATGCCGCCCGAGGCATCCTGGACGGCCACATCGTGCTCAGCCGCGAGCTGGCGGAGAGTGGGCACTACCCGGCGATCGACGTGGAACGGTCCATCTCGCGCGTCATGACCAGCGTGGCCGACAAGCGCCACGTCGAACTGGCGCGCCGTTTCCGGCAATTGCTCGCAAAGTACAACAAGGCGCGCGATCTGATCCAGCTGGGCGCCTATCAGCCCGGCCACGACCCCGAGTTGGACATGGCGGTCCGCCTGCACGGCGACATGGACCGATTGCTCCAACAAGACATGCATTCCCCCGCTTCTTTGAACGATTGCCTCAATCAGTTGACCGCCACACTTAACTTTGCGTGATAGCTGCCGACATCCGTAAAGCGAGGTCATCGACATGAGTAGTTCCAATCTGCAGGCCCTGACCGTTCTCCTCGAACGCGCGGAGGCCGAGCGCGATGAAGCGCTGCGTCATCTGCAGGATGCGCAGTCGCGTGCGAACGCGGCGCGCAACCAGCATGATCAGCTGTCGCAGTACCGCACGGACTACCGCACCCGCTGGTCGCAGGAATTCGCCCAACGGACGACCGTGCAACTGCTGGGCTGCTATCAGAACTTCGGCCAGCGCCTGGACCAGGCCATCGGTCAGCAGGGCGGCATCGCCGACTACGCCGACCAGCGCCTGTCCGCCGCCCGCGACCTGGTGCGCGAACGCGAGCTGCGCGTCGCCTCGGTGCGCAAGCTGATCGAGCGCCGCCGCGCCGAGACGCTGCGCAGCCAGATGCGCCAGGAACAGCGTGCCACCGATGAACAAGCCGCCCGCGCCGCCTCGCGCGGCGGCAACCCGATGTCCCGGCTGGTCGCCTGATCGCGGCCCGGTCCACCCGGAACCTCCCTCGCCATGACGCAGATCCAGAACATGAACCCGATGCCGGGCGCCCTCGGCGGCCTCGGCGCGAACAACCCCGCCTACGCCGGCCGCAAGGACGGTGCGTCGACGGACTTCTCCCGTCTGCTGAACCAGAGCAACCAGCAGTTGCAGGATCAGTCGGCGCAGTCGGCCAAGACGACCATGGCGAAGCTGCAATCGCAGCAGCTGGCGAGCCAGCAGATGCAATCGCAGCAGCAGTCCCGGCAGTTGGAAGCCCAGCAGCAGGCGCAGCGCCAGGAGTCGGCACAACCGCCCAAGCCCGCGTCGCCGCCTCCGCGCTCGCCCGAGAACACGGCGGCTAAGGACGAAAACAAGCTCGCCGCGCGCAATGCCGCCGCCCGTAACAGCGCGAACAAGACCGAAGACGCCAAGACTCCGACCCGCACCACGAAGTCGGATCCGGCCACTGCCGGAGAAGCGACGGACGCGGCTGACGCCGCCGACGCGACCGATCCGGCGGACACCGCCAGGGCCGATGCCTCCAGCGGCAAGGACGCCGAGCGCGTCGTGGCCAAGGATGACGACGGCAAGGACAAGAAGGCCGCCAAGGATGCGAAGGACACCGGCGCGACCGCTGCCGAGCAGATCCTGGCGATGCTGCGCGGCGACGCGCCCGCCGAGGCCAAGGCCCAGCCGCGTGCCGGCACGGCCGAGGGCGACGAGGCGGGCACCGAAGCCCTCCCCGGCGGCACGCACGCCCATGGCAAGCAGCCGACCACCGGCGACGCCCTGCGCGAGCGCCAGCAGCTTCAGCGCGAACTGGGCCAGGCCGCCGCAGGCACCGCCGGCGCGACCGAGGGCGCGGACAAGACTGCCCAGACCGACGCGCTGCAAGCCGCCTCCGGCGGCGCGCACGAGATCGCCATGGGCGACGCCGCCAAGGGCCCGCAGCCGAGCTTCGAGGCGCTGCTCGCCGCGGCGCAGCAGACCGGTTCGACGTCCAGCGCTTCGGGCGCCGACGCAAGCTCCGCGACCCAGGCACCGAGCGTTCCGCTCAGCCACCCGCTGGACAGCCCCGACTTCGCGCCGGAACTCTCCGCCAGCGTCAGCCTCCTGATCCAGGACGGCGTGCACGAGGCGCAGCTCCAGCTCAACCCGACCGAGATGGGGCCGGTGTCGATCAACATCCAGCTCGACGGCCAGCAGGCGCAGGTGAATTTCCACGCCCAGCATGCCGCGACCCGCGAGGTGCTGGAACGCAGCCTGCCGGATCTGGCGGCCGCGCTGCAGGCGCAGGGCTTGACCCTGAGCGGCGGCGGGGTGTTCGCCCAGTCGCAGTCCAGCGGCGGCCAGAATCGTGGCGAGGGTTCCGCCGACGGCACGTCCAGCGGCAACGGCCGTCGGGGCGGGCGCGGCCAGGGCTCGGACGACGACGGCGCGATCGCCGCCAGCGGCCGGTCGGAGCGCCGCTCCGCACCGCGCGGCCTGGTCGACCTGTACGCCTGAAGATCCCCGAGTCTGACCGGAATCCGCCGCCTTTTCGCGCGTTGAGCGCCGTGGCGGCGCTTCACAATGGGAGACATTGCCGGGTCACCAGAGCCGGTTCCCCGCCAACGTCCCTCATTTCATCACCGGAGCGCCCATGGCCACAGCCGCCGCAGGCAACGACGCCGCCGTCAAGGGTGGCGGCAAGAAGAAGCTGATCATCATCGTCGCCATCGTCCTGGTGGTGGTGCTGGTGGGTGTCGCCGCGTTGCTGATGATGAAGAAGAAGTCGCATGCCGACGACGAGGAAGGCGCCGCCGCCGAGGAGAAGCCCGCGGCCGCCGCCCACGCCAAGCCGGGCACGCCGCCGACCTTCGTGCCGCTGGATCCGTTCACGGTGAACCTCGCGGACAAGGAAGTCGACCGCTTCGCGCAGGTCGGCATCACGCTGGAAGTCGCCGATGCGCACTTCGCCGACCAGCTCAAGGCCTACATGCCGGCGATCCGCAACAACGTGCTGCTGGTGCTGTCGCACAAGACCTCGGCCGAACTGCTGAGCGCCGAAGGCAAGGAACAGCTGGCCAAGGAAATCCGCCGCGAGGCCGTGCGTCCGATGGGCATCGAGCTCGACGACGAGGACGAGGACTCGGACGCCGCGCCCAAGAAGAAAAAGAAGAAGAAGCGCCAGGTCGAAAGCCCGGTGACGCAGGTCCTGTTCTCCACCTTCATCGTGCAGTGACGGGCCGCACAGCAAGGAGCGCGCGATGAATCAGCAGATCCTTTCCCAAGACGAAGTCGATGCCCTGCTGCAGGGCATCACCGGCGAGAGCCAGAAGCTCGAGGCCGAAGAGGTCCAGACCGGCGGCATCCGCGAGTACAACCTCGCCAGCCAGGAACGGATCGTCCGTGGGCGCATGCCCACGATGGAGATCATCAACGAACGCTTCGCGCGCAACATCCGCATCGGGCTGTTCAACTTCATCCGCAAGAGCCCTGAAGTCGCCATCGGCGGCATCAAGGTCCAGAAGTACAGCGCCTTCCTGCGCGAGATCGTCGTCCCGACCAACTTCAACATCGTGTCGGTGAAGCCGCTGCGCGGCAGCGGCCTGATCGTCTGCGACCCGACGCTGGTGTTCGCGGTGATCGACTCGCTGTTCGGCGGCATCGGCAAGTTCCACACCCGCATCGAGGGCCGGGACTTCTCCGCCACCGAGCAGCGCGTGATCCTGCGTCTGGTCGAAGTGATCATCCAGGAGTACACCAAGGCGTGGAAGGGCATCTATCCGCTGGAGCTGGAATACCAGCGCTCGGAGATGCAGCCGCAGTTCGCCAACATCGCCACGCCCAGCGAGATCATCGTGTCCACCTCGTTCACGCTGGAAATCGGCGAGACCAGCGGCACGGTGTACTTCTGCATCCCGTATTCGACGCTGGAGCCGATCCGCGACGTGCTGTACAGCACCACGCAGGGCGATTCGAGCGAACCCGACCGCCGCTGGGTCAACCTGCTCAAGCACCAGATCCAGTCGGCCGAGGTCGAACTGGTGGCGGAGCTGGCCAAGGCCCCCGCGACCGTCGAACAGCTGCTGGCCTTCAAGCCGGGCGACTTCATCGAGCTGGACCTGGAGCAGATCATCCAGGCCAAGGTGGACGGCGTGCCGGTGTTCGACTGCCATTACGGCACCTCGAACGGCAAGTATTCGATCAAGATTGAAAAGATGCTGACCGGCCCGGATGCCGGCTGGCTGGGAGCCCGCAATGGCTGACAACACCCCGATGGACGAACAGGACGCGATGGCCGCCGAATGGGCGGCGGCGCTGGCGGAAGCCGGCGGCGGCGGCAGCGAGGTCGCGGCCGAAGTGCAGCAGGTGACCGAGCAGGTTGCACCGGCGGCCTTCACCAACTTCTCGCCGACGCCGGGCAACCTGCCCGGCAGCGACATCAACATGATCCTGGACATCCCCGTCCAGCTCACGGTCGAACTGGGTCGCACGCGCATTCCCATCAAGAACATCCTGCAACTGGCGCAGGGCTCGGTCGTCGAGCTCGACGCGCTGGCCGGCGAGCCGATGGACGTGCTGGTCAACGGCTACCTGATCGCCCAGGGCGAGGTCGTGGTCGTGAACGACAAGTTCGGCATCCGCCTCACCGACATCGTGACCCCGTCCGAACGGATGCGGCGCCTGAGCAAGGCATAACCTGACCCCTGATCAGCCCCACCCCGGTGGGGCTGATGCGTTTCAGGGACGCATAATTCGTCGCCATGAACAACAGCCTCGTCCCCCTCCTCTGGTTCCTGGCCATCCTGGCCTTGATTCCAGTCGTGCTCTGGCTCCTCAAGCGCACGCCGCTGGGCGGGAGCGCGATGGGCGGGCACCTGCGCACCGTCGCGCAACTGGTGATCGCGCCCAGCCAGCGCATCGTGATCGTCGAGGTCGGCCAGGACGAGGACCGCCAATGGCTGGTGCTGGGCATCACCGGCCAGCAGATCCGCACGCTGCACGTGATGCCGCCGCAGGCCGACGCCGGCGCGGCGCTGCAGGCGGCGCAACCGTCGTTCTCCTCGATGCTCAAGCGCAGCCTGGGCGGCAGGCACGCCGATGGCCCCGGCTCCAATCCCTCGGCCTGATCGGGAACGGCGCATGACCGCTTCGACCTCCCACGCTCCAGCCTCGCCCGAGCCCCGTCGCCGGCGCTTGTCGCGGCGCGCGCTGGGCATCGCCGGCGTGCTCGCGCTCGGCGGCTTCGGCGCCGCGGCCTGGGCGCAGCAAGGCGGCGCACCGGCCAGCGTGCCCCTGATCATCGGACAGGGTGCGGGCGGCAACAGTTACTCGGTGCCGATCCAGACCCTGCTGTTCTTCACCGCGCTGGGCTTCCTGCCGGCGGTGCTGCTGATGATGACCGGCTTCACCCGGATCGTGATCGTGCTGTCGCTGCTGCGCCAGGCGCTGGGCACGCAGGCGGCGCCGCCCAACCAGGTGATCGTCGGTCTGTCGCTGTTCCTGACCTTCTTCGTGATGAGCCCCACCCTGGACCGCGTCTACGCCGAGGCCTACCAGCCCTACCAGGCCGGGCAGATCGGCTTCGAGGTCGCGCTCGAGCGCGCGCAGGTGCCGATGCGCGCCTTCATGCTCAAGCAGACGCGCCAGTCGGACGTCGCCCTCTTCGCCAAGCTCGCCAAGCTCGAACCCAACGTCACGCCGGAAGCCGTGCCCTTCCGCGTGCTGGTGCCGGCCTTCGTCACCAGCGAGCTCAAATCCGCGTTCCAGATCGCGTTCCTCATCTTCATCCCGTTCCTGGTGATCGACATGATCGTCTCCAGCGTGCTGATGAGCCTGGGGATGATGATGCTGTCGCCGGTGCTGGTGTCGCTGCCGTTCAAGCTGATGCTGTTCGTGCTGGCGGACGGGTGGAACCTGCTGCTGGGCTCGCTGGCGGCCTCGTTCGCGCAGTAGCGGCCCCGCCGTTCCGAAGCGACTCGACAAAGCGACTCCAAGGACAAGCTCATGGATGCACAACAGGTCTTCTCGGTCGGCCAGCAGGGGCTGTACGTGCTGCTCATGGTCGCGGCCCCCATCCTGCTGACGGTGCTCGCGGTCGGGGTGTTGGTGTCGGTCTTCCAGGCGGCGACGCAGATCAACGAATCGACCCTGTCGTTCGTGCCCAAGATCGTCGCCGCAGTGCTGGTGCTGGCAGTCGCCGGTCCCTGGATGATCACGACGCTCGTGGAATACATCCAGCGCACCCTGCAGAGCATCCCGCAGGCGCTGGGCTGAGGCAGGCGCCACCGCGCCGCCCTGCCCGATCCCACGGCCCGCCATCTCGATGCTCACGTTCAGCGAAGCGCAACTGCTCGCCTGGATCAGTCCGATCCTGTGGCCGTTCATCCGCACGCTGGCGCTGTTCGCCGGCATGCCGGTCTTCAGCCAGCGTCAGGTGCCGGCGCGCGTGCGCATCGGGCTGGCGCTGTTCATCGCGGTCGCCGCGCAGCCGTCGCTGCCGGCGATGCCGGTGATCCCGCTCGATTCCCTGCCGCAACTGCTCGCCGTGACGGGTCAGCAACTGCTGATCGGGCTGGCAATGGGCTTCGCGGTGCGGGTCGTGTTCGCCGCGCTCGAATTCGCCGGTGAGCTGATCGGCTTGCAGATGGGCTTGAACTTCGCCGGCTTCTTCGACCCGTCGACCGGTTCGCAGGGCACGTCGACTTCGCGCTTCCTGGGCTCGATGGTGGCCTTCCTGTTCGTCGCCATCAACGGGCACCTGATGCTGATCAACTCGCTGGTCGAGAGCTTCCAGGCCTTCCCCGTCGGCGAGGAGCCCTTCCGATTCCTGCGCATCGCGCAGCCCCAGGTCTGGGGCGCGGAGATCTTCCGCATGGGCCTCTGGATCGCGCTGCCGCTGATCACGATGCTGATGTTCGTGAACCTGGTGCTCGGCATCATCTCGCGCGTCGCGCCGCAGCTGAACGTGTTCTCGGTGGGCTTCCCGCTGACGGTCAGCATCGGTCTGGTGGGGCTGGTCGCGACGCTGCCGCTGATGCACCAGCCGTTCATGATCGCGCTGGAGCGGATGCTCGCGGCGTTCAACTGAACGCCGCGGAGCATGCCCCGGCCGATGCTTCCCAGCACCGGCCGATTCTCATTTCAGAGCTCTCGCAGCGCGGTCGTGACCGGCAGGCTCGCCGCCCGCACCGCGGGGAACAAGCCGCCGATGAAACCGATGGCCAGAGCCCATTTCAGGCCTTCCCACAGCAGTTGGCCTGAGACCCGGAGTTCAAAGCTGAGCTTGCCCACGGACCCGGCCGCCATCGTCGACGCCGCATGCCCGTTGAAGATCAGGTAGGCGATCCCGCCGCCGATGACGCCGCCGATCGCGGCCAGCAGCATCGTCTCCAGCATCACCGCCACCACCACCGGCAGCCCGGGGAAGCCGATCGCCCGCAGCGTGGCGATCTCGCGGGCCCGCGTCGCGACGGCCGCGAACATCGTGTTCAACGCGCCGAACACCGCGCCCACCGCCATGATCGATCCGACCACGATCCCGATGATCCGCAGGATCTTGGTCATCTGCTCCGACTGCTTGGCGAAGAACGCCAGCGTCGTCGTCGCATCGACCTTCAACTGCGGATTGGCTTCCAGCGCCGCCTTGAACTCCTTGAAAGCCTTCGCGTCGGTCAGCTTCACCGTCACCGAGTTGCGGCTCGCGCCGCGCCGGTAGGTCTCGGCGACGACCGGCGCATCGGCCCACAGCTCCGATTCCATCGAGTCTCCCGACGCGAACACGCCCGTCACCGTCCACATCTGGCTGCCCAGGCGGATCTGCTTGCCGGGCTCCAGGCCTTCGAACTGACGCGCCGCGCCCTGGCCGACGATCAACTCCTTGAGCCCCGGCTGGAACTTGCGTCCGGCGACGATCCTGACCTGCGGCCGCACCGCGAAGGCCTCGTCGCCGACGCCGCGCATCTGGACGCTGCCCTCCTCGTCCGTCTTCGTGCCCTTCACTGGCAGGTTGGCCGCGACCACCGTCTCCGCGGACAGCAGCGGTTCGCCCTTGGCGGACTTCGCCACGCCCGGCGCCTGGCTGATCTGCGTGATGTCGTCGCGCGTCATGACGGAGGCGACTTCCGCCGCCGAGGCGCCCCGAAGCACGATGGCGGTGTCCTCGCTGCCGGACTTTCGCAGCGTCTCCGAATAGCCCTCGGCCATCGCGAGCAGCGCCACCAGCACGCCGACCACGCCCGCGATGCCCACGACGATCACCGCCGACGAACCGATGCGCTGCGGCAGCGTGCTCACGCCGACGCCGGTCACCGAGCGCGCCTGCGCGCCGCGCCGCGTCAGGAACATCCACAGCGCCAGCAGCACCGCCAGACCGAGCGCGCCGAACCACGGCAGCATCACCCACGCCACCAGCACGAGCACCAGCAGCAGCACCAATCCCAGGTTCTTGAGGAATTTCATGGTCAGGCCCTCCCCGCCAGTGCATCGGTGATGTTGAGTCGCATCGCGTTCAACGCCGGCAGCGCGCCGACGATCACGCCGAACAGCACCATCAGACCGACGCCGGTGGCCCAGCTGTTCAGGCCGGCGGCCGGCAGGTTCAGCGTGCCGCCGCTGCCCGCGCTCACCGCCGGCCCGATCACGCTCGCCAACCCCAGTCCGATGACGCCGCCGATCACCAGCAGCAGCACCGATTCCGCCAGCACCATCGCCAGCACGCTGTGACCGGAGAAGCCGATCGTCTTCAGCACCGCGATCTCACTGGTGCGCTCGCGCACCGCCTGCATCATCGTGTTGCCGGACAGCAGCAGCAGCGTGAAGAACACCGCGCCCATGATCGAGCTGACGATCAGCCCGATGTCCGCCACCTGCTTCATCCACGAAGCCATCGCCGCCTGCTCGGTCTGCGTGCGGGTCTCATGGTCGGAGTTGGCCGAGATCGCGTCGATCGCCTTGGCCACGCGGTCCGCCTGGTTCGCGTCCGCCACGCGTGTCACGTACCAGCCGACCGCGCCCTGGTTGTAGGGCGTCGTGTCGTCGAAGTACTTCCAGTTCAGCAGGAACATCTGGTCGTACCAGCCGCCGGACTTCTTGTCCGCGGCGTGGATCAGGCCGACGATCTCGAACTGCCAGTTCTTGCTGCCGTTGCGATCCGGGAAGATCGTCGACTGCAGCGGGATCTTGTCCCCGACCTTCCAGTTGAAGCGCTTGGCCAAACCCTCGCCGACCAGCGCGCCGATGCGCGTCGTGGCGAACGCCTGCTTGGCCTGGTCGGTGACGACCATCTCCGGATACATGTCGAGGTAGTTCGGCGCGACGGCAAAGCTGAAGACCTGGTTGTGCGGGTCCTGGTAGGCGCCGCCGAACCAGTTCGCGTGGGTCACGAGCTTGACGCCGTCCACCGACTGGATGCGCTGCGTCAGCGCCATCGGCAAGGTCTGGATGAACGACAGCCGCGAGCCGGTCTGCAGCCGCGACGCGCCGTTGGCCGACTGGCCGGCCTGGTCGAAGGAGGTGCGGACCGCGTCCAGCAGCCCGAACAGCAGGAACGCGGTGATGATGGACACCAGCGTCAGCACCGTCCGGAGCTTGCGCCGGAACAGCGCCGCCCAGATGAGGTGGAGGTATTTCATGGCGAGCCCTTTCTTGCGGGACTGAACCTTGGCGCAGCGGCCTCAGGCCGCGGTGGACACGGTCTGCTCGACCAGCGTGCCCTTGTCCAGGTGCAGCGTCTGGCGGGCGCGCTCGGCGGCCTTGGGATCGTGGGTGACCATCACGATGGTCTTGCCGTGATCGCGGTTGAGCGCCTGCAGCAGCGCCAGCACGTCCTCGGCCGATTGGCGGTCCAGATCGCCGGTGGGCTCGTCGCAGACCAGCAGGGTCGGGTCGGAGACGATCGCCCGCGCGATCGAGACGCGCTGCTGCTGACCGCCGGAGAGTTCCGTCGGCTTGTGGCTGGCACGGTCCGACAGGCCCACCAGCTGCAGCGCGATCGCGGCGCGCTTCTTCCGCTCGGCCGCCGACAGTTTGGTCAGCAGCAGCGGCAGTTCCACGTTGCGCTGCGCCGAGAGCGTCGGCATCAGGTTGTAGAACTGGAACACGAAGCCCACCCGGGCGGCGCGCCACTTCGCCAGCGCGGCGGAACTGAGCTGGTCGATGCGCTCGCCGCCGATGGCGATACAGCCGCCGCTGGGCTGGTCCAGCCCGCCGATGAGGTTCAGCAGCGTCGTCTTGCCGGAGCCCGAGGGGCCCATCAGCGCCAGGAACTCGCCCTCGCGGACATCCAGGTCGATGTGGTGCAGCACTTCCACCTTCTGCTTGCCGCGGGTGTAGACCTTGGACAGGTCACGGATCTCGATCAGATTGCTCACGGTGACTCCTCGCTTCGGTTTCCTGGACTTCCAGCGGGGACGTGGCGTCCCCGCGCTGTCGGCTTCACTTGCCGGCCGCCGGCTTGATCTCGCCGCCGTCGCGCAGGGCTTCGGGCGGATTGAGGACGACGGTGTCGCCGGCCTTCACGCCGTCGAGCACCACGGCATGGTCGCCGACCGGCGTGCCCTGGCGCACCTTGCGCTGGGCGACGGTCTGGCCGTTCACGACGAACACGACGTCGCTGCTATCGCGCTGCGCGACGGCCGACTTCGGCACCAGCACGCCGGGCGGCGGCGCGGTCTGCGCGCTCTCCTTGGCGGCGAGGAAGGACACGCGCACGCCCATGTCGGGCACGACGCGCTGGTCCTTCTGCTCGAGCGCGACCCGCACCTTGACGGTCGCCTTGCCGCGGTCGGCCGAGGGCACGACCGCGATCACATGCGCCGGGATGCGCCAGTCGGGATAGGCATCCAGCACGGCCTGGGCCGGCATATCGGCCTTGACCTGGCCGATGTAGGCCTCGTTGACGTCGACATCCACTTCCAGCGAGTCCATGTCGACGATGGTGCCGACGCCGGTCCGCGTGAAGCCGCCACCGGCGGACAGCGGCGACACGATCTCGCCGACCTGCGCGGCCTTGGCAGTGATCACGCCCGAGAACGGCGCCTTGACGACCGTGTAATCGAAATTGACCTGCGCCTGCGTCGCCTGAGCCATGGCCGCATCGGCCTCGCGCCGACGCGCTTCCAGCTGCGCCGCATACGCGTTCACCGCGGTGCGGGCCTGCTCGGCGGATTGCTTTGTCGTCATGCCGCTGAGCGACAGTTCGTCCTGACGCTTCAGGTCCGACTGCGCCTGCAGCCACTGGGCACGCGTGGCCTCGATGTTGGCCTGCGCGCTCTTCACGTTCGCCCGGGCCATGTCCAGCGAGGCGCGCAAGGCATGATCCTCCAGCCGCGCCAACACCTGACCCTTCTGGATCTTGTCGCCCTCCTCGAACAGGACCTCGGTCAGCGTGCCGGTGATCTGCGTGGATACCGTCGCGGCGCGACGCGCCGTCACGTAGCCGGTGGCCTGCAGCACGGCGTTCCCGCCGGCACCGCCGCGCGCCTGCGCCGACGCAGTCTCGACCTCCGGCACCTGCGACTGACGCCACCACCACCAGCCGCCCGCGGCCAGCAGCGCCAGCACAATCAACGCCACCAGCAACCCCCAGACCCACCGCGGCGGCCCGCCACCATGGTCCTCGCGTTCGTTGCCCTGGATGCGCAGCTCTTTCAACAGTGCGGTATCGATGACAGCCCCCTGTGTGTCAGTACGGGGCGCATTCTCCGAGGCACCCCCTGCTCGTCAATGCTGACTTGCGATGAATGGCGGCTGGCTGGCGTGAACGTCCCCGGAGGACGACGAACGGAGCGGGCGGAATTCGACAGACTTCGGAAGGCCAGGCGCGGGCTCTCCACGCGGCATGGGGCCTCCCTCCGGGAACCCCAAGCCCCATTCCGGCCCCACCATCGCTCGCTGACTTCACGTCAACGGAGGTCCGGGACCTTCGATCAGCGCTCGATCAGCGTTCCATCAACTCTCGACCAGGCCGTTGCGGATGGCGTAGACAGTCAGCTCGGAGTTGTTGGACAGCGCCAGCTTCTCCAGGACGCGCGCCCGGTACACGCTCACGGTCTTCGGGCTGAGCATCAGTTCTTCAGCGATGTCCGACAGGCGCTTGCCCGAGGCGATCATCACGAGCGTCTGGAGCTCGCGATCCGACAGCTTCTGATGTGCCTGCTCCGGCGCGGGCGCGGTCAAGCTCTCGACCAGCATCTGCGCGATCTCGGGCGTCACGTATTTGCGGCCCTGGGCCACGGTGCGTACGGCCTGCACCAACAACTGCGGATCGCCGCCCTTGTTGACGTAGCCGAAGGCACCGGCGCGCAGCGCTCGGATGGCGTACTGGTCTTCCGGATACATCGAGACGATCAGGACGCGGGTGGTGGTGCCCTCGTCCTTGAGGACGTGCAGCACGTCCAGGCCGCTGCGGCCCGGCATGTTGATGTCCAGCACCAGCACGTCGCACTGCTTGTCGACGGGCAGCGTGCGCATCAGGCTGCGCAGCTCGCCGTAGTCGCCGGCCTCGCCGACGACCTCGATGTCGGGGGCGTCGGACAAGGTGTCGCGGATCCCGCGTCGGATCAGCGCGTGGTCGTCGCAGAGGATGACTTTGATCATAGGGCGCCCCACGAAGACGGATCATGCCCGGCACCGGCCGGGATCGGTTCTCCGTCATCGTCGAACTCGAAGTCGCCGAAGACGCCGCGCAGCGGCACCGACAGGATCAGCGCCGTGCCCTGCAGGCCGCTGCTCAGGTCCACCCAGCCGCCCACGGTCGCCGCGCGCTCGCGCAGGCCGCGGATGCCGAAACTGCGCGCCTTGCTCAGGTCGCCCGGCGCGACGCCGTGACCGTTGTCCTTGATCTCCAGCGTCAGCACGCCGCCCTCCATGCTCAACTCCACGTCGACCTTGGTCGCCCCGGCATGCTTGGACACATTGGTCAGCGCCTCCTGCGCGCAGCGGTAGGCCACCAGCGGCACGCCCGCCGGGAGCTGGAACTGCTCGCCGACATGCCGCACCGCGGTCGCGATGCCGGTCCGGCGTTCGAAGCGCGCGGCCAGCCACTGCACTGCTGCCAGCAATCCCTGTTCCAGGATCGCCGGACGCAGGTTGTGCATGATGCGCTGGCTCGATTCGATGGCGCTGGTGACCGTCTCCAGCGCGGACTGCACGCGCTGCTGCACGTCCTCGTCCTTGCTGTGGCGCGCGATCCAGGCCAGGTCGAACTTCAGCGCGGTGAGCGATCCCCCCACGTCGTCGTGGATCTCGCGGGCGATCGCCGCCCGTTCCATTTCGACGCTGGTCTGCAGGTGCCCCGCCAGTTCGTGCAGCTGCTGCTTGGACTTGAGCAGTTCGCGGTCCGCTTCCTGCCGGGCGAGTTGCGCCTCGCAGGACTCGATCGCGTGCAGCAGCGCCGGCGCCAGGCGCGCCAGGTTGTTCTTGAGGAGGTAATCCGAGGCGCCGGTTCGCATGGCGGCCACCGCGGTGTCTTCGCCGATCTCGCCGGATACCAGCACGAAAGGCAGCACCAGTTGCCGCTGCTTGATCATGTCCAGCACGACCAGGCCCGAAAACCCCGGCAGGTTGTAATCCGAAATCACCGCGTCCCAGGTCCGGTCGAGGGCTGCCTCGATATCGGGCAGCGTGTCCAGTCGCGTGATCTCGAATCGCAATCCGGCCCGTTGCAACTGGGCCAGGATCAGTTGGTGATCCAGGTCGGAATCCTCGATATGAAGCAGGCGCAGAGAGCGCTCGGCCAGGGGGAGAGTCGGCATGGCCGGGAGTATGCCAAGTTTGTCGCGCATCCCTCATCTATGCAGGGAACCCCCACGTTTTATTCATCTGGAAACCGTAGAGTCTTGGGTTTACCCTTATCGAGATTTGTCACGGTCAAGTCGATGACCTACCGATCTGAGCTATTGGGATGACTTTGCACGGTTAGTCCCGTCGACAGATGCGTGGCAAAAGCCGAAGATTCTTGCCAGCCGACAAGTCCGGGCGCATGTTTGAGTTGGGCAGACATGAAGACGCACCAGGACACCCCTAAGTGGAGCCAAGATGCAAATCGATGAGACGTCGGTCGAGCCGGAAGGCACAGGACTGATGCCGCTGCTCGCCGCTGCCGAGCTGCAGGACCATCTGATGACGGTCAACAACGATCTCGAGCGCCTGCAGCGCCTGCTCGACGACGCCTGCGAGGCGTTGTCGACGCATTTCTTCGGCGCGTCGAGCCTCGTGGACCAGATGCGCGAGCGTCTGCCAGAGGCGAAGGACCAGGACGCGCTGCAGCAGCTGATGCTGCATCTGGCCGGTGCGATCACCGCGCTGCAGTTCCAGGACATGTCCACGCAGTTGATCGCGCACACCAGCCAGCGCCTGCGCAACTGCTCGGACCAGCTCGCCCGGGACACCTTCGGGGACGACGAGGACGGCATGGCCGTCGTCGAGACCGCCCCGCTGCGTCCCAATCCCGTCACGCAGGACGAGATGGACGCCGGTTCGGTCGAACTGTTCTGAAAGTTCACCCGATACGTCCGTTAGGTCACGAAATCACCGGGCACCGTCACCAGACCGCCCTCAAGGTCCTCAAGAATCTTCAGGTCCACCCGAAAACCGCTTGTCATCCGGAGAACTCAAAATGCCCTCGATCCTCGCCGTAGACGATTCGGCCTCCATGCGCCAGATGGTCTCGTTCACCCTCAAGAATGCGGGTTTCAACGTCGTGGAGGCGGTGGACGGACAAGATGCCTGGGAGAAGTCGTCCCAGCGCGACTTCGACCTGGTGCTGACCGACCAGAACATGCCCCGGATGGACGGGATCAGCCTGACCAAGAAGCTGCGCGACAACCCCAAGTTCAAGACGACGCCGATCCTGATCCTGACCACCGAGTCCAGCGATCAGATGAAGCAGGCGGGCCGCGCAGCGGGCGCCACCGGATGGCTGGTGAAGCCGTTCGACCCCGCCAAGCTGATCGAAGTGATCGGCAAGGTGATCCGCTGAAGGCTAGCTGGAGAGATTCATGGGAGATATGACCTCCGAGGGCGCAAATCTGGGCGCAGGCATCGACCTGAGCCAGTTCTACCAGGTCTTCTTCGAAGAAGCCGGGGAGAACCTCGACAACATGGAACAGCTGCTGCTGAACCTGGACATCGAGAATCCGGACGACGAGCAGATGAACGCCATCTTCCGTTGCGCCCACTCGATCAAGGGCGGCGCGGCGACGTTCGGCTTCAACGACGTGGCGGAACTGACGCACCAGATGGAGACGCTGCTGGACAAGCTGCGTCGCCATGAACTGGCGCCGACCTCGCCGATGGTGGACGTGCTGCTGCAGTCCGGCGACGCGCTGAAGGCGCAACTGGCCCGGCATCAGGGTTCGGGCGCCGACGCGGTGGACACCTCCGCCCTGCTGAGCAGCATCCGCACGCTGGTGGAAGGCGGCACGCTGGACGGCGTCCGCGCCCCGGCGCCCGCCGCCGCGGCGCCGGCCCCCGCACCGAAGGCGGCCGCACCGGCCGCCGCGCCGATCAAGTCGACCGTGCGCCAGCTGGAACTGCTGGTCGGTCCGCTGAGCGACGCCGCGCAAGCCGACAACCTCGTCGAGCTGTTCAAGGAAATCACCGACCTCGGCACGATCGAGCCGCTGGACGGCGGCATCTCCGCCGACGGCATGCGCCGCTTCAAGGTGCTGACGAGCAGCACCGACAACGACCTGCTGGACCTGTTCACCTTCCACGTCTCGCGCGAGCAGGTCAAGCTGCTGCCGCTGAGCGAAGGCTTCGGCTTCCACGAGGGCGCCCCCGGCGCCCCGGTGGAGACCAAGAAGGACGAGGACCCCGGCTACGGCTTCTTCGACGACGCACCCGGCATTCCCGAAGCGACCGCCGCCGAAGTGAAGGCCGAAGCGCCCAAGGCCAGCGTGCCGGTGCCCGCCGCCAAGCCGGCCGCGCCCGCACGCACCGAGGTCGCCCCGCGCGCCGGCGGCGCGAGCCCCGACCAGTCCACGCTGCGCGTGTCCGTCGAGAAGGTCGACCAGCTGATCAACCTGGTCGGCGAACTCGTCATCACGCAAGCCATGCTGGCGCAGAACAGCCGCAACCTGGACCCGGGCCTGTACCAGCAGCTGGCCTCCGGCCTGGCCGACCTGGAGCGCAACACGCGCGACCTGCAGGAATCGGTCATGTCGATCCGCATGATTCCGATGTCAGTCGTGTTCAACCGCTTCCCGCGCATGCTGCGCGACCTGGCGGCCAAGCTCGGCAAGAAGGTCGAGCTGGTCACCCAGGGTGAAGCGACCGAACTGGACAAGGGCCTGGTCGAGAAGATCACCGACCCGCTGACCCACCTGGTGCGCAACAGCTGCGACCACGGCATCGAGTCGCCCGCAGACCGCGTCGCCAAGGGCAAGCCCGAGCAGGGCACGATCACGCTGGTCGCCTCCCACCAGGGCGGCTCCATCGTCATCGAGGTGCGCGACGACGGCCGCGGCCTGAACCGCGAGAAGCTGATCCGCAAGGCCCGCGAAAAGGGCATCGACGCACCGGACACGATGACCGACCAGGAAGTCTGGGGCCTGATCTTCGCGCCGGGCTTCTCGACCGCGGACCAGGTCACCGACGTCTCCGGCCGCGGCGTCGGCATGGACGTGGTGAAGAAGAACATCACCTCGCTGGGCGGCACGGTGGAGATCGACTCCGCCGAAGGCTACGGCATGAAGGTCTCGGTCCGCCTGCCGCTGACGCTGGCCATCATGGACGGCATGAGCGTGGGCGTCGGCGAAGAGGTGTACATCCTCCCGCTGTCGTCGGTGGTCGAGTCCTTCCAGGTCCAGTCCGACACCATCAAGACCGTGGGCGGCTCCGGCCGCGTGGTCGAGGTGCGCGACGAGTACATGCCGGTGGTCGAGCTGGAGCAGGTCTTCAACGTGCCCCGCTTCGACTTCGAGCATGTCAGCTCGATCATGGTCGTGGTCGAAGCCGAAGGCGGCCGTGTCGCGATGCTGGTGGACGAGCTGCTCGGCCAGCAGCAGGTCGTGGTCAAGAACCTGGAGGCGAACTACCGCAAGGTGACGGACGTCTCGGGCGCGACCATCATGGGCGATGGCCGCGTGGCGCTGATCCTGGACGTGGGCAGCCTGGTGCGCCGCTCGCGTCATTGAGATCCCCCGGCGTTTTTGAATCAGGGCGGACGTCGGCCGGCAGGCCGGCGCCCAACGCATAAGAGGTAGACATGAATTTCAGCGCGTTGATGCGTCAATTCAGCATCCGGACCCGCATGATCGGCGCGATCGGCATCGTCCTGGCGCTGCTGATGGTGGTCGGCAGCGTCGGCCTGTTCGGCATGCAGTCGATGCGCGGCCAGACCCAGGAGTTCCTCGAGAAATCCGCAGCACGCGGCCAGCGCGTTGGCAGCCTTCACGGCGCGATGGGAGAGATCCGTCGCTACGAGAAGGACATGATCATCAACTACGAGAAGCCCGAGGTGGTGAAGACTGCCCACGCCGCATGGGACGCCGCCCGCAAGGCGGCGGCGGAGCACCTCGACGCGGTATCGGCGCTCAGCCCGGACGACGACAAGGCCACGTTGGCGCAGATCAAGGCATCCCTGGAGACCTACGCACAGAAGGCTTCCAACGTGGTCACCCAGCTCGAAGCCGGAGCCTATGACCATGCCGCGGTCGCCGACCGGCTGCTGGGTCCGGCCAAGGATCAGGTCGCGCAAGCCGAGAAGCAGCTCGACGAGGTCGAGAAGCGCATGCAGGTGCAAGCCGAAGACATGCGCGTCGGCATCGAGAAAACGCAAGGCGGCGTGCTGTGGACCTTCGGCCTGGTGCTGGTGTTCGCGGCGATCGTCGTGGTGCCGCTGACGCTGCTGAACATGCAGACGATCTGCGCGCCGCTGGCCGACGCCGAAGCCCTGGCCGCCGCGATCGCCGAAGGCGACCTGTCGCGCACGATGAAGCCGGTCGAAGGCGTCGACGAGGCGTCCAAGCTGATGCGCTCGCTGCACCACATGCAGGAAGCGCTGCAGTCCATGGTCGGCCAACTGCGCACCGCCGCCGATTCGATCCGCACCGCCTCGGTCGAGATCGCCACCGGCAACCAGGACCTGTCCAGCCGCACCGAGCAGACCGCCTCCAACCTGCAGGAAGCCGCCTCTTCGCTGGTCCAGCTGACGGGCACCGTCAAGCAGACCGCCGACTCGGCGCGCACCGCCAACCAGCTCGCCTCCTCCGCCTCCGGCGCGGCGGCCAAGGGCGGTGAAGTCGTGAGTCAGGTCGTCTCGACGATGGACGAGATCAACGCCAGCTCCAAGCGCATCAGCGACATCATCGGCACGATCGACGGCATCGCCTTCCAGACCAACATCCTGGCGCTGAACGCGGCCGTGGAAGCGGCGCGCGCCGGCGAACAGGGCCGCGGTTTCGCGGTCGTGGCCGGCGAGGTCCGTTCCCTGGCGCAGCGCAGCGCCGAGGCCGCCCGCGAGATCAAGACCCTGATCGGCGCCAGCGTCGAACGCGTCGAGACCGGCTCGCGCCTGGTGCAGGAAGCCGGCAGCACGATGAGCGACATCGTCTCCAGCGTGCAGCGCGTGACGGACATCATCGGCGAGATCACCGCCGCGTCCAGCGAGCAGAGCGATGGCATCAGCCAGGTCAACCAGGGCGTCAGCAACCTGGACCAGATGACGCAGCAGAACGCCGCGCTGGTCGAGCAGTCCGCCGCCGCCGCGGAGAGCCTGAAGGACCAGGCCGAGCGCCTGGGCGGCGTGGTCGACCGCTTCCGCGTGTCGGGCCATGCGCCGGCGCTGTCGGCGACCGCCTTCACGGCCAAGTCCGACGGCGTGACGAAGCCCGCCGCGTCGACGGTGCACAGCGCCACGACCACGATGGCGCCGGTGAAGCCGGCCGCCAAGTTCGAGAGCAAGGCCGCGCCGGTCAAGCCCGCCGCCGCCAAGGCTGCGTTCAAGGCCACGCCGACGAAGCCAGCGGCCACGACGGCCGCCAAGTCCACCACCACCACGACGGCGGCCAAGCCGGCCGTCGTCAAGCCCGCGGCCTCGCCCAAGGCCGCGCCCGCACCGTTCACTCCCAAGCCAGCCCCGGCCACCACCGCCGACGACGGCGACTGGGAAACCTTCTAATCAGCCGCACGAGGTCAACACATGGAAATCGTCCAACAAACCGGCACGCAAGTCGTGCAAGCGAACTCCAGCGCGCTGGTCCCCCACGGCGCCGCGAATGCCGCGCCCGCCAGCGGCGAGTACCTGACCTTCCGCCTGGGTCAGGAGGAATACGGCATCGACATCCTGAAGGTCCAGGAGATCCGTTCCTACGAGCAACCGACCCGCATCGCCAACGCGCCCGACTTCATCAAGGGCGTCGTGAACCTGCGCGGCGTGATCGTCCCGATCGTCGACCTGCGCCTGAAGCTGGGCTGCGCCACGGCTGAATACAACAGCTTCACCGTCGTGATCGTGCTGAACGTCAAGAACCGCGTCGTCGGCGCGGTGGTGGACTCGGTGTCCGACGTGCTGGAACTGAACCGCGACGTGATCCGTCCGGCGCCGGAACTCAGCGCCAGCACCGTCAACACCAGCTTCATCATGGGCATCGGCGCCGTCGCCGAGCGCATGCTGATCCTGATCGACATCGAAGGCCTCATGTCCAGCGCGGACATGGGACTGATGGATGCGATGACGGTCGCTTGACCGAACGACAGAACGCCCGGCCAGTCCGGGCGTTTTTTCTGGTCGGTGCGCGCCGCGGCGGCGCGCGCAAGTGAGTGAGAGAGACAGAGAGAGCGGATCGTGGAGGCGACGCCTGAGAGCGCAAAGCCCGGCGTCGGCAGACAGGCAATCGGCAGCAGCCAAGGAGCCCGTTCATGTTCGACTCGATCAAGACACGCCTCATCGCGCTGGGCGTCGGCATCGTCGCCCTGACGCTGCTGGCGATCACCGTCGCCAACTACGTGACCGTGCGGGGCCATACCCGCCAGCAGGTCTCCCAATCCCTCGATGAACTGGCCGCGGCGCGTTCCGACGCGATCCGCCAGTGGGTCCGCTCGCAGCGCGACATCGTCGCGTCCCTGCAGCCGGCCGTCGCGGCGGCCGATCCGGTGCCTCTGCTGCAACAGGCGGCGAAATCCGGGCGACTCGAAGCCGCCTACGTCGGCTTCGCCGACAAGAAGATCGTCTTCAACACGCCGCAGAACCTGCCGGCCGATTACGACCCCACCGGGCGTCCCTGGTACACCGGCGCGGCGTCCGCCTCCGGTACCGTGCTGACCGCGCCGTACATGGACGCCTCCAAGGGGCGGCTGGTGGTCACCTTCGCCACGGCGGACAAGAGCGGCGGCGCCACCAAGGCCGTGATCGCCACGGACGTGTTCCTGGACGACGTCGTCGCCACGGTCCAGGCGATCAAGCCGACGCCGGGCGGCTTCGCCTTCCTGATGTCCAAGGACGGCAAGATCGTCGCGCACCCCGACGCCAAGCTGGCGCTGAAGGACGCCACGGCCGTCTCCGACCAGTTGACGCCGCAGGCGCTGGCCACGGCGCTCGATCCCGCCGCGGGCTGGGTCGAAGCCAACGTCGGCGGCGACGTCTTCCTGGTCAGCGGCACGCCGATCGCCGATACCGACTGGCAGCTGTTCGTCGCCGCGAAGAAGGACGAGGCGCTGGCCTCGCTCAGTGCGCTGCTGCGCACGGCGGTGATCACGGCGCTGGTCATGATGGCGGTCGCCGCGCTGGCGATGACCGGCACGATCAGCGCGATGCTGAGCGGCGTGGACCGCGTGCGCGCCGCGCTCGACGACATCAGCGCCGGCGACGGCGACCTGACGCAGCGTCTGCCGGCCGGCGGTCGCGACGAGGTCGGCCGCATCGCGTCCTCGTTCAACCTGTTCGCCGAGAAGATCCAGCGCATCCTGCTGGACGTGCGGTCGGCGAGCAACTCCATCACCACCGCCTCCAGCGAGATCGCGATCGGTTCGCAGGATCTGTCGCAGCGCACCGAGGAGACGGCGTCCAACCTGCAGCAGGCTGCGTCGTCGATGGAAGAACTGACCGCGACGGTGCGCCAGACCGCCGATGCGGCGCAGACGGCCAACCAGCTGGCGTCGAGCGCCTCCAGCGCGGCGGCACGCGGCGGTCAGGTCGTCGGCCAGGTGGTGTCGACGATGGACGAGATCACCGCCAGCTCACGCAAGATCAACGACATCATCGGCACGATCGACGGCATCGCGTTCCAGACCAACATCCTGGCGCTGAACGCCGCGGTCGAAGCCGCTCGGGCCGGCGAGCAGGGCCGTGGCTTCGCGGTGGTCGCGAGCGAGGTGCGGTCGCTGGCGCAGCGCAGCGCCGAGGCGGCCAAGGAGATCAAGACGCTGATCGGCGCGAGCGTGACCAGCGTCGAAGCCGGCTCGCGGCTGGTGCAGGCGGCGGGCGAGTCGATGAACGACATCGTCGGCAGCGTGCAGCGGGTGACCGACATCATCGGCGAGATCACCGCCGCGTCGACCGAGCAGAGCAGCGGCATCGCGCAGGTCAACGACGCCGTCGTGCAGCTGGACCGGATGACGCAGCAGAACGCGGCGCTGGTCGAGGAATCCGCCGCCGCGGCGGAGAGTCTCAAGGACCAGGCGCATCGGTTGACGGAGATCGTGTCGGTCTTCCGCCTCGGCGCGGACGGGATGCCCGCCGTTGCACGCGCCGCCAAGCCTGCGTCGGCGGCTCGACCGGCGGCGACGGCGGCATCCGCTGCGGCGACCGGCCCGGCCAAGGCTTCACAGCCCACCGCCGGTTCGGCCGCCGCGCGCAAGTCACCGCCCGCGCCGCTCGCTCGCAAGGCGCCATCGGCGTCGCCGTCCCCCAACGGCGCCGCCACCGAATCCGCGAAGGCGGCCGCGCCTGCCGCGAAGACGCCTCCGCGGCCTTCGCCGCCGTCCGCACCGCCACCGCCCCGCCCCGCGCCGGCGGCTGACGACGGCGACTGGGAGACCTTCTGAGGCAGAGAATGCAGGTCTCGTGCGGGGCGGTCCCGGCTTGATAGCTGGGGCCGCGCCCCCACGATAGAAACCTCCCGCGCCAACGCGCGCGAAAGGCTGAGACACTGTTCCGGCATTTCGTCAGACTCACGAGGCCTGCATGACCGATTCCACCGCCGACACTGGCGCCACTCCGGGCGCCACATCTTCCGCCGCGAACCCGTTGCTCTCCACCGCTTCGCTGCCGGATTTCGCCGCGATCGACCCGTCGCACATCCAGCCCGCCGTCGCCGAACTGCTGGCCGAGGCCCAGAAAGCGCTGGACCAGGTCACCGCGTCCGACGCTCCCGCCGACTACGAGTTCCTGTCCCGCACGCTCAATGTCGCTTCCGAGCGGCTGGGCACCGCCTGGGGCGCCGTGGGTCATCTGAACGCGGTCGCCAACACGCCGGCGCTGCGCGAGGCCTACAACGCGATGCTGCCCGCGGTGACCGAGTTCTACACCGCGCTCGGCGCCAACGAGGCGCTCTACGCCAAGTACAAGGCGATCGCCGCCCAGCCCGGGCTGACGCCCGAACGCGCGCAGTTGCTGAAGCATTCGATCCGCGACTTCGTGCTGTCCGGCGCCGAGCTGCAGGGCGAAGCCAAGGAGCGCTTCGCGAAGATCCAGGAACGCAGCGCGGAACTTGGCCAGGCCTTCTCCGAACACGTGATGGACGCGACGGACGGCTGGAGCTATCTCGCGAAGGCCTCCGAGCTCAAGGGCGTGCCGCCCGACGTGATCGCGAACGCGCGCGCCGCGGCGGAGAAGGACGGCAACACCGATCCCGACACCCACAAGCTCACGCTGCATTTCCCCGTCTACATGCCGGTGATGCAGTACGCCGAGGACCGCGCGCTGCGCGAGCGGCTGTACCGCGCCTACGTGACGCGCGCCAGCGAGCTGGGCGACAAGCCGGACTGGGACAACGGCCCGCTGATGCAGGAGCTGCTGATGCTTCGCCAGGAGGAGGCGCGGCTGCTGGGCTTCGCCAGCTTCGCCGAGGCTTCGCTGGTGCCCAAGATGGCCACCTCGCCCGCGCAGGTGCTGGCGTTCCTGCGCGATCTCGCGGGTCGTGCCCGGCCCTACGCGCAGCGAGACCTCGACGAGCTGCGCGACTTCGCCAAGGCGGGCCTGCGCATGGACGACCTGCAGGCCTGGGACCTGCCCTTCGTGTCCGAGAAGCTGAAGGAAGCGCGCTATGCGTTCTCCGATCAGGAGGTGCGGCAATACCTGACCCTGCCGCGCGTGCTGGACGGCCTGTTCCGCATCGTCGACCGGCTGTTCGGCGTGCAGCTGGTGCCGGCGAAGGCCTCGGTCTGGCACGAGTCGGTGCAGTTCTGCGAGCTGCGCCGCGACGGCCGCCTGATCGGGCAGGTCTACCTCGACCTCTACGCGCGCAACGGCAAGCGGCCGGGCGCCTGGATGGACGAGGTCCGCAGCCGCTGGGCGCGGCCGGACCTGGCGGGCACGGGCACCGAGCAGATCCCCGTGGCGCACCTGGTGTGCAACTTCCCGCAGGGCGCGGACGGCAAGCCCGCGCTGCTGACGCACGACGACGTCACCACCCTGTTCCACGAATGCGGCCACGGCCTGCACCACCTGCTGACGCGGGTGTCGGAACTGGGCGTGTCGGGCATCTCGGGCGTCGAATGGGACGCGGTCGAACTGCCCAGCCAGTTCATGGAGAACTTCTGCTGGGAGTGGGAAGTGATCCAGCAGCTGTCCGCGCACGTGGACACCGGCGAGCCGCTGCCGCGCGCGCTGTTCGACAAGATGCTGGCGGCGAAGAACTTCCAGGCCGGTCTGCAGACGCTGCGCCAGATCGAGTTCTCGCTCTTCGACATGCGGCTGCATGCGGAGCCGGGCTCGGAGACGCGCGTGCAGGAACTGCTGGAAGAGGTGCGCGGCGAAGTGGCCGTGCTGCCGCCGCCGGCGTTCAACCGCTTCCAGCACAGCTTCTCACACATCTTCGCCGGCGGCTATGCGGCGGGCTACTACAGCTACAAGTGGGCGGAGGTGCTGTCGGCCGACTGCTGGAGCGCCTTCGAGGAGGAAGGCGTGTTCAACCCGACGACGGGTCGGCGCTACCTCGACGAGATCCTGTCCATGGGCAGCGTGCGCGACGCGATGGACAACTTCAAGGCCTTCCGCGGCCGCGAGCCGCAGATCGACGCGCTGCTGAGGCATCAGGGCATGGCCTGACCCCGCGATCCCCGGACCTCGTCAACCGCGAGGCCCGGGGCCGCGTTCCTCCCGGAACCGAGGGAAACCCGGTGGCGCCGGCGGCTGGAGCCGCTGGCAACATGGCTTTCAGGGCGCAGGCGACAGACCGGCGCCCCTCGAGGGAGACATCGCATGCTGAATCACCGATCGCGCCGCTTGAGCGGCGCGCTCAGCCGCGCCGCCGCGGCATTGGCCTTCCTGATGGGCGCGAGCGCCGTGATGGCGTTGTCGCCGGTCATGCCGCCGCCCCCGCCGCCTCCGCCACCCCTCTCGATCAAGCCGCCGCCGGTCCCGCCGCCGGTGCGCTGGATCTCGATCCAGGCCGCCGACGCCAGCACGCCCATCCGCCTGCGGCAGGTGTCGGTGCAGGGCCGCATCAGCGGCAGCTCCGCGGTGTCGCGCGTCGAACTCACCCTGTTCAATCCGAACGCCCGGGTGCTGTCCGGAGAACTGCAGTTCCCGCTCAACGGCGGCCAGGCGGTGACCGGTTTCGCCCTCGACATCAACGGTGTGCTGCGGCGCGCCGTGCCGGTGGAAAAGGCCAAGGGCCGCCAGGTCTACGAGGACACGATCCGCCAGCGCGTCGACCCGGCGCTGCTCGAAGTCACCGAGGGCAACTTCTACAAGCTGCAGGTCTATCCGCTGCCCGCAGGCGGCACGCGTCGCGTGGTGCTGGAGATCCGCGAATCGCTGGAGAGCGCAGGGGGCGACGCCGCGCCGGTCTGGCGCCTGCCGTTGCAGTTCAACGGCGCCGTCGACCGCCTGGGGGTGGACGTGCGGATCGACGGTGCCTCGCCGTCGCAGCTGAACGCCTCCTGGGGACCGGAGCCGCTGGCTGTCGTGCCGATGCCGGACGGCGGCAGCCGCCTGCGCGCGCAGCGCGACGGGGCCGAAGCCTCCGGCGAACTGCGCATCGCCTTGCCGGCCCGCCTCGCCTCGCCGGCGGTGACCACCGAACGCTTCAAGGGCAAGACCTACGTCCTGGCCGAGGTGCCGGTCGATGCCGCGCCGTCGCCGCGACCCGTACCGCGCACGGTGGGCCTGGTGTGGGACGCGTCCGCATCGGGCGCCGCCCGGGACCATGACCGCGAGTTCGCGCTGCTGGACGAATGGTTCCGGACACTGCGTTCGGTCGAGGTGCGGCTCAAGGTCGTCCGCAACGACGCCGAACCGGTGGAACGCTTCGTCATCCGGAACGGCGATTGGCGCGCGCTTCGACAGCGTCTGGAACGTCTGCCGTACGACGGCGCGACCGCCCTGGGCGCGATGGACACGCCAGACGGCAGCGACGTGACCTTGCTGTTCACCGACGGCCTGGGCACCTGGGGCGCGGGTGGACTGCCGGCGACCGGCAAACCGCTGTTCGCGTTCTCTGCGTCGGCCGGCGCGGCCGAAGCGTCCCTGCGCCGCACCGCTGAATCGCGCGGCGGCGCCTATGCGGACCTACTCACGACGGACGCCGCCGAGGCCGTCCGGCTGATGGCCCAGGAACGGCCGCGCGTGCTGGAAGTCAGCGGGCTGGGCGCCGGAGAGTGGGAGACCGGATCGATCCACCCGCAGGGAGGTCGTCTCCTGATCGCCGGCGTCATGACGCAGCCGCAGGCGACGATGAAGCTGCAGCTCTCGACGCCCGGCGGCGCGCCGCGCACGATCACGGTGCCGCTGCGTGTCACCGCCGCTGAACCTGCCGCCACGGCGACGTCTTCCGAGCCGACCGAGGCTTCCGAGGCTGCCCCCGTCGTCGGGCTCGCCGCCTATCGCTGGGCGAGCTTCCGTCTCGGACGACTGGACGCGGACCGCGCGGCCCAGCGCCAGGCCATCCGCCGGCTGGGCATGGACTTCGGACTGGTGACGCGAGAGACCTCGCTGATCGTGCTGGACGCCGCCGCCGACTACGTGCGCCATGACATCGAGCCGCCCGAGGACCTGCGCGCCGAATGGGAACGGTTGATGGCCACGCGGACGGCGACGCGCCAGAGCGATCGCGCCGAGGCCCGTCGCGACGTGATCCAGCGCTTCGAAGACAAGGTCCTGTGGTGGTCGGAGACGCCGGCGATGCGTGCCGCCGCGCGCCAGATGGCCGAGCAGATCGCGGGGAAGAACCGGCGCGACGTGTCCGTGCCGGTCATGGTTCAAGCGCCGATGCCAGCACCCGCGCCTGCGCCGCAGGAGTTCAGACCGGCGCCCATGGCGGCGCCGGCGACGCCCGCCCCCGCCCCCACCACGTCGGCTCGTCCGCCCGAGCCCCCGCCCGCGGCGGCTCCGGTCGCACCGGCCCCCATTCGCCCGATCGCGGAGGCGTCGCGGTCCCAGCGCATTGCCGCGGAGACGATGCCCGCGGCAGCAGCACAGGCGCCGTCGCGCACGGCCGGCGACGGCGACATCGCGCTGCGCCCCTGGCAGCCCAACGAGGTCTACGCCCAGCGCCTGAAGAGCGCCGCCGACAAGGACCTCTACGCGATCTACCTGGACGAGAAGCCGTCCTACCTGCGCAGCTCGGCGTTCTTCCTCGACGTGGCGGATCGCCTGATCGAACGCCGGCAGACCGCGCTGGGGCTGCGCGTGCTGTCCAACCTGGCCGAGATGGACCTGGGCAACCGCCAGCTGCTGCGCATCCTGGCCTATCGGCTGAAGCAGGCGGGCCGTCCGCGCGACGCGATCCCCATCCTGGAGGAAGTGCTGCGCCTGGCGCCGGACGAACCGCAGTCCTACCGCGACCTGGCGCTGACCTGGGCCGACGCGGGCGAGCCGCAGCGCGCGGTGGACCTGCTGGCCGAGGTCGTGAACCGGCCCTGGCAGAACCGCTTCCCCGACGTCGAGCTGATCGCGCTGGCCGAGCTGAACGCCGTCGCCGAACGTTCCCGGCTGCAGGGCAGGAAGCTGGACCTGTTGGCGATCGACGCGCGGCTGCGCCGCCCTCTGCCGCTGGCGCTGCGCGTGGTGATGAGCTGGGACGCGGACAACACCGACATCGACCTGTGGGTGACCGACCCCGACGGCGAACGCGCGTATTACGGCAATGTGCTGACGCGCCAGGGCGGACGCATGTCGCGCGACTTCACCGGCGGCTACGGCCCCGAGGAGTTCTCGCTGCGCGTGGCCAAGCCGGGGACCTACACGGTGCAGGCCAATTTCTTCGGCCACCGGCAGCAGGTGATCGCGCCGTCGACGACGATCATGGTCCGCCTGTCCACCGGCTTCGCGACCGCGCGGCAGCAGGACAAGGACCTCGTCCTGCGCCTGAGCGGCCGCGGCGACGGCGTCGTCGTGGGCACCTTCACCGTGAAGTGACGGGCCAGGGGGACGCGACCCGGCGCCGGTGCCAGGGCCGCGCCGGAGGCCTGGGCTAGGCGCTCTTCAAGCGCCGGGTTTCTTCCACGGCACCGTCTGGATGAGCCGCTTCGCCTCGTCCGCCGGCAGGGCCTTGGCGAACAGCCAGCCCTGCGCCACCTGCACGCCGAGCTCTTCCAGCAGCACGGCCTGCGCCTCCTCTTCCACGCCCTCGGCCAGGGTCTGCTTGCCGAGCGCGTCGGCCAGGCCGACGATGGTGCGCACGATCTCGCGCGACTCGCGGCCGGCGCCCAGCCGCATCACGAAGCTGCGGTCGATCTTCAGCGTGTCGAACGGGAATCGGTGCAGGTAGGCCAGCGACGAGTACCCCGTCCCGAAGTCGTCGATCGACAGCTTGAAGCCCATGCGCGCCAGTTCCTGCAGCACCTCCGCGCTGCGCTGCGGATTGGCCATCGCCATGCTCTCCGTGACCTCGAGCTTGAGCTGCGAGGCCGGCACGTCGCCCAGCGCCTTGAGCGTCTCGCGCGCGTCCTTCAGCAGTTCCTCGTCGCGCTCCAGCTGCACGCCCGACACGTTGACCGCGATCTCGCCCTTGAAGCCGATCTCGCGCCAGCGGCGCAGCTGCAGCGCGGCCTCGATCAGCGTCCAGCGGCCGATCTCGACGATCTGGCCGCTCTCCTCCGCCACCGGGATGAAGTCGCCGGGCATCACCATGCCGCGCGTCGGATGCTTCCAGCGGATCAGCGCCTCGAAGCCGAGCAGTGTCCGGTCCGACAGCTTCACGAAGGGCTGGTAGTGGAGCTGGAACTCGCCCGCCTCCAGACCGCGCGCGATGTTCTCCTTCACCCAGCGCCGTGATTGCTCGACCAGCTGCTGCGCCGGATCGAACAGGCGCGCATGACCGGCGCCGGCGGCCTTGGCGCGGGCCAGCGCGCTTTCCGCGGCGGCCATCAGGTCGTCCGGGCTGAAGTTCCCCTGCCCGGTGTAGGCCCAGCCGGCGCAGGCGGTGAGGCGATGCGCGCCGGTGCCCTGCCCGGCGTCGACAGTGTCGAACAGGAACGGTTCCTCGATGCGCGCCAGCGCCCATTCGGGCACGCGGTCGACGAGCGCGCCGGCCTCGATGCGGGCCTCGAAGAGCACGCCGAACTGGTCCGCGCCCAGTCGCGCGACGACGCGTCCGGCGCGAGCCGTGCGGCCCGTGCCGCCGGCCAGGCGTCGCGCGCTTTCGACCAGCACGGCGTCGCCGGCCAGCAGGCCGTGGCGCTCGTTGAACGCGCGGAAATCGTCCAGGCCCACGAGCGCGACGGCGACCGGGACGCCGGGCGTCGGATTGGCCAGCCGCTGCGCGACGAGCTCGACGAACAGCGCGCGGTTCGGCAGCCCGGTGAGCCGGTCGTGCATGGCCTCGTGCGCCACCTGCGCCTGCAGCCGTTCGTTCTCGCTGATGTCGGTCAGCGAGCCGGCCATGCGCACCGGCTTGCCGTCGCGGCGCACGGCCGCGCCGCGCGCCAGCAGCGCCCGCGCCTGCCCGCCCTGCTCGAAGCGGAGCACATGGTGGAACTGGAAGCTGCGCCCCTGCAGATGCGCGTCGAGGTCGGCACGCATCAGACCCGCCGCCGCCTCGTCCAACGGGCGCGTGAAGCGTTCGATGCCGCGCGCTTCGTCCGCAGGCGCAGCGCGTTTGCCGAATCGCCAAAAGCCGCGCTTCGCGCCGGCCGGTTGTTCGTCCGCTCCCCGCGCGTCGCCCATCAGCGCGAGCCAGCGCGCCGAGACGTCGAGCTGGTCCGACGCGATGTCCCAATCCCACAGGCCGTCGTTGGCGCCCTGCGCCGCGAGCGCGTAGCGCTCCTCGCTCACGGTCAGCCGACGCAGCGCTTCACGCCGTCGGGACTGATCGGCGAGCGCGCGCAGCGTCAGCGCGGCCAGGCTCGCCGCCGTCACCGCCAGCAGCGGGTAGGCGAGCGACAGGACGAGATGCTCCTCCTCGAAGGCCCATTGCGCGCCGTAGAGACCGCCGCCGACCAGCAGCGCCACGATCGTCAGCCCGCGCCACAACGATCCTCGCGCGAGCAGCAGCGCGCACAGCAGCGGCAGCACCAGCAGCGCGCCCGATTCGGCGAGCGCGGCCCACGGAGGCCGCGTCAGCGAGCGACCGGTCAGGATGTTGTCGACGACGGTCGCCAGCCGTTCCATGCCGGGCAGACCGGCGTCGAAGGGACTCGGGAAATGGTCGCCGGCGCCGAGCGCCGACACGCCGATGATCACGATGCGGTTGCGCAGCGCATCGTCGGGCACCTTGCCGTCGATGAGGTCGGCCATCGTCACCGACGGGAAGGTGCCGGCCGGCCCGTAGTAGTTGACGCCCTGTCGCGACAGCAGGTCCAGCGGCACCTGCAGCGTGCCCCAGCGGATGTCGCGGCTCCAGCGCAGCGTGGCCTCGGACCACGGCTGGCGCATGGCGTCGCCGGCGATGCGCACGGCCAGCGACGGATAGACCTCTCCGTCCAGCGGCAGGGCCGGCAGGTCGTGGCGCAGGCTGCCGTCCACTTCGCGCTCCGCCTGGACATGGCCCAGCGACTTCGCCGCCGACAGCAGCGGCTCCGGCGGCGCGTCGGCGCGCTCCGGGAGCAGCGCGCTGCGCGGCGTCCCTTCGGCACGCATGAAGGCCTGCGACAGCAGGCCGGTCGGCAGGTTCCCGGAAGGCGAAGAGGCCAAGGCTGAAGCCGAGGACGCGGCGGCGGGCGGCAACGCGAACGGCAGCAGCACCGGCACACCGCCGCGCATCGCGGCGGCGAGCGCCACATCGCTGTCCGGCTTCGCGTCGAGCAGCAGCATGTCGACGGCGATCAAGCGCGGCTTGGCGGCCTGCAGCCGCGTGATCGCGTCGGCGAGCAGCGGACGTCCCGGCGCCATGCCGCCGAAGCGCGCGGCACTCGCGTCGTCGAAGCGCACCAGCGTGATCGGATACGTCGTCCCCGGCGCGATCCGACCGCGCCACTGCACCTGCGCGTCCTGCACGACGCCGTCCAGGCGCGCCAGCGGTCCGGCCTGAAAACGCGACAGCCACAGCATGGCCACGGCCCCCGTGACCAGCAGCGCGACGATCAGTTGGGCCCAGGCCCAGCGCGATGGCCAGCGCCACGCACCGCGTTGTCGCCCCCTCATCAGACCCCCGACAGCCGGTCCAGCACCGCGCGGACCCGGTCCGCCGGCCATTGCGTCGCGGCGGTACAGCCCTGCGACACCTCGCAGTCCGTGCCGCCGGCGCGATCGACGAGCACCGGCAGCTGCGCACCCAGCCCGCGGGTCCGCCCCGCGGCGCGCGGTCCCGGCAGCACGGCCACCTGGCCGGACTGCACCAGCACCGCGGTCTGCTCGTTCTCGCCGACCTCCACGAGGAACTCGGTGCCGCGCACCGCCGTCACCGCCGACGGGGTGCGGACCTCCCACTTGCCCGAGCCGGACGGCGTGACCTTCTGCCCCAGCAGGCCGCGTTCGAGCAGCAGGGACACGTCGCGCGCGCCGTCCGCATAACCGGGCATCACGCCCGTGCCGGCGTCGATGCCGAGGTTCAGCCGCGTCAAGGTCAGCTGGCTGCGATCGCCGACGACCAGGCTGGACCCGTCCGGGCAGCGCAGCCGCACGCGGCCGTTGTCGCCCGTGCGCAGCTGGGCGCCCTCGCCCACCTTGTCGCCGAGCCTCAGCGGCTGCGTCTGGCCCGCGACGACGCGGGTCGCATCGCCCGCCAGCGCGGCCACCTCGCAGGCCTGCGCGTGCGCGGCCAGCGAGACCATCGTCATCGCCGCGATCAGCGCGGCCTCCCTCAGCACGTGTGTCATCGTTGTCGTCATGGTGTGTTCATCGCGAATGAATGCGGCGGGCGACATCATCACTGCGCCGGATCGCCGAACAGCGCGTAGGCCGCCCAGTAATACGGATGCGTCCAGCGGCCCTGCCCCTCCTGGCCGTCGGCGAGCTGGAGCTGCGCCCGGCGCAGGCCGCCGGCGCGAGTATCGGCGGGCTGCAGCGCGGCGCCGGTCAACGCGGCGGCGGAGGCCGATTCCACCGCCCAGTGCGTCGCCAGCACCGAACGCGCGCCGGCGAAGAAGAAGCCGCGCACCAGGCCCGACATCGCCGCGCCGCCCTGCTCGCCGGCGGCCGTGTTGCAGGCCGACAGCAGCACCCACTGCGCGGTCATGCGCAGCGTGAGCACGTCGTCGAGCTCCAGCAGCGGTGAGGCGGATGCCTGCGTCTCGGCGGCCAGCGCCAGCGCCGGCTTCGAGATGCCCGGCAGCTCGCCCGGCATCAACCCGTGGGTCGCGAAGGCCAGCACGCGGCGATCGGTCAGCGGCGTCGCCAGCACCGCGCTGCGGGTCGCCGCCGCGCCCAGTCGCAGGTCGGCGACCGGATCGGCGCCGAGCGCACGCGCGATCGCGAGCAGTTCCGCGCGCGTCTCGGGCAGCGGCGGGATGTCGGCATAGCGGAAGCCGAGTTGCGCGTCGTAGCTGCCCGCCGCGCGCGTGGGCGTCGGGGCCAGCAGATGGCGCGCGTTCCCGCCCGCCTTGGTCTGCGCAGGCGCCTGGGCGGCGCCGCGATCGAACTCGGGATCACCGAACCCGAGGAGCGCCTTGGGCGCCGCCGCCATCGGACCGGCACGCCGCAGCGACTGCAGCGACGCCCCCGAGGGCAGTTGCACCACGGCGTGCTGACGCAGCAGCCAGGCCACGGGCCGGCCGGCCGCCGGCGCCTCGGTCACGAGCGCCGCGAACGGCAGCCCGGCGAGCGGTCCATCGCCCGCGACGATCAGCGTATGCAGCCCTTGCCGGTTCAGCGGCGCCAGCAGTTCGCGATGCAGCGCGTGCAACTCCGGCAGCGCCTGCGCGAGCGGCGTCTCCCGTCCCGCCGGCATCGCGCTGAGGTCGAGGCGCTGGCGCAGCGCCTTCACGCGACGGGCCAGCGCGGTTGCGCCTTCCGTCATCACGCGGAACTGCGCCGGTGCGTCGGCGCGCAAGAGCCAGATCAAGGTCTGGTCTTCGAGCGCGTGGACGACCAGCAAGCCCTCACCCGCACGCAGGCGGGCGCTCAGCGCCGCGGCGCCCGGCGTCGCCGGCGTGATCAGGTCCGCGTAGGCGGGATAGGCCGCAGCCAATTGCTGCCGTTGCACCGCGAGCGCCTCGCGCGCGGTGGCGGCCGCGCCCTGCTGCGCCTGCAATTGCTGACGCAACGCCTTCAACGCGTCCTCGCGCGGCTTGCGCTGCTCCTTCGGCAGCGCCTTGAAAGCTTCGCTGGAGACCTCCTTGCGCAGCCTGTCCTCGTCCGCGATCAGCGCGGCCACCTGGCTGTACTGCCCCGACGCCGCCTTGCGCAGCGTCTGCTCCCGGTCCAGCAGGCCGCGCAGTTCCGGCGTCGCCGCCAGCATGCGCGCGGTGCTGTCGGCCAGCGCGCGCTGCGTGCTGCCCAGCTTGCGGCGGTCCGCGATCTGCAGGGCGCGATCCACCGCGGCCGGCGGCAGGACCTCGCCCGCGATCACTCGTCGCGCCGCGTGCGCGAGGAACTCGTCGAAGGCCAAGCCGAGCACGAAACCGCGGAAGCCCCGCGCGTCCAGATCCACCCAGCCGTCGCTGCGGTCCAGCGTCGCAGCGAAGAGCTGCTCGTAATCGCTCATCGCGCCGCCCGTGTCGCCGCGCAGCAGCCGCACGACGGCGCGCACGCCGGCGCTCTCGCGTGTCTGCGGATGGTCCTGGCCGTAGATCCGCGTGCGGTAGCGCAGCGTGCGCTCGGCGGTCTCCAGCGCCTCGTCCAGCCGCCCGGCCTTGGCGGCCAGCAGCGCGCTCAGCCGGTTGTCCTGCGCGCGGCTTCGCGCCACGCCGTCGGCGCCGAGTTCGTCGAGGAACTGTCGATAGGCCTGGTCGGCCTCGGTCCAGCGCTTGAGGCCGAGCAGCGCCCGCACGATCTCCTGGCGCGCGAGCCAGCGCGTCTGGCTCGCCGCCGAGGCGTTCGCCTTCGCGAGCATCGCCTCGGACTGACGCGCGGCGGCCAACGCCTCCTCATGCTGCTGCGAGGCGTTGAGCGCGGTCGCCGCACGGTAGTGCCAGCGCGCGCCGGGACCGTCCTCGAGCTGGCCGGCCCGCCACAGCGCGAGGTTGTCCTGCGCGATGTCGGCCGCCTCGCGCGTGCGGCCCTGCGCGACCAGCGCATACACCAGCATCCCCTGCGAGCCGTCCAGCCAGCCCTGCCAGGCCCGCAGCGTGTCCGCCGGGACGCGCGATCCGTCGGCGGTCCGAAGGAGCTCCCGCGAGCGCGCGACCGCCTGGCGCAGCGTCGCCACCGCCGCCGCGCCGTCGCCGGTCAGGCGTTCGACTTCGGAGCGCACCTGCAGCCGGTCGATCGTCAACGGCAACCCGGGCTGCTGCTGGAGCGCCTCCGCCGCCAGCGCGTCGGCGCGGCTCCAGGCGCGCAGCATCACGTTGCGATCCTGTCCTCCGTTGGCCAGGAAGTAGGTCTGGCGCAGTGCGACGCCCGCGCGGGCGGACGTGCTGAGCTGCCGGTCGGCCATCAGCGGCTCGCAGGCCGCCAGCGCGGCGCCGGAACTGCCCCAGGTGTACTCGGTGATCAGGTAGAGCCGGATCCAGCCCTCGCCGTCAGGGCGACCGCGACCCAGCGTCATCAGTGCCTTGGCGATCTCGATCTGGCGCGCGCGATCCTCGATGCGCCGCGCGGCGGACCACTGCCGCTGCAGCAGCGCGTAGCGTGCGTCGGGCGAATCGGGCAGGGGTTCGGCGAGCACGCGACGCGCCTCCTCGACGCTCAGCCCGCTCGCGGACAAGTCCTGCGCATCCGCGTCCTCGGCAGCGGCGCCCGCGGGCGCTTCTTCCTGCGCCCGCGCGCCAGGCGCCAGCAGGCCGAGCGCCGCGCACCCGAGGGCCCACGTGGCCAGACTTCGTGCGAACTGTCGTGTCGGCGCGCAGCGACGCCGCGTCGGTGTCCGGCGCGTTCCCAACATCTTGTGCGGCTCCTGACCGGCCTGCGCTGGTCTGACGAACATCCTAGGCCAAGGGGTCGCGGGCCCCAACACCGTGAGTGCGGTGTCGGCCTGGCCATCCACTCATCGCGATTGCGCCACTTCCTTGGAGATCGGATCGATGTCATTCACCCCGCTGCAGTCGACGACCGGTATCACGTTGCCCATCGACACGGCCCCCGCCTCCACGACGCGCGGCCAGCCGGGACCGCATCTGTCTGCCCTGCTCGATCATCTGGGACCCGGTGCCCGGTGCGAGTTCGACGACGCTCCCGGTCGCGCCCGACTGATCTCGTCGGATGGCCGACGCACCACCGACATCAGGTTCTCTCCCCGGGACCCGGACGAGCGAGGGATCGAACGTCTCACCGCCGGCGCGCTGCACCTGCTGAAGCGAAGCCCGGCCATCGTCCCTCGCGAACCGGAGGCCATGCGTCGGCAACGGCTCAGCTACTGGCCGCTCCCCGGCGAACTCGTCCTCGATGCGGACGTGCTCCGCAGCGGACAGCGGATCATCGGGCGCCTGGTCGCCGGCGAGTGGCGCTACGACCTGCTGCATCTGGCGGAACTGACCGCCTTGCCGCAGCCCCTCACCTGCGCACCTCAGCCGGTGGCGCGCTGGGAGGCCCCCAATCTCTACGGGAGAGCCGCCGAGGTCCGGACGGATCTCTCCGCGCCCGCCGCCGCAGCCTCGCACGACCGGCTCTATGTCGTTCAACTCAATCAGTCGATGGCGTGCGACGTCAAGCCCAAGGACCTGAAGCGCACGCGTGTGTTGCAGATGGATGAGTACGGCGACCATCGACTCGCCGAGGCCCCGCACGTCGCCCCGTGGACCGGGTCGACCCCGCCGACCGTGCGGCTGGTGCTCATCGGGGGATCGATGATCGACCAGGATTCGGGCAGCCTGCAGGTCGCGGGGCGTTCGCCCCAGGCGCTGGCGGCGACGGCCGTCGAGGCCATGAGGGTCCTGTCGGACGCCGACGGACTGCAACACCCCGCCGCGCCGCAGCACATCAGCCTCGTCGCCTGCTATCTCGACAACGGCGCGTTCGGGCCCTTCGGTGCCCGCTTCCTGGAGGCGCTGTCGGGAGCCACGGGATTCAACGACCCGAGTCTCACCGTCACCGTGCGGACGAATGGCGTCTATCCGGGAGAAGGGGAAGATCGCGGCCGACTCCTGGTCCTGGGATCGACCGGCGACAAGCGCCATCGCCCGCCGGGCGGCGCCGTGCGACTTGCCCTGCTCGACGGTCAGGTCCAGGCCACCGACAAGGTCGCCGAGGACGGGCGCAGCTTCGTCGCCGACACCGGCCAGGAGTCGGCGCCGCTGCTGGACTGGTGGCGGCCTCCACCTCGCCCGAACGCGCCAGTCCGGGGGACGACATCCTTCCTGATGGGAGAGGTCGCCGTCAGCATCGAGCTGCTGGAGCGCATGGGCGTGCCGGGTCTCACTGGTGATCCCCAAGGCGGAAAGGGCGCGTCCATGGCCGAGCCGGGCGCCTGCCTGGACATGCGTTTCGATGCGCGACGACTGAAGGATTTCATGAACGGATCGTCTCCGACCGACGTCGTTCAGGCGCTCCGGTTGTTCCGGCAGAACCTGCGCGCCAGACCCGACATGAGCGATATCTTCCGCGGCGATCCTGGCTGCATCCGCTGGTGCGACACCTGGCTTTCCCATGTCGGGCGAGCGGTCGACGAGGACCTGATGGTGCCCCCCTCGCTCTGGATCGCCCTGTGGCCGTCCGGCGAGGCCCCGGAAGTGCCGCTTCGCCCCGCAA
Organism: Roseateles noduli; assembly: GCA_002205125.1. Taxonomy (GTDB): domain Bacteria; phylum Pseudomonadota; class Gammaproteobacteria; order Burkholderiales; family Burkholderiaceae_C; genus Roseateles; species Roseateles noduli. Next base: position 62,070 of record NIOE01000002.1, on the reverse strand, counting down.
GGCAGGCGCCATGTCGCGAGACCGACTCGTTCTGGGCAGTATCGAGGGCCCGCAATGCCCGCGCCGGCCAGTTCTCCAAACGCAAACTGCAGTTGGCGCAGGAGCGGGACGTTGCGAAGGCCGTCTTCGAGAGTCAGCGCGCGGACGATGCGTCCCTTCTGGTCACGTCGGGATCGCCGCCGGCATGAGCGTCTGTCCGACAAGCCGTCAAGCCCCACACCGACCGGGCACGTCGCCTGCTCCGCCTAAGCTGCACTGAACGGCCCTTCCGGCCGCGCGACGGAGTTCGCCATGCGTACCTTCCTGCACGTGCCGCACCTGCGCAAGGATCCCCGGCACCCGAAGTCCCCAGCCCCGCACCACGGCGCCCTGTTCTGGCTGGCGCATGCCGCCGTGCTGCTGGGGCTCCTCCTGATCGCCACCGAAGTCTCGGCGCAGCAAGGGGCCGGGCTGCGCGCCCAGTACGACCAGCTCGCGCCGCAGCTGGCGCGCAGTCCGTTCCAGAAGCCCATCGTGCTGAGCTCCGCCGACGACACGGAGCGTCCCACCGGGGAGATGCACGCGGTCGTCCAGCATCCGTTCGGCACGCTCTCCGGCGCGCTGCGCGACGCGGACGCCTGGTGCGACCTGCTGACGCTGCCGGCCAACGTCAAGCGCTGCGCGGTCGAGGACGACCAGGCGCCGGGCGCCACGCTGCACATGGCCGTCGGCCGCAAGTTCGACCAGCCCATCGAGGACGCCTACGCGCTCGACTTCCGCTTCCAGGTGCTGGCGGCTCAGCCGCAGTACCTGCTGGTCGAGATGAGCGCGAACAAAGGGCCGATGGGCACGAGCAACTACCGCCTGACGCTGGAGGCCGTGCCGATCGACGCGAAGCGCTCCTTCGTGCGGTTGCGCTACGCCTACGTGAACAACTTCGCCGCGCGGGTCGCAACCAGCGCCTACCTGTCCACCTCGGGCCGCGACAAGGTCGGCTTCACCGTGGTCGGGCGCGACGGCGACGGCCAGCCGCGCTACGTCGGCGGCATCCAGGGCATCGCGGAGCGCAACACGATGCGCTACTTCCTCGCGATCGAGTCCTACCTCGACACCCTGCCGGCCCCGCCCGAGCAGCGGCTGGACCGGCGCCTGCGCGACTGGTTCGCGGCGACCGAGCGGTATGCGCGCCAGCTCCACGAGCAGTCGCTGGAGGAGTACGTCGCGATGAAGCACAAGGAGGCGCGCCGGCAGGTCGCGATGGTGCCGGGCGGATGACGTCCGCCTCCGCGTGCAGGGAGGGTACCGGATGGCGGGGGCCCGGCCACCACTGAGCAGATCCCTCCCCTCCGCGGCCCAACCGTGACCGTCCCTCCACCAGGTCCGCCACAGGACAGCCCGTTTCCGCTGCTCGACGATTGCTACGTGCTGGACAGCCGACTGGATCGCGAACGGGGAGAGGTGCGAAGTCGCGCCTTGCGACCGACGACGCCATCCTGCCTGCCGACACGCTGTTCGATCATCCGGATCCGACCGCTGGGCGGCCCGGCCCAGGTCACGACCAGCCAGCAGGACCACGATCTCGCCACCGTCGAACGACTGCTGCTGCGTCACCTGAGGCATGCGCGCCGTCCCACGCGCTTCCTCTTGTCGCACGAAACCCCGCTCGACGAGATCTTGGAGACGCTCTCGCGGATCCGGCGCGCGCGCGCCCTGTCGTTTGCGCTGGCGCCGGACTGGACCCTGGACCATCACGTGCTGCGCACGCACCATGAGCCGTTCGCGCGCCGGGACCTGCGTGCGCATCGCTTTCCTGAATGGGTGATCACCCCGGCCCGGTTCGATCACGGCTCACGACCGGCGTGGACATCGATTCGCCTGGGCGATCGGCCGAACCCGTGCCGTGTCGACGATCTGCCCCTGCCACCGACCGTACGCCCTTGCCATCCCAAGGCGTCGAGCCATGCCGTCTGGGTCGGATTCCAGTTCCCGGACCAGGGCGCGCATCACCTGATCGCCCGTCGTCTGGCCCATGCGCCAGCAGCCGTCCTCGTGCAGGGCGACGTCGAGGGCCGGCAACGGACCTTCCATCGGGATCGCGTGACCGGCTGCTGGGTGCCCGGTCTGCAGGCAAGCCGCCCCGACGGCAAGATCCGCTTCGTGGTCGTCGGCCATGCAGCGCCCGCGCTCGATGCCAACGAACGACGTCTGAGCCAGCTGCCGGCGTCCGAGGTAGCCGCTCACCTGATGCGGTTCGTGGACCACGCGCGCGCGACGACCGACGACGTCGATCCAGCCTGGATGCCCGCCCATGTCAGTTTGTGCAGCTGCACGCTGGAATCGCCGGTCAGCTCGTACAGCTATGCCGAGGACCTGCTGCGCCGCCTGTCCATCGCCTGGGGAACGCGTGAGCTGACCGTTTCCGCGCGATCGGCCACGTGCGGCGTGGAGATGGAAGCGTCGGCGGACGATGCCGCCGGCCGGCGCCGACTTCGGCCCGTCATCGCGTTCAACGATGTCGCGCCGCCGGACCTGCGGCGGCGCGACCCGCGCCACTCGGGCCCGGGGTGGCACTGGGCCCGACACGTGCCACGTGCGACGTGGCTCTTCCGCCGGGGGCCACAAGACACCATCGAGCGGGCCGACAAGTACCCGCACGGCGGCAAGGCCTGGGTCACGGACGATCGGGTCGCGGATCCGCCGCCCGCCGATGCGCTCATGGCGTGGCTGGGCCCCCGGCCTTCCGACCTTCCGGCGCGCCCAGGCGGACGTCGATGGGAGTCCGATCGGACGCATGTGATGCTGGGCGAGGTCTGGATCGCGTTGGACGTGCTCCATCGGCTGGGTGCGGTCGTGGACGGGGAGGTCCCGAAGGACACCGCGTCGCTCGCCGCGCCGGGCACCTATGCGCGGCTGCGGGTCGACCCCGTGCGGCTCCTCGCCTTCGTCCGCGCATGGCCGGCGCCGGAGGACCTGATCCCGGGCCTGCGCCTGCTCAAGCAGGCGCTGCGCGACGAGGTGCCCCCGTTGACGCCTCCGACATCGACATCGACGTCGCCCCCCTCCCTGCAGCAGCTGGCATCGCTCGCTTCGGCGCACGCCCTGCTACGCGCCGTGGCGATGTCGGTGGACGACGACCTGACCATTGCCGAACGGCTCTGGCGCCATCTTCAATGACCGTCGCGTCTCAGGCTCGAGGCTCCGGCGCACCGATCCTTCGCGCCGCCCACTGCGCGCCGACCAGCACCGAGGCCATCAGCCACAGCGGCGCGGCCGCGACGCTGGCGGCGGCGAGCACGCCGAAGCCCAGCGGCATCGCGACCGTGGCGCCGTTGGCCGCCAGCATGCGCAGCCCGAGTGCCTGACCGTGCCGGTCCGGCGGCGTGACCTGGTGCATGGTGGCGAGCACCATCGGCTGCACCGCGCCGAGCGCCAGGCCCAGCACCGCCGACCCGAGCATCAGTCCGAGCGTCCCCGGCAGCCACGCATAGACGAGCAGCGTCAAGGTGGCGACCGCCATGGCGGCGCGCAGCGCCTTCACGTCGTCGATGCGATGGGCCCAGCGCACGATGGCCAGGCGGACCAGCGTCGCCGCGGCGGCGAAGCTGCCCAGTACCAGGCCGATGCTGGACGCGGACAACCCCTTCGCATGGCCGACCACGGGCACGACGAAACTGTGGGCGTCCCAGCACGAGGACATCGCGACGTTGACGATCAGCAGGTTGCGCAAGCCGGGGTCCTTCAGCAGATCCCAGGCGGGGCGCGGCTTGACACCGGTTGCGGCGGGCGCCGGTGGATGGCGCGGGACGCGTTTCGCGATCGCCCAGGCCGCCAGCGGCAGCAGCGTCGACAGCACCAGCGCAGCGGTGAAGCCGGCCGTGTCGATGACGATGCCGGTGATCACCGGCGCGAAGGCGTTGGACAAGGCCGGACCGAGCGCCACCCAGCTGAACACGCGCTTGAGCTGCGAGGCGTCATGCGCCATCAAGCCGGCCTCGCGCTGGATCGCGACGGCCGCGATCGCGACGGCGCCGCCGCAGCACAGGCAGCCCAGTGCCAGCAGCCAGACCCATCCCAGGACCTGCGCGACCAGCGCCAGCACCGCGCCGGCGAAGGCCATCGCCACGCCGACGCCGACCGGCTTGTGGAAGCCGTGGCGGTCGGCCAGCCGGCCGGCCCACAGCGACAGCCCCAGCGGCGCGACGGCGAACAGGCTCAGCAGCACGCCGACGAAACCGCCGCCGTAGCCCTGGTTCAGCACCCACAGCGTGGCCGCCACGCGGGTCGTCGCCATGCAGGCATGCACGGCGACCAGCGACGCGATGACGGCCGCGAAACCGGCGTTCAAGCCGGTGTAGCCCCTGGCCGACGACGCGTCATGGTTCATCGGGCGGTGCCTTCGTCCTCGATGTCGGCCGCGACGCCTTTCGGATTCGCGGGATCTGTGGGATCCGAGGCGTCCATGGCGCCGGCGATGCCGAGCTTCAGCACGCGCGCGGCCTCGTCCTCGGGCAACGCCTCGACGGACTTCAGCTCACGGGTCATGACACGGGTGCGGCGCTCGGCGAGCTCGATGTTGTTGCTGGCCTCGTCGAGCTTCTTCTTGGTCTTGGCCAGCACGTCGCCGAACTTGCCGAACTCCGTCTTCACCGCGCGCAGCACGTCCCACACCTCGGCGGAGCGCTTCTCCAGCGCCAGCGTGCGGAAGCCCATCTGCAGGCTGGACAGCGTCGCCAGCAGCGTCGTCGGACCGACCAGCATCACCTTGTGCTCGCGCTGCAGCGCCTCGCTCAGGCCGGGGCGGCGCAACGCCTCGGCGTACAGGCCCTCGGTCGGCACGAACAGCAGCGCGAAATCGGTGGTGTGCGGCGGGCCGAGGTATTTCTCGCGGATGCTCTTGGCTTCCAGCCGCAGCCGCGCCTCGATGGCGCGGCCGGCCAGCTCCGCCGCCGGCGCATCGGCGCGCTCCTGGGCGTCGAGCAGGCGCTCGTAGTCCTCGCGCGGGAACTTCGCATCGATCGGCAGCCAGATCGGCTGGCCGTCGTCGCGCTGGCCCGGCAGCTTGAGCGCGAACTCGACGCGGGCGCCGGTGCCCGGGATCGTCTCGACGTTGGAGGCGAACTGCTCCGGCGTGAAGACCTGCTCCAGCAGCGCCGCCAGTTGCACCTCGCCGAAGATGCCGCGCGTCTTCACGTTGGTCAGCACCCTGTTCAGCGAGCCGACGTCGCGCGCCAGCGTCTGCATCTCGCCCAGCCCGCGGTAGACCTGCTCCAGCCGCTCGGCGACCTGCTTGAAGCTCTCGCCCAGCCGGTGCTCCAGCGTGGCGTGCAGCTTCTCGTCGACGGTCGCCCGCATCTGCTCGAGCTTCTTCTCGTTGTCCTGCTGGATGGCCTGCAGGCGGGCCTCGACGGTGCGGCGCGTCTCGGCCAGGCCGGCCTCGTTGCGCTGCCCCAGGGCCTGCAGCTGCTCGGTCAGCACGGTGGTCATGCGCGACGCGGCGGCGTCCTGCGCCTCCCGCGCGCGCGCCGCCTGCTGGCCCAGCGCCTGCTGGAACTGCGTCAGCGTCGCCAGCGTCTCCTGACGCAGGCCGGCGTTGCCGCGGCTGAGCTCGTCGCGCAGCGCCCGCTCCAGGCGCTCCAGGCGTTCGCCCGACTGCTGCATCAGCGGCGCGAGCGCCGCCGCCACCACCGCCGAATCGCCGCCGTCCGAAGGACGTCGCCGGGCGAGCAGCACCACGACCACCACGACGAGAAGGATCAGGATCAGCCCGGAGAGGCTCAGCTGCAGCAGGTCGGGAAAGGACATGCGTCCGATTCTCTCAGCGCTTGAGCACCTCGGGATTCAAGGCCGTCGGCGGAACGCCGCCGGTCAGCGCGGCGATCAGGTTGTCCACGGCCAGGTCGCTCATCGCGCGACGCGTCGCGATGGTGGCGCTGGCGATGTGGGGCGTCAGCACGACGTTCGTGCAGGCGAGCAGGTCCGGATGCACCGTCGGTTCGCCCTCGAACACGTCCAGGCCCGCGGCGGCGATGGTGCCGGCCCGCAGCTCGGCGGCCAGCGCCGCGTCGTCGACGACGCCGCCGCGCGCGATGTTGGTCAGCGTCGCGGTCTTCTTCATCAGGCGCAGCTCGCGCTGACCGATCAGGTGGTGCGAGGACGCGCTGTACGGCACGACGATCACCAGGTGGTCGGCGCGCTGCAGCAGCTCGTCCTTCTCCACCCATTGCGCGCCCAGCGGACCTTCCTGGTCGGCCGGCAGCTTCGAGCGGTTGTGATAGATCACGGGCATGCCGAAGCCGAGGTGGCCCCGCTTCGCGATCGCCGCGCCGATGCGGCCCATGCCGAGCACGCCCAGCGTCGCGCCGTGGATGTCGGCGCCGGCGAACATCGTCACCGACCACTGCTTCCATTCGCCGCGGCGCAGGAAGTGTTCGCTCTCGGTGATGCGGCGCGCGGTGGCCATCATCAGCGCGAAGCCGAAGTCGGCGGTGGTCTCGGTCAGCACGTCCGGCGCGTTCGTCACCACGACACCGCGCGCGCTGCAGGCCGGCACGTCGATGTTGTTGTAGCCGACCGCCATCGTGCAGATGGCCTTCAGGTCCGGGCAGGCGTCGAGCAGCTTGGCGTCGATCTTGTCGCCGCCGGCGATGTACGCGCCGGACTTGCCCTGCAGGCGCCGGATCAGCTCGTCCTGCGACCAGCCGATGTCGCTGTCGTTGGTCTCGACTTCGAAGTGCGGGCGCAGCCGGTCGACGATGTCGTCGAAGGTCTTGCGGGCCACCAGGACGCTGGGCTTGCTCATGGACGCATCTCCTTGCAGGGAAGCGTCGACTGTAGGCCGGCCGCTCCGGAGGGCCGCACGAGGATCGCCCACTGCTTCCACAGATCAGCCCCGGCGTGTCACTCCAAAAAGCGCGTGAAGGACGCGACCGCGTCGCGCTCGGTGACCAGCGTGTTCTCGACCGCGTCCGGATCCGCGTAGCCCAGCGACATCCCGCAGACCAGTTGCTGCTGCGGCGACAGGCCGAGTTCCTCCGCGATCACGCGGTGGAACTGCGTGAACGCCGCCTGCGGGCAGGTGTGCAGACCGCGGCCGCGCGCGGCGACCATCAGGTTCTGCAGGAACATGCCGTAGTCCAGCCAGCTGCCCTGCTGCATCACGCGATCGATGGTGAACATCAGGCCCACCGGCGCGTCGAAGAAACGGTAGTTGCGGCCATGCTGCTCGTGCATGCGCAGCTTGTCGCCCTTGGTGATGCCCAGCAGGCCGTACAGGTCCCAGCCGACCTTGCGGCGGCGGTCGATGTAGGGCGACACCCACTCGCGCGGGTAGTAGGCGTACTCCTCGCCGTGGGTCGCGAGCTCTTCGGGATCGTCGTAGGCCGACTGGATGCGCGCGACCAGCCGGTCCTTGGCCGCGCCGGTCAGCACGTGGACCTGCCAGGGCTGCGTGTTCGTCCCCGACGGCGCGCGGGCGGCGACGGCGAGCAGTTCCTCGATCAGCGCGCGCGGCACCGCCGTCGGCAGGAACGCGCGCATCGAATGCCGCGTGACGATCGCGGCTTCGACGGCGGCGGACTGTTCGGGCGTCGGCGGGGCGAAGGGATCCGGGAAGGACGCGGGGAAGGTCATGGCATCTCCAGCGCGGCGAGCGCTTTCACATAGGACTCGGGCAGTTGCGCCACCGGGCGGCGCGATGCGCGATCGACGTAGACATGGACGAAGTGTCCGCGCGCCGCGCACAGCGGCTCGCCTTCGGCGAACAGGCCGATCTCGTAGCGGACGCTGGAGCGGCCGCGCTTCGCCACGCGCAGGCCGGCCTCGACCGGCTGCGGGAAGGCCAACGAGGCGAAGAAGTTGCAGTGCGTCTCGATGACCAGGCCGATGACCTCGCCATGGTGGAGGTCCAGCGCGCCCTGCTCGATCAGGTAGCGGTTCACCGCCGTGTCGAACAGGCTGTAGTAGACGACGTTGTTCAGGTGGCCGTAGAGGTCGTTGTCCATCCAGCGCGTCTGCACGGGAAGAAAGCGGGCGAAAGCCTCGCGCGGCTCGGGGGCCGGACGGGCGTCGGCGGCCGGGACGGCGGCGTCAGCGGTCTTGGCGGCCTTGGCGGTGGAGTCGTCGGTCATGGCGCCGATTCTTCCACCGCCGCGCGGGGTCAGGTGTCGCGCGGGCTACTGGAACGCCGCATGAGGCGCCGGGCAACCGTCGTGGGAAGCTGGCGCCGCGGCTGCGGATCCGTCGTCGCGCAGCACCGTGTTCGAGGTCACTCCCGGCGGCACCACGTCGAGAATCGTCAGGACGACGGCGTCATTGCCGACCACCTCGCCGTGATGGTCCCGGCCGATCGATTCGACGATCCGGGAACCGGCAAAGAAGACCCGCTTCTCCCTTGAGTCCGTCTGCACCACACGGAGGGCGCCCTGCTCGACCCAGCCGACTCGCGGGTAGGGATGGTGGTGGACGGGCAACTGGGTGCCCGGGCGTATCGTCATCCGCGTGACGATCGCCACGTGCGGATCCGGGAGCCGCAACGACTGGCCCGTCCAGGTCCGCGAGAGATGTCGGACTTCTTCCAGCAGGCGCTCGCCTTCAGTCGCCGGCGGTGCGCCCGGTGACTCCGCAGCAGCGCAGCAGTGAACCGGTGGTTGAAGGGCTGGATTGAAATGGGACGAGAGGTCGGGGTACATGCGCGGTTCCTGAAACGAAACGGCGTCAGTGGTCCTGCCAACGCGCCCAGGCACGCCCCGCGGCCTCCAGCGTCCGCATCTGCACGTCGACGGTGACGCTCAGGTCCTCGCCGTAGCCGCCGGCCATGCTCAGGGCGACGGGGATGCGGCGTTCGAACAGCGCATCCAGCACGATCTGGTCGCGGCGCAACAGCCCGTTTGCGCTGAGCTTCAGGCGACCGAGCCGGTCGCCCTCGTGCGGGTCCGCGCCGGCCAGGTAGAAGGCGAGCTGCGGCGGCCGGTCCGCCATCCGCCGCCAGACCTCGGCGAGCGCGCCCGCCAGCGCCTCCAGGTAGACCGCGTCGCCGCAGGCGTCCGGCAGGCCGACGTCCAGATCGCTGGCTTCCTTGCGGAATGGAAAATTCTTCTCGCCGTGGATCGAGAGCGTGAACACGCTGTCGTCGTCCTGGAAGATGCTCGCCGTGCCGTTCCCCTGGTGGACATCCAGGTCGACCACCAGCACGCGCAGCCCCGGACGCTCCGGATGCGCGCGATGCCATTCGGCCTGCATCAGCCGCGCCGCGACCGCGACGTCGTTGAACACGCAGAACCCGCTGCCCTTGTCCGCATACGCGTGGTGCGTACCGCCCGCCAGGCTGGCGGCGACGCCCTCTTCCAGGGCGGCGCGGGCCGCGGCGATGGTCGCGCCGACCGAGCACATCGAGCGCCGCGGCAGCCCCGGCGCCCAGGGGAAGCCGATCTCGCGCTGCGCCGCCGCGCTCAGCGTGCCGTGCAGGACGGCGTCGATGTAGTCCGGCGTGTGGACCAGCGCCAGCGCCTCCGGCCCGGCCGCCTCCGCCACCTGGGGGCGCATCACGCCCGGGGCCCGCTCCACCCGCTCCCGCAGCATCTGGTACTTGGACTGCGGGAATCGATGTCCTGGCGGAAGCGCCAGCGTCAAATGGTCGTAATGGAAGGCGAGCATGGTCGGACCCTAGCAGAGCGCCCGGAGCGGCGCAGCGGCGCGGGTTCGAGGCCGCCGGGAAGCTCGCCGGAGGCCTCTCCAGAGGGTGGAACCCGGATTTTGCTGCGATGCACAAAAAGTGCTTGCAATCATCGTCCGGGGTCCTATACTGATTCCATGCTGCACCGCAACAAATGTGCGGCGACGGTGCTCAGCCCGCCGCGTTGTCCCCGGCTGACCTCATTCCTCAAGGAGATTTCGCATGCTGACTGCTGACCAAGTGCTCGACCAACAAAAGAACCTGCAAGCTTCGTGGTTCGGCCTGACCGCCAAGGCCTTCGAAGGCTACGAAAAGCTCGTCGAGCTGAACCTGCAAGTCGCCAAGACTGCCCTCGGCGAAGCCGCCGAGACCGCCCAGCAAGCCATCACCGTCAAGGATCCGCAGGAACTGTGGGCCCTGCAGACCGCGCTGCTGCAACCGTCGGCTGAAAAGGCCGTCGCCTACAGCCGCCACCTGTACGACATCGCCACCTCGACCTCCTCCGAGTTCGTCAAGCTGGCCGAGTCGCAGGTCGCCGACGCGCAGGTCAAGTTCGGCGCCGTCGTCGACAACGCCACCAAGAACGCTCCGGCTGGCACGGAAAATGCTGTTGCTTTGGTGAAGTCGGCGGTGGCCGCGGCGAACAACGCTTACGAAAGCCTGCACAAGGCCGCCAAGCAAGCCACCGACATCGCGGAATCCAATTTCAACGCCGTGACCAGCACGGCGGTGAAGGCGACCCAGACCGCCGCCCGCAGCGCCAAGCGCGCCACGGCCTGAGCGAGCCAGTTGCCGTATCGGTTGTCTCCTCGGTACCCAAGGAAGTCAAGCTTCCCAAGTGCCCTTCAAAGCCCAGCGCAAGCTGGGCTTTTTTTTCGTCCTGAGCGCCCCGTTCGGTGTCACGGGCACCGGGACGGTGCTCCGGCAATCGCCCCGGCGCCCGCGTGACGGGCGCGCCGCGGAGGCGTCATCGCCGCGTGAGCGGCGGGAACCTCAGTCCGCCGCCGTCGACGACGCATTGGACGGCGCGGTATCCGCAGCCGCGGACGCCATCCGGGGCCCGGCCGCAAACTGCGCGTACTGGTCCGCCACGTCGCGCAGCACGCCCTGCACGGTGAACTCGCGCAAGGCCTCGCGGTCGTAGAGCGGGTACCGCGGCAGCCCGATCGTCATCATCATGAAACCCATGGTGCGCACCGACATCTGGTCGCACATCGACCGGATCGCCTGCTCGCCGGGCTCGAAACCGGCCGGCGCGCAGGCCGCGACGCGCTCCCGCATCAGGCCGAGCAGCCGGTTGTAGACGGGCTGCTGCGCCTGGCCGATCTCGTCCAGCGTGCCGGTCTGCGTCAGCGACATGTAGATCATGCGGAATTGCTCCGGGTGCCGCTCCCAGAAATCCAGCAGGCAGCGGGTGTGCGCCTCCAGCACCTTGCGCGGTCCGCGCTGGTCCTTGGAGGCGTCGAGCAGCTCGTCGGTCAGCGACTCGAACACCTCGATCCACAGGCCGTCCAGCAGCGCCTTCTTGCTCTCGAAGTAGCTGTAGATCGCCATCGTGGAGATGCCGAGCTCCTGCGCCAGCCGCCGCATGCTGAGCGCCTCGACGCCCTCGTCGCGGTAGATCTTGCGTGCGCGCTCCAGCATCTCGCGCTTGAGCGCGGCCATCTCGGCGGGTCCGCGGCGCAGCCGGGGCCGCTCTCGGTCGGAGTCCTGATCGGTGTTTCGCACGGCGATTCCTGCATCAAAAGGTTATTGTCGGTGTACGTTATCTCATACCAGGGGTCACGTTAAATAGTCACGAACCCTGGAGGCAACGATGATTACCAGTTCCGTACACGTACGAAAATAGGTGCAAACGGCATGCCCGCGCCAATCTTGCGGGTTCCTCACCTGCAAAGAGATCCTCATGCTCGACCGCCTGTCCGTGGGCGCCAAGCTCAGCCTGGCCTTTTTCTGCGTACTCCTGATCACCGCCCTGCTCGGCGTGCTGGCGCTGTTCCAACTCGGACGCGTCAACGACACCGCCAGCGACATGGCGTCGAACTGGCTGCCGTCGTCCCGCGCGGCGCAGTCGATCAACCAGGAGGTCACCCGACTGCGCACCCGGGAGTACCGGCTGCTGCTGACCGAGGGCAATGCGCGCGCCAGCTACGCCGAGAAGCTCGCGGCGGGCCGCAAGGCCATCGAGGACCGGCTGAAGGCCTATGAGCCGATGGTCTCCTCGCCCGCCGAGGGCGAGAAGCTCCGGCAGATCCGCGCCCTGTGGGCGAGCTACGACCGGGACAACGTCAAGCTGGTCGAGGCGGCCGTCCAGGGCGACGACGAGACGGCCAAGAAGCTGCTCGCCGTCGACAGCCTCCCGACCTATGAAGCGATGGGCAAGGCCGTGGACGAGCTGGTCGAGATCAATACCGCCGGCGCGGCCGCGGCGGACACCCTGGGCGATCAGATCTACGACCGCAGCCGCTGGATGATCATCGGCATGACGCTGCTGGCCATCGTGATCGGTGCGACCTTGGGCTTCGTCATCACCCGCAAGATCACGCGGCCGCTGGCCGCCTCGGTCGAGATCGCCGAAGCGGTCGCGGCGGGCGACCTGACCCGCACGCTGCGCGTGCACGGTCGCGACGAGGTGGCCCAGCTGCAGACCGCGCTGATGCGCATGGTCGGCCAGCTGCAGACGGTGGTGGCGCAGGTGCGCGACGGCGTCGAGTCGGTGTCCAGCGCGTCCTCGCAGATCGCGGTCGGCAACCAGGACCTGTCGGCGCGCACCGAACAGACGGCCGCCAACCTCGAAGAGACCGCGTCCAGCATGGAGCAGCTGACCAGCGCGGTCGGCCAGTCCGCCGACACCGCCCGCCAGGCCAACCAGCTGGCCGGCAGCGCCGCCGAGACGGCCGCCCGCGGCGGCAAGGTCGTCGGGCAGGTGGTGGCGCGCATGCAGGAGATCAGCGCGTCCTCGACCCGCATCGCCGACATCATCGGCACCATCGACGGCATCGCGTTCCAGACCAACATCCTGGCGCTGAACGCCGCCGTCGAGGCGGCGCGCGCCGGCGAGCACGGCAAGGGCTTCGCCGTGGTCGCGTCGGAGGTCCGCACGCTGGCGCAGCGCAGCGCCGAGGCGGCCAAGGAGATCAAGACGCTGATCAACCGGTCGGTGGAGACCGTGGAGGCCGGCTCGTCGGACGTGGCGGAAGCGGGTCGCACCATGGACGAGATCGTCCACGGCGTGCGCCGCGTCACCGACCTGATGGGCGAGATCTCCGCCGCCGCGACCGAGCAGCGCGACGGCATCTCGCAGGTCAACCAGGCCGTCGCCAACCTGGACCAGATGACGCAGCAGAACGCGGCGCTGGTCGAGGAATCGAGCGCCGCCTCGGGCTCGCTGCGCGAGCAGGCGCAGCGGCTGTCGGAGGTGGTCTCGGTGTTCAAGGTGGCCTGACTGCCGACGCCGCCGGCCCTCCCCCCTGCCCTCTCCCGCAAGCGGGAGAGGGGGCAAGAAGGCGCCGGGCATACTGCGGCCTCATGGCCACCCGCACCCCGATCTTCTTTGCCAGCGCCGAGGCGTTCCGCGCCTGGCTCGACGAGCACGCCGCCACCGCGACCGAGGTCCTGGTCGGCTTCCACAAGCGCGCCACCGGCGAGCCCAGCCTGGCCTGGCCGGAGTCGGTCGACGAGGCCCTGTGCCACGGCTGGATCGACGGCGTGCGCACCCGCATCGACGACAAGCGCTACAAGATCCGCTTCACGCCGCGCAAGGCGGTGTCGATCTGGAGCGCCGTCAACATCGGCCGCGCCGAGGCGCTGATCCAGGAAGGCCGGATGAAGCCCGCCGGCCTGGCGGCCTTCGAGCGCAGGCAGGAAGAACGCTCGCGCGTCTACGCCTTCGAGCAGCCGAAGGAACTCGTCGAACTCTCGCCGTCGCACGAGGTGATCTTCATGCGCGACGCGAAGGCCTGGGCCTTCTTCCAGGCGCAGCCCGACGGCTACCGCCGCACCAGCATCTGGCACATCCTGAGCGCGAAGAAGCCGGAGACCCAGCTCGCCCGACTGGACAAGCTCATCGAGGCGAGCGCGCGCGGCGAACGGCTCTGAAACCGGGCCGCGCGTGCCTCAGCGCGTGCTCTCAGCGCGTCTTCGCCGCGATCTTCTTCCTGATCTCCGGCAGCATCGCCGTCGCCACCTCGCGCCCGAGCGCGATGGCGCGGCGGCGCGTGGTGAAGTCCGAGCCGCTGAAGCCGTCCAGCTTGGGCCGCAGCACGACGTCGGCGCCCTGCAGCTCGTACTGGTTGATCGACTTGCCCATGATCGAGAAAGTCTGCAGCAGCATGCGCATCGCATCGCCGGGGATCTTGGGATCGGGCGGTTCGCCGATGTCGACGGCGATGACGAACTCGGCGCCCATCTGCTTGGCAAAGCGCACCGGGACCGGTGCGACCAGGCCGCCGTCCACGTACTCGCGATTGCCGATCTTGACCGGCTGGAACACTGCCGGCACCGCGCTCGACGCGCGCACCGCGGTCCCCACGTCGCCCTGCCGGAACAGGATCGGCGATCCGTCGCCCAGGTCCGTCGCGACGATGCCCAGCGGCAGCGGCAGCTGCTCCAGGCCGCGTCCGCCCGTCATCTGGCGCACGTAGCGCGCCAGCGCCTCGCCGCGGATCAGGCCGCGCATCGGGAAGGTCCAGTCGGTGATGGCGCCTTCGTCCATCGCCTCGGCGACCGTCTGCAGCTCCTTGCCGGTGCGGCCCGCCGCGTACAGCGCGCCGACGAGGCTACCGGCCGAGGTGCCGCAGACGAGGTCGACCTTGAGGCCGTTCTCCTCCAGCACCTGGATCACGCCGATGTGCGCGAAGCCGCGCGCCGCGCCGCCGCCCAGCGCCAGGCCCACGCGCGGCGGCTTCGGGATCGGCTTGGGCGTGACCGGCGTCGGCAGTTCGGGGTCGGGTGTTGTCACGACCGGCGGCGGCGCCGGGCTCGGCGTGAACGTGGAACACGCGCTCAGCGCACTCAGGCCCAGCGCGCCGGCGGCGGTCAGCCAGCGGCGGCGGGAGGGCAACGCGGGCACGGCGTCGGCAGGCTTGGTAAGGTCGCGGTCGTCTCGGGGCATGGCGCGGGATTCTAGGGAAGCTCTGTAGCAAAGCTGTTGCAGCGCGCACGCACAATCGCGCCCCGGAAATCGAGACCCGGCCGACGGAACCCGGACATTGACACTCCGCCCATCGGCGCGCGGATATCGGAGCCCGGGCATCGAGGCGCGGATCAGGAGAGCACATGAGTGGAAAGAGCGCGCTGCGGCGCTGGACCGTGCGGGGCCTGGTCGGGCTGCCGTTCCTGGTGGTGGCGCTGGCGATCGCGGCCTGGGCCTGCGTGCGCGCCAGCCTGCCGCAGCTGGACGGCGACGCCGGGATCCCCGGCCTGAGTGCGCCGGTCAGCCTGGGCCGCGATGCGCTGGGAACGCTGGTCGTCGAAGGCCGCACGCGGCTGGATGTGGCGCGCGGACTCGGCTTCGCGCATGCGCAGGAACGGTTCTTCGAGATGGACCTCACGCGCCGCTCCGCCGCCGGGGAACTGTCCGCGCTGTTCGGCGCCAAGGCGCTGGATCGCGACCGCTCGCGTCGCGTGCACCGGCTGCGCGCGCGGCTGACCGAACGCTTCGAAGGGCTGTCGGGCGAGGACCGGCTGCTGCTGCTCGCCTACGCGGA
The DNA here is from genome assembly GCA_002205125.1 of Roseateles noduli. Lineage (GTDB taxonomy): Bacteria > Pseudomonadota > Gammaproteobacteria > Burkholderiales > Burkholderiaceae_C > Roseateles > Roseateles noduli. The sequence goes on along the minus strand of NIOE01000002.1, from coordinate 46,713 downwards.
AGGCGTCAATGCCGGCCTCCATGCGTTGCCGATGCGCCCGTGGCAATACCTGCTGCTGCGCGCCAAGCCGCAGGACTGGACGCCGGTCGACTCGCTGCTGGTGATCTCGGAGATGTACTTCATGCTGCAGTCCGGCAGCTTCGAGGCGGGCTTCGAGCGCGCGACCCTGCGCGAACACGCCGGCGACGCCGTGTTCGACTGGCTCAGCCCGCGCGGCGGCCGCTGGGACGCGGCGCTCGACGGCAGCCAGATGCCGGCGCCGACGATGCCGACGGCGGCGCAGCTCGACGTGAGCCGGGCGCGTGCGGCTGCCGATCCGGCCAGCGGTCCGGCGAGTACCCCATCGAGTGCTCCGACGCGTACGTCGACGAGTGCGCCGACGAGTGCGCCGGCACCGATCACCTCCCCGGCCAGCGCGCGGGCCGACCGCGATCTGCCGGTCCTGGGCAGCAACAACTGGGCGGTGGCGGGCTCGCGCTCGACGCACGGCGGCGCGATCCTGGCCGACGACATGCACCTGGGCCTGGGCGTGCCGAGCATCTGGTACCGCGCACAGTTCCAGATCGGCGCCGGCCCCTCGGGCCTGCGCGCCGCCGGCGTGACCCTGCCCGGACTGCCCGCGCTGGTGGTGGGCTCCAACGGCGCGGTCGCCTGGGGGTTCACCAACGCCTACGGCCAATGGTTCGACTGGATCGAGGTTCCCGCCGATGCGAAGGTCACGACGCGCACCGAGACGCTCGAGATCCACGGCGGCCCCGCGGTCACGTTCGAGGTGAACGAGATCAACGACGCCCCCATCGTGACCGTCGAGGACGGACGCCGCTTCGCCCTGAGCTGGATCGCGCACCAGGGCGCGGCCTACAACCTCGAACTCGACCGCATGCTGCAGATGCGCCATGTCAGCGACGCGCTGGCGCTGGCGCAGCGCGCCGGCATGCCGCACCAGAACCTGCTCGCCGCCGACCGCGACGGCCAGATCGGCTGGACCGTCGCCGGCCGCCTGTGGGCGCAGCCCGGCCTGCCCGAGCGCTACGGCCGCTTCGTCGCGCCGACGGCGATGCGGCGCGACTGGCTGGCGCCCGACCGCGCGCCGCAGGTGCTGTCGCCCGCGCAGGGCCAGCTGTGGACCGCCAACAACCGCCAGCTCGACGGCGCGCCGGGCGAGCTGCTCGGCGACGGCGGCTTCGACCTGGGCGCCCGCGCGCAGCAGATCCGCGACCGGCTCTCCGCCACCGACAAGCACGACGAAGCCTCCATCGGCGCCATCCACCAGGACGACGAGGCGCGCTTCATGAAGACCTGGGCGGCGCGTCTGCTGGCGGCCGCACGCACCGATGCCGGCGCGAACCCGACGCACAGGGCCTTCGTCCAGCTGCTGGAGAACTGGAACGGCCGGGCCGACGCGGATTCAGCCGCCTATCGTCTGGTGCGCCAGGCGCGGCTGCGCGTCCTGGACACCTTGTGGGACGCGTGGACGCTGCCCTCGCTCGGCGATCGGCAGCTGGATCCGAAGCGGCACATCCGCTGGCGCAACCAGTTCGAATACAGCGCCGCGCGCGCCGTCGACGAGCGTCCGCCGCACCTGCTGCCGGCGACCTTCCCGAGCTGGGATGCGCTGCTGCTGGCGCAACTGGACGACGCGGCGCGCGAGGTGGCGCCGGACGGCAACCTCGGCGGCGCCACCTGGGGCGCGCAGAACGCGAGCCGCATCCAGCATCCGCTGGCCAAGGCGATCCCCGCGCTGTCGCGCTGGCTGGACATGCCGTCGGTGCCGCAGAGCGGCGACAGCAACCTGCCGCACGTCGCCGGACCCGCGTTCGGACAGTCGGAGCGGATGGTGGTCTCGCCGGGCCGCGAGGACCACGGCTGGCTGTCGATGCCGGGCGGACAGAGCGGACACCCGATGTCGCCGTTCTACGGCGCGGGACATCAGGACTGGGTCGAGGGCAAGCCGACGCCGCTGCTGGCCGGGCCGGTGGTCCATCGCATCACGGCGCATCGCGATTGAGCGCGCGCCGGGATCCCGGGCTGTCATGCGCACTCGGGGACACGGCGCACAGAGGGACCTCTCCCTTCTGAATCGAGGTTCCTCATGCACATCCGACACCGGCACGCCCTGTCCATCGCGGCGCTGCTCCTCCCCTTCACGCCTTGTGCGTACGCCGAAGACTACGACGACAGCCTGGGTACCTGGTTCAAGAACGCACTGAAGGGCGGCGAGCTCACCGTCGTCGCGCCGCCGCCCGAGCCGTCCGCATGGCGCGCCTTCAACGATCAGTTCTATCGCGTCGAAAGCGACGGCAACTTCAGCTGCTACAGCGAAGACGGCGTGAACTGCAAACGCGGCGATCCTGCCCCCGGCACGGCCCGGATCCGGCCGCTGGTCTGCGGACTCGACCATCGGGCGAAGTACGGCATCACGGGTTATGACACGGCGGGCCACTGGTGCAACGTGGCCCATGCCAATCTCTTCGCCGACTGGCAGAGCTACCACTTCCTGGGGTATCCCACCTTCCTGGCGGTCAATGCCAACGGCGATCCGATGTGTCTGTCGACCGACAACACGAACTGCCGCCGGGATTGGACGAGCACCGCACGACCCGACGTCGGCACGGTGCGGCCCCTCGTCTGCGGCAAGGCGCATCGATCCTCATGGGGAATCTCGGGCTATGAAGCGGCGCACACGGGCCATTGGTGCCAGACACCGTCGCTGGTGGGCAAGCTCGATCGACGCTTCGTCAGCGGGCAGGACGTCGATCGGCTGACGCTGGACCTGCCCGCATGGACGGCGGCCGATCGTCCGACATTCCACATCTGGGCTTTTTCAGCGCAATCCCCCCAGGTCACGCTGGCGGACGGCGACGGTCGACAGTGGCGCAGCGCGTACAAAGGTCCCCATCCGGAGGACCGGAGCCTGGCCATGGTGTTCGACTTCAGCGAAGGCGATCAGGACCGGATCGTCTACAAGGCGGGGGCGTTTCCTCGTGCGTTGAGGTTCGATCAGATCCCCGTTGCCATCGACCAGTTCTGGCGTCCGAGCGTTTCGACGGCGCCGAACCAGCTCACCATGATGCTGCCGGGCCAGCAGCAGCTGAGCGGCCAGCAGGCCGAGGTCGAGCCTGCCCTGCGTGTCTGGATCACCAAGCCGCGCGCAACGCCGAAGCTCTGAGGCGGAGCGGCGTCACGCGACCCGACCTCAGCGCCCCGGCGCCGGCGCCGGCACCTTGAACACCTGGCGCAGGTAGGCCAGGAAGGTCTGGTCCTCGCACATGGTCTTGCCGGGGCTGTCGGAGAGCTTGGCGACCGGCTGGCCGTTGACGTGGGTGAGCTTGATGACGATGTTGAGCGTCGGCAGTCCCACGTCGTTGCTGAGCTTGGTGCCGATGCCGAAGCCCATCTGGACGCGGTCCGCGAAATGGCGGTACAGCGCCAGCGCCTTCGGCATGTCGAGCGCGTCGGAGAACACCAGGCGCTTGGTGTTGGCGTCGATGCGCAGCTGGTCGTAGTGCGCCAGCGCCTTCTCGCCCCACTCGACCGGATCGCCCGAGTCGTGACGCAGCCCGTCGAAGAGCTTGGCGAAGTAGAGGTCGAAATCGGCCAGGAACGCGTCCATGCCGATCACGTCGGTCAGCGCGATGCCGAGGTCGCCGCGGTACTCCTGCACCCAGTCCTCCAGCGCCGCCTTCTGGTGGTCGCGCAGCCGCACGCCGGTGGCCTGGTAGGCCTGCAGGTACTCGTGCGCCATCGTGCCGATGGGCACCAGGCCGAGCTCCTTGGCCAGCAGCACGTTGGACGTGCCGCGGAAGGTCTGCGGCAGCTCGTCGCGCAGCGTGCGCAGCACCTCCTCGTGCCAGGCCCCGGAGAAACGCCGGCGCAGGCCGAAGTCGAAGAACTGGAACGGGTGGCGGCGCGGTGCCTCCTCCCGCGTGAAGGTCCGGATCAGGGCTATCTTCTGCGCCAGCCGGCGGCGGCCCTCCTCGATCGCGGCCGCCTGATCGAAGCGGCGGAAGTACAGCTCGTTGACCATCGCCAGCACGAAGATCTCGAAGGCCATCACGTGCACCTGCGGGCCGCGCACGACGATCTCCAGCTTGTCGCCCTCGGCGCGCACCGTGATGAACGCGCGCTGGAAACGGAAGATGCGCAGCAGGTCGATGAAGTCGGGCTTCATGAAGCGCAGGCCGCTGAGGTAGTCGAGCTCGTCGGCGCGGAAGGTCAGCGCGCAGAGGTGGTCGATCTCGCGCTCCAGGTCCGCGACCAGTTCCGCCAGCGGGTACTGCGGCGTGTTGCGGCACGCGAAGCGGTACTCGGCCTGCGCCTGCGGGTAGCGATGCAACATCGCCTGCCACATCGTGAACTTGTAGAGGTCGGTCTCCAGCAGGCTGCGGATCACCGGAGGCGGGGCGTCGGGACGGCTCATGGCCGGGGACTGTACCCGGGGGCCGCGCGGCTCGGCGATGATCGCGACTTCGCCACACCACCAGCCCGACCTTCGTGCCCCAGCCCCTCGCCCACCATCGTCGCCACGGCCGCCTCCGCCAGGTCCGCCTCGCCAGTCGACTGGGCGTCGCGGCGCTGCTGCTGATCACCGCCGCGGCGGCGTGCGCCCAGATCCCCGTCGCCATCGACAAGGCGCCTGATGCGGCCACCGCGATGAAGATGGTCTACGGGGGCAACACCTGGCGCCACGAGCGCGCTGCGGCGTTCTTCGGCGGCCGCTCGCCGACGCTGCGCGCCGAGATCCGCGAGGTCTTCCGCGGGCGCTACGTCGAATCGGACGTCGACAAGCTGATGCTGGTCTATCAGTTGACGCCCGGACCGCGCGACCAGTTCCGCTGCGCGGCCTGCGTGCCGGCGCTGGGCGCCGCCGTGCTGGCCGCCGACGCGGCGGGGCGCTGGAAGCTGAGCGCCAAGGGTCTGCTGCTGATGCCCGGCGCGCCGGGCGCCGGCGACGAGGACCTGCAGTTGCTGCAGATCGCCGACGAGCGATGGATCCTGCGCAGCCGCCGCTACGACATCGACCGGGGACGCGAAAGCCGCACCGAGCGGCTGGTGCTGGAACGCGACGGCGAACTGCAACTGGGCGCCGAACTCGGCTTCGACGAGAAGCCAGGCCCGCTCGCGTGCGGCGCGAGCGCGGCGCCGCAGACCTCCGGTGTCAGCGTGCTGAGCCCCGGACGCGGACCGCGCGTCGAGATCGTCCTGCGCTTCAACGAAGGCGCGTGCAACGCGCTGCGCCCGGTGGTGCAGCGCACGCGCATGGAACTGCGCGATGGCCGCTTCCAGCTCGAGCCGGACGCACCCGAGCCGGACGACGACGACGCGCCGGCGTCCGCACCGAAGCGCTGAGCTGCTCAGGCCAGCTTGTACGTCTGCAGGTGGATGCTGGTCTCGGTCGCGCCGATGCCCTTGATCAGGCGCACTCGCTCCAGGATCTCGGCGAGTTCGTTGAGGCTGTCCGCACGCAGTTCCGCCAGCAGGTCCCAGCGGCCGTTGGTGTCGAACAGCCCCGCCACGCCGGGCTCGCCGAGCAGGATGCCGACGACCTCGCGCGTGCGGTTGCCTTCCACCGCGATGCTCATCCAGGCCGTGATGTGCGGCTGGGCCACGTCGGCCCGCAGTTTCACCGTGTAGCCCACGATCTGGCCGCTGTCCTCCAGCCGCGTCAATCGGTTGGTCACCGTGCCGCGCGACACCTTCAGCTTGTGCGCCAGCGTCGCGATGCTCGCCCGGGCGTCCTGGCGCAGCAGCGCGATCAGTTGATGGTCCAGCGTGTCCATGTTGGTGCGTCGGCGGTCGCATTGCGCGCGCATCGCCCTGGGTTAACCCGAATCTCACGGCATTTCGTCAGAGTTCCCTGACGAAATGCGCAAGGCGCTTCGATTATTGATCAGTTCTCTGGCTTCCTGCTGACACGCGGATCCGAAGAATGGAGGCATTCCCACTGCCAAGAGACCGCCGATGACGACCCGCCTCCTCCTCACGCCCGATGTCGCCCGCGTCGTCCGGCACGACGGCATCGCCCGGAGCTTCCAGACCCTCGCCCGCCACATCGCCGAGGACTACGTCCGATGGAGCGAGTTCGACAAGAGCGCGCGCGTCGCCAACCACTCGGACGACGGCGTGATCGAGCTGATGCCGATCTCCGACGCCTCGCTCTACAGCTTCAAGTACGTCAACGGCCACCCCAAAAACCACCGCGTGGGCCTGCCCACCGTGATGGCTTTCGGCGTGCTCGCCGACGTCGCCACCGGCACGCCGCGGCTGCTGTCGGAGCTGACCCTCAGCACGGCGCTGCGCACGGCGGCCACCTCCGCGCTGGTCGCGCAACACCTGGCACGTCCGGGCGCCCGCACGCTGGCCCTGATCGGCAACGGCGCGCAGAGCGAGTTCCAGGCGCTGGCCTTCCACCACCTGCTGGGCATCCGCGAGATCCGGCTCTTCGACGTCGATCCGGCGGCAACGGACAAGCTGGTGCGCCACCTGTCGCGCGTTGAGGGTCTGACGCTGGTCCGCTGCCGCGACGCCGCCGAAGCGGCCCGCGGCGCCGACATCGTCACCACGGTCACGGCCGACAAGCGCAACGCGACCATCCTGACGGCGGAGATGATCGAGCCCGGCATGCACATCAACGGCGTCGGCGGCGACTGCCCTGGCAAGACCGAGCTGGCGCGCGGCGTGCTGGAACGCGCCAGCGTGTTCGTCGAGTACGAGCCGCAATCGCGGATCGAGGGCGACGTGCAGCAGATGCCGGCGGACTTCCCGGTCACCGAGTTCTGGCGCGTGCTGCGCGGCGAGGCCCCGGGCCGGCGCAGCGACGATGAGGTGACGGTCTTCGACTCGGTCGGTTTCGCGCTGGAGGACTTCGCGACGCTGCGCTGGCTGGGCGACCGCGCCGAGGCGCTGGGCCTGGGCCGCGAGCTGGCCCTGGTGCCGGAGATGGACGATCCGAAGGACCTGTTCGGCGAGCTGGGCCTGACGCTCGCCGCCGAGGCGACCGATGCGGCCACCGACGTCGCTGGTGCCGATGTCGCCGCGGTCGTCCCCGCGGGCCTGCGGGCGGCCCTCTTAAACTGCGTCCCTCACCGGAAGGACGCATGGACTACGCCCCCCTCCTCAAGGAAATCGGCCGCGGCGCTCGAGGCGCCCGCGACCTGACGCGCGAGCAGGCGCGCGCGCTCTTCGCCGCGCTGCTCGCCGGCACCGTGCCCGACCTGGAGCGCGGCGCCATCCTGATCGCGATGCGCATCAAGGGGGAAAGCCTCGACGAGCTGCTCGGGTTCGTCGAGGCGATGCAGGCCGGAGCCGCGCGCGTGGCGGCGCCGGCCGGCCCCCGCACCGTCGTGCTGCCGACCTTCAACGGCGCGCGCAAGCAGGCCAACCTGATGCCGCTGGTGGCGATGCTGCTGGCCCGGGAGGGCATCCCGGTGCTGATCCACGGTCGGCACGACTTCGACAGCCGCATCAGCCCGTTCGAACTCTTCGAAGCGCTGGAACTGCCCGTCGCCCCGAACGTGGATGAAGCCGGCCAGCGCCTGGCGTCGGACCGCCTCGCCATCCTGCCGACCGAGGTCATCCATCCCGGACTCGACGCAATGATGGCGCTGCGCCCCCGCATGGGACTGCGCAACAGCAGCCATAGCGTCGCGAAGCTGCTGGACCCGCTCCCGGGTCGCAGCGTGCGCGTGGTCGCGGTGACCCATCCGGAATACGTCGACAGCATGGGCGAGGCGCTGCCCCAGCTCAGCGCCGACGATGGCCGCGCGCTCCTCATGCGCGCCAGCGAAGGAGAGGCCTACCTCCACCTCCGGCGCAAGGCCCACCTGCAAGGCTTCGCGAACGGGCAAGGCCTGGATCTCAACCCGGCAAGCAACGAGGATCTGGACTGGACGCTGTCGCCCGCCTGTGAGCCGGCGACCAACGCCGACTTCATCCGCGCGATCCTGGCCGGCACCGAGCCGCTGCCGCCGCGGATCGCCGACCAGATCGCGGCCCTGCGCCGGCTGGCAACGAGCTGAGCGCGGCCTGCGGCCGCAAACCCACCCTCACCCCCCCCTCTCCCGCCCCTGCGGGAGAGGGGGTCAGCCCCCGCCCCCGCCTTTTGCAGGAATCTTCATATGCTTATCTCGCCATAAGCAATCTACGATTTTGTAGTTCTCATATATATAAAGCGTTCATAGAGTGCAGACTCCCGGCCAGCCCTGGGCCAGCCGCGGTGTCTCTGACGCGCGGCGGGCCCCCTGAGAAACCCGGCCGGGTCCAGCCGACGCCATGTACGCCTATACCGATTTCGACCGCCAGTTCGTCCACGCCCGCGCCGCCCAGTACCGCGACCAGCTCGAACGCCATCTGGCCGGTCAGCTCCCCGACGACGACTTCCGCGCGCTGCGCCTGCAGAACGGCTGGTACATCCAGCGCCATGCGCCCATGCTGCGCGTCGCCGTGCCCTACGGCGTGCTCGACAGCCGCCAGCTGCGCCAGCTCGCCCGCATCGCCCGCGAGCACGACCGCGGCTACGGTCACTTCACCACGCGCCAGAACCTGCAGTTCAACTGGATCCCGCTGACGCAGTCGGCGGACGTGATGGACCTGCTGGCCGATGTCGACATGCACGGCATCCAGACCAGCGGCAACTGCATCCGCAACATCACCAGCGACGTCACGGCCGGCGTGGCCGCCGACGAGCTGATCGACCCGCGCCCCTACGCCGAAGTGCTGCGCCAGTGGTCGACGCTGCATCCCGAATTCGCCTTCCTGCCGCGCAAGTTCAAGATCGCGATCTCGGGCGCCAAGGAAGACCGCGCCGCCATCGCCTGGCACGACATCGGCCTGCAGCTGCGCAGGAACGAGGCCGGCGAGATCGGCTTCCAGGTCTTCGTCGGCGGCGGCATGGGCCGCACGCCGATCATCGGCCAGGAGATCAGCCCCTTCGTGCCGTGGCAGAACATCGTGCTGTACCTCGAAGCGATCGTGCGCACGTACAACCGCTTCGGGCGCCGCGACAACATGTACAAGGCGCGCATCAAGATCCTCGTGAAGGCTGAAGGCCAGGCCTACTTCGACGCGGTCAACGCCGAGTACCAGTCCATCCTGAACGACGACGCCGGCAGCCACGAGCAGCTCATTCCCGAGGCCGAACTGGCCCGCGTCGCCGCCAGCTTCGTCGAGCCGCAAGGCGTGACCCCGGTGCCGGGCGTCGACATCTTCGAAGGCGCCTCGCCGGCCTACCGCCGCTGGCTGGAACGCAACGTCCACGCGCACCGCGTCAGCGGCTACCGCTCGGTGACGCTGTCGCTCAAGCGCGTCGGCCTGCCGCCGGGCGACATCACCGACGCGCAGATGGACGCGGCCGCCGCGCTCTCCGACGCTTACAGCCACGGTGAACTGCGCGTGTCTCACGACCAGAACCTGCTGCTGCCCTGGGTGCGCGAGAGCGACTTGCCCGCGCTCTTCGAAGCCGCCAAGGAACACGGCTTTGCCACGCCCAACATCGGCCTGCTGACCGACATGATCGTCTGCCCCGGCGGCGACTTCTGCGCGCTGGCCAACGCCCGCTCGATCCCCGTGGCGTCCGAGATCACCGACCGCTTCCAGGACCTCGACGAGCTCTGGGACATCGGCGACATCGACCTGCACATCAGCGGCTGCATCAACAGCTGCGGCCACCACCACAGCGGCCACATCGGCGTGCTCGGCGTCGACAAGGACGGCAGCGAGTGGTACCAGATCACGCTGGGCGGCTCGGACGGCTCGACGCTCTCGGGCACCGCGGTGCCGGGCAAGGTGATCGGCCCGTCCTTCGCCGCCGACGAGGCCGCCGATGCGGTCGAGGCCGTGATCGCGACCTACCGCCGCGAACGCGAAGCCGGCGAGCGCTTCCTCCAGACGGTCCGCCGCATCGGCCTGGACGCCTTCAAGCAGGCGACCAACGAGATCCGCCGCACGACCGCGAAGCAATGACCCCGAGCACCCCGAGCACCCCGGAAACGGAACGCCCCCGCATCATGAAGTTCGTCTCCAAGGCCCAAGACCCCTGGCACACCTGCGCCGGCGAGGACGGCCCGCAACCGCATCCCGCCGCCGCCGACCACAAGCTGCTGACGCTGGAACAGTGGCACGCCGTGCGCGACACCTGGCCCGAAGGCCTGGCCACCGGCGTGATCCTGCCCAACGACATCGACGTGCTCGACCTGAAGACCGACCTGCCGCGTCTGGCGCTGGTGGTGCTGCAGTTCCCGAAGTGGGTCGACGGCCGCGCTTACAGCCAGGCGCACGTGCTGCGCTCGCGGCTGCGCTTCGCCGGCGAAGTGCGCGCGATCGGCGAAGTCCTCGTCGACATGCTCCCGCTGCTGCAGCGCTGCGGCGTCGACGCCGTGCAGATGCGCGGCGACCAGAACCAGGAAGCCGCCGAACGCGCGTTGAGCTTCTTCCCCGGCCACTACCAGGCGGACGTCAACGAGACGCGCCCGCTGTTCGCCCGCCCGGGCCAGAAGTCCGAGGCCTGAGCATGAGCGGCGAGGTGTCTTCGCTGGACTTCGCGCCGATTGGTGGCGTGTCGGATGGCGGCGCGTCGGACGGCGCATCCGGAGGCGCATCCGCAGGCGTCTCGGCGTTGCCGGGCACGGATGCCGGCGTCGGTTCCGCCATCGGTCTGTACGCCCGCAAGACCGCCGGTTTCGACGAGCGCGTCGCGCGTACGGTCGAGGTGCTGAAGCAGGCCGCGGCGGACTTCGGTCCCGGCGCGCTGCAATCGACCTCGCTGGGCGTCGAGGACATGGTCATCACCGACCTGATCGCGCGCCACGGCCTGCCGATCGCGCTGGCGACGCTGGACACCGGCAAGCTGCATGCGGAAACGCTGGCGCTGATCCCGCGCATCCACGACCGCTACGGCATCGAGGTGGAAGTCTTCGCACCGGTGAACGAGCAGGTCGTCCATTTCGTCCGCGCCCACGGCGAGGAGCCGATGTACCGCAGTGTCGAGCTGCGCAAGGCCTGCTGCGGCGTGCGCAAGCTGGAGCCGCTGTCGCGCATGCTGGCCGGCCGCACGGCGTGGATCACCGGCCTGCGCCGCGAGCAGAGCGCCAACCGCGCCGAGGTCCCCTTCCGCGAGGACGACGGCCAGGGCCGCACCAAGATCAATCCGCTGGCCGAGTGGAGCTGGGCCGACGTCTGGCACTACGTGCAGCAGCACGTCGTGCCCTACAACCCGCTGCATGACCAGTTCATGCCCAGCATCGGCTGCGCGCCCTGCACCCGCGCGATCGCCGTCGGCGAGGACTTCCGCGCCGGCCGCTGGTGGTGGGAGGACTCCTCCAAGGAATGCGGCCTGCACGCCACCCACACCGAATCTGAACCCGAAGCGTCCCCCCCGACGTTGAAAGCGACCTCCGGAGCCCAGGCATGAACGCCCCCGTGAACCTCGAACAACTGCTGCCGCTGGCGGACCACCGCCACCTGGACCACCTCGAAGAGGAGGCCATCTTCATCCTGCGCGAGGTCGCCGCCGCCTTCGAGCGCCCCGCCCTGCTGTTCTCCGGCGGCAAGGATTCGTGCGTGGTGCTGCGTCTGGCCGAGAAGGCCTTCAAGCGCCGCATCGCCGGCAACGAGTTCGCCGGCAAGCTGCCCTTCCCGCTGGTCCACGTCGACACCGGCCACAACTTCCCCGAGGTGATCGAGTTCCGCGACCGCCGCGTCGAGGAGATGGGCGAGCGCCTGGTCGTCGGCCACCTGGAAGACTCGATCAAGAAGGGCACGATCCGCCTGTCGCATCCGCTGGAATCGCGCAACGGCCACCAGACGGTGACGCTGCTGGAGACCATCGAGGAGCACCGCTTCGATGTGCTCATCGGCGGCGCCCGCCGCGACGAGGAGAAGGCGCGCGCCAAGGAGCGCATCTTCAGCCACCGCGACAGCTTCGGCCAATGGCAGCCGAAGGAACAGCGGCCCGAGCTGTGGAACCTCTTCAACACCCGCATCCGTCCGGGCGAGCATTTCCGCGCCTTCCCGATCAGCAACTGGACCGAGCTGGACGTGTGGCTCTACATCGCCCGCGAAAACATCCCGCTGCCGTCGCTGTACTTCGCGCACGACCGCCAGGTAATCCGCCGCAAGGGCCTGCTGGTGCCGCTGACCGACGTGACCCCGCCAGAAGCCGGCGAGACTGTCGAGACGGCGCAGGTGCGCTTCCGCACCGTCGGCGACATGACCTGCACCTGCCCGGTGGAGAGTCCGGCCGCCAACGCCGCCGACATCGTCGCCGAGACGCTGACGGTCACGGTCTCCGAGCGCGGCGCGACCCGCATGGACGACCGCACCTCCGACGCTTCGATGGAGCGCCGCAAGAAGGAAGGCTACTTCTGATGTCCGCCGTCCTGAACCCAGTGAATGCCCCCGCCGTGACCAAGATCCATCAATCCGACCTCGACACGACGCACCGCGCGCTGCGCTTCCTGACCGCCGGCAGCGTTGACGACGGCAAGAGCACGTTGATCGGACGCCTGCTCTTCGACAGCCGCGCGATCCTGGCCGACCAGCTCGACACGCTGGCCAAGCGCGCCGCCGGCCAGCCGATCGACCTGAGCCTGCTGACCGACGGCCTCGAAGCCGAGCGCGAACAGGGCATCACGATCGACGTCGCCTACCGCTACTTCGCGACCAAGCAGCGCAAGTTCATCATTGCCGACGCGCCGGGCCATGAGCAGTACACCCGCAACATGGTCACCGCCGCCGCGGGCAGCGATGCCGCGGTCGTGCTGGTCGACGTGACCAAGCTGGACCTGTCGGTCGACGACGTCCCGCTGCTGGCGCAGACGCGCCGTCACAGCCTGCTCGCACACCTGCTGCGCGTGCCCAGCATCGTCTTCGCGATCAACAAGATCGACGCTGCCGCGAACCCGGGCGACGCCTTCCGCAAGGTCTCGGCCGCGCTGGAGAAGTTCGCCTCGGCCGCTGGCATCCGCGTGACCGCGGTGGTGCCCGTCTCCGCGCTGCGCGGCGACAACGTGACGCAGCCGCTGGAAGCGGACTGGTACGACGGCCCGTCGCTGCTGCAGGTGCTGGAGTCGCTGCCGACCGTGCAGGAAACCGTCGAGGCGCCGCTGGCGCTGCCGGTCCAGTACGTGGCCAAGGACGGCGACGGCACGGGCAACAACCCGCGCGTGCTGTGGGGCCGGATCGCGCAAGGCCAGGTGCAGGTCGGCGATGAAGTGCAGATCCTGCCGAGCGGCCAGACCGCCATCGTCGGCGAGCTGCGCCGCGCCGGCGAGCCGGTGGCGACCTCGGTCGCCGGTGAATCGGCCGGGCTGCTGCTGGACCGCCAGGTGGACGTCTCGCGTGGCGACTGGATCGTCGCGCCGGGCGCGGCCACGCCCCGCCGCACCTTCGAGGCCACGCTCGCGTGGATCGACACCGAACCGGCCGTGCTCGGCCGCAAGTACTGGGTGCGCCACGGCAACCGCTGGGTCCAGGCCCGCATCGCCGCGATCGACCACCGGCTGGACATCCAGACGCTGGCCGAGACCGAGGCGCACGAGCTGTCGGTCAACGAGATCGGCCACGTCACCATCGAGCTGCAGGCCGAGCTGCCGCTGCAGCCGTACGCGGACAACCGCGTCGGCGGCGCGCTGATCGTCGTGGATCCCACCAGCAACCGCACCAGCGGCGCGCTGCTGGTCCGCTGATCTCCCGGCCCTCCGCTCACCCGACCGACCACCCACGACCGCCAGGAGCCATCGCCATGGGACGTGTCCTCTTCGTCAGCGCCGGACCCGGCGCCGCCGACCTGATCACGCTGCGCGGCGCGCGGGCGCTCGCGCTGGCGGACGTCGTGCTGTTCGACGCCCTGACCGACCCGGCGCTGCGCGAGCTCGCGCCGCAGGCGAAGTGGCTGGACGTGGGCAAGCGCGGGTTCTGCCATTCCAAGAAGCAGACGGCGATCAATGCCGCGCTCGTCCGTGAGGCTAAGGCGCATGACGTCGTCGTCCGCTTGAAGGGCGGCGATGCCAACGTCTTCGGCCGCCTCGAGGAAGAACTCCTGGCGCTGGCCGAGGCCGGCATCCCCTACGAGATCGTTCCGGGCGTGACCGCCGCGATCGCGGCCGCCGCGCAGACCGGGCGTCCGCTCACGCGGCGCGGCGCGGGTCGCAGCGTCGCGCTGACGACCGCGATGACGCGCGACGGCGAGCTCCAGGCCGGCAAGTCCGCCGACACCGAGGTCTTCTACATGGCCGGCCAGCAACTGGCGGCCCTCGCCCGCCGCCTGCTGGCCGCGGGGTGGGACGCGGGCACGCCGGTGAGCGTCGTGTCCCGGGCCGGCTGCGCCGATGCGCTGTCCAGCGAGCACGACGTGGCGTCGCTGGGCGCGGCGTCGATGCTCCACAAGGGGCGGCCGACGGTGGTGATCGTCGGCGCGGGCGCGGCCCTGCTGGCGGTGCCGCCGGAGGCCGGTTTGGGCGATTACGCGACACCGTCCTCACGCCAAGACCTTGAGCCGCAGGGGCTGGAATCCCTGCCCCAGAGCCCGAACGTCTAAAATCTCCTGTTTACCGTCAGCGCCACCAAGCCCACCGTCCACGGACTGCCAGGGGATCGCTGATTTTCGAGGGCCCGTTCCGCCGGCCCCGTCACTAGAAGAGCCGCTATGACCCACGTCGTCACCGAAGCCTGCATTCGCTGCAAATACACCGACTGCGTCGATGTCTGTCCCGTCGACTGCTTCCGCGAAGGTCCGAACTTCCTGACCATCGACCCCGATGAGTGCATCGACTGCGCGGTCTGCATCCCGGAGTGCCCGGTGAACGCGATCATGCCGGAGGAGGACGTGCCCGGCGATCAGCAGATCATGATCAAGCTGAATGCCGACCTGGCGAAGAAATGGCCCAGCATCACCAAGCGCAAGGCCCCGCTCCCGGACGCCGAGGAGTGGAAGGACAAGACGGGCAAGATCGATCAGCTGGTCCGCTGACCGATCCCCTCATCCCGCGGCGCCGGGCCCTGCCGGCGGCCGCCCCCTACAAGAATGGAAACGCAAGTGACTGAAGCGACCTCCGCCCCGCACGCGGGCGTGATCGAAACCGACGCCGTCATCGTCGGCGCGGGCCCGGTGGGCCTGTTCCAGGTGTTCGAACTGGGCCTGCTCGAGATCAAGGCTCACATCATCGACTCGCTGGCCTATCCCGGCGGCCAGTGCATCGAGCTCTACCCGGACAAGCCGATCTACGACATCCCGGCGTTGCCGGTGGTGACGGGCAAGGAGTTGACCGACAACCTGATGAAGCAGATCGAGCCCTTCGGCGCGACCTTCCATCTGGGGCAGGAGGTCACGACGGTCGAGAAGCAGGAAGACGGTCGTTTCTTCGTCGCGACGAGCAAGGGCACGCAGTTCCTGACCAAGACCATCTTCATCGCGGGCGGCGTGGGCTCCTTCCAGCCGCGCACCTTGAAGGTCGAGGGCATCGACAAGTACGAGGGCTCGCAGGTCCATTACCGGGTGCGCAACCCGTCGCAGTTCGCCGGCAAGAACCTGGTGATCATCGGCGGCGGCGACTCGGCGCTGGACTGGGCGCTGAACTTCTGCGGCGGCAATGCCGACGGCAACCCGCACAAGGCGGAGAGCGTGATCCTGGTGCACCGCCGCGACGGCTTCCGTGCCGCGCCGGCGTCGGTGGCCAAGATGCGCGAGCTGTGCGACGCCTACGAGATGCAGTTCATCGTCGGCCAGGTCAACGACCTGGACGAGGGCGAGGATTCGCTCAAGGGCCTGAAGATCACCGGCGGCGACGGCGTCACGCGCGTGGTGCCGGCGGACCAAGTGCTGGTGTTCTTCGGCCTGTCGCCGAAGCTGGGCCCGATCGCCGAGTGGGGCCTGTCGCTGGAGAAGAAGCAGATCCAGGTCGACACCGAGAAGTTCCAGACCAACGTGCCGGGCATCTTCGCGGTGGGTGACATCAACACCTACCCGGGCAAGAAGAAGCTGATCCTGTCGGGCTTCCACGAAGCCGCGCTGGCGGCCTTCGGCGCGATGCCGATCATCAACCCGGAAAAGCGCGTGCACCTGCAGTACACGACCACCAGCCCGAAGCTGCACAAGGTGCTGGGCGTCGAGACGCCGAACTTCGACTGAGCTTCACCGCGCGGGACCGCAGGTCCCAACGGAAAAAGCCCGCTTGGCGATGCCAGCGGGCTTTTTTGTCGTTGGTCGACAGTGCGCGATCCATCCAGCGCTCGACCCATCGCGCGAACGAGCGAGCGCGCCGCGCTCTCGATCAGGCGTGAGGGCCTTCGATCGCCGGCTTGGCGGCGTGCGGCAGTCCCGCGCCGTTGCCCGGCGAGAGCATCCCGGCCAGCGTCTGCGCCACGCCGGTGATGCCTTCGTTGGACAGTCCCGCGTCCTTCATCACCGCGTCGACGATGGGCTTGGCGATCTGGTACTGCAGCGCCGAGTTCATCACCTGTTCGGGGAAGGTCGCACCGCCGGCCGCGCCGTGGCCGCCCTGGCCATTGGCCGCACCCGTGCCGTCGCCGCCCGCGCCCGGCATGCCATTGACCTGGAAGATGCGGATCGAGTCGATCTTCTCCATCGGACGCACGGCCTGCTCCAGGATGTGGGGCAGCTGCTGCAGCAGCATCGTGCGGACCTGCAGGTCGATCTGGGCGGCGGACAGCGTGTTCAGCGCCTCGTTGATCGCGCGGCGGCCTTCGGCCTCCGCCAGCGCCGCCGCCTGCTTGGCCGTGGCTTCAATGGTCAGCGCCTCGGCGCGGTCCAGCGCGGCCGCCTTCTCCGCCGAGGCCGACACCCGGACCGCGATGGCCAATTGCTCGGCATCCTTCGAGGCCTCGATCAGCTGGATGCTCTTCTCCCGCTCCGCCACCGCGACCTGACGCGCCGTGTTCACGAGTTCCTCGGCCTTCACGGCTTCGGAGCGCGCCAGGTTGGCGGCCGCGTCCGCATCGGACTGCTCGCGCGACTTCGTCGCGATCGCGATCTGCGTGTCCTGACGCGCCATCTCGACCTGCTTGCGCTGCTCGGCGCGCTGCATCTCGGTCTTGCGCTCCAGCTCGATCTCGCGGGTCTGGATGGCCAGGTTCTTCTCGATCTCCGCCGCCTTGATCTCGCGATCGGCCTCGATGCGCTTCTGGCTCACCTGACGTTCGGCCTCGATCTTGGCGGCTTCGGCCTGACGGGTGCGCTCGGCCTGCTGCGACGCGATCAACGCGACCTGCTCGGCGCGGGTGATCTCGATCTCACGGTGCTGCGCCAGGCTCGCGAACTCCTGGTCCTTGTCGATCGTCAGCTTCTGGCGCGTGGCATCCAGGTTCTTGGTCCGGACCTGCACCTCGGTGTCCTGCTCGACGTCGTTGCGCTGCTTGCGGCGCGCCTCGGTCTGCTCGGTCAGCCGCGTCAGGCCCTCCGCGTCGAAGGCGTTGTTCGGGTTGAAGAACTGCTTGTCCGTCTGGTCCAGGCTGGTCAGCGAGACCGACTCCAGTTCCAGGCCGTTCTTCTCCAGGTCTTCGGCCACGGCGTTCTGCACGGCCTGCACGAAGTCGCGGCGCTTGTCCTGCAGCTCCTGGATGGACATCGTCGCGGCGGTCGCACGCAGCGAGTCGACGAACTTGTCCTCGACCAGCGCCTTCAGCTCGTTCGGGCTCAGCGTGCGGGCACCCAGGGTCTGGGCGGCGATGCTCACGGCCTCCTCGGTCTGCTTGACGCGGACGAAGAACGCGGCGGTCACGTCGACGCGCATGCGGTCGCGGGTGATCAGGCTCTCGCGCTCGCGGCGCACGACCTCGAGCTTGAGCGTGTTCATGTTGACCAGCACGCGCTCGTGGAAGACCGGCAGCACGATCGCGCCGCCGTCCATGATCACTTTCTGGCCGCCGAGGCCCGTACGGACGAAGGCGGTTTCCTTCGTCGAGCGCTTGTAGAGGCGCGCGAAGATGATGCCGATCGTCAACAGCGCCAGCAGGGCGATGCCGGAGATGACCAGCAGCTCGATCAGGTTGTCCATGGACTGTTTGCTCCCTCGATGAAACTTGGAAATCGACTTGGAAATCGACTTCGACTTTGAATTCGGATGGGCCGGTGGATCCGGCGTTCTGGAAAGGTGGAACGTGCCGGGCGTTCGTTGCGGCGGGCGGCGGTCTACATCAGCGTCGGATGCGGATTGGCGATGCAGCGGTAGAAGGCGCCGACCTTGCTGACGATGAGCACCTGCACGCCTTCCTCGAAGACCTCGTCATCGACGTCGGGCTCGACCATCAGGTAGTGCGAGCGGCCGTGCACGTCCTTGACCCGGGCTTGCGCGGCGAGGCCGCGGCGGGCGGCGCCGGCCACGACGACACCGACCCGGCCGACGAGGCTTTGCTCGCTGATGGCGCTGGTCTCGTCCTGCGGGATGATGTGCGCGATCAGCGCGCCCAGGCCGCGGACGGTGGCCAGTCCGGCGGGCACGGCGGCGATGCCGGCGGCGGCAGCCGGCAGGTAGCCGCCGAAGAGCCCGTTCATCACGACCTGCAGGCTGTAGCCGAAGACCGTGTAGCCGGTCAGGAAGAGCAGCAGCAGCACGAGCGCCGGCACCTTGCCCAGATGCAGCCAGCCCAGCACGCGGTCGAGTGCGCTGTCGCCATGGATGTCGGGCAGCCAGTCGTCAATCAGGTTGCTCGGGCTGAACGAGATCAGCATGCCCGCGCCCTCGACGAGCGCCACACCGACGATCAACGCGAACCCGATGCCGAACGGCAGGTTCTGCGGCGCGGTGAACAGGCTCATGACTTCGTGGCCTTCAGTTGCGCCATGCGCTCGGCGATCTTGTTGTCGCGCACGAGGTCATCCAGTTCCTTGAGCTGGGCGGCCTGCTGCAGGCTGTTCTGGCGCGCGGTGCCGGCCAGACCCGTCTGGCGTTCGTAGACGCGGTCGAAGGCGTCGGTGACCTTGCCGATGCGATGGGCGACACCGGCGGCGCCGCCGGCGCCCGCCGACGTCGTCACGGTGGCGGCCGCGGCGGCACGGCTCCTGCGGAACTCGGCGAGCGCGTCCTGCATCTCGCGCTTCTTCGCCAGCAAGGCTGCGACGAAGCCGGTCAGCTCGTTCTCCTGGCGGGCGTATTCGGCCAGCGTGGTCTCCAGCACGGGCAGTTGCGCTTCGATGTCGAGCTGACGGGCGACTGCGGCACGGGCAAGGTCCTCGCGGCCGGCGGTCATCGCCTCGTCGATCTGCGACGACAGCGACGCGTGCAGCTGGTTCAGGTTGGCGTGCTGGCGCTGCGACAGGTGCCGGTTGGCGGAGACGGTGCCCAGCTCGTGGCGCACGTCGTCGATGACGGCGTCGGCCTCGCGGATCGCCTGCTCCATCGTGGCCTCGGGGGCCTGGTCCTCGAGGCGATCGAGGAGGGCATGGACGCCGCCGGCGATCACGCGGCCGACGCGGGTCTTCAGGGAGTCGGTCATCTCAGTTGCCTTTCGAGAGCGGAGCGGATTGCAGGGGGTGGGCGAGTTCCAGCGTGTTGCCCAGGTGACGGCGCACGACCTGGGGGTCGTAGGCTGAGGCGGTGAGCGGCGTGCCCTGTCTGAGCAGCGTCTCGCTCAGCGCGGTGGCTCTGCGGACCAGCGCTTCCTCGAACTTGCGGGCCTCGTCGACGTCGGCGGGTGCCTGGCTGATGGCCAGCGCGAGCGCGCCCACGAAGTGGTCGAGCAGCAGGCTGACGACTTCGGAATGCTGGCCGGAGTCGTTCTCGACCCGGACCAGCGACTCGCGGAGCCGTGCCGTGAGGTCGCGGGTCCAGGCGTGGGCGGTCACGTAGTCGAAGGCGCCGTCGTGCTGCCGCTTGAGCTGGCCGAGCAGCACGCGGAGCTTGTCGCTGTTGGTGGCCGCGCCTTCGACCTGCAGCTGGGACAGCCAGAAGTAGAGGTCGCTGGGGACGCGGGCCGACAGGGGCTCCATGGTGGGGGGCGAACTGCTCGGGGTCATGTCGAGGGCCGGAAAGCGTTGGGACGAGTCCAGTGTATTCATCTGAATTCACTCGTCAACAACCGGGTTCTGCCGCATTTTCTGGCGCCCCATCAGATTTTCCCGAAGTCCTCCTGCCGCTCAGAGAGCGGAGTGGACCGGGCGAGGCGGCGGCAGTCAATCACCCTCCCCCATTGGTGGGAGGCGCGAGTTTGTGATTGGTCAATGCAGAGATCGAGCGAACGGCGGACAGTTCCGGCTCTGCCTCAAAGCGTCCGCAGAGATGCAATCGTTGCACCGAAAAGGACATCAGCTCATGAAGACACCGCAGTTCACCTTGACCAGCGTCGCGCCAACCCCGCGGGCGTCATTGCTTCTGACTTTCGCCGATGGGGAGAAGTTCGCGGCGGTCGCCTTGGGGATGTCGCGCCGCATGGTCGCGTACTACCGCAGCGGGGCGAAGGCTGTTCCTAGGACCGTGGCATTGGCCTGCCTCGGCTGGCGGGCGATGAAGCTGGGGCAGGTCGACGATCGATTCGCGCTGGCCGCGTGAGCACGGCCAAAAGCAAAACGCCCGGCACAGGCCGGGCGTTAGGGGGAGCATCAGAGGCAGTGTCGGCCGGAGACTCGCTCCATCGATACAGCGCAACCGTCAGGGCTTACTCGGCCGAGGCGATCTGGACGGTGTCGGCCGAGGCGTCGCGACGGCCGGTGATGTAGACCGTCGGCAGCTGCTCGCGCTTGGCGGTGATGACCACCGGGTCCAGCGTGACGATCGAGGCGCGCATCTCGCGCTGGCCTTCGGCGTGGGCGATGCCCAGGCCCAGCACCACGGCGGCCAGGGCGCCGAAGAGGACGGCCTTGACGGTGGTGTTGGTGGCGGAAGTGATGTTGAGGCGGGTGGCGTTCATGTCGTTCTCCTGAGGCGGTTTGCTGTGTCGATGGAGTCAGTGTCGTCATCGACCCGGCCGCTTGCGAGCGCCAGGAGACGAAGCTGCGCGGCGGCGGCGTGAACTGCATCAGCGGCGGACAAACGGAAAGCGCCATCGGGCGCTCTCAATGAGAGACGCCGTCAGGACCTGCATCCTGACGGCGTCGAACGGGACGGGTTCAAGGCTCAGCGGGCGGACACGCCTTCCGTGACGGCGCCCTTGCCTTCCTTGGCAGCGAAGCGCTGCACCAGTTCGGCGTACTTGGGCGAGGACTTCAGCTCGGCGTAGCGGGCTTCGGCCTTGGCGCGCTGCGTGGCGTCCAGCGCGAAGTCTTCGGTGCGGTCGACGGCCGCAAGGCCGGACTCGCGGTAGATCTGCAGATCGGCCAGCACTTCGGCACGGGTCTTCTGGCTCTGCGTGATCGGGTCGAGGTGGCTGTAGCTCTGCGCGAAGACCGGCGAGGTGGCGGCCGACAGGGCGATCAGGGCGGAGGCGATCAGGGTCTTGGTGGCGGTCATGATGTTTCCTTTGAGAGCAGTAGAGGGGGTGTCTGATATCGAGGCCGGCTTCGTCTGCCGTTGACTGAACAATAGAAGGCAGCTCGCTCCGCATAAATACGGGCGCAAGCAATGGACGGATGCAGGGGGAGCAACAATCTTCAAAAAGCAAAACGCCTGGCACAGGCCAGGCGTTCGGTGGGAGCGGCAAGGGCGTTATCAGCCGGAGGCTCGCTCCATCGATACAGCGCAACCGTCAGGGCTTAGTGGGCGGAAGCGATCTGGACGGCGTCAGCCGAGGTGTCGCGGCGACCTGTGATGTACACGGTCGGCAGCTGCTCGCGCTTGGCGGTGATCACCACCGGATCCAGCGTCACGATCGAGGCGCGCAGTTCGCGCTGACCTTCGGCGTGGGCGATGCCCAGGCCCAGCACCACAGCGGCCACCGCGCCGAAGAGGACGGCCTTGACGGTGGTGTTGGTAGCGGAAGAAATCTGAAGGCGGGCGGTGTGGGTCATGTCGTTCTCCTGAGGCGGTTTGCTGTGTCGATGGAGTCAGTGTCGTCATGGACCCGCCGGCTTGCGAGCGTCAGGAGACGAAGCTGCGCCGCGGCGGCGTGAACTGCATCAGCGGCTGACAAACGGAAAGCGCCATCGGTCGCTCTCAATGAGAAACGCCGCCGGGACCTGCGTCCGGGCGGCGCTGCGGGGGCTGGGTCGGGGCTCAGCGGGCGGACACGCCTTCCGTGACGGCGCCCTTGCCTTCCTTGGCGGCGAAGCGCTGGACCAGGGCGGCGTACTTCGGCGAGGCCTTCAGTTCGGCGTAGCGGGCTTCGGCCTTGGCGCGCTGGTTCAGTTCCAGCGAGCTGTCTTCGGTGCGGTCCACAGCGGCCAGGCCGGACTCGCGATAGATCTCCAGGTCGGCCAGCACTTCAGCGCGGCTCTTCTGGCTCTGCGTGATCGGATCGAGGTGGCTGTAGCTCTGCGCGAAGGCCGGCACGGCGGCGGCGGACAGGGCGATCAGGGCGGTGGCGATCAGGGTCTTGGCGGTCATGATGGGTTCCTTTGAGAGAGCGTTGGATCGGGGTGTCTGGGGTCTTGGCCGGCTTCGTTTGCCGATGACTGAAGGTTAGGTGGGGGCCCCGTTTGGATAAACGGCCCGCGTCGCAATGGGCCGTTGTGATCGCAGCAACAATCGCCCGCGCGCTCTACAAAGCAAGACGCCCGGCATGAGCCGGGCGTCTTGCTTGGGAGCGAACCGAAGGGCGTCAGTCCGTGGATCGCTCCACCGATACAGCGCGACCTGGGACGTTCACTCGGCCGAGGCGACGTGCGCGTCGACCGCGTCGGCGCTGCGGCGGCCGGTGATGTACACGGTCGGCAGCTGTTCGCGCTTGACGCTGATCACCACCGGATCCAGCGTGACGATCGAGGCGCGCATCTCGCGCTGGCCTTGTGCATGAGCGATCCCGAGGCCCAGGGCCAGCGCCGCGATGGCACCGAAGGCGACCGCCTTGACGGTGGTGTTGGTGGCGGAAGTGATGCTGAGGCGGGTGGCGTTCATGTCGATCTCCTGAAGGCGTTGGCTGTGTCGATGGAGTCAGTGTCGTCATCGACCCGGCCACTTGCGAGCGTCAGGAGACGAAGCTGCGCGCCGGCGGCGTGAACTGCATCAGCGGCGGACAAACGGGAAGCGCCTTCGGGCTTCCGGACGCCTCCGAAGCCCTCTTTTGATCTCGCTAGACTCTCGTCCGCTCACCGGGACCGCCGGCGAGCGCCGACAACACGACCTGATTGATCAAACGGGCGACAACACGAGGAACAGGGATGGAAAGCAATCACCGGCAGGAGCGCGAGACCTACGCCATCTTCGCGTCGCCCGACGACTACGCGTATCACATCGGCCAAGTGGTGAGCATCGGGGACGACGGCCTGCGGGTGCTGCGCAAGCAACTCTCGATCAAGACGCCCTATCGGATCGACGTCGTTCCCACCGAGCGGGTGTCTCATGCGGTCTACGACGCCAAGTTGGCACCGGTGCGCATCGTGGCCGGTGTGATCGTGCTCCTTCTGCTGGCAGGGGTACTTGTCGGTCTCAGCATCTATTGGAACGATCTCCAGCCGGGTACCCACATCCAGATCGGCATGCTGGCGCTTGCAGGTGGCTATGGATTGAGGTGGGCGTTCATGTCGCGCCAGCACCGACTGACGTTCCAGTTGCACGACGGCACACGCCTTCGGTGGTTCTCGCGATCGGGCGACTTCAAATACAAGACGGGATCCGTCAATCGGGGCATCGAGCGACTCACTGAGCTCGGCCTGCTCCGTCCTCATCCGACGGCTCGATGAGCGCTCGGGCGCACGACCCGAGGACGAGCCTGGCCTGCGAAATCCCTGGACGCCAAGGTCATCTGTGGGCCTCCCGCTAGAATCACCACCGCTCACCGGCCCGTCCGGCGAGTTCGCTAGGGGTGCTGCGCCATCGATCCGTCGATGGCCCGGCTGAGAAAGTCCCTTTGAACCTGATTGAGGTAATCCTCGCGCAGGGAAGCATGCCTTCGACACGCCTCGTGTCCCGCACGCCGCCTTCTCATCGGCGTGCCCGGTTTGCCGACCTGCCATCGCATTTCTGGCTTCGGCACATCGATGGCAACTTCGTCCGCTCTGAATTCCTTCCCGCTGCATCGGCTCGCGATCGCGCTGATCGCCGGCGGCGTCTCGCTGCATGCCGCCGCGCAGTCGACCGACTCTCCGGCCAGCACGCCGGCCAACGCTTCGGCCAACGCGCAGACCCCCTCCCCCGCCCTGCCCAGCGTCGTCGTCAAGGGCAAGTCCGACGCGCCCGTGATGGCCGGCGGCTTCGGCGACACGCCCGTGGCCAAGCTCCCGATCCAGGCCAGCATCGTCAGCGCCGAGCAACTCGCCGACCGCGGCCTGTTCAACCTCGCCGGGCTGACGCTGCTCGACGCGAGCGTCGGCGACTCGTACAACTCGGCCGGCTACGTCTCCTATCTGAAGATCCGCGGCTACGACCTCGACAACCGCTTCAACTACCGCCGCGACGGCCTGCCGATCAACGCCGAGACCGCCCTGTCGCTCGCCAACAAGAGCAGCCTCGAAGTCATCAAGGGCACGACCGGCATCCAGGCCGGCACCAGCGCCCCAGGCGGGCTGGTCAACCTCGTCGTGAAGCGCCCGACGGTGGAACTCACCAGCGTGCGCCTGGGCGTGAGCGAGCGCGGCACCATCGAGTCCGCGATGGACTGGAGCCGCCGCTTCGGCGACGGTCACGGCAACGACAAGGCCTTCGGCCTGCGCGTCAACGTCGAGGCCGCCAAGCTGCGCCCCGAGCTGCGCGACGCCGACGGCAGCCGCTGGATGATGGCCGTCGCCGGCGACTGGCGCGTCACACGCGACACGCTGGTCGAGGCGGAGGCCGAGATCAGCCGCCAGGCCCAACCGAGCCAGCCCGGCTTCAGCCTGCTCGGCGACAAGCTGCCCGACGCGAAGGCCATCGATCCGCGCATCAACCTGAACAACCAGTCGTGGAGCCAGCCGGTCATCTTCGAAGGCCGCACCGCCTCGCTGCGCGTGCAGCATCAGCTGAACGCCGACTGGAAGCTGCAGGCGCATGCGGCGATCCAGCGGCTGGTGAACGACGACCGCCTCGCGTATCCGTTCGGGTGCACGGCGGGCGACGGCACGTATTACCCGAGCACCTACTGCCCCGACGGGACCTTCGACCAGTACGACTTCCGCAGCGACAACGAGCATCGCAACAGCGACGCGCTCGACCTGTCGGCGCAGGGCAGGCTGACGCTCCTGGGCGTCGAGCACCAGGTGTCGACGGGCGTGCTGTTCTCGCGCTACAAGAGCCGGCTGCAGGGCCAGGCCTACAACTGGGCGGGCACCGGCAACATCTGGGGCACGCTGCCGACGGTGGCCGACCCGACGCTGGGTTCGACCAACACGGACCGCACCGAACGCAGCACCGAGTTCTACTTCCGCGACGCGATGCAGTTCAGCGCGCAGTGGCAAGGCTGGCTGGGCGTGCGGCACACGCGGCTGAATCGCGATTCGTTCCAGGTCAACGTGCCCGCGGGCGAGGACGACGAGGCGACGAGCTATCGCCAGTCGGTCACGACGCCGTGGCTGGGCGTGAGCTACGCGATCGATCCGCAGCTGCTTGCGTATGCGAGCTGGGGCGAAGGCGTCGAATCGGCCGT
Source organism: Roseateles noduli (assembly GCA_002205125.1). Classification (GTDB taxonomy): domain Bacteria; phylum Pseudomonadota; class Gammaproteobacteria; order Burkholderiales; family Burkholderiaceae_C; genus Roseateles; species Roseateles noduli. Next base: position 21,114 of record NIOE01000002.1, on the reverse strand, counting down.
CGCGCCCAACCTGCCCATCTATGCGAATGCAGGTCGACCGCTCGCGGCGATCCGCAGCAAGCAATGGGAGATCGGTCTGAAGTCGGGCAGCCGCACGGTGGACTGGTCGATCAACTACTTCGACATCAGCAAGCCGGCGACGAACGATGTGGCGGTGGTGGTGGGCGGCAACGACATGCTCGAGAGCCGCATCGACGGGAAGCAGAACCACCGCGGTGTGGAAGCGCAGGCCGATCTGAAGTGGACGGGCGGCGGCCTGATGGCCAGCGCGATGAAGCTGCACGCGCGCCGGGACGGCAGCGCGGATGCGACGCTCAACGGCCTGAAGCCGACCAACGTGCCGGAGACGGTGCTGAAGCTGCAGGCGCGGCACAGCGCGGGCGTGCCAGGTCTTGAGCTGCTGGCGGGCGTGGTCTACGAGGGCAAGCGGATGGTGGTGCCGGACAACTCGGTGGCGATCCCGAGCTGGACGCGGCTGGACCTGGGCGCGCGCTACGAGCAGAACGTGGGCAACCAGCTGCTGATCTGGCGGGTCGGCGTGGACAACGCGACCAACCGTCGTGCGTGGCGCGAGTCGCCTTACCAGTACGGACACGTCTACCTGTATCCGCTCGCCAATCGCACATGGCGCGCGTCGGTGGAGTGGGTCTTGTGAGGTACTGATTTTTCTGTGTATACTCTTAGGCTCTGATCCCCGATAGCTCAGTCGGTAGAGCGCCGGACTGTTAATCCGTAGGTCCCTGGTTCGAGCCCAGGTCGGGGAGCCAAGATCAGATAACGAAGGTCTTCGGACCTTCGTTCTTTTTAAGTCAGAGTCCTACCGAAGACGCTGACCCAAGAATTCAGATCGATTGGATCTGAGCAGACTTTTCCTCGATAGCTCAGTCGGTAGAGCGCCGGACTGTTAATCCGTAGGTCCCTGGTTCGAGCCCAGGTCGAGGAGCCAAAATTGAAGCCCCGTCATCGAAAGATGTCGGGGCTTTTTCTTTGGACCCTCTTCTTGCACCTCCACGCCACTGCCCCACTTAACATGTGGCGCGAAGCATCGGCCCTAAGAACAGCCACTTGCGGGTCGCAGGCGACACCCGGGCGATCGGGCTCGCTCTACTTGTCAGTGACAATGACTGTCAGTGCTCTGCACGCCCAAAGCTTGTGTACAACCGATCCAACGAGAACTGAAGAAGAACCGTTGGATTTTGTTCATATCCACAGCCTTCCAGCAAAGGCTCTAAATTTTCTGGATGGGAAGCCATGATCGACCATATAGAAATTAAGAATTACAAGACCATTGAGAGTCTTAAACTTCCTCTTGGTCGAGTGAATGTTCTCATTGGAGAGAATGGCGCGGGGAAGAGCAACATTCTTGAGGCAATCGCTTTGGCCGGAGCTGCGGCGACAGAGAAGTTGGACAACGAGTTTCTCTCATCACGTGGCATTCGGGTCACGAGGCCGCAAAACATGCGCCCACGCTTCGCCGGCTTCAATGAGAACGACCCCATCTCTATCACAGTGGATATGGGCGAAGAGGGCGATGCGGCTTACCTGCTTACAAACGACAACACCCCGTACTCCAAGTGGACAGCAAAGAGCCTGCCCACGATTGGCCTGACTGCAGACGACTTTTTCCGCGTCATCAAGTCGTACGTGGAAGTTTCCTCCAAGTCGGACACATCGAGGGCAATGCTAACCGACCTCTTGAAGAGCCTGAAAGAGCATTCCTCAGCGGTCGAATCTAAGAATAATTTAGATGAGGGCGCCGCAAAAACGTCTGACGCAACGCAAAAAGCCTTCACATTCAACCTCAGTATCGACAAAGATCTTGGAAAAGCGTTTGATCAGATCGTACTCAAGAACTCAAAATTTGGAGACCGGCTGGGCTCGTTCATTATTTATTCCCCAGAAAACTCCGCACTTCGAACACTCCAGCGTGAAGGTCAAATTGAACCTCTCGGCATCAACGGAGAGGGTTTACTGCGACTTCTTTCGGTTCATCTGCACGACAATCAATCGAGCATCGATGAAATAAAGCAGGGCTTGAAAGTTCTCGGGTGGTTTGAAGACTTTCGCATCGTCGAGGATCTGAATATTGGCAGTTTGGAGGTCAAGGATCGGTACCTCGACGACCAGCACGCGTTCTTCGAAGCATCCAGCACGAATGAAGGGTTTCTGTTCTTACTCTTCTATCTCTTGCTATTCACAAGCGGCCACACTCCAAAATTCTTCGCGGTCGACAACATCGACGCATCATTGAATCCCAAGTTATGCGAAAGGCTGATTCGTGAACTGGTGAAGGTTTCCAAGAGTTCCGACAAGCAGGTTATCCTCACCACCCACAATCCCTCAATCCTCGACGGCCTAAATTTGGATGACGATGAGCAGCGTCTGTTTGTGGTGTCGCGCAGTCCGAGCGGAAAAACTCGTCTAAAGCGGATACAAAAGCCAGCGACTGACCCCAAATCGCCTCAACGACTTTCGGACATGTTCCTTCGCGGCCTGCTGGGCGGATTGCCAAAGACTTTCTGACATGCTGAGCATCGCACTCGTGACCGAGGGGATTACCGATCAAGCCGTGCTGGAGGCTATCCTCAATTCATATTATCGAGAGGATGTGGATATCAATCCGACCCAGCCGATGCGTGATGCTACCGATGATAGTCGGCAAGAAAATTTCGGTGGTTTTGAGAACGTCATTGAATATTGCTCAGCACTCAATTTCGAGGACGTGTTCGCGCATAACAATTATGTCATCATCCAACTGGACACTGACATATGCGAACGTTCAAGCGTTGGTATTGGGCTTACAGTCGGCGGCAAACCAAAGCCGGAAGAAGAACTGATAGACGAGGTTAGGCAATTTTTAATCTCAAAAATTTCACCGACGATCTACCAGAATCATGGCGATAAGATTATTTTTGCGATCGCCATTCATTCAGTCGAATGCTGGATTCTTCCGCTAATCAGCACTCTGAAGGCAGGTCGAACTATCAAATGCGAAGAGCACCTGCAGTCTGAACTTCAGAGGAAAGATGAAAAGTTCGCCAAAGAATACAGAATTTATGAAGGTCTGACAAAAGGATTCCGAAAATCAAAAAACTTCACCTTGGTGGCCAACTCTTCGTTGAGTTTCAGCAAGTTTATCGAATCTCTGCCAGCCCAACTATCTTCCGACGATTGAACGGCGCATCGGTGGCTGTCAACACGATGGCGGTCTGACACGTTCAACGGAACTCTGGGAGAACCAATGAAGAAGATCAAGCCATTTGCTGTCGGACTCATGCTGGGCGCCGTTGCCGCGACCGGTGCCCACGCCCAAGTCTGGAAATGCACCACCGACGGCAAGACCCATTACTCGGACCAGCCGTGCGCGGCGAAGGGCGAGCAGATGCGGCCGCAATCGCTGCAGAGCAACGTCATCGACACGTCTGCGGACCGAGCGGCCGCGGAGCGCGCCAAGGCGGCGGCTGAGAGAGAGCAGCAGCAGACCAACGGGGTGCAGCCGTCCGGGCCGGCGGCGCCTTCCAACTTCTGCCCCTCCGACCGCGACATCGCCGCGATGGAGACCAAGGCCAGCTCGATCTCGCTGAGCGCAGACGCCAAGAAGTTCGTCCAGGACGAAATCCGCCGCGCGCGCCAGTGCCAGAAGGGTCAGGGCAGCTACTCCGCTTCGGACTGGAACGTGAGCAAGCAAGCCGTCGACGCGCAGAGCAGCCTGACCGGCGGCGCAGACGCCCGCCGTCGCGCGGAGGCGATGCACAGCGCCGCCAATGCGAGCGAGGGCGACCGCATCGCGCGTCAGCGCGAAATCGAGGAGCGCAACGCCAAGCGCGGCGGGTTGAACTACCAAGCCCCGTTGCGCGATCGCTGAAAGTGGAAGGACACTCTGCCAAAAACCGAATGGGGAGGCAGAGTGGACACCACCGACATCCGCACCGACGCCAAGGTCGCCGTTCTCGTCGACTGCGACAACACCACGCCGGAGATCCTCCAGCACGCGTTGAGCGTGGTCGCCCAGTTCGGGCGTGTGATCATCCGGCGCGGCTACGGCAACCACGAGACGCTCGCGAAGAAGTGGCAGGAGGCGCTGGTGCGCCTCGCTTTCACGCCGTGTCTGCAGTACCAGTACGCGGCGGGCAAGAACACCGCGGACATCGCCCTCGCGCTCGATGCCATCGAGGCGCTCTTCGACCGGCGCGCGGATACCTTCTGCATCGTCACCAGCGATTCGGACTTCGCCTACCTCTGCCGGAAGCTGCGCGAGCGCGGCTCGACCGTGCTCATCGTGGGCGAGGCGAAGACGCCCGCAGCATTGCGCAACGCGAGCGATCAGTTCTTCGAGTGGACACCGCCAGAGGTCGCCGCAGCGGCCACGGTCGAGCCTGCGTCGACAGAGCCAGCCGCCGCCGCCAAGCCCGCAGCCCCTGCACCACCAGCCAAGCCGAAACAGCGCCCGAAGGCGCTCGTGAACGCCGTGAAGCTCATGGCCGCCGACACCTCCGACGGCCGCGTCCACGTCGGAACGCTCGGCTCCTATCTGCGCCGCACCGATCCGGGCTTCTCACCGCAGACCTTTGGGCATTCGGGGCTGGTCAGCATGCTGAAGACCTACGACCTGCTCAATGTGCGGCAAGAACCCGGTGGCCACTGGACCGTCGCGCTCGCGGCCGGCAACAACGCTGCGTGAGCGGCTCCTGTTCCGTCGCCGCTCAATGCGTCAGCCGGCTCTTCCGCCAGGCCAAATAGCTGGCCAGCTCCGCAAACGGCAGGAAGCCTTCGTCATCCGGGTCATCCGGCACTTCGCAGACTTCCACCAGATCGACGTCCGTCGCGGCCGCCTTCTCGCCGAGCGCGGTGTCCAGCATGATCAGCAGGCCGTTGGCGAAGTCATCTTCCTGGTCGACGTTGAAGCCCTCAATCGCGACGCGAAGACCCAGCACCTCAGGCGCATCCGGATCCACCAGCGGCTCGAACCAGATGCCGTTCGGGTTCAGGTCCAGGCCCTCGAACTTGATGCCGAAGTCGAAGCCCATCGCCGGCTTCAGCGCCACGGGAATCCACCCCGGCAGCTCCGGTGCCACCGACACCATCGCCTCGACCAGCGGAAATAGTTCCCACTGGCCCTGCGCGGTGATCACCAGCTCGCGGTCATCCTCGCCGGGCGCGGAGACCTCGAACCAGAGGCCATCGTTCACCGCTTGAAGGTGTTCCAGCAGCTCATCCCAGAATGGGTAGTCCGGCGATGTCAGCGCGTCCAGGTCGGCCTGGCGCGATGCCAGCCAGGCCCAGAAGGCATTGATCTTTTGCGGGTCGAGGTCGACGTCGAGGTGGTCTAGCATGCGAGGCTCCAATCGGCGCGATTGTGCGTCGGCCAGCGCGTCGAAGACACAGGGTCAGGCGCTCACGCGCACACCCTCACCGGCTTGCCCTTCAAGCCCGTCTGCTGAGTGATGGCCGGGACGACCTCGGTGTAGTGGCTCCAGGACCTGCGCTCCGTGCCGTCAGGGTCACGGTCGACCTTCAGGCAGAGCGACGGATCGATCGCCATCGCCATGCGCTCTTCCGCGTTCGGCCTCGGCGAATTGGCACGCGGATCGACGACCGCCGGGTTCGCGAACGCGCCTTTGATCGCCTCCTTCGAGGGAGCCAGCACCAACGGTCCGCCAGGCGCGCTGGAAGCAGACGACGAGCCGTCCGCCTGCTGCGATGCGCCACCCGAGCGGGGTCTCGTCCAGTCGTGCTCCCAGCCGGGCGAGTCAGTCGGCGTCCTGGTCATCTCCCGCTCCGTCGGTGGGACCACCAACAGACTCGGCGGCAGCGCACGCGGCACCGCAGACCGCGTCTCGCTGCGACTCTGCGGCGGGCTCTCCATCGGCTTCAATGCCACCGTGATCGCGATCTCCCGGACGGGCGGCGTCGTCCTCTTCGTGCTCGTCCAGGTCCACACCACCACGACCATCCCGTGCACCAGCACAACGCCCATCACCGTCGCAACGCGTCGCCGCACGTCGTCTGCGCCCATTCACCCTCCCCTTTCGGATCTCTTGGAATTCTTTCCGGTCGCCGTCAACGTCCTCGCATCAACGTCCTCGCGTCAACAGCCCCCGCCACCGTCCCCAATCCTTGGTCACCGGCGGCAGCGCGAGCACGAACAGCACCGCCGCCAGCGGCACCACGCACACGAACCCCAGGTGCTTGAACCCGAGCGCCCCCGCCCCGCCGCCGAGCACGAACGCGGCCAGCAGGCCGCCCGCGCGCGTCGCCCGCAACCGGTCGTGCCGCACCGCGGCGCGCTTCACCGACGGCTGCCGGTTCCAATAAAGCATCTTCCCGAGCTCCATCCCGAGGTCGGTGATGTTCCCCGTCATGTGGGTGGTGCGGATGCTCCCGCCCGAGGTCTTGGACCCCACCGCGTTCTGCAGTCCCATGATGAACGCCAGCAGCAGCACCGTCAGCGGCACCGCGAACGGCGTGTGCCAGGTCAGCGTGATCGCGCCCATCAGCCCGAACGGGAACAGCAGCGCCGCCTCCAGCATCAGCGGCAGCGCATACACGCTGCGAAGGCCGTGCTGCCTCGCCCAGTTCACCAGCACCGCGCACACCGCCGCGCCAGCCAGGAAGGCCAGGATCGCCCCCAGCGCGTTCAGCACCAGCGTCCCCTGCCCCATCACCGCGCCGTCCGCCAGCTGCGAGGCGAAGCCCGTCATGTGCGAGGTGTACCGCTGCAGGATCAGGAACCCGCCCGCGTTCACCGCCCCCGCGTTGAACGCGAGCAGCAGCCCCAGCGCCTGGTTCGTGGACGGCGCGCGATGGCGGCTCGTCAGGTGCAGCAGTCGCCTCACGGCGTCTCCCGATGTCGATGACAGTGCGGGCGATGATACGGGCGCTCCCGTCCGGTCGCCGCTGCCGTGGCCGCAGCGGCGACCCTCAATACGTCGAGGGCGCCCCGTCCAGCTTCGCCCCGTATTTCGTCAGCGTCTTGTGCAGCCGCCCGAAATCGATCGGCTTGACGAAGTAGTCGTCGAAGATCAGATCCTCGGCCGACTCGAAGTCCGTGTTCAGCGGCGTGCCGCTGACCGCGATCGCGATCAGCGCCGGCAGGCTCACCTTCAGCCGACCCGCCAGATGACGGCCGTCGGCGTCCGGCATGTCGATGTCGGTGATCAGGATGTCGGGCTCCCACTTCAGGCCGATCCCGATCGCCTCCAGCCCGTTGCGGGCGACCCGCAGCTCGAAGTTGTAGACCGTGAGCAGCTCGCGCAGGAGATCCAGCGAATCCGGCTGGTCATCGGCGACCAGGACCTTGAGGCGTTCCGACATGGCGTGCAAGGAATGACAGTTGGGGCGGCGGTAGCAATCGGCGGGCCCGCCCGCCTCAGCGGGACAGCAGCGCCGGCAGCGACGACCCCAGCAGCGCCACGCCCGACGCGGTCAGCAGGCTCAGCACGATCTGGCGGAAGCGCTGGTCGGAGATGCCGTGGTACAGCCGCCCGCCCAGCAGCGTCGGCACCAGCATGGCCGGCGCGACGATACCGAACATCGGCAGCATGTCGCGCGTGACGACCCCCTTGAAGAGGTAGACCGCCATCGTCACGGCCAGCGCCGAGAGGTTGAAGTTCTGGATGATGGCGCGCTGCTCGTCCTTGGGAAGCCCGCGAAGGGTGCACCAGAGCGTCGGGACAGTGCCGGTGAAACCGCCGAGCCCGCCCATCACCCCGCCGATGGCGCCGACCACGCCGTCCGCCACGCGCCCGCCGGACTGGATCCTCGGCAGCCGGGACGCCATCAGCATCGCCGGGCACCAGACGACCAGCAGCCCGCCGAGGACGGCCTTGAACATCTGGATGTCGAGCAGCGGCAGCAGTGCCGTGCCGATGGGCACGCCGGCCAGCCCGCCGACCAGGAAGGGCGCCAGCCGCAGCCAGTCGAAGCCGCGTCGCACCGTCACCGCCGCGATGATCTGGCCGGTCAGCGAGCCGAAGACCGCCAGCGCCGCCGCCAGGCGCGGATCCAGCGTCCAGGCCCAGAACGACATGGCGGTCAGCCCGAAGCCGAAACCGGACAGGCCCTGCACGAAGCCGGCGCAGACGGCGCCCAGGATCACGATGCCAATGGATTCCATGCGGCGCATTCTTCCATCGGAAACACGCGCGCACCGCGCTGGCGGGACCGCACGGCGTGCGCACGGGCCGCCGACAAAACGTGCGCGGGGGACACCTGCGGGAGTAGGATCGTCGAGTTCTTGAAAGCGCTTTCCCATGAAGAGAAAGAAGCCCCTCCTGTCGACGTCCAGCGAGGTCACGCTGGGCATGGTGGCCGTCGCCAGCGGCGTGTCGCCGAGCACCGTCTCGCGCGTGCTCAGCGGCAGCGCGCAGGTGAGTTCGGCCAAGGCCGAACGCGTCCGGCGCGCGATCGACGAACTGGGCTTCGTCCCCAACACCATCGCCCGCGCGCTCGCGGACGGCAGGACCTTCAACATCGGGCTGCTCGCGCAGTACTTCGAAAGCCCGTTCTACGCGCTGCTGCTGCGCGGCATCGAGGAAGTGCTGACGCCCGCCGGCTACGGGCTCGTCGTGGCGAGCGGGCACTGGCAACCGGATGAGGAGCAGCGCTGCATCGCCTCGCTGCGGTCGCGGCGCGTGGACGGGATCATCGTGCTCACCGGCGGGCTGAGCGACCAGTTCCTCGCCGCGCTCGCGCGCGAGCTGCCGGTCGTCGTGACGGGCCGGGCGCTGCGGGCGGAAGGTCTGCACGCGCTGAAGACGGACGACCTCGAAGGCGCGCGCGCCGCGACGCGGCATCTGATCGACCGAGGCCACACGCGCATCGCCTTCATCAGCGGCGATCCGGCGCACGCGGATTCGTCGGAACGCGAACGCGGCTATCGCGCGGCGTTCGCCGAAGCGGGTCTCGCCGTCGACGAGGCGCTGATCGGCAGCGGCGACTATCGCGAGATCGGCGGCGCCGCGGCGATGACGCGCATGCTCGATCTCGGTCTGCAATTCACGGCCGTCTTCGCGGCCAACGATCAGATGGCGGCCGGCGCAGCACGCGTGCTGCACAGTCGCGGCTTCCGCGTGCCGGAGGACGTCTCGCTCGTCGGCTACGACGATCTCCTGAACACCGCGCATGCCAGCCCGCCGCGCACGACGGTCGACGTCCACATCGCCGAACTCGGCCGGCGCGCGGCCTCGGCGATGCTGGACCTGCTGCGCACCGGCGGCTCCGCGATCGAGCCGCCGATGCCGCAGTTGATCGTCCGGGAGTCGACGCGGCGCTTGCGCAGCGACGCCATGCCCGCCGGCTGAAGCGGTCGCGCAGGAGCCGTCACAATCCGGCCCCATCACAAGATGGAGGGAGTGGGCATGGCCGGATGGAAAGCATTGACGTCGTCGTTCCGCTTTGGTGAGAACGATCGCCATGAGTTCAAGATCGTCTGCGGCTGGCTCGGCGGCGAGAAGTACTACGTGGACGACCGCCTGGTGTCCTCGCGGTGGAGCTTCAGCTTCGATGGCGCCCACGAGGTCACTTATGAGCAGCACCGCATCCGCATCGAGGTCAAGATCACCCTGCGTCCGAGAAAGGTCATCTCGCGCGCCTATGTCGACGGCGTGCTGAAAGTCGACGACCTGTTCCCCGAATACAGCGCCTACGTCGAGAAGCAGCGGCGGAAACTCGAGGGATGGACCTGGACGGCCTGGTTTGCCAAGGTCTTCGTCTGGGGCCTGATCTCATTCACCGCGATGACAATCTACAAGCGGTTCTTCTGACGCGCCGGGCTGGCGCAGGGACCGTCGCCATCGACGAAGTGAGCCGATCTTTCCTTGCTTTTCGTCAACTGCCCGTCACAAAACCTCGGCAGAATGCAATGCATCCGAGGCAACAACCGGCTGCACTACTGGGCAGAAAGCTGGAACCCGTCACCAGCGTCGCGGATACCCTCTTCAGAAACGAAGCCACCCCCATGGGTGGCTTCTTTCATTTGGGAACTGCAGCAGCGTCGGCGCCCGCAATCCCGCAGGCGAAGGGACTTCATTCCGGGTTTTCCCACCCCTGCGTCGCGCCCGCCCATCACCTTGGGTAAAGAACTTTGAAAGTCCGCGCCGGCCTCCGTCACGAAACGTACAGCGTGCGATCCTTTCGACCCATCCGCGACGACACGCCCTCCTGCCGTCGTCCGCGACACCACCACAACCCCGTTTCGCGCTTCCGTCCCAGCCATCGCCAGATCGGGCCGCGCTTGCTCCTGCCATTGCCTTTCGATGACAAGCACCCGCCGACCTGCCCTGCATCCGCTGTCCTTCGCCCTGATGCTGGGCCTGAGCGCTTCCGCCTGGTCCCAGACCACGCCGCCCGCCCCCGCCACCCCGCCGGCGAAAGCGCCCGCGCCAGCTCCTGAGCGCTCGCGCCCCGCGGCACCGCCCGCCGCCAAGGAAGCCGACAACCCCACCCAGCTCGACCGCGTCGAGGTCCAGGGCACCTCGCGCGACGACGACCAGCGTCGCGCCTCCACCGCCTCGAAGATCATCATCGGCCGCGAGGAGATCGAACGTTACGGCGACTCCACCATCGGCGAGGTGCTCAAGCGCCTGCCCGGCGTCACCACCGGCGGCCGTCCCGGCCGCGGCGGCGAGGTCCGCATGCGCGGCATGGGCGGCGGCTACACCCAGATCCTCGTCAACGGCGAACGCATGCCGCCGGGCTTCTCGCTCGACGAGCTGCCGCCCGAGCAGATCGAACGCATCGAGGTGATGCGCGCCCCCACCGCCGAATTCGGCGCGCGCGCCATCGCCGGCACCATCAACGTCGTCCTGCGCGAAGCCATCCAGCGCCGCCTCAACGAGGTGCGCCTGGCCACCGCCTTCGAGCGCGACCACGTCACGCCGCACTTCAACTGGACCCGCAACGACAAGATCGGCGACCACGGCGACGCCTACAACTTCACCGTCAACGCGATGCAGCACAAGCGCGTCGACGACATCGACTCGCACGCGCTGACCCAGGTCTACGACACCAACACTGGCGCGCTCAAGCGCGAGACGCTGCTCACCAACCTCGGCCAGTCCAAGGACGAGCGCAAGTCGCTCAACATGACCGGCCGCCTGCAGCTGCGCCTGGACGGCGGCGACACGCTCGCGATCCAGCCCTTCCTGATGGCCAACCGCGGCGAGTCCGCCAGCCGCTTCCACCAGACCCAGACGCCGCCGATCACCGACGAGAACGATCCCGAAGCCCTGCGCTACAACACCGCCGCCACCGAAGGCAGCAGCCGCGCCAACATGGCCCGGCTCAACGTGCAGTGGAACAAGCGCCTCGACGACAAGTCGCGCGTCGAGACCCGCGTCGGGGTCGGCCGCATGACGATGTCCAGCCAGAGCCATCGCGCCGAGGACAACGTCACCGACACGGCCACGGACTTCTACCGGACCCAGGACGACACCACCCGCAGCCGCGACACCTCGTGGAGCTTCAACACGAAGCTGACCCACCAGATGGACAACGACCACAACCTGGTCGCCGGCGTCGAGGGCGAGGGCACCAAGCGCCATCAGAACCGCGTCTGCCTGCAGAGCTACACCGAAGGCGCCGCCGGCAGCGCCTGCAGCTTCCTCGCCGACTTCGGCGACAACGTCGACGCCTCCACCCGGCGCTTCGCCGCCTACGCGCAGGACGAGTGGAACGTCGGCAAGCAGTGGGGCTTCTACGCCGGTCTGCGCTGGGAAGGCATCAAGACAGAGAGCACCAACAACCAGGGCCCCGTCAGCAACAGCTCCAGCGTGCTGACCCCGCTGCTGCACGCCGTCTACAAGATCGACGAGAAGAGCCGCGAGCAGATCCGCGCCAGCCTCACCCGCAGCTACAAGTCGCCCAACCTGAACGACGTCATCGGCCGGCTGAGCATCAGCAACCGCTTCCCCTGCGACGATCCCAAGCTGCCCTGCTCGTACAACACCATCGACTCGCCCGACCGGCTCGGCAACCCCGACCTCAAGCCGGAGATGGCCACGGGTGTCGAAATCGGTTACGAGAAATACCTCTCGAAGGGCGGTCTGCTCAGCGCGAATTTCTTCTACCGCCGCATCACCGACCTCATCCGCAACCAGGCGATCCTCGAGACCGTGCCCTATGCGCCGGTGCAGCGCTACGTCGTGCGCCCGCGCAACATCGGCAACGCCAAGACCTACGGCGTGGAGCTGGAGGCCAAGTTCCGCCTCGACGAGTACCTGACCGACGCGATCCCGGTCAACGTGCGCAGCAACCTCTCGCTGTTCCACTCCGCGGTCGACGGCATCCCCGGCCCCGACAACAAGCTGGATCAGCAGCCGCGCTACACGGCCAACCTCGGTGCCGACTACCGGCTGCGTTCGGTGCCGCTGACGCTGGGCGCCTCGCTGAACTACACCCCGACGACGCTGCTGCAGCAGAGCAGCCAGGTCCTCAACGAGATCGACAAGAAGCGCGTCATCGACCTGTCGGCGATGTGGACCTTCTCGCCCGTCGTGGCGGTGCGCGTGGCCGCGAGCAACCTCGTCCCGCTGACCTACGGCAACGGCAGCATCGCCACGACGCCGGGCCGCGTCGTCACCAGCGAGAGCACCGGCCGCAGCTTCACCGTCTGGACGGTCCGCCTGGAACTCAAGGTCTGACCCCGGCCCCGGCGGCAGACGCAAAAAAGGCTGCCCGGTAAGGGGCAGCCTGAAAGCAAGCGGAGCAAGAGGCCTCCGCGAGGGCGACAGGGCTGCAGGTGCCAGCCCCGAGGAGTCAACGGGTCAGCGGCGCGCCTTGGCGGGGGCCGGTTCTTGCGTCTGGGTCTGCGCCTGATTCTGGACCTTGCCGCTGATGGCATGGCTGGCGGGCGACCACACGGTGGCGCCGACGCCCAGCACCAGCAGCGCGAGCACGGTCCACGTCAGCGGCGACGTGCGACGGCGGGCGATCGGACGCGGCGGGCGCGAGCCCATGCGGGCGGGACGCAGCTGCGACGGCAGCTTGTATTCCTGCAGACGATGCACGCGGACCGCCTGTTTGCTGCCGTCACTTCTGGACACAACCTCGAAGCTCAGGCGTTCGCCTTCGCGAGGCGTCTGGCCGTCCATCGGGAAGGCCGACACATGCACGAAGAGGGCGTCCCCGCCCTGCTCCGGCTTCATCATCCCGTGGCCGCGCTCGGCGTACCAACTCTCCAACGTGCCATCGAATCGCATGATCTGATCCCCCATCGTGTAGAAACCCGACGCGCCCCGCCGGCTCGTGGCCTGCGGCGGCGTCCTGGACCGGGCGCTTCTCTCTCAATCCTGACGAAAAGGCCCGGCGCAGGGCCGGGCTCTCTTGGTATGTGGGGGCATCGTGCCGGACTCGCTCCGGCGCACGGCAACAGGCTGTAAACCGTGCAACTTCACACGGTTTTAGTTCTTCAGGCCGGGCTTCAGATACTGGTCCAGGAATTGGAGCATTTTCTGATTGGCCTCGATCTGGTTCTTCTTTTTCGTGAACCCGTGGCCTTCGTCGTCGAACACGACGTACTCGACCGGCACGCCGTTCTTCTTGACCGCCTCGACGATCTCGTCGCTCTCCGGCTTGATCACGCGCGGGTCGTTCTTGCCCTGGATCACCAGCAGCGGCTTGCGGATCTCCTTGGCGTGGAACAGCGGCGAGGTCGCGATCAGGAAGTCCTTGTCCTTCACCGGATCGCCGATCTCCAGGTACAGCGCCTTGCGGAAGCTCTCCCAGTACGGCGGGATCGATTCCAGCGTGCGCAGCCAGTTGGACACGCCGAAGATGTCGATGCCGACCTTGAAGGCTTCCGGCCGGAAGGCCATCGCCGCCAGCGTCATGTAGCCGCCGTAGCTGCCGCCCATGATGCCGATGCGCTCGGGGTCGACGACGCCCGACGCGGCCAGCCAGGTCTTGGCCTCGACGCAATCCCACAACGGTTCGCGGCCGTGCTTGCCGTCGTCGGCGGTGAAGAAGGTCTTGCCGTAGCCGGAGCTGCCGCGGTTGTTGATGCCCAGCACCGCATAACCGTGGTTGACGAGGTACTGGACCATCGCGGAATAGCCCCGCGTCGTCTGCCCGCCCGGGCCGCCGTGGACCATCACCACCGCCGGCACCTTGCTGGTCGGCGAAGCTTCCTTCGGCAGGTAGTAGACCGACGGGATCACCATCCCGTCGAACGAGCGGAAGCGCACGATGCGCGCCTCCACCAGCTCCTCCGGATCGATGTCCTTGGACAGCGAGCGGGTCAGCTGCTTCACCTGCTTCGTCCCGAAGTCGTAGACGTACAGGTTGCTCGGCGAGCGGTCGCCGTTCAGGTAGAAGGCCATGCGCTGGCTGGTGCGCGAGAACGCGACGCCGCGCAGTTCCCCGCCCGGCAGCTTCGGCAACGTCACCGCCTTGCCGTCAGCGGTCTGCACGATGCGCAGCTCCAGGCTGGCGTCGGCGTTGATGCCGGTCACACGGTAGCGGCCGTCGCGCGAGTAGCTGCTGTAGACGATGTCCCAGTCCGACTTCTCCAGGTCGCGCGTCTGGCCGGAATCCAGGTCGTAGGCGACCAGGCGCTGGAATTCCGTGCCCTCGTTGGACAGCATCAGCAGCGTCTTCGACTCCGGATCGAAGCTGGTCACGCTGAACGACGCCACGCCCTGGTGCGGCGTCAGATGTTTCGTTTCCTTGCTCTGCGTGTCGTAGAGGTACACGTCGGAGTCGGCTGTCGTGTTCGTCTTGCCCAGCGCCACCCAGCGGCCGTCGCCGCTGACGCCGAACACCGCGTTGCCGTCGTTGTTCTGGTAGACCAGCGTGCGCGCATAGGTCTTGGCGTCGTAGCGGTAGACGTCGATGTAGCGCGCGTCGCGCTCGTTGGTCGTGACGAAGAAGGCGTCGCCGTCGCGGCTCCAGCCGGTGAAGCCGGCCTTGACCTTGTCGCCGGGTGTCAGGTCGCGTTCGCTGCCGTCGAGCTCGCGCACGATGAGGTGGTTGTTCTCGTTGCCGCCCTGGTCGCGCGTGAACAGCACGCGGTCGTCGTTGCGGAAGTAGCTGACGGACAGGTGGCTGTCCGTCGTCGACGTCGTCAGCGCCACCGGCTCGCCGCCGTCGACGGACTGGCTGTAGACGTTGAAGATCCCGGTCGCGTTGCTGCTGAACAGGATGCGGCGCTCGTCATGCGAGAACGAGGCGCCCATCACCGTCGTCGTCGCCATGAACTGCTCGATCGTGTAGGGCTTGGCGGGACGCGGCTGCGCGGCCTTGGCCTGCGCCTTGGCGGTGGCGGCCGTCGCCGGGGTCTTGGCGACCTTCTCGGTCGCGGCCTGCGCCGGCATCGCGGTCGCGGCGGCCAGGGCCACGCACAGGGCCGCATACCGGGCCGTCGGTGCCACGCGCGGCGCACCCATCGGGGACAACTTCGTCATCGGGGATCTCCTCTCCTGATCGGTCCCGGGGACGTCCCGGGATCCTCCGACTGTAGGCATCAGGGTCAGGATTTGACTATCCCGGGTTCCACGCGCTGCGCCCTGCCCCGACAGGCCGCGTTCCGGCGCGACGAACGGTGGGTGGAGCGTCTCAGGGCCGCCATCAGGGCGGCATCAGGGCCTTCGGTACTGCGGTACGCCGGCGACGTAGCTCGCCACCAGGTTGCGATCGTCCGACAGCGTCATCCAGGCGAAGGCGCGCTCATGCGGATCGCGGGCCAGGGCCATGCGGGCCTCGGCGACCGGGCCGGCGGCCCAGTCCCAGACGCAGACGTCGGCGAGGGTCTTCGCGCCGAAGTGGCCCAGTTCGTCCGACAGTCCCAGCGCCTCGGCCGCACCTAGCGTGGCCGCATGCAGCCCCGCCCAGGCGGTCAGCCGCTGGCCGTTGAGCGCCTGCACCTTGTAGCCGTCCGCCAGCGTGCGCTGCGCCGACAGCGAAGTCCCGCCGCCCACGTCGCTGGCCGCGCTCACGCGCACGCCCGCGGCCAGCGCGCCGGGCCAGTCGAACAGCCCGCTGCCCAGGAACAGGTTGGACGACGGGCAATGCGCGATGTGGGCGCCGGTGCGCGCGACCACGCGCCGGTCCTCGTCGTCCAGCCAGATGCCGTGCGCGAGCACCGCGCGCGGATGCAGCAGGCCGACGCGGTCGTAGACGTCGAGGTAGCTGCGCGCTTCGGGGAAGAGCTTGGCGACCCACTCGACCTCGCCGCGGTTCTCCGCGACGTGGGTCTGCATGTAGAGGCTGGCATCGGCGCGGCACAGCGCGCCGGCCATCGCGAGCTGCTCCGGCGTGCTCGTCGGCGCGAAGCGCACCGTGACGGCATAGGACAGGCGCTCGCGGTTGTGGTGCTTCGCGATGAGGTCGAGGCAATCGCGCTCGGCCTGCACGACGTCGTCCCGCAGCGCCTCCGGCGCGTTGCGGTCCATCAGCACCTTGCCGGTGATCAGGCGCATGCCGCGCTCGGCAGCCGCGTCGAACAGCGCATCCGCCGAGACCTTGTGCACCGTCGGATAAACCACCGCCGAGGTCGTGCCGTGCGCCAGCAGCGCGTCGAGGAAACGGCCCGCGCCGATGCGCGCGATCTCGGGATCCTGGTAGCGCTGCTCAGCCGGGAAGGTGTAGGTGTTGAGCCAGTCCAGCAGCTCGGTGCCGTAGGACGCGATCACGTCCAGCTGCGGGCTGTGCACGTGCGTGTCGACGAAACCAGGGAGGATCAGCCGCCCGCTGTGGTCATGACGCACCCAGCCTTCGCCCGGATCCTCGACCTGCGCGCCGACGATGCGACCGTCCTCGATCAGCAGCCAGTGATCGGGGCGGAAACGCACGGCGGGGTCGTCCACCTGCGCCCAGTGCGGCGCGGCGGTGAAGTCCAGCAGGTCGCCCTTCAGGGCCAGGCGTGCGGGAGCGGCGGATCGATCGGTCGTCATGCGTTCAGCGGAAGGGATTCAGAGAAAGGATTCGGAGGAGAGGACTCGGAGGCGAGGACTCGAAAACAGGCGTCACTTCACGAGCTCGCGCGCGACTTCGCGCACCTGCTCGCGCAGCCAGCGCAGCGGCGCGCTGTTGTGGCTGACGTCGTGCCACAGCTGGTAATACGTCATCGGCGGGAACTGCACCGGGCAGCGCAGCACCGTCACCGGCAGTTGGTCCAGGTAGCGGTTGCAGAACAGCCGGCCGGTGGTCAGCACCAGCAAGCTGCGCGCCACCATCTGCGGCAGCTGGCCGAAATGGGCGCAGCGCACCGCGATGCGGCGCTCCAGCCCGAGCGAGGCCAGATGCTGCTCGATCACGCCCGGCTGGCCACGGCTCAGCGGCATCGGCGCCAGATGCTGGCAGTCGAGGTAGCGCTCCTGCGTCCAGGTGCGCGGCGCCATGCGGGCGGCGGGGTGGTCCTTGCTCACCAGGCAGACGACCTCGTCGACCAGCAGCCGGCCCATGTGGAGCTCGCCGGGCGGCTCCAGCCAGTTGCCGATCACCAGGTCCACCTCGCCGCGCGCGAGCGAGGCGCGGTAGTCGAAATCGGCGTTCAGCGGCTGCAGGTCGAGCTGCACGCCCGGCGCCAGCCGCTGCAGATGCGCCACCAGCAGCGGCAGGAACAGCGGATCGAGGTAGTCGCTGGCGGCGACGCGGAAACGCAGCTCGGCCGTCGCGGGATCGAAGCCCGACTTGCGCAGGCGCGCGCCGAAGAGTTCGTCGGCCTCGCGCAGGAGGCGCTCGGCGGGGGCGAGGAGTTCCAGCGCCGTCGCGGTCGGCGTCATGCCCGCGCCGCTGCGCACCAGCAGCGGATCGCCCGTCAGGGTGCGCAGACGCCGCAGCTGCGCGCTCAAGGCGGGCTGCGTGCTGCCGAGCCGCATGGCGGCCCTGGACACACTGCGCTCGGAAATCAAGGTATGCAGGACCCGCACCAGAAGGAGGTCGATCTTGTCGAAGTTCAGCGCTTCCGACATGCTCAGCGACGTATGGAGGTCATAACGGCTATCGTATAACCATCCGGTTGTCAGAGGAGTACCGTTCCGGATAAGTGCATCCCGCTCCGCCCGCTGCCAGCCGTGCCCGCTTCTTGCTTGCCCGCCAGCGCCCGTTCCGGCCCCGCCCGCCTCCGCCCGCCTCGTTCCCCGTCCATGACCGATCCCCGTCCGATCCGCTTCTTCCATCAGGGTCAGCTCCAGTCCGTCACCGGGCTGCCGCCGACGACCACGGTGCTGCAGTACCTGCGCGAGCATGCCCGCTGCGCCGGCACCAAGGAAGGCTGCGCCGAAGGCGACTGCGGCGCCTGCACGGTGCTGGTCGGCGAGCTGGACGCGGACGGCCAGGCGATCGAGCTGCGCAACGTCAACGCCTGCATCCAGTTCCTGCCGATGCTCGACGGCAAGGCGCTGCTGACGGTCGAGGATCTCGGCAGCAGCGCCGATCTGAATCCCGTCCAGCAGGCGCTGGTCGACTGCCACGGCTCGCAATGCGGGTTCTGCACGCCGGGCTTCGCGATGACGATGCAGGCGATCTACGAGCGCCACCAGGCCTGCGGGACGCGGCCGGAGCGTCAGGCGCTGGCCGACGACCTGTCCGGCAACCTGTGCCGCTGCACCGGCTACCGGCCGATCCTGGATGCGGGCGAACGCATGTTCGAGGCACCCGCGCGCACCATCGATCGCGCGCCTATCGTCGAGGCGTTGCGCGTCCTGGCTGGCGATCCGTCGCTCCACTACGAAGCGCCCTCCCGCGCCGGTACGCCGCAGCGCGTCTTCGCTCCGCGCTCGACCGATGAGTTCGCCGCGCTGCGCGAGGCGATGCCGCAGGCGCGGCTCGTCGCCGGCGCGACCGACGTGGGCCTGTGGGTCAACAAGCAGCAGCGGGAGCTCGGCGACGTGATCCTCACGGGTCGCGTGGAAGAGCTCCGCCGCATCGACATCATTGCCACGCAGGATGCCAACGACGGCAGTGGTGGCGGCGGGGGCGGCAACGGCGGCGTCCTGCGCATCGGCGCGTCGGTGACGCTGGAAGACGCCTGGTCCGCGCTGACCTCGCGCATGCCCGCCCTGCGCGAGCTCTGGCTGCGTTTCGCGTCGCCGCCGGTGCGCCACGCCGGCACGCTGGGCGGCAACATCGCCAATGGCTCGCCGATCGGTGACGGTGCCCCGGCGCTGATCGCGCTGGGCGCGCGCATCGTGCTGCGCCGCGGCGCGTCGCAGCGCACGCTGCCGCTCGAGGCCTTCTACCTGGACTACATGAAGAACGCGCTCGAGCCCGGCGAGTTCGTCGAAGCGCTCGAGGTCCCCACCCCGCCGCCCGGCACGCGGCTGCGCGGCTACAAGCTCGCCAAGCGCTACGACAGCGACATCTCCGCCGTCTGCGCGGTGCTCAGCCTGCGACTGGAGGATGGTGTCGTGCGCGATGCCCGCTTCGCGTTCGGCGGCATGGCCGCGATCGTCAAGCGCGCGGCGAAGGCCGAAGCCGCGGTGACAGGCCGCGCGTGGGACGAGGCGGCATCGATCGCCGCAGCCACCGCGCTGCGCGAGGACTTCAAGCCGATGACCGACCTGCGCGCCAGCGCGAGCTACCGTGAACGCACCGCCGCGAACCTGATCCGCCGCTTCTGGCTGGAGACGCGCGCCAATGCACCCGTCGCCGCCGAGTCGACCAGCGTCTGGCAGGCCGTGAACCTGCAGCGGAGCGTCGCATGAACAAGCCTTCGGAACTGCCAGTCGGCTTCGCCACCGACGCACCGCCCACCGCGCTGCAACCGCAGGTCGGCGTCAGCCGCGCCCACGAGGCCGCGCACCTGCACGTCAGCGGCGAGGCCACCTACATCGACGACATCGCCGAAGCGCACGGCACCTTGCATGCGGCGCTCGGTCTCTCGCCGATCGCGCACGGGACGCTCGTCTCGATCGACGTCGATCTGCTGCGCCGTCAGCCGGGCGTCGTCGCGGTGCTGACCGCCGCCGACATCCCCGCCGAGAACAACTGCGGCCCGCTGCTCCACGACGATCCCATCCTCGCCGACGGCGAACTGCGCTACGTCGGCCAACCGGTCTACGCGGTGATCGCGACCGACCGCGAGCTCGCGCGCCGCGCCGCCGCGATGGCGAAGCAGGTCATCGTCGGCACGCCGCTGCCGGCGGTGCTGACCGCGCGCGAAGCCCATGCGATCGGGCAGTACGTCATTCCGCCGATGCACCTGGCGCGCGGCGACGCGCAGTCCGCGCTGGCCGCGGCCCCGCACCGCCTCGACGGCGAATGGGCCGTCGGCGGGCAGGAGCAGTTCTACCTCGAAGGCCAGATCAGCTACGCGCTGCCGCAGGAGAACCAGGCGCTGCTGATCCACTGCTCGACGCAGCATCCGTCGGAGATGCAGCAACTGGTCTCGCACGCGATGGGCTGGCAGTCGCACCAGGTCACGGTGCAGTGCCGGCGCATGGGCGGCGGCTTCGGCGGCAAGGAATCGCAGTCGGCGCTCTTCGCCTGCGTGGCGGCGATCGCGGCGCACAAGCTGCGCCGGCCGGTGAAGCTGCGCGTCGACCGCGACGACGATTTCCTCGTCACGGGCCGCCGTCATGGCTTCGACTACCGCTGGTCGGTCGGCTTCGACGACGACGGCCATATCCTCGGCGCCGAGATCGACCTGATCTCCAACTGCGGCCACAGCGCCGACCTGTCGGGACCGGTGATGGCGCGCGCGCTGTGCCACTTCGACAACGCCTACTGGTTGCCGAACGTGTCCATGCACGGCTACGCCGCGAAGACGAACACGCAGAGCAACACGGCCTTCCGTGGCTTCGGCGGGCCGCAGGGCGCGCTGGCGATCGAGATGATCCTCGACGGCGTCGCGCGCAACCTGGGGCTGGATCCGCTCACGGTGCGGCAGCGCAACTTCTATCGCGACGGCCAGGACGTCACGCCCTACGGGCAGCGCGTCGAGGACAACCAGATAGTCCCGCTGACGGACGAGCTGGTCGAGACCTCCGGCTATCACGCACGGCGCGCGGAGATCGCCGCCTTCAACGCGGCCAATCCGGTGCTCAAGCGCGGACTCGCGCTGACGCCGGTGAAGTTCGGCATCTCGTTCAACGTCGTCCACCTGAACCAGGCGGGCGCGCTGGTGCATGTCTACACCGACGGCTCGGTGCTGGTGAACCACGGCGGCACCGAGAT
>NIOE01000001.1 GCA_002205125.1 Roseateles noduli | reverse complement strand
GGCTCGGTGCTGGTGAACCACGGCGGCACCGAGATGGGCCAGGGGCTCAACACCAAGGTCGCGCAGGTGGTGGCGCACGAACTGGGCGTGCCGGCCCTGCAGGTGCGCGCGAGCGCGACCGACACCAGCAAGGTCGCCAACACCTCGGCGACGGCGGCGTCCACCGGCTCGGACCTCAACGGCAAGGCGGCGCAGGATGCAGCGCGCAAGATCAAGCAGCGCCTGAAGCCGCTGGCGGCGCGCCTGCTCGGCTGCGGCGAGGACGCGCTCGTCTTCGACGGCGGCGAGGTGCGCGTCGACGCGCGGGCCGACGGCGCCGGAGATGGTCATCGCGAAGGCCTCGACGGTCCGAAGTCGATCAGCTTCAAGGAGCTCGTCGCCAAGGCTTACCTTGAGCGCATCCAGCTCTGGAGCGACGGTTTCTACGCGACGCCCGGTCTGCACTGGGACCGCGCGAAGCTGCAGGGTCACCCGTTCTACTACTACGCCTTCGGCGCGGCGGTGGCGGAGGTGCTCGTCGACACGCTGACCGGCGAGAGCCGCGTGCTGCGCGCGGACGTGCTGCACGACGTGGGCAGGTCGCTGAACCCGGCGCTGGACATCGGTCAGGTCGAAGGCGCGTTCGTGCAGGGCCAGGGCTGGCTGACCAGCGAGGAGCTGGTGTGGCATCCGCAGTCGGGGCTGCTGCTGACGCACGCGCCCAGCACCTACAAGATCCCGACGGCCAACGACATGCCGCAGGACTTCCGCGTCGCGCTCTACGACGCGCCGAACGCGGCGGACAGCATCCACCGCTCGAAGGCGGTCGGCGAGCCGCCGCTGCTGCTGCCGTTCTCGGTGCTGCTCGCGATCAAGGATGCGGTCGCGGCCTGCGGTCCTGAACGCTGCGATCCGCCGCTGCGCGCGCCGGCGACGCCGGAGGCGGTGCTGGATGCGGTGGAGGCCGTCCAGGTCATTCGAGGCGAGCGCTAGCCGGTCCGACCGTTTTCCCCTGTATCGTCGTGCCACAAACGAGGTCCTGGGGAGGACGTAGTGAGATCGACCATGTGGTGGGCCGCCGTCGGCGGTGTGCTGGGCGCACTGATTGCGGCGCTCCTTTTCTTCCGCGCGGAGGCGCCCGCCACTGGCGCGATCGCTTCCACAGCGGCACCGACCGCCATCGTTGCGCGCGACGCGCCACCCCCAATCGCCATCGCGTCACCGCCATCGCCATCGCCATCGGTGGCGACTTCGGGCGTCCTGCCTGTCGCCGAGCCGGCGGGCAAGGCCAGCCCGGGTCGCGCCTGGGACAACGCGATTGCCAAGGCTCGTCAGACCAACATCCGCGTCGCGGCACAC
The DNA here is from genome assembly GCA_002205125.1 of Roseateles noduli. Taxonomy (GTDB): domain Bacteria; phylum Pseudomonadota; class Gammaproteobacteria; order Burkholderiales; family Burkholderiaceae_C; genus Roseateles; species Roseateles noduli. The sequence goes on along the minus strand of NIOE01000001.1, from coordinate 188,054 downwards.
CAGGCCGCCATCTCCGGCTCGCTGATCGATGCGTTTGCGGTGGAACGGGCGCGCCAGCGTTGCCTGCTCCAGGACGTTCAATTCAGGATGGCGCTCTACAACCACAAGGACAAGGTGCCGGACGGCATGCGGCAGGCGCATGCGCAGCTGGAGCAGGTCTGCGAAGGCGCCATCACCGTCGGCCCGCCGAAACTCCTGTCCATCAGGAACGACGCCGGATTCGGCGATCTGGCCGAGACCCTGTTGAACAGGAACGGCTTGATCCAGGACGACGCGCTGCGTGAGCGCCTTCTCCGACGCATCCTGGAGACCCAGTCGCTGGAGCTGCTGGAGGCATTCGCCCCGAGCCTGCTGCGGGCAGAAACGATCCCGCTGCTGGGACTCGATCCCTCGGCCGAACTCCCTGCCGTGGCCGACCTGGCGATGTTGCGACTCGCCATTCAACTCCGGGCCTGCAACGCGCGCGGCGACTGCCAACGCGTGGCTCAGGAAAGCTTCAATTGCATCGACGCTCGATCCTGCGTGTCGGATCTGAACGACTTCCCCGAGCAGTTGATCTTTGCTCCGTCCGCTCAACGCCTGTTTGTCTACAGGCTCACGGAGAAGCCAGTCGAGGAGGCGGTCCTGCGCCAGCGCTGGGCGGAGATCCAGGCGGCGGTGGCCCGGATCGGCGGGTGAGGCGCACCGCGGCGCGGCGGCGTGTGGCACTCACGCTTTTGAAGTGATGCAAGCGCTTCGCCCGATCGGAGTGCAGCCCCAACCTGAAGACCCGCTGAAGTTCCACGCAGGACGAACCGCCTTCCGTCGCAAGCCCGACCGAGCGCGCCCGTGGATAGGATCGCGCCTCTCCTGAGTGAGCCGCCGACGTGCATCGCCCGGCGGCGACTGCGTCGACATGCCCGAATCCTTCCGAGCCTCGCGCTGGAGCCGGCCCGTTGCGGCCGCGCTCCTGTGCGGGCTGCTGCTCCTGTCCTTCGTGCTCACCCACGAAGGGCGACGCATTGCGCAGGTCGCGGTGCTCGCCCTCCCCGCCCTCCTGTGGTTGCGATGGCCCGTTGCCGCGCCTCGATGGCGTCGGGTGCGCCTCGTGGCCGTCGGCGCGATGCTGGTCCTGTTCCTGCTCGACAGCGCCGTCCGGACCTTCCTTCAATCCAGCTATCGCGCGCTGCCAGACAGCACGCTGGTGCTGGCCGCGGTGGCCAACACGACGCCGCGCGAGGCCGTCGAATACGCGGCATCGCAAGGCGCCTGGCTCGCGGGCCTGGGCGCGCTGCTGGTGGTGCTCATCGTCGGCGTCCTGGGCCTGCTGTCGATCTGCAACCGGCATGAGTCCGCACTGCGCGGGCCGGAGCGATGGGGCATGGCGCTGCTGGTCCTCCTCTGCGTCGCCAGCCTCGCCATCAAGCCCTGGCGCCGCCACCATCCGCTGGTCTACTGGCCGGCCTGGGCGGCATCTGCGTCGGCGCTGAAGCAGGGCTGGTCCGACCAGCAGCGGCAACGCGACGCACTGCTGTCGAATGCCCGCGCCGCAGACGCCCGCTTCATCGGCACCGGTCCGTCGACCGTCGTGCTGGTGCTGACCGACAGCGTCAACCGCGACAACATGAGCCTCTACGGCTACGCGCGGCCGACCACGCCGCAGCTCGTCGCGCTGCGGCAGGACGAAGGCGATCGGATGCTCACCCTGCGCCATGCCTGGTCGGTCGAGCCCGGCACGGTGGCCTCGCTCAGCGGGCTCTTCAGCTTCGGCACGCGCGACGCGGACGATCCGGTGGACCGGACGCATCACGTGCTGGCGTTGGCGCGCGCCGCGGGCTACCGCGTCTGGTGGATGAGCAACCATGACGACACCGCCATCGAGCAGCAGCACGCCCGTCTCGCCGACTCGCTGGAGATGATCAACCGCGAGCCGGGGCGATCAGGCGCAAGTCTGGACGGTGAACTGCTCGACTGCCTGGAGGAAGCGCTGACAGACCCGGCGCCGCGCAAGCTGGTCGTCGTGCACCTGCTGGGCGCGCATCCGCACTACCGGCTGCGTGCACCGGCGGACGCGCCGGGGATCGCCGTCGCGGCAGACTCGGTCGATGCGGAGATGGTGGACGAAGGACGCCCCGCGTGGCTGCGGGCCTCACGGCGCGCCTACGACCGCGCGATCGGCTATCACGACACCGTGGTGGCAGAGTCGCTGCGGCTCACGCGTCGGCATGCGCCGCAGGGCGGCGATGCCGCCTGGATGTTCCTCTCCGACCATGGCCAGGAGGTCGGTCACGACATCAGCCATGCGGGCCACAGTCCCGGCACGCCGGCCGGGTACCGCATCCCGGCGCTGCTGTGGCGTCACGGCGCGCCGTTCGATGCGCAGGCAGCGGGCCGACCGTTCCGCGCCGACTGGGCCGGGTGGACGCTGGCCGAAATGATGGCGCTGGACTGGCGAGGCGTCCGTCGGGATCGGAACGTCCTGGATCCGCGCTACGTGTGGGAGGCGCCGCGGCTGGCGGCGCCGGTCACGCGTTTCGACCAGTAGAGGGCTGCTCCCGCGCCGGCGGCTGCGGCGCCAGATACCCCGCCATCAGGAACAACGCGCCCATGCCGAGCAGGCTGCCGACGATGCCCATCGGCGACAGCGCCAGGCTGCCCAGCGACAGCAGCAGCTTGACCGCCGAACCCGCCAGGACGGCGGCGGAAACCTGCCAGGCCAGACGACGACCGCTGCGCGTGCTCAGGAACAGGAAGCCCACGCCGACGGCGGCCAGCGCGACCGGCAGCAGGTAGCTGTCCCACGCGAGCGGGAACGCGAGCTGCGGCGCGTCGGTCACACCGCGCACGACCACATAGCCCATCGCGACGCCGGTCGCGACGACGACGATGTCTCGGACCTGCGCGGGCACGCCGTTGCCGAGCTTCCACCAGGTCACCAGTGCGGCATAGAAGGACGCGCCGGCCAGCACCCACTCTGCACCGCCGGCCGAGCCGGTCCAGGGCCAGGCGGCGACCACGAGTGGGACTGGCGACGCCAGCCCCGCCGCGTGCGCCACGCTGGTGGCGGTGATGAAGACCTCCTTGGCCGCCGGCGCGTCCACGCGCAAGCGTGTGAGCACGTGGGCAAAGGCGGCAGTACCCGCCACGAGCAGCAAGGCGATCAGCGTCCAACTGCTGTTGAAGACGAAGGCGACCAGCGCCGGCAGCAGATGCGCCAGCCACAGCAGCGCCTTGGCGCGCTCGGCGGCATAGGGGCTCAGGGTCCTGCGCAGCGACAGGAACGCCGCCACCGCGCCGAAGACCACGGGCGCCACCACCGCGGCCAGCGTCAGCACACGCGGTGCCTCGCGCGCCACGGTCAGGGTCAGCAGCCAGCCCGCGGCGAGCACGGCCGCGTAGATCGAACGCACGAGGACGATGTCGGACGGCTTCGCCTCCATCGCTTCCTGCGATGTCGACGTCGCACGACCCAGCACATGCGCCAGCAGCGTCGCCGCGAGCATGATCAGCGTGAACATCGGCAGCAGCTCGAAGCCGAGTCCGACATGACGGTACGACAGCGCCGCCGCGGCCGCGACGGTCACGGTAGCGGCGAGGCCGGCGTCGACGGGCCTGAGCTCGCGCTGCATCCGCACCGACAGCGCGAGGCCCGCCAGCAGCAGCAAGGCGACGGGCCACAACGCCGGCACGTCGATCACGGCGACGGCGCCGACCGCCACCAGCCCGCGCGCCACGAGGCGACGGAAGACGGACTGAGAACGCGTCGTCAGCGTCAGGATCGCGCCTTCGGCGAACAGGCCGAAGCTCGCGACCGATCGCGCCAGATCGCCCTGCACCAGTCCAGCGGCCACGCTCAGCGCGCTCAGCACCCAGGCGGTCTCGCGCAACGCGCGCTGCGGGAACAGCCGCATGCCCGCGAAGGCCAGCGCCACCGCGGTGAGGAAAGCGACGACCATGAACGCGGTCGGCGCCAGCAGCCAGCTCTCCAGTGCGACGAAGACGACGGCGGTGGTCGAGAAGCAGGCGCTGAGGACGGGGATCTCGCGAGCCGAGGCCGACAGCGTGCGACCGACCGGCTCCTCGGACGGACGATGTCGCCGCGCCCAGACCAGCGCCCATCCGGCGAACTGCGCGACGTAGGCCAGCAGCAGCGCCTGCTGCTGCCAGGCGGGCAGCGACGGCTCGTAGGCCGCGCCCGCGTAGGCCAGCGAGGCCAGGCCCGTCGCGCAGACGTGGGCGTGGATGCCGATCTCCTGCCAGCGGCGCGACAGGCTCACGCCCAGCGCGAACGCAGTCACGATGAGGCCGTAACCCAGATTGAAGAGCAGCCCCGCGTGGCCGTACATGGCGAGGAGCGGCGCGGCATAGGCGCCCAGGAAGCCGACGCCGGCCAGGACCTTCGCGTCCTCCTTCAGCGCTCGATACACAAGCGCACCGGAGATGGCGGTGAAGAGGACCAACGCGACCGTCGACGAGATGACTTCATAGCCCGACGCGCCGACATAGGTCGCGAGAAAGCCGATGGCCGCCGCGCCGCCTTGCACGACCTGGCCCCACAGCCCGTTGCGCGCGCTCAGTCGGATGCCGGCGAAGCCGAGCGCCGCTGCGGCAACCCAGCCCAGCGAGACCTTGGCGAGCGGCGACAGCAGATGACCCCACTCGATCGAGCGGAACAGCACCACGAAGCCCAGCAGCAGCAGGACGACGCCGGCGACGGCGAAGAGGTTCTTGCGCAGCAGGTCGAAGAAGGCGACCTGCCATTGCGGTGTGGCGGAGGCGGCGGGCGGTGTCGGCGCGGCGCGGGGAGCCGCCGGCGGTCGGACTGGCGGCGACGATGGCACGGTCGCCGCGGCCGCGGGAATCGGAACGACTGGAGCGGCCGGAGCGGTGGGAGCGATCGGCGCAGACGTCTGCTGCGCGTCAACGGATCGAGGCGTGGGCGACGCCTCCAGAGGCGGCAGCACCGTTGCCGTCGCCGCCCTCATCGGCGATGCGGCCGCGGGCTGCGCGCTCGGCACCTGTGCCGGGCGTACCGGCTGAGCCGCCGCGGGCTGCGCTCGCACGACGTCCTGCGTGGCCAGCCGTTCCTCCAGCTCGCGGACGCGCCGCTTCACCTTGGAGAGCTGCCACCACAGATAGCCCAGGGCGACGAACAGGAGGAAAGCTTCGAAGGAATCCATGTCGCGCGCAGCCGCAGCAGGTCGAGGAAAGGCCCGCAGTGTCTTTCACCGGCTCGCGGCGTCAATGGACGAAAGTCCTGGGGTAGCGCGTGGCGGTACCGGTTGGGTCACGCCATGGCTTGCGAGCGCTCCTTCGCCACGACCCAATCCAGTCCCAGCGGCAATCGCGCCGGCCCGAACACGACATGCAGGACGCGCCGCCTGCTGGTTCCGACCGACTTCGATGACGCGTGCAGCGCCAGCGGACGCATGACCAGCGCATCGCCCGCGGAGGCGATGCAGATGGACTCGCCGCGATCGGCGCGGACCGCCGCGGCTGCCTCCGACGTGAGCACGCCCAGCCGATGCGATCCCGGCACCACACGCAGCGGCCCGTCGTCTGCGCCGCACGCGTCGACATGCAGGCGAACGGCGATCAATTGCTCCAGTACCTCTTGCGGCGGTTGCACGAACAGCGTCCCTTCCTTGTCGGACCAGCCTCGCAACGCCGGCGCGTCCACGCGTCGGGCCACCGGAATGCTCAGGTCCTGATGCAGGGCGACCAGCCAGTTGCGATCGCTCGACTTCTCGAAATAGGTGCACTGGACCGCGACGTGGTCCTTCGGAATCAACGACCCCAGCACGCGATGCGCCTTCAGCGCGATCGCCAATGCGGCGATCTCCGCTCGGTCCAGCAGACAGCGGGAACCGCCCACCGCGCCCTCGCGCAGCATCACTGGCGCCAGCGCCTGCAGTTCCTCGGGATCGACCACGGACTCGATCAACGCGAATCCGCCGGCCTCGAAATCGACGTCGACACTCATGCGGCGCATTCTGCGTCAGGACGTCCGCCCTACCCTCGACCGCGCACCGCGCACCGACGATCCCAACGACAACGGGGGATCGCGCCCTCAAGCCCGATCCCCCGTTTGACTGGCAGCGCGCTTGCGCGCGCTCAGCCTGCTCAGCGTGCCGTCTCGACGCGTTGCGCGTTCAGGCCGTCCGACACGATGAACTCGAAGCGGCCGCCGGCCGGCAGTTCATGCGTGTCCAGCGTCGCCTCGCCGCCCTGCAGGTCCTGCGCCAGGTTCAGGCGGCGGGTGCCGTCCGTCCAGGTCACGCTCAGGAACGGCGCGGAGTCGGCATCCCAACGCAGCGTCGCCTTGCCGGAAGCCTCCTTCACCGTCACCTGCGCACGGGCGCCGCCGGCTGCCTGCGCCTTCGCGCGGGCCGTGCTCACGCGTGCCTGGGCCTGCGCCAGGTTCACGCCGTCCTTCAGCACGCTGATGCTGGCGATGTTGTCGACCTTGGGCACCAGCACGCTGAAATGCTGGTTGTCGCCGTCATGGTCCAGCGCCTGCGCCGTGAACGCCACGTCCTGGATCTGGCCGGACGTCGTCTGCACGCGCAGCACGTACGGGCCGGAGGCCGCGTCAGGCTTGGCAAACAGCGTCTTCACCGGGTTGATCTCGACCTGGCGGCCGTTGATGCTGCCGCTGATCAGCAGCACGTCCTGCGCCACCGCCTTGGCTTCCGCCGCCTGCGCCTTGACGGCGTCCGACGGCGTCAGGAAGGTCTGCATGATGCGGTAGTTGTAGTCCGAGAACACCGTGCCGCCGCAGTAGCTCATGATGTCGTGGCGGTCCGTCGGGCGCGGGTCGTAGAACGAGTTGGTGTCCGACAGGTAGCTCCAGATGTAGCGGCCCGGCTTGCCCAGGTTGGCGTCCGGGTACGGGTACTTCGGATCCGGCGAGCCGGCGCCGCCGCAGGCCGCGTGCGGCAGCGAGAAGTTGTGGCCCAGCTCGTGCGCGACGACGTCGCGCACCGTGTCCGGGTTGCTCGGCATGTCGAAGCCGACCGCCGAGTTGCCCGGCACATAGCCCAGACCCGCCAGACCCCAGGTGCGCTTGGGGATGAAGCCGAAGTAGTAGTCGTGACGGGCAGCGCCCTCGATGCGGTGCAGGTCGGCGAGCTCGCCCAGGATCTTGCCGAAGGCGTCGCTCCATTGCGCGTCGGTGGTCGGCAGGGTCGTGACCTTGCCCGAGACGAAGACCGGATGCGACTGGGGCGTCACCGTCGACACCGGGAACAGCGCGCGCAGGTGACCGGTCTGGTCCACCGGCAGCTGGCCGGTCGTGCCGGCGATGCGCACCGCGATCGGGACGAAGCGCATCGGCGTCGCACCGCCCACGCGCGGCGTGAAGCTCTGGGCCGCGGCGCCGGCGACGTTCACCGTCACCTTCAGGCCGTTCTTCACCAGGTCCGCCGGGATGCTGACGGTGTAGGCGTCGTCGAAGGACTGCGTGTCCGACACCGTCGTCGGCAGGCCGCGGCGCGGCGGCGCCAGCACCAGGTCGCGGCCGCTGCCGTCGACCGTGTTGTCGATGCGCACCAGGCCCGTCGGCGCGACGGTGCCCGCGGGCGCGGTGACGTTGACCTTCAGCAGCGTCGGCTTGTTGGCCACCAGCACCAGCTGGCTGTCGGTGCTGCCGTAGAGCATGGACTGCGCGAACTGCGCCGACGCCAGCGTCACCTTCGCGGCCGTGGCCGGCTTGGTGATGCGCATCGACGAGATGATGTCGTTCATGCCCGAGGGCACGAGGTTGGCGTTGTCCTGCGTCAGCGTCAGCGACTTGCCGACGTAGCGGATGTCGGCGAACAGCTCCGCCTTCCAGCCGGCGGGCACGCGCACCGACGAGATGCGGTCGTTCCAGCCCGGGCCGACCCAGGCGGTGTCGCCGGTCAGGCACATGCTGGCGCCGGTGAAGTTCACGTGCTCGTAGAAGCAGACCTGCGTGCCGGTGTTGGCCGCGGCGACCGCGCCAGCCGTGGCCGCGGACGTGCCGTTCTGGTTGGCCGCCGAGACGAGGCCGCCGGAGCCGTCGCTGCCGCCGCCGCAACCGACGAGCACGCCGGCCACGACCAGGGACAGGGCCAGCGGATGCAGGCGGAGGGCAGCGCCGGAGCGCCTCGGGGTGGTGTTCATGGAATCCGTCCTTTAGACCTTTGGAGGTAGGCGGCGGATTATTCGAAGCGCTCCTCGCACGACCTGCAACCGGTGGCGCCGATTCGTAAGCGGTCGCAAGCAGGATTCCAGCGTTTCGCGCTTTACATAGCCGACACGCGCCCTTTCGGCCTTCCGACCGCGACAACGCCTCGTTGCATTCGATACGGAAGGTGCGTCGCCGATTCAGGGACAACCATGAAAGCGATTTCACCAAACGCCACAGAATCGCCGGCGATCGACCCCGAGGCCGCGCGACGTCGCGCGATGCCCGGTCGATCCCTCAACCCCAAGGGAGACTCCGATGACTCTGTCCCGATCGATCCACCGTCCCGTCCTCACCGGTCTGCTGGCCGCGCTCGCCCTGTGCGGCGTGGCGTCCAGCGCCCTCGCCCAGACCAAGGTGGTCGGCTACATCCCGGCGTGGAAGAACCTGCGCGCCGTCGCCGACCGCACCGACCTGAGCAAGCTCACCCACATCAACCTGGCCTTCGCGAATCCGTCGGCCAGCGGCGCCTTCCTCAGCAACGGCAACCCGACCTGCATGGACGCCTCCGGCGCCGACATCCAGTACGTGGTGCAGAAGGCCCGCGCGGCCGGCGCGAAGGTGCTGATCTCGGTCGCCGGCGGCGGCATCCCCGGCTGCTCCGGCAACTGGCAGACGCTGCTGCAGCCGGGCAACCGCGCGGCCACGGTCTACAGCCTGGCGCAGTTCGTCAACACCTACGGCCTGGACGGCGCCGACATCGACATCGAAGGCAGCCTGCTGACCGCCATCGACCGCGCCGGCAACTACACGCCCTTCATCCAGGCGCTGCGCGCCGCGCTGCCCGGCAAGCTGGTGACGGCGGCCACGGCGAGCTACGAAGGCGGGATGGTGCCCGTGTCGTCGATCCCGCACTTCGACTTCGTGACCATCATGTCCTACGACAACGTGGGACCGAGCTGGGGTCAGGTCGGTCAGGAGCACTCGTCCTACGCGCAGGCGCAGCGCGACGTCGCGACCTGGCAGTCGCGCGGCCTGCCCAAGGAGAAGCTGGTGCTGGGCGTGCCGTTCTACGGCTACGGCTTCAACGGCTATGCGTCGGACTACGGCTTCAACGACATCCTCAACCAGTTCGGCGCGGCGGCGGCGCAGAAGGACCTGGTCGGCACGCTGTGCGCCAGCTGCGGCTACATCACCTACAACGGCATCCCGACGATCAAGGCCAAGACGCGCCTGGGTCTGCAGCAGGGCTCGGGCGTGATGATCTGGGAGCTGGCGCAGGACGCCAACGGCGCCAACAGCCTGCTGACGGCGATCCGCTCGGAGATCGGCGGCGGCACGACGCCCCCGCCGACGACCAGCAAGCTGATCGAGGCCGAGAGCTTCACCAGCCAGAGCGGCGTGCAGACCGAGGCCTGCACCGAAGGCGGACGCAACGTCGGCTGGATCGACGCCGGCGATTGGATGGCCTACGCCAACGTCAACTTCCCGACCAGCGGCAGCTACCGCGTCGAGTACCGCGTCGCCAGCCCGAGCGGCGCGCGCCTGTCGCTGGACTTGAACGCCGGCACCATCCAGCTCGGCCAGGTGGCGATTCCGGCGACCGGCGGATGGCAGAACTGGACGACGGTGTCGCACACGGTGAACGTGAACGCCGGCACCTACGCGCTCGGCGTCTACGCGCCGGCCAGCGGCTGGAACCTCAACTGGGTGCGGATCACGAAGCTGTGAGCGTGCGCGGCTGGGAGTTCACGTGACCGGGTGCCCGAGCTGCTCGCAGGCCTCCCGGTAACGTGACTTGAAACGCTCGGCGTCGAAGCCGCCGAGCCGTTTGCTCTTGGTCTCCAGCACATCCAGCGACTCGTGGATCAACGACAGGACATAGGGAACCACGCGCCCGGCGGGTTGGTTCACGATCCTGGCGAAGTCGGGGCGCACGCTGTAGTGGCCCACGTTCAGCGAGTCGGACTGGGAGGGCAGGCCGAGACGGCTTCGCCCGGAGACCCGCTTCTGGAAACGGAAGGGGTGCCGGGGGGAGCCGTCCGGCTTGCCCAAATACTCCAGCAACTCCAGCTGGATCCACAGGTGTTCCATCGTTCCCCCGTAGTCCCCGCGAAGCAGGGAACCGAGTTCCTGGAACACCGGGTAGAGCTCGTTCGCCGCGGCGCTGGTGTCCGTATCGGCGATGTTGGCGTGGAAGGCGACGTCCATGGCTGATTGTCGTCCGTGGGATCTTCCACTCCCCAATCGGCGCCAGACTCCGCGTCGCCAGCCCGAACGGTGCGCGCGGATGGACTCAAGGAAGTGGCCGCCTTTCAGCGGCGTCCGACGGCTTGGGGCGCAGAAATGCGCCAACATCATTCGATTGGAAGGCTTGGTGAATCCGTTTCGCCAGCGCCAACGTCTCCGGGCTCAACGAAGCACCGCCGTTATACGCAAGTGCTATCGCCGTCTGCGGGTCTTCAGAGCATCCGTTGCGGGTTGCACAGAGAGCCAGCAGCCGCGTATCGGAATCGCCACCCGATCCAGGGTGGCTCCATAGCTCGGCGAGCAGCGTCGCCTGAATGAATTCCGACTGCGCAAGTCCGCCGTACTCCTGTCCGCCGAAGTACACCCCATCCCTGGACGTGAGGAAACTGGCGGTAGTCCAGAGCGCGCCTTGTGCGGCCAGGGATTGAAGTGCTCGAGTATTGAAGGCCGTCGTGCTGTACAGCTTTTCAAAGGCCTGGAGAAACGCCTTTCCGCTACGGTCGTCCGGCAGCGGCTCACGCAGAGCCAGTTGCGCTGGCACGTTCTCGCAACGCCTGCGGACCTCCTGCGTAGCCTGCATGCGCATTGCGTCCATGGCGGGTCCCGCGGCCGAAAGTGCAGATCGATCCAGCAGCGCCAAGTCTTGCATCACCATCAGGCAGCTGTCCTGAAGCATGAATGCGCCTGCAAAACTACCTTCCCGCTTCAAGTTCCTCAGACGGATTACTTCCGCGTACACCTCGCGTTGAGAGAAAAGCGCCGGTGCGGTGTCGGGGCGATTCGGCTCTGAAGATCTGATCTGGGTGGCCAGCGAGGCTACTTGCGGCGGAGGGACCACAAGCATTGCCTCGGGCTTCTCCGAACGGGACGCTGGCTCCAGCGGAGTGCCGTTGTCCCGCAGCGCAAGCGCCGCCAGGACAACGACGACTGCGCCGCCACTCAATGCGAGCAGGGCAGTCTGTGGCTTCATGTTTTTGGGTAGCACGGCGAAGGGCTCTGCGGGCCCACAACTCTCGGAAGTCGAACGCGCCAATCAACCCCACCAAGACCGGAAGTTTTCACCAGAGTAAAGCGGATGACCATTCCATTCCCATATACCGCATCAAAGATCTGGCCTGAATTGATAGTTGACAGACTGGACGCATACTGGCTCTTGAAAGAGGCAAGCGCATTCGCATGATCTGTATCGCTATAGGTCGATTGCGCAGTGGCGATGACGCATTTCGGCAGTGGAAGCTCCTCCGCAAGCACCTCGTCAACTGCAGTCAGGAACTCCTCTTGACCCTGCGGTGGAAGGTAGTCGTAGAACGGAATTTCTCCATTCTGAATGTCGCCTGCGTTGCAACCGGGCAAGATGATCAAGGCATCGATCATCATCGAGCAACTGCGCTGTCCATCAATGACCTGTTTCACCAAGGTCACATTGGCGTCGAAGCCTCCATAAGAGAATTCGAACGACCACTCATAGTAGATGTCGCTGGCGCATTCCCAGGCATCTGGGACAAGGCCGCACCCTCCCCATCCGTTAGTCTTCACTGGCGATCGGTTGGTGGAGATCGTCGCCGTCGCCGCCTTGGTGAGAACTGTCCGCTTGACGGCGATGCCAGACGGTGTAATGACCGTATCGACTGTCGCGTGTGACAGTCCTGAGATGGTCAGCGTCAATACAAACGCAGCAAGAGCCTTCCAGATCTTCATCGCTTGCCTACATTGGTTGCAGCACGATTTGTGCGGCGCAACGCTAGCAACTTGATTCGCTTCCGTCGATTCACCCTTTGGAGGGAGAACCACTCTTTTCAGAGAAAAGGTAGTGCAGCCAGCGTTGACGCGCAGCTTCCACATCGCTACCGTCGCGCTCTCTCACCCTTGCCTGGATCGATCGATGCGACCGCGCTTCCTCTTCGCCCCCGCGCTGGCCCTGGGCCTGTGCGCCGCCTTGCCCGCTCACGCCTTGACGAAGGAGGACGCGGCCAACAACCTGATGCTGCTCATCGGCGCCCGCAATGAGGCGATGTTCTGCGAGCCGTTCGGCAGGACCGCGATCCAGTCGCTGATGAAATGGGAGAACCGCCACCAGGCCGTCTTCGACCTGTCCACGAAGACGATCGATGACAACGCCGTCGCCACCGGCGCCCTGCCCCGCGAGCGCGCGTCAGAAGCGTCCATGCTGCTGATGGCCCGACTGCAGGGCCGGTATGACCGCGAGATCGCGCCGACTCGCAAGCAGTCCCACTGCAAGGTCTTCGACGATTCGCTCGAGGTCTACGGCAAAGGCCTGCGCGCGAAGTGAGCCGCCGGCACGGCGACGGCGGACTCGCGCGGGCTCAGGCGTCCCGGCCCTTGTAGTGCGTGACCGGCACGCTGTCCAGATCGATGCCTTCAAGGCAGCGGACGTTGATCGCCGCCATCGCGTTGCCCTTCGGATCCGTGCCCTCGGCATACGGATGGATCCCACACACCGCGCAGAAGCGATGCTTGATCGCGTGCTTGTTGAACAGGTAGGTGGACGCCGCCGCGTCGTCGGTCTTCAACCGGAACTGCGAGCGCGGCACGAACCACAGCAGCGAGCCCTTGCGCTGGCACATCGAGCAGTTGCAGGCCATCGCGCCGTCGATCTCGCCGTCCACCTCGTAGGCCACGCGTCCGCAGTGGCAGCTTCCCTGGTAAGTCGTCATGGCATTCCCTGTCTGTTCCGAAGCTGGGAACCGTCGACCTTACCTCACCGCCGCATCGCGAGCGACAGGTCACTGTGCCCGCGGCCCCGTCACGTCGCCGGAACGCGGATCAGCACGGTCACGGTCGGCAGGTCGGCTCGCTCGCGGAAGAACAGCAGCAGGTCGGAGTGTTCCTTGAAGCACATCAGGCTCGCGCCCAGCGGCAGCGCACGAGGCGTTTCAGCCCGCGCCTGCTTCAGCAGGCCCTCGTCGACCGGTTGTCCCTGATACGTGACGGCGTCGATGCGCGCCGTCTGGTCACGGCGCTCGAAGGAGGTCTGGACGACGATCCGCCGTCCCGACGACGTGCATTCGAAGTCGTTGGTGGCGCGGATGATCGCGGGACGCTCGTCCTCGCGCAGTTCCAGCGTCGACAGGTCGGTCGATTGAGCAGACGCGGCGGAGGCGCCGAGCATCAGCATCGGCAGCAGCGCGGCCTGGGGCAGCTTGTTGAAGGTCTTGATGGTGGTCTCCCTGCGCCCGATGCCCGGCGGGATCGCCGTGCGGTCGGAGCGTGTGCAGGAAGATATCTCAAGACCTTGTCACGGCCGCCTCACTTGAGCATCAGCTCCACGTCCTGTCCCGGATCTCCGCAGGCGTCCAGGCGCAGGCGCAGGAAATCGAGGTCCAGGTGAAGATGCTCCACCAGTTCCGGCACCGCCGTCGTCAGCGCGGCGATGCGGTCGGCGTTCTGGTCGCAGGCGTCCGCGATGACCTCGGCCAGGTGCAGGATCGCGGCGAGCATCGAGAAGGGCTTGACCTCCAGCGGCACGTTCGCGTCCTTGAAGGCCTCGACCAGATCGGCCGGGAAGTGCCAGTGCGCCGCGAGCGCCGCCGTCACGTCGGCGTGCGTGCAGCCGAAGCGGCTGGACTCCAGCGAGAAGCGGCTGCCCGGCTCGCCCGCGTGGGACTCCACGTCGGCGACCTGGTCCGGCTCGCTCATCGCCATCATCAGCTGGCCGGTGCGCAGCATCAGGCCGGCGAGGTAGGCGGTGTCCGCGTCGCCCTGCAGCAGCTTGGCCAGCAGCCGCGCGTACCCGGCCGTGCGCATGCTGTGGCGCCAGAAGCGCTGGCGGTCCAGGCCCTTCACGTCGGGGAAGGTGCCCGTCAGGCTGGCCGCCATCGCGAGGTTGCGCAGCGTCTCCAGGCCCAGCGCCATCGCCGCGTCCTGCAGCGTGCTGATGGTGTGCGACGGGCTGTAGCGCGCCGAGTTGGCCAGCCGCAGCACCTTGGCCGCGAGGGTCGAGTCCTTGCCGATCAGCTCGGCGATCTGGCCGAGGGAGACGCCGTCGTCGTCCAGGCTGCGCAGCAGCTTGCGTCCGACCTCGGGCATCACGGGAAGGCTGGCGTGCCCCCCGAAAAAACGTTCCGCGTTGGGAACGGTGGCGGCGGCGGGGGTCACGCTGGCGGTCGTCACATTGGCCTCCTTGGGACGCAACGGGAAGTGTGGCGACGAGTCTATGCCGCTCAGCGACCGCGCGCCAGCGCCAGCAACGCCACCCGGTCCAGCAGCCCGATCCGGTAGCCCTGGACCGCCAATACGCCACGATCGGCGAGCTGACGCAGGGTGCGCGACAGCGTCTCCGGCGAGATCGACAGCTGCGCCGCCACGTCCCGCTTGCGCTCGGCGAGCTGCAGTTCCTCCGAGGCGCCCGCCTGCGCCAGCAGCCAGGCCGCGACGCGGCCGGTGGCGTCCTTCATCGTCAGGCCGCGGATCGCGTCCAGCGCGTCGCGCTGCTGCGCGGACACGGCCCGCACCAGCGCCTCCAGCACCAGCGGCTGCGACCGCAGCCACATCGTCGCCACCGACATCGGCCAGACCATGAGCTGCGCCGAGGCGGAGACCACGGTCACGTCCTCCTCGTAGCGGCCTTCCAGCCAGGCGGTGTGCAGGTCCAGCCACTGCGGCCCGCTCAGCGGACCGCGCGCGGCGACCTTGCCCTCGCACAGCGCGAGCATGGCCACGGCCGCGTCGCCGCGACGGATCGCCAGATCGCCGGCCTGGCAGCGGCGCACCTGCGTCATGCCGGCCAGCGCGGACCAGCTCTCGCCATCGAGCAGCACGTCGCCGAGCAGCGCGCGCCAGGGGATCGGATGCGAGGGGCCGGGAATCAGGCCGGTGCTGGCGGGAGGGAAGGCCGCCCCGCCGTTGGCGGCCGCGGCGAAGGCGGCTGTGAAATGGGAGGTCGCGGAGGCACCGGAGGCTGGGGAGGCAGCGGCGGGATCGCTGGGGTCAGCGGATCCCTCGGGGTCGGAGGACAGATGGGCGATCACGGGCGTTCTCGAAAACCGGGAATGCCGGACTGTCCTCGCCCTCGACGGAAATTGCCTTGAGGTGCGTCAACATCTGGTCAATCTCCCCCTTGATTCGCTCCATGGGGGGATCGACGGGGGATATCAACGGATCAGCAGCGCGCGGAAGTCGTTGACGTTGGTCTGCGTCGGCCCGGTGATCAGCAGATCGCCGAGCGCCTCGAACAGCGCGTAGCCGTTGTTGGCCGCCAGCAGGTCCGCCGGCTTCAGCCCGAGCGCGCGGGCGCGCTCCAGGGTGCTGGGGCTGAGGAAGGCGCCGGCGTTGTCCTCCACGCCGTCGATGCCGTCCGTGTCCGCGGCCAGGCCCCAGACCTCCGGTTGGCCGTCCAGCGCGATCGCGCAGCCGAGGACGAACTCGCCGGCACGGCCGCCGCGTCCCGGCTGCGGAATCAAGGTCACCGTCGTCTCGCCGCCGGACAGGATCAGGCAGGGTTTCGCGAAGGGCTCGCCATGCCGCGCGACCGAGCGCGCCAGCGCGGCGTGCACGCGGCCGACCTCGCGGGACTCGCCCTCGATCTCGTCGGACAGCACGTGCGCGGTGATGCCCAGCGCGCGCGCCGCCTCGGCGGCCGCGAGCAGGCTCTGGCGCGGCGCCGCGATGATGCGCTGCTCATGGCCGTCGAAGCACTTGTCGCCGGGCTTGGGCGTCTCCCACTCGCCGCGTTCCAGCGCGTCGACCGCGACCTGCGGCAACGCGATGCGGTAGCGGCGGCAGATCGCCAGCGCCTCGGCGCAGGTGCTCGCGTCGGGCACCGTCGGGCCGGAGGCGATCACCTGCGGATCGTCGCCCGGCACGTCGGAAATCATCAGCGTCAGCACCTTCGCCGGCGCGCAGGCGGCGGCGAGCCGTCCGCCCTTGATCCCGCTGAGGTGCTTGCGCACGCAGTTCATCTCGACGATGTTGGCGCCGCTGGCCAGCAGCGCGCGGTTGACCGCCTGCTTGTCGGCCAGCGTCAGCCCCGGCGCCGGCAGCGGCATCAGCGCCGAGCCGCCGCCCGAGATCAGGCAGATCACCTGATCGTCGGCGGTCGGGTTGAAGTCGCGCACCATCTGCATCATGCGGGCCGCGGCGCGCTCGCCGGCGGCGTCCGGCACCGGATGCGCCGCCTCAACCATCTCGATGCGGCGCGGCCGGTAGTCCGGCGGGATGTGCCCGTAGCGCGTAATGACCAGACCGGTCATGGGCGCGCTCGCCGGCCAGGCGGCCTCGAAGGCCTGCGCCATCGACCCGCCGCCCTTGCCCGCGCCGATCACCAGCGTCCGCCCCTTCGGAGGCGGCGGCAGGTGACTGGCGAGGATCTTCCCCGGCAGCGCACGATCCACCGCGACGCGGTAGAGGTGCTTCAGCAGCGCGCGGGGATCGGCGACCAGGTCGGCCGGCGAGGCGGAAACGTCGAAAGGCTGGCTCATGACCGTCGATTGTGGAGACCTGTCCCCTCAGCCGGCGTCCGTAGTGCTACCGACCTCGTGGTTGGCCAGCACTTCCAGCGCGCGCACCAGCGCCGAGTGGTCGAGCTGGTCCCAGCCCTGCGCCGCGGCGGCCTGCATCAGCTGCGCGGTGTTGGAGGTGTTGGGCAGCGCCACGCTCATCGCCTTGGCGCTCTGCAGCGCGAGGTTCAGGTCCTTCTGGTGCAGCGCGATCCGGAAGCCGGGGTTGAAGGTGCGCTTGATCATGCGCTCGCCGTGGACTTCGAGGATGCGGCTGGAGGCGAAACCGCCCATCAGCGCCTCGCGCACCTTGGCCGGATCGGCGCCGGCCTTGGAGGCGAAGACCAGGGCCTCGCTCACGGCGGCGATGTTCAACGCCACGATGATCTGGTTGGCCACCTTGGTGACCTGACCCGCGCTCGCGTCGCCGACCAGCGTGATGTTCTTGCCCATCAGCTCGAACAGCGGCTTGATGCGCGCGAAGGTCGCCTCCTTGCCGCCGACCATGATGGACAGCGTGCCGGCCTTGGCGCCGACCTCGCCGCCGGAGACCGGTGCGTCCAGCCATTCCGCGCCCAGCGCTTCGATGCGAGCCGCGAAGTCCTTGGTCGCGATCGGCGAGATCGAACTCATGTCCACGACCGTCTTGCCCGCGCCCTTGCCGCCGGCGAACGCGGCGGCGATGCCGCCCTCGCCGAACAGCACGCGCTCGACGTCCGGCGTGTCCGGGACCATCGTGAAAATCACGTCGGCCTGCTCGGCTACTTCCGTCGCGCTGGCGCAGACGGTGGCGCCGGCGGCGGCCACTTCCTCGCGGACCTTGCTGCGCGTCTGGACGAACAGCTGATGCCCGCCTTGCGCGAGACGCACCGCCATGGGCGCGCCCATGATGCCCAGGCCGATGAAACCGATCTTGATGCTCATTGCAGATACTCCTGAATCAATCCTTGTACTTTTCGCGCAGGCCTTGCGTCGCTGAGCGGAAGATGCCCAGATCGCTGCCGACGGCGACGAACGTCGCGCCCATTTCCAGATAACGGCGGGCATCCGCCTCGACCGGCGCGAGGATGCCGACCGGCTTCCCCGCCGCCTTGCACGCCGAGAAGATCGTCGCCATCGCGGCCTGCACGTCCGGATGGCTCGGGTTGCCGAGATGGCCATACCCCGCGGCCAGGTCCTGCGGTCCGATGAAGACGCTGTCCACGCCGTCCACCGCGGCGATCTCCGCGACGGCGGCGACGCCGACCGGGCTCTCGATCTGCACGATCACGGCGATCTGCTCGTTGATGCCCTGGAAGTAGCCCGGCACCGTGCCGTAGCGGTTGTTGCGCTGCGAGACCGACACGCCGCGGAAGCCCTGCGGCGGGTAGCGCGTGGCCTGCACCGCATAGAGCGCCTGCTCGGCGGACTCCACGAAGGGGATGAGCAGGTTGGAGAAGCCCGCGTCCAGCAGCCGCTTGATCTCGACGGCGTGATTGGTGCTCGGCCGCACGACCGGCGCGCTGACGCTGTCCTTGAGCGCCATCAGCTGCGGCACGAAGCTGGTGACGTCGTTGGGCGAATGCTCGCCGTCCAGCAGCAGCCAGTCGAAGCCGGCCAGGCCCAGCACCTCGGTGCTGATCGGGCTGGCCAGCGAGCACCAGCAGCCGATCAGGCGCTCGCCGGCGATCAGGCGCTGGCGCAGCGTGTTGGGGAAGGCGGAATAGGGCGTGGTCGGCGTCGGCATGACGGGCTCCTCAGGTCGGAATCAAACGGGTATCCGTCGACGCAGGCAACGACGCATCCAGGGATGCGTCATCGATGCGTCAGTTGGAAATCAATCGAGCTTCAGCCCGCTCTTGGCCACGACGCCCGCCCACTTCTTGCGCTCGGCGTTGAAGAAGGTGTCCATCTCGGCCGGGTTCATGGTGCTGACCTCGGCGCCCTGCGCGGCCAGGCGCGCGCGGACTTCCGGCGAGCGGATGATCGAGATCAGCGCGGCCGACAGCTTGTCGATGTTGGCCTTGGGCATGTTGGCCGGGGCCAGGATGCCCTGCCAGGTGCCGGACTCGAAGCCGGTGGCGCCCTGCTCGGCCAGCGTCGGCACGTTGGGCAGCAGCGGCACGCGGGTGGACTTGCTCACGCCGATGACCTTGAGCTTGTTCTGCTGCACGAAGGGCAGCGTCGCGAGCATGCCGTTCATCAGCACCTGGGTCTGGCCGGCGATGGTGTCGGTGACGGCCTGCGAGCCGCCCTTGTACGGGATGTATTCCCACTTGGCGCCGGTCAGGCTGGCGACCTGGTAGCCGGCCAGGTGCGGCGCGCTGCCCATCGCGGTGACGGCGAAGTCGATCTTGGACTTCTTGGACAGCTCGACCAGTTCCTTCAGGTTGTTGGCCGGCACCGAGGGGTGGACGACCAGCATGTGCGGCGAGTACGCCAGCATCGCCACGCCCTTCAGGTCCTTGGACGGATCGAAGGGGAGCTTGGTGTACAGCGACGGGCTGATGGCCAGCGCGCTGACGTCGCACAGCATGATGGTGTAGCCGTCGTTGGCCTTGGCGGTCTGGTCGGCGCCCATGTTGCCGCTGGCGCCGGGCTTGTTCTCGACGATGACGGTCTGCTTGAGCGCTTCGCCCAGCATCGGCGAAATGATGCGGGCGATGATGTCCGAGGAACCGCCCGGGGTGTAGGGGACGATGATCTTCAGGGGCTTGCTGGGCCAGGCGGCCTGCGCGTAGGCGCTGGGGGCAACACCTGCCACCGCGGCAACGGCGGCGGCGGCGGCGGTCTTGATGAGGGCACGGCGGGCGAAGGTCTTGTCTTGCATGTTGTCTCTCTCCAGGTGTCGTTCGGGGGGGATCGTTCAGCGGACCATGCAGGGCCGCTTGGGATCGAACTTCCAGTCGGGGATCAGGTGCTGCATGGCGATGGCGTCGTCGCGCGCGCCCAGGCCGTGCTGCAGGTAGAGCTGGTGGGCCGCTTCCACGGCCTTCATGTCGAGCGTCACGCCCAGGCCGGGGGCGGTCGGCACGGCGACTTCGCCCTCGACGATCTGCAGCGGCTTCTCGGTCAGGAACTGGCCGTCCTGCCAGATCCAGTGCGTGTCGATCGCGGTGAGGCGACCCGGCGCGGCGGCGGCGGCGTGCGTGAACATCGCCAGCGAGACGTCGAAGTGGTTGTTGGAATGCGAGCCCCAGGTGAGGCCGAAGTCGCGGCAGGTCTGCGCGACGCGGACCGCGCCGGACATCGTCCAGAAGTGCGGATCGGCCAGCGGGATGTCGACGGACTGCAGGCTGAGCGCGTGGGTGAACTGGCGCCAGTCGGTGGCGACCATGTTGGTGGCCGTCGGCAGGCCGGTGGCTCGGCGGAACTCGGCCATCACCTCGCGGCCGGAGAAGCCTTCCTCCGCGCCGCAGGGGTCCTCGGCGTAGGCGAGCACGCCACCCAGATCGCGCAGCAGACGGATCGCATCCTTCAGCAGCCAGCCGCCGTTGGGATCGAGCGTGACGCGCGCGTCGGGGAAGCGCGCCTTCAGCGCCTTGATCGCCTCGACCTCTTCCTCGCCGCGCAGCACGCCGCCCTTGAGCTTGAAGTCCTTGAAGCCGTAGCGCGCCTGCGCGGCGGCGGCCTGCTCGACGATGGTCTCCGGCGTCATCGCGACGTGGTGGCGGACCTTCAGCCAGGCGTCGGAGGCGGCGCCGCTGCCAACCTCGTCCTCGGGCGTCTTGTAGGCCAGGCCCGTCTTCGTGCGGTCGCCGACGAAGAACAGGTAGCCCAGCATCGCGACGCTGTCGCGCTGCTTGCCTTCGCCGAGCAGCTCGCACACCGGCACGCCCAGGTGCTGGCCGAGCAGGTCCAGCAGCGCGCATTCGACGGCGGTGAGCACGTGGATGGTGGTCCGCAGATCGAAGGTCTGCAGGCCGCGGCCGCCGCTGTCGAGACCCTTGAACTTCTCGCGCACCTGCGCGAGCAGCGCGTTCCACTTCGCCACCGGCTGGCCGACGAGCAGTTCGCCGGCCTGTTCCAGCGTCTTGCGGATGGGTTCGCCGCCGGGGATCTCGGCGATGCCGACGTGGCCGGCGTTGTCCTCGAGGATCAGCAGGTTGCGGGTGAAGAACGGCGCATGCGCGCCGCTCAGGTTCATGAGCATGCCGTCGCGGCCGGCGACCGGGATCGCGCGGGCGGAGGTGACGATGGGACTGCTTGCGCTCACGAGAAGCTCCTGGTCAATCTGAATCAATCGGCGGTGATCTTGCGGGTCTCGATGAGCTGCTTCCAGCGCGCGAACTCGGTCTTCTGGAAGGCCTGCGCCTGGTCGGGCGTGTTGGCGACGGTCTCGATGCCGATGTCGGTGAACTTCTGCTTCACCGAAGGCTCGTGCAGCGCGGCGACGATGTCCTTCTGCAGCTGGGCGCGCACGGCGGGCGGCAGGCCCTTGGGCGCGGCCACGCCTTGCCAGGAATAGACATCGGCGCCCTTGATGCCGGACTCCGACAGCGTGGGCACGTTGGGCAGCACGGCGGAGCGCTTGTCGCCGGTCACGGCCAGCGCGCGCAGCTTGCCGCCGAGGATGTGCGGCAGCACCGCGTTGACGTTCTGGAACGAGGCGTCGATCTGGGCGCCCAGCAGGTCGCTGATCGCGGGGGCGCCGCCCTTGTACGGGACGTGCAGGCCGTTGGTGCCGGTCTGCAGCCAGAACAGCTCGGCGGTGAGGTGGTCGGAGGAGCCGTTGCCCGACGAGGCGAAGCTCATCTTGCCGGGTTCCTTCTTGAGCGTGTCGACGACGTCCTTGACGCTCTTGAGCGGGGACGCGGCGGGCACGACCAGCACGTTGGGCGCCTGGATGGCGACGGTGAGCAGGTCGATGTCCTTGAGGGCGTCGTACTGGACGGCCTTGATCAGATGCGGCGCGATGACGAACGGGCCGAGCGAGGACACCAGCAGCGTGTAGCCGTCGGGCGCGGCGCGCTTGACCTGGGTGGTGCCGAGGGTGCCGGTGGCGCCGGGGCGGTTGTCGACGATGACGGTCTGGCCCCACTTCTTCTGCAGCTCGGCGCCCATGGCGCGGGCCAGCATGTCGGTGGAACCGCCGGCGGGGAACGGGACCACGATGGTCACCGGCCGGTCGGGGAAGCCGCTGGCGTGCGCCAGGCCGGCCGCGAAGGTGGACAGGACGGCGGCGCCGAGGGCGGCACCCACTTTGACGGCCAGGCGGCGGGTCAGAACGGTCATGGTTTGTCTCCGGGAAGGAACCGTGGAAACCGCTCTTGGTGCACCGTCGGGACTCAGCCCTGGAGCGCTTTGGCGGTCTTGTTGTCAGTCATCATACAAGTTGAGTCAAACGAATGACAAGGCGCGGTGAACCGGCTGGCGATGAGGGAAAACACGCAGAACTACCAATTGCAGTCAAAGAACAACCCATAAAAACTATGGGCTGAACGCAACACCGCTTCTGCGGCGCCTCTCAAGCCGAGCCTACGATGCAACCCATAAAAATTACGGGGAGCAACTTGGCGCGGAGGCGCGACTGAAGTGACGTTCAAACGACTGACCCTGAGCCAACTGGAGCGACATATCCGCCAGACGGCGCGGGATACCGAGCTGATCTACCTGACCAAGCACGCGCACGCGCGAATGCGAGAACGCTGCGTGCTGAAGGAGGAAGTGTTCGACTGCTTGCGTCTAGGGCGCCTGTTGACGCCTGGCGAAGAAGACTTGAAGAGCGGGGATCTGGTCTGCAGGATGCACTGGTACGCCCCCTCAACCGATCTCGTCGTTTGCGTCGCGCTCGATGACGCAAGGCCCGGCCTTCTGGTCATCACGGTCATCGCCTAGTTGAGGAATTGATGATGTATCACTACACCGAATGCGGTCTCGACAACGTGTGGCTTGCCAATGGCTACAACGAAATCGATACCGCCTATGGAAAAGCCTATTCCGTGACCGCGGCGGACGAACTGCTGCGGGAGATTGCCGTCCAGGTGGCGCACAAGCCCGGGCGGCTCACCGGCAAGGAGTTCCGCTTCCTGCGCGTCCATCTGCGCCTTTCGCAGGCGGCAATGGCGAAGGTCCAAGGCGTCAGCGAGCAGAACGTGAGCCTGTGGGAACGGCACGGCAAGGTCCCGAGGGCGAACGACACGCTGTTGAGGTTCTACTTCTTCGCACACGCCGCCGGCGACGAAACGGTCAGGTCAGCCTTCGACCGGATCATGACCGTCGAACGGCTCGTGCGTCAGAAGATCGTGGCCACCTCTGGCCGCAAGGGCTGGAAGTTCAAGGTCGAAGAGACCAAGGCAGACTCGGGCGAACCGGCCGTCGAGGCCTGATCACGGCGAGTCGCTCAGCGCTTGTCCTGCAGCGCGAGTGCCGCGCGCCGACGCCGCTCGCGGCTGTTCGCCAGGTGCGTCCGCATGGCGGCGCGGGCCGCCTCGGTGTCGCGCGCGGCGATCGCGTCGAGGATGCTCTCGTGCTCCGCGTTCACGCGCAGCAGGTAGTCGCGCTGCGCGAGCGGGTCTTCGTCGCCGGCGGCCGCCAAGCTCGCAAGACGTGCGCGCGGGATGCTCGGCGCCCCCAGCGTCGCCATCAGCTGCTCGAAGTGCGGGTTGCCGGTCGCGCGGGCGATCTCCAGGTGGAACTGGAAGTCCGCCGCCACCGCATCGCGGCCTGCCAGCGCCGCCTCGGCGAAGGCCGACAGCGCCGCGCGCATGTTGTTCAGGTTCGCATCGCTGCGCCGCTGCGCGGCCAGCGCCGCCGCCTCGGTCTCGATGCCGATGCGCAGCTCCAGCACGGCGACCACGTCGTGCAGCGTCGCCATCTGCTCGGCGCCGATCCGGAACGGACCGCCCTCCCCCAGCCCCAGGACGAAGGTCCCGATGCCGTGCCGGGTCTCGACCAGCCCCGCCGCCTGCAGCTTGGAGATCGCCTCCCGGACCACCGTCCGGCTGACCTCGAACTCGGCCATGATCGCCGCCTCGGTCGGCAGCTTGTCGCCGTTGGCGAGCGCACCCGCACGGATCCGGTCCTCCAGCGCGCGGACAAGGCCGAGCGCCAGCGATTTTGGACGGGAACGGGTCAACGAAGCATTCATCACGGGGTCAGTTGTACGACAACATCGACCTCCGCGACAACCTCGTTATCTCGGTGTCGCGTCGATGCTGCGTGTTGTCGAGCGTTGTTTCGGGTGACGGCGGCCGGCCGGAAGCCGGGTGCCGCGGGACGGGGATTGTCCCGGACCGGCGACGCTCAGTGCGTCAGGCGGCGTCCAGCGGGAACTTCGTGCAGCCCAGCCGCGCCGAGATGTCCCGGCTGGCCGCCTGCAGCATCGCCACGACCTCGGGCGCCTTGGCGTCGTCGTAGCGGAAGGTCGGGAAGCTGACGCTCATCCCGGCGATCGGCTGGCCCAGCCGGTCGAAGATGGGCACGCCGATGCAGCGGATGTGGTCGTCGAATTCCTCGCGGTCCTCGCCGAAGCCCTGCCCCTTCACCCGCTCCAGTTCGGCCTGGAAGGCCGCCGGCTCGGTGATGGTCTTGTCGCGGAAGCGCTGGAACTCGGCCCCGGCCAGCACGCGGGCGCGGCGCTCCGGATGCTCCCAGGCCATCAGCACCTTGCCGATCGCCGTGCAGTGCAGCGGCGCGCGACGGCCGATGCGCGAGTACATGCCCAGCATGTGCTTCGAATCGACCTTGTGGACGTAGATGATCTCGCTGTCGATCAGCGTGCCCAGGTGCACCGTCTCGCCCGTGGCGTCGGCCAGCATCTGCATGTGGTGCTTGGAGAGGTCGACCAGGTCCGGGTACTGCAGCGCCTTCGCGCCGATCTCGAAGACCTTCATCGCGAGACCGTAGCGCTCGCTGTCGGTCTCCTGGCGGACGTAGCCCAGCGTCTTCATCGTCTGCAGGAAGCGGTAGACCGTCGCCTTGGGCATGGCCAGTCGCACGGACAGCTCCGAGATACCGGTATCACTGCGTTCTGACAGGGCCTGCAGGATGGCGAACACCTTGAGCACGGCGGCCACGGATTCGGGCTGCTGCTTGCCATCGTTCAGATCGTCATCCATGCGCGAGGTATTCCTGGAAAGGAGAGATTTCACCACAGCCGGCCCGTCCCCGCGCCCGCGCGAACCCGCGCCGGCACATCGACGGCAGCATCGATGGGCAGACGGTATGGCGGCGTCCAGCCGGCCTCGCCGACGACAGCCTTGTCAGGGTTCGCGGCGCGCAGCAGTCCCGCCGGATCGACAGGCTCGCCGTTGAAGCGCGAGCCGCGGTCTTCGAAGCGATCGCCCTTGAGCAGGCGCGCGATGCGCACCGGCGCGATGCCCGCCGATGCCTCCCAGGCGTTGGCCTCGCCCAGCACCCGGGACGCGATGCCCACGCCGATCGAGTAGCCGTAGGGGTAGTCGCCGCCGGCCGTGGCGACGTAGAGGTTGTTGGCGACGTGCACCTGCCCGTAGCGCACGCGCGGCGTGCGCTCCTTGAGCTGCTCCCAGAGGTTGTGGTGCAGCGTCACGCGCAGGTGGCCGCGATCGTCGCGATGCCCGTCGCCGCCGCCGATCAGCATCGTCTTGTCGTGCCGGCGGAAGACGTTCCAGGACACGGTGACGAAGTCGGAGCGCCGGGTGATGTCGAGCAGCCCGTCGTGGCGCTGCATGCGCTGGCCGAGCGCCACCGGCTCGCGCGGATCGGGCCGCTCGCCGTCGTCGAAGGCGCAGTGGTCGATCCACACCTGCGTGGCTTCGCGCAGGGAGACGGTGTCGTACTCGGAGTTCCACTCGCCGTGGCCGTTGTCGTTGGGATCCCAGGCGGGGAAGAAGTCGTAGGCATCGGAGAGGCGCAGGTTGCGCAGGATCACCTGCGAGACCTTGTCGAGCATCAGCGAGCCGCCGTCGAAGCCGGCGTCGGGCGTGATGCCGACGATCGTCGTGTTCGACGGCACCTTGACGACGACCTGGGCGGCCTGCCGCTTCGCCGAGCGCTTGCGCGCTTCTTCGAGCGGTCCCGAAGGATCGCGACGGCCCCAGGTCGCCGGGTCGTATTGCTGGACGAAGGCGTCGAAGTCGAAGCCTGGATCGCGGAAGTCGTCCATGCCCAGGCGCCGTCCGGACGCGTCGGCGGCGAGGTCGATGCGCGCCGCGAGTGCGATCAGCTTGGGCGTGTCGCCGAGCGCGATCGCCGCATCGAGTTCCGCGCGCGTGCGCACGACGCGGACCGCCTCGGGCTTCGCCTTGGCCCCGCCGATCGTGCCGCCGTTCATCGAGGCCCAGCCGTCGCCCGACGGGATCGCGTCGAACGCGGCGGCCGGCAAGGCCACAGGCAGCGTGACGTTGCTGTACTCGGCCATGCGGTTGGCCGACTCGCCGACGCCGCTGAACGGACGCCGCGAGGTCGACGCGGACCACGGAGCCAAATGCGGTCCGAGCAGATTGCCGCGCAGCACCGCCTGCCCGTTCGGAACGGTGGGCGAGGCGCGCCATTCACCGCGCGCGACGCCGCGGTCCCAGGCGCGGCCCAGGCTGATGCTCGCCGGCGCCACGCCGGGCTCGGCCAGCCAGCGCGAGTCCTGGATCAGGAAACCGCGCGACAGCGCGTTGGGCGTGCTCGGCGCGATCACGTGGCCGCCGTGGCCCGGCACGCGACGACCGGCGCGGCTCACGATCAGGCTGTCGTCGATGACCAGCGTCGCGCCGCCGAAGATGAAATCGACATCGCCGCGGATCTCCGCGCGGCGCGCGAGCACGCGCGCCTCACGCGTCCCGGCGCTTTCGCGCTCCGCATAGAACGTGTCCTGATGCCCGATAAGCCGCACCTGTTCCAGCTGGATCCGGTCGCCGCGCGTCATCAGCGCGACGGCTTGCGCGCCGCCGCTCTCAGCGACGCCGGCGGGATAGCCCTGTCCATCGCGGACGCGGTCCATCGCATCGTTCGCGATGGTCACGCGGGCGACTTGGACGTCGTCGCTGAACAGCATCACGCTGGCGCTGCCCGGCGTGCCATGGGTCTCGGCGTCGAGCAGGGGCATGCAGCGGTGCGCCACCTCACCCTTCTTCTTCGGCAGCGCGTTGTAGCGGCCTTCGACAATCACGACCTCAGAAGGCTCTCCTGCGCCGTACAGCGTGAAAGGCGCCTTGTCCTGGATGCAGAGCGGCTCACGGTAGGTGCCCGGCTTCACGAGCACATACGCGCGCGGGGTCGTCCCCGCCGCCTTTGCAGGCAGCGCGTCGATCGCCGCCTGCACCGTGCGGTGCGTTCCACTCCCGTCGGCAGCAACGACGAAGGTTGGCGTCCAGCGCGACGGATCCAGCGGCGCCGGCTGCCAGTCGCCCAGGTAGGCGGCCACGGTCGCCGTCGCCGCCTGCGCGTCGGTGAGTTGAGGTCGTTCCTGAACGGAAGGCGTCGATGCCGCCGCAGTCCCACCGGACAACACGGTGAGGAGCACCCCCGTGGTCACGACCACGCGCCGGAGTTGCATCACAGATCCGCCAGGTACAGCGCCGGTTCGCCCTCGGCATCGGCGCTGAAGAGGACCTGCTTCTCATCCGGCGTGAACGACGGATGCGGATGCGTGACCTGCCGGTTGCCCTTGTAGACGCGCCACGAGCTGTCGTGCCGGGCGACGCGCCGCTCGGTGCCGGCCTTCAGGTCGAAGAGGTGCAGGAAGGGATCGGTCGCGATCTGGTGGCTGCCGGCGTCGGCCACATCGGCCGGGGAATCGCAGCCGTCGCCGATCAGCAGCGTGCCGTCCTGGTTGCTCATCAGGTGCGAGCACGGCGGCATGCGCGTCAGGCGCTTCGATTCGAGCGTCACCGGATCGAGCGAGCAGATCCACCGGTCGCGCTGCCCCTTCAGGTAGGAGACGTAGATCATCGCGGAGCCGTCCGGCACCCAGAACTCGTGGGTGCAGCTCTCGCCCGGATCGTGGCGGCGACCGCAGCGGACGTTGCGGCCGTCCTCATCGATGAACCACATGCGCGCATCGACCAGGTCGTGCGGCCCTTCATGGCAATACGCGACGGTGTTGTCGTCACCGGGCCGGTATTGGGGATGGCCGAGCCAGCCCTGCTGTTCGAGGATCACCTCGCGCGCGCCGGTCGCCAGGTCGATGCGGATCAACCGGCAGCGCGGCTTCGCATGGAACATCTGGTGGAACTTCTGCCAGTCGCTGAGCGGGAACCAGTCGCTCGCCGCGATCTCGATGCCGACCATCTTCGTGCAGGCCGAATTCGCCACCCAGGTGCCGTAACCGACCCAGCCCTCGGGCACGGTGTAGACGACCTCCTCGCCCAGATCCCGCATGGACAGACGGATCAGCTGCCGCTCGGCGCGAACGAAGTAGAGATGACGATCGTCGGGACTGAGGAAGCCGCCGAAGGTGTTCTCGCCGGGCTGGTCGGTGAGCTGCGTCGCGACCTGCGTCTTCAGGTCGAGCAGGTGGTAGTTCCAGCTCGTCCCCGGCCCGAACTCCGCGCCGAAGATCAGTTGGGATCCATCGTTGGTGAAACACTTCTGATAGAAGTAGTTGCGATGGCAGGTCACGTCGGCGGGCGTCAACCGCGTGACGCGCGCGCCGGTGTCCGGATCCTCGCGGGTGACGAAGTGGAGCTGTCGTTCGTTGGCTTTCATGATGGCTTTCACTTGATCCGTTGCAGCAAGGCCTGGCCTTCCGTGACCAGGCGACGAGCGGCATCGACATCGCTGGTCTTGTTGTAGGCGACGGTCTCGAAGACCTCGCGCATGAACTTGTGCAGCCGCGCGTGCTCGAACAGCGGCGCTGGCCGCTTGAGCCGGCCCGACTCGCGCTGCACCTTGATCTGCTCGTGCGCGGCAACTTCCAGCGGCGGCAGCCTGCCGGCCGCCTTCAACTGCTCGTAAGGGCCGCGCGCCGACGGCAGCCCGCGCGTGCGGCCGAGCAGCGCCGCGGCTTCCGGATCCGTCAGCAGGAAGTTGACGAGCTTGGCCGCCATCTCGGCGCGGCCGTTCTTCTCGGCATGACGGCTGACCGCGTACATCACCGTCGGACGACCGAACATGCCGCTGTCGAGCGCGCCGGGCAGCGTCGGGAAGTCGCCGAGCACCAGCTTCTGCTGCTTGTCCAGCGTCGACGCCCGCAGCGCGATGACCGAGTCCCAGGTGTAGTTGCCGGCCCAGCGGCCGACCACCCAGTCGGGCTGCTGCTCGGTCGGCTTCTCGGCGCCGCCGAGACTCGCGCGCAGCGGCAGCGGCGTTGCCACGTGGTCGGTGACCAGCCGCTTGTAGGTACGCACCCAGTCGAGCGCCGCCGCTTCGTTCATCGCCACGCGCGGCTGCGCGGGATCGACGTAGGCGGTGCCGTGCCGCTGCTGCACCCAGGCCTGCGAGAGCAGCATCATGTCGTAGAGCTCGCCGTCGAGCGGATAGGCGTCCTCGCCGAGGATCCGACGGAACGCCGGTCCCGTGGCGAAGAGCTCGTCCCACGTCGTCGGCAGCGCGAGGCCGGCGCGCTCGAACGCTGACTGGTTCCACAACATCACCCGCGCGCTGAACGAGACCGGCAGCGCGTTCAGCTTGCCGGCGACGTCGCCGTAGGCGAGGTCGTCGCGATCGAACTGCGCGAGGTCCAGCAGCGCCGCATGGCGGTTCAGATCCGCGAAGCCGTTGCCCCGCTTGCTGAACATCGCCATCCACGCCCAGTTGATCTGCATCACCTCGGGCTCGGAGCCGCCGGCGATCTGCGTCGTGAGCCGCTCCAGATAGCCGTTGAAGCCCATGTACTCGGCCTTCACGCGCACGCCGTGGCGACGCTCGAAGAGCGCGAGCGCCTTCAGCGTCGCCTCGTGCCGGCCGGCGCCGCCCCACCAGGCGAAGCGCAGCACGGTGGGCTTGTCCTGCGCGCGCAGGCCGGAGGCGGTCAGCGCCGCCGTCACGCCCGCGGTGGCGGCGACCGCGGCCGATCCCGCGGCGATGCCCAGCAGCTGTCGTCGCGGCAGGCTCATGCGTAGGTCCCGGAGGTCGAGGTCGACGCCGCTGCCGACGACGTCGAGGATGAGGACGAAGAAGAGGACGAGGCCGGCATCGTCAGGAGATTCAGCCCGCTCGTCGCGTCGAACAGGTGGCACGCCGACATCTGCAGATGCAGCGTCACGGCGTCGCCGCGGGCGAGGCCGCTCAGCGCCACCGCCTGCTCGGCGGGGATGCGCCCGGAGATCGGCAGCGGGCCGAGATCCGCATGCAGATAGACCTCCGAGCCCATGTGTTCAGTGAAGCGGATCCGCGCGGAGACCGGCACGCTGTCGCCCTGCGCGCGCGGCGCGAGGCCGATGTGCTCGGGCCGCAGACCGAAGGTCACCGCGCCTTCCGCCAGACGCGGCAGCGACGTGACGCCGGCCGTCTTCTCCGCGGGCAGCGGCAGCTTCGCGCCGCCGACCTCGACGGCCAGGCCGTTGTCGGTGGCGAGCAACCGCGCCGCCAGCAGGTTCATCTCCGGCGATCCGATGAAACCCGCCACGAAGGCATTCGCCGGCCGGTCGTACAGCGCCGTCGGCGTGTCGACCTGCTGGATCACACCGTCCTTGAGCACGCAGATGCGCTCGCCCATCGTCATCGCCTCGACCTGGTCGTGGGTGACATAGACGGTCGTGGCCGGCTGGCGGCTCTCGCGCAGCGTGCGATGCAGCTCGGTGAGCCGCACGCGCATCGCGGCACGCAGCTTGGCGTCGAGGTTGGACAGCGGCTCGTCGAAGAGGAACACGTCCGGCTTCTTCACGATCGCCCGGCCGACCGCGACGCGCTGCGCCTGGCCGCCCGACAGCTGCTTCGGATAGCGGTCGAGCAGATGCTCCATCTCCAGCAGACCCGCGGCGTGGCGCACCCGCTGGTCCAGCTCCGCCTTGGGCGTACCGGCCAGCTTCAGGCCGAAGGCCAGGTTGTCGTAGACCTTCATGTGCGGGTACAGCGCGTAGTTCTGGAACACCATCGCGATCCCGCGCTGCTTGGGCGGCAACGCGTTGACGGCGCGATCGCCGATGCGCAGCTCGCCGCCGGTGATGCTCTCCAGCCCCGCGATCATCCGCAGCAGCGTCGACTTCGCGCAGCCCGACGGGCCGACGAAGACCATGAACTCGCCGTCCCGCACTTCCAGGTCCACCCCGTGCACGGCCTTGAAACCGTTGGGGTACACCTTCTCGATCTTGTTGAGGCTCAGTCTTGCCATGTCGTCAACCCTTGACTCCGGAGGACGTCGCGCCCTCGATGAAATGCTTCTGCGCCGCGAAGAACACCGCCACCGACGGGATCAGCGCCACCACCGAGATCGCGATGACGTTGGCCCACTCGACCTCCTCGGTCGCGCCGATGCTCATCTTCAGCGCGAGGGAGACGGGGTACTTCTCGACCGACGCGAGGTAGATCAGCGGGCCCATGAAGTCGTTCATCGTCCAGATGAACTGGAAGACGACCACGGAAATGATGGCCGGCTTGAGCAGCGGCACGATGATGTGCCAGAGCAGCTGCAGCGAGTTGCAGCCGTCGATCTGCGCCGCCTCTTCCATGTCGCGCGGGATGCCGCGCAGGAACTGCACCAGCATGAACACGAAGAAGGTGTCCGTCGCGAAGGCCGAGGGCACGATCAGCGGCAGGTAGGAGTCCAGCCAGCCGATCTCGCGGAACACGAGGTACTGCGGCAGACGCAGCACGATCAGCGGCAGCATCATCGTGGCGATCATGATGCTGAAGAGCAGCTTGCGGCCCCAGAACTCGAAGCGCGCGAAAGCATAGGCCACCAGCACGCAGGAGATCACCGTGACGATGATGCGCGGGATGGTGATCAGGAAGCTGTTGAGGAAGTAGGTCGCGAAGGTGTATTCGGTGCTGGTCTTCCAGCCCTTGGCGTAGGCACTGAAGTCGAGGCGGTCGGGCAGGAAACCCGCGGAGCTGAAGATCTCCGCGTTGCTCTTGAAGGAGGCGCCGATCAGCCACAGCAGCGGGTAGAGCATCACGATGGCCACCGCGCCGAGCGCGAGGTAGCGCAGCGTGCGGTTGCCGCGGTCGCGGCCGAGGATCAGGGCCGGCGCGGTGCCACGGCCGCTGCCCTCACCCCCGCCCTCTCCCGCAAGCGGGAGAGGGAGTTGGGAAGACCGGGGCGTGTTCACATGCGTACGCACCGGGACGGATTCGGGCGGACGGCTCATCGCTTGGTCTCCTTCTCGCCGGAATAGAAGACCCAGTACTTGGAGCTCCAGAAGGACAGCGCCGCCAGGCCGCCGACCAGGGCGAACAGCACCCACGACAACGCCGCGCCGTAGCCGAGGTTGAAGAAGCGGAAGCTCTGGTCGTAGATGTAGAGCGCCAGCACGTAGGTCGAATGCAGCGGACCGCCTTCGGTGATCATGTACGGGCCATTGAACTCCTGGAACGCGTGCACCATCTGCATGATCACGTTGAAGAAGATCACCGGCGTGATCAGCGGCACCGTGATCTTCCAGAACTGCTGCATCTTGCTGGCGCCGTCGCACTCCGCTGCCTCGTAGAGCGAGATCGACACGTTCTGCAGCGCCGCCAGGAAGATCACCATCGCCGAGCCGAACTGCCACGTGAACAGCAGCACGATGGTCCACATCGAGTAGTGCTCGTCGGCCAGCCACGCGATGGGCTCGATGCCCAGCTTCATCAGCACCAGATTCACCAGGCCGTTGCGCGCGAAGACGAAACGCCACAGCACCGCCACCGCGATCGAGCCGCCCAGGATGGACGGGATGTAGAACGCGGCGCGGAAGAAGTTGATGCCGCGCAGCTTGAAATTCAGCACATGCGCGATGAACAGCGCGAAGCCGACGCGCAGCGGCACCGCCAGCAGCGCGAAGAGCAGCGTCACGCCCAACGACTTGCGGAACAGCGGATCCGCGGTCGCGAGCTCGTCATAGTTCCGCAGCCCGACGAAGGTCGGCGGATCGATCAGGTCGTACTGCGTGAAGCTGAGCGCGAAGCTCATCACGAAGGGGAAAAGCTTGAACAGCAGCACGCCCAGCACGAATGGCAGGACGAACAGGAAGCCCAAGCGCTTGTTCTCATACATGTGCCGTGTCTCCGTCGGCAGGCACGCGTGGTCTCTGCGGACCGTGTCATGCCGGAAGGGCGAGGTCGAGAGGCGTCGCCCTCAGCGGGCCAGCCAGCCTCCGTCGACCGCGACGGTGTACCCGTTCACATAGTCGGACGCCTTCGAAGCGAGGAACACGACGGGCCCGGCGAGATCGTCCGGACTGCCCCATCGACCGGCCGGGATGCGATCGAGGATCGCGGCGTTGCGCGTCTCGTCCTGGCGCAGCGCGGCGGTGTTGTTGGTGGCCATGTAGCCGGGCGCGATCGCGTTGACGTTGATGCCGTGCGACGCCCATTCGTTGGCCATCAGCCGGGTGATGCCCATCACGCCGCTCTTGCTCGCCGTGTACGACGGCACCCGCACGCCGCCCTGGAAGGACAGCATCGAGGCGACGTTGATGATCTTGCCGCCGCCGCCCTGTGCCAGGTATTGCCGGGCCACCGCCTGCGAGAAGAAGAACACCGTCTTCAGGTTGAGGTCGACGACGTCGTCCCAGTCCTTCTCGCTGAAGCGGATGGCGTCCTCGCGGCGGATGATGCCGGCGTTGTTGACCAGGATGTCGACGCGGCCGGTCAGCGACTTGGCCTCGGCGACGAGGCCCTCGATGCAGCTGATGTCGCCCAGGTTGGCGCGCAGGTCGAGGAAGCGGCGGCCGAGCCGCTCGACCTCGCTGCGCGTCTCCCCCGGGTCGGACACGTTGACGCCGACGATGTGCGCGCCGGCCTGCGCCAGCGCGACCGCCATCCCCTGCCCCAGGCCGGTGTTGCAGCCCGAGACGATGGCCACACGGCCGTCGAGTTGGAAGTTGTCCAGGATCATGTCTGTCGTTCCCTTGGTGGCGATGACGGGAGGGGCCGCGCTCAGCGCAGCGTCGTCATCGGCACGTGGTCCATGTCCTTGAACACCTGGTTCTCGCCCACCATGCCCCAGATGAAGGTGTAGGCCTGCGTGCCCACGCCGGAGTGGATGGACCAGCTCGGGCTGATGACCGCCTGCTCGTTGCGCACGACCAGGTGGCGGGTCTGGGTCGGCTCGCCCAGCATGTGGAAGACCACCGCGTCGGACTTCATGTCGAAGTAGAAGTAGACCTCCATGCGGCGGTCGTGCTGGTGGCAGGGCATCGTGTTCCAGAGGCTGCCCGGCTCCAGCTGCGTCATGCCCATCAGCAGCTGGCAGGTCGGCAGCACGTCCGGCACCAGGAACTTGTGGATGGTGCGGCGGTTGCTGGTCTCGGCCGAGCCCAGCGTCTCCGGCGAGGCCTCGGCCAGCGTGACCTTGCGCGTCGGATAGGCGGTGTGCGCCGGCGCGCAGTTGAAATACAGCTTGGCCGGATGGGCGGCGTCGACGCTCTTGAACTCGACGATCTTCGCGCCCTGGCCGATGTAGAGCGCCTCGCGCGGGCCGACGTCGTACTGCGTGTCGTCGACGAACACGCGCGCCGCGCCGCCGATGTTGATCAGGCCCAGCTCGCGCCGCTGCAGGAAGTAGTCCGTGCCGGTGTACTTGCCCAGCTCGGCCGAGAAGGTCACCGGCTTGGTCACCGGCATGATGCCGCCGACGATGATCCGGTCGATCTGGCTGTAGGTCAGCGTCGCCTCGTCGGGCTTGAACATCTCGTCGACCAGAAACTGCTGGCGCAGGCCTTCGGTGTCCAGCGTGCGGGCGTGTTCACTGTGGATGGGTTGGCGGATTTCCATGTCGTCTCCTGGCGGTTCCTGTGGCTTCACGAGCTCTGATGGGGTCGCAGCGTACGGGGCTGCGGACTTTCCCGGAACTATGGTTTCCATCTAGTGAACCGCTGTTTCAATTTTTCGCTACGTCGCTATAGTTGCTCGCAACGACGGCCGAGAACCGTCCTGAATCCAGGAGACATCCCCGATGAGCAGCCCGTACTTCCTGAACGACGACCAGCCGTGGACCGAGCTCGGCGACGGCATCCGGCGCAAGATCGTCGGCCACACGCCGGAGCTGATGTCGGTGCTGGTGCAGTTCGACCAGGGCGCCATCGGAACGCCGCATGCGCACGACGCGCATGACCAGATCGCCTTCGTGATCAGCGGCTCGTTCGAATGCGACGTCGGCGGCGTGAAGCGCGTGCTCAAGCCGGGTGACGCCTTCGTGGCGCCGCGGCTGACGACGCACGGCGTCGTCGCGCTGGAGGCCGGCAGCACGCTGCTCGACCAGTTCTCGCCGCAGCGCGAGGACTACCTCTAGCCGTCGGCGGCGCCTGCCGCCGAGCCGTTCCGGCTGTACCAGCAGTTCCCCAGGGTCCGCGCACGGCGCGGATCGCATCCGCAGTACCGAGGTGGCGATCGCACTGCAGCGATGGCCGCTCCCGACCTGCCGGCGCCCTGCGTGCGCCTGCGACCGACCGATGCCGCGAGAGCGACGGGCCACGATCCCGCGCCCGCGGTCGCAGAAGAACCTTGGAGACAACGTCATGCCCCACCGTATTGGGACTCGCCTCGGGACGTCCGCAACGCTGCGTTCCTCGCCTCGATTGACCCGCCTCGCCGCCTGCCTGCTCGGCACGGCGACGCTCTCGCTGCCCGCCTGGAGCCAAGACCAGGCCGCGCCCCCGGCCGCCGCCGCATCGGCGGCCGACAAGTCGCTGGACACCGTGGTGGTCACCGGCATCCGCGCCTCGCTGGAGAGCGCGCTGAACGCCAAGCGCCAGGACAAGGGCATCGTCGACGTGATCAAGGCGGAGGACATCGCGAAGTTCCCCGACACCAATCTGGCCGAGTCGCTGCAGCGCATCCCGGGCGTGGTGATCGACCGCGACGCCGGCGAAGGCCGCAACATCACCGTGCGCGGCCTGGGCGCGGACTTCACGCGCGTGCGCATCAACGGCATCGAGGCGCTGGCCACGACCGGCGGCACGGACAGCTCCGGCGGCGCGAACCGCTCGCGCGGCTTCGACTTCAACGTCTTCGCGGCGGAACTCTTCAACACCATCACCGTGCGCAAGAGCAGCTCGGCCGAGATCGACGAAGGCTCGCTCGGCGCGACCGTGGACCTGCAGGCCGCGCGGCCGTTCGACTTCAACAAGCGCGTGGTCGCCGCCTCGGTGAAGGCGCGCTACAACGACCTGGCGCGCGAGACCGATCCGCGCGCGGCCTTCCTGCTCAGCGACGTGTTCCTGGACAAGAAGCTGGGCGTGCTGGTCTCGGGTGCGTATTCGAAGCGTCGGCTTTTCGAAGAAGGCTTCTCGACGGTGCGCTGGGACAACGGTCCCTCGTCGGGTGGCTGGTGCTCGCCGCAAGGCGTGACCCCGGCGAACCCGACGACCACCGCCACCAACTGCGGCCCCGCCGCGCAGGGCGTGGCGCGCCTGCCGGCGTCGCCCGGCGCGACCGCGGCCTACAACGCGGCCAGCAGCGCGGACAACTTCCACCCGCGCCTGCCGCGCTACGGCCGCCTCACGCATGACCAGGACCGGCTCGGCCTGACCGGCTCGGTCCAGTTCAAGCCGACGGACAGCACGCTGCTGACCTTCGACATGCTGTACTCGAAGCTGGACGCGACGCGGCGCGAGGACTTCCTCGAAGCGATCTCGTTCAGCCGCACGGCGAGCCAGGGCGGCAAGCCGCAGACGAGCGTGGTCGAAGCGCAGTACGCGCCCAACGGCGCGCTGCAGTACGGCGTGTTCAACGGCGTCGACATCCGCGCCGAGTCGCGCTACGACGAGCTGACGACCACCTTCCGTCAACCGAGCCTGACGCTGGAGCAGGACATCACCGACCACCTCAAGCTGAATGCGAAGGTGGGCCGGGCCGATTCCAAGTTCCGCAACCCGGTGCAGACGACGGTCACGCTGGACGCGCTGAACGTCAACGGCTACACGCTGGATTTCCGCGACAACGACCGGCTGCCGGTGATCAAGTACCCCTTCGATCCGACGGCGCAGAACGGCGCGCTGCAGATCGTCGGCGTGCCGCAGGTCACCACGGGCACGCAGCCGACGACGGTCACCAACACGACCACCAGCGAGATCCGCATCCGTCCGCAGGGCGCCAACAACGTCAACGACATCGCGCATCTGGACCTCGCGTGGGAAGTGATGCCGGACACGCTGACGTTGAAGGCGGGCTTCGACTACAAGAAATACAGCTTCGACACCTTCGAGTTCCGGCGCGTCAACCAGAACGACACGATCTTCTCGCCGGCGGCAGGATCGGGCGTGCTGACGAAGATGCTGACCGGCTTCGGTCGCGGCCTGAGCCTGCCCGCAGGCACGCCGACGTCGTGGGTCATCCCCGACCTCAACGCGATCGCCGCCGCCTACGACATCTACTGCAACTGCATCAAGAGCGGCCCCGCCGGCGGCCCGGGCGACTACACGCTGTCGTCGACGACCAACGGCAACGCGCGCGGCAACAACCGCGCGGTGGTGGAGAAGGACACCGGCGGCTTCGTGCAAGCGGACTTCGAAGGTCGCGTGCTCGGCCTGCGCATGCAGGGCAACGTCGGGGTGCGCTACGTCGTGACGGAGCAGGACGCCACCGGCTACCTGGCCACCGGCGGCGGCACCGAGGTCGTGATCGGGCAGAAGTACAAGGACTGGCTGCCGGCGCTCAACGTCTCGGCCAACCTGACCAAGGACCTGATCGCGCGCTTCGCGGCGGCCAAGGTGATGGCGCGTCCGCAGCTGGGCAACCTGAACCCGGGCGGCACCATCAGCACGACCGGCACGCTGTCGATCACCACGGGCAACCCGTACCTGAAGCCCTTCCGCGCGAAGACCTTCGACGGCAGCCTGGAGTGGTACTTCGGCCGCAACGCCTTCATCGGCGTGGGCCTGTTCCAGAAGAACATCGACACCTACATCCAGAGCCTGCGCACCAACGCGCCGTACAACCAGACCGGCCTGCCGCTGTCGCTGCTGCCGTCCAACTTCACCGGCGAGGAAGTGTTCCAGCTCACGACGCCGATCAACACCCCCGGAGGCAAGCTGCGCGGCATCGAGCTGAACTACCAGCAGCCGTTCACCTTCCTGCCCAGCTGGGGCAAGAACTTCGGCACGGTGCTCAACTACACCTACGTGAAGTCCAAGATCACGTATCTCATCTCGCCGACCAGCAACTCCACCATCTCGGACGACCTGCTCAACATGTCGCCGAAGTCGTGGAACGCGACGATGTACTACGACGACAACACCTTCAGCGCACGGGTGTCGGCGTCCAAGCGTTCATCGTTCCTCACGCGGGTGCCAGGGCAGAACAACAACGACGTCGAAGGGAAGAACGCCACGCTCAATGTGGACGCGTCCATCTCGTACAAGGTCAACGACCACCTCACCATCACCCTGGAAGGCGTCAACCTGACCAACGAAGCGAACGACCAGTTCATCTCCCGAGCCCGCAACAGCCCGGTCGTGTACCACGTGACGGGACGGGAATACCTCCTCGGAGCGAGCTACAAGTTCTGAGTTTGCTTGCTTGACGACACGGGGTCGGGCGGGGACGCTCGACCCCGTTTCCATTCGCAGGATCGCGCAGGACTCGCGAATGACTGCGCGAGGACGAGCGCCGACTCTCCACGGGGCATGGGGCCTCCCTCCGGGAACCCCAAGCCCCATTCCGGTCGCATCACCACGGAGAACTCATGAAGACATCATGGCTCGCGGCACTGGTCCTTGTGGCCAGCGCCGCGCAGGCACAGGACACGACGACGTCGTTGCGCGTGATCCTCGTCGGCGATTCGACGATGGCCACGAAAAGCGGCTACGGCGACGCGCTCTGCGAGCGCTTCAAGCCCGAGGTGACCTGCCTCAACGTCGCCAAGGGCGGACGCAGCACGAAGAGCTTCCGCGCCGAAGGCCTCTGGGACCGCGTGATGACGCTGCTGCGCGATCGGCCCTCAGGACAGACCGACGTGGTGCTGATGCAGTTCGGCCACAACGACCAGCCCGGCAAGCCGGGCCGCTCCACCGACCTGCAGACGGAGTTCCCCGTCAACCTCGCCCACTACATCGCCGACGTGGCGCCGACCGGCGCACGACTGGTGATGCTGACGCCGCTCACGCGACGGAGCTTCGATGCGCAGGGGCGACTCGAGAACAACCTGCGCCCCTGGGCAGACGCGACGATCCGCATCAGCGCCGAGTCCCAGGTGCCGTTGATCGACCTGAACGCGATCAGCCACGCAGCCGTCCAGGCGATGGGCGAAAACGAAGCCGACACGCTGGCGATGGCGCCGAAGCCGCTCACCGCGCCCGCGCAGGCTGCATCCGCGCCGGACCGCGCTGGTGCTTCGAATCCGGTGTTCGATCGCACGCACCTCGGTGCCAAGGGCGGACAGGTCTTCTCGGCGATGGTCGCCGAGCAACTCGTCGTGGTGATGCCCGAGCTCAAGCGCTGGATGCGCTGAGCGTTCCCCTCAGAGCAGATCCGCCATCGCCTCGGCGGGAATGATGGCGCCGGGATAGCCGATCACGCGCGCTGCGACGCGATTGCCATGCGTGGCGGCGCTGACGGCATCGTGTCCCGCCAGTCGACGCGCCAGGTAACCGCCGGCGAACGAATCTCCCGCCGCAGTGGTGTCGACGACGCGCTCGACCCATTGCGTCGGAGCCTCAAGCCACAACGCCCGCCCCTCTCTTGCTCCCTCTCCCGCTTGCGGGAGAGGGTTGGGGTGAGGGCCAGCGGCCTGTGCAGTCCGACGTTGCACATCGGCAGCACGCACGAGCGTCGACAAGGCGCCACGTTTGATCAGCACCTCAGGCGCCGCCAATGCCTTCGCATGCGCGATGGCCGCGTCGAGGTCCGGCAGATCCATCAATGCCTGATGATCGTCGGCCGTGACGAGCGCGATCGTGGCGAGCGAGAAGGCGCGCTCGAACTCGACGCGCGCCGCCTGCCGGTCTTTCCACAAGCGAGGCCGATAGTTGTTATCGAAGACGACGTGAGCGCCGCGCTCGCGCATCGTGGCCATGAGCGTGTAGAGGCGCTCACGCCCCTCCGCCGGCAGGATCGCGAGCGTGATGCCGCTGAGGTACAGCGCGTCGAATTCATGCGCATGGGCCTCAAGCGGCGAGCGCTCGACCTCGAAGTAGGCCTTCGCCGCGGCGGTGTCGCGCCAGTAGTGGAAGCTGCGCTCGCCGCGGCCGTCGACCTCGATCATGTACAGCCCCGGCATGCGGCCCGCGAGCCGCCTCACCAGGCGCGTATCGATGCCCTGCTCCCGCCAGCGATCGAGCAGACCGCTGCTGAGCCCGTCCTCGCCGACGGCGGTCGCATAGGCCACCTCCAGTCCGGCCGCCGCGCCGCAACGGCGCAGATAGATGGCGGTGTTGAAGGTGTCGCCGCCGTAGCCCAGCGTCATCGCGCCGAAGGCCTCGCCCTTGAGCTCCAGCATGCATTCGCCGATCACGGCCACGCGCTTGGTCATCGGAATCCTCTTCGTTTCTCAGTTTTGAAACGCTGTTTTGGATTCTGATTTCGGAGCGCCGGGTGCGCCATGGGGCGGACCCTTGAATGCCTATCCGGTCGTCAGTCGGAGCCCTGGCCATCGAAGAAGTCGTCGGCGCTTTGCACTTCGCTTCCGGAAAGAGTCTCGTCGATCAGTTCGTGGGAATTCTTGTCAAACCGTCGACGAAATTTGGGCCATCCAGTTTCGCCATTGACGGCTGCATGGACCGCAGCGCTCAGTCGGCTTCGGTTCACTCCATCATCCAATGGCTGTTCGAAACGCAGGTTTAAGGGCCGAGGCAATGCGCGTAGAAAACTTGACGCCGGGTTCCGCCCCTCGCTGTCAATCAATCGTTCGATCTCGGCAGCGGTCAGGACGAGAACCAACCCTCTGGTGGGTGGGCGGTGCAATCGAACAGTCAAAGGACTCAGCTCCTTGCGCACCAGCAAGACAGTGCCAAGGTCGTGACGGCCCGGACGCCAGACGCCGTCGCCTTTAGCAATGTCCGCCACCAAAGTCTCCCCTCGAGCGCCGCTCTCCAACTGGATCAGATGTGACAGCAGCCGCTCCTGCTTCATCGGGCCGAGCGTGTTCACGCCCAAACGTTGAAGCGCAATCACCGCCAACCATGTGGGCGGCGGATCGCGTTCGTGATCGGGATCGATACACGCCAGCAGGATCTGACTCCAGCGCCACAGGCGCATGTTTCGAGGATCGATCGAGATCCATTGCGCCGGTCCGGTGCTGCGTGCTGCGCACCAGAGCTCTTGCAAGGATGCATCTCCCGCCAGCCCCGTCGTGCACATCCGTACCAGGCGCATCCTGGTTTCCTCATAGGCGAAAAAGTGAAGGTCTCCATCCGTTCCACCCGGTGAGCCTGAAAGCGTCGCTCCAATCAACCGGCGCTGAAGATCCTCGCCAAGGTCTTCCATACGATTCAGGGACGAATGCCGCGCTGGCGGCCAAGGGGTTTCGCCTGGATTCTGGCTCGGCGCGTCGGTCAAACGGCTCCAAGCCCTGCCGAGTTCAGTTAGCTTGGCGTCGATCTGCATCCCCTCTGATTCGGGGAATGCCAGTCCCTGGGAGAGCAGTAGCAAGCCCAGACGCAGACGGGGCCGATCAATCGGACTCCCAAGCGAGCCGGCGACATATGCCGCCGCGCAGATCGCCCGTATCGTCGTCCCAAGATTGGCTGTGAGCAGCGAGTGGAAATCCGCAACGGTTCGAATCTCCTCGTCGAGCTCGGCGCCGCGAGTGGACTCTTGAGGGCGCTCGGCCCGTAAGGTCCGCATGGCCCGTAGTACGTCAGCCCACGCTGGCGTGGTCGGCAACAGGCTCACACCATCCGCCAGCCACGTAAAGATCGGAACGTCCCCTCCCAGCCCCAACGTACTGATTAGCGCAGTCCCGGCTGCCTCGATGTCGTCCATCCGTGCCTTCGCTTCCACCCATGTCGGCGTAGACAGTTCGCGTAGGGTGTGACGACGCTCCCCGCTCGTCGTGAACTGCCATTCATAACGATCAAGGTTGAACGCTCCCGGCGCGATCAATGACCTTCGCTCTACCAGCAGTGCGTCGAACAGTTCCGGCGGGGGAGTCCGAAACCCGGACTGACCTACGCAGGCTAAGGCCGCTCGACGCCACACTGCAACGCCCATATGCGGCTTCAGTCTCTCGGCCACCCCTGCTGCAATGCTGCACAAGATACGGTAGGACCCATCGATCCTGAAGAATCGGTTCATGTCGACCACCCAGGCGCGATCCCTCTTTACCCGCAGTAACGAGCTCCGTTCGCGCGAGCCCAGTCGAGGTTCGTCTTCCTGATCCGGCGATCCGCGACTGCTTCCCGCGCCATTGCCGTCGACGCCGCTTGTCGTGGCCTTGTTCTCCTCTTCCAAACGGCTGCGGGCCCACAAATACAGCGCAAATCGTCGGCTCGACATCGGACTCGTCGTCAATTCTGCCGAGGCGGATAACGACTCCGGACCGAGGCCGAGGACAGGTGGCCTCCCCATTTTCCACCGCTCCGCCTGGTAGTAGGCCGCGTCGATCGCCTTTTGTCGGCGTTGAGCGTCTCCATCCACCCATCGCACGACCTCGGGCCGGGCTAACTCGAGTTCCACCGCGAACTGCATCGTCGCCTCCGCCCGATAGCGCAGACTGCTGCGCGTGACGCCAGCGGGAAGCTGGAGACGTCCACGCTCCCCGACTATCCCCCGGAGTTCCCGATCGAGCGCCAACATGTTCATCCGCGAGCGGAAGAGCAGCACATAGCGCAGCAGGGATGCATCGAGCCTACTGCTCGCGGCGCTCAAGCTGACCTCGGCCAGTTCGTGATTGGGCGACGTCGGATCAATCATGGACAGGCTCGATCAGACGTTCGAGATAGTCATGCAGCTCCGCGGGTTCGAAGCTCACGTACGTGCGATGCGTGAAATAGGAATGAAAGCGGGCGTATGGCTCCTGCTCCGATTTCAGATCGAGCCGTTCGATGAAGTCCCTGTTCACGAGGAGGCAGGTGAATACGCGTTCGGCAAAGAGCTTCTTGAACTGATCCAGCACTTCATACCGCTCGAGCTTCTTCCAGAGATCATCGACCTTGTCCAACTCGTCGATGACGATCACCGGTGCCAGGCCCGCGTCGAGCAGGCGCGCCACAAGCTCGGGCAGCACGCGCTCCAAGGTGTCGGCATTCGTGGTGGGAATGAAAGTCTCGTCGCGCGTATCCACGTCAGTCCGAACGCTGGTGGTCGAGTACCGGAATACCGCCTGGGCGAAGATCGTCGTGAAAAGACCCATCAGCAAGGCGAAGCCGATGTTCTTTGTCGAGGACGTACCAGCCGAGCCTGCCGTAGTCGCCGTAACCACAGTGACCGCCGTACCAGCGAGCAGCGAGGCGATCGGCTTCAACGCTTCCAGGAGCGCAGGCATCGTCTCCGCCTTCGCCGGCGCATCTGTGCCCGTCGTCGTGCTGTTCAGCCTCTCCGCGTTGGTCTTCTTGAGTTCTCCCGCCACACGCTTGTAGGCATAACTGATCCCAGATAGCGCTGCGAGCTCCTTCATGCCAGCACCGATGTCGCGTCGCAGGGGGAAGAGGACGCCTTGGTCCAGGCGGCCAATCTGCTGCCAGAAACCGCGCATCTCGGCCGGCGGCGATCCTTCAGGCAACGATATCTCCAGCGAGGCGGCCACCTCATGCCATCCAGGGTCACCTCGCGATTGATGTCTTCCAGACTGCTTCGCAATCTGTCGGAAACAAAACACCAACTCTTTGGATAGGGCCGAGTGCAGCGCCAACACGACGAGTTCCAGCATCTGTCGAAACAGAGCCTTCTGCAGCTTGCGCCTGCGGTCGCGCTTGCGCTTCAGCTCGCGCCTTCTAGCCTCCTCCGCATCCCGTGGGGGACGTTCCCCGGCAGAAGCGCCACCAGCACTGCCTTGCAAATGCATGTTGACGACGGCGGATGGTTCCGCCGTGACCGGCCCTACGCTGCCGATCGATCCGGTGACGGGAGGCTTGGGATCGGGCGGTTCATCCTTCAGTACGTCGAAAATCTGCGGACCTTGCAGCCTCACGAGCAGAGGACGCAATCGGGGCGTCTGCCCATGCCGGGAGCGCCAGATGAGTTGCTTGAGTGCGCCTTCCACGAGCCAGGTCTTGCCCGCACCGCGCAGGCCGGCCACCAGCACGGACCGCCCGCCGAGCTCGCCGTCGCAATACTGTTGCAACTCTCGACGCAGCAGACGGGAGGCCGCGCACGAGGCGAGATCATCTCCCTGTCCCTGACGGGCGGTGGGATCGGGTGGGGGACGGTATCGCAGTGCCATGCGATCAGCCCTTCCCAGCGGAGCCGGACTTCTCCGTCGCCGCCGGCTTCTTGTCATCTGCCTGCATGCTCTTGTGATAGCCGTCGCTGGCACCCATCACGACCTGCCCGATGAGGACGACGCCGAGCAGAAAGCACACGCCGCCGCTTGCAAGAAGCGCCAATGCCGGAGAAGACTCCCAACCTAGATTCCGCCCCCCAAAACCACCTCCGCCCGAGCGGAGTTCTACCGGGTTGCCCGTCATCAGGCGGAAGACGGCCAGCGCCAACAGGATCAGGCCGAGTGCGAAGAATGCCACCGCGCCCATTGCGCCCCACGACAGCAACTCCTTGAGGTCGGCCCCCTTCAAGCCGCCACCGCCGCTGGGGGAATCGGAGGCCTTTGGCTCCTGTCCGTCCGGCTTCTGCGGCGCCACCGGTGCGGCCGTCGCCGTCGCACTCCCGCAGACGACCACCACAGGCGGCTTCTCCGCCACCACCGTCGTGGCGGCAACTCTCGGCCTCGGCGGCTGACACGACGTCTTGCCCTTCGCCGCCGACG
This sequence comes from Roseateles noduli, assembly GCA_002205125.1. Classification (GTDB taxonomy): domain Bacteria; phylum Pseudomonadota; class Gammaproteobacteria; order Burkholderiales; family Burkholderiaceae_C; genus Roseateles; species Roseateles noduli. The sequence continues at coordinate 143,389 of NIOE01000001.1, read as the reverse complement.
CCGCCGGCGCTGAAGCCGCCGCATCACAGCAAGCCGCCGCCACGCCCGGCCACGCCAGGGCCGCCGTCAGCGCCATCGCGATCCATGAGCGGCGAGCGGCATGCATCTCAGCCGCCGTCCTGATTCCACCCCTGGATCACGAAGCGCAAGCGCCCCTTGATCCCGGGCTCCGACGGAATGCGCCTGCCGCGCGGGCCGATCGTCGTGCTGTCGAACTCGATCGACATCGACACCGCCTTGCCCACGATCTCGTCGGGCTGCAGCACCTTGTCGGCCATCGCCACGCCGGCGTCCTGCCACGCGTACTTCACCTTCCACGGATTCGTCCTGGTCCCCGGCTGCATCTCCAGGATGAGCGCGTTGCGGAACAGGTAACCGCCCTCGAAGTGCTCGTTGAGCCACAGCCGCCGATCGATCTCGTAATCGGGCACCCGGACGTTCAGGTTCAGACCGTACGCCAGGGTGCGCCCGTTCGGATTCATCATCGCGCGGTTGGCCAGGAACACCGTCGACAGGTAGTGCGTGCAGGAGCCCTGCTCCAGCCAGCCCTGGTGCGTGATGCACGCCACCGAGTCCTCCTCCGCGACCCGCCGCGTCAGGTACCAGAGCTTGCCGCGCGGCGCGGCCAGCATCTCGATCTGGTACAGCGCGTTGACGCGCTTCTCGTCGTCGCCGACCACGGCCGCCACCGCCGGGGGGAGCCGGATCTCCTCGATGTCCAGCCAGACATCCACGCGCACATCGCCGAACAGGAATCTCGACAGGTTCTGGAACGCCTCCTCGCTGTTGACGATCCCGAACGGTCCCGAATGCGAGCGGTACGCAAAGGCCTTGGCGCATTGCTCGCCGATGCTGCCGTCGGCTTTCAGGCTGCGCAGCGTGGCGTTCTCGATCTTCACCAGACCGTCGCTGCCGTTCCCGACGAAGGTCCGCGAGAGGCCTGCGCCCGCCTCGTAGTCGAGCCGGTTGGTGCCCACCATGGTGAAGATCCGGGACGGCGCGAGCCGTCCTTCCGGGATCAGATCGACAGCCTTGTACTTGTCGTAGGCATCCTGAAGTGCGAGATAGCCCGCCATCTTCTCGCCGCGATTGAAGTTGCTGATGTCCATCCAACCCAGCCACGACGGCACATTGACGCCGACCACGTCGATCCCGTTGTGCGGCGTCGCATAGGTGAAGAACTTGTCGACGCTGCCGGCCATGCCCTTCGGGTCCAGCGTCGGGTTCTGCAGGAAGGCCCGGCAGACCAGCCCGCCCATGGAATGCGCGACCAGGTAGCAGCGGAAGTCTTCGGGACCGTCCAGCTTGCCGTCCCCGTTGGCCAGCTGCAGATCGCGGACCCGCTCCAGCAGGATGGAGAGCCCCTTGGCGAAGTGCTCGATGCTGGGCGTCTGGCCGTTGCCCAGCAGCTGCGACGCTTCGTCGTAGTAGCGGTAGACGATGATCGAGCGATTGCCCAGGCGGTTGGACGTCCGCTCGCCCTTCGAGTCGTAGTCCCAGCCCGCATCCCCGATGTCCAGGCCGCTCTCGTAGACGTCGGCGTACTCGAACTCCGAGGCCAGTCTCACCACGGGCGACTCGAAGACGAATTTCCGCGGTCGTTCCTTGGTGTTGACCGACGCCCGCATCGTGGTCGATCCGAGGTTGAAACCGCAGAACGGATCGGCGGTCGTCTCGTCGATCTCGCCGCGCGTCATCGCGAAGCCGCGGACGTAGATGATCGGGTGGAATGCCCCGTTCCTGTTGGCCATCGGATCCTTCCCGGATCCGGCGGAAGTGCGGACCCCGGCGGAGTCTGGCGCGACCTCCCCGGGGCGTCATCCCCAAGTTCTAGGAGGCGGTCGGCTCTCCTCGACCATCCCCATCGTCCTTCGACTCCTGCTCGTCCGTAACTCCGCTCGGCACGACCGTCGGCCTGGACGGCCGCGCGGTCTCATGAAGTGCGGTCAAGGCCGGCAACTGGCGCAACTCGATCTGCACCGAATGCTCCGCAACGGGGCGTCGATCGACGACGGGTTTGGGGTGGCGGAAGAAGAACATGGCGCCCAGATCGCGACGCGTCGCGAGGCTTCAACCGAGGGGTTTCCCTCGATGGGAAACGCCCCGCTACCTCGACGGCTCGACCCGATAGAAATGCAGCACCAGTCGATCAGGCGGTGTGAAGTCCGACGCATGGAACTCCAGCGTCTTGGCGTCCAGCTGCAGAAGCTTTCCCGGAAGGCACAGCGCAACAATGTCGTCGACCGCCTCCTTCTGCACACGCAGCGTGAAGTCGCCAATCGGCCCCTTCCAGTTGCGGCCCGTCCCCAGAACGTATTCGACGTCACGCAACACCACCTGGACGCCCTTTGCACCGGCGGCCACCTCGCGACGGACGCGCTGCTCGACCTCCGTGCGGGCGCTGTCCGCCAGACAAGCAGGATCGCCGCGTCCACCGTCCCTGCGGCGAGCCGGCGATGGCAGCATCTGCTCGTTCCATTGACCGTCCCAATACGGCACGCTGTAGACCATGCCGACCTTGGGCGCGTAGTCGTGCTCGACCGTCAATGACCGGCCGGCTGGAAACCGGATATCCCAGTACGCCGCTTCCTCGACCTCCCACGTCGGATACCCGTCGATCGACAAGGCCTTCATCCGCTTGAGCGCGGCGGCCACGCGGGGACTGAACTCGCACTCAGAACCGCGACAACCGAAGGTGTCGAACACCTCGGCGTCCTTGAGTCCCGCGCGCCGTAGGGCGACCGTGACATCCCTGCCTTCCAGCAGCGCCCGACGAGACATCCGAGAAGGCACGGACTGACCGTCGACCTTCACATCGAAGGGTCGCAAGGGATACTCGTTGCCGTCGATCATCGCCGCGCCAGGATTCCATCCGTACCGCGGCAGCGGGAACGCCACCACGGCCGGGACATCAACGGTCGACTCGTTGATGAATTGGTATCGCACCTGGATGCGCTGGGTCGAGATGTCGAGCCGCTCCGTGGCCATCCGTACCCGGTCGCTCTTCACGAGCTCCAGACCATGGGTTCCGATGCGCGCCATGGAATCGTTGGCATGCGCTTGAAACGCGCTCAGGCCGACGGCCAACAGCATCAGCGTCGACCTCAGTGTGGGCCTGCTCTTCATTCCCATCGTCTCTACCTCGCCTTGAACCACCGCCCCAACGCCGCCCGCTCCTCGTCGGTGATGCCGGTTGCGTTGTTGAGCGGCATGGTCTTCTGCACCACGACCTGCTGGTAGATCTCCGCCGCATGCTGCTCGATCATCTGCGGCTCGTGGAACTGGATGCGCTTGGGCGCCAGCGCCGCGTTGTGACACGCAAGGCACCGCGCGTTGACGATGGTCTTCACCTGCTCGAAGGACACGACGGTCGAATCGGCCAACGCCGGCGTGGTCTCGCCAGTGCCAGGTGTTGTCGCCGACGTCGCCGCCGGGGGCGCCATCGTGACAGGCAGCATCGTCGGCTTGGGCGCCAACCACGCGATCAGGATCGCGAGCAGCATCACTACCGCTACCAGCAGCGGCCACGCGTCGACGCCCTTGTGGCGCTTCACGAACCAGGTGCGCACCAGCGCGCCGGTCAGCATCAGCATCACCAGCACCAGCCAGTTCTGCGCGTGGCTGTAGAGCATGCCGTAGTGGTTGGACAGCATCGCGATCAGCACCGGCAGCGTGAAATAGGTGTTGTGCACGCTGCGCTGCTTGCCGCGCTGGCCGTGGACCGGGTCCACCGGCCGCCCCGCCCGCATGTCGGCGATGACCTGCTTCTGGCCCGGGATGATCCAGAAGAAGACGTTCGCGCTCATCATCGTGGCCAGCATCGCGCCCGTGATGAGGAAGGCCGCGCGGCCCGCGAAGAGCTGGCTCGTGCCCCACGCGGCACACGCCACCACCACGGCGATCAGGCCCAGCACCACGCCGTCGTTGCCGATCGAGCCGTCGGGCTTGCGGCCGAAGCGCCGGCAGATCTGGTCATAGACGACCCAGCCGCCCGCCAGGAAACCGAGCGCGCCGGCGACCGCCGCGGGCGCGCTCCAGTCGAAGACGCGCTTGTCGATCAGGTAGGTGTCGGCGTTGAAGAGGTACAGCAGCGCGAAGAGCGCGAAGCCGCTCATCCACGTCCAGTAGCTCTCCCAGTAGAACCAGTGCAGATGCTGCGGCAGGTTGGCCGGCGCGACCATGTACTTCTGCGGGTTGTAGAAGCCGCCGCCGTGCACCGCCCAGAGTTCGCCGTCCACGCCCTTGGACTTCAAGCCCTCGGCCTGCGGCTTCACCAGGTGGTTGTCCAGCCAGACGAAATAGAACGAGGCGCCTATCCAGGCAATGGCCACGATCACGTGCAGCCAGCGCAGCAGCAGATTGGCCCAGTCAAGCAGGTAGCTGTCCATCAACGAACGTCGAGCAAGATCCGGACCACCACTGCGGGCGCTGTGAACCGGCAAGCGTCGCGCTGAAGATCGGGGCGCCGCGGCGACGTTGAGGGCTGAAGTGTATACAGCCCCGGACACGCTCGATGTCATCGACGACCCTCACCCCTGCCCTCTCCCGCAGTGCGGGAGAGGGAGTCAGAGAGGCAGGTCATCTCTCGTGCCAGATGCCTGTATTGCTCCCTCTCCCGCACTGCGGGAGAGGGTTGGGGTGAGGGTCGCTCAAAGTAGCTCGGTCGGTTCCTGCATCGCCTGCGCCACGACCGACAGCGCCACCATCTCCGGCTGCTTGCCCGGGATGTTGGGAATGCCGATCGGACAGGTCACGTGCGCCAGCTCGGCGGCCGTGAAGCCGCGCGCTTCCAGCCGGTGACGGAAGGTCGCCCACTTGCTCTTGCTGCCGATCAGGCCGATGTACGGGAGATCCTGCGACTCGCGCTGCCGCTTCAGGCAACTGGCGAGGATGTCGAGATCCTCCGCGTGGCTGAAGCTCATGATCAGCACATGCGATCCCGACGCCAGCGTCGGCACCGCGCCTTGCACCGGCTCGGATTGCTCCGCGCGGACGTTGTCCGGCAGCGGCTCGGGGAACATGCCCTCGCGGCTGTCGATCCAGTGCACCGTCGCCGGCAGCTTCGCCAGCAGGTCCACGATCGCCCGACCCACGTGGCCGCCGCCGAACAGCGCAATCCGGCGCCACTCGCGCTGATCGCCGAGGCGCTCCGCCAGCCCGGCGATGGACTGCGCATCCAGCCACTCGAAGCTCAGCCACACGACGCCGCCGCAGCACTGCCCCAGCGACGGCCCGAGCGCGAAGCGCTGGCGCGCCTCGATCACGCGGCCCGTCGCAAGCGCGGCCCGCGCCTTCGCGATCGCGTCGAATTCCAGCTGACCGCCGCCTATCGTGTTCACCACGTCGGACGCGGTCACCGCCATCCATGCACCGACTTCGCGCGGGCCGCTGCCCTGCAGCTCATCGACGCGCACCAGCACCGCCGGCTCGCGCGCGAGTCTCAGGGCCAGCGTCTGCCAGGCGCGCATGCGAAACCCTCAGCTGCCCCGGTAGGTCGAGTACGACCAGGGACTTGCCAGCAGTGGCACGTGATAGTGCGCGCCCGGATCGGCGATCCCGAAATCCAGCGGCACGTCATCGAGGAAAGCCGGCTCCGGCAAGGTCACGCGACGGCTGCGGAAGTACTCGGCCACCGCGAACACCAGCCGGTAGCGCCCGACCTGCAAGGCCGCGCCTTCCAGCAAGGGGCCGTCCGCCCGTCCGTCGGCGTTCAGCGTGAGCGCCTGCAGCAGGCGCGGCTCGCCGGACTCGAGCCGGTACAGCCGCACGGCCATGCCGGCCGCCGGGCTGCCGTGCATGGTGTCGAGGACGTGAGTCGTGAGCTTGCCCATGGTCGCCATCGGTGTAAGGAAAACTGGAGATCCAAAGTGTATACACTTCGGGACACACCGCACACCGACCGATCTTCCGATCACGACCGGCCGGCCGCCCATCCCTCCGCCCATGCCTCCCCGCCCATGAACGCCCGGGACCTCGACGCCAGCGCTTCCGTCACCGGACGCATCACCGCCGCCATCACGCAGGCGATCGTCGAGCGTCGGCTGATGCCGGGCACCAAGCTGGTCGAGCAGCAGCTCGCCGACATCTTCGACTGCTCGCGCACGCTGGTGCGCCAGGCGCTGAACCAGCTCAGCCGCGACCGGCTGGTGCGGCTGGAGCCGGCCCGCGGCGCCTTCGTCGCGCAGCCCAGCGTCGAGGAAGCGCGGCAGGTCTTCGAGGTGCGCAAGATGCTGGAGGCCGCAATGCTCTCCGACCTCTGCCAGCGCATCACCCCCGCGCAGATCAAGCAGCTGCGCGCCCATCTGAAGCAGGAGCGTGAGGCCGTCGCCCGCACCGACGTCCCCGGCCGCACGCGGCTGCTGGCCGACTTCCACGTCGTGCTTGCCCGCATGCAGGGCAACGAGGTGCTGGCGCAGCTGCTGACCGACCTGCTCTCGCGCAGCTCCCTGATCGCGCTGATGTACCAGAGCTCCCATTCCGCCGCCGAGTCCCAGGCCGAGCACGACGCCATCGTCGACGCGCTGGAAGCCCGCGACAAGCGCGCGGCGCTGAAGCTGCTCGACGCCCACCTCGGCAACGTCGAGGCCAACCTGCGGCTGGATCCGCGCGTGCAGGACCTGAAGTCGGTCCTGCAGCGTTGATGCTGCGTCCCTCCCCGACATGTCCGCCGACACGTCTTCCGACACCTCCATGAAGTTCCTCGCATGAAGCCCGTCGTCTCCCCCGGCTATCCCCGCGACCTCATCGGCTACGGCGAATTCCCGCCGCATGCGAAGTGGCCGGGGCAGGCGCGCATCGCCGTGCAGTTCGTCCTCAACTACGAGGAAGGCGGCGAGAACTCGGTGCTGCACGGCGACGCCGGCAGCGAGCAGTTCCTGTCCGAGATGTTCAACCCGCCGGCCTTCCCCGCGCGCCACCTGAGCATGGAAGGCATCTACGAATACGGCTCGCGCGCCGGCGTGTGGCGGCTGCTGCGCGAATTCGAGAAACGCGCGCTGCCGCTGACCGTCTTCGGCGTGTCGATGGCGCTGGAGCGCCATCCGGAACTGACGAGGGCCTTCGTCGAGCTGAACCACGAGATCGCCTGCCACGGCTGGCGATGGATCCATTACCAGGGCGTCGATGAAGCGACCGAACGCCAGCACATGGACATCGGCATGGACATCATCCAGCAGCTGACGGGCGAGCGCCCGTCGGGCTGGTATACGGGCCGCGACAGCCCGCACACGCGGCGGCTGGTGGCCGACTTCGGCGGCTTCGAGTACGACAGCGACTACTACGGCGACGACCTGCCGTTCTGGCTCAACGTCCGCAAGAGCGACGGCGCGCTGACGCCGCACCTGGTCGTGCCCTACACGCTGGATTGCAACGACATGCGCTTCGCGCTGCCGCAGGGTTTCAGCCACGGCGACGAATTCTTCGAGTACCTGCGCGACACCTTCGACGTGCTCTATGCCGAGGGCGCCGAGGCGCCCAAGATGATGAGCATCGGCATGCACTGCCGGCTGCTCGGCCGGCCGGGCCGCATGCGAGCGCTGCAGCGCTTCCTCGACCACGTCGAGAAACACGACCGCGTCTGGGTTGCCCGGCGCATCGACATCGCCCGCCACTGGCGCGCCACGCATCCGTTCGATGCGGACAAGGCCTTCGTCTGGGGCTGATGATGAGTACCGCGTCCATGAGTAGCGATTCCCTCTCCCTCGATCAACTGAACGTCGCCGGCGAAGACGCCTTCGTCGCGCTGCTGGACGGCATCTATGAACACTCGCCGTGGATCGCGCAACGCGCTTTCGCGCTGCGCGCCGCTGGCGGCTTCGCGAGCCTCGCCGCGCTGAAGCATGCGATGGCGACCGTCGTGCGCGAGGCCGCGCTCGACGAGCAGCTCGGCCTGATCCGGGCGCATCCGGAGCTCGCCGGCAAGGCGATGGTCGCGAAGTCGCTCACCGCGGAGTCGACGAACGAGCAGAACAAGGCCGGGCTCACGAACTGCAGCCCGGACGAGTTCGCCCGGCTGCAGCAGCTGAACGCCGACTACAACGCGCGCTTCGGCTGGCCCTTCATCCTGGCGGTGCGCGGCCCGCGCGGCGACGGCCTGTCGCGGCAGCAGATCATCGACACCTTCGCGCGGCGCCTGAACGGACACCCGGACATCGAGCGCGCCGAGTGCCTGCGCAACATCCACCGCATCGCGGAGATCCGGCTCAACGACAAGTTCGGCAACACGTCCGGCGGAAAGTCCAGCGTCACGCCGACGCTCGGCAACCAGGTCTGGGACTGGGCGGAGTCGCTCGCGCGGTTCTCCGATACCGGCTTCGCGGAGAACGGTCAGCTCACCGTCCTCTACCTGACCGAGGCCCACCGCGCCGCGGCGGCGCAACTGGCCGACTGGATGCGCGAGTGCGGCTTCGACGAGGTCGGCATCGATGCCGTCGGGAACGTCGTCGGCGTGTATCACGGCGAGGCCCATGGCCAGACTGAGGAACCGCCGCGGCTGCTCACCGGCAGCCACTACGACACCGTCCGCAACGGCGGCAAGTACGACGGGCGGCTCGGCATCTTCGTGCCCATGGCCTGCGTGCGCGAACTCAAGCGGCAGGGCCGCCGGCTCAGGCACGGCATCGAGGTGATCGGCTTCTCCGAGGAGGAAGGCCAGCGCTACAAGGCGACCTTCCTCGGCTCCAGCGCGCTGGTCGGACGCTTCGATCCGGCGTGGCTGGACCAGGCCGACGCGGACGGCGTCGTGCTGCGCGACCTGATGCGCGACGCCGGACTGCCCGGCACGATGGAGGCGATCCAGGCGCTCAAGCGGGATCCATCGCGTTACCTCGGCTTCGTCGAGGTCCACATCGAGCAGGGTCCGGTGCTCAACGAGCTCGACCTGCCGCTGGGCATCGTGACGTCGATCAACGGCAGCCTGCGCTATGTCGGAGAAGTGCGCGGACTCGCCTCGCACGCCGGCACGACACCGATGGACCGTCGGCGTGACGCGGCCGCGGCCGTGGCGGAGCTGATCCTCTACGTCGAGGAACGCGCCGGCGCGGTGCCCGAAGTCGTCGGCACCGTCGGCCAGCTGCAAGTGCCCAACGGATCGATCAACGTGATCCCGGGTCGATGCCGATTCAGCCTGGATCTGCGCGCGACGACCGACGCCGCGCGCGATGCGCTCGACGCCGACGTGCGTGCGCGTCTCGCCGAGATCTGCGAGCGCCGTGGCGTCAGCTTCACGCTGGAGCCCACCGAAGCCGCCGCCGCCGCGCCCAGCGATGCGGCGTGGCAGTCGCGCTGGGAGGCCGCCGTCGAGACGCTCGGCCTGCCGGTGCACCGGATGCCTTCGGGCGCCGGCCACGACGCGATGAAGCTCCACCAGGCGATGCCGCAGGCCATGCTGTTCCAGCGTGGACTCAACCTTGGCATCAGCCACAACCCGCTCGAAGCGATCAGCAACGACGACACCGAGCTCTGCGTGCAGGCCTTCCTCGCGCTGCTCGACCGGCTCTGAACGCCGCCCGATCTCCTGGACACGACACCTCATGACCGCTTCTTCCAAGACCTCGTCCCCGGACGCGTCCCCGCATTCGCTCCAGGCCTCGTACGACGCGCTGGACGCCTGGATCGACGCCCACTTCGACGAACAGGTCCGCTATCTGCAGGCGCTGGTGCGCGTGCCCACGGACACGCCGCCGGGCAATAACGCGCCGCATGCGGTGCGCACCGCGGAGCTGCTCGCCGAGATGGGCTACGTCGCCGAGCAGCACCCGGTGCCGCAGGCGCAGGTCCGCGAGTACGGCCTCGAATCGCTGACCAACCTGATCGTCCGGCGTCGCTTCGGCGCTGAAGGCGGCCCCGTGATCGCGCTCAACGCACACGGCGACGTGGTGCCGCCCGGCGACGGCTGGACGCACGATCCCTACGGCGGCGAGGTCGTCGACGGTCAGCTCTTCGGACGCGCTTCCGCGGTCAGCAAGAGCGACTTCTCGACCTACACCTTCGCGCTGCGCGCGCTGGAGGCGCTGGCCGCGCAGGGTGTCGCACAAGGAGGCGAACACGGCGGCGCACCGGTCGTGGCGCTGAAAGGCGGCGTCGAGCTCCACTTCACCTACGACGAGGAATTCGGTGGCGAGCTCGGTCCCGGCTGGCTGCTGACGCAAGGGCTGACGAAGCCCGATCTGCTGCTCGCCGCCGGCTTCAGCTACCAGGTCGTCACCGCGCACAACGGCTGCCTGCAGATGGAGGTTACGGTCCACGGCAAGATGGCGCATGCCGCGATCCCCGACACCGGCATCGACGCGCTGCAGGGCGCGGTCGTGATCCTGAACGCGCTGTATGCGCGCAACCTCGCCTATCGCGAGGTCACGTCCAAGGTCGAAGGGATCAAGCATCCGTACCTGAACGTCGGCCGCATCGAGGGCGGCACCAACACCAACGTCGTGCCGGGCAAGGTCACGCTGAAGCTGGATCGCCGGATGATTCCGGAAGAGGATCCGGTCGTCGTCGAGGCGGAGATCCGCGACACCATCGCCAAGGCGGCGGCGTCGTTCCCCGGCATCACCGTTGACGTGAAGCGATTGCTGCTGGCGCGCGCGCTCAAACCGCTGCCGGGCAATCGTCCGCTCGTCGACGCGTTGCAGCGGCACGGCGAGGCGGTCTTCGGCGAGCCGATCCCGACCTCGGGCACGCCGCTCTACACGGACGTGCGCCTCTACGGCGAGCACGGCATTCCCGCGGCGATCTACGGCGCCGGTCCGCGCACGGTGCTGGAGTCGCATGCCAAGCGCTCTGACGAGCGTGTCGAACTGGAGGACCTGCGCCGGGCGACGAAGGTCGTCGCTCGCACGCTCTTCGATCTGTTGCAGTCCCGCTGAGCGCCCGCCCGCGCGGCGCGCCTAGAATCCGCCGCGTCATGCGTCTGCATTCCCCCACCGCCTTCGCCCGCTGGATGACCGTCCTGGTCTTCTGGCTGGCGGCGCTGCTGCCGGCGGCGTCCATGGCGGCGCAGGCCTTGAACGGGGATCTGGCGCCGTGGACGCAGATCTGCCGATCCAGCGTCGTGGGTCCGCGGGCGGCCGAGCTGCGAGCGGGGTTGGCGGACAGCGGTGCTGACGACCAGGACCACGCGCTGTTCCAGCACTGCGCGTTCTGCCACCTGCACCAGGATGCGGTGCCGCTGCCGCCGGTGCCTGCGGTGCTGCCGCTGCGCACCGAGCTGCGCCACGGCCTGCCGGAGCGTTTCTACAGCGCGACGGTCACGGCCCATGCCTGGCGCAGCGCGCCCGCGAGAGCCCCACCTCTGACGGTCTGAAGCCTGTCGCACCGGCCTGACGCCGGTGCTCCTTCATTTCCGTTGGAGTTCCTTTCCATGCACAGCATTTCCAGTGCGCGTCGGCTTCGAGCCGGCGCGCTGACGGTGATCGCGTCCGCTTGCGCGGCCGCCTTCACCACCGTGTCCGCCGCCGAGGATGTCGCCAAGGACGCCGCCGTCGACACCGCCATCGACACCGCCGTCCTCTCCCCGGCCCTGCCTACGGCTCGCGCGCAGTCCCTGGGCATCGTCCGTGTCGACGGCGCCGCGCCGACCTCGCTGCCGAGCCGCATTCCCACCACGATGGAGAGCGTCACCGGCGAGGCGATCGCCCGCGACGTCAACGCCACCGATGCCGAGGACGCCCTCAAGTACCTGCCCAGCCTGCTGGTGCGCAAGCGCTACATCGGCGACTACAACCACGCCGTGCTGTCGACGCGGGCCTCGGGCACCGGCAACAGTGCGCGGTCGCTGGTCTATGCGGACGGCATCCTGCTGTCCAACCTGCTCGGCAACGGCGCGACCTTCGCGCCGCGCTGGGGTCTGGTGTCGCCGGAGGAAATCGCCCGCGTCGACGTGATGTACGGGCCGTTCTCGGCGGCGTACTCGGGTAATGCGGTCGGTGCCGTCGTCGACTACCAGACGCGCATGCCGACCCGGTTCGAGGCGCACGCGCGGGTGGGTTACAGCCATCAGCCAAACGACCTGTACGGCCACAAGCACGACTACGACGCGAAGCAGGCCAGCGCGTCGATCGGCAGCGCCGAGGGGGCGTTCTCGTGGTGGCTGCACGCCGGCCGCACCGACAGCGAAGGACAGCCTCAGACCTTCGCGACGCGGACCTTGAGTTCATCGACCCCAGCGGCCGGCGCCGTGCCAGTCACCGGTGCCGTCGCGGGCCTCAACCGGAGCAACCAGCCGTGGCTGCTGCTGGGCAACGGCACGCAGTACGACACGGTCCAGGATCAGGCGAAGTTGAAGCTCGCCTACGACTTCGAGCCCGGTCTGCGCGCCATGTATGTCTTCGGTCTGTGGAGCAACGACTCCGACGGTCGCTCGCAGAGCTTCCTGACCGATGCCAACGGGCGGACGATCGACCACCGCACCGGCGGTGGCATCACGCAGCCCGTCAGCATCGACGGCAAGGGCTACAGCTTGAGCGCAAGCGACTTCCCGCAGACGCGCGACGAACTCGAGCACCGCATGCATGCGATCTCGCTGAAGCGCCGCGTGCGCGACGGGCTTGGGTGGGAGGTGTCGGGCAGCCTGTACGACTACCTCGCCGACCGCTCCCGCGCCTACGCGCCGACGACCGCCGCGCCCAACGCGGGTCGGCTCACCGATCAGGCGGGCACCGGCTGGAACACCTTGTCCGGCAAGCTCACCTGGACGCCGGACGGCAGCGATCACACGATCGACGCGGGCGTGTCGCAGGAGCGCTATCGGCTGCGCACGCGCGTCTCCGCGCTCTCGGACTGGCGGGCCGGCGACGCCGGCGCGTTGACCTCGCGCTTCGACGGCGACACACGGGTGCGCGCCGTCTTCGCCCAGGACGCCTGGGCCTTCGCGCCCGACTGGACGGCGGTGCTCGGCCTGCGCGGCGAGCACTGGCAATCGTTCGACGGCGCCACGCAGTCCACGACGAACCTGCAGAACCATCCGTCACGCGCGCAGACCGCGTGGTCGCCGAAGGCGGCCTTGTCGTATGGACTCAGCGAGCAGTGGGTGATCAAGGCCAGCACCGGTCGCGCGGTGCGCTTCCCGACGGTCAGCGAGCTGTTCCAGGGCGGCTTCAACGCGGCGGGGCAGTTCATCAACAACGACCCGAACCTGAAGGCCGAGCGGAGCTGGATCAGCGAGCTCAGCGCCGAATGGACCGGCCGGGATCGCGATGCGCTGCGGGTGACGCTCTTCCACGAGGACAGTCGCGATGCGCTGTACTCGCAGCTGAACGTCGCGACCAATGCGAACACGGTGCAGAACATCGACCGCATCCGGACCCGCGGGGTCGAGCTTAGCGGGACCGCCGGACTGCCTCAGCGCGTGAGCCTGACCGGCAGCGTCACCTTCGCCGATTCGATCATCCTGGCCAACGCCGGCTACGCGACGGTGCCGGGCGACACGATCGGCAAGTGGCAGCCGCGCGTGCCGCGCTGGCGCGCGACGATGCTCGCGCAATGGCAGGCCCGCGACGACCTGAGCCTGAGCCTGGGCGCGCGCTACAGCGGCAAGCAGTTCAGCACGCTCGACAACAGCGACGTCAACGGCTTCGCCTACATGGCGGCGAGCAAGTACTTCACCGTCGACGTGCGGGCGCAGTGGAAGATCGACAGGCAATGGACCCTCGCCGCCGGCATCGACAACCTCAACAACTACCAGTACTGGAACTTCCACCCGTATCCGGGGAGGACGTTCCAGGTGGAGGCGAGGTGGGATTACTAGGATCCGGTCCTCCGCCCGGGGGGCCAGCGCCGGGCGGTATGGATCACGCGCAAGACGTTCAGCACTGAACTGCCGACTTGATACACCACCCGATAGACGCCCTTTACAAAGGTCTCTCGGGTTCGCTCCACCGCTCCGATCGTTCCCATGTACGGCTGCAAGGCAAGCAAACGGAACGTCCTCTCGAACTCCGCCGCCATTTTCTCGGCAGCGAGAGGCTTGTCGGAATGGATATGTTGGAGGATCTTCGTCAGTTCGCGCTGGGCCTTGCGGGTCATCTCGACCCTCAACGCTTGGACGACGAGCCCGAAGGCTTCGTCGCTCCGAGCTGCTTCCGGATGGCCTCCATGGCCTCATCCAACGGTACCGTCTCGCCGAGGATGACCTCTCGCAGCCCTTCCTCGACCATCCGGAAATGCTGTGCGCGCTCGCTGGTCGGATCGAAGTATTCCGGCGAGTGCCGGAAGAGGGAGGCGCGGATCATCTGCTCGACCAGCTCATCGACAGAGAAGTGCGCATCGGCCGCGCGAGCCTTCAACTGCCGCATCAATTCGGAGTCGATGCGAATGGTCAAGGTGTCGAGGGTGGTCATATACGGGCTGAAGTCGATGCGCTCTAGGACAGCGTTCATTCTGCACCTGCACTTTCCAATGGAGGGGGATGCAGGATTCTGAGAAGCAGTCGGAGCGGTCGGGATCGAGCCAGAGCCCAAAACGACTTGGACAAGTCGGTCGATCGCGAAAGACGATCACTTTGAGCCAGCCGCGGCGCCGACACGGCGTCGCGGTTCGTCCACCCCGTAGTTCCCCGCCCTGACCAAAGGCACCCCACGGACCGCGGGGCACAATCGCCGCGCACCGCCCCGCACGGCCACGAGCCGCGCGGGGCGGCTTCCCGACTCCAGGAGCACATCGCATGCATACCCGCCTCTCGTTGACCGCCGCGCTGGTGGTCGGGCTCGGCACCGGCACGGCCGTCACCGCACAGACCGCCGCGGCCCCTGCTGCCGCCGCCACGACCTCCGCGTCTTCCTCGACCTCGCAGGGCCTGAGCTACCCGGCCACCCGCAAGGTCGACCAGACCGACAACTACCACGGCACCACCGTCGCCGACCCGTACCGCTGGCTCGAGGACGACAACAGCGCCGACACCAAGGCCTGGGTCCAGGCCGAGAACGCGGTCACCGACAAGTTCCTCGCCGCGATGCCGCAGCGCCTGCCCGCGCGCAAGCTCTACACCGACCTCTACAACTTCGAGAAGTTCGGCGTTCCCTACAAGGAAGGCGGCCGCTACTTCTGGACCCGCAACAACGGCCTGCAGCAGCAGGCGGTCCTCTACACCGCCCGCAGCCTGAAGGACACGCCGCAGATCGCGCTCGATCCCAACAC
Organism: Roseateles noduli; assembly: GCA_002205125.1. Taxonomy (GTDB): domain Bacteria; phylum Pseudomonadota; class Gammaproteobacteria; order Burkholderiales; family Burkholderiaceae_C; genus Roseateles; species Roseateles noduli. The sequence continues at coordinate 128,260 of NIOE01000001.1, read as the reverse complement.
GCTGTCCAAGGACGGCACCGTCGCCCTGACCGGCAGCGTCGTGTCGAAAGACGGCCGCCTGATGGCCTACGGCACCGCCGGCGCCGGCTCCGACTGGCAGACCTGGAAGGTCCGCGACCTCGACACCGGCAAGGACCTGGACGACACCATCGACTGGGTGAAGTTCTCCGGCGCGTCCTGGACGCCCGACGGCAAGGGCTTCTTCTATTCGCGCTACGACGCGCCCAAGGAAGGCGCCGCCCTCACCGGCGCCAACTACTTCCAGAAGGTCTACTACCACCGCCTGGGCACGCCGCAGTCCGCCGACACGCTGGTCGCCGAGAACCCCGCCGAGAAGGAATGGGGCTTCAACGTCGACGTCACCGACGACGGCCGCCTCGCGCTGATCAACGTGTGGAAGGGCTCCGCCCGCAAGAACGGCCTGATGCTGCTGCCGCTGGACGGCAAGGGCGGCTACGCCGGCGCCAAGCCCGTCCCGCTGACCGTCAGCTTCGACGCCGAATACGCACCCGTCGTGCTCGACGGCCAGCGCCTGATCGTCAAGACCGACAAGGACGCGCCGCGCGGCCGCCTGATCGCGATCGATCTCGACAAGGACTGGCAGGCCAAGGATCCCAAGACCTGGACCACGCTGGTGCCCGAGACCAAGGACGCGCTGACCGCCGCCAGCGGCGTCGGCGGCCAGCTGGTGCTGAGCTACCTGCAGGACGCCGCCACGCTGGTGCGCGTGCACGCCCCCAGCGGCAAGCATGTGCGCGACATCGCGCTGCCCGGCGTCGGCACCGCCGCCGGCTTCGGCGGCAAGTGGAACGACCCCGAGACCTTCTTCAGCTACACCAGCCTGACCACGCCCGGCGAGATCTGGCGCCTGGACGCCAAGACCGGCAAGGCCGAGCTGTTCAAGCGCACGGAGACGGCCTTCGAGGCGAACCAGTTCGAGAGCCGGCGCGTCTTCGTCACCAGCAAGGACGGCACCAAGCTGCCGATCTTCATCGCCCATCGCAAGGGCCTGAAGCTGGACGGCACCAACCCGACGCTGCTCTACGGCTACGGCGGCTTCAACGTGCCGATGACGCCGGGCTACGGCGTCACCGCCGCGACCTGGATGAAGATGGGCGGCGTCTACGTGCTGGCCGTCCTGCGCGGCGGCGGCGAGTACGGCGCCGCCTGGCACGAGGCCGGCACCAAGGCCAAGAAGCAGAACGTCTTCGACGACTTCATCGCCGCCGGCGAATACCTGGTGGCCAACAAGTACACCCAGCCCGCGAAGCTCGCCATCAACGGCGGCTCCAACGGCGGCCTGCTGGTCGGCGCGGTCGTGAACCAGCGCCCGGACCTGTTCGGTGCCGCGGTGCCGCAGGTCGGCGTGATGGACATGCTGCGCTTCCACAAGTTCACCATCGGCTGGGCGTGGACCTCGGACTACGGCAGCTCGGAGAACGCCGCCGACTTCCAGTGGCTCAAGGCCTACTCGCCGCTGCACACGATCAAGAGCGGCGCGCGTTACCCGGCCATCCTGGTGACCACCGGCGACCACGACGACCGCGTCGTCCCGGCCCACAGCTTCAAGTACACCGCGACGCTGCAGGCCGCCGACACCGGCCCCGCGCCCAAGCTGATCCGCATCGAGACGCAGGCCGGACACGGCGCCGGCAAGCCGACCTCCAAGATCATCGAGGAGCGCGCGGACATCCTGGCCTTCATCGCCAACACGTTCGGGATGGACGTGAAGTGAGCTGAGGGCGACCCCGCCCTGCCGCGGCGCGCCCAGGCGCGCCGCCCCGGAGCCCGGCCGTCGACGACGCGCCGGGCTTTCCACTTTCTGGCCGGACGGTCCCCGGGCCGGCATTCGCCGTGCGGTCGGAAAAGGGCGTGAAATCCGGCCAGATGTCTGGCCGGATTTGCGCCCTTTTCTTGCCGTCTCGGAATCTCTGGCAAACGCGATGATGCGAAGCATGACGACACGCCGAACGCCCGCCAGCCCGCAGTCCACGCGCCCGCGTCCCTGCCCGCGACCCCGCAAGGCCAGGCCCTTCCCGGCGCAGCCGCCTCACGGCGACTGAGTCCTCCACGATCCTCGCGCCCAGGCCGCGGCCCTCCACGGGTCGCCCGATGGCCGGCGCCCACGCGCTTCACATTCGCCACGCCGCAGCGCCACGCCCCCAGCAGTCGGGGTGTTCAGGCGGCGTCACAGCGCCCTTGCCCGGCCCTTCCACGAGGGGCCGGGCTTTTTTTCGTGTCCGCGAATCGCCACCTCGGCGAGGGACTGAGGTTGTCCCCTGTGAACCAATGGCGGCACGGGGCGACTGACTTCGTTTGCCCCTCCCAGGATTCGATATGAGAACCACCTCCCCCTCGTTCCTCACCGAATTCGTCGTCGTGGACGACGATGGCGAGATCGAACACGAACCGTCCGGCCTTCTGCGGGATCGCCTCCAGGAGGCCGTCGCCGATGGCGATGTGGGCACCACCCAATCCCTGCTGGAGCGGATCCACCAGCGCAGCGGCTGGGGCGGCGATATCGACGCCGCAACCCATTTCGGCGTCTTGCAGAAGGCGTTCGAGGCCGGCGTGCTCGCCGGCCAGGAGGAAACGAGTACCGCCTGCCTGCGGGCCATGGCCCAGGACGCGGAGCTCAAGGAGGTCGCTCAACGCTGCCTGCCCCGGGTCCTGTCGATCGGAGGAACGACTGCGGGACCTTCAGTCGTCGGCATTCCGCCAGAGCGCCTCGGCCAAAAGATCCGTCATGTCGCGCAGGCCGCGTTGGCGGGCCTTGTCCGGCCGGAGGACGTCACCCCACTGATGCGCGGCAATGATCGCCCGCCGCTGCTGCACGCCGTGCTCGCGGCGCCCGATCGCTTCCGGGCAGTGGTCGAGGCGTATGCGGGGGCCGGCAGGGACCTGATCATCCGAGGTGAACTTCTCAAGGCGCTCATGCAGGCACGGCACGACGGAGAGACCGTCCTGCTCGTCGCGGCGCGCCAGAACGGAGATCAGGCGGTACGCGCCTTCATGCATGCGGTGCAAGCCATGCGGCGCAAAGGTGCGCTTGACGAGAAGGCCTCTCTCCAGTTGCTCACAGAAGGCGCCGGTGATATGTCCGTCATGGCCGCGCTGTGTACACCAACGCGGCGCCTCCTCGAGAACCAACCGCGGAACGCGCTGGAGGCCTACCTCAACGGACTGCTGAACGCGCGAGTCGGGGGGGAGCAGGCGAACGCCCTGAGCGAAGCAGCCTTCGAGCAGATCCTGGTGGCACCCGGCGGCGATGGCCAGCCGGCTCTCCGACTGTGCAGCCCGAAGCAGGCCGCCATGATCCGATCGAAGCTCAAGGACGCCCTCGACATGGCGCTGCTGAAATCCACAACGGTGGAGAACATCCTGCGGCATCTACCCGAGTCGGGCCAAGAAGCCGATGCCCCCGCCCCGACCTCTTCCGAGGTGGACGAACTGAGCGGCGACGACGCGGCGCTTGCGTGGGAGCTCGTCAGGGGCGCTTCCGGCTTCGAACCCGTGTTCGCTCGCAGAGAGCCACGTCCGCGCGGCCGGACCGATGACTTCGCCACGCCTCAGCGTTTCTCCAAGGCGTAAGCACGCACATGGTCGCCGGGCTTCGTCCCGGTCGACCCGTGCCCGCCCGCGATGACCAGCAGGTACTGCCGGCCGTCTGCGCCCAGATAGGTCATCGGCGTGGCCTGGCCGCCGGCGGGCAGCCGGCCTTCCCACAGCACGCGGCCGTCGTTGACGTCGTAGGCGCGCACGTAGTCGTCCATGCTGCCCGACAGGAACGCCACGCCGCCCGCCGTCATCAGCGGTCCGCCCAGGCTGGGCACGCCCAGCCTGAACGGCACGGGGAGTGGGGACAGGTCGCGCACCGTGCCGTTGCGGTGCCGCCAGACGACCTTGCCCTCGTTCAGGTCGACGCCGGCCACGGTGCCCCACGGCGGCGCCTGGCACGGGATGCCCAGCGGCGAGGTGAAGGGCTTCATCTTCGCGGCGAACGGCGCGCCGAAGTTCTCGTTGAGCGCGGGCAGCGCGCCCTTGGGCGGTCCGCCGTCCTGCACCAGCAGCGAGGTGTCGTCGCGGCGCGGCACCAGCGTCGAGGTGAAGCCCAGCACCGCCGGCGTCGTGAACGCGATGCCGCGCACCGGATCGACGGCGATGCTGCCCCAGTTGAAGACGCCGAAGTTGCCCGGGTTGATCAGCGAGCCCTGCTCCGACGGCGGCGTGAAGCGGCCTTCGTAGCGCAGCTTGTGGAAGGCGATGCGGCACCAGAGCTGGTCGAACATCGAGACGCCCCACATGTCGCGCTCGCGCAGCTCCGGCGGGTTGAAGGAGATCGCCGACACCGGCTGCGTAGTCGCGCTGAAGTCGCCCGCCGACGCGCCCTGCGGGGCCGGCGTCTCCGTCACCGGGAACACCGGCTTGCCGTCGCGCCGGTCCAGCACGAAGAGCTCGCCCTGCTTGGTCGGCTGCACCAGCGCGGGCACGCGCTGGCCCTTCACCGTCAGGTCCACCAGCACCGGCTGGGATGGCACGTCGTAGTCCCACAGGTCGTGATGCACCGTCTGGAAGACCCAGCGCGTGCGCCCGGTCGCCAGGTCCAGCGCCACCACCGACGACGAATGTTTCTCCACCGCCGCCGAGCGCTTGCCGCCCCACTGGTCGGGCGGCTGGTTGCCCATCGGCAGGTAGACGAGGCCGAGCGCCTCGTCGACGCTGGCCACCGACCAGCTGTTGGGCGAGTTGGCCGCATAGGTCTGACCCGCGGTGATCGGGGCGGTGGCGTCCGGGTTCGCGGAATCCCAGTTCCAGACCAGCGCGCCGGTCTCGACGTCGTAGGCGCGGATGACGCCGGACTGTTCCTTGGTCGAAGCGTTGTCGAGCACCGTGCCGCCGACGATCACGAGCTTGCGCGTCACCACGACCGGCGAGGTCGAGTAGTACGCGCCCGGCTGGGCGTTCGGCATGCCGGCCATCAGGTTGATCGCGCCCTGCTGTCCGAACGAGGGACAGGTCTTGCCCGTCGCCGGATCGAGCGCGATCAGCCGCGCATCGGCCGTCGGCATGAAGAGCTTGGCCGCGCAGGCCGCAGGCTTGGCGCCGGCCGCGGCCATCGCGTCCGGCGGCGGCTGGTAGGACAGGCCGCGGCAGGTCAGATGCTGCAGCGCCAACTGTCCGCGCACCTGCGGATCGAAGCGCCAGAGTTCCCGGCCCGTCGTCGCGTCCAGCGCCAGCACGGTCTGATGCGGGGTGCAGAGGAAGAGGCGCTCGCCGATCTTCAGCGGCGTGACCTCGAAGGTGGTTTCCACCGGATCGCCGGGGCGTCCGCGCACGTCCCCGGTGCGGAAATCCCAGGCCAGCTTGAGTTCGCCGACATTGGCGGGTGTGATCTGCGCCAGCGGCGACCAGCGCTGGCCGAAGCCGGTGCGGCCGTAGGCGTGCCATTCGCCGTCGGGCACTGCCGCGGCGTCGGACGCCGGCGCGCCGGGCGGGCGGGCGGCACCGTTGGCTGGCATCGTGCCTTCCACGGCGTGAAGATCGCGTGTCCACGATGTCAACGCGACCACAACGAAGATGCCGAGCGCCGCCGCGAGCGCCAGCGCCGGCGGACTGCGCCAGGCGACGCGTCGGAGATCGTCCACGGGCAGATGGCGCCGCATCGTCGGCACCAGCACCAGCAGCACGGCGCCGATGACGAAGGGAACGCCCAGGCGTGCGCCCAGCGGCCACCAGTCCAGGCCCACTTCCCACAGGCTCCACGCCAGCGTGGCCAGGAAGTAGAACGCATAGCCGAGCACCGCCTCGCGCAGCCGCCCCCACATCAGCGCGCCGATGACGGCCCAGGCCAGACCGGACAGCGCGTAGTACCAGCTGCCGCCGAGCGAGGCGAGCAGCCCGCCGGCGGCGAGCATGACGAACCCCAGGATCAGCAGCGCCGCGCCAAGGACGCGGGCCAGCCAGGGGACAGGGGCGGGAGAGGGAGCAAGGACGGTCGACATGCCCATGTTCGGCAATCGACATGCCGGTTGCCCCCGCCGTCTGTGGACAAGTCCTGGGAAAAGCTGAGGCCGACGCGCTCAACCCGTTGATCTGTCAGGCGGTTTGTTCGGCTGCTCCAATTTTGAGCAGACTCGAGGCCTTCACGGCGGACTCACGTCCTGTTCATGCCGCTTCCAGCCTGCCCTCCACCCGCAACAGCGTCTCCAGCGCCTGGCTGCGCAGGCCGTAGAAGCGCTTGATCTCGTCGAGCTGCGCCAGCAGCTCCGCCCGCCGCGCCGGGGTCGGGTCTTGCGGGCGCTTCACCGCCAGCACCATCTTGTTCTTGCTGGTGTGCTCCAGCGCGATGAACTCGATCACCTGCGTGTCGTAGCCCATCAGCTCCAGCAGCAGCGCGCGCAGCGAATCGGTCACCATCTCCGCCTCCTGGCCGAGGTGGATGCCGTGCTGCAGCAGCGGCCGCAGCGCGGCCGGCGTCGTCATCTGCGGCCGGATCTCCTTGTGGCAACACGGCGCGCACATGATGACGCGGGCGCCGCTGCGCAGGCCGAAGTGCATGGCGTAGTCCGTCGCGATGTCGCAGGCGTGCAGCGCGACCATCACGTCCAGCGGCCGGTCGCCGCGCTCGCGCACGTCGCCATGCTCGAAGCTCAGGCCGTCCAGCCCGTGCCGCGCCGCGGCGGCGTTGCCCAGCGCCACCATGTCCTGCTTGAGCTCCACGCCCTGCACCGACGGGGCCAGGCCTTGCGCGCGCAGCCAGTCGTGCATGGCGAAGGTGAGGTAGCCCTTGCCGGACCCGAAGTCGGCGACCCGCACCGGCCGGCCCGCGCCGTGCGGCGCGTCCAGCCCGGCCTTGCGCACGGCGGCGCCGAAGATCTCGATGAACTTGTTGATCTGCTTCCACTTGCGCGCCATCGCCGGCACCAGCGCGGCCTGGCCCTTGAGCTCGTGCGTGACGCCGAGGTCGCGCCAGAAGGGACTGTCGGGGGACAGCTCGCGCGGCTTGGCCCGGTCGTGGCCGCCGGACGAGGCGCTGCCGCCGGTGGCTGCGTCGGTCTCGCCGTCAGCAGCGGCAGCGCTCGCAGCAGCACCGCCCTTCTTCCCCACCTGCAGCAGCGGCTTGCCCTTGCGGCTGAAGCGCAGCTGGACCTCTTCGGAGAGCGTGTCGAGGTGGGCCTGCTGGAAGTCGCGCCCCAGCAGCCCGTCGATCAGCGCGAGGCCTTCGTCCAACGGGTGATTCTTGGTGACGTCCTTGGTCTTGTGCCGCCACAGGAAACTCAGCGCGCGTTCGCCGCGCAGCTCGATGTCGCGCACGGTCAGGCGCTCGATGCTGGTGTCCTCGCCCTCGTGACGGCCCAGCAGCAGGCGCTGGAATCGGCGCTCCGCCAGGGCGGTGCGCAGCAGGCGCAGGAAGCGCTGGCGTTCGTCGGGCGCGGCAGGCGCGGAGGACGCAGGGGACGGCGTGAACAGGGGACTTCCGGATGACATGGGACCGATTGTCCCGCCAATCCGCGCACCGGCCGTCCCGGCAGGTCTTCCGGCAGCTCTTGCGGCCGCTCACTCCGGCCGCCCACTCCAGCCGATCACTCCGGCCGGTCGAGCACCAGCAGCCAGTGGCCTTCGCCGACCACCTCGTCGTCGCCGGTCGTCAAGGTGAAGCTGAGCCGATGGCGTGCCTCGCCCGCGCGCGGCGCGATCGTCAGGGAGGAAGGCGGCGCGCCCGCGCGACGGCGCAACGCCTCGCGGTGCAGCCAGGCAAGCACCTCCGGCGGCAGGCGGGCATGGTCCGCCCACGGCGGCGGGAAATGCGCCGACATCAGCACGCGCGCCTGCGGCGTCTGCCAGGTGCACTGGCCGTCGCGCTCGCGCACGGCCATGCGGGCCGTCGGCAGGCGCGGCTCGACCGCCACGGCCGTCGGCGCAGGCGCCATGAGGCCCTCGATCCGCTGCAGCAGATCGCTCATGCGGACCGGCTTGACCAGGCAGTCCGCAGCGCCGGCCTCGCGCAGCATCGCCACGCCCTGCGGGCCGCGCGGACGGCTCAAGGTCAGCACCGGCACCCCGCTCCCCGTCAGACGCCGCAGCAGGGCGAGCGGACCGTCGCCGGGCAGCTCCGGCAACTCCATGTCCATGATCACGAGGGCGGGCCCGGCCCCCAATCCGTCGACCGCCGCCAGCGCATCGGCGGCCCGCAGCAGCTCGTACCCGCTCTCCTCCAGCACGGCCGCCAGCGGCTGCACGGCCAGCGCCTGCACGACGAGCAGACGCGGTCGGGTCGCGGCGGGCCGGCGGGGCGGATCGGAAGGCGGGAGGACAGACATGCGCTTCACCATACAAGTCCCGTGCCCGCCGCTCAAGGTCGAAGCGGCGAACTCCGGGGCGTTCGCCCCCGTCCCGCGGCGATCGACGCCGCAGGCGCTGACGCACAATGGCCGGCGCCATGGACGATACCCCCGCCTCGCCCGACATCGATCCGACCGCGCCGCCCGCCGGCGAGGCGTCCGCGCCCGTTGCCGCCCCGGCGGCATCGGCCGCGCCCGCCGCTCCTGCGGCGCCGTGGGAAGGCCCGTCCCCGGATGTCGTCGCCTGGCTGCTGGTCAACTGGCACAACAAGCATCCGCTGGCCCGACGCCTGGGCATCGCCGACGTCCACACCGTCGGCGCGGTGGCCCTGCCCTTCATGGCGCAGGCACTGCCCAAGGAACCCAGCCTCGAAGGCGGCGCCGCCGTCGATGCAGCCCCCTCGCCTCCGAAACGCCGGATGCCGTGGCAGCGCAAGGTCGCGCGCTCAGGCCCCCGTCCGGCGTGGATCGATGATTTCATTCCCGGACTGAAGACTGCGGCGGTGGCCGCGATGGCCCTGGACAACGGCTTCACGACCGCCCCCGACGATCTGCCGCTGCGTCGCGTCGACATCGACGAACGCGCGCTGGCCGCGGACGCGAACCAGGCTGGTGCATGGCCGATGGAATTGGTGCTGCTGAGCGCCGCTTTCGATGCGGGCCCGGCCCGTCGCCGCGTCCTCGTGGGGCGTCGCGACCAGGTGCTGGGACAGCGCGCGCTGGATCCGGCGCGGCTGGGCGTGGCCGGCAGCATCGCGGCCCTGGCGCTGATCGCGGCGATCTGGGCCCTGTGGCCATCGTCCAAGCCCTCCAAGGAGGCACTGGCCGCCTTGGCGGCCGCCGAGGCGGCATCCGCGGCGTCTGCAGCGCAGGCGGCTTCCGCGGCGGCACTGGCCGAGCTGGCGGCACGGTCCGCGCAGGCGGCGTCTGCGGCGTCTGCGGCCTCCGCGGCTTCCGAGCCCGCGTCCGCCTCGGCGTCCAGCGAAGCGGGATCGGCAGCGATGTCGGCGGCCAGTGCTGCGGCCTCCGCGCCGACGGCCACGGAAGGCCCCGCCGCTTCGATGCCTGCCGGAGCGATCCCGAACATCCGTCCGAGTTTGCATGGCGGCGCTGAACGCTCTGCGCGCGAGAAGGAGGCGGCACCCACGGCAACGACTGCAACGACTGCCGGACCCACGGCGGCGGCATCCGCGGGCGCCACGGTCCCGACCGGAGCCGCGAAGCCGGGGGCCTCCGCCGCGAGCTCGGAGACCGAGCGCCGCGTGAGCGTCGACGACACCGGCCTGAGCAGCCTGATGAAGCGCGACAGCGCGGCGGGCGGCAAGCTGGTGGCGCTGGTCAGTCAGCCCCACAAGAACAAGGCCGATGCCGAAGCCCTGCTGGCGCGCATGCGCGAGATGATCGGCGTGACGCTGGGCGCCAACGCCGTGACGCACGGCGAGGTCTTCCAGACCAAGGACGGCTGGCGCGCCGCCGTGTGGCCCTTCGGCAGCCGCGAGGAAGCGCAGCTGATCAACGCCACGCTGCTGGCCCGCGGCGTGCGCGGGACGCGGGCGGTCGACTTCTGAACATCGGCGGGAGCGGCCCGCCGACGACCTCGATCACCGAACAGAACGGTCTCTGTCGTGGACTGCAGAGCCTTTCCTTGTTGAAAGTCAGGTCATGCCGAACGTCTCCAACGCTGCATCTTCGAACCCCTCGATCCTTACGGAGTTTGCCGCCAGTGTGTCAACTCCGGTCCTCGACGGCCGGGCGCTGGACATCGAGGAACTCGCCACCCGGATCGCGCGCCAGCCTTCCAAGGCGGCGTTCCAGTTGCTGGCCGGATCATCAGACCCAAGCCAACCGACCCATCTGTTTCAGGCCGTGCTGCGCGACGACAAGATCGCTGTGAGCGGCCTCCTCAAACTCATCGAGCAATGCTGGAGGGACCGGAAGCTCGATCAGATGCAGTGCAGCGAACTGCTGCACGGCGGTGGCGCCCAAGAGGCCGGCCAGCACGACCGTGACGGCGCGATGTGGGCGGCGCTCAGTTCGACCAAGCAGATGCATCGAACCTTGATGCTTCACTATGCCGGGCCATCTGCACCGACATGATCATGGACGCTCAATTCGAGTTGCTCATGGCGGGGCAATCGCATACCGGCGCTCCGTCGGCCACGAGGGCAGCCGTACTGCATTTGGGGCTGAAGGACTGGCAGCAGGACTTCATCCACGCCGTACTTGCGGCGGGTGACCATCGCGCGATCCTGCAGTCGGCCGTGGGCCGACTGCTGGCTTTGGTGCGCTTCGATGTGAAAGCCCCGTTTCCGCGATCGTCACTCCGCCTGTCGGACGGCGAGGTCATCTTCCGCGACGCGCCGGCATCGCTCGATCCTCTCGACGCCGGCACTTCAGTCTCAGGCGTGCAATCAGGCAGCCGGGCGCCGACGAACGCCATCGAGCCGACGCTCGGGGCGGCCAGACAGCGACGCCTGATGCTGGCACCTCCCGAGTTGGCGTCGCGCCTCAGGACCGGTAATCGGCGTTGATCGTCACGTACTCGTGGCTGAAGTCGCAGGTCCAGACCGTGGTGCTGGCCGGGCCGCGGTTCAGGCCCACGCGCACGGTGATCTCGCTCTGCTTCATGACCCGCTGGCCGTCCTCTTCCTTGTACTCGGGCCGGCGGCCGCCCTGCGTCACGACGTGCACGTCGTCCAGGTGCAGGTCGATCAGGCTCTGGTCGAGGTCGTCGATGCCGGCGTAGCCCACCGCCGCCAGGATGCGGCCCAGGTTGGGATCGCTGGCGAAGAACGCGGTCTTGACCAGCGGCGAGTGCGCGATCGCGTAGGCGGCCTTGCGGCACTCGGCCTCGTCCTTCCCGCCTTCCACCACGACGGAGATGAACTTGGTCGCGCCCTCGCCGTCGCGCACGATGGCTTGCGCCAGCTGCTGCGACACCTCGACCACCGCGTCGCGCAACGCGCGGCCTTCGTCGCTGGTGAGCGAGGTGATGCGCTCGTGGCCCGCCTGATGCGTGGCGATCAGCACGAAGGAGTCATTCGTCGAGGTGTCGCCGTCGATCGTGATGCGGTTGAAGGACAGGTCCGCCGCTTCCTTGACCAGCGGCTGCAGGAGTTCCGGCGCGAGGACCGCGTCGGTGGCCACGAAGCCCAGCATGGTCGCCATGTTCGGACGGATCATGCCGGCGCCCTTGGAGACGCCGGAGATGGTCACCGTCCGGCCGCCGATCGTGACCTGCTTCGAGCAGGCCTTGGGCAGCGTGTCCGTGGTCATGATGCCGGCGGCGGCCTCGCCCCAGTTGTCGGCCTTCAAGGCGGCGATCGCGGCCGGCAGGCCGGCGACGATGCGGTCCACCGGCAGCGTCTCCATGATCACGCCGGTCGAGAACGGCAGCACCTGCTTCGCGTCGAGCTGGAGCTCGGCGGCCAGCGCGTCGCAGGTCTGGCGCGCACGCGCCAGACCGTCCGCGCCGGTGCCGGCGTTGGCATTGCCGGTGTTGATCACGATCGCACGGATCGCGGTGCCGGCGGCGAGGTGCTCGCGGCAGACCTGGACCGGCGCCGCGCAGAAGCGGTTGGCGGTGAACACGCCGGCGACGCTGGCGCCTTCATCGAGGGCGATCACCGTCAGGTCGCGGCGGTTGGCCTTGCGCACCCCCGCCATCGTGACGCCCAGGCGCACGCCGGGCACGGGCAGCAGGGATTGCGGATCGGGAGCGGTGAGGTTGACGGGCATGGCGATGTGGGCAGAAGCGGGGGTGGAGCCTCCGGGCAGTCGACGCGCCCGGGACGAATGGGCGCGATTGTAGGAGTCGCGCGCGACAGCCGATGCCGATCTCACCCACCGATCGCGCAATGAAAAACGCCCCGCGAGCGGGGCGTTTTCCTTGGGGCGGGTGCGGTCAGAGGCTCTGACGGCGCCGTCCCAGCATCAGCGTCATGAGCGCCAGGCCGCCCAGGAACATCGCGTAGCTCTGCGGCTCCGGCACGGCGCTGGCCGGCATCACGTTGAAGGTGGCGGAGTAGCTGGCGGCGATGCCGTTCGTGCCCGCCGCCAGCGAACCGCCGGCGATGCCCTTCACGATCAGCGTGTAGTCGCCGGCGATCAGGGTCGAATCCAGCCAGGCGCGCTGGTAGGTGGCGTTGCCCATCGGCACGGCGGGATCGATCGTCAGCGGGCGGCCGTTCAGCAGCACTTCGGTGAAGCTGATCTGCTGGCCCGCGCCCGCGCCGATCGTGATCAAGGAGGCGTCCACCAGGCCGGTGCCGCTGTAGTGGAAGGTCAGCGTGTCCAGGAAGCTGCCGGCCTCGGTGTGGATCACGTAGGGCGCGCCGGTCAGGCCGCTCTGGTCGCCGGCGAGGACGGTGTCGTGCGTCTGGTTGAGATCCGACTGCGCCATCGCGCCGGTGGCGGCCGCAGCCAGCGCGACGGCAGCCACGGCGCCGCGCGCGACGCGGCGGCGACGCACGACAACGCCCATGCCGAACAGGCCGAACGCCGCCAGCGCCAGGCTGCCCGGTTCCGGCACCTGTGTGACGTTGATGGTGCCGGAGTAGCTGGCGCTGATCGCCGTGCCCGCGGCCAGGCCCTGGCCGGCGTAGCCGCGCACGGTCAGCACCAGCGGGCCGCTGAGCAGGTAGTCGTCCATGCGGCCGAACTCGAAGCCGTTCTGGAAGCTACCCAGCGCCGTGCGGGTGAAGTTCACCGTCTGGCCGTTCACCGTGGCGCTGATGAAGTCGATGTTGAAGCGGGCCTGCTGCGCGCTGGTCGTCAGGCTGGCGTTGACCAGGCCCCAGCGGTCCATGCCGGTGAAGGTGAAGGTGTCGACGAACTCGCCGGCCACCAGATGGTTGATGGTGAAGCCGGCCGTCTTCGTGTCCACGGTCGTGCCGGACTGCAGGGCGACGGACTGGGACGCGGTCACCGGCGCGGCCTGCGCGGTGGAGACGGCGGCGGCAACCAGGGCGGCGGCGAAGAGGCGGGTGGTGAGCGTCATGGCGGTGCGGTCCGGAGACCTCGAAGACCCGCTGGGCAGGTCGATGCAGCGGACTCTATCGAGGGGGTTCCGTACGGTGTCCCCCTCGCCACGGGGGGAGAAACGCGTGCCGGCGACCGGGTTGTGAGAAAGCGCACATCGCGGACGCGCGACGTCGGACGGCCGCCACGCCCGAGCCGTGAATCCGTCACGCAAGACCTGGCCCCTGAGAATCCGATCCCCGGCTCGTCGACACCACACCGAGTCGTTCGGTCCCCGGAAAACACAACGGCGCCCCGCAGGGCGCCGTCGATCTCAGGAGCAGCGACCGGTCAGGCCAGCTTGCCGTGGCAGCTCTTGAACTTCTTGCCGCTGCCGCACGGGCAGGGATCGTTGCGGCCGACGTGGCCCCACTCGGCCGGGATGGCTTCCGTCCCGCCGGCGATCGGCGCCGCGTCCTGCGACACCGAACCGTCCTCGTTCGGATGGGTGTAGGTCACGTTGCCGACGTTCTCGGCGCGCTGTTCGATCGCATCGGCGGCGGCGGTGGCCTCCTCCTGCGACTGGATGCGCACGTTGAGCAGCACGCGTGTCACTTCCAGCTTCACCGCGTCCAGCAGCTGCGAGAACAGCTCGAAGGCTTCGCGCTTGTATTCCTGCTTCGGGTTCTTCTGGGCGTAGCCGCGCAGGTGGATGCCCTGGCGCAGGTAGTCCAGCGAGGCCAGGTGCTCGCGCCAGTGCTGGTCGATGCTCTGCAGCAGCACCATGCGCATGAACGGCGTGAACTGCTCCAGGCCGACGCGGTCCAGCTTGTCCTGGAAGGAGACCTCGCCCGCCTTCAGCACGGCGTCCAGCACGTCCTCGTCGGTCAGGGTCTCGCTCTTCTTGAGCATCTCGGCCAGAGGCACGTCGAGCTTCCACTCGTCGCGCAGCACGCGCTCCAGCGCGGCGAGGTCCCACTGCTCTTCCAGCGATTCCTCGGGCACGAAGCCGCGGACCACGTCCGTCAGCGTGCCCTTGCGCAGGTGGGTGATCTGCTCCAGCACTTCCTGCGCCTCGAGGATCTCGTTGCGCTGCTGGTAGATGACCTTGCGCTGGTCGTTCGACACGTCGTCGTACTCGAGCAGCTGCTTGCGGATGTCGAAGTTGCGGGCCTCGACCTTGCGCTGCGCGCTCTCGATCGAGCGCGTGACGATGCCCGCTTCGATCGCCTCGCCTTCGGGCATCTTGAGCCGGTCCATGATCGCGCGCACGCGGTCGCCGGCGAAGATGCGCATCAGCTGGTCGTCCAGCGACAGGTAGAAGCGCGACGAGCCCGGGTCGCCCTGGCGGCCCGAACGGCCGCGCAGCTGGTTGTCGATGCGGCGGCTCTCGTGACGCTCGGTCGAGATCACGCGCAGGCCGCCCGCGGCCTTCACCTGCTCGTGCAGCTTCTGCCAGTCGGCCTTCAGCGCGGCGATCCTGGCGTGCTTGTCGGCGTCGGACAGCGCCTCGTCGTTCTCGATGGCGGTGACGTCCTTCTCGATGCTGCCGCCCAGCACGATGTCGGTGCCGCGGCCGGCCATGTTGGTCGCGATCGTGATCACGCCCGGACGGCCAGCCTGCGTGATGATGTCGGCCTCTCTGGCGTGCTGCTTGGCATTCAGCACCTGGTGCGGCAACTTCGCCTTGGTCAGCAGCTCGGCGACCTTCTCGGAGTTCTCGATCGAGGTCGTGCCCACCAGCACCGGCTGGCCGCGCTCGTGGCAGTCGCGCACGTCCTGCGTGACGGCGTCGTACTTTTCCTTGGTCGTCTTGTAGACCAGGTCCAGCTCGTCCTTGCGCACCGTCGGGCGGTTCGGCGGGATCACCACGGTCTCCAGGCCGTAGATCTCCTGGAATTCGTAGGCCTCGGTGTCGGCCGTGCCGGTCATGCCCGACAGCTTGCCGTACATGCGGAAGTAGTTCTGGAAGGTGACCGAGGCCAGCGTCTGGTTCTCGGCCTGGATCTGCACGCCTTCCTTGGCCTCGACGGCCTGGTGCAGGCCGTCGCTCCAGCGGCGGCCCGTCATCAGGCGGCCGGTGAACTCGTCGACGATGATGACTTCACCGTTCTGCACCACGTAGTTGGTATCGCGGTGATACACGTGGTGGGCGCGCAGCGACGCGTACAGGTGGTGCATCAGCGTGATGTTGGCCGCGTCATACAGCGACGCGCCTTCCGCCAGCAGGCCGGCCTGACCCAGCAGGCGCTCGGCGTTCTCGTGACCGTCCTCGGTCAGGTAGATCTGGTGCGACTTCTCGTCGACGGTGAAGTCGCCCGGCTCGATCACGCCCTCGCCGGTGCGCGGATCCAGCTCGCCGACCTGGCGCTTCAACTGCGGCGAGACCGCGTTGATCGCCACGTACATCTGGGTGTGGTCTTCGGCCTGGCCGGAGATGATCAGCGGCGTGCGCGCCTCGTCGATCAGGATGGAGTCCACCTCGTCGACGATCGCGTAGGCCAGGCTGCGCTGCACGCGGTCGCGCACCTCATAGACCATGTTGTCGCGCAGATGGTCGAAGCCGTATTCGTTGTTGGTGCCGTAGGTGACGTCGGCGCCGTAGGCGGCCTGCTTCTCGTCGCGCGGCAGGCCCGAGTAGTTGATGCCCACGGTCAGGCCGAGGAAGCGGTACAGGCGCCCCATCCACTCGGCGTCGCGCCGGGCCAGGTAGTCGTTGACCGTCACGACGTGCACGCCCTTGCCGGTCAGCGCGTTCAGGTAGACCGGCAGCGTCGCCATCAGCGTCTTGCCTTCGCCGGTGCGCATTTCAGCGATCTTGCCGGCGTTCAGGACCATGCCGCCGATCAGCTGCACGTCGAAGTGGCGCATCTTCAGGACGCGCTTGCTGCCTTCGCGGCAGACGGCGAAGGCCTCGGGCAGGATGTCGTCGACCGTCTCGCCCTGGGCGATGCGCTGCTTGAACTCCTCGGTCTTCGCGCGCAACTGGTCGTCGCTCAGGCCCTCGAACTGCGGTTCCAGCGCATTGATGCGCTCGACGTCCTTGCGATAGGTCTTGAGCAGACGCTCGTTGCGACTGCCGAAAATCTGGGTCAAAAGCTTGGGCAACATGCGCTTTTTGAAGTTCTGTGGAGGGCCCGGTCGACCGGGCCTGGACGCCCGGCGGACCGCCTCGTGGGCGGCCTGATGAGGGCAGCGCCGCGCGACCGGTGCACATGAGGCCGGAGCCTCGGGTTGCAAGCGTCTGCGCGGAGAAAAACCGGCGGAGTTTAGCACCGGGCCCCTGGCGGCACCGGGCGGCGGACACGGCGCCGGACCGGCGGCGGACTCCGGGTTTCCGAGCGGCAGGACTACACTGACGCCCCATGGCCACCCGCTATCTGCCTCCCCGCGCCAAGCCCGACGCGCCCGATCCGCTGGACTTCGGCCGGGCCATGTCGCAGAACGGCATGCTGGCGCGGCTGGGGAACCAGCTGGCGCTGTCGCGGCGGCATCTGGCGGCGGTGAGCGTCGCGCTGCCGGGCGCGATGAAACGCTTCGTCCAGGCCGGCACGCTCGATGAGCAGGGCTGGACGCTGGTCGCGGACAACGCCGCCATCGCCGCCAAGCTGCGGCACCTGCAGCCGACCCTGCTGCGCCTGCTGCGCGAGGAAGGCCTGCTGCTGGAAGGCGAGCTGAGGATCCGCGTCAGGCAGTCCTGAGTCGCCCGCCAATCCCTGTCCTTCCCTCCCCTTCCCCGACCTTCCCCGACCTTCCCCGTTTCACAAGGAAAAAGAGACCGCCGAGGCAGTCTCTTGTCGTTGCCCGCGAGGCCGCGGGGGTCAGTCCTTGCGGCGCAGACGGCGCGCGCCGCCCAGACCGGCCAGCGCGATCACGGCCAGCGCCAGCGAGGCGGGTTCCGGCACGTCGTTCTGCTGGGCGCCTTCGACGTTCAGGATGTCGAAGGCCCACAGCGCGTTGCGCTCACGGCCGCCGGCATCGCAGAACACGCCGTTGGCGCACTTGCCGTTCAGGAAGTTGGGGTTGCCGTCGTAGGTGAAGCCGTTGGCCAGGTTGGGGCCGAGGGCGAAGTTGTCGAACTGCATGACGGCGACCGTGTAGACGCCGGCGCTCAGCGTCAGGTCCAGGCAGGTGTCCCAGCGCGCGCCGCCGGCCGGATCGGGGTTGACCGCGCCGCCGCCGCAGGTGCCGGGCGTGCTGCTGGTCGCGTCGTCGTTCTGGCCGACCAGCACGCCGCTGGCATTGAACAGCGCCAGGATGGGGTCGAAGCCGCCGGCGGCGACCACGTTGCCGTTGGCCTGCGTGCCGCCCGCGTAGCTGTAGGTGATCAGACGGACCGCCGACGAGCCGTTCGCCGTGAAGGTGAAGGTCTGGACATCGTTGGCCTGCGCGAAGCTGCCGGTGAACGAGAAGTTGGTCGGCGCCGCGTGCGCGACGGCGGAGAGGCCCAGGGCAGCGACGGCGGCCAGGACGGCGGCGCCACGACGGAACAAGCTGTGCATGAAATTTCCCGTGAGAGCCGGCGTGAGGAGGTGGCCGGCAGGTTGAACACGGGGGCGGCCAGAGCAAAGGCTATGCCACGACTGATTTCCTTTTGAAATCAGATACGTACATGCAGTTACGTGAGTAACTTCACACAAGTGTCAAGCGGGGCGACACCGCCTTTTGGGGGTGTTGGCGGGCATTCGGGCTCGAAGTCCGGAAGGCAGAAAGACCGAAGCCCCGGCTCGTCGGTCGACGAAACGGGGCTTCGGAACAGGCTGTCGCCTGCGTGTTCGATGGTGCCGGCTATCGGATTCGAACTGATGACCTACCGCTTACAAGGCGGTTGCTCTACCAACTGAGCTAAGCCGGCACAAGGAAAACTGGAACGCCGCAGAAGCTGCGGCGCGGGCTGCATTCTAGACGCAGCTGGGAGCGGTCCGGAGCGAAAAACCGACGATCACTTGATGCGCTTGAGCGCCGGGCGTCCGCCCGACGGACCCGCGCCCGGATCGTCGTCCTCCGGCGGCGTCGCGGCCGCCGGTGCGACCGGCTCCGGCTTCGACTCGCCCTGCGCGGCACCGGGAGCGCCACCAGGAGCGCCACCGTTCGCATCGGACGCCAGCCGCAGGCCTCGCGGCGCGGTCGGCGCCGGCTGGCGCGCAGCGGCGTCCTCCGGACTCGGCGGCGGGAAGGCCATGCCCTGGCCGTTCTCGCGCGCATAGATCGCCACCACGTGATCGACCGGCACGATGATCTCGCGCGCCACGCCACCGAACCGGGCCTTGAACTGGATCAGTTCATTGCCGAGGTCCAGGTTGCTGGTCGCGTCGAAACCGACGTTGAGCACGATCTCGTTGTTGCTCACGTACTCCATCGGCACCTGGACCGTGCGGTCCACGTGCACGGCGACGTAGGGCGTGAACCCGTTGTCCGTGCACCACTCGTGCAGGGCGCGGATCAGGTACGGCCGCGTCGAGCTGGCGGCGAGACCGCCGCCGTCCTTGCTGTCATCCATGGGGAGCCAGTGTATTACTTGCGCATCACCTTCTCGGACGGCGTCAGTGCCTCGATGTAGGCCGGACGCGAGAAGATCCGTTCCGCGTACTTCAGCAGCGGCACGGCGTTCTTCGACATGTCGATGCCGTAGTAGTCCAGGCGCCACAGCAGCGGCGCGATCGCGACGTCCAGCATCGAGAAGTCGTCGCCCAGCATGTACTTGTTCTTCAGGAAGATGGGCGCCAGCTGCGTCAGGCGGTCGCGGATCTGCGAACGGGCCTTCTCCAGCTGCTTCTCGGTCGGCTTGACCGTCTGGCCGCGGTTCTCCAGCACGTTGACGTGGGCGAACAGCTCCTTCTCGAAGTTGAACAGGAACAGGCGCACGCGGGCGCGGGCCACCGGGTCGCCGGGCATCAGCTGCGGATGCGGGAAGCGCTCGTCGATGTACTCGTTGATGATGTGCGACTCGTACAGGATGAGGTCGCGTTCGACGAGGATGGGCACCTCGTTGTACGGGTTCATCAGCGCGATGTCTTCGGGCTTGGCGAACAGGTCGACGTCACGGATCTCGAAGTCCATGCCCTTCTCGAACAGCACGAACCGGCAACGGTGCGAGTAGGGGCAAGTGGTTCCGGAATAAAGCACCATCATGGCAGTGGACTCCTGATCGAAGCCTCTCGGCTTCATCGATTTCTACAAACAACACAGTTCAACGCCGGCGCGGTCCAAAGACCGAACAGACAAACGACAACGCAGTGGGGGCCTGCTCGGCGCCCCACTGCGCTTGAGGACCCGGTCTTCGACCGGGTCATCGGTTCTTACTTGATGTCCTTCCAGAAGGAGGCATTCAAGCGCCAGGCGAACACGGTGAACCCCAGCAGGAACAGCACCACGACGATGCCGAGCCGGAAACGGGTCCCCTGCGCCGGTTCGCCCATCCATTGGAGATAGGCGACCAGGTCGGCAACGGACTCGTCGTACTGCTGCGGCGTCATCGTCCCGGGCGTCACCTGTACGAAGTCCTTGAAGACATGCGTGACCTTGGTCGGGTCATGCGGGTCCTTTTCTTCCTCGAACCTGGCGGTGCGGACGCCCTGGAGCTCCCACAGCACATGCGGCATGGCCACGCTGGGGAAAGCGAGATTATTCCATCCCGTGGCCTTGGTTTCGTCCCGGTAGTATTTTCTGAGGTAGGTATAGAGGTAATCCGCCCCTGTTCCCTTGGCACCGTCGGCCCGCGACCGGGCGATCACGGTGAGGTCCGGCGGCAGCGCGCCGAACCATTCCTTGGCCTGTTTCGGGTCCAGCGAGACCTTCATGGTCTCGCCCACCTTCTCTCCGGCGAACAGCAGGTTGCCCTTGATCTGCTCGTCGGTCAGACCGATGTCCTTCAGCCGGTTGTAGCGCATGAAGCTCGCGCTGTGGCAGTTCAGGCAGTAGTTGACGAAGATCTTGGCGCCGTGCTGCAGCGCGGCCAGATCGTTCATCTTCGACGTCGGGAAACGGTCCCACTCGATGCCGCCCTCAGACGCGAGCGCCGTCGACGTCAGGCCCGCGCCCAGGCACAGCGACGTCAGCAGCGTGGCGATGATTTTCTTCATTCGTTCGACTCCGTGACGTTGGCGGTTCAGTGCGGGTGAAACGTGACGCGATCGGGCACCGGCTTAAAGGTGCCGGCCCGGCTCCACCACGGCATCAGCAGGAAGAAGCCGAAGTAGTACAGCGTGCCGATCTGCGACACGATCGTTCCCGCATCCGACGGCGGCTTGACGCCCAGGTAGCCGAGCACGAGGAAGAGCAGCACGAAGATGCCGTAGAGATACTTGTGCCAGTCGGGGCGGTAGCGGATCGACTTGACCGGGCTGTGGTCCAGCCAGGGCAGGAAGAACAGGATGATGACCGCGCCGCCCATGACGACGACACCCCAGAACTTCGCGTCGAAGGTCAGCAGCAGCGCGATGCCGACCACCGCGCCCACCACCACGATGCCCTTGCCCAGCGTCGACAGCCCGCCCCGCAGCAGCGTGATGACCGCCGACAGCGCGATCACGCCGCACAGCACCTGGACCATCACGTCGGTGGTGGCCCGCAGCATCGAGTAGAACGGCGTGAAGTACCAGACCGGCGCGATGTGCGGCGGCGTCTTCAGCGGGTCGGCCGGGATGAAGTTGTTGTACTCCAGGAAGTAGCCGCCCAGTTCCGGCGCGAAGAAGATCACCGCCGAGAAGGCCATCAGGAAGAGGCCGACGCCGAAGATGTCGTGCACCGTGTAGTACGGATGGAACGGGATGCCGTCGAGCGGGTGTCCGTCCGCGCCTTTCTTCGCCTTGATCTCCACGCCGTCCGGGTTGTTCGACCCCACTTCGTGCAGCGCGATGATGTGCGCGACGACCAGACCCAGCAGCACCAGCGGCACCGCGATCACGTGGAAGCTGAAGAAGCGGTTCAGCGTCGCGTCGCCGACCACGTAGTCGCCACGGATCAGCAGCGCCAGGTCGTTGCCCACGAAGGGCACGGCGGCGAACAGGTTCACGATCACCTGCGCGCCCCAGTAGGACATCTGGCCCCACGGCAGCAGGTAGCCCATGAAGGCCTCGGCCATCAGGCACAGGAAGATCGCGCAGCCGAAGATCCACACCAGTTCGCGCGGCTTGCGGTACGAGCCGTACAGCAGCCCGCGGAACATGTGCAGGTAGACGACGACGAAGAACGCCGACGCGCCCGTCGAGTGCATGTAGCGGATCAGCCATCCCCAGGGGACGTCCCGCATGATGTATTCGACCGACGCGAACGCGAGCGTCGAGTCCGGCTTGTAGTGCATCACCAGGAAGATCCCGGTGACGATCTGGATCACCAGCACCAGCAGCGCCAGCGAGCCGAAGATGTACCACCAGTTGAAGTTCTTCGGAGCGTAGTACTCCGACATGTGCTCCTTGTAGAGCTTGGACGCGGGGAACCGGTTGTCCACCCAGGTCATCACTTTGACGCCCAAGGGGGCTCCGGCGGGTGCTTCCTTGAATTCAGCCATGTGTTGTCTGCCTCGGTCCTGTTCCTGGGGAGTTAGGCCTTCTTGTCTTCACCGATCAACAGCCGGGTGTCGGACAGGAACGCATAAGGCGGCACCTCGAGGTTGTCGGGCGCGGGCTTGTTCTTGAAGACGCGGCCGGCCATGTCGAAGGTCGAGCCGTGGCAGGGGCACAGGAAGCCGCCATGCCAGTTGTCCGGCAGCGAGGGCTGCGGGCCGGACTGGAACTTGTCGCTGGGCGAGCAGCCGAGGTGGCTGCAGATGCCGACGACGACCAGGTACTCCGGCTTGAGCGAGCGCCATTCGTTCTTGGCGTACTCCGGGATCGGGAAGGCCTTGCGGTCGGACTGCGGGTCGGCCAGTTCCGGATCGTTGCCTTTGAGCGCGTCGAGCTGCTCCTTGGTCCGGCGCACGATCCAGACCGGCTTGCCGCGCCATTCGACGGTCAGCTTCTGACCGGGGGCGAGGTTGCCGATGTCCACCTCGACGGCGGCACCGGCGGCCTTGGCGCGCTCGCTCGGCGCAAAGGTACTGACGAACGGGACGGCGGTGGCCACGCCGCCTACTGCTCCCGCGCAACCGGTTGCAATCAGCCAGGTGCGCTTGCCTTGGTCCACTTGTGGGTCACTCATGAGGGTCCTTACAGGGAACTTCTGATCAGGGGCAACCAAAGATTCTAGGTAAGAAAGTTCCGGTGCGCCCCTAGGCGCTCTACCGATGTGCATCGGTGCACCACGTTGACATTTGTCGTGGTGCAAACGCCGTTAGGATGCTTGCCCGGAGGCGGAGGGCTACCCCGGGAAAGCGATTGGTAGTGGACGCCTTCGCACACGCGAAGCACAAGGAGCAAGCGATGGGTTTTTTGACCGAATTCCGTGAGTTCGCCGTCAAGGGCAACGTGATGGACCTCGCCGTGGGCGTGATCATCGGCGCCGCCTTCGGCAAGATCGTCGACTCGGTGGTCAAGGACCTGATCATGCCGATCGTCGGCAAGGCGGTCGGGGGCCTGGACTTCAGCAGCTACTTCATCATGCTGTCGGACCCGCCGGCCAACTACGCCGGCCCGATGACCTACGAAGCCCTGACCAAGGCCGGCGTGC
Organism: Roseateles noduli; assembly: GCA_002205125.1. Taxonomy (GTDB): domain Bacteria; phylum Pseudomonadota; class Gammaproteobacteria; order Burkholderiales; family Burkholderiaceae_C; genus Roseateles; species Roseateles noduli. Next base: position 105,353 of record NIOE01000001.1, on the reverse strand, counting down.
CGCTCTTCGCGTACGGCAACTTCCTGACGGTGCTGCTGAACTTCATCATCCTGGCCTTCATCATCTTCATCATGGTGAAGCAGGTGAACCGCCTGAAGCGCGACACCCCCGCCGCCCCGGCGGAGCCGGCCGCGACGCCGGAAGACATCCAGTTGCTGCGCGAGATCCGCGACGCGCTGAGGCGTGACAAAGCGTAAATCTGCGCTCAAAGCTCACCTTTTGCGCACAAGCCGGGTGAGTCCCACCCGGACGAGGGATGGCCATCGCCGATACTTGGCGTGTGGTGCGGTCACCACAATGTGCCTGATGCCCTGATGAACCGTCTGAACCCCCACGTCGACGCGGCGCTCCAGCGCGTGCGCCTCGCGGCGGAACAAGCCGCCGAGCGCGGCGCTGAAGGTCTGGGTCTCGCCGCCCTGTCCTCTGGACAGGCCAAGCGGCGGGACGCGCTGCTGTCCGCCCAATTCATTTTCCGCAAGCACCAGGCGCTGTTCTCGCAGCGCTTCGACCAGTCCATGCGCCAGCAGGCGGCTGAAGCGCCCAGCGCCGGCGCCGGCTCGCCGGGCAATGCGCGTGCCGCGCCCAAGGCGACGCAGTGGGACGAGCTCTCCCTGATGGACGACGACCAGGTCAACACGCTGGTCGCGACGGACCGCATCGGCCTGGCGCTGGGTCATCAGAGCGAGTGGGAGCTGCGCGAAGTCAATTCCTACATGGGCGACATTCCCGGCGTGGACGAGGACCGTCATCCGCTGCGCCCGCAGGCCATCGCCCAGGCGCTGATCGAGGCCGTGAACGCCGTGACGGACGATCCGGACACGCGCCAGGTCTTGACCGACGAACTCACCCGCGCGCTGGCGCTGGAGATGCGCGCCTGCTACGCCGACGTCGCCGGACTGTTCCGCAGCCGCGGTCTTCGCCCGCAGGACCTGCGTGTGCGCGCCGTCGCTGGCGCCACGCGGGGTCAGTCCTTGCACGGCGGCACGACTTCCGGCGTGCCGTTACATGACAGTCGCTACGCTACCCTGCCGGGTGCGCTGCATCCGGCCGTCCACGGCAGCCGCGCCGGCGGCCTGAACAGCATGGCCGGCGGATTCCACGGCGGCAGCGGTGCCGATGGTTATGCGACCACCGGCGGCGGCCAATCCGGCGGCGGCATGGGCTGGTCGGTCGATCCGCAGCTGATGGACCTCATGCGCCGCCTGGCGATGAGCCCGGCGATGGGCATGCCCGCGACCGGCAGCGGCCAGTTGCCGGTGAACAGCCAGTGGCAGGGCTGGGACGGCGATCCCGCCGGTTATGTCGACGGCGGCCCGATCGTGCTGCCGCCCAACCTGATCCACCTGCATCGCGAGGAATTGCGGCAGGCGGCCAGCGGCTCGCTCGACCACATGGTGATCGACGTGGTCGCCGGCCTGTTCGACCAGATCCTGTCCGACGCCAAGCTGCCGCCGTTGATGGCGCAGCAGATCGCCCGGCTGCAGCTGCCGGTGCTGCGCGCGGCGCTGGGCGACCGCTCCTTCTTCTCCTCGCGCCGGCATCCGGTGCGACGCCTGGTCAACCGCATCGCGACGCTGGCCGCGGCCTACGACGACTTCACCGAAGATCCCGGCAAGTCCTACCTGACGCTGGTGCGCGACCTGATCCAGGACGTCGTCAGCGGCGACTTCGACCGGATGGAGCTGTACGAGTCCAAGCTGGGCCAGCTCGAACAGTTCATCCAGGATCAGACCGCCCAGACGCTGAAGTCGCAGGGCGACTCCGCCGCGCTGCTGGAGCGCAAGGAAACCGAACTCCGCTTGCAGCGCCGCTACATGCAGCAGCTGCAGCAGGCCATGTCCAGCGTGGACATGCGGGATTTCCTGCGCGACTTCCTCACCCAGACCTGGAGCGAAGTCCTGGTGCACGCTTCGCGTCACCCGGACCTGGACGCGGCGCTGGTGGAGCGGCTGCGCAACATGGGTCGCGACCTGGTGCTATCGGTACAGCCCAAGACGACGCCTCAGCAGCGCCAGGGCTTCCTGGCCTCGCTGCCGGTGCTGATGCGCACGCTCAACGAAGGCCTGGACCTGGTCCGCTGGCCGGAGCCCGACCGCAAGAAGTTCTTCGCTGAACTGTTGCCCGCGCACGCCGAGTCGTTGAAGGGCCAGGCCCTCAGCCCGCTTGAATACAACCTGCTCGCCAAGCAGCTGGAGTCCGTCTTCGGCATGGCGCCGCCGCGCGAGCAGGACCTCCCCGCGGCCGGCAACGTGCCGCTGGACCTGGACCTGAGCGAGAAGCTGTCCGACGAAGAAGCCAGACGGGTCGGCTTCATCGAGGACGAGCATGTCGACTGGGATGGTCATGTCGACATCGACCTCGACCTCGGCGCCGACGAACATCAGCCGCTGCAGGCGGTCGACATCAGCATCGACGGCCTGCCCGCCGCTGAGGAAGCGCCCTCGCCCCCGACCGGCGAGTTGCTGATCGACCACCTCCAGATCGGCACCGCCTACCGCATGCATCGGGACGGCGACTGGATCAAGGTGCGGCTGGCCCACATCAGCGGCACGCGCAGCTTCTTCATCTTCACCCACGGAACGAAGCATCAGGAGACGCTGACGATGACCTCGCGCATGCTGCACAAGCTGTGCGAAGGCGGTCGGCTGCGGGCATTCGAACACGCCCATCTGCTGGAGCGCGCCACCGCCCGGGCGCGGCAGCAGCTGGCCGCGCTCGGCGCGAAGCACTGAGCCGCTCGACGCGGCACCCGGCGCCGGAACGCGCTGCGGTTCCGGCGTCGGTGTCCCCACTTACAGCTTGCGCGGCTCGCGGAAATCGACCGGCAGGTCGTCGGCGGTCTTCATGCGCATCAGCACGACGTACTCCCCTTCGACGGGCTTGCCGTTCACTTCCTGCGGCTTGAAACGCCATTGCTCCATCGAGGCGCGCCCGTAACGACGCAGCGACTCGGGCATGCCCGCCGGCATCTCGACGTTGGTCTGCACGCAGGTGCCGTCGGTGCCGACCCGGCAGATCATCTTGAGTTCACCTTCCCAGCCGGCATTCGACGCGGCATCCTTGGGATAGGCGGCGTAGGCGATCTTCGTGGGGATGGGCACGATCCTCATGGAACTGATGGCGACCGTCGACTTCACCTTGTCGACGTTGAGGTAGAGCTCGACACCGGTGCGGAAGGTCGCTCCCTTGCCATCTTCCTGGCGCGCCGGGATCTTCGCCTTCTGCAGCCGGGCGATCATCTGCTGCCAGAAGGCCGGCGTCTGCGACGCCTCGTCGATCGGCGTGACCTCCTTGGCCTGCCCGTTCTCGTCGAACAGCACGTCGAAACTGACATTCAGCGGCTGGTGGACTTCCTGCGCCGAAGCGCCGCCCACGACGCCGAACTGCAGCGCGCCCGTCAGCGCCAGCAGCGCCAGGCGGCCCGGCTGCGTCTTCCGTCCTGCTTCCATCTCGAACTCCCCGTATTGATGTGATGCCCACGATTATGGGCAACGCTCCGACGGGAATCCACCGTGCGAACTCCCCATGAGGGGGGATGCACGAGGGCGCTTCAGCCCGACATCGTCCGCGCCATGCGGATCGCCGCCGCCAGGCTCGACGGGTCGGCGCGACCGGTCCCCGCGATGTCGAACGCGGTGCCGTGGTCGGGGCTGGTGCGCACCAGCGGCAGGCCCAGTGTCACGTTCACGCCCTCCTCCACGCCGAGGTACTTCACCGGGATCAGCCCCTGGTCATGCGTCATCGCGACGACCACGTCGAACTCGCCCGGATGTTTCGGCGGCGCGTGGCGCGCCCGCATGAACACCGTGTCCGGCGCGAAGGGCCCGCTGGCATCGATGCCGAGCGAGCGGGCCTGCGCGATCGCGGGCGCGATGTGCTCGATCTCCTCGCTGCCGAACAGGCCGCCTTCGCCCGCGTGCGGATTCAGGCCCGCCACCGCGATGCGGGGTGCGGCGATCCCCGAGCGACGCAGGGCGGCATCGGCGATCCGGATGGTCTGCAGCACGCGCCCGGTGGTGATCTGGTCGACTGCCTGCCGCAGTGCCACGTGGATGGTCACCAGCACGACGCGGAGTTCGTCGTTGGCCAGCATCATCCGCACGGGCGGAAGCCGGCCGTCCGCGTCGGCGCACAGGGCTTGAAGCAGCTCGGTGTGCCCCGGGTGGTCGACGCCGGCGGCATGCAGGGCTTCCTTGTGGATGGGGGCCGTCACCAGCGCACGGGAGCGCCCGGCCAGTTGCTCCTGCGTCGCGGCGACGATGCAACGTGCCGCCGCAGTCCCCGCGGCCGCGCTCACCTGACCGATCGGCTGCGCGAGCAGATCCTGCGGCAAGCCCGGCGGCTGCCACACCGGCAGGCAGTCGGGCGGGGCCGGATCGTCAGCGCGGGCCAGCACCGCCACCGGCAGTCGCAGACCCATGACGTCCAGCGCGCGCCGGAAGACGCCGACGTCGCCGACCAGGCGCAGATCCGGCCCGCGGTCGCTCGCCCAGGCGGCGGCGACGATCTCCGGGCCGATCCCGCAGGCGTCGCCCATCGTCAGCAGCAGCGGGCGGGAGCCCTCGACGTCGTTCTTCATGCGGGGTTCGGGATGTCGATGAATCGGTATTGCAGGCCGAGCTGCTCGGCCACCTGCCGTCCCAGCGCCTGCACGCCGTAGCGTTCGGTCGCGTGGTGGCCGGCGGCGATGAAGGCCACGCCGGTCTCGGCCGCGTAATGCGCCTGCGGCTCGGAGATCTCGCCGGTGATGAACACGTCGGCACCGGCGGCGATGGCGGCCTCGAAGTAGCCTTGCGCGCCGCCGGTGCACCAGGCGACGCGCTTGAGCGGGCGGCCGTCGCCGGCGGCCTGGATCGTCGCGCGACCCAGGCGCTGCTCGACATGGGCGCCCAGCGCCTCCAGCGACTCGAACGCCGCCGGCAATGCGCCGATGCAGCCCAGGTCCTGTTCGCCGAAACGGCCCTCCGCCGCCCAGCCCAGATGCTTCGCGAGCTGCGCGTTGTTGCCGAGTTCCGGATGTGCGTCCAGCGGCAGGTGATAGGCGAACAGGTTGATCTCGTTCGTCAGCAGCCGCGACAGGCGCTGCTTCATCCAGCCGGTGACGCGGCCGTCCTGGCCGCGCCAGAACAGCCCGTGATGGACCAGGATGGCGTCGGCCCCCGACTCAACGGCGGCGTCGATCAGCGCCAGGCTCGCGGTGACCCCGCACACCAGTTGCCGGATCTGGTCGCGGCCCTCGACCTGAAGACCGTTCGGCCCATAATCCTTGAAGCGCGTGGGTTCCAGCGTGGCGGCGAGCAGCCGCTCCAGCTCCGTGCGATGTGCCATGACAGGATCTCTCTTGCGTCAAACCTGGCTGATTTTCTCCCAGGCCACCACGGTGGCGCTGGCCGGCTACTTCGTCGTGGCCACGCTCAAGCCCGAATGGCTGCACGAGGCCCCCAAGGTCGTGCCCACGCTGCCCGCCGCGGCCGGCGCCCCGCCGCGTGCGTCGGTGCAGTTCAGCTTCGCGGCGGCGGCCCAGGCGGCGTCGCCGGCGGTGGTCGCGGTGCTGGCCAACAAGCCCGCGCCCAGCCAGCGCGAGATCGACGCCGACCCCTGGCTGCGCTTCCACTTCGGCAAGCGCCCCCAGCAGCAGCGGCCGCAGACCGGGCTGGGGTCGGGCGTGATCGTCTCGCCCGAAGGCTACGTGCTGACCAACAACCATGTCGTCGCGGGTGCGACCGAGATCCGCGTGCAGCTGGCCGACGGCCGCGACACGCCGGCGCGCCTGGTCGGCACCGATCCCGAGACCGACCTGGCCGTCCTGCGCATCACGCTGCCGCCGCCGCTGCCGGTGATCCATCCGGGCAAGGCCGGCGAGCTGCAGGTCGGCGACGTGGTGCTGGCAATCGGCAATCCGTTCAACGTCGGCCAGACGGTGACCTCCGGCATCATCAGCGCGCTGGGGCGCACCCAGCTCGGCCTGAGCACCTTCGAGAACTTCATCCAGACCGATGCCGCCATCAACCCCGGCAACTCCGGCGGCGCGCTCGTCGACGTGCAGGGGCGGCTGGTCGGCATCAACACGGCGATCTACTCGCGCACCGGCGGCGGCAGCCTGGGCATCGGCTTCGCGATTCCGGTGGACTCCGCGTACCAGGTGCTGGAAGCGCTGGTGAAGGACGGCAAGGTCTCGCGCGGCTGGCTGGGCGTGATCACCGGCGACGTCAACGCCGAGGTCGTCGACACGCTGAAGCTGTCCGTCGATCACGGCGTGCTGGTCAAGGAGGTCTTCAAGGCCAGTCCTGCGGCCAAGGCCGGCCTGGAGGCCGGCGACGTCGTTGTCGAGGTGGCGGGGCAGCCGGTGCGATCGCCGCGCGAGCTGGTCAACGTCGTCGCGGCGCTGAAGCCCGACAGCCAGACCCTGATCGCCGTGCAGCGCGGCAAGGAGACGCTGAAGCTGCCGCTGCAGGTCGGCTTGCGGCAGCCGCAGACCACCGACGATGCCGTGCCGGAATGAGCCATGGATGACGACCAACTGCTGCGCTACTCGCGCCACATCCTGCTGGACGACATCGGCGTCGAGGGCCAGCAGCGCCTGCTGGACGCGCACGCGCTGGTGATCGGCGCGGGCGGGCTGGGGTCGCCGGCGGCGCTGTTCCTGGGCACGGCCGGCGTCGGCCGCATCACGCTGGTCGACCACGACCGCGTCGACGTGACGAATCTGCAGCGCCAGATCGCCCACAGCCTGGCGCGCGTGGACCAGCCCAAGGCGGAATCGGCCGCCGCCGGCATCGCGGCGATCAATCCGGAACCGCGCATCCGTGCCGTCACCGTGCGCGCCGATGCGGCCCTGCTCGACGAACTCGTGCCGCAGGCCGACGTCGTGCTGGACTGCACCGACAACTTCCCGACGCGCCACCTCGTCAACGCCGCCTGCGTGAAGCACGGCAAGCCGCTGGTCTCGGGCGCCGCGCTGGGCTTCGACGCTCAACTGAGCGTCTACGACAGCCGCGATCGCGCCTTCCCCTGCTACGCGTGCCTGTTCCCGGAAGACCAGCCGCCCGAGGAGCAGCGCTGCGCGGTGATGGGCGTGTTCGCGCCCCTGGTCGGGATCATCGGCAGCATGCAGGCCGCGGAGGCCTTGAAGCTGCTGACGGGCATGGGCTCGACCTTGCCCGGCCGGTTACTGATGCTCGACGCGCGGCGCATGGAATGGACCGACCTCAAGGTGGCCCGCGATCCGCGCTGCCCGTGCTGCGGCACGACCTGACCCCGCGCAACAAACCGACGCCTTCAGCCGTGTCCGGCGCTGGCGAACGAACAGAAATTAAGTGGCAACGCCCGTAAGCTTTCGGGCCATCGAATCATGATCAGAAGCGACAAACTCACCGCCCGCAACTTCCCCTCGGCGCAGGAGGAAGCCCAGCAGCAGGCCGCCTTCGACGCGGCCTTCGACGCCAATCCGCCTGCCGCCTACCAGCTCGCGTTCACGGACACCGACTTCCTCGTCCGGCCCGAACTGCGCCCGGTGCGCATGCAACTCGAACTGCTGAAGCCCGAGCTGATCCAGCAGGAGCTGAACATCCAGTCGACGGTGGTGATCTTCGGCAGCGCGCGCATCGCGGACCGCGAGGCGGCGCAGGCGGCCGTCGACGCGGCCCGCGCCGCCAAGGACGAGGCGGCGGTGCAGCGCGCCGAGCGCCGCCTGGTGATGAGCGGCTACTACGAGGAAGCGCGCAAGTTCGCCCGTCTGGTGACCGAGACGACCAAGGACTTCGCGCACCCGCTGTACGTCGTCACCGGCGGCGGTCCCGGCATCATGGAAGCGGGCAACCGCGGCGCGCACGAAGCCGGCGGCCGCAGCATCGGACTGAACATCGTGCTGCCGCACGAGCAGCGCCCCAACCAGTACATCACCCCGGAGCTCTGCTTCCGCTTCCACTACTTCGGGCTGCGCAAGATGCACTTCCTGATGCGGTCGGTGGCGCTGGCGGCCTTCCCGGGCGGCTACGGGACGCTGGACGAACTGTTCGAGACGCTGACGCTGATCCAGACCGGCAAGTGCCGCCGGCGTCCGATCCTGCTGTTCGGACGCGACTTCTGGTCGCGCCTGATCGATTTCGAGCTGCTGATCGACACCGGCATGATCAGCCCGGGCGACGAGCAGCTTTTCCACTACGTCGAGACCGCCGACGAGGCCTGGGCCCTGCTGATGAAGGAATACGACATCGGCGGCACCACCAACGGTTCGAACGGCAGCAACGGTTCGAACGGCAGCAACGGCCATCCCGGGACCGCCGCGGTCCCGGCCGGCACCTGATCCGGCCCTCCGGGGCCTTCCAGCAAGCAAGAGAGGTTGGACCATGACCGCAGCACGACACGTGAGCCTGATCGGCGCTCCCACCGACGTGGGGGCCGGCGCCCGGGGCGCCAGCATGGGACCGGAGGCCCTGCGGGTCGCCGGACTGGCGGAGGCGCTGCGGGCGCACGGTGTCGAGGTCAAGGACTGCGGCAACCTCGTGGGCCCCTCCAACCCCTGGTTGCCACCGACCGAGGGCTACCGCCACCTCGACGAGGTGACGGCCTGGAACCAGGCCGTGCATGACGCGGTCTATGCGGAACTCAACGGCGGGCGCATGTCCGTGCTGCTGGGCGGCGACCACTGCCTGGGACTGGGATCGATCGCCGCGGTGGCCCACCACTGCCGCGACACCGGCAAGAAGCTGCGCGTGCTGTGGCTGGATGCGCATGCCGACTTCAACACCAGCAAACTCACGCCCAGCGGCAACATCCACGGCATGCCGGTCGCGTGCCTGTGCGGCTACGGCCCGCAGGAACTGATCGAGATCGGCGGCAAGGTGCCGGCGATCGATCCGAAATGGATCCGCCAGATCGGCATCCGCAGCGTCGACGAGGGCGAGAAGCGCTTCGTCCACGAGGTCGGCCTCGAGGTCTTCGACATGCGCTACATCGACGAGATGGGCATGCGTCACACGATGGAGCTGGCGCTGGCCACGATGGACGCCAACACCCACCTGCATGTGAGTTTCGACGTCGACTTCCTCGATCCGGACGTCGCGCCTGGCGTCGGCACCACGATTCCCGGCGGTCCCACCTACCGCGAAGCGCAGCTGTGCATGGAGATGATCGCGGACACGGGCCGGCTGGGCTCGCTGGACATCATGGAGCTCAACCCGGCGCTCGACGTCCGCAACAAGACGGCGCTGGTGGCGGTGGATCTGGTGGAGTCGCTGTTCGGCAAGTCCACGCTGATGCGCAAGTGACGCGGGGATGACGAACGGATGATGAGGGGGTGCGCGGGGTGCGACTTCCGTCACACCCGGGTCCTTGGATCACTTTCCGACAGCGATGGTTGCGATACCAAGCAGAATGAGGAGGACTCCTCCCCAATTCGGGGGAACTCTCTAGGCCGATGCCCACGATCCGTGAAGTGGCTCACGGAGCGAAACTGACAAAATCGTGTCCAATTGATACCCAGGGACGGCACAGAGGCCCGACATCGGAGCGCATCGCGCCGACGTCATAGCAGCCCGCCGACGCCTGCGATGCTTGAAAAGAACCCCACCATGTTGTCTCGTCAGTTGTCATCCGTTCTCTCGCGAACCGTGGCCATCGCCGTGGCCATCTTGGGTTCCGCCACCGCGAGTCACGCCGCCAACCCAACGACCGGGTCCAGCACCTTCCAGGTCGGCGCCACCATCCTGGTCGCCTGCAACGTCACCGGCAGCACGCTGACCTTCGGCGGTTCCATCGATCCGCTGCAGACGCCCGGTCCGGTGGATGCGTCGACCGCGCTCAACGTCACCTGCACGAAGACCACGCCCTACAGCGTCGCGCTGAGCGCCGGCGCCAACGCGGGCAACGCCTCGGCCTTCGGATCGCGCGTGATGAAGAGCGGCAACAACAGCCTGCCGTACCAGCTCTACCTCGACGCCGGCCGCACCCAGGTCTGGGGCGACGGCAACGGCAGCGGCGTGTATGGGGGCACCGGCACCGGCAGCCAGCAGCAGTTGACCGTCTACGGCCGCCTGCCGTCGCTGAACGGCATCGTGCCCGGCAACTATTCCGACACGGTCACGCTGACCATCACCTACTGAGCCGCGGCTTCGCGCCGCACTCCCCTTCGAAGCCGGGCACGTCCCGGCTTTTTCACGCCTGTCCGGCTCGGGATCGGCTCAGTGACGGCTCAGTCACGCTCCGCCGTGGCTCAGTCCCGGCTGAGTTCGGCAAGCCTCACCAGCGTGTGCAGCACCCGATTGGCCGGCGTGGGCACGCCCAGCGCCTCGCCGCGGCGCACGAGGAAACCGTTGAGGTGGTCGATCTCCGTGCGCTTGCCGCGGCTCATGTCCTGCGCGGTCGACGAGAACTGGCCCGGCATCGTCTCGGCGATCTTGCGCACCGCCTCACGGACGTCCCCGACCAGGGTGACGCCATCCGCCGCGGCCACTGCGAGGCCTTCATCCACGAGCTGGTCCATGACCGTCCAGACACCCTCCCCCTTCACCAGCTCGCCGTAGGGCTGTTGCGACAGCGCGGACAACGCGTTGTAGGCGCAATTGATCAGCAGCTTGGACCAGAGCGCGCCCCGCACGTTGTCCGACACCTCGGTGGGCACGCCCGCCGCGATCAACGCCTGGGCGAGGCGCTGCGCGCCTGCCGCCGGCTCGATGACCAGCTCGCCGCGTCCGTGGTGCTTCACGTGCCCAGGGCCGGCCATCTCCGTCGCGACGTAGACCACCGCCGCCGAAACCGGCTGCGGCACCGTCTCGCGCAGCCGCTCGGCGTTGTCCACCCCGTTCTGCATCGACAGCAGCAGCGTGTCCGCGCCGATATACGGCGCCAGGTCCTGCGCGGCCGACACCGTGTCGGTCGACTTCACGCAGAACAGCACGACCTGTGCACCGCGCGCGGCGGAGGGCTCGGTGTCCGCGCGCAGGCGGACCTGTTCGTCGAACATCCGCGTCTCCATGCGCAGGCCGCGGTCGCGGATCGCTTCCACGTGGCTGGGGCGGCCGATCAGCGTCACGTCGTGGCCGGCGCGGGCCAGCATGCCGCCGAAGAAGCAGCCCACCGCGCCGGCGCCCATCACGGCGACCTGGAGCGGCGTCTGCGGGGCGGAGGTGTCATCGATGCGGGTCATGGCGTCATCCTTGCGAGGAGGGGTTCGGGAAGCGGTGCGCCGACGATCCAGCCTTCCAGCGGGTCCATGTCGGCGGGCAGGCCGTAGTCCGGGCGTGCATCGGCCCAGGCCGCCTGCATCAGGCACAGCACGGCGTCGAGCTTGTCGCCGCTGCCGTCGTCGGCCAGCTCATCCCGGTGCGCGTGACTGAGCTTCAGACGCAGGCCCAGACGGCTGCGCCCCTGTTCGAGCGCCTCGATCAGGTCCTTGCGGGCGATCAGGCGATCTGGCGTCTGCTTGGCGCGATCGTCGCTCTTGTAGCTGCGCGTGCCGATCAGCTCGCGGGCCAGCAGGCCGGGATAGGCTTCCAGCGCCACCCGCGTGGCGTCTCCGTCATGAAGCCCCGGCAGATGCACGCCTGCCGCCACCAGACGCGGCACGCCGGCATGCAGCATGTAGGCGACGGGCGGATTGACCCATTTCATGCTCGGCGACGAGCCAGCAGGCCCGTCGCAGGCGCGATGCGCGAATTTTCCGCCGACCGGGCGCGCATCGCAGAACGCGGCGAAGGTGTCCCGGATCTCGGCGCGCGTGAGGCTCGCATAGTGGGCGATCAACGGCGCCCACTCGGACGGCCAGCCCAGGGTCTCGACCAGTTCGCGCGGCAGCCCGAACGGCAGGTCGAAGCCGCCCAGCCACGGTCCCGGCTCCGCGAGCCACGACCCGAAATCGTCCAGAGACCCGATGGCCACCTGCCGCTCCAGCTTCAGGACGCTCCCTTGCCGACGCCCGAAGGCCAACCGGATCGGCTTGCGGGTCGTCGGCGCGCTGGTGAAGTCGACGCCCACCAGCGCCCGGTCCACCTGAGGCGCCACCGGGACCGCCACGGCGTCCGCGATCGAACCCGATGCCCGGCGCAACGGCGCTTCGACGGTGCGACCGGATGGGCGTGACGCTTTCGAGACTTTTGACATGCCTGCGACTGTATCCATCGTCCACTGGGGCGTGCCGCCATTGACGTGCGCTATGCGGCGGCGAATGCTGTGGCATCGAGGTCGACGACATTCACGGAGGAGAGTCCGCCTTGTTCCAACGCGAGCTGGCGCGAGCCCTGCATCTGAGCCGCCGCGGCGCGTACCGCGACGCGACCGATGCCTTGGAGCTGTCCCTGGTGGCGGCCGACACGGCGCGGGACCGCGCGCGGGCGCTGATCCTCATCGCCCACAACCTGCCGCGGCAAGGCGACCTGCAGGGCGCGCTGCGACGCGCGAGCGAAGCCGCGGCGCTGGTCCGGCTGATCGACGGCCCCGACCAGGACCTCTGGACCGCCGAGGCGCTCACCGAGCTCTGCTACGTCTACGCGCAGTTCCAGATGGGCCGGGACGCGATGCAGGCCGGCTGGCAGGCGCTGGCGGCCGCGCGGCGCGCCGAGGACGCCGCGCGCGAAGCCTGGGCGCTGAACCGGCTGGCGGTCGCCTTCGCGGTCTCCGACCAGGTCGAGCAGGCGTGCCAGCACACCTTGCAGGCCCTGGAGATCGTCCAGCAGCAGGCTTCGGGCGAACGCGAACTGCTGCTCTCGTGCCTGAACAACCTCGCCCACTTCTGGTTGCAGGCGCATGCGGAGGCGATCCGGGACGAGGACCGGACCGCGTCCGCCGAGGCGCTTGCGCAGGCCGAGCCCTACGCGGTGCGGGCGGCAACGCTGGTGCGCGAGGAAGGCAATCCCTTCCTGGTCGTCGTGTCGCTGTCCAATCTCGTCGAGCTGCAGCTCGGCACCGGCGCGATCGACGAGGCGCTCCAGATCGCCGATGAATACGAGCGTCTGGCGCAGCGGCACGGCTACGCCGGCATGGTGCTGCAGGCGCGCGCGCAACGGGCGCTGCTTCAGCTCAAACGCGACGACACCGCGGGCGCGCAGGACGCGCTGCCGGCGCTGGAGACGCTCCAGGACCTCGTCAGCCAGCAGGCGCCGCAATCGCTGCCTGCGCGGCTGCGGCGCCAGCTCACGCTGGCGATCTATCGCGGCTACAAGCTCCGCGGCGACGCGGTGCGGGCCCTGGCCGCGCACGAGCAGTTGACGGCGCTGGAGCGCCAGTCGGCGCGCAACGCGATGGCCTTGCAGACCGAGGCGATGCTGATCCGCCAGGAGTTCCAGCAGGCGCAGGCGCGTGCCGAGCACGCGATGCAGGATCTGCGGCGCGAGCGCGAACGCGCGGACCTCGCCGAACAGGAACAGCAGCGGCTGCGCCGTCAGGCCGCGGAACTCGGCCGGATGGCGCATGAGGACGCGCTGACGGGGCTCAACAACCGCCGGCATGCCGAATTCGCGCTGCCGCTGCTGCTGGAAAGAGCGAGGCAGGAGGACAAGCCGATCTCGCTGGGGCTGCTCGACATCGACCACTTCAAGCACGTCAACGACGCCTTCGGACACGGCGTGGGCGACCAGGCGCTGCAGAAGGTGGCGCAGGTGCTGAGGCGTCAGCTGCGCAGCGCGGACCTGCTGGCGCGGGTCGGCGGCGAGGAGTTCATGCTGGTGTTCGTCGGGGTCCCGCCGGAGCGCGCGCAGGACATCTGCGAGCGGCTGCGCGCCGCGATCGCCAGCCACGGCTGGGGCGAACTCGTGGCGGGACTGCAGGTCACCGTCTCCATCGGCCTGGCCGCGGGCGAACCGCCCGCCAAACCGGCGCTGCTGGTCGAAACCGCCGACCAGGCGCTCTACGCCGCGAAGCACGCGGGTCGCAACCGCGTGCAGTTCATGGGCTGCTGACGCAGCCGACCCCGCCCAGCCCGGCCCGGCCCAGCCCGGCCCAGCTCGGCCCAGCTCGGCACAACCAGGCTCGGGTCAGTGCACTCAGCTCAGCTTGAAGACCGCGACCGACTGGGCCAGCGCGTCGGCCTGATGCTGCAGGCTCTGCGCGGCGGCGGCGGACTCCTCGACGAGCGCCGCGTTCTGCTGCGTCATCTGGTCCAGCTGCGAGATCGCCGAGCCGATCTGGTTGATGCCGCCGCTCTGCTCGGCGGTCGCATGGCTGATCTCCGCCACGATGCGCGACACGCGCGAGATCGAGTCGGAGATCTCGTTGATCGTCTGGCCGGCGCGCTCCACGAGCGCGGCGCCGCTGGAGACGCTCTCCCCGCTCGCGGTGATCAGCTGCTTGATCTCCTTGGCGGCCTCGGCGCTACGCTGCGCGAGCGAGCGCACCTCGCTCGCCACGACCGCGAAACCGCGGCCCTGCTCGCCCGCGCGCGCGGCTTCCACCGCGGCGTTCAGCGCCAGGATGTTGGTCTGGAACGCGATGCCGTCGATGGTGCCGATGATGTCGCCGATCCGCGCCGACGAGGTGCTGATCCTGCCCATCGTCTGCACGACCTCGCCCACCACGCTGACGCCGCGCACGGCGACTTCGGCGGCCTGCTCGGCCAGCGACTTCGCCTCGCCGGCGGACGCCGCGTTGTGCTGCACGCTGGACGTGAGCTGCCCCATCGCCGACGCGGTGGCCTGCAGGTTGGACGCAGCCTGTTCGGTGCGCTGGCTCAGGTCGTGCGCACCGGCGGCGACCTCGCGCGACGCCGTGGCGATGCTGTCCGTGGCGCTGCGCACGCCGCTGACGACCTCGCGGATCGACGCCTGCATGCCCTGCACGCCGCGCGCCATCGCGGCGGTCTCATCCGAGCCCTCGGCCTCGACCGGCTGGCTCAGGTCCTTGCGCGCGATGCGTTCGGTCGTGCTCACGGCCTGCGCCAGTGGTGCCAGGATGGAGCGGATGTTCAGCACCGTCAGCAGCGCGATCAGCGCCACGCCGACGGCCATCACCACGCCGAGCACGCTGCGCACGCTCAGTTCGCGCGTGCCGAGCCGTTGCACCTCGTCCTGGCCGTGCTGCAGGATCGCCGTCGTCATCTCGCCGACGCCGCTGTCCATCGCCTGCACGGGCGCCTTGATCGCCTCGGTCGAGCGGTTCGCCTCGGCCGCGTCGACGAAGTCGGCGTTCAGGATGCGCTTGGCGATGTCGTCCACGCCGGCCTTGTAGGCCTCGAGCGACTGCTTGAGCCTGGGCGGCAGGCCGCGGATCTCCGGACTGGTCTCCAGCGCCGACAGCGTGTCGAGCGAGCGGATCACGCCGGCGTAGGTCTTCTGCCAATCGGTCTGGGCCTGCTTGACGGTGCCGTCGTCGCCGATGTTGATGAGCATGTCCTTCTCGAAGCGGCGCAGGTTGCCGATGCCGGCGCGGACTTCGGAAAGTTGAGTCAGCGCGCCCACGTCCTGGGCGACGTACTGCTGGAAATCGGACCGTGAGCTGCCCATGGCCCAGAGGCCGGCGCCGCCGATGAGCAGGAGGGCGAGGACGGACAGGAGACCCAGACCCAGCAGGCGGGTCCGGATCGTGTAGTGGCGCAGCGACTGCATGTTTTCCCAACGAGATGGATCGATGGGAAAAGCCTAGCAGCCGCCATGCCAGCGACCGGGGACGCCGCGCTCTAAACCGCGCCGACCGTGGAGTCCTCCCGAACGGATGTCACGAACGGCACTTCAGCCCAGCTTGAACACCGCCACCGACTGCGACAGCGCGTCCGCCTGATGCTGCAGGCTCTGCGCCGCGGCGGCGGATTCTTCGACGAGCGCCGCGTTCTGCTGCGTCATCTGATCCAGCTGCGAGATCGCCGAGCCGATCTGGTTGATGCCGCCGCTCTGCTCGGTGGTGGCGTGGCTGATCTCGGCCACGATGCGCGAGACGCGGGTGATCGAATCGGAGATCTCGTTCATCGTCTGTCCGGCGCGCTCGACGAGGGCGGCGCCGCTGGAGACGCTTTCGCCGCTGGCGGTGATCAGCTGCTTGATCTCCTTGGCGGCCTCCGCGCTGCGCTGCGCGAGCGTGCGGACTTCTCCCGCGACGACGGCGAAGCCGCGGCCCTGCTCGCCGGCACGGGCGGCCTCGACGGCCGCGTTCAGCGCCAGGATGTTGGTCTGGAAGGCGATTCCGTCGATGGTGCCGATGATGTCGCCGATGCGCGCGGAGGACGCGCTGATCTTCCCCATCGTCTGGACGACTTCCCCGACCACGTTGACGCCGCGCCCCGCGGCGCCGGCGGCCTCTTCCGCCAGCGCGTTGGCCTGCCGCGCCGAATCCGCGTTGTGCTGCACGCTCGCGGTGAGCTGCTCCATCGCGGACGCCGTCTCCTCGAGGTTGGACGCCGCCTGCTCCGTGCGATAGCTCAGGTCATGCGCCCCGGCCGCGACCTCGCGCGAGGCCGTCGCGATGCTGTCCGTGGCGCTGCGCACGCCGCTGACCACCTCGCGGATCGAGGTCTGCATCCCCTGCACGCCGCGCATCATCGCGGCGGTCTCGTCGGTGCCGAGCACGTCGACGCGTTCGCTCAGGTCCTGGCGCGCGATGCGCTCGGTCGTGCTGACCGCCTGCGCCAGCGGCGTCAGGATCGAGCCGATGTTGAAGAAGGTGAAGAGACCGATGACCACGACGCCCAGCAGCATCACGCCGCCCAGCGCCGTCCGTGTCCGGATTTCCTGGGCGTCGATGCGCTGCACCTCCTGGTTGCCGCGCTCCATGATCGCCTTCGTCATGTCGCCGAGCTGCTTGTCCATCTCCCGGACCGGCCCCTTGATCGGCTCCGTCTGCCGGTTGGCCTCGGCGGAATCGACGAACTCCTGCTTGAGGATGCGCGCCACGATGCCGTCGAGCCCGCTGCGATAGCTGCCCAACGAAGCCTTCATCGCCGGCGGCATCGACTTGATCTCCGGCAGGATGTCGAGCTGGCCGATCGCGTCCAGACTCCTGTTGACGCCCTCGAAGGCCTTGCGCCACTCATCCTGGTAGCGCCTCACGGCGGCGTCGTCGCCGATGTTGATCAGCATGTCCTTCTCGTAGCGCCGCAGGTTGCCCACGCCGGCGCGGATCTCGGAGAGCTGCACGAGCGACTCGACGTCCTGCTTCACGTAGTGCTCGAAGTCCTGCTTGGTGCGGGCCATCGCCCACAGTCCGTCGCCGCCTATCAGCAGCAGCGCGAACACCGACAACAGGCCGAGCGCCATGAGGCGCGTCCGGATCGTGAAGTTACGCATGGACCACATGGCATTCCCAACTGTGTAGAAGGAGTGGGAAAAGCCTAGCAGCCGGCATGCCCGCGGGACATCCTGCGGAAACGGGGGTGGGCCGGGGAACCGGGGAACCGGAGGCGCGGTGCTGGGAGGGGTCGGGACCAGCGCGACTCAGCGCCAGAGCGCGTTCATGGTCTCGACGAAGCGCTCGTGCCGGCCGGGATCGTCGATGGCGCGCCGCTGTCCGGCGACGTAGACCTCGCGCCAGGTCGGCCCTTGGCTGGCGAAGACCAGACCGTCGAGCAGGGCGGCGTCCGGCAGCCCGGCCAGGCCGCTGACCCTCGTGTCGAGCACCAGGAAGTCTGCGCGCGCGCCGGTTTGAAGGCCCCAGGCGCCCAGACCCGCAGCCCGCGCGCTGCCCGCGACACAGGCGTCGAACAGCCGCGCCGCCGTCGACGGCTGCCGGCCCGGCCGCGCCGCCACGTTGCGCCGCTGCTGGCCCAGGCGCTGGCCGTACTCCAGCCAGCGCAGCTCCTCGACCCAGCCACGCGTGACCTGGCTGTCCGAGCCCACCGTCAGCGGCACGTCCGCACCCAGCCAACCGGGCAGGTCGGCCAGGCCGTCACCGAGGTTGCCCTCGGTGCCCGGGCAGATCACGACGCCCGCACCGCTCGCGGCAACGCGCGCAATCTCGTCCCGCGTGCTGTGCGTGGCGTGCACCAGGTGCCAGCGCGGATCCAGCCCGTAATCGGCCAGCAGATCGATCGGCCGCTTCCCGGTGGCCGCGAGGCAGTCGTCGACTTCCTGCTGTTGCTCCGCGACATGCACGTGGATGGGGATGTCCGCGTCGCCGACGAGCGCCTGAAGCGCCCGCACGTCCTCGGCATGCGCCGCACGCAACGAGTGCACCGCGACGCCGGCGCGCACCAGCGGCAGGCCCGCCGCGTTGATGCGCTCGCAGGCACGCCAGACCCAGCCGGCATCGGTGCGGAAGCGCCGCTGAGTGTCCCGCAGGCCCTTCTGGGCGAAGCCGGCATGCGCGTACAGCACCGGCAGCAGCGTCAGCCCGATGCCGGTTTCCTGCGCCGCCTCGGCCAGGGCCATCGCCATCGCGAGCTCGTCCTCGTACGGCGTGCCGTCCTCGCGGTGATGCAGGTAATGGAACTCGCAGACCTGCGTGTAGCCGCCGGCCAGCAGCTCGGTGTAGAGCTGGGCGGCGATGGTCTTCAACTGCGCCGGGGTCACCCGCAGCGCGACGCCGTACATGCGGTCGCGCCACGACCAGAAGTCGTCGCTGTCGCTGTCGCGCTGCTCGGACAGGCCGGCGAAGGCGCGTTGGAAGGCGTGGCTGTGCGCGTCGACGAGCGTCGGCAGCACGGGGCCGTCCAGACGGACGGCGTCCGCCGGCGGCGCTTCTCCGGCGACGAATCCGGTCCAGTGTCCGTCGGCCCCGACGCGCATCAGCACGTCCGACTGCCAGCGGCCGTCGAGCCACGCCAAGCGCGCGTGGAAGGTCGTCGGACTCATGCCGCGTTCCGGGTCGGGTTGGCCAGCAGGTAGGCCTGCAGCAGCGTCGTCAGCACCGGCCGGACGCTCTCCACGCAGGCCGCGTCCAGCTCGTAGCCGATGAAGCCCATGTCGTTCTCGACCATGTAGCAGCGGTAGCACATCTCGAGTTGCACGGCCTGCTGCCCGAGTTCCGGCCGCCCGTACTGGCGCGTGATGTAGCCGCCCTTGAAGCGCCCGTCGACGACCCAGCTGAAGCGGTCCTGCGCCTGCAGCGCGATCTCCATCGCCTGGCGCGTGACCTGCTTGCAGGCCTTGCCCTCGACGGTGCCGATGTTCAGGTCGGGCAGTTGGCCCTCGAAGAGCCAGGGCAGCTCCGAGCGGATGCTGTGCGCCTCGAACAGCAGCGCGAAGCCGTGCTCCTGGCGCAGCCGCTGCAGCTCCCCCTGCAGCGCCTGGTGGTACGGCGCCCAGTAGGTCTCGATGCGGCGCTGCTTCTCCTCCGCATCGGGCGCAAGGCCCTCCCGGTACAGCGGCTCACCGGTGAAGAACCGCGTCGGGCACAGCTCGGTGTTGGACGCCCCCGGATACATCGGCGTGTCTTCGGGCGGGCGGTTCAGGTCGATCAGGTAGCGCGAGAAGCGCGGCACCAGCAGCCCGGCGCCGAGCTGCTCGGCGATGGGCGCGTACAGCGGTTCGAGGTGCCAGTCCGTGTCCTCGCTGCCGAGCGCGCGCTCGACGTAGCGGTGGTGCTGGTCGGCCGGAATCTCGCGGCCCACGTGCGGCATGCTGATCAGCAGCGGGGTGCGGCCACGCCGCAGTTCAAAGACGTCGTGCTTCATCGCTCGTTCCTCTTGTCTCCGGGAGGTCGCGGCAGGCCCCTGCGGCGCGCTGCGACTCCTCGTTCTTGTCTCAGGCGCGCTTCAGCCGCGCTTCAATCGCGCCTCAGCCGCGCGGTCGGCCGCCGACGACCGTCTGCAGCAGCGGGTTGCGTCCGAACCAGTAGGCCAGTTCTCGCGGATGCGCGGCGTCCCAGACGCAGAAATCGGCGCGCTGGCCCACGGCCAGCCGCCCGCGGTCGGGCAAACCGAGCGCCCGTGCCGCGTTCGTCGTCAGGCCGCGCAGCGCCTCCTCCGGCGTCATCCGGAAGAAGGTGCAGGCCATGTTGAGCATCAGCAGCAGCGACAGCCCCGGCGAGCTGCCCGGGTTGTGGTCGGTGGCCAGCGCGATCGGCACGCCGGCGTCGCGCAGCGCCTGGATCGGCGGCAGCTTCGTCTCGCGCAGGAAGTAGAAGGCGCCGGGCAGCAGCACCGCCACCGTCCCGGCGCGCGCCATCGCGGCAATGCCTGCGTCGCTCAGGTATTCGAGGTGGTCGCAGGACAGCGCGTTGAATTCCGCGGCGAGTGCGGCGCCGCCCTGATCGCTCAACTGCTCCGCGTGCAGCTTCACCGGCAGGCCGAGCGCCCGAGCGGCCTCGAACACACGGCGGGTCTGCGCCGGCGTGAAGCCGATGCGCTCGCAGAAGGCGTCGACGGCGTCGACGAGCCCCTGCTGATGCAGTTCCGGCAACCACGCGCAGACGGCGTCGACGTACGCGTCCTGGCGGCCGTCGAACTCCGGCGGCAGCGCATGCGCGCCGAGGTAGGTCGTTTTCACCGTCAGGCCGAGTTCAGCCAGCTGGCGCGCGACGCGCAGGCACTTGGCCTCGTCCGCCAGCGACAGGCCGTAGCCGGACTTCACTTCCAGCGTCGTCAGGCCTTCGGCCATCAGCGCGCGAGCGCGCGGCACCGCCAGCGCATGGAGCTCCGCTTCGCTCGCCGCCCGCGTCGCAGCAACCGTCGAGCGGATGCCGCCGCCGGCGCGGGCGATCTCCTCGTAGGTCGCGCCCTGCAGGCGCAGCTCGAATTCCGCCGAGCGCTCGCCGCCGTAGACCAGGTGCGTGTGGCAATCGATGAAGCCGGGCGTCACCAGCAGGCCGCCGAGGTCGCGCAGTTCCACCGCGCTGTCGCGCAGGTCGGTCGGCAGATCCGCCATCGGGCCGACCCACCGCAGTTGTTCGCCCTCGACCAGCATCGCGCCGTCGCTCACCAGGCCCCAGTCGCGGTCGCCCGCCAGGGTGGTCAGCGTCGCGTTGGCATACAGCACGCGACGCGGCGTCGATGCCAAGGCCGCCTCGCCTGCGGTCGAGGACTTGTCCGTCATGACTCGCTCCAGATCAGCCACCACGCGGGACCATGCTGATCACCGTCGTCGAAGACGCAGCTCTGCGAGGCCGGCGATTCGCACCACGCCAGCGTGTGCGGCGCCAGCGGCACCGACCGATGACCGTGGACGATCATCCCGCCCTCCTGCGTGAACAGCCCCAGCCACTGCGCGCCGTGCGGGATCACGGGCCGGTCCGCGGGCTGCACGCGGAACACGCCCGCGTCGCGCCGGTGCATCGCGTTGAAGTCCTGCGTCGGACCGTCGATGAGCACGCAGTTCGGCGCGTCCTCGCCGGGGAACTGCACGATGCCCTCGTTGGGCTTGAGCGCGCGGCCGCGCAGGATCACCCCGCCGCCCGACAGCACGCCGAACCAGCGGTCCACGCCCGGGAAGGCCGAGAACGGCCCGTCGCGGTCGATGTCGGCGATGCTGACGCGGACCTTCCAGTCCGCCACGTGCGGCCACGCCAGCAACTCGCGCGTCTGCCCTCCCCCGTTGCGCCACGGGGTGGGCGCGACATCATCGGCGGTGATCCTCATCCAGCTCATGTCCGGCAGCTTGTTGGTTCTTGTCGAAGCCCGGGATTTTCGAAGACTCATCCACCGCGTCACGTCACGAAACGTCACATCCGCTCTCCTGCTACAACTGGCCTGCCAACTCGTGAACAACGTCACGCCTGGAAGCTGCCTTCAAGGAAATACCGGCTGGCCGGATGCACCAGCCGCACCGCCGTCACCGTGCGGCCCAGACTCGAGGTCGCGCGCTTCACCACGAGACAGGGTTCGCCGCGCGGCATGCCCAGCAGCCTCGCCTCGAGGGCATTGGGCATGGCTGCCTCGATCGTATAGCGCGCCTCCGACAGCGGGGCGACTTCGAGGAGGTAATGCGTCGGCGTCACCCGCTCGAAATCCTGCGCCATGTAGGCCGGTGCGCAAGCCGGATTGACGAGGCGGTCCTCGCACTGGATCGCGACGCCGTTCTCGCGGTGCACGATCACGCTGTGAAACAAGGTCGCGCCGGCGCGCAGCCCCAGCATCGCCGCCTGTTCGGCGCTCGCCTTCAACGATTCGAGCACGTGGACCTTGGCCTCGTGGCGGTGGCCGCGTTCGGCGATCTCCTCGTGGACGTCACGCACCGTCAGCGTCGACGCGATCCGGTGCAGCTGCGCGACGAAGGTGCCCACGCCCTGCACCCGTTCGATCATCCCTTCCTGATGCAGCTCGCGCAGCGCGCGGTTCACCGTCATCCGGCTCACGCCGAAGGTCTCGGTCAGCTCCGCCTCGGACGGCAGGCGCTCGCCCGGACGCCAGCGCCCGCCGGCGATGCCTTCGCGCAGGTGCGTCTTGACCTTCAGGTATTGCGGCGCCGGGCCGCCGCCGGCCGCGCTCGATGAGGGGGTCGCCATGGGGCGCGATCCTACTTGACTGTACTTGTATAGACAACCGAGAAAACCGCTCCTATGATCGCGCCCCATCGGACCCCGAAGACCGCGGGCCGGCCCGCCTCGCAGACCAGGAGACATCGATGACGACCAGCCCCACGACGAGTTCCACGACGAGCCTCAAGACGACCGCTCCCTCCGCCCAGCCGCGCCCGGTGCGCGCGCCCACCGGCACCACGCTGAGCTGCAAGAACTGGCTGATCGAGGCCGCCTACCGGATGATCCAGAACAACCTGGATCCGGCCGTGGCCGAGAACCCCGACGCGCTCGTGGTCTACGGCGGCATCGGCAAGGCGGCGCGCAACTGGGACTGCTTCGAGCAGATCCTCACGTCGCTCAAGAACCTCAACGAGGACGAGACCCTGCTGATCCAGTCCGGCAAGCCGGTCGGCGTCTTCCCGTCGCATGTGGACGCGCCGCGCGTGCTGCTGGCCAACTCCAACCTGGTGCCGGCCTGGGCCAACTGGGAGCACTTCAACGAGCTGGACCGCAAGGGTCTGATGATGTACGGCCAGATGACGGCCGGCTCGTGGATCTACATCGGCTCGCAGGGCATCGTGCAGGGCACCTACGAGACCTTCGCGGAGGCGGGCCGCCAGCACTTCGGCGGCGACATGGTCGGCCGCTGGGTACTGACCGCGGGCCTGGGCGGCATGGGCGGCGCACAGCCGCTGGCCGCGACCTTCGCCGGCGCCTGCTCGCTGACGATCGAGTGCCAGCAGTCGCGCATCGACTTCCGCCTGAAGACCCGCTACGTCGACGAGCAGGCGACGGACCTGGACGACGCGCTGGCCCGCATCGCGAAGTACACGGCCGAGAAGAAGGCCGTCTCCATCGCGCTGCTGGGCAACGCGGCGGAAGTCCTGCCTGCGCTGGTCGCCCGCGTGAAGGCCGGCAGCGCGATCAAGCCGGACCTGGTCACCGACCAGACCTCGGCGCACGACCTGATCAACGGCTACCTGCCGGTGGGCTGGAACGTCGAGCAGTGGAAGGCCGCGGCCGCAGATCCGGCCAAGCATGCCGACCTGAAGGCTGCCGCCGCGCGCGGCTGTGCCGTGCACGTGCAGGCGATGCTGGACTTCCAGGCCATGGGCATCGCCACCGTCGATTACGGCAACAACATCCGCCAGGTCGCCTTCGACCAGGGCGTGAAGAACGCCTTCGACTTCCCCGGCTTCGTGCCTGCCTACGTGCGCCCGCAGTTCTGCGAAGGCCGCGGCCCGTTCCGCTGGGTCGCCCTGTCCGGCGATCCGGAGGACATCTACAAGACCGACGCCAAGATCAAGGAGCTGTTCCCGCACCACGCCGGCGTGCACCGCTGGCTGGACATGGCCCGCGAGCGCATCGCCTTCCAGGGCCTGCCCGCCCGCATCTGCTGGCTCGGCCTGGGCGAGCGGCACAAGGCCGGCCTTGCGTTCAACGAGATGGTCCGCACCGGCGAGCTGAAGGCGCCGATCGTGATCGGCCGCGACCACCTGGACTCTGGCTCGGTCGCCAGCCCGAACCGTGAGACCGAAGCGATGCAGGACGGCTCCGATGCCGTCTCCGACTGGCCGCTGCTCAACGCGATGCTCAACACCGCCGGCGGCGCGACCTGGGTCTCGCTGCACCACGGCGGCGGCGTGGGCATGGGCTACTCGCAGCACAGCGGCGTGGTCATCGTCTGCGACGGCAGCGAAGCGGCCGACAAGCGCATTTCCCGCGTGCTGTGGAACGACCCCGGCACCGGCGTCATGCGCCACGCCGACGCGGGCTACGAGCTGGCGCAGCAGACCGCGCAGGAGCGCGGCCTGAAGCTGCCGATGCTCGGCCGCTGAGCGCGCGCCCTCGCGCCCGCCCTTCACCAGACACCCGAATCAGACTTCGATCCGAGTTCCCATGACGACTTCCCTCGAACTCATCCCCGGCCAGCTCTCCCTGGAGCAGCTGCGCCGCATCCGCGCTGGCGGCGTGACGCTCGCGCTGCACGCCGACGCCTGGCCCGCGATCCGCCGCGGCGCCGCCGTCGTGCAGGCGGCCGCGGCCGGCGACGACCCCGTCTACGGCGTCAACACCGGCTTCGGCAAGCTCGCGTCCAAGCGCATCGGCAAGGACGAGCTGGCCGCCCTGCAGCGCAACCTGATCCGCTCCCACTGCGTCGGCGTCGGCGCGCCGCTGGCGCCGCCGGTGGTGCGGCTGATGCTGGCGATGAAGGCCGCCTCGCTGGCGCGCGGCTTCTCCGGCGTGCGCGAATCGGTGGTGCAGAGCATCCTCGACGCCTTCAACGCCGGCCTCGTGCCTTACGTACCCGCGCAGGGCTCGGTGGGCGCCTCGGGCGATCTGGCGCCGCTGTCGCACATGACGCTGGCGCTGATGGGCGAAGGCGAGATGCTGGTCGACGGCCAGCGCAAGCCCGCGCTCGCGGAACTGGAGAAGGCCGGCCTCAAGCCCCTGGTGCTCGAAGCCAAGGAAGGTCTGGCGCTGATCAACGGCACGCAGACCTCGACGGCGCTCGCGCTCGAAGGCCTGCTGCGCTTCGAGACCGTCTACGCCGCCGCCGTCGTCAGCGGCGCGCTGAGCCTGGACGCCGCGCGCGGCAGCGACGGTCCCTTCGACCCCCGCATCCACGAGGTGCGCGGCCAGCCCGGCCAGATCGAGACCGCCGCCGCCTACCGCGCGCTGCTCGCCGGCAGCCCGATCCGCCAGTCGCATCGCGACGGCGACGACCGCGTGCAGGATCCCTACTGCCTGCGCTGCCAGCCGCAGGTCATGGGCGCCTGCCTGGACCAGTCGCGTTATGTCCGCGACGTGCTGCTGCGCGAGGCGAACGCCGTCACTGACAACCCGCTCGTGTTCGCGCCGGAAGACGGCCCGGCCGCGATGGTCTCGGGCGGCAACTTCCACGCCGAGCCGGTGGCATTGGCCGCCGACGCACTGGCCTGCGCGATCGCCGAAGTCGGCGCCATCGCCGAGCGTCGCATCGCGATGCTGATCGACACCGGCGTCTCGCGCCTGCCCGCGTTCCTCACCGAGAACGCCGGCCTGAACTCCGGCTTCATGATCGCGCACGTCACCGCCGCGGCGCTGGCCAGCGAGAACAAGTCGCTGGCCCATCCGGCCAGCGTCGACAGCCTGCCGACCTCCGCCAACCAGGAGGACCACGTCTCGATGGCCACCTTCGGCGCGCGGCGTCTGGGCCCGATGCTCGACAACACCGCGCACATCGTCGCCATCGAGCTGCTGGCCGCCGCGCAGGGCATCGAATTCCTGCGTCCGCTGCGCAGCTCCGCGCCGCTGGAGGACGTGCACGCGCTGCTGCGCGAGCGCTGCCCCGCGATGTCCACCGACCACTACCTGGCGCCCGACATCGAGCGCGCCTTCGTGCTGGTCAACGACGACGGCCCGCGCGGCCCGGCCGCGCTGCTGCGCGCGCGCACGGAGATGGTCGTGCTGGACTGACCACGGGACTGGCAGCTGGACTAATATCCGGGACATCGGCGGGCCTCGCCCGCCATCTCCCCGCGAGTTCCGCATGCCACACACCGCCTCGACGGCGCGCCCTCCGCGCGCCGTTCGCGTTTCCGCCCTGCCCACGCCGGAACGCGCCTCGCCCCAGCTTGTCCGCTCCATTGCGAGCCTGTTGCTGCTGATCGCGGCCGTGCTCCTCGCGCCGCGCGCCTTCGCGGCGACGAAGGTCGTCTTCGACATCGACATGCGCGAGGAGATCGCCGGCGGCCGCTTCGATCCGACCAAAGACGTCGTCGGCGTGCGCGGTGGCGCGGCGCCGCTCAACTGGGGTCGCTCGGTGGTCGCGCCGGCGGCGGGCTTGGGCCGCGAGGGCTGGTACAGCGTCTCGGTCGTCTTCGAGCGGATTCCTCCCGGCGGCAACGTGCCCTACAAGTTCCACGTCGAACATCCCGGCCAGAACGATCCCGAAGGCGATTGGGAATCCGGCTCCAACCGCTCGCTGGAACTGGTCGCCGACGAAGTGCGCATCTCCCGCGCGTTCAACGCGCCGGGCGCGCCGATCTCGCTGAGCCGTGCCGGCACCATCGAACGGCTGGCGCCGTTGCCTGGCAACTTCGTCGCGCAGCGTCCGGTGCAGGTCTGGCTGCCGCCCGACTATGAGCGCGACACCGGGCGCCGTTATCCGGTGCTCTATCTGCACGACGGCCAGAACGTTTTCGACGCCGCCGCGGCGGGCGCCGAGTGGCAGGTCGACGAGACCGCGCAACGCCTCGTCGTCGACGGCCAGATCCAGCCGCTGATCATCGTGGCGGTTCACAACACCTCGCGCCGCATCGACGAGTACACCGCGACGGCGATGAAGTACGAGGGCAACACGCGTGGCGGACTCGCGCCCGCGTATGCGCGCTACCTGATCGAGCAGCTCAAGCCCTCGATCGACGCGCGCTACCGCACGCTGCCGGATGCGGCGCACACGGCGGTGGGCGGTTCGTCGCTGGGTGGCATCGTCAGCCTGTGGCTGGCTGTGCATCACGGCGACGTGTTCGGCACGGCGCTGGTGGTGTCGCCCTCGCTGTGGTGGGACGACGAGTTCCCGATCCGCGACACGCAGAAGACGCCGCTGCCGATGTCCCTGCCGCGTCCGAAGCTGTGGCTGGACATGGGCACGAATGAAGGGGCGGACTCGATCAAGCAGCTGCGCAAGCTGCGTTCGGTGCTGTCGGCTCGAGGGTGGGCCGGCGCCGACATCGGCTACCTGGAGGCCGAAGGTGCGGGGCACGATGAAGGCAGTTGGGCGGCGCGGGTCGAGCCGATGCTGAGATTCGTCGACAAGCAGTTCAACGCCAAGGCAGGTAACGCCCGTCAACAGGATCCGTATCCGGTGGACACTCGCCCGCCGATGCCCCGGGGCCAGGGCACGTACTGACCCTTCGCAGGCCTCGGTCCCAGACCGAGGCAGTCAGCGAGAGCGGGTGGGGCCGGAATGCTTCTGGGGGTTCCCGGAGGGATGCCCCCTGATGCGTGGAGTGCCCGCGCTTGGCAGCGCGAAGTCAATGGCGTCTGACTCCAGCGTGAGGCTGCTGGCCCTCACCCCAGCCCTCTCCCGCAAGCGGGAGAGTGAGTCATACGGCGTCAATATCGACCGGTCGCGCCCGCCACACGCAGGTAGACATAGGCGACCCAAGCGACCAGCGCGCGTCCGAGGAAGCCTCGCAGGCCTCGTCCGGCCGTCTGCTCGACGCGCAGCGACTTCGCCACCGCGGCGTCGAACTCCCGCGCCACGTCCCCGGCGAACGCGGCGTCGCGCACGACGACGTTGGCTTCCAGATTGAGCAGCAGCGACAGCGGATCGATGTTGGAGCTGCCGATCGTCGCCCAGTCGTTGTCGACGACGCAGATCTTGGCGTGGAGGAAGGCCGGCGTGTACTCGTAGATCTGCACGCCGTGCCCGAGCAGCTCGTCATAGAGCGCATGGGCGGCCAGCGCCGCGATCTTGTAGTCGACCTTGCCCTGAAGCAGCAGCCGCACCTGCACGCCGCGCTGCGCGGCGTCCTTCAGCGCGCGGCGGAAGCGCTGCCCCGGATAGAAGTAGGGCGTGATGAGGTCCACCCGCGCCGTCGCGGCGCGGATCGCGTCGACGTAGGCGCGTTCGATGGTGCGGCGCTGGCGCAGGTTGTCGCGCAGCACGAAGGCCGCGCGTACCGGCGGCAGGCGGCTGGGATCGCGCCGGCGATGTTCGCCGCGCGGCATCCGGATCCTTCGCATCAAGCGCTTCGCGCGCCGCCCCGGCGAGGCGCTGCGGATCATCGCCCGCATCTCGTCGCCGAAGTCGTGGCCCAGCCAGGCCCGGGTCCACACCGCGCGCGCCGCCTGCTCGATGGCCCGCACCGCCGGCCCGCCGACGCTGACCGCGAAGTCCAGCCGCGGCGACTCGGTGCGCCCGTGGTGCAGGTCCACGCGATCGTCGATCACATTGATGCCGCCGACGAAACCGACCCGCCCGTCCACCACGCACAGCTTCTGGTGCAGCCGGCGCAACTGGCCTGGATGCAGCCAGTTCCACCACCGGTCGATCGGCCGGAACACCGCCAGCGCCACCGCCGTCCCTTCGAGCTGCGCCCGCATCCAGCCCAGGCTGCCCTTGGAGCCGAAGCCGTCCACCACCACCCTCACCCGCACGCCGCGCTGCGCCGCGCGCGCCAGCGCCGCCACCGTCGCCGCGCCGGCCTCGTCGTCATGGAAGATGTAGGTGGCGAGCCAGACCTC
This sequence comes from Roseateles noduli, assembly GCA_002205125.1. Lineage (GTDB taxonomy): Bacteria > Pseudomonadota > Gammaproteobacteria > Burkholderiales > Burkholderiaceae_C > Roseateles > Roseateles noduli. The sequence goes on along the minus strand of NIOE01000001.1, from coordinate 76,808 downwards.
GTGCTCCGCCCGGTCGATCGCCTCGATCTGCGCCGGGAACAGCGCGTCGCCGCCGCACAGCAACCGCACCGCGTTGCCGCCGGTGAAGCTGGGCTGGGACCCGAGGGTCCACGGGAAGAGGGGCTCCGGCGTCCGCTTCAAGTCAGCACGAGCTCGGCGAGCAGCGGCAGGTGGTCGGACATGCGCGCCCACGCCGGGCCGCGCGGCACCTTCATGTCGACGCAGCGCAGGCCGCGCGTGTAGATGCGATCCAGCGCGAACACCGGCACCCGCGACGGGAAGGTCGGCAGCGAGCGCTTGGCGCCGGGCAGCATCGCCCGGCTCAGGCCGGTCGTGCGCATGGACTCTTCCAGCCGCTCACCCCAGTCGTTGAAGTCGCCGGCCACCACCAGCGGCGCACCGTGCGGCACGTGGTCCTCGATGAACGCCGCCAGCTTCTGGATCTGCCGCACCCGGCTGCCGTGGATCAGTCCCAGGTGAGCGACCACCGCATGCACCTCGGTGCCCTGCCAGCGCACCGGCACGTGCAGCAGGCCGCGCTGCTCGAAGCGGTGGTCCGACACGTCGTGATGGCCGATGTCGCCCAGCGGATACCGCGACAGCAGCGCGTTGCCGTGCTCGCCGTGGCGCGTCACCGCGTTGGTCCGGTAGGCCACCTCGTAGCCCTCCGGCGCGAGGAACTCCGCCTGGCCCTGCTCCGGCCAGCCGAACCAGCTCCGGTCGAACTGGCGCGCCTCGCGGTGATGGAACAGCCGGACCTCCTGCAGGAAGACCAGGTCCGCGTCCAGCGCCTGCACGCCCATGCCGAGGTTGTGGATCTCCAGGCGCTTGCCCAGGCCCATCCCGCGCACGCCCTTGTGGATGTTGTAGGTCGCCACACGCAGTCGTCCGACGCTGTCGGCCGGCGAGGTGTCCGTGGTCGCCGAGTTGGCCAGGGCCGCGTGGCGCGGCGTTCGGCGGATCATGGGATGGCCCTTTCAGCGCGGGCCCGCTGGACGGGCAACTGGAGGATGGCTTCCGCGTTCGACGGCGAGAAGCACAGGTCCGCCGCCTCGCGCCACGGCAGCCAGCGGAAATCGAGGTGTTCGCGCGGCGCCAGCGTCACCGCGGCGCCCGCCGGCACGGTCAGGCCGAAGACATGTTCGGTATTGCGCGTCACGCCCGGCGCATAGCGGTGACGCCAGACCGGGTAGATGTCGTAGACGTTGGCCAGTGCCCAGTCGACCAGCGCCCCGGGGGCCAGGTCTTGCACGCGGATGCCGGTCTCTTCGAACACCTCGCGTTGCGCGGTGTCGGCGAGCGGCTCGTCGGGCGCGTCCTTGGAACCGGTCACGCACTGCCAGAAGCCGGGCCGGTCGGCGCGTTCCAGCATCAGCACGTCCAGCGCGTCGGTGTGGATCACGACCAGCACGGATTCCGGGATCTTGTAGGCGCGCGCGGCCGGCTCGGCGGAGGCCGTCCGGGCGTCGGCCGGGAGCGCGGTGGCAACAGGGTCGAGAGGCACTTCGCTCATAGCGGACAAGCATATCCCAGGGTCATGGCACGGTCGGCGTGTGCCGGGCCCGGCACGCCGTCGACATGGACTCCCACACACCCGACAAACACCGGACATGTTGGGGCGCATCGCGGCGCCCGACATGTCGTCCGACCACGCGGGCAACGCTTGTTCACCGTCGACGAACAACCCCGTCGGCGGATGTGCGGCAGGAAATATAGAAAGTTTGTAGAGCCGTCGGACGCCGCCGGTCATGAGGGCATCCGCCGTGCCGCCCCCCGGAAGAATGGCCTCCATCGCAATCGACACCCAGGAGGGGTCATGACCACCGTCAACACCACACCCGGCGCCGGCGCTCCGCTGGTCGCCTCCCGCCAGCTCGTGAGCCGGCCCAGCGGCAGCTTCGAGATCAACTCCCGGGAGTACGGCACCGTCGCCGCCGGCGCGATCGGCCTGGCGCAGGCGGCCTACCAGGGCGGCGAGAACGCCGTCAGCACCGTCGTGCACTGGAGCGAGGAAGGCCTGCAGGCGCTCGAGGACAGCGCCAAGGACCTGGGCCATGCGATCTCGACCGGTCTGTCCGAGGTCAAGGAACTGGCCGGCGACGTGAAGGATGCCGTCGCCAGCGGCACCAGCGCGGTGATGAAGGAAGCCGGCGATCTCGGCAGCACCGTCGGCGGCTACCTGGCCGCGGGGGCCGTCGCCGGCAAGGCGCTGATCGACGAGATCCTCTGATCATGCGCGCCGCCGTCGCCCGCACCCTCGCGCTCGGAATCGGAATCGGAATCGGCGCGCTGCCGCTGGCCGGCTGCTCGCTGCTGAGCCCGATGCCCGGCATCGAGCTGGCCAAGGCCACGGCCGGCATGGCGACGGTCGCGATCGGCCAGGGGCCGACGCGCGCGACGCAGACGGTGTTCCACGACGCGGCGCTGCCGGATCGCGTCTGCATCGAATACAACCGCTCGCTCGCGCTGCCCGAGTTCGTGCCGGCGCTGATCGCGGAACTGCGCGACCACGAGGTCCAGGCCCGCGTCTTCGAAGCCGGCGTGCGTCCCGGCGACGAGGCCTGTCCCGCCTGGGTGCATTACCAGGGCCTGCAGCAGTGGGACAAGCCGCCGCTGTCGGACCAGATGCGCCCCTACCTCTCGCAGGCGACGCTGAGCCTGCACGACGCAGGCGGCCGCCTGATGGCCGCGAGCAGCTACCGCAGCGACGACGCGACGCTGGGCCTGGGCAAGTGGGCCAGCACGCGCAACAAGCTCGCCCCGGTGGTGCGGGCGCTGCTCACGGGTTTCGAGGGCTGAGCCCGGCGTCTTGCGCCCGAGACGGCAGCCCGGACACCGGCACGACGTCGTCCGACGAACAACGACCACATCGACGAGGGAATCATGTTCAACGTTTCCATGGCCGCGCAACGCGGCGGATGGCTGCTGGGCGGGGCACTGCTCTGCGGCGCGCTCCTGAGCGCCTGCGCCTCGAACGAGGCGCTGGTGCAGGGGCCGGTGCAGGTGATGGCCGCGCCCGACGGCGCCTATGTCGAGCGCGTCAACAACGGCGCCATCTATCAGCCCGGGATGGCCGCGGCCTCGCTCTTCACCACCGAGCGCCGCGCGCGCCAGGTCGGCGATTCGCTCAAGGTCGCCATCAGCGAGTCGCTCAGCGCCACGCAGAAGAGCAAGACCGACACCAGCCGCGACAACAAGCTCGCGGTCAAGGGACCGGGCGGCTCCAGCAACGTCGGCATCGTCGACCGGCTCCTCAAGGCCGACGCCACCGCGTCCGGCAGCGATTCGTACAAGGGCAGCGGCGACACCGAAGCCAGCGGCAGCCTCAGCGGGCAGATGGCCGTCTCGGTGATCAACGTGCTGCCCAACGGCCACCTCGTCGTCGCCGGGGAACGCAGCATCGCGATGAACGGCGGGCTGCAGACGCTGCGCTTCTCGGGCGTGGTCAATCCGCAGGACATCCGCACCGGCAACCAGGTCCAGTCGGCGGACGTCGTCAACGCGCGCATGGAAGTCGCCGGCAAGGGCGAAGTCTCCGAGGCCGCCCGGCGCAGCTGGCTGCAGCGCGTGCTGACCTCCAGTCTGGCGATCTGGTGAGCGATCTGGTGAGCGATCCGTGGGGATCCGTGGGGATCCGTGTCGACTCAGGCGAGTCGCGCGGCGAGCCGCCGCGCGAGTTCGAGCGCCTCGGACAGATCCGGGTCCGCGACATCGCCGGAAGCGCTCGACAGCCGCTCCAGCAGGGCCACCAAGGCGCGCGCCTGCGCCCCCGGTTCAACCGCATCCGACGCGCCGGCACCCGTCTCCGCGGCGGGCAGTTGAGCGATCAAGCGTTGCAGCCAGCCCGCGAGCCGCTCGGCGCGGCTGCGGTCAGCGCGCGACCAGACCGCCCCTTCCGGGCGCTCCAGCACCAGTTCGCCGACGACCGCGCCTGACGCATTCCGCAATGACAGCGCCTGGGACGAGCGCCCCGCCCGCGCCGCGCCGCCGATGAGCGTGGGCGTGCCGCCCGCGGTCCAGCGCAGCGCCAGGGCCGTCAGCGCCAGGGCTTCCAGCAGACGCGGCCGCGCCTGCTGCCATTGCGACTCGACGTCCGCGACGGTCGTCACCGCGGCGCCGGAGCGGCCCAGCGTCAGCAGCAGGCCCTCCGCGCCGTGCGGATCCGTGTCGAATCGCGCGAGCTGTTCCAGCCGCGCCGGCAGCTCGGTCTGCCCGAGCGTCGCCTCCAGGCGCTGCCGCTGCTGCTGGTGGTACCAGCTCGGGCCGAGCTGCTCCTGCTCCGCCATCAGCTGTCCCACGCGCCCGTGCGCCGCCGCCTGCAGGGAGCGCGACTGGATCTCCTCGCCCAATGCCAGCGCCTGCTGCGCGGGCGGCACGGCGTCGGTGCCGCCGCGCAGCTCGCTGATCAGCAGCAGCGTCTGGGCCTGCAGCCAGCGGTAGCGGCACCGGCGCGAGAGATCTTCCGCCTCGGCCGCCAGGGTCAGGGCGTGCGCCACCGCGCCGCTGTCGCGCGCGCAGCGGGCGTGGTGCCACATCGCCTCGGCCTCGTAGTCGCGGTGCCCGACGGCGCGCGCATCGGCGCGGGCCTCGTCCAGCCGCGGCAGCGCGGCCTGGGGTCCCTGCGTCGCGCGCAGCGACACCGCGCGGTTCAGCGCGATCTTGGAACGCATGTAGGGGTCGTCGCCCAGCTGCGGGTAGTGCAGCTCGGCCTGGTCCAGCACGCGACCGCCGCGCGCCCAGTCGCCGAGCGCGAAGCACAGGTGCGCCAGGCCGATCCGGGCCAGGCAGGCCCAGCGGGTCTCGTCGTCGGCCAGCTCCAGCGTCTGGCTCCACGCGTTGCAGGCCTGGACGTAGTCGCCACGCTGGTAGTGCATGCGGCCCAGCGCCTCGCTGAGTTCCGCCGCTTCCTCCAGCAATCGATGCTGCAGGGCGCGCGCGATCGCGCGTTCGAGCTCGGCCTGCAGTTCGGGGCCACGGCCCCAGCGTTCGAGGATGAAGAAGGCGCCGAGCAAGGCCTGGAACGGCGGCTCGCCCTCGCGTGCGATCAGGCGCTGCAGGCGCGGCAGCGCCAGGCCGGGGCGACGCATCACCAGGCGCTCCCAGCGCGCCTGCGGCGTCAGCGGCGGGCGTCCGCCGGCACCAGCGCCGCGTCGCGCGCCCGCCGACCTTCCGCGGCCGTCCCTGCCCTTGCTTACGCGTTCGCCTCGCTCGCCCGTCGCCATGTCCGTCCCGTTCAATGCCGTCCCCGCTCCGGGGAACGGCGGAAGCATAAACGCCCCGGCGGATTGCTCCGTCGGGGCGTTGTTCAGGCGGGCGCATCAGGCCCGCGGAGGGTGTCGCGGGCCCGTGCCCGAGGCCGTCAAGCCGTGGCGGCGCCCGGGTTGCGCAGGCGGATGTGCAGTTCGCGCAGCTGCTTCTCGTCGACGAAGGACGGCGCGCCGGTCAGCAGGCACTGCGCGCGCTGCGTCTTCGGGAACGCGATCACGTCGCGGATCGACTCGGCCTTGGTCATCAGCGTCACCAGACGGTCCAGGCCGAAGGCCAGGCCGCCGTGCGGGGGCGCGCCGTACTGCAGCGCGTCCAGCAGGAAGCCGAACTTCACGCGCTGTTCCTCGGGGCTGATGTTCAGCGCCTCGAAGACCTTGGCCTGCACGTCGGCCTTGTGGATACGCACCGAACCGCCGCCCAGCTCCCAGCCGTTGAGCACCATGTCGTAGGCCTTGGCCACGCACTTGCCCGGGTCGGTGACCATCAGGTCCTCATGACCATCCTTGGGCGCGGTGAACGGGTGGTGCACGGCGGCCCAGCGCTTGTTCTCCTCGTCTTCCTCGAACATCGGGAAGTCGACGACCCACAGCGGCGCCCACTTGTCCTCGAACAGGCCCGTGGTCTTGCCGAACTCGCTGTGACCGATCTTCAGGCGCAGCCCGCCGATCGCGTCGTTGACGACCTTGGCCTTGTCCGCGCCGAAGAAGATCAGGTCGCCGTCCTGCGCGCCGGTGCGCGCCAGGATGTCCGCCACCGCCTTGTCGTGCAGGTTCTTCACGATCGGCGACTGCAGGCCTTCGCGGCCCTTGGCGACTTCATTGACCTTGATCCAGGCCAGGCCCTTGGCGCCGTAGATCTTGACGAACTCGGTGTAGCTGTCGATCTCGCCGCGGCTCATCGTCGCGCCGCCGGGCACGCGCAGCGCGACCACGCGGCCGCCCGGCGTCGTGGCCGGACCGGAGAAGACCTTGAAGTCGACGTCGCCCATCACGTCGGTCAGCTCGGTGAACTCGAGCTTGACGCGCAGGTCCGGCTTGTCGGAGCCGAAACGGTGCATCGCCTCGGCGTACTTCATCACCGGGTAGTCGCCCAGCTCGACGTTCAGCGCCTTGCGGAAGACGTGGCGGATCATGCCCTCGAACATCGCGCGGATCTCTTCCTCGCCCAGGAACGAGGTCTCGATGTCGATCTGCGTGAACTCGGGCTGGCGGTCGGCGCGCAGGTCCTCGTCGCGGAAGCACTTGGTGATCTGGTAGTAGCGGTCGAAGCCCGCCACCATCAGCAGCTGCTTGAACAGCTGCGGCGACTGCGGCAGCGCGAAGAACATGCCGTCATGCACGCGCGACGGGACCAGGTAGTCGCGCGCGCCTTCCGGCGTGCTCTTGGTCAGCATCGGGGTCTCGATGTCGACGAAGCCGTGCTCGTCCAGGAACTTGCGCGCTTCCATCGCCACGCGGTAACGCAGCATCAGGTTGTTCTGCATGTACGGGCGGCGCAGGTCCAGCACGCGGTGCGTCAGGCGCGTGGTCTCCGAGATGTTCTCGTCGTCCAGCGGGAAGGCCGGCGTCACCGACGGGTTCAGCACTTCCAGCTCGTGGCACAGGACTTCGACCTTGCCGCTGGCGACGTTGCTGTTCTGCTTGTCGGCCGGGCGCGCGCGCACCTTGCCCACGACCTTGATGCAGAACTCGCTGCGCACGCTCTCGGCGACCTTGAACATCTCGGGGCGGTCGGGGTCGCAGACGACCTGCACCAGACCTTCGCGGTCGCGCAGTTCGATGAAGATGACGCCGCCGTGGTCGCGGCTGCGATGGGCCCAGCCCATCAGGGTCACGGTCTGGTCCAGCAGCTTCTCGCTGACTTGGCCGGCATAGCAGGTACGCATGGAGGTTCTCCGGAAATTCGATGTTCGGTGGGTCGCTGGGCGGCGGGACGTCGGAGCGACGCGGGCGCGGCCAGCAGAGATAAATTCAATCGATGGGCGCTGGCGGGGTCCTGCGGACCCTCAGGACTGAGCGCTTGCCGGGGCGCTCAGCCCGGTCAATTTCGGGTGGCTTCGCTCGGCAGGACGATCGCGGGATCCCCTTGAGGCGCAACCACGCCCATCGAGATGATGTATTTGAGCGCCTCGTCGACGCTCATTGCCAAAGGCCGCAACTGCGCGCGGGGCATCATCAGGAAGAAGCCCGACGTGGGGTTGGGCGTCGTCGGCACGTACAGCGCGACATGCTCGTCGGCTTCGGCGCCGCTCAGGGCGCCCAGCTGGTGCGCGACCTCGCCGCGCGGCGTGCCGGTGACGAAGGCGATGGTCCAGGAACCCTGGTGCGGATACGGCACCAGCACCGCCTCGCGGAAGGCGTTGCCGCTGGACGAGAACAGCGTGTCCGAGACCTGCTTGACCGAGCTGTAGATGCTCTTGACGATGGGGATCTTGTAGAGCAGCTTGTCCCACTGGCGCAGCCACCACTGGCCGAAGATGTTCGCGACGAACATGCCGGTCAGCATCAGCAGCGCGACCATGACGACCACCCCGAGACCGGGGATGTCGTGCAGCTGGCGCAGCGACTGCTGGGCGGCCAGCGGCAGCACGGCGCCGACGGCCGAGAGCAGCCAGACGAAGACGCCGTCGATCATGCCGAGCACCCACAGCAGCACCCAGACGGTGATCGCGAGCGGGAGCCAGACCAGCAGGCCGGTGATGATGTACTTGCGCATGCCTGGGTCCGGGCCTGGGGATCAGTGGCAGGCGCAGGAGCCGCCGCAGGCCGTGCCCGAGGAGGAGGCCGACGAGCCGGAAGACGATTCGGAAGCACCGGAAGCACCGGAAGCACCGGAAGCACCGGAAGGCGCCGCGGAGGCGGACGAGCCTTCGGCCCCGGCGGCCGGCGCGGCGGCGGAGGTCGCCGCGGCCGCGGTCGAGCCGCCGCGGAAGTCGGTCGCGTACCAGCCCGAGCCCTTCAGCTGGAAGCCGGCGGCGGTGACCTGCTTCGAGAAGCTCTCCGCGCCACAGGCGGGGCAGACGGTCAGCGGGGCGTCGGACAGCTTCTGCAGCACGTCTTTGGCGTGGCCGCAGGCGCCGCAGCGGTAAGCGTAGATCGGCATGGGGTGGGGACTACCGGGTCAAAACCCGAAATTATATAGAGAGCGCCGCCGAGGCCGGCCCGGGTGTCGGGCCTGCCACACGAAGGCGCCGCGCGCCCGGGCTCAGGCCCCGCCGGCCAGACGGTGGTGCGCCCCGTGCGAGTTGGGGATCGCCTGCGGCCCCAGCGAGCCGATCAGCATGCCGACGATGCCCGCCAGCAGGCCCGCGAGCTGCGCCGGGAACTGCTCGCCGGCCGGCGTCAGCAGGAACAGCAGCCAGGCGACCACGCCCAGCGCGATCGCGAAGATCGCGCCCTGCGTCGTGGCGCGCTTCCAGTACAGGCCGAAGACCAGCGGGACGAAGGCGCCGACCAGCGTGACCTGGTAGGCGCCGGAGACCATCTCGTAGATCGAGGTGCCCTGCAGCGCGATCGCGTAGCCGCAGACGCAGACGCAGATCGAGAAGAGCAGCACCGCGATGCGCATGGTGCGCAGTTCCTGCTTGTCCGAGACGCGCGGGAAGAACTGGCGCCAGATGTTCTCGACGAAGGTCACCGACGGCGCCAGCAGCGTGGCCGAGGCGGTGGACTTCAGCGCCGACAGCAGCGCGCCGAAGAAGATCACCTGCATGATGAAGGGCATGCGGTCCATCACCAGGCGCGGGATGACCTGCTGCGGATCTTCCGCGATCAGCTGCTTCGCGGCCTCCGGCATGATGATCAGCGCGCTGACGACGATGAACATCGGCACGAAGGCGAACAGGATGTAGCAGATGCCGCCGATGACCGGGCCGCGCGTGGCGGCCTTGATGTCCTTGGCGGACATCACGCGCTGGAACACGTCCTGCTGCGGGATGGAGCCCAGCATCATGGTGACCGCCGCCCCGAGGAAGAACACGATGTCGTGGAAGCTCGGCTCGGGCAGGAAGCGGAACATGTCCTGGCTGCTGGCCAGCGTGATGACCTTGTCTGCGCCGCCGGCCATGTCGGCCGCGAACCACGCAATGAGGGACAGGCCGACCACCAGGATGATCATCTGGATGAAGTCGGTCACGGCCACCGACCACATGCCGCCGAACAGCGTGTAGGCCAGGATGGACGCGGTGCCGATCATCATGCCCACGGGGATGCTGATCGCGCCGCCCGACAGCAGCTTGAACACCAGGCCCAGCGCCGTGACCTGCGCCGCCACCCAGCCGAGGTAGGACAGGATGATGATGAAGCTGCAGACCACCTCGACCACGCGGCCGTAGCGCTCGCGGTAGTAGTCGCTGATCGTCAGCAGCGTCATCCGGTAGAGCTTGGCCGCGAAGAACAGGCCCACCAGGATCAGGCACGAGCCCGCGCCGAACGGATCCTCGACGACGCCGTTCAGGCCCGTCTGCACGAACTTGGCGGGGATCCCCAGCACGGTCTCCGAGCCGAACCACGTCGCGAAGGTCGTCGTGATGATCATCACCAGCGGCAGATGCCGGCCGGCGATGGCGAAGTCCGCGGTGTTCTTCACCCGCCGGGCGGCCCACAGGCCGATCGCGATGGTGACGAGCAGGTAAAGGATGACCAGGGTCAGGAGCATGGCAGCGGGCCTTGGGGAATGGCGGGGACGGCGGGGACGCAAAGACGCGGGAGTCCGCACACAAAAAAGCGCGCGGATTATCCCCGGAACCTCAAGGTTTGCTGCCGAGGGTCCTCCCGCCCACGAGAACCCGACCGTCGAGCGCCGCTACTGATCGTTTCAGCGCCTCGAGCGCTATCGAATCGAAAGGAACATTCAATGTCATCAGGCATCAACGACGGTCTGACCTTCGCCGCGCAGGCGCAGGCCGATCAGATCCAGGCGCAAACCACGCTGCTGAGCATGGAAAAGCAGAGGGACCAGTTCCAGAACCTGATCCAGCAGACCGGCAACGAGCTCGTCACCGCCAAGGTGGACATCGTCAAGAACTCCATCCGACTCTGATTCCGGCTGCCCGACGCAGCCGCTTCCGCGCGGGGGCAACCCCGCGATCACCTCACCTGAAAGGAGCTTCATATGGGAGCTACATCTTCGCAAGTGCAAGTGGCCAATCTCCAAGGCCAGATCGACGGCATGAATCAAGGCATGAACCGCATGCAATCCATGATGCAGCCGGGCAATTTCTTCAACTCGAACTCGGGCTTCATGGCGAAAGCCATGAACATGCTCATGGGCCAGACCTGCTTCAACCTGATGGGCATGGGCATGGGCATGGGCATGGGCATGGGCATGGGCGGCTACAGGGGTTTCCTGTGACGGCCTGAATCGGCGACAACCGTCCGGGCGGCGTCAAAGGGCGCCGCCCGCTTCCGCGGTGCGACGCACCGCCCTTCATCCCTCCAGCGCCATGATCGAACTTGCCTCCGCCCCGGATCATGTCCTGCACAAGCGCGCCTGCATCGCCGCTTTCATGGACAAGCACCCCACCATCTTCGCCGCCCCCACGAGCGCGGGCAACTGGACCACCTTCGCCGAGGAGTCGGCACCGCCCGACGAACGCGAGGAACGCATCCTCGACCAGGCCACCGGCCGCATCGTCCAGGCCATCCGTTCCGCCCAGGACCGCACGCCGTCCGACTTCGACATGCAGTCGGCGCTGGAGCTGGCCAAGGCGGAAGGCCTCGCCGACCTCGAACCCGACCCCGCCGTGCTGGCGCTCGCCTCGCAGGACGCCTCCGAAGAGGACGTCGCCACGATGGCCCGTGCCATGTCGCTGTACAAGACCGCCGTCAAGATGGGCCTCGCCGAAGGCGGCGAACTGCACCAGACCATCGAATCCAGCTTCAGCGCCCTGCCAGCCGAAACGCCGTTCATGCAGGACCTGCTCGACACCGCCAAGCGCATCGTGATGATCGATCTCGATCAGGCGATGCGCCAGGACTGATCCGGAGACCGCCATGTCCGCCCCCATCCAATCCGGCCGCAGCGTCGACGCCGTCAACCTGCCGACGCGTTCCGCCGCGGGCACCCGCTTCGAACAGGCGGTCGCACGGGTGGCACGCATCGACCGGCCGCTGTCGCCCGCCCTGGCCCAGGCGCGGGATCCTCAGGCCGGCGCCCGCCTCCTGATGGCGCCGACCAACGAAGCCAGCGCCGAGGTGCGCCGCCTGCAGCGACTGATGCAGACCACGGGCGATGCGACGTACGCGCCGAAACTCGCCATGGCCGTGCAGGAACTGGACTACCGCTCCACCCTGGCCGCCAAGGCCCTGGGGAAGATCGGTTCCACGATCAAAGAAATCGCGACGGCCGCATGATGCCCCGCGCCGCCCGCCTCCTGGTCGCCTCGCTGTCGCTGGCGGCGCTGCTCGCCGGCTGCTCCGGCGCCATCGACCTCTACACGGGGTTGAACGAGAAGGACGCCAACGAGATCACCGCGGAACTCGACCGTCACGGCCTCGACGCGTCCAAGGTGGCGGGCGGCAAGCAGCTCTTCGCGGTGCGCGTGCCGCAGGACCGTTTCGCCTCGGCCGTCGCGATCCTCCAGGCGGCCGGCCTGCCGCGCAGTTCGTTCACGCGCATGGGCGACATCTTCAAGAAGGACGGCATGATCTCGACGCCGACGGAGGAGCGCGCCCGCTTCCTGTCGGCGCTGGCCCAGGAGCTCGAGAGCACGCTGTCCCAGATCGACGGGGTGGTGCTCGCGCGCGTGCATCCGGTGCTGCCGGAGCGCGTCGTTCCCGGGGAACCGGTGCTGCCCTCGTCCTGCTCGATCCTGATCAAGCACGTGGCGGGCTGGAACACCGCCGCGTATGAGCCGCGCATCCGCAAGCTGGTCGTGAGCAGCATCCCGGGCCTGGCCGACGCCCCCGAGAAGGTGGCCGTCGTGTTTGTGCCGGCCGAGACGATCGCGGCCACGGCCGCTGCGACGGCCGCCGGACGCGATGCGGGCGGCGGCATGAACGCGGTGACGGGATGGATGACCGGCGTGCTGGCCGTGGTGCTGGGCGTCGGCGCCCCCCTCGGCTGGCTGCTCTGGCAACGTCGACGGAACGCCGCCTCGACGGCGTCCGCCGGCGATGATCCGCTGGGTCTGTCCGATGCGGATCCGCTGACTGGCTCTGCGATGCCATGACCGCTGTCAGCGCCCCCGTCGAGGAGGAAGTCCTCGCGTGTGACCCGCGAGCGCAGGCCGGCTGGCTGGCGCTCTGGTACGAGCCTTGGTGCCGGATGCATCCCGGCTGGCTCGACGACGCGACCGCGGCCGACGACAACCAGGACGCGACGACATGGCTGACCCGCTTCCGTTCGCCGGGCCCGTCGCTGCGACTCGCGTATCGCTGGTTCTGCGAGCGCTTCGACATCGACGCCGACCTGCCCTTGCCGCTGGACCGCCTCGCGGCGCTGCCGGCCCATCTGCCGCTGGACGGCGGCGCGCTGGACCGTGCCGCACTGGCGCTGGGTCGCGTGGCCCACGCCAGCCACTGCCTGGCCGGCGCGCATCGTGATCTGGCCGGCCTGTTCTCCCCGCAACGCAGCGACGCGTCGATGTGGCGCGACGCGCTGCGGCAGGCGAAGGCCCGTCCCTTGCGTCCCGAAGGCGCAGCGCCGCCGATGGGCGCGTCGGACGCCGAGTTGCGTCGCTGGGCGCTGCCGCTGATGGGTCGCCTGATCGAGGACGCCCTGCCGGGTGCCTGGTCAAGACTGCGCCTGCGATGCGACCCCGGTCACCTGCGCGCGGCCGCCGCGGCGCCGCACATCCCCGACTCCGCCGCCGCGCTGCGGCGTCAGGCCTGGCGCATCTGGCGCAACGGCGCCGCCGGGCCGGACCACACTGCCGTCACACCATGAGCACATCGACACCGCCGCGCTCCGCCGCGCAGCCGCCGCAGGACGTCACCTCGCTGATGTGGCGTCAGGCGCGCGCCTCCGACGCGGAGCACCTGATACGGATCTACAACGAGTCGGTCGCCGGCGGCGGCCACTCGCCGACGCTGGCGAACGGCACCGCGCAGGAGATGCAGGCCATCATCGCGCTGGGCCGCCGCAAGGGCTGGCCGGTCTGGGTGATGGCCGCGCCGGACGGCACCCCGATCGCCTGGGCCCACATGCGCGCCATCGTCTGGGCGCCCGAGGCCTGCCGCAGCGTCGGCGACCTCTGGCTTTACGTGGCCGAGGCGTGGCACGGCAGCGGCATCGCCATGCGCATGATCCGCGGCGTCTTCAAGGAGTGCCGCCGCTACGGTTTCGACACCGTCACCTGCTGGATCCTGGGCAGCAACCGGCGCAGTCTCTCGCTGGTCCGCGCCTGCCGGCTCGAACGCTGGGCGTTGATGCCTGCGATCGTCGATTACGGCGGTCTGCGCTTCGACCTCGAGGTCTGGGGCTGCCGCCTCGACGATCCCGCCTGGCTCGCCCACATGACCCGGCTGGATCGTCGCCACGCCCGTCTCGAACGTGCCCGGGAGGCGCGCCTGACGGTCGCCGCCGACACGACCGCGGCATCCATCTCCGCCGCCTCCGCCGCCCAGCCGGCGCTCGCCTGAGGCCGCGCCATGTCGCTCGGATCGCCGCAGTCGCTGTTCGTGGTCGGGCAGGTCATGGCCCTGTCGATGGCCCGCGTGGGCGGCATGATCGTCTTCCTGCCCTTCCTGACGCGCCAGCAGACCACCGCCGCCGTGCGCGGGGTGCTCTGCCTGGCGCTGTCGCTGCCGGCCGCCTTCCAGGTCTGGCCTGTCTTCATGGCCTCGCCGCCTCCGCCCGAGGCGCTCGTCCTGCTGGCGCTCAAGGAGGGCCTGATCGGCAGCGTGCTGGGCATGCTCGCGGCGATCCCCTTCTGGGCCGTGCGGGGCATGGGCACATTGATCGACAACCAGCGCGGCGCCAACGCCGCGCAACAGGTCAACCCCGCGCTCCAGGCGGACGCCACCCTGCTGGGCGAACTGTCCGAGCGCGCACTGATCGCACTGCTCGTGGACCTGGGCCTGCTGCAGGCGAGCTTCACCGCGCTGTCGGTCAGCCACGCGCAGTGGCCGATGCTGGATCTGTTCCCTGCGCTCGACGCGGCACATCAGCGCGGGCTGCTCCAGGCGCTGGCCGGCACGCTGACCCAGGCGCTGCTGCTGGCCGGCCCGCCCCTGCTGCTGCTGCTCATGATCGAACTGGGACTGGCCATCGCCAGCACGGCCGTCCAGGGCTTCGACGTCTATGCCTCCGCGATGGCGGTGAAATCGGTGTCGGCCCTGCTGATCGTGGCGCTGATCGCGGTGCCGCTGTTCGACAAGGTGGTCGATGACTCCCTGCGCTGGTGGCAGGAGGGCATGCTGGAAACCCTCGGCCTCTCCGTCCCGGCCGCGCATTGAGCGGATCGCGAGCCGTCGATGTCCGAGAAGAACCTCCCGCCGACCGAGTCCAAGAAGCGCCAGGCGCGCGAGGACGGGCAGGTCGGTGTCAGCCAGGACTCGCTGAAGATCCTGCGTCTGATGCTGATGGCGGAAGTCGCCTTCGCCACCGAGCCGCTGTGGCGCGGACTGGTCGATGCCCTGCTGGAGGCGGGGCTGCGCCAGACCGCGCGTCCCATGGACGACCGCCTCGCGATGAGCTGGTCCTCCTTCGTCCCGGTGCTGATCGCGCTGCTGGTGCTCGCGATCCTGCCGGCGCTCGTGGCCGTGCTGGGCACCCTGGCCCAGACCCGCTTCAACATTGCCGGAAAGGCGCTCGGCAAGGGCTTCGACAAGCTCAACCCCGGCAACAACCTGAAGAGCCTGATCTCCGGACAGAAGCTCATCATGGCCGTGCTCGGGCCGGTGCGCAGCCTCACGCTGCTGACGGTGGCGTGGCTGAAGATCCATGCCGGACTGCCCGACATCGCGCAGAGCTTCCGGGTCGACGCCGCCCAGGGGTGGTCGCTGTCCCTGGCGATGCTCAAGGGCCTGGAGCGCCAGTGCATCGTCGTGCTGGTGCTGCTGATCGTCACCGACATCCTGCTGCAGCGCTACCTGATCTATCGCCAGCTGCGCATGGACATCAGCGAAGTCCGCCGCGACTACAAGCAGAACGAAGGCGATCCGATGCTCAAGAGCACGCGCAAGCAGATCGCCAAGGAGATCGTCATGTCCGACGAGGGCCCCGCGCAGCGGCGGCCCAGTGCGGTGGTGGTCAATCCGGAGCACGTCGCGGTCGCGCTGTTCTACGACCCGGAGATCACCGAGATGCCGCTGATCCTGGACAAGCGCAGCGACGAGGAGGCGCTCGCCCTGCGACGCCAGGCGCGCGAGAACGGCGTCCCGGTCGTCCGCTACGTGGGGCTCGCGCGGCACCTGCTGGCTTCTGGCGAAGTCGGCCAACCGGTGCCGGAACATACCTTCCGCGCGGTGGCGCTGCTGCTGCGCGTCATCGAGGAGTATGAGAAGCAGGCGCCGGATCTGCTGCGGCCCACCCTGCGGCCGGGCGAAGACGAACTGCGCCTGGACCTGGCGGCGGTGGACGACGAGATCGGACAGGAGATGCTGGATCTCGCCTGAACGCAGGTCGTCGGCAGCGTCGCGCAATGCCGCGCGATTCCGCGGGGCCGTGCACGGTCATGCACCGTCGCGGAGTTCCTCTTCCAGCAAGGTGTACTTTTCGCGGCGTCTGGCCAGGGCCCGGTGCCTGGCGGACGCCTCGCCCAGCGCCAGTTCGGCGGCGTCGCGCAGGTTCTGGCGATCGACCACCGACTGGCGGGCCGGCGCGATCCGGTCGATCTGCGCCTGGTCGTCCTGGCGCCAGCGACGTAGCACCGGCGCGCCCCCCGGCTCCGCCTGACAGGCCGCCCGCAAGGCGTCGCGCTGCGCGGCGACATCGGCGATGCAGTCGCTCAACGCCTGCTCCGCGTCGTTCAGGGCCTGCGCCGCCTCCTCGCTGGCCCGCTGGGCGCGCGCGAGTTCGGCCTCGGCCAATGTCGCGCGGCGGCTCGCCAGCGCGCCGATGCGGCGCACGCCGGGAATCCGGGGATCGGGCGGTGCGGGGGTCTCGAACTCGTGCGGCGCCCGTCGCGGCTCCGGCCGGACCTCAGGATGGGGATGCCCCGATGCGGCGGTCATGACGCACTCATCGCGCACTCACCGAGGATCGACAACGGACGACCCGCAGGGTCACACCACGCCCGCGGTCAGCGCGTTGAGCCGCGCCAGGCTGTCTTCCAACGGCACTGGCGTGCGCGTGTCCTGGCGCAGGAAGTCGATGACCTTGGGATAGTCCGCGACGATGCGGTCGGTCTCCGCATCCAGACCGGGCCGGTACTCGCCCAGCCGCACCATCAGCTCCATGTCGCGGTAGCCGGACAGCACCTGCCGGATCCGGTTGGCTGCGCGACCGTGTTCCCGGGGCACGATGTTCGACATCACCCGGCTCAGGCTGGCCAGCACGTCGACCGCCGGGTATTGGCCCTGCTCGGCCAGCTTGCGCGACAGCACGATGTGGCCGTCCAGGAGCGAGACCGCCTCCTCGCTGATCGGATCCGACCGGAGTTCGCCTTCCAGCAGCACGGTATAGAGCGCCGTGATGGACCCGCCGGCGGCGTTGCCCGCCCGCTCGATGAGCCGCGGCAGGAGCGCGTAGACCGACGGCGGGAAGCCGGCGCGCGCGGGGGCTTCGCCGGCGGCCAGGCCGATCTCGCGTTGCGCGCGGGCCAGGCGGGTCAGCGAGTCCACCATCAGCAGCACGTTCAGGCCCTGGTCGCGCAGGCCCTCGGCGATCGCCGTGGCGGTGAACGCGGCACGCACGCGTTCGATGGAGGTGCGGTCCGACGTCGCACAGACGATCACCGTGCGCGCCATCAGGGCGGGATCGAATTCATGTTCGGTGAACTCGCGGACCTCGCGACCCCGTTCGCCGATCAGCCCGACCACGATCGCGTCGGCCGGGCTGCCGCGGCCCACCGCGGCCATCAGCGTGGTCTTGCCGCAGCCAGGCCCGGCGAACAGGCCCACCCGCTGACCCTGCCCGATCGTCAGCAGCGTGTCGAGACTGCGCACGCCGGTGGGGAACCGGTCCTTGATGCGCCACCGCTCCACCGGCGGCGGCGCGTCCGCGATGACGCGGCGGAGTTCCAGGCCGTCTTCGCCGGCACGCAGCGGCGGACCGTCGTCCAGCGGATCACCGAATCCGTCGAGGATCCGCCCCAGCAAGGGTCGGCCCACGGCCACGTGGTGCACGGTGCGCAGCGGCCGGATCACGCAGCCGCCGGAGATGCCTTCGAGCGCCATCAATGACGACAGCAGCACGTTGGCGCCCGTGAAGCCGACCACCTCGCAGCGCCAGATCCTGGTGGGATCTTCCGGGTGATAGACCTCGCAGAGTTCGCCGATGCTGGCCCCCGGCACCGTGCCTTCGATCAGCATGCCCAGCACGCGATGCACCCGGCCCAACTGGCGGGTCAGCGGCACGCCCGCCATCGCGGCGGCGATGCGGGCCGCTTCGCGGGCGGCGATGTCGTGCGGCGTCACCATCCGACCTGCACCTTGCGGGGACCGTCGAAGACCAGCGCGCCCGGCCGGATCTCGGCGAGCCGCCAGTCGCCGGCGCGATCACCGGGTTCGAGGCGGCGCCCGTCCGTCAGCGTCACCTGACTGTGGGAACCGAGCAGCACCTCCTGGATGTCGAAGGGCAGGATCACGATGCCGTCGCCCGGCACGTTCACCAGCAGACGGTCATGCCCCCCGCTGCGGTCGGAGGTCGCGCCGCGGATCACCTCGATCGCCGGCGCTCGCGTCGAAGCAGCGGCGGAGGCCGCCGGGGCGTTCCCCGGCGCGGCCTTCGCGACGCTCGCCGCGGAAGGCGGCACCGCAGCAGACGCCGCGGCGGCGGTCGTCAACGGGGCCGCACGAGCCCCGCCACGCGACCGGGCATCCGGCTTCGTCGCGGCAGCGCCTTCCTGCCCTGCCGCGACTTCCCCTTCCGCGGCCTGTCGTACGAGCGCGGCCACACCCAGCATCGTGGACAACAGCCCCGCAGCCACGATCAGGCTGCCCAAGGCGCGCATCGGGCGCGGCGCCGAGGGCGACCGGGGGCTGCCAACCTTCCGGGAGGTACGGACGTCCGCCACCATCATGGGGACGGCGGCAACAGGCGTCTGGACGCCGTCCTCCGGGGACAGCGCCGTCGCCTTGGCCGCCATGGCCGCCTCCAGACTGGGTGGCGTCCATGCGTCCCAGGCGTCGGACGACGGCCGCACGACCAGCCACACGTCGCCCGTACGGAAGGCCTCCCCGGGTTGCAGTGCGGTCGACGTGCCGGCGCAAAGCGCCGTTCCGTCCGCCAGGACGACCCCCGCTTCCAGCGGCTCCAGCGTCATCCCGCCGTCGGGCTCCAGGCGTACGAGCAGCCGCGCGGGCGTGCCGCCGTCGCCGAGCAGCAGCAGATCGGCGTCGTCGCCGGCGCCCACGGCGAGCGCATCCTCCAGCGGCAGCGCGGCGCCCGACTGCAATCCGCTCAGGACGCGCAGTTCCAGGTCATTAGACGCCAGCATCCCAGCTTCCATGTCAGTACATCTCCGGCAAGGCGCGGCCGTCCAACGGGACGCTGATCACGGAGCGCACATTGACGCGGAAGTCCGGCGGCAACTCGGACATGCCGATCACGGCCAGCGGCGGAATACGGTCGGCCAGCAGCTTGCGGATATGCGGGCGCACATCCTGGGCGCAGATCATGACCAGGCGCCCGCCCTCGTGGGTCGCCAGATACGCCGCAGCGGTCTCGTCGAGGATCGCATCGGTCAGATCGGCGTCGAGCGCAAGGAAATCGCCGTAGGCGGTCTGCCGGATGGCGGCCCGGATCTGCGCCTCGAGCTCGCTGTCGAACATGAGCGCGCGCAGCTCCTTGCGTACCGCGTGGGCATCGCAGATCTCGCGCTGCAACGCCGCCCGCACGCACTCCGTGAGGATCGAGGGATCGCGCTCGCGCGGCCCCCAATCGATCAGCGCATTGATGATCATCGGCAGGTTGCGGATGCTGACGTTTTCGGTGAGCAGCCGACGCAGCACTTCGGCCATGCGGCTGGCCGGGACGGCCCGCTCCAGTTCCTTGGCCACCTCCGGCGTCTTGCGGCTGCACCAGGCGGAGATCTTCTGGGTTTCCTCCATGCCGAAATACATCGCGCCGACGCGCAACAGCGTTTCCTCGCAAAGTTCGTCCAGGCGGTCCCAGCAGTTGCGCAGGTCCGTCGGCCGCGGGTCCAGCGCCTGCGCCTGCGCCTCGGGCAGCCAGACACGCGGCGCGCAGGCGAGTCCACCGCGCGACTCGATCTGGTCCGCCGGCAGCCCGAGGTCGATCGCATCGCCTCGCGTCCAGGTGCAGGTGAGCAGGTCCTCGTTCAGTCGCATCGAAAACACCGGCACTTCGCCGTGGCAGAACTCCAGGTCGGCATGATCGAGGTCGACGTCCGAATCGAATTCGATGGCAGGGGTCACCAGCGCAAGACGACGCACCAGGCGATTGCGGACCTGTCGGCACAGGTTGAGCGCGCGCTGGGCGCGCTCGGGGTCGACGCGGCGGCTGACCCGCAGCGCGAAGGGGCGCACCAGATCGAAATCGCGCAGGGCTTCCACGACGGCCTCACGCTGCTGCGCCTGCTCGCGCTCCGTCTTCAGCTTGCGATGCATCATCGTCAGACCGACGGTGGCGGACCCGGTCGCCAGGCCGGCGAACGCCAGCAGCGGCATGCCGGGCAGCAGACCGAAGGCCAGCATCGCACCGCTGGCCGTCACCCAGGCCTTGGGCTGGTGCAGCAGCTGCGCGGTCAATTCGTTGCCGATCGCCCGGCCTCCCGTGGGCTTGGACACCCGCGTGACCAGCAGGCCGGCAGTCATCGACATCAGCAGTGCCGGGATCTGCGCCACGAGCCCGTCGCCGATGGTCAGGATCGCGTAGACCTGCAGCGCGTCCGCGGCGGGCAGACCCCGCTGGAGCACGCCCACCGACAGGCCGCCCAGCAGGTTCACCAGCACGATGACGATGCCGACGATGGCGTCGCCCTTGGCGAACTTCATCGTGCCGTCCATGGCGCCGAAGAACTGGCTTTCCTCGGTCAACGCATCCCGTTGCGCCTTGGCTTCCTCCTGCGTGATGCCGCCCGCCTTGCGCTCCATGTCGATGGCCATCTGCCGCCCCGGCATCGCATCGAGCGAGAAACGCGCGCTGACCTCCGCCACCCGTTCCGAGCCCTTCGTGATCACGATGAACTGCACCACCGTCAGGACCAGGAAGACGACCAGGCCGACGACCAGGTTGCCCCCGACGACGATCTCGCCGAAGGCCGCGATGATGTGTCCGGCCTCCGCGTTGAGCAGGATCTGCCGCGTGCTGGCCACGCTGAGCGCCACGCGGAACAGCGTGGTGACCAGGAACAACGAGGGGAACGCCGACAGCCCGGTCGTCTGCTTCACCTGCATCACCAGCACGATCAGGAAGGCCGACACGCACAGGTTGATCGCGATCAGCAGGTCCAGCAGCCAGGTGGGGACCGGGAGCAGCATCGCGAAGACGACCGCCACGACCAGCGCGGTGACAACGATCTCGGCCCGCTCGCCGCGCGGCGCGATCTGCCGGGCGAGGGCCTGCGCCGGCGACAGGATCGCGCCTGCGGAAGTGGCGGGGGTGGCGCCGTGGGGTGCGCTGGAAGGAGGTGGCAAAGGCATGGTGAATGCTCAGTCGGGCGCGCTCATGCGAGGTTCGCCACCTGAATTTGCAGGCTTGTCATGCCGCGGGCGCGGCCGGCCGATCCGTTCTTGTGCCCAGCCCGGCCCGGGTGAGCAATCCGCGTCGCTCCAGGTCAGCCGTGTTGGCGTTCTTCAACTCATTGCTCACGAGCTGCCTGGTGTCGGCGTTCAGCCAGACGCCTTCCGGCAGTTGCTGCAATTCGCGCTGCATCTGCCGACGCACGCTCGCCAGCGCGTCGCCGCTGACCTTCAACACCGTTCCCATGCGCGCGAGCGCTGCCTGCGGCGCGGGCGCGAAGGTCGTATCGAGGAGCCAGCGTGCCGTCTTGCGGATCTCTTCCGGATTCTCGGCACCGGGGCACGGTCCGGCAGCTCCGGCTTTCATCAATCGGGCGCCGGACTGCTCCACCTGACGGACCTGCTGGATCATGCGCAGCAAGGTCAGCGACAGGAACACTTCCGCACCGCGCGAGCGGCGCGCGTCGACGCGCCCCCGAGGCACCGACATGGCTTCCAATCGACCGAGTCCGTCGCGGCCCAGGCCGCTGGCGGCCTCCAGGACCAGCTTGGGCGACGGCGGCGACTGCAGCGCCGCGAGCAGCGGCGAGTCCGGTGCGAGGGCGGCCGAGCCGGTCGTGGACGTGGTCATCGGTACGGCCGTGCGCATCAGCTGCCGCACAGTGCCGTTCGGGTCGCGATCCGACGCCTCCAGCAGGGCGTTCAACGACCCGACATCCGCGCCCGGCCGCAGCTTGCCCAGCGCCAGATGCAGCAGGGCTTCGCGCTCCGCCGGGGCCAGGATGCCGGCGTCCAGTTCTTCCATCGCCTGCTGCGACCTGCCCTGCGCCCACAGAGACGCGAAACGCTCCGCGCGCTGCCGGATCGATGCGAACCCCTGGTCGCCGGAGAGCTGCCTCATCATGGCGTGAATCGCGTCGATGCGCATCAGCGCCTCGACGCGATCCTCCTTGCGTTCGCCCGCGTCTCGGGACTCGTCGTGTGTGTCGAGCTCGGCACGCTCACTGGCGCCGAAGGTGATTTCCTCAGCGCTGGCCCCGAGTCCGCCGGAGTTCGACGCCGCCTCGGCCGCCGCCCGCAGGGCAGCGCGGCGTTCGGCGATCTGCGCCAGATCGGCCGCCGACGATTCGGGCGGGCGCATCGGCGGCGACGGTGGCAATGGCCGGTACGCCTGCGCGTCCGCTGTCTTGCCCTTGGTGATCGCATCCTGTCCGGATTCGAAGAGGGCATTGCCGGGTCGGGAGCTGATCGTGGTCATGGCAGGCGAATGAGGAGGGATGAAAGACGTTCAGGGCAGCGCGCGCGCCGTCAGGATGAAGAGACGCTCGCGCTCGCTGTTCACGGCGCTGTCGCTGCGGAACAGCGCGCCGATCAAGGGGATCGAGGACAGGCCCGGCACACGCGAGTTGGAGACCTGGCGGTCCTGCCGCCGGTAGCCGCCGACGACCAGCGATTCGCCCGGTTTCACCACCGCCTCGGTGCTGACCGCGCTGTTGCCGACGCTGGGCGTCCCCTGATCGGAGGTGGCCTTCGTCAACTGGCCGTCCTCGATGTCCAGGGTGACGCGTATGCCTTGATCCGCGCCGCCAGCGTCGTCCCCGACGATGCTGGGCGTCACCTTGAGCAGGGTGCCCGCCGTGATCGTGCGCAGGTCCGTGCTGCGTTCGCCGACCAGCTTCACGTAGGCCGACTGGTTCATGTCGAGCAAGGCGCCGACGTTGTTCAAGGTCAGGACGGACGGGCGCGAGAGCACCTGGGCCTGCCCGCGCGATTCGAGCGCACGCACGCGCAAGGCGAGCCGGTTCGACGCCCAGAGCACCATGGTCGACCCCTTGACGCCGGTGTCGCCGGAGGTCGCGCCGAGGTTCCCGTCCGCGCCCAATGACACCCGTGCGGCGCCCGACCCGGCTTCGAGGTCGACCGACCAATCGCGCAACGCATCCGCGCTGACGTCGAGGATGGTCACGTTGATCTCGATGAGACGGCTGGGAACGTCGAGCGCGTCGATGAGCTCGCGGTAATCATCGCGATGTGACGGCAGGTCCCAGACAAGGACCGCGTTGAGTGGCGTGTAGGCGGCGATCGAGGGCATGAATTCAGGCAGCTCCGCATCGCTGCCGCGCCCTGACCGCCGGGACTGTCCTGACGATTCCGACGCCTGCGACGTCGCCGTCGAAGCCGCGCCACGTCTGGGCGCACTGCCGCCCGTCGACGATGCCAGGGGCAGCCGCGCGACCGGGAGGCCCGCCATCGCAGCGTCGCTGGCGGAGTCGCCGCCGGCCAACTCCCGCGCCAGCGCCGCCCACGGATCCTCCGCGCCGGACGGCGGCGACGTTGTCGCGCCTTCGCGGGCGTTGAGCGGATGAGCCTGCAGGCTGACGGAACGGGCGTTCGGCAAGACCTGGTTCAGCGTCGTCACCAGGCCGGGCACCGTGACGACGCGATCGCGTGTTCTCATTTCCCGGTCGGCGGCGGACGCGTGCTTCAGACGGAAGACCATCATGCGGGGACGCTCCCGCCGCGGTGCCTTGTCCTCGGGCACCGCGAGCATCCGGCGAACCAGGCTGACGTAGGCAGGCGGTCCGGACACCAGCACGGTGGGCGGGTCGGAGTCGAATTCGCCCCAGCCGAAACGGCTTTCAAACAACCCGATGCCGACCAGCGCGTCCTTGGCGTCCGAGGGGCTCTGCGGACCGAGCGAGATCCGATCGCTGGTCGCGGCCGACCGCGCCGAGACGTGCAGAACGCCCTGATAGATGAACCAGTCCAGGCCCTGTGAATCGCCCAGTCGATCCAGGAAGACCGCCGGCGAGGCGCCCTTGCCGCTGAGCTTCAACTTGCGCCGTCCCAGCGCGGGATCGGCGAGCTTCACCTCGAGGCCCAGCGTCGACGAGAAGCGGTCAAGGACTTGCGTCAGCGTGAGTTCCTCGTCGGCGCGATAGCTGTAGAGCGTGTCCCGCCACGCAGCCGGTGCCACCGCGACCGCTTCCGTGATCGCGGGCCCGAACGGCCCCGACAAGGTCACGGCGCAAAGCGCCGCGCGCAGCGAGGCCCACATCAGCGCGGCAGGGCGTCTCATGTCAGCGCTGCTCGTTGAGGATCTTGCGTTCGATGCTCCGATGCAGCTGGACATCGGTCTTCATCGTCGCGACCTCCATCTGGAGTCGGCTCTTGATGGCCATCGCCCGATCCACCTCTCCGGGGCCGAGGCGCTTCATTTCCTCCTCCAGTCGGCGCGAGCTCGCCATGCTGGTCTGCATCAGCCGGAAGGTAAAGGGAGTGATCGAGGTCATGCGGAAATCTCCTGGGGAGCGGTTGGGGGAAATCGGGGATCGGTACAACAGGCGGGCGGCAGCGCGGACACCGGTCCCGGCAACGCGTCGAGCAGCGCCCGGACGTTCTCGCCATAGTTGGCGTGGAGGCTGCCGGCGCGGTGGTCCAGCACGCATTGACCTCGCGCCAGCAGGGCGTCCGGCACCAATGTCCATCCGGCTTCGGCCGCGATGTCCGCCAAGGCCTCCGCTTCGTCGATCGGCACGCGCAAGCGGGCATCACCTTCGCCTCGCATCGCGCGCCATTCGTCACGCAACAGGCGCGCACTGGACTGCGCCAGGCACTCCGCGGGAAGGTTGAGCAGCAGGCGTCGGGCCGCCTGCTGCGCGATCTCGATCAACAAAGATTCAGCGGCAGCGAGCAGTTGTTCGCGATCCTGTCGCATCGTGCTCGCGATCCGCGCCGCGTCCTCGATCGCCACGCGCCTGAGTTGCTCCGCTTCGTGCGAGAGCGCCGCCGTGCAACGGTCGCGCGAGTGCAGCCGCCAGCGGCGCTCGCGCTCCCGCGCGGCCTGCAGGCGAGCCGCACAGGCCGATCTGGCGGCCCGGACCACGTCGCCCGCCGACCGCACGACCGCCAGCGATTCACGCCTCAGCACGGCAGGCGACGCCCCGCCCTCCTCGGCATCGTCGATGCGCAGGGCGAGATCGCTCAGCGGCAGGCGTTGGGAGATCCAGGCGGGATTCATGCGGGCCCTAGTACGCGAACAACCGGGCGAGGTTCCGGCAGCGGCCCGCCACCCCGAGAACGGCATGCCTTTGACATCGCACTGACGGCCACCTCCCCTTTCGCCGCCGGCGTTCCCGGTGGCCTGCTCCGATGCTCGCCGATCCGATTGCCAGACCCGTCGCCCGCACCGCCGTCCTGTCAGCGAATGCGCGTGCATCTCCTTCACCGCTCCAGTTGCCCAAGCGGGACGCCGAGGACGTCCGGCTCCGACATCGACTTCAATGCGGCGTCGTCTGGATCGTCGACGACGCGGGTTCGCCCTGGACCTCCTTCGAACTGGCGCTCGCCCCCGCCCGCGAAGGCCTTCCCCCCGAGGCCCCCTGGGGCGGTCCGACGCTCGGCATCCCGCACGGCATCCTCCATCTCGAAGACGACACCTTGGTCACGATCGCGACCGGGGTGCACCTGCCTGCTCACGGGGACGGGCGCGCGAGGGACGGCCTCTTGCGCTTGGCCTGCGCCGCGTGGAGTCCGGCGCTGGCACGCGCGATGGGCGAGGTTCCGACGCCACTGCACGTTGCCCTGGACGCCCTGGACGCCATGGACGCAAGTCCATCAGGACCTGGAACGGATCGGCCCATCGCCGCTGTCTTGACGCTCGTCAGTCAGGACGGCACCCGACATGTCGTACCGATCGGTGCCTCGCGCCGCACCCTGATGGCCTGGGCGATGGCGCCGGGCTGGAAGACGCGTCCCGCGCGCGGCTTGATGCCGGCCGCCGTCGCGGGGATCGCCCTGACGGCAGGGCTCTGGCTGACCCGTCTCCCGGTGCGGCGCACGCGACTGCTGGCGATCCGGACGGGCGATGCCTTCTGGCTTCCCTCCGAGGGGCCAGCCCAAAACGGCCCGTTATGCCTCGTTTCTGCTGGGCGACTGATTCATTTAGGTCAGGTTGACCACCTCACACGCGAGTTCCAGGGATGGGGCTCAGAGGGGGGCTCGCCGTCCAATTCCCTTCATGCCTTTTCACCCCCAACGGAGCCCCGCAACGTGGATGCCCTGACCGTAGACCTGGACTTCATCGTTGGCCGCGTCGCCATGACCGTCGGCGAACTGAGCGCGCTTGCGGCCGGCCAGATCGTCCCATTGGAAGCGCTGACCCCGGCGACGGTCCGCATCGTCGCGCACGGCACCGAACTCGGCGCCGGACAGCTGGTGGAGGTCGAGGGCCGGTTGGCCGTCGAGATCCTGCAGTGGGGGACTCCGCGGTGAACGCCGGCGGCTTCGACCCCCTCTCGCTGGCGTTCCTGCTGGCGGGCCTGACGCTGCTGCCGCTGCTGCTGGTCTGCACGACGAGTTATCTGAAGATCTCCGTGGTGCTGATGATCGTGCGCAACGCGCTGGGCGTGCAACAGGTCCCGCCGACGATGGCCCTCAACGGCATGGCGCTCGCCGCCACGCTGTTCGTGATGGCCCCGGTGCTCAACGAGGTGGTGTCGCGGCTGCCCATGGATCTCCCCGGCCTGTCGGGCCCGTCGTCGCCGGCTCAGGCGCCGACGCCCCATCGCTCGAAATCCGCCAGCCTGGGCATGGCCGAGCTGGCTCACGCCTTCGAGCCGATGCGCGGCTTCATGCTGGCCAACACGCTGCCGGAGAAGCGGCAGAAATTCGTCGACCTGGCCCGCCAGCAATGGGGCGGCCGCCTGGCGGCGCCGCAGGACAGCGACTACGTCGTCCTGATCCCCTGCTTCGTGGTCAGCGAGCTGGAGCTGGCGCTGAAAGCGGGCTTCGTGCTCTACGTCCCCTTCGTCGTCATCGACCTGCTGCTGTCCAACCTGCTGCTGGCGCTGGGCATGCAGATGGTGTCGCCGATGGTGGTCTCGCTGCCGCTCAAGATCCTGCTGTTCGTGCTGCTCGACGGCTGGACGCGACTCTTCGACGGCCTGGTCCGTTCCTACGCCTGAGGACCGCGCCGTGATCGAAACCATCGCGTTCTTCCAGAAGGGCCTGCTCATGGTGATCTGGCTGTCGCTGCCGCCGCTGATCGTCGCGGTGCTGGCGGGCGTGCTGGTCTCGCTGGTCCAGACGGTGCTGTCGATGCAGGACCAGAGCATCCCCTTCGCGGTGAAGCTTTTCGCCGTCGGCCTCGTCCTGGCGGTGACCGGCCGCTGGATGGCGCTGCAGCTGCTGGCGCTCGGCGACCAGGCCCTCGCGGCGCTCGTCACCTTCGGAGGTCGACCGTGACCTCCGCACCGCTCCACTTTCCTGTCACGCGCCCGGCGCGGCGCGACCTCTCCTCAGTCCTAGGGAGCCCCCGGCTCCGGAAGATCCCCGTCGGGCGCGCGCCCGAGACCGAGCCGAACGGGGACCCGGACCTTCTTCGAGTCTGTCTATGAACCACACCACCGAAGCCATGGGCCATACGGGCGAAGCCCACTCGCAAGAGCCCGCAACGACCACGGATCTCACGCCGGAGCTCACCCTCGAGCTCGAGCTCGCGCCCGACGACGCCGAGGCGGCGATCGAGGCGATCGCCGAGCCGATCGAGCCCATCGAACCGGTGGATCCCGAGCTCGTGCGCGAGCGCCAGCAACTGGTGCTGACGCACATCGTGAAGATCGCGCGGGACTCGCGCAGCGACTCCAGCAAGCTCAAGCGCTTCCTGCGGCGTTACGAGCGTTCGCCGGGCGAGCTCGACGACATCATCCAGGATGCGATGCTCGAGGCCACGCGCTGTGCCGATCGCTTCCAGGCTCGCTCGTCGGTGGAGACCTGGTTCTTCGGGATCGCCGCCAACGTCGCGCGCAACCACGTGGCGCGCTGCTCCAAGCGCAGCGGCCAGATGGAAAGCCTGGACGAGTCCCCGCACATGATGGACTCGGAGTCGGCCCACCGTCCGCGCGACTCGTCGATGGACGTGAGCCAGCAGGTGGCCTACCGGCAGTTGGCCGGCATCGTCGACGTCACCCTGTCGGGCCTCTCCGCCGATCTGCGCGGGACCTTCGACCTGGCCTGCCTGCAGGAGGAGTCCTACCGCGACGTCGCCGAGATCCAGGCGATCCCGATCGGCACCGTGCGCTCGCGCGTGAACCGGGTGCGCACGCTGCTGCGTTCGCGACTCAAGCAGGGCTTCGCGGACTACGCGACCTGACCCCGCGTCGGCGGCGCCCTCCCCCTCCATGAGGCGACGCCCTGCGAGGACCTCCGCCTGACGCGCTCGCCGCCCCCGACACGGGGCGGCTTTCGCCTTGGCGCTCGCTGCGTCGCAGGACTCAGTCGATCCAGCGCAGCGCCAGTTGGGTGAGCACCAGGGCCAGCATGAAGCCGCCGACGCCCCACAGCAGTGCCTGCAGCAGGTGGTTGGTGCGGCGCTGCTCCACCAGCAGCTGACGGGTCAGGTCGGCGTGGCCGTCGTCGGCGCGCTGGCGCAGCACCTCGTGCATCAGCCGCGGGAACTCCGGCACCATCTGCGCGAAGCGCGGCGCCTCCTTCTTCAACTGGCGCAGGAAGGCGCGCCAGCCGATCTGCTCGTCCATCCAGCGCTCGAGGAAAGGCTTCGCCGTGGCCCAGAGATCCAGTTCCGGATCGAGCTGCCTGCCCAATCCTTCAATGTTGAGCAGCGTTTTTTGCAGCAAAACCAGCTGCGGCTGAATCTCCACGTTAAATCTGCGCGAGATCTGAAACAGCCGCATCAGCACCTGTCCGAGCGAAATGTCCTTCAGCGGCTTGTCGAAATGCGGCTCGCAGACCGTGCGCACCGCGCCTTCGAGTTCATCGACGCGCGTCTCCGGCGGCACCCAGCCCGATTCGATGTGCAACTCGGCGACGCGCTTGTAATCACGCCGGAAGAAGGCGATGAAGTTCTGCGCCAGGTAATCCTTGTCGACCTCGGTCAGCGTGCCGATGATCCCGAAGTCCAGCGCGATGTAGCGGCCGAAGGTGTGCGGATCCAGGCTGACCTGGATGTTCCCGGGATGCATGTCGGCGTGGAAGAAGCCGTCGCGGAACACCTGCGTGAAGAAGATCGTGACGCCGTCGCGGGCCAGCTTCTTGATGTCGACGCCGGCCTCGCGCAAGCGCTCCAGCTGCGAGATCGGGACCCCGCGCATGCGCTCCATCACGATGACTTCACTGCGGCAGAGCTCCCAGATCATCTCCGGGACCATCACCAGCTGCAGGTCCTGCATGTTGCGGCGGAGCTGGGCCGCGTTGGCGGCCTCGCGCACCAGATCCAGCTCGTCGTGCAGGTAGGTGTTGAACTCCGACACGACCTCGCGCGGCTTGAGCCGTCGGCCGTCTGCCGAGAAACGCTCCACCCAGCCCGCCAGCGTGCGCATCAGCGCCAGGTCGTCCTCGATGATGTCGAGCATGCCCGGCCGCAGCACCTTGACGGCGACTTCACGCCCGTCATGCAGCGTCGCGAAGTGGACCTGCGCGATCGATGCGCTGGCAACAGGCTCGGCATCGAAGGTGGCGAACAGTTCCTCGATGCGGCGCCCGAAGGCGCGTTCGATCAGCTCGCGCGACAGCTCGGCGGGGAACGGCGGCACGTTGTCCTGGAGCCGAGACAGCTCCTCGATCATGTCGGGCGGAACCAGGTCGCGGCGCGTGGACAGCAGCTGGCCGAACTTGACGAAGATCGGTCCCAGCCGCTCCAGGGCCAGCCGCAGGCGTGCGCCGCGGGGCTGGTCCCAGGCCCGGCCGACGGTGATCAGCCGGCGCAGGAAGCGGAACCGGCGGCGCTTGAGCGTGGAGAGCGCCAGCTCGTCCAGCCCGTGTCGATACAGGGTCCAGACGATGACCAGCAGGCGGGACAGATACCTCATTCAGGACCTCATGCCCGGCCTTGGCCGTCGGGCATGAAGCGGCCCGCCGTGCGGGCCAGCGTCGCCATCGCCGCGGCGGCGGCCCGGCCGAAGCGGCCGAGCTGATGCGCCACGGCCGGACCGGTGATGGCCGCCAGGTCGTCCTCGATGTCCCAGCGCACGTGATCGATCAGCCAGTTGAAGTCGCCGGCCAGTTGCGCATCGCCCTGGACGCGCACGTCCGGACGCGCGCCGGACAGCGCCGCGAAGGCGGCGGCGGCGGGGTTGGACGCGTCCAGCTCGATGAGCAGGTCCGGTTCTTGCCTAGGGGCATCCTCGTCGCCCATCCGTTCGAGCAGACCGGCCGGGGTGATGCGCAACCGCAGATCCGGTGCGGCCGGCAGCATCGCCGGCCAGCCGGACAGGCGCAGTCGCAACGTCTTGCCCGTATGCGGGGCCAGGCGCGCGGTGGCGACGGGCTCGCGGGACATGACATGGTTGAGCAACAGCGTGATGCGATCCTGGACCGCGGGGGCGAGGAGCTTGGACCATTCTTGAAGCATGGGGCGGATTGTAGGCAGGCCGCGAAGGCGACCTGGGCGCGGCGGAACCGGTGACAAAGCTAGGGGGTCCGGTTACGAGTCCGCGAGTTGAATTGAGCGAGAATTTCCGGCTAAGGCCGGGGAAGGACCACTGGGTGATGTTTGAGGACCGAAATTACAAGAGAACCTTCTACAGCGCGCCGCAGTCGGTCCAATCCTTCATCGCGGCCTTCTTGGAACCGACGCTGATCGTTCTGGTCTACCTGGTGCTGCTGGCCTGGTTCGGTGAACCGGTGATGCGGTCCACCTATACGCTGTGCATGCTGGTGTTCGCGCTGACCTTCCCGGGGCGCAACCGCTTCGCGGACCATCCCGCCAGTGCGATCACCGACATCGTCGGCTCCTGGCTGATGCTGTTGCTGATCCTGGGCATGTTCGCCTACGCGACCAGCAGCTTCCACTACTTCGAGCGCCCGGTGCTGCTGTGGTGGGCCGCGGTCACGCCGCTGGCGCAGATCGTCGCGGTCGAGATCGGCCGGCGCGTGCTGCTCTGGCGCTCCCGCCAGCCGTGGATCCGCCGCACCGCGGTCATCGTCGGTGCGGGCCCGCTGGGCGCCAAGGTCGCACGGGCGCTGCAGTTCGGCACCGTCGGCGGCGCCGACTGCCTGGGCTTCTTCGAGGACCGCACCGACGACCGGCTCCACCCGGACTGCCTGGGCAAGGTGCTGGGGACGCTGCCGCAGCTGAGTGATTACGTCCGCACGCACGGCGTGCGCGAGGTCTACATCACGCTGCCGCTGGGCTCGCAGCCGCGCATCCTGCGCCTGCTGGAGCAGCTGCAGGGCACGACGGCCTCGCTGTTCTTCGTCCCCGACGTCTTCGGCATCAGCATCATCCAGGGCCGGCTGCAGGACGTGAACGGCGTGCCGGTGGTGGGCATCCTGGAGACGCCGTTCACCGGCGTCAACGAGGTGGTCAAGCGCATCAGCGACATCATCCTGGCGTCGCTGATCCTGGTGCTGATCTCGCCGATCCTGCTGATCCTGTCGATTGGCGTGAAGATGAGCTCGCCCGGGCCGGTGATCTTCAAGCAGCGCCGCAACGGCCTCGATGGCGACGAGATCATCGTCTACAAGTTCCGCTCCATGCGCTCGATGGACAACGGCGCCGTCGTCAAGCAGGCGACCAAGGGCGACCCGCGCATCACGCCGTTCGGCGCCTTCATCCGCCGGACCTCGTTGGACGAGCTGCCGCAGTTCCTCAACGTCCTGCAGGGCCGCATGAGCATCGTGGGCCCGCGCCCGCACGCGGTCGCGCACAACGAGGAATACCGCCAGCTGATCAAGGCCTACATGGTGCGCCACAAGGTCAAGCCCGGCATCACCGGCTGGGCGCAGGTCAACGGCCTGCGCGGCGAGACCGACACCGTGGACAAGATGAAGGCGCGCGTCGAATACGATCTCGAATACCTGCGCAACTGGTCGCTCGGCCTGGACCTCCAGATCATCGTGCGGACCGTGAGGCTGGTGCTGTTCGACCGCCACGCCTATTGACATGCTGACAAGCGAAAAGCAGGAGACTCCCCGACGATGAACCGCCTCCACCGACACCGGCTGGCGCTGCCCCTGGCAGTGCCGCTCTCGCTGCTCGCCGCCACGTCCGCCTGGGCCCAGAGCGACCAGGGCAGCCCCTGGTACCTCGGCGCCTCGCTGGGTCACTACTACACCAACAACGTGTACCGCTCCAACGCCGCGGCCAACAGCGACCGGCTGACCTCGCTGAGCCTGCTGGCCGGCGTGGACACGCGGCTGGGCCGCCAGCGGCTGCACGCCGACGGCCGCTTCAACGACAACCGCTACCAGGACAACAGCCGGCTGGACAACCGCGGCTACAGCCTGGACACCGGGATCGACTGGGAGACCGCGGGCAACCTGTCGGGCAACGTGGACTACACGACCGCCCGCACGCTGGCCGACTTCAACAGCAACACCGGCATCGCGCCGACCACCGAACGCAACCTGCAGACCGACCAGAGCCTGGGCGGTGCCGTCCGTCTGGGCCTGCCGGGACTGTCGCCGTTCACGCTCGAAGGCACCTTCATGCGGCGCCAGCGCGACTATTCGCTGGCCCTGTGGGAGCCGCAGGAATACCGTCAGAACACCTCCTCGCTGGGGCTGCTCTACAACGCCAGCAGCGCCTGGCGCTTCGGCGTCGCGGGCCGCTACACGAAGGGTCGCGTGCCGGTGAACGGCTTCGAGTGGGACCGCAAGGACATCGACCTGACCGCGTTCTGGCGTGCGACCGGCGCCAGCAGCCTGAACGCGCGGCTGAGCCGCAGCACCTCCGACACCTTCACCGGCCTGACCGGCGCGTTGAACTGGACCTGGTCGCCGGGCGGCCGCTGGTCGCTCAACACCAAGCTGTCGCGCGACACCGGCGTCGAGACCTACGCCCTGGGCATCAACAACGGCCTGGCCGACTTCAACCGCGTGCAGACGGCCTTCCAGACGCAGTTCAACTACCGCATCACCGGCAAGCTCACTGCGCAGGCCGGCCTGGGCGTCACGCGCCTGAGCCGGGACCACGACATCGCGCTGGGCGGCGTGCGGTCCAAGGACAACTCCAAGCAGTACAGCCTGGGACTGGCCTGGGAAGCGCTGCGCAACGTCACGGTGGGCTGCCAGTACACGCGCCTGGATCGCGACACGACCGACGTGATCTACTCCTACAACGCCTACACCGCCGGCTGCTACGTGCAGGGCATGATCCGCTGACCCCCACCCCTCCATGGCCAACGACACC
This sequence comes from Roseateles noduli, assembly GCA_002205125.1. Taxonomy (GTDB): domain Bacteria; phylum Pseudomonadota; class Gammaproteobacteria; order Burkholderiales; family Burkholderiaceae_C; genus Roseateles; species Roseateles noduli. The sequence goes on along the minus strand of NIOE01000001.1, from coordinate 43,640 downwards.
ATCCTGCTGACCGGCGCGACCGGCTACATCGGTTCCCACACCTGGCTCGCGCTGCTGGCGGCGGGCTACCGCGTCGTCGGCGTGGACAACTTCAGCAACAGCTCGCCCAAGGTGCTGGAACGGCTGGCCGAACTCAGCGGCCAGACGCCGCTGTTCGAGAAGCTCGACGTCTGCGACGGCGCGGCGCTGGACGCGGTCTTCCAGGAGCACCGGCCGGCGGCGGTGGTGCATTTCGCCGCCTTCAAGGCGGTCGGCGAATCCACCGCCAAGCCGCTGAGCTACTACCGCAACAACCTCGACGGCCTGCTGACCGTGTGCGAGACGATGCGCCGGCACGACTGCAAGCGGATCGTGTTCTCGTCCAGCGCGACCGTGTACGGCCAGCCGGAATCGCTGCCGCTGCGCGAGGACGCGGCGTTGATGGCGGTGAATCCCTACGGCGCGACCAAGCTGATCGGGGAAGGCATCCTGCGCGACCTCGGCGCCTCCGATCCGCAATGGCAGACCGCCTGCCTGCGCTACTTCAACCCGGTCGGCGCGCATGAAAGCGGCCGCATCGGCGAAGACCCGCGCGGCATCCCCAACAACCTGATGCCCTACGTGACGCAGGTGGCCGTGGGCCGCCGCGCGAAGCTGTCCATCTTCGGCGACGACTACGACACGCCCGACGGCACCGGCGTGCGCGACTACATCCACGTCGTCGACCTGGCCGAAGGTCACGTCGCGGCGCTGGACTTCCTGCTGCGCGGCGACGAGTCGATCTGGGTCAACCTCGGCACCGGCCGCGGCTACAGCGTGCTGGAGCTGGTCAACGCCTTCGCCGCCGCCAGCGGCCGCACGATCCCCCACGAGATCGTCGCCCGACGCCCCGGCGACGTCGCCGCCTGCTACGCCGACCCGGCGCTGGCGAGAGAGAAGCTGGGCTGGACGGCGAAGCACGACCTGGCCCGCATGTGCGAGGACAGCTGGCGCTGGCAGTCGGCCAACCCCAACGGATTCGAAGGTTGAGAGGGAGCAGTCACTTGAGCAAGATCGACACGCAGCCGGTGATCATGGCGGGCGGCAGCGGCACACGGCTGTGGCCGCTGTCGCGGGCCGGCTACCCGAAGCAGTTCCTGGTGCTGAACGGCAACACCAGCCTGTTCCAGCAGGCGGCGCAACGCCTGGCCGCGCTGTCCGCGGAAGACATCGCGGTGCAGGCGCCCCTCGTCGTCGGCAACGAGGAACACCGCTTCATGGTCCTGGACCAGCTGCGTGAACAGAAGCTCTCGCCCAGCGCCGTCGTGCTGGAGCCCGTTGGCCGCAACACCGCGCCGGCCATCACGCTGGCCGCGCTGCAGGCGCTCGAAGGGGGCGCGGATCCGGTGCTGGTCGTGACCCCGGCGGACCAGACCGTCACCGACGGACCCGCCTTCACCGCCGCGCTGCAGGACGCCGTGCGTCAGGCGAAGGACGGCGCGATCGTGATCCTGGGCATCACGCCCGACCGGCCGGAAACCGGCTACGGCTACATCCGCGCCGGCGCCGAAGGCGTCGGCCTGCGCGTCGAGGCCTTCGTCGAGAAACCCGACGCCGCCACCGCCCAGAAGTACCTCGACCAAGGCAGCTACTACTGGAACAGCGGCATGTTCGTGCTGCGCGCCAGCGTCTGGCTGCAGGCTCTGCAGCAGTTCCGGCCCGACATCGACCAGGCCACGCGCGTGGCCTTCGAAGGCAAGGCCGTCGACGGCTCCTTCGTACGTCCGGGCAAGGAAGCCTTCGCCGCCGTGCCGTCGGAATCGATCGACTACGCCGTGATGGAGCGCTGCCCCGGCAGCGCGATCGCCCTGCGCATGGTGCCGCTGGACGCCGGCTGGAACGACCTCGGCGCCTGGGAAGCGGTCTGGCAGGTGGCAGACAAGGACGAATCCGGCAACGCCAGCCGCGGCGACGCGATCATCGCGGACAGCCGCAACACGCTGGTCCACGCCACCAGCCGGCTGGTGTCGGCGGTCGGTCTGGACAACATCGTCGTGGTCGAGACGCCGGACGCGGTGCTGGTCGCCGACCGCAGCAAGAGCCAGGACGTCAAGAAGATCGTCAACCAGCTGACAGCCTCCCAGCGCGAGGAACAGAACCTGCACCGCAAGGTGCACCGCCCCTGGGGCTGGTACGACAGCATCGACATGGGAGAGCGTTTCCAGGTCAAGCGCATCATGGTCAAGCCCGGCGCCTCGCTGAGCCTGCAGATGCACCACCACCGCGCCGAGCACTGGATCGTGGTCCAGGGCACCGCGGAGATCGTCAACGGCGACAAGACGCTGCTGCTGACCGAGAACCAGTCCACCTACATCCCGCTGGGCCAGGTGCACCGTCTGTCCAACCCGGGCAAGGTGCCGCTGGAGATCATCGAGGTGCAGTCCGGCTCCTACCTGGGCGAGGACGACATCGTCCGTTATCAGGACACCTACGGCCGGAACTGACCCCCGGCCGCCGACCCTCACCCGGGGGGACGCGGCAGGCGGCGACACGAAAGTCGGATGAAAGTCGGATACAAAGCCGTCCTCGGAAAGTACAGGAGAAGACCGTGTCCGTGATCGCCGTCGTCGGGTTGGGATATGTGGGGCTGCCGCTGGTGGTCGAGTTCGGCAAGCACGGCCGCACGATCGGGTTCGACATCGCCGTCGACAAGGTGGCCAAGTGCCGCGCCGGCACCGATCCGTCGCGCGAACTGACGGACGAGGAAGTCCGGGCCGCCGTCCATGCCGAATACCACAGCGACCCGGCCTGCCTGGCCGAGGCCGACGTCATCATCGTCGCGGTGCCGACCCCGGTGGACGAGGCCCACATCCCCGACTTCAAGCCGTTGATCGGCTCGTCGACCAGCGTCGGGCGCCACATGAAGCGCGGCGCGGTCGTCGTCTATGAATCGACCGTTTATCCCGGCGCGACCGAAGAGGTCTGCATCCCGGTGCTTGAGCGCGAATCCGGCCTCAAGTGGAAGCAGGACTTCTTCGTCGGCTACAGCCCGGAGCGCATCAACCCGGGCGACAAGGACCACACGCTGACGAAAATCCTGAAGATCGTCTCCGGCGACACGCCCGAGACGCTGGACATCGTCGCCAAGACCTACGAGAAGATCATCGTGCCGGGCGTGCACCGCGCGTCCAGCATCAAGACCGCCGAGGCGGCCAAGGTCATCGAGAACACGCAGCGCGACCTCAACATCGCGCTGATGAACGAGCTGGCGATCATCTTCGAGCGCCTCGGCCTGGACACCTCCGAGGTGCTGGAAGCCGCGGGCACGAAGTGGAACTTCCTGAAGTTCAAGCCGGGTCTGGTCGGCGGCCACTGCATCGGCGTGGACCCGTACTACCTGACCCACAAGGCCGACATGCTGGGCTACCACCCGCAGGTGATCCTGGCGGGCCGGCGCATCAACGACGGCATGGGCAAGTTCATCGCCGAGCAGACCATCAAGCAGATGATCGCGGCGGGTTCGCACGTCAAGGGCGCCAAGGTCAACGTGCTGGGCCTGACCTTCAAGGAGGACTGCGGCGACCTGCGCAACTCCAAGGTGATCGACATCATCCATGAGCTGCAGAGCTACGGCGTCGAGGTCCTGGTGACCGACCCGGCCGCCGAGGCCGACGAAGCCATGCACGAATACGGCGTGCGACTGCACGCCTATGAGGACCTGCCCCGCGCCGACGCCATCGTCGCCGCGGTGGCCCATCGCGAGTACAAGGCGCTGAGCGCCGCCGAACTCGCCGCCAAGCTGGTGGACGGCGGCGCCTTCATCGACGTGAAGGCCGCGTTCAGCGGCGACAATCTCCGCGCCGCCGGCCTGAGGGTCTGGCGGCTGTAATCCAATCCGCGCCGCAGCCCCCGACAGGGGAGCGGCGCACTCACGTTTCAGGGAAGTTCCATGACGATCCTCGTCACCGGCGGCGCCGGTTTCATCGGCAGCAATTTCGTACTCGACTGGTTCAAGTCCTCGGACGAACCGGTGGTCAACCTCGACGCGTTGACCTACGCGGGCAATCTCGAGAACCTGGCCTCCCTGAAGGACGATCCGCGTCATGTCTTCGTGCAGGGCGACATCTGCGACCGCACGCTCATCGACCAGTTGCTGGACACGCACCGGCCGCGTGCGATCGTGCATTTCGCCGCCGAGTCGCACGTCGACCGCTCCATCCACGGTCCCGGCGCCTTCATGCGCACGAACGTCGAAGGCACCTTCACGCTGCTCGAAGCGGCGCGCGCCTTCTGGTCCGCGCTGGAGGGCGACGCGAAGACGGCCTTCCGCTTCCACCACGTCTCCACCGACGAGGTCTACGGCTCGCTGAAGGCCGAGGATCCGCCCTTCGCCGAGACGAACGCCTACGAGCCCAACAGCCCGTACTCGGCCTCCAAGGCGGCGAGCGACCACCTGGTGCGCGCCTGGCACCACACCTACGGCCTGCCGGTGGTCACGACCAACTGCAGCAACAACTACGGCCCGTACCACTTCCCCGAGAAGCTGATCCCGCTGATGATCGTCAACGCGCTAGCCGGCAAGCCGCTGCCCGTGTACGGCGACGGCCAGCAGATCCGCGACTGGCTCTATGTCACCGACCACTGCTCGGGCATCCGCGCGGTGCTGGCCGGCGGCACGCTGGGCGAGACCTACAACATCGGCGGCTGGAACGAGCAGGCCAACATCGACATCGTCAAGACGGTGTGCGCGCTGCTCGACGAACTGCGCCCCGACCCGGCCGGTCCGTACGCCCGCCTGATCACCTACGTCAAGGACCGGCCCGGCCACGACCGCCGCTACGCGATCGACGCGCGCAAGATCGAGCGCGACCTGGGCTGGCGCCCCGCCGAAACTTTCGAGACCGGCATCCGCAAGACGGTGCAGTGGTACCTCGCCAATGAGGAATGGTCGTCGCGCGTGCTCTCGGGCGCCTACCGTGAGTGGGTGTCCAAGCAGTACGGCGGCTGAGGGCTGACATGAAAGTTCTGCTGCTCGGGAAGAACGGCCAGCTCGGCTGGGAACTGCAACGCGCCCTCGCCCCGCTGGGTGAACTCGTCGCACTGGACCGCAGCGAAGGCGGCGACCTCGGCGACAGCGACGCGCTGCGCGCCACGGTGCGCCGCGTCGCGCCGGACGTCATCGTCAATGCCGCGGCCTACACCGCCGTGGACAAGGCCGAAAGCGAGCCTGAAGCCGCCCGTCAGATCAACGCGCTGGCCACCGGCGTGCTGGCCGAAGAGGCCAAGGCCCTGGGCGCGCTGCTGGTCCATTACTCGACCGACTACGTCTTCGACGGCGCCGGCGACGACTGGCGCTTCGAGGACGCGCCCACCGGGCCGCTGAGCGTCTACGGCAAGACCAAGCTCGAAGGCGAGCAGCTGATCGCCGCGAGCGGCGCCGACGCGCTGGTCCTGCGCACCAGCTGGGTCTACGCGGCGCGCGGCGGCAACTTCGCCAAGACCATGCTGCGGCTGGCCGCCGAGCGCGATCAGCTCAAGGTCGTCGCCGACCAGATCGGCGCGCCCACCGGCGCGGACCTGCTGGCCGACGTCAGCGCGCACCTGATCCGCGCCACGCTCAAGGACCGCGCGCTGAGCGGCATCTATCACGCGGTCGCCAGCGGCGAAACCAGCTGGCATCAGTATGCGAAGCACGTGCTGGCGCGCGCGCGGGACAAGGGCGTTGCGCTGAAGGTCCAGCCCGAACAGGTCGAGGCGTTGGCCAGCAGCGCCTACCCGACGCCGGCGCCGCGGCCGCTGAACTCGCGCCTGGACAACCACAAGCTGCAGAACCGCTTCGGCCTGGTGCTGCCGCACTGGCAGACCGGCGTGGACCGGCTGCTCGACGAGATCCTGTGATCGGAGGTTCGACGATGAGCAACAACACCCGCAAGGGCATCATCCTGGCCGGCGGCTCCGGCACGCGGCTGCACCCGGCCACGCTGGCGATCAGTAAGCAACTGCTGCCGGTCTACGACAAGCCGATGGTCTACTACCCGCTCAGCACGCTGATGCTGGCGGGCATGCGCGACATCCTGCTGATCAGCACGCCGCAGGACCTGCCGCGCTTCGAGGCGCTGCTGGGCGACGGCTCGCGCTGGGGCATCAACCTCCAGTACTGCCTGCAGCCCAGCCCGGACGGCCTGGCGCAGGCCTTCATCCTGGGCAAGGACTTCATCGGCGGCGCCCCGAGCGCGCTGGTGCTGGGCGACAACATCTACTACGGCCACGACTTCGCCGGCCTGCTGGGCAGCGCCGACGCGCAGACCGACGGCGCCACCGTGTTCGCGTATCACGTGCACGATCCCGAGCGCTACGGCGTGGTCGAGTTCGACGCGGACAAGCGCGCCGTCAGCATCGAGGAAAAGCCCAAGGCGCCCAAGAGCAACTACGCGGTCACCGGGCTGTACTTCTACGACCGCCAGGTCTGCGACATCGCCGCCGACATCAAGCCCAGCCCGCGCGGCGAGCTGGAGATCACCGACGTCAACGCGCGCTACCTGGCGCAGGGGCAGTTGAGCGTCGAGATCATGGGCCGCGGCTACGCCTGGCTGGATACCGGCACGCACGACAGCCTGATGGAAGCCGGCCAGTTCATCGCGACGCTGGAGAAGCGCCAGGGTCTGAAGGTCGCCTGCCCGGAGGAGATCGCCTATCGCAAGGGCTGGATCACCGCCGAGCAGCTGGAGAAGCTGGCGCAGCCGCTGCTCAAGAACGGATATGGGCAATACCTGAAGCAGGTGCTCAACGAGAAGGTGTTCTGATGAATGTGATCCCCACCGCGCTGCCGGAGGTGCTGATCGTCGAGCCGAAGGTCTTCGGCGACGCGCGCGGCTTCTTCATGGAGAGCTGGACGGAGCCGAAGTTCAACGCGGCCGCCGGCTACGACGTGCGCTTCGTGCAGGACAACCACTCGCGCTCCAGCCAGGGCGTGCTGCGCGGCCTGCACTTCCAGCTGCCGCCGCATGCGCAGGGCAAGCTGGTGCGCTGCACGGCGGGCGCGGTGTTCGACGTCGCCGTCGACATGCGCCGGTCCAGCCCCAATTTCGGCAAGTGGGTCGGCGTCGAACTGACCGGCGAGAACCATCGCCAGTTGTGGATCCCGCCGGGCTTCGCGCACGGGTTCCTGGTGCTGAGCGAGACCGCGGATTTCCTCTACAAGACCACCGACCTGTACGCGCCGCAGGCTGAAGGTTCGGTGCGCTGGGACGATCCGGCGATCGGCATCGAGTGGCCGACGCTGCCTGTCGAATTCAAGCTGGCCGAGAAGGACGCGAAGGCGCCGCTGCTCGCGGACGCGAAGTATTTCGACTGAACTGCCGATGGCCGCGCCGCTGATCCACCTCATCGCGGGCGCGCGGCCGAATTTCATGAAGCTCGCGCCGCTGGTGCGGGCGTTGCGGGCCGACGGCCGGCTCGCGTGGAAGCTGATCCACACCGGGCAGCACCACGACGCCGCGATGAGCGGCGTGTTCTTCGACGAGCTCGGCCTGCCGCCGCCGGACGTGTCGCTGGACTGCCATGGCGGCGGTCATGCGCAATTGACCGCGCGGATCATGCAGGCGTATGAGCCGCATGTGCTCGCGGACCGGCCCGCGGCCTGCGTCGTCGTCGGCGACGTGGACTCCACGCTGGCCTGCGCGCTGACGGCGCGCAAGCTGGGTGTGCGGGTCGCGCATGTCGAGGCCGGCCTGCGCAGCGGCGACATGACCATGCCCGAGGAGATCAACCGCCGCGCCACCGACGCGATCGCTGACTGGCTCTTCACGACCGAGCCGAGCGCCGCGGCCCATCTGCGGCGCGAAGGACATCCGGACAGCCGCATCCATGAGGTCGGCCATGTGATGGTCGACAACCTGCTGTACCAGCTCGCGCGTCTGGACGCTGGCGACGCGCAGGCGCTCGCGGCGCGGCAGGCGGCGCAAGCGGCCCTTCAGGCGGCCGGCGTGGGCGTGGGCGTGGGCACTGACGCCAACGCCGGCGCCGGTGATCTGATCGACGGACGCTTCGGCGTCGTGACGCTTCATCGGCCCGCCAACGTCGACGATCCGGTCCAGCTCGCGGGGCTGATGGCCACGCTGGGCACCTTGTCGGCAAGGCTGCCCTTGCTCTTCCCGGTTCATCCGCGCACGCGCGAACGCCTGGCGGCGCTGGGCATCGCGGCGGCGCCCGGACTCCATCTCCTGCCTCCCCTACCCTATCAACCCTTCCTGGCGCTGTGGCGCCGCGCCGCGCTGGTGCTGACCGACAGCGGCGGTCTGCAGGAAGAAACGACCGCGCTCGGCATCCCGTGCATGACGCTGCGCGAGAACACCGAGCGCCCGGTGACCGTCGACCTCGGCACTAACGAAATCGCCGGCACCGATCCGGCGCGCATCCTGGCGTTGGCGATGCGACGGCTGGATGACTTCGAACGACCCTCACCCCTGCCCTCTCCCGCAGTGCGGGAGAGGGAGCAAGAAGGTGGCAGTACTGCCACCGCCGCTGGCCCTCACCCCCGCCCTCTCCCGCAAGCGGGAGAGGGCGGGGGTGAGGGCCAGCCCAAGGTGACAGTACGCCGTCCCCCGCTCTGGGACGGCCACGCCGCCCCCCGCATCGTCGCCGTGCTGGCCGACGCCCTCCTCGCCTGATACGAAACTGGGGATCGCGCCTGCGCGCTATTCGCCCTACCCTCCCCGCACACTTGGGGAGGTGCCATGGGTCCGACGGGTCTGTTCCCGCTGGTGGGGTTGCTGCTGGTCGCGCTGATCTGCGTCACCTTGCTCTCCCGATGGTTTGGCGCCCCTTCCGCCGCCGGCCGCTTCGCCACCATCGACGGCCTGCGGGGCTACCTTGCCTTCGCCGTGTTCCTGCACCATGCCTGCGCCTGGTACTTCTACCTGCGCACCGGCCGCTGGGATCTCCCGCCCAGTCCCGTCTACGTGCACCTCGGCAAGTCCAGCGTGATCCTGTTCTTCATGATCACGGGCTTCCTGTTCTCGCTGAAGCTCATCGACGGCCGGCAGCGCGGCGTCGACTGGCTCAAGCTCTACGTCTCGCGCGTGATGCGACTGACGCCGCTCTATCTGGTCGCCGTGGCGGCCCTCTTCCTCGTCGTCGCCGCGCTGTCGGACGGCCAGCTGCGCGTCCCCGCGCTCAGCCTGCTCAAGCAGGCGCTGTACTGGCTGGCGTTCACCATGCCCGGCACCGTCGACCTGAACGCGACGCCCGACACCTGCCTGGTGCTCGCCTGCGTGACCTGGTCGCTGCGCGTCGAATGGCTGTTCTACCTGTTCCTGCCGGCGCTGGCGCTGTGCATGGGCATGGCGCCGCCCGCGCTGTCGCTGCTGCTGGCGGCGATCTCGGTCGCGGTGGTCTGGCAGATCGGCATGCCGCTCGCGGCGCTGGCGCCCTTCGCCAGCGGCATCCTGGCCGCCGTGCTGACCAAGGCGCCCCGCTTCTGCACGCTGGCGCGACATTGGGGTGCGTCGGCGGTCGCCACGCTCTGCCTCCTGGCGACGGTCTCGTATTTCCACAGCCCGCATGCCGCGGCGCCGCTGGCGCTGCTCACGCTCGTGTTCGTGCTGATCGCCTGTGGGACCGACCTCTTCGGCGTGCTGCGCCTGGGCGTCTCGCGCCTGTTCGGCGAACTGGCCTACAGCCTCTACCTGCTGCACGGCCTGGCGCTGTTCGTCGCCTTCCGCTTCGTGCTCGACCGCGCGTGGGCGACCGGCGTGTCCAGCGTGACCCACTGGTTGCTGATCGCCGCGCTGACGCCGATCCTGATCGGCACCTGCTTCGCGACCTTCCGATGGATCGAGCGCCCCGGCATGGCGGCCACCGACGCCGTCACGGCGTGGATCCGGCGTCACCTGCCGAGGATGAGGGTCGCCCCCAAGCGGCCGGCCTGACGGGCTGACCGCGGGAGCCCCCGGAACGGGCCGCTGCCGCTCAGTTCGTGTCGAGCGCCGGGAAGCTCTTCACCAGATCGTCGACGGCCTTGACCTGCTCCAGGAAGGCCTTGAGCTGCGACAGACGCAGGGCGCTCGGACCGTCGCAGAGCGCCTTCTCGGGCGCCGGATGCGCTTCCAGGAACAGCCCCGCCAGACCGATCGCCATGCCGGCACGGGCCAGCTCGGTGACCTGGCCGCGACGGCCGCCGGACGCGGCGGCGCCGGACTCGCGCTGCTGCAGCGCATGCGTCACGTCGAAGATCACCGGCTTGTTGCCGCTGACCTGCTTCATCACGCCGAAGCCCAGCATGTCCACGACCAGGTTGTCGTAGCCGAACTGCGCGCCGCGGTCGCACAGCATCAGGTTCGGATTGCCGCCTTCCTCGAACTTCTCGACGATGTTCTTCATCTGCGGCGGGCTGACGAACTGCGGCTTCTTGATGTTGATCACCCGGCCGGTCTTGGCCAGCGCGATCACCAGGTCGGTCTGGCGCGCCAGGAAGGCCGGCAGCTGCAGCACGTCGCAGACGGCGGCGACCTCGGCGGCCTGGTGCGGTTCATGGACGTCGGTCAGCACCGGCACGCCGTGGGCCTTCTTCACCGCCTCGAAGATCTTCAGCCCGGCGTCCAGCCCGGGGCCGCGGTAGCTCTTGATCGAGGACCGGTTGGCCTTGTCGAACGAGGCCTTGAAGACGTAGGGGATGCCCAGTTCCTTCGTCACGCGCACGTACTCGCCGCACACGTCGACGGCGAACTGCTCCGACTCCAGCACGTTGACCCCGCCGAACAGCACGAACGGCTTGGCGTTGTCGACCACGATCTCATTGATCTTGACCATCTCGATTCCCTCAGACGAAGGCGGCAGTATCCCATGCGGTCCCGGGCAGATCCGGTCACCACCACCCCCTTGATCAACGGTGCCGCGCGAGGCGCGCCGCCCGCCGATCCGGTGCCGCGACCGCCTGCCGTGCGTTCACCAATATTCAGCTTCGAATATCGAACGTGAATATGGACGCCCCATTCGCGTGCATCTCGAAACCCGACATCCGAGTATGTAACCGGGCGCAATAAGGGGTCGATCCGAGACATCCGTGGGGTTGTCAATCCTCGACGTGGATGTTTCAAACCGTACCTCCGACGGGCCGTCGACTATTCCCGGAATCGCGCCGTGGTACCGATGTCCCCTGTGGAAAAACGGGACATCGGATCCCCATACTGAATCGTGGCTGCAACACCTGCCCCGGCAGGGAGGAAATGAGGCAGACCACTTCCGGGGCGCCAACATCCAGTAACAAGAATCCCGCCCGGTGAATGGATCCCATCACCGGCGCGCAAGAAGAAGAGATTGAAGGCAGTCGATCGTCAACGCGCATTCCGCGCATTCCTAGTTTTCCGAATCACCATGACGAATATCTCTTCGACTTTGCGAGTTTCCACCTGCCTGAGCGCCTGCGCGCTGGCGACCAGCCTGCTGCTGGCCGGCTGCGGCGGAGGCGGCAGCGCTTCCGGCAGCCCGACCGTCGGCATCGCCGGTACCGGCACCACCAATCCGGAAACGCCGCCGATCGCCGCCTCCGGCCCGGTCACGACCCTGAGCGTCGCGCCGGGCGCGGCCGCCAGCGAGGCCGCCAACGAAGCCGTCCTGGGCGTGTCCGTGCTGGCGAACGCCGGCGGCGCCACCAGCGCGGCCACCTCGGGCAAGCTGCGCCCGGCTTCCGCCGCGGCCTGCACCGTCGGCAACTTCGGCACCTTCCTGCGTCCGTTCAGCCCGGACTCGCCGTGGAACAGCCGCCCGGTCGGCCCGGTGCTGGGCACCGCGACCATCCCGACGTCCACCTACTACCCGTCCGTGGACAGCGGCACCTGGTCCAGCGCGGCCTTCGAAGCGTCCGAGACCGACGCGCCCATGGTCGTCACCGGGGTCAACGCGCAAGGCGTGTGGGATCCGGACAGCGAGATCTACCGCCCCAGCATCACCATCCCGCACTGGCCCGCCAACACCCAGCCGGCCACCGGCAACGACGGCCACGCGGAGATCGTCGACGCCGCCGCCGGCGTGGTCCATTCCTTCTGGGGCCTGAAGCAGGTCAACGGCGCCTGGGTCACCGTGCAATACGCGTGGACGCCGCTGTCGGGCCGCGGCGTGGGCGATCCGTCCCATTACTACCAGGGCTCGCGCGCGGCCGGCGTGTCCACGCTGGGCGGCCTGGTCCGCATCCACGAGGTCAATGACGGCGCGGTCATGTACAACCACGCGCTGGCCATGTCGCTGGACTTCAACGGCCTGAGCAACAGCCCGACCTACCGCTTCCCGGCCACCTCGGCGGACTCCAACGCCGCCACGGCCAACAGCGGCCAGATCCCGATGGGCTCGCTGCTGATGCTGCCGTCGACCTTCGACGCGCAGGCGCTGGCCACGCCGGAGCTGCGCAAGATCGCCGAGACGCTGAAGAAGTACGGCGCCTATGTCGTCGACCGCAACAACGGCACGCCCTTCGTCATCTACGTCGAGATCGGCGCCGACTTCAAGCTGCACAAGAACGGCTGGAGCAACAGCACCGCCAACGACCTGGACGCGATCCGCGCCGCGCTGCGTCCGCTGGAGAGCGCCGCCTGGTGGGTGGACGGCAACAACAAGAACACCTCGACGGTGACCAGCACCGCGATGAACCTGCTGTCGATGCGCGGCGCCTGGTGGCGCACCAAGGGCACGGTCAGCGGCGAGTTCGACACCTGGCGCCAGGCCCTGGTGTTCCCGGCGACGACCACGCTGATCGAGCAGGCCAACGCGACCGGCCGGGCGGTGAATCCGGTGACCTGGGCCACGCCCGCGACCGGCGACTCCTTCCGCCTGTCGGTGGCCGGCACCGGCGGCGCGACCTTCCGCATGACCATCGCCGACCGCGCGACCGGCGCCACCGTCTATGACAGCGGCTACCTCGCGGACGGCCAGTCGGTCACCTTCGCCTGGCCCGCCGTGACCGGCTTCAAGGTCACGACCTGGGGCCGCAGCGGCATCGACGGGGTCGAGTCGACCCTGCGTCCGACGCTGGTGAAGACCGGCGCGGGCGTGGCCACCGCCAGCGCCTGCGCCTCCTGATCCTGAAGCCGCCGCGGCCGGGTCACTGAGCCCCGGCGAAACGGCCTCAAGACGGCGCCCGAAAGGCACAACGCCGCGGACCCTCACGGGCCGCGGCGTTGTCGTTGGCGCTTGCGGTGCTTGCGGTGCTTGCGGTGCTGACGGTGCTTACTGCGGCTTGCGCGTGCCGCGGCCGATCGCGTGGTGCTCGATGCCCAGCGTCTTCATCAGCGCCGGCTCGTACAGGTTGCGGCCGTCGAAGATCAGCGGCTGCTTGAGCTCGGACTTGATGCGGTCGAAGTCCGGCGTGCGGAACTCCTTCCACTCAGTCACGATGACCAGCGCGTCGGAGTCCGCCAGCGCGTGCTCCGCGCGCTCGCAGAAGCTCACGCCCGGCACGTGCGCCAGCAGGCGGTTGGCCTCGCTCATCGCGACCGGGTCATAGGCGGCGATCGCCGCGCCGCGCTTGACCAGTTCCTCGATGATCACCAGCGACGGCGCTTCGCGCATGTCGTCGGTGTTGGGCTTGAAGGCCAGGCCCCACAGCGCGAAGCGCTTGCCGGCCAGGTCCTCGCCGAAGCGCGCGACGATCTTGTCGACCAGCACCAGCTTCTGGCGGTCGTTGGCTTCCTCGACGGCGTTCAGCACGAACAGCGGCTGGTCGTGCTCGCGACCGGTGCGCACCAGCGCCTTCACGTCCTTGGGGAAGCACGAGCCGCCGTAACCGGCGCCCGCGTACAGGAACTGGTAGCCGATGCGCGGATCGGAGCCGATGCCGCGACGCACCAGCTCGATGTCGGCGCCGACCTTCTCGGCCAGCAGCGCCAGCTCGTTCATGAAGCTGATGCGCGTGGCCAGCATCGCGTTGGCGGCGTACTTGGTGAACTCGGCGCTGCGCACGTCCATCACGAACAGACGGTCGTGGCTGCGGGTGAACGGCGCGTACAGCGCGCGCATCATCAGCGTGGCCTGCTCGTCGTCGGAGCCCACGACGATGCGATCGGGCTTCATGAAGTCCTCGATCGCCGCGCCTTCCTTGAGGAACTCGGGGTTGGAGACCACCGAGAAGCCGACCTGCGTGTCGCGCTTGGCCAGCTCGTCGGCGATGGCCGCTCGGACCTTGTCGGCGGTGCCCACCGGCACGGTGCTCTTGTCGACGATGACCTTGTAGTCGGTCATGCGCTGGCCGATCGAGCGCGCCGCCGCCAGCACGTACTGCAGGTCGGCCGAGCCGTCCTCGCCCGGGGGCGTGCCGACGGCGATGAACAGGATGGTGCCGTGGTTGACGGCCTGGTCCACGTCGGTGGTGAACTGCAGGCGGCCGGCGGCCACGTTGCGCTTGACCACCTCGTCCAGGCCCGGCTCGTGGATGGGGATGCCGCCCTCGTTGAGGATGCGGATCTTCTCGGCATTCACGTCCAGGCAGACCACGTGGTTGCCCATCTCGGCCAGGCAGGCGCCGGTGACCAGGCCCACGTAGCCGGTGCCGATCGTCGTGACTTTCATTCCAATACTCCTGGTTGATTCCTGGTTGAATTCCGTTTGAATCTGGAGGGACGCGGGCCCGCCTGCGGCGGCCCACGTCCCGGATCTCATTGCTTGTAGTACTCGCGGTACCAGGCCACGAAGCGGCGGATGCCCTCGGGCACCGGCATCGCCGGGCGGAAGCCGGTCCACTCGGCCAGTTCCTCGACGTCGGCGTGGGTCGCCGGCACGTCGCCGTCCTGCAGCGGCAGGAACTCCTTGACCGCCTCGCGGCCGACGGCCTGCTCGATCGCGCCGATGAAGTCCATCAGCGGGATGGGCGCATGGTTGCCGATGTTGAACACGCGGTACGGCGCGTTCGAGCGCGCCGGATCGGCCGCCACCGGGTCGTACGCCGGATCCGCGGTGGCGGTGCGGTCGAGCACGCGCACCACGCCTTCGGCGATGTCGTCGATGTAGGTGAAGTCGCGGATCATCCTGCCGTGGTTGAACACCTTGATCGGCTCGCCCGCGAGGATCGCCTTGGTGAACAGGAACAGCGCCATGTCCGGCCGGCCCCAGGGCCCGTACACGGTGAAGAAGCGCAGCCCCGTCGTCGGCAGGTTGAACAGGTGGCTGTAGGTGTGGGCCATCAGCTCGTTGGCCTTCTTCGTCGCGGCGTACAGGCTGACCGGATGGTCCACCCCGTGGTGCTCGCTGAAGGGCATCAAGGTGTTGCCGCCGTAGACGCTGGAGCTCGACGCGTAGGCCAGGTGCTGCACGCCGTGGTGGCGGCAGCCTTCCAGGATGTTGGTGAATCCGACGATGTTGGATTCGATGTACGCATGCGGGTTGACCAGCGAGTAGCGCACTCCGGCCTGCGCGGCCAGGTGCACGACGCGGTCGACCTTGTGTTTCGCGAACAGGTCGGCCATGCCCTGGCGGTCGGCCACGTCCAGCTGGACGAACTCGAAACCGGGTTGGCCGGTGAGTCGCGCCAGGCGGTCGTGCTTGAGCCGCGGGTCGTAGTAGTCGTTGAGGTTGTCCAGGCCGACCACCTGGTCGCCCCGCGCCAGGAGGATCTGGCTGACATGCATGCCGATGAAGCCGGCGGCGCCGGTGACGAGGACTTTCAAGCGCACTCCCGCGATTCAGTAGACGGTCCGTTGGACGTTCCAGCGGACGGAACGGTCAACATTCTCCCTGACTCCCTGCGGCAGACCGATGTCGGTCCCCTGCTCACGGGGGGGCTCATCCGCGCAGCCGTCCGAGCACGCCCTTGACCACGGTCTTGGCCGCCAGCTCCAGGCGCTGGCCGCGCGTGGCCGCATCGGCCTGGCGCAGCAGGGCCGCGACCTCGTCGCGCGACATCAGCGGATAGTGTTGCTCGCGACTCAGGCCCTCCACATCCTCCTGCTGCCCGTTCCAGTGCCGGATCGGGAAGCGGTAGAAGCGGTAGCGCGGATCGTCCAGCGGCAGCAGGTCCACGTCGGGCCGCTGCGCCGGGTTGAGCAGGCCCAGCACCGGCACGTGGATGGTCTCGGCGTTGGAGAACCAGGTCGCCAGCCAGGCGAAGGAACTGACGCTGGTGACCACGTGCCGCGCGCTGCGCAGCCGTTCGAAGTCGGCCAGCACGCCGTGGCTGCGCACCACGCGCGCATCCGGCATCGCTTCCATCAGCAGGCGCGAGTACCAGTCGTCCTCGATCTGGCCGAACAGCACCGGCCGCAGGCCCGTCTCGCGCGCCAGCTGGCGGTAGTAGGCCGGCGGCACCGGGCCGTAGTCCGGGTGGCACTGGCCGAGGATCTCGGCGCCGCGCACGCTGATCAGCAGCTCGTCGGCGCCGTGGTGCTCGACCTCGGCCTGTCCCGCCGGGAACAGCGACTGGTAGGCCGACGGCGGCAGGTAGTTGGCCATGCGCGAGCCGATGCCCTCGAGCTTCATGTCGCGCATCAGGCCCGCCTTGACCAGCGAGGCCACGCCGTGGATGTCGATCAGGTGGCCGCGCAGTTCCACCGGCTTGCCGCGCGGGGCCGGCGCCTCGCCGCCCTTCAGGCCCCACAGCGGCATGTCGTGGCCGACGATCTCCAGCGCCGGGATCTTGCTGCGCAGCGTGTGGCCCAGCATCAGCTGCATCATCTGGTTGCCCAGGTTGCCGGTCGGCTCGATGCGGAAGGTCACCGCGCTCATCTTGCGTGCTCCAGGGGACGCTTCCGGGGAAGCGGGGGAAGGCGGGGAAGGCCGATCAAGCTCTGCAGAGTTCGGCATACAGAGCCTCGTAGGTGTTGCCGATGGCGGACATGCCGAAGTCCTGCCGCGCGCTCTCCGCCAGCGCGGCCGACGAGGCCGGCGTGCGCTGCGACAGCAGGTGCAGGCACAGCCGCGCGAACTCCTCCGGATCGCGCGACGGCGTGTTCACCGCGTCCGGGCGCTCGCCGACGATCCAGCCGGTGATCTCGGGGATGTCCATCACCGCGACGGCCAGGCCGGCGCACATGGCCTCGACGATGGCGGTGCCGAAGCCCTCCTGGCGCGAGCAGAACGCGAACAGGTCGACCGCGCGCAGGATGTCGTGGATGTCGTCGCGACGTCCCAGGAAGCGCACGCCACCGATGCCGCGGTCCTTCATGAACTGCTGCAGCTGGACGTGGAACGGGTTCTTGTCCTCGTTGCCCGGGCCGATGATCAGCAGCACCGCGTCGGGACGCTCCCGGCGGATGGTCTCGAAGGCCGCGATCAGCAGGTCGTAGCCCTTGCGGTGCTCGACCGCGCCGATGGTCGCCAGCACCGGCACGCCGTCCGGGATGTCGAGCGCGCGGCGCGCCTTCGCGACCTCGTCGGGCATGGGCAGGTAGTAGCGGTCGGTCTCGACGCCGTTGGCGACCAGCAGCACGCGCTCCGGCGCCACGCCGACGCTGCAGGCCATGCGCTTGAGGCTGGGCGAGATCGCGATGTAGCGGTGCACCGAGCCCAGGCAGGCGCGGTACAGCTTGCCCATCAGGCGGCGGTTGGTCAGCGTGGCGGGGTCGTCGGACTCCGCCAGCGTCAGCTTGACGATGGTCTTGCGGCCCAGCCACTTCAGCACCGGCATCGCCAGCAGCTCCGGCCCCTGCACCGAATGGAAGTGGAAGACGCGGAACTTCGGATGCGCCAGCGCGAACAGCACGATGCGCAGCGTCCAGATCAGCTTGCGCAGGTTGGAGCGCGCGGCGGTGAAGGTGCGGCGGCGGTAGAGGTCGAAGGACTCGTGGCGCAGGTCGCCGTCGGGGCCGTCGCCGTTGTCGGCGAGGAAGGCCACCTCGCAGCCGCGCGTCTGCAGCTCCGCGCCCAGGCGCAGCGCCTGCACGATCGCGCCGCCGAACTCGGGCGGGAAGGTGAAGCACACCATCAGGATCGCGCCGTTCGCGGCCGACGCGGTGGCCTGGGATTCGGTGGTCAGGGAAGCAGTCATCGGAGTCGTTCCATGTGGCGTCTCAGGACGCGCGGGACAGCTTGTTGCGGAACAGCGCCTTCACCGAGGCCATCTTCTGCGGCGCCAGCACGGCCATGACGCCGAGGTAGCAGGCGCCGAAGAGCGCGTACTGCGCGGCCAGGCGCCACAGGCCTTCATGGCCGCCCGTCGCCGCGGGGCCGAAGATCCAGCGGTCGCCGCCCCAGACCAGCACGCCGGCGGTCAGCGCGGCCAGCACCTGATAGCCGACGGCGCGCAGCAGCTGCGGCAGGCCGGTCTCCAGCAGGCGCAGCACCGCGATCATGGTCAGCAGCAGGTTGAGCACCGTGGCGATCAGGTAGGCCTGCGTCAGCCCCACCACGCCGTAATGGATGCCGATGGCGAAGGACGCCACCTGCAGCACCGAGCCGATCACGCCGTAGCGCAGCATCAGCCCGGCGTGGCCGGTGGCGAGGAAGGCGCTGCCCGAGGTGCTCAGCACCGACTGGATGAATCCGGTCGGCGCGAGCCAGGCCAGCAGCGTCTCCGCGCCGGCCCACTTGGCGCCGAAGACCACGGCCACCGTCGGATCGCGGAAGAACCACAACGCGGCCATCACCGGTGCGGTGCCGAAGGTGATGACGCTGAGCGAGCGCAGGTAGACGTCGGCCATCTGGCCCTTCCCGCCCTGCTGGTGCGCCTGCGTGAGCAGCGGGAAGACCGCGCGCGCGACCACGTGGCTGATGTTCTGCACGGGGAACAGCATCAGCCGGTAGGCCACGCTGTACAGGCCCAGCACCGCCGAGCCCAGCACCTTGCCGATGATGAAGCTGTCGGCGTTGCGGGCGAAGTAGTTGACGAACTGGAAGGCCGACACGTTGCCGCTGTAGCGCGAGATCTCGCGCAGGCCGTCCCAGCGCGGACGCCAGCCCGGCCGCCAGTCCGACATCGCCCAGAGCATCGCGCCCTGCACGGTCGCGGCGACCAGCGTCTGCGCCACCAGCGCATACACGCCCCAGCCGGCCAGCGCGGCGGCCACGGCGGCCAGCAGCGCCAGCACCACGGCGACGCTCTCCACAGCGGCGATACGCTTGAACTGCGAGGCCCGCTCCAGCAGCGACTGGTGCACGATGCTGCTGCAGGCCACCGGGAAGGACAGCGCCATCAGGCACAGCACCGGCACCAACGTGGGCGCGTCGTAGAAGTGCGCGACCGCCGGGGACGCGGCCATCAGCGTCAGGCAGATCAGGCCGCCCAGCGCCATGTTGAGCCAGAACACCGAGGCCTTGAGGCCGTCGGTCAGCGTCTCGCGCTGGATCAGCGCGGAGCCGGTGCCGAAGTCGCGGAACAGCATCGCGAAGTTGGTGAAGATCGCCGCGATCGCCAGCAGGCCGTAGTCCGACGGCGACAGCAGCCGCGCCAGCAGCGTCACGCTGGCGATCTGCGAGCCGATGCGGGCCAGCTGCGAGAAGGCCGCCCACTTGATGTTGTTGAGGATGGACACGCGTGCGTTCCGGGTTCCGGCTCTCTGGTCTCGGGTCTCGGGGAAGGTCCGGCTCAGGCCGGCTCCTCCGCCATCTTGCGCAGGTCGGACGCGACGTAGGTCGCGGCGATCTGGCGGTCGTTGCCGCCGTTGAAGCTGTTGAAGTGCACCAGCCCCTGGTCGTGGGTGCCGGGCAGGCCTTCGAAGTAGCGCGGCAGGCGGCCGAGCTGGCGCACCCGCAGGCCGGCGCGCAGCGCCATCGCATGCAGCCAGATGTCGTCCGCCTTCGGGCAGACGGCCTTGAAGGCGTCGCCCTGCGCGTGCATGAAGTCCAGGAAGCGCGGCGGATAGATCACGCCCGACACGCCGGTCGCGAAGTGGCGCCAGCGCGGCTCGCGGCTGCCGCACGGTGGCCAGTCGCGATACGGGCGGATGACGGCCTCGGCATTCAACGTGCCATTCACCGCGCCATTGCTCGTGCCCTTCGCCGTGTCCTCCAGCGCCACCACGTGCGCGCGGTAGCAGCTGATCTGCTCCGGCGCGGCGCGGTAGGCGTTCCACAAGCGGCGCAGCCACCAGCGCGGATAGACGATGTCGTCGTCCGCGGTCACCAGCGGCACCTCGTGGTGCGGCTTGGAGGCGACGTACGGGTAGTACTTCGTGTGCGGGCCGAGGTTGTCCGTGAGGTGGACCTCCAGCCCTCGCGCCTGCAGGCGGCGCAGGCCTTCGGGCAGGTCCTTGAAGCGGCGCTCGTCGTCCAGCCACAGCGTCAGCCGCGAGGGCTTCAGGTGACCGCGACCGATGCTCTCGATCGTCAGGTGCACCGTGTCGATGCGCGGGCCGTAGGTCGTCAGCGAGACCACCGGGCCGCCCGGGGCCAGGATGGAATCGGTGCTCGTTTCATTGAGGCGCTGCAGCGCCTTCACCTGCCCCGGCACGAGCCGCGGCGCGAACTTATAGACCAGCTTGCGGTGGATCTTCGAGATCAGCAGATCGATGTCCATCAACGGGAACCTCATCCTTTGGAACTACGGGCCGCGTCCGTCGCCGGGCGCACGCCCGTCAGCCGCAGCCGGACCAGGTCCATCACCCCGCCGACCCAGCGCTTGACCACCGGCTCCGCGTAGGTCACCACCAGCCAGCTCAGCAGCAGCACCACGGCGCTCGCGAGCAGCAGCGTCACCGCGGGCTCGATGCCCGCGCGACGCATGATGCCCATCACGACGGCGCCGATGTTCTGGTGCACCAGGTACAGCGGATAGGTCATCAGGCCCAGCACGCGCAGCAGGCTCACCAGCGACTTGCTCGAGCGCCAGGCCGCGTTGTGCCGGATGCCAAGCAAGATCACGGCCAGGCTGATCACCCAGATCGCCAGCGCCGGCCACCACGGGTTGGTGCGCGGGCCGTTGGCGTCGACGTTGGTCCAGTAGATCTGCACCACGCAGGCGGCGGCGATGGCGATCAGCGTGGCCCAGGACGGCCGCTTCTGGCGGTCGATGAGCACGGCCCAGATGAAGATGCCGGCGGCGAAGAAGGCGCCGTGCTTGACCAGCAGCAGCTCCAGCACGCGTTCCACCAGGTAGGGCAGCGTCTTGTGCAGCACCGTCAGCGCCGGCACCACGCCGCTCTGGCCCAGGCTGTAGGCGACCCAGTAGGCCAGGCAGATCCAGCCCAGCGCCGCGGCCAGCGAACCGATGGCCTTCTCCTTGCCGCGCCAGATCAGCACGCCCACGGAGGCGTAGAAGAAGATCTCCACGCCCAGCGTCCAGAAGACGTTGTCGATCCACGGATACCAGGGCATGAACAGCATGCTGTGGCGGTAGCCGCGCATCAGGTCGGTGGTGAAGCCGCTGTAGTGCCAGGCCAGCACGGCCAGCGTCAGCGTCGAGCAGATCCAGGCCGCCGGCACCAGGCGCACCACGCGGCTGCGCAGGAAGGCGTAGGGCGTGGCGCCGCGCGCCGAGTACGCGATCACGATGCCCGAGATCACGAAGAAGACCTGCACCCCGATCCAGCCGTAGAACGACAGCCAGGGGATCATGGCCTGCGAGAAGGTGCCGCCGCTGAGCTCGTAGGGCCGGCTGTCGGGCCGGTCGCCGATGCTGAAGGCCAGGTGCGAGAACAGCACCAGCACCGCGGCGATGAAGCGCACCAGGTCGATCGCGATGACGTGCTGCTGGCGCGGATTGGCGTGCACGATGGGTGCAGGCTGGGATCCGGCCTGCAATCCGGCCTGGAATGCGGGTTGGTGTTCAGTCTGGGACATGGGAAGTACCTCCGGAACGGGCGAGGGGCGTCGCTGGCATGTCAGGCTGACGAGCGCTGGTCGGCGGTCGCGGCGGCGTAACGCCGCGCGCGCGCCAGGAACAGGGGATTGCCGAGCACGTAGCGCTTGAACAGCCGGCGCGGTTCGCGCGCCAGGCGGTACAGCCACTCGATGCCGAGGCTGCGCATCCAGGCGGGCGCGCGCGTCGCGCCGCCGCCCAGGAAATCGAGGATCGCGCCGCCGCAGACGATCAGGCAGGGGCGGTGCATCGCCTGGCGCAGCAGCTGCGCGACCTGCTCCTGCTTGGGCATGCCCATGCCCAGCACGATCAGGTCGGGCGCGAAGGCGAGCGCCTGCTCGACGTAGACGTCCGGCGCGCGGAAGCCGTCGAGCGCGTCGACGGTCGATCGCGGCGCGAGCTCGTCGCGGATCTTCGCGGCGGCGAGGGACAGCTGCGGATCGCGCGTGCCGAGCAGCAGGATGCGTCGGCCCGCGTAACGCGCAATGACGCGTGGAATGAGGTCGGTGCCGTTCAGGTTCAGCCCGGGCGCGCGGCCCAGGCGGCTCATCAGCATCTTCATGCCGGAGCCGTCGCGCAGCACCCAGTCCGCTTCGGCGACGGCGGCGGCGAAGCCGGCGTCGGTCGCCGCCGAATTCATCGCATGCGCGTTGACGAAGGCCACCACGCGCGGGCGCAGCACGCCGGTGAAGTCGCGCAGCAGGCCGTCGTCGACGGCGCGTTCGTCGTCGACCACCGTCAGCGCATCCATGATGGCGCGCCAGCGGTCGATCCAGGTCGCGCCGGCGCCCGAGGCAGAGGCCCGGCTGTCGCTGTCCTTCGCATCGGCGTGCGCGCCGGCAGGCGTGCGCGCTTGGAGGGTGGTGTCGGTGTCCGTCATGGTGCGTTCCGGCGCATCAGTGGTCGCGCCTGGTGCGCACCCATTCGGTCTGGCGGCGCACGACGAAGCTGATGTAGATCGGCAGCTTGGCCAGGACGTACATCGGGGCCTTGAGCAGTTCGCCCAGTCCGATCAGGTCGTCCGCGAAGCGATGCCGCGCCGCGAAGATGGCCGTGACCAGCGCGAGCACGCCCAGCAGCGCGATGACCAGCCCGGCCACCAGCCCGGTGGCCAACGCCCAGATGGCCTGCACGAAGGTGGCCACGACCAGCAGTCCGGCCAGCAGCGCCAGCGGCGGCACCAGCATGTCCATCACCAGCATCGCCTGCGCGAAGCGGCCGCGGCGCAGCGCGTCCCACAGCAGCTTCGGGCCCTCGCCCACCAGCAGCGACAGGTGGCCGTGCTCCCAGCGCGTGCGCTGGCTGCGTTCGCCTTCCTGGCTGGCGGCGAAGACGCTGGTCACCAGCACGTCCTCGCAGAACAGCGGCGGCGTGCCTTCGCTGGCCAGGCGCACGCCCAGCTGCATGTCCTCGGCCAGATGGCCGCTGGCCAGCGGCGCGCGCAGCGCCACCGCCCACGGGAAGGCCATGCCCGTGCCCAGCAGCTGGCACGGCAGGCCGAGCCGGAACATGCCGCGCGAGCGCGCCAGGTTCTTCACGCGCATCGCGAACTCGGCCACGCGGGCCTTGAGGCCGGGCGTGGGCGCGCTCATCAGGTAGCTGGCCTGTACCGGCCGGCCGTGCGCCTGCGCCAGACCGGCCAGGCGCGGGATCAAGCCCGGCGACAGCACGCAGTCGGCGTCGAGCACGATGACGACGTCGGGCGCGTGGCCCTCGCGCAGCGCGAGCATCTCCAGGTGGCGCACGCCGAAGTCCAGCGCCCAGCCCTTGCCGCGGCGTTCCGCGTCGGAGCGCTCGACGACTTCCGCGCCGACCATGCGGGCCTGCTCGGCCGTGTCGTCGCTGCAGTTGTCGGCCACGACCAGCACGCGGTCGTCCGGGCCCAGCTGCGACAGCGTCTGCATGATGGTCGCGCGCACGCCGTGGCCCTCGTCGTGTGCCGGGATCAGCGCGGCGATGCGGGCGGGACGCGGTTGTTCAGGCAGAGGCTCGGGACGCTTCATCGCCAGCACGACCTGCGTCAGCAGCAGCGCCGCGGGCAAGGCCAGCAGCAGCGTGCCCAGGATCAGCAGCACGTGGATCACGGTCAGCACGAGGTCAAGCATGGGCGTACTCGCTGAAGAGGCGGAGCAGGCGCGTGGCCTCCGTGTCCACGTCGTGGCGCGCGAGCACGCGGGTGCGTGCGGCCTCGGCCATCTCGGCCAGGCGTGCGTCGTCGCAGTCGAGGCAGTCGCGCATCGCGTCGGCCAGCGCCTGCGCGTCGCCGGCCGGCACCAGCCAGCCGTGCGTGCCGGGCACGATGAGTTCGGGGATGCCGGCGATCGACGTGCTCACCACCGGACGGCCCAGCGCCATCGCTTCCATCGCGACGACCGGCAGACCTTCGGCGAAGCTGGCCAGCACCAGCGCGCGCGCGGCCGTCAGCTCGGCGCGGACCTGGTCGCTGCCGATCCAGCCGGTGATGCGCACCGTGCGCTGCAGGCCGAGTTCGGCGATGCGCGCTTCGATCGCCGGACGCAGCTCGCCGTCGCCGGCGAGCACCAGCTCGAAATCGGGACGATGCTTCGCGACGAGCGCGGCGGCTTCGATCAGCAGCAGGTGGCCCTTCTGCTCGGCGAGACGACCGATCGCCAGAAGGCGGTTGCCCGTCGGCGGCGTGTCCGCGCCGGCGTGGAAGCCCGGCTCCAGGCCGCAATGCACCACCTGCACCTTCGCCCAATGCGCGCGCTCGACCCAGCGGAACAGCTGGCTGCGGCAGAAGGACGTGATCGCGACGACGAAGCGCGCGCGGCGCATCTTCTCGCCGAGGTGCAGGAACTCGGGCTTGTCGAATTCCTCGGGACCGTGGACGGTGAAGCTGTAGCCCGGACCGCCGAGCGCATGCAGCAGCATCGCGACCTCGGTCGAGTTGGTGCCGAAGTGCGCGTGCACGTGCGTGACGCCGGCCTCGCGCATCAGCTTGATGGCGACGCAGGCTTCGGCGAGGTAGACGAGGTGCAGCGGCAGCGGCCGGTCGGCGCGACGGCCCATGCGCAGCGCGAGCTTGAGCGCCCCGAAGAAACGTCCGGGCGCGCGAAGCGCCTCGCGGACCAGCGCGCCGCCCAGCGACGCGGCGCCGCCGCGCAGCAGGTAATGGGTGCGGGACTTCTCCGCCTGGTCCTGCGCATCGGGTGCGGGATCGTCCCAGCCGCGCACCGCGACGCGCAGGACGTCCTGGCCCTGCTTCTCCAGCGCGAGGATCTCGCGGCGGATGAACGTGTGGCTGACCTTCGGATAGTGGTTGACGAGGTAGGCGATCTTCAAAGGGTCAAACTCCCAGACTCCTGACCATGCATGGGGGCCGGAAGCTTGTTCTTGTTCTGGCCGGCATCGCTGCCGGGGACCTCGTCGCGAGGGCAAGCATCGTTCCCGGCATCGTTCCCGGCAGGCGCCGGCGAGGACGCCGTTTCCACCGTGGATCCGGCCGGCGTTTTATGCAGGATGCGTGCCGGATTGCCGACAGCCGTCGCGCCGGCCGGCACATCCTGCAGCACGACGCTCATCGCGCCGATCTTGCAGCCGGCACCCAGCCGCACACCGCCAAGCACTTGCGCATACGCGCCCAGCTCGACGCCGTCCTCCAGCACGGGACACGGGCCGCCGTCGACGCGGTTGCCCAGCGTCACGCCCTGGCGCAGCGTGCAGCCGGCACCGATCACGGTGCCCGGATTCACGAAGATGCCGCCGAAGTGCCAGATCTGCAGGCCGGGGCCGATGCGCGTCTGCTTGGGCAGGCTGATGCCGGTCAGCGTTTCGACGACCGTGTGCAGCAGCAGGTGGAACTTGCGATGCAGTTTCTGGCTGAAGCCCGCCGGCGCCGCGTCCACGCGGCGGCCGTAGCGGTAGACCCACAGCGCCCACATCGACTGCTCGCGCAGCGGCATGCGGCCCAGGCCCCAGCGGGCGACGTCGGCGGCCCAGTCCGGGTCGCGGTGCGCGCGCAGCGTCATCGGGCGCTCCCCGGGGAGGCCTTGTCCTGCGTCCTCGCGCGCGTCCGGTCCGACTTGTCCGACTTGTCCGACGCGTTGTCCTTCGAGCCGTCCTTCGCGTTCTCCGCCTCGACGGGCACCAGCGCCCCGCCCACCGACGACTCGCCCGGCCCCGGGCCGCTGCGCACGGTCACGCGCACGGCACCCTGCCCTTCGGGCCATTCGAAGGTCTTGCTCGCGCCGTCGGCCAGCTCGCCGCTGTCGAACAGCGTCGTGCGTCGGCCTGCATCAAGCAGTTGCAATTGGAGCTTCGCGCCGCCCGTGGCGGTCGCGGTCAGCTTGTAGCGCTTGCCGGCCTCGGGCTTCGCCCAGTTGACCGGCTGCAGGCTGCGGCCGGAGTCGTTGACCAGCACGGTCACGCCCTCGCCCGCCGGGAACACGACCGCCTGGCGGCGCGTGTCGAAGCCTGCGCCCGCGCGATCGCCGCCCGCGGCGGCAGCCGTGCCGGTGGGCGCGTTCGCCATCGACTTCATCGCTGCGTCGTTGCCACCGCCGCTGCGCTTCCAAGGACCACGCAGCGAGAACCGGTTCTGCGGCGCCTCCATCGACATCGGCTTGCCGTTGCCGTCGACCCAGCGGTCCACCGCCATCACCTGGCGCAGGCCGGCGCGCACGCGGTCCAGCTCGTACGCGAACTCGGGATGCCAGCCGCGCTTCATCAGCGACTTGTTGGCGCCCATCTCGACGTAGATGACGTAGGGCGTCTCGACGTTGCGGTCCACGACGTACGCGCCGTAGACCTTCAGCGTGCGCGCGACCTTGCGCAGCAGCGCGTCCTTGATGCGCTCGGTGTCGAAGTCCGGCGGCAGCATCATCAGCGCGCCCTGCGGCACCTTGCCGGTGTTGGACTTCGCGCCGGTGTCGGCGGAGGTCGCGGGATAGATGTAGGCCGGATCGGGCGACAGGCCCGTGTGCGTCAGCGACATCGCCAGCGCGTGGCGGAACACCTCGTCGTTGTCGTCGATCTCCTTCGCGCGCACCAGGCCGCCCATGGTCGGCACCGCCGCGGCGCGCGCGCCCTGGAAGTAGTGGCCGGGCTCGCCCCAGCCGCGGCCGTCAAGCTTGGTCCACGCGTACTGGTCCGCGCGCCACTGGCCGTCGATGAAGCGCAGCACGTTGAAGGAATGGATCACGCGGTCCACCGGATCGACGATGTCGCCGTGGCCGTCGGCCGCGCTCGCGGGCTCGACGCCGGCAGGCCAGCGCGGGATGGTGATCTGGTCGCGCATCGCTTCGGCGTCCGGATCCCAGATGCCCTTGCGACCCGGCAGCGGCAGCACCGTCACCGGCTTGTCGTCGGGCGACGCGACGAACACGCCGGTCGACCACTTGCCGTCTTCCAGCGTGGGGTAGTTCTTCGCCTTGGGGATCTCGTCGCTGCCCAGCGTCACGCCGATCGGGCGCGCGTTCCACGGCGAGTCCGCCGCGAAGGGGCGATCCGGCGTGCCGAAGCGCAACTGGCGGACGGCACGCGCCTGCGGGTCGTTCTTCTCGGAGGCATCGGGCCTGGCGCCGCGCTCTGCCGCTTGCGGCGCGGCGACGGCCGCAGTCGCCGTGACGCCCGCGGCAACGACGAACGCGCCGGACAGCAGGCAGGAGATGGCGCGGAAGGTGACGGAACGGATTGTGAGCATCGACGTCATCCGTCCAGCCTCAAGTACTACGAACCGCATTGGACATCCTCACTCGGTGGCCCATCGCAATAAAGTGTCGCTCGAAGTAAAACGTCGACAGATGCGCGAGCAGGAAAACGGCCCCGAGCAGCAGCGGCCGCTTGAGGTACTTTTCGGTGACATCGCCGGAGCCCAGCCAGGTGTGCTCCAGCGGCACGTGCAGCACGTAGACCGCGAAGGACACGGCGGCGAGATAGGCCCAGAACGGACGCGACAGGAACACCGACGGCGCCGATCGCGGCTGGTTCATCAGCGCGCCGGTGAGCACCAGCACCGCATAGGGCCGCACGAACGAGGCGATGTTGCCGTCCACGTTGTAGCAGGCCAGGCAGAGCAAGGCCGCGGCGCCCCACAGCACGACGGGCCGCTCGAAGAAGGCGAGCGCCTCGCGCCGGCTGGGCGAGTGCAGCAGGATCGCCAGCACGAAGCCCGCCAGGATGTCGTCGATGCGGTACCAGGTGATGCTGCCGCTGTAGCCGCTCATGTAGACGCGGTAGGTCGTGACCGCCACCAGCAGCACCGGGATGACGATGCGCGCCACGGCGGGACGGAAGAACAGCAGCAGCGTGGCCAGCGCGTAGAACTGCAGCTCGACGCACAGGCTCCAGAAGTGGTCCAGCGGCACGCGCATGCCGGCGTCGCTGAGGTTGGCGTAGAACAGCAGGTGCGAGGCCAGGGCCGCCGGCGGGAAGTGCCAGAGCGCGGCGACCACCACCGCCACCAGCCAGGCCAGCGGCAGGATGCGCAGCAGCCGCTTGGCGACGAATTCGAGCGGGTGCACGTGGATCAGCACCTGCTTGCCGATGAAGTAGCCCGACAGCACGAAGAACAGCGCCATGCCCAGCATGCCGGCCGATTCGTTGAGCCGCGGGCTGATGGCGTTGAGCGGCAGCAGGTGCGCGACCAGCACGGTCACGATGCTCAGTCCGCGCACGCCGTCCAGGACCGGGGAACGGGCGCCGGCGCTGCTCATGCCGGCTCCGTCACCGCCCACGGTCGCGCCACGCGGCGCACGACGCGCCGCGGCCTGCGCCCGATGTCGGCCTTCTCATGGCAGACGATGGCGCAGCCCGCGCCCATGACGAACCAGAAGAACCAGTTGAAGACGAGGTAGCTCAGCATGTTGTCGGACAGCGAGACCACCACGTAGCCGATCAGCAGCGCGATGAACATCGCCGACAGCAGCGCGTCCTCGCGGCGGAAGCGCCAGAAGATCTGCGCCGCGCGCCAGTACTTCCAGTAGTAGGCGGCCAGGCCGACGAAGCCGACGTCGAACAGCATCTGCACCGCCACGCTGTGCGCGCCGGTGGTCATGCCGCCGCTCAGGCTGAAGAAGGTCGGCGAGTTGAAGAAGAAGCCGCCCGAGCCGTAGCCGAAGGCGTAGCGGGCCGGCGCCATCCACGCCAGGGCGTCCTCCCACAGCACGCGGCGCCAGGTGAAGGAGTTCAGCTTGGCGTACTGCACCACCACGTTGCCCTGGCCGATGTCGAGCACGCGGTCGCGGATGTCGGGCACCAGCAGCGCCAGCAGCGGCACCAGCAGCAGGTAGAGCAGGAAGCGGCGCTCGAACAGCAGCCCGTACAGGAAGAACATCGCGCCGGCGGCCATCCACGCGCTGCGGGTCTTGGTCGCCGCCAGCAGCGCCAGCAGGATCAGCAGGTAGAAGGCCATCGCCAGGCGCTGGGCGGTGGTCGAGTTCGCCACGGTGCGGGCGTTCTTCCACAGGTAGAGCAGCACGCCCTGCATCAGCACCAGGTAGAAGGCCAGGATGTTGGGATGCGAGAACGGGCCCTTGTAGCGGCCCATCGCGGCCGCGTCGTTGGTGATGTGCACGTCGCCGCGCGCGATCGCGATCAGCGTGTAGATCGCCACCGGCACCGAGGACCAGATCACCAGCTTGAGGATGCGGTCGAAGGAGGTCCAGTCGTCCACGACGTAAAAGGCCACCACGAACATCGCCATGGTGCTGAGCGTGCCCAGGAAGGTGCGCAGCTCCGGCAGCCGGTCCGGCGAGTACAGCAGCCCCACCGCCTGCATCGCGATGAAGGGCACCCACACCATCCAGGCCACGCGCGGGATGCGGCGCGGTTCGCGCATCCAGAACACCAGGGCCAGCAGGATCACCGCCAGGTTCACCAGCCCGCCCAGGCCGCCGAAGCTGGCGAAGCGCGCCTCCTCCAGCACCGGGTTGCCGATGGCGCGCAGCAGGATGATGGTCAGCAGCAGCGACTTCGGATTGGCCAGGAACATGAAGGCCACGATCAGCGCCACCGGCAGCACCACGAAGAACACCGGCTTCTGCGCCACCATGTCGCCCATGACGACGCACACCAGGCCCAGGAACATGCAGCCGCCGGCGATCACCAGCGCCCACAGCAGCGTGCGCCACTCCGGCAGGCGCCGGCGGCGCTCGTTGCCGTAGGGGTTCAGGCCCTTGCCGGCCGTGTTGCCCGTCGCGCTCATCGGACCAGCATCCCGCGCGCCGCCGCCGGCACGGACGCCACCAGCTCGGTCAGGAAGCGCTCCATCAGCGCCTGCGATCCCGTCGCCGCCGCGGCCTGCGCCAGGCGTTGCGACGCGCGCACCAGGATGCCGTCGGGGATGCGCCCCGCCAGGCCTTCGTTGAGGATGTACCAGCGCGCGGCCAGGCCGTCGCCGCCGTAGCTGTCGCCGATGCGGATCCAGTAACGCACCGCCTCGAAGCCGCCGCCGCGGCTTTCGGCCAGCAGCTGCGTCGTCGGCACCGGGAGCGCGCGGCCGTCGGTGGCGATGGGGCGGCCCGCCTCGTTGACGCGCACGGCGTAGCCCTGCGCGGGATAGCAGACCTCGGGCCGGTGCACCTTGACGTCCTGGCGCTGGCGCTCGCCCCAGGCCAGCGCGAGCATCACCTGCTCGCCGCGGCTGTTGGCGTAGGTGCGCATCACCGTCTGGTCGTAGGGCTGCTCCAGCACCGTCTCCACGCCCTGGGACACGTCGACCTGCGCGGTCGAGTCGGCCACCACGCGCCAGTCGCCGAAGGCCTTGGGCACCACCGCGTCCAGGCTGGGCGCGCCGGAGACGGCCTGCAGCCGCGGCGTGGCGACCCAGGCGCCCACCGCCGCCACGCCCATCAGCGCGGCGCCGGTGAGGCAGGTGCGGCGCGAGAAGCGCGGCAAGGCCTCGCCGACAGGGCTCTCCCCGGTCGGCTGAGGCGGCACACCCTTCGAGGGCGCCATCGGCGGAATCTGCGAACTCATCGTGCGGCCTCCGTGCCGCG
This sequence comes from Roseateles noduli, assembly GCA_002205125.1. Classification (GTDB taxonomy): domain Bacteria; phylum Pseudomonadota; class Gammaproteobacteria; order Burkholderiales; family Burkholderiaceae_C; genus Roseateles; species Roseateles noduli. The sequence continues at coordinate 13,013 of NIOE01000001.1, read as the reverse complement.
CAGGCGGTTCCAGCGCAGCGACAGGCCGCGCAGCAGGCCGTCGACGCCGACGATCAGCATCAGCGCGATCAGGAACAGCGCCATGCCGGAGAACTCGTGCATGAAGCCCTGGCCGACGTCGTCGCCCAGGTGGTAGGTCAGCAGGGCCAGGATCAGGATGCGGATCACGTTGGAGCAGTAGGAGATGGGCACGATCAGCAGCGCCAGCGCGATGTTGCGGAACACCGATTCATGGCGCACGACGTTCATGTAGAGCAGGCCGAGGGCTTCGAGCGTGAAGAGCGAGTTCAGGCCTGCGCAGGCGTCCGCGACCATCAGTTGGTAGGGGCCGATCTGCAGGATCACGCCGGCCCGCGCGATCGGGTAGCCCAGCGTGTACATCAGGTGCTCGGCGCCCCAGGAGGCGGCCAGCTTCATGGGCTGGGTGATGACGTCGACGATGGAGGCCGGCAGCGGGACGGCGAACAGCAGCAGGAAGAAGGCGAAGCCGTAGCGGCGCGCGATCTCGGGGCCGAGCAGCACCAGCGCCAGGCCCAGCAGCACCGGCATCATGGAGCCCATCTCCAGCACCGCGATGGACTGCGAGCGGCCCAGCACGTAGGCCGCCAGTCCCAGCGCGACCAGCGTCCAGCCGGCCACCGGCGCGGGCCGGGCGCGGAAGGGCTTGCCCTGGCGAGCCATGCGCCGCGTCTGGAAGTAGAAGTACCAGGCCGACAGCGCCAGCACGATGGGGCCGTGGGAGTTGCGGTCGCCGCGCCACGGGCCGCGCAGGAAGTCGACGATGGTCGGCGCGTACATGGCGACCAGGCCGATCGCCAGCGCGATCAAGGCGACCCGGTTCGCTGCCCAGAAGGCCGGGAAAGGCGCGCCAGGGCGGCCCGGCGCGCCGGGAAGGACATCTTGCGTCATGGCGTTCACTGCGATCCCTGCTGATGGTTCCGGACATGCGGCGGCAAGGCCCCGCGGCCTCGCCCCTTCTCTCGAAGCGGTCGATCCTGTCGATGTTCGCGGCTCTGTCGGCCGCTGTGACGTCTCGCCCGGTATCCGGTGTCAGTATTGGTTCATGACGGTGCCCACCAGGGTGGTGGAAACGCCGTCCAGGCTGTCGGTGAGATCCTGCAGCGCGCTCACCCGCGACTGGTTCTGGCGCGCCAGCACCAGCGCCGCCCCGCAGCGCGACGCGACGATGGCCGCGTCCGCGCCGTAGCGGCTGGCGGAGGTATCCACCAGCACGTGGTCGAACTTGCCGGCCAGCTCGCGCATCAGCATGCCGAACGCGGGCCGTTCCAGCAACTCCACCGGGTTGGGCGGCACTGCGCCCACCGGCAGGATGAACAGGCTGTTGAGCCCTTCCACCTGCTGGATCACGCGCGGCTCGCTGCGTCCCGACAGGATCGAGGACAGGCCGGCCTGGTTGTTCACGTCGAAGATCTCGTGCTGGCGCGGGCGGCGCAGGTCCGCGTCCACCAGCAGCGTGCGGCCGCCCAGCTGCGCCAGCGTCACCGCCAGGTTGGCGGTGAAGTAGCTCTTGCCGTCCAGCGTGTCGGGGCTGATGACGGCCAGCGCGCGGCGCGAATCGCCCTCGCGGTACAGCCGCATCGTGATCTGGCTGCGGATCGCGCGGAAGACTTCCGCCTGCGACGAGAACGGCTGGTTCAGCGCCACCAGCTCGGGGCTGCGGGCCTTGCGCTCGTTCGGGGTGTACGGGTAGTGGAACTGTTTGGACAGCGCCTCCAGCACGTCCTCGGCGTTCGCGTAGCCCAGCGCCACGGCGGCCTCGCCGAAGCGGATGCCGCGCTCGCGCTGGTACTGCAGCACGCGCTCGACCTGGTCGGCGCTGAGGTTGCGGGTCTCGGCGATGATCGCGCCGATCGAGCGGTCGTGCACGCCGGTGCCGCTGCCGGGGGTTTTGTTGAGAGGTCCGTCCACGGGTTTGCTGTGAGCCAGGGGAATGGGTTCCTTCAGATCCGACATCAGGCGGCTCCTCGACTGGGGCGGGGGTTGTTCCCCAGCAGGCGCCGTTCGGCGGAAGGCAGCTGCGCGCGCTTGCCCGGTGCGGGCAGCACGCCCAGCATCGGCAGCGGCAGCACGGCCATGACGTCGTCGGCGTCGCGCACCTTGCGGTCGCGCAGTTCCAGCAACAGCGCGATGCCGACCGCCAGCACCAGGCCGACCACGAAGGCCAGCGCGGTGTTCAGCGCCACGCGCGGCGACGCGGGCCGCAGCGGCGGGGTCGCCTCGGCGAGCAGGTTCACGTTGCTCTGCGTGGACTGGCTTTCCAGGTTGGTCTGGGTCAGGCGCGTCGTGATGTTCTCGTAGGCGCGCTGGGCGCTCTCGACCTCGCGCATCAGGCCGCCGGCCTCGTCGCGTGCTTCCTTGAGCTTGATCACCTTGGCGCGTTGCGCCTCCATCTGCGCACGGGTCTCGGCCTCGCGCGCGCTGTTGATGTTGCTGGTCACCGCGACCGAGCCCGTCACGCGGCGGATTTCCGCGTTCAGCTTGGAGCGGGTGTCGGCCACCGAGGCCTTGGCCTCGATCACCTGCGGGTGGTTGTCGCCGTAGCGGGTGCTGAGCTGCTGCAGGTTGGCTTCGGCGCGGCTCACGTCGGCCTTGAGCTGCGAGACCACCGGGTTGGCGAGCACGTCCGGCAGCTGGTCGCCGCCGCGCGAGGCCTGGCCGGAGCGGCTGCGCGACTCGGTCGCGATGGAGGACAGCGCCACCAGTTGCGAGGACAGTTCGTTCAGGCGGGCGTTCTCGACGTCCAGGCGTTCGTCGGTGGCCAGGATGCCGTGCTCGCGCTCATAGGCGGAGAGCTTGCTGCGGGCCTGCTCCAGGCGGTCCAGCGCGGCCTTGGCCTGCTGGTCGAAGTAGCCGGCGTACTGGCGCGCGGGTTCGACGCGCAGGTCCAGCGTCGTGGCGATGTAGGCCTTGACGAAGGCGTTGGCCATCTGCGCGGCGATCTGCGGCGACGGCGAGCGGTAGGTCACCACCAGCACGTTGCTTTCCTTGGAGGGCTTGACCTCCATGGCGGACTGCAGGAAGGCGGCGACCCACTGCTCCATGCTGCCTTCGGCGCCCTGGGCCTGCCACTGCTCGCGCAGCTCGGGCTGCTCGGTCAGGCGCAGGTCGCGCACGACGCGCAGGGCCACGCGGTCGCTGGCGATCACGTCGACCTGCGTGTTCATGTAGGCCGGCGAGGCCATGCCGGGATAGATCAGCGCCGAGACGGGGTCAGGCTTGGCGTCCACGACGACCGAGGCGCTGGCCAGATAGCGCTTGGGCAGCACGAGGCTGACGCCGAGCGCCGTCACGGTGGTCACCAGCACCACCAGCAGCACGAGCTGCCAGCGGGCCAGGATGATCGACATCAATTTGCTGGGCGTCACCATGCACTCCTTCGCCGGGCGCGGGGCCCGGGGTTACTGCGCGAGGACAGGATCGGGAAAAACTCGGAACGGGTCAGAACAGGCTCTCGCGGACGAAGATCACGTCGCCGTCCTTGAGCGACTCGTCCATGGCCGGCTTCACTTCCTGCACCTTGCCGTTGCCGTCCTTGCGATGGATGCGGATGCCGCGCTCGGTGCCGCGCAGCGTCAGACCGCCGCCGGCGGCCAGGCCCTGCAGCACGGTCATGCCGCGCTCCAGGCGGATCTGGCCGGGCTTCTGGACTTCGCCGTAGATGTAGATCATCGGGAAGCGGTCGACCCACAGCACGTCGCCGTTGAGGACCACCACGTCCTGCTCGCGGCCGTTCGGTCCGAACAGCGTGGGCAGGTCGACTTCGATGCGGAAGGGTTTGCCGGCGCGCTGGCCGGTCAGCACCAGCAGGTCGCCGCCGGAGGGTGCCACGCCGCGGGCGTTGGCCAGCAGGTCGGTCAGGCGGGTGTCGGCGACTTCCAGCGGGTAGCGGCCCGGCTGGTTGACCTGGCCCAGCACGCTGGCCTGGTTGCCGGTGACCTTCAGCACCAGGATGGTGACCTGGGGCTGCTTGACGAAGTTGCCCTTCTTCAGGCCGTCGGCGATGCGGGCTTCCGCTTCGCTGATGGACAGGCCGCCGATCTTGACGACGCCCAGCAGCGGGAAGCTGATGGTGCCGGCTTCGGACACGCGCGATTCGAGCGTCATGTCCGGGTTCTGGAAGACGCTGATCTTGATGGCGTCGCCCGATCCGAGCCGGTATTCCGCGGCGCCGCCGGTGGACAGGCCGACCGGGGCCGGCGTGGCGGCCGGACGCGTGGCGGTCTGCGCGAGCGCGCTGGTGGACAGTGCCGCGGCCAGCAGGACTGGCGCGGCGATGGCGAGGATGGAGAGGCGACGCAGGAGCTTCATTGGATGCCTTGGCCCTTGGGAGTTGAACTGGAGTCCGCCGGCGCGGCCATGGGGGCGGCGCTGGCGGCGGTGTCGGTGGTCGGCGTGGACGAGGCCGGCGCGGAGGCGGCTTCGGCGAACTTGCCGACGTATTCGATCTTGGCGTTGTCGCGCATCGACTTGATGTCCTTGGCGACCAGCTCCGAGCGGCGCTGGTTCAGGAGGAACATCTCGATGGACGGGCGGGCCTGCGCCTCGGTGGCGGGCTGGCGCTGCGAGCCGGCGAGGAACAGCACGGTGAGGCCGTTGGGCTGGCCGTTCATGATGAACTGGCCGTCCTTGAGGCGCGAGATCGCGTCGAGGTTGTTGAGGGGGATCTGCTCGGCGGAGCGCACCACCTGGGAGCCGACGAACTTGAAGTTGTCGGTCTTGAGGGATTCGAGGAATTCGGGGAGGGTCTTGGCGCCCTGGAGCTTGGCGCGGATCGCTTCGAACTGATCCGGCTTGGCCTCGATGTTGATTTCCTGCAAGTTGTAGATGCGACGCTCGGCAAAAAGTGCCGGCTTGTCGTTGTAGTACTGCCTGATTTCCTGGTCGGTCGGCTTGCTGGCCGTCTCGCCGAGGTGGTCAGCATAGGCCCGGGCGATGATCTCGCGCTTGGCGGTTTCGATCTGTTGCACCACGCGCGGATCGCGATCGAGCTTGAGGTCCTGGGCCTTCTGGACGGCCAGTTCCTGGTCGATCAGGCGTTCGAGGATCTGGCGCGAGGCGGCGTCGACCTGTTCGGGTTTGACGTTGGGCTGGCGCTGCAGGACGAAGTTGATCTGGTGGACGGTGATCTCTTCCTTGTTCACCTTGGCCGCGGTCTGCGAGGCCTTGGCGCCGCTGCCGCCGCCGCAGGCGGTGAGCAGCACGGCGGCCAGGACGGCCGTGGTGACGGCGAGGGCCGGAGTGGCCCGTCGCGCTTGAATTCCGTGATCCCGAGTCCTCATCGCAAGCATGGTGTCGACCTTGATGTTGTGTCTGTCCGGCGGCCCCTTTTGGGGTGCTCTACGCGTACGCGAGCGGCGAGTGTAGCCCTGCACCATGACTGAACTTACCCGTTCCGGCGGGCTTGGAAGCCCCCATCCCGGGTTCGCAGGGGTCCATAGCAAGAATGGGTCCTGGGTCGCGCCTGCGGGCGGGCACAGACCCCTTGAACAAGGGGGATCCGCCCTGTAAAGCCGGGGTGAAAAACGTGTCCCGGCACGTCATTGCAACGACGTGAAAAAGCCGTCAGCGGGTGAGCGCGGCAGCGCCCGGCGGGCACGCCAAAAGAGAAGGCCGCCGACCTTGCGGACGGCGGCCTTGTGGCCTCGCACGCATCCCGGAATGCCCGGGATGCCGGCGTGCACCGATCAGGGCAGCTTGTTCAGCGCGTTCACCGCGTCGATCAGACCGAAGCCGTCATACAGACTCCAGCCCTTCACCGCGGAGCCGCCCGAGAACGGGATCACCCGCGCCGCCGGCGTGCCTTGCAGGATGCTCTTGATCTGCTTCGGGGTCAGCGAACCGGGGCCGCCGGCCTTCTGCAGCATCAGCGCCGCGACGCCCGCCGCGTGCGGTGCCGCCGCGCTCGTGCCGAAGAAGTTGTTGAAGCCGTCGCCTTCGTAATCCGAGTTCGGGAAGAAGAAGGTCGTGTTGCCGCCGTCCGGCGCGGCAAAGTCAGGCTTCTTGCGCGTCTCGGGCACGGCCAGCCGGTTGCCCGCGGCGTCGAACGCGATCGTCACCGGGCCCGGGCTGCTGAAGCTCTCGAACGCGGGGATGAACGGGCTCTGCTGCGTCGCCGGGAACGAGTAGCGGTAGGCCGCCACGCTGTTGGCGCCCGCCGCCGCGCTGTGGCCGAAGGTCGTCGGGCCGCTGCGCACCTGGAACGGCGCGCCGCCCCAGCCCTCCAGGCTGACCAGGCGCACGCGCGAGGCCAGCTTGGTGCCGGCGCTCGTGCGGCCGACCATGATGCGGTAGGTGCCGCTGGCGCCGCCCGACAGGCCCACGATCTCCTCGCCGAAGTCCGCCGCGATGTTGTTGGTCGCGAAGGTGAACACGCAGTTGCCCGCGGCGTTGATCAGGTAGAAGTTCAGGTCGGTCGTGACCTTGCCCTGGTAGAACAGGTCGTCCCACTGCAGCAGCAGCGTGGAGCCCGCGCCGCTGTAGGTCACCGGCAGCGCGTAGGTGCCGCCGCCGAAGTCCAGGAAGCCGCCGGCCACGTTGGCCTTGGTGCTGCCCGACGACGGCGAGCTGGTGCAGGTGTTCAGCGACGCCAGGTTGACGTTGCCCAGGTTGGTGGGCGTGGTCGAGAAGGTCGCCACCGGCACGTCGATCGCGCCGCCGCCGCCCGCGGAACCCTGGTTGCCCGCCGACGAGAAGTACGAGACCGGACGGCCCGCCAGCGTCGTGCTGTTCACGACGTCGTTGACCGCCTGCGCGACCTGGCCGTCGGAGAAGAAGGGCTCGTCGTAGTAGAAGACGTCGTCGACGATCACGTCGGCGCGGCAGGCCGCTTCCGTGCGCAGCCGGCGGATGTTGTCGGCGAAGGCCGCCTCGCCCGCGAACGCCGTGGCGAAGCACTGGTCCGCGCCCGGGGCCACGTCCTGCACGATCTGCATCATCGCGCGGCCTTCGTCGGTGTTGCTCGGGTCGGCACCGATGTCCAGCACCCACTTCGGCGGACGCAGATCGCCGGAGGCGATGTCGTTGGCCGCGCGCACCGTGGTGAAGCTCAGCGGCGATCCGTCGTAGGAGTCCGACAGCACGCCCACCGTGATGCCCGCGCCGGTCCAGCCCGAGGCGTTGGCGACGTTGCTGCGCAGCACCGTCGTGCCTTGCGAGGTCGTCACGCCCACGTTCTTGTGCGGACGGCGCGTCAGCTTGGCCAGGTGCAGACCGGTGGTGCCCGACAGCGCGGCCAGCTCGGACGTCGGCACGTAGGCCGAGATCGCGCCGTTGTTGAACGCACGGTTCACGCCGGTCACCTGCGCGCCGGAGGCTTCGAGCTGCGCCTTGAAGGCGTCGATCGAGGTGCCGGCTTCGAGGTAGATGTCGACCAGCACGCGGCCCTGCGAGTCGGACAGCGACTTGACGTAGGGCTTGATCTCATCGGTCTCGACGGCCAGCGAGCGCAGCTGGCGGCGCGATTGCTGGTCGACGAGGTCGGACAGCGCGCCGTCGAGCTTGGCATGCTGCGCGAAAGCGCCGCCGCAGGCGGCCAGGGCCAGCAGCGCGGTCAGGACGCGCAGACGCGGGGCGGTGGAGGAAGAAGTGCGGATGGAAGTCGTCATGGGCGGCTCCTCAGGCTTGTGCGGTGGTGACGGGCTTGCGGCGGCGGATCAGGCCGGCCGCGCCGAGGGCGGCACCGGCCAGCAGCAGGCTGCCGGGCTCGGGCACGTCGGAGGCGGCGGGCGCGACGGCGGTCGCGCCGACGAGCTGGATCTCGTAAACGTCGAACTCGCTGGTCGAGCTGCTCCAGCCCGTCAGCGGGCCGGCGCCGGGGTTGGCGGCCACATTGCCGCCCTGGCCCAGCAGCGACGGGAAGATCGGCGATCCGCCGCTCACCGGCGTGTAGCCCGCGCCGGTGATGGCCAGGTAGTACAGGCCGCTCACGGTCGGGATGTAGTTGCTCAGCGTCGATTGCGAGCCGCCCACGTCGCCGTCGTCGTCGTTGGCGATCAGGCCCTTGCCCGCGGCGTCGAACAGGTACAGCACCGTGTCGAAGAAGTTGTAGTCGATGCCCGACGCGGTGGTCGTGGCGGAGAACGCCGTGCCGGCGGTCAGGTAGATCGCGAACAGGTCCGCGTCGCCGTTGAGCGTGCCCTGGATCGCGTCGATCGGGCCGGTGCCGAAGAGGGTCTGGGCGCTGCCCACGGTCTGGCCGGCATCGCCGCCTTCGCCGAAGACTGCGGCGGCCTGCGCGGACGTCGCCGCGCCGAGGGCCAGGGCTGCGATCGGCAGCCAGGTGTTCTTGAGGCTCTTGAAGCTCTTGATTCGCGTGAACATCGGACGTTCCCCTGAAAAGGTTGGACACCCCGCGCGGCACAACCACGCTCGGTGCGGTGCTGAACAGAGGGAACGATGCACAACCTGTGCCAAGTGTCACGATATTTCGAGGTACGTCGCAGGAAACACCGATGGCATCGGCACTTGCGGGCGTCGTCTCCAGATCACCCCGATCCATGGGGGTTCCCCGCGACACGGGGGTGTAAAGCCCGCCGACTCCGGGTTAGCCCGGGTCGTACGACCTCTACCGCTTTTGCGCTGCCCGCTTCATCGCGACGTCAGCCGGGGGTGCGCACGGCCGAGCGTCTCAGCGCTCCCGGCGGCTGGCCCACGATGCGCTTGAACGCGCGGCTGAACGAGGCCTCGGAGTCGTAGCCGAGCCGGTCCGCCGCGACGGCCACCCGCATGCCCTCGTGCGCGATCCAGCGCCGGGCCTGGAACATCTTGACCTTGGCCACGTACTTGGCCGGGCTCTCGCCGACGGTCCTGGTGAACGCCTCGGCGAAGCGCGAGCGCGACGCGCCCATCAGCCCGGCCAGCTCGGGCACGCTCCAGTCGCGTTCAGGCTCGTTGTGGATGGCGGCGATGACCTTGCCGATACCGGGGCACTGCACGGCCGCGATCCAGCCGCTGGCGTCGTTGCAGGCGCATTCCACCCACGCGCGGATGATGCTGGCCGCCAGCACGTCGGCCAGCCGCGCCAGGATGCCGCAGGCGCCGATGCGGTCCAGCGCCACCTCGCGCTCCATCGCCTCCAGCAGCGTCGGCACCGTCGGGTCGCGTCGCCCCAGGTCGTCGGCCCGCATCGCGTCCGGCATCATCGCCAGCAGCGGATGCAGCGGGTCCAGGTTGAAACGCATCGCGCCGCAGAACATGACGTCGGGCGGAGCGTCCGCGGACGTGCTCGCAGCGACCGCTGGATCAGGAGTCATGGCCATGCCCAGGCCCGCGCCGGCCATCGCCACCGCCTCCGCGCCGACCAGGTAGATGTCCTCCGCGACGGCGCGGCGCGAGATCGAATCGATCTCCACCGCCGGCAGGTCCGGCGCGCTCGCCAGCACGTGCGCGCTGCCGCGCGGCAGCAGCACGGCGTCTCCCGGGTTCAGCTGCACCCAGTCGCTGCCCGGCGTCTTCAGCCAGCAGCTGCCGCGCGCGACGAAGTGGAAGCGCGCTTCCTTGCGCGCCGGGAAGGCGATCGCCCACGGCGCGCGCATCAGGCAGCGGCCGTACTCGACCCCCTCCAGCCGCAGCCCCAGCAGGATCTGCGTCAGCAGGTCGGCGGGCTTCAGCGGCGTCGGCGGGAGCGGCTCCTTCGGAGCGCTGGAGGAATCGTCATGCATTTCGGCTCTTCCGGCATGGAAACGCCTGAATACTACCCATAAGCTGATAACCATACCCACTGTCCCTCTTCCCCGCCGTGTCTCCAACCCGTTCCGACTCTCTTGCCGCCCCCCTCGCCGCTCCTGCCGCCGCGGAGCAGCCCGCCCACTGGGCGGCGATCGCCTCGCTGACCGTCGGGGTCTTCGGACTGGTGACGGCGGAGTTCCTCCCCGCCAGCCTGCTCACCGCGATGGCCGCCGACCTGAACATCAGCGCCGGCGCCGCCGGGCAGACCGTCACGGCGACCGCGCTGGTCGGCGCCGTCGCGGCGCCGTCGATCCCGCTGCTGACCAAACGCTTCGATCGTCGCCTCGTCCTGATCGCGCTGACGTTGCTGCTGGTCCTCTCCAACGTCATGGCCGTCACCGCCTCCAGCCTGGGCGTGCTGCTCGCGGCGCGCGTGATCCTCGGCGTCGCGCTGGGCGGCTTCTGGTCCATGGCCGCGGCCCTGGCCATGCGCCTGGTGCCCATGCACCTCTTCGCGCGCGCCATGTCGGTCATCCTGGCCGGCGTCTCCGTCGCCACTGTCTGTGCCGCCCCCATCGGCGCCTGGATGGGCGAGATGTGGGGCTGGCGCAGCGCCTTCGTCGCCGCGGGCGTGCTCAGCCTCGTCACGCTGGCGGCGCAACTCCTGACCCTGCCCAAGCTGCCTCCGAAGGACAACCCCAACCTGCGCGTCCTCGGCGAGCTGCTCACCCGGCCCGGCGTGCGCGTCGCGCTGCTGGCGGTGCTGCTGGTCATCTCCGGCCACTTCGCCGGCTTCACCTACATCCGGCCGCTGATGGAGAACATCACCCACCTGCCGGTCTCGATGATCTCCGCGGTCCTGCTCGGCTACGGCATCGGCGGCTTCTTCGGCAACCTTGTCGGCGGTTTCCTGGCCGAGCGCAGCGAGCGTCGCGCCATCGTTGCCGGCGGCTCGCTGATCGTCCTCCTGGCGGCAGCCCTGCTCCTGGCGGGCAGCTCGGTCTGGGTCACCGCGGTCGCCGTCGTGCTGTGGGGCTTCGCCTTCGGCGCCTTCCCGGTCGGCTTCCAGACCTGGATCGTGCGTGCCGCGCCGGACCAGGCGGAAGGCGCGGGCGGCCTGCTCGTCGCCGCCTTCCAGATCGCCATCGCCAGCGGTGCCATCGGCGGCGGCATGCTCGTCGACCACATCGGTGCGCTCGGCGGCCCGACCTTCGCCGCCGCGGCGATCACCCTGGGCACGCTGCTCACGCTGCGTCACGGACCGCGCGTCGCCAAGGCCTGATCGGCAGGACCGTCCATGACTCCGAAGCACGCGGCGTCGACAAGGTGTCGCCGCCGCGTCACTGTGCCGCCGAAGTCGTCAGGCCCGCAGTCGATGACTGCGAGTGGGGCCGGAATGGGGCTTGGGGTTCGCGGACGCGAGGCCCCATGCCCCGTGGAGAGCCCGCGCTTGGCCGAGCGCAGTTGGGCGGTCTCACCCCAACCGTTTCCGCACGGGCATCGCCGCGTTGTCGGGCGGTGACGGGAGCGACTCCACCCCGTCGCGCCAAGCCGCGGGCGTCACCCCGATCTCGCGTTTGAACGCGCGCTGGAACGCTGCTTCCGACGCATACCCGACGGCTTCGCCGATGGCGGCTGGGGATTCGCGCCCGGCGCGCAGGCGTCGGGCGGCTTCGGTCATCCGGACCTGGTTGAGGAACTCCGCCGGAGACACGCCGGCCGCGCCTTGGAAGCTGCGGATGAGCGAGGAGCGGGACAGCGCCGCGTGTTCGGCCATGCCGTCGAGGGTCCAGTCGTGGGCGAGGTCGCCGAGGATATCGACGACCAGCGCCGCCAGTCGCGGGTGAGCGCCGAGCGCCAGCACGCCGGGGGCTTCGACGGTGGCCGGGAGATGCCCGCCCATCGCCGCGCGCAGTGCGACGGCGAAGAGCGCGCCGGAGAGGTGGCGCAGCAAGGCGGCTCCGCCCTCGCCGGGCGCGTCGGCCTCTTCGCGCATCAGCGCCAGCAGCCGCGTCAGGCGCGAGCCTGGCCCGGGCGAGCGCACCACCATCGCCGGCGGCAGCAGCGCGCGGATCAGCTTCGATGACGCGGCCGGGACGATGAATCGCCCGCACAGCAGCGTGCCCTCGCCGGGCCGCTGCAGGCTGGTGGGATCGCGATCACGCAGGTGGTGCGCGCCGCCGGCGGGCAGCATCAGCACGTCGCCGGCGTGCATCGTCGCCTGGCGCAGGCCGTCGGCGTCAACGACAGCTTCGCCGTCGAGCAGCACGTGGAAGGGGATGTGGTGGCCGACGTCCGCGGTTTCGGGAACCTTCGCAGCCTGGTCCAGCGTCCACCCCGTGCCGAGATCGCAGCGGATGTCGAGCCGGCCGTCGACGTCGACCAGCGCCAGCAGGCGGTCCAGCCAACCGGCGCCGTCCTTTGCGTCCCTGGCTGCATTCACGCCGTTCGCTTCCTTTGCGCCGCTCCCGTCCGCCATCGCCTCTCCCCCTCATGGACCGTCGACACGGCCAGTCTGAAACGAACGGGCATTAGACAGGCTCGGACGAGCATGGGCGCCGGAACCGGCGATTTCTACAGTGGAGTCACTGCAGCGATGCAGCGCCGCCACCCCGGAGAAAGCCTCAAAAGAGCCGGGAGCGACGGCCCTCCAACTTCGAAAGGAAACGCCATGTCCCGCCTCCCCGCTCCCGCCATCGCCGACGCCCCCGCCGCCGCCCAACCGCTGTTCGAAGCCATCCGCAAGGGCGCAGGCAAGGTGCCCAACGCCTACGCGCTGATCGGCGCACTCAGCCCCGCCGCGTTGAAGATCGCGATGGAAGGCGACGCCGCCCTGGCGCGCGGCACGCTGTCCAAGGTCGAGATCGAAGCCATCCGCGTCGCGGTCAGCGCGCAGAACGGTTGCGACTATTGCGTGGCCGCGCATTCGGCGATCGGCAAGATGGTCGGGTTGAAGGCCGACGAGCTGCGCCAGCTGCGCGGCGGCGACAGCGTCGAGGATGCAAAGCGTCAGGCGCTGGTGGACTTCGCCAGGCATGTGACGTCGACGACCGGCACGGTCGCGGCGGAGCGCGTTCAGGCGGTGCTTGACGCCGGCTGGACCTCGGCGCAAGTCGTCGAGGCGTTGCTGACGATCTCGCTGATCGGGTTCACGAACCTCGTGAACCGCGTCAACGACACGGACGTCGACTTCCCAGTCCCGGTCTGAGGTTTGCGGCGGCCGCTGGCCCTCACCCCTGCCCTCTCCCGCAAGCTGTATGGACCGAGGACATGGGTGACAGGTGTGCCAGGACATGGGTAACAGGTCGGGACCAGGTTAGTCAGCC
>NIOE01000022.1 GCA_002205125.1 Roseateles noduli | reverse complement strand
GCGCAAGCTACTGATCATCCTCAACGCCATCCTCAAGTCCGGTGAGCCTTGGAGAAATCCCACCGTCGCTTGACACGGTTGCTCTCCCGCGGTGCGGGAGAGGGAGCCACAACCGCTCGCTGCCGTCTCAGCGCCGCCTGTGCTCCCTTCGAGCCTCTCCTGTGCGCCGGTCAAGCTCCTTCTCTGATCTCTTCCAGGTCCTCTTGGGATCTGTTCGAGCCTGACGTGAGTTCTCTCCGAGCGTGTCTTGGACCTCTCTTGTGTCTCTCTCTAGGATTCTCCTGAGCCCCTCGTGAGCCCCTCTCCCGCACCGCGGGAGAGGGGTTGGGGTGAGGGTCTGCGCACGGCCTCAAACTTGTTCCCATGGCCTGCACCGAAGACCCCTTCTTCCGTCCAAAGACCGGAGCCCGCCGCCTTCGGCGAGTTTGCACAGATGCTGAGCGCGCGCTCTGGTATCGCTTGCGCGATCGGCGGCTTGAGGGCTACAAGTTCCGGCGGCAACATCCGATCGGCCCGTACTTTGCCGACTTTGCTTGCACTGAAGCGGGATTGGTGATCGAGCTTGATGGTGGGCAGCACTTCAGCCCTGAAATCGCAGCAGCCGATGCTCAGCGAACGGCCGCGATGAATGCGATGGGCTTTCATGTCATGCGCTTCACTGACCGCGAAGCACTGCTGCAACTCGACGACATTTTGACGGTCGTCCTGCAGTGGCTGGAGAAGCGCCGGGCCTGAGGTTCAGTCCCCATTCGCCTCTCTTGAGCCCTCTGTAGCCCCTCTCCCGCACTGCGGGAGAGGGGTTGGGGTGAGGGTGGTGGCAGTACGACGACCCTCACCCCCGCCCTCTCCCGCAGTGCGGGAGAGGGAGTCTCGGGAAACCGAGCTTCTGGCGAAGAGGTCGGACCAGTTCAGCGCATCGCCGTTGCTGGCGGCGCCTCGGCATCGATGCCGCCCGCCAGCGCCTTGTAGACGCCGACCAGCGAGGTCGCCGCCGCCGTCTGCGATTGCGCCAGCTGGTTGCGCGCGGTCAGCAGTTCACGCTCGGCGTCCAGGACGGCGAGGAAGTCGCTGATGCCGACCTTGAAGCGCTCGCGCGCGATGTTGGCCGCGCGTTCCGCCGAGACCGCCGCGTCGAACAGCGCCTGCGCCTGCTGCTGGCTGCGGTTGTAGGTCACCAGCGCGCCTTCGGTTTCCTCCAGCGCGGCGAGCACGGTGCGCTCGTAGCTGATGAAGGCCGCCTCGTTGCGCGCGTCCGCCGCTGCGATCTGGGCGCGGATGCGACCGAAGTCGATCAGGTTCCACACCAGCTGCGCGCCGAGGTTGTAGGCATACGCCGGACCGTCGCCCAGGTCGCCGATGCGCGAGGCGTTCTGGCCGATCGTGCCGCCCAACGTGATGCGCGGGAACATCGACGAACGCGCCACGCCGACGCGCGCCGCAGCCGCGGCCGCCTGCGCTTCCGCCGCGCGGACGTCCGGACGACGACGCAGCAGATCCTCCGGCGTGCCGATGCGGTCCAGCGCGATCGTCTTCAGGCCCGGCAGCGGCTTGACGTCGGACAGTTCCACGTCGAGCGCCGTCGGCGGCTGGCCCGTCAGCACGGCCAGGCGATAGCGCGTGCGCGCCAGCGCCATCTCCAGCGCGGGAATCGTGGCCACCGTGCTCTGCACCAGCGCGCGGGCGCGCTCGGTGTCGAAGCCGTTGCCGCGACCCGCTTCCTGGCGACCGGCCACCAGCTTCAGCGCGCCCTGCTGCGTCTCCACCGATTGCTGGGCGACGCGCAGTTGCTCCTGCAGACCACGCAGCTCGAAGTAGTTGCGTGCCACTTCCGCCGCGACACTGACCTGCGCCGAACGCAGGCCCGCCTCGCCGGCCAGCAACTCGGCCGCGGTGGCACGGCGCTCGTCGGACAGGCGACCGAACAGGTCCGCCTCCCACCGCACGTCGAAGCCGACCGAGAACGCGTTGCCGCTCTGCGGGTTGCCCTGGTAGTCCGGCGCGCGGGCGCGACCGGCGCCGGCCGTCAGGTCGACGGTCGGGAACAGCTGCGCATCCGCGAAGCGCGACAGCGCCCGCGCTTCACGCAGGTTGGCCGAAGCGATGCGCAGGTCCGTGTTGGCCTGCAGCGCGCGAGACACCAGCGAGTCCAGCCCGCTGTCGTTGAAGCCCTGCCAGAAGCGACCCACCGGCGCCTGCGCCAGCGTGGCGCTGTCGCCCTGCGGCGCGTTGGCGAAGCCATTCGCCAGGGGCACTTCAGACTTCTTCGGCGCCGGGGCTGTCGAGCAGCCGGTGAGCGCCACCGTGGCGGCCGCCGCGGCGGCCATCAGAGAGACTCGGAAGAACATCATGCGCCCCCCTTCGGCGAAGGCGTGCCGCCCTTGGGCGGGTCGGCGTCGTCGACGCCCGGATGGAACGGATGGGCGGCGGCATCGATCTGATGACGCAGCTCGACCGCGTGAGCCCGCTTCTTCTCCGTGCTCTTGCGCAGCAGCGCGTAGAACACCGGCGTCAGGAAGATGCCGAACAGCGTCACCCCGACCATGCCCGAGAACACCGCGATGCCCATCGCGCGACGCATCTCGCTGCCCGCCCCACTCCCGAGGATGAGAGGAATGACACCCGCGCAGAAGGCGATGGAGGTCATCAGGATCGGACGCAGCCGCATGCGGCAGGCGTGGATGATGGCGTCGTGCAGCGCTTCGCCGCGTTCCTCGAGTTCCTTGGCGAACTCGACGATCAGGATCGCGTTCTTGCACGCCAGCCCGACCAGCACCACCAGCGCCACCTGCGAGAAGATGTTGAGATCCCCGGCCTGCGCGAACGGCGGGAAGTGCGACAGCCACACGCCGAAGAGCGCGGACAGGATGCACATCGGCACGATCAGGATGATGGCCAGCGGCAGCGACCAGCTTTCATACTGCGCCGCAAGGACCAGCACCACCAGCAGCACCGAGATCGCCAGCACCGCGCCCAGCGTCGGGATCGCGAAGCCGCCAACCTTGATGTCGCGGGTCAGCCGGTCCTGGTAAGTCAGCTCCGTCCACTCGTAGGTCATGCCGCGCGGCAGGTTCTTCAGGCGCTGCTCGATCTCCGCCTCGGCCTGGCCGCTGGAGAAGCCGGGCTTGGCCGCGCCGTTGATGTCCGCGCTCGGGAAGCCGTTGTAGCGTGTGACGCGCGTCGGTCCGAAGGTCGGATCGACGTTCATCAGCGCGCCCAGCGGCACCATCTCGTTGCGCTCGTTGCGCGTCTTCAGGTCGGTGATGCTGCCGGCGTTGGCGCGGTAGGGCGCGTCCGCCTGCACGATGACCTGGTACGTCTTGCCGAAGCGGCTGAAGTCGTTGACGTACAGCGAGCCGAGGTTGATCTGCAGCGTGTCGTAGATGTCCTGCAGCTTCACGCCCATCTGCTTGGCCTTCACCCGGTCGACGTGGGCGAAGAGCTGAGGGACGTTGATGTCGTAGGTCGAGTACGGCGTGCCGATGCCGCTCTTCGGGTCGCCGTAGATCGGACCCAGCGTGCCCCAGACGGAGCCGAACAGGGCCTGCTCGCCGAGGCCGGCGCGATCCTGCACCTGCACCTTGAAGCCGCCCGCGTTGCCCAGGCCGTCCACCGCCGGCGGCGGCACCACGAACATGCGCGCGCCCTGGATCTGCTGGATCGCCCCGTTGACCTTGCCCAGGATCGCGTCCTTGGACTTGTCGGCGGAGGTCCGGTTCTCGAATTCGTCCAGGCCGAAGAACACGATGCCTTCGTTGGGCGCGGCCGAGAAGCCGGCGATCGACAGGCCGGGGAAGGCGATCGAGTCGCGGATGCCGGGCACCTTCAGCGCGATGTCGCTCATGCGCCGGATGACTTCCTCGGTGCGGTCCAGCGTGGCGCCCGCCGGCAGCTGCGCGATGCCGATCAGGTACTGCTTGTCCGGCGCCGGCACGAAGCCCGACGGGATGCGCGTGAACAGCAGGGCGGTCAGGCCCAGCAGGATCGCGTAGACGACCAGCGCGCCGCCCTTGCGCTTCAGGATGCCGGTGACGCCGCGGCTGTAGCCTTCGCTGCGGCGCTGGAAGAAGCAGTTGAACCAGTGGAAGAACCGGCCGAACAGCTTGTCCATCACCTTCATGATCGGGTCCTTGGGCGCGTCGTGCGGACGCAGCAGCAAGGCCGCCATGGCGGGCGACAGGGTCAGCGAGTTGAACGCCGAGATCACCGTCGAGATCGCGATCGTGACCGCGAACTGGCGATAGAACTGGCCCGACAGGCCCGGGACGAAGGTCAGCGGGATGAACACCGCGCACAGCACCAGCGCGATCGCGATGATGGGCCCGGAGACCTCCTGCATCGCCTTGATCGTCGCGGCGTGCGGCGTGAGCCCGTCCTCGAGGTTGCGCTCGACGTTCTCGACCACCACGATCGCGTCGTCGACCACGATACCGATCGCGAGCACCAGCCCGAACAGGGTCAGCGTGTTGATCGAGTAGCCCAGCAGCAGCAGCACCGCGAACGTGCCCACGATGGACACCGGCACCGCCAGCAGCGGGATGATGGACGCGCGCCAGGTCTGCAGGAAGATGATCACCACCAGCACGACCAGCAGCACGGCCTCGATCAGGGTGTGGATCACCTTCTCGATGGACGTGGCGACGAAGCGCGTCGGGTCGTAGACGATGTCGTAGCTGACGCCGGCGGGGAAGGTGGCCTTCAGGCGCTCCATCGTCGCGCGCACATCCTTGGAGATGTTGAGCGCGTTGGACTGCGGCGCCTGGAAGATGCCGATGCCGACCGCTTCCTTGTTGTTCAGCAGGCTGCGCAGCGCGTAGGTGCCGGGGCCCATCTCGACGCGGCCCACGTCGCGCACGCGCACCAGGCCGCCGGTGGCGGTGTCGGTGCGGATGATGACGTCGGCGAACTCTTCTTCGGTGACGAGGCGGCCCTGCGTGTTGATCTGCAGCTGGAAGTCGGTGCCCTTGGGCGCCGGCGGCGCGCCGACGACACCAGCCGCGACCTGCGTGTTCTGCTCACGGATGGCGTTGGTGACGTCGGACGCGGTCAGGCCGCGACCGGCCAGCTTGGCCGGATCCAGCCAGATGCGCATCGCGTAGTCGCCGGAGCCGAACACCTGCACCGAGCCCATGCCCTGCACGCGCAGCAGCTCGTCGCGGACCTGCAGCTGCGCGTAGTTGCGCAGGTACAGCGCGTCGCGGCTGTTGTCCGGGCTGACCATGTGGACGACCATGGTCAGGTTGGGACTGGACTTCTCGGTCGTCACGCCGATCTGCCGGACGATGTCGGGCAGGCGCGGCAGCGCGCGGTTGATGCGGTTCTGGACCGCCGTTTCCGCGGCTTCCGGGTTGGTGCCGATCTTGAAGGTGACCGTCAGGGTCATGCCGCCGTCAGCGGTGGCCTGGCTGTCGAAGTACAGGACGTTTTCCAGCCCGTTGATCTGTTCCTCGAGCGGTGTCGCCACCGTCTCGGAGATCACGCGCGGGTTGGCGCCGGGGAACTGGGCGCGCACGACGACCTGCGGCGGCGCGACCTCGGGGTACTCGGAGATGGGCAGCCGGAAGATCGCCAGCAGGCCCACCAGGAAGATGAAGATCGAGAGGACCGACGCAAAGCGCGGCCGCTCGATGAAGAAGCGTGAGATATCCATGGACGGCCTCGCGTCGGGTTACTTCGACGACGCGGCGGGAGCGGCGGGCGCGGCGCCCTGCGGCGCGGCGACGGGGCGGCCCTTGTCGTCGAGCTTGGCCTGCTGCGGCGTGACCGGCGCGCCGGGCATCGCATGCTGGAGACCGTCGATGATCACGAGCTCGCCGGGCTTGACGCCCTGGACCACGCGGTAGCCGTCGAACAGCGCGCCGGCCTGGACCGGACGGGGCGCCACGATGTTGTTGGCGCCGACCACCATCACGACCTTGTTGGCCTGGTCCGTGCCGATGGCGCGGTCCGGGATCAGCGTGGCGGTGTAGGAGCCGGTGCCTTCCAGCCTGACGCGGGCGAACAGGCCGGGGACGAACAGCCCGTCCTTGTTGTCGAAGACGGCGCGGCCGCGGATGGTGGCGGTGGCCGGGTTCAGGCGGTTGTCGACGAAGTCCATGCGGCCTTCATGCGGGTAGCCCTGCTCGTTGGCCAGGCCCAGGGTGACCTTGGTGGCCTGCTCGCGCTTGGCGCCGCCGGCGCGGGCGGCGGCGGCGTACTTCAGGAAGGTCGCCTCGCTGGCGTCGAAGTAGGCGTAGACCTTGTCGCTGGAGACGACGGTCGTCAGCACCGGCTCGCCGATGTTGACGAGGTTGCCCGGCGTCACGTTGGCGCGGGAGCTGCGGCCGGAGACCGGGGCGCGGACCTGCGTGAACTCCACATTCAGCTTGGCCTGGGTCACGGCGGCTTCGGCGGCGCGGATGTTGGCCTCGTTGTTGCGGACGGCGGCCTTGAGCTGGTCGATCTCCTGCTGGCTGACGCCCTGGATGGCGACGAGCTTCTCGGCGCGGCCCAGGTCGGACTTGCTCAGTTCGCCGGCGGTGCGGGCGGCGGCGGCCTGCGCTTCGGCGCGGGCGACCTCGGCCTGGAACGGACGCGGGTCGATGGTGAAGAGCGGGTCGCCCTTCTTGACGACCTGGCCCTCGCGGAAGTGGACCTTGTCGAGCGTTCCGGCGACACGGGCGCGGATCTCGACGGTGTCGGGCGCCTCCAGGCGGCCGGTGAATTCATCGAAGTCCTGGACTTCGCGCGAGATCGCCGGGGCGACCGTCACGGGCGGAGGGCCGCCATGCTGTTGTTGTTGATCCTGTTGTCCACAGGCGGTCAGCAGCAGCGCCACCAGGGCGCCGGCGACGGCGTTGCGATTGAAAGAAGGTCCAGCCATGCATCACTCCCGAAAACGCCCACGGCATCTGTTGCACCGCAGCGTGCGGCGGAATGTACGCGGTACATGAAAACGCTTCCAGTGCCTCAGGCAATACCTGTCCCTTTGCCGGAGGGCTTCCTGGAAACGATTGACTGCCTGGGCAAGGTTGTGAGCAAGTCTCGTCGGAGACACTGCCGGAAAACGTCAGGAGGATGGGGGTCCGGAGGATTGGGCAAGGAGGGCGGAGTGACCCAGATTGGTGCTTCGCAGCACGGGCCGTTCTTTCGCATGCCGCCCCGCCCGACGCGTGAGCCGCGACGCAGGCAACAAAAAACCCGGGCAAGCCCGGGTTCTTCGTCGAGGGTGGTCGTGAAGGATCCCGGAGGACCCTTCGCGGCGCTCAATGCACGCCGTGCATCAGCTTCTTCATCACCGGGCTGAGCAGCATCAGCAGCACGCCGGCGCCCGCGGGGACGATGGTGAAGATCAGGAAGAAGGTGGACATGGAGTACGTCGACGAGATCGCGTCGATGTACGAGCCCGTCATGCCGGCGATCTTGTTGGCGATCGCGGCGTTGACGAACCAGACGCCGAACATCAGGCCCAGCAGGCGCGCCGGCGCCAGCTTGGAGATGTAGGACAGGCCGACCGGCGACAGGCACAGCTCGCCCATCGTGTGCAGCAGGTAGGCCAGCGTCAGGAAGATCATGCTGACCTGCGCCGTCTTCGCACCCGCCGGGATGCCCGACGCGCCGTACGACAGCGCCGCGAAGCCCAGACCCAGCAGCACCAGCCCGACGCCGAACTTCACCGGACCGCTCGGGTTCCAGCGACGCTCCCACATCTTGCTGAACATCGGCGCCAGGATCACCAGGAAGAAGGAGTTCAGCACGCCGAACCAGGTGGCCGGAATCTCCGATTGCTCCATCTGGAACTCACGCCCCAGCATCCACAGCGACAGGCCCCAGATCACCGCCAGCGCCAGCGCCAGCAGCAGGTTGGAGAGCTTGTACAGGCCCTCGGTGCTGCGGCCCAGCTTGACCAGCAGCCAGCTCAGGATCGCCACCGGGATCAGCGTCATCAGCGAGTTGACGATCTTGAAGATCAGCCCGCTCGTGCCCACCAGCGCGCGGTCGGTGTAGTCCGCCGCGAAGATGGTCATCGATCCGCCGGCCTGCTCGAAGGCGAACCAGAAGAAGATCGTGAAGAACGAGAACACGCCGATCGCGATCAGGCGGTCGCGCACGATGTGCGCGGGCGTGTCGTCCAGCGGCTCGCTCGCGTCCACCAGCGGCGCGTTCTTGCTCGGCACGCCGCCGATGTCGCCGAAGATGCCCTGCGCCAGCCAGAACTGCAGCGCGCCCAGGATCATGAAGACCGCCGCCAGACCGAAGCCGTAGTGCCAGCCGATCTTCTCGCCGATGTAGCCGCACAGCGAGATGCCGAAGAAGGCGCCCGCGTTCACGCCCATGTAGAACAGCGTGTAGCCGCCGTCGCGCTGGCCTTCGTTGTCCTTGTTGTAGAGCTGGCCCACGATCGCCGAGATGTTCGGCTTGAACAGGCCCGTGCCCAGGATCACCAGACCCAGGCCGACGTAGAAGGTCGCCTTGGTGTCGAAGAACAGCGCGATGTGGCCGGCCGCGATGATGAAGCCGCCCAGCACCACCGAGCGCCGCGTGCCCAGGAACCGGTCCGCGATGTAGCCGCCGATGATGGGCGTCAGGTACACCAGCATCGTGTACGTGCCGTAGAGGCTGGTCGCCTCCTCGCGCGTCCAGCCCCAGCCGCCCTTGGCGGCCTCGGAGATGAGGTACAGCACGAGCAGCGCCCGCATGCCGTAGTAGGAGAACCGTTCCCACATCTCGGTGAAGAACAGGACGAACAGGCTGTTGGGCTGGCCGAGGATGGTCTGCCGCGCTCCGGGAGTTTGAATTGTGTTCAAACGACGCTCCGTGATCGATCGCTGAAGGATCGCTGGGGAATCAATGACCCGGCGTCCGGGTCACGGGAAACCGCGTTCCAGGGATCAGAACGCGTTTGCCGCTGGTCCAGGCCCCGGATCGATCCGATCCTTCAGGGCCCGCCAGCGGCAGGCGGCGCCATTGTCAGCGAAAGGTCAGCGTGAACCCGCCCCTCGGCACTAGGGCTCTCCCTAGGTCCGGACGGCCGTCACGGGCGCTCCTCGCGCAGCAGCCGCAGGCCGTTGAGCACCACCAGCAGGCTCGCGCCCGCGTCGGCCAGCACCGCCAGCCACAGCGAGCCGATGCCCGCCAGCGTCAGCGCCGCCACGATCGCCTTCAGCCCCAGCGCCACGACGATGTTCTGTTTCAGGACGGTCGCCACGCGCTCGGACAGGCTGAGCAGTTCCGGGAGCTTGCGCAGGTCGTCCTGCATCAGCGCGATGTCGGCGGTCTCCAGCGCGGTGGCACTGCCGGCGGCGCCCATCGCGATGGCGATGTCCGCGCGGGCCAGCGCCGGCGCGTCGTTGACGCCGTCGCCGATCATCGCGACCGGTCCCTGCTCGTCGGCGAGCTTCGCGATCGCGTCGAGCTTGTCCTGCGGCAGCAGCGGCGCGCGCACCGCGTCCTCGGCCATGCCGAGCCGGCCCGCCATGGCGACGGCGCTCGTGCGCTGGTCGCCGCTGAGCATCGTCAGCGTCAGGCCGCGCGCGCGCAGCGTCTTCAGCACCTCGGCGGCTTCCGGTCTCTGTGTGTCGGAGAGCGCCAGCAGCGCCAGCGTCTGCGCGCCGCGCATCAGCCAGACCAGCGTGTGGCCCTGCGCCTGCAGCGCGCGGGCGGCGTTGCGGGCCGCGTCGTCGACGGCGCCGCGCTGTTCGGCCAGACGCTCGTTGCCGAGCGCGAAGTCGGCGCCGTCCAGCTGCGCCGTCAGGCCCAGGCCCGGCAGGTTCTGCAGGTGATCGACGGGCTCCAGCACGGAGCCGATGCGCTCCGCATGCGCCGCGACGATCGCCTGCGCCAGCGGATGCGTGCTGCCGGCATCGAGCCGCGCGGCCAGGTGCAGCGCCTGATCGACGTTCACCGAGGGGAACAGCGGCTGCACCGCCGCCAGTTGCGGCTTGCCTTCGGTCAGCGTGCCGGTCTTGTCGAAGGCCAGCGTCTTCAGCTGCCGGGCGCGCTCCAGGTAGAGGCCGCCCTTGATCAGGATGCCGCGCCGCGCCGCCGAAGCCAGACCGCTGACGACCGTCACCGGCGTCGAGATCACCAGCGCGCAGGGACACGCGATCACCAGCAAGACCAGACCCTTGTAGATCCAGTCGCTCCAGGTCCCGAGACCCAGCAACGGCGGCAGCACCGCCAGCGCGACGGCCACGAGCACCACCGCCGGCGTGTACACGCGGGCGAAGCGGTCGATGAAGGCCTGCGTCGGGGCACGCTGCGACTGCGCCTGCTGTACGGCGGCGGCCATGCGGTCGAGCAGCGTGTGACCCTTGGCGGCGGTGATCTCCATCTCCAGCAGGCCGTCGCCGTTGATGCTGCCGGCCAGCAGCGCGTCGCCGGGCGCCTTGTCGACCGGCATCGCCTCGCCGGTCAGCGCGGCCTCGTTCAGGCTGGATCGTCCGGTGAGCAGGCGACCGTCGAGCGGCACACGCTCGCCCGGAGGGACGCGGACCCGTGCGCCGATCGCCACATCCGCCGCGGGCACCGAGGTCCAGCGGCCGTCCGCGCCCTGCACCTGCGCCGTCTCCGGCGCCAGCTGCGTCAACGCGCGGATCGCGTCGCGGGCGCGCGCCAGGCTCAGGCTCTCCATCATCTCGGACAGGCCGAATAGCCACACCACCATCGCCGCCTCCGGCCACTGGCCGAGCACGATCGCGCCGATCACCGCCAGGCTCATCAGCAGATGGATGTTCAGCGTCACGCTCTTCAGCGCGATCCAGCCCTTGCGCAGCGTCGGCAGGCCGCCGAGCAGCATCGTCGCGACCGACAGCGCGATCACCACCGGGCCGGATTCGTCGAAGCCGGAGAACGCCAGCGTCTCCGCCGCGATCGCGGCAATACCGGCGATCGCCATGCGCCACTTCAGGCCGGTCGAGAGTGCCGGCGGTGGTGCTGGCGGCGGGGCCTCGGCCTCGATGGGCTCGGCGCTCATGCCGGCCGCGCTGATCGCCGCACGCAGCGGCGCGTCGTCCGGCAGGCGGTGGTGGACGTCGAGCAGGCGGTTGATGAGGTCGAATTCGAGCGCGACCACGCCGTTCTTGCCCTGCAGCTGCTTGCGCAGCAGACCTTCCTCGGTCGGGCAATCCATGCCGGCGATGAAGTAGCGCTGGCGCGTCGTGCCGGCGAGTTCCTCGGCGGTCGGCGCCGGCGACTTCGGTGCCGGCGCGGCGCACGACGCGCCATGCGCGTGGTCGTGGTCGTGGTCGTGGTCGTGGTCGTGGTCGTGGTCGTGACCATGTCCCTCTTCATGGACATGCTCGGCATCGTGACGATGGGCTGGCGCGGCCGCTGCCCGCGCAGGCGCCGGCGCGACGGCCGTGTGCCCGCAGCAGCCGCCGCAGGACGAAGCGGTGGACTCGGGCGCGGCGGGGCGGTGATCGTGTTCCTGATGTGCCATGGGGTCGATTGGATAGTCTGTAGCCGCTCCAAGGTCAAGCGGCTATCCTGATCGGCATGCGAATCGGCGAACTGAGCAAGTCCACCGGCGTGGACATCGAAACCATCCGCTTCTATGAGAAGAGCGGCCTGTTGCCTCCGCCTGCGCGGAGCGACAACGGCTACCGCGATTACGCGCATGCCCACCTGGAGCGCTTGGCCTTCATCCGGCACTGCCGCGCGCTGGACATGTCGCTGGCGGACGTCACGCTGCTGCTCAACAGCCTGGAGACCCGCGACCCGGAGGAACTCGTGAAGGTCGACGTGCTGGTGGCGTCGCAACTCGGCAAGGTCCGCGCCCGGCTGCAGAGCATGCGGGCGCTGGAGGCGCAGCTGGTCGCGCTGCAGAAGCGCTGCGACGCGGACCACGATCACCACGCCTGCGGCATCCTCGAGGAACTCGTGTCCGCGGCGCACGGCGAGGCCTGCGCCTGCCATCCGGAAGGCGCGGGGCCGACCGCGCGCGGCGCGTGACGCCTTGATCCGGCAACCGCCCCGGCGGGAGCGGGCGCTCACCTGATCGGGGCCCAGGACGCCCGTCTTTCCGTGACGAAGTGGGCGCTTCAGCCTGCCGGGCGGGAACAGGGGACGCTCCGGCAGTTCAGTCCGCGCCTAGAACGGACGATGTAGAGTGCGGGCCGCCCGCGTTACAAATTCAAGACATGTGACGCGGCCGGCTCAAGGTCACTCGCCACGCCGCTCTTCAAGTCGCTCATCACGTCCTCCATGCGTGTCTGTTCACTGTCATCGGTCAAGAACCGCATCGTCCTCGGTCAGCCGCTCGCCTTCAGCGTGCGCGACACCGACCGGACGCTGCTGCTCGCGCGCGGGCAGGTGATCGTCGACGAGGCGCAGCTCAACGCGCTGATGCGTCGCGGCGCCCTGGTCGACGCGAACGAGCTGGCCGAATCGGCGCGCCAGGCGGCCCCCGGACCCGCGCGCTCCGCCGCCTACCTGCGCGAGCGGCTTCCCGAGGAGTGGGACCGCGGCCAGCAGGACGTGCGCAACGCGCTGTCGGCTTCGCCGGACCGCATGGCGACCGCGCTGGACGGCGCGACCTCGCTGATGCTGACGCTGATCGACAGCTCGCCGGAGGTCGCCCTCTCCCAGGTGGTCCGCCAGCCTGAATCCACCAGCGGCCACTACGGCGTTACGCATTCCTTGCATGCGGCCACCGCGTGCCATGCGGCCGCCCGCTATCTGGGCTGGGGCCCGGACGACCAGCGTCGCGCCTTCCAGGCCGCGCTGACGATGAACCTGGGCATGCTGGACCTGCAGGCGCGCTTGTCCAGCCAGGTCTCGCCGCTGACGGCGATGCAGCGCGAGGCCATCAACGAACACCCGATCCGCAGCGTCGAGATGCTGAGCGCCGCCGGCATCGACGATCCGGACTGGCTGGAAGCGGTGCTGCAGCACCATGAGACGCCCGACGGCCGCGGCTATCCGCACGGCCTCAGCGACGTCGGCGAGCTGGCCGAGATGCTGCGCTACGCCGACGTCTACACCGCGCGCCTGAGCAGCCGTGCCAACCGGCCGGCGATGAGCGCGGCGCAGGCGGGGCGCGAGCTCCACCAGATGGCGGCGCAGAGCCCGCTGGCCGCCGCGCTGATCAAGTCCTTCGGCATCTTCCCGCCGGGGAGCCTGGTGCGGCTGGCCAGCGGCGAGGTCGGTCTGGTCGTGCGCAACGGCGACAAGGCGCACCGTCCGATGGTGTCGGCCTTGACCAACGCCAACGGCGAGCCGCGCCACACGCCGGTGCTGCGCGACAGCAGCCGCGAGGACCACGCGGTGATCGCGCTGCTGCCCGCGCACGCCTCGCCGATCCGCCTGTCCGACGAGCGCATCGCGGCGCTGATCGCCAGCGCCTAGGTCGGAACGAGGGCGCCGGGCGCTCGACCGGAGTCCCCTCCGCAAAACCTTGCGGGCGATCCACCTCGATGCATCAGACTGGCGAGGATCCACCTCTCTTTCGGTAAGCCCGACCCCCGTTCGCGGCGCGCAGACTCCGCCGCTTTCGGACATGGGGGATGCATGTGGGTCAAGTGGTCGAACTGAAATCGGGGCGCTGGCGCGCGGCGGTGGCGCCGGATCGCGGCGGGCGCTTGCGCTGGCTGGGAGAGAGCGGGCCTGGCGGTCGCGAGCCGTGGTTGCGTCCGCTGCTGATCGAGCGGACCAAACTCGTGGGCGGCGGCGCCGTGAGACTGATGCCGCCGTCCCAGGTGCCCGAGGACATGGCGCACCTGGTCCCGGACCTCGGCGCCTTCGACGACCCCTGGCGCATCACGCACCAGTCGCCCGATGCGATCACGCTGATGCTGCATGCGAGCAGCCCGTCGCCGGGCGCCTGGGGCCTCCAGGCCAGCCAGACGCTGCGGCTGGACGAGCACCGGCTCGACTGGAGCCTGTCGGTGCGCAACCTGAGCCGCATGCCGATGCCGGCGCGCCTGGGGTGGCTGCTGCACTTCCCGGACGACTTCGCCGACGCCGCGTGGCTGGATGAGACGATCGACGTCGTGAAGCTGTCCGGCCGCGATCACGTGGAGCGGCGCGATCCCTGGTGCGGCATCGCGTCGCTGAGCGGCGCCGGCGGACGCATCGTGCTGCTGCGCGGGGAACGGCCGCTCGATACCTTGAGCTTCGAGCGCCACGCGACGCGGGCCTCGGTGCAGGTCCAGCTCATGACGCCAGACTCGCCGCGCCTGCAGCCGCTCGCGCGGGGCGAGGAGCTGACGCTGAAGCTCTCGATCGATCTGCTGGAGCCGAGGACGCCCCCGCTGCCGCGCGTGCCGCCGGAGAACCCCTCGGGGTCGCTGATCCTCTGAGCGCCTCCGAGTTCCTTCTCGGGGGGCCGATGAAAGAGAGGGCAGAGGGGGGCCGACGAGGAAGGGCGGCGCGAGGCGAGGCCGGCACGCGCCCGGACGCGCACGGCCGACGGGAGGAGGCGGGGGAGGTGCCGCCTATACTGCCGCGCGCTGCTCCTGCGGCCTCCCCCCATGCCGACGCTGCCCTCCCTCGCCGCCATCCGGCCCTATCTGCGCGATGCCTTGCGCGACGATCTTGTCGCCGCCGTGGTGGTCAGCGTCCTCCTGATTCCCCAGAGCCTGGCCTACGCGATGCTCGCGGGCCTGCCGCCGCAGGTGGGCCTCTACGCCAGCCTGCTGCCGCCGCTGTTCTACGCGGCGCTGGGCTCCAGCCCCTTCCTCAACATCGGCCCGGTGGCCGTGCTGGCGCTGATGATCATGCAGACGCTGCAGCTGGCGCCCGCCGGCGTCAGCCCGAGCGAAGCCGCGCTGGTGCTGTCCGCGGAGGTCGGTCTGTTCCTCGGCGCGGCGGCGCTGCTGCGGCTGCATGCGCTGGCCGCGCTGCTGTCGGTGCCGGTGCTGCACGGCTTCGAGTCGGGCGCGACGATCGCCATCGCCGCGAGCCAGTTGCCCGTGCTGATCGGCTCGACGGCCACCGGCGGCACGCTGCCGGACCTGTGGCGATCGATGTCGGCGCACGGCTTCGACTGGCGCGGCGTCGCGGCGCTGTTCGGCGTGGTGTCGCTCCTCGCGCTCGTCGTGGTGCGGCGGCTGCCGAAGGGCTTCGTCTCGCGCATCGCGCCGCTGGCGGTGCTGCTCATCGGCATCGGCGTCGCCTGGGGCTGGGATCCGCTGGGCCTGCCGCGCGTCGGCGAGCTGCCGCCGCTGGCGCTGGTGTTCACGCTGCCGCGGCTCGATGCCGAACTCTGGACCGCGATGCTCCCCGGCGCCGCGCTGATCGGGCTGCTCGGCTACGTGTCGAGCCTGGCGGTGGCGGAATCGCTCGCACGTCGCGTCGGTCAACGCGTCGACGCGCGACGCGAACTGATGGGTCTGTCCGTCGCCAATCTGGCGGCGGCGATCTCCGGCGGCATGCCCGCCGCGGCGAGCTTCTCGCGCAGCGTGCTGATGAGCGACGCGGGGAGCCGCACCCGCATGACCGGCGTCTTCGTTGCCGCGATGATGGGCCTGGTGCTGCTGACGCTGTCGCCGCTGCTGGCCTGGGTGCCCAAGCCGGTGCTGGCGGCCAGCATCATGGTCGCGGTGCTGTCCGGCCTGAAGTTCGGCCCTTATGCCGATGCCTGGCGCTACGACCGCGCCGAGGCGCTGCTCATGACGGCGGTGACGCTGCTGGTGATCTTCGTGGGCATCACCGCGGCGCTGGGCCTGGGCGTCGCGAGCGCGATCGCGCTGCTGCTGCAGCGCAGCGCGCGGCCGCACGTCGCGCTGATCGGCCGCATCCCGGGCACCGAGCACTACCGCAACGTCGAGCGCCACCACGTCGAGCTCGATCCGGAGGTCCTCGGCCTGCGCATCGACGAGAGCCTGCTCTTCCTCAACGGCCGCAGCCTGGCCGACGTCGTCCAGGCCCACCTCGACACGCACCCGACCACAAGGCGCGTGCTGCTGCAGATGTCGCCGGTCAACAGCATCGACTTCAGCGGCCTCAGCGCGCTGAAGGAACTGCACGAGACGCTGGAGCGCCAGGGCCGGCGCCTCGACCTCAGCGAGGTCAAGGGACCGGTGCTCGACCGGCTCAAGGCCAGCGGCTGGGAGTCGTGGTTCCGCGGGAAGATGTACCTGTCCCACCACCTGGGGATGAGCGACCCGGGCTGACGCCCCTCAATGCACCTCGTTCAGATGCCCATGCTTGCGCAGGTCGGGGATCAGGAAGCAGACGAGGAAGGCGAAGAAGCACATCACCGAGACGTACAGGTAGAACGCGCTCTCGACGTTCGCGGACTTGAGGCTCAGCGCGACGAACTCGGCCGAGCCGCCGAAGATCGCGTTGCCGATCGCATACGACAGGCCCACGCCCAGCGCCCGGATCTCCGGCGGGAACATCTCCGCCTTGATCAGCCCGCCGATCGAGGTGTACAGCGACACGATGGCCATCGCCAGGATGATCAGGCCGAAGGCCGCGTACGGGCTCTGCACGCCCTTGAGCGCCGAAAGGATCGGCCAGGTGCACAGCGCCCCCAGGATGCCGAACCACAGCATCGAGGTGCGCCGCCCGATGCGGTCCGACAAGGCGCCGAACAGCGGCTGCATGCACATGTAGACGAACAGCGCCGCCGTCATCACCGTGCTCGCCACCTTCTTGTCCATGCCCACGCTCAGGACCAGGTACTTCTGCATGTAGGTCGTGTAGGTGTAGAACGCCAGCGACCCGCCCGCGGTGAACCCCAGCACGATCAGGAACGAGCGCATGTGCTTGCTGAACAGCTCGCGCATCGAGCCCGACTCCTTGCGGTCCAGCTGCTCCGCCTTCGCGGTCTCGGCCAGCGAGCGGCGCAGGTAGAACGCGATCACCGCCGTCGCCGCGCCCGCCGCGAACGGGATGCGCCAGCCCCAGTCGTGCATCTGCGCATCGCTCAGCGTCTGCTCCAGGATCGCCACGACCAGCACCGCCAGCAGCTGCCCGCCGATCAGCGTCACGTACTGGAACGACGCATAGAAGCCGCGCTGGCCTCGCAGCGCGACCTCGCTCATGTAGGTGGCGCTGGTGCCGTATTCGCCGCCGACGGACAGGCCCTGGAACAGCCGCGCCGCCAGCAGCAGCGCCGGCGCGAGCACGCCGATGGTCTCGTAGGTCGGCATGCAGGCGATGGCCAGCGAGCCGCCGCACATCATCAGCACCGAGATCATCATGGCCGTCTTGCGGCCCTTGCGGTCGGCGATCCGGCCGAACAGCCAGCCGCCGATCGGACGCATCAGGAAGCCCGCGGCGAACACGCCCGCCGTGTTCAGCAGCTGGACCGTCGGATCGCCCTTCGGGAAGAACGCGTGCGCGAAGTAGATCGAGGTGAACGCGTAGACGTAGAAGTCGAACCACTCGACCAGGTTGCCGGACGACGCGCCGACGATGGCAAAGATGCGGTCCCGCTTCTCATGCGCGGTGTAGTGCCCGGGAACACCGGACGCCGGCGTCGAGCCGCTGGAAAGGGGTGGGGTCTTGGCAGTCATGGACCAAGCCTACTCCCGCGATGGAAAACCCGCAGGCGTGGTTCGGACAAACCGAACGCCACGCGCACCGCATGAGCGCTTAAGCCATCTCCGCCATCGCCAGTCGCACGCCGAAGGCGAGGAACAGCGCGCCGATGCCGCGGTTGAGCCATCGCCCCAGCGTGCGCGCCCACCCCTGCCCACGCGCACGAGCGCCCGCCACGGCGCTCGACCAGGCGAGCAGGTGGCACCACAGCATCCCGTTCACGTTGAAGACGGCGCCGAGGAACAGGAACGCCGCCGCCGTGCTGGTCGCGTCGGCCGAGATGAACTGCGGGACGAAGGCCAGGAAGAACAGCCCGACCTTGGGGTTCAGCACGTTGGTCAGGAAGCCCTGCGCGAAGATCTTGCGCAGCGGGGCCGCTGGCGGAGCGGTCGGGATCGCCTCCCGGCCTTCCTCCGCCGCCAGATCACCGGTGCGGTCATCAGCGCGGTTGGCTGCACCGTCTTCGACGGCGCGGCGCTTGAACAGCATCCCGATCCCCAGGTAGACGAGGTAGGCCGCACCGAGCAGCTTCACCACGGTGAACGCCGCCGTCGAGGCGGACAGCAGCGCCGACAACCCCAGCGCCGCGGCCAGGATGTGGACGCAGGTGCCGGCGCCTATGCCCAGCGCCGCGGCCGAGCCGGCGCGGAAACCCTGCGTGGCGCTGCGCGCCATGATCAGCAGCGAGTCCGGTCCCGGCGTCATGTTGAGCAGCAGGCCGGAGGCGATGAAGAGGCCGAGGTCGTGGGTGCCGAGCATCGAAGACATTTCCCGAAAGTCTCTCGAAAGGCCGACATCATGCCCGCCCCCAGCGCAAGGCGCGCGATATGCGCGCAGCGATTGTTCCGATCTTTTCAACGGAGTGTTGCGGAGGAATGGATTTAAGGGTCAACCCTTATCGTTCATAGTTCATCCCATCGACACATCGAAACCGCTTCCAGGAATCTCCACCAGGCGACGACTTGAAACCTCCGGGCAACCGGCAGATTTCAAACGACACCGGAATGAATCCCTGGCGCCATCGACGGGCCGAATCATCCACCCCGTGCCCCTTCGCTGTTGCCCTGGGACCGAATCTGAAAGGAAACATCATGACCTCCAAGAACATCCTGGCTTCCGTCCTCTTCGCTTCTGCCGCCCTGGTGGCCGGCAGCGCGATGGCCAACGACAACCCGCACACCCAGCCCGTCAACACCCCGAGCGCCGTGAGCCGCGCCGAAGTGCTGGCCGACCTGGAGATCTACCGCGAGTCCGGCCTGGCCGCCGTCGAGCAGTCGGAAACCTACGGCTACGACAACGCCCGCCGCGATGCCGCCAAGGCCAAGTACGCCCAGCTGCGCAGCTCGCCGTACTACGCGACCCTGGTGAAGAAGTTCGGCGGCAGCGCCCCGGCCACGTCGGTCGCCGGCCGCTGATCTCCGGATCCAGTCTCCCGGATCCTGCCCGCAGGATCCTTGATACCCACCTGCAAGAACCCCCTGAGAGAGAACTCGAACAATAGATTGGTAGAGAGCATTTTCTAGGTCAAGGGCTCCGGCCCTGGTCGGTGGCGGTTCTCCGCACTCCACCCTCCTGTCCGTCACCGACCGCCTATACCCCCTCGACGAGCCACTACTCGCCGAGGGGTTTTCTTTTGCTTAAGCCGAAATTAAGTATCGCGACGCCGGAAGCCGCCGGATATCCATCCGATATTCAAGAGCAGGTCGGCGACATACTCATCCAGTATTCGCCCGCAGCGCCCGATACCGGCGCATGAACCGGGAATCCGGCGCGGAGCGCGCACGACCGTGCGGAATCCCGGAGAATCGCGCCGCGGCCCTCCAGCAGTCCCCCTTCCGGGCCGCCTGATCAAGGGCATCGGATGGACCGGATCGTGCAAATGCGGGCGTTCGCCCGGGTGGTGGAAACCGGCAGCTTCACCAAGGCGGCCGACTCGATGGATCTTCCCAAGGCCAGTCTCACGCGGCTGGTGCAGGCGCTGGAGGCGCGCCTGCGGGTCCAGCTGCTGACGCGCACCACCCGCAAGGTGACCGTCACGCAGGACGGCGCCGCGTATTACGAGCGGACCATGGCGCTCCTGAGCGAGCTCGAGGCCATCGACCAGGGAATGCTCCACGACCAGAGCAAACCGCGCGGCCGGCTGCGCGTGGACGTGACCACGCTGACCGGCTCGCGGGTGCTGATCCCCGCGCTGGGCGATTTCCACGAGCGCTACCCCGACATCCAGATCGCGCTGGGCGTCAGCGACCGCGCGATCGACCTGCTGGTGGACAACGTCGACTTCGTGCTGCGCGTCGGCCCGGTGCAGGACGCCGGCCTCGTCGCGCGCCGCGTCGGGCAGATCCAGTTCTGCACCTGCGCCTCGCCGGCCTACCTGGCGAAGCACGGCACGCCGGCCACGCCGCAGGAGCTCGACCTGGAGCCGCATCAGGCCGTGGGCTACTTCTCCTCGCGCACCGGGCGTGTGTTCCCGTTCGTCTTCCACCGCGGCGACGAGCGCATCGAGGTCGAAGGCCGCCGCCGGCTCGACGTCAACGACAGCAACGCCTATGTGGCGGCCGGGCTCGCCGGCCTGGGCATCGTGCAGCTGGCGAAGTACGCGGTCCAGGAGCACCTCGACAGCGGGGAGCTGGTCCCGCTCTTCCCCGAGTGGCACCACAACGCGGTGCCGGTCCACCTGGTCTATTCACCCAACCGCTACGTGTCGGCGCGCATGCGCGTGTTCATCGAGTGGGTGGCCGAGACACTGGCGAAGAAGGGCCTCGGTCCGGATTGATCACGGCTTGCCCACGAGCCACACGACCAGCAGCACCATCAGCAGCACCCACAGCACGACGATGGCCGCGCCGACCTTGAGGTTGCGGGGCAGGCGGCCGCGTTGCTCGGCGGCGCGGAGGCGGGCCCTTGCGATCACCTGCGGCGGCATCAGCCGCAGCACCAGCCAGAAGCCCAGCGGGACGAGGATGAGGTCGTCGAGCAGACCCAGCACCGGGATGAAGTCCGGGATCAGGTCGATCGGGCTGAGCGCGTAGGCGGCGA
This sequence comes from Roseateles noduli, assembly GCA_002205125.1. Classification (GTDB taxonomy): domain Bacteria; phylum Pseudomonadota; class Gammaproteobacteria; order Burkholderiales; family Burkholderiaceae_C; genus Roseateles; species Roseateles noduli. Next base: position 21,240 of record NIOE01000022.1, on the reverse strand, counting down.
CCGCGATCGCCACGAAGCGCGCCAGCCAGGGCGCTTCCGGATCGCGTGCCGCGTAGAAGACAGTGAGCAGCTCGCCCTTGAGCAGGGCGGCCCAGCGCTTGAGGGATCCGCGTTTCATCCCCTCATCATGCGTCAGCCGCCGGTCCGGCGTGTCAGTCCGCCCAGATGACTTTCCGGCGCTGGGCGATCCACTTTTCCAGACGCGGACCGTAGACCTCGTCGACCCGGTTGCGGCGCACCTTGAACGTCGGCGTGATCAGGCCGTTGTCGACGGTCCACGGCGTGGACGTGACGATCAGGCAATCGAGCTGCTCATGAGGATCGAGCCGCGCATTGACCTTCTCCAGATGCTCGGCGAGTTCCTTCTCCAGCCCGGCGCGATCGCGCGCGGCGGCCTCGGGCGACAGCATCGCGATGCCCACCGGCTGCGCGAAGTTCGCGCCGGTGACCGCGCAGGCCTCGATGGCCGGGTTCGTCGCCAGGCGGTCCTCGATCGGCGCCGGCGACACGTACTTGCCCTTGCTCGTCTTGAACAGGTCCTTCACCCGGCCGGTGATGCGCACGCAACCGGACAGCGCGCCCTTGTCGGAGATCTCCGCCTTGTCGCCGGTCTTCAGCCAGCCGTCGGCGGTCAGCGTCTCGGCGGTCAGCTCGGGCTGCTTGTAGTAGCCGAGCATCAGCGCCTGGCTCTTCATCTGCAGCTCGCCGGTGATCGGATCCAGCCGCGTCTGCACGCCGTCGTAGGCGGGGCCGACGCTGCCGATCTGATCGCGTCCCGGCACGGTGATGTGCGACAGCGCGAGGTTCTCGGTCATGCCGTAGCCCTCGTTGATCGGCAGGCCCAGCGTGCGGTACCACTTCAGCAGCGCGACGGGCATCGGCGCCGCGCCGCCGGCGGCGAACTTGCATTCGTTCAGGCCCAGCGCCTTCAGGATCTTCTTGCGCACCAGGTTGCCGATGAGGGGCAGCTTGAACAGCAGGTCGAGCTTGCGCTGCGGCAGCTTGGCCTGCACGCCCTGCTGGAACTTGGTCCACAGGCGCGGGACGGAGAAGAACACCGTCGGGCGGGCGCGTTGCAGGTCGGCGGCGAAGGTGTCCAGGCTTTCGGCGAAGTACACCGTCATGCCGGTGTGGAGCCAGCCGTGCTCGACCAGCGCGCGCTCGACCACGTGGGCCAGCGGCAGGTAGGACAGCATGCGATCGGACTCGCTGAGCGGGATGCGCTTGAGCCCGGTGCTGATCGCCCACGCGAAGTTGCCGAACGAGTGCATCACGCCCTTGGGCGCGCCCGTCGTGCCGGAGGTGTAGATGATGGTGGACAGCTCGTCGGCGGCGCGGATCGGCTTGCCCTTGATCGGCTGGGTCTCGGCGCAGATCGCGTCCCAGTGGTCGTAGGTGTCCTGGACGTCGTCGGGCGAGACCGGGTAGGAGATGCACGGCATGCCGAGCGGCACGCCCGGGCGCATGCCTTCCCAGCCGTCCAGCTTACCGACGAACAGCAGCTTGGCCTCGCTGTGGCTGAGGATCTGGTGGATGGTGTCCGGGGCGAGCGTCGGGTACAGCGGCACGCTCACGTAGCCGGCCATCCAGATCGCGAGGTCGCTCATCAGCCACCAGGCGCAGTTCTTGGAAAGGATGGCGACGCGGGCGCCGGGTTCCCAGCCTTGTTCGAGGCCCAGCGTCTTCAGGTGCGCGGCCATGCGGCGGGCCTGGTCGGCGACCTCTCTCCAGGTGAAGTCCTTGACGACGCCCTTGCCCATCGGCTGGCGCAGCGTGACCCGATCCGGCGTGTCGGACTCCCAGGCGTAAAGGCGTTGGAGCGCCAGGGAATCGGCAGGCAGGCGGGTCGTCGTGGACATCGTGGGGTCTCCTTTGTTGTGTTGTTTGACTCGTGACGGAATCAACACAGGAGACTACGACGCCTTACGTCGGCGAACGAGCGGGTTTCTTCGATGAATGTGATCGACTTGGCACCCTAAACCAGGGTTTCCTTTGGAAACCCCGGACGTTCAGCCCTTCGCCGCCGCCGCTTCCAGCTCGGCGGCCACCAGCGCTTCCAGCGCCGGCAGCAGCACGTCGTCGCCGGTCTCCTTGGACACCGGCGCGTCGCCCAGCGCGGCCGCGCCTTCGCGCTTGAGCTTGGCGACCCACTGCCCGGCTTCCTTGCCTTGAGACAAGCCGGTGCTCTGCAACAGCAGCGTCCCGTCGGCCGCGAGCAGCTTGAAGTAGAAGAGTCCGTCGGTCTCGCGGTACTGCTTGAACGCCGGCACCGTCGACTTCGCCTTGGCGGCCTGAGCGACAGGCGCGGCCAGTGCCTGGAAGCGGCGCAGGCCGACGGCCTCGCGCGCCTGCGCCAGCAGCGGGCCGGCGATCGCGCGGGCCTTGGCGGCGCCGGCCATCAGGATCTCTTCGATCTTTTCGGGATTGGCCATCAGCGCGTCGTAGCGCTCGCGCATCGGGCCGATCTCCGCGTTGATCAGGGCGAACAGCTGATCCTTCGCCGCGCCCCAGCCGAGGCCGCCATGCAGCGCCTCGCGGAAGGACTGACGCTGCGCGGGCGTCGCGAACGCGTCGTAGATCTGGACCAGGTGCGAGCCCTCGGTCTCCTTGGGTTCGCCCGGCAGACGCGAGTCGGTGACGATCTTCGAGATCGCGTCGCGCAAGGCCTTCTCGCCGCCTTCGAACAGGGGGATCGAGTTGTCGTAGCTCTTGGACATCTTGCGGCCGTCCAGGCCGGGCAGCAGCTCCATCTCCTCGTCCACGCTGGCGTCGGGCAGCGTGAAGAGCTCCGTCTTGAAGGTGTGGTTGAAGCGCTGCGCGACGTCGCGCGCCATCTCGATGTGCTGGACCTGGTCCTTGCCCACCGGCACGCGATGCGCGTTGAACATCAGGATGTCCGCGGCCATCAGGATCGGATAGCTGTACAGGCCCATCGTGATGCCGGCGTCCGGGTCCTCGCCCGCGGCGACGTTGGCGTCGACCGAGGCCTTGTAGGCATGCGCGCGGTTCATCTGCCCCTTGGACGTGACGCAGGTCAGCAGCCAGGTCAGCTCGGGGATCTCGGGGATGTCGCTCTGGCGGTAGAAGACGACCCGGCTCGTGTCCAGGCCGGCGGCCAGCCAGGTGGCGGCGATCTGCAGGCGCGAGGCCTCGATCCGGGCCGGCTCGTCGCACTTGATCAGCGCGTGGTAGTCGGCCATGAAGAAGAAGCTCTCGGCGCCCGGCTCACGGCTGGCCGCGATGGCGCGGCGCACCGCGCCGACATAGTTGCCGAGGTGCAGGGTACCGGTGGTCGTGATGCCGGTCAGGACACGCAGGGTCATGGGAGCTCGTCGCCGTCGTTTCGCAAGACGGCGATTGTCCCGCAAAGGCAGGCCCCCGTCAGAGGGACGGAGGCAGGCCGCTCGATCCCAGCGTGGCCATCGCCTGGCCGAGGCGCACCGCGCCGCCGGGCTGCCAGTGCGCGTCGAACTGCATCGGCAGGTCCTTCGGGAACAGCAGCACGACGGTGGAGCCGAGCAGGAAGCGGCCCATTTCCTCGCCCTGCTTGTAGGCGAAGTGTTCGTTCTCGTAGTGCCAGGTGCGCAGGCGGCCCGGCCGCGGCGGATTGACGACACCGTGCCAGACGGTCGCCATCGAGCCGACGATGGTCGCGCCCACCAGCACGAGGACCCACGGGCCGTGCTCGCCCTCGAAGACGCAGACCACGCGCTCATTGCGCGCGAACAGGCCCGGCACGCCGCGCGCGGTCGTCGGGTTCACCGAGAACAGGTCGCCCGGCACATGCACCATGCGCACGAGTCTGCCGGCGCAGGGCATGTGGATGCGGTGGTAGTCGCGCGGGCTCAGGTAGATCGTCGCGAAGTTGCCGTCGCGGAACTGCGCACCCAGCTGCTGGTCGCCGCCGACCAGCGCGGTCGTCGAGTACTGGTGGCCCTTGGCCTGGAAGATCTGGTCCGCGCGGATCGGGCCGAACTGGCTGATGGCGCCGTCGACCGGGCAGATCAGCGGCGCCTGGGCCAGCGGACGCGCACCAGGCTTCAGCGCCCGCGTGAAGAAGTCGTTGAAGGTCGCATAGGCGGTCGGGTCGGACTCGGCCGCCTCGGCCATGTTCACGCCGTACTTGGCGATGAAGCGCTTGATCGTCCAGGTCGTGAAGCCGCCCAGTTCAGCACCCGCCAAACGACCGGCCAGCCGCGTCATGGCCCCTTTGGGCATCAGGTATTGGGGCAGGACGGCGAGGCGATCGGACACGGCGGTGGGCCCCCGCAGGGGCGAAAAAAGAGTGGCGGATTCTAGGCGGGCAAGTACGAGTCCCGCACCCGGGTTGCTCCCGGGCCGCTCCCGGGCGGCTGTAGGACCTCGGTACCATCGCGTCCTCCGGGGTTCTGCCGCGTTCTCCCGCGTGCTTCCCCTGTTGCCTTACGGCGTCCGTCCTCCGTGCTCCCTCCGATGTCCTCCCCCGCGTCACCTCCCGAGCAGCAAGCGCAAGTGCAAGCGCACGAGCACAGCTCGTTCTACAAGTTCGTCCGGCTGGACGACACTTCGGCGCTCGCGCAGCGGCTGCGGGACGTCAACGAAGCGTTGGGGCGCGCCATCGGCGGCAACCTGCTCCTCGCTCCTGAGGGCATCACCGGCGCGATCGGCGGTCTGCCGCAGGCCCTCGATGCCTACGAGGCCGCGCTGCGCGCCGAGCCGCCCTTCGCCGACCTGCACTTCAAGCGCAGCTTCTGCACGACGCGCCCGTTCACGCTGCTGAAGGTGCATGAGAAGCCGGAGCTGGTCGCCTTCGGCCTGGACGGCGTGACCGGGCTGGCCGACACGCGCGACACGCATGTCTCGCCACGCGAGTGGCGCGAACTGATCAAGCGCGACGACGTCGTCCTGCTCGACAACCGCAACCACTTCGAATTCGAGCTCGGCCATTTCGACGGCGCGATCGATCCCGGCGTGCGGCACTTCCGCGACTTCCCGGCCTACATCGACGCCCACGCCGAGGCCTGGCGGCGCGAAGGCAAGACGGTCGCGATGTACTGCACCGGCGGCATCCGCTGCGAGAAGCTGTCCGGCTGGATGAGCGATCGCGGGCTCACCGTGCGGCAGCTCGACGGCGGCATCCTCAACTACTTCGAGCAGATGCCCGATGCCGACGCGGACTGGCGCGGCGAGTGCTTCGTCTTCGACAAGCGGATCGCGATCGACACGCATCGTCGCGAGACGACGACGACCGCCGAAGAGGTCTACGGCGACGATCCCGCCGAGGCCTGGCGCCTCGCGCGGGCGAAGCGGCTCGATCCCAAGGGCTGAGCTCAGCCGGTCGGGTCTTCGCCCAGGCGCAGGCGGCGCGGATTGCGCGTGTCGATGACGGCGGTGTGCGCGGCCTTGTCGTGCAGTCCCTGGCGGTTGGCGTCCCACAGGATCTGCAGGAATCCCATGCCGCCCGTCGTCGCGCCGGCCGCGTAGCCGCCGTAGCGGCGCACGCACAGCATCGGCTTGAGCGGCTTGCCGGTCAGCTCGACGATGCGCAGGCCCATCAGCTTCTTGCCCGGCGTCTGGCCCGGCCAGATCAGCGGGAAGGCCACGAAATACGCGAAGGCCCAGACCAGGTTCAGGCCCACGACGTCCCACCAGTGGCGGAGCTTCTCCAGCGGCGAGCGCTTGGCCTCGTCCTTGAGGGTGCGGACCTCTTCCTGCAGCGCCTTGATGCGGACGCGGTCGGCCTTGCGCTGGCGTTCGCTGTCCTTCTCGACCTGCCGGATCACGTCCTGTTCGAACTGCCCGGCAGTCGCTCCGGAAGCAGCCGACGCGGCGGTCGTCGCGGTCGTGATCGCGTGCTTCACCACGTCTTTGACGTCGTCATGGGCGTCCGTATCGATGTCCTCGTCGTGGCGGTCGCCCTTGTCCACGGCGGCCGCGGCAACGGCCTCGCGGCGGGCCTGTCGGGTCGGCTCGTCGATGTGTTCCATCGTGCTCGTGTAGAGCCCGAACGCGACCAGGCAGAGTGCCGGCGCCCAGCCGAGCCAGCCGGATTCCTTCTGCACCTCGCCACGCGAGGCGCGCTGCAGCTTGTACCAGCGCCACGCGACCCAGCAGCAGCCGCCCAGCAGCGGCGTGTTGCCGAAGTTCGACAGCGCCGTCACGAGCATCACGTCGATCGCCATCGCCTTCGCGCGCTGCCAGGGCGAGGCCAGCGGCAGGCCGAGGAGCGCCGGGGCGACGTTGAGGTCTTCCGGGGTGATCCATTCGCGCGGGTCCTCGGGCGATCCTGCCGAGGCGCGCCGCTTCCCGAGCAGCCGGCGGACCGGCGAGTCCGCCGAAGCGAACGGAGCAGCAGCAGCAGCAGCAGCAGCAGCAGGAGCAGCAGGAGCAGCAGGAGCAGCAGAAGATGCAGGCGATGCCGGGGAAGGCGCAGGCACGGACGCCTCCGGCACCGAGGGGACGGTTGCGGAGGTGGACGGGTCGACGGGCGGGATCATGGGGCGGGATTGTGGCGAGGGCGTTCCTCGCAAGGCGCCCATGACTTCCCTACATTCGTCGCCTCCGGGCGACGATGTCGCGCGGTGCCTCCGGAGGATTTCCTCCGTCGCCGGAACACAAGCTCGCTGGCGCGCGGCAGGGCGACGTTGCAAGATGCAATCCCATGTCCCGTTCGAGCGCCGGGCCATCCCGCGACCCCCGATAATTCGCGCTCGTCCACCGAATTTCACCCGCGCGCCCGCGCCAGGCCATGTCCAACCTCATCGTCCACGGCGGCTCGCCCCTGAAGGGCCGCATCGTTCCCTCGGCCAACAAGAACGCCGTCCTGCCCATCCTCTGCGCCACCCTGCTCACGCGCGAGCCGGTCCGGCTGCACGGCGTGCCCGAGATCACCGACGTCAAGAAGATCCTCGAGGTCTTCCGCAAGCTCGGCAGCAGCGTGTCCGTGGACTTCAAGAGCGGCGTGCTGGACCTGCACCACCTGGACACCCACTTCGACCCCGCCAAGGATCACCTGCCGGAAGAGATGCGCTCCTCCATCATGCTGGTCCCCGGCCTGATGGCGCGCTTCGGCGCCGCCCGCATCGAGGACGACGTCAAGGGCTGCACCCTGGGCGCGCGCGAGATCGATCCCCACGTCGAAGTCTTCCAGCGCTTCGGCGCCAACGTCGACCGCGCCGCCGACGGCCTGGTCGTCAAGGTCGAGGGCCAGCTGCGCGCCAACGACCACTGGACCGACTACGCCTCCGTCACCACGACCGAGAACTTCGTCCTCTGCGCCGCGCTCGCCCACGGCACCTCGACGCTGATGAACGCCGCCAGCGAGCCGCATGTGCAGGAGTTCTGCCAGTTCATGCAGATGCTGGGCGCCAAGCTCGAAGGCCTGGGCACCTCGCGCCTGACCATCCACGGCGTCGCGGCCCTGGGCGGCGGCGAATTCACCTTCGCCGAAGATTTCCACGAGATCGTCACCTTCCTCGCGCTGGGCGCCATCACCGGCGGCGACGTCCGGGTCAAGAACTCCCAGCCTGAGCAGTTCCCGCTGATCGACCGCACCTTCGCCAAGTTCGGCGTCCAGATCATCCACGAGGACGGCTGGTCCCGCTCCGTCGTCGACGGCAAGCTCAAGGTCAAGGAACCCTTCACCCGCAACATCCTGCAGAAGGTCGAAGCGGCGCCCTGGCCCTACCTGCCCGTTGACCTGCTACCCATCTTCGTCGCGCTCGGCGTCAAGGCCGAAGGCAGCGTGATGTTCTGGAACAAGGTCTACGACGGCGCCATGGGCTGGACCACCGAGCTGTCCAAGTTCGGTGCCCACGCCTTCCTGTCCGATCCGCACCGCATGGTGACCTTCGGCGGCAAGACGCTCAGCCCCGCCGAGGTCGAGAGCCCCTACATCATCCGCGTCGCGATCGCGCTGCTCATGGTCGCGGCCAGCATCCCCGGCAAGTCCGTGATCCGCAACGCGACGCCGGTCCGCCGCGCCCATCCGCAGTTCGCCGAGAACATCACCCGCCTCGGCGCCAAGGTGGAATGGGTCGAGGGCGACTGACCTCCGACCGTCACCCGACGTCCGCCCGCCGCCGCCTCCGCGCCGCCGCGGGCTGTCTGGCCTTGGCGGCTCCGAAGCTCAAGGCCGGGCTCCTCGGCGCGCTGGTCTTGATGGGCGCACTCGGCGCCGTTGCGCCTGTCGCGGCGCAGCCATCGCCCCCGCCTGCCCCACCGCTCGTGCGCTGGATGGTGCAGGACATGCCTCCCCATTTCGTCTATCGCGACGGCAAGCCGCCGCAGCGCGTCGAGGACCTCGGCCAGGGCGAGATCGACGGCTTCCTGCGCCTGCTCATCGAGCGCATGCCGCAGTTCCGGCACGAGTTCGTCGAACTCAGCCTGCCCCGCTTCGAAGCCCAGGTGCGACAGGGCGAGACGCTGTGCTCCGTGCTGCACGTGCGCACGCCCGAGCGGCTGCAGTGGCTCTACTTCACCTCGCTGCACCCCGCGATGATGTCGAGGCAGATCCACGTGATCGTGCGGCGCGGCGATCTCGCGCGCTTCGAGGCCAACGGCCAGCCCCTCCAGCTCGCCGATCTTCTACGTCGCAACGACCTCACCGGCCTGCTGCCGCGCGACCGCAGCTACGGGCCGCGCATCGACAAGCTGCTCGCCGCCAATCCGGAGCGCGCGCCGCGTTCGATCGTCGCCGGCCGCGGCGCCCAGCTGCTGCCGATGCTCCGCGCCAAGCGCATGGACTACACGCTCGAGTACCCGGTCATGGTGGACGAGTACAACGCCGCGCATCCGGGTGCGCCTGAGCTCGCGAAGCTGCCGCTGGCCGAAGGCCGCAGCACGCTGATGGCCACCGCCGGTTGCAGCCGCACGCCGGAAGGCCGTCGTGCGATCGAGGCGATGGATCATGCCGTGCGGCAGCTCGCCGCCGATCCGCAGCGCGAGGCGTGGATCAAGGGCTGGCGCAACGGCGCGCCCATCGACGCCGACGACCTGCAGCGATTGAACCGCTTCCTCGACGAGCGCGCGCGGGGTCCGGCGCAGATCGAGTGAACGGCGTACTGCGCTGACTCCGCCCCGACATGGCCCGTCCGCCGAAACTCTCCCTGCCGCTGCGCGACGGTGTCGCCGCCAGCGCGCTTGCCTGCCCGCCGGGCGCATGGACGCTGGTGCTGGACTTCCTCGCCGAGCGGCTGCCGCTGGTCGCGCGCGAGGACTGGTCGGCGCGCATGGCGCGCGGCGACGTGCTCGACGACACCGGCGCGACGCTGTCTCCCGATGCGCCCTATCGCGCTCAGCGTCGCCTCTACTACTGGCGCTGGCTGGACGACGAGCCGCAGGTGCCTTTCGAGGCCCGCATCCTGCACCTCGACGATCACCTGCTGGTCGCCGACAAGCCGCACTTCCTGCCGGTCACGCCCAAGGGTCGTTACGTGCAGCAGACGCTGCTCACGCGACTGCGCCGGGAGACCGGTCTGGCCGATCTGAGTCCGGTGCACCGGCTCGACCGCGAGACGGCGGGATTGACCTTGTTCTCGGTGCAGCCGGCCACGCGGGACGCGTATCAACGGCTGTTCCGCGATCGTGACGTCGAGAAAGTCTACGAAGCCATCGCGCCGTGGCGCGACGACGTCGGCGCACGACTGCCGCTGGACTATGAGAGCCGCTTGGAAGAGCACGCCGTCGACTTCATGCAGATGCGCACCGTCGACGACGAGACGGCCGTGCCGAATGCGCGCACGCGCATTGCGCTGATCGAGCGTCTGGGTGCTGATCGCGCCCGCTACGAACTGCGTCCGCACAGCGGCGTGAAGCATCAGCTGAGAGCGCAGCTGTGCGCGCTGGGTCTGCCCATCGAGGGCGACCGCATCTATCCGGTGCTGCAGCCTGTCGAGGACGTCGTGGACTTCACGTGTCCGCTGCAGCTGCTCGCGCGCGAGATCGCCTTCATCGATCCGGTGACCGGCCGGCCGCGGAGGTTCGTGACCTCGCTCCGACTGGCCGCTGCAGCCACGCGCTTGTAGCGCGCGCCACAACTGTCACTGGGCCCGGAACAGGGTGGGAGGTTCGCGGACGCGAGGCCTCCTATCCTGTGCAGGGCCGCGCCTGGCGATGGCATGAAGAGCGCCCTCGCTCAGACGCTCAGACGCTCACCCGCGCGCTCAAGCGCTCAGCGCATCCAGCTTTCGCAAGGCCGCGAGCGTTGCCCGGCAGGCGCTGGCGAGCTCGGTGCCCTTGGTCACCAGGTGCTCATGGAAGAACCCGTGGTGCGTCGCGTGCTCGTGGAACGCCAGCGGCGTGAGCACCGCCGAGAACACCGGCACGCCGGTATCGAGCTGCACCCGCATGAGGCCGTCGATCACCGCGTGCGCCACGAAGTCATGGCGGTAGATCCCGCCGTCGACCACGAGCGCGCAGGCGAGCACCGCATCGAACTGCCCGCTGCGCGCGAGCTTCATTGCATGGAGCGGGATCTCGAACGCACCGGGGACCTCGAAGGTCTCGATGCGGACGGGCCCGCTCGCTTCGAGTCCACGGATCGCGGCCTCGCGACATCGGCCGACCAGGTCGGCATGCCAGCTCGCTGACACGATGGCCACGCGGGGAGCGGCGGAGGAGGGGGAGTGGAGGTTGGTCTGATTCATGTGAACCCTTCGGTTGAGACGATGAATCAGGGCGCGCACGCACAGCGCGGCCGCCCGGCGGCGCAGGCGCGAACGCTTGCGCCGGCCCGCGAGGCCGACGATGGACGCGATCTCTTTCATCCGGACTGTGACCGTCGGCCCTGGCCTCTCACCAGGTCTGCTGACCCCGGCACCACAAGGGCGGTGCCGGGCGCTCGCGGGCTCCCGCGATCGTCGGTCTGTCGACCGCGCCACGGATACCGCCGGTGGGGACTTCCACCCCGCCCTGAGAACGCTGCCTCGCGCACCTTCGGAATGAAGGTGAACGGGGCGAGCGGATTCTAGGTTTCAGAATCCGACCTGGAGGGCGGCGCTCAGCATGTCCCCACGGCTGCGGTAGGTGTTCCCCCAGAGGTAGGCCGCCGTCAGCTCCGCGTGCCCGCCGAGGTCGAACCGGACGACGGGTCCGGCGCGCCACGACTTCGGCTCCGCGAAGCCCTGGACGCCGAGGCGCCATCCCGGCTGCCATCGATGCAAGGCCTGCCACTGGAGCTTCGTCAGGTTCTGACGGCGCGCGCCCGCGTCATGGGTGAAGAAGACGTTCAGGTTGAGCTGCGTCATCCCCCATTCGGTCTGGAAGATCGGCCCCACCTCCATCGCGTTGCCCTGCCCACGGTTGCGGATGACCTGCACATGCAGGCCCAGGTCATAGGGCGTGTCGCCCTGCGTGAACAGGATCTGGTTGACCCAGTTGATCGAACTCAAGGTCTGCTCGTGCAGCGTCGGACCGATCCAGCTCAGCAGCAGCTCGGTGCTCCATCGCGAGTTCACGCCGTAGCGCAGGCCGATCTCGGGCCACAGCGTCGGCGCCTCGTCCGGCGGATCCACATGCCAGTAGCGCAGATCCAGCGTGGCCTGACCGGCCTCGCTGTACGGACGCACGAGGTAGTAACCCGGATCGGCGCAGACCGCGCCGGCCGCGGACAGGAGCCACGCGGCCACCGCTGTTCGTCTCATCGCCTTCCCTTGCCTCCCCTGGTTTGGTGGGGGGCCATTCTGAGACCCGTCCCTCCTTGGAGTTTCCCCGGGGAAACCAGCGGACACGGCTCGGCACAATGGCCCGACGATGACTTGACGGTGTATAGCGCGACTTCCGTCGCAAGCTCGGCATCCACGCATGATCCAGAAAGCCATCCGCCTCTCGGTGGGCGCCCGCCCGCTGCTGGCGCTGTTCGTGCTCGGACTGCTGCTGGTCGCGTTGTCCAGCGGCTGGCAGCTGCGCGAGACCACGCAGCGCCGCGCCGCCGAGGCCGACGCCGAGTTGAGCGCCATCCCGCTCCTCTACGCGGGACCGCTGGCCTACAGCTTCCAGCAACGACTGGAGCGGCCCGAAGCGCTGAACGGCCTGCTGCATCACATCCTCACCCGCCACAACCTGCGCCGCGTCGAACTGCGTACGCACAACGGCGAGCAGTTCCGCGCGCTGTCCGATGACGACGGGGAAGCGGGTCACAGCGCCGAGTTCTCGCTCGCCGGCAGCGGCGAACTGCGATTGCAGGCCTCGGCCTCGACGGTCGGCGACACGCTGCGACGCGATCCGCTGCTGCGCTCCGCCCTGATTCACCTGTCCCTGGCGACGGCGCTCGGCCTGATCGCCGCGCTCATGCTCGACCGCTGGCTGCTGCGGCAGCTGAGCCATCTGTCCGAGCAGGCCAGCCGCTTCGATCCCACGTTGCCGCCGCAGTCGCTGACCTGGCTCGAACCCGGCGAACCGCGCCCGCGAGAACTGCTGCAGCTGGAGCAGGCGCTCGACCATGTCCGGACCTCGCTGGGCGACGAACTGCACCGGGAGCAGTCGCGCGGGCGAGAGCTACGGGAAGAGATCGCCCGCCAGCACCGCGCGCTGCAGCAGGCGGAGCGCTCCCTGGAGGCGAAGCGGCGCGAGCTGGCGTCGATGGAACGCCACGACGCGCTGACGGGCATCGCCAATCGGCGTGAGTTCGATGCCGCGCTGCGGCGGGAGTTCAAACGCGCCCAGCGCGATCAGGGGCGGCTGGCGCTGGCGATCCTCGACGTCGACCATCTCAAGCCGTTCAACGAGCACCACGGCCGCGGCGCCGGCGATGAAGTGCTGCGGCGACTCGCACGGCTGCTCGCCGAGCACTTCCAGCGCGACACCGATCTCGTCGCCCGTCTGGGCGGCGAGGAGTTCGCGGTGCTGCTGCCCGGGCTCGACATCGACTCGGCGCAAGGTCTGCTCGAAACGCTGCGCGAGAGCTGGCGCGCCCTCGCGGTGCCGCATGGCGCGCTGCCGGGCGGCACGTCGGAGGACGGCATCGTGACGATCAGCGCGGGCCTGGCGGCTTCGCAGCCGGGTCACCCCTATCTGAGCCCGCAAGCGCTGCTGCAGGCGGCGGACGAGGCGCTCTACCTCGCCAAGCACATGGGACGCGACCGGCTCTGCCTCGCGTCGTGAGGTGACGTGACCTCGTGATCAGCGGCCGCGGGATTCGGCCTGCTGCAGCTGCTCTTCAACGCGGCGCGCAGCGCGCAGCATCAGCGTCTCGTCGAGCTGCGCCTGCGGTGCAATCTCCATCACCGTCTCGTCGAGCGCTTCCGGCTTGTTCATCAGCGTCCACGCGACCAGCGAGATCGCACCGACACCGCGGCGCTGCATCGCCTCCGGCATCACCAGGTCATGCTGCAGCTGCACGTGATAGCGCACGCTGGCGACCGCCGCAGGCGCCAGCCCCCAGCTCTCGCACAGCGCCGCGCCCAGCGCGTCGTGGCTGACGCCGAAGGCGGTGTGTTCCAGCTGGACCAGTTCCTTGTCGCTGCTGGTGGCGCGCAGCATTGCCGGGTAGTGCCCCGGCGCATGGCGGTAGAGCACCGCTTTGCCGCATTCCTCGAACAGGCCCGCCGAGTGTGCTGCCCACGGATCGACGCCCAGCATCTGGCCCATGCGGCCCATCAGCAGGCCGCGCTTGGCGGCGCGGGTCCAGACCGGTTCCAGCTCGACGGCCGGCGGGAAGGCGGCGCGCAGGCCCATCTCGAAAGTGATCGCGGCGACCTCGCGCATGCCCAGGTAGGTCAGCGCCTGGTGCACCGTCTGCACCCGGCCGCGCAGGCCGTACAGCGACGAGTTGACCGCCTTCAGCACGGCGGCCGCCAGGGCCATGTCGGTCTCCACCAGGCCGGAGACGGCTTGCAGGTCGATGTCCTCGTCGGCCATCAGCAGCGAGAGCTTGACCAGCACGTCCGGCTGGGTGGGGATCTCGATATCCAGCGCGCGGAGTTGAGGATCGACAGGCATGGTGGTCAGCGGTTGTTTGGACGGATGGTAGCCCGGGCGATGGGCCGCCGGCATCCCGCCTTTGGCGGAAAGCGATGGTGGTGTTGTTCGGAGGGCGTCTGGCGTGCCTGGAGGGCGGTCGGCGACGCCTGAGGGTCAGCGCAGGAAGGCGTCGTAGCCGGTCTTGAGGATGAGCAGCGACACCACGACGACGAACATGCCGCGTACGAAGCCTGCGCCCCTGGCCAGCGCCATGCGCGTGCCGACCAGGCTGCCGACGACGTTGGCCACGGCCATGACCGCCGCGACGTGCCACCAGACGTGGCCCTTGTAGGCGAACAGCACCAGCGCGGCGAAGTTGGTCGCCGTGTTCATCAGCTTGGCGGTCGCGGACGCGTGCAGGAAGTCGAAGCCCAGCAGCCGCACGAACAGGAAGACGAAGAAGCTGCCCGTACCCGGCCCGAAGAAGCCGTCATAGAAACCGATGGTCAGCCCGATGATGCTGGCGATCAGCGTCTGCGTCGCCGCCTCGTGGCGCGGCGCGTGGTGCCGGCCGAGGTCCTTCTTCGCCAGCGTGTACAGCAGCACGCCCAGCAGGATCAGTGGCAAGGCCTTGCGCAGGCCGCTCGGGTCCACCTGCGTGACGGCCCAGGCGCCGGCGAAGCTGCCGACCAGCGCGGCGGCGGCGGCCGGCATCAGCGCCAGCCACGGCAGCGTCACGCGCTTGGCATATTGGTGGGTGGCCCAGGCCGTCCCCCAGATGGAGGCGCCCTTGTTGGTGCCGAAGAGGGTGGCCGGCGCGGCGCCCGGGTAGAGGCTGAACAGCGCGGGTACCAGGATCAGCCCGCCGCCGCCCACGACGGCATCGACGAAACCGGCCATCAGCGACGCCAGGGCCGCAGTCAACAACTCGATCATCTGCAAGGACTCGCAAGAGCGGCCCCCGGGCCGCGAAGACGGGCCGAGAACGATCGCTGGACGCGCGCAAAACCTGGCCACCAAAACAAAACGGGCACCTGATTCAGGTGCCCGCGAAATTGTGACAGTGTCACTGTTATTCGTTGGTGTTGGTTTGATCTGTTTGTCTCCTCAGCCCCCGTAGGCAACCCCCATTGGTGCCGGCTTGTCGCCGGCTCGGGACGGGTGTCGCGTCGAGTGGGGTGGATGCTAGGACCGCACCCCCATGCACGCACTTGGGGTTTTCACCCGGCGCATGCACCAAGATGGAACGGTTGGCCGGCGCTCACTTGCGCAAAATTGCCTTGTGATCAGCCATTGGCGCACACCGCACGGTGCACGGTTCTCGCCATTCGGGCGATTTTCGCCCAGTGTGGCGTGAAGGTGTCATTCCCCTGAAATACGGGGGAGGGTCGCCCGGTCGGGGACGGGTGGCGGGGGGCGTCGCGGGCGACGACGTCGGATCGCAAATTCTTCTGTGCGAGCCGGGAACTTTCCGAGCGGCTGGCGCAATACGTTCAACATTCCCACCACGCAACGCACGCCGAACGCCCGATGAGCTTCTGGACCCGCCTGGCCGGCCGCGCCCGCCCCGATCCTGCCGACCCCGGCGCCCCCGCCGGCGCCAGGAGCGAGCGCGACGCGTCGTCCACCCACGCCGCCGCCAGCGAAGCGCTGGTCCGCCGGCTGCGCCAGGGCGACGCCGGCGCGCTGGAGCCGCTGTATCGCAGCGAATCGCCCGGCGTCTACCGCTATGCGCTGGCGCTGTGCGGCCAGTCCGACCTCGCGGCGGACGCGATGCAGGAGGCTTTCGTGCAATTCGCCGGTCGCCCCGAGGGCTGGGATCCCGGCAGAGGCCCGCTGGGCGCCTACCTCGCCGGCGTTGCGCGGCATCACCTGCTGGCGCGCTGGCGGGACCTGCCGGTCGCCCATGACGAAGACGCCGACGAGCGCCACCATGACCCCGCCGATGCGCCGGAGCAGCAACTGGTCCGCGCGCAGGACCAGGCCCGCGTGTGGGCCGCGCTGCAGACGCTGCCGTGGACCTTCCGCGAAGCCATCGTGCTGGTCGACCTGCAGGAGCGGGCCTATGCCGAGGCCGCCCGCATCGCCGGCGTCGAGCTCAACACGCTGCGCACCCGCCTCCACCGCGGCCGGGCCCGCCTGCTGGCCGCGCTGCAGGACGAGTCCCGGCCCCTGACGTCCGCTCCGTCGGACGCGAACGAACGCTCATCGAAGTCCGCATGATGAAGACCACCGACACCTCCCCGCCCCGCTCCGCGCGCCTGGCCGACTGGCTCTGGGCCGTGGCCCAGGAGCTGCGCCAGCGCACGCCGCCGGTCGAGCGCGACGACGCGGTGCTGGTCGCCATGCGCCAGCAGTTCGCCGTCCGCCAGAAGGCGGCCAAGGCCGGCCGCTGGAGATGGGCGCTCGCCGGTCCGGCGCTGTGCGCCTCCGTGCTGGTCGCCTGTGTCTGGCTGCTCGGTTCCGCGCCGCCGGGCGAATCGGGCGCCACGGTCATGGGCAATCCCGGCAGCGGCTTCATCGTGCTGGTGTCCGCCGACCGCTGGGCCGCCTTCGAGAAGGCCGGGACCGGCAACGCGTGGCTGGTGCCCGCGGAAGTCCCGCGTGAGCGCCTGGCCTTGCTGGGCCTGCCCTACGACCCCGCCGATGCCGCCGCGCCGGTGCGCGCCGAATTGCTGGTGCACGCCTCAGGCGATGTGCTCGCGATGCGGGTCATGCCCTGATCGATCCTATCCTCTCTCCGCTTCCCTGAACGACGACCTGCTTCCCTCCCTGGAGACCGCCATGAAGACCTCCCTCACCACCCTCGCCCTGGCGCTCGCCGCCGTCGCGGTCCAGGCCCAGCCCGCCGCGCATGCATCGCCGGACCCGGACGCGCGACCGACGCCACCCGTGATGCCGGCCGTCGTCCCGCCGGTCCCCCCGGTGCCGCCCGTGCCCGACGTCGCCGAGCTGATCGCCGAATCCGGCGTCGCGATGCACATCCTCAGCTCGGAGCGGGTCGTCAAGGGCGCGCCGTACTGCGCCCAGGCGGTGCATGAAACCGTCCAGCCGCTGGCCGACGGCAATCGCATCGTCCATCAGCAGACCAGCCAGCTGTGCCGCGACGGCGAGGGCCGGACGCGCCAGGAAGTCGAACGCCAGGGGCGCAAGGTGGTCTATCTCCGCGACGCGGTCAGCGGCGAGAACTGGCTGCTCGATCCCGAGCGCAAGACCGCGCGTTATCTCGGCGGTGGTCGCGTGGACGCGGAGGCCCAGCGCGAGTACGGCGAACGCATGCGCGAGTACCAGGACAAGATGCGGGACTACAACGAGAAGATGCGCGAGTACGGCCGGAAGATGCGCGACTGGGCGCGCGAGAACTTCGGCCATGGCGAGGCGGCGCAGCGCGCCGAGGCGCCCAAGCCCCCGGCGGCGCCGGCAGCACCGACGGTCCACGTCAACACACGCATCGCGACGCCGGTCGTGATCGCGCCGGGCGAAAGCAGCCAGGAGGTCCGCGTCATCCGCGTCGAGACGCCGCCGGGCGCCCTGGGCCCGCTGGCGCCGATGTCGCCCCTGCCGCCGGCGGTGGCGATGCGCATCGAGCCGATGATCCTCAACGGCCAGCTCAGCGGACAGGATGGGCAGCCGGACACCCTGCCGCCCAAGGAGATCGACGGGCTCAAGGTCACCGGCAGCCGCGCGACGCGCACCATCCCCGCAGGCAAGATCGGCAACGAGAAGCCGATCGTGATCTCGCGCGAGGTGTGGACCTCGCCCGACCTGAAGGTGACCGTCAGCACCCAGACCAAGGATCCGCGCAGCGGCGAACAGAACTACCAGCTGCGCAACATCCGGCGCGTCGAACCCGAGGCCGCGCTGATGCGTGTGCCGGCGGACTTCGCGAAGACGGGCCTGCCCAAGCCGCGCACGCCGAAGGAAGGGAAGGAACGCAAGGAAGGCTGAGCCTTCTCAGGGGAGACGCCTCGAGCCGACAGTCCGGCGGCGCGTCGACAATGCGCCTTCGATGACCGCGCCGCCTTCCCCGCTCCCGCCGAAACTGATCCTGCAGACGCTCAACCGCGGCGACGGCCTGCTCGGCCTGCGGCCGCACGGCAAGCTGGGCCCGCGCGGCGACCGCGTGTCGCTGCTGCGGCTGGAACGGTGGCCGTCGGATCCCGCGGCGCTGGAGCAATGGCAGGCGCTGCCGCTGCATCCGGTGGATGTCGAGATGCTGCAGTGGCGCGACGCCTCCTTCGGGCGAGGCCTGACCCCGTGCTGGACGCTGGCGCAGGAAGACCTGTTCCCCGACTTCGCCGCCGACGAGGTGCCCCGGCTGCGCAAGCTGGGCTGGGAGATCGACTTCCTGCCCGGCTTCGCGCACCACAGCGTGGCGATCGACGCGTGGTCGCTGGAGATCCAGCCGGAGGACGAGGAGCCGGTCGACGTCCAGACCGCCATCGCGCCGGCCGCGGGCTCTGGCGACCGCCTGCCGACATTGGCGCTCTCACGCCGCAAGGGCTCCTGGATGCTGAGCCTGGGCGTGACGGTGCAAGGGCAGCGCGTCGACCTGGCGCCCATGATCTGGGACCTGCTGCGCAAGGACCGTCGCTGGCTCTACGCCGACGCGATCGCCGGCATCGATGACGACGCCATCATCAGCCTGAAGGCGCCCGGCGGGCGCCGGCTCCACTCGGCGGCGGCGCCGCTGAAGCGGCTGATGCTCAATCTGCTGGACGTGCTCGTCGCACAGCGCTCACGGCGCGGACCGGTGAAGCTCACCTCGTGGGAAGCGGCACGGCTGGCGGCGCTCGACATGCCGGACAGCCGCTGGCAGGTCTTCGGTGCCGACGAGCTTCGAACGATGTGGGAACGCCTGCGCGATGCCGGCCCGCCGCCGGCATCGACGGCGCCCGAAGGGCTGGGCATCACGTTGCGCCCCTATCAGCTGCAGGGCCTGGCCTGGCTCCAGTACCTGGCACGCCAGGAGCTCGGCGGCATCCTGGCCGACGACATGGGCCTGGGCAAGACCGCGCAGGCACTGGCGCATCTGCTGGTCGAGAAGCAGGCTGGACGGCTGACGGCGCCGGCCTTGGTCGTCGCGCCGACCTCCCTGATCTTCAACTGGACGCAGGAAGCCGCGCGCGTCGCGCCCGACCTGCGCGTGGCCACCTTGTCTGACCCGGCGGAGCGGGCGCAGGTGATGAAGCGCCTCGGCGACATCGATCTGCTGCTGTGCAGCTACGGACTGGCCTGGCGCGAGGTGCGGGCGCTCTCGAAGCCGAGGTTCTCGCTGCTGGTGCTGGACGAGGCCCAGGCGGTGAAGAACCCCCGCTCGCGGGCGGCACGCGCGCTGCGCCGGCTCCAGGCGAACCAGCGACTCGTGCTCACCGGCACGCCGCTCGAAAACCACCTGGGCGAGCTCTGGACGCAGTTCGACTTCCTGATGCCGGGCTACCTCGGCGAGTCGCGCTCCTTCGCGCGGCACTGGCGCAAGCCGATCGAGCAGACCGGCGACGCCCGCCGCGCCCGGGAACTGGCGTCCCGCGTGCGCCCGTTCATCCTCCGCCGGCTGAAGGAGGAAGTCGCCAAGGACCTGCCGCCGATGACGGTCCTCACCCAGCGCATCCCCCTGCAGGGGCGTCAACGCCAGTTGTACGAAAGCGTCCGGATCGGCGCCGACCACCTGGTGCGGCGCCTGTTGAAGGACTCGGAGATCTTCGGCACCGGCCTGATGTCGGTGCTGGACGCGATGCTGAAGCTGCGTCAGGTCTGCTGCGATCCGCGGCTGGTGCCGGGCATCGCGCTTCCTCATGGGATGGAAGCTGCGAAGTTGGAGTGGATCCAGGAGAAGGTGCCCGAGATGATCGCCCAGGGGCGGACGATCCTGATCTTTTCCCAGTTCACCGGCATGCTCGACCTGATCGAGGCCGCGATGGTCGACCTGCGGATCCCGCTGATGAAGCTGACCGGCGAAACGCCGGAAGGCAAGCGGGGGGAGGTGGTGCGGCGCTTCCAGGCGGGCGAGGCGCCGCTGATGCTGGTCAGCCTGAAGGCCGGAGGCGTGGGGCTGACGCTGACGGCGGCGGACACCGTCATCCAGGTGGACCCCTGGTGGAACCCGGCGGTCGACGCGCAGGCACATGCCCGCGCGCACCGGATCGGCCAGACCCGGCCGGTGTTCGTCCACCAGCTGGCGATCGAAGGCTCGATCGAGGAGCGGATGCTCGAACTGCAGGCCCGCAAGCGGGCGCTGGCGGACGGCCTGCTGGGCCGAGACGGAGGGGAGCGTCTGGAGAAGTTCAGCGCCGACGAGATCGACCGGCTGCTGGCGCCCTTGCAGTCTCCGGACGACGAGGACTGACAGGCGCGGCGCGGAAGCGCTGGGTGGGCGGGGCCGCCGCCCGGACTCGGGGCGGCTCCGCTCAGGGGATCAGCGCTTGCGGTCGAAGCGCAGGGCGCGCGCGACGCTGCGGCGGTCGCAGCCCAGGCTGGCGACTTCAAAGGCTTCGTGCTTGCGGCCCTTGTCGTGCTGCGCCAGTTCCGGCATCGGGAGGCGGCGCGGCTGGGATTCGGTGCGGGTTTGGGACTTCATCATGGTCGGGGACCTTCTTGCCTTTCGGCGGCTTGGAGCGGGGGGAGACCGCTTGCAATAGCCGCTTTGTGCCAGCTAACGCGGGCCGTCGGCACGCCGTTGACAGCCTCCTCACAAATCTGAACAAAGCTCGCGCCATCGTCACGCCTCCGGCACCAATCTGGTGCTTTGGACGTATTGCGAACAAATTCGAGGTGAAGACAACTCGGCTAAGCTCCGGGCCCATGTCCACCGTGTCGTCCTCATCGCCCCTGCCGACGCCCGCTTCAGAAGGGTCGCCCGACCTGCTGGTCGCCTGCCTGTGCGCCGCCTGGTGCCGGACCTGCGACACCTATCGGGACGATTTCGCCGCGCTGCGCCAGCAGCATCCCGGCGCCCGATTCCTGTGGGTGGACATCGAGGACGACTCGGAACTGGTCGACGACCTGGAGGTCGAGACCTTCCCGACGCTGCTGATCGGGCAGGGGGAGCGGGTCTGTTTCATCGGACCGGTGCTGCCGGGACCGGCGGCGGCCCAACGATTGATCCAGGCCGCCCAGGACAACCCGGCGATGTCCGCCGCCAGCCCCAATGCGCCGGCCGGCACGACCGCGGCGGCGCAGTCGCTGCTGTCGCGTCTGCGGCAGTCCTGCTGAGCGGTTCCCAGACCCCGCGCGCTGCGCGCGCCCCTCACCCCCACCCTCTCCCGCAAGCGGGAGAGGTTCTATGCTTTTTTCAAGACGCAAGCCGAGCCCAGACGACTTGCGTCGAAGGCAACCTGGGTCTTCCATACAGACCAAGCGATC
>NIOE01000021.1 GCA_002205125.1 Roseateles noduli | reverse complement strand
ATCTGAGGGACGGGCTGATGCCCGAGCAGTATTACGGGATCGCCTCGGCGGGCTCCCTTCGCGCAAAGGAAGCTGCGCGTAAGGTATCAGCAGCATTCCGGCCCCAGTGAAACTCCCTCACTGCGGGCCTTTCGCTTTTTCGGGGACCCCGTGGTCCATAGGGCCATGAGGGGCTCGGTAAACTGGCGCGATGAATGCGCCTCTCAACGCGGGCCTCCACGCGGATTTCCCAGGCGCCGAGCCTGAACGCTGGAGCCATCGCTTCGCCACCCTCGGGCCCGACTTCTTCACCGAACTCCCCGGCACCGGACTGCCCGATCCCCATTGGGTCGCGACCAGCCCGGACTGCGCCGCCCTGCTCGGCTGGCCCGAAGACTGGTCGACACGCCCCGGCGCGCTCGACGCCTTCAGCGGCAACACCCGCCTCGCGGGCATGAAGCCGCTCGCCACCGTGTACAGCGGCCATCAGTTCGGCGTGTGGGCCGGCCAGCTCGGCGACGGACGCGCGCTGCTGCTCGGCGGCGTCGACGGCCCGAACGGCCACTTCGAACTCCAGCTCAAGGGCGCGGGCCTGACGCCCTACTCGCGTCGCGGCGACGGCCGCGCGGTGCTGCGCTCGTCGATCCGGGAATTCCTCTGCTCCGAAGCCATGGCCGCGCTGGGCATCCCGACGACCCGCGCGCTCGCGATCACCGGCTCGACCTCGCTGAAGGTGCAGCGCGAGCGCGTCGAGACCGGCGCCATCGTGACGCGCGTCGCGCCGAGCTTCCTGCGCTTCGGCCACTTCGAGCACTTCACCCATCACGGCATGGAAGCGCGCACGCGCGAGCTGTTCGACTTCTTCGTCCGCCACCACGCGCCGGAATGCGCCGAGGCGCCGAATCCGGTGACCGCCGCGCTGTCCAAGGTCGCCGCGCAGACGGCTGAACTCGTCGCGCAATGGCAGGCCGTCGGCTTCATGCACGGCGTGATGAACACCGACAACATGTCGATGCTGGGCCTGACGATCGACTACGGCCCGTTCGGCTTCATGGACGGCTTCGATCCGGGCCACATCTGCAACCACTCGGACCATCAGGGCCGCTACGCCTTCGCGCGGCAACCGCAGGTGGCTTTCTGGAACCTGCATGCGCTGGCGCAGGCGCTGCTGCCGCTGATGCCCAACATCGAGACCGATGCGGAAGCCGCCGGCGACGAACTGATCGAGGCGCTGGAGATCTACCGCGAGCGTTTCGGCGCGGCGCTGCTAGGCGCGATGCGCGCGAAGCTGGGCCTCACCGCCGAGGTCGATGAGCGCGGCGAGGACGGACCGCTGATCGACGACTGGCTGCGGCTGCTGGCCGCGCATCACACCGACTACACGATCGCGCATCGCCGGCTGGCCGGTTTCGATCCGACGCAGGCGCTGGAAGCGCCGGCGAACACAAGCTTGCGGGACCTGTTCCTGGACCGCGCCGGTTTCGACGCCTGGGCGACGCGCTACGCGTCGCGCTTGAAGATCGAGACTGTGGACGCACTTGAGACCCGTGCCCGGCGGATGAACGCGGTCAATCCGGCGGTGGTTCTTCGGAACCATCTGGCCGAGACGGCGATCCAACGGGCCGAAGCCGGCGACTTCAGCGAAGTGCGCCGGCTGCTCGACGTGCTGAGCCGTCCGTTCGACGAGCCCGCGCTGGCGTCCGACGCCGGTTTCTCGCCCGACTGGGCGCAAACGCTGGAGGTTTCCTGTTCATCATGAGCCGCTACGACAAGTTCATCCAAGACGCCACCGACCAGGACCGCGACCGCGACACCGCCTACCCCGTCAAGAAGACGGACGCCGAGTGGCGCGAGCAGCTGGACCCGACCCAGTACCAGGTCGCCCGCCACGCCGCGACCGAGCGCGCCTTCACCGGCAAGTACTGGGACCACTGGGAAGCCGGCAACTACAACTGCGTCGGCTGCGGCACGCCGCTGTTCAAGGCCGACACCAAGTTCGACGCCGGCTGCGGCTGGCCCAGCTACTACGAGCCGATCAACGCCGAGGTGGTCGAGCGCGTCGTCGACTCGACCCACGGGATGGTCCGCGTCGAGGTGCGCTGCAACCACTGCGGCACGCACCTGGGCCACGTCTTTCCCGATGGCCCGGAACCGACGGGCGAGCGTTTCTGCATCAATTCCGCCGCGATAGACTTCGAGCCCCAGCGCTGAGCGCCGCCGTACCGATCCCGACCCGATCCCCACCGAATGAAGCTCCTGCTCGATTTCCTGCCGCTCCTGCTGTTCTTCGTGACGTTCAAGTACGCCGACGGGCAGCCGGACTGGGCGGCGGCCTTCGCCACCGAGCACCTGGGTTTCCTGGTCTCCGGCGGCAAGGTCGGCCCGACCGAGGCGCCGGTGCTCCTGGCCACCATCGTCGTGATGCTGGCCACCATCCTCCAGGTGATCTTCCTGAAGCTGCGCGGCCGCAAGGTCGACCTCATGCTGTGGATCAGCCTGGGCCTGGTCGCCACGCTTGGTGCGGCCACCGTCTATTTCCATAACGAGACCTTCATCAAGTGGAAGCCGACGATGCTCTATTGGGCGTTCTCGACGGTGTTCCTCGTCAGCCGTTTCGTCCTCGGACGCGACCTGCTGCGCAAGATGCTGGGCCCCCAGGTGGAACTGCCCGACATGGCCTGGACGCGGCTCACGCTGGCGTGGATCGTCTTCTTCACGGCCCTCGGTTTTGCCAATCTTTACGTCGCTTACTCCTTCAGCACCGAGGCCTGGGCCAACTTCAAGGTGTTCGGCGTGACCGGCCTGATCGTGCTGTTCACGCTGGGTACCGGCCTCTACATGGGCCGTCACATGCCGCATGAGACCGAGCCGTCCGCCGAGGAGCCCAAGCCATGAGCGGCGCCGGCGGAATCGGGAATCCCCCGTCGGCATCGGGGTCCGCGCCGAATCCGGTCGCGACGCCGTCGGTGGAGATCGAGGCCCGCCTGAGGGCCGCGCTGGCGCCCGTGTCGCTGCGTCTGCGTGACGACAGCGCGCACCATGCGGGGCATGCCGGCGCGCGCGAGGGAGGCCATTACTACCTCGAAATCGTGAGCGCGCGCTTTGCCGGTTTACCCAGGGTCCATCGGCATCGGCTCGTATATGATGCCCTCGCCGATCTGATGCAGAAGGGCATCCACGCGCTCGCCATCGACGCGCGCGCGCCCGACGAACAGCAGAAACCAGGTCTCTAGCAGCGCCGCCAGTCGGCGCTTTGTTTTGGAGCGCTCACGCTCATCCGAGAGTCGAAAGGCTTTTTACCCATCATGAAGAAGTTTGTGCTCGCCGCCACCGTGGCGGTCATCGGCGCCGTCGCCCTGCCGGCCCTTGCCCAGAACATCGCGATCGTGAACGGCAAGCCCGTGCCCAAGGCCCGCGCCGACGTGCTGATCAGCCAGATCACCAAGGGTGGCCAGCCGCGCAGCCCCGAGATGGAAGCCAAGGTCAAGGAAGAGGTCGTCCTGCGCGAGATCTTCCTGCAGGAAGCCGAGAAGCGCGGCCTGAACAAGACCGACGACTACAAGAACCAGATGGAACTGGCGCGCCAGTCGCTGCTGATCCGTGAGCTCTTCGCCGACTACGCGAAGAAGAACCCGATCACCGACGCCGACGCCAAGGTCGAGTACGACAAGTTCAAGGCGCAGGCCTCGGGCACCGAATTCCACGCCCGCCACATCCTGGTGGAGAAGGAAGAAGACGCCAAGGCGCTGGTCAAGCAGCTCAACGGCGGCGCGAAGTTCGAGGACCTCGCCACCAAGAACTCCAAGGACACCGGTTCCGCCCAGAACGGCGGCGACCTGGGCTGGTCCGCGCCGGACGCCTACGTGCCTGAATTCAGCGCCGCCCTGGGCAAGCTGAAGGCCGGCGAGATGACGCAGGAGCCGGTGAAGTCGCAGTTCGGCTATCACATCATCAAGCTGGAAGAGACGCGCCAGGCGCAGTTCCCGGCCTTCGACGACGTCAAGGCCCAGATCGTCCAGCGCATGCAGCAGCAGAAGGTCGCGGACTTCCAGGAAGAACTGCGCACCAAGGCCAAGACCGACTTCAAGTTCTCCCAGAACTGATCGCCGATCCGAACAGTCTTTGCTGTACTGTTCAGAGCCCGCGCCGCTGCAGGTCAGCCGCGCGGGCTTTTCACATCTGATGATCGCTTGACGACCCCATGACGGCTTCCCGCCTTGCCCGCCGACTGCTGCCCTCGCCCGAGTCCCTGGAACAGACCAAGGGATTGAAGTGGCTGGGGCTCTACCTGAAGGAGCGCCCCTGGTTGTGGGTGGCGCACCGTCGGCGCGTGGCCCTGGGCGCGGGGCTGGGCCTGGCGGTCGGCGTGATCCCGCTGCCCACGCAGATGCTGCTGGCGGCGGTGGTGGCGATCGCCTGCCGGGCCAACGTCGCGGCCGCGATTGCCGCGACCTGGCTGACCAATCCGTTGACGCTGGTGCCGATCTGGACGCTGGCGATCTTCCTGGGGCGTCAGGTGCTGGGCATCCACGGCCCGATCTCGGCGCCCAAGGAGCTGGCGCTGGACTGGGGCGACCCGAGCAGCTGGTGGCACGCATTGAGCCAATGGCTCTCCGAGCTGGGCACCCCGCTGCTGGTCGGCCTGCCTTGCGCCGGCGTCGTGCTCGGACTGGCCCTCTACCTGATCGTCTACATCGGCTGGTGGGCCGTGATCCGTTTCGAGCGCAGACGCCGCCTGCGCGAGCGCGCGATGCGTGCTTGACCCTCGCCTGAAGTCCTCGGTGGCAAAACCGTTGAAGGACGGTGGTGGTCGGGGACGGCATTGCTAGGGGTTCAGGCGCTTGCCGCCTGTGGCCCCTTGCAATGGCGGCCAACGCCCCGGACGGGGCAGGACAGCGGCCTCAGGCCGGCAGATCCGCCATCGTGATGTCCTGCAGGTGCCCTGCGGAGATCTTCAGCTGCCGCTCGCAGCGCGCCGCGATGCTCTGATCGTGGGTGACCATGACCAGCGTGGTCCCCAGCTCCCGGTTGAGTTCGAACATCAGCGCCATGACCTGTTCGCCGGTGGCGTAGTCGAGGCTGCCGGTGGGTTCATCGGCCAGCAGCAGCGCCGGCTGCTGCACGAAGGCGCGGGCGAGCGCGACGCGCTGCTGCTCCCCGCCCGACAGCACGCGCGGATAGTGCGACAGCCGCTGCCCCAGTCCCACGCGTTCGAGCATCAGCTTCGCCTGCGCCCGCGCATCCCGTTCGCCGCGCAGTTCCAGCGGCAGCATGACGTTCTCCAGCGCCGTCAGGTGCGCCAGCAGCTGGAAGCTCTGGAACACGAAGCCCAGGTGTTCCCCGCGCAGCGCGGCGCGGCCGTCCTCGTCGAGCGCGAACATGTCCTGGCCCCGCAGCCGCACGGTGCCTTGCGTGGGCGTGTCCAGGCCCGCGAGGATGGACAGCAGCGTGCTCTTGCCGGAGCCCGAGGCACCGACGATGGCGACGGATTCCCGCGCCTGCAGCTGGAAATTGATGTCATGCAGAATGGTCAGCACGCCGTCGGCATCCTGGACCGACTTGCTGACGTGATCGACTTCGAGGATGTTCTGAACCATGAATCAACCGCAGATGCGCCGCCGTGAATGGATGTTGCACTGTAGCGCCTGTGTCGCGACCTTCGTCGCGGCGGGGGTCCTGGCCGGGCCTGTCGCGGCGCAAGGCCGCACCGAAGCGGGCGCGGCGGCGGGCGGCGCGGCGCGGCGCATCGTCGTGCTGGGCGACAGCCTGTCGGCCGAATACGGCCTGGCCCGCGGCAGCGGCTGGGTCGCGCTGCTGGACCAGCGGCTGAAGGCGCAGAAGCTGCCCGCCGAGGTAATCAACGCCAGCATCAGCGGCGACACCACCTCCGGCGGACGGTCGCGGCTGCCGGCACTGCTCCAGCAGCATCGACCGACGCATCTGATCATCGAACTCGGCGGCAACGACGCGCTGCGCGGACTGCCGCTGAAGATGACCCGCGAGAACCTGAAGGCCATGGTGCAGGCGGGCAAGGACGCCGGCGCGAAGGTGCTGCTGATCGGCATGCAGATCCCGCCCAACATGGGCGCGAGCTACGCGCGCGATTTCGAGGGCAGCTTCAAGACCGTCGCGCAGGAGGAGAAGGTGCCGCTGCAGCCCTTCCTGCTGGCCGGCGTGGCCGACCGGCCGGACATGGCCGACTGGTTCCAGGGCGACCGCATCCACCCGCTGGCGAAGGCGCATCCGGTGATGCTGGACAACGTCTGGAAGGTCCTGAGACCGATGCTGTGAGCGGGTGCGTAGACTCCGCGCCTTCGCTCCCTTCTCCGGTCTGATGTCCGATTCCCTCTTCAAGCGCCCCGCGCTGCTGCGCTGGGGCGCGCTGGGCCTGCTCGCGCTCGCCTGCGCCGGCTCGGTGCTGGCAGGCCACGAGAGCCGCCGTGCGGCGCAGGTCGGGTTGCTCGCCCTCCCCGTCCTGCTCTGGCTGCTGTGGCCCATCGAGCGCCCTGCGTGGCGTCGCGTGCGCTGGGCCGCGGCGTTCATCGTGATCTCGGCATTCCTCATCGACGGCGCGGTGCGCGGCTTCCTGCAGCGCGACTACCAGGCGGCTCCGGACAGCTCGCTGGTGCTCGCCGCGGCGGCCAACACGACGCCGCGCGAGTCGATCGAATATCTGACCTCGCAGCTGCCCGCGATGGCCTTGGCCGCCGCCGCGTTGATCGCGATGCTCGCGCTCACCGGCGTCGCGATCACACTCGCCACGCGCGTCACCGGAGATCAGGCGGCGCTCTCGCGTCGCGCGCGCGTTGCGCTGCTCGTGGTGCTCGCCGTCAGCGCCCTCGCCCACCTGAGCAAGCCCTGGCGCCGACATCATCCGCTGCTGTTCTGGCCCGCCTGGACGCAGCAGGTCGTGGATCTGCGCGCCAACTGGGCCGACCAGCAGGTCCAGCGCGAGCAGCTGATGCGCAACGCCGACACGGCGGCGCCCGCGATGACGACGGACTCGCCGGCGACGGTCGTGCTGGTGCTGGGCGAAAGCGTGAACCGCGACAACATGAGCCTCTACGGCTACGCACGGGCGACGACGCCGGAATTGATCGCGCTGCGCGACGAGGAGCGGTCCCGCCTGCTGACGCTGCGCCACGCCTGGTCCACGCAGGCGACGACAGTCGCTTCGCTGAGCGGGCTGTTCAGCTTCGGCGAGCGCGACGAGGACGATCCTGCCGGCAGCACCCAGCACGTGATCGCGCTGGCCAAGCGCGCGGGCTACAAGGTCTGGTGGGTGAGCAACCATGACGATGTCGCCGTCGATCAGCAGCACGCTCGGCTGGCCGACGTGGTGGAGATGATCAACCGGCAGCCGGGGCGCTCGTCGGGCTCGCTGGACGGCGAGCTGCTGGACGAGGTCGAGCTGGCGCTGGCCGATCCCGCCCCGCGCAAGCTGGTGGTGGTGCATCTGCTGGGGGCGCATCCGCACTACCGGCTGCGCATGCCGCCGAACGAGCATCCTTTCGATGACGACGACGGCGACGCCGTGGACAGCGCCATGGCGCGCGACGGCCGCGCCGCGTGGGTGCGGGAGTTCCGGCAGGACTACGACTCGGCGATCCACTATCACGATCGCATCGTGGCGCAGACGCTGCGGCTCACGCGCAGCCACCTCGCGGCGGGCGAGCGCGGCGCGTGGATGTTCGTGTCAGACCACGGCCAGGAGGTCGGACACAGCGGGGATCATGCGGGTCACAGTCCCGGGACCGCTGCGGGCTATCGGATCCCGGCGCTGCTGTGGCGCAGCGACGCGGGCTTCGACGCGTCGACGGCCTCGCGGCCCTTCCGCGCCGACTGGGCCGGATGGACGCTCGCCGAGCTGATGCAACTGCGCTGGCCCGGCATGCATGACGAGCGCAATGTGCTCCACCCCGCTTACGCGTGGCAGGCGCCGACGCTGCCGGTGAAGGACGTGGTCTTCGAGCGCTAGCCGAAGCTTCCCCGCCTCCGCCGCGGCTTCCACGTCGGCGGGCACTCGCCTTGCCTCTCCTTCCTCCATCCGAAGGAGACCGGCATGGAACGATTCAAGGGCAAGACCGTCATCGTCACCGGCGCGTCGTCCGGCATCGGGCGCGGCGTCGCCGAGCGCTTCTCGCAGGAGGGCGCCAACGTCGTGATCTGCGCGCGGCATGAGGACAAGCTCCAGCAGGTCGCGAAGCAGTTGCCGCCGGACCGCACGCTGGCACAGGTGGCCGACGTCTCGAAGTTCGCCGACGTCGAATCGCTGGTCGCCGCGGCGGTCAAGCGTTTCGGCGGGCTGGACGTGATCGTCAACAACGCGGGGATCGGGACGGAAGGCGACGCCCTCACCGTCTCGCTGGACGACTGGAACGACACCCTCGCCATCAACCTCAGCGGCGTCTTCCACGGCTGCCGCGCCGCGATGCCCGAGTTGCTCAAGCGCAAGGGATGCATCGTCAACACCGCATCGGTCTCGGGCCTCTCCGGCGACTGGGGGATGTGCGCCTACAACGCGGCCAAGGGCGGCGTCGTGAATCTCACGCGTTCGCTCGCGCTGGACTTCGGGGGCCAGGGCGTCCGGGTCAACGCGGTCGCACCGTCTCTCACGCGTACCGGCATGACCGAGGAGATGCTGGAGGACAAGGACCTCGTCGCGCGCTTCATGGAACGCATGCCGCTGGGCCGGCCGGCGGAGCCCGCCGACATCGCCGCGGTCGTGGCCTTCCTGGCCAGCGACGATGCGCGCTTCGTCAACGGCGTGAACCTTCCTGTCGACGGCGGCGTGATGGCCTCCAACGGCCAGCCGAAGATGTGATGGCTGCCGTGCCCGACGCGGTACCGCCTTCCGACGAGACCACCTCCGACGAGGCGCCTCCCCATCAGGCGCCGTCGGACGAGGCGCCCGCGGACCAGGTCTCCGTCAGCACGCCCTGGTGGAGCAAGCTCGGCCCCGGCCTGATCACCGGCGCCGCGGACGACGATCCAAGCGGCATCGCCACCTACTCGCAGGCCGGCGCGCAGTACGGCTACGCGGTCGGCTGGACCATCCTCGTGACCTTTCCGCTGATGGTCGGCATCCAGCTCGCCAGCGCGCGCATCGGTCGCATCACCGGCAAGGGCCTGACCGAGAACTTCTCCAAGCTGTGCCCGCGCTGGCTGGTGGTGGCGCTGGTGTCGCTGCTGGTCGTCGCCAACGTCATCAACCTCGGCGCCGATCTCAGCGCGATGGGCGACGCTATGCACCTGGCCGTCGGCGGACCGCCAGGCGCGTTCGTGGTGGCCATGGCGCTGCTCTCGCTGCTGCTGCAGATCTGGCTGCCCTACGCGCGCTATGTGATGCTGCTGAAGTGGCTGACGCTCACGCTGCTGGCCTACGTCGGCGTCGGTTTCGCGGCGCAGGCGGACTGGGTGCTCGCGCTGAAGTCGCTGGTGATGCCCACCATGAACTGGGACCGCGAATACACGACCACCGTCGTCGCCATCCTCGGCACGACCATCAGTCCCTACCTGTTCTTCTGGCAGGCCAGCCAGGAGGCCGAGGAGATCCGTCGCATCGATGCGGATCGTCCGCTCGCCGTCGCGCCCGAGCAGGCGACGGAGCAGTTCCGCCGCCTGCGCACGGACACCATGGTCGGCATGGGGTTCTCCAACACGATCGCGTTCTTCATGATCGTCGCCACCGCCGCGGCGCTGCACGCCCACGGCGTGCGCGACATCGAGACCACCGCGCAGGCCGCGCAGGCGCTCAAGCCGATCGCGGGGAACTTCGCGTTCGTGCTCTTCGCCGCCGGCATCGTGGGCACGGGCTTCCTCGCGCTGCCGGTGCTCGCGGGATCGGCGGCCTATGCCGTCGCCACGCTCGCCGGCGTGCGGCGCGGGCTCGACCGTCCTGCGCATTCCGCCAAGGTGTTCTACGCGATCCTCAGCGGCGCGATGCTGATCGGCCTGGCGATCAGCCTGTCGGGATTCAATCCGATCAAGGCCCTGGTGTGGTCGGCGGTCGTGAACGCCGTGATCTCCGTGCCCATCATGATCGCGGTGATGGTGGCGGCGTCGCACCGCAAGATCGTCGGTGAGCTGCGACTGCCGCCGCTGTGGCGCGTGCTGGGCTGGCTGGCGACCGCGGCGATGGCCGCGGCCACGATCGCGATGATCGTGCTGCAGACTTCCAGCACGTTCTGGGGCAGTCGCTAGACTGCGCCGATGACCGCTCCTGCTCCGCTCCACGACGACTGGACCCTGCGCATCGACGACCTCTGGCGGCGCGCGCCGGATCTGACCGGCTCGCAGCTGGTCGAGGAGGTCGACGCCCTCGCTGCCGAACGGCCCGACGGCGACGCGCGCGCCCTGTTCGAACGCGCCTGCGCACGCGACACGGCCGGCCTCGAAGCCGAGGCCGAGCTGCTCTATCGCGCCGCGCTGGAAACCGGCCGGCTCGATCCCTATCGCCGCACGCGCGCCGTCATTCAACTCGGCAGCACGCTGCGCTGGCTGAAGCGCCTGGACGAGAGCGAGGCGCTGCTTGTCGGCGAGCTCGCGCATCACATGCAGCCCGGCCACGACCGTCCGCTGCATGACGAGGCGCGATCCATCCTGGCGCTCACCTACGCCGCGCAGGGACGCGGCAACGAGGCGGCCGGACTCGCGCTGGCCGTGCTCGCGCCGCGGCTGTCGCGCTACAACCGCTCGACGCTGGCCTGCGCGAAGCAGCTGGCCGGCGAGGTCTGGGACGACGGTGCCGTCGTCGCGCCCGGCACGCCGGGCGTCGAACTGATCGAAGGCCGCTTCGTGCTGCGGCCCTACCGGCCCGCCGATCTGCCGGACTTCGTCGCCGCAGTCCGCGAGTCGCATGCCTCCATCGGACGCTGGATGAAATGGGCGCACGCGGCGTTCTCCGTGGCCGAAGGCGCCGAGTGGCTGGACCACTGCGCGCGTGGCTGGCAGAGCGGCACGAGCTACGAGTTCGGCATCTTCGATCGCGAGACCGGCGAGTTCGTCGGCGGCGGCGGGCTCAACTCGCTGCACGCGGTCCATCCGTTCTGCAACCTCGGCTACTGGGTGCGTTCGTCCTGGCAGGGCCAGGGTGCGGCGTCGTCGGCGGTGCGGGCGCTCAGCCGGCATGCGTTCGGGAAGCTCCAGCTGATGCGCGTGGAGATCGTGGTCGCGGAAGGCAATGAACCCAGCCTCGCCGTGGCCCGCAAGAGCGGCGCGCACTACGAGGGCCTGCTGCGCAATCGCATCCGGGGCGTGGACGGCAAACCCTGGGATGCGCACCTGTTTTCGATGGTGCCCGGCGTCGGCGACTGAACACCCCGAACGAGGGAGTTCCCGCGATACCCGAGGTAGCGCGGGGTCCTAAACTTCCGCGCTGTTTCCGTGCCATCGGCAGGCACGGCGACGGCGCGAGATCCCGCGGTCCGCGTCCACACCCGCCGGAACGAGGGAGTCCCCATGTCTGCACCTGGTGCGCTGCGTCGCTGCGCCTGGCCTTTGCTCGCGCTGCTCACCGCCTGCGGCGGAGGCGGCGGTGACGGCGGGGGCAGTTCGAACAACGGAAGCACGACCCCGCCCCCGGTCACGACGCCCTCCGCGCCAACCACCTCCTACGTCGTCGGCGGCGCGGTGTCCGGCCTGGCCGGCGGCGATCTGATCCTGACGCTCAACGGCGCCCAGCCGCTGACCGTGCGCGCGGACGGCAGCTTCGCCTTCCCGCAAAGTCTGGCCGACGGCCAGCGCTACACGATCGCCGTGCAGGCCCATCCGGCCATGCCCGCGCAGACCTGCGTCGTGGCACCGGAGGCCGCGCAAGGCCAACTGAGCGGCGCCGACATGCGTCGGGCCGCCGTCCAGTGCAGCACGAACCGGTACGGTCTCGGCGGCACGGTGTCGGGTCTGAAGGGTCAGGGCTTGACGCTGCAGCTCGACGACACCACGCCGCTCCCGCTGGCCGCCGACGGCACATTCCGCTTTCCGGACACGCTGGCCAGCGGATCGAGCTATCGGGTCCAGGTGAAGACCCAGCCGCAGTCGCCCGCGCAGACCTGTTCGCTCGGCGGCGGCGCCGCGACCGGGACGGTGGTCGCCCAGGACATCGGCGACCTGAAGGTCCAGTGCTCGACGAACACCTACGCTGTGACGGCGCAGGTCGAAGGGCTGGCCGGGACGGGCCTGGTGCTGCGCAACAACGCGGCGGATGACCTGACTGTCGCCGCCAACGGCCCCGCCACGTTCGCCGCGGCGGTCTCCGCGGACGCGGGATACGCGGTGACGGTCCAGAAACAGCCGTCGTCGCCGAGCCAGACCTGCAGCGTGGTCAACGGCGTCGGCACCACGGGCCCCTCCTCGGCCAACGTCGACACCGTCCGCGTGGTCTGCGCCACCCGCAGCTTCTCCGTGGGCGGTCAGGTCGCCGGCCTGCTGGGCGGCGGCCTGGTGCTGCGCAACAACGGCGGCGACGACGCGGTCCCCGACGCCGCAGGACGTTTCCAGTTCCGCACGCCGGTGGCCAGCGGCGGACGGTATGCGATCACGGTGCGGACGCAGCCGGCCAACCCGTCGCAGACCTGCACCGTGAACGCCGGGACGGAAGGCGGCGCGGTGCTGGACGCCGACATCGGCAGCGTCAGCGTGTCCTGCGCGACGAATGCGTACAAGGTCGGCGGGCAGGTGCAAGGCCTCTGGTCGGCCTCGCTGGCGCTCCAGCTCAACGGGGCGGAGGACCTCGAAGTCCGCGCCGACGGCGCCTTCGCGTTCAGCCGCGCGCTGGCCAGCGGGTCGAGCTACCGCGTCACGGTGAAAGCGCAGCCGCGCCGCCCGATGATGAAGTGCGACGTGGTCGACGGCACCGGCGTGGTGACCGCCGGGGACGTCCTGGCGCCGGTCGTGCGCTGCGCGGCGGTGAGCGGCACCGTCGCGTACTACATGGATGGTTACGCCAACTACAGCGGCGGGCTGGGCCTGTACGACATCGATCCGGCGACCGGTGCGTACGCGCCCGCCACAGGCCCGGGCTCCTATGCGGGCGCCAGCGCGATGAGCAACCTGAAGGGGCCCTCCCTGTCGGCGAACGGACTCGCGGCCTTCATCGCCGGCGGCTCCGCCGCGTGGCCGTACGCCGGCTCGGTGGACATGTTCCGCATGGACCCTCAGACCGGTCGTGTCACACGCGTCGCGATCGATGCCGTCGGCCTGGACGGTCCGTTGGCCGTCGTCGCCCATCCGTCCGGACAGTACGTCTACACCCCGACCAAATCGAGCAAGGTCCTGGTCTACAAGACCGACCTGGCGGCGGCGACCTTCACGAAGGTCGGCGAGGTCCAGTCTTCGCTCTGGGAGAGCGACGGCGGCATCGTCGACGCGGCCGGCCGGTTCCTCTACCTCACGGGCTACGAGGGCAACATCGACGTGATGCGCATCAACCCGGCGGACGGCCAGTTGACCCTGGTGCAGACGTTCGCGGCGTACACGAACCCGCCCCGCATGCGCGTGGCGCTGCATCCGTCCGGCCGGTTCATGTACGTCCTCATGGGTGGCGAGCCTGGACGGGACTTCTGGACCGGCGCCATCATGACCCTGGCGGTGGATGCGCAGACCGGCCAACTCACGAAGGTGGGGGTCACCGACGACATGGGCTTCAATTCGCAGGCGTTCGCCCTGCATCCCTCCGGCCGCTTCCTCTATGTCAACAACAGCGGCCACTACAACACCTCGTCCATTTCCCCCAAGGTCTGGGGATCGGTGACCACCATGGTCATCGATCCGGTGAGCGGTCTGCCCTCACGCCTGCTGCCTGATTTCGACAACCCCCACCTCGGCGCCTACTGCGCCAGCGTGGATCCCACCGGCACCTACCTCTATGCCGACGCCACGCTGACAGGGAATGCAGGCGCCACGATGCGTCAGTTCCGGATCGATGCGACAACCGGCCGATTGACCTGGGTGCGCGACCTCGGTGAGCGACTGCAGTGCCCGAGGTACCGGGAGTCCGGCTGATGCGTCGTTAGCACCACGGCCCGCGTCGGGCAAGACGGTCGGACCTGCCCTGCCGACAGGCCGATCGGACTGGGGATATCGCCCGACGCCCTCAACTGACAGACTCTTCCATCGTGTTGAAAGGGGCTGGCGATGAGTGCGCATGGACTTCTGGATCAACTGCTGAGATCGGGGCGGGATCTGCTGGAGGGCGGCGGCCGCGGCAATGTGCCGGGCCAGAGCGGCTCGGGCGGGCTGGGTGGACTCGGCGGCCTCGGTGGGCTGGGCAAGCTCGGGAATCTCGGCAACCTGGGCGGACTGGGCAAGATCGGCGCGGGCGCCGGCGTGGCTGGCGTGGCTGGCGTGCTGGGTGCGCTGCTCGGCAGCAAGCGCGGCCGCAGCTACGGCGGGAAGGCGCTGAAGTACGGCAGCATCGCCGCGCTCGGTTTGATGGCGTACAAGGCCTATACGGCCTGGCAGGCGCAGCAGCAGTCGCAGGGGCAACAAGGGCAGCAAGGACAGCCACCAGGAACGTCGTGGACGCCGGGCTCGCCTGCGGCATCGCAGGCGCATCTCGCGGCCGAGCCTCGCACCCTGGACCGGGTGCCGCAGGACGAGGCCGAGGAGCACAGCCGCGCCGTGCTGCTGGCGATGATCGCCGCGGCCAAGGCCGACGGTCATCTGGACGATCGCGAGCGCGAACTGATCGAGCAGGCGCTCAGTCGCGTCGAGGACGATCCCGAACTGCGCCGCTGGCAGGAGGACGTCCTGCGCCGCCCGCTCGATCCGGCCGCTGTCGCGCAGGCCGCCACCACGCCGGAGATCGCTGCCGAGATGTACCTCGCGAGCCTGCTGATGGTCGACGAGACCAGCTTCATGGAGCGCGCCTACCTCGACGAACTCGCCCGGCAACTGAAGCTGCCGGACGGCCTGAAGGCGCAACTTGAAGCGCAGGCGCTCGCGCAGGCCTGACGGACTCGCGCCGACCCGTCAGCGCGCCGGGTTGGCGTTGACGATGCCCTTGAAGTCGTAGGGCACCACGATCGTCTGCACCTTCCCGGCCGCGACGCCCTCGGCGATCTTGAGCTGGGCCTGCGCGTTCATGTACTCGATCGCCTTGCTGTTGGTGTTCAGCGCGGCGATCCGCTCAGCTTCCTTCTTCGCCGTCTCGACCTCGATCTCCTTGGCGCGCAGCGCGTTCTGCGCCGTCACCACGGCGTTCGCGGACGCAATGATGTCGTCCGCCGGCATCACCGTGCGGACCTGTACCAGCGATACCGACAGCGCCGTCCCCAGCCCTTCCGAGGCCAGCGTCTCCGTCACGATGCGCTTGATCTCGGCCTCGATCTTCTGGCGGTTGTCGGCGACGGCCAGGGCCTTGTACTCGCGCACCGCCTTGTAGGCCGCGTTGTTGGTCACCGTGGTCATGTAGCCGTGCATCAAGATCCAGTCGCGATCGTCCCGGCTGAACGCGTGGAAGGTGCGGCTCTTCGTGGTCCACAGATCCGACACCGCCGCCGGATTGATCGAGTAGACCAGCGTCATGTCGAAGTCCTTCAGCGTGCTGTTGTCGGACGTCAGCGGCTGCTTGTTCTCCAGCAGGACCGCGATGTCGCGCACCGGGAAGGTCAGCACGTCGCCGAACAGCGTCTGGTTGAAGCTGCCGGGCAGCAGCTCGGCGCCGCTGATCTGCTTGTCGACGCCGACGCGCAGGCCGACTTCGCCGGTCTCGATGCGGGTGCAGCCGCCGAGCAGCGCCGCCACGGCGAGCACGCCCAGCGACAGGGCCGAAGAACGTGATGAACGCGAAGAACGCGAAGAACGCGCAGCGATGTTGGTGTTCATGTTTTTCTCCTCAGAACAGATAGATGGTGAGCGCCGCGAGTCCCAGCGCGAGCACCGCGCCGGCGACGGCCCAACGCGCGATCTGGAACCAGGCCAGCGCCTGTCTTCGCGTCAATGAACGCACCCAGACCACCAGGCCCAGACAGGCCAGCCACAACACGATGAGCACCAACCAGGCGCGAATGAGAGCCATGCTTTTTTCTCCTCGGCCTGGATTGTGGGGCGCTGCACGTCGGCCGCGATCGATGTCGACGGGGGACACCCCTCGGGGGGAGAGTGACCACGCAACGTTGGCGCGCCGCAACGCGTCACCGCCTCGCAGACGAATCGCACTTGCGCGCCGCGCCGGTGCTCAGCATCATCCGCGTCCACTGCTGAAGGCGCCGACGACAGCGCCCGCATGACGGAGATCCCTCTTATGTCCTCCCTGTTCATCTCGACGATCGACTGAACACGGTTCCCGAGCCCCGGCTGAACCGTGTCTGTTCACAGATACGGCCTCAGACCGCGCGGCTCACAGCGAAGCCCCGCCGCCATCGAGCCGGGGCTTTTGCTTTTCGGAAACCGAATGAGTGCACAACTCCGTTCCCGCGCCCTCCAGGAGGGGCGGGTCAAGGCCCTGCGCCGCATGAAACAAGCCATGACGCTGGTGCTCGAGACGAGCCCCGGTGCGCGCGACCCCGTGGCGCGCGCGATGGCCCAACGTGGACTGCGTGGCGCCGGCCAACACATCCAGAGCCGCGGCGCACAACGCCGCGCCGACCGCGTGGCGCTGCAGGCGCTGCTGCGACGAGAGGAATGGGATGAATGAATCCATCGACCTGCGCGAGCAGCTGGCGCAAAGGAACCAGCAGCTGCAATCCGTCGCCGCCCAGCTCAAGACCGAGCTGTTCGGCATCGACGCCATCATCGACCGCGTCATCGATTCGGTGAGGGCGTGGTACGTCCTGCCCGAGCTCGTGTCGCGGCCCGTCATCGTCTGTCTCTGGGGCCTGACCGGCACCGGCAAGACGCAGCTCGTGCGCCGCCTGACGCAGCTGCTGGGCTTCTACGACCGCTTCGTGGAAGTGCAGATGGACGGCTTCTCCAACGGCGCGGGCATGCGCGGCGCGCAGAGCATCTCCGGGATGCTGGGACGCTCCGGCATCCGCGAGGGTGAGCCAGGCATCCTCGCGCTCGACGAGTTCCAGCGCTTCCGCACCATCAACGCCAAGCGCGACGAGGTGCGCGTCGAGCGCTACCAGGACGTGTGGGCGCTGCTCTCCGACGGCAGGCTGCCGCCGGCGCTCTCGCTGCTGAACGACCTCGAATCGTCCATCGCCGAGGCGGCCTTCGACGCCGAGCGCGCCGATGCCGACGAGGCCAGGCTGCGCTTCAAGCTGCGCAGCTGGGAGGCGCAGGAACTGCAGCGCACGCTCAAGCTCGACACGCCGCTGATGGAGATCATGGCCTGGACGCCGGACCAGGTGCAGGCGCGCCTGCGCGAGTTCCGCGACGGTCAGCAGCAATGGGAAACCGACTACAGCCGGCTGCTCATCTTCGTCTGCGGCAACCTCGACGAGATGTATGAGGACCTCGCCACCAGCGTGGACGACTGCGACAGCGACGCCGACACCTTCCACGCCGTGACCGGCAAGCTCAGCGTCATCGACGTCAAGCAGGCGCTGAACAAGCGCTTCAAGCCGGAGCAGGTCGCGCGGCTCGGCAACGAGCACGTGGTCTATCCCTCGCTGTCGCGGCGCGCGTACGAACAGCTGATCGAGCAAGGCTGCGACCGCTACGCCCGCGAGACGGAGGCGCGCTGCGGCCTGCGCTTCGACCTCACGGCGAGCGTGCGCGAGCAGATCTATGCCAACGCGGTGTTCCCGGCACAGGGCACGCGGCCGCTGTTCTCGTCGCTGCACGCGATCCTGGGCGCGGGGCTGTCGAAGGCGGCGCTGTGGGCGATCGAGCGCGGCGCCGGGACCGGTGCCGACGCTGGCGCCGACGTGCGAATCACCGCGGACGGCCGCGGCCTGATCGCACACTGGCGCGACGAGTCGCAGGCGATCTCGTCGCCCTTCGAGATCAGCCGCCTGCGCCAGCGCAGCAACGCGGATTTCCGCGCGCTGCTGGCGGTGCACGAGGCCGGCCACGGGCTGGTGCATGCGCTGCTGTTCGGCCGCGCGCCGCGCGAGATCAAGATCCACGTCGCGAGCTTCGAGGGCGGCTACAACAGCTACACCTCGCGCAAGGTCTGGTCGCGGGGCAACCTGCTGGACTCCATGTGCACCAGCCTGGCTGGCCGCGCGGCCGAACTGCTGGTGTTCGGATCGGACATGAGTTCGAGCGGCGCCGAGAGCGATCTGCGCAAGGCCACCGGCACGGCGGCGCGGATGCTGCGCCACCTCGGCCACGGGTCGCGCATCGGGCGCAGCGATGTCTCCACGTCGAGCGACGACAACCTCTGCACCGACGTGGACGCGAGCAACGCCCCGATCGAGGCGCTGCTGCAGGCCGAGCATGCGCGGGCGACGGGGTTGATCGAGGCGCATCGCGGCGCGCTGCTGGCGCTCGTCGACGAGCTGATGGCACATGGCCAGGTCACGCCCGAGCGGTTCGCCGCGGTGGTCGGGCTGCCGCTGGACAGGCCGGAGGACGCGCTGGATCCGTATGCGGAACGGCTCGCCGCGTTCCGGGCGTCGGCGCGAGCGCGACCGCGACCTCCCCCTCCCCGCGATCCGGGGGACGGCCGCGTGCCTTCGACGCCAATCGCGGCATCCATCACGATCGGGGCGTGAGGCGACCTCTAGACTCGCGCGCCATGCTCCACCGCCGCTTCCTTCTGGGCGCCCTCGCCCTGGCCTTGACGGCCTGCGCGCAGGCGCCCACCCAGCGCCTCGCCCCGACCACGCAACCGCTGAAGTCCGTGCGTCTCTACACCTGGTCGAACCATGATCCCGCGCTGGCGGGATCGGGACTGGACCGCTTCATCGCGACCTTGCGCGGCAACGGCCTCGAGGTCCGGCAGTCCGATGCGTTGCCGCGGCCGCTGGCGTCGCTGCAGGCGCTGGACGCCGCGTGGGACCAGGCAACGGCCGCCACGATCGCCACGCACGCGCTGGTGCTGACGCGCCAGTACGAGCAGAGCAGCCAGGGCACGCGCTACGTGCGCTACGAGGCGGTGCTCTGGGACCCGAGCACCCGCAAGCTCGTGTGGCTGGGCACGCTCGCGTCCGCCGCTTCATTCGATCGGCTGCGCACGGGGCAGGTCCTGATCACCGACGCCGACCGACGCGCGGAGCGCCTCGCCGGCGACCTGCTGCGCGGCCTGGACCGCGACGGCCTCTTCGCGCTGAACGGCAAGACGCCGCGCGACGCCAAGGGCGGAGAGATTCCGCCGACACTCCTTCCGATCGACATCCGCTGATTCCGGCGACTCCGACGACCATGACGACTCCGACCCTTTCCGTTCTCGCGCTGCGCGCATCGATCCTGAGCCTGGCCCTGACGGCCGCCCTGCCGGTCCTGGCCGGCAGCGAAGGCAGCATCACGGAAACCTGTCCCAGGCCTGCCGCCGGCGCGGCGAGCGCGGCGCCGGCGGATGCCGATGTCAAGCCACCGCTGACGACGATCGACGTGGTTTTCGTCACCGCGCAATTCAAGAAGCCCGGCCTCGCGCAACAGGAGGCGGACGAGGAGTGGGCCGACTGGAAGATCGACGACATCAGCCGTCTGGTGACCGAGCGCGCGCCCAAGCTGCTGCGCGCCAACGGCCTGGAGGGTCAGGTGACCGTGCTGCCGCCGGTGGCCGTCGGCGATGAGCCCGACTTCAGCACGCTGGACCCGGCCCGCCCGGCGCTGGTGTTCGTACCGGCCAAGTACTCCAAGTGGAGTCCCAGGTTCTTCGCGAAGGCGGGGGCGCTGTCGTATGTCGTCGAACTGAAGAACGCCGGCGCCGAAGCGCCACGGATGAAATGCCGCGTCGAGGTCGCTGGCGGTTTCGGTTTCGATCCCATCTGGGGCATCGCGAAGACGAATCGGGTCAACGCGGAGTGGGTCGACGACCGCATCACCGGCGCGCTCACCGTGCTGGCCAGGCAAGGCGTCGTCAAGCTGAGCGGCGAGAAGGCCGTGCGTCCGGCCGAGTGACGGCGCAGGGAAAGCGCGATGGCCCTGGACCTCTACGCCGGCGAGCATCGCGAGCACATCGCGCCGCAGGACGAGGTGCTGCTTCAGCTGGCTGAAGCGGAAGGCCGTCGTTATCCGCAGCTCGGCGCCTTGCTCGCGGCCTTCTATGAGAGCCCTCGCCTGTCTGCGCGACAGGCCGGCGAGCTGGCGCATGAGCTCCTGATGCTGATGACCGGCGCCGAAGCTTCGCTCAACCCCGCCCAGTTGCGACGCGGTCTGCGGCTGGCGGCATTCTTCAGCGCGGCAAGTCGCGAGGGCCTGGAGATCCGGACGTCGAGCGACTGAGCCGCCGCGCGTGGCAGCGGCGTCTCCGCCAGCGGCTCGACGCCGCCTTCACGCGTTCCGCCGATGGGCGACTTAGACTGCCCCGTGCCTGAATCACGAGATCGACCTGTCATGAAAGTCCACGGTTCCTGCCATTGCGGCGCCATCAAGTTCACCGGCGACGTCGATCCGACGCAAGTCGTCGTCTGCCATTGCGACGACTGCCAGATCCTCTCCGGCGCACCCTATCGCGCGGTCATCTCGGCGCCGATGGAGACGTTCGAGATCTCCGGCTCGCCCAAGACCTATGTGAAGGTCGCGCAGAGCGGAAACCGTCGCGCGCAGGTGTTCTGCCCCGACTGCGGCACGGCGCTGTATGGCGCTGCGGCGGAGAACCCGACCCATGCGGTGATCCGGCTCGGGTGCCTGGAAGAGCGCGAGCAGCTGCGGCCGTCGCGGCAGATCTGGACGCACTCCGCTGCAGAGTGGACGGCGGCGCTCGGCGATGTGCCGGCTTCGCCGGCGCAGTGAACGCGGGGAACGCGGGGAACGCGCTGGTCGAACGCGTCGTTGCCAGCGTCGTCAACGCCGCAACGCCCCGACCTCAGAGCGTCGATCCGCTGTCCCCCGCCTCGCCGACCCGCCGCATCTGCGCCAACAGCACGCTGGCTGCCGGCAGCAGGCCGACGCCGGGCACCGCCGCCACGATGCCGACCAGCAGGCGCTTGCCCACGGACCACTCGAACTGACGGCCGCAGCGCCACGCGCCGGCGATCGCGAGGAGCGCGGACAGGATCAGCCCGCGCCGGAATCCCGCGCCGTGCACACCCGCCGCGATCAGCACCAGCGGCCCGGCCGCGCCGAGGACCAGCATCAGGTGACCCACATGCCAGCGGTGATCGCGGGGCGGTTCGAGCGATTCGCTCGACCGGCTCAATCTGCTCGACTCGCTCGACTCGCGTGAATCGCGTGAATCGCGTGATTCGCGTGATTCGCGTGATTCGCTCGACACCATCGCGCCTCCGGCCGTCCGGAAGTCTTCGGCCATTCGCCCGACCTCGACCTTGGCCGGCCGCGGACGTCGTCGACCGTCCAGTTCCTCCACCCGCGTGCGCTGCCCCACCGCACTGCTGATCTGCATGACCGTCGAGTTGTCGAGCAGGTGCTGGAAGCGCTCGATCGTCTCCCACGGGGCCGGATCGCCGATCAGTTGGTGGCACAGGCGGAGCGCGTCTTCCACTTCGTCGTAGCTCATGTCGCCCAGATCGCCCAACGCAGCCGGCCGCTCCGATGAGAGTTCCGAGGCGGACTGCGTCAGCTCTTTCTGCGCATGCAGGTGCAGCGCGGCGCCGACGATCGTTTCCTTCGGCAGGCCGAGGTCGCCGCGCTGGTAAGCCGTGCCGAGACGCCGCCACGCGTCGGGCAGGTCGAGCTCGCACGCGGTGCGGAACAAGGCCAGCCGCGACGGTCCCAAGGTGCGCATCGCCTCGTGCATGGCCTGCTCGGCCTGCGCCCGGTTCTTCGCGGGATCCCATCCGTCGGCCATCCGTCTGGCGAGCCGCTCGATCGGCGCCTGGAGGTCGGTCCCGGTTCCGAACGCCAAGGCGCGCCGCATCCAGAGCAGACCCTGCGGCACGTCCAGCGGCCAGCCGAGTTCGCCGCTCAGGAAGCCAGCCGCCACACGTCGCATAGACAGGTGATCCCGCCGCTCCGCGCCGAGCAGCAGATAGCGCTGGAAACCGTTGGGCGTCGAAGGCCACGGCGGCCGCCCGCCGGCCTGGGCCG
The DNA here is from genome assembly GCA_002205125.1 of Roseateles noduli. Lineage (GTDB taxonomy): Bacteria > Pseudomonadota > Gammaproteobacteria > Burkholderiales > Burkholderiaceae_C > Roseateles > Roseateles noduli. Next base: position 42,895 of record NIOE01000021.1, on the reverse strand, counting down.
ATGGACCGAGGCAGTAGGCCAGGCAGTACGCGGCATTGCGATCGCCGTCCTCCGCGACTTCGCGCAGCCACCACCAGTCGTACTCGGACAAGGTCGCCGGCACCCATCGGATCGGCGCGTTCTGGCGCCGTGTCCTTGAAGACTCGACCTCCGCATCGATCTCGGGCAACAGCGCAGCGGCGGCGGCCAGGCGCTCCCGCAGCGCGGACTGGCGGACGCGGAGATCCGCCGGCCACGCCTTCAGCGTCTCCAGACGCTGCCGGCGCCGCACGCTGTCCGACGCGGCTGCCAACTGCATCAGCACGCCCGCGAGCATCACCTGCCGCGGAACGCCGTGTCCTTCGAAGAAGCAGCGGCCGAGGTCGTGCAGCGCGCAGCGATCGCCCTTGCCGGCCGCCTCGCGCAGCGCGGCGACGGCCGCCTTCCAGTCCGAACCGTGCCAGGCCACGTCGGCGCTGAAGCTGTCGAACGGCGCTTCGCCTTCGGGCAGACGGCGACCGTCGGCCAGGTGGTGTTCACCGCTCTGCGGGTCGTAGAGGTTCAGGCCGAGCCGACGCGCCTGCACCACCGCGTGCTGATAGGCCGCCTCGAAGTGATGACCGCGCGTGAACAGCCCGAAGTTGGTGGTCGGGCCGGTGTGCTCGTCCACGAATCCGTCGTAGTCGCCGAAGCCTTCGCTGTCCGGCGGGAAGCGCTCATGCAGCGCCTCGACGAAGGCGGCCACGCGCCGGCTCGGGACGTCCGGCATCGCCTGCTGGCGTTCCAGCAGCACGTCGGCGTCCCGGTCGGTGACGGGGGCCGGCGCGCCGGCAGGTGATTCCCAGACGGTGAGAACAAAACTCATGGGCGCCACTCTAGGCGACGCGAGGGGCGCCAGGCGCCCTCCCCGCCCTGGGGAATATCCCGACCGCCAGCCGTCCGGTCAGCCCTCAGGTCATCCGTCGGATCATCCGTCCAGACGCACGCTCAGCTTGTTGTTGCCATAGCTGGGCGTGACCTTGCTGAACCCGTCGACGACGAGCGTGCCGTAGCGACCCGCCAGTTGCCCCGAAGTCGTGATCAGCTCGATCGTGTCGCCGGCCTTCGGCGTGAAGCCCGCGGCGAACTTCACCGCCAGCGCGGCGCCCGCTTCGATCGCGACGTCGCCCGTCACGGTCAGCTTGCCCGCGCCGTTCGCGCCGACCTGCAGTTGCAGCCCGGCGGCGCTGCGCTGGCTGAAGCGGCCCGCGATGCCCAGCGGGGCGTTGGCCTTGCTCGCCAGCGTGCCGCCGGCCAGATAGACGTCGCCCTTGCCCAGCGCCGAGGCGCTTTCGGCGGACAGCGTGCCCGCGTCGACCTGCGTGCCGCCGCTGTAGACGTTGACGCCCGACAGGCGCAGCGTGCCGCTGCCCTGCTTGGTCAGCTTCCCTGCGCCGGCGATGTTGTTGCGCCAGGCGTCGGACACATGGAATCCGCCCTTGGCCGCGTCCATCACGACCAGCACGTCACCGTTGAACGCGCCGAATCCGTCGGCCGCGGCGAACAGGTTCAGACGGCCCCAGCCCTCCGCGTCATCCACCAGCGGCGTGCCCGACGGCAGCGCCGTGGTCTTCAGCACGACGCGGCGTTGCGTCGCGTCCAGGTACGGCAGACGCGTCTCCAGGAGCACTTCCGCGCCCTTGGGCACGACGGCAGCCTTCGTGGCGTCGCCGACCGTCGGCAGGCCGAAGGTCAGGCGGCGCATCACGTCGGCGCGCACGGCCGTCGCATCGGTGAAGCGATCGTTGGCGGTCGTGCCCGCGTGGGCATAGGCGTTCAGCGCTTCGACGCTGGTCACGCCGGCGGCGGCCTGCATCACCGATTGCGCCTGCTGATACGCGACCGTCTTCAGGTCACCCTTGTTGGCGCCGGTGGCGATCGCGGCCGCGACGGAGGCCTGCGCCTGGATGCGCCCGCCGATCACGTCCAGCGGCGAATGCATGCCCGCGAGGATGCGGTTCTCGCCCATCTCGAGCGCGCGGGCGACCATCTCCTGGTAGCGCTGCGGCACCAGATACGCGATGGCCAGGGCCTTGCGCACGCCTTCGGCCGTGTGTCCGCTGATGAAGCCGCCGTCCGTCGCCGGCGTGCTGCTGCGCGCGGGCATGAGCGCGGGCACGACCACGACGCTGCTGCTCCAGCGCCACGGACGGGCGTACTTGTAGAAGCGCTTGGCGGGTTCGGTGGACGCGTTCTCGCCGACGTTGCCGACGAAGTCCACCGCCTTGCCCAGCGTCGCGTTGGTCGCGCTGCCGGTGCCGATGTCGGAACCGCCGTCGTTGTAGAGCACGGTCGTGGCGTCGGCGGGGACGCCGGTGATGGTGGTGCTCATGCCCGACGACGTGCGCCAGGCCGCGGTCAGCGGGCCCAGGCCGTCGCTGATGCTCACGCCCTTGCCGCGGCGGTCGTCGAGGTAAGCGGCGAGCGACTGGGCCTCGGTGCGCCTGGTCGTCGCGTCGACCACGTACTGGATGTTGGCGTTGTGCACGGCGGTGTTGAGCACCTTGCCGTCGGTGGCGTCGCCGGGGTTGCCGGTCCAGGTCGAGGCGGTCACCGCGGGGAAGCTGCCGTTGGCGGGCGCGGTCACGCCCGCGTCCACGATCGCCGTGCTCGGCTGCCACAGCGTGAGCATGCCGCTCACCACGCGCACACCGGCGTTGGTCTCCAGCGTGGCGTAGCGCGCGTCGCCGCGCTGGTTGGTGAAGCCGAAGTCGACGAACGGCAGCACCTTCGTCTCATCCTGCACCGGCGCCGTCTCCGCGGCGCCCACGCCCTTGGGCGCCGCGGGCAGGACGGCGACGCTCAGATCGTCGCCGTCGGATCCGCCGCCGCAACCGGCCATCAGGAAACCCGTCAGCAGCGCGAGGGTCAGGGGACGCAGGACGAAGGGAAGACGCGGGGATGCAGACATGTCGCGAGTGCCGGAAGAGGAAAACGCGGCACTCTATGGACAGGGTGTGTCGAGGGCGTGACGAGCGCCATCGCCTATCGCCCAACTCGATGGATCGCAGGTTGCGGTCGCGGTTCAGCTTGGGAAGCGTCCACCAATCTCGCGCATCAGCGCCGTCGCCGTCCCGGTGAGCCCGCGCGCCACCGCGCCATCCCACGCTGCATCGAACGCCCCTGACGGCCCGATCGCCGTCAGCGCCAGCGCCATCTGCGCGTCGCTGTCGAAGACCGGCACGGCCAGCGCGCTCACGCCTTCGACGATGCCGCCCACCGAGCGGTGCATCACCCGTCCTCGGATCTCATTCAAGGTCGCTGAAAACGCCGCCCACGTCGGCAGCTCGCGCGGTCGATCGTGCGGGCCTACCCGCGCCAGATCCGCGGGTCCCTTGCGACGCGCTTCCGCGAGCATCGCCTTGATCTCAGGCTCCGGCCGGTAGGCCGCGAACAATGGGCCCGACGCGGTGTCCGACAGCGACACCACCGTCCCATGCCGCATCGTCACGTGCACCGCCGCCGGCGACGCCGCCGTGCGCACGATCGTCGCGCCCTGCGAGCCCCACACCGCGATCGCCACCGTGTGGCCGATCTCTTCGGCCAGTGCCTCCAGCCGAGCCGTCGCCAGACGGATCGGATCGATCTGCCGCATGCCGATCAGGCCCATCTCCATCGCCAGCGGGCCGAGTCCGTAGTAGCCCGTCGCCGCGTCCTGCCGCATCAGCCCGAGCTTGCAGAAGCTCACGAGGTAGGGATGCGCCTTCGCCGGGCTCATCTCCGCCGCCTGAGACAGCGCCTTCAGCGGCAGCGGCTGGCCGCGCGCCGCCGCTGCCTTCAGCAGGCGGCCGCCCACCTCGATGCTCTGGATGCCGCGTCGATCCTCGCGGTCCTCACGCTCTTCCCGCTCTTCCCGCTCACTGGCGTCCTCGCGGTCGTTGGCATCCGGCGCGTCGTCGGCGATGTCTGGCATGGTCATTTCGCTATTGTTGAACGAATTCAGCGACACAGCTATATTTGCATCCAACAAACGAATTCCGTTTTGCTGAATTTCTTCAGCGGGACGCCCTACCCTCAGCCAACGCCCGGGACACGCCATGACCAAGCAGTTCGCCAGCCATGCCGACGTCGAGGAGAAGCAGGTCTCCTTCGTCAAGCTCAGCGACAACGCCTATGCCTACACGGCCGAGGGCGACCCGAACACCGGCATCATCATTGGCGACGACGCGGTGATGGTCATCGACACGCAGGCCACGCCCGTGATGGCGCAGGACGTCATCCGCCGCATCCGCGAGGTCACCGACAAGCCCATCAAGTACGTCGTGATGAGCCACTACCACGCGGTGCGCGTGCTGGGCGCCTCGGCGTATGAGCCCGAACACATCATCGCCAGCCGCGATACCTACGACCTCATCGTCGAGCGCGGCGAGCAGGACAAGGCCAGCGAGATCGGCCGCTTCCCGCGACTGTTCCGCAATGTCGAATCGGTGCCGGCCGGACTGACCTGGCCGACCATCACCTTCCAGGGCGCGATGAGCCTCTGGCTCGGCAAGCTCGAAGTGCAGCTGCTGCAGCTCGGGCGCGGGCACACGAAGGGCGACACCGTCGCGTGGCTGCCGGAGCAGAAGATCCTGTTCTCCGGGGATCTGGTCGAGTTCGATGCCACGCCGTATGCCGGCGATGCGTACTTCAGCGACTGGCCACAGACGCTGGACAACCTCGCCGCGCTCAAGCCGACTGCGCTCGTTCCCGGACGAGGTGCGGCGCTGACCACGCCCGAGTCCGTCGCGCAGGGACTCGCCGGCACGCGCAGCTTCATCGCCGATCTGCATGAGTCGGTGAAGGCCGGCGTCGCCGCGGGCAAGGAGCTCAACGCCGTCTACAAGGACACCTACGCCGTCATGAAGCAGAAATACGGCCACTGGGTCATCTTCGACCACTGCATGCCGTTCGACGTCACGCGTTGCTATGACGAGGTAACGCAGTTCCGCGATCCGCGCATCTGGACCGCGCAGCGCGATCAGGAGATGTGGCAGACGCTCGAAGGCTGAAGGGCTTGCGCACTGCCCCGGCCGCTGGCCCTCACCCCTGCCCTCTCCCGCAAGCGGGAGAGGGAGTCTGATTGGCTGACTGCAGCGATGGAGAACGCCGTGCATGCCACCTCGACCGCGCCGTCCGATGTCGACTATCAGCGCGTCGTCTACCCCTACCGCCGCAGTGCAGACCAGGAGGCGCATGAGCGCGGCCAGCCTGCGCGTCATCCCGTCGTCGTCGTCGGCGCGGGGCCGGTCGGGCTGACGGCGGCGATCGATCTCGCCCTGCAGGGCGTTCCCGTCGTGCTGCTCAACAACGACGGGCGGCTCTCCGTCGGCTCGCGCGCGTTGTGCTTCGCGAAACGGACGCTGGAGATCCTCGACCGCCTCGGCTGCGGTCAGCGGCTCGTCGACAAGGGCGTCTCCTGGAACGTGGGGCGCGTGTTCTTCCGCAATGAACAGGTCTATCAATTCAACCTGCTCGCCGAGGACGGCCACCAGCGTCCGGCCTTCGTCAACCTGCAGCAGTACTACGTCGAGGGTTTCCTCGTCGAGCGCGCGCTCGAACTCCCGTTGATCGATCTCCGCTGGCATCACGGCGTGACCGGTCTGACGCAGCATGACGACCACGTCGCGCTGGAGATCGAGACGCCCGACGGCCCGTACACGCTACTGGCCGATCACGTCGTTGCGTGCGACGGTTCGCGCTCGACCTTGCGCAAGCTGATCGGCGAGGAGAGCCACGGCCGCACCTTCAAGGACCGCTTCCTCATCGCCGACGTGCGCATGAACGCGCCCTTCCCCGCCGAGCGTTGGTTCTGGTTCGATCCGCCTTTCCATCCGGGGCAGAGCGTGCTGCTGCATCGGCAGCCTGACGACGTGTGGCGCATCGATTTCCAGCTCGGCTGGGAGGCCGATCCCGAGTTGGAGAAGCAGCCCGAGCGCATCCTGCCGCGCGTGCGCACGCTGATGCGCGAGGCCTCGATCGCCGCGGGCGGCGACGGCGCGGTCCCGGAGATCGAGCTCGTGTGGGCCAGCGTCTACACCTTCGCCTGCATGCGCATGGATCGTTTCCGGCATGGGCGCATCGTCTTTGCGGGCGATGCGGCGCATGGCGTTTCGCCGTTCGGCGCGCGCGGGGCCAACTCGGGCATCCAGGACGCGGACAACCTCGCGTGGAAGCTGGCGGCGGTCGTGCAGGGCCGCGCGCCGGATGCGCTGCTCGACACCTATGCGCGCGAGCGCGAGATGGCCGCGGACGAGAACATCCTGAACTCGACGCGCTCCACCGACTTCATCACGCCCAAGAGCGAGGTCAGTCGGATGTTCCGCGACGCGACCTTGACGCTCGCCAAGGATTTCGACTTCGCGCGTCGGCTGGTCAACAGTGGACGGCTCTCCGTGCCGACGCTGCAGTACGGCATGCCGGCGGTGGACGCGCCGATCCGCGTCAGCGTCGGCGAGGACGGCGACGGTGACGGTGACGACTGGCTCCTGCGCCAGATGCAGCCGGGGCGTTTCACCTTGATGGTGTTCGACGAGGCCGGCGAAGGAAGTGGGCGTCAGCGAGCGTCTGTGGGGCCGGAATGGGGCTTGGGGGTCCAGGAGGGATCCCCCATGCCCCGTGGAGAGCCCGCGCTTGGCGACGCGGAGTCTGGGATCGATGTCCCGCTCATGCTTCGGATCGACGATGTGTTCGACGCACGCGGGCTTGTGCGGCAGCGTTATGACGCCACCCCGGGCTCCGTGGTGTTGCTTCGACCTGATCAGCATGTCTGCGCGCGTTGGCGCACGATGCCGACTGGGGATGCGATCCATGCGGCGATGCGCCAGGCGCTCGGCCATGAGGCATCCTTGGAGGAGCCCGCCGCATGCCTCTGATCACTGCGCCCCACTTCGACGCCGGCGACGACTTCTACGAAGCGTTGCTGAGCGCGCATCATGGTCTCGACGTCGACGCGAGCCATGCCTTCAACGCGCGGCTGGTTCTGCTGCTCGCCAACCACATTGGCCGGCAGGACGTGCTGCTTGAAGCGCTGGCTGCGGCGGCCCGCGCGAATCCCGCTTCTGCGGTTTCCCCAGATTCCATCGATGCCCCGACCACGGGCGACGCTTCCCCACGAGGACAAGCATGAGCGCACCAGAGACCCTTCGTTCCTCCGAGGCGACCGGCACGACGCCGGATGCGCTGAGCTACCAGAGCGGCTTCGGCAATCAATTCGAAACCGAGTCCGTTCCTGGCGCCTTGCCGAAGGGCCGCAACAGCCCGCAGCGCGCGCCGATGGATCTCTATCCGGAACTGCTTTCGGGCAGCGCCTTCACCGCGCCGCGCGTCGAGAACCGCCGCACCTGGCTGTATCGCCGGCAGCCGTCGGTGGTGACGGGGGCGTTCCATGCGTATGAGCAGCCGTTCTGGACGAGCGGCGCCGCGGGCGGTGTTGCCGCACCGCCGGACCCGCTGCGCTGGCATCCGTTCCCGATGCCCGATGCCCAGGCGGATGCGCCGGGCGTCGACTTCGTCGACAGCATCAAGACCATCGTCAGCAACGGGGACCCCGATGCGCAGGTCGGCATGGCCTCGTTGATCTACGCCTTCAATCGGCCAATGACCCGCCGCGCGCTGATGAACGCCGACGGCGAGATGCTGATCGTTCCTCAGGAAGGCGGGCTGCGACTCACCACCGAGATGGGCCTGCTCGACGTCGTGCCCGGCGAGATCGCGCTCATCCCGCGCGGGGTGACCTTCCGCGTCGACGCGCTGGGCGGTCCGCAGAGCGCCGCCCGCGGCTACATCTGCGAGAACTACGGCGCCGCCTTCCGCCTGCCGGAGCTCGGTCCGATCGGCTCCAACGGCCTGGCCAATCCGCGCGACTTCCGCGCGCCCGTCGCCGCGCACGAGCCCGACGGCGACCCTTATGAAGTGATCCGCAAGACCGGCGGCGCGCTGTGGCGCAACGCCCAGGCGGTGACGCCGTTCAACGTCGTCGCGTGGCACGGCAACCTCACGCCGCTGAAGTACGACACCAAGGATTTCATGACGATCGGCTCGATCAGTTTCGACCATCCCGATCCGTCGATCTTCACCGTGCTGACCTCGCCGAGCGACACGCCCGGGACGGCCAACTGCGACTTCGTGATTTTCCCGCCGCGCTGGCTGGTGCAGGAGGACACTTTCCGTCCGCCCTGGTACCACCGCAACGTGATGAGCGAGTTCATGGGCCTGATCTACGGCCAGTACGATGCCAAGCCCGAAGGCTTCCGGCCCGGCGGCGCGAGCCTGCACAACTGCCTGGTGCCGCACGGCCCCGATGCCGACGCCTTCGAGGCCGCCAGCACGCGGACGCTGGCGCCGCAGAAGCTGGACCACACGCTGGCCTTCATGTTCGAGAGCCGCTGGCGCTTCCGTCCGTCGGACTGGGCGCTCAACGGCGGCGCGCTCGACAGCCACTATGCGGCCTGCTGGGGCGGCCTCAAGGACAAGTTCAAACCCGCATGACGACGAGGCGCTCCGCGGCGACGCCTCCTCTCAACAGAATTCGAAAGGCTTTCCCATGACCGACATCGACCACACCCACGATCCCGCGCTGCGCAGCTGGATCTCCTCCGCCAACACGCCCGACACCGATTTCCCGATCCAGAACCTGCCGCTGGGCATGTTCCGCATGGCCGGCGCGACCGGCTCGTTCCGGCCCGGCACGGCCATCGGCGACCAGGTGTTGGACTTGATCGCCGCCGCCGATCTCGGCGTCCTGTCCGATGGGCTCGGCGCGGTGCTGCGCACCTGTGAGGGCCTCGGACTGAATCCGCTGATGGCGATGGGACCGGATCTGCGTCGGCAACTGCGGCATGAGCTCGTCGCCGCGTTGAACGCGGATGCGGGATCGGCGACGTCCGAGCAGCTCGCTCCGGCGCTCAAACCGATGACCAACGTCGAGATGACGCTGCCCTGCCGCATCGGCGACTACACCGACTTCTACGCCGGCATCCATCATGCGACGACGGTCGGCAAGCTGTTCCGCCCGGACAATCCGCTGCTGCCCAACTACAAGTGGGTGCCCATCGGGTATCACGGGCGCGTGTCGTCGATCGGCGTCAGCGGCCAGACCTTCCGCCGTCCCGTCGGCCAGACCAAGGCGCCGGATGCCGAGCTGCCGAGCGTCGGTCCGATCAAGCGGCTCGACTACGAGCTGGAAGTCGGCGCGCTTGTCGGCACCGGCAATGAGCAGGGGCATCCGATCGCGATCGGTGACGCGGAGCGCCATCTGTTCGGGCTCGTGCTGCTGAACGACTGGTCGGCCCGCGACATCCAGGCCTGGGAATACCAGCCGCTGGGCCCTTTCCTGTCGAAGAGCTTCGCGACCACCCTCTCGCCGTGGGTGATCACGATGGAAGCGTTGGCGCCGTTCCGTCGCGCGTTCACGCGGCCGGAGGGCGATCCGCAGCCGCTGCCATATCTCGACGGCGCGGCCAACCGCGATCGCGGCGCGATCTCCATCCGACTGGAAGTCCATCTGCAGACCCGCGCGATGCGCGATGCGGGCGACGCGCCGGCGAAGCTGATGACCTCGGACTTCGCCGACGCCTACTGGACCGTCGCGCAGATGCTCACGCACCACGCCAGCAACGGCTGCAACCTGCAGCCGGGCGACCTGTTCGGGTCGGGCACGATGTCCGGACCGGAAGCGGGCCAAGGTGGCTCGCTGCTGGAACTGACCAACGGCGGCAAGCAGGCCATCACGCTACCCAACGGCGAGCAGCGCACCTTCCTTCAGGACGGCGACAGCGTCGCGTTGGTGGGTCGCTGCGAGGCGGCGGGACGTCGTGCGATCGGCTTCGGACCGTGCGTGGGCACGGTCGTGCCCGCAGTCGCCTGATCGGCCGGATCAGCCGCGTCACACACCGACACACCGTCAAGCGCCCGCGCTCACCCCGTCATGCCGGCGGGTTGTCAGCGGAAGCCGACGGATGACGTCGGATTGCATCCCGTCCGTGCGCATTGCAGACGCACGGGATCGGAGGTTGCCGAAGCTCCCGCATGTTCACTCTCCCCAAAGGAATCGACATGCCGCCGACGCGCCTCCTCGCCGTCTCTGCCGCCGCCTGCCTCGCTGCGGCGCCCCTGCTCTCCTTCGCCCAGGTCACCGTCAAGGACGACGGGCAGTGGCGGGCCCTGTTCACCGCGGGCGCCAGCGTCTCGTCGGGCAACAGCGACTCGACCACCGTCAACCTCAGCGGCGAAGTCGTCAAGGCCACCAAGACCGACAAGTTCACCGCGAACGCCCGCGCGCTCTACCTGAAGAACGACGACTCGGAATCCGAGCAGCGCTACGCCTTCGGCACGCACTACCAGCGCGACGTCACCGACCGCGTGTTCGGCTTCGGGCAGTTCGACGCGCTCAAGGACGAACCCGCCAACCTATCCTCGCGCTACTCCGTCGGCGCCGGCGGCGGTTATCACGTCATCAAGCAGGACAACGTCACCTGGGACGTGTCCACCGGTCTGGGCTTCACCCAGGAACGCTACGTGGAGCCGGCCCTGCAGGACGGCGTGCTGCGCAGCAAGTACAGCAACCTCGAACTGCTGTTCGCCGAAGAGTCAAATCACAAGATCTCCGACAACACGACGTTCAAGCAGCGCCTGGCCTACCTGCCCGACCTGCGCAACAGCGGCGAGTACCGCGCCACCTTCGACGGCGGCATCTCGGTCGCGATGACCAAGCGGTTCAGCCTCACCGCCACCGTCCAGCATCGCTACGACAGCAACCCCGGCGACGGCCTGAAGAAGAACGACACGCTGTTCATCACCGGCGTGTCGTACAGGATCGATTGATCGATTGATCGATTGATCGATTGATCGATTGATCGAGAGCCGGAAACGAATCGAGGGGCTCTCGCCCCTCGTTGTCGTTCAGCGTTCCATCTGACGGCCGGGGCCGTCGTTGCGACGCGGCGGGTCCACCGCACGCGGTGGCTCTGCCGCGCGAGGCGGCTCGGCGCGCGGCGACGCGCGGCTGCGGCTGCGGCATCGGACGCGGCGCTTCCACGCGCGGCTGTTCCACACGAGGCTGCTCCACGCGCGGTTGTTCAACCCGAGGTTGCTGCGGACGCTCGAAGCGCGGCTGCTCCGTGCGCGGCTGCTCGAAGTTCGGCCGTTCAACGCGAGGTTGCTCGACGCGCGGCTGCTCAACGCGCGGTTGCTCCACGCGATCAGGCCCGCGATGGCGCCATTCGTTGCGATCGCCCTCGCGGCGATCCGACGGACGTTGCACGTCCGGGCCGCGCTGCGGTACCACCGGCTGCGTCGACGGCGCCGGCGAGGTCTGCTGCGGCTGCGGCACCTGCGGTCGCACCGTGGCGATGTCAGGCTCCGGGCGGATCACGCCGCGGACCGGACGGCTCTCGCCGGGTCGTGCTTCGCCGGGGGCATCCGGACGGCCGTCGCCGTTGCGGTCGAGGAAGGGACGACCTTCATTCCGGCCGTCGTTGCGACCATCGTTGCGGCCATCGTTCCGTCCGCCATTGCGTCCGTCGTTGCGTCCGTCGTTGGGGCCGTCAGGTCGACCGTCGTGATTGCGATCGACGAACGGGCGACCCGCATCCGGGCGTCCGTCCGGGCGTCCATCGGGACGGCCTTCCGTCTGCCCGATCGGGCGCGGCGGCCACGAGCGCTGTGGCTGCAGCGCGGTCGCCGGCAGCGGCGCCGACACCGGCTTCTGCGTGTACAGCGCGCCGTGATCGCGTTCGTTGCGGTAGGTCGGCGGGCGCTGCCCGGGTCGCACCACCGTCACCGGATTCACATCCGGATTCACGCGGCGGTAGTAGGCCTGGCTGTAGCGGAAGCCCGGCGTCCAGGCTTCGCGCGGCGCCAGCGGCACCCAGCTGCCGTAGCGCGGCGGCGGCGGACGACGGCCGCCGTTCACCACGACGCCGATCGAGATCCCCGGCCCCACGCCGCCGACCAGCGCCGGCGCATACGCCGGACGGCGCACATACGCCCCCGGCACCCAGCACCAGCGGTCGCGGTAGTAGGCCCAGCGGCCGTAATGGAACGGCGCGAAGCCCCAGGGCATGTCGTCCACCCAGGTGTAGCCCCAGCGGGCGCTCCACATCCAGCGGCCGTAGCGGTACGGCGCCCAGTCGGCGACGACCACCTGCGGGATCCACACGGCGCCGTATTCGGAGCTCTGCTCCCAGGCGCCGTAGCGCGCCAGGTCCTCGGCGCCGGTCATCTCGGGCGACACGTACGGCACGCTCGTGCCGCTGCCGACCAGCGGCTGCACCGCGTCGCGGCTGTCCTCCAGGATCAGGCGGGCGAAGCCGTCCTGCTGCAGCGACTGGCGTTCGGTGCGGGGGCCGTTCTCCCACCAGAACTCGGCCTGCTCATTGGTGCCCAGCCAGACCGGCTGCGCGTCCGTCGCGCGCGAGTCGAAGCGCAGCTTGCCCTGCCAGGCCTGCGCTTCACTGCCGCGGTCCAGCTGCGTCATGCGGTACAGGCCTTCGCGCTCGAAGCCGAAGCGGCCCTCCAGCGTGCGCACCGTCCATTCGTCGGCGGCTTCCTGGCCGCGCAACCGCAGCCCGACCGCGCCCTTCACGATCTGCACGGCGATGCGGTTGTCCGCCAGCGCGTTGAATTCGATCTCGCTGCGCTGGTCGATCCACAGCGTCGAGGAGCCGATGGTGATCGTCGCGCCGCTGCCGTCGTCGGCGCGCAGGCGGTCGCCTTCACCGACGCTCTGGTTGCGGTGCATCTGCACCCATTCGCGCTCATCGGCGTCGTACAGCCAGACGGAGCCGGCGAGATCGGCCAGGCGCCCCGCGCGCGACGGCGCGTCGGCGTGCGCCGCTCCATGAGCCAGCAACGCGAGCAGCGCGACCAGCACCACGGAGGTCGCCATCCACCAGCGGGACAGCGACCCGCGCCCCTGTGCGTGGTCCAACGAACGAGTCTTCGAACGGGTCATCGAGTCAGTCATGGCCTTTTGCCTCCACCGGCATCCGGAGGAATGCGGGACGCGGAGTTCCGCGATCGTTTCTTAACGCCTCAGCGACGTCCCGGTGCACGCCTGCTTACAACTTGACGCCCTGTTGCGCGGAGGTCAAGCGGACGCCGTATGGGTGTTGGCGTTCCCAGATACCCTGGCACCTGGCGCGCCCGGATCAGCAGGCGTCAATCGTCCGTGTTCGGGTCCAGGCCCGGGAACAGGATCTCGGTGAAGCCGAAGCGGCTGAAGTCCTTGATCCGCATCGGATACAGCGTACCGACCAGATGGTCGCACTCGTGCTGGACGACACGGGCGTGGAAGCCTTCGGCCTCGCGGTCGATCAGCGCGCCGAAGGCGTCGAATCCGCGATAGCGGATGCGGCTCAGCCGCGGCACGACGCCGCGCAACCCCGGCACCGACAGGCAGCCTTCCCAGCCCTCTTCCGTCTCGTCGGAGAGCGGTTCGATGGTCGGGTTGATCAGCACCGTCATCGGCACCGATGGCGCTTCCGGATAGCGCTCGTTGCGCTGGAAACCGAACACGACGACCTGCAGGTCCACGCCGATCTGCGGCGCGGCCAGGCCGGCGCCGTTGGCGGCCTTCATGGTGTCGAACATGTCTTCGAGCAGCTGCTTCAGCTCGGGCGTGTCGAAGTCTTCCACCGGCTTGGCGTGGCGCAGCAGGCGCGGATCGCCCATCTTCAGGATTTCTCGAACGGCCATGGCAGGGTCCTTGTAATCTAAACACCATTCTAAGAACCCGACCCGGAGACTGCCCGTGAGCGCCACCACCGCCCTGCCCTCGGCCCCGGCATCGCTGCCGTCGTATCTGGAACCGCTGGTCCCCGGCGTCTACGCCATCGACACGGCGTTCCAGCGCGACCATTTCGACGCGTGTTTCCTGATCGTCGACGGCGGGCGAGCCGCCTTCATCGACACCGGCACGCGGCTGGCGCTGCCGCGGCTGCTCGGCGCGCTGGAAGCCCTCGGCGTGCCGCGCGACGCGGTGGACTGGGTGATCCCGACACACGTGCACCTGGACCATGCCGGCGGCGTCGGTCCGCTGATGGCGGAGCTGCCCTCGGCGACGATGCTGGTGCATCCGCGCGGACTGCGGCACATGGTCGACCCGTCGGCGCTGTGGGCCGGTGCGCTCGCGGTCTACGGCGAGGCGGAGATGCATCGCTCCTACGGCGAGCTGATGGGCGTGCCGGAGTCGCGCGCGCAGGTGAGCAGCGATGAGCAGCGCATCACCGTCGGCGGACGCACGCTGCGCCTGATCGACACGCCGGGGCATGCGCGCCATCACCACTGCGTGTGGGACGAAGCGAGCGCGGGCTGGTTCACCGGCGATACCTTCGGACTGTCGTATCGCGAGTTCGACGATCCCGAGCGCGGCGCGTGGATCATGCCGACGAGCACGCCGGTGCAGTTCGAGCCGGACGCGCTGCGCGCCTCCATCGCGCGGATGATGGCGGCGCGTCCCTCACGCATGTACCTGACGCACTACAGTGTCGTGGGTCGAGATGCGGCGGATGTCGAGCGCCTCGCGGCGCTGCTGGTCGCGCAGATCGACGAGATGGAAGCGATCGCGCTGCGGCTGAAGGACGCGCCCGATCGCCACGTTGCGCTCAAGCGCGAGTTGCTCGCGCTTTACCAGCGCCGCGCGATCGAACACTGCGGCGAGCGCATGCCGCCGACGCGCGTGGCCGCGCTGCTGGCGATGGATGTGGAGCTCAATGCGCAGGGGCTGGGCGTGTGGCTCGACAAGAAGGATCGTCCGGCCCCTTGAGGCTCAGCCGCATTCCTGCGTGAGGCCGCTGGCCCTCACCCCTGCCCGCTCCCGCAAGCGGGAGAGGGAGTGCAAGGAGCGATGCGACGTCAGGCGTCGAGATTCAGTTCCTGAATCTTGCGCGTGATCGTGTTGCGGCCGATGCCGAGCTTCTGCGCGGCTTCGATGCGGCGGCCGCGCGTGAGGTCGAGCGCGGTCAGGATCAGGCTCGCCTCGAAGCGGCGCGTCAGCACGTCCCACACGTTGGGCTCGCCGGCCGCGAGCAGGCGTCTGGCCTCGCGCGCCATCTCCGCCACCCACGCGTCGGGCGACGGCGGAATCGCCACCGCGGGCAGCGGCATGGACGTCGCCGCGGCCGAACTCGTCAGCCCGCTCGCCAGCGGCATCACGTCCGACGACATCGTCGCGGAGATCGCCGATCCAGGCGCACCCGGTGTCGCGAGCAGTTCCTGCGGCAGGTCCTTGGCCTCGACCACCAGACTCGGCGCCATCACGCTCAGCCAGTGGCAGATGTTCTCCAGCTGCCGCACGTTGCCGGGGAAATCGAAATTCACCAGACGCTGCAATGCCGCTTCCGCCAGGCGCTTGGGCTCGACACCCAGTTCGCCCGCGCTGCGCTGCAGGAAGTAGCGCGCCAGCAGCGGCACGTCCTCGCGGCGCTCGCGCAGCGGCGGCAATCTCAGGCGGATCACGTTCAGGCGATGGAACAGGTCCTCGCGGAAGCGCCCTTCCTTGACCAGCGTCTCCAGGTTCTGATGCGTCGCCGCGACCACGCGCACGTTCGCCTTCTGCGGGCTGTGTCCGCCGACGCGATAGAACTGGCCGTCCGACAGCACGCGCAGCAAGCGCGTCTGCAAGTCCAGCGGCATGTCGCCGATCTCGTCCAAGAACAGCGTGCCGCCCTCGGCCTGCTCGAAGCGGCCGCGCCGCGTCGCCTGCGCGCCGGTGAAGGCGCCGCGCTCGTGGCCGAAGAGTTCCGACTCCAGCAGGTCCTTCGGAATCGCCGCCGTGTTGATCGCGACGAACGGGCCCTCCGCGCGCGGGCTGTGCTTGTGCAGCGCGCGCGCCACCAGCTCCTTGCCCGAGCCCGACTCGCCGGTGATCAGCACCGTCACGTGGCTCTGGCTCAGCCGCCCGATCGCGCGGAACACGTCCTGCATCGCTGGCGCCTGGCCCAGCATCTCGGGCATCTGCACCGTCTCGGCGGCGCCCACGGCCTCGCGCTGGCTTTCCTCCTGCGCGCGCCGGATCAGCTCCACCGCGCGCGGCAGGTCGAAGGGCTTGGGCAGGTATTCGAAGGCCCCGCCCTGGAACGCGCTCACCGCGCTGTCCAGGTCCGAGTACGCCGTCATGATGATCACCGGCAGCCCCGGCAGCTGCTTCTTGATCGTGCTCAGCAGCTCCAGGCCCGAGCCGCCCGGCATGCGGATGTCCGACACCAGCACCTGCGGCGTGTCCTCCTCCAGCGCGGCCAGCACCTCGCGGGTCTGGCTGAAGCTGCGCACCGGCAGCCCCTCGCGCGTCAACGCCTTCTCGAGAACAAAACGGATGGAATGGTCGTCGTCAACAATCCAGATCGACTTCATCTATGGCTCCCCTTTCCCTCGTTGTCGGCTTGTGGCCGCGGCTCAAGGCAAAGGCAGGGTGATTCGGAAATCGGTCCGACCCGGCTGGCTGTCGCAATCGATCATCCCCTGGTGCTGTTGGGCGATCGTCTGCGCCAGCGTCAGCCCGAGACCGGAACCGCCATCCCTCCCTGATACCAGCGGAAAGAAGATGCGGTCCTTGATCTCTTCGGGCACGCCCGGGCCGTTGTCTTCGATATGCAATTCCAATGCCAAGCGCCACCGCTGCTTGCCGATCGTCACCTGCCGGGCCACGCGCGTGCGCAGCGCGATGACGGCGTCGCCCGCATGGATGTGCTCGTGCAGCGCCTGCGCCGCGTTCTGGACGATGTTGAGCACCGCCTGGATCAGCTGCTCGCGGTCGCCGCGGAAATCGGGCAGCGAGATGTCGTAGTCCCGGACCATCGTCAGCCCGCGCGGGTACTGCGCCAGCACCAGCGACCGCACCCGCTCGCAGACCTCGTGGATGTTGACGTCGCCCACCACCTGCGCGCGCCGGTGCGGCGCCAGCAGCCGGTCCACCAGCGACTGCAGCCGGTCGGCCTCGTGGATGATGACCTCGGTGTATTCCTCGAGCTCCGGCCATAGGTCGGTGGGCTGCAGCTCCAGCGCCAGCAGCTGCGCCGCGCCGCGGATGCCGCCCAGCGGGTTCTTGATCTCATGCGCCAGGTTGCGCGTCAGTTCCTTGGTCGCGTGGACCTGGTCGAGGTTGCGCTCCTCGCGGTCCTGGCGCGTCTGCTGCGCGTTCTCGATCAGCTCGATCACCAGCCGCTGCGGATCGTCGGTCTGGCTGACGATCACGTGCACCGGCAGCAGGTCGTCATGCGAGCGCGGGCCGCGTCGGATGGTCGCGTCGAAGCGCGAACTGGAGAACGCGTTGCGGCTCACCTCTTCGAGCGCCTCGACCACACGGCCGGTGTCGACGAACCATTCGAGCAGGTTGCTGCCCTGGACCGCGCGGCGCGGGAGGTTGAACAGCGTCTCGACGGCGGTGTTGGCGAACTCGCAGGTGCCGTCGGCCTGGACCACGGCGACCAGGGTCGCGAGCAGGTCGAAGCAGGCGTACTGGGCGTTGTGCGCGTCGTGTGTGGCGCGTGCGGCCTGTGCGGCCTGTGCGGCCTGTGCGGCCGGTGAAACGGGGGCGGGCGTCTTCATGCGGTGTCGCTCGTGTCGCCATCGGCGCGCGACACCCCGGCCCCTGCGGCCCGGCCCGCCGTCCCTCGATCAGAGGTTGGGCGGCGGCAGCTTGGCGAGCTCGCGCTTGATGGCCTGGACGTCGGCCTCCTGGCGCGTGACCGAAGCCTTGAGCTCGGTCGTGCGGTCCAGGTACTTCTGGTAGTTGCGTTCGTCGCCGCGCCTCTCGGGCTGGCCGCCGTTGTATTCCGCCTGGACCTTGGCGAGCTTGCCTTCCGCGTCGCGCAGCTCCTGCTCCAGGATGCGGCGGCGGTCGTCGTCGCGCACGCGCTGGTCCTTGCCGTCGACCTTGAGGTCACCCTGCCCTCCCGAACCGGAGGTGGGTGCCGGCGTCGTCGCCGGCGAGCGCGGCTTGCTGGGCGCGATCACGGAGATCGGCGTGCCCTCGATGCTGCGGCAGCCCTTGTCGGCGGCTTCCTTGGCGGAGATCGCGTCGGTGTAGAGCACCGGCGGACCGGGGCAGCGATACACCACGCCCTGCGCCGACGCCTGCCCGGCCGCCATGCCCATCATGGCGGTCAGCATCGTCGCCAACCAAGTACGTCCCACCCGCGTGTGCTGCAGCGTCATCTGCATTCCCTGCTTCTAACTGACCAGAGTCGTCGGGCATTGTGACGCAATCAGTCACCCCTGGGCGAGAGCGGGCACTCACGCGCTGTTGCCAGGTGTTCGCATGTGGAAGGGCCGAGACGGCGTGCCACGGACGGCAAGGGAAAGGACGGCCAAAGAAAAGGGACGGCCGAAGCCGTCCCTGTGCGGTGCGACGAACGTGCGGAGCGGGCCGTGCCGAAGCGGTCATGGCGCCCTCCGCGCGGACGATCACAGCGAGTAGTACATGTCGAACTCGACCGGGTGGGTGGTCATGCGGAAGCGCTGGACTTCCTGCATCTTCAGCTCGATGTAGGCATCGATGAAGCTGTCGGTGAACACGCCGCCCTTGGTCAGGAACGCGCGGTCCTTGTCCAGATACTCCAGCGCCTGGTCCAGCGAGTGGCAGACGGTCGGGATCTTCGCGTCTTCTTCCGGCGGCAGGTGGTACAGGTCCTTCGTGGCGGCTTCGCCCGGATGGATCTTGTTTTCCACGCCGTCCAGGCCGGCCATCAGCAGCGCGGCGAAGGCCAGGTACGGGTTGGCCGAGGGGTCCGGGAAACGCGCCTCGATGCGGCGGCCCTTGGGGTTGGCCACGTACGGGATGCGGATCGAGGCCGAGCGGTTCTTGGCCGAGTAGGCCAGCTTCACCGGGGCTTCGAAGCCGGGCACCAGACGCTTGTACGAGTTCGTGCCCGGGTTGGTGATGGCGTTCAGCGCGCGGGCGTGCTTGATGATGCCGCCGATGTAGTACAGCGCGAAGTCGCTCAGGCCGGCGTAGCCGTCACCGGCGAACAGGTTCTTGCCGTCCTTCCAGACCGACTGGTGCACGTGCATGCCCGAGCCGTTGTCGCCGACGATGGGCTTCGGCATGAACGTGGCGGTCTTGCCGTAGGCGTGCGCGACGTTCTGGATGATGTACTTCTGCAGCTGCAGCCAGTCGGCGCGCTGGACCAGCGAGCTGAACTTGGTGCCGATCTCCATCTGGCCCGCGTTCGCGACCTCGTGGTGGTGGACTTCGACGGGGATGCCCATCTGTTCCAGGATCAGGCACATCTCCGAGCGCATGTCCTGGCCGCTGTCGACCGGGGGCACCGGGAAGTAGCCGCCCTTGACGGTCGGACGATAGCCGCTGTTGCCGTGCTCGTAGTCCTTGCCGGTGTTCCAGGCCGCTTCTTCCGATTCGATCTTGACGAACGAGCCGGACATGTCGACGTTCCAGCGGACGCTGTCGAAGATGAAGAACTCGGGTTCCGGACCGAAGTAGGCGGTGTCGCCCAGGCCGGAGGACTTCAGGTAGGCCTCGGCGCGACGGGCCAGCGAGCGCGGGTCGCGCTCATAGGCCTTGCCGTCGGTCGGGTCGATGACGTCGCAGCTCAGGATCAGCGTCGGCTCTTCGAAGAACGGGTCGATGTTGGCCGTGTTCGGGTCCGGCATCAGCAGCATGTCGGAGGCTTCGATGCCCTTCCAGCCGGCGATCGAGGAGCCGTCGAAGGCATGGCCTTCCGAGAACTTGTCTTCGTCGAAATGGGAGACGGGCACGGTCACGTGCTGCTCCTTGCCGCGCGTGTCGGTGAAGCGGAAGTCAACGAACTTGACTTCGTGCTCCTTGACCAGGTTCATCACGTCGGCGACGGTCTTGGTGGCCATCAATCACTCCTAGAGGGGGCTGGAAAGAAAGAAAGAGTCGTGGGGCAACGGCCCAGCGGGGACGATTTAGCAGTTTGCATGCCAACAGATGGCGGCACGGTGACAGCCAGGCGCCAGAGCGGTGCATGACGCGCAAGCCCTTGACGCCCAACGCGCCAGACGGGGGCGGCGACCGGCGGTCGGACAAGACCTCCGTCACACCCGGCGGGGCACCGCCCGGAGGCGGTCCCGAATCGGTGCATCATCGCACCAATTCAGTGCCGATGGAGGCACCAAACTGGACAACGCCCGCCCGCAGGGCGGCGTAGGCGGCGTCCATGGCGGCCGCGTCGCCCTTGACGCCCAGTTCGATGTGGCGACCCCACTGCGGATGGTCGACGCTGGGCAGCGAGAAGACCTTGATGCCGGGGAAGTCGGCCTCGACGCGCTCCATCAGCGGCGTCAGGCTCGCCTCCATCGCGCCCTGCACGATCAGCGAGCGCTCGCGCGTGCCGACCTCGCGGTGCAGGTCGGCGTGCAGGTGATCCAGGACCCATTCGATCATCGGATGCGCCATCACCGGGAAGCCCGGGACGAAGTAGGCGCGCCCGATCGAGAAACCGGGGATCTTGTTGTACGGATTCGGGATGATCGCGGCCCCTTGCGGGAACACGCCCATCTCCATGCGGCGCTGCGTGTCGGGGTGGTCGCGCTCGGGCGTGGTGCCCTGCTCCGCCGCCATCTGCTGGACACGCTGCCAGATCAGGTCCGCGGCCTCGGGATGCAGTTCGAGCGGGCGGTCGAGCGCCGCGGCCGCGGCCTGCCGCGTGTGGTCGTCCGGCGTCGCGCCGATGCCGCCGCAGCTGAAGAACAGGTCGCCGCTGTCGAAGGCGGCGCGGTACTCGCGGATCAGCTGTTCGCGGTCATCGCCAAGGTACTTGGCCCAGGCGAGCGACAGACCGCGCGCGCTCAGGAACTCGATCACCTTGGACAGGTGCTTGTCCTGCCGCTTCCCGGACAGGATCTCGTCGCCGATGATGAAGAGGCCGATGTTCATGCGGGATTCCTGCAGAAACGTGGGAGTGGCAATCAGCGCCAGCGCGGAGGCGAGCGCGGGCTCAGAGCGGCGACGGCTTGTTCTCGATGCGCGGCGCCGGCCCGGGGGTCGGGTCTTGCCCGCCGTCCACCCCCTCGACATCGTCGACGATGCGCGGCGGCGCGGTCGCGTAGTTCGCCGGCAGCGCGTCCATCACCGGATCGGGCACGCGGTCGGAGACGGTGTCGGCACGGCGCATCTCCTGCAGCGCGGCCAGCGCGTAATGCGCGAACCACAGCGAACTGAACGCGAAGACCAGCGTGTACAGCCACACCGAGACCAGGATCAACACCGGCGCGAAGGCGATGGTCAGCGCGCCGAGCGCCCAGATCGCGGCGGGAGCCGCACCGAGGTAGCCCGTCGCCAGACCGAGCACGAGCAGCGGCATCCGGTGCTCGCTGATGAGCCGCCGGCGCTCGGGGCCGGAGGCGTGTTCGGCGAGCACGTCGAAGGTGAAGACCCGGTAGCCCAGCCAGCCCCAGATCAGCGGCGGCAGGATCAGCGCCAGCGGCGGGATCAGCCAGAACGGCAGCGAGGCGATCAGCAGCACGACGCACAGCACCGTGTGGCCCAGCGACCAGCTCAGGCTGGCGACGAAGCCCGCGCCGCGCTTGCGCTCCAGCCCGGCGAAGCGGCGCTGCGCGACCAGGTCGACCATCGACGGCGTCATCAGCAGCGCGACCAGCAGCAGGCTGAGCACGACCAGCGCCGGCACGGCCATCGCCAGCACGACGATGGGCGCGAGCACGGTGCGGAACGACGAGGCGCCCAGGCTGTCCAGCCACTTCAGCATGCCGTCGATGAGGCTCCACGACTCCATCGTCGCGCGCACGCCGGCGACCGCCGCTTCCCAGAAGAAGTAGCCCAGGCCGAAGGCCAGCGCCGCCGAGACGATCAGCGGCAGCAGCGACAGGCCGATCACGCGCGGATGCAGGCAGTACGCGGCGGCACGCCAGAACGAGTCCGCGAGGCGGCTCATCGGCTTGATCATCAGTCGTTCCCTCCGGCCGGCGCGCGGCCGGCGATGTCCATGGGCGCGCCGCCGGACGGGCGGGGTCCATCTCCGGGCGCGGCCGCGATCTTGTCACGTCCGGCGAGCCGCTTGAGCCCCAGCCACTGCTGCGCCCAGAAACCGCGCCCGTAGTCGCGGCCGCCCTCTTCCGGCAACTGGTCGCGCACGCCGGTCGGGTCCCAGCGGTCCTCGAAGTTGGCGGTGCGGAACAGCACGTCCCAGATCGGGAACATCACCGCGAAGTTGTGGCCGCCCAGGGTGCCGCGGCCGAAGTTCTCGTGGCCGATGCCGATCGAATGGTGCAGCCGGTGGAAGCGCGGGCTCACCAGCAGCCGCTCGCCGATCAGGCCGAAGGTCAGCCGCAGGTTGGCGTGCTGCAGGTTCTCCAGCAGCTGCGAGATCGCCACCAGCGCGACGAACTGTCCGGGACCGACCCCGATCAGCCGCGCGGTGATCGCGACCGCGCTGTCGATGATCAGGTCGTCGAGCAGATGGTTGCGGCTGTCGCTCCACATCGTCATCTGGCGCTGGCTGTGGTGCAGCGAGTGCAGCGCCCACCACCAGTTCCACGAATGCTGCGCGCGATGCAGCCAGTACATCAGCAGGTCGAAGGCGACGAGGTAGATCACGAAGCTGACCCAGGCCACGTCGGTGACGCCGGGCCACAGCGCGTCGAGCTGGAAGGTCGGGATGCCGTGCATGCGCATCTCGCCGACGGCGCCGTCGAACAGCGGCTCCAGCGAGAAGAACATGACCAGCCGGAACAGCCCCAGCCGCTGGATCAGCGTGTAGACGATGTCGATGCGGATCGCGTGGCGGTCGGTGACGGCTTCGGCCGGACGCCAGCGCTGCAGCGAGCCGATCACCGCCAGCATCACGACGATCTGGATCAGGCCGACCAGCAGCCAGCCGGTCGCGTCGAACGCGTCCTCGAGCAGGTTGCCGAAGCCGAGGTTGAAGACGATCGGTTGAATGACGCTCTCGAACAGCGCCTGCTGCGCCTGTCCGAACAGATCGGTGAACCAGTCCATCACGCCGTCGGTCCTCCTGGAAAGCGATGCATCAGCGCCTCAGCGCGTCCTTGGTGCCCGGCACCGCGGTGCCGCCGCCGGACGCCGCCGTGGGCGTCGATGTCGATGCCGACGTCGCCTTCAGCGCGACCGCCTCCTGCGGCTTGCGCATCCACGCGACGTACTCCGGATGATCGCGCAACGGCGCGAAGCACATGCCCCGGTTCTTCAATCCCTGCAGCAGCGGCTCCAACACCGTCGGCGCCCACGGATCCTGGCGCGACCAGATGCCCAGGTGGGCCATCAGGATGTCGCCCGGCTTGACGCGTCGCAGCGCCTGCTCCAGCAACGCCTGGTTGGGGAACTTGTCGCTGGGCAGTTCGTCGCCGAGGAAGCCCGACGGGTTCCAGCCCACGTGGCGGAAGCCGCAGGCCTGCGCCGCCGCGAGCAGCGCCGGCGAGGTGCGCCCGGCCGGCGCGCGGAAGATCATGGACATCGGCCGGCCGGTCATTTCCAGGAAGCGCCGCGCGGGGCGCTTGAGTTCCTCGCAGTACTCGGTCGCGCTCAGCACGACGTTCTGCGGCACCTGCTCGCCCGCGGCGCGCTTGAAGCGGAACCTCCCGTCGGGCAGGTCCGCCGACCAGGCGTCGTGGTACCAGGTGTGCGAGCCGAAATCGTGGCCCTGCTCGGCCAGTTGCTTCCACCACGGCGCCCACTTGTCGTCCAGCGTCTGGCCGCCGTCCATCGTCGGCTCCTGGGCCAGGAAGAACGTGGCCTTCGCGTCGAAGCGCTTGAGCGTGTCGACGATCAGCGGCGCGACGCCCATGTGGCCGGTGTCGAAGGTCAGGTAGACGGGCTTGTCGCAGGGCGCGGCGCCCGGTGCCGAGGCGCCTTGCGGCTGCGCCTGCACGACCGCGGTCAGACCGACGAGCAGCGCCGCGCCGTGACGCAACGCACCGCGCAGCAGATGACGGCGCGCGGAGCGCGGAACGGGCGAAGTCTTCACGGGCAGCAGCCTGGGTCCGGTCGCGCTCACTGGCGCGGCATCTGGTCGAGCGTCCAGACGCCGTGCGGCGACTTGCCGACCTTGACCTGCTGCAGGATCTGCTTGGTCTGCAGGTCCATCACCGTCAGCTTGCGGGCCCAGCGCGAGGTGAACATCAGCGTGCGGCCGTCGGTCAGGATCTCCATGTCGTCCGGACCGCCGGGCGCCTTGAAGGTGTCGACGACGCTGAAGTCCGTCAGCGCGATCTTGCTGATCGTGTTGGCCGCGCGGTTGCTCACCAGCACGTGCTTCCTGTCGCCGAGCGCGCGGAACGAGTGCGCGCCGTCGCCGGTCTCGATGCGCTTGACCAGCCTGGGCTGGGCGCCGCTGACGTCGTAGACCTCGACGCTGCGCTCGCCGGTCAGCGCGACCAGCAGGTACTTGTCGTCGGGACTGAGGTACAGGTCGGCCGGCAGCTTCCCGACGGGGATCTTCCAGCGCACGGCCATGGTGTTGAGGTCGATGGACAGCAGCTCGCTGCTGTCCTGCAGGCTCGCGTAGACGACGCTGCTCTTGCTGTCGATGGACAGGTGGCTGGGCGTCTTCGGCGCGGAGAAGCGCTTGAACAGCGCGAGCGGCTGCGCCGCGTTCTGCGGCTGCCACTTGTAGATGTCGACGTGGTCCAGGCGGTTGCCGGCCAGCACCAGCCACTTCATGTCGGGCGAGAAGCGCAGGTGGTACGGATCGGGGATGCCGCGCACGGTGCGCTGCACCTCGGCCGTCACCGGATCGAGGAAGGTCAGCGAATCGCCCAGCGCGTTGGCCACGACCATGGTCTTGCGGTCGGGCGTCAGGTAGAGGTGATGCGGCTCCTTGCCGGTCGGGATGCGCTTGATCTCGCGGAAGCCCTTCGGGTCGATGACGCTGATGTCGGCGTCCAGCGAGTTCAGCACGAAGATGGGACTGCCGACGGAGGCGTGAGCGGCCGGAGACGCGGTCAGCGCGGACAGACCGGTCACGGCCAGGGCGGTGACGACCAGGGCGGCCCGCACGGGCCGCACGAGGGAAGACAGCATGGAGATCCTCAACAGGAGATGCGCGGCGCGCCCAGCGCCACGCAGCCCTCAAGTGTAGGCGGGTTCACCCTAGGCGCCGGCCGGAACAGGGCCGCGCAACCCCGGCTGATGCGGGCTTGGGCGCCAGACGGGGCCGCTCCGTGAGCCGTTCTTGAGCGTTTCGAGGCGCCGGCTTCACGTCAACCCGCGGACGGACCTCAAATGCGGGCGCAAGTGCGGGCGCAAGGCGAGCCGGCGCAGGCGCTTCGTTGCATTCAGTTGCGCCAGACTTGCCGCCAGGGTTGCGGCAAGTCTGCGTATGGCGAACTTTTTCAGGCCACTTTCCTGGCGTTTTTCTGACGCCTGGAGACGCCTTATTCGTCGTCGCCGCCCAGCAGCCCGCCCAGCAATCCGCCGCCGGCCAGGCCGGTCAGCAGACCGCCTTCCTCCCGGGAGCCGCCGCGCTGCGGCGCTGCGGCGAAGACGCGCGAGGCCAGGCGCGAGAACGGCAGGCTCTGCAGCCAGACTTCGCCCGGTCCGGTCATCTTGGCCAGGAACAGACCTTCGCCGCCGAACAGGGCGGTCTTGATCTTGCCTACGTACTGGATCTCAAAACTCACGCTGGGCGTGTAGGCGACGACGCAGCCGGTATCCACCAGCAGCGTCTGACCGGGTTGGAGCGTACGTCGAACCACGGTACCCCCCGCATGCACGAAGGCCAGCCCATCACCATCGAGCTTCTGCATGATGAACCCTTCGCCACCGAAGAAGCCAGTCGACAGGCGCTGCTGGAGAGCGATCCCCAGCGACACGCCCCGGGCCGCGCACAGGAACGCGTCCTTCTGGCAGATGAGCGTGCCCCCGAGCTTGCCGAGATCCATCGGCAGGATCTTGCCGGGATACGGCGCCGCGAAAGCGACCCGCAACTTCCCATGACTCTGGTTCGTGTAGACCGTGGTGAACAGCGATTCCCCGGTCACCAGCCGCTTGCCGGCGCCCAGCAACTTCCCGAAGAAACCGCCCTGGTTGGCGGACCCGTCGCCGAACACCGTGTCCATGCCGATACCGGCATCCATGAACATCATGCTGCCGGCTTCGCCGATCGCTGCCTCGCCGGGGTCGAGTTCGACCTCGACGAACTGCATCTCGGCACCCTTGATTTCGTAGTCGACAACATCCATGGCCATGGTCTTCACCTCTTGTCTCATCACTTGGAAACGGGCGCGATATTAACGTTTCGCGGCCTTCCTCTACTGCGGTCATGACGCCCATGTCTCCTGACGAAAGCGCAATCAACGCGCCCCTGAAGCCCGGCGACAGCTACGTGCAATCCTTCGCACGCGGCCTGTCGGTGATCCGGACCTTCGACACCCACCACGCCCGGCAGACGCTGACGGAAGTCGCCAAGCGCTGCGGGCTGACGCGCGCCGGCGCGCGTCGCATCCTGCTGACGCTGCAGACGCTGGGGTACGTGAGATCGGAGGGACGGCTGTTCGAGCTGACCCCGAAGATCCTCGACCTGGGCTTCGCCTACCTGTCCTCGCAGCCGCTGTGGCGCTTCGCCGAGCCGGTGGCCATCCAGCTGGCCAACGACCTGCGGGAGTCCGTCTCCATCGCGGTGCTCGACGGCGACGACGTGGTCTTCGTGCTGCGCGCGCCGCTGCGCAAGATCCTGTCCGACCCGATGGGCATCGGCAGCCGCCTGCCCGCGTGGGCGACGGCGACCGGCCGGGTGCTGCTGGCCTCGCTGCCGGTCGAGGAACGCGAGACCCGCGTGGCGCAGGTGCAGCTGGCGCGTCGCGCGAGCAACACGGTGCGCTCGCACGAGGAACTGCGCGCCGCGATCGAACAGGCGCGTCGCCAGCACTGGTGCCTGGTGGACCAGGAGCTGGAGGACGGCGTGCTGAGCGTGGCCGTGCCCCTCACCGGGCGCGACGGCCGCGTGGTGGCGGCGATGAACGTCAGCACGCATGCGTCGCGCACCCCGCCGCAGATGCTGCTGGAGCAGTCGCTGCCCAAGTTGCAGGCGGCGGCGCAGAACCTGTCGCAGCTGCTGGTGCTGATGAAGAAGGACTGAAGTCCGGCTTGGACGGCTTGAAGGGCCTGAGCGGCCTGTCCTGCAGCCTTGGCGCCTCGGGACAGGCCGCCGACGTTCAAGCGCGCGTCTCGTGCAGCACGCGTCGACCGGCGAGCGCCCACCGATCCAGTCGATCGGGATCAAGCCGCAGCCACTCGGCGGCGACCGCTGCCGCCGGCTGCCCCTCCCGGCCGACGCGCTCATCCAGCATCGCGACAGTCTCGTTGCCCAGCGACATGCCGGCCAGGATCGCGAGCGTCCGATCGGGAATCTTCGCGCGCGCGTCGCGCCGCAGGACCAGCGTGGCGTCGTCCACGCCTCGCAGCAGGCCCCGGGGCTCGCGCAGTTCCCGGATCCTGTAGCGCGCGTGGAGGTACTGAGGGCGCCAGAGCGGCACGACCACCCAGCGCTGCTGCGCCACGGCGGATTCGAACGCGCCGACGCAGTCCTCCAGCGACCCGTTGGCGAATTCGTAGCCATGGGCGCCAAGGTCGTACATCCGCATGATCTCCTGCGAGAAGCGGCTGATGCCCGCCCCGGGCGCGATCCCTTGGATGCGCTTGATCATCCGGCCGGCGACCTCGGCGTGGCGAAGGTCCTCCACCGTCGCGAGTTCCAGCGCCGGCACGTAGTCCGGCACGCCCCACAACGCGTAAGGCTGGTAGAGCACGCCCAGGCGCATCAACTCGTGCTCGTAGGTGCGCACATAGTCGCCGTGGCTGCCTGGCATCCAGGCGGACACCGCCATGTCGAGTTCGCCGCGACCCAGCTGCTCGTAGAGGCGCTCATGCGGCGCGTAGGTGAATCGGTGGTCGACATCGCCGGCCTCCAGCACCTGCGCGACGACGCCGGCGCTGGCGCGGTGGAAGCTGAGATCGATCACACCGACGCGCAGGGGTCGGGGCTTGGCCACCGCGGCGCGGACGGGCGTCGCGGCGCGGACGGACATCGCGGGCAGCGCCGAGGCGGCGGCGGCGATCAACAGGGAACGGCGACCGAGAGCAGGTCGCGGGGTGTGGGACATCTGGAGTTCTCCGACAGAAACGGCAACGCCGGCAACCCGAGAAGGTTGCCGGCGTTGCGTCGGAGTACGGAGGGAAAGGGTTCGCTTTCTCTCCGGCCCCTCGTCACCCCATGTGCAAGCCGCCGTTGCAGCTGAAGTCCGCCCCCGTGGTGAAGCCGGAGGTCTCCCCCGCCAGCCAGCCCACGATGGAGGCGATCTCCTCGGGCTCGCCGAGGCGCTTGACCGGGATGCCCGCCACGATCTTCTCGAGCACGTCGGGACGCACCGCCTTGACCATGTCGGTGCCGATGTAGCCCGGGCTGACGGTGTTCACCGTGACGCCCTTGGCAGCCAGTTCCTGCGCCAGCGCCATCGTGAAGCCGTGCATGCCGGCCTTGGCCGCCGAGTAGTTGGTCTGACCGACCTGGCCCTTCTCGCCGTTGACCGAGGAGATGTTGATGATGCGGCCCCAGCCCTTGTCGATCATGCCCGGCACCACCTGCTTGGTGACGTTGAACATACTGTTGAGGTTGGTGTCGATCACGGTGTCCCACTCGTCGCGGGTCATCTTCAGGAACATGCGGTCCTTGGTGACGCCCGCGTTGTTGACCAGCACGTCGATGGGGCCGTGTTCGGCGATCGCCACCTCGAACGCGGCGACGGTCGAGTCCCAGTCGGCCACGTTGCCGGCGGAGCAGAAGAAGCTGTAGCCCTGCTCGGCCTGCTCGGCCAGCCACTTGCCGCGATCTCGGGTGGGGCCGCAGCCGGCGATGACCTTGAAGCCGTCCTTGTGGAGGCGCTGGCAGATGGCGGTGCCGATGCCGCCCATCCCGCCGGTGACGTATGCAACTTTCTGGATCATGTTTGCCTCCTGTATGACGCCCCGGGGCGCCGCGTCCGCGGCCAGGGCGTCTGGAATGTCGAAACGGGAAAGACGCGAAGAAGGGGAACGCTTCAGCGCTCGACGCAGAGCGCGACGCCCATGCCGCCGCCGATGCACAGGCTGGCGATGCCCTTTTTGGCATCGCGCTTGATCATTTCGTGCAGCAGCGTGACCAGGATGCGGGCGCCGGACGCGCCGATCGGATGGCCCAGCGCGATGGCGCCGCCGTTGACGTTGACCTTGCTGACGTCCCAGCCCATTTCCTGATGCACCGCGCAGGCCTGCGCGGCGAAGGCCTCGTTGATCTCCAGCAGGTCCAGGTCCTTGGGCTGCCAGCCGGCGCGCTGCAGCGCCTTGCGCGACGCGGGCACCGGGCCCATGCCCATGGTCTTGGGATCGACACCGGCGCTCGCGTAGGACGCCAGGCGTGCCAGCGGCGTCAGGCCCAGGGCCTTGGCCTTGGCGTCCGTCATCAGCACCAGGCCGGCGGCGCCGTCGTTCAGGCCCGAGGCGTTGCCGGCGGTCACCGAACCGGCCTTGTCGAAGGCGGGCTTCAGGCCGGCCAGCGCTTCGGCGTTGGACTTGCGGTTGATGAACTCGTCGGCGGCGAACACCACCGGGTCGCCCTTCTTCTGCGGGATCGTCACCGGCACGATCTCGGCGGTGAAGCGGCCCGCGTCCTGCGCGGCGGCGGCCTTCTGCTGGCTGGCGAGCGCGAGCTCATCCTGCTGCGCGCGGCTGACGTGGTACTCCTTGGCCACGTTCTCGGCGGTGATGCCCATGTGGTACTGGTTGTACACGTCCCACAGGCCGTCGGTGATCATGGTGTCGACCAGCTTCCAGTCGCCCATGCGCTGGCCTTCGCGCGAACCCGGCAGCACGTGCGGCGCCAGGCTCATGCTCTCCTGGCCGCCGGCGATGATGATGTCCGAATCGCCGTCGCGGATCGCCTGCGCGGCCAGCATCACGGCCTTCAGGCCGGAGCCGCAGACCTTGTTGATCGTCATCGCCGGCACGGTCACCGGCAGGCCCGCCTTGATGACGGCCTGGCGCGCCGGATTCTGGCCGACGCCCGCGGTCAGCACCTGGCCGAGGATGACCTCGTTGATCTGGTCGGGCTGCAGGCCGCTTCTGCGCAGCAGCTCCTGGATGACGATCGCGCCCAGCTCGCTGGCCGGCGTCTTCGACAGCGTCCCTCCGAACTTGCCGATCGGCGTGCGCGCCGCGGCGACGATGACGATGTCTTGCGGTGAACTCATGACTTGCTCCTCGATGCGCGGGCGTGGTGTCACGCGCGCTGTTTCACATAACGACCTGGCGCCGGCTCGATGGCCTCATGGCCGCGGCCGCCCGGCTTGCGCGGTGCCGCCTTCTGCGGACCCGCGTGGCCGGCCAGCCACTGCGACCAGTCGGTCCACCAGCTGCCGGGATGCTCGGTGGCGGATTGCAGCCATTGCTGGTGGTCGGCCGGCAGCGCCGCGCCCTTCCCCAGCCAGTGGCTGCGCTTCTTCTTCTCCGGCGGATTGATGACGCCGGCGATGTGCCCGGACGCGCCGAGCACGAAACGCTTCTTGCCCTTGAACACCTGCGTGCTGCGGTAGGCCGCGTCCCACGGGACGATGTGGTCCTCGCGCGAGCCGTAGATGTAGACCGGCGCCTGGATCGCGCCGAGGTCGATCTTCTCGCCGCAGACGGTGAGCTGGCCCGGGATGCGCAGGTCGTTCTGCAGGTAGGTGTGGCGCAGGTACCAGCAGTACATCGGACCCGGCAGGTTGGTCGCGTCGCCGTTCCAGTACAGCAGGTCGAAGGCGGGGGGCGCGTCGCCCTTCAGGTAGTTGCCGACGACGTAGTTCCAGACGAGGTCGTTCGGACGCAGGAAGCTGAAGGTCGTCGCGAGTTCCTGGCCCTTGAGCAGGCCGGGGCCGCTCACCGCCTGATCGCCGAGCGTCATCTCGCGCAGTTGCACCGCCTGCTCGTCGATGAACAGGTCCAGGATGCCGTTGCTGCTGAAGTCGATCAGCGTGGTCAGCAGGGTGACGCTTTCCGCCGGCTGCTCGCCGCGCGCGGCCAGCACGGCCAGCGCGGTCGCCAGGATGGTGCCGCCGACACAGAAGCCCAGCGTGTTGATCGTGTCGGTGCCGGCGATCTCGCGCGTGACCTCGATGGCCTTGATCGCGGCCTGGCCGATGTAGTCGTCCCAGGTCCAGTGCACGCACTCGGCATCGGGATTGCGCCAGCTCACCACGAAGGTGCGATGCCCCTGCGCCACCGCGTAGCGGATCAGCGAGTTCTCCGGCTGCAGGTCGAGGATGTAGTACTTGTTGATGCAGGGCGGCACCATGAGCAGCGGCCGCGCATGCACCTTCGCGGTGAGCGGCTTGTACTCGAGCAGCTGGAAGAACTCGTTCTCGAAGACGACATGGCCTTCGGTGGTCGCGACGTTGCGGCCGACCTCGAAGGCGGATTCGTCGGTCTGCGACACGTGGCCGCGTTGCACGTCGGCCATGAGCAGCTGCAGGCCGCGCGAGAGGCTCTCGCCCTGCGTGTTCAGCGCGCGCTGCTGCGCTTCGGGATTCAGCGCGAGGAAGTTGCTCGGCGACGCGGCGTCGACGAACTGCTGCACCGCGAAGCGGACGCGGGCGCGGGTCTTGTCGTCGGCCTGCACCTGGTCGGCCATCCGCTGCAGCGTCTTCGCGTTGAGCAGGTAGAGCTGCGCGGTGAAGTGGGCGAGGCGGTTGTCGTTCCAGGAGGCGTCGGCGAAACGGCGGTCCTTGATCGGCGGCGTGCTCGCGGTCGCCGTGGCGGTCGCGGCGGGCGCCTGGGCGTCACCGAGCGCGGTGTTCCACAGCGTGCTGGCCTGGCTGATGTACTCGGACTGCAGCTGCGACCACGCGTCGGGCGGGATCTGCATCGCCTGCAATTGCTTGAAGGCGTCGCCGAAGCCGTGCGACAGGCTGCTGGCCGCCTGCTGGGCCTGCTGAGCCCAGTGTTCGAAACCGTGGACCGATGTGCCGGGGAATCCGGCGGCGGCGTTGTTCGCGCTCATGTGTCTCCTCATGCCGACCTGAGCAAGAAGCTTGCCACAGCCGACCACGCGGAAGAGGCGGATCGACGGGGAGGCTTCGCATATGCTCAGGCGCTTTGTAGCTCGATCAGCTTACCCCCGCGTGACGCTGCTGTCGCGAAGACCCGAGGAAATCGTTGATGTATCTGGTGGCCATCGCGTGGATGTATGTGGTGCTGATGATGGCGATCGTCGAGGCCTTCAGCTCGCAGGGCACGGTGCTGGGCGCGCTCATCACCTTCGTGTTCTACGGGGTGGTACCGCTATCGATCGTCATGTACCTGATGGGCACGCCCCGGCGGCGCGCCGCACGCCGCAAGGCCGAAGCGTCCGGAAGTCCGCATGGCGACGGGGCAGACGCTGTTGCGTCGATGCCGACATCGCCCTCGATCAGCGCATCAGCGCAGTCGGATGACGGCGGCCATGCGCCCGCTGCGCAGTCCGTCGACGCGTTCGTGGCGGAACGAAAAGAATCGTGACGGCTCGCTGAGCGTGCACCAGCCGCCGCCGCTGACGGCACCGATGTCGAGCGCTTCGAGCCGGCGTCGCGCGAGGCCGTAGAGATCGGCGCGCCAACGCGCCTCGCCCTGTTCGTTCCGTTGGAAGCGGAACATCGGTTGATCCTGATGGAGGGGCTCGGCGCCGAAGGCCGCAAGCACGTCGGCACCGACTTCGAACTGATCCGGTCCGATGCATGCGCCCATCCAGGCGCTGATGTCGCGGGGCTCGCAGTGCGCGGCTTCGCACATCGCGGCGACGGTGTTTTCAAGCACGCCGCCCGCGAGTCCTCGCCAGCCCGCATGCGCGGCGCCCACCACGCCCGGTCCGGCGAACAGCACCGGCAGGCAGTCCGCGACCATCACCGCGCAGGCAAGCGCCGGATCGGTGCTGATCGACGCGTCCGCCGCCTCGGGATCGGCGTCGGGGAGCGCGTGCTCGGCGCGCAGGCGCAACACGGTCGTGCCGTGCACCTGCTTCAGGAAAACGGGATGACCGCCGATCGCGGTCGCGACGCGACGACGGTTCTCGACCACGTTCGCGGGGTCGTCACCGACCGAGCGCCCGAGGTTGAGGCTCGCCAATCCGCGTTGCTCTTCCGGCCCCTGCGGCCCTCCGCTGACGCCGCCGGCGCGCGTGGTCATGAAGGCGTCGACGTGCGACGCGGACCACGCCGGTCTCAGCCAATCCTCATTCAGCATCGGGACAGGCGCTCGGTTGCGTCTTGCTGAAGGCGTCGAGCGCCATGCAGTGCTCGAAGATCTTCATGACCGTCGGCACGTGGTCGAGCCGGCTGTCGAAGCGCTGCGCGTTGAAGATCTGCGGCACCAGCACGCAATCGGCCATCGTCGGCGTGTCGCCGAAGCAGAACCGGCCGGATCGCCCCTCGGCCTTCAGGCGTTGCTCGACGACCGCCAGACCGCTCTCGACCCAGTGGTGGATCCAGCGGGTCTTGTTGTCGTCGCCGACGCCGAGGTCCTTCACCAGATAGCGCAGCACGCGCAGGTTGTTCAGCGGATGGATCTCGCAGGCGATGTCCTGCGACAGCGCGCGGATGTAGGCGCGGCTCAGCGCGTCGCCGGGCAGCAGCGGCGGCTCGGGGTGCGTCTCGTCGAGGTACTCGATGATCGCCATCGACTGCGTGACGAGCGCGTCGCCGTCCTTCAGCAGCGGGACCAGACGCGACGCGGACACGGCGGCGTAGGACTCGTTGAACTGCTCGTTCTTCGCGAGGTGGACGGACTTGTAGTCGAAGTCCAGGCCCTTGAGCGCCATCGCGATGCGGACGCGGTAGGAGGCGGACGAACGGAAGTAGTTGTAGAGCTCCATGGCCGACGATGATGCCACGGGGTCGGCGATGGAGGCCGGTACACTGCGGGCCATGTTCCAAGCGCGGCGCTTCCAGCATTGCCCCACCTGCGGCGGCCAGATCGAATACCGCATCCCGGCCGATGACAACCGGGAGCGCGCGACCTGCACCGCGTGTGGCGCGATTCATTACGAGAATCCGCTGAACGTCGTCGGCACCTTGCCGGTGTGGGGCGATCAGGTGCTGCTGTGCAAGCGCGCGATCGAGCCGCGGCTGGGCAAGTGGACGCTGCCGGCGGGCTTCATGGAACTCGGCGAAACGCTGGCCGAAGGCGCGGCGCGCGAGACGGTGGAAGAGGCCGGCGCGCAGATCGAGCTGCAGAACCTGTACTGCGTGATGAACGTGGTCCGTGTCGGACAGGTCCACACCTTCTACCGCGCGAAGCTGCTGAGCCCGGAATTCGATCCGGGCCCGGAGACCCTCGAAGCCAAGCTGTTCCTCGAACACGAAGTGCCGTGGGACGAGATCGCCTTCCACACGATCCGCGAAGCGCTCCAGCGCTTCTTCGAAGACCGCCGCAGCGGCAACGGGTATCCGTTGCATACGGCGGATATCGACTGACCTTTCAGCGGCGCCTTGGCGCTCGGTCCTCACACGGACCGCTCTGCTTCCCGGTTCACTTTGGCCTTCCATTTGGCCAGAACTTCTTCCTTCGGCGCGACAGTTCGAAGGGCCTCTTTGAGGGCATTGTCCTCGTTCATCTCCATGAGCACTTCGTCGATCGTTACGTCGGGTTGGCCCGGGTCGGTGCGTTCGACCCAACGCTTGATCAGATGCTCAACCAAGTCATTCATGCTCACGCCGATGCGCCACGCCAGCACCTTCGCGCGGGCCTTGCTTAGCCAGCTGATTTGGACGCGAAGATCGACGCGCGACCTGACGGTTTCGCTGGAGTTCGAGATTGCGGACATTCTGCGCCTGCTCTTTCAAAAACAAGAGGAAGGCGCGGATTCTCAGAGCTTCAAAACGCTTTGCAAGAGTGCTTGACGGAGGTCAAGCGATTCACCGACTTGGATGAGTCAGGGCTTGATTTCCTGTGCCGATGCCCACGGGCCGGTGATGCCGTCGAGTTCGCAGTCCCACAGCGCCTGTGCGTCGAGCGCATCGGTGACGCCTTCCGCATAGACCTTCAGAGAGAGGCTGCGCAGCATGACCACCAGGCTACGCACGAACGCCGCGCGGCCGACGTCCGCCGACACGCCGCTGACCACCGAGCTGTCGAGCTTCACGTAGTCCAGTCCGGCCTGGAAAAGACGATCAATTTGAGCCAGTCCGGCACCCGCGTGCTCGAGGCCAAGTTGGACGCCGAACGGCCGCAATTGACGACCGAGTTCCTGCAGCGCTTCGAAATGCTGCGCCGCGGCGGGCTCGGCCAGTTCCAGACCGATCTGGCGTCGCACCGCCGCCGGGGCCGCCTGCACCAACTCGCGAGCGCGGGCGATGAAGCTGCCGTCGTTGAGCGATGCGGGCGCCACGTTGACGCAGCGCATCCGCGAGTCCCGTTGCGTGGCCTGCAACGCCAGCGCGAGCGCTTGCAGGTCCGCCTCGGCGCTCAGCCGATGGCGCAGCGCCAGCGGCAGCCAGCGCGCCGCCGGCTCAAATTCGCCGACCGGGTTCAGCTTCAGCTGCAGCGGGCACTCCAGGTGCAAGACCTGACGCTCGCGTCCGATCAGCGGGAACTCCAGCAGCCGGCTGCGTTGATGCGCCAGCGCGTCGGAGATGAGCGCGCGCCAGGCGCGCTCGCCCTGAGCGACCTCGTCCGACGGCGGCGCCTCGCGCAGCTCCAGCACGACGCCTTCGCCCTGCTCGGCCTTGGCCAACGCCGCGTCCGCCGCGGCGAACCAGGCGCTCATCGGCTGGTCGCGCATCAGCTCGACCGCGCCCAGCGCGACGCCGACGCCCGGTCCCAGGTTCTGCAGGCCGGCACGCAGCGCATCGGCCAGCGCCTGCGCGGTGTCGCCGACCACATTCGGTGCCGGCAGCCACAGCGCGAAGTCCGAGCCGTTGAGCCGCCCCGCGAGGCAGCCCCTCACCTGCTCTGGATACACCCGCAGCGCCTGCGCAATCGCCATCAGCGCCTGGTCCGTCGCGCCGTGTCCGAGGCGCTGGTTCAGGCCCTGAAGGTCCCGCAGGCGAAGCAGCACCAGGCCCGCGCGCAGCGGGCCGTCGTCGCGCTCCAGCGCCGAATTCAGTTCCGCCACGAACTGGCGACGGTGCGACAGCCCGGTCAGTTCGTCGCACAGCAGCTGGTGATGCAGCGTGCGCAGCTGCTCGGCCTGGGCCTCGAACATCTGCCGCGTGCGCAGCACCATCGTGTTCATCGCGCTGGTCAGCTTGCGCATCTCCGGCACGCGCGGCTCCAGCACGGTCTCGAAGCGACCTTGCGAGACGCCCTCGGCCTGCCGCACCGCCGTGTCCAGCGGACGGCGCAAGCGCGCCAGCACCGCCGCCGCAGCCACGCCCGTCGCCAGGCCCACCGCCAGCAGCCACAAGGCCGTGCTGACGGTCGCGCGCCACAGCGCCTCGTGCACGTAGCCGGTCTGGCCGCGCAGCTCGATCTCGCCGGCGGCCTTCCAGCCGTCCGATACCTTGGCCACGCCCGGCGCCACGTCCAGCGGCAGCAGCGCGACGAACCAGCGCGGCGCATGCGAGGTCTGCGGCGTCTCCAGATGCCGCTCGAACACCGGCTTGCCGCTGCCGTCGCGCCAGCGCACGCTCTCGTACGCACCCGCGTCGAACTGCGCCGAGATCAGCAGCGACATCAGCTCCGCGTCGCCCTTCTGCTGCGACAGCGCCAGCGCCAGCGCGGTGGCGTTGTCCGCGTTCTTCAGCTGCGCCTGCGTCTGCAGCAGCTCCCGCAGCGACCAGGTGCTCACCGCGACGCCGCCCAGCGCCGAGGCCAGCACCGCGCCCAGGACCAGCCACCAGATTTGTCTTATCAGGGACATGTCTTGAATTCTCCGTCGCCCATCAGAAGCCCTCCGCCTTCGCCTTCGCCAGCAGGTCTCGCCACAACGAGAGCCGCACCAGCGGATTCCCCGCCGTCGTGCCGCCGACGCCGCTCCACAGGCCTTCCCCGTTGAAGCTGAACACGGGGGTCAGGTCGGGCCTCAGCGAGGCGGGCCGGATCTCCGGGTTGATATTGTCCAGAATCAAGGGCTCCGCCTCCGGCTGCGCATAGTAGGCCAGGACCATGTGCGCCTGAGGCCGGCCCTGGAACTGCGCCCGCACGTACACCATCCGCAACTTGGCCTGCGGCACGCCGGCGCTGAGCAGGCTCATGTACTTGGCGATCGCGTAGTCCTCGCAGTCGCCCGCACCCTTGTCCAGCAGCTCCAGCGGCGTGGCCCAGTAGTCGATCTGGCCCCACACCTCGATGTCGTCCTTGAACGCGATGCGCTGGTTGAAGAAGCTGTTGACCGTCGTCAGCCGGTCGCGCTCCTCGGGCATCGCCGCGGCGCGGTCCGCCATCTGGATCATGGCCTTCACCGCGGCCTGCGTCTTCGGCGAGAGCTTCGCCGCAGACTCGGTCAGCTTGTCCTTGTCCCAGGCGAAGGCCATCGCGGACCACAGGCTCGCCACACACACCAGCATCGCCAACGCCCGTTGCGCCGGCCGGATTGTCCGGCCTGCGCTTGACGCTGTACGAGTGACGAAACGTGACATGCGCTGCAATGTATCTGCCCCGGCGCTCCGCCGAGGGCGAAGTGCGACATGCGGGACGCGACCCAGACCCCACCAGGTGTCGCGCCCGCGGACAAGCGGCAATTTGCCGCACCCCCTTCATGACCCGGGTCCGGGAGCACCGGGATAATCCGGCGCTCACATGAAGACCCAAGCCATCCGCCAGGAACTCGATCAGGCCCGCGCCAACGGCCCGCTGCGCCAGATCCAGATTCCGCCCTGCCCCGAGCTGCTGCAGCGCCTGCGCGCGGCGATGGCACTGCCTCAACCCGACCTCAACGAGGTCGGCCGCGTCGCCGCCGCCGACGTCGCGATGTCCGCGACGCTGCTGCGCGTGGCCAACAGTCCGTTGCATCTCGTGGCAGGCCACGTGCCCTGCACCACCGTCGGCCAGGCGATGTACCGCCTCGGCCTGGACGAGAGTGTCGCGCTGATGCAGGCCTTCCTGGTCCGTCACGCGATTCCGGTCAACAGCCCGCACCTGCTGCGCTTCTGGCAGCGCTCGACCAAGCGCGCGGTCGCCATGGGATTCATCGCCGGACAGCTGCCCGGCATGCGCGTCGATCTGGCCCAGAGCTACGGCCTGTTCTGCCACGTCGGCATGCCGGTGCTGCTGCAGAGCGTGCGCGGCTATGGCGCCACGATGGTCGAGGCCGGCGCCCGGATCGACCGCCCGTTCATCGCAACGGAGAACGCCAACCACCGCACCGACCACGCCGTCGTCGGCGCGCTGGTGATCAAGGTCTGGCACCTGGCGCCCGAACTCATGACGGCCATCCGGCTGCATCACGACTTCGAAGCGCTGAAGGACGACAGCATCGAGCCGGAAATCCGCTCGCTCATCGCCGCCGGCCTGATCGCGGAGCACCTGATGCGCCAGCACGAAGGGCTGGACGAAGACGCCGATTGGGCCGCCAACCGCGAAGCCGCACTGGCCTGGCTGCACCTGTCCGAAGACGAACTCGAACAGTGGGACGACGCGCTGCGTCCGCTGCTGGACGAGGCCTGAGTTCGGCTTGCGGGGCCAGGGGGCCGGCCCTCATACGTGTCACATGTTCCACAAATCGGGCCGGCCCCCTGGCCCCGCAAGCCTCCAGCTCGTGGTGGGCGTCGAGGTGGCCTGCGACGGTCAGGCGGCGCGGACAGCCACACGAGCAGCAGCCAGATCCCAACGCGCACAACCGACACTCTTGAAGAGCCGCGTGCGACCATCGTCGACAGGGCGCTGGCCCAGCACAAGATCGTCGATCGCATCCTGAGGCTCGAATCGGCCGGCCGCCATCAGGTCACCCGCTTCGGCCTGCGCGCCGACCGGGTCGTCGACCCAGATCTGCGCCCCACGGACCAACTCCTGCGGTAGCTCCACCATGTCGTCGCGGAACGCGCCGACACCGATCACCACCGCACCTTCACCGACGCCAGGACGCAGCACCGGCACACGGCTGGTCGTCGCGCACACGATGACGTCCCAGTCGTGACGCGTCTGGGATTCAGCCGGGAGCGGCTCGACGCCGAGTTCCTCGACAAAACCTGGCACCGCCTGATGGCCTTGCACGTGGATCGTCGCCTGGGGATGCAGCGCCTGGAGCGCCTCCACGTGGGCTCGCGCCTGCACGCCGCCACCGACCACCAGGGCGCGTCGAGGCGCCTTGCGGATCAGGTGCTGCAGCGCCAGCATGCTGACGGCGGCCGTGCGGCGCGCCGTCAGCGCGGGACCGTCGAGCACGGCCAGACGTTGGCCGGTGCGACTGTCCAGCACGACGACCTCGCCCGCGATCGTCGGCAGGCCGAGCGCCGCGTTGAGCGGATGCACGCTGACGAGCTTGGTGATCGACAGCGTGTCGCTCAGGCAGGGCATCACCAGCAGCACGCCGTCCTGACGCAGCGGCAGCACCTGCCGCGGCGGGCAGGTGAGCCGGCCGTCGCGGTGCTCGCGGCACACCAGCGCGATCTCCTCCATCAGGGGAGACCACGGCAGCGCGCGCGAGGTGGCGGCGGCGTCGAGAACCAGCATCCGGTCGCGGTTTCCGTGGGTGGCTTGGACGGCTGGGGCGGCCTGGGCTGCTGGCGTCGCGCTTACTTGCGCGGCGGCGGCAGATCGGTGCACGAGCCGTGCGCGACTTCCGCGGCCATGCCGATCGATTCGCCCAGTGTCGGATGCGGGTGGATCGTCTTGCCGATGTCGACCGCGTCCGCGCCCATCTCGATCGCCAGGGCGATCTCGCCGATCATGTCGCCCGCATGGGTGCCGACGATGCCGCCGCCGATGATGCGGTGGGTTTCCTCGTCGAAGATCAGCTTGGTGAAGCCCTCGTCGCGGCCGTTGGCGATCGCTCGCCCCGACGCCGTCCACGGGAACAGCCCCTTCTTGATCTTGAGGCCGCGCGCCTTGGCTTCGTCCTCGGTCACGCCGACCCAGGCCACTTCCGGATCGGTGTAGGCGACGCTCGGGATCACGCGTGCGTCGAAGCGCGACTTGGCCAGCGACTCGTCGCCCAGCAGTTCGCCGGCGATGACTTCCGCGGCCACGTGGCCTTCATGCACCGCCTTGTGCGCCAGCATCGGCTGGCCGACGATGTCGCCGATGGCGAAGATGTTGGGCACGTTGGTGCGCATCTGCACGTCGACCGGGATGAAGCCGCGATCGCTCACGACCACGCCGGCCTTGTCGGCGCCGATCTTCTTGCCGTTGGGCGAGCGGCCCACCGCCTGCAGCACCAGGTCGTAGACCTGCGGCTCCTTGGGGGCGCCCTCGCCTTCGAAGGTCACCTTGATGCCTTCGGGCGTCGCCTCGGCGGCAACCGTCTTCGTGTTCAACATGATGTTGTCGAAGCGCGGCGCGTTCATCTTCTGCCAGACCTTGACCAGGTCGCGGTCCGCGCCGGTCATCAGCGTGGGCAGCATTTCCACGACGTCCAGGCGCGCGCCCAGCGTCGAATACACCGTGCCCATCTCCAGGCCGATGATGCCGCCGCCGACGATCAGCATGCGCTTGGGCTGGCTGGTCAGTTCGAGCGCGCCGGTCGAGTCGATCACGCGCGGGTCGTTCGGCATGAAGGGCAGACGCACCGCCTGCGAACCCGCGGCGATGATGATCTTGCGGAACTTCAGCGTCTGGGTCTTGCCGGTGCGTTCCTGGGCCTCGCCGCTGGTCTCTTCGACCGACAGGTGGTTGGCGTCCAGCAACGTGCCGTAGCCGCGCACGACGGTGACCTTGCGCATCTTGGCCATCATCGTCAGGCCGCCCGTGAGCTTGCCGACGACCTTGGACTTGTGCGCGGCCAGCTTGGGCAGCTCGACCTTGGGGGCGGAGAACTCGACGCCCAGGTCGGCGAAGTGCTTGACCTCGTCCATCACCGCCGCGACGTGCAGCAGCGCCTTGGACGGGATGCAGCCGACGTTCAGGCAGACACCGCCCAGCGTGGCGTAGCGTTCGACGATCGCGACCTTCAGGCCCAGGTCCGCCGCGCGGAACGCGGCCGAGTAGCCGCCGGGGCCGCTGCCGAGCACGATCACGTCGTACTCGCCTTCAGCGGGGCCGGTGTAGGTCGCAGCCTGAGGAGCCGGTGCAGCCAGAGCCACGGCTGGCGCAGGTGCCGATGCAGCCGGAGCAGGCGCAGGCGCAGGCGCCGCTGCGGCCGGAGCCGGCGCTGCGGCGGCGGGCGCCGGTGCGGCAGCCGCGTCGCTCTCCAGCACGACCAGCAGGTCGCCCTGGTTGAGCTTGTCGCCGAGCTTGACCTTGAGTTCCTTGACCACGCCGGCGGCGGAGGACGGGATCTCCATCGAGGCCTTGTCGGACTCGACGGTGACCAGGCTCTGCTCCTGCTTGATCGTGTCGCCGACCTTGACCAGGACTTCGATGATCGCGACGTCCTTGAAGTCCCCGATGTCGGGAACCTTGACTTCAACTTGTGCCATG
This sequence comes from Roseateles noduli, assembly GCA_002205125.1. Taxonomy (GTDB): domain Bacteria; phylum Pseudomonadota; class Gammaproteobacteria; order Burkholderiales; family Burkholderiaceae_C; genus Roseateles; species Roseateles noduli. The sequence continues at coordinate 1,440 of NIOE01000021.1, read as the reverse complement.
TCCGGTCCTTCCGATCAGAGAGCGATGCGACGGAAGTCCGCCAGCAAGGACGCGAAGTACACGTTGAAGCGCGCGGCCGCGGCGCCGTCGATGACGCGGTGGTCCCAGCTCAGCGACAGCGGCAGGATCAGGCGCGGCTGGAACTGCTTGCCGTCCCAGACGGGCTGCGTGGAGGACTTGCACACGCCCATGATCGCGACTTCCGGCGCGTTGATGATGGGCGTGAAGTAGGTGCCGCCGATGCCGCCCAGGGACGAGATCGAGAAGCAGCCGCCGGTCATGTCGGCCGGGCCGAGCTTGCCGTCGCGAGCCTTCTTGGCCAGCTCCGACATTTCCTGGCTGATCTGGAAGATGCCCTTCTTGTCGCAGTCGCGGATCACCGGCACGACCAGGCCGTTCGGCGTGTCCGCGGCGAAGCCGATGTGGAAGTAGTTCTTCAGCACCAGCGTGCCGTCGCCGTCCAGGGACGCGTTGAACTCGGGGAACTTCTTCAGCGCCGCGACGGTCGCCTTGATCATGAAGGCCAGCATCGTGACCTTGATGCCGGACTTCTCGTTCTCCTTGTTCAGCTGGACGCGGAAGGCTTCCAGCTCGGTGATGTCCGCGTCGTCGTGGTTGGTGACGTGCGGGATCGTGACCCAGTTGCGATGCAGGTTGGCGCCGCTGATCTTCTTGATCCGCGACATCTCCTTGCGCTCGACCGGACCGAACTTCTCGAAGTCGACCTTGGGCCAGGGCAGCAGGCCCGGGAAGGCGCCACCGGCAGCAGCGCCACCGGCGGCACCCGTGGGCGAGGCGGCCTTCTGCGCGACGGTCTGCGCCGTGCCGGCCATGACGGCCTTGACGAAGCCCTGGACGTCGGATTCGGTGATGCGACCCTTGGCGCCGGAGCCCTTGACCTCGTCGAGCGGCACGCCCAGTTCGCGGGCGATCTTGCGGATGCTCGGCGACGCGTGCGGCAGCTTGCCCGACGGCTTGGTCGGCTCATGCGGCGGCAGCGCGGCGGTCGGGATCTGGCGATCCGCCGCCGCGGCAGCCGGAGCGGTCGCCGGTGCGCTGGCAGCGGCCGGAGCCGGCGCGGCAGCGGCTTGGGCCGGTGCAGCAGCAGGTGCCGGCGCGGCAGCGCCGCCCGCGGCTTCGATCACGGCGATCTTCGAGCCCTTGGCGACCTTGTCGCCGAGCTTGACCAGCAGTTCCTTGATCACGCCGCCGTGCGACGACGGAATCTCCATCGAGGCCTTGTCGCTCTCGACGGTGATCAGGCTCTGTTCCTGCTTGACCGTGTCGCCGACCTTGACCAGCACCTCGATCACCGCGACTTCGTCGAAGTCGCCGATGTCGGGAACGACGATGTCCACGGCACCCGCCGGTGCGGCGGCAGCGGCCGGCGCGGCGGCCGGAGCCGGTGCGGGCGCAGCCTGCGGCGCGGGCGCCGGAGCG
>NIOE01000020.1 GCA_002205125.1 Roseateles noduli | reverse complement strand
GCTCTCCCTCGGCATGGTGCCTTAGCACCTACCCTGGGCAGATCGGCCTGTGGCGGCCTGGGCGTACTTTGCTACATACAAGGGCGGGGGTGAGGGCCAGCGGCCGTGGCAGTACGCCCCGCGCGAACGAGTGTCCGCGGGGCTTTCCAATTGCATGAGCGGCAGCCTATGCTGTGCCCATTCCAGTTGCCCACGGCAGGACGCGCTCATGGACTTCACCTCGCTCTACAACCATCACGAACGCGAAGTGTTTGCCGCGGTGATGGAGACTGCGCCGCAGTTCCCCGAGATCCACCGCGAGGCCGAGCTGCTGGCCGACGTCGCCTGCGTCGCGCTGAACCGCCTCCCGCCGCGCTACATCCGTCATGCTGTCGACTACTCGTTCTACCTGACCGAGCAGGAGCGGCTGGACGTCGACGCTGCGATCAAGGAAGCGGTCAGCTACGCCTACAACTTCGTGCAAGCGCGCAGCGTGCTTCGCACGAAACAGCGTTAACCGAAAGCGCAGTCCAGAAGGCTCACTGGGGCCGGAATGGGGCTTGGGGTTCGCGGACGCGAGGCCCCATGCCCCGTGGAGAGCCCGCGCTTGGCGTCGGCAGGCCTCTTGGAAGTCAGCGCGTATTCCCGTTCCGCACCAGCACCGTCGGCAGGCTCGCCGGCAGCGTGCGCGGGTAGTCGCGGCTGTAGTGCAGGCCGCGGCTTTCATGCCGCAGCAGCGCCGATCTCACGATCAGCTCCGCGCAATCGACCAGGTTGCGCAACTCCAGCAGGTCGCGGCTGACGCGGAAGTTGGCGTAGTAGTCGTCGATCTCCGCGCGCAGCAGGTCGATGCGGTGCAGCGCGCGTTCCAGCCGCTTGGTCGTGCGCACGATGCCGACGTAGTTCCACATCAGCGAGCGCAGCTCATCCCAGTTGTGGGCGATGACGACCTGCTCGTCCGCGTCCTCGACCTGGCTTTCGTCCCAGGCCGGCAGTGGCGCGGGCGGGAGCACTTCCTGCGCGAGGATGTCCGACGCGCAGCCGCGGCCCAGCACCACGCATTCGAGCAGCGAGTTGCTTGCGAGCCGGTTGGCGCCGTGCAGCCCCGTGTGGGCGGTTTCGCCGACCGCGTAGAGCCCCGGCAGATCGGCGCGGCCCTGCAGGTCCGACACCACGCCGCCGCAGGTGAAGTGCACCGCAGGCACGACCGGGATCGGCTGGCGCGCGATGTCGATGCCCAGCGCGAGGCAACGCGCGTGGACGGTCGGGAAGTGTTCCTTCAGGAAGGCTTCGCCCAGGTGGGTGGCGTCCAGCCACACATGGTCGAGGCCGTGCTTCTTCATCTCGAAGTCGATGGCACGGGCGACCACGTCGCGCGGCGCGAGCTCGAGCCGCTCGTCGTGCGCGGCCATGAAGCGCGTCCCGTCCGGCAGCTTCAGATGACCGCCCTCCCCGCGCAGCGCCTCCGTGATCAGGAAGCTGCGTTCCTGCGGGTGGTACAGGCAGGTCGGATGGAACTGGATGAACTCCATGTTGGCGATGCGGCAGCCCGCGCGCCACGCCATGGCGATGCCGTCGCCGGTGGAGGTGTCCGGATTGGTCGTGTAGCGGTAGACCTTGCCGGCGCCGCCGGTGGCCATCACCACGGCCCGCGCCGCGATCGCATCGACGCGCTGCGCGTCCATGTCCAGCGCATAGATGCCGTAGCAGCGCGACGGCTCCTCGCGCTGCACATGGCGCGAGGTGATCAGGTCCAGCGCCATCCAGCGCTGGCGCAGTTCGATGTTGGGATGCGCGTGCGCCTTGGCCAGCAGCGCGTCGTGGATGGCCTTGCCGGTCGCGTCGGCGGCGTGGGCGATGCGGCGCACCGCGTGGCCGCCCTCGCGGGTCAGGTGCAGCCCGAGCGGTCCCTGCTCGTCGAGCGTGAACGGCACGCCCTGCTCCACCAGCCAGCCGACGGCGTCGGCGCTGCGTTCGGCGATGAAGCGCGCGGTGGCTTCGTCGACGAGGCCGGCGCCGGCCTCCTGCGTGTCGCGGACGTGGCTCTCGATGCTGTCGTCCGAGCCGAGCACCCCGACGATCCCGCCCTGGGCCCAGGCCGTGGCGGCTTCATTGAGCTCGCGCTTGGCCAGCACGATCACCGGCACGCGGTCGGCGAGGTGAAGCGCCACGGTCAATCCGGCCAGGCCGGCACCCACGATCACCACCGGCGCCAGCGCGGCGTCGGTCCGAACAGCTGCTGTCATCGTCATCGCCCGGTCATCGGGGCGTCATCGCTAGGGAGCGGCGATTCTACGAGCGACCCGCAAAGGCCCTACCGAGCCGACCGGGCCCGTCGGCGGCCCGCCGGAACGAGGCGGTCAGAACAGCGGCTTCTCGCCCGCCAGCACGCGCAGGTCGTCGAGCAGCTGCAGCTGCTCATGGGCCTTGTCGTAGAAGCCGTCGGCGCCGTGCTTCTCGCACAGCGAGCGGTAGAAGTCGGGGTCGCGGCTGCTGAGCACCCACAGCTTGCCGGTGTAGCCGCCTGCCCGGGCGCGTCGCAGCACGTGCATGCCGGAGCCCACCTGCAGGTTCAGGTCGAGCAGCACGACCTCGGGCTTGAGCACCGAGATCGCCTGGACGGCGTCTTCCTCGCTGTCCGCGTAGCCCACCACTTCCACGAAATCGAGTCCCTCGAACAATCGCAGGAACTGCTCGCGAACAAACTCGGAATCCTCGACGAGCAAGACGCGCATGCCCTCCCCTTCCTCTCACTGAATCGTTCGCCGCATTCTGGCGCGGCGCCGAATCACGCGCAGCCGTCAGGGACGTCGACTTCGCAACGGAGCGTAAATCTGCGCCTGCGGCGTGCGCTGTGCGCGCCGGATTCAGACCACGGCGGCGATCGCCGTGCACACGCCGCCCAGGCCCGCGGCCGAGGCGAGGAAGGTGACGTCGCGGCGCTCGCTGCCGCCTTTCCAGGCCATCAGCGCGACGATGGCCAGCGTGCCGGTGAAGAGCAGGCCGGCGATGACGGGGGTGGTGAGGAGGTCCAAGGTCGTTCGGAAGTCGGGTGGAGGGAAGTCCGCAGTGTGGGCGGCCCGCGCACTCCGCTCAAGGTCGAACTTCCTTGCGGGCGATTCGGCTTTGCCGATCTCAGGTGGCGCTGATCGTCTTCGGTTCGAGGAAGGCCTCCATGCCCATCACGCCGAACTCGCGCCCCACGCCCGACTGCTTGACGCCGCCGAACGGCGCCAGCAGGTCCGGCGCGACCCGGTTGATCAGCACCGTGCCCGCCTGCAGGCGCGCGGCCACGCGTCGCGCGCGGTCCGCGTCGGCCGAGAACACGTAGGCCTGGAGCCCGTACGGCGAGTCGTTGGCGACCGCGATCGCCTCGTCCTCCGAGTCCACCGGCAGGACGGACAGCACCGGGCCGAAGATCTCCTCGCGCGCGATGTCCATGTCGTTGCGGACGTCGGCGAACACCGTGGGACGGACGAACCAGCCGCGATCGAGTCCTTCGGGACGCCCTTCCCCGCCGGCGATCAGCGTCGCGCCCTGACCGAGGCCGCGGCGGATGAAATGCTGGACGCGCTCGAACTGCGCGCGGCTGACCATGGGACCGATCGTCGTCGCCGGATCGCGCGGATCGCCGACACGCAGCGCGGCGACGGCGGCGCGGATCCGTTCGACGACATCGGCCATCCGCGCCCGCGGCACCAGCAGACGCGTCCCTGCCACGCAGGCCTGTCCGCTGTTCATGAAGGCCGCGCCCAACGCGAGCGGAATCGCGGCGTCCAGGTCCGCATCCTCCAGCAGCAGCGACGCCGACTTGCCGGTCAGCGCCAGGCTCACGCGCTTCATCGTGTCGACGGCGCCGCGTGCGATCAGCTTCCCGGTCGGCGTCGACCCGGTGAACGACAGCTTGGCCACGCCGGGATGGGTGCCGATCTCGGCGCCGACGTCGAGGCCGCGACCGGTCACGATGTTGACGACGCCGGGCGGCAGCCCCGCTTCATGAATCGCGCGGGCCACGACGTGCGCCTGCCACGGACTCAGCTCGCTGGGCTTGATCACCGTCGCGCAGCCGGCGGCGGTCGCCGACGCGAGCTTGCTCGCCATGGTGCCGGCGGTGCTGTTCCACGGCGCGAAGAGCGCCGACACGCCGACCGGCGCCATCACGACCGTCGAGCCGCCGAAGGGCCTCTCGAACGCGTAGGTCGACAACACCCGCGCCGCATCGCCGAAACACTGCGAGGCGTAGTTGGCGACCCATTGCGCGCGGGCGACGGGGCCGCCGTACTCGGCGATGGTCGCTTCGAGGATCTCGTCGGCGTGCGCCAGCATCGATGCCCGCAGACGCTCCAGCATCGCCATCCGTTCCGCGACGGTGGTCCGCCCGAACGCCGGCTGGGCGCGCATCGCAGCCTCGACCGCGCGCCGGGCATCGTCGCGATTGGCGAGCCGGGCCTGGCCAACCACCTCCTCGGTGGCGGGATCCACGATGTCGACGAGCTCCTCACCCGTCACCGGGACGAAGGCGCCGTCGACGTAGCTTTGATCGAAACGCTTGTCGAAGGTCCGCATGCGTTGTCCTTTCAGTGTTGGCCTCGGCGGATGCCGCGACGCGATGGGGCCACTGTAGGAAGCGGGATCCGTTTCGATAAGCCGGTCAATGCTGGACGCGTCGTCCCGGTTCCAGGAACAATGCCTCATGCAGAAAGACAGCCTGACCGAATTCGAGGTCGTGCTCGCCGTCGCGCGCCGGCAGGGTTTCCGACCGGCGGCGGTGGAGCTGGAGATGTCGACCTCCGCCGTCAGCAACGCGGTCGCGGGGCTGGAAGCACGCATGGGCGTGCGGCTCTTCCACCGCACGACGCGCAGCGTGTCGCTCACGGAGGCGGGACGTCGATTCGTCGAGCGGGTCGGACCGGCGGTCGCGCAGATCCAGGAAGCCGTCGCGGCGGCGGACGACCGCGCGGGCGCGCCGTCCGGCACCTTGCGCCTCAACAGCTCGCTGGGCGCGGCGCAGATGGTGTTCCGGCCGGTCCTGGCGGAGTTCCTGCGCCGGTACCCCGACGTCACGCTCGACGTCGTCACCGAAGGTCGGCTGGTCGACATCGTCGCCGAAGGCTTCGACGCCGGACTGCGGCTCGCGCCGCAGGTGCCGCGCGACATGATCCGCGTGCCGATCGGCCTGCCGCTGCGGATGGCGGTCGTCGGCTCGCCCGATTACTTCGAGCGCCATGGCCTGCCGTCGACGCCCGCCGACCTCGCGCGCCATGCGTGCATCCGTGCGCGGATGCCGAGCGGGCTGCCGTCGCCCTGGGAGTTCGCGCAGGCGAAGCGCGGCAAGCAAGCAGCGGCTCGCGAAGCGCTCGACGTGCCCGGCCCGATGGTGCTGGATTCGCCGCTGCTGATGCTGGAAGCGGCGCGCGCGGGACTGGGACTTGCGCAGATCGCCGAGTGGTACGTCGCCGAAGACATCGCAAGCGGACGCCTGCGCCGCGTGCTGGACGACTGGGCGGCGCCGCTGCCGGCGCTGTGCCTGTACTACTCTGGCCACCGGCACATCCCGGCGACATTGCGCGCGTTGATCGACCTCATTCATGAGGTCGTTCCGCGCTGAAGATCAAGCCGCCTTCTTCGCCACCAGCGTCAGGATGTCGTAGCTCGCGACGAGCTCGCCGCGCTGGTTGGTGACCTGCACGTCCCAGGCGACCACCCCTTGCGGCGGCTGGTCGGGGCGGTTGCCGCGGTCGATGCGGCGCTTGCAGGTGAGCCGCGCCTGGATGGTGTCGCCGATGGCCACGGGGTTCACGAAGCGCAGCGTGTCCAGCCCGTAATTGGCAAGGACCGGCCCCGGCGCCGGCGACACGAACAGTCCCGCCGCCGCCGACAGCACGAAGTAGCCGTGCGCGATGCGCTGGCCGAATTGCGTGTCCTTGGCCGCGACCTCGTCGAAGTGCATGTAGAAGTAGTCGCCGCTGATGCCGCCGAAGTTGACGATGTCCGCCTCGGACACCGTGCGGCGATGCGTCAGCAGAGAATCGCCGACCTGGATCTCCTCGAAGTGCTTGCGGAACGGATGGATCGCGTCCTCGGTGACCTTGCCGCCGCGCACGTACTCGCCGGTGATGGCCGTGAGCATCGTCGGCGAGGCCTGCACCGCGCAGCGCTGCAGGTAGTGCTTGACGGCGCGGATGCCGCCGAGTTCCTCGCCGCCGCCGGCCCGTCCCGGGCCGCCGTGCTTGAGCATCGGCAGCGGGGAGCCGTGTCCGGTCGATTCGCCGGCCGCGTCGCGGTCCAGCACCAGCAGCCGGCCGTGGAAGGCGGCCGCGTGATAGACGGCCTGCGCGGCCAGCGCCGGCGTCTTCGTGACCACCGAACCCACCAGGCTGCCGCGCCCCTTGGCGGCGAGCGCCAGCGCCTCGTCGAAGTCCCCGTAGCTCATCAGCGTCGACACCGGCCCGAAGGCCTCGACGTTGTGGACCGCCTCGTTGTTCATCGCGTCGCGGCACAGCAGCAGCGTCGGCGCGAAGAAGGCGCCGTCGCCCACGCCCTCGCCCACCGGCGCGAATCCGTCGCGCTCGCCGTAGACGATCTCGTTGCCCTGCGCGAGTTGCGCCAGGCGCTCGGCCACGTCGGCCTGCTGCGCCTTGGACGCCAGCGCGCCCATGCGCACGCCCTCGACGGACGGATCGCCGATCTTGATCTTCGCGAGCCGCTCGCGCAGCGCCGCGGCCACTGCGTCGATCTGCGCCGCCGGCACGATCGCGCGCCGGATGGCCGTGCATTTCTGGCCGGCCTTGGCGCTCATCTCCCGCATGACTTCCTTGACGAAGAGATCGAATTCCGGATCGCCGGGCACGACGTCCGGCGCCAGGATCGCGCAGTTGAGACTGTCGGCCTCGGCGTTGAACGGCACCGAGCGGCGGATCAGGTTCGGATTGACGCGCAGCTGCGCCGCCGTGTCCGCCGAGCCGGTGAAGGTGACGACGTCCGTCTCCTCCAGCCGGTCCAGCAGATCGCCGGAACTGCCGATGACCAGCTGCAACGCGCCGGCCGGCAGCAGGCCGGACTGCTCGATGAGGCGCACGCAGGCTTCGGCGACATAGCTGGTCGCGGTGGCGGGCTTGACGATGCAGGGAATGCCGGCGAGGAAGCTGGGCGCGAACTTCTCCAGCATCCCCCACATCGGGAAATTGAAGGCGTTGATGTGCACGGCGACGCCGCGCTTGGGCACCAGCACGTGCGTGCCCATGAACTGGCCGAGCTTGCCCAGCGCCTGCGCCGGGCCCTCATGGACGATGTTGCTCGACGGCAGTTCGCGGCGGCCCATGGACGCATAGGCGAAGAGCGTGCCGAAGCCGCCTTCGATGTCGATCCACGAATCGGGCCGCGTGGCACCCGTGTGCGCGGAGATCGCGTAGAGCGATTCCTTGTGTTCCTGCAGGTAGGTCGCGAGCGCCTTCAGGATCGCGGCGCGCTGCTGGAAGTCGAGCGCGAGCAGCGCCGGCAGCGTCCGCTTTCGCGCGAAATGCAGGCTCTCGCCGAAGTCGATCTCCTCGGCATGGGTCTGCGTCACCAACCGTCCGTTGACGGCACTGTGCAGGCCGCGTGCGGCGGTCGAGCCGATCCAGCGACCGGCGATCAGGCTTTGGAGGACGGGGGTAGCGCTCATGGCAACTCTTTCGAAGGTCAGAAACGAACGAGGGCGGGACGTTGTGCGTCCCGCCCTCAGGTCAACGGATCAGGGCTGGTACTTCCAGGTCCCGTTTTCGATCTTCACCATCACGCGCGCACGTTGGTCGAGACCCAGATGGTCATTGGGCGACATCGTGAACACGCCGTGCGCGGCCGGCAGTTCCTTCACGCCTTCGAGCGCATCGCGCAGCGCCGCACGGAACTGCGGCGTGCCCGGTTGGGCCTTCTTGACGGCTTCAGGAATCGCCGCCTGCAGCAGCAGGCCCGCGTCCCACGCGTGGCCGCCGAAGGTCGACACGCTGCCCTTGCCGTACGCGCCCTCATAGGCCGTCACGTAGGTCTTGGCGCTCTTCTTGGCCGGATGGTCCGCGGGCAGCTGGTCCACGACCAGCACCGGGCCCGAGGGCAGGAAGGTGCCCTCGACATCCTTGCCGCCGACGCGCAGGAAGTCGTTGTTGGCCACGCCGTGGGTCTGGTAGTACTTGCCCTGGTAGCCGCGCTCCTTGAGCGTCTTCTGCGGCAGCGCCGCCGGCGTGCCGCTGCCGCCGACCAGCACCGCATCGGGCTTGGCCGCCATGATCTTCAGCACCTGGCCGGTGACCGAGGTGTCGGTGCGGTTGTAGCGCTCGTTGGCGACGATGCTCAGGCCCTTGCTGGCGGCGACCTTGTTGAACTCGCCGTACCAGCCTTCGCCGTAGGCGTCGGCGAACCCGATGTAGGCCACCGTCTTCACGCCCTGCGCCTGCATGTGGCCGGCGATGGCCAGCGCCATCATGATGTCGTTCTGCGGCGTCTTGAAGACCCACTTCTTCTTGGCGTCCATCGGCTCGACGATGCGGGCCGAGGCCGCCATCGAGATCATCGGCACCTGCGCCTCCGACACCGCGTCGATCATCGCCAGCGAGTTCGGCGTGACGGTCGAGCCGACGACCACGTCGACCTTGTGCTCGGTGATCAGCTTGCGCGTGTTGGCGACGGCGGTGGTCGTGTCCGACGCATCGTCCAGGATGATGTAGTTGACCTTCTGGCCGGCGATGGTCTTGGGCATCAGCGAGAAGGTGTTCTTCTCCGGGATGCCCAGCGACGCGGCCGGGCCCGTGGCCGACACGGTCACGCCGACGTTGATGTCCGCCCACGCGCTGCCGCCCGCGCCCATCAGCGCGGCCCCCGTCATGGCCATGGCCAGCAGGGTCTTCTCGATGCGTTTCATGTCGTCTCCTTCGGAATATGTTTTTCAGGAACGCAAGGTCAATCAGGTACTGCTACTGCTTCAACGATGACTGCAGGCAATGCAAGCACTGCCAGGGATGCATGTCGACGGCGATCGTCCTCCGCCAAGCCTTCATGAGACTTGCGGCGCCGCCGGGTCGAGTTCGTTGCGCTCGTGGCGCGCCGAAGGATCGGTGAGTTCGGTCCGCACCGCACCCAACCCGCCGAAGAACAGGTCCGCCACCATGGGCGCGACCGCCTCGTAGGTCAGCGCGCCGTCGGGCCGCAGCCAGGTGAAGGTCCAGTTGATCATGCCGAACAGCAGCATGGTCAGCGGCTTGTGCAGATGCGCGCCGCGCAGCTCCGGCCGCACCGCGGCCACCGCGTCGGCGAAGCGGCCCACGACCTGGCGCTCGACCGCGACCATGCGCTCGCGGTGCTCGTCGTCGAGGAACTTCAGGTCCTCGGTCAGCACGCGGTGCTCGTTCTGCGCCTCGCCGTAGGCCCGCACGAAGCGGTGGATCAGCCCGCGCAGGTGCTCCGCCGGCGGGAGCTGCTGCGCGCTGACCTCGTCGACCAGGTCGACCAGGTGCTGCAGGTGGTTCTGGCAGATCTGCGCGAGCAACTCGTGCTTGTCGCGCACGTAGTGGTACAGCGTGGGTTTGCTGACCGAGCAGGCCTCGGCGACCTGGTTCATCGAGGTCGCGGGGTAACCCTGGTTGGCGAAAAGTCGGGCGGCCTGCGCGAGGATCTCCTCGCGGGTGGCATCGAATCCGGGAGCTCGACCTCGGGCCATGAAATGTCTTTTCCTTGTGAATCAGCGTTCGTCGAACGAGATCACGACGCGGGGGGTCAGGGCATGCGCCTGACAGCTCAGGATGAATCCCGCCGCCACTTCGTGCTTCTCAAGGGCGAAATTCTTATCCATCCGGACCTCGCCTTCGATCAACTTGCAGCGGCAGGTGGAACACACGCCGGATTTGCAGGAGAACGGGACGTCCATGCCGGCCCGCGCCGCGGCGTCCAGCAGGCTGGGATCGCTCTTGCGGAACTCGATCTCGCGCGAGACGCCGTCGCGGATCACGACGACCTTGGCGGCTTCCGCGTCCTCCTCGTGGACCTCGTGCGGCGCCGGACGGCCGGTCTGCATCTCCGGCGTACCGAAGCGCTCGATGTGGATGCGTTCCTCGGGGACGCCGGCGGCGCGCAGCGCGGCCTCGGCCTGCTCGTTCATCTCGAAGGGGCCGCAGACGAAGACCTGGTCGATGCCGGCGGCCGGCACCGGGCCGCCGAGGAAATCGCTCAGCTTGGCCTGGTCCAGCCGGCCCGCCATCAGCGGCGAGTCGACATGCTCGCGCGAGAACACGTGATGCAGCGTCAGCCGCGTCATGTAGCGGTTCTTCAGGTCCTCGAGCTCTTCCTTGAACATCGTCGTCGCCGGACGACGGTTGCCGTAGATCAGCGTGAAACGGCTCATCGGCTCGCGGGCGAGCACACTCTTCATGATCGACAGGATGGGCGTGATGCCCGATCCGGCGGCGATGCCGACGAAGTGACGGCCCGTCGCGGGCTCCAGCGGGACGTGGAAGCGGCCCTGCGGCGGGAAGACCTGGACCTCGTCGCCGGCCTTCAGGTGCCGGTGGACCCAGGTGGAGAAGGCGCCGCCGTCGACCTGCCGCACGCCGACGCGCAGCTCGCCGTCGTCGACGCCGGCGCAGATGGAATACGAACGGCGCAGGTCCTGGCCGTCGACGTCGCCGCGCAGCGTCAGGTACTGGCCCTGCGTGAAGCGGAAGGTCTCGCGCAGCGCCTCGGGCACGTCGAAGCACAGCACGACGGCGTCATCGGTGTCCTGGTGCTTGGCGCGCAGGCGCAGCGGGTGGAAGTGCAGGCTCATGGCGATGGCTCAGATCGGCTTGAAATGTTCAAAAGGCTCGCGGCAGGCGACGCAGCGGTACAGCGACTTGCAGGCGGTCGAGCCGAAGGCCGACAGCTGCTCGGTGTGCGTGCTGCCGCAGCGCGGGCAGGCGATGGCGTCGCGGCGACGGACGATGCGGATGGGCACGCCCTGCCCCGCGTCCACCGGTCCGGGCGGCGCGATGCCGTAGCGGCGCAGCTTCTCGCGGCCTTCGTCGGTGATCCAGTCGGTGGTCCAGGCCGGCGCGCGGCGCATGGTCACGGTCACGGTGCCGAAACGCGACAGCGCGTCGCGCACGTTCTGCTCGATCGCTTCGGTGGCCGGGCAGCCGGAATAGGTCGGCGTCAGCACGACCTCGACGCCATCGGCGGTCTCGACCAGATCGCGCACGATGCCGAGCTCCACCAGCGACACCGCCGGCACCTCGGGATCGAGCACCTGCGACAGCACCTCCCACGCGGCGGACAGGCGTCCGCAGCCGAGATCGGTGGCGCCGACATCGGACGTCGACGGACGCGGTCCGACCGGCGTCAAGGACGACAGCCAATCGAGATGCGAAGGCGTCGGCGTGTTCATCTGGAAGCCGCTCACCACACCCCGCCGGGGTAGCTGCGCTGCAGCGACTGCATCGTCGCCAGCATGTGGCCCATGTGCTCGCTGTGGACGCCGCGCACGCCGATGTAGACGTGCGGCGTGTCCTTCGGCCGCGCGAGCTGCGCCTCGGCCAGGACCTCGTCCATCGCCGCGTCCCAGTCGGGCTTCAGCGACGACCAGGCCGGGCCCAGGCCGCTGGCTTCGGCCGCCGCGTCGACCTCGTCCGACGCGAACAGCTCGTTGACGTAGGGCCACAGCTGCGCGAGCGCGGCCTTCATCCGCTGGGCCGACTCGTCCGTGCCGTCGCCCAGGCGCACGACCCACTCGGCCGCGTGCTGCTGGTGATAGCGGACTTCCTTCACCGCCTTGGCGGCGATGGCGGCGACCTCGGCGTCGCTGGACGCCTGCAGACGCGTCCACATCGGCATCAGCCAGCAGGCGGCGATCAGGTTGCGGGCCTGCGTGAAGGCGAAGTCGCCGCGCGGCAGCTCCATCATCACGGGGTTCAGGTAGTGGCGTTCCTCGCGCAGGTAGGCGAGCTGATCCTCGTCGAGCGGCTGCTCGTTGAGCTGACCGGCGCGCGTCAGCAGCGCGCGCGACTGGCCCAGCAGGTCCAGCGCGATGTTGCCCAGCGCGAGTTCCTCTTCCAGGATGGGCGCGTGGCCGATCCATTCGGAGATGCGGTGCGACAGCACCAGGCAGGCGTCGCCGAGGCGCAGCAGGTACTGGACGTCGGCGCGCTGGCCGGGTTGGACGGAGGCGTTCATCGTCCGGTCCTCACATGTGGTCGAGCGACTCGGGCAGGTCGTAGAAGGTCGGGTGGCGATACACCTTGTCCTCCATCGGGTCGAAGTACATGGACTTCTCGCCCGGGTCCGACGCGACGATCGCCGACGACGGCACGACCCAGATGCTCACGCCTTCCTGGCGCCGGGTGTAGACGTCGCGCGCCATCTGCAGCGCCATCTTCGAATCGGGCGCGTGCAGGCTGCCGCAATGCTTGTGGTCCAGGCCCGCCTTGTTGCGGACGAAGACTTCCCACAGGGGCCATTCGTTGGCGCCGGTCGTTTGGTTGATGCTCATGATTCGGATGCTCTGGACTGTTCGTGGCGGAGACGGTGTGATCGCTCGTGCGTGGCAGCGCTTGCGCGCGCCCGCGTCCGATCAGGCCGCCTTGGCTTCGGTGGCGCGCTTCTTCGCGTGGGCGAGCGCGGCGTCGCGGACCCAGGCGCCGTCGTCCCAGGCCTTCACGCGGGTGCCCAGGCGTTCGGTGTTGCAGGGGCCGTTGCCGCCGACGACGCGCCAGAACTCGGCCCAGTCGATCGCGCCGAAGTCGTGGTGGTCGCGCTCGGCGTTCCACTTCAGGTCGGGGTCGGGCAGCGTGATGCCGAGCATCTCGGCCTGCGGCACGGTCGCGTCGACGAACTTCTGACGCAGCTCGTCGTTGGTCAGGCGCTTGATGCCCCAGCGCATCGACTGCTCGGAGTTCGGCGAATCCTTGTCCGCCGGTCCGAACATCATCAGCGACGGCCACCACCAGCGGTTCACCGCGTCCTGGACCATCGCCTTCTGCGCGTCCGTGCCCTCGCGCATCATCACCAGCAGGCTCTCGTAGCCCTGGCGCTGATGGAAGGATTCCTCGCGGCAGATGCGGATCATCGCGCGGGCATACGGGCCGTAGGAGCAACGGCACAGCGGCACCTGGTTCATGATCGCCGCGCCGTCCACCAGCCAGCCGACCACACCGATGTCGGCCCAGGTCAGCGTCGGGTAGTTGAAGATCGAGCTGTACTTGGCCTTGCCGGTGTGCAGCGCGTCCAGCATCTGGTCGCGGCTGGTACCCAGCGTCTCGGCGGCGGAATACAGGTAGAGCCCGTGCCCGCCCTCGTCCTGCACCTTGGCCAGCAGGATCGCCTTGCGCTTGAGCGTGGGCGCGCGCGTGATCCAGTTGCCTTCGGGCAGCATGCCCACGATCTCCGAATGCGCGTGCTGGCTGATCTGGCGCACCAGCGTCTTGCGGTAGTGCTCCGGCATCCAGTCCTTGGCCTCGATGAAGTCGCCCGCGTCGATGCGGGCCTCGAAGGCCTCGTTGCGCTGCTGCTCCTCGGCGGTCTGCAGCTTGGTTGCCTGGTCCTGCGGACCGACGCTCATGGCTTGGGTGTACATGAAGGCTCTCCTGTTCGGGTCGCGATCGGGTCCTTGTGGGACCGTCGCATCACTGGCCCTTGGGTCTCTGGTCCACGACGCGTCGGGCTTTCCCGACCAACGTCCGTTCAATCGAATCCGGTGCGCCGACGGTCACCCGGGTCGACACGCCGATCAGCGTCTTGATGCGGTGCTGCAGCGACTTCGACATCGCCTGCGCGTCGCCGCCGCCCGCGGCCGACAGCTCGCAGCGCACCTCGACCTCGTCGAGGTGGCCGTCGCGGCTGACGACGATCTGGTACTGGCCCGACAGGCCGGGCTCGGCGAGCACCAGTTCCTCGATCTGCGTCGGGAACAGGTTGACGCCGCGGATGATCAGCATGTCGTCGCTGCGGCCGACGATCTTGCCCATGCGGCGCATGCTGCGCGCGGTCGGCGGCAGCAGGCGCGTCAGGTCGCGCGTGCGGTAGCGGATCACCGGCAGCGCTTCCTTGCTCAGCGAGGTGAACACCAGTTCCCCTTCCGAGCCTTCGGGCAGGACCTCGCCGGTCTCGGGGTCGATGATCTCGGGATAGAAGTGGTCCTCCCAGATCACCGGACCGTCCTTGGTCTCGATGCATTCGCTGGCCACACCTGGCCCCATCACCTCGGACAGGCCGTAGATGTCGACCGCGTCGATGCCGGCCTTGAGCTCGATCTCGCGGCGCATCGCCTCGGTCCAGGGTTCGGCGCCGAAGACGCCGGTCTTCAGCGAGGACGCTCGCGGGTCCAGGCCCTGGCGCACGAATTCCTCGACGATCACCTGCATGTAGCTCGGCGTCACCATGATGACGTCGGGCTTGAAGTCCTGGATCAGCTGGACCTGCTTCTCGGTCTGGCCGCCCGACATCGGGATGACGGTGCAGCCCAGCCGCTCGGCGCCGTAATGCGCGCCCAGGCCGCCGGTGAACAGGCCGTAGCCGTAGGCGATGTGGACGATGTCGCCCTTGCGCGTGCCGGCGGCGCGCAGCGAGCGCGCGACCAGGTCGGCCCAGGTGTCGATGTCCTGCTGCGTGTAGCCGACGACGGTCGGCTTGCCGGTCGTTCCCGACGACGCGTGCACCCGCACCACCTGCTCGCGCGGCACGGCGAAGAGACCGAACGGGTAGTTGTCGCGGAGGTCCTTCTTGGTCGTGAAGGGGAACAGGCGCAGGTCGGAAAGATCCTTCAGATCGTCCGGATGGACGCCCTTCGCGTCGAACGCGGCCTTGTAGTGCGGCACGTTCTCGTAGGCGTGCTTGAGCGACCACTTCAGGCGCTGCAGCTGCAGCGCACGCAGCTCGTCCTGGCTGGCGCGCTCGATGGGCTCGAGGTGCTCGGGCTGGAAGGTCTTCACCGTCATGGGGCTGTCTCCTGACCTGTCTTCTGAGCTGTCTGCTCGTTCCGGGACGCCGGCGCTTCAGCGCGCGGCCGCCAGTTCCGGCACCACGGGCTTGCCCTTGATGCGATAGGACCGGCCCCGGAAGACCGCGATCAATTCGTCGCGTTGATTGGTGATGCGGATGTCGTAGACGCCGGTGCGGCCGGCCAGCGAGGTCTCGACGGCGCTCGCCGTCAGCACGTCGCCCAGACGGGACGGCGCGACGATGTCGATCGCGAAGCCCGAGGCCACCGTCACCTCGTTGTGCGAGTTGCAGGCGAAGGCGAAGCACGAGTCGGCCAGCGTCGTGACGAAGCCGCCGTGGCAGATGTCGAAGCCGTTGAGCATGTCCTCGCGCACCGCCATCGACAGCGTCGCGGTGCCGGGGCCGATGGCGTCGATGCGCATGCCCAGGCCCTTGGACGCGCGGTCGTTGGCGAACATGGTGTCGCGGACCGCTTCGGCCACGCGTTGCGCATCCAGACGGGGATCCAGGGGCGCGCTCATCAACGGTCCTTGAAGGTCGGGGCGCGCTTGGTCAGGAAGGCGGCGGCGCCTTCCAGATAGTCGTGCGCGTAGCCGAGCTGGCTCTGCAGCCGGGCCTCGAGCTTGAGGGCGTCCTCGAACTCCAGGTCCATCGAGGCGTCGAGCGCCTCGCGCGTCTGCACCAGCGCCCGGGTCGGCATCTTCGCGAGCTTCTGCGCGGTGGTCATGGCCTCGCTCTGCAGCTCGGCGTCGGCGACGCAGCGGGCGATCAGGCCCCAGGACTGCGCGTCCGCGGCGGGCAGCTTGTCGCCGAGCAGCGCCAGCTGCATCGCGCGGGCGCGGCCCACGAGACGTGTGAGGAGCCAGGTGCCGCCGCAATCAGGCACCAGCCCGATCTTCGAGAACGCCTGGATGAAGGAGGCCGACTGCCCTGCCAGCACCAGGTCGCAGCCGAGCGCGAAATTCGCGCCCGCGCCGGCGGCCACGCCGTTGACCGCGCAGACGGTGGGCACTGGCATGCTGCGCAGGCGCAGCGCCAGCGGGATGTAGTAGTGGTCGAGCAGGTTGCCGATGTCCTTGGCCTTGGGCTTCTTGTGGACGTCGGCAGACGCCGCCGGATCCGCGTGCTCGTCGAACTCCGGCTTGATGTGGGGATCCGACAGGTCCTGGCCCGCGCAGAACGCGCGCCCGGCGCCGGTGATGAGCACCGCGCGCACGGTCCCGTCGTGCGCCGCCTCGTCGAGCGCGACGCGCAACTGGCCGAGCAGGCCGGTCGTGAACGCGTTCAAGGCCTGCGGCCGGTTCAGCGTGAGGACGCGGACGGCGCCCTCGGTGCTGATCAGCAGCGGACTGTCTTCGGCAGCGGTGGATGGGATCGTGGTAGCGGTGCTCATTCGGCTTGTCTCCTCGGCCGTCGATGGATTCAGCTTTTTCAGCTTTTGTGGGTCGGCTTCTATTTACCGACCGGTCGGTAGATACTACGAGCCATCGCATCGCAAGACAAGGTCGGAAACCTAGGGTTACCACCTAAAAGGAGCGCATTCCATGCCCTGCTACGCCATCGACGGCCTCTCGCCGGTCGTCCATCCGAGCGCCTACGTCCACCCGACAGCGGTGCTGATCGGGGATGTGATCGTGGGTCCCGGCTGTTATGTGGGGCCCTGCGCCTCCTTGAGGGGGGACTTCGGCCGCATCCGGCTGATGGACGGGTCCAACGTGCAGGACACCTGCGTGATCCATGGGTTCCCGGATTCGGACACGGTGGTGGAGACCAACGGGCACATCGGCCATGGCGCGGTGCTCCACGGCTGCGTGGTGCGGCATGACGCGCTGGTCGGCATGAACGCGGTCGTGATGGACGAGGCGGAGGTCGGCGCGTACAGCATCGTCGCGGCCTGCGCCTTCGTGCGGGCGGGACTGAAGCTGCCGGAGAAGTCGCTCATCGCGGGCCTGCCCGCGAAGGTGATGCGCCCGCTGACCGAGGACGAGATCCGCTGGAAGCGCGTCGGCACCGAGACCTACCAGGATCTGGCGAAGCGTTGCCATGCGAGCCTGGTCGAGGTGCGGCCGCTGGCCGAAGAAGAAGCGGACCGCCCTCGCCTGCAGGTCGGCGGGCCGAAGACGCTGGTGGCGACGAAGCGCGACGGCGACGCTTAGTGGCTCGCTGCCCTGCGCCCGCGCACGCAGTACGCGATCGTCGCTCGCACGCGGCGTACCTCGCTGGTACCCCGCTGCAGGGGCGCGACTGGAAGAATCGGTCGTCATGACGTCCGCCGCCGCTCCGCTGCCTCTGCCCCGCCCGGAGGTGCCGTTGTGGCTGCCGGCCCTGTTCATCGTCTGCAGCACGCTGGCGATGCACGTCTTCGTGCCGGCGCTGCCGCTGGCGGCCGCCGACCTCGGCGCGAGTCCGCATGCGCTGCAGCTCAGCATCAGCCTGTACATCGCAGGACTCGCCGCGGGTCAGCTCGTCTATGGGCCGCTTGCGGACCGCTATGGACGCCGGCCTGTGCTCCTGGCCGGACTCGGGCTCTACACCCTGGCGGGACTGGCCGCGTCGCTGGCGCCGACCGCCGGGATGCTGATCGCCGCGCGGCTGTTGCAGGCGCTGGGCGGCTGCTCGGGCATGGTGCTGGCACGGGCGATCGTGCGCGACACCTCCACGACCGCGGACGCGGCCAGCCGCATGGCCTCGGTCAACCTGATCGTGACGATTGCGCCGGGCATCGCGCCCATCATCGGCGCGGCCATGGCGCCGACGCTGGGCTGGCGCAGCATCCTGATCGCGCTCACCGTGCTGGGCGTGGCGGCCATGCTGGTGGCCTGGCGGCAACTGCCCGAGACCGGGCGTCATGCGCAGGCGCAGGATCTGCGCAGCCTCGCGCGCGCCTATGCCGGGCTGCTGCGCTCGCCGGCCTTCCTCGGCTACAGCGTCGGCGGCGGATGCGCGACGACGGCGATGTATGCCTTCATCGCGGCCGCGCCTTTCATCTTCGTCGACCGGCTGCACCGTCCGGCGCACGAGGTCGGCTGGTGCCTGGCAATGCTGGTCTCGGGCATCTGGCTCGGCAGCATGCTCGCAACGAGGTTGTTGCGGCGCTTCCCGCTGCGACCGCTGCTGATAGGCGCGAACGCGGTCAGCGTGGCGGCGGCGCTCGGGCTGCTCGCGCTCGTGCTGCTGGACCAGCTCACCGTCGCCGGCACGGTCGGCACGATGTTCCTCTTCACGCTCGGCGCGGGGCTCTCGTCACCGGCCGCGCTGACGCAGGCGATCAGCGTCGATCCGACGGTCACCGGCTCCGCCTCCGGGCTCTACGGCTGCATGCAGATGGCGGTGGGGGCGGTGTGCTCGTCGCTGGTCGGCCTGGGCGGCGATCCGGCGCTGGCGGCGGCGCTCACGCTCAGCGGCGCGGGACTGGTGGGGCAGTTCGGGTTCTGGATCGCGGGGCGCGATCGTTCGAGGTCGTGAAGCGGGCTCACGGATTCGCCTGCGCCTGCGTCTGCGCCCGCGCTGCTGCCCCAATCGTTACGCCATCTCGGCGCGTCGGACCTGCACCTGGTCGATGAGCGAGGTGACGAGTCCGGCCGACAGGCCGTCCACGCCGGCTCCAGCGCACGAGGCGGCTCCAGCGGCCACGGCCCAGCGCAGGTGGTCCTCGGGATCCTGCGTGCCGCCGTTCATCAGGCTGTAGAGCAGTCCGGCCATTGCGGCGTCGCCTGCGCCGATGGTGTCGACGACGTGTTCGATCGGCGGCGGCGAGGCGCTCAGGTCCGCCTTCGGATGGAACAGCTGCGCGCCGCGTTCGCCGAGCGTCAGCATCACGATCGCGCGCGGATTCCAGGCCGAGATCTGCGCCAGCCCGAGGTGGTGGTCGCGACTGCGGAACAGGCCGCGGAGGTCTTCATCGGAGACCTTGATGACGTCCGCCAGCCGGCACATGCGTTCCAGCGTGCGGTCGTAGCGAGAATCCATGGACATGCGGTAGTTGGGGTCGTAGCTGATGCGCACGCCCTCGTCCTTGAGCGACTCGGCCAGCGCGATCAGGCGGGCGGCGAGCGGCTCGCGCGTCAGGCTGATCGAGCCGAAGTGCGCCCAGCGCAACGCGCGACGCCAGCCGGCGGGCAGCGCATGGGGGCGGAAGTGCAGGTCGGCGCTGTCGTCGCCCACGAAGGCGTACTCGGGCGGATCGAGCTGGTGGACGTAGGCCACCAGCGGCGACTTGGCGAACTGCTGGAGGAAGCGCAGGTCCAGGCTGGCGTCGGCGCTGGCCTGCCAGATCGCCTGGCCGAACGGGTCCTTGCCGATGCCGCCGGCGAAGGCGCTGAGCTGGCCCAGACGCGACATCGCGATGGCCACGTTCCAGGGCGAGCCGCCGCTGCGGCTGCGCCAGACGTCGGGGCCGACGCGGATCATCTCGGTCAGGGCTTCGCCGAAGGAGACGAAGCTGGCCAGGTCCGCATGGACCACGGTCGTGGGGGTCAAGCTCATGCCGCGATTCGAACGCCGCCGGCCCTGTCGTGCAAGTGACAAGTCCTACAGGGTGACGAGGGCGGGATTCGGTGCCGAAGCGCACAACGCCACCCCTGTTGCAGGAGCACAGTTGCTCCGGGAAGGGCCTCCACGGGCGCGGGCGGGCTGGCGGCGGCACAATCCGGTCCATGACCGATGGTGTGATTCCGCTGCTCGATCTGAGACAGATCGGGCGGACGCCTCCCGTGCCGCATCCGCTGCCGCCGCCCCGCAGCGGCCCGTGGCTGGATGCGCGCGGCCGGCCGCTGCGTGACCTGCGGATCTCCGTCACCGACCGCTGCAACTTCCGCTGCAGCTACTGCATGCCCAAGGACGTGTTCGACAAGGACTACGCCTTCCTCCCCCATCGCGACCTGCTCTCCTTCGAGGAGATCACCCGACTCGCCCGCGTCTTCGCCCAGCTCGGCGTCCAGAAGCTGCGCCTGACCGGCGGCGAACCGCTGCTGCGACGCAACCTCGAAGCGCTCATCGCCCAGTTGGCCGCACTGCGCACGCCGGAAGGCCTGCCGCTCGACCTCACGCTCACCACCAACGGCTCGCTGCTCGCCCGCAAGGCGCAGGCGCTCAAGGACGCCGGGCTGAAGCGCGTCACCGTCAGCTTGGACGCGCTCGACGACGCCATCTTCCGGCGCATGAACGACGTGGACTTCCCCGTCGCCGACGTCCTGCACGGCATCGAGACCGCGCAGGCCGTCGGCCTGGCGCCCATCAAGGTCAACATGGTCGTCAAGCGCGGCACCAACGACGACCAGATCGTCCCCATGGCGCGCCACTTCCGCGGCACCGGCGTCGTGCTGCGCTTCATCGAGTACATGGACGTCGGCATGAGCAACGGTTGGCGCATGGACGAAGTCCTGCCCTCCGCCGACGTCCTCGCCCGGCTGCGCGAAGACCTTGAACCAGGCACCGACCTCGTCCCGCTCGCGCCCTCCTCCGACGGCGAGACCGCCACCCGCTGGGGCTACGCCGACGGCAGCGGCGAGATCGGCCTCATCTCCAGCGTCACCCAGGCCTTCTGCGGCGACTGCAACCGCGCCCGGCTCTCCACCGAAGGACGGCTCTACACCTGCCTCTTCGCCGGCGACGGCCACGACCTGCGCGCCCTCCTGCGCGGCGACGCCGTCCACGACGCGCGCACCGACGACGAAATCGCCGCCGCGCTCGGCGCGCTCTGGACGCGGCGCAACGACCGCTACTCCGAACTCCGCGCCAGCCTCCCGGCCGCCGCGGACGCCGGCCCGGCGCGACGCGTCGAGATGCACTACATCGGCGGCTGATGCGAGCCACCGCGCTGCTCCTGTGCGGCGGGCGCGCCACGCGCATGGGCGGCGTCGACAAGCCGCTGCAATCCTTCCAAGGCCGCCGGCTCGTCGAGCACGTGCTCGCCCGCATCGCCCCGCAGACCGACGGACGCGTGCTCATCAGCGCCAACCGCCACCTCGACGAGTACCGTCGACTCGGACATCCAGTCCTCGAAGACACGCTCCCGGACTTCCCCGGTCCGCTCGCCGGCATCCTTGCAGGACTCGACGCGATGGCCGCCGGCCACGACGACCACCCGGACGGCGAGGAGTGGCTGCTCGTGGTCAGCGGCGACAGCCCGTGGTTGCCCGAGGACCTCCTCGCGCGACTGGCCGAAGGCCTCGGCACCGACCAGACCGCCGCGATGGCGCTGGGCCGCGAGGCGCCTGGTGAGCCCTTGCGAAGTCAACCGCTGGCGAGCTTGATCCATTCGAAGCATCGAGCCTCGCTGGACGTCGCATTGCGCGCCGGTGAACGACGCGTCGAAGGCTGGCTGTCCAGCCTGCCGCTCGCACGCGTCGCGTTCGACCGCCCGATCGACGAGCGGGCCTTCGCCAACATCAACGACAGGAGCGAGCTTGAGCGACTTGAACGACTTCGATGACGCCGGACGCGACGGCGGCGACGGCGGCGCTCCGATCACCTTGCGCCTGCTGACCGAGGGCGATCTCCCCGCTTACAAGGCCCTGCGCGACGCGATGCTGGCCCGCCACGAGCAGGCCTTCACCTCCGACGCGGACACCGAGCGTGCGCGCGAGGCGACGAGCTACCGCGTGCGGCTGCATCCGCAGGCGGGCGGCAAGTCGCTGTTCACGCTCGGTGCCTACGCGCAGGCGCGATTGGTGGGGGCGCTGACCTGCGAGCATGAGAACCGCAAGAAGGTGATGCACATCGCGCACCTGATCGGGATGATGGTGGACGACGATTACCGCGGCCGCGGGATCGGCAAGCGCCTGCTGCAGCAGGCCCTGGTGCTGCTGCGTCGCGAGCCGCGCCTGGAGTCGGTGACGCTGAGCGTCACCGCCGGCAACCAGGCTGCGATCGCGGTGTACCGGCAGGCCGGCTTCACGCGTTATGGCCACCTTCCGCGTGCCATCCGTCTGTCCGACGGCCGCTACTACGCCAAGGACCTCATGAGTCTGGATCTCCGTCCCTGAGCCGGGGTCGACCGGCGTTCCGCCCGCAGTCCTCCCGTACTCCCGAGGCCCGCTGGCAGCGAGTGCTGGTGGGGCCGGAATGGGGCTTGGGGTCCCTGGAGGGGTGCCCCATGCCCCGTGGAGTGCCCGCGCCAGGCCTCCCGCAGGCGACGTCAATCGCAGGCCGCTGCGGGACGCGCGGCCACATCGACCTCGACCGTGAGTTCATCCTGGATGGCGAGCAGCCCGTTGAGCACGGAGAACGGTGTGATGCCGAACTCGCTCTGACGCAGGACGAGCGCGCCCTGGGCGCGCAGCGGCGCATCACCTGCAGGCCGCACCACCCGCACGGGCACGTCGATCTCGCGGACCTGGCCGTGCCACTGCACCGCGAGTTTGACCGCGAGGACCGGGAACGCGCCTGCGACTGCGGTGCTGCGCATCGAGATCGTCGGGAAGCGTTCCCCGTCGACGGCGCGGAGCATGTTGGTCCGGGTGCCGGCGACATCGGACGCCGTGGGCACGCTGGCGAAGTCGGGGCCGAGGCCGGCGCGCCATTCGGGCTTGTCGATGCCGACCTCGTCGAGTCGGAAGCCGAGTTCGACGCCGGCGCCGGCGATGCCGTCGGCGGGCAGGAAGACCTGGCCGGCCAGCCGCTCGACGCCCAGCACATGGTTGTGCCCGACCTTGGCGAGCCGCCCGCCGCGGAACACGTGGATGCGCACCTGCGAGGCGGCGGCGTCGACGCGGAAGAGCCGTCCTTCGCCGCGCTGCTGCGCCGCGAGCCAGGTGGGACAGGACGACGGCGGCGCATCAACGCCTGCGGGGGACGGCCCGGCGCTTGCCGCAATTGGTGCACTGCCGCATCCCGCGACGGTCAGCGCCGCCACCAGGATCGCGGCACAGCCCGCCCCGCGCCGCCATGGGCGCCGCAGCACCTGAGGAACCTCGCTTGCCCGCGTCAACACTCGCATAGGGGTAAACCAAAGTGGTCAGACCCGCATTCTGAACGGCACAAACAAGCTGGTCGCACTAGCATTGCGACATCACGACGACACCTCGCACGGAGACTGCCATGGCACGTCAAGCCACTGACCTGATGGCGCAGTACGCCGCCTACCACCGCGACCGCCGCAACATCGCCACGCACTTCGTCGGCATCCCGCTGATCGTCTTCGCGATCGGCGTCCTGCTGGCGCGCGCGCAATTCCACATCGCCGACTGGACCGTCTCCGCCGCCTGGGTGGTCTGGGGCGCCGCCACGATCTGGTACCTGACGCGCGGCAACCTGGTCCTGGGTCTGGCCACCGCCGTGGTCAACGCGGTGCTGATGGCCCTCGCGCATCCGCTGGCCGAAGGCTCCGTCGGCGGCTGGCTCGCCTGGGGCCTGGGCAGCTTCCTCGTCGGCTGGATCATCCAGTTCGTCGGCCACTACTACGAGGGCCGCAAACCCGCCTTCGTCGACGATCTAATCGGCCTGCTCGTGGGCCCGATGTTCGTCGTCGGCGAGGCACTCTTCGCGATGGGCTGGGGCCGCGACCTGCTCGCCGAGATCGAACGCCGCGCCGGTCCCACGCATCTGCGCGATCTGACCCACCCCGCCTGAGCCTCTCAGCATCACGATCTCGCTCTTTTGGGGGTCGGGTCTTGATGGGGCTTGCGGTGCGCCGCCAAGGCGCTTATCTTGGACCTCCGGATCGGTCGGCGATGGGCAGCGACCTCGCGACGATCTGGCCAGGATCTCGTCAGGACTTCGCCAGCATTTCGCCAGGAGGCCCCATGAAACCGGTGTCCGAACTCTTGAAGAACCGCGGCCCCAGCGTCTGGCGCATCACGCCGGAAGCGACGGTGTTCGATGCGCTGCATCTGCTGGCGCAGCACGACGTCGGCGCGCTGCTGGTGATGGAGGGCGAGCGGCTGCTCGGCATCTTCTCGGAGCGCGACTACACCCGCAAGATCGCGCTGCAGGGCAGAGATTCGCGCAACACGCAGGTCAGGGAGGTCATGACGGCCAACGTGTTCGTCGTGAAGCCCGACACCGAGTGCCGCGAGTGCATGAGCCTGATGAGCCAGCGCAAGATCCGCCACCTGCCGGTGGTCGAAGGGTCCACCGTCGTGGGCATGCTGTCGATCAGAGACCTGATGGACAACATCATTGCGGACGATGAACTGACGATCGCCCAACTCCAGAGCTACATCTACGGCTGAGGGCGGATCGCCCTAACCCCCCCAGAACTGCAGGGCGCGGTCGGCGCCTGACTTGGCGCCGCGCTGCTTGGCCGGCTTGTCCGACGGCGCCGGCGTGCCCATCGCGATCCAGCCGAGCAGCATCTCGCCCGGCTCGCAGAACGCGGCGATCAATCCCGGATCGCGCGCCTTCGCGCCGCTCAGCATCTTGCCGCCGAAGCCGAGCGCCTGCGCGGCGTTCAGGAAGTTCGTCAGCGCCCCGCCCACGCAGGCCCACTGCTCGTGCGCGGGCACCTGCGGATGCCCCATGTCCAGCCGCGCCACGACCGCCACCGTCACCGGCGGACGCAAGGCGCGCTCCTCATCCATGGCGAGCCCGTCGGCGTCCTTGCCCGCGCGGCGCGCGGCCTCGGCGAAGAGCGCCGCCATCGAGCGTTTCGCCTCGCCGCGCACGACCTTGAAACGGAACGGCACCAGCCCCGCGTGATCCGGCGCGTGCAACGCCGCCTCGACCATCAGGCGCAATTGCCCATCATCGGGACCGGGTTCGATCAGGTACTTCGGCCCGACCGAAGCGCGTGCGAGCAGCAGCTTCAGGGCGTCGTCGTTCATGGCGGTTCTCTTCATCGATTCAACTTCCGGCGCGCCGCGTAGGAACAGGCGTCGACCAGCATCACCAGCGCCAGCATCGCCAGCAGCACGGTGCAAGTCTCGCGCATCTGGAACAGGCTGAGGTGCAGGCTCAGCATCTGGCCGAGCCCGCCGGCCCCGACCACGCCCAGCACGGTGGCGGCGCGGATGTTGTTCTCCCAGCGGTAGAGCGTGTAGCTGAGCAGTTGCGCCGCCGCCTGCGGCAGCGTCGCGAACGCGAACACCTGCCAGCGCGCCGCTCCGGCCCAGCGCAAGGCCTGGGCGGTCTGCGGCGGCGCGTTCTCCAGCGCCTCGGCCATCAGGCGGCCGAGTACGCCCGTCGTGTGCAGCGCCAGCGCCAGCGTGCCCGGCATGGGCCCCAGCCCCGCCGCGACCAGCAGGATCGCCGCCCAGACCAGTTCGGGGACGCTGCGCAGCACATTCAGCAGCAGGCGCGAGGCCGCCCGCAGCAGTCCCGGCGGCCGGCTGGCGAGCAGCGCGATCGCCAGGCCCGCCACCGCCGCCAGCCCGCTGCCCAGCGCCGACATCGCCAAGGTTTCCAGCGCCCCTTGTCCGACGCGGGAGAGAAACGCCGGCGCCAGCTGCGGCGGGAAGAACTCCGCGATGAAGCGGCCCATCTGCGCGAGCGCCCCTGCGCCGAGCAGTTCCCCCCAACGCAGCGGCAGGGTCGCGAAGCTCGCGACCAGCAGCGCAAGCAGGACAACGAGCAGCCCGCGCACGCCCCACCTCGCCGGCGGTCGACCCACGGGCCGGGACGACTCCGCGCCCTGCCCCGCCTCGCGCGCCGGACGCAGCCAGGCGCTGATCCGGTCCGCGATCGCCACGAGTGCGACGAACACCAGCAGGATGGTCGCGACCTCCGAGCCCGCGAACATCTTGGTCGCGTTGTCCAGTTGCTGGCCGAGTCCGCCAGCGCCGACAAACCCCAGCACCACCGAGGACCGGATCGCGCATTCCCAGCGGTATACGGTGTAGCTCACCAGCTCGTCGGCGCAACCCGGCAGCGTGCCGAACAGGAGCGCCTGCAGGCGTCCGGCGCCGCCGCGCAGCAGCGCCTGCGTGGGCGCGGCGTCGGCGCTCTCCAGGATCTCGGCGTACACCTTGCCGAGCATGCCGCCGTAGGACAGCGCGATCGCCAGCACGCCCGCGCCCGGACCCAGGCCGATCACCCGCACCAGCATCAGCGCCCAGACCAGTTCCGGCACCGAGCGCAGCACGATCAGCACCAGGCGCACGATGCCGCGCAACGCCGCCGGCACCGGACCCATGCGGCCCGCCACCGCGGACACGGACAGCCGGGCCGTCGCCAGCAGCGCCAGCGGCACGGCGATCACCCACGCGAGCGCCAGGCCCACCGTCGCCATCGCCACCGTGCGCCAGGTGTCGGCGGCCAGCATCGTCAGGAACTCGGCATCGACGCGCGGCGTCAGGAACTGCGCGCCGAAGCGCATCGTGGCGCGCAGGCTGCGCTCGTCGAGCAGTTCCCAGGGCCGGAACTCGCACCAGACCAGCAGCGGCCAGAGCAGCACGAGCAGCGCGACGGCCAGCGCCAGACGTCGCGAAGCGGCGGGATCCCGCCGCCAGGGCGCGCCGACGGTCGCAGAGGCCGCCGAGGACGCCGAGGACGCGCCGTTGGCCAAGGCGACGCCGCGCGTGCCGTGCGGTCCGCGCGCGCTCATCGGCACATCGCCTGAGGAGGTGTCGCCGCCAGCGGCAATTCGTCGACCAGCGGCGGTTCGTCGAGCAGGTCCGCGTAGATCTCGTCGAGTTGCCGGGCCCCCAGTCCCCGCGGCGGGCCGTCGTAGACGAGGCGGCCCTCGCGCAGCGCGATCACGCGGGGGAACAGCCGGCACGCCAGCTCGACCTGGTGCAGGCTGCATACGAGCGTCCGGTCCTGCGCGCGGGCGCTGTCCTTCAGCACCTCCAGCACCCGCTGCGCGCGCTGCGGATCCAGCGCCGACAGCGGCTCGTCGGCGAGCCAGAGCCGCGCCTTCGACACCAGCAGCCGTGCGACCGCGACACGCTGGCGCTCGCCGCCGGACAACTGGTCGACGCGCGACCAGAGCCGGTCGCCGAGTTCCAGCCGGTCCAGCGCCTCGAACGCGAGCCGCGCCTGCGCCTCGGTCGGACTGAACAGCATGCGCAGCGTCTGCCCCATCGAGGCGCCCGGCAGCTGCCCGGCCAGCACCGCGGTGACCACGCGCTGGCGCGGCGGCAGCGGCGGATGCTGCGGCGCCAGCATCAGCTCGCGCCGCGACCGGTGACGGTCGCGCGACGACAGCCCCCAGGCGTCCTCGCCCGCCAGCCGCAGCGTGCCCGCGACCGGTGCCAGCGCCAACGCCAGCGCATGCAGCAGCGAGGTCTTGCCCGCGCCCGACGCGCCGATCAGCGCGACCTGTTCGCCGGTCTCGATGCGCAGCGACAGCGGCTCGATCAGCGTGCGCGTGCCGGCCCTCAGATGCAGACCGTCCAGTTCCAGCAGACGCATCGCGATCGCCTCAGTTCATTTCAACAGACCGGCATTTTCGGCTGCGGCCTTGATGCGCTGATAGTTTTCCACCCGCGTCGGCACGAATTTCGTCGAACGCTGCAGGTCGAGGATCTCCTTCTCCTCCGGCTTCGTCACGTCGAGCTTGAGGAAAGCGGACTTGATGCGCTCGCGGGTCGCCGCGGGCAGGTCGGCGTGGACGCTCCAGCTGGTGTCGTAGTACGGCGGCGTCGTGAAGAACTCCGTGACGACGGCGGTGTCGACCTTCTTCTCGACCACGAGCCGCTCCCAGATGTAGATGTTCAAGGCCCCGGCGTCGGCCTTGCCGCCGAGCACCGCGGACACCACCGCGTCATGCCCGTTGGCGTAGAGCACGCGCGTCAGGTCGGCCTCCGGCCTGATCCGGGCGTTGAGCAGCGCCGCGCGCGGCATCAGGTGACCCGACGTCGACGACCCGGGCCCGAAACTGATGGAGCGGCCTTTCAGGTCCTCGAGCCGTTTGATGCCGGAGCCCGCCCGGGTGATGAAGACGGAGCGGTACTCCCCGTCCGACTCGCGCTGGACCAGCGGAACGATCCTGCCGCCGGTGCGGGCGTTGGCCAGCACGAAGGTGAAGCCGCCGACCAGCGCGAGGTCGATCTGCTTGTGGACGAGTCCGTCCACCACGGCGTCGTAGTCGAGCACCGGCACCCATTCGACCCGCATGTCGAGCTTCGTCTCCAGGTACCGACCCAGCGGTCCGAAGCGGCGCGTCACCTCGGCGGGCGATTCGCCGGGAATGGCGGTGACGCGCAGCACCTTCAAGGGCTGCGCGATCGCGGGCCCGGCGCTGCCCGCCGCGATCAGCGTCGCCGCAACGACGCCGACCGCGCTCGACCACGCGCGTCGGACACCGCGGAGGACTCCGGTCCTGAAGCTCGACATGGCGCTCTCCCGTCCACTCACTTGAGCAGGCCCGCGTTCTCGGCCGCGGCCTTGATGCCGTTGTAGTTCTCGACCCGCGTCGGCACGAACTTCGTCGCGCGCTGCAGGTCGAGGATGTCCTTGTCCTCCGGCCTCGACGCATCGAGCTTCAGGAACGCGGTCCTGATCGCGTCCCGGGTCTCGGCCGGCATGGCGGCGTGCACGCTCCAGTTGGTGTCGTAGAACGGCGGCGTGGTGAAGAAGATCCTGACGGACTTCGCGTCCACCTTCCTGTCCTCGATCAGCTTCTCCCACGCGTAGAGATGCAGCACGCCGGCGTCGACCTTGCCCGACACCACCGCGGCGGCCGTGGCGTCATGGCCGCCGGAATAGCTCACCTGCCGGAGATCCCGCTCGGGATCGACCTTCGCGGCCATCAGCGCCGCGCGCGGCATCAGGTGCCCCGACGTCGAGGTGACGGGACCGAAGCTGAACGTGCGGCCTCGCAGCTGCTCCAGGCGCCGGATGCCGCTGTGCGGTTGCGTGATGAAGATGGCGCGGTAGTTCGCGTCGCCGTCGCGCTGGACCAGCGGGATGATCTTCCCGCCCGTGCGCGCATTGGCCAGGACGAAAGTGAAGCCGCCGAGCAGCGCGAGATCGATCTTCCTGTGCACCATGCCGTCCACGACGGCCTCGTAGTCGAGGGTCGGCACCCACTCGACCTTCATGTCGAGCTCGCGCTCCAGGTACCTGCCCAGCGGCGCAAAGCGGCGGGCGAGTTCGGCGGGCGAGCCGGCGGGAATCGAGGTCACGCGCAGCACCTCCCGCGTCTGCGCGCGCGCCGCGTCGCCCGCGGAGGCCGCGATCAACGAAACGGCGCACAGCGACGCGACGAAGCACCGTCGCAGCCCCCGCCCGTCCTGCCGGCGGCGACACGACCCGCGCGCGTCGCCGGCGTTCACTTCAGCAACCCCGCGCTTTCGGCGACGGCCCGGATCCGCTGGTAATTCTCGACACGCGTCGGCACGAACTTCGCGGCCTCCTGCAGCGCGAGGATCTCCTGCTCCTCCGGCGTCGAGCCGTCGATCTTCAGGAACGCCGCGGCGATCGCCTTGCGGGTCGCGGCCGGCATGTCGGCATGGACGCTCCAGTTGGTGTCGGAGAACGGCGGCGAGGTGTAGAAGACCCGGATGGTCGACGTGTCGACGCGCCCGGCGGCGACCAGCTTCTCCCAGGCGAAGGTGTGCAACACGCCCGCGTCGACCTTGCCCGTGACAACGGCGGCGACGGTGGCGTCATGGCCGCTGGAGTAGACGACCTGACGGAAGTCCGCTTCGGGATCGATCTTCGCCGCCTGCAGGAAGGCGCGCGGCATCAGGTGGCCGGAGGTCGAGGACCTGGGGCCGAAGCTGAACGACCGCCCCTTCAGGTCCTCCAGCCGCCGGATGCCGGAGTCGACCGGCGTGATGAACATGGAGCGGTAGTTGGCGTCCTTGTCGCGCTGGACCAGCGGGATGACGCGGCCGCCCGAACGCTGGTGGGCCTGCACGAAGGTGAGGCCGCCCAGCATGACCAGATCGGTCCTGCCGTCCACGATGGCGGCGACGCTCGCGTCGTAATCGGCGCTCTGCGTCCATTCGATCTTGCGTTCGAGCTCCTTCTCCAGGTAGCGCACGAGCGGCGCGTACCGGCGGTTGAGCTCGACGGGGGATCCGAACGGAAGGACCGTCACGCGCAGCACCTGCGGCGTCTGGGCCTGCGCCGGCCCGCCCATGCCCGCCGAAATCAGCCATGCGGCGAAGAACGCGCGCATCGCCGGGCCGATCTGTCGCCAGGAGTCAGGCATGGCAGCCTCCGTTCAACTCACTTCAGCAGACCTGCATTCTCCGCCGCGGCCTTGATGCCGGCATAGTTTTCCGGCTGCGTGGGCACGAAACGTGTCGCGCGTTGCAGGTCCAGGATCTCCTTGCCTTCCGGCGAAGACGCGTTGAGCTTCAGGAACGCGGCCTTGAGCTTCTCCTTCGTGGCGGCCGGCATGTCCGCATGGACGCTCCAGTTGTAGTCGTAGTACGGCGGGGTCGTGAAGAAGACCTTCACGGCCGAGGTGTCGACCTTCTTCTCGGCGACCAGCTTCTCCCAGACGGAGATGTTGAGTGCGCCCGCGTCGACCTTGCCCGAAGCCACGGCGGCGACGGTCGCGTCGTGCGCGCCGGAGAAGGAGATGCGCTTGAGGTCCGCGTCGGGATTGATCTTCGCGGCGAGCAGGAACGAGCGCGGCATCAGGTGGCCCGAGGTCGACGACGCGGAGCCGAAGCTCAGCGTCTTGCCTTTCAGGTCCTCGAGCTTGGAGATCCCCGACTTGGCGTCGGTGATGAAGACGGAGCGGAACTTCTCGTCCTCCTCGCGCTGGACCAGCGGGACGATCTTCCCGCCCGAGCGCACGTTGGCCTGCACGAAGGTGAAGCCGCCGAACCAGGCCAGGTCGATCTTCTTGTTGACGACCGCCTCGACGGCGGCGGCGTAGTCGGTGACGGGCGTCCACTCGACCTTCACCCCGAGTTCCTTCTCCAGGTACCTGCCCAGCGGGGCGAACTTGCGGGAGAGCTCGGTCGGCGATTCGTCGGGGATGGCCGTCACGCGCAGCACGGGCAGCGGCTGCGCCGTCGCGGGTGCCGAAAGTGCCGAGAGGCCCGCGGCGATCAACGAGGCGGCGACGATTCCCTGCAGCGCACGGCTGACTTGTCGGAAGAGGCTAGGCATCGGAGGCTCCAGTCGAAACGGTCGAAGTCAAAGAAATTGCCGCCCCGAGGGCGGCCGCATGAACCAGCGGCATCGGATTGCCGAAGCAAGCGGCCCGAGGTTGCGCCGAGGCGCGCAGCCGTACTCCCGTACGGCGAGCACCGCAGGCGCAAGATCGGGCCGCGCAGCCGGCAAGCCGATGTTGCTGGCGGAGAGACATGGGAGTCGAACCCACCCGGCGATGCGTGGCATCGCCCACCGGATTTGAAGTCCGGCCGATCCACCAGGATCGTTGTCTCTCCAGTGATCGTTGCGCGTCGATCATTGATCGCTGCGCGTTCATGCAGTCTCGGCGGCATGGCCGAGGATCACGCCGCCGCCCTCATGATCGTCGATGAACAGCCGGCTGTCGGTCCGCAGCCGGTGCGCGTCGCCGACGCGCCGCAGCACGCCGAGCTTGTCGAAGAACTCCAGCACCTGGATCGCGCGCTTGCGGCCGAGGCCGCTGCGGTCGCGGAAGGTCCCGGCCGTCACGTCGCCGTCGAGGGCCGAGGCCCGCGCGATGCGCGCGAGCTCGTGGATGGCCGACGGCGCGTAATACAGATCCTTCACGACCTGGTACAGCTCGCCCCGCTGCGACAGCCGCGCCAGCGTCGTGCGCACCAGCGCCTCGGGCTCGTGCGCGTCCTTGGCCAGGTCGCGCGCCCAGGCGCCTTCGAATCCTGCGGCCAGCAGCCGCGGCATCACCTTCTGCGCGAGGCGCTCGTCCAGCGCCGACAGCTGGACGCCGTGCGCCGGGAGATGCGCGGACGCGCCGCTGATCGCGACCTGCCCATTGGCGGCCATGCGGCGCACAAGCGCCTGCCAGAGCGCCTCGGCCATGCGCGGCGCCGCGAGCCGCCGCCAGCGTGCGAGATCGGGCCCGAGCTCCTCGGCCTGGTCCTCGTGGTACCGCGCCAGGCGGGCGAGCGCGAGGCCCTCCCACAGCGTCGTCTGCGAGGCGCCGAGCGCCCAGGCCGGACCGTCGGCGCCGGGCACGACGGTGGAGGCGCCGGGCACGACCGTCGAAGCGTCGGCCGCCGCGAGGAGCGCCGCGCGTGCATCGATGGCCACGCCCTGCCCCGCCGCGAAGCGCGCGAGGTCGACGCCCATCGGCGCCTGCGCGAGCAGCCCTGCGAGCCGCGTCGCGGGCGCGCCCGCGGTCAGCGCGACGAGTTCCGCCAGCCGCTGCGGCGTGCGGCGATAGCGCGCGGGCGCTTGTGGATCAAGCACCACGCCGCCGGCCAGCGCGCGCGTCGCGGCGGCATCGCGCAACACCACGCGATCGCCGGCCCACGCCCCGATCGGTCGATGCAGCACGAGCTGCACCAAGCCCTCCTCGCCCGGCTGCAGCGCCTCAGCCGCCGCCACATGGCTGACTCCCTCTGACTGCTGCGCTTCAGCCGCCGCCACATGGCTGACTCCCTCTGCCTGCTGCGCTTCAGCCGCCGCCACAAGACCTACTCCCTCTCCCGCTTGCGGGAGAGGGCAGGGGTGAGGGCCAGCAGCCTGCGCCGTACTGAAGCGTCCGAGCACCGCCACCGACCCGGTGACCGCTTCCGCGCCGACATGTACATGCACCGGCAGACCGCTGCGCAGCGCCCTGCCCTCCTCGACCGACCACCGCAAACGCGCGTCGATCCGATCCGTCCACTGCGCGACCTCCGGCGCGGCCAGCCACTGGCCGCGTTCGACCTCGTCCTTCTCCAGTCCGGCCAGGCCGATGGCGACGCGTTGCCCGGCGCGGGCGCGTTCCGCCGGCTCGTTCTGCGCATGCAGGCTCCGCACGCGGCCACGCCGCGGCGACTGGCCGGGCGCCGGCGGCAACAGCAGAAGCTCGTCGCCGATCGCCACCTCGCCCGCGTGCGCGGTGCCGGTGCAGACGGTGCCGACGCCGGCGAGGCTGAACACGCGATCCACCGCGAGCCGGAAGCCGCGTCCGCCGACCACACGCGGCGGCAACGCCTTCGCTTCGGCGATCAGGTGCTCGCGCAACTCGCGCACGCCCTCGCCTGTCGTCGCGGCGACTTCGAACACCGGCGCGTCCGCCAACGGCGTGCCGGCCACCAGCG
Organism: Roseateles noduli; assembly: GCA_002205125.1. Lineage (GTDB taxonomy): Bacteria > Pseudomonadota > Gammaproteobacteria > Burkholderiales > Burkholderiaceae_C > Roseateles > Roseateles noduli. Next base: position 32,992 of record NIOE01000020.1, on the reverse strand, counting down.
CGCGGATCTCCTCGCGCCGCTGCGCGCGCAATACCGGCTCGACGCGGTCGCACTTGGTCAGCGCGATCGTCCCTCGCCCGATCCCGAGCAGCGTCAGCAGCGCCAGGTGCTCGCGCGTCTGCGGCATCACGCCGTCGTCGGCGGCGACCAGCAGCAGCGCGTGGTCGATGCCGGTCGCACCCGACAGCATCGTGTGCACGAGGCGCTCGTGACCCGGCACGTCGACGAAGCCGATCCGCCCGCCTTCGCCGGCACCGGCACCGGCACCGGCACCTGCATCCATGAACGCATACCCGAGCGCGATGCTGATGCCGCGCCGCTTCTCCTCGGGCAGCCGGTCGGTGTCGACGCCGGTCAGCGCCTTCACCAGCGTCGTCTTGCCGTGGTCGATGTGGCCGGCGGTTCCGACGATCACGCGAGCTGCTCCTTCAGCAGCGCGAGCTGCTCGACGAAGTCGGGCTCCTCGCGCGCCTCGTCCAGACAGCGCAGGTCCATCCACAGCTCGTCGGCCTGCACCCGCGCGATCACCGGCAGCGGCAGCGCGCGCAGCGCCGTGAGCAGCTCGTCGAGCGCGCGGCCGATGCCGCGCTTGCCCGGCAGCCGCGGCGTCAGCACCAGCCCCGCCGACGGCAGCGTCTCCACCGGCAGCGAGCCCGAGCCGATCTGTCCCAGCATCGCGCTCACCCGCGCGTCGAAGCGCGGCGCGACGGCGTCTTCCACGCGCGCCAGCAGCCGCTCCGCCTGCGCCTCGATCTGACCGACCGGTCGCGTCAGCAGGCGCAGCGTCGGCAGGTCCTGCGTCAGCCGGTCCGGCTGGAGGTAGAGCCGCAGCGTCGCCTCCAGCGCCGCCAGCGGCAGCTTGGACAGCCGCAACGCGCGCTTCATCGGGAACTTGCGGATCTTCTGCACCAGGTCCTTGCGGCCGACGATGAGCCCGGCCTGCGGACCGCCCAGCAGCTTGTCACCACTGAAGGTCACGACGTCGCAGCCGTCGGCCAGCATCGCCTGCGGGAGCGGCTCCGCCGGCAGTCCCCACTGGGCCAGATCGACCAGCGATCCGCTGCCGAGGTCCGTCATCAGCGGCACGCCCGCGGCCTTCGCGACCGGGGCGAGTTCGGCCTCGCTCACCGACGAGGTGAACCCCTGGATCGCGTAGTTGCTGGTGTGCACCTTCATCAGCAGCGCGGTGTCCGGATTGATCGCGGCCTGGTAGTCCCGCAGGTGCGTGCGGTTGGTCGTGCCGACTTCCACCAGCCTCGCGCCCGCCGCCGCCATCACGTCGGGCATGCGGAACGCGCCGCCGATCTCGACCAGCTCGCCGCGCGACACCACGGCCTCCTTCCCGCCCGCCAGCGCGGCGATGCCCAGCAGCACCGCGGCGGCGTTGTTGTTGACGACCGTCGCCGCCTCGGCGCCGGTGATGTCGCACAGCAGCGATTCGACGAGGCTGTCGCGGTCGCCGCGCTCGCCGCGCGCGAGGTCGAACTCCAGGTTGTTGGGCGAGCTCATGCAGCTCAGCACATGACGCAAGGCGTCGTCGGCGAGCAGCGCACGGCCCAGGTTGGTATGCAGCACCGTGCCGGTGAGGTTGATCACGCGGCGCATGCGCGGCGCGAGGCGCTCGACGCAGTGGCGTTCGAGCTCGGCCGGCAGGTGATGGAGTTCATCCACCGTCAGCGCGCCCGCCAGCGCGCGCTCGCGCGAGCTCTCGAGCAGCCGTCGAGCCTCCGCGGCGACGAAGGCATGACCGTGTCGCGCCATCAAGTGCGTCACCGCCGGATCACGCAACAGGCGATCGACGGAGGGGAGGTCTTTCGGGGCCGCGACCGGATCGGAACTTCTGACCGGGGAGCCTGCCGTCGGACCATGAACCATGGATGCCTCGGGCTTCATGCTCAGTGTCCTCCGGGATCCGGTGGAGAGGCGTCCGCCTCGCCGAGGATCAGCATCGGATTGAAGCCCTGCCTCACCAGGCCCAGCTCGCCCACGAGCAGGTCCAGCGTCAGGCTCGCCAGATCGTCGGCCAGCGGCTCGACCTGGAGGTCCTTCTCCATGTGGACCTGCTTGAGGTAGTGCCCGCAGGTCTCGCAGCACTCGGCGGCGACGGCCTCCGACTTCTTCCCGTCGGCGTCGACGAGGCTCTGGAAGGTGATGCCCTTGGTGCCCTGGCAGTGCGTGCACTTGATGCGCACGTAGTGCCACTGCGCACCGCACAGCGAGCAGGCCAGGAAGCGCTGCCCCGACTGCTCCGCCGCGATGCGCGTGATCGAGGCCACCGGCCGCGAGCCGCAGCACGGACAGACGGTGGGATCGTCGATCATGCCGAAGGGCGCGACGTGCTCGCCCTGGTCGCTCTCGTCGTAGCGCGCCTGCAACCGCACGACGAGGCGCGCCCAGTACACCTGCAGCGCCGCGGCGATCAGCGGCGCCGCCGCGGGGTCCAGGCCCGGCGCGCCGCCGGCGAGCAGCGCACTCGCCTGCTGCTCCAGCCAGTCGTCGTCGGCTTCGCCGAGTTGCGTCACCAGCGCCTTCGCCGGATCAGGAATCGCGGCCTTGCCCATCGCGCCCAACAGCGCGCGGAGTTCCTCGCGCCACACCGCATCGCGCGGGAAAGTCGCCACATCCAGCGGCGGCAGCCCGCCCACCATCGCGCCGTTGATCAGCACCTCGTCGGGCAGGCGCATCGCGTCGGTCCGCTTGAAGCGCTCATGCTGCGCCTGCGCCAGCTCGGCCACGAACAGGAGGTAGTCCCGCATCGCATGCCCCTCGGCCAGCTGCCTCAGACGCACGGCGCGCTCGGCGAAGAGGCCGGGTTCCGGCACCTTCACCGGCGCGGCGCGCGCGCCGGCATTGACCGCGATCTCTTCCGGGGTCATGACCCGGATGGGGCTGGAAGACGTCATGCGCGTGGCCGCTCCTTCACTTCCTTGTGCCACAGCGGATGATGGTGTGCGGCCCAGGTATCGGTGACCGTACCACGGGTCATCGCCCGGAACGAGCCCTTGACCCAGATGGCCGCGTAAACGTGGATGATGATCGTCAGGATCAGGATGGCCGCCGAGGCCGCATGCAGCAGCACCGCGATGCGGCGCATCAGGATGTTGCCCTCGGGGAACCAGGCGTGCCAGAACATGAAGCCGGTGACGAGCAGGATGCTCAGCGTCACCACCATGACCCAGAAGACGATCTTCTGCCCGGCGTTGTACTTGGCCGCGGGCTGGACGCCTTCCTTGCCGGCGCCGGTGATCATGGCGGGGCTCTGGCGCATCCACTGCGAATCGGCGTCTATCCAGAGGTTGTCCCGCCACATCCGCGCCGCCAGGAACGCGAAGGCGATGACCATGCCCAGTCCCATGTAGGGATGCAGCACCCGCGTCCACGGCCCGCCGCCGAAGAGGTTGCTGAGGAAGAAGAGACTGGGGTGGAAGAAGGCCAGGCCCGAGAGCCCGGCGCACAGGAACAGCAGCACGATGAGCCAGTGGTTGAGCCGCTGGCTGTCGCGATAGCGTTGCAGCAACATGAGGATCTCCCGGTGGGTCAGAGGCCGCCGCTGGGCGGGGTATAGCTCGAACGCCGCGGTGCGTCACCCGGCGGGCCGTCAGGGCCCTCGCCCCGCTTGGCGCGCTCGTAGGCGAGTTCCTCCTCGGGATCCGGCTCGTCGTGTTCCGTCTTCTGCGGACCGACCTTCATGTAGTGGAAGAAGCCGGCCACCGCCGCGCCGACCATCGCGGCCACCGCCAGCGGCTTGGCCGCGCCCTTCCACAGCGACACGAACGGACTGATCTGCGGATCCTTGGGCAGCCCGTGATAGAGCCCCGGCTGGTCCGCATGCTGCAGCACGTACATCACGTGCGTGCCGCCGACGCCCTGCGGGTCGTAGACGCCGGCATTCGTGTAGCCGCGCTCCTTCAGGTCGACGATGCGCTCGGAGGCGAACTCATGCATGTCCTCCTTGGAGCCGAAGCGGATCGCGCCCGTCGGACAGGCCTTCACGCAGGCGGGCTCCAGGCCGACGCCGACACGGTCCGAGCACAGGCTGCACTTGTAGGCCTTGTTGTCGGCCTTGCTGATGCGCGGCACGTCGAACGGACAGCCCGTCACGCAGTTGCCGCAGCCCACGCAGTGCTCGGAGATGAAGTCGACGATCCCGTTCTGGTACTTCACGATGGCGCCGGGCGCGGGGCAGGCCTTCAGGCAGCCGGGGTCGTCGCAGTGCATGCAGCCGTCCTTGCGGATCAGCCATTCGAGCTTGTTCTCGACGACCTCCACTTCGGAGAAACGCATCACCGTCCACGACTGCGGGGTCAGGTCGCGCGGGTTGTCGTAGGTGCCGTGGGTGTCGCCGACGTCGTCGCGCAGGTCGTTCCACTGCATGCAGGCGACCTGGCAGGCCTTGCAGCCGATGCACGAGGAGACGTCGATCAGCTTGGCGACTTCCGTCGTCGTGCGCCGCGCGTCGGGGCTGGGCAGCGTCGTCGCGGAGCGCTTGGCGATGTCGAGGGATTGCAATGAAGACATGGCGTTTCCTCAAGCCTTCTCGATGTTGACGGTGAAGCTCTTGAACTCGGGCGTCTGGGTGTTCGCGTCCCCGACGAACGGGGTGAGCGTGTTCACCAGGTACCCGGGCTTGGCCACGCCGACGAAGCCCCAGTGGTTCGGCAGGCCCACGGTGTGGACCCGCTTGCCGCCGACATCGAGCGACGCCACGCGCTTGGTCACCACCGCCACGGCCTTGATGAAGCCGCGGTTGGAGCTGACCTTCACCTGGTCGCCGTTGGCGATCCCCTTGTCCTTCGCGAGTTCCTCGCCGATCTCCACGAACTGCTGCGGCTGGATGATGGCGCTGGTGCGGACGTTCTTGGTCCAGTAGTGGAAGTGCTCGGTGAGCCGGTAGCTCGTCGCCACATACGGGAACTTGTCCGGCTTGCCGAACTGCTCCCGGTCGGCCTTGAACACCCGGCCGGCCGGGTTGTTCATCGCCTTGGGATTGTTCGGATGCAACGGGTTGACCGTCAGCGGCGACTCGAAGGGCTCGTAATGCTCGGGGAGCGGGCCGTCCACCATGCCGTTGGGCGCGAACAGCCGCGCGACGCCCTCGGCCGTCATGATGAAGGGCCGCACCGCGTCCTCGTCGTTGGGATTGGCGTCGGGCCGGATGTCAGGGATGTCGGAGCCGCCCCACTTGTCGGTGTAGCTGATCAGGCGCCGCTTCGGATTCCACGGCTTGCCGGTCGGATCGCAGGACGCGGCGTTGTAGAGCACGCGCCGGTTCGCCGGCCAGGCCCAGGCCCAGTTCAGCGTCTGGCCGATGCCCCACGGATCGCTGTTGTCGCGCCGCGCCATCTGGTTGCCGGCCTGCGTCCACGCGCCGGCGTAGATCCAGCAGCCGCTGGAGGTCGAGCCGTCGTCGCGCAGCAGCGCGAAGCCCGACAGCTGCTCGCCGGCCTTCTGCAGCACCTTGGTCGGGTCCTTCGGATCGGTCACGTCGGCGAGCGCCTTGCCGTTGTATTCCATGGCCAGCTCCTCGGCGGAGGGGCTGCGCGGAATCTTGTACGGCCAGGTCAGGTTGACGATCGGATCGGGGAACGCGCCGCCGTCCTTCTGGTAGAGCGCGCGCAGTCTCAGGAAGATCTCCGCGATGATCTCCGCGTCGCCCTTGGCCTCGCCCGGAGGCTCGGCGCCCTTCCAGTGCCACTGCAGCCAGCGCCCGGAGTTGGTCAGCGAGCCGTCCTCCTCCGCGAAGCAGGTGCTCGGGAAGCGGAACACCACCGTCTGGATCTCTTCCGTCTTCACGTCGTTGTGCTCGCCGTAGTTCTTCCAGAACTCGGCGGTCTCGGTGTTGAGCGGATCGATGATGGCGAGGAACTTCAGCTTGGACAGGCTCTCGACCACCTTCTTCTTGTTGGGGAAGGAACCCACCGGGTTGAAGCCCTGGCAGACGTAGCCGTTGACCTTGCCCTGGTGCATGAGGTCGAAGGCCTGCAGCACGTCGTAGCCCTTGTCCCACTTCGGCAGGTAGTGGTAGGCCCAGTCGTTCTCCTTGGTCGCGGCCTTGCCCCACCACGCCTTCTGCTGGCTGACGAAGAACTTCGGGTAGTTCTGCCAGAAGCTCATCTGGTTGGGACGCAGCGGCTTGAGCGCCTTGGTCTTGTAGTAGGTCTCGAGGTCCTGCTCCGAGTCCTTGGGCAGCGTCATGTAGCCGGTCAGCGAGGTCGACAGCAGGCCCAGGTCGGTGAGGCCCTGGATGTTGCTGTGGCCGCGCAGCGCGTTCATGCCGCCGCCGGGCTGGCCGATGTTGCCCAGCAGCAGCTGCACCAGCGCGCCGGTGCGGATGATCTGCGAGCCCTGGCTGTGCTGCGTCCAGCCCAGCGCGTACATGATCGTCATGACCTTGCCGGGGACCGCGGTCTCCGCGATCTGCCGGCAGATCTCGACGAACTTGTCCTTGGGCGTGCCGGTGATCTCGCTGACCTTCTCCGGCGTATACCGCGAGTAGTGGTTCTTCATGACGTTGAGCACGCAGCGCGGATGCTGCATCGTCATGTCGACCTTGGCGAAGCCCTTCTCGTCCAGCTCGTAGGCCCACGACGCGTTGTTGTACGCGCGCTTGGCCTCGTCGTAGCCGGAGAAGATGCCGTCCTCGAACTTGTAGCCCTCACCGACGATGAAGGGCGCGTTCGTGTAGTGCCGGACGTACTCGGTCTGGATCTTGTTGTTGCCCAGCAGGTAGTTGATCACCCCGCCCAGGAAGGCGATGTCGGACCCCGCGCGGATGGGCGCGTAGTAGTCGCTCATCGCGGCAGAGCGCGTGAAGCGCGGATCGACGACGATCAGCCGCGCCTTGTTGTGGTGCTTGGCCTCGATCACCCACTTGAAGCCGCAGGGATGCGCCTCGGCGGCATTGCCGCCCATGATCAGCACGAGATCGGCGTTCTTGATGTCCACCCAGTGGTTGGTCATCGCGCCGCGTCCGAACGTCGGGGCCAGACTGGCCACCGTCGGTCCGTGTCAAACGCGCGCCTGGTTGTCGAACGCCAGCATCCCCGTCGAGCGCATCGCCTTGTGGGTGATGTAGCCCGATTCGTTCGAAGATGCGGAAGCGCAGATCATGCCGGTCGAGAGCCAGCGGTTGACAGGCTTGCCGTCGGCGTTGGTCGCGATGAAGTTGGCGTCGCGGTCGGCCTTGAGCAGCTTGACGAAGCGGTCCATCGCCTCGTCCCAGCTGACACGCTTCCACTCCTTGGCGCCCGCCTCGCGGATCTCCGGATACTTCAGCCGGTTGGGGCTGTGGACGAAGTCCAGCAGGCCCGCGCCCTTCGGGCACAAGGTGCCGCGATTGACCGGATGATCGGGGTCGCCCTCGATGTGGATGATCTCAGAGGTGACGTTCTTCGCCTTGTCCCCGAGCGAGTACATGATGATCCCGCAACCCACCGAGCAATAGGGGCAGGTGTTGCGGGTCTCGGTCGCCCGGGCAAGCTTGAACTGGCGCGTCTCGGCCAGTGCGGCAGTCGGAGAGAACCCCAACGCCACGAGGCTGGAACCCATCACGGCCGCCCCGCTCACCCGGAAGAAGTGCCTCCGGTTCATGTCCATCTTTGTGCCTCCTGGGTTCGGCTCCCGGCAAAGCAGGGACCGACCTGGGTGAAACGCACGACCGTCACGCGGCCCGTTCGAGCATTTCGGCACAAAGCTCCCGCTTTGTCCAATGAGGAGTCACCCTCTCACGAGAGGAAGAACCGCAGCGCGCACCAGGCTTGACGATGGCTTTCCCTGGGCCGCGTGGTTGTGCGGTGCAACGAACGGAGCGCGGTGGCGGGTTGCACGCATGCGGTCGGGCGAGCGGTCCGCCGGGCAGGCCGGTGCCCCTCTCCGCTCAATCTCCTCCTCGCCGCTCGGAATTCGCTCCGAGGGGCACCGGCCTGCCCGGCTCTCGTTGCAGTGCAGCACTGCGTCGAGGACACCGGAGCGGCTCGGGTGGGGTCAGGTGTTTTTCGAGATGGTGATCGTCGGGAATTTCGACGAGTAGTCCTTCGCCTGGCCGGCCAGCTTCACCGCGACCTTGCGCGCGATCTGCTTGTAGGCCTGCGCGTGCGGGCCGTCCGGCTCGGCAACGACCGTGGGCTTGCCGCTGTCGGCCTGCTCGCGGATCGACAGGGCCAGCGGCAGCGAGCCGAGCAGCTCCTGGCTGTACTGGTCCGCCATCCGCTGTCCGCCGCCGCTGCCGAAGATGTGCTCGGCATGGCCGCAGTTGCTGCAGATGTGGATGGCCATGTTCTCGACGATGCCCAGGATCGGCACACCGACCTTCTCGAACATCTTCAGGCCCTTCTTCGCATCGATCAGCGCGATGTCCTGCGGCGTCGTCACGATGATGGAACCGCTCACCGGCACGCGCTGCGACAAGGTCAGCTGGATGTCGCCAGTGCCCGGAGGCATGTCGATCACCAGGTAGTCCAGATCGCGCCAGCGCGTCTGGCGCAGCAGTTGCTCCAGCGCCTGCGTGGCCATCGGGCCGCGCCAGACCATCGCCTGGTCGTCCTCGACCAGGAAACCGATCGACATCAGCTGCAGGCCGTGCGATTCCAGCGGCTCCATCGTCTGGCCGTCGGTGCTCTCGGGACGACCGCTGATGCCCAGCATCAGCGGCAGGCTGGGACCGTAGATGTCCGCATCGAGCAGCCCGACCGTCGCGCCTTCGGCCGACAACGCCAGCGCCAGATTGGCCGCGGTCGTGCTCTTGCCCACACCGCCCTTGCCGGACGCCACCGCGATGATGTTCTTCACTCCGGGCAGCAGCTGCACGCCGCGCTGGACGGCATGTGCGGTGATCTTCGTCGTCACGCCGACGCTGACGTTGCCCACGCCCGGCACCGAGCGCGCCGCCTCGACCAGCGCCGCGCGCAGCGCGTCGATCTGGCTCGCGGCCGGGTAGCCCAGTTCGACCTCGAAGCTGACCGCATCGCCCTGCACCTTCAGCTGGCGCAGTTGCTTCGTGGAGACGAAGTCGCGGCCGGTGTTGGGGTCGACGACCTGTTGCAGGGCTTGCTGCAGCGTGGTTTCTTGGATCTGGGACATGTCGGGGAAGGCAGGTGGCAGTCTGGGGAATCTGGCGGGCAGTCTATCTGAGCGGACAAGACCCGATATCTGCGGGCGTTTGACGGCACCGGCCCGGAGAGAACCCGAGCGGAGTCCGATAAGGCGCCGTCGAGTTTCGGCGCGCCAATGACAAAAGGGGTTGCAGCACTGCTGCAACCCCTTTTATTTGGTGGGCCCTGAAGGATTCGAACCTTCGACCAACGGATTAAGAGTCCGCTGCTCTACCAACTGAGCTAAGAGCCCGAAATTCTTTTCGTTCCTCCAGTTTCTGCTGAAACTTGCGAAGCCGAGATTATGTCAGATATTTTGATCTCGTCACACCAGATCCTCTCTGACATCGTTTCGCCGTCCGTGAATCGCACGCAACATCTGCGCCGTTTCACTCTGACGATCCGACAAGGATCGGTGGTGGGCCCTGAAGGATTCGAACCTTCGACCAACGGATTAAGAGTCCGCTGCTCTACCAACTGAGCTAAGAGCCCCCGAGAAAATCAACTGCCAGTCATTCCACTGACAGCCATCTGAAGCGATGGTGGGTCGTGCAGGATTCGAACCTGCGACCAACGGATTAAAAGTCCGCTGCTCTACCGACTGAGCTAACGACCCGAAGCCTGCTTCAAGCAGTGACCTGCATGGAAGGCCAAGTTGCCTTGACCTCTTCTGCATCGCTTCGAGGTGTTTGCCCCTCAGCAGAGCCTCACATTATAGGACGGTTTTTTGAGGTCGCGCAAGCGCCTTCAAATAACGTGTCACCAGTTCGGCGGCAGCCGTCATGCCGAAGCCGGCAGTGACCGCCACGCTTGAGCCATAGCCGTGGCAATTGAGGTTGCCGTCGATGTCGCAGGCCTCGACGCCTTCTGGTCGCGTCACCGGTTCGCGCGAGAACACGCAGGTCACGCCCATCTTGCCGTCGCGCGGCGCCGCGTGGAACTTGCGCAGCCGCTGACGCAGGCTCGCGAGCAGCGGATCGTGCGTGGTCTCGGACAGGTCCAGGATCTCGACAGCCTGCGGACGGTGCTTGCCGCCCGCGGCGCCGATGCAGATCTGCGGCAGCTTCAGCGCCCTCGCCCACGCGGCGATCTGCGCCTTCGCGCGGACCTGGTCGCAGGCGTCGACGATGCCGTCGACCTGCACGTCGCCGAGCAGCGAGGGCCAGTTCTTGTCATCGACGAAGTCCTCGATGGTGACGACCTCGCAGCCCGGGTGGATGTCGGCGATGCGCTGCTTGAGCGCTTCCGCCTTGGCCATGCCCAGCGTGCTGCCGAGCGCCTGCACCTGGCGGTTGATGTTGGATTCGGCGACATGGTCCAGATCGACCAGCACCAGCCGGGCGACGCCCATGCGCGCCAGCGCCTCGACGACCCAGGAGCCCACGCCGCCCAGGCCCACGACGCAGAAGCGCGCCGCGCGCAGCCGCGCGTAGTCCCGGTCGCCGTGCAGACGACGCAGACCGCCGAAGCGGCGCTCCGCGTCCGCTTCCAGATCGAGGGGGCCGTGCCCGGTCTCCAGACTCAAGATCATTGCGCGCCGCGGCGCGTCCTCAGCAGGTCAGATAGGCGCGCGGATCAACGCAGGCCGGCCGCGCGTTCCTTGGCGGCCTTCGCGGCCTCGCTGCCGGGATAGGCCTTCTGCAGGTCTTCCAGGGTCTTGCGGGCGCTCTTGGTGTCCTTGAGCTCGATCTGGCAGTTGGCGATCGCCAGCAGGCTCTCGGCCGCGCGCGGGTGGTCCGGGTTCGCGGCGACGAAGGCCTTGAAGGTCGCGATCGCGCCCTTGTAGTCGCGCTTGCCGTACTGCGCGTTGCCCAGCCAGAAGCGCACCGAGTCGGAGAAGCCGCTCGCCGGGAAGCGCGTCAGGAAGGTCGTGAAGGCGGAGGTCGCTTCATTGAAGTCGCCGCGGCGGATCAGGCCCATCGCGGCATCGAACTGGCGCTTCTCTTCCGGATCGGCCTGGAATTCCTTGCCGTCCAGCGACACCTTCTGCGGCTCCAGCGGGCGCAGCCGGTTGTCGAGGGTGGCCGACTGGTCGGCCACCTTGCGTTGGGTGTCGGACAGGTCGCGGGCCAGCTGTTCGTTCTGGCCGCGCATCTTGGCCAGGTCCGATTTCAGCGCCTCGATCTGTCCGGACAGATCCAGCAGACCGCGTCGCGCGGTCTCGAGCTGGCTCTGCAGTTCCGTGACACGGGCACGCTGCGCGTCGTCGTTCTGCGCCATCTTGGTCCGCAGGTCGAGGATGGCCTTGCGGGCCTCGTCGTCCTCGAACAGCGCCGCCCGCGCGGGGCCGGCGGCGCTCAGCGCCATCAGCACGCCGACCAGCACGGCCTTGGCCGTCGGGGTCGACGCGAACGGGAGGAAACGATCCATACGCAGCATGCTCATGTCACCGGATTACTTGTCGCGCAGTTCGACGCGACGGTTCTTGGCCCAGGCCTCTTCGTTGTGGCCGGTGTCGGTCGGACGTTCCTTGCCGAAGCTCACCGCCTCGACCTGGGTCGACGTCACGCCCAGCAGCGTCAGCGACTTGGCGACGGCTTCCGCGCGCTTCTGGCCCAGGGCCAGGTTGTACTCGCGGCCGCCGCGTTCGTCGGCGTGGCCTTCCAGGCTCAGCTGCAGCGTCTTCTTGTTGTTCAGACGCTTGGCGTGGTTCTCGATCAGGCTGCGGTACTCGTCCTTGACGACGAAGCTGTCGAAGTCGAAGAACACGACGCGCTGGTTGGACACGGCGGCGTCCAGCTGGGCGCCCAGGTCGACGGTCTCGACCTTGCGTTGCGCGTTGGCGTTCGGATCCACGGCCGGGCCGCTCGGGGTCGTCACGACCGGCGCCTTGTTTTCAACCGGAGCCGGTTCATCCAGCTTGGTCGAGCTGCAAGCGGACAGGGCGGCCGCGGCCACCAGGCCAAGCATCAGTTTTTCGAATTTCATGGGCATACGCTCCTAGGAGGTCAAAGCGGGCGAGGAAGTTACGGTCAGGACATGGCGGTGGACAGCGCCGCCGGTGAAGCCGCGGGGGAACAGCAATTGTGAATCATCGGCTAACACATCCGCGAGGCAGGCGTGCCTGCGCGGGGTGTCGGCCGAATCGTCGCGATCACGCCTCGCACGGGACGGGCGAGGCGCGACGCCAACGTAGGCAATCCATGTGCCCGACGTTGCGAAAGTCTTCAGTTTCTCGAACGGAGACAGGCTCGGCATCAGGACCGCTCAGTTGCCGAAGGGGCCCCAGGCGGGTTCCCGGATGTCGGAGGCCCCCGGCGTGTCCAGCCTGGCCTTGACCTTGCCGTCCAGCGTCGTCGTCACCAGCGTGTCGCGGCCGCCGGTGCGGGTCGCATAGACGATGAGCTTGCCGTTGGGCGCGAAGCTGGGGCTCTCGTCATCGCTGGTGTCGGTGATCTGCTGGACCTGGCCGCTGCCGAGGTCCATCACGCACAGCTTGAAGGTGCCGCCGCCGACGCGGGTGATGTAGGCCATCGTGCGGCCGTCGGGACTGATGGCCGGGCTGATGTTGTAGTTGCCGCTGAAGGTGACGCGTTCGGCGCCGCCGCCGCCGGCCGGCGTGCGGTAGATCTGCGGCGCGCCGCCGCGGTCGCTGACGAAGTAGATCTGCGAGCCGTCGGGCGAGAAGGTCGCCTCGGTGTCGATCGCCGAGGTCTGCGTCAGGCGCTTCGCGCCGGAGCCGTCCTTGTTGATCAGGTAGAGCTGCGAGCCGCCTTCGCGCGACAGGGTCACGACCAGTTGCTGGCCGTTGGGCGAGTACGAGGGCGCGCTGTTGCTGCCGCGGAAGTCCGCGACCTTGCGGCGCTTGCCGGTGCGCAGGTCCTGGATCCAGACCACGGCCTTGCGCGACTCGAAGCTCACGTACGCGAGCTCGTTGCCGTCCGGCGACCAGGCCGGCGAGATGATCGCCTCGGGGCTGTTGAGCACGGACTGCGCGCCCAGCCCGTCGGCGTCGGCGACGATCAGCGAGTAGCGCGGACCGGCCTTGTTCACGTAGGCCAGCCGGGTGGCGAAGACGCCGCGCTCGCCGGTGAGCTTCTGGTAGATCGTGTCGGCGATCTTGTGCGCCGACAGGCGCAGGTCGCCGGCGACGACGGGGAGGCTTTCGCTGCCCACGTCCGAGCCCTTGACGACGTCCCAGAGCCGGTAGCGGACGTCGAAGCGGCCGTCGGCCAGCCGCGTCGCCGAGCCCGCCGCGAGGGCGTCCGCGGCGCGCGCGCGCCAGTCGACGAACTGCGGCTGGGAGGTCTCGCTCATGCCGGCCTGGCCGGGCACGATGCTGAACTGGCCGCTGCGCTCCAGGTCGGCGCGGATGATCGCCGCCAGGGGCTGGCCGGTGGCCGATTCGTTGTTGAAGTCGCTGATCGCGATCGGCAGCCGCGTGGCGCCGACACCGGCGATCTCGACCCGGAACTGCGCCAGCGAGGGCATCGCCAGTCCGGCGGCCAGGCCCCCGAGCAGTCCGCGGCGCGTCAGCGCGCCCATGTCGGACGCACGGCCGGAAGGAAGAAGAGCGGAAGGGGTGGCAATCGTCTTGGTGCTCATCGGCTTGCGGAACGAATGGAGGCCTGATTGTGCCCGAGGCCTGGACAGGGGTCGCGACACGGCGAGGTTACAAAGGGCAAGCCCATCGGCAAGCGGCGCTCCAGCCCTCAAGCCCTGGCCCCTGCCCGGGGCGCCCCCACCAACATGTCAGTCGATGGCTAGAACCAGTCGGTGACGGCTGCATCTTCGATGAGTTCGGGTCATGGCGCGTCGCGGACCCGATTCCCAGAATGGTTCCCTTCGCCCGCGCACGCCGCGCCTGCCGCGCCTGCCGCACCCATCAGGCCCGTCACGCCACGCAAGCAGCAGAAACCGAAAGGACACCATGCCCGATCCGAAGCGTTCCCCTGGCCGCCCGCACTCCCCGACCGCCTCCGGCCACCGCCTGCGCGTCGTCCACGCCCTGCGGCCCTGGCTGATCGCCATCGGGTGGCTGCTGTTCGCCGGACTGTTCAAGGCCGCGCTGGCGCAGACCTCAGTGTCCACGGGCGTCCCCTCGCTCATGACGATCGACGCATCGGCGGAGGGCGGCCCGCCGCCGCTGACGCTGGTGATCCCCTTCAGCGCCGGGAGCGGCCCGGACCACGTCGCCCACACGATGGCGCAGGTCTGGACCGAGCGCTCGGGCCAACGGGTCGTGGTCCGCAACCTGCCGGACCGCCAGGGCTACCTCGCCGCGCGCGAGGTGTCGACGGCGCCTCCCGACGGGCGCACGGTATTGATGACCTGCAGCACCTTGCTGGAGCGTCCCGCACGCCTGCCGGACGATCCGTTCCAGCCGCCGGCCGCGTCCGCCGAGGACTTCACCCCGATCTCGCGCGTGGGCCAGCTCCCGTTCGTCACGGTCTTCCCGCCGGGCATGTTCGGTCGATGGCTGACGCCCCTGTCGACGCCACCGGCGTTCGGGGCGACGTCCGCGGCTTCTCCGGCGCCAGCGACATCTGCAGCAGCCCTCTCGGGCGTGCTGCCCGCGACGCCCGCCGACCGCTCGCCGCTCGCCGCGCCGCCGGACTGGGAGGACTTCGACGCCCTCACCTCGCGCGATGCGCCGGCGTGGAATGCGCTGCTCGCGCCGCCGCATCTGCCCGGCAAGCTCGCGGACCAGTTGCGGGCGACCTGGGGTCAGGTCGTGTCCGATCCCCGCGTGCGCATGGCGCTGGCCCAGACGGGCACCGAGCTGTGGGAACGGATTCCCGCGGGAGCCGCGCGATGACCGGCAGCTCCTTCAAGCACCTCGTCGCGGCGACGGCGCACTTCCATCGCCTGGTGCGCGCCCAGCTGATCACCGGCGACGGTCTGGCCCACGCGCAGACGCAGATCCTGGGCGCGGCGCGGCTGGCCGGCCTGCTGATGTTCCGCAGCTTCCGCATCGACACCGGCTCGCTCGCGCCCGGCATGCACGTGCCGTCGGCAGAGGCAGAGATCCACGGCGCGCGCTTGAAGGAGGTGCTGATCGCCACGCTGCAGCAGCTCGGTCATGCGCTGCATCTCGACGACGTCGATCCCCATTGCAGGACCGCGGCCCTGTCGCGCCTGGCCTTCATCGAAGTGCACGAGCGCCTCACGCTGCCGGTGCTGGCCTACCTGGAACAGTCGCCGATGGGGGTCCGCGACGCCGCCGTCGCCGCCGCCAGCGCCACCGCCGGCCTGATCCACGATCATGCGCCCGCGATGCCGGCGCACCAGGCGGGCGCGCTGGCGCTGCACGGCTTCGAGGAAGGCCTGACGACGGTGCCCTGGCCGCTGGCGTCGACCTGCGCCGCCGTCTTCGGCCAGCCGTCCCTGGGCTACATCAGGACGATGTCGTAGTGCTCGGTCTGGTTGGTCGGCTCGGCCGTCAGCGAGATCGGCTTGCCGATGAAGTCGGAGAGACCGGCCAGATGCTGGTTCTCCTCGTCGAGCAGCATCTCGACGACGTTGGCCGCCGCGACCACCCGGAATTCCTTGGGATTGAACTGCCGGGACTCCCGCAGGATCTCCCGCAGGATCTCGTAGCAGACGCTGCGCGCGGTCTTGACCTGACCGCGGGCTTCGCAGGTCGGGCAGGGCTCGCAGAGCATGCGCGCCAGTGATTCCCGGGTGCGCTTGCGCGTCAGTTCGACCAGCCCCAGCTGCGTGAAGCCGCCTATCGTCACCTTGGTGCGGTCGCGGCTCAGCTGCTTGCGGAACTCCTGCAGCACGGCGGTCTTGTGTTCCTCGCGGGTCATGTCGATGAAGTCGACGATGATGATGCCGCCCAGGTTGCGCAGCCGCAGCTGGCGCGCGATGGCGCCGGCCGCTTCGAGGTTGGTCTTGAAGATCGTGTCGTCGAAGTTGCGCGCGCCGACGAACCCGCCGGTGTTCACGTCGATCGTGGTCATCGCCTCGGTCTGGTCGATGATCAGGTAGCCGCCGGACTTCAGGTCCACACGCCGCGCCAGCGCGCGGGCGATCTCGGCGTCGATGTTGTTCAGGTCGAAGATCGGCCGCTCGCCGCGGTACAGCTCCAGCTTCGCGGTCGCGGCCGGCATGTAGGTCTCGCCGAAGGCGCGCACCACGTCGTACTGCAGCTTGGCATCGATGCGGATGGAGTTGGTGCGCTCGCTGGCCAGGTCGCGCAGCACGCGCTCGACCAGGCTCAGGTCCTGGAACAGCAGGCTGCCCGGCGGCAGCGTCAGCGACTTCTCGCGGATCGAGTTCCAGGTCTTGCGCAGGTAACCGATGTCGGCGCCGAGTTCCTCGTCGCTCGCCTCTTCGGCGTTGGTCCGCAGGATGAAGCCGCCGGTGTTGCCGTCGGACACGCCGGTGGAGACCAGCGTCTGCATGCGCGTGCGCAGCGCGTCGCGCGCCTCGGGCGAGCCGATCTTCTGCGAGATGCCGATGTGGTTGTCCTGCGGCAGGTGCACCAGCAGCCGGCCGGCGATGGAGATCTGCGTCGACAGTCTCGCGCCCTTGGTGCCGATCGGGTCCTTGATGACCTGCACGGTCAAGGCCTGGCCCTCGTAGACCTGGCGCTCGATGGGCACGGCCTGGGCGGCCTCCCCGTGCGCGCCGTGATGGCCGCGGGGATTCACGCCGTTCAGGTGCAGGTCGGCGACGTGCAGGAAGGCGGCGCGCTCCAGGCCGATGTCGATGAACGCGGACTGCATGCCCGGCAGCACCCGCGCGACCTTGCCGAGGTAGACGTTGCCGACGAGGCCCCGCTCCAGCGTCCGTTCGATGTGCAGTTCCTGCACGGACCCGTTCTCGACCACAGCCACCCGCGTTTCCTGCGGGGTCCAGTTGATCAGGATGTCTTCCATGTTCTTGTACTCCAGCGCTCTCGTCAGCCTCGGGGCTGGCGGCAACGCTCGAGTCGCCTTCCGGAAAGCTTTGTCGGTCCAGGGTCCGCTGCCGCTCCGCTTTCCCGTCCGTGTTCAGACGGGGAAACCGGCCTCCCGCAACAGCTCCGCCGTTTCAAACAACGGCAGGCCCATGATGCCCGAATAACTGCCGGCGATGTGTTCGATCCAGGCGGCCGCCTGACTTTGTATCGCATAGGCGCCGGCCTTGCCCATGGGTTCGCCCGAAGCGACATAGGCGCGCAGCCGCTCGTCGCCGATGGCGGCGAAGCGCACCTGCGACACGCTCAGGCCGCTCAGCACGCGGCCGTCCGGCAGACCGACGGCCACGGCCGTCAGCACGCGATGCTCGCGGCCGGACAGGCTGGCCAGGATCTCCGACGCATGGGCCGCGTCGTCGGGCTTGCCGAGGATGCGACCGCCCAGCGCCACCGTGGTGTCGGAGCACAGCACCGGCGCGGGCGGCAGGCCGCGACGCTCGCGGCGCTGCAGCGCAGCATCGAGCTTGGCGAGGGTGACGCGGTGCACGTAGTCGTCGGGCGACTCGCCCTCGGTCACGGCTTCCAGCGCTTCGGCGTCCTCGTCGGCGCCCGGCAGCAGCAGTTCATGACGGATGCCGATCTGCTCCAGCAACTGCCGCCGGCGCGGGCTCTGCGAGGCGAGGTACAGGAAGTCTGCGGACATCGTCAGTTCATTCGCGGTGATACGGGTGGCCTTCCATGACGGACCAGGCCCGGTAGAGGCCCTCGGCCAGCAGCACGCGGACGAAGGCGTGCGGCAGGGTCAGGTCGGACAGGCGCAGCTTCTCGTCGGCGCTCGACTTGATGCTGTCGTCCAGCCCGTCCGGTCCGCCGATGAAGATCGCGACGTCGCGCCCGTCGCCGCGCCAGAACTCGAGCCGCTGCGCGAGCTGCTTCGAGGTGACGCGCTCGCCGCGCTCGTCGAGGATGACGCGCCGGGCGCCCTTGGGACAGGCGGCGTCGAGGCGAGTGGCCTCGGCCGCCATCAGCTGCTCGGTGGACTTGCCGGTGGTGCGCGGTTCCGCCTTGACCGCCTTGAGCTCCAGCCGCATCTCGGGCGGGAAGCGCTTGGCGAAATCCTCATAGGCCTCATCGGCCCAGGCCGGCATCTTCTGGCCGACCGCGCACAACACCAGCCGCACGGGGTCAGGCCTTGGGCTTGGACTTCGTGCCGGTCTTCACCGTGGTCTTCTTGGCGGCCGGCTTGGAGACCGACTTGGCCGCCGGTTTCGCCACCGACTTGGCGGCCGGCTTTCTCGGGGCGGCTGCCGGCTTGGCGGCGGCGACCTTGGGCGAGACCTTCTTCGTCGCCGGCTTCTTCAGGCCGACCTTCACCGTCTCGACCGGCGCCTGGGTGGCGGCGGACTTGCGGGCGGTCTTGGCCGCCGGCTTGGCGGAAGCAGCGGTCGTCTTGATGCTCGTCTTCTTGGCGGCCGGCTTGGCGGACTTGGTCGCGGACGACTTCGTCGTCGCAGCCTTCACCGGGGCAGCCTTGGTCGACTTGGCGGCTGCGGACTTGGTGCCGGTCGCGCGGGTCGGGGCCTTCTTCGACGCGGCACCAATGGCCTCGCCGTCGACGGACTTGACCTTGGTCGCCTTCTTGTCGGCCTTGGCGGCCTTGTCGGACTTCTCGGCCTTCTCAGCCTTGTCTGCCTTCGCCGCCTTCTTGGCGGAGGACTTCTTCGCCTTGGGCGCCTCGTCCTCGTCGTCCATCGGCTCGGAGGCCTTCACCAGCTTGGTGCCGCTGTTGCCCAGCTTGAGCTTGACCGGCTTGCCGCCCCAGATCTCTTCCAGGTGGTAATACTGGCGGATGGCCGGCTGCATCAGGTGGACCACGGCGGCGCCGCAGTCGACGATGATCCATTCGCCGTTGTCTTCGCCCTCGGTGCGCATGACCTGCATGCCGCGCTTCTTGACCGTCTCGCGCACGCTGGAGGCCAGCGCCTTGGTCTGCCGGTTGCTCGTGCCCGAGGCGATGATCACGCGCTCGAACAGCGGCGACAGGCGCTCGGTGTCGAAGACCAGGATGTCCTGGCCCTTCACATCCTCAAGACCATCGACGATGGCACGTTCCAGTTTCTTGATGTCCATTCAGTTCTCACTGTAGAGACGGTGCCGGGAAATATAACCCGCCACCTCTTCGCCCACCACGGGCCCTACGTCAGCGCCCTCGGCCGCCAGTCGGCGGGCCTCGGTGGATGACCATTCCAGCGCCGGCATCGTCAGCCGGACCAGCCGATGCGGCCGCTCCAGCAGCGCCGCCGGCGCCTGTACCTTGTCCTGCGCGCGGGCCGCGACCGCCAGCCCCATGCGCTCGACCAGTTCCTCCCAGCCGTTCCAGCCTGGGAAGCCGGCCAACTGGTCCTGCCCGAGGATCAGCCACAGCGCGTCGTGAGGGCGCTCCTGCTGATACTCGCGCACCGAGTCGAGCGTGTAGCTCGGTCCGGCGCGTTTCATCTCGCGATCGTCGAGGACGAAGCGGGGATCCCCGCCCTGCCCCGCGATCGTCAACCGCACCATCTCGGCACGGTCCTTGGCCGCGGCCATCCGGCGGCCCGCCTTCTGCCACGGCTGCCCGGCGACGATCCAGCGCACCTCGTCCAGCGCCAGCTGGTCGAGCGCCGCATGCGCCAGCGCCAGATGCGCGCGATGCACCGGATCGAAGGATCCGCCGAACCACCCGACCTGACGGACACGACCCGACCCCTTCGCCAGATCGTTCGGTTGCCCGGAAGCGCCGTCGCTCACTGCGGATCCTTCCGGCTCACACGCGCCTTCAGAACCACAGGTGCGTCGGCACCTCGTCCGCCCAGTCGCGGGGGCGGAGGAAGTCGCTGTAGAGCTTCGCCTCGGGCGAACCTTCCTCCGGCTGCCAGTCGTAGCGCCAGCGCGCGACGGGCGGCATCGACATCAGGATGGATTCGGTGCGCCCGCCCGACTGCAGCCCGAACAGCGTGCCGCGGTCGAAGACCAGGTTGAACTCGACGTAACGTCCGCGCCGGTATTCCTGGAAGTCGCGCTCGCGTTCGCCGTAGGCCAGGCCGTGCCGACGGTCGACGATCGGCTCGTAGGCGGGCAGGAACGCGTCGCCGACGGATTGGACCATGCCGAACGCCTTCTCGACGCCGCCCTCGGCGAAATCGTCGAAGAAGATGCCGCCGACGCCGCGCGGCTCGTTGCGGTGCTTGAGGTGGAAGTACTCGTCGCACCACTGCTTGAAGCGCGGATAGAGCGCCTCGCCGTGGGGCTCCAGCGCGGCGCGGCAGGTGCGATGGAAGTGCTGCGCGTCGCGCTCGAAGCCGTAGTACGGCGTCAGGTCCATGCCGCCGCCGAACCACACGACCGGCTCGCGATCGGGCGGCAGCGCCGCGAACATGCGCACGTTCATGTGGACCGTGGGCACGAAGGGGTTGTGCGGATGCATCACCAGCGAGACGCCCATCGCCTCGAACGGCGCGCCGGCCAGTTCCGGGCGATGCGCCGTCGCCGAAGGCGGCAACACCCGACCCCGCACGTGCGAGAAGTTGACGCCGCCGCGTTCGAACACGGCGCCGTTCTCGATCAGGCGCACCAGGCCGTCGCCTTCGAGGCGGCCGCCGGGCTCGCGCTGCCAGGCGTCGGTGATGAATTCCTGGCCGTCCAGACGCTCGAGCGTCGTGACGATCCGCTGCTGCAGGCCGAGCAGGTAATCGCGCACCAACTGCGTATTCATCGGGGATCTCCGTCCTTAAATTTCAACCGGATCGGTCCGGCGTTCTCGGGATGCTTGCCCTGGCGACCGCCAAGGACCTCGGCGAACAGCGCGAAGTCCTGGGCCGGATCGCCGCTGACCTCGACGAAGTCGGTGAACAGCACCCGCTTCGTGGCGAAGTCGAAGGAGGCCAGCCCGACCGGCACGCCGGCCTGGACGGCGACGTGGTACGCGCCGGACTTCCAGTGGTCGACGTAGCTGCGCGTGCCTTCGGGCGCGACGATGAGCCAGAAGGACTCGTCGCGCGCCTTGGCCTCGCGCATCTGCTGGACGGTGTCGGCGACCATGCCGTTGGCCGAGCGGCGGTTCACCGCCACGCCGCCGATGGATCTCATCCAGCGGCCGACGATGGCGGGCTTGAACAGGCTGTCCTTGGCCCAGAACTTCAGCTGGAAGCCCAGGCTCCACTTCGTCAGCACGCCGACCGGGAAATCCCAGTTCGAGGTATGCGGATACACCATCACGACGCCCTGCTTGCCCGGCAGGCCGTCGTTGAGGATGCGCCAGCCGAAGGCGCCCAGCACGGCGCGCGCGAACGCGCTGCCACCGGGCATCGGCGTCAGCGCGCCGGTCCAGCGGCGAGGGGCGGAAGGGGCCACGGCAGGTCGGAGTTCGGAGCGGCGCTCGGGTCGGCGCGGGTCAGCGCTTGATCGCGCGGTATCCGATGTCCTGGCGGTACTGCTTGCCGTCGAACTGGATCGATTGCGCGGTCTGGTAGGCCAGCTGCTGCGCGTGGCGCACGGCCTCGCCCAACGCGGTCACGCACAGCACGCGGCCGCCGCTGGTCACGAGCTGGCCGTCGGCCTGCATCGAGGTGCCGGCGTGGAAGACCATCGCCTCCTCGCCGTCCTCGGGCAGACCGGAGATCGCATCGCCCTTGCGCGGCGACAGCGGATACCCGCCGGCGGCCATCACGACGCCCAGCGCGGCGCGGCGGTCCCACTGCAGCTCGACCTGGTCGAGCGTGCCGTCGGTGGCGTGCATCAGCACCTCGAACAGGTCGCTCTTCAGACGCATCATGATCGGCTGCGTCTCGGGGTCGCCCATGCGGGTGTTGAACTCGACGGTGCGCGGCTGGCCGTGCGCGTCGATCATCAGGCCGGCATACAGGAAGCCGGTGAACGGCGCGCCGTCGCGGGCCATGCCCTGGATGGTCGGCATGATGATCTCGTGCATCGCCTTGGCGTGGACGTTGGGCGTCACGACCGGCGCGGGCGAGTAGGCCCCCATGCCGCCGGTGTTCGGGCCCTGGTCGCCGTCGAGCAGGCGCTTGTGGTCCTGGCTGGTGGCCAGCGGCAGGACGTTCCTGCCGTCGCACAGCACGATGAAGCTGGCTTCCTCGCCTTCGAGGAACTGCTCGATGACGACGCGGGCGCCGCCTTCGTTGTGCACGACGCCGAGCTTGTTGTCCGCGAGGATCCAGTCGATCGCCTCATGGGCCTCGGCCAGGGTCATCGCGACGACCACGCCCTTGCCCGCCGCCAGACCATCGGCCTTGATGACGATGGGCGCGCCCTGCGCGTCGACATAGGCATGCGCCTGGGTCGCGTCGCTGAAGGTCTCGTAGGCGGCGGTCGGGATGCCGTGGCGCTTCATGAACTCCTTGGCGAAGGCCTTGGAGCTCTCCAGCTGCGCGGCGGCCTTGGTGGGTCCGAAGATGCGCAGGCCGCGGGCGCGGAACTCGTCGACGACACCGGCGGCCAGGAAGGCCTCCGGACCGACGACCGTCAGCGTGATCTTCTGTTCGATCGCGAAGTCGGCCAGCGCCTTCACGTCGGTGATGGGGACGTTCTTCAGCAGCGGGTCGCGCGCGGTGCCGCCGTTGCCGGGGGCCACGAAGACCTGCGTGACGCGTTCGCCCTGCGCCAGCCGCCAGGCCAGCGCGTGTTCACGGCCACCATTGCCCAGGACCAGGACCTTCATTCGGACAGGCTCGCGTTGTTGTAGACGTCCTGGACGTCGTCCAGGTCTTCGATCACATCCAGCAGCTTCTGCATGCGGGCGGCATCTTCGCCGGCCAGCTCGATGGTGTTCTCGGCGCGCATCGTGACTTCGGCGATTTCCGCCTTCAGGCCGGCGGCTTCGAGCGCGTTCTTGACGGCTTCGTAGTCGGCGGGCGAGGTCAGCACCTCGATGGCACCGTCGTCGTCGGTCAGGACGTCCTCGGCGCCGGCTTCCAGCGCGACTTCCATGACCTTGTCCTCGGACGCGCCCGGCGCGAACACCAGCTGGCCGCAGTGCTTGAACTGGAAGGCGACCGAGCCTTCGGTGCCCAGGTTGCCGCCGTACTTGCTGAACGCGTGACGGACTTCGGCGACGGTGCGCACGCGGTTGTCGGTCATGCAGTCCACGATGATCGCGGCGCCGCCGATGCCGTAGCCCTCGTAGCGGATTTCCTCGTAGGTCACGCCGTCGAGGTTGCCGGTGGCCTTGTCGACGTTGCGCTTGATGTTGTCGGCCGGCATGTTCGCGCCCTTGGCCTTCTCGATCGCCAGACGCAGGCGGGGATTCATGTTGATGTCGGCACCGCCGGCACGGGCCGCGACGATGATTTCACGCGTCAGACGGGTCCAGACCTTGCCGCGCTTCTCGTCCTGGCGACCCTTGCGGTGCTGGATGTTCGCCCATTTGGAATGCCCTGCCATGTCCTCGTTCTCCTGTGACGCGGCCCGGAAGAAATTCTCCGGGGCGGCGCGGTGGTTGCTTCGTTAGACTGCGATTTTAGCTTTTTTGCCTCTGGAGACTTCCGCATGGCCGACCCGATCCTGCTGGCCCGCCACGGCGACATCGAGTGCCAGCTGTTGCCGGCACTGGCCAACCGCCACGGACTGATCACCGGCGCCACCGGCACGGGCAAGACCATCAGTCTGCAAAAGCTGGCCGAATCGTTCAGCCAGATGGGCGTGCCGGTGTTCATGGCGGACGTCAAGGGCGACCTGACCGGCATCTCGCAGGCCGGCGCGCCTTCGACCAAGCTGCTGGCGGTGCTGAAGGAACGCGGCTTCGAGCCGCCGGTGGCCATCGCCTGCCCGACGACGCTCTGGGACGTGTTCGGCGAACAGGGCCATCCGGTGCGCGCGACGGTCTCCGACATGGGGCCGCTGCTGCTGTCGCGGATGCTGGGGCTCAACGAGACCCAGGGCGGCGTGCTGCAGATGGTCTTCAAGATCGCCGACGACCACGGCCTGGCGCTGCTGGACCTGAAGGACCTGCGGGCGATGCTGCAGCACGTCGGCGACAACGCCAGCGAGTTCACGACCCAGTACGGCAACGTCTCGGCCGCCAGCGTGGGCGCGATCCAGCGCGGGCTGCTGCAGATCGAGGCGCAGGGCGGCGACAAGTTCTTCGGCGAGCCGATGCTCGACATCCACGACTTCATGCAGACGTCGGATGGTCTGGGTGTCATCAACATCCTGGCGGCGGACAAGCTGATGGCCGCGCCGCGGCTGTACGCGACCTTCCTGCTGTGGATGCTGTCGGAGCTGTTCGAGGCGCTGCCCGAGGTCGGCGACCTGGACAAGCCCAAGCTGGTGTTCTTCTTCGACGAGGCGCATCTGCTGTTCAAGGATGCGCCGGCGGCGCTGGTGGAACGGATCGAGCTCGTGGTGCGGCTGGTGCGCTCCAAGGGCGTGGGCGTCTACTTCGTGACGCAGAACCCGCTGGACATCCCGGACACGGTGCTGGGGCAGCTCGGCAACCGGGTGCAACATGCGTTGCGGGCGTTCACACCGCGGGACCAGAAGGCCGTCAAGGCCGCGGCGGACACGATGCGTCCGAAGCCGGGGCTGGACATCGCGATGGCGATCACCGAGCTGGGCGTCGGCGAGGCGCTGATCAGCCTGCTCGACGAGAAGGGCCGGCCCGCCATCACGGAGCGCGTGTTCGTGCTCCCGCCGGGCAGCCAGATCGGGCCGATCACGCCGGAGCAGCGCAAGGCGCTGATCAGCGGCTCGCTGGTCGCCGGGGTCTATGAGAAGCACATCGACCGCGAATCGGCGTACGAGAAGCTGACCGGCCGGGCGTCCACGACGGCCGACGCCGCACCGCAGCCCTCGCAGGCCGGATCGCCGCGCGGCGGCGCTGGCGCGGGATCGATCGCCGACGAGGCGGACCAGGCTTTCCGCCGCGCGCCGACCACCGGTCGCGGCGGCGCGCCCGCCCCGGCGCCCGCACAGGACGACGGCGGCGGCCTGCTCGGCGGCTTGAAGGACGTGCTGTTCGGCAGCACCGGCCCGCGCGGCGGGCGTCACGAGGGGCTGGCGGAGACGGCGGCCAAGTCGGCGCTGCGCAGCATCGGTTCGTCGGTGGGTCGGGAGATCGTCCGTGGCGTGCTGGGCAGCCTGCTGGGCGGCGGCGGTACTAAGCGCCGTCGTTGAACTGACGGCGCCGGGCGCCGCCTGGGCTCGCGAACCCGCGAGGGCCTCCGCGCTGCCCGCCGTCCCGGTCGCCAGGCCTGTCACGACCGCCCTGTCCGCAACACCTGACCCCGGTCCGTCGGACATCGCCTGGGTCTGGGACCATCACATGCCGCCGCCGAACGCCACCGCCTGGGCCGTCACCGTCACGCAGATGCGGCTGACGCCGGACGGGATCGAGGAGCAACCGCGACGGCAAGGCCTGCCCCCGCCGGGCGGCCGCCCGGTGACGCCGGTCGTTCATGTGGACCCGCTGCCGACAGGCAGACGGCCGATCCCCGCGGGCGAGCTGTACGACGGCGCAGGCGCGGGGGCGTCGCCGGGACGCGCGCTCACGGAGCGCCAGACCGCCGCCATCGTCCAGCGCGTGCTGGATGCGGCCGCCCGATCGACGAGCGGCTGGGTTCAGCTCGACTTCGAGGCCGTGCCCTCGCAGCGCGACAGCTACCACGCGCTGGTGCGCCGGCTGCGCGCGGCGCTGCCGGCGTCGATGCGCCTGTCGGTGACGCTGCTGGCCTGGCAATGCCGCAGCAGCGCCTGGATTTCACCGATCGCCGCGGACGAGGTCGTGCCGATGTTCTTCCGCCTGGGACGGGACACGGCCCGCTGGCAGCGGGAACTCGCCGCAGGCGCGGACGCGCTCCACCCGCGTTGCCGCAACGAGGCCGCAGGCTTCTCGCCGCAGGACACGCCGCCGGCGGACTGGCAACGACGCTGGACCAGGCGCTACTGGTTCAACCTGGCGCGCGGCAAGACGACCCGCTGGCCGTCCGAATGGGAGACGCGCATCTGGGGTGACGCCGCGGCGTCCCCGGCCGCGCCCAGGCCGACCACCACAGGCGCCTTCACAGCCGCCAGCCCGACAACGCCTGCAACACCTGCAACGCCATCACGCTGAAGAGGGAGAAGCCTCCATGACCACGACCACCCGACCCAGGCTCCGCCTGCCAGCGATCGCGCTGCTGCTGGTCGCCGGCGCGACCACCGGCCCGGCCGGCGCCAGCGGCTTCGACGACGCCAACGACTTCGTCGCGGAGAGCCGGACCGAGATCCGGCTCGACCGCTACGTTCAGGGTCAGCTGGGCGTGGTGCTGCCGACCTATTCGCGGCCGATGCTCTACACCGCCTGGCGCGCGATCGCCAGCGCGGACGCGAAGCGCCCGCTGGTGCCGATCGCCGGCGAGTGGCTGGACAAGGCCTGCTGCGACGCGGGGGCGGCCCAGTCCTCCTGGGAGCCCGAACGCCATCCGCCGGTGGCCGCCTGGCTGGCCGCGCGCAAGGAGCTCGTCGCCGAGCCCCCGCGCTGGCGGCCGGCCACGATGAAGGAGACCTCCCCCCGTTCCTACGTCGAGTTCCTGAACTGTCCCGACGGTGCCTACGCCTTCGCGGTGGAGACGCTGGCCCGGCTCCGCCAGCGTCCGGACGCGACACCGGCCCGATTGCGCGCCTGGATCGACGGTCAGGACCTCGTCTTCGCGCAATGCGCGCCCGACCTCGCGGCCAGGGCCTTCCCCGCGCCGAAGACGCCCCCCGCCGCGCCGCCGCCGTTGACGGACCTGCCGGCGAACGAGGCGCTCGCCTGGCGTCAGGCGCGGCAGTACCAGCGCGCGGCGTCTGCCTTCTACCGCGGCGACTGGGCGGCTGCCGGGAGCGGCTTCTCGGCGATCGCCGCCGACGACGGCCACCCGTGGCAGGCCTGGGCGTCGCTTGCGCGGATGCGGACGCTGGTGCGCGAGGCCACGCTGGCCCTGCCCACGCAAGGCGTCGACGACGGCGCCCCGCAGCGGCTCCCGCCCGCGCTGCTCGACCGGCTGCAGCCGATGGCCGCGCAGATCGCCGCCCACGCGGACTGGGCCGTGCAGCGGCAGGCGGCGGAGAACCTGCTCAACCTCGTCCGCGCATTGACCGAGCCGGAGCGGCGCTTCACGCAGCTCACCCAGGAGCTGGCGACGCTGGACAAGGCGCCGGCGCCCCAGGCGCTGGCGGACTGGGCGCGCATCGCCGATCACTGGCTGGACGGCGGCCGGGAGGACGTGCGCAGCGCACGGGTCGCCAAGCTGGACGCGTTGCCGGTGATGGACTGGATCCGCACGTACAAGGCATGCGGCGCGTCATCCACCGCGTCATCCACCGCGACAACCGCGCCGGCGGTGCCCGCACAGGCGGCTCGCTGGAAGGCGAAGCCCGAGAGCGTGCTGTGGCTGATCCCGGCCATGGCCTGTGCCGACGGTGCCAGGCTGGTCAAGGAGGCAGCGACCTGGAAAGCGATCCAGACCGCCGCCGATCGCGTGCCAACCACCCATCCGGGCTGGATGACGGTGCGCCTGGAGCAGGTCCGCCTGCTGCGCGAAGCCGGTGAGTTCGATCGCGCCCGCACCCAGCTGGCCGCCTTGACGGCGGCTCCGGGCGGACCGTCGACGACGGCGCGCAACCTGATCGCGGCGCAGGCCCTGAAGCTCGCGGTGACGCCGGTCGATGCCTTGCCCTGGCTGAGTCGCGAGTACGGCGCCTGGTCCCGCTTCAACGCGGGCGAGGTGCCCTATCCCTACGATTTCCCGCCGCCGAAGCGACGTGCCCTGGCCTTCGACGGCGCGGAGGTGCTGGTGCGGCGGTTCACGCTGGACGAATGGAAGGCGGCCGCCGAGTCGACGGCCGTGACGCCGTCGGTCAGGGCGCAGGTGGCCTTCGGGCTGTGGTGGCGCGCGGACCTGCTGGGCCGTGCGGATCTCGCCCGCAGCGCGGCGTCGACGCTGGCGACGCTGCTGCCGCGCGCGGACGGCGAGGCCTTGACCGGGGCCTATCTCCGCGCGACGACGGACGCGCAGCGTCGGGGTGCGCTGTGGCGCGCATCGGTGACCCGGCCGCGGCTGTCGGCGGCCTTGAGCGACGGCTCGGGCTCGGCAGACGTCGCCGCCGACCTCACCGCCTCCGACCCGCAGGACGCCGCGGCCGGCATGTGGTGCCGGCTGGACACGTCGGGCGGCGGGAGCGATCCGGCGGCCGGCCCCGAGCCGGATCCGGTGCCCGGCGCCGGGACCGGCTGGCCGGCTCCCGGGGCCGTGGAGCGGGAACGCGCCGCGCTGCGCACGGTCGGCAGCGCGACGGGCGCTTATGCGACATGGGTGCTGGCCGAGAGCAGGCGCCCCGACCGGCCGGCGGACCTGCCCTGGCTGCTGTACGTCGGCATCCAGTCGACCAAGGGCGGCTGCGTGGACAAGGACAACAGCGCCCAGTCCAAGGCCATGTTCCAGACGCTGCACCGGCTGTACCCGAAGTCTGAATGGGCCAAGCGGTCGCCGTACTTCTACTGAAGCGCTTCACGCCGTCCGGCCGCCGTTCGCGCCGGAACCGTGCGTCTCATCGCAATCCCATGGCCGGCCCCGGCGGGCGCCGCGACAGTCGAGCCCATCGACAACGCACCACCTCACGGAGCCCGCCATGCACCCCACCCCGATCCAGATCCTGTCCCACATCCCCGGCTTCGTCTGGGCGATCCTGGCGATGATCCTGTACTTCGGCCTCAGGCAGACCCGCAGCACCGCCATGCGCGCCAAGCGCCTGATCGTGCTGCCCGTGCTGTGGCTGGTGTTCGGCGCCTGGGGCGTGGAGAAGAGCTTCGGCCTGGACGGTCTCGCCGGCCTGGCCTGGCTGGCGGGCCTCGTCGCCGGCGTGCTGACGCTACGCGCCCTGCGCTGGCCCGGCAACGTGCGCTACGACGCCGACACCCGCCGCTTCATCGTCCCCGGCAGCTGGGTGCCGATGGCGCTCATGGCCGGCATCTTCGTCCTGAAGTTCGCCTCGGGCATGAGCCTGGCCCTGCACCCCGACTACGCCCACAACACCGCCTACGCACTCGCCTTCAGCGCCGTCTTCGGCCTGTTCAGCGGCGCCTTCCTGGGCCGGGCGCTCAACATCCTCTCCCATCGCCCGCAGACGTCCGCCGCCGTCGCCGCCTGAGCCTGCGCGACACTCCTCCCCCATGAGCCCCCTGCCCCTCTCCCCGCCCGTGCGCTGGATCGTCCGGCACGTGCTCATCGTCCTGACGCTGACCCTGGTCATCTCCCTGTCGCTGGTGGCCATCTTCAACCAGCCGCTGGGACCGACGCTGATCTACTGCTTCTTCATCTCGCTGTGCTGCGCCGCCAGCATCAACCTGCTGCGCTACGGCCTGGGCTGGATCCGCTGGCGGCTGCTCAGCCGCCTCGGCCGCGCCCCGGCCGAGCCCTTCGACTGGCCGGGCTGGCCGCTGATGGTGCTGTGCCTGCTGCTGGGCACCCTGGTCGGCTACAGCCTGGGCGTGGAGATCGCCAACATGGTGACCGGCCTGCAGGAGAAGAGCCTGCTCTCCAGCCCGCTGCGCCGCGTGCTCAGCGTGATGGTGATCGCGCTGATCCCCGGCTTCGGCGCGACGCTGTTCTTCCTGTCGCGCCACCGCATCGCCGCCGCCGAAGCCCGCGCGGAAACGCTGCGCCGTCAGGCCGCCGAGACCCAGCTGCGGCTGCTCGAATCGCAGCTTGAACCGCACATGCTGTTCAACACGCTGGCCAACCTGCGGGTGCTGATCGGCATGGACGCCGACCGGGCGCAGGCGATGCTGGACCACCTGATCGCCTTCCTGCGCGCGACGCTGTCGGCGTCCCGCGCCGAGCGCCATCCGCTCAAGGACGAATTCGCCCGCATCGCCGACTACCTGGCGCTGATGCAGGTGCGGATGGGATCGCGGCTGCGCTTCGAATTCGACCTGCCTGACGCCCTGCGCGAGCTGCCCGTGCCACCGCTGCTGCTGCAGCCGCTGGTGGAAAACGCCATCAAGCACGGCCTGGAGCCGCACGTGGGCGGCGGCACGCTGAGGGTGCGGGCGGCGGAGGTCGAGGGGCAGCTGTTGCTCGACGTCGAGGACGACGGCGCCGGTTTCGACCCCGAGGCGGCGCGCTCGCCGGAGAGCGGCTTCGGCACGGTGCAGGTCCGCGACCGGCTGGCCGTCGCCTGCGGCCCTCAGGCGCGGCTGGAGCTGTCGCGCCTGGACCTGTCCCGCCCGGCGGCCGGCGGCACGCGGGCGAGGATCCGCATGCCCCTGCCCTCGACGGCGTCGGCGTCAACACCTGGCCCCGTGTCCTGCGCCACGCGCTGAATCGATCCGAACCCCTTGGAGGAGTCATCCATGCCCACCGCCCTGATCGCCGAAGACGAAGAACTGCTGGCCGCGCACCTGCGCCAGGAACTGAAGGCGCTCTGGCCCGAGCTCGACGTGGTCGCCATGGCCGCGCACGGCGAGGAGGCCGTGTCCCTGGCCCTGCGACACCGACCCGAGGTCTGCTTCTTCGACATCCGCATGCCCGGCATGACCGGGCTGGAAGCGGCGGCCCAACTGGCCGACGACTGGGACACCGCCGGGGATGACGGGGCCACCGACGGTTCGCCGTTCCCGTTGCTGGTCTTCGTGACCGCCTACGACCAGTTCGCGCTGCAGGCCTTCGACCGGGCGGCAGTGGACTACGTCCTCAAGCCCGTGCAGCGCGAGCGGCTCGCGCAGACGGTCTCGCGCTTGAAGGCCGCGCTCGCGCAGCGGCAGCAGCCGCCGGCGGCCCTGGAATCGGCGATCGAGCAACTGCGCGGTCTGCTGGGCGTCGGCACGCCTGTCGCGGCCGGCGCGGCCGGCGCGCCTTCCGCATCCGCCGCCGGAGCGGCCGGACCGCTGCGCCATCTGCAGGTCGGCGTCGGCGAGTCCATCGTGCTGGTGCCGGTGGACGACGTCGTCTACCTGGAGGCCGCGGACAAGTACGTCCGCGTGATGACCGCGGACCAGGAGTACCTGGTGCGCATCTCGCTGCGCGAGCTGCTCCCGCAGCTCGACGCGGACCGCTTCTGGCAGGTGCACCGCGGCCACATCGTGCACGTGGACGCGATCGAGCGCGTCCAGCGCGACGACACCGGCAAGCTCACCCTGCGGCTGCGCCGCCGGCCGGAGAAGCTGGCGGTGAGCCGCATGTACGGGCATCTGTTCCGGGCGATGTGACGCGCGGCGGGCGAACGGTCCGGCGCGGGCCCGCCGCCAGCGTCAGAGGACGACTGTTCCGCCATTCGCCAGATGGATCGTCAGGTCGGTGCCGTGTGTGGCGGTGACCAGGATCTGCTGATCGAAGTTGGTGGCGCGGTCCCCGGTCCGATAGGTCTGCCCCAGTCCGTCCTTGTCGATCCAGAGCGAGACCGTGCCGTCCGCCAGGGTCTCCTTGCGGAAGTACTGGGCGACATCCGTGGCCACGCTGGCGTTCAGCGTCTTGAATGCGGCATCGTTGATGTCGATGACATCGCCCTGCTGCTGGTCGTAGCCATGGATCCAGTCGACCTGACTGTTCGAATACCCGCTGTTGGACACAATGTTCCAGACGAAATGATCGGCCTGCGAGGTGCCGAACAGGTGGTCCGTCTCGTTCTCCCCCGCCGTCGCCTTCCACGTGCCGGTCCGGTCGTCGAGCGCCGAAGCGGCGATATGGACGGGAGGGTTCGACATCGTGGCCCGTGTCTCGATCGTGTGGACGGAGAGCCCGTCCGGCGTCGTCGACGCGCTCAGCGACGCGAAGGACGCATTGCCGGCCTGGTCGATCGCCAGCACCACGGACATGCCGTCGGGGTCCCTGGACCAGACGAAGTTGTTCGTGCCGTCGGGCTTGACCCAGGTGGCGCTGGCGCGCCCGTTCTCGAGGTAGCTCTGGGCCGTCCCGTCGTTGGCGATCCCGACCGGCACCAGGACGATCTGCGCGACCTCGTCGGTCTGCATCGTCAGGTGGTTCACCCAGTTCGGGGCGGCTGACGACGACGCCGTGTTGACGAGCCCGAAGTGCCCCTCGACCACCGGCGCGGTGTTCTCCATCGTGAGTTCGAGCACGCTGTCGACGCTGGTGTTGCCGGCGACGTCCACCTGATGGATCCGGATCTGATGCGGGCCGTCGCTCAGGCCCGCCAGATCGAGGCGGGCGCCCTGGCCCGTCAGTTCGTCCTGGCTGCCGTCGATGCGGTAGGTCCAGTTCGCTCCAGGTTCGAGATCCAGCTGAAGCCAGGTGTGCGCGTTGACGAGGTTGGCGCCGTAGAAGTCTGCGCCGCTCGCGTCGTGGGCCGGAAAGTTGTCGCGGGCGGCGCTGTGCAGGGTCGCCGTGGGCGCCGCCGCCGATGTGTCCAGCGTGAACTTCAGCTCGGCCGTGGTGCTGGTGTGGCCCGCCGCATCGGTCTGCATCACCCAGACGACCTTGTCGCCGTCTCCGCCGAACTCCGACGCCGCGATCGCGGTGCCCGTGCCCTGGCGCCAATGCACGCCGTCCAGGCTGTACGTCCAGATTGCGCCGGGCGCCAGCCCGGTGACTTCGACGCCCGCATCGCTCGTGACACGGTCTTCCGGCACGCCGGTGTCGTGCAGGAGATGGACCGTCGGTGCGACCGGCGGCGTGTCCACAGGAGGCGGCGTCGGCTCGGGCTTCGGATCCGGCACGGGATCGGGCTTCGGCTCGGGCTGCGGATCCGGCACAGGATCAGGTTTCGGCTCGGGCTGCGGGTCCGGCACGGGATCGGGCTTCGGCTCGGGCTGCGGGTCCGGCACGGGATCAGGTTTCGGCTCGGGCTTCGGGTCCGGCACGGGATCGGGCTTCGGCTCGGGCTGCGGGTCCGGCACGGGATCGGGTTTCGGCTCGGGCTTCGGGTCCGGCACGGGATCAGGCTTCGGCTCGGGCTTCGGGTCCGGCACGGGATCGGGCTTCGGCTCGGGCTGCGGGTCCGGCACGGGATCGGGTTTCGGCTCGGGCTGCGGGTCCGGCACGGGATCAGGTTTCGGCTCGGGCTTCGGGTCCGGCACGGGATCGGG
>NIOE01000019.1 GCA_002205125.1 Roseateles noduli | reverse complement strand
GCTCTCCCTCGGCATGGTGCCTTAGCACCTACCCTGGGCAGATCGGCCTGTGGCGGCCTGGGCGTACTTTGCTACATACAAGGGCGGGGGTGAGGGCCAGCGGCCGTCGAAGGACCTCAGCGCAGCGGCGGATCGAACAGATACCCGATCCCGCGCACCGTGCGGATCAACGGCGAGCTCGGATCGTCGTTGAGCTTCTGCCGCAGCCGCGAGACCATCAGATCGACCGACCGCTCCAGCGCGGTCACGCCATCGCCGCGCGCCAGATGCAGCAGCTCCTGCCGCTGCAGCACGCTGTGCGGGCGCTCCAGGAACGCCCGCAGCAGCTTGTATTCGCTCTGCGAGAGCACCACGCAGAACCCACCCGGCCCCGACAGCCGGCGCGTCATCGGTTCCAGCTTGAACCGCCCGAACATCAGCACCTCCGCCGCATCCCCCTCACGCGGCCGCAACAACGCCTTGATGCGCGCCTGCAGCTCCCGCGGCTCCCCGTCCTTGGCGAGCACCGCATCCGCCCCGCGCTCCAGCGCCAGCACGCGCTCCAGCGTGCTGTCGTGCTGCAGCAGCACGATCACCGGCATCCGCGATCGCTGTCTGAGCCGCGTCAGCGCGCCCCAGCCCGCCTCGCGGGCGTCGCTGGGATCGATGAGGGCGAGGTCCACCGGCAACAGCGGCACGCGGTCCAGCAGGGCCGCCTCGCTGCTGTCGGTGACGCGGAAGCCCCAGGCCCGCATCAAGCCGGCGAATCGCAGGCGCGCATGCGGATCGGGGTCCAGCAGCAGCAGATGGGTGCCGGCGGCAGGATCGGGAAACAGGGCGCTCATGACGATGGGACAAGTGGACACATTGGCGCAAGACTATGCCGCCGCAATCGCGTTTGAACCCCGATCAGGACGGGCCTCACCGCCCTTTTTACCCGCGGTTTACCGCACTGAAACACGGCTGCGGACACGGACACGCTTGCCTGAGTGAGGGCTGTCACCCAGCTTGCTGAAAGCTGTCCGGGTCCCCGTTTTTCCGCAGCGCCGGTGCCGCCCATCGCCCAAGCCTCGGACCGGTGTCACTGCACGGTCGGATAGCCGCTCCGAACCGATCGCTCACCAGGGTGACAGACCCCGTCAGCTACAATGGCCCCATCGCCGCGGCTCAGTCTTGCCGCGGCTTTATCTTTTGAGCTCACGCTCTCCCACGGCAGCCGAAGACTGGCGCCAGGCCCTCACCGGGTCGGCGTGCTGCACACAAAGCCCGTTCGGGCACCAACAAAGCAGCTTATGAGTTTTGACGCATTGGGGCTCTCCCAGCCCCTGCTCCGCGCGATCGCCGATGCCGGCTACTCGACCCCCACCCCCATCCAGAGCCAGGCGATCCCCGCCGTGCTCACCGGCGGCGACCTGCTGGCCGGCGCCCAGACCGGTACCGGCAAGACCGCCGGTTTCACCCTTCCCCTGCTGGAACGTCTGTCCGCCGGCAAGCCCGTGCGTGACGCCAAGGGCCGCCCCGCGATCCGCGCGCTGGTGCTGACCCCGACCCGCGAACTCGCGGCCCAGGTCGAGGAAAGCGTGCGCACCTACGGCAAGTACCTGCCGCTGACCAGCATGGTCATGTTCGGCGGCGTCGGCATGAACCCGCAGATCAGCCAGCTGCGCAAGGGCGTGGACATCCTGGTGGCGACGCCGGGCCGTCTGCTGGACCACGCGCAGCAAGGCACGCTGGACCTGTCCAAGGTCGAGATCCTCGTGCTGGACGAAGCCGACCGCATGCTCGACATGGGCTTCATCCACGACATCAAGAAGGTGCTCGCGCTGCTGCCGGCCAAGAAGCAGAGCCTGCTGTTCTCGGCGACCTTCAGCGACGAGATCAAGGCGCTGGCCGACCGCCTGCTGGACAACCCGGGCCTGATCGAGGTCGCGCGTCGCAACGCGACGGCCGACACCATCGCCCAGCGCATCCACCCGGTCGACCGCGACAAGAAGAAGGAACTGCTGGCCCACCTGATCACCAAGCACGACTGGCATCAGGTGCTGGTGTTCACGCGGATGAAGCACGGCGCCAACCGCCTGGCCGAGTACCTGGACAAGTCGGGCATCACCGCGATGGCGATCCACGGCAACAAGAGCCAGGGCGCCCGCACGAAGGCGCTGTCCGAGTTCAAGAGCGGCGACCTGAAGGTGCTGGTCGCGACCGACATCGCCGCGCGCGGCATCGACATCGACCAGCTGCCGCACGTCATCAACTACGAGCTGCCCAACGTCGCCGAAGACTATGTGCACCGCATCGGCCGGACCGGCCGCGCGGGCGCGCAAGGTGAAGCGCTGTCGCTGGTGTGCGTGGACGAGGAAGGTTTCCTGCGCGAGATCCAGAAGCTGATCAAGCGCGAGATCCCGCGCGAGGTCGTGCCGGGCTTCGAGCCGGACCCGAACGCCAAGGCCGAGCCGATCGTGCTGGGCCGCATGGTGCTGAACGGCGGGCTGGGCAAGTCCTCGGGCTCGCCGCGTCCGGCGGGCGGCGGCGGTGGCAACCGTCGCGGCGGTGGCGGCGGCGGCGGTGGCCGTTCGCAAGGCCAGGGCGGTCGTCCGCAGGGCGGTGGTCAGGGTCAGGGCCAAGGTCGCCCGGCGCAGGGTGCCCAAGGCGGCGGCCAGAGAGCCGGCGGCGCATCGCAAGGTCAAGGCGGTCAGCGCCAGGGCCAGGGCGGACAAGGCCAGGGTCAAGGCCAACGCCAGGCGCAGGGTCAAGGTGGTCAGCGTCAAGGCCAGGGTCAAGGTCAGGGCCAGGGCAGCCGTCACGGCAGCCAGGGCAACCGTCCGGCAGGCGCGGCGCTGACGCGTCCGAAGTCGAACTCCTGATCCCACCCCTGATCACGGGCTCTCCGTGATGCAACGGCGCCTTCCCAGGCGCCGTTGTCGTTTCTGCACCCCGATGCGCCGGGGTTGCACGAGTTCACGTTGGGCATACTGCCGGCCATTCCTCCGATCCCATGAAGACCGCGCCCATCCTTCCGGCCCACGTCGATTTCTCCGGTGCCATCCCGAGTGCGCCGGACTTCGGCGACACGTACCACGCCCCCTCCGGGGCGTTCGCACAGGCGCGGCAGGTGTTTCTCGGCGGCAATGGCCTGCCGGACCGGTGGGCGGGACGACGGCGCTTCGTCGTGCTCGAAACGGGTTTCGGACTCGGGAACAACTTCCTCGCCACCTGGGCCGCGTGGCGCGACGATCCGGCACGCTGCGAGCGGCTGGTCTTCCTCAGCATCGAGAAGCATCCGCTGACGCGGCCCGATCTCGAACGCGCGCACGCTGCCACGCCCGAGCCCACGTTGGCTCGGCAACTGCTCGACGCCTGGCCGGCACTCACGCCCAACCTGCACACGCTGGACTTCGAAGGCGGGCGCGTCCGGTTGATGCTGGCGTTCGGCGACGCGCATGAGTGGATGCCGGAGCTGGTGGCCTCGGTGGACGCATTCTTCCTCGACGGCTTCGCACCGGCGAAGAACCCCGACTTGTGGGACGAGGCCATCCTCAAGCAGGTAGGCCGGTTGGCCGCGCCGGGCGCCACGGCCGCAACCTGGAGCGTCGCCCGCGGCGTGCGGGACGGCTTGACGTCGGCGGGCTTCGAGGTCGAGAAACGACCCGGGATCGGCGGCAAGTGGCAGAACACGGTGGCGCGTTTCGCGCCTCGCCATCGGCCACCGCTGCCGCCAGGCCGCACCGCCATCGCGCCAGACGCCAGGGATGTGCTGATCATCGGCGCCGGCCTGGCAGGCGCGGCCTGCGCGCGCGTGCTGGCACGCGAAGGCCTCCAGGTCACGGTCCTCGAAGGGGGAGCCACGACCGCACCCCAAGCCTCGGGAAACCCGGGCGGGCTCTTCCACGGCACGCTGCACGCGGAAGACGGTCTGCATGCCCGCTTCAGCCGCGCGGCGGCGCAGGCGACCGAGCGCGAATTGCGCCGTCTCTCGCCTGCCCTGCCCTGGCTGCAATGGGGATTGCTGCGCGTCGAGCGGGATCCCGACGCGTTGACGCAGATGCGGGCGCTGCTGGCCCGGAGCGGCCTGCCCGCCGACTATGTCCAGGCCCTGAGCGCCGAAGCGGCGAGCGCGAAGGCGGGCCTCGCGCTGAGCCAACCCGCCTGGTTCTTCCCGGGCGGGGGCGCGATCTCGCCGCCGGCACTGGTGACGGCGTGGCTCGCCGACGCGGCGAATGCAGGCAAAGCCGCCAAGGTGGCCGAATCGTCCGAGATGGCTGAATCAGATGGGTTCCAGCTGCACCTGAACACGCCTGTCGCGCGCCTGCATCGTGACGATGCGAACGGCCGCTGGTCGGCACTGAATGCCGCCGGCGAGATCATCGCGACCGCGGACGCCGTCGTGCTGTGCGGCGGCATCGGCAGCGGCTCGCTGGCGTCCGACTGGACGGCCGGTCCGCCGTGGCCGACGGTGGCACAACGCGGGCAGTTGAGCATCGCGCCGCAAGAACTGGCCCCGCCGCCCTTGGCGATGCCCGTGGCGGGACTGGGTTACGCGCTCAGCCTCCCCGACGGCGCGATGTGCTTCGGCGCGAGCACCGACGGCGGCGACATGGATCCCGTCCTTCGTGCCCCGGACCACGCGGAGAACATCAGCCGGGTGCGCGCACTGCTGCCGTCTGCCGAGATTCTTGAGGACCTGCCGCTCGCGGGTCGCGTGGGCTGGCGCAGCCTCGTGCCGGACCGGCTGCCGATCGTCGGCGCCCTGCCGGCCCGCATGCCGGAACGGCGCGCGGAGCAGGCGCGCTTCTGGCCGCGTCAACCCGGATTGATGGTGGTGGGCGCCCTCGCCTCGCGCGGGATCACGTGGGCGACCTTGTGCGCCGAACTCGTCGCCGCGCAGTTGACCGGCGCCCCTTGGCCGATGGAAGCGAGCCTCGCGGAAGCCCTCGATCCAGCCCGTTTCGCCGCCAAGGCGCACCGGGCCGCAACGTAGATCGCCTGCCGCAGATCGCCTACTCGCGCTGCGCGACCGGCGCCTCGTCGACCACCGTCGCCAATGCCAGGGCATCCCGACCGCGCGGGGAGAGCTGGAGCATCGGCGCCATGGCCGTCACGACCGCCGCCGCCGCCACGATCGACGTCAACGCGACGCCGACGCCCCACTTCAGCAAGTTGGTGAAGGCCTGATGCATGTCCGATCGCAGGCTGCCGATCTCGGCGCGCACCGTACCGATCTCCCCACGGAGCGCACCCACTTCCTGCTGCAACTGCTCTCGCGTCGCCAGGGTCGGCAACACCACATCCAGGCGCGTCTTCAGCATCTGCACCTGCAGCGCCAGTTCGGCGTTGCCGACCATCGCGCCGGCGCGCTGCCCGTCTTCATTGAACTGCATGAACTTCTCCATCGCAATGACGAGCGCCCTCGCCCGTCCCAGGCAATCACTCTGCCACTGCGTCGGAGATCCGCAATTCAACTTCCGGGGGAAACAACGGGGGATTCGATCCCCCTTTGCGCGGCGTCAACTCCCCTCGTCATTTCGGGGGGTCAGGCCTTGACGGCGTCCACCGGTCTGCCGTCGGTGCCGGTGCGCACGACGTAGCTCGTCACCTCGCGCGACACCAGCATCGGGATGATGGTGCCGAAGCCCAGGCGCTGGAAATGCTCGGAGGCGCGGTGGTCGTCCAGACCGCTCGCATCGGTGTACTGCTCGAGGATCACGTAACGGTCCGGATCCTGCGGCGAGCGGTAGAACGCATAGGCGAGATTCTTCGGCTCGCGGCGCGTGGCCGCTGTCAGTTCGACGAGCAGCGCGCCGACCTGGTCGCCCAGACCCGGCTTGACGTGGTAATGCGCGATCACCTGCAGGAAGCTGTCGCCGGAGGCGGTCACTGAAGGGGTCGCTGACGGGGTCGCCGAGGCGGTCGGGGAAGTCGTGTCGGACATGGCGGAGGCCGGCGTCGGGCCGGGTGTCGTGACGGATGGCGCATTGTCCGGCTCGCCCGGGCCGAACCATTTAAGTTTCATCACGTACGCGTCGATATGGTGCGAAGGCGTCGTCAAGGGCGCTGCGCGTCCGCATGGGCGCAGACAGACGAATCCCAACGGATCCCAGCGGATTCCATATTCCGGAGACATTTTCATGATTCATCTCGTGGCGGGCCGATCGATCGGCCAGCGGCTCGGCGTGGTGCTGGGCCTGGTGCTGCTGATCGCCTTCGTGGGCTCGGGCCTGAGCTACCTGGCCCTGGGCCGCGTGGCCGCCGAGACCGACGTGATGCTCAACCAGGACCTGGCCGCCGAGCGCGTCGCCTCCGACTGGTACCGCAACATCACCAACGGCGTGAACCGCACCAGCGCGATCGCCGTCAGCGCGGATCCCAGCCTGGCGCAGTTCTTCGCGACCACCTCCGCCGAGTCGACCAAGCAATCGGGCGAGCTGCAGAAGCAGCTCGACGGGTACATGGTCACGCCGGAGGAACGCAAGATGTTCGAGACGCTCAGCGAAGCCCGCAAGGGTTACCTGAGCACGCGCGACGCGGTGGCCGCGGCCAAGAAGGCCGGCGACGCCGACAAGTCGCGCGAGATCTTCGACCGCGAGTTCCAACCCGCCGCGGCCAAGTTCCAGGAAGCGATCCAGGCGATCGTGCAGCACAAGCGCTCGCTGCTGGACGAGGCGGCCAAGCAGCTCGACGCGACCAACGGCCGGGCGCGGACGGCGCTGCTGGTGTTCTCGCTGGTCGCGCTGGGTCTGGGCGTGTGGTTCGCGGTGTCGCTGACGCGCTCGATCACCGGCCCGCTGCGCGGCGCCGCCGAAGTGGCCGACGCCATCGCGCACTTCGACCTGACGCAACGCGTGCCGCAGGGCGGTCGCGACGAGACGGGTCAGCTGCTGGGATCGCTGGGCGGCATGCAATCGCAGCTGCTGAAGCTGATCGGCGACGTGCGCGGTTCGGCCGAGAACATCGGCACCGCCAGCGCGGAGATCGCCACCGGCAACCACGACCTGAGCGCGCGGACCGAGCAGACGGCGTCCAACCTGCAGGAAGTCGCCGCGTCGATGACGCAGCTGACGGGCACGGTGCGCCAGACGGCGGACTCGGCGATGACGGCCAACCAGCTGTCGAGCTCGGCCGCGGAAACGGCGCAGCGCGGCGGCGCGGTGATGGGTCAGGTGGTGAGCACCATGGGCGACATCAGCAACAGCTCGCGCCGCATCGCCGACATCATCGGCACCATCGACGGCATCGCGTTCCAGACCAACATCCTGGCGCTGAACGCCGCCGTGGAAGCCGCGCGTGCCGGCGAACAGGGTCGCGGCTTCGCGGTGGTCGCGAGCGAAGTGCGCTCGCTGGCGCAACGCAGCGCGGAAGCGGCCAAGGAGATCAAGACCCTGATCGGCGCCAGCGTCGAGCGCGTCGAATCGGGCTCGCGCCTGGTGGAAGACGCCGGCGGCGCGATGACCGAGATCGTGGCCAGCGTGCAGCGCGTGGCCGACATCATCGGCGAGATCAGCGCCGCGTCGCGCGAGCAGAGCGACGGCATCAACCAGGTCAACGCGGCCATCGGCCAGCTGGACCAGATGACGCAGCAGAACGCCGCGCTCGTCGAGGAATCGGCCGCCGCGGCCGAGAGTCTCAAGGAACAGTCGCAACGACTGGCCAGTGCGATCTCGGTGTTCCGGCTGCGCTGAGCGCTCGCGGAGCAGATAGTGAATCGGGGCCATGCGGGGCCCCGATGTCATTCTTGCGGCGGTTGAGCGTTCAGATCCGAATCCACAAGTTGTGGCGATGAATCCACGAATTGTGGATTCATCGCAGCCTTCAGAACGTCATCGTCTTCACACCCTGCGCCGTGCCCAGCAGGCAGACGCCGGCCTTGTTGCGCGCGAAGACGCCGACGGTGACCACGCCGGGCCACTGCGTCACCTCGGCCTCGAACGCGGCCGGGTCCGTGATCTTCAGGCCCTTGACGTCCAGGATCTGGCAGCT
Source organism: Roseateles noduli (assembly GCA_002205125.1). Classification (GTDB taxonomy): domain Bacteria; phylum Pseudomonadota; class Gammaproteobacteria; order Burkholderiales; family Burkholderiaceae_C; genus Roseateles; species Roseateles noduli. The sequence goes on along the minus strand of NIOE01000019.1, from coordinate 71,373 downwards.
GTTGTCCGTCACGCAGTCCTTGCGCAGCAGCGGCTCCGCGCCCATCGCCCGGAAGCGGCGCGCGATCTGCGCGGCGGCCATCGGGATCACCTCGACCGGCAGCGCGAAGCCGCCCAGCACGTCGACCAGCTTGCTCTCGTCGGCGATGCAGACGAAGGTCTTCGCCAGGTCGGCCACGATCTTCTCGCGCGTCAGCGCGGCGCCGCCGCCCTTGATCATGTTCCCCTGCCGGTCGATCTCGTCGGCACCGTCGATGTAGACCTGCAACGACTCGACCTCCGAGGCGTCCAGCACCGGGATGCCCAGCGCCTTCATCCGTTCCGTGCTGCGCACCGAGCTCGACACCGCACCCGAGATGCGGATCGCGCTCGCAGCCAGGGCGTCGATGAACTTGTCCACCGTCGATCCGGTGCCCACGCCCACCACCGTGTCCGGCGTCACGTACTGCAATGCGGCCTGGCCGACCAGGGTCTTCAATTCGTCTTGGGTCATGGGAGGAGCGAGCGACGGCTCGTCGTAGATGGCGAGGGAGGAAAGGCGGGATTATCTCCGCCGCTCAAGGACGCTCATGCCGGCGACGACCGCAGCCCGTACACCTTGCCGCCGACGAACAGGTACTCCGCCCGCAGCACCGCCGCGCCCTGCTCGCCCGGCGCGGCGAAGCCGATCACCGACACCTCGGTGCCCGGTCTGATCTCCTCGACCTTCCACGCCTCCAGCCGCGTCAGCGGGGCGAGTTCGACCTCCCAGCGCCGATCGCGTCGCGTCGGCACCTGCGTCTTCGCGAGCAGGGCCTCGCCGTCGACGGCGGTCGTCTGCTTCGGCAACGCCCGCTGCTTCAGGTCGGCCGGCAGCACGAGCCGCTCCGGCAGGTCCAGATCCAGTTCCGCATGCGGATTGCGCCAGGTGACCTTGGCCGCGCGGCCTTCGAGATACAGCGGGCGGTCCTGGTCGAAGCCGCTCCACCCGTGGTGGGCGCGGACAGTGGCGGGCATGAGGGGCGCGGCCGCGAGCGCGGCCAGCAACAGACGACGTTCCATCGAAGCCTCCTGGAAGGGAGAGAAGGAAGTGAAGGACGCGCCGGCGGGCGGGAAGTCAGACGACAGCGTCAGACGAACGCGATCCAGCGCCCGCAGATGATGACAGCGACCCAAATCCCCAACGACAGCAGGCATTGCCAGCGCCCGAGCCGGTCCTGCGCGCGGACGCCGCCGCGCCAGTGGAACCACGCCGCGTTCAGGCCCGCCAGCGCGATCAGCGCGACCTTGATCCGCAATGCCGGATTGACCCACAGCTCCTGCGGCTGGATCGCGAACATCGCCGCGCCCGACACCGCGCACAGCGCGAAACCCGCCAGTGCCGTGGGGATCGCCAGACGCGCCAGCGAGGACGGATCCAACTCGCGCCGCACGCCCAGCGTCCTCAGTTCAAAAACGAGCAGCCCGCCGAACAGCGCGCCGAGTCCGATCAGGTGCACGACGGAGAACGCCGGGTAAGCCCACGGATGGGCCACCAGCGTTGTCATCGTGCTCCACATGCGGTCAGGTCGCGCGACGCTCGCGTCGTTGACGCACCGCGGCGGCCAGCGAGCGCATCAGCGGCTCGGTCTGGCTCCAGCCCAGGCAGGCGTCGGTGATGGACACGCCGGGCAGCAGGTCCGCCTTGGTCTGACCCGTCAGCAGGTCCTGGCGACCCGGCTGCAGGTGCGACTCGACCATCACGCCGGTGATGCGCTCGTCGCCGCCGGCGATCTGCGCGCCGACGTCGTGGCCGACGTCGATCTGGCGCTCGTACTTCTTCGACGAGTTCGCGTGCGAGAAATCGATCATCAGCTGCTCGCGCAGCCCCGCCGCCTTCAGCACCTCGGCCGCCGCCTGCACCGAGGCCGCGTCGTAGTTCGGCGCCTTGCCGCCGCGCAGGATCAGGTGGCAGTCGTCGTTGCCGCGGGTCTCGAAGATCGCGGCCAGGCCCATCTTCGTCATGCCCATGAAGGCGTGGCTCGCGCGCGCCGCCAGCACCGCGTCGGCGGCGATCTTCACCGAGCCGTCCGTGCCGTTCTTGAAGCCCACCGGGCAGGACAGGCCGGACGCCAGCTGGCGGTGGCTCTGGCTTTCCGTGGTGCGCGCACCGATGGCGCCCCAGGCGATCAGGTCGGAGATGTACTGCGGCGACAGCAGGTCCAGGAACTCGGTGCCCGCGGGCAGGCCCAGCGCCGTCACGTCCAGCAGCAGCTGGCGCGCCAGACGCAGGCCCTCGTTCATGTGGAAGCTGCCGTCCAGGTGCGGATCGTTGATGTAACCCTTCCAGCCCACCGTCGTGCGCGGCTTCTCGAAGTACACGCGCATGACGATCAGCAGGTCCTGCTGCAGCTCGCCGCGCAGGTCCTTGAGCAGCCGGGCGTAGTCCATCGCCTGGCCGTGGTCGTGGATGGAGCACGGCCCGACGATGCACAGCAGCCGGTCGTCGCGGCCGTGCAGCACGTCGCTGATCTCGCGGCGCGCGGTCTCGACGACCTTCAGCGAGGCCTCCGGCAGCGGCAGCTCGTCGAGCAGCAGCGCCGGCGAGATCAGCGGGCGGACCGCGTCGATGCGGGTGTCGTCGGTGCGGGTGTCATCGCGGGTGGAGTCGGCGGAACCGATCTCGCGATCGTGCTGCGGGTGGTCGAGGTGCTTCATGGCGGCGGCGGTGCGCCCTCTCGGGCGCCGAAACGCGAAATTGAACCGCCGATTATCCGCCCGACCGGGACATCGCGGCGAGTCCCACCGAGGTCGCCGACACGACGAAGCCCGCCAGTGCCAGCGCGCCGAAGTGCTCGCCCAGCAATCCCATGCCCATCAGCGCCGACACGCCGGGGATCAGGTAGAAGAGCTTGGCCACCGCGCCGGCCTGGCCCCGCCGGATCATCACGAACATCAGGCTGAACGCGCCGATCGAGTTCACCAGGCCCAGCCACAGCGTCGAGCCGACGAGCTCCAGGCTCCAGTCCGGCCCGCCGGGCTCGTGCCAGAGCGCCAGCGCCAGCACGGCGAGCGCGGAGACCGTCATCTGGATGCCGCTGCCGGTGCGCAGGTCCATGCCGGCGCAGAAGCGCTTCTGGTACAGCGTGCCGGCGACCAGGCCGGTCAGGCCGAGCAGTCCCGCCCCGTAGGCCATCCACGCGCCGCCGCCCAGGGGCCGGTCGACGATCACCAGCGCCACGCCGGCCGCCCCGCCGAGCATGCCCAGCCACTGCGCGACGCTCATGCGCTCGGCCAGCCACAGGTGGGCGCCCATCGCGGTGGCCAGGGGCATCATCCCGATCAGGAGCGCGGCCACGCCGGTCGGCAGGCCCCAGGCGATCGCGCAGTAGACGCCGGAGAAGTGCAGCACCTGCATCAGCAGACCGACGACGCCGAGGTGGATCCAGGCCCGCGCGGTCTTGGGCCACGGCGCGCGCGTCGCCACCGACACCGCGAGCAGCACCACCGCCGCGAGCCCGAAGCGCAGCGCCAGCAGCGTGAACGGCCCCGCATGCGGCAGCGCCAGCTTGCCGGCGACGTAGCCAGTGCTCCACAGGAGGATGAAGAGCGCCGGCAGGCTCAGCGCGACGAACGCACCGAGACGGTCCGCCCGCGCGGCCGCTGGCGGCGCGGGCGGCAGGGTTGATGCGGACGGTGCCGGCGGCCGATGCAGGGAAGCAGTCGTCAGAGTCGAGGTCGTCATGGCGGACTCCCGGGTGAACAGCGATGGGATGAACTCTAGAAATTGAACGCCTTGGACACAATCCACTGTCGATTCGTTTTAGAGTTTCCAGATCGATAACAATCGGAGGATCGCCATGGGACGCCTGGAAGACTTGCAGGCCTTCGCCCGCGTCGTGGACGCGCGCAGCTTCTCGGGCGCGGCCAAGCTGCTGGGCGCGACCAAGTCGGCCGTCAGCAAGCAGGTCGCGCGACTGGAGCAGCAGCTCGGCACGCGGCTGCTGCACCGGACCACGCGCAGCATCAGTCCCACTGCGGAGGGCCGCAGCGTGTACGAGCGCGCCCAGCGCCTGATCGAGGAGGCGCAGGCGCTCGATGCGGAACTCGCCGGTCAGCGCGAACAGCCGCGCGGCGTGCTGCGGCTCAGCACCTCCACCGCCTTCGGCAACCTGCAGTTCACGGCGCTGATGGCGGAGTTCTGCGCGAGGCATCCGCAGTTGCAGGTCGTGCTCGGGCTCAACGACCGCTACGTCGATCTGGCCGAAGAAGGCTTCGACGTCGTGATGCGGCTGACGGGGCGTCCGAGTCCGGGACTCGTCGCGCGCAAGCTGGCCGACATCCGCTTCGTGCTGTGCGCTTCGCCGGACTATCTCGCCCGGCACGGCACGCCGATGGCGGTCGCGGAGTTGGCCGAGCACCGCTGCCTGCGCTTCGGCTACCTGCATGCGCCGGAGCGCTGGCGCTTCCGGCATCCCGTCGAGGGCGAGGCAGAGGTGGAGATCTCCGGCGCGCTGCGCTTCGAAAGCGGCCTCACCGCCAACAGCAGCGAGTCGCTGCGCGTGGCCGCACTCGCCGGCATGGGCTTGGCGGTGCTGCCGACCTACGCGATCGGCCGCGACCTGCGCGAGGGCCGGCTCACCGCCCTGCTCCCGGACTGGACACCGCTGGGCGGACCGGCCGAGGCCAACGTGCTCTACGCCGTCTATCTGCCGAGCCGCTTCCCCAGTCCCAAGGTGCGGGCGCTGATCGATTTCTGTGTCGAACGATTCGGGGACGTCCCGCCGTGGGACCGCCCGGAACCCGCATGAAGACTGGCGGTCGACGGGTCTCGTCCGGGCCCCGGCCCGTTCGGGCCACGGAGAGTCCCCCATCACCGTTCGCACGCCAGGAGTAGGCGCGGCGCGGGCGGTCCGGGGCGCGATGCGACAATCCGCCCCCATCATGGCTCTCATCCCCTACGGCTTCGCCCGTCCCTTCCTGTTCGGTCTGGATCCCGAACACGCGCACGAACTGACCCTGGGCAGCATCGCCCGTCTGCAGAACACCCCCGCTCAATGCGCCTGGGCGCAGACCCGGGTCTCGGATCCGGTGACCGTCGCCGGACTGCGCTTCCCCAACCGCATCGGCCTGGCCGCCGGCCTCGACAAGAACGGCCGCTGCATCGACGGCCTCGGCGCGATGGGCTTCGGCTTCATCGAGGTCGGCACCGTCACGCCCAAGGCGCAGCCAGGCAACGACAAGCCGCGCATGTTCCGCCTGCCCGCGAAGCAGGCCCTGATCAACCGCCTGGGCTTCAACAACGAGGGCCTGGACGCGTTCGTCGCCAACGTCAAGCGCTCGCACAGCTTCCGCCACCACGGCGGGCTGCTCGGCCTGAACATCGGCAAGAACGCCGCGACGCCGATCGAACGCGCCGTCGACGACTACCTGATCGGTCTGGAAGGCGTGTTCCCGCACGCCGACTACATCACCGTCAACATCTCCAGCCCCAACACCAAGAACCTGCGCCAGCTGCAGAGCGACGAGGCGCTGGATGCGCTGCTCGGTCCGCTGCAGGCGCGCCGCCTGGCGCTGCAGGACGAGAGCGGACGCCAGGTCCCGCTGTTCGTGAAGATCGCGCCCGACCTCGAGGAGGACCAGGTCGCCGTCATCGCGGCCAGCCTCAAGCGCCACGGCATCGACGGTGTCATCGCGACCAACACGACGATCTCGCGCGACGCCGTGCAAGGCCTGCCGCATGCGGCCGAGGTCGGCGGCCTGTCGGGCGCGCCGGTGTTCGAAGCCAGCAACCGCGTGATCCGCCTGCTGCGCTCGGCCCTGGGCAGCGGCTACCCGATCATCGGCGTGGGCGGCGTGCTCAGCGGCGAAGACGCCCGCGCCAAGCTGCAGGCCGGCGCGGACCTGGTCCAGCTCTACACCGGCCTGATCTACAAGGGTCCGGCGCTGGTGCCCGACTGCGCGAAGGCGATGGCGCGGCTCTGACGCCTCCTCCGCTCAACCCTCCCCGAAAGCGCTCCTCCCGGAGCGCTTTTTCGTTGGTGCGTTCAGCAAAGACCTGTCGAACCGACGTAGAACTTCGTTCGGTCGGGTCATCGTCAAGACGATAATGCCTCGCATTCACATTTGTCAGACGCTTGGCCGACCATGATTGACACCGCTACCAGCCCCGCTCCGAGAGGGAGCCGACCGCCGCCGCTCGCGCTCCTGTCGCGCATCGCCGCGGCGATCCTCGGCGGCTACGCGTTCTGCTGGGGTGTCGTCGCGATCGCGCACAGCGGGCTGTATGCGCTGGGCATGTCCTTCCACGACGCCGAACACCTGAGCGGCATCCTGGGCCTGCTGCTCTTCCTGGTGGTGTTCCTGTGGACCTTCGCGGCACGCCGCGTCGGCCTGTGCTGGGCGGTGCTGCTGGGCGGCGGCGGCCTCATGACCGGAGCGGCCGCGCTGATCCAGCGCGCGCTGCTCGCCTGACGCGAAAGGAGCGGACCGTGTTCCAGAACTTCCGGCTCTCGATGGCCTGGCTGCACACCTGGTTCGGCCTGGTGCTGGGCTTCGTGCTGATGGTGGTGTTCTTCTTCGGCGCGCTGTCGGTCTTCGACCGCGAGATCGACCGCTGGGCGATCCCGTCCTCGCGCTTCGAGCCGCAGCCGATGCCGTCCTTCGACCAGATCCTCAAGCCGGCCTTCGAGAAGATGCAGCCTGCCAAGGAGACCGTCGCGCTGCTCGAAGGCCGCGTCAACGGTCCGCTGCCGCAGCGCTTCGACGACGTCAGCAGCTGGGGCGCGTACACGACGCACCGCGATCCGGTGGTGTCGGTGTTCGCCGGCTTCAAGGTCCCGAACGCGAAGGATCCGGACGAGACCGTCTTCGCGGTCCACGCGCTCGATCCGCGCAGCGGCGCGGTGCTGCCGCAGAGCCAGTTGCGCATCGGCAGCGAGTTCTTCTATCCGCTGCATTACAGCCTGCACTTCAGCTGGAAGGACCTGGGTTACTGGATCGTCGGTTTCTCCGCGCTGATGATGCTGGCGGCGCTGGTCAGCGGCGTGGTGATGCACCGCAAGATCTTCCGAGAGTTCTTCACCTTCCGCCGCAGCAAGAGCGTGCAGCGCAGCGCGCTGGACCTGCACAACCTGACCGGCGTGGTGGCCCTGCCCTTCCACTTCTTCTTCGCGTTCACGGGGCTGGTGATCTTCGCGGGCATCTACTTCCCGGTGGCGCACACGCAGCTGCACGACCTGCACGAGCTGTCCGAACGCCTCGAGGCGAAGGAGACCGGCCTGCCGCACGAGCGCGCCGGCGTGGCCGCGCCGCTCGCGTCGGTCGACGCGATGGTGGCCGAGGCGCAGCGGCGCTGGGCCGCCAAGGGCATGGCCGGCGACGTGGGCTTCGTCAACCTGCAGCACGTCGGCGACGCCAACGCCTACGTGAGCGTGTATCGCGCCGGCACCGACCGCGTCGCGCTGACCGGCGAAGGCATCCACTTCAAGGCGAGCACCGGCGAGCTGCTGCGCGAGGATCCGCCGCGCACCGCCGTCGACAGCATCAACGAGTTCCTCACCGGGCTGCACCTGCAGCACTTCCGTCACTGGCTGCTGCGCTGGCTCTACGTGCTGGGCGGGCTGCTGGGCTGCGTGTGCATCGCGACGGGCTTCCTGTTCTTCGTCGAGAAGCGCAAGCAGCAGCACGCGAAGACGGGCGGCCAGGGCAGCCGCGTCGTCGATGCGCTGGCGGTGACGACGGTGACCGGCATGCTGGTGGCGACGATGGCGATGCTGATCGCCAACCGGCTGCTGCCGGAGTCGCTCGCGGACAAGGGCGAGTGGGAGCGCAACGTCTTCTGGGGCACCTGGGCGCTGACGATGGTGCATGCCTTCGTGCGCGGCGGCGCGGTCGCAAGGGCGAAGATGAATCCAGCCTGGCGCGAGCAATGCTGGGTCATCGCCGCGGGCGCGCTGACGGCGATGATCGCGAACGCGGTCACGACGGGCGATCACCTCGGAAAGACGCTGTCTGCTGGCTACTGGCCGGTGGCCGGCGTGGACCTGAGCCTGATCGCGACGGCCGCCGTCGCCCTCTTCGCCGCCGGCAAGCTCGCGCAGAGAGCCAGGCGATCGGCGTCGGCGGAGTCTGCGTCGCCGTCCGCCCTCAAGACCGCAGGAGTCCGTCATGGCTGAGCCCGTCGTGCTGCTGAGCGCCGCCGCCGTGAACGCCGTGCTGGGCTTCGGCTGGCTGGCGTTGGCGATGGACACCCACTGGGAGCAGGTCCACGGCGATGAAGCGCCGAAGGCGGCGACCGCCCGGAATCTCCGCGCGGCCGGCGTTCTCGCGTTGGCGCTTTCGCTGGGCCTGTGCCTGCAGGCGGATCACCCGTCGATGGCCGCACTGGTGTGGCTGATGCTCCTGGCGGGCTCGGCGGCAGCCATTGCCGCCACGCTGTCGTGGCGCCCGCGATGGCTCAAGGTGCTGTGGCCGCATTGAGCGGCTGAAAGACACACAGCCGCGTGAGCGGCTGACGGACAAACGGCCGCAGAGCGGCCGAATGAAAAACGGCCGCGCGAGCGGCCGGTCAGGCAACGGCCGCAACGAGCGGCCGGGGTGCCGATCAGTCCTGGCGGCGGCGACGCGCCACGAAGCCGATGCCGGCGATGCCGGCCAGCATCAGCGCGTAGGTCGCGGGTTCCGGCACAGCGGCGGCGGCAGCAGTGACGTTGAGCGTGGTCGACAGCACCGCGATGCCGCCGAAACCGAGGCCGCTCAGCGAGCCGCTGGCGAGCAGCTGATACGTGCCCGCAGCCAGGTTGGCGTAGCGGAAACCGGAGGCGCTCGCGTCCAGGTCGGTCAGGCCGTTCAGGCCGGCGAAGCTGAAGTTCACCGACTGCAGGGGCACCGTCAGGCCGTTGCCGAAGCTGATGGTGGTCGCGGCCAGCACCGAGCCGGTCACGTCCGACGCCTGCGTCAGGGTGAAGGACCCCAGCACGACATCGGAGAAGCTGCTGCCAGCCGGCGTGGCGGTGGTCGTCACCGCCACCGGATCCAGGGTCGCGGCGCCTGCGGCGCCAGCGATCAGCGCGGCGCCCAGCGCCAGCACGAGAGACTTCAATTTCATGGCTGCCGATCCCGTCAGTCGAGTTGATTTCGTGACGGAGTTTGCACTGCAGCATTGGTTTCAGTCCTGCAGGAATCGGCGACTTTTGTTGCGGTGCGTCACCGGCGTGTCATGGCCGCAAGGGACAAGGGCCGGGTTTTGTCCCCTCCCATGTCCCTGCCGCGCCTGTTTCAGGCACGCCGCCGATCGAACAGACCGTGACCCGGTCCGTCGATCAGGCGGTCAGGCGATCAGGCCGATCGGGCGATCGGATCACCCTGCCGGGCCCTGCCGGATCACCCCGCCGTGACCCGCATCGGCTTGGTCATCACGTCGCAGGGCTTGCCCTTCTTCGCGCGCTTGCCGGCGTAGGCCGAGAGCGCCGCGTTGCGCAGCGGCTCTTCCTTGGCCTTGCCGCCGCGGACCGTGCCGCTGACCATCAGCAGGTTGGTGAACGCGGCGATACTGACCAGCGCATCCTTCGCGTCCAGGTCGATCAGCGTCAGGCCGCGACCGCCCTTGGGCTGGTGCTTGAGCTCCTCGATCGCGAAGGTCAGCAGGCGGCCGGCCATCGTCAGGCAGGCGACCTGCACGGCCGCCGCCTCGCCCTTGGCCGCACCGGCCGGCACCACCGACGGCGGCAGCGGACGCTCGTCGCCTTCCAGGCTCAGGAAGCTCTTGCCCGCCTTCTGGCGGCCGACCAGGTCGCCGACCTCGGCCACCAGGCCGAAGCCGCCGGTGCCGGCCAGCAGCAGCTTCTGCGTCGCCGCGGCGGCGTAGTAGTGCGCGATCTGGGTGCCCGACTCCAGCTCGATCAGCGTGGTGATCGGCTGACCATCGCCGCGGCCGCCCGGCAGCGCCGAGACCGGCACCGAATACGCCCGGCCATTGGTGCCCAGCACCACCAGCGGATCGACGCTGCGGCACGGGAACACGCCGTACAGCGAGTCGCCCGACTTGAACGCCAGCGCCGCTGGGTCCACCTCGTGGCCCTTGAGCGCGCGCACCCAGCCCTTCAGGCTGACGACCACCGTCACCGGCTCGTCGACGATGCGCACCTCGGCCACCGCGCGCTTGTCTTCCTTGATCTCGGTACGACGCTCGTCGCCGTACTGCTTGGCGTCGGCCTCGATCTCCTTGACCACCGTGCGGCGCAGCACCGACGGGTTGGACAGGATCTCCTCGAGCTTGCCGGCCTCCTCGCGCAGGGTCTTCAGCTCCTGCTCGATCTTGATGAACTCCAGCCGCGCCAGTTGGCGCAGGCGGATTTCCAGGATGTCCTCGGCCTGGCGTTCGCTGAGCTTGAAGCGCTCGATCAGCGCAGGCTTCGGTTCATCCGAATTGCGGATGAGCGCGATGACCTCGTCGATGTGCAGCAGGATCTCATGGCGACCTTCCAGGATGTGGATGCGGTCGCGGACCTTGTCCAGGCGATGCTGCGTGCGCCGGGTCACCGTGTTCAGGCGGAAGCCGATCCACTCGGTCAGGATCTTGCGCAGCGTCTTCTGCGTCGGCCGGCCGTCGTCGCCGACCATGGTCATGTTCAGCGGGGCCGTCGTCTCCAGGCTGGTCTGCGCGAGCAGCGTGTTGATGAAGTCCTGCTGGTCGACCGTGCGGCTCTTGGGCTCGAAGACCAGGCGCACCGGCGCGTCCTTGTTGGACTCGTCGCGGGCCTTGTCCAGCACCGCCAGCATCGCGCCCTTGAGCTGCAGCTGCTCCGGCGTCACCGTCTTCTTGCCGGTCTTGACCTTGGGGTTGGTGAGTTCCTCGATCTCTTCGAGCACCTTGGCCGTGCTGACGCCCTGCGGGAGCTCGGTCACGACCAGCTGCCACTGGCCGCGGGCCAGGTCCTCGATCTTCCAGCGCGCGCGCACCTTCAGGCTGCCGCGGCCGGTGCTGTAGGCCGCACGGATCTCGTCCGCCGAGCTGATCAGCTGGCCGCCGCCCGGATAGTCCGGGCCTTTGATGATGCCGAAGAGCTCGTCGTCGCTCGAGTCCGGGCGCTTGAGCAGCAGCACCGCCGCTTCTGCGACTTCACGCAGGTTGTGACTGGGGATCTCCGTGGCCATGCCGACCGCGATGCCGGACGCGCCGTTCAGCAGCACGAAGGGCAGCCGCGCCGGCAGCTCGCGCGGCTCGCTCTCGGAGCCGTCGTAGTTGGGCTGGAAGTCGACCGTGCCCTGGTCGAGTTCATCGAGCAGCAGGCGCGAGTAGGCCGACAGCCGCGCTTCCGTGTACCGCATCGCGGCGGCGTTGTCGCCGTCGCGGCTGCCGAAATTGCCCTGGCCGTCGACCAGCGGATAACGCTGGCTGAAGTCCTGCGCCATGCGCACCATCGCGTCGTACGCGGCCTGGTCGCCGTGCGGGTGGTACTTGCCGAGCACCTCGCCGACCACGCGCGCGCTCTTGACCGCCTTCGCGCCCGTCGTGCCGGTGAAGCCCAGGCCCAGCCGCTCCATCGTGAACAGGATGCGCCGCTGCACCGGTTTCTGGCCGTCGCTGTAGGACGGCAGCGCGCGGCCCTTCACGACCGACAGCGCGTACTCCAGATAGGCCTGCTGCGCGTATTGCGCCAGCGTCAGCGCGTCGCCCGACGGGGACTGCCCGCCCGAGCCGCCGGTGCCGTTCGGGTTCTCGAAATCAAAAGTCTCTTGGGTCATCTCTCTCATGCCGGCCTGCGCCGGTCGTTCGAATCTGATTGCAAGTGTCTGGAGGAACGATCCTGCGAATGCGCTGGGGAACGTTCCCGGAAATCCATCGGTCGCCGGGACCGCTCATTCGAGCGGCGCCGCGACCATCGTCAATTGCCGCGCCCGGCTGCCGAGGCTGCGCTGCAGCAGCGCCCAGTAGAGCTCCATCACCAGGTGCACGTGGGCCTGCGTCTCGTCGATGTCGGGCATGTGGCCGCCCGCGCGCCGCACCGCGCCTTCGCCGGCGTTCCAGGCCGCCAGCGCCGAATCCAGGCGACCGAAGCGCCGCGTCAGATCCGCCAGCATGCGCGCGCCGATCAGCACATTGGTGCGCGGGTCCTGGAGGTACCCGGCGCGCCGCAATTCGTCCGGTGTCGCGTAGCGCTGCGCCGTCGCCGCGGTGATCTGCATCAGGCCGGTCGCGCCGCGCGGCGACACCGCATCGGGCTTGAAACCGGACTCGACCGCGATGATCGCCTTCAGCAGCTCCGCATCGATGCCGGTCGCGGCGGCCGCCTCGCGCAGATACGGCTGCACCGCCTTGACCTCGGGGGCGATGTCCAGCCAAGTCAGCATGCGCTGGCCGTGGTCGGTCTTGCCCGGCACGCGCCGGATGCCGCTCAGCGGCGACATCACCGGCTGGAACCGGCTGTCCACCTGCACCGGCGCGAAATGCGCGATGCCGTCGGCATCCACGTAGCCCCACAGCTCCGCGTGCGCCGGCGACAGCTTGGCCGCGAAAGCCACGGCGATGCTCAGCGCCAGCCGCTTTCGCAGCCAGCGCCCGCCGGCGGTGGGGTGGCCGTGGCTCATGCCGCCTCCAGCCCCTGCGCGGCGCGCGCGTCGTACTCGCGCTTGAGCAGCGACATCACGATCAGGTCGTCGAAGCCGGCGCTGTCGTCCACGCCCACGCCTGCCGCGCTACCGCCGTCGGTCTCAGCCAGCCCCTCGGCCAGCACCTCGGCCCGCACGCACTCGCGCAGCCGACCTTCCTCGACGTAGCCCTCGCTGCGATACAGCGCCTGCGCCCGGGTGTTGCGTCCCTTCACGTCCAGCCAGAAGCGGTGCGCCCCCAGCTGCGTGAACGCCATCTTCTTGAGCAGCCGCACGCACAGGCGACCGACGCCCTGCCCCTTCGGGCTGAGCACGATGCGCTTGAGCTCCACCGAGCGGTTGGGATTGCGGCAGCCCTGCAGGATCACGAAGCCGGCGCGTCCGGCGTCCAGCTCCACGATGAAATGCCGCGCGTCCGGGAACCGGACGGCGCCCTCGTGCTGCGTGCGCTCCCACGGCGTGATGAAGGGCCGGTTGCCCGCGTCCTGCTCCACGCCCACGACGAAGTCCAGGTCGGACAGCATCGTGGGTCGGAGCGTGACGCGGTGGTCGAGCATGGCGGGGTCCGGGGTTGAAGACGCTGGAGGCGCTTGAACGGCTTGAACCGCTTAAACGTCGACTTCGATGGAGTCGCCGTGCAACTCCATCAGCTCGCGACGCGCGGCCGCCTCGCCCTTGCCCATCAGCTTGTTGATGGCGCCTTCGGTGTCGCCGAAGTCGAGCTCACCATACTGCACCTGCAGCAGGCGGCGCGTCTCCGGATTCAGCGTGGTGTCCCAGAGCTGCTCGGCGTTCATCTCGCCCAGGCCCTTGAAGCGGCTGATGCTCCAGCTGCCCTCGCGCGCGCCTTCCTTGCGCAGCTTGTCGAGGATGGCGGTCTGCTCGCCCTCGTCCAGCGCGTAGAGCTTGGCCGCGGGCTTCTTGCCGCGGGCCGGCGCGTCCACGCGGAACAGCGGCGGCCGCGCCACGTACACGTGGCCGGTGGCGATCAGCTTGGGGAAGTGGCGGAAGAACAGCGTCAGCAGCAGCACCTGGATGTGGGCGCCGTCGACGTCCGCGTCCGACAGGATGCAGATCTTCCCGTAGCGCAGGCCGGACAGGTCCGGCTCGTCGTTCTTGCCGTGCGGGTCGACGCCGATGGCCACCGAGATGTCGTGGATCTCGTTGTTGGCGAACAGCCGGTCGCGCTCGACCTCCCAGGCGTTGAGCACCTTGCCGCGCAGCGGCAGGATGGCCTGCGTCTCCTTGTCGCGGCCCAGCTTGGCGGAACCGCCGGCGGAGTCGCCCTCGACCAGGAACAGCTCGTTGTGCAGCAGGTCGGTGCTTTCGCAGTCGGTCAGCTTGCCGGGCAGCACGGCCACGCCGGAGCTCTTGCGCTTCTCGACCTTCTGCGCCGCGCGCTGGCGCGTCTGCGCCTGCTTGATGACGAGTTCGGCCAGCTTCTTGCCGTGTTCGACGTGCTGGTTGAGCCACAGCTCCAGCGCCGGCTTCACGAAGGCGGACACCAGCCGCAGCGCATCGCGCGAGTTCAGCCGCTCCTTGGTCTGGCCCTGGAACTGCGGGTCCAGCACCTTGGCCGACAGCACGAAGCTGGCGCGCGAGAACACGTCCTCCGCCATCAGCTTCACGCCCTTGGGCGCGAGCGCGTGCATCTCGATGAAACCCTTGATCGCGCCGAACAGGCCGTCCTTCAGGCCGGACTCGTGCGTGCCGCCGGCCACCGTCGGGATCAGGTTCACGTAGCTCTCGCGCATGACCTGACCCTCCTCGGTGAAGGCCACGCACCAGCTCGCCCCCTCGCCCTCGGCGAAGTTCTCGCTTTCGGAGGCGGTCGCGAACTGCTCGCCCTCGAACAGCGGGATCAGCGGATCGGCCGGCAGCGCCTGCATCAGGTAATCGCGCAGGCCGCCCTTGTAGGTCCAGGTCTGCGTCTCGCCGGTCTTCTCCTGCGTCAGCGTCACCGTGACGCCGGGCATCAGCACGGCCTTGGAACGCAGCAGGTGCACCAGTTCGCCCTTGGGCAGGTCGGCGCTCTCGAAATACTTGCCGTCGGGCCAGACGCGCACCGTCGTGCCCTGCTTGCGGTCGCCGGCCTTGAGCTCGGCCTTGCGCGTGGCCACCGGCTCGATGACGTCGCCGCCGGAGAAGGCCAGCGTCGCGACGTGGCCCTCGCGGTAGACCGTCACCTGCAGCCGCTTGGCCAGGGCGTTGGTCACCGACACGCCCACGCCGTGCAGGCCGCCCGAGAAGCTGTAGGCGCCGCCCGAGCCCTTGTCGAACTTGCCGCCGGCGTGCAGCCGCGTGAAGACGATCTCCACGACCGGCACGCCCTCCTCGGGGTGCAGGCCGTAGGGAATGCCGCGGCCGTCGTCCTCGATGGTGATCGAGCCGTCGGTGTGCTGGATGACGGAGATGCGCTTGCCGTGACCGGCCAGCGCCTCGTCGGCCGCGTTGTCGATGACCTCCTGGATGACGTGCAGGGGGTTGTCGGTGCGGGTGTACATGCCCGGGCGCTGCTTGACGGGCTCCAGTCCCTTGAGGACACGGATCGAGCCTTCGCCGTAGCTGCCTGGTGCGCTGCTGGTGGAAGTGACTGCTTTGGTTGCCATGGGGCGGGATTCTATGCAGCGTCGGTGACGCTCCCGACCGCCTGCGGGCAGGGGTCGTTCCCATGGGGGTTTCCACTGCCTCGGCGCCCCCTTCGGAGGGCCTGCGCGCGCATGCCGCACGGCGCATCGGTTCCCGCACTTCCGGTTACCGATGGACCGCTGTCGGCATGGGAGCGCTGTCGTAGCATCCGCCGCTTGTCCGCACGCCCCCGCCCGACTGGTCCGATGCCGCTCCTGCCCCGTTCCTCGCGCCCCCTTCCGACTGTCCTGGCTGCCTTTGGTGCCTTGGTCCTCCTCGCCCTGGCCATGACCTCCCTCTTCGGAGCGGGCCCTGCGCGGGCCGACGACTTCAAGGCCAGTCCGGAGATGGCCCTGGAGCTGCGCCACGCCCGCTGGTTCGACGGCGAGAAGCTGCAGAGCGGCACGCTCTACGTCGAGGACGGCCGCTTCGTCGAGAAGCGCCCCCGCAAGGTCAACCGCCTGCTGGAGCTGCGCGACCAGACGCTGGTCGCGCCGCTGGCCGACGCGCACAACCACAACCTGCAGAGCGCCTGGGGTCTGGACAAGTTCGGTCAGGATTACCTGCGCGACGGCGTGTTCTACGCGGCCATGCTGTGCGCCGATCCGTCCTCGATCGAGCCGATCCGCGCCCGCATCTCGCAGCCGGAGACGCCGGACGTACTGTTCGCCACCGCCTGCATCACCTCCTCCGACGGCCAGCCGCTGGCGATGCTGCAGTCCGGCACGCCGCCGATGGCGCTGGACCAGATCGTCGACAAGGCGGTGCTGATCATGGACACGCCCGAGCAGGTCGGCCAGAAGTGGCCGCTGATCGCCGGCCGCCACAGCGACCTGGTGAAGGTCATCATGAGCTACCACGACCGCCCGGAGCTGCGCCACGTGCCCGAGCAGCGCGGCCGGCTGGGCGTGACGCCCGAGGTCGTGGCCGAGGTGGTCCGCCGCGCGCACGCGGAAGAGCGCCGCGTCGTCGTCCATATCGAAAGCGCCGCCGACTTCGCCGCCGCCGTGCGCGCCGGCGCCGACTTCATCGCCGAGCTGCCGGGCTACTTCCCGCAGCACGGCGAGGAGCCGGAAACCCATCTGATTCCCCCGGACGTCGCCGCGCTGGCCGCCGAGAAGAAGATCGGCATCGTCACCGCGACGGTCGCGACACGGCTGTTCCAGCCCGCGCCGGAGCTGCTGGCGCGCATCGAGGCCGTGCAGAAGCAGAACCTGGAGCGGCTCAAGGCCGCCGGCGCGCGGCTGCTGGTCGGCTCCGACCTGTTCACCGGCAACGCGCTGAGCGAGGTGCATCACCTCGACCAGTTGGGCGTGCTCGACAAGACCGCGCTGCTGCGCCTGGCCACGGTCGAGACGCCCAAGGCCCTGTTCCCGCAGCGCAAGCTCGGCTGCTTCCAGCCCGGCTGCGAGGCCAGCTTCCTGGTGCTGATCGGCAATCCGCTGGAGGACCTCGACGCCCTGGACAAGCCGATCCTGCGCATCAAGCAAGGTCGCGTGCTGACGCAGCTGGACGACGTCGCCGCGACCGCCGGCGAAGAGAACAACGCGCTGAACTCCGCCGCCGGCGCCGACAAGAAGGCCTCCGGCAAGAAGTCGAGCGCCAAGTCCACGGCCAAGTCGTCCGCCAAGAAGAAGTCATCGGGGAAACCCGCATCCAAGAGCGGCGCGCGCTGAGACGCGCCACCAGCCGGTACATTGACCGGATGAGCGCGCTTCCCGTTCCCCCCTCCTCTTCCCGCACGCTGTCGATGCGGCAGGTGCTGATCTGCGGCGCCGCGATCGTCACGCTGTCGATGGGCATCCGCCACGGCTTCGGCCTGTGGCTCACGCCGGTCACGATGGACCGCGGCTGGACCCGCGAAGCCTTCTCCCTGGCGCTGGCCGTCCAGAACATCGCCTGGGGCGCGGCCGGCCCGTTCGCCGGCATGCTGGCCGACCGCTTCGGCGCGCTGCGGGTGCTGATCGCCGGCGCCCTGCTCTACGCCGCAGGGCTGGCGCTGATGGCGGTGTCGACCTCGACCGCCGGCTTCCTCGGCAGCGCCGGGGTGCTGATCGGTCTGGCCCAGTCGGGCACCACCTACGCAGTCATCTACGGCGTCATCAGCCGCAACGTCTCCGCGGAGAAGCGATCCTGGGCCATGGGCGTGGCCGCGGCGGCGGGCTCCTTCGGCCAGTTCCTGATGGTGCCGGTCGAGAACTGGCTGATCGGCTACAACGGCTGGCAGAACGCGCTGTTCGTGCTGGCGATCGCCGCCTGCCTGATCGTGCCGCTGGCCTTCGGCCTGCGCGAGCCGGCGCGCGACGCCGCCCACGGCGCCCATCACCAGAGCATCGGCCAGGCGCTGCGCGAGGCCTTCGGCTACCGCAGCTTCCAGCTGCTGATGCTGGGCTACTTCGTCTGCGGCTTCCAGGTCGTGTTCATCGGCGTGCACATGCCGAGCTACCTGAAGGACCACGGCCTGACGCCCCAGGTCGCCACCAACGCGCTGGCGCTGATCGGCCTGTTCAACGTCTTCGGCACCTATGCGGCGGGCACGCTGGGCCAGAAATTCCCCAAGCGCTACCTGCTGTCGGGCATCTACCTGCTGCGCTCGATCGCGATCATCGTCTTCCTGAACGTGCCGCTGACGCCGGCGAGCGTCTACGTCTTCGCCGCGGTGATGGGCGTGCTGTGGCTGTCCACCGTGCCGCCGACCAACGCCATCGTGGCGCAGATCTTCGGCGTGCAGCACATGTCGATGCTGGGCGGCTTCGTGTTCTTCAGCCACCAGATCGGCAGCTTCCTGGGCGTGTGGCTGGGCGGCAAGCTTTACGACGCGACGGGCTCCTACGACGTCGTCTGGTACCTGGCGATCGCGCTGGGCGTGATGGCGATGGTGGCCAACCTGCCGGTGCGCGAGACGGCGATCCCGCGGCGCGCGATGCCGGCCGCGGCCTGAAGCAGAGAGACGGCAGGCAGGTCATGACGATGCGACGCGCACTCTGGCGGATGACGGCGTGGCTCGTCGCTGGCGGCGTGCTGGCGGCGGTCTTCCTGGCCTACACGCAGCCCTCGCTGATGCAGCAGCTGGGCGATGCCATCTGGGCGTGTTTCTGACAACGACAACGGAGACAACATGGTCGTGATCATCACCGGCGCCTCCGACGGCATCGGCGCCGAACTGGCGCGTCAATGGGCGCGGCGCGAAGGCGCCAAGCTCTCGCTCGTGCTGGCGGCGCGCAGCGTCGACAAGCTCGAGAAGGTGGCCGCGGAGTGCGAGACGCTCGGCGCCCACACCCGCGTGCAGCGCTGCGACGTCGAGTCGCAGGAGGACTGCCAGGAGCTCGTGCGCACCACGCTGGGCGCGTTCGGCGCGATCGACGTGCTGGTCAACAACGCGGGCATGTCGGCGCACGCGCTGTTCGACCAGGTCAAGGACCTGGCCTGGTACCAGCGCCTGATGCTGATCAACCTGTGGGGCTCGGCCTGGTGCACGCAGGCCGCGCTGCCGGCGCTCAAGGCCAGCAAGGGCCGCATCGTCGCGGTCTCCAGCCTGGCCGGGCTGCTGGGCATCCCGGGCCGCACCGCCTACAGCGCCAGCAAGTTCGCGATGACCGGCTTCTTCGAGGCGCTGCGCACCGAGGTCGCCGCCAGCGGCGTCAGCGTGACCATCGCCTATCCCGGCGTCGTGGACACGCAGATCCGCTACCGCGGCTTCAACGCGCAGGGAACGGCGTCGGGGCTGAGCAGCCTCGACGAGCGCGGCGCGATGCCGGTCCAGGAATGCGCCCGGCTGATCCTCGACGGCACGCTGGCGCGCGAGCGCGACATCGTCATGACTGCCAAGGGCAAGCTGGGCCGCTGGCTCAAGCTGCTGGCCCCGGCCATGGTCGACCGCATGGCGATGAAGGCGCTCAAGAAGGAACAACGGCCCGCATGAGCATGACCTCTTTCCCCAGCGACTGGGTGCTGCGCTGGGCGCAGGCCTGGCGCGACCGCGACGGCGTCACCGCGCTGGACCTGGCCTGCGGCTCGGGCCGCCATCTGCGGCTGCTGGCCGGCGAAGGCGTGGCCGTCACCGGCATCGATCGCGACGCGGCGGCGCTGGCGACGCTCGCCGGCCTCTCCGACCGGGTCGAGTTGATCGAGGCCGACATCGAGCAAGGTCCTTGGCCGCTGGCGGACCGCGTCTTCGACGTCGTGCTCGTCACCCACTACCTGTGGCGTCCGCTGCTGCCGTGCGTCGTCGAGGCCGTCGCCCCCGGCGGCTGGCTGATTTACGAGACCTTTACCGATGGACAACAGACCATCGGCCGGCCCGCCAATCCGGAGTTCCTGCTGAGGCCCGGCGAGCTGCTGACCGCCGCGCACGGCCTGCGCGTGATCGCCTACGAGGACGGCTTCATCGAGTCGGAGCCCCCCGTCACCGGGGGAGGCACGGTCAACGGCCGGTATGTCCAGCGCGTTGCTGCGGTTCGCGAGAACCGGCCCGCCGACGCCGCGCCGCCTGGGGTCTACCCGAGATACCGGCTGCGCTGAGCGCGCCGTCCCGCGAGCGCCGGGGATGAGCGCCGAAAGAGCCCCGGCGCTTCAGTAGAATCCGCCGATCCAGAGGAATCCTCCATGAACGCAATTGTTGGCAGCATCGTCGCGCTGGTCACGCCGATGCACGAAGACGGCCGCATCGACTTCGATGGGCTGCGCAGCCTGATCGACTGGCACATCGACCAGGGCACGGACGTCATCGGCGTCGTCGGCACGACCGGCGAGTCCCCGACCGTCACGATGGAAGAGAACCGCGAAGTGATCCGCGTCGCGGTCGAGCACGTCAAGGGCCGCAAGCCGGTCCTGGCCGGCACCGGCGCCAACGCCACCGCCGAGGCCATCGAGCTGAGCCGCTTCGCCAAGCAGGTCGGCGCCGACGCCACGCTGTCGGTCGTCCCCTACTACAACAAGCCGTCGCAGGAAGGCATCTACCAGCACTTCAAGGCGATCGCCGAGGCCGTCGACATCCCGATGATGCTGTACAACGTGCCCGGCCGCACGGTGGCGGACATGTCGGTGGAGACCACGCTGCGCTGCGCCTCGCTGCCCGGCGTGTTCGGCATCAAGGACGCGACCGGCAACGTCGAGCGCGCCGCCTGGCTGATCAAGCATGCGCCCAAGGGCTTCGGCATCTACTCCGGCGACGACGCGACCGCCATCGCGATGATGCTCATGGGCGGCCGCGGCTCCGTCAGCGTCACCGCCAACATCGCGCCCAAGGCGATGCACGAGATGTGCACGGCCGCGATCGAAGGCCGCGTGCGCGAGGCCACCGCCCTGCACTTCCAGCTGCTGCCGCTGCACAAGCAGCTGTTCTGCGAACCCAGCCCCGCCCCGAGCAAGTGGGCCCTGAACAAGCTGGGCCGCTGCCCCAACAACCTGCGCCTGCCGCTGACGCCGCTGACGCCCGCCGGCCAGGATCTGGTCGAAGGCGCCATGCGCGACGCGGGCCTGCTCTAATCACTGCCGGCCGGCGCGCGCCGGCCGCCCCTTTTCCTTCAGCGGCCGCGGGCCGCACCGACCTACCTCGGAGATCTCCAGCGTGACTCGTTCCCTTTCTGAATCCGGCGCGCCCACTCCAGTGCGCGTGGCCTGCCTGATGGCGCTGGCCTCGCTGACGGCGTGCAGCACGTTCGAGAGCATCACCAGCAGCGACAAGGTCGACTACCGCACCCAGGCCAAGCAGACCACCGGCCTGGACGTGCCGCCGGACCTGACGCAGCTGCCCAAGGAGAACCGTCCCACCGGCCCGATCAGCGCCGCGCAGATGGCCGCGCAGCCGAACGCGCAGCGCCAGGCCGTCGCCACTGCGGGCGCGCCCGTCGCGCTGGACAAGGCCGGCACGATCGAATTCCATCGCCTGGGCAACGCCCGCTGGCTGCACAGCGCCCTGCCGCCCGAGCAGGTCTGGCCGCAGGTCAAGAGCTTCTGGCAGGACCGCGGTTTCACCATCGAGACCGAGGACCAGAACGTCGGCCTGATGGAGACCAACTGGGCCGAGAACAAGGCCAAGCTGCCGCAGGACTTCATCCGCAAGACGCTGGGATCGCTGCTGGATTCGCTGTACTCGACCGGCGAGCGCGACAAGTACCGCACCCGCCTGGAGCGCAACGACCAGGGCGGCACCGACATCTACGTGACGCACCGCGGCCTGGTCGAGGTCTACACGAACTCGCAGCGCGACGAGACCGGCTGGCAGCCCCGCCCGTCCGATCCGGAGCTGGAAGCCGAGATGACCTCGCGCCTGATGCTCAAGCTCGGCGGCAAGGAAGAAGACGCCAAGACCATGGTCGCGACCGCGCAGCAGCCGGCGCCGTCGTTCGCCGAAGCACCGCGCGGCAACGCGCCGCGTTCGCTGGCGGACGTGCCGGACCAGCTCAAGATCAACGAGGACTTCGACCGCGCCTGGCGCCGGGTCGGCCAGTCGCTGGACCGCCACGGCTTCACCATCGAGGACCGGGACCGCAAGCAGGGCCTGTTCTTCCTGCGCTACGCCGACCCCAATCAGGCCGGCAAGGAAGAACCCAACTTCTTCCAGCGCCTGTTCGGCGCGACCAGCGCGTCCACCGCGGTGCGCTACCGCGTCTCGGTCAAGACCGAGGGCACGACGTCCACCGTCATGATCCTGGACGACAAGGGTCAACAGCAGACCAACGAGATGGCCAAGCGCATCCTGCAACTGCTGATGGAAGACGTGCGCTGATCCCACTCGATGGCGGACCACCGTACGCCATCAGTTTGCGCAAAACAAAACGCCACCTCCGGGTGGCGTTTTTCATTGGCAGCTTCATGACCTGGCATTCAGCGCGCGGCGTCGACCGCATTCGCTTCGGCGGAGCCTGACAAACTCCACTCTAATACCAGCGGCCAGAGAGACACCGACGACGCGGGCAAAGCGCGCAGACAAAGAAAAAGCCGCAAGGGCGAACCCTTGCGGCTTTCTCTGGACGAGTGATCGTCTTAGTTGCTGGCGGCCGAAGCGGGCGCAGCAGCGTCGGAAGCGGCAGCCGAAGCTTCCACGGCCGGGGCCGAGGCTTCAACGGCCGGAGCCGAAGCTTCCGGAGCCGGGGTCGCCACGGGAGCGACGACTTCTTCCTTCTTGCCGCAAGCGGTCAGGGCAACAACGGCCAGCAGGGAGGCCAACAGGATCGACTTTTTCATACTTGTCCTCAAGTAACTTTTAGACGAACAATCAATTACCGGTAATTAATGAAGTCGTACCAGATGACAAGTACAACTTCAGCAGACCAAGACGTGAGAAACCTCGAGCGCTTCCCTCGCCTAGCCAATGATTATAGACGCCAGTTTGTAATCTCCTTACAAGCCTAGGGTGCTGCTGGCGAACGAGTCGACAGAACGTTGCTCAATAGCGTCAAACCACTCGCGTGCCATGGCCTCTTCCCGGGTGTCGTGCAGCGAAAGTGAGGCCCGGGCCGGCGTCCACAGCTTCAATGTCAGCAATCCGGGTGCCAGCAGCAGCCCCATGGGCGCGGGGGTGCTGCGCTCGGCAAGGTCGGCCGGATCGACCGCGCGCGCCTGGACCACGTGATCGTGGGTCTGGCGCCACTGGACGAAACGAGGATGGACGCGACGCAAGGTCTCGTAGTCGTTGTTCGCCAGCAGCCGCAACCTGCGGTGCGGCAGCGCCCAGCGGTGCAGCGCATCCAGCAGGCCGGACTCGGACAGCGGCCAGTCGGCGAAGTCCGCGTCCATCCAGCACAGCTCGCGTCCGCCCTGCTCCGCCGACAGCTGCAGCGCTTGCCGCAGCATTTGCCGGACCTCCGCGGGAGAGTCGACGAGTCCAGGCTTCAGACCTTCGGGCGGGGTGGGTTCCGACGACATGTCGAGCTCCTCCTGTGGCAAGTGCGGGTGGCTTGAGCGGGTGAGGTAGACAGGCAGTTGAGGCCGGGCGGGGTTCAAGCGGGCAGGACCCAGCCGTCCTCGGTCCATTGATCGAGCAAGTCGCGTGCGCCGTCGCTCAGCCTGGCGACCTCGGCAGCGGTCAGTGCGCGGCGGTCCGCCATGCGGCGCATCAACGTCGCGTCGCGTCCGCCGGCCCGGAACGATTGTCCATTGATGAAGACATGCGCGGCGTCGTAGAGCATGCGGGAGCGGGCGCTCAAGCGCGCGCCCTGCCCCGCCGGCAACGCCTCGCCCGGTTCGAAGAAGACCTTGGGCTTGGGCTCGGTGAGCGCCTCGCCGAGTGCGCGCTCCAGCGCCAGCGGCTGCGACGCGGCCCTCAGGACCGCCTCGCGCGCGAAGGTCGTGAGCGCCTCGGGAATGCGGCCCGGTTCGCCGGTGGCCGTCTGGCGGGGATCCATGTACATCCGGTCGCCGCGCGGCGCTTCTTCATCGTCGGTCAGTCGGACCAGCAACTCATTGGCCAGTTCGCTGCGCCACGGCGAGCGGAAGCCCACCGAGGCAGTCATGCAGTCACCGCCCACCGCCACGCCGTCGTGCGCCCAGCCCGGCGGCAGATAGAGCATGTCGCCGGGTTCGAGCACGAACTCCTGCTCCGGCTCGAAGTCCGCCAGCACCTTCAGCGGCAGGTCCTCGCGCAGCGCGCCGGTGGTCGACACGCCCAGGCGGCCGATGCGCCAGTGACGGCGGCCGCTGACCTGGATCAGGAACACGTCGTAGGAATCGAAATGCGGGCCGACACCGCCGCCCTCGCTGGCATACGACAGCATCAGGTCGTCCAGGCGCGCTTCCGGGATGAAGCGGAAACGGCTCAGCAGCGCCTGCGCCGGTTCGACGTGAAGATCCAGCCCCTGCACCAGCAGCGTCCACTGCGGCTTGCTCCAGGCCGGCAGCTTGGCGATCGGCCCCTGACGCATCGACCAGCGGTCGCCGTCCTGCTGCGACACGAGCCGCGATTCGACCTCGTCGCTGGCCGCCAGGCGCGCCAGGCCCACGCGATCGATGGGCGGCACCACGCCGGGCAGCGCCTGGCGCACCAGCAGCGGCTGCTTCTGCCAATGGCGCTTCATGAACTGCGAGGGGCTCAGGTGGCCGAGCAGCGGCAGCTTCGCGGCGATGTCGATGCCGGAGGCGCTGGCGGCATCAGCCGCGGATGCCGCACCTCTTGCGGATCTGGCAGGTCTGACGCGGGCCGAGGGGGACGGGACGGTCTGGGGGGACTTGGACGTGGAACTCATGGGCGGGGATTGTCTGAGAGAATTGCGCGATGCAAATCACTGCCCCCTGCGTCGTCTCCCTGACCTGGAGACTCGAGGACGCCCAAGGCCAATCCGTCGAGGTGCTGGACCCGCCGATGGAGTTCTTTTACGGCGGCCAGGACCTGTTCACGAAGGTCGAGGAAGCGCTGGTCGACAAGATCGCCGGCGATGAAGTCAGCGTGGCGCTGGAGCCCGAGGACGCCTTCGGCGACTACGACAGCGCCCTGGTCTGTTTCGAGCCGCGCGAGGTCTTCCCCGAGAACGTCGATGTCGGCATGCAGTTCGAGGGACTGCCCGAAGGCGCGTCGACGCCGGACATGCCGGCCGACCGCATCTACACCGTCACCGAGGTCTATCCGGAACACGTGGTGCTGGACGGCAACCACCCGCTGGCAGGCGTCGGCCTGCGCATCCACGTGACCGTGCACGACGTGCGCGAGGCCACCGAGGAAGAGCTCGAAGTCGGCACGCTGGGCGATTCAGGCTTCAGCGTGGCCACCGGTCTCCCCGGCGGGCCGGGACCGGACGAGCCGATCCACTGACCGTCTCCGACGACTGGACCCTTCGAAGCCCCGCCTTGCGGGGCTTCTTCGTTCTTGGCCCGTTACCGTCGGGTCCGGTCGGGTCGGATCGCGATCCCTCAGACCTTTCCGGACGACTCACCCAGGGACCAGGGCGCCGGCCCCGCGGGCTCGCGCGAGCACAGCCGGCGGTACAGATCGAAGACCTTGGCCTCCAGCTCCGCCGGGCTGCAGCACACGCGTGCGCCGATCAGCCGTGCGCGGTAGTTGTGGATCTGCTCCCGCACCGCGTGCGACCAGCTCTGCGTGCTCGGCGTCAGGTCGAAGGTGCTGCTGCGCAGCACATGCAGCCAGCCGACCAGCACCGGCTCCGGCAGACCCGCCAGCGTTTCGGTCAAGGTCGCCGGCGGACGCGCCCGCCCGGCGTGCAGGCGATGCAGCATCAGCAGCCGGATGACCAGCGCCGGATCCGAGGAGGCGGTCAGGGCCAGCGCCTCGTTCGGCACGCCGTGACGCATCAGCCGGAACAGGCGTCCCAGCACGTCCAGGTCGCAGCTCGGCAGCGCCCGCGGCGATTCCTCCTGGGGCGGCATCAGCAGGTCCCCTTGGAAGTAGCGCACGCCCAGCGCCTTGAGGCGCAGGTAGTCGCCAGGCTCTGTCATGCGGTCGGCAATCAGCGTCGCCTGGGCCCGGCGCGCGAGTTCCTGGACCGGGGCCCAGGCGCTCACCGGCGCGAGCGACACGTCCAGCTTCACGAACGAGGTCATCGGCAGCCAGACGGTGCGTGGATCGTCCGGCGTCACCATCCCCGCCAGGGCGAAGCGGTAGCCCCGCGCGTGCAGTTGCGCGATCCGGCGGGTCAGCGTTTCCTGGACCGGCACGCCCAGGGGGATCTGGATGGCGCCCAGCGTGCCGCAGAGAACGTCCGCGATCGGACTGAGCAGGGTCGCCGCGTCCATCTCGACGAACAGGCAGCCGGGGCGGCGGTGCGCCATGCCGCCGTCCAGCAGGGACTGGCTCAGCAGCAGGCTGGTCGCGTAGGCGCTGGGCGGCGGCGCGCGGCGCATGCCGGCGCTCCAGCGGAAGCACAGTTCCTGCCCCATCGGCTCGACGGACCCGTCGATGATGGGCTGACGCGCAAAACGGGCGCAGGCAGGATCGGGTTGGATCAGCAGCCGGGCTACCGTAACGCCGCTGCGGGAGGGTCGGGAAGATTGCGTGGCCATGGAAATCGTCGACAGACCCGGATGCCCGGGCGGGACGTCAGTATTTCCAGGATCGGCCAAACGTTCGATGGCTCAGCTCAGTGGCAATGCAGCGCTTTCCGACTGGGAACAGTCGGTGACCGACTCGTTTGCTGGATCCCGGGGGACCGAAACGGTCAAAGGAAGGCTCAACGAGGTCCTGGCGCCTTGCGGCGTGCGTTCGAAACGGAAGTCCGCGCCTATCCGTTCAGCGCGGCGGCGAAGCCCGGCCAGACCGGTGCCGCCGCCCCGGGGCGACGCCCCGCCGCGGCCGCCTGCATGCGCGTTCGCGTCCAGCTCGCCCCCCTCCTCCGCCTCGAGATCCGACTCCTCGTCAACCTGAGACTGCGCCTCCCGCTGCGCGGCGCCGGGCTGGCCGTTGTCCTCGATCAGCACCTCCAGCCGTTCGCCGTGCAGCACCGTCATGCGGATCGAGAGCCGGCTCGCATTCGCGTACTTGATGGTGTTGGCGACGGACTCCTCGACGATGCGCATCACTTGTTTGGAGAGGTCGGCCAGCAGCACGATGTCGGGTCCTTCGGAAATGTCGTATTCGATCTGGAAGTCGGCCCGGCTGAGCGACTCGTCCAGGTTGCTGCAGTAGGTGAACAGGATGTCGTGAAGGGTGCGCTGCTCATGGACCTCCGTGACCGAAATGATCTCGCGCAGGTCCTTCAGTGCGTCCAGCAGGCCGCGCTCGAGGCGGTCGTGGTCGATGTCGCGATCGCGCACGCTGAACAGCGTCGTGACCAGCTTGGAGCCGATGCCGTCGTGCAGGTCGCGATAGATGCGGTCGCGCTCGGCCTGCGCGGCGGATTCGGTCTCCATCTCGCGCTGGCGGTTGTAGCTGATCGCCAGCTCGCGCTCGCGCTGCTGCAGCGTCTCGGTGAGGATGCGGTTGTGGTCGCGCACGCGCTTCACGTTCGCCTGGAACTTCGTCAGCAGGATCTGCGCGACGACGAACAGCAGCAGCGGCACGCTCAGGTGACTCAGATAGATGGGCGTGACCAGCAGGTGCGACAGCGACCAGCCCGCGTCCGGCATCGGGAAGGACACGAGTTCCCGCACGGCGTTGTGGTCCCGCAGCGCGAAGACCTGGGCCAGCACCGACTGGAACAGCAGCGACATGGCCGTGCGCGAGCGCGTCCGCGCGACGTGCAGCGCCAGCCGCGAACAGGCGTAGAGATGGAACACGAGCAGCACCGGCAGCCAGTAGGCGTCCAGCCACTCGCGCCCGCGCGATCCCAGCAGCGGATAAGTGGCTGCGGCGAAGGCGGCCGCGCCGAACAGCGCCAGCGTCCCGCCCCGCCCCAGCGGCTCATCGACGAAGGCGAAGATGAACAGCGTCAGCACGACGACGACGCCCCCGATGCAGGCGTACTGCGCCCAGAGCCACAGCGGCACCATCGCGGCCGGGACATAGGGCAGCAGCACCAGCGAGAACAGCACCGACCACAGCACCGTCGTGGCGCCTGCATGCAGGAACACCGCGCCTTCGCGCCGGTTCGCCAGCCAGGCGCCCAGCATGAACATGCCCGCCAGCAGACAGAACACGTTGGAGGCGTTGGCAAGCGAGGTGCCGACGAACAACGTCAGCTCGCCGATGTAGGAGATGGTGTCGAGGTCGCCGATGTAGACCGGCGCGATGTGGACCTGGCGGTCCCAGGTGGTGAGCTCGACGGTGAGGACATTGCCTTCGGGCCGCACGAGGCTGCGCGCCAGCGGCACCTGCAGCGGGCGGTACCACTTGTAGCGCGCCTGCGCCGTCGACTTCGGCAGGCCGGCGACCCAGACGCCGTTCAGGTAGACGTCCATGCCGTCCAGGGCCTGGCTGATCAGCAGGCTGGTGCCGGGAATCCGCGAATCCCCGCGGTAGCCCGCGCGGGCGTCGCAGCACGGCGCCGGATGCGCGAGATACCGGTCCAGGTCGATGCGGAATCTCGCCCGCTTCAAGCCGTCCGACTGGCTGACGTCGTAGAGATGCGGAAGCGCGAACGCGCCCTCGCGGGCCAGGACGACGCCCTCCAGGCGGGGCACCTCCGGACCCGCATCGCGCGACGCGGCGGCAGCCTCGACGATCTCCAGGTCCTGCGCCCCCTCGACGCGGTAGACCCGCGTGGCCAGGCTGCTGGTGGCCACGACCAGCAGGGCCAGGACGAAGAAGGTCAGCCAGAAGAACACCGTCTTCAGCGAACTCCGCGGCGGACTACTCATCGATGAGCCCGTGCAGGCGCGCGGCGTTGGCCGCCATCGCGCGCGACTTCACGCCCAGCTTGCGGTAGACGCTGCGCAGATGCTGGTTGACCGTGTGGTGCGAGATGCTCAGCCGGCGCCCGATCTCGACGATGGGCAGGCCATCGACGAGGTGGCGCAGCACCTCCCATTCGCGCTCGCCGAGGCCGAGGTCGCGCAACACCTTCGGCCGGTCGACATGCGGCCGCACGTTGTTCTCCAGCATGTTGATCCGTTCGACCACCAGTTGCGCGACGGCCGGGCTGAGCGGCGACTGCCCGTTGTGCGCGCTGACGAGCTTGTCCACCATGGCCGGCTGGATCTCGTCCTTCAGCAGGTAGCCGCTGGCGCCCGCCCTCAGGCTGCGCATCACGTGCTTGCTGTCGCCGAAGGTGCTGACGACGACGCTGCGCGACTCCGGACACTTGTCCTGGATCAGGCGGATCAGCTCGACGCCGTCGACATCCGGCAGGCCCAGATCGACGATGTACAGATCCGCCCGGTTGGCCAGGATGGCCGCAACCGCTTCGCCCCGGTTCTTGGCGATACCCACCACCTCGCAGAAACTGCTGTTCGAAATCACGTCCACCAACCTCTTCATGACGGTGGGGTCGTCTTCGATGATCACGACGGCAATACTCATTCGTTGGCTCCTTCTCACTCGTTATCCCAATGCCCAGAGGCGGGCACAGTTTCGCGAGCGAGCAGAAACCAGCAATCACCGAAGCAAGTAAACCCGAAAACGCCAGACTACTGAATTCAGTGATGGTCCAGGAGCTGGGGCGGCGGCGGATCCCAATCCCCGTCGGCGGGGTCGGAGACCCGTCGCCATCGGCCTTTGATCCAGTCCTCGGCGCTGGCGGCCAGGCAGGCGACCAGCAGCATCAGCCCTCCCATCGCCAGCAGGTAACCAATGACAGTAAGTTCAAACAAGGGATGGCCCGGCCCGGAAGACTCCGCCCGCTCGGCCAGCAGGCAGACTGCGCCTGCGAGCGTGAGGCCGATGGAGATCGCATACATGTTTCTCATGACCCAAATCCATTTGCAAACTATTGGCGGCAGTGTCACCGACTGCGATCAGTTTGCTAATCACTCATGAATGCATTTATCGACTCAAACCTGCTAGCTTGCAGCGATTCGAATCACGAATTTGTTGGTCGACGAACGAATTCGACCCATCCAAAGCAGTCACTGAATATACGGGGGCTGCACCCACCCATTCAGGGAACGATATTGGCGATATTGAGGCCAGGCGCCAGCGGCTTCGACTCAGTCGCGGGAGGCCGCCCCGCGGCGACTCGTTCGGTCGATGCGGACGACAGGAAAAGCAGAACGGGCGCCCGAAGGCGCCCGTCGCAGAGGGGATGGCCCGCAGTGAGGATCAGCGCAGGAAGCGACCTCTCGGATCGATGATCGCGATGTCGGCGTAATTCGTGCCGGTATGGTCGGTCGGCGAGTAACCCACCTCCATGCCGCCCAGGTCGTAGCGCGTCATGCTGTTGAGCACCTTCTGGATCGCAGCGCGGCTGGGATCCTTGCCGGCGCGCTTGAGCGCCTCGACCAGCACCTTGGCGGAGGCGAAGCCCTCCATCATGGCCGGCGTCACCTGGCCGTTGGATTCGGCGGGATGCGCCTTCACCAGGTCGCCCAGCTCGCGGACCATCGGCACGTTGGTGGAGCGCTCGCTCGGGAAGACCTGCGACACGATGATGCCGGCGGCGTTCTGGCCCAGCAGCTGGACGAAGCCGTTGGAGGCGTTGTTGGACAGGGTCGCGCCCAGGATGCGCGAACCGGCCGCGCGCAGCGCGTTGATCGTGTCGGCGGTGATCTGCTGCGAGGCGACCATCAGCACGACCTGCGGGTCCGCCGCGATCAGCTGCTTGACCACGCCGGCGATGTCCGGCTTCTCGCGCTCGTAGGTGAAGTGGGCGACCGGCTTCATCTTGCGGTCGTTGAAGCCCGTCATCGCGCCGGCGATGCCGTCCGCGCCGAAGGTGTCGTTGACCTGCACCAGCGCGATCCGGGTGTTGCCCATTTCCAGCAGCAGCTGGACGGCGCGTTCGGCCTCGCGCTGGTAGGTCGAGCGCACGTTGAAGACGAAGGGATGGACCGGCTTGTGCAGCAGCATCGCGCCGGTGGAGGGCGCGATCAGCGGCACCTGGGCCTTCTCCAGCAGCGGCATCACGGCCTGCGTGTGCGGCGTGCCCCGCGTCAGGAACAGGGCGACGGCGCCCTTGTCGATCAGCGTCTGCGCGTTGGCGGCGGCGCGTTTGGGATCGAAGCCGTCGTCCAGCGACTGCAGGTCGATCTTCTGGCCGTTGACGCCGCCGGTGGCGTTGACCTTGTCGATGTAGAGCTTGGCGCCCAGCGTCAGTTCCTTGACGCTGGCGGCGACCTGGCCGGTGAATCCGGCGGTCTGGCCGATCAGGATGTCGGCCTGCGCGGCGGCACTGAAGCCGAAGGCCACCAGGGCGGTGGCGATGGAAGCGGCGAACCGGCTCAGGGGCCGGTTGCGTGTTGACTTGCTCATGGTGGTCTGTCCCGCCGGCTCGTCATGCGACCGGCTGTGTCTCCAGCACGCCGGCGGTCAGATCGCCGCCAGCCCCTCGGCGCCGGCACCCCCATGTTCAGGGGGGATCAGCGCCCCGCGCGCATCTTAGCCACGATGTCCGCTACCCGCCCAAGCATCGCCTGCGTGTCGAAGGTCAGAACGTTGCGATTCGACAGCACCTGCCGGCCGCCCACCCAGACATCCGTGACATGTTCACGCCCGGCGACGTAAACCAGCTGCGCGTCGGCGTGATACACGGGCTGGCACTCGATCGAGTCCAGCGCCACGGCGACCACGTCGGCCAGCTTGCCGGCTTCGAGCGTGCCCAGGTCGTTGGCGCGGCCCATGGCCTTCGCGGCGCGCACGGTGGCCATCTCCAGCGCGGTGCGCGCGGTGACGGTCAGCGGGTCGCCGGTCACGCCCTTGGCGAGCAGCGCCGCGGCGCGGATCTCGCTGAACATGTCCTGGCGGTTGTTGGAGGCCGCGCCGTCGGTGCCGAGGATGGTGTTGACGCCGGCGGCTTCCAGGGCCTTCACCGGCGCGACGCCGGAAGCCAGCTTCAGGTTGGAGCTCGGGTTGTGGACCAGGTGCACGCCCTGCTTCGCGACGAGGTCGATCTCGTCCGGGGTCAGGCGGACCATGTGGACGGCGATCATCTTCGCGTTCAGCAGGCCCAGCTTGTTCAGGCGGGCCAGCGGGCGCTCGCCGTACTGCTTCACGCTGCCGTCGATCTCGTCCTGCGTCTCGTGGATGTGGCAGTGCATCTGCAGGTCGTACTTCTCGGCCAGCTCGCGCAGCTGGATGAAGGTCTCGTCCGAGACCGTGTACGGCGCGTGCGGCGCGCTGGTCCAGTCCAGCAGCTTCTCGCCCTTGAACTGCTCGTAGGCGGCCAGGCCCTTGTCGATGTAGTCCTGGGCGTTGGCGGCGTAGCCGGTGGGGAAGTCGATGACGTTGATCGACACGCCGGCGCGGATGCCGCTGTCCACCGCCGCGCGGGCCATCGCGGTGGGGAAGAAGTACATGTCGTTCAGGTAGGTCACGCCGCCGCGCAGCGCTTCTGCCGCGGACAGCAGCGAGCCCTGGTAGGTCCAGTCCTCGCTCACCCACTGGCGCTCCAGCGGCCAGATGTGGTTGTTGAGCCAGTCCATCAGCGCCAGATCGTCCGCGACGCCGCGCAGCAGCGACATCGCCGAGTGCGTGTGCGCGTTGATCAGGCCAGGGATCAGCACGTGGTTGGGGAGCTCGACACGCTCGGCGTCGGCGTAGCGCTTGAGCGCTTCCTCGCGCGGCAGCACGGCGGCGATGCGCTCGCCTTCGATGGCCAGCGCGTGCTGCTCCAGCACCGGGCTGTCCGGGGTCATGGTGATCAGCCAGCGGGGCAACAGCAGCTTCACGGCTTGGGTCGTCATTCAGGTTCTCCTTGCTCGCGCCGCTCGGCGCGAGGTGCATTGTCTTGATTCTTGGGGGCGTCGTCGCTCGATCGCCGCATCGCGTCGCGGCGACGACCCGGGGTCAGAAGATCTCGTCGAACAGCGCGAGCACCCGCGCCGCGTCCACCTCGACGCAGACCTGCTGCGCGGGGTGGCCGCTCCACGGCGTGCCGCTGCCGTGCTCGCTGCGCCAGTCCTGGATGGTCTGGCCCGTGGCGATGCCCTCCAGCGCCACGCGCACCGGGCCCGCGCGCAGCGTGAAGGCGTCCGGCACCAGCAGGATCGCCGCGGCGCTGGCGTCGTGGGCGTAGATGCCGCCGATGCCGTCGCGCGCGTCGTAGAACTGCTGGTAGTGGCGCGTGGCCTGCCAGAGCAGGTCGCCCGCGCCGTCGCCGCGGCCGCGCAGCTTCGCGAGGTCGGCCTCGCGCATGATCGCTTCCTGCGTCACGTCCAGACCGACGATGGTCACCGGCCAGGCGGCGGTGAAGACCTGGTCCGCCGCCTCGGGGTCGGCCATGATGTTGGCCTCCGCCACCGGCGTCACGTTGCCGCCGTGGCCCTTCAGGCCGAAGGCCCCGCCCATCACGACGACGCGCTTGACCTTGCCGGCGATCGTCGGGTCGTGCTTCAGCGCGAGCGCCAGATTCGTGAACGGGCCGACGGCCACCAGCGTGATCTCGCCGGGCCGCGCGTTGACGAGGTCGCAGATCAGCTGATGCGCGGGACGCGGATCGAGCGGCCGCGTCGGCGCCGGCAGGCGGTCGGCGACGCCGCCGAGGCCGTCGTCGCCGTGCACATGCGCGGCGTCCTTGCGACGGCGCTCATCACGGAGCGGACCTTCGGCACCGGCGGCCACGGGCACGTCCTGGCGGTAGAGCGCGGTCAGCCCGCGCGCGTTGCGCGTGGTCGTGGCGACAGGGCCGTTGCCGAAGGCCGTCGTGACGGCCACGAGCTCGAAACGCGGATGACAGGCCAGCAGCGCGAGCGCGAGCGCGTCGTCGATGCCGGGGTCGGTGTCGAAGAGGACCGGGATGCGGTCCGAAGCAGGAATCTTGCTGTCCATGGGGTACTGCGCTCCAGGGTCAGGGTCGGGGGTCAGGGGTTGCCGTCGGCGGAGTGTGCCCCGTTCGCGATCAGCGCGGCGAGCTCGGGCAATTCCGGCAGCTCGGAGCGGTGGGGCATGGCCTGCTGGACGCCGGTCCGGCTGACCGCGAGCGCGGCCGCGAGTTGCCCCAGCGCGGCCGCACGGGCCGGCACCAGGCCTTCGGCCAGGCCGACGGCGAGTCCGCCCACCAGCGTGTCGCCGGCGCCGACCGTGTCCACCGCGTCCACGCGGGACGCACGCAGGTGCAGACCGTCCGGATGCTCGTCGCCGAGCAGCCAGGCGCCGGCGCCGCCCAGCGTCACCAGCACGTGGCGCGGCCCCAGCGTCCGCAGGTGCGCGGCCGTCGCGCGCGCGATGGCGACGCCGTCGGCATCGCCGGGCAACGCCACATCGCGAGCCAGCTGCAGCGCTTCGGTCTCGTTGACGACCAGCCAGTCGCTCAAGCCCAGCAGCGCGGCCGGGAGGTCCTGCGCGGGCGCGGCGTTCAGCACCGTGGTGACGCCGGCCTCGCGGGCGATCTCGAAGGCGCGCTGGATGGCCGGCACCGGCACCTCCAACTGCGCCACGACCACCTTCGCCTGGCGCAGCAGCGCCCCACCCTGCTCCACGTCGGCAGCGTCCAGGTCCGCATTGCTGCCGGGCACGACGACGATGGCGTTCTCGCCGCCCTCGCTCGCGACCATGATCACGGCCACGCCGGGCCACGCGGCGTCATCGCGGCGGATCGCCTGCACATGCACGCGTTCGGCCTCCAACGCCTTCAGCAGGTCCTGCCCGTGCTGGCGCATGCCGACGCGGCCGATCAACGCCACCTCGGCGCCCAGCCGCGCCGCGGCCACCGCCTGGTTGCCGCCCTTGCCGCCCGGCGTGCCGGCGAAGGCCTCGCCGATCAGGGTCTCGCCCGGCGCGGGCAGGCGCGCGGCGTGGGCCACGAGGTCCATGTTGACGCTGCCCACCACCACCACGGTGGCGGCAGCCTTTGCTGAAGTCATGAAAGCTCCGGAGACGACGGCGCCGCGGTGCTCTCGCGCAGCACGACCTGCGGCACGAGTTGCAGGTCCTTGAAGGGCGCCTGGGGATTCTCGATGCGCTCGATCAGCGCGCGGCCGGCCTCGCGGCCCAGGTCGCGGATCGAGCAGCCCACGCTGGTCAGCGCGGGATAGACATAGCTGCCGAGTTCGATGGCGTCGAAACCCACGACCGACAGCTGACGCGGCACGTTCAGGCCGAGTTCGGCGGCGGCCCGCAGCGCGCCCATGCCCATCAGGTCGTTGCAGGTGAAGACGGCGGTCAGCTCGGGCTGGCGCGTCAGCAGCGCCTTGACGGCTTCATAGCCGCCGGCGGTGCTGAAATCGCTTTCGGCCAGCCACTCGGCGCGCGCCTCCAGGCCGCGCTGCTGCAGTGCGTTGCGCCAGCCGGCGACGCGCTCGGTGGTCACTTCGAATTCGGCAGGACCGCTCACGCAGCCGATGCGGCGGTGGCCCAGTTCCAGCAAATGGCGGACGACCTCGAAGGCGCCGAGCTGGTTGTTGACGCTGACGCGGTCCGCG
Source organism: Roseateles noduli (assembly GCA_002205125.1). GTDB lineage: Bacteria > Pseudomonadota > Gammaproteobacteria > Burkholderiales > Burkholderiaceae_C > Roseateles > Roseateles noduli. The sequence goes on along the minus strand of NIOE01000019.1, from coordinate 36,337 downwards.
CGCGCGCCGGGCACCAGACGGTCCACGGTCACCACCGGCACGCTCGCGTGGCGGAAGGTGCTGGCCAGCGTCTCGGCGTCGCCGGCGGAGCTCAGCAGCAGGCCGTCGATGCGCTTTTCAAGCAGCGTGCGCAGATACGCCTGCTGATGCTTGGGATCGTTGTCGGAGTTGCAGAGGAAGACCGAATACCCCGCCTGCCGGCACCACTCCTCGGCGCCGACGACCAGCTCCGCGAAGAACGGGTTGCGCACGTTGGGCACCAGCACGCCGACGATCTTGGTCTCGCTGCGACGCAGCGACCGGGCCACCGCGCTGGGCAGATAGCCGATCTCGTCGACCGCCGCGAGCACGCGCGCGCGGGCCTCGGCACTCACCGGCCGCGTGTTGTTCAGCACGTGCGACACCGTGGTGAAGGACACCCCCGCCAGCGCGGCTACATCCTTGATGGTGCTCATCGGTCGATCCGGTCCTCTGCTCGTGCCAAACTGGCTGGTTCAGTCAATTGCAAACGTTTGCAGAGCATAACCCACCGGCGATGCGCGCCCGATCGGGACGAACCCCGCGCATCAAATATTCAAAGGCGCTTTTCGAGGGACCGCCCACCCCGGCCCGCCAAGCGCGGGCTCTCCGCGACGCACGGGGCATCGCGTCCGCGAACCCCCAGCATCACTCCGGCCCCACCCTCACCCGCTGACATCGGGTCAGGTCTTGCGGCATTCGGAAATGAAAAAGCCCCTGGCATGGCGCAGGGGCTTGGTGCAGCGAGCCGGCATTCCGGCTCGGCGTCTGTCGATCAGCGTTGAGCGATCGGCGTGACGTTGCGCGGCGTGGCGCCGACGAACAGCTGACGCGGACGGCCGATCTTGTACTCGGGGTCGCCGATCATTTCGTTCAGCTGGGCGATCCAGCCGACCGTGCGGGCCAGCGCGAAGATCGCCGTGAACAGCGGCACCGGGATGCCGATGGCGCGCTGCACGATGCCGGAGTAGAAGTCGACGTTCGGGTACAGCTTGCGGGCGACGAAGTATTCGTCTTCCAGCGCGATCTTCTCCAGCTCCATCGCCAGCTTGAACAGCGGGTCGTCGTGCAGGCCCAGCTCGTTCAGGACTTCGTGGCAGGTCTCGCGCATCAGCTTGGCGCGCGGGTCGTAGTTCTTGTAGACCCGGTGGCCGAAGCCCATCAGCTTGACGTTGCTGTTCTTGTCCTTGACCTGCTTGATGAACTCGCCGATCTTGGCCACGCCACCCATCTGCTGGATGTCGTTGAGCATGTTCAGGCAGGCCTCGTTGGCGCCGCCGTGCGCCGGGCCCCACAGGCAGGCCACGCCCGCGGCGATGGCCGCGAACGGGTTGGTGCCCGACGAGCCGCACAGGCGCACGGTCGAGGTCGACGCGTTCTGCTCGTGGTCGGCGTGCAGCGTGAAGATGCGGTCCATCGCGCGGACCAGCACGTCGTTGGGCTTGTACTCCTCGCACGGCGTGGCGAACATCATGCGCATGAAGTTGCCGGCGTACGAGAGGTCGTTCTTCGGATAGATGTAGGGCTGACCGATCGTGTACTTGTAGGCCATCGCCACCAGCGTCGGCATCTTCGCGATCAGGCGGATCGCGGCGATCTCGCGGTGTTCGGGATTATTGATGTCGGTGCTGTCGTGATAGAAGGCCGACAGCGCGCCCACCAGGCCGGTCATGACCGCCATCGGATGAGCGTCGCGACGGAAGCCGCGCAGGAAGAACTGCATCTGCTCGTTGACCATCGTGTGGTTGGTCACGCGGTTGACGAACTCTTCCTTCTGCGACGGGCTGGGCAGCTCGCCGTACAGCAGCAGGTAGCAGGTCTCGAGGTAGTCGCAGTTGGTCGCCAGCTGTTCGATCGGGTAGCCGCGGTACAGCAGCTCGCCCTTGTCGCCGTCGATGTAGGTGATCGTGGAGTTGCACGACGCCGTCGACAGGAAGCCCGGGTCGTAGGTGAACTTGCCGGTCTGGGCGTAAAGCTTGCGGATGTCGATCACATCCGGACCGATGGTGCCCTTGTACAGGGGCAGATCCATTTGCGGGCTGCCATCGGAGAACGACAGGGTGGCTTTGACGTCAGACGGGGTCATGGGCATTCCTTATGACTTCGGGGGTTCTGGTTACTGAGGGGTCCGCAGCATCGCAAGCACGGCATGAACGTCGGGCCGGTCCAGCTCGTCGGCCGGTTCCTTGCGGGCCAGCATCAGATCGAGCAGGTCGTTGTCCGACAGGTCCATCAGCTGACGCAGGCCTTCCGCGTGGAATTCGGTCAACGCGCCTTCGTGCCGCCGGAAGAACCGCTCGATGAAAAGATCATTCTCCAACAGCCCGCGGCGGCAACGCCACTTGAGCTTGGAGAGATCCCTCTCATCGATGAGGGTGTTGATGTCGGTGGCGTTCATGCGTGTGCGTGTAGCCGCCCGGAAGCGGCGCGAGCGGGCTCAGACGGTGCGACGCACCATCAATTCCTTGATCTTGCCGATCGCCTTCGTCGGGTTGAGACCCTTGGGGCAGACGTCGACACAGTTCATGATGGTGTGGCAGCGGAACAGGCGGTACGGGTCCTCGAGGTTGTCGAGGCGCTCCGCAGTCGCCTGGTCGCGGCTGTCGGCGATGAAGCGGTAGGCCTGCAGCAGACCGGCGGGTCCGACGAATTTGTCGGGGTTCCACCAGAAGCTGGGGCAGCTGGTCGAGCAGCTCGCGCACAGGATGCACTCGTACAGGCCGTTGAGCTCGTCACGCTCTTCCGGGGACTGCAGGCGCTCCTTCTCGGGCGGCGCTTCCTCGTTCACCAGGAACGGACGGATCGAGTTGTACTGCTTGAAGAACTGCGTCATGTCCACGATCAGGTCGCGGACGACGGGCAGGCCCGGCAGCGGCTTGAGGATGATGACGTCGGGCAGCGAACGCAGGTTGGTCAGGCAGGCCAGACCGTTCTTGCCGTTGATGTTCATCGCGTCGGAACCGCAGACGCCTTCGCGGCACGAGCGGCGGAACGACAGCGTGGGATCCACGGCCTTGAGCTTGAGCAGGGCGTCCAGCAGCATGCGTTCGTTGCCCGCGAGCTCCAGCTCGATGGTCTGCATGTACGGCTTGGCGTCCTTGTCCGGGTCGTAGCGGTAGATCTTGAAGGTGCGCTTGATCATTTGAATGCTCCTGCGGCGCTCAGAAGGTACGGACCTTCGGGGGGACGCTCTCGACGGTCAACGGTTGCAGATTGACCGGCTTGTAGGTCAGGCTGTTGGACTTGGAGTGCCACAGCGTGTGCTTCATCCACTCCTTGTCGTTGCGGCCCAGCGGGAATTCCGCATCGTCCGCGCCGCGCTCGAAGTCGTTCACCGTGTGGGCGCCGCGGCATTCCTTGCGCGCGGCGGCGGACACGATCGTGGCCTGCGCGGCCTCGATCAGGTTGTCCACTTCCAGGGCCTCGACACGCGCGGTGTTGAAGACCTTGGACTTGTCCTTCAGCGTGATGTTCTTGACCCGCTCGCGGATCGCGGCGATGGCGGTGACGCCCTCGTCGAGGAGCTTGCTGGTGCGGAACACGCCGGCGTGCGACTGCATCGCGGCGCGCATGTCGTCGGCCACGCCCTGGGCGTATTCGCCGCCGGTGTTGGACTCCAGGCGGTTCAGGCGCGACAGCGTCAGCTCGGCGGCGTCCTTGGGCAGCGGCTTGTGCGACTTGCCCGAGTTCTTGACGGCGTCCACGATGTGGTTGCCCGCGGCGCGGCCGAAGACCAGCAGGTCCAGCAGCGAGTTGGTGCCCAGGCGGTTGGCGCCGTGCACCGACACGCAGGAGCACTCGCCCACCGCGTACAGGCCGTTGACGACGTCCTTGTAGTTGTCGCCCTTGGGGGTGACGACCTGGCCGTGGACGTTGGTCGGGATGCCGCCCATCTGGTAATGGATGGTCGGCACGACGGGGATGGGTTCCTTCGTGATGTCGACGTTGGCGAAGTTGTGGCCGATCTCCAGCACCGACGGCAGGCGCTTGGCGATGGTGTCGCCGCCCAGGTGGGTCATGTCCAGCACGACGTAGTCCTTGTTGGGACCGCAGCCGCGACCTTCCTTGATCTCCTGGTCCATGCAGCGCGAGACGAAGTCGCGCGGTGCCAGGTCTTTCAGCGTCGGGGCGTAGCGCTCCATGAAGCGCTCGCCGTTGGCGTTGCGCAGGATCGCGCCCTCGCCGCGGCAGCCTTCGGTCAACAGCACGCCCGCGCCGGCCACGCCGGTCGGGTGGAACTGCCAGAACTCCATGTCCTGCAGCGGGATGTCGGCGCGCGCCGCCATGCCCAGGCCGTCGCCGGTGTTGATGAAGGCGTTGGTCGACGCGGCGAAGATGCGGCCGGCACCGCCGGTGGCCAGCAGCACGGTCTTCGCTTCGAGGATGTGGACCTCGCCCGTCTCCATCTCCAGCGCGGTCACGCCGACGCAGTCGCCGTCGGCGTCGCGGATCAGGTCCAGCGCCATCCACTCGACGAAGAAGTTGGTGCGGGCCTTGACGTTCTGCTGGTACAGCGTGTGCAGCAGCGCGTGGCCGGTGCGGTCGGCCGCGGCGCAGGCGCGCTGGACCGGCTTCTCGCCGTAGTTGGCCGTGTGGCCGCCGAACGGACGCTGGTAGATCGTGCCGTCCGGGTTGCGGTCGAACGGCATGCCGAAGTGTTCGAGCTCGTAGACGACCTTGGGCGCCTCACGGCACATGAACTCGATGGCGTCCTGGTCGCCCAGCCAGTCCGAGCCCTTGACGGTGTCGTAGAAGTGGTAATGCCAGTTGTCCTCGGACATGTTCCCCAGGCTGGCGCCGATGCCGCCCTGGGCGGCCACGGTGTGCGAGCGGGTGGGAAAAACCTTGGACAGGACGGCCACGTTCAGGCCGGCCAGCGACAGTTGCAGCGACGCGCGCATGCCGGAGCCGCCGGCTCCCACGATCACGACGTCGAATTTGCGCTTGGGCAGCGAGGTTCCGATTTGCATTTCTTACAGCCTCCAGAGCACTTGGATCGCCCAACCCGCGCAACCCGTCAACCACACCAGCGTGAACGTGTGCAGGAACAGCCGCACGCCCACCGGTTTCACGTAATCCATCCAGATGTCGCGCACGCCGACCCAGGCGTGATACGCCAGGGACACGATGAGCGCGAAGGTCAGGAACTTCATCCATTGCTTGCTGAAGATGCCGGCCCACAGGTCGTAGCCGATCGCCTGGCTGGTGAACAGCACCTGCGCGAGCAGCACGATGGTGAACAGCGCCATGAGCAGCGCGGTGGCGCGCTGGACCATCCAGTCGCGCAGGCCGTAATGCGCACCGGTGACGATGCGCTTGCTTCCGTAGGTTGTCATTGTTGATTTGCCTCTTGGGTCAATCGTCGGAATCAGGTCCGACCGCACGGCGCGCCGCGCGGTCGCGGCGTGATCAGTACAGGCCGAACAGCTTGGCGCCGAGCGCCAGCGTCAGCACCACGCTCAGGGCCAGCGTCACGACGGCGCTGATGTGGCCCTGTGCCTTGCTCACGCTGTGCGTGGCGTCCATCCACAGGTGGCGCACGCCGGCGATGAAGTGGTGCAGGTAGCCCCAGATCAGGCCCAGCGTCACCAGCTTGATGAACCAGCCCGGCAGGAAGCCGATGCCGGACACGAAGGCCGCGGTGAAGGTCTCGTACGAGATCTCGGACGTGAGGCTGGTGTCGAACATCCAGATCACGAACGGGAGCAGGAAGAACATCAGCAGGCCGCTGATGCGATGCAGGATCGAGACGATGCCGGCCGGAGGCAAGCGGTACGACACGATCTGCGTGACATGGATGTTGGTGTAGACCGGTCGATTCTTCTTGGTGGCTTGGGTGGCGTCCGTCATGTCCGACCTTGTAATCAATGTGAAACCCGAAGATTTTATGGCAACGCAACACCCCTCAAGGGTGTCCTGGGCGCATCTCGTCTTCTGGCGTTGCCATGAAAACGTCAACGCCGCAACGCGAAAGCATCAGTTCAGGCTGTTGCGATAAAAGTGGTGGGAAGTGTTGTAGAGACCGCGGCGCAACTCCACCGGCTTGTCGGCGTAGGTGAAGGAGAGACGCTCCACGCTCAGCAGCGGACTGCCGGGCGCTACCTGCAGCAGCGCGGCGGCGTCTTCCTCCGCCGCGACCGCACGGATCTTTTCCTGCGCCCGGATCATGGGCACGTTGAATTCGGTTTCGAGCAGGCTGTAGAACGGGCCGCGATGCTCGAGCAGCCGCTCCGTCGTCAGCCCCTTGAACAGCGCGCCGGGCAGCCAGATGTCGTCCAGCACCACCGGATGGCCGCCGCTGTGCAGCAGGCGGCGGATCTCGATCACGGGATCGCCGGCGCGCAGCTGCATCAGCTTGGCGATGAAGGCCGGCGCGCGCTGGCGCTTGCAATCCAGCAGCTGGCGGCCGAGCGACGAAGCCTCCTCGGCGTCCGGCGTCAGCCGCAGGAAACGGTATTGCTGCTGCTGTTCCGCATGGGTGGCGACGAAGGTCCCCTTCCCCTGCTTGCGGACCAGCAGGTTGTCGGCGGCGAGCTCGTCCACGGCCTTGCGCACGGTGCCCTGGCTCACGCCGAAGCGGGCCGCCAGGTCCATCTCGCTGGGGATGGTCTCCCCCGCCTTCCACTCGCCGGCCTGCAGCCCCTTCAGGATCAGCCCCTTGATCTGGCGATACAGCGGGCTGAACGACGGCGCGGCTTCCGCGCGCGCCAGCTCATTGAGCGGCGTCACGGGATGGACCGGGGCGGCGGGGGGCGACATGGGGCGCGATTCGAGCACAAACCCGGAGACAGCGTCCACCCTGAAGAGGGAGTCCGACGAGATTAGTCTTATATAAGACAGAAGAGTGTCAGTTTCACGCAATGCGGATGCGCTACTTTTGGGGGCAGCTCCCCACACCGGTGGGCGAAGAAGACCCTATCGCGATCCGTGCCGAGGCCGTGCTGTCCTACACTTGCCGCCGCTGGCGCGGACTGCGCCTCACGCATCATTCACTCGCACTTCTCGGAGACCCTGATGAGCAAGAAACCCGTTCGCGTCGCCGTCACCGGCGCCGCCGGCCAGATCGGCTATGCCCTGCTGTTCCGCATCGCTTCCGGCGAGATGCTGGGCAAGGACCAGCCCGTCATCCTGCAACTGCTGGAGATCCCCGACGAGAAGGCCCAGAACGCGCTCAAGGGCGTGATCATGGAGCTGGAAGACTGCGCCTTCCCGCTGCTGGCCGGCATCGAGGCCCACAGCGACCCGATGACCGCCTTCAAGGACACCGACTACGCCCTGCTGGTCGGTTCGCGTCCGCGCGGCCCGGGCATGGAACGCGCCGAACTGCTGTCGATCAACGGCGCCATCTTCACCACGCAGGGCAAGGCCCTGAACGCCGTGGCCTCGCGCAACGTCAAGGTGCTGGTGGTCGGCAACCCGGCCAACACCAACGCCTACATCGCGATGAAGTCGGCCCCGGACCTGCCGGCCAAGAACTTCACCGCCATGCTGCGCCTGGACCACAACCGCGCCGCCTCGCAGATCGCCGCCAAGACCGGCAAGCCGGTCGCCGGCATCGAGAAGCTGGCCGTGTGGGGCAACCACTCGCCGACGATGTACGCGGACTACCGCTTCGCCACCATCGACGGCCAGTCGGTCAAGGCCCTGATCAACGATGAAGAGTGGAACCGCACCACCTTCCTGCCGACCGTCGGCAAGCGCGGCGCCGCGATCATCGCCGCCCGCGGCCTGTCGTCGGCCGCCTCGGCCGCCAACGCCGCCATCGACCACATGCGCGACTGGGCCCTGGGCACCAACGGCAAGTGGGTCACGATGGGGATCCCGTCGGACGGCTCCTACGGCATCCCGAAGGAAGTCATGTTCGGCTACCCGGTGACGGTCGAGAACGGCGAATACAAGATCGTCCAGGGCCTGGAGATCGACGAGTTCTCGCAAGCCGCGATCAAGAAGACGCTGGACGAGCTGCTCGAAGAGCAAAACGGCGTCAAGCACCTGCTGTAAGACTTGGACCACCCCTACCGCCTTCGGCGGCCCCTCAAGGGGCGGCTCCGAGGCCTGGCAAAGCCAGATCCTCGTGCCCTGCTTGAACAGGACCCGGCTTCGCCGGTCCGCCGCTGAAGGCAGTATCGTTGGGCCGACCTTCGCAAGAGGGTCGGCCCTTCTTCTTTCCAGCTCCACGCATCCACCCCATGACCGCCCTCCTCACCCCCGCCCAGGCCTTGTTCGAAGAAGGGCTGGCGCCCGTCGTGCTGCCGGTCGTCGATCACTACTGCGGCGTCGAGGCGCGCATGCTCAAGAGCCTGGAGCTTCAGGTGCGGATGGGGCCGGTCTTCGACATCACGCTCGATTGCGAAGACGGCGCACCGGTCGGCGGCGAGGCCGAGCACATGCTGCTGGTGCTGCACATGCTGAACGGCTCGCTGAACGCACACGGCCGCGTCGGCGTGCGGGTGCATCCGTTCAGGCACCCGGCCTTCGAGGCCGACGTCGAGGCGGTGATCGCCGGCGGCGGCGAGAAGCTCGCCTTCCTGATGATCCCGAAGCCCGAAGGCATCGAGGATCTGAGCCGCGCGATCGCATTCATCGACGACAGCCTGAAGCGCCACGGCATCCGCAAGCCACTGCCGCTGCACACGCTGATCGAGACCCACGGCGCACTGCGCGACGTGATGGCGATCGCCGCGCATCCGCGCATCGAGTCGCTCTCCTTCGGCCTGATGGACTTCGTCTCCGCGCATCGCGGCGCGATCCCGCGCTCGGCGCTGACGGTCGACGGCCAGTTCACGCACCCGCTCGTGCAGCGCGCGAAGCTGGCGATCTCCGCCGCGGCGCACAGCTACGGCAAGACGCCGTCGCACTGCGTGGTCACCGAGTTCAAGAGCGAACGCGCGATCCAGTCCGCCGCCCAACGCGCCGCGCGCGAACTGGGCTACACGCGGATGTGGAGCATCCACCCCAACCAGATCCAGCCGATCATCGACGCCTTCGCGCCCAGCGTCGCGGAGATCGACGAGGCGATCGACATCCTCCAGGCCGCGCAGGCCGCGCAGTGGGCGCCGATCCAACACCGCGACATGCTCCATGACCGCGCGAGTTACCGACTGTTCTGGCATCTGCTTCAGCGCGCGCACGGCACCGGACAGAACCTGCCCACCGAGGTGGAGCAGGCCTGGTTCGCCCCGCAGCCATCGCCGCTCTGAGCCCATGAAGACCCCGTGAAGACCCTAGCGGCGATCAACGGTTTGACACATTAAATCCCCGCTTCAGGGGACGCGGGCGCAGTCACAATCCCGCATCGCCGAACGCCGGCACTTCGTTTTTCCGGTCATTCTCTCGGCCGGTGATCCAAGTTTCCCCAGGTCCAACTTCCACGCCCTTCCCATGCGACTGACCGCCCTCCTCCTTTCCGGCGCCGCTGCCGCCGCGCTGACGCTGACCACCGGCATCGCCGCCGCCCAGCCCGCCGCCAACACCGGCACCGCCAAGCCCGCGCCGGCCAAGCCTGCGGCCGCCAAGCCCGCCCCGAAGGCGACTGGCGCCAAGAAGGCCGCCCCGGTCAAGGCCCCGCCGCCTCCGCTGCCGGAAGCGAACGAGGAACAGCTGGCCGCCGCCAAGCGCGCCTACCTTGGCCTGTACGAGTGCGAGTTCAAGCAGTCGGTCACCATCGAGCCGAACGCCAAGGACGTGGGCTACATCAATGTGGCCTTCAAGAAGGACACCTTCGTGATGAAGCCCGTGCTGTCGACCACCGGCGCCCTGCGCCTGGAAGACGTCACCGGCCGCACGCTGATGGTCCAGATCGCCAACAAGTCGATGCTGCTGGACGTGAAGGCCGGCCAGCGCCTGGTCGACGACTGCGTCCACCCGGAACAACGCGCCGCCATCGAAGCCGCGCGCTCCGCCTCGGCACCGGCCGGCGGCGGCCTGGGCATCACCCCGAGCGCCCAGTAAAGCGCTCCCGCGCCTCTCAAAGCCGCCCTCGAGGCGGCTTTTTGTTATCCATACCGCAGCAGTCGGGCTTGCGGGTCGGCGCTGGCTTTCACGACCCGGAAGTACGTACAATTCATGCATACTTTCTGGCTCATACCGACAGTGCGCTGGCGCACCTCCGGTCACGACATCGCCAGAGCCGTCGTCTAATCTCCCAGCACCGCCAGGAGCCCGCATGGAAGCCACCGTCGCCGAACGAGGTCAGATCACCCTGCCCAAGGCCGTGCGCGACGCGCTGGGACTGACCAAGGGCACGACGCTCAAGGTCGAGCTCGACGGCGCCCGCATCATCCTGCGCAAGAACGTCGACGACGCCATTTCCCGCGCCCGCGGCCGCTTCAAGCTGCCCGAAGGCACCGCCACCGACGACGTGATGCGCGACCTGCGCGGCCGCGCCCCGGGCGAACCCACCGACGAATCCCAGGACGCCTGATCCGATGATCGCCGTCGACAGCTCCGTCCTCATCGACCTCCTGGGCGACGCGCCCGGCGCCGACGCGGCCGAGGCCGCGCTGCGCCTGGCGCTGTCCAGCGGCCCGGTGGTGCTGTGCGACGTGGTGCTGTCCGAGGTGACCGCCGGCCTGGGCCACGGTTCCGAGGTGATGGACGCGCTGGAGGAGATGGGCCTGAGCTTCCTGGCCATCGACCAGCGCGCCGCGATCCGGGCCGGCGAGATGCAACGCAAGTTCAAGCAACGGCTCGCGGACAAGGGCGGCGCGGTGAAGACCGACGCCGCCGCCTCGTCGCGCGCCATGCCCGACTTCCTGGTGGGGGCGCACGCGATGCTGCAGTGCGACGGCCTGATCACCCGCGACCAGGGATTCTTCCGAGACTATTTCAAGGGCCTGAAGGTCATCGTGCCGAGCGCACCGTGACCGAGGACAGACCCGCCTTCCCCCACGTTTTTCGACCCAAGCAAAGACCACAGAGACTGGAGTTCGCATGCTGCAAGCCTACCGCCAACACGAAGCCGAACGCGCCGCGCTCGGCATCCCGCCGCTGCCACTCGACGCCAAGCAGGTGGCCGAGCTGATCGAACTGATCAAGACCCCGCCCGCCGGTGAAGGCGCCTTCCTGCTGGACCTGCTGACCCACCGCGTGCCCCCGGGCGTGGACGACGCCGCCAAGGTCAAGGCCAGCTTCCTGGCCGCCGTCGCGCACGGCGACCTGAAGGTGGAACTGATCTCCAAGGCCAAGGCCACCGAGCTGCTGGGCACCATGGTCGGCGGCTACAACGTGCATCCGCTGATCGAGCTGCTGGACGACGCCGAAGTCGCCGGCGTCGCCGCCGAGGGTCTGAAGAAGACCCTGCTGATGTTCGACTACTTCAACGACGTCGCGACCAAGGCCAAGGCGGGCAACGCCAAGGCCCAGGAAGTGATGAAGAGCTGGGCCGACGCCGAGTGGTTCACTTCGCGCCCTGAAGTCGAAAAGAAGATCACCGTCACCGTCTTCAAGGTCCCCGGCGAAACCAACACCGACGACCTGTCGCCGGCGCCGGACGCCTGGAGCCGCCCGGACATCCCGCTGCACTACCTGGCGATGCTGAAGAACACGCGTCCCGACGCGGCCTTCAAGCCCGAGGAAGACGGCAAGCGCGGCCCGATGCAGTTCCTGGAGGAGCTGAAGAAGAAGGGCCACGTCGTGGCCTACGTCGGCGACGTCGTCGGCACGGGCTCGTCGCGCAAGTCGGCGACCAACTCGGTGATCTGGGCCACGGGCCAGGACATCCCCTTCGTCCCGAACAAGCGCTTCGGCGGCGTGACGCTGGGCGGCAAGATCGCGCCGATCTTCTTCAACACGCAGGAAGACTCGGGCTCGCTGCCGATCGAAGTGGAAGTCGGCGGCCTGGAGATGGGCGACGTCATCGACGTGCTGCCCTACGACGGCAAGCTGGTGAAAAACGGCCAGACCGTCGCCGAGTTCAAGCTCAAGAGCGACGTGCTGTTCGACGAAGTCCGCGCCGGTGGCCGGATCAACCTGATCATCGGCCGCTCGCTGACCGCCAAGGCGCGCGAGTTCCTGGGCCTGCCGGCCTCGACGCTGTTCCGCCTGCCGCAGGCGCCGGCCGAAACGAAGGCCGGCTTCACGCTGGCGCAAAAGATGGTCGGCCGCGCGGTCGGTCTGCCTGAGGGTCAGGGCGTGCGTCCGGGCACCTACTGCGAACCCAAGATGACCACCGTCGGTTCGCAGGACACGACCGGCCCGATGACCCGCGACGAGCTGAAGGACCTGGCCTGCCTGGGCTTCTCGGCCGACCTGGTGATGCAGTCCTTCTGCCACACCGCCGCGTATCCGAAGCCGGTGGACGTCAAGACGCACCGCGAGCTGCCCGCCTTCATCTCCAACCGTGGCGGCGTGTCCCTGCGTCCGGGCGACGGCGTGATCCACAGCTGGCTGAACCGCCTGCTGCTGCCCGACACCGTGGGCACCGGCGGCGACTCGCACACGCGGTTCCCGATCGGCATCTCGTTCCCGGCGGGTTCTGGCCTGGTCGCCTTCGGCGCCGCCACCGGCGTGATGCCGCTGGACATGCCGGAATCGGTGCTGGTGCGCTTCAAGGGTGAGATGCAGCCGGGCGTGACGCTGCGCGACCTGGTCCATGCGATCCCGCTGTACGCGCTGAAGGCCGGTCTGCTGACCGTCGCCAAGGCCGGCAAGAAGAACATCTTCTCGGGCCGCATCCTGGAGATCGAAGGTCTGCCCGACCTGAAGGTCGAACAGGCGTTCGAGCTGTCCGACGCGTCCGCCGAGCGCTCCGCCGCCGGCTGCACGATCAAGCTGAATCCGGCGCCGATCAAGGAGTACCTGAGCTCCAACGTCGTCCTGATGAAGAACATGATCGCCGACGGCTACGCCGACGCGAAGACGCTGCAGCGCCGCATCGAGAAGGTCGAAGCCTGGCTGGCCAAGCCAGACCTGCTGGAAGCGGACAAGGACGCCGAATACGCGGCCGTGATCGAGATCGACCTGGCCGACATCACCGAGCCGATCGTCTGCTGCCCGAACGACCCGGACGACGCCAAGGTGCTGTCCGAAGTCGCCGGCACCAAGATCGACGAGGCCTTCATCGGCTCGTGCATGACCAACATCGGTCACTTCCGCGCGGCGGCCAAGCTGCTGGGCGGCCAGCGCGACATCCCGGTCAAGCTGTGGGTCGCGCCGCCGACCAAGATGGACCAGAGCGAGCTGATCAAGGAAGGCCACTACGCCGCCTTCGGCACGGCCGGTGCGCGCACCGAGATGCCGGGCTGCTCGCTGTGCATGGGCAACCAGGCGCAGGTCCGCGAGGGCGCGACGGTGATCTCCACCTCCACGCGCAACTTCCCCAACCGTCTGGGCAAGAACACCAACGTGTTCCTGGGCTCGGCCGAGCTGGCCGCCATCGCGTCCCGCCTGGGCCGCCTGCCGACCAAGGAGGAGTACCTCAAGGAAATGGGCGTCATCGACGCCGACAAGGCCAGCGTCTACCGCTACATGAACTTCGACCAGATCGAGGAATACGCGGAAACGGCCAAGACGGTCGCGTGATGACACGGGCGGCTTGAGGGCCGCCCGACACAGGGGATCTTGAGTCCCCTGCGTCTCGCCAAAAGACAAGGGCCCGGGAGTGCGAACCTCCGGGCCCTTTGCATTGGCGTTTGCGATCATGACGTCGCCGCGGCTCGGGCATTGCGCCCGAACCGGAATGTTCAACCGCCGATGACGCCGCAGGCGACGCGTGCTCCGCCACCGCCCAGCGGGGCCGGATGGTCGGAGTGGTTGTCGCCGCCCATGTGGACCATCAGCGCGTGCCCCTTCACCTCGTCGATCTTCTTCAGACGCGGCGAGAGCACCGGGTTGGTCGACACGCCGTCGTGCGACACGTACAGCGGCGGCAGGTCGCCGAGGTGGCCATCGCCCCACGGCTCGCCGTGGTGCTTGCTGCCCAGCGGATCGAAGTGGCCGCCGGCGGCGCCGGCCGGGGTCACCGTGCCGTTGGCCGTGGACGGCGCGCAGGACGGGTTCTCATGCACGTGGAAGCCGTGCACGCCGTGCGGCAGGCCGGTCAGTTGCGGATAGAACGCCAGGCCGTAGGGCGTCTCGACGATGCGCACCGTGCCGGCGGAGGCGCCGGGGCCGTCGGGCTGGGCCATGGACAGATTGACGGTCAGCTCGGCCGCATGGGCGGCCGACAGGGCGGCGCCGGACACGAGCAGGCCCAGGCACAACGACTTCACGAGGTTCATTTCAGACTCCTTGACTTCTTACCAGCCGCTCTTGGCCACGTACTTGTTGCCGTTGGCCTGGTAGCGCGCGATGGCGTCCTTCAGTTCCGTGTGCTGCTCGCAGGAGGACTTGCACTCGGTGGCCAGCGTCGCCAGACGGGCCTGCGCCTTCGCCAGATCGCCCTTCATCAGGTAGAGCTCGCCGGAATACTCCAGCGCATTGCGGTGATGCGGGTCGATGCGCAGCGCCTCGTCGTAGTAGCGCTCCGACGCGGCCAGGTCCGGGCTGCCGGCCTTGCGCGACACGTAGCCCATCAGGTTGTTCCAGTCCGCGCTGCGGCGGTCGTCGACGCGCTTGAGTTCGTCGCGGGCAGCGTCCCACTGGCGGGCATCGATCAGCTGGCGCGCGGCGGCCAGGCGGTTCGCGGCCGGCGCGGGCGCGGCGGCCTGCGACGGCGCCATGTCGGCGGCCGAGGCGGATTGCAGGGAACCGGTCAGCGCCACGACGGCGGCCGCCAGGGACAGCAGCTTCAAAGTCTTCATGTGTTGCTCCTCAAACGTGATGCAGGACATCCTGCTCCTTGACCTACGGGGTTGGTGTGAAGGCGGATGCAGGCGCGGTCGAAAAATCCCTGTAACGATTCGTCCGGCGCCCCGGCCTTCACCTCGTGCTGATGCAGCGCTGATCCGGCGCTGAGCTCCCCACTAGCTCGGGGCGGTCGTAGTTCACTGCCAGGACCGGGGATGATCGGGCAGGGAATGCGCTCAGCGAGTCGTCGGGACGCCCCAGAAGAGGTAGTCGGCGCTGTAGCCGACGCGGACGGTGCGAGCGGCGGCTGCGGCGACGCAATCCGGTGCGGGCGGCGCGACACCGCCGACGGTGTTGAGGCGCTGGACGCTGTCGACCGGATCGAGGCTGCCGGCGCCGCTGCGCGACTTCACCGTCAGCAGCAGCCAGGGGATGGCGCCGGCGCTCGGAGCCGGGGACGAGGCCTTGGCCTGCCCGACGATGCGGGAACCGTCCCCCAGACGCCAGAACGGGCCGGCGCCGTGATCACCGACCTTGGTGCCGCGCGCGTCGAACAGCGTCGCTTCAGGTCCGCGGAACTGCCATTCCCAGGCGCCGCTGGCGGCTTGCGCACATTCGTAGATCTGGACGCCGGTCGCATGGACCTGCAGCAGCTTGCGCGCACCGTCGGCGGGGCGCAGCGCCGCGGGGACGTCGGAGTCCGTCGCCGCGCCGGCGGCCGTGGGCTCGTCGGGCATGCGCGACAGTTCATCCGCGGTGGGACGGGAGGCCTGCGCGCCCGCGCAGGCAGCAAGGGCGAGGACGGACAGGACGGCGGTGCTCAAACGCATCATGGAAGTCTCCTGGGAAGATGGAGGAACGAGCGGCGTCAAGGCCGCACATCATCCACTTACGGAGACGGGTCCGGGATGGATGCAGCTGGACACGGACGGGAGTCCTCGCGCCCTTCTGCGCCGCAGACGACGTCGGACTACGCCGCTGCTGACAGCGGCGTTGAGCGCATCGAGTCGAGGATCTGCTCCGCGTGACGAGCAATCACATGTCCGAAACCTCGGCAACGACCGTCCTGCCCAGGCTGCCGGAAAGTGGCCGCAATCCGTTCGAGTTCTTCCACCGTGGCGGTCGCGACGAAATCACTGTCAAAGACCCGCTCGAGCTCCGCCTTCCGCCACCCACCCAAAGACGTCGCGTTCATGCCCAGCAGGTCGAGCATGTATCCAGCCCGGAGATCGTTCGGGTCAGCCGCAAAGGCTTCGCCGTTGATCGTGTACAGGAATCGGCGCTCGCAAGCCTCATCGGTCGGGGCGATGACGCGCTCTTCGCAGAAGTTGTTCTGCTTCGCATGCCCGCAGTGCCAAGCAGAACGTGCACCTTTAGGTGTACGCATGCATGACGCGTGCAGATTGGCGTAGTCCAGCGCCAGTTGCGGAAACTCTTCCTGCGGACGGAAGTGTTCGATATGACTGTCCTGCTCGTCGATCGAGCGACCGCAATAGCAGCAGACATGCGACTGCTCGTCCAGCAGCGCCTGGTGCAGCGCACGTTTGGGTGGACCTGCCAACGCGGCATAGCTCGGAGACCAATCGTCGTTCGCCTGCGCCTTCCATGCTTCGAAATCGGGCGGCGATGCCCTCTTGGCGGAATGCTTCATCGACCGATCGTCCGCTTCCGCAAGAGAAGCGCCTCAGCGCCGACCAGCTCGCGAACGTCAGGCGCTTCGTTAGCCAGTGCCTGGATCTTCTCTTCGGCCTGGTCCAGTTGATTGCGAACCAGTGCCTCATCGATCTCATCGAGCTTCAGCTTCACCGGGGTGGCCCGGACTTCGGCATCCATCAGTTCCTGAAGAACTTGATTGGACGTCATGCCAAAGCTGCCCGAGGGGTTCACGGGTCCCTCAGGCGTCAGCAGGATCACGTTCTCATGAGGCAGTTCGCCGATCACCTGTGGCGAGTGGCTGGCGATGATGAACTGCACCTTGGGGAAGGCCTTGGTCATGCCGCGCGTCAGCGCGCGCTGCCACGCGGGATGAAGATGCATGTCGAACTCGTCGATCAGCACCACGCCTTCCGTCTGTCCGGTCACGTCGTCACCCAGCTGTGGATTGAGCAGACACATCCGTCGCGCGATGTCCGCGATCAGGCAGATCACGGAACGCTGCCCCGCGCTCAAGTGCTCGAATGCGATGGGGTCGAGTGCCTGTCCTTCGTCTCCCGCCCATTCCGTGAGGACCTTCTTGGTGTGAATGTCATAGCGGATCGACCTGAACGTCTCAAAAGCGCTACGCAACGCACGATTGATCTGACCGAGCTCGTCGGATTCGAGGGCGGAGAAGGGTTGCCCCGACTCGGCAGCGGTTTGCAGGCGTTCAAGAGACTTCCCCACGATCCACATCTGCAGCGCGTCGGCGTTCAACCCTGCATCGGACCATTCTTCGTAGCCATCGATGCGCGAGTTCCGCTCCATGGCCGCATTGACTTCCTTTGCCTGCCCGGCGCGCCAAGCTCGCTTGTCTCTGTAGAACGCGACGACGGGAACATCCAGCAGCGCAGCGCCTTCAAAACCAAACGTACTCGCCTTCATCTGATCCCAGAGTTGGCTCGCCGGCGCGGTGCCATCCTGAGCTCGAACACCCGGCATCGGCGAGCACACCGCCCACGACAGGGCGGCCCCAAGCACCTCAGCCTCAACCCTGACCTCTATCGGGTATTGCTCTTCGAATCGCGTGCGTCCGCTGGCCGCGATGGCATTGACCCGCGCGCATCCAGACTCGCTGAACGCAAGCTTTCCGGAACTGGTCAGAAGCGTGGGAACCGCCTGTGTCAGCGCTTCGAAGAGCCCTAGCAGCAGCGACGACTTGCCTGTTCCGTTGACACCCGCGATCACCGACATGCCTCGCGCGAATCCAACGGTCAGATGCTCATGTCCGCGATAGTTCTTCAGCTCGATGCGTTGGATGTACATGTGGGGCCCTCTCCCACCCATCTTCCCACGAGCCGGCCCCGTCGCCGAGCAGTGCTCAGAGGCTCCGCACCATCTCCACGTGCGCGATCCCGGCCTCTTCGAACACGGGTCCGCGACGCTGGAACCCGGCACGCGTGTAGAAGCCCTCGGCGCTGAGCTGCGCGTGCAGCAGCACCTCGCGGTAGCCCTGCGCCCGGCCCGCCTGCATCAGCGCGTCCAGCACCTGGCGGCCGACGCGGCTGCCGCGCATCGACGACAGCACCGCCATCCGGCCGATCTTGGCCACGCCCGGCACGTGCTCCAGCAACCGGCCCGTGGCCAGCGCCCGGCCCAGCCGGTTGTAGGCCACCGCGTGCGTGCAGCTCTCGTCGGCGGCGTCCCATTCCATCTCGGCGGGGATCTTCTGCTCCTCGACGAACACGGCCTGGCGGATGCGGTGCGCGTCCTCGCCCACCGTCGCCCAGTTGCCCACGCGCGCCTCGGTCATCGCCTCGCCGCGCTCGAAGCCCAGCAGCAGGTCGCGCAGCGCCTGCGGCACCGCCTTGGGGATGCGCACCGCCGGGTCTGCGAAGACGTAGACCAGCTCGCCGTGCACCAGGCACTCGTCGCCGCGGAAGACTGCGCAGCTCACCGTCATCGAGGTCGTGCCCACGCGCTCGGTGCGCACGCCGATGTCCAGCAGCTCGTCGTAATGCGCCGAGCCGAGGTACTCGATCGTCGACTTGCGGACGAAGAGATCGCCTTCCAGCGACGCCATCGTCGGCGCGTAGGGCAGCGCCAGCGCGCGCCAGTAGCCGCCGACCGCCGTGTCGAAGTAGGTCAGGTAGTGGCCGTTGAACACGATCTGCTGCGCGTCGATCTCGGCCCAGCGCACGCGCAGGCGTTCGAAGAAACGGAAGCGGTCGCGGCTCATGCCGGCGGCGGTGGCGGTGGTGCTCATGCGGAAGCCTGGGGCGATGTCGAAGGAGTCGAAGGCGTCGAAGAAATCGAAGGCGTTGCGGGGGCTGAAGCGGCGGAAGGCGCCGGCAGGCCGAAGGCCGTCCTCAGCGCGTCCGCGCAGGCATCCAGCGCCTGCTCGGCTTCCGGAATGCTACGGCCCATCTTGATGAAGTCGTGGGTCACGCCGCGGTACAGCTCCAGCCGCACCTCGTTGCCGTTCGCGCGCAGCAGGTCCGCGTAGGCGATGCCTTCGTCGATCAGCGGATCGGCCTCGGCCAGGATCAGCGTCGCGGGCGCCACGCCCTCGTGGTCCTCGGCCTGCAGCGGCGCGAAGCGCCAGTCCTCGCGCTGTTCCGTCGGGATGTACTGGTTGAAGAACCACGCGATGGTGTCGGCGTCCAGCAGATGACCCTTGGCGAAGCGGCGGTGCGAATCGGTGTCCGCGTGCGCGGTGGCGCCCGGCGTGATCAGCAGTTGCATCGCCAGCGACAGGCCCAGGCTGTCGCGGATGTCGCGGGCATGCAGCGCCGTCACCGCGGCGAGCGTGCCACCCGCGCTGTCGCCGCCGACGGCGATGCGCGCTCGGTCCAGGCCCAGGTCGGCGGCGGCCGTCGCCAGCCATTCGAGCGCGGCCCAGCAGTCGTCGACGGCGCCGGGGAACGGATGGTCGGGCGCGAGCCGGTAGTCGACCGCGATCACCGCGCAGCCCGTGCGCAACGCCAGCTGGCGGCACAGGCTGTCGTGCGTTTCGAGGCTGCCGATCACGAAGCCGCCGCCGTGGAAATACAGCAGCACCGGCAGACCTTCGGGGTGCCGCGTCGTGGCGTCCTCGCGCGTGAGCGGGGCGTAAAGGCGCGCGGCGATGTCGCCGGCGGGACCGGGGATTGCCAGATTCTCGATGCGCGGCAGCGGCGCCCGCGGCAGGTCCAGGATCTCGGCGCCCATGAGGTAGGCGATGCGGGCCTGCTTGGGCGTGAGGCTGTGGAACGACGGGCGGTTGGCGCGGTGGATGCGCTCGAGCACCGCGGCCATCCGCGGTGTCAACAAGGTGCTACTCAACGGGAACTCCAGGGCGTAGGCTCGGCTGTCTGCCAAGCCCCAATCGCGGGATTCTCCCAGACCCCGCGGGCCCGCGCCGCCGCGGCCCGTCATCACCAGGCAAAGGACCCTCGCTCATGGCCCTGATCCAGTACCTCACCCACATCCATCTGGAAGCCGGCGCGCGCCGGCTCATCGGCGCGGAATGCGTGCGCGCCGGCATCGGCAAGCCGCTGATCGTCACCGACAAGGGCGTGCGCGCCGCCGGCGTGCTGGACCTGGTCCTGGAGGCCTGGGCCGCCTCGCCGATCGACGCCGCCGCCCTGCCCGTCTACGACGGCACGCCGCCCAATCCGACCGAGGCCGCCGTGCGCGAGGCCGTCGAGCTGTTCCGCGCCCGCGGCTGCGACGGGCTGATCGCGATCGGCGGCGGATCGAGCATCGACCTGGCCAAGGGCGTCGCGATCGCCGCGACGCACGAAGGCCCGCTGACGAGGTACGCCACCATCCTCGGCGGCGCCGGCAACATCACGACGAAGGCAGTGCCGCTGATCGCGGTGCCGACGACCGCGGGCACCGGCTCCGAGGTCGCGCGCGGCGCGATCATCATCGTGGACGACGGCCGCAAGCTGGGCTTCCACAACTGGGAGCTGATGCCCAAGTCGGCGATCTGCGATCCGGAGCTGACGCGCAAGCTGCCCGCCGCGCTGACGGCGGCGACCGGCATGGACGCGATCGCGCACTGCATGGAGACCTTCATGTCCTCGGCTTTCAATCCGCCGGCCGACGGCATCGCACTCGAAGGCCTGCGACGCGGCTGGCGACAAATCGAGCGCGCCACCACGCATCCCGACGACATCGACGCCCGCCTCGACATGATGGCCGCGAGCACCATGGGCGCGCTCGCCTTCCAGAAGGGGCTGGGCTGCGTGCATTCGCTGAGCCATGCGCTGGGTGGACTGATGCCCAAGCTGCACCACGGCACCTTGAACGCAGTGTTCCTCCCAGCGGTGATCCGCTTCAACGGGATGCACGACTCCATGCGGCGCGACGACAAGATCGCCCGCATGGGCCATGCGATGAACCTGCAGGAAGGCACGCCCGCCGACGAGCTCGCCGGGGCGGTGAAGGCGATGAACCAGCGGCTCGGACTGCCCGCCGGATTGCGCGAGATGGGCGTGACGGTGGATCTCCACGAGCAGATCGTCGAGCGCGCGCTGCACGACCACACCCACAAGACCAATCCGCGCGAGGCCTCGGCGAGCGACTACCGGAAGATGCTGGACGAGTCGATGTGAGGCAACGCCCGGCCCTCCCTACCAACTAGTAGACAACCGGTAGAATGGGGCCTCGTTCATCCGAATCGGGCCCCATGACCGTCGAGCTCTCCCCCAAGGCCGCCGAGATCGTCGCGCACACGCGTTCGCTGCTGGTCTGCGGCGGCTACAACAGCTTCAGCTACGCCGACCTGGCCGAGCGGGTCAAGATCACCAAGGCCAGCATCCACCACCACTTCCCGAGCAAGGCGGTGCTGGTCCAGCGCGTGGTCTCGCTCTATCGCGAGGACGCGCGCAACGGCCTGGCCGGGCTGGAGCGCCAGATCAACGATCCCCTGGCGGAGCTGAACGCCTACGCGAACTACTGGGCCGGCTGCATCCGCAGCGGTGAGCATCCGTTCTGCATCTGCGCGATGCTGGCCACGGAGATGCCGACGATCCCCGAGGAAGTGGCAGTGGAAGTGCGCGGGCATTTCCACGACCTGGGCGCGTGGCTGGCGTCGGTGCTCAAGCGCGGCGTGGCGGCCGGACAGTTCCACCTGGTCGGCACGCCCGCGAATTCGGCGCGCGCCTTCATGGCCGTCGTGCACGGCGCGATGCTCGTGGCCCGCGCGGTCGACGATCCGAAGGCGTTCGGCGCGATCGTGCAGCCGGCGATCGTCAAGTTGACCCAGCCGGCCTGATCGATCTTGCCTGTCAGCGATCCTCCGGGGCCTTGCCGGTGGTCTTCACCGCGCGCAGGAAATCGAAGTCCACGCCCTGGTCGGCCTGCGTGACCGTCTGCAGGAACAGCTTGCGATAGCCGCGTTCCGCCGTCGGCTCGACGACCGGGTTCTCCGCGGCGCGGTTCGCGAGCTCCTCATCGGACACCAGCAGCGCGATCTCCCGGTCCTTCACGCTCAGCCGGATGCGGTCGCCGTTGCGCACGTGGGCGAGCGGTCCGCCCACAGCCGCCTCGGGTGTCACGTGCAGCACGATGGTGCCGAAGGCGGTGCCGCTCATGCGGCCGTCGGAGATGCGCACGATGTCCTTCACCCCCGCCCGCGCCAGCTTGCGCGGGATCGGGATGTAGCCTGCCTCGGGCATGCCCGGCGCGCCCTTCGGTCCGATGTTCTTCAGCACCAGGATGTCGTCGGCGGTGACGTCGAGGTCGTCGCTGTCGATGCGTGCGGCCAGGTCCGCGCTGTTCTCGAAGACCACCGCCCTGCCCTCGTGCTCCATCAGCGTCGAATCCGCCGCCGACTGCTTGATGATCGCGCCGCCCGGGGCCAGGTTGCCGCGCAGCACGGCCAGACCGCCCTGCGGATAGATGGGCCGGTCGAAGGACCGCACCACGTCCTGCTGGAAGCCCTCACCCGCGCGCTCGATCTCCTCGCCCAGCGTCCGGCCGGTGACCGTCATCGCCTCCAGGCGCAGCAGCGGCTTGAGCTCACGCAGCAGCGTCGCCATGCCGCCCGCGTGGTGAAAGTCCTCCATGTAATGCTGGCCCGACGGCTTCAGGTCGAGCAGGACCGGCGTCTCGCGTCCCAACCGATCGAGCCCCGCGAGATCGATGTCGATCCCCATGCGGCCCGCGATTGCGGTCAGATGCACGATGCCGTTGGTGGAGCCGCCGATCGCGAGCAGCACGCGCAGCGCGTTCTCGAACGCGGCCGGCGTCAGGATCTTGGCTATCGTGAGGCCCTTGCGCGCGAGTTCGACCGCCTGCGCGCCGGTCTGCTCGGCGATGCGGATGCGGTCCGCCGTGACCGCCGGCGGCGAGGCCCCGCCCGGCACCGTCATGCCGAGCGCCTCCGCCACGCAGGCCATCGTGCTGGCCGTGCCCATCACCGAGCAGGTCCCCACGCTCGCGACGAGCTGGTTGTTGACGTCGGCGATCTCCAGATCGTCGATCTCGTCCGCGCGGTACTTGCCCCAGTAGCGGCGGCAGTCGGTGCAGGCGCCGACGCGCTCGCCGCGATGGCTGCCCGTCAGCATCGAGCCCGTGATCAGCTGGATCGCCGGGATGCCCGCCGACGCCGCGCCCATCAGCTGCGCCGGCACCGTCTTGTCGCAGCCGCCGATCAGCACCACCGCGTCCATCGGCTGCGCGCGCACCAGCTCCTCGGTGTCCATCGACATCAGGTTGCGCAGGTACATGCTGGTCGGGGCCGAGAAGCTCTCGTGCACCGAGATCGTCGGGAAGTCCATCGGCAGCCCGCCGGCGAGCATGATCCCGCGCTTCACCGCCTCCAGCAGCTGCGGCATGTTGCCGTGGCACGGGTTGTAGCTGCTGCCGGTGTTGGTGATGCCGATGACCGGCCGGTCCAGCGCATCGTCGGTGTAGCCCGCGCCCTTGATGAAGGCCTTGCGCAGGAACAGCGAGAAGCCCTGGTCGCCGTAGTTGGTCAGGCCCTTCTTCAGGCCCTTGGGTTGATCGCTCACAGCTGCCTCACTCGTCTGCCTTGATGTTGGCCGCGGCGATGACCTTGGCCCATTTCGTCACTTCGCCCTTGAGGCGCTCCTGCGCGGCGGCCGGCGTCAACGGCGCCTGCGCCACCACGCCCTGCTGGGCCAACTGTGCCAGCACCTCGGGCTTGCGCAGCGCCTTGTAGATCTCGGCGTTCAGTCGCGCCACGACGTCGGCCGGCGTGCCCGCGGGCACCAGCACGCCGAAGGTCGAGGTCACCTCCAGATTGGGGAATCCGGCCTCGGCCGTCGTCGGCACCTCGGGCAGGTTGGGATCCCGCGTGGACGCGGCCACGGCCAGCGGCGTGAGCTTGCCACCCTTGATGAACTGCAGCACCGCCGGCACCGTCTCCGCCATGAACTGGAGCTGGCCCGCGATCAGATCGGTGACGGCCGGGCCGCTGCCGCGGTAGGGGATGTTCTCGGTGGCGAGCTTGCCCTGGAGCTTGAGCATCTCAGAGGCCATGCGCTGCGGCGCGCCGGCGCCCGAGGAGCCGAAGGAAACCTTGCCCGGATTGGCCTGGATGTAGGCGACGAGTTCCTTGAGCGTCTTCGCGGGCACCGAGGTGTTGGCCACGAAGACCAGCGGCACGCTGCCGACGACGGCGGCGGTCTGGAAGTCCTTGACCAGGTCGTAGCGGACCTTGCCCTTCTCCAGCGTCGCGATGGTCGAGTGCGAGGTCATCGCGCCCATCAGGATCGTGTAGCCGTCGGGCGCGGCCTTGGCGACGGCCTGCGCGCCGAGGTTGCCGCCCGCGCCGGCGCGGTTCTCGACGATGACCTGCTTCCCGAGTCCGGTGGAAAGCTCCGCCGCAAGGATGCGGCCGATGATGTCGGTGGCGCCGCCGGGCGAGAACGGGACGATCATCGTGATGACCTTGTCCGGCCAGGTGGCCGCGACGGCGGAGCCGCCGAGCGCGAGCGAAGACGCCGCGACGCCCGCGGCGGCAGCGAGCACCTGGCGTCTGTCGACACCGGCTTTGGGATGGGAAGAGCTGGGCATGTTGTCTCCTGGCCTTGAGGATGGCGCTGTTGTGGGTCGCATGTTTCGTCAAACGCGACCTGAGAACAATTTGCTTCCCATTGCTTCAGAGCAAAGAATTCCTTATGTTCCGGAGCGCCGGTCCGTGCCGGCGAGACGAGGGACGACGGGATGGATCTGCGCTACGTTCAGAGCTTCGTGACGACGGTGGAGTGCGGCTCCATCGCGGAGGCCGCGCGTCGGCTGGACATGACCGCGCCGGCGGTCGCCGCGCGGCTGAAGGCGCTGGAGGACGACCTGGGCACGGCGCTGATCCGGCGCTCGGGGCGCTCGGTGAAGCCGACGGCGGCGGGGCCGAACATCTTCGACCGCGCGCGCAACATGCTCCGCGAGGAGCGCGACCTGCGCGCGCTCGCCAACGAGAAGGTCCAGTTGGGCGAACTGCGGCTGGGTGCGTTCGTCTCGGCGCTCACGACGGTGCTGCCGCCGGTGCTGCGGCGCCTGTACGCGAGCCACCCCGACCTCTCGGTCTCGGTGGTCTCGAACGCGTCGACCGAGCTGGTCCGCATGGTGGCGGCCGGTGACCTCGACGCGGCGGTCGTCGTCGAGCCGCAGTTCACGATCCCCAAGACCTGCGAGTGGCGAGAGTTGATGACGGAGCCGCTGGTCGTCGTCGCGCCCAAGGAGCTTGCCAGGCGCGACGCGCACGACCTGCTGCGTACGGAGCCCTTCATCCAGTACGACCGGTCGGTGCTCGGCGGGCAACTGGCGGACCGCTACCTGCGCCAGCAAGGCCTGACCCCGCGACGTCGGCTGGAGATCAACGGGCTGATGTCGATCGCCGCGATGGTGGACCAGGGGCTGGGCATCTCGCTGCTGCCGGACTGGTCGGCGCTGTGGTCCAGCGGCTTGTCGATCCAGAAGGTGCCGCTGCCCGGCACGGCGCCGGTCCGCAAGAGCGGCTTCGTCTGGAGCGCGCAAAGCCCGCGCGCGCCGTTGGCGCGGATGTTCCTGGAGCAGGCGGAGGCGTTGTTCGCACCGAAGGCGAAGCGCAGGCGCTGACGCGACTACTCAAGCAGGTCAACCTATCCGGGGAATGGTCACTCGCCTACACGCCGCATAGAGTGCATCGCTCACAGGAGCATCGATGTACCCAGTCCATCTCGCGATCCGGACTTCGGGCCGGCGGATCGGAACGCTGAGCCGGGATCCGGCACGCGACCTCTTCGACTTCGTTTACGACGAGGACTGGTTCCGATCGGAGGATAACTTTCCTTTGAGCCCTCGGACGCCGTCGCTGCTCGATGCCATGGCCGCGCGTCTGCGGCATCGTTGCGAGCTCCTCGCCAGGCACGCGTCGTTGATTCCTCAGGTTTCTCCAGAGGACTTGTTGTAACGCCCGTCCCGCCGGACGGGGACTCATCCTCAATCTTGAGGATGAGTCCCCAGTCGTACTGCGTACTATCGGCCGCCATGCGTCGTCGTCGTCGCCGCCAGCCGGGCCGTCTGCCGTGCCGCGCGCCCGCCGCTTCTGGGAGTACGCCATGTCCCGTCGTCCGTCTCCGTTCCTCACGTCCTGGCATCGGCGCTTGACGCCCTGCGCGGCATGCCTGTCGGCCTTCCTGGCAACCGCCGCGCACGCCGCGCCGATCGAGGTGCGCAACACCTACCAGTTCCTCGACAACGTCTCCCCCAACGCGATCGGTCTGGACGCGCGCGTGCGCCAACAGCTGGGCGCCACCTGCGTGGTGCTGCTCGGCGGGCCGTGCCAGCCGCAGTCGCTGGCCAACGCGGCCGGGACCAGCGGCGTCGCCACCCAGGGAGCAAGCACGCTGGCCCTCAACTTCGTGGCTTCCGACCTCGCGAGCAACCACTGGTCGGTCTCGCGACTGCCTCAGGCCATCCCCGACGGCGCCTGGACCCTGACCTTCACCAACGGCGCGAACCAGGCCGTCGCGACGACGCCGGTGCTGGGCGCCACGGCCGCCGCGCTGGGCTTCGTCCAGTCCACGAGCGTCGCGCAGAGCGGCGCCACGCTGAACTTCCAGTGGCTGCTGCCCACCGTGGCGGCCGGCAGCAACATCGACGCCGTCAGCATCAACATCCGCGACATCTCCGACTTCCGCGGCCACAACGGCGTCGGCGGCAACGGGCTGGCCACCCTCATCTATCGCAACGCGGGCCTGGCGGCGGGCACCACCTCGCTGTCGCTGGCGAACGGCGACAGCCACTTCCTCGCCGGGCAGAGCCTGCAGCCGGGCCGCCAATACGCGCTCGAACTGCAGTTGCAGGACACGCGCAACAACCTCGCGCAAGGCGCTTTCAGCAACCTCGTGAGCCAATCGCGCTCGTTCGTGAACTTCACGCTGGGCGATCCGGCGAATGCGCTGGCTGGCCCCGTCTACCTGCCCTTCGCGGACTTCTCGGGGGCGACGCCCGTGTACAGCTTCTCCGGCATCGCAGTGACCGGTGGCCAGACCATCTTCATCGATCCGGAAGTCGCTGTCGGTTTCGATTACCGCATCGCCGCGGGGGACCCGAACTTCGCCTCGGTCCAGCTGCCGACCGGGTTCGGCGACAACCAGTTCCGGTTGTGGCTGTGGGACGGCACCCAGTGGACCGACACGGGCAACACGCTGCAGGGTGGGCTGAGCTTCTCCTTCGGCGTCGGGGGCGTGGACCGGTTCCGCATCACCGGCATCGAGACGGGCGTCGCCCTCGATCCGTATGCGCCGGACGGCTTCGTCACCGGACTCAGCTTTGTCGCGTCCGGGCAGTTCAACGGCACCATGGCGCCGCTGATCGCCTCGGTCCCGGAACCGGCCACCTGGCTGTCGCTGACGATCGGGATGGGGCTGCTCGGCGGGCTGCGGCTCCGGGCGCACCGCCGGGGCCATGCCGCCCCGGCATAACAGCTAGCGCCGTTGCGGCATTGGTCCCGGCGGGGTCACCGACCAGAATGCGCGCGGGCGGACTGTCCCGGTCCTGCCCGACGCGCGCCATTCCCCGGCGCCGATTCCCGCACAAGGTCCCCATGAAGAGACAAGCATTCCTCTGGGCCGGCGCCGCCCTGGCGTTCGCCGCTCCGCTCGCGTTCGCGCAGACGCTCCCGCCCGGTCCCGTCAAGATCGTCGTCGGCTACTCCGCCGGCGGCGCCGTGGACGTGGTCGCCCGCGCCGTCGCGGTGCGGTTGCAGACCGAGCTCAAGCAGCCCGTCATCGTCGACAACAAGCCCGGCGGCGGCAGCAACATCGCCGCCCGCACCGTCGTCACCGCGCCGGCCGACGGCGCCACGCTGCTGATGGCCGCCAACGCGGTCGCGGCCAACATGGCCCTCTACCAGCCGCCGCCCTACGACGTCGAGAAAGACCTGGCCCCGGTCGCCCTGATCGGCCGCGTGCCGGTCATCATCGCGGTCAACCCCGAGTCGCCGTACAAGACGCTCGCCCAGCTGATCGAGGCCGCCAAGGCCAAGCCGGAATCCGTCGGCTACGCGACGCCCGGCAACGGCTCCACGCCGCATCTGGCCGTCGAGCTCTTCGCCAGCGCCGCCAAGATCAACCTGATGCACGTGCCCTACAAGGGCGGCGCCCAGGCGCTCACCGACGTCATCGGCGGCCAGGTGCCCGTCGTGGCGCTCAACGCGCTGGAGATCCTGCCGCACTGGAAGAGCGGCAAGCTGCGCCCGCTGGCCGTGCTCAGCGCCAAGCGCTCCGCGCTGTTCCCCGACGTGCCGACGATCGCGGAGTCCGGCTTCCCCGGCTTCGAGGCCTCCGTCTGGTACGGCCTGATGGCGCCGGCCGGCACGCCCAAGCCGGTGCTGGCCGCGCTCAGCGCCGCCGCCGTCAAGGCCGCCCAGTCGAACGAAGTGAAGGAACGCCTGGCCCAGGCCGGCGGCGACAGCACGCCGGGCGACGCCGCAGCCTTCGCCAAGCACCTGCACGCGGAACGCGAGCGCTACACGAAGCTGATCACCGCCGCCAAGATCAAGCCGGACTGAGTCGCGCCCGCCTGAAGGCCGGACTGTCCTCGGGCGATCTGCGCGTCCGCCGCGCGGCTCGCCCGGGTATTCACGCTTCGCCACGAGCGGCAAATCGACGTCTCATGGGTCCACAAGATCTGGAGACGTCATGACTCAATCCCGCTTCCCGCGTGGCCGCTCGCGCCGCGCGTTCACCTTCGCCGCGATCGGCGCCATCGGATGGATCGGCGCCCTGCCCGCGATGGCGCAGGACTTCCCCTCCAAACCGATCCGCTTCATCGTGCCCTATGCGGCCGGCGGCACGACCGACCTGGTCGCGCGCACCGTGGGCGCGCACATGGCGCAGACGCTGGGACAGGCCGTCGTCGTCGAGAACCGCGGCGGCGCCGGCGGCAACCTCGGCATGGACGCGGTCGCCAAGTCCGCGCCCGACGGCTACACCGTCGGCATGGGCGCCATCTCGACCAACGCGCTCAACCCGCACATCTACAAGAAGATGTCCTTCGACCCGCGCAAGGACTTCAGCGCGATCGGCCTGCTGGGCAATTCGACCATCGTGCTGGAGGTCTCGCCGTCCGTGCCGGTCAAGACCGTCGCCGAGCTGCGCGCGCACGTCGCGAAGAACCCCGGCATGCCCTTCGGCACCGCCGGCGCGGGCACGTCCATGCATCTGGCCGGCGTGCTGTTCGGCCAGCTCAGCCACACCGAGTGGGTGCACGTTCCCTACAAGGGTAGCGCACCCCTGATCACCGACCTCATCGGCGGTCAGATCCCCGTTGCGTTCGACAACCTGCCCGCGTCGCTGCCCCACATCCAGGCCGGCAAGCTACGCGCGCTGGCCGTGGCCGGCTCGCAGCGCAACCCCGCGCTGCCGGACGTGCCCACGCTCGCCGAGGCCGGCCTGCCGGGCTATGCGATCGAACCGTGGTTCGGCGTGTACGGCCCCGCCGGCCTGCCCGCGCCCGTGGTGCGTCGGCTCGAACAGGCGTTGAAGGCCGCGCTCGCCGATCCCGGCGTGAAGGAGAAGCTCGTCGCCGCCGGCTTCTCGCCGAAATCCTCGACCGCCGCGGAACTCGCGACGTTGTCGGCGACGGAGTACGAGCGGCTCGGCAAGGTGGCGCGCAGCGCCAACATGTCGGCGGACTGAGCGCTCTCGCCGGCCTGCCTCAGCGTGCCGGCCGCTTCACCACCGCCCCCGCCTTGCACGACGCGCTATCGAACTGCGTCGTGCCCGGCGCGCCCTTGCCGCCGGTGGCGCCGTCGGCCGGCGTCCATTCGTTCACCAGCGGCAGGCTGCCGCCGAAGTCCGCCGCGGTCATCGCGGTGAAGCGCGTCTGCCACTGCGACCCATGCGGCGTGCTGAACAGCTGCACCTTGGTCAATCCGCCGCGGCCCGTCGGCAGGTTCACCGCATAGGTCGCGAAGTTGTCGCCGCTGGTCGCATCCTTCGCGCCGCGCTTGTAGCCGGTCGCATCGTTGGGCCGGTTGAAGTCGCGATAGCCGATCGGCAGCAGATGCCGCAGCACCGTGCCGTCCGCGTAGGTCGCGACCAGCGTGTAGTCGCAGCCGTTGTACACGCAGTAGTAGCCGCTCCAGCCGCCCGGCTTGTCGCTCAGGATGCGGTCGATGTCGGCCTGCACCGTCGGATCCATGCGCTGCGGCAGGTTGCCGGTCCACGCCGGCGTCACCACCATCGTGCTGGCGGTCGGCGCGACGTTGAAGTGCGACACCGTGCCGATCACCGTCTGCACCTGCTGGTCGAGCTGCAGCACATCGGTGCCCGCACGCGCGCGGTCGTCGTTGGAGACCTTCTCGAACGCGCCCGTCGTGCGGTTCCAGCGCTTGTAGCCGCCGTCGAAGGACGAGTCGGGGAACAGCTTGTCCAGGAAGCCCTGCTGCATGATGGCCGCCTGGTAGTCCGAGAACGCGTTCCATCGGTACGTCTGCGCGTTGCGGTCGTCGTCGCCGCCGGACATCGGCGTGCGCTGGTAGCAGACGCCCCCCACGGTGCGCGCGCCGCAGTCCTGGCCGCTGAACTCGCGCGTTGTGAGCAGCTGCTGCTTCACGCTGTCGAAGCCCCAGCTCGATCCGCTCTTCGTGCCCATCGGATACGGATCGTCGCCCGCATCCGCCGCGGCGTCCGCGTGCGGCAGTCCGTAGGCATGGCCCATCTCGTGGTTGAAGATGGCCGAGTAGATCGTGTCTGGCCGGTAGTCGCCGCCCGACACCGCCACGCCGCCGCCGCCGAGTCCGCCGCCGGTCGAGGCCGCGACCTGCTTGCCGCCGCTGATCGTCTGGACGAAGCCGTAGAAGCCCGCCGCGAACGAACCGTCGCGGTTGCCCGTCCAGCCGCGCATGTCGCCGAGGATGCGCAGCATGCGCGCGTTGGTGTCGCCGTCGATGGCGCGGTAGTCGGCCCACGAGGCGACCGTCATCGCCGGATAGCAGAACTTGTCGTCGTTGCGGCCGGGCACCGCGAGCTGATCGATCGTGACGGCGCCGGCCACGCGCGTGTCGAGCTTGGCGATGGGGAGCTTCTCGCGGTACTCGACGTCGATCGCATAACCGGCCGTCGACGCGACGCCGAGCTTGAAGTCCGCCACGACCGACTGCGCCGCGCGGGCGCCGAAGAGGTACATCGGCACGGTGTGATGCTTGAGCGTCGTCGCAGGCGTGACCGTCAGCGCGACCTTGCGCGGCGATGAGAAGTCGACGTTGCCGACCTCCAGCGTCGCGCCGATCTGCAGCCACTCGCGGGGCAGCAGCGCGCTGTACTTGACCGTCGAGTAGGCGACGCCGCCGCCGTCCGCCGCAGGCAGCTTGGCCGGCGCGTTCATCGTCAGCGGACCGAGCTTGCGGCCGTCCGCCAGCTTCGCGCGCACGACCAGCGTGGTCACGCCGCCGGAAGGTTCCAGCATCAGCAGCGCTGGGCGATCGGCCACCAGCTGCAACTTGCGGCTCGTGTTGTTCTTGACCTCGTTGGGCGATTGCAGCGTGCGGCCGCCCGCAGGAATCACATGCGTCTGCGCCAGTTCGACGCCGCGCAGCTCGGGCGTCGGTGCCGGTGCCGGTGCCGGTGCCGGTGCCGGTGCGGGCGCAGGTGCAGGTGCAGGTGCAGGAGCCGGCGCAGGTGCAGGTGCAGGTGCAGGTGCAGGTGCAGGAGCCGGCGCGGGTGCGGGTGCGGGTGCGGGCGCAGGCGCAGGCGCAGGCGCAGGCGCAGGCGCAGGCGCAGGCGCGGGTGCAGGAGCCGGCGCTGGCTCAGGTGCCGGGGCCGGTGCAGGAGATGGAGCGGGCGCAGGTGCGGGCGCAGGAGCGGGAGACGGCGCAGGCGCAGGTGCGGCTCCACCGCCGCCTGCGCCCGGCGTCGTGCCCTGCGTGGGCGTGGGCGTGGCGTCCTTGTCGCCACCGCCGCCGCCGCAGGCGGCCATGGCGGCGGCTGCGATCAGGGCAAGGACGGACGGGAGCACATGCGGCGGGCGAGGACAGTTCATCACGGGCGAGGAGCAATTCGGATCGGGCCGCGATGATCGTGGATCAGGCTTGAAAGCGCATTCATGCCTGACCAAGTCTTACACCTGATTCAGCCCTGCCACAGGTGGCCAAGGGACTCGCAGGTCGACCGCGCGCATCGACGGCGCGCGGTTCGTGGGGTCAGGTGTTGCGGCTCAGCGCGCGGGGCGCTTCACCACGGCGCCGACCTTGCAGGACGCGGTGTCGAACTGCGTCGTGCCCGCGGCGCCGCGGCCGCCGGTGCTGGCGTCGGCCGGCGTCCACTCGTTGACCAGCGGCAGGCTGCCGCCGAGGTCCGCGGCGTTCAGCACCGTGAATCGCGTCTGCCACAGCGAGCCGTGCGGCGTGCTGAACAGCTGCAGCTTCACCAGGCCGCCCCGGCCGGTGGGCAGGTTCACCGCGTAGGTGGAGAAGTTGTCCGCGCTGGTGGCGTCCTTCGCGCCGCGCTTGTAGCCGGTCGCATCGTTGGCCTTGTTCCACTCGCGGTAGCCGATCGGCAGCAGATGCCGCAGCACCGAGCCGTCCGCATACGTCGCCACCAGCGTGTAGTCGCAGCCGCTGTTGACGCAGTAGTAGCCGTTCCAGCCGCCGGGCTTGTCGCTCAGGATGCGGTCCACGTCGGCCTGCACCGTCGGGTCGACGCGCTGCGGCAAGTTGCCGGTCCACGCCGGCGTCACGACCATCGTGCTGGCCGTCGGCGCGGCGTTGAAGTGGGACACCGTGCCGATGACCGTCTGCACCTGCTGGTCGAGCTGCAGCACGTCCGTGCCGGCGCGCGCGCGGTCCTCGCCGGTGACCTTCTCGAAGGCGCCGGTCGTGCGGTTCCAGCGCTTGTAGCCGCCGTCGACGCTCGCGTCCGGGAACAGCTTGTCCAGGAAGCCTTGTTGCAGGATCGCCGCCTGGTAATCCGAGAACGCATTCCACCGGTAGCTCTGGGCATTCCTGTCTTCCTCGCCGCCCGACATCGGCGTGCGCTGGTAGCAGACGCCGTTGACGGTGCGGTTGTCGCAGGACTGCCCGCTGAATTCACGCGTCGTCAGCAGCTGCTGCCTGACGCTGTCGAAGCCCCAGGCGGAGCCGCTCTTCGTGCCTTGCGGATACGGATCGTCGCCCGCCTCCGCCGCGGTGTCCGCATGCGGCAGCCCGTAGGCATGGCCCATCTCGTGATGGAAGACGGCCGAGTAGATCGCCTCGGGCCGGGTGTCCCCGCCCGACACGGCCACGCCGAGGCCGCCCAGGCCGCCGCCGGTCGAAGCCGCGACCTGCTTGCCGCCGCTGACGGTCTGGATGAAGCCGTAGAAGCCCGACGCGAACGCGCGGTCGCGGTTGGCGGTCCAGCCGCGCATGTCGCGCAGCACGCGCAGCAGGCGGGCGTTGGCGTCGCCGTCGATGGCGCGGAAGTCGGCCCACGAGGAGACCGTCATCGCCGGATAGCAGAACTTGTCGTCGTTGCGGCCGGGCACCGCGAGCTGGTCGATCGTGACCGCGCCCGCGACCCGCGCGTCGAGCTTCGCCAGCGGAAGCTTCTCGCGGTATTCGGCGTCGATCGCATACCCCGCCGTCGAGGCCGCGCCGAGGTTGAAGTCCGACACCACCGACTGCGCGGCACGCGCGCCGAAGAGATAGATCGGCAC
The DNA here is from genome assembly GCA_002205125.1 of Roseateles noduli. Lineage (GTDB taxonomy): Bacteria > Pseudomonadota > Gammaproteobacteria > Burkholderiales > Burkholderiaceae_C > Roseateles > Roseateles noduli. The sequence goes on along the minus strand of NIOE01000019.1, from coordinate 2,821 downwards.
CGTGTTCAGCTTGAGCGTGGTGGCCGGCGTGACCGTCAGCGCGATCGTGCGGGGCGAGGAGAAGTCGGTCTGGCCGACCTCCAGCGTCGTGCCGATCTGCACCCATTCCTTGGGCAGCAGCGCGCTGTACTTGACCGACGAATACGCGACACCGCCGCCGTCCGAGGTCGGCAGGCGCGCCGGCGCGTTCATCGTCAGCGGGCCGAGCGTGCGGCCGTCGGCCAGCTTCGCGCGGACTTGCAGCGTGACGACGGCGCCGTCCGCCACATCGGGCTGCAGCATCAGCAGCGCCGCGCGGTCGGCCACCAGCTGGAGCTTGCGGTTCTTGTTGAGCTTGGCCTCGTTGGGCGACTGCAGCGTGCGGCCGCCGGGCGGGATCACATGGGTCTGCGCGAGCTCGACGCCCAGCAGCGCCGGCGTCGGCGCGGGCGTGATCGCCGGGGCCGTGTCGGGCGCCGGCGCCGGTGCGGGAGCCGGTGTCGGCGCGGGGGCCGGTGCGGGCGACGGCGACGGCGCGGCACTCGGACCCGGCAGGTAGAGGGCCATGACACCGACCGGTGCGGGCGCGGCGGCGACCGCCGTGGCCGGCGTCGTCGCGGGCGCGGAACGCATCGGCACCGACGACGCCGTGCGGGCCGTCACGGTGGCGGGCACGGCCGCCGGCGGCACGAGCGGGGGCGGTGTCGGCACGGCGCCGGTCGCGGCGAATCGCGGCTTCTTCGCGGCGGCCTGCGCCGACTCCGACGGACGCACCGGACCGATGATGTCGTTGCCGCCGCCGCCCTTCGCGACCGGGGTCTCGGTGGCGCGCACGGGCGTGTGATCGCTCCCGGCCTTGAAAGCGGCGAACGACGCTGCGGCGAGGAACGCGGCAACGGAGATGACCGCTTTGGGGTAGGGAACCATCATGGGTGCGACATACGAATCTGAAAAGGCGGCGAATGATCAACGATCCTTCCAGGTTCTCAGCCCCCACCTGACCAACTCTTACACCTGATTCAGGAGAGCGACAGGTCACGCCGACGTCAGCGTTCGGGGATAGATTCCGGGGTCATGACTTGCCTCTGGACCCCCTCGCGCCGCGGCCTGCTGCAGGCCGCCCTGGCCGCCGGCTGCGCACCGGCCCTGCTCCGCCATGCCGATGCGGCGGGCATCGCCGGAACGCCGCTGTTCGCCCTGGGCATCGCATCCGGCAGCCCGCGCGCGGAGCGCGTCGTGCTCTGGACGCGGCTGATCGGCGACGCACTCCCGAAAGAGGTAGCGGTGCAATGGGAGCTCGCGGAGGACGAGTCCTTCAAGACCATCGTGGCGCGCGGCACGGAGCGGGCCGAACCCGGCACCGCCCACAGCGTGCACGCCGAACCCGGCGGTCTGCGCCCGGACCGCTGGTACTGGTACCGCTTCCGGGCGCTGGGCCAGCAGAGCCCGGTGGGCCGCACGCGGACGGCACCGGCCGCGGGGACATCGGCTGAGGCAACCTCGTCGCTGCGCTTCGCCATCGCGTCCTGCCAGCGCTACGACCACGGCGAGTACGCCGCCTGGGGCGACATGGCAAAGCAGGACCTCGACCTGGTGCTCTTCCTCGGCGACTACATCTACGAATACGCCACGGCGGCGTCGAGCAAGGCGCCGCGTCAGCACCGCGGCGGCGAGTGCCGCACGCTGGACGACTACCGCCAGCGCTACGCACAGTACAAGGCCGATCCGCAGTTGCAATCGATGCACGCCGCCGCGCCGTGGATCCTCACCTGGGACGACCACGAGGTGCAGAACGACTGGGCGGGCGACGTCGCGCAAGACCTGGCCCCGGATTTCCACCGGCGTCGCATCGCCGCCGCGCAGGCTTACTGGGAACACCAGCCCTTCCCGAAGCAGATGCGCCCGCGCGATGCCGAGGTGAGCTTGAGCCAGCGCTACGACTGGGGCGGCCTGGCGCGCTTCGTCACGATCGACGACCGCTCCTGGCGCGATCCGCAGGCCTGTCCGAAACCCGGGCGCGGGGGCTCCAACACGGTCGATCTGAAGGACTGCCCGTCGCTGCGCAATCCGCAGCGCACCCTGCTGGGCGCGCCGCAGGAACAGTGGCTGCGCGACAGCTGGGACGCGACGCGGCCCTGGAACCTCCTCGCGCAGCAGACGCTGATGGCGCGCTTCAACTCGCAGGATCCGGCGCAGGGGCCGGGGCGCTACTGGACCGACGGGTGGGACGGCTATCCCTTCGCCCGCGAGCGGTTGCTGCGCGACCTGGAAGCGCGGCGCGTGCCGAATACGGTGGTGCTAGGCGGCGACGTGCACGCGAACTACGTGGCCGATCTGAAGCTCGATTGGGACGATGCGAAGGCGCCGGTACTGGCCAGCGAGTTCTGCGGCACGTCGATCTCCAGCCACGGCATGGAGCAGGCGCGGCTCGACCACGCCCTGCCCTTCAATCCGCACATCCGCTACGGCCGCAGCGACCAGCGCGGCTACATGCGATTCGAGCTGCGCGCGGAGCGGCTGGACGCAGAGCTGCGCAGCGTGCAGACGCCGTGGGATGCGAACAGCGCCGTGTTCACCGCGGCGAAGTTTGCGGTGGAGGCAGGACGGCCAGGAGCGCAGGTGGCCTGACGTCGATGTCGGTGTACTGCCAAGGCTGTTGGCCCTCACCCCTACCCTCTCCCGCAAGCGGGAGAGGGAGTAAGAAGGGTTCAGTCCTTCAACCGCCGTTGGGTCAACTCGGTGCATTCTCACTCCCTTGTATGTTTGAAGGGATGGGGCGGCAGCCCTAATGTGAGGGTGCTGGGGTGGAGAGACATCACTCCTCATCGACCGCTATGAACGG
>NIOE01000018.1 GCA_002205125.1 Roseateles noduli | reverse complement strand
CTCAAATCCGGGAAGCCCTTCGACCCTTCGCGAAATGCGGTGGCCAGCACTTGACGATCAAGACGGTGTCTGGGGGTTCCCGGAGGGATGCCCCCTGCTGCGTGGAGTGCCCGCGCTTGGCTTCCCGCAGTCGGTGTGCAGCACGCGACCATCGGTCCCGGGCGCCGCGCCTCCGCCATGACTCTTCGGCGGGGCGCCCGGGCCGATGGGGCGTTCCGGCTTCTTCGTTCCGATCAGGCCGCCAGACGCAGGTCCGGGCGGACTTCGGTGTGCGTGGCCGGGCGCAGCGGTTGCGCCAGGCGCAGCAGGTGACCCGGCTCGCTCAGGAAGCGCATGCGGTCGGCGTTGCTCATCGCGTCGACGACGCCCGGCTGCGCCGTCAACTCGCCCAGGCGACGGGCACGCACCTCGGCGCGCTTGCCCAGGCCGACGTCGCGGCGGCCCATCGCCTCGGCCGCCAGCGCGGTCAGGCGGCGGCTCGCCAGCAGGTCGGCGAAGCCGGGGAGACGACGCTCCTGGCGACCATAGGCCCAGGCATTGCGCAGCACCGTCGGCGTGAGGCTCTCTTCCGGGATCACCAGCAGGCCGGCGCGGCGCATGCGCTCGCCCAGGCTGGCGCGGCTCGACAGCACCGTGATCGGCGCGGCCAGCAGCAGCGGCAGGGCGATCGGCGCGATCCAGATCAGCGTCGAGGGGCTCAGCGCGCCGATCAGCGCGGTGATGGCCAGCGTGACCAGGCTGATGCGGCCGTAGGCGGCGAAGGCCTCGCGCCAGGACACGTCCTCGGCGGCCCGCGGGGGCGACTTCCAGTCCAGCGAGATGCCCGTCAGCGCGACCACGCAGAAGATCGAGTGGGCGACCATCCGCAGCGGCGCCTGCAGGAGCGACATGCAGGCCTCGGTGGCGCAGGAGGCCACCAGCTTCAGCGAGCCGCCGTATTGCGACTGCTCGCCGCGCAGGATCAGCGCGGCCACCGACAGCAGGCGCGGCAGGACCAGCATGCCGATCGTGCCCAGCCACAGCGCGGCCACGCCCGGGGCCAGCGAGCCGTCTTCCAGGAAGGGCTGGAAGGCCTCGTTGCCGCCGACGTTCCAGAGCAGCACGCCCAGGCCGACGTAGAGCAGCCACAGCGGCGCGGCCAGGTAGGACAGCGCGCCCGTCACCAGCATCGCGCGGTGGACGCCGTGCAGACCCGGTTCGGCGATCAGGCCGGCGTTCTGGATGTTGCCCTGGCACCAGCGGCGGTCGCGTTGCAGCTCGGCCAGCAGATGCGGCGGCTGTTGTTCGTAGCTGCCCGGCAGATCGGCCACCAGCCACACCTGGTAGCCGGCGCGACGCATCAGCGCGGCTTCCACGAAGTCATGGGACATGATGTCCTTGCCGCGCAGCGGGGCCAGGGCGCAATGCTTCATGAAGGGCTCGACGCGGATGATCGCGTTGTGGCCCCAGTAGTGGGCCTCGCCCAGCTGCCAGAACTGCATGCCGGCGGCGAACAGGCGACCGGTCACGCGGCTCGCGAACTGCTGCGCGCGGGCGTGCGGCGTGTCGTGGCCGCAGACCTGGTTGGCGGCCTGCAGGATGCCGGCGCGGGGATGCTTCTCCATCAGGCGCACCAGGCCCAGCAGGCAGTCGCCGCTCATCACGCTGTCGGCGTCCAGCACCACCATGTAGCGGTAGTTGCGGCCCCAGCGGCGGCAGAAGTCGGCCACGTTGCCGGCCTTCTTCTTCACCCGGCGCTGGCGCCAGCGGTAATGGATGCGGCCGCGACCGGCGAACTGCGCGCGCAGCTCGGCCCAGGCGGCCAGCTCCTGCGTGCGGCACTCCGGGTCGGAGCTGTCGGACAGGATGTAGACGTCGAAGAGGCGCAGCGCGCCGGCCGCTGCGAGCGACTCGCAGCTGGCGCGCAGGCCGGCGAAGACGGTGGTGACGTCCTCGTTGCAGATCGGCATGACGAGCGCGGTGCGCGCGTCGGCGCCCAGCGCGTCATTGCCGGCGTCCTTGATGCTGATGGCGTGGCGGTCGCCGCGCAGCATGACCCAGAAACCCATCACCGCGGTGACGCAGCCGGCGCTGACCCAGGCGAACAACAGCGCGAACAGCCCCAGGTGCACGCACTGCAGCGCGAAGGCCCAGGGATCCGAGGCCCAGCCGCGGTGCGTCTGCCAGAGCACGCCGGTGGCCAGCGCGGTGGCGCCGAGGATCGACAGCTTCAGCGCATTACGGCGGTTCTTCGCGGCGGTCTCCCAGGCCTCGGGCGGCTCGGCGTCGGGCAGCGACTCGATCGGCGGATTGCGCTGGCCCCAGGCGCGGGGCACCATCGCGCCGCGCTTGATCGCCGGGGCGCTCGGACCGACCGGCCCGGGAGCGGCGGTGGCTTGATGCACGGTGGCGGTGTGCGTGGATTCGATCATGTCGTGCTCCTTCACTGGGGAGGAAGAATCAGGCTCCAGGTCTCGGTGAGGACCTGTTGCTTCGTCTGGAGGAAGCCGCGCAGCTCGGTCGACTGACCGGGGCGGAGCTGCTTGATGCGGACGGCCATGCGCCAGCCGCCGGTGACCGGGTTCGGGTAGGCGTTGACCTCGGTGACCTCGCCGTTGCCGTTGGTGCTGGCGACGGCCTTGACCTCGGCGCCGGCCGGCAGCGCGGCCAGCGACGGGCCTTCGAAGTCGACGATGAACTGCTGCTCGTTCTTGTCGAGCTTGGCGTAGCTGTAGCCGGTGCGGGACTGCACGGCCCAGGCGCCCGGCGGGCGCTGCTGCTGCTCGCCCTGCAGGTGCAGGCGGTACGAGTAGTCCAGCGGCTGGCCCGGGGCCGGCTGCTTGGCAGGCACCCAGTAGGCGACGATGTTGTCGTGGGTCTCGTCGGGCGTGTGCAGCGACATCAGTTCCACGCGGCCCGGGCCCCAGTCGCTGGTCGGCTCGACCCAGGCGGAGGGACGCATCTCGTAGCGCGCCTCGGTGTCCTCGTAGTTGGCGAACTTGCGGTCGCGCTGCATCAGGCCGAAGCCCTTCACGCCGGGCAGGGTGAACGAGGTGGTCAGCGTGCCGTTCGGATTGATCAGCGGACGCCAGATCCATTCGCCCGTCGAGCTGGCGACCATCAGGCCGTCGCTGTCGTGGACTTCGGGCCGGAAGTCGCCCTTCTGAGGCTGGTTCTCGCCGAAGAGGTACATGCTGGTCAGCGGGGCCATCGCCAGCGTGGCGACCGGCGAGCGCATGAACAGGCGCACGCGGGTCTCGACCACGGTCTCGGCGCCGGGCTTGATCACGAAGGTGTAGACGCCGCTGGCGCGTTGCGAGTCCAGCAGCGCATGCACGGTCAGCGACTTGGCGTCGGCCGTGGGGCGCTCGATCCAGAACTCGGTGAAGCGCGGGAATTCCTCGCCCTTGCCGCCGACGGTGTCGATGGCCAGGCCGCGCGCCGACAGGCCGTAATGCTGGTTGGCGCCCAGGACGCGGAAGTAGCTCGCGCCCAGGAAGACGGCCAGCTCGTCCTTGTACTTGTCGTTGTTGAGCGCGTAGTGCGCGCGGAAGCCGGCGTAGCCGACGTCGCCCCACTTCTGCGGCGACAGCTGGCTGTTCTTGCCGTAGTCGAAGTCCTCGCGCTTGAAGGGGACAGGTCTTGCCTGGCCGCCGACGATCTCGTTGATGCGCACGGCCTGGGTCTGGTAGTGGCCCAGATGGAAGAACATCAGCTCGAAGGGCAGCTTCTCCTCGCGCCACAGCGCGCGCGCCGGCTTGAACCGGATGTCGCGCATCTGGTCGTAGTTGAGGTTCTTGAGCTCGGCCGGCAGCGTGTCCGGCGGCGCGACGTAGGGCTTGGCCGCGAGCGCCTTGGCGCGCTCGGCCACCTCGTCGAAGCCGAAGGCGTGCGCCGCGGCGGTGGCCGCCAGCAGCGCGGCGCCGACCGCGAGCCCGAAGAACGACCCCATCCACCGACGCTGGCCGGCCTGGAGGCGGGCACTGGCCGCCTGGATGAGGACCCGAGAGGAGGGGGTGTGAATATTTCTCATGTGACACACCTACTGCAAGGCCTGTGCCACATGGGAAATCTGTTTTAAATCAACAACTTACGCCGTTGGTGCGGTGCCGCACACGGGAATTTCTGTCGCCGGGGGGCGACGGGATTGCCGCCGCTTCTTCCAAGTGATTGATTTGAAAGGGATTTTCTTGTCGCTATTCAGCGACAGGCCCATCCGCGCGGAACATCGAGGGGTCCAGCCCGTTGCGCTGCAGCAAGCGGTAGAACTCGGTCCGGTTGCGGTCGGCGAGCCGCGCGGCATCGGCCACGTTGCCGTCGGTGAGCTTGAGCAGGCCCACCAGGTACTCGCGCTCGAAACGCTGTCGCGCCTCGGCGTAAGGAAGTACTTCGATGCTGGGCGAGCGCAGCGCGCGCTGCACCAGCGAGAGCGGGATCAGCGGCGAGGTGGCCAGCGCGCTGACCTGCTCCACGACGTTGTGGAGCTGGCGCACGTTGCCCGGCCAGGCGGCCATGGTGAGCGCCTTCAGCGCGTCGGGCGCGAAGCCGTTGAGGCGCTTGTCGTACTTGGTGGCGAGCTTCTGCAGGAAGTGCTGCGCCAGCAGCGGGATGTCCTCGCGGCGCTCATCCAGCGTGGGCAGCGTCAGGCTGACGACGTTGAGGCGGTAGTAGAGGTCCTCGCGGAACTGGCCCTCGGCCAGCGCAGCCTCGAGGTCGCGGTGGGTCGCGGACAGGATGCGCACGTCGATGGGCACCGAGGCGCTGGCACCGACCGGGCGCACCTGATGCTCCTGCAGCACGCGCAGCAGCTTGACCTGCAGCGGCAGCGGCATGTCGCCGATCTCGTCGAGCAGCAGCGTGCCGCCGTCGGCGGCCTGGAACAGGCCGCGGTGGTTGGCCAGCGCGCCGGTGAAGGCGCCCTTGACGTGGCCGAAGAGCTCGGACTCCAGCAGCGGCTCCGGGATCGCGCCGCAGTTGACGGCGACGAAGGGCCGCTTGGCGCGCGGGCTGGCCGCGTGGATCGCGCGGGCCAGCAGCTCCTTGCCGCTGCCGCTCTCGCCGCGGATCAGCACCGGCGCCTGCGAGGCGGACACCAGCCGCGCCTCGGCCAGTACCTCGGCCATCACGTTGGAGCGGCTGACGATGGACTCGCGCCAGAGCTGGTCGGGGCTGTCGTCCTGATGGACGGCGGTGAGGGTCAGGGCTTGCGCGATGGTGTCGAGCAGAGCGCGGCCGTCGAAGGGCTTGGTGAGGTAGGTGTAGACGCCCTGCGCGGTCGCGGCGACGGCGTCGGGAATCGTCCCGTGCGCGGTCAGCAGGATGACGGGCAGGGCGGGGTGGCGCTCGCGGATCGTGTTGAACAGCGCCAGGCCGTCCATGCCGGGCAGCTGCACGTCGCTGAGCACCAGCGCGGGCCGCTGCACGTCGAGCTTGGCCAGCGCGGCCTCGGCGCTGCCGACGGCGGTGACGTCGTAGCCGGCGGCTTCCAGCCGCATCTGCAGCAGCTTCAGCAGGTCGGCGTCGTCGTCGACGATCAGGAGCCTCGCGCCACCGCTCATGTGAGCCCCTCGTCCGCGGCATGCCGCGGCCGGTCCCCCGAGGGGACGTTCGTTGGCTTGGGGCGGCCCTGCGCTGCGCTCATGGCTTATCCAACGCCGAACGCGGACCGCCCAGGCTGCGTTCGATCGCCTTCAGCGCTTCGAGCTTGCGGTTCGCGTCGTCCAGGCGGCGCTGCAGGTCGTCGCGGGCCAGGCGGGTCTTGTCGAGCTCGCCTTCCATGCGGCGCTGCTCGGCGACGCGGTCGACGAGGAACTGCGCCATCGGGCGCCATTCGTCGGCCTCGGGGCGGGCGTCGCGCAGGACCTGGTCGAGCAGCGTCTGGGCGCGGAAGGTCTCGCCGTTGGCGTGGCTGAACATCAGCGCGAGCGCGAGCTGCACGGCATTGCCGGGTGGCAGCGCGGCGTCGTCGCGCGGGGCGACTTCCTGCGCGAGTTCCAGCGGGCTCATCTGGCGCAGCCGGTCGTTGAGGTTGAGCACGATGCGCGCGACGTTGTCGGTCGGCGCGACGACGGGCACCTGCACCGGCACCTGCACCCGCACTTCCTTGATGATGGTCTTGGGCGGCTGCTGGGCGCAGCCGGCGGCCAGCAGCGCGGCGATGACGGGAGCGGCGACGGCGGCGAACGGGATGGCGCGGGCGGCGGACGTCATGCGTTCGAGGACTTCAGGAACCGGGGCGTGTGGGCGCATGGCAGCGTGATTCTGAAATGGGCGCCTTGGTCGGCGGGCAGCAGGTCGATGTGACCGCCGTGGGCGGCGATGTATTCGGTGACGATGGACAGGCCGATGCCGGTGCCCTTGAGCGCGTCGTCGGGTTGGCGTTCGCCGCGGTAGAAGGGTTCGAAGATGCGGGCCTGGTCCGCCGGCGCGACGCCGGGGCCGTTGTCGCGCAGGTCGATGGTGAGCTGGCCGCCCTGGCGCGCGAGGGCGATGTCCACGCGCCCCCCGGGCGGGGCGAAGCGTATCGCATTGGAGAGGAGGTTGCCGACGGCGGCCGCGATCTTGGCCGGGTCGACCTCCGCCTCTAGCGGTCCGCCGGACAGGATCACTTGCAATCCGCGTGCCTGCCATTGCAGCCGCTGGTGGTCGATCGTGCCCTGGATCAGGGACATGAGCTCGGTGCGCTGCGGCTTGAGGTCGCGCGCCTCGAAGGCGGCGGCGTTGAAGCGCAACAGATCCTCGATCTGGCGCTGCAGCACCGCAGTGTTGTCGCGCAGGATGCGGGTCACTTCCTTCTGCTTCTCGTTGAGCGGGCCGGCGACCTCGTCCTCCAGCAGCGCGGTGCCCTCGCGCAGGGCGGCCAGCGGGGTCTTGAGCTCGTGCGAGACGTGCCGCAGGAAACGCGCCTTGTCGGCATCGAGCTCGGCCAGCCGCAGCCGCAGCCAGTCCAGGCGCTGGCCGATGACGCGCAGGTCGGCGGGGCCGCGGATTTCGATCCGGTCGTCCAGGCGGTTCTCGCCCAGACCCTTGATGGCGCGGGCGAGGTGGCGCAGCGGACGGGTCAGGAAGATGCCGAACACCAGCGACAGCAGCGCGGCGATGCCGATGGCGCCCAGCACCTGCTGGCCGAGCAGCACGCGGCCGTTCTCCAGCTTGTCCTGTAGCACGCGGTTGCTGGTCTCGGCGTGCTTGCGCACGTCGTCGGCGAGGCCGCCGGTCAGGCCGCCGAGCTCGCGGAAGCGCGTCATCAGGTCGGTCTCGCGCTTGCGCGGGTTGGCGCCGCGGGGCGTGTCCATCAGCGCGCGGATCTCGTCGAGCTTGGTTTTCCACGCGTCCAGCGGCGCGGGGGCCAGGCCTTGCGTGCGCAGCAGGCCGAGCAGGCGTTCGGCGTCGTCGGCGTCCTCCGCAAAGCGCTGGCGCAGCACGTGGTCCTCCAGGACGGCGTACTGCCGGGCGGCGCGTTCCATGCTGACGCCGCGGTCGCCGAGCTGCTGGACCTCGGCGCTCATGCGCGCGGCGCGCACGACGGCCTCGCGGCTCTGCACGGTCAGGCGTTCGAGCGTCAGCAGGCCGCCCAGCGACGCGGCGGCGAGCAGGCCGGCGATCGACAGGAAGCCGATCAGCAGCATCTGGCGGAAGGAAATGCGGTTCAGCATCGGGCGGCATGTTAGCGGTCGCCCCGGCACGCCCGCCGGACGGATACTTCGCCGGCCATGAATCTGCATCGTGTCGATCTCGTCTCGCTGTCGCTCTTCAGCCTGGTGGCCCGCACGGGCAGCATCAGCAAGGGGGCGGAGCTGGCCGCGCTGGCGGTGGGCGCGGCGAGCAAGCGCCTGAGCGACCTGGAGCATTCGCTGGGCACCACGCTGCTGGAGCGCCATTCGCGCGGCGTCACGCTGACGGCGGCGGGTCTGGCGCTGCAGCAGCACGCGCAGCGCATCCTGAGCGACGTGGACCAGATGACGGCCGACCTGTCCGACTACGCGTCCGGCCTGACCGGCGTCGTGCGGCTGTGGGCGAATACCTCGGCGGTGACGCAGTTCCTGCCGGAGCAGGTATCGGCCTTCGTGCGCGACAACCCGCGCATCCGGATCGAGCTCGAAGAGGCGGACAGCCACGAGATCGTCGTGGCGGTGCTGGATGGCCGCGCGGACCTGGGCATCTTCGCGGACCGCACGCCGGCGCTGGGCCTGCACGTCCTGAACTACCGGCACGACCGGCTGGTGCTGGTGGCGCCGGTCGGGCATCCGCTGACGAAACGCAGGACGGTGCGCTGGGAGCAGGCCGTCGAACACGACTTCGTGACGCTGGCGAAGGCGACCTCGCTGCAGAAGCGCCTGGAGATGGAGACCGAGAAGCTCGGCCGGCGCCTGAAGAACCGCATCCAGGTGCGCAGCTTCGACGCGATGTGCCGCATGGTGGCCGCGGGGATGGGTATCGCCGTGTTGCCGGACGTGGCGGTCGAACCGCTGCTCAAGCCGCTGAACCTGCGACGGATCGGACTCGACGAGACCTGGTCCGATCGGACGCTGCTGATCGGGGTGCGCGATCTCGACGCGCTCCCGCGGCATGTACGGGTGTTCATTGATCACCTGTGCCTCTGACTGCGGCTGTGCCGTGTCGGGCCTTCGAAATGAGATACAGCGCTTTCTATCGGCAGAACTGTGCCGGTAGATCGATTTATTCTCGTCAACCGGTGGAAGGCTACCGGTTATTGAATTTGTGCTGAAGGTTGGTAATCGGCATACTTCGACCGATTAAGATCAGTTTTCTCGTTAAGCGGCAGATTAATGCCGATTCAGGACATGATTCATGGCGACGATCCACACCGATGAGGAGATTGAGCAGGGCATTGGCGAGAAGGTTCGAGCGCTTCGCCTCCAGCGCAATCTGGACCAGGCCACCGTGGCGGAACGTTCCGGGATCAGTGTTCGGGCCTTGCGCAATCTTGAGAAGGGCGGCGGTTCGACCGTGCGCACCTTGCTGGTGGTGATGCGGGCCCTGGGACGCGAATCGTGGTTTGACGCCATGGCACCCGTGCCGACGATCAATCCGCTGACCTTGCCGCGCAGAAGCAACCAGCGGCAGCGGGCGACCGCGACGAGTGTGAAACAGGCACAGGAGAAGGCCCGGAAATTGACATTCGTCGCCAATCGTCGCGCGGGGATCAAGTAGCCTCCTTCCCCCTATGCCGTACAGCCCAGTCGAACGCGTTGAAGTCCACTTGTGGGACATGCTTGTCGGCGTGGCGGCGCTGGACCCGACCTATGGGTACTACGCGTTCGCGTATGACCCGGCGTTCCGGGCGACGGGCATCGAGTTGGCGCCGCTGCACATGCCGCTCAACGCGCAAGACGTCTATCTCTTTCCGGATCTCCCGGTCAACACGTACAAGCGACTGCCCGCGCTGCTGGCCGATGCGCTGCCCGACGACTTCGGCAATGCGTTGATCAACAGCTACATGGCCCGGCAGGGCGTGTCTGCCTCGCAGGTCACGGCGCTGGATCGGCTCGCCTACATGGGCGCCCGGGCCATGGGCGCGATGACGTTCAAGCCGGTCCGCGGCCCCCGAACCCAGCAGGCCAGTGCCATCGACATGCGAAAGCTGGTGGTGGCCGCCAGGGAAGCGGTTCATGGCGTCATCGACGACGACGAGCACACCAGCGCCGCGCTGCGCTCGATCATCGATGTCGGCACGTCGGCCGGCGGTGCTCGTGCCAAGGCGGTGGTGGCCATCGACCCCGCAACAAAGGAGCTGCGCTCAGGGCAGGTCGATGCGCCGCCCGGATTCGAGCACTGGCTGCTGAAGTTCGACGGCGTCGGCGTCGACAAGGAACTGGGCGCATCCCAGAACTACGGTCGCATCGAGTTCGCCTATCACCTGATGGCGCGCGCCGCGGGCATCCGGATGAGTGACTGCGATCTGCTGGAGGAGAACGGCCGCGCGCACTTCATGACGCGCCGTTTCGATCGGCATGGGAGCTCGGGCCGACACCACGTCCAGACGCTCTGCGCGATCCAGCACCTGGACTACAAGCTCAAGGGCGTCCACTCGTACGAGCAGTTCTTCCTCACCCTGGATCAACTGGATGTTCCCTACGAAGACCGTGTCGAAGGCTTCCGGCGGATGGTCTTCAACGTCGTCGGCATGAACTGCGACGACCATGTGAAGAACCTGAGCTTCCTCCTTCCAGAGGACGATCTGACGTGGCGCCTGGCGCCCGCCTACGACCTCACGTTCGCCCACAACCCGCAAGGGGAGTGGACGCATCAGCATCTCATGTCGGTCAACGAGAAGTTCAAGAACATCGAGCGTCCCGATCTGCTGCTCGTCGCGGATCGCTTCGGGATTCGACAGGCCAATCGTGTCATCGACGAAGTCCAGGAAGTTTTCCAACTCTGGTCCGTTTATGCCGATGCCGCAGGCGTCCCGGAACCGGAGATCGACTTCATCGACAAGCAGTTGGTCACCCTGACCTAGGTGGCAACCCCACCCTGCTTTCGCGATCCGTGAAAGCTGGCGCCGCCACTCCGGCATTCCCACCGGAGGCGGTCCTTCCCAGAATCCGTCTCCATTACAAGGAGACATCGAACCATGGAAGGTCTGCAGGCGCTGCACGGGTTGCGCATCGTCGAGATGGGGCAACTCATCGCCGGTCCGTTCGCCGGGAAGACGCTCGGCGACTTCGGCGCCGACGTCGTGAAGATCGAAGCCCCCGGCAGCGGCGATCCGCTGCGCAACTGGCGCATGATCCAGGACGGCACCTCCGTCTGGTGGCAGGTCCAGTCGCGCAACAAACGCTCCATCGCCCTCGACCTCCGCCAGAAGGACGGCCAGGACATCGCCCGCGCGTTGATCGCCGAAGCCGACGTCCTGATCGAGAACTTCAGACCTGGCACCCTCGAAGGCTGGGGCATGTCCTACGAGGAACTCGCCAAGACCAATCCCGGCCTGATCATGCTGCGCATCAGCGGCTACGGACAGACGGGACCCTACCGCGACCTGCCCGGCTTCGGCGTGATCGGCGAAGCGATGGGCGGACTGCGCCATCTGACCGGCGAACCCGGCCGCGTGCCCGTGCGCTGCGGCATCTCCATCGGCGACACGCTCGCCGCGCTGCACGGCACGATCGGCGTGCTCACCGCGCTCTACCACCGCAAGGTCAACGGCGGACGCGGGCAGGTCATCGACGTCGCGCTGACCGAAGCCGTGCTCAACGTCATGGAGAGCCTGGTCCCCGAGTACAGCGCCTTCGGCGCCGTGCGCGGCCCGGCCGGCTCCGCGCTGCCCGGCATCGCGCCGTCCAACGCCTATCCCTGCGCGGACGGCGTGGTGCTGATCGCGGGCAACGGCGATTCGATCTTTAAGCGGCTGATGCAGGTCATCGGCCGCGAGGACCTCGCCAACGACGAGGCGCTCGCCAACAACGCCGGCCGCGTCGCCCGCGTCGAGGAGATCGACGCTGCCATCGGCGCCTGGGCCGCGACGCGCACCGTCGACGAAGTCCTCGCGCCGCTGGGCGAGGCCAGCGTGCCCGCCGGCCGCGTCTATACCGCCAAGGACATCGTCGAGGACCCGCACTTCCGCGCCCGCGACATGATCATCAAGCAGCAGACGCGCGACGGTCATGAGCTCGACGTGCCGGGCATCGTGCCCAAGCTGATGGGCACCCCCGGCGCCGTGCGCCGCGCCGCGCCGCGACTGGGCGGCGACACCGACGAGGTGCTGCGCGAGATCGGGCTCACCGACGAGCAGATCGCGGCGCTCCGCGACCGCAAGATCGTTTCCTGAAGGTCCGTGATGACTGCTTCCTCTTCTTCCACTTCTTCCTCCGCCTCCGGCGCCATCGCGGGCGCAACTGTCCGCGCGCCTTCCGACGTCTGGACCGGCGCCAGCCGGCGCATCTTCATGCAGGACGTCGGCACCCGCGACGGCCTGCAGGCCGAAACCACCTTCGTGCCGACCGCCGACAAGATCGCGCTGGTCGACGCGCTGTCGGAAGCCGGCCTCGCCAAGGTCGAAGTCACGGCCTTCGTCTCGCCGAAGGCGATCCCCGTGCTGGCCGACGCCTCCGAGGTGATGGCCGGCATCACCCGCAAGCCGGGCGTGATCTACACGGTGCTGGTCCCCAACGTCCGCGGCGCCGAGCGCGCCATCGAAGCCCGCGCCGACGAGCTCAATCTGGTGATGTCCGCCAGCGAGAGCCACAACCTGTCCAACCTGCGGATGACGCGCGAGCAGTCCTTCGCCGGGCTGGCCGAGGTCGCCGCGATGGCGCACCAGGCCGGCATCGCGGTGAACGTGTCGCTGTCGTGCTCGTTCGGCTGCCCGATGGAGGGCGACGTGCCTTTCGAGACGGTGCTGGGCTGGTGCGGCCACTTCCTGGAAGACCTCGGCGCGCGCGGCGTGACGCTGTGCGACACCACCGGCATGGCCTACCCGACGCAGGTCGTCGCGCTGGTGCGCGCCTTCCGCCAGCGCTGGCCCGACGCCCAGCTCACGCTGCACTTCCACAACACGCGCGGCATGGGCCTGGCCAACGTGATCGCGGCGATCGACGCCGGCGCGGACCGCTTCGACGCGTCGCTGGGCGGCATCGGCGGCTGTCCGTACGCGCCGGGCGCGACCGGCAACGTCTGCACCGAGGAGATCGTCCACGCGCTGCAGTGCATGGGCTGCGACACCGGCGTGGACCTCGTGCGGCTGATCGCCGCGGCCAAGCGTCTGCCGCCGCTCATCGGCCATCCGGTGCCCAGCCAGATCGTCAGCGCCGGCCGCCGGCTGGACCTGCACCCGCGACCGCGCGACTTCGACGCGATCCGCGAACGCGCGCTCGCCCGCGACGCCTGAATCCTTTCCCCTGAATCCCTTTCCGCTTCACCCCCAACGACAACGCCGCCACGAGCGGCTTCCCCGGAGACAAGACCATGAACCGAATCCGCCGCCGCCTCGCCGTGGCCGCTCCTGCCTTCGCGTTGATCGCGACCGCCGCCGCGCTGGCACCGATGAGCGCCGCGCAAGCGCAGTCCTATCCGAACAAGCCGATCACGATGCTGGTCGGTGCCGCGCCCGGCGGCACCACCGACATCGCCGCGCGCATGCTGGCCGAGCCGCTGGGTAAGGCGCTGGGGCAGACGGTGGTGGTGGACAACCGCTCCGGCGCGAGCGGCGCGCTGGCTGCCGTTGCGACCAAGCGCGCGGAGCCGGACGGCTACACCATCCTGATGCAGTACTCCGGTTATCACGTGATCACGCCGCACATCCAGAAGGGCGCGTGGGAGCTGAAGGACCTGCGCCCCGTGGCCAACGTGCTGACCGCGCCGCAGCTGATCGTCCTGCGCGAGGGCGTGCCCGCGAAGAACACCGCCGAGCTGATCACCTACGCGAAGAAGAACCCCGGCAAGCTGTCGTTCGCGTCCTCGGGCAACGGCTCGCTGCAGCACGTCACCGGCGTGATGCTGGAGCAGCAGGCCGGCATCCAGATGATCCACGTGCCTTACAAGGGCACGGGCCCGGCGCTGCAGGATCTGCTGGGCGGCCAGGTCGACCTGACCTTCGGCACGCCGCCGCCGTTCATGCCCTTCATCGCCGCGGGCAAGCTGCGCGCGGTCGCGGTGACGGGCAAGGAGCGCCTGTCCTCGCTGCCCGACGTGCCGACCGCCACCCAGGCCGGCCTGCCGAACCTGGACGCGGGCTCGTGGTTCGCGGTGTTCGCGCCGGCGAAGACGCCGCAGGCGGTCGTCGACAAGCTGACCAGCGAGATCCAGAAGATCATGGCCACGCCCGAGTTCAAGAAGAAGGCCGCCGAGCTTGGCGCGACGGCGGACTACATGAACCCGCAGCAGCTGCAGGCGCATTCGGACGCGGAGTTCCAGCGCTGGGGCAAGGTGATCTCGTCGGCGAAGATCCAGGCGGATTGAGGCGCCGTGACGTGAGGGGAGCGCGTCGTCGGCACTCCCCCCTTGGGGTGGATCGATTTTTTCCGTCGGACTTCCATAATCCGCCGCGACGCGCCCACCGGCTTCCCGGACGGCGCGCGGATCACAGGGAGTCCCTCCATGCGCATCGCCGCCACCGTCCTGGCCCTCGGGGGCCTGGCCGGCTGTTTCATGTCACCGGCGTCCGCCGCCGATAGCACCCGGGCGGGAGATGCGGCCGTGCCGGCCGCGTCCGTCCCGACGACCGCCGCGCCGGTTGCGGACGAATCCGCCGACGCGCCGCTCCCGGCGCCGTCCGGCGACGTCGAGCATCCCAAGGTCGTCGTGCTGATGGCGGCGGTGGGCGACCGCCTGACCATGGTCCGGCAGAAGCCCTCCGTCGGCTCCAACCTCGACCCCTTCATCCGTCGGCCGCTGCGGATTCCCGGCCGCACGATGAACATGGCCGTCCTGCGCGGGCTGGACCTGGGGATCGCGCAGGAGTATCCCGAGGCCGCGCGCGTGTTCCTGTCCTGGCAGCCGACGCCGGAGCTGGCGGAGCGGCTCGACGACATCAAGGGCCACAACCGCGACCAGCTGCTGCTGGAGGCCGTGCTCGACCACTTGCGACCGCTTGAGGAACGCGCGCGCTGGGACCGCATCGAGCTCATCGTGCCCAAGTACCGCAGCTGGGAGGCCGGCGGCATGGCGACCAAGCTGCAGGGCATGGGGATCTACGTGCAGCCGCTGGCGCGCGGGATGGACCTGCTCGACGCGTCGATGGTGCCGGCCGATTCGGAAGCGGGCGGGCGCCGCGTCGTGAATCCGACCACGGGCGAGGTCATCCGCGCCAACACCTTCGTCGCGCCTTTCCTGTTCTTCGAACGCATCGCGCTGGACGCGCGCACCCTGACGGTGGTCAAGCGCCAGGAGCAGTACGACGCGGCGAAGTACAACGACCCGATGGCCGTCGCCCGCGATGTGGGGGAATCGCTGTCGCCGGCGCAGATGGCCGAGAAACTCAGCGATCTGGCGGAGCGCTCCGCGTTCCAGGCGATCCGGGGCAAGGGCGGGAGCGTCGATGTGACGGCGCCGCGGATCGCAGCGCCCGCTGCACCGGTCCGGTCGGCCAGCGAGACCGCGCGCTGAGCGTCCTCAGATCGCCACGCGACCCCGCGGATCCTCACAGGAAGAACGGCACCCGGAACCCGGCGTTCGACCAGGACTCGAACGGCGTCAGGACCGCCCCCTCGTCGTCGCGGCGCTGGGCCGGCTGCGGCGACACGTCGTCCGGCGGCCACGATGCCGGGAGGATCGTGGCTCCAGCGCGGGGCCGATGCGTTCCCCGCACTCTTGGCGGCGGACCAGCAGGGCATCTGTCATGTCGGATGATCCGGCCCTCGTCGGGATCGATCCGGAATTGCAGGGACGAACCCGGCGCGCCACGAAGAGGGGCCGCTCCAACGTAGGGGCGGGTCGTTCGATACCGCGACCACGTCTGCACCGTGTGGGCGTAGGCCGTCACCGTCGCGTCGACGGCGGTCAGGCCCAGGTCGTCGACGCAACGCAGGAAGTCGGCGGCATATCCCCGGTCGAAGGTCGGCGTCTCCAGCATGCAGGAATCCAGGGTGATGCGACTGACATTCATCGGCAGTCCGAGCGCGCCGAGGCACCGAGACACGCACTGAGCGAGTGCGTCGGGCGTGTAGTCGCTGAGGAGCATCCGGTCGCCGGTTCCCTCGGCCGCGCGTCCCCCGTGCCCGACGATGGCCATGGTCAATGCCACGTCCGACGGCACCCGGATCAGCAGGGCCGCGCCGACGACGACGGTCGGGCGGCCGCCGTCATCGATGTGGATCCAGACGCTCCGATCGGCGTGCCTGCGATGGAGGGTGGCGCAGGACTCGGCGATGACGCTGTCCTGTTCCATCTGGAGCACCAGCCTCAGCTCCCGGACCGGCGCACCGGGCAGACCTGCGTCAAGGGACAGGTCTTCCTCGAAGGGGTGGCCGTCTTCGAGGGGAAGGCCGGGCGGGTCCGTGGCCGGCGCGGGCCACGCGTGGGGGACGGCCGACCACCAGCCCGTGATGTTCAAGGCATGCCGGACGGCGTCGAGGTCGGTGGTCCAGAGGCCGGCGCTCTGCCTGGCCAGCACCTGCCGGCCGACGAGGATCCGATCGCCGTCGTGGCGGACGGTCGGCGGGAACTGCGTCCACGCCCGATGGGTGGCGGCGCGCACCAGGTGGGCCCTGGCGAAGTCGTCGAGCTGACGGATCTGGAGGTCCTGTCGCGTCCGGCGCTCGGGCGCGGCGCCTGCGGCGCCTGCAAGGCTGTCCGGCGGGGCCTCGAACTGGAACGACGTCGTGTACCGGCCGCCCGCCTGCGAGCAGGGCCACTCGACGGTGATCCTCCCCGAGGCGCGGTCCAGGCGCTGTTCGACGACGCCGCCAAGGTCGAGCACGCACTGCAGCGGGGCGGTGTCGTCCACGCGCGTCGCCGGCGCCGTGGCGTCCGGCGACCGGGGCCGTGGTCCGGGCAGCAGGCGCCCGAGTTCTTCGGAGCCGGTGAACTCCCGCCATGTCGCGAGGGCGCCCGCGTCCCCCGTGTCGCCCGTGTCGCCCGTCGCCGGCTCCCGCACGAGGACCTGCGGCGCCGGCAGCAGTCCCTGCCGTCCCAGTTCGACCAGCACGGGGTGGCAGGCGCGCAGCGCTTTCAGCATCGCCGCCGCGGACGCGGTGGTCGACGCATCGAGGGCGCGCAGGCCGTCGATGTCGATGTCGAACGGCGTCTCGATGATCGTCGCCTGAATGATCATCGAGATCATGCGCGCCATCGCCGCCGGCTCGCCGTCGCCGATATCGAAGGCGCAACGGTTGAACGTGTCGAGCGTCCACAGGACGCCCGCCTCGCAGCCGGTCAGCAGCCGGTTGATCAGCCGGGCGGGACGACTGATCGTGGGAACCATCAATTCCGCCAGCCCTCGGGGCGGCGCGACGACCAGACAGGCGGACGAGTCCTTGACGTCGTCGAAAACCGACTTGAACGTGTCGTGGCCCCGCATCACACGGTCAAGATCGTGTGTGAGACAGCCTTCCTGCAACTCGCGGACGCCAAGTTCCAACTGATCGATCAAGGACTGCGAAGGGTCGGTCGGCAATAGCGTCCGCAGATGGCTCATGGCCCAGCTGGTGGCGAAGCACAGGACCTTCGTCTCCCGGGGAGACGGGACGAGCCCGGGCTTCATCCGGTCACAGAGCAGCTTCAGCGCGCCGAGGTGCGGGGGGCTGACGCCAGCGGCGAACTCTCCGGCGAGGCGGATGTGAGGCCAGGGAAACTGATCTGGCGGCGGGAAGGTGTCCAGGGCAAGTTCGACGGCGTCGGGGCCGACCGGATGAGGGTTCATGGGAAGACGAGGGAGCGGCGAGTCGACGTGAGTCGGCGTGAGTCGGAGGGGGACGGGTTCTGGATCGCCGTCCGGCCCACGTTCTCCGGATGCGTCCGATCGGCGTACGACGGACGACCGATGACGTCGCCGCGTGTCGAACGGGATCAGATCGCCACCAGCCCCCGCACTTCCGCCGTCTGCATGTCCGCGTTGTTCCCGCGGGCGATGACGCTGCCGCGCTCAAGCACCAGGAACTCGTCGGCCAGTTCCGCCGCGAAGTCGTAGTACTGCTCGCACAGCAGGATCGCGACCGGGTGGCCGTCGAGGCCCTCGTCGGCCAGGCGTCGGATGACGCGGCCGATGTCCTTGATGATGCTGGGCTGGATGCCTTCGGTCGGCTCGTCCAGGATCAGCAGCTTCGGCGACGCCGCCATCGCCCGCGCGATCGCCAGTTGCTGCTGCTGGCCGCCGGACAGGTCGCCGCCGCGGCGCCTGAGCATCTGCTTCAGCACCGGGAACAGCGTGTACAGGTGCTCCGGGATGGCCGTGCCGCCGGGCTTGCTCGCCAGGCCCATGCGCAGGTTCTCCTCGACGGTCAGGCGGGCGAAGATCTCGCGTCCCTGCGGCACGTAGCCGATGCCCGCCCGCGCGCGCTGGTACGGCGTCGCGCGTGTGATGTCCGCGCCGGCCAGCGTGACGCTGCCCGCGCGGATCGGCACCAGGCCCATCAGGCTCTTCAGCAGGCTGGTCTTGCCGACGCCGTTGCGACCGAGCAGCACCGTGATGCGCCCGGGCGACGCGCTCACCGACACGTCGCGCAGGATGTGCGAACCGCCGTAGTACTGCTGGATGCCGATGGCTTCGAGCATCGGCGGGATCGTCGTCGTACCGTTCGAACCGACGTTCGAGCCGGGGCGGTCCTGAAGTTCAACGGCCAAGGTACACCTCGATCACACGTTCATCGGCTTGCACTTGAGCGAGCGAACCCTCCGCCAGCACCGAGCCTTCGGCCAGCACCGTCACCTTCTCCGCGATCCGGTCGACGAAGCCCATGTCGTGCTCGACGACGATGATGCTGTGCCTGCCCTTCAGCGTCAGGATCAGCTCCGCGGTGCGTTCGGTCTCCTGATCCGTCATGCCGGCCACCGGCTCGTCGAGCAGCAGCAGCTTCGGGTCCTGCACCAGCAGCATGCCGATCTCCAGCCACTGCTTCTGTCCGTGGCTCAGCAGGCCGGCCGGGCGCGTCATCTGGTCGTCGAGGCGGATCAGCGTGAGCACTTCCGCGAGGCGGTCCCGCTGCGCGCTGCTGAGCACGCCCCACAGCGACGCCCGCAGCGCGCGCGAACCCTGCAGCGCGAGTTCGAGGTTCTCGTAGACGCTGAGCGCCTCGAACACCGTCGGGCGCTGGAACTTGCGGCCGATGCCGAGCTGGGCGATCTCGGCCTCGCTGTGGCGCAGCAGGTCGATCGTTCCGCCGAAGAACACCGTGCCCGAGTCGGGCCGGGTCTTGCCGGTGATGATGTCCATCATCGTGGTCTTGCCCGCGCCGTTCGGTCCGATGATGCAGCGCAGCTCGCCGGGCGCGATGTCGATGGACAGGCCGTTGATCGCGCGGAAGCCGTCGAAGCTGACGGACACGTCCTCCAGGTACAGGATGCGGCCGTGCGCCAGGTCCAGCTGGCCCGGCAGTACGACGCGGCCGTAGCCGGGGCCGCTCGCCGCGCGCAAGCGCTCCTGGCCTTGTTCGAGCAGGTCGGGGCTCATGCCTTCGTCTCCACGGTCTTCTTGCCGAACTTGCGCCTGACCAGTCCCGCGATGCCGTCCGGCATGAACAGCGTGACCGCGACGAACAGCGCGCCCAGCAGGTACAGCCAGTACTCGGGCGCGAACTGCGTCAGCCAGCTCTTCGCGCCGTTGACCGCGAAGGCGCCGACGATCGGACCGACCAGCGTGCCGCGCCCGCCGACCGCGGCCCAGACGGCGATCTCGATCGAGTTGGCGACGCTCATCTCGCCGGGGTTGATGATGCCGACCTGCGGCACGTACAGCGCGCCGGCCAGGCCGCAGATCAGCGCCGACAGCACCCACGCCGCGAGCTTGTAGGGCAGCGGCGGGTAGCCGCAGAACATCAGCCGCGACTCGGCGTCGCGCACCGCGCTGAGCACGCGACCGAACTTCGCGCGGGTCAGCCAGCGCAGGCCGAGGTAGCAGCCGACCAGCGCCACTGCGCTCAGCACGACCAGCGTCATGCGCATGCCGGGCGTCGTGATCGACAGTCCCAGCAGCCGCTTGAAGTCGGTGAAGCCGTTGTTGCCGCCGAAGCCGCTCTCGTTGCGGAAGAAGAACAGCATCGCGGCGTAGGTCATCGCCTGCGTGATGATCGAGAAGTACACGCCCTTGATGCGCGAGCGGAACGCGAAGAAGCCGAAGACGAAGGCGATGCCGCCGGGGACGAGTAGCACCAGCAGCATCGTCGCGAGGAAGCTGTCGCTGAAGGCCCAGTGCCAGGGCAGCTCCTTCCAGTCGAGGAAGACCATGAAGTCCGGCAGCGTGCTGCGGTACTGGCCGTCGGTGCCGATCTGTCGCATCAGGTACATGCCCATCGCGTAGCCGCCGAGCGCGAAGTACAGCCCGTGACCGAGCGAGAGGATGCCGGCGAACCCCCAGATCAGGTCCATCGCCAGCGCGCACATCGCGTAGCAGCAGAACTTGCCGAGCAGGCTGATCCAGTAGCCGTCGACGTGCAGCGCATGGCCGGCGGGCACCAGCAGGTTCAGCGACGGGAGCAGCACGCAGGCGACGGTTAGCGCGGCCAGCACGGCGATCCATCCGCTGCGGGTGAGCAGGGCGGGGCGCTGCGGGAGCAGCAGCGTCGTCCGCCCCTCCGATGGCGATGCGGCGGAGGCGCCAGGGACGCCGGGTGAGGCAGCAGCCATGGAAGCGGAAGAGGTCGCGGTCATGAGGGGATCCCTGCGCATTCAGGACTCCTGCGCGCGGCCCTTGACCGCGAACAGGCCCTGCGGCCGCTTCTGGATGAAGACGATGATGAAGAGCAGCACGGCGATCTTGGCGAGCACCGCGCCGACGACGCCTTCGAGCGCCTTGTTGGCCAGGCCCAGTCCGAGCGCCGCGAGCACCGTGCCGGCGAGCTGTCCGACGCCGCCGAGGACGACGACCATGAAGGCGTCGACGATGTAGCTCTGGCCGAGGTCCGGGCCGACGTTGCCGACCTGGCTGAGCGCGCAGCCGGCCAGGCCCGCGAGTCCGGAACCGAGCGCGAAGGCGTAGGTGTCGACGCGCGCGGTGGGCACGCCCATGCAGGAGGCGATCGGACGGTTCTGCGTGACGGCACGGACGAACAGGCCCAGCCGCGTGCGCGCGATCAGCAGCGACATGCCGCCGAGCACGACGAGTGCGAACACGATGATCACGAGCCGGTTCGCCGGCAGCGCGAGACCTGGCAGGAGCGCGAGCGAGCCGCCCATCCACGACGGGCTTTCCACCGCGACGTTCTGCGCGCCGAAGAGCGAGCGCACCGCCTGCATCAGCACGAGGCTCAGGCCCCAGGTGGCGAGCAGCGTCTCCAGCGGCCGGCCGTAGAGCCAGCGGATGACGGTGCGCTCCAGCGCCGCGCCGACCAGCGCGGAGGCGAGGAAGGCGGCCGGCATCGCGACGATCAGGTAGGCGTCGAACCAGCCGGGCAGCCACTGGCGGAAGGCGACCTGGACGAGGTAGGTCGCGTAGGCGCCGATCATCATCAGCTCGCCGTGCGCCATGTTGATGACGCCCATCAGGCCGTAGGTGATGGCCAGACCCAGCGCGACCAGCAGCAGGATGCTGGCCAGGCTGATGCCGGTGAAGAGCGCGCCCAGGCGCTCGCCCCAGGCGAGGGTGTCTTCGACGGCGCGCAGCGAGCGCTGAAGCGCGCGTTTGACCTCGGGGTCCTGTTCGTCGGACAGGCGTTGGTTGAGCAGCAGCCGCGTCTCGGGGCTGTGCGATTCGCCGAGCAGCTTCGCGGCGGCCAGGCGCTTGGCCGCGTCCGGGCTCGCGGCGAGCGCGGCGGCGCGGGCGAGCTTCAGCGCGTCCAGGACGGTCGCGTCCTGCTCCTTCGCGATCGCGGTCTCCAGCAGCGCGACGCGGGCGTCGTCGCCGCCGGCCTCCATCAGCGCCTTCGCGGCGGCGAGGCGTTCGGCCTTGTCGGCGCTCGACAGATGGAGCGCGGCGAGCGCGCCGTCGAGTTCGCCGCGCAGGCGGTTGTTGAGCATCACGTCCTCGAGCGAGGACTGGGCGTCCGGCGACAGCGTCACCGCCGCGCCGGTGGCGGCGTCGACGACGCCGGCGTCGGTGGAGATCAGCACGCGCCGATCGGGACCGAGCTTCACGCGTTCGTCGGCCAGCGCCTGCAGCAGCACGGCCGTGCGCTCGTCCGGCGCCGCGACGAGCTTGCCGATCGCGGCGATGCGGTCATCGGTCTCGCCCTGCGCGACGGACAGCGCCTGCGGCTGCGTGAGCGCCTGCGCGAGGGGCGCGAGGCCGCACAGCGCCAGGGTCCATCCGAGGAGCAGGGCGCGCCGCATCACTTCTTCGCCGGCTCGTCAGGCTTGCCTTCATTCCCGGCGATATACGGGCTCCACGGCTTGGCCTTGACCGGGGCGGGGGTCTTCCACACCACGTTGAACTGCCCGTCCGCGCGGATCTCGCCGATGAACACCGACTTGTGCAGGTGGTGGTTCTTCTCGTCCATCTTGGACGTGATGCCCGACGGCGCGCTGAAGGTCTGACCGGCCATCGCCGCGATCACCTTGTCGGTGTCGGTCGACTTGGCCTTCTCCACCGCCTGCTTCCACATGTTGATGCCGATGTAGGTGGCCTCCATCGGATCGTTGGTCAGCGGCTTGTCCTTGTGACCCGGCAGGTTCTTCGCCTTCGCATACGTCGACCACTTCTTGATGAAGGCGTCGTTGGTCGGATTCTTGATCGACATGAAGTAGTTCCACGCCGCCAGATGGCCGACCAGCGGCTTGGTATCGACGCCGCGCAGCTCTTCCTCGCCGACGGAGAACGCCACCACCGGCACGTCCTTGGCCTTCAGCCCGGCGTTGCCCAGCTCCTTGTAGAACGGCACGTTGGAGTCGCCGTTGATCGTCGACACGACCGCCGTCTTGCCGCCGGCCGAGAACTTCTTGATGTCGGCGACGATGGTCTGGTAGTCGCTGTGGCCGAACGGGGTGTACTTCTCGTCGATGTCCGAGTCCTTCACGCCCTTGCTCTTCAGGTAGGCGCGCAGGATCTTGTTGGTGGTGCGGGGGTAGACGTAGTCGGTGCCCAGCAGCACCCAGCGCTTGGCGCCACCGCCGTCCTTGCTCATCAGGTAGTCGACCGCGGGGATCGCCTGCTGGTTGGGCGCGGCGCCGGTGTAGAAGACGTTCTTGCTGAGTTCCTCGCCCTCGTACTGGACGGGGTAGAAGAGCAGGCCGTTGAGTTCCTCGACCACCGGCAGCACCGACTTGCGCGACACCGAAGTCCAGCAGCCGAAGATCACCGCGACCTTGTCCTGGGTCAGCAGCTGGCGGGTCTTCTCCGCGAACAGCGGCCAGTTGGAGGCCGGGTCGACGATCACCGGTTCGAGCTTCTTGCCCAGCACGCCGCCCTTGGCGTTGATCTCGTCGATGGCCATCAGGACGGTGTCCTTGAGCACCGTCTCCGAGATCGCCATGGTGCCCGACAGGCTGTGCAGCACGCCGACCTTGATGGTGTCGGCGGCGAAGGCGGGCAGGGCGGCGAGGTTCAGGCCGGTCAGCGCGCCGGCGACGGCCAGCGTCTTGAGCGCAAAGCGGCGCTGCGGGCGGGAGGATTTCGGGTGCGAGGACATGGGGAGCTCCGGTGGATGAAGGAAGACTTCGACGGACTTCGCAGGACTTCAGGAAGTGACCGGATGCTAGGAAGGCGGGGACGCGGGGCATATACGGCACATGGCGTACATGCGGTGAGAATGGCCGGTCATGCAAGTCCAGATCCATGACGACCGGGTGTTCACCGTGCCCGGATTCCTGTCTCGGGAAGAGTGCGCGGAGGTGATGGCGCTGGCGGAGCGCAGCGGCTTCGACGCGGCCACCGTGCGGATGGACGCCGGCCCCAAGCTGCTGACCGGCATCCGCAACAACGAGCGGACGATGGTGGCGGATGCCGCCTGGGTCGCCCGTCTCTGGGAGCGGCTGCGCGAGCTGCCGCTGCCGGCGCTCGACGGGGAGCGCGCGGTGGGCCTGCCGCGCGATCTGCGCTTCTACAGGTATTCGCCGGGGCAGCGCTTCAGGATGCACAAGGACGGACCGTGGCGCGAGGACGGTCGCGTCAGTCGCCTGACCTTCCTGGTCTACCTCAACGACGGCTTCGAGGGCGGCGACACCGGCTTCCGGGAGTTCGCCGTGACGCCGGAGACCGGCAGCGCGCTGCTCTTCATCCATGACACCTGGCATGAGGGCGCGCCCGTGACTGCGGGGACCAAGTACGTGCTGCGCTCGGATGTGATGTACGCCCCGGCGGTCGATGCGACGGCGGCTGGCGATGGCGAGACGGCAGCGGAGGGTGGTGACCGTTCGTAACACCTCTAAGAAGTGTGCGTGCACCGCCGGACACGTCATGTCGTTGATGCAACATGCTGCCCCTTCCCGGGACGAGGTCGTGACCTCGGGGAACGAAGGCTGAAGAACAACTCCGAACAACAGGAAAGCACCAGGAGGTACCGCGAATGACGATGACTGCAATGACTGCAATGACTGCGATGACTGGAACGACGACGGCCCCGCGGCCGCTCCGCGCGATCGCGCGGGTGGCCCAGGCGGTGCTGGCGACGCTGATGCTGCTGGTGGCGATGCTGACGGGCACCTCGGCCTGGGCGGCGCGCGACGACGGCCAGTGGCAGATCCTGAACGCGCGCTACGGCACGTCGCAGCGCAACATGGACGTGACCGGCACACTGCGGGAACTGGCGCGGCGCGACGACCGGGTCCGTGTGACCAACGAGCTGTTCGGCAACGATCCGGCCTACGGCCAGACGAAGACGCTGCGCATCTACGCGCGCAACCGCAACGGCGACAACCGCACCTTCGAATTCCGCGAGGGCAGCGTCATCGACGGCAACGACTTCACCGGCTGGCGCGGCGGCGACTGGGGCCAGGGCGGCGGCGGCAACTGGGAAGGCGGCGGCGGTCGTGACGACGGCGCGTACGCGATCCTGGGCGCGCGCTACGGCGCGGCGGAGGGCAGCATCGACGTGACCGGCCGCCTGCGCGAGCTGGCGCGTCGCGACGCCAAGGTGCGCGTCACCAACGACCTGTTCCGCGACGACCCGGCGGTGGGCCGCACGAAGACGCTGCGCATCTACGCCCGCGACCGCAGCGGCCAGGTGCGGACCTTCGACTACCGGGAAGGCTCGTGGATCGACGGCGGCCAGTTCACCGGCTGGGGCCGCGGCGACTGGGGCCAGGGCGGCTGGAACGGCGGCTGGGACGGCCGTCCGGGCAGCCCGACCAACCCGGGCGGCTACAACCCCGGAGGTCAGGGTCCCGCACTGGACCAGCGGCTGAACATCGTGCGCGCGACCTACGGCGCCGGCGGACGCTTCGTCGACGTGACGGACCGCCTGCGCAACATCAGCCGTGGCGGCGTGCTGGACGTCCGCGTCGACAATGACCTGGCGGGTCGCGACCCGGCCTACGGCGATGAGAAGACGCTGCGCGTGTACTTCACGCTGGGCCGCGGCAGGGAACAGATGCGTGAAGCGCGCGAAGGCGAGCGACTCCGGTTGCCTTGAGCGACAGTTGAGCGCCTGTTGAGCGCCTGCTGAGCGCGATGGATCGCGAATGAGTGACGAGGGCCCCGGGAGGGGCCCTCGTCGTTTCAGAACATCGTCGAGCGGTGCGCGCCGAAGCCGGCCATCGCGCCGTCGGACACGGCGAGCGTGACGCTGCCGGCCGCGCGGGCGGCGTCGCCGCAGGCGAAGACGTTGGGCACGCTGGTGTCCTGCATCGGGCCGACCTTGATGAACGGGCCCATCGGACCGTCGTCCATCGCGCAGCCGAGCTGCGCGGCGATCGTGCTCGACGGTGTCGTGCGCGGCTGGGTGAAGAGGCCGTCCATCGTCAGCGTCCGGCCGTCCCGCAGCACCACATCGGCGAAGCCGTCGATGCGGACGATCGGCGTCGGCTCGACGCGCGTGCCGCGGCGGGCGAACTCGTCGAGGTCGTCGGCGCTGGGCTCGTAGTTGCCGTTCAGGAACAGCGTGGGCACGCCCCAGTCCGGCAGCATCATCGCGTGGTGCTGCGCCAGCGGGGACGCGGCGACGATCCCGATCCGACCCTGGTCCAGCTCGTAGCCGTGGCAGTAGGGGCAATGGAAGACGCTGCGCCCCCAGCGCTCGGCGAGTCCGGGCACGGGAGGCAGCTCGTCGCGCACGCCGGTGGCGAGGATCACTCGGCCGGCGCTGACGGCGACGTCGCCGACGCGGAATTCGATCCGGCCATCCGGCGCCACGCGGCCGTCGTCGGCGAGCCCGGACATCCACTGCACGGTCGGATAGAGCCGCAACTGACGACGAGCTTCCTCGGCGATCGCGCCGGGCGCGCGGCCGTCCTGCGTCAGGAAACCGTGCGCCTGGCCGTCGTGATCGTCGACGCACTGGTTGCGTCGCTGTCCCGCGTCGACGACGAGCACCTGCCGGCGCGCCCGCGCCAGTTGAAGCGCGGCGGCCATGCCGGCGTAGCTGCCGCCGATGACGGCGAAATCAATCTTCATGGTGATGCTCCTCAAGGCGGTGGGGCGCGTGGCCGAGTTCGACCATGCGCTGGTGGAAGTCGCGGGACAGCGTGGCGAGGGTCACCGCGCCCAGCCGCTTCAGCAGGAGGGCCTCGGCTTCCTGCACGGCGGTGCCGAGCGCGTCGTTGACGGCGCGGGCGACGAGGCACTCCGGGTGTTCCTCGCGGAAGCCGAGGGACACCAGCGACGGACCGCCGAGCGCCTCATGCACGTCGCGCAGGGTGATGCGCTCCAGCGGACAGGACAGCACCCAGCCGCCGCCGTGGCCCTTCGCGGAGGCGACGAAACCCGCCTCGCGCAGGCCGCCCATCAGGCGGCGCAGCACGACGGGGTGGGTCTGCATTGCGGCGGCGAGTGCCTCGGACGTCGACGGCCCGTCGCCCTCGGCCATGTGCAGCAGCACGTGGAGGACGTCGGACAGCTGGCTGTTGGATTTCATGCAACATTATTAGTTGCATGATGGAAACCTTGTCGCGGACAGGGTCGAGGTCCGAAGGATCGACCTCGTCAGGCGCCCAACTGCTCCCGCCACTGCGCCGGCGTCCTTCCCTCCCACCGCCGGAACGCGCGCTGGAACGAATTGGCCTCTTCGAAGCCGAGGAAGAAAGCGATCTCGCCGGGCGTGAACGCGGTGTCCGCGAGCAGGCGTCGCGCGGTTTCGAGGCGGACGTGATCCAGCACCGTCTGGTAGCTGGTGCCGGCCTCGCCGAGCCGACGCTGCAGCGAGCGGGCGCTCATGTTGAGCTCCCGCGCGAGGGTGTCGATGGTGGGACGGTCGCCTCGCATCATCTTCATCAGCACCGAGCGGGCCTGCGCCTCGATGTCGGGCTCGCCCATCGCGTCGAGCTGCGCGTCGAGCGCCGGCACGAGCACCGCGAGCAGGTCCTCGTTGCGCGTGACGAAGGGGAGCTCCAGCGCCGCCGCGTCATAGACCAGCGCGTCGCCGACGCAGCCGGTGCGCACCTCGCAACCGAAGTACGTCGCGTAGGCTGCCGTGTCTGGAGGCGCTCTGACGAGTTCCAAACGGCGTGGCACGACCGTCCGGCCGGTGCCCACGCGCGCCAGCGCGTGCGCCGCCGCGAAGGCCGCATCGCTGATGATCTGAGGGCAGGGCTCCTTCGCCAGGATCCAGTGGAAGCTCAGGCGAGCCAGATCGCCCTCGCCATCGCGCTCGACGCGCACTTCTTCAGGACAGCACAGGCCCTTGTAGCGCGCCAGCCTGGCCAGCGCGTCGCCGAAGGTCGCCGAGTGCAGCGCCGCCACCGAGACGGCCTCCAGCTGCGAGGGACCGACCTCGCCGCCGATCTTCAATCCGATGAGCGGGTCGCCCGACAGCGCCGCGACCGCGTGCCAGAAGGCGAAGAACTGCCGTGTGTCCAGGCTGGTGCCCGGCCGCCGGTTGAATCCCGCCGGAATGCCCGCCCGCGCGGCGACGACGTCCACGTCGAGGCCGAGCGCCGCCAGCCGCGCCGACACGGACGCCACCATCGGGATGTGGGTCGCTCTCATCGCACCTGCCTCATCGCACCTGCCTCATCGCGTCTTCCTCATCGGATTTCTCTCATCGCATTGCCATCCTGATCATGCGGTCGAAGAGCCGGTCGGACAGGACATAGCGCAGCAAGAGCATCGGTGCGGCGAGGAAGCCGCCGTGGTATCGCGCCTTCGGGCGTTTCGCCTTGAGCGCCTTGATCACCAGATCGCTGATCACCTTGGGTCCGGGGTTGTTGGTGATCTGCTTCTGCAGGTCGTTGAACTTGTTGGCCAGCCCGGCATAGGCGCCGGTGCCGGAGTGCCGCAGCGCTTCTTCCGAAGCGATGCCGGCCCATTCCGAGGCGACACCGCCGGGCTGGATGACGACGACGTCGATGCCGAACTGTGCCACCTCGTTGCGCAGCGCGTCGGAGTAGCCTTCGAGCGCGAACTTCGAGGCGTGGTACCAGCCGCCCATCGGTGAGGCGAGCTTGCCGCCTATCGACGAGATGTTGATGATCTTCCCACGGCCCTGCGCGCGCATCGCCGGCAGGCAGAGCTGGACCAGCCGCGCCGCGCCGAACAGGTTGGTCTCCATCTGCCGGCGGCCTTCGGCCAGCGGCACGTCTTCGAGCGCGCCGTACTGGCCGTAGCCGGCGTTGTTGATGAGGACGTCGATGCGGCCCTGCTCCGCGAGGATCCGTTCGACTGCGGACGACATCGAGTCGTCGACGGTCACGTCCATGGTCAGCGTCCGGCCGCCGGCCGCGCGGACCGCTTCAAGGCGGTCGAACCGGCGGGCGGTGGCGTAGACCAGGTAGCCCTCCGCGATCAGGCGCAGGGCGAAGTCCTTGCCCATGCCGGAGGAAGCGCCGGTGACGAGGGCGACGGGTGGTTGTTGGGGACGCATGTCGAGGGACGGGAGGTTGACGTGCCGCCATGGTCCGCGAGCGGCGACCCACGCGCCAATCCGATCCCGCCAGCCTGTCATCCGATCGCGCCAGACGATCAACCCAGCCGATCACGCCAACCGGTTCCCCACGACCTTCGTCACACCTCCCACTGCGGATGCATCTCCCTCACCCGCGTGAGCGCCATCGACGCCGCCGCCGTGCGGGTCTCCACGCCGAGCTTGGCGTGGATGCGCTCCAGGTGCTTCTTCACCGTCGCCGGGCTGGCGCCGAGGATCTCGCCGATGTCGCGGTTGATCTTGCCCTTCACGACCCAGTAGAGGACTTCGGCCTCGCGCGCCGTCAGGCTGAAGGCCAGTCCCAGCGAGCGGATCACCGCGACGTCCGAGACCTCGCGCATCACGATCAGCCAGTCGCCGCCGGCAGCAGCGCCCACCGCCGGGCCCGACGGGCCCGCCGCGGCCCCTCCGCCGGACGTCTCCTCGCCGATGCAGTGGTGCAGCCGGAAGCTCAGCCGCCGTGCGCCGAGCTCGGCGCACAGGCGGGCCGGTTCCTGCGGCGGCATGCCGTCCGCGGGGGAATGGGCCGCCATCTCGTCGAGCGTCTTGCGCAGCCACGCCAGCACCGGCGCCGGCGTCTGCGGCGCGATCGTGCCGTAGTAGAGCTGCAGCAGCTCACGCGCCAGCGGCGTCTGCCACAGCAGCCGGCCCGAGGACGCACGGACCGCGATGCTCGCGTAGCCGAAGGCGTCCAGCGCCTGGCGCGTCTGCCGCGCCTGCCGCGCGCCCTGCAGGTGGACCTGCATGCGCGCCAGCACCGCGCGCGGGTCCAGCGGCTTGGTCACATAGTCGACGCCGCCGGCCTGCAGCGCGGCGACCAGGTGCTCGGTCTCGGTCAGCCCCGTCATGAAGATGATCGGGATGTGCGCCGTCGACGGATCCGCCTTCAGCCGCCGCGCGACCTCGAAACCGTCCATGCCCGGCATCATCGCGTCCAGCAGCACGATGTCGGGACGCCCCTGCTGCACGCAGGCCAGCGCGGCCTCGCCGCTGGTCGCGGCCAGCACGATGTAGCCGTGCTCGTCGAGCGCATCGTGCAGCAGCGACAGGTTGTCGGGCACGTCGTCCACCATCAGGACGCGATCGCCTTGCTGCTGGTCCAGCAGCGCGGCCACGGCGGAGGGGAGGGGAGAGTTCATGATCACGCCGGGTTCTCGCTGCGCGCGAGGGCGCGCAGCATCGCTTCAAACTGGAACTGCCGCGCGAGCGCGCGTTGGGCCTCGCAGAAGGGTTGCCACACGGCGTCGGCCGCCTCGATCGCGTCGAGCTGCTGCAGCACGCCGCGGTAGTAGCCGAGTTGCAGCGCTTCCCGCAGTCCGGTCAGGCGATCGGCCGGCGGCGTCTCGACCGGCGCGGCCGGCTGCGGATCGGGTGACGCGCGTTCGGGGCCGACGCGCCAGGACAGCGACAGCTGCTCGGACAGCCAGTCCAGCAGCAGCTCGTGCCGCACCGGCTTCAAGATGAAGTCGCGCGCCGCGATGCCGGCGTCGTTGTCCTGGCCGCGTTCGAACGCGTTCGCCGAGACCACCGCCACCGCCGGCGCGTTCACGCCGAGATCGCCGAGCATGCGCCGCAGCCGACGGATCGTTTCCCAGCCGTCGATGCCGGGCATCGCCAGGTCCATCAGCACCGCGTCCGGCACCCATCCCGCCGCGACGAGGTCCAGCGCGTCATGGCCGCTCGACGCGTCGCGCACGGTGAAGCCGAGCGGCTCCAGCAGTTCGATCAGCAGCTGGCGGTCGTCCGATTCGTTGTCGACGACCAGTACCCGCGGCGAGACACCGTCGAGGCCGAGACGTTCCTTCGCCGCGCGGCGCATGCGCGGCGTGTCCCAGATGCGGCCGTGCAACTCCGGCAGGAACAGCCGCACGCGGAAGATCGAGCCGCGTCCGGGCTCGCTGGTCGCCGACATCTCGCCACCCATCAGGGCCGTCAGCATCTTGGAGATCGTCAACCCCAGCCCCGCGCCAGGCGCGCCGCCCGCG
This sequence comes from Roseateles noduli, assembly GCA_002205125.1. Classification (GTDB taxonomy): domain Bacteria; phylum Pseudomonadota; class Gammaproteobacteria; order Burkholderiales; family Burkholderiaceae_C; genus Roseateles; species Roseateles noduli. The sequence continues at coordinate 117,052 of NIOE01000018.1, read as the reverse complement.
CCGCTCGACCCGCGGGCGAAGGGCTCGAAGATGCGCGCCAGTTCCGCCGCGTCCATGCCGGGGCCGGTGTCGGCGATCTCCAGTGTGGCCATCTCGCGGCCGTGCCGAACGCGCAGCGTGACCTCGCCCTCGGTGGTGAACTTGATCGCGTTGCCCAGCAGGTTGATCAGGATCTGGCGCAAGCGCTGTTCGTCCGCGCGCACCCACTCGGGCAGCGTGCCTTGCGGCTCGAAGCGGAAGCTCAGGCCCTTCGTCGCGGCCTGCGGCTCGAACATGTCGGCGAGCTCGCGCAGCAGTTCGTCGAAGCGCACCGGCGCCGGCTCCAGGCTCAGCCGGCCGGCCTCGATGCGGGCGATGTCCAGCGTGCCGTCGATCAGCTGCATCAGGTGCTCGCCGCCGCGCTTGATGACCTGCACCGCCTGGCGCCGCTGCGGCGGCAGCGAGGCGTCCGCCGCCATCAGCTGCGCGTAGCCGAGGATGCTGTTGAGCGGCGTGCGCAGCTCGTGGCTGATGGTGCTGATGTAGCGGCTCTTGGCCTGGTTGGCGGCCTCCGCCGCGGCCTGCGCGCGCTCGGCCTGCAGGCGGGCGCCCTGCAGCGCCTCGTCGGTGCGGCGGTGGGAGGCGATCTCGCGCATCAGCGCCTGCGTCTGCCGCTTGGATTCCTCCTGCGCGACCTCGCGGCTCTGGTGCGCGAGCACCAACCACCAGGCGACGGTGCCCGCCACGAGCAGCAGCGCGAAGAAGGCCTTCAGCATCCCCGCCTTGAGGCTGGCGCGGAGCGCGTCCTGCGCGGCGATGTCGATCAGCGGCAGTTGCGGCAGCTGCTGCAGCTGCTGGTGGTAGAGCAGCCCGAACAGAGTCGCCAGCAGCGGCGTCAGTACGAGCATCAACAGCAGGTAGTGGCCGAGGCCGGTGTCGATGTAACGCCAGCTGCGTTCGGGCAGCACGCGCCGCAGTGCGGCGGTCCACTGCGCGGACAGGCTGGCGTGGGGCTTGCACAGGTCACCGCAGCGCGCGTCCAGCGTGCAGCACAGCGAGCAGATCGGCCCGCGGTAGGCCGGGCAGTGCGCCATGTCCGGACCTTCGTAATCGCGCTCGCAGATGACACAGCGGCGCACGGCTTCGGCGCCTTCGGTCTGGAATCCGGCGGCCTGGATCTCCGGCAACGGCCGCGCGAGGTAGTAACGCCCCTTCGTCGCCCAGGCGATCAGCGGCGCCGTGACCAACGCGGTCACCATCGCGATCGCCGCCGACCACGCCTGCGCCAGCGTGCCCATCAGCCCGAGGTGCGCCGCCACCGACAGCACCGACGCCAGCGCCATCGCGCCGACGCCGACCGGATTCACGTCGTACAGGTGGGCGCGCTTGAACTCGATGCCCGGCGGCGAAAGCCCGAGCGGCTTGTTGATCACCAGGTCCGCGACGACGGCCATGATCCAGGCGATGGCGATGTTGGCGTAGAGGCCGAGCACATGCCCGAGCGCCTCGAACACGTTCATCGACATCAGCATGAAGGCGATCAGCGTGTTGAACACGACCCAGACGACGCGGCCCGGGTGGCTGTGCGTCAGCCGCGAGAAGAAGTTGCTCCACGCCAGCGAGCCCGCGTAGGCGTTGGTGACGTTGATCTTGAGCTGCGAGACGACGACGAACAGCGCCGTCACCGCGACCGCCCAGCCGTACTGCGGGAACACGTACTCGTAGGCGGCGAGGTACATCTGGTTGGGGTCGACGGCGCGCTCGGCGGGCACCGCGTGGCTGACGGCCAGGTAGGCCAGCAGCGCGCCGCCCAGCATCTTCAGCACGCCCAGCACGATCCAGCCCGGCCCGCCGGCCAGCACGGCGGCCCACCAGCGCAGGCGGTTCTCCTTCGTCTGGCGGGGCATGAAGCGCAGGTAGTCGGCCTGCTCGCCCATCTGGGTGATGAGCGCCACGCCGACGGTCAGCGCCGCACCGAAGGCGTGCATGTCGAAGGCGGCCGTGCCCGACTGCGACCCAACCTGGGTCGTGATGCCGTCGAACGCACCAGGATGAAGCCAGCCCACCCAGGCGAAGGGCAGCACCAGCAGCGCCAGCCACAGCGGCTGGGTCCACAGCTGCAGCCGGCTGATGGCCGAGATGCCGTGCGTCACCAGCGGGATGACGACCAGCGCGCAGATGAGGTAGCCCCACTGCGGCGGGATGTCGAGCGCCAGCTCCAGCGCATAGGCCATCACCGCTGCTTCGAGCGCGAAGAAGATGAAGGTGAAGCTCGCGTAGATCAGCGAGGTCAGCGTGGAGCCGATGTAGCCGAAGCCCGCGCCGCGCGTCAGCAGGTCCATGTCCACGCCGTGGCGCGCCGCGTAGACGCTGATCGGCAGGCCGGCCAGGAAGATGATCAGCCCGGTGACCATGATCGCCAGCGCCGCGTTGGTCCAGCCGTACTGCAGCAGCAGCGTCGCGCCGACGGCCTCCAGGATCAGGAAGGACGCCGCCCCGAAAGCGGTGTTGGCCACCCGCCAGGTCGACCAGCGCCGGAACCGGTGCGGCGTGTAGCGCAGCGCGTAGTCCTCCAGCGTCTCCCTCGCCACCCAGGCGTTGTAGTCCCGCCGCAGCTTGATGATGTGCTGCGGGGCGTCTTGGGAGGGGAGGGGCGCGTCCATGGGCGGGTTCCCAGGAAATGCATGAAGCGTGCCCGCACCGGCATGGGGCTTGCTAGAGCAGCAGGACCATGGAACTCACGCCTCGCGAAAAAGACAAGCTGCTGATCTTCACCGCCGCGCTGCTCGCCGAGCGGCGCAAGGCGCGAGGGCTGAAGCTCAACTATCCGGAAGCCGTCGCCTTCCTCAGCGCCGCCGTCATGGAAGGCGCCCGCGACGGCAAGACCGTCGCTCAGATGATGAAGGAAGGCCGGGAGCTCCTCACCCGCGACGACGTCATGGACGGCGTGCCGGAAATGATCCCCGACATCCAGGTCGAGGCCACCTTCCCCGACGGCACCAAGCTCGTCACCGTCCACCAGCCGATCCCCTGATCCCGGACCCTCGATCTCCGATCTCCGATCTCCGATCTCCGATCTCCGAGCCCCTGATCCACCGATTTCCCTTGAGGACAGCGATGACCGCACGACTCCTTCCCGCGTCCTTCGCCGACGCCGCAGTGACCGCCGTCCAGGCGCTCGCCCTGACCGTCGCCGCCGTGCTGCCCGTCTTCGTCTTCGCCCACACCGGCGAAGGCGTCCCGCACGACCACGGCACGCTCAGCGCAGGAGCCGCGTTCGGCGCCGGCTTCTCCCATCCGTTCACCGGCCTCGACCACCTGGCCGCGATGCTGGCCGTCGGCCTGTGGAGCGCGCTCACGCAGACCGGCCGCCGCATGCTGGCGGCGCCGTTCGCCTTCGCGGGTCTGCTCCTGGCGGGCGCGCTGGTCGGATTCGCGCTCTCGGACGAGGGCTTCCAGGTGCCAGGTGTTGAGCCCATGGTGGCCGCTTCGGTGCTGGTGCTCGGCCTGGTGGCCGCAGCGCGCTGGCGTCTGGGCGCGACGATGTCCGCCGCGCTGGTCGGCGCCTTCGCCGTCTTCCACGGCCTGGCGCACGGCGCCGAACTGCAAGGCGGCGCCGCGCTCGCCGGCATGGTCCTGGCGACCGGGCTGCTGCATGCGGGCGGTCTCGCCATCGGCGTGAAGCTGCGTTCGCTGGCGCCGGTGTGGTCGCGTGCCGCGGGTGGCGTGATCGCGCTGCTCGGCCTGGGACTGATCGCGCGCATGGTGGTCGCATGACCGCCGGCATGACCCCCGGCACGACGCCAGGCGAGCTGCTGGTCGACGACGGCGAGCTGATGCTCAACCCCGGCCGCCGTACGCTGACGCTGACCGTGGTCAATGGCGCGGACCGACCCATCCAGGTCGGCTCCCACTACCACTTCGCCGAGACCAACGGCGCGCTGGTCTTCGACCGCGAGGCCGCGCGCGGCATGCGTCTGAACATCGCGTCCGGCACCGCCGTGCGCTTCGAGCCCGGCCAGCAGCGCACCGTGGAGCTAGTCGACTACGCCGGCAGCCGCGAGGTCTGGGGCTTCCGCGGCCTGATCCAGGGAGCGCTCTGATGGCCCGCATCGGCAGACGCGCCTACGCCGAGATGTTCGGCCCGACCGTCGGCGACCGCGTCCGGCTGGCCGACACCGCCCTCGTGATCGAGGTCGAGCAGGACCTGACCCTGCGCGCCGGCGGTTACGGCGAGGAAGTGAAGTTCGGCGGCGGCAAGACCATCCGCGACGGCATGGCGCAGTCGCAGCGCACGCGCGCGCAGGGCGCCGTCGACACGGTGATGACGAACGCGCTGATCCTCGACCACTGGGGCATCGTCAAGGCCGACATCGGCCTGAAGGACCACCGCATCGTCGCGATCGGCAAGGCCGGCAATCCGGACACGCAGCCGGGCGTGGACATCGTCATCGGCCCCGGCACCGAAGTCATCGCCTGCGAGGGCGCGATCGTCACCGCCGGCGCGATCGACTCGCACATCCACTTCATCTGCCCGCAGCAGATCGAGGAAGCTTTGGCCAGCGGCGTGACCACGATGCTGGGCGGCGGCACCGGCCCCGCGACCGGCACCTTCGCCACCACCTGCACGCCGGGCCCGTGGCACATCGAGCGCATGCTGCAGGCCGCCGACGCGTTCCCGATGAACCTCGGCTTCCTCGGCAAGGGCAACGCGAGTCGTCCTGAAGGACTGGTCGAACAGATCGAGGCCGGCGCGATCGGCCTGAAGCTGCACGAGGACTGGGGCACGACGCCGGCGGCCATCTCCAACTGCCTGGACGTGGCCGAGGTCACCGACACGCAGGTGGCGATCCACACCGACACGCTCAACGAGAGCGGCTTCGTCGAGGACACGGTGGCGGCCTTCAAGGGCCGCACCATCCACACCTTCCACACCGAGGGCGCCGGCGGCGGCCACGCGCCGGACATCCTGAAGGTGGTCGGCGAGGCCAACGTGCTGCCGAGCTCGACCAACCCGACGCGGCCCTACACGATCAACACGCTCGACGAGCACGTCGACATGCTGATGGTGTGCCACCACCTGGACCCCGCGATCGCGGAGGACCTGGCCTTCGCCGAGAGTCGCATCCGCAAGGAGACGATCGCGGCGGAGGACATCCTGCACGACCTGGGCGCGATCAGCATGTTCAGCTCGGACTCGCAGGCGATGGGCCGCGTGGGTGAGGTGGTGCTGCGCTGCTGGCAGACCGCGCACAAGATGAAGCAGCAGCGCGGCCAGCTGCCGGGCGACAGCGATCGCCACGACAACGGCCGCGTGAAGCGCTACGTCGCCAAGCTGGCGATCAACCCGGCGATTGCGCACGGCGTGAGCCACGAGGTCGGCAGCATCGAGGTGGGCAAGTGGGCCGACCTGGTGATCTGGAAGCCGGCCTTCTTCGGCGTGAAGCCGTCGCTGATCCTCAAGGGCGGCGTGATCGCGATGGCCGCGATGGGCGATCCCAACGCGTCCATCCCGACGCCGCAGCCGGTGCACTACCGGCCGATGTTCGGCAGCTTCGGCGGCTCGCTGGCGCGGGCCTCGCTGAGCTTCGTGTCGCAGGCGGCGATCGCGGCCGGCGCGCCGCAGCGCTACGGCCTGGCCAAGACCGCGGTCGCGGTCAAGGGCATACGCGGCGTGGGCAAGAAGGACATGATCCACAATGACTATGCCCCGCGGATGGAGGTCGATCCCCAGACCTACGCGGTGCGCGCCGACGGCTTGCTGCTGCACTGCGAGCCCGCCTCGGTGCTGCCGATGGCGCAGCGCTACTTCCTGTTCTGAGGCGGTTCCACCAGCGCCCGGTGGAAGACATCGAGCGCCTGGCCGAGATTGCCGAGCGCCTGCGCATGGACCAGCCACAGGTCGAGCGTCAACGAGAAGTCGGCCGCCTCCACGATGGAGAGCCCCGGCAGGTGGCTGCTGGCGGCCAGCAGGCTGCGCGGCGCCAAGCCGAGCCCCATGCCCGCGGCGACGAGGCGCAGCTGCGTTTCGGTGCCGTGCACGTCGACCCCGAGGCGCAAAGTCTTGCCTGCGCCCTCCATCGCCCGCTGCAGCGCGGCGCGATAACCGCAGCCCTGCGGATTGAGGATCCATTCGCTGTCGGCCAGTTGGCCGATGCTTGAGCGATCCGGAACGACCGGCGCGTCCTTGCTCTGCACGATCAGCACGTCGAAGGTGACGATGTGTTGCGCCGCCATGCCCGCCGGCGGCGCGCTCCCCGCCGGCAGCATGAGGACCGCCGCGTCGAGCTCGCCCTGCGCGACCGACTTCTGGAGCGTCGTGCTCCAGTCCGTGCGGCACCTCAGATCCAGGGCCGGGAAGGTGGTCCTCAGGCGCATGGCGATCTCGAACAGCGCGACGTCCGCGATGACCTGCGGCAGACCGATCCTGAAAGTGCCGGTGGGCGCCTCGCCGTCCCGGGCGATCCGCTTCAGGCGATCGATGTCGCTCAGGATGGCCCCGCCCGATTGATGGATGCGCCGCCCCACGGCCGTGGCCGTCGGCGGCCGCGTCGACCGGTCGAGCAGCGGCGTGCCCAGCATGTCTTCCAGCTGCTGGACGCGGCGCGACACCGCCGACTGCGTGAGGGACAGCCGGTCTGCCGCCTTCGTCAGCGAACTCGTGTCCACGACGGCGATGAAGGCTTTGAGCTCGTCGAGCATGGTGATTTTCGGTGTCGCGACAGTATGCGTGTGACGCATTCTATGCATGACAACTATTCGATTGATCGATGCTAATCCGCTGCGTATGGTTCAGTCATCGGCCCGCCATGCGGTCTTCTGCAGCATCGAGTCCACCATGCCCCTCGTTCGAATCAACATCGCCAGGACGGCCTCCGTCGATACCGTCCGCGCGATCAGTACGGTCGTCTACGACGCGATGACCCGCGTCGCCGGCGTCCCCGCCAACGACAAGTTCCAGATCGTCACGCGGCACGCGGAGGACGAGCTGATCTATCCGGCGCTGGGCTATCTCGGCATCACCTACACGCCGGACATCGTCTTCATCCAGGTGACCTGGAACGCCGGTCGGACCGTCGAGGTGAAGCAGGCCTTCTACAAGGCGGTCGCCGAAGGCATCGCCGAGAAGACCGGGCTGCGCATCCAGGACGTCGTGATCAACCTCGTCGATGTGGCCCGCGAGGACTGGTCCTTCGGCAACGGCGAGATGCAGTACGCGCCCAAGGCGGCTTGAGCGGTCGATGGCCGGAAAACCATGTCGATGCGACATGGCTGGAAGGGGCCGGGTCCGATAAGTTCGACCGCATGCAACCGTCATTGCCAAGGAACCGCTTCATGTCACAGATCGCCTTGCTCGGCGTGGGTGCGATGGGATCGCGCATGGCCCTCAATCTCCTCAGAGCCGGCCATCGCTTGACCGTGTGGAATCGCCGCGCGTCCGCGGCGAAGGCGCTCGTCGAGGCCGGTGCGCGCTGGGCGGGAACGCCGAAGGATGCCGCGGCCGACGCCGAGTTCGTCATCGCGATGGTGCGCGACAACGAGGCCTCCCGGCAGGTCTGGACCGATCCGGAGACCGGTGCCGCGGTGGGCATGCAGGCGGGAAGCATCGCCATCGAGAGCTCGACGCTGACCCCGGCATGGATACGGGAACTGGGCGCGACGCTGGCCGCGCGCGGGATCCCGCTGCTCGACGCGCCTGTCGTCGGGAGCACGCCCCAGGCAGAGCTGGCGCAGCTGATCTATCTCGTCGGCGGGGACGCCGCGATCTATGCGCGCTCGCAGGACGTCCTGACGGCGATGGGATCCAGCCTCCACCACGTCGGCCCCCTGGGCTCGGGCGCCATGGCGAAGCTCGTCACCAACGCCCTGCTGGGCGTGCAGGTGACGACCATCGCCGAATTGATCGGGTTGCTGAAGTGGTCCGGCATCGATGCGTCGCGCGTGCTGGCGGCCGTGTCCAGGACGCCCGCCTGGAGCGCCGTGGCGGGCCGCGTGTCCGACCTCATGCTGGGCGAGAACCACGCCCCGCAGTTCCCCATCGAGCTCATCGACAAGGACTTCGGCTATGTGCTGTCGGCCGCCGCCGAGAGCTCGGACGTTCCGACGATCGCGGCAGCGGGCGAGGTATTCCGCACCGCGATGGCCAGGGGCTTCGGCCGCGACAACATGACCGGTGTCATCAAGCTGTTCACGTAGACCAATGGAAGCAACCATGAAGCTGGAAGGAAAGATCGCCCTCGTCACCGGAGCGAACTCCGGGATCGGACTGGCCACGGCCAGGACCTTGATCGCGCAGGGCGCCGCTCGCGTCTATCTGACGGGACGGCGGGCGCAGGAACTCGAAGCGGCGGCGGCGTCCCTGGGCGAGCGCGCCGTCGCCGTCGTCGGCGACGTCACCCGACCGGCCGACCTGGACCGGCTCTACGAGCGGGTGAAGGCGGAATCGGGCCGCCTCGACATCGTCTGCGCGAACGCCGGTTTTGCCGCGCTGGCGCCGCTGGGCAGCCTGACCGAGGAGCATGTGGACGGGCTGCTGGACACCAACGTCAAGGGCGTGGTCTGGACCGTGCAGAAGGCGCTGCCGCTGATGGGTCCGGGCGGATCCATCATTCTTCTGGCCTCGATCGTCGCCAGCAAGGGCTTCGCCAACTGGAGCATCTACAGCGCGACGAAAGCCGCGGTGCGGTCCTTCGCCCGGACCTGGGCGTCCGACCTGAAGGGGCACGACATTCGCGTCAACGCCGTCAGCCCGGGCGTCATCAGGACGCCGGGTCACGAGAAGACGGGCGTGGCACCCGACCAGCTCGACGGCTTCTTCGACTACGCTGCGTCCATCACGCCGCTGTCGCGCACCGGCCGCGACGACGAGGTCGCGCAGGTCATCGCCTTCCTGGCCTCCGATGAGAGCAGTTTCGTGACCGGCAGCGAATTCTTCGTCGACGGCGGCGTCGCGCAGGTCTGACCCCGGGAGACACCCATGCCCTATCTGCAGCTCGATGTGAACGACCATTACCCGACCGAGACCAAGCGTCTCCTGGCCAGGAAGATGAGCGAGACCTACGCGGAGATGATGTCCGTCGACATCCGTCGGATCAGCGTCGCCATCCGTGAACTCGGCGAAGGGGGCGTCTGGCGCATCCCGGAGATCGGCGAGGAGCCGACGCCCGTGGCGCTGATGATGCTGGACATCCGCAAGGGACGGCCGCCGGAGCTCCGGATGCAGGTCGCCCAGGCGCTGTGCGCCCATTGCATCGAGGTCCTCGGGCTGCGGGAAGATCGGCTCAACGTCGAATTCACGCAGCACACCGGCGATGAGATGTACCACCCGACGCTGGGCGGCTACAGCCCCGATTGGACGCCGGACGAGGCCTGACCGGTCCTCCGTTTCAGACCGTCATCTCCGGCGGGAGCGACAGGCGCTGGATCGCCTGGGGCGGCTGCCCGAAGGCGCGCAGGAAGGCCTGGCGCATGCGTTCCCGATCACCGAAGCCCGTCTCACGCGCGATCACCTCGATCGGATGGCGCGTCGTCTCCATCATGAGGCGGGCGGCTTCGACGCGCAGCCGCTCGACCGCCTTCGCCGGCGACTGCCCGGTCTCTTCGCGGAACACGCGGCTGAACTGACGCGGGCTCAGGCGGGCCGCCTCGGCCAGCACCTCGACCGACAGGTCGCCCGCGAGGTTCTCCTTGACGAAGTTCAGCGCGAGCTGCACGCGGTCCGATTTCGCGTCGAGTTCCAGCAAGGCTGAGAACTGCGACTGGCCGCCGCCGCGGCGTTGATACACCACCAGCTTGCGCGCGACGGAGCGCGCGATCTCCGATCCCAGGTCCTTCTCGACGATGGCGAGCGCCAGGTCGACGCCGGCGCTCATGCCGGCCGAGGTCCAGATCGGCCCGTCGACGATGAAGATCCGATCCTCTTCCAGCTGCACCTCGGGGTACTGCTGGCGGAAGGACTGCGCGTGGTACCAGTGCGTCGTGGCGCGACGGCCGTCGAGCAGACCCGCTGCGGCGAGCACGAAGGAGCCGGTACAGACGGAGGTCACCCGACGTGATTGATCCGGCGCGGTCGCGAGGAAATCCAGCAGGCTCTGCGGCGGCAGCCGGCACTCGTTGTCGCCGGTCACGATGAGCGTGTCGTAGGTGCGCGCGCGCAGCTTCTCGGTGTGGACCGAGAAGCCTTGTGAGCACGTCGTGAGACCGCCGCGTTCCGACACCAGCGTGAACTCATACGCCGGCGTTTCGCTCATCAGGTTGGCGTACTCGAACACCGTGAGCACCGCCAGGCCGAGCGCCTGGAAGTTGGGATAGACGACCAGTCCGATGGAATGCATGAGCCATCAATCGCGATGAAAGAACCCACTGTATTTCACCGCTGAGCGGATGCCGTCGGCAAGCCGGAATCTCCCCGCGCCGACTGGGTGCGATCCGCATCGCATGGCCGGAATCCTTGCGGATCCGTCGTTGTCCTTCCGGGGGCCGCCCCCGAGATTCGAAGCATCGATGGACAAGGCGTCCATTCGATTCAAACGCAATCCAAAGGACTTCCCCATGGCCTACCAGACCATCAACCCGACCACCAACGAGCTCCTCCGCACGTGGCCCAACCACACCGATGCCGACGTCGAGATCGCACTGGCCGACGCGCATCGTCTCTACAAGTCGTCCTGGAGCAAGGGCGACATCCAGCCCCGGCTGCGGGTGCTGCGCCGACTGGCGGAACTGATCGACGCGCGCTCGGAGGAACTGGCGACGCTGATCACCAATGAGATGGGAAAGCTGATCGGCGAGAGCCGCGCCGAGATCGGCGTCGTGGCCGAGATCGCGCGCTACTACGCGGACAACGCCGAGCGTTTCCTCGCGCCGGTCAGGATCGATTCGCCGCAAGGTGACGCCTGGATCGAACATCACCCGATCGGCGTGCTGCTGGCGGTCGAGCCGTGGAACTTCCCGTTCTATCAGCTGATGCGCGTGATGGCGCCCAACCTGGCGGCGGGCAACCCGATCGTCGCCAAGCACGCGAGCATCGTGCCGCATGCGGCCAGCGTCTTCGAGGCGCTCGTGACGGAAGCCGGCGCGCCCAAGGGCGCCTGGACCAACCTGTTCATCACCGCGGACCAGGTCGCCCGGATCATCGCGGACGACCGCGTGCAGGGCGCCGCGATGACCGGGTCGGAAGGGGCGGGCAGCGCCATCGCGGCACAGGCCGGCAAGCACCTGAAGAAGACCACGCTCGAGATGGGCGGCAACGACGTCTTCATCGTGCTCGACGACGCGGACCTGGACAAAGCCGTCGAGCTCGGCACCTTCTCGCGCCTGCACGTCGGCGGCCAGGAGTGCATCGGCGCGAAGCGCTTCCTGGTGCACGAGCGGATCGCCGACGCGTTCCTCGAGAAGTTCACCGCGGCGTTCAAGGCCGTGAAGATCGGCGACCCGCTGGACGAGTCGACCACGCTGGGGCCGCTGTCCTCGCAGTCGGCGCGTGACAGCCTCGCGCGTCAGGTGCAGCAGGCCGTGGCCCACGGCGCGACGCTGCACTACGGCGGCAAGGTCGTGGACCGCATCGGCAACTTCTTCGAGCCGACCATCCTGACCGACGTCCGGCGAGACAACCCCGCCTACTTCGAGGAGTTCTTCGGCCCCGTGGCGCAGGTCTACGTCGTGCGCGACGACGACGGGATCGTCGAGCTGGCCAACGATTCCCGCTACGGACTCTCGGGCGTCGTGTTCTCGAAGGACATCGCCCGCGCGACGGCCCTGGCCTCGCGCATCGAGACAGGCGCCGTGTGGATCAACACCTTCTCCAGCACCGGTCCGGAGCTGCCTTTCGGCGGCGTGAAGCGCTCCGGCTACGGGCGCGAACTGTCCGAGCTGGGCATCAAGGAATTCGTCAACCAGAAGCTGGTGCTGGTCGCCAAGGGCTGACATCGGTCATGGCCGGATTCATTGCATCAATGACATTGAGGAAGCGGGTCCGGGTCACCAGAATTCTTCCCAGGGCCAGACAACACGTCGCCTCCAACCCACCTGAAAGAGCACTGACATGAGCACGACTTCCAAAGGCACCGCCGTCATCACAGGCGCCTCCGCCGGCATCGGCGCGATCTACGCGGACCGCCTCGCGCGCCGCGGCTACGACCTGATCCTGGTCGCCCGCAACGAAGCCCGGCTGAACGCGCTGGCCACCCGTCTGAGCGCCGACACCGGCCGCTCGGTGAGGGCGGTCGCCGCCGACCTGAACGACAAGGCCGACCTCGCCCGGATCGAGACGCTGCTGAAGCAGGACGGCAGCATCTCGCTGCTGGTCAACAACGCGGGCGTCGGCTCGGTCGCCTCGCTGCAGACCGCCGACGTGGACGCGATGGAATCGATGATCGACCTGAACATCACGGCCCTCACGCGGCTCACGTATGCCATCGGTCCCGTCTTCTCCGAGAAGGGCAGCGGCACGATCGTCAACATCTCGTCGGTCGTCGGCATCGCGGCCGAAGTGCTGAACGGCGTCTACAGCGCGTCCAAGGCCTATGTGCTGGCCTTCGGACACTCGCTGCAGAAGGACCTCGGCAGCAAGGGCGTGCGCATCCAGACGGTGCTGCCGGCCGCCACCGCGACCGAGTTCTGGGACGTCGCAGGCTACGCGGCACAAAAGGCCTCGCCCACCACGATGACAGCTGATGACCTGGTCAATGCCGCGTTGGTTGGCCTGGACCAGGGCGAGCTGGTGACCATCCCGACGCTGCATGAGGGCGAGGAATGGGCGCGCTGGGAAGCCCACCGCCGCACCTTCAAGTTCTCCAACGCCAAGCCCGCGCCGCGCTACGTCGACGGTGGACAGGCCTGATCGCTGCCTTCCGCCTTTCACCTTCCACGTTCTACCCACAGAAAGACCATCATGAAACTGTTCAAGCTCGGCGCCGCGATGCTGGCCGCCTTCACCACCCTCGCCGTTCCCCACGCCGCGAGCGCAGCGTCCAAGGGCAAGGTCCTCGTCGTCATGTCCAGCGCCAACTCGCTGGACCTGAAGGACGGCAAGAAGTACTCGACCGGCTACTACCTGAACGAATTCGTCGTGCCCTACCGCAAGCTCGTGGAAGCGGGCTACGAGCCGGTCATCGCCAACCCCAAGGGCGACGTGCCGGTGATGGATCCCAACTCCAACAACAAGATGTTCTTCGGCGGCGATGAAGCCGCCCGCGCGGACGCCTTCAAGTACGCGCAGGGCGTCGATCTGCTGAAGAAGACGAAGACCCTGGCCTCCGTGGTGGCCGAGGGCACCTCGGGCTACGTCGGCGTCTTCGTGCCGGGCGGCCACGCGCCGATGGCGGACCTGCTGACCGACAAGCACCTCGGCCGGATCCTGACGAGCTTCCACGACAGCGGCCGCCCCACGGGCATCATCTGCCACGGTCCCATCGTGCTGCTGTCCGCGCTGGGCGACGCCGACGGCTTCGTGAAGTCGATGATCGCCAACGACGGCAAGGCCAGCTCGTTCGCCAAGGGCTGGCCCTACGCCGGCTATCGCGTCACGGTGTTCTCGACCGGTGAAGAGCAGGCGCTCGAAGGCCCCGGCGGACTGGGCGGCAACGTGCAGTTCTATCCGGTCAACGCCCTGGCCGAAGCCGGCGCGCACGTGGACTCGGTCGCGAACTGGCACTCGAACGTCATCGTCGATCGCGAGCTGATCACGGCCCAGCAGCCGTTCTCCGCCGCCGAGTTCGGCGACGTGTTCGTGGCCCGGCTGAAGGCCGCCAAGCGCTGAGCGTCGACGGATCGACGGATCGACGGATCGAAGCGGACAGGTCGCGCGAGCGGCCTGTCGCTTCTGCATAATCCGTCCGGATGATCCAAGTCTCCAAACTGCTCGCCCAGGGCGCCGGCCTGGCCCCCGTGCTGCTCAAGCGCGCCGCCGCCGTCACGCTCGACTGGGACACGCGCCAGAAGAGCCGCTTCCAGGTCACCGACAGCCAGGGCCGCGCGCTCGGCGTCTTCCTCCCGCGCGGCACCACGGTGCGCGGCGGCGACGTGCTGGTGGCCGAGGACGGCTCGCTGGTGCGCGTCGTCGCGGCGCCGCAGGCGCTGCTGCGCATCACGGCCTGCTCGACGCACGGCTCGCCGTTCGACCTGATCCGCGCGGCGTATCACCTCGGCAACCGCCATGTGCAGATCGAGCTCAAGCCCGATCACCTGAAGATCGAGCCCGACCATGTCCTCGCCGACATGCTGCGCGCCATGCACCTGATCGTGAACGAGGTCGAGGAGGGCTTCGAGCCCGAAGCCGGCGCCTACGCGGCCGGCGGCCATGGGCACGCTCACGGGCATGAGCACGGTTCTTCGCATGATCACGGGTCATCGCACGACCATGGTCATGGCCACTCGCACGATCACTCGCACGATCACAAGCCCGCGGCCAGGAAGACCATCGCGATCCAGGCCGCTCCGGCGCCCCATGTGCACGGCCCGGGCTGTGGTCACGATCACTGAACCCGTCGTCGATCCCGTTCCGCCGCTGCTGCGGCTGACGTGGCTCGCGTCCCCCGCGCTGCCGATCGGGGCGTTTTCGTATTCCGAGGTGCTGGAGGCGGCGGTCGAGCAGGGCCTCGTCCATGACGACGTCAGCGCCGGCGACTGGCTGAGCCAGCAGCTGCGGCTGCTGGGGCGCGGCGACCTCGCCGCGATCGCGCAGGGCATCAACGCCTGGCGCGCCGGCGACGAGCCCGCGCTGCGCGAGCTCGCCCGCTGGCTGCGCGTGACGCGCGACGGCGCGGAAGCGCGTCTCCAGAGCGAGCAGATGGGCCAGTCGCTGCTGGTCTGGCTGCGTGGCCAGCCGATGGCCTCGCCCGGGCAGCTCGTGCTGCTCGCGGACTGCGGCGAGGGCCACCCGATGCCCTATGCCTTCGTGATGTCGCTGGCGCTGGCCACGATCGATGTCCCCGTCGACCTGGCGCTCCACTCGCAGGCCTTCGGCTGGGCCGAGAACCAGGTCCAGGCCGCGCTCAAGGCCGTGCCGCTGGGCCAGACCGCCGGCCAGCGCGCGCTGACGCGGCTGGCCTCCGAGATCCCCGCCGCGGTGGCCGAGGCCATCGCCACGCCGCCCGCGCGGCGGCAGCTGTTCGCACCCATGCTGTCCGTCCTCGCGGCGCGCCACGAAACCCAGTACTCCCGATTGTTCCGATCATGAGCACGACCTCCACCGCCACCTCCGCCACGCCCGGCGCATCCGCCCTCCATCACATCCCGGGCCGCACGAAGCGGCTGCCGCCGCTGCGCGTGGGCATCGGCGGTCCGGTCGGGTCGGGCAAGACCACCCTGCTGGAGATGCTCTGCAAGGCGATGCGCGAGAAGTGGGACCTGGTCGCGATCACCAACGACATCTACACCAAGGAAGACCAGCGCCTGCTGACCATCAGCGGCGCGCTGCCCGCCGAGCGCATCCTGGGCGTGGAGACCGGCGGCTGCCCGCACACGGCGATCCGCGAGGACGCGTCGATCAACCTTGAGGCGATCGACCGCATGCTGGCGCAGTTCCCCGAGGCGGACGTCGTGTTCATCGAGTCCGGCGGCGACAACCTCGCCGCGACCTTCAGCCCGGAGCTGAGCGACCTGACGATCTACGTCATCGACGTCGCCGCCGGCGAGAAGATCCCCCGCAAGGGCGGTCCCGGCATCACGAAGAGCGATCTCTTCGTGATCAACAAGACGGACCTGGCGCCGCACGTCGGCGCCAACCTCGACGTCATGCGGACCGACACCCAGCGCATGCGGCCGACGCGGCCTTTTGTGATGACCAACCTCAAGACGCTGAGCGGCCTGGACGAGGTGGTCGCCTTCATCGAGCAGAAGGGCATGCTGGGCACGGCCTGACCCCGCTGGGACCCGCGGCTGCCGTCCGACGCGGCCGGTCGCCCGACCACGCCCGAAGGAGGGAAGAACCCGTCCGGTGACCGCCGGACTGATCGGCGATGCATCCTTCCGCATCGTTCGCGTCGACGCTGTCGTCGAATGCCTCCTGGGGCGACGACACCCGCCCGATCCTGCTGCCGACACGCATCGCCGTGCCCGCCGGCTACGGACCCGGCCGGCCGCCGCCGTCACCCTGTTCGCCGACGTCTCCGACGTCCGACGCCCCGCTCATCGACGACGCGCTCGACGTTCTCGGGCCGCGTGGCATGGAGGACACCGTGGTGCTCGTGCGGCAATTGGTGCGAGGTGTCGATCTGCGCGTCCTGCGCGGAACGCCGGGCGAGGGCGTGGACCGATTCGTCCGCGACGGCGAATCGCGGGACCTGCCGTCGCCGTTGCGCGGTCTGGCGGCGCAGGCGCTGGAGGAGGAACCGGACCGCGAATGCCCCAGCGGTCGCCTGCGTGCCTTCATCGGGGCGCTCGGCCGCGCGGCGCGCAACCTGGCGCATTGCGGGGCGCGCAACTTCGCCTCGGTGGCGCTGCCGACGATGGTCCGCCAGGCCATCGGCCGCGCGCTGGATGTCGCGCTCGCCGAGAGCGTGTCCGAGACCGCGCGCACCTGGCTGTCCTGCGGCGCGCTGGCCGTGCCGGTCCTCGGCCAGGCCGTGCTGCTGATCCGCGACGAGGCCCGCGGCGAGGCGACCCGGTATTCCCGCGCCACGCGCGTCGCGTTGATGGCGCTGCCCGCGGGCGCCGGCCTGCTGGGCGCGACGACCGGCACCATGCTTTACGCCGGCACCCGCTTCGCCGAGGCGGTGCTCTATCCGCTCATGCGCGACAGCATCCAGGCGCGTTGGCCGATGGCCACCGAGCCCGACAGCGGACCGACGCGGAGCTCGCTCGCGCTCGCGGGGCTCGGTTATGCGATCAACCAGCTCGCGGTCAGCCGGGTGTTCTCCGCCGCGCCCGACGTGGACCTGGAGGCGCGCGCGCTGCTGCCCGGCGGCATCGCGCTGCGCGGCCTGTCCAACTGGGGCGGCGAGGCGCTGGACCTCTGGACCCTGCTGATGCTGCACCACGCGTGCCGTCACGGCACCGCCACGCAGGTCCGCATGCATACCGGCCGGGGCAGCCTGCCCGAGGCCATGCGCAGCATGCTCCACTGGGACACGATGGCGGCGCGGGGATGTTTCGTCGCGGGCTTCAACCAGCTCTACGACTCGCTGCTGGACGACAGGACGCTGGCGCGGTGGATCCGGCCGCACTTCGGCGTCGACGCGCCGGTCGCCGCCGACTGGCTCACCGAGTTGATCGTCGGCAGCCTCACGGCGCCCAGCTATCTGTTCTGGACCGATCCGCTGAATTCCCACGGCGTGGAGCTGCAGACGCTGGACGAGCATCGCCGCGGCCTGCCGCCGCCCCTCCAGTACGCGGGCAACAACGCCGAACCGGCGGTCGCGACGGACGAACATGCGGGCGCCGTCGCCCTCACAGCCTTCCGCCGTCCGACACCGCCGTAAAAAAGCCGCCGGTCGCGATCGCGGCCGGCGGCTGAAGGTGGCTGGTGCGCCCGAATGCGCACGAACGCGGCGCGGGCGCCGCGTCGATGGGGATGAATCAGGCCACCTGCGGCGTCACCCCGCCGCCGTCCTTGCCCTTGGTGTCGTCGTCGTCGCGACCGCCCGCGGACTTCGCGCCCTTGCGGTTGGCCAGGATGAAGGCGATGAACTGCCACGCGATGAAGAAGGCGATGATCGCCAGCAGCGTCGCGCTGATCGGGCGCTGCACGAAGACGTCGAAGTGTCCCCGGCTGATCAGCATCGCGCGACGGAAGTTCTCCTCCAGCATCGGGCCCAGGATGAAGCCCAGCATCAGCGGCGCGGGGTCCATGTCCAGCCGCATGAAGATGTAGCCGGCCAGGCCGAAGGCCGCGGTGACGAAGATGTCGTCCAGGTTGTTGTTGACGCTGAAGGTGCCGATGCAGCAGAAGAACAGGATCGACGGGAACAGCACGTTGTACGGGATCTTGAAGACCGACAGCCAGTAGCGCACCAGCGGCACGTTCAGCACGACCAGGAACACGTTGCCCACCCACATCGAGGCGACCAGGCCCCAGAAGATGTCCGGGTGTCCGCCGATCATGTTGGGACCCGGCTGGATGCCCTTGATGATGAACGCGGCCATCATCAGCGCCATCACCGGGTTCTCCGGGATGCCGATGGACATCAGCGGGATGAAGCTGGTGCGGGCGGCGGCCTCGTCGGCCGCGGCCTGGCCGGCCACGCCTTCGATGGCGCCGTCGCCGATCTCGTCGCGGTACTTGCTGACCTTCTTGTCCACGGCGTAGGCCGCGAACTGGGCGATCGTCGGGCCGCCGCCGGGCAGGATGCCCAGCACCGAGCCGATCACGCTGCCGCGCAGGGCGCTCGGGATGATGCGCTTGAACTCGGGCCAGGTCGGCATCAGGTGGATCTTGCCGTTGAAGGGCGTGCGCTCGTTCTTGGCGTCCAGGTTCTTGGAGATCTCCGCGATGCCGAAGCAGCCCAGCGCGATGCTCACCAGGCCCACGCCTTCCGCGAGGAAGGGCATGTCGAAGGTGTAGCGCTCCATGCCGGAGTTGACGTCGGTGCCGATCTGGCCGAACAGCACGCCGATCAGGCACATCGCCAGGCCGTTGAGCAGGCTGCCGGTGGTCACGAAGCTGACGCAGAGGAAGCCCAGCAGCATCAGCGAGCAGTAGTCGGCCGGGCCGAACAGGAAGGCCACTTCACCCAGCGTCGGCGCCAGGCAGGCCAGCACGACGATGGCGACGGTGCCGCCGATGAAGCTCGAGATGCCCGCGGTGAACAGGGCCAGGCCCGTCTTCCCCTTCAAGGTCATCTGGTACCCGTCGATGCAGGCCACGATGGAGCTCGCATGCGGGATCTTCATCGTGATGGCGCTGACGCTGTCGCCGTACTGCGCGCCGTAGTAGATGCCGGCGAGCATGATCAGCGCGCCGTTGACGGGGATGGAGTAGGTCAGCGGCAGCAGCACGCTGATGGTGGCCAGCGGGCCCAGGCCCGGCAGCAGACCGACGAGGGTGCCGACCACGCAGCCGATCGCGCAGAACATCAGGTTCTGCCAGGTCAGCGCGTGCTCGAAGCCGAAGGCGAGGTTGTGGAGGATTTCCATGGTCGTCGGTGCCTTACAGCAGCGGCAGGTTGAGGCCGAGGAACTTCTGGAAGGCGAAGGCGATGGCCAACAGGCCGATCGAGATCACCACGTTGCGTTTCCAGGAGTAGTTGCTGCCGGCGGCGGTCGCGATGAAGACCATCACGACGATGCCGGCGGACATGTTGACGAAGCGCGAGGTCAGCGAGAACGCGGTCAGCGCGGCCAGGATCAGGCCGATGTTCTTGATCTGGAATTCCAGGCCGGGGCCGCCGGCGACGATGCCGCGCACGATGGTGGAGATGGCCACCAGGCCCAGCAGGATGCTGATCATCAGCGGGAACATGCCGGCGCCGGCATGGTCCATGCGGCCGATGGGATAACGCAGCGCACCCAGTCCGAAGAACAGGGCCACCGCGGCGAGGAACAGGCCTCGGGCAAGCGAACGGTTGAGGGTCATGGCACACCGGGGAGGTATCGAGATGTGCCCATGGTTCCGGCCCGGCAACCGCGTGTCGTACGCATTTCTGCGCAGCGGGAGGCTGTCGACGGCCTCTAGACAGCTTGCCGACAGCTTCAGGTTAAGAAGATGTTTGGCATACGTTGTATGAACGTGTTGATGGCGTCGAAGCGTCGTTGATTCACGACGTCGTCACGTCCTTGCGAGGGGCCGCGACCGCCAGCACCTGCTCGCGCAGCCAGCGTTGGGCGGCGTGGCCCTGGTTGCGTTCATGCCAGACCATGGCGATGTCGAAGCCCTCGATCGGCAGAGGCGGGGTCAGGACTTGCAGGCCGGCGGCGCGCCCCTTGACGAGACGTTCGGGCACCAGCGCCACGAGGTCGGAGCGGCTGACGATGTCCGGCACGAAGAGGAAGGACGCGGCGGAGAGCACGACCTGGCGCTTCAGGCCGAGCCCGGCCAGCGCCTGGTCGACGGGCGTCGAGAACGCGCCGCCCGCGGGCGAGACGATCACCTGTTCCAGCCTGGCGAAGGCCTTGGCGCTGAGCTTGGCCGTCGCCTTCCCGTCCGCCTTGCCCTCCAGCGCCGGATGGCCGCGGCGGGCGATGAGCACGTAGCGCTCGTGGAACAGCGCGCGCATGCGCAGGCTGGGCGCCGCTTCGATCGGTTGCATCAGGCCGAGGTCGACGTCGCCGCGCGCCATCTGCGCGGCGTGCTGGGCCGGGTCCATGTGGCGCACGGCGATGCGCACGCCGGGCGCTTCCCGACGCAGCCGCAGGACCAGCGGCTGCAGCACGCTGGTCTGCAGGTAGTCCGAGGCCGCGATCGTCACCGTGAGGTCGGCGGTGGCCGGGTCGAAGTTCAGGTGCGAGCTCGCCACGCCGCGTACCTGGTCCAGCGCCTGGCGCAACGGCTCCAGCAGCGACAGTGCCTTGGCCGTCGGCGTCATGCCACGCTGCGCGGGCAGCAGCAGTGGATCTTCGAAGACGTCGCGCAGCCGAGCGAGCTGCGCGCTCACGGCCGGTTGGCTGAGGTTCAGCCGCGCGGCGGCGCGCGTGACGTTGCGCTCGTTGAGCAGCGTTTCGAGCGTCACGAGCAGGTTCAGGTCGAGGCGGCTGGTATCCATGCAATCGATAGTAGGACAGAGAAGACGTGATTTCACGGATGAGTCGCGGATCGTCAGACTGCGTTCATTCCCGATCCACTTCGACTGCCTGGAGCCTTCCATGACCCGTTCCGCCGAGACCGACTTCCCCGATGCCGACACCTCCGATCGCAAGAGCGTGCGCAAGACCGTGCTGATCGTCCACGCCCAACCGGAGCGGACTTCGTTGACGCGCACGCTGGTCGACGTCGCCGAGCAGACGCTGCGCGCCGCCGGTCACGAGGTGCTGCAATCCGATCTCTACGCGATGGGCTGGAAGGCCGTCTATGACGAGCAGGATTTCCCGGTGCGCACCGACGCCGCCCGCCTGGACTTCGTGCGCGAGTCCGGCCACGCCTTCGAGCAGGGGCACCAGCCGGCCGACGTCGTCGAGGAACAGCGCAAGCTGCTCGCGGCGGATCTCGTGATCCTGCAGTTCCCGCTGTGGTGGTTCGGCATGCCGGCGATCATGAAGGGCTGGATCGATCGCGTCTGGGCGCGCGGCCTGGCCTACGGCCGCAACGGCCAGGGCAACCGGGTCCGTTACGGCGAAGGCGGTTTCGAAGGCCGGCGCGCGATGGTGTCGGTCACGACCGGCGGTCCGGCCGCCGACTACGGCCCGCGCGGCATCAACGGGCCCATCGATCAACTGCTGTTCCCGATCACGCACGGCACCTTGTTCTATCCCGGCATGTCGGTGCTGAAGACGCACGCGGTGCATGGCGCGGGGCGGATGACGCCGGAGGCTGTTGAGGTCGCCTCTGCCGTCTGGCGCGCGCGGCTGGCCCATGTCTTCGACGAGGCGCCGGTGGCCTTCCGCGCGCAGAACGGCGGGGACTATCCCGACGGGCACGAACTGGGGGCCGAGGTGGCACCGGGTGTCACTGGCTTCGCGGCGCATGTGGCCGCTGGCGTCTGAGCGATCGTCAGTCGCGCAGCGACGCCGAGGCGGCGATCGCGTGCAGCACACGCAGCAGATGCGGCGGCACGGCCGGGTCGTCGAAGCGCAGCGCGGTGCCTGCGGCGAGCAGGTAGAAGCCGAGGTTCTCCAGCGCGATGACGCCGGCGGGCTCACGTCGATCGCTGGCACGGCCGGCGTCGATGACGGTCGCCGCGCCGCTGCCGACGAGTTGCAGGCCGACATCCGGGCGGACGATCAGGGCGGTGTCCTCGTCGATGCCGACGCCGAGCCGGCGCGGATCGAGCGACACCAGACGCAGCAGCCGCGCATGGCGCTTGCGCTGGGCGAAGTGCTGATCGATGACGAGCGCGGGCATCAGCCCGAGCGCGCGATGCAGCGCTTGCGGCGGTCCGGCGAACTGCTCGTCGAGATCGCCGACCGGCATGTGTGCCCCGAGCGCCGAGGCGCCGGCGCTGGTGCCGGCGATAGCGAGTTCGCCGGCGCGATGGCGTTCGCGGATGAGCGCATGCAGCGGCGTGTCGACGATCACGTCGACCAGACGTTCCTGGTCGCCGCCGGTCATGAAGAGCAGATCGGCTGACCGCACGGCGTCGAGCGTATCGGCGGCACCAGCCGCTTCGCGATCGCGCGGATCGACCCAGTGCGGCGTCGCACCAAGTGAGCGGAAGGCGGGTTCGTACTGGGACCAGAGCAGGTCGGGCTCGCCGCTGGCGGTGCTGAGGACGACGACCTGCAGCGGCGTCGCCGCCGAACGACCCTCATGACACGCCGCGATCAGTTCGCGCAGCACCGTCCCCGGCGTCAGCCGGTCCTCGTTGCCGCCGATGAGGGCGAGGAGGGTAGGGGGGCGTGAGGACGTGCGGGGGGTCATGGATGGCGGAGACGGTGAGATTCGAACTCACGGAGGGCGCGAACCCTCGGCGGTTTTCAAGACCGCTGCCTTAAACCACTCGGCCACATCTCCTGGAAGAAGGCGCGCATTGTAAGCGCGCGCCGAGGCCCCTCGACGGAAGACGGCTCAGTCCGCGCCCGGCTTCTTCGCCTGCACGCACTCCACCTGGATGATCTCCTGCGCCTCGCCGTCCGCGACGCGGGCGGCCGTCAGCTGTCCGCCCCAGACGCAGCCGGTGTCCAGCGCCAGCAGGTCCGGCCGCTGCACCAGGCCCAGCGTCGACCAGTGCCCGAACGCGATCGGATGACCCGCCGTGCGCCGCTCGGGCACGTCGAACCACGGCATGAAGCCCTCCGGCGCCGTGCCCAGGCCTTCCTTCGTCTTGAAGTCCAGCCGCCCCTTCGCGTTGCAGAAGCGGATCCGCGTCAGCACGTTGATGATGAATCGCAGCCGCGGCGCGCCCGTCAGGTCGTCCTTCCAGCGGTCCGGCTCGTTGCCGTACATCTGCGGCAGGAACTCCGCCAGCTCCGGCCCGCGCAGCAGCGCGTGCACCTCTTCGGCCAGCGCCAGCGTCTGGTCCGCGTCCCATTGCGGCACCACGCCCGCGTGCACCATCAGCCAGCCCTGCGCGCGCATCGCCACCCGCTGCCGCCGCATCCACTCCAGCAGCGCCTCGCGGTCGGGCGCCTGCAGGATCGCGTCCAGCGTGTCCCCTTTGTGCGGGGCTCGCACCCCCGCTGCCGTCGCGAGCAGGTGCAGGTCGTGGTTGCCGAGCAGGCATTGCGCCGCGTCGCCCAGCGACTGCAGCCGACGCAGGGTCGTCAAGGAATCGGGGCCGCGGTTCACCAGATCCCCCAGGAGGTAGAGCCGGTCGCGGGACGGAGAGAAATCGATCTTTTCCAGGAGGCGCGCCAGCGCATCGCAACAGCCTTGGAGATCGCCGATGAGGTAATGCATAGCGGGATTCTGCGGTGCCGATGTCACACAGGCTCTGCTAACCTTGCCGACCTTGTGTTTTGGGCGCGACTCGGGGTTAGTACCCGGTCCGCGCTGTCAATGGATACCGCCCTAGTTCTCTTCCTGATCCTGCTCAACGGTCTGTTCGCCATGTCGGAGATGGCCCTCACGGCGTCCCGCAAGGCACGCTTGCAAGTGATGGTGGAAAGCGGGGAGGGCGGCGCGCAGGCCGCCATGGACCTGCACGAGAACCCCACCAAGTTCCTCTCCACCGTCCAGATCGGCATCACCTCCATCGGCGTGCTCAACGGCATCGTCGGCGAGGCCGCCTTCTCCGGACCGCTGGCCGACGTGCTGCGCGCCAGCACGCCGTTGAGCTCGCGCGCCGCCGACATCACCGCCACCGGCCTGGTCGTGCTGGTGCTGACCTTCGTCACCATCATCTTCGGCGAACTCGTCCCCAAGCGCCTGGGCCAGATGTACCCGGAGAACGTCGCCCGCCTGGTCGCGCCGCCGATGGAAATCATGTCGCTGGTGACGCGGCCCTTCGTCAAGCTGCTGAGCTTCTGCACCGAGTTCACGCTGAAGCTGCTCGGCATGGGCGGCCGCGCCAACCGCGCGGTGACGGAAGAGGAGATCGCCGCCAGCCTCGAGGAAGGCCTGGACGCCGGCGTGATCGAGGAACACGAGCACCAGATGGTGCGCAACGTGTTCCGCCTGGACGAGCGCCAGATCGGCTCGATGATGATCCCGCGCGCCGAGATCGCGTGGCTGGACATCACCGACCGCCCCGACCAGATGCTGCAGATCCTGCGCGCGCACGGCTACAGCCGCTACCCGGTCTGCCGCGGCGGCCTGCATGACGTGGTCGGCACGGTCAGCGCGCAGAACCTGCTGGCGCGCTCGCTGGCCGGCGAGTCGCTGGACCTGTCGACCGGCCTGGAGCCGCCGGTCTTCGTGCCCGAGACGCTGTCCGGCATGGAACTGCTCGCGCACATGCGCGGCGCGGAAACGCCGCTGGTGTTCGTCGTCGACGAATACGGCGAAGTGCAGGGCGTCGTCGCGATGCGCGACGTCCTGGAAGCCATCGCGGGCGAGTTCAACTCGTCCGACGGCGAGGACGCCTGGGCGGTCCAGCGCGAGGACGGCAGCTGGCTGATGGACGGCCTGATCCCCGTCACCGAACTGAAGGACCGCCTCGATTTGAAGGAACTGCCCGAAGAGGACCGTGGACGCTACAACACCCTGGCCGGCATGGTGATGCTGCTGCTGGGGCGCTTGCCGCGCACGGCCGATGTGGCGGAGTGGGACGCGTGGAGATTCGAGGTGGTCGACCTCGACGGCAAGCGTGTGGACAAGGTGCTGGTCTCGCGACTGGCGGACGATGGAGTGAATCAATGAGCAACCCCCCGATGTATGAGAACCTGGTCCCCGTGGACCGGGGGCAGCACAAGAACACGCGCATGAAGGTCGGCGCGCCGGTGCTGGACCGCGTGACGCAGCTGAACTCGCTGTTCGTCGCCGTGGCCGAATTCGCCGACGCCAGCCTCGAGTACCCGGTGGTGTTCGTGCGCGTCGGCCAGGCCGCCGACGGCCAGCGTCCGGCGGTCGCGCCGCTGGCCGTGTTCGGCCTGCGCCAGGGCAGCAACCTGTTCATCAAGGACGGCCAGTGGACCGGCCGCTACGTGCCCGCGTACATCCGCCGCTGGCCCTTCGCGATGGCCCGCATCGAGGAGAGCACCTCCGACATGGCGCTGTGCCTGGACATGGGCTCGGGCGCGTTCTCCGAGACCGACGGCGAGCCGCTGTTCAAGGAAGACGGCGAAGCCTCCGAGCTGCTGCTCAACGCCAAGCAGTTCTGCGAGGACTTCGAGCGCGAAGCCGAACGCACCCGCCAGGCCTGCGAGCTGCTGCAGGACCTGGACCTGCTGCAGGACATGCGCTTCGAGGCGCAGCTGCCCAGCGGCGAGAAGCTGGACGTGGACGGCTTCCTGACCATCAATGAGAAGGCCCTGGCCGAGCTGCCCGACGCCAAGCTCGTCGAGCTGCACCGCAACGGCCTGCTGGAGGTCATCACGATGCATCGCCTGTCGCTGCGTCTGATGAGCCGCCTGGCCCAGATGTACGTGCCGGCGAACTGAGCCCGACCTGACCGCCGGAAGGCCCCTGATCCAGGGACTTCCAGCGGGCGATCACCGGCTGAGACAAACCCCAAGCGGGTTTGCTTGAGTACGGCGTACACGGGAGCCTCGATAGCATCCGAAGTCCTTAAAGGACGTTGGATGCTGTTCGAGGCTTTTTTGTCGTCCACCGCGATGGAATCGGTGTTCTCGCCGACCGCGGTGGTCCAGTCGATGATGGATGTGGAGGCCGCGCTCGCCCGCGCCGCGGCCCGGGTGGGCTTGATCCCCGCGCCGGCCGCGCAGGCCATTGCGAGCCTGTGCCGCGCCGAGCTCTACGACGTGCCGGCCCTGATCGCCGCCGCGCCGCACAGCGGCAACCTGGCGCTGCCGGTGGTGCAGCGCCTGCGCGAGACGGTCGCGCTGTTCGATCCCGCCGCCGCGGTCTATGTGCATCGCGGCGCGTCCGCGCAGGACCTCATCGACACCGCCATGGTGCTGCGCACCCGCGAGGCGCTGCGCCTGATCGACGACGACCTGCAGCAGCTCTGCGGAAAGCTGCTGGACCTGGCCGAGCGCCACGCCGCAGTGCCGATGCTGGGCCGCACGATGATGCAGCCGGCGCAGGTGATCAGCCTGCGCTTCAAGCTGATGAACTGGCTGATGCCGCTGCTGCGCAGCGCCGAGCGCCTGCGCGAGCAGGGTGAGGCTTCGCTGCTGCTGCAACTGGGCGGCGCGGTCGGCACGCTGGACGCGATGGGCGATCGCGCCGACGACATGCTGGCCGCCGTCGCGGCCGAGCTGTCGCTGCCGCGCCCCGACATGTGCTGGCACACGCAACGCGACCGCTGGCTGCGCCTGGGGCTGGAGGTCGGTCTGCTCTGCGGCAACCTGGGCAAGCTGGCGCAGGATTTCGCCCTGATGGCGCAGGCCGAAGTGGACGAACTCAACGAGCCCCCGGGCGAAGGCTTTGGCGCCTGCCTGTCGATGCCTCACAAGAAGAACCCCGTCGCGGCCCTGCAGGCGATGGCGGCGGTGCAGCGCGCCCCGCAGCGGGTCGCCGGGCTGATGGGCTGCATGACGCCGGAACACGAACGCGGCCTCGGCCAGCATCAGGCCGAACTGGCCGAATGGAGCGGCCTGCTGGGCGGTGCGCACGCGGCGGTGCAGGCGCTCAACCGCGCGCTGGCCCAGCCCGTCATCCGCGCCGACCGGATGCGGGCGCATGTCCTCGAACGTCAGGGGCTGGTGGCCAGCGAGCGCCTGGAGCACCTGCTGATGCCGCGCCTGGGACGCCAACGGACCGGGGCGATGATCCGCGACCTGATCCATCGGGTGCGCCAGGGCGAGGGCTCGCTGCAACAGCTCCTGCGGACGGCGTTGGCCGTCGGCGACCTGCCGGCGACGTCGATTTCGTCCATCGAACTTGCCGCAATGTTCGACCTCGAGGCCATCGCCGCGCAGGCGGACGGCCGCGTCGACACGCTCATGGCCGAGGCGCGCGAGCGCCTCGACGGGCTGGCCGCCCGACCCTGTGCCTGAGTCTGGCGTGATGCTTTTCACACGCCTCGCCTGACGCAACGAGATACGAACTCGTTGATCGTGCTACGTACATCCGGCCCGGGAAACGACAAATATCCCCAGATCCCGTATGGATTTCAGCAAAAAAGTGGGCAAACGTGTCCCATGAATTCGGCATTTGAACCAAATGCATCTGGTTACACCTGCAACAAGTATGGCGCCGGGAGGCGTGCCGCGGTGAGGCGGGGAATCCGGGAAATACACGTGGTGGCGAGGGACTGCGTCGCGGACCTCAAGCAGGACCTTTATGTAACGGAATTCCCTCAAATGCGGGGTTTGCCGCTCGCAAGGGATTGACCCCTGTTCGAACCCGGGACAGACCCGTAAGACGAGGGTCGCATTTGTTAACTATCGTAGCGACCTGCAGTAATTACTTTGAGTGGGCCATAGACTCGCCCTTGATAACCAAGCAGTCTGGAGTTGGGAATGAGCGACGAATCTCGCATGTCGAACATTGAAATGGAAGCGCCCGCAAGCCCCTTGCAGGCGCTGCAGTCCATTGGTTCGGAGATGTCGTTTCTCCGCTCCGACTCCGTGGAGCTCGTTTCCCGCGATACCGAGTTCGGACGCATCGAGATCCGCGCCCTGATGGACGGCACCGGCCACGCCTTGCTGGAGCGCCGGTACGCGTCACGGGGTTACAGGCTGAGCCGCTCGGCGGACGTCACGCTGGGCGCCTATTTCGAGGGGCGTCTGGTGTCCACGCTGGGGTTGCGGCGTGACGGCGGCAACCTGGCCGCCGACCAGAGCTTCCCGGCCGAGATGGCCGGCATGCGCCGCCAGGGCTGGCAGCTGTGCGAATTCACCCGGCTGGCCGCCGATCCGGACGGCCCGTCCAAGCTGGTCCTGGCCAGCCTGTTCCATCTGGCCTACCTGCACGCGGCGCACCACTGGGGCGCCGAGTTCCTGGTGATCGAGGTCAATCCGCGTCACAAGGCCTTCTACCGCCGCATGCTGGACTTCCAGCCGCACGGCGAGGAACGGCTGCACCGCAGCGTCGGCGCCCCGGCGGTGCTGATGAGCCTGTCGCTGGCCTACGGCGCCACGCAGGTCAAGAAGTACGGCGGCTCGCTGAACGAGGACAACCGCTCGCGCACGCTGTTCCCCTACTTCTTCGCGACGAAGGACGAACCCGCGCTGCTGGAAAAGCTCGCGGACGTCTACGGCTACGACGCGTGAGCGTCTGCCGCCAGGCCGCAGCCTCCAATGAGGCCACCTGCTCGCGGTCGACCATCGATCGCGTCGGCATCTTGAGCGACGAGGCGTTGGCGCTGTGGCAGTTTGTCTGCCATGGGATGCCACTTCCTTGTGTGTCCCGCTGACTGATTTCTGAGCACTGATTCGCGGATCGACCCATCTTTGCTGGGGATTGAACCGTTCGAGTTTCGCACTGTGGTCACTTGAACCCGCCATCTGGCGGCGGGGAAAGGTCATCACATGCCCCTCACACCGTTAGCCGCGTTTGCCCGCCCGCAGCTTCCAGAGGCGCTGGCGCCGCGCACGCCGGCCCCAGCGCACACACATTCGCGCGAGATTGCAGCACTGCAACAGGATCTCGAGTCGCTCGGACGGCGTCATGGTCCCGAGCCGCACGGGCCGAGGCTGGCGTGGCTGCATTCCCTGGATCGACGACTGGGGGCGGCCGATCTACAGCCGTCGACCCGCGAAACTCTGCTGGCGGAGTTGCACGTGCTCGAACTGGAGGTCTCCGCGGCGCGCCTCACCATGACACCGTCGGCGCGTGCGTGCCGTCTGATCATGGGGGCACCGTTGCCCGACGCCAGGCGGCAGGGCGGATTGCTCGCGGCCCGCCAGCAGCTCGCGACTGCGCTGATGAAGCAACTGGATCGGGGGGGCGACCTCGTCGAGGCCGTGGGCGCTCATCTGGACAACGCGTTTTCTGAAGATCCGCCGGCTCATGAGGCGATGCTCAAGGCGCTGGACGCGGCCCGCGATCTGAAGGACCTCGGGCTGCAGGACGTTGCAAAGCGCGTGTGCGCGAAGTTGGCGTACGCGGCTCAGGAGGCACAGAAGGCAGTCCCCGCCTCTTGCGCTCCACGCGAGGCTCCCCGGATGCCGAACGATGTTCTGGTGCACCTCGCCGTCGTGGTGGGCGATGCGGCGAAGCGGCATTCCGACGACGCCGCATTGAAGCATCTGGCACGCGACCTCAAGATGCTGTTCATGTCGCACGGTTCGTCGATCGAGACGGTCCGGGCCTTGAGCGCCAAGGCGGCGGGTCGGCTGGAGCAGCTCAAGGAGCATGCTGCCGCCGATCAGTGCTTCCGCCTTGCCCAACAGATGCCCATGCGCGAATTGCGGGGAGAGGCGACGTCCCTGAACCGACAGCAACTGCACGACAACCTCTACGGCCGCGTTTTCGACAGCCGGTTCATGCAGCAACTGGTCGACGATCCGCCGGCCGCCGTGCTGTCGTCCACCGGCGCCATGTCCGCCGCCTTTGCGAAACGCCTCGACCAGGAGGGCGAAGCGAACGACGCGGCTGCGGCCGCTGTGCGCGACGAGCTCATCGGCGATCCCCGGCCGTGGATGGATCGGGTCCCCGGGCTGACGCCGCTGCTTGCCGCCACGGAGGCACGGGAGGCGCGGTGCGCGTTGGCCGCCTACCTGCGCAGCCCTGTGCTCGACGGGCCGGACGCCGTTTCACGGACGCTCTTGATGATCCGTGCCGGCGTCGCCAGCAAGACCCTCGCGGTCGAGGCCGGACGGTCGCAGGATGTGCCGACGTTCCTCCAGAGATCCGATGAACCGTATAGAAGGGTGGCGCTCCAGGCGACGCGACAGGAGATGCTGAAAAAGGGGAGCGGGGTCCGGACCCACGGCACGGGCATCACCTTGCGGCATCAGCCGGTGGCGATTGACGATCCGAGCTTGCGTGCCGCTGTCCGACCGATCGACCTGCAGCGGGTGGGTGACGACAAGGTGGCGCCAGGCCATACCCACTTCTCAAGCGCAGTGGACGTGCAACACAACCGTGCGCCGCCGTTTTCCGTCGGGGTCTCCGGAACGACCAACGGGCTCATGCACCTGCTCGCCGAGATGCGCGACAGCGGCGAAGTCAGCGGCGTCGCGGCGAGGGATCTTCTCCTCGCCATTGGCATGACATTGACCTATGACGGCGGGCATTCCCTGCATGAGACCCTCTGGACGGGCAACATGCTCGACAAGGAACTCGGCCTGGATCTCCAGCTGAGCGACGGGACGCAGGCTCCGACGACGTTCGTGTCCGACTATGGCGCCCTCGTCGAGGGGTTCCCATCCGACACCAGAGACCGCTTGCGTGTGGCCATGGACAGGGCCTGGTCCGGGACGCAGGACTACCTGCGCCAGCACAGCCACTTCGCCCGCGCAACGGCGTGACCTTGGGGTGAGTGACTGACTGATTGAGGTCGGTCGACGCCGACCATTGAACAGAAATCGACTGCGTATCGAACGATCCCCACGGGTCACTCCGGTCCTGTCCGCGAACTGTTCGCGGGGAGGATCTATCGATGCCTGTACCGTCGTTGGATGACCTGCGCGCCGCGTTCGGCCTGTCATCGACCCTCGTCACCCCGCAGCGTTCCGCTTCGACGAACCCTGAGTCGGCGTCCGTCGACCTGCGCGGGTTGACCGCCGATGTGGCGACGCTTCGCAACGCCGGGGACCCCGAGATGCACCGGCGATTGCACGCCTGGCTGTCCTCCCTGGAGCGACGGTTGGGGCAGGCCGATCTCCGGCCCGCGGCCCGACGCGCGCTGTCTGCGGAGGTCCTGGTGCTCGACCTGGAGACGCGCCTGGCGAAGAAGTACAGGGGCGCGCGGTCCGCCGGTCGGCCGGCGGCACGCCGCTCCGACGTCGACGACCAGCATCTCTTGCGGGCCCGACTGGCGTTCGGCGAGGCCCTGCTGGACCAGCTCGAATGCGGCATCCTCGCGCCTGAGGCGATCTGGGACCACCTGGGGCGCAGCCTTCTGGAAGATCCGCCAGCGGGCGAGGCCGCGCTGAACGCGTTGCATGCGCTTCGCGGAACGGGCGATGCCCGTCAGCAGCGCCTGGCTTCCGAGGTCTGCCGTCGGCTGGCCGGGACGGCGCAGCGCCTGCAGGCGGCCGACGGCGCCTCCGCGGCAGCTCGCGATGCGCCCCGCATGCCCAACGACTGCCTGATGCACCTGTCCTGCATCGTCGATGACGTCCTTGCGCGTCATCCCGGCGACCAGGCATTGCGCAAGCTGTCCCAGGCAGTGAAGCATGCATTCCTCGCGCACGACGGACCGTTGACCGCCCTGGAAGCGCTGGTTCCGGAAGCGTCTGCGCGGTTCCGGCAACTGGAGGAGCCCGATGCCGCGAAGCGCTGTCTCCATCTGCTGGAGCAGCTGCCTGCCGAGAATCACTCGGGCGAGATCCGGTTGAATCGTCTGCAGTTGCACGACAACCCGTACGGGCGGGCGTTCGACAGCCTGTTTGCCGCCGAGCTGGTGAAGACGCCGCCGCCCGGCATGCTGTCCGCGGTCGGCTCGTTGAGCCAGGCATTGGCCGGTCAGTTGCGCGACACGACGGTGATGCGCCAGGCGGCCGAAAGCCTTCGCCACGGCTTGCGCAAGGATCCCCGGGCCTGGCAGTCGCTGGTTCCGGGTTGCCAGCGCTTCATCGCGGCGCCCAAGGGGCAGGCGCTGGAGGCGCTCGCGAGCTTCCTGCGCACGCCACCGCAGGACGGGCCGGATGCCATGGCCAAGTTGTATCTGGCGACCTACCTCGGAGAGAAGCAGCGACATGCCGCGGGAAGGCTCGATCGTCCGCAGGATTCGCCGCGTCACCTCGAGCAGTCCGCAGGCACCTACGGTTTCATCACGGAACAGCGGGCCCGGGAAGCGCCCGGCAACCGGGCAGGCACGGCACACACCCGCGGGACGGGCATCCTGCTGCGCCACCAGCCCGCGGCCACCGATGAGGCCCGGCTGCTGCCGGCCCACCGACCGTCGACCCTCTATCGCGTCGGCACCTTGAGCGAGGATGAGGCGAAACGGGCGCAAGGCCGCTTCGATTACTCGCGTTCGGTGGATCTGCAACACGGGCGCGGCTTGCCGTACGGCTCCGGCGTCTCGGGCAGCACGAACATGCTGCTGCATCTCTACGCCGAGCTGAGGGACCAGGGGCTGACCCGTGCGCCGGCGCGCGACGTGCTGCTCGCGTGCGCCACGCTGATGAACTATGACGGCGGCCATGCCATCCATGAGGCGGTGTGGACCGGCAACCTGCTCGATCCGGAACTGGGGCTCGGCCTGGGACTGGACGACGAAGCGGCGCCGCCGCAGGAGTTCGTCCTCGATCACAACGCCTTCGTCGAGGGCTTCGACGGCCCGACGCGAGACGCGCTGCGACGGGCGACCGACCGTGCCTGGTCCGGCACGCAGGACTATCTGCGCACGCACAGCCACTTCGCTCGCGAAGCGACATGACACCCAGCCGCGAACGGATGTCTGCGTCATGCGGACGCGCATCGCAGATCCAGGTCGTCTCGACCTTGTCTGAGCCTTTCCAGGCGGCGAGGTCGTCGGTCTGAGGGCTCGCCGACCGGCCTTCATCGACTGACACTTTGTCGCATGACATCGCCGCCGGCGGTGCGTGTGGAGGTGTGTGGAGATGATCGGTCAGACGGGTGCTCTTTTCTCGCGCGGCGAATGCCGCAGCCTGCTTCCCGAGGAACGGTGGGAGATACCGGCCGCCGGCGATGCGCTGGACGACGGCAGGCGCGTGGATCTTGCGTGGGTCGCCGCGGGATTGCGGCAACTCGGCCCCTTCGTGCCCGAGGCGACCCTTGAAGCCGGCCTGGCCTGGCTGACCTCGCTGTCCAGACGCCTGAACGCGCCGGCGGCGCCTCGATGGCGCGCGGCTCAGGGCGCTGAACTCCAGATGATGTGCGCGCACATCCAGCAAGGACGGGCGGCGGCCGGCCTGGTCGAGGCGGACCCGGACGCGCTGCGGGCCACGCGCGAGCGGTTCGCCGAGGCCCTGATCGAGGCCGTGGGGCACGACGGGCCTCCGGCGGCGTCGTGGCCGTCCACGCTGGGCCGCTGGATGGCGGACGATCCACCCGCGCTGACGGCGGCGCTGAACGCGCTCGATGCGGCGCGGCATCTTCCGAGCAAGGGGCACCGGGACAGCGCCTCCGTCGCCTGCGCGGTGCTGGCGGATTTCGCCATGGACGGCCAGCGGTCGACCCGGTGCGCGGACATGCCGCGCGACCTGCCGCGCACCGCGATGGATCTCCTCGTGCATCTGTCCGCGCTGATCGAGCGGGTGCGGCGCGTGCAGCCACCCGATGTCCGGCTGGAGGCGCTCAGCCAGCGGGCGGCGCGCCTGTTCCTGAGCCATCGGATGTCGATGGAGCGTGTGGCAGGGCTGCTTCGCGATGCCTTGCAAGGGATGGTGGCGATGCGACCGACCCTGCCCGCCGAGGAGCGGGCGCTGGCGGCGGCGATCACCGAAACTACGCGGCTGCTGACGGACATGTCCCGCTGGCTGGGCGATGCGGGTGTCGAGCGCGGGCAGCTGCACGACAACCCTCACGGACGTGTCTTCGACAGCCTTGTGGCACTGGCGTTGATCCGCAGGCCGCCGGAGTCCTTGATGGCGGCGGTCGCGACGATGTGCGCCGCCTTCCGGCGCGAGCTGATCGAGGATCCGCTCGCTGGGGCGGCCTGCCTGCATCTGTGCGAGGACTGGCGACATGACCCTCGCGGCTGGATGCCTGCTGCCCCGGGATTGCCGTCGCTGCTCGGCGGCCAGGACGGCGCCCCTGCCGCGTTGCGCAGGGTGCTCGCCTACCTGGATCGTCCGATGGACCGGGGTGCGGACCGCGGCCTGGAGGTGGTCGCCCGGGTCTACCTGCTCGTGTACCTGTCGGTGGCGCGGGGGCGGGTGGCGACGCGGCTGGAACTGCCCGGAGCTCTACCGGCCTACCTGGGCGCCAGCGCCGACCGGATGGTCGACCTGATCCATCCGCTGCGCACGCGCGAGCCCGACAGCGGCCCGCAGGGCAAGGGGCGCGGCATCGGCATCACCCTGGCGCACCAGCCGCCTGCCGCGCAAGATCCCCGGTACCGGGCGGTCGAGCGTGCCGCATGGACCTGCCGACCGGGCGCGCCCCAGGCCGACGGCAGCCGGAAGTTCTCACCGGTGGTCGATGTCCAGCACCGGCACGGTCAGCCCTTCGCCAGCGGGTTGTCCGGATGCACGTCGGTCCTGCTGCACCTGTTCGCGCATCTGCGCGACGAGGGCCTGCTGGCGCGCGATGTCCATGCCGCCGATGTCCTCCTCGCCGCGGCGATGACCTTGATCCACGACGGCGGTCATTCGCTGTTCGAGGTGTTCTGGGTCGGCGATCGGCTCAGCAGCCGTCTCGCGCCTGCGCTCGGCATCCCGCGCGTCGACCGCTGGGAGGACCGCAGCGTGGCCGCCTCGGATCTGAACCGGATCGCGGGCCTTTTCCAACCGGAGACCGCCAGCGCCGTGCGGGACGCGATGGCGACCGCCTGGCAGGGAACGCTCGATTACTTCGAGCGGCATCATCCCCGGGGGGGAGGATGCTTCCCGCGAGCGGGCGTCAAGCCTCCAGCCAATGAAGACTGAACCAGCGCTGCTCGTCCGTCCAGTGCGCTGAGGGCTTGAAGCCGGCCTCCCGCGCCAGTGCCTGGAAGCTCTCCACGCTGTACTTGTAGGAGTTCTCCGTGTGCAGGCTCTCGCCCGGCACCAGCGTGTAGCGGCGGCCCTGCAGCTGCAGGTGCTGCTCGCCGCGCGGCAGCAGGTGCATCTCGATGCGGTGCCTGCGCGGGTCGTAGAACGCGTAATGGTCGAAGCCGGTCGGGTCGCACTCCAGCTTCAGCTCGCGTTGCGCGTGGCGCAGCAGGTTGAGGTTGAAGCGCGCCGTCACGCCTTGCGCGTCGTTGTAGGCCGCATGCAGCCGCGCCGGATCCTTGATGAGGTCCACGCCGATCAGCAACGCGCCGCCGTCCAGTTCCTCGCGCAGCAGGCGCAGGAATTCCAACGCCTCGTCGGGGTTGAAATTGCCGATGCTGGAGCCCGGGAAGAATCCCACGCGACGGCCGTCCTCCGGCGCGTCGGGCAACACATGCATGCGGGTGAAGTCCGCCACCACCGGCAGGATGCGCAACGCGGGCTGTTCACGCTGCAGCGACTCGCAGGCGGCCAGCAGATGCGGGCCGGAGATGTCCACCGGCACGAAGCTGTGCAGCTGCTGCGCGCGTTCCAGCAGCAGGCGCACCTTCACCAGCGCGCCGGCGCCGTACTCGATCAGCTGCGCGCCCGGACCCATGCGCGTCGCGAACTCGGCCGCGTGCTGTTTCAGCAGCGCGAGCTCGGTGCGGGTCGGGTAGTACTCGGGCAGTTCGCAGATCTGCTCGAAGAGGGCGGAGCCCTGCGCGTCGTAGAAGTACTTGGGCGAGATCGCGTGCTCGGGGCCGGCGAGCGCGGCGTGAAGGTCCTCGGCGAAACTGCTCATGCGTGGGTCTCCGCGCGCGGGCGCGCATCGCGGGCCAGTCTCAGCCCGGTGAACTGCCAGCGCGCGGCCGGCGGGAAGAAGTTGCGGTAGGTGCGGCGCGTGTGGCCGGGCGGCGTCGCGAGACTGCCGCCGCGCAGCACCAGCTGGCCGACCATGAACTTGCCGTTGTATTCGGACGCGGCGCCTTCCATCGGACGGAAGCCCGGATACGGGTGGTACGCCGAGCGGGTCCACTGCCAGGCCTGGTCGTCGAGCTGCGCCATGCCGGGCAGCGCCGAGGCGGCCTCCCATTCGGGCTCGCTCGGCAGGCGCGCGCCGGCCCATTCGGCGAAGGCGGTCGCCTCGTAGAAGCTGAGCTGCATCACCGGCGCGGCGGGATCCATCGGACGCAGGCCGTGCAGGCCGAACACCGACCATCGGGAGCCGGCGCCGTCGCTGTCATCCACCCAGTACAGCGGCGCCTTCCAGCCCTGTTGCTGCACCGTGGCCCAGCCGTCCGACAGCCACCAGCGCGGCTCGCGATAACCGCCGTCGTCGATGAAGCGCTGGAAATCGCCGCAGGTCACCAGGCGGCTGGCGATCTCGAAGGGCTCGAGCCAGACGCGATGCCGCGGGCCTTCGTTGTCGAAGGCAAAACCTGTCTCCGCGGCGCCGCGGCCGATCTCGACGAGGCCGCCGTCATGGCGCAGCCACTCGCTCGTGCCGGGCGCGACCGGCGCCGGCGGCGCGTCGATCAGCGCCGGCCGCCACGGATGGCAGGACAACAGATGCAGCGCGTCGGTCAACAGCAGCTCCTGATGCTGCTGCTCGTGATGCAGGCCGAGCTCCAGCGTCGGGGCGATCGCTTCCCAGACCGCGTCGCTGCAGCGCGCGATCAGCTGCTGGATGTGCGTGTCGACATGGCGCCGGTAGGCGCGCACCTCGTCCAGCGACGGGCGCGTCAGCAGGCCGCGCTGGGGGCGCGGATGACGCGGCCCGAGGCCTTCGTAATACGAGTTGAAGAGGAAGTGGAAGGACTCGTCCAGGGGCTGGTATCCGGACAGATGCGGGCGCAGCAGCAGCGCCTCGAAGAACCAGCTGGTGTGGGCCTGGTGCCATTTGGCCGGACTCGCGTCCGGCATCGACTGCGCGGCCTGGTCCTCGGCGGACAGCGGCTCGGCCAGCGTCAGCGTGTGGCGCCGGACCGCTTCGAAACGGCGCGCGAGATCGCGCCGCGGCAGCGGCAGATCGTGATCCGACATGCAAGCAACTCCTGCGGCCCCGGGGGGAGAAGGGCCGGACGACAACGGTAGCCGATTTGCCGTATCCACGCCCGGCGCGGGCCGCCTGGCGGGCCCGGACGGGACGGCTCAACTGCCACCCGATGTCAGGTAGGGCAAGGCGGGTACCCGCGCCGTGTTCGATGGGTGCCGAGGTGAGCGGCGAGACGCGGAGAGCAGCCAGGGAGCGCGCCGGGTCGCCGCGGGAGCGATTCATCGCGGCGTCACGCCGCGCGGGCAGGCTCACGGCGACACGGCTCACAGCCCCCTCCCATGACCATGACGCCGCCCTCGATGTCTTCATCGCTGCCTCCCTTGCCGCATCCGGCCTCCGCACCTCCGGTGTCGCCGGCCGTGCTGCCTGCGACCGGCCTTCCGCTGCACGCAGGACTGGGCGACGTCGACGGTCTGCCGCTGTCCTGGCTGCAGGACCGCGTGCTCGCCGAGCGGCTGCTGGAAGCGCTCTGGAGCGCCCGGCAGCCCGCCACCCCCGCGCAGTTCTTCGTCTGGAGCCAGAGCCGCCTGCAGCCGCTGCTGCCGCATCGCCTGATGGTCTGCGTCGGCGATCAGCCGCCGTCGCCGCGGCTGGCGGCGCAACTCTTCCACCTCAAGCCGATCGGCGAGGTGCTGCAGACGCAGCTCGAATCGGCGGACCACGGCCTGTGGCTGCACCTGATCCGCCGCTGGGGCGACGGACGGCGGCCGCTGCACGTCGACCTGGCGCGGGAGTCGGAAACGGCGCTGTTCCAGCCGCTGCTGGAGGCGGGCCTGCGGGAACTCGCGCTGCACGGCGTCGCTGCCGACGGCGAGCGGCCGCAGAGCCTGTTCCTGTTCGCGGTGGAGGGCTGGGGCGACGACCACCTGCGCCGCCTGGAGCTGCTGACGCCGGCGCTGCACGCGGCCTGGCGGCGGGCGCGGCTGCAGCCGCGGGGGCAGGCCTTGCCGCGTCGCGCGGGGTCGCTGGTGACGCCGCGCGAGCAGCAGATCGTCGAAGGCCTGCGCGCCGGCCTGAGCAACGAGGGGATCGCGATCCAGCTGGGCATCAGCATGTTCACGGTCAAGAACCACGTGCGCAAGATCCTGCGCAAGCTGGGCGCGAACAACCGCGCCCAGGCGGTCGCGATCGCGATGTCGCGCCGGGAACTCAGCGAGCCGGAGTCGCCCGCGGCGTGAACAGGCGCAGCACCAGCGCGTGCGCCGCGACGCCGATGACCGCGCCGATCATGTCGGCGAGCACGTCCTGCGCGTCGGCATCGCGGCCGGGGATCTGCGACTGGACCAGCTCGATGCCCACGCCGTAGGCGAGCAGCATCGCCAGCACGATCCAGCGGCGGCGCGGTCCGGCGGCCAGGCACTGCATGCCGATGAAGGCCAGCGTGCCGAAGGCGGTGAAATGGTTCGCCTTGTCCCAGCCGAGGTCGGCCGCGGGCGGCGGATGGGGCGAGAACGCCAGCCAGCTGGCGCCGACGACCACCGCGACGAAGAGCAGGCGCCAGGCATTGCGCCAGCGCGGGTCATGCAGGACTTCAGACATGCGGGGCAGTGTGCCACGCACGTGTGAAGCGAGAGTGAGGTGGCGGCCGCCTCACTGGACGCCTCACTCCAGATGCTCGTGATGGTGGCTCGCGCCGCGCTTCCAGTAGGCCGAGGCGCGGATCGCGTGACGGTCGTGGCCCTTCTCCTCGACGAGGATGCGTCGCACTGCGGCCATCGCCGCGGCCTCGCCGGCGCACCAGGCGTAGCCCTCGCCGGAAGGCAGGTCCAGCGCGCGGGCGGCGGCCAGCAGCGCGTCGTCGCCATCGACCCAGCGCAGGTCGAGCGCGGCTTGCGTGCTGAACGCGCGGCGGTCGCTCTCCGGCACGTTTAGCAGCGCGATGACGCGAGTGCCGGCGGGCAGTTCCTCCAGACGGCGGGCGACGGCGGGCAGGGCGGTCTCGTCGCCGACCAGCAAGTGCCAGGCGAAGTCGGCCGGGATGATGAAGGAGCCGCGCGGTCCGCCCACGGTCAGCGTGTGGCCCGGCTGCGCCTGCGCGGCCCAGGCGGCGGCAGGGCCGTCGCCGTGCTGGGCGAACTCGATGACCAGCTCGCGCGCCGCGTTGTCGAAGCGGCGCGGCGTGTAGTCGCGCATCACCGGCGCGCCGTCGGCGTCGGGCGCGAAGATCAGCTTCACGTGGTCGTCGAAGGAGGCGCTGACGAAGTCGACCAGCGACTCGCCGGTCAGCGTCACGCGGCGGAAGTTCGGCGTCACGTCGTCGACGCCGGTCACGGTCAGCTCGCGGCGCTTCAGTTCGTGGCGCACGCGCTGGACGCGGCTCGTTGCAGGGGCCGCAGGCTCGGTGGCGGCAGGGGCGGGGGTGTTCGGGGTGTTCGGGGTGTTCAGGGTTTCGGGCTTCATTGCGGTGGATCCGGATATCGTTGACAATGTCATCCATCTTGCGACGGAACGATTGACAATGTCAACTAACACCACTGGCCGGAGGGGCAAGGACGAGGACGTGCTGGAGCTGGTGCATTCGGTGATGCACCGCTACCGCTCGCTGCAGTACCGCTTCCTGCGCGACGGTCCGCAGGACATCACGCACATGGAAGGCAAGGTGCTGTTCTTCTTCGACCGGCACCCGGACGCCACGCAGAGCGATCTGGCCCAGCACAGCGGGCGGGACAAGGCGCAGCTGGCGCGGCTGATCAAGACCTTGCGGGACAAGGGACTGCTGGACGCGAAGACCGACGAGGTCGATCGCCGGCAGGTGAGGCTGAGCGTCAGCGAGGCGGGCATGACCGTGCAGCGCGAACTCAAGCGCCAGGCGAAGCAGGTGTCGGTCCAGGCGCTGGCCGGACTCAGCGCGGAAGAACAGGCGCAACTCGCCGCGTTGCTCACGCGCGTGCAGGCGAATCTGGGCGAGGAGTGAATCGACGACGGCGTTGTCTGCGTGCGACGTCGGCACGGAAATTGTCGACGTCGAAAATCTGCGCTATAGTCGCAGACTCTGTTGTTCGCGACAGCGCCGATGTAGCTCAGTTGGTAGAGCAGCGCATTCGTAATGCGAAGGTCGGGAGTTCGACTCTCTTCATCGGCACCAATCTGAAAAGCCGCTTGGGATTTCCCAGGCGGCTTTTTCTTTTGAGCTCCCCTTCGGCTTTCGCTCTCGGGCTCCCTTTGGGGGACAGGTCTCCACAGTTTTGAGGATGCCCACCGCCCGCGTCACTTCCTAGCATCCGCCGTCGCGCATGTCGCGCGGCGGGATCAAAGGGGAGTGGCATGAAACGAGCACTGGGCATTGCGCTGTTGAGCGCGGCTGCGGCCATGTCGGCGCACGGCGCCGCCGTGGTGAACGGCAACTTCGAGGGCGGAACGCTGAACGGGTGGTACGCCACCGGCGCCAACGTCAACGGCTCCTCGACGGCCATCGTCAACGCGGGGAACGGCTATCCGGCGTTGGCCGGCAGCAACTCGGCGCTGATCGTCGCGATGTCGACCTGGCCGCTGAGCCAGAACGTGACCTGTGCGTCCGACATCTGGAATGTTGCCTGTCCGCTGCCGGTGCCGTTCAGCCCGTCGGGCGCGGGCGCGCCGACCTTCTTCTCGCAGAACGTCGCAGGTCGCTACATGCGCGGCGGCTTCATCGCGCAGGACGTCAACGTCGCGGCCGGCGACACGCTGGACTGGGTTTCGCAACGGCTGGGCGAAGTGGCCTCCGGCAACGTGGGCTTCCCCGGCAACGTCGACAACGCCTTCTTCGTGGCCTACAACGGCAGCACCGAAGCGGTGGTCGACCTGCGCGGCAACGTCTCGTCCTACACCTTCGCGCAGGGCGGGCTGTGGTCGATCTTCTTCGGCGTCCAGCAGACCGAGGATCCTTATGTCTGGAGCGCGCTGAAGGTCGATTCGATCGCGTTCCGCGCGGCCGAGGTGCCGGAGCCGGACTCGCTGGCGCTGGCCTTCGCCGCGGGCGGGGTGCTGTTCTGGCAGCGTCGCCGGCAGCGTTCGGCGCGCTGAGCCGTGATCGCCGGGCGCGTCGCGCCACCGTCGCGCGCCGACGGTGGCAACATGGCGCGCCATGAGCCCACACGACCACGACCCAGACGATAGTCCCGGCCACACGCCGGTGACGCTCACGCTCGCCGCCCTGGAGGCCGAGCCGCTGCCCGGCACGCTCAAGGGCCTGCCCGCGATCGCCGAGGGCGTGCCGCTGGGCGGACTGGGCGCGCTGGGGCTCTCGCTGCTGGCCGGCGACCTGCCGCTGCCGGCGGCGATCCTGAAGGACTCGGCGCTGACCCACAACGCGCGCTGGATGCGCGAGTTCACCGCGCGCGCCGGCGTGAGCCTCGCCCCGCACGGCAAGACGACGATGGCGCCGCAGCTGTTCCAGCGCCAGTTCGACGAAGGCGCCTGGGGCATGACGGCCGCGACCGCGGCGCACGTGCGCACCTATCGGCGCTTCGGCGTGCCGCGCGTGCTGCTCGCGAATCAGCTCATCGGCAAGGCGGACCTGGAACTCGTGTTCCGAGAGCTGGAGGCGTCGCCCGACTTCGATTTCTATCTGCTGGTTGATTCCGCAGCGGGCCTGGACGTGCTCCGCCGCGCCGCCGCCGAACGCCGCTTGGCGCGACCGCTCCAGGTGTTGCTGGAAGTCGGCACGCCCGGCGGGCGCACGGGCGTGCGCACGCTGGAAGACGGTGTCGCGCTGGGGCGCCTCATCCGTGACGCCGCGCCGGCGATCGTGCTGCGCGGCGTGGAGGCCTTCGAAGGCGTCTACAGCGGCGACGACACGGCGCGCGT
The DNA here is from genome assembly GCA_002205125.1 of Roseateles noduli. Classification (GTDB taxonomy): domain Bacteria; phylum Pseudomonadota; class Gammaproteobacteria; order Burkholderiales; family Burkholderiaceae_C; genus Roseateles; species Roseateles noduli. Next base: position 75,384 of record NIOE01000018.1, on the reverse strand, counting down.
GGAGCTGGGCGCGCTGACGATGATCGAGACCGTGGCGGAACTGACGCGCCTGGGTTGCGCCGAAGGCTGGTTCGCCGCGGGCGAGGTGCTGCTGACGGCGGGCGGCTCGGCGTTCTTCGACATGGCGGCGAAGACGCTGGCGTCGGTCGAGGCTACCGGCACCGGTCACGCGCTGCGCGTGGTGCTGCGCAGCGGCTGCTACCTCAGCCACGACAGCCTGCAGTACGAACGCATGCAGGGCCGCATGCGGCAGCGCGCCGGTGCGCTGTGGGGCGAGGGCCCTGGACTGCGCAACGCGATCGAGGTGTGGGCCTATGTGCAATCGGTGCCCGAGCCCGGCCGCGCGATCTGCACGGCGGGGCGCCGCGACCTGAGCTACGACGCCTGCCTGCCGCAACCGCTATGGTGGTACCGGCCGAGTCTGCACGATGCGCCGCGGGCGACGCCGGCGCATTGGGCGGTGACGAAGCTCAACGACCAGCATGCCTATGTCGATGCGAACGTCGACGGCGCGAATGGCGCGAATGGCGGGAATGGCGGGAGCGGCGCTGACAGCGGCGCGCTGCTGCTGCAGGTCGGCGACCTGATCGCGTTCGGCGTCGGCCACCCCTGCACGACCTTCGACAAGTGGCCGCTGCTCTACACGGTCGACGACAGCTATCGCGTCATCGGCGGCGTGCGGACGTTCTTCTGAAGTCGTCCTGACGTGCGCCTGAAGTGGTCCTGAATCGATGACCGTGCTCGTGATGCTGCCCGGCATGGACGGGACCGGCGATCTGTTCGAGCCGTTCCTGCTCGCGTTGCCGTCGACCTGGCGACCGGTGGTCGTGCGCTATCCCGTGGACCGCTGGCTCGATGGCGACGCGCTTCTCGCGCACGTGCACCGCGCGCTGCCCAACGACGAGCCGTTCATCCTGCTTGGGGAGTCGTTCTCGGGACCCGTCGCGCTGAAGCTTGCGGCCGAGCGCCCTCCGGGCCTTCGCGGCGTCGTGCTGGCCGCGTCGTTCGCGCGATATCCGAATCGCGCGCTGGGGCTGCTCGGGCCGATGGCGAGCTGGGTGCCGCTGCACCTGCTCCCGAAGGCCGCGATGAGCGTGCCGCTGCTGGGCGGCTTCGCGACCGCCACGCGGCAGGAGGCGCTGCATCGCGCGGTGAGCCGCGTGGCGCCCGCCGTGATGGCGCGTCGAGCGCGGCAGGTGTTGTCGTTCGACGCGACCGCGGAGGCGGGTCGCGTCGCCGTACCGATCCTGTGCCTGCGGGCGTCACGGGATCGCGTTGTCGCCGCAGGCGCGGCCACTGAGATCGCCGCCCGGAACCCGCGATGCACCATCGTTGATATCGACGCGCCGCATATGCTGTTGCAATGCGCGCCTGCCGCTGCGGCGCAAGCCATCGGCGAGGTCTTTGAAGAACAAGAGAAGGGGAGTCCCCATGCATGAAATCATCTGCCCGCACTGCCACAAGGCCTTCAAGATCGACGAGGCGGGTTACGCCGACATCCTCAAGCAGGTGCGCGACACCGACTTCGAGAAGCAGCTGCGCGAGCGCCTCGCGCTGGCCGAGCAGGACAAGCGCAACGCCGTGGAGCTCGCGCAGGCGAAGACCGCCGGCGAACTGCAGAAGGCCACCGCGCTCAAGGACGGCGAGATCCAGGAACTGAAGGCCAGACTCGACGCGGGCGAGGTGCAGCGCAAGCTCGCGGTGAGCGAGGCGCTCGCCGCGCTGGAGAAGCAGGCGCAGCGGTCTGCCGCAGCCAAGGACGCCGAGATCCAGAGCCTGAAGGCCAGGCTCGACGCGGCCGGCGTGACGCAGCAGCTCGCGATGTCGCAGGCGGTCGGCGCGGTGGAGAAGGAGCGCGACCAGCTGCGCAGCGGCCTCGAACGCGCGGCGCTGGAGAAGCAGCTCGCCGAGAAGTCGCTCAAGGACAAGTACGAGACGCAGATCAAGGACCGCGACGACGCCATCGAGCGCCTGCGCGACATGAAGGCGCGGCTGTCGACCAAGATGGTCGGCGAGACCCTCGAGCAGCATTGCGAGACCGAGTTCAACCGCATCCGCGCCACCGCGTTCCCGCGCGCCTACTTCGAGAAGGACAACGACGCGCGCAGCGGCAGCAAGGGCGACTACATCTTCCGCGACGCCGATGAGTCCGGCACGGAGATCGTCTCGATCATGTTCGAGATGAAGAACGAGAACGACCGCACCGCCACGAAGAACCGCAACGAGGACTTCCTCAAGGAGCTCGACAAGGACCGCGTCGAGAAGGGCTGCGAGTACGCGGTGCTGGTCTCGCTGCTGGAGCCCGAGAGCGAGCTCTACAACACCGGCATCGTCGACGTCTTCCACCGCTATCCGAAGATGTACGTCGTGCGGCCGCAGTTCTTCCTGCCGATGATCACGCTGCTGCGCAACGCGGCGATGAACTCGCTGAAGTACAAGAACGAACTCGCGCTGGTGAAGGCGCAGAACATCGACATCACCAATTTCGAGACCCAGCTCGAGACCTTCAAGTCGGCGTTCGGGAAGAACTACGAGCTGGCCTCGCGGCGCTTCCAGACCGCGATCGACGAGATCGACAAGTCCATCGACCACCTGCAGAAGACCAAGGAGGCGCTGCTCGGCACCGATCGCAACCTGCGCCTGGCCAACGACAAGGCGCAGGACGTCACGATCAAGAAGCTGACCAAGGGCAATCCGACGATGGCCGGGAAGTTTGCCGAACTCAGGAACGACGACAGGCCCGCGGCCGCCGAGCGCGGCAACGACAGCAGCGATGACAAACGCGACGACGGCAGTCTGTTCTGAGCGCTGAACGCCGACGGCGTCCAGAAACACGAAGGCCGCTCATCGAGCGGCCTTCTTCATGGCGGACAGGAGGGACCCGGCGCAGGCCGGATCGCCGTGTCACATCACTTGGCCTTGTCGGCCTCCAGGTGGTACTGCGTCACCCGCTCGACCTCGTTCTTCGAGCCGAGCACGACCGAGACGCGCTCGTGCAGCTTGCCCGGCTGCAGGTCCATGATGCGCTGGCGGCCGTTGGTCGCCGCGCCGCCGGCCTGCTCGACCAGGAAGGCCATCGGGTTGGCCTCGTACATCAGGCGCAGCTTGCCGGCCTTGTTCGGCTCGCGCTTGTCCCACGGGTACAGGAACACGCCGCCGCGCGTCAGGATGCGGTGCACGTCCGCGACCATGGACGCGATCCAGCGCATGTTGAAGTCCTTGCCGCGCGGACCCGTGGTGCCGGCCAGGCATTCGTCGATGTAGCGCTTCACCGGCTCGTCCCAGTGCCGCATGTTGGACATGTTGATCGCGAACTCCTTGGTGTCCGCGGGGATCTTCACGTCGTCGGCGGTCAGCACCCACGAGCCCTGCTCGCGGTCCAGCGTGAACATGGCCACGCCGTCGCCCACCGTCAGCACCAGCGTCGTCTGCGGTCCGTAGACGCAGTAGCCGGCCGCCGCCTGCGCGGTGCCGGGCTGGTGGAAGTCTTCCTCGCTGATGCCCTTGGCGCCCTCGGGCTTCTTCAGCACCGAGAAGATGGTCCCGATCGACACGTTCACGTCGATGTTGCTCGAGCCGTCCAGCGGATCGAACATCAGCAGGTACTCGCCCTGCGGGAAACGGTTGGGCACCAGGTGGATGCTCTCCATTTCCTCCGAGGCCATCGCGGCCAGATGGCCGCCCCACTCGTTGGCTTCGATCAGCACCTCGTTGGCGATGATGTCCAGCTTCTTCTGGACCTCGCCCTGCACGTTCTCGGACCCGGCCGTGCCCAGCACGTCGCCCAGCGCGCCCTTGTTGACGCTGATGGCGATGCGCTTGCAGGCCCGCGCGACCACCTCGATCAGCAGCCGCAGCTGCTGGGGGATGTGGCCGTGCAGCCGCTGCTGCTCGACGAGGTATTGGGTCAGGCTGACGCGTTGACTCATGAAACGACTCCGATGGTTGCAAATCTCGTGCGCCGCGGAACGGCCCGGCGCGCGGACCGCTCCGTGCGCGGAATCAGGGCTGCGCCGCCGGCTCGCCGGTCGCCGCTTCGGACGCTGGCGCCGGAGCGGCCGCCTGCGTGTCCGACGCCAACGCGCGCTGGATGATCTCGCGCACGTCGTTGGACAGGTCCGGCTTGGCGGCGACGCGGGCGATGGCTTCGCGGGCGGCGCTGCGGTACGGCTGGGCCAGCGCGGTCCAGCGGTCCATCACGCGCGCCAGTCGGCCGGCGACCTGCGGGTTGATCGCGTCCAGCGCCAGCACCTGCTCCGCCCAGAAGACGTAGCCCGCCGCGTCGGCGCGGTGGAAGGCGGCCGGGTTGAACATCGCCAGCGAGAAGATCAGGCTGCGCGCGCGGTTCGGGTTCTTCAGCGTGAAGTCGGCGTGCTTCATCAGCTGCTTGACCTTGGCGAAGGTCTTGCCGTCACGCTCGGCCGCGCGGCCTTGCAGCGCGAACCACTTGTCGATGACCAGCGCCTCGCCCTTGAACTGGGCGTGGAAGCGCGCCAGCGCGCTGTCGGCCAGTTCCGCGTGCGCGTTCACGAGCGCGGACAGCGCGCCCATGCGGTCCGTCATGTTGGTCGCGTCCTTGAAGCGCTGGTACGCACGGCCCGGCCACACGCCGTCGCCGCCGCGGGTCGCGTTCAGGACCAGCATCGCCAGCGACAGGTTCACCAGCGCGCGCTTGCCGCTCTGCACCGGATCCGGGTTGTAGCCGGTCGTGACCTGATGTGCGTCGAAGGCCCAGGCCCAGTCGGCCTGCAGCGCCGAGGCCAGCTGCGTCTGCGCCGCTTCGACGGCTGCGTGGATGGCCTGCGGGTCGACGACGTCGAGCTGCTCGGCGATGTAGGCCTCGTCGGGCAGTTGCAGCGCCAACGCCTTGAAGGCGGGATCCAGTTCCGGATGGCGCAGCACGGCGCGCATCGCGTCGAGGTAGGCGGCGTCCAGGACCAGCGGCTGGCCCGAGCGCACGGCGCCGAGGATCCGGTTCAGCGCCAGGCGCTGGCTGGCTTCCCAGCGGTTGAAGGCGTCGCTGTCGTGCTTGAGCAGCACCAGCAGCTCGGCGTCGCCCAGGCCGTCGTCCAGCACCACCGGCGCGGAGAAGCCGCGCAGCAGCGACGGCACCGGCTCCGACGGCACGTTGACGAAGACGAAGGACTGTTCGGCCTGGTCCAACACCAGCACGCGCTCGGTATCGGTGGCGCCGGCGGCACCGTCTTCACCTTGCTGCATCAGCGGCAGCGCCTGGCCGTCGCGCGACAGCAGGCCCAGCGAGACCGGGATCACCTGCGGCAGCTTCGCGGCCTGGCCGGCAGCCGCTGCGCTCGATTGCGTCAGCGTCAGCGTCCAGGTCTGGCCGGCGGCGTCGTACACGCCGCGGGCCTGCAGGCGCGGCGTGCCGGCCTGCGCGTACCAGCGCTTGAACGCGTCCAGGCGCGTCGTCAGCGGCGAGCCCGGGTTCGCGTCCGCGATCGCCTGTGCGAAGTCGTCGCAGGTCACGGCCTGGCCGTCATGGCGCTCGAAGTACAGCGCCATCCCCTTGGCGAAGCCGTCGCGTCCGACCAGCGTCTGGTACATCCGGACGACTTCCGCGCCCTTCTCGTAGACGGTGGCGGTGTAGAAGTTGTTGATCTCGACGTACTCGTCGGGACGGACCGAGTGCGCCATCGCGCCGGCGTCCTCGGGGAACTGGCGGGCGCGCAGCGCGCGCACGTCCTCGATGCGGCAGACTGCGCGCGCGCTGGGCGTGGCGGCCATGTCCTGGCTGAACTCCTGGTCGCGGAAGACGGTCAGGCCTTCCTTGAGCGAGAGCTGGAACCAGTCGCGGCAGGTGACGCGGTTGCCGGTCCAGTTGTGGAAATACTCGTGCGCGACGATGGACTCGATGCGGGCGAAGTCCGCGTCGGTCGCGGTGGCGGGCGAGGCCAGCAGCGCGGAGGTGTTGAAGATGTTCAACCCCTTGTTCTCCATCGCGCCCATGTTGAAGTCGGACACGCCGACGACCATGAAGCGCTCCAGATCCAGCGGCAGGTTGAAGCGTGCCTCGTCCCACACAACGGAGGCGATCAGCGAGTTCATCGCGTGTTCCGTCTTCTCCAGGTCGCCCTGGCGGACGTACACCTGCAGCAGGTGGTCCTTGCCGCCGCGGGTGCGGATGCGCTGCTCGCGCGCGACCAGGTCGCCGGCGACCATCGCGAAGAGGTAGCTGGGCTTGGGGAAGGGGTCGTGCCACTTCGCCAGGTGACGGCCGTTGTCGAGTTCGGCCGACTCGACCAGGTTGCCGTTGGACAGCAGCACCGGGAATCTGGCCTTGTCGGCGCGCATCGTCACCGTGTAGACCGCCATCACGTCGGGGCGGTCCAGGAAATAGGTGATGCGGCGGAAGCCTTCGGCCTCGCACTGCGTGAAGAAGCTGCCGCCGGAGGTGTAGAGGCCCGACAGCGTCGTGTTCTTCTCCGGGCAGCAGGTGTTGCGGATCTCGAGCGTGAAGTCCGCGTCGGGCACGTTGTCGATGATCAGCTCGTGGCCTTCCTGGCGGAAGGACACGCTCTCGCCGTCGATCAGCACGCGCAGCAGGTTGAGCTCTTCGCCATGCAGGCGCAGGGGGCCGTGGGGCACCGCGGCGTTGCGTTCCAGGCGCATCTTGCTGGCGACCAGCGTCTTCATCGGATCGAGGTCGAAGCACAGATCGACGGTGCGGATCCAGAAGATCGGCGCGACGTAATCGGCGCGGCGGATCAGGGTGGCAGTGCCTTCACGCATGGCGGACTTCCTTGTAGGAATGAAGAAGCCCCGGGCCGGGGATCGAGCACCGGGGCATTTGTCTCTTGTTTTTCTTACACGCCCTGCTTGAGGGACGCGGTGATGAATGCGTCGAGGTCGCCGTCCAGCACCTTCTGGGTGTTGGAGATCTCGACGTTGGTGCGCAGGTCCTTGATGCGGCTCTGGTCCAGCACGTACGAGCGGATCTGGTGGCCCCAGCCCACGTCGGTCTTGCTGTCCTCGAGCTTCTGCTGCTCGGCCATGCGCTTCTTCATCTCATGGTCGTACAGGCGCGAGCGCAGGCGCTTCCAGGCGACGTCGCGGTTGCTGTGCTGGCTGCGGCCGTCCTGGCACTGGACGACGATGCCGGTCGGGATGTGGGTCAGGCGCACCGCCGAGTCGGTCTTGTTGATGTGCTGACCGCCGGCGCCGGACGCGCGGTAGGTGTCGGTGCGGACGTCCGACGGGTTGATGTCGATCTCGATTGAATCGTCCACTTCCGGGTACACGAACAGCGAGGCGAAACTGGTGTGGCGGCCGCCCGAGGAGTCGAACGGGCTCTTGCGCACCAGGCGGTGCACGCCGGACTCGGAGCGCAGCAGGCCGAAGGCGTACTCGCCTTCCACCTTGATGGTGGCGCTCTTGATGCCGGCGATCTCGTCGTCGGTCTGTTCTTCGACGTCGGCCTTGAAGCCCTTGCGCTCGCAGTACTTCAGATACTGGCGCAGCAGCATGCCGGCCCAGTCGCAGGCCTCGGTGCCGCCGGCGCCGGCCTGGATATCGATGAAGCAGTTGAGCGGGTCGGCCGGGTTGCTGAACATCCGGCGGAACTCGAGTTCCTCGACCTTCTCGGCCAGCTTGACGGACTCGGCCTCGATGGTCTGGATGCCGGCGACGTCGTTGTCGTCCTTGGACATCTCGAACAGTTCGAGGTTGTCGGTGATGTTGGACGTCAGGTGGTTGATCGTCTCGACGACCTGTTCCAGCGTGCGCTTTTCCTTGCCGAGTTCCTGGGCCCGCTTGGGGTCGTTCCAGACGTTGGGGTTCTCCAGGGCGGCGTTGACTTCATTCAACCGCAGCGCTTTGCGGTCGTAGTCAAAGGTACCCCCTTAGCGCGTCGGTACGCGCTTGCAGATCGGTCAGCGTGTTGCCGATCGCATTGATGTGTTCGATTTCCATGATTCGCTCGAAGCGTTCGAAGGTGGAGCCCCCGGCAGGGGGCCCGAAGCCGGGTATTTTCTCATGCTGGGACGGAGGGGCTCCCTAAGATGACGGGATGCGCCAGAAACCGCCTGTCCCCGATGCGGGTTACCCGTCCGGAAGCCCCGAAGGCACCCCCGTCGGCACCCCCTCCGGCATGTTCCGCGCCCGGCGACGCTGGGTGCGGCGGGGGAACTGGCGACTGACGCTGATGCTGCTCGTCGTGTGGGCGCTGGTGACCTTCGGCGTGGCGTACTTCGCCCGCGCGCTCAGCTTCGATTTCTTCGGCTGGCCGTTCAGCTTCTGGGTCGGATCGCAGGGCGCACTGATCGTCTACGTCGCGATCGTCGTCATCTACGCGATCGTCATGAACCGCCGGGAGGCGGACGCCGGGGTGCAAGACCCGGCACCGTATTTCGATGAGATGGAAGCAAAGCGCCCGGAGAAGGAGCGCTCCGGGCCGATCACGGGGTTCTGAGGGACCGTTTTCCTGCCTGGGCCTGGGCGTTGGCCGCCGAGGTATGAGGCCCCGGAGTCAAGCTCCGAAACCTCACACCTCACCGTCCCCAACCACCGCCGTCCTTCCCCGGTTTTGCTACCGAGGACTGCGGGTCAGAAGGGAGAGCCTTCCTGCTTGGCGGCGGCAAGTTGCGCCTGCAGCTCCGCGACCTGCGCGCGCAGCTTGATGTTCTCGTCCTGCAAGGCGCCGACCTGCGCACGCAGGAGGGCGACTGCCGGATCGGCTTCGAGTTCACCGTCCTCGTTGGTCGGCACGTCCAGCAGCGCGACCGCGACTTCGGCGACCGCATCGCCCGCGGCCTTCTTGCCGACCTTGGACTCGCGCACGCGCTTGGCGGCCTGACGCAGTTCCTTCTTTCCGCCGGCGGCGGCCGCGGCCTGTTCCTCGGCGGGCAGGTCGGAGATGACGGCAGCGGCGCTGATCGACACCTCGCCCGAACGCACGGCGGCGACGAGCTCAGGCGCGGCGGCCTTCTGGATCTTCTCGATCTGCGTGACGGTGGCGCTGCTGATGCGCGCGGCGCGCGCGATGGCTTCGCGGCTCTTCAGCGGCGGGGCGTCGGGCACGGGCGTGGCGCTGGCGTCGGCGGGGGGCGCCTCGGGCGCGGGGTCGTTGAGCACGGCCAGCCGGCGGGCTTCCATGATCTCCTTCTTGCGAAGGGCGAGCACGCCGCGCTGGAAGTCGGAGACGCTGCGGCGGCCCAGGTGCTGGTCGATCATCCACAGGTGGACGTCTTCCATGGACTTGAAGCGGGTGTTCTGGACCGTCTGGAAGGGGATGCCGTGCTTGGTGCAGATGCCGTGGCGGTTGTGGCCGTCGACGAGGATGTCGCCCCAGAGCACGAGCGCGTCGCGGCAGCCTTCGGCGAGGATGCTGCGCTCCAGCGCGGCGTGTTCGTCCTCGGTGAGGGGATCGATGTAGGCCTTGAGTTCTTCGGTGACGATGATGTTCATGGGGACGGGCAGCGGGACGGCGGGGAGGCGGAGCCGACCGGGCGGGACCCGGTCGACGAGGTGTTCAGGAGGCGTGGTTTGTGCGAAGTGCGCGCAGGTCGCGCGGGCGACGGACGACGCCGGAAAAGGGCGGCATTCTGCCTAACTCGCGACGCTAACCTGTCGCACCCCGAGCACGAGCGTCGGATATCCCACGGAACCCACCCCCAGATGAGCGCCCCCCGATGAGCGAGATGACCGAGATGAGCGAAGCGATCCCCGCGCCGTCCGATCCGCTGTCCAGCGGCTGGGACTACGCGTCCCCCCATCGGCTGACGGTGAGCCCCCAGGCGGCGGACATCGACGGTCTGAATCACACCAACAACGCGGTCTACGTGAAGTGGTGCGAGCAGGTGGCGTGGTCGCACTCGGTGGCGCTGGGGCTGGACATCGAGGACTACCGGCGGCTCGACCGCGCGATGGCGATCCGCCACGGCGGGTACGACTACCTGCTGCCGTCCTTCGAGGGCGAGGCTTTGGTGCTGGGCACCTGGCTGACGTCCGGTGACGGGAAGCTGGCGATGGAGCGCCGCTTCCAGCTGCGCCGCGCGAGCGACGGCCAGACGCTGATGCGAGGCCGCTGGGAGCTGGTCTGCATCGACATCAGCGGCGGCCGCCCGAAGCGGATGCCGCCGGAATTCATCGCGGCGTATCAGGCGGCGGTGGTGTCGCCGGACTAGCCGAGAAACTCCTGCACCGCCCGGGCGAGCGCCTCCGGCTGGTCGTGATGCATCATGTGCGCCGCCTGCTGGAGCGTGACGCGCTGCAGGTCCTTCACGACGCCGAGCCGGCTCTCGAAGTCCTCGCGCGGATAGCGATCCCCCCACCACTGCGAGAGCTTGGTCTCGCTGCCTTCGACCCACAGCGTGGGCGCCTCGATGCGCGACCAGCAGGCGAGGGCCTCGGCCTTCTTGTAGAGCACGGGATTGGTCCGCTTGTGCGCGGGGTCGCCGAGGATGTGCCAGCGCCCGTCCACGCCCTGCTTCGACCAATGCGGCGCGAGCCACGCGGCCTTGTCGGCGGAGAGTCGCGGATTTGTCTTCATCAGCCGCTGCGCGACGCCTTCGACGCTGTCGTAGGTCTTGAGGCTTTGCGGCTCCTTGAGCTCGTCGAGCCAGCTTGCGAGCCGCGTCGGCGCCATCTCGGGCGTCGTGTCCGGAAGCCCGAATCCTTCGAGATTCACGAGCTTGCGCAACCGCTGCGGCCGCACGCCCGCATAGGTCATCGCGATGTTGCCGCCCATGCTGTGACCGAGCAGGTCCACGGGCGCGCCCGGACTGACGGCATCGAGCAGCGCATCCAGATCGCCGAGGTAATCCGGGAACCAGTACGCATCGCTGCCATTGGAATCGGTGAGCCCGAAGCCGCGCCAATCGATGGCGACGACGCTGCGGTCATCGCGGAACGCGTCGACCATGAACTGGAACGACGCGCCGACGTCCATCCAGCCATGGACCATCACGAGCAGCGGCCGCTGTCCGTCCGGCTCAGGACCCCAGCGCAGCACGTGGTGGCGCAGGCCGCGCAGCTGCATGAACCCGCTGCGATGCGGACGGCGGACGGTGTACTCGGAAGCGGGCGCGGAACTCGGGTCGGTGCTCATGGAGGGCGACTGTAGTGCGCGGCGAGGGAGGGCGCTTTCGCCATGGAGACATAGGTGCCAGCCGGGAAGGCTTCGCGGCGACTGAAAGCCCTCAGCACGTCATGCGCGCACCGACGCATACACGCTGGTGCTCCGAGACACGCCGTCAGGCGTGACGCGGTCGTTGCGCAAGGTCCCTTCGAACTGCATGCCGATCGCTTCGCAGACGGCTCGGCTTCCTGCATTGGCTTCATCGGGAAACGCCTCGACGCGTCGTGCGCCGAGCCGGTCGAACGCGTAGCGCTTCAGCTCCGAAGCGGCCTCCGCCATCAGACCCTGGCGCTGCCGACTGGTGCGGCACCAGAAGCCGAGTTCGAACTTGGGAATGGTCCAGTCGATCGAGTGCAGGCTGAGACTCGCCACCAGCGAGTCCTCCGCATCGAACGCCAGGTACACCAGCGACGAGCGTTTGACGAACGCCGCGGCGCTTTCCCTGCAGTAGATCTCGGAGGCCTCGACCGAGGGCTCGAAAACAGCCCAGGGCAGGGACGCCGGCCAGGCGCGCAGCGCGTCCAGCGTTTCGACGACGGCCTCGTGGACGCGCGTGCCGTCACCGGGCCGGGGCGTCCGAAGCAGCAACCGGTCGGTCTTCAGCTCTGAGGCGACTTCGCGCAGGAGGGGATCGAGAGGCATGGGAGGCGGTCGAAGCTGGCGAGAATGAGTCCCGTATCTTCACCGAGTCCGGAACGTTTCAATGACCGCCACGCCAGACGCCTATCTCCTCCGCCCCGCGCGCCCCGACGACCTGACCGCGATCGTCGGCCTGATCGGCGAGCTCGCCGACTTCGAGCACCTCACGCACCTGATGGACGTGACGCCGGAGAAGCTGCTCCCGCATCTCTTCGGCGAGCGCCCCGTCTGCGAGGCCATGGTCGCCGAACACGAGAGCGGCACGGTCGTCGCCTTCGCGCTGACCTTCACCAACTTCTCGACCTTCCTCGGCAAGCCGGGGATGTACCTCGAAGACCTGTACGTGCAGCCCGCGCATCGCGGCGCGGGCCTGGGCAAGCGCATGCTGACGCGTCTGGCGCAGATCGCGATCGAGCGCGACTACGGCCGCTTCGAATGGTGCGTGCTCGACTGGAACGAGAACGCCATCCGCTTCTACGAGAAGATGGGCGCGACCATCATGCCGGACTGGCGGCTGTGCCGACTGGCGGGCGACGCGCTGGCGCGCTTCAAGGGCTGATCGGATCAGCCGGCCGCGCGCCGGCCGGTCACTTCAACCAGTCGTTCAGCAGCTCCGGCGGGCGCGCGATCAACGCGCGGTCGTCCTGGACGACGATCGCCCGCTGCAGCAGCTTCGGGCGGTCCGCGACGGCCTGCAGCAGCTGCGTATCGGTCAGCGAAGCGTCCGCCAGGTTCAGCTCGCGATAGTCGTCCTCGTTGTCGCGGACCATCGCGCGCACCGGCGTGCCGAGCTGCCGATGCAGCGTCTGCAGTTCGGGCAGCGTCAGCGGCGTCTCCAGGTATTCGACGACCTCGGGCGCGAGGCCGCGGGACTCCAGCAGCGCGAGCGCCTCGCGTGACTTGGAGCAGCGGGGGTTGTGCAGGATCTTGAGCGTCATGCGGACCAGTGTAGGAGGCGCGATCCAGATATCGATATGCGGATCGCCCACCGCCCGCCCATGCACCTCTGACGGGCATCGCCGTCCACGCCAGGCACCGACTTGGCGCTACGGGCTTTCCATGACGACCGGCCAGGACCCGCTCGCTAGCATCCACGCTCTTGTTCCAGACCAGGATGGAGACACGATGACCGGCAAGACCGCCAAGGACGCCGGCCCGGCCGACGGCATCACCGTGCCCCCCGCGGCGACGCGTGCCGCGCCCGACGCCTATGCGCTGATCCACGGCGCCTTCCGCTGGCAGGTGCCCGAACGGCTGGCCATCGCCGAGCTCTGCTGCGGTCGATGGGCCCGCGAGACGCCCGACGCGCCCGCCGTCTTCTTCGACAGCGACAGCGGTTGCCGCGCCCAGTACTCCTTCGGCCAGCTGCAGCGCGCGGCGAACCGGCTCTCCAACGCGCTCAGGCGCCTGGGCGTCGAGGCCGGCGACCGCGTCGCGCTCGTGCTGCCGCAACGCTTCGAGACCGCCGTCGCGCACATCGCCATCAACCAGCTCGGCGCGGTCGCGATGCCGCTGTCGATGCTCTTCGGTCCCGACGCGCTGGAGTACCGGCTGAAGGACAGCGAGGCCAAGGTCGCGATCGTCGAAGGCGGCGCGCTCGACGCGCTGCGCACGGCGCGCGCCGCCTGCCCATCGCTGCTGCACGTGCTGGTCGTCGGCGAGTCCGATGCCCACGAGAGCGAAGCCGGCTGGATGGCCGCGTTGCAGGCCGAGGACGCGCGCTTCGCCGCGCGCGACAACGCGGCCGAGGACCCCGCGATCCTGATCTACACGAGCGGCACGACCGGCGCGCCCAAGGGCGCCTTGCTGCCGCAGCGCGCGCTGCTCGGCAACCTCACCGGCTTCATCGCGAGCCAGAACTGGTTCGGCTTCGATCCCCACGATCCGTCCGTGCGCAGCGAGGCCGTGTTCTGGAGCCCCGCCGACTGGGCCTGGACCGGCGGACTCATGGACGCGCTGCTGCCGTCGCTGTGCTTCGGCCGGCCCATCCTGGGCTATCAGGGCCGCTTCTCGCCGGAGAAGGCCTTCGAGCTGATGCAGCACTACCGCGTCAGCCACACCTTCCTGTTCCCGACCGCGCTCAAGGCGATGATGAAGGCCGTGCCGCATCCCGCCGAGCGCTACACGCTGCACCTGCAGGCCGTGATGAGCGCCGGGGAAGCCGTCGGGGACGCCGTGTTCGACTGGGGCCAGCGCGAACTCGGCGTGACGATCAACGAGATGTTCGGCCAGACCGAGATCAACTACGTGGTCGGCAATTGCGCGCGACTGTGGCCGGCGAAGCCGGGCAGCATGGGACGCGCCTATCCCGGTCACCGCGTGGCGGTCATCGACGACGAGGGTCAGGTCTGCCCGCCGGGGCAGATCGGCGAAGTGGCCGTGCATCGTCGCGATGCGCAGGGCGCGCCGGATCCGATCTTCTTCCTCGGCTACTGGCGCAATGAAGCGGCGACGGCGGCCAAGTTCACCGGCGATCCGGCGGACAGCTGGTGCCGGACCGGCGACCTCGCGCGCGCCGATGAGGACGGGTATCTCTGGTATCAGGGCCGTGCCGATGACCAGTTCAAGGTCGCGGGGTATCGCATCGGTCCCGGCGAGATCGAGAACTGCCTCGTGCGCCACGAGGCCGTCGCCAACGCCGCCGTCGTGCCCAAGCCCGATGCCGAGCGCGGCGCGCTGGTGAAAGCCTTCGTCGTGCTGGCGCCGGGCCGGCAGCCGTCGGCCGCGTTGACCGCGGAGCTGCAGGACTTCGTCAAGCAGCGGCTCGCGCCCTACGAATACCCGAAGGAGATCGAGTTCCTCGACGCGCTGCCGATGACGACCACGGGCAAGGTGCAGCGGCGCGTGCTGCGGCAGCTCGAGGCCGATCGCGCGTCAGGCCGCGCGGCCTGATCGGCCGCTCAACTCGCGCGCGAGTTGCGCAGCTTCACGTAGAGCTTGGTGTTGCCGCCCGGCTGCGGCTGCAGCAGCGCCGCGTCGGGCCATTGCTCCTGGCCGGTCAGCACCGTGCAGGCGCGCGAGGGCTTGCCCTTGGGGGTCTCCGGCTCGCGCTGCTGCGCCTCGGAGGGCAAGGGCAGGCGCAGGCGCTGGCCGCTCTCCGTCCAGTCGAGGTCCCACTGCGCCTGGTCGCTGCACACGATGACGCCGTCGATCTGCGGGAACATCCAGCGCACGTACCACGGCAGCAGCTCCGTGCGCAACCGCTGCCCGACCGACACGATGCGGCGCACCGTGGCCATGTCCAGCATCTCCGGCGGCGTCGCGAGGTCGATGCTCAGCCGCACGCCCAGCTCGCCCTTGGGCACGTTGGTGCCGAAGTCCATGTCCTTGACCCGCTGCTCGGAGAAGGTCGGCAGGTCGAAGCGACCCTTGTCGTCGATGGGAATCGGGATGTAGTCGTCGTCGCTCATCAGCGCGAGCTTGGTCCCGACCGGCGGCGGCTTGGACGAATCCTTCGCGTCGGTCAGCACGAAGCGGCTCACGAACAGGCCTTCGCCTTCCGTGCGCAGCTTCGACAACAGCTCGTTGAGCCGCTTGTAGGGGAAGGAGGCGCCGCGCTTCATGTCGCTCTGGACCGAGGGCAGGGCGATCGCTTCGGAGGCCGGTGTGGCTGGTGTGGCCGCAGTGGCCGGCGCCGGCTCGGCCGTCGCCGCAGCGACCGGGTCGCAGGCGGCCAAGGCGCTGATCAACGCGAATGCGAGCACGGCGACCGGAACGCGGCGCGCCGCACGGGTGAACTGCTGGGGTTTCACTTCGACTCTCTCCCTCTGTCGCGAAACGGATGTCGCGGATGTCGCGAATGCGATCTGCGCTGAACGGAGCGCGGCCGGTGTAGGTTGACGACGCGTGTCCCGCGTCGAGGCGTCATCGACGGCACTTGCCCCGCGCTTCGGCAAGCACCCAGAACGGCAGGCTGAGCAGACCTGCCCCGGCGCCGGCGAATTCGCCCTTCAGGCAGTCGCCGCTGGCGCCCTTCATCATCTCGTTGCCCAGCTTGGTCGACGCGTCGATCTTGTCGGGCGCCAGGCTGGCGGTGTCCGCTCGCTCGGCGAGCAAGGGCTGACCCTGCGTCGACTGCCGGATCGCGCGCTGCGTCGCGGCCCCGTACAGCAGGTCGCGACCGGTCGGGCCGGTCGAACCGGATGCGGCGGACGCCGGCGTGGGCGCGGCCACGATCACGGTAGAGCGCGGCTCGTCCTCATGACGATCGACGTCGGGCCGGGGCGCTTGAACACGCGCGGAAGAACGTGTGGATGGCGCGTCCTCGCGCCGTGGCGCCTTGGGGTCAGGACTTGCCAGGCGATCTGGAGATCGGGCAACTGACGTCGTCTTCGCCGTCGACACCGGCTTGGGCAACGGCGGCAGCTGGATCGTCACCATCCGGACAGACGAACGGCGCTGCTCGCGATGCGACTCGGTCCGGTGCCACGCGTGCTGCAGCCAGCCGATCAGCGCGACGTGCAGCAGCAGGACCGCGCCGATCGCGAGCGCGCGAGGGCCGAAGCGACGCGTCGATCCGTGGCGATCGTGAGGATCAGGAGCATCAAGCGCCGCCATCGGATCCTCCGTCCTCGGGCTCGTCGCCCGGCTCCCAGGCGAGCAGGTCGCCGGGCTGGCACTGCAGCACCGCGCAGATGCGCGACAGGGTGTCGAAGCGCACGCCGCGCACCTTGCCGGACTTGAGCAGCGAGAGGTTGGCCTCGGTGATGCCGATGGCCTCGGCGAGCTCCTTGGAGCGCATCTTGCGCTGCGCGAGCATCACGTCGAGTCGGACGACGATGGGCATGGGGGCGGGGTCCTCGGCGGGTTCCTGGGCCGGTCCGTTCAGACGAACTCGGCGTTCTCCTGCGCCATGCGCTGGGCCTCGCGCATCACCATCGCCATCGCGATCAGCACCAGGCCCAGCAGCAGCACGACGTAGTGCTGGCTGCCCAGGTGCACCGACAGCATCCGCTGTCCGGGCGGGTTGCCCAGGGTCAGCGCGAGGATGGAGGCTGTGTCCGTCAGCGGCATGACCAGCGCCATCGCCGTGACCGACTGACCCAGTCGCCGCAGGTGGCGCGTCGCGCCGTCGGTGAAGACCTCGCCGCGGAGGTAGGCGCCGAAGAGCCGGAACAGGCACAGCAGCGCGAACAGCGTCAGCAGCGCCTGCGGCAGGTTGACCGCCAGGCCCCAGGCGCGCGAGACGGCGTCGAATTGCATGGGGCAGTCCAGGCACCAGTCCTTGCGCGCCGTGCGCTCGACCAGGCCGCGGTCGGTCCAGAAGATCGCGTGGAAACCCACCACCACCGCCATCGCGAACAGCGCCATCGCACGCACGCAGTGGGCGATCCAGCGGATGCGCCGCAGGCCGGCGGGGAAAGTCGTGTCGCTCATGGTCTTACCGTAGGGTGGCAAGAAATTACTGTAAAACAATAATTTCTTTGCCGCAACGGCGGCGTGTGTAAAGGCGGTGCGGAACACCCGCGCGGCCACAGCGTGGCCACAGCTGGCCACAGCGCGGCCACCGCGCGACGATCGCCCGGCCATCGCGCCCAGCGGCGGCGCCGGCGCATCCGCTCATGCACACTGGCCTGTTGCGGTGCGCCGTCCTCGGCCGCGCTGCGCACGACATGGAGAACAAGATGGAACGCGTCACCCTCGGACAGTCCGACCTCTCGGTCAGCCGCATCGGCCTGGGCACGATGACCTTCGGCGAGCAGGTCGACGAGGCCGGCAGCCAAGTGCTGCTCGATCGCGCGGTGGCCGCGGGCATCAACCTGCTCGACATCGCCGAGATGTACCCGGTGCCCGCGCGCGCCGACAGCTTCGGCCGGACCGAGGAGATCATCGGCCGCTGGCTGAAGGCGCGGCCCGGGATACGCGAACGCGTCGTCGTCGCGACCAAGGTCGCCGGGCCGTCGCGCGGCTACGACTGGATCCGCGACGGCAGCATGGACCTGACCGGCGCGCAGATCGTGCAGGCCTGCGAGGACAGCCTGAAGCGGCTGCAGCTCGACACCATCGACCTGTTCCAGATCCACTGGCCGGCGCGGCACGTGCCGATGTTCGGCGGCGTGTACTTCGAGCCGGCGAAGGACAAGCCGGTCGCGTCCATCCATGAGCAGCTGGAAGCACTCGCGCAGTTGCAGCGCGCGGGGAAGATCCGGCACATCGGGCTGTCCAACGAAACGCCCTACGGCGTCGGCGAGTTCGTCCACCTGGCCGCGCAGCACGGCCTGCCGCGCATCGCCAGCGTGCAGAACGCCTACAGCCTCGTGAACCGGATCGTGGAGAACGGGCTGGACGAGGCGCTGTACCGGCATCAGGTCGGGTTGCTGGCGTACTCGCCGCTGGGCTTCGGCTCGTTGACGGGGAAGTACGACCAGCACGGGTTGGCCGATCCCGCCAAGCCGGGCCGGCTGGCGATCTTCGAGAGCATGAAGAAGCAGCGCTGGGCCCGGCCCGAGACGCTGGCCGCGGCGCGGCGCTACAACGCACTGGCGGCGGAGCTGGGCATGACGCCGTCGACGCTGGCGATCGCGTGGGTGAGCTCGCGCTGGCAGACGGCGAGCACGCTGATCGGCGTCACCACGGCGGCGCAACTGGACGAGAACATCGCGGCGTTCGGCCGGACGCTCGACATCGACACGCTGGCCCGCATCGACCGCATCCGCTGGGAGATCCGCGACCCGGCGCAGTGAGTTCTCTTGCTCCCTCTCCCGCTTGCGGGAGAGGGCAGGGGTGAGGGGCGCGCGCAGCGCGCGGGGTCTAGGCAGTCAACCGGCCAGCAACTCGAACGTCCCGTCAGCGAGCCGCTGACCATTGACCATCACCTCGATCGCATGCGTGCCCGCGTAGTGCGTGCGCGTCGTGAAGTTGCGCAGCGCGCGGCGGATGCGGATGGGCGTCGACGCGCCGGCTTCCAGCTCCACCGTCTTCAGCTTGAACACCTTCGGCGACGCGCGGCCATTCTTCTTCACATAGTGCACGGCGTAGTCGACGACCAGGCGCTGCGCGGTCTCCGCCGTGGATCTCAGCTCGAAGGCGATCTCGATCTCGCCGCCGATCGCCACGCGCGACGGCTCGATCGCCAGGCGCTCCACGACGGCCAGCGCGCCTTCGCTCGCCCCGATCAGCTTCAGCGCCCGGGCGTCCCCCTGCTTGATCCGTGATCGCAGCGCATGCTTGACGATCCACGCGCTGCGCTCGTCGGCGAGGTCCCAGTCCCCCACGTGCGCGAAGACCCAGTCCGCATGGTCCTTGGTGATGTCGTTGAGGTTGTTGGCGACGGAGCGCCGCACGTAGAGGCTGTCGTCGGCGCGCAGTGCCTGGAGGATCTCCGACAGCGGCGCCGGATCCGCGACCAGCGCATCGAGCCGGAACGACCATGGCAACCTCGGCCGGCTGCCTTCGCTGGCGAGGCGCCTCACATGTTCGTCGCGGTCCGTGGTCCAGCGCGTCATCGTCTTCAAGGTGCCGGCCAGGTCCTGGCGCAGGAACGGCCGGATCGCGAATTCCGCCGTGCCATGTGCGGTCATCCGCTTGAGCGCCTTCAGCGACGCCGCCGGATCGTGCAACCCGTAGCTCGCGACGAAGTCGCACAGCCCCATGTTGACGAACGCGCCGCCGGTCTTCGGCGCCGCCGCGACGACGGCATCGAGCTTGTCCGCAAAGCTGCCGGGCAGGGCCGCATCGAGCGCCTCGGCCACGCGATGGACGCGTTGCATGATCGACAGCGGCGCCAGCCCGTCGGTCGCGACGGCCATGAAGCGCTTGCGCTGGAAACCCGGCGTCGCTTCGGCGAACACGGACGCCAGCGATCGCAGCGCGATCTCGCCGATCAGGTCCTTGAGGTTGTAGCTGGAGGTCGAGGCGGCGTCCGTCATGGGGGCTCGGTGAACACGAAGTGCAGGGAGGGCGCCGCAGCGTAGCGCGGGCGCCGCCATCGTCTGTCAGGAGGCGTGACGCCCCGCGCAGCAAGCTCGTACAAGCCGTCGCCGCGGCCAGCACGGACAATCGCCGCATGAGCAAGAAATCCGCCCATGTCAGCGAGACGCTGGCGACGCAGATGCTGCGCCAGCACAAGATCGCGTTCGGCGAGCACGTTTACGACTACGTCGACCACGGCGGCACCGGCGAGTCCTCCAAGCAGCTCGGCGTGCCTGAGCACGAGGTCGTCAAGACCCTGGTGATGCAGGACGAGAAGGCGCAGCCGCTGATCGTGCTGATGCACGGCGACTGCACGGTCAGCCTGAAGGAGCTCGCCCGCCAGATCCCCTGCAAGAAGGTCGAGCCCTGCAAGCCCGACGTCGCACAGCGCCACAGCGGTTACCTCGTCGGAGGCACATCGCCGTTCGGCACGCGCAAGACCATGCCGGTCTTCGTCGAGTCCAGCGTGCTCGCGCTGCCCCGCATCCTGATCAACGGCGGGCGCCGCGGCTACCTGATCAGCCTCGAACCCCGGGTTTTGACGGAGCTGCTCGCGGCCCGCCCGGTCGAGTGCGCGCTGAAGTCCGGGGCAGAATAGCGCCCCATGCAAAGTGTCCTGTTCCCCTTGTTGGCCGCGTTGGCCGTGTTGGCCGGGTATCTGATCGGCTCCCTGTCCTTCGCGGTGATCGTCAGCCGGCTGATGGGCCTGTCCGATCCGCGCAGCTACGGCAGCGGCAACCCGGGCGCCACCAACGTGCTGCGCTCCGGCAACAAGGCCGCCGCCATCCTCACGCTGGTCTTCGACGCCCTCAAGGGCTACGTCCCCGTGCTGCTGGTGCTGAAGTTCGGCGGCCCGTACGGCATGGAGGAAGGCACCGCCGCACTCGTCGGCCTGGCGGCCTTCATCGGCCACCTGTGGCCGGTGTTCTTCAAGTTCGTCGGCGGCAAGGGCGTGGCCACCGCGGCCGGCGTGCTGCTCGCGATCAATCCGTGGCTGGGCCTGTCGGTGCTCGGCGTGTGGATCCTGATGGCGGTCGTGTTCCGCTACTCGTCGCTGGCGTCGCTGTCCGCCGCCGTCGCCGCGCCGCTGCTGCAGATGCTGGTCTGGGACGTGGGGCCCGAGCTGCCGGCCATCGCGCTGATGAGTCTGCTGCTGATCTGGCGCCATGCTGCCAACATCAAGAAGCTGATGGCGGGCACGGAGAGCAAGCTCGGCCAGAAGTCGGCGCCGACGCCAGCCGTGCCGGCCGCCAAGTCGCATCGCCATGAGCAGTCGCGCGAGAAGCGCGAGCACAAGCATTCCCCCAAGCCTTCCCACAAACCCAAGCACCCCAGCAAATGAGCAACATCGAACGCTTCGACGTCGGCCAGCGTCTGTCCGAGATGGCCATCCACAACGGCGTGGTCTACCTGGCCGGCCAGGTCCCCGAGGACGCCACCGCCGACGTCAAGGGCCAGACCGAGCAGGTGCTGGCGATGATCGACAAGCTGCTGGCCCGCGCCGGCAGCGACAAGACCAAGATCCTGCGCGCGCAGCTCTACATCGCCGACGTCAAGGACCTGGCGGGCATGAACGCCGCCTGGGATGCCTGGGTGCCGGCCGGCCACACGCCGCCGCGCGCGACGGTCGAGGCCAAGCTGGCCAAGCCGGAGTGGAAGATCGAGATCGTGATCACCGCGGCTGTCTGAGCCTGGTAGAGGTCAGGGGCCTGAGGCTTCAGGCCTGTTCATGAAATGAAAAACGCCGGCTTCGTGCCGGCGTTTTGCATGGTGCGTCGAGCGGGTCGCGAATCCGATCGCGAGGCCCGGCGCTTGTCCGGGCCGGCTCATTCCTCCGCTTCGGCCTCTTCGAGTTCCAGGCCCAGGCAGGCCGGGTCGCCGCAGCCACGGCGCACCAGCACCGGCGGTTCCGCGGTGAGGTCGACGACCGTCGTCGGCTTCATCGGGCAGGCGCCGGCGTCGATGATCAGCTGGATCAGCTTGTCGTAGCGGGCGGTGATCTCTTCGGGGTCGTTGATCGGCTCGTGCTCGCCGGGCGGGATCAGCGTGGTGGCCAGCAGCGGACCGCCGATCAGCGCCAGCAGGTCCTGCGTGACGCGGTGGTCCGGCACGCGCAGGCCGATGGTGCGGCGCGACGGGTGCGACAGGCGCCGCGGCACTTCCTTGGTCGCCTCCAGGATGAAGGTGAACGGCCCCGGCGTGGCCGTCTTGATCATCCGGTACTGCTTGTTGTCGACGCGCGCGTAACTGCCGAGCTCGCTGAGGTCGCGGCACAGCAGGGTCATGTGGTGCTTGTCGTCGACGCCGCGGATGCGGCGCAGCGCCTCGGCGGCCGCCTTGTCGTCGAGCTGGCAGACCAGCGCGTAGCTGGAGTCGGTCGGGATCGCGCCGATGCCGCCCTGGCTCAGGATCTGCGCCGCCTGGCGCAGGAAACGGGCCTGCGGGTTGTCGGGATGGACTTCGAAGATCTGGGCCATGGTCCTCACCTGTGGCAATCGGCGTGCGAGCCGATGGATGCGACTATCAATCCGGCCAGTGGATGCGGTGTTCGAGCGCGCCCCACACCGGTTTCAACCGGCCGGAGAGGTGCTGGTCGAGCTTGCCGACGTCCACGCGGCTTTCCTCCGGGCTGTGGAAGTCCGAGCCGCGCGACGCGAGCAGGTCGAATTCCAGCGCCGTGTCGGTGTACTGGACCATGTCGCCGGTGGTGTGGCTGCCGGTGACGACCTCGATGCCGCGCCCGCCGTGGGCGATGAACTCGGTGATCAGCGCGTATTCCTCGGTCGGCGTGAAGCCGTAGCGGCCCGGATGCGCGATGACGGCCAGCCCGCCGGCGTCGACGATCCAGCCCACCGCGTCGCGCAGCGCCGCCCAGCGGTGCGGCACGTAGCCCGGCTTGCCTTCGGTGAGGAAGCGGCGGAAGACCTCGGGCACGTCCGAGCAGTGGCCGGTCTCGACCAGGAAGCGCGCGAAGTGGGTGCGGGAGATCAGCTCCGGATTGCCGGCGAACTTGAGCGCGCCTTCGTAGGCCCCGGGAATGCCGGCCTTGGCCAGATCGTCGGACATCTCCTTCGCCCGCGCGCCGCGACCGCCGCGCGTGGCGCGCAGGCCGGCGACGATGCGCGGGTCCTCGTGGTCGAAGCCCAGGCCGACGATGTGCACCACCTTGCCGGCGAAGGTCACGGAGATCTCGACGCCGGTCAGGTAGGGCAGCCCCGCCGCCTTCGCCGCCGCCATCGCGCGCGTCTGGCCGCCGACCTCGTCGTGGTCCGTCAGCGCCCAGAGCTCGACGCCGTTGGCCTTGGCGCGCGCGGCCAGGGCTTCTGGCGCCAGCGTGCCGTCGGAGACGGTCGAGTGGCAGTGCAGGTCCGCGTTCGTCTGCGCGTGCAGCGCGATCCGGCTGATGCCGTCGGACGCGGCGGCGCGAGCCGGCGGCGTGTCGGTGGGGGCGGAGGATGCCGGCAGGGCCGGTGGAACGGCGAGAGGGGTGTTCACCCCACCGATTCTAGGAGCGGCGCCATGTCCGTGACGCCGGCACCGGATCGACGGCGGTCGACGAAGTAGCGGCTGGGGCCGGTGCCGCACTTGGCGACGTGCTTGGGCTCTGCCAGGGCGGCGGACAGGGCGCGCACGCTCTCGAAGGCGCCGGGCTGCACCTGGATCACGCCGGCGCTCAGGGTCGGCAGCGGATTGAAGGATTCCTGGTTCTGCCGGTTCAGCGTCACGTAGCCGCCCAGCGCCTGGTGTTCGGCGGAGAAGAAGGGGCGGATCTGGCGGTCGAACTCGCGGCAGACGCGGGTGACGCGGGCGGTCCAGTCCGGCGAGCCCAGCACCATCACGAAGTCGTCGCCGCCGATGTGGCCGACGAAGTCCACCGCCGGGTCGGCCGCGTCCTGCAGGATCTGCGCGCAGAGCTTGATGATGTCGTCGCCGGCGGCGTAGCCGTAGACGTCGTTGAAGGGCTTGAAGTGGTCGATGTCCCAGGCGACGACGACGAACTCGCGGGCCTCGTGCAGCAGCGCGTCCAGGTGCTGGTCGGTGGGCACGTTGCCCGGCATCAGCGTCAGCGGGTTGGCGTAGCGGGCGCTGTGGACCTGCAGGTCGGAGACGGCCTTGAGCAGGTCGGTGCTGCGGCCGGTGCCGAAGTACTCGCCGTTGCGGGTGACGATGAAGCCGTCGACCATCAGCCGGTCGTCCAGGCTGGAGATCGCGTCGCTCATCTCGCGCAGCGAGGTGCTCGCGTCGAAGATCAGCGGCTGCGGATCCATCAGCGCGGTGCAGGAGCGCTTCTCGTGGATGTCCATGAAGTAGCGCTCGGCGCTGCGCTTGAGCACCTGCAGCGAACGCAGGATGCCGATGGGGCGGTTCGAATCGTCCAGCACCGGCATCGAGAACAGCTGTTCGTCGCGCTGGAACATGTCGGCGACGGTCTGGCAGTTGAGCTTGGGCGTGACGGTATGGCTGCGGCGGGCCAGTTGCGCGGCGGTGGTGATCGCGTCGGGCGGCAGCCGCATCCAGTCGGCGTTGCGGCGGCGGTGCTCGGGCGCGAGCAGCGCGTCCACCTCGGCCCGCAGCACGGCTCGCGGGGCGGCGCTGGGGCGTGCGAGCAGATAGCCCTGGCAGACCGGCACGCCCAGGCGGCGCAGCACGGTGAGGTCGCTGAGCTGTTCGAGGCCTTCGGCGACGACGGTGCAGCCGGAGCTGGCGGCCATCTCCAGGATCGAACGGACGAACTGCTGCTTGAGCGGTTCCTGCGCGATGCCGTCGATGAAGTGGCGGTCGATCTTGACGAAGTCCGGGCGGATGTCCATCCAGCGCTTGAGGCTGGCGAAGCCTTCGCCGAGGTCGTCCAGCGCGACGACGAAGCCCAGTTCGCGCAGGCTGCGCATGCTGTCCTGCAGCCGCTCGGGTTCGAGGATGGGGCGCGTCTCGGTGAGCTCGATGACCACGCGCGACGCGGGCAGGTCGAGCTGCGCGAACTCGCGCGCGATCAGCGCGCCGCGGTCGCTGGTGGCGAGCAGCGTGTCGGCGGTGAGGTTCAGGAAGAGCTGGCCGGGGAGATTGAGCTCCTTGAAGCGGCGCAGCGCGCGGCGCACGACGATCCGCTCCAGCTCCACGAGCCGGCCCAGCCGCGCGGCGGTCTCGAACAGCACCAGCGGCGAGTGCAGCGGCGTATCCGCCGGCCCGCGCGTCAGCGCTTCATAGCCCAGGATGTGCGCGCGCTCGACCTCGACCAGGGGTTGGAAATGGATGTCCAGCGCGCCGTCGCGAATGATGGCGGACAGGGCGATGCTCAGCGGATCGGGCGGTAGCAGATGGGTGGTCGGCATGGGGAGACACCACGACGGACGGTGCGCCGCGTGGTGTCCCCATTCTGGGTGGCCTCTATGTCATCGATTTGACAAACTGTTACAGCAGGGGTCAGGTGTGAAGTCTGGCGCGGTCTTGCCAAGGCGTTGTGCGGTTCGATCTGCGGGCGCCGGATCAACTTCGATCTCGAATCGGTCAAACAAGGAGATCGTTGACGCGAAGAAGGCGAAGCGGAGCGCTGCTTTTGGATTTCGCCATGGGCAAGTGGATCTCAAATCGGAGATCGGTCCCAGAGCTACCAGGACGGTAAGAATGGATGTTGTCTCCGAATACAGTGAAGCGCCGCCTGCCGAAGCCGGGCGAGTGAAGATCGTCGGTCCGATCTATGCGTTGGATCGCGTGCAGAGACTTGCGGAAGATCCGGAGAGGATCCTGATGTGGACGCTGAAGAGTCAGCGTGATATTGAGGTGCTCTTCGAAAGCGACACCGAAGAATTGGCTCGCGTCGTCCGAACTTTGGCGCCACAGCATTACCGGAACTCTGAGTGGTGCACGGACGGGCGGAATCGGATCGCCGCGTGCGACGCCTACTGCCTGGATCGCAAGGAGACGACTGCGGCAGGATCGACGATTCAGGTCCAGTACTTTCTGAAGTTCGCCATAGACGTTGAAGGCATGCTGCTCCTGTTGGTGTCATGTCACCTGTCGAATTGAAAGGATGACCATGGAGGCTCTGAAGACCTGCCCCTTCTGCGGCAAGGAGGCTGTTCAACAACGGTCCGAAATGCGGCAGACGGAATACAAGGGACATCGAGCACAACTGCCATTGCACTATCTGGTGTGCGAAGCATGTGGCGCCGATTTCGGTTCCGCCCACGAGGCTAAGTTGACTCGCCGCGCAACGCTCGCATGGCGCAAGCAGATCGATGGACTGCTTCCTGGTTGCGACATTGCGGCGCTGAGAAAGCGCTATGGCCTGACGCAGGCTCAGGCTGCCACACTGTTTGGCGGTGGGGCCGTCGACTTCAGCAAATATGAGAACGATGAGGTCATGCAGTCCGAGGCCATGGACGCGTTGCTCAGGCTCGTCGCCGATGACGCCCGAGCGTTTGAGGCGCTCGTTCGCGAGAAGGGAATGGGAGGTGAGATTCGTGGCCAGGGCGATGAACCTGTCATCCGGCAAGCCGTCCATCACAGCGAACGCAAGGCGACGGATCAGACAGCGCTTTACGAACCCAGGCAATTCCGTCTGACCGAAGAGGACCGGGCGCTAAAAGGGAAGAAGCCCTGAAGTGAAAGCCGGCCGCTTTTGCGGCCGTCGCCCGTTCTTACGGCTTCTGCTTGCTGAAGTCCCGCTCCGGGAACAGGCGGGTTGTCAGCGCGCCCAGGCTTTCGTGGACGACGTCGACGTTGGTCTCGTCGATGACCAGCTTGGTGATCTGCGGGCTCAGCGCCTTGCGCAGCAGGCCCAGGAAACGCGGCGCGGCGACGATGCGCAGCTGCGTGACCTCGCCGTTGTTGTAGCCGTCGTCCAGCGTCTTGGCCACGCGCGCCGCGAAGCTGATCGCTTCCTGATGGGACGCGTCGACGCTGGCCGACGAGGTCACGCTGTTGCCGCGACGGCCTTCCGCGTCGCGGCGCAGGTCGGCGTTGTTCGCATGGGCGGCGGCGTCGCTCAGCGTCGTGACGTCCTCCAGGTCGCCGCCTTCCTCCGGCAGCTTCAGCAGACGCG
Source organism: Roseateles noduli (assembly GCA_002205125.1). Lineage (GTDB taxonomy): Bacteria > Pseudomonadota > Gammaproteobacteria > Burkholderiales > Burkholderiaceae_C > Roseateles > Roseateles noduli. The sequence continues at coordinate 48,697 of NIOE01000018.1, read as the reverse complement.
CCACGCCTTCGTCGGCCACCAGCACCCACAGCTTCCCATCGTCCTTGTATGCGGTCATCTTGATTCCTTCGAATGAGTTCTCGTCGAGACCAGGGCGGCAATCGCCGTACCCATCACCGGCGTCGCTGGGGAAATACCGGTGGAACGGGCCTTCCCGGTCATGGTCCACTCCCCGTTCAAAGAACAGGCAACAGGAAATCGGGAGGAATATGACGAACACCATCGATCGACGCCGCGCGCTGGGACGGCTCGCAGCGCTCGCACTGCCGGTCGCCGCGGCCCTGCTGGCCGGCTGTGCCGCCAGCAACGTCGCGCCGACCTATGCGCCCAAGGTGGAGTCGGGCAAGGGCGTGCTCGTGGGGTCCATCACCTACACGGGCCCGATGGGCAGCTATGGCTTCACCATGCGGCCGGTCGAGGGCACCGGCCCCTCGACCAAGATCGCCCACGGCAAGTCGATGATCATCAACCCGTTCGAGATCCGCGAGCTGAACCGGATCGACCCGGACTTCAAGTCCCGCGGTTCGCTGTTCGCCGTCGAGATGCCGGCGGGGCGCTATGTGCTGGAGGAATGGGCCATCGACGTGGGCGCCGTCCATGTCCGCTCGACGGGGATCATCAACGACGTCGTGATCGACCTCGAACCCGGCAAGGCCGTGTACCTGGGCAACTACCACTTCGTGGCAGACCGGCAGTTCATGAACCTGATCGCCGGCGGACGGGTCACGCTGACGGAGAAGTTCGAGCGCGATGAAGTCGCTTTCCGCAAGCGCTATCCCGGCATGGCCGACACGCCTTTCAGCTCGGCGATCCAGCCGGGCACGAAGATCGAGAACTTCGGCGGAACGACCCAGACCCGCATGGACCCCATCTACGTGCCGGTCATGCGTTGACCGAGGGCACGCTGTGGGCGGGCAGGCAGGCGGGCTGGCCGTCCGGCATGCGGTTTGCCCGACTGCCCCACCTGCGCGTCTCGGGCGCGTTCCTTTCCGCGAGTGAGCAAGCCCATGGACACCGACCCCTCCACAGCCGCCGTCAGCCTCCACATCGTCTGCCCCTCCTGCGGCGCGAAGAACCGCGTGCCGCGCGAGCGCCTGAGCGAGTCGCCCGACTGCGGGCGCTGCAGCACGCCGCTGATGCAGGCCCAGGCCGTGGACCTCACGCCGGAGGTGTTCGACAAGTTCATCGCCGGCACCGAACTGCCGGTCGTCGTCGACTGCTGGGCGGAGTGGTGCGGCCCCTGCCGGATGATGACGCCGCAGTTCGAGAAGGCCGCCGCGATGCTGCCCGAGGTGCGCTTCGTCAAGCTCGACACCGAGGCCGCGCCTCAGCAGAGCGCGCGCTACGGCATCCGCAGCATTCCCACGATGCTGCTGTTCCTCGACGGGCAGGAGATCGCCCGCGAGTCCGGCGCGATGCCGGCTCAGGCGATCGTGGAGTGGGTGCGCCAGCAACTGCTCGGCTGAGCGCGCCGGCGAACTATTCCGCCATCGCTTCCACGACCATCTGCACGCGCTGCTGGCCCTGGAACTCGTCCAGGCTGAGCCGGTAGGCCAGCGTGACCTGCTCGGGCAGTTGCTCGGTGTGGCCGAACCAGATGGCGTCGCGGATCCAGGCGCCCTGGCGCAGGCGCAGCTTGAGGTGGCGCTCGCCGACGATGCGCTGGTTCATGACCTGCACGCGGTCGCAGAAAAGCGGCGCCTCGAAGGCCTGGCCCCAGACCTGCGCTTCCAGTTCCTGGACCGTCTCGGCGCAGAAGGCCTCCGGCGGCAGCGGACCGTCGGTGCGCAGCGTGCGGGTGAGCGAGGCCTCGTCCAGCCACTCGCGGGCGACGTCTTCGAAAGCGGCGCGGAAGGCGTCGACGCCGCCAGGGCCCAGCGTGCAGCCCGCCGCCATCGCGTGGCCGCCGAACTTCTTCAGCAGTTCCGGATGACGTTTGGACACCAGGTCCAGCGCGTCGCGCAGGTGGAAGCCGGGGATCGAGCGGCCCGAGCCCTTGAGCTGGCCGTCCGCGCCCTCGGCGAACACGAACACCGGGCGGTGCAGCCGGTCCTTGATCCGCGAGGCCACGATGCCCACCACGCCTTCGTGGAAGTCGGCATCGAACAGCGCCAGCGCGGGCGGCGGCGCGCCGTTCAGGCGCGGGTCCGTCATCAGGCGCTCGAGCAGCGCGAGCGCCTGCTCCTGCATGCCGGCTTCGATCTCGCGGCGCTCGCGGTTGATGCGGTCGAGCTCGCGTGCGAGCGCCAGCGCCTGTTCCGAATCGTCCGTCGTCAGGCAGGTGATGCCCAGCGTCATGTCGTCGAGGCGACCGGCGGCGTTGATGCGGGGACCGAGCGCGAAGCCGAGATCGAAGCTGTTGGCGCGCGACGAGTCGCGGCTCGCCGCGGTGAAGAGCGCCTGCACGCCCGGCTGCATCCGGCCGGCGCGCATCCGGCGCAGGCCCTGCGCCACCAGGCGTCGGTTGTTGGCGTCGAGTCTCACCACGTCGGCGACGGTGCCCAGGGCCACAAGGTCGAGGAGCCCGTCCAGCCGTGGCGGCGCGTCCTCTCCGAAAGCGCCGCGGCGGCGCAGCTCCACGCGCAGCACCGTCAGCACGTAGAACGCCACGCCGACACCCGCGAGGCTCTTGCCGGGGAAGGGGCAGCCCGGCTGGTTGGGATTCACCAGCGCATCCGCGTCGGGGACCGTCGGCTGGCCGTCGGCGGTGACCGCGGGGAGGTGATGATCGGTGACCAGGACCTTCAGGCCGAGCGCGCGCGCGAAGGCCACGCCGGCGTGGCTGGCGATGCCGTTGTCGACGGTGACCAGCAGCTTCGGTTCGTGCTTCAGCGCCAGCTCGACGATGGTCGGCGTCAGGCCGTAGCCGTGCACCGCGCGGTCGGGCACCACGTAGCTGACCGTGCCCGGCTTCGCGCCCAGCAGCGCCAGTCCGCGCAGCATCACCGCGCAGGCCGTCGCGCCGTCGCAGTCGTAGTCCGCGACGATGCAGATGCGCTCGCCCGCGGTGATCGCGTCGGCCAGCAGCACGGCGGCCTTGTCGATGCCGAGCATGCCCAGCGGCCCTTCGGGCGGCAGCAGGTGCTTCAGGTCGGGGTCGAGCTCGTCGCGCGACAGCACGCCGCGAGCGGCGAAGAGGCGCGACAGCAGCGGCGAGAAGCCGGCTTCCTGCAGCGCGTGGGCGGAGTCCGGCGGGACGTCGCGGGTCAGGAGGCGGGGGCTGCTCACAGGGGCTCCACGGCAGTGGCGACGGACGCGTTCGTCGTCGCGAATCTTTCCTTCAGCCGCTGCCAGGCGCCGGCCGGCTGCCGTCTCCAGGTGCGGGCCAGGCGCTCGCCGCTCAGCGTCAGCGAGACCGGTTCGCCCGAGCGCGCCGCGGTCAGCGCCTGCGCGATCGGTCCCTGGTCCAGCGCCTTCCAGCCTTCGCTCCACGCATAGAGGTCGCCGGTCAGCATCGGCGTGCGCAGGCGGTCATCGACGATCAGGTCGGCTGGCAACGCGTCGCCGCGCTCGCGGGCGCCGCCGCCTATCCAGACGGCGTTCAGCGGGCGCAGGCCGCGCTGCTCGCGCGCCTGGTTGAGCGGGTGGTCGTGCAGCAGCATCTGCGCCTCGTTGAGCAGCGTGCGCAGACGCCGGGCGCGCGGGTACCAGGTCTCGACGCCGCGATTGAGCACGCGATCCGCGCTGGCCGCTTCCAGGCCGTCGAGCTCGTCATGCGCGATCGCCCATTCGCCGCTAGCCAGCCAGGCGGTCCGCCAGCCTTCGGCGGCGGGGAACAGCGCGGTCGTCAGCGCGTCGAGGAAGGCGCGCGATTCGGCGTCGTCCAGGCCCAGCGTCTCGGGGCCGAGCGCGGTGACGCCCTCGGTGCCGATGGCGAAATGGGCGGGCGTCAGCAGCGCCCAGGCGGCGCCGGCGGGATCCTGCCCGGCGGCGCGCACGCGCCAGGCGGCGACGGGCGGATGGTCGTCGGCGACGCCGCGGCGGCGCGCCAGGAAGTGGTCGTGCGGGGGCAGGGGCGAGGTCTCGTCGGCATCGCCGACGTCCTCCACCGGGGCCAGCAGCCCGAGCAGGCGGCTCAGGTTGGGCAGCTCCAGCTCGCGCAGGGCCGCCTCGAAATGAGGGTCCAGCGAACCGGCGAAGGGGATCATCAGGTGCATGGCGGGGGATTATCGGCGGTCCGGTCATCAAGCTTTCATCCAGGGTCGGCAACCTGTGGGGCCATGCTGACCGACACCTTCATGGCCGCCGCTCTGTCGAACGAACCGCCGAAGGCCGATCCGGCCGAGGCGGACGACGGGGGCTCGATCCGAGTGCGTACGGTGTGGATCTCCGATCTGCATCTGGGCACGCCGGGCTGTCAGGCGCGGGCGCTGCTCGACTTCCTCCGGGAGGTCGAGTGCGAGCAGCTCTTCCTCGTCGGCGACATCGTCGACGGCTGGCAGCTGCGCCGCAGCTGGTACTGGCCGCAGGAGCACAACGACGTCGTCCAGAAGCTGCTGCGCAAGGCGCGCAAGGGCACGCGCGTCATCTACGTGCCGGGCAACCACGACGAATTCGCCCGCAAGTACCTGCAGCACAGCTTCGGCGGCATCGAGGTCGCGCACGAGTGGATCCACGAGACCGCCGACGGCCGCAAGTTCTGGGTCACCCACGGCGACCTCTTCGACGGCGTCATCCAGCACGCCAAGTGGCTGGCCCACCTCGGCGACACGCTGTATGAGTTCACCCTCAAGCTGAACCGCCACCTCAACTCGCTGCGCGCCCGCCTGGGCCTGCCGTACTGGAGCCTGAGCAAGTACCTCAAGCTCAAGGTCAAGCGCGCGGTCTCCTTCATCGGCGAATTCGAGCAGGCGCTCGCCCGCGAGGCGCGCAAGCGCGGCGTGCAGGGCGTCGTCTGCGGCCACATCCACCACGCCGAACTGCGCGACATCGACGGCATCACCTACGCCAACGACGGCGACTGGGTCGAGAGCCTCACCGCCCTGGTCGAGCATCCGGACGGCCACCTCGAGATCCTGGACTGGGCCGAACGCCAGCGCCTGCTCGCCGAGCAGGGCACGGCCGAAGCGCTGGCCGCGGCGATGCGCCAGCCGGCCTGATCGGCCAAACCCAGGAACGCGCCAACCCGAGACCGGCGCACCACGCCGGAATCCGGGCGACACCCGCCCGAAAGAGGGTCATTGGGCTGTCACACCAGCTTCATAGAATGGGTCCATGACTCTGCCTGACGTTCCGCTGCTCAACCGCGAAAACGCGATCCTCGAGTTCAACCGGCGCGTCCTGGCCCAGGCCCAGCGCGTCGACGTGCCGCTGCTGGAGCGGCTGCGCTACATCTGCATCGTGTCCAGCAACCTGGACGAGTTCTTCGAGGTGCGTTTCGCCGACATGCTGGACGTCCAGCGCGACGGCAGCGGGCTGGTGACGCCGCGCGACGTCGAGCGCGTCGGCCGAGCCGCCCACGACCTGATCGACGAGCAGTACGCGATCTTCAACGACCAGGTCATGCCCGCGCTGCGCGAGCACAACATCCAGATCCTGAACCACGCCGACCGCACCGACGAGATCCGCGCGTGGGTCGCCAAGTTCTTCGAGCGCGAAGTGCGTCCGCTGCTGGTCCCGGTCGGCCTGGACCCGGCGCATCCCTTCCCGCAGGTCGGCAACAAGGCGCTGCACTTCATCGCCCGGCTGTCCGGCAAGGACGCGCTGGGCCGCGACAACCGCATCGCCATCGTCAAGGTGCCGCGCGTGCTGCCGCGCGTGATCAAGGTGCCCTCGATGATCAGCGGCGGCAAGCAGAGCTTCGTGCTGCTGACCAGCGTCATCCGCGCGCATCTCGAGGAGCTGTTCCCGGGCCGGCATGTCGAGGCCTTCTCGCAGTTCCGCGTCACGCGCGACTCGGACCTGGAAGTCGACGAGGAAGAGATCGCCAACCTGCGCCATGCGCTGCGGTCCGGCCTGACGACGCGCCACTTCGGACGCGCGGTGCGGCTGGAAGTGGTCAACACCTGCCCCGAGGAGCTGTCGCGCTTCCTGCTGGAGCAGTTCGACCTGCCGGAGGCGGCGCTGTACCGCGTCAACGGCCCGGTCAACCTGGTGCGCCTGAACGAGCTGATCGACCAGACCGACGCCGATGACCTGCGCTTCCAGCCCTATGAGCCGAGCTGGCCCAAGGGCCGGCTGCCGCGCGGCAAGTCCATCTTCGACAAGCTGCGGACCAAGGGCGACGTGATGCTGCATCACCCGTTCGAGAGCTTCGATCCGGTGGTGCAGCTATTGCGCGAGGCGGTCGAGGATCCGGACGTGCTGGCGATCAAGCAGACGATCTACCGCACCGGCAGCCAGTCGGTGCTGGCGGACCTGCTGATCGAGGCGGCGCGCCGCGGCAAGGAAGTGCTGGCGGTGGTCGAGCTGAAGGCGCGCTTCGACGAGGAAGCCAACATCAACTGGGCGGAGCGGCTGGAGGCCGTCGGCGCGCAGGTGGTGTACGGCATCGTCGGCCTGAAGACGCACGCCAAGCTGATGCTGATCACGCGCCGCGAGGGCGGCAAGCTGCGCCGCTACGGCCACCTGTCGACCGGCAACTACAACCCGAAGACGGCGCGGTTCTACACCGACCTGGGTTACCTGACGGCGGACTCTGAGATCACCGCCGACATGGACCTGGTGTTCAGTCAGCTGGCGTCGCTCTCCAAGTTCAAGGCCCCGAAGAAGCTGCTGCTGGCGCCGTTCAACCTGCACCGCACGATGTGCGAGCTGCTGACGCAGGTCGAGGAAGCGGCCAAGCGCGGCGAGACCGCGCGCGTGGTGCTCAAGATCAATGCGTTGACCGATGCCGAGCTCATCAACGGCCTGATCCGTGCGGGCAAGGCCGGCGCGAAGATCGACCTGATCGTGCGCGGCGCCTGCATGTTGCCGCCGGGGCTGCCGGGCGAGACGGACAACATCCTGGTGCGTTCGGTGGTGGGTCGTTTCCTGGAGCACTCGCGGATCTTCTACTTCCGCTGGGGCAAGGACGAGCAGGAGGCGCTGTACCTGTCGAGCGCCGACTGGATGGCGCGCAACATGCTCAGACGCATCGAGGTCGCGTGGCCGATCACTGACGCGAAGCTGCGCCAGCGCGTGATCGACGAGGGCCTGACGCCCTACCTGTACGACAGCCTGGACGCATGGCAGCTGGGGCCGGACGGCACCTCGCAGCGCATCGGCACCGAAGACAACCCGAACAGCGTCTGCGCCCAGCAGGCGCTGATGCGCCTGTACCGCGAAGAGCTCTGACGTTCGTTGAAGTCCTCGTTCCCGGTGGACGGGCATGGCCCGGGCCGGTGACGAAGTCGAGCTTCAAAAACTGACTTGGGCGCCGTCTGTTTGAGCGACGCGAACCGGAGGTGAGCAGAGCGAGTTGGCGCCCGCTCGACGCCCGGCGCCGGCCCGGGCCATGCCTGTCGCGCTCGGTGACGTCAGGCTTCCAGCGCCAACTGGACCTTCCCGATCTTGGCCCAGGCGTCGAGTTCTTCCCGGAGCAGGAAGTGCGCACGCGGATGCGTGTCTGCCCAGCCCTTGCGCATCTCGATGGTCACGTCCATCCCGTCGCGGCGGATCTTGATGTCGGCCGGATCGACGTTGCTGCGCGCGTGGCACTTGATGGCTGCGAGGCGGAGTGCCAGCAGCTGCCAGATCATGGGTTCTTCCTGCAGCTGTTCTTCCAGCTTGCGCAGCCCGCCGCGCTGACCGAGCGCGAGGTCGCCGAGTCGGCGCAGCTGGTTCTGCGAGAAGCCCGGGGCGTCGACATGCGACAGCAGGTAGGCGCTGTGGCGATGGTGATCGTGGTGCGACACCATCATGCCGATCTCGTGCAGGGCGGCGGCCCAGGCGAGCTCGCGGCGGTGTTCTTCCTCGGCCTTGGGCGACAGCTGCGCGTGCAGGCGCTGGGCGAGCGACTGGACGCGACCGGCCTGGTCGCGGTCCACGGCGAAGCGGCGCTGCAGTTCCGAGACCGACTGCTCGCGCATGTCGCGACCGGCGGCGAGCAGGCGGGGATCGAGGCGTTCCGCCAGGTCGAAGATGACGCCCTGACGGAGGGCGCCCTTCGCGGGGTACAGGCGGTCGATGTCGAAGTGCGTGAGCAGCGTGTAGAGGATGCACAGCCCGCCACCGACGACCGCGCGGCGGTCTTCCTTCAGGCCGGCAAGCTTGAGCGCGTCAACGCGGCCCGCGAGCAGACACTGCTCGATGCACCAGCGCAGGCCGTCGAGCGTGATGGAGCCGTCCGGGCTCACGCCGCTGGCGGCCAGGATCTGCGACACGGCGCCGACCGTGCCCGACGAACCCAACGCCTGCTTCCAGCGCGGCTGCGCCGACTGGCGGGAGAACTGGGTGATGGCTTCCTCCAGCTCGGCGCCGGCGGCGACCTGCGCCGCGCGGAAGGCCTCGGGCGTGAAGCGGCCGTCGGGGAAGAAACGCATCGACAGGCTGACGCTGCCGATCTGGAAGGATTCGGTGCTCACCGGCTGCGGGCCGCGGCCCAGGATCATCTCGGTGGAGCGGCCGCCGATGTCGATCACCAGGCGCGGATCCTCGGCCGTCTGCAGGCGGGCCACGCCGGCGTAGATCAGACGGGCCTCTTCCCGGCCGGAGATCACCTCGATCGGATGGCCCAGCACCTCCTGCGCGCGTGCGAGGAAGGCGTTGCGGTTGCGCGCCTCGCGCAGCGTCTGCGTGGCCACCGCGCGCACCTGGCGGCCGGGCAGGCCCGACAGGCGTTCGGCGAAGCGGCGCAGGCAGGCCAGGCCGCGTTCGGTGGCTTCCTCGGTCAGCATGCTCATCGCATCCAGGCCCGCGCCCAGGCGCACCGTTTCCTTCAGGTAGTCCAGGCGGCGGTACTGCCCGTGCTGCAGTTGGGCGAGTTCCAGACGGAAGCTGTTGGAGCCCATGTCGATGGCGGCCAGGATCAGGGGAACTTGCGCTTGCGTCATAGCGCGCGATTGTCGCGGTGTTTGGGGTCGCCCCCGGGAACGAAGTGCTTTCATCTTGCGCGTCATCACGCTGTCGCACGGCACCCGCGCTAGCATCCGGCGTTCCGTCCACCCCGCATCCCAACCGAGGAGCTGCAGATGACGAATTCCGATTCCCGCGACGAAGGCGCCGCCGGCGTGTCCCCTGAACTGGTCGACGCGATCCGCGACGACATCGACGCGCTCGTCCCGGGCCGCGCCTTCAGCCGGCGCGCCTTCGTCGGCACCGCGGTGGGCAGCGGCTTCGCCGCCGCCGTGCTGCCGGTCTCCGCGCAGACGATCACCACCGACACGCAGGGTCTGGACGCGGGGCCGGTGTCCATCCCCGTCGGCGACTTCAAGATGCCGGCGTACGTCGCCCAGCCCGCGGGCAAGAAGAATGCGCACGTCGTGCTGGTGATCAGCGAGATCTTCGGCGTGCACGAGCACATTGCCGACGTCGCGCGCCGCTTTGCGAAGCTCGGCTATCTGGCCATCGCCCCCGACCTCTTCGCGCGACAGGGCAATGCGACCGTGTATTCGGACATCTCCAAGCTGCAGAGCGAGATCATCCAGCGCACGCCCGATGCGCAGGTCATGAACGACCTGGACGCAGCGGTCGCCTGGGCGAAGCAGCAGGGCGGCGACACCGCCAGGCTGGCGATCACCGGCTTCTGCTGGGGCGGCCGCATCGTGTGGCTGTACACCGCGCACAGCAAGGCCGTGAAGGCAGGGGTGGCCTGGTACGGTCGGCTGCAGGGTCAGACCAACGCGATGACGCCGAAGCATCCGATCGACGTCGTCGGTCAATTGAACGCACCGGTGCTGGGCCTGTACGGCGCCCAGGACAACGGCATTCCCGTGTCCACGGTTGCCGCGATGCAGGAGGCGCTCAAGCAGGGCAGTGCCGCTGCCAAGGCGAGCGAGTTCGTCGTCTACCCCGACACCGGCCATGCCTTCCACGCCGATTACCGTCCCAGCTACAAGCCGGAACCTGCCAAGGATGGTTGGGCCCGCTGCCAAGCCTGGTTCAAGCAGCACGGGGTTTGACGCCTTCAAAGGCGGGGGCTTGACGAGTCTGAGACAATTTTGGGAACCCAACCGGCGCACCCTCAGTGGTGCGCCTTTTTTATCCATGACCCTGACCTACATCCTGCTGGTGACATTCGCCGGCGGTCTCGCCTCTGTGACGATCGCGGCGATGCTGACGGTCGGCTTGCTGAGCCGCATCGTCAAGCATCTGGTGAGTCTGTCGACGGGTGTGCTGCTGTCGACGGCGCTCCTGCATGTGCTGCCGGAGGCGTTCGAGAGCGGTGCGGATCCGCACAACCTGTTTTTGGCGCTGCTGGGCGGCTTGATGTTCTTCTTCCTGCTGGAGAAGGCCGAGCTCTACCGTCATACGCACCACCATGAGGGGGACGGGCATCACCATCATCACCATTTCGACCAGGAGCAGGCGGGTCGGGGCGGGTTGTCGGTGCTGGTGGGGGATTCGATCCACAACTTCTGCGACGGGATCATCATTGCTGCGGCATTCCTGGCGGATCACCATCTGGGTTGGGTCACGGCGATGGCGATCGTGGCCCATGAGATCCCGCAGGAAGTCGGCGACTACATCGTGCTGCTGAACGCCGGCTTCACGCGCAGGAAGGCCTTGTTCTTCAATGCCGTGTCGGGGATGGCGGCGGTGATCGGCGGGCTGGTGGGCTACTACGTCGTGGGGCCGTGGCAGCAGCTGTTCCCTTACCTGCTGGTGGCGGCTTCGAGCAGCTTCGTCTATGTCTCGGTCGCCGACCTGATCCCGCAGCTGCAGCGCCGGCTGCCGTGGAAGGACACCGTGCTGCAGCTGCTGTGGCTGGGCGTGGGGATCGTGTTCGTGCTGATCGTCGTGGGCGGCAAGCACGCCCATTGACGCGCGTCGGAGGCGCCCGGGAGGGCGCTCCGGTCAACCTGCCTGACGGCTCACTGGGGCGAGCCTTCTCCGTGCACCACCAGCACCGGGAAGGCGCAGTGCGACAGCACCTTCTGCGTCTCGCTGCCGAGCAGCAGCGCCTGCAGCCCGCGCCGGCCGTGCGTGGCCATCACCAAGAGGTCCGCGTCGACGCGCTTGGCGTGTTCGATGATGGCTTCCCAGGGGTGGAGCGCCTCCACGCTGTGGGCCTTGATCTCCAGGCCTTCGGCCCGCGCCAGCGACAGCACGTGGGCCAGACGCTCCTGCGCGATGCGCTCCTGGGCGTCGAAGAACTCCTGCGGCGGCGTCGGCTGCATCTCCGACACGGCGCTGTAGGGGAAGGGTTCCTTCACGCTGATCGCGAACAGCCGGGCGTTGTGGAACCTGGCCAGCTGGATGGCGGTGGAGATCGCCTTGGCGGTGATGTCGGAACCGTCGGTGGGAATCAGGATGCGCTGGAACATGGCGAGCCTCCTTCGAGCGAACGGGGTTGGGCTGGGTGGACCCGATCCCCACCACGCAGGGTGGGGTCAGGGCTTGCCTTCGCAGTCTGACCCTCTCATGGTGCTCGCGCCTTGCGCAATGTCAATTGGGGCCGGCGTCAGCCTTTGTCAGCCGACGGTTCAGCCTCTTGCGCACCCTATCGCTCAGCCTTTCGCGAGCGGCAGGCGCGGATTCGCGCTCCATTCGCTCCAGGAGCCGGGGTAGAGCCGGCTGCCCGTCAGCCCGGCGTGGTGCATCGCCAGCAGGTTGTGGCAGGCGGTCACGCCCGATCCGCATTGGTGCACCGTGCCGTCCGCGCCTTGCGGACCGAGCAGCGCGCTGAATTCCTCGCGCAGCTGGGCGGCCGGCTTGAAGCGGCCCTCCGGCGTCAGGTTGGTCTTGAAGAAGCGGTTCGTCGCGCCCGGGATGTGACCGGCCTGGGCGTCCAGCGGTTCGACTTCGCCCCGGAAGCGCTCGCCGGCACGGGCGTCGATCAGGCGCACCCGGCCGAGCCCGGCGAGCAGTTCCTGGGCGGACCAGGGCGTCTCCAGCGGCTCGGCGGGTTCGAAGGAGAGGGTGGCGCCGCCGGAAACCGGCGTCGCCGAGGCGGCGTCAGGCGCGTCCGAGGTGACCGCACCGCCGGCCTGTTGCCAGGCGGCGAATCCGCCGTCCAGCACCGCCACCTGCGAGTGGCCCAGCCAGCGCAGCATCCACCACACACGCGCCGCGTACATGCCGTCGGCGGCGTCGTAGGCGACGAGCTGTCGGCCCGGCGTCATGCCGAGCTCACGAAGGCGTGCGGCGAAGGCGTCGCGCTCGGGCAGCGGATGGCGGCCGCGGAAGGCGCCGAACGCATCCTGCTTAGTACCGCTGAGGTCGCGGTCCAGGTGCAGATAGAACGCGCCGGGAAGGTGACCCGCCGCGTAGGCGCGTTCGCCGGCCGCCGTGTCGGCGAGGTCGAAGCGCACGTCGACGATCAGCGGCGGCTGTGACGAGCCCATCAACGCCTGCAGCTGGCCGACCGTGATCAAGCCGTCAAAACCTGCCCCGGTGGGGGCGGTCCTGGGGGATGTCGAGGGAGAAACCGGGTGGGGCGTCGCTGAAGTCGTCATGGCCGTTCAAGATTCCTGGACAGAATGCTGGGCGTCCTTGGGCGTGTTCCGGGCGCGCAGCAGCGTCGCCCCCAGGCCTGCCACCACGATCAGCAGGATGCCGATCCACGACAGCAGTCCCAGCAGGTCACCGAAGATCAGCACACCATACAACGCCGAGAACACGATGCCCAGGTACTGCAGCGACGCGTTCACCAGCGGCTTGCCGGTGCCGTAGGCGCGCGTCATCAGCAACTGGGCCGCGGTGGCCAGCACGCCGACGGCCAGCAGCAGCGCCGCGCCGGTCCAGGTGTGGCCGTGCCAGCCGCCGTGGGACACGATCGTCGTCAGCGCGCCCGCGACCACGCCGCCCATCGAGAAGTAGAAGACGATGCGGAACTCCGGCTCCCCCGCGCGTCCCAGCGAGGTCACCTGCAGGTAGGCCATCGCCGACAGCATCCCGGAGGCCAGTCCGGCCAGCGCGTGCCAGACCTGCTGGTCCTCCATCGCCGGTTGCAGGACCAGCCCGACGCCCACGAAGCCCAGCAGCACCGTGATGATCAGCCGCGGATCCACCTTGGCCGCGCCCATCAGCACCGCCCCGCCGATCAGGAACAGCGCCATCCAGACCGAGGACATGTAGTTCAGCGTCATCGCCGTGGCCAGCGGCAGCTTGCTGATCGCGAAGAACCACAGCGACAGCGCGATCACCCCCGACAGGCTGCGCCAGAAGTGCATCGCCGGCACGGCGGTCTTCAGCGACAGCCCCTTGGCGCGCGACAGCGCGAACAGGAACAGCGTGCCGACCAGGCCGCGGTACATGACGATCTCGCCGGCGCCGTAGTAGGCCGAAGCCAGCTTGACGCAGACACCCATGGTGGCGAACAGCAGGGTCGCCAGGACCATCAGAAGGGGGGCAGACATATGCGATGGATTCTCGCAGCCGAAAAAACGAACGCCCCGCAAGAGCGGGGCGTTGTGCGCACCCGGGTGGGTGCCCTGTCGGCACGGCGTTGGCGCGGTGTCAGCGCTTCATCAACCCGCGGTACCACTCGTGGAAGTGCTTCATGCCGTCTTCCATCGGCGTCTGGTACGGACCGACCTCGTTGTCGCCCCGCTCCATCAGCGCCTTGCGGCCCGCGTCCATGCGCAGCGCGATCTCGTCGTCCTCCACGCAGGTCTCCATGTAGGCGGCCTGCTGGGCATCGATGAGGTCGCGCTCGAAGGCGACGACTTCCTCCGGGTAGTAGAACTCGACGATGTTGGTCGTCTTCTGCGGCCCCTTGGGGAACAGCGTCGACACCACCAGCACGTTGGGATACCACTCCACCATGATGTTGGGGTAGTAGGTCATCCAGATCGCGCCCTGGTCCGGGGACTGGCCGCCGGAGAAGCCCAGCACCTGGTCGTGCCACTTGGCGTAAACCTCGGAGCCCGGCTTCTCGAGCGCCTTGTTCACGCCCACCGTCTGCACCGAGTAGTCCCGGCCGAACTCCCACGCCAGGTCGTCGCAGGTGACGAAATGGCCCAGGCCCGGGTGGAACGGACCGACGTGGTAGTCCTCCAGATAGACCTCGATGAAGGTCTTCCAGTTGTAGTCGCACTCGTGGACGTGGACCTTGTCGAGCTGGTAGCCGCTGAAGTCCAGCGCGCCGCGCGGACCCAGACCCGCCAGGTCGGCGGCGATGTCGCGGCCGTTGTCCTCGAACAGCAGGCCGTTCCACTCGCGGATCTTGTAGCGGTTCAGGTGCAGGCAGGGGTCCTGCTTGAAGTGCGGCGCGCCGACCAGTTCGCCCTGGAGGTCGTAGGTCCAGCGGTGCAGCGGGCAGACGATGTTGCTCTTCGTGTTGCCGCGCCCGCGCAGCATCACCGCCTGCCGGTGGCGGCAGACGTTGGAGATCAGTTCCAGGCCTTGCGCGCTGCGCACGAGCGCGCGGCCTTCGCCTTCCTGCGGCAGGGCGTAATAGTCGCCGACCTCGGGCACGGCGAGCGCGTGGCCGAGGTAGCGGGGACCGTGCTGGAAGATCAGTTCCTGTTCGCGGCGGAACAGGTCCTCGTCGAAGTAGGAGGTGACCGGTAGCTGGGGGTGGCTGGGGGCTGTGCTGCCCGTGCCGCTGCGTTCAAGCGCGCTGAGAGGGATGCTCAGGTCGGACATGATCCAAGAGGGTCTCCAAGACTCCAATGTCAACCGTGAATGAAAAACCCGCCGGACCCCTTTTAGGGCATGGCGGCGGGCAAAGGAACCGGTGATTGTACCCGGCCCTTCTCCGGAGGGGAAATCGGTGGGTGTCAAGCTTTACCGAACGACCGAAACACCCGCTGACGCCTGTGGCGGCGCGCTCACATCCCCCGACGGTCGGAAGGCGGACGGGGTAGTGACGGTGCTTACAATCAGCCTTTTCGCGTTTTGAAATGAGCAAGCCTTCCGCCAGCGCCAAACCGGCGCCATCCACGATCCAGGAGGAGCCCGCGAGCTATGAGCTGGCGGTCGAGGAACTGGAACGTCTGGTTCAGGCCATGGAGGCCGGCCAACTGCCGCTGGACCAGCTGCTCGCCAGCTACCAGCGCGGGGCCGCCTTGCTCAAATACTGCCGCGCGCGACTTCAGGCCGTCGAACAACAAGTACAGGTCATTGAAGGTGGCGGCGCGCAGGCTTGGGGAGATGAATAAGTGGATGCAGGGATTTTCGAACGTTGGGTGAAGCAGTCCCTCGACGACGTCGAGCGCTCGCTGGAGACCTGGGTGCCCGAAGGGGCGCCGGCGGGTCTGGGCGAGGCCATGCGGTATGCCGTCCTCGGGGCGGGCAAGCGCCTGCGCCCGCTGCTGGTGCTGGCCGCGGCCGATGCCGCCGCGGGGCAGCGCGAAGCCGCGATGCGCGCGGCGTGCGCGGTGGAGCTGATCCACGCCTACTCGCTGGCGCATGACGACATGCCGTGCATGGACAACGACGTGCTGCGCCGCGGCAAGCCGACGCTGCACGTCCAGTACGGCGAGGCCCAGGCGATGCTGGCCGGTGACGCGATGCAGGCGCTGGCCTTCGACGTGCTGACGCCGGACGAGGGCGTCGAGCCCGCGCTGCAGGCCAAGCTCTGCCGGCTGCTGGCGCGCGCCAGCGGCTACGACGGCATGGCCGGCGGCCAGGCGATCGACCTGGCCAGCATCGGCAAGCCGCTGGACGAAGCGTCGCTGCGCGACATGCACCGCCGCAAGACCGGCGTGCTGCTGCAGGCCAGCGTCCTGATGGGCGCGGCCTGCGGCGAGCTGTCGCCGGTGGCCTGGGAATCGCTGAGCCGCTACGGCGCCGCGATCGGCCTGGCCTTCCAGGTCGTCGACGACATCCTGGACGTGACCCAGGACAGCGACGTGCTGGGCAAGACCGCCGGCAAGGATCAGGACAACAACAAGCCGACCTACGTCAGCGTGCTGGGCCTGGAGCCCGCCCGCGCGTACGCGCTCCGCCTGCGGGACGAGGCGCATCAGGCGCTGGCCGGCAGCGGCCTGGCCGACACCGCCTGGCTCAGCCTGCTGGCTGACAAGGTCGTCGAGCGAGACAACTGAGATCCGGCCGGATCCGCGAGGATCCGTGCCGGGCCTGACGACAAGGAGAGGCGACGCCATGAGCGAGAACCCATCGAACGCGACGACGGCGACGACCGCGCAGACGCTGCTGTCGACCATCGAGAGCCCCGCGGACGTGCGCCGGCTGTCGCGTGGCCAGCTGCCGCAGCTGGCGGACGAGGTCCGCGCGCACATCCTCAACAGCGTGTCCAAGACCGGCGGCCATCTGTCGTCGAACCTGGGCACCGTGGAGATGACGGTCGCGCTGCACTACGTCTACGACACGCCGCGCGACCGGCTGGTGTGGGACGTGGGCCACCAGACCTACCCGCACAAGATCCTGACCGGCCGCCGCGACGCGATGGCGACGCTGCGCCAGCAGGGCGGCATCTCGGGCTTCCCGCGCCGCGACGAGAGCGAGTACGACACCTTCGGCACCGCGCATTCGAGCACCTCGATCTCCGCCGCGCACGGCATGGCGATGGCCGCCCGGATCAAGGGCGAGGCGCGCCGCGTGGTCGCCATCATCGGCGACGGCGCGATGACGGCCGGCATGGCCTTCGAGGCGCTGAACAACGCCGGCGTCGCGCACGGCGGCCTGCTGGGCGACGTGCTGGTGATCCTGAACGACAACGACATGTCGATCAGCCCGCCGGTCGGCGCGCTGAACAAGTACTTCACCCGGCTGATGAGCGGCAAGTTCTACGCCGCCGCGCGCGAAGGCGCGAAGTCGGTGCTCAAGCACACGCCGCTGTACGAGTTCGCCCGCCGCTTCGAGGAACACACCAAGGGCATGTTCGTGCCCGGGACCATCTTCGAGGAATTCGGCTTCAACTATGTCGGCCCCATCGACGGGCATGACCTGGACGCGCTGATCCCGACGCTGGAGAACCTGCGCGACAAGAAGGGCCCGCAGTTCCTGCACCTGGTCACGCGCAAGGGCCAGGGCTACAAGCTGGCCGAGGCCGATCCGGTCAAGTACCACGGACCGACCCCGTTCAACCCGGCCGAAGGCATCAAGCCGTCGACCGCGCCGGCGAAGAAGACCTTCACGACGGTGTTCGGCGACTGGCTCTGCGACATGGCCGAGGCCGATCCGACGCTGGTCGGCATCACGCCGGCGATGCGCGAGGGCTCGGGCATGGTGGAGTTCCACAAGCGCTTCCCGACGCGCTACTACGACGTCGGCATCGCCGAGCAGCACGCGGTGACCTTCGCCGGCGGCCTGGCCTGCGAGGGCCTGCGCCCGGTGGTCGCGATCTATTCGACCTTCCTGCAGCGCGGCTACGACCAGATGGTCCACGACGTGGCGCTGCAGAACCTGCCGGTGCTGTTCGCGCTGGACCGCGCGGGCCTGGTCGGTGCCGACGGCGCGACGCACGCCGGCAACTACGACATCGCCTTCACGCGCTGCATCCCGAACATGAGCGTGATCACGCCGTCGGACGAGAACGAGTGCCGGCAGGCGCTGTACACCGGCCACGTGCACAACGGCCCGGTGACGGTCCGCTATCCGCGCGGCGCGGGCATCGGCGCGGAGATCCAGAAGGAGATGGTCGCGCTGCCCTGGGGCAAGGGCGAGATGCGTCGGACCTCGTCGCTGCCGTCGACCGGCGGCCGCGCCGGCGTCCATGCGCCTCGAGTCGCGATCCTGGCCTTCGGCACGCTGCTGCATCCGGCGCTGAAGGCCGCGGAGGCGCTGGACGCCAGCGTCGCCAACATGCGTTTCGTGAAGCCGCTGGACGTGGAGCTGGTCAAGGAACTGGCCCGCACGCACGACGCGCTGGTGACCGTCGAGGACGGCTGCATCATGGGCGGCGCCGGCAGCGCCGTGCTGGAAGCGCTGCAGGCCGAAGGCCTGTCGCTGCCGGTGCTGCAACTGGGCCTGCCCGACGAGTACGTCGAGCACGGCGAGCCGGGCAAGCTCATGGCGCAATGCGGTCTGGACGCCGCCGGCATCGAGCGCTCGATCCGCGAGCGCTTCCTGTCGACCCTGGCGCCGGTGGCGATCAAGGTCGCCTGAGCGGCGGACGCTCGCCCACGAGCGTCCCCACGCGCTTTCCTTCGAACGGCGCTGGCCTTGCGGTCAGCGCCGTTTTGCCTTCCCAGGCGCGTGTTGACTGGCCATCGCGGGCGCGAGCGCGCGCTTCACCGCATCGATGAAGTCCTGCGTCAGCGCATGCGCGGCGCGGTGCAGCGGCCACAGCGCCTGGATGCGGAAAGGCACCGACACCGAGAACGGTCGCAGGTGCAGATCCTGTCCGGCGCAGGCCCGCGCGGTCAGCGGATTCACGAGCGCAATGCCCAGGTTTTTCTGAACCAGCGCGCAGACCGCGATCGCGCTGTGTGTCTCCATTTGCAGACGACGACGCACGCCGGCACTTGCAAAGATGGCGTCGAACTGGCGACGGTAAGGGTCCTCGGCGGACAGGCTGACGAAGCGCTCGCCCTCGAAGTCCGCCGGGGTCAGGACTTGACGTTCCAGCAGGCGATGGCCCGCGGGCAGCACGCAGACCTCGTCGAGCTCGGCCAGCATCTCGCTCCGCGTCCCGGGCACGGTGGTGGGGACCTCGCTCAGGCCGATGTCGAAACGCTGCGCGGCCATCCATTCTTCGAGCAAGGGCGATTCCTGCGGCGTCAGCGTCAGTTCCGCCTGCGGGTGCCGGGCCAGCCAGTCGGCGCTCGCGTCCGGCAGCAGCGCATGCGCCAACGCCGGGAGGGTCAGGACGCGCAGGCGCTCATCCTCGGCGCGGCCCAGCGACTGGGCGCGGGCGACGACCTGGTCCAGACCCTGGTAGGCGCGCTGGACTTCGTCGAACAGCGCCAGCGCCCGCGCCGTCGGACGCAGCCGTCCCGCCATGCGCTCGAACAGCGCGTACCCCAGCAGGGATTCCATCCGCGCCAGCTCGCGGCTGATCGTCGGTTGGGACGTGAACAGCAACTGCGCGGCGCCCGTCACGCTGCCTGCGGTCATGACGGCGCGGAAGACCTCGATGTGGCGGTGCGTGATCGGCAGGGACATCCCGGCAGGATATCAGTGCATATCAGGAATGAATTCTGTCGACAAAACAAAGCATTTGATTGAATACGTCCTCCGGTGGATGCTCGAGGGAGTTCCAGCATCTGCCCGAAGGATTCCTGACATGCCGCAAGCCCTGACCCCCGCCCGCGAACAGCAGCTCCAGGCGCTCACCGCCAAGTACGGCACCCCGCTGTGGGTGTATGACGCCGCCGTCATCCGCGAGCGCATCACCGCGCTGGGCGGGTTCGACACGATCCGCTTCGCCCAGAAGGCGTGTTCCAACACGCACATCCTGCGGCTGATGCGGGAGCAGGGCGTGAAGGTCGACTCCGTGTCGCGGGGGGAGCTGCTGCGCGCCTTCGCCGCCGGTTTCACCGTCGGCACCGGCGCCGATGCGGTCCATTCGGACATCGTCTTCACCGCCGACCTGCTGGACCGCGAGACGCTCAAGACGGTCGTCGAACACCGCGTGCCGGTGAACGCGGGCTCCATCGACATGCTGGAGCAGCTCGGCGAGGTCTCGCCCGGTCATCCGGTGTGGCTGCGCCTGAATCCCGGCTTCGGCCACGGCCACAGCAACAAGACCAACACCGGCGGGGAACACAGCAAGCACGGCATCTGGCACGAGCAACTGAAGGACGCGCTGGCCGTCATCGCGCGTCGCGGTCTGACGCTGATCGGGCTGCACATGCACATCGGCTCGGGCGTCGACTACGAGCATCTGGGCCGCGTCGGCAGCGCCATGGTCGAGCTGGTCCGGACCGTCAAGGCCAGCGGCCTGGATCTGCTGGCGATCTCGGCCGGCGGCGGCCTGTCGATTCCCTACCAGGAGGGTGGCGAGCGCATCGACACCGCGCACTACTTCAGCCTGTGGGATACGGCCCGGAAGGAAGCCGAGAACGTCGTCGGCCATCCGCTGGACCTCGAAATCGAACCGGGTCGATACCTGGTGGCGGAATCCGGCGTGCTGCTCGCCGAGGTCCGCGCGGTCAAGACGCAGGGACGGCAGCACTTCCTGTTGGTCGACGCCGGCTTCAACGAGCTGATGCGGCCGGCGATGTACGGCAGCTTCCATGCGATGAGCCTGATCCCTGCGGATGGCCAACGCCGACCGACCCAGGAGACGGTGGTGGCCGGTCCGCTGTGCGAATCCGGGGACGTGTTCACCCAAGCTGAGGGCGGCGTCGTCCTGGCGCGGGAATTGCCGCAAGCCCAGGTCGGCGACTTGCTGGTCATCCACGACACGGGCGCGTACGGCGCCTCCATGTCCAGCAACTACAACAGCCGTCCGCTGATCGCTGAAGTGCTGGTCGACGGCGCTTCCGACCGACTGATCCGCCGCCGTCAGACCGTCGAGGAATTGCTGGCCCTGGAAGCGGTTTGAGGGCGAGGTGATGGCGGTTTGACGGCGATATGACGTTTTTGCTATCGCACAAATGATTTTTGATAGCCTGACTCAATAGGGATACGCAATAGGCTGCATTGGGGAATTCAAACCCACCGATAGCCTGGGCCCCCTATCATTCTTTCCATCCCATCAACCCCAGACAGCGAGAACGAAGCAATGTCCCTGATCAACACCCAAGTCCAACCCTTCAAGGCCCAAGCGTTCCACAACGGCAAGTTCATCGAGGTCACTGAAGAGTCGCTCAAGGGCAAGTGGTCCGTGCTGATCTTCATGCCGGCCGCCTTCACCTTCAACTGCCCGACGGAAGTCGAAGACGCGGCGGACAACTACGGCGAGTTCCAGAAGCTGGGCGCCGAGGTCTACATCGTCACGACCGACACGCACTTCTCGCACAAGGTGTGGCACGAAACCTCGCCGGCGGTCGGCAAGGCCAAGTTCCCGCTGGTCGGCGACCCGACGCACGCCCTGACGAACGCCTTCGGCGTGCACATCCCGGAAGAAGGCCTGGCCCTGCGCGGCACCTTCGTGATCAATCCGGACGGCGTCATCAAGACCCTGGAAGTGCATGACAACGCGATCGCCCGCGACGTCAAGGAAACGCTGCGCAAGCTGAAGGCTGCCCAGTACGTCGCCAAGAACCCGGGCCAGGTCTGCCCGGCCAAGTGGAACGAAGGCGACAAGACCATCGCCCCGTCGCTGGACCTGGTCGGCAAGATCTAAAGGATCTCGCCCTCACGGGGGTGGAGGCGGTCCGCCTGGATCGTCTCTCCCCCGGACCGGTGATCCGGATGAGGACGTTCCTCTCCCCCTCACTGCAAAAGCGCCGCGCGTGGACCGATCCGGTCCGCGGGCGTGTGCTCGACCGCCCCTCTGATCTGACAGGGAGGCCGGTTCTCGAAGTCGCTTAAGAAAATTGGAAGGAAGCAACGATGTTGGACGACAACCTGAAGGCGCAGCTCAAGGCCTACCTGGAGCGGGTCACGCTGCCGTTCGAGATCGAAGCCTCGTTGAACGACTCCGAGAGCTCGGCAGAGCTCAAGCAGCTGCTGCAGGACATCGCCGCGATGTCCGACAAGATCACGCTGAACCTCGACGGCAACGACGCGCGCAAGCCGTCGTTCAGCCTGAAGCGCACAGGTACTGAACAGAGCCTGCGCTTCGCCGCCATTCCCCTGGGCCATGAGTTCACCTCGCTGGTGCTGGCCCTGCTGTGGACGGGTGGCCATCCCCCGAAGGTGGAGCAGTCCACCATCGACCAGATCAAGGGCCTGGACGGGGACTACCTCTTCGAGGTCTACATGTCCCTGACCTGCCACAACTGCCCGGACGTCGTGCAGGCGCTGTCGCTGATGTCGGTGCTGAACCCGCGCGTCAAGACGGTGATCGTGGACGGCGCGCTGTTCCAGGACGAGGTCAATGCCCGCGAGATCATGGCGGTGCCGACCATCTACCTGAACGGCCAGGAATTCGGCTCGGGCCGCATGACCGTGGAAGAGATCGCCGCCAAGCTGGACACTGGCGCGGCGGAGAAGGACGCGGCCAAGCTGTCGGCCAAGGATCCGTACGACGTGCTGATCGTCGGCGGCGGTCCGGCCGGCGCGGCGGCGGCGGTGTATGCGGCTCGCAAGGGCATCCGGACCGGCATCGCGGCAGAGCGTTTCGGCGGCCAGGTCAACGACACGCTGGCGATCGAGAACTACATCTCCGTGCTGTCGACCGACGGTCCGAAGTTCTCGATGGCGCTGGAATCGCACGTCAAGGATTACGGCGTCGACGTCATGAACCTGCAGCGCGGTGAAGCGCTGATTCCGGCGACCACGCCGGGCGGCCTGGTCGAGCTGAAGCTGGCCAACGGCGGCTCGCTCAAGAGCAAGACGGTGATCATCTCCACCGGCGCGCGCTGGAGGAACGTCAACGTCCCCGGCGAACAGGAATACAAGAACAAGGGCGTGGCCTACTGCCCGCACTGCGACGGTCCGCTGTTCAAGGGCAAGCGCGTGGCGGTCATCGGCGGCGGGAACTCCGGCGTCGAGGCGGCGATCGACCTGGCCGGCATCGTGTCGCATGTGACGCTGCTGGAATTCGGCGATCAGCTGCGCGCGGATGCGGTGCTGGTGCGGAAGCTCGAAAGCCTGCCCAACGTCGTGATCCTGAAGCAGGCGCAGACGAGCGAGTTCACCGGCACGGCGGGCAAGCTGGATGGTCTGAACTACGTCGACCGCGCCACCGGCGAGAGCAAGCGCGTCGAGGTCGAAGGCGTGTTCGTGCAGATCGGCCTGGTGCCCAACACCGAGTGGCTGCGCGGGACGGTCGAGCTGTCCAAGCACGGCGAGATCATCGTCGACGCGAAGGGCCAGACCTCGGTGCCGGGCGTGTTTGCCGCAGGCGATGCGACGACCGTGCCGTTCAAGCAGATCATCATCGCGGCCGGCGACGGCGCGAAGGCGGCACTCAGCGCGTTCGATCACATCATCCGGAACTGATCGCAGTTCAACCCACCTGATTGACGCCCCGAAAGGGGCGTCAGTCGTTTGGGGGGGTCACCGCCGACTGCGCCAGAGGCTCTCCGCGCTGTAGACCGCGAGCGCCGACCAGATCAGCACGAAGCCGACGAGCCGCGCGCCGGCGAGCGGCTCGTGATACAGCCACACCCCGAGCAGGAACTGGATCGTCGGGGACAGGTATTGCACAAGGCCGAGCGTCGTCAGCGTGATGCGGCGCGCGCCGGCGGCGAACAGCAGCAGCGGCACGGCCGTCAGCGGCCCGGCGAGCAGCAGCCACGCGATGTGGCCGGCGTCGCCGGTCACGAACGCGCTGGTGCCCTGGCTGGTCCACCAGAACAGTGCGACCGCGGCGAAGGGCGAGAGGATCAGCGTTTCCAGCGTCAGCCCTTCGAGCGCACCCAGATGCGCCGTCTTGCGCATCAGCCCGTAGATCCCGAAGCTCAATGCCAGCACCAGCGCGATCCATGGCAGCCGTCCGGCGGTCACCGTCAGCCAGATCACGCCGGCCGCGGCGAGCGCGATCGCCAGCCACTGCACCGGCCGCAGCCGCTCGCGCAGGAACACGAAGCCCAGCATCACGTTGACCAGCGGGTTGATGAAGTAGCCCAGGCTGGCCTCGACGACGTGACCCTGCTGCACCGCCCACACGTAGACCAGCCAGTTGGTCGACAGCAGCAGCGCCGACACCGCGCAGGTCCCGAGCAGCTTCGGCGAGCGCAGCACCGGACCGAGCCAGGCCCAGCGGCGCAGCGCCGTCAGCACGATCGCGACGAAGACCATGGACCACAGCGTCCGGTGCGCGATGACCTCGAACGCGCTGACGTCGCTCAGGCGCTTGAAGTACAGCGGGAACAAGCCCCACGCGATGTAGGCCAGCGCGGCGTAGAGCATGCCGGTGCGGGCGTGAGCGGCTTCGGCGGCGGTCGAGGTGTCGTTGGTCATGGGTTCTGCAGGCGCGAGGGCCAGCGATTCTGCTCTTTTCAGGCGTCCCGCTTCGTCGCAGGATGGACACCATGGCCCACGTCGAATTCACGTCGCAACTGCATCGCTTCGTCGACACCCCCCAGCTGGATTGCGACGCCGGCACCCTGGGGGAGGCGCTCACGCTCGCCTTCGACTGCAATCCGCGCCTGCGCGGCTACATCCTGGACGAGCAGGGCCACCTGCGCACGCACGTCGCCGTGTTCATCGACGGCCACCGCGCGCGGGACCGCCAGGCGCTCAGCGATCCGCTGACGGCGCAGTCCAAGGTCTACGTGCTGCAGGCGCTGTCGGGCGGCTGAGCGCCGGCCGCTGCGCGCCACCGCCCCGCAGCCTGTCGAAAACCGCGACGCCCGTTCGTCGTGAGAGGTGCTGTCCGCCATCGCCACACCTGCCATCGCAAGGAGACCTCGATGACCGCCACCGCCTGGGCCGCGACCCGCAAGGGTCTGTTCGAACTGCGCAGCGATCCCGCCAACGGCGGATGGTCGATCGGCCGCCACAGTTTCGTGGGGGATCCCGTCAGCATGATGCTGCCCGCGCCGGCGGGCGGCGGCCGGATGTTCGCGGCGCTCAACCTCGGACACTTCGGCGCGAAGCTGCAGGCGTCCGACGATGGCGGCGCCACGTGGCGCGAGCTCGCCGCGCCCGCGTTCCCCGAGCAGCCGGAAGGCGCCGAAGGCCCGCCCTGGAAGCTTCAGCAGATCTGGGCGCTGGAGCGCGGCGGCGACGGGCGGCTCTGGGCCGGCACCATCCCCGGCGGTCTCTTCGTCAGCGACGACCAGGGCGAGACCTGGCAGCTTGTCGACACGCTCTGGGACAAGCCCGAGCGGTTGGGCTGGTTCGGCGGCGGCTACGACGCGCCGGGCATCCATTCGATCAACGTCGATCCGCGCGATCCGAAGCGGCTGCTGCTCGGCATCTCCTGCGGCGGCGCCTGGCGCAGCGAGGACGGCGGCGCGAACTGGCACATCAGCGCCAAGGGCATGCGCGCCGACTTCCTCCCGCCGGAGCAGCAGGGCGAGGAGAACACCCAGGACCCGCATCGCATCGTCGCCAGCGCGGCCGATCCGGACGTGCTCTGGTGCCAGCATCACAACGGCGTCTGGCGGTCGGTCGACGGCGGCGCGCACTGGGGCGAGATCAAGCCGCCGCTGTCGGGCTTCGGCTTCGCGGTGGCCGCGCATGCGGGCGATCCGGACACCGCGTGGTTCGTGCCCGGCGTCAAGGACGAGAAGCGCCTGCCCGTCGACGGCGCGCTGGTGGTGAACCGCACGCGGGACGGCGGCAAGACCTTCGAGACGCTGCGGACCGGGCTGCCGCAGGCGAACTGCTACGACCTCGTCTACCGCCACGGCCTGGCCGCGCACGACGACGGCCGACGCCTGCTGATGGGCAGCACGACCGGGAACCTGTGGGCGACCGACGATGCCGGCGACCGCTGGTCGCTCGTGTCCGGACACCTGCCGCCGATCTACGCGCTGCGTTTCGGCTGAGGCTCCCGGCTCAGAGGAACGGGGCCCATTCCGGACCGGGCGCCGCTTCGAGTTCAAGCGCCGCTCCGGTCATCGGGTGCGTCAGCGTCAGCCGGTGCGCATGCAGCCACAGCCGCTGCAGGCCGAAGTGCGCCGCGAGCGCCCGGTTGAGCGGTCCCTTGCCGTGGTTGGCGTCGCCGACGATCGGATGCGCGAGGTGCTTCAGATGCCGGCGGATCTGGTGCCGTCGTCCCTGCACCGGCTCGCACGCGAGCAGCGCGAGCCGCGTCGTCGGGAAGCGCAAATCGGTGCAGACCGGCAGTTCATGCCGACGCAGGCAGGTCCACTCGGTCTGCGCGTCCAGATGCGGCTGCCCGGCGGACGGCAGCTCCGGATCGCGGGCGAGCGGATGGTCGATGACGCCGGCATCGCCGGCCGGCCACCCGCGCACCAGCGCCAGATAGCGCTTGTGCGTGCGGCGCTCGGCGAGGGCCACGCCGAGCAGACTCGCCACCTCGGCGCTCAACGCGAAGACGAGCACGCCCGACGTGCCGCGGTCCAGGCGATGCGCCGGCCAGACCGGCCGGCCGAGCTGGTCGCGCAGACGCTGCAGCGCGGCGTCTTCCTCATGCGCGTCGATGGCGGTGCGATGGACGAGGAGCCCGGCGGGCTTGTCGATCACCGCAAGGTGGTCGTCCAGATGCAGAAGAGGAAGAAGAGGAGGGGGCGGAAGGGAATCTGTCATCGCTGAAGGGGACGGTGTGCGCACGCCTGGAGCGCTTTTTGCCCTCTTTTCCCCGTTTGGGGGGAGAGGACAGTCACAGGGTGGTTCGCCAAAATCCTGTCATGCGGCCTGCTCATCATCGCAGCAGGCAAGAGCGCCATCGATGTCGGTGGCGGGACCCCCCGGTCCGCACCCGCAGTCGTCGTCGCCAGCAGGAGTTCGCCATGCCTCAGGAGTTTCACATCGGTCACCGGTCCTTCCTGGACCGGCTCGTCATGGCCTTGGGCGGCGTCGTGCGTCGCACGCCGGCCGTGCGGCTGGTCAGTCGATCTGGCCGTCCACGTAGAACCACGCCCCGCGCTCCCGCACGAAACGGCTGATCTCGTGCATGCGGTGCGCGCGCCCGCCGACCTTGCTGCGCGCGATGAACTCCACCGTCTCGTGGTCGGCGTCCTGGCGCGTGTGCCGACGCACCTCCAGGCCCAGCCACTTCAGGTCCTGCTCCCCCCGGTCGAGCGACGACGGACGGGTGCTCGGATGCCAGGTCGCAAGCAGGTACTCGATCAGGTCCATCGTGTAGGCCGTATACCGCGAGCGCATCAGCGCCTGCGCGTCCGCCGCGATGAGCGCGCCGCTCTCGGCGAAGGCCTGGTGCAGGGCGCCGCAGCACGCGGCGTACGGATGGCCGCTGCCGCAGGCGCACAAGCCCGCTTCTGATCCCGCACGATTCAACTGGCCGGCCGCGCTGTTCGCCGCAGTCTTGGATTTTTCTGTCTTCATGGAGGCGGCATCATGCCAGCGTCTCTAGAATGGCTGGATGAATTCCCAGGATTTTGGCGACGAGCGCCCGACCCCGCCGCAAGAGGACCTGTTCACGCCGCGCGCGCCGCGCGGCCTGCTGGACAACCTCAACCCCGAGCAGTACGCCGCGGTGACGCTGGGGCAGGAGCCCGCGCTGATCCTGGCCGGCGCCGGCTCGGGCAAGACCCGCGTGCTGACGACGCGCATCGCCTGGCTGATGAGCCAGGGCCACGCGACGCCCGCGTCGGTGCTGGCGGTGACCTTCACCAACAAGGCCGCCAAGGAGATGGTCACCCGCCTCTCCGCGATGCTGCCGGTGAACGTACGCGGCATGTGGATCGGCACCTTCCACGGCCTGTGCAACCGCTTCCTGCGCGCGCACTGGAAACTGGCCGGTTTGCCGCAAGGTTTCCAGATCCTGGACTCTGGCGACACCGTCTCCGCCGTCAAGCGCGTGATCAAGGCGATGAAGCTCGACGAGGAGCGCTTCGTCCCCAAGCAGGTGTCCTGGTACATCGCCGGCGCGAAAGAGGACGGCATGCGTCCCAAGGACATCGACCTGCGTGACGAGCAGACCCGCAAGCTGGTCGAGATCTACCAGGCCTACCAGGACCAGTGCGAGCGTGAAGGCGTGGTCGACTTCGCCGAGCTGATGCTGCGCTCCTTCGAGCTGATGCGCGACAACCAGGCCGTGCGCGAGCACTACCAGCGCCGCTTCCAGTACGTGCTGGTGGACGAGTTCCAGGACACCAACAAGCTGCAGTACGCGTGGCTGAAGATGTTCGCGCCGCCGGGGCGCGGGCAGGGCGTGTTCGCGGTCGGCGACGACGACCAGAGCATCTACGCCTTCCGCGGTGCACGCGTGGGCAACATGGCCGACTTCGAGCGCGAGTACCGCGTGCGCCAGGTCGTGAAGCTGGAACAGAACTACCGCAGCTTCGGCAACATCCTGGACGCGGCCAACGCGCTGATCAGCAACAACAGCCATCGCCTGGGCAAGAACCTGCGCACCGAGGCCGGTCCCGGCGAGCCGGTGCGCGTGCACGAGGCCAGCAGCGACTTCGCCGAGGCGCAATGGCTGCTGGAGGAGGCGCAGGCGCTGCACCGCCAGGGCCTGGCGCGCAAGGAGATCGCGGTGCTCTACCGGAGCAACGCGCAGTCGCGGGTGATCGAGTCGGCGCTGTTCAATGCCGGCATCCCGTACCGCGTGTACGGCGGCCTGCGCTTCTTCGAACGGGCCGAGGTGAAGCACGCGCTGGCCTACCTGCGCCTGATCGAGAACCCCAACGACGACACCAGCTTCCTGCGCGTCGTCAACTTCCCGGCGCGCGGCATCGGCGCGCGCACCATCGAGCAGCTGCAGGACGCGGCGCGTCCGAGCGGTCGTTCGCTGGTGCAGAGCATCGGCGCGGTCGGCGGCCGCGGCGGCGCGAGCCTGGCGGGCTTCGTCGGTCTGGTCGACGCGATGCGCGAAGCCACGGCCGGGCTCACGCTGCGGGAGATCATCGAACACATCATCGAGCACTCCGGACTGACGACCTTCTATCGCGCCGAGAAGGAAGGCGAGGACCGGCTGGAGAACCTGAGCGAACTGGTCAACGCCGCCGAGGCCTTCGTGACGCAGGAGGGCTTCGGCAAGGACGCGGTGGCGTTGCCGGTGGACGAGCATTCGCCCGGCGCGATCGCGGACGGCCTGCCGACGGCGATCGCCCCGGCCGCGCCCGCGACGCCGGATGCCGAGACCGGCGAGATCATGTCGCCGCTGGCGGCCTTCCTGACGCATGCCTCGCTGGAGGCCGGCGACAACCAGGCGCAGGCCGGCCAGGACGCGATCCAGCTGATGACGGTGCACTCGGCCAAGGGCCTGGAGTTCGATGCGGTGTTCATCACCGGCATGGAAGAGGGCCTGTTCCCGCATGAGAACTCGATGTCCGACTCGGACGGGCTGGAGGAAGAGCGCCGGCTGATGTACGTCGCGATCACGCGCGCGCGCCAGCGGCTCTACATCAGCTTCTGCCAGACGCGGATGCTGCACGGCCAGACCCGCTACAACATCAAGAGCCGCTTCATGGAGGAGCTCCCCGAGGAGACGCTGAAGTGGCTGACGCCGCGCAACCAGGGCTTCGGCTCGGGCTTCGCGAAGGACTACCAGCAGGCGTGGCAGCGCGGCTCGGGGCTGAAGTCGATGGTGGGCGCGGGTCGCGTCGACCCGTCCGCGTTCCCGCAGGCGCCGGTGCCCAAGGCGATGAAGCAGTCGGCCGCCGAGAAGACCGGCGCCGAACACGGCGGCCTGCGCGTCGGCAAGGGCGTGTTCCACAACAAGTTCGGCGAGGGCGTGCTGCTCACGCTCGAAGGCAACGGGCCGGATGCGCGCGCGCAGGTGAACTTCGGCCGGCACGGCACGAAGTGGCTGGCGCTCAGCGTGGCCAAGCTGACCCCGATCGACTGAGCGGATATCGTACGGAGCACGCGGCTGGCCGCGGTGCCAGGCGCAGAATGGGCGGTGAGCGATAAAGATTCCAGCAAACAGGAATCACGATTGCCCGGGAGGGAGATCCGGCGAATACGTCTTTGATTCTGGAATCTCCATGCGCACTGTTGTACCGATCGATCCGCCCGACGACCCGATGGTCGAGGACGCCCTGGCGCTGGGCGCCGCCGTCCGCGCCGCCCGGACCACCGCCCGCCTGCCGCTCGTGGAAGCGGCCGAGGCGCTGGGCATGTCGCGCCAGACGTTGATCAACATCGAGACGGGGCAGGGCGGCGTCAGCCTGTCCACCGTGCTCAAGGCGGCGAGGGCGCTCGGCGTCAGCCTCTTCGCCGTGCCGTCGCAGCAGCGGGAGGTCGTCAGACGCGCGATCCGCACTGCGCGCGACTCGAAGTTCTCCGACCTGGACGACGCATGAACGGTGTGGAGGTCTGGCTCGACGAGCATGAGGTCGGCTGGCTGAAGCAGACGGACGCGCTCTCCGCAGCGGCGGACTCACCGCGCCGGCTGTCGCTGGCCTACCTCGAGCGATGGACCTCGGAGGTGCTGGCGTTTCCGCTGGCTCCGTCGCTGCCGATGCCGCCTCGTGGCGGACCCGGCAGCGAGTCCACGACCGACGCGGTGCAGGCCTTCTTCGACCACTTGCTGCCGTCCGGCCAGGCGCGATCGCGAACCTTCGCGGCGCTGGGGCTGCGGGAGGACGACCGCTACGGTGCCTTGCGCTTGATGGGGCGCGACCTGCCAGGCGCCGTGCGCATGATCGCGGATGGACTCCAACGTCCGGCCGGTCCGGTCCAAAGGTCGATCGACCGGGCCGAGCTGTCGGAGCGCCTCCGCCATCGCGACGCGTTGCCCTTCGCCGTGTGGGACGGCCAGGTGCGTGGTGCGCTCGGCGGCGACCGGGACCAGCTCGCGGTGTATGTGGAGCGCGACGGCGGGTGGCATCTCGCCGACGGACCGCAGATGGCCTCGACGCATGTGATCCATCCCGCGCCTTTCATCAACGACTACTTCTGCATGCGGCTCGCCGCGCGCGTGGGCCTGGACGTCGCTCCAGTCCAACTGCACCGCGTGCCGGAGCCAGTGCTGCTGGTCGAGCGCATCGATCGGCAACGACTCGACGACGGTCGCGTTCGACGCTTGCATGTGATCAACGCCTGCCAGGCGCTCGGCGTGCCGCCAGCCGATCAGGACGGCGTGTCGCTCGCGCAGCTCTTCTCGCTGCTGGCGCACAGCCCCGCGCCGCTCGTCGACAGCCGCGCACTGTTGCGCTGGACGATCTTCCGCCAACTCATCGGCAGCAAGGGCACGGGCGCGGCGGACCTCTCCTTCTTCGTCGATCACGGCGGGCTGCGCGTGGCGCCGGCGCAGGGCTTCGTCGGCGATGGGTCGGACGACAACGATGACGGCGCCGATGACGGCGCGGACTCACGCGCGTTCGATGCACAGGCGTGGGCCGACCTGGCCCGCGACGGCGACATCGCTCCGCGCAGCCTGACCCTGGAATTGAAACGCCTGTGCGAGCTGGTGCGCGCACAGGCGGAAGGGGTGGCTCGTGAGCTCGCGGGCGAGGTGCCGCAGCCCGTGATCGAGCGTCTGCTCGGACGACTCCTCGGCGAGACCGACCGTCAGGCCGCCCTCGCGTCGGAAATCTCCAAGTAGAGGCGTTCGAAGAACCCTGCCATCGCCTGGCGCGGGCTCTCCACGACTCGGGGGGCGTCCCGTCCGGGAACCCCCCGAATCATTCCGGCCCCAGTGAGACCGGAGCCGTCGGGCCTTGGCGGATCAGATGCCGATCTCGCCGCCGTCCTTGCGGGTGATCACGACCGTCGCGGAACGCGGACGCTTCTTCACCGTCGGGTCGGCCTGGTTGGCCGGCCAATAGCTGCCGAAGGTCTTCGTGTTCCAGTCCGGTGTCGATTCCTCGCCCGGGTGCTGGACGTTGAAGAACAGCGTCTTGTAGTCCGGCGTCATCGCGATGCCGGTGATCTCGCATTCCTTCGGGCCGACCAGGAAACGACGCAGCGTGTCCGAGGTCGCCTTGGCACCCGCGATGGTCTGCGTGCCGCCCGCGGCATTCGCCACGCCACCGTCGCCGACCTTGCCCGGCAGGGCCGCCAGCATCATGCAGTTGGTGATGTCGGTGTACGCGCCGTCATCGGTCTGGATCCACAGCATGCCGCGCTTGTCGAAGTACAGGCCGTCCGGGCTCGAGAAGTCGTTGCTGTCGGCCAGGCCGGACAGGTTCACGTCCGCAGCCGCATCGGCCTGCGCGCCGAACAGGTACACGTCCCAGGTCAGCTTGGTGACGTCGGCCGCGTCTTCCTTCCAGCGGATGATGTGGCCGTTCGGGTTGCCGGTCTGCGAGGCCGCGCCCTTCATGTCCACGTAGTAGCGCGGGTTCGCGGCGTCCGGCTTGAGCTGGCTGCCGGTCGGCGTCGCGGTGTTGGCCACGCGGTTGCTGTTGTTGGTCAAGGTCATGTAGACCTCGCCGTTGGTCGGGTGCACGGCACCCCATTCCGGACGGTCCATCTTGGTGGCGCCCAGGATGTCACCGGCGATGCGCGCGTTGATCACGACATCGGCCTGGTCGGCGAAGGCATAGGTCGTGTTGGCGGCGGTCAGGCCGTTGGCGCCGAAGGTCAGCGCCATCCAGTTGCCGCTGCCGTCGGCGTTGAACTTGGCCACGTACAGCGTGCCTTCGTCCAGGTACTTGGCGCCGGCGGCCATGCCCTTGCCGACATCGGCCGCATCCCAGTTCGCCTTGGAGACGAACTTGTAGATGTACTCGTTGCGCGAGTCGTCGCCCATGTAGATGACGATCGGCTTGCCGGCGACCGCCTCGGCGGGCCAGGCGCCTTCATGGTTGAAGCGGCCCAGGGCAGTGCGCTTCGCGGGGACGGAGTCCGGCGCGAACGGATCGATCTCGACCACCCAGCCGAAGGTGTTGATGGTGTTGCGGTAGTCGGCGGTCGCGGCGGCGCCGGTGACCGACGAGTTCCAGCGGGCGAACAGGTCGGCGGTGCCGGCCGTTTCCCACAGGTAGGGGCTCTTGCGGTTCTGCGGCAGGCCGTAGCGGTTCAGACCGGCCACTTCCTTGGCGCCGCTGCGCAGGGCGTCGTCACCGGCGGCACGGCTGATCACGTTGAGGTAGTTCTCCTCGCAGGTCAGGTAGGTGCCCCACGGGGTGTAGCCGTTGGCGCAGTTGTTGTTGGTGCCGCGGGTCTGCACGCCCGTCGGGCTGAACAGCGTCTGCAGCTGGGCGCTGCCCTTGGCCGGACCGGTGAAGTCCATCGTCGTGGCCGAGGTCACGCGACGGTTGTAGCGCGAGCCGCGCACCATGCTCATCGCGGTGCCGGTGGCGTCGCGCTTGACTTCGCAGACGGAGATGCCGTGGGCGTAGATCTCCTTCTCGACTTCGGTCGCGTTGCGGGCGGCGCCGGTGGCGCGGCCGGCCGGGTGCAGGGCGTAGGGAGCGACGACGTACTCGTGGTTCACCGCGAGCAGACCGCGGTCGGAGCGCTTGACGTCGAACGCGCCGGCATCGCTCATGCCGAAGTAGTACATGCCGTCATGGCCGTCGCCGACGCGGCGGTTGTAGGACTCGGCCGATTCGGAGCCGTCATCCTTCCAGGACTCGTCGCCGAAGTGCATCGGATCGCCCAGCGCGTGCAGGATGCTGACGTTGTAGCCGTCGGCCACCGTCACCAGGTCGTTCTTGTTCTTGGCGACGGCGTTGAAGCCGATCTTCAGCGGCGCCGGCTGCGGGGCCGGGGCGGGCGCCGGCGCGGGGGCGGCGTCGTCGCTGCTGCCGCAGGCGCTCAGGATGGAGCCGCCCAGCAGCGCGGAGGCCGCCGTGGTGATGCCGCCCTTGAGGGCGACGCGCCGCGACAGGCGCGCGGCAAGGATGTCTTCGAAATGCGGGTTGGCGGACGGGTTGACGATGACGTCTTCGTCGTACTCGTTGGCGTTGTCTTGGCTGGCAACGATGTCGTGCTGCTTGCTCATTCGTGAAGGCTCCGCTGCTATGTAAAGGCGGGCGGATTCTGCGAAGAGCAAGTGACGCTGACGTGAAAAAGTCGTTAGCAATTCCTGCGAGACATGCCGGTGCGAATGGCGAAGCAATGCGCGGGCAGGCGCAGCGGCAAGAAGCGGCAAGACCCGGCACCTGCTTTCAGGTGACGCGGGGCGACCTGCGTTCAGACCGGCGTGACCGGCGTCTCGGGCAGGTCCTTCGGCGCGCCGAACATGAAGCAGTCGATGAAGGTGAAGTACAGCGAGCAGTAGAACGCCGTGAGCAGCGCCATCATCGTGGGCAGCAGGATGAAGGGCAGCAGGTTCACGAGGCCGAGCAGCATGCCCAGGATCGAGAACACCATCAGGACGCCGGAGCTCAGACCCATCCAGACCAGCGCGGAGATGGTGAACGCGCCCTTGTTGCGCCACACGCCCAGCGTGCTGGAGAACAGCGCCTGCAGCACGCCCTGGCCGCCCCAGTGGATCAGCGCCGGCGCATGCCAGAACGGGATCGAGAGCAGGCCCAGCAGCGCGAAGCGCAGCGCCATGGCGGGCATCAGGTTGCCCTCGGCGACGATGGCCTCGATGACCTTCGGATCGCCCTTGGCGGCCGCCAGCTGATCCATGCCGTGCACCAGCGCGCCGCCGTCCAGCAGGTGGGCCAGCAGCATCGCGAGGATGGTGGAGCCGGTGTAGAGCAGGCCCAGCCCGATCTGGGCGCGGCGGCGTTCCTTGGTCAGCTGCAGCGGCTGCAGGAAGACGGCGGCCGTCGGCGTGTGGGACTGCAGCACCTGGTGCGCGGCCAGCATGAAGGCCAGCGAGATCAGCGGCAGCGCGCTCATCACGACCAGCTGTCCGAGGAAGGGCACCAGCTGCAGGACCGCCGAC
Organism: Roseateles noduli; assembly: GCA_002205125.1. Taxonomy (GTDB): domain Bacteria; phylum Pseudomonadota; class Gammaproteobacteria; order Burkholderiales; family Burkholderiaceae_C; genus Roseateles; species Roseateles noduli. Next base: position 14,316 of record NIOE01000018.1, on the reverse strand, counting down.
ACCAGCATCGCCGTCGCGAACAGGCCGATCAGCGCGATCGGCTTGCGCCGCAGCACCTTGAGCCCGTGGCGCACCCAGAGCAGGCCGTTGCGCGGCGGGACCGTTTGCAGGTGCAGGATCATGGCAGGGACTCCAGCGCATGCCAGGGTCTGGCGATGCGCTCGCGCAGGACGCGCTCGAAATGGGTCGGATCGTGGTGGGTGAGCAGGCTGGCTTCGCGGGGCAGGTGGAAGTCCCACAGCCGCGAGATCCAGAAGCGCAGCGCCGCCGCGCGCAGCAGGCCGGGCAGCAGACGATGCTCGGCGCCGGTGAGCGGGCGCACCGACTCGTAGGCCTTGACGAAGGCGCCGGCGCGCTGCTCGTCGAGGCGGCCGCTGTCCAGGTCGATGCACCAGTCGTTCAGGCAGACGCAGAGGTCGAACAGGAAACTGTCGACGCCGGCGAAATAGAAATCGAAGAAGCCGCTCAGGCGCTCGCGACCGGGCAGGCCGTCGAACATCACGTTGTCGCGGAACAGGTCGGCGTGCACCGGCCCGCGCGGCAGCGCCGCGGCGCCGGGCGCCAGCTGTTCCTGGAAGGCCAGTTCGGCCGTCAGCAGCTCGGCCTGTGCCGGCGTGACGTGCGGCAGCACGACCGGCACGGTCTCCCGCCACCAGGGCAGGCCGCGGAGGTTGTCCTGGTGCAGCGGGAAGTCCTGGCCGGCCAGGTGCATGCGGGCGAGGCCGGCGCCGACCTGTTCGCAATGGAACACGTCGGGCGCCAACTGGTGGCCGCCGAGCAGCTTGTCCACCACCGCCGCCGGCTTGCCGGCCACGGTGTGCAGGATGCGGTCCTGCGCGTCGGGCTGCGGCGCGGGCACGGGGATGCCCTTGCGCGCCAGGTGGCGCATCAGCTCCAGATAGAAGGGCAGCTGTTCGAAGCTCAGGCGTTCGAAGATCGTCAGCACGTAGTCGTGCGACTCGCCGTCGCGCGTCGTGGTGACGAAGTAGTTGGTGTTCTCGATGCCGGCGGTGATCCCCTTGAGCGACTGCAGGTCGCCCAGGGCCAGGGTGTCCAGCAGCGCTTGCGCCTGCCCGGTCGAGACGTCGGTGAATACGGCCATGAAAAGGAAGGGGAACGGACCGGGGGCCGACCGGAGCGGGTCAGCCGCGACGGGTCAGAAATTGAAGAGGCGCCAGACGCGCGCGCCGGCATTGCCGCGGTCGTCGCCCTGGCGGGTGGGAAGGTCGCGGCCGGTGTCGCCGAGCAGGATCTCGTACTCGGGCGCCTTGCTGTTCTTGTTCTTGACCACGACCTTTTGGGTCAGGCCCCTCACCCGGGTTTCCTCGATGCGGACCTTGTCGTCTTCATTGACGATCTGTTCGACCTTCACCTCGGGCACGTCGCGGAACTTCGCGGGCTCGGCCGGGGCCGGGGTCGCGGAAGGCGCGTCGGCCGCGTGCGCCTGGAACGCGACAGCGGCCAGGAGGGCGAACAGAGGGGCGAGGCGGATGGTTTTCATGGTGATGCCCATTCTAGTCTTGACCCCGGGAAAGCCCGTCCCCCCGGGCAGGCGTCAGGCGAACGCCGGACGAGCGCCCGGCTGAGGCTCCGCCTGCTGACAGCCGGAGTGCCGCGCGCCTGCAACAATGTCGGGATGAGCAAACCTCTGATGCTGCTGGTCGACGGGTCCAGCTACCTCTATCGCGCCTTCCACGCCATGCCCGACCTGCGCGGTCCCGGCGGGCAGCCCACCGGCGCCATCCACGGCATGGTGGCCATGCTGAAGAAACTGCGTGACGACTACGGCGCGGAGCACGCCGCCTGTGTCTTCGACGCCTCCGGCCCGACCTTCCGCGACGAGTGGTACCCCGAGTACAAGGCCCAGCGCGCCCCGATGCCCGACGCGCTGCGCGAGCAGATCGATCCGATCCACGAGGTCGTGAAGCTGCTGGGCTGGCCCGTGCTGACGGTGCCCGGCGTCGAGGCCGACGACTGCATCGGCACGCTGTCCCGGGTGGCGGCGCAGGCGGGGCACCAGGTGGTGATCTCGACCGGCGACAAGGACCTGGCGCAACTGGTGACGCCGGACGTCTCGCTGATCAACACGATGAGCAACGAGAAGCTGGACGAGGCCGGCGTGCTGGCCAAGTTCGGCGTGCCGCCGGACCGGATCATCGACTACCTGACCCTGATGGGCGACACCGTGGACAACGTGCCCGGCGTCGAGAAGGTGGGCCCCAAGACCGCCGCCAAGTGGATCGGCGAGCACGGCTCGCTGGACGGCGTGATCGCCAACGCGGACCAGATCAAGGGCGTCGCCGGCGAGAACCTGCGCAAGGCGCTGGACTGGCTGCCGATGGGCCGCAAGCTGGTGACCGTCAAGGTCGACTGCGACCTGTGCACGCATGTCGCGGGCTGGCCCGCGCTGGAGGCGCTGGCCTTCAATCCGGTCGACGAGGCGGGGCTGCTCGACTTCTACACCCGCAACGGCTTCAAGACCTGGAAGCGCGACCTGGAAGGCAAGCTCGGCGGCGACGCGCCCAAGCGCGTCAAGCCGGAAGCCGATGTGGGCGCGGCAAGCGCGACCGATCCCCATGCGGAGGCCCAGCACCCGGCGATCCCCGTCGACAAGCGCTACGAGACCATCCTGGACATGTCCCGGCTCGACGCCTGGGTCGAGCAGCTGAACGCCGCGGAACTGGCCGCCTTCGACACCGAGACCGATTCGCTGGATCCGATGCAGGCGCGCATCGTCGGCATCAGCTTCAGCGTGAAGCCGGGCGAGGCCGCCTACATCCCGATCCGTCACGACGGTCCGGACGCGCCCGAGCAGCTGCCGATGGACGCGGTGCTGGCCAAGCTCAAGCCCTGGCTCGAGGATCCGCTGAAGAAGAAGGTCGCGCAGAACGTCAAGTACGACACCCACGTGCTGGCCAACCACGGCATTGCGGTGCAGGGCACGGCCTTCGACACGATGCTGGAGAGCTACGTGCTGGAGGCGCATCGCGGCCACGGGCTGGAGGCGCTGGCCGACCGTGTGCTGGGCCGCAAGGGCCTCAGCTACGAGGACCTGTGCGGCAAGGGTGCGCACCAGATCCCGTTCGCGCAGGTGGAGGTGGCCAAGGCGGCGGAGTACTCCTGCGAGGACTCCGAGATGTGCCTGCACGTGCACCAGACGCTGATGCCGCGCCTGGAGGCGGACGCCGGCCTGAAGTTCATCTACGAGCAGATCGAGATGCCGGTGTCGGCGCTGCTGGCGCGCATCGAGCGCACCGGCGTGCTGATCGACGCGGGCAGGCTGCAGGCGCAGAGCGCCGACCTCGGCCAGCGCATGGTGGCGGCGGAGCAGGCGGCCTACGAGATCGCGGGGCAGCCGTTCAACATCGGCTCGCCCAAGCAGATTGGAGAGATCCTGTTCAACCGGCTCGGCCTGCCGGTGGTCAAGCGCACCGCGACCGGCGCGCCGTCGACGGACGAGGAGGTGCTGGAGAAGCTGTCGGCGGACTTCCCGCTGCCGGCCAAGATCCTGGAGTACCGCTCGCTGGCCAAGCTCAAGAGCACCTACACGGACAAGCTGCCGTTGATGGTCAATGCGACGACGGGGCGTGTGCACACGACCTACTCGCAGGCGGTGGCGGTGACGGGACGGCTGTCCAGCAACGAGCCCAACCTGCAGAACATCCCCATCCGCACGGCGGAGGGGCGACGCGTGCGCGAGGCCTTCATCGCGCCGCCGGGGCATCACATCGTGTCGGCGGACTATTCGCAGATCGAGCTGCGGATCATGGCGCACATGAGCGAGGACCCGGGTCTGCTGAAGGCCTTCCAGGAGGGTCAGGACGTGCACCGCGCGACGGCGGCGGAGGTTTTCGGTGCCGCGCTGGACGCGGTCACGCCGGAGCAGCGCCGCTACGCCAAGACCATCAACTTCGGCCTGATCTACGGCATGGGCGCGTTCGGGCTGGCGCAGTCGCTGGGCATCGAGCAGAAGGCGGCGAAGGACTACATCGATCGCTACTTCACGCGCTTCGCCGGTGTGCGCAGCTACATGGACGACACGAAGCAATTCGCCAAGGACAAGGGCTACGTCGAGACCGTCTTCGGCCGACGCCTGTGGCTGCCGGAGATCAATTCGGGCAATGGTCCGCGTCGCAGCGGAGCGGAGCGTCAGGCGATCAATGCGCCTATGCAGGGCACGGCGGCCGACCTGATCAAGCTGGCGATGATTGCGGTCCAGCAGGCGCTGGACGAGCAAGGCAAGAAGACGAAGGTCGTGATGCAGGTGCATGACGAACTGGTCTTCGAGGTGCCGGACGAGGAGCTCGACTGGGTGAAGTCCGAGGTGCCGACGCTGATGGCTGGCGTTGCCGCGCTGAAGGTGCCGCTTCTTGCGGAAGTTGGCGTTGGCGCCAACTGGGACGAGGCGCATTGACGGACGGCTCGGTGCGTCGCGGACGCCGGGGCGGGCCCCAGGCCGCTGTCGCATCGAGCTTTCTGAAAGAACTGACTTGGGCGCCGTCTGTTCGAGCAGAGCGAACCGCAGGTGAGCGGTGCGAGTTGGCGCCTGAGCGAGATGCGACAGCGGCCTGGGGCCCGCCCCGGTGTCCGTTGCTCATCAGCCAGCCCTAAGCGGCGACCCCGAGGTGAGCGGTTAGCATCCACCCCCTATGAATTGGCCCTATGAGTTGCAGATCGGCTGGCGTTACACGCGGGCCGGGCGTGGAGGGCGCCGCAACCGCTTCATCTCCTTCATTTCCGGCGTGTCGATGTTTGGCATCGCGCTGGGCGTCGCTGCGTTGATCATCGTGTTGTCGGTGATGAACGGCTTCCAGAAGGAAGTGCGAGCGCGGATGTTGTCGGTGATCGCGCATGTGGAGTTGCTGAGTCCGACGGGCGACGGGCTGCCGGATTGGCAGGCTGTGGCGGCGAGGGCGCAGGGGCAGCCGCATGTTGTGGCGGCGGCGCCGTTCGTGTCGGGTCAGGCCTTGATCGCGCGTGGGTCGGACATGCGCGGGACGATCGTGCGGGGGATCGATCCGGCGTTCGAGCCGAAGGTGACGCCGATTGCGGCCGAGCTGGCGAAGCAGGGCTTGCTGGAGCGGCTGCAGCCCGGGCAATGGAACGTGATCCTGGGCGTCGAGCTGGCGCGCCAGCTGGGGGTGCAAAAGGGCGACAAGATCACCCTGGCGATTCCTTCCGGGCAGGTGACGCCGCTGGGCGTGCAGCCGACGCTGCGCCAGTTCACGCTGGTGGGTGTGTTCGAGGCGGGGCACTACGAGTACGACAGCGGCCTGGCGCTGATCCATGTCGGCGATGCGGCGAAGGTGTTCAGGACCGGCACGCCGAGCGGCGTGCAGCTCAAGCTGGATGACGTGCAGCTGGCCCGGGAGGTCGGCGCCCAGCTGCAGCGCGCGCTGGGCCCCGAGGTCTACGTCCGCGACTGGACCCGCACCAATGCCAACTGGTACGACGCGGTGCAGGTCGAGAAGCGCATGATGGGCATCATCCTGACGCTGATCGTCGCGGTCGCGGCCTTCAACCTGGTCTCGACGCTGGTCATGACCGTCACGGACAAGCAGGCCGACATCGCGATCCTGCGCACGCTCGGCGCGAGCCCGCGCTCCATCATGGGCGTGTTCCTGGTGCAGGGCGCGCTGGTCGGCATCATCGGCACCTTCGGCGGTCTGGTGCTCGGACTGGCGGTCGCCCACAACCTGGACGTCATCGTCCCGGCCATCGAGAAGCTGCTGCACACCACCTTCCTGCCGGCCAGCATCTACGTCATCAGCCACATGCCCAGCGATCCGCAATGGGGCGACATCCTGCCGATCACCGTGACCTCGCTGGCGCTGTCCTTCGTCATGACCCTGTATCCGAGCTGGAATGCCAGCCGTGTCCAACCGGCGGAGGCGCTGCGCTATGAATGACCGCAACGGCGACCGCCGCGCCGCGCCCGGCCAGGTGGTGCTGCAAGGCCTGGGACTGGGCAAGCGTTTCGTCGAGGGACCGCTCGACGTGCAGGTCTTCCATGACCTGGACCTGATCGTGAAGGCCGGCGAGACGCTGGCGATCCTGGGCGCTTCCGGCTCGGGCAAGAGCACGCTGCTGCATCTGCTCGGCGGTCTGGACACGCCGTCCGCCGGCCGCGTCGAACTGATGGGCCGCAACCTCGTCGAGCTCGGCGAGAAGGCCCGCGGCGACTGGCGCAACCAGCACCTCGGGTTCATCTACCAGTTCCACCATCTGCTGCCGGAGTTCAGCGCGCTGGACAACGTCGCGATGCCGCTGCGCATCCGTCGTGTGCCGCAGGAACAGGCGCGCGAGCAGGCGCAGAAGGTGCTGGCGCGCGTGGGCCTCGGTCCGCGCGTGCTGCATCGTCCGGGCGAGCTGTCCGGCGGCGAGCGCCAGCGCGTGGCGATCGCCCGTGCGCTGGTCACCGGCCCGGCCTGCGTGCTGGCCGACGAGCCGACCGGCAACCTCGACCGCACGACGGCCGCGACGGTCTTCGAGCTGATGCTGGAGATGGCCCGCGAGCTGGGCACCGCCTTCGTCATGGTCACCCACGACCAGGACCTGGCGGCGCGCTGCGAGCATCAGCGACGGCTGGTCGGCGGCGCGCTGCAGCCGCTCGCGGCCTGAGCGCTCGCTGAGGGCTGCATTACGATGCGGGTCATCATGACCGCATCGAAGCCTTCCTCGGAATCCCCGTCCACCCGCTTCATCCTGAAGCTCAGCTGTCCCGACCAGGCCGGCATCGTCCATGCCGTGACCGGCGTCCTGCTGGAGCAGGGCGCCAACATCCTGACCTCGGCCCAGCACGGCGACGCCGATCACCGCCGCTTCTTCATGCGCATCGAGTTCGAATGCGCCGAAGCCCGTCCCGCAGCCGCGTTGCGCGAGGCCTTCGCGCCGCTGGCCGCGCGGTTGTCGATGGATTGGGAACTGGTCGACGCACAGCGCAAGACGCGCGTGCTGCTGCTGGTGTCCAAGCTCGGACACTGCCTGAACGATCTGCTGTTCCGCGTGCAGACCGGGCATCTGGCGATCGAGATTCCCGCGATCGTGTCCAACCATCGCGACTTCTATCAGCTGGCCGCGTCGCACGACATCCCGTTCCACCACCTGCCGCTGCTGCAGGCGAGCGACGAGCAGAAGCAGGCCCAGGAGCGAAAGATCCGCGAGCTGATCGAGGAACAGCAGATCGACCTCGTCGTGCTGGCGCGCTACATGCAGATCCTGTCGCCGGAGCTGTGCCGCTTCCTGGAAGGGCGCGCGATCAACATCCACCACAGCTTCCTGCCCAGCTTCAAGGGCGCGCGGCCGTACCACCAGGCGCATGAGCGCGGCGTCAAGCTGATCGGCGCGACCGCGCACTACGTGACCTCCGACCTCGACGAGGGTCCGATCGTCGAGCAGGACGTCGCCCGCATCGACCATTCGATGACGCCGGATCAGCTCGTGGCCATTGGCCGCGACGTGGAATGCGTGACGCTGGCTCGCGCGATCCAATGGCATGCCGAGCATCGCGTGCTGCTCAACGGCCATCGCACGGTGGTCTTCCGCTGAGCGGCGCGAAGGCCAGTTGCTTCACCGCCCGGTGTCGCCATGTGGACTGACACGCACTGCCACCTCGACGCCGCGGAGTTCGAACCCGACCGCGATGCCGTCGTTGCGCGCGCCGTGGCGGCCGGCGTGTCGCAGATCGTGATCCCGGCCGTCGTCGCGGGGAACTTCGAGCAGGTGAGGGCGCTGGCGCATGCGCACGGCTTCAGCTACGCGCTGGGTATCCATCCTCTGTATGTGATGCACGCGCGGGACGAGGACCTGGGGCGCCTGGACCGGATGCTCGCCGAGTGCCGCGACGACCCGCGCCTGGTCGGCATCGGCGAGATCGGCCTGGACTTCTTCGTCAAGGACCTCGACGCGGCCACGCAGCAGCACTTCTATCTGGAGCAGCTCAAGCTCGCGAAGCGGCATGGGCTGCCGGTGATCCTCCACGTGCGCCGAAGCGCGGACCAACTGCTCGGCGGTTTGCGTCGCATCGGGCTGCGGACCGGTGGCATCGGTCATGCGTTCAACGGCAGCCGCCAGCAGGCCGATGCGTTCATCGATCTCGGCTTCAAGCTGGGCTTCGGCGGCACGCTGACCTTCGACCGGTCGCTGCAGATCCGCCGGCTCGCCGCGGAGTTGCCGGCCGAAGCGCTGGTCCTGGAGACGGACGCACCGGACATTCCGCCCCACTGGCTGTACCGCACCGCCGAGGAGCGCGCCGCGGGCGCCACCTCGCGCAACGAGCCGGGCGAGCTGCCGCGCATCGGCGAGGTGCTCGCCGGACTGCGCGGTTGGACGATCCAGGAGACGGCCGCGATCACCGCGCGCAATGCGCGCGCCGCGCTGCCGCGGCTGGACGCCCTGGAAGCCGCCCGCGCGCATGGCTGACCCGATCGTCCTGTCCGGATCGGACGAGCCCGCCCGCTGGCAGGGCCTCGCGCCCGTCCACGCGCCGGACGCCGAATGGCTGCTGCTGGGCAGTTTTCCCGGCGTGGCCTCGCTGCGCGCGCAGCAGTACTACGGCCATCCGCGCAACCAGTTCTGGCGGCTGGTCGGCGAGGTCTTCGGCGTGGATCTGGTCGCGATGGCGTATCCCGAGCGCCTCGCCGCGCTGGGCGCCCGTCGCATCGCCGTGTGGGACGTGATCACCGAGACCGAGCGCGAAGGCAGCCTCGACAGCGCGATCCGCAATCCCTTCGCCAGCGACCTGGGCCGGCTGCTCCAGCACCTGCCCGCGCTGCACACGATCGGTTTCAACGGCGGCACGGCCCTGCGCTTCGGGTTGAAGCAGCTCGGACCTCTTGCAGCCCGTTACCGTGTCCTGGGGCTGCCCAGCTCCAGCCCCGCGTACACGATGCCCTACGATGACAAGCTTCGCGCCTGGCGGGAGCTCGCCGGGCCTTCGAACGACAGATGACGAGACCGGGCCGCGCGGACCCGGCATGGGAACGACAGCCGTGAGCAAGCACCGGGACTCGAAGGACAACAAGGGCGGCAGAACGACCGAGTGGGTCGGCGCCACGCTGAGCGAATTCGACGGGGTGCGCTTCCTCCACCTCGACTCGATCTGGGTCCAGGGCGCCATGCGGATGAAGAAGCCCGAGAAGCTGGAGCTGGAATACGTCCAGCGCATGATGGCCTGGCTGCTGTGGCGCGACGTCCGCGAGATGACGCAGGGCCAGGCCGTTCAGCTCGGACTGGGCGCGGGCGCGCTGACGCGCTTCTGTCGCAAGCAGCTGAAGATGAAGACCACGGCGGTCGAGATCAACCCGACCGTCATCACCGCCAACCGGCACTGGTTCCACCTGCCCGACGACGATGAACGCCTGCGCGTGCTCAACGAGGACGCCGGTGTCTGGGTCGCGGACGCGGCGAACCGGGGCAGCGCGCAGGTCCTCAACGTCGACCTCTACGACCACGAGGCGGCAGCCCCGGTCCTCGACGACGAGGCCTTCTATGCCGACTGCCATCGCGTGCTCGCCGACGGCGGGCTGATGACGGTCAACCTGTTCGGCCGCAGCGCCAGCTTCACGCGCAGCGCCGCGCGGATCGCGAAGGTGTTCGGCTCCGACCAGGTCTGGCACCTGACGCCGACCCGCGAGGGCAATACCATCGTCGTCGCCGGGCGCGGGGTCGCGGTGCCGGAGCGCGAGGTGCTCGAGCAGCGCGCCGCCCACATCGAGGCCCGCCACGACCTGCCCGCCACGAAGTGGCTGAAGCTGGTGCGGCCGCTGCCGATGAACGTCATCCAACAGCTCCACGCGGCCGCGGCCGGCGACTCCGACGAGTGACCATGAAACACAACACGTCGACCCCTTCCAAGGACAAGAGCGGCACGCCCGCGACGGCGGCCACGCCGGCGCCGTCGTCGGGATCGGCCGCCAAGGTGGCCGCGCCGGGGCAGGGGACCGCGCCAGGCCAGACCAAGACCGCAGGCGGCGGCACGCGCCTCGAATGGCGTCAGATGCTGCACTGGCTTGCCGAAGACGGCGTGATCGACCAGGAGCAGGTCCAGCGTACGGAAGCCCGCTTCGGCGCGAGCCACAGCGCGCAGCATCCGCTGACCCGGCTCGGCTCGGCGGGACTCGTGCGCGTCGCCAACGGCAAGCTGCTGGACGCCGAGGCGCTCACCGAATGGCTCGCCGGTCGCCTGAAACTGCCCTACGTCCGCATCGATCCGCTGAAGGTCGACGTGGGCCGTGTCGCCGACGTGATGTCCGCCAGCTACGCCGAGGCGCGCCGCTGTCTGCCGATCCAGGTGGGCCTGACCGACGTGACCATCGCGGTCGCCGAGCCGCAGGACGTCGGCTGGATTCCGCAGATCGAGTCGCACACCCGCAAGCGCGTGAAGCTGGCCCTGGCCAATCCGCAGGAGATCGCGCGCTTCACCACCGAGTTCTTCACGCTGGCCCGTTCGGTCCGCGCTGCGACGAAGTCCGGCGAGTCCAGCCAGCAGGCCAGTTTCGAGCAACTCGTCGAACTCGGCCGCAGCAGCCGCCAGCTCGACGCCAACGACCAGGGCGTCGTGCAGGTCGTGGACTGGCTCTGGCAGTACGCCTTCGACCAGCGCGCCAGCGACATCCACCTGGAGCCGCGCCGCGAGATGGGCGTGATCCGCTTCCGCATCGACGGCGTGCTGCACACGGTCTACCAGTTGCCGCCCACGGTGATGGGCGCGATGACCGCGCGCATCAAGCTGCTGGGGCGCATGGACGTGGTCGAGAAACGCCGTCCGCTCGACGGTCGCATCAAGACGCGCAACCCGGCCGGCGAAGAGGTGGAAATGCGGCTGTCGACGCTGCCGACCGCCTTCGGAGAGAAGATGGTGATGCGGATCTTCGACCCGGACACGGCGGTCAAGGACCTGTCGCAGCTGGGCTTCTCCACCCACGACGCGGAGCGCTGGAACCGCCTGACCGCACGGCCGCACGGGATCATCCTCGTGACCGGTCCGACCGGCAGCGGCAAGACGTCGACGCTCTATTCGACGCTCAAGCGCCTGGCGACGGAGGAGGTCAACGTCTGCACGGTCGAGGACCCGATCGAAATGATCGAGCCTTCCTTCAACCAGTCCCAGGTGCAGTCGGCGATCGACTTCAACTTCGCCGAAGGCCTGCGTGCGCTCATGCGGCAGGACCCGGACATCATCATGGTCGGTGAAATCCGCGACCTGGAGACCGCCGAGATGGCGATCCAGGCCTCGCTGACCGGCCATCTGGTGTTCTCGACGCTGCACACGAACGACTCGGCCTCCGCGATCACGCGGATGGTGGACCTGGGTGTGCCCAACTACCTGATCGACGCGACAGTGATCGGCGTGCTGGCCCAGCGGCTCGTGCGCACGCTGTGCCCGAACTGCAAGGAACCCGATCCCGACGTCACGCGAGACTCGCTCAACGAGATGCTCAAGCCCTGGCGCCTGAACGGCGGCGTCAAGCCCTACCGGCCGGTGGGCTGCCTCGATTGCCGCAACACCGGCTTCCGCGGCCGCGCCGGGCTGTATGAACTGCTGCTGCTGACCGACAGCATCCGCAAGCATCTGCATCCCAACACCGACATGACCGCCTTGCGTCGCCAAGCGGTGCAGGAAGGCCTGCGACCGCTGCGTCTGGGCGGCGCGATGAAGGTCGCCGAAGGGCTCACGACCATGGACGAAGTGCTGCGCAGCACGCCGACCTGGGAAACCTGAACGTCCTTTGACCGTGCGACCGGCGACGGTCCATCTGCCGCCCCCCCAGGCTCGCGGGGGCGGGTAAGCCCGCGCAGACAAGCCGCGAAGCCCGTGCCCGCCGGGCCCGTGAAGATCGCCATACGCCCTGTGCGATGCGCGGCGTCTCCCCTTACGTGATAACCACAGACACCGAGGGGAACCCGATTCCTAGAATCGCGGCCATTCAAGCCGATAGAGGGTTCCTCCATGAAGATCAAGAGTCAACGAGACTTCTGGTCAGGGCTGATGTTCTTGGTCGTTGGCGTCGCGTTCGCGTGCGGTTCGATCATCAACTACAGCTTTGGCACGTCCGCCCGTCCCGGGCCTGGTTACTTCCCGTTCGGGCTGGGCGTCCTGCTCGCCCTCATGGGGGCGGTGGTGGTGTTCAAGGCGCTCACCATTGAATCGGAAGGCGGCCAGCCCGTCGGTGCTTTCGCCTGGAAGCCGCTGCTGATCGTCGTCGGCGCGATCGTGATGTTCGGCTTCGCGCTGCCGCGCCTGGGCATGATCATCACGCTGCCGCTGCTGATCACGATGTGCTCCTTTGCCAGCGACGAATTCCGGTGGCGCGACGCGCTGCTCAGCAGCGTGGTCCTGACCGCAGGCAGCTACGCCATCTTCATCTGGGGTCTGAATCTCGTGATCCCCATCTGGCCGACCTTCCTGGGCGGCTGAGGAGTCACGCATGGATCTGATCAACAACCTGATGTTGGGGTTCGGCACGGCGTTCACGCCGGAGAACCTCCTGTACGCCTTCGGCGGCGCGGTGCTCGGCACCCTGATCGGCGTGCTGCCGGGCCTGGGCCCGGTCGCGACGATCGCGATGCTGCTGCCGTCCATCTACTCGCTGGACGCGACGCCGGCGCTGATCATGCTCGCCGGCATCTATTACGGCGCGCAGTACGGCGGCTCCACCACCGCGATCCTGATCAACGTGCCGGGAGAGTCCTCCTCGGTCGTGACCGCGATCGACGGCTACCAGATGGCCCGTCAGGGTCGCGCCGGTCCGGCACTGGCGGCCGCAGGGCTGGGTTCGTTCTTCGCGGGTTGCGTCGGCACGGTCATCATCGCGGCCTTCGCGCCGCCGCTGACTGAGTTGGCCTTCAAGTTCGGCCCCGCCGAGTACTTCTCACTGATGGTGCTGGGCCTGATCGGCGCGGTGGTGCTGGCTTCGGGCTCGCTCATCAAGGCGATCTCGATGATCGTGCTGGGCCTGCTGCTCGGACAGATCAACACGGACGTGATCTCGGGAACGCCGCGCTTCTCGTTCGACGTGCCAGAGCTGACGGACGGCATCAACTTCGTCGTGATCGCGATGGGCGTCTTCGGCTTCGGCGAGATCATCGCGAACCTCGGCCAGCCGGCCGAGCACCGCGAGGTCTTCACCAAGAGCGTGAAGGGCCTGTGGCCGACCAAGCAGGACTTCCACGACGCGTGGCCGGCGGTGCTGCGCGGCACCGCGCTGGGTTCGGTGCTGGGTGTGCTGCCCGGCGGTGGCGCGCTGCTGGCCTCGTTCGCGGCCTATACGCTGGAGAAGAAGGTCTCCAAGACGCCGGAGAAGTTCGGCAAGGGCGCCATCCAGGGCGTGGCAGGTCCGGAGTCGGCCAACAACGCCGGCGCGCAGACTTCCTTCATCCCGATGCTGACGCTGGGCATCCCGCCCAACGCGGTGATGGCGCTGATGGTCGGTGCGATGACGATCAAGGGCATCCAGCCCGGTCCGCAGGTCATGACCAGCAATCCGGAACTGTTCTGGGGCCTGATCGCGTCGATGTGGGTCGGCAACCTGATGCTGGTGATCCTGAACCTGCCGATGATCGGCATCTGGATCAAGCTGCTCACGGTGCCCTACCGTTTCCTGTTCCCGGCGATCGCGGTCTTCTGCTGCATCGGCACCTACACGCTGAACAACAACAACTTCGACGTCTACATGACGGCGGCGTTCGCGGTGATCGGTTATCTCTTCTACAAGCTGAGCTGCGAAGCGGCTCCGCTGCTCCTGGGCTTCATCCTCGGCCCGATGATGGAAGAGAACCTGCGTCGCGCGCTGTTGCTGTCCCGCGGTGACTGGACGACCTTCATGTCGCGGCCGCTGTCGGCGGGCCTGCTCATCGCCGCGGCGTTGATGGTGGTGGTGGTGATGCTGCCGTCCATCAAGAACAAGCGCGAGGAAGCGTTCCAGGACGCGGACTGATCGGACTTCCGGCTTCGGCCCCATCGAAGACCCGCCTCGGCGGGTCTTTTTTCTTGGTGGGCCGCCGGTACGCCTCCAGAAGAATCAATGACTTAAGGAGGCTCCGTGCGAGACGCGGCCAACTGTCAACAACTTTCCCTTGTAGTTCTTGCGAGCCGCTCGAAGACCGTGCTACAGTCGCTGTCTTCGCTGCACAGACATCTGTCTTGCAGCGGTCCTCGAAGGAACTGTCGAGGATGTCAAATGACTGACCGGGTTTGACCCGGTTTTCATTTGGCGGCGAGATTCTCGCAGTCGACGATGAAAATAATTTCTCTGACTGCTTGACGGATTCGAAAGAAATCGTTCATAATCTCGCTTCTGCGCTGCTGACGACAAG
>NIOE01000017.1 GCA_002205125.1 Roseateles noduli | reverse complement strand
AGGCCGCCACGACCCACGCTCTCCCTCGGCATGGTGCCTTAGCACCTACCCTGGGCAGATCGGCCTGTGGCGGCCTGGGCGTACTTTGCTACATACAAGGGCGGGGGGTGAGGGCTATCTCAGCACGTCACTCGATGCTGCCTCTTCAAGAAGCCTTGCCCGGTCCTCCGGCAGCAGGTAGCCCTGCTGCATCGCGCGCTCGGTAGCGCTCCGAACTGCTGCAAGGTATCCCTCGCGGTCCTTGTAGCGCTCCTCCAGAGAGCGACGCGGATCTCCGCTGGTCTTGCGCTCCGCGCGCGTCCGCGCGAACGGCACATAGCCGCCGGCGTAGTTGCAGACCTGTCCGGCGTGGATGCCGTCGGCGGTGATGTTCCAGCCGAGGTAGGTGCCCAGCGGCGCCATCGACAGCACGGTCGGCACGCCGCCGATCTCGTTGCCGTCGCTGTCCACGCGCGGGACCTTGGCCGGCAGCACGCGCCTGATCTTCGGCGGGATCTGATCCGGCACGCCCGAGGCTTCGACGCGGTCAAAACCTGGCCCCCAGTCGTAATCGAAGACCGGGAAGACGAAGTTCTCCGGCAGGAACACGCGCTCCGGAATGCCCGGCACGCCGCGTGGGAAGCCCATCGCCTCACGCGTCGGATCGACGAGCTCGCGACGTGCCAGCGTCGGATAGCGACTCGGCGGCGGGGACGTGCTCTTCAGCACCCAATCGCGCATCGCCGCGCTCAGCAGGTTGCGCAGCTCGCGGTGCGGCAGTGGATTCGGCGCAAGACTCGCCTGCCCGAAGTTGTTGCCGGGGCAACTGAACGTCGAGTTCTCCGCCGCATGGCTGAACCCGCCCGCGCCGCCGCCGTGCGGGCTGCCGGCGACGTAGTAGCGACGCACGTTCGGCGCGAGCGGGATGTCGACGTCCGCCGACGACCCCACCCACTCCAACGACAGCTTCAACGCGTAGACCTCGGCGGCGCCGAAGTGCTCGAACACCTTGGGGCAGGTCTTGTTCTCGGTGCAGCGGGTCAGCAATCCCTTCGCGGGCAGGCCTCGCGCTTTATCGGCCCAATCGACCCACCACTGCGGTCCTTCGCTGCCCATCTGGAAGAGCTCCAGCACCCCGTCCGGTTGCGCCCAGCGCGCGTTCGCCGCGACGCGGCGCCCCGCGATGATGGCCCAGGCGCCGTCGTGGACCTGTCGGCCCGCCTCGTCCTGGTTCAGACCCATGAACAGGAACTGCCGGACCATGTTCCCCGATTGCGAGACGCCGCGGATCGCGCTGCCGCGCACCTGGCCGGCGATGGGATTCGGCGTGCCGGTATCGTCGGCTTTCTCGTACCGGAAGAACGCGCCGACGTCGCGGAATGCGGCCATGCCGACCCCGAGCACATAGGCGTTGCCGGCCGTGTAGACGAGCTGGTAGACCTTGTCCGCCTCGAAACCGCCGCGCAGGCAGAGATGGATCGGCAGGTTGGACGGCGCGTGAGACGGATCGATGTCGATGGGCGCGCCGGGGAACGGTTGTCCGCGGTCGCAACGGGCGAAAGCCCAGTCCTTCGGATCGACGGTGCCGGCCGTTGTGATGCGGCCGTCGACGGTTTCCTTCGTGTGGACCGTCAAGGTTGCGCGAGTCGTGTCCAACGAAGCTGGCAGGTAGGGCATCGGATTGCCCTGCACCATCAGCGGCTGCGAGTCCGGCCCGCTGCGATTGACGATGCGCGCCATCACCGGGCCGGTCACCGGCTTGCCGTCGATGCGTGCGACAGGCACGCGGACGTAGTGGTTGAGCGCCGCCTCGGGCCGCGTGCGCGGCACGCCGGTGTTGCCCGCGTTGTCGGCCTGCCAGCCGCTGCGCAAGCCGATGTCGCCCGCCGCGAGTTCGCCGGACTGGAGCCGGACCTCGCCGCCGCGGTTGGGCACGTCGTGCCACAGGAAGCCACTGGCGCGCTCGCGGTCGACGGGCCGGGTGATCACCCAGTTCGTCTCGTAGCGGACAAGGCCGTCGGCCTCGGCGCCGAGCTTCAGATCGGTGATCACCGCGTTGTGGCTGTCCTTCGGATCGAGCTCGCCGAACGCTCGGCCGCGGAGCTGCTCGTAGCCGCGTTGTTCGCCGGTCAGCGGCGTGACCTCGTCGATGACGATCCGCGTCACGCGCGCCTGCGCAGCGCCGACCGTGAGCAACGACACCGCAGCGGCAACCGCAGCCAGCGCCGCCGCCTGAATGGGTCTTCGCAGGCAGCGGGTCCGCATCACTGACCCTTGAACAGACCTTGGAACTGCCGCGACACCGGCAGTTTCTCCGCGCAGCCCTTCAGCGAGAGCTGCATCGTGTTTTCATCGACGCGCGTGGCGCTCGTGATGAAACGGCTGTTGACCAGCACCGAGCGGTGCACCTGCCAGAACACGCCCGGGTCGAGGTCGCTGAGCAGCTCCTTGAGCGCCGTGCGGATCCACGCCTCGCCGTCGCGATGCACGACGCGGGTGTAGCGGCTGTCGCTCTGGAAGAACAGGATGTCGTCCGGGGCGATCAGCTGGATCTCGCGACCCTGGCTGGCCTGGATCGGGCGCATCGTCGGGCGCTGCGCGGGTAGCAGCTGGCGCAGCAGCTCCAGCGTGGCCGCGGGCATCGCAGAGGCCGCCGGACTGCCGGGCGCTCCGGCGTGTCTGTCCGCTCCGTCCTCCAGTCCGCTCTCCGCCCCGGAGTCCTGCGCCTGACGCTGCCGCAGCCGCTGGATGCATTGCTCCAGCCTCGCATCCTCGACCGGCTTCAGCACGTAGTCGACGGCGCCTGCTTCGAAGGCCGACAGCGCGTGATCGCCGTAGGCCGTGACGAACACGACCTGCGGTGGCTCCGCCAGCTGCGACAGGCGCTGACCGACCTCCAGGCCGGACATGCCCGGCATGCGGATGTCCAGGAAGCAGAGCTGCGGCTCGTGTTCCAGGCAGTCGTCCCAGGCGTCGCAGCCGTTGACGCTGGCCGCCACGATCTCGATTTCCGGCGCCAGGCGCGCCAACGCGGCGCGCAACTGCTCGCGCGGCCCCTCTTCATCGTCCGCGATCAGGGTGCGGATCTTTGTCGTCATGCGTGTTCTCTCCCCGATGTGATCGATCCGACCGATGCGGCCGATGCGAGCGTCAGGCCGTCGGCACCTCGACCCAGGCGAGGCATCCGGGCGCCTCCGCCGAGCCAGGCTCCAGGCCCAGCGCGGCGCTGGCGCCGAACTGCGCCTTGAGCCGCTCCCGCGTGTTGGCCAGGCCGAGGCCCTCGCAGGCGCCGGGCGGCAGGCCCTGGCCGCCGTCCTGCACTTCCATGCGAAGGCGGCCATCCACCGCCTTGACCCGCACCGCGATGTGCCCGCCGCGCAAGCTGGGCTCGATGCCGTGCGTGATCGCGTTCTCCGCCAGCGTCAGCAAGGTGCCCGGCGGCAGGCTCGCGGCGGCGATCGCGGCCTGCGCCGTCTCGTCCGTGTCCAGCGACCAGCTCAGCCGCTGCCCCAGCCGCGCCTGCATGATGTCCAGGTAGCTGCGCACGATCTGGAGCTCCTGCTCCAGCGGCAGACGGTCCTGTTCAAACATCGGCAGCGTCGCCCGCAGGTAGCGCGTCAGCGAGCGCAGCATCGGCCCCGCGCGGTCGTCTCGCGTGTCGACCCAGTGCTGCAGCGACGCCAGCGTGTTGAAGAGGAAATGCGGCTGGATCTGCGCCGTCGCCAGCCGCTGCGCCATCGCGATGCGCTCGTCCTGCGCGTCCAGCTCCGCCAGCCGCGCGCCCAGCTGCTGCGTCCGGTACAGCGTCAGGAACCACCACGACGACACCGTCAGCGTCATCCCGCCCGCCACGAAGGGCAGCAGGTCGCGGGCCTCGGCGCGGAAACCCGCCTTCACCATCCCCAGCGTGAACAGCACCATCAGCACGCTGAGCGCGAAGGTCGCGCCGTTGAAGCGCGTGCGCGTCGGCTGGCGCCACAGCCAGCGCGCCACCCCCAGCCCCAGAGACGCCATGCCCAGGCCGCCGATCAGGATCACATGCGCCAGCTCGCGCGGCAGCATCGTGTAGAACACCAGCCCCAGCACCAGCACGTTGCTCATCACGTAGCTGTCGACGACCGTGGACCAGGTCTTCAGACCGGACCGCTCGATCTCCGCGTCGGTGAACACCCGGCGCGGACCCGGGAACAGCCATTGCGTCCAGTCCCCTTTGGCCTGGGGGACCGCGTCGGCGGAAGCGCTGGGCGAAGTCATGGGGCGAGTCTAGGCGAGGGGTTGCGCCGTCGCCTCAGGATGCGGCGAATGGCAGGTGGCGGGGACGATCAGCCGACTGCGGCGACCGACTGCGACGACCGAGCGGACGCCGTGGCGGCCGGTGCCCCGCTCCGCTCAATCGCCTCCTCACGCTCGGCATTCGCTCCACGGGGCACCGGCCGCCACGGCTAGCACAGGGGCTCACCGCCGACGAAGACCTTCAAGGTGCCGGGCTCGATCGGGATCCAGGCCTCGCCGCGTGTCAGCGGCTCGGTGGCCACGATGGCGATGCGGTCGTCCTCGGTGGTCTTGGCGGCCAGGTCCACGCTCACGTCCTCGTCCTGCAGCGTGACCTGGCCGAACGGCGGCTGGCGCAGCAAGTAGTGCAACTTCGTCGAGCCGTGCGCCCACAGCGCCTGGCCGTTGGACAGCAGCATGTTGAAGGTGCCGTGCCCGTTGAGCCGCGGCAGCAGCTCGCGCAAGGTGTGGTTCAGTTCCTCGATCGCCGGCATGTCGGCGTGCGCCTTGGCCAGCTCCTGCATCAGCCAGCAGAAGGCCTGCTCGCTGTCGGTCTGCCCCACCGGCTTGAAGGCCGCATGCAGCCGCGGCGCGAAGCCCTTCAGGTCGCCGTTGTGCGCGAACACCCAGTAGCGGCCCCAGAGCTCGCGCACGAACGGGTGGGTGTTCTCCAGCGAGACCACACCCTGCGTCGCCTTGCGGATGTGCGCGATGACCACGTCGCTGCGGATCGGATAGGTCTTGACCAGCTCCGCCAGCGGCGAGACGCGCGCGCTGTGGTGGTCCACGAAGTGCCGCAGGCCGCGACCCTCGAAGAACGCGATGCCGAAGCCGTCCTTGTGCTCGTGCGCCCGCGTCGCCAGTCCGGCGAAGCTGAACATCACATCGGTCGGTCGGCGGGCGTTCATGCCCATCAGCTGGCACATCGCGGTCTCTCCAGGCTCAGGTCGCTGCGCTCATCATGCAACGGATCATTCCAGGAACAGCCGCGTGATCCCCTTCAGGCTCACCAGGTTGCCGGGGTTGCTGGTCTCGTTGAGCACGCCGCTCATGCGCTTGAGCAGACGCGGGCTCTTCTGCGCGCGCCAGATCAGCAGGTCGGCCAGCCAGGGGAAACGGTTGACGCGGTTGCCGCGCTCGTACAGGTCGTACTTGGGCTGCAGCGCGCGCAGGCCCTGTTCGTACTGCTCGCGGACCCGGGCGTCGACGGCGGAGGCCGTGGTGCCCGCGCGGTGCGCGAGGATGGCTTCGGCGGCCAGCAGGCCGGTCTCCATCGCCTTGCCGATGCCTTCGCCGGTGAAGGAGTAGGTCGAGCCCGCCGCCTCGCCGGTGACCAGCAGCCCGGGCCGCGTCCAGCGCGCGCCGTTGAGCGTGCAGCGCAGCGGCGCGCCCTTGAGTTCGCCGATCAGTTCGCCTTCGGCCATCAGGCGCTTGGCGGGCGGGTAGTGCTCGACGAAGGCGTCGAAGATGGCGCGCAGGTTGACATCCTTCTTCTGGCCCTTGCCGGCCATGTCCTTGTGGCTGTCGGTGACGCCGACGCCGATGTTGAAGCTGCCGTCCGGCGCCGGGAAGATCCAGCCGTAGCCCGGCTGCACCGGCTTGCACCAGACGACTTCCAGCGCCTTGATCTCGCCGGCCATGGCCGGCGCGCGCACGTAGCCGCGCAGCGCGACGCCGCTGGGCGTGTGGCGCTCGCACATGCCGGCCGCCGTCAGCGCCTTGGGCACCGCGCCGGTGGCCAGC
The DNA here is from genome assembly GCA_002205125.1 of Roseateles noduli. Taxonomy (GTDB): domain Bacteria; phylum Pseudomonadota; class Gammaproteobacteria; order Burkholderiales; family Burkholderiaceae_C; genus Roseateles; species Roseateles noduli. The sequence goes on along the minus strand of NIOE01000017.1, from coordinate 189,362 downwards.
AGGACCCAGTCGGCGACGATCTCGTGGGGCTGGCCGTCGATCGTGAGCCGCGCGCCGCGCACGCGCCCCTGGTCGTCTTCCAGCGCCGCCTCGAAGCGTGCCGGTGCCAGGAAGCGCGCACCGGCCTCCTGAGCGCCGAGGTTCAGGATTTCGTCGAGCTGCTTGCGCGGCAGCACCGCGAGATGGCCCGGCACGTCGATGCGACCGCCGCGCGGTCCGATGCAGCCCACATGCGCCGAGCGCTGCGCCTTGGCCATCACCCGGTCGAGCAGGCCCAAACGGTCGAGCGCCTTGTGCGCGTCCGGGATGAGCCCGTCGCCGCAGACCTTGTCGCGCCCCAGCGGCTGCTGGTCGGCGAACACGACGTCGACGCCCGCCTTGGCGAGCCAGCGCGCCGCGGCGCTGCCGGCGGGGCCGGCGCCGATGATGAGGACCTCGCAACGCAGAGGAGGAACGGGGGGAATGGGCGACATGGGGGGAACGGAATGGATCTCGGGCGCGTTCATGCGCCGCATTGTCTCCGCTCCACACACCAATGAAAAAGGGCCCCGCAGGGCCCTTGGAGAGTGACGGTCGTGTCGATCAGAAATCGTACGTGCCGCGGATGTAGAAGGTGCGACCGGTGGCGTCCGCGAAGCGCGGGTCGTAGCCAGCCTGGAAGACCTGGGTCTGGAAGGTCAGCGGCGGATCGCGGTCCGTCAGGTTGCGCACGCCCAGCGTGATCGACGCCGTCTTGATCGGACGGAACGACGCGTACAGGTCGGCCGTCGCGTAGTTGCTGACCTTGTGCGTCGGATCCACGTCGATGTAGCCCGACTTGTAGTGACCCGTCAGGCCGACCGTGTACTTGTCGTAGGCCCACACCGCCGACAGCGTGTGCTGCCAACGGAACACCGGGCCGACGCCGGAGTACACGCCGACGTTCTGGTTCCACGGGCCGTCCTGCAGGTCCTGGTACTCGTACTTGGTCACGTACGTGCTGTTCAGGCCGAACATGACGCTGCCGGCGCTGGGGATGCGCAGGCGGTAGTTCGCATTCAGGTCGAAGCCGTTCGTGTTGTTGCCGCCCAGGTTGAGCTGGCGGACGTCCACGTAGCCGCAGTTGGCGCCCGGGCACTGCGAACCGTCGACCGACAGGAAGCCGGCCGCGTTGCGGTGGTAGAACTGGCCGAACTTGTCCAGGTTGGCCGGGTCGAACAGCGACGCGTCGCCGATCACGCCGATCAGGTTCTTCACGCGCAGCCACCAGAAGTCGACACCGAAGCTCAGGTCGTTGAGCGGCGCGAACTGGAAGCCCAGCGACGCGCTCTTGCTCTTTTCAGGCTTGAGCTGGTCGTTGCCGCCGTTGCGGACCATGAACTGCGCGTCGCACAGGTTGATGGTGGTGCCGCCGGCCGCGCACAGCGCCGGGTCGTTGACCGTGCTGGAGTTCGTGTAGGTCGGCGCGGCATGCAGCTCATACAGCGACGGGGCCCGGAAGCCGGTCGAGTACGAACCGCGGACCAGCACTTCCTTCGACGGCTGGAAGCGGAAGCTGACCTTGGGGTTGGTGGTGCTGCCGAAGTCGTTGTACTTGTCGTAGCGGACGGCGCCGGTCACATCCAGGGTCTTCAGGATGGGCACGTTCAGTTCGCCGTAGACGGCGTACACGTTGCGCTTGCCGGTGCTGAAGATGTTGGGGTCGATGCCGGTGGAGGCGATCACCGTCTTCGCGTAGTCGTCCTGCGCGTCCTGGGTGAACTTCTCCTGACGGAACTCGGCGCCCAGCGCCAGGGCGGCGGAGCGGCCGGCACCCAGCCAGTCGCCGACTTCACGGCTGGCGTGCGCGTCCAGGTTGGTCGTGCGGCCCTTGCCGATCATCAGGCGGCCCAGCGCGTTGGCGCTCTGCAGGTAGGCGTCGCCCGCGGCGTCCTGGGCGCCGAACGGGTTGATGATGCCGGTCAGGATGCCTTCGGTGATCTTGTTGCCGTCCGAGTAGCCGCTGATCAGGTCCTCGGTCACCTTGTTCTGGTTGTAGCTCAGGCCGGCGGCGTAGTCCCAGCCTGCCAGCGTGCCGTCCAGCGAGAGCACCAGACGCTGCTGCGTGTTGGTGTTCTTGTCGCCGCGCGGGCCGTTCGGGGAATCGCGCCACTTCAGCGTGATGTAGCCCGGCTGGATCGTCGCGCCGCCGTCGGTCATCGTCTCGCCGGCGTACTTGTCGCCGTCGTAGGTCGGGCTCAGGGCGGGGTTGTTCGGGTAGTACGGGTTGGCCGAGCCGTCCGGACGCAGGCGGTTCTGCACCAGGAAGCCGTACGGCACCGGGGCGATGCGCGTCTTCACCTCGGAGCGGGTGATGAAGTACTCGGCGCCGAAGGTGTGGTCGTTGTTCAGCTTGACCGTGCCCTTCAGCATGGCCGAGGTGCGCTGGCTTTCCGGCAGGTAGTCCACGTAGCGCGAGGTCGACATCGTGCAGGACGTCTGGTCGGCGTTGGGCACCAGGAAGTCGCCGCCCGCGCAGGTGGGCGCGGCCGGGTTGTAGACGATCTTGCCGTCCTGGTAGTAGTTGGCCGGCAGGGTGGAGCCGGACTTGCCGCCGATGAAGCGGGTGTTGAACGGACGGTCCGTGCCGCCGATCGGGTCCTGCTTCTGCAGGTCGACGAAGCCGAACAGGTTGAAGCCCTGCTTCTCCAGGTCGCCGTAGCCGAAGCCGGCGTTGGCGTTGCGGGTCTTGCCGCCGGCGTGCTGGGGCGAGTCGTAGCCCAGCGTCACCGTGCCGCCCTGGTAGTCGGAGCGGGTGATGAAGTTGATGACGCCGCCGATGGCGTCGGTGCCGTACAGCGACGAGGCGCCGTCGCGCAGCACTTCGATGCGCTCGATCGCCGCCAGCGGGATCATGTTCAGGTCGGGCGCGGAACCGTCGAACGCGTTGTTGGCGATGCGGCGGCCGTTCAGCAGGACCAGCGTCTTGTTGGCGCCGATGCCGCGCAGGTCGGCGAAGGACGCGCCGCCCGTGGACGAGCCCACGGCCTGGCTGGTGCCCAGGCTGCTCTGGCTGGCGGTCAGCGTGCTGAGGATCTGCTCGACGGTCGTCAGGCCCTGCTGACGGATGTCGCTCATCTTGAAGGTCGTGACCGGCACCGAGGATTCGGCGTCCAGCCGCTTGATCGCGGATCCCGTGACGACGACCCGTTCCAACTGGGTCTGATCCTGTTGTTCCTGGGCCAGCGTCGGGAAGGACGCGGCCGCAATGGTGGCGGCGACTGCCAGGCCTACCGCGTTCAGCTTGTACATATGCACCTCTAGAGGGAGCGCCCGCCCTCCTTGTGGGTGCGGCGAGCCGGAATTGAAACGGCCCCGCATCGCGAGGCCTGACAAAAGTGTGCTGACGAATCGCCAGAGGTCATAGGTGCAGGTGCGTAAAGCGCGCGAATTTGGGACTGCGTGGCCCGAAACTGCCATTTTTCGCGGGTTTCTCCTTACCGTTTCGTGACTGTTCGGTCGTGCCTGCGCCACAGTTTCGGAATTTACGAACGCTTAACTCCCGTGGGAATGTCGGATTTTCCCCGGCGGGTTTTCGGACGGTTTTTCGCCTCAAATGTCGAGTATGCGTTGATGGCGCGTTAAGAATGAGAGAAGACGCGTGTCAGTATGGCAACGGTGAATTTATCGATTCGAATTGATGAATATGGAAAATACTCGTCAATACAATGAGTTATCCATATTCGACAAAGTATGGAAACAATACTTAACGTGTAACGTCCCCCCGTGACGACTTGCGAGGCGCGGAGCGCCGTGGCAGCGCGAAAAAAAAGGACTCCCGAAGGAGTCCTTTGTCCTGGCGCTCGCGACGCCCCGCCGTGGTGCGGCGGGAGGTCGGCGGCGGGGATCAGAAGTCGTAGCTGGCCTTGACCTGGAAGGTCCGGCCCATCGGGCTGTAGTAGCGGTAGTCGAAGCCCAGCATGTGGCCGCCGTTGGCGCGCAGCGACAGGGGAGGTTCCTTGTCGAACACGTTCTTGATGCCCAGGGCGACGGTCAGCTGCTTGTTCCAGGTGTAGGCGGTCTGCCAGTCCAGGGTCACGTACGGCTTGACCTTCAGGCGCACCTCGTCGACGTCGCCGTTGGCCAGGTTCTCGACTTCGGTCGGGAAGTCCTTGTAGCCCGACTGGAAGTTGATGTTGGCCGTGTTGGCCCAGTTGCCGGTCACCAGGGTGTTGCTCAGCTGGCCCTTCCAGCGGAAGGTCACTTCGCCGATCGACGGGTGGTTGTCCGCCAGGGTCGAGAAGTACTGTTCGCCGGCCACCAGCTGGCGCTTGTCGCTCAGCATGTAGGTCGCGTGCAGGTTGGACGTCAGGCGGCCGACCGGCGTGTTGAAGCGGCCGGTGACGTCGAAGTCGATGCCGCTGACGAAGCGCTTGCCCAGGTTGGTCGTGCTGGCGTTGTAGGCCAGGAACTTCTCGCCCGTGACCGGGTCGGTGTAGACCAGGAACAGGTTGGAGTACTTCTGGGCGTTGTTGAACGCCTCGTTCTCATCGACCGAACCGAAGGTCTTGTCGATGCCGGCCCACCACCAGTCGGCGCCGAACGAGAAGGTGCTCGTCGGCTCGATGCGGAAGCCCAGCGTGGCCTGCTTGGACTCTTCCGGCTTCACGCTTTCGACGCCGCCGGTGAAGACGTTGTACTGCTTGCTGCCCGGCTGGCAGGTCGCGCCCAGGCTGGCGGCGACGGCGGCCATTTCCGGCGTGCAGTCGTACGGCGTGGCGGTCACGCCGAATTCCTGCAGCGGACGGTACAGCTGACGCAGCGTCGGGGCGCGGAAGCCCGTGCCGACCGAGCCGCGGACCAGCACTTCCGGCATCGGGGTGTACTTGAACGAGACCTTGCCGTTGACGGCGCTGTCGACGTGGCGGTAGTTGTCGTAACGGGCGCCGGCGGTGACTTCCAGGTTCTTCATCACCGGCACGATCAGCTCGGCGAAGGCGCCCATCGAGTCGCGGCTGGCGCTGTAGGGGATCACGACGGTGCTGTCGCCGAAACGCTGGTCGTCGCCGTTGACGCCGCCTTCACCGCGCGCCACGGCGCCCGGATCGTCGGTGACCTTGTCCTTCTGGAAGGACGCGCCGACGGCCAGGTAGGCCGGGCCGGCGGAGGTCGAGAACAGTTCGCGCGAGGCGCGCAGGTCGGCGTTGAACAGCGTGCTGGTCTCGGTGTCGTAGACGCCGGAGATCATGATCTGCTTGACCGCGTCCTTGGCGGCCTGCGACTGCTGGCCGGCGAGCACGAACGGGTTGTACACGCCGCTGCGCAGCAGCGCGCCGAAGGCCTTGGCCAGCGGGTAGCCGGAGTTGCTTTCCTCGACTTGCGCGCGCTGGTAGCCGGCGGTGGCGGTGTAGTCCCAGCCGGCCAGCTGGCCGTCGAGCTGCAGCCACAGCGCCTTGTTGTCGCGCTCGAAGGTGCTGGTGCGGTTGCCCAGGTCGAAGGCGCGGTACGAGACCGACGCGATGCGGTTGGGATCCAGGCCGATCGAGGTCAGGTAGGCCGAGGTGTAGCCGACGGCGGCCAGTTCGGCGGCGAAGGGACCGTTCGGGTCCACGGCCACCGCGCCCGGCACGGCGGCGATCTTGCCGCTGGTCTTGGTCTTGCCCAGCAGGACGTCGGCGCGCAGCGTCTGGCTGCCCAGCTTCACCGTGCCGGAGCCGAAGAAGTTGGTGCGCTCGCGGTCCGGGAAGGCTTCCACGGTGCCGGCGTAGTCGAAGTAGCAGGAAGCGCCGACCTGGACGTTGCGCTCGGCGCAGGAGCCGTTCTGGGCCAGGTACACGTTGCGCAGGTCCGAACCCAGCGAGCCGTCGGCGTTGCGCACCGGCACGTTCACGTTGCCCGGGATGGCGGACGGCGAGCCGTTGAAGAACTGGTACTCGTTGCCGTTGTGACCGAAGTTGATCACGCCGGTCTTGCTGAAGTCGCGCTGGCTGGCGGTCAGCGAGTCGCGCTTGTCGACCGACAGCGCGGCCATGATGTTGAAGCCGTCGCTGTCCAGGTCGCCGAAGCCGCCCGACAGGGAGGCGCGACGTTCCTTGCCGCCCTTGTGCTGCGGGATCGAGACTTCCGCGGCGATGGTCTTCTTGCTGGAATTGGTGCGGGTGATGAAGTTCACCACGCCGGCCACGGCGTCGGAGCCGTACAGCGCCGAAGCGCCGTCGGTCAGCACGTCCACGCGCTCGATGATCGACAGCGGGATCATGTTCAGGTCGACCGCGCCGCCGGCTTCGCCGATCAGGCGACGGCCGTTCAGCAGCACCAGGGTGCGATCGCCGCCCAGGTTGTGGATGGACACGGTGGCCTGGCCGCCGCCGCCGCCGCCGACGGTGTCACCTTCGGTGATGCCGCCCTGCACGGAGGACAGGTTCTGCATCAGCTCGACGACCGAGGTCACGCCGCTGCGTTCGATTTCGGCGCGCGTCACGGTCTGCACGGGCACGGAGCCCTCGACCGCGATCCGCTTCACCGCGGAACCGGTCACGACGACGCGTTCCAGCTGGGTCTGGTCCTGGGCTTGGGCGATCGCGGCTGACGACGCGATTGCAATGGTGGCGGCGACTGCCAGGCTCACCGCGTTCAGTTTGGTCTTCAAAGAAACACTCCTAAAGGTGTCGAGCGGCGGCGCTTGTGGCGTCGCGCGAAACATGTCCGGACGACCGTGCCGCAGGGGATTGCGTGAAGGTCGCGTGAAAGAAGTGTCAATGACTGGAATTCGACAGACCGGGCGGGTTCCTACCAATTGAGGCCCCCCGAGTCACCAGGACAAGGGGCATGTCCAGACGGACCGATACCCCTGCATGACCGGCGTCACGGGTGACTTCCGGCTATGTCAGGGGTATCGGCGGGTGGTCCTCTCCCGAGGAATACCCGGATCGTCAGACGCCCAACTTGTTGCGGGGTGGCAACAAGCTGTATCCCGACCGCCACAGGGCGGTCGGTCCTTCTGTCGGGGATTCGTCAATCTCCGCGCGTGGAACGCACGGATTTTCCCGAATCTCCGTCCGACGATCAGAAGTTGTAGCTGCCCGTCAGGTAGACGGTGCGGCCCAGCGGGCTGGCGTAACGCGGGTCGTAACCGACCTGGTGGCCCGACGAGTCACGCAGCGTGAACGGCGGGGTCTGGTTGGTCAGGTTCTGGATGCCCAGGCGCAGTTCCAGCGCCTTGTTGTAGCGGTAGGTGCCTTGGTAATCGAAGGTGATGTAGTTCGGCACCAGCAGCTGGATGCGGGTGTTCACGCCGGTCTGCAGGTCGCGGACGGTCTGTTCGATGTCCTTGTAGCCCGAGCGGTACTTCACCGCGATCGAGTTCGTGAACTTGCCGGTCTCCAGCGCGAACTTGGCCTGCGCCGTGTTGCGGAAGATGACCTGCGCGTCCACGCCGTACTTGCCGAGGCTGTCGGTGAAGTCGTTGGCGGTGCCCGGCTTCGTGTACTTGGCCTCGATCATGTAGGTGCCGTTGACCGTGGTGGTCAGGCGGCCCAGGCCTTCGATGTTCAGGCGGCCGTCCAGCTGCCAGTCCATGCCGCTGTAGTTCGACTTGCCGATGTTGGTCGACATCGACATGAAGGCGTAGTACGCGTTCGTTTCGGCCGGCAGCTTGTAGGTCGTGAACAGGCTCTTGTAGAGCTGCGGGTCGGCGAAGGCCTGGTTGGCGGAGACGGCGCTGACGGCGTCACGCAGGTCGATCTGCCAGTAGTCCAGGCTCGCGCCGAAGTTGCGGGTCGGGTCGAAGCGGATGCCGACGGTGGCCTGCTTGGACTTTTCCGGCTTCAGGTTCTCGTTGCCGCCCGACAGCTGGGTGTACTGCGACTTGCCCGGCTTGCAGGGCGCCGCGCCGGAGCCGTCGCCCGGGTACGGGCAGTCGTAGCTCGAGGCGGTCACGCCGTTGGTCACCAGCGGCTGGGCGATGTCCAGCATGTCCGGGGCCTTGAAGCCCGTGCCGTAGGAGCCGCGCAGCACGACCGTGCTGATCGGCTTGTACGAGGCGGACAGCTTGTAGGTCGTGGCCGTCTCGGTCTTGCCGAAGTCGCGCTTGTTCACGCCGTCCTTGATCTTGCTGATGCTGTCGTAGCGCAGGGCGGCGGTCAGCTCCAGGTTCTTGATGACGGGGACCACGAACTCGGCGAAGGCGCCGACGTTGTCGCGTTCCAGGTCGTACTTGGGGTTGGGGGCGAAGTTGTAGATGACGCCGGCCACCGCGTCGGCCGACGGATCCTGCTTGTAGTGGTAGTTGCGGAAGTCCGCGCCCACGCCCAGCTTGACGGCGCCGGCGGGCAGGTTGAACAGCTCGCCGGAGGCGCGCACGTCGGCGCCCTTGAGCGTCGTCGAGGCTTCACGGATGGTGCCGTGGTAGATCGAGTCCTTGATCAGCTGCTGCGTCGCGGCGCTCTGGTTGCCGGACGGCACGAACGGGTCGAGCGCGCCGGTGGACAGGATGCTGCCGAATTCCTTGGCCTTGAAGTAGCCGCCGACGTACTTTTCGTCGAGCGAGTTCTGCGACCAGGTCAGGGCGCCGGTCAGGTCCCAGTCGCCGATGGCGACATCGCTGCCGACGACGACGTGCTTGGCGTCGGTGATGGTCTGCGAGTCGCGGGTGCCGAAGTCGGTGGCGCGGTAGTTCGCGGTGACCGTGTCGACGTGGGCCAGCTGGGCCGGCGTCAGGTAGGGCGCGACGTACTTGGTGAACAGCGGCGAGGTCGACGCGATGGCGATCGGCACCGGGTTCGGCGCGATGCGGGCGGTCAGGTCCAGGCGAGTGAAGGCCACGTCCGAGAACAGCTTGATCCGGTCGTTGATCTTGGCTTCACCGGTGACGAACAGCGAGTCGCGGGTCGATTCCGGGTAGACGTCGATGGTGCTGACGAAGTCGAACGCGCACTGGGCGGTACCGGCCTTGGACGTCGAGTTGGCCGGGATGGTGTTGGCCAGGCTGTAGACGTTGTTGGGCGCGCACACGCCGTTGGCCTGGCGATACGGGTTGAACGAGTACGCGGGCAGCGTGGTCGTTTCGCCCGTCAGACGCTTGAACACGACGGCGGCGTTGGCCGGGTCGGCCGAGGTGCTGGTGCGGTCGTACGCGTAGTTCTTGCCGTTGAAGGTGAACGGCAGGTAGGCGCTCTTGGCGAAGCTGCGGTCGCCCGACTTCAGCTGCTGCTGGTCGTCGCGGCGGTAGGTGGCGACGACGTTGAAGCCGTCGCGGTTCAGGTCGCCCAGGCCGTAGGTGGCGCTGACGTTGTACGCCGTGCCGCCGGTGCCGACCGGGTTGCTGTAGTTGGCGGTGATGTTGCCGCCCTGGACGTTCTTCTTCAGGACGAAGTTCACCACGCCGGCGATGGCGTCGGAGCCGTACAGCGCGGAGGCGCCGTCGGTCAGGACTTCGATGCGCTCGATGGCGCTCATCGGGATGGAATTCAGGTTGATCCGGCTGCCCGAACCCGTCGGGGCGATGCGGCGGCCGTTCAGCAGGACCAGGGTGTAGCTTTCGCCGATGCCGTGGATGGACGCGGTGGCGATGCCGCCCGAGTTCGAACCGATCGAGATGTCACCGACGGTCAGGTTGCCGCCCATGGCGGGCAGGCGCTGGATCAGATCGGCGACGTTGTTGGCGCCGGAGGACTTGATCTCTTCCTGCGTGATGATCTGGACGGGCAGCGCGCCTTCGTTGGCGACGCGCTTGATGCTGGAGCCCGTGATCTCGATGCGCTCGAGCTGGGTGTTTTCCTGGGCGTGTGCGGCGCCGATCGAAGCGACGAGCAGCGCGGCCGCGATGCTCACGCGGCGGAGTTGAAGCGAAGAGGTCATGCCGGATCCGTGAAATGGCAAAAATGATTCCAGCGCTGATGACTTTGTGTCATCGGACACTGCGCGTAGGTGAACAAACTTTAAGTAACGGGGAAAAGAAGTGGCCCCGGGGCCGCCCCGTAAGGGTTTTCCATGCTTGAACGAACGCAGATCGCCATTCCAGGCATGCCGTTTGACACGGGAGTGCCAGAAGTCAGCCTTTGTATGCCGGTGAAAATGCTCAAATTGACAGGAGCTGGACACACGCAGAAACGGACGGAAACAAAAAAGCGACCCGAAGGTCGCTTTGGTGATTGCCGATGTACGCCGCACGATGGCGGCGTTTCAAGGCAGATCGTTACCGTTGGTTCGTCGCGGCGGGGGCTGCTGCCGCATCCGCCGCCTTGCGCTTCTGCCGCCATGCGTGCAGCAGCGGTTCGGTGTAGCCGCTGGGTTGTTCACGCCCTCTGAACACCAGCTCCAGCGCCGCTTGATACGCCATGCTGTTCGGATTTCCGGACATCGGTTCGTAAACCGGATCGCCGGCGTTCTGGCCATCGACGACCGTCGCCATCCGTTCGAATGTCGCCCGAACCTGTTGTTCGGTCACGACGCCGTGCTGCAGCCAGTTCGCCACGTGCTGGCTGGAGATGCGCAATGTTGCACGGTCTTCCATCAGTCCGATCTGGTTGATGTCCGGCACCTTCGAGCAACCGACCCCCTGATCGATCCAGCGGACCACGTAACCGAGGATGCCCTGGATGTTGTTGTCCAGTTCCTGCTGCTTCTCGGTGTCGGTCCAGGACGGGTCGGCGGACACCGGGATGGTGAGCAGGCGCTGCAGCAGGTCGGCGCGGTCGATGCCGGGCGCGTCGGTCTCGATCTGCTGCTGGACCTGGGCCACGCTGACCTGGTGGTAGTGCAGCGCGTGCAGCGTGGCGGCGGTCGGGCTGGGCACCCAGGCGGTGTTGGCGCCGGCCTTGGGGTGGGCGATCTTCTGTTCCAGCATCGCGGCCATCAGGTCGGGCATCGCCCACATGCCCTTGCCGATCTGGGCGCGGCCGCGCAGGCCGGCGCTCAGGCCGACCAGCACGTTGTTGCGCTCGTAGGCCTGGATCCAGGCGCTGGCCTTCATGTCGCCCTTGCGCAGCATCGGGCCGGCGAGCATCGCGGTGTGCATCTCGTCGCCGGTGCGGTCCAGGAAGCCGGTGTTGATGAAGGCCACGCGGCTGGGCGCCGCGGCGATGCAGGCGGCGAGGTTGACGCTGGTGCGGCGCTCCTCGTCCATGATGCCCAGCTTGACCGTGGAGGCCGGCAGGCCGAGCAGCTGCTCGACGCGACCGAACAGCTCGTTGGCGAAGCCGACCTCGGCCGGGCCGTGCATCTTCGGCTTGACGATGTAGATCGAGCCGCGACGCGAATTGCGCAGCCCGGAGCCCGACAGCTGCTTCAGGTCGTGGATGGCGATCAGCGTCGTGACCACGGCGTCCATGATGCCCTCGGGGATCTCGCGATCGCCTTCGAGCAGGATGGCCGGGTTGGTCATCAGGTGGCCGACGTTGCGCACGAAGAGCAGCGAGCGGCCCGGCAGCACGACGTCGTCGCCGCCGCCGGCGGCCTTGTAGACGCGGTCCGGGTTCAGGCGGCGGACGAAGGTCCGGCCGCCCTTGCTGACTTCCTCGGTCAGCGAGCCGCGCAGGATGCCCAGCCAGTTGCGGTAGGCCAGCAGCTTGTCTTCGGCGTCGACGGCGGCGATCGAGTCCTCCAGGTCGAGGATGGTCGACAGGGCCGATTCCATCAGCACGTCGGAGACGCCGGCAGCGTCGGTCTGGCCGATCGTCGAGGCGCGGTCGAACTGGATCTCGAGGTGGATGCCGTGGTGACGGAAGAGGATCGCCGACGGCGCGGCGGCGTCGCCCAGGTAGCCGAGGAACTGCGCCGGATCGGCCAGCGCGACCGTGCGGCCGTCCTTCAGCGTGACGGCCAGCGCGGTGCCGCTGACCGCGTAGCCGGCGGCGTCGGCGTGGGCCGCGCCGGCCAGCGGCGCGGCCTGGTCCAGCACCTGCCGTGCGAAGGCGATGACCTTGGCGCCGCGCACCGGGTTGTAGCCGCCGGCGCGTTCGGCGCCGTCGGTCTCGGGGATCACGTCGGTGCCGTAGAGCGCGTCATACAGCGAGCCCCAGCGCGCGTTCGCCGCGTTCAGCGCGTAGCGGGCGTTCAGGATGGGCACCACCAACTGCGGACCGGCCTGGATCGCGAGCTCGGCGTCCACGTTGGCCGTCGTCGCCTTCGGATCGGCGGGCAGCGGCACCAGATAACCGATCTCCTTCAGGAAGGCCTGGTAGGCCGCCATGTCGGCGATGGGGCCGGGGTGGGCGCGGTGCCAGCCGTCGATCTCGGTCTGCAGCCGGTCGCGCTCGGCCAGCAAGGCGGCGTTCTTCTCCGCCAGCTCGTGGGCGAGCGCGTCCAGTCCCTGCCAGAACGCGGCCGGCTCGACGCCGGTGCCGGGCAGGGCCTCGGTCTCGATGAAACGGGCCAGGGCGGCATCGACCTGGAGGCGGTGGTGTTGGCTGCGTGCGGTCATGACGGCTCCGGAAGGCGGTTCAACGATGCGTCGACTGTAGGGCGAGAGGCGGTGGCGATTCATGTCGGCCCTGGTCGGAGATCCCTGACTTTTTTGCACAAATAACAACGCCCAGGGTCGTCATTCATTGCCTCGGGCGGCGCAACGGTCCAACAATCGCCTGCCATGGACCGCCTCAAACAGATCGAGTCCTTCACGCTGGTCGCGACCAAGGGCAGCCTGACCGCTGCGGCGCAGGCGGAGGGCGTGGCGCCGGCAGTGATGGGTCGCCGCCTGGACGCGCTGGAGGCGCGGCTCGGCGTGAAGCTGCTGCTGCGCACGACCCGCAAGCTGACGCTGACGCACGAGGGCATCGCCTTCCTTGAGGACTGCCAGCGCCTGCTCGCCGAATTCGCCAGTGCCGAAGCCAGCGTGAGTGCCGGCGGCGTGAAGGCCAGCGGCCATCTGAGGATCACCGCGCCGGCCGGTTTCGGCCGACGCCATGTCGCGCCGCTGGTGCCGGACTTCCTGTCGCGGCATCCGGAGGTCAGCGTGTCGCTGAACCTCAGCGATCGCGTCGTCGACATCGTCAACGAGGGCTTCGACTGCGCGGTGCGCGTCGGCGACCTCAGCGATTCCAGCCTGATCAGCATGCGGCTGGCCGACAACCGGCGGCTGTGCGTGGCCGCGCCTTCCTACCTGAAGCGCGCCGGCACGCCGAAGCATCCGTCGGAACTGATGCGGCACGAGTGCCTGACCTTGAGTTCCGACGCGAGCCAGACGCGCGGCTGGGCCTTCCGCATCGACGGCCAGGTGCAGCATCTGCGGCCGAGCGGGCGGCTCGATTGCAGCGACGGCCAGGTGCTCCACGACTGGTGCCGGCAAGGCCTCGGCCTCGCGTGGCGCAGCACCTGGGAGGTGGCCGCGGCGCTGCACGCGGGCGAGCTGGTCAGCGTGCTCGACGACTTCGCCGCGCCGCCCAACGGCATCTTCGCCGTGCTGCCGCAGCGCAAGCACCTGCCGCTGCGCGTCAGGCTCTGGATAGACTTCCTGAAAGAACACCACGGCAGCCCCGACTACTGGGCCCGTGCCTCCACCTGGGAGACCCCATGACCCTCGAAGCCCTGCTCGCCGGCCTGCACATCGTGGCCATCCTCAGCCTGGTCGTCTTCCTGTCGAGCCAGGCGGCGCTGTGCCGCAGCGAATGGATGAACCCGGCCGTCGTGCGCCGCCTCTCGCGGCTGGACATGATCTACGGCATGACCGCGGTGGCGGTGCTCCTCACCGGCCTGGCCCGCACCTGGTGGGGCATGAAGGGCCTGGGCTGGTACTGGCACCAGCCGCTGCTGCACTTCAAGTTCGGCATGTTCGTCGTGATCGGTCTGATCTCGATCAGGCCCACGCTGACCTTCCGCCGTTGGACGAAGACGCTGGACGGCGGCGGTGGCCTGCCGAGCGAAACGGAGATCCGTTCCACGCGCCGCCTGATCATGATGCAGGCGCACCTGCTGATCCTGATCCCGATCGCAGCAGTGATGCTCGCGCGCGGCGTGATGACGAAGTGAACAAGGCCCTCGTGAGAGGGCCTTGTTCATGGTGACTGACGCTCGCTCAGCGGCGTCACGCGTGCCTGCGCCGAATCACTTGGCGGAGAGACACTCTTTCATGAAGGCCTTGCGGGCATCGCCGGTCTTGCCCTTGGCATCGGCGTTGCAGGTCGTCATCTTGGTCTGCTGCGCGGTCTTGGCCGGCGCGGACGCCGTCTCGCCCTTGAGGCAGCTGCTCATGAAGGCCTTGCGCTCGTCGCCGGACTTGTCCTTGGCGTCGGCGTTGCAGCTCTTCATCAGCTGCTGCTGCTTGAGCTGCTTCTCGGACGGTGCCTTCTTGGCGTCGTCCGCGGCGTGGGCGCCCAGCGCGGCCAGCGCCAGCAAGGCACCGGCGAACAGCGAGGTGGGGGTCAGGTGTTTCATCACTCTCTCCTACGGGGGCTACAGGGGGTTGGGGAAGGACCTGTCGGGCAGTTGAGCACAGCAACGGACGGCTCTCAAGAGCGGTTGACGGCCGTCAAGAGAATGGGTGACCCGCTTCAGTCGACAACGATTCGACGCCGATCTGCAGGCGCGAGTCGGTCGCTGACTCACATGATCCGACGAGGAGACGCCAGCGCCTCATGGGCGAGGTGGAGCCGCCTGACAAGCACCTGTATGAAAGCCCGGTCGAAACGATGCTGGCACTCGGGGCTGAGCTGCCCCAGCGAGTCGGGTGTAAACGACACGGTTGTGCAAAGTTGGGTCACCTTGATGTCGGTGCTGTGGCGGCGCAGATCGGGATTCGGCGCGAGATACGCCATCTCGCCGACCGAGGTGCCGGTGCCCAGCGTCGCGACCAGCGCGCCGTCGCGCCAGACCTCGACCTCGCCCTGCGTGACGATGTGGAAGGTGTTGCCTTCCTGGCCCTTCTTGAACAGCAGGTAGTCGAGCGGATACCGGCGCCACCGCGCGCGCCGCACGACTTCCCAGAGCTCGACGTCGCCGAAGCCCGCGAAGAATTCCAGCCCGCGCAGCAGGTTGAAACGCTCCGAGTCCTTCACCTCGTTGAGCCGCGCCAGCGGCACCAGCTGTTTCGCGACGAGTTCCGACAGCGCCTGGCCGAAGGACTCCCAGTCGGGATAGCGTTCGGACGGGTGCTTGTAGAGCGCGCGCTGGATGACCGCGTCCAGCTCCGGCGTCACGCCGCCGCGCTGGCCCAACAGCGGCTGCGGCGCCTGGTGGTAGATCTGATGCATCAGCGCCATCTGGTTGGGCGCGTCGAAGGGCGGACGGCCGCAGACCATGTGGTACAGCACGGCGCCCAGCGCGTAGATGTCGGCCTGCGCGCCGACGTCGCCGCCCTCGATCTGTTCGGGCGGCATGTAGGCCAGCGAGCCGACGCGATGCACCTGCGTCATGTCGGCGTTGAGGTTGAGCGCGCTGCCGAAGTCGCTGACCTTGACGTCGGTGACCTGGCCCTGGCTGTCGAGCACGGCCAGCAGGTTGGCCGGCTTGATGTCGCGGTGCACGACGCCCTGGCGGAACACGTAGGACAGCGCCATCGCGCACTTGAAGCCGAGTTCGACGATCTGGTCCAGCGGCAGCAGCCGGTCGTTGCGGCAGAAGTGCTTGAGCGTGACCCCGTGGACGAACTCCATCACCAGGTAGGGGAGGTCGCCGTCCTGCACCGCGTCGAGGATCTGCACCACGTTCGGATGCTGGAGCCGGCCGGCCAGCGCGGCCTCGGCGGCGAAGAAGCGGATGCTGAGCGTGTCCTCCTCGCTGCGGCCGCCGGCCGACCAGGCGCGCATGCGCTTGATGGCGACTTCCTGCCCCTTGAAGTCGTCCATGGCGAGGAAGACGTCGCTGGTCGCGCCCTCGCCCAGTCGTCTCAGCACGCGGTACTTGCCGATCTGCTCGGGCAGGTCGGCCAGTCCGCCGAGCGTCGAATCGGAAAAGGTGGAGGGACGGAGGTCGTCGGAGGCGCTCATCGGAGGACCATCCTGCCCCAGGGAGAGGGTGCGGGCAAGAGGGGACCACGGTCTCTTACAGGGCAGGTCCCCTAAAATGCGGCCCCATGATCCAAGCCAAGCAGGAATTGCTCGCCGCCCTCGGCACCGTGCTCCAGGGCCTGAGCCAGGAGGCCGTCGACGGCGGCCTCATCAAGGCCGCGCCCGCGGCCGCTTTCGAGAACCCCAAGCAGGCCGCGCACGGCGACTACGCCTGCACGGCGGCGATGCAGCTGTCCAAGGCGCTGAAGAAGAATCCGCGCGAGCTGGCGCAGACGCTGATCGCCCAGCTGCAGGCGCAGCCCGCCTTCGAGCGCTGGGTCGAGGCGCTGGAGATCGCCGGCCCCGGTTTCATCAACATCCGCCTGAAGCCGGCCGCCCGTCAAGCCGTGGTCGGCGAGGTGTTCGCCGCGACCACGCGTTTCGGCCACCAGCCGGCGCGCGACTCGTCCGCGCTGGTGGAGTTCGTCTCCGCCAACCCGACCGGTCCGCTGCACGTCGGCCATGCGCGCCAGGCGGCTCTGGGCGATTCGCTCTGCCACCTGTTCTCGACGCAGGGTTGGAAGGTCAGCCGCGAGTTCTATTACAACGACGCCGGCGTGCAGATCGGGACGCTGGCGCAGTCCACGCAATGCCGGCTGAAAGGCCTGAAGCCGGGCGACGCGGGCTGGCCCGAGTCGGCCTACAACGGCGACTACATCCAGGACATCGCCGACGCCTTCCTGCGCAAGGAGACGGTGACGGCGGACGACCGCGCATTCACCGCGTCCGGCGACATCGAGGACCTGGACGGCATCCGCCAGTTCGCCGTGGCCTACCTGCGTCACGAGCAGGACCTGGACCTGCAGGCGTTCGGGCTGCGCTTCGACAACTACTTCCTCGAGTCCTCGCTGTACAGCGGCGGCCAGGTCGAGGACGCGGTGTCGCGCATCGTCGCCAACGGCAAGACCTACGAGGACGGCGGCGCGCTGTGGCTGCGCTCGACCGAGTACGGCGACGACAAGGACCGCGTGATGCGCAAGTCCGACGGCACCTTCACCTACTTCGTCCCGGACGTCGCGTACCACGTCAACAAGTTCAAGCGCGGCTTCTCCAAGTGCATCAACGTGCAGGGCAGCGACCACCACGGCACGATCGCGCGGGTGCGCGGCGGCCTGCAGGCCACCGGCGTCGGCATCCCGGAAGGTTTCCCCGACTACGTGCTGCACAAGATGGTCACGGTCATGAAGGGCGGCGAGGAGGTCAAGATCTCCAAGCGCGCCGGCAGCTACGTCACGCTGCGCGACCTGATCGACTGGACCAGCCGCGACGCGGTGCGCTTCTTCCTGATCAGCCGCAAGGCCGACACGGAGTTCATCTTCGACGTCGACCTCGCGCTCAAGGCCAACGACGAGAACCCCGTGTTCTACGTGCAGTACGCGCATGCGCGCATCTGCTCGGTGCTGCGCAAGGGCGTCGAACAGGGCCATGACGAGGCCGCGGTGGCCGGCGCCGACCTGTCGCTGCTGACCGCGCCGACCGAGGCCGCGCTGATGCTCAAGCTGGCGGACTATCCGCGCATGCTGAGCTCGGCGGCACAAGACCTGGCCCCGCACGACGTCGCGTTCTACCTGCGCGACCTGGCCGGCGCGCTGCACAGCTACTATGGCGCCGAACGCGTGCTGGGCGACGACCCGGCCCTGACGCGCGCGCGCCTGGCGCTGCTGGCCGCGACGCGGCAGGTGATGCGCAACGCGCTGGCGGTGCTGGGGGTGTCGGCCCCGGACGCGATGGAACGTGACTCGCAGGAGCAGCAATGAGTAAACAGAAGCAGCGCGGCGGATTCGCCATGGGCCTGATCGTGGGCCTGCTGCTGGGGCTGGGGATCGCGCTGGGCGTGGCCCTGTACGTGACGAAGGCCCCGGTGCCCTTCGTCAACAAGCTGCCGCAGCGCACCGCGGAGCAGGACGCACAGGAAGCGGAACGCAACCGGAACTGGGATCCGAACGCGCCGCTGGCCGGCCGCGCCGGCGCGAAGGCCGCGTCGGGCGTGGTGACGCCGGCGGTGACGCCCGCGACCCAGCCGGCGCCTCAGGTCAGCGCCGGGACGACGCCGGCCCCCGCGGTGGAAGGCCGCCCGGCGGAGCGCGCCCCGGCGGTTCAGCCGCAGGCCCAGAACCAGATCCCGTCCGTCAAGCCGGACCAGCGTCCCACCGAGCCTCGCCCCGACGGCGTGCGTCCCGACGGCTCGCGTGGCAGCTTCTTCGTCCAGGCCGGCGCCTACGCGCGCATGGAGGACGCCGAGCAGCAGCGCGCCAAGCTGGCGATCCAGGGCTTCTCGGCCAAGGTGATGGAGCGCGAGCAGTCCGGTCGCACGGTGTTCCGTGTCCGCCTGGGCCCGTTCGACACGCGCGACGAGGCGGAAGCGCAGCAGAAGAAGCTGGAAGGCGCCGGCGTCGAGGCCAATCTCGTGGCGATCCAGCGCTGAGCGCGGGCGCGACGTCGGTATCGTCTCGATACCGACGTCGCGCCGCGTTAATGCCGCTCTAAGTTTGACTTTCTAGGATGGCCGGCCGCTGCGGCGCCGGTCGCAACGGAACCCAACAAGGAATCGAAGATGAAGCGTCGCGAATTCAACGCCCTCACGGCCCTGTCGACCGCCGCGGGCGGTGGTGCGCTCCTGGCCGTCGCGCCGGCGCAGGCGCAGGGCGGCCCGGTCGAGGGCCGCCAGTACCAGCGCCTGGCCACGCCGGTGCCGGGCTCGACGCCGGGCAAGATCGAGGTGATCGAGTTCTTCTGGTACGGCTGCCCGCATTGCTACGTCTTCGAGCCGACGATCGAGGCCTGGGCCAAGCAGCTGCCCGCCGATGTGGTCTATCGCAAGGTCCATGTGGCCTTCCGCGCCAACGTGAAGATCCACCAGCAGCTGTTCTTCACGCTGGAAGCGATGGGCAAGGAAGCGCAGGTGCGTCCGGCGATCTTCAACGCCATCCACCGCGGCGGCCAGGGCCTGACCAACGTCGACGAGATGGCCAAGTTCCTGGCGCCGCTGGGCGTGGACGCGGCCAAGTTCAAGGAGACCTACAACTCCTTCACCGTGCAGACCAAGAGCCAGCAGGCCGAGAAGCTGCAGAACCAGTACAACATCGATGGCGTGCCGACGGTCGCCATCGGCGGACGGTATCTGACGTCGCCGGCGATGGCCGGCTTCGGGCTGCGCGTCAGCGAGGAAGAACTCGGCCAGCGTTGCATCGCCGTCGCCAACTTCCTGCTGCCGCTGGCGCGCAAGGGCGCCTGACGCGACTGCGAAAAGGCTTTCGAAAGCGCCCCTCGGGGCGCTTTCTGCTTTCTGGGTCCCTCCGTTGGGGGAGATCGGGGGCCAGGGCTTGCGCAACCGGGGGGGCGGGGCTTAAAGTGATATCACCTTTTTGGAGGAGGCCGGTGATGAGCAAGACGACTGCCCCGAAGACCGCCGCCGCGAGCGAGCGCGACGGCGGCCACATGAACGGTTACGCCGCGCTGCTGATGGGCCTCGCCCTGGCGGGCGTGGCGATCTTCCTGTTCATCAGCTCCCAAGGCGCCGTCCTCCTGCGGCCGGGCACCTGGATCGTCATCGTCTGTGCGTTGGTCCTGCTGCTGGGTCTCTACATCCAGCAGCCCAACGAGGCCCGCGTGCTGACGCTGTTTGGCCGCTACGTCGGGACGGACCGGACCGCCGGCCTGCGCTGGACGATCCCGCTGTTCATGATCAAGCGCCGCCTCTCGCTGCGCGCGCGCAACCTGGACGCGCCCACGCTGAAGGTCAACGACAAGCGCGGCAACCCCGTCGAGATCGGCGCCGCGGTGGTCTGGCGGGTCCAGGACACGGCGCGCGCGGTGTTCGAGGTCGACGACTTCGAGCAGTACGTGAGCATCCAGGCGGAGGCCGCGATCCGGCACGTCGCCTCGCAGTTCGCCTACGACGAGGGCGACGACATCGACAGCCGGGAGATCACGCTGCGCGCCGGCGCCGACGAGGTGATGGCCGCGATGATCGACGAGCTGCAGGCGCGTCTGCAGCCCGCCGGCGTCAGCGTCGAGACGGCGATGCTCACCCATCTGGCGTATGCGCCCGAGATCGCGCAGGTGATGCTGCGTCGCCAGCAGGCGGAAGCCATCATCAGCGCCCGCAAGAAGATCGTGCACGGCGCGGTCAGCATGGTCGAGGAAGCGCTCAAGGGCCTGAGCGAACGCGAGATCGTGCAGCTCGACGACGAGCGCAAGGCGGCGATGGTGTCCAACCTGCTGGTGGTGCTGTGCTCCGACAAGGACACGCAGCCGATCATCAACGCGGGCACGCTCTACAACTGATCGCGGGAGGCCTCGCTCATGGATCACCGGACCCGTCGCGGACCACCGTCCGCATCCACGTCGCGATCGGCGTCGGCATCGGCATCGGCATCGACGCCGATCGACGGCGAGTGGACCGTCTGGAAGCTGATGTTCCTCGTGGTCTGGGCGGCGCACCTGGTCGCCGTCGCCGCCGCCTTCCGCGGGGATTCGGCGGCCGCGGGCGGATACCCGACGATCTCCGACTGGAACGGCATGGTCGCGACCGCGCTGGTGACGGGGATCTTCATTCCGTGGATGTGCACGTGGGGGGCGTGCCTGGTGGCGCGGCACGCCAGCTTTTTCCTGAACATGCCTCACAAGGACTACTGGCTGGCGCCGGAACGTCGCGAACGCACGCTCGCGCGATTGGCGCGGCTGTGCTGGCCGCTCGGCCTGCTCGTGGTCCTGGCGCAGGCGGACGCCAACGCGTTCTTGATCGCGCCGACGCTGGCGCTGGAAACGCAGACCTGGTTCGGCGGCGGCGTGGGCAGGGTGCTCTGGTTCATCGCCATCGTCGCCTGGGCGATCGTGTTCCTGCTCAGCTTCCGGCTGCCCGCTCGGGGAGCGCCGGCGGATGCTGCGCCGGGTGGCGGACGCGGCCGTGACGCGCCCAGATCTCCGCACCGCCGCCCAGGCCGCTGACGACGGAGCGACGCGGCGATGGGCAGTCCCGGCAAGAAGCAGTTTCCGCTGCGCCTCGATCCCGCCTTGTGGGAGGAGATCGAGCGGCTCGCCGCGATCGAACTGCGTTCGTCCAACGCCCAGATTGAGCTGCTGCTGCGCGAGGCGCTCAAGCGCCGCGGCATCAAGCCCGCACCGGCGCCGACGCCGCGTCGAGGGCGGCCGCCGACAGCAGCCGGTGATGCGGGCGATCCCGACGACCCCGGGCAGGCCGGCGACCTCCACGAATAACCCGGCCTCCGACGCTGCCATGGGGGCGTCCAGCGCACTTCGCACGACCGTGCTAAATTGCGGCCCATGGAAGCCAAGACCGCCCGCAGCGAACTGACGCAGAGCGCCATCGTCGATGTCGCGCTGGAGATGGCGCGCCTGGACGGTCTGGACAGCCTGTCCATCGGCGAGGTGGCCAAGCGGCTGAACCTGTCCAAGAGCGGCGTGTTCTCGCGCATCGGCTCCCGCGAGGCCTTGCAGGCCGCGGTGCTGGAGTCCTTCGAGAAGATCTTCCAGCAGGAGGTGATCCTGCCCGCGCTGCGTGAGCCGCGCGGCCTGCCGCGACTGGACGCCATGGTGCGGGCCTGGCTGGCGCGCGTCGACGGCCCGCATGGCAACTGCCTCTACGTGGCCGGCGCCTTCGAGTACGACGACCGCGACGACGCGATGCGCGACCGGCTGCTGGACGGTGTCCGCCGCTGGCGTCAGACGATGCGCCGGACGCTGGTGCAGGCGCAGGACGCCGGCCAGCTCCGCGTCGATGCCGATCTGGACCAGCTCATCTTCGAGCTTGACGGCCTGTTCACCGCGCTGGTCCGCGAGGTGCGTTTCCTGCGTACGCCGGATGCCCAGGCGCGGGCCTGGACCAGCTACGGCCGCCTGATGGCGCCGGTGCGGCTCGACGCCGCCTCGGCCGCCGCCTCCGCTCCCCTTCCCTGAGACCCGCTCATGACACACATGACCCGTTCGGGCCGCTTCATTTCCACCAACTTCGCACGACCGTGCGAAATCGTTCGCCGCACCCGCGTGCGTTGAGGAGTTCCATCATGACCCTGCTGCTGATCCTGAGCCTGCTGACCGGAGGCGCCGTCTGGCGCGCCTGGGCCTCGTGGCGCCGCCTGCTGCGGCAACTGCCGCGACGCAATCGCGACATGGTGCTGTTCTGATGCTGCACGCTGAGGGTCAAGTGCTGAATGAGGGCTGCCGCACCGTCGAGCGCAGACGCGTCGGGCGACGACGGCTGAGCGCAGATCGCGCACTGCCGGCCCCGCGTCACCCGGTCACGGGATAAGCCGGAGTCGCGACGGCCTGGGCGCTCCTTACACTCGGCGGCTTGTCCCGTTGAGGAAAGTCCATGGCGTGGTTGATGCGCTGGCGGCCCGTGACCGTCGGCCCCGAGAAGGCGATTGCTCCCGATGAACGCCTGTCCTGGCCGCAGACCGCGGCGCTCGGCCTGCAACATGTGATCGCCATGTTCGGCGCCACCGTGCTGGCGCCGCTGCTGATGGGCTTCGATCCCAACGTGGCCGTGCTGATGAGCGGCGTGGGCACGCTGCTGTTCTTCTTCCTGACCGGCGGCCGCGTGCCGAGCTACCTGGGCTCGAGCTTCGCGTTCATCGGCGTGGTCATCGCCGCGACCGGGTATGCCGGCAGCGGCCCCAATCCCAACCTGCCGCTCGCGCTGGGCGGCATCATCGCCTGCGGTGTGCTGTACACCGCCATCGGCCTGCTGGTGTCGGCCACCGGCAGCGGCTGGGTCGAGAAGCTGATGCCGCCGGTGGTCACCGGCGCGGTGGTCGCGGTGATCGGACTGAACCTCGCCGCGGTGCCGATCAAGAACATGGCGCCCACGCCCTTCGACGCCTGGATGCAGGCGGCGACCTTCGTCAGCGTCGCGGTGGTCGCCGTCTATGCGCGCGGCATGCTGCAGCGCCTGCTGATCCTCGCCGGCCTGATCCAGGCCAGCCTGATCTACGCGCTGCTGACCAACGGCTTCGGTCTGGGCGCGCCCATCGACCTGTCCAAGGTCGCGGCGGCGGCGTGGATCGGTCTGCCGCAGTTCCACGCGCCGGTCTTCGACGGCGCGGCCATGCTGATGATCGCGCCGGTCGCGCTCATCCTGGTCGCGGAGAACCTCGGCCACCTGAAGGCGGTCGGCGCGATGACCGGCCGCGACATGACGCCCTTCCTCGGCCGCGCCTTCATCGGCGACGGCCTCGCCACGATCGCCAGCGGCGCCGTCGGCGGCACGGGCGTCACCACCTACGCCGAGAACATCGGCGTCATGGCCGCCACGCGCATCTACTCGACGGCGGTCTTCGTCTTCGCCGCGCTGATGGCGCTGGCGCTGGGCTTCTCGCCCAAGTTCGGCGCCCTGATCCAGGCCATCCCGCTGGCGGTGATGGGCGGCGTCAGCATCGTCGTCTTCGGTCTGATCGCGATCGCCGGCGCCCGCATCTGGGTCGACCACCAGGTCGACTTCCGCGACCCGCGCAACCTGATGGTCGCCGCCGTCACGCTGGTGATCGGCACCGGCGACTTCACCTTGAAGCTGGGTGGGTTTACGCTGGGCGGCATCGGAACTGCCACCTTCGGCGCCATCCTGCTGCACGCGCTGCTCCGGCGCGGCCGCACGGACTGACCCTCGGCCTTCATGCCCCTCACGCCCTCGGAACTCCGCGCCGTGGCCCTCGCGCTCGCAATGAGCGTCGGGGTGCCGCTGCTGTCGGGCTGCGGTCCGGGGGACAGCGCCGGAACGCGCGGGTCCGCTCCGTCGGGTCAGACGGCCGGGTCGGGCGGGTCGGCCTCGCCGGCGGTGCAGGACCGGGCGCTGCAGGCGGAGCTCGAACAGCAGGAACGCGTCGGCCAGGCCCATCCGCGCGACCATGTGCGTGAACTGCAGGCCCTCGAGGCGCGTGCCGCCGTGGGCAGTCCCGAGCGGCTGGAGGCGCTGAGCCAGCGCGCCGCGCTGCTCGCGCAGCTGCGCGACCGCAGCGGCCACGAGGCGGCGATCGAGGAGATCAAGGCCTGGCCCGAAGCCGCGCCCACGCGCTCGCAGATCCCGCTGGCGCTGATGCTGGCGCGCGCGCAGTGGCTGAAGGCGAACGGCGAGCTCGGCGCCGGCGTGCGGCTGCTGGCCGGCCTGGCCGACATCGACGCCGCGACCGCCGACCGCCGCCTGCTGTGGCGCGCGACCGAGCTGCGCGCCTACATCCAGGGCGACTACGGCGAGGTCGATGCCGCCGTCGAAAGTGGCCTGAAGGCGCTGGAGCAGGCGCGCGCGATGGAGTCGCGCTGGCGTGCCGCGCACACCGAAGCCACGCTGGCCTTCAACTACCACCGCAGCCAGCAGTTCGACCACGCCAAGCGCACCGCGCGCGAGGCGCTGCTCGCCGCGCAGCAGGATCCGGATCCGGTGCTGCTGTACTCGGTCCACACGATCCTGGGCATCGTGTACTCGCAGGACGACGACCCGAAGTTCAGCCAGCAGGCCCGCGAACAGGCGTTGCAGTACGCCCGCGAGGCGCAGGCCCCCGGCCTGCAGGCCCTGGCGCTGGGCAATCTCGCGGATTACGAGTTGCGCAGCGGCAACTACGCGCGGGCGCTGGAGCTCTCGACGCAAAGCCTGGCCCTGGCGCACGAGACGGGCGACATCTCCACCGAGATCCTCGCGCGGCACAACACCGGCATCGCCAAGATCGGCCTGCGCAAGCTGGACGAGGGCAAGCGCGACGTGCTGCAGGCCATCACGATGGACGCCCAGCGCGAGGCCGGCAGCTACACCGCCGAGTCCTGGCTGGAACTGGGCACCTACCTGGAGAAGTTCGACGACCTGCAGGGCGCGATCGACGCCTTCCATCAATCGCGCCGGGAGTTCGACGAGGTGCTGCGCGACGAGACGCGCAAGGCGGTGCTGGAGGCGCAGGCGCGCTTCGAGGACCAGCAGCGCCAGCGCGAGATCCGGCTGCTCAACCAGGACAACAGCCTCAAGGCCGAGCAGATCCGCACACGCGATCTGCAGCTGAAGCTGTGGGCCGAGGTCGGCGGTTGCGTGCTGCTGTCCGGGGCGCTGCTGGCGCTCGCCTACCGGCGCATCCGCCGCACGAATGCGGCGCTGGCCCAGACCAATGAATCGCTGCGGGTGCAGAGCGAGCGCGATCCGCTGACGGGCCTGGCGAACCGGCGTCACTTCCAGCAGGCCATCGCGCAACGCACGCGCGACGGCGGGCTGCGCGGCAGCCTCTTCCTGATCGACATCGACCACTTCAAGCGCATCAACGACCAATGGGGCCACGCCGCCGGCGACACCGTGCTGGTCGAGGTCGCGCGCCGCCTGCGCGGCGTGCTGCGCGAGCAGGACCTGGTCGTGCGCTGGGGCGGCGAGGAATTCCTGATCCTGGTGAACTCGGAAACGACCGAGGACGCGCGCCAGCTCGGCCAGCGCCTGCTGGACCAGATCGGCGGGCAGGCGGTCGACCACGGGTCGCTGCACATCCCGATCAGCGCGTCCATCGGCTTCGCGAGCTTCCCGATGGCGCCCCAGGACCTGACCTTGGAATGGGAGCGGGCCATCGACCTCGTCGACACGGTGATGTACATGGCCAAGGCGCACGGCCGCAACAAGGCCTACGGCGTGGCGGCGATGCAGGCGCGCGACCGCGATCAGCTGCTCGCGCTGGCGGGCCGCATCGAATCCGCGTGGCATCAGGGCCAGGTGCAGCTGGTCAGCCTGCTCGGACCGACCCAGGAGCCGCGCGCATGAGGACATGGCGCCGCGTCATCCTGAAGGCCGCACGTCCTGCCGCGGCTTGCGCCGCATGGACTTCGGCAGGGAGAGCTGCGTGGACGATGGCATCGGCGGTCGCCCTGCTCGTCCTCGGCGTGACATCGGCGCGCGCGGAGATCCCCGATCGCGCGCTAGATGCGCAGCTCGCGCAGCTGGACCGCTTCGGCTACAACGAGCCGGACAAGGCCGCGCAGCAGTTGCGCGCGCTGCTGGCGGATCCTGCGCATGCGGCGCATCGCCTGCACATCGACTACACGCTGGGCCGCAACGCGGTCCAGGCCGGACGTCCCGACGACGTGCGCCGCACGGCCGCCGAACTGGAGGCGCAGCCGGGCGGCCGGCCGCTCTCGCGCATGCTGCTGGCCGAGTTCCAGGACCGGCAGGGCCAGACCGGTCGCTCCGGCGAGATGGCGCAACTGGCGCTCGATGAGCTCTCGCCGGCCTGCCCCGCTGCCGCGACGGCGACCATTCCGGCGGGCTGCGATGCGCGCGTGATGATCCAGGCGCTGAGGCTGGTCGCCCGCGCCCAGGGCGCGCGCGGCGAATACGCCTTCGCCGAGACCTCCTTGCGGCGGGCCTTGTCGCTGGCGCAGGCGATCCAGGACCACAGCCTGTCCGGCACGATGATGGGGTCGCTGGCGGTCAACAGCCAGGTGCGGGACGAGCCGGCCGCGGCCCAGCAGTGGATGGCCCAGGCCTGGCAGCTCGCGCAGGGCGACGTGTCGGCGATGAGCCGCGCGAAGATGGTCGAGTCCATGGTCTCGTCGCGGCGCGGCGACCGTTCGGCGCAACTGGCCGCGCTGGAAGACGCGCTGAGACTCGCCGAGCAGTCGGGCGGCCGCCGTGATGTCGCGCTGCTGCAGAACAACCTGCTCGACGCCTACATCCACACCGACCAGTCCGCCAAGGCCGTGCAGCTCGCGCGTCTGGCCCTGCCGGTCGTGCAGTTCTACAACGACCAGACGGTGGAGCGCACGTTGCGCCACAACCTGTCGGTCGCGCTGGTCCAGCAGCGCCAGTTCGAGCCGGCGCGGCGCGAGATCGCCCGGGTCCTGGAGATGGCGCAGGGCGACTTCGATCCCGTGCGGCGCGCGCTGCAGCTGCGCGAACTCGGCGAGGCCTATGCCAAGGTCGGCCAGCCGAAGGAGGCGCTGCGGCTCTATCACGAGGAGCGCGCGCTGAGCGCGGACACGGCGCGTCGCAACCGCGAGTCCTCGCTGCAGCAGCTGCGATTGAAGTACGACAGCGAAGCCAAGCAGCGCGACCTGGAACTGCTGCGCCGCGAGCAGACGCTGCAGGACCGCGAGCTCGGCAACCGCCGGCTGGCGCAGTACGTCGGCGTCGGACTGGCCGCGCTGCTGGGCCTGTCGCTGATCCTCATCGGCGTGATGCTGGCGCGCGTGCGCGACGCCAACCGCAAGCTCAAGGCCAAACAGAGCCTGTTGCGCGCGCAGAGCGAGCGCGATCCGCTGACGGACCTCGCGAACCGTCGCCACTTCCTCGCGGTCATGGACCGCCATGCGAAGGACATGTTCACCGGCGCGCTGCTGATGATCGACATCGATCACTTCAAGCACGTCAACGACCGCCACGGCCATGCGGCCGGCGACGCCGTGATCATCGAGGTCTCGCGGCGCATCGCGCAGGCGGTGCGGGCGGAGGACCTGGTGGTGCGATGGGGCGGCGAGGAGTTCCTGGTCTTCGCCCGCAACGTCGCGCCGGACCAGTTGCAGCTGCTGGCCGAGCGCATCCTGTTCATCGTCGGCGGCGAGCCGGTGGCGACGGCGGCGGGGCCGCTGCGGGTGACCTGCTCGATCGGCTTCGCCCATTTCCCGCTGCCGCCGGCGCAGCTCGCGCTGCACTGGGAGCAGGCGGTCAACTGGGCCGACATGGCGCTCTACACGGCCAAGTCGCAGGGCCGCAACCGCGCGCGCGGCATCGTCACCGTCGAGGCCGGCGACGCGCAGGCGCTGATCCAGATCGAGGCCGACTTCGACGCCGCCTGCAGCTCCGAGCGCGTGCAGCTCCAGACCATTCTGGGACCGGCGTCACCGGAAGCACCGGAGGCCGCCGCGTAGACCTGGGCAGACCTGCGTAGACGGGCCGGGGCCGTCCGCCGCATCGAGATCGCATCGCTTTTTCCGCCTGCATCGAGATCACAACAAGGAGACGTCCCATGAGCCTGAACCGTCGCGAGTTGATCGCGCTGTCCTCCGCCCTCTGGCTGCCGGAACTGGTCCGCGCGCAATCGGCCTGGCCCTCGCGGCCGCTGCGCATCGTCGTGCCGTTCCCGCCGGCCGGCACCACCGACCTCATGGCCCGCGCGATGGCGCCGGAGCTGCAGAAGGCGCTCGGCCAGCCGGTCGTCGTCGAGAACAAGCCCGGCGCGGGCGGCAACACCGGGTCGGCCGACGTGGCGCATTCGACCGACGGCCATTCGCTGCTGATGGGCACCGTGGGCACGCATGCGATCAACCAGTCGCTGTATCCGAAGATGCCGTTCGATCCGGTCAAGGACTTTGCGCCGATCACGCTGGTCGCGGCCGTGCCCAACGTGCTGGTGATGAATCCCGCGAACGCGCAGAAGTACGGCATCAACAGCGTGGCCGACCTGGCGCGCGTGGCCAAGGCCAATCCGGGCAAGCTGAACATGTGCTCCAGCGGCAACGGCACCTCGATCCACCTGGCGGGGGAGCTCTTCAAGAGCCTGACCGGCACCTACATGATCCATTTCCCCTACCGCGGGTCGGGCCCGGCGCTGCTGGACCTGATGGGCGGGAACATGGACCTGATGTTCGACAACCTGCCCTCCGCGATGCCGCACATCAAGTCGGGCAAGCTCAAGGCGATCGCGGTCACCAGCGCGAAGCGCAGCGAGGCCCTGCCCGACCTCCCGACGATCGCCGAGAGCGGCGTGCCGGAGCTGAAGGCCTTCGAGGCCTCGTCGTGGTTCGGCCTGCTGGCGCCGATCGCGCAGCCGGCCGATCAGGTCGCGCGCGTGCAGCGCGAGGTCGCCAAGGCCCTGGCGACGCCGGTGATCAAGGAGCGGCTGGCGGCGCAGGGCGCGGTGCCCGGCGGCGGCACGAGTGCCGAATTCGCGGCGCTCATCGCGCGCGAGACGGCCAAGTGGGCCAAGGTCGTGAAGGTCTCCGGCGCGAAGGTCGACTGAGCGTCAGAACTTGAAGTCGTAGTCGATCGTCAGCGGCGCGTGGTCGCTGAATCGCTGGTCGAGGTAGATCGCCTCGCGCGTGGCCAGGTGGGCCATGCCGGGCGTGGCCAGGTGGTAGTCCAGCCGCCAGCCCACGTTCTTCGCCCAGGCCTGGCCGCGGTTGCTCCACCACGTGTACTGCTCGGGCTTGTCGTTGAGGACGCGGAAGACGTCCACCAGTCCGACGTCCTTCTCCAGCAGCCGGGTCATCCAGTCGCGCTCCTCGGGCAGGAAGCCGCTGTTCTTCTTGTTGCCCTTCCAGTTCTTCAGGTCGATTTCCTTGTGGGCGATGTTGACGTCGGCCACCAGGATGAACTCGCGCTCGGCGCGCAGGGCCATCAGGTAGGGGTACATCTCCGCCAGGAAGCGGAACTTCGCGGCCTGGCGTTCCTCGCCGCTGGAGCCGCTGGGGAAGTAGCAGCTGATGAGGCTGAGCTTGCGCCCGGGCTTGTCGAAGCGCTTCTCGATCCAACGGCCCTCGTTGTCGAACTCGCTGCTGCCGAAGCCGACGATCACGTCGCTGGGCGTTTCCTTCGTGTACAGGCCGACGCCGGAGTAGCCCTTCTTCTGCGCGTAATGGAAGTGGCCGGTCAGCGTGTCGTAGCCGGCGAACTGGGATTCGACGACATCGGCTTGCGCCTTGAGTTCCTGGACGCCGACCACGTCGGCCTGCTGCGGCGGCAGCCAGTCGAAGACGCCCTTGGTGGCGGCCGAGCGGATGCCGTTGAGGTTGAGGGTGATGAAGCGCATGGACGGTGGGCGGGTGACCTCTGGAAGAGGGCGGCAGTATCGCAAAGCCTCGTTCCGAAGGTGGCAGCAGCCCGGGTGGACGCCGCCTCCCCAAGGGGGAACGCACCCTCCCCCCTTTGGGAAACACGCCCCCCTGCGAGGGTTCGCGGCGCACCACGTAGCGCCCGTGCCGTGCGCCGTCGACGCCCATTCGGGCGACACGCGAGCAGGTGCAGTGTTTGGGCAACAGAAAACGCACCGCCATGGTGCCTAGGGTGACGCCTTTATGACGAACTTGCTAGATTCGCGTCCACCGCGCCAACCTGCGCCCACATTTTTGCTGCCTGTGACGCCGGTTTACCCATCGGTATCGCCGGCGACGCCCCCGGTTTTCCATCCTTCCCCGGAGTACTCCCCCATGAATCGATTCGCCACCCAGCGCGCCGCCGTCCCGGCCCTGCGCGAGGCCGCTGCGGCCGTCTCGCTGGCCCTGCTCGCCTGGCCTGTGATGGCCCAGGAAGCTGCCGACACGGCCGCCAAGGAGAAGGGTCAGCTCGAGACGGTGACCATCACCGCCGAGCGCCGGGTCGAGAACATCAAGGAAGTGCCGAACGCGGTCACCAAGATCTCCGGCGAGAAGCTGGACGTGCTGAACTCCGCCGGCCAGGACGTGCGTTTCCTGTCGGGCCGCGTGCCCAGCCTGAACATCGAATCGTCCTTCGGTCGCGCCTTCCCGCGCTTCTACATCCGCGGCTACGGCAACACCGACTTCCGCCTGAACGCGTCGCAACCGGTCTCGCTGGTCTATGACGACGTCGTGCAGGAGAACCCCATCCTGAAGGGCTTCCCGGCCTTCGACCTGGCCGCCGTCGAAGTCGTGGCGGGCCCGCAGGGCACGCTGTACGGCCGCAACACGCCGGCCGGCGTGGTGAAGTTCGATTCGGTGAAGCCCTCGCAGCGTCAGGAAGGCTACCTGAACGTCTCCTACGGCACCTACGGCACGATGAACCTGGAAGGCGCCGCCAACGTGCCGCTGACCGGCGACTGGGCGGCCCGCATCTCGGCGCAGATCCAGCACCGCGACGACTGGGTCAAGAACGTGCCCGAGTCCGGCAAGACCCGTGACCTGGAAGGCTACGACGACCGCGCCGTGCGCCTGCAGGCCCTGTACCAGCCGCACAAGGACTTCAGCGCGCTGTTCAACTTCCACGGTCGCGATCTGAAGGGCAGTGCGCGCCTGTTCCGCTCCTCGATCATCAAGACCGGCACGAACGACCTGGTCGACGGCTTCGATCCCGAGAAGGCCTACACCGACGGCGTCAACGAGCAGAGCCTGCATGCCACGGGTGGCAGCGCCCGCCTGCGTTGGGGCCTGGGTGCGATCAACCTGTACTCGATCACCGGCTTCGAGTCCGTGCGTCCGTTCAGCCGCGGTGACGTGGACGGCGGCTTCCAGTACTTCGGGCCCAAGCCGTACACGCAGGAAGGCCAGGCGACCTTCCCGGCTGAGTCGTCGAGCTCGATGGACGGTCATCGCCAGATCACGCAGGAGTTCCGCGTCGAATCCGCCGGCGCCGGCCCGCTGCGCTGGCAAGGCGGCCTGTACTTCTTCGACGAGCGCTACACCGCCCGCAGCACCGACTACGACACCGCGACCAGCAAGGCTGCCGGCTATGTCGACACCTACCAGAAGAACACCGCGTGGGCGGGCTTCGGGTCGGTGAACTACGCGGTCACGCAGGACTTCCAGCTGCGTGGCGGCCTGCGTTTCACGCATGACAAGAAGGACGTGAAGGTCTCCAGCGACTACACCGACCTGAACACCTCCACGGGCGTCACCGCCAACACCGGCGACTCGAAGTGGAACTGGGACGTGTCCGGCACCTACAAGGTCACCAAGGACACCAACCTGTATGCGCGCGTGGCCACCGGCTTCCGTGCGTCGTCGGTCCAGGGGGCGTCGCGTTTCGCCGGCCAGTCGCAGGCCGCGCCGGAAAACGTCACCTCGTATGAGATCGGCGTGAAGTCGGACTTCTGGGATCGTCGTGCGCGTCTGTCGGCCAGCGCCTTCAACTACACGGTGAAGGACCTGCAGCTGACCGCCGTCGGCGGCCAGAACAACGCCAACCGTCTGCTGAACGCGAAGAAGGCCGAAGGCAACGGCGTCGAGCTGAACCTGGAAGTCCTGCCGGTCGATCAGCTGCTGATCACCCTGGGCGGCAGCCTGAACAACACCAAGATCAAGGACGCGACCCTGTCGCTGCCGGCTTGCGGCGGCGGCTGCACGATGACCGATCCGCTGATGCCGGGCTCGACCACCAACTACAGCATCGACGGCAATCCGCTGCCGAACGCGCCCAAGTGGGTCGCCAACCTGACCGCGCGTTATTCGATCCCGACCGCGGGCGGCAACGAGTTCTACATCTACACCGACTGGGCCTACCGCTCGAAGGTCAACTTCTTCCTGTACGAGGCCAAGGAGTTCACCGGCAAGTCGCTGACCGAAGGCGGCCTGCGCGTGGGCTACATCTGGAGCAACGGCAAGTACGAGGTCGCCGGCTTCGTCCGCAACATCACGGACCAGATCCGTGTGACGGGCGCGATCGACTTCAACAACAACACCGGCTTCATCAACGACCCGCGCACCTACGGCGTCCAGTTCAAGGCGATCTTCTGATCGGCTGAACCCGCGTCATCGCGCAGCAGAGCGGCCGGCGCGCCGCCCTGCAAAAAACGGGCCTGCTTCCGGCGACGGAGCAGGCCTTCTTCTTGCTTGAACGGCTGGATTCAGGCGACATGACGCGTTGGGTCACCCTCGGGGTGTCTCGGACCCGCGCCCTACAATTCCGCCCCAATTTCACTGTCACGTCTCGACGTCGCGCCGCCATGACCACCGCCGCTTCCAGCAACGATTCCCGCAACGGATCCAGCAAGCAGTCCCAGGACGCCCTGGCCCAGGAATTCGTCGCCTTCGCCGTCGATGCCGGCGTGCTGCGCTTCGGCGAGTTCAAGACCAAGGCCGGTCGCCTCAGCCCCTACTTCTTCAACGCCGGCCTGTTCGACGACGGCCTCAAGATCGGCAAGCTGGCGCAGTGCTATGCGCAGCGGCTGCTGGCCTCGGGCGTCGAGTTCGACATGATCTTCGGCCCCGCCTACAAGGGCATCACGCTGGCCGCGGCGGTCGCGATCGAGCTGGCCCGGCTGGGCCACAACAAGCCCTTCGCCTACAACCGCAAGGAAGCCAAGGACCACGGCGAAGGCGGCACGCTGGTGGGCGCCAAGGTCCAGGGCCGCGTGCTGATCATCGACGACGTCATCTCCGCCGGCACCTCGGTGCGCGAGTCGATCGCGATGATCCAGGCCGCCGGCGCCACCCCCTGCGGCGTGGCCATCGCGCTGGACCGCCAGGAGAAGGCCGCCGAGAACGGCCAGGATCTTCCCTGGTCGGCAGTACAGTACGTGCGTGACCAGCTGAAGCTGCCGGTCGTCGCCATTGCGGGACTGTCCGACCTGCTCCAGTATCTGCAGACCACGAGCAGTGCCGCCGTCGCCGGTCATGCGACGGCCGTCCAAGCCTACAGAGATCGCTACGGAGTCTGATGCGCGCCCCTCTTTCCCGCCGCCTGCCGCCGTCCCGACCGATCGTGACATCGGCGCTGTCCGGTCTGCTGCTCTTGCTGGCCGCCGTGCAGACGGGCGTCGCCGTCGCGCAGACGAAGGCGCCGGGTGCGGCCACCATCTACACCTGCACGACGAGCGACGGCCGGCGTCTGACTTCCGACCGTCCGATCCCGGAGTGCCAGGCGCGCGAACAGCGCGTGCTGAACTCCGACGGGTCGATGCGCAAGATGATGCCGCCGGCGATGTCGCCCGAGGAACAGTCCGTCGCCGACCAGCGCAAGCGCCTGGAGGAGATCCAGCGCGCGGCCCAGCAGGATGCGGTGCGGCGCGACCGCAACCTGCTGCAGCGCTACGCCGACCTGGCCGCGCATCAGCGCGCTCGGGAGGCTGCGCTCGACGACATCCGCGAAGCGATGCAGCAGTCCGAGAAGCGCCTCCAGGTGCTGGCGAACGAGCGCAAGCCGATGCTCGACGAGGTCGAGTTCTACAAGGGCAAGCGGGTGCCGATCAAGCTGCAGCACCAGCTCGACATGAACGACGCGTCCGCGGCGGCGCAGCGTGAGTCGATCGAGAACCAGAAGGCCGAGATGGTGCGCGTCAACAAGATCTATGACGAGGAACTGGCGCGACTGAAGAAGCTGTGGGCCGGCGCGGCGCCGGGCCTGCCGGACAGCAAGCCGCCGGTGCAGGCCTCACCGGCCAGCGGGCGCTGACGTGTGCCTGGCGCGCCCCCTGCGGCGCGCGCCAGTCAGTCCCTGCCGGCGCTCAGGCGCCGAGCTTCTTCTTCAGCAGCTCGTTGACGGTGGCCGGATTGGCCTTGCCCTTGGCCGCCTTCATCGCCTGGCCGACCAGCGCGTTGAACGCCTTCTCCTTGCCGGCGCGGAACTCCTCGACCGACTTGGCGTTGGCGGCGAGCACCTCGTCCAGGATGCGCTCGATCTCGCCGGTGTCGTTGGACTGCTTCAGGTCCTTGGCGTCGATGATCGCGTCGACATCGGCGCCCTCGCCCGTCCACAGCGCCTCGAACACCTGCTTGGCCGAGTTGTTGTTGATCGTGCCGTCCTGGATGCGCTTGATCAGCGCGCCCAGCTGCGGGGGCGTCACCGGCGCGCTCTCGATGCCGCGCTCCTCGCTGTTCAGCCGGCGCGACACCTCGCCCATCAGCCAGTTCGCGACCAGCTTGGGTGCGCCGCACAGGTCGCGGGCGGCTTCGTAGAAGCGCGCCGTCGCCAGGCTCTGCGTCATCATCGTCGCGTCGTAGGCGGGCAGGCCGTCGGTCTCCTGGAAGCGCGCCGCCATCACGGTCGGCAGCTCGGGCATCTCGCCGCGCACGCGGTCCACCCACTCGGCCGAGATCATCAGCGGCGGCAGGTCCGGATCGGGGAAGTAGCGGTAGTCCGCCGCGTCTTCCTTGGTGCGCATCGCGCGGGTCTCGCCGGTGTTCTCGTTGTAGAGCACCGTGGCCTGCTGGATCGTCAGGCCGTCCTCGATCTGGTCGATCTGCCAGTTGACCTCGAAATCCACCGCGTCGACCAGGTGGCGGAAGCTGTTCAGGTTCTTGATCTCGCGGCGCGTGCCGAAGGGCGCGCCGGGCTTGCGCACCGAGACGTTGACGTCGCAGCGGAACGAGCCCTCCTGCATGTTGCCGTCGCAGATGCCCAGCCACATCACCAGCGCGTGCAGCGTCCTGGCGTACTCGACGGCCTCGGCGCCGGAGCGCATCTCGGGCTCCGAGACGATCTCCAGCAGCGGCGTGCCGGCGCGGTTCAGGTCGATGCCCGACTGGCCGTGATAGTCCTCGTGCAGGCTCTTGCCGGCGTCCTCTTCCAGATGGGCGCGGGTGAGCTTGACCACCTTCTTCTCGTCGCCGACGAAGAACTCGATGTGGCCGCCCTGCACGACGGGGATCTCGTACTGGCTGATCTGGTAGCCCTTGGGCAGGTCCGGATAGAAGTAGTTCTTGCGCGCGAAGATCGACAGCGGCGCCACCTTCGCGCCGACCGACAGGCCGAAGCGGATGGCGCGCTCGACCGCGCCGCGGTTGAGCACCGGCAGCGTGCCGGGCAACGCCAGGTCCACCGCGCTGGCCTGCGTGTTGGGCGCCGCGCCGAAGGCGGTCGACGACCCGCTGAAGATCTTCGATTCGGTCGAGAGTTGGACGTGGTTCTCCAGGCCGATGACGACCTCGTAGCCCCGCACCAGTTGACTGTTCTTGCTCATGACGTTCACACCCCCGCCGGCGTCTGGCGGTGCCAGTCGGTGGCCTGTTGCAGCGCGTGCGCGGCGTGCAGCAGCGTGCCTTCCTTGAAGTAGTTGCCCAGCAGCTGCAGGCCCACGGGCATGCCGCCT
The DNA here is from genome assembly GCA_002205125.1 of Roseateles noduli. Lineage (GTDB taxonomy): Bacteria > Pseudomonadota > Gammaproteobacteria > Burkholderiales > Burkholderiaceae_C > Roseateles > Roseateles noduli. The sequence goes on along the minus strand of NIOE01000017.1, from coordinate 153,751 downwards.
TCGCCGGTGCCCACCGGCACGCTCATGCCGGGCAGGCCGGCCAGCGAACCGGGGAGCGTGAAGATGTCGGCCAGGTAGGCCTTGACCGGATCGTCCGCGCCCTCGCCCTGCTTCCACGCCACCGTCGGCGCCACCGGGCCGGCGATCAGGTCGCAGTGCTGGAAGGCCTGCTGGAAGTCGTCCGCGATCATGCGACGCAGCTTCTGCGCCTGCAGGTAGTAGGCGTCGTAGTAGCCGTGCGAGAGCACGTAGCTGCCGATCATGATCCGGCGCTTGACCTCGGCGCCGAAGCCTTCGGCGCGGGTCTTCTCGTACATGTCGATCAGGTTGCCGTGGTCCTTGGCGCGGTGCCCGAACTTCACGCCGTCGAAGCGCGACAGGTTCGAGCTCGCCTCGGCGGGGGCGATGATGTAGTAGACGGGAATCGCGAGCTCGGTGCGCGGCAGCGACACGTCGACCAGCGTCGCGCCCAGCTTCTCCAGCTCCGCCAGACCGGCGCGCACGGCGCCGTCCACGTCGGCGGACAGGGCGGCCGGGAAGAACTCCTTCGGCAGGCCGATGCGCAGGCCCTTGAGCGGCTGCGCCGCGGTCGCGCCGTCACGCGCGGCCAGCATCTGCGCGCCGAAGTCCTGCGGCGGCTGCTGGACGCTGGTGGCGTCGCGCTCGTCGAAACCGCTCATCGCCGACAGCAGCAGCGCGCAGTCCTCGGCGGAGCGCGCGAACACGCCGGCCTGGTCCAGGCTGGAGGCGAAGGCGATCATCCCGTAGCGCGAGCACACGCCGTAGGTGGGCTTGATGCCGGTGATGCCCGAGAAGCTGGCCGGCTGGCGGATCGAGCCGCCGGTGTCGGTGCCGGTCGTGGCCGGGACCAGGCCCGCGGCCACCGCCACGGCCGAGCCGCCCGAGGAGCCGCCCGGCACGCGCGTGCGGTCCCAGGGGTTCAGCGCCTTGAAGTAGGCGCTGTTCTCGTTGGCCGATCCCATCGCGAACTCGTCGCAGTTCAGCTTGCCCAGCGACACGGTGCCGGCGGCGTTCAGCCGCTCGACGACGGTGGCGTCGAAGGGGCTGCGGTAGCCCTCGAGCATCTTCGAGCCGGCCGTGGTCGGCATGTCGCGGGTGACGAAGATGTCCTTGTGCGCGAGCGGCACGCCGATCAGCGCGCCGGTTTCGCCTTGTGCGAGGCGCGCATCGGCGTCCTTGGCCCGCGCCAGCGCGTAGGCCTCGTCGACGTGCAGGAAGGCGCCGAGATCCTTCGTCGCGGCAACACGCGCAAGCAGATGTTGCGTCAGCTCGGTGCTGGAGACGGTCTTGGCGCGCAAGGCGCGGCCGAGCTCGGCCACGCCGAGGTGGTGGAGGGGCGGGGTCATTCGATGACTTTCGGGACCAGGAACAGGCCGTCCTCGACGGCGGGAGCGCTGCGCTGGTTGAGCTCGCGCTGGTCGGTTTCGGTGACGCGGTCCTCGCGCAGCCGCAGGGCCACTTCCTGGACCGCCGACAGCGGCGTGTAGAGGGGATCGACGCCGCTGGTGTCGACCGCGCTCATCTGCTCGACGATCGAGAAGAAGCCGTTGAGCTGCGGCAGCAGCGCGGCCTGCTCGTCGCCGGAAAGTTGCAGCCGGGCCAGTTTGGCGATCCGGTTGACGTCGTCGTGGGTGAGTGCCATGGGGAATGTCTCGTGGGCCGGTCGGACAGGCAGGGCGCCCGGCGCGCGAATCATTCGATGAACGCTGACGGAAGCCTTGCAGACGGGCCAAACCAGGGGGTGATCAGTTATTATCCCCGCTTATCTCCATGAGCCGAGGCTGCCAGCGCAGCCTCGTTCCTTATGGCAAGGAATCTCGCTCGCGCGGACGCCGCCGGTCCGCGCGGTATACCGACCCGAACCGCCCCGAATCGCAGCCGCCCGGACAGAACGCAGACGAACGCCGCTTGATGCCGTCGAATGCCGCCGATTGCGTGTAGTTCGACGATGACGGGCGGCTCCAGGTGCCGAAGCGTCTTGTCCAGGTCTTGCCTACACACATGTTCGCCTCCCTGCGCCGCTACTTCTCTACCGACCTCGCCATCGACCTGGGCACCGCCAACACGCTGATCTACGTCCGCGGAAAAGGCGTGGTGCTGGACGAGCCCTCCGTCGTCGCCATCCGCCACGAAGGCGGTCCGAACGGCAAGAAAACGATCCAGGCCGTCGGCCACGAAGCCAAGGCCATGCTGGGCAAGGTGCCCGGCAACATCGAGGCGATCCGCCCGATGAAGGACGGCGTGATCGCCGACTTCGTGGTGACGGAGCAGATGATCAAGCAGTTCATCAAGATGGTGCACGACACCAAGCTGCTGCGTCCGTCGCCCCGCATCATCATCTGCGTCCCCTGCGGCTCCACGCAGGTCGAGAAGCGCGCCATCCGTGACGCCGCGCTGGGCGCGGGCGCCTCGGAGGTCTACCTGATCGAGGAACCGATGGCCGCGGCGATCGGCGCCGGCCTGCCGGTGTCGGAAGCGTCGGGCTCGATGGTCATCGACATCGGCGGCGGCACGACGGAAGTCGGCGTGATCTCGCTGGGCGGCATGGTCTACAAGGGCTCGGTCCGCGTCGGCGGCGACAAGTTCGACGAGGCCATCATCAACTACATCCGCCGCAACTACGGCATGCTGATCGGCGAGCCGACGGCGGAATCCATCAAGAAGAACATCGGCTCGGCCTTCCCCGGCTCCGAGGTCAAGGAGATGGAAGTCAAGGGCCGCAACCTCAGCGAAGGCGTGCCGCGCAGCTTCACGATCTCGTCCAACGAGATCCTGGAAGCGCTGACCGACCCGCTGAACCAGATCGTCTCGGCCGTGAAGAACGCGCTGGAGCAGACGCCGCCGGAACTGGGCGCCGACATCGCCGAGCGCGGCATGATGCTGACCGGCGGCGGCGCGCTGCTGCGCGACCTGGACCGCCTGCTGGCCGAGGAAACCGGCCTGCCGGTCCTCGTGGCCGAGGATCCGCTGACCTGCGTGGTCCGCGGTTGCGGCATGGCGCTCGAGCGCATGGAGCGCCTGGGCTCCATCTTCACGAACGAATAAGTGGATGCGGCCCCAGATGGCCGCTTTGCGTTGAATCTCCTCTGCTGAGATCTTCATGCCTCTCGGCACCCTCGACCGCAATCCACCGCCGCTGTTCCGCGAAGGCCCGTCCGCGCTGACGAAGCTGGCCTTCTGCGCGGCGCTGGCGGTCTTCCTGATGGTGGCGGACTCCCGCTTCCAGTTCACGGCGCCCGCGCGCGCCGGACTCGGCCTCGCGCTGCATCCGCTGCAGCGCGCCCTGCTCGCGCCCGTCGACGCCTGGGACCAGGCCGGCGACTACGCCCGCGGCATGGAGAAGGCCACCGAGGCCGAGAACCAGGCCCGGCAGCAGCTCGCTTCCCAGGCGGTCATCCTGAGCCGCGCCGCGCAGCTGCAGGCCGAGAACACCCGCCTGCGAGCCCTGCTCGACCTGCGCGAAGCGCTGCCGGTGAAGGGACTCGCCGCCGAGGTGCTCTACGAGGCGCCGGACCCGTTCTCCCGTCGCATCGTCATCGACCGCGGCGGCCACCGGGGCGTGCGTCTCGGTGCGCCGGTGGTCAACGACGCCGGCGTGCTGGGTCAGGTGACGCGGGTCTATCCGCTGTCCGCCGAGGTGACGCTGCTGACCGACCGCGATGCCACCATCCCCGTGCTCAACACCCGCACCCAGCAACGCGGCGTCGCCTACGGCGGCGAACGCGGCGTGATGGAACTGCGCTTCATCGCGGCCAACGCCGACATCAAGCCCGGCGACGCGCTCGCGACCTCGGGCCTGGACGGCCTCTATCCGCCGGGCCTGCCGGTGGCGAAGGTCGCCGAGGTGGAACGCCGCGGCGACACCAGCTTCGCGCGCGTCGGCCTGGCGCCGATTGCGCAGCCCGACAGTGCGCGCCACGTGCTGGTGCTGGAGCCGCTCGAAGGCCAGGAGTCCGCCCGCACCGAAGCCGCGCAGGAAGCGGCCAGTGCCGCGACGGCCGCCGCAGCTGAAGCCGCCAGCCGGCCAGCCCGCAGCCGCGCGGCGTCGGCCGCATCCGCGCCGAAAGGAGGCACCCGATGATCATGCCCCGTGGCGCGAGCCAGCTGCTGCTGCCCGCCAACCCCCTGTTCATCGCGTTCAGCCTGGTCGTCGGCCTGCTGATCGACATGGTCCCCGTCGGCCGGCAGCCCTGGATGCCGGACGTGCTGGCCCTGGTGCTGGTGTTCTGGAACGTCCACCAGCCGCGCCGCGTCGGCGTCGGCTGGGCCTTCGTCTTCGGCCTGATGATCGACGTCCACCATGGCGCGCTGCTCGGCCAGCATGCGCTGGCCTACAGCCTGCTCGCCTTCGGCGCCGTCGCGCTGCACCGCCGGCTGCTGTGGTTCTCGCTGGGCGGGCAGGCGCTGCACGTGCTGCCGCTGTTCGTGCTCGCGACCGCGATCGCCGTGATCGTGCGGCTGATCGTGGGCGGCATGTGGCCGGGCTGGAGCCTGGTGCTCGCGCCGCTGCTGCAGGCGGCCCTGTGGCCGATCGCCGCGGCGCTCCTGCTTGCGCCCCAGCGCCGCGCGCCGGATCCCGACGCGCACCGCCCGCTCTGAGCGCGCCGGGAACAGGTCCGCGATGACGGTCATCAAGAACCTCCAGGCGGAGCTCAGCCGCTTCCGGCTGCGGCTGTTCGCCGCGGCCGCGTTCGTGCTGTTCTGCTTCGGCCTGCTGGTCGCGCGCCTGGTCTACCTGCAGATCACGCAGCACGACACGCTGCTCGAACGCGCCGAGACCAACCGCGTCTCCGTCGTCCCCATCGTGCCCAACCGCGGTCTGATCGTCGACCGCAACGGGGTCGTGCTGGCGAGCAACTACTCGGCCTATACGCTGGAGATCACGCCGTCGAAGGTGCCGGACCTGGAGCGCACGATCGACGCGTTGTCCGCCGTCATCGAGATCCAGCAGCGCGACCGTCGGCGCTTCAAGCGCCTGATGGAGGAAAGCAAGAACTTCGAGTCGCTGCCGATCCGCACCAAGCTGACCGACACCGAGGTCGCCCGCTTCGCCGCGCAGCGCTTCCGCTTCCCCGGCGTGGACATCAAGGCGCGCCTGTTCCGCAACTATCCGCTGGGCGACGTCGGCGCGCACCTGCTGGGCTACATCGGCCGCATCAACCAGGCCGAGAAGAAGTCGATGGACGACTGGTCCGAAGAGGACGTCGCCAACTACCGCGGCACCGAGTACATCGGCAAGCTCGGGCTGGAGCAGGCCTATGAGCGCGAGCTGCACGGCCAGACCGGCTTCGAGGAGATGGAGACCAGCGCGGGCGGCCGCGCGGTTCGCCGGCTGCGCAACCGGCCGCCGACGCCGGGCAACACCCTGCACCTGTCGATCGACATCAAGCTGCAGGCGCTGGTGGAGCGCCTCTACGGCGACCGCCGCGGCGCGCTGGTCGCCATGGACCCGCGCACCGGCGAGGTCCTGGCCTTCGTGTCCAAGCCCAGCTTCGACCCCAACCTGTTCGTCGACGGCATCGACGCGGACAGCTGGCGCGAACTCAACGAGGACATCGACAAGCCGCTGCTGAACCGCGCCTTGCGCGGGACCTATCCGCCAGGCTCGACCTTCAAGCCCTACATGGCCATGGCGGCGCTGAACACCGGCAAGCGTGCCGCCAACGTGGTGGTCCAGGACAACCTGACCTACAGCTTCGGCGGCCGGGTGTTCGGCAGCGCCACCGGCGACCGCGCGGGCGCCAAGGACATGCGGCTGGCGATCGTGACCTCGTCCAACGTCTACTTCTATTCGCTGGCCAACGAGATGGGCGTGGACATGATCCACGACCAGCTCGAGCCCTTCGGCTTCGGTCGCAAGACCGAGATCGACCTGCAGGGCGAAGTCACCGGCATCCTGCCCAGTACCGAATGGAAGCGCCGCGCCTACAAGCGGCCGGAGCAGCAGAAGTGGTACGCCGGCGAGACGATCTCGCTGGGCATCGGCCAGGGCTACAACAACTTCACCATGCTGCAGCTGGCGACGGCGATGTCGACGCTGTCCAGCGGCGGCCAGCGCTTCCGGCCGCGGCTGGTGCGGGAGATCGAGGACGTCGTCAAGCATGCGCAGCGACGCGTCGCGAGCGATGCGCTGGAGCCGCTGGCGCTGCGCAAGGCGGATGTCGATGTGATCCGCAACGCGATGCATGACGTGACGCTGGAAGGCACCTCACGCGCGGTGTTCGCCGGGGCGCAGTACCAGAGTGCCGGCAAGACCGGCACGGCCCAGGCCGTCGGCCTGCGCGCCGGCCAGACCTACAGCAGCATCAAGGCGGACGAGCGCAAGCGCGACCATTCCTTGTACATCTCGTTCGCGCCGTACCAGGCGCCGACGATCGCCGTGGCGCTGATCGTCGAGAACGCGGGCTTCGGATCCGAATCGGCGGCGCCGATTGCGCGCCGCGTGTACGACTACGTGCTCACCGGCACCTACCCGAGCGAAGAGGACATCGCCAAGGTGCGAGTCGGCCAGGTCGGCGCGCCGATCGGCACGCCGCGTCGCGTCGAGGACATCCCGCTGCCGAATGCCGCGGCCAGCGCGCCGGAAGCGGCGAGTTCGGCGGCGTCCGCGTCGGTGTCCACGTCGGCGTCCGCGCCCGCCCCCTCGTCCAAGCCTCCGACCTCGCCGATGCCGCCGACGGCGGCCCCGCGGTCCGCCGCATCCGCAGCGGCACCACGCCCCACGCCGGGAGCCTCACGATGAGCGCCGTCTTCAGCAAACCCAGCCTGCTGCAGCGCGTGAAGCCGCTGTTCCAGGGCTTCGACATCCCGCTGCTGCTCGCCATGGCCTGGCTGATGGGGCTGGGCCTGATGTGCATGTACTCGGCGGGCTATGACCACGGTACCCGCTTCGTCGATCACGCGCGCAACATGGGGCTGGCGATGGGCGTGCTGTTCGTGACCGCGCAGGTGCCGCCGCAGCGGCTGATGCAGCTCGCGTTGCCCCTTTACGCGATCGGGGTGACCCTGCTGGTCGCGGTCGCGTTGTTCGGCATCACGAAGAAGGGCGCGACGCGCTGGCTGTATGTCGGCACGCAGGTCCAGCCGTCGGAGCTGCTGAAGATCGCCGTGCCGCTGATGCTGGCCTGGTGGTTCCAGAAGCGCGAGGGCCAGTTGCGCCTGCCGGACTTCATCGCGGCGTTCATCCTGCTGGCCGTGCCTGTCGGCCTGATCGCGAAGCAGCCGGACCTGGGCACCTCGCTGCTGGTGCTGGGCGCGGGCCTGTACGTGATCTTCTTCGCCGGGCTGTCGTGGAAGCTGATCATCCCGGCGCTGGTACTGGCCGGTGCCGGCATCACGGCGCTGGTGTTCAGCGAGGACCAGATCTGCCAGCCCGACGTGAAGTGGGTGGTGCTGAAGGACTACCAGAAGGACCGGGTCTGCACGCTGCTCGATCCGACGAAGGACCCGCTGGGCAAGGGCTTCCACATCATCCAAGGCGAGATCGCGATCGGCTCGGGCGGGGTGACCGGGAAGGGCTTCATGAAGGGCACGCAGACCCACCTGGAGTTCATTCCGGAGCGGACCACCGACTTCATCTTCGCCGCCTACGGTGAGGAATTCGGCCTGATCGGGGCGGCGGGGCTGCTGATCGGCTTCACCGCGCTGATCCTGCGCGGACTGGCGATCGCGCACGAGGCGCCGACCTTGTTCTCGCGGCTGCTCGCAGGAGCGATCACGCTGAGCTTCTTCACCTACGTGTTCGTGAACATGGGGATGGTGACCGGCATCCTGCCCGTGGTGGGCGTGCCGCTGCCGTTCATCTCCTATGGAGGAACGGCGATGGTGACGCTGGGCCTGTCGCTGGGGATGCTGATGTCGATCGCCAAGAGCCGGGGCGGGACGCAGCGCTGATCAGGCGGCGTGGTCGAGGTCGTCGAAGATCACCTCTCCGGGCAGTGCCAGGTCGATCGACGCGAGATAGACAACGTCTTTGCCGGAGTAACGGGTGACCTGCCACGAACCGTCCGCGGCGAGTCGATGCAGATCGGTCGTGCGGCGCTTCCAGTCGACGATCATGTATTCGCGCAGAGCGGCCAGGCCGCGATACCTAGCAAACTTGATGTTCCGGTCCTTGTAAGCCGTGCTGGGCGAGAGTACTTCGACCAGCAAGGGGCAGTCGACCATTCCGCGAGAGCGTCGATCCTTGTCGCAGTACACCAGGACGTCCGGCACGAGACAGTTGGCGTCATCGCAACGCACGTCGAGTCCCGGCAGTGCCCTGCATCCTGTGCCGCGCACATGCTGGCGAAGTTCGACCAGGATGTTTGCCGTGACGATCTGATGCCCTTCGCTCGCACTCTCCATGACAACGACCTGACCATCGATCAACTCGTATCGAAGGTCATCGCCTGATTCCCAGACCAAGAATTCATCGCTCGTCATCTGCATTGCCGCCGCTGCCGGAAGTCGATACGCCATCAAATCACCTGCTTCAGTGAATGGGAAGCTGTTGATTCTTCAAGGGCGTTCGCAGCCTGTCGCTGACCTGAATCGATACGCGATGGCGCATCAGTTCCTGGTTCAAGGCATCGACTGACCGATGTGTGGAAGGGGGCGCGGGAATCGGTTCAATGCGAACCGTTCGACAACGGATGGGCCGCGAACCGGACCGTGAAGCGTGCGCCCGGGCCGACGCCTTCCGACTCCGCCTGTCGACGCGCCCGCGTGTCGTCGACGGCGATCTCGGCCTCGTGCTGCTGGACGATCTCCCGCACGATTGCCAGCCCCAGTCCGGATCCGTCCACGTTGGTGCCCAGCGCGCGGTAGAACGGCTGGAAGATCTGCTCGCGTTCCGACTCGGCGATGCCCGGCCCCGAGTCCTCGACCTGCAGCACGCAGACCTGTCCGAACGGGTCCTCGACCACGCGCACCGTGACCGTGCCACCGCTGGGCGTGTACAGCAGCGCGTTGTCGACGAGGTTGCGGATCAGCTCGCGGATCAGCAGCGGATGTCCGTTGATCCGAAGCCCGGCCTGGCTGGCCTCCGGTCCTTCGTAGCCGAGATCCAGGCGCTTCTCCATGGCCCGCGGCACGAAATCGCGCACCGTCTCGATCGCGAGCACGGCGAGGTTCACTTCGCTGCGCCGCGCGGCGTGCTCCTGGTCTTCGGCGCGTGCCATCGCGAGCAGCTGATTGACCATGTGCGCCGCACGCTGGCTGGACACTGCAATCTGCTTCAGGGAGCGGCGAAGTTCCGCCGGCGAGCTGCGGCCCTCGTCGATCTCGCGCTGGGCCAGCTCGGCCTGCGTGCGCAATCCCGCGAGCGGCGTCTTCAACTGATGCGCGGCATCGGCCAGGAAATGCTTCTGTGAGCGGATCGACTGATCGAGACGCTCCAGCAGATCGTTGATGGCCTGCACCAGCGGCGCGACCTCGTCGGGGATGCGCTGCTCGTCGATGGGGCTAAGGTCCGAGCTGTCACGCGAGCGGATGCGCCGCTGCAGATCGTTCAGCGGCGCGATGCCGCGCGCGAGTGCCAGCCACACCAGCAGCACCGCCAGCGGCAGGATCACGAACTGCGGCAGGATCACGCCCTTGATGATCTCGTTGGTCAGCCGCGAACGCTTGCCCAGCGTCTCCGCGACCTGCACCAGCATCATCTTGTCGCTGCCCGCCATCCCCTCCGGGACCACCCACAGGTAGGAGATGCGCACCGCCTCGTTGTTGACCTCGTCGAATCGGCGGTTGACCTCCCAGGGGACGATAGGCGGCTCCACCTCGGGCACCGGCAGCTGCGCGTCGCCGCTGAGCAGCTCGCCGCGCAGGCCGAGCACCTGGTAGTAGACGGTGTCGGATTCGTCCGCGCGCAGCAGTGCGGCGGCTTCCGGCGCGAGCGCATACCGCGAGCGGCCGCGCCGCGCCGCCGCGTCGCCCGGCGCGGGCTCGGTCACGACCTGCAGACCGAGCGTGCGCGCCATCTCGTCGAGTTCGCGGTCGTAGGGCTTGTTGGCGATGCCCTGCGCCACCAGCCAGGTCAGCGCGACGCTGATCGGCCAGATGACCAGCAGCGGCGCGAGCATCCAGTCGAGGATCTCGCCGAACAGCGATCTGTGGCCGGAGGAATCAGCTGCCATGCGGCAGCTCAGCCGGGAATCTTCTCAAGGCAGTAGCCCAACCCGCGCACGGTGGCGATGCGTATCGGCCCCTGTTCGATCTTCTTGCGCAAGCGGTGGATGTAGACCTCGATCGCGTTGTTGCTGACTTCCTCGCCCCACTCGCACAGCCGCTCGACCAGCTGGTCCTTGCTGACGAGACGTCCGGCGCGCTGCAGCAGCACTTCCAGGAGGGACAGCTCGCGCGCCGACAGCTCCACCATCTGCTCGTTGATGTAGGCGACACGTCCCGTCGCGTCGAAGGTCAGCGGACCATGGCGGATCACGCTCGACGCGGTGCCCAGGCCGCGGCGCGTGAGCGCGCGCACGCGGGCTTCGAGCTCCTGCAGCGAGAACGGCTTGGCCATGTAGTCGTCGGCGCCGAGGTCCAGTCCCTTGACGCGTTCCTCGATGCTGTCCGCGGCGGTCAGGATCAGCACCGGCACGGCCGAGCCTCTCGCACGCAGCCGTCTGAGCACCTCCAGGCCGTGCAGCTTCGGCAGGCCGAGGTCGAGGATGAGCAGGTCGAACTCGTGGGAGGCGAGGGCGGCGTCCGCCTCGCTGCCGCTGCCGACCTGATCGACCGCGCAACCCGACGCCCGCAACGAACGCAGCAGGCCGTCGGCCAGGACCTGGTCGTCTTCGGCGATCAAGATGCGCATGTGTCGTCCCCTCTGGTTATGGAGACATTCTAGGGAGCGGCCTGCTGGTGTTCCCTAGGCGTTTCCGAGGCGTCCGCCAGGCGGTTGTGGGGGGTGTTGGGTCAGGCCGGCGACAGGTTCACGTGGGGAGGACTCCCACCCATGGTGGAAAGAAGTGGGAATGACCAGGGTTGGCTCATCCAGTGAGCCACCTGCTGCCTAAGATGGCTGCATCCACCCGATACCGGCACCGCACAGCGGATAGGCCGGTTCGACAAACCACTGTACAGATATACAGATTGCGCCATAATCCGTCGCAGCCAACAGGAGAAGATTGCATGGACGCCCCCGTGAAGAACGCCAACACCGAAAAAGCCAAGGCCCTGCAGGCCGCCCTCGCCCAGATCGAAAAGCAGTTCGGCAAGGGCTCCATCATGCGGTTGGCCGAAGGCGAGAAGATCGAGGACATCCAGGTCGTCTCCACCGGCTCGCTGGGCCTGGACATCGCGCTGGGCGTCGGCGGTCTGCCGCGCGGCCGCGTGGTCGAGATCTACGGGCCGGAATCCTCGGGCAAGACCACGCTGACGCTGCAGGTCATCGCCCAGATGCAGAAGCTGGACGGCGTGTGCGCCTTCATCGACGCGGAACACGCCCTGGACGTCCAGTACGCGCAGAAGCTGGGCGTCAACCTGCAGGAGCTGCTGATCAGCCAGCCTGATACCGGCGAGCAGGCCCTGGAAATCGTGGACTCGCTGGTGCGCTCCGGCTCGGTGGACCTGATCGTCATCGACTCGGTCGCCGCGCTGACGCCGAAGGCGGAACTCGAAGGCGAGATGGGCGACTCCCTGCCCGGCCTGCAGGCCCGGCTGATGAGCCAGGCGCTGCGCAAGCTGACCGCCACCATCAAGAAGACCAACTGCACGGTCGTCTTCATCAACCAGATCCGGATGAAGATCGGCGTGATGTTCGGCAGCCCGGAAACGACCACCGGCGGCAACGCGCTGAAGTTCTACGCCTCGGTGCGCCTGGACATCCGTCGCATCGGCTCGATCAAGAAGGGCGAGGAAGTCATCGGTTCCGAGACCAAGGTCAAGGTCGTGAAGAACAAGGTCGCGCCACCGTTCAAGACGGCGGAATTCGACATCCTCTACGGCGAGGGCATTAGCCGCGAAGGCGAGATCATCGACATGGGCGTCGCGGCCAAGATCGTCGAGAAGGCCGGTTCCTGGTACGCCTACAGCGGCGAGAAGATCGGCCAGGGCAAGGACAACGCGCGTGAGTTCCTGCGTGAGAACGCGGATCTGGCGGTCGAGATCGAGAACAAGATCCGCGACTCGCTGGGCATCCCGCTGCTGGGCGCAGCGCCCGGCGGCGACGCCGAGTAAGCGCGGGGCGTTCGCATGACCCCGCCCGACGGTCGGCGGGGCCGTGCCTCGCAACCGCTGTCGCTGAAGGCGCGCGCGGTGGCCTTGCTCGCGCAGCGTGAGCACAGTGCGATGGAGCTTAGGCGCAAGCTGTTGCGCATCGCGCGCGACCGGCAAGCCGAAGCGGCTGTCGAGGGTTCGGAGGCCTCTCTCGATGCGTTCGTCGAGGACGGCGAGTCGCCGGACCTCGCCCCAAAGGTCGACGCCGTGCTCGACTGGCTGAAAGCCAACGGATATCTCGACGAGTCGCGATTCGTCGAATCCCGCATCCATGTGCGCTCGCAGCGTTTCGGCCAGCGGCGCATCGAGCAGGAGCTCGCTCAGCATGGGCTCTCGTTGGACGCGGAGCAGCGTTCGACACTCGCGGCCGGTGAGCTCGACCGCGCTTGCGAGCTGCTCAGACGCAAGTTCGGCGACGGTCCGGCCATCGACGCCGCGGCACTGGCCAAGCGCCTTCGCTTTCTCATCGGGCGGGGTTTCGGCGGGGATCTCGCGCGTCGCGCGGTCCGTCAAGTTGCTGCGGGCCACGACAAAGACGCGTGAGGCCTGGCGAGGAACTCGGGTTCGGCGCCGGGTCTTGCCGCCTGAAAGAGCGACAGCGTCTGAAACTCCCCGAAACTTCGTGCGTCACGAGCACCTTGCGACCCGCTGACAAGCCCACGCCGGTGCGCGTCTCAACCGCGCCAGGGGCTTGATGCAACGCAGCATGCTACATTTTCGGCTTCGCAAAACAGCCCGCCGGCGTTCGTCCGCGGGCGTGTTTTCGCGTGTTTGCATCGGTTTTATGTCTTCCTCCGCCTCCCCCGAGCGCCATCCACCGCATCCTCGTCGCTCCGTCGACGCGCGGTCCTATGGCCGCGACGACGGGTGCCTGGCCGCGGCGGTCCGGCTGAATCCGGCGTTGCAAACCTCCTCTCCAAGCCGGCATCGCGGAGCGTCCGCGGCATCGGCTGCTTCTTCCTGATTCATCCATCAAGCGAGACCTCCCTATGAAGATTCACGAGTACCAGGGCAAGGAAATCCTGCGCCAGTTCGGCGTGCCGGTGCCGCGCGGCATTCCCGCGTTCACGGTGCAAGAGGCGGTCGAAGCCGCGCAGAAGCTGGGCGGCCCGGTCTGGGTGGTCAAGGCGCAGATCCACGCCGGCGGGCGCGGCAAGGGCGGCGGCGTCAAGCTGGGCAAGAGCCTGGACGACGTGAAGGCGCTGTCCGAGCAGATCCTGGGCATGCAGCTGGTCACGCACCAGACCGGCCCGGTCGGCCAGAAGGTCCGCCGCCTGTACATCGAAGAAGGCGCGGACATCAAGAACGAGCTGTACATCTCGCTGGTGACCGACCGTGGCACGCAGAAGGTGGCCTTCATCGCGTCGAGCGAAGGCGGCATGGACATCGAGGAAGTCGCCCACTCGACCCCCGAGAAGATCATCACCGAGTACATCGATCCGCTGACCGGCATCACGACCGAGCAGTCGAAGAAGATCGCCGCGGCCATCGGCCTGAGCGGCGCTTCGGTGGACCAGGCCGTCGACCTGTTCGCCAAGCTGTACAAGTGCTACATGGACACGGACGCGTCGCTGGTTGAAATCAACCCGCTGAACTGCGATTCCAAGGGCAACCTGGTCGCCCTGGATGCCAAGTTCAACTTCGACGCCAACGCCCTGTTCCGTCACCCGGAAATCGTCGCCTACCGCGATCTGGACGAAGAAGACGCGGCCGAGATCGAAGCCTCGAAGTTCGACCTGGCCTACATCTCGCTGGACGGCAACATCGGCTGCCTGGTGAACGGCGCCGGTCTGGCCATGGCCACCATGGACACCATCAAGCTGTTCGGCGGCGAGCCGGCCAACTTCCTGGACGTCGGCGGCGGCGCCACGGCCGAGAAGGTCACCGAAGCCTTCAAGATCATGCTGAAGAACCCCGAGGTGAAGGGCATCCTCGTGAACATCTTCGGCGGCATCATGAAGTGCGACACCATCGCCGAAGGCGTCATCACGGCCTGCAAGGCCGTCAACCTGAGCGTGCCGCTGGTCGTCCGCATGAAGGGCACCAACGAGGAGCTGGGCAAGAAGATGCTGGCCGAGTCCGGTCTGCCCATCATCGCCGCCGACACCATGGCCGAAGCCGCGACCAAGATCGTCGCCGCCGTCAAGTAAGCCGAAGACCCAGCCAAGGAATACGACATGAGCATCTACATCAACAAGGACACCAAGGTCATCACCCAGGGCATCACGGGCAAGACCGGTCAGTTCCACACCCTGGGCTGCCAGGCCTACGCCAACGGCAAGAACGCGTTCGTTGCCGGCGTGAACCCGAAGAAGGCGGGCGAGAAGTTCTCGGACATCCCCATCTACGGCACCGTGAAGGAAGCCGCCGCCCAGACCGGCGCGACCGTGTCGGTGATCTACGTGCCGCCCGCGGGCGCAGCTGCCGCGATCTGGGAAGCCGTGGAGGCCGACCTGGACCTGGCGATCTGCATCACGGAAGGCATTCCCGTCCGTGACATGCTGGAAGTGCGCAACAAGATGCGCGCCAAGGAACTGGCCGGCGGCAAGAAGACGCTGCTGCTGGGCCCGAACTGCCCCGGCCTGATCACGCCCGACGAGATCAAGATCGGCATCATGCCCGGCCACATCCATCGCAAGGGCCGCATCGGCGTCGTGTCGCGCTCGGGCACGCTGACCTATGAAGCGGTCGCGCAGCTGACCGAGATCGGCCTGGGCCAGTCCTCGGCTGTCGGCATCGGCGGCGACCCGATCAACGGTCTGAAGCACATCGACGTGATGCAGGCCTTCAACGACGACCCGGACACCGACGCCGTCATCATGATCGGCGAGATCGGCGGACCGGACGAGGCGGAAGCCGCTCGTTGGTGCAAGGCCAACATGAAGAAGCCGGTGGTCGGCTTCATCGCTGGCGTCACCGCGCCTCCCGGAAAGCGCATGGGCCACGCCGGCGCGCTGATCTCGGGCGGTGCCGACACGGCCGATGCCAAGCTCGCCATCATGGAAGAGTGCGGCTTCACCGTGACGCGCAATCCGTCGGAAATGGGCAAGCTGCTGAAAGGCCTGCTGTAAGTAGCAGGAAAAACCTGATGCTGGAAGCCGTTGCTGCGTAATTTCACGCACTGCGGGTCCGGGGGGCGGGCGCGGACAATCCAGCCGCACCCCCCGAACCAATGAAGGGGCCCGACGGGCCCCTTCCTTTGTTTGCCCCTCCAACGCTTTAGACTGGGCCCTCGTTGCGCGAGGCCCGGCGCGGGTTCCCTCCATGGAAATGCTCACCAGCCCCGAGTTCTGGCTTGCCGTCGGCCAGATCATCCTGATCGACATCCTGCTGGGTGGCGACAATGCCGTCGTCATCGCGCTTGCCTGCCGCAAGCTGCCCCCCAATCTGCGCACCAAGGGCATCCTTTGGGGCACCGCTGGCGCCATCGTGCTGCGCGTCGTGCTCATCTTCTTTGCGCTCACGCTGCTCAAGCTGCCGTTCCTGAAGCTCGTCGGCGGCGTGCTGCTGCTGTGGATCGGCATCAAGCTGCTGATTCCCGAGGCTGAGGACGACCACGAGAAGCTGGAAGCGAGCGACAAGCTCTGGGGCGCGGTGAAGACCGTCATCATTGCGGACTTCGTGATGAGCCTGGACAACGTGATCGCGATCGCCGGCGCCGCCGAAGGCGCGGGCGGCCAGCATCAGATGCCTCTGGTGATCTTCGGCCTGCTGGTGTCGATCCCCATCATCGTCTGGGGCAGCCAACTGGTCATCAAGCTGATGGACAAGTTCCCGATCGTGATCACGCTCGGCGCGATGCTGCTGGGATGGATCGCTGGCACGATGCTGGTGACCGACCCGGCGCTCAACAGCTGGGTGCCGATGCAGCCGGGCAGCAAGCCCGGCACGACGGAAGTGCTGCCGCAGGTGTACTACGCCCTGGGCGTCGGCGGCGCGTTGTTCGTGCTGCTCGTCGGCAAGCTGCTGGCCGCGCGCCGGCCGGCGCAAGCCTGACGAAAGGCCTGCCATGTCATGAGCGCCTCCGGCTTCCTGAAGCGACTGCTGGGCCGGGGTGCGTCTGACGACCTGGGGCTGGGTGCGTCCGATACCCAGCCGACCACATTGCCGATGCCGCGCGAGGCCGGCGTGGCGCTGGACGACTACGAGATCAGCGAGGAGGTCGGCCGCGGCGCGATGGCGGTCGTTCATCGTGCCGTAGATCGCCGCAGCGGCCGTATCGTCGCGATCAAGCGTCTGGCCTTGCAACGCGAGTTCGCGCCCGAGGACCTGATCGATGTCCGCGACCGCTTCATGCGCGAGGCGAGCGCGGCCCGGCATCTGGATCATCCCGACATCCTGCGCGTCCTGGACGCCGGCGAATGCGCCGGCGAAACCTGGATCGCGATGGAATACGTCGTCGGACAGGACCTGAGTCACCACACGCGACCCGGCCAACTGCTGCCCCTGCGCGAAGTGCTGCTGCTGGGCGCGCGTCTGGGACGAGCGCTCCAATACGCCCACGGCCACGGCGTCGTCCACCGCGACATCAAACCCGCCAACGTCATGCTGGAGCGGGAGTCCGGCAGCGTGAAGATCATGGACTTCGGGATCGCGCGTGTTGCGGACGGCAGCCGGACCCGGACGGGACTGGTCCTGGGTACGCCGTCGTACATGTCGCCGGAGCAGTTGGCGGGTCTGCAGGTGGACGGTCGCAGCGACCTCTATTCGCTGGGCGCCATGCTGTTCCAGCTGCTGACCGGCCACCTGCCGCATCAGACCGAATCGATGGCCACGCTGATGCACCAGATCATGAATCAACCGGCGCCGGATGTTCGTCGGCTCCGACCCGAGTTGCCGGAGGCGCTGGCGATGGTCGTGGCGCTGTCGCTGGAAAAACGCCCGGAACTGCGCTATCAGCGCGGCGACACGCTGGCACAGGACCTGGAGTCGGTGCTGAGCCAGATCCCGGTGGAACTGGCCAATAGCACAGGCGCCACACCCCCCCCACCGGCGGGACAGGCCTTCGAGCAAACTTTGCGGCTACAGTCCCAGGGCGCAGTGCACAATCCCCTTCCCCCAGCCGATCCCGCCAGCAAGACATGACCCTGGAGTTCTTCAGCGCCACCGATACCGGTCGTGTGCGCGACAACAATGAAGACTCGGTCGCCCTGGAACCGGGCGTCGGGCTCGCGGTGCTCGCGGATGGCATGGGCGGCTACAACGCCGGAGAGGTGGCCAGCCAGATGCTGACGACCTTCATCAAGTCGGAGCTGGGACGCTGGTTGGCCGAGGCCGGCCAGCACGCCACCGACATCGATGTGCGGCGTGCGATGGACATCTGCGTGGACAACGCCAATCGCGCGATCTTCAACGCCGCCAACACCAATCCACGCTACGCCGGCATGGGGACCACGCTCGTGCTGGCGGTTTTCCGGGAGCAGAGTCTGCTGCTGGGTCATGTGGGCGATTCGCGGGCCTATCGCTATCGCGAGGGACAACTCGTCCAACTGACGCGTGACCATTCGTTGCTGCAGGAACAGATCGATGCAGGTCTACTGACACCCGAAGAAGCCGTCTTCAGCAGCAACAAGAATCTGGTGACGCGTGCCGTCGGCGTCGAGGATACGGTGATGCTGGAGGTGCATCAGCATGAGCTGCTGCCGGGCGACCAGATCCTGCTGTGCAGCGATGGCCTCTCCGACATGGTCGATGACGTCAGCGTGGCACAGGTGCTTCAAAGCCACAGCGATCTGCCCGAAGCGGCGCAGGCGCTGGTGGACACGGCCAATGACATGGGCGGCAAGGATAATATTGCGATCGTTCTGGTTCGCGCCGAAAGTCGCACCAAGCCATGGGCGTGGTGGCCATTCAGTCGCAACAATGGGCGCCGTTGAGGCGGCCCTCTACAAATAAAGACAGGACTCGAGGTCAAGCATGGGCAAGCTGGTGGTGTCGCTCGACGGGGTGGTGATCAAGGAAGTACAGATCACCAAGGACAAGACCACGCTCGGCCGGCGGCCGTACAACGACATCGTCATCGACAACCTGGCGGTCAGCGGCGAACACGCCGTGCTGCAGATGGTCGGGTCGGACGTGTTCATCGAGGACTTGAACTCGACCAATGGCACGTACATCAACGGCAAGGCGATCAAGAAGCAGTTGCTGTCGCACAGCGACGTGATCGAGGTCGGCAAGTACAAGATCAAGTTCCTGATCGAGGACAACGCCGATTACGAGAAGACGATGATCCTGCGCCCCGGCACAGCGCCGAGCAGCGGCTTCGGACTGCCTTCCTCGTTTGGCGGTCTGGGCCCGGCGCCCGTGTCGACGGCGCCGGCTGCGATCAAGGTACTGAATGGACCCGCGGCAGGCCGTGAGGTGTCGTTGACGAAAGTTGTCACCACGGTGGGCAAACCGGGTGTGCAAGTGGCATCGATCACCAAGCGGCCGAGCGGTTATGTGTTCGCTCACGTCGAAGGCGGGGCCCGGCCGGTCGTGAATGGTGCGCCGCTGACGGCCGAGTCGGTCCCGCTCAAGAACGGTGACGTGATCGAACTGGCGGGCACGCAGATGCAATTCGTGCAAGCGTGATCGACCTGCGTCGATGAGAAGGGGCCGGCCAGGCCCCTTTTTTCTGCCCGGCTGTCAGCCGATGGGCGTGGTTTTGACGCGCCATCCTGTATCGAGATGATTCGCTGCTGTCGGGCGATCACCGACACGCGTGCAGGTTTTCACGGCATCAGGCCGAGGTCGCGTAAGCGACGGCAATAAATCTTCGAATCGAGGATTCGGCGCTTAGCGCCGCGCGAGGCAGCCTCTAAAGTCTTCGGCATGAAGATTCGCGTGCTTGGTTGCGCCGGTGCCCTGGCGGCCGGCTACAGGACCACCTCCTTCCTGCTGGACGACGATGTGCTCATCGACGCCGGTAGTGGCGTCGCCGAGCTCACCGTCGACGCGATGGTGAAGGTCGACCACATCCTGGTCACGCATTCGCACCTGGATCATGTGCTGGCGATCGGTCTGCTGGCCGACACTGTCCAGCGCCGCCGGTCGCAGGCCGGTCGTCCCCCGGTTCAGGTACATGCGCTGCCGGAAACGCTGCAGGCCCTGCGCGCGCATGTCTTCAACGGCGTGATCTGGCCAGATTTCACCCGCCTGCCGTCCGTAGAGCGGCCCGCGCTGACCTTCCATGAGTTCGGCATCGGCGATCGTCTCGATCTGGGTGGTGGTCGTCGCGTTGAGGTCATCAGCGCCGCGCACACGGTGCCCGCGGTGGGGTTCGCCGTCGATGGCGGGGCCAAGGGCCACTGGGTGTTCACGGGAGACACCGGTCCGAATCCCGCCCTCTGGCAGCGCCTGTCGGAGATCAAGGTGGCACACCTGATCATCGAATGCGCATTCGGCGACGAGGAGTGCGGGCTCGCGGGCATCAGCAAACATCTTTGCCCGACGACGTTGCGGGAAGAACTCGCCAAGCTGGGCGGGGCGATCGATGTGCATATCACCCACATCAAGCCCGGTGAGCGTGCGGCGGTGATGGACGCGGTCATGGGCTTGCGCACGACGCACCGGATCTCGGCGCTGGAAAACTTCCAGGAGTTCACTCTGGCCTGACGCCGCCTCAAGGCCGTTTCGCCACTCGCAGCCCGCGTCGGAGAAGGTCCAACGCGGGCTGCGGCACTTCAGGGCTACGTCCGACGGAGCGATCTGACAAACCTTGTCAGGGGCCGGGAAGGTGACAGATTTCGGCGGTTGTCGGCTGACAAAAAACGTCACTTGAAGTTGGCCACAGCCCGGCAGGGCGTGAATTGGCGCACGAATCGAAGAAGGAAAGGGGTTGGCACGGGCCCTGCGTACAACAGGTCTGTCTCTACCCCCACTTCCTCTCTGGAGTTTTTATGAAGCGCGTTCAACAAGGTTTCACCCTGATCGAACTGATGATCGTCGTGGCGATCATCGGTATTCTGGCTGCCGTCGCTCTGCCGGCCTACTCCGACTACATGAAGAAGTCGAAGGTCACCGAACTGATGTCGGTCGCTTCGCAGCCGAAGGCTTCGCTGCAAGAGTTCGTGACGACCACGAACGCCTTCCCGACCCCCACGCAACTGGCCCTGGATGACGTTACCAGCCAGTACGTCTCTTCGCGTACCTACACTGGCGGCGCCCTGACTGGCACCGTGACTGTCGTCGCTCGTGCCATTGGCCCTGATGTCAACGGTCAGAACCTCACGCTGACGGGCTCGATCCCCGCCAACGCGAACAACCCGACCGTGACCTGGGTCTGCGGTGGCAACATCCCGCAAAAGTACCTGACCGCCGCTTGCAAGACCGGCAGCTGATACTTCGCAGCAATGCATGAATGGGGAGCCTTCGGGCTCCCTTTTCGCATGCGGCGCGTGAGTTCAAGGGCCAATCCGCTGACTGTGGACTGGCCTTTGCGCTTCTCTGATGCCGCATGCGGACGCCACGCCCTCGTCTGGCTGTAGGATCATTTCGCCTTGCAAACGAACCCTCTTGCCTCACCGAAGTTGGCCTTTCTTTCGCTGGCTTTCGCGGTACTGCTGTGGGCCCTGCCGATGCTGCACGTCGTGTTCGACACACATTTGCAAGCGCATGACTTCACACGCCTGGGAGAGCTGGTCTTCATCGCGGTAGCTGGAGCGGTCTGGGCAATGATGCGACGCACGTCCGGCCCCATGCGGGGTCGCGACGTATGGCCTGCAGGGGCGTTGATCCTTCTGGTTGCCGCGTCCAGCATTCAGGCGGTCTATCCCTGGATGGCGGTCCGAGAGGTCGCCTTGATCGGGGGGCTGTTCATTGCTGCCCTGGCGCTTTCCGTGCCATTGTCCGATCCTCTGATCCGGGACCGCTTCCTGGACGTGCTGACCATCGGCGGTGCCGTCTATGGCGCGGTGTGGCTGAGCACCTTCATCATGGCGGGCGTCGTGGCCGTGCCCTTCTCTCCATGGGAGATGAGCCCGGGGTTCGACAACGCCCGGTTCTTGAATCACGCGCAGACTGTCGCGGTGCCGTTGTCCGGGGTTGCCCTGCTGCGGGGCAACTCGCCGCGATGGTTGCGACGAGTCTCGGCCTTCTCGCTGTTCGTGAGCGGAGCGATTCTGGCGCTTTACCTGGGCCGCGCTTCCATCCTCGGGCTGCTTGCCGGGGCGATCGCGGCGACTTGGCTCATTGGGCGGCCAAGCCGGCGCTATGTCGCGTCAATGGTGATCTGGCTGAGCGCCGGTGCCGTGGCGATGGGCGCAGCCTGGCTGCTCTGGTACGGGCATCTGGTGGCGGAGATGTCGGACTCGGTGCTCTCGACTCATTTCCGAGGCTACCTCGCCCTGCGCGCGGTGGAGCTGTTCCGGACGTCCCCCTGGCTGGGGGTCGGGCCGATGCATTTCGCCCACCACGTCAATCCGATCGCGGCACACCCCCACAACGTCTATGCGCAAGTCCTCGCCGAGTACGGAGCCCCTGCATTCCTCGTGATTGCGTGGTGCGCCATCCGCGGCCTGTGGGTTGCGGCGCGATCTCTGCGGGCATTGATTCAGTCGCAACCTGCACTGGCAGGTGCGTTGACCGCCGCGACAGTCGCCATGTTGGTCGATGGCATGTTTTCGGGCAGCTTCGTGATGCCGATGTCGCAACTCTGGTGTGTGGTGTTGATCGCGCTGCTGATGGGCACGGTCCGTGGCGCAAAGATAATCGAGCTCGATGGGTCCCACGAACCTGATCGATCGACGCGAAACGTGGGGCGTCGCGCAGGCCGTGGTGTATTGGCAGCGGTCCTCGTCGTGGCCATGGCGGTGGCTTTCGGCGAAGCCCGCTTCGACGACTCGCCGCGCCTCCAGACGGGAGGGCCGAAGGTGGACGCCGTCGGCTACGAGGCGTTCAACCCGCGCTTCTGGGCGCATGGATGGTTCTGATGAGAAGAACGATGGAAGGAAAGATGGAATGGCGTCTGCGCAGTCGCGCGGCGCTGATCCACCTGGGCAGTTGCATGGCCGTGGCGGCCATGGTGGCGGCACTGGTGCTGTTCGTCTGGTATCCCTGGCCGTATCGCATCGTGTCGGGCGGGGAGGACCTGCTGTTCCTGGTGATGACGGTCGACGTGATCATGGGGCCGCTCATCACCTTCGCGATCTTCGACATTCGCAAGCCGCTCAAGGAACTGCGACGTGATCTGGCGATCATCGTCGTCTTCCAGCTGATTGCCCTGGGCGGCGGCCTGTTCACCGTGTTCATGGCACGACCCGCGGTGCTGGCGCTGGAGGTCGACCGTTTCCGTGTCACCACGGCGGTGGACGTCGCAGTGCAGGAGTTCCCGCAAGCCCAGCCGGGCTTCCAATCGCTCTCGCTCACCGGTCCGCGCCTCGTCACCGTTGCGCTTCCGACCCAGGAGCAGAAGTACGACGCCATCATGGCCGGCATGGGCGGGCTGGACCTCGGAAGCCGCCCGATGTTCTGGCGCGCCTGGGGCCCTGAGGCGCGCCAACAGACGCTCAAGGTCGGCAAGTCCGTGGCCCCGTTGATGGCGACGGCCACAGATGCCCTGCGCGAGGCGGTGACGCGCACCGGCAAGCCTGCCGATCAGCTGCTTTACCTGCCGATGCTGGCGCGTCGCGCCGATTGGTCGGTGCTGGTCGACAAGACCAGCGGCGATCCGGTCGGCTTCGCTCCGATCGACACGAACTGACGCACCGGCCGGCGCGCCGCCGACGTACCGACGGCGCGACGATCGGGTCTGCCGCGGCGGGGCGTTAGAGTTCCGACCTGTCCCCCACGACCGCCCGCACCCTCATGACGCTCGCCGCGACGGCCTCCGCCGCCGATCTCTCCGTCCCTGATTCGGCACCCCATCGCCAGATCCTGGTCCTGCTCGGGCTGCTCAGCGGCGTCATGCTGGCACCGCTGATCGCCTACAACCAGACGCCGTCGGCCACGCTCTACAACCAGCTGGCCGCCTTCGCCGGCCTGGGCTTGCTGGTCGCGGGGCTGGCCTGGAGCCGCGTGCTGGAGCCGGGTTGGCGCTTCGACGGCGTTTCGCTCGGTCTGCTGCTGATGTCGGTCGTCGCGGCCGCCGCGCCGTTCACGCATGGGCTCCCCTGGTCGATGGCGCTCACGAGCATGGCCATGCTGCTCGGCGCGTACATCGCGGTGCAGGTCGGACGCGCTGTGACGAGCCGGCAACGCGATGCGGTGTTGACGCTCTTCTGCGTCGCGCTCGTCGGTGCGGGCCTCCTGAGCGTGGTGGTCTGCATCGTCCAGATGTTCTTCCCGGAACTGGCCAACGGCGTCCTTATCGCCCGTTCGGGCGTCGTGGGGAGTGCCGTCGGGAACATGCGCCAACCCAACCATCTCGCCAGCCTGCTGATGTGGGCCTGTGTCGGTGTCGTCTGGCTGGAACAGGGCGGCTGGCTGGCACGGCGGCTCCGCAGCGCGATGGCGGGCACGGTGGCGTTGTACGTGATGCTGTTCCTGTTCGTGTTCTGCGTCGTGCTCAGCGGCTCCCGCACCGGATGGATCGGCATCGCCTTGCTCGTGCTCTGGGGGGCAGTCGACTGGCGCCTGGCACCGCGTGTCCGGATAGCGCTGGGCTCCACGGTGGTCATGTTCGGCATCTGCTGGGGTCTGATGGACCTCTACGCTGCGCAGGGGCATCACGCGTTCCGTGCGCAGGCGCGGCTCTCCGATGAAGGGGCCGGCTCACCGTCGCGTCTCGCGATCCTCAAGAACGCCAAGGACCTGCTCGCGCAATACCCGCTGACGGGTTCGGGCTGGGGAGACTTCAACCTCGCCTGGACCCTGACGCCGTTCCCGGACCGGCCGGTCGCGTTCTTCGATCACACGCACAACCTCGAGATGCAACTGCTCGTCGAGATGGGGCTGCCGCTGGGTCTGCTGACCTTGGGTTTGCTGGCCTGGGGGTTGGCGACGGGGCTCTGGCGTGCCATCCGGGGCGGTCCGGCCGGTCACTGTGCCGGCATGCTCGTCGCGATGATCGGCGTTCATAGCCAGGTCGAGTACCCGCTCTGGTATGCCTACTTCCTGCTGCCCGCTGCGCTGGCGTATGGGCTGTGCTGGACGGGTCCGCGCGCAGCCGATGCCTCGAAGCGTGCCGTCCCGGCGCGATCCCAGACCGCGTCGCCGCGCCGACGTCCGGCGCTCGCCGTATTGGGATTGGCGATCACGGCGGCCGTGCCGCTGGTCGTCGTCGACTACCTGCGCATCGTTCACATCTACGCGCCGCCGGTGGGCGCGGCGTCGCTCGACGATCGGATCCTGGCGGGCCAGCGTTCCCCGCTGTTTGCCTTGCAGGCCGACTATGCGGAAGCGACGGTGCAACCACCCGGCGCGGTGGCGCTCGAGGCCTCACGGCAGACCGGCCACCACCTGATCGACACACGGCTGTTGATGGCCTGGGCGAAGTCACTCAACGCGGTCGGCGAGACTGACAAGGCACGTTACCTCGTGGCACGGCTGCGCGAGTTCCGCAATGCCGCCAGCGAGGAATGGCTGGCTGAGTGCGATGAAGTGGCGGCACTCGGAGCGGCGGCAAAGCCGTTCCAGTGCGAGCCGCCGCAGCGCGATTACAGCTTCCGCGAATTGCGCTGATCGCGTCGGATGTCGATGGGAGCGGCGGGACCGCGGCGGGAAGGTGCGCTCAGATCTCGGCGCGCCACTCGCCCGACTTACCGCCCTGCTTCTCCAGCACCCGGATCTGCTCCATCACCATGCCGCGATCGGCGGCCTTGCACATGTCGTAGATGGTGAGGAGGCCGATATGCACGGCGGTGCGGGGCCGGGCCCCTGCGCTTCCATCTCGTTGCTTCTGTCCATCTTGGTTGGACAAAAAATGGACAGCCGTAGCTGCCCGACTCGATTTTAGAGCAAGGGCCCAGCCCGGTGCGGGCGACCAACCACCGGGACAGGTGTTTGCCTGTAGTCGTAACGTTCGCTAGACGCCACAATCGATCGCTAGGGAGGGGCGTAGGGCCGCTCAAGAGAACGAAAAGAGCATGGATAAAGCTGCGCAAGATGTCTTCAATCTCATCAAGAACGCTACTGGCCTTAGTGCGATAAGCGACTTCTTAAAGTCCAAGGGGCTGAGTCACTCTGGCGGCTCCTGGGATTTCATGTATGAGAGGCGGATTGCCCCCGCCTACGACGAAGGAAAGATCTCTTTCGCCGACTTGGTGGGCCTGCTTCGCGACTCAGAAGAGCACGCACGTCAGCACGTGTTTCTGTATGGCGTCGATGCCCAGCGCGCGAAGGACATGATTGCGGCAACACGGGTCGAAATGATTGCGAAAGAGCAAGGGTTGACGGATCTGCTGGCGAAGCCAGAGGCGATCAATATCCCTGATCAATCCAAGATCGTCGATATTCGATTTGAAGACGTTGTTCATCCACACGGCAAGATTGCGGCACTTGCAATCAAAGAGGTGGAACGACGTGAAAGCCACGTTCTCATCGGCACGGAGCCTACAGCCGACGGCTATAGAAAAGTTTATGGAACGGAGTACTCCCGAGCGGTCAATATTGCGCGCCTATATGCATCAGGATTGCTAGAGATTCGTATTGCTGCGCGAGACAACACTTCGAAGTATCAGGATGACGTGAAGCGATTCTTCAAAGTCATTGGCGCATTTTTCCCTGAGGGCGAGTTCACGGAAATTAGCTTACGTCCTGCCAAGAACAAGCTCTGGAACGACCGGAAGAACTTGGACGGCAAGGTGCGCTACGGGCGGTTTCTTGCGAAGAATGATGAGGGTATCAGTATGGTGGCTACCGTGGGTAAAGCCAACGATAGCCTGACTGCAAATAAAGGGGCAGAAAAGGGGCTTCAAGCCTTTATCGAGAGCGACGGCTACGGACATAGTTCGAACGTTTATTTCAGGATTCCCGATACCGATCCAGTGCGTGAGGTTCATGTGCTGGTTTCGGGGGATGTTCACGAATTCGCACTCTTGGCCTCCTGCTCAAGCGAGGACTATCGTTATGTACTCGAGCAGATTCTCTTCCTTAATCAGCCATAATCCGCGTTCTGCGGCTAGTCTCCACCGCCTTGAGAGTTATTTTCGAGATCTGGAGAGTCGGTCGCAGTCTATCGAGCGGCTCCAGTTTCCCGTCGAACGTCTAGCAGAGTTGGCACAGGCGCAGAGCGCCGACGATTTACAGCAACTCTTATTCGTCTTGCTAACCAATGACATGATGCGCCGGGTGACCATCGTAGAGTCAGCCGAGGGTGGAGTTCTTCTTGAATTAAATCCCGATGATCCATTGCCTACCCGAGTGCATGACTTTTTCCGGGATGTCATGGTGGATGTTTCGCTTGATAACCTCTCGGCGGTTTATCGGCCGGTTACTCAATGACCAATGCTGAGATCCTCCAAGAGGTTCACAAGATCATTGCGCAGACAGACTCAGTCGAGGCAATTCGAGCATATTCGGACTTTGAGAAGTCTTTGAGTCCCGAAGAGCGAGTCATCGCTCAGACCGCCGTTGATGCGTTCCGACTTCACCGTGCTACGCTGAAAGAAGAACGAGTTTGGGTGCTGATTCACGGTATAAATACTGAGGCAGTCTGGCAGGAGCATGTCCGAAGTGAGCTTCGGCAGTACGCTCACATCCGGGTTGAGAACTTGGGATTTGGCTTCTTCGATGTCGTGCGGTTCGTCCTGCCAATGTTCGGTCGTTGGGTGCCAGTAAATAAGATCCGCGACGATTTGCGTCATATTAAGAATCAGAATCCCGGAAAGAAAATCGGAATCGTTGCTCATAGCTTTGGCACCTACGTCACAGCCACAATTCTCAAAGAAAATTCGGATATCGAGATCTCGCAACTATTGCTATGCGGCGGAATAATTCCTCGAACCTACGCTTGGCACTTGCTCCCGAATAAGCCTGCCAAGGGAGCGATCGTCAATGAGGTTGGCACCTTGGATAAGTGGCCGATTCTCGCTGGCTTGGCATCGTGGTCATACGGGCCGAGCGGAGCGTTTGGTTTCAAGGGCCCGCACGTGCACGATAGATACTTCCATCTTGGGCACAGCGACTTCTTCACGCTCGACCATGTGCGCGAGTTTTGGCTTCCGTTTATCTTGCGAGGCGAGGTCAAGGAGGGAGCGGCGGACAAGAGCCGCACCACGCCTAAAGTGATTTGGAGTGCACTTTGCACGCCATGGCCTCATGCCGTGGCTTTCTTGGCCGCTTTTTACTGGATTGCGTCGTCGGTGTTGAACTGGATTGGAATGTGACATTCACAGTCTGAAGCCA
Organism: Roseateles noduli; assembly: GCA_002205125.1. GTDB lineage: Bacteria > Pseudomonadota > Gammaproteobacteria > Burkholderiales > Burkholderiaceae_C > Roseateles > Roseateles noduli. The sequence continues at coordinate 126,268 of NIOE01000017.1, read as the reverse complement.
CTAGTTCGATTTCGGTATACCTCAACGGTGTCGGCGGATCTTGGTTCGATTTGGTCCGGTTGACAACTTAAACGGAACCACTATTATGCGAACCACTCAAACCGAACCGAGTGCGTTCCATGCCTTTCATCCGCGCCTATCTCCGAGCCAGCACTGACGATCAGAACGCAGCCCGAGCAACGGGGGATCTGCAACGCTTCGCGGCAGACTACGCTCTCAAGATCGCAAGCTGGTACACGGAGAATGAGTCGGGAGCGAGACTGGATCGGCCAGAGTTGTTCCGACTCATCCGCGACGCAAGCCAAGGGGACGTTCTTTTGGTGGAGCAGGTCGATCGACTGTCGCGACTTAATGCCGAGGACTGGGAGGTACTCAAGCTCAAGCTGTTCGAGAAGCGTATCCGCGTGGTCGCTCTCGATCTTCCGACTTCTTGGCTTGCCCTTGCACCCTCAGGCGCCGACGAAGCGACTCAGGGCTTGCTGGACGCAGTGAATCGCATGCTGCTGGACCTGTTGGCAGTGGTCGCCCGCAAGGACTACACGGACCGTCGTCGCCGCCAAACTCAAGGTATCGAGAGAGCAAAGGCTAATGGCCTATACAAGGGTCGGCAGATCGACGCCAAACGCCACGAACAGATCGCCGATTTGCTGGACCGCGGACTGTCCTGGACCAAGGTTTCCGATATCACAGGAGCTAGCCGATCAACAATCCTTCGGGTCGTCAACGCACGCAAGCCACCGCAGGATGGCCTAGCACCGTAGATCTTGGATCACTTCGGACGCTCCGTATGGACTCCACGGGACACACCTCAAGTCTGTATTCCCGATGCAACCGCCGAGATGATCTGCCGAAAATCCGCCTCAGATGCCGCCCGCACGACTAGCGGATCGTCGTGCAGAAGAGGCAAATGCAGATAGCCCACTCCGGGCTGCTGCATGTAGTAGCCAACTAGGGCAACGCCACGTTCTGCTGGAGAGTAGACGTGATAAGTGAAGCTGCCTCGACCTGACTTCTCCAGCGCTTCCCTGATGTCAGGTGGGGTGGGATCAGGGATCGCAATTGGCTCCCAATGCATCGATCCTGCACGATCCTGATAACAGTGCCCATGCTCGGAACACAAGCAGTTAACCACGGCTCCCCCGATGTGTGGGTCGCGAGAGTGTTCAAGGTAGTCTACGAATCGGTGAACGAACTCCCGCTCGCTGGCCGGCTGGAAGTCCGGTGGGTTCTGTGGTTGCTGATAGACCGCCTCGCTGCGGGCTAGTGCTCGTGCCGATTCTGGATGACCGATCCAATATTGATCAGCGCCTTCGTACACATGCCTGCTGGTGATCTTCACCAGGCGGGGCACGCCCCCTTGCTCGTGTGAGCAGAGGAGGAAGTCAAGGTCATCATGGTGCTTCTGGCATGCCTCTCGGAGAGCGTCGATGGCATCCAGAGCCGAAAGCTTGAGTCTGTGCACTGCCCGGATGACGTCGAGTGCCTGGGACGACAAGCCTGCGTAGGCGATGGTCAAGTCTTGACGGAGAACCACCGCCTTGAGGCGCCCTGGGATAGCGTTTGGGTGGGCCGCATCTTTGTTGAAGATCGCGGTATCCGACATGATCACAACGCGCCGCTCGTTCCGAATGGCAGCGACGAGGGTCATGCGTTGCCTTTGATGCCCCGTTCATCCTGTGAGCGCGGCGCACCAGCGGCCCATAGCCCCACGCGGAACGTCTCGGTCCGATCGGCCGGCTTCACAGCTAGGTCCTTTCTAATCTCGAAGAAGAGCTTCGACATTAGTTGGTCGTGTCGCTCCTGAGAACGGGATGTGTTGGCGACTTTGATCTCTTGCTGGAACTGCTGCAGAGCCTCCAACACCGACTGCGAGCCGACGAGGTTTAGCCTATTGCAAGCGCGAGAGAACACCCGCTGGTCGTCAGGCGACGACTCCCCGGAAATTATGCCGCTCAAGGCTTGGACGAAGTCTTTGTAATGCTCAAGCTTCTCTTTGCGCAGATCTGCCTCGCGCTCCCGCTTCTTGGTGAACCAATACGATGCACCAGCCAGCACAACGCTACCCCCGGCTGCAATCACGGCTGTGAGGATCTCCCCGCTCATGCTCCCTCCCATTAGAAGTGTCGTGAACACTCGTCAAAAAGCTTGTGCGCGAGCGACGAGCATTCCCAGTTCTATATTTTCCGCCCTCGATGAGTCAGAGCGGCCCCGTGAGGCGCTTGCTAAACCACGAATTCGCGACGGTCTGCCCATGGCAGCGACAGACTGTCTGCCAGCTTCAATGACGTCCGTTGAGGTCACATAAACGCCGCTCAATAGCACGCGGAAGGCTCTTCTTCCTCGGGTGCGAAGATCATCAAGCCGGGACGAAGAGCCCGTCATCACCTTGTTCCACATCGATCACGACAGACCACGCATCACCCGTGGTGCTACCTCTTAGATGGCACAGATCGATATTCTGGCGAGTCTGAAGCGTTTGCAACCCCGCACCCAGAAGTGCTCAACCAGGTACTCGATTTTGCAACGTGCGAGGAGGTCCTAGACCGCCCATCTCGGGTTCAGTCCTGCCAGCTATCAACGCGTCCGTTTCGCGTGTAGATGTACATCCCGAGTTGTTCGTAGACGTACTGCACACGCACACCCCACGAACCAACGCTGCGATTCCGCTTGGTCGGACGACCGTAAGACGCCGCCATCGAGCACTCAGACATCCCTCGCGATAGCGTCTCCTCCTTGGCCTGCGCACGATTGAAGCTAAGCCTTCGCCTCGCGAATTCCTTGGTCAGCAATTCGTCATCCGAGTTTAGAAACGGTGGCATTGAGGTGAGCGATTCCCCGCGCAGCAAGAGGCCCTGCGCGGCGCACAGGTCCAGATCGTCGGCCAAGCTCACCATCGAGACCCGCATGTTTGCCCGAGCCTCAGCTTCACGCGCAGTAGTTTCGTCTTTTGCCTTCTGTGCCCGTGCGCGGGCCTGATCCTCAATCTCACGTCGTTTCTGGGCGGCATCTTCGTGCGCTCTGGAATAGATCGTCAGCGCCACTACCCCTCTTGAATCTGCGAAATTGAACCGGCTGCGGATCGGGAGATAGCCGTCCTTGGTCGCCTCCACGTCCAGGTGAGGGAGGTCCGTATCCCGTCTGCATGCACCGGACCCGTCGGTTTTGCATGTGGGCGAAGGCTCGCCAAAGAAGGTGACCGAAACGCCCTCGACCGGCGTTCCTGCCTCGTCACGTAGCTCCAACACCAAGACCTTTGCCTCGGCGATCTCCGGCTTACTGACGCTCAGCATCAGCACCGCATAGGCGCTCGCAGTCACTAGATTTTTCCACCTCACCTCGCCCCCCAAAATGTACCTCGGATGGCGTGATCTTAAACGGCGTGGCCTCGGAAGTGTCTGCTTCCTAGCATCCCCCACATGAGTGATGAGGAGCAACAGATCGTCCAGGCCCGGTTTGGGCAGCGACTTCGGGCCGTGCGGGAGAGCAAGAAGATCTCTCAGGAGGATTTGGCAAGCGACAGCGGGGTTGGCCGAAGCTATCTGAGCGGGGTGGAGCGCGGGAAGCGCAACATCGCGCTCGTCAACATCTGCCGTCTCGCTAAGGCACTGGATGTGCACCCTTCTCAGCTTTTGCAGTTCGATATTCAGTCGGGAGGCAGCGAAAACTCTGTTGCTCCGTGATAGAGCGAGCCTGCGTTGGCTAGAAAAACGGACGTACAAAACCCCCTATTAAGCGGGGAGGTTGGCTGAAGGGCTTAAATTCTTATGGAAATAAGCTTTGTCAACTAGATAGAAGTGGTGGAATGCATCAGTGCATTAAGCGCACTAAGGACTGATTTAACTGAGAAATCAAGCCCTTACACGCGATGGCCTTACGCACTACGCGTGCAGCAACTGCACTAGTCGAAGGCGCCGACTCGCTCCAGACGGGTCATTTCCATGCTGTTCAAGCCCCTGCTCCGCGCGGAGGAATCGGGTACCCAGAGAGCAATCTGCCCCGATCCTTTAGGGTTCGCTCTTCTTCTCTTGACATAGCTCGCCGCTTTGAGCGCCTTCTCGACGATGGCATTGGGCTGGTTGCCGTAACCCACAGCACGAAGGTGTTGCCGCACCTCGTCAATGTGGACTATGCGACCATCCTGCACGTACGAAGCTACGGCGTCCGTCGCGGCGGTAAGCCCAGTGCTGCACATCATGCTTTTCGCATCCGTCATTGGCGGGCTGATCAATGGAAAGCCATCCAACGATATATCGCGAAGCCAGTAATAGATCGCTGGGCCGCTCTCCTCGCTTTCCAACCAAGGAACGAATTTGCGGAAGAATTCTTCCGACTCCGCCTTGTTTGTGGGATGCGTGCATCTGGTGGGTACGTAAAAGCGACGATCGTCCGTTAGGTCGAACGGAACTAGCTCGTTGGAAAGAATCCAAACCCGACTGTAAACATTCCGTCGAACTCGTCGCTGTACTCCCTTGATCTCGACCTCCTGGTAGGTACAGGTAATTGCATGCTTTAACAGTTCATAAGTTGTCGCCCCGACCGGGGCGTCATCAAATGCCACTACTAGATGGTCAGGGAATACCTCGCTGAAGCCTTTGAACGCTGCTGAATAGCTGTTCTCGCGCCAACAGTGCCGTCCCCCCAAAGCTTTCTCGATCGCACGTAGAAGTAGGCTTTTCCCCGTCCCTGGATCGCCAGTTAGGAGAATGCCGTACTGCGGCCTCTTCAGCGGCTCTGCAAGGCAGTGGGCGGCGTACTGCTTTACCAGTCTGCGTTCGTCCTCCGCCGGAAACAGCCGTTCAAGATATTGTTCTAGGAGTCGAACACCAAACTCATGCCGCTCAGCCGCAAGCTTTTTAGGCTTGTAGGGAATGTAAGTGTTCGCTAGCGTGATGCCGCTATCCGACACGAATCGTTCCTCGACGGGGTGAAACGTAGAGCCCGCGACCCGTGGAAGACTTTGGGCCACACGTTGGGACAGAGCCCCAATATCATCTCGCTGGTCGGCTGCGGCGATCGTGCAGTACGAACTCTCCCGGTACCTGAGGCCAAGCTCGTCAAGGCTCACAGTGCGATTTGACGGAATGTGCAACGCACCCATTCGGGTGCCAGCGATGTCGACGCACCATCCATTCTCCCCAAGCTCTAGGGCGAACTGGCGAATATTGGCGCCATTGTGCGCATCCGAGGTCTGCGCAGGGGTTGCGCGCGTCAAAGCGCGCCTCCTCGTACGTTCAGAAGCAGGCGGCACTGGGCGCCACTCATCTTCCTACGCCGATGCAATTCCATCAGGGCGCGATAAGCCCTGGAGGGATAATCGATGGGATTCCGGAGAACCTTGAGAAGCTGTGCGAGCCTGTTGTGCGTAAACGGCAGGCCGCGAGCGGTTCTTAGGTCGGCATCGTTAAGTCGAGAGGAAATTTCTTCATCCGTGGCGCCGCGAGCGATGCCTTCCGCGATGCAGACGAATACGGGCTGGAAGTCCTCAGAGTGGCGGGTCGTGAAAAATCCTTGGCTGGTTGCCATGTGTGTATCTCCAAATGATGATGTGCATTGGTCTAGTCCGGATGCGACAAAGGATGGACGCAAAAAAGCCGCAATGTCGTTAGACGGTTGCGGCTCCTTGCGGTGATCTCAGGCTTAATCGCCTGCCGCTACTCTTGGTAGCAGAACCCGAATTCTATCATGGTGCTGCCATAAGGGTAAACACTGATAATGGGGATAGACAAGGGGGCGATGGCTCGCTATAGGCTTTCACCCCAGCTTCAGTGCGAGATCCTCGGCGCGCGGGTGGTAGTAGCGCTTCAGCATCTGGAGCGATTGATGCCCGGTTACAGCCGCCAGTTCAATCACGTTTGGGAGCTTGGCGGCTAAGCGCGTTGTCGCGGTGTGCCGTAGGTCGTGGAACCTTAGATCGAGCAGGTCTGCACGCTCACAGAGTCGCCTGAAGATCCGATCAAGAGCCGCCGCTTGCACGGGGAAGACACGCGGCGAATCGTTGCGCTTCATGCGTGAGAGCACATCAACCGCCTTGGTGGAAAGCGGCACCCAGCGAACGCTTCCATTCTTGGTCATCCGCAGCTTGACGACCGCACGTTCAAGATCAACATCGGCCCATTCGATGCGTAGAAGCTCACCCTTGCGCATGGCAGTTTCCAGAGCGACACGCAGTAGAGGCTCAAGGAGCGGGTTTCTTCTTCCCTGCGGCTGAGCGTGAAAGAACATCCGAATCTCTTCCTGCGGCTGCAGAAGCCTGTCTCTGCCCAGTCCAGGACTAGGCTTCCGCACGTCACTTACCGGGTTGGAGCTACCAATCTGCCATTCCCGGCGAGCATGGGTGAAGATGGAAGACAGCACAGCGAGGTCACGGACGACGGTCGCAGCACAGCATGTTTGAAGGCGCCTGTCGCGGTACTCGGCGACCACAGACGGGGTGACATTCGCCACCGTATACGAGGCTAGTCGGTCACGCTCCAGCTTCCTAAGTCGAATCGCCTCGTCGCGCGCTCCTCTCTTCGAGGGAGTCACGGCTTCGCGGTACCTTCGGATCAGCGCCGATAGGAGCATGTCCTCTGCGGGCCTGGACCGCCTGTAGCTGTGGTCGTCCATTGCCGCTTCAACTGAGCGGCCCCATCGCTCGGCCTCGGCCTTGCTTTCGAAGGTCTTCACCTCTTGGGGAAAGCCTTTGCGGCTCACTCGCGCTTGATAGACGCTTCCACGTTTTCGAATCGATGCCATCGCGTTCACTTGGACATGCGATGGACATAAGCACTTAGGGCGCCCTCCGATCGAAATCGAATGACGCGGAGATGGATTGGCGCCGCAGACGTGAGACTGAGCTAGATCAACTACTTAGACCTCGGCGTGCCAATCCCCTGACTTCCCGCCCTGCTTCTCCAGCACCCGGATCTGCTCCATCACCATGCCGCGATCGGCGGCCTTGCACATGTCGTAGATGGTGAGGAGGCCGATATGCACCGCGGTCAGCGCTTCCATCTCGACGCCGGTGCGGCCCAGCGTCTCCACCTGGACCGTGCAGACGACGGCGTTCGCCGGTTCGTCCAGCGCGAAGTCGACGGCGACCCGGGTGATCGGAAGCGGATGGCAGAGCGGGATCAGATCGGAGGTTCGCTTGGCGCCCTGGATGGCGGCGATGCGCGCAACGCCGATGACATCGCCCTTCTTGGCGTTCCCGTCGCGGATCAAGGCCAGCGTCTCGGGCTTCATCCGGATGCGGCCCGCGGCCCGGGCCACGCGGTGCGTGACATCCTTGCCGGAGACGTCCACCATGTGGGCCTGTCCGTTGGCGTCAAAATGGGTCAGAGGCGAGCTCATGAGCGCGGCAACAATCGCGAAACCGAAGAGGCGTCATCATAGTTCCGGCCCTGGAGATCCCTTGAAGCGAACGAACCCCCTTCCCTTCACCCGGCGTTGCCTGGCGGCGCTGCTCAGCATCGCGCTGCTCGGCCAGAGCGCCGTCGCGCAGGTGAACCTGCCGGCCCTGGGCGATTCGGTCTCGGCGGACGTGAGCATCGGCGCCGAGAAGAAGCTCGGCGACCAGGTCATGCGGCAGATCCGCCCGGACCCGGACTACATCGACGATCCGCTGCTGCTCGAATACGCGCAGAACACCTGGCAGCCGCTGGTGGACGCCGCACGTCGCCTCGGCAACATCAGCGACGACACCAGCGACCGCTTCGCGTGGGAGCTCTTCCTGGTCCGCGACCGGTCGGTGAACGCTTTCGCGCTGCCCGGCGGCTATGTCGGCATCCATCTCGGCCTGATCGCGATGACCGGCGCGCGCGACGAGCTGGCATCGGTGATGGGTCACGAGCTGTCGCACGTCACGCAGCGTCACATCGCGCGCAGCATCGTCGGCGATGCCCGCACCAGCGCGCTCGCCACGGTGGGCCTGCTGCTGGGCATCCTGGCTGCCGCAAAGACGCGCAGCATCGACGGCGCGCAGGCGGCGATCGTCACCAGCCAGGCGGCGGCGGCGCAGGCGCAACTGAACTTCTCGCGCGACATGGAACGCGAGGCCGATCGCGTGGGCTTCCAGGTCATGACGCAGGCGGGCTACCAGCCGGCCGGCATGGCCAGCATGTTCGAGCGCATGGAACAGGCGTACCACCTGATGGATTCCGGCGCCTACCCCTACCTGCGCAGCCACCCGCTGACGAGCGAGCGCATCGGCGAGGCCAAGGCCCGCCTGGGGACGAGCAGCCAGGCCAAGCTGGTGGGCACGTCCGAGCACGCCTTGATGGCCGCCCGTGCCAAGGTGTTGATGGATCAGCGGACCGATCCATGGCGCGTGCTCCAAGGCCTGGACGCCGGATCGCGAGCCGGAGAGAAGAACATCGACCAGTTGGCTGCGCGATATACCAGCGCGCTGGCCTCGATCAAGCTGCGCGACTTTTCCCGCGCGGAAGCCACGTTGAAGACCGCTGACGCCTTGGCCGGACTCCTCGGCGCGGATCCGGGCGCGAAGCGTCTGCTGGTCTATGCGCACGCCGAGCTGGAAGTGGCCCGCAACCGCCCCGAGGCCGGCTTCGCGGCGCTGGAGCCGCTGAAGAACGAACGCTCGCGTCCGATGCTGATGATCCGCGCCGATCTGGCCCAGGCGGACGCGCGTCCGGAAGTGAAGCGCGAAGCGGCGGAGGCCTTGCAGACCCATCTCGCCTTGCATGCGCAGGACGCGCTCGCCTGGCAGGAAAGCGGCACCCTGTGGCAACAGCTCGGCCAACCGCTGCGCTCCCTGCGCGCACAGGGCGAGACCCGTGCGGCGCTCGGCGACATCACGGGCGCGATCGACCGGCTGGCATCCGCGGAACGCCAGGGCCGGGCCCGATCGGCTGACCAGTTCGAAGCCTCGGTGATCGACTCGCGCTTGCGCGACCTGCGCTACGAGCGTCGCCAGATGCTCATGGAGATGTACCCGCGCGGCGTGCCGCCGGGCGCGGAGCCCTGAGCGCCCGGAGGTCGGCGATTTACTCGCTGTCGGGGAACAGGCGTTCGATCAGCACGTCGATCGCCATGCCGCACAGCGAGTAGATCAGCGAGCCGATCAAGGCCGCGCCGAAGCCGGCGACGGTGAAGCCGTCCAGCACGCTGGCCGTTGCCCAGAACAGCAGCGCATTGATGACGAAGAGGAACAGCCCCAGCGTCAGCAGCGTCACGGGCAGGGTGAGCAGCACCAGCACCGGCCGCAGGATCGTGTTGAACAGGCCCAGCACGAAGGCCGCGATCAGCGCGGTGACGAAGCCCTTCACCTGGACGCCGGGATAGAGATGCGCCACCAGCAGCAGCGCGGCGGCCAGCAGCATCCAGCGGGTCAGCGTTTTCATGCGCTCAGCATACCGGTATCGATCATCAGGAAAATGCGAACTTGAAATGGACGAAGTGAAGGATAATTCGAACCATCCGAAGGGGGAGTAGCCGCGCGGCCCAGGCCGCGGCAGATGCCCGTCAAGACGTTGCCGTGAAGGCAGCCGGGCCCTGCACCTGATGCCGGATTCGCCAGGTCCACCGACCGCGAGCCCGCATCAGCCTTGCAAGACCCTTCGATCGCAACGCGCTGGCCCGAGGCGGCGCGTTGCCGTTGAAACCGGGATGGCGACGACTCGCCATTCCTTCTTGCAAGGAGCTCTCATGAGCACGATCGTTCCCATGTGGCTGTGGGTGGCATTCGTCGGCATCGTCGTGGTGTCGCTGATCCTGGACTTCGTCGTCCTGCGCAAGCAGGGCGCGCACGACGTGGGCGTCCGCGAAGCGATCAACTGGTCGCTGGTATGGGTGGCGCTGAGCGTCGCCTTCATGGGCCTGCTCTGGTGGGCCGTGCGGGACGGCACCGGCAGCACGGAACTCGCCAACACCAAGGCGCTGGAGTTCATCACCGGCTATCTCATCGAGAAATCGTTGGCGGTCGACAACATCTTTGTCTTCCTGATGATCTTCACCTACTTCTCGGTGCCCTCGGCCTACCAGAAGCGGGTGCTCATGATGGGCATCATCGGCGCCATCGTGCTGCGCACGGTGATGATCCTGGTGGGCGGCTGGCTGATCGCGCAGTTCCACTGGATCCTCTACCTGTTCGGTGCCTTCCTGCTGATCACCGGCATCAAGATGTGGTGGGCGGCCGGCAAGGAACCCGACCTTGAGGACAACCCCGCGCTGAAGCTGCTGCGCCGTGTGCTGCCGGTGAGCAAGAACTTCGACGGCGAGCGCTTCTTCACCCTGGAGAACGGCAAGCGCATCGCCACGCCGATGCTGCTGGTGATCGCGCTGGTGGGCATGACCGACGTGATCTTCGCGGTGGACTCCATCCCGGCGATCTTCGCGATCACGAACGATCCGTTCATCGTGCTGAGCTCCAACATCTTCGCCATCCTGGGCTTGCGTGCGATGTACTTCCTGCTGGCGGCGATGGCGTCCAAGTTCCATCTGCTCAGCTACGGCCTGGCGGTGGTGCTGGTGTTCATCGGCGCCAAGATGATGCTGATCGACGTCATCAAGATCCCCGTGCTCCTGTCGCTGGGCGTGGTGGTCGCGATCCTGGCGATCACGATGATCTGGAGTCTCAAGACGGCCCCCAAGCTGCCGGAACACGCGGAAGGCAAGGCCGGACCGCTGAACTGACGGATCGTTGACCGGGGCCTGGCTCCGGCAGTCCCCCCGAACCCGCGGCACGCGACAGCGTCCCGCGGGTTTTGTGCTTTACAGAACAGAAACAGGGACGTCGCGCGTTCGCCACGCGGAATCGCCTGAGGAGCAGCAATTCTTTGACACATACAAATGAGAATGCTTAGCATTTGCGGCCTTTGAGTCCAAGTCGGCCTCAATCACCCGCCACCGCCAGCCAGACGCGACAGGGAGGGGCCCGCCACCGTGCGCCGTGATGCGTCGGGACGACGCCGCCAGCACGCGCAGCCAGCCGAGCCAGATTTCCTACAAGAACTTCCCTCGGAGCTCGAATCCATGTCCCGCTACATCAAGAGCCGCAAACATGCGGTGGCCCCGCTGGCCGCACTGGCTGCTTCCCTGACCTTCCCGCTCGCCCACGCTGCCGACGCGCCCGCCGCCGCTCCGGCCGATGCCGCCACCGCATCCGCCGCCGCGTCGCCCTACCTGCCGCAGGTGAAGGTCGAAGGCACGGCCCAGTCCGACTACAAGGCCGACAAGAGCGCCTCCTCGAAGATCACCCAGCCGCTGCTGGAAACGCCCAAGACGATCTCGGTGATCAAGAAGGAAGTGCTGCGCGAGCAAGGCGCCGTCTCGCTGATCGACGCGCTGCAGAACACCCCCGGCATCACGATGCAGCTGGGTGAGAACGGCAACACCTCCGCCGGCGACACTTTCCAGATGCGCGGCTTCTCGGCCAGCACCTCGACCTTCGTCGACGGCATCCGCGACCTGGGCGCGGTCACGCGCGACGTCTTCAACATCGAGCAGATCGAAGTCGTGAAGGGCCCGTCGGGCGCCGACACCGGCCGCGGCGCGTCCGCCGGCTACATCAACCTGATCAGCAAGCTGCCGCAGATCGAGAACTCGATCGACGGCGTGATCACGATCGGCGATGCAAGCCGCAAGCGCGCCTCCATCGACGTCAACCAGAAGGTGATGGACAACACCGCCGTGCGTCTGAATGCCGTGTGGCAGGACAACGGCGTGCCGGGCCGCGACATCGTCGAGCGCAAGACGCACGCGATCGCCCCGGGGATCGCCTTCGGCCTGAACACGCCGACGCGCTTCTTCCTGTACTCGCAGCACGTGCGTCAGAACAACGTGCCGGACGGCGGCATCCCGGCCATCGGCTGGGCAGGCTTCACCGTGGCGAACCCCGCGGCCGGCTCGACGCCCGCCGCGATCGCCGGCCTGGAGGCGCTGAAGACGGCCTCGAAGGTCGACACCGACAACTTCTACGGCAGCCGCGGCGACCGCGAGAAGGTCAAGGCCGACATGGTCACCTCCAAGCTGGAGATGGACATCGGCAACGGCCTGACCGTGCGCAACACCTCGCGCTATGGCCGCACCCACATGGACCGCGTGATCACCGGCATCATCGGCATCACGAACGTGCCGGGCACCGGCGCGGCGTCCACGGTCGTGACGGCGGATCCGTCCACCTGGCAGATCGCCCGCTCGCGTCAGCGCGTGGATCAGACCAACGAGATCCTGGCCAACCAGACCAGCATCAACGCCGCGTTCAACACCGGCGGCATCAAGCATGACTTGGCCACCGGCGTCGAGCTGATGTACGAAAGCCAGGACAGCCGCGGCTTCGGCACGACCGCGCAGACGATCAACGGCGTGAGCTACGCCGCCATCGCCAACCCGCCGGCCAACCTGTACAACCCGAACGCGAACGATGTGCTGGGCATGCCCTACGCCACCGGCGCCGACAGCGAAGGCAGCACCATCACCCAGGCGATCTACGCGCTGGACACGATCTCAGTGACCGACGCGCTCAAGCTCACCTTCGGCGTGCGTACCGAGCACTACAAGATCAAGACCACCACCGGCTCGGTGGTCCTGGCCCCTGGCGCGGCCACCGGTTCCAACATCAACACGATCAGCACCACGCGCCTGAACGCAGGCAAGTGGATCACCAGCTGGAACCTCGGCGCCGTGTACAAGCTGGCCGACAACGGCACGGTCTACGCCGCCGCCGCCAACTCGCTGACGCCTCCGGGCAGCGCCAACTTCACGCTGAGCAGCTCCGGCCAGGCCGGCACGGCGGCCGACGCGCAGGAGACGACGAACTACGAGCTGGGCACCAAGTGGGACCTGCTCAACAAGCGTCTGAACCTGACGGCCGCGCTGTACCGCAGCGAGAACGACGGCCAGGTGAGCGTGGACGCGCTGACCAACGTCGCCACGCAAGGCGGCAAGACCCGGGTGCAGGGGATCGAGCTGGCCGCGGTCGGCCAGCTCACCAACTTCTGGCAGGTGACCGCCGGCGTCCAGACCATGGACACCAAGCAGATCAACCAGCGCGCCGCCTCCACCGCGACCAACCCGAACCAGACGGTGACGGACGGCGTGCGCTGGACGCCGAAGTGGTCCGCCACGTTGTGGACGTCCTATCAGTGGAACGACTGGACCGGTGCCGTCGGCGCGCGCCACACGTCGGAGCAGAAGCGCGTGATCACCGTCGCCGCCGCCCCGTCGACCGGCCTGCCGGAACTGCCGGCCTACACCGTGATGGACGTCATGGGCGCCTACCGCGTCAACAAGAACGTCTCGCTGCAGCTGAACGTCACCAACGTGTTCGACAAGAAGTACATGAGCTCGTTGAACAACGGCGGTGGCCGACTGGTGCTGGGCGCTCCGCGCGCTGCGACGCTCTCCGCCAACATCGGCTTCTGATCAGGCCTGACGGTTTGAGGTAGCGTACGCGCGGCCCGTCCCTGTCCTAGCAGGGGCGGGCCGTCGTGCGTGCAGCCTCCTGAATTGATTCGATCCGGACATGCTTCTTCACATCCCCGAAGTGCTCAGCAAGCAGGACGTGCGCGAGATGCGCAAGCTCCTGGACGCCGCCGACTGGACCGACGGTCGCGCGACCGTGGGCGAGCAGGGCGCGAAGGTCAAGCAGAACCGCCAGCTGCCGGTCGAGCATCCGGCCGCGCGCGAGATCGGCGCGCACATCCGCGAGGTGCTGGCACGGCATCCGCTGTTCATCTCGGCGGCGCTGCCGCTGCGCACGCTGGCGCCGCTGTTCAACCGCTACGAGGGCGGCGAGCACTACGGCTTCCACGTCGACGGCGCGATCATGCGCCAGCAGGGCAGCGACCATCCGCTGCGCAGCGACGTGTCCTCCACCCTCTTCCTGAGCGAGCCCGACGAGTACGACGGCGGCGAGCTCGAGGTTGTCGACACCTACGGCACACACGAGGTGAAGCTGCCGGCGGGCGACCTCATCGTCTACGCGAGCACCAGCCTGCATCGCGTCACGCCGGTGACGCGCGGCGCGCGGATCTGCTCGTTCTTCTGGACGCAGAGCCTGATCCGACAGGACTGGCAGCGGGCGATGCTGTACGAGCTCGACCAGACCATCCAGAAGCTGCGCGGCCGGCTCGGCGACGACGCCGAAACGACCGCGCTCACCGGCCACTATCACAACCTCCTGCGGCTCTGGGCCGAGACATGAGCGGACCCAAGCGTACGAATCCAGGTGGCCATGCGGGCAATGCCGCGAAGCGGTCCGGCTGGCTGAAGCAGCTGCACCAGTGGCACTGGATCAGTTCGGCGATCTGCCTGATCGGCATGATCCTGTTCGCCGTCACCGGCATCACGCTGAACCACGCCGCCGACATCGAGTCCAAGCCGGCCATCGTCAGCAGGACGGCGCAATTGCCGGCCGAGCTGGCCGCGCCGCTGAAGCCGGCGTCCGCCAATGAGCCCGACAGCAAGGCGCCGGTGCCCGCCACGGTGCGGACCTGGCTGGCGAAGGAGCTGGGTCGCGCGATCGACGGCCGCGAAGCCGAGTGGAACCGCGACGAGATCTACCTCGCGCTGCCGCGCCCGGGCGGCGACGCGTGGATCCGCATCGCGCGCGACAGCGGCGAGGTCGAGTTCGAGGACACCGACCGCGGCTGGATCTCCTACCTCAACGACCTGCACAAGGGCCGCCATGCCGGCGTGGCCTGGAGCTGGTTCATCGACCTCTTCGCCGTCGCCTGCCTGCTGTTCTCGATCACGGGCCTGCTGATCCTCAAGTTCCATGCGGTCAGTCGCCCCAGCACGTGGCCGCTCGTCGGCCTGGGCCTGGTGATCCCGGCGCTGCTGGCGCTGCTGCTGATCCATTGATTTCCTCTCCGCTCCGAGCCGCCGCCAGGATCCTCCCGACCTTCAACCGAGACTCGACCATGAATCGCTCCGCAAGTCGTACCCTCCTCCAGCTCGGTGCCCTCGGCACGCTGGGCACCCTGGCCGTCGGCTCCTCCGCCTGGGCCGCCACCGTCCAGCTCAAGCTGGAAGTGCCACGCCTGAACGTCGCCGAGTACCACCGCCCCTACATCGCCGTCTGGGTCGAGAAGGCCGGCGAATCCGGTCCCGCCGTCGCGCAACTGGCCGTCTGGTACGACACCAAGAAGCAGAACAACGCCGGCACCAAGTGGCTCAAGGACATGCGCCAGTGGTGGCGCCAGGGCGGCCGCAACCTGACCGTGCCGGCGGACGGCGTCACCGCTGCCACGCGCGCACCGGGCGAGCACGCGATCTCGCTGGACACCAGCGCCGCGCTCGCCGCGCTGCCGCCGGGCAAGTACGAGGTGGTCGTCGAATCCAGCCGTGAAGCCGGCGGCCGCGAAGTGCAGCGCCTGCCGCTGACCTGGCCGGTCAAGGCTGCCGCGACGGAGAAGGCGCAGGGTGAGCACGAGCTCGGCGCGCTGGAACTGACGGTCAAGCCCTGATCGCGCCGCGACAGGCTCCACGACAAGACACGGAGGAACTCCCATGAAGAAGATTTCGATCGCTTCCCGGATCGCCACGCGCATCGCGCCCGTCGCGCTGGCCGTCGCCGCGCTGGTCCCGCTGACCGCGCAGGCGCACATGACCTGGCTGCTGCCCAACAAGGCGGCCTTCGACGGCAAGGAACCGGTGGCCTCGTTCGACGCGGCCGTCTCGGAAGACCTCTTCAACTTCGAGCGCGCGCTGAAGCTGGAGACGGTCCGCATCACCGCGCCGGACGGCAAGAGCGTCGAGGCCGAGAACCGCAGCGCTGCCCGCCACCGCGAGAGCTTCGACGTGAAGCTGACGCAGGACGGCACCTGGCGCGTGAGCAATGTCAGCCAGTCGCTGATGGGCGCGTACAAGCAGGGCGGCGAGACCAAGCGCTTCCGCGGCACGAAGGAAAGTTTTGCCAAGGACGTGCCGGCCGATGCCGAGGTCACCGCGCTGACGGTGATGAGCAACCGCCAGCAGACCTTCGTCAGCAAGGAAGAGGCCGGCAAGGTCGACTTCAAGCCCGAGGGCGACGGCCTGGAGCTGCTGCCGCTGGGTCCGGTCACCGACCTGAGCCACGGCGACAAGACGAAGTTCCGCCTGGTGCTGGACGGCAAGCCCGCGGCCGACGTGCAGCTCAAGCTGATCCGCGAAGGCAACCGCTACCGCTACAAGTTCGGCGAGATCGAGCTGAAGACCGATGCGAAGGGCGAGTTCACCGTCGAATGGACGGAGCCGGGCCGCTACTTCATCGGCGCGAGCACCGGTCCCGCGCGCGGCCCGAACGCGCCCACCGGTACGCGTGAGGCGCCGGTGCAGCGCGCCAGCGTGAGCGCCACCTTCGAGGTGCTGCCGAAGTGAGCGTGAGCTGCGGGACGATGGCGACGCGGGGCGCGGGCATCGCGCTCGAGCCGCGCGTCCTCGTTCCGCTGCAGATCGTCGGCGAACCGCCGGCGCTGGGGCAGGCCGTGCACGCGCTGGCCGGCGAGACGATGGGGACGAGCTGGTCCGCGCGTTTCATCGGGCCGGCGGGGCTGCGCCTCGCGGCGATCGAGGCGGCGGTCGTCCATGCCTGCGACGAAGTCATCGCGCAGATGAGCAGCTGGGTCGCGGGCTCGGACCTCAGCCGCTTCAATCGCGCGGCGGCGGGCACGGCGTGTCCGTTGCCGGACGGTTTCGCCGTTGTGGTGGACGCGGCGCTGCGCATCGCGGCCGAGAGCGACGGCGCTTACGACCCGACCGCCGGCGCGCTGGTCTCGCTGTGGGGCTTCGGACCTTCGGGCGAGACCGCGCTCGCGCCGCGCCACGATGCGCCGGGCTTCCGCGCGCCGTCGCCCGAGGACTGCGGTCGTGTCCATTGCGGCTGGGCATCGCTGCCGTGGGACGGCACGCGTCGCGTGCTCACGCAACCCGGCGAGGCGACGCTGGACCTGTCGGCGATCGCCAAGGGCTTCGCGGTCGATCGCTTGTCCGCCGTCCTGACGGCCCTCGGACTGCCCGACCACCTCGTCGAGATCGGCGGGGAGTTGCGAGGCGCCGGGCTCAAGCCGGAAGGTCAACCGTGGTGGGTCGACCTGGAGCCGCCGTCCGCTGATTGCGGACTCGCGCCGGTGCGCATCGCCTTGCACGGCCTGTCGGTGGCGACCTCCGGCGACTACCGGAAATTCTTCGACGAGACCGACGGCCCGCGCCGTTCGCACACCATCGATCCGCGCACCCGTCGGCCGATCGAACACGGACTTGCGTCGGTCACCGTCGTGCACGACAGCGCGATGTGGGCCGACGGCTGGTCGACGGCGCTGATGGTGCTCGGGCCGGACGAAGGCCTCGCGCTGGCGGAGCGCCTCGGACTGGCTGCGCTGCTGGTGCGTCGACGTGCGCCGTCTGAAGGCGGCGGATTCGAGGAGCGCTTCTCCACGGCGATGCGCGCGCTGATGCTGTGATGCACTGATGGCTCCGATCCTGTCCCGTCCCGCAGCGGCTCTGCTGCTGATCGCGCTCTATCTGTTGTTGTGCGCCGCCGTCTGGTGGCGACATCGCAGCCGGCTGCGACAGGCGGCCGACGCCGCTGCCGCCTTGCTGCCTGCCGCCGACGCGGGCCCGCCGGTCCTGGTGCTCCACGCGAGCCAGACCGGCCAGGCCGAGGAACTCGCCTGGCAGACGGCCAAGGCGCTGCATCTGGCCGGCATGCCGGTGCGTGTGGCTTCGCTCGGCGAGATCGATCGCGACGCCTTGCGCGGTGCGCGGCATGCGCTGTTCATTGCCAGCACCTACGGCGAAGGCGATGCGCCGGACAGCGCCGCGCCGTTCGCGCGTGACCTGATGGCGGCGGAGGGAGGCGAAGGCCTGGATCTGTCGTCGCTCGAAGTCGGCGTGCTGGCGCTGGGCGATTCGACCTACGCGCACTTCTGCGGCTTCGGGCGTGCGCTCGATGCCTGGCTGCGCGAGCGCGGCGCGCGGTCGATGTTCGATCGCATCGACTCCGATCGTGCCGACGAGCACGCGCTGGCGCAATGGCGCCAACGGCTCAGTCACTTCGCGGGCACCGCCGATCTGGCGGAATGGGAGACGCCGGTCTTCACGTCGTGGCGCCTGCGCGAGCGCCGGCATCTGAATCCGGGCAGCCAGGGCGGTCCGGTGTTCCATCTGGAACTGACACCGGCGGACGGTTCGCCGCTGCCGGCGTGGGAAGCGGGCGACCTGGTGCAGGTGAGCGTCGCGACCGACGACGCCGGCGACGATGCGCAGCGACCGCGCGAGTACACGATCGCCTCATTGCCCTCCGATGGGCGCGTCGAACTGATGGTCCGCCGCACGACGCGCGAGGACGGCACGCCCGGACTCTCGTCGGGCTGGCTGACGGGACGGCTGCCGCTCGACGGCACCGTGGCGATGCGGCTGCGCCCGCATGCGAGCTTCCGCATCGGTGCGAACGCCGACCGCAAGCTGATCCTCGTCGGCAACGGCACCGGGTTGGCCGGACTGCGCGCGCACCTGAAGGCCCGCGCGGCGACCCGCATGGACACGACGAACGCGCCCGCGTGGCTGCTCTTCGGCGAACGCCAGTCGGCGCACGACGCGCACTACCGCGAGGAAATCGACGCCTGGCAGCGCGACGGCCTGATCGCCCACGCGGACTGGGCCTTCTCGCGCGACCAGGCCGAGCGCGTGCACGTGCAGCATCTGCTGGAGCGGCACGCGCAACGGCTGCGCGAATGGATCGCCGACGGCGCCGCGCTCTACATCTGCGGCAGCCTGCAAGGCATGGCGGGCGCGGTCGACGCGGTGCTGCGCGAGACGCTCGGCGACGCCGATGTCGACGGCCTCATCCGCGACGGCCGCTACCGCCGCGACGTCTACTGAGCGGCTCGTCGACGACGCGCGCAGGACGCGATGACCACGGGGAACCCCGTAGGTGAAGACGTGCGGCGCGCGTAGGACACGCGGAGATTGATGCGCGCCTGCGACAAACACGGGCCTCGACGTTGACTTCCAGGCCGTTTCCCCCCCGGTAAAGCCTTCTCAATGACAGAGGTGCGCAGTACCATTGCCCGCGCAGGGTGCCATCGAGTACCGAAGGCGTCAGACCTTCACCAGGGCCCGGCACATCAACAACCCTTGATGGAGAGAATCGAAATGGCAACTGCGAAGAAGGCTGCGCCCGCCAAGAAGGCGGCACCGGCCAAGAAGGCGGCTCCGGCGGCGAAGAAGGCCGCTGCTCCCGCCGCGAAGAAGGCGGCACCGGCGAAGAAGGCCGCGCCCGCGACGAAGGCGGCAGCTCCTGCGAAGAAGGCTGCCGCGCCCGCGAAGAAGCGCACCCCCAACGCCGCCTTCATGAAGGCCCTGACCCCCAGCCCCGCGCTGGCCGCGATCGTCGGCGACAAGCCGCTGCCGCGGACCGACGTGGTGAAGAAGGTCTGGGAATACATCAAGAAGCACAACCTGCAGGACGCTGCGCAGAAGCGCGTCATCAACGCCGACGCCAAGCTGAAGGAAATCTTCGGCAAGGCCAAGGCCGACATGTTCGAGATGACCCGTCTGATCAACAGCCACCTGAAGGATTGAGCGGCCGGGGCCGAGAGGATCTTCCGCATTCCGGACAAGGCCCGCCTCGCGCGGGCTTTTTTGCGTCCGCGCGAGAGCGCCGACCAGCGTCCTCAGCCGGGATCGGCCGCGGTGAGCGCCGTCTCAGAGCCGCTCGAGCGCCGCGCGCAGCTGGCGCACGTCGATGGGCTTGAGCCAGTAGTCCAGGAAGCCGGCGGCGCGTGCGCGCTGGCGTTGATCGTCCATCACGTCGGCCGAGAGCGCGATGCAACGCAGCGTCGCGAAGCGCGGCTCGGCGCGCACCAGCGCCATCAGCTGCAGCCCGTTCATGTCGGGCAGGTTCATGTCCATCAGCACCAGCGAGGGCGTGAGGCGCGACAGCGCCTCCATGGCCTGCGCGCCGGTCTCGGCGATGTCCAGCGTCCAGCCGGGCATCAGACGGAACACCTCCTCCATCAGCACGATGTTGATGCGGTCGTCCTCGACGTAGAGGACGTGACGGGCGGCGGCGGAGGGGGACGACATGGCGATGGCAGGCGGGTGAATTGAAACGATAACAGCGAATCCCGACCACGGCAGCGTTGTCCATGCGGGCGGCGCTTCTACCCCGGGTGTGCGAACTGTGAGACCGGTGTGACAAAAACCACGCCGGACCACACCCCCGCCTGAGGGGGCCGCCCAGAAGCGGCGGGGGTTCGCTCCCTACACTGCCCTCCAGGTCCTGTCACATCCGGTGATTCAAGCGCACGGATGGATACAGGACAGACTGCCGGCAAAGCCTGACCCCGACGAGGTGTTCTCACGGAGGCGGCCGCCGAATAAAGAGACTTGTCATGTCGTTGGTGGCCGCATTCGCGTTGGCCGCGTCTACCGTGACGCTGCCGAACTGCTCCTGGGATCGTCCGGGGGTGAACCCCTTCATGGGCGACCTGGTCGCGGCCGTGGACCGGTACAAGGACATTCCGGCGGCGACGCGCGCCAAGCTGAAGGCCCGCATGACGGCCCGCCAGTACGACGAGATCGTCGACATCCACCGCGACAGCATCGTCGGCCGCTACGACTACGGCAGCGAGATCCGCGACATGCATTTCGGCGCGGGCTCGGTCTGCCAGACCGTCACGCGCGGGAAGTGGACGGAACAGACGCTGGAACGCGGACTCGTGTACTGCGAGGACGGCCAGTGCATCCTGGTGCCGACCGTCTGCCGCAACGTGAGCCGCATCTCGCGCGGGAAGCTGAAGCCCCCCGCAGCGGGCGGCGCGCAGACGGCGAAGAACGAAGAAGAACCGCTGATGTTCGAACCGCCGGCAGCGGGTGCGCCGGACGGCGGTGCCGGTGACCCCGGCAGCTTCGCGCGCACGGCCGGCTTGCCACCGACGGCGACCTCCGATACCAGCCTCGTCGCACCGACGCCCACGCCGGGTGCCGGCAGCGGCGGTGCCGTGGGCGGCGGAGTCCCCTCTGCCGGCGGCGGTCCCGGCGTGATCACCTTGCCCCAGATTCCGCAGAACAGCGGCGGCAACGGGGGCACCCTGCCGGTCGTTCCCAGCGTGCCGGAACCTCAGACCTGGCTGCTGTTCGCGCTGGGACTGGGCGCGCTGGCCTTTGCGGCGAGCGCAAGACAGTCGCCTGACTGCACCGGTCGGCGCACGATCGATCCGACCTCAGCCCCTTTTCTCCATCTCCCTCCTTTGTCGGCCGCCACGGCCTCCAAATTCCTTCCTTGAGTTCCGAAAAGGGGCAGAGGTCGTCTCGATCCGAACGATCGCGCGATGCGATGGGGGAGTAGTGGGTCAGCCGCGCGCGAGCAGCGGCTTCAGATAACGACCGGTGTGGCTCGCTTCGCAGGCGGCGACGTCCTCGGGCGTGCCGGCGACGAGCAGGCGCCCCCCACCGGACCCACCCTCGGGACCCATGTCGATCAGCCAGTCGGCCGTCTTGATGACGTCCAGGTTGTGCTCAATGATCACGATGGTGTTGCCAGCGTCGCGCAGCTGATGCACGACCTTCAGCAGCAGCGCGATGTCCGCGAAGTGCAGTCCCGTCGTCGGCTCGTCCAGGATGTACAGCGTGCGGCCGGTGTCGCGCTTGGAGAGTTCCAGCGCCAGCTTGACCCGCTGCGCCTCGCCGCCTGACAGCGTCGTGGCGCTCTGCCCCAGCTTCACGTAGCCCAGGCCGACGTCCATCAGCGTCTGCAGCTTGCGCGCGAGCGTGGGCACCGCGCTGAAGAAGGTCAACGCATCCTCCACGGTCAGGCCCAGCACTTCGGAAATGTTCTTGCCCTTGTAGAGCACCTCCAGCGTCTCGCGGTTGTAGCGCTTGCCGAAGCAGGTGTCGCAGGGGACGTAGACGTCCGGCAGGAAGTGCATCTCGACCTTCAGCACGCCGTCGCCCTGGCAGGCCTCGCAGCGGCCGCCGGCGACGTTGAAGCTGAATCGGCCCGCGCCGTAGCCGCGTTCGCGCGCGGTCGGCATCTCGGCGAAGAGCTCGCGGATGGGCGTGAACAGGCCGGTGTAGGTCGCCGGATTCGAGCGCGGCGTGCGGCCGATCGGCGACTGGTCGACGTTGATGACCTTGTCGAAGGCGTCCATGCCGTCGATCTCGTCGTGCTCGGCCGGCTCGGCATGGCTCTGGTAGAGCTTGCGCGAGACGGCCGCGTACAGCGTGTCGTTGACCAGCGTGCTCTTGCCGGAACCGGACACGCCCGTCACGCAGGTCAGCAGGCCGACCGGGAACTCCGCGGTCACGCCCTTCAGGTTGTTGCCGCGCGCATTGACGATCTTCAGCGTGCGCGGATCGGGGCTGTCGGCCAGCGCATGGCGCTTTTTCGGGACCTCGATGCGTTCGAGACCGCTGAGATAACGACCCGTCGACGATTCGTGGTTGGCCGCGACTTCCTCGGGCGTGCCCTGCGCCATGATCCGGCCGCCGTGGACGCCCGCGCCCGGGCCGAGGTCCAGGACGTGGTCCGCCGCGCGGATGGCGTCCTCGTCGTGCTCGACGACGAGCACCGAGTTGCCCAGATCGCGCAGCCGCCGCAGCGTGGCGATCAGGCGGTCGTTGTCGCGCTGGTGCAGACCGATGCTGGGCTCGTCCAGCACGTACATGACGCCGGTCAGGCCCGAGCCGATCTGCGACGCGAGCCGGATCCGCTGCGCCTCGCCGCCGGACAGCGTGTCGGCGCTGCGGTCCAGGCTCAGGTAGTTGAGGCCGACGTCGTTGAGGAAGTGCAGCCGCGACGCGATCTCGCGGATCACCTTGTCGGCGATCTCGGCCTTCGCGCCCTTGAGCTTCAGACCCTCGAAGTAATGGAGCGCCTCGCGCAACGTCGCGTGCTCGACCTCGTAGATCGGCTTGCCGCGCTCGCCCTCGGCCGCCTCGGCCGGTTGCAGCAGGACGTTGCGGGCCTCGCGACGCAGCCGCGAGCCCTCGCATTGCGGACAGGGCTTGGCGCTCTGGTAGCGCGCGAGTTCCTCGCGCACCGCGGCGGAGTCCGTCTCGCGATACCGCCGCGTCAGGTTGGGCAGGATGCCTTCGAACGGATGGGCGCGCTTGACGCTGCGCTTCTTCCCGTTCGCGCCTTCGGCTTCGTAGACGAAGGTGATCTCATCCTCGCCGGAGCCGTGCAGCAAGACCTGGCGCGCCTGTTCGGGGAGTTCCTCGAAAGGCAGCTCGATGTCGAAGCCGTAATGCTTGGCCACCGTCTCCAGCATGGAGAAGGTGTAGGCGTTGCGCCGGTCCCAGCCCTTCACCGCGCCGCTGGCCAGACTCAAGGTCGGGAACGCGACGACGCGATCCGGATCGAAGACGGTGACCTGGCCGAGGCCTTCGCAGGACGGGCAGGCGCCGACCGGCGAGTTGAAGGAGAACAGCCGCGGTTCGAGCTCGGGCAGCGAGTAGCTGCAGATCGGGCAGGCGAACTTGCTGGAGTAGATCGCCTCGGTGCCGCTGTCCATGTCCAGTACCAGCGCGCGGCCGTCGGCCAGGCGCAGCGCGGCTTCGAAGCTTTCGGCCAGACGCTGGCGCAGCGTGTCGGCGCTGTCGTGGCGCAGCTTGATGCGGTCGACGACGACGTCGATGTCGTGCTTCTCGGCCTTCTTCAGCGCCGGCAGCTCGGTGACCTCGACGGTCTGTCCGTCGACGCGGAAGCGCACGTAGCCCTGCGCCTGCAGGTCCTGGAAGAGCTCGACGAACTCGCCCTTGCGGTCGCGCACGACCGGGGCCAGCACCATCAGGCGCGACTCGTCGGGCATGGCCAGCACGGCGTCGACCATCTGGCCGACGCTGGACGCTTCCAGCGGCAGGTGGTGGTCGGGGCAGAAGGGCGTGCCGGCGCGCGCATAGAGCAGGCGCAGGTAGTCGTGGATCTCGGTGACGGTGCCGACCGTCGAACGCGGGTTGTGGCTGGTGGCCTTCTGCTCGATCGAGATCGCGGGCGACAGGCCCTCGATGACGTCGACATCGGGCTTGTCCATCAGCTGCAGGAACTGGCGCGCGTAGGCCGAGAGGCTCTCGACGTAGCGGCGCTGGCCTTCGGCGTAGAGCGTGTCGAAAGCGAGCGAGGACTTGCCCGACCCCGACAGCCCGGTGATGACGACCAGCTGGTTGCGCGGCAGGTCGACGTCGATGTTCTTGAGGTTGTGGGTGCGCGCGCCGCGCACGCGGATCATCGGCGTCTCGCCGACGGGCCGCATCGCCTGGCCCAGGTACCGGCCGGAGTCCGCCAGCGGGCCGGCAGACGCCTTCGGCTCAGCGCCCGCCAGCGGCGCGGCGCCGGGCTCGGAGGGGGCTGGAGCGACGGGCGGGACTTTCGTGGACATGGGGCCGGGACACAACTGGAGTCGAACTCGCCATGATAGGGCCAGGGCCGGTTCCTCGTCCGGCCCTGCTGACACCGTGTGGCAGCGGGAGGAATGCCTAAATCCTTCTCGGCGACCCCGTCTTTGCGGG
The DNA here is from genome assembly GCA_002205125.1 of Roseateles noduli. Taxonomy (GTDB): domain Bacteria; phylum Pseudomonadota; class Gammaproteobacteria; order Burkholderiales; family Burkholderiaceae_C; genus Roseateles; species Roseateles noduli. Next base: position 101,836 of record NIOE01000017.1, on the reverse strand, counting down.
GGGGCGTCCACTTTTCGGACGTGCAGAATCGGCCTTCCCCCTCTGCCCACCCCTCTCGATGAAGCTCAAAGCGCCGTCGCTGTCGCTACGCAGTGTGATCCTGCTCGCGGTGGTGATCGGAATCGCCGTGCCGGCGCTGGCGCTGGTCGCCTTCAGCGACGCCTTCATCCGGCGCAGCCTGGAACCGGTGCTGGAAGGCCAGCGCGCGGCCGTGCTGACGCTCGCCGCGAACGGCCTGGCCGAGCCGCTGTGGACGGTGGACAGCCCCGCGGTGCAACGCGCGCTGGATCAACTGCTGTCGGACGTGAACGTCTGCGCGGTGGAGTTGAGCGAGGAGCGCGCCGACACCCGCGACATCATCCGCACCAAGTGCAGCCCCGGCTGGCCGACGGTCACGCTGGCCGCGACCATCCAGCGCGACGCGCAGGTGCTGGGCAGCCTGCGGGTGCAGTTCGACGACGCGGCGCAGGAGCGCATGCTGGAAGAAGGCCGCCGACAAACCGCGCTGATCGTGGCGTTCCAGGTCGCGGCGGGTGTCGGTATCGTGCTCCTGGTGTTCTACGTGCGCCTGGTGCGCCCGATCGACCGGCTGAAGCGGCTGGCGAGCGCGATCGCCGAACGTCAGCCGGTGCCGCGCCTGCGCTGGAACCGCAAGGACGAACTGGGCCAGCTGGGCGTGCACCTGGACCAGATGGGCCAGCAGATCGCCGGGCTGCTGGCCGACATGGAAAGCAAGAACGCGCAGCTGCATCAGCTGGCGATGTACGACCACCTGACCGGTCTGCCGAACCGCACGCTGTTCCGCGAGGTCTTCCTGCACGAGGCGGCCGTGGCGCGTCGGGACCAGACCCATCTGGCCCTGCTGTTCGTCGACCTGGACCGCTTCAAGGCGATCAACGATTCGCTCGGCCACGCGGCCGGCGACCGCATGCTGCTGCAGGCGAGCGAACGCCTGCGCCAGGCGGTGCGGGAATCGGACCTCGCCTGCCGCGTCAGCGGCGACGAGTTCCTGCTGCTGATGCGCGATTCCAGCGAGCACGTCGGGGTCGCCGCGCAGCGCCTGATCGAGGCGCTGAACGCGCCCCTGCAGCTGGAAGGCGGCGTGGCGAGCGTGTCGGCGAGCGTGGGCATCGCGCTGTTCCCCCGCGACGGGGACGATTTCGACACGCTGGTCCGGCATGCGGACCTGGCCATGTACCGCGCCAAGCAGATGGGCCGGTCGCGCTACAGCTTCTTCCAGCAGGACATGGACGCGGCCGCGGTGGAGCGCATGGAGCTCGAACGCGAGCTGAAGCTGGCGCTGGAGCGCGACGAACTGCTGCTCCACTACCAGGCGGTCGTCGACGCGCGCACCGGCCAGTGGTCGGGGTTGGAGGCGCTGATGCGCTGGCAGCATCCGCAGCGCGGCCTGGTGATGCCGGGCCAGTTCATCGAGTTGGCGGAGGAGACGGGACAGATCCTGGCGCTGGGCTGGAGCACCATCGAGCAGGCCTGCGCGCAGCTGGCGCGCTGGAAGGCGGCGGGGCGACACCCGGGGCCGATCTCGATCAACCTGTCGGCGCTGCAGTTCCGCGAGCCCCGTCTGGCCGAGCGCATCGCCGAGTCGATGCGCCGCCACGCCGTCGCCCCCGGCGAACTGGCGATCGAGCTGACCGAGAGCTCGCTGCTGACCGACACGGAGACGGTCCTGCAGACGCTGTCGCGCCTGACGGACCTGGGGCTCAGCCTGTCGGTGGACGATTTCGGGACGGGGTATTCCTCGCTCGCCTATCTGAAGCTGCTGCGCCCGGCGCGCCTGAAGATCGACCGGGCCTTCGTCCGGGACCTGCCCACCAGCGCCGACGACCGCGCGCTGGTGCGAGCCATGATGGGCATGGCCGAGGCGCTGGGCATCGACGTCGTCGCCGAGGGCGTCGAGACCGAGGAGCAGCGCGACGCGCTGCTGGCGCTGGGCTGCTGGCAGCAGCAGGGCTATTTCTATTGCCGGCCGCAGCCCGCCATGGCGCTGGAGGACCGGCTGGCCGCCTGGCCGCCCCAAGCTGGGGCAGCGCGGGTCGCGCAGGTCTGAGACCACCCCCCTAACTTCCGTTCAGCCGGCTGACCGGCATTTCGGCGCGCGATTGCGGCAATTCGTCGCGTCCGGATGGTCTTGTCATTTCCCGCGGCGCACAGTCCAACCTCGTTGACCTTCCAGGACAGGAAAGACACCGCAGGGGACCCTCATGAACGACGCCGCAAAGACCTTCCTCACCGCCCTGGCCGCCGTGGCCAGCGCCGCCGTCATCGCCCTGTGGCTGGCGGACGCGAACGAGGCCGCGCGTCCGTCCAACACCCTTCCCCTGCACTGGGCCGAGCAGACCGTGCCGGGACCTCAGGCTGATCGGGCCGACCAGGCCAGCAAGCCGCGCGGATGACCGTGCGACTTGCCCCCCGATAGACGCCACGCTTCCCCCCGGCATTTCGAAGCCCGCCTGACCAGCGGGCTTCTTTTTTGTCCGCTTCGAGTGTCCGCCGTGTCCGTCCCTGTCCGCGGACACAACGGACACGATCGCTCAGAACACCGATGGAATGGGCGATCCGAGCGATCGGCACTTCCGGTTCATCCATTCGTCGCGATTCTGCGCAGTTCACTCCGCCGCCGCGCGCATTCGTCGCTTGAGGCTCGCGAAGCGGGGCCGCAATGACGACACTGACTTCACTGACACACGCAACCCCTTCCAGGAGATCGACATGAGCACCACCCCTTCCAAGACCCGTTCCACCCGCAGCCCGCGCATCGGCATGACCGGCGCGGCCAGCTTCAAGGCCTTCGCCTTCGGCATCGGCGCCACGCTGGCGATCGCGTTCAGCCTGCTGCACGTGCAGGACCAGCGCGAGCAACGCGCCGCCGTCATCACGCTGGATCCGGTGGTCATCACCGCCAAGCGCACCCAGCTGCCGACCGTCTACATCACCGGCCGCCGCGACACCTCCGCCGACGGCCAGCGTCTGGCTTCGGCCGCGCAGGTCGGCTGCACGACCCAGCTCTGCTGAGCTCCTGCGGTTGCGCTGTCAAGGCGGCGACCGCGGCTGATCGGCGGATGGGCTGATCGGCTGTCGCGCTCGCCAACGAAAACGCCCGGCATCGCCGGGCGTTTTCCTTTTCGTCATGACGATCACGTGACGCGATGAGGCGCCCGATCGGGCTGATCGGGCGGCGGGGTCAGTCCTCGCTCAGCACGCGCAGCAGCGCGTCGCCGTAGGCCTCGAGCTTCTTCGCGCCGATGCCGCTGATGCCGGACATCTCCTCCAGCGACTGCGGCTGCTGGCGCGCCAGTTCCGCGAGCGTGACGTTCTGGAAGATCACGTAGGCGGGCAGGCCGTGCTCGCGCGCGACCTCGGCGCGCCAGGCCTTGAGCGCGTCGAAGCGCACCTGCGCCGCCGCATCCAGATCCGTCTCCGCCTCCGAGCGCTTGGACGTCGCGCTGGTGGTGCGACCGGACTTGCTCCGCTTGGTCGGCGCGGTCGGCTGGCGCAGCAGCATCTGCACCTCGCCGCGCAGCACGGCCTTCGCCTCGCCGCCTAGCGACAGCGTGTTGTATTCGCCTTCCGTCACCGCGTAGCCCAGCGCGATCAGCTGGCGGATCACCGCGCGCCACTGCTGCTCGCTGAGCGACGCGCCGACGGCCCAGGTGCTCAGTTCCTGATGCCGGTACTGCTTGACCTTGTCGGTCTCCTTGCCGCGCAGCACGTCGATCAGATGGCCGGAGCCGAAGCTGAAGCCCGTCACCTGGTGGAAGCGGTAGATGCACGACAGCGCCATGCGCGCCGCTTCGGTCGCATCCCAGGTCGCGGGCGGGTGGACGCAGTTGTCGCAGTTCCCGCAGGGCTGGCTCTCTTCGCCGAAGTAGCTGAGCAGCCGCACGCGCCGGCAGTCGATGGCCTCGGCCAGCGCGAGCAGCGCGTCGAGCTTGCCGCGCTGCACCTGCTTGAACTCGTCGGTGGACGGGCTCTCGTCGATCATGCGCCGCTGCTGGACGACGTCGGCCAGCCCGTAGGCCATCCACGCCTGGGCCGGCGCGCCGTCGCGACCGGCACGGCCGGTCTCCTGGTAGTAGCCCTCGATGTTCTTGGGCAGGTCCAGGTGGGCGACGAAACGCACGTCGGGCTTGTCGATGCCCATGCCGAAGGCGATGGTCGCGACCATCACGATGCCGTCCTCGCGCAGGAAGCGGTCCTGGTGGCGGCGGCGCTGGTCCTGCTCCATGCCGGCGTGGTACGGCAGCGCGTTGATGCCCTTGGACTTCAGCCAGTCGGCGGTCTCGTCGACCTTCTTGCGGCTCTGGCAGTAGACGACGCCGGCGGCGTCCTCGTGCTCGTCCTGGATGAAGCGCAGCAGCTGTTCGCGCGGGCTGTCCTTCTCGACGATCAGGTAGCGGATGTTGGGCCGGTCGAAGGACGCGACGAAGACCTCCGCTTGCTCCAGCTGCAAGCGCTCGATGATGTCGGCGCGGGTGATGTCGTCGGCGGTGGCCGTCAGCGCGATGCGCGGGATGTCGGGGAAGCGCTCGTGGAGCAGGCTGAGCGAGAGGTACTCGCTGCGGAAGTCGTGGCCCCACTGGCTGACGCAATGGGCCTCGTCGATGGCGAAGAGGCTGAGCTTGCCGCGCTCGTGGAGCGACTGCATCTGCGCGATGAAGCGGGCGGTGTTGACGCGTTCCGGTGCGGCGTACAGCAGCGTGATGCGGCCGGCGAGCATCTCGCGCTCGATGCGCTGGGTTTCCTCAAGCGTCTGCGTGGAGTTGAGGAAGGCCGCCGCGACGCCGGCTTCCTCGAGAGCGCCGACCTGGTCGTGCATCAGGGCGATCAGCGGACTGACGACCACGGTGACGCCGTGGCCGGCGCGCTGGCGGGCGATGGCGGGGATCTGGTAGCAGAGCGACTTGCCGCCGCCCGTGGGCATGAGGACCAGCGCGTCGCCGCCGGCGGTCACATGGTCGACGATCGAGGCCTGCTGGCCGCGAAAGGCGCTGTAACCGAACACCTCTTGCAGGATGGCTAGCGGGACGGGATGATGGTTGGAAGCACTCATGGAGCTCCCGATTGTCCCGTACATCGACGGGACCGCCGTCGACCTGGTCTGGACCGGGTCGGGGTCCGGCGCCGGGACTGCGTAGAGCGCTACCGAACTCTCAAAGCACAGGCAGACACGTCGACATGATTGCTGCGCCGTTGCCCGAAGACGAGAACGCCCGCCTGTCCACGCTGCGCGTGCTGCAGGTGCTGGACACGGATCCCGAGGAACGCTTCGACCGCCTGACGCGGATGGCCAGACGGCTGTTCCAGGTGCCGATCGCGCTGGTGAGCCTGGTGGACGCGGACCGGCAGTGGTTCAAGTCGGCGCAGGGCCTGGACGTGTCGGAGACGCCGCGCGACATCAGCTTCTGCGGCCACGCGATCATGTCGGACGACATCCTGCTGATCCCTGACACCCATGCGGATCCGCGCTTCGCGGACAACCCGCTGGTGACCGGCGGTCCGAGGATCCGCTTCTACGCGGGCTGCCCGGTGCGTGCGCCCAGCGGACATCGGCTGGGCACGCTGTGCCTGATCGACCGCGCGCCGCGCGGCTTCGACACCGACGACCAGGCGACGCTGCGTGACCTGGCCTACATGGTCGAACAGCAGTTCGCGGCGATGTACATGGCGATGGTCGATGAACTCACCGGTCTCGCGAACCGGCGCGGCTTCGAGTCGCAGGCGGGGCATGTCCTGGCACTGTGCCGGCGCAAGCAGTGGCCGGCGACGATGCTGTACTTCGACCTGGACCATTTCAAGCACGTGAACGACCGCTATGGCCATGCGGAGGGCGACTGGGCGTTGAAATCCTTCGCCGACATCCTGCGTTTCTGCCTGCGCTCATCGGACGTGGTGGCGCGAACGGGCGGGGACGAGTTCGTGGCGCTGCTCAGCGGCACGGCGACCGAGCAGATGGCACCGGCGCTGGAGCGGGTGCGGACGCAGGTCGGCGCGCTCAACCTGCGGGCGCAGCGCGGCTATGAGCTGGCCTTCAGCGTGGGCGATGCGGCGATGTCGGGAGAAGAGCCGCTGGCGCTGGATGAGCTCATGCAGCAAGCCGATGCGGCGATGTATGCCCACAAGCAGTCACGGCGGCGGATGAACTGAGCCGCGGGCCCTGATTCAAGTCGCTCACCGACTGGGACATGCGATCGGATTGGTGTTTGCTTGGAAGTGCCCTGGGATAGGGCCGGCGGCATAATCCGACCCCTGCGCCGCGTTTCAGGCGGCCAAAATTCCTTTCCCGAACACCCCAACCATACGCAAGCGAAGGCAACCACCATGGCCTCGGTCAATAAAGTCATCATCCTCGGCAACCTGGGCCGTGATCCTGAACTGCGCTACACGCCGAGCGGCAGCGCGGTGTGCAACGTGAGCATCGCGACGACGCGCAACTGGAAGAGCCGCGAAGGCGGCGAGCGCCAGGAAGAGACCGAATGGCACCGTGTGGTGTTCTACGACCGCCTGGCCGAGATCGCTGGCGAGTACCTGAAGAAGGGCCGTCCCGTCTACGTCGAAGGCCGCCTGAAGACCCGCAAGTGGCAGGACAAGGAAGGCAAGGACAACTACACCACCGAGATCATTGCCGAGCAGATGCAGCTGCTGGGCGGCCGTGACGGCGGCGACGAGATGGGTGGTGGCGGCGGCGGCGGCTACAGCCGCGAGCAGCGCGGCGGCGGCCAGGGCGGTGGTCAAGGTGGCGGCGGCAGCGGTCGCGACAGCGGCGACTTCGACGCCCCGCGCGCGCCGGCGCCTCGCGCCGCAGCCCCTCGCGCTCCGGCCCCCGCGCCGAAGGCCGCGACCGGCTTCGACGACATGGATGACGATATTCCGTTCTGATCGATCATCGGACACATGCCAATGAGAAGGCCCGCAGGAATCGCTTCCTGCGGGCCTTGTTGCTTCAGTGCGTGAAGCTTCGGAGTCAGTCCTTCGTCTTGGACTTCTGGTCCGAAGTCGGCACGTTGGCTGTGCGCGGCGAAGGGAACGTGAGTGTGGCCACACGTGCCGCATCTTTCATGGTCTGACGCAGTTCCTGCGCCTCCTTTTTGGCTGCGCTGATCTGTCCCATGAACGAAGTCTGCTGATGATTCATGGCTGGCTCCTTGCTGTCTTTCGGGGGATCGGAGCAATCGCCTCGATGGCGAACGCCTCCGCGTAGGTGTAAGTGAAGACGAAGCGTTTGATCCGGGGCATGGCCGACTGCTCATCCAACGGACGAATCTTACCGTTCTCGGTTTTCCGTCCGCCCTGAGCCTCGAAGAAGTCGAGATATCGACGTGGCGCCACACCGACAAACGCGCGAAAGTTGGTGCTGTTGGGAGAGGGTTCAGTGGGCTCGACGCTGATGGAGTCGCCAAACAGTTCTTGCGCTCGACTCTTTTCGTAGGGCTCGATGAAGACGACCTCTCGGATACCGGACGCGACGATATGTCGCGCACAGATGTGGCAAGGGAACGTAGTACAGAAGAGGCGACCATCTTGCAGTCGAACGCCTGCCCGGGCTGCCTGTGAGATCGCCGCCATCTCGGCGTGCACCGCCCTCCCGAACTCGATGACGTCGAACACCTGTGAATCTTTGAGATAGGCGCCGTTTTCAAAGAGCGCCTCATCGGAAAGGGCTGCACTTGACTTGAGCATCGACTTCTTCGTCAAGAGACGCTTGTCTTTCAAGCGATCAAAGATGTCCTTGACGATCTCGCGCTTGACGGCGACGTTCGAGTCGAGCCCTCGTTCGTAGTCACGCTCCACGAACCGGTCTTCTGCCCAATAGAGCCCCCCACCGAACTTGGGCACTTCGTTGCAACCCGTTGTGAGAAGGTCACCATCCTCCGAGACGATCGCTGCGCCGACTTGGCGCGACAGGTCCAGTGAACGCAAGGCGGCAGCCTTGGCAAAGAACATGGCCTGTTCATCCCGCGTCGGTGAGATGTACGGGTTCCCAAAGGTGAGCTGAGTCAGCCGCTTGAGATTGCGCTCCAACTCAGGTCGTGATTCGCTTGTCATGAAGAAGTCGGCAAGAGGGAAGGTCTTGCCGACCTTCTGCCCCAACTTCTTGCCTTCCTCATCGTGGTCGATGGAGATCAGTTCGGCGGCATACTCGTCAGCGCGAGTCTTGTCGCTCGACAGTGTGGAGGCGATGACCTTCTTCAGAAATTGAGTCCGCCATGAACGCGACGCGTAGACCGAAATGAGGTTGAAAGCCTTCCCGTACACCTGTCGAAAGAGTTCAACTTCCTCCGGTCGTTTGAACGACCTGACCAGGTAGGCAGTCCGCCGTGCTGGTTTCTGAACGTCACCCGATCGTTCGATACGTGCGCGCCGAATGTCTGCAATCGCAAGACGCGCCACAATCTCGGCTTGTCCCGTGTCCTCACGGAGCGTCGTGCCGCGTTTCATGAGGGTTTTGATCCGGTCGTAGGCGTTCTGAAACGAGTCGGAAGCGCCGACATATGTCGTGATCAGATCGCTCAGGCGAATCTCCTCGCAGTCATACTGAAGTGCCTTCAGTTGGGACTTGAGAACGTCGCAGACCTTGTCCAGGTCGATGCCGGTCGGGCCAACGAACCCGAACACAAGCTCAATGTTCGCTGCATCGGAGACGTCCGGGCGAGTCTTGCGCTTTTCCGTCGATTGTGAGCGTTTAGGCTTCGAGCGGCTCGCGACGCTTGTTGCCTGGGTCTCCTTGGCCATGGCCTCCCCCTTCTGCCGCTCATCGGATTTATCAGGATCGGCGGCATGTAGTGTCGTGTTCAGCATCGAGTGTCCTCACTTGGTATCGACACAGGCTTCGTGTAAACCCTCGGCTTGATCGTGCTGAGTGATGGCCTGTATTTCGCAGCAGGCATCGATTCTTCTTGCTTCCGCAACCCCGCGCGATAACTCCGATTGATCAAAGCGCTCTTGCGTCGGTGGCTGGAGTGACCGACTCTGACTTCAATGACTAACAGGCGCGATATCGCTTCGCCGTTGACAGGAAGGTGGCGGCCTTGGTCCGGGGCGGTGCTTGTCGCCGTACCGCATTAGCATCCATCGCTCGCACGGTCCGAAGTCGCCGGCCCGGGCAAGAACTGCCCCTTTCGACATGGACCAGCGTTTCTCCCTCACCTTGGAGTCCTTGCAGGACCACTGGGACCGTCAACAGCACATGCGGCTGGCGCCGGGCCTGTCGGCAGAGGAGATCGCCGACTTCGAACGCCGCCATGCCGTGCGCCTTCCCGAGGACTTCGCGGCTTACTTGCGGCTTGCAAATGGCTTCCTGGATACGGGCGCCTGGGAGGACTGCGACGACGAGGCCTTCCAGTTCTACCCGCTGCGCGACGAGTACTTCGTCCACCCCGGCTATCTCAAGTTCTGCGAATGGGTCGTGAGCATGGACGGGTACGCCATCTGTGTCGATCCGGAAGGGCCGGTCGGCACGGTCGTGATGCTCTACGGCAACGGGCTGGGCGGTGTGCTGGCCGGCAGCTTCACTGAGTTCACGCTGCTTTACCTGTCGGGCGATTCCGCGCTATATCGCGGAGCGCCAGGCCACCCGCTCCCTACGCCCTGAATCCCGGATGACCAAACTCATTGCCGCCATCGATTGGCCCGCTTCGCCGACCGCCGCTCGTCACCTGCTGCTCAGCTACATGGTGACCATGTTGGACGAGCTGTGCATCGGTTTTCCTCCAGGGCCCGCGGAACCGATGGCCCTGGTGCGGCGCTTCCTGGCGGGGGGAGTCCGGTGACGCCCTGGAACGCGAACGCGATGCAGCGAACGAGCACTGGTGGGTGCGCATCGACGAACTCGGGATCCGCGATTTCTCGAGTCCGGGAGCGCTCAACGCGCGCCTGGCGGTCTGCCTATTGATCAGCGACGAGGCAGCGAAGGGAGGCTGGGGCGAGCATCTCGGCTGGTTCCTTGAAGTGCTGGGATTCCTTGGCGAGGACGACAAGGCCGCCTACGAGGTCGCCAAGAAGCACTTCCCCTTCGGCGCTTGGCCGAGGGATGCGGCACCATGACGCGCCGGCGTCGCCACCGCTCGCCCGGCTGGCGGTGTCAGGACTTGACCGAGACGGTGAGATCCAACTCCACACTCGCGCCCTTCGGCAGCGCATAGACCCCGACCGACGTCCGCACATGCGTGCCCGCCTGGCCGAGGACCTGCACCAGCAGCTCCGAAGCGCCGTCGGCCACTTCGCTGAGCTGGGTGAAGTTTTCGGCGCATTGCGTGAACACGTTGAGGCGCAGGATCTGCTGCACCGCGTCCAGCGAGCCGAGCGAGCGCTGCAGCAGCACCAGCGCGCGCATGGCGCAAATCTTCGCGGCGTGCTGAGCGCGGGCCAGGTCCACATCGGCACCGACGCGCCCGGTGACTACGACGGTGTCTTTCACGCGCGGCACCTGGCCGCTGACGTAAACGACATTGCCGTCGCGCATCAGCGGCTGATAGTTGCCGCCGGCCTTGATCTCGCCGTCGAAGTCGTAGCCCAGTTGCTGGGCGGCCTGGGTGAGGGCCTGGTCTCTGCTCATTGCTGCACCTTCAATGCGGGTGATCGGAATCACCGCATCCTCTCAGAAGCGAAGCACGAGGTGGTTTGCTGGGACAGATTGACTTTCGTCAGTGTGCGAGCCGCAGCTTGATCCCCTAGCCTGCAGGCGTTGCCTTCGCGGCCCCACTGATCAAGGACACATCGCATGGCTCGTCCCTCGTTCGCCCTCGCCTGGAAGGCCTTCCAGGACGTACGGATCCCAGTTGCCGACGTCGGTCGGCTCATCGGTGGCAAGGTTCAGCAGAACATCGACGCCGGCATCTTCCAGAACGCCTGCCCCATCCGCATGAGCTACGTGCTCAACAAGACCGGCTTTCCGATTCCCGTGGGAACCAAATACGCAGCGGTGACCGGCGCGGACAAGCAGCGCTACATGTTCCGCGTGAACGACATGATGGAGTACCTGGAGTCGAAGTTCGGTCGACCGGAGAAGTCCGCCAAGTCACCGCGTCCCTCGGACTTCGCAGGCATGAACGGCATCCTGCTAGTCAAAGGGTCCGGATGGCAGAACGCGCGAGGGCACGTCACGCTCTGGAATGGCTCCCTGTGTGCGGACAGTTGCCACTTGGCGCAAGATCCGGACAACGGCACCTTCATCCCTGAAGTCGCCTCGCTGTGGACCCTGCGATGAAACCCAATGCGCTGCTCGTGATCGTTTCGATGCTGCTCGCCTCGGGGGCTGCTCTTGCTGGCCCCGTGGCGCAAACCCGCGATTCGCAGCAACGCGTGCTGAAGAACTGGACGCTGGCGCATTGCCTTGCCCAAAGCGCACCTGACGGTCCTGGAAAGCAGGACGCCGCAGCCAGTGCCGCGGCGTATCTCGAACAAGGCAAACAGCCCATCGAGGCCTATGAGCAGCTTGGAGCCCTGGTGGCCGGAGCGCTCGCCGATCCGAAGAGCGGTTCCGTCCCGTCGAGCTATAACACGAAGACCTGCATCGATCTCTTCAATAGTCAGCAGCTCGACAAGGCGGTGAAGCGTCTGGCGAAGTGATCAGGCCTTCTTCTCTGGCCTGACATCCATCGCCACCAGCGCCACAAGCAGCGCAAGCGGCAGGATCAGCGACCAGAACTTCCACCCCGCATACGCGAACGCGCCCGACAGCGCGCCGATCGCGAAGGCCAGCACCGGCCAGATGAAGCGCTTCAGCCGGTCTCGCACGTCCGGGCCGGCCGCACCGCGCAGCAGGTCGACGCTGTCGATCACCACCTGCGTGACGTTCCCGGTCATCACGGTCGTCGGCGTCAGCGCCGGCCAGGCCAGACGCCCCGCCGCGTTCTGCACGCCTATCGCGGCCGTCATGAACAGCCCCGTCGCCATCGCCCACGGCGCATCCGGCGCGAGCGCCGCACCCGCCGGCACGCTGCAGACCAGCGCCACCAGCAGGAGCACCGTCTGCATCACCAGCAGGGGCCGGCTGGCCACCGTCTTCGTCCGCTCGCAGCGCAGCGCCACCAATCGCGCCAGCGCCACCGCCACGATGAAGGTCGGGAACACCAGCAGCTTCAGCAGCACGCTGTTGGCGCTCGCGCGGCTCAGCTCCGCGCCGATCAGCACGAAGTTGCCCGTGACGTGCGCGGTGAACAGTCCGAACAGGGCGACGAAGCCGACCGTGTCCACATAGCCGCCGATGAAGCCGAGCGCGAGACTCGCCAACAGCAGTTTCTTCGCGCCGGTCATGCTGCCGCCTTTCGCTCAAGCACGGCGATCCGCGCCGCCATCGCCAGCGCGCAGATCAATCCGAGGTGTTCGAAGAACGCGTTCTTCGCCATGAATCGGGCCTGTCCGCTCAGGTCCCAGAAGTTGTTGGCGACCAGCATCGCCACCAGCGTCAGCACGCCCAGTGCGCCGGCCGCGAGCCACACGTGCCGGTTGACGATCAGGAGCACCGAACCGATCAGCTCGACCGCGATCGCCAGCACCGCCCACAGCGTCGCCGGTTGCAGGCCGAAGTGCGCCTGTTCCGCGACTGCGCCGGGGAAATCCAAGGCCTTGTCGATCCCGCCGATGAGATAGGCCGAAGCCAATCCCACCCGAAGCAGGCACCCGAAGGTGGGCCACTGGAGGATCCTTTCCACCCATAGTGGGGCGGCGGGAGAAGAGGTCTTCATCGCTCGGAATTCGCTCATCGGATTTCTCTCGTCACACCGCCCAGCACGCGCAGCCCAACGCGCCCCAGAAGCCGCGCAGGTCCGACGCCGGAATCTCCGAGGCCCAGGCGTTCGCATGCGCGTGTCCATGCACGCCGCAGGCCGTGTCGCAGCAGGCGACGCGCTGCATCGCGGCCTGCAGCGGCTTGCCCTCTGCGCCCCACGCGCCGTAGCCGCCGAAACGCCGCACCGGCGACCAGTCCGGCATCGCGGGCGGCGGCGCCGAATCGTCGAGCTCGGCGAACTCGCCCGCGCCCCACACGACCTTGCCGCCGACCATCGTCAGCAGCGCGCTCGTGTCGGCGATCTCGGATTCCGGGCAGCCGAAGAAGTCGCGGTCCGGCACGACCAGGTCGGCGAGCTGGCCCGCGGCGATCTGGCCCTTGTTGCCCTGCTCGTTCGAGAACCACGTGACGTTCTCGGTCCACATCCGCAGCGCCGCCTCGCGGTCCAGGCAGTTGCGCTGCGGCGTGATCTGCAGGCCGCCGACGGTGCGTCCCGTCACCAGCCACGACAGCGACACCCACGGGTTGTACGAAGCCACACGCGTCGCATCCGTGCCTGCCGAGACCTTCATGCCCCGACGCAGCATCTCGGCCACCGGCGGCGTCGCCTCGGCGGCGCGTGCGCCGTAGCGCTCGACGAAGTACTCGCCCTGGTAGGCCATGCGGTGCTGCACCGCCACGCCACCACCGAGCGCGGCGATGCGGTCCATCGAGCGCGTCGAGATCGTCTCCGCATGGTCGAAGAACCAGTTCAGCCCGTCGATCGGCGTGTCGCGATGGACCTTCTCGAAGACGTCGAGCGACCGCGAGATCGTCTCGTCGTAGGTCGCATGCATGCGCCACGGCCAACGGTTCTGGACCAGGATGCGGACGACCTCCTCGAGCTCGCCTTCCATCTGGTCGGGCATGTCCGGCCGCGGCTGGCGGAAGTCCTCGAAGTCGGCGGCGGAGAACACCAGCATCTCGCCCGCGCCGTTGTGGCGGAAGTAGTCGTCGCCCTGCTTGTAGGTGACCGACTGCGCCCAATGGAGGAAGTCCTCCTTCTCCTGCCCCGCCTTCTGGGTGAACAGGTTGTAGGCCAGCCGGATCGTCAGCTGTCCGGCGTCGGACAGCTTCTGGATGATCTGGTAATCCTCGGGGTAGTTCTGGAAGCCACCGCCCGCGTCGATCGCGCCGGTGACGCCGAGCCGGTTGAGCTCGCGCATGAAGTGGCGCGTGCTGTTGAGCTGGTACTCGGGCGGGAGCTTCGGGCCCTTGGCCAGCGTCGCGTAGAGGATGGAGGCGTTCGGCTTGGCCAGCAGCAGACCTGTGGGATTGCCTGCGGCGTCGCGCAGGATCTGGCCGCCGGGAGGCTCTGGCGTCTCGCGCGTGTAGCCGACGGCGCGCAGCGCGGCGCCGTTCAGCAGCGCGCGGTCGTAGAGGTGCAGCAGGAACACCGGCGTGTCCGGCGCGATCGCGTTGAGCTCGTCGATCGTCGGCAGGCGCTTCTCGGCGAACTGGTGCTCGGTGAAGCCGCCCACCACGCGCACCCATTGCGGCGCCGGCGTGATGTCGACCTGCGCCTTCAGCATCGCCATCGCGTCCGCGAGGCTGCGCACGCCGTCCCAGCGCAGCTCCATGTTGAAGTTGAGCCCGCCGCGGATGATGTGGAGGTGGTTGTCGATCAGGCCCGGCAGCACGCCGCGACCCTTCAGGTCGATGCGTCGCGTCGCATCGCCGGCGAGCGCCAGGATCTCCTGGTTCGCGCCGACGCTCAGGAAGCGGCCGTCCTTGATGGCCACGGCCGTGGCGGTCGGCCGCGCGCGGTCCAGCGTCGTGAAGCGGCCGTTGAACAGCACCAGGTCGGGGGTGGCCGCGGAAGCCGCGATCGATTTCGTCTCAGACATCGTGGGTCTCCGTGGCGTTCGTCTGCGTGTGTGCCTGCGCTGGCGGTTTCGCCTTCTCGCAGCCCGGCATCTGCCCGAACATGTGCGGTCGCACCTTCTGTTCGATCCAGCTCACCTGGTGCGTGTCGCGCTGCAGCCATTGGCGCACCAGCGGCGGGATCTGCTCGCCGGCAAGTATGCCGAGCAGACCCACGAGCGCGATCACCGGCGGCGCCGGCGATCGCACGTTGAGCACGCCGTACAGCACCCCGACCAGCAGACCGACGGCGGCCGACAAGACATAGGTATTCATGAGGGCCACCTTTCTGCGGGAACCGGGGTGACGAAGGCGATCAGCCCTCGTGGGCGTTGAACATCGACTTGGCGTAGTTGATGCCGATGCCGTACGAGCCGCCGACCTTCTTCGCGATGCCGGTGGTCATGTCGTAGGTCTCGCCGCGGGCCCAGTCGCGCTGCAGTTCCAGCAGGTATTGCAGCGAGGTCATCGGCTGCGCGCCGGCCTGCACCATGCGCTCGACCGCGCGCTGGTGCGCCTCGGCCGAGACGTCGCCGCAGGCGTCGGTGATCACGTAGACCTCGAAGCCCTGGTCGATCGCCGACAGCGCCGGACCGACGATGCACACGCTGGTCCACAGGCCGGCCAGCACGATGCGCGGCTTGCCGATGCGGTTGATCTCCTCGATCACCGCGACGTCCTCCCAGGTGTTCATCGAGGTGCGGTCCAGCAGCTTCTGGCCGGGGAAGGGCGCGGTGATCTCCTCGAACATCGGGCCGGAGAAGCTCTTCTCCGCGACCGTGGTCAGGATGGTCGACACGCCGAAGCCGGCGGCGGCCTGCGCCACCAGCGACGCGTTGGTGCGCAGCTCGTTGGCGGAGATCGAATGCGTGGCGAAGGCCATCTGCGACTGGAAGTCGATCAGGACCAGCGTGTGGTCCTTGGGGTTCAGCAGCTTGGCGCCGGGGGCGGCCTTGGCGATGGGGGTCATGGAACTCTCCGTGGGCAAATGTGGGGGAACGATCAGGACTTGGCGAACGCCAGCAGGTCGGCGTTGAGCTGGTCCTTGGCGGTCACCGCCAGGCCGTGGCTGCCGCCCTTGTAGACCTTGAGCGTCGCCTTCGGCGCCAGCTTCACGGACAGCTCGGCGGAGTGGCCGATCGGGACGATCTGGTCGTCGTCGCCGTGGATGATCAGCGTGGGCACGTCGATCTTCTTCAGGTCCTCGGTGAAGTCGGTTTCCGAGAACTGCTTGATGCAGTCGAACTGCGACGCGAGCGAGCCTTGCATGCCCTGCAGCCAGAAGCTGTCGCGCGCGCCCTGCGACACGACGGCGCCGGGACGGTTGGCGCCGAAGAACGGCGTGGTCAGGTCCTTGTAGAACTGCGAGCGGTCCTTGCGCACGCCGTCGCGGATGCCGTCGAAGACTTCCTTGGGCAGGCCGTTGGGATACGCGGCGGACTTCATCATCGTGGGCGGCACGGCGCCGACCAGGACGACCTTGGCCACGCGCTTGGTGCCGTGGCGGCCGACGTAGCGGGTGACTTCGCCGCCGCCGGTGGAGTGGCCGACCAGCACGGCGTTCTTGACGTCCAGCTTGTCGAGCACCGCGGCCAGGTCGTCGGCGTAGGTGTCCATGTCGTTGCCGTTCCAGGTCTGGCTGGAGCGGCCGTGGCCGCGGCGGTCGTGCGCGATCACGCGGAAGCCGTGCTGGCCGAGGAACAGCATCTGGTCTTCCCAGGCGTCGCTGCTGAGCGGCCAGCCGTGCGAGAAGACGACGGGCTGGCCGGTGCCCCAGTCCTTGTAGAAGATCTGGGTACCGTCCTTGGTGGTGACGTAGCTCATGGGGGCTCCTGGCAGGGTGTGGGTAGAAGAGGAAGAGGGGGAAGGGGAAGCGGCCTCAGCGCCGTCGACCAGCGCGAGCGGCAGCGCCGCGGCGAGCGCGAGCTGGCCGCCCAGCGCGAGGAGGTCGCGGCGGGTGGGGTCTGTGGGGAACGGGGTCATCGTTGTCGAAGGGTCTCCGGGGGATGACCTCATCGTAGGAAGCGACCCTCGATGACACCAGCCGCCGATGGCGCATCGCCTGCTCTCCCGTTGGAGGCAGGCGCCCGTGACGTCCCGTTGCAGCGCTGGCCCGGAGGGACTACAGACGCTACAGGCGCAGGAGGCCGCGCTTGAGTGCGAGCACCACCGCATGCGTGCGGTCGCGCGCGTCGAGCTTGGACAGGATGGTCTTGACCCGCGCCTTGATGGTGTCCTCGGACAGCGAGAGCAGGCCGCCGATCTCGCGGTTGCTGCGGCCCTGCGCGATGTGCTCCAGGACGTCGATCTCGCGGCCGGACAGCTGCTCCTGGCCGGCGTGGGCGGCGATCTCCTGCGCCACCTCGTTGGGGATCCAGCGGTTGCCGCGGTGCACGGCGCGGATCGCGTCCAGCAGCTCGGTGCGCAGCTGCGTCTTCAGCAGGTAGCCGCTGGCGCCCAGCTTGAGCGCCTGCCAGGCCTGGCCGTCGGACTTGAAGGTCGTCAGCACGATCACCCGCGCGGCCGGGCTCAGCGTGCGCAGCCGCGCCAGCGCCTCCAGCCCGTCCATGCCCGGCATCTGGATGTCCATCAGCGTGACGTCGGGACGCAGGCGCTCATACGCCTGCAGGCCCTGCCAGCCGTTGTCGGCCTCGCCGACCGGCGTCATGTCCGGCTGCTCGCCCAGCACCGCGGCGATGCCCTCCCGCATCAGCGGGTGATCGTCGACCGTCAGGACGCGGATGGGTTCGGACGCGGGCACCATGGCGGCGATCATAGGGGCGACCCCTCCCGCGCGTCCCTGTTCCAGGGGGCCGATACCCTTTCGGGTAAACGTTGTCGACCCGACCGGGGCTATCGCAGTGCAGCATCGCTTCCGATGATCGGGTGCCTCTCAGGGAAGCGCTTTCAGAGCTCCCTCCGGCGCCCGTCCTCCACGGTCCGCCGTGCCCCTTCACCGCCTTCCTCCGATCCTCACCGCCCGGGAGCCGTCCATGTCCCTGATCGAGCGCCTCCATGCCGTCCCGGACGCCGTCCTCGACGCGATCGTCCTCCACCGCAATCCGCTGCTGCGCGCCGGCATCGCCGCCGCGCTGTCGCCGTTCTTCCGCGCCCACGACGCTGGGGACGACGCCGGCCTGATCGCCGAGTCCGGCGTGCTGCCGACGCTGGCCGCCGGACCGTCGGGCCGCGTCGAGCCGATCCGGCTCGTCGTCGCCGACCATGACGGCGCGCTGCAATCGCTGGCCGGGCTGCCGCGCGGAGGGGCCCACGGTGGGCTTGGCGGGCACGGCGGTCCTCCTGGGGGCGATCCGGAACCGCATTGGCTGGTCGTCAGTCCGGTGGTGCACGGCGGCCGCGTCCGCCAGGCCATGGGTGCGGGCGTCCTCGGTTACGTGCATGCCGCCTGCGCGCTGGAAGAGTTGCGCGATGCCGCACGTGCGGTCGCGGCGGGTCGACGCTACCTGTGCCGCACGGCGGCGGGCGCCGTCGCGGAAGGCTGGCTCGGCGACGACCTCACGCCGCGCGAGCGCGACGTGCTGCGCATGCTCTGCCTGGGCCTGGACAACAAGTCGATCGGCCTGCGTCTGGGCGTGGCGGCCGGCACCGTCAAGACGCATGTGAAGACGCTGCTGCAGAAGCTAGGCGCACGCAGCCGTACGCAGGCCGCGACGGAGGCGCTGCGGCGCGGGCTGCTGGAAGACGAGCCGCTGATCGACGATCCCTTCCCGCACGCGGCGCGGGCGGCGGTGCGCGCGCCCGCGCCGGCGCGCCTCACCCTCCGTCCGCTGCCT
The DNA here is from genome assembly GCA_002205125.1 of Roseateles noduli. Lineage (GTDB taxonomy): Bacteria > Pseudomonadota > Gammaproteobacteria > Burkholderiales > Burkholderiaceae_C > Roseateles > Roseateles noduli. The sequence continues at coordinate 83,392 of NIOE01000017.1, read as the reverse complement.
GCGGCGTGAACGACCGGTTTCGCGAGCGGGAGCGCATCGCCCGCGAGTTGCACGACACGCTGCTGCAGGGCTTCCAGGGCCTGCTGCTGAGCCTGGATGCGAGCGTGCGGCGCGTGTCCGACGAGGCGCTGCGCCACCGGATGGAACGCGATCTGACGCGCGCGCAGGCCCTGCTGGCTGAAGGCCGCGACCGCGTGGCGCAGCTGCGACAGTTCATCGAGGACGACGACGGGAACCCGCCCGTCTCCCCGTGAAGTCCCGGAGGGACGACCTCTGGATCTGAGGCTCCCGGCGTTCAGATCCAGCCGAGATCGATCGCCCGCAGGACCGCCTGCGTGCGGTCCCGGACGCCCATCTTCGCGAACACCGCCGAGCAGTGGTTCTTGATGACGCCCTCGCTGTTGCCCAGCAGCGCGGCGATCTCGGTGTTGCTGCGGCCGCTGGCCACCAGGCGCAGCACCTGAAGTTCCTTCGGGCTGAGCGATTCGGGCTCCGGCGTCGCCGCGAAGGCGCGCTCCACCGGCGCGCGTTCCATGCGCTCGGTCAGCAGCGGTCGCAGCGCGGTCGATCCGCCCACCACGTCGCGCAGCGCCTGCACCAGCGTGTCCGGGCTGATCGCCTTCAGCAGGAAGCCTCGCGCCCCCGCCCGCACCGCCTCGTCGAAGGCGGCCGTGTCGTCGAAGGTCGTCAGCAGCACCACCGGGATCTTCAGCGCCCGCGCCGCCAGCGCCCGGATCAGCCCGATCCCGTCCAGCCGCGGCATGCGCATGTCCGACAGGATCACGTCCGGCTGCTCGCGCGCCAGCAGCTCCAGCGCCTCCGCCCCGTCCGACGCCTCGCCGATCAGGCGGATGTCGTCGTGCAGCGCCAGCAGGCCCTTCAGCCCCTCGCGCACAAGTTGCTGGTCTTCCACCAGCAGCAGCTTGATCGTGTTCTCGCTCATGTCGTCTCCTTCCCTGGATGCGCCGGCCCGCTTCAGGCGCGCCGCGGGCAGTTCAATTCGATCAGGAATCCGGGGTGATGCCTCAGCACCTGCATCGTCCCGCCCAGTTCGGCCATGCGCTCCTGCATGCCCTTCAGGCCGTTGCCCTCGCGCAGCTTGCGCGTGCCCCGGCCATTGTCGTCAACCCGCACCCGCACCTGCGATCCCGCTGGATGCAGGACCGCCGTCGCGGCGTGGCCGGCAGCGAGGCCCGTCTCACCGGCCCTGACCGGCACGACCGGCGCGGGCGCTTCCACGGCCTCCAGCGTCACCCGCACGTGCGTCGCGCCGGCGTGGCGCACCGCGTTGGTCACCGCCTCCTGCACGCAGCGCAGCAGCGCGTGCGCGCAGCGCGGCGTCAGGTCCTGCGCGACCGGGTCCAGCGCCAGCTCGATTTGCGTGCTCGCGATGCCGTCCGCCAGCGTGCGCAGCGCCGCCTCCAGGTTGATGCGCTGGCTTTCGCGCTCGCGCGACACGGCGGCGCGGACTTCCGCCAGCAGTCCCGCCGCGCCGAGCTTGGCCTTCTCCACCGCCTGCGCCGCGCCGCCCTCGTCGTGGCGCAGGAGCAGCGCCTCGCTCAACTGCAGATGCAGGTTGAGCGCGGTCAGGTGGTGGCCCATCACGTCGTGCAGCTCGCGCGCCATGTGCAGGCGCTCGGCGTAGCGCAGCTGCTCGATCTGCAGGCGCTCGCCCGATTCCTTCTCGGCCAGCATCGCCTGGAACCAGCGCCGGCGTTCGCCCTCGGCCGCGGCCAGCCGGCCCAGCCCGAAGGCCATGCCGTGCAGCGCCACCATGGACATCGACAGCCCCAGGCTGTTCAGCCACCAGGGCATGTCGGGCTGGATCTGCTCCAGCCGCTGCGCCTCGCTGGGCAGCAGCCAGTACAGCGCGACGTTGATCACCACCTGCGCCAGCGCGAAGTTGAAGGCGCGTCGCACGTTGAGCAGCAGCGCCGCGAGCACGGTGACCAGGAAAGGGAGGCCCGGCGTCACCAGCAGCGCCAGCAGGTTGAGCAGCACCACCCGCGACAGCGCGTTGCGCGGCGGCAGGTCCAGGTGCTGCTGGCGCGCCAGCCGCCAGAAGTGCCAGGCGAACACCATCACCAGCGCCAGGCAGGTGAGCACGAAGGGCGCGTCGTGGGTGGTGCCGCCGGTGCGGCGGTAGAGGCTGGCCAGGACGCCGTCGTAGGGCTCCGTCTGGTTGCCCATCAGGCCCCAGATGGCCGAGCCCAGCTCCAGCAGGCAGATCGCGAGGGCGGCAATGCGCAGCACGAAGGCGGGCTGGGCGATGCGGGCGAGCAGACGATCGAGGGGGCGATCCAAGGGGCGATCCAGACAAGGCCGACACGGCGGACAAGGCGCCAGCGTGCCACAGGCGACATCCGGCAGGGAAGGGCCGCATTGTCAGGGGACAGCCTCGGGGCGATTCCGCCCATGCGACGAGTGCCCCGAATCGCTGGATGAGTTGCGGGCCGCGCCGCCCGGCGCGGCCGGCGAAGGGCCTAGGCGATCGCTGCCGCGATCACGCCGCCGCCCAGGCAGACGTCGCCGTCGTAGAGCACGGCGCTCTGGCCCGGCGTGACCGCCCATTGCGCCTGCGGGAAGTCCAGGCGGATGCTGCCCTCGCCGGGGGTCAGCGCGCAGGCGGCGTCGGCCTGCCGGTAGCGCGTCTTGGCGCCGAAGCCGCCGAAAGCCGGCGCCTCGTCGGTCCAGCTCAGGTCCTGCGCGACCAGGCCGCGGCTCTGCAGCAGCGGGTGATCGTGGCCCTGGACGACGACCAGCGTGTTGGTCTCCAGGTCCTTGCGGGCGACGAACCACGGCGCGTGCTCGCCGCCGCCGCGCGGCGCGCCCTTCTCCTTGATGCCGCCTATGCCCAGTCCCTGGCGCTGGCCCAGCGTGTAGAACGACAGGCCGACGTGCTCGCCGACCTTGCGGCCGCGGTCGTCCTTGATCGGACCGGGCTTCTGGGACAGGTAGCGGTTGAGGAACTCGCGGAACGGACGCTCGCCGATGAAGCAGATGCCGGTCGAGTCCTTCTTCTTCGCGTTGGGCAGGCCGATCTCCTCGGCAATGCGGCGCACCTCGGTCTTGGGCAGGTCGCCGACCGGGAACATCGTCTTCTGCAGCTGCGACTGGTTGAGCCGGTGCAGGAAGTAGCTCTGGTCCTTCAGCGGATCCAGCCCCTTGAGCAGCTGCACGCGGCCGTTGACCTCGCGCACCCGGGCGTAGTGGCCGGTGGCGATCTTCTCCGCGCCCAGGCGCATCGCGTGGTCGAGGAAGGCCTTGAACTTGATCTCGGCGTTGCACAGCACGTCCGGGTTGGGCGTGCGGCCGGCCTGGTACTCGCGCAGGAACTCGGCGAAGACGCGGTCCTTGTACTCGGCGGCGAAGTTCACGTGCTCGATCTCGATGCCGATCACGTCGGCCACCGCCGCCGCGTCGACGAAGTCGATGTTGGAGGAGCAGTACTCGCTGTCGTCGTCGTCTTCCCAGTTCTTCATGAAGATGCCGACGACCTCGTGCCCGGCCTGCTTCAGCAGCCAGGCCGTCACGGCGGAATCAACGCCGCCGGACAGTCCGACGACGACGCGTTGCTTCTTGGGAGTCATGGGGCGGCATTGTCCCAAAGGTCGGCATCACCCAATCGGAGCGGGGTCGGGGCGTGGATGGTCTGCCGCAGGCACGCCCGTCCGTGACGCAGGACACGGCCGAGGGGCGATCCCCCCATTCAGGTGTCAGGGATGGCTGGCAAGGGTTTGCGACAACGCCGACAGGCGTGCCCGCCATTGCCGACTCCACCGCGTTCCGGCGCGGGAAGAAACTGAATGAAACAGGGAGCACAAGATCATGAACATCGTCATCGTCGACGGATCCATCACGGCACGGGCGCAGTGGCAGGCCTTGCTGGCGCGGGAGCGCCAGATCCACGTGGTGGGCGAGGCCGCCTGCGAGCAGTCCGCCATCGAGGTCATCACGCAGACGCAGCCGGACGTGGTGGTGATGGACCTGGCGTTGCAGCCGGGCAGCGGCCTGCGGGTGCTGCGGGCGATCCGGCAACTGGGCGTCGGCGCCCGGGTGATCGTGCTGACCCACAGCTACTACGAGGAGATGCGGCGCGCCTGCGCGGAGCACGGCATCTCCGGCTTCTTCGAGAAGGGCCTCCAGTGCGACGAGGCGCTGGCGACCCTGCGCGGCTGGCTCGCCCCGCTGCAGGCGGACGAGCAAGAACGCCAGGCCGCCGTGGACGGGCTGGACGTGCAGTCGCGCGTCCACGTCGCCTTCGACGAACTGGCGGATCTGGCCTGCGACATCAGCGGCGGCGCGATGGCGGCCGTCGGTCTGGTCGACGGCGAGCAGCTGCGGCTGATCGGCACCTCCGGCCTGCAGCTGCGGCAGATCCCGCGGGCCCGCGGCCTGTGCACGCACGTGATGCACCACGGCCACCTGCAGGAAGTGCCCGACACCTGGCACGACCAGCGCTTCCTGGACCATCCGCTGGTGCAGGGCGCGCCCTACGTGCGCTTCTACGCGTCGGTGCCGCTGTCGCTCTCGACCGGCGAGGTCGTCGGCAGCCTGTGCGTGATGGACCGGCTGCCGCGCCGGCTGCGCGAACGGCAGCGCGAATCGCTGATGACGCTGGCGCGCTGCGCGGTCAACGAGCTGGAAGCCTGCCGGCGCGAGCCGCGCCACAGCGAGCAGGCGATCAGCGCCGCGATGACCCTCTGAGCGCGTCGCCGCTCAATGCGGCCAGGCCCGCGGCGCGTACAGCGACGGGTGGCCGCTGACGGCCTCGATCGGCAGCCGGCGGCCGGCGGCGTGATCCTCGATGCACTGCAGGATCAGCGGGCTGCGATGGCGGTCCTGGCTGGCGCGGATCTCGTCCAGCGTCAGCCACAGCGTGCGCTGGATGGGCTCGTCGAACGGACGGCCCGGGATCTGCTCGCCGACCCGGCCGGTGAACGCCAACCGCACGTAGGTGACGTCGTCGTTGCGGTCGGGACGCAGGAAGCGCGACATGTAGACGCCGAGGAAGGCGTCCGGCGTGAACGGCCGGGCGGTTTCCTCGAGGACTTCGCGGACGACGGCGTCGATCGCGGACTCCGCCTGCTCCAGGTGGCCGGCGGGGTTGTTCAGCAGCAATCCGTCGCGGGTGAGCTCTTCGACCAGCAGGTAGCGGCCGTCCTGTTCGATCACGGCGGCGACGGTGACGCTGGGCTTGAATCGTTCGGTCATTGGTCCTTCCTGAAAGGGCGGCGCGAGCCGCGGCGCCAATGCCGGGAGCGGCCACCGCTTTGGGTGCGGGCCGCATTGTGAACGCCGAAAATGAAAAACCCCGGCGTGCCGGGGTTTTGTCATCAGGACAGGGGATCAGCGACGACCGCGGTCGTGGTCGTCCCGGTCGCGATCGGGACCGCGTCCGTGGTCATGGTCATGGTCGGGGCCCCGGCCATGGTCCCGGTCCGGTCCGCGATCCGGGCCACGATCCGGCCCGCGGCCGTGACCGTGGTCGTCGCGCCAGTCGCGGCGGCCGTCCGGACGCCAGCGGTATTCGGTGTGCTCGCGGCGGTATTGCGGCGCGTAGACGTCGCGGTACCAGGTCTCGCGGACGAAATACACCGGGCGGCCGCAGGCGTTGTAGCGCCCGCAGTAGCGCGCCCAGTTCTTCTGGTGGCCCGGAGGCACCATCAGGTAGACCGCCGGTTCCGGCGCGGGGACGCGCTGGACCAGCACCGGGCGCTCGTACACGACCTGGGGCCGGACGTTGCCGATGTCGATCTGGCCGTAGAAGCCCGGTTCGCCGATGCTCACCGACACGCCGACGTCGGCCGCCTGCGAAGCCATGGGTGCCAGGGCCGCGATCGCCAACGCACTGCTGAAAACCATCTTCTTGATCATGGGGTGACTCCTTTCGGGGGTCATTGGACGCCTCCATTTAACGCTGCTTTCACCCGTCCGGACGACCGCTGTTCACCACTCGAAACAGCATTGCCGGGAGGTTGCGGCCCCGTTGCGGCCCCGTTGACGCCGGGTTGCGGGGGCGCGTCTCCCTGGTGAAAACCCCTGTCGCGGGCGAGGCTCGCCCAGGGCGGTCACCCGGTTAAGCTCGCCCGGACCCTGAATCGGACGGAGGACCTCCAGATGCTGATCGGTGTGCCGCAGGAAACCGCGGCGGGAGAGACGCGCGTCGCCGCGACGCCGGAAACCGTCAAGAAGCTCGTCGCCCAGGGCCATGCGCTGAGGGTGGAAAGCGGCGCGGGCCTGAACGCCAGCGCCACCGACGAGGCCTTCGCCGCCGCCGGCGCGGAGATCGTCGACCGGGCCGCCGCCTTCGGCGCGGACCTGGTGCTCAAGGTCCGGTCGCCGGACCCGGGCGAACTGGCGCTCTTCAAGCCGGGGGCGGTCCTGGTCGGGATGCTCAATCCGTTCGACCGCGACGGCCTGGAGCGTCTGGCCGGTGCCCGCCTCACCGCCTTCGCGCTGGAAGCGGCGCCGCGCACCTCGCGGGCGCAGAGCATGGACGTGCTCTCCAGCCAGGCCAACATCGCCGGCTACAAGGCGGTGATGCTGGGCGCCTTCCACTACCAGCGCCTGTTCCCGATGCTGATGACCGCGGCCGGCACGATCAAGGCCGCGCGGGTGGTCGTGCTCGGCGTCGGCGTCGCGGGCCTGCAGGCGATCGCGACGGCCAAGCGCCTGGGTGCGGTGATCGAGGCCTCGGACGTGCGACCCGCCGTCAAGGAACAGGTCGAGTCGCTGGGCGCCAAGTTCATCGACGTGCCCTACGAGACCGACGAGGAACGCGAGGCCGCCGTCGGCGTCGGCGGTTACGCCCGCCCGATGCCGCCGGGCTGGCTGCAGCGCCAGCAGGTCGAAGTGGCCAAGCGCGTTGCGCAGGCCGACGTCGTCATCACCACCGCGCTGATCCCCGGCCGACCGGCGCCGGTGCTCGTCACCGAGGAGATGGTCCGCGCGATGAAGCCCGGCTCGGTGATCGTCGACATCGCGGCGCCCGCCGGCGGCAACTGCCCGCTGACCGAGCCGGGCCAGACCGTGCGCAAGCACGGCGTCACGCTGGTCGGCGAGACCAACCTGCCCGCGCTGGTCGCGGCGGACTCGTCGTCGCTCTACGCGCGCAACCTGCTGGATTTCCTGAAGCTGGTGCTGACGAAGGAGGGCGGCTTCGCGCTGCCCGCCGACGACGACATCGTGACCGCCTGCCTCGTCGCGCACGAGGGCCAGGTGTTGCGCAAAGCCTGAGCGCCGGTCCCGACCCCGTTTCCTCGTTCCTCGTTTCCCGGAAGGAGCTCTCCGCATGGACGCCGTCTCCCCGACCCTGATCAACCTGACGATCTTCGTGCTGGCCATCTACGTCGGCTACCACGTCGTCTGGACCGTCACGCCCGCGCTGCACACGCCGCTGATGGCCGTGACCAACGCGATCTCCGCCATCGTCATCGTCGGCGCGATGCTCGCCGCGGCGCTCACCGAGACTGCGCTCGGCAAGGGGCTGGGCACTTTCGCCGTCGCGCTCGCGGCGGTCAACGTCTTCGGCGGCTTCCTCGTCACGCGACGGATGCTGGAGATGTTCAGGAAGAAGGAACGCAAGGCGCCCGCCGACGGCAAGGGCGACGGGGCCGGCAACCACGCGAAGAAGGGCTGATCCCATGTCGATGAACCTGGTCACCCTCCTGTACCTGATCGCCAGCGTCTGCTTCATCCAGGCGCTGAAGGGCCTGTCGCATCCGACGACCTCCATCCGCGGCAACGTCTTCGGCATGGTCGGCATGACCATCGCGGTGCTCACGACCGGCGCGCTGATCGTCAAGCTCGCGGGCGGGCAGACGCTCGGTCTGGGCTACGTGCTCGGTGGCCTGGTGATCGGCGGCGGCATCGGCACGGTGATGGCGCAGCGCGTCGAGATGACCAAGATGCCGGAGCTGGTCGCCTTCATGCACAGCATGATCGGCCTGGCCGCCGTGTGCATCGCTGGCGCCGCGGTCGTGGAGCCGCATGCCTTCGCCATCGCGCCGCGCGGCGAACCGATTCCCGGCGGCAACCGCGTCGAGCTCGCGCTCGGCTGCTTCATCGGCGCGGTGACCTTCTCCGGCTCGGTGATCGCCTTCGGCAAGCTCAGCGGCAAGTACAAGTTCCGGCTGTTCCAGGGCGCGCCCGTCACCTTCCCCGGCCAGCACTGGCTGAACGCGATCCTGGGCCTGGCCGCGGCCTTCTTCATCTTCGGCTTCTGGCACTCGCAGAGCTCGATGGACTTCATCCTCGTCGCGCTGCTGGGCTTCGCGCTCGGCGTGCTGCTGATCATCCCCATCGGCGGCGCCGACATGCCGGTGGTCGTGTCCATGCTGAACAGCTATTCCGGCTGGGCGGCGGCGGGCATCGGCTTCTCGCTCAACAACAGCATGCTGATCATCGCGGGATCGCTGGTGGGCAGCTCGGGCGCGATCCTGAGCTACATCATGTGCAAGGCGATGAACCGCTCGTTCTTCAACGTGATCCTGGGCGGCTTCGGCGCGGAGGCCGGCGCCGCGGCCGCCTCGACACAGCAGCGCAACGTGAAGAGCGGCAGCGCCGACGACGCCGCCTTCATCCTCGGCAATGCCGAGAGCGTCATCATCGTCCCCGGCTACGGCCTGGCGGTGGCGCGCGCGCAGCACGCGGTCAAGGAGCTCGCGCAGAAGCTGATCGACAAGGGCGTGACGGTCCGCTATGCGATCCATCCGGTGGCCGGCCGCATGCCCGGCCACATGAACGTGCTGCTCGCGGAGGCCGAGGTGCCCTACGACCAGGTGCACGAGATGGAGGACATCAACGCCGAGTTCGGCCAGACCGACGTCGCCATCATCCTCGGCGCCAACGACGTGGTGAACCCGGCCGCGCTGCAGAAGGGCAGTCCGATCTTCGGCATGCCCATCCTCGAGGCGTACAAGGCGCGGACCATCATCGTCAACAAGCGGTCGATGGCGGCGGGCTACGCGGGGCTGGACAACGAGCTCTTCTACATGGACAAGACCATGATGGTCTTCGGTGACGCGAAGAAGGTGGTCGAGGACATGCTCAAGGCGGTCGAGTAGCCCATCGAGCGGGGCGACACCCGCGCATCCACGGTCATCTTCCAGCACTATCGGTAGATGGCCTACCCACTTGGGTCGGAGGCGTCGACCTCGACAGCAGGTCGAAGCCGATGCGGTCGGCGGCTGACATGAACAGACTGTGAGGTCCCTCCTCCTACCCTGTCCATCATGTCCGACCACCAAGAACAGCCGCCCGGCGCGCGTGCGCCGCTGTCCCCCACAAGCCGCCCCATGCCCGATACGCGCAAGCGTCAGGCGCTTCGCGGCGAAGAAGAGCGCCTCGACGAGGCGGCCGCCCCGTCCGGCGACGTGGCGACGGGATCTGCCGCGGCCCCCGTTCCCGAGCCCACCGCGAGCAGCCCGGACAGCGGTGTGGCGGCGAGCGTCGACACCGGAGCCTCCGGCCCTTCGCCGTCTGCCGAACCCTCGCTTGAGGGGCTGCCGGTGGACCGCGATGCGCACGACGACCACTCTGCCGCGTTGCTGGCTGCGGCGCTCGGTCTGCTGGGCATCGGGGGCGCGGGCGTCCTCGCGGGCACGTCCTCCTTGAAGACGTCCTCTCCGGTGACGCCGCCGCCGGCCGTCGTCGCCGATCCGAAGAATCCCGATCACCCGAAATCGGATCCGACCGTGCCGGACCAGAAACCCGATCCCGGATCGTCGAAGCCGACCGGTCCGGATCAACCGGCGCCCGACCACCCGACGCCCGAACAGCCCAAGCCGGATCAACCGGCGCCGGATCAATCCAAACCCGATCAACCCAAACCCGATCAACCCACGCCGGATGAGCCCGTCCCCGATCAGCCGAAACCCGACCAACCGCAACAACCCGACCCAGGACAGCCCGATCCGGGCAAGCCGGACCCCACGCCGCCGGCAGACCCGGACCCGACGCCGTCCGCCCATGTGCCGGTCACCCCTGTCCTGTCGCTGGCGGCGGATACCGGCCGCAGCGACCAGGATCGGGTCTCTTCATCCGGCGCGGTGAACGTCGCGGGGCTGGAGGCGGGTGCCACGCTGGCCGTGAGTCTCGACGGCGGCCGGACCTGGTCGACGCGCGGTGGCGACACCGTGCTGCCGGACTCGATGTTCGGCGCCGACGGGGAGCAGCATCTCCAGGTGAAGCAGATCGATGCGAAGGGCAGCGAGAGCGCCGTCGCCGGGTTGACCTTCACACTGGACCGGCAGGCGCCGGACGCGTTGCGCTGGACGATGCCGGCCGGCAAGACGGCGCTGGGCGCGGCGGACGTCATCGCGCTCGAGGGCGTCGAACCGGATGCGGTGGTCGAATATCGGACGGATGCGGCGGCTCCGTGGCTCGTCGCGAAAGACGGGCGGATCCCGGTCACGCAGTTCCAGCACGACGGGATCGCGCACATCGAGGTGCGCCAGACCGACGTGGCCGGCAATGTGAGCGCGACGTCGACGCTGGTCGCCGACATCGACATCACCGCCCCGCCGGCCCCGACCCTGTCTCTGGCGAAGGACACCGGCAGCAGCGATCATGATCGGGTCACCTCGTCGGGTGCGGTGAACGTCGCGGGGTTGGATCCAGGCGCCACGCTCGCCGTCAGCCTCGACGGCGGCAAGACCTGGATCCCTCGCAGCGGCGATGCGCAGCTGCCGGAATCGATGTTCGGCGCCGACGGTGACAAGCATCTCCAGGTCAAGCAGATCGACGCGGCCGGCAACGAAGGCGCCGTCGCCGACCTGAGCTTCACCCTGGAGCGGGAAGCTCCGGGCGCCTTGCGCTGGACGATGCCGGCCGGCAAGACGGCGCTGGGCGCGGCGGACGTCATCGCGCTCGAGGGCGTCGAACCGGATGCGGTGGTCGAATACCGGACGGATGCGGCGGCTCCGTGGCTCGTCGCGAAAGACGGGCGGATCCCGGTCTCGCAGTTCCAGCACGACGGGATCGCGCACATCGAGGTGCGCCAGACCGATGTGGCCGGCAATGTGAGCACGACCACGACGCTGGTTGCCGACATCGACGTCACCGCCCCGCCGGCCCCGATCCTGTCGCTGGCGAAGGACACGGGCGGCAGCGATCACGACCTGGTCACCTCGTCGGGCTCCGTGAACGTCGCGGGGCTGGATCCAGGCGCCACGCTCGCCGTCAGCCTCGACGGCGGCAAGACCTGGATCCCTCGCAGCGGCGATGCGCAGCTGCCGGAATCGATGTTCGGCGCCGACGGTGACAAGCATCTCCAGGTCAAGCAGATCGACGCGGCCGGCAATGAAGGCGCCGTTGCCGATCTGAGCTTCACGCTGGACCGGCAGGCGCCGGAGGCCTTGCACTGGGCGATGTCGGGCGACAAGCCGGCGCTCGGCCTCTCGGACACCATCGTGCCGCTGGGCGTCGAGCCGGGGGCCCGCGTCGACTATCGCCTCGATGCCACTTCACCGTGGCAGACGGCGTCGGACGGAAAGATCCCGACCTCGATCTTCCATCAGGATGGCGCCATCCACCTCGATGTGCGTCAGACCGACGTGGCCGGCAACGTGGGTCCGACGACGACGCTGACGGTCGACGTCGATGTCACCGCGCCGCCTGTGCCGATACTTTCGTTGCTCGGACCGACTGCGTTGAATCAGGACGGCCTGACCGTGGCGGCGAAGCCGGATCTCAAGGTCACCGGTCTGGAGAGCGGCAATGCGACCTTCTACAGCCTGGATCAAGGGCAGACCTGGACGGCATTCAGTGGCGATACGCTTCCGGCCTCACTGTTCGGCGCCTCCTCGATCGGCCATGAGCGCCAGGTCGTGGAGGTGAAGCAGGTGGATGGTGCCGGCAACGGGACTGTCAGCGCCCCGTTCCAGTTCGTCTTCGACAACTTCGCGGCGACTCCCTACTGGGTCGCGCCGTTCCAGGAGGCTCCGACAGGGGGGGCGGTCTACGGCGCCGATGGCATGCCGCTCAAGAAGGCAGTGTTGGGTCTGGAGGACACACTCGTCGTCTACGGTCTCGAGCGCGAGGCCCACCAGCAGTTCAGCGTGGACGGAGGCGGCCATTGGTCGGATTTCTCCGGATCGCAGCTGCCCGTGAAAGCCTTGTTCGACGGCGAGCCCGATGGCAACTACACGTTGATGCTTCGGCAGACGGACCTCGTCGGCAACCACAGCGCGGTGTCAAGCAGCCCGATCTCCGTCGACATCCATGCACCGGCCGCGCCGACGCTAGCTCTCAGGAAAGACGACGGCTCCAGTGCCACAGACCGGGTGACGTCAGACGGCGCGATCGTGGTCGTGGGGCAGGAGTCCGGCCTGAAAGTCCAGTTCAGTTTCGCGGACGAGTCCTATTGGCATGACGCAGGGACGCTGACGGGCCCCTTCCTTCTTGAAGACTACAACCATGACGGTCGAGACGGCCCCTTGGAGATGGCGGTGCGGCTGGTTGATGCGGCAGGCAATGTCGGCGCGTCGACTTCGCTCAGCTTCACCTTGGTTCATTCGCCAATCTGAGACGCCGCCCACCGCCCCCTAGGTCCGAGGTGTCGTCCGGCGCCTCGATGACCTAGCATCTGCCGCGGCCGGCCTCTTGCGGGGCCGGCCGTTCCCTTTCATGGACGGCGTGGGGGCGACTTGGCGGTATTCACCCGATCGATGGAGGTCCGGCCGGCAGTGGCGACAGTGTCGATCCGGCGGCTCGTGCTGCTGGTGGCGCTGCCGCTGCTGTCGCTCTGGGGCGTTCATCTGTTCTCCCAGCAATACGGGACGGCGATGCCGGACCAGGTGCTGCGGCTGACCGAAGCGCGGCTCCTGAAGGGCGATGCCCGCGATCCGACTCAGGTGCCCGGTGCGCTGCCCGACGCGCGTATGCCCGCCGGCCCGGCCTTGCCCGAGCCGGCCGCGTCGGCGGTCGTGTCCCGGCCGCTGAACCCGACGGCCACCCCGACGCCCTTGCCTTCGACGAACCCCACCACGCCCGCCGTGCCCCTTGCGCCGGGACATGTGGTCGCGTTGCCGGTCCAGATCCACGACACGGATGCCCCAGGCCCGCTCTGGTTCGCGCTCGACTTCCGGCTGGACCGGGCCGCGGAGGCGCCGTACTGGCTCGTGATCCAGCATCGCCCTGCCGCGACGGTCTATCTGGACGGCCAGTTGATCGCCACGTCCAGTCCCGGCAGCGGCTACGCCGCCGAGGATGAGGACGACCTCGCGCAGCGCGGCCTGCTGCTCGCGGGTCGGCGCCTGCAGGTGAGCATCCCGCCCGCGATGCTCCCTGCCGGTGAACATCGGCTCAGCCTGCGTCTGGCGCGTCCGGGGTTCGAAGGCGCCGGTCTGTCGGCGCCGCTGCTGGGCCCGTCCGCGCAGATCCGCGCCCTGCAGGAAGGACGTCGCTTCTGGCAGGTGATCCGCGTGACGACCGCGCTCGCCGGCATCGTGATCGGCGCCTTCATGCTGATGGTATGGCTCGCCCTGCGCCAGGAATGGCTGTACGGTGTCACCGGTTTGTTCTGTCTGTGTACCGCGCTGCTACTGTCGCCCTATCTCCTGAACGGCGCGCTCTTCCCGGCGCCGTGGTGGCGCGTCGCGCTCGATCTGGCCGACGTGCTCTCGAAGGCAGGATTGCTGTTTCTCGTGGCGCGGCTCTCGGGCATCAACGCGCGCTGGCCGGAAAAGATGGCCGTCGCCTACCTCGTGCTCGGCACCGTGATCGACGGCGCCGCCGCCTTCCTGGGCTGGAGCTGGACCGACTTCCACCATCCCTGGCCCTGGTGGGCCCTGGGCAGCCGCGCGGTGGTGCTGGGCGCCGCGGTCCTGCTGGCGGCCCGTGCCGCGCTGGCGACGCAACGGCGCACCCACCTCGTCGCGGCCTGCGCGGTGGCCTTGTCGGCCTGGGTCTGGCTCTACGTGAGCTGGTTCGCCCTGGTGCTGACGCGGCAGATGAGCGTGGTCGACATCAACGTCGTCGGCCACGCCGTGCTGATCGCGATCGCGGGCGTGGCCCTGCAGCGGCGCTTCGTGGGTTCGCTGCGCGACGAGGCGATGGCGCGCATCCGGCTCGAACAGGCGCTCGACGCGCGCACCCGCGAGCTGCAGGACCGGTGGGAAGACCTGCAGGACAGCGAGCGCCAGCGCACCGCCGCGCAGGAACGCGAGCGCCTGCTGCAGGAGATGCACGACGGCCTGGGCTCGCAGCTGGTGACCGCGCGGCTGTGCGCGGAACGCGGCGTCTCGCCGCAATCGCTGGTCGGCCAGCTCGACGAATGCATCCGCGAGATGCGGCTGACGGTCGACGCGCTCGCCGTGACGGACGGCGATCTCACGCTGCTGCTGGCCAACCTGCGGCACCGGATGGCGCCGCGGCTGCAGGACGCCGGACTGGAGCTCGACTGGCAACTGACCGACGTCCCCTTGCTGCCCACGCTGCGCGGCACGGGCGGTCGCGAGCTGATCCGCATCGTGCAGGAGGCGCTCAGCAACGTCATCCACCACGCCGGCGCGACGCGGGTCCGCTTCTCGACGCGGGTGGACGAGGCGCGGGGACAGGTCTTGCTGTCCATCGTCGACAACGGCCGCGGGATGGCGGCCGACCTGCGCCAGGGCAACGGCCTGCGCGGCATGCGCCGCCGCGCCGAGCGGATCTGCGCCGACATCGACTGGCGCGCGCCGGAAGAGGCGCCCATCGAAGGCGGCACCGAACTGCTGCTTCGCCTACCGCTGCGCGTCGGCAATTGAGTCGCTCCCGACACGTTCTGGAGTCATCTCTCCACTTTGTGCGGTCTATCGAATCCCCTGATGGGGCGCCGATGGCGATCGGCGAGAATCCGCGCCGTACCTTGGAGACAGAACAATGGAGAAGAACTGGCTGAAGCACTATCCGGCGGGGGTGCCTGCCGAGATCGATGCGGACGTCTATCCCTCGCTCGTCGAGCTGATGGAAGCGGCGTTCAAGCAGTTCCCGGAGCGCCCCGCGTACAAGATGCTGGGCAAGTCGGTCAGCTTCGCGCAGATCGACGAGGCCTCGCGCGCGCTGGCCGCGTACCTGCAGGGCCTGGGCCTGGAGAAGGGCGATCGCGTCGCGATCATGATGCCCAACATGCCGCAGTACCCGGTCGCCGTCGCGGCCGTGCTGCGCGCCGGCTACGTCGTGGTGAACGTCAACCCGCTGTACACGCCGCGCGAGCTGGAGCACCAGCTCAAGGACGCCGGCGCGAAGGCGATCGTCATCGTCGAGAACTTCGCCGCCACGCTGCAGCAGGTGCTCGCGAACGTGCCGACCAAGCACATCGTCCTCGCCGCGATGGGCGACATGCTGGGCTTCGCCAAGGGCATGGTCGTCAACTACGTCGTGCGCAAGATCAAGAAGCTGGTGCCGGCCTTCGATCTGCCGTCGGCGGTGCGCTTCAACGACGCGGTCTCGAAAGGCCGCGGTCAGACCTACAAGCGCCCGACGGTCGGCCCCAACGACATCGCGGTGCTGCAGTACACCGGCGGCACGACCGGCGTCTCCAAGGGCGCGGTGCTGCTGCATCGCAACCTGGTGGCCAACACGCTGCAGTGCGAGGCCTGGTACCAGCCCGCGCTGAAGAAGAAGCCCGCCGATGAACAGCTGGTGAGCGTCTGCGCGCTGCCGCTGTATCACATCTTCGGATTCACGACCAATCTGATGCTGTCGATGCGCGTCGGCGGCTGCAACGTGCTGATCCCCAATCCGCGCGATCTGCCGGCGGTGTTCAAGGAACTCAGCCGCCACAAGATCCACAGCCTGCCGGCGGTCAACACGCTGTTCATGGCGATGGCCAACCACCCGCAGTTCAACACGGTGGACTGGAGCGGCCTGGTGATCTCGGTCGGCGGCGGCATGGCCGTGCAGCAGGCGACGGCCAAGCTGTGGCTGGAGAAGACCGGCTGCCCGATCGTCGAAGGCTACGGCCTGTCGGAGACCTCGCCGGTCGCGTGCTGCAACCCGACGGACAGCACCGCGTACACGGGCTCGATCGGCCTGCCGCTGTCCGGCACCGAAGTGACGCTGCTGGACGACGACGGCAACGAAGTCCCGCCCGGGTCGAGTGGCGAGATCGCGATCCGCGGTCCGCAGGTGATGGCGGGCTACTGGCAGCGGCCGGACGAGACCGCCAAGGTGATGACGGCCGACGGTTACTTCCGCACCGGCGACATCGGCACGGTGGACGAGCGCGGCTTCTTCCGCATCGTCGACCGCAAGAAGGACATGATCCTGGTCAGCGGCTTCAACGTCTATCCGAACGAGATCGAGGACGTGCTGACGCAGATGCCGGGCGTGGCCGAGTGTGCCGCCGTCGGCGTGCCCGACGAGAAGGCCGGCGAGGCGGTGAAGGTCGTGATCGTGCGCCGCAATCCGGCGCTGACCGAAGCCGACGTGAAGGCCTTCTGCGAAGCCAACCTGACCGGCTACAAGCGTCCGCGCATCATCGAGTTCCGGACCGAACTGCCAAAAACGCCGGTTGGCAAGGTGCTTCGTCGTGAATTGCGCGACAAGAAGTAGCAGTCGGTAGCAGTTTTAGGGATTGCACTTGGGCGAAACCCGCCCTTGACGGCCTAAAGTTCGCCCTCCTGAGGAGGAGGCAAGGCCGTGCTCGAAGAACGCTACGAAAAAACAGAGGCCGGGAGGGCGGAGATCAAGTCGCGCGCGCTGGTGCAGGCGCGTGTCGCGCGCAACCTGCTGCTGGTGATCGACGCCAGCAAGTCCGGCGGCGACTGGGTGGGGGTGGTGCAAGGCGCCGCGCCCACGGATCTCGAACTGCTGGTGCAGCATCAACTCGTGAAGGTGACCGCCGGTGCGCCGTTGTCGCGGCCCATGGGCCCGTCGTCGATCGCCACGCCGATGGGATCGGGCGCGCCGTCGTCGCGCATGAGCGGGGCGTCGTCCTCGAGGTCCGCGGCATCGCGGCTCGCGGGCGCGCCGACCTCGTCGCTGCCGTTCCAGGAGCTTTACACCGCGCTCAGCACCTTCGCCAAGCAGCAGGGGCTGCTGAAGGGATACAAGATCGCGCTGGAAGTCGAGCAGTGCGCCGACATGAACCAGCTGCAGACGCTGGCGCTGGACATCATCGACCGCGTGCGCGCCGCCAAGGGCGACGCCGCGGCGCACGAGCTGCGTGCGACACTGGGGTTCAACTGAACCGGACCGCCTGACTTCCTGGAGGCGGTCCTTCCATTGTTGGGAGCCCCTCCATGTCCACGTCCTACCGCGTCGCGGTGCTGGTCGGCAGCCTGCGCAAGGCGTCGTTCAACCGCAAGCTGGCCCTCGCGCTGGCCCAAATCGCCCCGGCTGAGCTGAAGCTCGACATCGTCGAGATCGGCGCATTGCCCTTCTACAACGAAGACGACGCGGCCGAGCCGCCGGCGGCGTGGGTCGAGTTCCGCAACGCGGTGAAGTCCGCGGACGCGGTGCTGTTCGTGAGCCCCGAATACAACCGCTCGATCCCCGGCGCGCTGAAGAACGCGCTGGACGTGGGATCGCGGCCGTACGGCCAGAGCGCCTTCGACGGCAAGCCGGCCGCGGTGATCACGCTGTCGCCGGGCGCGCTGGGCGGCTTCGGCGCGCACCACCACCTGCGCCAGGTGCTGGCTTGCCTGAACACGCCGCTGCTGCCGTCGCCGGAGGTCTACCTCGGCGGCGCGGCCGACATGTTCAAGGACGACGGCAGCTTCGCGAAGCCGGAGACGGAAGCCTTCCTGCGCAAGGTGCTGGCGGCGTTCGCCGCCTGGGTGGGCAAGCACAAGGGGTGAACGTTGGCGGCGAGGTTGTTTGTCGAGCAGCCGCTGGGTGCGGTGGGGCTCGAAGCTGAACTGGCGCTGCCCTCCGGGGCGGCGCGCCATGTGCAGGTGCTGCGGCTGCAGCCGGGGGACGAGGTCACCTTGTTCGACGGGAGCGGAGACGAGTGGACCGCGGCGGTCACGGCGATGGGGCGAAGCGAAGTCCGCGTCGCGCTGAAGTCGCGTCAGGCGGTGGATCGCGAGCTCAAGCGCGCGGTGACGCTGGCCGTCGTGATGCCGGCCAATGACCGGATGGACGGCATCGTCGAGAAGGCCTGCGAGCTCGGCGCGGTGGCGATCCAGCCGCTGATGAGTGAGCGCTCCGTGCTGCGTCTCAACGGCGACCGCGCGGACAAGAAGCGTGCGCACTGGCAGGGCGTCGCGATTGCGGCGGCCGAGCAGTGTGGCCGCGCCAAGCCCTTGCAGGTCGCGCCGGTGAAGACGCTGGCGTCCTGGCTCGCCGAACTGCCCGCCGATGCCGACGAGCAGCGCTGGCTGCTGAGTCCCGTGGCCGCGCAACCGCTGTCGGCGCTGACCTCGTCATCGAGCGAAGTGCCGCGCATCACGGTCCTCAGCGGCCCCGAAGGCGGCCTCAGCGAGGCCGAAGAGCAGTCCGCACGCTCACGCGGATTCAGCGCTGCGAAGCTCGGTCCCAGGATCCTGCGGGCCGACACTGCGCCGCTCGCCGTACTCGGCTGGATAGCCCTGACCGAAACCTAAGCCGGCTCTCCCAGAGTGCCTTATCGCAGGTGAGGGTACTTTTCGAACAGTCGCTTGAAGGCTAGCTCAGCAGGAATGCCGCCACCAGCCTTGATCTCAGCGAGGCCGCGCTCAATCGATGCGTCGAAGACGCTCAGGCCCGCCGCCGCCGCCGCCGTCGACGTCTGTGGCTTCTCATCATTGCCGAGGAATTCCGTACGTGATGAGGCACTCGCACGTTTGCGAGTCTTTGCCAGCAGTTCGTCGAAGAACTCGTCGGCAGGGCGACCGAGGCCGTTCTCCGAGTCCTCGATGCCCTTCTCGAGCATGGCCTTGAAGGCCACCAAATGCTCCTGCTGCTGAAGGAGAAGGACGCCTGCCTTCAACACTTCCTCCCGGGATGAATACCGACCGCTGTCGATCAACTGCTGCACGTAGGCCTCCAATTCAGGTCCAAGTTCAGCGTGAATCATCTCGGTCATTCCCTCGAAAAGAAATCGCATCGACGGGGGAGGAATCTCCCCACCAAGGGGGCCCACCTTAGTCGGAGTCACTCGTCGGAGTCAGTGTTCCCTACGTTCTGCTTGCGGGCCGAGCCGGCGACGAGGTCGAACTTGAAGAGCCGGCATTCGATCGGGCCGTTCCACATCGGGATGCGGCGCGATTCCTTGAGTCGCATCTTGCTGGGCAGCTTCATTTCTGGACACAGCAGCCACGCGGTCCATCCCGCCGGATGCTGCGTGTACGCGCGCTTCCAATGCGCGGAGAGACGCGGGAAGAAGTCGTCACCCGCGTCGCGCTCTTCGGACAGCGCGCCGCCGTCCATGCGTTGCGTGCCGGCCTTGCCGCGGACCTCGATCCGCTCGCCGTAGGGCGGGTTCAGCATCAGCGTGCCAGCCATGTCGTCGGGCAGCGCAGGGGCCGGACGCTCCAGCGCGTCACCGCCGTTGAACTGGATGTACTGCGCCACGCCGGCGCGCTCCGCATTGCGTCGCGCGAAGTCGACCATCCGGAACGACACGTCGCTCGCGAAGATCGGCACGGCCGAAGGACGCTCCGCCGCGCGTGCCTCTTCCTTGATTGCACGCCAGGCCGGCAGCAGCGACTGGAACGGCTTGAGCTTCTCGAAAGCGAAACGGCGCTGGATGCCCGGCGCGATGTTGCAGGCGATGGTCGCCGCTTCGACCGGGATCGTGCCCGAGCCGCAGCACGGATCGTGCAGCGCGCCGCCGGCCTCGGGTGTGCCTTTCCAGCCCGCAGCGGCCAGCATGGCCGCCGCCAGCGTTTCCTTCAGTGGCGCATCGCCCTTGTCCTCGCGCCAGCCGCGCTTGAACAGCGATTCGCCCGAGCTGTCGACGTAGACCGTCGCGAGGTCCTCAGTGAGGTGCAGTTGCAGCGGCAGATCGGGCCAACGCGTGTCGACGCTGGGACGTTCGCCGTGCGCGTCGCGCAGGATGTCGCAGACGGCGTCCTTCACCCGCAGCGTTGCGAAGTTCAGGCTGTGCAGAGGCGATCGCTGCGCCGTCGTATCGACGCGCAGCGTCTGCTGCGGCGTGATCCAGCGCGTCCAGTCGACGGTGCGCGCGATGGCGTAGATGTCGTCTTCGTGGCGGTACTCCTCGCGGGCGACCTCGATCAGCACGCGCTGCGTGAGCCGGCTGTGCAGGTTCAGGCGCATCACCGCTGCGAGCGTGCCGTACAGGCCAACGCCGCCGCGGAAGGCCTTCGGGCCCTGCAGGCAATCCTCCGGGCCGAGGATGTCGCGCACCTCCGCCTCCAGCCAGTCTTCGACGCCGGCGGCGCAGGGCAGGAACAGGTGATAGGCGGAATCGGACATCGTGGGTGCAGCGTGAATCGGGCGCCGCAGCGCCCGGGAGGATCAAGCTGCGGATTGTCCCACCGCCAGCCGCGAGGGCCTTACCGCGACTTGCGCAGATTCGCCGGCGCGAGCTTGAGCGCCTCGCGGTACTTCGCGACGGTGCGCCGGGCCACGGTGATGCCCTGCTCGCCGAGCATCGTAGAGAGCTGGCTGTCGGACAGCGGACTCGCGGTGTCTTCGGCGGCGATGAACTGCTTGATCAGCGCGCGCACCGCGGTGCTCGACGCATTGCCTCCGGCTTCCGTCGACAGGCTGGACCCGAAGAAATACTTCAGCTCGAAAGTCCCCCACGGCGTGGCCATGTACTTGGCCGTCGTGACGCGCGAGATCGTCGACTCATGAAGTCCCAGCTCGTCGGCGATCTCGCGCAGCACGAGCGGCTTCATCGCCAGTTCGCCGTGCGTGAAGAACCCGCGCTGCCGCTCGACGATCGCTTCGCTCACGCGCTGGATTGTGTCGAAGCGCTGCTGGATGTTCTTGATGAACCAACGCGCCTCCTGCAGCTGCCCGCCCAGCGGCGAGTTGCTGACGCCGCCGCGCGTCGCACGCAGCGCCTGCGCATAGAGATCGTTGATCCGCAGCTTCGGCAGCACGTCCGGATTGATGGAGACGCGGAAGTTGCGCCCCGCCTTCTGCACGATCACATCGGGGATGACGGGCCGGTTCTCGCTGCGCGCGTAGCGGCGCCCGGGCTTGGGCTCCAGCCCGGCGATCAGCGACTGCGCGTCGCGCAGCAGCTCCTCGTCCGCGCCGGTCAGCGACATCAGCCGACGCCAGTCGCGCTTGGCGAGCAGGTCCAGATGCCGACGGCAGACGACCACCGCCAGCGCCTGCTCGGGCGAACGCGGCAGCAGCCGCAGCTGCAGCTCCAGGCATTCACCGAGGTCGCGCGCGCCGACGCCGGCGGGCTCCATCGACTGCAGCCACTTGAGCGCCACCTTGAAGCGGTCGACCAGCTCCTCGCGCTGCTCCAGATCGGCCTCTTCGCCGAGGATCGCCGCGACGATGTCTTCCAGCGGATCCTCGAGATACCCGTCCTCGTTGAGCGACTCGATCAGCGCCAGCAGCGCCGCGCGATCGACCGCGCTCAGGTTCATGCCGGGAATCTGTCCGCGCAGCACGTCCTGCAGCGACTCATCGGGCGCTTCGGTCTCCGGCCGCTCGTCGTCGTCGCCGGAGGACGAGGACGCACTGCCCGGCGTCTCGCGGATGCCGTCGAAGTCGTCGCGCTCGGTGCCGTTCTCCCAGTCGTCGCGCTCGGTGGTGCCGAACTCCTCGGCACGCATCTCTTCACCGGCCGGCGTGTCGCCGGCGGGCGCGTCCGATTCCGTCTGCGCGACGCGCTCCTCGCGCTCCTCGCGCTCGGTCATGCGTTCCTGCGTCGCTGTGGGCAACGGCGCGTCGAATTCCTCGTCGGTCTCCAGCAGCGGGTTGCTCGCGAGCATCTGCTCCACCTCCTGGTGGAGCTCCAGCGTCGACAACTGCAACAGACGGATGGACTGCTGCAGCTGAGGCGTCAGCGCAAGATGCTGGGACAGGCGAACCTGTAGCGTCGGCCTCATGTCGGCTCCCGGCCCTTACATCTTGAAGTGTTCGCCGAGGTAGACCCTGCGCACGTCCTGATGCTCGACGATGTGCTGGGGCGTGCCTTCGGCGAGCACCGCCCCTTCGCTGATGATGTAGGCGCGGTCGCAGATGCCCAGGGTCTCGCGCACGTTGTGGTCGGTGATGAGCACGCCGATGCCGCGCTGCTTCAGGAAGCGGATGATCCGCTGGATCTCCAGCACCGCGATCGGATCGACGCCGGCGAAGGGCTCGTCCAGCAGGATGAAGCGCGGCTGCGTGGCCAGCGCGCGGGCGATCTCGACGCGGCGGCGCTCGCCGCCGGACAGCGCCGGGGCGGGCGTGTCGCGCAGCTTCTCGATCGACAGTTCGTTGAGCAGCTTGTCCAGCTCCGCGTCGATGCGCGACGAGGGCCAGGACTTGCCCTTGTCGTCCAGCTGCAGCTCCAGCACGGCGCGGATGTTCTCCTCGACGTTGAGCTTGCGGAAGATGGACGCTTCCTGCGGCAGGTAGCTCAGCCCCATGCGCGCACGCTGGTGGATGGGCATGGTCTGCACGGGCTGGCCGTCGATCTGGATCTCGCCGGCATCGGCGCGCACCAGACCCACGATCATGTAGAAACTGGTCGTCTTGCCGGCACCGTTCGGGCCCAGCAGGCCGATCACCTCGCCGCTGTGCAGGTCGAGGTGGACGTCCTTGACCACCTTCCTGACGCCGTAAGACTTCTGCAGCCCCCAGGCCTGGAGGCGGCTCCGGGAGGGATTCGTGCGGGCTTCCGTCATTGCTGGGGGGACTGGCGAGGCGTCAGGTTGATGCTGGGGCGCAGGGGCAGCGGGGCGCTGCTGGCCGGCGGGGGTTCGCTCGCGGCGTTGCGCGGCATCAGCACGACACGGCCACGGCCGCTCGGATGCGGAGAACCGGCGCCGGTCTCGACGACCAGGCGCTCGGTGCGGTTGTCGTAGTTCAGCGTGGCGCCGGACAGGGCCTGCTTCAGCTGGTCGCCCTGCATCACCCGCGCCTCGGCATTGCCGACCAGGCGGATGGTCTCGGTGCGGGTGTCATATTCGATCTGGTCGGCCCGACCTTCGATGCGCTCGCCAGGGTTGTCGCGGTCCTGGCGGAAGTGGACCTGCTTGGCCGACGTACCGTTGGCGTACGCCTGGTAGTAGCCGTCGCTGGTCTCCTGGACATCCATCCGGTCGGCCCGTAGCTCCATCGAGCCCTTGGTCATGATGACGTTGCCGTTGAACTCGGAACGCTGCTTGACCTTGTCGATCGCACCCTCCCGGTCGAAGACCAGGTTCAAGGGCTTCGCATGGTCATCCTTCGCAGCCTGCGCCCATGGCGCGGCCAAGGCCAACGCAAGCGCGGTGGACAACAGCAAAGGGCGGCGAAGCGACATGGGAGATCCTGACGGCACAAAACTTGCTGGCCATTCTAGCCATCGCTTGGGGCGCGAGCAGGACCTCTTCCCGCGTGAGCGAGGGGCCTAGTCTTCGCGCTTGTGGAAAGTTCGGTTTTGGTGCACCCCGGGCGATCCCGGGAAGGGCGGGGCGAGGGACCGAGCAGGAGCCACCCGACTGGGGCCCCTCTTCTCCGTGTCCCTCCTTTGTCGGCCGCCCCGGCCTCCAAATTCCTTCCTGATACCTCCGAAGAGGGGCCCCAGTCGGGCGGCTCAGGCGACGCTCGCTGTGGGCTCCGTGCCCTGATAACCGCGCGGGACAGCACCCAGCAGACGCTTCGTGTACTCCTGCTTCGGAGCCGCCAGCAGTGCTCGTGCATCGGCCTGCTCGACGACATCACCGTGCTGCATCACCAGCACCTCGTCGGAGATGAACTTCACCACCGCCAGGTCATGGCTGATGAAGATGTAGCTCAGTCCGAATTCGTCCTGCAGGTCCTTCAACAGGTTGAGCACCTGGGCCTGGACCGAGACGTCCAGCGCCGAGACAGCCTCGTCCAGCACCAGCACCTCCGGCTGCAAGGTCAGGCAGCGCGCGATCGCGATGCGCTGACGCTGGCCGCCGGAGAACTCGTGCGGGTACTTGTGCAGCGCGGATTCGTCCAGACCGACCTTTTTCAGCAGCGCGCTGGCCGTGGCGACACGCTCGTCATGGCTCTTGCCGATGCCGTGGATCTCCATCGGCTCCAGCAGGGTCTGCACGATCGTGAAGCGCGGATTCAGCGACGCATACGGATTCTGGAAGACGACCTGGATGCGGCGACGCATCTTCTGCCAGTCCGGGCCGTTCATCTTCAGCAGGTCCTGGCCCTCGAAGAGCACCTCGCCGCCGGTGGGCTCATGCAGCCGCAGCAGCGTGAGACCCATCGTCGTCTTGCCGGAACCGGACTCGCCCACCACGCCGAGCGTGTGGCCCTTGCGCAGCTGGAAGTCGACGCCCTTGACGGCCTTGAACTCGGTCTTGCTGAAGAGGCCCGACTTGAAGAAGAAGCTCTTCTTCAGACCCTTGACCTCAAGGATCACCGGCGCCGCCGGATCCTTGGCCTTGCCCGTGCGGTCGGAGACCGAGCGGCCGGCGATGTGGTCGTCGATGACCATCAGGCGTGCCGGGTTCTCGGTGAGCGAGGGCCGGCAGGCCAGCAGCGCCTTGGTATAGGCGTCCTGTGGGTGGTGGAAGATGTCGGCCACCGGCGCCTTTTCGCGGATCTCGCCGTGGCGCATGACCACGACCTGGTCGGCGATCTCGCCCACCACGCCGAGGTCGTGCGAGATGAACAGCATGCTCATCTTGTGCGATTCCTTCAGGCGCGCGAGCAGCTCCATGACCTGACGCTGGATGGTCACGTCGAGCGCGGTGGTCGGCTCGTCGGCGATCAGCAGCTTGGGGCTGCAGGCCAGCGCGA
Organism: Roseateles noduli; assembly: GCA_002205125.1. Lineage (GTDB taxonomy): Bacteria > Pseudomonadota > Gammaproteobacteria > Burkholderiales > Burkholderiaceae_C > Roseateles > Roseateles noduli. Next base: position 58,573 of record NIOE01000017.1, on the reverse strand, counting down.
CCGCGATCATCACGCGCTGCTGCTGGCCGCCGGACATCTCGTGCGGATAGCTCTTGAGGCGGCGCTTGGGATCGGGGATGCCGACCTCGTTGAGCAGTTCCTCGGCGCGGACCAGCGCCTGGCGCTTGCTCATGCCCAGGTGCTTGATGAGCGGCTCCATGATCTGGTCCGCGACCGGGAACACCGGGTTGAGCGAGCTCATCGGATCCTGGAACACGCAGGCGATCTCGCGCCCACGCACGGACTGCAGCTCGCGCAGCGAGGTCTTCAGCAGGTCGCGGCCCTGGAAGAGGATCGCACCGGTGCGCTCGGCGTTGTCGGGCAGCAGGTTGAGGATGGACATGGCCGTCACGCTCTTGCCCGAGCCGGACTCGCCCACCAGCGCCACCGTGCCGTTTTCGGGGATGTCGAAGCTGACGCCCTTGACGGCCAGCTGGCGCTGCATGACGCCGTCGACCTTGCCCATGCGGAAGGCGACCTTCAGGTCTTGAATGCTCAACAGCATGGCGTTACTCCAGACCGCGCAGTTTGGGATCGAGCGCGTCGCGCAACGCATCCGTGAAGAGGGCGAACGCCGTGACGAACACCGCCATGAAGCCGGTCACCGCGGCCAGCTGCCACCAGTAGCCCAGGATGAGCTCGCTCTGCGCCTCGGCCAGCATCGTGCCCCAGGAGACCTGGTCCACGCTGACGCCCAGGCCCAGGTAGGACAGGATGACCTCGCTCTTGATGAAGCCCACCACGTGCAGCGAGAGCTGCACCAGCGCGACGTGCGAGACGTTGGGCAGGATGTGCTTGAACATGCGCGAGCTCTTGCTCGCGCCGATGGCCTCGGCGCTGCGCACGTATTCGCGCACCGAGTGCTTCATGAACTCGGCGCGGACCAGGCGGTAGATGCCGGTCCAGCCCGCCAGGCCCAGGATCATGACGACCGGCAGCACGCCGCGGCCGAAGACCACCGCGAAGGCGAAGATCAGCAGGATGTTGGGCATCGCCGTGAAGACGTTGTAGACCCACTCCAGGAAGTCGCCGACCTTGCCGCCGTAGAAGCCCGAGAGCGCGCCCAGCACGGTGCCGATGAGCGTGGCCACCAGCGCGGCCAGCACGCCGACCATGATGGAGATCTCGGCGCCCTTGATGGCCTTGGCCAGCACGTCGCGGCCCAGGCGGTCGCCGCCGAAGGGCAGCGTGTCGGCGCGCGGGGCCTCGTCGGTCTTGTACTGCTTGGCCTTCTCGGTCCACTCGGCGTACTTGGGCGCGAGCGGGTCGATGTCGCTCAGGTCGACGTTCGGACCCTTGGGCTGCACGATGGCGCCGGCGCTCTCCGCCGGCGCGGGACCCATGAAGGTCGGCGGCGCGTTGGGCACGCCGGTCTCCTTCTGCCAGTCGCGGGCCACCAGGCCCAGGCCGGCGGCCAGCACCAGCAGCAGCGACAACGCGACGACGACCATCGCGAACATGCCGAGCTTGTCGGCCTTCAGACGCCGCCAGGAGGCGTACCAGACGCCGCGCGAGCGCTGCGGCTTCGCGGCCGCGGTGGGGTTGGACATCACTGCGCTCATTTGAGGACCACCCGCGGATCGACGAGCTTGTAGAGGAGGTCGGTGATCAGGTTGACCACCATCGTCAGCGCCGCGATGTAGATCGCGAAGGCCTGGATGACCGGATAGTCGTTGCGGTTGACCGCCAGCAGGATCTCGCGACCCAGGCCCGGGATGGAGAAGAAGACCTCCAGCAGGAAGGAGCCGACGAACACGCCGGGCAGCGCCACGGAGATGTTGGTCATGATGGGGATCATCGCGTTGCGCAGCACGTGCTTGAGCAGGATGGTCTTCTCGGTCAGGCCCTTGGCGCGCGCGGTGCGGACGTACTCATGACCGATCTCGTCGAGGAAGAAGGTGCGGTACAGCCGCGTGTAGGGCGAGAGCGCGACGGCCACCGCGACCAGCACCGGCAGCGGCGCGTAGGTCGTGAGGTTGGTCCACAGCGAGTCGCTCCAGCCCTGCACCGGGAACCAGCCCAGGCGGAAGGCGAAGAAGTACTGCGCCACGATCACGTAGACCAGCAGCGAGATCGACACCGCGACGGTGGTGAGGATCATGACCGCGCGATCGGTGAGGCTGCCGCGCATGTAGGCCACGGCCAGTGCGAACGGGATCGCGAGGATGACTTCGAGCACCAGGATCGGCAGCATCACCGTGAGGGTGGCCGGCATGCGGGTGGCGAAGAGGTTGGCCACGGACTCGTTGGTCGCCCAGCTCTTGCCCCAGTCGAAGGTGACGATCTGCTGCAGGAAGATGAGCAGCTGTTCCCACACCGGCTTGTTGAGCCCGAGCTGGTCGCGGATGGCCTCGATCTGGTCCTGGCTGGCGTTCAGGCCGCCCAGCACTTCGGCGGGATCGCCGCCGAACCATTTGAAGAGGAAGAACACCAGCAGCACGACGCCCAGCAGGGTGGGGATCATTTGCCACAGGCGCCTGATGAGATAGGCCGCCATACGCGCGGGACTCCAAGCAAGCGCCGCCGAGCCCGATGTCGGACCCGGCGACCGATAAAGACAAACCCCGGACGCTTGTGACGGCCGGGGCCTGAGGGTCGAAAACCACGCGCGAGTCTACGTGAGCGTCCGCAGGCCCCGACCCGGCATTTGCCCTGAATCCATCGGAGAAAACTGATGAAGCACCCTCGTGGAAGCAGGTGTGTTCATCCGCAATGCGCCCCTGTCGCCCGCGCGTTCGCGGTCTCGGGGTTGTTGGCATGGCGGGCGCGGACATCGCCCACTAGACTGGCGCGCTTTCGAATTCATGGACGGCTTCCAGATGCGACGCGGCATGGCCGGGACACGATCCCAGGCGCTCTTACTTTCGGCATCCTTCGCGTCATCCCTGGCGATCCTGGCGACGTTCACGGCGATCCCGTCGAGCGCGCTGGCCGCCGGCGATGCGCCCTCCGCCGCGGCGCCTTCGGTGCCCGCGCCCAAGGTGCTGCGCTACGCGATCCGCGTCGCGGAGACCGGCTTCGATCCGGTGCAGGTCACCGACCTGTACTCGCGCAACATCACGTCGGCGATCTTCGACGCGCCGCTGCGCTACAGCTACCTGGGCCGTCCCTACCGCCTCGAGCCCAACATCACCGACGGCATGCCCGAGGTCTCCGACGACTTCAAACGCTTCGTCTTCAAGATCAAGCCCGGCATCTACTTCAACGACGATCCGGCGTTCAAGGGCCAGAAGCGCGAGCTGGTCGCGGACGACCTGGTCTACACGGTCAAGCGCCATTACGACCCGCGCAACAAGAGCGGTCACCTGTATCGCCTTGAAGGCGCGAAGATCCTCGGTCTGTCCGAGGTGCGCGCCGAGGCGCTGAAGAACAAGACGCCCTTCGACTACGCGCGGCCGGTCGACGGCGTGCGCGCGCTGGACCGCTACACGGTCGAGATCCGCGTCGCCAACAGCGATCCGCGCTTCCTGATGCACTTCGCCGATCCGATGGTGGGGCTGATGGCGCGCGAGGTCGTCGAGTTCTACGGCGACCGCATCATGGAGCACCCCGTGGGCACCGGCGCGTGGCGCCTGGCCGAATGGCGCCGCTCGTCGCGCATGGTGCTGGAGAAGAATCCCACCTTCCGCGAGATGCGCTATCACGAGGAAGTCGGCGCGGACCGTCCGCCCGCCCTGGTGGAAGCGGTCAAGCGCCTGCAGGGCCGCAAGCTGCCGATGGTGGACCGCGTGGAGATCTCCGTGATCGAGGAAAGCCAGCCGCGCTGGCTGGCGTTCCTGCGCAAGGAATTCGACTTCCTGGACGAGCTGCCGGAGGACTTCGCGCCGGTGGCGATCCCGCAGAACAAGCTTGCGCCCAACCTGACCAAGGACGGCATGCGCGCGGTCCGCTACGAGCGCGCCGACATCTCGGCGTCCTACTTCAACATGGAGGATCCGGTCGTCGGCGGCTACACGCCCGAGAAGGTCGCGCTGCGCCGCGCGATCTCGCTGGGCGTGGACGTCGAGCGCCAGGTGCGCCTGCCCCGCAAGGGTCAGGCAATCCCGGCGCAAGGCATCGTCTCGCCCGGCGTGACCGGCTACGACAAGGCCTTCAAGACGGAGATGAGCCAGTACGACCCGGCGCGGGCCAAGGCTCTGCTCGACATGTACGGCTACGTCGACAAGGACGGCGACGGCTGGCGCGACATGCCCGATGGCAGCCCGCTGGTGCTCGAATACGCGACGCAGCCCGACGGTCGCAACCGCCAGCTGGTCGAGCTCTGGCAGAAGGACATGGATGCGCTCAAGGTCCGCATCAAGTTCCGGATCGCCAAGTGGCCCGAGAACCTGAAGGCGGCCAACGCCGGCAAGCTGATGATGTGGGGCATGGGCTGGAGCGCCGACATCCCCGACGGCGAGAACTTCCTCGGCCTGGCCTACGGCGGCAGCAAGGGGCAGTCGAACAAGGCCCGCTTCGACCTGCCCGAGTTCAACGCGCTGTACCGCAAGCAGCATTCGATGGCGGACGGCCCCGAACGCAATGCCGTCATCCAGGATGCGCAGCGGCTGCTGACGGCCTACATGCCCTACAAGGTCGAGGTGCACCGCATCTACACCGACATCACCCAGCCCTGGGTGATCGGCTACGACAAGAACCTCTACCAGCGCGATTTCTACACCTTCGTGGACATCGACACCGACGCCTTGGCCAAGGCGCATGTGAAGAAGAACTGACGCCCCGCTCCCGCCCATGACGATGCTCCGCGCCCGACGTTTCCCTTCGATCCTGCGCGGGGCACTCCTCGCGTCCGCGCTGGCGCTGGCCGGCCTGAACGCCGGTCATGCGGCGGACGGTGCGAGCGCCAGCGCGCCGGCTTCCGCGCCGGCCTCCGCGTCGACGCCCAAGGTCCTGCGCTACGCGTTCCGCGTCGCGGAGACCGGCTTCGATCCCGCGAAGATCACCGACATCTACTCGCGTTCGATCACGCCGCACGTGTTCGAAGGGCTCTACACCTACGACCAGCTCGCGCGTCCCGCGCGCATGAAGCCGCTGACTGCGGCGGCCATGCCGGAGACCTCCGACGACTTCAAGGTCTGGACGGTGAAGCTGCGCCCGGGCACGCACTTCGCCGACGACCCAGCGTTCAAGGGCAAGGTGCGCGAGCTGACCGCCGAGGACTACGTCTACTCGATCAAGCGCTTCGCCGATCCGGCCGTGGCGTCGCCGGCCTGGAGCGAGGTCGAGGAGCTCGAGCTGGTCGGGCTCAACGAGTACCGCGAGCAGGTCCGCAAGTCCGGCAAGCCTTTCGATTACGACAAGCCCATCGAGGGGCTGCGGGCGCTGGACCGCTACACGCTGCAGTTCAGGTCGAAGGAGACGCGGCCGCGCCTGATGGAGGTGTTCGCGCAGGGCGACCTGTACGGCGCCGTGGCGCGCGAGGTGATCGAGGCCTATCCCGGCGAATCGATGGCGCATCCGGTGGGGACGGGCCCTTACGTGCTCAAGCAGTGGCGCCGCAGCTCGCTGATCGTGCTGGAGCGCAACCCGGGCTACCGCGAGCGCTTCTATGACCAGGAAGTGGAGCCCGCGCCGGACGACGCCGAAGGGCAGGCGCTGAAGGCGCGCTTCAAGGGCCGGCGGCTGCCGATGGTGGACCGCATCGAGGTGAGCATCATCCAGGAGAACCAGCCGCGCTGGCTGTCCTTCCTGAACGGCGAATACGACTTCATCGAGCGCACCCCCGAGGACTTCATCAACCAGGCCATGCCCAACGGCAAGCTGGCGCCCAACCTGGAGAAGCAGGGCAAGCACGCGTACCGGACCGTGGCGTCGGACGTGCTGTTCACCGTGTTCAACATGGAGGATCCGGTCGTCGGCGGCTACACGCCGGAGAAGATCGCGCTGCGGCGCGCGGTCGCACTGGCCATCGACACGCAGCGCGAGCTGACGCTGGTGCGCCGCGGGCAGGCGATGCTGGCGCAGTCGCTGTACATGCCGGGCACGACCGGTTATGACCCGGCCTTCAAGAGCGACATGAGCACCTTCGATCCGGCGCGCGCGAAGGCGCTGCTGGACCTCTACGGCTATGTCGACAAGGACGGCGACGGCTGGCGAGACAAGCCCGACGGCAGCCCGTTGCTGCTGGAAAGCCTGACCACACCCGACCAGTTCCAGCGCCAGATCGACGAGATCGTGCAGAAGAACCTGAATGCGATCGGCCTGCGCATCGCCTTCAAGACGGCGCAGTGGCCGGAGAACCTGAAGTCGCTGCGCGCCGGGAAGTTCCAGATCTGGTCGCTGGGGACCTCGGCGTCCAAGCCCGACGGGCAGGACTCGCTGGCGCGGATGTACAGCGGACAGATCGGCGCGCAGAACTACGCGCGCTTCAAGCTGCCGGTCGTCGACAAGCTCTACGAGCAGGCCTCGCACCTGCCCGACGGACCGGAGCGTCTGAAGATCTTCGACGAGACCAAGCGCTATGCGACCGCGTACATGCCGTACAAGTACCGCGGCCATCGCTTCATCACCGACATCGCCCAGCCGCAGCTGAGCGGCTTTCGCCGCCCGCAGTTCTGGCTGAACTGGTGGGAGTACGTGGACATCGATCCCGACACCGCCGCGAAGTTCAAGCACTAGGTCCGACACCGATGCGCGCACGACGCCTCGCTTCCCTTGCTGCGCTGGTTCTCGGCGCGGCCACCGTCGCCGCGGTCGCCGCACCGCCGCCGCAGCAGCCCGCGAAGGTGCCGGAGCCTGCCGCGGCGCAGCCGGAGAAGGTGCTGCGCTACGCCTTCCTCGTCGCCGAGACGGGCTTCGATCCGGCGCAGCTGAGCGATCTGTACTCGCGCATCGTCACCGCCCACATCTTCGAGTCGCTCTACAACTACGACTACCTCGCGCGGCCGTTCAAGCTGAAGCCCAACACGGCGGCGGAGATGCCGCAGGTCTCGGAGGATTTCCGCACCTGGACCATCAAGATCCGCCCCGGCATCTACTTCGCCGACGATCCGGCGTTCAAGGGCAAGCGGCGCGAGCTGACGGCGCAGGACTACGTCTACAGCTTGAAGCGCTTCTACGACCCGGCGACGAAGGGCCCGCTGTATTCGAGCTTCAAGCAGGAAGGCATCCTCGGCCTGGAGGAACTGCGCGTCGCGTCGCTGGAGACGAAGAAGCCCTTCGACTACGACAAGCCGGTCGAGGGCGTGCGCGCGCTGGACCGCTACACGCTGCAGTTCAAGCTGGCAGGGCCGCGGCCGCGCTTCATCTACAACCTGGCCGGCGGCGACACCTACGGCGCGGTGGCGCGCGAGGTCATCGAGGCCTACGCCGGCAAGACGATGGAGCATCCGGTCGGCACGGGGCCGTTCATGCTGGAGCGCTGGCGGCGCGGATCGCTGATCCGGCTGGTGAAGAACCCCGGCTTCCGCGACGTCGTGTACGACGCCCAGCCCACGCCGGGCGACACCGAAGGCGAGGCACTGGCGGCCCGCTTCAAGGGCCGCAAGCTGCCGATGGTGGACGCGGTGGAGATCAGCATCATCGAAGCGGGTCAGCCGCGCTGGTTGTCGTATCTGAATCGGGAGTTCGACCTGCTGTACCAGCTGCCGGAGGAGTATGCGGACGTCGCGATCCCGCACGGCAAGCTGGCGCCCAACCTCGACAAGCAGGGGATGAAGCTGTACCGCGTGCTGGCAAGCGACCGCACGATGTACTACTTCAACATGGAGGACCCGACGGTCGGCGGCTATACGCCGGACAAGGTCGCGCTGCGACGCGCGATCGGGCTGGCGACCGACGTGCCGACCGAGATCGTCACCACGCGGCACTACCAGGCGGTGCCGGCGCAGTCCGTCATCGCGCCCGGGACCTGGGGCTACGAGGACGACTACAAGAGCGAGAACAGCGATTACGACCTGGCCCGCGCCAAGGCGCTGCTTGACACCTACGGGTATGTCGACCGGGACGGCGACGGCTGGCGCGACAAGCCCGACGGCAGCCCGCTGGTGCTGGAGGTGGCGTCGACGCCGGACTCGCGTTCCAAGCCCTATGACGAGCTGTGGCAGCGGGACATGAACAAGCTGGGCGTCCGGATGCGCATCCGCATGGCGCAGTGGCCGGAGAACCTGAAGTCGGCGCGCGCGGGGCAGCTGATGATCTGGCAGCTGGGCTTCAACAACTCGACGCCGGACGCGCAGCTGGGACTGGAACTGCTGTACGGACCGGCGTCCGGCGGGCAGAACCTGGGTCGCTTCAAGCTGGAGCGGTACGACGACCTCTACCGCCGGATGATGGTGTTGCCCGACGGCCCCGAGCGCGCGGCCTTGCTGCGCGAAGCGCAGAAGGTGCTCACGGCCTACATGCCGCAGAAGTTCCGCGTGCACCGCATCGTCACCGACATCGCGCAGCCGTGGCTGGCGGGATACCGGCGACCACTCTTCAACCAGATCTTCTGGCCCTACGTCGACATCGAGACGGAGAAGCTGCCGAAGCGCTGAGTCCCCCGTGGCGCCCTCTCCCGCACCGCGGGAGAGGGCGAGGGTGAGGGCCAGCGGCCGTCGCAGTACGGCTGACCGAGTCGGTCACGCGCGTGACGGCAAGCCGGTGGGAACTCGGCTACCGTCAGGACTCGACAAGGAGTGCCGCATGCCCCCGACGCCGCAGATCGATCACTACCGCCGTTTCCTGCACGAGCAGCGCGGCCTTGTCTTCGACGACTACGCGTCGCTGTGGGGCTGGTCGGTGACGGAGCTGGACGCGTTCTGGCGCAGCATCTGGGACCACTTCGACCTGCGTTCGGAGACACCCTTCGACGAGGCGCTCTGCGAGGAACGCATGCCCGGTGCCGTCTGGTTCCGCGGCGCGACCTTGAACATCGCGGCGCAGGCGCTGCGGCACGTCGACGCGGCGGAGGCCGCCGGCCACCCGGCGATCGTCCATGCGAACGAGGCGATGCTCGCGCGCGGCGAACTCGGCGAGATGCGCTGGCCCGAGCTGCGGCGCCAGGTCGGCGCGCTCGCGGCCTCGATGCACGAGCTCGGCGTGCGGCGCGGCGACCGCGTCGCCGCCTACCTGCCCAACGTCCCGGCGACGGCGGTGGCCTTCCTCGCCGTCGCGAGCCTGGGCGCGGTGTGGTCGGTGTGCTCGCCGGACATGGGGCCGGTGGCGGTGCTGGACCGCTTCCGCCAGATCGAGCCCAAGCTGCTGATCGCCGCCGACGGCGTGCGGTACGCGGGGCAGGACATCGACCGCATGGCGATGCTCGGGCAATTGCTCGACGAACTCCCGACGGTGACCGACGTGGTGCTGCTCGGCAACCTCGATCCCCGGGCCGATCCTTCGCCGCTGGCCCGACCGACCGCTGCTGCGGCGGGTGCCGAGCGTGTAGAGCGCGCGGTGGCGACAACGCGCGGCGCCCATCGCTGGGAAACGCTGATCGCCAACACGCGGTCCCACGCGCCGGAAGCCGTGCCCTTCGACCATCCGCTGTGGATCGTCTATTCCAGCGGCACGACGGGCCTGCCCAAGCCCATCGTGCACGGGCACGGCGGCGTGCTGCTGGAGATGCTCAAGGGATCGATCCACAACAACGTCGGCGCGACGGCGGAAACGGGCGACCGCTTCCACTGGTACAGCTCGACGGGCTGGATCATGTGGAACTGCCAGGTCGGCGCGCTGATGGGCGGCACGACGATCTGCCTGTTCGACGGCAGTCCCGCAGGTCCGAAGGACGCGCCGGACTGGAGCACGCTGTGGCGCTTCGTCGCGCTGTCGGGCGCGACCTTCTTCGGCGCCGGCGCGGCGTTCTACGCGAGCTGCCTGAAAGCCGGTGTCGAGCCGCTGAAGCACGGCGACCTGAGCCGCCTGCGCGCGATCGGCAGCACGGGCAGTCCGCTGGCGGACGAGAGCTACGACTGGATCTGGGCGAACTGCCCGAAGCCCGACGGCCGTCCGATCTGGATCTGCATCATCAGCGGCGGCACGGACTTCGCCGGGGCCTTCCTCACGGGACTGATCACGGAGCCGCTGGTGCGCGGCCAGATGCAGGTGCGCAGCCTGGGCGCGGCGGTGCACGCGTTCTCGGAGGTGGATGCGGACGGCCAGGGGCGGGCGCTGATCGACGAGGTGGGCGAGCTCGTCTGCACACGGCCGATGCCGTCGATGCCGCTGTACTTCTGGGGCGATCGGGAGCACGAGCGCTACCTGTCGAGCTACTTCGACATGTACCGCGGCCCCAACGGCGAAGGCATCTGGCGCCACGGCGACTGGCTGCGCGTCACGCCGTCGGGCGGCGGGATCATCTACGGGCGCTCGGACGCGACGATCAACCGCCATGGGATCCGGATGGGCACGTCGGAGCTGTACCGCGCGGTGGAGACGCATCCCGAAGTGCTGGACAGCCTGGTCGTCGACCTGGAGTACCTCGGCCGCCCGAGCTGCCTGCTGCTGTTCGTGCAGCTCCGGGACGGCCTGCCGCTGGACGAGGCGCTGCAATTGCGATTGAAGACCTCGATCAAGAAGGCGCTTTCGGCGCGGCACGTGCCGGACGAGATCCACCAGGTCGAGGCGATCCCGCGCACGCTGTCGGGCAAGAAGATGGAGCTGCCGATCAAGAAGCTGCTGCTCGGCGCCGCGGCGGAGCAGGTGATGAAGCGCGATGCGATGGCGAATGCGGATGCGGTGGCGTGGTATCAGCGCTTCGCGGAGAGTCGCGAATGACGAGCGATCACCCGCTCGGAACGGTCGCACAGGTCGAGCACCTTGGCGGCACGTTGCAACTGTTCATCGAGCATATGTGTCGATATCCACGCCTTCACTTTGTAGTCCGCATGAGCGCGATTCCGGCGCTGGATCTCCAACTCGTCCCCGATCTCACGAGAGCACGCGGCAATGTGGGTACCACATGCAGGATCGGGGTACCTGAGGCGTGAGATCAGAGACTCATGGCTACCCTTCAACTTCTTCGGATCTCCGGTCTGCGGCAACCGGCCTTCCCAATCGATACATCGGTGGTACGAAGCGTAGTAAGCGCGGCTGATGGCTGCGCGACGTTTGACTTCTATCGGGCTGGAAGCGAGTTCAGTCGCAAGCAGCAGCAAGTCTTTACTCTTGATTGGCATGGGCAGCCTTCTGGACGTAGACGGCGATGATCAGCGGACGGGGCCCCGGTGCCTGAGGCTCAAGGAAAACACGCCGTTGAGAAGATCGCTGTTCGCGAGCGCGTCGCAGAAGCGATCGTTCCAGGTGTTGGCGTCTTCGCGGTCCAGGTCGAGATGCAGCACGTACGAAATGCCCGCTACTCCCTGGAAGCAGAGCATGTGCAGCCAGGGATTGCCGTGGAGCCGTAGGCCGTGGAACTTGAGAAACCGTGCCGCCGCGTCGAGCACTCGGAATGCAATGGCCGGCGTCTCCTCATGGGCTGCCAGGATGTCGCGGATCTCGTGGTGCGCGACCGACCAGTCGCCTTCCTCATACTCGGCCAGCAGCTCGGCAGGCGCAGCAGATTCACCGAGAAAGATGGCAGGGCGGCGTAGCGCGGCCAACAGTTCGTCGACCGTGTGCGTCCGCATCGGCGCCCGCGCGATGTTCATTGAATTCGTTTCCATGATCGCTTTCCAAGATGTGGATCCCTCGACCCGACTGAACGGAGTTTCAGCAATCGAAGGTTTCACGTCTTTCCTCCAAAGTGCGGACTCGATGGGGGAACTGATTCAGGGAGGTCAGTCCCCCTGTTCATACTGATCACGGTTATTGGCAGAACGCGTTTCGCGCAGACCTGGTTCCGACCCGCAGGTAAGCGCCGCTACAGTCGATCTCCTCCCACCTCGACACAGACACCCCGTGACCCTGAAACGCACCTTGATCGTCCTGGCCGTGCTGTCGCTGCTCAGCGGCTGCGTGTCGGGCTACAGCGGGCTCCACCACAAGCGACTGGGCATGATCGAGATCCCGTTGACCTTCGCGTTCATGGCGGTGGTCTACGCCTGGTACCGGCGCGACTCCATCCAGCGCCGCTTCTTCGGCGGCACGATGATGGGCGGCGGCATTTTGGCCGCGACCTTGCTGGTGGTGCCGATCTACCTGTACAGCAGCCGACCGGAGGGCGAACGAGCCCGTCCGATCCTGGCCTTCCTGGGCCTGATGCTGCTGTCCATGGTGCTCTCGACCATCGGTGCGCTCCCCTTCATGCAATGACGCCGGGTGGGTGATCCTGGGACGTGTCGAAACGGGCGGGCTTCGATCGTCGTGAGGGAGGAGGGATGCTTGCCCTTCGCCTTCCACCTTCCACCGGGAGAAATGCATGACGACACGAGCGAATGACACGGCCGTCGGCCAGCAGGTGCTGGCGTTGCTGGGGGCGTACCAGGCCGCCGCCGCGGCCAAGGATGTGGACGCGCTGCTGGCGTTGTACGCGCCGGACGCGCAGATCTATGACTGCTGGGACCAGTGGTCCTACGACGGCGAAGCGCAATGGCGCAGCGCGGTCGAGCGCTGGTTCAAGATGGCGGGCGAGGGTGCCAACCGCGTGGTGTTCGACGATCCCCACGTGCACGCCAGCGGCGACATGGCCGCCCTGCACGCGTTCGTTCGCTATGAACTCGTGGCCCATGGCGAAACGAAGTTCACGATGGACAACCGCATCAGCTGGACGCTGTTGCGCCGCGACGGCGTCTGGAAGATCGTCCATGAGCACACATCGACGCCGTTGGCCGGCGAGGACATGAAGGGTGTGATCAACCGAGATGCCTAGCGCAGCTTGACCACACGGCGTCAGCGACGATGCTTTCGTCGGGTCACCTTCCCCCGCGGAGGACACGTGGCGTGGCAGTCATCGAGGAGCGTCCTAGCCAAGGCCAACTGAGCCTCCACGAGCTGGTGCGGAATGTGGAGCTTGATGTCGTAGTCGGCACGACCTCGGCGTTTCCGCAATTGGTCCAGGCGCTTTCCGATCGAGATGGACAGGCTGGTCTGCTTCGGGCTGCATCGACTGTCAGGATGTCGAAGTCTGCGGATCAAGGAGGCATGAACGCCAAGGGAGTTCTTGTCGATGCCATTGATCTCGCTCGTGCTTGGAAGTTGCTTCTCCCATTCAATGCATTGATGGTAGGAGGCGTAGTACGCGCGACTGATGGAGGCTCGGTGTGACGCTTCATCGGCGCAGGTGGACAGCCGCTGGGCAAGCTCGAAGAGATCGTCGCTGTTGATGGCCATGAGAACCCCGTTGAAGTGCTCGTTCAGCGCGGTCCAGCGCTGGCGAACTGCAGGCGGAACCCCTCGAGATCGATGCCACGAGAGTCCAGGAGATCATCGAATCGGTCCTCCCAGGTGACGAGATGCCGATAGCCGAGCGACGTGTGGATCCGGTAGCAGACCCAGAAACCCTCCTCGTCCCGCTGGGTACACACCCAGGGATATCCATCGAGACAGATTTCGTGATGACGCATGAACTCGCCCGCCAGCCGCAACATCGCGAGAACATCGGTTGCAGAGACGTCGTATTGGTCGAGCGCGCTCTTCAATGCAGCGCTGATGGCGTCCCAGTCGGCCATCTCGCACCGGGCAAAGACGTCAGGGCCTGCAGCGCTTCCGAAGACCGCATGCGGACGACGTAGCGCCGCCATCAGCTCTTCGACGGCGTCATGGTCAGTGGAGGACTCATTGCAAGTCTTTCGAATATCTGCGGTCATGGCGATGCTCCATCAAGACGGGTCCCAGGACCCGAAGGCACGCAGTGTCTACACGCCGTGATCTCACGTCTCTCCTCCAAACTGCGGTCTCGCTGGGGGAACTGGTCCCGGTAGGTCACTCCCCCTGCCAATACTGATCAAAGCCATTGCGCTTCAGCGTTACATGACGCCTTCGCGTCGCTCCCGCGACGCGCCCCCGCTTCCAGGGACGAAGGCCCCGAGGGCAAGTTCCAGGCCCGTCGATGACACCGACCGTTCACCGGTCTGTCACCCCGGCCTCTGAACATCCGCCGCGTCCTCCCGCATCCGCGCACACAAGACCTGACCCTCCGTCGGATCGATGCGCGGCCGCGGCGCTTCCCGTCCGACCGACCTCCCTGGAGTCCCCATGCGCAAGCCCTTCGCCCGCACACTGTCCGCCCTCGTCACCCGCGGCATCCCCCGCGCCTGCCTGCCGCTGGTGCTCGCCATCGCCGCGCCGTTCGCGTCCGCCACCGTCGTCACCTTCGACGACCTGACCGACGACGGCCTGGTCCCCGCCAACTACGCCGGCCTCGACTGGTCCGCCAGCTCCTGGTTCCAGTACGCCGGCGAACAGGCCCCGTACACGCCGCATTCCGGCGACCGCCGCGCCACGCTCGGCTTCGACGGCGACAGCTCGACCAGCGCCATCGGCTTCCTCACGCCCAGCACCTTCCAGGGCGCCTGGTTCTCCGGCTTCGACGGCGTCAACGTCGCCGTCGACCTGTACTTCGGCGGCGCGCTCGTCGCGTCGGCCTCGCTGCTCAACCTCAGCGACAGCCCCGCGTTCCTGGGCAGCGGCTATGCCGGCCTCGTCGACCGCCTCGTGTTCCGCAGCAACGACCCGGCCTTCTTCGTCATGGACGACCTGACCTTCGCCGCCGCCGTGCCGGAGCCGGCTTCGGGCGCGCTCGCGCTCGGCGGCCTGGCCGTCGCCGCGCTGGTGATCCGCCGCCGCAAGACCTCGCGGAACGCGAGCGCCGCCACGAACACCACCGCCACCGCCTGAGGAGCCCCGCCATGACGCAGCAGCAACCGCCCCGCCGCCAGTTCCTCCGTGCCGTCGCCGGCGCCGCCGGCGCCACCGCCGCGATGACCAGCTTCCCGCCGGCCATCGCCCGCGCGCTGTCCATCAAGGCGGCCGTGCGCACCGGGACCATCCAGGACGTCGAGCACATCGTCGTGCTGACGCAGGAGAACCGTTCCTTCGATCACTACTTCGGCACGATGAACGGCGTGCGCGGCTTCGGCGATCCGTTCCCGGCGCCGGTGGCCGACTCCGCCAACGTGAAGGGCCGCTCGGTCTGGGTCCAGCCCACCGTCAACAACGCCGCGCCCGGCGCGATCGCGCCCTTCCACCTGAACACGGCGCAGAACTTCGCCTTCATGCGGGTCAGCGGCACGCCGCACTCGTGGACCGACGCGCAGGCGGCCTGGGACCACGGCCGCATGAACAACTGGCCCAAGGCCAAGCAGAACCACTCGATGGGCCACTTCAAGGAGCAGGAGCTGCCCTTCCAGTTCGCCCTGGCCAACGCGTTCACGCTGTGCGACGCGTACCACTGCGCGACGCAGACCGGCACCAACACCAACCGGCTGTTCATCTGGACCGGCACCAACGATCCGCTGCGCCTGGGCAACGGTCCGTCCACCGACAACAGCCACGACTGGTTCAACCCGAACCCGCTCGACGACTACACCTGGACCACCTATCCCGAGCGCCTGCAGTCGGCCGGCATCAGTTGGCAGGTCTACCAGAACATGGCGGACAACTTCACCGACAACTCGCTCGCGGGCTTCAAGGTGTTCCGCGACGGCTGGTACAACCGCCCGGGCTTCTCGCAGGTGCTGAAGGACCGCGGCATCTCCACGCGCGACCTGGACCTGCTGCGCGACGACGTGCTCAACAACCGCCTGCCGCAGGTGTCGTGGATCGTCGCGACGGCGGAGGGCTCCGAGCATCCGGGTCCGTCCAGCCCCGCGCAGGGCGCCGACTACACGGCCAAGGTGCTGGACGCGCTGACCTCGAATCCCGAGGTGTGGGCCAAGACCGTCCTGTTCATCAACTTCGACGAGAACGACGGCTTCTTCGACCACGTGCCGCCGCCGGCCGCGCCGTCGTATGTGACGTGGAACGCGAACCCCGCGCAGGCGGTGCTCGCCGGCGCGTCGACGGTCGACACGACCGGCGAGTACTGCGAGATCCTGAACGGCGCCTCGGCCACCTACCTGCATCGCCCGTACGGCATGGGCCCGCGCGTGCCGCTGTACATCGTGTCGCCGTGGAGCAAGGGCGGCTGGGTCAACTCGCAGGTGTCGGACCACACGTCGGTGCTGCGCTTCATCGAAGCGCGCTTCGGGGTGAAGGAGACCAACGTCGGTCCGTGGCGCCGCGCAGTCGCGGGCGACCTGACCTCGTGCTTCAACTTCGCCGATCCGGAGGACAGCGAGTTCTTCTCGAAGCTGCCCGACACGGTCGCCCTGGCCAACAAGGCGCGGGCACTGCCCTCGACCACGACGCCGCCCGTCCCGGGCTCGCTGCAGCTGCCGTCGCAGGGCGCGGGCGTGCGTCCGGCGCGGGCGCTGCCGTATGACCTGCAGGCCACCGGCGCGGTGACGCCGGGCGCGGGGCCGAATGCGTCGACGATCGCCGTCACGTTCCAGAACGCGGGCAGCGCGGCGGCCGTGTTCCATGTCTACGATCGCACGCGGCTGGGCGAGATCCCGCGCCGCTACACGGTGGAAGCGGGCAAGCAGCTGACCGGCAGCTTCGCGCCGCAGAGCGCGGGCGCGTACGACCTGTGGGTGCTGGGTCCCAACGGCTTCCACCGTCACCTCGCCGGCAATGCGCGGCGTGCTGCGGCGGCGGGGCAGCCCAATCCGGACGTCATCGCGAAGTCCGCGCCGGCCACCGGCGAGCTGGTGCTGACGCTGGTCAACACCGGACCGGTCGCGGCGAGCTTCAGCATCGCGCACAACCGGTACCAGGGCACGACGCCGCGCACGGTGAACGTGCCGGCGCGCAGCAGCAGCGAAGTTCGAGTCGGTGTTGCCGTCGCGGCGCATTGGTACGACTTGTCGGTGCGCGTGGGCGGCCAGACCGACTTCCTGCGCCGCTTCGCCGGACACATCGAGACCGGCGCGCCGTCGGTCAGCGATCCGGCGATGGAGGGCGTGGCGAAGGCGGATCAGTACCGCGTGCAGGGCGCGTAAAGGTCGGCCTTGTCTGCAAGGGTTGGGCGGGACGCGGGAGCGTTCCTTGCCCAACCCGGACCTCCCCATGAAATCACGGAGGTCCTCATGTCCGTCATGCGTCTTCGTCTACAACGACAACCGCGTTCCGTTCTCCGATCCACGCTGGCCGCCGTCGCGGCCGCAGCCGCGTTCTGCGGTGCAGCAGGCGGCGCGCACGCGCAGGCCGGCGCCGTGCCGCAGGATGCCGTCGGCTTCACCGAGTACGTCGCCGCGCAGCTCCGCCAGCAACTGGGCGACGCCACCGTCGTCGTGCGCGAGCCGTTGACCCTCGGCGTCGCGGACCAGCGCACGAAGCTCGACAAGCTCTACACGGGCTGCCAGTCCAACCGCGGCAACTGCGCCGACGACGTGAACGTGTTCGTGAAGACGACGACGCAGCAGTTCCGGACCTCGACGATCCCCGCCACGCGCGAGTCGCTGCGACTGGCCGTGCGCACCGCCACCTCCGTGCAGCAGGCGCAGCGCGAGGTCGGCGGCGACGCCACCACCTTCCGCCCGCGGCCCTTCATCGGTCCGCTGGTGACGGTGCCGGTGTTCGACACGATGCGCGCGTCGCGACTCATCAGCGAGAAGGACTACAAGACGCTGAACCTGTCGGTGGACCAGGTGCGCGAGACTGCGCGCAAGAACACCTACGACGCGATGCCGCAGGTGCTGCAGCACGCCAAGCCGGTGCCGGCGGGCGAGGTCGGCAAGCTCGACGGGCCGGTGCCGCAGCCGAGCCGGCTGGTCTTCATCGACGACTGGAAGCCGCTGGCCGACGCGCAGAAGGGCAAGCTGATCGTCGCCGCGCCGGCCAACGACACGGTGCTCTACGTCAGCGACGACGACGCCTCGACCCTCGACGCACTGCGCGCGCAGGTGCGCGACCTGATGGGCAAGTCGCCCAATCCGCTGACGGACGTGCTGCTGCGCTGGTCGCCGTCGGGCTGGGTGCCGGTGCAGTAAGCGCGGGTCAGCACGCCGCGCCAACGCCCGTCACCGCGCCAGGTCGTCGCCCAGCAGGCGGCGACCGAGGCGCCACCCCAGCTGCTTCATCGCCAGCAGCAGCGCGATCGAGCCGTAGAGCGCCAGCGGCAGCGCCCACACGAGGTGCGGGCTGTTCTTTGGCATCAGCATGAACACGCCCCCGGTCATCACGAACACCGCCAGCGTGAAGCGGATGCCGCAGTGGTCGCCGAGCCAGGTCATCAGCGTCGGCAGCCCGACGGTCGCGAGCACGGCCGCGGCGCGTGCGCCGCCGACCGGTCGGCGCGGCAGTTCGAGCGAGACGGGATTCGGCACGTAACGTCGCTCGCGATAGACCAGCGATCCGGCGAGCAGCCAGGCCCACAACAGGCATCCGCCCAGCAGCGTGGACGTGCCGGGCACGATCGTGTCCGCGAGCAGCCACAGCAACGCCAGCGTGGCGATGCCGGTCATGTCGCCGGGCATCGCGAGCAGCACCGCGCCGGCGATCAAGGCGATGACGGCGCTCCCGATGGGGAGCGACAGACCCCACGGTGTGATCATGAGCGCGACCTGTGCGATGACGCCCGCCGTCAGCATCAGGGCCACGCCGATCCACGGCCAGCGCCGCGCCCAACTCTCCGGTGCGAAGCGCGCCAGCGGCGATCCCAGGAGATTGCGCACGACGCCCAGCGCGACCTGCGCCCAATGACTCAGCACCATGGCGATCACCGCCGCCAAGGGGGCCAAGGCGGCGGCGCCCAGGGCGTCGCCGAGGTCGCGATCGGTGGCGCTCGCCATCACGAAGGCGATGAACGCGAGGAAGGCCAGCTGGTAGGTCAGCACGCGGGACGTGAGCTTGTCGAGGGCGATGCTGTCCGACGGCTCCACGCCGAGCCGGCGCAGCAGCCACGGTCCGGCGCGTTGCAGGTGCAGGAGCAGCGCGTGACCCATCAGCAGCGCCGCCTGCAGCGCGCGGGTCTTGTTCTCGACGTTGCCGGAACTGGCCAGCTTCGCCAGTCGGGCGGTCGGGCCGTACTCGCGCAGCAGCACCGGATCGGTGACGGGGCGCGGGATGCCGCGGAGCAGCTCGCTCAAGGCGGTCATGCGGAGGTGGCCCAGCACCCGCTGCGCGCGGAAGTCGTCGTCCCAGCCGAAGTGCTCGCGCAGGAATTCGACCAGCGTTGGCGTCAGATCGGCCTGGAGTTCCAGCAACAGGTCGGCGAAGACGATGGAGGCCCGCGCATGCAGGTCGAGCGGCTGGTCGTCGAGCGCAGCCCGCAATTCGGGCAAGCCGCCCTTCATGGCGGGATGTCCGCGCTGGCGCAGCGTCAACACCCAGTCGCGAAGCTCTTCCGGTGTGCGCCAGTTCGGCAGTGCTTGCGCGGGCGGCGCCGGAACGACATCGTCGCTTGACGGCGCCGGCTCGATCGTCGTCGCCCCGTCCGTGTCCGCATCCTTGGCGGCGTCGGCGTCAGTCTCCACAGCGGCGATCGCCGTGCTTCCGTGCTCCAACTGCCAGCGTGCGTGCGCGACCAGCCTGTCATAGGCCTCGCGCAGCGCCTGATACGCCTGCGCGTCGTCGTCGGGCCGGGTCTTGCGCAGCGTCTTCGCATAGGCGCGCTTGATCTCGCCGAGGTCGGTGCTAGGCGCCGCGAGCCTGACCGTGTCGCAGTCCCGCTGCCAGGCCTCCTGCCAGTCCGCCATCCCCTCTGCCCCCATCAGAACCGGAAGCCGCCGTCGACGCTGTCCAGCGCCTCGCGCATCTGCAGGCGGGCCTGGCGGATGACGCGCGGGTCCTGGGTGTCGAGCGCCTGCTCGAACTGTCCCAGCCACGCCTGGATCGCGCTGCGCTGTTCGCCGAGGCGGTCCTCATAGAGCCGCTTGGCGCGCTCGACCAGATAGCGGTTCTCCTCCTCGTCGCGCGGATGGCGCTTGAGCGCGCGCAGCTGCTGGAGCGCCTCCGCGATCTGCGATTCGCTCATCTCGGTGGCGGTGTTGCGGATCAGCGTGCTGGCGGTGCGGCCGCGCTGGACGTCGCGCACGTCGACCTCCAGCAGTCCGTTGGCGTCGTAGGTGAAGCGCACCTCGATCGTCGCGTGGCCCGCCGGCATCGGGGGCACCTCGATGTCCAGCTTGCCCAGGTGCAGGTTGTCGCTGCCGATCGGCGATTCGCCCTGGCGGATGTCGAGCTCGACCAGCTTCTGGCCGTCGGCCACGGTGCTGAACCGCTCCATGCGCGAGACCGGCACCGGCGTGTTGCGCTCGACGATCGGGGCGAAACGGTCGCCGACGCGCTGCTGACCGACCTGCTGCGAGGTGATCACCCCCAGCGAGAACGGCATCACGTCCGTCAGCACGACCTCGTCGAGCGCCGCGTCGCGCGCCTTCAGGCCGGCCTGCACGGCCGCGCCCTGCGCGATCGCCTGGTCGGGGTCGATGGTGCGCAGCGGCAGCCGCTGGAACAGCCGCGTGATCATCTGGCGGATCATCGGCATGCGCGTCGCGCCGCCGACCAGCACCACCTCGTTCAAGGCGGCTGGCGAGAGCTGCGCGTCCTGCAGCGCGCGCTCGATCGGGCGGCGCAGGCGCTGCAGCAGCTCGGCGGTCGCGGCCTCGAAATCGGCGCGCGTGATTTCCAGCTCCGCGCGACGGCCGTCCAGCATCAGGCCCATGACGGCGCTCTCGCGCTCGCTGAGGTCGCGCTTGGCCTGCTCGGCGGCGCGCCACCACAGCGCGGGATCCTTCTGAAGCCGCTCGCGCTCGGGGAGCGACAGCGCGCCGCAGCGCTCGATGAACAGCTTGCCCACGGCGTGGGCGAAGTCCTCGCCGCCCAGGCGCGTGTCGCCGGCGCTGGCGCGCACCTCGACGACGCCGTCGAAGTACTCCAGCACCGACACGTCGAAGGTGCCGCCGCCCAGGTCGAACACCAGGAAGGTGCTGTTGTCGGGCCTGTCCTGCAGCCCGTAGGCCAGACCGGCGGCGGTGGGCTCGTTGAGCAGCCGCTCGACCTTGAGCCCGGCGAGCTCGCCCGCGGCGCGCGTGGCGCGACGCTGGGCCTCGTTGAAGTAGGCGGGGACGGTGATCACGGCCTCGGTGACCGGCTCGCCGAGAAAAGCCTCGGCATCGGCCTTCAGCGATTGCAGCACCAGCGCCGACAGCTCCTCGGCGCGCAGCTGGCGGTCGCCGAGGCGCACCGTGCGGTCGGTGCCCATCATCCGCTTGAAGGCCTGCGCGGTGCGGGCCGGATCGGTGGCGGCGCGTTCGCGCGCGGCCAGGCCGGTGATCAGCTTGCCGGCGTCGTCGATGGCCACCGCCGACGGGGTCGCGAAGTCGCCCAACGCGTTGGGGATCAGCTGCGGGCGGCCGTCGCGGAAGACGGCGATGAGGCTGTTGGTCGTGCCGAGGTCGATGCCGACGATCATGGGATACGGAGGGGTCGGGTGTTGCGCCGCGGCGAGGATACAGCGCACCCCATGACCCCTGGGCCCACCATCACACGGGCGTGGCGCCGGCGTTGCGCACCGTCAACAGATCGCCGAGCTGCACGCGACGCAGGAACTCCGAGCGGATCCGGTCGGCCACAGCGCTGACGACGTTGCTGCCGTCCTCCGACGGATCGATGTGGATGCGGAACGGGCGCTTGCCGAAGGGCGCGCCGACGACGTCCACGACCGCGCGGGCCACCTCGGTCGGATCCGCGTCGGCGGGTTCGGCGGCGGCCAGGTTGGTCATGATCTCCTGGGCCAGGCCTTGCGTCGGACCGCTGTCATAGGCCGCGACGCGTTCGATGTCGCCCGGCGAGCCCGAGTGCACGAAGTGGTTGGTGCCCTTGGTGAAGGCGCCTGGGACGACGATCGCCGTCTCGATGCCCCAGCGCGCCAGCTCGCCCGCGTAGCTGACGGCGACCGCGTCCATCGCCGCCTTCGCCGCGAAGTAGGGCGCCAGGTAGGGCGGCGTGCCGCCGCGCGTGCTGCTGCTGCCGATCCACAGCAGCAGGCCGCGACCCTGGCGGCGCAGCTGCGGCAGCGCCGCGCGGTTGACCCGCTGCGCGCCGATCACGTTGACGTCGTAGAGCTGCGCGTACTGCTCCGGCAGGAAGGCTTCCGCCGGGCCGAAGGCCATGTGGCCGGCGTTGTGCATGACGACGTCGAGCCGGCCCTGCGCGGCGACGATGCGGGCGATGGCGGCGTCGGACGAGTCCTGCGACTGGACGTCGAGTTCCAGCGCGTGCAGCTTCACGCCGTGCTCGCGGGCATAGGCGTCGACGGCGGCGACCTGCGGCGCGTTGCGGCCCTGCGTGGCGCGCATGCTGGCGTAGACGATGTGGCCGGCGTCGGCCAGCGCGCGGGCGCTCATGGCGCCGAAGCCGCTCGAGGCGCCGGTGACGAGGATGACCTGGGAAGACGAGGTGGACGTGCTCATGACAGTGCTCCGGAATGAAGGGACTGAAAGGAAGACTGGGGCGCTGGCGGGCGTGGGGCTCAGGCGAAGCCGCCGTTGGCGCGCAGGACCTGGCTGTTGATCCAGCCGCCGCCCGCGCCGACGAGGAAGGACACGGCGTTGGCGATGTCCTCGGGCGTGCCCAGGCGCTCCAGCGGCGCGACTTTGGCGACGCTGTCGATCTGCTCCTGCGACTTGCCCTTGAAGAAGAGCTCGGTGCCGACCGGACCCGGGGCGACCGCGTTGACGGTGATCGAGCGGCCGCGCAGTTCGTTGGCCAGCACGTGCACCAGGCCTTCGACGCCGGCCTTGGATGCGATGTACGGGCCGTAGTTGGGGAAGGACTTGGCGATCACGCTGGTCGACAGCGCCACGATGCGGCCGCCCGTGGCGACCTTCTCGGCGGCGTGCGCCAGCACCAGGAAGGCGCCGCGCAGGTTGGTGTCGATCACCTGGTCGAAGGTCTCCAGGCTGGACGGCTTGATGGCGCCCATCGGCATCACGCCCGCGCTGTGCACGACGGCGTCGAGGCGGCCGTGGCGGCGCAGCGTTTCCTCGAACAGCGCGGCGACCTGGCCGGCGTCGGACACGTCGGCCTGCACGGCGGTGGCGCGGCCGCCGGCGGCTTCGATGGCGGCGACGGTCTCCTGGGCCGCGGCGGCGTTGCCGGCGTAGTTGACGACGACGGTGAAGCCGTCGGCGGCAAGCCGCTTGGCGATGGCCTGGCCGATGCCGCGCGAGCCGCCGGTGACGAGGGCGGTGCGGAAACCGCGATCGGTGGAGGTCGAGATCGGCGTCGAAGAGGAGGAAGAGGAAGCAGAGGAAGGGGTGGTCATGGTTCGCTCCAAGGGGTTGTCGGAAGTCGGGGAAGGGGGATGGATGACTTCCGGGTTGCGATGGAACGAATTCTGGTTGTTGATCTGATCCGGAAAAAGGCGTGAGAATTGGCTTGTCAGTTCAACCTGACTCAACAAAAGCCTGAGAGGATGCTGGAATGGACCGATTCGAGACCCTTCAGCTGTTCACCCGGATCGTGGAGCTGCGCAGCTTCACGCAGGCGGCCGCGCACCTGGACATCCCCCGGGCGACGGCCACGCACGCCATCAAGGCGCTGGAGGCCCGGCTGGGCACGCGGCTGCTGGACCGGACCACGCGCGACGTGCGGCCGACGCTGGACGGCCAGGCGTACTACGAGCGCTGCGTGCTGGTGCTCAACGAGCTGGACGATGCCGAGGCCTCGTTGAAGCAGGTGGCGTCGAATCCGCGCGGGGTGCTGCGGGTGGACATGCACGGGGTGCATGCGTCGCAGATCGTGCTGCCGCGCATCGACGAGTTCCGCGAGCGTTTCCCGCAGATCGAGCTGGTGGTCAGCGGCGGCGACCGTCTGGTGGACCTGGTGCGCGAGGGCGTGGACTGCGTGCTGCGCGCAGGCACGCCGCGCGATTCGACGCTGGTGGCGCGCAAGCTGGCGTCGATGCCGCAGGCCATCTGCGCCAGTCCCGAATACCTCGCGCGCGCGGGCACGCCGCGTCATCCCGACGATCTGCCGTGGCACCAGACGGTGCGCTTCTTCGCCAGCGGGGGCGGCGTGGACTATCCGATCGAGCTCACCGTGGACGGGCAGCTGCGGCGCTACGCGCTGCCGGGCTGGATCTCGGTGAACGACGCCCAGAACTACTACGCCTGCGCGCTGCGCGGCTGCGGGCTGATCCAGGTGCCGCGCTACCACCTGGAGCCCGACCTGCAGGCCGGGCGGCTCGTCGAGGTGCTGCCGGAATGGCAGAGCCCGGCGATGACGCTGTCCGTGCTCTACCCGCAGCATCGGCAGCTCTCGCCGCGGGTGCGGGTGTTCGTCGACTGGCTGGCGCAGCTCTACGCGGAGAAGTTTCCGGAGCCGGTCGGCGCCGCCTGAAGTGGTGCTTGGTGAGCAAGCACCGCACCGCCTCTCACAGGGTTGACGCATTACGGTATTGTGTATTACTGTACTGATACACGCTGACGATGCCGTCGGCGCCGACAACCGCCGATGGACGCCGACCTCCTCTTCAGCATCAACCCGGGCTCCCCCGAGCCGATCTACCGCCAGCTGGTGGAGCAGCTGCGCCGCCGCGTGGCCAGCGGTCAGCTGGTGGCGGGGCAGGAGATCCCTTCCGTGCGCGAGCTGGCGCAGGCGCTGGCGGTGAATCCGATGACCGTCTCCAAGGCCTTCGGGCTGATGGAGGCGGAAGGGTTGGTGGAGCGTCGCCGCGGCCTGCCGATGGTGGTGGCGGCGCAGCACCAGAAGGCGATGAAGACGCGCGGCCGCGTGGAGCTGCTGCGCCCCGCGCTGGAGAAGGCCGCCGCCGAGGCGCGCCAGCTGGAGCTGCCGCCGGATCAGGTGCTGGCGCTGTTCAAGGCGCTGCTCGAAGACCAGGGAGAGACGCGATGACGCACACGCTGAAGCAGACACTGCACGAGACCCTCGACCACTCGCTGACGATCAGCCCGGCGCAGAGCCGGGCGCTCGCCGATGACGCGCTCGCCGCGCCGCCGGTGCGCGCGAGCGGCCTGCGGGTCGACTTCAAGGGCCAGCCCGGCGTGCTCGCGAACCTGGACTGGACGCTGGCGCCGGGGCAGGTCGTCGGCCTGCTGGGTCGCAACGGCGCCGGCAAGACCACGCTGCTGGAAACGCTGCTGGGCCTGCGCGAGCCGCAGGCCGGCGAGGTGCGGCTCTTCGGCCAGCCCGCGCTGACGCCGGACGATGCGCTGCGCGCGCGCCTGGGCTACGTGCCGCAGCAGTCGGCGCTCTTCGAGGACTTCCAGGCCGGCGACCTGCTGCGCTATTTCCGCAGCTTCTATCCGCGCTGGAACGACGCCAAGGTCGACGGCTTGATGTCGCGCTGGGAGATCCCGCGCGACCGACGCGTCAGTCAGCTCTCGCAAGGGCAGCAGCAGCGCCTGTCGATCATCCGCGCGCTGGCGCACGAGCCCGACCTGCTCGTGCTCGACGAGCCCGTCGCCAGCCTGGACGCCGCCGGACGGCGCGACTTCCTGCGCGAGCTCGTCGACCAGGTGCTGGACCGCGGCACGACGGTGCTGTTCTCGACCCACATCCTGTCGGACCTGGAACGCGTGGCGTTCAACGTCGCCTTCCTCAGCCGCGGCCGCATCGCGCTGCACGCGCCGCAGGACGCGCTCGCGGAAGAGATCCGTCTGCTGTCCGGCCCGGTGGGCCGATTGCAGGCGGCGGTCGACGCGCACGGCGGCCTGGTGCTGGGCCGGCGCGACCTCGGCGAACAGCCGCGCTGGCTGGTGCGATTCCCCGAGGGACGGCTGCCGCAAGGCGACGCGACGATGCGCTGCGAGGCGCTCAGCCTCGAAGACCTCTTCCTGGAGCTCACGCAATGAACGCCGGACTGGCGTTGCCGCAGCCGGGCCTGAGCGGTCACCTGGCGGTGCTGCGCGCGACGGCTCGCCCCTTGCGTCGCCTGTGGTGGCTGCTGCTGCCGCTCGCGGTGATCACGGCGCTGGGCGCGATGAAGTCCGCTTCGGCGGCCGTCATGGCCTTCTGCATCACGGCCGCGATCGGTCTGCAATTCGCGTGGTGGCTGTGCGCGAGCTCGCTGAGCAGCCAGAACCATCCGGTCAGCGCGCGCCTGGTGCCCGGTCATCTGCGCCAGCTGCGCGAAGTCGCCGTCGCCCTCTTCCTGCTGGTCGCGCTGGCCACCGGCGGCCTCCTTCATGTCGTGTTCGGCCAGTTCCCGGGATTCGTGATGCTCGCGGGCGCGGTGCTCGTCAGCTTCTCGATGGCGCTGCGCTGGCCGATCACCTGGTTCGTGTTCTGGGTCTTTCCGTGGATCCCGAGCGCGCTGCTCAAGGACACCGTCGTCTGGCGCGAGACCGCGGCGGTGCTGCGCGACTGGCACCAGCAGCAGCCCGTGACGCAGGCGGCGCTGGCGATGCTCGCGCTGAGCGCGATCCTCTGGCACCTGTTCCAGGACGGCGACCCAGGGCACCTGCGCAACTGGCAATCGGCGAAGCAGCTCAGCGACCTGATGTCGATGAAAGGGATCCGCACGACGCGGACCGGGCGGCCGCCGCTGCATCCGATCCTCTGCGTCCTCTCCAAGCCGTTCACCTGGGGGCTACCCGTCTGGACCCGGCACCTGATCCGCACCGCGACGCCGACCGCCGACAGCGTCGCGGCGCGCGCGGAGATCGCGGCGATGCGCAACCTGCACTGGGCGGCGACCTTGAGCGTCACCGGGGTCATCTTCCTGGCGCTCCTGGCGGCGGAACTCGCGGTGCTGTTCTGGCTGCCAGCGGATCGCGCGGCGACGGTGCTGCAGCATGCGCTGCCGGGCACGTCCTTCGGCGTGATGTGCGCGCTGTTCGGGCCGCTGCTCAGCTTCCCTTCGATGCTGCAGCGGACGCGGTCAGAGCAGGCCCTGCTGACGCTCGTGCCGGGCATGCCGCGCGGCGAGGCGATGAACCGCGTGCTCGCGCGGAGGATGCTGACGCAGTTCCTGCTGGTGCTGGGGTTCGGCGCGGCGGTGCTGGCGCTGATGGTGGCGCTCGTGCCCGGCGATTGGCCGGCCGAGCAGCCGCTGATGGGCCTTCATTTCGCCGCCATCGCGCTGCCTGCCGGGCTGCTGCTGTGGCAGGACTGGTCGCGCGGACGTCAGCCGGGCGCGATGCAGACGGTGGCGATGATGCTCGGGTGGATGCTTGCGGCCGGCGTCAGCGTCGGCGCGAGCCGGTTCTTCGAGATCATGCCGTGGCACGTCGTCGCGGTGACGGCCCCGCTGACTGCCTTGCTCGCCGCCTGGCGTTGGCGCGCGGTGCGGCGCATGGCGCCGTTCTGGCCGGTGGGCCGGCACGCGGAGGACTGAGCGGCGGAAGCCGCTTCTTCAGATCGGCAGCTCGGTGTAATACCGCCCGCCGTGGAAGATCAGCGGCTGCGCCTGTTCGGCGCGGGTGCAGGCCTCGACCTCGCCGACAAAGATGACGTGGTCGCCTTCCTCGTACTGGCTGCGGTTCGCGCATTCGAAGACGGCCGCGCACCCTTCCAGCACCGGCGCGCCGCCGCAGCCTTCGCGGAAACGCACGCCCGCGAAGCGGTCGATGTCGCGCGTGGCGAAGCGCTGCGCGAGGTCCTTCTGGTCGGCCGCCAGGATGTTGATCGCGTAGTGCGAGCCCCGGCTGAACACCGGCATCGAGCCGGCCCGGCGTGCCAGGCTCCACAGCACCAGCGGCGGCGACAGCGACACTGAGTTGAACGAGTTGGCCGTCAGGCCGACCAGGGTGCCGTCTTCCGCCCGCGCGGTCACGATGGTGACGCCGGTGGCGAACATGCCGAGCGCCGCGCGGAACTCCTGCGGGTCCAGGGGCGAGGTGGCGCAGGTCGGAGACGGCGTGATCAATGGCGACTGGGACATGATGACCGGGATTGTCGCCTGCCTAGAATCTCTCCATGCTTGATGCCGACTTCTCCCCCGACGCCGACGTTCATCTCCCTTCGGCGCCCACCTACGGCTTCGGCCGATGCGACTGCCGTCGTTGCGGCAACGAAGGCGCCCCGCGCCAGCCCGCACGGCGCCTGTTCACCGGCCTGATCGCCGCCGGCGGCGCGTTGGCGCTGACCCCCGCCTGGGCGCAGGACGGGGTCGACGTCGGCAAGCAGAGCCGTTTCACCAAGCTGATCTCGGCCGAGCAGGTCGAGGCCGCCGCCCAGAAGCAGTACGCGCAGATGATGCAGCAGGCCCAGGCGCAGAAGGCGCTGGCGCCGGCCAATCATCCGCAGGTGGTGCGTCTGCGCGCGATCGCGCAGCGCATCATCCCGTTCGCCAGCGCGTGGAACGCCCGCGCGCAGCAGTGGCGCTGGGAGGTGAACCTGATCGGCAGCAGGGAGCTCAACGCCTTCTGCATGCCGGGCGGCAAGATCGCGTTCTATTACGGGATCCTCCAGCAGCTGCAGCTCAGCGACGACGAGGTCGCGATGATCATGGGCCACGAGATGGCCCACGCGCTGCGCGAACACGCCCGCGAACGCATGGGCAAGAACATGGCGACCAACGGCGCGATCCAGCTGGGCGCGGCGATCTTCGGCCTGGGCGACCTCGGCCGCGGCGTGGCCAACATCGGCGGGCAGCTGCTGTCGCTGACCTTCAGCCGCGAGGACGAGAGCGAGGCCGACCTGGTCGGCATGGAGCTGGCGGCCCGCGCCGGTTACGACCCTCACGCCGGCGTCACGCTGTGGGAGAAGATGGGGAAGGCGAGCAAGGGCGCGCCGCCGCAGTTCCTGTCCACCCACCCGTCCGGCCCGACGCGGATCCGCGACATCGAACGCACGCTGCCCCGCGTGCAGAACCTGTACGCCCGCGCGCCCAAGCCGGCGCAGCGCTTCGAACCGCCGGCGCCGTCCAAGACCTGAGGGACAGCGACAGGGACGAGGGACAGCGGCGCGGGAGTGCGGGCAAGCCCGGGGAGACACGGCGGCGCTTTCGAGGCCTGATGGCTCGAAAGGCCGATGCCGTGGGGCTTCCCTACGGTTAGGTGGTGGCACAGCGATTGCCGACGCCGCCCACGAGGGTCACACTGAAACCTCGTCACCTGAGGGTCCACATGCCGGGTCAGGAGCCATCGCACGGCTCGGGTGCATCCCCCGCACCTGAGGAAGGCGTCGCGCACGTCGGGGCGGCGCTCGACTACGTCACGGACGCGGTGATCCTGCTGGAGCACGACTGGACCATCGAGTTCGTCAACGTCGCGTTCGAACGCGCCAGCGGTCGCCAGCGCGAGGCGCTGATCGGCAGGAATTACTGGACCACGCTCTCCGGTGCGATGGGCGAGCGTTTCGACGTCGAGGCGCGATCCGCGATGCAATCGCGCGCCGCGCACATCTACGAGGAATTCAACGCCCGCCTGAGCAAGTGGTTCGAGTGCCGCGCCTTCCCCTGCGAGCACGGCCTGGTGGTGCTGTTCATCGACGTCACGATGCGCAAGGCCGACGAGCTGACGCGAGTGGACTTCGAGGAGAAGCTGGTGCGCATCCAGCGCATGGAGTCGCTGGGGACGCTGGCGGGCGGCGTGGCGCACGACTTCAACAACATCCTGGCGGCGATCCTCGGCCACGCGGGGATGATGCTCGACGAGCTGCCGACGACCTCGCCGCTGCGCGGGCACATGCAGCAGATCAAGCGGGCGGGGGACCGCGCGCGCGACATCGTGCAGCGCATCCTGGCCTACGCGCGCGGCAGCAACCATGAGCTGTCCAAGCACAAGCTGCGCCCGCTGGTCGAGGACAGCATCCAGCTGCTGCGCTCGACGCTGCCCGCGTCGGTGGTGCTGACGGTGGATCTGCATGGCGACGACTGCGTCGCGACGGTCGATCCGGCGGAGGTCCAGCAAGTGGTGCTCAACCTCTGCACGAACGCGTGGCAGGCGATGCCGGGCGGGCACGGTCAGCTGCATGTCGCGCTGCGCGCGGTGCACTTCGACGTGCCGCATGCGTTTGTGATCGGCCGCGTGGCGCCGACGCATTACGCGGAGCTCAGCGTCCGCGACGACGGCCACGGCATGGAGGAGGACGTGGTGAAGCGGCTGTTCGAGCCCTTCTTCACGACCAAACCACGCGGCCAGGGGACCGGCCTGGGGCTGCACATCGTGCACGGCATCGTGCATGCGCACGGCGGCGCGATCGACGTCCAGTCGCGATCGGGGATGGGGACGGTGTTCTCGGTGTACCTGCCCGTGGCTGGCAGCGATACGACCCCGCTGGACACGGCGGCCCTGGCGAAGGTGGCCGATCCCGGTCTGGGCGAGCATCTCCTCTACGTCGACGACGATCCGATCGTGTTGATGATGGTCGAGGCGCTGCTGAAGAAGGCCGGCTACGACGTGCGCACCTACGAGGATCCGACCGAATGTCTCGCGGACATCGAGAGCGGCCGGGTGCCGGTGCAGCTGCTGATCACCGACTTCAACATGCCGGGCATGAACGGGCTGGAGCTGGCGGTGGCGGTGCGCGAGACCCTGCCGACGGTGCCGGTGATCGTCACCACGGGCTACATCGGCGACGAGCTGACCGACGCGGCCGACCGCATGGGCGGCGTGGCGGTGCTGCAGAAGGAGCGCAGCTTCGAGGAGCTCGTCGAGCTGGCCGCGCTCGCGCTGCGCGGTTTCCCGGAATCACGCTTCCTGGACACCGGCCTGTCGCCGCTCTGAAGCCGTCGCGCCGTCTTGCTCCCTCTCCCGCTTGCGGGAGCGCCACCGTGTCAAACGCAAGCAGCGGTCGCCCTGACTCCCTCTCCCGCACTGCGGGAGAGGGCAGGGGTGAGGGCCAGCGGCCGGCGTAGTACCTCAGCCCCAGCGGCCGCCCACAAAGGGATTCGTGCGGCGCTCTTCGCCGAAGCTGCTCTCGAGCCCGTGGCCCGGGACGAACACGGTGTCGTCGCCCATCGGCCAGAGGCGCTCGTTGATGGAGCGGATCAGCGTGGCGTGGTCGCCGCCGGGGAAGTCGGTGCGACCGATGCTGCCGGCGAAGAGCACGTCGCCGACGAAGCAGCGTTTGGCGCTCTCGGAATGGAAGACCACGTGACCGGGCGTGTGCCCGGGGCAGTGGCGCACGGTCAGCGTCTCGTGGCCGATCTGGACGGTGTCGCCGTCTTCGAGCCAGCGCGTGGGCGTGAACATCTCGGCGGGCGGGAAGCCGAACATCGCGGACTGCTGCGGCAGGCCGGCGATCCAGAACTGGTCGCCCTCATGCGGTCCGATGATGGGCAGGTCGCGCAACCGCGCGAGCTCGCCGGTGCCGCCGGCGTGGTCGATGTGGGCGTGGGTCAGCCAGATCGCCTTGAGCGTGAGACCGAGGCGCTCGACCTCGGCAAGCAGGCGCGGGATCTCGCCGCCCGGATCGACGATCGCGGCGTCATTCGTGACGTCGCACCAGACGATGGAGCAGTTCTGGCGGAAGGGCGTGACGGGGATGGTCTGGTCGCGGAGGGGCATGGGGGTGAAGGACGGAATTCTGTGACGCGATCGTACGGTTTTGCAACGAACGCACCGTCGGCACGCCTATCGAGTGTTCACTGCCAGTTGATCCGCGAAGGCTCGCCGATACGCCGGCCGCGCCTCTCCGCGCGCGACATAGGCCGCCAGCCGCGGAAACTCGTCGAGCAGCCCCGTCGACCGCAACCGCAGCAGCACGTGGACCATCATCAGGTCCCCCGCGCTGAACCCGCCGTCGAGCCACTCCGCGTCGCCGAGTCGATCCGACAACTGCTGCAACCGCGTGCGCATCCGTCCTTCGAGCATCGGCAGCCGGGCCGCATACCAGGGCTGCTCGCGCTCGAACAACCTCGCCATCGTCAGCTCCAGGATAGGCGGCTCCAAAGTGTTCACCGCAGCGAAGACCCAGCTGACGGCGCGCGCTCGCGCGTCGGCGTCGTCGGGCAGCAGGCCCGGGTGCCGGCCGCCGATGTGCAGCACGATCGCGCCGGTCTCGAAGAGCGCCAGCCCGTCTTCCTCATAGGTGGGAATCTGGCCGAAGGGATGCAGCGCCAGATGCGCCGGTTCCTTCATGGCCTGGAAGGAGACGAGCCGGACCTCGTACGCGAGTCCGGCCTCCTCCAGCGCCCAGCGCACGCGCGTGTCGCGCGCCAGGCCCTTGCCGCCGTCGGGGGAACGGTCGAAGGCGGTGATGGTGATGGTCATGGTGTCGCTCCTCGCTGGATCAGCGTACACAGGAACGACGAACGACCGCCACCGGATTCGACACGCCGCTGACGGGCGTGTCGACAGCTCAAGCGATCAGACCGCTTGCGCCGACTTGCGGCGGCGGCTGACGCCGACCGCAACCATCAGGCCCAGGCCGGCCAGCGCGATGGAGCCCGGCTCCGGCACGTTGGCGGCGACGGTGCGCAGGTTGTCGATCAGCACGTAGTCCGTGGACCCGGCGCTGGTCAGCTTGAACGAGCCGATGGTGCTGCCGTTGCCGCTGGCGCCGATGAAGCCGGCGTAGTTGGTGGACGGGCTCTGCGCCGCGATGTTCAGCGTCGACAGCAGCACGTTGTTGAGGTCGAAGACCTGCATGGTCCACGGCTGATCGGCCGCACCCCAGTTGAAGCCGAACGCCGACACCGCCGTGGCGAAGCTGAAGGTCAGCGTGCCGGGCGTGTAGAAGTTGGTCAGGTAGCGGCCGGTCGTGGCGTAGGAGCCGTCATACGCGTTGTCAACGGCAAGGCCGTTGGCCGTCGACGTCGAGATCGTCACGCCGCCGAAGTTGCGCGAGGTGAAGCTGCCGAGGGCCGCGTTGTCGAAGGTGATGACGCCCGCGCCGGCCAGCGCCGGCACGTTGCTGGCGGTCAGCAGGGTGGGGGCGGCGTGGGCTGCGCCGACGGTCGCGAGCAGGGCCGCGATCGTTCCAACGAGGGTGTTCATTTTCATTTTGGGAACTCAATGGGAGGTGTCGTCACGGCGGGTCGCCGCGACGTGCACTCATCTTGGCGGCGACGCGCCACCCACGATCCGTCCCGGCCCCCGTGCCCAAGGGGGCGCACATCGCGCGATCCGAGCGCGGCGTGCGCAGTCGTGAATTAGTTCCCAGTCCCCCGGACGGCCGCTCACTGGACCGGCAGCCCCTCCGCCTTCAACGCGGCGCGCACCGCCGGCCGCTGGATCATCCGTTCCATGAATCTCTGGATGGCCGCATACGGCGACATGTCGATGTTCACGCGCACCGGCCAGCGCAGGACGTTGTACAGGTAGGCGTCGACGACCGAGAACGCCTCGCCCAGCACGTAGTCGTTGCTCGACAGGTGCTGGTCGATGTACGCGAACCGGCTGGCCAGGTTGCCCTCGGCGAAACGCGTCTTCGACTCGGCGTCGATGAAGGGCGAGAACATCACCGCCATGCCCTTGTGCAGATCGGTCGCCACGTAATTCAGCCACTGCATGGCCCGGTAGCGCTCACGCGTTCCGAATGCAGGCAGGAGATCGAACTCCGGATGCTGGTCCGCGATCCACTGCAGGAGCACCGCGCCTTCCGTGATGACGTCGCCGTCGTCCAGCTTCAGCGCGGGAATCATTCCCTTCGCGCTGACCTGGAAGTAGTCGCCTTCAACGGTCGTCTTCGTGTCGAAGTCGACCTTCACCAGTTCGAATTCCTGACCTGCCTCTCGCAGCGCGATCTGTGAGGCGAGGGCGCAGGACCCGGGGGAGAAATAGAGCTTCATGGCAATGGACTCGTCAGGTGAATGAAGGGGAATCACGTGACGGTCAGTCTATGGAGACGCCCCGATGCGACCAATGGGCGCGAGACGAATTGATCGTTCAGCCGGCTGAACAATCGCGCCCGATGCAACGATGACTTGCAGGCCGCGACGTATCGGCGATCCAGCGGTTTTTCTACGATTCCGATCGTCAGTTGCCAACCATTCGACTGTCGATTCGGATCAATCAATCGATCAAGCATTCATTCATTCGTTCAAAGGAAATCCAATGAAAGTCGCCATCTTCATCTTCTCGGACGCCAACGGTGGCGAAGAGGCCCTGGGCCGCCTGTTCAACGGTCTGGCCACGGCCTACGACTTCAAGCAGCGCAACACCGACGTGTCGATCTACTTCCAAGGCACGGGCACCCGCTGGGCCGGCGTGGTGAAGCAGCCGGACCATCCGGTGCACGGCCTGTTCGCCGCTGTCGAGGACAAGGTCGCCGGCGTGTCCTGCGGCTGCGCCGATGTGTTCGGCGCGCGCGACGCGGCGATCAAGAACGGCTTCGACCTGATCTCGGTCAACAAGGTGCCGGGCACCTCCGGCCTGCCCAGCATCGGCGAGCTGATCGCCGACAGCTACACGGTCCTGACCTTCTGATCGGTCCGTGACATGCCGGCGAGGTCATCCGCTCACGAGGCCAGCCGCTCCGCGCGCAAGCGCGCCGTCAGCAGCTCGATGAAGTTGCGGAGCTTGGAGGACCCGAACCGGCTTTCCCGATGGAGCAGATGGATGGGCACGGTGTCGCCGGCGAAGGCCGTCAACACCGGCGTGAGCTTGCCGCCCGCCATCTTCTCCCTCACCTGATAGGTCGGCAGATGGACGATGCCCAACCCGAGCTCGGCCGCCGCGATCGCTGCGTCGCTGCCGGTGAAGCCGCACGAGGGCTTCAGCTTGACGGACATCGCCGACTGCCGGGCTCCGAATTTCCAGACCATCTGCTGCGACGACACGTCGATCGCGAGGGTCCGGTGCTTGTGGAGATCCGTGGGATGTTGAGGCACACCGTGACGCGACAGGTACTCCGGGGAAGCGCAGGCGGTCCTGCCGACCTCGCCGACCTTGATCGCCTTCATGCCGGAATCGGGCAATTGGCCGATGCGGATCGCGATGTCGAAACCCTCGTCGATCAGGTTGACGGTGCGGTCGACGAAGGTCGCAGACACGGTCATCTCCGGATATCGCCGCAGGTAGTCCGCGATGCCGGGCACGATGAACAGCCGTCCGAAGACGACCGGCGCCGTCACCCGCAAGGTGCCGCGTGTGACCACGTTCGCGTCGGAGGCGCCGGCTTCGGCATCGGCGACCAGGCGGAGGATCTCGCGGGCGTCTTCGAGGTAGCGGCGACCGGCCTCGCTCAGCGTGACGCGCCGCGTGTGCCGCACCAGCAGCGCGACGCCGCGACGGCTTTCCAACGTCTGGATCGCCCGCGTCACGGCGGTGGCAGACAGGTCCAGCGCCCGGGCCGCGCCCGCAAAGCTGAGCCCGTCGCCGACGGCGACGAACACCGTCATCAGGTAGAGGTCGTCCACGGCGGGCTCTCCAGATCTCGTGCGCCCCGCATGACGGCGCCCTTCGTTTCGTTTCCATCCAGGAGCACACCATGAACGCCGGCGGATCCCCCAGCCCCTCCAGCCGTTTCCATGAGGGCGAACTGATCGCCCAGCGCAACGCCAATGAATCGGACATGGCCGCCCGGAACGGCGCGAACGTGTCGACGCACATCGTGCGCGGTGCGCTGCCCTTCGTGCGCCAGCAGAAGACCGTGTACATCGGCAGCGTCGACATCGACGGCCGGGTGTGGGCGTCGATCTTGATCGGGGAACCCGGCTTCCTGAATCCCAGCGACGATGCGACCACCCTGACCATCGATCTCTCGAAGGTCGCGCGTCAGCCGCATGACCCGCTGTGGGAGAACCTCCGGCTCGACACCCGGATGGGTTTCCTGCTGCTGGACCTGCAGACGCGCAAGCGCCTGAAGGTCAACGGCGACGCCCATCTGGACGGCGATCGCTTGGTCGTCGACGTCACCGAGTCGGTGCCAATCTGCCCGCGCTACATCCAGCGCCGCACGATCGCGCTGAGCGACCCCGGCAGTCAGGCGATGCCCACGGGCCTGCGGCAGGGCAGCGACATCGGCGACGCGCAGCGCGAGCTGATCGCGCGGGCCGACACCTTCTTCCTCGCCTCGGTGCACGAGACCCACGGCGCGGACGCCTCGCATCGCGGCGGCCCGCCGGGATTCGTGCAGCTCCTGCCCGGCAACGTGCTGCGCATCCCCGACTACAACGGGAACAGCATGTTCAACAGCTTCGGCAACTTCCTGCTGAATCCGCAGGCGGGGCTGGTCTTCCCCGATTACGAGCATCGCCGGCTGCTGCAGCTGAACGGCACGGTGGCGATGTTCTGGGACCAGCCGGATCCCGACGACCGCACCGGCGGCACGGGCCGGTTCTGGGAGTTCACGATCGAACGCTGGATCGAGACCGGGCTGCCCGAAGGGCTCGACACCAGTTTCATCGACGCATCGCCGTTTCTGCCTTGAGGAGTCTGATCCATGTTGTTGCGCGTCACCGAAATCGAAGCGCTGACTTCGTCCATCCGCCGCATCCGATTGGGAAGCGCGGACAGCGCCGCGCTGACCAGCTTCCAGCCCGGCGCCCATGTCGAGATCGGCCTGCCGGTGGGCGACGTCGTCGCCTTCCGCAAGTACTCGCTGATCTCCGACGGTGACGACGGCTCGTACTACGAGATCGCCGTCAAGCGCGCCGAGCACGGACGCGGCGGCTCCGTCTTCATCCATGACGAACTGGCCGTCGGCGACGAGCTCGACGTGTCCTCGCCGGTCAACGAATTCAGCATCGCGGCACAGGGCGCGCACCATGTGCTCATCGCCGGCGGCATCGGCATCACGCCGATGCTGGGGATCGCGTCGCGGTTGAAGCAGTCCGGCGGCTCGTACGAGCTGCATTACTCGGGCCGGAGCGCCGACGAGATGGCCTTCCACGACCGCGTGAGACGGGAGCACGGCGATCAGGCGAAGCTCTACGTCACGCGCGGCGAAAACGCCACGCGCGTGGACATCGCCGCGCTGCTGGACCGTCGTCAGGGTCAGGTCGACACCCACCTGTACGTCTGCGGACCCGCGCAGCTGATCGACGCCGTGCGTCTCGCCGCGGAGGCTCGCGGCGTGAACCGCCGTCGGATCCACTTCGAGAGCTTCGGCCCGAGCTGGGACGCGACGGACGGCACCGTCCGCATCGCGATGTCGGAGTCCGCGATGGAACTGGAGGTCGCGCCCGGCACGACGCTGCTCGATGCGATGGAGGCCGCCGGCGCGTGGATCCCGTCCGACTGCAAGCGCGGCGAGTGCGGCGCCTGCATCGCCAGCTACAGCGGCGGTCGGCCCATCCACCGCGACAACTGCCTCACCGAGGAACAGCGCCAGCACTCGATGTGTCCGTGCGTATCGTGGGCGACGTCCGACGAGGTGCTGACGCTGCAGCTCTGAGACCGTGTTCAAGCGGCCCCCGACCGCGTCAGGGGCTGCGCGGGATCTTGCGAGAGGTGCCGCACGAGCAGGTCGACGAACGCCCGGACCTTGGCCGACGCGCCGCCGACGCCGCTATGGACCACGTGGATGGGCCACGGCGCTTCTTCATGTTCGGCGAGCACGATTTCCAGCCGGCGCTCCGCCAGCTCCGAGGCGATCTGATAGTGGAACAGCCGCGTGATCCCGGCGCCCATCGTGGCGGCGACGACCGCGGCATCGTTGCTCGTCACGGTCAGCGCGGGAGTCACGCGGACGTTCAGAGGTCCTTCCTCGGCGAGGAAGGACCAGTCCGGATCGGGCGACACGTTCTGCGCCGCGATGATCGTATGACCGGCCAGCTCGGCGGGATGAGCCGGGCGGCCGCGCGCCGCGAGGTAGTCCGGGGAGGCGCAGAGCACCCGGCGCATCGACCCGACGGCCACGGCCGGCGTATCGACGTCGCGCGCGTCACGCACGTCGCATGTGCCGCCGATGCGCACGGCGACATCCACGCCCTCGTCGACCAGATCCACGACCCGGTCGAGGAAGTA
Source organism: Roseateles noduli (assembly GCA_002205125.1). Classification (GTDB taxonomy): domain Bacteria; phylum Pseudomonadota; class Gammaproteobacteria; order Burkholderiales; family Burkholderiaceae_C; genus Roseateles; species Roseateles noduli. The sequence continues at coordinate 20,906 of NIOE01000017.1, read as the reverse complement.
GCCGGACACGGTCATCAACGGGTACTGGGCGAGGAAATCGGCGATGCACGGCATCACGTGGGAGACGCCGAACATCGCCGGCGCCGTCACGCTCAGGTGGCCGCGCAGCACGCTCTGGGTGCCGGCGGCCGACTCGTGCGCTTCGGTGACCTTGGCGAGGATGAGCCGGACATCGTCGAGGTAGCGTTGCCCGACGTCGGTCAGCCGCACGCTGCGGGTCGTCCGCAGCACGAGCTTCACGCCGAGGCGCTCCTCCAGCGCCGCGATGGCCCGGGAGATCGTGGCCGGCGAGGTGCCCATGCGCCGCGCGGCGGCGGCGAAGTTCTGCTCCTCGGCCACCGCCACGAAGGCGCTCATGGCATGCATGCGATCCATGGTCGAACCGTCAGCGAAGGGGCGGCGGGCGAGGCTGGCCCGACGCGCGCGGTGGAAGGAAGTTCTCAAGCGCCAGGTTGAAGCGCTCGGGCGATTCGAGATACGGCAGGTGGCCGCAGTCTTCGAGCACGACGGATGCGCAGTCGGGGATCAGCGACTGCAGCTCGTCGTGACAATACGCCGGCACGAGGCCGTCCTTCCCGCCGCGCAGCAGCAGCGTGCGGCACCGGACGCCCGTGACCTCGGGACGCTGGTCGGCGTCCATGATCTGCTGGAACAACGCCCGGATGAACGGACCGTCCAGGGTCTCCAAGGAACGCATGAATCCACGATGGATACGGCTTTCCTCGGGGACCGCCATCTGCGTGAGCAGGCGAGTCGCCCAAGTGGCTTTTCCCTCGTCGCCGCGCAGCAGCAGGTCGTACAGCGCGAAGCGGGCAGCCTCGTCCGCAGGCGTCAGATGCAGGAAGGCGTTGACCGCAATGGCCGCGCTCACGCGGTCGGGCGACCGGGCGGCAAGCTGGAGGCCGACGCGCGCGCCTTTCGAGAGTCCGCACACGGCCACGCGATCGATGCCGAGGTGGTCGAGCAGACCTTCGACGACGTTTCCGAAATCGAGGAAGGGGATGCTCTTTCCCTCCGACTTGCCGTGCCCCGGCAGATCGAGGCAGATCACGCGTCGGCGCGACGCGAAGTGCTGGCGCTGGTACGTCCAGTTGAGCGCGTTGCCGCCCAGACCGTGGAGGAACAGCAGCGCGCCGTCCTCGCTGTCGCTCTGGCCTTCGTTCTGACCATCGTCGGTGAAGTGGATGCGGTGTCCATCGTGCAGGAAAAACATGGCGTCTCCGACGTCAGTGCATCAGCGGGTGTTGGGCCAGGAGTGCGGCGATCCATTCGACGAACACGCGCACCTTGGCGGACAGGTGGCGGTTCTGCGGATACACCACATGGACGGGCAGCGGATCGCTCGCCCATTCTTCGAGGATGGGGACGAAGCGCCCCTGCGCGATCAGTGGCGCCATCAGGAAGTCCGCCATCTGCACGATGCCCAGCCCGGCCAGGCCCGCCGCCGTGTAGGCGCCGCTGTCATTCAGCGCGATGACGCCGGGCAGGGAGATCTGGATGCGTTCGTCGCCCCGCGTGAAATCCCAATCGAACAGCCGACCGGTGCGCGCGCCGAAGTAGTTGACGCAGCGGTGTTGGATCAGGTCATCGGGATGCCTGGGGCGTCCGTGGCGTTCGAGGTACTCGGGCGAGGCGCAGGTCATGTAGCGCATCAGGCCGATGCGGCGCGCGATCAGGCTGGAGTCGTCGAGGTCCCCGGCGCGCACGGCGCAGTCCACGCCTTCCTCGATGAGGTCCACGGAGCGGTCGCTGCAGCCGAGTTCGAGCCGGATGTCCGGATAGAGCGCGTGGAATCCGGGCAGCGCGGGGATGATCACCTCGCTCGCGAGGCCCGTGGGCGCGTCGATGCGCAGGCGTCCCGACGGGCTGCGGCGCGTGCGGGTGAGGGCATCCTCGGCGTCGCGCACGTCGGCGAGGATGCGCTGGCAATGCTCGTAGTACACGGCGCCTTCCGCGGTCACGCTGACCTGCCGGGTCGTCCGATGCAGCAACTTGATCGACAGCGCGGATTCCAGCGCCTGGATCAGCGTGGACACGGTGGCCTTGGGCAGCTTCATGTGATCGGCGGCGCGCGTGAAACCGCCGGCGTCGACCACCTGGACGAACACCTCCATCGCTTGGAACTTGTTCATGGCGCATCGTCGCGTGCGCCGCCGCGCGAGGGAATCCGCCGGTCGCGAAAGACTCAATTTCCAAATCCGGAAAGATGTGTGGCGGATGCTCCGACGCCGAAAGAGCCCCTCTCCCGCACTGCGGGAGAGGGAGTGATCGAGGGACCGCGCGCGACAGCGCGGCGTTGCCGACAAGCGCTATCCGGCGTTGGTCAGACCAGCACGCAGTGCGCCACCGCGCCGAAGTGGCATCCGCTGCCCACCACGACGAACAGGTGCCAGATGCCGTGGGCATGGCGGCTGCAGCGCGGATTGGCGAAAAAGTAGGTCCCGGCGGTGTACGCGCCGGCCCCGGCGACGAACAGCGTGACGCAGGCCGCGGGCAGTTCCTGCAGCGCGGGGATACAGACCATGGTCGCGAGCCAGCCGAGCGCGAGGTACACCTTGAGCATCGGTCGTTCGATGTCGCCCCACACCGTGCGCCGGATGCCCCACAGCGCCACGAGCCAGACGGTGGCCAAGGCGACCCAGCGCAGCCAGCCGTCGCCGGTCAGGACCGCGAAGGGCGTCATCGTCCCGGCGATCAGCAGGAAGATCGCGCCATGGTCCAGCCGGACCCACAGTCGCTGCTGCCGACCGCGGGTGCTGTGGCAGAGCGTGGAGGCCGCGAACAGTGCGATGAGCGCCGCGCCGAAGACGCAGACGACGGCGACGCGCCGCCCGCTGCCCGTGTCCAACGCCTGAAGCGCCAGCCACGCGACGGCGGGGAGGGCCGCCAGCAGTCCCAGGAAATGGGTGCCGGCGTTCAAGCGTTCGCCTGGGTACATGACCGCTTTCAGCGTCAGGAGGTCACCCAGCGTAGCCAGTTCATGTGACGCCACGTCGGGCGTCCCGCCAACTCAATCCCGCAGCGTCTGCGACAGCATCTTTCGTACGCGCTCGAAGCGATCCGGATCGCTGTCCCGCAAGGTCTTCAGATCCTGCGCGACCCGTTCCAACCGATCTTCCGCCCCATTGGCCTTGAGCATCTCGATGTCCTCGCGCAGCTGCGCGAAGCGGGCGAGTGGCCCGTTCGGACCATCGGGGGCGCCTTCCGGATACAGCACGTCCATCAGCGCCTGCACCGCGTCGGACAGCCGGCCGAGCTGCCTGCCGTAGCTGTGTTGCGAGACGATGCGCGCCTCGGTCTGCGGAGCGCTCGAATTGAACGCGTTGATGTTGTAGGTGATGGGCTGCGTGAGCTGGCTCGGCGCCAGCGTCAAAGCCCGGAAAGGCCAGCCGATCAGCTGCGAGACATCGAAGGACGGCAACGACGTGGTCATGCGGAACTCCCTGAGTGCGTGGGCACGACGGAGCCTACGGAGATCGTCGCGCGGGCGAATCCCTCATCGAGGGGACGCAGGGCTAAAGTGCCGACGCACACGCCGTCGCCCGATGACGTCGTCCGCCATTGAACACACGGACACCCGCCCATGATCACCTGCCACCTCCGCTACGTCATCGATCCGCTCAAGCTCAAGGAGTTCGAGCATTACGGGAAGCTCTGGATCCCGCTCGTCAGGAAGTTCGGCGGCGTGCACCACGGTTACCTGTTGCCCTCGGAAGGCGCCAACGACATCGCGCTGGCCTCGTTCTCGTTCCCGTCGCTGGCGGCCTACGAGGAGTACCGGATCAAGTCCTTCGACGATCCGGAATGCCAGGCCGCGTTCCGGTACGCCGAAGAGACGCGGTGCATCCTCCGCTATGAGCGCACCTTCTTCCGGCCCGTGTTCGAGTAAGTCGGCGGGGCGGGTCCGCCGTCAGGTCGGAATCACGAATGCCCTCAACTCGACCATCAACCCGTCACGGAAGCGCCAGACGTCGGCGTAGGCGTTCTGGACCGGCTGGCCGTCCTCGTCCTTGCTTTCGATCGTCCCGAGCGCAATGACGATGTCCCGCTCCGCCACCAGTTCGGTTACGGTGAAGGTGGGCGCCTCGGCGTAGCCGGTCGACATCCATTGCCGGACGGCGGCCTTGCCGTTCAGCGTGTCTTCACCGACCGTCGTCCAGACGATGTCCTCGGCGCAGTACGCCAGGAAGCCCTCGGTATCGCCTCGGGTGATGGCGGCGTTGGCGGCCGTCAAAGCGGCCTTGTTGCGATCGGACATGCAGGCTCCTTGGAGAAGAGGAGCCTCCTCAGGGCAAGATGCGCGCCGTCGATTCGCAATGCAGGCCCGTGACGCCAAGCGCCCGCGCAGCCGCGCAGGCGTTGATCGCGCCGGACACGCTCATCGAGCCCAGCAGCGCCCGTTTCAAGCGCTCGGCGTCCGCGCCGGGCACGGCCGCGCGCAGCAGCGCGATCACGCCCGTCGCATGCGCCGCCGCGAGCGAGCTGCCGGTGTCGATGTCGTAGCCGCCGCCCGGCACTGTCGTCAGCACCGATCGTCCCGGCGCGGCGAGCCAGCCCTCGGCGCCGGAGAGCTCGCCCGTGCTGGCCACGACCAGCGCGCCGGGCACTTCGCTCGGAAAGCCCTTGCCGAGCCGCCCCGGCGGCGCCGCCGCGACGAGCACCGCGCCGCGCGACTGCGCATGCTGGGCGAGCTTCGACAGCAGCGGGTCGCTGGGGCCGCCGAGGCTCAGGTTGATCACGTCCGCGCCGTCGGCGATCGCCGCGCCCAGCGCCTGCGCCAGCGTGAACGAGTTGCAGCGCGCCGGCGCCGGTCCGGCGTCCGCGCCCGTACGCGCGACGTCCGTCCAGCAGGCGCGATAACTCGTCATCACCGCGCCCGGCGCGACGCCGACGATGCCCTGGCGGTTGTTCACCTTCGCCGCGATGAGGCCCATCACTTCCGTGCCGTGGCGTTCTGGCACCGCGTCGACCTGCGCGCCGCCGCCGGCGACGTAGTCCCGCTGCCCCGACACCTGTCCAAGCAGATCCGGATGCCGCGCATCGACGCCGGTGTCGATCACCGCGACCTTCACGCGCGCGCCGACGCTCACCTGCTGCAGCGCCGCCGTCGACATCTGCTGGAAGCCCTTCTGCAGGCCGAAGTAGGGGTCGTTGTAGAGCGAGGTCGGCGCGGACGCCGCCGGCGCCGGGGTGGATGGCGGAGAGGGCGACGATGGCGCGGGCGTCGACGCGTCCGGGGCGGGGCCGCTCAACGTCTCGAACTCGTTGAGCGGTTGCGCCAGCTTCACGCGCGAATCCTGGCGCAGACGTGCCAGAACCGCGTCGACGTCATCCCCCGCGCCCAGTGCGTAGAGCATGCAGCGCAGGTTCAGCGGCGCAATGGTCCATGCAGCCTGCTCGCGCAGGCCGTAGTCGCGCGCAAGCGCCTCGGACATCGCCAGAGCCCGCGCGCTCCCCGCGTAGCCCGCCATCCGACGATAGTCGCCGCGCGCGGACCCGCCGGCGCCGGGCAGCGGTTCGCCGCGATCTTCGACGGCCAGGATGATGAGGCGATCCTGCGACGTGACCATCGTGGCCATCGGCGGCATCGTCGTGGCGAGCGCATCGGCAGCGAGGGTTTCGGCCCGCACCGGAATGCCCGACGCGAACACCAAGGTCATCGCGATGAGCGCAGAGACGACGACGCCGAAGCCGCGCACGAGGGAGGAGGGCATCACTCAGCGCCCCGGTGCCGCGGCGCCGACCGGCTCCGCGAGCAGCACGCCCGGCTCCGCGCGCAGCCGCTCCACCATCGCGGGGACGGCCTCCACCGGCGCCGGCTGGAGTGGCGCCAGCAGCAGGCTGCTGGCGTCCTCGTCGGCGCCGACGATCCTCAGGCCGTGGTGCGTCAGCACCTGGCGCAGACGGCCCATGTCGACGCGCTCCTCCGGCACCAGCCGGACGACCGCGCCGGCGGGCAGCGCGGCCGGCTGGCTGAGCGTCACGTAGTCGGCGGGCGGATGACCGTCGGTCCACAGGCGCAGACCGAGCACGCACATCGCCACTGCCTGCACCGCCACCGCCGCCGTCAGCCAGCGCGTGAGGCGCGAGCCGCCGTCGTTGGCCGACGGGCCACGAGCGCCTTCCACCGGCGTCGCCGGACCCGCGTCGCGATCGCGCGCCCACAGGCGGTCGAGACCGGCCTGGATGGCGGCCTCGTCGGCATCTGCGGCGCCCGCCGTGCGCGGCGCATCCTGCATGCCGCGATGGATGTTGCGCTGGAGTTCCAGCTCCTCGCGGCAATGCGCGCAGTGCGGCAGATGCGCCTGCACCAGCCGGCGCTGCTCGGGTGTGGCCGTGCCGGCCACGACCCACGCGATCGCGTCCCACACCTGGCGGTGCTCGTTCGGTTGGCCCAGGGCCGGATCGCCTGCAGGACCGTCGGGACCTGAGAAGCGGTCGGAGGGAGCATCGTGGGAAGTCATCGGATCGGTCCTTCAGTGCCGCTGGCCGGGGAGATCTCGCCGCCCAGCTCGGGCAGCACGTTGCGCAGCCGCACGCGCGCATGGAACATGCGGGCCTTCACGGTGCCGGTGGCGCAATTCATGATGCGGGCGATGTCCTCGCAGGTCTCGCCCAGGTAGTACGCCAGCTCGAGCGTCACCCGCTGCTCCACCGGCAGCGCGGCCAGGCCCCGCGTCACCCAGTCGCGCAGCTCGCGGTCGACGGCCTCGTTGACGCGGGGTTCGGCCATCGCCAGCTCGGCCTCGTTCACCGAGGACGCGTTGATCTCCTGCGCCGTCACGCCGTCGCGCAGCGCCTTGAGCATGCAGCGGTAGGCGATGCCGTGGATCCAGGTCGAGACCCGCGACTCGCCGCGGAAGTTGCCGGCGGTGCGCCACACGATCCACAGGGTGTCGTTGACGACCTCCTCGGCGAGGTCGGGCCGGCCGCAGCTGCGCAGCACGAAGCGCGACAGCCGCGGCTGGCAGTGCCGGTACAGCTGCTCGAAAGCCGACCGGTCGCCGGCCGCGGCGGCCTGCAGCCAGGCACGCAGACGCGACTCCGCGGCCGTGTCCGCTTCATTCGGAACAGGTTGAAACATGGGCGACTGATTTCTGCAGAAGTGTCCCTCATGGGTGCCAGAATCGCCGCCGATGGTTGCCGTACCCCCAAAAAAACTCGACCGGGCCTTCGCCCGCACCCTCGCCCTCCTGGCGTCGGGCCTCGTCGCGTCGGGGGCCGTCACCGCCCAGAACTGGGGCGGCACGGTGTCGGTCGTGTCGGAGCGCGTGTCGCGCGGCATCAGCCTCAGCGGCGACCGGCCGGGCGCCACCGCCGACCTCTACTACCGCGACGACCGCAACTGGAGCCTGGGCCTCGGGCTGGGCTCCATGCACATGCGCAACGGGGCGAAGGCGGAGGCCATCCTCTCCGCGACGCGGTGGTGGCAGATCGACGATCGGCACGTCGTGACGCTGTCCGGCGCCCATTACGCCTACGCCGGCGGCGGCAACGCGGACCGGCTGCGCTACAGCGAGCTGTCGCTGGGCGGGCTGTGGGACGCGGCGGAATGGGGGCAGTGGGGCGCGACGGTGTCGGTGTCGCCGGACCTGGCGGCGTACTCGTCGTGGGGCTACCTCGGCCATCGCGGCGCGACCATCGCGGAACTGACCTGGCACCGGCGCCTCGTCGACGCGCTGGCGGCCGACGTGGGCTGGGGCATGGTCTCGAACTGGGGCCACGGCAGCGGCTCGTACCGCTTCGCCAACGCCGGCCTGTCCTACACCGTGGGGGACTGGCGTTTCAGCGTGTCGCGGCTCTACAGCTCGCTGCCGCAACGCGGCGACCCGTCGCTGCAGCGCTGGGTCGCTGGAGTGGCCTGGTCGTTCTGAACCCCTCTTACTCCCTCTCCCGCTTGCGGGAGAGGGCAGGGGTGAGGGCCAGCTGACTCACGCAGTCAGCCGGACTGCTGCTCCAGGAACCGCTGCGCATCCAGCGCCGCCATGCACCCGGTCCCGGCGCTGGTGATCGCCTGCCGATAGACGTGGTCCTGCACGTCGCCGGCCGCGAACACGCCCGGCACGCTCGTCATCGTGGCGAATCCCTCCGACCCGCTGCGCGTTAGCACGTAGCCGTCGCGCAGCTCGATCTGGCCGCGGAAGATCTCCGTGTTGGGCTTGTGTCCGATGGCGATGAAGCAGCCCTGCAGCTTCACATCCGTCGTCACGCCGTCCTGCGTGCTCTTGATGCGCACGCCGTTCACGCCGCCCGCATCGCCGAGCACCTCTTCCAAGGTATGGAACACATGCAGCTCGATCTTGCCGGCCTTGACCTTGTCCATCAGCTTGTCGACCAGGATGGGCTCCGCGCGGAACTTGTCGCGGCGATGGATCAGGTGGACCTTGCTGGCGATGTTGGACAGGTACAGCGCCTCTTCGACTGCCGTGTTGCCGCCGCCGACGACGCAGACCTCCTGCTCGCGATAGAAGAAGCCGTCGCAGGTCGCGCAGGCGCTGACGCCGCGGCCCATGAAGGCTTCCTCGGACGGCAGTCCCAGGTATTGCGCCGAAGCGCCGGTTGCCAGGACCACCGCGTCCGCCGTGTAGACCGCGCTGTCGCCCGTCAGCGTGAACGGCCGTCTGGAGAAGTCGACGCTGTTGATGTGGTCGAAGACGATCTCGGTCTGGAAGCGCTCCGCATGCTCCTGGAAGCGCTTCATCAGCTCCGGCCCCTGTACGCCCATCACGTCGGCGGGCCAGTTGTCGACCTCGGTGGTGGTCATCAACTGACCCCCTTGCGCGATGCCGGTGACGAGCAGCGGCTTCAGGTTGGCGCGGGCGGCGTAGAGCGCGGCCGTGTAGCCGGCGGGGCCCGAGCCGAGGATCAGCAGGCCGGTGTGTCGTTGTGGGAGGCTCATGTCGGTTCTGCTCAGCGGGTCATGACGTGACGTGACTTGTCGGATCACAGCTTGGCGCGGTCCAGGCGCTGGGCGAATTCATCGGACGGCAGGAAGCCGATCGTGCGCGCGGCGGCGAGTTCCTTCCCCTGAGGATCGAAGAACAGGATCCCCGGCGGTCCGAACAGCTGGAAGCGCTTGAGCAGCGCCTTCGCCTCGGCGCTGTTCGCCGTCACGTCGGCCTGCAGCAGGCGCGCGTTGCGCAGCCGCGTGGCGATCGCGGGGTCGGAGAAGGTGAGGTGCTCCATCTCCTTGCAGGCGACGCACCAGTCGGCGTAGAAGTCCAGCATCACCGGACGGTCCGAGGAAGCCAGCGCCGCGTCCAGTTGCGCCACCGTGGTGATCCGCTCGAACGCGGGCGCCTGGCCGGGACGGGAGGCGGCTTCGGCGCTGGCGATCGGCAGGCCCCCGACGGAGGTCCGCGCCAGATGACGCAGCGGCATCAGCACGCTGTCGCCGCCGGAGAGCGCGCCGCCTATCATCGCGGCGGACCACAGCGCGACCAGCGCGCCGCCGGCTTTGAGGGCACGCGGCCGGCCGGTCTCGAAGGCGCCCAGGCAGATCGCCGCGATCAACGCGACGGCGCCGATCAGGAACATCAGCGCGCCGGTCGGCAGCACCGGCGAGACCAGCCACAGCGCGACCGCGATCAGCAGCAGGCCGAAGAAGGTCTTCACGTGTTCCATCCAGCGGCCCGCGCGCGGCAGCAGCGTACCGGCGGAGAGTCCGAGCAGCAGCAGCGGCACACTCATGCCGCAGGCGAGCGCGAACAGCGCGGAGCCGCCCAGCACCACGTCGCGCGTCTGGCTGATGTAGACGAGCGCGCCGGCCAGCGGCGCCGCCACGCAGGGTCCGACCAGCAGCGCCGACAGCCCGCCCATCAGGAACACGCCGACGTGCTTGCCGCCCTTAATCTGGTTGGAGGCGTTGTTGACGCGGTCCTGGATGAAGCCGGGCATCTGGAATTCCCAGACCCCGAACATCGACAGCGCCAGCACCGAGAGCAGCAGCGCGAAGCTGCCGAGCACCCAAGGGTTCTGCAGCGCGGCGGCGAAGCCGGAGCCGAGCAGGCCCGCGACGATGCCGGCGGTGGTGTAGACCATCGCCATGCCCAGCGAGTACGCCACCGCGAGCGAGAAGCCGCGCGCCCGCGAGACCGGCGCGCCCTGTCCGACGATGATCGACGACAGGATCGGGAGCATGGGCAGCACGCAGGGCGTGAAGGAGAGCAGCAGCCCACCAAGCAGGAACATGCCGACGACGCGCAGCAGGCTGCCGGACTGGAGCGCGGCGGCGCTGCTGTCGACGGGGGCCTGGTCGGCGGCGGTGGATGCCGCGGCCGTCGTGGTCGCCGCCGTTGATGCGGTCGCCGTCGTAGCCGCGCCCGACGCCGCGGGGCTGCCGGAACCGGTCGGCGGTGCGGTCTCGATCGGCGGCGACAGGGCGTCGGGTTGCGCCTCCCAGCTCGCCTTCAGCACGCCGTCGCCGCCGCGCGCCAGATGCACGAGCGCCTGCTGCGGCGGATAGCAGAGTCCGCGGTCCGCGCAGCCCTGATAGCGCACGGTCAGCGTCTTCGGCACCTCGCCTGCCGGCAGCGGTTGCACGACGCGGATGGCGTCGGCCCACAGCGTCATGTCCTTGTTGAAATTGGGATCGAAGACCGTCTTGCCGGCGGGCAGTCCCGGCGCGGGCAGCGTGGCGCCGTCGGCTTCGATCGCGAAGCGCTCGCGGTACAGGTGGTAGCCCGCCGCGATGTCGAATTCGACGACCACGTTGCCGGCGGCTCCGCCGTCGGCGGGCGCCTGGATGCGGGCCCGGCCCGGGAAGGCCTGGGTCGGCTCCAGGAACGCCGGTTGATCGACCGCCGCGAGGGCGGGCCCGGGCGCGGTGACGGCCAGCGCGAACGCGGCCGCCGCACCGGCGAGGAAGGTGGTGAGCAGTCTCATGGCGAGGTCGGAAGTGGGATCAGTTGTTCGGGGTCGTGCGTGCGGACCTGGCCGTCGGCGTCGACGAGCAGGAAACCGACGCCGGGCGTGCTGAGTCGGGAAGGGGCGGGGGCGCCGATCAGCATGGCCATCGTGGCCAGCGCACCGGCGGCCACGCACAGCGGCGCGACGACGCTGACGGCCTGCCAGTGGTGGACCGGCTGGCCGCTGCGCGGATCGAGGATGTGGCAGCAGCGGCGGCCGTCGCGGGTGATGAAGAAGCGCTCGTAGTCGCCGCTGGTGGCGAGCGCGCCGTAGCGGACCGGGATGCGGGCGCAGACCTCGTCCTCGCGGCGCGGATGCCGGATCGCGAAGACCCAGGGCTGGCCGTCCGGCCGCGGACCGACGACGCGGATGTCGCCGCCGAGGTTGACGAAGCCGTGGCGGATGCCGAGGCCGCGCAGCACGGCGACGGCGCGATCGGCGGCGTACTCCTTGCCGATGCCGCCGAAGTCGATCTCCATGCCGGCCTGCGGCAGCGCGATGGTGCGGCCGTCCCACTGCGCGCGGTGCCACCCGACGCGCTGGAGCTGCACGGCCAGCGCGTCGCGCGTGGGTTCGCGGCCGGCCTTGAAATCCCAGATGCGGCGCAGGCAGCCGCTGGTGATGTCGAACAGGCCGTCGCTCTGCCGGTGCAGCTCGGCGGCGAAGTTCAGCAGCTGCGCCGTCTCGTCGTCGACCGCGACGGCGTTGCGGCCGGCGCGGGCGTTGATCGCGGAGATCACGCTGTCCTCGCGGTAGCGCGAATACTTGCGTTCGATGCGGCGCACCTCGGCCTCGGCGGCGTCACAGGCGTCGGCGGCCGCGTCCGGCGCCGCGCCGCCGAGCACGATCTCGTTGGGGGACGCCATCGCGGTGAAGGCATGGCGGTGCACGGACCACATGGGGCGCTCGTCGTCTCGTTGATGGATGGCGTTCGTCGGTCTGGAGCGTCGCTCTGTTCGTCGGCTGCGTGCGTCGGCGGCGTGCGGCGAGGTTCGTCAGAACTTGTGGGAGAGCCCGACCTGCAGCCAGTCGGCCTGGAAACGATCCAGCCCCGGCGAACCGCTGCCGCCCAGTCGCCACGAGGCGCGCTGTTCGTAGTGTTCGAGGCTCAGGTCGGCGGTCCAGTTCGGGGCGATGTCGTAGGCGACCTTCATCCCGACGGTGATGGCGCCGAAGGCGGAGAGGCGCTGGTCCGGGGACAGGTATTGCGGCGAGGTCGCCGTGTACCCGGGCGGCAGCGGCGCGCCGAGCGCGGCGTCGTAGACCGGGTCGTAATAGAACTTCGCCGCACGCTGCGTCGTGTAGCGCAGCGACGGGGTCACGGTCCAGCCGCCGGACAGGGGCTGCACCCACGCCGATTCCAGCGTGTTGGCGCGCACGCCGAAGCTGTCGGCGTAGTAGCGCCAGCTGCTGCGCAGCGTGGCCTTCCAGTCGGTGAAATGATGGTTCCAGCGCGTCATCAGCGTGTACTGCTCGCGCCGGTCGGGACGACGGTCGGGGAACTTGTACGGGTCCGAGTACATGCCGTGACCCCAGTTCGCACCGAGGCTGAGCTGGACCAGGTCCACGGCCGTCCAGGCCTGCGTGACGCCGACGGTCAGCTGGGTGGTGTTGCGGCCGCGGCTGAGGGTGGGATCGTCGGAGGAGCCGATCCAGTCGTCGCTGAAGGCGGCGCCGATGTTCCACGTGGTGTTGTTGTCCTCGCTGGAGCGGCGGTAGCCGGCGGAGACGGTGCGCGAGCGGTAGTCGTGTTCGGTCGAGTACGCGGCGCCCAGCGACCAGGCGTCGCGGTCGTTGTAGCGGGTGACCTGGACGTCGCCGGCCTTGCGGGTCTCGTCGAGCCGCGAGGCGCCGGAGACGGCGCTGTGATATCGCGGGGAAGCGCCGGAGACGCTGTCGTTGACGAGCGAGCCTTCGACCGACCAGCGGCCGGCGACCGGCACCATCAGGTAGACCGATGGGGCGGTGACCTTGATCCGGTCGAAGCCGGGTTGACGATCGCGGTAGTGCAGCAGCTTGACGGACATCTCCGCCTGCTCGGGCGGAGTCTCGGCGAGGGCCGGGGCCTGCAGGCCGGGCAGCAGCATGGCGGCGGCAAGCACGCCGCCCCAGGTGCTCCGGCTGCCGCCGGAGCTCGCGGCGCCATCCACCTGCTCGTTCGCCGTCGCGTTCATGTCGGGGGTCAGGTCGTTCTCAATTGCAGCCACAACCACCTCCTCCGACGCCGTTGCCGCCGGACGCGTTTTCCTTGCTCGTGTAGATGTGCTGCGCGAAGCGGTCGCCGAGGACGTCGCCGCCCATCGTCATCTCGGGACGGGCGAGGGCGCCCTTCTCCCAGGGTTGGGGCGGCTGCATGGCGCAGCCGGAACTCGCGAGCGCGATCAGCGCGCCCACGGCGGCCATCGCGCCGCGCGCTCGGCGGGGCAGGAGGGAAACTGCTCTCATCGGGATCTCCTTCAAGACTTCTTCAGCGCAGCGGCGATGCGCGCTTCAAGGTCGGCCTCGTCCTCTTCACGGAAACCGCTGTGCTGCAGCAGCACGCGACCGTCGGGACCGAGCAGCACCGAGCTCGGCATCGCCCGCACACCGACCCGCTTGGCCGAATCGCCCTTCGGATCGAAACCCAGCGAGACGCTCGCCGGCACTTCCTTGAGGAAAGCCATCGCATCCGCGCGGCTCGCGTCCAGATTCACCGCGACGATGCGCAGACCCTGCGGTCCGTACTTCGCCTGCATGCGGTTCATCCACGGGAAAGACTGGCGGCACGGGCCGCACCACGACGCCCAGAAGTCGACGTAGGTCACCTTGGCCTTGCCGTCGTGCAGCGTGAGCGGGGCGCCGTCGGCGTTCGGGACCGTCGCGACCGGGAGCGGCTGACCGACCTCGGCCGCTTGCGCATCCGTCGAGGCCGAGGAAAGCACTGCCGCGGTCGCAATGGCCGTCAGTGCCAGCGGCGTCGCCTTGACGAAGGCCGAACGGACTGCACGACGCCAAGCGCGGGCACTCCACGACGCAGGGGGCATCCCTCCGGGAACCCCCAGCATCATTCCGGCCCCAGCAGCACTCGCTGCCTGCTCGTCCTTCGATGCGCTCGCGGTCTGCTCCGAGGCCTTGGCCACATCGCTCGACAGATGCACGGCACCCTCCTGGCCCCCTCTCCCGCACCGCGGGAGAGGGCGGGGGGTGAGGGCCGGGCTCGTCGCAGTGCGGCGACGCCACAGGATCAACGCAGAGAGCGCTGCCATCACCAGCAGCAATGGATCCGCTGCCCCGGTGCCCGAGCCGATCGTGCAGCCACCACCGCCACTGTTCGACGCCTCGGTGCTGCCCGGTGCGCCGCGCAGCGCGATGGTCGCCGTGGCCGGCGTCATGTCGCCTTGCACGGTGAGCGTGCCGGTGTCGGTGCCGGTCGGCGCCGAGGCCGCCGTGCCCGCACCCAGCCAGCGCAGCGTGACCTGGCAGTTCGCGCCGGGTTGCACGGTGAACGGGGCCGCGCCGCAGGCGTTGGTGCCGCTGGTGTCGATCGTGAAGCGGGCGCTGTCGACGCTCAGGGCGCTGATGTGCAGGACGCCGGCGCCGCTGTTGGTCAGCGTCAGCGGTCGACCATTCGTATCAGTCGGTCCGAAGTCGAGCGAGGTCGCGGACAGCTGCAGGCCCGGTTGCGGCGGAGCCGCGCCGACACCGGTCAGCGTCAGCGGGGCGGGCAGCGAGGCGTTGTCGGCGACGACCGCAGCCGTGGCCGCACGCGTGCCGACGCCGCGAGGGCTGAAGCCGATGGCGAGGTCGCAGCTGCCGCCGACCGCGAGCGCGGTGCCGGCCGTGCAGGTGGACGTCGTGTCGACGCGGTAGTCGGCGGCGGCATCGCCGGCGAAGGCGAAGCTGCCCAGCGTGGCGGCGACGTCGCCGGTGTTGCTCAGCGTGAAATGCTTGAGGCCGCCGTCGGCGCCCATGGTGACGGTGCCGAAGTCGGCGCTGGTGGCCGCAGTCCAGACCAGGATCGGCGTGTTGGCGAGGACGCCGCTGCCGCTGAGCGTGACCGCCTGCGGCGAGGCGGCGGCGTTGCTGGTCAGGGTGAGCGTGCCGGTCGCTGCACCCGCGCCGGTGGGCACGAAGCTGACGTTGACGGCACAGGTGCCGCCGGCAGGCACGCCGCCGCTGCAGGTGTCGGTGGTCGAGAACGGACCGGTGGCCGCAATGCCGCTGAAGGTGAGCGCGGCGTTGCCGGTGTTGGAGACGGTGACGGTCTGCGCGGTGCTGGTCTTGCCGACGGACAGCGCGCCGAAGGTGAGCGCCGTGGTCGACAGCGAGGAGACCGGCGTGGGCTGCGCCTGGCCGGTGCCGGTCATGGCGACGTTGACGTTGGCGGTGGCGTTGTTGGCGGTAGGCGCGATCGCGGCGACGGCCAGCGTGGCGGCGCGGGCGCCGGTGGCGGTCGGGGCGAAGGTGGCGGTGACGGTGCAGTTGGCGCCGACAGCCAGCGGCGTGCCGACGGCGCAGCTGCCGCCGCGCGTGAAGTCGCCGGCGTTGGCGCCGGTGACGCCGATGCTGCTGAAGTCCAGCGAGGCCGTGCCGGTGTTGCTGAGCGTGACGGTGCGCGCGGCGGAGGCGCTGGCCAGGGGCTGGTTGCCGAAGGCGAGGGTGGTGGCGTCGGCGGAGAGCACGGCCGTCAAGGTGACGTTGGCGGTGCCGCTGAGCGCGATGGGGATGGGCGTGGAGATGCCGTTGTGGCTGAGAGTGAGCGCGCCGCTGCGCGCGCCGGCGGCGGTGGGCCGGAAGACGACGCCGACGGTGCAGCTGGTGCCGGCGGGCACGGAGGTGCCGCAGGAGCCGCCCTGGACGGCGAAGTCGCCGCTGGCGACCGCGGAGAGGCTGCCGAGCGCGGCGAGTCGGCTGGCGCTGACGGTGAGGGTGGAGACGGCGCTGGTCGCGCCGACCGCCGTCTGCGCGAAGCTGATGGTGGAGGGCGAGTTGCCGAGGTAGGCGGCGATGTTGGCGATGTCGGTGGCGGAGACCGCGCCGCCGACGCCGGCCATCTGCGGGATGGTGTTGATCGCGTTCTGGATCATCGCGGGGTTGTTGCGGCCGCGGTCGACGACGGCGGTGGAGGCCACCGTGTGGCACGCGGCGCAGACCTGCGAGAAGCGGGCCTGGCCGGCGACGGGGTCGGCGGCGAAGGCGGGACCCGCGAGGACCGCGGCCGTGATCGCAAGGGTCGCGACGATCGCGCCGGGAAGGGCGCTGCACAAGGGAAGGGTCATGGCGGAAGCCTCGTCAGGATGAAGAGAGAGGGGGTGTGAGCAGCGGAAGCAGCGTCGGCGCCGCGAGCAGCCAGCAGGCGTTGAAACCCGCGTGCCAGGCGATGCAGCGGGGAAGCGAGCGATGCCGTCGATAGCTGAGACCGATCCACCACGCCGGCCCGGCGGTGGCGAGCGCGAGCAGCAACGCAGGAAGCGCCAGCGCGGGCGTGACGACGGCGAGCACGATGGCGTGCGCCGCGCCGAAGGCGAGCGCGGTGAGTACGACGGCATGGCGCCGCGCGGCGGCTGCTTGCGCGGTCGACAACCGCTCCTGGAGGCCGAGCCGGAAGAGGACCTCTTCGAAGCACGGGGCGAGCAGGAGTTGCCGGAGAACGACGTCCCAAGGGAGGTGGACGGGGAAGAGGAACGGCATGGGCGCGGCGGAATTTCACGCAGGGGTTCTGCGTAGGTGCCGGCGCGCGTGAGAAAGGTTGCGAAGGGGCGGGGGCGTTACGAGTTGGTCACAGACGGGAGACGTGGCCGACTCAGAGCAAGGCGGCCAGCAGTCGGCGGTTGTCCGCGCAGGTCGCGCGGAACGCCGCGCTGATGCGCGGATCGGCGGCCGCGGCTTGCCAGAACGCCAGTGCGGCGCCGGCCGCGGCCTCCCAGGCCGTGGCATCGGCCGAGGTCGGACGCGCAGGCACGTAGCGCCTCGTCGGCAGGGTGCCGTCGCGGGCCGGCGCATAGACCATGGGCAGCATGTCGTAGGCCGGTGCGAGTCCGAAGCACGCCGCGCCGTCGCGCTGAACGGGGCGGAACGAGAGATTGCCGTCGTGCATGTCGTCGTTGGCGATCAGCCGGCCGAAATGCCAGAGGCGTTCGATGAGGGTCAGGTCATGCATGCTGAGCCAACCACCCTGCACCAGAGGCTTCGCAGCCTCGTGCCAGGGAAGGCCGGCGCTGCCGACGAAGGCCGCGTTCAGCGAGAACCAGGACACCAGCGCCGAGCGCCCCAGTTCGCCGTGGCGGTCGAAGCGCTCCACTTCCAGGAAGGTGCGCCCGCCGTGGAGATGGACGGAGGACGCCGCCGCCGGCACGCGGAGATGCGAGGACAGCGTGCGGCCGGCGAGGTATTCGCAGACCAGCAGGTCGGACCAGCGTTGCGTGGCGACGGAGCCGTCGGTGCCGGTGAACTTGACGAGCACATGCTGGGACGAGCCGTCGGCCCGCAGGCGGACGGCCGTGAACTTGGGGAACTCGCCGCCCGCCGACGAGCCGGGGATGCCGTCGGAGAGGATGAGACGCGCCAGCGACGGATAGGCGCTGGGAAGGTCGGCATCGGCGATGCCGGGAAGGATGCGGCCGTCGGCCACCCGGCGGAGGTGCTCCTGCCACTGCGCGTGCGCGCGCTCGCCGACCAGCAGATTGCCGGGTGCATCGCTGCCCAGCAGCGAGATGGCGTGCAGCGCGTCGTCGTCGGACCACGCGTTCGGGTCCTCGCCGATCTGCAGCAGCGGAGCGTAGTAATGCGCGAAGTAGCGTCCGAGGAATCCCTGCGGCCGCATGTCCTGCAGCGGATAGGGCAGGCCGTCGAATCGACCCTCGCGCATGTCGGCGTCGAGCGGCCAGTCGAAGGGCGCCAGGAACTCCACGACGGCGCCCTCGGGATGCAGCAGGTGCATGTCCGCGATCCGGTGCGCCTGACCGTCGAGATCGACGCGGTACAGCGGCAACGGCGCGAGCGAGCCTCGCAACGCGCGACGCGGGGAGTCGGCGAGCAGCTTGATCGACGGGGTCATGGGCGCCCTCACGGAAGTGGAAGGCAGCCATCTTGAAGAGACGTCGGCGCCGATGCGATGACTCAAGCTCGTCGTCTTTCAAGCAACTCCAACTTGTTTGAGGAGTCGCCATCGCGAGAATGAGTGGGCGGCGGTGTCAGGTGTTGCCGCGCTCGCCGGTCATCCCTGCGGATGCGTGGAGATCCACGGTCCGCGAGCCGTGGCGGGCATTCACTCCAGGTAGTGCCCCATCCGCTTGCGCTTGGTCTCGAGGTAGCGCTCGTTGTGCGGATTCGCCGCGATGCGCAGCGGCACCAGCGCCTCGACCTCGACGCCGCCTGCGACCAGCGCGTCGCGCTTCTGCGGGTTGTTGGTGATCAGCCGCACGCTCTTCACGCCCAGCAGGCACAGGATGTCGATGGCGTCGGCGTAGTCGCGTTCGTCCTCGGCGTGGCCCAGGCGCAGGTTGGCGTCGATGGTGTCGACGCCGGCTTCCTGCAGCGCGTAGGCGCGCAGCTTCTCGACCAGGCCGATGCCCCGCCCTTCATGGCCGCGCATGTAGATGACGATGCCGCCCTCGTCCTTGAGCAGGTCCAGCGCGCCCTGCAGCTGCGGACCGCAGTCGCAGCGCAGCGACTGGAAGACGTCGCCCGTCAGGCACTCGCTGTGCACGCGCAGCAGGCCGCCGCGCTCCTGCAGCGGGCCGACCGACAGCACCAGGTGCTCCGAGCCCGTCGCCGGGCTGCGGAAGGCCCGCGCCTGGAAATCGCCCAGCGTCGACGGCAGGTGCACCACTTCCCACTCGGTCGCCCCTTGCGTCCCCAACGGGATCTTCTCGCAGTGATTCACAGCCATCTCTCCAGCTTCGCCTCGGCGTCCTCGCGGACCGCCGGGTCGTGTCGTTCTTACGGTCGTCCGTCCATGTCGTGCGATGCGCGCCCGTCGAGGCGACGGCGCGCACCTGCAAGTCCAGCAATTTAACCCGTCTCAGGGAAAACGCGCTGTCCCGGGGTGGAGAGCCCTCTCGGTCGCCGGGGCCTGGGCATGCAAAATCGGCCGCACCGACACCGCCCCTGGGACGCCCATGACCGCTCTCCCGCCCGCCGCCGCGCCGGCGCCGGATCCATCGCATCCACCGATGGCGACGCTGCCCACCCCGCGCTTCGACGAATTCCCGCGCTACGAGGCGCTGACGCAACTGCTGTTCAGCTACGCGCAGGCCTGTCCCAACCTGCTGTCCGTCCGGTCCATCGGCAAGAGCTTCGAAGGGCGCGAGATCTGGGTCCTGATCCTGACCAACACCGCAACCGGCATCGACGTCGAGAAGCCCGCGTTCTGGGTCGACGGCAACATCCACGCCGCCGAGCTGACCGCCTGCACCACCTGCCTGTACTACCTGCACGAGCTGCTGAGCAAGTACGGCACCGACCCGCAGGTCACGCACCTGCTGGACACGCGCACCATCTACATGGTGCCGCGCCTGAACCCGGACGGCGCCGAACTGGCGCTGGCGGACCGGCCGCGGCACATCCGCTCGTCGACGCGGCCGTATCCGTTCGACGAGGAACCGGTGGAAGGCCTCAGCGTCGAGGACATCGACGGCGACGGCCGCATCCTGACGATGCGCGTGGCCGATCCGCACGGCGGCTACAGGAAGCATCCGGACGATCCGCGGCTGATGGTGCCGCGCCAGCCGGGCGAGTTCGGCGGCGAGTACTACCGCCTGATGCCCGAGGGCCTGGTCATCAACCACGACGGCTTCAGCATCAAGGTCAACCGCGACAGCGAGGGCCTGGACCTGAACCGCAACTTCCCTGCCGGCTGGCGGCAGGAGTTCGAGCAGGTCGGCGCCGGTCCGTACCCGACCAGCGAGCCCGAGGTGCGCGCGATGGTGGACTTCATGGTCGGCCATCCCAACATCGGCGCGGCGATCAGCTTCCACACGCACAGCGGCGTGATCCTGCGGCCCTGCGGCACGCGCAGCGACGACGAGATGCCGCCGGAGGACCTGTGGGCCTTCCAGCGCTTCTCCAAGCTCGGGGAGCAGCACACCGGCTATCCGGCGGTGAGCATCTGGCACGAGTTCAAGTACCACCCCAAGGAAGTGATCACCGGGACGCAGGACTGGGTGTACGAGCACCTGGGCGCGCTGTTCTGGGTGGTGGAGCTGTGGTCGCCCAACAAGGAGGCGGGCATCACCGGCTACAAGTGGATCGACTGGTTCCGCGACCATCCGGTGGAGGACGACCTCAAGCTGCTGAAGTGGAGCGACGAGCACTGCGGCGGCAAGGCGCATGTCGAGTGGACGTCGTTCATGCACCCGCAGCTGGGACCGGTGGAGATCGGCGGCTGGGACAAGATGAACTTCTGGCGCAACCCGCCGCCGCACCTGCGCGAGCGCGAGGCGGCAAGGTTCCCGGCGTGGATGAACCAGATCGCGCTGAGCCTGCCGAAGCTGGAGCTGCTGCGCACGGAGGTGCGGGCGCTCGGGCCGGACACGTGGCGGGTGAGGATGGCGGTGGGCAACAGCGGCTGGCTGCCGGCGTATGTCACCAAGCAGGCGCTGGCGCGCAAGCAGACGCGCGGCGTGATGTTCGAGATCTTCCTGCCGGTCGATCCGGAGGTCGGGCTGGTGAGCGGCAAGCCGCGCATGGAAGGCCCGCAGCTGGAAGGGCATGCGCCCAAGCAGACGCAGCTGGCGTTCCTGCCGGAACGCGACATCACCGGCGACCGCGCCTACGGCGAGTGGACGGTGAGAGCGCCGAAGGGAACGCGGATCAGCCTGGTCGCGTGGGCGGACCGGGCGGGCACCGTCAGGACCGAAGTCACGCTCGATTGACGCTGGTCGTCCTGCATCGACCGCAGCCCTCACCCCTGCCCTTGTATGTAGCAAAGTACGCCCAGGCCGCCACAGGCCGATCTGCCCAGGGTAGGTGCTAAGGCACCATGCCGAGGGAGAGCGTGGGTCGTGGCGGCCTATCTC
>NIOE01000016.1 GCA_002205125.1 Roseateles noduli | reverse complement strand
GGCTGACTAACCTGGTCCCGACCTGTTACCCATGTCCTGGCACACCTGTCACCCATGTCCTCGGTCCATACAGCTTGCGGGAGAGGGCAGGGGTGAGGGCCAGCGGCGGTGGCAGTACCGAGGCCCGATCAGAGCGAGCGTGTCGACGACCGGATGATCAGCCGCGGCTCGGGCAGTTGGGCGGTGGGGTTCTTGTTGCCCAGCAGATCCAGCAGCGCCTGCGCGGCGCAGCGGCCGAGTTCGAGCCCGGCCTGGTGGATGGTCGTCAGCGGCGGAATGCAATGCGCCGCGCCGGCCAGATCGTCGAAGCCGACGATGGAGACGTCTTCCGGCACACGCAGCCCGCGGCGGTACAGCGCCAGCGACGCACCGAACGCCATCTGGTCGTTCGCCGCGAAGATCGCGGTGAATGGCTCGCGGCTGTCGATCAGCCGTTCGACGGCCATCACGCCGCTGTCTTCCTGGAACAGGCCCGGCAACACCAGCGCCGGCTTGTACTTCACGCCGGCGGCCTCCAGCGCGGCGCGATAGCCCTTCAGACGCTCCTGCGCATCGGGGTGGACCGGGTCGCCGGTGATGAACGCGATCTTGCGATGGCCCTGCGTGAGCAGATGATGCGTGGCGAGCCGCGCACCTTCGAAGTCGTTGAAGTTCAGCGCGTACAGGCTGGGGGCCTTCAACGTGCGACCGGTGACAACGACGGGCAGCTCCTTCGCCAGCTTGCGCAGCGATTCATCGCTGAGCCGGCCGGTGAGCACGATGATCCCGTCGACGCGGCGCGCACGCAGCGTGTCGATGCAGCGCTGTTCTTCCTTGGCGTTCCAATGGCCGCTGGCGAACAGCGGCACATACCCGGCGGCGTCGAGCACTTCCTCGATGCCGCGCAGGGCGACGCCGTAATACGGGCTGTCGATGGCCTGCGTGACCACGCCGACGCTCAGCGAGCGTCCGCCGGCCAGCACGCGGGCGATCGGATTCGGGACGAAGCCGAGATCCGCGATCGCGCGGTCGACGGCGTCCTTCTTCTCCTGGCTGACGACGGCGGTGCCGTTGAGGATGCGCGAGACGGTGCTCGGCGAGACCCCGCTGACTTCGGCGACCATGCCCAGCGTCACCTTCGAGGGCGGCGTGCGGGCGGACTTGGTGCTCTTCATGAAGGGGATAGCGTTGTCGTTGCGCGGCGAGTGTAAGGGACGGTTGCCGGGTGGGGGAAAACGGATGGACGGGCGATAGTCGCGCGATTGGCGGACGACCGGATCGCGACGCAGCCGCCCCCGGGACTTGAAACAATAATCTCTCCAGACGGCGCTTGGGAGCCTATGTTTGCGTCGACCGAAGGGAACTGGACGATGAATTGGAGACTTGCAGGGGCTTGCTCGCTGACTGGCGGCGAGGACGGCACCTTCATGCCGGCGGGACTGAAGGTGCGCCTGCTGGCCGGATCGCTCCATCAGTTCTGCATCGGTCTTTGTCTCCTGGACAAGGGGTTGGTCGAGAGCCTAGATCTGGTCGAATCAGACAGCGACCGTGTGCTTCGTTTGACCGCTGGCGCCCGCTCCACATCGGTCCAGTCCATCAAGAACAAGATCGTTTTGTCGCTGGAGGGCACGGAGCTCGAACGATGGGTGCACTTCACGCTTCGCACCGTGCGTGACGGTGTTGCGGAGGTCGACCACCTCGACGTGGATGCGCGTGTCGAAGGCGGGGAAGCTGAGGCGACGACCATCGTGGTGGTCTTTCCCGCTTCCGGATCATCAGGACGGTGAGGGAGCTGCCAAATCGAGGTGGTTCCGGTCAGAGGAGGACCTATGGACATCGTCAGCGTTGATCCGGTGGATTGGGTACGTTCCCATCCGCAGAAGTTTTTTCCGACTGGCAAAGTCGAGCCCATTGGCCTCCTTGCCTACTTGATGGCTGACGTCGTCGAGTTGGGCGGAGGCACCTGTTCAATGGTTCGAGACGGAGAATGGTGGCTCGTCGGCAGCGACTTCGACTGGCTTCAGCACGATCGATATTCGGCATCGGAGCTCTTCCGTCATGTGGTGCCGGCTCCGGGACACGGCGAGCACTCGATGCGTGGAGAAATTTTTCTTGCGACGTTTGCCAGGAACGTGAGCGTCTCGCTGGGTAGAGATCTCTTACGAGTCAAGGGCAACGCACCACCGCAGAAGACTGTGGATCGCGCGAAGGAGTTTCGGCGCGCCATTGTGTTCTCCATGTAAGGGCAGGGCCGGAATTCATGACGACAGGAAATTCGTTTTCTTTGGATGTCCTGGCCTACGAGTTTTCTCGGGCCAGCGACAAATACGATGCCAACTGGCTTCAAGTCCGGATCCGAGCGCAGACCGATTCGTCGTCGTGGACCGCGTCATCGGCGTGTCTGCTGACCTGGGAACTGGTCAGGCTTCGACACTGGTTCTCGGCGCTGACGACGGGAGTCGGAGCGACGATCTCCTTCATCGAGAACGAACTCGCTTTCCGATTCGAGCCGGATAGCGGGAAGCTGGTCGTCGTCCTGAACTACGCATTGCATCCCAACGAAGGTTCCTATCGGCACGGCATCGACACGGAATGTCTGCTGGAGCTGGATTGGAATGAGCGACGCAGGCAGGAGATCCTGGCGAGTCTGGATGCGCTGATCTCCCGGTTCCCAGAGCGGGCAGTCCTCGCTTGAGCATGACCCGGGATAGAAGAATTCAGGGGAAGGGTATCTGATGCAGCTCACGGACGAAGAAACGTTCGCGCTCGGCAGGCTTTTCGCGGGCACCGATGCCTTGGATGCGGCCATCGCCTCGACGGCGCATCGAGCGACTGTCATCGAACGAAGCTCGACGACCTGCGGAGCATTCGCCACCATTCGTTTTCCGGATCCACTGCCATCGGCCATTGGCGCCTTGCAACGGGACTGGAACTTCTCGCATCGCGATCTGGAGCACGGCGGATCTCTGATGGCGTCGTTGGTCTATCCGGATGTGATCGAGCTGGAGTTCGTGGCCCACATCGAGCCGTGGCCAAAGGCGTTTGATCCAAGCGCGTTCAGCGAGGACGGTTCCGTCGATCCGATCGAATCATGAAACTCCAGAGATTCTGGGTCGTCTTCAGGAATCCCCCCGCCTTCAGCCCCGTGGGGATCGGGTGCGGCATTTCGGCGTTCGACCATCACGATGCGTTGAAGCTGTTGGAGGCGACCGTGTTCAAGGAGCATGGTGCCCTGGAGATCGCATCGATGACGGAGGACGTCGATGTCTCCACGTTGGATCCGCTTCATGTGCTGCCGAACATGGGGTCGTGCCTGGTCCGAGGCATCTGGTTTCCTCAAAGATGAGCATATGGAGGTCCGTTTCGACTCCACCACCCTTCATCAGAGCGGAAGCGGCGCCATCACCGGCGTCGTCTATTTCGACTTTGACCCTGGGTCGCAGTTCCCCGTTGCGGGGTGGAACGACTTCGTGGTTGTGATTGCAGGCTGGTGGCTGACGGCGATTGAGGAGATCGAGGGCGGCCAATCCAGCGCCAGGCTGCAATTCATGGACGGTCCCTACTGGATCGTCATGAAGCGGCAGAACGCCACCACGGTGACGCTGGACTGCATCGAGGACCGACGCGGTGCGCACGTTGCCTGTTCAGCCATCGTCGAGGTGACAGCGCTTCGCGCTGAAGTGCTCCGGTTCTCTCGTGATCTCGTGCGGGCGTGCACCGAGCAAGGCATGCGCTCAGCCGACCTTGACCATCTGCGACGCTGGCTGGAGAAACTCCCCGTTCAACACGTGTCGTCAGTCGCTCTCTTGCGTCTCGCCGTACTCCGATACGCACTGCTCCCGTCGGTGTTGATGTGGCGCGACCACGCTGGCGAGCGCGACGGCTTCGACCTTGAGCACGCCGTGCGCGGCGGACTACCCGATCGGCGGACGGCGGCCCAGCGCCTTTGCGACTTCATCGACCGCGACGCTTCGAGCGCGTCGACCGACGATCTGCGTCGATCGATGATCGGATTCCTGCGATCCGTTCCGTTGCTCGACATGGACGAGGTCGGTGATGTGGCGGACGTGGCAATGGAACTGACAGACACCGAGGTCATGGCGTTTTTCGATGGCAGCGCCGTCCCCACTTGGTTGGAGCCGCACAATGACGAAGCCAACCTGTTCTATGCCGGGGGCGTCGAGGTCCATTACGACTGGTACAACGGGATCGAAGACAAGTCTCCGCTGGCGCTGGTGCGCCTCTATCTTCAGCAACTCGTCGCCTTGGAATCCGAATGACCCGCTCCGAAGCGATCGATCTACTGGCTCGGCATGAGCTTGCCGAGCTGACCGCGTCAGCCCGCGAGTCTCACCTGCTCAACTGGTGGTCCATCGATGAGGAAGATGAGGAGTTCGCCGGGTTGCCCGTCGAGCTGAAGCAGGCGCTGCTCGACACCGACGCCCCTGCAGATCCGAGCCTTCGACTCTTCGATCCGCTGTTGCTGATCGCCCTTCGGTATTGTCATGTCGGCGTGCGCAACGACTATCTCAGCCGACGTCTCGCCGCTCTCGGCATCGACGCGGCGGTTGACGGGCCGGTCGAACCAATGGTCGCGTGCCCGTGTTGCGGGTATCGCTCCCTGGGTCAACGCGGCCACTATGAGATCTGCCGCGTCTGCTTCTGGGAAGACGAAGGCAACTCCCCGTTGGACCAAAGGAGCGGGTCCAATCACATGACGCTGCGCGAGGCGAGAGAAAATTTCCAGCGCATCGGCGCCTGTGACGAAGGCTCGTTGGTGTATGTGCTCCCGGACGGTCGCGATCGCTACGCCTGATCCGTGCCGAGGCACTCCGGGCGCCCTGCGCCCGACCCCACCGCGCGACCGTTAAAAACCCCCGTTTCCCGGCCTCCTCACAGGCAGACCTCCGGGTTGTCCCGGGGCTGTAACGAAGCGTTGCAAGACTCGCGGCGCCTCCCCAGCACCGGCCTCCCAAGGTCCCGCCGCATGTCTCTCAAACACCGTCTCGCCGTCGTCGCGCTCCTGTGCGGCGCCGTCTGCCTGCTGCCCACTGCGCAACTGGGCTTCAACCTCCTGGAAGCGCTGCGCACCGTCAAGGCGCAACGCGCCGCGCTGCCTGCCAATCAGGCCTGGCAGCGCGTGATCGCCGATCTGTCCGAACACCGGCTCGCCTCAGCCACGGCGTCCAGTCATCCGGAACAAGCCGCCGCCCGCGACGTCGCCGCCGCGAAGATCGAGAAGGACTTCGAGGCCGTGCTCGCCGAACTCGACGACGTGCGTCATGGAGACGCGCTCACCGAAGAAGCGACGAAAGTCCGCGAGCAGTTCAAGGCGCTCCACGCGAAGGGCGTGAGCCAGATGCTCCAGGTGCAGACGCCGCAGTACCGCGTCGTGTTCGACGCGATCTTCGACGCGGTCGCGCAACTGAACGCTCGCTCCGGGCTGCTGATGCAGCAGGACGGGGCGACCTACTTCAACGTGGTCGCCGGCCTGCAGGTCGCGCCGCAGTTGACCGACACGCTGGCGGAACTCGGCGCGATCGGCGCCGCAGCCGCGGTCGACGACGTCGCTGCGGTCGGCAATGCCGCCGGGCGCTACCGCGCGGACCTGCGCCAGCTCAATGCCGCGCTGCGCCAGGCCGCCGTCGCCGATGAAGCGCACGCCGCCGACTATGCGGAGACGCTGCAACGGGTCGCCCAGCAGCGCCAGGTCGTGCTGGAAGCGCTCGACGCGTCGGCGAAGGATGTGAACTACCCGCTCGATCAACTCGTCGCCACGCTGAAGAAGGGCGCGGTGCTGCAGTCGGAACTCTCCGCGCGCGTGATGGACACGCTGGCGCAGCGGCTCGACGACAGCGAGTCCGCCGTCGCGCACCGCTTCCTGCTGACGACCGTCGTCGTGATCGGCGGGCTGGTCGCCATGGGTCTGGTGCTGTGGCGCACGCTGCTCGGCGTCTGGCGTCCGATCCGGGAGGCCGAGACGCTGACCGAGCGCATCGCGCAAGGCGATCTGACCGCGGAGTCCTCCTGGCATACCAACGACGACCTCGGGCGGATGCTCGATGCGATCCGCTCGATGCGCGACCGGCTGCGCGGTCTGGTGACGCAGATGCAGGTCGCCTCGGGCGAGATCCACGGCGCCGCCGACGAGATCGCCTCCGGCAATCAAGACCTCAGTGTGCGCAGCGAGCACGCCGCTGCGCGCGTGCAGGAGGCGTCGAGCAACGTGCAACGGCTGTCGGAGACGCTGGACGGCACGGCGCAGGCCTCCGTCCGCACCCGCGGTCTCGCCGACGAGGCCAGCGCCAGCGCAGCCGCCGGCGGCCGGATGGTGCAGGGCTTCGTCGAGACGATGACGTCGATCGGCGCGAGCTCCAAGCGCATGTCGGAGATCGTCTCGGTGATCGACACGATCGCGTTCCAGACCAACATCCTGGCGCTGAACGCGGCCGTCGAGGCGGCGCGCGCGGGCGAGCAGGGTCGCGGCTTCGCGGTCGTCGCGGCCGAGGTGCGTAACCTAGCCAAGCGCAGCGCGGGCGCGGCCGGCGAGGTCAAGGTGCTGATCGGCGAGTCGGTCACGCGCGTCGAACGCGGTCAGGCCGAAGTGCAGGCCGCGGGCACGGCCATCGCCGGCATCGAGCGCGGCATCGGCCTGGTCAGCGCGGAGATCGAGCGCATCGCGCATGAAGTGGCCGAAGAGGCGATCAGCCTCCAGGAGCTGCGCGGCACCTTCACCGACGTCGAACGCATGGTCCAGCAGAACGCTGCGCTCGTCGAGGAGGCCGCAGCGTCGGCCGCCTCGCTCAACGATCAGGCGGAGCGGATGAACGAGCTGGCGTCGGCATTCCGGCTGGGTTGATCGCCGGACCGATCGAGGGATCGGTCGCGGTTCCGATCGCATGACCCGCGCCGGCGACCAGCCGCGCACGGGCTTCGTCGAGCACGTCCACCAGCTCCGACGAGGCGACGTGTACCGCGAAGCTCGCCTGCGAGGCGCCGGGTTCGCCCGGCGTGTCCATGCGATCGACGCGTTCCGCGTCGTGCAGCCACAGGGCGAGCCGGTAGGCGCGCTCCAGCAGGGCCGCCAGCTCGCAGCGTTCGTCCCGCGCGTTCATAGGCCTCGCCACAGGTTCGCGATGCCGAGCGCGATGAACACGACGAACAGCGCGCGCTGGAAGGTCGTCGGGCTGATCCTCGCCCGAACCGCGGCGCCGACGCCCAGCCCCGCGAACGCCGCAGCCAGTGCCACCATCGAGGACACGGTCAGCACCGACCCGCTCTCGAACGAATGCAGCCGAGCGGCCAGCGACAGCGTCGCGACGGTGAAGGACAGGCCGAGTGCCTGGATCATCGTGTCCTTGTCCAGCCGCAGGGCCTGGAGGTAGGGCACCAGCGGCAGGGCGAAGACGGCGGTCGACGCGGTGACGAAGCCCGTCGCCAATCCGGCGGCCAGCCCGATCCACCACGCGTGCGGCGAGACCTGCGGGACGACCGGTTTCCACAGGCCCCACAAGCCGTAGACGACGAGGATGACGCCCAGCGCAAGTCGCGCGTCGATCGGCGCAATCGAACTCAGGTCTGGTCCCCAGACGGTGCTGACGATCATCCCCAGCCACACGGGCCAGAGCGTCGTGACGATGCGTCGCCAGGCCGGTCCCTGGCACTGCGCGATGTTGGTGACGAGGGACGGCATGACCAGCAGCGCCGCCGCCTGTGCGGGCGCCATCCACAGGCCGAGCAGGCTCATGGCGACGGTCGGCAGGCCCATGCCGGTGACGCCCTTGACGCCGCCAGCCAGGACGAAGACGAGCCCGATGCCGAGCCAGGGTGCGAGCGACGCGAAGGAGGTGGAAGCCATGCGGCGGATCTTCGAATGGCGAGGGGGCGATGTCGATCTCGATGTACGGCGGATATCCTTCGTGTTAGCAAGAGGATGACCTCGAAGACCGCAGGACCTGGAACGCCTCGATGACCGCAACGCGCACCACCGCCCGACCGATCGACTACCGCGTCGATCCCTTCGACCTGCAGCTGTTCGAGGCGGTCGTCGTGCACGGCTCGATCACCGCCGGCGCGGCGGCGATGAGCCTGTCGCTCGCGGCCGCGAGTGCGCGCTTGAAAGGCCTGGAGCACCGGGTCGGCGTGCGGCTGCTGGATCGCTCCAAGTCCGGCGTGGTGGCGACCGACGCGGGTCGCGCGTTGTCCCGGCAGGCCAGGCGGGTGCTGTCCGAGCTGGATTCGCTGCACATCGAGATGTCGGCCTTCGGCCGCGGACTGCGCGGCACGGTGCGCCTGCTCGGCAACACGGCCGCGCTGGTCGAGGCGCTGCCGCCGCGGCTCGGCCGCTTCCTCGCGGAGCATCCGGACATCGACGTCGAACTGCAGGAGGCGCCCAGCGACGCCGCGCTGCAGGCCTTGCGCGAAGGCGTCGCCGACGTCGTGATCGTCACGAACCACGTCGACACGACGGGGCTGACGGCGCGGCCCTGGGTGGAGGACGAGCTGGTCGCGCTGCTGCCCGCCGTCAAGCGGGGACGGGCGCCCAAGAGCGTGCGCTTCATCGAGCTGCTGGACCGTCCGTTCGTCGGCCTCGGCGCCGACGCCGGACTGAGCCGCTATCTGCTCGCGCAGGCCGCACGCAGCGGCCGCGTGCCGCATCACCGCGTGCGCGTGTCCGGCTTCGAGGCGATCGTCCGGCTCGTCGAAGCCGGGGCCGGCGTGGCGGTGATGTCGCGCAGCGCGGCGGAACGCGAGCGGACGGCAGGCGTCCATATCGTCCGCCTCGACGAGCCGTGGGCGCTGCGCACCCTGATGCTCTGCCATTCGGAGCAGGCGCTGGAGCAGCCGGGGGTGATCGCGTTGGTAACGGCACTCATGAGCGGCCAGGACTGATCCGCAAAGATTCAACCCTACTCAATCTGTCGTTCCGACACTGATTGCAGTATGAGATTGGCAGAAAACCACGAGTTGCAGTCATTGATGATTCGGACATAATTGTCCGAAAGTTCGTTGCATGACTGGCAACGACTTCATCAGGCGAATCCGGACGCTTGGCCGCGCGCGCGGTGTGAGCGTCCAGTTGAATTCGAAGCGCGGAAAGGGGAGTCATCAGCTGCTGCATTTCGGTAGGGCGTTCACCGTTGTCCGCAATCCGAAGGACGAGCTGAAGACAGGAACGTTGCATGCGATGTGCACGCAGCTTGGTATTCGCGTCACTGACCTCTGAAGGAGAAAACCATGGAACGTTTTGAGTACGCCGTGCATCTGGAGCCGGCCTCCGAGGGAGGATTTGTAGTGACCTGCCGCGATCTGCCGGCGTTGATCACGCAGGGTGAAGACCTGGTCCACGCGCTGGGTGAAGCGAGCGACGCCATGGATGAGGTGTTTGCGCTCTACATGTCAGACGGCATCCCTTTTCCGGCACCTACGCGGGCGCGCCGACGCGAACATCTGGTCTCACCGCCGCCGGAAACCGTGGCCAAGGCGGCCTTGCATGCCGCCATGCAGTCCGCTAGCGTTTCGAAGGTCCAACTGGCGCGCCGGCTTGGCGTCGACGAGAAGGAAGTCCGGCGGTTGCTCGATCCCCATCACGCCTCCAAGCTGCCGCGTATCGCCGAGGCGGTCCAGTTGCTCGGTCGGCGTCTGGTGATCGGCTTGGAAGACGTCGCCCTCCGCGGCGGCCGCTAGCCCTTTCGAGCAATAGACGCGGCCGCATGCGATCCGCAAATATCTGCAGTTCACCGATTCAATTTCATGAATCGCCGGTCAGCCCCTAGATTGGGAACAAGCTCTTCCTGAAAGGACTTCCCATGGCTCTGAAAGACCTCCTCCCCGGCAAGCTGGGATTCGGCACCGCCCCGCTGGGCAACATGTTCCGCGACATCCCGGAAGCCGAAGCCCGCGCCACCGTCGACGCCGCCTGGAACGACGGCATCCGCTACTTCGACAACGCCCCGTTCTACGGCGCCGGCCTGGCCGAGATCCGCATGGGCGACGCGCTCGCCGGCCGTTCGCGCGACGAGTACGTCATCAGCACCAAGGTCGGCCGCCTGATCCTCGACGAGGTCGAGGACGTCAGCGCCCGCGACAACGGCGAGAAGGGCGATGTCTTCAAGTACGGCCGCCCCAACAAGATCGTCAACGACTACTCCGAGGACGCGACGCTGCGCTCCATCGAGGACAGCCTCAAGCGCCTGAAGACCGATCGGATCGAAATCGTCTGGGTGCACGATGTCGCGCAGGACTTCTACGGCGACGAGTGGCTGGGCGTGTTCGAAGGCGCGCGCAAGGGCGCCTTCAAGGCGCTGGACCGGCTGCGCGACGAAGGCGTGATCAAGGCCTGGGGACTGGGCGTCAACCGCGTCGAGCCGATCGAGCTGGTGATGGCGCTCGACAGCGCGCGGCCCGACGGCTTCCTGCTCGCCGGGCGCTACACGCTGCTCGACCACGACCGCGCCCTGCAACGCGTGATGCCGGACGTCACCAAGCAGGGGTTGGGCATCGTCGTCGGCGGTCCGTACAGCTCCGGCGCGCTGGTCGGCGGCCCGAACTTCGAATACGCGCCCGCCACCCCGGCCATCCTCGACAAGGTCGCCCGCATCAAGGCGATCGCCGACCGTCACGGCATCAGCATGAAGGCGGCGGGGTTGCAGTTCTCGCTCGCAAATCCTGCGGTCGCCGCCGTGATTCCCGGTGCGAGCCAGCCGAGCCGGCTTGCCGAGGACCGCGCGGCGCTGAACGAGAAGGTGCCGGTCGACTTCTGGCGCGAACTGCGCCAGGCCAGGCTGGTGCATCCGGAAGCGCCGCTGCCCGGCGGCGTCTGAGCGGCATGCCCCGTCCGGGCTACTGCGCCTGACGGGGCCATGTCCGCGGCGGGAAGGAGCGGGAAGGGCGCGGAAGGTAGCGAGAGAGGGGCGTTGGGCGTCAGGCGTCCGGCTTGCCGGGACGGTTATCGTTCCAGCTTTCCGCCTCGCCGCGCGCCCCATCGTCCATGTCTCTGCCGACCGCGTCCCGCCTCCCGCCGCTCTTCGTCGTGTTCAACCGCGCCTCGGGCCGCGGGGACCGGGACGAAGTCGGCCCCGCCGTAGAGGCCGCCTGCCGCGCCGCGGGGCGGGAGTGCCAGTTGTTGCCCGTCGAGAGCCCCGACCAGCTCGCCGACACCGCCCGCGAGGCCGTCCGCCTGGCCCGCGAGGTGGACGGCGTCGTCGTCGCCGCCGGCGGCGACGGCACCATCAACTGCGTGGCGCAGAAGGTGCTCGGCAGCGGCTGCACCTTCGGCGTGCTGCCGCGCGGCACCTTCAACTACTTCGCCCGGACGCACGGCATCCCTTCCGACATCGACGGCGCGTTGCGTGTGCTCCTCCATGAAAGCCCCTCGCCGGTCCAGGTGGGGCTGCTCAACGACCGGGTCTTCCTCGTCAACGCGAGCCTCGGGCTCTACTCCCAGTCGCTGGAGGACCGCGAGGTCTGGAAGAAGCAGTTCGGCCGCAGCCGCCTGATCGCCGTCGGCGCGGTGCTGGCCACGATCCTGCGCGGACACCGCAGCCTCGGCTTGACGATCGAATTGCACGGGCAACCGCGCAACGTCCGGACCCCGACGGTGTTCGTCGGCAACAACGCGCTCCAGATGGAGCAGGTCGGCCTGCCCGAAGCGCAGGCGATCGATCGCGGCGAGCTGGCCGGCGTGATGCTCAAGCCGGTCGGGCGATGGGGCCTGCTGAAGGTGCTCGCGCGCGGCGCCATGGGCAAGCTCGCGGAGGCGGACCAGGTCGTCAACTTCCCCTTCACCCGCCTGACCGTGCGCAACCGGCGCTTCGGCGCCCGGCGCGTGAAGGTCGCCACCGACGGCGAGGTGCTGTGGATGCGCCTGCCGGTGCGCTTCGAGGTCGCGCCGGAGCCCTTGATGCTGATCCGGCCCGACGGTCTGTCGGAAGAGCGCCGGCAGGCGCAGGAGAGCGGTCGATGACGGTCGTGCTCCAGATGTCCGACCCGCATTTCGGCACCGAGCGGCCGATGGCGGTGGGCGCGCTGGAGCGGTTGTGCGGCGAGCTCAAACCCGACCTGCTCCTGATCACCGGCGACATCACGCAGCGCGCGCGGCCGGTCGAGTTCACGCGCGCGAAGGCCTTCGTCGAGAAGCTCGGCGTGCCGGCGCGGCTGGTCATTCCCGGGAACCACGACATCCCGCTGTATGCGGTGGCCACGCGCCTGCTGCATCCCTACCGGCGCTACGAGCGCGCGTTCGGGCCGGCCGAGGACGGCGAGTTCGAGACCGACGATCTGCTGGTCGTCGCGCTCAACACGACGCGCCGATACCGGCACAAGAACGGCGAAGTGTCCGATCCGCAGATCGAGCGCACCGCGCAGCGGCTGGCGCGGGCGAAGCCCGGGCAGGTGCGGCTCGTGGCCGTTCACCAGCCGGTGGCGGTGACCAAGACCGTGGATGTCTCCAACCTGTTGCGCGGCCACGCGAAGGCGGTGCGACGCTGGTCCGAAGCCGGTGTCGACGCCGTCGTCGGCGGCCACATCCATCTGCCGTATGTGCTGCCACTGCACGAACGCCGCTCCGATCTGCCTCGCCCGGTCTGGGCGGTGCAGGCGGGCACGGCGCTGAGCGTCCGTGTGCGCGGCGGGATCCCGAATTCGGTCAACGTGATCCGGACGGGCCCGGCGCGCACGGCCGTCGTCGAACGCTGGGACGTCGACGAGACGGCCGGCCTCTTTCAGCGCGTGAACTCGACGCCGCTGGCCTGACGCCCGGCGCGTCTGCGCCGCGCCCAGCGCGCGAGTTCGATGCTCACGATCGAGACGGTGAGCCACGCGGCGCCGGAGGCGAAGCCGGCCAGCACGTCGCTGGGGAAATGCACGCGCAGGAAGATGCGGCTCGCGCCGACCGAGAAGGCCAGCGCGGCCGCCACGATCCAGGCGGTCACGTGCCAGCGTCGGGGCAGCAGGCGCACGGCGAGGTAGGCCAGCATGCCCATCGCGATCACCGCGCCGGAGCTGTGGCCGCTGGGGAAGCTGAATCCGTCTTCGGTGAGCCAGTGGGTCGGATGCACGGGGCGGGCGCGTTCGAAGATCTGCTTCAAGGTCGGATTCAGCGCGGCGTTGCCCAGCATCGCGAGCGCCCAGCCCAGCGCGAGTCCGCGACGGCGCAGGACGAGCAGGCCGACCGACACGGCGATGCCGAGCGTGATCAGCGTTTCCCGGTTGCCGACGAAGGTGATCAGGTAGAACAGATGCAGCGCCAGGTCGGGCACGTGCTCGATCATCGCGACGATGAAGGCCTCGTCGAGCTGGCCCAGTGTCTGCTCGGTGTGGAGCTCCTCGGCGATCTCGGCGAACAGATATGCGCCGCCGACGATGAAGGCGAAGCCGACAGCGAAGCGCAGCAGCAGCGAGACCGGAGACAGCGGCTCAGGCGCGGCGGCCTGTCCGCCGCGGTCCGGCAGCAGCGCGCGCGCGACGAGCCAGGTCATGCCGCTGACGAGGACCAGCAGCGCGCCGTAGACCGACAGCGCATGGGCGCCGGCGAAGCCGGCGGCGTCGAGGAGGGAGACGTGGGACATCCGTCGATTGTTAGCTCAACATCCACGGATATTTCTGCATCGACCTTCGATACAGCCATTCGAAAAGATCGACGGCCACGGACACGTCATTGCGTTCGTACACGCCGAGCATCGCCACCACGTAGTCGCTCGCCTCAACGCCGCCGAAACTGAGCGGTGCGCAGTGGCCGGCCAGCAGCGGCATGTTGGCCGACAGTCGACCGGTGCGCTTGTTGCCGTCGGCGAAGGCCTGCAGGTAGGCGACATGGATCCAGAGGAAGAAGGCGGCCTCGACCGGATTGCGGATCGCTGCCGCCTTGATGGCGATCTGCGCGAGCATCTCCTCCAGCAGGGCGGGGATCTGCCCCGGCTTGTAGGCTGTCCCGGTCACTCGGACATGAATGTCGCGCACTCGGCCACATTGCTCCGGGGGAAGCAACCCGTCCATCAGTCGACCCTGAAGGTTCTGGAGCAGTTGAACGCTCACGCGGTCCGGGTGGGTGTCGAAGACCATCAGCTCCAACGCCCGCTTGTGATTCACGACGATGCGCGCTTCTTCGCTCCGTTCCGCAGCGGCAGTCTGCAGTTGCTCTTCCAGCTTCAGCAGAGAGGCCGTCTCCGCCAACGTGAATCGGCAGCCTTCCAACTTCGACGACGACCAGCAGAACTCCGTCAGAAACTCAGTCATGAGAGTCAGCGCCCCGTCGAAATGATGGGGTCCGTTCTCCCACCGCGCCGTCCGATGCAGTGTTTCGGCCAGGCTGGGCGGCAGCAGGGAGGTGACGTTCGGCGCGTAGGCGTCCAGGAACTCGCGCCGATACGGCACCTTGTCCCGGAACGCCACGGGGATCTCCATGAAGTCGAACATCTGCCGGGACCGATCGGACCAGGTCGGCGGCTTCGGACGTGGCGCCATATAGGTGGAGTCCGGCTCGGCGACCGACAACGACGGTCGGTCGAGCACTTCGAACATGTTTGGCATTGCTTGCCTCGCTTTCAACAACAAGGCGTCGATGCTGCTCGGCGAAGGGCTTGACCTTGATCAAAACGCCGGGGGGCGGCGGCTCATCGTTCCCGGGTTTGACGGATCTGGACTCGCGAACTGCCTTGGATTTGCTAGCCGGGCTGTCTCCCGACACCCCGTTGCGGCTTCCGCGCGACAAAGAAAAAAGCCGGACCTCGCGGCCC
The DNA here is from genome assembly GCA_002205125.1 of Roseateles noduli. Lineage (GTDB taxonomy): Bacteria > Pseudomonadota > Gammaproteobacteria > Burkholderiales > Burkholderiaceae_C > Roseateles > Roseateles noduli. Next base: position 191,912 of record NIOE01000016.1, on the reverse strand, counting down.
GGCTTTTCCTTGCAGGAGGGACGCTGGTCAGGCGTCCTGAAGAAACTCAGTACATCATCCAGCCGTTGCGGGCGACGCGGCGCAGCGAGAAGGCCAGGTCGGGACGCTCGGCCGACTGCTCGGCGGCGGCTTGCAGGACGGCTTCGCGGGGACGCAGCTCGATCGAGGCGTGGACGAATTCGACGACGGCGTGGCCGGCGCGCAGGGCCAGGCTCACCAGACGCTCGCCGGCGGCGCTCGCGGTGCGAGCCCGGGCTGCGTCGGCAGCCATCACTTGGACATTCAGCGTGGTGGTGGTCATGGCGGTTCCTTCTTGAGGTGATGTTCGGTGGCGCTTGGCGGGTGGCCGTTGCGCCATGGACGTCATATTGCGGTTTTCACGTACGGCACGCCAATTGCACTTGGGAATCGGGTCATCACTGCCGGAAATGACCCGTGACGGATTTAGCATCCGGGCCATGAGCACCCCCCGCCCCGTCAACTTCCGGACGCTGGACCTGAACCTGCTGCGCGTCTTCGACGTGGTGATGGAGGAACGCCACGTCACCCGGGCCGCCCACCGCCTGGCCATCACCCAGCCCGCCGTCAGCAACGCCCTGAGACGCCTGCGGGAGGCCACGCACGAGGAACTCTTCATCCCGAGTTCCACCGGCGTCGAGCCCACGCCCCACGCCCAGTCGCTCTGGCCGGTCGTCCGCCGGGCCCTGTCGGCGCTGCAGCAGGCGCTGGAACCCCAGGTCTTCGACCCGCGCGCCGCCGGCAACACGGTCAGCTTCACGCTGGCGATGGCGGACGCGACCGCCGCGCTGGTGGTGCCTCAACTGAGCCGGCGCTTCCTGGAAGAAGGCATCCACGTCGGCCTGCGCGTGGTGCCGCTGACCACCCGCGATCCGCGCGAACTGCTGGAGCAGGGCTGGGCGGACCTGGCGATCGGCTTCTTCCCCGACCTGACCGAGCAGCTGCTGGTCGAGGACGACAGCACCGCCTTCCGGCGCGAGGCGCTCTACGCCAGCCGCTACGTCTGCGTCATGCGCGCCGACCACCCGCTGGCCGCGCCGGGCGCCCTGACGCTGGACGCCTACTGCGCCGCGCCGCACCTGCGCGTGAGCTTCGCCGGCCGGGCGCACGGCTTCGTCGACGACGCGCTGGCCATGATCGGGCGCAAGCGCCGCGTGGCCATGACGGTGAACAGCTTCTTCACCGGCACCATGGCCGTGCAGCAGTCCGACCTGATCACCGTGCTGCCGGACAGCTTCGTGCCGGCGACCGGCTTCGCGGGCCAGCTCGCCTGCCGGAACCTGCCCTTCGCGCTGCGCGGCATCGACATCAGCCAGGTCTGGCACATCCGCGCCGAACCCGACCCGGCGCAGCGCTGGCTGCGGCAAGTCATCGGGGAGATCTCCGACGTCATCGCCGCCGGCGCGCGGGCGCTGCCGCAGACGGCCGGCGCCGTCTGACCTCGTCTTGACCCTGGCCCGACCGCTGACCGACCTCCTACCGACCTCTGCCTGAAGGCACGCTGAAGGAAGGCCCGGGTCGTCGCTGCCGTCCGGGACCCGGTAATCCCTGCGGACCCTCGCAGCTTTTGTCTCCTTCCGCATCGCGGACGGGGCGCCTACATTGCGCCTCTTCCAGATGAGAGTCGTTCTCATCGACTCCCGTGAAAGAGACAAGACGATGCGCCGTTCTGCCGTTTCCCTTCCTTCCCGACGCCGCACTATCGGGGCCGCCGCGGCGGTGGCGATGTCCGCGGTCGCACTGGTGCCAGGTCTTGCGCAGGCCAACGTGCCCGCCGGCGGCGAGCTGACGCTCTACACGACGCGCGAGGTGGCCCTGGTCCAGCCGCTGCTGTCCGCGTTCACCGCGAAGACCGGGACCAAGGTCAACACCGTGTTCGTGAAGGACGGTCTGCTGGAGCGGGTCAAGGCCGAAGGCGCGCGCTCGCCGGCCGACCTGCTGATGACGGTGGACGTCGGCAACCTGATCGACCTGGTCGAGGGCGGCGTGACGCAGCCGCTGAAGTCGGCCGAGGTCGCCGCGGCCGTGCCGGCCAACCTGCGCGCGACCGACGGCCAGTGGACCGCGCTGTCGGTTCGTGCCCGCGTGCTGTACGCCGATCCCGCCCTGAAGGCGACGGCGATCCGCTACGAGGATCTGGCCGATCCGAAGTGGAAGGGCAAGGTCTGCACGCGCTCGGGCCAGCACCCGTACAACACCGCGCTGGTCGCCGCGATGATCGCGCACGACGGCGAGGCCAAGACCGAGCAGTGGCTGCGCGGCCTGAAGGCCAACCTCGGCCGCAAGCCCACCGGCGGCGACCGCGACGTGGCGCGCGACATCCTCGGCGGCATCTGCGACGTCGGCCTGGCCAACTCGTACTACGTCGGCCAGATGAAAGCGTCCAAGCCCGGCAGCGACGCGCGCAAGTGGGGCGACGGCATCCAGGTGCTGAAGCCGACCTTCGCGAAGGGCTCGGGCACGCACGTCAACATCAGCGGCGCCGCGGTGGCGAAGCACGCGCCGAACAGGGCGGCCGCGCAGGCGCTGATGGAGTTCCTCGTCTCCGAGCCGGCACAGCAGCTCTACGCGCAGACCAACTACGAGTACCCGGTGCGCGCCGGCGTCACGCTGGATCCGCTGATCCAGTCGGCGATCGGCCCTCTGAAGGCCGATCCGCTGCCGCTGACGGAGATCGCGCGCCATCGCAAGCAGGCCAGCCTGCTGATCGACAAGGTCGCCTTCGACCAGTGATCGCGTGAGGCGGGTCTTCGACCGGCCGCACGCGGTCGGTCCGCTCTGGCGCGTGGCGGCCCTGGCCGTCGCGCTCGTCGTGCTGGCGCCGCTGGTCGCGCTCGCCTGGACGGCGCTGGGCGCCGGGGCCGCGCATTGGGGCCATCTCTTCGAGCACGTGCTGCCGCGCGCCGCCGCGCAGACCGCGACGCTGCTGACCGGCGTCGGCCTGCTGACGGCGGTCGTCGGCACCGGCAGCGCCTGGCTGGTGACGCGCGTCGACTTCCCCGGTCGCACGGTGCTGCGCTGGGCCCTGTTGCTGCCGTTGACGGTGCCGACCTACATCGCGGCCTACAGCTACGTCGACCTGCTGCATCCGATCGGACCGTTCCAGGGCGCCGTGCGCGCGCTGCTCGGGTTCCACTCGCCGCGCCAGTTCCGGCTGCCCGACGCCCGCTCGATGGGCGGTGCGGTGCTGGTGCTGTCGGCGGTGCTCTATCCCTACGTCTACCTGAGCATGCGCGCGATGTTCGCGACGCAGCCCGCGCGGCTGTTGGAAGCGGCGCGGCTGCTCGGGGAAGGGCCGTGGGGCGCGTTTCGGCGCGTCGCACTGCCGATGGCGCGGCCTGCGCTCGCGGTCGGCGTCGGGCTGGTGCTGCTGGAAGTGCTGAACGATGTCGGCGCGTCCGAGTTCCTCGGCGTGAGCACGCTGACCACCACGATCTACACGACCTGGGTGACGCGCTCGGATCTCGGCGCGGCCGCGCAGATCGCCTGCGCGATGCTGGCGATGGTGGCGCTGCTGGTCTGGCTGGAGCGGCAGGGACGTCGTCGTCAGCGCGCCGGCAGCCTGCGCGCGATGCGGGCGGCGACGCCGCGTCGGCTTCGCGGACCGTCGGCGTGGCTCGCCACAGCGGCGGCGTCGCTGCCGGTGCTGATCGGCTTCGTTCTTCCCGCAGGGCATCTCGCGCTGCTGGCCTGGAAGCGGGCGTCGGAAGGCCACGGCCTGTCGAGCGAGGTCGTCTCCGGCGCGATGCATTCGGCGGGTCTTGCCTTGAGCGTGACGGCGATTGCTGTCGCGGCGGGGCTGGTGGTCGCCTGGGCGGCCCGCTCCACAGGTGGCGCCGGACGCGCCCGCGCCTGGTGGCTGGGCAGCGCCGCATTGGGCTACGCGGTGCCCGGCACGGTCCTGGCGATCGGCCTGCTGCCGCCGGCGCTGGCCGTGGACGGCTGGATCGCCGGGGCGCTCGGCCTGCCGGGCCTGCCGCTGATGAGCCTCGGCGCGGTGCTCGTCGTGGCTTGCGCGATGCGCTTCCTCGCCTTGCCGATCGGCAGCGTCGAGGCGGGACTGGCGCGTCTGCCGGCGCCGCTGGAGCAGGTCGCGCGCAGCCTCGGCGAGACGCCGTTCAACACGCTGCGGCGCGTGCATCTTCCGCTGCTGCGTCCGGCGCTCACCGCGAGTGCCTTGCTGGTCTTTATTGACGTGATGAAGGAGCTGCCCGCGTCGCTGCTGCTGCGGCCCGCCAACGTGGAGACACTGCCGACGCTGCTCTACGCCGAAGCCGCGCGCGGCAGCTACGAGCACGGCGCGCTGGCGGCGCTGCTGATCGTGGCGGTGGGCCTGCCGGCGGTGCTGCTGCTGAGCCGGGAGCCCGCCGCGCCGACGACGACAATGCCGCCCGAGCCGTCTGTGCCCCCTGTGTCGGACGTCCGATTCGAGGCGAAGACATCCGCCGCACTGCCGCCATGAAAAAAGTCCCATGACCACGCTCGCCCTCGAGGACCTCCGTGTCCGCTACCCGGGCGCCGAAGCCGCCGTGCTGAAGGGCCTGTCGCTGACCTTGCCGCTGGGCGGCATCGCCTGCCTGCTCGGCCCGTCGGGGTGCGGCAAGAGCACGGCGCTGCGCGCGATCGCCGGCTTCGAGCCGCTGAGTGGGGGGCGGGTCTTGCTCGACAACCGCGTGCTGTCCGGCCCCGGCGTCCACGTCGAGCCTGAGCACCGCGGCGTGGGTCTGCTCTTCCAGGAGATCGCCCTGTTCCCGCATCTGACCGCGGCGGCCAACGTCGGCTTCGGCCTTCGCCGCCGGCCGGGTGCCGAGCGCGATCGTCGCGTGCGCGAGCTGCTGGCGCTGGTCGGGCTCGACGAGCTGGGATCGCGCATGCCGCACGAGCTGTCCGGCGGTCAGCAGCAGCGGGTGGCGCTCGCCCGCGCGCTGGCGCCGTCGCCGCGCCTGCTGCTGCTCGATGAGCCGTTCTCCAGCCTGGATGCGGTGACCCGGGACCGCCTCGCGATGGAAGTGCGAGACATCCTGCGCGATGCCGGCCAGACCGCGCTGATGGTCACGCACGATGCCGACGAAGCCGAGGCCATGGGCGACTGGATCGGCGTGATGGCGGGCGGGCGGCTCGTGGAATGGCGACCCACGCAGGCGATGGCGACCGAGTGAATTGCGGTGGACCGGTGTGCGGAACGGCAGGGCAGCGCATCCTGGTGTACACCGCCTATCTCGACCTGCTGAATCGCGAAGACCCATGAGCTTCTTCATCCGCCCCGCCGTGCCTGACGACATCGCCGCCTGCATTGATCTGCGTGGCCGCACGCGCGAGAACGCGGTGCCCGCCGCCCGTCTGGCCGAGCTCGGCATCACGGAGGCGTCCTGGTCCGGTCAGGTCCGCGACGGCGAACTGCCGGGCTTCGTTGCCGAGTCCGGCGGCGTGCTCGCCGGCTACTGCTTCGGCGACGCCGGCAGCGGCGAGATCGTCGTGCTCGCGCTGCTGCCCGAGCACGAGGGCCACGGCCTCGGCCGCGCGCTGCTGGAGCGCACCGTCGCGCATCTGCGCGGGTTGGGGCATCAGCGCCTGTTCCTCGGCTGCTCGGACAACCCGGCGCATCGCTCGCACGGTTTCTATCGCCGGCTCGGCTGGCGGCCCACCGGCGAGCGCGACGGCCTCGGCGACGAGGTGCTGGAGCTGCTGCCCGACTGAGCCCCCCGAACTGGGCGGCTTCCCCTCGGTTTCTCTTGATGCGACCTTGATGCGGGACGGGCTACGCTCGCCCTGAGCGTTCCTGCATTCCAGAACAAGCGAGACAAGCCATGCTCATCAACTGCGTTGCCTACCGCGACGGCCGCCGGCTGGCCGATATCCAGCCGGAAGAGATCAGCGAGTACGTCAAGCTGCCCGATTGCTTCGTCTGGGTGGCCCTGCGCGACGCGTCGACCGAAGAGGTCCTCGCGATGAAGGAGGAGTTCGACCTGCACGAACTCGCCGTCGAGGACGCGCTGCACGGGCAGCAGCGGCCCAAGGTCGAGGAGTACGGCGACACCCTGTTCGCCGTGATGCAGACGGTGCAGTTCACGCCCACGGACGAGCTCTGCACCGGCGAGGTGTCCATCTTTGTCGGCAACAACTTCGTGCTGTCGATCCGCAACCGCGTCGCGCAGAGCCTGCTGGGCGTGCGCGCCCGTGCGGAAAAGGAGCCGCACATGCTCAAGCGCGGCCCCGGCTTCGTGATGTACGCGATCATGGACGCGGTCGTGGACCGCTACTTCCCGGTCATCGAGGCGCTGGAGACGGAGCTCGAAGCGATCGAGTCGCAGATCTTCGAGCCGGGGGTGACGCGCGAGAACATCCGGCGCGTGTATGAGCTCAAGCAGCGCGTGACCGTGGTCAAGCATGCGGTGTCGCCGCTGCTCGACGCCGTCGGCAAGCTGGTGCGCGGCCGCGTGCCGCCGGTCTGCGAAGACACCCGCGAGTATTTCCGCGATGTCTACGACCACCTGGAGCGCATGCAGTCGGCGCTGGACTCGCTGCGCGATACGGCGACGACGGTGATCCAGGTCCACCTGTCGATGGCGGCGATCGAGGATTCGGAAACCACCAAGCGCCTCGCGGCCTGGGCCGGTATCTTCGCGGCGGCGACGGCGTTCGCCGGCATCTGGGGCATGAACTTCGAAGTCATGCCGGAGCTGAAGTGGCGCTTCGGATATCCCGTCGCGCTCAGCGTCATCGCCGCGACCTGCGGCGTCCTCTTCTGGCGCTTCCGCAAGGCGGGTTGGCTGTAGCGTCCCGCGCGATTGCGCTCGGTCTCTCTTACTCCCTCTCCCGCTTGCGGGAGAGGGCAGGGGTGAGGGCCAGCGGCGGTGGAAGTACTGAAGCGCTCTTCCCGACTCAGATCAGGGCAGCGATCGCCTTGCCCATCTCCGTCGTGTTCGCCGTGCCGCCCAGGTCGCCCGTGCGCGGCCCCGACGCCAGCGTCTGCTCGATCGCCTTCAGGATCGCGTCATGCGCGGCCTGCTCGCCGAGGAACTGCAGCATCAGCGCGCCCGACCAGATCATGGCGACCGGGTTGGCGATGTTCTTGCCGTAGATGTCCGGCGCCGAGCCGTGGACCGGCTCGAACAGCGACGGGAAGTTCCGCTCCGGATTCAGGTTGGCCGACGGCGCCAGGCCGATCGTGCCGGTCGTCGCCGGACCCAGGTCCGACAGGATGTCGCCGAACAGGTTGGACGCCACCACCACGTCGAAGCGTCCCGGCTGCAGCACGAAGCGCGCGCTCAGGATGTCGATGTGCTGCTTGTCCACCGTGACCGACGGATACCCGGCGCCGACCGCGTCCGCGCGGCCGTCCCACCACGGCATCGAGATCGCGATCCCGTTGCTCTTGGTCGCCACCGTCAGGTGCTTGCGATCCCGGCTCTGCGCCAGGTCGAACGCGTACTTCAGCACCCGGTCCGCGCCGAAGCGCGAGTAGACCGATTCCTGGATCACGATCTCGCGATCCGTGCCCGCGTACATCACGCCGCCGAGGTTGGTGTACTCGCCCTCGGTGTTCTCGCGCACGACGAAGTAGTCGATCTCGCCCGGCTTGCGATTGGCCAGCGGGCAGGGCACGCCTTCGAACAGGCGCACCGGACGCAGGTTGATGTACTGGTCGAATTCGCGGCGGAACTTCAGCAGCGAACCCCACAGCGAGATGTGGTCCGGCACCGTCGCCGGCCAGCCCACCGCGCCGAAGAAGATCGCGTCCTGGCCTTCGAGCTGCGCCTTCCAGTCGTCCGGCATCATCTGGCCGGTCTCGGCGTAGTAGTCGCAGCTGGCCCACTCGATGTGGGTGAACTCGAACTGGATGCCGAAGCGCTTCGCCGCGGCGTCCAGCACGCGCAGCCCTTCGGGCATCACTTCCTTGCCGATGCCGTCGCCGGGGATGACGGCGATCTTGTACGTCTTGCTCATGGTCGTGCTTTCGATCGTGAATTCAACAGGGTTCAGTAAGGCGAGCCGGTCGGCGCCGGCAACGGCGGGGCCAGGTCGAAGTCTGCCGCAAGGCGCCGCGTGGCCTGTGCGAGCAGCGTGACGTCGATGCCCACCGCCACGAAGGTCGCGCCCAGCGACAGGTAGTGGCGGGCGAGCTTCGCGTCGCCGGTCAGCGTGCCGGCGGCCTTGCCGCTGGCGACGATGGTGCGGATCGCGTTGTCGATGGCCGCCTGCACGTCCGGATGCGTCGGGTTGCCGCGATGGCCCATCGAGGCCGCCAGGTCCGCCGGTCCGATGAACACGCCGTCGACGCCGTCCACGGCGCAGATCGCCGCGAGGTTCTTCAGCGCCGTCGCGGTCTCGGCCTGCACCAGCACGCAAGCCTCGCCATCGGCTTCATCGAGGTACTGGCGACGCAGGCCCCAGCGCGACGCGCGCGCCACCGCAGCGCCGACGCCGCGCACGCCCAGCGGCGGATACCGCGTCGCGGCGACCACCGCCGCCGCCTGCTCGGCCGTGTCGATCATCGGCACCAGCAGCGTCTGCACGCCGATGTCCAGCAGCTTCTTGATGCCGTCCTTGTCCGCGTTGACCGCGCGCACCACCGGATGGGACGGGTAGGGCGCCACCGCCTGCAGCTGCTGCAGCGTGCTGGTCAGCTCGTTGGGCGCGTGCTCGCCGTCGATCAGCAGCCACTGGAAGCCGGCCGTCGCGCAGACCTCGGCGCTGTAGGCCTGCGCCATCGACAGCCACAGGCCGACCTGCGGCCGGCGCGCCGCGAGGCCTTGCTTGAAGGTGTTGGAGAAGTTCATGGAGGCGCTCATGGAGGCAGGCGGCGATGCGTTCGTCGAGTCGTCGGGAACGCTCACGACAGGCCGCCCTGGCAAACGTACTTGATGTGGAGGTAGTCGTCGAGTCCGTGCGTGGAACCCTCGCGACCGTAGCCGGATTCCTTGACGCCGCCGAAGGGGGCGGACTCGGCCGCGATCGCGCCTTCGTTGAGGCCGACGATGCCGCTCTCCAGCGCGTCCGCGACGCGCCAGGCTCGCGCGATGTCCCGCGTGTAGAAGTAGGCCGCCAGGCCGAAGGGCGTGTCGTTCGCCGCAGCGACCACCTCGTCTTCGCTCTCGAAGCGGAACACCGGCACGACGGGGCCGAAGGTCTCCTCGTGCCAGAGCAGCATCGCCGTCGTCGCGCCGGTCAGCACGGTCGGGGCGAAGTAATTGGGTCCGCTCGCGATCTCGTTGCGCACGCGCTCGCCGCCGGTGATGACCAGGGCGCCGTGCTCGACGGCGTCGTCGACGTGGCGCTCGATCTTGTCGAGCGCGCGCGCGTTGATCATCGGGCCGATCTGCGAGTCGGGACGGCTGGCCGGTCCGACCTTCAGCGCGCGCACACGCGCCGCGAGCTTCTCGACGAACAGGTCGTGGATGCCCGCCTGCGCGAACACGCGGTTCGGGCACACGCAGGTCTGGCCGCCGTTGCGGAACTTGGCTGCCATCAGGCCCTCGACGGCCGCGTCGACGTCGGCGTCGTCGAAGACGATGAAGGGTGCGTTGCCGCCCAACTCCAGCGACAGCTTCTTCAGCGTCGAGGCCGACTCCCGCGCCAGGTGCTTGCCGACCGGCGTCGAGCCGGTGAAGGTGATCTTGCGCACGCGCGCGTCGGCCAGCCAGACGTCGACGACTTCCGGCGTGCGTTCGCGCGAGGCGCACACGATGTTGAGCACGCCTGGCGGCAGGCCGGCCTCGACGGCCAGTTCCACCAGCGCGAGCGAGGTCAGCGGCGTGTCCTCGGCCGGCTTGGCGACAACGGTACAGCCGGCGGCCAGCGCGGGCGCGATCTTGCGGGCGATCATCGCGGCGGGGAAGTTCCACGGCGTGATCGCGGCGACGACGCCGACCGGCTCGCGCAACGCGAGCATGCGACGCCCCTGCACCGGCGCGGGGATCACCTCGCCGTTGGAACGCGTCGCTTCCTCGGCGAACCATTCGACGTAGCTCGCCGCATACGCGACCTCGGCGCGGCCTTCCGCCAACGGCTTGCCCTGCTCCTGAGAGATCAGCGCGCCCAGGCGATCCTGGTCGCGCAGGATCAGGTCGTTCCATCGCTTGAGGAGGGCCGCGCGCTGCTTCGCCGGCACGGTGCGCCAGGTGGAGAAGGCCGCGTGGGCGGCATCGACCGCGCCGCGCGCGTCGTCAGCGCAGCTGTCCGGAACTTCGGTGATCAGGCTGTCATCGGCGGGATCGACGACCGGGAAGCGGTCGCCCGCGGCCGCGTCGCACCAGCGACCGGCGATGTGGTTCTTCGTCTGCATGGGGACCTCGGAATCAGGAAGCAGAAGCAGGAGTCGGGAGTCGGGAGCGGGGAGGGCGAAGCGCCAGGGAGAAACGCTCAGCTCACGATGCCCAGATGCCAGGGCACGAACTCGTGGTCGCCGAGGCCGAGCAGCTCGCTCTTCGTGAGCTCGCCCGATGCCGAACGCAGGATGTGCTCGAAGATCTCCTGGCCCATCTGCTCGATGGTCAGCGCGCCGTCGATGACCAGGCCGCAGTTGATGTCCATGTCCTCTTCGAGGCGCGTGAACATCGGCGTGTTGCTCGCGAGCTTGATCGTCGGCGCCGGCTTGGAGCCGAACATCGAGCCGCGTCCGGTGGTGAAGCAGATCAGGTTGGCGCCGCTGGCGATCTGGCCGGTGACGGCGACCGGGTCGTAGCCCGGCGAGTCCATGAACACGAAGCCCGACTGCTCGATGGGCTCGGCGTATTCGTAGACTTCCTGCAGCGGTGTGGTGCCGCCCTTCATCGCGGAGCCCAGCGACTTCTCGAAGATGTTGGCGAGTCCGCCGGCCTGGTTGCCGGGGCCGACGACGCCGTTGAACTGGCCGTTCTGGCCGCGGGTGTACTCCTCCCACCAGGCCAACCGGTCGAGCAGCTTCTGGCCGACCTCGGGCGTGACCGCGCGGCGGGTGAGCATGTATTCGACGCCGTGGATCTCCGGCGTCTCCGACAGGATGGCGGTGCCGCCGTGGCGCACGAGGATGTCCATCGCCGCGCCCAGCGCCGGGTTGGCGCCGATGCCGGAGAAACCGTCCGAGCCGCCGCACTCCAGCCCGATCTTCAGGTGCGACGCGCTGACCGGCTGCCGCGTCACGCGGTTGGCGATCGGCAGCATCGCCTCGACGGCGCGGATGCCGGCCTCGATGGTGGCGCGCGTGCCGCCGGTGTCCTGCATCACCAGCGTCTTCAGCGTTTCGCCGGGGACCAGGTGTTGCGATTCCATCAGACCGGCGACCTGGTTGCGCTCGCAGCCGAGCCCGACGATCAGCGCGCCGCCCAGGTTGGGATGTTTCGCATAGCCGGCGATCGTGCGGCGCAGCAGGTCGAAGTGGGGACTGGGCGACGACATGCCGCAGCCGGTCGTCTGCGCGAAGGCGACCACGCCGTCGACGTTGGGGAAGTCCTTCAGGCGCTCCGGCGTGAAATGCTCGGCGATGCGGTTGATCGCCGTCGACGAGCAGTTCACCGAAGCCAGGATGCCGATGAAGTTGCGTGTCGCCACGCGGCCGTCGGCGCGCACGATGCCCATGAAGGTGGCGCGCTCCGACTCGGGCAGATAGTCGACGGGTTTCACGTCGGCGCCGAAGGCCGGATCGCGGTCGAACTCGACCAGCGCAATGTTGTGCGCGTGCACGTAGTCGCCGGGCTCGATGTCGCGCGCGGCGACGCCGATCACGGCGTTGTACTTGCGGATGGGCTCGCCGGCGGCGATGCGGCGCGCCGCGATCTTGTGACCGGCCGGCACCTGCGCCTTCAGGCGCAGACCGAATTCCGGCAGCTCCTGCCCCAGCGTCAACACCTGGCGCGCGATCAGGACGTTGTCGTCGCGATGCAGGCGCAGCAGCGGCGACGAGGTCGCCATCGCGGCCGACGCGGCGGCGACCGCGTCGGAGGTGGTGGCGCCGGACGCGTTGATGGCCCCTGCGTCAGCGGCCCCTGCGGCGATCGCGGTCATGCTCAGCCCTTCGCCAGCAGTTCGCGCAGCTTCAGGCGTTCGATCAGCTGCGTGTCCTTGCGGTAGGTGGCGGCGATGTACTTCTCGTAGTCCGGTTGGTCGAGGTACATCACCGGCGAGTCGATGCGGTCGCAGGTGGCGATGAAATCGGGATCCGCGGCCGCCTTGCGGAAGGCGTCGCGCAGCTTGGCCACGACCGCCGGGTCCATGCCCTTGGGCGCGCCGATGCCGTTGGGCGCGTCGACGACCAGGTCGTAGCCGGCTTCCTTGAGCGTGGGCACGTTGGCGAAGTCCTTGGTGCGCGTCGCGCCCCAGGTGACCAGCAGGCGCAGCTTGCCGGACTTGACGTGCGGCGCCCACGAGGTGGAGTCCGCCACCGCGTCCACCTGGCCGCCCAGCAGGTCCTGCAGCGCCGGGGCGCCGCCCTTGTAGGGGATGTGGTTGAGCTGGATGCCGGCGAGCAGGTTGAACTCCTCCATGCCGACGTGCGTCGCGCCGCCGATGCCGGCACTGCCGTAATTGATCATCCCGGGCTTGGCCTTCGCGGCGGCGACGAACTCCGCCAGCGTCTTCCACGGCGAGTCGGCGCGCACCACCAGCCCGAAGGTCTGGCCGTTGACGCGGGCGAGATAGGTGAAGTCCTTGAGCGGATCCAGCTGCACGGTGCGCAGCTGCGCGAAGCGCGTGACCGAGATCGGCACCTGGCCGATCGTGTAGCCGTCGGGCTTGGAGGTCGAGAGCACCTTGGTGCCCAGCATGCCGGACGCGCCGGCGCGGTTCTCGATGATGATGGTCTGGCCCAGCACCTTGCCCGCGGCCATGCACAGCGAGCGCATCGTCACGTCGGCGGTGCCGCCGGCGGGCCAGGGGCAGATGAAAGTGATGGCGCGCTCGGACGGATAGGCGGCGGCGTGCGCCAGGCGAGGCAGCGCGAGGGCGCTGGCGCCAAGGCCGGCGGCGCCGGCGAGCAGGACGCGGCGGCGGTCCATGCGGATGGTCATGTCTTGTCTCCTGGCTCGGGATCGATGCTCGCACCGATCGGGATCGTGGGCTGGGGCCTCGTTGGGCGATGGCGCCGACCGGTCAATGGATCGGACAACGGCCGCGAGGTCTCTGTGCGATGCATTGTGGGCATCCCGTCCATGCAGCTCAATTGAAGAACTGGACTGCCTTCATGTCATGAACGGCATGAAGGGCCGCCAAGCTCCTAAGATCGGTCCATGAGCCAAATCGACCGCGTCCTCCGTTCCAACCTGAAGCTGCGCCACTTGCAGATGCTGGTGGCGCTCGACCAGTTCCGCCATCTCGGCCGCGCGTCGGAGTTCCTGTCGCAGACGCAGCCGGCGGTGTCCAAGTCGCTGGCCGAGGTCGAGCGCATGTTCGGCCTGGACCTGTTCACGCGCTCCACGCGCGGCACCGAGCCCACGCCCTTCGGCGAGGCCGTGGTGCGCTTCGCGCGCTCGGTGCTGTCCGACTTCGCGCGCACCCGCGACGAGATCGACGCCGTCGCCAGCGGCGCGGCGGGCCGGGTGAGTGTCGGCGCGATGGTGGTGGCCACGCCGGGACTGGTGGCCGGCGCGGTGGAGCGCCTCAAGCGCCATTCATCGCTGACGACGGTCCACATCGAGGAAGGCGACCTCACGCGCCTGCTGCCGCGGCTGCGGGTGGGCGAGCTGGACGTGATCGTCGCGCGGCTGGAGCCGGGCTATGCGGCGCCGGACCTGGCGACCGAGCCGCTGGTCGAGGAGGCGATGCGCATCGTCGTGCGACCGGACCATCCGCTGGCGACGGCCCGCAAGTCGAAGCGGGCGCCGTGGGCCGAACTCGCCCGCATGCCGTGGGTGATGCCGCCGCCGTGGGCCTCGTCGCGCATCAAGCTGAACCAGATGTTCTATTCACAGCAGCTGGATCCGCCCAGCGACATCGTCGAGAGCGCGTCCTTCCTGGTCACGCTGACCTTCCTGCGCCAGCGCGGCGCGGCAGCCTTCGTGGCGGACAACGTCGCGCGCTATCTTGCGAAGGAGGGCCTGGCGAAGGCGCTGGCGATCGACGTGCCGATCGAGCTCCCGCCCGTCGGTCTGCTGACGATGCGCAACCGCCGGGCTTCCCCGGCGGCGGAACAGTTCATGACCTGCTGCCGCGAGGTGGCCGCCGCTCACCAGCCCAAGGCGGCGTCGCGGAAGCTGTCCAGGGCCAGCTCGTAGTTCAGCTCCCCGAGCAGGCCCACCAGCCGGTCGCGGTCCGTGTTCCAGGCGTCCACGACGTGGCGCCAGGCCGGCGCCAGCGAGCGCGGTTCGGCCTCGTCGTCGGGGATCTCGGCCTCGATGGAGGCCGGCGGCAGGTCCGACGGCAGCATCAGGCGCGACGGCACCGGCGGCCGGTCGGCGTCTTCGTCGTACTGCGTATCGGCGTCCCCGGCGTCGGTGCCGGGATCGATGCGCCAGCGGCCGTCGGCCTGCACGGTGATGCGCGGACGCAGCCACGGTTCATGGGCGCGCGGGTTCAGCAGATGGCAGGTGCGGTGGCGCGCGTCGACGACCAGCAGGCTCAGCACCGAGCCCCGGCCGTTGGCCAGCTCCTCGACGTAATCGGGATGCTCCTGGGGGCCGTCGACGTCCACGACGAAGTAGCGGTCGTCGATCCATTCGCCCGACCCGTTGATCGAGCAGCCGAAGGTCAGCTCCTGCGGGTAGGGCAGCAGCCGGCCGTCGAGCCAGAGCGCCGCGCCGTAGGGCATCTCGAAGACGCGCTCGGTGTCGGGGTACTCGGGCGCCCGCCCGTCCTCCCACCAGACGACGGCCCGGTGCAGCCGGCCCGGCGCATCCGCGATGCGGAAGCCGGCCGTCCGCCATTCCGGCCAGGAACCCCAGACGCGGGACTCGACGCGCTCGTCCAGCCCCATCGCGCGCAGGTCGCGGGTGCTGGCGTGCTGCAACAGATGCTGTGCGAAGTGCCGCCACATCGCCGGGCCCAGCACGCGGGCGATGGGCTCGGCGTCGCGCAGCCAGTCCAGCAGCAGCGGGACGATGGGCGCCTGCCGGGACCACAGCGCATGCGCCGCGATGGAGCGCGCCCAGCGCCGTTCCAGTGCGCGCTCGCCCGGTGCGTCGGGCGCGGGGGGCGCTACCGGCGGGTTCGGCGGGTTCGGCGGCGAGGCGGGATCGGGGAAGCCGTCGGACGACGTCAGTCCGAAAGGCGTGGGAGGCATCCCGACCGGTGAGGGCGGGATGGGCGAGGGAGGCAAGTGGTACAGCGGCATCAGGTGGGGCGCACCGGGGTGAGGGAGGCGGTGGCGCACGAGCGGGGCAGATGGGAGTCCCGGGGGAGGGTGAGTCCGTCGCCGTCGTCGGGGACGCTCGAACGCGGGGTGCGGGGCCGGGTCTTGCTCGCAGGCGCCGGCATCGGGAAAAGCTGCCGTGCCGTGAGGCTGCGGCGTCCGCTTGAGGGGCGAGCGGCTGTCCCTCTCTTGGGGGAAGGGCGTGACGAGCACCACGCCCCGATGTCACGATGCGGGGGAATCGTGGGGAGGGGACCACCATGGCTGATACCGCGCCGGACGAGCGCGATCCACTCGGCGCCCGCCGTGCGCGCGTGCGGACGTGGGAGCGGAAAGGCCTTCCTGCCCGGGGGCCGTCGCGACCGCGCCAGCGGATCGCCGTCGTCACGGTGCACGGGGTCGCCGACCAAGCGCCGGGGGACACCGTCCGCACGCTGGCCGCGCTGCTGACCACGAGACCACCGGATGGCGTGCGCTACAGCGAGGCGGCCTCGGATTGCCTGATGCTGCAGGTCCCTCCGCTGGAGGGCAGCGTGCCGGCGACCCCCGATCCTCACGAGACGCCGCCCGCGATGAAGGCGCTGCGGCAGTCGCTGCGCTCGGACTTCCAGAGACCGGGCTGGCTGGACAAGGCCGCGCAAGGCGAGCATCACGGCGAGGTCCGGGCGCAGGTGGCGACCTACGAGGCGTCGGTCCGAACGGCACCGGCACCGGCACCGGCACCGGCGACGTCGGCGCCGCACGGACAGCGGGCGGCGGACCGGTCGAAGGGCGGCACGGACGACCGGCCCGACCAGGGGCTCGCCTTCACCGACTACCTGCTTTTCAAGGCGCAGCGGGGCGGCACGCCGGCGGAACCCTATGAGTGCCGGCGCATCTGGCTGACGCGCACCGATGCGAACGCGACGGACGAGCCGGCGCGTCGCATCGATTTCCACGAGATGTACTGGGCCGACCTGTCGCGCCTGTCCAGCGCGCTGCCGCCCATCCTCACGGAGCTGTTCACCATCCTGTTCCGGCTGTCCAAGCTCGCCCGGGACACGATCGACCAGGCGCGCAAGGGCGCCGAGGTCGCCCGGGCGCCGGCGGCGGCGCAGCAGGGCTGGCGGCGCCTGTCGCGTCTGCAGACGGCGCTGGACTGGTCCTTCGCGCACCTGCTGTCCAACCTGTTCCTGCAATCGGTGCTGACCGGGCTCTTCATCGTGCTGATGTCGGTGCTCAACGGCGGTGCGCCCGCGGGATCGGGCGGCGGCGGATCGACGGCGAACTCCGCCAAGCTGGTGCTGGCGGTCGCGGGGCCGGTGCTGGCCGCGTGGTGGCTGGCCTATCGATGGGTGAGGTCCTGGCCCGCGCGGGTCGTGCTGGTGCTGGAGGCGGCGCTGGCCGGCGCCGTCCTGTACCTCGGTTACGCCACGCCGTGGGTGCTCGGCCTGGCGGTGCTGGCCCTGCTCGCCGTGCTCTGCGATGCCGGGCTGCGCCTGGCCGACCGGCGCTTCGTGTCGACGCGCCAGGTGGGGCTGGTGTTCCTCGCCGCGAGCTACGCCATCATCGCCGCGACCATGTGGGACGCGCCGTCGGTGTTCCCGCCGACGCAGGATCCGCCGGGCCACGCCGCGGCGCCGACCGGGCCGCCGGCCCCGGAGGACGACGTCTGGGTCTGGTGGACCCGGGCCGCACTGCGCGCCTTCGAGGTCTCCCTGCTGGGCAGCTACCTCTGGTGGGGCGTCGCCGCCTTCATGCTGCTGTTCTGGATCTCCCGCGGCGTGCGGCAGGCCAGGCTGGGGCCCGAGGCCCGCGCCAGCGTCACGACCGCGCGGCTCGGGCTGTTCGTGTCGATGACCTCATTCACCGCGGTCGGCATGGTGATCTGGGCGACCTCGCACCAGGTGCTGGAGAACGCGGCCGGCAAATGGGGCTACCACCCCTGGCTGTTCGAGCTCCAGCAGGAGGTGGCGGCCGACTTCTGGGGCTTCCAGCTGCTCCTTGAGCCGCTGAGCGCGCGCGTGCTGCCGGCGGAGAGCTTCCTGACACTGCGCTACGTCTACAGCACGGCGAGCTTCTGCGCCGTGGCGTTGCTGCTGTTCGCGCTGATCCTCTACATCCTGGCGATGCTGGTGCCCAGCGTGATGGCGGAGTTGAAGCGGGACGTGGGCAGCGCGAGCGACCTGGGCCGCTGGTTGACCGGCGGCTACGAGCGGCTGGAGGACTTCGTGTCGCTGGTGGCGCTGGCCAGCGCCGTCGTCGGCATCGTCATCGGGCTCCTGCTGCTGGCGGAGGCGACGCAGCTGATCGCCCCGTTCTTCGTCGCGGAACTGAAGCTGCTGCTGATCATCGGCGGCCTGCAGTCGCAGGCGATGCTCGCGCCCTTCGTCACCGGGTCGGTGTCGGCGCTGGGCGCGCTGTCGCTGCTGGGGCGCACCCTGTCCAAGTACGCGCCGTGGCTGCGCGCGCCGCTGGACGCGATGCTGGACGTCGACAACTACCTGCGCGAGTTTCCGCGCGGCGCGATCCCGCGGGCGCGCATCTTCGCGCGCTATGTCGCGCTGCTGGAGCACCTGAAGGAGGAAGGGGCGACGCGCGTGGTCATCGTCTCGCACAGCCAGGGCACCGTCATCACGGCGGACCTGCTCCGCTACCTGGCCTATCGCGGCCGGCGGGGCGACGGCAGCCGGGCGGCGGTGCTCTGTCGATGGCTGGAGGAAGTCGAGGTCCACCTGTTCACCGCCGGCAGTCCGCTGCGCCAGCTCTATGCGGCGCGCTTCCCCGACCTCTACCGCTGGGTGCTGGACGGGCCGGAGATCCGCGATCTCGGCATCGACCGGTGGACCAACGTGTTCACGGCCGGCGACTACGTGGGCCGGTGGATCTGGCGCCCGGCGCCGGACGGCGTGCAGCGCGGCGCGGATTTCTACGAACCGGGCGCCGTCGCGCTCGATGACCCGCCGCGCAAGGAACTCTGCATAGGCGGCGGTGCGCACACGCACTATTTCGATGCGGACCCCGACAACGACGAGGTCGCGCGCTGCATCGACGAACTGATCGGGTGCCTCAGCGCCGCCGACGCCACCACAACCACGCCCCGGTGACGCCCATGCCGAACAGCGCCAGCCCGAGCACGCCGGTGATCACGCGGTTGGGGAGTCCGAAGAGCTCGCCCGCATGCAGCGGGTAGATCCACGCGGTGGACCGTACCGCGAGGTCCAGGTCGTCCCAGCGCTGCTGGCCGAGCACCCGGCCGTCGACCGGATGCGCCCAGATCGAGGAGAGCCCGTTCGGATGCGGATCGCCCGCGAGCTTGAAGCGCAGCCGCACCGGCCGCGTGTCCGCCGCACCCAGCTGGACGAAGCCGAGCATCGCGCCGGGCCAGCGCATCCGCGCCTCGGCGACGACCAGGTCCAGCGGCACGCGCTCGGCCTGCGTCTTCTCGATCTTGGGCGGCTTGGGCGCGACGTCCCCGACCAGCGCGTTGAGCCAGCCGCCGATGGGCCGGTAGGCCATCCACGCGCCGCTCGCGACGGTCACGGCGATCATCAGGCCCAGCACCGCACCGCCGAAGCGGTGCAGGTCGAAGAGGCTGCGCGTCGCGCCCTTGTCCAGCTTCAGCTTGAAGGCGTGCTTCCACTGCGCCGCGTTCATCGGCCACCAGAGGATCAGGCCGGTGATCAGCAGCAGGAGGTAGGCCAGCGCGGTGAAGGCGAGCGTCGCCTTGCCGGTGTCGCCGAGCAGCAGCTCGCTGTGCAGCTCGAAGATGAAGTTGGCGACGCCTTCCGTCTCGCCGCGCCGGCCGAGCTCGACGACGCTGACCGGGTCCAGGTAGACCGTGCCCGCCCAGCTTGGCGAGCGCACCGCCACGCGCAGCGACTCGCCGTCCTCGCGGGGGGGACGGATGGTCATCGTCGCCTTGGGGCCGAATTCATCGGCCACGCGGCGGCGCAGCGTCTCGAATGGCGTGCTCGACGCGACGAGGGCCGTTGCCGCTTCATGGGTCGCGTCGTGGGCGGGCGCCCGGAAGAGCTCCGGATGCAGGGACTCGTCGAGCGGGCGCAGCACCGTCATCAGCGAGCCGAGCAGCGCTGCCGCGGCGAGCAGCATCCCCAGCGTCAGCCCGATCCAGCGGTGCAGCCACATCCACACGCGGCGCGCGGTCATCAGAGCCATGGCTCGTTGCTCCCCGGGCCGGCGATCAGAAGTCGACCTTGGCGGTCAGGCGCACCGTGCGCGGCGCGCCGACGCCCAGCAGGTTGTTGCCGGCCGTGCTCCAGTAGTTCTTGTCGGTCAGGTTGTCGACGTTGGCCTGCAGGTTGACCGCCTTGTCCATGACGCGGAACTGGTAGCGCGCGCCGATCGAGAGCGTCTCGTAGGCGTCGACCCAGCCCTGGTTGAGGTTGTTCACCGCGCGCTTGCCGAAGTGGTACACGCCGGCGTTCAGCGACAGGCCCGGCACCATCGGCACGCGGTACTCGCCGAACAGGCTCAGCGTGTTCTTCGGCGTGTTCTCCGGCGACTGGCCCAGCTCGCCGGCGTTGGTGGTGCCGACCTTGGTGATCTCGGCGTCCAGCAGCAGCGCCGAGGCCACGATGGCGAAGTCGCGGCCGATCTCGCCGCTGGCGGAGAACTCCAGGCCGCGATAACGTGCCTCGCCGCCGATCTGGTAGACGCGGTTGATGGTCGTCGTCAGCGCGCGGTCCGTCTGGAACACCGCGGTCTGCAGCAGCACCTCGCCCACGCGCGCCTTCACGCCCAGCTCGCGCTGCTTGCTGACGGCCGGGGACAGCACCTGGCCGGCGTTGTCGGCGGTCAGCGGCGCGGTGCCGGTCTCTTCCAGGCCGCGCAGCACGCTGCCGTAGACGCTCAGGTTCTTCATCGGCTTCCACATCACCGAGAAGTTGGGCGTGACCTTGTCGGCGCGGTACACGCTGACCGGGGCGGTGGGGCTGGTCGCCTCGCTGCGGTAGATGGTCTTGCGCACGCCGGCCAGGAACTGCCACTGCTCGCCGACGGAGACGCGGTCGAAGGCGTACAGGCCGCGGTCGTTGATCTCGGACGGGAAGCCGGCCTGGCGCAGCGTCGGGTTGAGCTGCGCGATGTCGACCGGCGCGTACAGGTTCTGCGGCGCGGTCGCCGTGCCGCTGGTCCAGCCGGCGGATTCGCGCTGGTTGTAGGTCGTGCCCAGGGTCAGTTCATGCCCCACGCCGAAGGTGTCGAAGCGGCCGATGGCCTCGACGCGGTGGTTGGTGTTGGTGTACTTCTGGCCCTTCAGCGTGTTGACGCTGGCCGTGCCGGCGCCGGTCTGCGGGTTGTAGTTGATGAAGGTCGTGTTGTTGCGGTCGCGTCCGGTCTGGGCGCGGCCGGTCTCGACGCTCAGCACCCAGTCCTCGCTCAGCGCGAAGTCGCCGCGCAGCAGCACGTTGTTGGCCTGCGCGTCGTAGCGCGCCCATTCGGGCGCGAGGTTGGTCTTGTTGTCCGGCACGCGCGGCAGCGTGATCACGCCGTTCACCGCGGCGGGCAGCTGGATGCCGGCCTGCTCGCTGGTGTTCTTGCGGTAGTGCTCGACGTCCAGCTTGAAGTTGGCCCAGGCGGTCGCGCGCCAGTCGGCGGCCAGGGTCAGCACGTCGCGGTCGCCCTTGTAGCGGTCGATCCCGGTCTCTTCCTTGCTGGTCGCGGCGTTGACGCGGATGCCCACGCTCTGCTCTTCACCGAAGCGCCGGCCGATGTCCATGTGGACCTTCGCGCCGCCGTGGTCGTTGACGGTGGTCGTCAGCGAGGTCACCGGCGTCGGACCGGCGCGCTTGGTCACGAAGTTGACGATGCCCGAGGGCGGCACCATGCCGTAGTACATCGACGACGCGCCCTTGAGGACCTCGACCTGCTCCTTGTTCTCGAGCGGGATGTCGATCAGGTTGACGACGGGCAGGTTGCCGTTGAGGCGGTAGTTGCTGCGGTTCTCGACAATGATCCCGCGGATGGAGAGGTTGTCGTAGGTGGAGCCGCTGACCTGCGAGCGGGTCACGCCGGCGGTGTTCTTCAGCGCGTCGAACAGGCCCTGCGCGGCCTGCGCGTCCAGCAGGTCGCGCGACATCACGTTGTTGGTCAGCGGCACGTCCAGCGGGTCCTGGTCGCGGAAGGCGCCCACGCGCACGGTGGTCGGCGCGAAGGTCTTCTTGCGCACGCCGGTGACGACGACCTCGTCCAGCAGGCGCTTCTGGGTGCTGTCGCCCGCGGCGGTCGAAGCACTCGTCGAGGACTTCGCGTCGGCGGCCGGCGCGTCGACGGGAGCGGTCTGGGCCTGGACCGCGAGGGGCACCAGCAGTGCCAGGACGGACAGGGAAATGGGAGACAGGCGCGGCGCGGCGGCGCGGGAAGCGGTGTTGGACATGGTGTGGACCGGGAGAGGCGGGGAGACGGGGAAATCAGAAATTCAGCGTAACGCGATACGTTAGCAAATGCGAATGGTTCGCAATATTGTGGATGGGGACTAGGGGGCGCTGGTCGCGCGATCCGCCCCGTTCGAAGGGAAATCGTCGCGGGGCCGCCACCCTTTTGGAGGTAGCGGCGGGCGAGGAACAGGTCCGATTGCTGCCAGACGGCGGCAGCAGCGCGGCCTAGGATCCGGCGTCTACCCACCGAGGAGGCCCCCATGAGTACCCCGTCCACGACCGTCGCTCCCACTGTCGACTCCACCGTCGAGAGCCTGTCCGCCAAGGCGGTGGCGCTGCGCGCGCTGCATGAACGGCCCGGCCCCTTCGTGATCGCGAACGCGTGGGACATCGCCTCGGCGCGCATGCTGCAGGAGGCGGGCTTCGCCGCACTGGCCACGTCGAGCGCCGCGGCGGCCGAGGCCGTCGGTCGTCGCGACGGCCAGCTCACGCGTGACGAGACGCTGGCCCACGTCCGGCTGCTCGCGGGCGCCACGCCGCTGCCGTTGAGCGCCGACCTGGGCAACGGCTTCGGCCACCGGCCCGAGGACTGCGCGCTGACGATCCGTCTCGCGGCGGAGGCGGGCGCAGTCGGCGGCTCCATCGAGGATTCGTCGAGCGAGGGCGGATCACCGATCCTGGCCTTCGATCTCGCCGTCGAGCGCGTTCCCGCCGCGGTCGAGGCGGCGCGCGCGCTGCCGTTCCCGTTCCTGGTGACGGCGCGCTCGGAGAACTTCCTCCACGGCGTCAACGACCTCGACGACACGATCCGCCGCCTCCAGGCCTTCGAGCGCGCAGGCGCCGACGTGCTGTTCGCGCCGCTGCTGCCGGACCTCGACGCGGTGCGCCGGGTCTGTGCGTCGGTGACGAAGCCGGTGAACTTCATGGCCGGCATCCCGGGGCGCTCGTTCACCGTGCGCGAACTCGGCGAGGCTGGCGTGAAGCGCGTCAGCCTGGCGATGTCGCTGTTCCGGCATGCGATGAAGGCCGCGCGCCTGGCCGCCGAAGAGATCCGGGACCACGGCAGCTTCGGCTATCTCGATCAGCGCTGAAGTCCCCGGGACACGCACGGGACACGAGAGGGAACGACACTTGCTCGCTGCGGCGCGCCGTTCCCTTTTCTCCTGGAGTTCCCCGTGAAGAAGACCTTGCTCGCCACCGCGCTCGCGGTGCTCGCCCTGTCCGTCCATGCGCAGAGCGCCCCCGCTTCAGCACCCGTCTCTGCACCCGCCTACGGCGCGCGCCTGGAAGGCTTCGACTACCCGCATCCGCAGCAGCGCTTCAAGCTGAGCTCGCAGCGGCAGGCGCTGGAGATGGTCTACATGGACGTCGCGCCGACGGGCCAGCCCAACGGGCGGACCGCCGTCCTGCTGCACGGCAAGAACTTCTGCGGCGCGACCTGGGAGCAGACGATCAGCGTGCTCACCGGCGCGGGCTATCGCGTCATCGCGCCGGACCAGATCGGCTTCTGCGCGTCGAGCAAGCCGACGGGCTACCAGTTCAGCTTCAACCAGCTTGCGGCCAACACGCAGGCGCTGCTGCAGTCGCTGGGCATCGCGAAGGCGACGGTGATCGGGCATTCGATGGGCGGCATGCTCGCGATGCGATTCGCGCTCGCGTATCCGACGCAGGTGGAGCAGCTGGTCGTCGTGAACCCGCTGGGCCTGGAGGACTGGCAGGCCGCCGGCGTGCCGTACGCGACGATCGACCAGCTCTACGCGCAGGAGTTGAAGACCACGGCGGAGAGCATCAAGGCCTACCAGCTGCGCTTCTATTACAACGGCCAGTGGAAGCCGGAGTACGACCGCTGGGTGCGCATGTCCGCCGGCCAGTACGCGGGACCGGGGCGCGAGCAGGTGGCGTGGAACCAGGCGCAGACGTCGGAGATGATCTTCACGCAGCCGGTGGTGCAGGAGCTGCCGCGGCTGCAGGTGCGCACGCTGCTGATGATAGGCGGCAAGGACCGTACCGCGCCCGGCGCGGTCCGCGCACCGAAGGAGATCGCCGAGAAGCTCGGCGACTACGCGACGCTGGGCCGCTCGACGGTGAGGATGATTCCGGGCGCGTCGTTGATCGAGTTCCCCGCGCTGGGGCACTCGCCGCAGGTCGAGTCGCCGAAGGAATTCCACGAGGCGCTGCTCAAGGGCTTGAGCGCGCGGTGAGCGCCTGCCGGGCGCGGGGCGCAAAGGGAGCCTGCCTCTCGCGGCAAGGCCGCTTGGCGATGGGCTTCAGCCCACCGCCAGACTGCTCGTCACCGTCTTCAACGCCGGCGCATGCGCCTTCTTGCGGAAGAGCTGCGCGGGCCGATGGCTGCCGCCGCTGGTGAAGGAGCCGGGGATCTCCTCGATCACGTCGAGCTCGTCGATGCGACGGCGGAAGCCGCGCTTGTCGAGCTCGGCGCCCAGCACCTGCTCGTAGGTGCGCTGCAGCTCGCCGAGCGTGAACTCGGCCGGCATCAGGTGCACGGGCAGCGACGAATACAGCGTCTTCGACCGCACGCGTTCGACCGCCGTGCGCAGGATCTGCGCGTGGTCGAAGGGGAGGGAGCGCAGGCTGTCGACGGCCGCCCAGCGGAAGCGCTCGCCCGCCGCAGCGCCGGTTCCGCCGACGACTTCCACGTCCGTGGGCACGACCGCGTAGTAGCTGACCGACAGCGACCACCCGCGCGAGTCGCGATGCATCCCCGAGAAAGTCTTCAGCTGCTCCAGATAAGGCGACACCAGTCCGGCCTTCTCCCGCAGGATGCGGGCGGCCGCGTCGTCGGCGTCCTGGTCGGTGTCCGTGTGCACCCAGCCGCCCGGCAGCGTCCACGCGCCGAGCGCCGGCTCCTTGTCCCGCTGCGCAAGACCTGCGTGCAGCACGTCGTCGCGCAGCGTCAGCAGGACGATGTCGACGGTGACGATGGGGCGTTGGAAGTCCACGGGCCTGTTCTTCTTAGTGCGGAAAGGCACGAATTATGGGCGGCAATGATTCCGGACGTCAAACCGGATCGCTGAACGCATCCTGGACGCAATGGCACACGGCGCTACACCTCGTTGCACCCTCGGTACATGCTCGTCCAACGACTTAGTGCAAACAAGCACGAAGTGGGATATGCTGGCGCCACGACATGACAAAGACGGAATCGGAGTTCTCATGACCACCCCACGCACCCAGCCCCTCCAACTGCTGATCGTCGACCCGCAGAACGACTTCTGCGACATCGACGGCGCGACGCTGCCTGTCACCGGCGCGGACGCGGACATGAAGCGCCTGGCCGCGCTGGTGGATCAGGCGGGCGGCGCGATCGCGGACATCGTCGTGACCTTGGACTCGCACCCGGTCTATGCGATCGAGCGGCCGGCATTCTGGCAACAGCCGGGCGCTGTCGGTGCCGACGGCGCCGACGCGGCGAGCGGCGCGCCGCAACCGGTCGCACCCTTCACGCAGATCAAGGCCGAGGACGTCCGTGCCGGTCGCTTCGCGCCGCGCGACGCCGCGTTGCGCGAGCAGGTGCTGGCCTACCTCGACGCGCTGGAAGCCAGTCCGAAGAAGTACATCCTGATGGTGTGGCCCACGCACTGCGTCGTCGGCACCTGGGGCCACAACGTGCATGGCGACCTCGCCGCTGCATTGGGCCGTTGGGAAGCGGCGCGGCTGCGCACGGTGGAGAAGGTCCTCAAGGGCCAGAACCCGATGACCGAGCAGTACAGCGCCGTGCGCGCCGAGGTCCCGATCGCCGCCGATCCGCGCACGCAGACCAACCGGGCGCTGGTCGATCGCATCGTCGACTTCCCGGGACTGACCTTGATCGCCGGGGAAGCCAGCAGCCATTGCGTGGCGGCGACGGCGGAGGACCTCTTCGCGGAGATGAGCGCCGAGCGGCTCGCACGCGTCGTGCTCATCGAGGATGCGATGAGCCCGGTCGGCGGATTCGAGTCCGGCGCGACGGCCTTCGTCGACCGCGCCCGCGCGCTCGGCGTCCGGACGATGACCGCGGCGCAGGCGCTCGGCCTGCTGTCGGCCTGAGCGGAGCGATGTCATGAACGACACCTCCGACACGACCTTCGCCCCCGTCATCCGCTCGCTGCTGGAGACCGATCTCTACAAGTTCACGATGTGGCAGACGCTGCTGCACGCGTTCCCCGCCAACGACGCGGAGTACCGCTTCGTCTGCCGCAACACGCCGGCCTTCCCGTTGAGCGAGCTCAGCGACGCGGTCAACCGCGAGCTGGACCATCTCTGCACGCTGAGCTTCAGCGACGAGGAGCTCGCCTACCTCGGCGGCCTGCGCTTCATGAAGTCGGACTTCATCGACTTCCTGCGGATCTTCCGCTTCCAGCGCCGGTTCATCGAGGCGCGGCCGGGCGAGGGCGCCGAAGCGGGCCAACTGGTCATCGTCGCGAAGGGGCCGCAGGTCCACGTGATGGCGTTCGAGATCTTCGTGCTCGCCATCGTGAACGAGCTGTACTTCCGCCGCCTGTGCGCAGGCCGCGAGGACGAGGTGCTGGCCGAAGGCCGCGCGCGGCTCGCGGCGAAGACGCAACGCTTGCGCGACTACGCGGCGTCCGTGCCGGCGACGCTCGGCGAGGACGCCTATCCCTTCGAGTTCTTCGACTTCGGCTTGCGCCGGCGCTTCTCGGGCGAGTGGCATGACGAGGTGGTGGCGACGCTGAAGCGCGAGATCCCCTCCGTGATCAAGGGCACGTCCAACGTCGAGCTGGCGCGTCGGCACGGCCTCATCCCCATCGGCACGATGGCGCACGAGTACCTGCAGACCTACCAGGCGGTCGGCGTGCAGCTGCGGCTGTCGCAGAAGGCCGCGCTGGAAGGCTGGGTGCAGGAGTACCGCGGTGACCTGGGCATCGCGCTCACCGACGTGATCGGCATGGACGCGTTCCTCGCCGACTTCGACCTGTACTTCGCGAAGCTGTTCGACGGCCTGCGGCACGACAGCGGCGATCCGGTGGTCTGGGGCGAGAAGGCGCTCGCGCACTACGCGACGCTGCGCGTCGATCCGTTCACCAAGCGCCTGGTGTTCAGCGACGGGCTGAACTGCGACGAGGCTTTCCGCCTGCACACACACTTCGCGCAGCGCGTGCCGGTGGGCTTCGGCATCGGTACGTACCTGAGCAACGAGCTCGGACCGAAGCCGCTCAACATCGTCATGAAGCTGGTCCGGTGCAACGGGCAGTCGGTCGCGAAGCTCTCGGACGCGCCGGGCAAGACGCTCTGCGATGACCAGACCTTCCTGGACTATCTGCGGCAGGTGTTCCGCGTCGACACCGAATGAAGGAACGGAGCGAAGTCATGCTCAAGATCACCCTGGCCCAGATCAACCCGACGATCGGCGATCTCGAAGGCAACCTCGCGCTGCATCTGGAAGCCGCACGGCAGGCGCGTCACGACGGCGCCGACCTGGTCGTCTTCCCTGAACTCTCGCTGACCGGCTACTACCCGGCGGACCTGCTCGACGACGAGGACTTCCGCCAGCGCCTGGACCGCGCGATGACCGCGCTGCTGGCCGCGACGCGCGAGGTCGACTCCGTCTACTGGGTCGTCGGCGCGCCGACGCGCAATCCCGGCGCGGGCAAGGCCTTCCGCAATTCGCTGCTCGTGATCCGCGACGGCGAGGTGCTGCTCGACTATCACAAGCAGCTGCTGCCGACCTACAACGTCTTCGACGAGCGTCGCCACTTCGAGCCCGGTCCCGACGTCGCCCGCGTGCTGCGCATCGGCGGCACGCAGGTCGGCTTCATGATCTGCGAGGACGGCTGGAACGACGACGGCAAGGACTACGCGGTCAATCCCTTCCAGCGGCTGGCCGACGCGGCGCCGGACCTGATCGTCTCGATCAACGCGAGCCCGAGCAACATCGGCAAGCGCGAGCAGCGCCATGCCGTGTTCCGCGCCGCCTGCTGGCGCCATCGCCTGCCGCTGGTGTTCGTGAACCAGATCGGCGGCCACGACCAGTTGGTCTACGACGGCGCGTCCTTCGCGATCGAGCCGGAGCCCGGCGTGGTGTTCGAGGCGGACCGCTTCGAATCCCACGTCGTCACGCTGCGCTTCGAAACGGACCGCGGTCTCTTCTCGTCTCGTGACGGCGGCGCGCTCCCAGCACCGCCGGCGCGCGCGGGACTCGACACGATGGCGTTCTACCGCCGGCAGATCGTGCTCGGCCTGCGAGACTACGCCCGACGCTGCGGCTTCGACCGCGTCATTGTCGGATCCTCGGGCGGCATCGACTCCGCGCTGACGCTGGCGCTGGCCGTGGAGGCGCTAGGCGCGGACAAGGTTTCGGGGATCACGATGCCGTCGCGCTTCTCGTCGTCGGGCAGCGTCGACGATTCCAAGGCGCTGTGCGACGCGCTCGGCATCCCGCTGGACATCTGCCCGATCGAGGACATCGTCCGCCAGGTCGGCGACACGATGACGGCGAGCACGCTGGCGCTGAGGCCGTCCGGCCTCGCGCTGGAGAACCTGCAGGCGCGCGTGCGCGGCACGCTGCTGATGACCGTCTCGAACGCACAGGGCCACCTGCTGCTGACGACCGGCAACAAGAGCGAGATCGCCGTCGGCTACTGCACGCTCTACGGCGACACCAACGGCGGACTGGGCCTGATCGGCGATCTCTACAAGACGGAGGTCTTCGCGCTGAGCCGCCATCTGAACGAGACGGCGGGCCGCGAGATCATCCCGGCGGCGATCCTCGACAAGCCGCCGAGCGCCGAGCTCGCGCCCGATCAACGCGACACCGACAGCCTCCCGCCTTACGAAGTGCTGGACGAGGTGCTGAAGGTCCTGATCGAAGGCGAGCGCCTCGCCGACGACGAACGCACCGCCGCCGAAGCCGCCGTCGCCGCGCTGCGCGAGAGCGACGAAGGTCAGGCGCTGATCGCCAGGATCAAGGGCATGATCGCCCGCAACGAATACAAGCGCCGCCAGGCCCCGCCCATGGTGCGGCTGCGGGCGCGCGCCTTCGGCAGCGGCCGGCAGTTGCCGATCGCGGCGAAGCACTATTGATCATTGCACTGAGCATCGGAAGGACATTCATGACTCGCAAGACCGTCGCCGTCGTGGTCGGCCGCTGGCAGCTGGTGCACCTCGGACAGGAGGCGTTGTTCCAGGCGGCCTTCGGGCTCGCCGACGAGGTGATCGCGGTGCTGGGTTCCTCGTACAAGGCGCGCGATCCGCGCAACCCGTTCGTGCATGAGGAACGCCGGCAGATGCTGCTGGCCAACCTGACGCCGGAGCAGCAGCAGCGCCTGCACGTGCTGCCGGTGCGCGACTATTTCGACGACAAGCGCTGGAACGCCGCCGTGACGATGGGCGTGCGCGCGATCGCCGGCGAGGAGGCGGACATCGTGCTGGTCGGCCACCAGAAGGACCACACGAGCTACTACCTCAACAACTTTCCGCGCTGGCGGCAGCAACTGGTGGAACGGCTCGCCGACGTCGACGCGACGGCGATGCGCCAGGTGTTCTTCGAGGCCGACGATCCGGACGCCGCGTTGTCGGTGATGACGCCTTACGTCAGCGCGCCGGTCCGGGCCTGGCTGCAGGCCTGGAGCCGGCTGCCCGAGTACCGCAAGCGCAAGGCGGAGCACGCCGCGATCGCGACCTATCGCAAGAAATACACGGCGGTCGCCTACATGACGGGCGACGCGGTCGTGACGGTGGGCGACCACGTGCTGCTGGTGCGCCGCAAGGGGCCGTTCGGCGAGGATCTCTGGGCGGTGCCCGGCGGCCACCTGGATCGCGGCGAGAAGCTGGTCGCCTGCGCGGTCCGCGAGCTGATCGAGGAGACGCAGTTCCCGCTGCTGCCGGCCTCGATCCTGGCGGCGCTGCACGGCGTCGAGACCTTCGAGGATCCGCTGCGCAGCGCGCGCGGCCGGCTGATCACGATGGCGCACCACTTCAAGTTCGGAGAGATGGGCACGCTGCCCGAAGTCGTCGGCAGCGACGACGTCAAGGAAGCGCGCTGGTTCCACCGCGACGAGCTGCCAGCGATGGAGTCGCAGCTCTTCGAGGACCACTTCGTGATCCTGGATCACTTCCTCAACATCATCGAAGGCTAGTCGTGTCGGCTACAGCGGCAGCCCGACGTAGTTCTCTGCGAGGGCGCGCTGCGCGGCCTCGGAGCCGAGCACATAGTCCAGCTCGGCGGCCTGCAGCTTTGCCTGGAACGCGGGCTCCTGATCGAAGTTGTGCATCAGGCTGGTCAACCACCAGGAGAAGCGCTCCGCCTTCCACACGCGGGCGAGGCAGCGCGCGGAGTAGTGGTCCAGACCGGCATCGCTGCGTTCGCGGTAGTGCTCGATCAGCGCCTGCGACAGGTAGCGCACGTCCGATGCCGCGAGGTTGAGTCCCTTCGCCCCGGTCGGCGGCACGATGTGCGCCGCGTCGCCCGCGAGGAACAGCCGGCCGAAGCGCATCGGCTCCGCCACGAAGCTGCGCAGCGGTGTGACGCTCTTCTCCAGCGAGGGGCCGGTGATCAGGGACGCCGCCGCTTCGGGATCGAGCCGCCCTCGCAATTCATCCCAGAAGCGCGCATCGCTCCAGTCCTCGACGCGCTCGGTCGCCGGCACTTGCAGGTAGTAGCGGCTGCGCGTCGCCGACCGCATGCTGCACAGGCTGAAGCCGCGCGCGTGGCGGCTGTAGATCAGCTCCTCGGAAACCGGCGGCGTGTCGCTCAGCAGGCCGAGCCAGCCGAAGGGGTAAACCTTCTCGAACAGTTGGATTGCGCTTGCGGGAACGCTCGCGCGACAGACGCCATGGAAGCCGTCGCACCCGGCGATGAAATCGGCGGTGATCTCGACCCGCTCACCACGGACGGTGCAATCCGCGCGCGGCGTTGCGCTGTCGAATCCTTCGATCCGGACCTCGGACGCTTCATACAGCGTGGTCAGTCCCGCAGCAGCGCGAGCGCCCATCAGGTCGCGCGTGACCTCCGTCTGCCCGTAGACCAGCACCGTCCGACCGCCGGTGAGCGCGCGCAGGTCGATGCGATGGCGCACGCCGTCGACCGCGAGCTCGAAGCCGTCGTGCACCAGACCTTCCGCGTGCATGCGCGCGCCGACGCCGGCCTCGTCCATCAGATCGGCCGTGCCCTGTTCGAGCACACCGGCGCGGATGCGCGACAGCACGTGCTCGCCGCTCTGGCGTTCGACCATGACGGTGGCTATGCCGGCGCGGTGCAGCAGCTGGCCGAGCAGCAGGCCCGCCGGTCCGGCGCCGACGATGAGCACCTGGGTGCGTAAGGTCTTCATGGCCTGGAGCCTACGGACCGACTGCCCGGCGGTGAATGGACGACTCCGACACGGACTTGCACAATCCGAACCCATGGCAACCGATTCCGTGCTTCGTCGTTCCTCCCGCCGCCGCGGTTCAACGCCGGTGTATTCGCTCTACGGCGAGGACGGACGCTCCGCGGCGCTGGACGGCTTGCACCTGGAGTCCATCGCCGAGCGCAGCCGCTTGCACAATTGGGAAATCCAGCCGCATCGCCACGGTGCGCTGGTGCAGCTGCTGCTGATCGAACGCGGCCGCGTCACCGTCCGCATGGACGAGGAGGAACGCGTCCTGCGCGCCCCGGCGCTGGTCTGGGTGCCGGCGCTGGCGGTGCATGGCTTCCGCTTCGCGCCGGAGACGGAGGGGCTGGTGGTCACGCTGGACCAGATCCGGCTGCGCGATCTGCTCGACCACCTGCCCGAACTGCTGGACAGCCTGGCCGAACCTCGGCTCGTGGCGCTCGACCGCGGGGCGACGGTGACGCGCGCGTTGTTCGCGGTCGGCCACGGGCTGCGGGAGGACTATGCGGGCGCCGGTGCGTGGCGCGCGCCGGCGCTGGACCACGCCGTGGCGCTGCTGGCGACGCAGGCAGCGCGCTTCGGCGCCTCGGATGGGGCTTCACACGCCAACGCGCCCGCGCACGCATCCGGCGACGGGCGCGCCCTGCAACACCTGGCCCGCTACCGCGAGCAGGTGGAGCGCCACTACCGCCGCCAGCCGCCGGTGGCCGAACTGGCCGAGCCGCTCGGCATCACGCCGACGCAGCTGAACCGGCTATGTCGCCGCCACCTGCAGTGCTCAGCACTTGCCGTCCTGCACCAGCGCGTGCTGCTCGAAGCCAAGCGCGAGCTCGGCTACACCAACCTGATGGTCCGCCAGATCGCCGACGGGCTCGGCTTCGCCGACCCGGCGTACTTCACGCGGTTCTTCCTGCGGCACACGGGACGCTCACCGAGTGCGTGGAGGGAGCAGGGGCCGGCGCAGGGCAATTGATCCAACTTGCAGCCGGAGCCGACCACCCGTTGTCAGCGGAGGGCGCTCAGAGACCCAGTTCGGTCAGGCCTGGGTGGTCATCCGGACGACGCCCCAGCGGCCAATGGAACTTGCGATCCGCAGCCTTGATCGGCTGATCGTTGATGCTGGCGTGACGGTGCGTCATCAGCCCCTGGGCGTCGAACTCCCAGTTCTCGTTGCCGTGGCTGCGGAACCAGTTTCCGGCGTCGTCATGCCACTCGTAGACGAAGCGCACCGCGATGCGGTTGCCTTCGAAGGCCCACAGTTCCTTGATCAGGCGGTAGTCCAGCTCGCGCGTCCACTTGCGCTCCAGCAGCGCCTGCGCCTCGGCGCGGCCTTGCGGGAACTCGGCCCGGTTGCGCCACTTGGTATCCGGGCTGTAGGCCAGCACGATGCGCGCCGGGTCGCGGCTGTTCCAGCCGTCTTCAGCCAGGCGGATCTTCTGGATCGCGGTCTCGCGGGTGAACGGGGGCAGGGGCGGGCGGGTGTCCATGGTCGGGGTCCTTTCGTCGAAGGCGGGAGGGTCGGTAGAGATCGGGCGGCCGATCGATCGATGGATGGAACGGTCCATCAGCTCATGTAGACAGGTCTGTCTACGTGGGTCGGATTCTGGCGGATGTAGACAGGTCTGTCTACAATGATCGGATGGACGACACCAACGGCAGCGTGGACATGGGCGAGCTGCCCGCCCGCGAACGCATCCTGCGCACCGCCCACGACCTGTTCTACGCCGAGGGCATCCGTGCCACCGGCGTCGACCGCGTGATCGCGGCGTCAGGCGTCACGAAGGTCACCTTCTACCGGCACTTCCCGAGCAAGAACGACCTGATCCTGGCCTACCTGGAGCTGCGACACGGGCGGTGGATGGATTGGTTCAACGGGGCGCTCGCGCGTCACCGCGGCGGGGCGAAGGGCGCCGGCGCGCTGGTGCCGACGATGGCCGAGTGGTTCGGCGGTCAGGCCCTCGGGGAGTTCCGCGGCTGCGCGTTCCTGAACGGCGTCGGCGAGATGGGACCCAGCCTGCCCGAGGTGGTCGAGGTGACGCGCCGCCACAAGCAGGACATGACCGACGCGATCGCCGGACTGCTGCCCGCGTCGCGGCAGCGCAGGAAGATCGCCGCGGCGCTGTCCGTCGCGGTCGACGGGGCGATCGTGCAGGCGCAGTACGCCGACGATCCGGCGCCGGTGCTGAAGAGCCTGCAGGTCATGGTGGACCTGGTGGCCGACAGCGTCGCCTGATTTCCCGTCGCCAGGTCCGGCGTCGGCGTGCGGGTCTCGCCCTGGCCGCCGCACTTCGAGGGGAAACGCGCAAGCGCCGTCGCAGGTCGGCGCCTACGCTCGTCCGGCCGCGGCGGTCCGTCCGCTTTCCAGGGGCGCGCCGCGTCGGACAACTCAACCTCGAAGGAGACCGCGATGGACCGACGTTCCCTGCTCAACACTTCGGCCGTGATGGCCGCCGGCGCCGTGGCCGGCTGCGCGCTGCCGGGCCAGGCACAGTCGACGGCGAACACGCCGTTCGCCGTGGCGCAGACGACGATTCCCATCGTCGGCAGCGACCAGCGTTTCCCGGTGCGCCGCATCTATTGCATCGGCCGCAACTACGCGGCGCATGCGCGCGAGATGGGCAGCGACCCGACGCGCGAGCCGCCGTTCTTCTTCCAGAAGCCGGCCGACGCGATCCAGAACGTGGCGCCGGGCACCGTGGCCGATCACCCCTACCCGACGCTGACGAAGAACTACCACTACGAATGCGAGCTGGTGGCCGCGCTGCACAAGGGCGGGCGCGACATCCCGACGGAGCAGGCGCTGGCCCTCGTGTATGGCTATGCGATCGGCCTGGACATGACGCGGCGCGACCTGCAGCGCGGCATGGGCGACCAGAAGAAGCCGTGGGAGATCGGCAAGAGCTTCGACCAGTCCGCGCCCATCGGTCCGATCCACCCGGTCGCTCGGCTGGGCGGTCACCCGACCAAGGGCGCGATCTGGCTGAAGGTGAACGGCCAGACCAAGCAGGACGCGGACCTGAGCCAGATGATCTGGAGCGTGGCGGAGCAGATCTCGCAGCTGTCGCGGGCCTTCGAACTCAAGCCGGGCGACATCATCTACAGCGGCACGCCGGAGAACGTCGGCCCGGTGGTCAAGGGCGACGTCATCGACTGCTACATCGACGGCCTGCCGAACCTGGGTATCCGGATCGTCTGAGGGCGTATCTCCGAGGAGGGGTTGCCTCATTCCGCAGCATTGCAAGTATTTCCTTGCCACGACAAGCACTTGCAGCATCCTTGCCCGGGCAGCCAACAGACTTGTCCACAGAGGCCGTGGACAGTCTGGCCGCCCGGTGCACAACCGGTGGGCACTGTGAGCAACTGCGGAGGGGGAACGAACTTTGCCCACCGTCCCGGGCGGTGGCGTCAAGGCCGTCCGGTCGCCAACCGCCCGCGTCTCGGGACTGCCTCGTTTTGAAGCACGGGAAGTATTTCCCTTGTGAAACAACGGGTTGAACAGACCCTACAGAGACAGCCAACAGACTTGTCCACAGTTCGCAGGGACAATCCGACGGCGCGCGAAACGGGTGCCGGATAGCCCGTTCGGATCTCTGCCTCATTTCGCAGCACTGCAATGAATTCCGTGAGGAATCAACGGCTTGCGGAATCCCTGCCCGTTGAGCCAACAGAGTTGTCCACAGAAGCCGTGGACAGTGTCAGGGCAGCGGGGCGGGGAGGGTGAGCCGGGCTTCGAGTCCCCCATCGGTCCTGTTGTGGAGGGACAGGCTTCCCCCCATGGCGGTAGCGAGTTGCAGCGCGATCGCCAGACCCAGGCCGGTGCCGCCGGTGTCGCGGTTGCGCGAGGTCTCCAGACGGTGGAAGGGTTTGAAGACGGCCTGCAGCTGTTCTTCCGGAATGCCCGGCCCGCGATCCAGCACCGCGATCGTCAGGCGAGGGGTCGGGTCTTGCGCACCGCGCGGCGTTTGCGGGAGCTGCGGTTCTCTTGCGCTGCTGCGCGTCATCTGGATCTCGGCCTGGCCGCCGAACGCCAGCGCGTTGTCGATCAGGTTGACCAGGATGCGCTTGAGCGCCTGCGGCTGCGCCATGATCGGCGATCCGGCCTCGCCGCGGAGCGTCACCGCCTCGCCGGCGTCCTCGTAGTCGCCGACGATGCTCGCCAGCAGGGCATCGGCGTCCAGCCGGGCCGGGACTTCCGAGGTGCCGTGCAGCGTGCGCGCGTAGGTGACGCCTTCGCGGACCAGCACATGCATCGCGTTGAGGTCATGGTGGAACTTGCCGCGCAGGGCCTCGTCGCTCATCAGGTCGGCGCGCAGGCGCATGCGGGTGATCGGCGTCTGCAGGTCGTGGGAGATCGCGGCCAGGATCTCCACCCGTTCCGCCGTGTAGCCGGCGATGCGCTGCTGCATCGCGTTGAAGGCGCGCGCGGCGTGGGCGACTTCGGCGGGACCTTCCTCGGGGATCAGCTTGGGCGACAGGTCCGGACCGAGGTCGTCCGCCGCGGCGGCGAGTGTCTTCAGCGGACGCGTCACCAGCCGCACCACCATCCAGCTGCACACGGCCAGCACGATGAGCTGCGCGCCCAGCACCCACATCACCCACTCGGGGATGGGCATGTCGACGCGCTGCGCGTGGACCGTCACCGCCGAGCCGTCGTTGAGACGCACCAGCAATTGATACCGCTTGACGCCGAGCTGCACCGCTCGCTCGATGTGGAAGGGTTGCATCGCCTGCGTCAGCGCGTCGACGAAGGGGCCGTTGAAGTCGGTCCGTTGCACCGGGCCGGCCTTGGGATCGATCTCGTCGGCGAGCGCGAAGCGGTAGTTCGGGCGCTCCAGGCGCTTCAGCCAGGCGCCGCGTTCGGCGACCGGCAGACGGTCCAGCACGGCGATGCCGGTGGCGATGTCGCGCTCCACGCCCGACATCATCAGCGTGCGCAACGCCATCGAGCGTTCCTGCCGGATCGCGACATAGGCCATCGCCTGCGCGATCGCGATGCCGAAGACCATCAGCCAGAACACGCGCGCGAAGAGCGTGCGCGGGCCGAAGCGACGCTTCGGTTCCTGCGCGGACGTCGTCGTTCCCGGACGCGCGGCGGTCGAGGCGGACGCGGTGCTCATGCGCCTTCGCCCAGGCCCTCGTCGCCTTCGGACTTCAGCGCGCGCTGGAGGAAGTCCAGGCGGTCCTGGCCCCAGAACAGTTCGCCGTCGAGGACATAGCTCGGCGCGCCGAACAGGGCGGCGTCGATCGCGCGCTGCGTATTGGCGTCGTACTGCGCGCCGATGTCGTCGTCGGTGGAACGGACCAGACGTTCGGCGGCCAGTCCCTGCTCGCCGAGGATCGCGGTCAGCGTGGCGTCGTCGGCGATGTCGCGCTGCTGCTCCCAGACCGCGCGCAGCAGCGCGCCGGTCACGCGCATCGCTGCGTCCGCGCCGTCGGCCTGGTCGACCGCGATGATCAAGCGCGCGGCCTTGTGCGGCTGAACCGGGAAGCAGGCCGGCTCCACGTTCATCGGCAGCCCGAGGTGCTTCGAGAAGCGCCGCAGCTCCAGCAGTCGATAGGCCTGGCGCTGCGCGGGGCGCTGCGCCAGCGGCAGCCCGCCGGAGACGGCGAACAGCTTGATGAGGTCGATCGGGATCAATCGCACGGTGGCGCCGGCGTCGCGCGCGATGGCGGCGAAGCGCTCGTGACCGAGGTAGGTCCAGGGGCTGATCGGGGCAAAGAAGTAATCGATGACGCGGCTCACGAGGGTCTCCGAAGCGGGGGGGCGGGCGGCTAAGGCCGCAGGCCGGTTTATAGGCCCGGGCGCCGCGCTTGTGGGCGCCTTTGTATTGGCGTGTATCCGTGTCCCGCACCGGAGACACAACATTGCCTGTCCGTACCACTGGCGGGGGCGTCGCCGGTACATTGCGCCCATGCAGACCACCGCGCCTACCCAGGATCATGTGCTGATCGTCGACGACGACCGCGAGATCCGCGAATTGCTCACCACCTACCTGACCCGCAACGGCCTGAAGGTGACGGCCGTGCCGACCGGTCGTCACATGCGGATCGCGCTGGAGACCGGCACGCCGGTGGATCTGGTGATCCTGGACCTGATGCTGCCGGGCGAGGACGGCCTGTCGCTGTGCCGCGACCTGCGCGCGGGCAAGCACAAGGCGACGCCGGTGATCATGCTGACGGCGCGCGGCGACGAGGCGGATCGCATCCTCGGCCTGGAGATGGGCGCCGACGATTACCTCGCCAAGCCTTTCGCTGCGCGCGAGTTGCTGGCGCGTATCAAGTCGGTGCTGCGTCGCGCTCGGATGCTGCCGCCCAACATGCGCTCGACCGACGAGTCGCCGCGGCTGGCCTTCGGCGAATGGGTGCTCGACACGGTCGAGCGTCACCTCATCGACCAGCAGGGTACGGTGGTGCCGCTCAGCGGCGCGGAGTACCGCCTGTTGCGCGTGTTCCTCGACCATCCGCAGCGCGTGCTGAGCCGGGACCAGCTGCTGAGCCTGACGCAAGGCCGCGAGGCCGAGCTCTTCGAGCGTTCCATCGACCTGCTTGTGAGCCGCATCCGCCAGCGCCTGCGCGACGACGCGCGCGAGCCGAAGTACCTCAAGACGGTGCGCAGCGAAGGCTACGTGCTGTCGATGGCAGTCGAGGGCCGCGACTGAACGTCGCGCCCTTCCGGTCGTTCAGTCCAGTCGCTCAGCCCTGCTGCTTCAGCAGCGTCTGGATCTGCGCTTCGGTCTGCTGGTACGCCCCTTCACCGAAGTGCGAGTAGACGATCTTCCCCTGCTTGTCGACGAGGTAGATCGCCGGCCAGTAGCGGTTGCTGTAGCTCTTCCACGTCTTGAAGTCGTTGTCCTGCGCGACGGCGTGGCGGATGCCCAGGCGCGCGATCGCGTCCTTCAGTCCGGCGGTGGAGCGCTCCTCGTCGTACTCCGGCGAATGCACGCCGACGACCACCAGCCCCTGGTCCTTGTACTTCTCATGCCAGGCCTTCACGTACGGCAGCTGGTTCAGGCAGTTGACGCAGGTGTAGGTCCAGAAGTCCACCAGCACGACCTTGCCGCGCAGCTCGTCGATCTTCAGCGGCGGGCTGTTGATCCAGTGATCGATGCCGGTGAATGCCGGCGCCGGCTTGCCGGCCATGCCGGTGCTGCCGATGTTGCCGAAGAGCGACGCGGCGACCGCATCGGACGCCATCGGCGGCAACG
Organism: Roseateles noduli; assembly: GCA_002205125.1. Classification (GTDB taxonomy): domain Bacteria; phylum Pseudomonadota; class Gammaproteobacteria; order Burkholderiales; family Burkholderiaceae_C; genus Roseateles; species Roseateles noduli. The sequence goes on along the minus strand of NIOE01000016.1, from coordinate 153,724 downwards.
ACAGCGCTACCGCCGCGACGGCCGAAGCGCCGGCGATCAGCAGCGGGAAGAAGGAGCGTCCGGTGAGGGGACGGCGGGTGGGCTGCGACATGGGGAATCCTTTCCAAACCTGCAGCGGCGTGCTGCGATGGAGCGGATTCTTCGAAAACCGGTCGCTCGGCGATACGGCTTTCGTATGCCTGTGTATCCCGCCCGGGCAGGAAAGACGATCCGATGCTCAGCGCAACAGATGCAGCGTGATGTCCGTGAGCTCGCGCTTGAATCGCTCAGGATCGTCCGGCAGCGTCGACACCGCCCGCATCACATGCGCGTAGGCCACCGTCTTGCTGATGCCGTTCATCAGCACCGAGAACAGCAGCGCCGGCTCGCAGCGGTGCAGCTCGCCGGCGTCCATCGCGTCGCTGAACAGCGGCAGGCAGACGTCGTGGAAGGGCCGCACGATGGTGTCGACCAGCACGTTGAGCCGCTCGCCTTCCTCGGTCGCGGCGGTGGAGAAGAAGATGCCGATGTCCGGGTGCTCGAAGACGCGGTCGATGAAGGACAGCATGCAACGCTCGACGCGCTGCCGCGGACCCAGCGAGGCGTCGCCGCCCAGGTCCTTGGCCGTCTGCAGCATCGGGTCCATCAGCACCCTGATCTGCTCGACCACTGCCAGCCACAGCGCTTCCTTCGACCCGAAGTGATGCGCGATCAACGCCGGATCGAGGCCGGCCTGGCGCGCGATCTCGCGCACGCTCGCAGCCTCATAACCGCGCAGCGCGAAGATCCGCCGCGCCGTGCGCAGCAGGTTGTCCGCGCCTTGCGCACAGTCCGCGCTCGGCCGCCCGCGCCTTCGCGGCGCCCCGCCAGTCTTCGGGGTCTTGTTCATCGTCCGCCCCGCCTTTGTTATATTCATCACGCGTTGAATTATTTCAGGCTTTGACGCCGGATTGTCCGGCGGATGAGAAAGGCGGTGTCGCATGTACAGGGATCTCGCAAGCGATCCGTCCCGGGACGGTTGGCTGCGCACAGTCGCGTGGCTCGGCAACGGCGGCGTGCCCGATACGCCCCCCGCCCCCTCCGCTCGTCAATTCAAGACGGCGCCGACCATCCACGTGCTCGACCGCCCGACGCCGCGCACAGCCGCCATCTCCTGGTCCGACCCCGGCGCCTGCCACTACGGCTATCAGATCTGGGACATGGTGCCGTCCAAGCGCGACGGCGTCTGCGTGCTCACCGGATCCACCATCCGCGCCGGCGAAATGATCTACACCCCGCGCGTCGATGAACCCTCGCCCATCAACGCCGGAGAAATGATCGCAGCAGCGTTCGTCGACGCCTGAAGAACGAGCGCGCGAGCTTGGCCGGTGCCGGCGGCTCACGCCTCGCGAGGTCGCGCCAACTCGTTCCGTTCGCCTGCGGCTCACTGCACTCAGACAGACGGCGCTCAAGTCAGTCTTGAACGCTCGGCTTCGCCGCCGGCACCGGCCAAGCTCTCCATCACGTCACAGCACCACGAAGAGCCCCCACACCAACACCGGCGCGATGACCGTCACCGCGACTCCGTAGAGCAGCAGCAGCCGGAAGAAACGATCGCGGTCCATGCCCTTGGCATTGGCCAGCACCAGAGCCCCGTTGGTCGAGAACGGACTCACGTCCACGATCGTCGACGACACCGCCATCGCGGCGATGAAGCCGATCGCCATCGTCGAGTTGTCGCCCGTCAGGAACGGCACACCCAAGGGGATCAGCGACCCCAGCACCGCCGTCGACGACGCGAAGGCCGAGACCACCGCGCCGACGAAACACAGCAGCAGCGCCGCCATCAGCGGCGACGTGAGGTTCGCGACGCTGTGGCCGACGTAGTCGATCGTGCCCATCTTCTCCATCACGCCCACGTACGTGCTCACGCCGACGATCAGCATGATCTCCGGCCACGAGACCTGACCCAGCGCGCTCTTCTGCAGCCGCGGCTGCATCAGGCTCAGCGCCAGACCGATCGTGATCGAGACGAAACCGATGTCCAGCTTGTAGCCCAGCGTCAGCACCGCCAGCAGCAACAGACCCAGCGCAGTGATCACCTGATGCGGCCCCGTGTTCTGGAAGGTCTGCGTCTGGACCTGCCCCATCATCGACGACTTGCTCGCCGCGACGCGGCGACCCTCGCCGTACGAGGCGGCCTCCGCGTCGCCGAACACCTGCGGACCGCCCTGCGCCCGCGCCACCGGCGGGATAGGCGCGAGCTCGCCGTCGTCCGCGACGCGCCCACGCCGCATCAGCTGCAGCCCGCCGAGCGCGAGGAAGAGCCCCAGCGACACGGCGAAGTTGACGCCGAAGCTCGCCAGCATGGTCGTGATCTCGCTGAGCGGTAGGCCCGCCTTGGCGACGATCTTGTTGGTGATGCCGCCGTAGATGCTCATCGGCGAGAAGCCGCCCGCCTGCGCACCGTGGATCACCATCAACCCCATCATCAGCGGATTGATGCCGTGCCGCGCGGCGAAGCCGAGCGCGATGGGCGCGATGATCGCGACCGCCGCCGGGCTGACCGCGCCGAACGAGGTCAGCAGCGCCGCGATCATGAACATGATCCACGGGATCGCCGCGATGCGGCCCCGCACGGCGCGCACGGCGAGCCGCACCAGCCAGTCGATGGTGCCGTTGTTCTGCGCGAGCGCGAAGAGATAGGTGATGCCCGCCAGCGTCAGGAACAGCTCGGCGGGGAAGCCGGCCATGATGGCCTTGGCACTCATGCCCGCCGCCAGCGTGCCGACGAGGAACGCGCCGACGAAGGCCAGCACGCCCATGTTGATCGGCAGCGCCGTGGCCACGACGAACATGGCCGCCAGTGGAAGGATGGATATCCAGTGAATGTTCATCGCCGTCTCCTGTTGTGACGGTCCGGCGCGTCGAACGCCGGCCGCATCGTTTCTCGATGGCATGCACGGTATCGAGCGCGCGGGCGAGCTTCAATCAAGCTCGTGACGGGATCTTTACGCGCGACGCAACGATCGAGGGAGAACCCGTTCCGCGCACCTCACGGCGCGCTGCGCTCGATCCACGCGAGCACGCCGTCCAGCGTGCGGAACTCGTCGGCGGAGCGCGCGGGAATCGACGGATGCCGCTGTTGCCAAAGACGCGCGAGTGCCTGACCGCCGCCGATCTCCAGCACGCAGGAGGGTGCGCGCGCGGCGAGCTGATCCATGACCTCGTCCCATCGGACCGTATGGTCGATCTGACGCGCGAGTCCGGCACGCGCCTGGTCGGCAGTCCAGACGCGATTGGCGTCGCTGTCGAACAGCGCGAGCGTCGGAGCACGCAGTTCGGCCGTCGATAACGCGTCGCCGAACGCCTGCGCCGCGGAGCGCATCAGCGGCGTGTGGGAGGCGACAGAGACGGCGAGCCGCGTGCAGCGCGCGCCGCGCGCGGCCAGCGTCGCTTCGACGGCATCGAGCGCGTCCTCGCCGAGCGGCCCGCCGATGACGACGGAGTCGTCGCCGTTGCGGATGGCGATGCTCACGGTCGTTCCGAGCAGAACGGCTTCAACGTCCGCCGCCGCGATGCCAGTCACGCCGCAGAGTCCGCCCGCGAGCGACCGGCTCGCCTCGTCCATGTGCGTCGCGCGCTGTGCCGCGAGCCGGATGGCGTGCTCCGCATCGATGACGCCCGCCGCCGCACACGCGGCGAGCTCGCCGACGCTATAACCGGCGACGCCGTCGATCGCAATCGATGCGCTCATCAAGCGCGCAGCGATGCGCGACCACGCGGCGAGGCCGGTCGTCGTGAGCAACACCTGCGCGTGCGCGTTCGTTCGTGCCCATGCGCTATCGGCGAGTGCCGCGCGCCAATCGGGGACGCCGAGTCGGGCCGTCATGGCCGACAGTGAGGCATCGTCGCCCAGCCACGACAGCATCGCCGGATGCTGGTTCCCCTGACCGCTGAAGACGACTGCGACGCTCACGGGAGGGCGAGGCGTGCCGGCACCACGTCGACCACATCGATCGCGCCGAGGGCTCCGATGCGCCGCATCCAGCACACGGCGGCCAGCATGTCGGCAGATCCGCCGGGGGACAGCCGACGAGCCTCGAAGTCGGCGGCGATCGCGGCGGCGCGATCGTCCGCGTCTGCCGTCGCCGCGCCGCCTTGGGCGATGAACTCACGGGCAGCGCGCTGCGCGAAGCGCAGCCCGTCGAGACCGCCGCGATGCGCGAGGTTGCTGTCGTCCAGCGTCGCCATCAGATGGAGGAGCGTGTCGAGTTGCGCGCGCTCGCGCGACAGCCCGCGCTGGATGGCCGAACGCATCGCCGGAATCGCCGTTTCGAACACGGCGGGGAAACCCAGCGCGGCCTCCTCGGACGCGCTGCGCAGCTTCAGCTGGCGCGCGGCGATACCGCCGGGCAGGTGGGATGGCCGGGACGCACGGCGTCGCAGTGCGTCGCCCCAACGCTCGATGAGCGTGGTGCGCAGAGCCTCCGGCGTCCAGTGCTTGGGCGTGGCGACGACGGCGCCGGCGGCGGCGCAGAGCAGACCCAGCAGGAAGATCGCGCCGCGATGCGTGTTGACGCCGCCGGTCGCTGCGAGCATCCGGGCTTCCGCCTCGATGCCGGCGCGTTCGAGTTCGGCGAATTCCGCGCCCGCCGCGCCGAGACCGGCGATGCGGACGAAATACGGACGCAGCGACGAGAGGCTGCGCATGAAGGTCCGCGCATCCATGTCGCTGTGGCTGCCGTTGCTGGTGAACGTGACCAGGCCGGGCTTGGGCGACAGCGCCAGTTCGTCGTACAGCGCGGCGGCGGCGGCGCGGCCGATGGCGTCGGGCGTCATGCGCTGTCGGCGTTCATGCCGCCGCCTTGACGTCCCGGACGATCTCGCCGAGCTCCGTTGCGAGCCGGCTGCCGCCCATGGACTTGACCAGGATGGCGCGCACGCCGCCGGCGCGCCAGGTGAGCCATTCGCGCCAGGACACGGCGTTGTCGCCGTCGAAGACCAGCTCGCCGTCGAGCCGGAGTCCGGGGACCTCCGCGGCCGCCAGCAGCGCGGCGACCTGGTCGGCCTGCTCGGCGTCGGTCACGCCGACCCACAGGTCCGCATCCGAATCGGCGCGCACGTGGACCATTGTCGACAGCGCCTGCCAGCCGTAGCTGCCGTAGACGCGCGGCTGGACGCCGCAGGCGAATGCCGCGCGGCACAGGTCGTCCCAGGCGGCGCGGGCCGACGCGGGCAGCAGCTTCGAGACTGCGCGCGCGGCGGGGAATTCGTCGAAGAACATCACCTCGCTGCGCGCGGCGCTGACGCCGATGCGGCGCGACTCCCAGCGCAGCGGCGCCGACAAACCCATCGCGATCGAGGCCGGCTCGGCGCCCGCATCGCAGCGCTGCTGCGTCACCACCAGCGGCAGTCCGCGCGAGGCCCACAGCGTGAGGCATTCGCGCTCGACAGCGTCGCGCGCGCTCGTTCGCAAGCGATCCCAGGCCGCGGGCGTCAGATGCACGAGTTGATGGCGGTGAAGGCGGGCCATGGCGGTGTTCTGTTCAAGGACGATCCGGAAGCGAGGGGACTTCGAGCAATCCCGGACGACGTCGATCGGCGTCGATGGTGTCGATCGGCATCAGGCCGCGTCGAGCACGCGCTGCGTCACGGCCGCGGCGAGCCGGCGTCCGCCGCGCTCGGCGCCGTCGATCTCGCGGCGGTCCTCGGTCGGCGCATCCGCCAGCGCCTGTCGTAGCGCCGCCTGCAGGTCGCCGGACCAGAGCCGGCGCACACCGCCCATGGCCACGTAGTTGTCGACGCCCGGCGCGAACACGGGATTCGTTTCGGACAGCGCGGTAAGCATCTCTTCCGGCAGCTTGGTCACGCGCGACATCGCCGGGATGCGCATCACGCGGATCTCGGCCTCGGGCAGCGCGTCGCAGGCGTCGGCGATGAGGCCGGAGGTGATGAAGCCGCCCGACAGCGCCTGGTCGTACACCAGCCCGAGCACGCGATGCCCGCGCCGACGCGCCAGATCGATCGTCATGCCCAGATGTGCCATCGCGCGGTTGATGCCGAGCAGCTCGTCGCGACGCCGCAGCTGCTGCCCCTGCGTGTCGATCAGCAGCAGGATCGGTCGACCCGGATGGCGGGCGAGGGTGTCCAGCACCACGCGCGCCTGCGCCAGCGCGAGCTTGACGCCGATCGGCGCGTGGTTCGTCGTGCCGACGAGAGTCAGCGGCTCGCCGTCGAGTTCGACGGTGCCGTGCAGGAAATCGCCGTCCTGCGTCAGGGCGACGTCGGCACCGAACAGCGTCGCGGTCAGTGTCTTCCAGTCCATCTTCGGATCTCCTTCGAGGCTCGTCGGTTCTGCCGTCCAGCAGCTCAGTCTTCGAGCGGCTCAGTAGTCCAGTCGTCCAGTCGTTCAGCCGTTCAGCCGTTCAGCCGTGCAACCGCTTCACGGTCTGGGGCGCGGCGGCGAGCGTGCGCAAGGGCACGACCTCGGCGACCTCCAGGTCCGGCACCTGCGCGGCCTGCGCGACGCCGAGCCGGGTCCACAAGGCCTGCGCGTCGTCGCCGGCGACCGCGGCGTCGAGCAGCGACAGCCGATGGGCGAGCAAGGCGTGCTCCGTCTCCAACGCATCGATCGTGACCGGTCGCGATGTCGGCAGCGTGTCCATGGCCGCGATCGCCGCGCGGCGGAAGGCGGCGACGTCGTCCTCGACCAGCGCGTCGCAGTCGCCGCTCAGCCAGCGGTGCTTGCCGCCGGTGGTGCGCCAGACCAGCGCGCGGTCGCGGGCGTCGAATTCCTCGACGCCGTTGGACGCCTCGATGACCTCGGGCCCCGACATCGCGAGCCGGCCGAGATCGCTCATGACGACGAAGTCGGTGCAGCGCGCCACGATGCCCATGCCGCCGAAGCAGCCGTTGGCCGCGCCGATCAGCGCGATCACCGGGATGCCGGCGTCGCGGACATCCAGCACCGCGCGCATGACCTCGGACACCGCGATCAGGCCGGCGTTGGCCTCATGCAGACGGACGCCGCCCGAGTCGAGCAGCAGCAGCACCGCGGCGGGCCGGTCGCGCAGCGCGCGGCGCAGGAGACCGACGAGCTTGGCGCCGTGGACCTCGCCCACGCCGCCGCCCATGAACGCGCCTTCCTGCGCGGCCACGAAGATGGCCCGGCCGGCGAGCGCCGCGCGCCCGACCGCGACGCCGTCGTCGAAGGCCGAGGGCACGCCGAGCTGCGCCAGATGCGGACTCATGACGCGCTCCTGCGGCGGCAGCCATTCGTGGAAGCTGTCCGGATCGAGCAGCAACGCCAGCCGCTCGCGCGCCGAGCATTCCGCGTAGGAGAGCGCCGTCATGGCCGCAGCTCCTGCACCGCCTGGTCGAGCCGCAGGCTGACGACCGCCGGCGTGGCGCCCATGTCGTTGATGGACACGCGCACGCCGGCCAGGTCGTGACGGCGGTGGAAGTCGTCGAGCACCGCCTGCCAGATGGTCGCGAAGCCTCGCGCGGAGGTCTGGACGCGGACGGCGCAGTCGCCGTCGGCCTGCGGTTCGAGCATCACCTCCAGGTTGCCGGAACCGACGACGCCGACCAGCACCGGCGCGAAGCCGCTCAGTGCGCGGGAGCCAGCGAAGCGGAAGTCCAGGGTTTCGAGACCGGGCGGAACGGGCGTCATGGCATCTCTCTCGTGTTGTCTCGTGTGGGCTCGTCGTGCTTGTTTCGTGCTGGCTCGCGATGGCTGTCGAGACGGCTCACCAGTTGCGGAAGCGCTTCGGCGGCTGGTATAGGCCGCCGGAGGCGCGCACCAGGTCGCGCATGCCGCGTGCGGCCAGCAGGTTGCGGGTGGCGTCGCGCGGGTCGATGCCGAGATCCTCCGGGCGCTTGATCACGCCGCGGTCGCGCAGGTTCTCGACGGCGCGCCGATCGCGCCCCAGACCGACCGCCGTGTAGCCGGCGACGCCGCGGATCGCCTGCTCGCGTTCCTCGTCGCTGCGGCACAGCAGCAGGTTGGCGATGCCTTCCTCGGTGAGGACGTGCGTGACGTCGTCGCCGTAGATCATGATCGGCGGCAGGTCCATGCCGGCCTGGCGCTGCAGCTCCCAGGCGTCGAGGCGCTCGACGAACGCGGGCTGCATGTGCTCGCGGAAGGTCTCGACCATCTGAACCACCAGCTTGCGTCCGCGCGGTGTCGCGGCGGCGCCGGTCAGGTGGCCGCGCGCCTCCTCGCCCGCCTTCAGCCACGCGGGGCTGGCGTGGCGGCGGCCGCGCGCGTCGGCGCCCATGTTGGGCGCGCCGCCGAAGCCGGCGATGCGGCCCAGCGTCGCCGTCGAACTGTTGCCCGCCAGGTCCATCTGCAGCGTCGAGCCGATGAACAGATCGCAGGCGTAATGCCCCGCCGCCTGGCTGAACGCGCGGTTGCTGCGCAGGCTGCCGTCGGGGCCGGTGAAGAACACGTCGGAGCGGGCGCGGATGTAGTCCTCCATGCCGAGCTCGGAACCGAACGAATGGATGGATTCCACCCAGCCCGCCTCGATCGCCGGGATCAGCGCGGGGTGCGGATTCAGCGCCCAGTGGCGGCAGATCTTTCCCTTGAGGCCGAGCGACTCGCCGTAGGTCGGCAGCAGCAGCTCGATCGCGGCGGTGTCGAAGCCGATGCCGTGGTTGAGGCGCTGCACGCCGTACTCGGCGTAGATGCCCTTGATGGCCATCATCGCCATCAGCACCTGGATCTCGCTGATCTGCGCGGGGTCGCGGGTGAACAGCGGCTCGATGACGTTGGGCGTGGGCGCGCGCACGACGAAGTCGACCCAGTCCGCGGGCACGTCGACGCGGGGCAGGGCAGTGCCTTCGGGCAGCAGCTCGTTGACCTGCGCGATGACGATGCCGCCGGAGAACGCGGTCGCCTCGACGATCGCGGGCGTGTCCTCGGTGTTGGGGCCGGTGTAGAGGTTGCCGTGCGCGTCGGCAGCCTGCGCGGCGATCAGCGAGACCTTGGGCGTCAGGTCGACGAAGTAGCGGGCGAACAGCTCCAAGTAGGTGTGGATCGCGCCGATCTTGAGGCGGCCGGCGGACAGCAGCTTGGCGAGTCGCGCACCCTGCGGCCCGGAGAAGCTGAAGTCGAGCAGGCCGGCGATGCCGCGCTCGAAGACGTCGAGGTGTTCGGGCAGCGCGAGCACGGACTGGACCATGTGCAGGTCGTGGACGCGTGCGGGGTCGAGGCGGACCAGCGCCTTGGCCAGGAAGTCGGCCTGCTTCTGGTTGTTGCCCTCCAGGCAGACGCGGTCGCCGGGCCTGAGCACGGCGTGGAGCAGGTCGACGATCGCGTCGGTCTCGACGTGTCGTGCGGCCAGTCGCGTGCCGAGCGCCTCGCGGGCCGCGGCGAGCCGGGCGGCGCGGTCGCGGGCCTTGGTGTCCATGGGGATGCGGTCCATGGAGACGGAAGTTACGGGCCGGGGGCCGCCCGATCAATCAACCGGTACGCGGGACGATTACGGGGAGCGGAACGGTTGCCGAGGGGATACCCGCATCGGCGCCGCACCGGTGCCGCACGGGCGCCTCAGTGGCCGCCGAGTTTCAGCGTGCGGCTGGCCGCGAGCAGCGCGAGCAGGTTGGGATCGCGCTCGCGGGTGCGCAGGAAACACAGCGCGATGGTCTGGCGCACGGCGTAGCGCTCCTGGAGCGGGATGAGCCGCACGCTGGGCGGCAGAACGCCGCGCACTCGGCCGGGCAGCAGGGTGCAGCCGATGCCGCCGCCCACCAGGTTCATGAGCGAGAAGATGTCGTTGGTCTTCATGACGATCTGCGGCTCGAACCCGGCGATGCGGAAGGCGTCGACGAAGCGGTTGTAGGTGACGAAGCCTTCCTGCAGGCTGACGAAGCGCTCCTCGACGCAGTCGCGCAGGTCGATGCTGCTCAGCTCGGCGTACGGCGACTGGGCCGGGGCGGCGAAGAAGATGTCGTCCTCGAAGAGGGCGTGGGTCTCCAGTTCGGGCGCGGCCTCGGGCAGGCCCATGACGGCGGCGTCGATGGTGCCATCGCGCAGGCGCTGGGTGAGGTCGGAGTTGGAGCCCAGGATGAGCTCGGCCTGCACGTCGGGCTTGCGGGCCTTGAGCGCCATGATCATCGACGGCACGGTGCCGCTGGTCAGCGAGTACAGCGAGCCGATGCGGATGCGTTCGGCGCCGTAGCCGGCGATGGCGCGGGTGGCGCTGATGCCTTCGTCCATGCGCTGGAGGATCTCGCGGGCGACGTCGGCGAGCGCGTGGGCGGCGTCGGTGGGCTGCAGGTTGCGGCCTTCGAGCCGGAACAGCGCGCAGCGCGTGCCGGCCTCGAGCGAATGCAGCGCGCGGTGCACGCTGACGGCGCTCGTGCCCAGCCGCTCCGCGGCGCGCGCGAGGCTGCCGCTCTCCAGGAACGTGATCAGGATCTCGAGCTTGCGGAAGGTGATCTCTTCGCTGATGCGGGGGAGCATGGAACGCGACGTCGGGAGTCGGAGAAGAGGTCCATTGTGCGTGCAGCGAATGCCGCCTACAGATTTGCGTAGCGGCGGATCGCCCACGATCGCCTGACGGCGATCAACAGTGTCTGCGGCGAACGCTCCGAGGGCCGTTGTGACCGACTGATTCCAGGGATCAGGCATCGCTCAAATCAGGCATCCATGGAGGCTCACCGACCTTCATCTGCCGTTGGTGTTGCGCCCGCATCTACCAACGAATTGAGGATCGCGTTGCGGGGCGAGGCGCAGTGCAATGAGCCTCATGCAACAAGCACATCTGAAGGGCCAGTCGCAGCGGGTGGCCCTCGAACACCTGGTCAACCCGCCGCGCCTGTCTCTGGACCCGGAGATCCCGACACCCTGGCCACCCAGTCCGCGTTGCTGGGATTCCGTGGTTCACCCGTTCGAAGTGCGTCAGGAGTGGTACCGGGACTACCTGATCGAACTCGGAGAGGATCCGCTCCCGTTCGTCGGCAGCGTGACGGTGAACGGCATCCCGCACATTGCGGCGCCTTCCTCGGGAGTCGCGGAAGGACCTGCCTCTGGCCCGAGCCGCGGAACCATCTCTTCGACGTTGTCGTCGACATGGCGGAGGCCGCCGGCATTCTCGTGATGACGAGCCCCTGGGGCATGGAGGGCGGCGCCGGTCCGTTCGACGCGGAGGAGGTGCTTGGTCTCACCCTCACTCACGAGCTGGCGCCCGTGATCGTTCTCAACGAGCGGCAGGGGAAGGACGATCAACTCCTGACGCTCGCCAGGCACCTCGCCTTGGTGTGGCTCGGGCAGTCGGGTGTCAGTACTGCGGCGGCTCCGGTCCGTAGCGACGCAAGCATGCCGCGATTCTGCGACGCCGTTGCGAGGGAGGTCGTGGCCCGGCTTCATCGGCATGTTGCCGCGAACAAGCTGGTCGTCCCGTCGATGCCGTCCATCGATGGCTGGTTGGCCGTCGCCACGCGGTCAAGCCGCACGTTCACCCGCGCCCTGATCTGCAACACGGGCGGCACGTCGACGACCTTCATGTCGGCGTTCCGGATGCTGGGCATCAAGTCCACCGACGTGTTTGACGCGATCGGCCGATCCCTTGATCTGGAGGTGTGAGATGGCCTATCTGCTGGACGCGAACGTGTTCCTGGAAGCCCGGAAGACCTACTACGGCATGGACTTCTGTCCTGCCTTCTGGCGATGGCTGACGGTCAGCCAGGCGGATGGTCAAGTGTTCAGCGTGACCCAGGTACGCGACGAACTGACCGACGAGGTGATCGTGCCGTGGGTTGCCGCGCAGTCGCCAGGCTTCTGGCTCGACGCGGATGACACGGTGGCCATGGCCATCCACACCGTCGTGGAATGGGTCAACAAGCAGGGCTTGCTGGATCCCGTGCTCTTTGAGTTCATGGACTCCGCGGACATGTACCTCGCGGTTCATGGGCTCGCGCGTGGTGACACGGTCGTGACTTTGGAAAAGTCGGCTCTGGGCTCGAAGAAGAAGATCAAGATCCCGGACGTCTGCGCAGCAGTCGGCGTGCGCTGCATCGAACCGCACGTGATGCTGCGCGAGCTCCAGGCCCGCTTCGTGCTCGGCCCGATCCACGAGCCCTACGAGGGCGCGAACCTCGCGAAGATCTCGAAGGACGAACCGCCGAGAGCTGCGGCTGCGGACGTTCAGGAAGCGTTGCTGCGCTCCGTGCCTACCGGCACGGATTGATTCGAGCAGGCCGCCAGCGCTTCATCCAGGTGGCTCTGCCAGATCGCCGTCCACGACGGCGGCGCGGATCGGGAAAGCGCCCGCAGTGGTTCGACCAAGCGCGGATCGGCGAGCGCTTCGGCTGCGTCCAGCTCGTACAGGTGGCACTCGGGCGTGAGCTGCGTGATCAGGACATCGACGATGTCGTGATCGCCGCGCCGTGCGAGCCCCACCAGCGCCTCGCCGCGGACATCCTCGTCGCGGTCCTGCAGGTTCAAGCGCAGGGCTTCGCGGATCTCCGGCGTGTCGTCGTCGCGCAGCGAGCCCAGCCCGAAGGTGGCCCAGTCCCTCACTTCGGCAGATGGGTCCGTCGCGAGACGGATCAGGCCCTCGATCGCCTCCGGCTCTTCGTAGGAACCGAGCGCCACCGCGACCTGCCACCGCATCTGGCTGTCCGAACTGTTGGCAAGACCCAGCAGCGCTTCGACGCTCGCGGCATGAGGACGATGCCCGAGGCCGGCCACAGCCGCACGGACCACGTCTCGATGGAGATCGGACAAGCCTCGCAGGAGGAGCTGCTGCGTCTCCTGCTCGGCGAAGATGACGTAGCGGCCGTGTTCCCGCCGCATCAGCTGCGCGGCGATCGACAACCCGACCTCGCGCCGACGGGCCCGGGAACTGACGCTCATCGCCTCGATACGTGCCAGCAGCGCCGGAGATCCTCGCCGTTGCAGGACGTCGACTGCACGCCACCCCGCATGCGAAGGCCAATGCCGCAGCGCGTGGCGCAGCAGACGATCGACGCTGAAGGACTTCAACCGGTTGCGGGCAAGGCGTTTCATCGGCGTGGGACTCGAAGGCGCGATGTCCGACTCTACCTACAACGGTCCACCCCCCTCTTACCCCCTCTCCCGCTTGCGGGAGAGGGCGGGGGTGAGGGCCAGCGGCGGTGGCAGTGCGCAAGCCTCTTCAGCGCGTCGCTGTTTCCTCGTCGCCCGTCGGCAACCGCAGCGCCCCGGTGTTGTAGTCGTACTCGAACACCTCGCCATGCCGCGCCCAGGTCACGGCCGTCTGCAGGACCGCATCCGCCTCCGTGTCGTCCAGGTGCTCGCTCAGCAGTCTGAGCACCGGCTTGTCCGGCATCTCCCCGCTGGGCTCCTGCTCCAGGCTGTGCCGGATGTGCGCGATCAGCGGCACGTGCGCAATCAACTGCTGGCCGAAGAGATCGCGCCGCAACCCGTGTGCGCCTTCGACATACCGCCGCCCCAGCGGCGTCAGCTGCAGATCCCCGCTGTCGAGCTGCGCCAGCCCCAGCAGCGCCAGCGCGTGCGCCACCGGCAGCAGCTCCGAGTCCGGCAGCCCCGCCTCCTCGCACAGCTGCGGCAGGTCCGCACGGCCGTCGAAAGGCGGCTCCGCCAGCAGCTCCAGCAACCCATCCATCCGCGCCACGTCCGCTGCCGGCAGACGCTCGGCCAGCGGCGCCGGCGTCGCGGCCGCGTCGACCGTCCCCGCAGCACGCGACGGCCGCGCCGCGCCCGCGGTCATCAACGCATAGACCTCGTCGATCAACGCGCGGACATCCGCGCTCTCCGGATCCCGCGGCCGCGGCAGCTGCACCGCCAACTGGCAACGGATCCTTCCCGGATCGCTCGCGAAGATCAGCACCCGGTCGGCCATCATCACGGCCTCCTCGATGTTGTGCGACACCACCAGCATCGCCCGCGTCGGCATGTGCCCGCCGTCCCACAGCTCCAGGATGTCCTCCCGCAGCCGCTCGCCGGTCAGCACGTCCAGCGCCGAGAACGCCTCGTCCATCAGCAGCACGTCCGGCTCCGTCACCAGCGCCCGCGCGATGCCGACCCGCTGCCGCATCCCCCCCGACAGCTCGCGCGGCAACGCGCCCTCGAAGCCACTGAGACCGATCAGCGCGATCGCCGCCTCCGCCTTGGCCTCACGCTCCGCCTTCGCGACGCCGCGCGCCTCCAGCCCGATCTCGACGTTCTGCTGCACCGTCAGCCACGGGAACAGCGCGAAGGACTGGAACACCATGCTGATGCCCCGCGCCGGCCCGGACAGCGGCTGCCCGCGATACCGCACCTGACCCGCGTCGGCCGGCACCAGCCCGGCCATGATCCGCAGCAGCGTACTCTTGCCCGAGCCCGACTGGCCCAGCAGCGCGACGATCTCGCCTTCGCGCAGGTTGAAGTCGACGTCCGCCAGCACGGGACGAGGATGACCATCGGCCGAGCGGAAACGCTTGCCGACGCCGTGGAGTTCGATGATGGATGCGGTCATGCCGGTCTCCTCACAGATCGCAGTTCACAGATCACGGTGCACCGTTCACAGGTGCATGCGGTCTTCGGCCAGCCGGTACAGGCGGCGCCAGACGAAGTGGTTCAGGCCCATCACGAAGATGCACATCACGCCGATGCCCAGCGCGATCCGCGGGAAGTCGCCCCGCGCGGTCATCTCCGCGATGTAGCTGCCCAGGCCGTGGGCCTTGAGCGTGGTGTCGCCCCAGGAGACGTACTCGGCCACGATGCTGGCGTTCCAGGAACCGCCGCTGGCGGTGATCGCGCCGGTGACGAAGCTCGGGAACACCGCAGGCAGCAGGTAGCGCCGCCACTTGAGCCAGCCACTCAGCCCCAGGTTGCGGGCCGCGTGGCGCAGCTCGGCGGGGATGTTGGATGCGCCCGCGATGACGTTGAAGAGCAGGTACCACTGCGTGCCGAAGATCATCAGCGGCGACAGCCACACGTCGGGGTTGAGCTTCCAGCGGACGATCAGCACGACGGCCACCGGGAACAGCAGGTTCGCCGGGAACGCGGCGAGGAACTGCGCCACCGCCTGCAGCCGGCCGGACCAGCGCGGGTTCATGCCGATCCAGATCCCCACCGGCACCCACACCAGCGCGGCCAGCGCGATCAGCACGAGCACGCGGACCAGCGTCAGCAATCCGAGCCCGAAGACATGTCCCGCCTCGGACCAGCCGACCTCGGTGTGGACAAAGCGGACCAGGTGATACAGCGCCACCATCACCGCCGCGGCGATCACAGCATCCCAGGCGCGCGTCCACGTGGCGCTGGCGATGCGCGGCCGGGCGCGGATCGAGGTGCCGTCGTGATGGCGACGGAACCACACCAGGCTGCCTTCGAGCCGGTCCACCAGCCACGCCGCCGAACGCCGCGTGAACGAGGTGCGCCGCAGCCAGTTCAGCATCCACGAGTTGGGCGCCGCGTCGGAGCCGCTATCCTCGAAGCGGAACTTGTCCGCCCACGCGACCAGCGGCCGGAACACGAGCTGGTCGTAGAGCAGGATGCCCACGAGCATCGCGACGATGGCCCAGCCGATGGCGCCGAGATCGCGGGCCTCGATCGCCATGGCGATGTAGGAGCCGACGCCGGGCAGCTTGATGCTCTGGTCGGAGACCGAGATCGCCTCCGACGCCACGACGAAGAACCAGCCGCCGGACATCGACATCATCATGTTCCACAGCAGGCCCGGCATCGCGTAGGGCAGCTCCAGCCGCCAGAACCGCTGCCAGCCGGAGAGCTGGAACACGCGTGCCGCCTCGTCGAGTTCCGACGGCACGGTGCGCAGCGACTGGTACAGGCTGAAGGCCATGTTCCAGGCCTGCGAGGTGAAGATCGCGAAGATCGCCGCGCACTCGACGCCCAGCAGGTTGCCGGGGAACAGCGCGATGAAGCCGGTCACCGTGATCGACAGGAAGCCCAGGATGGGGATCGACTGGAGGATGTCGAGCATCGGCACCAGCACCTTCTCGGCGGCGCGGACCTTGGCGGCGAGCACGGCGAAGACCGCGCTGAACAGCAGCGCCAGCAGCATCGCCGCCAGCATGCGCAGGTTGGTTCGGAGGAGGTAGTAGGGCAGGTGGGACGGATCCAGCGACAGCGGCAACGGATCGCCCAGCGCGAACGGTCGCGCCATCTGCGCGGCACCGTAGGCCAGCAGCACCAGCAAGGCCAGCACCAGCGGCAGCAGCGCCCAGTCCCAGCGGTTGGTGCCCGCCTCGACGACAGGACGGGGGAAGAATTGGCGGCGGTCCATGAGCTTGCCTTTTTGTTCTGCATGGATTCCAGAGGACAGACGGCCTCCAAGGCCCCCCGCGCGAAGGTGCGCAGGATGCCTGCAAGGGCCTTCAGAAACCTGTCCGGTTTCTGGCCCGAGTCTGTCAGGCTCTGAGCGTCTGCGCCACGTCGAAGAACGAGTTCAGCAGCAGGCTGTCCCGACGCTCCTTGAGGCAGTAGATGTGCGTCTCGGTGTAGGCCGGATCGCCGTCGATACGCACCGGGCGGAACCGGGCGTCGGGAATGAACTCCGCCTCGGAAACGACCCCGATGCCGATGCCGCGCGCGGCGGCCTCCCGCAGCGCCTCGCGGCTGCCGATCTCCATCGCGACCCGCGGCGCGATGCCGGCCTGCCGCAAGGCCGATTCGAGCGCGCGGCGCGTGCTCGACCCGTCCTCGCGCTGCAGCAGCGGCTGGTTCTCCAGCGCCTGCAAGGGCACGCTCTCGTGCTTCGCGAACGGGTGATCGAGATGGACGAACAGGATGATGGCGTGCCGCGCGTAAGCCATGGTCTCGAAGCCCGGCGCGTCATGGAACCGAGCCAGCACGCCGACGTCGATCACGTAGTTCTCCAGGTCCCCGAACACCTGCGCCGAGTTGCCCAGCCGGATCGAGACGTCCACCTTCGGATACCGCTGGCGATACGCGTCCACCATCTCGATGACGTGGAACGGACCGACTGCGCCGAGCTTCAACTGACCGCGCGTGAGTTCCCCGCAGTCATGCAGCAGGTTGTAGGCCTCGACCTCCAGCGCGGCCAGCTGCCGCGCGATCGGCAGCAACTGGTGGCCGACGCTGGTCAGCTCGATGCGGTGACCCCGGCGGTGGAAGAGCTCCACCTTGTGCTGCTGCTCCAGTCCCTGCACCTGGGTGGTCAGCGTCGGCTGCGACAGCCCGAGCGCCCGCGCCGCGGCGCTGAAGCTGCCATGGCGGGCGACGGCCAGGAACGCGCGGAGCTTGGCAGCGGACATGTATAGAGACTCTCGATGATTTCGTGCGGTTTGCGATATTGATTCGATCGAGTGACGGTCACGTGACATTCCTACGCTGCCAGGGCCCTTCCATCAATCGGCTCGTCGAGCCTGGAGACAACCCCATGACCTCGTTCCCTCACGCCATGAAACGCGCGGCCGCCGCCCTCGCCAGTCTGGCCGGCCTGGCCGCCTGGCCCGCCGCCGGCGCGCAGACCGCGCCGTCGCCGCTGGCGTCGTTCACCCGCACGATCAACGCCGCGATCTCGGGCCACAACCGAGAGCACCTCAACGGCGTCACGCCGCAAGCCTGTGCCGCCGCATGCCTGGACGACGCACGCAAGACCTGGTGCGTCAGCTTCGACTTCTACAAGAACGCCCAGCAGTGCGATCTCAGCGACAAACGTGCCGCCGACGTCGGCGGCCTGAAGACCGACTACGCCGGCAATCCCTATGACCACTACTCGTTGATCCCGGGGCCGGGCGTGCCCAACCCGATCACGGGCCCCTACGGCCGCCGTCATGTGCTCGTGATCGGCATCGACGGCCTGCGCGGCGACGCGCTGTTCTGCGCCGGTTGCGCCACGACGCCGGCCCTGAGCGCGCTCGCCGGCAGCGGCGCGTTCCACGGCAACGTGCTGGCGGGCGGCTCGCAGGCGACGCTCAGCGGTCCGGGCTGGGGCACGCTGTTCACCGGCTTCTGGGCCGACCAGCACGGCGTCACCAGCAACGACATCGCCCTGCCGCTGCGCAAGCCGCATGTGTTCGACCGCATCAAGTCGGCCTATCCGACGGCCACCGTGGCGGTCGTCGGCGATTGGGCCAACATCACCGGCAACCTGAAGCCCGCCGGGGCCGACTTCGTCGTGGCGAACGCGGCCAAGAATTCGCAGCAGGCAACCGACGCCGTCAAGGGCTGGCTGTCGTGGACGAATCCGCCCACGGCGATCTTCTACTACCTGCACAACGTCGACATCCACGCCGCCAGCTACGAGCCGCGCAACGCCAACTACCAGTCCAAGATCGCGGGCGAGGACGCCCAGATCCAGCAGGTGCTGGACGCGCTCGCGGCCCGGCCGAGCTATGCGGAGGAAGAGTGGTTGATCGTCGTGGTCTCCGACCACGGCGGCACCGGCAGCGGTCACGGCGGCCAGAGCGTGGGCGAACGCGACGCCGCGCTCGTCCTCACCAACCGCTATCGGAATCCGTCCAAACCAGCCTATTGCCAAGGCGATCTGACCGGCACGCCGATGCCGCAGACCGACGCGCTCACGCCGCATGTGCTCGACTTCCTGGGCCTGCCCAACGACACGGCGGGGACGAAGCATCCCGCCTGCGGACGGCGGTGAGCACGAGCCGCCGGAGGTGTCGCCGGCGGTCCCCCCATCCATAGATCGAATGAATAGTTGGGTCGTGAATTCAACATGGCGTCGATGGACGTCCTGTCATGTTGGATTCATAGAGTGACGGCATCCGCTCACCACTCCCCCTGGATGCCGCCATGCGCCACGCCGCCCACGCCCGCACTTCCGTTCTCCGCCGCGCCGTCCTGGCCGCCGTCGTCGCTGCGGCGGCGGGGCTGCCGGCGCTGTCCTCCGCCCAGCCACAGACGTTGACGATCGGCCTGATCCCGGCCGAGGACTCGCAGGCGATGATCGAATCCAGCCGCCAGGTGCTGGACGCGCTGCAGCAGCAGCTCGGCATGCCGGTGAAGCCTTTCGTGGCCACCGACTACAACGGCGTCATCGAGGCGCTGCGCTCGAAGAAGCTGGACGTGGCCTACCTCGGTCCGTTCTCGTACGTGCTGGCCAGCTCGGTGGCGAACGTCGAGGCCTTCTCCGTCGCCGTCACGAAGAAGACTGGCCAGAGCGCCTACAAGAGCGTGATCCTCGCCCGCAAGGACAGCGGCGTGCACACGGTCGCCGAGCTCAAGGGCAAGAACTTCGCGTTCGTCGATCCGAGCTCCGCCTCCGGCCACCTGTTCCCCAAGGCTGGGCTGCAGCAGGCGGGCTACGACCCGGACGCGCTGTTCGGACGCGTGCTGTTCTCGGGCTCGCATGACGCCAGCATCCTGGCCGTCGCCAACAGGAAGGTGGACGCGGCCGCCGTCGCGGACCGCATCTTCGCCAGCGCCGTCGCCAAGGGCACGGTCAAGCAGGACGACTTCGTCGTGCTGTGGTCGTCCAAGCCGATTCCCGAGTCGCCGATGGTCTGGCGCAAGGACCTCGATCCCGCGCTGAAGGAGAAGATCGCCAAGGCGCTGGCCAACCTGAAGGACGTGAAGTGGGGCGACCAGGGCGTGCTCAACGGCTTCCAGCCGACCAGCGACGCCGCCTACGACGTCGTGCGCGACACGGCCAAGGTGCTCAAGCTCGATCTGCGGAGCATGAAGTGATCGCGCTGCGCGGCGTCACCAAGCGCTTCGGCGACAACGCCGTGCTGCGCGGCGTGGACCTGGAGGCGAAGGCGGGCGAGTTCCTCGTCGTGCTCGGGCCGTCCGGCGCGGGCAAGTCCACGCTGCTGCGCTGCATGAACCGGCTGGCGCAGCCCGACGCCGGCGCGATGACGATCGCCGGACTGGACGTGATGGCCGGCGCGCGTGCCGCCGATCTGCGCGAGCTGCGGCGTCGCGTCGCGATGGTGTTCCAACACCACCACGTGGTGCCGCGCTTGAGCGTGCTGAAGAACGTGCTGACGGGACGGCTCGGCGCGGTGTCGACCTGGAGTTCGGTGCTGCAACTGTTCCGCGCCGCGGACGTCGCGCTGGCGCTGGAGTGCCTGGAGCGCGTCGGCCTCGCCGACAAGGCGGACGCGCGCACCGACTCGCTGTCCGGCGGCCAGATGCAGCGCGTGGGCATCGCCCGCGCGCTGGCACAGCGCCCGCAGGTGATCCTCGCCGACGAGCCGGTGGCGAGCCTGGATCCGCACACCGCGCGGCAGGCGCTCGGCTACCTGAAGCAGGCCTGCCGCGAGCTCGGCATCACCGTCGTCTGCAACCTGCACCAGGTCGACTACGCGAAGGAATTCGGCGACCGCATCGTGGGCCTGTCGCAGGGCCGGGTCCTGTTCGACCGGCTGCCGGGCGAGCTCTCCGAGGCCGAACTCCACGAGTTGTACGCCGGTGGCGCCGGCCGGTCCGGCCACGCTGGACTGCAGCTCATCGCGCCCGTGATCGTCGAGGGCGAAAGGAAAACCGCATGACGACGATGAATGCCGTCGACCGCGCCGCCGCCGACCGCGCTGCAGACCGCTTCCGCTGGCTGGTCGGCCTGCCCACGACGCCAGGCGGCTGGACGAAGCTGCTGGCCGCGATGGTCCTGGGACTCTGGGCTCTGCAATGGAGCGCGAGCGGCGCGCAGCTGAGCCCGACGGAGCTCGCCAACGGCCTGCCGCAGATCGCCGACTTCCTGAGCCGCACCTGGCCGCCGGACTGGCGCATCCTCGACCGGCTGTGGGCGCCGGCGCTGGAGACGATCCAGATTGCGGTGTGGGGCACGCTGCTGGGCGCGCTGGCGGCGGTGCCGGTGTCCTTCCTCGCGGCGCGCAACCTGCAGGGGCCGCGCTGGCTGTACCTGCTGACGCGCCAGGGCCTGAACGTGACGCGCAGCATCAACGAACTGATCCTCGCGCTGGTGTTCGTGTCGGCGGTGGGACTGGGGCCGTTCCCGGGCGTGCTGGCGCTCGCGGTGCATGGCGCGGGGATGCTCGGCAAGTTCTTCGCCGAGGCGATCGAGGAGATCGATCAGGGTCCGCTGGAAGCGCTGCGCGCCACCGGCGCCCGGCCGCTGCAGGTGATCGTCTTCGGCGTGCTGCCGCAGGTGGTCACCGCGTGGATCGCCGTCGTGCTGTACCGCTTCGAGGTGAATCTGCGCTCGGCGACGGTGCTCGGCATGGTGGGCGCGGGCGGACTGGGTTTCGAGCTCGTGGGCAGCCTCAAGCTGTTCAAGTACCCCGAGACAGCCACCTGCATCATCGTCATCACCGTGATGGTGGTCGCCGCGGACTTCGTGTCGAGCCGGTTGCGTCGCGCGATTCAAGACAGTGGTCGGCACTGAGAACGAGGACAACGACGTGAACGTCTGGAAGTTTCACAACCCGGTCGACGTGCGGGCCGGCATCGGCGCGCTGGATCGGCTGCCCGAACTGGTCGGTCAACGCGATGCGCTGTTGATCGCGTTCCCGGAAGCGGAACCGCTGGGGCTGGTCGGGCGGGTGAGGGCGATGCTCGGCGACCGTCTCGTGGCGGTGGAGACGGACATCCGACCGAACCCCGATGTCCGCTGGCTGGCGCCCCTGTACGAGCGCCTCTGGCGCGAACACGGCGGCGCGCGCTGCGTGATCGCGCTGGGCGGCGGCAGCAGCATCGACGCAGCGAAGGCGATGGTCACCGCGACGCCGTCGGGCCGCTTCGACGAGCTGCTCGACCATCTGATCGATCCGAAGGCGGCGCCGCTGCCGGCAGACGGTCCGCATCGTGCGCTGATCGCGATCCCGACGACCGCCGGCACCGGCAGCGAAGTCACGCCCTGGGCCACGCTGTGGGACGTGGAGCGCTCCCGCAAGCATTCGCTGCATCTGCCGTGGACCTGGCCGGAAGCGGCGATCGTCGATCCGTCGCTGATGGTCAGCCTGCCCGCGAGTGCCACGCTCGCCAGCGGCCTGGACGCGCTGTCGCATGCGCTGGAGTCGCTGTGGAACGTGCATCGCAACCCGGTGTCGTCCAGCCTCGCCGCGAGCGCCGCGCGCGCCATCGTCGCGACCCTGCCCGCGCTGTTGCGGGAACCGCGCCGGCTCGACCTGCGCGAGGCGCTCGCCGTCGCCGCGCTGCAGGCGGGCATGGCGTTCTCCAACACCAAGACGGCGCTGGCGCATTCGCTGTCCTACGACATCACGCTGACGCACGGCACCGCGCACGGCATCGCCTGCTCGTTCAGTCTGCCGCGCGTCATGCGGCTGGCCTTCGGTCGCGATGCGGCGCTCGACGCGCAGCTCTTGTCGATCTTCGACGCGACCGATGCCGACGGCGCGGTCGCCGCGCTGGAGCGCTTCCTCGCCGCGCTCGGCGTCTCCACCGATCCCGCCGATTACGGCATCCCGTCCGCCGATTGGGACTCGCGCGTCGAGCAGGCGCTGCGCGGTCCGCGCGGTCGCAACTTCATCAAGGCCTACGCATGAACACGTCCACTCCTGAGCTTCACGTCACGCATCTCCAGGCCGTCATCTTCGACTGGGCCGGCACGCTGGTCGACCACGGCTCGCTGGCGCCGACGCAGATCTTCGTCGACGCATTCGCGACCTTTGGCATCACGCTGACGCTGGACGAGGCGCGCGGTCCGATGGGTCTGTCCAAGCGCGATCACATCCGCACGCTGCTGGAGGACGCATCGCTGCAGGCGCAATGGCAGGCGCGCTTCGGACGTCCGTCGACGGCCGCGGACATCGACGCGATCTACGAGCGCTTCATGCCGATGCAGATCGAGAAGGTCGGCCAGTACTCGCAGCCGATTCCCGGTGCGGTCGAGATGCTGGCGGCGCTGCGCCGCGCGGGATTGAAGATCGGCTCATGCTCCGGGTATCCGCGGCAGGTGCTGGATGTGCTGCTGCCGCAGGCGAAGGCCGACGGCATCGAGGCGGATCACGTCGTCGCGGGTGACGAGCTCGCCGCCGGCGGCCGTCCGGGACCGTTCATGGCGCTGGCGAACGTCCTGGCGCTCGGCATCGGCGACGTGCGCGCGTGCGTGAAGGTCGACGACACGACGCCCGGCATCGAGGAAGGTCGCCGCGCCGGCATGTGGACCATCGGACTCAGTTTGTCGGGCAACGAGACGGGTCTCACGCTTGCGCAGCTCCAGGCGCTGCCGGACGGCGAGGTCGAGGCGAAGCGCTCCTTTGCCGCGCAGCGGCTGAGCGCGGCCGGCGCGCATCTGGTGATCGACTCGGTCGCGCAGCTGCCGAAGGCGCTCGTCGAGATTGACGCGAGGATGGCGCGCGGCGAGCGTCCGTGAGTGGTTCAATGCGCTGACCACTTCGGGACATGCGCATGGGTTGGACTCTTTTCGGATCGGCCGCCTCCGGCTCGACGGCGGTGGAGGCGGCGCTGACGCTGCTCGGCATCGAGGTCGACCTGATCGAGGGCGCGACCTGGGAGGCCGAAGCCGCCCGGGTGCGCGTCGGCGCGGCCAACCCGATGCGGCAGATCCCGACGCTGGTGGACGACACAGGTCGCGTGATGACGGAGAGCGCCGCCATCCTGATCCATCTTGCCGACACGCATCCGCAGGCGCGGCTGGCGCCGGCGGTCGACGATCTGCGGCGCGCGGAGTTCCTGCGATGGATGGTGTTCGTGTCCTCGGCGATCTACTCGCTGCACTGGATCAAGCCGGACGTGACCCGCATCGGCGCCCGGCCCGATCAGCGCGAGCAGGTCGTGGACGCGGTTCATGACCGAATCGCATTCTGCTGGGGCGTGATGGACGCGCAGATGAAGCCGGGGCGATACCTGCTCGGCGACGAGCTGTCGGTGCTGGATCTGTACGTGGCGGTCGTGTCGCGTTTCGGACCGTGGCGCGAGCGCTTCTATGAGGTCGCACCGACGATGACCCCCATCGTCCGCCGCGTCGACGCGGATCCGCGACTGCAGGATTTCTGGGCGGCTCGTTTTCCGCTTGACGACGAAGCCGACGAGGACTGAACGCCACGGCGTGCGAAGCGCGTCCGCGCTCTCGTGCCCGCGCAGACCCGCGCTCCTATCATCGACGGCGAACTCCCAGCCTCATGAGGTCGCCGTGTCCGCCAACCCTTCGTCCGCCAGTCCCTCGTCCGGTGCTCCCCGCCGACTCCTCGTCCTGATGCCGACGGCGGAAGAGCATCTGTCGCAGCTGCGCGCGCGTTATGACGTGGTCTACGCGCCGACGCCCGAGGCCCGCGCGAAGGCTGTCGCCGAGCACGGCGTCGACATCGAGATCGTCCTGACCATCGGCGCCGTCGGCCTGCGCGCGGACGAGATCGACGCGATGCCGAAGCTGCGCGTCGCCGCGGCGCAAGGCGCCGGCTATGAGGCCATCGACCTCACCGCCGCCAAGGCGCGCGGCCTCACGCTGTGGAACGGCGCGGGCACCAACGATTCCTGCGTCGCCGACCATGCGATGGCGCTGCTGCTCGCTTCCGTGCGCGCGCTGCCGCAGCAGGAGCAGGCGCTGCGCGCCGGTCTCTGGCGCGACGTGCTGCCGCTGCGCCCCAGCGTCAACGGGCGCAAGCTCGGCATCCTCGGCATGGGCACGATCGGTCTGCGCATCGCCAGACGCGCGCTGGCCTTCGACATGGAGGTCGGTTATCACAACCGCCGCGAGCGCAACGACTCGCAGGGCTGCCAGTACTTCGGCTCCGCGCTTGATCTGGCGCAGTGGGCGGACTTCCTCATCGTCGCCGCGCCGGGCGGCCCCACCACCAAGCACATCGTCAATGCCGAGGTGCTGAAGGCGCTCGGCCCGCAGGGCCACGTCGTCAACATCGCCCGGGGCAGCCTGGTCGATACGGCCGCGCTGGCGGCAGCGCTCGCCGCCGGCGAGCTCGGCGGCGCCGCGCTGGACGTCTATGAATCCGAGCCCAAGCCGCCGGAGGCGCTGCTCGCCTTCCCGAACGTGATCCTCACGCCGCACATTGCCGGCTGGTCGCCGGAGTCGGTCCAGGCCACGGTCGACCTGTTCCTCGAGAACGCCCGCCGCTGGGAAGCTGGTGAGCCGGTGCTGACGCCGCTCTGAGCAAATGCGGGCGCCCGGCTCTCCGTGGGGCCGGAGTACTGCTAGGGGTTCCCGGAGGGATGCCCCTTGCTGTGCGGAGAGCCCGCGCTTGGCGATGGCAGTCTCAATGGCTGCCGACGGACGTCATTGCATCGAGCCGGCGCACGGCCTCGGCCGGCAGTGTCAGTGAAGCGGCTTGAAGGTTCTGCCGCAGATGGTCGACGGACGAGGTGCCCGGGATGAGCACCAGGTTGGTCGACCGCTGCAGCAGCCAGGCGAGTGCCACCTGCATCGGCGTCGCGCCCAGCTCGGCGGCGACGGCCGACAGCGTTTCCGACTGCAGCGGCGAGAAGCCGCCGAGCGGGAAGAACGGGACGAAGGCGATGCCCTGGCCGGCCAGTTGATCCAGCAGCGCATCGTCGTTGCGATGCGCGAGGTTGTACTGGTTCTGCACGCAGACGATGTCGACGATCTTGCACGCGTCCGCGACCTGACGCGCGGTCACGTTGCTCAACCCGATGTGGCGGATCAGACCTGACCCCTGCAGCTTCGCCAGCGCGGTCAGCTGCGGCTCCAGCGAGCCTTCCGCCGGGCCGTGGACGTCGATCATGCTGCGCAGGTTCACCACGTCGAGGACGTCCAGCCCCAGGTTGCGGAGGTTGTCGTGGACCTGCTGCGTCAGCGCCTCGGCCGACTGCGCCGGTTGCCAGGAGGCGTCGTCGCCACGTCGGGCACCGACCTTGGTGACGATCGTGAGGTCGTCCCGGTACGGATGGAGTGCTTCCCGGATGATCTGGTTGGTGACATGCGGGCCGTAGAAATCGCTGGTGTCGATGTGATCGACGCCCAGCGCGATCGCTTCGCGCAGTACGGCGACGGCGGCGGCGCGGTCCTTCGGCGGACCGAAGACGCCGGGCCCGGCCAACTGCATCGCGCCGTAGCCGATGCGCGTCACCGTGCGCGTGCCCAGCTTGAACGAACCGGCTTGCGCCAGCGGGCGGGAGGAAGTGCTGCTCATGGGTGTCCTTCGAGGTGATGGCGGGGAAGTCGGCGAGATCGGCGACGTCGTGGAAGGACTGTAGGCAGCGCGCGGTCGTACGATAAGGGGATCGAATCCGCACGGGCTGTGCGGAATCAAGGACAGTGAGATGGAACTTGGCGATCTGTCGGCCTTCCTCGCCGTGGCGCGATCCGGCGGCTTCCGGGAGGCCTCGCGGCAGTCCGGCCTGAGCCCCTCCGGGCTGAGCGAAGCGGTGCGGCGGCTGGAGGCGAAGCTCGGCGTCCGGCTGTTGCATCGGAGCACCCGAAGCGTCGCGCCGACCGAGGCCGGCGCCCGGCTGCTGGACCGGCTCGGGCCGGCCCTCGGCGAGGTCGAGGCGGCGCTCGATGTCGTCAACGGATTTCGCGAGCGGCCGGCCGGCACGCTGCGGCTCAACGTGCCGGCGAGTGCTGCGCGGCTGGTGTTGCCGCAGATCGTTCCCGCCTTCCTGAAGCGCTACCCCGACATCAAGCTCGATGTCACGGTCGACGAGAGCTTCGTCGACGTGCTGGCCGCCGGCTGCGATGCCGGCATCCGCTACGAGGAGCGGCTGGAGCAGGACATGATCGCCGTCCCCATCGGTCCGCGGACGCAGCGCATGGCGACGGCGGCGGCGCCGGCCTATCTCGCCGAACATGGCCGGCCGACGCATCCGCGGGACCTGCTCGCGCATCGCTGCCTGCGCGGCCGCTTCCCCAGCGGCACGATGCCGGCCTACGAGTTCCAGCGCGATGGCGAGACTGTCACCGTCGATCCCGAGGGGCCGCTGATCGTGCGACTGGGCGGCGGACTGGACCTGGCGATCGATGCGGCGGTCCAGGGCTGCGGCGTCATCCAGACCTTCGAGGATTGGGTGCGTCCGCACCTGGAGAGCGGCGCGCTGGTGCCGGTGCTGGAGGACTGGTGGGTGTCCTTCAGCGGCCCCTTCCTCTACTACCCGGGCCGGCGCTACCTGCCTGCGCCGCTGCGCGTCTTCGTCGACTTCGTGAAGGAAGGGCAGGCCGACGCCGGATACGAAGGAACGAACGGACAAAAAAAGTCCGCCGCTTGAGCAACGTCCAGGACCGGGGTCAGGCGTTGCTCAAGTCGAGCGGACGAAAGCTTTGAGAACTGAAAGGCACTGAAAACAAAGGTCCCCTCGGGAGGGGACCCTGGCTCCGCGAACGGAACACTGGAGGCGAAGGGCTCGCCGGGCTGAGCTAAGCTCTCAGCCGAGCAGGCCCGTCGCCAGTCCGAGGCAGGACATGACGCCGATGCAGACCACCCAGGCATCCGCGTTGTTCAACGAAGACCAGACCGTTTGCTTGAGCATCTGCATGACCATCTCCTGCTGCAGCCGGGTTGGCTGCGATGGATGGAAATTTACTGTATGCCCATACAGTAGTCAACCGGGAAGCGCCGGATTGTGCGCGTCCCGCCACGGTCTCCCGGCCGGCCGCTTCGGATTCAGCGATTCCGCTTCGCTCGGCATTCCGGGTTCGAGCACAGCCCGTACAGCGCGAGCGCATGCTCGACCAGCTCGTAGCCCCGCTCCTCGGCGATCTCCTTCTGGCGCTGCTCGATGCCGGCGTCGTAGAACTCCTCCACCCGGCCGCAGGCCAGGCACACCATGTGGTCATGGTGCTGCGCGGAGTTGAGCTCGAACACGGCCTTGCCGGATTCGAAATGCTGGCGCGCCAGCAGCCCCGCCTCCACGAACTGCATCAACACCCGGTACACCGTCGCCAGGCCGATGTCGGCGCCCTCCAGCAGCAGCTGGCGGTAGACGTCCTCGGCGCTGAGATGGCGTTGGTCCGACTGCTCGAAGATCTGCAGCACCTTGATGCGCGGCAGCGTGGCCTTCAGGCCGCTGGATTGCAGGCTCTCGATCTGGTGCTTGGGGGAGTCGGGCTTGTTCGAATCAGGCATGTGCGGTGAGGGTGATCGTGCGGACTGGCGATCAGGCGGCCGCGGTTTCGGGATTCTTGGCGTCGTCGAGCTCGTCGTCGGCATCCGCGGATGTCGACGCTGCGCCCTTCGCGCCCTTCTTGGCCTTCCTGGCCCCCTGCGGCTTGCGCAGCCACAGGTAGAGGCCGCTGCCGAGGATCACGATGGTCGCCACGTCCAGCAGCGCCCACAGGATCTTCATCGGCATGCCGCCGTAGTCGCCGAAGTGCAGCGGCTGCGACACCAGCAGCGCCGTCAGGTACCACGGCAGCGCCGGCGCGGCCGTCAACTGCGAGGTCTTCGCATCGATCAGCAGCGGCTGCAGCAGCTTGGAGGTCAGCGGCGTCGTGCCCTTGAGGAAGAAGGTGTTGTGATGCGGGCTGGAGAACGAGGTCCCCGGGAAGGCGATGAACGAGACCTTGCGCTGCGCGCCGACCTGCATCGCCGTGTCCATCGAGTCCTGCAGCGGCGCGCGTTCGGCGGCGCTCAGCAGCGGCTGGTCCTTGTAGGGCGCCAGCAGGGCGGTGACCTTGTCGTACTGCCAGTACTGCACCAGCAGTTCCGCCCAGGTGTTGATCATCCCGGTTGCGCCGACGACGAAGCACCACACCAGCGTGACGATGCCGATCAGGTTGTGCAGGTCCAGCCACTTCACGCGCGTCGAGCGGTCCTTGCGCACCGCGCCGAAGTCGAGCTTGCGCATGAACGGCGCGTAGAGCACCACGCCGCTGACCAGCGCGATCAGCAGCAGCAGGCCCATCAGGCCGAGGAAGAGCTTGCCCGGCAGGCCCGCGAACATGTCCACGTGCAGCCGGAACATCAGGTCCATGAAGCCTTCGCCGATGCGGTACTCGCGCACCGCCAGGCCGGTGCGCACGTCGACGGCGACCGACTTGAACTGGTCGGTCGGCTCCGGCGTCGGCGCGAGCGTGAACCACCACAGCCTCGGGTCGTCCTCGTTCTCGCCGGCGAACTGGATCACCATCGTCGGATGCACCGCGTTGGCCGCCTTGGCCATCACGTCCAGCGACACGCGCTGCTTGTCCATTGCCGCGGGCAGCTCGGGCGCCTCGATCTCGTCGCCGAGCAGGTGGCCGATCTCGTGATGGAAGATCAGCGGCAGACCGGTCAGGCACAGCAGCAGCATGAACAGCGTGCAGACCAGGCTGCTCCACTTGTGGAGCCAGGTCCAGACCCGGATGGCGCGCGAGCTCAGCATCATCGTGTCCTCAGAAGTCCGCCGCCAGGCTCAGGTTGAAGCTGCGCGGCTGGCCCACGACCAGGTAGCTCTGGTCGGGATAGCCGCCGGCCGAGGCCCAGTACTTGCGGTTGGTGACGTTGTCGATCCGCGCGCGCAGCGTCAGCAGCGTGCCCTGGACCTCGAACAGGTAGCGCGCGCCGGCGTCCAGGCGCGTCCAGGCCGGCACGGTCAGCCGGTTGGCGCTGTCGGCGTAGGACTTGCCGGTGTGGACCACGCGGGCGTCGAGCGCCAGGCCCTGCAGCGCGCGGACTTCCCATTCCGTGCCG
This sequence comes from Roseateles noduli, assembly GCA_002205125.1. Lineage (GTDB taxonomy): Bacteria > Pseudomonadota > Gammaproteobacteria > Burkholderiales > Burkholderiaceae_C > Roseateles > Roseateles noduli. The sequence goes on along the minus strand of NIOE01000016.1, from coordinate 124,300 downwards.
AGGTTGGCCTGGATGCGGGGGATGCCCAGCGTGTACTTGCCGTCGGTGTCGGCCAGCCCGGTGCCGTGCTGCTTGGCGTCCAGCCAGGTCAGGCCGCCGAGGACCTTCACGTCGCGCGTGGCTTCGCCGAAGGCGTTCAGCTCGATGCCGCGGTGGCGGTCCTCGCCCTGCGTGACGTTCTGCGCCAGCACCGCGCGCGGCTTGTCCGTCGTGAAGTACGCGGCGCCGAATCCCAGCCGGCCACCGTCGTACTTGACGCCGACTTCCTTCTGCTTGGACTGGTAGGGCGCCAGGTCGCGCGCCGGCAGGCCGTCCTGCGCGGCCAGGCTGTCGCCCTTGTTCAGGCCCTCGATGTAGTTGCCGTAGACCGACAGCTGCTTCGTGAAGCGGTAGACCGCGCCGACGACGGGGCTGGTCTTGCTCTGGTCGTAGGTCGTGACCAAGCCGCCCGGCGTGCCGAAGTCCGCGCCGTTGAAGTTCCACTGCACGCGCGGCGAGATGCTGTCCTGCTTCAGGGTCTGGTGGCGCAGGCCCAGCGTCAGCAGGAAGGTGTCGTCGAACATCGACAGCGTGTCGCCGACGGCGACGCTGCGGTTGCGCACGCGCGTGTTCAGGCGCGGATCGTCCACGCTGTTGCCGATGTAGACGCCCGGCGAGAAGACCGGCAGCGGATCGGAGGTCGGGCTGTAGAGGTTGGTCGGCAGCAGGTTGCCGAAGTCCATCGCGTAGCCGTTCCTGGTGTCGAGCGAGAAGATCGAGGCCGAGACCACCCACTCGTGGCCGACCGGACCGGTGCGGAACTTGCCGCGCACGCCGGCTTCGGCGGTGTCGACGCTGTCCTTGCGGCCGTTGTCGAAGCGGTAGTAGTTGCCCGCGCCGGTGGCCGCGTTGGTGACCGTCAGTCCCGCCAGGCGGTTCTCTTCCTTGCTGCGGCGCGCGCCGTAGGCGGCCCAGGCGGTGACGGTGTCGGTCAGGTCCCACTCGCCGCGCAGCGTGCCGAAGGTGTCGCGCTCGTTGGAGAAGGTCCAGGGCTGCGCGAAGTTGGTCTTGTTGTCCGGCACCGACGGCATCGCCGACAGGCCTTGCACGGTGACGCTCGGACGCGTGCGGGTGAGCTGGTTGTCCTGCCAGCCGAGGTCGGCGCTCAGGCGGACATCGCGGCTGCGCCAGTCCAGGCCCACGGCGACCACGCTGGTCCTGGCCTTCTCCTCGTCGACGGCGGTGCCGCCGTCCCGGTAGGCGGCGTTGAAGCGCACGCCGGTCGCCTTGTCCGGACCGAAGCGTCGCGCCACGTCCACCGCCGCGCCGCCCGAGCCGCCGCTGCCCGCGTTCACCGTCAGGCGCGTCAGCGGTTCCACTGGCGCCCGCTTGGGCAGCAGGCTGATGTTGCCGCCGATGCCGCTGCCGCTGGGGCTCGCACCCATCAGGAAGGCGGAGGCGCCGCGCAGGACCTCGACGCGCTCGAACAGCTCCGACGCGATGTACTGGCGCGGCAGCAGGCTGTAGAGGCCGTTGTAGGCGACGTCGTCCGAATTCAGGATGAAGCCGCGGATGAAGTAGGCCTCCTGGAAGTTGCCGAAGCCGCGCGCGGCGCGGATGCCGGGGTCGTTCTGGAGCACTTCGGCGACGCTCTTGGCCTGGCGGTCCTGGATCAGCTCGTTCGTGTAGGCGGTGATGGAGAAGGGCGTCTCCATGTTGTCCTTGGTGCCCAGGATCCCGGCGCGGCCGCCGCGCGCGACCTGGCCGCCGGCGTAGGCCTTGGACAGGCCCTGCTTGTCCGCGGTGGCGCTGACGGTCACGGCCGGCAGCTGGGACGGGCCGCCGTCCTTGTTCTCGTCCTTCTGCGGCGCATCCTGCGCGAAGGCGACAGGGGCGGCGAGACCGGACAGACCGAGGGCGATGGCGAGCGCCAGCGGGCGCAGGGAGGGGTGATTCATGGGACGAGGACCTTGCGGGAGTTCTTCTGGAAGGAGAAAACGGCTGGGGAGCGGACGGGACGCGCCTGCCATACGGCGACTGGACGGCTACGAGAGCGGGGAAGGAAGAGACGAAGCGCTCAGCGCGCCTTCTGCGGACGCCAGGCGTACCAGGCGATGACCGCCACCGGCACGCCCAGGCCGACCCAGGACCAGGCGTCGCCCCACTCGTCGGAGACCAGCGCGGTCAGCAGGCCGGAGGTGCTGAGCACGCCCAGCGCGATCGGCCAGGTCCAGAGACGGCGGGATTCGGGAGACAGCATCGGACGGCGCCCAGTTTGCAAATAACAACGATTCGCATTCTATGGCGAAGCGCCGTTCCCGGTGAGAGGGGCAACCGCGAATCGGGGAGGCGATGAAAGCGCTGCCGCCCCGGCGGGGCGGGGCGGCGAGGGAAAACGGAAGGAGGGGCGTCGCCCCTCGGGCCTTACACCGTCGCGCGGGCCACGGCGGCTGGGCTGAGGCGTTCGGCGCGCGCCGCGTCCTGACGGGCCAGGTACTGGTGGATGCTGGCCACGACCTGCGCGCCTTCGCCGATCGCGCCGCCGACGCGCTTCACCGAGCCCGACCGCACGTCGCCGACCGCGAACACGCCGGGGATGCTCGATTCCAGCGGCTCCGGCTTGTACTCGGACAGCGGGCACGCGCAGGCGCGGCCCGTGATGATGAAGCCGGCCTGGTCGAGCTCCAGTCCGCACTCGGCGATCACGCCGGTTTCCGGCTCGGCGCCGATGAACATGAACAGGTGCTGCAGCGCGAGGCGCTTCTCCTGGCCGTTGCGGCGGTCGCGCCAGGTCACCGCTTCGAGCGAGTCGCCGCCTTCGAGTTCCTTCAGCTCCTGGTGCGGCTGCAGTTCGATGTTGGCCGTGCCCTGGATCCGATCGATCAGGTAGCGCGACATCGTCGCCGCCAGTCCCGGACCGCGGATCAGCATGATGACCTTGGCCGCATGGTTGGCGAGGAATACCGCCGCCTGTCCCGCCGAGTTCCCGCCGCCGACGATGACCACCGTCTGCCGACTGCAGATGCGGGCCTCGATCGGCGAGGCCCAGTACCAGACGCCGCGGCCTTCGTAGCGGGTCAGCGCGTCGATCTCCGGGCGGCGGTAGCGCGCGCCGGTGGCGATCACCGCGGTGCGCGCGCGCACCTTGCGGCCGTCCTCGAGCGACAGGTGGAGCTCGTCCTCCATGCCCTGGCGTTCGCAGCTCATCTCGGTGACCTTGGCGGGGATCAGCATGTCCGCGCCGAACTTCTGGGCCTGGACGAAGGCTCTCCCCGCCAGCGCCTGACCGGAGATGCCGGTCGGGAAGCCGAGGTAGTTCTCGATGCGTGAGCTGGCCCCGGCCTGGCCGCCGAACGAGCGGCAGTCCAGCACCAGCACCGACAGTCCTTCCGACGCCGCGTACACCGCCGACGACAGGCCCGCAGGTCCGGCGCCGATGATGGCGACGTCGTAGAGCTCGGTCCGCTCGCGCATGTCGACGATGCCCATGCAGCGCGCGACCTCGTCGTCGGTCGGATCGACCAGCACCTCGCCGCCGGGGCAGATGACCAGCATCTGCACGCCGTCGGTCATGTACTGGTCGGCCAGCGCCTTGGCGTCCTCGTTCTGGTCGGGTTCCAGCTGCTGGTGCGGGTAGCCGTTGCGGCCCAGGAAGCTGCGCAGCCGCATCACGGGCGCGGACTTGCCGCGACCGATCAGCGTCGCGCCGCTGGCGCCGGCCTCGATCAGGCCGACGCGGCGCAGGATGAAGGCGCGGGTCAGGCGTTCGCCCAGGTCGGCCTCGCCGATCAGCAGCGCGCGCAGCTGCGGCGGGCTGACGTCGACGGCCTCGACCTCGGTCTCCGCGATCGCGTCGATGAAGGAGGGCCGGCCGCTGAGCTGGCCCACCTCGCCCAGGAAGCCGCCCGGCCCGTGACGGTGGATGGGCGTCACGTGGCCGAGGCTGTCGCGCTGCGACACGGTGATCTCGCCGCTGAGGATCAGGATCATGCCCATGCCGCTGTCGCCGGCGCGCACGACCCACTCCCCCTGGGCATACCGCCGGAACCGGCCGAATCGGGCGACGCGCGCGATGTCGGCGACCCCGAGCGCGGGGAACATCTGGGCACCGCGCGTGTCGACGATGCTGGGCTGCTGGACCTGGACCATGGAATCTCCTTGCGCGCACCCTAACCGACGGCCGTGTCAGCGGCAAGCGCCAGAAGAGGGACCTGCGGGTCCCCCCGCCTTCCCCCGCCTTCACCCCGCCTTCATCCCAAGGACTCTGGCACCATGGCGGCCACTTCCCCACTCCACGATCCGACGCCGGATCCCGCGCCATGGACCTGCCTTCCCACCAACTCACCATGACGGTGCTGATGACGCCGGACATGGCCAACTTCTCCGGCAACGTGCACGGCGGCACCATCCTGAAGCTGCTCGACCAGGTCGCCTACGCCTGCGCCAGCCGGTATGCGGGCCGCTACACGGTGACGCTGTCGGTGGACCAGGTGATGTTCCGCCAGCCGATCCACGTCGGGGAACTGGTGAGCTTCCTGGCGTCGGTGAATTACGCGGGCACCTCGTCGATGGAGATCGGCATCAAGGTCGTCACCGAGAACATCCGCGACCAGGTGGTGCGCCACGCCAACAGCTGCTTCTTCACGATGGTGGCGGTGGGCGAGGACGGACGCCCCGTCCCGGTGCCTCCGCGCACGCCGTCGACCCCGGACGAGAAGCGCCGCTGGGAAGCGGCGCTGGAGCGCAAGAAGCTGCGTCAGGAGTTGCAGAAGCGCCACGACGAACTGCGCAGCTCGTCGCTGCCGGGCTGAACGCCCGGCGGAAGGAACTCAACCGCGCTCCTCCACGATCAACCTCGCAGTTGCGCGGGATCGAGGTACTGCTGCCGGAAGGTCTCGAAGTCGATGGTGTCCGCCGCCTCGATCGCGGCCTGCGCTTCCAGCGAGGCGCGTGCCGACTGGTCGAAGCGCGTCATCAGGCCGTCGGGCAGGGGCTGCTCCAGCACATGGCGGCGGGAGACTTCGGACTGCGCCGCGACGAAAGCCAGGTGCGAGGACGCATGCTGCGCGCGCATCGCCGCCAGCACGCGGGCCGACGGCAGCTGATCCGGATCGTCCCAGCGCTCGACCGCCTGCGCGAGCGCCTCGCGGTACAGGGAGCCGCCCAGCGTCGCGTCCACCTTGTCGGCGATCGGTGCGAATTCGGCCAGCAGCTCGCGGCCCCAGTCGCGCAGCAAGACCTCGCCGCCGCGGCGCTCCAGCTTCAGGCCGGGCTCGCGACCGGCCGAGGCGGTGCGATGCTGGTTGCGCGCCAGCGCGCCCAGCTCTTCCGGCGTGTCGTTCGGACTGTCGGTCAGCCAGCAATGCAGCAGGAAGAGATCCAGGAAACGCATCGTGCCCGCCGCGATGCCGACCGGTTCGAACGGGTCCAGGTCCATGCAGCGGACCTCGATGTACTCGACGCCGCGCTCGCGCAGCGCGTGCAACGGGCGTTCGCCCGAGCGGATCGTGCGCTTGGGGCGGATCGTGCCGTAGAACTCGTTCTCGATCTGCAGCAGCGTGGTCGACAGCTGGTTGTACTCGCCGCCCGGATTGACGACGCCGACCTTCTCGTAGGCCGCGTAGGGCCGCGTCAGCGCGTCCTGCAGCGAGGCGGCATAACCGTCGATGCTGTTGTAGCTGACCGCCAGCGAAGCCTGCGCGTCGCTCTGGTAACCGAGGCGGCCCATGCGCAGCGAGGTGCCGTAGGGCATGTGCAGCGTGCCGTCGACCAGCGGCTGCAGGCCGTGCTCGCGGCCGGCGACGAAGCTGGAACACAGCGCCGGCGACGCGCCGAACAGCGTCAGCAGCAGGAAGGAGTGGCGGCGGAAGTTGCGGATCAGCGCGAAGTGGTCCGCGTTGTCCAGGCCCGGCATCGACCAGTTGTAGTGGATGCCGGAGATCGTCTGCATGCGCCGGCCGTAGCGGTGGCCCAGGCCCATGCGGTAGACGCTCTTGGCGCGGCCGATGTTGGACGCGCCGTAACGGCCGATCGGGATGGTCTCGTCGGCGGGGAGCAGGCAGGGCATGCTCGACGCCCACATCAGCTCGTTGCCCAGACAGCGGTAGACGGCCTGGTGGATCTCGGTGAGCTGGCGTTCGCAGTCCTCGGCGGTGGGATGCACGCCGGTGATCAGCTCCAGCTGCGATTCGCTGAAGTCGGTCGTGACGGTCTCATGCGTCAGCGCGGAGCCGAGCGCCGTCGGATGCGGCGTCAGCGCCAGGGAGCCGCCGCTCGGTTGCGCGCGCAGGCTTTCCTTCTCCACGCCGCGGCGCATGCCCGCCAGACGGGCCGGATCCAGGGCCTCCAGTCGCTTCAACCAATCGTTCAAATGCCGCTCCTCGTTCACTGTGGGCGCGCAAGTTACCAGAAGTGCACGAAACCCGCTTGACTTGGATTTATGTGATTTGTGCTAGCCCTGCGCAGGGCAAAAGGCGGTCCAGCAAGGGTTCTCCATGAGAGGAGGTGACAGGGAGGATGTTAAGCCGCAGTACCCAGGCGACGGCGGGTTCGGCGGAGTTGCTGGTCCGAGCTGAAGCCGGCGGCCAGCGCCGCCTGGGCCGGGCGCACGCCGCGCTGGAGTTCGCGTCGCGCCAGCTCGAGCCGGATCGCGCGCAGGTAGTCCAGCGGCGTCGTTCCGCCATGCTGGGTGAAGAGCCGCGTGAGGTGCCGGGGCGTGACATGCGCAACCTCGGCCATGCGGGCCAGGCTCCAGTCGGCGCGCGGGTCGCCGCAGACCGCGTCCTGCACCCGGTGCAGCCCGGGATGCAGATGGTGGCGGTTCGCCAGCATCGGCGAGAGCTCCGGATCCTGGGCGCCGCGGCGCAGGTAGACCACCATCACCTGCGCGACCGAGGCGGCGATCGCCTCGCCGCAGTGTTCGGCGATCAGCGCCAGCACCAGGTCGATGCCGGCCGTGATGCCGGCGCTGCTGGCCAAGGGGCCGTCGAGCACGAACACGCGGTTGGCCTGCACGTCGGCGCGCGGGGCGGCGTCGCGCAGCGCGTCCAGCGCCTCGTGGTGGGTGGTGCAGCGGCGGCCGTCGAGCAGCCCGGCCCGCGCCGCCAGCAGCGCGCCGGCGCAGATGCTCAACAGCCGGCCCTGGCCGCCAGCCAGCAGCGCAGTGCCTTCACGGTGCAGCCACCGCTCGATGCGCAGTTCTTCTTCCCGATCGCCGGTGTCAGGCGGCGGATCGTCCGGATGCGGGTGCCGCCGGCCGCTCAGGATCAACCAATCCCGCTGGCCGAGCGCGGGCAGCGGTTCGAGCGCGGCGAGCGTCAACCCCACCGAGGTGGAGGCCGAATCGCTCGCGGCGCAGTAGCGCAGCCTGAACGCCTCCGGCTCGCCGCGCCGACGCAGCGCCTGGTTGGCGAGCCGCAGCGCCTCGGCGGCGCCGGCCAGGTCGAGCAGCAGGGTGTGGCGCTCGACCAGGATCCAGACGTCGATCAGGGCGGCCTCGGCGTCGGTCCTGGTGCGGGAAGCCGGAGGAGCATCGGAAAAGGACATCGCGGACATCACCGCAGTATGCGCTCAGGCGGCGCGGGACAGCGCCTGCTCGACGGTCACGATGTCGGCGAAGCGGCCCTGCAAGGCGACCTCGGTGCGCAGCTTGAGGTCGGCCACGCCGACCACGACGCCGCTGGCATGCGGGATCGGGAAGGTGTGCGTCGCCTCGGTCACGTAGTCGACGGTCCAGCCCTCGTCGCTGGCGTGGCGGGTGGTCGTCTCGCAGCACTGCTCGGTGCGGATGCCGGCGACGATCAGGCGGCGGATGCCGTGCTCGGTCAGCCAGATCGATAGGCCGGTGCCGACCAGGGCGCTGTGACGGTGCTTGAGGAACTCGGCGGCGATGGGCACCTGCGCGAGGCCGTCCAGCGGGCGGACATGGCCGCTGACCATCGAGAACGGGTTGTCCGCCGTTTCCGGGCCGTCGCTGTGGAGGATGCGGATGATCGGCAGGCCGCGGGCGGCCGCGCCGTCGAGCAGGGCGTTGGTGCGTTCCTGGAAGGCGGGCCAGGTGGCCTCGTCCCAGTAGGGGCGATGGCGGAAGGACTCCTGGACGTCGATCAGCAGGACGGCGGTGGTGGGGGCAGCGTTCGAGGTGGTGGTCATCGAGGACTCCATCGGTGGGTTGATGGTTGTCATCGTGCCGGCGAGTGCGCTCGCCGTCGCGCCGCCGCTGGACCAGTCGCGGTCAAATCAGGACATCGGTCCTGCCACGACCGCAGCCCTCACCCCCGCCCTCTCCCGCAAGCGGGAGAGGGAGTAAGAGGCTCAGTCCTCGCGTGTGGTGCGCTGCGCCAGCGGCAGCTTCGCCTCGACGTCCAGTGCGTCCCAGCCCTTGCGGCCGATGCGGCGCAGCGTCTCGATGTTGGCTTCGTAGATCGCGTCGGTGTCCGGCATGGTCTCGACGGCGCGTTCGATGCTCTCCTCGCGCAGCAGGTGCAGCGTGGGGTAGGGCGACCGGTTGCTGAAGTTGTCGACGTCGTCCGCTTCGGTGCCGTCGAACTGGTAGTCCGGGTGGAAGCTCGCGACCTGCAGCACGCCGTCCAGGTCCAGGTCCTCGACCAGCGCATCGGCGGCGCCGAGGAAGTCGTTGAAGTCCAGGAAGTCGTTCAGCACCCAGGGATGGACCACCAGCGTGGTCTCGGTCTCGTCCGGATCGGCGCGGTTGAGCGACAGCAGCTCGTGCGCCAGATCCTTGAGCAGGTCCTCCGGCGTGCGCGCCGCGCTGACCACGGTGCGCAGCCGCTGGTTGACCTCGACGCTCTTGGCGAAGGGGCACAGGTTCAGGCCGATCACCGCCCGCTGCAGCCAGCGGTGGGTGTCGTCGAGGACGGTCTTTTCCTGGTCGGGCGCAATCGGTGCGGTCATCGGGCGGGGGGCTGGACGTTGTCTGGCTGGAAAGGATGGAGGGCCCATGGCCCGGCGCTCAGGCCTTCGCGGGTCGGGGCTGCTTGAACCAGGCGTCGACCAGCCGCGCCCACATCGAGCCGCCCAGGGGGATCAGCTCGTCGTTGAAGTCGTAGCTCGGGTTGTGCAGCATGCAGGGGCCCAGGCCGTGGCCGCCCTCGCGGTGGCTGCCGTCGCCGTTGCCGATCAGGAAGTAGCAGCCCGGCACCGCCTGCAGGTAGTAGCTGAAGTCTTCCGCGCCCATGGTGGGCTCGAACTCCTGCACGTTGGGCGCGCCCAGCATCTCGGTCAGCACGCCGCGGACGAACTCGGTCTCGGCGGCGTGGTTGATCGTCGGCGGGTAGTTGCGGTGGAAGGAGAACTCGCACTCGACCTCGAAGGCGTCGCCCGTGGCCGCGGTGATCTGCTTCATGCGGCGCTCGATCAGGTCCAGCGTCTCCAGCGTGAAGGTGCGGACGGTGCCCTGCAGCTCGCAGCTTTCCGGAATGACGTTGGTAGCCTCGCCGGCGTGGATCATGGTCACCGAGATCACGGCCGCGTCGATCGGCCGCTTGTTGCGGGTGATGATGGTCTGGTAGGCCTGCACCAGGTGCGCCGCCACCACCACCGGGTCCGTGCCCAGGTGCGGCATCGCGCCGTGTGCACCCTTGCCCTTGATGCGGACCTTGAACTCGTTGCTCGACGCGAAGACCGGTCCGCTCTTGAGCGCGAACTGCCCGGCCGCCATGCCCGGCCAGTTGTGGATGCCGAACATGGCTTCCATCGGGAACTTCGTGAACAGGCCGTCCTTGATCATCTCGCGGGCGCCCCCGCCGCCTTCCTCCGCCGGCTGGAACACGACGTAGACGGTGCCGTCGAAGTCGCGATTCGCCGCCAGGTGCTTGGCGCCGGCCAGCAGCATCGCGGTGTGGCCGTCGTGGCCGCACGCGTGCATCTTGCCGGGGTGCTTGCTGGCGTGGGCGAAGGTGTTGTGCTCGGTGATGGGGAGCGCGTCGATGTCGGCGCGCAGGCCCAGCGTGCGGCCGCTGGCGCCGCCGTCACGGCCTTGGATGATGCCCACCACGCCGGTCTTGCCCAGACCGCGGTGGGCCTCGATGCCCCAGTCGGTCAGCGCTTTCGCGACCACGTCGGCGGTGCGGTCCTCGTGGAAGCAGAGCTCCGGATGCGCGTGCAGGTCGCGTCGCAGCTTGGCGATGGCCGGGGCGTCGGCCAGGATGGGTTCGATCAGCTTCATGGGCGGGCACTCCGATGTCGTCGCGACAGCGTCGGGCTTGCCGCGGGCCAGAAAGGCCGCGGCGCCGCTCAGGGCGGCGCCGCTGTGGTCGGACCAGTGTACCCGTGGGGCCGGAGGACCGCCGCCGTGGGCGTGCGATCCTGGGCCCGGGTCTGCCCGGGGTCTGCCCGAGGGGAGGGCAGGTCAGCGCTTCACGCGCCCGTCGTTGGTCAGCATCGTCATCTCGACGAAGCTGGAGCCGACATGCTTGTTGGGCTTGAAGTTCACGTTGAAGCCGCCGACGTTGTAGTTCGACAGGGTGTCGAGCGCCGCGACCAGGCCGTCGCGGGTCGGGCGGGTCATGCGGCGGATGCCTTCGCTGATGACCTTGGCGCCGATGTAGCCCTCGATGGCGGTGTAGTTGAACTTCTGGCCGGCCTTGGTGGCGGCCTGCTGGTACTCGTGGACCACGCCGACCTGCGAGCCGAACGGGTAGGGCATGACCTGGCTGACGACCACGCCCATCGCGTCCTTGCCGAGCTCGTCCAGCAGCGACTGCGTGCCCACGAAGGACACGTTGTAGAACACGCCGCCGTAGCCGGCCTTGCGGGCCGCGCGGATGAAGGCGGCGCAGCTCTTGTAGGCGCTGATCATGACGATGGCTTCGGGCGGCGAGCCGCTCTGCACCAGATCCTTGACGGCCTTGGCGACGTCGATGCTGTTGCGCTCGACGGTGGACATGGCCTGCGGCTGCAGCGCCAGCGGCTTCATCGCGCGCAGCACGCCGTCCAGGCCGGCCTTGCCGTAGGCGTCGTTCTGGTGGAACACCGAGATGCGCATCAGGCCCAGCTGGGTCAGCTGCTTCACGATCAGGGCGGTCTCGTCGTAGTACGAGGCCCGCACGTGATAGACCCACGGGCTGAACGGGTCGCGCAGCACTTCGGCGCCGGTGAAGGGGGCGACGAAGGGGATCTTCGCCTGGTTGACCAGCGGCAGCGCGGCGACCGAGGTCGGCGTGCCGACGTAGCCGAACAGCGCGAACACGTCGTCGGCGATCAGCTTCTCGGTGTTGGCCTTGCAGCGGTCGGGCTCGTAGCCGTCGTCCAGCGTGCGCAGTTCGATGGTGGTGCCGTTGATGCCGCCGGCGGCGTTCTGGGCGTCGAAGAACAGCTTGGCGCCGGCCTGCATCTGGATGCCCAGCTGGGCGGCGGCGCCGGTCAGCGGTGCCGACTGGCCCAGCACCAGGCGTTTGCCTTGTGCGCGGACGGCCGACGGGATGGGCAGGGTGGCGAGCGCGCCCAGGGCGCTGGCGGAGGCGAGAAGTTGGCGGCGATCCAAAGGGGACTCCCAGAGGGGTTCGAATTGATATTGTGGCGTCCGCCGGAGGAAGGCAAGCGCGCCAGGAGACTCGACACGACCTATTTCGGCCTCCTGGCCTGCGAGCTTAGCGGTTCGTGTGTCCAGCGCTGTCGCTCTCTCGGGTAAGAAATCGCAAGGGTGTGGCGCCTGTGCAATAGTTGACGCATGTCGTCCGTGCTCTCTGAACCCGTCGTGAACTCCCTGCCACAGGCCGCCGACCGCGGCACGCGAATCGTCAAGGGCGCCTGCCCGCACGATTGCCCGGACACCTGCGCGCTGCGCATCACGGTCGAGGACGGCCGGGTCGTGAAGGTGCAAGGCCAGCCCGAGCATCCGAGCACCCACGGCGCGCTATGCACGAAGGTGTCACGATATCCGGAGCGGAGCTATCACGAGGAGCGCCTGCTGCACCCGCTCAAGCGCGTCAGCGCGAAGCATGAGCCGCCGCGTTTCGAGCGCATCGGCTGGGACCAGGCGATCGCCGAGATCGCCGGCCGGCTGACCGCCATCGCGGCGCGCGACCCGCAGGCCATCCTGCCCTACAGCTATGCCGGCACGATGGGGATGCTGCAGGGCGAGGCGATGGCGGGCCGCTTCTTCAACCGGCTGGGCGCGTCCTGCCTGGACCGCACCATCTGCGCGTCGGCGGGCGGCGCGGGGCTGGCCGCGACCTATGGGCACAAGGTCGGCATGCACCTGCCGCACTTCGCGGAATCGAAGCTGATCGTGATCTGGGGCAGCAACTCAATCGCCTCCAACCTGCATTTCTGGACCTACGCGAACCAGGCCAAGCGCGCCGGCGCGAAGCTGGTCTGCATCGATCCGCGCAAGACCGAGACCGCCGACAAGTGCCATCAACACCTGGCCCTGCTGCCGGGCACCGACGGCGCGCTGGCGCTGGGACTGATGCACGAGCTGATCGCCCACGACTGGCTCGATCACGACTACCTCCTCCGGCACGTTGACGGCTGGGGCGAATTGCGCGAACGGGCGCTCGCCTGGACGCCCGAACGCACGGCGGCCGAATGCGGGCTCACGGCGGACGAGGTCCGCGGCCTGGCGCGGGACTACGGGACGCTGGCGCCGGCCGCGATCCGGCTGAACTACGGCATGCAGCGCGTGCGCGGCGGCGGCAACGCTGTGCGTCTGATCGCGCTGCTGCCGTGCCTCACCGGCGCCTGGCGCCATCGCGCGGGCGGGCTGCTGCTGTCGAGCTCGGGCTGGTTCGCGCCGTTCAAGAACCCGACGCTGGAACGCCCGGACCTGCGCGGCGGCCGTCCCTCGCGGACCATCAACATGAGCACGATCGGTGACGACCTGCTGCGCGAGGCCTCGCCTGCGTTCGGTTCGAAGGTCGAGGCGATGATCGTCTACAACAGCAACCCGGTCGCGGTGGCGCCGGAGTCGCCGAAGGTGGTGGCGGGTTTCGAGCGCGAGGACCTGCTGACGGTGGTGCTGGAGCACTTCATGACGGACACGGCCGATCTGGCCGACTATGTGCTGCCGGCGACGACGCAGATGGAGCACCTGGACATCCACACCAGCTACGGCCACACGGACGTGCTGCTGAACGAACCGGCGATCGCGCCGGTCGGCGAGGCGCGCCCGAACACGCAGATCTTCCGGGACCTCGCGGCGGCGATGGGCTTCGACGAGCCCGCCTTCCACGACGACGACGAGGCGCTGCTGCGCCAGTCCTTCCGCGACGACGTCGACCTGACGCAACTGCGCGAGCGCGGCTGGTTCAAGCTGCCGCTGGCGGAGGCGCCGTTCGCCGAGGGCGGCTTCCCGTCGGCCAACGGCAAGGCCGATGCGCGCGGTGCAGATTACGTGCCCAACTACGAGAGCCGCACGAGCGACCCGGCGTTGGCGGCGCGCTATCCGCTGGCAATGATCTCGCCGCCGGCGCGCAACCACCTGAACAGCACCTTCGTGAACGTGAAGAGTCTGCGCGACATCGAAGGCGAGCAGGCGTTGGAGATGAGCGCCGGCGACGCGGCCGCGCGCGGGCTGGTCGACGGCCAGCTGGTGCGTGTGTTCAACGACCGTGGCAGCTACGCGTGCCGGCTGGACGTGAGCGCGCGGGCGCGGGAGGGCGTCGTCCACGGCCTGGGCATCTGGTGGCGAAAGCTGGGCGCGGACGGTCGCAACGTCAACGAGGTGACCCACCAGCGGCTCACCGACCTGGGCCGCGCGCCGTGCTTCTACGACTGCCTGGTCGAGGTGTCCGCGGCATGACGAAGCGCGCACGACGACTGCTGCTGATCCTGTTGGCTGCGCCGCTGCTGCTGGTGATGACGGCGCTGGGCGGTTGTGCCCAGCTGTCGTACTACGGGCAGTCGCTGTCGGGACACCTGTCGCTGGTGCGCTCGGCCAAGCCGGTCGACGACTGGCTGGGGCAGCAGGACCTCGACCCCGAGGTGCGCAAGCAGCTTGAGTTGTCCAAGTCGCTGCGTGACTACGCGTCCTCGGAACTGAAGCTGCCGGACAACGACAGCTACCGCCGCTACGCCGATCTGAAGCGCGGCTCGGCCGTGTGGAACGTCGTCGCGACGCCGGAGCTGAGCCTGCAGCTCAAGACCTGGTGCTATCCGATCATGGGCTGCGCGGGATACCGCGGCTACTTCGACCCGAACGATGCGCGCGAGCTGGCGCAGGCGCTGCGCAAGGAGGGCTTCGAGCCCTACGTCTACGGTGTGCCGGCGTATTCGTCGCTGGGCTGGAGCAACTGGCTGGGCGGCGATCCGCTGCTGAACACCTTCATCCGCTACCCCGAGGCGCAACTGGCGCGGATGATCTTCCACGAGCTGGCCCACCAGGTGGCGTATGCCAACGACGACACCGCGTTCAACGAGAGTTTCGCGACGGCCGTCGAGCAGATCGGCGTGGGGCGCTGGTTGAAGGACCGGCCGGAGGCGCTGCGCGACGACGAGCAGTCGCGCCGCCGCCAGGACGAGATCCAGGTCTTGCTCAAGGCGACGCGGGACCAGTTGCAGGAGGTGTTCCGCAGCACGGCGAGCGATGAGGAGAAGCGCGCCGGCAAGGCCGCGGCCTTCGCGAAGCTGCGCGCGGACTACGAGGCGATCAAGCGCGACCGCTGGAATGGCGACACGCGTTTCGATCGCTGGGTGTTGGGCCTGAACACGCCGGCGCTGGCGATCCAGGGCAGCTACACGGACCTGGTGCCGGACTTCGTCCGGCTCTTTGAACGCCAAGGCGCGGACTGGCCGCGCTTCTACGCCGAAGTGCAGCGGCTGGCGAAGCTGCCGAAGGAAGAGCGCAGGGCGGAGTTGGCGCGCCGATGAATCGTTTCCCTCCGAGGAGGGAGATCTGAAGATCCTTTGAGAAATGTCATGCCGAGGGGCTGACTTTCGCCCACCTGTGCTTCTAGAGTGATCGACTTCTGATCTCCTGACGGAGCTGCATGTGATCACTCTGAATCGGACCTCCCAGGCGGCGCGGTCGAAGTCGCCCCGCGATCGGCACGGCAATCTCAAGGTTGTCGATGCCTGCCTCTATGGACTCGTGCTGCCGAAGAAGGGCAGCCGGGTTCACGTCAACAAGATCGCCACCTGGACACTGGAGTGGTGGCCGCATCGGCGCCAGCGCGCGCTCTACGCGGCGCTGGAAGCGAATGAACTGAAGTTCTGGCCGACGGCCAATGGCTTTGAGATGTGCCAGCTGGATGCCCGCTTTGACCGCTATTTCATGGTCGTGCGCCGCGACCCGGACCGCATCTCGATTGAAGGGCTGCTGAGCCAGTTGCCTGTCTGGAGGTCCCACTGACATGTCCAGTCGCCGCTCACATGCCAAACCGATGCTTCTGCTCGGCAACCATTTCCATCGTTGCGATCACACCAGCGACGATTCTCACAACGAAGCCCTCGCCCTGAGTTGGTGGCTTCGGTCCGTCAGGCCTGAAGGTCTGAAGGAACAGGCGTTGCTGGAGTGGTTCGGCGCGTCGACAGCCCGCATGGCATTGCTCGCCCATGCTTCCGGGCGGCCGCCGCCACATTTCGTCGCGCGGGAGTTCATTCTTGGCGATATGCGCGCTGATTTCGCGCTCCTGGAGGTCCCGATGACGCCGGACGTGCCGCCACGCCTCGTCCTCATTGAGTTTCAGGGCGCGCTTCCCAATTCGCTGTTTGAGGCTCGCGGACGGACGTTCCACTATTGGGGGCGCGACTTCCTCGACGGCTTCAGCCAGTTGATGGACTGGCATTTCGCCGGCTATCACGCGACGCTGAGTCAGAAGGTGGCGACGCTGGTGGCCGATTGCCGGCGACCTGTGGACACGACCTTCATGTTGGTGGCCTTCCTGCGGCAATTTTCGAAGGACGCGCTCTCCGAGCGTCGTCTTGTGTGGTGGAGCGATACGGTCTCGTTGGGATCGAACTTCAGGGCCGTGCGGTTCGATGATGTCGCGAATGAAGCGCTCTACTGGCTCGAATCCTGCGGACGCTGGGCGCCGGGACTTCCACCTGACGCCGTGAAGAAGCCGGGCGACGACATCCCGCCCCGACGGGCGGTGATGCTGGCACCCAGAAACAACAAAGCCGCCCTTGCGAGGCGGCCTCATGGGCTGTCCGGCGCGGGCGCCGGCACTTGAGGTCTTACTTCAGGCCTTCGACCAGATCGATGTAGTCCTGCATCGCCTCGTCGTTGGTCTTGCCTTCGAGGGCCTTCCACGCGTCCCACTTGGCGCGGTTGACGAAGTCCGTCATGCCGGGGCGGTCGCCCTCGACGTCGCCGGCGCTGGCCTGCTTGAACAGCGCGTACAGCTTCAGCAGCGTCTGGTTGTCCGGGCGCTCGGGCAGATTCTTGGAATCGGCGACGGCGGCGTCGAATTGGTCCTTCAGGCTCATGGTGTGTCTCCCGTGGCGGTGAGCAGGGCGTCCCGTTGGCGACAATCGGGACGGACGGTCGCGATGTTACCCACCCCACCCCCACGTTCGGACTGGGGTCGCCTCTCTAGATGAAGGATGATCCGGCTTCATCGTCCCGTCACTCGTCCCGTCCCCCCGTTCCGTCGATCGCCTTCCTCTTCGCACAGTCCGTCCAGGAGACCGCATTGCCCACCCCCGCCGCGTCCAGATCTGCTCCCCCGCGTAGCGCCAAGCCCAAGTCATCGGAGGCCGCCTCCGCAACGCGTGCGCCCGCCGCGAAGACGGTGGGCAAGGCTGCCGGGAACGGAAAAGGGAATGGGAAAGGAAACGGAAACGGGAAGGGCGCGGAGACCGGGGGCGTCGAGCGTCCTGACGGCCTCCCGCAGGGCGCCGAGCCGATGTCCAAGGTCGACACCGCCTGGCTGCGCCTGGACACCGAAGCCAACCGCATGATCATCCACGGCGTGCTGCTGCTGAAGCCGCATGTCACCCTCGATGACTTGCGCGCGCGCGTCGCCGAAGGGCTGTTGCGCTTCCCGCGCTTCCGGCAGCGCGTCGTCGAGGCCGGCGACCGCGCCTGGTGGGTCGAGGACGCCGAGGTCGACATCACGCGCCATGTTGTGCCCGAGACCCTGAACCGCCGCCGCGGACGTCCGCTCGAAGGCGCGCTGCAGGATCGTCTGGCCGACCTCGCCGCGGAGCCGCTCGACCCTGCGCGTCCGCTCTGGCAGCTGCATCTGATCGAGCATTACGACGGCAGCAGCGCGCTCATCGCGCGCGTGCATCACTGCATCGCCGACGGCATCGCGCTGATCGCGGTGCTGCTGTCGATCACCGACGGCGGCGTCGTGCCGCCGACCTTGCCGGCAGCGAAGTCAGGCAAGTCGGGAAGAGCCGCAACGGGCAAGGGCGCGAAGGCGACGGTCGACGACGCCGCCGAGCCCGAATGGCTCGCCGATGCGATGGTCAAGCCGATCAATGCCTGGACCGTGCGCGAGATCCAGGAACACGCCGGATCCGGGCAGCCGGAGGCTTCGCCGGCGGAGCGCCTGGGCAAGCAGGTTCTCAAGGATGCCGCCGCGCTGACCGACGCACCGGACGACGCGAAGACCCGTCTCAAGGGCAAGGCCGGTCGCGCCAAACGCGTCGCCTGGGGCGCGCCGCTGCCGCTGGACGCCGTGAAGGCGGTCGGCAAGTCGATGAACGTCTCGGTCAACGACGTGCTGCTGAACTGCGTCGCCGGGGCGCTCGGGCTCTACCTGCGCGAACACGGCGACGACACCCAGGGCCAGGAGATCCGCGCGTTGGTGCCGGTGAACCTGCGTCCGCTGGAGACGGCATGGCAACTGGGCAACCGCTTCGGCATGGTGCCGCTGCCCTTGCCGATCGGCATCACGAATCCGGTCAAGCGGCTCTACGCGGTGCATGCGCAGACGCAGGCGCTGAAGAACAGCCTGCAGCCGGCCTTGGCGATGGGCTTGATGGCGACGTCGGGGTCGGTGGAGAAGGCGGCCCAGCGCGCGATGCTGAAGACGCTCTCGCGCAAGGCGACGGCGCTGATGACCAATGTGCCGGGGCCGGCCCAGGCCCTGCAGTTGTGCGGCTCGGCCGTCGAACGCGTGATGTTCTGGGCGCCGCAGGCGGGCGACATGAGCCTGGGCATCAGCATCCTGACCTACGCCGGCCAGGTGCAGTTCGGACTGATCGCCGATGCCGGCCTGTGTCCAGACCCGGAGCGCATCGTGGCCCACTTCGGGCCTGAGTTCCAGCAACTGCTCACGCTCGCGCTGATGCTGCCGTGGGAGGTCAAGGACTGACCCCGGCGCAGCGGATCCCGGCCCGCGGCCACGGACACCGCGCCATGCAGAACGCCGCCCGAGGGCGGCGTTCGTCATTCCGGAAACCGGCGTTCCGAAATCACTTGGCGGCGGAGGCCTTCTTGGCCGGCTGCGGACGGCCGGCGGCGGTCGGGTAGGCGGACATCACGCGGACCGGGTCGGCGCTGGCCAGGTACTCGGCGTACTGGGTCTGGCCGCAGGAGACGGCCTGGCCGCTGGTGGCTTCACCGCGGTATTCGCCGCGGTTGTAGACGAAGCGGTACTCGTTGGCGGCGGCGGCCTGCTCGAACTTCACGGCGTGCTGGCTGGCGCACTCGGCGCGCAGGGCCTTGGCGTCGGCGTTCTCGGCGGTGGCGGCGTGGGCCATCGGGGCGATCAGGGCCAGCAGGGCGGCGGTGGTCAGGATGCGCTTCATGGAATCGGTCCCTTGATGTCGGTGAATACGATATCCCTAATTTATAGGGTGTCGTTTTCCGCCGCCAACCGCGACCAGGGGGGCCGGCTTCGCACGAATCCAGGGTTTGTGCGGAGGGCCGGACCCCGGCTTGCTGCTAGCCGTGTGGCGCGTCAGTCGAGCGCGCGCCATCCCATCGGGACTCGCAGGTTTGCCAGGTCGCGATGCCCCAGACGATGCCGAGGCCGAGGAACATCGCCGCGAGGACGAGCCAGCGAGTCAGCGAGAGCGAGGTGTCCCTGAAGATCACCAGGCCCACGGTTGGCGCCGCCAGCACCGGTGCCATCCGCAGCAGGCCGTAGCGAATGACGAACCCCGACGGACCCAGCGTCCGAAGTCGCTCCCAGTCGACCATCAAGGACGACGTGCTCCAAGGCGCGATGCTGAGGCGCAGTTCTCGCAACATGCTCAATGCTCCGTAAAGGTCAGCGGCAAAGTCGCCGCCCCTGAACCGTATTCATCGAGCTTCAGGCGCGCATGGCTCAAGCCAGTCAATCTGACTGACAGAGATGAGTCACCTGGCGAGAGGTTTGACAAACATCAAGCGAGCGTCGAGTCCCGATGGCGGAACTCGCCCGATCATGCTTGGGAGGCGCCGCCCGCCTGCGGCTGATACTTCCCCGCCAGCTGGAACAGGTGGTCGCGCGACGCCGGTTCCAGGTAGGGCAGCAGCAGCCCCAGCACGTGGAAGGCGCCGCGCATCAGCGCCTCGCCGGCGCGGTCGGGCTCCAGCGCATTGCGCGGATCGCGCACGTATTCGTAGCTCAGCCAGTAGCTCAGCAGCACCACCATCGCGTTGGCCGTCGGCACCGCCTCGCGGACCTGCATCGTCAGCGCGCCGCTGGCCTGCAGTCCCCCCAGCATCCCCACCATCGCCTGCGTCTTCTGCTCCAGCACGTGCTGGAAGTGCGTCTCCAGCTTGCGGTTCTTCGACAGCAGGTCGTTGAGGTCGCGGTACAGGAAGCGGTGCTGCCAGATCAGCTCGAACAGCATGTGGAAGAACAGCCAGGCGTCCTCCACGTTGCGCACGTTGCCCACCGCCCCCAGCAGCTCCGACAAGGCCTTGTCGTAGCGGTTGAAGAGCGCGTTGATCAGCTCGTCCTTGGCCGGGTAGTGGTAGTACAGGTTGCCGGGCGAAATGCCGAGCTCCGCCGAGATCAGCGTCGTGGACACGTTCGGCTCGCCGAAGCGGTTGAACAGGTCCAGCGTGACTTCGAGGATGCGTTCGGCGGTGCGGCGCGGCTTCTTGGTGGCCATGGGCCCAGGGGCGTTGAGGGTGGGGGAGGTGGGCCATTCTGTCATGACCCCAGGCCAGCGCGGGCCGGGCCCGCTGCCTACAATCGCCGCCCATGCCCGCAAGCCCCCCACAACAGTCGGCCGCCATGCCCGCGCCGGCCGGCGGTCCGCCCGCCCTGCGTTTCAGCAACGTCAGCAAGACCTACCGCGACGGCCAGTTCCGCGCGCTGGACGGCGTCAGCTTCGACATCCAGCCCGGCGAGTTCTTCGGCCTGCTCGGCCCGAACGGCGCCGGCAAGACCAGCCTGATCAGCATCCTCGCCGGCCTCTCGCGCGCCAGCGGGGGGCAGGTGTCGGTGCTCGGCCATGATGTCGTCGACGACTACGCCGAGGCCCGCAAGAAGCTCGGCATCGTGCCGCAGGAACTGGTCTTCGACCCGTTCTTCAGCGTGCGCGAGACGCTGCGCATCCAGTCCGGCTACTTCGGCGTGCGCAACAACGACGACTGGATCGACGAGCTGCTGCTCAATCTCGGTCTGGCCGACAAGGCCCACAACAACATGCGCCAGCTCTCGGGCGGCATGAAGCGCCGGGTGCTGGTCGCCCAGGCGTTGGTGCACCGCCCGCCGGTCATCGTGCTGGACGAGCCCACCGCCGGCGTCGACGTCGAACTGCGCCAGACGCTGTGGCAGTTCATCGCGCGCCTGAACCGCGAAGGCCACACCGTCCTGCTGACCACGCACTACCTGGAAGAGGCCGAGGCGCTCTGCCATCGCATCGCGATGCTCAAGCAGGGCAAGATCGTCGCGCTCAACCGCACGTCGGAGCTGCTCGCGGGCACCGCGTCCACGATGCTGCAGTTCAAGACCGACTCGGCGCTGCCGCTGTCCCTGTCCGAACGCGCCCGCAGCACCGGCCGCATCGTCCAGATCACCGCGCACGACGCAGCCGAGGTCGAACAGATCCTCGCCACCCTGCGCGAAGCCGCCGTCCCCATCGAAGACCTGGAGATCGGCCGCGCCGACCTCGAAGACGTCTTCCTCGAAATCATGCAGGGGAACCGCACATGAGCGCGAGTCACTTCCCGATCCGCCTCGAAGGCGCCCGCACGCTCTTCTACAAGGAAGTCCTGCGCTTCTGGAAGGTCGGCTTCCAGACCGTCGGCGCTCCGGTGCTGACCGCCGTGCTGTACCTGCTGGTCTTCGGCCATGTGCTGGAGGACCACGTCAAGGTCTATGGCACCGTCGGCTACACCAGCTTCCTCATCCCCGGCCTGGTGATGATGAGCGTGCTGCAGAACGCTTTCGCCAACAGCTCGTCCTCCCTGATCCAGAGCAAGATCACCGGCAACCTGGTGTTCCTGCTGGTCACGCCGCTGTCGCACTGGGCCTGGTTCCTGGCCTACGCCGGCGCGTCCATCCTGCGCGGGCTGATGGTGGGGGCGGGCGTGTTCGTCGCCACCGTGTGGTTCGCGCCGCCGGGCATGGCCAATCCGCTGTGGGTGCTGGCCTTCGCCATCCTGGGCGCCGGCCTGATGGGTTCGCTGGGCCTGATCGCCGGCCTGTGGGCGGAGAAGTTCGACCAGATGGCCGCCTTCCAGAACTTCATCGTCATGCCGATGACCTTCCTGTCGGGCGTCTTCTACTCGGTGCACTCGCTGCCGCCGTTCTGGCAGGGCGTCAGCCACCTGAACCCGTTCTTCTACATGATCGACGGCTTCCGCCACGGCTTCTTCGGCGTCAGCGACGTCTCGCCCTGGATCAGCCTGGGCGTCGTCGCCATCGCGTTCGCGGCGGTCGCCGCCATCGCGCTGGAACTGCTGCGCCGCGGCTACAAGATCCGCCACTGAGCGATCTCTCCGGCCGGGCGTCGCAAGCCCGGCCTCTCGAATCACGAAACCGGGCGCTGGAAGCGTCCGGGAAGCACCCGGGTAGAATCCCGCTCCATCATGGCCGATCCGACCCCCGCAGAAGTCCAGAGCTACATCGCCCAGGGTCTCGCTTGCAGCGAGCTCCAGGTCGAGGGCGACGGACGCCATTTCTTCGCGACGATCGTGTCGGCCGAGTTCGAGGGCCTGAGCCGGATCAAGCGCCACCAGCGCGTGTACCAGGCGCTGGGCGACCGCATGCGCGAGCAGATCCACGCGCTGTCGATGAAGACGCTGACCCCCGACGAATTCGCGCAGCAAGGCACCGCGCACCACCATCACTGACAGCCACCCGGCCTGCAGGCGGGTGGCGGTGTGTCCCCGTCCGGTGAACCCGCTGCCGTCCCCCTGAACGACCGAGGCCGAAGCCCGAGAAAGCCCGAGGCGCTTTCCCGCGAAGCGCTCGTTCACCGAGGACCCCGCATGATCACCCTGGCACTTTCCAAGGGCCGCATCTTCGAAGAGACCCTGCCGCTGCTGGCCGCCGCCGGCATCCAGGTGCTCGAGGACCCGGACAGCTCCCGCAAGCTGATCCTCCCGACCAACCAGGCCGAGGTCCGCGTCGTGCTCGTGCGCGCGACCGACGTCCCGACCTACGTCGAGTACGGCGGCGCCGACATCGGCGTGGCCGGCCGCGACGTGCTGATCGAGCACGGCGGCGCGGGCCTGTACCAGCCGCTGGACCTGCGCATCGCGGCCTGCCGCATGAGCGTCGCCGTGCGCGACGACTTCGACTACGACCACGCCGTCCGCCAGGGCTCGCGGCTGCGCGTGGCGACCAAGTACACCACCATCGCGCGCCAGCATTTCGCCGACAAGGGCGTGCACGTGGACCTGATCAAGCTCTACGGCTCCATGGAACTGGCGCCGCTGACGGGCCTGGCCGACGCCATCGTCGACCTGGTCTCCACCGGCAGCACGCTGAAGGCCAACCGCCTGGTCGAGGTCGAACGGATCATGGAGATCTCGTCGCGCCTGGTCGTGAACCAGGCGGCGCTCAAGCTCAAGCGCGAGGCGCTCAAGCCGCTGATCGACGCGATCGCTTCCGCCATTCCCGCCGCCTGAACTTCCGCCTGAACTTCCGCCGGAACCGCCGCCCGACCGGTGGCCGCCAGCGCCCGGAGCACTGACATGACGACGTCCCTTCGCACCCTCAACACGGCCGATGCCGACTTCGAAGGCCAGTTCCAGCGCGTGCTGCACTGGTCGGCCGAGACCGACGCCGCGATCGAGACGCGGGTCGCCGAGATCCTGGCCGATGTGCGCGCCCGCGGCGATGCGGCGGTGCTCGACTACACCGCGCGCTTCGACGGTCTGCAGGCCGAATCGCTCGCGTCCCTGGAGTTGACCCGCGAGGAACTGAAGGCCGCCTTCGACGGCCTGCCCGCCGAGCAGGCGAAGGCGCTGACGCAGGCCGCGGCGCGGGTGCGCAGCTACCACGAGCGCCAGAAGCAGGCCTGCGGCGAGAGCTGGAGCTACCGCGACGAGGACGGCACGCTGCTGGGCCAGAAGGTCACGCCGCTGGACCGGGTCGGCATCTACGTGCCGGGCGGCAAGGCCGCCTATCCGTCGAGCGTGCTGATGAACGCGATCCCGGCGCAGGTCGCCGGCGTGCCGGAGATCGTCATGGTCGTGCCGACGCCGCGCGGCGAGAAGAACCCACTGGTGCTGGCGGCGGCCTACGTCGCCGGCGTGCACCGCGCGTTCACCATCGGTGGTGCGCAGGCAGTGGCCGCGCTGGCCTACGGCACCGCGACGGTGCCGCGGGTCGACAAGATCACCGGCCCGGGCAACGCCTATGTCGCCAGCGCCAAGAAGAACGTCTTCGGCCAGGTCGGCATCGACATGATCGCGGGCCCGAGCGAGATCCTCGTCCTGGCCGACGGCACCACGCCGCCGGACTGGGTCGCGATGGATCTCTTCAGCCAGGCCGAGCACGACGAGATGGCGCAGAGCATCCTGCTGTGCCCGGACGCCGGCTACATCGCCCAGGTCCGCGAAGCGATCGAGCGACTCCTGCCCGGCATGCCGCGCAAGGACGTGATCCGTGCGTCGCTGGAAGGGCGGGGCGCGCTCATCCAGACGCGGTCGATGGAAGAAGCCTGCGAGATCAGCAACCGCATTGCCCCGGAGCACCTGGAAGTCTCCAGCGCCGACCCGCACCGCTGGGAGCCGCTGCTGCGCCACGCGGGCGCGATCTTCCTCGGCGCCTACACGAGCGAGTCGCTCGGCGACTACTGTGCCGGTCCGAACCACGTGCTGCCGACCTCGGGCACGGCGCGTTTCTCCTCCCCGCTGGGGGTCTACGACTTCCAGAAGCGCTCCAGCCTGATTGAAGTCAGCGAGGCCGGCGCGCAGGTGCTCGGCCCCATCGCCGCGACCCTCGCGTACGGCGAGGGCCTGCAGGCGCATGCGCAGGCGGCGGAGTTCCGCCTCAAGCGCTGACGGATGTCACGCCGCGACGGAGGGCAAACCCTGGGCTGCGGATAAACCGCCACATTCCCCGCCGTTTCGCGGTTCGCCCTTTCGTGCGAAGGGCCTAGCATGCTTCACATCTCCATAACAGGATGGCCAAGCATGAAGGTCTCAGATCTGCGCGTCGGGGTACGCATCTCGCTGGGGTTCGCGGCCGTGCTGCTGGCCACGGTGCTGGTGGGCGTGGTGGCCATCACCCGCATCCAGGTGATCCAGGGCAGCGTCGTGGAGATGGGGTCCGACTGGATCCCGTCGATCAACACGGCCAACGACATCCGCGGCCAGCTCAACGAGCTGCGCCGCGCCGAGATGGCGATGTGCCTGAAGGATGTGATCCTGGAGGTCGAGCAGGAACAGGAGCGCATCAAGGCGCTGCGCGAGAAGACGCTGCCGGAGCTGGCCAAGAAGTACGACACCTTGCTGTCGTCGCCGCAGGAGACGGCGCAGTGGACGGACGTCAAGGCCAAGTACGCCGCCTTCACCGCCATCCAGGACAAGTTGATCGCGGCGCGCAAGGCCGGCAACCGCGGCGAATACCAGACCACCGTCAACGGCGAATCCCAGCAGGCGTTCGGCGCGCTGATCGGTTCGGTGCAGAAGCTGGTCGACATCAACACGCAGGGCGCGGACAGCAGCGTCGAGGAATCGGCCAAGGCCTACAAGACGGTGCTCACGACGATGGGCGTGCTGATCGTCGCCGCGCTGGCCGCCGGCGGCGTGCTGGCCTTCTACCTGACGCGCAGCACCGTGAGGCCGCTGAACGACATGGTGGGCATTGCTACCCGTGTCGCCGAGGGCGACCTCACCGTCGACATCGACACCTCGCGTCGCGACGAGCTGGGCCAGCTGGCCCAGGCGTTGGCCTCGATGCAGGGTGCGCTGAACCGCTCGCTGTCGGCGGTGCGCACCAGCGCCGAGAGCATCGCGATGTCCAGCGCCGAGGTGGCCGCGGGCAGCAGCGACCTGTCGGCACGGACCGAGCAGATGGCGTCGAGCCTGGAGGAGACCTCGGCCACGATGCACGCGCTGACCGACACGGTCCGTCTGAATGCCGATTCCACGCGGCAGGCCAGCCAGCTCGCGCTCAATGCGAGCCAGGTCGCCGATCGCGGCGGCGTGGTCGTGTCCGAGGTGGTCAGCACGATGGACCAGATCAATGCGTCCTCGCGCAAGATCTCGGACATCATCGGCACGATCGACGGCATCGCCTTCCAGACCAACATCCTCGCCTTGAATGCGGCGGTCGAGGCTGCCCGCGCGGGTGAGCAGGGCCGCGGATTCGCGGTGGTGGCGAGCGAGGTCCGTTCGCTGGCCCAGCGCAGCGCCGAGGCGGCCAAGGAGATCAAGACCCTGATCGGTGCCAGCGTCGAGCGTGTCGATGCGGGGTCACGTCTTGTCAGCGATGCCGGCGAGACGATGCGGGAGATCGTCTCCGCGGTGCAGCGGGTGACGGACATCATCCAGGAGATCTCCTCGGCCACGCAGGAGCAGAGCACCAGCCTGATGGAGGTCGGGCAGGCCGTCCAGCGCCTGGACGAGGTCACCCAGCAGAACGCCGCGCTGGTCGAAGAGTCCTCCGCTGCGTCCGAGTCCCTTCGCGAGCAGGCGGGAAGCCTGCAGCACGTCGTCGCGCAGTTCCGTCTGCACGCCTAGCCGACGCCAGTCAAAGGACCGGGAGGCAGCGAGTCTGTGTGGGGCCGGAATGACTCTGGGGGTTCCCGGAGGGACGCCCCCTGAGTCGTGGAGAGCCCGCGCCAGGCCTTCGAAGTCGGTCTTCATCCAACACGAAGTTCGTGCAACACGAACTTCGTGTTAATCTGAAGGCCTGATGAAGAACGTCACCGTGACCATGGAAGACAGCGTCGCCGAGTGGGCGAGGCTGGAAGCCGCGCGGCGCAACACCAGCGTGTCGCGGCTGGTGGGCGAGCTGCTCGCCGAGAAGATGCGGCACGACGACGCCTACGAGCGCGCCTTGCAGGATTGGCTGCACCGTGAGCGCACCTGGTCCTCGGACGGCCAGCCGTATCCGGGACGGGAGCTGCTGTGAACGCCTCCGTCGCCGACCGTGCCCCCGTCGAGCTGACCGCCCCGGTCTTCGTCGACACCTCGGTGCTGATCCTCAGCGAGGACGGTGCTGATCCCGCGCGGCGGGCGCAGGCCATGGCCTGGTTGCGCTGCCTGTGGCAGCAGCGTCTGGGGCGCACTTCCAGCCAGGTGCTCAACGACTTCTACCGGTCGGTGACGACGAACATCGCGCCGCCCATGCCCAACGGCGACGCGCGCGCCGAGGTGCGCCGCTACCAGCGCTGGGCGCCGTGGGCGACCGACCATGCGACGGTCGAATCGGCCTGGTCGCTCGAAAGCCGCTTTTCCCTGCCGTACGCCGACGCGCTGATCGTCGCGGCCGCCAAGGCGCAGGGCTGCGAGACGCTGCTGAGCCTGGCGCTCCCGCACGGGCAGCTCTTCGACAGCGTCCTGATCGTCGACCCGCTGCGCGCGCTGCCGGCGGGCGCTTCCCTCTCCGACTTCCTGCCGTCTCCGGCGACTGCTCCATGACCGCTGCCCAAGACCGCGTCCTTGATCGGGCCCTTGATCGAGCCCTCGGCGTCCTGCGCGAGGACGTCCGCGCGATGCACGCCTACCAGGTGCATCCGTCCGCCGGCCTGATCAAGCTGGACGCGATGGAGAACCCGTTCCGGCTGTCGCCGGAACTGCAGCGCGCGCTGGGCGAGCGCCTGGGTTCCGTCGCCATCAACCGCTATCCGGGCGAGCGCACCCAGGAGCTGGCGCAGGCGCTGGCCGCGCATGCGAAGCTGCCCGAGGGTCAGGCGCTCATGCTGGGCAACGGTTCGGACGAACTGATCTCGTTGCTGGCGATGGCCGTCTGCCAGCCGGGCGAGCGCGTCGTCGTGCTGGCGCCGGTGCCGGGCTTCGTCATGTACGAGCTGTCGTCGAGGTACCAGCACCTGGACTTCGTCGGGGTGCCGCTGACGGCGGATTTCGAACTCGACGAGGCCGCGATGCTCGCCGCCATCGCCGAACACCGTCCCGCGATCGTCTACCTGGCCTATCCGAACAACCCGACCGCGAATCTCTGGGACGACGCCGTCATCGACCGCATCGCCCAGGCCGCGCCGGGGCTGGTCGTCATGGACGAGGCCTACCAGCCCTTCGCCGCGCGCGACTCGATGGCGCTGATGGCGCGCCACCCGCAGGTGCTGGTCATGCGGACCATGAGCAAGTTCGGCCTGGCCGGCGTGCGCATCGGCTACATGATGGGCAACGCCGAGCTGATCCGGCACATCGACAAGCTGCGTCCGCCGTACAACGTCAGCGTGCTGAACGCCGAGGCCGGCCTGTTCGCGCTGGAACACGCCGAGGTCTACGAGCGTCAGGCCGCCGAACTGCGGGCCGAGCGCACGAAGCTGCAGACCGCGCTGGCCACGTTGGCAAGGACCGTCGACCTGCACGCCTTCCCGAGCGAAGGCAACATGATCCTGGTGCGCGTGCCCGACGCCAACGCGCTGCACGCGGCGCTGAAGGCGCGCGGGGTGCTGGTGAAGAACGTCTCGGGCATGCATCCGCTGCTGGCGCGCTGCCTGCGCCTGACCGTCGGCACGCCGGACGAGAACGCGGCCATGCTGGCGGCGATCGAAGCCAGCCTGAAGCAGGCTTGACCGCCCCTTGAAGCAGGCCTGAAGGTCCACTGTCCCTCCTTGATCCTCCTGATCTCCCTGGAATCCCCATGAGCTCCGAACGCATCGCCGAAGTCCGCCGCGACACCAAGGAAACGCAGATCCGCGTGCGCGTGAATCTGGACGGCACCGGTCAGGCGTCGCTGAACACCGGCATCGGGTTCTTCGACCACATGCTCGACCAGATCGCCCGCCACGGGCTGATCGACCTCGACATCGAGGCCAAGGGCGACCTGCACATCGACGGCCACCATACCGTCGAGGACGTCGGCATCACGCTGGGCATGGCCGTCGCGCAGGCGGTCGGCGACAAGAAGGGCCTCACCCGTTACGGCCACAGCTACGTGCCGCTGGACGAGGCGCTGTCGCGCGTGGTGGTGGACTTCTCCGGCCGCCCGGGCCTGGCCATGGACGTCAAGTTCACCGCCGGATCGGTCGGCGCCTTCGACACGCAGCTGACCTACGAGTTCTTCCAGGGCTTCGTCAACCACGCGCTGGTGTCCCTGCACGTGGACAACCTCAAGGGCCACAACGCGCATCACCAGTGCGAAACCATGTTCAAGGCCTTCGGCCGCGCGCTGCGGATGGCGATGACGCTGGATCCGCGCTCGGCCGGCGTCATCCCCTCGACGAAGGGCACGCTGTGAGCGCCTCCGCAGCCTCCACCGTCTCCAAAGTCTCCCAGCCGCGCACCGTTGCGGTCGTCGACTATGGCATGGGCAACCTGCGCTCGGTGTCGCAGGCCGTGATCGCCGCGGCGCAGGACCAGGGCGTGCGCGTGGTCATCACGTCCGAGCCCGATGAGGTCTACGCCGCCGAACGCATCGTGCTGCCCGGCCAGGGCGCGATGCGCGACTGCATGCGCGAGCTCGCCGACAGCGGTCTGAAGGAAGCGGTGCTCGACGCCGCCGCGCGCAAGCCGCTGATGGGCGTGTGCGTGGGCATGCAGATGCTGCTGGACCACAGCGAGGAGCAGGACACCCCGGGTCTGGGGCTGATCCCCGGCCAGGTGAAGCGCTTCCGCCTCGACGGGCAATTGCAGCCCGACGGCAGCCGCTACAAGGTGCCGCAGATGGGCTGGAACCGCGTGCACCAGACGCGGGCCCACCCGGTCTGGGGCGAGGTGCCGGACGAGAGCTGGTTCTACTTCGTGCACAGCTTCTACGCCGAGACGTCGGACCCGCGCGACAGCGTCGGCCAGAGCGAGTACGGCCCGCGCTTTACCTGTGCGGTGGCGCGGGATAACATTTTTGCCACCCAATTCCACCCCGAGAAAAGTGCCGCGTCCGGGCTCGCCCTGTATCGCAACTTCCTGCACTGGACGCCTTGAGCGCATGACGCGCGGCGTCCTGTCCTGTGTCGCAGGCGTGGCGCGCGCCGTTCTCGAGTGTTCCAGAACCTTCCCCCTTCCTTCACCCCCACTGCCTCGGCCATGCTGCTGATTCCCGCGATCGACCTGAAAGACGGCAAATGCGTCCGCCTCAAGCAAGGCGACATGAACGACTCCACGACCTTCGGCGAGGATCCCGCCGAGATGGCGCGCCGATGGGTCGATGCGGGCGCCCGGCGTCTGCACCTCGTGGACCTGAACGGCGCCTTCGCGGGCAAGCCGGTCAACGAGGCGGCCATCAAGGCGATCCTGCGCGAGGTCGGTGACGACATCCCCGTGCAGCTGGGCGGCGGCATCCGCGACCTGGACACGATCGAGCGCTACCTGGACGACGGCCTGTCGTACGTGATCATCGGGACGGCCGCGGTGAAGAACCCCGGCTTCCTGAAGGATGCGGCGTCGGCCTTCGGCGGCCACATCATCGTGGGCCTGGACGCCAAGGACGGCAAGGTCGCCACCGACGGCTGGAGCAAGCTGACCGGGCACGAGGTCGTCGACCTGGCGAAGAAGTTCGAGGACTACGGCATCGAGGGCGTGATCTACACCGACATCGGCCGCGACGGCATGCTCACCGGCATCAACATCGACGCGACGGTGAAGCTGGCGCAGGCGCTGTCGATCCCGGTGATCGCCTCGGGCGGGCTGTCCAACCTCGCCGACATCGACGCGCTCTGCGCGGTCGAGTCCGAAGGCGTGAGCGGCGTGATCTGCGGCCGCGCGATCTACACCGGCGACCTCGACTTCGCCGGCGCGCAGCGACGCGCCGACGAGTTGAACGGAGGCTGACCGGTGCTGGCCAAGCGGATCATCCCGTGCCTGGACGTGACCGGCGGTCGCGTCGTGAAGGGCATCAATTTCGTCGAGCTGCGCGACGCCGGCGATCCGGTCGAGATCGCGGCGCGCTACAACGAGCAGGGCGCCGACGAACTGACCTTCCTCGACATCACGGCGACCAGCGACGGTCGCGACCTGATCCTGCCGATCATCGAGCGGGTGGCCTCGCAGGTCTTCATCCCGCTGACGGTCGGCGGCGGCGTGCGCTCGGTCGCCGACGTGCGCCGGCTGCTGAACGCGGGCGCGGACAAGGTGAGCTTCAACTCGGCGGCGGTGGCCGATCCGGAGTTGATCCGCGCGGCCTCCGACAAGTACGGCGCGCAATGCATCGTCGTCGCGATCGACGCCAAGCGCCGCCAGAACGCTGACGGCAGCACCGGCTGGGACGTCTACACGCACGGCGGGCGCAAGAACACGGGCCTGGACGCCGTCGAATGGGCCACGCGCATGGCCGAGTTGGGCGCGGGCGAGATCCTGCTCACCAGCATGGACCGTGACGGCACGAAGAGCGGCTTCGACCTGGCGCTGACGCGCGCGGTGTCGGACGCGGTGGGGGTGCCGGTGATCGCCTCGGGCGGCGTCGGCTCGCTGCAGGACCTCGCCGACGGCATCACGAAGGGCGGCGCCGACGCGGTGCTGGCCGCGAGCATCTTCCATTACGGCGATCACACCGTCGGCGAAGCCAAGGCGCTGATGGCGTCGCAGGGCATTCCGGTCCGCCAATGAGCAACTCCAGTGGGCGAGCCAAGGGCCGCGAAGGCCGCGCGCGCGATCAGACCCCGGAGATCGACGGCCTGCGTCGCGCTGGCCGGCCCGGTCCTCGGGTGACGGTGGGCGAGGGCGCGGTCAAGCCGCGTCCGCGCGAGGCGGGACCGGGCGAGGTCCGCATCGTCGGCGGCGTCTGGAAGCGGTCCAAGCTGCCGGTGCCCTACGTGGTCGGCCTGCGTCCCACCCCCGACCGGGTGCGGGAGACGCTGTTCAACTGGCTGGGGCAAGACCTGGCGGGCTGGCGGGTGCTGGACGCCTTCGCGGGCAGCGGGGCGCTGGGTTTCGAGGCCGCCTCGCGCGGCGCGACCGGCGTGACCCTGCTGGAGCGCGATGCGACGCTCGCGAACGCGCTGCGTGCCAACCTCAAGCGGCTGGACAAGGACGGCACGGTGCCGATGACGATCGCGAACGCGGATGCGCTCGCATGGATGCGTCGCGGGACGCCGGGATCGTTCGACCTGATCTTCCTGGATCCGCCCTTCGCGGAGGGACTGTTCGTCGACGCGCTGGCCGCGGCGGCGCCGCTGCTGGCCGACAACGGCCTGATCTACCTGGAGTCGCCAGAGGCGATCGAAGCGCCTGCCGCGCTGGGCTTGTCCGTGTGGAAGGAAGGGCGGGCCGGGGCGGTGCATTACCGGCTGCTGCGGCGCGGCGGATAATCCGCCCCATGACCTCCCAGATCCTGCTGACGGCCGTCTACCCCGGCACCTTCGACCCCATGACCCTCGGTCACGAGGATCTGGTGCGTCGCGCCAGCCGGCTGTTCGAACGCCTGGTGCTGGCGGTCGCGGCGGGCCATCACAAGAAGACGATGTTCAGCATCGATGAGCGCCTGGACATGGCGCGCCAGCTGGTGGCGCCGTATCCGAACGTCGAGGTGGTGGCGCTGGAGGGCCTGCTGAGCCACTTCGTGCTGGCCAACGGCGGCAAGGTGGTGGTGCGCGGGTTGCGGGCGGTCTCGGACTTCGAATACGAGTTCCAGATGGCCGGCATGAACCGGCAGCTGATGCCCGAGGTCGAGACGGTCTTCCTGCCGCCGTCGGACAACTACCAGTTCGTCTCCTCCACCTTCGTGCGGGAGATTGCCACCCTCGGCGGCGAGGTCGCGAAGTTCGTCTCGCCGCTGGTCCGCGAGCGCCTGGCAGAGCGCGTCGCCAAGAACCGCATGGAGCAGTAAGCCATGGCGTTGATGATCACCGACGAATGCATCAACTGCGACGTCTGCGAACCCGAGTGCCCCAACCACGCCATCTCGATGGGCGAGGAGTACTACCAGATCGAGCCCAGCAAGTGCACCGAGTGCGTCGGTCATTTCGACGAGCCGCAGTGCGCGATGTTGTGCCCGGTGGCCTGCATCCCCGTCAATCCTGATCACGTCGAATCGCGCGAGACGCTGATGCAGAAGTACGTGCGACTGACCCAGCAGACAGCTTGAGTCATTCGCCTACTTGAACGGGCAATTGAAGAGACGTCTCGATAGCTGAGGATGGGCCCGCAGCGGACGTCGAAACTCAGAGCGCCCAGCGCTCCGAGTAGCCGGGCGGTCGCGGCCACTGCTCGGCTTGAGGCGGTCGGTCGGGATGCTCCCGCGCCCACCGCCTTGCCAGCATCCACCCGCCGTGGCTGACGACCAGCGCGCCGCCCGACCACGTCGAAGCGCGCTGGAGCAATGCCGTCAGCGATTCGCCGCCCTCTGGCGTGTAGCGCGCGAAGTCTGCGACCCAGGCGTCGATCTCGCTCTTCGGGATGTCCGTCCATGGCCGGCCATCCCACGCGCCGAAGTCGATCTCCGCGAGCGCCGCATCGATGCGATGCCGCCATCCCCAGCGCTTCAGCCATCGACCGACATCGGCGCAGCGCTGCAGCGGCGACGTCCACACCTCATGCGGTAGACGGTGTCGTCTCGCGTGGGCCTGGATGCGCCGCGCCAGCCGCTTGGCGCGGCGTCGTTCCACCGGCAGGTCGCAGCGGGCGCCGACACACAGACCTTTCGCCCCTTCGGGCCGCGGATGTCGCCAGGCGACGATGCTGGCGATCTCACTGCCGCTCATGCTCAATCCGCCGGGAACAGCGGCGCCATCGCCAGGAACGCCAGCAGCGCGCCCAGCTCGACGATCTGCTGCGTCGCGCCCAGCGTGTCGCCGGTGTAGCCGTTCAGTCGGCGTTCCAGCATCGACTGCATGTAGAAGGTCAGGCCCGCGCTGACCACGACCGCCGCCAGCATCTCCGGCACGTTCTCCGGCGTGATCCAGGCGCCGGCGATCGTCGCGAGCACCACCAGCGCCAGCGCGACGGCAAGACCTGGCCCGCTGATCTGCATCGCCAACGGCTTGGCCTTCGCGTGTTCGGCATCGCCGGCGTAGGGCAGGGCGTGCAGCAGCCAGACCGGCGCCGCGCGCGAGGCCACGTGCGCCCACACGATGGCGACCATGGCGAGAGTCGGATCGATGTCCGCGAGTCCGAGCAACACCGTCGCCTTCAGTCCCAGCACGAGGATCAGCCCCAGCGCGCCGTAGCTGCCGATGCGCGAGTCCTTCATGATGGTCAGCGCCTTCTCGCGCGAGACCGAGCCGCCCAGCGCATCGCAGCTGTCGGCCAGTCCGTCCTCATGGAAGCCGCCGGTCAGCCAGACGCTGGCTGCCATCGCGAGCCCGACGGCCACCGTGGCCGGAAAGAGCTGCAGCGCGCCCCACAGCACCAGCGCCGAGAAGCCGCCGATCACCCCGCCGACGAGTGGGAAGTAGCGCGCGCACTGCTGCAGCCAGGTGGGATCGAACCCGACCCATCGCGGCACGGGCACGCGCGTGAAGAACTGCAGGGCGACGAAGAAGAGGCGGACTTGATGCATGGACGCGGACCGGGAAACCGGCCGCGATGATACGAGCCGCCCTTGGGTGGAAGCGCGGCCAGCGAGCGCTGGTGGGGCCGGAATGGGGCTTGGGGTTCGCGGACGCGAGGCCCCATGCCCCGTGGAGAGCCCGCGCCTGGCCTCACGCAGTCGATCGCCTCAACGGACCTGATCCCGCTCCAGCAGCCCCTCATACGCGATCGCGA
Organism: Roseateles noduli; assembly: GCA_002205125.1. Taxonomy (GTDB): domain Bacteria; phylum Pseudomonadota; class Gammaproteobacteria; order Burkholderiales; family Burkholderiaceae_C; genus Roseateles; species Roseateles noduli. The sequence goes on along the minus strand of NIOE01000016.1, from coordinate 90,240 downwards.
CATTCGCGCAGAAGATGTCGAGCATCTCCCGCCCTTCGTCGTCGAGCGGATCCGACAGCACCATGTACAGCAGGCTCTCGTTGCCCGAGTGGGTGCGGTAATAGCCGATGAATCGTCCGTCCTCGAAGCTGCTCTGCCGGGTGGACAGCGCGCGGTCGAGCGCCTCGCGCACGTCGGCGGGCAGGTCCGAGACCTGAGCGTCGGCGAGCAGACCCTGATAGTCCGAGGTCGCGGCCAGCACCTGCAGCCGGCCGTCCGCATGCGAGGCTGCGTACATGCGGCTCGCGCACAGGCCTTGCGCCTGATACCCGAGCATGTGCCCCACCTGCTCCAGCAGCGCCGACGCAAAGTGGCGCAGGTTGCTCGAATCGTGGATCTGGGTGATCGCGTCGATCGAGCGTCGCAGCGCCGCGCGCGACTGCGACAGGATCACGATGTCGCGGTACGAGCGCAGCGCCGAGTAGAAGACCGTGATCAGCTTGCGCTTGGTCAGCTCGGTCTTCTCCTTGTAGTCGTTGATGTCGTAGGTCTTGATGACGTGTTCCTCGGGCGCCTGGCCGGGCTGCCCGGTGCGCAGCACGATGCGCACGTGGGTGTTGCGCAGCTCCTCGCGGATGAAGCGGGCGACGTCCAGGCCGGCGTGTTCCGACTCCATCACCACGTCGAGCAGGATCAGCGCGATGTCCTGCCGGTCGCGCAGCAGGTCGCGGGCTTCCGCGCCGTTGTACGCATTGAGGAACTGGAGTTTCCGGCCGGCGAACTCGAAGTCCGCCATGACCAGCTGGGTCACCTGATGCACGGCCGGATCGTCATCGACGATCATCACCAGCCACGGGTCCAGCGCGCGTGAGCGGACGTCATCTCCGGGATCCGGCAGCTCGTCGGCGAACACCATGTCGGTCATCGGTTCCTCCCTGCTTGATTTTGTCGCGGGCCATTATCAACAGCCGAGGTGACAAGGGAAGCCCGGCAAACGCCATGTCAGCAGTCAGCAGGAAGGCTCCAGCGGCATGGGCCCGGTGCGGTCCCTGCCTTGCCGTGTACGTTTGGCTTCGTACATCCGCATGTCGGCGCATTCCATCAGCGCCGTGGCGTCGCGCCAGTCTTCGGGGCAGCGCGAGGCGCCCATGCTGGCCCGCAGCGGCAGCGCCCGGTCGATGTACGTGAAGGGCCCTTCCACCGCCGCGTGGATGCGCTGGAGCGTCGCCTCCAGCGTCGTCGCGGACCCCGCGTGCGTCAGCAGGATCGCGAACTCGTCGCCGCCCAGCCGGGCGACCGTGTCCGACTCGCGCGTGGTGCTCGCGAGCCGGCGGCTGAACTCGATCAGCGCCGCGTCGCCCGCCGCATGGCCCAGCGTGTCGTTGATGTGCTTGAGCCCGTCCATGTCCAGCAGCACGACGGCGATCGGCGGATCGCCGCGCTCCACCTCCGCGGTGGCGTGGCGCAACCGGTCCATGAACAGCGAGCGGTTGGCCAGCCCGGTCATGTCGTCGTGCGTGGCGCGGTGGAACAGGTCGTCGCGGCCGTAGCGCGTGGCCCAGTACATCGCCGCGCCCAGCACCTTGGACATCAGGGACAGCACCTCCACCTCCCGGTTGCCGAAATTGCGGACGCGGGAGGAGAAGGCCTTCAGCACGCCGACCGGCGTGCCCTGGTGCGACAGCGGCAGCACGACCATCGATCGCAGGCCCACGCGCTTGCAGGCTTCGAGGTCGACGCGGCTGTCGGTGTCGACGTCCTCGCAGATCAGCGGGATGCCCTGGCGCAGGCAGGTGCCGGAAAGGCTGCCGTCGCGCCGCACGCGCACGCCGAGCTGATGGCTGGCGGCACCCGCGACCGCACGGTAGACGAGGTCCTCGCCTTCGGCGAGTTCGATGGCGGCGCCGTCGGCGTCGACCAGCTCCAGCGTGCCGTGGACCGACAGCGACATCACGCCCGCCAGGTCGAGCCCGAGCTGGGCGACCTGGCTGTGGATCTCGATGATGCGGAGTAACGCGTCCCGGCTCGGCATCGACCGCTCCGAAAGGACCGCTCCCTGTCCCACGACGGCCCCCTCCGCGCGCGCACTGGGTGCGTCGATGCGCGGGACCACCTGCCGTCGTGCCGCCAGTCTAGACCTGGCGCCCGCGCGATTCACCCCCTGTTTCCGGTGACGTTGCGGCCCGGCACCGCCGCGACTCGGGGAATCTCCCGATGGGTGCCATGTCTTTACGCTGCGGATACGAGGGATGCGCAGAATCGCGCCCCATGTCAGAAAACAAATCGTCTCCGGCCCCCGTCGCTCCCGCAGCTCCCGCGGGCGTCGTGCCGTTCACCTCCTATCAGAAGCTTGCCGCCGGCCTGATGGCGCTGCTGCAGTTCTCCGTGGTGCTGGACTTCATGATCATGTCGCCGCTGGGCGTGATGATCATGCCGGCGCTGCGCATGAGCTCCGGCGAGTTCGGCCTGGCCGTCTCCGCCTACGCCTTCAGCGCCGGCATCGCCGGCCTGCTCACGGCGGGCTTCGCCGACCGCTTCGACCGCAAGCGCCTGCTGCTGTTCTTCTTCTGCGGCTTCCTGCTGGGCACGCTGTGGTGCGGGCTCGCGACGAGCTTCCCCTCGCTGCTGGCGGCACGCATCGTCACCGGGCTGTTCGGCGGCGTGATCGGCTCCATCGTGATGGCGATCACCGCCGACCTGTTCCCGCCAGCCCAGCGCGGCCGCGTGATGGGCCTGCTGCAGGGCGGTTTCGCGGCCAGCCAGGTGCTGGGGCTGCCGTTCTCGATCTTCCTGGCGTCGCGCTTCGACTGGCATGCGCCGTTCATCGCGATCGTGCTCTTCGGGCTGCTCGCGGCGCTGGTGATCGCCTTCAAGCTGCAGCCGGTGAACGCGCACCTGGGCGCGGCCGGCACCGGCCAGCACAGTGCGGCGCGGCACCTGTTCCAGACGGTGCGCATCCCGCGCCAGCAGCTGGCCTTCGCGCTGACCGCGCTGCTGACCACGGGCGGCTTCATGCTGATGCCCTTCGCCAGCGCCTTCGTCGTGCACAACGTCGGCATCCCGCTGGACCACCTGCCGATCATCTACCTGATCACCGGCATCTGCACCCTGGTGTTCTCGCCGCTGATCGGCCGGCTGTCGGACCGCATCGGCGCGATGCCCGTGTTCTACGCCGGCTGCGCGATCACCATCGCCACGGTCGCGTTCTACACCCACCTCGGCGCCTCGCCGCTGTGGGTGCTGATCGTCGTCAACGTCGTGATGTTCGTCGGGATCTTCTCCCGCATGATCCCGGCCCAGGTGACGCTGGCCGGCGTGCCGGCGCCGGAGCAGCGCGGCTCGTTCAACGCGATCAACTCGGCGCTGCAGCAGCTGGCCGGCGGGCTGGCCTCGCTGGTGGCCGGGCACATCGTGCACATCGGGCCGGACGGCCACGTCAACGACTTCCCCTACGTGGGTTACGTCGTCATCGCCTCGACGCTGGTCGCGGCGCTGCTGATGCGCCAACTGGTGCGCGGCAAGCCGGCAGGCGGCGTGCCGGCGCCGGCCAAGGTGGGCTGAGTTCGCCCATCGATCCGTGAGGGAAGTCACGGACGGGCGAGGCTTCTTGCCGAACCGTCTAGAGTGGGCCCCCGAACGGGGGTTATTGGTTACAGGTGAGTAACGTCCGCTCCCTAGAATTCAGGGTTTTCACCGACCCGGAACCTGACCATGTCCTCCGCGATCCGGCGCCTGAGCGGCGCTCTTGTCCTGTCTGCCGTGGCGCTGACCGCGCTGTCGGCCCGCGCCGCCGGCCCGGCCGTCGACACGATGGCCCGCATCAAGGAGTCCAAGACGATCACGCTGGGCGTGCGCGAAGCGTCGCGGCCGTTCTCGTTCGTCAACGAGCAGAAGCAGGGTCAGGGCTACTCGGTCGACCTGTGCCTGCAGGCCGTGGAAGAGATCAAGAAGGAGCTGAAGCTCCCCGAGCTGAAGGTCAACTACGTCGTCGTGTCCGGCGCGGACCGGATCCCCAAGCTGCAGAAGGGCGAGATCGACCTGGAATGCGGCTCGACGACCAACACCAAGGCGCGTCAGGAGCAGGTCGACTTCAGCTACACGATCTTCGTCGCGGGCATGCGCGTGCTGATCGCCAATGGCGCCAAGGTCGACACCATCAAGGACCTGGACGGCATGACGATCGCGCTGGCCAAGGGCACGACCTCGGAGAAGCTGTTCACGCAGTTGAACACCTCGGGCGAGGCCAAGATGCAGCTGGTCCAGTACCCCAACAACACCGATGCCTTCAAGGCGCTGCGCGAGGGCAAGGCCCGCGCGTTCGCGCAGGACGATGCGCTGCTGCTGGGCCTGGCGTCCAAGGACAAGGCGCTGGACAGCCTGAGCCTGGGGCAGATGGCGTTCTCGGTGGAACCCTACGGGATCATGATGCGCAAGGGCGACGCCAAGCTGGCGGCGGCCGTGGACCGCGCGCTGAGCCGCGTCTACAGCAGCGGCGAGATCGAGCAGCTCTACAACAAGTGGTTCCAGACCTCGGCGCTGTCGATCCCGATGAACCGCCTGACGCGCGACGGCTTCAAGCGTCCGAACCGCGAAGCGGGCGTGGCGATGCTGCTGGGTTATTCGATCTGAGCGTCGATCTGAGCGTCGATCTGCGCGATCCCTCCGGATCCTGGTGAGCAAGCGGACCTTCGGGTCCGCTTTGCGTTTGGGGGTCGGAAACGTCGATCGCCCGTGCGGGTGGGGCAAGACCTGGACCCACGTGGCCCGGTCGGACTCCCTAGCCCTTGGGGGACGCAGTTGCGCGCATCGCCGGGACACTGCGCGCTTCCGGTTTCCGCAGGAAGTCCATGCGCTGTTCCGACCTCGTCCGCCGCTGCCCCTCGTTCCTTGGCCGAGCCGCCGCCGCTGCTGTCGCCGCCGTGTTGTCGGCGCCGCTCGTGTCCGCGCTGGCCCTCGACGTCCCGTCCGGCTGGACGCAACGCGTGCACGAGGACGGCCTGCTGCTGCAACCCGCCGATCTGCCGCCGGGGAAGGTGATGCAGCTCTGGGTCGCGCCGCCGGCGGACGCCGGGCGCGACGACGGCATCGCGGCGCTCGCGCGCATCATGGATCCGATGCGCGGTCTGGGCGCCGCGGGCCAGCCCACCTGCAAGCCGCCGCAGATGTTGCAGGCCGGCGTGGTGCTCCAGAACTGCGTGGCGACCGTGAACGGCGCGCCCGTCGAGACGCAGGTCTACCTGCGCCCGGCGCGCAACGGCCAGGTCGAATGGCTGCGGATCGCGTTCTCGCAGGACGAGGCGCTGCTGCAGCGCTACGGCGGCGGATTGAAGACCTTGTCGTCGAAGTCGAACGAGCTGTGGCCCGCGCTGAAGGCGCTCGCCGGGGACGAGCGTCGCCAACGCGAGGCCGCCGAGCGGACCGCGACGATGGAGCGCCGCGCCGCCGCCGATCGCGCCGTCCACGTGGCGCCGGGCAAGGGCGTGGCGGAGCGCGACATCGCCGTCATGCTCTGGACCTGGTACCAGCCCAGCGGCGAGAGCCTGGTGGAGAACCTGCACCTGCTGCTCAAGGACGGCACCGGTTATCGCAATCTCGATCTGCCGCCGGATGAGCTCGACATGGCCGCGGCGCGGCGCTTCAAGCCGGAACGCGTGCTCCAGTGGCGGCGCAGCGGCGGCGACTGGCAGATCAAGGACCACGACGACAAGGACTGGCGCACGATCAGCGGCACGCCGGCGGCGCCCGCCTCGGCGGGACAGAAGATCGACGGCACGTTCACGCACTCCTGGTATTCGATCCTCGGCGGCGGCAGCTCGCAGAACCGTTTCCATTTCCAGCCGGACGGCACATTCGAGCAGACCGGCAAGTCCGTCTTCGGCACCGGCGGCATGGCCGCGGCGAACGGCGTGGCGGGGATGGCGACCAGCACCTACTCGCGCGGGGGCAGCACGACGACCTCGTCCGTCAGCGCCGTCGGCGCCGGTGCCGGCGGCGCGCAGCGACAGCGACGCAACGGCGGCGACTTCGTCGGCCGCTACCGGCTCGACCGCTGGAGCATGGTCGTCGAGCGCGAAAACGGCGAGCAGGAGCGCGTGCTCTTCGCCTTCAACGGCGAGAAGCAGCGCGCGGTGTTCATCAAGGACCAGGGCTACTCGAAGTAGGCCGGAGACAGGCGCGGATGAGCGATGACGTTCTCGCAGGATTGCCGCCAACGGAGCCGGATCGGTGGTTGCGGTCGCTGGGGCCGTTCGAGGACGAGCAGGGGCATCACTTCCGGCTCGCCATCGGCTGCACGCTGGCCGCGTCGAGCTGGCCGGGCCGGAAGAAGCGACTGCTGGCGGCGTTCGGACTGCACCGTGCCGCGGCGCGGATCTCGCTCCGCGTGCACATCGACATCGAGCTGTTCGCGATCCAGCCCATTCAAGGCGACCTCGTCGATCGCGACGGTGTGCCGCGCGAGGGCCTGTTCGTTCAGGGACCCCCGCGCATCCGTGACCTCCAACTGGAAGTCTCGTACGGGCAGGGGATCCAGTACTACCTGCTCACGTTGGTGACCGACCGGGGAATGGCAAGTTTCCCGTCGTTTGAAGCCGTCGTGCGGTGGACCCTGCTGCGCAATCCCTGATCAACAGATCGACGAGCAGGCTCCCCTGCGTCGCATAGGTCCACTTGTCCGTCTTGAGCAGCGTCGCGATGGGCTTGCCGGCATCGACCGAGCGATCGATCAACGCGACGTCGTAGGTCTTCGTCGCGTCGTCGAAGACGACCTCCGCGTCCATCGATCGCTTCAGCGTCACCGCCACGCGCCGCTGGTCCTTGCCGCTGCCTTGCTCGACCTCCAGCGCGCAGCCCCCGCGCAGCGCATAGCGCCAGCGCGGGCCGGGCGAATCCCGGCCGACGACGTTGAGCTCGGCGACGCGCTCGGCGTTGTTCATGTCGAAGGGGCTGACCAGCGGCCGGTCCTCGCCGGGGTAGCCCTCCGAGCACGACACGAGCAGCGGCACCAGGATCAGCACGGCCGCCACCCGAGCGACGTCACGCCAAGACATCGGCGACCTCCGCGACCTCCACGACGCGCGACGCCAGCACCTTGTCGATGGTCTTGCCGTCCATGTCGACGATCTCGAAGCGCCAGCCTTCCCACTCCACGGTGTCCGCCTCGCGCGGCAGCCGGCCGGTGAGCAGCATCATCATGCCGCTCAGCGTGTGATACCGGCCGCGCTCTTCTTCCGGCACCTCGTCGAGGTTCAGGCGGTCCTTGAGTTCCGGCACCGGGATGTGGCCGTCGAGCAGCCAGGAGCCGTCCTCGCGCTGGACCGCCCAGGCGGTGGCCGGATCGCGCGGCTGGAACTCGCCGGTGATCGCCTCGACCAGGTCGTGCAGCGTGACCAGGCCTTGCACCTCGCCGTACTCGTCGATGACGAAGGCCATGTGCACGGCCGACAGGCGGAAGTTGGCCAGCAGCTCCATGCCGGTCAGCGTCTCCGGCACGTACAGCGCGGGCGCGAGGCGCTCATCCAGGCGCGGCTGGCGCTGGCGCAGCATCTCCGACAGCAGCTGGCGCGCGTTCACCACGCCAACGATGTCATGCAGGCCGCCGCGCACGACCGGGAACAGCGCGTGGTCCGAGGCCTCGATGCGCGCGAGCGTCGTTTCCATCGGATCGTTCAGGTCCAGGCAGACCACGTCGCGGCGCGACACCATCAGCGAGCCGATCTGGCGGTCGTCCAGGCGGAAGACGTTGCGCACCATGGCGTGCTCGTGCGACTCGATGACGCCGGCGCTGGTGCCTTCGGCGAGCACGGCGTGGATCTCTTCCTCGGTGACGTTGAAGGCGGCCGACTGCTTCACGCCGAGCAGGCGCAGCAGCGCGTTCGTCGAGCCCGACAGCAGCCGCACGAAGGGCTTGGTCGCGACGGCGAGCGCCGCGATCGGACGCGCGACCAGGCGCGCGACGGCCTCGGGGTTGGACTGGCCCAGGCGCTTGGGCACGAGCTCGCCCAGCACGATCGAGAAGTAGGTGATCAGCACGACGACCAGGCCGGTCGCGGCGCCGCTGGCGTACTCGGTCGGTACGCCGTAGGAAGTGAGCCACAGCGCGAGCGGGCCGGCGAGCGCGGCCTCGCCGACGATGCCGTTGAGCACGCCGATCGAGGTGATGCCGATCTGGATCGTCGACAGGAAGCGGGTCGGGTCCTCACCCAGCTTGACGGCCGCGGCGGCGGCGCTGTCGCCGTCGTCGATGAGCTTCTGCAGGCGCGCGCGGCGCGCGGTGACCAGTCCGATCTCGGACATGGCGAACAGGCCGTTGAGCAGGATGAGGAAGAAAAGTAAGGCGATTTCCATGATGGGATGAGGAAGGAACGACGGCCTGCCGGCCCTCGGGATCGAGGGCGCAGCGGAACGACGCGGACGCACGCGGGCGCGGGAGGCGCGACGCGTGCCGGATGGGATGCGGAAGGGAGGGGGAGGCGGCGGAGCGCCTCAAGCGCGGGCTACACGGGCGTGGTCAGACGCGTGGCGGCCGCAGGGGCGGCTGCGGGCAGCGCTGAGGCTCGTGCAGCTGGGGCGTGGGGAGCGGGTTCATCTGCGGCGGCGCGACGCGCAGGGGACGCGCGTCGGGCTTGCAGTGATCGGGCATGTCGTCCGAGGTGTCGCCGAGCTCGAAGAGCAGGGCGGCGACCGCGGCGGATCTCTCGGCGGCGTGATCGTCGTCGACGCCGGCCTGCGCCGCCTGTGTTGCGGCGAGGGCGGCGGCAGGATGGTCGGGTTGCCCGTCGACCAGCAGGTGCTGCGCATGCGCGACGCCCGCGGCGAACATCGTCACGCCGGCGGCGGCGATGCCGTACGCGGGGACGAGGATCGTCAGGACAAGGATGCGGAACCAGCGGGTCACAGGCGTCATTCTATCGAGACGCCGGGAGGGACGCGCCGGAAGGGTCAGGTTTGAGCGCTGCTCGGCCCGAAGCAAGCGATGGTGGCGAGCGTCATGACAAGACCTTCAAGTAGCTGGGCGGCACGGCATCCGTGAGCCAGACGCCGTTGTCCGTCCTGAAGAACTGATGGCCGTCGCGATGCATCCGACCGGCGTCGACTTCCAGCAGCACGACCTTGCCGTAGCGCGCGCCGACCTGGCGCGCGGTGTCCGGGTTCTCGCTGAGGTGCACGTGGTGGCGTTGCCGCTTGTCGAGCCCCTCCGCGAGGATCGCATCGAGGAATCGGGTCGCGGTGCCGTGCAGCAGCGTCTCGGGTGGCGTCACGGCAGGCAGGTCAAGCGCCACCTCGACGGAGTGCCCCTGGTTCGCACGGATGCGCAGACCGTCCTCGCTGAAGGCGAATCGTTGCTTGTTGTTGGTCTCGACGATCTCGCGCAGCAGCGCGAGATCCATGCGCTTGCCTGCGGCCTGCGCGCCGGCGAGCAGCGCGTCCACCGCGACCCAGCCGTTCTCGTCGAGCGTGAGACCGAGCGTCTCCGGCTTGTGGCGTAGCGTCAGGCTGAGCAGCTTGCTGAGCGAGGTCAGCGTCTTGTCGTTGATGGTGTTCATCCCATCTCTCCCATTCACTTGATTGTTGTTGTGTCGTGATTCCGAATCGAGTTGTATAGTGCAACTCATCGAAGGTTGCACAATACAACTCTCCAACGATCCGATCAAGCTCCGAACGACGATGACGACCGAACCTTCGCGCCGGAAACCACAGCCCGCTTCCGCGAGTCCGTCCTTTCCCCTGCCGTTCGCGACGGTCGACGTGGTGATCTTCTCCGTCGTCGAAGACCAGTTACGCGTGCTGCTGGTCCAGCGGCCATCCAAGGAAGGCGAGCCATTCCCCGATCGCTGGGCCTTGCCGGGCGGTTTCGTGGACATCGATCGCGACCGCGATCTGGAGGCTTGCGCGCGGCGCAAGCTGTCGGAGAAGACTGGCGTTGCCAGTCCGTATCTGGAACAGCTCGGCAGCTGGGGCGGCAAGGATCGTGATCCGCGTGGGTGGTCCGCGACCCATGTGTACTTCGCGTTGATCCCCGCCGATGGCGTGAAGCTCGCCAAGGGCGCGAATGCGGCGGACGTCGGCTGGTTCGAGGTCGAGACGCTGCTGAAGCGCCCGCGTCTGGCCTTCGATCACGCCGCGATCCTGAAGACCGCGGTCGAACGTCTGCGCGGGAAGGTGGAGTACACGTCGCTGCCGGCGTTCCTGTTGCCCGAGGCCTTCACGCTGCCGCAGCTGCAGCGCATGTACGAGGTCGTGCTGGGACGTCCGGTCGACAAGAGCGGCTTCCGCACGCGGATGCTCGCAGCCGGATTCCTCGAAGAAGCAGGGCCCATGGCCGGCGATGCCAACCGCGCCGCGATGGGCTATCGCCTGCGGGACCGCAAGAGCGCGGTGGTGTTTCCGCGGACGTTCAGTCCGAGGTAGGGAGAGTAGACCGGTCGGAAATCCGGCCCGTGTCTTGTTCAGAAATCTCGCGTCTCGCCTCGACTCGCACGAAGGGCCGGAGCCGCGTATCGCGCCATGCCGGCTTGTCGAGTCGGTGACCCCGATCGATGCCACGAACGCGGACGACGCAGGCGCGGCCGCAGCGATCTCGGTGCGATCTTTCCAGGCTGAACGCAAGCCTTCGCCCGCGTCCTCATCCCTGCAGGAACGGCTCGATCCACCGTTCGAAGTCGTCCTGCCACTCCTGCTGCGCGGCCGCGAGGATCGCTTCCGGATCGTCGACCGGCGCGATCTGCAGATGCTCCCGCAGCCACTCGATGTAGGCATCGAGCCCGTCGCTCTTCCGATAGTGGTGCTCGCTGCGGAAATAGTGGATGCGGTCGAAGTCGATGCGCGGTTCCACGTCGCAGGTGCTGACGCGCAGCAGCTCGCGCACGTCGCGCGCGACGATCCATTCGCCGCCTTCGTCGCCGAAGGCCACCACCGGCCAGCGGTCCGGCATCGGCGGGTGCGACGGGTCCGGATTCCACAGCGCGTAGAACGAGCCCGACGCGGTCGCCCGCGCGAACGGGATCAGCCGGGACAGGAAGGCCGGGTCTCCCGACCAGCCGTGGCGCAGGCCGTCGTGGTCGTCAGCGGTCAGCGTCAACGCGGCGGAGTAATTGCCGTAGCCGATCTCGTCCTGGAAGCGCAGCAGCGCCAGCAGGGAGTCGGGAACGGGCAGGTCGCCGAAGGGTGCGGCGAAGTCGGGCGGAGCAATCATGGGAAGGAGCAGGGAATCGGTACGACGACCGGCTGGACCCGGCCAGCCCCGCTGCTCTGGACAGCAGTGGAACTGCCGCGAATCTAGCGCCCATCGGGGTTCCCGGGACGTGACCTTCGTCCACTCCGGCACCGATGTCCCTCAACCCGGCGTCGCACGACGAGCGTGCGCCGGCGCACCACGACGGGCGCCGGGCCAGTTCACCTCACCAGGCTTGTGCGGCGGGCGTACCCTGGTGGTAACGCATCTGCCAGCCTTCGGCCGTCTTCAGCCAGAGCGACGATCGCAGCGTGTGATGCGCCAGCGAGCCGTCCTCCTGCCGATGCGCCGAGCGGTAGGTCAGCAGCGCAGCATCGGGCGCCAGAGGTGCGATCCGGAACTCGTCGGGCACGACCTTCGGCGGCTCGTGGTCGTCGGCGAGCCAGCGGATGATGGTGTCGCGGTCGTACTGGCGGCCGGAACGGCCGACTTCGTGGAAGTCCGGGTGCAGCAGTTGCGACAGCCGCTCGGCGCTGCAGCGCACGCCGGGATGGTGCAGCTCGACTTCCAGCGCGCGCAGAGTGTCCAGCAGGGAACGGTCGGTATCGGACATTCAAGAGCCTCCGTGCGACAAGGTCGAGAACATGGCGACCGCAGCGCCGAAGAAGAGGACCGCGTAGAGCAGGGCCGGCAGGATCAGGAACCAGACCTGTGCCTTCGGGCGCTCCAGCTGGAAGACCGTGGTCGCGCCGACATAGCTGGTCCAGCAGCCCCAGAAGACGGCGACCAGCGGCACGAACGCGGTGATCAGCTCATCCGCGGACCACGCGTCGAGGTAGTTCGGATACATCGCCGTCTGCACCACCGTGATGACGAGGATCGGCAACACGTACACCAGGCTCTGGAACGCCCAGACCTGACGCGCGAGGGTCGGATCCACGTCGACGGCGCCGCTCCACTTCAGACGCACGCGATAGAACCAGCCCGCGACCAGCCAGGCGATGGCCGCCGCCAGGATGCCCGAGCCGAGGGCCACGCCCCAGTAGTACCACCAGGAGTTCAGCAGCTGCGTCGTGAACGGGTCGGTCGGCACGCCCTTGCCGGCGATGAGCGCCCGCGCCAGGCGGTCGTCGAGCTTCTCCATCACGCTGACCGCGCCGATCAGGTACACCACCAGCAGGAACTCCGCGCCTCGGGACAGCCGCCCGATGTCGCCGAAGAAGGTGCGCGGCTTGAAGTACAGCTCGAAGACAGCGCGCGGCGAGAGCGGCGAAGGCGACAGGCTCGTCGCGCCCGGTGCGGCGTCAGGTGGCAGCGCCGGCGATGGCGGCAGATCGGATTGCATGAAGGTCCTCCCGAAGAGATTCTTTTTTGGACCGCTCAGTTTACGTAGTCGATGCGGACCCTCTTCATGGCGCGCACTTCGGGCGTCAAGGCGCGGCGGACCTGGATCCCCTGGAAGGTGTTGATGTCGCCGCAGTCGTTCCAGGTTTTCGCGTGGAACGGGCGCTCGTAGATCAGGAGATCAGGCAGCTGCAGGAGGGATGTCTCGGCCGTGGGCAGGTCGCGGCAGTCGGGATGCTCCCGCGCCACTGACGCCTGGAACGCCTCCGTGAGCCTGGAGACGCCATCGGCGTCGAAGAGCTCGGATGCGGCAACCGCCGCTATCGAGTCTCGGCGGATCAGCTTGTCCTCGCGGGCATTGCCCGGTCTGAATCCCGCCGTCGCGCTGTGGCGCACGAACGAGAGATAGGGCCCGAGGCCGCCCAGGGCCTCCACAACGGACTGGGTCTCTCCGCAGCCGTCCGACTTCGCCGTCGCTTTCACGTGCGCGACCATCTCCTCATCGCGCATCGACGCCAGCCGATCGACCGGCAACTCGGCGCCGCAGACACCGATGCCTTCGAGCCACCAGCGCCGCAGCCATGCATTGAGTCGGCCCGTCTGCTCCGGATCGCCGTCGAGGAACACGGGATAGGCCCAGACGATGTCCAGCTCGCGGTAGGTGACGGGCGGGAGCGGCTGGCCCTCCGGCGCCCAGGACTCGTTTGGCGTTTCCACCTTGAACTCGTAGCGGATCTCCTTGACGCGCAGCACCGTCTCATCTGCCGCGCGCGGGGCTCCCTCCGTCGTGTTGCCGGCGGCCTCGATGGTCAGACCGATCGACGGGCCGATCTCGTTCCAGCGTCGATTTCCAGCGGCTTCGAGCACGATGGCGGCACCTTCCTCGAGCAACACGCCCGAGTCAGGATCGCCGTACACCCTCTTGCCTGCCAGCCGGTCGGCACGCCAGATCCCCTTGAAGTCGATGCGGTTGGTCTTGTCGTGGCCGAGTCCGATCGCGGCCGCCAGATGAAGCTCTCCTGTGGCCGGCCGGAACTCGCCGCCGATGATCCGGAATTCGATGCCCGGGCAGGTGCCGCCGGCGTCGTACCAGAATCCGTAGGGCTGCCACACCGGCTGCACGCGACCGTTCTTCAACACCGGCCTGGCCCAGACCTGCGCGGACGCGCCGTCGCAATCGCCGCTCTCCGACGACACCACGACGTTCGAGAAGTTGCCGAGGAAACGCGCGGACGGCACCGCTTGCGGCGCGGCATCGCGCGTGCGCCGAGCCGATCCCGCCGCAGAGGCGGTTGGCAGAAAGCCGGATGCGCAAGCACCGACCGCGAGCGCTACGACTGCCAGCGCATCGCGGAGGGCTCGCCAGGTCGACATGGGGGAGCGGGGCGTCAACATGAGAAGTCAGCGGCTCACGCCTTGTCGCTCACACCCGCCGAATCGAAGCTCGCCATCTCGCCGAGCACGCGGCAGGCCGATTCCAGCAGCGGCCAGGCCAGCGCCGCGCCCGAGCCTTCGCCCAGGCGCAGGCCCAGGTCCAGCAGCGGCTGCGCCTGCAGCGTGTCCAGCATCAGCCGGTGCCCCTGCTCGTTGGAACGGTGCGCGAAGATGCAGCGCTCCAGCACCGCGGGCTGAAGCTTGGCCGCCACCAGCACTGCCGCGCCGGTGATGAAACCGTCGACGACGATCACCCGACGCTCCAGCGCCGCCTGCAGCACCGCGCCGACCATCATCGCGATCTCCAGCCCACCCAGCGCGGCCAGCGCCGCCATCGGCTCGGTCGCGCGCGGATGCTTGTCCAGCACGCGCGCCAGCACGCTCAGCTTGTGACGCAGCTGCGCGTCGTCGAGGCCCGTGCCGCGCCCGACGCAGTCCGCCAGTGGATACCCGCCCAGTCGCGACAGCAGCAGCGCCGCCGACGAGGTGTTGCCGATGCCCATCTCGCCCAGCAGCAGCGCGTTGCCCGGACGCTTCTGCAGCAGCGTCTTGCCCGCGGCCACGGCCGTCGCGCATTCGTCGACCGTCATCGCCGGTCCCGCCAGCATGTCCCGGCTGCCCATCGCGATCTTGGCGATCAGGAGGCCCGGCCGCGGCTCGAAGGTGTGGCGCACGCCGGCGTCGACGACGCTCAGCTGCAGCCCGTGCTGGCGCGCCAGCACGGACACCGCCGCGCCACCGGCCAGGAAGTTCTCGACCATCTGCCAGGTCACGTCCGAAGGGAAGGCCGACACACCGTGCGCCGCCAGTCCATGGTCGGCCGCGAAGACCATCATCTGCGGCTCCACCAGCTTCGGCTGCTCCGTGCCCTGGATCAGGCCCAGACGCAGCATCAGCCCCTCCAGGCGGCCCAGCGAGCCCAGCGGCTTGGTCTTGCGGTCGATGCGATGCTGCAGCGCCGTCGCCAGCGCCGCGTCGTGCAGCGAGGGAATCGCGGGGATCAGGTCTTGCTTGGTCATGGGGACTTCTCGGACTTCAAGGGGAAACAGGAACAGGCGACAGCAGGCTCATCAGCACGCCGGGCGCGAAGTGGCGGTCGACGTAATCGGCCAGCTCGTCGAAGACCTGGTCGAGCGGACGCGCCGGGCGGTCGAACAGCGCGGCCAGCACGCGGTCGTCCTCGAACAGGCCGTGCAGGTAGTGGCCCAGCACCGGCCCGTGCTGCCAGCCGACCGGCTCGCCGAGGCCGTCGAACAGCACCGGGCGCGCCGCGGGCAGGCCGGGGTGCTGCGCGGTGCGGCCGTGATGGATCTCGTAGCCGCGCGCGACCTGGCCGTTGAGCGACGACCACGGTGCGTCCAGCGTCGGTGCGAAGCGGCACTCGGCGTCGCGCAGCAGCTTCTCGCGCTCGAAGAGCGTCACCAGCGGCAGCAGTCCGAGGCCGGGTGCGTTCCCGTCGAGCCCGTGCGGATCGACCAGCGCCTCGCCCAGCATCTGCAGGCCGCCGCAGATGCCCAGCACCCGTCCGCCGGCGGCGGCGTGCGCCGCGACCGCGACGTCCAGCCGCTGTGCGCGCAGCCACGCGAGATCGGCCGCCACCGCCTTCGAACCCGGCAGGATGATCCAGTCCACGCCATCGAGTTCGGCCGGCGAGCGGGCCCAGCTCAGGCGCACGTCGGGCAGGTTGCGCAGCGGCTGGAATTCGTCGAGGTTGGACAGCCGTGGATAGGCGATCACGGCGATGCGCACGGGCGCGCGTGGGCCGTTGCTGGCGCCGTCGCCAGTACCCAGACCGCCGGTCGTGCGGTCGTCGAAGACGCCGTCCTCCTCGGGCAGCCCGTGCCCGCGCCACATCGGCAACGTCGCGAGCGTGGGCACGCCGGTCATCTGCTGCAGCATCTCCGGCCCCGGCGACAGCAGCGCCGCGTCGCCGCGGAAGCGGTTCAGCACGAAGCCGCGGATCAGCGCGCGCTCGTCCGGTGGCAGCAGCGCATGTGTGCCGTACAGATGCGCGAAGGCGCCGCCGCGGTCGATGTCGGTCACCAGCAGGCAGGCCGCGCCGGCCTCGCGCGCGGTTCGCATGTTCACGTAGTCGCTGCTGTGCAGGTTGATCTCGGCGGGCGAGCCGGCGCCTTCGATGACGACGACGTCGTTCTCGGCCAGCAGCTCGTGCAGCGCGCCGCGTGCGCGCGTCCAGAGCGTCTCGCTGCGCTCGCGCCACGGCGCGCGGCTAAGCGCCTCGTCGACATCGCCGAGCACGACGACCTGCGAGGCGGTGTCCTTCTCCGGCTTCAGCAGCACCGGGTTCATGCGCACCTCGGGCCGCGCGCGGGCGGCGAGTGCCTGGAAGTACTGCGCCGAGCCGATCTCGCCCTGGCGTCCGCCCAGGCCGGGCACGACGCGCGCGTTGTTGCTCATGTTCTGCGCCTTGTATGGCGCGACGCGGAGCCCTTGGCGCGCGTACCAGCGGCACAGCGCCGTGGTGAGGAAGCTCTTGCCTGCGCCGCTGGTGGTGCCCAGCACCATGACGGCCCGCCCCTGGCGCTGCCCGGACGCTGGATCCGGGGTCAGCGAGTCATCGTGGGGCCGGAATGGGGCTTGGGGGTCCTGGAGGGATCCCCCATGCCCCGTGGAGAGCCCGCGCTTGGCCGTCCGGACGACGTCATCCGATGCAGGATCGCTCACAGCGCTTCTCCCATCGCCGTATCGAACGGATGCGTCGTATCGAACGCGCCATGGCGCGACGGCGGCGAAGGCAGCGGCGTGTGACCGCCGAAGGTGAACATCGCCGTGGCCAGCGCGTCGACAGCTTCGGGCGATTGCACCGACACGCGCACCAGCCCTGGCAGGCCGAACGACGTGGCGTCGCGCAGCTTGATTCCCATCGCGCGCAGGCCTTCGAGCAGTGGTTCCGGCACGCCGTGCCAGGGTGAGGGCAGCGCGGCGAGCCAGTAGTTGGCGACGCCGCCGTCGATCTGGTCGAAGCCCATGGCCGCCATCTGTGTCCACTGCGTCGCGCGCCACTCGCGCAGCAGCGGGAGCGAGGCTTCGAGTTCGTCGCGGATGGACGGTGTGGTCCAGGCTTCGAGCAAGGCCTGACCCTCGGAGGAGAGTACCCAGCTCGGCGCGAGTTCCGCGACGCGGGCGATCCAGAGGCCGTCGCGCGGGCCGATCAGGTAGGCGCCGCGCACGCCTGTCAGGCCGAAGGCCTTGTTGGGACACACGAGCCGCCAGGCGCCGTCGGCGATCGCCTGCGGCAGCGAGCAGCTGCCGGTCAGGCGCAGCGCGTCGTAGGCCTGGTCGACGACGAGTTGCGAGCCGCTCTGGCCGAGCGCCAGCGCCACGGCCGTCCACTCGTCGAGGCCGAAGCTCGCGCCGGTGGGGTTGTTGGGATCGCATACCCAGACGAGCGAGGGCAGCGTCAGGGAGTCGGCGAGTTGGAACGCGTCGTCGTAGGCGGTGACCTGCAGGCCGAGCGCGTGCGCCGCGGCGGCGTAGTCGCCGAAGCCGGGCTGCGGCACGCAGACGCGGGTGACGCCGGAGAGCATCGCGGCGAGCGTGAGGCGGCGGATCGCCTCCGAGCCGCCGGAGGCCGGCAGCACGCGGTCGGATTCGACGCCGTGCCAGTCGCCCAGGCGGGCGCGCAACGCGGTGTAGGCGGGATCGGGGTAGCACAGCCGGTCGGCGCGCAGCACCGCGTCGAGCGCCGCCGGCGGCGGGCCGAGCGGGTGGGCGTTGGTCGAGAAGTCGTGGCGCACCGGCGGCCCTGCGTCGGTGCCGCCGTGCGTGAGCGATTGGAAGCGGCTCATCGCGGGCTCCCGATCGCGGCGCCCGAGTCGATGGCACCCGTGCCGCCCATGCCGCCGCCGATCCCGAGCAGGAAGACGATCGAGAAGCCGCCGCGCAACGCCGCGGCGCCCAGCGCCAGCAACGCGGCGAGGCCCAGCATCGCGCCTGCGGCGAGGCGTTGAGCGGAGATCATGTCCTCGGCCATGACGTCGCCGCCGGACGGATTGAGCCGGTAATGGCCGGGCTTGCTCAGCGTGCGGCCGAGCCTCAGCGCCATCGCGCCCATGGGCCAGCCGCCGTTGGGCGAGGGCGTGCGCGCCGCTTCACGCAGCAGCGGCGCGAGCAGCGCCGGCCGCAACGCGACGATCGCCAGCCCCGTCAAGCGCGCGGGGATCCACGACAGCACGTCGTCGGCGCGCGCGGCCCACTTGCCGGCCCATTCCCAGCGACCGCGGTAGCCCCACATCGCGTCGGCGGTGTTGGCGAAGCGGTAGACCGCCGCACCGGGCAGGCCGGCGACCATGAACCAGAACAGCGGGGCGATGACGGAATCGTTGAGGTTCTCGGCCAGCGTCTCGATCGCGGTCTCGCGGACCTCGAGCGCGGAGAGCTGCGTCGTGTCGCGGCTGACGAGGCGCGACAGCTGCGCGCGGCCCTCGTCGAGCGAGCGCGACAGTGCGGTCTCGACGGCGGCGACCTCGTCGCGCAGCATGCGCCACGCGAGCATCGGCTTCAGCGCGAGTCCCAGCAGCAGCGCCGCGACGACGAGCCGCCAGCCGCCGAACCAGGGTTCCAGCCCCGCAATGATCGCGTGCTCGATCGCCCAGGCGGTGAGGGCGGAGAGCGCGATGCCCGCGCTCCACGCGAGCGCGCCGCCGATGAACGCCGCCTTCGGCGACATGCCGCACAGGCGGTCGCCGAAGAGCCCGAGGAAACGTCCCATGCCGACGACCGGATGCACGGCGGCGGGCGGCTCCCCGAAGCATCGGTCGAGCAGCAGCGCGATCGGGATCGCGAGGGCGAGCAGCCAGGAGGTCGGACTCATGGGACGGGCGGCGTGAGGCGTCGGAAAGCGTCGGAAAACGTCGAGAGGCGCCGGGTGACGGCGCTGGCGACAGTGAAAACTGGCGCGCAGCTTAGCGGTCAGACGGCGCCCGGAGGGAAGTCAATCCTCAATTCCGCGTTGTGCGGGCACTCCTGCCTTGAAGTGGTGTTTGATCATGGTCATTTCTGTCACCGTGTCTGCCAGATCCATCAATTCCTGAGGCGCGTTACGGCCCGTCAAGCAGACGTGAACGTGCGCCGGTCGTGCGCGCAAGGTCTCCAGCACCGGCTCCAGCGGCAGCCAGCCGTAGCGCAGCGGATACATGATCTCGTCGAGCACGACGAGGAAATGCTCGCCGCCCAGGATGGTCGCCTTCGCGCGCTCCCAGCCGTCGCGCGCCAGCTGCGCCGAGTGCTCCAGGTCCTTGCTCTTCCACGAGAAACCATCGCCCAGTCCCTCGATCGGCACGCCGATCTGCTCGAACAGTCGGTGCTCGCCGAAGCGAGCGCTGGGCACCTTCATGAACTGGTAGATGTGGACCCGCTTGCCGCGCCCGTGCGCGCGCAGCGCCAGGCCGAAGGCAGCGGTGCTCTTGCCCTTGCCGTTGCCGGTGTGGACGAGCACGAGCCCGCGGCGTTCGCCGTCGGGAATGATGCGCACCCGGTCGACGGGCGGCTTTTCGATTTCCATGTCAGTGCTCTTCTTTCTCCCTCTCCCGCTTGCGGGAGAGGGCAGGGGTGAGGGCCAGCGGCGGTGGCAGTAAGGAAGCCTCTTCAGATCCGCGCGCGCAGGCTGAGGCGGAAGGTGCGCGGCTCCATCGGATGCACGAGGCGTCCGTTGATGCCTTCGCCGTTGTTGCAGCCTGCGCCTTCGGCACGCGTGCAGGCGGCGCCCCAGTACTCGATGTCGTTGGCCTTGGTGTCGAAGAGGTTCAGCACGTCCAGCCCCAGCTGCCAGCGGTCGCTGAGCTGATACCCCAGGCGCCAGTTGGCGGTGAATACCGCCTTGGACTTCTGCGTGCCGGTTTCCTCCAGCGCGTAGGCGCCGAGATAACGCAGCTTGAACCCGCTCGACCACGGTCCCGACGGCGCCCAGTTGGCCGACATCGACGCCGACCACGGCACCGCGTTGGGTACGCGCTTGCCGCTGCCGAACTCAGTCTCCGTCGCCTCGACGAAGCGCGCACGCGACCACGCCACGTCCGCGTCGATCAACCAATCGCGGCCGACCTGCACATCGTTGGACCATTCCAGCCCCACGCGCTTGGACGCACCGCGCGCCTCGGTCACCCCCTCGTCGCCGACGAACACCAGCTCCGACGCGAGATTCGCCTGCCACAGCGCCAGACTGGTGGTCCAGCCCTTCGCTGGCTTGGTACGCAATCCCAGCTCGGTGCTCTTGGTGCGCGCCAGCAGCGGCAGCGTGTCGGTCGCGCTGCCGTCGGCCGGATTGACCGTCGTCGTCGCGCCGCGCGCGTCATTCGAGCGGAACGCCCGCGCCCAATGCAGATACACCTCGGTGTCCGTCGCCACGCGCGCGATCAGCCCCAGCTTCGGGCTGAACTGCGACTGGCTCGCCTTGCCGCCGTTGTCCATGTTGAACTCGCCGCCGGTGGGCGAGACCGTCGCGCGCATCGTGTCCCAGCGCGCGCCCACGGTGCTGCGCAGCCAGTCGGTCCAGCGGCTGCCCAGCTCCACGAACCCGCCGACGCTGTCCTGACTGACGCGGTCCTCGCGCACGGTGTGCGTGCGGACGCGATCGACGGTGTCATACAGCCCCAGCGTGCCGATCTTGTCGTGGCGCCACTGCAGCCCCCAGGTCACCTGCTGATCCGCCGGCAACCACGCGGCCGGCAGCTGATGCTTCAGCGAGCCGCCCCAGAGCTTGCGATGGTCCGCCTGCTCATGCTGATCGCCGTCCGGCCCGTTGATGAAGCCCGACGGCGCGGAGAACAGGTTCAGCGCGTAGTCCACCACCCACGCGTCCGCCGTCCACTGCCCGCTGCCCTGGTTGTAGGCGAAGCCGCCGCTCAGGCTGTGGCGATGCGTGCGGCCGCCGTCGTTGGCCACCAGCGTGCCGTAGCGACCGATCTCGCCGCTGTCGATGGCGCGCTCGGGCACGTGCTCGCTCGCGCGCCAGGAGGCGCTGTAGCTCAGCAGGTCGACGTGCGCGCCGTTGCGCTCGTCGCCGCGCGTCAGACGCAGCACCGCGTTGCGGCGATGCAGGTCCTCCGCCTGGTCCCACGGACCGTCATAGACGCTGCCCTCGACCGCGCCCAGCATCGACCAGCCGCCGCCGACCTTCGTGCTCCCCGCCGCCAGCGCCCGACGGTAGCCGTAAGGCCCGGCCGTCACCTGCGCGAAGGGCCGGTCGATCTCGCTCATGTAGCCGATGCGCGCGGCGCCGGTCGTCGCGAAGTCGCCGTCCTCCGCGTTGAACGCGCCCTTGCGGTAGCGCAGGCTGTCGACCAGCTCCGGGATCAGGAAGTTCAGATCCATGTAACCCTGACCGTGCGCATGGCTGGCCATGTTCACCGGCATCCCGAGCACGAAGGTCGCGAAGTCGCTGCCGTGGTCGAGGTTGTAGCCGCGCAGGAAATACTGGTTGGCCTTGCCGTCGCCGCTGTGCTGCGTGACGGTCATGCCCGGCATCGCTTCGAGCAGCTCCGCGGGACGCAGCAACGGGCGCAGCGCGAGGCGCTCGACGCCGACTTCGCCCTCGGAGGCGCTCTCCGCTTCGCCGAGCTGCGCGCGGCTGCTGATGCGGACGGTGTCGAGCGTGCGCGAGGTCGTGGCGTCGGGGGCGGCGTTCGCAGCTGGCGCCTGCTGCGCGCTCTGCGCCTGAGCGGCGCAGGCAGCCAGGGCCATCGCGCTGGCGATGGCGCTCAGCGCCAGGGGCTTGCTGTTCTTCGAGTTCATGCGGTTCCCTGAGGGATCAAGTTGTTGTCGTTATGGAGAGTCGGACCCGCTCGGTGCGGCGGATTCGATCGACGCGATTGCCAGATCGCGCCGGCGCACATCAGCAGCGCCATCGCGACCCAGGCGAGCGCCTGTTCGAGGCGCTGCGCCGTCGGCGCGGCCGGCTTGGGCTTGGGCGGCTCCGGCACGCGCTGCAGCGCGAGGCCGCGCACGGTAGGCACCGGCGGCACGGCCGGCTGCGCGCGTTGCTCCGGCGGCTTCTGCGCCTTGTCCGCAGGCTGCTGCGCGGCGGGCGAAGCCGGCTGCACCGCCGGCACGTCCTGCGGCAGTTGATCCGCCGTCCAGCGACGCACCGCCGCCAGCTCGTTGTTCAACGGCGCCGCCTTCGTCAGGTCGCGATACAGCGACGCGATCTCCTGCTTCGTCTGCGCGTCCGGCTTCCAGTAGCCCATGCGGTCGGCCTGCACCAGCCGCTCCAGCGCCTGCGCATAGGCCTGCGGGTTCTGCTTGAGCCACTCCGGCACGCCGAGCTTGTGCTTGTCCTTGACCAGCACGTCGTAGAAGCTCTGCCAGTGGTCCGCCCGAACGGTGCCGGGCGCGATGCTCTGCCAGCCGAAGCTGTACTGCACGGCCTTGAGCACCTGCAGCGCGCCGGACCAGCCCTCCGCCTGCTGCGCCTTCAGCCAGCCGGGGTGCAGGTAGCGGCTCTGCATCTCCAGCGCGATGGCCTGCGCGGCGGTTTCGGTGTGCTGCTCGGTCGCGTCCTGCAGCTGGCTCACGTGCAGCGCGATGTCCTTGGTGCTGCCTGCGACCTTGGCCGCCGCGGCCAGACCGCCGAGGTACTGGAACGGGTCGTCGCTGCTGACCATCGCGTAGAGATGGCTGCTGCGCGACATCAGCGCCGCGTCGGTGTGGCGCAGGTGCGCGCCCAGCGCCTGCTGCGCCTGCGCCGGCGGCACGCTGAGCGGCTCGCCGTCGACGTAGGGCTGGCTCATCGTGGACAGGAACAGTTGGCCGAGCCGCGGATCGGTCCGGCCGTCGCTGCCCTTGAGGCCGTTGTCCTGCACCGCGTCGGCGATGCCGGTGCCGTAGTCGCCGGCCGGATTGCCGAACACGCGCGCCTGCGCCAGGGCCTGCGCCTGCGCAGGCTTGAGCCCGACCTTGCGCAACTCGCCGGCGATCGCGCGGTTGTTGCTGGCGATGGCGTTGTCGGACTCGGCTTCGCCGGCGGCGGCCACAGCCTGGTCGATCAGCTTCATCAGCGCGGGGAACTGGTCGCGGTAGGAGCCGGTGATCGACAGCAGCACGTCCACGCGCGGACGGCCGAGTTCCTTCGGGCTGAGCAGCTTGATCGAGGTCGGCCGGCCGGTCGCATCCCACACCGGCGTGGCGCCGAGCGCCACCAGCGCCTGCGCTTCCATGATCCCTTGATGGCGGAGCGTCTCGCCGGCCCACAGCGAGAGCGCCAGCCGCTGCGGCGCGGTGCCGGCCTTGGCCTGCTCTTCATACCAACGCTTGAACAGCGCCTGCGCGGCCTCGAAGGCCTGCTTCGTCGGCAGCCGGTTGGGGTCGAGGCCCGTGAGGTTGCGACCCGTCGGGAGGCTCTCCGGATTGCGCAGCAGATCGCCGCCGTAGGCCGCGGGAATGAAGTGCCCGTCGAGCGCGCGCAGCAGACCGGGCATTTCGCCTTCGGTCGAGAGCCGCGTCGACATCTCCTGCGCCCGCAGCGCGAGCTGGTACAGCGCGGCCTGGTCGATCGGCTTGCGCGCGGCGCGGTTGGGGACGAAGCCGTCGCCGCAGGTGACGGCCGGGGCGCTCGACGCGGCGCCTGGCGCGGACGCCGCATGCTTCAGCTCGGCCGCAACGGCGGATGCCGCCGAGGCCGCCGCCGCCGTTCCCGCTGCGATGCAGGCCGACGGCCGCAGGTCGAGATGGCTCGCCGCCTCCGCATCCTTCAGCGCGAGGTCCAGCCACCGCGCGGGCCGTGCCGTGGCTACGCCCTCGTGGTTGATGAGGAACGCCTCGTCGATGTCCTCGCCGAGCGCCTCGATCAGCGGCACGCGCAGCAGTTGCAGGATGGAGCCGCGACGCTGGTCCTCATCGGGCACGACGCCGAACACCGCCAGCCCCTTCGGCTGCGAGCTTTGCGCGAGCCGGTCCAGATACGGATGCAGCAGTTCCAGATAGCCACTGAAGTTCGCCGTGATCTGCTCGGCGGTCCACCCCAGGTCGCGATGCAGGTTGTGCTCGACGAACTGCTGGACCATCTGCCGCTCCAGCCCCTGCCGGGTCGGACCGGGATCGACGGTTTCCCACTCATGCATCAGCTCGTGCATGTGGGCCATCTGCGCGTTGAACCCGGCCGGCGCGAAACTCGGCGTGCGATGGCTCACCATCAGCGCGCGACCGCGCCGCTTGGCGGTGAGCGCCTCGCCCAGGTTGTCGACGATGTACGGATAGATCACCGGCGTGTCGCCCAGCGGCAACCACACGGGGTCCATCACGTCGGGCCCGCGGATCTTGCCCGGCGCCCATTCCTGCGTGCCGTGCGTGCCGAAGTGGATGATGGCGTCGGCCTGCCGCGCCCAGAGGTAGGTGGCGAGGTAGTGGTGCGACAGCGGCGTCTTGCTGCGATGCATGAACGGGTCCTGCCCGTTGCGCAGCGTCTCTTCGCGCGGCGGCTGCGGCAGCACGGTGAGCGCGTCCAGCTTCAGGCGAGGGATGACGAAGACCGGCTCGCCGCGCACGCGTAGCACGTAGCGGCTGCTGGCGGGGGCGCCCCAACGCGCGACGATGGGATCGCGCACGGCCTTGGGCAGCGCGTCAAACCACGCGGTGTAACGTGCGAGCGGGAGCGCCTCGGCCTCGTCGGCATCCAGCAGCGCCTGCAGGTCGGTGCCTGGGTAGTACGCGGAGAGCATCGGCTTCAAGCCGGAGATCCAGTCCGCTTCAGCGATCGGCGTGACGGCGTAGCCCGCGTCCTTCAACCCGGTGCTGACGCGCGCGAGGCTGCGCGGCACGTTGAGGAAGGACGCACCGAAGTTGCTCCCGCCCGGCGGGTAGTTGTAGACGAAGGCGACCAGACGCTTGTCGGCGTTCGCCTTTGTCTGCAGCGCGACCCAGCGCGCGGCCTTGCCGGCGACGCTGGCGGCCTGGCGCTCGATGAGCTCGGGTTCGCCGCGCTTCGGATGCGCGACGACGACGACCGGATCGATGAGCCCGGCCGCTTCCGGCTGCGCGAAGTAGAACGGGATGTCGGCCTGCGCGAGGCCGGTCTCGCTGCCTTCCCACACGGACGCCTCGTCCTGCCGGTAGGGCTGCGTCTGCAGCACGGGCACGCCCCAGCGCTCGAAGGTCGGCTGCAGGGTCGCGCCTTGCGGCAGCAGACTGTGGTTGACGATGACGCGGGCTTGCACCTGGCCGTCGCGTTCGAGCAGCTCCGACAGCGGCTTGTCGCTGAGCTGCCCGCTGAACGCGGCGTACGCGAGCAGCCCCTGCTTGCGGAACATCGCGAGCCAGCGGTCCAGCCACGCGGTGTTGCCTTGGACGAAGTGGTAGCGGTGCAGCAGGATCGCGACCGGCTCGCCGCGCAGTCCCTGCTGCGCGGCCCAGGCGCGGAACTCCGCCGCATCGGCGAAGAGCCTGGGCGCCCCGGGGAAGTGGATGCCGCGCTGCGGGATCAACTGCGGTGGACCGAGGTCGGGCGCGGTCTTGCCATCGAGCTGCGCTCGTGCGACGGCGAACGCCGTGCGGGTGTTGGCGGGGCCGCCTGCCTGCAGATAGCCGCGCAGGCTTCGATCGGTCGCTGCGGGCTCGCCGGCGGGAATCCACAGCACGCGCTGGGCGGGCACGGCGGCGCGTTGGAGCGCCGCATCGACGATCTGATGCAGCCGCGCTTCCGCCGTCGGATGCGGGACGTCGATCCAGACGAGGTCCGCCTCGCGCAACGCGCGATCCAGCGCCGGATTCTTGTCGACCGGTGCACCGCGTAGCGGATACTCGATCTGCTTCACGTCGAAGCCGAGGGCCTTGCCCTCGCGCTCCAGCAGCGCATGTTTGGCGGCGGGCGTGATGTCGACGCTGAGGAACAGCACGCGCGAAGCCCTGTTCGCCGCGTTCGCCACGAACGGCACGCACAGCGCCAAGGCCGCGACCGCGAGGCTGCGAACCATCAAGGAAGCAATCCTCATGGCTTGGGCGCTTCCCCGGCCTCGGGCACGTAGATGATCGAGCCGTCCTTCATCTTGTACGCGACGCCGGCGCGCTCGCCCTGGCCTTCGGCGTTGCCGCCGTTGCCGCGGTACTTGATCTCCTGGCCGTCCTTGCGCACGATGATTTCCATCCCCGGCTGACCGGGATTGCGGATCACCGTCTCGTCCGCATGCGACTGCTGCTGCAGCGCGACCGCGGTCAGCAGCGCGACGACCAGCACCAGGAACACGTCCACCAGGTTGACGGCGGACAGCATCGGATCGTCATCCTCTTCGGCGAGGATGGAGATGCGGCGGGCGCTCATGCCCAGCCCTGTTCGGCCTTGATGACCAGCAGCTCGGCGAGCAGCCAGCGACGGCGGATCGAATACACGACCAGCGCGATCGCCGCGGCGGCCAGCGCGAGCACGACGCCCGAGAACGCCGAGCTGAACACTGCCAGCGCGGCTTGGCCCTGGCCGGCAGCGACGCTCTGCAGCGCCGGGCCGAGCGGCACCATCGTGGCGATCAGCCCCAGCAGCGGCGCGACACGACCCAGCAGGCGAGGCGCCTCCAGGCTGCGGACGATCTGCAGCTCCAGCGTCTCCAGGTTGCTGGTCGCGTGGACCTTCAACTGGCGATAGCCGGGATGACGGCGCTGCACAGCCTCCATCACCGTGGCCCCTGCGGTCCACAGCGAATAGACGAAGCCGAGGGCAACAAGGATCAGCACCGGCCACAGCAGGGCCTGCGCGATGTGGGCGAATCCGGATTCGAGGAACATGATCGTGGGCTCAGTGCTTGGAAGAAGAATCGGCACCGCCGAAGAACGCCGCAATGGCGCCCGGGTTCGACGGGAAGTAGTGGTGGACGTAGCTCGCGCGCAGCGAGCCGAAGTCGTAGAGACGCTCGGCGGCTCGGCCGGCGTTCGGGTTCGTCGCCGTGGCGATGGGGGAGAGCGGCGTCTCCATCGCGGAGTAATGGAAGGTGTGGCCACGCAGCTCGCCTTCCGGCCAGACCATCGTCTGCAACCCCAGCGCCGCCATCCTCCTCTGCATCACCGCGCGACCCGGCATCAACGCAGCCATCGCATGCGCCTTGCCGTCGACATCACTCAGCTCATCAAGCAGCACCAGCATGCCGCCGCATTCGGCCAGCAACGGCTTGGCCGCTTCAAGATGCGCCTGCAACGCACCGAAGAAGCGCGGATGCTCGCGAAGCACCTCCGCATGCAGCTCCGGATACCCACCAGGCAACCACAGCCCATCGCACTCAGGAACATCCTCGCCAGCAATCGGACTGAACTCGCGGACGTCGGCGCCCAGCTCACGCAGCAGATCAAGATTCGCCGGATAGATGAAGGAGAAACACGCGTCGTTCGCAACCGCAATGCGCCTGCCTTCCAACGGTCGACCGAGCACGAGACGCTCGGCCGGGGGCCCCTTTTCTCCATCTCCCTCCTTTGCTTGCCTACCGGCAAGCAAATTCCCTCCTTGAGTTACGAAAAGGGGCCCCCGGCCTCCCGTCTCCGATCCACTCTGGAAGAATTCCCCAACCGCACCCGCCTCCCACGCATCCGCCCACGCATCCAGCTGCTTGTCGATGTCAGGTAGCTCCAGCGCTTGCACCAGCCCCAGATGCCGCTCAGGCAGCGAGAGCGCCGCATCACGCTTCAACGCCGCAATCAGCGGAAGGCCCTCCGGCAGCCCCTCGCCCACCATGCGCGCATGCGCATCGCTGCCCACACGATTGGCGATCACGCCGGCAACATGGATGTCATCGCGGAATCGCGCCAGTCCCGTCGCCAACGCCGCAAAGGTCTGCGCCATCGCCGAAGCATCCAGCACCACGATCACCGGCAGCCCGAACGTCGCCGCCAGATCCGCACTGCTCGGCTTGCCGTCGAAAAGCCCCATCACCCCCTCGACGAGGATCAGGTCGGCACTCTCCGCCGCCCTCGCAAGCAGTTCCCTGCAATGCGCCTCGCCGCCCATGAACAGATCGAGCTGATAGACGGTGTGACCGCTCGCGCGCTCCAGCACCATCGGATCGAGATAGTCCGGTCCCGTCTTGAAGACCCGCACGCGCAACCCACGCCGACGCGCCGCACGCGCCATCGCAGCAGTCACGCTCGTCTTGCCCTGGCCGGAAGCCGGAGCACTGATCAGGAAAGCAGGGCAGGCAGTCATCGTGAGGGAAACGGGCTCAGGCGTTGGTTGACAGAGGGGCTGGTCGCGCTCATTCGTTGAGCGCGATCCAGCGGCCCTGCACTTGAAGAATCAGCAGGCGGCCATGGAAGACGCGCTGCAGCGCGTCGTGCGTCGCCGGATCGTGCGGCGCGCCCTCGTGGACGATGCGACCGCCGTCCATCACGACCAGCGTGTCGGCCTGCAAGGCGACGTTGAGCTCATGCAGCACGCTCACGACCGCGCCGCCCGCCGCGACGCGCTCGCGCACGATGCGCGCCCAGTCGCTCTGATGCGGTGGGTCCAGGTGAGCGAGCGGCTCGTCCATCAGCAGCACGCCTGCGCGCACGGCCAGCGCGCGCGCCAGCAGGACACGCTGCCGCTCGCCGCCGGAGAGACTGCCCAGCGCGCGGTCCTTCCACTCCCAGCTCTGCGTCTGACGCATCGCGTGCTCGACCGCTTCATGGTCGGAGGGGCTCGCCGGCGCCAGCCATGGCTGATGCGGCAAGCGGCCCAGCATTGCGATGTCGTAGGCGGTGAGGTCTTCCGAGGCCGCCTCGTTCTGGCCGAGCCAGGCGATCTGCCGCGCGCGGTGCTTCGCCGGCCACGCGGTCCACGGCTTGTCGTCGAGGGTCAAGCTGCCGTCGAAGGGCAACAGGCCCGAGATCGCGCGCAACAGCGTCGACTTGCCCGCGCCGTTCGGACCGACGATCGCCGTCCACGCGCGGGGCGCGACAGCGAGCGTCAACGCGTGAAGCACCGGCCGATGGCTCAAGGACAGCGACTTCAGGTCGATGCGCAATGACGGCACGTGACCGAGGTCGACGGAATCGACGCCGTCGACCGCGGTGCGATCGGCGGCGCGCCCGGCCTCATCGAATCGGGCCGCGCTCATCGCGAACCTCCCATGCCGCCGAAATGCGCCTTGCGCCGGTGCATCAGCCAGAGAAGATAGCTGCCGCCGAGGAGCGCGGTGATGATGCCGACGGGCAGTTCCTGCGGGGCGATGACCCAGCGCGCGGCGATGTCGGCAGCGAGGAGCAGGGCGCCGCCCGTCAGCGCGGAGAGGAGAAGCAACGCGCCGTGCGTGGTCGGTCCCCAGCTGCGCACCAGGTGCGGCGCGACGAGTCCGACGAAGGCGATGAGGCCGCATTGCGCGACCGCCGCGCCGGTCGCCAGCGAGAGCGCGGCGATGAGCAGCAGGCGGATGAGCGTGAGCCGCTGTCCGAGCGAACGCGCGGTGTCCTCGCCCAGCGTGAGCGCGTCCAGCGTGCGGCTGCAGCCGAGGGCGACGAGCAGGCAGACCGCCATGGCGACGACCATGACCTGCACGGCGCTCCAGCCGACGTAGCCGGTGCTGCCGAGCATGAAGGCCTGCATGGCCCGCAGGATGTCGGGGTTCATGAGCGTGAGCAGCGCGGAACCCGAGCCCAGCACGACACCGACGACGACACCCGCGAGCAGCAGGCGCAGGCTCTGCGTGACGCCGCGCGCGAGGACGAGGGTGAGCAGCACGGCGCCGATGGCGCCGGCGAAGGCGGCGCCGGTCATGCCGACGCGCAGCGCGAGCGCGGCCGCGGCGGGCGAGACGCCCATGACGAAGAGGAGCGCGGCGACGCCGAGCGAGGCGCCGGCGGAGCATCCCAGCAGATAGGGATCGGCGAGCGGGTTGCGGAACAGGCCCTGCGCGATGGCGCCGGCCAGCGCGAGCAGCGCGCCGGCGAGCCACGCGCCGATGGAGCGCGGCGCGCGGATGTCCCAGAGGATCATGCGCATGGTGTCGCCGCCTTCGGTCCACGGGCTCCAGCCCATGCTGCCGATGGCCAGCCCCAAGGCGAGCAGGACGGCGCCGAGCAGCAGCAGCGCCGTCAACTGCGCCGCGGTCTTGGCGGAGAGCAGGGAGGAAGCGCGCATCAGCGCATGCCCCCGGGCGGGGCGTTGAAGGGAACCGTGGGCAGCGGCACGGGTCCGGCTGCCGCCTCGCGCAGGCAGCGCGCCATCAGCGCGGCGGCTTCCGACATACGCGGTCCGGGACGCACGAGGACGTCGGACTCCGACGGGATCCAGACGCACAGGCGCTGGTTCTTCACCGCGCGTATCGAGGGCCAGCCCGGTCGCTGCGGCAGTCCCGCCGCGTTGCGTTGGCCGACCATGATGACCTGCGGGTCGGCGCGGACGATGAACTCAGGATTCAGTTTCGGGAACGGTCCGAGCTCGGCCGGGATGATGTTCTTCGCGCCGAGCCGCGTGAGGATCTCGCCCATGAAGGACGCGGTGCCCGCGCCGTAGGGGCCGGCATCGACTTCGTAATAGACGCTCAGGCCGCGCGCGCCGGGCGGCAGGGTGGCGGCGCTTTGCGCGATGTGGCCGTCGATGCGGTTCCACAGCCGGCGCGCGTCGTCCTCCTTGCCGAGGATCTGCCCCATCTTGCCCAGCACGCGCTGGACGTCGTTCATGCTCTTGGGTTCGAGCGCGACGACCTTCAGGCCGAGTCCTTCGAGGCGGTCAATCACGCGCGCGGAAACGCCGAGCACGACGACGTCCGGCTTGAGCGCGACCAGCGCCTCGATGCTGGTGTCGTCGAGCCCACCCAGGCGCGGCAGCTTCTGCACGCTGACCGGGAAATTGGAGAAACGGTCGACGCCGACCACCTTCGCGCAGTCGCCGAGCTCGCAGATGGTCTCGGTGAGCGAGGGCAGCAGGCTGACGATGCGGCGCGGGACGTCCGGCAGCGTGACGGTGTGGCCGCGGTCGTCCTTCAGCGCGATCGGCGCGGCGAGGGCGCTCGTCGTGAGCAGTCCCAGCAGCGCGCCGCCCAGGGCGACCTCCAGCGCGTGGCGCATCCAGCGTTGCATGGCTTTCATCCGTTGTTCTCCTCGTCGTCCAGGTCTTCGACCGCGCGCGTCCATGGCTGTCCCGCGACCATCAAGGTGAGCTCGCCGCACTGGCGCGCGACGAGCTGGTTGAGCCAACCGAGCTCGTCCACGTACGCGCGCACCTCGCGCCCCATCGGCATCACGCCCCAACCGACCTCGTTGGAGACGAAGACGATCGGCGATGCCAGCTGCGGCAGCAGGCGCTGCAGGTCGGCGCATTCGCCGCGCCAGTCCTCGAGGCGCGGCGCGCCGTCCATCGGCATCAGCCAGTTGGTCAGCCACAGCGTCAGGCAGTCCACGACCACCAGGCGCTTCGGCGACGAAGCGGCGCGCAAGGCCTCGCACAGCCGCAGCGGCGCCTCGACGGTGTCGAAGCCCTCGGGCCGGTCGGCGCGATGACGGGCGATGCGGTCGCGCATCTCGTCGTCATGGGCCTCGGCGGTCGCGACGACGGTGACGCGGTGCCCCGGCGTGCGCGCCCAGCGCAGCGCGAGGCGCTCCGCATGGCGCGACTTGCCGCTGCGCTGGCCGCCGACGATCAGGTGATGAGCGGACATCGGGGATCTCCAGTGAAGGCCAGGCGTGAACGCCGGTGTGACCGAGGTGGCCAAGGTCGCCGTGGTGGCCGAAGTGCAGACCTTACCGCCTGCACCTGCGGCCTCCGATTACAGCGACGGCGAGTAACGCAGCATGACGAACCAGGTGCGCGGCGCCTGGTTGTAGTAGTTCGCCGTCTGATACGCGCGGTTGAAGACGTTGTCGACGTTGAGCTGCAGACGCCACGCCTTCGCGAAGGCGTACTGCGCGTCGACGTTCAACAGGCCGTAGCCGCCCAGCCGGGTGGTGTTGGCGGCATCGTCGAAACGCTTGCCCGAGCCCACGACGTTGGCGCCCAGCGTCCACGCCTGCAGCACGGTCTCGGCACGCAAGGTGCCGAAGCGCTTGGCGCGGCGCTGCAGCACGCGGCCGGTGTTGGCGTCGGTCGGGTCGAGGAAGTCGACGGTGGCGCTGAGGTTCACCGGACCCAGCGCCGCACCGCCCTTCAGGCTGGTGCCCTTGAGCAAGGCGCGCGCGACGTTGCCGTAGCAGCCGGTCTTGGACGGGCAGGTGCCCGCCGCGCCGAAGGCGATCAGGTCGGTGACGCGGTTGTGGAAGGTGGTGACGGCGACGCCGAAGTCACCCTGCGCCCAGGCCAGTCCCGCTTCGCGGTTGTGCGCGCGCTCGGGACGGAGCTCTTCCACGCCGGGCAGCGAGGTGTTGGGACCGTAGACGCTGCCGCGCTGGTACAGCGTGGGCGCGCGGAAGGCGCTGCCGGCCGAGGCGGTGACGCGCCAGCCGCCGCCGAGCTTGAAGCCCGCGGCGAGGTTGCCGGTGTCGACGTCGCCGAAGTCGCTGTCGTCGTCATGCCGGCCGTGGGCCTGCACGCTGAGCGCGCCGAAGTTGCCCAGGTAGCTCAGGCCGAGCGCGTTCTGGCTGCGCGTGCTTTCGCCGCCGCTGACCAGCGCGGTGTTGACCAGACGATCCTCGCGGCGCTCGAGCACGCCGTTGAGCTGGTGCTGCTCGTTGAAGCGGTAGAAGCCCTGCAGCGAGGCGCTGCGGATGCGCGTCTCCGTCAGGTAGGGCGCGCTCGGCTTGGTCTCGTAGTTCTCCTCGGACTGGCCGGCGGACAGCTGCGTCGAGAAGGCCTCGGTCCAGGTCGACTTGAGGTTGACCTGCGCCGCGAGGGTCTCGGTGATGCCGCGGTCGTCGGCGTTCTTGCCGGCGTCGTAGCCGGCGTTGCCGCGACTCTTCAGGCCGACGAACTCCAGACGCTGGCCGTCGGCCACGCGGCCACCCAGTCGCAGGCTCCCGCTGTAGTTGCGCCAGCCGTCCCGGTCGGCGTTGTAGCTGGCGTTGGTGGTGCGCGAGTAGACGTTGAAGCCGGTGCCGCGGTCCATGGACAGGGCGCCGGCGTAGTCGAAGGCGCTAGAGCCGCCGCTTACGCCGACGTCGGCCCTCACCTGGCCCAGGTTGCCGCCGCCCAGGCCGAGCTCGACCTGCGGCCGGCCCTGGCCCTTGCGCGTGAAGATCTGCACCACGCCGCCGATGGCGTCGGAGCCGTACAGCGCGCTCGCGGGACCCTTGAGCACCTCGATGCGCTCGATCTGGGAGACGGGCAGGTTCTGCCAGCTCGCGCCGCCGGTGGACTGGCCGTCGACGCGCACGCCGTCGATCAGCACCACGGTGTGGCGGCTGTCGGCGCCGCGCAGGAAGAGCGAGGTGCTGTTGCCCGGACCGCCGTTGCTGGTCATCTGCAGACCGGCGACGTTGCGCAGCACGGTGGCGATGTTGCCGAAGCCCTGGCGCTCGATGGTGTCGCGGTTGATGACGGTGAGGTCGGCTGCGACGTCGGACAGCTTCATCGGGCTGCGCGTGCCGGTGACGGTGACTTCGTCGAGCCGGCTGGCGGGGGCGGCCGATTGCGCGGACGCGGCGGAAGAGAGCGTGAGGAGCGTCGAGAGCGCGAACGCCATCGGGGTGAGGACAGGCAGCGAGCGGGCACCAGTGCGCGCGCGCGAAACGAACGGAAGCATGAGGGACGGACCAACGACGGAGTTCAGACGCCTGCTCACCCGCAGGGCCTCTGAGAAACGGCGCCGCCGGCTCGTCGTCGGGTCGCCCGCGTGAGTACTCGGAGAGGACTCACGCAAGACGCGTCGCGATCGGCTGGAGACGCCACCTGTTGGCCGGTATCCGGGCTGGTGGCCGCTGCCTGTGTCCTTCCCAGCGCGCTCGCGCCAGTGGACATGGGGACAGGCAGTGCCGGCTGCCGCCCGGTGCTCCTTCGTCAGGATCCCGGGCGCGCGTCCGGCGGCCACTTACCGTTGCGGGGACAGCTCAGGTTGGTTCGCGCATCGGGGATGCGACCGCTTCCTGATTCCCGTTTAACTGCACGGACGCAATGTCCGCACGAGCACCAACGGCGCGCATTCTAGCGAGGTGCGGCGGTCGTGGCGTCGGCGCCCGTGGTGGGCCGTGGCTGCAAGGCACCGTCCGGGGACTTCGGCACCTTGGGCTTCTTCTTCGGCGGCTTCTTCGGATCCTTGGGCTTGGGCTTCTTCGGATCCGCAGGTTTGGCCGGCTTGGTCGCGCGCTGACCTTGCAGCCGCCCGTCGATGCCGACCGCCTTGGACGGCGCCTTCGCCGCCTGGCGGTCGCGCTCACGCTCGCGGGCCGCCAGGTCGCGAGCCTCGGTGGCCGCACGCTTGCGCGCGGCCTCGGTCTCCTTGGGATCGACCTTGTCCTTGGGCACCTCGGCGCTGCGGCCCTGGCCGTCGGGGCAGGGCGTCTCGCGCAAGTCGTGACCCTCCGGCCCGCAGCGGTAGTAGCCGAGCGTGCGCTCCTGGGGGCGCTCGTTGGGGCGCTCCTGCTGCGCGCGCTCCGGTGTCGGCGTCGACGCGGGTTTGGGTGGGTCCTGCCGCTCCTGCGCGTGCGCCGCGCCAAACGTGAGGACCAGAACAGCAGTCGTCAGGATCAGGGCGGCGCGCGCGGACATGTCAGTCTCCGGAGGAAGGGGGTGGGGCGGTCGGAACGTGGGGGGCAGGTGTTGCCGCCGGGGCTGCCGCGGCCGTGGCGGCCGTCGTGCCGGTGGCGGCAAGCGGGGCGCCAGCCGTCGGCGCGGTGCCGTCGGCACCGGGCTTGGGCGGCAGGTTGGCGGGTCTGGGCGGCTTGGGCCGCGGCGGCTTGGCGTGCAGCAGCGCCACGGCCTTGGACATGTCGCCGCCGGTCATCAGCTTGAAGGCTTCGAGCGACTTGCCGATGCTGTCCTCGACCGCCTGGCGCTCTGCCAGCGGCGGCTTGCGCAACACGTAGCCGGCGACCTCGTCGCGGTGGCCCGGATGACCGATGCCCAGCCGCAGACGCCAGAAGTTGCCGCTGCCCAGTTGGGCCTGCATGTCCTTCAGCCCGTTGTGGCCGGCGTTGCCGCCGCCCTGCTTGAGCTTGAACTCGCCCGGCGCAATCTCCAGCTCGTCGTGGATGGCGAGGATCTCCTCCGGCGCGATCTTGAAGAAGCGCGCGAGCGCCGCCACCGACTTGCCGGAGAGGTTCATGTAGGTCATCGGCTGCAGCAGCCAGATCGGCCCCGGCGCGCCCGGCGCGTCGTTCACGCGGGCCACCAGACCGGAGTACTTGGTGTCCAGCTGCGGCGAGGCCTTGAGACCGCGCGCCAGCGCGTCGATCCACCAGAAACCCGCGTTGTGGCGGGTGTCCTCGTATTCAGAGCCGGGATTGCCCAGGCCGACAAAGAGACGAATCATGGGGCGCGATTATCAGTGTCGAGCGGAAAAGCAGAAGGCCCCGCAAGCGGGGCCTCCTTCGGGGGAGATGCCACCCGTTAGGGGGGCACTCCAGACAACGAACGCGATCCTCGTCAGGCGCGCGTCCGGAGACGAAGAAATTACTTCTTCTTCTTCTTCTTGTCGTCGGCGGCCGGAGCGGCAGCCACGACGATGACTTCTTCAGCCGCGGCCGGGACCGGGGTGGCGACCACCGGGTTCGGCTTGCCGTGCGTGACGATCTTGATGTGATCGGCCAGCTTCAGGTCGTTCACGTGGATCGAGTGACCCATCGTCAGACCGCTCAGGTCGACTTCGATGAACTCGGGCAGCTGTTGCGCCAGGCAGGTGATTTCCAGCTGGGTCAGCACGTGGTTCACGGTGCCCTTGTCGGTCTTGACGGCCGGCGACTCGGCTTCACCGACGAAGTGTAGCGGCACCTTCTTGGTGATCTTGGTCGTGGCGTCGACGCGCTGGAAGTCCACGTGCAGCACTTGCTGCTTGTACGGGTGCATCTGGAAGTCACGCAGCAGCACTTGCGTGGTCTTGCCTTCGACTTCCATGTCGAGGATGGAGCTGTGGAAAGCTTCCTTCTTCATGGCATGGAACAGCGCGTTGTGATCCAGCTCGATGACGGCCGGCTCGCCAGCACCGTAGACGATGCCCGGAACCTTGCCAGCGTGACGCAGGCGGCGGCTCGCTCCGGTCCCCTGCAGCTTGCGCTCAAAAGCGACGAATTTCATATCAATCTCCAAAATGGACGGAGCGCCAGGATTGACGCTCCGGGTGAAGGCCCCGCGACCAGGCGCCTTCGCGAAACAGCCGCTGACCTTGCGGGCAGCGGCCGGAACTCAGGATGCGATCAGAAGTTGTTGTTCTGTTCGCTAAAGAGGGAGGTCACCGACTCACCGTCCGAAATGCGGCGGATGGTCTCGGCGAACAGGAAAGCGACCGACAGCTGGCGGATCTTGCCGCAGGCCTTGGCCGTTTCCGACAGCGGAATCGTGTTGGTGATGACGACCTCGTCCAGCATCGAACCGGCGATGCGCTCGATCGCCGGGCCCGACAGGATGGGGTGGGTGCAGTAGGCGAAGACGCTTCTGGCGCCGCGTTCCTTCAGCACTTCCGCCGCCTTCACCAGCGTGCCGGCCGTGTCGATCATGTCGTCCATGATCACGCAGTTGCGGCCGTCGATCTCGCCGATGACGTGCATGACTTCGGAGACGTTGGCCGACGGACGACGCTTGTCGATGATCGCCAGGTCGCAGCCCAGCTGCTTGGCCAGCGCACGGGCGCGCACCACGCCGCCGACGTCGGGGCTGACCACGACCAGGTCGCTGTAGTTGCGGGCCTTCAGGTCCGACAGCAGCACCGGGGAGGCGTAGATGTTGTCGACCGGGATGTCGAAGAAGCCCTGGATCTGGTCCGCGTGCAGGTCCATCGTCAGGACGCGCTCGACGCCGACGGTCTCCAGCAGGTTGGCCACGACCTTGGCCGAGATCGGCACGCGCGTCGACCGCGGACGGCGATCCTGGCGCGCATAACCGAAGTAGGGGATCACGGCGGTGATGCGGCGCGCGCTGGCGCGCTTCATCGCATCGACCATGATCAGCAGCTCCATCAGGTTCTCGTTCGTCGGCGCGCAGGTGGGCTGGACGATGAACACGTCGCGGGCGCGGACGTTCTGCTGGATCTCAACCGCGACCTCGCCGTCGGAGAACCGACCGACCACAGCCTTGCCGAGCTCGAGGCCCAGGTGCGTGGCGATTTCTTTGGAGAGGGTCGGGTTTGCGTTACCCGTGAAGAGGACGGTATTGAGCAGCACAGCGGGCCATCCTTAGACTTATGGCCCGGTGGCCAACCCAGCGGGTCCCGGATTGAAACTGAAAATTTGGCAGGGGAGGAAGGACTCGAACCCTCGCATGTCGGAATCAAAATCCGATGCCTTGACCAACTTGGCGACTCCCCTACACCGGACACTGTTCGTGGAACAGCACCCTACAACCTTCAATCTTCGGCCCAGCCCCGCAAAGGGTGAACCGACAGACTGCGACACATTCTTCCGACCCAACCTTCAGGGAGTTTTTCGAACTCACCTTCCAGTGTCGCCTTGAGATTGCTCTCCAGGCCGGAAACTGCATCTATCTTTTCCGCTGCGCCTTGCACCGCATTTCGCTTCGCGTTTTGCGTTGCATTCAGCGAGGGTCGAACTATAGCAAAAACTGCACTGCCTGAGCCCGTCATACGAGAATTTTCGTAGCGGGCCTGCAACCATTCAAGCGCCTTCGATACTTCGTGACTCACAGATTCCGCGGGAGGTTGCAGATCATTTCTGCCCCATCCTTCGTACAACTGCTGCACGGGTATTTCCGACGTTTGGTGATCGCGGTCAATACTGCCTTCGCGTCCACCCCAGCGATTGACTTCGTTACTCGGAGATTCTGTTTCCGGAACCTCTTTGCTGCGTCTGTCGTTCGCTGCAGGAAAGCCCGCTACTATAGCCACGCTTTCTGACCTTTGCAACAGCGGGCTGGAAAAAATTTCCTTGGTGCCGATGCTCGCCGCCGGTTTGACGACCGCGAGCCGCAGTTCCGGCACCTCGATCGGCGTCAGCACCTCGCCGATGCCTTCGACGAAGGCATTGCGGCCGCCGACGAAGAAGGGCACGTCCGCGCCCAACTTCAGCGCGATCGGCAGCAGCCGCTCGCGCGACCAGTTCAAGCCCCACAGCCGGTTCAGCGCCAGCAGCGTGCTGGCCGCGTCCGACGAGCCCCCGCCCATGCCCGCGCCGGACGGCAGCCGCTTCTCGATGTGGATGTCCGCGCCGAAGACGGTCCCGCTGGCCTGCTGCAGCGCGCGTGCGGCGCGCAGGCAGAGGTCGTCCTCGGGCAGCGCGTCGCCGCGGTCGTGACGGTGCAGGGCGCCGTCATCGCGGCGCTCGAAGTGCAGCGTGTCCGCCCAGTCGATCAGCACGAACAGCGATTGCAGCAGGTGATAGCCGTCGGGCCGCTTGCCCACCACGTGCAGGAAGAGATTGAGCTTGGCCGGCGCCGGCACGTCGTAGAGCGCCTTCAAGGGCGCCGCGGCAGGGGAGGAAGTCATGACAGGAAAATTCAGGGTGACGTCGGCGCGTCGAGTTTCAGCCGCAGTGTCGCCAGCGGTTCCGGGCCATTCGGATTGATCCGCTGGGCGGAGATCAACTGGGCGTCGAAGCGCCGCAGGTCGACCTGCCAGCCGAGCTGCTGGAAGCCCGATTCGCCCGTGGCCCGCGATGGCGCCTGCGGCCAAGGCCGCCCGCGCAGCCAGTCGAACAGCGCCTGCAGCGGCAGCGTCTCGCCGAGCAGCTCCTGCGTCAGCGCGTCGATGTCATCGTAGGCGCGGTCACCGTCGGGCGTCTTGAGCCAGGCGGAGCCCGGCTGCCACGAGACCCGCGCCACCAGGCTGCCCATCGAGGTGCTCATCTCCAACTGACCGCGACTCGGATCGCCGAGCAGCTCGAAGTTGGCGTTGACGTTCTGCCCGCGCTGGCCGCCGACGCCGGCCGGCACGATGAGCCCGAACTTGCCCGTCAGCCGCGGTGCGTCGGCGAGCGCAGCAGCATCCGCCCCCGCCGCCTTCGGCAACGAACTGCATCCCGTGAGCGCGGCCACGCCGAGAAGCGCGAGTGCGCTCGCGCCGAACTGCCTGCGCCGCATCAAGGACGGACCTGCAGGCGTTGCATCGCCGATTGCAGCGCCTCGTTGGCCGGATCGCGGCGCTTGGCGTCCGCGAAGATGCGACGCGCCTCGTCCTGCTGGCCGGCGGCCCAGAGCACCTCGCCCAGATGGGCGGCGATCTCCGGATCCGGGCGCGAGCCGTAGGCCTGGCGCAGCAGGCGCTCGGCCTCTCCGAGGCGGCCGAGTCTGAACTCCACCCAGCCCATGCTGTCGACGATGAAGGGCTCGCCCGGCGCGAAGCTCAGCGCCTTCGAGATCAGGTCGCGCGCTTCCTGCAGCCGCTCGTTGCGATCGGCCAGCGAGTAGCCCAGCGCGTTGTACGCGTGGTAGTGCTGCGGCTTGAGCTGGATCACCTTCTGCAGCAGCGCTTCCATCTCCTGCGCGCGGCCGAGCTTCTCGGCCATCATCGACTGCTCGTAGAGCAGATCGGCGTCCTCGGGGGCCTGCGCGGCGGCGGCGCCCAGCAGGTCATAGGCGGCCTGCCACTGCTTGTTGTCGCGCAGCAGCTGCGACTCGGCCAGCGTGCGGGCGCGGCGGTCCTGCTCGCGATCGGCGGGCAGCTGGTGCAAGAGCTTGCGGCCTTCCTCCAGCTTGCCCTGGCGCGCCAGCAGCGAGGCGCGACGGTAGGCGATGTCGAGGTTGCCCGGCGCCGCCTCGATCGCGGCCAGGCGCTTCTCGGCGGT
The DNA here is from genome assembly GCA_002205125.1 of Roseateles noduli. Classification (GTDB taxonomy): domain Bacteria; phylum Pseudomonadota; class Gammaproteobacteria; order Burkholderiales; family Burkholderiaceae_C; genus Roseateles; species Roseateles noduli. Next base: position 50,591 of record NIOE01000016.1, on the reverse strand, counting down.
CTTGAAGTCGCCGCGCATCTCGGCGGCCTGCGCCAGCAACAACTGACCCTGCTGGTTGGCTTCCCGCTCGGCCTTGTCCAGGCCGGCGGCGGCGATCGCGCGCTCGGCCAGCGGCGAGACGGCGGGCTTCTCGACCAGCTTCATGTAGCGCTGCAGCGCCTCCTCGGCGACGTCGGGATGCTGCAGGTCCAGCTCCAGCGAGCCCAGCGCCAGCCAGTGGCCGGCCTCGTCGGGCGACTGCTGCGTCAGCGTGCGGAACTCGCGCGCCGCGTCGCCGGGACGCTGGGCGCGGGCCAGTGCGCGGGCGTAGGCCAGGCGCAGCGACTGCTTGTCGGGCTTGGCCTGCAGCTCGGCGGTGATCAGCGCTTCGGCCTCGGGACGGCGCGGCAGCAGCTCCAGCGCCATCAGCAGCGGTTCCTCGCGCTCGGGGAAGTCCTTGGCGGCGGCGCGCACGTGGATCAGCGCGGTCTCGTAGCGGTCGGCCTTCTTGGCGAACTCGGCCAGCACCAGCAGCGAGGCGAAACGGGTCTCGGGCTTGGCGGCGGTCTCGCGCAGCATGGGCTCGAAGGCTTCCAGCACGCGCACCGGTTCCGGCGCGCGCTGGAACAGCGCGGGCAGCGCGGCGATCAGCGCGCCGCGGCCGTCGGCGGGCGTCATCGCGATCAGCGAGCGCAGCACCGGCGGGATCTCGGCCGGGCGGTTCAGCAGCGCGAGCAGCTGGATCTGCGTGCGGTGCGCCTCGACCGAGGTCGGCAGCGCCTCGCGCCAGGCACGGGCGGCGATCACGGCCTGGTCGCCGGCGCGCGACTGCAGGGCGATCTGGACGACGCGGCGGAAGAGTTCCTCGTCGCCGCTGCGCCGGGCGGCGTCCAGCAGGACCTGGAAGGCGACACCGGGTTCGCCGCCCTGGAGTTCCATCTCGCCGATCAGCAGCTGATAGAACATCGGCGCGTCGAGGTCGGAATTGACCACGGGGGCGGAGGCCGCCTCGGCAGGCGCCGAAGCGGCGGCCGGCGGCGCGTCCGTCTGCGGGGCTGGAGGCGTCGGATCGGACTGGGCGTGGGCGGCGCAGCTCAGGGCGAGGGCGGCGGAGAGCCACCAGGGGTGGCGCACAAGGGCGGGCATGTCGTGACTCCTGAACTGGGCGGGAAGGCTCGTGGGGCAAACCGTGAGCCGCGGACCATTCTAGGGACCCGGGAAGGAGCGCGCGCCTATGATCCCGGGATGCCCGAGTTACCGGAAGTTGAAGTTACACGACGAAGTTTTGCGCCGGCGATCGCCGGGGCGCGCGTGCTGGACGTGCGGCTGGGGAAGCCGCTGCGCTGGCCGCTGGGCGTGGCGGCCGAGCGGCTGGTCGGGCGCCGCGTCGGCGAGGCGCAGCGGCGGGGCAAGTACATCTGGCTGCCGCTGCGGGCGACGGCCGAACAACCCGGTCATGCCGACGAGGCGGAGGGCGGCCTGCTGCTTCACCTGGGCATGTCGGGCTCGCTGGCCTTCCGCGAGCAGCAGCCGCCGGCGGGACCGCACGATCATTTCGAACTGGTCACCGACCGCGGCGTGCTGCGGCTGACCGATCCGCGGCGTTTCGGCGCGGTGGTGTGGTCGGACGGACTGGACGTGGAGCCGGCCGCCAAGCTGCTGTCGCGCATCGGGCGCGAGCCCTTCGACATCGAGTTCCACGGGCCTTATCTGCATGAAGGCTTCCGCGGCCGGCGCGTCGCGGTGAAGCAGGCGATCCTGGCCGGCGACGTGGTCGTCGGCGCGGGCAACATCTATGCGTGCGAGGCGCTGTTCATGGCGGGCGTCGACCCGCGAGCAGCGGCGGGCAAGCTCAGCAAGCCGCGCGCGGAGAAGCTGGCGGGCGCGCTGCGGCAGGTGCTCGGCGAGGCGCTCGAAGCCGGCGGCAGCACCCTGCGCGACTTCAAGGACGCGCACGGCGTGGCGGGCAGCTTCCAGATGCAGGCGCGCGTCTACGGACGCGAGGGCGAACCGTGCCGGACCTGCGGCACGAAGATCCGACGCATCTTGCAGGGCCAGCGGTCGACCTTCTTCTGTCCGAGCTGCCAGAAACGATGAGCACCGACAAGCGAGCCGCCCCGCCAGCCGCCCCGCCAACCGAATCGCCAGCCTTGAGAGACCTGACCCCGCCGCCCACCTCCCCGATGACCGACGACGAACTGGCCGCCCGCGTCGAGGCGGTGCGCGGCGACTTCGCGCCGCGGCTGCTGGCCTGGCAACGCCGCGACGGGCGGCACGACCTGCCGTGGCAGAACACGCGCGATCCGTACCGCGTGTGGCTGTCGGAAATCATGCTGCAGCAGACGCAGGTGACGACGGTGCTGGGCTACTACCGGCGCTTCCTGGAGCGTTTCCCCGATGTCGCCGCGCTGGCTGCCGCGCCCAACGACGAGGTGATGGCCGCGTGGGCGGGCCTGGGCTACTACAGCCGCGCCCGCAACCTGCACAAGTGCGCGCAGGCGGTGGTGGAGCGCCACGGCGGCGCGTTCCCGCGCAGCGCGGCGGTGCTGGCGGAGCTGCCCGGCATCGGCCGCTCGACGGCGGCGGCGATCTCGTCGTTCTGCTTCGACGAGCGGGTCGCCATCCTGGACGGCAACGTCAAGCGCGTGCTGGGCCGGCTGCTGGCCTTCGACGGCGACCTGGCCTCGGCGGCGCAGGAGAAGCGGCTGTGGCGCCAGGCGGAGGCGCTGTTGCCGGCCTCGGCGGCGGACATGCCGGCCTACACGCAGGGGATGATGGACCTGGGCGCGAGCCTGTGCGCGACGCGCAGTCCGCAATGCCTGCTCTGCCCGGTGGCCTCGCTGTGCGCGGGACTGGCGCAGGGCGACCCGACGCGGTATCCGATCAAGACGAAGAAGCTCAAGCGCGGCCAGCGGGAGAACTGGTGGCTGTGGCTGGAGCACGAGGGCCGCATCTGGCTGCAGCAGCGGCCGGCGGAGGGCGTCTGGGGCGGGCTGTGGACGCTGCCGCTGTTCGACGACGAGGCCGCGCTGACGGCCCAGAGCGCGGCGCTGGGCGTTGCGGCGCCGGAGACGCTGCCGCGGGTGAAGCACGTGCTGACGCATTTCGACTGGCTGCTGCATCCGCGCCGCGCAGTGCTTGCGCGCGAGACCCGTCCGGCGGGCGAGGGCGTGTGGGTCGCGCGCGAGCGGCTGGCGGAGTACGCGCTGCCGGCGCCGCTGAAGAAGCTGCTGGATTAGCGCGCCGGCCAGCCGCCGAGCTGCCCTTAGATGCTTGCCATTGTTTCGATGACTCGACGGAGGGCGGCGTCGGCTTTGCGCAAGCCGTTGGCGTCAGGCTTGAATCCGCTGCATGCCGAGTCCAGCGTCGCGCGTGCCTGTCGCAGCGCGACATTGCGTGCGGTCAATGCCCAGGTCCGATCGTCGGTGTCGGCGCTGGCCCCCATTTTCGTCACCGAGAGTTCAAGATGGTCGAGCGCCTCGCTGGCGTCCATGAGCCGCTTGCGCATCAGTCCGGCACGGACCTGGCGTTCATGTTGAACGGCGTCCTTCCTTGCGGCGCGGAGCTCTGACCTGCTTGGCGCAGCCTGGGGTGCGGGGCGGACGCCGCTGATGGGCGTTGCCGACCGCGTCGGATGGACGAGCCCCCCAACGGTGCTCTTGGCCGCGCGAATCACGCGAGAGAACGTGCCGCGCAGGAGCGTGGCGGGAGAGATCTTGGGTTTGTTCGGGAAGGGCGCGGGCTCGGGACGGCGCGCGTCGTCCGTCGTGCTGCGGCGTTCGATGACCTGGTGGCGCGCAAGGACCTGCTGCGGTGCCCGGTCTTTCAGCGCGGCGCTGGAGGGGGCCGCGTCCTTCTGGGCGTCGACGTCGAGTCGCGCGGGATCGGTCGGGATGCTGGAGAGGACGGGATGGGCGCCGAGGGGGGCTGCAAGGGTGGTCATGGCGTCATTCCTTCGAGGTCCGGATGGTGTCCGGCTGGTGTTTGGCGGTCGGTGGGAAGCGGCTGGGCCAGTCCGCCGCCGTGCCCACCGGCGGGCGTGCCGGCAGCGGCCGCCGATCCTGCGGGGAATTGCCCTGCCTGTGCAGGCGCACCGCGTAGACGCCGGTGCTGCTGAACGCCGTTGTCACGACATGCTCCGATTGCTCGTCCAAGGCGTCGAGGCGTCGCTCGATGTCCGCAGGGTGCAACTGGTGAAGGATCTCCGCCGTCTCGGCGATCGCCCGCAGTTGCTTGCACACCTGCGGGGCGGCGTTGCCCGGCATCTCTGCCCGGGCGAGGTTGTCGCGCATGCGCTCGAGTCGAGGCGACGGCGGGTCGGGCTCGGCGGTCAGGAGCTTGGCGAAATACGGCGGTCCTGCCTCCATCAGTCGCTTGTTGATCGAGGCCAGTTGCTGATCGACGTGGTCCAGGTGTTCCTGCGCGACGTTGGCAAAACAGTCGGTGAGCTCCTTGCGCAGGAGACGGCTGGCCGAGGCCTCCTGCTGGTCGCCGCGCGTGGCGAGCTGATCGACGCAGGAGCTGGCGATGTCCCAACGGCGCATGCGCTGCGCGCATTGGGCGGTGCGGCGCATCAGCGCCTTGATGTCGGCGCAGGGATGGGCGAACTCGTCCTCGTCGGAGGGGCGGCGCTCCCGGCTCCGGCTGAGCAGCACGGCGAGATCGCGCTTGAGCGCGCAGTGGTTCGGCAGGGCGATCAGGTCGCGGCGGACGACCTCGGCGAGCGAATCCAGCCATTCGCGCCGGGTGCGGGAGATCGCGCCCTCGGGCCGGTCCGCCGGACGACTCGGCGCGACGCCTGGGGGCGGGCTCGGGACATGGTCGTCGGAAGCGATGCAGCACCCGAACAGGGAGGTGAAGGCGGAGGGGAACGAGGACTTGGACGGCATTCAGGCAGGCAGGCAGTCGGAGAGGGATGCCTTCAGTCCTCGTCGACACCTCGCGGTTCAGGGCTTGCGCGCGTTGCCGCGCGGCGCCGCTCCGTTATGCTTCGCGCGGTGGCACGGACGGGACCGCGGGACGGCCTCGCGTGCGCCTCCACCGCCTGCAGGGACACCATGTCGAACGACGTCAAGCCGGGCCGCGCCGCGGCCATCAAGAGCGCACTGGAATCGGCCTTCATCGCGCTGCTGGTCAGCGGGGTGTGCCTGTGGTTCCTGATCAGCGAGACCCAGGTGCCCGGCGAGGGCGAGCCGGCCAAGCTGACGATGTTCGCGATCGGCCTGGCCGCCGGGCTGTGCGCGCACTTCGCGTACATGGCGATCGCGGCCAAGCGCGCGGGGCGCAATCCCACGCTGTGGGTGATCCTGATGCTGGTGCTGATGCCGCTCACGTCGGTCGTGCTGGGCATCCTGCTGTTCAACCAGGTGCAGGAGATCGAGCACCAGGCGGTCGAGCAGGGCTGAACGTCGAGCCCTCCGGGCGGACCTCCTCAGCGCTTCTCAAGGCGACAAGCCCACGCGAAGTCCGGTGGTCCGGCGCAGGCCTGGCAGGGAACCGCCAGAGATCTCCCTCCACCCTTGCACGCGGCGGCTGCAGCCCTCGATCACGAGGCGCTGCGCTTCCAGCTGCTGATCGAGCTGGCGAAGCCTGGAGGCCTTGACCCCCGAGCCGGCAGTGGTGCGCGCGAGCCGATGGAGCTCGTCGCGCAGGAGATGGAGCTTCTTGCCGACATCCTTCGGAATGTGGGTCTGGTGCAGGGCGTAGCGCTTCGCGAGTGCCCGGGCCGATTCGGAGATGGCGGCGACGGCCTCGGGATTGCAACGGACATCGAAGCGCGTGCGATCCAGCAGGTCTTTCGCCTGTTGCAGGGTCGGCATCGGGCGATCGGCTGCAGGTGGGCGGGCGGCCGCGTCGAGCAGTGTCATGAGTTCGCGCCGGCAGGCGGCGCCCTCTGGCGTCGACGGGTGGAGCACGCGGCCCAGCGCCTCGCGCAGGATGGACTCGGTGGCCGGGGCCAGGGTGACGCCGGCAAGGTGCGCCTGGTGATGGGCCTGCGCGGCGGCGACGTCGTAATGGCCGTGACGATGGAACAGCGGGAGGCGTGAGGTCATGAGAAGCGATCTCGTTGGAGGGAGACCGCTCAGTGCGCGCGTGACCGCAACCCGGCGCATGAAAACCGGTTGTCCGGCGCAGGCGGTGGCGGGGCGTCGACGCTGTTGGCCGGACGGCCGGCGGACGTTGCCGCCGAGGACCTCAGCGCGCGTCGAGTTCCCGGTGCCGCTTCAGCACCTGGCCATGGAAGGCGAACTGCCTGGCCAGCGTCTCGACGAGGTAGACCGAGCGGTGCTGCCCGCCGGTGCAGCCGATGGCGACGGTGAGGTAGCTGCGCTGGTCCTGCGCGAAGTTCGGCAGCCACTGCGCGATGAAGGCGCCGATCTGGCTGAGCATCAGCCGCACCTCGGGCTGGCCTTCGAGGTAGGCCGCGACCGGCTCGTCGCGGCCGGTGAGCGGGCGCAGTTCGCGGTCGTAATACGGGTTGGGCAGCACGCGGACGTCGAAGACGAAGTCCGCGTCGCTGGGCACGCCGTGCTTGAACGCGAAGGACTCGAACACCAGCGTCAGCGAGGAGCCGCTGACATGCACCAGATCGCGCAGCCAGTGGCGCAGCTGCGCGGGTCGCAGCTGGCTGCTGTCGATGACGGTGGACTCCATGCGCAGCGGCGTGAGCAGCTCGCGTTCGAGCGCGATCGCTTCCTGCAGCGCGCGGTGCGTGTCCGCCTCGTTGTTGCCCACGCGCAGCGGATGCGGGCGGCGGGTCTCGGAGAAGCGGCGCAGCAGCGTGTCGTCGTCGGCGTCCAGGAAGATGGCGCGCAGGGTGACGCCTTCCTGGCGCATTTCCTTGATGTGCAGCAGCAGCTGCGGCAGCGAGCCGGCGCTGCGCACGTCCACCGCGATCGCGACCCGGCGCCAGCCGCGCTGGCGTTCGAGGTCGAGGAACTGCGGCAGCAGCTCGGGCGGCAGGTTGTCGACGCAGAAGAAGCCCGCGTCCTCGAGCGCATGCATCGCGATCGATTTCCCGCCGCCGGACATGCCGGTGACGATGACGACCTCGCCGCGCGGGGAGGTGAGGGAGGGCGTGGCCTGGGTCGGGGGAACCGGAGCGGTGTGGGGAGCGCTCACGGCTTCACCTTTCTGTTGGACGCTGTGTTGGAGGAGGCGCTGGAGGAAGCGCTGGATGAAGCGCTGGATGTGGCCTTGGACGACGGCGCGACCGGTGCGCCCTTGGCGGACAGCTCCAGCATTTCCTGCGCATGGGCGAGGGAGGTGGACGACAGCCGTTCGCCGCCCAGCATGCGGGCGATCTCGGCGGTGCGGGCCTCGCCGGCGATGGGGCGGACGTCGGAGTTGGTCTTGCCGTCCTTGAGCGCCTTGGCGACGAGGAAGTGGTGATCCGCGCAGGCGGCGACCTGCGGCAGGTGGGTGACGGCGAGGACCTGCGCGCGCTGGCCGAGCTGCTTCATCAGCCGGCCGACGGTCTCCGCGACGGCGCCGCCGACGCCGGCGTCGATCTCGTCGAAGATCAAGGTGCCTGCGCCGCTGTTCTGCTGGCTGGTGGTGACGGCGATGGCCAGCGCGATGCGCGAGAGCTCGCCGCCGGACGCCACCTTGGCCAGCGGCCGCGGCGTGGAGCCCGCGTGGCCGGCGACGAGGAACTCGGCGGATTCCAGGCCGAAGCTCTGCGGCTCGTCCTGCGGCAGCAGCGCGACCTCGAAGCGGCCGCCGGACATGCCCAGCTGCTGCATCGCCTGAGAAACGGCGTCGGACAGCGTCGGCGCCGCCTTGGCGCGCGCGGTGCTGACGGTCTTGGCTTCCTTCTGGTAACGCTTCAGCGCGGCGGCCTGCCTGGCCTGCAGCGCGTCGAGGTCGGTGGCGGCGTCGAGCTGCGCGAGCTCCGCCTTCCATTCGACCAGCAGCGCGGCCATCTCCGCCGGCTGACGGCGGTAGCGGCGCGCGAGCGTGACCCAGGCGGACACGCGTTCGTCGAGCTGCTGCAGCCGGTCGGGATCGAGGTCGGCGGCGTTGAGGTAGGACCCGAGGCTGTGCGCCGCGTCCTGCAGCTGCGCCTGCGCGCCGAGCAGCGCGGTGACGGTGTCCTGCAGGCCGGCGTCGTAGCCGAGCACGTCCTGGAGCGCGGAGAGCGCCTCGTCGGTGAGCGACTCGGCGTTGATCTCGGCCTCGGCGATGCGTTCGAGCGCGCCGCGGGCGGCGTCCATCAGCGACTGCGCGTGCGACAGCCGCTGATGCTCGGCGTTCAGTTCCTCCCACTCATCGGCACCGGGCGCGAGGCGGCCGAGCTCGCCGATCTGCCAGCTCAGGCGCTCATGTTCGCGGGCGAGGTCGGCCTGCTTCGATTGCGCGGCGGCGAGCGCCTCGGTGGCCTGGCGCCAGTCGGAGAAGGCGGCGGCCATGGGCTTGCCGTCGATCTGGGCGAAGTCGTCGAGCAGCGCGCGCACGCTGACCGGGCGGGTCAGGCCTTGCCAGGCGTGCTGGCCGTGGATGTCGAGCAGGTGTTCGGCCAGCTCGCGCAACTGGGCGACGGTGGCGGTGCCGCCGTTGATCCACGCGCGGCTCTTGCCTTGGGCGTCGATGACGCGGCGCAGGAGGAGCGACTCCTCGGAACCGTTGACGCCGGTGTCGAAGCCGGCTTCCTCGAGCCAGGGGGCGAGGAGGGCGGGGCGGTCGAATTCGGCGGAGATCTCGGCGCGGGAGGCGCCTTCGCGGACGACGGCGGCGTCGCCGCGGGAGCCGAGGGCGAGCTGGAGGGCGTCGATGAGGATGGACTTGCCGGCGCCGGTTTCACCGGTGAGGGCGGAGAACCCGGCAGCGAAGTCGAGTTCGAGCGCCGGGACGATGACGAAGTCCTTGAGTTCGAGGCGGCGCAGCATCAGGTGTTGCCCTCGTTCCAGCGGAGCTTGCGGCGCAGGGTGGCGTAGTAGGACCAGCCGCTGGGGTGGAGGAAGGGGGCGCGGTGCTGGGAGCGGCGCACGGTGATGCAGTCGCCGTGGAGCAGGGAGGCGAGGGATTGCATGTCGAAGTTCACCGACGCGTCGCGGCCGGCGACGATGGTGAGGCGGACCTCGCCGTTGTCGGGCAGCACGATGGGGCGGTTGGAGAGGGCGTGGGAGGCGATGGGCAGCAGGACCCAGCCGGCGATGCCGGGGTGGAGGATGGGGCCGCCGGCGGATAGGGCGTAGGCGGTGGAGCCGGTGGGGGTGCCGACGATGACGCCGTCGGCGCGCATGTTGGCGACGAACTCGTCGCCGACGTCGACGCGCAGCTCGACCATGGCGGCGGTGGCGCCGCGGGAGACGACGACGTCGTTCAGCGCCACGCCGGAGAAGATCTGTTCGCCGTCGCGGATCACGGCGCCTTCGAGGAGGGAGCGGTGCTCGATCTCGAAGTCGCCGGCGAGGATGGGGGCGAGGGATTCCTTGAACTGGTCGGCGGAGATGTCGGTGATGAAGCCGAGGCGTCCCTGGTTGATGCCGACGAGGGGGAGGTTGTAGCGGGCGACCTGGCGGGCGAAGCCGAGCATGGTGCCGTCGCCGCCGACGACGATGGCGAGGTCGCACTGGGCGCCGAGTTCGGCATGGGAGAGGCCGGGGAGGGCGGTGATGCCGGTGCTGTCGGCGGTTTCCTGTTCAAGGGAAACATCCAATCCCTGGGAGGCGACAAAATCGGCAATCTCTTCCAGGATGGGCCGGATGCCCCGGGACTGGGGTTTTCCGACGATGGCCACGTGGCGGAAGCGCTTGGACATGGCGGGAATTACACCACAGCGATGTGCTGGGACCGGGGGTGCGCGGGGCGTGGCGGCGCCGGGTTCTTTAGAATGAAAAACATGCTCGACGATCGCGCGAAGACACTGCTGAAGGCTCTGGTGGAACGGTACATCGCCGACGGCCAGCCGGTGGGCTCGCGCACCTTGTCGAAGGCGTCGGGGCTGGAGCTGAGTCCGGCGACGATCCGCAACGTGATGGCGGACCTGGAGGAGCTGGGGCTGATCGCCAGTCCGCACACCAGCGCGGGGCGGATTCCGACGGCGCGGGGGTACCGGCTGTTCGTGGACACCTTGCTGACGGCCAAGCCGGGGATGTCCCGGGAGGGCGCGGGGCTGGCCCGGGAGGGTTCGGGCTCGTTCGAGAGCCAGTTGTTGCCGGATCAACCGCAGAAGGTGATTGCGAGCGCGGCGCATCTGCTGAGCAGCCTGTCGAGTTTCGTGGGGGTGGTGACGTCGCCGCGGAAGACGGCGGTGTTCCACCACATCGAGTTCCTGAAGCTGGGGGACCGGCGGGTGCTGGTGATCATGGTGTCGCCGGATGGGGATGTGCAGAACCGGCTGGTGTTCACGGCGCAAGACCTGACCCAGGCGGATCTGGTGGAGGCGAGCAACCGGCTGAACGCGCACTACTCGGGGCTGAGCCTGGATGTGGTGCGGGACCGGTTGAGGTCGGAGGTGGATCAGCTGCGCGGGGAGATCGCCAAGCTGATGAGCGCGGCGGTGGACGTCGGGCAGCAGGGGGTGACGGAGCACGAGCCGATGATCATCTCCGGGGAGAGGAACCTGCTGACGGTGCAGGACTTCAGCCACGACCTGGGGAGCCTGAGGCGGATGTTCGACATGTTCGAGCAGAAGACGCAGCTGATGCGGCTGCTGGATGTGTCGGAGCGGGCGGAGGGCGTGCGGATCTACATCGGCGGGGAGAGCCATGTGGTGCCGGTGGAGGAGCTGTCCATCGTGTCCGCGCCGTACGAGGTGGACGGGGAGGTGGTCGGGACGCTGGGCGTCATCGGGCCGACCCGGATGGCCTACGACCGCATGATCGAGATCGTCGACATCACGTCGAGGATGGTGAGCAACGCGTTGTCGCAGAAGTGAGCCGGGCGGCGGAGGCCGCAAGCGTGCTTACAATCCGCCCCTCCGGTGCAACGCCGGAACCAACGAACCCGCCAGGGTTCGTATATGCGATTACCCCCGGGGGCCGTTAGCTCAGTTGGTTAGAGCAGAGGACTCATAATCCTTTGGTCACAGGTTCAAGTCCTGTACGGCCTACCAGAATTTTCTCGGGCACTGCGCTCCGCCGTTTGGTTCCCAACCTCTACTTGAGGTCTCGAAGCTGCAACGTTCTCATTGGCAAAACAGCCAACGATGGGATCGTGGCAGAAATAGCCGGAACGATCAATTAATCAAGGCTGAAGATCGATTACTTGATGAAGAAGTGCTGCCTTTCGATATCGCAAAACTTCTCTCTTGGCGCAATAGCACACGCTGCTTTCTCATTGATCAGGTAGCCATCGAATTGGTTCTCTCGTGCTTCTTCGCTGTCTCCCGAAGTTAGCGCCTCCCAGTGGTCGCCGAAGTACATCTTGGCGATTTGAAGGCTGAAAGCGTAGGGTGACAGAAATTTCTCAAAGCACCATCGATCCTCACCGTACGTCCCAATGTGTAAGTGAGATACCGGGTGTTTTACGCGTTTGTATTGAGAATCACTGTATTCGTAACGAAGAACCGGGCGGCGATTGTTGATTTTCAGGGACTCGACCGCATGAAGGAATGGCTCCTCTTCGAGGTTTCCTTCATCTCGAACGCGCAAAAAATTCTTTAACAGCGCAAGCGCCTTCTCGGAGAATGGAGAGGGGTAGAACGCGTAGCGTGCTTCGACCTCTGAATCGCGGCTAAACTGAAAGAAAGTTAAGTCGTGGAGGATAAAGTTAAGATGATTCTCTCGGAGGCCGGTAAAGTAAACATCTTGATATGGCCTCTCGGTGTCCAACGCGACTTCGTTGAAAGCGCGATTTGTCGGAAGTGATTTGGGAACTTGAAACGAACGAAGTAGGCCAAGTTCCCCGAATAGTTCTGCGGCCTGCTTAATGGACCTGTTGAAGTTCATTTCGTTCATAGCGGCTTCTCCGGAACTTCGAGCTCAGCAAGCGCATCTTCCTCGCTATAGCCGAGTTCGGCCATTCTCTTCAAATAATCCTTCTGATATCTCTTTGCGATATCTTCACGCCTACTAATGTCGCGTTGCAGCATGTCGACTTGGGCTAAGTCCGGCCATGCAAATCTCAGCTCCGGCGAATTCTCAATAGCGCGATCTAGCTCATCGAAAAGCGGCGCTCCGAGGCCTTCGAAGCCGCTAACGCACAACCAACACTTCGTTCGCGTGAATGCAGTGAAGAGTTTATTCCGACCCCTTCTGCTCGTGCGTTCGTGTGCAATAGCATCGACCCCCGCGGCAAAGACCAATGACGCTTCGTTGCCTTTTGCTTTGTGGACGGAACTGAGCGTGACTCGTCCTTCAACTGAGAAATTCGAAGAGGCAATCGGATTTGCGAGCAAATCGTGAGATGCCACGCCTAGACCGGCTAATTGCGTTGTGATTTCAGAAAAATAATTTTTGGCGTTTCTGTCGTCTAAGCATATGACCAGAATTTCGTCAGGCTTTACACCATCGTCTAGGGCTGCAATGATTTTTTTCACTATCCAGGAGGCCTCATCAGTTAGAGACTCCGCGCGATAGAGCTGTATCAAATCGGCTTTTTGTTGATATTGGCGTATTGCGAGAGGACTATTGCTCTGAGGGCGCTCGATTACGGTGTTGGATCCCGCTATGAAATCGCCCTCTTTTACCTCGTAGCCGACGTCTTCCCAGTGCGCTCGATTCTGCAGCATTTGCACAATGTTTGGGCCGTAAATGCCAAGGCCAATCGCGTGGCTTGTAACCAGAACGTCAAGCGGATTTCGATAGCATTTGTATAAGACTAGATCATTGCTGAAGTAGTCGCGCAGACCGGCCCGCTGGGCAGAACGATCCAAATCAATTCTTGGTTGGCCATCTTCGTCATGTCCGAACAGCTCTACCGGAGTTCTCATTCGCGGCTCGAAGATGGATTGCAGCTCGTCGTAAGCCCAAATAATTGATTTTTCGTCTCGCTGCCCACGAGTTAGGTGAAACAGTAGTTCAAAGAATGTCTCAGGCATATCCTGAGCTTCGTCCACCAAGACGACGTCATACTTCGGTTTGACTTTCGTCGTATCGTTTAGCGCTTTGCAAATCATGCGAAATGGATTGGCCATTCGCTGGACTTCACCCCAAGATTTTGGTGCGACGCTGTTTTCTATGGCGGCGTTGTAGTACACCCCCGCCTCCCTTCGTCCACCCCATGCGTGGAGAATATGAAGATTCTCCCAGTTGGGGTCGGAGTCCTTGAAATGTCGATAAAAGCGCGTAATTTGTCTACGAACTGTCTCGTATAAACTTTTCGTGTAGAAGGTAAATAGAACCTTGGCTTCGGGATTGATTAGATGGAGGTGCGCTGCTTTCCACGCCAGGACAACTGTTTTGCCGGATCCTGCCAGCCCTCGAATTCGTTGCGGGCCCACAGCTACCGTGAGGGCCGCCCGCCGCTGATGTGCGTCGAAATTCGCAATCTCATCTTCCAACTTGCGAATGATGAGCGCGCTGGGCTTTAAGTCGCGTTCGGAGATCTCTCGATTTCCACTCTTCGATAAGGCCTTCAAACCCTCAATAACCGAACGAATTTCGGCAAGATCTTGGTCATCGCACGATGACGAGGATATGTCGTCGAGCGTCGCGTTTAAACTTTCATACGATGAGATTACCTGATTTTCTGTATCCATCTCATCTGCTGAAGCTCCCGGCGGTAAATATAGCAAGGAGTGGATATCTACCTTGAGAGTTGTTCTAGATTTGCGAAGGCGCTTGCTGTTAAGTAGCTTTGCGTTTAGAAGACTGTGAAGCTCGCCAAGTAGTTCGTCTTCGTGTGCAACTTCCAATTCGGTGTTGCAAATTCTAATGAGTACAATACCTTTTTCCTTGTCTAGCAACAACAACGACGGTCGATATAGTGCCTCCTCGTAGTCGCGAAATACCGGGAAATCGTAATATAGAATGGAAGATTGAATGCCTAATTTTCCAGAATTTTGAACTAAGTGGTCGATAAGCCCACGCGCAGCAAAATCTTGTTTAAGCCTGTCGGACGAGACGACGCGTTCCATATGAGACCTCTGTTATTAATTTTACAAAGCAGATAATGCTTGTTTTTGCGATACAATCATTGGGCATATTCAAGATATTCCGTCGATTTCTCAATGGCTTATGGAATGAATATGTTTGCTCTGTGGAATCTGATGTACGGCAAATGCGGCATGAGAGATGTTTTTGCGCCGCCATATAGGTCTAGACCAAGTTTCGTGGAATCGTTGGGCGTTAACGTCGACGAAATGAGCAGCGATCCGTCGTCGTAAAATGAAATCAGTCCCCTGTCGAATACGTGGTCAAGGTTGGGCGCTAAAAGTAATCCATTTTTGGGGTCGAGCCGCTCTATAGATGTCTCACAGAGTCGCCACGGCTTTATGTGACTTGCCCGCAGTAGGCGAGGATCGCTTATTCCGCTTACCACGCATCTTGTGTGCTGGCTGAAAACCCGTTCGCGGAATACCCCTTGCCCTTTGCGGGCTAACATCAAAACTTGTCGCTCCGATTCTGACAGTGCGAGATCTTGCTCAATCTTCTTGCATTCGTTCTGTTCGACTATTTCTAATAATAGGGAACTATCGCAAGGTGCAGTCGGGGCGCCGCTTGTTCCCAAAGTCCATTCTGCTATTAACTCCATTAACGCTGGGTTAATCTCAGATAAATAGGCATTCTGATTTCCCTTCCCAGTTTTATTGTTAAGAGGAGAATATTTCGTGGGAAGGGCAGGAAGAAGGTCTCGTAGCTTTTCTACTGGCCTAGCTTCCTTCCGCACGCGCTGCCATTGAACCGGGAGAAGCCATCCCCAATCCGACCAATTGGATCCAACGGTCCGAAAGGTTGCAGGCTTCGGAGCCGTGGTGGCTGTGTCGGTGACCTCGCCCAAAGCACGAATGCGGCCATCGGCATATGAAACTACCGAGTCGCCTGGCTTGGCGCGACGCATGTTGTCGTAGAACCGATTCGTAGCTCCCGTGGCGGACTTCTTGGGACTCCATAGATAGCCGCCATCGAACTCCTGCTGGAAGGTCTGCTTGTGGTTGACCCACCAGTACGCCCGTTTGATCTCTGACATCCCTTTGCTCCCTTTGGAGCGGAATGTAGCGCTCAAATGACTTTAATGAGTCAGTCGCTTACTGCTATCGCACGAGCTGCTCAAGCCGGTCTCGTCCCCTTGCATACCGGATACGTCGAACACCCGTAAAACGCCTCTCCCGCATTCGGCCCGCGCGTGGCCCTCCGCAGCACCATCGGCTGCGAGCAGGCCGGACAGACCACCATCGTGACGTCCGCAGCCGGCTGCCGCGCAGCGGGTTGAGGCGCCGACGTCGCCGCGAGCAGCGCGGTCAACTTAGGTCCATCAATGAGCCGCATGTTTCGCCCCTCCGCGAACGCGCCGGCTTCGTTCGTGAACCGACCCGACGTCACCACGAACCCACCTGCCGCTCCGCGTGCCGCCATCACTCCGTAGAGCTCCCGCACCACGTTCACGCCGACCTTGTAGGCCTTCCAGTGCTTGCACTGAACGAGGAAGGTCTCGTTCCCGTTCGTTGACGGTTTGCGCAGCACGAGGTCGACGCCGCCATCGGGTCCACTGCCGCCAATCTCGACTACGGTGAATCCCTTCTGCCGGAACGCTTCACCGATCAACAGCTCGAACTGGTGCCAGGTCATGCCATCGACTGCGGAAGCACCCTGGCCTTGCGTCGAAGCGTTCAGCAGCTTCTTTCTCACATGCCGCTGAAACGCCGACATGAGCGCGGCAGCGAGCAGCGCAATCGGCAGCGCGTATTGCAAGGCACCGGCTGCCCCTCTCACCATGGCATCCATGGCGAGTGACTGAAACTGCGATCCCGACGCCCCGGCTTGCGGCTTCGCCGGCGGCAATCCCGCCACGGCATGCAGCCCGAAGTACGCAACGACCGCGAGCGCCACGCACACCCACCACGGCAGCAACGCGAAAAATCCCAACAGACCCTCTCCCGAGGATCCCTTCTTCTGTCTGGCCATTTCGGCTCTCTCCCTGAAGACGTGCGTCGAGTATCGCAAGCCTTGCGAGAATCCCCCCGCACAACAACAGCGCCGCATCGCGCATCCCCAGGGAGGGGCTCTTGCTCACCACCGTCTTCGCCTGGCGCCCGCGCCTGGTCGTCATCGCCGCCGCGCTCGTGGGCGCCCTCGGCCTCAGCGCCTGCAACCCCTACGTCGCGTACCTGGCGCATCAGGAGGACGCCTCCATCGTCAAGGCCGCGCCGTTCTTCGAGTCCCTTCAGCGCGGCGTCTTCCCCACCGACGCCGAGATCAAGGCCGCGAACATCGGCGCCTTCGAATCGATGCTGCTGGCGCAGGTCGCCTACCGCCGCGCGATCGACAGCGCCATGGTCGACTATGAAACGCAGTGGAGCAGCCTCGGCGTCGAGGAAATGCTGGACCCCGAGTTCCTGCTCGACCCGGAGAACCGCGCCAGCGCCCGCGCCGCGCTGCAGGCCGCCGAGCCCTGGCACGCCGCCTTCCGGCAACGCTTCACCACCGTCATCGACACCGCCGAGCAGGAGATCAAGGGCTTGATCGCCTCGTCGCTGATCCGCCAGGAAGCCAAGACCAGGACCATGGAGGAATACACCTCGCGGATGCGCGACTACCTCCACGCCGCCACCGCCGTCCGCGCTCAGCACCAGATCCTCCTCCTCGACCTCCTGAAGTTCCTCGACGAGCACCCCAAGGCGTTCCGCCTCTCAGGCGGCGACGACCCCTCGCTGATCTTCCGCGACGTCGCGCTCGAGGACCAGTTCCACCGGCACCTCGACCACATCAACGCCGTGCTCGACCGCAGCGCGCTCCAGGATCAGGCCTTCGACGAAGCCCAGGCGAAGTCCGTCCAGCGCGCGAACGACGCGCTGAAACGCAGACTCCCGGCCCACTGACGCGCGCCGCGACCCTCACCCCGGAAACGCCGCCAGCGCCCGGCTCGTCTCCGCGCCGTGCGTGCGCTGCCAGCGGCCGACGAAGTCGACACCGGTCTCCGAACTGTCCTTGCCCTTGTTGCGGATCGCCGCATTCTTCACCGCCCACGACGACCGGTACGACAGCAAGGTCTGCGACGCGTCCCGCGCCTCCTGCGCCGTCGCCTTGTCCCCCGCCTGCAGCGCCTGCGCCTCCACCCCCCGCAGCGCATCGATCAGCCCGCTCATCCGCGGCTGCATCTCGTACTTGATGTTGAACTGCAGGTTGGGATGATCCTTCGCCTCATGCAGGTCGGCTTCGAACTGCCGCAGCATGTCGTGCGCCACCAGCCGCCGCTCCGGCGTGTCCATGGGCGCGTCCTTGGCCCGCGGCAGCGTGTCCAGGCAACGCATCAGGAACTCCTCGCGGTGCTGGTCGATCTCCGCCAGCAGATCCTTCGGACTGCCGTAGCTGCGATCGACCGCGCCCCCCACCCGGTCCCCGATCGGGAAACGCGTGGCGCCGTTCTTCTCGAAGTTCGAGGCGATCTCGCGCGAGATGTCCAGCAGGTTGGTCGCCCCCGCCACCCGGACGCTGCCCTTGCGGTCGTCGTGCGCCTCGTGCGCCTGCGCATCGACCGGCTTCTTGAAGAAGCTCAACGCGCCCGAGACTCCGCCGGTCATCGCCATCCGCTGACGACGCTGGTCCGACCGGTCGTGCACCGTCTGATGCGCGTAGCCGGTGCGCTCCGTGCTCTGCTCCAGCGTCTTCTCCGCCTTGACCGTGACCGGGTTGAACGCCACCCCCATCGAGGCGTACCCGTCCCCGAACCCCAGCCGCGCCGCCACGCTCAGGTCCAGCCCGAGCTGGCTGGTCTTCACGTCCCGCTCGCCCGACGCCACCAGCGCCTTGGGATGCAGCGCGAGCAGCGCCTCCAGCGGCCCCGAGAACTTCTGCGCCGCGTCCACCTGGCCCGCCGCGGTCTTGGGCTGCTTGTCGTCGCTGTCCCACCGCAGCAGCGTGTCGAGCACCGCCAGGTTGTGATCGATCGCGTCCTGCTCCTTGCGCACGCCCAGGTCGTCCTTGTCCCGCAAGGTGCGCACCGTCGTCGACACCGCGTGCCCCTTGCTCGACTCGTACTTGGCCGAGACCGACGGCGCCGTCAGCTTGGCCACCCCCAGGTCCACGCCCAGCCCCAGCGTGCCCTTGATGTTGCGCGTGCGCGCGGTGCTCTCCTCGACCTTGATCTCCGCCGCGAAGGTCGGGCTCTTGAACTGGATCGCGGCCTCGTCCTTCTTCGAGTGCAGGTCCGCGCTCGCCGACATCAGGATGGGCGGCATCGGCGTCCACGGCACGAAGGGAATGCCGATCCCCTTGACCCCGCCGCCGCTCATCGCCACCTGGTCGCGCAGCCGCAGGTCCTGCAGCATCGGCGTGAAGAAGGCCTTGACGTCCTCGGCGCTGTCCAGCCGCTTGAGCTTGGCGTTGTCGACCTTGGCATCGATGCCCGCTCCGCCGCCGAAGTCGTCGTTCAGCGCCGTCAGCAACCCCGCCAGCGCCGGGTGCGCCGCCTGCGGATCGGCCGCCATGTCGGCATGCAGCGCCTTCAGCAGATCCGTCACCGGCAGCGGGGTGCGCTGGAACAGGGCCTCGATGCTGGGCGGCAGCGGCCGGTCCGTCGGATTCAGGACCGGGTTGCGATGCGGCTTGGAAAGCTTGTTCGGCCCCGCCTGCTGCGGCTCCGGCGGCTGCAGGATGTTCTGCACCCGCGCGCGGATCTCGGCCACATCCTTCGGACCCAGCTGCGCGTCGTAGAGCCGCTTGGTCTGGTGGAACTCCGGCGTCTTCATCTTCAAGGTGCCCGCCATCCGGCTGAGCGGCGTGGGCGCGGCATGGTGACCCGACAGGTGCTGGCCGATCGCCTCCAGCGTGGCGTCGTAGCGGCGCGCGTCGGCGTTGTCCGCCTGCCCCGGCCGCGCCCGCATCACGCCCTGGCGCGCGCGGGTGCTCAGCTCCGTCGCCGCCGCCTGCAGCGCGCCTTCCGCGACCGTCTTGGTCGTGGACATGCCCTGCGCCTCCATCTGCTTCTGCGCCAGCGTCACGGTCTTGGCTTCGTACGGCGTCTTGCCCTTGCTCGGGTTGATCGACTTCGGCAGCACCCGCAGCAAGGCGTGTCGATCGTCCTGCGCGTTGCGCACCCAGTCGCCGCCGACCTTCTGCAGGTTGCGGTCGGTCAGGGCGTAGTCGGAACCCGCCGCGTTCGACAGGAACCCGTTCTTCACCGCGTTGTAGGCCGCCATCTGCTTGGGCGGGAGGTCGGCGGTGTCGAACACCGTCTCGCCCTTGGGATTGCGGACCTCGTGCTGCGCCACCTTCATGGCGTCGCCCAGCCAGGTCTTGACCGCCGGGTCGGTCTCCTGCGCCTGCGCCCGATGCGCCATCCAGTAGGCCTGCTGCGCTTCCATCTGGCCGCGTCCGAGGGCGGCTGGTTTCTCGTCGCCCGGCTGCGTGGAGGCCTGGCTGGCGACGAGGTTCAGCACCTCGCCGCCGCGCGGCACTTGCGCCATGCCCCGCAGCAGGCGCTGCATGTCCGCGGAGGGCGCCTCGTGGTGGACCGCGGCGCCGTCTGCGGCAGTGGCGCCCGCCGGCGGCGGGATCCACTGGTCCAGCGGCCGGCTGCGCAGATCGGTCAGCAACTGGCGCGCACGCCCGACGTCGCCGTCGCAGGCGCCGGCCAGGCCGCGGCTGAGCAGCTCCAGCACCGCGACGCGCGGCAGCTCGCGTTCCGCCGACGGATCCTCCGGCGGCAGCGCCTGCGCGATGTCGTTCAGCTGATGGCGCAGCGCGCCGCCGCTGGCGTTCGAGGCGAGCGCCGCGCTGTTGAAACCTGGCGCCAGGTTCGCCACGGCATTGACGGCGCTCTGGCTGAGCCGGGTTTCGAGTTCCCGCGCGCCGTCCAAGCGCGTCGCGGCCTGCTCGGCGCGCGCCTTGAGCTGCTGGCCGGGCGCCTCCAGCGATTTCAGGCTGGCCTCGACGGCCTGGGACTGCTCGCCCAGCCGGTGGAGCTGCTGCTCGAAGTAGGGCGCGAGGTCGTCGATCGCGTGCTGCGTCTTGGCGACCTGCGCGGTCTGTGCGGCGACGTGGCGATCGGCGTCTGACACCGCCTTGCGCAGCGGATCGAGCGCCGCCTGCTGCGCCTCGTCGGGATGCTGGGGCAGGGCGTCCGTCGCGGCGGCGAGCGCCGTCTGCGCCTGCCCGCGCTGATGGACCGCCCCGGCCAGCGCGACGACCGCATCCTGATGCACCCCGACCAGCTGGCTGCGCTGCTGGTTGAGGTTGCTGACCACCTCGCCCAGGCTGCCCTTCATGTCGCGCAGCCGCTCCTGCTGCTGCTGGACCTCGGCGTGCACGAAGCTCACCTTCTGGTCGATCAGGTCGACCGCGAGCACCTGCAGGTGGGTCTCCAGCACATGGCTGACCGTGACGGCGTTGTCGAGCTTCTCCGTGGCCTTCTCCAAGGTCGCCAATGCCTTGTCGTGGTCCCGCTGCGCCGCCTGCACGACCGGCGAGTCGTCGAGGTGCGTCGCCTTGGCCTGGTCGAGCGTGGCGCGCTTCTCCGCGAAGTCCTGATCGGCGCGATGGTGCGCGT
This sequence comes from Roseateles noduli, assembly GCA_002205125.1. Lineage (GTDB taxonomy): Bacteria > Pseudomonadota > Gammaproteobacteria > Burkholderiales > Burkholderiaceae_C > Roseateles > Roseateles noduli. The sequence continues at coordinate 30,020 of NIOE01000016.1, read as the reverse complement.
CGGAGAGCGACTGCATCTGCTCGAGCAGCTCGCTCTGGCGTTGCCGGGGATCGGCGACCTGCGCCTGGCCGCGGTGGTCCGGCGCGGCCGCGCTGCCGCGGTAGGCCGGATCCTGCTTGATCAGGTCGATGGCCGGCTTCGGCTTGAAGCCGCGGAAGCCCGGGATGGCGATCAGCATGCGCATGCCCGCCGAGCGCTGCGGGCGCTCGTTGATGCTGGGCAGACTTTCGAGGGAGCCGTTGAGCAGCGTGTTGCTGCGGTCGACGAGCCGGCGGCCCTCCTTGACCAGGCTGGCCACCGGGTCGGCGTCGTGACCGGACTGGGGCGCGCCGAGGCCCGTGATGCGGGCGCGTTCCTTCGCATGGTTGAAGCCGGCGCCGACGATCTTGGTGCCGACATTCACCTGGCGCGCGTTGAAGGCGTGCATCAGGCCGGTGGTGGCGGCACGGCGCTTCTTGTCCGCCTCCAGGCGCGAGGAGGACGGCGCGGTCGGCGGCACCGAGGTGGCCGCGGTCGTCGTGGGCGCGGTCGGCGTTGACGAGGTCGAAGCGCTCGACGAGCTCGACGAGCTGGAGGACGACGAGGACGTGGTCGACGAAGCGGAAACGCTGGCCGAGGTCTTGGCCGTCACGAACGAGCCGGTGGAACTGCTGCTGGAGCTGCTGCCTGAACTGCTGCCCGGACTGCCATTCGAGGCGCGGCGCGACGAGAGCGCGCCGCCTTGGAAATCGCCGGTGGTGGACGCCGGGCGCGAGGCACTGCCGGTCGACGGCGGTGGCAACTGGCTCGTGCTCGCCGGCAACTGCTGGAGCGCCAGCGAGGTGAGCGGATTCGACGTGACTTCTTTCGGCATGACAGACGGCTTCCTTCTTGTCGAAGAATGTCCGTGTCGTCCATGACGGTCCGGTGACGCGTTCGTGCCGGCGACCGTCTGGCCCCGGCGTCGCTTCGCGGCACCAGACGGACGTTCGGGTCGGCGTCCAGAGGGCTCACCGCCTAGGCTCGGCTGCTCCCGCCGCGCTCACTCGATGCTCACTCGGCCCTCACTCGGCGCTCACTCCTCCGTCGACAGCAACTGCCCGATCTCGCGCCGGTTGCTCCTCACCGCCTGATCCAGCAGCGGCACCAGCGGCGCCAGGCTGCTCCCACGCGCCGTCACGAAACGCTGCGCCAGGTTGCCCAGCGGCGACGGGCCGACCTTCAGCCGCTCCAGGCTCCCGCCCGAGTCCGCGATGCGCTGCCTCAGCGCGCGCACATCCGCATTGAAGTGATTGGCCAGCAGCACGTCGCACCGGCCCGCCATCAGCTGCCGCACCCGCGTCCGGAAATCACCGGACACGTACTCCGCCGTGTAGAGCGAACCCTTCGCCTCCTCCAGCGCGAGGCCGTAGTCCAGCCCCCGCACCATGCACACCCGCAGGTCCTTGAGATCCTCCACCGAGCGCAGCTCGCGGTCCACCTCGCTGCGCGCGATCGGCCACAGCCCGCTGATGAACACTTCCTCCGAGAACAGCAGCCTCGACGACCGGCTGGACGACCTCCCGGCCCCGAACCCCAGCGTCCAGCCGTTCTCCACCATCGCCAGCAAGCGCGGCACCGGCACCAGCTGGTAGTCCCACGCGAGCGCCGCGTTGCGGCCGATGAGCTCCAGCACCGGCTTGATCTTCGCGAAGTTGATCCCCTCCGGCAGCGCGAGCGGGACCGTCGAGCCCACGGTCGCATTCGAAGCGCCGGCCGCGCTCGCCGCGCTCGGTGCGTTCAGCGACCCCGGCGCTGCCACGGCATTCACCGCCAGCCCGAGCAGCGGGGCCACCACCAACGCCCGGCGGCTTACTCCCAGGCCCACCTCCAGTCCTACTCCCTGTCCCGCTCCGACTCCCACTCCCACTCCCTCGACGCGCTGCATGGCCACGATCGCTTTCTTGATCGCCGGTGTGCCCGGCTTTGACGGACGAGGCTACCCGCGATGGTTGAACACTTGGTGAAGGAAGCGTTGAGCGCCGGCCGCGGAATGAAAAAAGGGCGCCGAAGCGCCCTGTGAGTGCTACCTACGCGGGTGTGAATCACCCCTCTCGTTATTGGATCGCTCAGGAATCAGCGCGGCCGGTCAGATCTCGTTGATCAGGTCCCAGATCTTCTGCATGCCGCAGGAAATCATCGCGGAGCTTTCGCTCACGCCGGGCCAGTCGGACCGCTCATTGACGCAATCGACGTAACTCTGCGACGGCGTAGGAACCGGCGCACGACCTTCGGGCGTACCCGCCCAGCTGTCGCCGCCGGACACCATGTCAATTTCCTGCTCAGTCAAGACTTGCATATTTTCGCTTTCAAATTCTCCGAGATCCGCTCGGCGCGAGTGCATGAGAAACATCCACGGACTCAACGCTACCGCGCACCCTGGGTGATTGAATATTCCTCATACGCACCGGCCTAAAGTTGCGCAAATCGGTGGTCCATTTCCATGCCTAGCATCGGCGGCTCCAATCGCTTCCGATCAGAGCCATGCTTGGACATCGCGCGCGCCTGCCCCGCCTGCCGTATCTCTATCGGAAGCTCCTACGGATCGCCCGTTGGGCCCCGCTCGTCGTCCTCGCGCTGGCGCTCAGAAACTGGCCTGAGTTCGTCGAGGGGCCACATCTCTGGACATTCCTGGACTTCGGATACCGAGGCGAGTTTCGTCTCTATCTCAATATCGAGTTGGTACTGTCCGGATTCGCGTTGTTGGCGATATTTGTGCATTGGGATGCCAGCCCCGCCTGGTGTCGGTTATTCCGTCCCGTGCCGAAAATTACCGCTGCATTGATACTCGCGACGCTCGTGCTCTTTGTCGTGACGACATTCGCGGTGAATCCCGAAGCCATTCACTCCGAATTCCGCCCGATCAACCCAGGCGACCACTTCCAAACCTGGTCGATGTCGATCGCCGCGCTGCTGCTGGGCGCGCTCCAGCAAGAGATCTGGAATCGAGCGATCCTTCAATCGACGCTCGCCCGCATGTTCGGCAACCGCTGGGTCGGGCTGGTCGTCACGGTGGTCCTGCTCGCGGTGGAGCAGCCCGGGCACCGGGCGGAGAACCTCTGCACCGCCATCTTCCTGGGCATCGTCTTCATCCGCACGCAATCGGTGCTGTGCACGACGGCGATTCACATCGTCATCGCGCTCTCGTTAGGCATCCTGCAGGGCGGGACCTTCATGGTCGCGAGCTTCCTGTCGCCGCGGGAGATGCAAGGCGTGAAGCTCCTGGTGCTCCTGGGCTTCCTGCTGTTCGCATTCCTTGTCGAGGTCCGAGTTCGACGTACGCCTCGGTTGATCCAGATGACCAAGACGGCGGCGAAGAGCGTGCTGTGGATGGTGTTCGCGTACGCGCTCTACAAGCTGACCAGTTGGTCGCTCAACCCCTTGTGGGCTGCGCTGCTTGGCAGCAACGAATGGATGACCGGTGCACTGGTGACTCGCATGGCGCTCCTGGCCGACGCTGCCGTGCCGGTGATCGCGCTGGCTTGGCTGAGTCGGGGGCCCACCTTGCGCGAGCTCCTGTCGCCCCGGCTGAAGGCGACATTGGGCCTGGCATTCGTCGCGGCGTCCGTGCCATTCCTGGCCGCATTCATCGCGGTGCCGGACGTCTTCAGCGATGGCCTCTTCGCGCCCCTGAGTCCGTTCACCACCAATCCCTACTTCTGGCTGGGTGCCGTACTTCCGCTCTGCGTCGCCGCTTTGGAGGAAGAGGTGATGCACCGCGCGCTCGTCCAGCCCTTGCTGACCCGTCTCTTCCGCAGCGAGTGGGCCGGCGTCGTTGGCAGTGCGCTGCACTTCGCCGCGTATCACCCGCCGGAGAGCGCCGTGTTCGTCATCCCCGGCGGCCTGCTCTTCGCCATCGTGTTCATGCGCACGCGATCCATCGTCTGCACCACCGTCCTGCACGTGACGCTCAACATCTCCATCAACATGCTCTCAGGCAGCCAGTTCACCCTCGCGACGTTCATCCCCAGGGACGACATGCCCGCCGTGCGGACCCTGCTCGGCGCGCTGGTGTTCGCGCTCGCCGTGGGATTCGAGTGGTGTTGGCGGATGTCGGCGGAAGGGCGCGCGCGGAAGCTCCGGGCTACCCCGAACGAGAGAATCGGAAGCGCCGTCGGGGCGACAACATCGGGGTGACGCCACCTCGTTCGCTCCGATGCATTGCCGCTTCCTTCCTCCCTTGGCCCTGGGCAGCCTCGCGCTCGTCGCGGCCGCCGCCCACGCCCAATCCACCGTCACGATCTACGGCCGGCTCAACGTCTCGCTCGAGCACGCCGATGCCAGCCATTCGCCGCGTGACCGCGCCGTCGACCGCGAGTCCAACAACCGTTCCGTCATCGGCTTCCGCGGCGTCGAAGACCTGGGCGACGGCGTCCAGGCGTTGTTCCAGATCGAGGGCTCGCTCGCCCTCGATACCGGCGTCGGTCCGTCCCTCGCCAACCGCGATACGCGCGTCGGGCTGCAGACGCCCTACGGCCTGCTGTTCGCCGGCCACTGGGGCACGCCCTACCTGCTGGCGACCAGCACGCTTGACCCCTGGTATCCCACGACCGCCGGCTACATGGCGTTGATGGCCAACGGCTCCGCGCCGACCACCAACCACCTCGGCAACACCGCGTCCTTCGACCGGCGGCAGCAGAACATCGTCCAGTACTGGACCCCGGCGTGGAGCGGCGACTCCGTGCTCGCCGGCCTCGTGGGCCGCATCGCCTACGCCTTCAACGATGGCGAGGTCGGTCCGAACGGCGCGCGGCCGCAACTGCTGTCCGCCTCCGTCACCTGGGAAGAGGGCCCCTGGAACCTCGCGCTCGCCCACGAGCAGCACCGCGACTACCAGGGCCCGCAGCTCACGGACTCCGCCACCAAGCTCGGCGCCGCCTACCGCTTCGGGCCGGGGCGACTCGCCACCGCCGTGGAGCGCCTGCGCTACGAGACGCCGATCGGCGCGTTGACGCGCGACAGCGTCTTCGTCGCCGCGACCTGGCAGATCGGCGCGACCAGCCTGCGCGCCAGCTTCACCCACGCGGGCGAGGGCAAGGGTCCCGCAGGCACGCGCGTCGGCTTCGTCGCCGCCGGCGACAGCACCGGCTCGCGGCAGTGGACGCTGGGCGCGGACTACACCCTGACCAAGCGCACCGGCTTCTACGCCTATGTCTCGCGCATCGACAACCAGGCCCGCGCCGCCTACGACTTCGCCATCAATCCGCTGGGCGTCGGCGTCGGGGAGAAACCCACCGTCTTTGCGCTGGGGATGCGGCACGCGTTCTGACCGCCGACGCCTCCACCGTCACCCACTGCCCGTCACCAGCCGGTCGTGGGCCGCAGGCCGCCGGCCGCTACCCCTGTCCCTCATGTCTTGCGCGGCATATCCATATGCCCGTTGACGGGGGCGACTGGTGGCAACATCGGCCCTTCCTACGAACAACGAGGGGCCCCATGAAAGCACTCCGCACTTCCCTGATCGCAGCCGCGCTGCTAGTCGGCGCTTCGCTCGCGGCCCATGCCGCCGACCTGCTCGACGACGTGAAGTCCCGCGGCACGCTGCGCGTCGCCGTCGAGGGCACCTACCCGCCGTTCAACTTCAAGGACGCCAAGGGCCAGCTCGACGGCTTCGACGTCGACATCGCCAAGGCCCTCGCCGCCAAGCTCGGCGTCAAGCCCGAATTCACCACCACCGAGTGGAGCGGCATCCTCGCCGGCCTCCAGGCCGGCAAGTACGACGTCATCGTCAACCAGGTCGCCGCCACCGACGAACGCCGCAAGACCTTCGACTTCAGCGCGCCCTACGTCACCTCGTATCCGCAGCTGATCATCCGCGCCAACGAGACCCGCCCGCTCAACACCGCCGCGGACCTCAAGGGCAAGAAGATCGGCGTCGGCCAGGGCAGCAACTTCGCCGAACTCGCCAAGTCCTGGGACGGCGCCGAAGTCCGCACCTATCCCGGCGCCACCGAGTACCTCCAGGACCTCGCCACCGGCCGCATCGACGCCGCACTCAACGACAGCCTGCTCATCCCCTACCTCAAGGAGAAGACCAAGCTGCCGGTCAAGGCCGGCGCCGCCATCGGAAAGCCCGCCACCAACGCCATCCCGTTCCGCAAGGGCAGCCCCAAGTTCCAGGCCGCCATCGACAAGGCCCTCGCCGACCTCCAGGCCGACGGCACCTACGCCAAGATCTCCACCAAGTGGTTCGAACGCGACGTCAGCAAGCCGATCGACAACAAGTGATCGCTAAGTGATCGCCGAGTGATCCCACCGTGAGCTCACGGTGACCTCCTCGTGATCCGGCTGCCGTGGCCGCTGGGACGTTGCTGATCATCGGCAGGGCCGGCGCGACATGCTCGCGCCGGCCCTTTTCTCTTGGACGTCTGCAAGCCTCTCGCAAACGTCCGTGCCGCCAGGCCACGATCAGCGGCTCATGAACGCCACCTTCGCCGGCAAGGACAGGCTCGTCATCGGCACCAGGCCCGGCGCACCGCTCGCCACACCCACAGCGCCTGCGGCTCCTGCCGCTCCCGCGCCTCCCGGCAGGGGGACGCTCATCGCCACGCTGTACAGGCACGGCATGCGGCCTTCCGGCGTGGCCGCCCAGCGATCGCCGCCGCTCACCAGCGCGATCTCCTGCGTCGTCAGCTCTTCAAACATCATCAGCCTTTCAGGTTGAGGTTCAGGGGTTGGGGATGAATCGACTCTAGGGCTATGAGCCCGCTGAAGCATTCCCCCGCGAGCGGGTCCCGGCGGGGGCCACCGAAAGGGGGAGAAGCGCCAGGTCATGTCACCTCGCGCAACGCGCCGCCTTCCAGCACCACCACGCGCTGCGCGCCCGCGATCGTGTCCGGCCGGTGCGCGATCATCAGCCGCGTCAGCGTCAGGCCGGCGAGGTTCGCCGTGACCGCGCGTTCGCGCGCGACGTCCAGGTGGCTGGTCGCCTCGTCGAGCGCCAGGATGCCCGGCCCGCGGTACAGCGCGCGCGCCAGCAGCAGCCGCTGCTTCTGCCCGCCCGACAGCCCGCTGCCGAGATCGCCGACCAGCGTCTGATACCCCATCGGCATGCCGGCGATGTCCTCGTGGATCTGCGCCAGCGACGCGCAGGCCTGCACACGCTCCGGGTCCGGTCGCGCGTCGAAGAACGCGATGTTGTCCGCGAGCGAGCCCGTCAATAGCACGTCCTCCTGCATCACCGTGCCGATGCGGGCGCGCACGTTCTTCAGACCCAGCTGCCGCAGCGGCAGGCCGCCGTAGCGCACCTCGCCCTCGACCGGTTCCAGCAGCCCCAGCATCACCTTCAGCAAGGTCGTCTTGCCCGCGCCGCTGGGCCCGGTGATCGCGACGCTCTGGCCCGCCGGCACGGTCAGGTCCACATGGCGGAGAATCCACGGCTCGTGCGCGCCGTAGCGGAAGCTGACGTCGCGCAGTTCGAGGCTCGCGTCCAGGTGCGCGAGGTCGCTCGCCGGCACCTCGTCCGGCTCGGGCGGCTCCAGCGCGATGTCGGCCAGACGCTCGGCGTGCAGGCCCAGCATGCGCCACTCGACCGCATAGTCGATCAGCGCCGACACGCGCCCGCTGAACTGCGCCTTGTAGCTGAGGAATGCGAACAGCATGCCCACCGTCATCGCCACCGCGCCGGCCTGCTGGCCGTCCAGGATCAGCCCGGCGCCCAGGAACAGCACCAGCAGGTTCTCCAGGCCGAAGAGGCAGGTGTTGGCCGCGCTGATCGCCATCGACAGTCCGGCCGTGCGGACGTCGCGGTTCTGCACCTCGACGATCAGGTTCTGCCACTGCGCGCGGCGCTCCTGCTCGCGTCCGAACAGCTTCAGCGGCGTGATCGCGCGCAGCGTCTCCAGGAAATGCGAGTGCTCCCGCGCGGCGACGATCAGGCGCTCCGCGGCCGCTTCCTTCATCGGCCGGTAGGCGGCCCAGCGCAGCAGCCCGTACAGCGCGACGGCACCCAGCACCACGAGCGCGAGCTGCCAGGCGTAGACCAGCATCATGACCAGCGCCGCCGCGGCCATCAGCCCGTCGAGGACGGCCTCGATCGCGGCGCTGGTCAGCGTCTTCTGGATCGCCTCGACCGCGCCGAAGCGCGAGCTGATGTCGCCGAGGTGGCGACGCTCGAAGAACGCGACCGGCAGCCGCAGCAGATGGGCGAAGACGTTGGCGCGCCACTGCAGCGACAGCGTCTGCGTGAGCAGGATCAGCAGCCACGAGCGCGCGAGGCCCAACGCCGTCTGCGTCGCCAGCAGCAGGCCGAAGCCGAGCACCAGCACCTTCAGCAGGTCGCGGTCGCCTGAGCTGAGGACGTCGTCGACGATGAGCTGCTGGCACAGCGGCGCGACGATCGCGAAGAGCTCCAGCACCAGCGCGACCAGCCCGATCTGCAGCAGCGAGCGGCGCAGGCCCAGCACCTTGCCGGTGAGCGCGCCCAGCGAGACGCGCGGGGCGGGCGCGGCGGGCTGGAAGTCGGCGTTCGGCGTCAGTTCGAGCGCGACGCCGGTGAAGTGCGCGGAGACCTCGTCGAGCGTGAGGCGGCGTTCGCCGACCGCCGGATCGAGCACGGTGACGCGACGGCCGCGGACCTGGGTCAGCACGACGTAGTGGCGCAGGTCCCAGTGCAGGATGCAGGGCAGCGACAGGTGGCCGAGCTCGGAAAGGTCCAGTTTCAACGGCCGGCCGGAGAAGCCGAGTCCGGCGCCGACCTCGATGAGGTGGCGCAGCTGCATGCCCTTCAGCGCCGCGGGGAAACGGCGGCGCAACTCCGGCAGCGGCGCGACGGTCCCGTGTGCCGACGCGACCATGGCCAGGCAGGCCAGGCCGCATTCGGCGATCTCGGACTGGAGCAGGAGCGTGGGGCGGACCGTCAAGGCTGGACCCGCCGGGCGGTGGCGAGCAGCGGTTCTAGCAGCCATTCCCAGATGCGCCGGTGCTCCAGCGTGACGTCGGCGTCCAGCGCCATGCCGGCGCGCAGCGGCAGGTCGCGGCCATAGGCGGCGATGTCCTCGCGGTCCAGGCGCACGTCGATCCGGTACAGCGGCTCGTTCGCCTGCGCCGCACTGGCCAGCGCCTGCGCCTGACCGGCCGGCAGGTCCTGCGGCGCGATGGGCGTGGGGCTCACGCCCGCGACCTCGCCTCTGGCCATCCCGAACTTCTGGTACGGGTAGGCGGCGTAGCGCAGCCACACCGGCTGGCCGGGCTGGATGAAGCCCACCGTGCGGCTCGGTGCATACAGCTGCGCGAGGAGGCGCGGCGAAGCGGCGGCGGAAGCAGCGCGCTTCTCATTCGATGCATTCGAAGGCGGCGATGCCGCCGATGCGGACGATGCATCGGGCGTCGGGACGAGCGAGACCAGCGTCTGCCCCGCCTGGACCGATTGCCCGGCGCGCAAGGGCAGGGCGCTCACGTGGCCGTCGCGGGGCGCGGTGACGGCGACACCGGCGCGGGCCTGCAGCTCGGCGCGTTCCTGCTCCAGCTGCGCCACGACGCGGTCAAGCTGCGTCATCGAGGTGGCCAGGCTCGTCGGAATCGAGGCGAGCTCGGCATCGAGCGCTCGCGCCTCGCGCGCCAGCGCTTCGATCGCGCGTTGCGCGCCGCGCTCACGCGCACGCAGATCGAGCAGCTCCTCGTCCTTCTGCTGGGCCTGGACCTCGGACACGTAGCCGTTCGCGGCCAGCGCGGCGTAGCGCTGGCGGCTCCGCTGGGCGAGTTCGACGCGCTGCCGGACCATGTCGAGCTCTTCGGTCGCCTGGTCCGTCTCGACACGCAGGCTCCGCAGGCGCGCGGCGATCGTCTCGCGGCGTTCGTCGGCCTGACGCCGCTGCAATTGGCGTTCGGTGCTCAGGCTGTCGCGTCGCGCCTCGACCGCGCGCAGGTTGAGCGCGGTCATGTCGCCGCCGTCGACCACGCGTTCGCTGCGGATGCGCACCAGGGGCTGCCCGCGTCGCACCGCGTCGCCCTCGTCGACGAGCAGATCCTCGACCTGTCCCGCCAGTGGCGCGGCGACCTGCAGCAGGCCGCCGACCGGCATCAGCAGACCCGGCACGCGGGCCTTGCGCGAGACCTGACCGATCAGCGCGAAGGCGATCAGCGCGAGCGCCAGCCCGACGGCGACCGCCGCGACGATGCCGGCCTCCGGCCGCCGCGCCACGCGGATGCTGCCCATCCACGAGGCTTGTTGAGACTCCCTGACCGCTGCCCGGAACATGTGATGCGAACTCGTCCATGACGCCGCGCTGGCGGCAATGGATCGGATTCTTCGGCGCATTCAGACGCTGCGGCGATCGGCGGGGAGGGGGCTCCGAAAGAGGATTGATTTCCGTTGAGCGACGTGCTCGATGGCAGTGAGACCGCGTCGACGATGGCGCGGATGTGCGGCTGAGCCGCACGTCCATGTCATCGCGGACTCCGGAGGTGTCGCCGCGAAGCGGGATCACCCCCTCCGAAGAGGGAGGGGATCCGGCGGATCCCCTCGCACGGCTGATGACGATGGGGGAGCGGCGCGCGGCGACTGCGATCGAAGATCGTGCCTGGATGTGGCGCGGCACCCACGCCGGTCTTACTTCTTGCGGTCCTTCATCTGGGCCGCGGCGTACTGCTTGACCTGGTCGAGGGTGACCGAGCCGGTCTTCTGCGTATCGACCTCGTCGAAGTGCTTGGCCAGGCGGGGCATGCCGGCCTCGGCTTCGGCCTTGGTGAGCTTGCCGTCGTGGTCCTTGTCCGCGGCGGCGAACCGGTCCTCGAGCTTCTGGGCCGCCTTGCCGTTCTGGGCGTGCGCGGGCAGGGCGGTGAGGGCCAGGGTCGCGATCACGGCGCCGGCCATGGCGGTCAGGACTGCTTTCATGTGAACTCCGCTGAAGTGGAGCCCGCAGCATCGCCGCGCCATGCGCGAACGCCGATGACGCCGCGGTAAAGCTTCGTCAACGGGCGTAGCCGGGGATGTCGTTCGCGTCGCTCGCGAGCAGCGCCAGCAGTCTCGGATGGATGAACAGTTTCTCCTTGCCGGCCTTGATCTCCTCCAGGACACCGATGTCCACCAGTTCCTGCAAGTAGCGCGAGGCGGCCTGTCGTTGCGCGATGCCCTTGTCGACCAGCGTGCCGATGCGGCAGTACGGTTGCTCGAAGATCGCATCGACCAGCTCACGGCTGTAGATCTTCGGCAGGTGCTGACGGACGTGACTCACCGCCGCTTCAGACAGCGCGCGGATCGCGAGGATCTTGTCGGTCGTCCAGTGGGCCGTCTCTTCGACGGCCTTCAACATGAACATCACCCAGGGTTCCCAGGCGTGGTCTCGGGTGACCTCCAGCAGCAGGCGGTAGTAGTCGTTCTTGTGCGCGATCACGTAGCGGCTGAGGTAGAGGATCGGCAGCGAGAGCAGGTCTTCCTGGATCAGGTGGAGGATGTTGAGGATCCGCCCGGTCCGGCCGTTGCCGTCGGTGAAGGGATGGATCGCCTCGAACTGGTAGTGGCCGACGGCCATGCGCACCAGCGGGTCCAGCTCGACCGTCTCATGGAGGAAGCGCTCCCAGTTCGCCAGCATGTCGCGCAGCCGGGCCTCGCCTTCGGGCGGCGTGTAGATGATCTGACCCGTGATGGTGTTCGCGAGTTGGGTGCCGGGGACGCGGCGGATGTCCATGTCCGCATCCTTGAGCGTGCTGCAGATCTGGACCGCGGTGGTCGTGCACAGGGGCCGGCTCGCCAGCGACTGGAAGCCCGCATACAGGGCGGTGCGGTAGCGCAGCGCCTCCTTGGTCGCCGCGTCGGCGGCGGCCTCGGGGCCCTGGGCGAACTGGAACAGCTTGTCGGCCGTGGTGACGATGTTCTCGATCTCCGAGCTGTCCTTGGCCTCCAGGATGGGGATCGTGTTGATCAACATCGTCTGGTTGGGGATCAGTTCGGCGGCCTGCTTCAGGCCGGCAAGCGCGGCTCGGGAGGCCACGCATTGCTTGAGCACGGCGCGTGATTCCAGCTCGGCGACGGGGGGCAGCGGAGGCAGATCGTTGAATGGGCGTTCGGGCGCCCAGGGGACCGGCAACCCGGTCATGTTATCGAAATCGACTTTTGACGACATGAGCCACACCATATGTCGCCGACCGCGACACGTCAACCTGACGTGTCGCCGAAATTGATTTTTGAGAACATGAGGGCGACGTCATGTCGTCGCCGGCGACATATCGATCAAACGTGTCGCCAAAAGCGATTTTTGACGACATGAGGAGGATGGCTGCTCAAGGCGGCCAGGGGAAAGGCCGTCGGGTCCGTTCCCACGGCTCCCATCACTTGCAGAACAAGCGGAGATCGCTCTGCGCCACCTGGCCCCATCCCTCCGGAGGGGTGGCCCGAGGCTGTCTACACTGACGCCCCTTCCTCGAGCCCCCATATGCAACCGCTCCTCGACGCCATCGCTGCCCTCACGCGGCCCACCGACGCCTGCCGCGTCTTCCACGGTCGCGGCGGGCGCTTTCCCGGCTGTGAGCAGTGGGCGCTCGACGCCTATCCGCCGGTGTTCCTGCTGACCAGCTTCGCGCCGGTCACGGACGAGGAACTCTCCCGCATCGGCGACGCGCTCGCCGCGCGCTGGGCCGACATCGCGCCGGGCGAGCCGCTGAACTGGCTCTTCCAGGAGCGCGACGAGAACCGCCCCGCCAACCGCCTGATGGCCGGCGCGCTGCCCGACGAGCACGTCGTCGAAGAGGACGGCGTGCGCTTCCACGTCAACCTGCCGCACGGGCAGAACCACGGCTTCTTCCTCGACATGGCCGAAGGTCGTCGATGGGTCCGGCGCTGGGCGCAGGCGAACCCGGGCGGCTCGGTGCTCAACCTCTTCGCCTACACCTGCGCGTTCTCGGTCGTCGCCCGGCATGCGGGCGCCGGGACCGTCGACAACTACGACATGGCGCGCGGTCCGCTCGCCACCGGGCGGCGCAACCACCAGCTCAACGGGGTGCAGGACCACGCCGCGTTCCACGCGCACGACATCTTCAACTCGTGGGGAAAGATCCGGCGCGGCGCGCCCTACGACCTGGTCGTGCTCGATCCGCCGAGCTACCAGAAGGGCAGCTTCGTCGCGACCAAGGATTACGCGCGCCTCGCGCGCAAGCTGCCCGAGCTGCTCGCGCCCGGTGGCCACGTGCTCGTGTGCCTGAACACGCCCAAGCTCGGCACCGACTTCCTGCGCGAGACGATCGCAGCGGAAGCGCCGGAACTCGAATTCATCGAACGCGTCGCCAACCCCGAGGCCTTCGCCGACGTGTCGGAGGAGCGCTCGCTCAAGGTGCTGGTCTACCGGCAGCCGGGCTGACGATCCCGCCGACGCCGGGCGCGGCTCAGAAGCTCCGCGCCTCGATCGCTTCCCTGACGCGGTCGAGCGCCATACGCAGCCGCGCGAAGTCCACCGACCCGAGCGCCAGCCGGATCGCGTGCGGCACCTGCTTCGACGTCGCGAAGGGCTCGGCCGTGGACACCGACACCCGCTCGTGCTGGAGCGCCATCGCGACCTGATCTGCGCGGACCTCCTCGCCCAGCGGCAGCCACACGAAGTAGGACGACGGATGCCCGACGCGCTTCATCGCGCCCAGCCGCTCGGCCACCAGGCGCTGCCGGCGTTTCGCGTCCTCGCGCTTCTGCGTCTCGAGCCGCGACACGGTGCCGTCCTCCAGCCAGCCGGCGGTGATCGCGGTCATCACGCCCGGCGTGTTCCAGGTCGTCGCGCGGATCGCGCGTTCCAGCGCGTGGACCCGGTCCGCCGGTGCCACCGCGAAACCCACCCGCAGCCCCGCCGCGACGCTCTTCGAGAAGCCCGAGACGTAGACGGTGCGCTCCGGCGCCAGCATGGCCAGCGGCGGCGGCGGATCTTCGGCGAGGTAGGCGTAGGCGCCGTCCTCGACGATCAGCAGGTCGTGCCGCCGCGCCAGCGCCACCAGCTCGCGCCGCCGCGTCGCCGCCATCACCCAGCCCAGCGGGTTGTTCAGCGTCGGCATCGTGTAGATCGCCTTCACGCGACGACGTCGGCACAGCGCCTCCAGCGCGTCGAGGTCCGGCCCCGCGCCCGCTGACGGGACGGGCGCCAGCTCCAGCCGCTGCATCCCCGCGAGCAGCCGGAATCCGGGATAGGTCAGCGCATCGACAGCGACGACGTCGCCCGGCTCCAGCAGCGCCATCAGCGTCACCGCCAGCCCGTGCTGCGCGCCGTCGACGATCAGCACCCGGTCGCCCTCGACCGTCAGGCCGCGCCGCGTCAGATGCCGCGCGATCGCTGCGCGGTCCGCCGGCCGGCCGCCGTGCGGCTGATAGCGCAGCAGCGCCTCGAGGTCGCCCGCGCCTGCCAGCTGACGTAGCGCACCGCGCAGCAGTTCGGCCTGTCCGGGCAGCGAGGGGTAGTTGAAGCTCAGGTCGACCATGTCCGCCGCCACCGCGTCCAGGTCGACGCCCTGGCCGGTCGCGAGCGCCGTCTCCTTCACGAAGGTGCCGCGACCGGTCTCGCCGCTGATCAGGCCCATCGCCTGCAGCTCCGCGTAGACCCGCGTCGCCGTCACCAGCGCGAAGCCCTCGCGCGCCGCCAGCTCCCGGTGCGTCGGCAGTCGCGCGCCGGCTGGCAGCACGCCGGTCCGGATCTCCGACGCCAATCGGTCCACCACCGCCTTGTACCTGGGCTGCGCCATGCGTCCCTGCCTGTATCCATGACAATTCTTTGATTGTATTGAGACGGTGGCCTACGCTGCGTCCTCACTCCCCATCGAGGCAACGAGGACATGGACACCGCATCGCGAGGCTGGCTGAACGGATTCATCGGCATGCTGATCTTCAGCGGCTCGCTGCCGGCGACGCGAGTGGCCGTGGCGGACTTTGATCCGGTCTTCCTCACGGCCGCGCGCGCCACGATCGCCGGCGCGCTCGCACTGCTGGCCCTCTGGCTGCTGCGGGCGAAGCGGCCGACGCGCGTGCAGGCGGTGCCGCTGGTCATCGTCGCGGTCGGCGTCGTCATCGGCTTCCCGCTGCTGACGGCGCTCGCGCTGCAGCATGTGACCTCGGCGCATTCGGTCGTCTTCATCGCGCTGCTGCCGCTGTCGACCGCCGCCTTCGGCGTGCTGCGCGGCGGCGAGCGGCCGCGGCCCGTGTTCTGGATCTTCTCCGTCCTCGGCAGCCTGCTGGTCATCGGTTTCGCGGCGGCGCAGGGGCTGACCGCCTCGCCGGCCGGCGATCTGCTGATGCTCGCGGCCATCCTCGTCTGCGGGCTGGGGTATGCGGAGGGCGCCAAGCTCTCGCGCACGCTCGGCGGCTGGCAGGTGATCTGCTGGGCGCTGGTGCTGTCGCTGCCGGCGATGCTCGCGCTCGCGCTGTGGCGGCTGCCGGTCAGCGTCGCCGGCGTCGGCGCGCCGGCCTGGGTGGGGCTCGGCTACGTGTCGCTGTTCAGCATGCTGATCGGCTTCGTCTTCTGGTACCGCGGCCTGGCGCAGGGCGGCATCGCGGCCGTCGGGCAGCTGCAGTTGCTGCAACCGCTGTTCGGCCTGGCGCTCGCCGCCGGGCTGTTGCGCGAATCGGTGAGCCCGGCGATGCTTGCAGTCACCGTCGCCGTCATCGGGTGCGTCGCCGGGGCGCGGCATTTCTCGCGCGCACGCTGAGTCACCACCGCTGAGTCGACCGCATCGTCACCGCAAATCGGGGACGCGGATCGACGACGACGGGAGCCTCCCTTGCCCGCCACCGCAGCCGGCGGATCGGGCAAGTTTCCCGTCGCATCAGGCAAGCCGTGACCCCCGGCGACTTCCTAGACTGCTCCGGGTCACGACGCAGCAATCAGGAGGTCGACATGGGTGCTCGCTTCGCATGGGATTCTTCTTGGTCATCGCCCTGCGCGATGGCGTGCACGGCGGTGCTGGGGATGGCGCTCGCGACGCCGCTCGTCCACGCGGCCGACGGCCCGGGCGACTTCACCCCGACGCCGATCTCGGCCACGCCGAACCGGCAGGACGGCCTCGCCGCCTTCGCGCAGCTGGAGCGCGTGCTCAAGCATCCGCGATGTCTGAACTGTCATGTGCCGGACTCTCCGCTGCAGGGCGATTTCAGCCGCCTGCACTATCCGCCGGTGCAGCGCGGCGCGGACGGCAAGGGCGTCGCGCCGCTGCAGTGCGCGACCTGCCATTCGACGCAGAACAGCCCGCTGCCGCACGCGCCGCCGGGTCTGGAGACCGACGGCCAGCCCGGCTGGCACATGCCGCCGGCCAACATGAAGATGAACTGGGTCGGCCTGCAGGGCGCGGCCCTGTGCAAGGTCTTCCGCGAACCCAAGACCAACGGCAACCGCTCGCTGGCGATGCTGGAGCAGCACATGGTCACGGACCACCTGGTCGCGTGGGGCTGGAAGCCCGGCCCCGGCCGCATGCTGCCGCCGCTGGACAAGGCGAGCTTCGACGAGCAGGTCAGGACCTGGATCCGCAACGGTGCGCCCTGCGACGCCACCGAGCCGCTGCGCAAGTCCGTCGGCACGACGAAGGCCGACGCGACGCAGGGCGTGGTCAATCACCTGCGAGCGCTCGCGGGCAACGGCAGCGACGCCGCCCGCGCCACCTCCGCCACCACCAGTGCACCCGGTGCCACAGGCGCCACCGGCGCGACCAGCGCCACCAACGACCAGCAAGCTTCGAGGAGCCAGCCATGATTTCGTTCCGTCTCAACGGACAGGCGCAACAAGTCGACGTTCCGGGCGACACGCCGGTGCTGTGGGTGCTTCGGGACACGCTGGGCATGACGGGCACGAAGTTCGGCTGCGGCATCGCCGTCTGCGGCGCGTGCACCGTGCACATCGACGGCCAGCAGCGCCGCGCCTGCGTCACGCCGATCGAGTCGGTGGCCGGCCAGCAGATCACCACCATCGAGGCTGTCGGCGGCGACCCCATCGGTCTGGCCGTACAGGACGCGTGGGTCAAGCACGACGTCGTGCAGTGCGGCTACTGCCAGAGCGGCCAGATCATGGCGGCCGTCGCGCTGCTCAAGACCAATCCCAAGCCCAGCGACGCCGACATCGACGCCGCCATGAGCGCCAACCTCTGCCGCTGCGGCACCTACGTGCGGATCCATGCCGCCGTCAAGGACGCCGCGCTCGCGCTGGCCTGAAGGAGCACGACATGCGACCCATGTTCCAGTACCTGAGCGGCGAGTTGCCTGAGGGCATCGACGATCCCATCGGTGCCTCCGCCGCCGCGCCAGGCGGGATCGGCGAGGTGGACGAGATGCGCGGTCTTGGCCGCCGCGTCTTCCTGAAGATGAGCCTGGCCTCCGGTTTCGCGCTGTACGCGACCGGCGCCGGCGCGCAGGAGACCGCAGGGAGCGCCGCTTCTGCCGCGAGCGCGCCCGGTTCCTCAGGCGCGCCGGAGGGCCTCAAGCCCTTCCAGCAACCGTCGGCGTTCGTCGCGATCGACGGCGACGGCGTCGTCACGGTGACGATCGGCAAGATCGATTTCGGTCAGGGCGTGCAGACCGCGCTGCCGATGCTGGTGGCCGAAGAGCTGGACGCGGACTGGAGCAAGGTCCGTTGCGAGCTCGCGCCGGCGGGCGAGGCCTACAAGGATCCGTTCTTCCACATCCAGATGGTGGGCGGTTCGACCAGCATGAAGGCGTCGTGGCAGCAGTACCGCGAGATCGGCGCCCGGCTGCGCGCGATGCTCGTCGCGGCCGCATCGAAGCAGCTCAACACGCCGGCCGCGCAGCTGCGGACGGAGTCGGGCAGTGTCGTCGCGCCGGACGGCCGGCGGCTCGGCTATGGGGTGCTGGCGAAGGCGGCGTTCGCCGAGCCGGTGCCGGCGACGGTCCAGCTCAAGGATCCGTCGCAGTTCAAGCTGATCGGCAAGCCGATGAACCGGCTCGATGCGCGCGCGAAGTCGACGGGTCGCCAGGATTTCGGCATCGACGTCAAGCTGCCGGACCTGCGCACGGTGGTGATGGTCCACCCGCCGGTGTTCGGCGGGAAGGTGGCGTCCTTCGACGCGGCGGCCGCACTCGCGGTGCCCGGCGTCGAGGAGATCCTCCAGGTCCCGCTGAGCAGCGGTGCGACGGGGCTCGCGATCATCGCCAACGGCTTCTGGCCCGCGCGCAAGGCGCGTGAGCTGGTGAAGGTGGAGTGGGACCTCAGCGGGCTGGAACGCGTCGACAGCGCGGCGCAGCTGGAACAGTTCCGCGCGCTGGCGAAGCAGCCGGGCGCGTCGGTGCAGAAGGCGGACACGTCGGCGCTGGAGGCCAAGGGTGGGAAGGTTGCCCCGGGCCGCATCACGGCGGAGTACACCTTCCCGTACCTCGCGCACACGCCGATGGAGCCGCTGAACTGCACGATCGATTTCCGGGGCGACCGCTGCACGGTGTGGGTGGGCTCGCAGTTCCAGACGGTGGATCAGGCGCAGGTGGCGGGCGTGCTCGGCCTGAAGCCGGAGCAGGTCACGCTGAACACGATGACGGCGGGCGGCGGTTTCGGGCGTCGCGCGACGCCGACCTCGGACTACCTCGTCGAGGCGGCGCAGGTGGCGAAGGCACGATTCGCCGCAGGCAAGCGCGGCCCGATCAAGATGATCTGGACGCGCGAAGACGACGTGCGCGGCGGCTTCTACCGCCCGACGCACCTGCATCGCGTCGAGATCGCGCATGACGGCAAGGGCAAGGTGCTCGCGTGGAAGCATGTGATCGTGGGCCAGTCGATCACGATGGGCACGCCGTTCGCGGACTTCATGGTGAAGAACGGCGCGGACGCGACGATGACCGAGGGCGTTGCCGAAAGCGCCTATCCGTTCCCGATCGCGCTGGACGTCCACCACCCCAAGGTCAATGTGCCGGTGCTGTGGTGGCGCTCGGTGGGGCACACGCACACGGCGTTCGTGATGGAGACGCTGGTCGACGAGCTCGCGCGCGCGGGGAAGATCGATCCGGTGGCGTACCGGCGGCAGCTGCTCGCCAAGCATGCGCGGCACATCGCGGCGCTGGACCTCGCGGTCGAGAAATCGGGCTATGGGAAGACGACGCTGGCCAAGGGCCGCGCGTGGGGCGTGGCGGTGCACGAGTCCTTCAACACCGTGGTCGCCTACGTGGTCGAGGTGTCGATCAAGGACGGCCGGCCGGTGCTGCACAAGGTGACGGCGGGGGTGCACTGCAACCTTGCGGTGAACCCGCGCACGATCGAGGCGCAGGTGCAGGGCGCGCTGGTGATGGGCGTCGGCATGACGCTGCCGGGGGCGCAGATCACCTTGAAGAACGGCGAGGTCGAGCAGGGCAACTGGAACGACTACCGCGTGCCCATCCATGTGGATGCGCCGAAGGTGGACCTGCACGTCGTGCCGTCGGCGGATCCGCCGACGGGCATGGGCGAATGCGGCGTCCCGCCGATCGCGCCGGCGATGGCGAACGCGATGGCGGCGCTCACGGGGAAGCGGATCCGGAGCCTGCCGTTCCCGGTGTGAGGGCGAGCGCGTTCACGAGGACCGTCGGTGTCCAGCACAGCCACACTGCGCGAAGGCAAGCCGAAGGTTCACTGCAAGCTGTCGAGCGGATGTGAACAGTCCACGCCAAGCGATGCGAGTTGTTCCTCGACCATCGCAAACAAGACTTCAGGCGGAATCCCGGGGGAGTTCTCCGCCACGTTGCGCTGGAACGATGCCACCCGATGGATCAGCTCGTTGAAGCGCCGGAGGTTGGCAGGATGAACCACCTCATCCGTGCCGACTTCGTAGGTGTCTCGCGCGTACACCGTGATGAGGTGGATCAGACGACTCAGCCAGATGATCTGGTCGGCGCGCGGGAGCGCGAGGAAGCGCTCCAGCTCCGAGGTCCAGGTTGGGGCAGTGCTTGGCATGATGGTCATCAGCGCTTGAGACGGCGAATGCCGAAGTACAGGAACATGTAGTAGCCGGCAGTGATCGCTGAAGAGAGGGCAAAGAACGCGCGGTCGCTCGCACCGATGTCGAAGAACGTCAGTGCAAGCCCGGGGTCGATCAGCAGGGCGATGACGAACAGCCCCAGCGTATGGGCGACTGCGTAGCCGATCGATTCGACCAGGAAGTTGACCAGCACCGCCAGCACGCACAGGAAGATCACCGGGAGGACCTGTGACGTCATGAAAGCACCCTTCGGGATCGGCGTTGTGGAGAACCGTCTCCTTTGTTCTCCGGTCGATCTAGAGTGTGTCGACCAACGCTCGAAGTACTTGATGACGAGCAGATAGGGCATGAAGCTGGCAAGCATGATCCCGGCCAAGACGACTTGAGGCACTCTGGTCAGAAGGGCCAGGATCAGAGTGATCGCATTCAGCACAAGGAAGAAGAGAATGGCCAGCGCGCGCATGGAGGTTGAATGCTAGTCATGGACGTTGAAGAGTTCGGAAACCCAGCCGGCGATCACCAGCATCAGGACCCCGCCGATCACAAGCACCGTCACTGAAACTTCCTGGATCCAGACTACCCGCTTGGTCCCGTGCAGCGTCGCCACCATGCCAAACAGGATCGTCCATTCCTTCAGACCGAATCGCCCGTTGCTCCGCCCGCGATCGAGCACCCTCATCCCGCGGCCCATCAGCCAACCCGAGAGGGCCGCCACTTACCGGGTATCGGGCTTGGTCGAAACGGCTGAGGTCGAGAGGGCCTGGTCCATCTGCTCGCCCGTGTCGTGATTGCGAACCTGCAGGACTTGCTGGTCTTTGAGCAAGGCGGCAGGCATGCGCACAACGATCAGCCTCGGGAACTCGCGTTTCGACGACACCAGCGAGAAGCGTCGATCCACATCCAAATGGAGCACCGCATATCCGCCGGACTCGACGGTCAGATAGGGCGCTTCCATGGCGTCACCGCTATAGAACTCGTCTCGCACGACGATGCGGAGATCATCACCGGATCGATGGATGCTGATGGACCGGTCCGCGGGGCTTTCTTCGAGCGGGCCGGTGGCCTCCAGCAGCGTCACGGGATGTCGGTTGATGCTTCGCCATGCGATCAGAGCCACAACGAGGGTGGATGCGCCGACGAACGCGATCAGAAGGACGCGTTGAATAGGCTTCATGGATTCGCCGAACGCGCCGTGTTCCGAAACGAGTGATCGATCCTGATTGGGGCGTATCGACGATTCTGCCAACGCGTCAGCCGCCCGACCAGCGCGCCGGGCCGGTGTTGGCCGTTGGTCATGTTGGCACCGTGGGGCCAGTCGTTGCCGCGAAGCGCGCCACCGCTGTCTTCGAAATCATTGAAACAGGTTGAGCACATTCAATACCCGGCTTGAAAAGAATGCGCGTAGCAGGACGTCGGCCAGCGTGTAAGCGGCGAGCAGGCAGAAGAAGATTCTCATGCCCCGCCAGGTCCTTCCCAGTCCGGCGACATTGATCAGGAAAAGGAAGGAACCGACCGCGCACGCGGAGGCGGCGATGAAGCGTTTTCCATAGCTTGGCGCGCTGACCAAACTCAGCAGGACGCCGAGGACCGAAAGAAGTAGTCCGATCAACAGGCGCGAGCGGGAAGGCAGAGTCATCAGGAGCAAGATATACCTTCACCCAGGGCAATGTGTCCAGTATCCGCTGGCGACTGCAGCTTCTCAACCATCACTCTGGCAGGAGCCGCCTGATCGGGATGCGCCACCGACGCTGCCGAGCGCATCACCCGCAGGGTGCGCATGCGCGCGAGTGCGCTCAGAACGAGTCGGTCAACGCGCCTGCCGCACCCGCGTCGTCTGCGTTGAGGATGGACGTGCGCGGCCATGAGGGGAGCAGAGGTTGATCAGATATCGGTGAACTTCCGCGACAGATAGAACGGGTCATTCGTCTTCACCAGTCGAGCAAGCACTTCGGAAGACGAATCATCTTGCCGCTTTCCGGGATAGCGCGCTTGGCGCTGACGACGCCACGCTTCCATCGTCTCGCAGAGTTCCTTCGACTCGGAAAGCATTCGTCCCACCTCCAGTGCCATCGCTTCGAGCTGCTTGAAGTTGGGAAGATCGGTCACCTTGGTGATGTTGGGCATTCGCTCACTCCTTTCGGGAGAAACCGGAATCGATTTGGCGAATGCTAGTTCTGGAGAGCGGTCCCGTCGATGACCTGTCTCAGTAGGAAAGTCACAGAGTCAGTCGTTGCCTCGCCGCCTTCTTCACCCATGGCTGCGCGCCAAGAGTCCCATGGCGACTGCGCCGAGCCCTTGAATCCCACGGATCGGACTTCGACGTCGCGGCGGTCCGTCTTTCCGCTTGCCCCTCGCCTTGATCGCGCTCGGGCGCTCCGCCGAACTCGCCCGGCAAGCTCCAGGTCTTGAACAGCATGTAGGTGCCGTATAGGCCGGTCAGGCGCTCGTGTTCCTCTTCTTTCCAGATCTTCTGCAACTTCTCAATCATCACCTTGGCAGGCGCCGCCTGATCGGGACGCGTAGCCGACGCAGCAGATCGCATCACTCGCAGGGTGCGCATTCGGGCGAGCGCGCTCAAGACATGTCGCTCACCGTCGCTCTTGAAGTACAGCGAAAGGGCCATGCCGAAGGCCAAGGCGTACTTCAGAAGGTCCGGGCCATCGGGGGTGATCTCGAAGAATTCGAGGTACTGATCGATCAGGCCGTGGGTCGACGCCAGCCTGTAATGGGGACTGCGCTCGTTGATCAGCACATCCCTGGTGAATCCCAGCACGCCGGCGACATAGAGCTCGCTGAGGCCGCCGCCGACACCGGCGTCATGGGCGCTAGCGATCGACGTGCGAGGGTCCAGTGCGCGGAAATCGAGGTCCAGGGGATTGGGGTCCGCAAACGCTGCGCCCAGCGAGTACGCCAGACGGCAGAGTTCATCCGTGGTTGAGGCGGCGACGGCTTCTGGTCCGATGCCGCGTTCAAAATCAGAGGGGTCCATGGAGAAGAAAGGGCACGGACAGCCGTGCCTCAGCCTGATCAGAGGATTGCTCAGATGTCCGTGAACATCCGCGACAGGAGAAATGGGTCTTTCGCCAGTCGGGCAAACAGTTCAGGGGATGAACCGCTTTCACGGTTACCAGAAACGCGCCGTTGGCGTTGGAGATGCCACGCCGTCATCGCTTCAGACAGTTCCTTCGATTCAGCCAGAGTTCTCGCGGCCTCCAGCGCCATCGCTTCAAGCTGCTTGAAGTTGGGGAGATCGGTCACCTTGGTGATGTTGGCCATTCGCTCACTCCTTTCAGGAGAAACCGGAATCAATGCGACAAATGCTAGTTCCGGCGAACCCGCCCGTCGATGACCTATCTCAGTAGAACCCTCACGGGGCCAGTCGTTGCCTCGCCACATCCTTGACCCACGGCTGCGCTTCCCAGTGCGCCTTGGCGAAGGCCTCGATCTGCTCGCGATAGGTCATCGACAGGCCGATCGCGTCCAGCCCTTCCAGCAGCATCCGCTGATGTCGCGGCAGCATGTCGAAGCGCGCCTCGACGCCGCCCGCGCTGCACAGCGTCAGGGTCTCCACGTCGATGGTGACGGCGTTGCCGGGCACGCGGTCCGCCTCGGCCATCAGCCGCAGCACATCCGCCTCCGGCAGCGCCACCAGCAGCAGGCCGTTGCCCATCGCATTCGAATAGAAGATCTCGCCGAAGCCCGGCGCGATCACCGCGCGGATGCCCGCCTGCTGCAGACCCCAGACGGCGTGCTCGCGGCTGGAGCCGCAGCCGAAGTTGTTGCCGCCTAGCAGCACCGAGACGCCTGCGTATTCCGACTTGTTGAGGACGAAGTCCTCGCGCTCGCGACCGTCGGCGTCGAAGCGCAGGTCGTAGAGCAGCCCGTCGCGCAGGCCGCTCTTGTCGATGCCGCGCAGGAACTGCTTGGGCATGATCTGGTCGGTGTCGAGGTTCTCTAGACGCAGCGCCGCGGTGCGGCCTTCGACTTGGCGGACGGGGTTCATCGCGGGATCTCCTGCGTGGCAGCTGCAATCGGCGCTGTGGGCGCCGTGGGCGCGGGGGCCAGACGGCGGACGTCGGTGAGGCGGCCGGTCACTGCGGCGGCGGCGGCCATCGCAGGGCTCATCAGATGCGTGATGGCGCCGCGACCCTGGCGACCTTCGAAGTTGCGGTTGGTCGTCGATGCGCAGCGGATGCCGTCGGCGAGCACGTCGTCGTTCATCGCCAGACACATCGAGCAGCCCGGCTGACGCCATTCGAGGCCGGCGTCGAGGAACACGCGGTCCAGACCTTCCGCTTCCGCCATCGCGCGCACGGCACCGGAACCCGGCACCACCATCGCGCGAACGCCAGGCGCCACGTGCCGGCCGCGCAGCACGGAGGCCGCCGCACGCAGGTCCTCGATGCGCCCGTTCGTGCAGGAGCCGATGAACACGTGCTGGATGGGCGTGCCTTCCATTGCGGCGCCGCCGGCGAGGCGGGCGTAGCGCAGC
This sequence comes from Roseateles noduli, assembly GCA_002205125.1. Taxonomy (GTDB): domain Bacteria; phylum Pseudomonadota; class Gammaproteobacteria; order Burkholderiales; family Burkholderiaceae_C; genus Roseateles; species Roseateles noduli. The sequence goes on along the minus strand of NIOE01000016.1, from coordinate 5,662 downwards.
GCGCGTTCCGCGCTCGCGCGCATCGGGCCTTCGTCCATCTGCGTCGGATCCGGGATCGGTCCGTCGATCGCGGCGACCTGGTCGGGGCTGGTGCCCCAGGTCACCTGCGGCGCGACCTCGGCCGCGTCGAAGCGATGCTCGATGTCGAAGACCGCGCCCTCGTCGCTGTGCAGCGTCGCCCAGTAGGCGAGGGCGGGGGGGCGCCACTCGCCGGCGAGGTCGGGGCAGCGGGCCAGCACGTAGTCGATCGCCGTCGCGTCCGGCGCGATCAGCGCGCCGCGCGCGCCGGCTTCCACCGCCATGTTGCACAGCGTGAAGCGGGCCTCGACCGACAGCGCGGTGATCGCCTCGCCGCAAAATTCGACGACGTAGCCGCGCGCGCCCTGCGCGCCGATGCGGCCGATGATCGCGAGGATCAGGTCCTTGGAGGTCGTGCCGACCGGCAGCGCGCCGTCGACGCGGATGCGCATGTCCTTCGCGACCCGGTAGACCAGCGTCTGCGTGGCCAGCACATGCTCCACCTCGGTGGTCCCGATGCCGAAGCCCAATGCGCCCAGCGCGCCGTAGGTCGTCGTGTGGCTGTCGCCGCAGATCACCACCATGCCGGGGCGGATCATCCCGTGCTCCGGCGCGACCACGTGCTCGATGCCCTGCAGCGCGTCGGTGGTGTCGAACAGCCGGATCCCGTGCCGGTCGCAGTTCGCCTTGAGGTTGGTGGCTTGCAGCGCCGACGGCTTGTCGGCGATCACGCGCAGCTTGGACGGCACCGGATGCGTCGGGATGATGTGGCTCACCACCGCCACGTTCTGGCCCGGCATCGGCACGCCGCGGCCCTGCTCGTGCAGGCCGGTGAAGGCCTGCGGGCTGGTGTACTCGTTCATCAGGTGCAGGTCGCAGAACAGCAGCACGTTCTGCTCGTCGAGCGCCGCCACCGTGTGGCTGTCGACAAGCTTGCGATACAGCGTTCGATCGGGGGGGCGCGGTCCGGCGTTCACGAGCATGTCGGTCATGGCTGGCTCTCCTTGCCCTCGTTGGCAACGGCATCGGCGGTGAAGAAGGGAAGCACGCGATCGAGCAGTTGCTCCGGCGCTTCCTCGGGGATGTAGTGGCCGCAGGGCAGCGCCTCGCCGCGCACGTCGTCGGCGACGCCGCGCCACAGGCTCAGCGGCTCAAAGCAGCGATGCACGACACCCTCGCGGCCCCACAGCGCGAGCAGCGGCATCCGCAGGCGGCGGCCGGCGGCACGGTCCTCGCGGTCGTGGTCCAGGTCGATGCCGGCGCTGGCGCGGTAGTCCTCGCACAGGCCGTGCGCGGTGCCGGGCAGCGCCAGGCAACGCTTGTACTCGGCCAGCGCGTGCGGGTCGAAGGGCGCCAGGCCCGCGCTGCGCCGGCCCATCACGTCGCGGACATAGGCGCCGGGGTCCGCTTCGATGAGGCGTTCCGGCAGCGGCGCCGGCTGGATCAGGAAGAACCAGTGCCAGTAGGCGCGCGCGAAGGCGACGTTGGTGCCCTCGTACATGTCCAGCGTCGGCGCGATGTCCAGCAGCGCGAGCCGCCGCACCGCTTCCGGCGCATCCATCGCGAGGCGATGGGCGACACGCCCGCCGCGGTCGTGAGCGAGCACGTCGAAGCGCTCGTGGCCGAGCTGGCGCATCACGCTCAGCATGTCGGCCGCCATCGTGCGCTTGCTGTAGGCGGCGTGGTCGTTGGGGATCGGCGGCGACTGGAGCGCCTGCAGCGCTTCCGGCACCTCTGGCTTGGACGAATCGCCGTAGCCCCGCAGGTCGGCCGCGACGATGGTGAAGTGCTCGGCCAGTGTGGGCGCGACCTTGTGCCAGATCGCGCGTGTCTGCGGATGGCCGTGGAGCAGCAGCAGCGCCGGGCCGGAGCCGCCCATCGTCAGATGGATGCGCACGCCATCGGCGGTGGGCAGGCTCAGGTGCTGGAAGCCGGGGTACAGGGCGTCGAGCCCATTGGGCGCGTCGTGACCGGGGGAAGCGGGCATGGGAAGACTCCTCGTTGGCCCCGATTCTGAAAGTGAATGCAGGGAACATAATTTCCGCTTCGGCAGTTCTTTCGTTCCGGAGGTTCATCAATGGACGGCTTCTCCGATCTGGCCTTCTTCGCGCTGCTGGTGAAGCAGGGCAGCCTCGCGGCCGCGGCGCAGCAGCTCGGCGTGACGCCGCCGGCGGTGAGCAAGCGGCTCGCGGCGATCGAGCGCCGGCTCGGCGTGCGGCTGCTGCAGCGGACCACGCGGCGCATCGGACTCACGCCCGAGGGCGAGACCTACCTCGTCGACGGCGCGCGCGTGCTGGAGGACCTGGAGGCGCTGGAACGCACGGTCGCCGGCAGCAGGGCTGCGCCCAAGGGGCTGCTGCGCGTCGCGGCGAGCTTCGGCTTCGGGCGCAAGCATGTGGCGCCGGCGCTGTCGAAGTTCGCGCGGCAGTTCCCGGATGTGGAGGTGCAGCTTGAGCTGACGGATCGACCGGTCAACCTGATCGAGCAGGGCATCGATCTCGAAGTCCACGTCGGCGAGCCGCCGGATGCGCGGCTCACGGCGCGGCTGCTGGCGCGCAACAGGCGCGTGCTGTGCGCGTCGCCGGCGTACCTCAAGCGGGCGGGAGAGCCGGCCACGCCGAGGGAACTCGCGCGCCACGCCTGCCTGTTCATCCGCGAGAGCGACGAGACCTTCGGCACGTGGCACTTCCAGCAGGGGGCGCGCAAGGAGACGGTGAAGGTGCGCGGGCCGCTGGCCGCGAACGACGGGGAGAGCGTGCTCGCGTGGGGGCTCGATGGACACGGGGTGCTGATGCGCTCGTTCTGGGAAGCGGCGCCGATGCTCCGGTCGGGGCGCCTGCGGCCGGTGCTCGCGGAGTGGTCGATGCCGCCGGCGGACATCCACCTGATCTATCCGCCGCGCGCGCAGCTGTCGGCGAAGACGCGCGCGCTCGTCGACTTCCTGCTGGAGCGGTTCGAGCCTCAGCGCGAGGGTGAAGACGGCGGGTGGTGATCCACGGCCGCTGGCCCTCACCCCCGCCCTCTCCCGCAAGCGGGAGAGGGAGTAAGAAGGGTAGGGCGTTTTGTCCTTGGGCAGCTTGTCCTAGGACGATCTGTCCCTTCCGCGAACGGTCCGGTTTCGGAACACTTCGCGGCCATGGACACCCTGATCCTCGCGCGCATGCAGTTCGCGCTCAACATCACCTTCCACATCCTCTTCCCGACGATCACGATCGCGCTGGGCTGGGTCGTGCTCTTCATGCTCTGGCGCTGGCGGCGCACCGGCGAATCGCCGTGGCTCGCGGCCTACCAGTTCTGGACCAAGGTCTTCGCGCTGAGCTTCGCGCTGGGCGTCGTCAGCGGCGTGACCATGAGCTTCCAGTTCGGCACCAACTGGCCGGGCTTCATGGAACGCGCCGGCAACATCGCCGGACCGCTGCTCGGCTACGAGGTCCTCACCGCCTTCTTCCTCGAGGCCGGCTTCCTCGGGATCATGCTGTTCGGCCGCGAACGCGTCAGCCCGCGCGTGCACTTCATCGCCACCGCGACGGTCGCCTTCGGCACCACGCTCAGCGCGTTCTGGATCCTCAGCCTCAACTCGTGGATGCAGACCCCGACCGGCTACGAGATCCGCGACGGCGTCATGCACGCCGTCGACTGGTGGGCGATCGTCTTCAACCCGTCCTTCCCGTACCGGCTGACCCACAAGCTGCTCGCGTCGGGACTCACGGCGGCCTTCCTGCTGGCCGGCGTCAGCGCCTGGCAGATGCTCAAGGGCCGGGAGCAGCCGCACACGCGCCGCGTGATGCGACTCGGACTGACGCTGGGGGCGGTGCTGATCCCGCTGCAGATCGTCGCCGGCGACCTGCACGGCCTCAACACGTTGAAGCATCAGCCCGCCAAGATCGCCGCGATGGAAGGCGTCTGGTCCACGGAACGCGGCGCGCCGCTGCTGCTGTTCGCGCTGCCCGACGAGCACGCGAAGGAGAACCGCTTCGCCATCGGCGTGCCGCGCCTGGCCAGCCTCATCCTCAAGCACGACGTCGACGGCGAGATCCGCGGGCTCGATGAATTCGAAGGCGCGCATCCACCCGTCAAGCCGCTGTTCTTCGGCTTCCGCGTGATGGTCGGCGTGGGCATGCTGATGCTCGTCTTCGCATGGGGCGGGTGGTGGCTGTTCCGGCGCTCGGGATGGCAGCGGCTGTCTCGCCCGTGGCTGTGGGGGCTGTCCTTCATGAGCTTCTCCGGCTGGATCGCCACCGTGGCGGGCTGGTACGTCACCGAGATCGGCCGGCAGCCCTTCATCGTCTACGGCGTGCTGCGGACGCAGGAAGTCGCGGCGAACAACCCGGGATCCCTGGTCGCCGCCTCGCTGGCCGGCTACGCGACGGTCTACCTCGGGCTGCTGATCGCCTACGTCGCCGCGATCAAGCGCATGGCGGAGAAGGGGGGAACAGAGAAGGGCGGGGCGTCCGCACCGGCCGGACCGTCGACCGCATCCCCACCGCGTCCGGTCGCCGCGCCGGTGATCTCCAGGAGCTTCACATGAGCGCGCTGCCCGTGATCTTCATGGCCCTGATGGGGCTGTCGCTGCTCATCTACGTCGTGCTCGACGGCTACGACCTCGGGGTCGGGATGCTGTCCGCGACGGCGGAGGAGGGCGATCGCGACCGCATGGTCGCGGCCATCGGCCCGTTCTGGGACGCCAACGAGACCTGGCTGGTGCTGGCCGTCGGTCTGCTGCTGATCGCCTTCCCGAAGGCGCAGGGCGTGGTGCTCACCGCGCTCTATGTGCCGGTGGTGCTGATGCTGTTCGGGCTGATCCTGCGCGGCGCCGCCTTCGACTTCCGCGCCAAGGGCGATCCGGCTCACAAGCGGGCGTGGGATGCGGCCTTCGCGGGCGGATCCGCGCTGGCCTCGCTGTCGCAGGGGTGGATGCTTGGTCGCTACGTGACCGGCTTCGAGGACAGCGTGGCGGCGCAGGTCTTCGCCGCAGGCATCGCGATCGCGCTCGCCGCTTGTTATGTGCTGCTCGGCGCCGGCTGGCTGCTGATCAAGACGGAGGGCGACCTGCAGCGCCGTGCCGTCGACTGGGCCAGGCGTGCATGGCCGGCGGTCGTGGCGGGACTGCTGATCGTGTCCATCGCTTCGCCCTGGCTGAGCGCCACCGTGCGGGCGCGCTGGTTCGACATGCCGGGCCTCATCGCGCTGGCGCCGCTGCCCTTGACGGCCCTGCTGGCGCTGGCGGCGCTGCGCGGGATGCTCAACTCGCACCGCGTGCTCGGCAAGCTGAGCTGGGCGCCCTTCGCGCTGACGGTGCTCGTGCTGACCTTGAGTTTCTTCGGACTCTCCTACAGCCTCTATCCCTTCGTCGTCATCGACCGCATCACGATCTGGGATGCCGCCGCCGCGGACGAATCGCTGCGCTTCATGCTGGTCGGCGCGGTGCTGACGATGCCGGTGATCCTCGCCTACTCGCTGTTCTCCTATCGCGTGTTCAAGGGCAAAGTCCGCGCCCTGGCTTATTGACTGCGACCGCCAAGCGCGGGCTCTCCGCACAGCAGGGGGCATCCCTCCGGGAACCCCCAGACACCGTCTTGATCGTCAAGTGCTGGCCACCGCATTTCGCGAAGGGTCGAAGGGCTTCCCGGATTTGAGAACCCCG
>NIOE01000015.1 GCA_002205125.1 Roseateles noduli | reverse complement strand
AATCTGAGGGACGGGCTGATGCCCGAGCAGTATTACGGGATCGCCTCGGCGGGCTCCCTTCGCGCAAAGGAAGCTGCGCGTAAGGTATCAGCAGCATTCCGGCCCCACTTGCAGCTGCTGACGGCCCTGGTTTGGAGTCGTGGGGAGCGCGGTGGGGCTTGCGCTTTATTGCTTCTCGATCTGCGTGCGCAGGCGCTCTTCCTGCTCGCGCAGTTCGGGCGTGAACGCCTCGCCGAAATCTTCGGCCTCGAAGATCTGGCGGATCTCGATGTCGGAATCGGTCACCTGGGGGTTGGGGCACTTCTTGACCCACTCGATCGCCTCCTGCAGCGAGGCGCACTGCCAGATCCAGTAGCCGGCGACCAGCTCCTTCGTCTCGGCGAAGGGGCCGTCGATGACCTTGCGGTCCTTGCCGGAGAAACGCACCCGCGCGCCCTTGCTCGTCGGCTGCAGGCCTTCGCCGGCCAGCATCACGCCGGCCTTCACCAGCTCCTCGTTGTACGCGAACATGGCGGTGATCAGCTCCGTGCTGGGCAGCTCGCCCGCTTCGCTGTGCTTGTCCGCCTTGACGATGACCATGAATCGCATGTCGGTCTCCTGATGCAGTCCTGAAAATGGAAGAGGGTGGACGACCCATTCAACGAATGGTGCGTCTCACCCTCATGACGTTCGGCGGGTGCCGCTTTCGACATCGTCGACGGCGACCCGGCGTTTTCTTCAGTGGCGGTTCAGCCCGGCCGGTGCGCCCCGATCACGCGGCCAGCAGCTGGCGCAGCACGTAGGGCAGGATGCCGCCGTGGCGGTAGTACTCGACCTCGATCGGCGTGTCGATGCGCAGGATCAGCGGGACGCGGCGCTCCGGCGCGACGCCGTCGGCTGCGCGGATGACCAGCGTCGCCTCGGACTGCGGCTTGATCTCGTCGCCGAGTTCGATGTCGATGACCTCGTCGCCCTTCAGACCCAGCGATTCCCAGGAATCGCCCGGACGGAACTGCAGCGGCAGCACGCCCATGCCGACCAGGTTGGAGCGGTGGATGCGCTCGAAGCTCTTGGCCACCACGGCGCCTATGCCCAGCAGCTGCGTGCCCTTGGCCGCCCAGTCGCGGCTGGAGCCGGTGCCGTATTCCTCGCCGGCGAAGATCACCGTCGGCGTGCCGGCGGCGATGTAGCGCATCGCGGCGTCGTAGATGAACATCTTCTCGCCGCCCGGCTGGAACAGCGTCAGGCCGCCTTCCTCGCGCGCGCCGTCGGGCTTGGCCGGGATCATCAGGTTCTTGATCCGGACGTTGGCGAAGGTGCCGCGCATCATGACTTCATGGTTGCCGCGGCGCGAACCGTAGCTGTTGAAGTCGGCCTTGAGCACGCCTTTTTCCTTGAGGTAGGCGCCGGCGGGCGAGACCTCCTTGATCGAACCGGCCGGGGAGATGTGGTCGGTGGTGATCGAGTCGCCGAACAGCGCCATGATGCGCGCGCCCTTGACGCCGGCTTCCTGCGCCTCGGGGATCTGGGTGAAGTTGCCGAAGAAGGGCGGCTGCGCGATGTAGGTGCTCTTGGGCCAACCGTAGACCTGGCCGGTGCCGCCCTTGATCTTCTCCCACAGCTTGCCGGGCTCGGCCTTGACCTTGCCGTAGTTGGCGCGGAACGCATCGGGGTTGAGCGCCAGCTTCAGCAGCGCGTGGATCTCGTCGCTGGTCGGCCAGATGTCGCCCAGGTAGACCGGCTTGCCGCCCGTGCCCAGGCCGACCGGCTCGGTCATCAGGTCGCGCGTCACGTTGCCGGCGATGGCGTACGCGACCACCAGCGGCGGGCTGGCCAGGAAGTTGGCCTTGATGTTGGGATGGATGCGCGCTTCGAAGTTGCGGTTGCCCGACAGCACCGCGGCGCAGACCAGGTCGTTGCCGGTGATCGCCTCGTTGATCTCGGGCGTCAGGTCGCCGGCGTTGCCGATGCAGGTCGTGCAGCCGTAGGCCGCCACCGAGAAGCCCAGCTTCTCCAGGTAGGGCAGCAGGCCGGCGTTGTGCAGGTACTCGGTGACGATGCGCGAGCCCGGCGCCAGCGAGGTCTTGATGTGCGGCTGCACCTTCAGCCCGGCCTCCACCGCCTTCTTGGCCAGCAGGCCGGCGGCGAGCATCACGCTCGGGTTGGAGGTGTTGGTGCAGGAGGTGATCGCGGCGATCAGCACGTCGCCGTTGAAGATCTCCAGCCCCTTCTGCGCGCCGCCGAGCGCGAAGGACTTCGGCAGCTTGTCGACCGGCTGGTTGAAGCCGTTCTCGGCCACCGGCTTGGTGAACAGCGAGGCGAAGGTCTTGGCCAGGTCGGTGATGACGATGCGGTCCTGCGGCCGCTTCGGGCCGGCCAGCGAGGGCACCACCGTGCCCAGGTCCAGCGACACCACCTGGCTGAAGCGGATGTCGCCCGCCTTGGGGACGCCGAACAGGCCCTGCGCGCGGAAGTAGCTCTCGAAGGCCTCGATCTCGTCGGTCGTGCGGCCGGTGCCCTTGAAGTAGTCGATGGTGCGTTCGTCGACCGGGAAGAAGCCCATGGTCGCGCCGTACTCGGGCGCCATGTTGCCGATGGTGGCGCGGTCGGGGACGGACAGCGAGGCCGTGCCTTCGCCGAAGAACTCGACGAACTTGCCCACCACCTTGGCCTTGCGCAGGATCTCGGTGACGGTCAGCACCAGGTCGGTGGCGGTGACGCCCTCGCGCAGCCGGCCGCTCAGCTCGAAGCCCACCACGTCCGGCGTCAGGAAGTACACCGGCTGACCGAGCATGCCGGCCTCGGCCTCGATGCCGCCCACGCCCCAGCCCACCACGCCGACGCCGTTGATCATCGTCGTGTGGCTGTCTGTGCCGACCAGCGTGTCGGGGTAGTACACCGTGTCCTTGCCGCTGCCGGCCTTGTGCACGCCGCGGGCGAGGTATTCGAGGTTGACCTGGTGGACGATGCCGAAGCCGGGCGGGACGACGCCGAAGGTGTCGAAGGCCTGCATGCCCCACTTCATGAACTCGTAGCGCTCGCGGTTGCGCTCGAACTCCAGCTTCATGTTCAGGTCCAGCGCCTTGGGGCTGCCGAAGTGGTCGATCATGATCGAGTGGTCGACCACCAGGTCGACCGGCACCAGCGGCTCGATCGTCTTCGGGTCCTTGCCCTGCGCCTGGGCGACGTTGCGCATGGCGGCCAGGTCGGCCAGCAGCGGCACGCCGGTGAAGTCCTGCAGCACCACGCGGGCGACGACGAAGGGGATCTCCTCGTTGCGGGGCGCGTTGGGCTGCCAGTTGGCGAGCTGCTCGACATGCTCCTCGGTCACGCGCTTGCCGTCACAGTTGCGCAGCACCGATTCGAGCACCAGCCGGATCGACACCGGCAGCTGGTTCACGTTGGGGAAGCGCTTGGCCAGCTCGGGCAGCGAGTAGTACCTGCCGCTCTTGCCGGACGCGGTCTTGAAGCTGGCGACGGTGTTGGCGAATGCATGGGGCATGGCTGACTCCTTGGCTTTGGGGTCCCTGGCGCGCTCCTGGCATTCGAGGAGGCGGGACGGTTTCTCTGCGGACGATGGGGATGGGATATCGGGGCTGATTGTGGCCTCGGGCGGCGGGCTTGTGATGACTCCTTCGGGCGAGCTTGTGCGAGGGCGCAACGGCCCCCGCCACACCCCCTTCCGGGCGGGCCGCCACCCCGTCCGACGAGAGGAACGGGCATGCGGTTTGCATCAAAGTCCCCAGTCCGGGCGGGGCGTGGGGCATTGGCTAATATTCCGCGAGGACTTCAAGGCCGCCAGCACCCGGGCCGACAAGAACTGACCCTGGGGCGCTTCCGACCAATATTCTTTCGTAGCCTTTCCGGACGAGGAATCCATGGATCAGGAACTGTTGTCGCCGACGTCGAGCGCCGCCCCCCGGGCGGCCGAGGCGATCCCCGAGGCCGCCGGCGCGCCGCCGCTGCCGCCCGCCGGGCTCACGCTGCTGCAGCGGCTGTTCTCCGCCTACCCGGGCAGCATGGGCCTGCGCCTGGGCCACTGGGCGACGCGGCTGGGCCGGCAGGCGCACCAGCCGGCCGAGTTCACGCTGGTCCTGAACGATCCCACCGCGCTGCGGCGTCTGCTGCTGGGGCGGGATCCGCTGCGTTTCGCCGAGGCCTACTTCACCGGCCAGATCGACGTCGAGGGCGATTTCTTCGCCGCGCTGCAGCTCAAGGATCACCTTCCCGAACTGACCTTGTCCTGGAGCGACCGCCTGCGCCTGGCCGTGCGGCTGCTGGCGCCGGTGCCGCCGGCGACCGACGCGGAACTGCGCGCGGACGGCGTTCGTCGCCACACGCGGGCGGAGAACAAGGCGGCCATCGCCTTCCATTACGACCTGTCCAACGACTTCTACGCGCTGTGGCTGGATCCGGCGATGGTCTATTCCTGCGCCTACTACGAGACCGAGGACACGACGCTGGCCCAGGCCCAGTGGTCCAAGCTGGACCACCTCTGCCGCAAGCTGCGGCTGCAGCCGGGCGAGGAACTGCTGGACGTCGGCTGCGGCTGGGGCGCCCTGGTGATGCATGCGGCGCGTCATTACGGCGTGAAGGCCACCGGCATCACGTTGTCCGAACGTCAGCTGGCGCTCGCCCGGGAGCGCATCGCCGCCGCCGGACTGCAGGGACAGGTGGAGGTCCGCCTGTGCGATTACCGGGACATGACGGGGCAGTTCGACAAGATCTCCAGCGTCGGCATGTTCGAGCATGTCGGGCTGAAGAACCTCCCGACCTACTTTGCCAGCGTGAACCGGCTGCTCAAGCCGGCGGGGCTGTTCCTGAACCATGGCATCACCCATGAGGAGGACGGGTGGGGGCAGGCCTTGTCCTCGAAGTTCATCAACCGCTACGTCTTCCCGGACGGCGAGCTGGACCGGGCGAGCAATGTGATGCGGGTGATGGAGCAGGAGCAGTTCGAGCTCCATGACGTCGAGGCCTTGCGCATGCATTACGCCAAGACCTTGCGTGCCTGGGTCGCGAAGCTGGAGGAGGGCCACGACCAGGCGCTCCAGTACGTCGATGAAGCGCACTACCGGATCTGGCGCCTGTACATGGCGGCGTCCGCGCTGGAGTTCGAGACGGGCGAACTGGGCCTGTACCAGATCCTGGCGAGCAAGCGTGACGGCGGGCCGGCTCCGGTGCCGCTGACGCGCCGTTATATGTACGACGCGCGCTGAGGCGCCTGCCAGAGGCATTCCCGAGGCCCGGGTGTGGCGCGCGGGCAGCTTACCCACTCTCAGGGGGAACGCGCGTTGACCCGACCCGGAGCGGCGCGCAAGATCCCCTCCATGGGGATCCGTCATGACGAAGTCAGGAACTGGCGGACGGCGGTCGAGCAGGGCGCCTTCGGCGTCTGGGACTTGAACCCGCTGCTGGAACTGGTGCATTACTCGCCGCGCTGGAAGCAGCACCTGGGCTTTCCGCATCCGGAGCAGCCCGACAGCACCGCGTTCTGGCGCTGCCGCGTCCATCCCGACGACCTCGACGCGATGATGCTGACGCTGCGCGCGCACTTCGATGGATTCACCGACACCTATGAACAGCGGTTCCGTCTGCGCAGCAACGGTTCGGGCTACCGGCACGTGCTCTCGCGCGGCCGGGTCGTGCAGCGCGACCACCGCGGCGACGTGCAGCGGATGCTGGGCACGATGGTGGACCTGACGGAGCGCCCGGCGACGCCGTATCCGGATCGATTCCTGGGCGGACATCATCCGGTCGGATCGATGGGTTGCACGCCCTTCCATGCGCTGCTGGAGGACGGCAACGAGGCGCTGCTCGATCAGGTGGCGGGGATCCTGGCGGCGTCGTTCAGGCAGGCGACCGCCGCGCCCTGAGAGACGCCGGCTTGGAAGGCGGCGCCGGGAATCCGGATGGCGGGGCGGTCGGTAGAATCCCGGCCCTCGATTGCTGATTCACGACATGTCCGATTCCATCGACTCCAACGACCCGCTCGATCCGCAGGACCCGCAGGACCCGCAGGACCCGCAGGACCCGCAGGACCCGCCAGAAGGCGAGGGCGTCAACCATCCGAAGGCCCGCATCCGCAGCTTCGTCGTGCGCGCCGGGCGCATGGGCACCGGACAGGTCAAGGCGCTGGCGGAACTCGGCCCGAAGTTCGTGCTGCCGTTCAAGCCCGAAGCCATGGACTACGCCGCGACCTTCGGGCGCCAGGCGCCCGTCGTGTTCGAGATCGGTTTCGGCATGGGCGGCCCGACCGCCCAGATCGCCCGGACCCTGCCGGACGTCGACTTCATCGGCTGCGAAGTCCATGAGCCCGGCGTCGGCGCGCTGCTCAAGCTGATCGGCGAGCAGGACATCCCCAACATCCGCATCTTCCAGCACGACGCCGTCGAGGTCCTGGACGCGATGATCCCCAAGGGCTCGCTGGCCGGCGTGCACATCTACTTCCCGGATCCCTGGCACAAGAAGCGCCACAACAAGCGCCGGCTGGTGCAGCCGCCGTTCGTGGCCAAGCTGGTGCAACACCTGGCGCCGGGCGGCTACCTGCACCTGGCCACCGACTGGGAGCCCTACGCCCAGCAGATGCTGGAAGTGCTGGCCGCCGATCCGGATCTGGCGAACACCTCGACGCGCGCCGACGGCTACGCCGACAAGCCCGAGTACCGCCCGCTGACCAAGTTCGAGCACCGCGGCCTGAAGCTGGGCCACGGCGTCTGGGACCTGGTGTTCAAGCGCAAGGCCTGACCCGCTGCGCCCTTCCGGGCGGAAACCCGCGTGACGAAGGTCAGGCACGGCCGGACCTGCAAGGCCTTTCAGGGATCGCCAAAAGGTCGCGCTGGTAGAGTTCCTTCCTATGTCCGAATCCAACTCCCTCGCCGGTCGGCACGTCCTCCTGGGCCTGTCCGGCGGCATCGCCTGCTACAAGATCGCGGAGCTGACGCGGCTGTTCGTGAAGGCCGGCGCCACGGTGCAGGTCATCATGACGGAGGCCGCCGAGGCCTTCATCACGCCGGTGACGATGCAGGCGCTGTCCAACCGCCCGGTCTTCACCAGCCAGTGGGATGCGCGCCCCGACAACAACATGGCGCACATCAACCTGACGCGCGAGGCCGATGTGATGGTGGTGGCGCCCGCCAGCGCGGACTTCATCGCCAAGCTGGCGCAGGGTCGCGCGGACGACCTGCTGTCCTTGACCGCGCTGGCCCGTCCGGCGCACAAGTGCGCGCTGCTGCTGGCCCCGGCGATGAACCGCGAGATGTGGGCGCATCCGGCCACGCAGCGCAACCTGGCGCAGGTGCAGGCGGACGGCGCGCTGGTGATGGGCGTCGGTTCCGGCGACCAGGCCTGCGGCGAGGTCGGCGACGGCCGCATGCTGGAGCCGATGCAGCTGCTGGAGCACGTGGTCTCGCACTTCCAGCCCAAGGTGCTGGCCGGGCGCAAGCTGCTGATCACGGCCGGTCCGACCTACGAGGCGATCGATCCGGTGCGCGGCATCACGAACCGTTCCAGCGGCAAGATGGGATTCGCCGTCGCGCGCGCGGCGGCCGAGGCGGGCGCCGAGGTGACGCTGGTGGCCGGTCCGGTGCACCTGCCGACGCCGCTGGGGGTGACGCGCATCGACGTGCAGAGCGCGCGCGAGATGCTGGACGCGGTGCTGCCGCGCGCGGCGACGCACCAGGTCTTCGTCGCGACGGCGGCGGTCGCGGACTGGCGGCCGGCGCAGACGGCCGAGCACAAGATCAAGAAGAACGCCAAGGCCGGCGAGGCGATCGCGCCCGCGCTGGATCTGGCCGAGAACCCCGACATCCTGGCCACGGTCGCCGCGCTGCCGCATCCGCCGCTGTGCGTGGGCTTCGCGGCGGAGAGCCAGGACCTGATCAAGCATGCGCGCGAGAAGCGCCAGCGCAAGAACGTGCCGCTGATCGTGGCCAACATCGGCCCGGCGGCCTTCGGGCAGGACGACAACGCGCTGACGCTGGTCGACGCCCGCGGCGAACGCGAGCTGTCGCGCGCCGACAAGCTGACGCTGGCGCGCGAGCTGGTGCGCGAGATCGCGCAGCGGCTGACGACCTACGGCGCCTGACCCCGGCGCCGACGGTCAGACCTCCCGATTTCCGATTCGACTGTTTCTTCGACTGATTCCATGACCACCATCGATCTGAAGGTGCTCGACCGCCGCATGGCCGAGCAGCTCCCCGCCTACGCGACGTCCGGCAGCGCCGGCCTGGACCTGCGCGCCTGCCTGGACGAGGCCATCACGCTGTCGCCCGGCGACACGGTGCTGGTGCCCACGGGCCTGGCGATCCACATCGGCGACGCCGGCCTGGCCGCGATGATCCTGCCGCGATCGGGGCTGGGTCACAAGCACGGCGTGGTGCTGGGCAACCTGGTCGGGCTGATCGACTCGGACTACCAGGGCCAGTTGATGGTCAGCGTGTGGAACCGCGGCAAGGACGTGTTCACGATCCAGCCGATGGAGCGCATCGCGCAGATGGTGATCGTGCCGGTGGTGCAGCCGAGCTTCCGCGTTGTCGACGACTTCGACGCGTCCTCGCGCGGCGAGGGCGGTTTCGGTTCGACGGGCAAGGCCTGATGCCTGCGTGTCGGTCTGCTGATGAACCGATGCACTCGACTTGAGGATGTCGCGCCGTTGATCGGCTAGGCGGCGGCCCGGGTCCCGCGCGGATGCGCCAGTGCCAAACGGGCGCCGGCTGCGCAGACTGCCAGCCTTTCGTTGCTCGAAAGGCGAAGCAGATGACGGTATCGGAAGCGGACGACAGGGCCGGACCCCGAACGACAGGACCCGCGGCGACGCGCGTCTGGCGGCTCTCGGAGCTGGTGGAGCTGCTGGGCGGCAGGCTGCGCGGCGCGGATCGCCACGTGCGCGGCATCGCGGCGCTCGACGGCGCGGCGGCGGACGAGCTGTCGTTCCTGGTGTCGCTCAAGCACCTGCCTGAACTCGCGACCTGCCGATCTGGGGCCCTGATCGTGCCGCCGGCATGCGCCGACGCTGCGGCGATGGCGGGGCGCAGCCTGATCCTGACCCCGGATCCCTATCTCTACTTTGCGCAGGCCGCGTTGCTGATGTATCCGCCGATGCCGGCGCGCGGCGGCGTGGATCCACGGGCGGTGATCGGGATCGACGGCGCGATCGCCGCCTCGACGGAGGTGCGCGCGCTGGCCTGCATCGGCGATCGCGTGACGATCGGCGAGCGCTGCGTGATCCATGCCGGCGTGGTGATCGGCGACGACGTCCGCATCGGCGACGATTCGGTGCTGCATCCGCGCGTGGTGGTGCACGACGGCTGCGAGATCGGTCGGCGGGTGACGATCTGCAGCGGCGCGGTGATCGGCGCCGACGGCTTCGGCATGGCCTGGGACGGCGAGCGCTGGTGCCGCATCCCGCAGCGCGGCGGCGTGGTGATCGGCGACGATGCCGAGATCGGCGCGAACACGGCGATCGATCGCGGCACGCTCACGGACACGGTGATCGGGCGCGACGTGCGCATCGACAACCTGGTGCAGATCGCGCACAACGTGCGCATCGGCGACCACACGGCGATCGCGGGCTGTGTGGGCATCGCCGGCAGCACGAGGATAGGCGCGCGCTGCCTGATCGGCGGCGCGGCGATGGTGGTGGGACACCTCTCGATCGCCGACGGCACGACGATCGGCAGCGGGACGCGCGTCTCCAAGAGCGTGCGCGAGGCCGGGCACTACACCTCCTACTTCCCGTTCTCCAGCTTCGACGACTGGCGCTTGAACGCCGCGCACCTGCGGCAGCTCGACAGGATCGTCGGCAGGGTCAAGGAGGTGGAGGCCGCCGTGAAGGCCTTGGGGAAGTCGCAAGCGCCGCCAGCTGACGTCTGACGGACGCTTGTCTGCTTCCTTCAGGCGTCGGACGGGCGAAGCGCTGGTTTCGAGCGCTTCGCCGACCGGTCAGTCCCCGTGCCCGTGACCTTCCTCGACGCCCGCGGCCAGCGCGTCCACCGGCGCGCTGGCGTTGGCGCCGTCGAAGAAGAATGGCTTGCGCGCCTTCTTCGCCGGCCAGACCTCGTTCATCGTCGGGATGTCGAAGACGCGGCCGCCCTGCATGACCTGGCTGATCCTGTCGCTCTGTCGGAGGTCCTTGAGCACGTCGCCATCGAGGATCACCATGTCCGCGAGCTTGCCCGCTTCCAGTGAGCCGATGTCCTTGTCCAGCCCGAGGTAGCGCGCCGGGTTGAGCGTCGCCGTGCGGATGGCCTCCAGCGAGGTCATGCCGCCCATGCCCATCATCCACAGCTCCCAATGCGCGCCCAGGCCTTCGCGTTGGCCGTGCGCGCCGATGTTCACCGACACGCCGGCGCGTTGCAGCTCGGTCGCGGTCCTGGCGACCTGGATGACGTTGAAGTCCTCCTCCGGCGCCGTCTCGCGGCGCACGCTGCGCGGCTCCAGCACGGCCTTGGGCACGAACTTGCTGAGGATGGGGTGACGCCACACGTCCGTGCGCGCGTACCAGTAGTGCTCGCCGTCCAGCCCGCCGTAGGCGACGTTCAGCGTCGGCGTGTAGCCGACCTGCGTCTGCGGCCACAGCTGCTTGACGTCGTCGTAGACCTTGGCGACCGGCAGCGCGTGCTCCACGCCGGTGTGGCCGTCGACCACCATCGACATGTTGAGCTGGAACAGCGAACCGCCTTCCGGCACGACCATCATCCCGGTCTCGCGCGCTGCTTCCAGCACTTGCTGGCGCTGGTCGCGTCGCGGCTGGTTGTAGCTCTTCACGCTGATCGCGCCGGCCGACTTCAGCCGCTTCAGATGCGTCTGCGCGTCGTCCAGGCTGTTGATCACGGCGGAGAAATCGGACTTCGCGCCGTACAGCACCGTGCCGGTCGAGAAGATGCGCGGCCCGACCACGCGGCCCGTGCGCTGCATCTCCGACTGCGTGTAGATGTCGCTGGTGCGGTTGGACGGGTCGTGCAGCGTCGTCAGGCCGAAGGCCAGGGAGGCGTAGTTGATCCAGCTCTGCTGCGGGACGATCTCGCTTTCGGCCATGGTGCCGTGCCAGTGCGCGTCGATCAGGCCGGGGATCACCGTCTTGCCGGCCGCCTGGATGGTCTCCGTGCCCGCGGGGATGCTCACCGACGCGCGCGGCCCGATCACCGCGATGCGGTCGCCGTCGACCAGGATCGCGCCGTCCTCGATGACTTCATCGGGCTTGCTCGCGCTCATCGTCACGATGCGCGCGCCGACGATCGCGATGCGGCCCTTGGGCTTGTCCGCGGTCAGCGTCAGCTTGATGGGGGCGCCGCGTTCCGCCGGCTTGAAGCCCGGCTGCAGCGCCTGCGTCAGCGGCACGGTGAACAGCTCGTTGCCCAGCGCGTAGTGCAACGCATACGGCTGCGACTTGCCGTCGCCCGACCACTGCAGGTCGTCGCCCGCGTTGACGTCGAGCTTCTTCACCGGCATGGCTTCGGCCTTCGGGCCGATGGTCTGCAGCTTGCCGGCGGGCGCCAGCGGCGTGACGTAGGTGTGGAAACGTTCGGTGAAGCCCAGCCACTGGCCGTCCGGCGACACGGTGAATCGGGTCGCGAATTCGCTCTTGGCGACGGCGAACTCGCTGCGCTCGACGAGGTTCAATCGGACCAGCTGGTGATTCGAATCGACCTCGCCCGTCGTCTGCTTGCGCGTGACGAAGAGCGTGTCGTTATCGGCGCCGAACTGGGGTGCCTCGCCGTCCTTGGTGACGCGGCGCGGCTGGCCCTTGCCGTCGACTGCGGCGACGTAGACGCCGGGCTCCAGGCTGTTCCAGGGCGAGGTCAGGAAGCCGCCCTTGGCCTTCTGGTACGCGACGGTCCTGCCGTCCGGCGAGAACGCCGGCGACAGGTACTTGCCCGGCTCGGACGTGACGACGGTGTCGCGGCCGCCGGCCAGGTCGAGCACGCGCACGCGACCCTGGTCGGCATCGTTCCAGCTCACGTAGACGAGCTGCCTGCCGTCGCGCGAGAAGGCGGGGAAATATTCGAAGCGTTCCGTCTGCGACGTGAGGCGGCGGGCTTCGCCGACCGGCTGGCCGTCGCGCAGCTCGCTCGCATAGAGGTAGCCGGCGGAGGAGAACACCACGCGCTTGCCGTCCGGCGAGACCTTCACCCAGCGCAGCATCTTCGACTCGAAGGTGGCGGGCGCGACCTCATGCGCGAAGCGCAGCGCGGGCGTGATCTGGCGCTCGTCCTTCACATGGAAGGGGATCTCGGCGGCGCTGGACTTGAAGGGATCGATGCGCCAGAGCTTGCCCTGCGCCCAGGCCACAACCTGCTTGGAATCGGGCATCCACGCGATGCCGGGGTAGACGCCGTGGACGGACCAGGACTCCTGCAGGTCGCGCTCCATGCCGGTCCAGGCGGGGAATTCGCGGCCGGTCTTCAGGTCCTTGAGGAACAATGTGGTGCGGCTGCCCGAGGCATCGCGCAGACGGCGGATGAAGGCGAGGTACTTGCCGTCGGGGGAGGGCGTCGGGCGGATCGCGCCGCCGGGGCCGGTGACGAAGGGCTCGTTGGTGCCGTCGGTCAGGTCCTGGCGGTAGATGCGGAAGATCTCGCCGGTGCTGTCCTTGTTGTATTCGAACTGGCGACCGGGCGTGCTGTCCTGCGAGTAGTACAGGAACTTGCCGTCGGGCGAGAGCGCGGGTTCGCCGAGGTCCTTCTGCCAGTTCGGCTTTTCGTTGAGCTGCTGGCCCTTGCCGCCGTCGACGTGATAGAGCCAGATCTCGCCGCTGCCCAGCGAGCGGGTGCCGGTGAAGTGCTTGCGGGCGGCGATGTACTTGCCGCCGGGATGCCAGACGGGGTTGTTGAGCAGGCGGAAGTCTTCGGTCGAGATCGCGCGGGCGTTGGAGCCGTCGGCGTTCATGACCCAGATGTTGTCGCCGCCGCCGGCGTCGGAGACGAAGGCGATCTGCTTGCCGTCGGGGGAGAAGCGGGGCTGCATCTCCCACGCGATCGAATGCGTGAGCGCCTTGGCTTCGCCGCCACCGACGGGCATCACGTAGAGGTCGCCGAGCAGGTCGAAGACGATCTGCTTGCCGTCGGGGCTGACGTCGACCGACATCCAGGTGCCGGTGCGCACGTCGATGTTGGCGATCTTCTTCTCGCCGGGGGGCTGGTTGACGTTCCACTTCGCGGCGGGAGCCGAGGCGGCCGCGGCGGGCGAGGACGCCGCCGCAGGGGCTTCAGGCGCGTCAGCGGCGAAGGCGGCGGCCTGCAGCGCGAGTCCGAAAGCGATCACGCCCGCGCGGGCGGGCGTGACGGTGAAGCTGTTGGAACCGGTCGTCGGCGCGGACTGCTTCGTGAGCATCTTGTTCGTCATGGGGCACCCTGGGATGAAGAGTGCCGGCAGCATAGAGGCCGCCTACGCGCAAACCCGACCGGGTTTGCGAGGGCATGACGAATGGCAGTGCGCTGAGCGCGCCGACCGTGGTGTCAGTTCATCTCGTCTGAGGAGATCAAGCGAATCCCCGGTCGTGCCTCGGTGACGGCCTTGAGCAGCGCCGCGGCGATGCTGCTCGCCGGATTGATGCGGAAGCGCTTCGGCAGGACCGGCGTCAGCACGCGGATCAGCGTCATCGCCGCATGCTCGGCGCGTCTGGTTTCATTCCGCTCGCCGCCGATGAGACTGGGCCTGCAGATCGTCAGGGATCGGAACCCGATGGCCTGGATGTCCCGTTCCACTTCGCCCTTGGTCCTCGTGTAGAAGAACCGGGAGTCCGCCGACGCGCCCACCGCGGACACGAGGGCGAAGGCTTCGACGCCCGCGGTGTGTGCGGCTCGCCCGAATGCAACGGGGAGCTCGTGGTCCACATGCCGGAACGCTTCTTTCGATCCGGCCTTGGCCTGGGTCGTTCCCAGGGCGCAGATCGCTGCCTGCGGTCCGTACGACGCCAGCATCGGAACGAAGTCATCGAGCTGCGGACAGACGGGGTTCAGGAGCTTTCCAATCGCCGGCAGCGGCTGGCGAGTCGGCGCGATCACCTCGGAAATCGCCTCATCAGCCAGCGCGAGCTTCAGCGCGTGGCCGCCCACCAGACCGGACGCTCCTAGCAGAAGCAATTTCATCGTCGAATCTCCTCGAACCTGTCGAAGCGATCCGGGGATGTCTTCAGGCCTGCGCCTTCTGCCACCGTTCGATCTCTTCGCGGTGGCGCTGAATGTACGCTTGAAGCTTTGCGAAGCGCCTGCGCGTCTGCCAATCGAATATCCGCACGACGATGGGCTCCAGCAGCCATTGGATCCACGTGGGTCCGACCTCGAACGTGTAGCTGTAGATCAGGCAGGAGCGCTCCATGCTGTCACGGCGGTGCTGGATGGAGGCGGCCCAGCGCCTGAACGGGAAGGATTGCCCCACCATCGTGGCCGCCGCGACGTTCGGTCGGTCGAAGGACACGAAGGTCGTCGTCATCGACAGCGGACGCAGCAGGCCGCGGCCCTGGTTCTCCGTGACGGCGCCGGCGAACGGGCAGGGCGCATCGCCCTGCACCCGCGTGTGACGGACCAGCGAGTCCCACTTCACACGCCAATGGTGGAAGTGGAAGGCGTCGAAGACGACGTCCGCCGGGGCCGACATGTCGAACTCAAACCGCCGATGCGCCATCGAGCACCTCCTCCACTGGAACGTCGGTCACCATACCCCAACGCTCGAACTCCGGTTGAAACTCGTCCAGGCTCAGCACGCCCATGCAGGCATGAGCGCCCGGGGTCAGGTCTTCACCGCGCGACAACCGTCTCGCCAGGAGGATCGCCGCCATGCACGGGATCTCCGGCCCGTGGTCGTCGTCGGCGGCGATGTGCCATTCCCTTCGAGCCTGCCGTCCCATCGAGTCCTCGCCTTCCACGCGCACGACCATACCGCCTAGCGCGGAGCCGAGGAAGTCGAACATCGGCGCCGTCGCCTGCATCAGCGCGGCCAGTCGCGAGGGCTGCTTCAACAGCCCGATGCGCCGAAGCGTGGCCAGCCAGCCCATTGCCCGTTGCGTGACGCCGACTTCAAGCGCGGCGCGGAACATGACCCGATTCGCCACGCCGTACCGCGAGGGGAACAGCTCCAGATCCGGGATGTCGCACAGGGCGCCGAGGCGCGGCCGCAGGCGGGCGAACTGGACGCGCGTGGGATTCGCCCAGCCCGGGCGCGACACCCAGCGACCTTCGTCCCAGACCTGGACGGGGCCACCGCAATAGCTCAGCACGGCGGCGAGCGTCGCTTCCCCGCGCGGCGCGGTCTGGGCCGGCGCGATGCAGATGTCGATGTTGCGGATGCTTCGCCACTCGTGCGTGAGCCGCTCCACCACGGCGGAGGACAAGGCCGGCACCGTGCTCGCGCCGGAGATGCCGACCCGCCCCGATGCACGGAAGGCCGCATCGAGCACTGAAGGGAAGTCGCAGACGAACCGACGTCCGTCGGCGAGGTCGATGTAGTGCGCGCCGGCTCGCGCGGCCGCCTGCGCGACGTCGTAGGACTGGTCCTGGAAAGGACCGGCCGTGTGGATCAGCAGCTCGACGCCTATGCGCCGGAGATCGTCGGAGAACGCAGGCGACGCGAGGTCGATCGCGACGCCCTCGGCGCCCTGTCCGATCTCATCGGCCAAGGCGCGCGCCCGCGCCGCGTTGCGCCCGCCGATCATCAACGCGATCGACGGTTCCCCCGCCAGCGCGCGGCAGATGCGCGCGCCGAAGTTCCCGTAGCCTCCCAGTACCAACGTCTTCAATTCGAGGTCTTCTTAGATTCGATGGAAGCGCGGAGTCTACGGGGAGGCTCGGCCTGCGCCTGATGTCGGCAGGCGTCGGGCTTCTCAGCGGCTCAGATAGAAGTCCGTCGGGATGAGCTCGACGGCCCAGCCGCCCGCCTCGCCGATCTGGGCCGCCGGGTGCATGGCGGCGATGCGCTGCGCCTCTTCGGGGCTGTCCGCCTCGATGATGAACAGGCCGCCGACGACCTCCTTCGTTTCCGTGTAGGGGCCGTCGGTGATCTGCGTCTTGCCGCCGCGCGGACGCAGCGTCTTCCATTTGTCGAGGTCGCCCAGCGACGCGGACACCAGCACCTTGCCGGTCGCGCGCATCGTCTCGTCGAGCGCCGGGCACTGGCTCACCAGCGCCTTGACGTCGTCGGGCGACATCTCGTCGAACTTCTCGGGCGTGAAGTAGGCGAGTCCGAGGTATTTCATCGAGGTTCCTTTCAGAGGGAATGCGGGGAGTGATGCCATGACGACGAACGGGACGACCGGAAATCGACAGCGGCCCAGGGCCGCATCGGCATTCAGGTACGCTTCGCCCCGATCATGATGCGCATCTCCCCTGTCAAAGTCATCGCCGGCCTCGCCGCCGTCATCCTGGCCATCGCCGGACTGTTCTTCGCTTCCGAAGCGCGTCAGGGCGTGGTCAACATGTTCTCCTCCATCCGGTTGAGCTCGCCGGCGAAGCACCCGCAGGCGGCCCGGCCTGCCGATACCGGGGCCGTCGCCTCCGGCGTGCGGGTCATTCCCATCGGCGTGTCCCCCCAGTCCCGTCCGGCCCCGGCCAGCGCGGCGCGGTCGGACGGCCGCTGATGCGCCTTCCCCGTCGCTTCGACGACGCGCTGATGAGTCCGCCCGATCCGCTCGTTGCGGGCGGTGCAGGAGGCGTCGACGTCGCTGGCGGTACGGTCGATGCTGCGCTGCTTGAGACGATCCGGGAATGGTGCGAAGGCGGCGCCTATCCGTCGCTGACCGAGCCGTTGTGTGTGGCCGGCATCGCGCCGAATCCCGCGCTGAACGGGGTCGCCTGCAAGCTCGACGGCAGTCATGACCTGGCGCGTCTGAGTCGTTGGCGCGGCCTGTGGTGGCGCTTGCAGATCCTGTGGCGCGAGTGCTTGACGACACGCGCCGCTCCGCCCGACGACCCCTGGGATTGCGGTTGGTGGCGAGAGGGCGCGCTGGGGCCTGCCGAGGCTTTCCGACCGCGCCGGCCCACGCTGTTGATGGTGCGCGAACCGGATCCCGTCGTTGCCGCGGCGCTGCTGTCCGCGCTGCGGGCCAACAGCGCGGCCTACGCGCAGCCGGTGCGCGTGCTGGTGGTGTCGACCGCGGGCTTGGACGGTCTCGTGCGGCTCGCCTGAACCCGCGTATTCAGCCCGTCGACAGACGCCACGGATCCTGCCGCCCCGCAGCGTCCTGCTGCCGGAACGCCTTCGGCGAGAGGCCGACCGTGCGCTTGAACACCTTCGAGAACCCGAACGCGTCCTTGTAGCCGACGGCCGCGGCCACCGCCTCCAGGCTGTGTCGGGTCTGCGCCAGCAACTGCATCGCGCGCTGCATGCGCACCACGCGCAGGTGGTTCAGGGGCGTGTCGCCCATCGCCTCGCGGAAGCGCTCCGCCAGCGCGGTGCGCGACAGGCCGACCCGCTTCGCCAGCTCCTCCAGCGTCCACGGATGCGACGGATCGCCGTGCATCAGCGCCACCGCGCGGCCCACCGTCGGGTCCTGGACCGCCAGGCTCCAGCCCACGCTGGTCGCCGCGCGCCGCGAGATCAGCTGCCGCAGCGCATAAGTGAACAGCAGGTCCAGCAGCCCGTGCGTGATGATCTCGGCGCCGGGTTCGGCCTCGCGCAGTTCCTCGACCAGCAGCCCGCCCGCCAGCGCCAGCGGCCCGAGCCGCGGCATGTCCGCCGCGCGCAGCACCGCCCAGACCGGCAGCTCCGCGAAGAACGGATGCAGCGGCGTGTGCCAGAACTGGTACGCGCCGCTGAGGACGACGGCGTCCGTCTCCGCTGGCGCCACGGACGCGCCTGAGCCTCCTGAACCTCCTGAAACGCTTGAAGCCCCGACGGCGCTGAACGCGTCGAGCGCCACCGTCCGTTGCATGTCGATGTCCTCGACGCGCTGTCCGTCCAGCGCGGGGCGCAGGCTCAGCACATGCGGATGACCGCGCGACATCACGGCGATGTCGCCGCCGCTCAGGCGCAGTGGTTCGTCCAGTTCAGGCGCATGCAGCAGAACGTTGCCGCGCAGCACCACGTGCAGCCCGATGCTGCGGTCGCAGGGGAAGCGCAGCGCGCAGTCCGGCGACAGCGCGCTCAGGTCCAGCAGGCGCCGCGACAGCCCCGTGTCGCGCAGGACGGCGCTCAGCAGATCGATGCTCATGAGTGGGAATCCTGGAACGCGAAGACATGAATTATGGATCTTTGTCCATTCCGGATACGGAATCCGGTTTCTAGCATGGATGCCTCTTCATCCATTCCGGAGTCCTGAACATGATTGTCATCACCGGCGCCAGCGGCCAATTGGGCCGCCTCGTCATCGACCGCCTGCTGTCCCAGGGCGTCGCGCCCGGACGCATCGTCGCCGCCGTGCGCGCGCCCGCCAAGGCCGCCGACCTGGCCGCACGCGGCGTCGTGGTCCGCGAAGGCGACTACACGCGTCCCGACACGCTGACACGGGCCTTCGCGGGCGCGGAGCGCGTGCTGCTGATCTCCTCAAACGAGCTGGGCGATCGCGTCCCGCAGCATCGCGCCGTCATCGACGCGGCGAAAGCCGTCGGCGCGGGCCAGTTCGTCTACACCAGCGTGCTGCACGCCGACCGTTCGTCGCTGGGCCTGGCCGGCGAGCACCGCGAGACGGAGGCGCTGATCAAGTCCTCCGGCCTGACGCACGTGCTGCTGCGCAACGGCTGGTACGTCGAGAACTACCTGGCCGCGCTGCCGATGGCGCTCCAGCATGGCGCCTTCCTCGGCTCGGCGAGGGAAGGGCGCATCTCGTGGGCCGCTCGCGCGGACTACGCGGACGCCGCGGCGGCCGTGCTGACGCGGCCGATCGCCGGCAACGAGACCTTCGAGCTGGCCGGGGACCGCGGTCACACGCTGTCGGAGCTGGCCGCGGAGGTCGCCCGCCAGAGCGGCCAGGACGTGGCGTACAAGGACCTGCCGCGCGCGGACTACCAGCGCGTGCTGCTCGACGCGGGCCTCCCGGCGCCGTTGGCCGAACTGCTGGCGGATTCGGACGAGCAGGCCGCCGAGGGAGCACTGCAGGATGACGGCGGTGCGCTGGCGCGTCTGATCGGTCGACCGACGACGGCGCTGGATGTGGCCGTGCGCACGGCGCTCGCTGCGACCTGAAACCGCCATGGAAAACGGGCGCCCGTCGGGGCGCCCGTTTGAACGAAGCAGCGGAAGACTTACTTGGCCCGAGCGGTCATGATCGCATCCGCCACGTTCTTCGGTGCCTCGGAGTAATGCTTGAACTCCATCGTGTACGTCGCGCGGCCCTGCGTGGCCGAGCGCAGCGAGGTGGAGTACCCGAACATCTCCGACAGCGGCACTTCCGCCTTGATGATCTTGCCGCCGCCCACCATGTCGTCCATGCCTTGCACCATGCCGCGGCGGCTGGACAGGTCGCCCATCACCGTGCCGGCGTAGTCCTCGGGGGTTTCGACCTCGACCGCCATCATCGGCTCCAGGATCACCGGGCTGGCGCGCCGGCAGGCCTCCTTGAAGCCCAGCGACGCCGCCATCTTGAACGCGTTCTCGTTCGAGTCCACGTCGTGGTACGAGCCGAAGGTCAGCGTGACCTTCACGTCCACCACCGGATACCCCGCCAGCACGCCGTTGGGCAGGCTGTCGATGACCCCCTTCTCGACCGCCGGGATGAACTCGCGCGGCACCACGCCGCCCTTGATCGCGTCGACGAATTCGAAGCCCTTGCCCGGCTCCTGCGGCGCCAGCGAGAACACCACGTGCCCGTACTGGCCCTTGCCGCCGGACTGGCGCACGAACTTGCCTTCCACGTCCGTCACCGCCTTGCGCACCGTCTCGCGGTAGGCCACCTGCGGCTTGCCGACGTTGGCCTCGACGCTGAACTCGCGCTTCATCCGGTCCACGATG
This sequence comes from Roseateles noduli, assembly GCA_002205125.1. Lineage (GTDB taxonomy): Bacteria > Pseudomonadota > Gammaproteobacteria > Burkholderiales > Burkholderiaceae_C > Roseateles > Roseateles noduli. Next base: position 218,306 of record NIOE01000015.1, on the reverse strand, counting down.
ATTTCCAGATGGAGCTCACCCATGCCGGAGATGATGGTCTGGCCCGACTCCTCGTCCGTGCGCACGCGGAAGGACGGATCCTCCGCCGCCAGACGGCCCAGCGCGATGCCCATCTTCTCCTGGTCCGCCTTGGTCTTGGGCTCCACCGCCTGCGAGATCACCGGCTCCGGGAAGATCATCCGCTCCAGCGTGATGATGGCCTCGGGGTCGCACAGCGTCTCGCCCGTCGTCACGTCCTTCAGGCCCACGCAGGCGGCGATGTCGCCGGCCAGGATCTCCTTGATCTCCTCGCGCTGGTTGGCGTGCATCTGCAGGATCCGGCCGATGCGCTCCTTCTTGCCGCGCGTCGGGTTGTAGACCGAGTCGCCCGACTTCAGGATCCCCGAATACACCCGCACGAAGGTCAGCTGGCCCACATACGGATCGGTCATCAGCTTGAAGGCGAGGGCGCTGAACTTCGCGTCGTCCGCGGCCGCGCGCGTCGTGTCCTGCTCGTCGTCGTCGGTGCCGTGCACCGGCGGGATGTCCACCGGCGACGGCATGAAGTCGATCACCGCGTCCAGCATGCGCTGCACGCCCTTGTTCTTGAACGCCGTGCCGCACAGCATCGGTTGGATCTCGCCGGCGATCGTGCGCTTGCGGATCGCCCGCTTGATCTCGGCCTCGTCCAGCTCGCCGGTCTCGAGGTACTTGTTCATCAGTTCCTCGTCGGCCTCGGCCGCGGCCTCGACCATCTTCTCGCGCCACTCGTCGGCCTGCGCCTTGAGCTCCGGCGGGATCTCCTGGTAATCGAAGGTCATGCCCTGCGTGGCGTCGTGCCACAGGATGGCCTTCATCTTCAGCAGGTCGATCACGCCCTTGAAGTTCTCCTCCGCGCCGATCGGCAGCACCACCGGCACCGGGTTGGCCTTGAGCCGGTCCACCATCATCTGGCGCACGCGGTAGAAGTCCGCGCCCACGCGGTCCATCTTGTTCACGAAGGCCAGGCGCGGCACCTTGTACTTGTTGGCCTGGCGCCAGACCGTCTCCGACTGCGGCTGCACGCCGCCGACCGAGTCGTACACCATCACCGCGCCGTCCAGCACGCGCATGGAGCGCTCCACCTCGATGGTGAAGTCCACGTGTCCCGGGGTGTCGATGATGTTGATGCGGTGCTCCGGGTACGAGCGGTCCATGCCCTTCCAGAAGCAGGTCGTCGCCGCGGAGGTGATCGTGATCCCGCGTTCCTGCTCCTGCGCCATCCAGTCCATCGTCGCCGCGCCGTCGTGCACTTCACCGATCTTGTGATTGACCCCGGTGTAGAACAGGATGCGCTCCGTCGTCGTCGTCTTGCCGGCGTCGATGTGCGCCGAGATGCCGATGTTGCGGTAGAGCTCGATGGGGGTCTTGCGGGACATGGTGGTCTCCAGTGGCGATGAACGACCCGCGCGCGCCAGCTTCGTTGGAGGCGCGCGCCGGATCCGAGAACCGACCAATGTAGCGACAAGCCATGACCCCCGCCATCCGCCCTTCGGAAGAGCCCGGCGACGCCGGGGCCGGAACACATTTCGACACCCCCCGTGAATAAGGGACACAAGCTCGGGCGAATGTCGGAGTTTCCGGGCGATTACGTCGTGGGACGTCGATACATTCCGTCACTCGAATGATGTTCCAGGGAGCTGGTGTGAAATTCCAAGTTGTTGCCCGCGTATTGCCCGCTGTCATCGGGCTGTCCGCTTCTGCAGCCGGCGCGCAAGGCGCGGTGGCCGCGCCCAACCACGTCGACGTCGGCATGACCTGTATCGTGGCGGACGGCTGGTGGTCGCTGGACCGCGAACGCCCGGAACAGCCGGAGCCGGTGAAGGTCGTGGCGGTGAAGCCGCTGACCACCGGCGCGCCCGGCGTGTGGGTGCAGCCGCAGCGCGGCAAGCTCACCGATCAGCAGCTGCATCTGGCGCTGGAACGCCTGTCCGACTGCCGCTGACGGGCGATGGGGGAGGCGGCCGGACGGGGTAAACCCGGCCCGGGCGGCCGCGCTGGCTAGAATGGCGGGCTCACCGCCGCGGCGCGCGCGGCGCAAACCCCCTGGGACCCCATGGCCAGCACCACCTCCTCCAAGCATCTGATTCACTTCGAGGGGGGCAATGCCCTCTCGTCCTTCCGGGCCGCGGCGCTGCTGGCGCGTCTTCAGGCCGTCAGCGACCGCATCGCCGCGGTGCATGCGCGCCACGTCCACTGGGTCTGGACCGATGCGGCCATCGACGACGAAGGCCGGGGCAAGCTGGCCGCGCTGCTGGATTACGGCGATGCCTATGAAGGCCCGTCCGACGGCGCGCTGATCGTCGTCGCCCCGCGCCTGGGTACGCTCAGCCCCTGGGCCTCCAAGGCCACCGACATCGCCCACAACTGCGGCCTGGCGATCCACCGCGTCGAGCGCGTCACCGAGTTCCGCCTGACGCTGAAGTCGGGCCTGCTGAGCAGCCTGACGGCCGGCCTGACCGGCGGCGCGAAGGCTCTGACCGAGGCCGAGATCCTCGCCTGCGCCGACCTGCTGCACGACCGCATGACCGAGAGCGTGCTGCTGTCGCGCGAGGCCGGCGCCCACCTGTTCGACGAGAAGCAGGCCCAGCCGCTGGCCCACGTGGACGTGCTGGCCCGCGGCCGCGCCGCGCTGGACGAGGCCAACGCCGCCTGGGGCCTGGCGCTGTCCGACGACGAGATCGACTACCTGGTCGCCGCCTTCACCAAGCTGGGCCGCGACCCCAGCGACGTCGAGCTGATGATGTTCGCGCAGGCCAACAGCGAGCACTGCCGCCACAAGATCTTCAACGCCCAGTTCACCATCGACGGCCAGGCGCAGCCGCTGTCGCTGTTCGGCATGATCCGCAACACCGAGAAGCTGCACCCGCAGCACACGGTGATCGCCTACGCCGACAACGCGGCGGTGATGGAAGGCCACGTGATCGAGCGCTGGATGGCCGCCGGCGACCGCCGCGCGCCCAAGTACGAGGCCCGCGCCGAGACTGCGCACGTGCTGATGAAGGTCGAGACGCACAACCACCCGACGGCCATCTCGCCCCATCCGGGTGCCTCCACCGGCGCGGGCGGCGAGATCCGCGACGAGGGCGCCACCGGCCGCGGCGCCAAGCCCAAGGCGGGCCTGACCGGCTTCTCGGTCTCCAACCTGCACCTGCCCGGCCTGTCCGAACCCTGGGAGAAGAACCCCGTCGGCAAGCCCGCGCACATCGCCAGCGCGCTGCAGATCATGACCGAGGGCCCGCTGGGCGGCGCCGCGTTCAACAACGAGTTCGGCCGGCCCGCGCTGGGCGGCTACTTCCGCGTCTTCGAGCAGGACGTGGACGGCATCCGCCGCGGCTATCACAAGCCGATCATGATCGCGGGCGGTCTCGGCGCGATCCGCGCGGACCTGACCAAGAAGATCGCCTTCCCGGCCGGCTCGCTGCTGATCCAGCTGGGCGGCCCCGGCATGCGCATCGGCATGGGCGGCAGCGCCGCGAGCTCGATGGCCGCGGGTACCAACACCGCCGACCTGGACTTCGACTCGGTCCAGCGCGGCAACCCCGAGATCCAGCGCCGCGCGCAGGAAGTCCTCAACCACTGCTGGGGCCTGGCCGAGCGCAACCCCATCCTGGCCGTGCACGACGTCGGCGCGGGCGGCATCTCCAACGCCTTCCCGGAACTGGTGAACGACGCCGGCCGGGGCGCGATCTTCGACCTGCGCAAGGTGCCGCTCGAGGAGAGCGGCCTGGCGCCCAAGGAAATCTGGTGCAACGAGAGCCAGGAGCGTTACGTCCTGGTGATCGCGCCGGAGAGCCTCGAGCTCTTCACCGCGATGGCCGAGCGCGAGCGCTGCCCGTTCGCCGTCGTCGGCGTGACGACGGAGCAGCGCGAGCTGGTGCTGGAAGACGGCGCCGACGGTGAACGCGCGATCGACATGCCGATGGACGTGCTGCTGGGCAAGCCGCCCAAGATGCACCGCGATGTGACGCGCGTGGCCCGTTCGGGCGGCGCGCTGACGCTGGACGGTGTCGAGCTCGCGACCGCCGCGCGCACCGTGCTGCGCCACCCGACCGTGGCCAGCAAGCGCTTCCTGGTCACCATCGGCGACCGCACCGTCGGCGGCCTGAACCATCGCGACCAGATGGTCGGCCCGTGGCAGCTGCCGGTGGCCGACGTGGCCGTCACGCTGTCCGACTTCCAGGGCTTCACCGGCGAGGCGATGAGCATGGGCGAGCGCACGCCGCTGGCCGCCGTCGACGCGCCGGCCTCCGGCCGCATGGCCGTGGCCGAGGCCATCACCAACCTGCTGGCCGCGCCGATCGAGCTGTCGCGCGTGAAGCTGTCCGCCAACTGGATGGCCGCCTGCGGTGAGCCCGGCGAAGACGCCGCGCTGTACGACACCGTCAAGGCCGTCGGCATGGACCTGTGCCCGGCGCTGGGCATCTCCATCCCGGTGGGCAAGGATTCGCTGTCGATGCGCACGCGCTGGAGCGATGACGGTGCGACGAAGCAGGTCACCGCGCCGGTGTCGCTGATCATCACCGCCTTCGCGTCGCTGGCCGACGTGCGGGGCACGCTGACGCCGCAGCTGCGGGACGGCGACACGACGCTCGTCCTGGTCGACCTCGGCCAGGGCCGCATGCGCATGGGCGGCTCCATCCTGGCGCAGACGCTCAACCAGTTCGGCCCCGAGGTCCCCGACCTCGACGATCCCGCGCTGCTGAAGGCGCTGGTCGCCGCGGTCAACGAGCTGCGCGGCCAGGGCAAGCTGCTGGCGTACCACGACCGCAGCGACGGCGGCCTGTTCGCCGCGGCGCTGGAGATGGCCTTCGCCGGCCAGCGCGGCGTGAGCCTGAACGTCGACATGCTGGTCACCGAAGGCGACGGCATCAGCGACAGCCGCGCCGAGGTGGGCGACTCCAAGAACTGGGCCTCGCAGGTCAGCGGCCGCCGCGACGAGTTGACGCTGAAGGCGCTGTTCAACGAGGAACTGGGCGTCGTGCTGCAGGTCGCCACCGGCGACCGCGACGCGGTGCTGCAGACGCTGCGCACGCACGGCCTGTCGAAGATCTCGCACGTGGTCGGCAAGACCAACGATGCGAAGCAGGCGGAAGTCTGGCGCGACGCGAAGAAGGTCTTCGCCGCGCCGCTGAACGAGCTGCAGCAGGAGTGGGACCAGGTGTCGTGGCGCATCGCCCGCGAGCGCGACAACCCCGCCTGCGCCGACCAGGAACACGCGCTGTCGGCCACGCCGGGCAAGGGCCTGCACTGGTCGCCGAGCTTCGACGTGAAGGACGACGTCGCCGCCGCGCTGATCGCCAGCGGCGTCCGTCCGAAGGTCGCGATCCTGCGCGAGCAGGGCGTCAACTCGCATGTCGAGATGGCCTACGCGATGGCACAGGCCGGCTTCGACGCCTACGACGTGCACATGAGCGACCTGCAGGCCGGGGCGGTCGACCTGAAGGACTTCAAGGGCTTCGTCGCCTGCGGCGGCTTCAGCTACGGCGACACGCTGGGCGCGGGCGAGGGCTGGGCGCGGTCCATCCTCTTCAACCCGGTGCTGAAGGCCGCCTTCGAGGCCTTCTTCGCGCGCCCCGACAGCTTCGCGCTGGGCGTGTGCAACGGCTGCCAGATGCTGGCGGCGCTGTCGCCGATGATCCCCGGCGCGCAGGACTGGCCGAAGTTCGTGCGCAACCGCAGCGAGCAGTTCGAAGCCCGCTTGGCGCAGGTCGAGATCGTCGAGTCGCCGAGCATCTTCTTCACCGGCATGGCCGGCAGCCGTCTGCCCATCGCTGTCGCGCACGGCGAAGGCTTCGCGGACTTCTCGCAGCGCGGCGACGCCGACCAGGTGCTGCGTGCGATGCGTTACGTCGACGGCGACGGCCAGCCGACCGAGCAGTACCCGCTCAACCCCAACGGCAGCCCGCAGGGCCTGACCGCGGTCACCACGGCCGACGGCCGCTTCACCGCGCTGATGCCGCATCCGGAGCGCGTGTTCCGCAACATCCAGATGAGCTGGACCGGCGGCGACGCTGGCGAGTTCAGCCCGTGGATGCGGATGTTCCGCAATGCGCGGAAGTGGGTGGGGTGATCGACGTCAACTGGCCTTGACCCAGACGCCGTTGCCGCCGCAGACCATGATCCCGACCTGGTCCGGCGCCTGAGGGTTCTGGTGCAGGGCGATGTTTCCGCCGGAGACCCTCGGATCGTTGCTCTGCTGATTGCAGGCTTGACCCGGGGCGCGATGGGGGATGCGGATGCCGTCCAGCCGGGGGTCGAAGAGCGTGCCGCCCCGTTGAAGCGAACTGACGTCGACGAAGCCGCCCCTGATCGCCAGGCTGCCATTGAGAAGCATGCCGTCCGTCTCGTTGGCCTGGAAGCTGTAGTCGTGGACGCCGGCGCCCACGATCAGCTTCTTGCGGACGACGGCATGCCCTTCCACGTCGACGACCGGAAGCGTCTGGGTCACGGTGCCGCCGTTGTGGAGTTGACGGGTGACCGTGCCGTTGCTGGGATGACGGACGAACAAGCCGCCGTTGGCGTGGATGGCCTCGCGGGCCGTCAGGGTCTTGGCGACGTTCGCCTCCCCCTCCACGCCGAGATGGCCGACATTGACGAGATCCTGCCCGTTGAAGTCCCATCGCGCTGTGGGTTTGGCTGAACCGTCGCGGCACGTCGCGCCGGTGGCGCCGGGGCGGGCGGCGCCGGATGGGCCGGACGCGCCGTGGGCGGGACTGGGAACGCCGCAGGGCACGCCGGCGGTGCCGCCCCCATCCAGGAACACCAGCTGGTGCGACGCCAGCACGCCCGGCACCCCGATGCCGGCGCCCGCCTGCAGCGGGTTGTCCACCGGTGTCTGCCCCTTGCCGCGCAGTTGGGCGGCGGTCTGCGCCGACTCGCCGGGCAGTGAGGCCATCGCGTCCGGCCCGAGCGCCTGCAGCGCCGCCTTCAACTGGGCGCCGTAACCGAAGGGCAGATCCGTGGTCGCGAAGAAGGGCTGCGTGTTGAAGAGCAGCACCTGCAGCGTCGGCGTGGCCGATCCCGTGCCGGCGGCCGTCGAGCAATTCGCCTTGCAGCGCACGGAGATGGCCCATCGCGCCGCCGCGGGCTGACCGGTGCGGCCGTCGATGACGGTGTCGCCGTGCGGAAAGGGCAGGCTGTCGTCGAAGGCCACGTAGTCGAGGTCGCGCAGTTCCTGGATCGACGGCTGGAACGCGTTCTGCACGGTCCTGCCGTTGATCTTGAGTTCGCAGCCGGTGACCGGCTGCGCGCCGGCCTGCAATCCCTGCGACCCCTGCGCCAGGGCGACCTTCTCGCAGGCCGTGAAAGCCGGCAGTGCCATCAGGGCGGCGCCGTGATCGCGCACGTACTGTTCGGCGCCGTCACGCAGCTTGGCCAGGCGCAGCCCGGCCTGACGTCCTCCCTCGACGATCTGCTGGAACTGCTGGACCTGCAGCAGGCCCAGCGACATCGCGCCCAGCAGCGCCAGGGCCATCGTGACCTCGATCAGGCTGAAACCGGACTGCCGCGTGATGGCGGCGGGGGGAACCAGGAAGGCGCGGGCATGCATGCGGGAGGATCTCCGAAAGACGTGAAGTCCGCCATCGTCGCAAGACCGCCTGTTCGCACCAATCCGCGAAGTGGGTCGCCACGGTGCAATCCGCCACCGATCGTTGCCGTGCCATCCCCGATGCCCGTGATCGGTCTGCGCCTGACGCACGCCCGTGACGGAATCAGCCGGATCCCCCCCCGGATCCCATTCCGGAGTCCGCCGAGTTCCGCCGGACCTCGCAGGACTCAATCGCCGTCCGACTCCGCGGCGATGCCCGCCAGCAGTTCGTACGAGCGTCGCCGCGCCGCCGCGTCGTGCACCGCGCAGGCGACGATGAATTCGTCGGCGCCGGTGCGTTCCGCCGTTGCGCGCAGGCCCTCGCGCACCGTGCGCGGCGAGCCGACGATGGACTCCGACAGCATGCGCTCCACCCCCAGCTTCTCGCCGGCGGTCCACAGCACGTCCATGCTGTCGATCGGGCGGGGCAGCAGGCCGCGCTGACCGCGCTGCATCCCCAGGAATCGCTGCTGGATCGAGGTGAACAGGCGCTGCGCCTGCGCGTCGGTGTCGGCCACGACGACGTTCAGGCCGACTGCCGCATACGGTTGCGGATGTCGCGCGCTGGGGCGGTACTGGGCGCGGTACATCTCCAGCGCCTGCATCAGCATGGCCGGCGCGAAATGCGAGGCGAACGCGAACGGCAGGCCCAGGTAGGCCGCCAGCTGTGCGCCGTACAGGCTGGAGCCCAGCAGCCAGACCGGCACCTCGGTGCCCTGGCCGGGCACGGCGCGCACGACCTGACCCTCCTGCTCGGGCGCCAGGTAGGCGATCAGTTCCAGCACGTCCTCGGGGAAGCGGTCTTCGTGCGCCGTCGCCAGGTGACGGCGCAGCGCGCGCATCGTCGGACCGTCGGTGCCCGGCGCACGGCCCAGTCCCAGGTCGATGCGGCCCGGGAACAGCGTGGCCAGCGTGCCGAACTGCTCGGCGATCGTCAGCGGGGCGTGGTTGGGCAGCATGATCCCGCCGGACCCGACCCGGATCGTCGAGGTCGCGCCGGCGATCTGGCCGATCAGCACCGCCGTCGCCGACGAGGCGACGCCGTCCATGTTGTGGTGTTCGGCCACCCAGTAGCGGGTGTAGCCGAGCCGCTCGGCGTGCTGCGCCAGCGCGACGCTGTCATGGAGCGCCTGCGCGGCGGAACCGCCTTCGACGATGAAGGCGAGGTCGAGGATCGAAAGTCGGGCTTGCATGGGCGCGGAGTCTAGGGGTGACGTCCGGACCGGGGTCCCGGGAGGGTTATCGCGACTTGGGGTAAGGGCGCGGGCGGCGGCGGTCAGTCGCTCGTGAGCGGGGCCTGGACCTGCCGGGTCTTGCCGCCGTTCCAGACGGTCAGCGTGACCTTGTCGCCGACCTGCCGCTCCTCGAGTTCGCCGAGCAGGTCGTCCAGGTCGGCCACCGGCTTGCCGTTGACGGCGGTGATGACGTCGCCGCCCACGACCCGGCCGTCGCGTCCGCGCAGGAAGGGCTGCAGTCCCGCGCGCTGGGCGCCGCCGCCGGCCTGCAGGCCGATCAGCACCACACCCTTGGGCAGGCGCAGGACCTGGCGCAGCTGTTCGCTGCCGGCCGTCAGCCCGAGCGCCGGGCGGATCACGCGGCCGTGCTGGATCAGCTGCGGCACGACGCGGTTCACCTCGTCGGCCGGGATCGCGAAGCCGATGCCGTTGCTGCCGCCGCTGGGGCTGAAGATCGAGGTGTTGACGCCGATCAGCCGGCCCGCCGAGTCCAGCAGCGGGCCGCCCGAGTTGCCGGGATTGATCGCCGCGTCGGTCTGGATCGCGCCGCGGATCGTGCGTTGGGTCATCGACTCGATCTCGCGGTTCAGCGCGGAGACGATGCCGCGCGTCAGCGTCTGGTCCAGCCCGAACGGGTTGCCGATCGCATACACCGTCTGCCCGACCAGCAGGTCGCGGCTGCTGCCCATGGGGACGGGGGCGAGCTTCTCGCGCGGCGCGGCGATGCGCAGCACGGCCAGATCGCGGTCCGGGTCGACGCCGACGAGCTTCGCGTCGTACGCGCTCTGGTCCGACAGCGTGACCTTGGCCGACGAGGCGCCGCGGATCACGTGGAAGTTGGTCACGATGTGGCCCTGGTCGTCCCACAGGAAGCCGCTGCCGGTGCCGCTGGGCACCTCGGTCACGTTGCGCGAGAAGAAGTCGCGCTGCTGCGCCAGCGTGGTGATGTGCACCACCGACGGCGACAGCTTGCGGAACACCGCGATGTTGTTCTGCTCCTGGGCGTCCAGCGGCCCGCGCGGCGTGACCGGCCGCGGCTGGGGCCAGGTGTTGCCGGACAGGGCAAGCAGACTGACGAGAACGACGCACGGAAGCCGGAAGCGCATGGCGGGAGCGGAAGCACGGGGACCGGGCGATTATGGAAGCTCGCTCGGCATGCCGCCGGCCCAGCGGGCGATTTCGGCTTCGAGATGCGCGGCGCGTTCGCGCAACAGATCCGCGGTGGCCTTGAGCTGCAGGTGGGTGCGCACGCGCGCGAGCAGGATGGGCGGGCTGATCGGCTTGGTGATGTAGTCCACCGCGCCCACCGACAGGCCGTGGCTCTCGTCCGCGGGATCGGAGCGCGCGGTGAGGAACAGCACCGGGATGTCGCGCGTGGCCGCGTCGGCCTTGAGCCAGCGGCAGAGTTCGTAGCCGTCCATGTTGGGCATCAGCACGTCCAGCAGGATGAGGTCGGGCCGCGGCGCCTCGGCCGCGATGCGCAGCGCGCGGTCGCCGGTGGTCGCGACCTTGACGCGGTGCCGCTCCTTGAGCAGCTCGTAGAGCTGCGACAGGACCTCGGGCGAATCGTCCACGATCAGGATCGTCGGGCGCGGGTCTCCGTTGGAGATGCTCATGGTGCGGGTTCCTCCATCGATCGGACGCCGGGCGAGGGCGGTTCCCCGCCTCTGGCCGCATCGTCTTCCAGGCCGCGTCGCGCGGCGTCGAAGTCGAATCGCGCGGCGGCCTCCAGGACCTCGCGCAGGGCGGCTGCGCGCCGTTCGTCGAGGCCGTGGCCGCCCCGGTCGATCTCTTCCTTGAGCCGCTCGGCGGTGTCCACCGCCGCGCCGTCGTGTTCGGTCAGCTGATGCAGCAGCCGCGCCAGCCGGTCGTCGAGTTCCGGGATGCCCGCCGACCGCGGCGCACCGTGCAGCGGGCCCGGCATCGCCGGCGCGGCGCCGTCCGCGAGCGTCTGCCCCAGCGCATGCAGCAGGCGGTCCAGCGCGACGCGCACGGCCAGCGCCAGTTCCCGGCGCTGCGCGGACGGCGCCGCACCGCTGGCGCCCGTGCGGCAGGCGCTCTCCAGCGCGGCGGCGGCCTGGCTCAGCGGCAGCGCGCCTATCGTCGCGGACGAGCCCCGCAGCGAATGGGCGATCTGTTCCAGCGCGTGCGCGTCGTCCGACGCGGCCGCCTGGTCCAGCCGCGCGCCGGTGTCCTGCTGGGAATGCAGGAAGATCTTGAGCAGGCGCAGGTACAGGCCGGCGTTGTTGGCGGCGGTGGCCAGGCCCGCGCGCGCCTCGAGCCCGTCCACCACGGGCAGCGCCGGCGAAGTCGCCGGCCGCGTCCGGACGGGTGCCGCGCCCGCCGGGACCGTCGCGCCCTCGACCGGATGGACCCAGCGCGACAGCACCTCGAACAGCGTGTCGACGTTGAGCGGCTTGGCGATGTGGTCGTTCATGCCGGTGGCCAGGATGCGCGCGCGGTCGGCGCCGGTGGCGTTGGCGGTCAGCGCGATGACGGGCAGGTCGTGCCAGCGCGGATCCTGGCGCAGGCTGCGCGTGGCGTCGTAGCCGTCCATCACCGGCATCTGGCAATCCATCAGCACGCCGTCGAAACCGTCGGGCGCCTGCTGCAGCAGCTCCAGCGCGATCGCGCCGTTGCCGGCGATGGTCACGACGATGCCGGCCTTGGTCAGCAGTTCCTCGGCCAGTTCCTGGTTGACCTGGTTGTCCTCCACCACCAGCAGCCGCGCGCCCGCCAGCGCCTGCATCGCGGTCCGCGTCGCGGCGCGCCGCGCGCCGGGGTCCGCGCCGGTCTGGGACGACGCCGCCCCGCCCAGCGCGCCGCGCAGCGTGAGGGCCGTCACCGGCTTGGCCAGCACCGGCAGCGGCTGGCCGGCGGGCAGCTCCGCCATCGCCTCGTACAGCCCGTCGTCGTTGCCGAAGGCGGTCACCATGACGATGCGCGGCATCGGGGACGCCTCCTCGAACAGGCGTCGCGCCGCGGTCAGACCGTCCATCTCGGGCATCTGCCAGTCCATCAGCACCCAGTCGAACGGCCGGTGCTCCCTGGCCGCGGCCTGCACCGCCCGCAGCGCGCGGGCGCCGTTCGGGGCCTGTTCGACCTGCAGGCCCAGGCCCTGGCAGAGCGCGGCCAGCACCTCGCGGGCGACGCGGTTGTCGTCGACGACGAGCACCCGGCCGCGCAGCCGCGATCGGCCGCGACCGGGGGCCTCCTCGAGGTCGGGGTCGTCATCGCCGTCCGGGACGACGCCCAGTCGCGCCGTGAAGTGCAGCGTCAGGCCCGACCCGGGCATGGAGTCCACGCGCAAGGTGCCGCCCATCATCTCCACCAGCATCCGGCACACGGCCAGCGCCAGGTCGCCGCGGTCGGGCGTGTCCACGTCCGCCTGCGCGGAGCGCCGTCCCAGGCGCGCCAGCTCCTGCGGCGACAACGCGGGGCCGCTGTCGCGGATGCTGAAACGCAGCAGGATCGTCTCGCTCGATGCCGATGCCAGGATGTCCTCCGTCACCGCCGACACGGCCACGACGACCTCGTCCTGCTCGCTGCGGCGCGCGGCGTGCTTGCCGACGTGGGCCAGCACCTGGCCGAGCCGGAAGGGATCGCCGACCAGCGTGCGCGGCAGCCCGGCGGGCACGCTCAGCAGCAGCTCCACGCCTTTCTCCTCCAGTCCCAGGCCCACCACCTGCACCAGGTGCGCGAGCACCTCGTCGAGCTCGAACGGGATGTGCTCCAGGGCGAGCCGGCCGGCCTCGATGCGGCTGAAGTCCAGGATGTCGTCGATCACGCCGAGCAGGGTCTCCGCGGCGCGGCAGGTCTTGTCCACGTAGTTGCGCTGGCGCGCGTCGAGCTCGGTCTGCAGCGCCAGCTCGGACATGCCGATGATGGCGTTCATCGGCGTGCGCAGCTCGTGGCTCATGTTGGCGAAGAAGTCGCCCTTGGCGCGCGTGGTGGCCTCGGCGGATTCGCGCGCGACGCGGATCTCGTGCTCGGCGGCCAGGCGGTCGGTCTGGTCCATCAGCCAGATCAGCATGCCCGAGCGGCCGAAGTCCACCGGCAGGAAGGCCGCCACGCAGGCGTGCTGCGCGCCGTGGGGATCGACGATCTGCAGCTCGACGTCGCTGCCCGTGCCGTTGCTCGTCAGCAGGGCCGCGGCACGCGCGCGGCTGGCGTCGTCCGCGTAGACGTCGGGCCAGGGCCGGCCGATCTCCACGTCGACCAGGCGCCGCAGCGCCGGATTGGCGATGCTCACCACGCCGTCGGAGATCAGCCCGATGCCGGTGGGCGTGAGCTCGATCATGGCCATGAAGCGCTCGCCCTGCCGCTGCAGCGCCGTCTCCTGCGCGTGCCGCGCGGCGCGCAGCGCGAGGCTGCGCAGCAGCGCGGCCAGCGCGGCGAAGCACAGCAGCGCGGACGCCAGGCCGATGCCCGCTTCGGCCGGCCGGCTGAGCGCGTTCGACAGATCGGCCACGACGATCATCCGCCACGGACCGGCCGTGTCGCGCCAGCCCAGGTCGCGCGACACCAGCGCGTGCGGGCGGCCGTCGATCGTCGCGTCCGCGGCGTCGGGATCGAAGGGCAGGATCGGCGTGCGGGCCGGATCGTCGAACTGGCGCCCGTAGCGCAGGCCCTGGGCGAGCCGCCGGCTGCGCTCGGGCGAGGCGGGTCCGGCGAGCGACAGCGACCACTCGGGCCGCGTCGACACCATCACCACGCCCTCGGGCGACAGGATGAACGAGGTCATGTCCGCGCGGGCGGTCAGGAAGCGGTCGAGCGACGGGCCGTAGAACTGCGTCGCGACCAGGCCGATGACGGCGCCGCGCGCGTCGATGTCCCGGAAGACCGGCGTGCTCAGGAAGATCGCCCGGCGCGAGGTCGACTGGCTCACGGCCATGGTGATGGCGGCGCGGCCCGCCATGGCTTCGCGGAAATACTCGCGGTGGCTGACGTCCTGCCCCATGGGCGAACGCTGCAGGCCGCGGTTCCATTCCCCCACGATCACGCCGTTGCGGTTGGCCACGAAGGTGACGTCCGCGCCGAGCTGGTCGTTCATCGACGCCAGCGCGTCGGCGGCCGGCCGCATGCGCAGCGCGACCTGGAGGTCGGTCTGCAGGGCCGCGGACTTGATGTCGGGATCCAGGCGTCCCGCCAGCCTCAGCGCGCCCATCGCCTTGCTCTCCCGCGTGAGGCCGTGGAACAGCAGGACCTCCCGGTCGATCGTGGTCGCCATCCGGGCGCGGAAACGCTGGTCGAGCAGGACCCGGCTCTCCTCGGCGACCAGGGCGCCGACCAGCAGCGACAGCACGCCCGCGACGATCCACGCGGTCGCCGGATGGCGCGTCAGCAGGGTCGCCACGCGGATCATGCCGGGGGCCCTCCGACCGGCGCGCCGGCGTCCCAGCTCAGCAGGGCCAGCGCCTCCTCGAAGCGGAAGCCCGAGGCCGCCGCGGCCACGCGGCGCAGCAGCTGGCAGCGGGCCGTCGGCGGCGGCCGACGGTCCAGCGCCTGGGCCAGCGCGTGGCCGAGCTCGACGGCGATCGCGTCGCTGTGCTGCAGCGACTGCGTCAGGCGCGCCAGCAGGTCGTCCAGGGCGGCGTCCGGCGCGGCGGCCGGTGCGGCAGCCGGCGGACCGGCCGACCCGTCCCTGCCTGCCGCCGCCGCTCCCGCCGATGCCGCCGATGCCGCGGCTCCTGCCGCTCCTGACGTTCCGCCCGCAGGGACGCCGGCGGGGTCGGCCGACCCGCCGCACGAGAAGCGCGCCAGCGCCTCGAACAGCCGGTTCACGCTCAGCGGCTTGCTCAGGCAGCCGTTCATCCCGGCGGCCAGGATGCGTTCGCGCGCCTCCAGCGTCGCGCTCGCGGTCAGCGCGAGGATGGGCAGGTCCTGCCAGCGCGGATCCTGGCGCACCCGCCGCGTCGTCTCGTAGCCGTCCATCACCGGCATCTGGCAGTCCATCAGCACCGCGTCGATGCCGGCGTCCTCGCGCGCCAGCAGGTCGAGCGCGGTCGCGCCGTCCGGCACGGTCGTCACGTCCAGCCCGGCGGCGCGCAGCAGTTCGGCGCTCAGCTCCCGGCTGATCGGGTCGTCGTCGACCACCAGCAGCCGCGTGCCGGTGAGCCGCGCCATCGCGGCGCGCGTGGTGCCGCCGTGCTGGGGCGCGGCGAGCGTGGGGACCAGCGCCTGACCCGTCGCCTCGCCGATCGCCGACAGCAGCGTCGAGGCCGTGACCGGCTTGCTCAGCAGCTGCGGCCGGTGGCGCGGATCCGCCTCGGCCAGCGCCGCGGCCAGCGTCGGATCGCGTCCGAAGGCCGTGACCAGCAGGATCGCCGGCGGCGACGCGAGCCGGCCGGCCGCGATCAGCCGGGTCGCCTCCAGGCCGTTCAGGATGGGCATCTGCCAGTCCATCAGCACCAGGTCGTAAGGGCGCTTCTCGGCTTCGCCCTCCAGCACGCACTGCGCGGCGTTGGCGCCGTTGACGGCCGTGTCCACGCGCATGCCGAAGCCCGCGCACAGCGCGCCCAGGATCTCCCGGGCCGCGCGGTTGTCGTCGGCCACCAGCACGCGCAGCCGCGACAGGTCGGCCACCGCCGCCGAGACCGGCTGGGCCGCCGCGCGGGCGCCCTGGCGCAGGCCCAGCCGCACGGTGAAGGAGAAGGTCGATCCCTCGCCCGGGCGCGAGCTCACGTGGATGCGGCCGCCCATCATCTCGACCAGCTGGCGGCTGACCGCCAGGCCCAGGCCGCTGCCGCCGTACTGGCGCGTCGTCGAGGTGTCGGCCTGGTTGAAGCTGTGGAACAGCCGCGAGATCGTCTCCGGCGTCATGCCGATGCCCGAGTCGGTCACGCTGAAACGCAGGGTGACCGCGTCCTGGTCGCCGTGCCCGGCCTCCTGGGCGTCCTGGGCCTCCCCGGCCTCCCGGACCTCCCCGGCATGCCCGTCGTGCCCGTCGTGCCCGTCGTGCTCCGGCAGTCCCTGCGCCGGCACGCATTCGACGGCCACGATGACCTCGCCGCTCTGCGTGAACTTCACGGCGTTGGCGCCCAGGTTGATCAGCACCTGCCCGAGCCGCATGGGGTCGCCGATCAGCGCGTTGGGGACGTCGGGCGGGCGGTGGATCAGCAGTTCCACGCCCTTGTCCTCGGCCCGCAGGCCGATCAGGTCGATGAGGCGCTCCAGCACCTGGTCGAGCTGGAAGGGCACGCGCTCCAGCTCGATGCGGCCGGACTCGATGCTGCTGAAGTCCAGGATGTCGTCGATCAGGTCCAGCAGGCTGAGCGCCGCGCCGTTGACCTTCTCGATGTAGTTGCGCTGGCGCGCGTCCAGGCCGGTCTGCAGCGCCAGGTCGGACATGCCGACGATCACGTTCATCGGCGAGCGGATCTCGTGGCTCATGCCGGCCAGGAAGCTGGACTTGGCGCGGGCCGCGTCGTTGGCCGCCTCCATGGCACGGCGCGCCTCGCGCGCGGCGTCCTGGCGCCGGGTGATGTCGACCAGCCAGAGCACCACGGCCGGCTTGTCGCCCTCGTAGTCGATGGGCAGCGACGAGAGCACGTAGGCGCGCGTCTCGCCGCGCGCGCCGATCAGGGCGACCTCGGCGTCGTTGGTGCGGCGGCGCTCGCGCAGCACCGCGTCGACCAGCACGCGGCTGGCGTCGTCGGCGTAGCGGTGCGGCCAGGACGCGTGCAGCGCGGTGCCCAGCTGCTCGGCCAGCACCGGGTTCACGAACTCGAGCCGGTCGTTGACGACGACGCAGAAGCCGACCGGCGAGGTGCGCATGATGGTGCGGAACTCGTCGCCGCGGGCCGCGATCTCGGCGGCGTTGCGCGCGCGGTGCCGGCGGTGGACGGCCATCACGCGCACCAGCGCGTAGCCGCCCAGCAGCACCGCCGCGGTCAGCGCCGCCACCGCCAGCTGATGGCGCGCGCTCATCGCGCCGGACAGGTCCTCCAGCAGCACCAGACGCCAGGCGCCGTCGGGGTCGTTCCAGTCGATGCGCGCGGCGGCCGCGGCCAGCCGCCGGCCGTCGATCTCGACCACCGCGCCGTCGACGGGATCGAGCGGCAGCGTCGCCTGGATCGCCTTCGTCCCCTTCATTTCCCATGCCGGCCGGCTGGCCGCGAACACCACCCCGCGCGGCGAGACCAGCAGCGCATCCCCGTGCGTGCGCGCGGCGAAGAAGCGGTCCAGCAATGCCGCCGGCTTGCGCATCGCCATCGCGCCGGTGACGGCGCCGGTCGACTCGCGGTTGGCGAAGATCGGCGCGCTGAAGACCACGGCGCGCTGCCGCCGGGCCGGATCGGGACCGTCCAGCCCCGCGTAGATCGACGAGCGCCCCTTCAAGGCCTGCTGGACATAGGGCCGCGTCGACAGGTCGCGGCCGAGGGCGCGGGGCGCGTCGGGCGACTCCCACTCCGCCACCACGACGCCGTCGCGGTTGAGCACGAACACGCCGTCGCCGTCCAGGGTCGCGGCGATGGCCCCGAGGTGCGCCTCGCCGGGGCGCACCAGCTTCGCCCGTTCCGGGTCGGTCTCCAGCGTCATGGTCTTGGCCAGCGGATCGATCAGGCCGCTGAGTTCGATGGCGCCCATGTCGTTGCCCGACAGCGTGTGCTGCACCAGCGAGACGGCCTCCCGGTCGGTGGCCGCCTGCAGCGCGCGGTGCAGGTCGGTCTCGAAATACCAGCGCTGCGCGGCGCTCAGCGCGCCGCCCGCGGCCGCCGCGAGGACGACGGCGACCGACCACGCGACGACGGGACGGTCGCGCCACGCCGGGTTGCCGCGATCCGGCGAGGTCGGCATCAGCGGCTCCGGGGGACGTCGATGGGCGTGAGGTCGGGCGGGCTGACGGTCTCCATCCAGGCGCGTTTGCGCGCGAGCGCGGCGTCGTCGTCGGCGAAGCGCCGGGCGATCGCCTGGAACTCGGGCTGGATGCGCCGGAAGGCCTCGACGATGTCGGGATCGAAGTGCGAGCCCGCGCCCTCGACGATGATGGCCGCGGCCTGCTCGTGCGGCATGCCCTCCTTGTAGACGCGCCGGCTGATCAGCGCGTCGTAGACGTCGGCCAGCGCCATCAGCCGCGCGGACAGCGGGATGTCGTCGCCGCGCAGCCCCTGCGGGTAGCCCGAGCCGTCCCACTTCTCCTGGTGGCAGTAGGCGATGTCCTTGGCGGTGGACAGGAAGGCCACGGGCGTGCCCAGCACCGATTCGGCCTGCTCGATGGCGTCGCGCCCCAGCGCCGGGTGCGACTTCATGATCTCGAACTCGTCCGGCGTGAACTTGCCGGGCTTGAGCAGGATGCGGTCCGGGATGCCGATCTTGCCGATGTCGTGCAGCGGCGCCGACTTGAACAGCGTGGCGATCACGCCGGGCCGGCGCAGCTCGGCGCAGCGCGGGTGCTCGCGCAGCGCCTCGGCCAGCGCGCGCACGTAATGCTGCGTGCGGCGGATGTGATTGCCGGTGTCGCTGTCGCGCGTCTCCGCCAGCGAGGCCATCGCCTGGATGGTGACGTCCTGGATGGCGGCCAGCTCCGCGCTGCGGCGGGCCACCTCGGCTTCGAGGTAGGCCGCCTTGTCGCGCAGGAAATCGGCGCTGGCCTTGAGCCGCAGGTGCGTGCGCACGCGGGCCATCACGATGGGCGGGCTGATCGGCTTGGTGATGTAGTCGACCGCGCCCAGCGACAGCCCGCGGGTCTCGTCGGCCACATCGGACTTGGCGGTCAGGAAGATCACCGGCACGTCGGCGGTGGCCGGGTCGGCCTTCAGGCGCCGGCAGACGTCGTGGCCGTCCAGCCCGGGCATCATGACGTCGAGCAGGATCAGGTCGGGCCGGGGCGCGACACCCGCGATGGCCAGGGCCTTCTCGCCGTGATTGGCGATCTTGACGCGGTAGCGGTCGCGCAGCAGCTCGCTCATCAGCATCAGGTTGTCGGGCGTGTCGTCGACGACCAGCACCGTCGCGCCGTCGGTGGGGTCGGGGCCGTCGAGGCTGCCGGGGGCCGGCGAAGTGAACGGTGCAGGGAAGGCGGCAGGGATGGCGCCAGGGATGGCGCCAGCGTAGGGGGTGGAGGGATCGCTCATGCGGAGCTCCCGGAGGAGGTGGGATCGTGGTCGGTCTCGGTCGCGCTTTCTTTCTCTTTCCCTGTGGCTCTCTCGGTGACGCTCGCAGCCTCGTTCCCGAGGTCTCTTGCGACGGTCGCGGCGACGGTCGCGGCGGCGGTGGCCGCTGCGGCGACCGCACGCGCATCGTCGCGCAGCCAGTCCAGCGCGCCGTCGAAGTCGAAGCGCGCCGCCGAGTCCGCCGCGCGGCGCAGCATGCGCGCGCGGGAAGTCGGCAGCGGCAGCCGGTCGAGCATCGCCGTCAACGCCTGCGCGGCGTCGGTGGCCGCGGAATCGCTGTCGCGCAGCAGCGCCGTCAGGCTCGCCAGCAATGCGTCCAGCCGTTCGCGCGAGGTGTCGTCCAGCGCGGGCGGCATCGCGGGCGGCATCACGGTCGATGGTGGTGACACCGCGGGCTGCGGACGCGATGTCGGCATCAGGGCTTCCTGCGCCAGGTGCCGGCCGAGCGAGACCAGCAAGGTCGCCAGCAACGACTGCGCACGGGTCAGCAGCGGATCGCGCTCGGCGGCCGACGCGCGCTGCGCGCAGGCCTGTTCCAACGCCCCGGCGGCGGCCGACAGCGGGCGCGCGCCCAACGTGCCAGCTGCGCCGCGCAGCGAATGCGCGAGTCGCGTCATCGTGGTCGCGTCACCCGCCGCGGCGGCGTCGGCGAAATCGGCGGCGAAACCGGTCTGCGTGTCGTGGAAGGTGCGCAGCAGCTTGCGGTAGAGCGGCAGGTGGCCGCCCGCGGTCGCCAGCCCCGCCTGCACGTCCAGGCCGGCGATCTGCGGCAGGCCGTAGTGCGGGCCGGTCGTGAGCGCCGGGATGGCGGGGATGGGCTCGCCGGGCCCGGCGCGGCCATCGGGTCCATCGCGCCGATCGCGCCCATCGCGATCGTCGGTCCCGCCGCGCGTGTCCACGCGCGCGCCCGATCCCGACCGCGTGTCCATCGCCACCTCCGAGGCCGGCATGGCCGGGTGCACCCAGCGCGCAAGGATCTCGAACAGGTGGTCGACGTTGAGCGGCTTGGCGATGTGGTCGTTCATGCCGGCATCGAGGACGCGCTCGCGGTCGCCGCTCATCGCGTTGGCCGTCATCGCGACGACGGGCAGGGTCGCCCAGCGCGGCACGGCGCGCAGCGCGCGCGTGGCGCCGTAGCCGTCCAGCACCGGCATCTGGCAGTCCATCAGCACGCCGTCGAAGCCCTCGGGCGAGGCCTCCAGCAGGTCCAGCGCGATGCGGCCGTTGGCCGCCAGCGTCACGTGGACGCCGGCGTCTTCCAGCAGCGCGGTGACGAGTTCCTGGTTCAGCTCGTTGTCCTCGGCCACCAGCAGCCGGGCGCCGGCGACCTGGCGCATCGCCTCGCGCGCGGAGTCGCGCCGGCGCTGCGCCGCCGGGGCGGGCAGGTCGACGTGGCCGAGCGCCTCGCCGATGGCGCCCAGCATCGACGACGCGGTGACCGGCTTGGTCAGCAGCACCGGCCGCTGAGTCTGTCCTGCCGCGGCCAGCGCCGCGGTCAGCGAATCGTCGCGGCCGAAGGAGGTCACCAGCACCACGGCCGGCGGTGGGCGCAGCCGGCCGTCGCCGAGCTGGCGCGTCGCCTCCAGCCCGTCGAGCACCGGCATCTGCCAGTCCATCAGCACCAGCGCGTAGGGGCGGCCGTCGGCCTGCGCGCGCTCGGCGTCGCGCACGGCCTCGGCGCCGTCGGCGGCGGTGGAGACCGCCAGCCCGAAGCTCGCGCCCAGCGTGGACAGGATCTCGCGCGCGGCGCGGTTGTCGTCGACGACCAGCGTGCGCAGCTGCGACAGTTCATGCGCCATCAGCGCGCGGCGCGCCGGCAGGTCCGAGCCCTCGGACTGCAGCACGAAGCGGGCGGTGAAGTGGAAGGTCGAGCCCACGCCGGGCGTGGACTCCAGCCAGATCCGCCCGCCCATCATCTCCACCAGCTGCTTGCAGATCGCCAGCCCCAGGCCGCTGCCGCCGTACTTGCGGGTGGTGGAGCTGTCGGCCTGGCTGAAGCTCCGGAACAGCCGCGCCTGCTGCTCGGGCGTCATGCCGATGCCGCTGTCGCGGATCTGGAAGTGCAGCTCGACCTCAGGGGAGCAGCTCGCGCCGACCGGATCGGCCGCGGACGAGGTGGCCGCCGCGATGGCCGCCTGCGCGGCCTGTGCGGGTGTCAGCGTCACGGCCTGGATGCCGACGATGATCTCGCCGTGGTCGGTGAACTTGGCGGCGTTGTTGCCCAGGTTCACCAGCACCTGGCCCAGGCGCAGCGGATCGCCGATGAGCGCGGTGGGCAGGTCGGTCGGCACGTTGAGCAGCAGCTCCAGGCCCTTGTCCTCGACGCGGAAGCCGATCAGGTTGACCAGGTGCTCGAGCACGTCCTCCATCCGGAAGGGCACGCATTCCAGGCTGAGCTTGCCGGCCTCGATGCGGCTGAAGTCCAGGATGTCGTCGATCACGCCGAGCAGGTTCTCGGCCGAGCGGTGCACCTTCTCGATGTAGTTGCGCTGGCGCGCGTCCAGCCCGGTCTGCAGCGCGAGGTGGGACATGCCGATGATGGCGTTCATCGGGGTGCGGATCTCGTGGCTCATGTTGGCCAGGAAGTCCGACTTGGCGCGGGTCGCGCCCTCGGCGTCCTCCTTGGCCCGCTGCAGCGCGTCCTGGGCGCGCTCGCGCTCGGCCAGCAGCGCCTGCAGCTGGCCGTGCTGGGCCTGCAGTTCGAGCTCCTTGCGGTCGCGCGCCGCGCCGTGGGCCAGGCTGCGCAGGGTGGCCGCCAGCAGCCCGAAGGCCAGCAGGGCCACCAGCGCCGCGATGCCCACGCGCGTGCCCATCGGCTCCAGCGCGTCCAGGTCGCCCAGCAGCACCACGCGCCAGGGGCCGGTCGGGTCGTTCCAGGCCACGTCGGCGCGGGCGACGGCGTGGCGCACGCCGTCGATCTCCACGCGCGGGTCGCCCAGCGCGAAGGGCAGGCTGTGCGAGCGCGACGGGTCCTCGAAGAGCTTGCCGAACTGCCCGCCCGCGGTGATCGTTCGGGCGCGCTGCGGCGTGGCGGCGCCGTCCAGGCTCATGCGCCAGTCGGTCCGGCTGGCGGCCAGCACCACGCCCGAGGGCGAGACCAGCAGCGCGCCGGCGTAGCTGCGGGTGTCGAGGAAGTGGTCCAGCGCATCGGCGTACAGGCGCGCGGCGACGACGCCGATGATCTCGCCCTCCTGGCCGGGGCGGCGGTAGATGGGCGCGGCCAGCCAGTAGGCGCGCTGGCCGGTGCTGATGCTGATGCCGGCGAAGACGTTGGGCTGGCCGCGCATCGCCTGGCGGAAGTACTGGCGGAAGCCCACGTCCAGGCCGATCGGCGGCGAGCCTTCGTCGTCCCAGCCGGCGATGATGCGGCCCTGCGCGTTGACGACGAAGGCCAGCTGCGCGCCGACGCTGCTGCCGAGCACTTCCAGCGTGTCGGCGGACGGGCGCGTGAGGCGCGCCTGGTCGACGTCGGTGAGCGTGGCGGTGAGCTTGAGCGCCGGGTTGAGCTGGCCGGCCAGCACCACGGCGCCCATGCCTTTGCCGGTCAGCGTGAGGCCCTGCAGCGCCAGCGCCTCGCGCTGGGCGGCGTTGTTGAGGTTGCGCTGGAAGTCGTGCTCGAGCGAACGGCGGTGCAGCTCGCTCGCGGCGATCCCCAGCGACAGCGCCGCCACCGCGGCCAGCGGCCACGCGATCCGGCGATGCGCCAGGAGCCAGTCGGACACACGACCCATCCTTCTCCCCCCCAGGAACACCCGGCGTGCGTGCGCCGGGCGACGGTGGATGAACGCAGGCTCAGTGTAGGGGCGGCGGCGCGGGGCGCAAGCCCCGCGAATACGCCCGGGTCAAGGGGGAGGAGAACCCCGCGGGGCGGGAGGTCCGGTGCATGCGGGGCGCGCGCCGGACGAGGGCTCGTCCTACACAGGCGGATGCCGGTCGTGGCTAGCATCGGTCGCCATGGACATCGAGAACGGTCGAGGGGTGGCAGCGGACACGCGGCGTATCGACGGGTCGCCGGGCGATCTCGTCGTCGCCCGGCCGCAAGGGCTGTACTGCCCGCCCGGCGACTTCTACATCGACCCGTGGCGCCCGGTCGACCGCGCCGTCATCACGCACGGCCACAGCGACCACGCGCGCCGCGGGAACGGGCATTACCTGGCCCATCGCGACAGCGCGGCGATCCTGCGGCGGCGGCTGGGCGAGGACATCACCTTGCAGACGCTGGACTACGGCGAGGCCGTCGTCCATCACGGGGTGCGCGTGTCGCTGCATCCGGCCGGGCACGTGCTGGGCTCGGCGCAGGTGCGGCTCGAACACGGCGGACGGGTCTGGGTCGCCTCGGGCGACTACAAGCTGGAGGCCGACGGCACCAACGCGCCGTTCGAGCCGGTGCGCTGCGACACCTTCATCACCGAATCGACTTTCGGCCTGCCGATCTACCGCTGGCCGTCGCAGGCGGCGCTGTTCGCCGGGATCGACGCCTGGTGGCGCCGCAACGCCGAGGCGGGGCGCCCCTCGGTGCTCTACGCCTATGCGCTGGGCAAGGCGCAGCGGCTGCTGCACGGCGTGGACGCGTCCATCGGACCCATCGTGGCGCACGGTGCGGTCGAGCCGCTGAACGCCGTCTACCGCGCGGCCGGCGTGCGACTGCCGACGACGCTGGCGGTCGGCGATCCGTCGCTGGACAAGGCCGCGCTGTCGCGCGCGCTGGTCATCGCGCCGCCGTCGGCCGCCAGTTCGCCGTGGCTGAGGCGCTTCGGTCCGGATCTCTCCGACGCCTTCGCCAGCGGCTGGATGCAGCTGCGCGGCACGCGCCGGCGGCGCGGCGTGGACCGCGGTTTCGTCGTCTCCGACCATGCGGACTGGCCGGGGCTGATGGCGGCCATCCGCGGCACCGGCGCGGAGCGCGTCTTCGTCACGCACGGCAGCGTGGCGACGATGGTGCGATGGCTGGGTGAGCAGGGTCTGCAGGCGCAGGGCTTCGCGACCGAGTACGGCGCGGAGGAGGCGGAAGGCGCCACGGACACGACCGACGTCATGGAGGCGCCCGGCGCGACCGGCGCGACCGATGCGGCCGATGCGGCCGATGCGGCCGATGCGACCGACGGGGAAGCGCCGGCATGAAGGCGTTCGCCGATCTCTTCCGCGAACTCGACGCGTCCACGTCCAGCCTCGCCAAGCAGGCCGCGCTGCGGTCCTATCTGCGACAGGCGCCGCCGGAAGACGCCGCGTGGGCCGTGTATTTCCTGGCCGGCGGCAAGCCGCGTCAGCTCGTGCCCGTGAAGCTGCTGCGCGAGCAGGCGCGGCTCGCCGCCGGTCTGCCGGAGTGGCTCTTCGACGAGAGCTACGAGGCCGTGGGCGATCTGGCCGAGACCATCGCGCTGCTGTTGCCCGAACCGTCGGAGACGGTCGAGCGGTCCTTGTCCGAATGGATGACCGGGCATCTGCTGCCGCTGCGCGGCCAGCCGCCGGAGGCGCTGGCGGTGACGCTGCAGAGCCAGTGGGCCGCGCTGGCGGTCGAACAGCGCTTCGTCCACCTCAAGCTGATCACGGGCGCGTTCCGCGTCGGTGTGTCGAAGCTGCAGGTGACGCAGGCGCTGGCGACCGTCGGCGGGCTGGATGCCAAGCTCGTCGCGCAGCGGTTGATGGGCTACACGCACATCGGCGCGACGCCGTCGGCGGCCGACTACGAGGCGCTCATTGCGCCGGCCGACGTGGACGGGGCGGAAGGCGCAGGCCGCGGCCTGCAGCCGTATCCGTTCTTCCTGGCGCATCCGTTCAACCTGGACGTGACGCAGTTCGACGCCGCGATCGGGCCGGCGTCGGACTGGCTGGTCGAATGGAAGTGGGACGGCATCCGCGCGCAACTCGTGAAGCGCGGCGGCGAGGCGGCGATCTGGTCGCGCGGCGAGGAACTCGTGACGGAGCGCTTTCCTGAGCTGCGCGCGATGGGCGAGGCGCTGCCCGACGGCACAGTCCTGGACGGCGAGATCCTGGTCTGGCGCGACGGCCGCCCGATGCCGTTCGCGGAGCTGCAGAAGCGCATCGGCCGCAAGACGCTGAGCGCGAAGCTGCTCGGTGAGCTGCCCGTGGCGCTGTGTGTCTACGACCTGCTGGAGGAGGGCGGCGAGGACCTGCGCGATCGGCCGCAGCAGGAGCGCCGCGAGCGGCTGGAGCGCCTCGTGGCGACGCATCCGCTGGCGGGGCTGGAACTCAGTCCTTTGATCGACGGGGCGGACTGGGCCGACCTCGCGCGGCAACGCGAGCAGGCGCGCGGGCTGGGGGTCGAGGGGATGATGCTCAAGCGCCGCGATGCGCGCTACGGCGTCGGGCGGACCAAGGATGTCGGCGTCTGGTGGAAGTGGAAGATCGATCCGCTGTCGGTCGACGCGGTGCTGATCTATGCGCAGCGCGGCCACGGGCGGCGGGCGAGCCTGTACACCGACTACACCTTCGCCGTCTGGAACGGGCCGGCGGACGACCCGGCGCGGCAGCTGGTGCCGTTCGCGAAGGCGTACTCGGGACTCACCGACGCCGAGATCCGCGAGGTCGACGCGGTGATCCGCAAGACCACGACCGAGACCTTCGGGCCGGTGCGCAGCGTCACGCCGACGATGGTGTTCGAACTCGGCTTCGAAGGCATCGCGCGCAGCGGCCGCCACAAGAGCGGCATCGCGGTCCGGTTCCCACGCATGCTGCGCAGGCGCGAGGACAAGCCGGTCGAGGAGGCCGATACCTTGCAGTCGCTGCAGGCCTTGCTGCCAGGGGAGGGGACGTGAGCGACGACAGCGATGATGTCGACGGGGTGGGCAGGCACGGCCGCCGGCCCTCACCCCTGCCCTCTCCCGCAAGCGGGAGAGGGAGTCGAAGCGACGAGGCGTGCGCTGGGATCTCTGCAACTTCCGGCATCGCTGCGGTCGATGCGTGGCTCGATGAAAAAGGGTGGACCCCGTTCCCATTCCAGCGTCGCGTCTGGGAAGAGATCGCGCGCGGCCGCGGCGGGTTGCTGCATTCGAGCACCGGCAGCGGCAAGACGCTGGCGGTGTGGCTGGGGGCGCTCGCGGCGCTGAGGGACGAGGTGGGCGCCGAGGCGCGTGTTCATGCCGGGAAGGCGATCGCGCCGCCGCTCACGGTGCTCTGGATCACGCCGATGCGCGCGCTCGCCGCCGACACGCTGCGCGCGCTGGAGGCGCCGATGGCGGCGCTGTGTCCCGGGTGGACCGCCGCGCTGCGCAGCGGCGACACGACGTCCGCGCAGCGCGCCGCGCAGGACAGGCGGCTGCCGACCGTGCTTGTGACGACGCCGGAGAGCCTGTCGCTGCTGCTGTCGCGGGCGGATGCGCGGGATCAGCTCGGGCAGGTGCGGCTGGTCGTCGTCGATGAATGGCACGAGCTGATGGGCAACAAGCGCGGCGTGCAGACGCAACTGGCACTGGCGCGGCTGCGCCGATTCGCTTCCTCTTACTCCCTCTCCCGCTTGCGGGAGAGGGCAGGGGTGAGGGCCAGCGGCCGCGGCAGTACGCTGATGACCTGGGGCCTGTCGGCGACGTTGGGCAATCTCGACGAGGCCATGCGGACCTTGCAAGGCACCGCGGCCGGCGACGCCGACGCTGACACTGACACCGACGCGGTGATGGTGCAGGGCGAGACCGACAAGACGCTGGTCATCGACACGCTGCTCCCCGAGACCGCCGAGCGTTTCGCCTGGGCGGGCCACATGGGCCTGCGCATGCTGCCGCAGGTGGTGGAGGCGATCGAGGCCAGCGAGAGCTGTCTGGTCTTCACCAACATGCGCTCGCAGGCCGAGCGCTGGTACCGCGCGCTGCTGGAGGCGCGTCCCGACTGGGCCGGCGTGCTGGCGCTGCACCACGGCTCGCTGGACCGCGAGGTGCGCGAGTGGGTCGAGCTCGGCCTCAAGGAAGGCCGCGTGAAGGCCGCCGTCTGTACCTCCAGCCTGGACCTCGGCGTGGATTTCCTGCCGGTGGACCGCGTGCTGCAGATCGGCTCGGCCAAGGGCGTCGCGCGGCTGGTGCAGCGCGCGGGCCGCTCCGGCCACGCGCCGGGACGACCGTCGCGGATCACGCTGGTGCCCACGCACAGCCTGGAGCTGGTCGAAGCCGCCGCCGCGCGCGGGGCCGTCCGCGCCGGTCGCATCGAGGCCCGGCACAGCCCGCGCGCGCCGCTGGACGTGCTGGTCCAGCACCTGGTCACCGTGGCGCTGGGCGGCGGCTTCCGCCCGGAGCAACTGCTCGCCGAGGTGCGCGGCACCGTCGCCTACGAGGACCTCCACGCGGACCAGTGGCAGTGGTGCCTGGACTTCGTCCGCCAGGGCGGCCCGTCGCTGACGGCGTATCCGGACTACCACCGCGTCGTGCCCGACGAGGAGGGCGTCTGGCGCGTGCCCGACGCGCGTCTGGCCCGTCGCCACCGCGTCAACATCGGCACCATCGTCAGCGACGCGTCGATCAGCGTGCAGTACCTGAGCGGAGGAAAACTCGGCAGCGTCGAGGAAGGCTTCATCGCGCGCCTGAAACCCGGGGACGCCTTCATGTTCAGCGGCCGGCTGCTGGAGCTGGTGCGCGTCGAGCAGATGACGGCGCTGGTGCGGCGCGCCACGGCCGGACGCGCCGCCCTGCCGCGCTGGAACGGCGGCCGCATGCCGCTGTCGAGCACGCTCGCCGACGCCGTCTTGCGCGAACTGGCCGATGCCGACGCGGGCCGCTTCGACTCCCCCGAGATGCAATGCGTGCGCCCGCTGATCGACATCCAGCGGCGCTGGTCCGGCGTGCCGGGCCCCGACGTGCTGGTGGCGGAGACACTGAAATCGCGCGAAGGCTGGCATCTCTTCCTCTACCCCTTCGCCGGACGGCAGGTGCACCTGGGGCTGGCCGGGCTGATCGCCTGGCGCGCGGCGCAGCCGGAGACCGGCACCTTCTCGATCGCGCTCAACGACTACGGCATCGAGCTGCTCAGCGCCAAGGCGATCGACTGGGCCGAGCGCCTGCCCGCGTTGCTGACGCTGCCGCCGATGGAGGCGCTGCTGCGCGAGGTGCTCGCCAGCCTGAACGCGACCGAGCTCGCGCGGCGGCGCTTCCGCGAGATCGCGCGCATCGCCGGCCTGATCTTCCAGAGCCACCCCGGCGAGCGTCGCAGCAACCGGCAGCTGCAGGCCTCGGCGACGCTGTTCTTCGAGGTGTTCCAGCAGCACGATCCGGGCAACCGGCTGCTGGTCCAGGCCGAACAGGAATTGCTGACGCAGGAACTCGACGTGCGCCATCTGGCGTCGGCGCTGGACCGCATGGGCCGGCAGACCCTGCGGGTCCACGCGCTGAAGAAGCCGACGCCGCTGGCTTTCCCGTTGATGGTGGAGCGCTTCCGCGAGAAGC
Organism: Roseateles noduli; assembly: GCA_002205125.1. Taxonomy (GTDB): domain Bacteria; phylum Pseudomonadota; class Gammaproteobacteria; order Burkholderiales; family Burkholderiaceae_C; genus Roseateles; species Roseateles noduli. Next base: position 189,964 of record NIOE01000015.1, on the reverse strand, counting down.
TCAGCAACGAGTCGCTCGGCGATCGCATCGCGCGGATGGTGTCGGAGCTGGAGCGCAGCGCCGGCGGCGACGCGGTCGGCACCGCGCGCGAACCGGCGGAGCGCGCCTTGGCGGTGTTCGCGAAGAAGGACTCGCCGCAGTTCGCGATTCAAGCGGACGAGGCCGTGGCGTCGGTGCGGGATTCGCTCGCGCTGGAGACGCGCGGCGAGGCGCCCGCCAGACGGCGCGAGGCCGGTGGGCGGAGAAGGCGATGATCTGATGACGAGGCGCGCGGGGACGATGAGGAAGAGGCGATGACGGCGACGACCACGTACGGCGATCAGCCGCCCGGCGCGCTCGCGATGACGCTCGCCGGCGAGCGCGTCTGGCTGCTGCCCGAGCGCGCGCTGTGGTGGCCGGCGACGCGCACGGTCTTCGTCGCCGACGTGCACCTGGGCAAGGCGGCGAGCTTCCGCGCCCTCGGCCAGCCCGTGCCGTCAGGCACGACGCGCGACAACCTCGACCGACTGAGCGCCTTGATCGACGAGCGGCGCGCGGCGCGACTGGTCGTGCTCGGTGACTTCCTGCATGCGGCTGCGGCGCAGCAGCCGCTGGTGCTGGATCCCGCGCATGTCTGGCGCGATCGGCACGCGGACGTCGCTTGCCTGCTGGTCCGCGGCAATCACGACAGCCGCGCGGGCGATCCGCCGCCGTCGCTGCGCTTCGAGATCGTCGCCGAGCCCCATGCGATCGGGCCGTTCGCGGCCTGCCACCATCCGCAGCGCGTCGCCGATGCCTACGTGCTGGCCGGGCACCTGCACCCGGCGACGACCTTGCACGGGCGCGCGCACGAGCGTCACCGCCTGCCGTGTTTCGCCGAATCCGAGGGCTTGATGATCCTGCCCGCCTTTGGTGCGTTCACGGGCACGACGCAGGCCGGATTGCCGGAAGGTTCGCGCTGCCACGCGGTGGGCGGAGGATCGGTCTGGCCGGCGCCGTGAGGCTCGCGTCGTGGTGTCGCGTCGTGGTGTCGCGTCGGCCGCTCTTTCCGGATCAGAGGTGGAATCCCCCCACGTCCGTATGGAAGTCGCCGATCTCCGTCCATTCGTTCAGATCCGCCGGCACGGCGAAGCGCGCCGCCAGTGCTTTCGCGGCCTCTTCCGCCGACCCGAAGGAATCCCCCCACGGCATGCTGTCGTGTTTCACGCGCCAGCGGCGCGAGAGCCGTGGCTTGATGGTGAACGTGCCGTCCAGGCTCTGGAACACGTATGAGACGGTATCGAGATCCATAGTGAACTCCGGGTCGTCTCCGGAACGTTGACCCTAGCGCATCGAGCGGCAACTGTCATGCCCGAGTCGCGGATGGGAGGGACGGTCGGCATCCGCCCACCTGTCGTCCGCAGAGGCGCCCGGCGGCACGTCGCTTGCCGCCTTGCACGTCAATGACTCATCCCTGGCGATTCTTCAGGGCGGGCGGCGCGGATCAAGCGCGCATGAGCTCCGCCGACGACCTCCTCCACCTGCGCGACCTCGACCAGAAACGCTGGGTCGCGCTGGCCTGTCCGACCCGAGGCCTGGAATTCGATGAACGCACCCTCGACCTCATCGACCTCGACCGCGACGGCCGCATCCGCGCGCCCGAGCTGATCGCCGCCTGCGAGTGGGTCGGCGCACGATTGAAGGACTGGCAGCCGCTGCTGCGGGGCGAAGCGCGGCTGTCGCCCGACTCGCTGGCCGACACCGACGAGGGCCGCGCGCTGGCGGAGGAACTTCAACGCACGCTGGCCTTGACGGGACACGCGGGGCAATCCGACATCGGTCTGGACGAGATCCGCGAGCGCCAGTCCCACCTCGCCGCCGAGCGGCACAACGGCGACGGCATCGTGCCGGTGGCGTCGATCGAGGACGCCGCGGATCGCGCGCTCGCGCAGCGCATCGGCGAGGCGATGGGCACCGTCGCCGACGCCGGCGGCCAGCCCGGCATCGACGAGACCCGGATCAAGGCCTTCTTCGAGCAGGCGTCCGCGCTGCTGGCCTGGCATCGCGAGGGCGAGGCCGAGGCCGGCTGCGCGGGACGTCGCGCCGCGGCGATGGCGGTGCAGGCGGTGCACGACAAGGTCGAGGACTTCTTCGCGCGCTGCCGGCTTGCGAGCTACGACGCGTCCGCCGCGGCGACGCTCAACGCGACCGATCCCGAGCAGCTGAAGGCGCATGCGACCGGACTGCTGTCGCTGGAAGCCGGCGTGCTCAGGCAGATGCCCATCGCGCCCGTGTCGCCGGGCGCGGCGCTGCCCCTGGACGATCGCGCCAATCCCGCCTGGCGCGGGGCGCTCGCCGCCTTGCGCGCGCAGGCCTTGACGTCGGACTTCGGCGACAGCCTCGACGAGCGCGACTGGCTGGCGTTGAAGGACGAGGTGCGCGCCTGCCGGGAGTGGCTGAGGCGACAGCCGTCCGGGCCGGTCGCCGCGATCGGCGTGGACGTCGTGGCCGCGCTCGCCGCGGCGCAACCGGGCGGACATCTCGACGAGGTGCGCGCGCGCTTGCTGAAGCAGGTGGAGGACGACCGCGCCGCCGCGCCGCGTCATGCCGCGCTCAACGATCTCGAGAAGCTGCTGTTGCTTCAGCGCGGCCTGCTGCGACTGGCGCGCAACTTCGTGTCCTTCGAGGATTTCTACGAGGGCCGCGGCGCGGTGTTCCAGGCCGGCACGCTGTTCGTCGACGGCCGCGCCTGCGAGCTGACCGTCGACGTCGCCGATCCCGCGCGGCACGCGCCGGTGGCGGGCCTGGCGAAGGCCTACCTCGCCTACTGCGAGTGTGTGCGCCTGAACCAGAAGCGCACCATCGTCGCAGTGGTCAGCGCGGGCGATGTCGACTTTCTCTTCGTCGGACGCAACGGGCTCTTCTACGACCGCGACGGCCACGACTGGGACGCGCGCATCGTCAAGGTGATCGAGAACCCGATCAGCGTCGGCCAGGCCTTCCTGTCGCCGTACAAGAAGCTGGTGCGGCTGGTCGAGGATCAGGTCGCCAAACGTGCGGCGGCGAGCGACACGACGCAGCAGGGCCGCATGGGCCATCTCGCGGGGCGCATCGCGACGGCGGATCAGCCGGGCACGGCCGCCGCGGTCGCGCCGACCGTGCCCGGCGGCGCCCCTGGTGCCTTGGGCGCCGCTGGAACGACGGGCGCCGGTGCGGCGGGACTGCCGGGACTCGGCGTCCCCGGACGGCGTGTCGACGTCGGTACCGTCGCGGCGATCGGCGTCGCACTCGGCAGCATCAGCACGGTCATCGTCGGCGTGTTCGGGCGCTTCGTGGACCTCGGTTGGTGGATCCCGCTGGCGGTGCTGGGCATCGTGCTGTCGATCTCCGGGCCGAGCATGCTGATCGCCTGGCTCAAGCTGCGTCAGCGCAGCCTCGGTCCCATCCTGGACGCCAGCGGCTGGGCCATCAACAACCGGATGAAGCTGAGCACCAAGCTCGGCACCGCATTGACGAAGCGCCCGCGGCCGGTGGCGCATGCGGTCAAGCTGAGCGCTCCCGGTCACCGTCCTCTTGCGGGCGGCCCCGCGGGACATCCGCCTTCCGGTCCTCGTCCTGCCGGGGATGCGGCCGGGTGAACAGCGGCAGCACGGCGAGGATGAGCAGCGCCAGCAGCATGCTGAAGACGGCGGTGGCCTCGCGGCCCAGGCCGCAGGCGATGCCGATGGCGGCAGTCATCCAGATGCTGGCGGCGGTGGTCAGGCCGTGGACCTGCTCCTCGTCCTTGAGCTTGAGGATCGCGCCAGCGCCCAGGAACCCGATGCCGGCGATGACGCCCTGCAGCACGCGGCTCATGTCGGCCAGCGCCATGCCGCCCTGCTGCGGCACCAGCACGAACAGCGCCGCCCCCAGCGACACCAGCATGTGGGTGCGGATGCCGGCGGCCTTGCCGTGGTGCTCGCGTTCGTAGCCGAGGATGCCGCCCAGCACCGCCGCGAGCAGCAGGCGCACGGCGATGCGCGTGATCTGCGCGACGTCGGGGACGTCGGAGAACTCGGAGCGCACGGTGGCGACGACTTCATCGGTCCAACTGCTCATGTCGACTCCTTCTCGCTCGGCTTCGCCACCGGACCGGCGCCCGCGCCGTCGGCCAGCTTCGCCTCGATCGCCGCTTCAAGCGCCGCTTCCCGCGCGGCCTCGGCCTCCGCCTCCACGGCGTCGAAATCGTAGCCCTCGGCGGGATGCAGCTGCCACGCACCGCCGCCGGTCAGGCGCAGCACGTGCGTGTGATGCTGCAGCACCGCGTGGCGGTGGGCGATGCTCACCAGCGTGACGCCGTCGCGGCACAGGCGCTCGTAGAGTCGGCGCTCGTTGCAGCCGTCCAGCGCGCTGGTGGCTTCGTCGAGGATGACCATCTTCGGCGTGCGCACCAGCACCCGCGCGAAGGCCAGCCGCTGCTGCTCGCCCATGGACAGCAGCTTCTCCCAGTCCTGCGAGGCGTCCAGCCCGCCGACGCGGTCGGCGAGCTCGGGCAGGCAGACCTCGTCGAGGATGGCGCGCAGCGCGTCGTCGTCGAGCTCGGTGCTCGTGTCCGGATAGATCATCTGGCTGCGCAGCGTGCCGGGCTGCAGGTAGGGGCGCTGCGGCAGGAAGAACACGTCTTCCAGCGGCGGATGCTCGATGGTGCCTTCGCCGCTGCGCCACAGGCCGGCGATCGCACGCAGCAGCGAGCTCTTGCCGCAGCCGCTCACGCCGGTGATCAGCAGGCTCTCGCCGGGCTTTAGCGCGACGTCGAGCTTCTCCACCAGCAGGCGGTCGAACTGCGGCGTGTAGAGCGTGAGCTCGCGCAGGGCGAGCTGGTCGGCGTGTTTCGTTTCGATCTTCTCGCGCGCGCGTTCGTCGCGGGGCTTGCGCTTGTGCATGACCTCGGAGAGCGCGTGCAGCCGGTCGATGCCGGCGACGAAGCGGCTCAGGCTCTCGAAGTTGTCGACGATCAGCGAGACGGCCGTCAGCACCGCGGCGAAGGCGCCCGCGGCCTGCACGGCGGCGCCGACTTCCAGGTCGCCCGAGAGCACGCGCTCGGCCAGGATCACCGCCGGCACGACCAGCGTCAGCTGGCTGAAGCCGCGCTGGAACAGGTTGAGCGCGCGCTGCTTGCGGATCAGCTTCCAGTAGTTCTGGTAGACGGACTCGAAGCGGCCTTCGATGTGGGCGCGCTCCTGCGGCTCGCCGCGGTAGAACGCGATGGATTCGGCGTTCTCGCGCAGCCGCATGAGGCCGAAGCGGAAGTCGGCCTCGCGGCGCAGCTGCCAGAAGTTCAGCTGGATCAGCGGCGAGCCGAAGACGTAGAGCGCGAGGAAGGTCCCCACGGTGGCGTAGACCACGAGGAAGGCCACCAGCAGCTTGGACAGCGACCACAGCACGGCGCAGAAGGCCACCAGCTGCATCGCCGAGCCGATCATCAGCAGCACGAAGTGGGTGGAGCGGCCGGTGAAGGTGTTGATGTCCTCGGAGATGCGCTGGTCGGGGTTGTCGATGTCGGCGGCACCGCCGGTGGTGCCGGCGCCGATCTCGTAGTACTTGCGGCCGTCGAGGTAGCCGTCGAGGAACCTGCCGGTGAGCCAGCGTCGCCAATGGTTGGAGAACGCGTCGCGCATGTAGTAGTAGAAGGCGTACACCGGCACCGCGAAGCCCAGCACGATGAGGCTGTCGCGCACCGCGAGCCAGAAGCGCGAGTGGTTGCGCTCGGCGAGCGCGGAGGTCATCTCGCCGGTCTTGTCGTTGAGCATGACGGCGAGCTGGGTCTCGCACAGCATCAGCACGATCATGAGCAGCAGCAGCCCCCAGGCGGCCTTGCGCTGGTCGCCGAGCCAGTAGGGCCGGGCGATCTGCATGAACTGGCGCCAGGCGGCGGCGGACAGGCGCGGCGGGCGGCGTCGTTTCGCCTTCTTGGGCGCAACGGGCGGCGCGGGAGGCGCAGACGGCGGCAGGTCCGTCGCAGGGGAGGAGGAGTGAACCATGAGGGCTGGACCCGGTCTGCCGATATGGCTCGACAGTAGCTCCGGTGGCTCATGGGGCGGGTAGGACGGGGCCTACTGCGGGTGACGGAGGGAGGCGCGAACGATGCTCCCTCCGGCTGCTGTCATGACAGCAGCCGTGACACCAGGTAGGCGAGGCCCGAAGAGCCGGCCGCCGAACCGGCGCACCAGCGGAGCAGCTTGTTGTCGGCCGCAGTGACCGCGTGCTTGATGCGCTCGTCCATCGTGTTGAAGCGCTCGTTGACGGGAGCCATCGCAGCGGTCACGACTTCTCGCATGTCGGCCTTCATTTCCTTTCGGAACTTCTCGAAGTGCGTGTGCATGTCCTTGTGAAGCGATTGCCCTTGAGCCTGAATGTCGTTGCGAAGTGACTGGCCCTGCGTATGCATGTCGTTGCGCAAGGCCTGGATCTGGTCTCGCGTTTCGAGACGGACTGCGGTCAGTCCGGCTTGTAGTGCCTCCACCTTCGCGTCGAGCTTCTCGATCTTTGCATCGAGCTTCTCGAGCCTTGCAGAGTGATCATCGAGCCGGTGCACGACGAGGGCGAAGTTGGATTGCTGTTGCTGTTGCTGTTGCGGCGGTTGCTGCGGCAGCAAGGTGACGTTGGTGGTCTGTGCGGTATCGGGATGCATGTATCGACTCCTGGACTTCTTCCGGTGAGGGGCGCGGCGGAACGGGCAGCTCAGACCGCATCACGGCATGAGCTTCGACACCGCGTACGCGAGGCTGCCCGCCGCGGCGGACGAGCTGAGGGCGGCGCGGGCGCACCACTTGAGGAGCCGGAGGTCCGAGGCCTGACCGCTCAGCTTGATGCGGTCGTCGACGGTCGCGACTACCGAGGCGACGAACTCCTTCATGTCGATCCTGGAGCGATCCAGCATGACGCCGAATTCCTTGCTGAACTTGTCACGCATGGCATGAAGCTCGTCCTTGAACTCAGCGCGGCTCGCATGGAGGTCCGCCCGGAATTCGGCGCGGCACTGGCTGATTTCCTTGGTGTAGTCGAGACGCTGATCGGCGAGCTCCTTCTTGAAGGACTCCTGATCCGTCCTCATGGTCTGCAATTCGCTGTGAACCTTGGCGAATCCGACCTGCATCTCCTCCCGAAGCTTGTGGGTCTCCCCGGCCAATTGGTCGAGTCGATAGATCACGTGGTGGAAGTCGGGTTGCGTGTGCGCGCCAGACGTGGCGTCGGTGGTTTTCTGGGAATGAGGGTGCATGCGATGGCTCCTGGACATGCGGTGAGAGGAGCCGCAGATGCTAGGAGTGATGGGCCACAGGAGGCGTGGCGCGAATGCCGAATCTGATGGTTGTTTGACCAGCCTCAAAGAACCTGTTCGCGTCCCCCGCGAGGGGGATTACAGGCGCAATGAGGGGGGTCAGGCCGCGGCGATCTTCGCCAGCGACTTGCGGATCGCGGCCGCGTCGCGCAGGCGCTGCGCGGAGCCGTCGGCGTCCAGCAGGATGACCGTGATGGTCTGTCCGCCGCTCTTCATCCGCATCGCCAGGCAGCGCCCGGCTTCTTCGGTGTAGCCGGTCTTGGACAGGCGGATGTCCCAGCCCTTGGCGCCCACCAGGTGGTTGGTGTTGCGCAGCTCGCGCGGGCGGCCGTTGACCTCGACCGCGCTGGACTTGTCGCTGCTGATGCGCGCGATCACGGGGTACTTGGACGCAGCCGCGGCGATGCGGGCGACCTCGGCGGCCGTCGAGGTGTTGTTGGGCGAGAGTCCCGTCGGGTCGGCCAGTGCCGTGTGCGACAGCCCCAGCGCGCGGATCTTGGCGACGACGGCCGCCTCGTAGGCCGGCATGCCGCCGGGGAAGTGGCGAGCCAGCGCCGACGCGGCCCGGTTCTCGGACGAGATCAGCGCCAGTTCCAACGCGGCTTCCCGGCTCATCGTGGCGCCGACGCGCACGCGCGACTTGCTGTGCTTGAGGCGGTCGACGTCGGCGTCGTCGATCTTGATCTCCTCGTTCATGTCCTGCTTCGCGTCCAGCACCACCATCGCCGTCATCAGCTTGGTCAGCGAGGCGATGGGCACGACGGTGTCCGGTTCCTTGGACATCAGCACGCGCCCGCTGTCGTCGACCACCAGCATGTGGCGGGCGTTGACGGGGAGCTTCATCAGCGGCTCGTCGGAGGGCGTCGGGGCGACGACCGTGTCCGGCGATTTGGCGATCAGGGGAGAGGATGCCGTCGGCGCCGGTGCGGAGGCGCCGGCCGGCGCGGGCGTCAGGACGCCGTTGGGACTGATCGCGGCCGTCGTGGGGGCGGTCGTCGGCACGACGACCTCGGGATCGTCGCTGGCGGCCTCCACGATCAGGCAACCGCAGGTGAGGATCAGCGCCGGCAGTGCGAGCTTCCAGTTGGTGTGGGCGAGGGTGCGGAGAACGGTGTCGCGGATCGTCACGGCGGTCGGGCTGGGCTGGCGGGCTGGGTCCGGGAGGTGGTCCGGGAACTTGTCCGGAGATCTTCCGGAAAGCGCGGGGTCAGGGTTTGACCGTCGCGAAGTTTAAGTTCTTCGCGACGGACCGCCATCCGGGCTTGCCGTAACGTGCGTTACGCGCGCGCCGAAGGCATCGACATGAAGCGCGCGACGAACGTCCGCTTGAATCGACGGAGACTGGCTCGCCAGCCGGAATTCTCTCGTCGGTACTCCGCCGCTTCACGGTCGAGCTGTTCGTAGACGGGGTCGACGATGGCGGCGTAGATCTGGTCGATGGGCGTCGCACGGCGTTGGACCAGGCGATACAGGCGACTGACGCTGCCGTTCGAATCCACCTCGCGCCAGAATTCCGAGTCCTGTTCGTCGAGGATGGCCAGCACGAACCAGATCGAAGAACCGTCCATTCCCGTTGACGGGTTCCGTTGGAGACCATCCTGCTGATAGAGCGCGAAGCGCGCCTCGTGATACGTCGCCTCGTACCGGAGTGCGCTTCGATCCTCTCCCTTTCCTGCGGGCGCGTCGGCCGGCTTCTGCCATTGGACCTTGCGAGCAAGCGTCTGCCCGTGCAGTACGGAGATGAGAGATTGGCATTCAATGTCGAAGTGCATGGTTAATCCCACAGAAGGTTTTCAGATGCATGGTGAAGTTGAGTCGATGCCCGTCCGACGGCGTCTCGCGCCTTGGCCTCGACGCCCTCGTCGACTGCGGAGTCGGTTTCCAGGGCATCCATCGCCTTTGCGACGAAGTCGATGGCTTGCTCGACTGCCTGGCGCGCAGGGGACGGCGCGATAGGAAGCACGGCTTCCAGGTGGGCAAAGGAAGAAGAGAAGGTCGACCGCAGACGCCGTCGGTTCCGATCCTGCAGATCGAGTTCCTTGTCAAGGAGAGCCAGGGTCTCATCCAGACTCTTGGTGATGGCGGGAATGCGAACTCGCAATCGGAACGACAGCCTCACGTTCTTCACTTGCCACCACACCACCAGCGTGATCGCGAAGCCGATCAGACCGACGAGTGTGTTGACGTCCTGGATCCACTGCGGGATCAGGCTGGGCGGGCAGGCCGCGAGGAGTGCGGCAGCCGCTTTGGCAAGGGCGGGAGACTGCATGCCTTCATGCTATGAGCGCTCCGGCGCCTCGCCCTCCACCCAGTTGCAGCTCCGCGACGAACGCGAAGAGTGCGCACCAATGAGGGATTGAATCGATCGTGACGGGGGATCCAGTCGCCCCGATGGGGGAACTCAGTCCCAGGCCTTGCGCAGCTTCGCCGCGACGTCCATCGCCGGCTTCACGAGTTCCGGCAGCGGCGCCTGCGCCTGGTTGGCGGGGCCCACCTTCTCGAAGTGACGCACCACCTTGCCGGGCAGGAAACGCGACACGCTCGCGTAGAGGTGCCGGTCGCCGTGGCGCGTCTGCTGCGTCACGTAGAAGCGCTGCGGCACCATCACCGCCAGATGGTCCTTCGCCCGCGTCATCGCGACGTAGAGCAGCCGCCGCTCCTCCTCGATCTGCGCCTGCGCGCCGGTGCTCAGGTCCGACGGCATGCAGCCGTCCACGCAGTTCAGCAGGTACACCGCATTCCACTCCTGGCCCTTGGCGGAATGGATGGTCGACAGGATCAGGTAGTCCTCGTCCTTCAGCGGCACGCCCGACTCGTCGCTGCTCGCGTCCGGCGGGTCCAGCGTCAGCTCGGTCAGGAAACGCTCCCGCGATCCGTAGCCCTGCGCGATGCGCGTGATCTGCTCCAGGTCGGCGAGCCGCACCGGCGCGTCGTCGTACAGCCGCTCCAGATGCGGCGCGTACCACTGCACCGCTTCCTCCAGATCCAGCGGCCAGCTCGCGCCCGAGATCAACTGCAGCATCAGATCGCGCAAGGCCGCCCACGAAGAAGCCGCGGCGCGCGGCGGCTCGAAGTCGCGCAGCGCCCGCGCCGGATCGGCGGCTGGCGACATCGTGTCGAGCAGTCGTCTCGCGCTCGCCGGGCCGAAGCCCGGCAGCAGCTGCGCCACACGGAATCCCGCCAGCCGGCCGCGCGGGTTCTCGGCCCAGCGCAGCACGCTGAGCACGTCCTTCACATGCGTGCTCTCGAGGAATTTCAGCCCGCCGAACTTGACGAACGGGATGTTGCGCCGCGTCAGCTCCAGTTCCAGCGGCGCCGCGTGGCTGGAGGTCCGGAACAGTACCGCCTGACGCGTCAGCTTCAGGCCCTGCTCGCGGCGTTCCAGCACCTTGTCCGCGACCCATTGCGCCTGACGCGCCTCGTCGTCGACGGTCACCAGATGCGGCAGCTCGCTGGACGCCTTGTCGGTCCACAGGCGCTTCTCGTGCCGCTCGCGCGCCATCGCGATCACCGCGTTGGACGCGTCCAGGATGGGCTGCGTCGAGCGGTAGTTGCGCTCCAGCGCGACCACGCGCGCCGGCGGATCGAACTGCGCCGGGAACTCCAGGATGTTGCGCACCTCCGCCGCGCGGAACGAGTAGATCGCCTGCGCGTCGTCCCCGACCACCGTCAGCCGGTCGCCGCGCGGCTTGAGCCGCTTCAGGATCGTCGCCTGCAGCCGGTTGGTGTCCTGGTACTCGTCCACCAGCACGTGCTGGAAGCGCTCGCCGAGTTCCGCGGCCAGCGCGTCATCGCCCATCAGCTCCGACCAGTAGAGCAGCAGGTCGTCGTAGTCCAGCAGCTGCTGGTGCTGCTTCTCCTCGACGTAAGCCTTGAACAGGCGCTTGAGCTCGTCGTGGACCGCGAAGCACCAGGGGAAGTGCTCCTGCAGCACCTGGTCCAGCCGCGCCTCGCTGTTGACCACGCGCGAATAGATGTTGAGGCAGGTCCCCTTCAGCGGAAAACGCTCGGTGGTTTCCGCCAGGCCGAGCGCCTGCCGCTGCAGGCCCATCAGGTCCTCGGCGTCGGCGCGGTCGAGGATGGTGAAGTTGGGCGCCAAGCCGATGCGATGGGCGTATTCGCGCAGCAGCCGCGCGCCCACGCTGTGGAAGGTGCCGGCCCACGGAAAACGTGGCGGAGCTTGCGTCGAGGCCAGGCCCAGTGCGCGATGCAGCACACGACCCGCGCGGCGTTCCATCTCGCCGGCGGCGCGGCGGGAGAAGGTCAGCAGCAGCAGGCGCTGAGGATCCGCGCCGGACTGGATCAGGCGTGCCACGCGCGACGCGAGCGTCTTCGTCTTCCCTGAGCCAGCGCCCGCGATCACCAGCAGCGGTCCGTGGCCGTCCTGGGCGGCGTCGCCGAGGCCGTGCTCCACCGCCGAGCGTTGCTCGGGGTTGAGGTCGGCGAAGACGTCGTTCTGCGTGTCGGCGAGGGCAACGGGGCACATGGCCGCGATCATAGCTGTATGCATTAACAGTGGATCGGCGGCCGCTGCGGCAATCGCAGGCGCGAGGTCAGCGAACGCTTGTGGGGCCGGAATGGTTCTGGGGGTTCCCGGAGGGACGCCCCCTGAGCCGTGGAGAGCCCGCGCTTGGCATTCCGGAGTCTTCTGCGAGACCGCACGGCTTGCCGGAGGCATGTGCCTTGCCCATGAGGGGTCATGCTCCAGATCCTCGTCATCCTCAGCGCGCTGGCCATGCCCCTGGTGGCCTGGGCGTCGCAGCGCGGCGTCTTCGGCCCGGACAACGGCGCCATTTCCGACCGTTTCCCGACGCTGCTCGTCGCCGACGGCTATGCCTTCTCGATCTGGGGGGTGATCTTCCTGCTCGACCTGGTCTTCGCCGTGTGGCTGCTGCGCGGCCAGCCGGTGCCGGACCGCGAGGGGCACCGTGATTCCCACCGCTGCCACTGGCTGGTCGTCATCGGCTTCGGGCTGACCGCGAGCTGGATGATCGTGTTCTCCCAGCAGTGGTTCGGGCTGGCGCTGGCCGTCATCTGGGCGGCGCTGGCGAGCCTGCTGTGGGCGCTGATGCTGGTGGCGCGCGCGATGCCGCGCGGCGCGCAGTCCTGGCTGGCGGTGTTCCCGCTGGCGCTGCATGCGGGCTGGTTGTCGCTGGCCGCGTTCCTGGACACCGCGCAGACCGTTGTCGCCGCGCAGGTGCTGCCGACGCAGGACCAGTTGCCCTGGACGCTGGTCCTATGGGCGCTGGCCGCCTTGCTGCTGCTGGTCGCGAACGCGCGCCTGCACGCGCCCGGCACCGGCCCTGCGGCGCTCGGTTATGCCGGCGCCGCCGTCTGGGGCCTGATCGGCGTGTACGTGAAGCAGACCGCCTCGCCGATGTCAGGGTCCGACGGCTCGGCCTGGATCGCGCTGGGGCTGGCCGTGGTGCTCGTGGCGCAGACGATCTGGCTGCGGGTGAGGCCTCCCGGCCCCGCCCGCGGCATCACGCCAGACGGCGCTCGTCCTTCGCGTCGAACAGGTGGGCAGACGCCGCCTCCCATTGCAGGCGAACCGCGTCACCGACATTGAGGTGCGGATTGCCCGACACGCGCGCCGTCATCGGGCCGCTCGGCGTGTCCACCAGCAGGTAGGTCTCGGGCCCGGTCGGCTCGCTCATCTTCAGCACGCCGGGCATGCCGCCCGCGCCACTGTCGGTGGTCTCGGCCAGCCGGATGTGTTCCGGACGCACGCCGTAGAGCACCCCGCCCGCCGCGTCGATCGACGCCTGCTGCGCCGCGTTCACCGGCAGGGTCACGCCTTGCGCCGCCAGCGCGCCGCCGCCGTTGCGTTCCGCCTTGACGAAATTCATCGTCGGCGAGCCGATGAACTCGGCCACGAAGCGGTTGGCGGGCCGCGTGTAGATCTCTTCCGGCGTGCCGAACTGCTGCACCAGACCGTCGCGCATCACCGCGATGCGGTCGCCCAGCGTCATCGCCTCGACCTGGTCGTGGGTGACGTAGACCGTTGTGGTCTTGGTGCGCTGATGCAGCAGCTTGATCTCCGCGCGCATCTCGATGCGCAGCTTCGCGTCCAGGTTGGACAGCGGCTCGTCGAACAGGAACAGCTTGGGATCGCGCGCCAGCGCGCGCCCCATCGCCACGCGCTGACGCTGGCCGCCCGACAGCTGACCCGGCTTGCGGTCCAGCAGGTGGTCGATCTGCAGCATCTTCGCGACGCGCTGCACCGTGGTGTCGCGCTGCGCCTTCGGCACCTTGCGCATCTCCAGCCCGAAGGCGATGTTCTGCGCGACGTTCATGTTCGGATAGAGCGCGTAGCTCTGGAACACCATCGCGATGTCGCGGTCCTTGCTCGGCAGGTAGGTGACGTCCCGGTCGCCGATGTGGATGCTGCCCGAGGTCGGGTGCTCCAGCCCGGCGATCATCGCCAGCAGCGTCGACTTGCCGCAGCCCGACGGGCCGACCAGGATCAGGAACTCGCCGGCGTCGATCGACAGGTCGATGCCCTTGAGGATGTCGGCCGATCCGTAGCTCTTGCGGACTTGAGAAATGGCGAGCGCGCCCATGCTTGACTCCTCTTAACCCTTGACGGCGCCGGCGGTCAGCCCGCGCACGAAATACTTGCCCGCGACCACGTAGACCACGAGCGTCGGCAGCGCGGCGATCAGCGCCGCGGCCATGTCCACGTTGTATTCCTTGACCGAGCTGGACGTGTTGGCCAGGTTGTTCAGCCCGACCGTGATCGGCTTGCTGTCGGCCCCGGAGAACACCACCCCGTACAGGAAGTCGTTCCAGATCGAGGTGAACTGCCAGATCAGCGTCACGACCAGGATGGGCGTGGACAGCGGCACGACGATGCGCCAGAAGATCTGGAAGAAGGAGGCGCCGTCCAGCGTCGCCGCCTTGATCAGTTCGTCGGGCAGGCCGGCGTAGTAGTTGCGGAAGAACAGCGTGGTGGACGGCATGCCGGCCAGGATGTGGACCAGGATCAGGCCCCACACCGAGCTGGCGATGCCCAGCGTGCCCAGCACCTGGCTCATCGGCAGCAGCACGACCTGCATGGGCATGAACACGCCGAAGAGCAGCAGCCCGAACAGCAGCTCGCTGCCGCGGAAGCGCCACTTGGTCAGCACGTAGCCGTTGATCGCGCCCAGCGCGGTGGAGATCAGCACCGCCGGCACCACCATCAGCACCGAGTTCATGAAGAAGGGCTTGAGCCCGCCGCAGTCGGTGCCGGTGCAGGCGCTGGTCCAGGCCTTGGACCACGCGTCCAGCGACGGCGCCAGCGGCACCGACAGCAGGGTGCCGTTGCGCACCTCGTCCATGCCCTTGAGCGAGGTGCTGACCATCACGTACAGCGGCAGCAGGAAGAAGAAGGCGAAGACCAGCAGCACGGCCCACAGCAGCAGGCGCTGCACGGTGAGGCTGCGGGATCCCCCGGAGGAGGGAGGACCGGAAGGGGAGGAGAGGGTACTCATGTCGCGGCGCCCGGGGTTACTTCTTCGAGCGGAGCTCGGAATAGAGATAAGGAACGACGATGGCCGCGATCGTGGCCAGCATCACCGTGGCGCTGGCCGCGCCCAGGCCGATCTGGCCGCGCGAGAACGCCATCGTGTACATGAAGGTCGCCGGCAGGTCGGTGGCGTATCCGGGGCCGCCCGCGGTCAGCGCCATCACGAGGTCGAAGCTCTTGATGGCGATGTGCGCCACGACCATCAGCGTTGAGAAGAACACCGGCCGCAGCGTCGGGATGATGATGCGCCAGTAGATGCGCGGCAGCGAGGCGCCGTCGACCTGCGCGGCCTTGATGATCGAATCGTCGATGCCGCGCAGTCCCGCCAGGAACAGCGCCATCACGAAGCCCGCGGACTGCCACACGCCGGCGATGACGACGCAGTAGATCGCCATGTCCGGATCGACCAGCCAGCCGAAGCTGAAGTTCTCGAAGCCCCACTGCTGCATCAGGTGCTCGATGCCCAGGCCCGGGTTGAGGATCCACTTCCACGCCGTGCCCGTCACGATGAAGGACAGCGCCATCGGGTACAGGTACACCGTGCGCAGCACGCCTTCGCCGCGGATCTTCTGATCCAGCAGGATGGCCAGCAGCAGGCCCACGGCCATCGCGCCGCCGATGAACAGCGCGCCGAAGATGCCCAGGTTGGTCAGCGCCAGCCACCAGCGCTCGTTGTCGAACAGCGCGCGGTACTGGTCCAGGCCGACGAACTCGTAGTTCGGCAGCAGCCGCGACGCGGACAGCGACAGGTAGCCGTTCCACGCCATCAGGCCGTAGATGAACAGGAAGGAGACGAGGAAGGTCGGCGCGACCACCAGCTTGGGAAGCCAGGGACTGCGGGGGGCTCGGGAAGCGGACATGCGGAGGAGCGGACCTGAGGAACGCGCCGCGGACGGCGCGTCGGGGAAACGGAGCGGGGGAGGTCCGGCCGGTGCGGTCGGTCCGCCCCCTCGGGGCCGGCGCCGCCGACGTCGCCGACCTCGGCAACACCGGCGACGCCTGTGACGATTACTTCGTCTTGGCGGCCGAGGCCAGCTTCGCCTGCGCGTCCTTGGCCGTCATCTTGTCGCTGTTCCAGAACTGGCTCACGACGTCCTTCATCGCGCCTTCGGCCGCGGCGGGCACAGCCATGCCGTGGGCGATGGAGGGCACCAGGGTGCCGGTCTTGGCGTCGGCGGCGAAGTCCGCGGCGGACTGCTTGGCGCAGTCGTCGAACTTGTCCATCTTCATGCCGGTGCGCACCGGGATCGAGCCCTTGTTCAGGTTGAACAGTTCCTGGAAGTCCGGCGACATGATCGCGGTGGCCAGGTCCTGCTGGGCCTTCTCGTTGGCGGCGTTCTTCAGCTTGAACAGCGCGAAGGAGTCGATGTTGAAGGTGAAGGCCTTCTGCGTGCCCGGGGCGGCGACGCACAGCACGTCCTTGCCCGGCGTCTTGCCCGCGGCGACCCACTCGCCCTTGGCCCAGTCGCCCATGATCTGCATGCCGGCCTCGCCCTTGATCACCATCGCGGTGGCCAGGTTCCAGTCGCGGCCCGACGCGTTCTTGTCGGTGTAGTCCTTGATGCGCTTGAAGGTGGTCAGCACCTTCTCCATCTGCGGACCGGTCAGCGTGGCCGGGTCCAGCTGCACCAGCGCCTTCTTGTAGAAGTCGGTGCCGCCCACGCCCAGGGCGACCGCCTCGAAGGTGGTGAAGTCCTGCCAGTTCTGGCCGCCGTGCGCCACGGGGATCAGGCCGGCCTTCTTCAGCGCCTCGGCGGTGACGAAGAACTCGTCCCAGGTCGTGGGCAGCTTGGCGCCCGCCTTCTTCAGCGCTTCAGGATTGACCCACAGCCAGTTCACGCGGTGCACGTTGACCGGCGCGGCGATGTAGTGGCCCTGGTACTTCATGATGTTGGCGACCACGGGCGGGATCACCTCGTCCCACTTGCCGGCCTTGGCGACCGCGTCGACGTTGGTCAGCACGCCTTCGGCGGCCCATTCCTGCAGGGACGGGCCCTTGATCTGCGCGGCGGCCGGGGCGTTGCCCGAGACCACGCGCGACTTCAGCACCGTCATGGCGGAGTCGCCGCCGCCGCCGGCGACCGCGAAGTCCTTCCAGGTGTGACCCTGCTTCTGCAGCGTGGCCTTCAGCGCGGTGGCCGCCTTGGCCTCGCCGCCGCTGGTCCACCAGTGCAGGACCTCGACCTCGCCGGCCTGGGCCGCGCCGGCGGCCATCAGCGCGCACAGCGCGGCGGCCTGGGACAGTTGCTTGAGCTTCATCATTCGGTTGTCTCCATCTCTGCGGGAAAAGGGTCGGGACTTGCGTCGACCGTCGTCTGCGATGTTGTCATGGGATGTCGGATGAGGCGGGGCGACCGGCGCTCCCGGACCTCTTCCGACCGGGTTCAGGCGTCAGAACCAGACTTCGACCTGGGCACCGAAGCTGGTGCCCGAGGTTTCGCCGGCGTAGCCGTCCACGCCGGTGATGTTGCCCGCGGCCTTGTTCCACTTGGCGTGGGTGACGTAGAGGCGGAACTCGGGTCGGTCCATCAGCGCCGGGCCGGTGGACAGCGTGGGGGCGAAGGTCACCTTGGTCAGGCGCGCGCGCTGGCCGCCGTCGGGCTTGTACTGCGACACGCCGGCTTCGCCCAGCAGCTTGAAGTTGCGGGTCACGCCGTAGGACAGGCGACCGCCGACGGAGGTGGACACCGTGGCCTTGCCGGCGTTGTCCTTCTCGTTGGCCCACAGCAGCATGCCCATGCCGCCCCAGGCGCCCTGCTGGAAGTTCACCGATTCGACGACGCGGAACTTCTTGGCCGCGGAGGTGTCGGTCTGGTTGCCGAAGTTGGAGTTCAGGCCGGTGGAGCCCTGGGCGTACTGCACCCACAGCACGTTGTTGAAGTCGGAGCCGAACAGCTTGGCCTGGACGTGCTTGGCGGTCAGGCCCCAGCCGTTGGTGCCGCCGGCGAACTGCGACTTGGTGGCGGTGCCGAAGAAGGCCAGCGTGCCGTCGGTGTTGGAGTTGATGTCCACGTACTCGACGTTGCCGCGGTGGGCCGGACGCTGGTTGTTGTCCTTGTCGTTGGTGTAGTACGCGACGCCGAGCTTGCCCGGGCCGACGTTGAGGCCCTTGAAGCCGGCGCCGATGCCGGCCATCTCGGTGAAGTAGGTGTCGACGATGTGGACGTCGCCGCGGCGGCCGCGTTCCTTGCCGGCCCAGACGGTGGCCTCGGGGGCGAAGTCGAAGCCCTTGGCCTCGGCGTACATCTGCGCCAGGCGCAGTTGCTTCGTGTCGTCGGCGTCCGAATGCGGGTTGTAGTAGTCCGTCATCAGCACGACCTTGTAGTCGATGCCGTCCTTCTTGAAGCCCTGGGCGAGCTGGAACTCGCCGTAGATGTCGCACTCGTTGCCGAGGCGGTACTTCATGCCGGCCGTGCCGCCCTGCAGGGCGTAGCAGGCGCGGCTGGCGCCGCCCTTGGTGGTGCCGCCGGGGCCGGCGCGGAAGTAGCCGGTGTAGTCCAGGGCGTGGGCGGAGCCGGCGGCCATCAGCAGGCCGGCGGCGGTCGCGAGCGACGAGAGCGTGGTGGTGCGCAAGCGCGAGGTGCGGGTCATGTTCAGTCTCCGGTTGTCTCCGATCGACGGTGCTCCGGGCGTGCCGCCGTTAATCGGACGTTTATCTTTCTTGCATGCGGGCTGAACTTTAATAATTCATTAATGAAACTATATTGGTGCTTACCACTAGCGTTCTGGTGCATGAAGGGAGCCGCGTCCGGGCGCATGGCGTGTCATCGGAACGGTCTTGGTGCGTCAGGACGGGCGTCCTGCGCGCAGGTTCGAGGGAGCAGCTGCGGTGGCTGGGCCTGCGAGGACGGTCCTGCGATGGCGGCTCAGGCGGCTCAGGCGGCTGAGGAGGCCAGGGGCAGGCTCATGGCCACGCGCAGCCCGCGCGGCTGGGCCGCGGAGAGCGCGATGCGGCCGCCGTGGCGCTCGACGATCTCCTTGACGATCGCCAGGCCGAGCCCGCAGCCGTTGCCCTCGTGGGTGGCGCGGAAGAAGCGCTCGAAGACCTGCTCCCGCAGGTCCTCGGGAATGCCGGGGCCGTTGTCGGTGACGACGAGTTCGGCCCGGTCGGTGCCGCCCTCCGCGTGCAGCTGCACCTGCACGGTCACGCGGGCGCCGCGGCCCGCGTAGCGCAGGGCGTTGTCGACCAGGTTGACCAGCGCCTCGCGCAGCAGCAGCGGGATGCCGGTGACCTCGACGGGCCTGTCCTCCTGGTCATCGGCGAGGCCGGGCGCGCCGGGCTCGCCGGGGACGGTGAGGGGCTCCTCGAGCTGCGACGCGGACGCGCAGTCGGGATCGCAGTCCGGGCCGTCGTAGCCCAGGTCCACGTTCTGCTGGAGTGCGCGCGGCACGAGCTCGGCGGTGACCTCGCGGGCCAGCCGGCCGAGGTCGAAGCGCACCGGCGTCTGGCGCGTCAGCGACTCCGGCTCGGTCCGTGCGAGCGCCAGCAGCTGATTGACCAGGTGGGCGCTGCGCGTGGCGCTCTCGTGCACGCGGGCCAGCCGCATCGTGAGCGGCCCGGGCGGCGCTTCGGCCAGTGCGAGTTCGCTCTGGCTCTTCAGGCCCGCCAGCGGCGTGCGGAGCTGGTGCGCGGCGTCGCTGATGAAGCGGCGCTGGCCCTGCACGTTGTGGCGCACGGCTTCGAGCAGGTCGTTGATCGCCTGCGCGAGCGAGCGCAGTTCCTGCGGCGCGGCGTCGAGCTCGATGGGGCGCAGGTCGTTGGGCTTGCGGCCTTCGACCAGGCGACGCAGCCGCGCGATCGGCGCCAGGCCCGCGCCGACGCCGGCCCACACGATCATGCTCATCAGCACGATGAGCAGGGACAGCGGCAGCATCGTGTCGATCAGCAGCCGGCGCGCGAGCAGCTCGCGGTTGGCGCTGGAGCGCGCGACCTGCACCAGCATGGTCTGCTGGGCCTTGGGGTTCTCGCCGAACTGCAGGTAGAGCGCGGCGACGCGCACGGGCGAGGCGGTGCGCGCCTCCTCGGCGTCGATCTCGCCGTCGTAGAACTGGGCCTGGCCCAGCGGCGGGCTGGCGGGCTGCGCGGGCGGGCTGGGCAGGTTGCGATTGCCGAGGATGAACTTGCCCGGCGGCGAACTGACCGTGTAGAGCAGCTTGTCGCTGGGGTCGGCCTCGAGCACGTCCTGCGCGGCGCGCGGGAAGTCGATCAGCAGGCCGTTGCCCATCGGCTTGACCTGGCGCGCGAGCGAGCGCGTGGCCTGCAGCAGCGTGGCGTCCACGGCCTCGTTGGCGTAGCGCCCGGCGAGGCGGTAGCTGAAGACCGCGCCGGCCAGCCACAGAACGATCTGCGGCAGCAGCAGCCAGAGCAGCAGTTGCCGCTTGAGGGAAAACCGGGCGGGGGCCATCGGAGGGCGCGCGTTCAGGCGCGTTCCAGCTCCAGCAGGTAGCCCAGGCCGCGCACGGTGCGGATGGCCACCTGCGAGCCTTCGAGCTTGCGGCGCAGGCGGTGGATGTAGACCTCGACGGCGTTGGTGGCGGCGGCGCCGTCGGCGGTGCCTGCCGCGCCGGCGGAGGCCCCGTTGCGGTCGCCCGACCAGGCCTGGTTGATCTGCTCCTTCGTGATCACGCGACCTTGATGCGTCAGCAGCAGGTCGAGCAGGTCGAACTCGCGCGGGCTGAGTTCCAGCATCTCGCCGCGCACCTGCGCGCTGCGGGTCTCGCGCTGCATGCTGAGCTGACCCAGCTCGGTGCTCGCCTTCAGCGCGCGGCTGCGACGGAGCAGGGCGCGCAGGCGGGCCTCCAGCTCGGGGAAGTCGAACGGCTTGGTGAGGTAGTCGTCCGCGCCGGCGTTGAGCCCGGCGACCCGGTCCTCCAGGCTGTCCAGCGCCGTCAGGATCAGCACCGGCAAGGAGGCATCGGTCTGGCGCAGCTGTCTCAGCACCTCGATGCCGCCCACCATCGGCAGGCCGAGATCCAGCACCACCACGTCGAATTGCTGCTTGGCGAGCAGGTACTGGGCCACCGCGCCGTTGGGCGCATGCTCCACGGAGAAGCCGCTGGCACGCATCTGTTCGCACAGGGCGTCGGCCAGGATCGCGTCGTCTTCGGCGAGCAGCAGGTTCATGAATGGAAGATTAACAGCCCGGCCGCGCGCACTGGCTTGGGGCAAGCCCGGGGCGCCCTCACGGTGCACACGGCTCGTCGCCGGAAGGCGGGCCGGGGGTCTGCTCCCACGCTGGCGGGGCTTGACCGCAGGTCGCATCCCCCCGGCCCGCCTTCCGGCGACTCGGACCGAGGACTTCGACACAGGCGCACCGACGGGGCAGGCCGTGTAGGGCAACGCCTGACACGCGGTGAGGACGATGCCCTCTCGCGTGGGGCCCGGGAGCTTCGGAATACTGCGCCCCATGAATGCCAGCGACCTCAAACAGACGCTCTGGCGCGTCGTCTATACCAAGAACGCGAACCTGCAGAGCAGCGGCGATGCGGCGGGACCGTGGCATCCCGACAAGCGCCACATCGAGCAATGCGCGCATCGCATGCGGACGCTGCTCGCGCAGGAAGTCGGCATCCAGAGCAACGCGCAAGCCGCCAAGAACGCCTGCACCTGGCTGAGCGCATAAGCACAGACGAATTTCTCGCTTCGGTCCGCGCGGGCGGACAGGAACACTCGGCGTCATCGCGCATAGCCGCCCCCGAGTTCCTCCCCGCCGATGACCGCTCCCGTGCTGCAGCGTCTTGACGACGCTTCCCCGACTTCTCCCGATGCCCCGTCTGTCGGCCGTGCCGGCCCCGTTGGCAACTCCGGTGATCCCAGTCATGACGGTCGTGCCGGTGATGTTGCTCCGGCGGCGTCCTCGTTGGCCGAGCTGCTGGGGTCAGGCGTCGACCGTCTCGTCGAGCAGCTGGCCGCCACGGCCGTGCAACGCGATCGCGAGGGCGGCCACGCCGCCGAGCAGCGCAAACTGATCCGAGCGAGCGGTCTGCTCGCGCTGACGATCCCCGAGGCGCACGGCGGCCTGGGCGGCGGCCTCCCCGAGTTCTTCCAGGTCGTGCGCCGGGTGGCGCGCGTCGACAGCGCGCTGGCCCACGTGCTGGCCTTCCACCATCTGCAGCTGTTCGGGGTGTCGCTGTACGGCGGCCCCGCGGCGACGGCGCACGGCGCGCGCCATCTGCGCGAGACCGCCGAGCAGCGCCTCTTCTGGGGCAACGCGCTCAATCCCGCCGACACGCGGCTGACGGCCGTACGTGATGAACGCGAAGGCGCCGGCTGGCGCCTGGACGGCGTGAAGAGCTTCTGCTCCGGCGCGTTGGGCTCGGACCGGCTGACGGTGTCGGCGACGACGGCCGAGGGCGGGTTCCTGATCGGCATCGTGCCGACGCGGCGCGAGGGGGTGCGGGTGGAGCAGGACTGGGATGCCTTCGGCCAGCGCCAGACGGACAGCGGCACGGTGCGTTTCGACGCGGTGCGGCTGGACGACGACGAGCTGCTGCAGGTGCCGGGCCAGAGCCCGACGCCGCGCGCGACGCTGCGCTCGCAGATCGCTCAGCTGATCATGACCCACCTCTACCTGGGCATCGGCGAAGGCGCGTTCGACGAGGCGCGCCGCTACACCGCCACGCGTGGCCGGGCCTGGTCGGCCTCGGGCGTGGCGCGCGCGGTCGACGACCCGCTGGTGCAGCACCGCTACGGCGACCTGTGGCTGAAGGTGAGGGCGGCGCAGGCCGTCGCCGCCGACGCCGTCGACCTGCTGCGGCGCGCGCTGGCGCTTGGCGACGCGCTGACCGCGCAGGAGCGCGGCGAGGTCGCGCTCGCGGGCGCCGAGGCCAAGGTGCTCGCCCACCGCGCCGGCGTGGAGGTCTCGAGCCAGTTGTTCGAGCTGACCGGCGCGCGCAGCACGTCCGCCGAGTTCGGTCTGGACCGCTTCTGGCGCAACGCGCGGGTGCACACGCTGCACGACCCGGTCGACTACAAGCTGCGCGACCTGGGCCGCTTCTTCCTCGACGGCCGGATCCCCGATCCGACGGCGTATTCCTGATCGAGGAGACCCCATGAGCGACCCGAAGAACGACCCGAAAGACGACCACCGAAGCGAACCGGAGCGCCATCCTCTGATCGATCAGAAGAGCGGGCAGAAGAGCGATCCGCTGATCCGCCTCGACGGCGTGTCGAAGGCCTTCGCACTGCCCGACGGGCGGCGTTTCGACGCCGTGCGCGACGTGAGCCTGTCCGTGCGTCCCGGCGAGATCCTCGGCCTGATCGGCAAGAGCGGCGCGGGCAAGTCCACGCTGCTGCGGCTGATCAACCTGCTGGAGCGTCCCGACGCGGGCCGGGTGCATGTGGCCGGCCGCGAGCTGACCGCGCTGAAGCCGGCCGAGCTCCGCCGCGAGCGGCAGCGGCTGGGGATGATCTTCCAGCAGTTCAACCTGCTGCAGAACGCGACCGCGGCGGAGAACGTCGCCTTCCCGCTGCAGCTGCACGCGAGCCGCTCGCGCCGCGAGATCGCCGACCGTGTCGCCGAATGCCTGGCGCTGGTCGGCCTGACCGACAAGGCCGACCAGTACCCGGCGCAGCTCAGCGGCGGGCAGAAGCAGCGCGTCGCGATCGCGCGGGCGCTGGCGCCGCAGCCCGACGTGCTGCTGTGCGACGAGCCGACGTCCGCACTCGACGCCGAGACCACGCGCGAGCTGCTCGCCACGCTGGCCGACATCAACGCGCGGCTGGGCGTCACGATCGTGATCGTCACGCATGAGCTCGAAGTCGTGCAGGCGCTGTGCCGCCGCGCGGCGGTGATCGCGGACGGCCGGCTGGTCGAGCAGTTCGACGTCGTCGACGCGACGCGCGTGGCGACTTCACCTTTGGGATTGGAGCTGGCTCGCCTGCAGCGCCAGGCGGCGAACCTCGCCGCGCTGGACGCCTCGGCGTTGGCGACCTCCGAAGTCATCGCTTCCATCGGACGCCGGGAGGTCCGCCATGCTTGAGAACCTCGTCGCGCTGCTGCCCGAGATCTGGATTGCGCTGGGCCAGACCGGCCTCATGCTGGCCATCGGCCTGGGCTCCGCGGTGCTGTTCGGCGGCCCGCTGGGCGTGCTGCTGTTCCTGTTGAGTCCGGGCCAGTCGCTGTCGGGCTACGGCGGCGCGGGGCTGCTGCACCGCCTGATCAACGCGGTGGTGAACACCGTGCGCAGCTTCCCCTTCATCATCCTGCTGGTCGCATTGGTGCCGATCACGCGCGTGATCGCGGGCACCTCGATCGGCCCGCTGGCAGCAGCGGTGCCGCTGTCCTTCGCGGCGATCCCGTACTTCGCGCGCCTGGTCGAGCAGTGCCTGCGCGAGGTACCGCGCGGCGTCATCGAGGCCGCGCAGGCGATGGGCGCCTCCGAGACGCAGATCGTGCTGCGCGTGCTGGTGCGCGAGGCGCGCGCCGGCCTGGTGGGCGCGCTGACGGTGCTGGCGATCAGCTTCCTGTCGTACTCGGCGGTGGCCGGCGTGGTCGGCGGCGGCGGCATCGGCGACCTCGCGATCCGCTACGGCTACTACCGCTTCCAGACCGACGTCATGGTGCTGACGGTCGCGATCCTCGTCGTGCTCGTCCAGCTGATCCAGTTCACCGGCCAGCGCGTGGCGCGGCGGCTCGACAAGCGCTGAGCGCCGCGCGCACCTTTCCTCCTTTCCGCCTGTTGTTCATTTCCGCCCGTTGTTCTCCTCTTCCTCCCGGACCTCCAAGGACTTCCCGATGACACTCGCCCGCCGCACGCTGCTGGCCCTCGCGCTCACCGCCTCCGCTTCTGCCTCCGTCTTCTTCGCGCCCGTCGTCCAGGCGCAGGACAAGAAGGAGATCACCATCGGCGCGACCGCCGGCTCCAACATCGAGGTGCTGCGCCAGGGCATCAAGCCGCTGCTGGAGAAGCGCGGCTACACCGTCAAGCTGGTCGAGTTCAACGACTACGTGCAGCCCAACATCGCGCTGGCGCAAGGCGCGCTGGACGCCAACTTCTTCCAGCACATCACCTACCTCAACCGCTTCCGCGAGGACCGCAAGCTGGACATCGTGGATGTGGTGCAGGGGCCGATGGCGCCGTTCGGGATCTACTCGAAGAAGCGCAAGAGCCTGGCCGACGTGAAGCCGGGCGACCGCATCACGCTGGCCAACGATCCGGCCAACCTGGCGCACGGCCTGGCGCTGCTGGCCGACCAGAAGCTGCTGACGCTCAAGCCCGGCGCCGATCCGATCCGCGTGACGGAGAAGGACATCGCCGCCAACCCGCTCAACCTGAAGCTGCAGCCCATCGAGGCGGCGCAGATCCCGCGCACGCTCGACGACGCGGAGTACGCGATCGTCAACGGCAACTTCGCGATCTCCAGCGGGCTGAAGCTGACCGACGCACTGCTGCTGGAGAAGACGCCCGACCACTACATGCTGGTGCTGGCGGTGAAGGGCAAGGACAAGCAGGCGCCGTGGACCCTGGCGCTGGCGGACGCCTTCCGCGCGCCGGAGTTCAAGGCGGTGCTGGTGCAGAAGTTCCCCGGCTACGCACGGCCGGCGTTCCTGCAATGAGCGGCAAGGAGTCGCAGCCCGACGCGGGCGGGGTGGCCAAGCCGATCCGTTTCAACGCCTTCGCGATGAACACGGTCGGTCACCAGTCGCCCGGGCTGTGGACGCACCCGCGCGACGAGTCGCATCGCTACACGGAGCCCGAGTACTGGATCGAGCTGGCGCGGCTGCTGGAGCGCGGCGGCTTCGACAGTGTGTTCCTGGCCGACGTGCTGGGCGTCTACGACGTGCACGGCGGCTCGCCGGACGCGGCGCTGCGCCATGCGGTGCAGGTGCCGCTCAACGATCCGCTGGCGCTGGTGCCGCTGATGGCGTCGGTGACGAAGCATCTCGGCTTCGGCGTGACGGTCGCGCTGACGTACGAGCCGCCGTACAGCTTCGCGCGGCGCATCTCGACGCTGGACCACCTGACCAAGGGCCGCATCGGCTGGAACATCGTCACCGGCTACCTCGACAGCGCGGCGCGCAACCTCGGTCAGACCGGGCAGCGCGCGCACGACGAGCGCTACGACCTGGCCGACGAGTACCTGGACGTCGTCTACAAGTTGTGGGAACTCAGCTGGGAAGACGGCGCGGTCAAGCGCGACAAGGCGGGCCGCGTGTTCACGGACCCGAGCAAGGTCCATGCGATCAACCATCGCGGCGAGCACTACCGCGTGCCCGGCGTGCACCTGTGCGAGCCGTCGCCGCAGCGCACGCCGGTGTTGTTCCAGGCCGGCACGTCGAGTCGCGGCCGCGCCTTCGCCGGCCGGCATGCGGAGTGCGTCTTCGTCAGCGGTCCCAGCACCTCCGTCGTGCAGGGCTACGTGAACGGCCTGCGCGACGCGGTGGCCGAGTCGGGGCGCGCGCGCGACGACGTGCTGATCTACGGCCAGGCGCTGATCATCACGGCGCCCACGAGTGCCGAGGCCCACGCGAAGCATGAGGACCTGAAGTCCCACATCGACATCGAGGCCGCGCTGGCGCTGCTGTCAGGCTGGACCGGCGTCGATTTCAGCCGGTATCCGCTGGACGCGACGATCGACTACCTCGACACGCAGGCGGGTCGAACGGCGCTGGCCTCGTTCAGCAGCGCGGATCCGACGCGGCGCTGGACGGTCGGCGAAGCGGCCGCCTTCATCGGCCTGGGCGGGCGCGGACCCGTCTTCGTGGGCGATCCATCAGAGATCGCGGATCAACTGATCGCGTGGCAGGACGCCACGGGCCTGGACGGCTTCAACCTCGCCTTCGCGCTGGCGCACGAGACCTTCCGCGATGTCGTCGATCTCGTGGTGCCCGAACTGCGACGACGCGGTCGCTATCGGCCCGAAGCGGGCGGGGGCGCCGATGTCGATGCCGCGCCTAAGACCCTGCGAGCGCGCCTGTTCGGCGAGGGCAATGGCCTCAAGCCGACGCACGCGGGACATCGTGTCCGACTCGACGACCCGACCGCGGATGCCGCCGACGCCACGCCGCCTGCAGCGACCGCAGACGGTCGCGGTCCCACGCTCACTTCCCTGGACATTCCCCTGACGGAGCCCGTCGCATGACCCGCAAGCCTGATTCGAAGAACAACAGCCCGACACGTCGCGATGCGCTCGTCCTGGGCGCCGGCCTCGCGGCCGGATTGGCCGCCGGCCCGCTGCGTGCGCAAGGCGCCGCAGCGCCGAAGGAGCTCAAGCTCGACTACGCCTACTACTCGCCGACCAGCCTGGTGCTGCGCCGCTTCGGCTGGCTGGAGGAGGACCTCGCCAAGGACGGCACGTCGGTGCGCTGGGTGCTGAGCGCCGGCAGCAACCGCGCGCTGGAGTACCTCAACGCCAGCAGCATCGACATCGGCTCCACCGCCGGCCTGGCCGCGCTGCTCGCGCGCGCGAACGGCAATCCGATCCGGGCGCCCTACATCTTCTCGCGCCCCGAGTGGACCGCGCTGGTCGTGCGTCCGGACTCCGGCATCCGTTCGCTCGCAGATCTGAAGGGCAAGAAGATCGCGGCGACCAAGGGCACCGATCCCTATCTCTTCCTGCTGCGCGCGCTGCACACGGTGGGCCTGAAGCGCGGCGACATCGAGCATGTCGCGCTCCAGCACGCCGACGGACGCGCGGCGCTGGAGCAGGGCCGCGTCGACGCGTGGGCCGGGCTCGATCCGCTGATGGCGGCGAGCGAACTCGATGCCGGATCGAAGCTGCTGTACCGCAATGTCGGCTTCAACACCTACGGGTTCCTGAACGTCCGCGAGGAGTTCCTGAACCGCCACCCGCAGACGGTGAAGCGCGTGATCGCGGCCTACGAGCGGGCGCGTGCGTGGACGCTGGCGAATCCCTCGGACGCCGCAAAGATCCTGTCCGAGGAGGCCAAGGTCAGCCTGCCGGTGGCCCTGCTGCAGGTGAAGCTGCGCAGCGACTTCTCGCATCCGCAGCCGTCGGACGAGCACGTGAAGGCGCTGCAGGCCGCGGCGCCCATCCTGGCCGCGGAGCAGCTGGTGAAGCCCGGCGTGGACCTGAACCGCACGATCGCGGAGCTGGTCGACACGCGCTTCGCCAACGGCCTGATCAAGGCCTGACCCCGCGATGCCATGAGCGAGACCAGAGCCGTGAGCGCCGACCCCGACCTCATCGCACGCGCTGTCTCGTCGCTCGGGCCGGTCCTGCCGGAACAGCCTGCGGCGACAGCGGCGACAGCGGCGACAGCGGCGATGGCTCGATCGACACGAGCGCAGGCCGCGTGGCCATGGCCGACGTGGCTGCTCGGCGCGTTGCCGCCGCTGGCGGTGCTCGCGTTGGCGGAAGTCGCGGTGCGATCCGGATGGATCGCGCCGAATCTGCTGCCGGCGCCGAGCGACGTCGCTGCGGCGCTCGCGCAGATGCTGCGCGACGGCCAACTGACGCAGCACATCCTCGCGAGCACCTTGCGCGTGGCCGGCGGTTTCGCGCTGGGCGCCGTGATGGCGGTGCTGTTCGGCGCGCTGGTCGGCCTGTCCGGTCTGGCGGCGGCGGTGCTGACGCCGAGCTTCCAGGCCCTGCGCGCGATTCCGTCGCTCGCGTGGGTGCCGCTGCTGCTGCTCTGGCTCGGCATCGACGAGGCCTCCAAGATCGCGCTGATCGCGATCGGTGCCTTCTTTCCCGTCTACATGGGCGTGTCCTCGGGCTTCCGCGATGTGGACCGCAAGCTGGTGGAGGTCGCGCGGCTGCGCGGGCTCGGCCGCGTGGCGCTGGCGCGCCGCGTGCTGCTGCCCGCCGCGCTGCCGGCGCTGCTCACGGGACTGCGCAACGGACTGAGCCTGGCGTGGATGTTCATGGTCGCGGCGGAGCTGATCGCCGCGAGCCGCGGGCTGGGCTACCTGCTGACCGACGGCCGCGAGACCGGCCGCGCCGACCTGGTGATGGCGGCCATCGTGCTGTTGGCGCTGCTGGGCAAATTGACCGACAGCCTGATGGCCGCGGTGGAACAACGCGCGCTGCACTGGCGCGACAGCTTCGGAGGCCACGCATGAGCCTGTTGACCGTGTCCGTGCGCGCCAAGCGCTTCTCAGGCAAGGGCGCCGTCGCTCACGTCGCCAATGCCGCCAATGCGGCCAATGCCGATGGCGGCGGACGGCCTCCCGTCCTGCAGGACGTCCACTTCGACCTGAAGGCGGGCGAGGTGCTCGGCCTGGTCGGCGCGAGCGGCTGCGGCAAGAGCACGCTGCTGCGCATCGCCGCCGGGCTGGATCCCGACTTCGACGGCGAGGTGCGGCTCAATGGCCGCGCGCGGCGAGGACCGGACCGCGACATCGGCGTCGTGTTCCAGGAGCCTCGGCTGTTCCCGTGGCTCACGGTGGCGGAGAACGTCGGCTTCGACCTTGGTCAGGGCCACGACGAAGCCTGGGTGGAGACGCTGCTGCGCGAGGTCGGCTTGAGCGAACTCGGCGAAGCGCTGCCGCGCCAGCTCTCCGGCGGACAGGCGCAGCGCGCGGCGATCGCGCGGGCGCTCTACACGCGGCCGCGCGTGCTGCTGCTCGACGAACCGTTCTCCGCGCTGGACGCCTTCACCCGCATGCGGCTGCAGGACCTCGTGCGCGAGGTCGCGGCAAGACATGGCACCAGCCTGATCCTGGTCACGCACGATGTGGAGGAGGCCGTGCTGCTGGCCGACCGCGTGCTGGTGCTCGGCGCGGCGCCGGGCCGCATCGTGCGACGCATCGACGTGCCGCTGGTGCATCCGCGCGGTCGCGGCAGCGCGGCGGTGGCCGACCTGCGCGGCGAGGTGCTGAGAGAGCTCGAACGCCTCTCCTGAGGCGGCGCTTCCAAGGTCGCGCCTCTAGGGCCGTTCGCTCACGGCCGCTCGCTCACGGCCGCACGGTCACGGCCGCGCGACGAGCGCCAGCCGCGCGCCGAAGCCGATGAGCATCGCGGCGAAGGTCCAACGCTGCAGCGTTTCCGCAAAGGGGCGCCGCTGCATCCATTGCCGCATGGCTCCGCCCGCGAGGGCGTACAGGATGTCGAAGGCCAGACCGAGCGCCACCAGCACGATGCCCAGCAACAGGAACTGCGCGCCGACGTGGCCGGCGCCGGCGTCGACGAACTGAGGCAGCAGCACCGAGCAGAAGAGCAGGGCATTGGGATTGGTGATGTTGGTCAGCAGGCCGCGCCACATCGCGGCGCGGTAGGCGGTGGACGACGAGGCCGCGTTGGCGGCGTCCATGTCCGGCGCGAGGCTGGACGCGCGCGCGAGCTTGAGGCCGAGCCACACGAGGTAGACCACGCCGATGATCCGCACGACTTCGAAGGCCCAGGGCACCGCCTTGAGCAACGCCGCCAGGCCGACGGCGGCCAGGGTCACGTGAGCGGCGCGCGCAATGCCCAGACCGATCGCGGTCGCCAGCGCCTTGCGGCGGCCCTGCGTGCTCGCGGTCTGCAGCACCAGGACCATGTCCGGACCGGGGACCAGGTAAACGGCGACCAGCGCGCCAATGAAAACTCCGAGATTCGCCATGACCTGACCGTGAGCCGGTTCGCCGAGTAGTTGAGCAACGCCTGGCACTGTATCGAGGGGCGTCCCCGGGTGCATTGCGAAATGGGTCGTCGATCCCGCCCGGATTGGCATACTCCGCTCCAAAAGAAGCCATCGGAGTCATTTCATGCCAATGTTGAAACTCGACAACCTCGACAGACGGATCCTCGCGGCGCTCCAGCGCGACGCCCGCCTGACCAACGTGCAGCTGGCGGAGGAGGTCGGACTCTCCCCGTCGCCCTGCCTGCGCCGGGTGCGCCTGCTGGAGGAAGCCGGTGTCATCCGCGGCTATCACGCCAACCTGGACCGGGCCGGCGTCGGCCTGGGCCTGACGGTGTTCATCGGCGTGCGGGTCGAGCGGCATCAGGACGTGACCTCGACGGCCTTCCGCGAAGCCGTGGCGGTGTTGCCGGAGGTGGTGTCCTGCCACCTGGTCTCGGGCGAATCGGATTTCCTGCTGCAGGTGGTGGTGACCGACCTGCCAGCCTACGAGCAGTTCCTGCTCGGCGTGCTGCTCAAGCTGCCCGGCGTCAGCGACATCCGCAGCAACTTCGC
Source organism: Roseateles noduli (assembly GCA_002205125.1). Classification (GTDB taxonomy): domain Bacteria; phylum Pseudomonadota; class Gammaproteobacteria; order Burkholderiales; family Burkholderiaceae_C; genus Roseateles; species Roseateles noduli. The sequence continues at coordinate 159,096 of NIOE01000015.1, read as the reverse complement.
CATCGCCACGGTGAAGGCGCAGACCGAGATGCCGCTCGGGCATCTGCCGCAGGCGACGCAATAGTCGGCAGGCGGCGCGATAGCCGCAAAGCGCCTAAGCATCGACGATCTCCTTCGTTCGGCGGGGGAGGGGCGGTTCGCAGAATGAGGCGGTTCCTGCTTCATTCCCCCCGCCATGACCGCTTCCGCCACTGCTCCGACCGCCGCCGCGGCTTCAGCCTCGATCCCCGACTTCGCGGGCTCGCCCGTCCTGCTGATCGCCGCGAGCCCCAGCGTGAAGTCGCGGTCCGGCGCCTTGCTCGGCGCCGCCGCGGAGCGGCTCCAGCATCACGGCCTGTCGACCCGCACGCTGCGGATCCGCGACCTGCCGGCGCAGCCGCTGCTGCACGCGGACTTCGAGAACGCCGAGATCCGCGCGGCCCTGGCCGCCGTCGCGCAGGCGCGTGTCGTCGTGCTCGCGACCCCCATCTACAAGGCGGCCTACAGCGGCCTGCTGAAGGTCTTCCTCGACCTGCTTCCGCAGGACGGCCTCGCCGGCAAGAGCGTCTGGACGCTGGCCACCGGCGGGAGCATGGCGCATCTGCTCGCGCTGGACTACGGCCTGCTGCCGGTGCTGTCCGCGCTGGGCGCGCGCTCGCATGTCGACGGCGTCTACGCCTGCGATGCGCAGATCGCCAAGGACGCCGCCGGCGAGTACCGCATCAACGACGACATCGCCCGCCGCCTGCTCGCCTGCGCGTCGCAGGTGCTGGACCGCGTGCCGGCGCCGCAGCCCGTCGAGCCGGTCTCGCGGCCCGCGCTGGTGCTCTGACTCTCTCCCGTCTGATTTCTCACCTTCCAGGACCACCACCATGACGCTCTTCCTCGACCGCCGCGGAGCTCTCGCCTTCGTCGCCGCGCTGACGACCTCGCTCAGCCTGTTCTCCGGTGTCGCCAGCGCGCAGACGGCCGCCAAGCCTGCCGAGGTCCGCATCGGCTTCCAGAAGTACGGCACGCTCACCGTGCTGAAGGCCAAGGGCGATCTGGAGAAGCGCCTGAGCGCGCAGGGCATCGCCGTGAAGTGGACCGAGTTCCCCGCCGGACCGCAGCTGCTGGAAGGCCTGAACGTCGGCTCCATCGACTTCGGCACCGTCGGCGAGGCGCCGCCGATCTTCGCGCAGGCCGCCGGCGCGGACCTGGTCTACGTCGCCAACCAGCCGCCCGCGCCGACCGCCGAAGCGCTGATCGTGCCGAAGGACTCGCCGATCAGGACGCTCGCCGACCTGAAGGGCAGGAAGGTCGTGCTGAACAAGGGCTCCAACGTCCACTACCTCCTGGTCAAGCTGCTGGAGAAGCAGGGCCTGAAGTACACCGACATCAGCGTCGTCTATCTGCCGCCCGCGGACGCGCGCGCCGCCTTCGAGCGCGGCGCCGTCGACGCCTGGGTGATCTGGGATCCCTTCCTGGCTGCGGCGGAACGCCAGCTCGGCGCGCGCGTGGTGGCCGACGGCAAGGGCGTCGTCGCGAACCACCAGTTCTATCTGGCCGAACGCGGCTACGCCGAGAAGTACCCGCAGGTCGTGCAGGCCATCATCGAGGAACTCGCCAAGCTCGACCGCTGGTCGGAGAACAACAGCGCTGCCGTCGCCGCGCTGCTCGCGCCGCAGATCGGGCTCGACCTCGCGACGACGGAAGTCGCCGCCGCGCGCTTCGCCTACGGCATCCAGCCGATCACGCCGGCCATCGCCGCCGAGCAGCAGAAGATCGCCGACGCCTTCCATGCGCTCAAGCTGATCCCCAAGCCCATCCGCATCGCCGACGCGCTGCCGAAGTCGGTCCGCACCGCGGCCAAGTAAGCGCCCTGGTACCAGCACCCGACACCCATCCCGCAAGCCCACCGCCGCGGCGAGTGCCGCAGCCCTACACGAGCTTCCCCCCATGAAGATCCTCTGGTTCATCCCCACCCACGGCGATTCGCGCTACCTCGGCACCTCCAAGGGCGCCCGCGTCGCGGACTTCGACTACTACCGCCAGATCGCGATCGCGGCCGACAGCCTCGGCTACGAAGGCGTGCTGCTGCCCACGGGCCGCAGCTGCGAGGACAGCTGGATCGTCGCGTCCAGTCTCATCGAGGCGACGCGGCGGCTGAAGTTCCTCGTCGCGCTGCGGCCGGGGCTGGTGCAGCCGGTGCAGTCGGCGCGCATGGCGGCCACGCTGGACCGCCTCTCCGGCGGCCGGCTGCTGGTCAATCTGGTGACCGGGGGCGATCCCGATGAACTCGCCGGCGACGGGCTGTTCCTGCCGCACGAGGAGCGTTATGCGCTCTCCACCGAGTTCCTGACCGTGTGGCGCGACGTGCTGCGCGCCAGCCACGACGGCGAAGCCATCGACTTCGACGGCGAGCAGCTGCGCGTCAAGGGCGGCAAGCTGCTGTACCCGCCGATCAACAAGCCGTATCCGCCGGTGTTCTTCGGCGGCTCGTCGGGACCGGCGATCGACCTCGCGGCGGAGCAGGTCGACACCTACCTGACCTGGGGCGAGCCGCCGAAGGCCGTCGCCGAAAAGATCGGCGAACTGCGCGCGGCCGCCGAAGCGAAGGGACGCAAGCTGGAATACGGCATCCGCCTGCACGTCATCGTGCGCGAGACCGAGGAGGAGGCCTGGGCCGCCGCCGGCGACCTGGTCAAGCATCTGGACGAGGACGTGATCGCGGCGGCGCAGGCCAAGTTCGCCTCGATGGACTCGGTCGGCCAGCGCCGCATGGCGGAGCTGCACGGCGGTCGCTTCGACAGGAACGACATCCGCGCGGGCCTGGAGATCTCGCCCAACCTGTGGGCCGGCGTTGGCCTGGTGCGCGGCGGCGCGGGCACCGCGCTGGTCGGCAATCCGCAGCAGGTGGCCGATCGCATCCAGGAATACGCGGCGCTCGGCCTCGAGTATTTCGTGCTCAGCGGCTATCCGCATCTGGAAGAGGCCTACCGCTTCGCCGAACTCGTCTTCCCGCTGCTGCCGCTGGACGTGCGCGAGAAGCTCAGCGCGCCCAAGCTGACCGGCCCCTTCGGCGAGATCGTCGCCAACAACTTCGTGCCCGGCCCGGCCAAGCTGGCCGCGGCGAGCTGAGATGAGTACCGTCGCGATCAAGGGCCAGGCTCGGGCCGAGGACCGGGCACCGGCCAAGTCCGAGACCAGATCCCGTGAGACATCGGGCCGCGGCATCGGCGCGTTCAAAGGCCTGGTGCCGTGGATCGTCCCGCTGGCGGTGCTGGCGCTGTGGCAGTTGAGCGCGCAGGCGGGCTGGCTGTCGACGCGCGTGCTGCCGGCGCCGTCGTCGGTGGCCAGGGCCGCGTGGGAGCTCGCGGTGTCGGGCGAGCTGTGGCGGCATCTGGCCGTGAGCACCGGTCGCGCCTTCATCGGCTTCACGATAGGCGGCGGGCTCGGCCTGCTGCTGGGTCTGCTGACCGGCTCGCAGCGCTGGGCCGAGACCGCGCTCGACACGACGCTGCAGATGCTGCGCAACATCCCGCCGCTGGCGCTGATCCCCCTGGTGATCCTGTGGTTCGGGATCGACGAGACGGCCAAGCTGTTCCTGGTCGCGCTGGGCGTGTTCTTTCCGGTCTACCTGAACACCTTCCACGGCATCCGCGGCGTGGACCGCGACCTGATCGAGATGGCGCGCTCCTACGGCCTCAGCGGCTGGTCGCTGTACCGGCAGGTGATCCTGCCCGGCGCGGTGGCGTCCATCCTGGTGGGGCTGCGCTTCTCGCTGGGGTTGATGTGGGTGCTGCTGATCGTGGCCGAGACCATCTCGGCGCAGAGCGGCATCGGCTACATGACGATGAATGCGCGCGAGTTCCTGCAGACGGACGTGGTGCTGGTCGGCATCCTGATCTACGCGCTGCTGGGCAAGCTGGCCGACGTCGCGGCGCAGGCGCTGGAACGCGCGTGGCTGCGTTGGCATCCGGGCTACCAGACATGACGGGCAAGACATGATGAGCGTGACCGAGATCGACGTCCTGACCGAATGGCAGGACTCGCAACCCGCGGCGCCTGCGCCTGAGGGAACGAAGGCCGAGGCGTCTCAGCAGCACGCGAAGCACGCGGCGACGCGGCGCGTCGCCGTCGAGACGTCGCCAAATGACGAGCTGAGCGGGCAGGGCGGGCAACCCGTGACCCTGGAAGGCCTGGGCAAGGCTTTCGGCGAGCGCCAGGTCTTGCATGGCATCGACCTGGACATCGCGCCCGGCGAGTTCGTCGCGATCATCGGGCGCAGCGGCTGCGGCAAGAGCACGCTGCTGCGTCTGCTCGCGGGACTGGAGACGCCGAGCGCTGGCGCGCTCGCCGCGGGCGACGCCGGGGACACGCGTTTCATGTTCCAGGACGCGCGGCTGCTGCCGTGGGCGCGGGTGCTGGACAACGTGGCGCTGGGGCTGGAAGGCGCCGATGCGCGCGACCGCGCCCGCCAGGCGCTGGCGCAGGTCGGCCTTGCGGACCGGGCCGGCGAGTGGCCCGCGCGGCTGTCCGGCGGACAGCGGCAACGCGTCGCGCTGGCCAGGGCATTGGTCCACGCGCCCAGGCTGCTGCTGCTCGATGAGCCGCTAGGCGCGCTGGACGCGCTGACCCGCATCGACATGCAGGCGCTGATCGAATCCTTGTGGACGCGGCATCGCTTCACCGCGCTGCTGGTGACGCACGATGTGGCGGAGGCGGTCGCGCTCGCGGACCGCGTGCTGCTGATCGAGGACGGGCGGCTGGCGCTCGACCTGCGTGTCGACCTGCCGCGTCCGCGTCGGCGCGACGCGTCCTTCGCGGCGCTGGAGCAGCGTCTGCTCGATCGCGTGCTGAGCACACCGGGGCGTGAGCCGGAACCGGCGCACGAAGCCGTCACCCTTTCCGTCGCAGCGCCGATGTTGCGCTGGGCGGTGTAAGAGCGCTGCGCAGGCCGTCGACGCTTGAAGGGCCGGGGGGCCTTCCACGTCGGCGGCCTCGCGCGGCCATCTTCGATCCGTCAGTTCCCGAACGCCTTGCGCAGCCGTTCGCCGGCGAAGGCCTGCGCGTTGCGGGCCTTCTCGACGACCGCGGCGGCGCCGAAGAACTCGTGGGTGACGCCCTCGTAGTCGCGGCGCTCGACCAGCACGTCGGCCTTCTTCAGCGCATCTTCCATCTTGGCGCTGTCTGATCGCAGCGGATCCACGCGGGCGCTGATCAGCGTCACGGACGGCAGGCCGGCGAGCTTGGCGTCGACGAGGTTCAGGCGCCAGTCCTTGAGCTGGTCCTTGTTGTCGAGCAGCTTGTCGATGAACCACTCCACCATCGCGCGGTTGAGCGGCTGGGCGGCGGCGTTCTCCAGGTACGACTCGGTGTTCAGGCTGCTCTGAGTGACCGGGTAGACGGCGAGCACATGCGCGGGCTTCTGCAGGCCGGCGTCGCGCGCCGCGATCGCGGTGGCCAGCGCGAGGTTGCCGCCGGCGCTCTCGCCGGCGAGCGCGACGCGGCTCGCATCGCCCTTGAAGCCGGCGGCGTTGGCCAGCGTCCACTTGTAGGCGGCCAGCGCGTCGTCCCAGGCGGCGGGGAACTTGTTCTCCGGCGCCTGGCGGTAGTCGACGGAAACGACGATCGCCTGCGCCTGCCTGGCGATGCCGCGCGCGCTGGCGTCGTAGACCTGCTTGTCGGCGATGACCCAGCCGCCGCCGTGGAAGTAGACGACGACGGGGAAGGGCCCCGTGCCGGCCGGCGTGTAGAAGCGCGCGGGGATCATGCCGGCGGCGCCCTGCACGGTGCCGTCGATGCTGGTCACGCCGGGCACGAGCTGCGCGGGATCCGTGCTGCTGCCGTTCTTGCGCAGCAGCGCGTTGACCGCGTCGGCGATGGTCGGATTGGCGCGGGCGGCGGCGACGTCGATCTTCTCGATCGCCTTGGGCCGCAGGCCCTCATGCGCCTTCAGCACGGCGAGCATGTCGACGTCGAGGCGGATCCGGCCCATGGTCTTGGCGATGGCGGTCTTGACCTTGCCGGGCTGCTCGTTGCCCGTGCCCTTGCCGGCCTCGTCGGCGGCATGCACGAAGGGCAGGGTGAGCAGCAGCGCGCTCAGCGCGGCGATCTGGAATCGGAGGTGGAGCATGGCGACGTCCTTGTTGAGCGATGCGGCGCATCCGGTGCGGATGCTCGCGAGGGGCTCAGCAAGGCGGGTGCCCGGGTTCGCAGGAGGTGGCTCACTGCCGAGGCCGCTGGCCCTCACCCCCGCCCTCTCCCGCAAGCGGGAGAGGGAGTCATGCAGGAGGCTGCTACTTCCTGGATCTCGCCTCCAGCACGAAGTAGGCGACGGCCGCGATCGACAGCGGCGCGAGGTAGTACAGCGCCCGGTACGCGATCAGCGCCGCGAGCACCTGGCCGTGGCCCAGCGTCGGACCGAGGAAGGCGACGAAGACGCCTTCGAGCACGCCCAGGCCCGCGGGCACGTGCGCGATGACGCCGGCCACCGCGGCCACCAGCAGCACCGACAAGGTGTGGCCGTAGTCGACGCCCTGCTGCAGCAGCACCCACAGCACCGCGCCCATCGTGAGCCAGTTGGCCGACGAGATCGCCAGCTGCATCAACGCGAGCCGCCAGCTCGGGACGAAGAAATCGTGGCCGCGCAGCCGGAACTCCCGTCGCGGGGAGAACGCGCACAGCGCCAGGTAGACGGCGACGATCGCCCACATCAGCGCGCCCAGACCGCGCAGCGCGGTGGCGCTGATCTGCCATTCCGGCGGCGATTCGAGCCAGCCGAAGAGGAACAGCCCGCCCGCCAGCAAGCCGTAGCCGAGCCAGTTCGAGGCCATGCTCAGCGCAAGGATCTTCGCCGGCACCGGGTGCCTCAAGCCCTCGCGCGCATAGAGCCGCAATCGCATCGCGACGCCGCCGACCAGCGAGCCGAGGTTGAGGTTGAATGCGTAGCTGATGAAGGTGATCAACATCACCCGTCGCGTCGGGATCGTGTGATGCGCCCAGCGCTTGCCGATCAGGTCGTAGCCGCTGTAGATCAGGTGGCTGAGCGCGCACAAGGCCGCGCCCCCAAGCAGGACGCCGACCGGCAGCTGTCGCAACGCGTCGCCGACCTCGTCCCAGTCGACCTGTCGCGCGGCCCAGGCGAGCAGCGCCACCACGGCGACCGCGAACACGCCGCTCAGCCATCGGCCCCAACGCCAGCGCGCCGGGTGTCGCCCCGCGGCGTCCGGCGTGGGCGTCGCACTCACTCGGCGGTCTCCTTGCGCAGGCATGCCGCGCCGGAAGTGCAGGAAGGGCCGGAAGCGCCGGGAGTGACAGACAGAGCGACGCCTTGCCACTGCCAGGCCTCGGCGTCCGGCAACTGCGACGCGCTCACGACCACCGGCGTCTGCGCCACCGGCATCACGGGCTGCGCCTGCCGCGGCAGTCGCGCCAGCCAGCGGGGGAAGTGCCGCATCACGTGGAAGACCAGCGCACCCATGCCGAGGCGCCACCACCAGCGGTGCGCGTTGGTGTGTTCGAGCTTCAGCAGCTTGCACTGGCTCTTCATCAGCGGAAGGAGCTTGTCGCGCAAGGCGCGGTTGAACGCGCGGTCCTCGACGATGAGGTTGGCCTCCAGGTTCAGCGACAGGCTCAGCGGATCGAGGTTGCTCGAACCGACCGTCGCCCAGTGGTCGTCAACCAGCGCGACCTTGCCGTGCATCGGGCGTTCGCAGTACTCGTGGATCTGCACGCCGGCGCGCATCAGCCGGTCGTAGACCAGTTGCGCCGCCCAGCGCGCCCACGCGATGTCGGGCTGGCCCTGCAGGATCAGGTGGACCTTCACGCCGCGGCGCGCGGCGCGCTGCATGCTCCGCAGCAGCAGGAAGCCGGGGAAGAAGTAGGCGTTGGCGATGATCACCTCGTGCTGCGACGCGTGGAGCGCGAGCCGGTACATGCGCTCGATGTCGTCGCGGTGGCGGTGGTTGTCGCGGGTGACGATGACCGCCTTGGCCTGGCCGGTCGTGGCCGCACCGCCGCCGGTGGAGGGATTGCTCGTGCGGGGTTCCTGCGCGCGGCTGCGCCACCAGCGACGCTGTGCGGTCGGGCCGGCAGAGGGCGTCTGCGGCGTCGCGGTCGCGAGGATCTCCCCCGTCACGCGCCGCAGCTGCGCCACGACCGGCCCCTGCACGCGCACCGCGTAGTCCTGCTTGGCCTCGGGGCCGAAATCGATCAGGTGATCGGCCGAGTAGTTGATGCCGCCGATGAAGCCCGTCTCGCCGTCGACGACGACGATCTTGCGATGCAGCCGGCGGAAGGGCTTGAGCCGGCGCGACAGCTTGGGCGGCGGATCGAAGACATGCAGCCGCACGCCCGCGTCGGTGAGCCCGTTCACGAAGTTCATCGACAGCTCCGGCGAGCCGAAGCCGTCCACCGTCATGTCCACGCGCACGCCGCGCTTCGCGGCCGCGATGAGCACCTCGCGCAGCGCCAGGCCGACCTTGTCCTCGAAGAGGATGAAGGTCTCGATGATCACCTCATGCTTCGCGCCCTCGATTGCGGCGAAGACGGCGGGGAAGAACTCCTCGCCGTTCTCGAGCAGCTCGAGGTGATTGCCGGCGCTCCAGTCCGGGCGCTTCACAGCCGGATCTCCGCCGCCAGCGGCGCGTGGTCGGACAGGTGCGACCACGGCCGGCGCGGCAGCACGATGGGGTGCTGCACCGACGCGCCGCGCACGTAGATGCGGTCCAGCGCCAGCAGCGGGAATCGCGCCGGGAAGGTGCGCGCCGCAGCGCCATAGGACTTCACGAAGACCTCCGCGAGGCCGGCGCAACGGCTCAGCATCCGGTGCGCGCGCTGGCGCCAGTCGTTGAAGTCGCCGGCGACGATCACCGGATCCCCCGGCGGCAGGCTGTCGATCAGCTGGCACAGGCGCTCGACCTGGCGCTGGCGATGCGATTCGCGCAGGCCCAGATGCACGCAGATCGCGTGCAGCTCGCGGCCGTCGGCCAGCGTCAGCACGCTGTGCAGCAGGCCTCGGCGCTCAGGGCCTTCGACCGAGATGTCGTGGTTGGTGTGCCGCGCGATCGCGAACTTGGACAGCAGCGCGTTGCCGTGGTGGCCCTGCGGATAGACCGCGTTGCGGCCGTAGGCGAAGTCGCTCCACAGGCTGTCCGCGAGGAACTCGTAGTGGGGCGTCTGCGGCCAGGTGGGCACCCGGGCCGCGTGCAGTTCATGCTCGCCGAGGACTTCCTGCAGGAAGACGACGTCGGCGGAAACGGCCCTCACCGCCTCCCGCAGCTCGTGCAGGATGAAGCGGCGGTTGAAGAAGCCGAAACCCTTGTGGAGATTGACGGTGAGGACGGTGAATTTCATGGCTTGCCCAGGCAAGCCTTGTTCCCGTCAACGGACGCCCTGCGTCAGGGTTCGTCGCCCTGGAGGATCATGGGTCCGACGCACAGGACCCCGAAGGTGAGCGCGAACGCGCCCACGAGAATCGCGCCGATCAGTTCAAGCATGGGGTGCTCCTGGTGGCGGTGCCGGTTGGCAGTGCCGGGATGGCACTGTCGACTTGCGGCGGGCTCCCGGTTCCCTGGGCGCGAGGCCCGGATCACCGGGTGGGAGCGATCAATACTAGACCTGTCGGACGCCGCGCCGCAATCGCGTAGGACGGAGTCCCACCGCTCGTTCGGGGGATTCCGGACCCGGGTTGCGCAATCTTTCCAGCCGTGCTCGGAACGGGGGCTGCGCGGTATGGCGTGCCGTACGCGTCCGACAAGGGGAAAGGGGCGGCAACAACCTTTCGAGGGGGTTGCAAAGCGGGCTCGACCTGACCCTGTCTTGCGCCAACGTAACGTCGGTGCAATGAAGTCCTGAAAAGCGCAACGCGGCGCGCCGGACAGAGGCGGCGCCACTAGATTGCGGGCACTCGTTGCCCAGGAGCATCTACGTGGACCAGCCTCTCCCCAAGCGTCTTCCCCGGACTCAGTTCGAGCCTCAGTTCAAGCCCCGATCCCATCAGGCGCCCAAGCCGCTGCTGCTGCCCCGGCTCATCAGCCTGGCGCTCGGCGCCGCGGCATTCGGTGCCGCCCATGCGCAGGAGGCGAAGGCGCAGGAAGCCAAGGCGCAGGAAGCGAACCAGCAGCTCGACACCGTCGAGGTCCGCGGCGTGCGGGCGACGCTGAAGAAGAACCTGGCCGAGAAGCGCGAGGCGCAGAACATCGTCGACAGCATCAGCGCCGAGGACGTGGGCAAGTTCCCCGACAAGAACGTGGCCGATTCGCTCCAGCGGGTGCCCGGCATCTCGGTGGACCGCATCTGGGGGGAGGGCAAGGCCATCTTCGTGCGGGGCACCGACAAGAACCTCAACATGACGCAGCTCAACGGGCAGGCCGTGGCCTCGTCCGAGTGGTGGCTGAACGAGCCGCAGACGCGCAGCTTCAACTACGACGTGCTGCCCTCCGAGATCGTCGGCAGCCTCGATGTCTTCAAGAGCCCGTCGGCCGACCTGGATGAAGGCTCCATCGGCGGCCTGGTCATCGTCAAGACGCGCCGGCCGCTGGCCTTCAAGGATCCGCTGACGGTGCAGGTCGCCGCCGAGGCGATGTACAGCAAGCTGCCGGGAAAGACCGACCCGCAGCTCTCGGGCCTGCTGAACTGGAAGAACGACGACAAGACCTTCGGCGTGCTGCTGGCCATCAGCAGCCAGAAGCGCCACATGCGCCGCGACGGCCTGGAGCAGTTCTCCGACGGCAAGTACGACGTGAAGGACCAGAACGGCGTCGTCACCAACGCCTATGCCTCGTGGGGCGGCGGCTCGGCCATCTTCCGCCAGGAGCGCGAGCGCACGACCACCAACCTCGCGCTGCAGTTCCAGCCGAACCCGGCCACCGATCTCATGCTGAACCTGATGGATTCGGACATGAAGATGAACAACAACAACCAGAACTACCTCTGGCAGGCCGGCGGCCTGGCGGTGGGCGGCGTCATCAGCGCCGTCGACCCGAAGTTCATCACCGTGGCCGACGGCAGCAAGGCGCTGGTCGGCGGCACCTTCGGCCCCAAGACCGGCGTGTCCTTCGAGCCCATCTACCGCGAGAGCTACATCAAGTCGCGCGTGGCGGACCTCGACGGCACCTATCAAGGCGGCAGCTGGCAGCTCCACGGCCAGGCAGGCACGACCAACAGCTCGGGCGGCAGCAAGCATGACCGCCACTTCTGGATGGAAGGCGACACGCGTACGACGATCTCGCTGGGGCCGGACCACTACGGCGTGAAGTATCTCGACATCAACCCGCTGGACCCGAACGCGCTGACGCTCAAGTCCGGCGACGACCGCATCCGCCGCATGGACGCCAAGGAGAACTACGCGCAGGGCGACGTCACCTTCGACATCGACGGCAGCCTCGTCAAGGCGGTGAAGGTGGGCGCGAAGTTCCGCGACAACACGCTGAAGAACACCCGCATCCAGGGCACGGCCGGGCCGGGCTCGCCGGGCTGGCAGTCGTTCTCGCTGGCCGACCTGTCCACGGGACCCTCGCCGTCGCTGAGCCAGGCCGCGGGCACGTCCGACGCGCTGCGGCAGTACGCCTGGTTCGACGACGGACTCGTCGCGAGCAGGGGCATCCCGATGTTCGACCAGGCGATGGTCTACAAGGACGTGCTCAACGAGAACTACAAGATCCACGAGCGCATCGGTGCCGTGTATGCCAAGGCCGACTTCGCGGTGGCGAAGTTCCGCGGCGATTTCGGTCTGCGTGTCGTGCGCACGCAGCAGACCTCGGAGGGATACCTCGGCAATGCGAGCGGCGGCTTCACGCCCACCAGCGTCGACCACAACTACACCGACGCGCTGCCCAGCTTGAACGTCGTCTACGACCTCAGCAAGGAGGTCATCCTGCGCGGCGCGGTCTCGCGCGCCATGGCCCGCCAGACCTTCGACCTGCTCAGCCCCGGCCTGCGCCGCGACGGCACGGTGCTGTCCAAGGGCTATGCCGGCAACCCGCTGCTCAAGCCCGTGCACGCCAACCAGGCCGAGATCGGCGCCGAGTGGTACTACGCCGATGCCGCGCTGGTCTCGGGCACCTTCTTCATCAAGAAGCTGGACACCTTCACCTACAAGGCGTCCAAGTCCGAGCAGGTGGGCGGCGAGACGCTGACGGTGGAGCGCCCCTACAACGCCGACAACGGCGCGGACATCAAGGGCTTCGAGCTGCAGTGGCAGCAGCCCTTCGGCAACACCGGCTTCGGCACGGTCGTCAACTACACCTTCACTGACGCCAAGGCGGGCGCCGTCGCGGGTCAGCCGCGGCTGAAGGTGCTGGGCAACTCGCGCGACCAGTTCAACTTCAGCGGCTACTACGAGCGGGGCGGCATCACGCTGCGCGTCTCCTACAACTACCGCTCCAAGAGCTACGGCAACGTGGAGATGGGCGGCCAGGTCGTCAACGCCGCTTACGGCCAGTGGGACGCGTCGGCCAGCTGGGACGTGACGCGCAACATCGCCCTCTACGCGAGCGCGGTGAACATCAACAACGAGGTCATCAAGTCCAACACCGTGGACGGCATCCCCGTCGGCATGTACGAGAACGGCGCGCGCTACAGCGTCGGCGTCCGGGCCAAGTTCTAAGGATCGCGTCCTCCATGCACACCACCACTCTCCCATCCCCGGCACGCCAGGGCGTGCTGCTGCCCATGCTCTTCATCGGGCTGATGTTCTTCATCCTCGGCTTCGTCACCTGGCTGAACGGCTCGCTGATCCCCTTCCTCAAGATCGTCTGCGCGCTCAACAACTTCCAGGCCTTGTGGGTGGCCTTCGCCTTCTACATCGCCTACACGGTGATGGCGCTGCCGTCGGCGGCCGTGCTCGCACGCATCGGCTACAAGAAGGGCATGACCGCCGCGCTGGGCGTCATGGCCGTCGGCGCGCTGGCCTTCATCCCGGCGGCGCGCTCGGGCCAGTACGCGATCTTCCTCGTCGCGCTGTTCACGCTGGCCAGCGGCATGACGCTGATGCAGACGGCCATCAACCCCTACATCGTCTGCATCGGCTCGCGCGAGAGCGCGGCCATGCGCATCTCGATCATGGGTTTGTTCAACAAGGGCGCCGGCATCGTCGTGCCGCTGGTGTTCTCGGCGCTGATCCTGTCGGGCATGGAGCGGTTCTCCGAACCCGCGCTCGCGGCGCTGGACGCCGTCGGCCGCGAGGCGCTGCGCAACGAGCTGTCGCAACGCCTGGTCGTGCCCTACACGGTGATGGCGGCCGGGCTGCTGGTCTTCATGGCCCTGATCCACTTCTCATCGCTGCGTGAGCCCGATCTGGACGAGGAAGAGGCGCCGTCGGGGACGCGTCCGGACGGGGTGAAGCCCTGGGGCGTCTTCCAGCATCCGCAGGTCGTGCTCGGCGCCATCGCGCTGTTCGGCTACGTCGGCGTGGAGGTCATCGCGGGCGACACCATCGGTCTCTACGGTCGTGAGCTCGGGGTGGCGCACTACGGGGTGCTGACCTCGTACACCATGGGCTTCATGGTGCTGGGCTATCTGCTGGGCGTGGCGCTGATCCCGAAGTGGATGTCCCAGCGCACCGCGCTCATCCTCTCGGGAGCGGGCGGCATCGCCTTCGTGCTCGGCGTCGCGCTGTCGTCGTCGACGTCCTCCGGCATCTCGCAGGTGCTGCTCGGCTGGGCTGGGGTGCCTGCCGTGCCCGACACGGTGTTCTTCCTCGCGCTGCTGGGTCTGTCCAATGCCCTGGTGTGGCCGGCCATCTGGCCGCTGGCGTTGGAGGGTCTGGGCAAGTACACGGCCGCCGGCTCGGCGCTGCTCATCATGGGCATCGCCGGCGGCGCGCTGATCCCCATGCTCTACGGCCACCTCGCCGACGTGACCAGCCCGCAGCTCGGCTACTGGGTCATGTTGCCCTGGTACGCGCTCATCCTGCTCTACGCCCTGTTCGGCAGCCGCCTCAGGAAGTGGTGACGGCAACTGCGGGCAGCGCGACGCGGACTTCAAATCCGCCCGACGGATGATTGCGGAAGCGCACCGTGCCGCCGTGGTCGGCGACGATCTCGCGCACGATGGACAGGCCCAGTCCCAGCCCTTCCTTGCGGAGGCTGGCGCCGTGCTCCAGCCGTGTGTAGGGCTGGCCCAGGCGGGCGAGGGCGCTGTCCGGCACGCCGGGCCCGCGGTCGCGCACCGTGACGAGCACGAGGCCCGCCTCGTCGCTGCCCACGCTGACCTCCACCGCCTGCGCCGCGTCGCCGTAGAACATCGCGTTGTCCAGCAGGTTGCCAAGCGCGCGTTTGAGCGCCAGCGGCTTGCCGACCACCGTCAGCGGCTCGTTCTGCAGCTCGATCGTGTGTCCGCCCATGCGCGCGTCCCGCACCATCTTCTGCAGCACCAGGTCGATGCGCAGCGGCGCGCGGTTTTCGTGGATGTCAGTGTCCTTCACGATCTGCAGGGCGGTCTTCACCATCATGTCCAGCTCATCGAGGTCCTCGTGGAACTCGTCCTGCACGGCGGTGTCGTCCAGCAGCTCGCTGCGCAGCCTCAGCCGCGTGATCGGCGTGCGCAGGTCATGCGAGATGGACGCGAACAGCCGCTCGCGATCGCCGATGTAGCGGCGGATGCGCTCCTGCATGTCGTTGAAGGCCTCGATGGCCTGGCGCACCTCCTGCGTGCCGCTGACGCGCAGCGGCTTGGGCGCCACGCGCCGGCCCACGAGGGCGGCCGCGTGACTCAGGCCCGCCAGCGGCCGCGTGATCGCGCGCACGGCGATCAGCGTCAGCAGCACGGCCAGGCCCAGCGCGATCAGCTGCGGGGTCAGGCGTTGCCAGGTGAAGAACTCCAGCTGTTCGAGGTAGTAGGGATCGGGCAGGGTGCTGCTGAGATAGAGCCAGGTCCCCGGCTCGGTCTCGGCCTGGATGACGAGGAAGGGCGCGGGCCGCTCGACGGCGATCAGCGAGGGCTCCACCCAGCTCTCCGGCAGATCGCTGAGCAGCGCGCCGCTGGGCGACACCGCCAGGCCGACGGGCGAGGCCAGCACGACGCGGACTGGCGTGCCCTGGGGCAACTGGGCCGCCAGTTCCTGGGTGACGCGCTGCTCCAGCATGCGTGCCATGGGCTGGCCGGGGAGGGGCGTCACCGTCACCGCGGCGTTGTTGAAGAACACCTGGAAGCGCGTGCCGCCCATGGTGCGCAGCTGCTCGATGAGCAGCGGCCGGTAGGCGGCGGGCAGCTCCCGCAAGGCGCGCACGGCCCCCATCGCGCCGCTGGTCACATGATGGGCGGCCAGCTCCGTCTGGCGCCGCACGCGTTGTTCGATCTGGCTGTACCAGACGAGGTTGACCGTGAGCTGCACCAGGGCCAGTCCGCCCAGCATGGCCAGGACGAAGCGGCCCTGCAGGCTGTCGAACAGGAACTTGCGGGCCCGCTGCCAGGCGGATTCACGGCGCATGCCGCGGCGTCACGGTCGTCGAGAACACATAGCCCGAGCCGCGCACGGTCTTGATCAGCGCGGGCTGCTTGCCGTCGTCCTGCAGGCGCTGGCGCAGGCGGCTGACCTGCACGTCCAGCGAGCGGTCCAGCGGTCCCAGGTCGCGCCCGCGCGTGACCTCGGCCAGGCGGCTGCGGTCCAGCACCTCGCCGGGGTGTTCGACGAGCAGCTTGAGCAGCTGGAAGTCCATGCCCGACAGCGCGGTGGCCGTGCCGTCGGGATCGACGAGGCTGCGCTCCAGCAGGTCCAGCGTGAAGCCGTTGAAGGCGTAGTAGCGCGGCTCGCGGGTCTTCTCCTGGCCGGTGCGGCGCGTGATGGCCTTGATGCGCGCCAGCAGCTCGCGCGGGTTGAAGGGCTTGCCGAGGTAGTCGTCCGCGCCCAGCTCCAGGCCGACGATGCGGTCGGTCTCGTCCGCGCTCGCGGTCAGCATGATGACCGCCACCTCGGAGCGCCGGCGCACCGACTGGCACAGCGTGAAGCCCTCGGTGTCGGGCAGCATGACGTCGAGGATGCAAAGGCTGATCTCGTCGCGGTGGCGCTCGAACTCCGCCATGAAGCTGGCGCCGTCGTGGGCCAGCAGCACCTCGTACTGGTTCTTTTCCAGGTAGGTCTTCAGCAGGCTGCGGATCTTCTGGTCGTCGTCGACGATCAGGATTTTTCTCGGGGTCATGGGGCGGCTTTCCTTGGGCTCAGCGCGCGCAGCAGGCCCTGCAGCTTGCGCTGGGCGGCGGCGGGCGTCTGGCTGGGGTCCAGCGCGAAGCGGTGGACGGTTTCGATGATCGCGTTCTTGCCGATCTCGCCGAAGGCCATGCGGTGCACGAGGCTGGGCACGCGCGGCGTGGCGGGGTTGGCGAAGAGGTGGAAGGAGGCCTGCGCGCACGGGTCCAGTTCGTCCACCGGCACGTCGCGGCGCACGGGGATGGAGCCCTTGATGCGGTTGTAGCCCAGTTGCAGCGTGGCGCTGCCGAGCAGCTCGGCCATCTTCTCCTGGTCGGCCTGGCTGCCGCCGTTGCCGGCCAGCATGGCCAGCGTGTCGATGCTGTAGAGGTGGGCCTGCGCGGTGCCCGGCACGGCCTTGCAGGTGAAGTCGCGATCGCCTTCCAGCCCCATCGCGCCCAGCTCGCCGCGGGCCCAGTCGCCCATGATCATCATGGCGCTGCGCTCGTTGGCGAAGTCGGCGACGACCTCGGTCCAGGGCCGCTCGCCGGGCGCCGCGCCGCTGGCGGGCAGCGCGAGGTTGCGCCAGTTGCGCAGGCGCCTGAGCGCGCGCTCCAGGGCAGGGTCCTCGAAGGCGCTGAGATCGCGCTGCTCCAGCATGCGGCGGTAGAGCGCGGGGCCGGCTTCGCTGAGCAGCAGGGTCTCGAAGACGGTGGCCACCTGCCAGGGCTCGTCGCTGAAGGCCACCGGCGTGACGCCGGCCGCGCGCAGCTTGGCCGCGGCGCGCTCCAGGCCGTCCCAGTCGTTCGGAGGCTCGATGCCGTGGCGCTTGAGCAGCGCCTTGTTCAGATAGAGGTTGTTGATGCGCTGGATGCCCAGCGGCGCCGCGACGATGTGGCCGCGCACGGTGACCTGCGCCATCACCTGCGGGAACATGACCGAGGACCAGTTGCGTCTGGCCGCCACGCCGTCGAGTTCCAGCAGCAGGCCCATGTCGGCCCACTCGTTCATGGAGGCGCCGTTGAGCTGCGCCACCTGGGGCGCCATGCGGCGCAGGATGCGTTCGTTCAGCACCTTGATGGCGGGGCCGCCCCCGCCGCCGGCGACTGCGCCGTCGACCCACTTCAAGCCGTTCTCGGCCATGCGCGCGGCGACATGATTGGCTGCGGCGCGCTCGCTGGCGGAGGTCCACCAGTGCAGGACGTTCAGCTCACCCGCGCCCTCCACGGGCGGGGCGGCCACGCTCGGGCCGGCCGCCAGGACCGCGCAACTCCAGGGCAACACCGCCAACGCCACCATGCGTCGCATCTTGCGGGCTGCCCAAGGGCGTCCACCTTGCGTTTTGTACGACCACTGTAATGTTGTGTGACTCAAGGACGCCGCCGGCTGCAGGGAGGCGTGGATTGTCTCGAGCGAGGCAACGGATGGCGATTGGGGCTTTACCGCGAGCCGCTGGCGTCGGGCGCGCGAAAGGAAGTTCGGCTGTCCGGACCATGGCGCGCCGGCGGTTCTCTAGGAACGGGCGGAACCAGAAGCTGCCGCGCCAAAGAGTTCCAGCCAAAGAGAAAGGGGTCGCGCCTTTCGGTGCGACCCCTTCCGGATCTGTTGGTGGAGAGGAGGAGGATCGAACTCCCGACCTTCGCATTGCGAACGCGACGCTCTCCCAGCTGAGCTACCCCCCCAACGAAGCAGTCGACTATAGCAGAGATTTCACGAACGCTGCCTGGGCGGCGGGAACTGGAATGGAGTTCGCACAACGCGCTGCGGACCTCACCAGCGGCAGCCCTTGTCGCGCGCGGCGTCCCGCACCAGCGGAACGACCGCCAGCAGGCCCTTGTCGGCGTAGGCCTTGCGGCACTCCTGCTGACCGGCCTCGCGGATCTTGTCGGCGAGCGGGTCCTTCTCTTCCGGCGGCTTGGGCACCGCGGAGATCACGCCCGATGGCAGGCCGCGCGGGCGCATCGGACCGCGTGCCGCGTTCATGTCGAGGTTCAGCTTGGGCGCGTTCGGTGGCGTCGAGGCCGGCGTCGCCACGTCGTGGCCGGTGCGCGCGCCAGCATCGGGCGCGCCGACGCTGGGTTGCGTCGTGGTCGGCGTCGTCGAGCCGTCGAGCGAGATCCTGTTGGCGGGCGTCGGCGTCGGTGACGGCGTGGTGGACACGCGGGGTTGCGCCGCCGGTGTCGCTGGCGCCGCGGTCGGCGCGGGCGTTGGCGTGGGCGTCGGTGCGGTCGCAGCGGGAGGCGTCGGAGCAGGGCTGGGCGTCGGCGCTGGTGTGGGTGCCGGTGCAGGCGTCGGTGGTGCGACCGGCGGTGCGGGCGCAGGCGTCGGTGCTGGTTGAGTCGCCACCGTCGGCGCCGGCGTCAGCGGCGGAAGTTCGGCCGGTGCCTTGAGATCCGTCGGCACGGGCGGAGTCGTGGTCCGCTCGATCGGCGAACGGTCGATGCGTCTGACCGTCGTCGGCGTCTCGCTGAGGATGGGAGCGGGGCGCTCCGGCAACTGCAACGTCGGCGCCGTCACCGCGGCCTCTCCAGGGGTGGTCAGCGTCGTGACCGCAGGCGCGGGCTCGACAGCGGGAGCTGGCGTCGGCGCTGGGGATGGGGACGGCACTGCCGCTGGCAAAGGCGAGGGCGTCGGAGCGGGTGCCGGGGCTGGCGTCAGCGGCGCCGGCGTGGGTGCAGGCGCCGGTGCGGGCACAGGTGTCGGCGCCGGAGGAGGCGGCGCAGGCGTTCGCGTCGGCGAAGGCGCCGGTGTCGTGGCGGCCGGCGGCGCGCTGCGGTCGGCAGGCGCATCGCCGGTCAGTTCGTCACCAGGCTGTTGCCGCCATTGCCCCTGGCGCGCGGCGCCGGGCGTCTTCTGCTCTTCCGGCGTCGGCGGACGTTCTCGCACAGCGCCGCCGGTACGCGGCTGCTTGGCGTCGCCGACCGGTCCGCGCTCGGGAATCACGACGGCGGGCTCCCCCGAGCCGGGTTCGTAGCGGTCGCCCTGCAGTCGGACGTTCAAGGGGCCCCAGAGGCCTTCGCCGGGCTTGGCGGTGCCGCCGGGCGCATTGCCGATCGCCACGAGCAGCAGCACATGCAACAGGACCGCCAGCAGCAGGGCCTGCCCCATCTGGTCGGGGACGCGGTGCAGCGGTGTCTGGGCGGGATCGAGGACGGCGGACAAGGTGGATCGCGAGGATCGCGGCGGACGGCGCTGGGGCGCAGCATAGCCGGGATCAACACGGTCCCGTGTCAGGACTTGCTCAGGTGCCCGGATTGGCCTGGTTCAGGTCGGCGCGACGCGCGCCGGTGAACCGCTTGGCCCAGTAGGCTTCGCGCATGTCCTCGACGCGCACCGCACCGCCGACGCGCGGCGAATGGATGAACTTGCCTTCGCCGACATAGATGCCGACGTGCGAGAACGTCGCGCGCATCGTGTTGAAGAAGACCAGATCGCCGGGCTTGAGGTCTTCCTTCTTGATCGGCACCAGGCTGGAGAGCTTGGCCTGCTCGTCGGCGCGACGCGGCAGCACCAGACCCACGCTCATCTCGAAGATGTGGCGGGTGAAGCCGCTGCAGTCGAAGCCGTTGTTGACGGAGTTGCCGCCGCGCTTGTACGGCACGCCCAGGAAGTTCATCGCCGACAGGACCAGGTCCGAGGCGTTGTCGCGCACGCGGTTCAGCAGACCCGGTGTGGGGGTGTCGGCGCCCGGCGTCGCGGGCGAGGACGTCTGCGCCTGCGCGACGATGCCGCGCTGCTGCAGGAATCGGGCGACAGAGTCGCTGGCGTTCGCGTTGCCGGCGGCCGCGCCCATCAGGGCGGTCGGCGGCAGCGAGGCGGTCGCCGTCGCGGTCGTGTTGTTGGCGGCGGTCACGGTCGGGGCGACCAGCGCCGCAGCGGTGCCTGCCGCAGCCGCGGTCGTCACGGCGGCGGTCGCGGCCGCCGGCGAGCGCATCAGGCTCTGGCCGTAGGCGCCCATCATCGTGCCGGCGGGCGGCGCGGCTTCGGTCTTGGCGTCCTTCGCTTCGGTCTTCACCGATGCAACCTTGTCCGAGCTCTTCGTTTCCGGCTTGACCGAAGCGACCTTGTCGGCGCTGGCCTTCTCGGCAACGGTCTTCTCGGTGGCGATCTCGGTCGACGGGGACTTGTCCTCGTCGGCCTTGGTCTTCTTGTCCTTGCTCGCGACCTGCTTCGAGGACTTGGCGTCCTTGCCATCCTTCGACGACTTGGTCGTGGACTTTGTCTCTGCGGTCTTCCTGGTGGCAGGTTTTGCCGCCGGCTTGGCGGCGGCCTTGGCCTGCGCCTTCGGCTTGTCCTGCGACTCGGTGGACGACGTCGACTGTTGCGCCCAGCAACTACCGCTCGCGAAGACGCAGATCAGCCCCAGTGCGGCCATGGCGCGCTGGAGCTTCTGGTATCGGGGAGCGGAGCGGGAAGGACGAACAGTACTCATCGGTGTTGGGCGCGGAGACTAGGCACCATCTCCGTACCGGTCAAGCGCGAATGCCCGCAGGTGCGCGCCTGGCTAGGGAAAGTCCGGGCGTGGCCACGAGACCCTTCCCAGGAAAACCCGGATTGGACCACAGCCCCCCTGCGCAAGGCTGTGAACGAAAGTTTCAGAAAAGCTGTCGATGCGAGGATCCGTGCGGAATTCGCGCATTCGAGACCCACATCCAAGGAGACCCTGATGACCGAGAGCTACGCGGCCATGTACCGGCGTTCGATGGACGATCCGGACGGCTTCTGGACCGAACAGGCGCAGCTGATCGACTGGGCGCGGCCGTTCGAGCAGGTCTGCGACACGAGCCGGCCACCGTTCGCGCGATGGTTCGGCGGCGGGCTCACGAACCTGTGCCACAACGCGGTGGACCGCCACGCGGCACAGCGGCCCGGCGACGCGGCCTTGATCTGGGTGTCGAGCGAGGTGGGGCAGGAGCGCGTGATCTCCTTCGCCGAACTCCAGGTCGAGGTCGAGGCCAAGGCCGCGATGCTGATCGCGCAGGGCGTCGGCGTCGGCGATCGCGTGCTGATCTACCTGCCGATGATTCCCGAAGCGGCCTTCGCGATGCTGGCCTGCGCGCGCATCGGCGCGATCCACTCGGTGGTGTTTGGCGGCTTCGCCAGCCATGCGCTGGCCGATCGCATCAACGACGCCGAGCCGAAGCTGATCGTCAGCGCCGATGCCGGCAGCCGCAACGGCAAGGTCGTGCCCTACAAGCCCCTGCTCGACGAGGCGATCCGCCTGGCCTCGCACAAGCCGGCGAAGGTGCTGATGGTGGACCGCGGGCTGAGCGCGTTCGAACGCGTGGAGGGCCGCGACCTCGACTACGCCGCGCAACGCGAGCGTCTGCTCGGCACCCGCGTGCCCTGCGAGTGGCTGCCGTCCGACGCCATCAGCTACACGCTCTACACCAGCGGCACGACGGGCCGGCCCAAGGGCGTGCAGCGCGACGTCGGCGGCTACGCGGTCGCGCTGGCCGCGAGCATGAAGCACATCTACGACGGCCATCCGGGCGAGACCTTCTTCTCCACCAGCGACATCGGCTGGGTCGTCGGCCACAGCTACATCGTCTACGGTCCGCTGATCGCGGGCATGGCCACGCTGATGTACGAAGGCACGCCCGTCAGCCCCGATGCGGCGATCTGGTGGCAGCTCGTCGAGCGGCACCGCGTCGCGGTGATGTTCAGCGCGCCGACCGCGGTGCGGGTGCTGAAGAAGCAGGACCCCGCCTGCCTGACGCGGCACGACCTGTCGTCGCTGCGCGCGCTGTTCCTGGCCGGCGAGCCGCTCGACGAGCCGACCGCGCGCTGGATCGCCGAGGCGATCGGAAAGCCCATCGTCGACAACTACTGGCAGACGGAGACCGGCTGGCCGATCCTGACGCTGGCGCGCGGGGTCGAGCCGGCAGAGCCGAAGTTCGGCTCGCCCGGCGTGGCGATGTTCGGCTACCGCGTCCAGCTCCTCGACGAACGGACCGGCGAGGTGCTGGACGCGCCGAACCAGAAGGGCCTGCTCACCATTGCCTATCCGCTGCCGCCGGGCTGCATGCAGACCGTCTGGCGCGACGACGAGCGCTTCGTGCGCACCTACTGGGACAGCGTGCCGGGCCGGCAGGTGTACTCGACCTTCGACTGGGCCTTGCGCGACGAGGACGGCTACTACTTCATCCTCGGGCGCAGCGACGACGTCATCAACGTCGCCGGTCACCGCCTCGGCACGCGCGAGATCGAGGAGTGCATCGCCGGTCATCCGGCGGTCGCGGAGGTGGCCGTGGTCGGCGTCGCCGACCCACTCAAGGGTCAGGTCGCGATGGCCTTCGCGGTGCTGAAGGATCCGGCGAGCGCCGCCACGCCGCAGGACGCGCTGGCGCTCGAAGGCGAGATCCTCAAGCGCGTCGACCAGCGCCTGGGCGCGGTGGCGCGGCCGTCGCGGGTGCGCTTCGTGGCGCTGCTGCCGAAGACGCGCTCCGGGAAACTGCTCCGTCGCGCCATCCAGGCCGTCTGCGAACATCGCGATCCCGGCGACCTGATCACCCTCGACGATCCGGCCGCGTTGCAACAGATCCATGAGTTGATGAAGGGGACGTCCTGATGAAGCAAAGGCATGCGTTGATCCTGGCCGCCTGCGCGCTGATGAGCGCGCCGGCGTTCGCTCAATCCGAAGCGCGTCCGCCCGCGCTGCCCACGCCCGCGTTCCCCAGCTTCGCCGACGGCAAGGCCGTCGACCGGGCGTGCGACGCCGGCCTGAAGGCGTTGAATCGCGAGGTCGCGCAGTTGGCGAAGCGCAAGGTCGACAAGGGCTGGCTGGCGGCCTACGACCTGGTGATCGCGCATCACGAGGATGCGCGCTTCCCGATCGACTTCGTCCAGAACGTGCATGCCGACAAGTCCGTGCGCGACGCCGCCCAGGACTGCGCGCTGCGCTGGACCGATTTCCAGACTGCGCTGACACAGAACGAGAAGATCTATCGCGGCCTGAAGACCGCCCCCGCCGCCAACGCGATCGATCGCGAACTCAAGCGCAACGCGCTGGGCCTGTTCGAGGACAGCGGCGTCGGCCTGTCCAAGGACAAACGGGCGCGCGCCAAGGAGATCCTGGACCGGCTGTCCGCGCTCGACCAGCAGTTCTCGAAGGCGATCCGCGACGCCAACATCCGCGTCGCGTTCACCGCCGAGGAACTGCGCGGCGTGCCCGACGGCGTCTGGAAGGACAGGCCCCGCGACGACCAGGGACGGTACCTGCTCGGTGTCGACAACCCCACCTACACCGCGCTGATGCAGACCGCCGAGAGCGGCGACGCGCGCGAGCGCATCTGGCGCGCCAAGACCAACGAAGGCGGCGAGGGCAACCTCAAGCTGCTGACCGAGATCATCACGCTGCGCAAGGAATACGCCGGCCTGTTCGGCTACGACAACTACGTCGACTTCAACCTGCGCCGCCAGATGGCCAAGGACGCGGCGACGGCGACGCGTTTCCTCCGCGAGGTCAAGGGCACCGTCCAGCAGGGCGAACGCGCCGATCTGGAGGAGCTCCGCCGCGCGAAGGCGACGCACCTGGGCACCGCGGTCGAGGCCACCGTGGTCACGCAATGGGACGGCGTCTACTACGCGGAGCGCATCCGCAAGCAGCGCTTCACCGTCGACCAGGAGGCCTTCCGGCCGTACTTCCCGCCCGCGGAAAGCCTGGCCTTCACGCTGCGCGTCGTCGACCGGCTGCTCGGCGTGACGCACACGCCGGTGTCGCTGCCCGGCCTCTGGCATCCCGACGTCAAGGCCTATGTCGTCAGCGACACGGCCACGGGCAAGGCGCTGGGCACGCTCTACGTCGACCCGTTCCCGCGCGACGGCAAGTACAACCACGCGGCGGTCTGGCCGCTGCGTTCGAGCAGCACGCGCCTGGGCCGCCATCCGGCCGCCGCGCTGGTCGTCAACCTCGATCGCGGCGGGCTGTCGCTCGACGAGCTGGAGACGCTGCTGCACGAGCTCGGCCACGCGGTCCACAACAACCTCTCCACCACGCGCGACGTGTCGCTGGGACAGTGGGCGGTGATGCACGACTTCGTCGAGGCGCCGTCGCAGATGCTCGAGGACTGGGTCTACGACCCGAAGGTGCTCAAGCTGATGGCGGAGGTCTGCCCGAGCTGCAAGCCGGTGCCGGACGAACTCGTCGGCAAGGCCCGCGAGGCGCGCGACTTCGCCAAGGGCACGAAGTTCGGCCGCCAGCATCTGTACGCGAGTTATGACCTCGCGCTGCACGGCGCGACCCTCCAGGATCCGCTGGCCCTGTGGGACAAGATGGAAGGCGACACGCCGCTGGGCCACGTGCAGGGCACGATGTTCCCGTCGCGCTTCGCGCACATCGCGGGCAGCTACGGCGCGGGCTACTACGGCTACCTGTGGAGCCTGGTCGTCGCGATGGACCTGCGCACGCCGTTCGCGGCGGACAAGCTCGACGCCGCCGTCGGCCGTCGCTATCGCGACGCGGTGCTGTCGCGCGGCGCGGAGAAGCCGGCGCCGGCGCTGGTGCGCGACTTCCTCGGCCGCGAGTCCAACGCCAACGCGTTCTACGACTACTTGCGCAAGTAGGTCGCCCGCCAGTCGTCGCGGATGAACTGCACCACGGCGTCCTCATGGTGGAAGCCGATGATGCGGTGCGCGGCCTGCTTCACGTCGTCGCTGGCGTTGGCCATGGCGATGGCGTGATGCGCGGACTTCAGCATCGTCAGGTCGTTGACCTGGTCGCCGAAGACGACGAGCTCGCGCTCGTGCAGCGCGTAGCGCTGCGCCAGCGTGGCGATCGCCTGGTCCTTGCTGGCCCGGCGGTCGTGCACGTTCAGCCAGGGCCAGCCCGGCATGTAGAGGTCCTCGGCCAGGTGCGTCGTGACGAGGTCGCCGCAGGTGGCCAGGATCTCGGCCTGCAGCGCTTCCAGCGGCTCGGCGCGGCCGACCACCAGCAGCGTGACCAGCGGATCGTCCAGCTGGTCCTGCAGGCGGTCGACGTGGCGAAGCCGTGGATCGGCGTTGCGTTGTCGCTCCGTGACGAAGCGCTGCTGGCCTTCGTTCTGCACTTCCTGCCAGAAGAGCTGGTCGCCCTTGGTACCGTGCGTCGCGATGAAGGGCATCAGCCCGTGGCGCCGCACCAGCGCGAAGATCGCCTGGCCGAGTGCCGGCTCCATCGCATTGACCAGCTCGTGACGGCCGGTGCGCAGGTCGCTGATGTAGGCGCCGTTGGACGACACCACCGGCAGTGAGATCGGCAAGCCTTCGAGGATGCGGGCGATGGACACCACGTGACGCGCGCTGGCGACCGTGAACGCCAGGCCTTCGGCCAGCAGTTCGATGAGGCCGGCGCGGGTGGCGTTGGAGAGTCGGGCCTGCGGATCGAGCAGGGTGCCGTCGAGGTCGGAAACGTAGAAGCGCATGGGTCCTGGGCGTCGCGCGGAAGGGACGGTGGCCGGTTGCCACCGCATGCCGCGACAGGCGCACATCCTACGCCGCCGGGGTCCGATACTTGCCGGATGCCGCCCATGCCTTCCTCCTCGACGACGCCGCTCGACGTGCTTGGCCGCCCCATCCTTGACGACGCCACCCGCCGCTGGCTGCCCTGGGTCGTCGCGCTGGCGTTCTTCATGCAGACGCTGGACACGACCATCCTCAACACCGCGCTGCCCGGCATGGCGCGCGACCTGGGCGAGGACCCGCTGCGGATGCAGTCGGCCGTCGTCGCCTACCTGCTGACGGTGGCCCTGCTGATCCCCGCGTCGGGGTGGCTGGCGGACCGCTTCGGCACCCGGACCGTGTTCCTGTGGGCGATCGGGCTGTTCAGCGCGGGCTCGCTGGCCTGCGCGGTGTCGCCCAGCCTGCACGTGCTGGTCGCGTCGCGGGTGGTGCAGGGCATAGGCGGCGCGCTGCTGGTGCCGGTCGGGCGGCTGGTCGTGCTGCGCGCGTTCCCGAAGGCCGAGTTCCTCGCGGTGATGACTTTCATCAGCCTGCCGGGACTGCTCGGACCGCTGCTCGGGCCGACGCTGGGCGGCGTGCTGGTGGAGTTCGTCAGCTGGCACTGGATCTTCCTGATCAACCTGCCGGTCGGGCTGGCCGGCGCCTTCGCCTGCCGGCGCTTCATGCCCGAGATCAAGGGCCCCATCGGCAAGCGCTTCGACTGGGGCGGCTACGGCCTGTTCAGCGTCGGGCTGATGCTGATGTCGCTGGCGCTGCAGGGCTTCGGCGAGCACATGGTCAGCGTCGCCGTCTGCTTCGTGATGCTGATCGCCGGCGTGGCCTGCATGATGGCCTACTGGCTGCACGCGACCCGCACCGAGGAGCCGCTCTTCACGCCCGCGCTCTTCGCCGTGCCGACCTTCCGCATCGGGCTGCTGGGCAACGTCTTCGCGCGGCTGGGCAGCGGCGCGACGCCGTTCCTCACGCCGCTGTTCCTGCAGGTGGGGCTGGGCTTCTCGCCGAGCGAGGCGGGGCTGTCGATGATTCCGTCGGTGCTCGGCGCGATGTTCACCAAGACGCTGGCGATCCGCCTGATCAAGCGCGCCGGCTACCGCCGCGTGCTGATCGTCAACACGCTGCTGCTGGGCGTGCTGATCGCGAGCTTCGCGCTAATCCCGCGCGGCGTCGGCCATGTGTGGCTGGCCATCCACCTCGGGCTGTTCGGGATGATCAACAGCATGCAGTTCACCGCGATGAACACGCTGACGCTGGGCGACCTCGACGAGCGCACCGCCAGCCCCGGCAACAGCCTGCTGGCGGTGGTGATGCAGCTGTCGATGAGTCTGGGCGTGGCGACGTCCAGCGCCTTCCTGCTGCTGTTCTCGCACGGGCTGCCGCGCACCGAAGGTGCTGCCATCGTGCCGGCCTTCCACGGCACCTACCTCGCGCTGGGCGCGATGGCCGCGCTGGCGGCGTTCATCTTCTACCAGCTGCGTCGCGACGAAGGCGCCGCCGAGGAAACGGTCCAGTCCAAGCTGACCCCCGAAGAGTAGGGCGCATGAAAAAGCCACCCCGAGGGGTGGCTTTGAGGGAGAGCGCATGGGCGGGAAGGCCGAGAGGCCCAACTCCCCCGTGCAGGGTCAGAGCACCTCGGACGCGAAATCCGCCAGCCGCGAGCGCTCGCCGCGCGCCAGCGTGACGTGCCCGCTGTGGGCCCAGCCCTTGAACTTGTCGACCGCGAAGGTCAGGCCCGAGCTGCCCTCGGTGAGGTAGGGCGTGTCGATCTGCGCCAGGTTGCCCAGGCAGACGATCTTCGTGCCCGGACCCGCGCGCGTGATCAGCGTCTTCATCTGCTTGGGCGTCAGGTTCTGCGCCTCGTCGATGATCACGTACTTGTTCAGGAAGGTGCGCCCGCGCATGAAGTTCAGGCTCTTGATCTTGATCTTGCTGCGCACCAGGTCGTTGGTGGCCGCGCGACCCCATTCGCCGGCGCCGCTCTCGCCGCGTCCCAGCACTTCCAGGTTGTCGTCGAGCGCGCCCATCCACGGGCCCATCTTTTCCTCTTCCGTGCCGGGCAGGAAGCCGATGTCCTCGCCCACCGGGACCGTCACGCGGGTGACGATGATCTCGGTGTAGCGGCGGTCGTCGAGCACCTGCGACAGACCGGCCGCCAGCGTCATCAGCGTCTTGCCGGTACCGGCCGAGCCGGTCAGCGTCACGAAGTCGCAGTCCGGATCCATCAGCAGGTTGAGCGCGAAGTTCTGTTCGCGGTTGCGCGCGGTGACGCCCCAGACCGAATGCTTCTGGTGGCCGAAGTCCTTCAGCGTGCGCAGCACGGCGGTCTTGCCGGTGATCTCCTGCACCTTGGCGTAGAGCGGCGCGGCGCCCGGCGCTTCCAGGTAGATCAGCTGGTTGACCAGCAGCGTGGGCACCAGCGGACCGCTGATGCGGTAGAAGGTGGTGCCGCCCTGCTGCCAGCTCTCCATCGTCTTGCCGTGGCGCTCCCAGAAGTCCGCCGGCAGCGCCTGCACACCGGTGTAGAGCAGGTCGGAGTCTTCCAGCGTCTTGTCGTTGCGGTAGTCCTCCGCCGGCAGGCCCAGCGCGCGGGCCTTGATGCGCATGTTGATGTCCTTGGACACCAGCACCACCTCGCGGCCGGGCTGCTGCTGCTTCAGCGCCTGGACGACGCCCAGGATCTGGTTGTCGGCCTTGCCCTGCGGCAGGCCCTGGGGCAGCGGGGTCTCGAACAGCGTGGTCTGGAAGAACAGCTTGCCGCCGGCCTCGCGGTGGCCGGTCTGGTCCAGCGGCAGGCCCTTGGACATCTCCTCGATGGTGCTCGACTTCAGGCTGCCGGCCAGCGCGTCCAGGTCGCGGCTGACCTGGCGCACGTTGCGGGCGACCTCGGTCATGCCCTTCTTGTGGCCGTCCAGCTCCTCGAGCGTGATCATCGGCAGATAGATGTCGTGCTCCTCGAAGCGGAACAGCGACATCGGGTCATGCATCAGCACGTTGGTGTCGAGCACGAACAGCTTGGGATCGCCGACCGGCTTGCGCGCCTTCGAGCGGGCCGGGGCGGATTTCTTCGCCGGGGCCTTGGACGGGGCGGGCGAGACCAGCGCCAGCGAGGGTGACTGGCCGCCGCGGGCTTCCACCGGCTCGGTGCGGGCGCGGGCGTTGGACGCCGGCGCCTGGGCGGCCGTGCTGGCGGGAGCGTTGGCCGGGGTCGGCAGTTCCGCGCGCGCATCCACCCGAGGCGCAGGTTCTGCGCGGGAGGCGGCGATGGGGGCGGACGGTCTGGCCTCGAGCGCGGGAGGGCGTTTGCTGGGCGACAGGTCGGTCGCGAAGGCGTCGGAATCTAGGCGGCTGGCGCGCTTGGTCGGAGGCTTGGGCAGTGGCATGTGCGGGGGTGACGGGCTTGCGTGATGAGCCTGGGGCGATGCCGACCAGGGGTCATGCCCCGGGCCTGACGGGCGCTGGCGATGCCGGAGGTGTCGGCGGCATCGGTGGCCTCGAATTCGCTGGCGGATCCCAGAAGACAAAAAGCCGCACCGGGGCCGGTGCGGCTCGTCTTCGGGAGGTCATTCGCTGCGATCAGGCACAGGGGCATGCGACTGATTATGCACAACTCCTGACCCGCGCCCATGACGGACGCAAGAAGATCGTCAGGCGCGGATCAGACGCCCCTCAGGGCGGATCCGCGGCAGATCAGGCGGCTTCCTTCTTGAGGGCCTTGACGGCCTTCAGGACTTCCTCGACATGGCCGGCGACCTTCAGGCCGCGCCACTCTTCGCGCAGGATGCCCTGGGCGTCGATCAGGAAGGTCGAGCGTTCGATGCCCTTGACCTTCTTGCCGTACATGATCTTGTTCTTGACCACGCCGAACATGTGGCAGAGTTTCTCTTCCGTGTCGGCGATGAGCTCGAACGGCAGTTCCAGGTTCTGCTTGAACTTGTCGTGCGAGGCCATGTTGTCGCGGGAGACTCCCAGCACGACCGCACCGGCCTTGACGAATTCCTTGTGATGATCGCGGAACTGCATCGCTTCGGTCGTGCAGCCCGGGGTGTTGTCCTTCGGATAGAAGTACAGCACCACGACCCGTCCCAGGAATTCCTTGGGAGTGAACTTCACGCCTCCCGTGGCAAGAGCTTCAATGTCCGGGAGGGGTTTGTTGAGCGCTGGCGTCATGTGGCGTTCTTCAGAGAGATGTGCCCGGGTGGGCATAGCCAGCGATTATACGTTGAATGGGTCGTTCCTCGCCCCCTCTGACATGGACGAGTGATTGGCCTCCCTGCGAGAGGGAGGGAAGGGGCGATCAGGACTCGATCAGGACTCGATCAGGAGCGCCGCCAGCACCGCCCGACCTTCGCTCGCCAGCACGTTGTAGGTGCGGCAGGCGGCGCCGATGTCCATGGTCTCCATGCCGATGCGGGCCTGGATCAGGCCGCGGTACAGCGCCGGCCGCACGAAGCGCAGCTTCGAGCCGCTGCCGAAGATCACGAGTTCCGGCTTGAGCTTGAGGATGCGCTCGAAGTGGGCCTCGACGAGGTCCTCGAAGCGGGTGACGTCCCAGTTCTCCGGCTGGCCCTGCCAGGGCACCAGCACGCTGTGGGCCTGCTCGACGCCGTTGACCCACACGTGGTTCAGGTCGTGGGCGGAGATCATGTTGCCGCCTAGCGGCTGGTCGGGTTGAAATTTCATTGAGGGTGATTCTGGCAGCGACGGAGGGTGTGTCCCCGCGGGCGTGGGATTACCCGCGATAACCCTGTGTTTAAATCGATGGCCCCGATTTTCCCCTGTGCGCGCCTCCTGCGGAACCCGAAGGACGCGCCTTGAAACCTCGCCCGGAGTCATCTTGAGAACCGTCGCCAAGTCCAGCAAGCTTTCCAGCGTCAGTTACGACATCCGCGGGCCCGTGCTGGACAAGGCGCGGCAGATGGAGGAAGAGGGCCAGAAGATCATCAAGCTCAACATCGGCAACACGGCGGTGTTCGGGCTGACGCCGCCGGACGAGATCGTGCAGGACATGATCCGCAACCTGGCCGACGCGGGCGGCTACACCGACAGCAAGGGCCTGTTCGCGCCGCGCAAGGCGGTGGTGCACTACACGCAGGAGAAGGGCATCCGCGGCGTCACGGTGGACGACGTCTACCTGGGCAACGGCGCCTCCGAGCTGATCCAGATGGCGATCAACGCGCTGGTCAACGACGGCGACGAGATCCTGATCCCGTCGCCCGACTTCCCGCTGTACACCGCGGTGGTGGGCCTGTCGGGCGGACGCCCGGTGCACTACCTGTGCGACGAGGGCAGCGGCTGGCTGCCGGACCTGGCGGACATCGAGAGCAAGATCACGCCGCGCACCCGCGGCATCATGGTCTGCAACCCCAACAACCCGACCGGCGCGCTGTATCCGGACGACGTGCTGCTGGGGATCATCGAGATCGCGCGCCGCCACGAGCTGATCGTCTTCGCCGACGAGATCTACGACAAGACGCTCTACGACGGCAACACCCACACCAGCATGGCCAGCCTGGCCGACGACGTGCTGTTCGTGACCTTCAACGGCCTGTCCAAGAACTACCGCAGCTGCGGCTACCGCGCCGGCTGGATGGTGGTGTCGGGCGAGAAGCGCCACGCCCGCGACTACATCGAGGGCCTGAACATGCTGGCCTCGTTGCGGCTGTGCGCCAACACGCCGGGCCAGCTCGCGATCCAGACGGCGCTGGGCGGCTACCAGAGCATCAAGGACCTGGTCGCGCCGACCGGCCGGCTCTGCCACCAGCGCGACCTCGCGTACGAGCTGCTGACGCAGATCCCCGGCGTGAGCGTCGTCAAGCCCAAGGCCGCGCTGTACATGTTCCCCCGCCTCGACCCCAAGATCTACCCGATCGAGGACGACCAGCAGTTCGCCTACGAACTGCTGGCCGAAGAGAAGGTGCTGATCGTCCAGGGGACGGGCTTCAACTGGCAGGCCCCCGATCATTTCCGGCTCGTGTTCCTGCCCAACACGGACGATCTCCGTGAAGCCATCGGCCGCATCGAGCGATTCCTGGCGCAATACCGCAAACGCCACGCACGCTGACCTCCCGACCTTCTGAAAGACAAGACGATGAACCCGATCAAAGTTGGCCTGCTGGGCATTGGCACCGTCGGCAGCGGCACCTTCCAGGTGCTGCGCCGCAACCAGGAGGAGATCCGCGGACGCGCCGGCCGCGGCATCGAGATCGCGATGGTGGCCGACCTGGATGTGGAGCGCGCCCGCAGCATCGTGGGCGACGCCTGCACGGTGGTGTCCGACGCGCGCGAGGTGATCGCCAATCCGGAGATCGACATCGTGGTCGAGCTGATCGGCGGCTACGGCATCGCGCGCACGCTGGTGCTGGACGCGATCAAGGCCGGCAAGCACGTGGTGACGGCCAACAAGGCGCTGCTGGCGGTGCACGGCAGCGAGATCTTCGCCGCGGCGCGCGCCCAGGGCGTGATGGTCGCCTTCGAGGCGGCGGTGGCCGGCGGCATCCCCATCATCAAGGCGCTGCGCGAAGGCCTGACGGCCAACCGCATCGAGTGGATCGCGGGGATCATCAACGGCACGACCAATTTCATCCTGTCGGAGATGCGCTCCAAGGGGCTGGACTTCGCGACGGTGCTGAAGGAGGCGCAGCGGCTGGGGTATGCCGAGGCCGATCCGACCTTCGACATCGAGGGCGTGGACGCCGCGCACAAGGCGACGATCATGAGCGCGATCGCGTTCGGGATCCCGGTGCAGTTCGAGCAGGCGCATGTCGAGGGCATCACCGCGCTGCAGGCGACCGACATCAAGTACGCGGAGCAGCTCGGCTACCGCATCAAGCTGCTGGGTATCGCGCGCAGAAGAGACAAGGGCATCGAGCTGCGCGTGCACCCGACGCTGATCCCGGCGGGCCGCCTGATCGCGAACGTCGAAGGCGCGATGAACGCGGTGCTGGTGCAGGCCGATGCGGTCGGCACGACGCTGTACTACGGCAAGGGTGCGGGCGCGGAGCCGACGGCCTCGGCGGTGATCGCCGACCTGGTCGACATCACGCGCCTGGCGACGGCCGACCCGGACCACCGCGTGCCGCACCTGGCCTTCCAGCCGGACGCGATGAACGACACGCCCATCCTGCCGATGGCGCAGGTGCAGACGGCGTTCTACCTGCGCCTGCGGGTGGCGGACCAGGCGGGCGTGCTGTCGCGCATCACGACCATCCTGGCCGAGCACGAGATCAGCATCGACGCGGTGCTGCAGCGCGAATCGGCCGAAGGCGAAAGCCAGACCGACCTGATCATCCTGACGCACGACACGCAGGAAGGCCGCATGAGCGAGGCGCTGGCGAAGATGCAGGCGCTGACGACGGTGCTGGCGCCTATCGTGAAGCTGCGCAAGGAAGAGCTGGCGTGAAGTACCTGAGCACCCGCGGCGACAAGACCGAGCGCCACTTCTGCGACATCCTGCTGGAGGGCCTGGCGCCCGACGGCGGGCTGTACCTGCCGACCGCGTACCCGCAGGTCGACGGCGCCATGCTGGCGCGCTGGCGCGGCCTCTCGTACGCCGACCTGGCGTTCGAGATCCTGTCGCTCTACATCGACGACATCCCCGCCGCCGACCTGAAGGCGATCGCGCACCGGACCTACACCGAAGCCGTCTTCGGCACGCCGCAGATCACGCCGCTGAAGCCGCTGGAGCCGGGTCTGGCGCTGGTGGCGCTGTCCAACGGCCCGACGCTGGCGTTCAAGGACATGGCGATGCAGCTGCTCGGTCAGCTGTTCGAATACGAGCTCCAGCGCCGCGGCGAGACGCTCAACATCCTGGGCGCGACCTCCGGCGACACCGGCAGCGCCGCCGAGTACGCGATGCGCGGCAAGGCCGGCATCCAGGTCTTCATGCTGAGCCCGCACGGCCGCATGAGCCCGTTCCAGCAGGCGCAGATGTTCAGCCTGCAGGATCCCAACATCCACAACATCGCCGTGCAGGGCGTGTTCGACGACTGCCAGGACATCGTCAAGGCGGTGTCCAACGACCTCGCGTTCAAGCGCGGCCACCGCATCGGCACCGTCAACTCGATCAACTGGGCGCGGCTGCTGGCGCAGGTCGTCTACTACTTCGCCGCCTACTTCCAGGCCACGAAGTCCGACAGCGACCGCGTGAGCTTCACCGTGCCGTCGGGCAACTTCGGCAACGTCTGCGCGGGCCATGTGGCGCGCATGATGGGCCTGCCCGTCGAGCGCCTGGTCGTGGCGACCAACGAGAACGACGTGCTCGACGAGTTCTTCCGCACCGGCGTCTACCGCCCGCGCGGCGCCGAGCACACGCTGGAGACCTCCAGCCCGTCGATGGACATCTCCAAGGCGAGCAACTTCGAGCGCTTCGTGTTCGACCTGCTGGACCGCGACGGCGACCGCGTGAGGCGGCTGTTCGGCGAGGAGCTGGCCTCGAAGGGCTTCTTCGAGATCACCGCCGAGGAACGTGCGCGCATCGGCGAGCGCTACGGTTTCGTCTCGGGCCGCAGCACGCATGAGGACCGCGTGGCGACGATCCGCTTGTGCCATCAGCAGTACGGCGTCGTCATCGACACGCACACGGCGGACGGCCTGAAGGTGGCGCTCGCCAATCGCGAGCCGGGCGTGCCCATGCTGGTGCTGGAAACGGCACTGCCGGCCAAGTTCGCCGTCACCATCGAGGAAGCGCTGGGCATCGTGCCGCCGCGGCCAGCCGCGTTGGACGACCTCGAATCGCGCCCCAAGCGCGTGAGCGTGATGCCGGTCTCGGTGGATCAGGTCAAGCAGTTCATCGTCGACCATGCCTGACGCGAAGAATGCTCCGGGTGCGGTCGCGGCCTCCACGGGCGCGCCGCGCGCGCCGATGATGCCGATGGAGGAGGCGCTGGAGCGCCTGCTCTCGCAGGTCACGGCCCTGGGCCGGACCGAGTCCGTGATGACACCGCTGGCGCGCGGCCGCGTGCTGGCGCAGGACCTGGTGTCGCCGCTGGACGTGCCGCCTTACGACAACAGCGCGATGGACGGCTACGCGATGCGCGCGGCCGACGTCGCCGCGCAGGGAGGCGAGGGCGCCGTCCTGCCGGTATCGCAGCGCGTGCCGGCGGGATCGGTGCCGCAGCCGCTGCAGCCGGGCACGGCGGCGCGCATCTTCACCGGCGCGACGGTGCCCGACGGCGCCGATTCGGTGCTGATGCAGGAACAGTGCGAGGCCATCGCCGACGCCACGGGCGCGGCGGGAAACCTCGGCCAGGTGCGCATCAACGGGCCTCTGACGGTCGGTCTCCACATCCGCCGACGCGGCGAGGATCTGCGCGTCGGGCAGCCGGTGCTGAGCGCCAGCATGCGCCTGAACGCGGCCTCGCTGGGGCTGGCCGCGACGGCCGGTGCCGCGGCGCTGACGGTGGCCGCGCGTCCGCGCGTCGCGCTGTTCTCCACCGGCGACGAGCTGGTGCTGCCGGGCCAGCCGCTCGGTCCCGGCCAGATCTACAACTCCAACCGCACGACGCTGCACGCGCTGCTGCTGGCGATGGGCTGCGAGGTGCGCGACCTGGGCATCGTCCCGGACACGCTGGAAGCGACCCGTGCGGCGCTGCGCGAGGCGTCCAAGGACACGGACCTGATCCTCAGCTCGGGCGGCGTGTCCGTCGGCGAAGAAGACCATCTGAAGCCCGCGCTCGAACACGAAGGCCGGCTGGACCTGTGGCAGATCGCGATCAAGCCGGGCAAGCCGCTGGCGTTCGGGGAAGTCACGAGCACCGGCGGGCGGACCTGGTTCATCGGACTGCCGGGGAATCCGGTGTCGAGCTTCGTGACCTTCCTGCTGTTCGTGCGGCCCGTGCTGCTGCGCATGCAGGGCGCGATGCAGCTGACGCCGCGCTCGTTGCCGCTGCCGGCGGAATTCACGTGGACGAAGGCCGACAAACGCCGAGAGTTCCTGCGCGCGAAGCTGAGCGACGCGGGCGGGCTGCAGCTGTTCGGCAACCAGAGTTCGGGCGTGATGAGTTCGGCCGCCTGGGCCGACGGCCTGATCGATCTGCCGCCGGGCAGCACGGTGACGCCGGGTCAGGTCTTGCGCTTCATTCCGTTCAACGAGCTGTTCTGACAGCTGTTCTGAAGAATCGACCCGAGATGACGATCACCGTGCGCTACTTCGCCTCGCTGCGCGAGGCCCTGGGGACCGACGAGCGCTTCCCGCACCACGCCGGCGCAACGCTGGGCTCGATCCGCGATGCGCTGATCGCCAGCGACGCGGCGCACGCGGAGGCGCTCGCGCGCGGCCGCGCGATCCGTTGCGCGCTGAACCAGCAGATCCTGCCCGAGGACACGCCGGTCGAGGACGGCGCGGAAGTGGCGTTCTTCCCGCCGGTCACCGGCGGTTGAGTCCGGCGGCGACGTCGATGTCGCCCCTCATTCCTTGAAATAGACCATCTGGTGCGTGCTGGCCAGCATCTGGCCGTCGTCGCTCCAGACTTCGGCGGTCTGGTCGAAGTAGCCGTTGCGGAAGTTGAGCGCCCTGGCCATCGCGAGCACGTGGCGGTCGCCCTGCTGCGCGAGCATGATCGAGTCCGCATGGAAGTAGGTCGTCAGCGTCACGGTGCCGATGGCGCCGGGCTTGCGGCGGCGCACGAAGATGCGCGGGAAGAAGCTGTCGCAGATCGCGGCGAGGGACGGGAAGTCCATCGGCCGCGCGGGTTCGTCGCGGACCCAGTAGCGGCTGATCGAATGCGGCTGTTCCTGGCCGTCGAACGGCCCCGGGCCGAAGCCCGGCAGGAAGCGCATGTCGTAGCGCGAGACCCAGGCGGGCAGGAAGCCGACCTTCGGCAGCGGCTGGAGCTCCGAGGCGGGCGGGACGTCCGCGGGCAGCTCTGCCTCCTTCGCGGACCAGGTCTCGCGACGCTGCGCGAAGACGGCGCTGCCGGTGGCGGCGACTTCGCCGTTCTGCGTGAGTTCGAGCACCCAATGCTGCGTCGACCGGTTCGTGCGGGCGGGGCGGGCCTCGACCTCGAAGGCGCCGTCGGCGAGCGGGCTGCAGAAGTTGATCGTCAGCGCGATCGGCTCGCCGATGCGCTCCGAATGCAGCAGCGCGGCGTTGAGCATCGCCGCCCCGGTCGTGCCGCCGAACGGCCCGACCATGTTGGCGTAGGCCGGATTCGTCGCGCCGGCGAAGCGGTGTCCGCCGGCAGGGGCGAGGAGGATGGCCTGGTCGAGGTCGTGCGGCATCGGAAGAATCCTTGAACGGCGAAGTTGGCCCATTCTGCGCAGGGAATGCGCTCACGGCTGTCACCTCAACGACCGAGCGGGGCAAGTCGTGTCCCCGGGTCTTTTATCCGCATCCCCCATTTCATGCAGATCTCGGTAGTGGACGCCTTGGGAGGTGAATCGGACGATTCGCAGCTGTCTTGGCCAAGAGAGCCAGCGATCGACAACTGAAAGAGGTGATCTCTGTGATGCGCAAAAGGAAGAATGCAACGATCCTGGAACTGCTCCGTATGAGTCGAGGGCTTCACGCGTGCGGGGCATTCGATGACGACGCAATCCGCAGGATCGAGCATGCGGGCATGCTGCCTCCGGAGCCGCTGACGCGGGAAGACTTCCGGGCGCTCCTGGAGCAGTCCTCGTGCAACGTCTATACGATGGCCCGCATGCTCAACATCACCACGCGGCGCGTTCGTCGATGGACGCAGGGACTGGGCAGGCCCAAAGGGGCTGAGCTCAGGCTGCTTCGCATGATGCGGGACCGGGGTGTCGACGCGGTATTTCCGTGAATACAGGCGTGAGCGATCGCGCTCATGCATTCCCGCGACCCTTGCCCAGAAGCCGTGCCGCGACGGTCTCGCCTTGCGTGAACGCTTCCTCGAACACCGAGTAGCCCGCCAGGTCAGCATGCGCGAAGTGGAGCCGGCCTTGCGCGCGCTCGCGCAGCGCGGCCAGTGCCAGCGATCCGCGCAGTCCCGGATGCGGGATGCTCATCGCGTGTCCGTAACGCATGAGCTCGATGCGCTGCAACCGCTCCGGCAGGTCCGGGTGCAGGGGCGCCATGTCCGCGAGCACGCGGGCGCTCCAGGTGCGCCAGTCGTCCTGCAGCAGGTCCTTGCGCTGCGACTCGCGCAATGAGCGGTAGGCCGTCAGCACCATCGGGCCGCGGCTCGGATCGAGGTCCTGCTGGTTCGCGTTGACATAGCCCAGCGCCTCGCCGCCGTAGGCGACGTTGTCCCAGGACATCGGCACGCCGAGCCGCTCCAGCGGCGGCGCGTCCAGCAGCAGGTTCGCGACCAGCCACGGCGCGTAGCGCATTCCTGCAGCCGCCTCCGTCAATGCGGAGGGCGCTTGCTCAGGCAGCCGCGCCGCGATGAACAGCGGCATCGCCATCACGACCTGATCGGCCTCCCAGCGCTCTGCGGCCTGATCCTTGTCGTTCCAGACGAGCACCTGCACGCCGTGGCGCTCCTCGCGCACACGCTGCGCCGTGCGGCCGCCATGGAGGGCGTCCGCCAGCGGCGCGGCCAGGCGTTCCGACAACCAGCCGTTTCCTTGCGGCCAGGTCAGCACGGCCTCGCGCTCCTCGCCGCTCATGAAGCCGTGGCGGCTGCCGAAGTAGTGCAGCCCCGCCCACGCGGACACCTGCGTCGCATCGGCACCGTAGTCGTCGCGGCAGCAGTAGTCGAGGTACCAGCGCAGCGGCGCCGCCGTCAGTTGGTGCTCGTCGAGCCACGCGGCGAAGGTTTTCGCATCGAGCGCCTGATGCGCCGACGTCCACGCGCGATGCGTGCTCGGCATCGCGAAGCCGACCTCATGCCGCGCCTGGTCGACCAGCTCTCCGAACCGGCGGTACTGCGCCTGCACGTCCGGCGACTCCGCCGGCGGCAGCAGACCGTCGACCCACTGGTCCTGCCACCAGAGCCGCTCTTGCGGGCTGTGGCAGAGCCAGCGCTCCTCGTAGACGGTCTTGCCGTGCTCCTGGCGCGCGAGGCCGAGGTCCTCCAGCAGCGCCCGCACCTCGACCGCTTCCGGCCCCGGCGTCGGCAGGTAGTGCGCGCCGAGCGGGCAGCGCAGGCCCTCGCCAAGCGTCGGCCCCGCACCGATGCGATGGCCCCGGCTGTTGCCGCCGGGGCGGTCCTCCAGATCCAGCAGCGCGACATCGACGCCTTGCAGCCGCAGCCGACGCGCGCAGGCCAGTCCCGCGATGCCCGCGCCGAGCACCAGCACTTGCGCGCGCTTTGGCGCACCGGTGGCTGCCGACCAGACGGGCAGGGCGCCGCGCAGCCGATGGCCGCGTTCCCAGTTCGCGCCGGTCCAGCCGCCGGGGAGTTCGGCGAGACGCTCCGCCAACCGGTCGGCGAGCGGCCGCGCCTCGCGCCCGCAGGCCGCCAGCATCGGCACCAGCGACGCCGCGAGCGACGCCGTCAGCGTCCGTGTCAGCAGGTCGCGGCGATTCAATGTAGCTTGCCCCATTCGCGCTCGAACTCGTGGACCAGCACCTGGTTGGAGAGCCGGTTCACTTCGAGGTGCTCCGGCCGCGCCATGTCCGTCGGGAAGCTCATCAGCGCCGGCATGCCGTCAATGCTGAGGAAACGCAGCCCGTCCGGCAGCTTCCTCGGCATCGCCCATGGCCGACGGCTTGCCAGCACGAAGCCCCATTCGCCGAAGCTCGGCACATGCGCGTGGTACGGCGTCGCGGTGAGGCCGACCGACTCCACCGTGTTCACGACGGTCCAGAACGCGCGCGGTGCCACCAGCGGCGAGGTCGACTGGATCACCGCGTAGCCGGAGGCGCTCAGGTGCTGGTCGACCATCTTGTAGAGGCTGGCCGTGTACAGCTTGCCGAGCGCGAAATTGCTCGGGTCGGGGAAGTCGATGACGATGACGTCGAAGATCTCGTCGGTCATCTCCAGCCAGCCGAAGGCGTCCGCGTTGACGATGTGCAGCTTCGGGCTCAGCAGCGACTCCTTGTTGAGTCCCTTGAGCAGCGGCATCGTCGAGAACAGCGTCGTCATGTGCGGATCGAGCTCGACCAGCGTGATCTGCTCGACGGACGGATAACGCAGGATCTCGCGCACGGCCATGCCGTCGCCGCCGCCCAGCACCAGCACCTTGCGCGGCGCGCCCTGCGCGGCCATCGCGGGATGCACGAGGGCCTCGTGATAGCGGTACTCGTCGCGCGAGTGGAACTGCAGGTTGCCGTTGAGGAACAGCCGCGTCCCCGCCGCGCCCTGCGTGACGACGATGCGCTGGTAGTTGCTGCTTTCCTTGAAGACGATCTGCTCGCCGTAGAAGCGGTCCTCCGCCCAGGTGCTGAGCCGATCCGCGCCGGCCATCGCCGCGGCGAGCAGGCCGATCGAGACCGCGCAGGTCACCGCGTGCGACCGCCAGCTGCGCAGTTCCGCGCGGAACAGCCACAGCGCCCACACCGCGACGGCGACGTTCAGCAGCCCGAAGAACAGGCCGGTGCGCACCAGGCCGAGGTTGGGCACCAGCAGCAGCGGGAAGGCCACGGCGACCAGCAGCGCGCCGAGGTAGTCGAAGGTCAGCACCTGCGACACCAGTTCCTTGAGTGCATAGCGCTGGCGGAAGTGGCGCTTGAGGATGCGCATCACCAGTGGGATCTCCAGGCCGACCAGCGTGCCGACCAGCAGCACCAGCCCGTACAGCAGCACGCGGAATCCGGCGACCTGGGACGGCGGCAGCAGGCTGTGCGCGGTGAAGAGCGCGGCGGGCATCAGGCCGCCGATGACGCCCACGAGCAGCTCCAGGCGCAGGAAGTGCGCGACCAGTTGCCGGTCGATGTAGCGCGACAGCCAGGAGCCCACGCCCATCGCGAAGAGGTAGGCGCCGATGATGGTCGAGAACTGCAGGACGGAGTCGCCGAGCAGGTAGCTCGCGAGCGCGCCGGCGGCCAGCTCGTAGACCAGGCCGCAGGCGGCGATCACGAAGACGCTGGCGAGCAGCAGGACCTCGTGCAGCGAGGCGCGCGCGGGGACGTCGTCGAGGGTGGGCTCCGGAGGCTCTGTCGGCTCCTGGGAAGCGGGGTGCACTTGGGACATGGGGCGCGAGGCTATCACGCGCCCACGCGGGCGCAGGCGGTTTCAGTCGGCTGGATTCAAGCGGCGAGCCGGTGCTCGAAGAACGGCCGCTCGCGGTCGTCGAGCAGGCGCTGCATGGCGTCCAGATCGCCTTGCGGATCGAGCCACGCGTCGAGGTTGGATGCCTTGATCGGAATCACGCAGCGGTCGTGCCCGGTGGCCGCGATTTCTGGCGGGGGATCGTCGGTGATCGCGGCGAAGGACAGGAGCGGCGGCTCGCCCGGCGCATCGGGCGACTCCCAGCGCGACCAGAGGCAGGCGACCAGCATGTCGCCCATGCCTTGCGGCCGGAACTCGAGCACGACCTTCTTGCCGTCGCGCTCGACGACCTCGAAGAACGCCTCGGCGACCATCACGCCGTGGCTCACGCCGAACTCGCCTTTCCAGAACCCGGACAGGCTGTCGCGCCGCGCGTTGTAGGTGCCCGGGAACTTGCTGTCGAAGAACGCGGGCTTGCCGGCCGGGCGGCACTGGTAGCGCATCGGCTTGAGCACACGCTCGCCGTGCTCCATGACGATCACCGGCACGTACCAGCCGGGATAAATGCGCGAGTCCTGTTCCTCGGTCGGGAGATCGCGGCGCAGGTCACCGAGCCAGCGCAGCCGCTGCTCGATCTTGTTCGTCGCGATGCGGCGGCTGTCCTCGGCGGACTTGGTCGGTTTCGTGGCGAGCTTGCGTTCGGCGTCGGCGACGCGACGGCGCAGATCGAAAAGCTCCTGCTCGACCTCCGCGGTCCGCGACTCGCGGTAGCGGACGACGGCGTCCCAGGCGCGCTGCTCATCCCCCGTCCGAGGGGCAGCGAACATCGCCTCCATCGTCTTGGGGATCGCCAGCTTGCGGCCGTCGGCGCGTTCCCAGAAGAGCTCGATGTAGTCGGCCAGCGAGATCTTCACGCCCAGTCGGGCGCAGAAGGTCTTCCACTCCTGACGGATGCGGGCGCTGTAGCACATGAGGTCGATGCTAGCGCCGCGACGTCGCGTACCGTCTCCCTCAATCGCGGGCCACGTTTCTCTTACTCCCTCTCCCGCTTGCGGGAGAGGGTGGGGGGGAGGGCCAGCGGCGGTGGCAGTGCAGAAGACTCCCGCCGCACGCCCGCTGGCTTTCAGCGAAACGCCTTCGCTGCCAGGCGGCCTTCCGGCGCCAGGAACGGCGCGGCCTGTTCCCAAGGAACCGTCACGTCGCGCATGCAGGGGCTGTAGACATACGCCCCCGCAGCGACCCTGAAGACAAGCCCTCCGCGCGCGGGGTGCATCAGCCTCCCGCTGGCGGCGACCTTGTCGAGGCACTCGGTCTCGCCATCCTCGACGGAGAGATAACGTCCGATCAGGAGACGGCCCAGCAAGGACGTCAGATCGATCTCCTTGCGGTAGGCCGGCATCAGCCACTGGGCCGCGTCGATTTCCTTGCCGGTGCCCAGGTCGTAGACGGTGTCGTAGTTGCCCCAGTACGGATGCGCGCCGCCGCAATACTGTTCGTGGCTGGTCATGACCACGACGTAGCGCTCGTTCCACGCCGCGGGCCGGTGATTCCAACCGTATTCGTAGCCATGCTGCAGTCCACGACGCATGCGCCCTTCGCCGACGCAGTCGAGCGCTTCGCCCATGGCCTCTTTCGCCTCCCGCCAGAGCTGCGCGTTGATGCCGGCGATGCCGGACTCGTCCCCCCACAGCGCGATCGTTGACACGGACGGGATGTCCGAGACCTCCTGCTCGTCGTAGACATGGCCTTCGAAGTCGTGCGTGGTTTCCTCGTCGACCTTCAGATCGCGCAGGTGTTCGGCGTGGTACCCGTCGATGTCCACAGCCGGGCGGGCCGACACGGGCAGCGCGCGTCGGCGATCCGGCGAGCGCCAGGTGCCCGCGAGCCGGTCGCCCTGGCAGTCCAGCTGGAGGCTGCCGGTGACGCGACCCACCTCATCGGACTCTTCCCAGGTGGTCGGATCCGCCTTGCCCGCGCGCAGATAGAGCTCCTTCAGAGAACGTCGGTAGTAGTAGCGCGCCGACGCCGGCCGCCTGTCGTCCTCCGGATCGCCGAAGATCAGCGAGATCGGAGCGGCGCCTATCGTGCCCGTCCACGAGCCACGGTCGCACGCCGCGCGGGCGGGCGTACTCAACGCGAGCAGGGCCAGCAGCGACAGGAGCGACGCGAGCGAGGGCGCGGCGGATCTCATCTTGAGCATGGCCGGTTCATTCAGGAAGGGCGCGCCGGGGCATCGATGCTGAACATCACCCACTCCGGCCGCATGTTGATGCGGATCGGATAGATGCTCACGCCGAGGCCGCTGGTGATGTAGATCGGGCGTCCACCGATGTCCACCCAGCCGTGGGTCTTGTCCTTGGGCCAGCCGTGCGGTGCGACGGCGGAGCCGACGAAGGGGATCCAGACCTGCCCCCCGTGCGTGTGCGCGGCCACGGTCAGGCCGGGCAGGGGAGGCAGCTCACGCGCGCTGGCGGGGTCGTGCATCAGCGTGAGCGCCTGGGCGCCTGCGGGGAGCTGGCGCGCCGCGCGGCGCGGGTCGCTGTGCCACGAGGTCTTGTCGCCGATGCCCAGCACCCACACGTCGGTGCCGGGCAGCGGCACCGCTTCGTTGAGCAGCACCTTGATACCCGCCGCGCCCAAGGCCTGGTTGAACCGCGCGCCGTCGGTCCACCAGTCGTGGTTGCCCAGCACCGCGTAGACGCCGCGCGTGGCCTTCAGCCGGCCGAGCACGGCGGCCACGTCTTCCGGCGTGGTGCCGTCCTCGCCGCGGCCGGAGATGAAGTCGCCCGGCAGCAGCACGACGTCGGGCTTGGCGGCGTTGATCTCGTCGACGATGGCGTTGGCGCGGGCGATCGTCATGACGCGCTTGAACTCGTGCGCGATGTGCCAGTCGGAGGCGACCGCGACCTTCAACCCCGGCGGGCCGCGCCAGCCGGGCACTTCGACCGCGATCTCGCGATGGGCGACCCAGCGGGGTTCGATCAGGAAGCCCCAGACCGCCAGCAGCGCGGCGGCGACGAGCAGACCCAGCAGGAACTTCAGGAACTTGAGGAGGATTCTCATCAGTGGGCGCCTCGCGCGGCGGCGGGGGGCGTGGAAGTTGGTGCGGTCGCTGCGGTCGCCGCAGTTGCGGCCGGCTGGCGGGCCAGCTCGATGAAAGCCTGCACGTAGTCGATGGCGGTCTCCGACTCGCGGGCGCCCAGGAAGATCTGCTTGGCGATGCCGCGCGGTCCCAGCCGCACGGGCACGACGTCCATCCTGGCCGCGTACTCATCGACCAGCCAGCGGGGCAGGGCGGCGACGCCCCGGCCGCTGGCGACCATCTGCACCATGATGTCGGTGGTCTCGATGGCCTTGTGGCGCCGGGGCGTGATGCCGGCCGGCAGCAGGAACTGGTTGTAGATGTCCAGCCGCTCGATGTCCACGGGATAGCTGATGAGCACCTCCGGGATCAGCTGCTGCGGCTTCACATAGGCCGCCGACGCCAGCGCATGGTCCTTGGCCACGACGAGCACCTGCTCGTAGTCGAACACCGGCACGAAGCTCAGCCCCGGCTTGAACAGCGGGTCGGGCGTGACCAGCAGATCGATCTCGTAGCCGAAGAGCGCGCCTATCCCGCCGAACTGGAACTTCTGCTTCACGTCCACTTCCACATCCGGCCACGCGGCCAGATAGGGCGACACGACCTTGAGCAGCCACTGGTAGCAGGGGTGGCACTCCATGCCGATGCGCAGCGCGCCGCGCTCGCCCTGCGCGAACTGGCCCAGGCGTTCCTCGGCCAGGTCCAACTGCGGCAACACGCGGTTCGCGACGGCCAGCAGGTACTGGCCCGCCTGCGTCAGGCGCAGGCTCCGACCTTCGCGCAGCCAGATGTCGGTGCCCAGTTGCTGCTCCAGCTTCTTCATGCTGTGGCTCAGGGCCGACTGGGTCA
Source organism: Roseateles noduli (assembly GCA_002205125.1). Lineage (GTDB taxonomy): Bacteria > Pseudomonadota > Gammaproteobacteria > Burkholderiales > Burkholderiaceae_C > Roseateles > Roseateles noduli. The sequence goes on along the minus strand of NIOE01000015.1, from coordinate 114,584 downwards.
GGTTCAGCACGCCGGCAGCGGCCGTGAGCGACCCCTGCCGCTCGACCTGCTGAACGATGCTGAGGTGGATGCGTTCAAGCATTCGGATGAGTCGCTAATGAGCGTATTTCATGGATTCGTGAGATTAAACCATTTTACGTCATGACCTCGCCTGACTAGCATCCGCTCCCTATGACCCGTCCTCTCCGTCTTGTCGCCGTTTCCGGCGGGATGCAACGCCCCTCCAAGTCCGCTGCCCTGGCAGAGCACCTGCTGGATCTGATCGCCGAAGCGATCCCCGTCGAACAGCGCCTGATCGAACTGGGTCCACTGGCCCCCCAGTTCGCCGGCGCCGTGTGGCGCTCCCAGGTGCCCGCCGCGGTGGAGCGGGAGTTGGTCGCGGTCGAGCAGGCCGACGTGCTGGTGGTGGCGACGCCGGTCTTCCGTGGTGCCTACACGGGGCTGTTCAAGCACTTCTTCGACTTCATCGATCAGGACGCCCTGATCGACAAGCCCATCCTGCTGGCCGCCACCGGCGGCAGCGAGCGCCATGCGCTGGTCATCGACCACCAGCTGCGGCCGCTGTTCAGCTTTTTCCAAGCGCGCACCTTGCCGCTGGGCGTCTACGCGACCGACAAGGACTTCGTCGACTACCGCGTGCGGGACGAAGCGCTGCTTCAGCGGGCCGCATTGGCGGTCCATCGGGCATTGCCGCTGATCGACCTGACGCGCAACACCCGACCCTCCCTGGCGGCGCAGAGAGCCGTGGCCTGACACCGCGATCGACGCCTCCTTCAGAAATCAGCCTACGCCATTGCCATGAACGACGCATTCACCTTCAGTCTCAAGAGCATTCGCTTCGATGAGGACTATCAGCCGGCGGACGGCACGCGCATCACCACCAACTTCGCGAATCTGGCGCGCGGAGAGCGTCGGCAGCAGAACCTGCGCAACACGCTGCGGATGATCGACAACCGCTTCAATGACCTCGCGCACTGGGACAACCCGACGGGCGACCGCTACGCGGTCGAGCTGGAGATCATTTCCGTCGAGATGAACATCGAGACCGCGCGCGGTGCCCAGGCATTCCCGCTGATCGAGATCCTCAAGCCCGGCATCCTCGACGGGAAGACCGGTCAGCGCATCGCCGGCATCGTGGGGAACAACTTCTCCTCCTACGTGCGCGACTACGACTTCAGCGTCCTGCTGCCGGCGTACAACGCGGACCGCCCGGAATTCGGTACGCCGGAAGGCTTCGGCGATCTGCACGGCAAGCTGTTCAAGCAGTTCGCGAGTTCCGACGCCTACCGGGCGCGATTCGACAAGCCGCCGGTCATCTGCATCAGCGCCTCGACCAGCAAAACCTATCGGCGGACCGGGAATCTCCATCCCGTGCTCGGCGTCGAATACCAGCAGAGCGAGCCCTCGTCGACGGATCAGTACTTCGCGAAGATGGGGATGAAGGTCCGGTTCTTCATGCCGCCGAACGGCGTGGCGCCGCTGGCGTTCTACTTCTTCGGCGATCTGCTGGGCGACTACACGAGCCTGGAGTTGATCGGCACCATCAGCACGATGGAGACCTTCCAGAAGATCTACCGCCCGGAGATCTACAACGCCAATTCCGCGGCGGGACACTTCTACCAGCCGAGCCTGAAGCACCAGGACTACTCGCTGACGCAGATCGTGTACGACCGCGAGGAACGCAGCCAACTGGCCGTCAAGCAGGGGAAGTTCGCGGAGGAGCAGTTCATCAAGCCCTACCGGCACCTCCTCGACCAGTGGGCGGCCAACGTCGAACTCCAACCCGTCGAATGAATCGCGAGCGCACTCGCACACCCCGCTTTGCCTGAAAGGAATTTCCTGATGTTTGAGACCTCGATCGCCGGCAGTCTGCCCAAGCCCGCCTGGCTGGCAGAAACCAACAAGCTCTGGCCGCAATGGCGGGCTGAAGGCGACGCGCTGCGTCAGGCCAAGGCCGAAGCGACCCTGCTGTGGATCAAGGCCCAGGAGGACGCGGGCCTGGACATCGTGTGCGACGGCGAGCAGTCGCGACAGCATTTCGTGCACGGCTTCCTGGAGCAGGTCGACGGCATCGATTTCGAGAACAAGGTGAAGATGGGCATCCGCGACAACCGCTACGACGCGATGGTGCCGCAGGTGGTGTCGGCCTTGCGCCTGAAGGGGCGCGTGCACGCCTTCGAAGCGCAGCTGGCGCGTGCGCATACGAAGAAGAAGTTGAAGTTCACCTTGCCCGGCCCGATGACCATCGTCGACACCGTGGCGGACCGCTTCTACGGCGACAAGGTGAAGCTCGCGTTCGCCTTCGCCGAGCTGCTCAACCAGGAAGCCCTGGCCCTGCAGGCGGACGGCGTGGACATCATCCAGTTCGACGAGCCCGCCTTCAACGTCTACATGAAGGACGCGGCCGATTGGGGCGTGCAGGCGCTGGAGCGCGCGGCACAGGGGCTGACCTGCACGACGGCCGTGCACATCTGCTACGGCTACGGCATCAAGGCCAACACCGACTGGAAGAGCACCCTGGGCGATGAATGGCGCCAGTACGAGACGGTGTTCCCCGCGCTGGCGCGCAGCCGCATCGACCAGGTGAGCCTGGAATGCATCCACTCCCACGTGCCGCCCGACCTGATGAAGCTGCTGGCCGGCAAGGACGTGATGGTCGGCGTGATCGACGTGGCCAGCGACGTGGTCGAGACCGCGGAGGAGGTGGCCGACACCATCGGCCGGGCGCTGCAGTTCGTGCCGAAGGAGCGCTTGTTCCCGTGCACGAACTGCGGCCTCGCGCCGATGGCGCGAGACGTGGCGTGGGGCAAGCTGAAGGCGCTGGCGGAGGGCACGCAGTTGGCGAAGGAGCGGTTGGCGAAGGCGTGACGGCCGGGAGGTCGGCGTCAGGCGTCCGGCACTAGTGTTCCGTGGCCGGTGGCACAGGATGGCTCGCGATCCATTCGTCCATTGGCACGAACGTCTCTTCGAGGTCGTCGTCGAAGAAGATCCAGCCGCCGCACTGTCGGCTCAAGGTGTCGAGCTGTTGAACGTCGTCCGGCGACAGGCGCAGAGGCGCGCCGCGATGCGCCGGCGAATGCAAGGCTCGCCAGAGCTCGACCTCGATGTCCGTCATCCAGCCTGCGAAGTAGGCGCGCTCCGACAACTCGGACATGAAATCGGCGAGTGCGTGTTGAGGCGGAGTCAGATCATCGAGTGCCACGAGCGTTCCTGGAAGCCTGTGTAGGGGGCGGGCGATCACGAACGCGCGCGCTAAGCTCGCGCCCCATGAACCGCACCCAGTTTCGCATCGAGTCGTGGCGTCTGTTGATATCCGTCGCCATCGGCGCGGTGGCGATGACCGCTTGTGCCAGCCGGGATGGCCCTGTCTCGGACGCTGCGCCGGCGGCGGTCGCGGCACGATCCGAAGCGGAGATTCCCGCAGCGCAGACGGCGGCCTGGACGCAGCCCTGGTGGCGACCGCGTCACGAGGCCAAGCTCGCCGAGGTCCGCGCGATGAGAGCGGCGGGCAAGACGCCGCAGCTCGTGTTCATCGGCGACTCGATCACCCAAGGTTGGGAAGCCGCCGGCCGGGCCGTGTGGGCTGAGCGCTTCGCCCGCTACGACGCGCTCAATCTCGGCTTCAGCGCCGACCGCACTGAGCATGTGCTGTGGCGCTTGCAGCAGGGCGAGATCGACGGCATCGCGCCCAAGGTGGCCGTGCTCATGATTGGCACCAACAACACAGGCGATCGCCGTCACGATCCTGCGATCACCGCGGCCGGCGTGCGCCGCGTGATCGACGAGATCCGCACGCGCCTGCCGACGACCAAGATCCTGCTGCTCGCGATCTTCCCGCGCGGCGCGAGATCGGACGACGCGCTGCGCGCGATCAACACGCAAGTCAACGCGCGGATCCGCGCGTTCGCGGATGACCGGAGCGTCTACTTCCTCGACGTCGGCCCGTCGCTGGCGAATGCCGATGGCTCACTGTCCCCGGAGGTGATGCCGGATCAGCTGCATCTCAGTGAGCTGGGCTATCGCCAATGGGCGCAGGCGATGCAGCCGACCTTGGACCGCCTGCTCGAAGCGTCGCGCTGACCGCGCGCTTCCGTTGACGCTGAAGCCCGGCTCCTGCTCCGGCGCCGCGGCTCAAGGCACGGGCGCGGCAGCAGCCTTGTCGGGGAACGACTTGGAGACGTAGGGCTGTCCGAGGTCCCATCGCGACTGCCAGTGCGCGACGTACTGGCGCACGATCTCGGGCGCGTTGCGGATCACAACGACGTTCTCCGAGTTGAGCGTCTCCGCCGACGGCGCGAAGTTGAACGAGCCCGTCTCCACCGTGTGTCCGTCCACGATGATGGTCTTGTCGTGGTGAATGTGGAAATGGTCGTTGGTGCGCAGCTCCACGCCCTTGCTCGTCACAAGGTCCATCGCCTTCTTGCTCGGCTTGTTCTGGTTGCGCTTCTTGTCCACGACCACCTGCACCTGCACGCCGCGCTGCTTGGCGTCGACCAGCGCCTGCATGATGTCCGGCGCCTGGAAGGCATAGGCCAGGATCTGGATGCGCTCTTTTGCGCCGCTGATGGTCTCCAACACGAGCTGCCGCGCCGAACCCTCCGGTGAGAAGCCGACCTGGATCTCGGGTTCCGCTTGAGCGGCAAAGGAAACGCTCAGCAGGGCTGCGAGCGCGAGGCGTCGAATCGGTGTCAAGGGAGCTTCTCCGTTGCTTCAGAAGGCGACAGCGCCGCGTTGATTGCAGCATGTCGCCAGTCGACGAGGCAATGGAAGAACTGTCAGGTGGGCAGCGGCGAAAAGGTGTCTCTCGAACAGGTCTCGCGGCGGGAGCGGTCGCCTGCGTCCGAATCAAGAAGCTGAGCAGGGTATCGGCGATTAGTCGGTGCGCGTTCGAGGTGCCTGTTCCCAATCAATTTTTTCCTCGGTTTGTGGAAATCCATTGGACCTACGCACTGCAAAGATTGGTCCCAGTCCGCGCATCATTTGTGAGGCGTGTTCCCATCTCCCGCCGATTCGACGCAAGATAATAATTTGACTGAAGCTGCCGTTTCGCGCAAAGTAATTGACCGCAAATGTCCGATGATCCGGATCGCAACCAGGGACTGCGGGGGAAGGCTTGACTTTTATTATATGGCCGACCCCGGGTGTTAGAACGCGTACATCATGCTTTTCCAGTCTGGTGATTACCTGGAGTGGATTCAGCTTTTCAGTTTCCATGACGTAATCGAAGCGTTCGCGGTGGGATATGGTAAAGGATATATCGTATAACGGATACTCTCCTTGCGGGAAAATCGATACGTAGTCTTGGTCAGGGTCGTCAATTAGAAGGAAAGGAAAGGCGTCGCCGCCCGTCACCATATTCATTAGTTTATTCGTTGATTGCTCAAGCGCTAATAGAGTGTTGGTGGCCGTTTCCTCAAGTTTTTCGGTGGTGGCATTAATGCGCTTTTCCACCTCTGTTAGTTTGGTGTCAACGGTCTGCTGTTTTTTAACGCGAAAATATTGAGCAAAGAAGTAGCTAATGAAAAACAGGCTGGCAAAGAATAGATTGGCATAATGCACGAATCCTTTGTCATCTTTTGTTTCCCACCAATTCCAAAAGACCCACACAATCGCAATTGTGGTGGGGATTGAAAATTCGCGAAAAAGCTGCTTGATTACGTCTAGGGGTCCGCTGATTTTCAAAGTGCCTCTCCGCTGTCGATATAAATGAATTGCTTAATAGTTTGATCGCGCTAGGTTTGAGCCTGCCGCGCTGGCTGCCTGATGGTGGTGAACCGCTAGGAATGATCGATTGAATGGTCATTTTGCACGGGTTGACCTCCGATGATTCGGGTCTGCGATGAGCGCCTCCCGCAACTAGGAGGCATCCCGCTGCCAGCCGTCGCATTCGTTGAGGAGCACTTCGCTGTCCAGACGTTCGATGTTCATGCGTCCGCTGATGGCGCTGGCAGACGCCGCGAGGGCCCCGATGAGTTCGCCGACGGTCCGCGCCCACGGATCTGCCGGTCCTCGCCGTGTCGACCGCAACCGCCGAGCAAGCGCACGAGGTGACGACGGTCACCGGCTACGTGGCCGCCGGCTTAGTGATCGCGGTGGTTGCGACCGTCGCCTTAGTGGCCTGGCGAAGTCGGCTCTAGGACAAGGGCGGAGCTTAGTCTGGCTCGCCCACTTGACCTTCGTAGCATCCGCTGGAGCTGTAGCCGAGAGAGTGACGTCGCCAACGATCACCTGGAGTGACTGCGCAGACTGAGGCGCGAATTTCAATCTGCTCGGGTCCAGAAGAGAGGAGGGGCGACGACGAAAGGCTGGGCCAGCCGTGGTGGTCATGAAAGCACCCCTTGCGGAGAGACCCCCGAAGCCGCAGACCAGCGCAGCCCACGCTCATCAACCCGGCCAGGTGCCAGGTTTTGTCTTACTGCATGGGTTGGCTTTCGATCTTTCGCAGCCGCGCTGACAGGACGGAGAGTTAGATGCTGTCTAACTCTGCTGCTTCGGCGACCGACGTCGCGGACCGCAAGCGCTTGATCCGTATGGCCTGCCCGGAGGGACTCGAACCCCCGACCTGCTGCTTAGAAGGCAGCTGCTCTATCCAGTTGAGCTACGGGCAGACTGAAATCAGTCAGTTGACTGCCCGGCGTCCGGAAACGACGTCGGGCCCTTGGAAGGCGTTCCCACGCCTCCGAAGGGCCCGAATTGTGCCACGCGATCCGCCGTCAACGGCGGCCGTGGAACGGTTCGAAGTCGATCCTTGTCCGATCGACTGTCGATAAGCTCAAACTCAGATCAGCACATTGACGATCGCGTTGCCGATGCCCATGAGCGCCGCACCCGAGATCAGGCCCGCGCAGATCGGCTCGCAGCCGTCCACCCAGCGCTTCCAGCCCTTGGTGCCCGGCGTCTTGTAGAGCTTGCCCATGACGAAGAACATCATGGCGCCCACCCACATCGCGAAGGTCGACTCCGGCGGCAGCACCACGCCCAGACCAATCGCCACCGACGACAACGGGAACTTGCCCTTGGTCGCCATCTTGATCACCTCGATCACCACCGCGCACACCGCCGCGATCGCCATCGTGATCAGCGCCGACGCCGGCAGGCTGTGCAGCCCGTTGGCGATGATCTCCGCCACGCCGCGCCATTGCACCGCAGCCGGCATCGAGAACTGGTCCGAGATGATGGTCGCCGTGCTGCGCACGCCTTCGGCGTTCTTCGGCACGAACAGCAGGAAGAACAGCGGCACGCAGAACAGCACGCCCGCCACCACGCCGATGATGTGGCCGATGGCCTGGTGGCGCGGCTTGCCGCCCAGCATGTAACCCGGCTTGATGTCGCTCAGCAGGTTGGCCGCGTTCGACGCAATCTCCGCCGTCATTCCCGCCGGCACCAGGTTGGATGCCGGGTTGGACCGGTCGATCGCGCCCATCGTGAACTGCGTGATCTTGGACAGCGCGCCGGTGGGCGTCCACGAGGTCAGCGCCATCGAGTTCGTGCAGATCACCGTCAGCACGAAGATCAGCGGCAGCGAGATCAGCGCCATCAGGAAGGGCACGCCGAAGAACGCGTGCGAGGTCCACGCCGCCAGCACGCCGAAGACCGGCACGCCCACGTAGGAGATCCACAGCGGCACCTCGATGTGGTTGAGCAGGTCGCTGCCCTCGCTCTTGCCCGCGGGCTTCTTCTTGAAGACCTTGAACACCGCCAGGAACAGGTCGGGCTTGGCCAGCAGCGTCGTGAGCGAGCCCGCGACCATCATCGCCACGCCCCACCACATCGACCACTGGTTGACGATCTCCACGCGCGAGATCGGGATCAGCGCGCCCGTCGGGCCCACGCGCTGCACGATGTCGCCGGCCTGGATCATGATCGGCGCCAGCACCACGAAGTTGACGAAGGCGCCCAGCAGGCAGCTCGTCGCCACCGCGATGCCCATGAGGCCGCCGACGCCCAGCATCGCAGCGTCCAGCGTCAGGCGCAGGCCCAGTGCGCGGATGTCAGTGCCCAGGATCTTGGGGATCCAGATCTCGGCCTTGGCCGCCAGACCGTAGTAGTACTGGTCCAGCCGCTCGTGGAAGGTCCAGGGCTCGGTCATGCCGGCCCATTTGTCCATGCGCAGGATCTTGAACTGCAGCAGCTTCATCCAGCCGTCGCTCACGATCGCCTGGTACAGCGCGGCGGCGCCCGCCACCTTGGCCAGCAGCTTGGCCTTGTAGATGCCTTCGCCGCCTTCGCCCGTGTACAGTGAATCCAGCACCACGCCGCAGGCGCGGCCTTCAGGGAAGGGGAGCTGGTCCTCGTTGATGAAGCGCCGCTTCATCGGGAAGGCCACCAGCACGCCCAGGATCGCGATCACGACCATCCAGATGATCATCTGCCACCACGGCACGATGCGGTCCACCACCAGCATGTAGGCCGCCAGCGACGAGAACAGCGGCGAGACCACGTAGCCCGCGGCCGTCGCGATCGACTGGGTGCAGTTGTTCTCCAGGATCGTGTAGTCCGCGGCCCAGCCCAGCGTCGCGAAGATGCGGAACATCGCGAAGGCCAGGATCACCGAGGTCAGTCCCACGCCGACGCTGATGCCGGTCTTGCCGCCGATGTACAGCGAAGTCGCCGCCAGGATGCCGCCCAGCATGAAGCCGGTGAAGCCGGAGCGCAGCGAGAGCTGCGCCATGTCGCCGCGAAAGACGTTCTTGAACCACCACTCGTCCTTCTGCGCGCGCGACCAGGTCTGCACCTGCTCGTCGGTCAAATGCTGTAGCGCCATGCTGTGCTCGATCTTTCCGGGTTCGTTCCCGTTGCCGCGCCGGCTCCCGGCTCGTGACCAGGAGAACAGGAAAAGGCGCCGTTTTGAAACAAAAAAACAGCGCGCATTGTCTCTGCCTGACATCGTGCTGACATGGCTGTGCGCATGGGGTTTCCACCTATCGGGCGCTTGCCGGCACTTGCCTATCGCCCCTAAGGGTGGGGTGTCGCGCGAACGCCTCGCCACACGGACCGTTTTGACGCCCAGCGCCCGGGCCGCGCCGAGTTCTTCACAACCTCAAGTAACTGCTGGTGAGACCTGCCCCCGCATTCCGGTGCTATGGGCGCACGAAACACCGTTCAGCGCCTAGCATGCGAACTTCCTGCCCTGCTTCCGGAGCTCTTGTTGACGCTGATGTGGGTTCTCCTGGGCGTCCTGCTGGGCGTCGCGCTGACTCTGGCCCTGCTCATGGCGGCCCAGGGCCGCTTCAGCGTTCTCGGTCGCTTCGGTCGTCGGCGCCAGCGTGACCGCCTCACCAGCCTGCTGCTGTCGCGCCGCTTCGAGGACGAGTTCGCCGTCACACTGGAGGCGCTCCAGCGCCGCAACGGGCAGGGCAGCCTGATGTACATCGGCCTGGACGGCTTCCGTCTGGTCAACGACGAACACGGCAAGGAGTTCGGCGATCACCTGCTGGTCCGCACCGCCGAGCGGCTGCGCCAGATCGGCGGCAAGAAGGCGCTGGTGGGCCGCCTGGCGGGGGATGAATTCGCCCTCTGGAGCGAGCTGCCGCCGTCGCAGACCGATGCGCTGGTGCGGCAGGTGCTGGACAGCCTGAGCCAACCGGTGGTGATCGGCGCGACGCCGCTGCGCGTGGGGCTGTCGGTGGGCGTGGCGATGGCGCCCGAACACGGCAGTTCGATCCGGCTGATCCGGCGCGCGCAGACGGCGATGCGCTCGGTCAAGCGCCTGGGCGGCAATGGTCACGCGTTCTTCGATGCGGTGCAGGAAGAAGAGCTGCGCGAGGAACTGACGCTGGCGCGCGAGCTGCGCGAGTCGATCAAGAACAAGGAACTGGAGCTGGTGTACCAGCCCAAGATGAACGCGGCGACCATGCAGGTCACCGCGGTCGAGGCGCTGCTGCGCTGGCGTCATCCGACGCTGGGGATGGTGAGCCCGACGCGTTTCATCCCGATCGCGGAGCGCTACGGCGTGATCGATGCGATCGGCGACTGGGTCGCCGACACGGCGCTTGCCCAGGCGGCACGCTGGCGCGAGATGGGCCTGCGCATGCGCGTGGCGATCAACGTGTCCGGGTACCAGATGCGGTCGGACGAGTTCATCGTCCGGCTGGAGAAGGGCCTCAAGAAGCACCGTCTGCGGCCCGAACGCTTCACCGTCGAGATCACCGAGTCCGTCGCGATGGAACACGCCACGGTGACCGGGCGCGCGTTCAAGCGGCTGGGCGCATTGGGCGTGCACGTGTCCATCGACGACTTCGGCACCGGCTATTCGAGCCTGGCCTCGCTGCGTCAGCTGCCGGCGCAGGAACTCAAGATCGACAGCAGCTTCGTCGCCGACGTGGCGACCAGTGTCGAGGCGCAGGCCATCGTGCGCGCCATCATCGAGATGGCACGTGTGCTGCAGCTGAAGGTCGTCGCGGAGGGCGTGGAGACGCCGGCGCAACGCGACCAGCTCGTCGAGATGGGCTGCGACGAGCTGCAGGGCTACCTGTTCGCGAAGCCGATGTCCGCCCGCGCGATCGAGGTGCTGGCGTCGGACTCGGGCAAGGCGTCGAGCGGCTATGCCGAAGGCTTCCGGCCGTCGATCTTCGTGGAGACGGCGGCCGTGCCGCTGGACGCGGCGCGGCACTGAGCCAGCGCCGCGCGCGATCCGGTCTCGCAGTTCCTCAGCCCTGCTGGGGCTGATAGCGCTCCAGCCAGTGCGCATACGGCGCGGGCAGCACCCAGGTCGGCTTGTCCTTCTTCAACTCCTGGGCGGCCTGGTACGGCCAGTGCGGATTGGCCAGCAGCGCGCGGCCGATCATGACCAGATCCAGATGGCCATCGGCGACCGCACGTTCAGCCAGCTGCGGCGTGTGGAAGCCCCAGGCCGACGCGACCGGCAGGCCGGTCTCGCGGCGCACGCGCTGCGCGATCGGGCCGAGGAAGGCGGGACCCCACGGCACCTGCGCGTCCGGCGTCGAGAAGCCGACGCTGACGTTCAGCAGGTCCAGGCCTTCCTCCTTCATCGCGCGCGTCAGGCCGATGGCCTCGGCCAGCGTCTGCTCGTCGCGGCCGTCGTACTCGATGACGCCGAAACGCGCGGTCAGCGGCAGGTGCTCGGGCCAGACCTTGCGCACGGCACGCAGCGTCTCCAGCAGGAAGCGGCCGCGGTTCTCGGCGCTGCCGCCGAACTCGTCGTCGCGCTGGTTGGCGTGCACGGAGAAGAAGCTCTGCGCCAGATAGCCGTGCGCGAAGTGCAGCTCCAGCCAGCGGAAGCCCGCGTCGCGGGCGCGCTGGGCGGCCGCGACGAAGTCGGCCTGGACGCGGGCGATGTCGGCCTTGTCCATGGCCTTGGGCACCTGCGGCAGGCCCTTGCCGTAGGGCACGGCGGACGGCGACAGCGTGGCCCAGCCGCGCGGGTCGCCGGCGGCGATGTGGTCGTCGCCTTCCCAGGGCTTGTGGGCGCTGGCCTTGCGGCCGGCGTGGCCGATCTGGATGCCGGGGACGGCGCCGAAGGAGGCGATCGTGGCGGCGATGCGCGCCAGGCCCGTCGCCTGTTCGTCGTTCCACAGTCCCAGGCAGGCCGGCGTGATGCGGCCTTCAGGCGCGACGCCGGTGGCCTCGACGATCACCAGCCCTGCGCCGCCGCGCGCCAGGCCGGCGTAGTGCGTCAGGTGCCAGTCGTTGACCAGGCCGTCGGTGGCGCTGTACTGGCACATCGGCGGCACGGCGATGCGGTTGCGCAGCACGACGTCCTTGAGGGTGAACGGAGAAAACAAGCTGGACATGGAAACCTTGGGAGGAGGAGAAGAGGGGGAGACGTAGGGGGAGACGAGGGGGGAGGGGAAGAAGGGGACTGGGCAGGAAAGACCTGCGGAGGCGGCAGTCTAGGAACTGGGATCCATAATGAAAAGCGATGCGGCCTTATTGCCGCGATAAGACTTGCTTATGTTGAATCCCCAATGGCTGCGGAGCTTCGCCACCCTGGCGCGCCTGGGCAGCTTCACGCGCGCTGCCGAGGCGCTGGACCTGACCCAGGCGGCGGTCAGCCAGCACGTGCGGCATCTGGAGGCCTCGCTGGGGCCGCTGCTGATCCGCCGTCCGAGGGCCATCGAACTGACGCCGGCGGGCCTCGCGACGCTGGACTACTGGCGCGAGCTGGACGAGGCCGACCAGCGCCTGCGCGGCCGGCTCGCCGACGAGGACGCCTGCCAGGGCGAGGTCGGCATGATCACGCCGGGCGGGATCGGGCTGTTCGTCTACCCGCATCTGCTGGACCTGCAGGCGCAGCGTCCCGGGCTGGTGGTGCGGCATCGCTTCGCGCCCGACCCCGACGTGCTGCAGGCGGTGCTCGACAACCGCTATGAACTGGGCCTGGTGACGCTGCGGCCGGACGACGCAAGGCTCGCGAGCTGCGCCTTCCTGGAGGAACCGCTGGAACTCGTGCTGCCCGCGGCGGAGAAATGCGCGCAATGGGATGACCTGCGTCGCATCGGCTTCATCGATCACCCGGACGGACAGGCGATGGCGAACCGGCTGCTGAGCCGCCACTTCCCCGGCTCGCCGGGCGTGCGCGACCTGCCGGTGCGCGGCTTCAGCAACCAGATCGGCCTGCTGCTGGAGCCGGTGGCGCGTGGGCTCGGGTTCACGGTCCTGACGCAGCATGCGCGGCGCGCCTTCCCCCGTCAGGACGAGATCCGGGTGCTCGACTGCGGCTCGCCGGTGGTGGACACGCTGTGGATGATCCATCGCGCCGAATGGCCGCTGTCGGCACGCGCGCAGCACGTGGTGGAACACCTGCGCAAGACCGTCGGGGCGATGGCGCCCAAGCTGGCGAGTACTAAGCCGGCGGGCACGAAGCCGAGCACGACGCCGAGCACGAAGCGATCTGCCGCGGGGTCAGGTCTTGCGCGTCCATAATCCGCGCGCTCCTTGAGCGTCCTTCCCATCAACCGGCCAGCCCTCGACAGGCCTGCGAGTGACCAGAGACCACACACGACTCGACTGGCGTCGGAGCCAGGCCTGGACCCGGCTCCTGCAGACGGTCGTCCTCGTCATGGCCGCGTGGCTGCCGCGCACGGGCGCCTGGGCGCTGCCGGCGGACTACAGCGTCGCCGAGCTCTACCAGACACGGTGGACGGTCCGTGAGGGCGTGCCGACCGGCATCGCCGCCATGGTCCAGACGCCCGACGGCTTCCTGTGGCTCGGCTCGCCCGGCGGACTGTTCCGCTTCGACGGCGTCGAGTTCGAGCGCTTCACCGGCGCCGGCGGCGTCCCGCTCCTGTCGCAGGACATCTATGCGCTCAACGTCACCGCCGACGGCGCCTTGTGGATCGGTCACCATCTCGGCGGCGTGAGCCGGCTGCATCAGGGACGACTCATCAACTACGGTCCGGAGCAGGGCCTGCCTCGATCCTCCCTCACCGCGCTGGCCGAGGACGGCGACGGCACGCCGTGGGCCGGCACGACCCGTGGGCTGTACCGGCTCGACAACGGCCGCTGGACGGCGGTGAACACCGCCTGGAACGTGCCCGCGGACCCCGTTGACGCGATGGTGCTCGACCGCGATCGCACGCTGTGGATCATGGGCAATGACCATGTGTACCGGCTCCAGCGCGGCGCGCGCAGTTTCGAGCCGTCGCCGGTGACGGTCCGCGGAAGCAACTTCTCCGGCCTGGTGCTGCATCCCGACGGGGCCGCCATGGTCTGTCAGGCGACCCGGGTACTGGCGCTCACGCCGCCATCGACGCCATCGACGGCGGCGACGCCGGGCGTGCCCGCATGGGTGGACCGGCCCGTCGATGTCGGCGACAACCGTTGCGGCTTCGATCGCGCGGGGCAGCTGTGGTTCGGCGGCCCCAACGGCGGAGGGCGTTTCCCGCCGGCACCTCGGTCAGTCGACGCCTCGCCGTCGAGGCCGCGTCTGGAGAAGCCGGAACCCGTGTCGCTGCCCGCCGGGCTCACGACGCGGGTCCTGGAGGACCGCGAAGGCAATCTCTGGATCGCCACGCGCAGCGGCCTGGAGCGCATCCGCGCGCCCGCGCTGCGCAAGGTGCCGTTCGAGCCGGCGGCCATGGAGTTCGCGCTCGCGCCGGCAGGGGATGGCGGCGTCTGGATCGGGAGCTCGACGGGGCGCATCGCCCGCGCCCACCCCGGCATCGAAGAGCGCCTCGTCACCGACCCGCATTTCGACATCGGCATCGACGTCGTCTACACCGATCCGGCCGGTACCCTGTGGGTCGCCGCGGGCGATTCGATCTGGCAGCGACGACCCGACGGGCGCTGGCGCCGGTCGACGCGCGGCGCGGCCGTCGTGGCGGCGGGCGGCTACGCCTATTCCAGCATCGAGGCGATGACGCAGGACGCCCACGGCGCGATGTGGGTGTCCGTGCTGCGTGTCGGCGTGTACCGCGTCGTCGGCGACCAGTGGACGCTGTGGGGCGGACGCACCGACATGCCGGGCCACAACGTCACCGCGTTGTTCACCGATCCCGCGGGCCGGGTCTGGTTCGGCTACGACGACGGCCTGGTCACGGTGCTGGACGGGGACCGGCTCACGACCGTGGTCGCCGCCGGGGCCGCCTCGCGCGGTCCCGCGCTCGGAGAGGTATCCGTGTTCGAGCGGCAGGGCCGTACCCTCTGGATCGGCAGCGAGAAGGGCCTGTGGCGCCTGGAGGAACCGGCCGCGCTCCACGCCGTCGAAGGCCTGCAAGGCGCGTTCTCCGGCGTCAACGGGATCGTGCCGACGGCCGCGGGCGACCTCTGGCTGAGCACGGTCGAGGGCGCCGTCCGCGTGGGGGCGGATGAACTGCAACTGGCTCGCGCGCGGCCGGGCCATCGGGTCCGCCACGAGCTGTTCAACCATCTGGACGGATTGCCCGGCGTGGCGGATGCGGCCGTGGGCAACAACGGGCGGATCTGGTTCGCCACGGTCAACGGCGTCGTGTGGATCGATCCCGCGCTGCGGCCGCACAACAGGGTCGCGCCCACGGTGGTGCTGAAGGCGATCCTCGCGGACGGCGCGGCCTATCCCTTTTCCACGCGGGCGCCGACGCAGTTGCCGATGCGCACGCGCGACCTGAAGCTCACCTTCACGGCGACCAGCCTCACGATGCCGGAGCGGGTGCGCTTCCGCTATCGCCTGGTGGAGGCGGGCGCGCGGGGCGAGGCCAGGGCTCCGCGAGACGCGGATGCCCGCGGCGAGGGCGCCGGCTGGCAGGACATCGGCCAACACCGCGAGGTGTACTTCCGGGACCTGGCGCCGGGGCGCTATCGATTCGAGGTGAGCGCGTCCAACAACGACGGCCTGTGGAGCGACGACGGCGCCAGCGTCGAGGTCGAGATTGCGCCGGCCTTCGTCCAGACGCCATGGTTCGTCGCGCTGTGCGTGATCGCGGTACTCGGTCTGCTGTGGTGGCTGTCCGTGATGCGTCTGCGCGCGGTGAACGACCGGCTCCGCCTGCGGCTGGAAGAACGCATGGTGGAACGCGAGCGCATCGCGCGCGAGCTCCACGACACCTTCCTGCAGGCCGTGCAAGGGCTGATGCTGCGTTTCCATTCCGCGATGGAGACCATCCCGGCGCATGAGCCCGCGCGCGCGCTGATGGAGCACGCGCTGGACAGCGCGGACGAGGTGACCGCGCTCGGCCGCGACGCCGTGCTGAACCTGCGCGAACCGGCGGACGAGTCCATCGATCTGGCCGCGGACCTGCACCTGATCGGCGAACGGTGGTCCCTGGACACGGGTGTCGCCTTCAAGGCCGCGGTCCAGGGCGAGGCGAGGGCGCTCGATCCGATCGTGCTGCAGGAATGCCAGCGCCTGGCCACCGAGGCCCTCAACAACGCCTTCCGCCATGCCGAAGCCGCGACGGTGCGGCTGGACATCGTCTACGCATCCCGGGCGTTCACGCTGCAGGTCTCCGACGACGGTCGCGGCTTCGACGCCGCGCTCAAGCACAGCGGCCGCTGGGGCCTGGTCGGCATGCGCGAACGGGCCGCCCGGTTGCGGGCGCCGCTGGACGTCCGCTCGGACGCTCGCGGCACCACGGTGCGTCTGCGGGTGCCGGCGCGTCTGGCCTACCGGCGGTCGCGGCGCAGCTGGCTGCAGCGCCTGACCGGCGGCTGACCAGCGGGCTGATCGCTGCGAAGGCGACGGCGACGGCGACAGTCGATGGCCGGGCCATCGGCGCCGTCAGAGGTCCTCGTTGAGGATTCCGCGCCGCATCGCGATGACGACGGCCTGCAGCCGGTCGCTGGCGCCCAGCTTGACCAGGATGTTCTTCATGTGGGACTTGACCGTCTCCTCCGAGACGCCCAGCCGGTCCGCGACCTGCTTGTTGGCTCCGCCCGCCGCCACTTCGCCAAGCACCTCGACCTCGCGGGCGGACAGCGCCTCGTCCGCAACCCGGCGTGACAATTCCAGCGCCACTTCCGCGGCGACGTAACGCTTGCCCGCGTGCACGTCGCGCACGGCGCTCACGAGCTCCTTGCGCAAGGTGTTCTTCAGCAGATAGCCCCAGGCGCCGATCTTGAGCGCGCGCAGCGCCTGCACGTCGCCGCGGTAGGTCGTCAGCACCACGATGCGCGCCGCGGGCCAACGCTTGAGGATCTCGCCCATCGCGACCATCCCGTTCATGCGCGGCATCTGCAGGTCCATCAGCGTGATGTCGGGCCGGTGGCGCTCGAACATCGTCACCGCTTCGAGGCCGTCCTCCGCCTCGCCCACCAGCGTCATGTCGGCCTGGCCCGAGACCACCGCGCCGATGCCGGTGCGGACCATCGGGTGGTCGTCGACGACCAGCAATCGGATCGGACGCTCGGGGGGCAGGGACATGGGCGGCGCGCGCGAGGCGCTGTTCGGAAGCTGCGGAAACCTTACCGCCGCGGTCGCGGCGGGGTCAAGGAAAACGGGCCGGCGCTCACTCGATCGAGTGAGCCGGGGATCCCTGCGTCGCGGCTGGCGGGGGGCGCACGGCCGACCTAGAGTTCGCGCACACCGGGCCGTTCCGCCCGTGCGTCCGAGGAGTGGATCATGAATGCCGCGGAATGGCCTCGCAGAGCGTTTTCCTTCGGGCCCTTCACCCTGCTGCCCGAGCGGCAGCAGCTGCTGAAGGAGGGCGTGCCGCTGCGCGTCGGCGGACGGGCGCTGGATCTCCTCACGGCGCTGGTCGAGCGTCCCGGCGACACGGTGAGCAAGCGCGACCTGATGGCCCGCGCCTGGCCGACCACCGTCGTCGACGAGAGCAACCTCAAGGTCAACATGGCCGGCCTGCGGCGCGTGCTGGGCGACGCCGGCGGCGACCCGCGCTACATCGCGACCGTCATCGGCCGCGGGTATCGATTCGTCGCCGAGGTCCGGCTCCCGGCCGCGGGGCCGGCGGTGCCGACGGACGTGGGATCGGACATCGGGTCGGATATCGGGCCGAGCGCCGGGCTCGCCGCCGCAGGCAACCCTGCCGGGCCTGGCGCCTCAGACGGCCCGGCCGGACCCGCGGCCGGAGGCGGGCGATCCAGGCGTCGTCACAACCTGCCGACCGCGGCCACGCGGATCGTCGGACGGGCGCAGGTCATCGCCGCGCTGCAACAGGATCTGCACGGTGCGCGACTCGTGTCCATCGTGGGGCCGGGCGGCATCGGCAAGACGACGGTCGCGCTCGCGGTCGCCGAGCGCGAACTCGAGGCCTTCGAACAAGGCGTGTGGCTGATCGACCTGGCGCTGCTCAACGACGGCGCCCTGGTCCCCGACGCCGTGGCGACGACGCTGGGCCTGACGGCCCATGCGGAGCACATGCTGGCGCCGCTGTGCGCGTTCGTGCGCGACCAGTCGCTGCTGCTCCTGATCGACAACTGCGAGCACGTCATCGACGCGGTCGCCGCCTGCGCGAGCCGGATCCTCGCGGAGGCGGCCGGCGTGAAGATCCTGGTCACGAGCCGGGAGCCGCTCCTGGTGAAGGGCGAACGCGTGCGCCGGCTGCCCGGTCTCGCGGCGCCGACCGCATCCGCCGGCTTGAGTGCGGCGGAGTCCCTGGCGTTCCCCGCCGTCCAGCTCTTCGTGGAACGCGCGACCGAACGGGTCGAGTCCTTCGCGCTCAGCGACGGCGACGCGCCGCGGGTCGCCGAGATCTGCCGCCGGCTGGACGGTCTGGCGCTGGCGATCGAATTCGCCGCGACGCGGGTCGACGCGTTCAGCATCGGCGATCTGCTGCAACAGCTCGACGACCGGTTCCGCCTGCTGCAGGGGCGGCGCGCCGGCCCGGAGCGGCAGCGCACGCTGACCGCCACGCTCGACTGGAGCTACGGGCTGCTGTCGGCGGAAGAGGCCGCGCTGCTGCGGGCGGTGTCGGTATTCGCGGGCGTCTTCGACAGCGAGGGCGCGGCGGCCGTCGCGGACCTGTCGCGCGGGGACGCCGCCGAGGGGCTGTCCCAGCTCGCCGCGAAGTCGCTGCTGGCGACGGACCCGGACGCGTCCGGTGCGACCTGGCGGCTGCTCGAGACGACCCGAAGCTACTGCGTCGAGCGCCTGCGCGACGCCGCGGAGGAACGGGTCATCCGCGCCCGCCACGCGTGCTACCTGTGCGGGAAGCTGGAACGCGCCGGCGACGAATGGGCCCGGCGCCCGGCGGACGAATGGGCCGCGGTCTACGGCCGCTACATCGACGACCTGCGCGCGGCCCTGGCCTGGCTGGGCGCGGACGAGACGCTCCGGTCCCTGCACATCCGCCTGACGGTCGCGGGCCTGCTGCTCTGGAATCATTTCTCGCTCACCGCGGAGTGCCGCGGGCACGTCTCGCTGGCGGTCCAGGCACTGGACGCGGTGGGCATGGCGGGCACCGCGCCCGAGATGAAGCTCAAGCTGTGGCTGGGCGGCTCCTCCATGTTCACGCGGGGCCTGCACCCGCAGGCCATGGCCGCGTCGCATCGCGCGCTGGCCATCGCGCGGCAGATCGGGGACGTGGACTACCAGCTGCGCTGCCTCACCATGATCGGCATCCACCAGCTGTTCACCGGCGATCACGAGGCGGGCCTGCGCACGCTGGAGCAGTTCACGGCGGTCGCCGCGCGCTGCGATCCGTCGGTGCAGCCCGAGGGCGAGGTCCACGTCGGCATCGGCGAGCTCTTCCTCGGACGCATCGCCGGCGCCCGGCGTCGGCTGGAGGCGCTGGAGCGCCGGGACCTGCGCTATTTCGGTTCCTACGGCGTGCGCTACCTGTCCGATCCCGTCATCCTGGTGCGCAGCGTGCTGAGCCAGGTCCAGTGGCTGGCCGGCGCCGCCGACACGGCCGTGCGCATGGCCGAGATCGCGCTCGACAACGCGCGGGCGCTGGGGCACGAGCTCTCGCTGAACAACGTGCTGTCCTACCTCTGCCCCGTGTACTTCTGGCGCGGTGACCACGAGCGCTGCGACCGCTGCGTGACCCTGCTGGAGGAGCACGTGACCCGGCACGGGCTGGTGGCCCGCCGTCCGGTGGCGCGCTTCTTCCGCGCGGCGCTGAGGTATGCGCGAGGCGATGCATCCGCCGGGGCGGTGGCCGCGATCGAGTCGGCCGTCGAGGACTTCCGTGCCGTCAACCACCTGGCGCGCATGCCGTACTACCTGGGCGTCCTGGCCCAGGCGCAGCTCGACGGCGGGCGCATGGACGAGGCGGCGACGACGATCGCGGCCGCCCGCGAGATCGCGCAGACGCAGCACGAAGGCTGGTGTCTGCCGGAGGTCGTTCGCATCCAGGCGGCCCTGGCGTCGGCCCAGGGATGCGGCGACGCGGCCGAGGCGCTGCTGGTCGAGTCCATGGCCCTCGCGCGCGAGTGCGACACCCTGGCCTGGCGCCTGCGCGCCGCCTGCGACCTGGCCAGCCTGTGGCGGGATCGGGCGCGGCCCGAAGACGCCCGTCGTCTGCTCCGGTCCGTGGTCGACGAATTCCACGAGGGATTCGCGACACAGGATCTGAGGGACGCCGCCGAGCTGCTTGTGGCGCTCGACGGCGCTGAAGGAGGGGCGTCGATGGGGATGATGCCGATCGGATCGATCGGATCAGCCGGATCGATCGGAGCCATTGGATCGTCGGCCCCGACCGCGTCGATTACTTCGACGCCTTGACGTTACGCTGCAGGAAGCCGCGCATCAGGCCGGCGATCTTCTCGCTCTCCTCTTCGAGGGCGAAGTGGCCGGTGTCGAGCAGGTGCAGCTCCGCCTTGGGCAGGTCGCGCAGGTAAGGATGCGCGCCGGCGGGCGGGAAGATCTTGTCGCCCTTGCCCCAGACGATCAGCATCGGTGGCTGGTGCTTGCGGAAGTAGGCCTGCCACGACGGGTACAGCGGCGGATTGGTGCCGTAGCTGTAGAACATCTCCAGCTGGATGTCCTTGTTGCCCGGGCGGTCCATGTAGAACTGGTCCGTGGCCGCGGCGTCCGGGCTGATGCGGGCCGCGTCGCGATAGCCCTCCGAGTACTGCCACTTCGTCGCGGGCAGCTCGAACAGGGCGCGCAGCTTGTTGCCGTTGGCCACGGACTTGTCGGCCCAGAAGGCCTTGGCCGGCACCCAGAACTCGTTGTCCAGGCCTTCTTCGTAGGCGTTGCCGTTCTGGACCACGATCGCGGTGATGCGCTCCGGATGCGCGGCCGCGAGGCGGTAGCCGATGGGCGCGCCGTAGTCCTGCACGTACATCGCGTACGTCGTTGCACCGATGGCCTCGGTGAACTTGTCGACCACCTTCGCCAGGTTGTCGAAGCTGTACTGGAACTTGTCCATGGCCGGCATGTCGCTGCGACCGTAGCCGGGATAGTCCGGCGCGATCACGCGGTAGCGGTCGGCCAGACGCGGGATCAGGTTGCGGAACATCTGCGACGAGGTCGGGAAGCCGTGCAGCAGCAACAGCACGGGCGCGTCCTTCGGACCCGCCTCGCGGTAGAAGATGTTGAGGCCGTCGATCTTCACGGTGCGGTAGCTCACGGCCGCCGTGCTGGCGACGTTCGTCGCCGCCTTGGCGGCGGCGGGATTGGCCTGGACGCCGTGCGACGCGAACGCGAGCAGCAGCGATGACGCCAGGACCCACGCGGGGGCGGAGTGCTTCATGGGGACACCTTTCTGAGGTTGGAGGAACGGAGGGGGAAAAGGGAACAGCGGGAGGGAAACCGGCGCACGGGCGGCTCAGCCTTCGGAGGCGCCGAACATCGCCGTGGCGTAGGCGATGCCCACGCCGTACGCGCCGGCCAGATCCCGGGCGATGCCGGTGGTCAGGTCGTAGGTGTCGCCGCGGCCCCAGTCGCGCTGCAGTTCGAGCAGGTACTGGAGCGAGGTCATCGGCTGCGCGCCGGCCTGGACCATGCGGGCGACGGCGCGTTCGTGGGCTTCCGGAGTGACGTCGCCGCAGGCGTCGGTCAGCACGCAGACGTCGAAGCCCTGTTCGAGCGCGGACAGGGCCGGTCCCACGATGCACACGGAGGTCCACAGACCGGCGAGGACCACGCGCGACTTGCCGATGGCGTTGACGGCGGCGATCACGTTGGCGTCTTCCCAGCAGTTCATGGTGCTGCGGTCGATGAGCTCGTGGCCGGGGAAGGCGTCGGTGACCTCGTCGAACATCGGACCGGAGAAGCTGCGCGCGGCGACGGTGGTCAGGATCGTCGAGACCTGGAATCCGGCCGCGGCGCGGGCCGCGATGGACGCGTTGTTGCGCAGGCTCACGCCGTCGATGGACTGCGTGGCGAAGGCCATCTGCGCCTGGAAGTCGATCAGCAGCAGCGTGTGGTCGCTCGGCGTGATCAGGCGGGATGCAGGGCTGACGGTGGCGGTGACGGGCATGGGAGCTCCTCGGAGAAAGAGGGGGTTGCGGAACGAGCCCCCAGTCTCGGAAGAAGCGCCCCCGGCGCCATCGCACGTGCGGTCAGGGAGCGCTCGTCCGTTCGGACAGGTGCGCCGTCGGCGGGGGAGGTCCGCGTCAGCAGGCCGCGCTCAGCCGCGATCCACAGCGCCTCGGTCCGGCAGCGTGCGCCCAGCTTCGAGAACAGCGTGCGCAGATGGGCCTTGACCGTGCCCTCGGAGATTCCCAGCGAGCGCGCCATCTCCTTGTTGCTGCGGCCGCGCAGCACCAGGGCGAGCACCTCGCCTTCGCGCGAGGTCAGTGCCGGTTGTCCCAAGGTGTCGGCCAGCTGCAGCGACGCGGTCGCGCAGAGATGGCGATGACCCGCCGCGACGAGCCGGACCGCGCGCACGATCTCTTCGCGACCGCAGCTCGTCATCACGTAGCCGCGGATGCCGGCCTCCAACGCGCCGCGTACGTCGCGCGCCTGTCCGTCCATCGCGACGATCAGGATAGGCGTGTGCGTCGACGACGCCTCCGGCCGGGACGCCGCCTGCCGCAGCGCGCGATCGTGATCGAGGATGAGCAGGTCCGGGACTGCTTGCGGTCCTTGCAGCGATCGCGCCTGCGCGCCGTCATGCGACGAAGCCCGCAACTCGAACTCGGGCCACGCG
Organism: Roseateles noduli; assembly: GCA_002205125.1. Lineage (GTDB taxonomy): Bacteria > Pseudomonadota > Gammaproteobacteria > Burkholderiales > Burkholderiaceae_C > Roseateles > Roseateles noduli. The sequence continues at coordinate 92,151 of NIOE01000015.1, read as the reverse complement.
CCGAGGATCTGACGCAACCCCGCTTCGACGACCGGCAGCGCGTGGGAGAGCGCGACCACGGTGGGGGCCGCGGTCTTCGCGGCGCTCCAATGAAAGGGGCTTTCCATGAGGATCTCCAGCACGTTGCGATCCGACGAGTATGGAAGTCGAAACCCGGTCGACAGGGCGTCGTCGCCGCCGCTCACCCCCGCTTCTCACGCCGCTTCACCACGATTCACCGGGCGCCTCGCCGGCTCCGCCCGGCGTCGCGACGCTTCGTGGGGATTAACCGGAACTAACTCGACGGCAGGTCGGCCCGGGATCGACGATGACCGCCGGTCGTGCCGGTGCACGCACAGGAGCAAGTCATGGTTCGTGTCCCCTCCGGTCTGCCCAGGGTCACCGTCGATCACGAGGAGCCGCTCCTCGCGATGGGGCTGCGTGTCGCCCTGCAGCGGGCGTCCCACCTCCATCTCGTGGGCGGCGGCGAGGACGCCGTCGAGCTGCCGGTGCAGGTCCTGGTGACGGACTGGTCCCAGGGGCTGCGATGGCTGTCCGGGGATCGGGCCGATCCATCGCGCGCCGCCAGCGTGCTGGTCGTCTCGTCCCAGGCGCGCGAGCAGCCGATGCTGTCCGCGCTGCGTCGCGGCCTGGGCGGCGTGCTGCTGGCCTCCTGCAGCGAATCGGAGCTGCTCCACGCGGTGGCCGCGCTCGCGGCGGGACGCAGCTACGTGTGCGCCGAGGTGGCGCAGCGTGTGGCTGCCAACGTCTCGCGCGAGCCCTTGACCCTCCGCGAGGAGACGGTGCTGCAGCTGCTCGCGCGCGGGCAATGCAACAAGTCCATCGCCACCAGCCTCGGCATCGCGCCGGGGACCGTCAAGACCCACGTCAAGGCGATCCTCGGCAAGCTCGCCGCGTCGACGCGGACCGAGGCCGCCAGCATCGCCGCCGAGCTCGGCCTCGTCGAGTTCACGCGATCACCGCGCTTCGCGCTCGCGTCGCTCAACTGAGGTCGCGTCGCTGCGACGCGGAATCTCGCGATCGAGGAAGTCCAGCATCCGCCGGGCGACCTCGTCGCCATGCGAGACCAGCGCGAAGTGGCCGGCACCCTCGATCAGATGGACCTCCGCGCGCGGCAGGTCCTTCTGGAAGGCCTTCGCGCCCGCGGGCAGGAAGAAGGGATCGTTGGCGCCCCAGATCGCGAGCAGCGGCGGCTGGTGGCGGCGGAAGTAGTCCTGGACGGCCGGGTATTGCTTCAGGTTGGCGCGGTAGTCGAGCAGCACGGCCAGCTGGATGTCCTCCTGTCCCGGACGGTCGAGGAAGAACTGGTCCAGCAGGTAGCTCTCGGGTGCGACGCGCTCAGGCTGCCTGACGCCTTCGAGGTACTGCCACTTCGTCGTCTCCAGCTTGAAGAGTCCGCGCAGCGGCTCGCGGTTGGCGGGGGAGGGATCCGCCCAGTACTTGCGCATCGGCGCCCAGCCGGGGCTGAGCCCTTCCTCGTAGGCATTGCCGTTCTGCGACACGATCGCGGTGATGCGCTCGGGATGAGCGACCGCCAGGCGCCAGCCGATGGGCGCGCCGATGTCGAAGACGTAGAGCGCATGGCGCTTGAGCTGTCGGACCTCGACGAAGCGCTGGATGACCTGCGTCAGCTCGTCGAAGGTATAGCCGAACGAGGCGCCGGCCTTCACCTCGGTGAGGCCGTAGCCGGGGATGTCCGGCGCGATCACGCGATAGCGCTGGGCGAGTCGGGGGATCAGCTCGCGGAACAGATGCGACGAGGTGGGGAAGCCGTGCAGCAGCAGGATCGCCGGGGCGTCGGCCGGACCGGCTTCCCGGTAGAAGACCCGGTGTCCGTCGACATCGGCGAACTCGTGGCGGACCACGATCGGCGACGTTGAAGGCGATGTCACTGGCGATGTCGTGGGCGACATCGATGTCGACGTCGACGTCGACGTCGATGGTGGCGCCGCCATCGCACCGGCGCCAAGCCACAGGACCGCCAGCGACATGGCCGACTTCAAGAGGCCAGCGCGCCATCGTCCGCGTGCGCGCGCCAGGGGACGGCCCACCGGTGGAGACAGGGGAAGCGAAGGAGAGAGAGGGGGGCGGAACGTGGTCGCGCGCATGGGGATGTCCTTTCGATCGCCGCAGGGAATCGGCGTGGCACGGCCAAGGTATCGCCGCCGGTCGCATCGCGGTGTTGGCTCTGGTTAAACGTGGTGAAGGCGGGTGGTGCGTCTCACGTCGGCGGCGGCAGGAACACTCGATGGGGGCGGGATCCTTGTCCGTCATCAGGCCAATGCGGCGTCTCTCCTCTGGAGGATTCGCCGAGGGCGTGGAACGCCGACAGTGGGGCCTGACCAACAGCCTGTCTGCGAGGTGCCCGATGACGGTGATCAACCTGGATGGCGAGCGCGCCATGATGTCCGCGCAGACCATGCGGTCGGCGCGCCGGGTGGCGGACGCCTCGCGTCGGCTGGACTGGTACGGCAACGAGTTGCTGCGCCAGACCCAGTTCGACGTCATGCGGCAGGCGTTCGCCGAACAGGGCGGGCTGCTCTGCAGCGAGGAACTCGAGCGTCGCCTGCGGCCCGTGGTCGACCAGCCGATCTCCCAGATCGCGCGGTGGATCGTGTCGCGTTCGATCGTCGCTGTGCAATGGCAGGCACGGACGTGGATTCCCGCATTCCAGTTCCTGGCGCCGGCATTCGCGGTGCGCCCCTGCTGCGCGCTCGCGCTCGGCGAGTTGGAGGCGGTCTTCGACGACTGGGAGATGGCATGCTGGTTCGCCAGTCCCAATGCCTGGCTTGCGGGCGCCTCGCCGGCGAGCTGTGCCGGGCAGGAGCAGCTGCTCCTTCAAGCCGCCCGTGCGGACCGGTTCATCGCGCGCGGCGCCTGAACGTTCCGCGCCGCTAGCGTGGCCGCCGCCGAAGGCGCGCGGAGCACCAAAAGGAAAAGCCAGCACCAAAAGGAAAAGCCGCAGGGAGCAGGACTCCTTGCGGCTTTCGTGTTGGTTGGTCGGGGCGGCGGGATTCGAACTCGCGACCCTCTGCTCCCAAAGCAGATGCGCTACCAGGCTGCGCTACGCCCCGACTGAGCCTTGCATTCTAGCCTGGAAATTCGGCCTCCCTCGGAAGAACGAAGAAGGTTCTTCTGGTCTCCCGCTTTGGAGGGGGATCGCGCACTCAGCCGGAGAGCTTCTGCGCGAACTGCCACCCCAGCTCCGCCATCGGCTTCGCGCCCGCGCCGGCCTCGCGGGCCTGCTGGCTGGACGCGGTGCCGTCCTCGACGCGTTTGGCGATGCCCTGCAGGATCGCGCAGATGCGGAACAGGTTGTAGGCGAGGTAGAAGTTCCAGTCCTTCATCACCGTTGCCGCGTCCCCACGACCGGTGCGCTCGCAGTAGCGGCGCACGTAGTCGAGCTCGCTCGGGATCCCCAGCGGCGCCAGGTCCACGCCGCCCAGGCCGCGCGCCGCGCCGCTCTTGCGGATGTGCCAGGACATGCAGTGGTAGCTGAAGTCCGCCAGCGGATGCCCCAGCGTCGACAGCTCCCAGTCCAGCACCGCCAGCACGCGCGGCTCCGTCGGGTGGAAGACGAGGTTGTCCAACCGGTAGTCGCCGTGGACGATGGACACCTCGCGCTCGTCGCGCGCCGAATCGGGGATGTGCGCGGGCAGCCACTCGATCAGGCGGTCCATCGCCTCGTTCGGGCCGGTGATCGTCGCCTGGTACTGCTTGCTCCAGCGGCCGATCTGGCGTTCGAAGTAGTTGCCCGGCTTGCCGTAGCCTTCCAGCCCCTGCGCGCGGAAATCCACCCGGTGGAGCGCGGCGATGACGCGGTTCATCTCCTCGTAGATCGCCGTGCGTTCCGCGTTGGACGAGCCCGGCAGCGTCTGGTCCCACAAGACCCGACCCTGCATGAACTCCATGACGTAGAAGGCGCGGCCGACGATGGACTCGTCCTCGCACAGCGCCAGCATGCGCGGCACCGGCACGTCGGTGCCGGCGAGGGCGCGCATGACGGTGAACTCGCGCTCGATCGCGTGCGCCGACGGCAGCAGCTTGGCCACCGGCGCCGGCTTGGCGCGCATCACGTAGGTCGCGCCCGGCGTGATCAGCTTGTAGGTGGGATTGGACTGGCCGCCCTTGAACTGCTCGATGGTCAGCGGGCCGGCGAAGCCGTCGATCTCGCGCGCCAGCCAGGCGGCGAGCGCCTCGGCGTCCATCTGCTGCGAAGGGGCGCGGGTGCCGGTGAAAGCGTCGTCCACAAGGTCTCCTGGAGTTGTCGTGATTCGTGATCGACGCGCCCCCGGAGTCCTTCGCCTTCGACAGGCGGGGACGCTCCCGGGACGCTCAGCGGTTGGCGATGGCCAGCAGCTTTTCCTTGCTCAGCACCACCAGCCGGGTCGGCTCGACGCGCACCGCGCCTTCGCGCTCGAAGCCCTTGAGCTCCTGGTTCACGCGCTGGCGCGACGCGCCCAGCAACTGCGCCAGGTCTTCCTGCGCGAGCTGCAGACCGATGCGGACCTCCTCGCCCTGCGACACGCCGTAGCTGCGCGCCAGCAGCAGGATCTGCTTGGCCAGCCGCGAGGCCAGGGGCCGGGTGTTGAGGTCCTCGACCTGGTCGAACATCAGCCGCAGCCGCCGGCAGTTCAGGCGCAGCAGCGCTTCGTAGAGTTCGGTGTGACGCTGCAGCAGATCGCGGAAGTCGGGCTTGCGGATCACCAGCAGCGTGGTCTCGCCATGGGCGCTGGCGTCGTGCGTGCGCGGCAGGCCGTCGAAGAGGGCGATGTCGCCGAACCAGATGCCCGGTTCGACATAGGTCAACGTGACCTGCTTGCCCGAGAGGGAGACCGAACTCACCCGCACCGCGCCCTTGGCCACGCCGATCCATTCCTCGGCCGGTTCGCCGCGCACCGACATCAATGCGCCGTCGGTCAGGCGCCTCACGGTGGCGCGCGCCAGAATGTCGCTGCGCAGCGGCAGTGACAGCTTGGAAAACCACGGGCCGGTCTCGATGTTGTTGCGTTCCGAAATTGTAAGAACCGAGCTGTTCATGCTTTGTCGCTGGCGTGACAGGCCAGCCGTCTCCTGAATTGTGGGGATGGATCGCGCGGGTCGCGCCTTCTTGCGGGCGTCTTTCCACCTTATTGTGGGGGACCCGCGGCGTGCCCGCAGGCGTCGCACCGTTGCGCGCATGATGCGTGGGCGATGCGCATCCGGGGGCAAGGAAGGGCGCTTTTCCGGGTTTGTCCCTGTAAGCGCCGTGCTAGAGTGAAACGCACACCAACAGCAACAACAGCGGGAATGGATCGAGATCTTCACGACCCGCGCGGCGCTCCGCCGCCCCACAGCGTTCTCGTGCTTGCCATCCTCTTGATGTCGACGCCGGCGTGGAGCCTCGGTGTCGGCCGCCCCCAGGCGGCCTCGTCATTGGGTCAGCCGCTGAACCTGCTGTTCCCCGTCCAGCTCAATCCCGGCGAGACCGTGACGCCCGAGTGCGTGCGCGCGGAAGTCAGCGCGGGCGAGAACCCGCTGGCCACGTCGGGATTGCACTGGCAGATCGAGGGCGACGGCTCACGCGTCACCGGCGTGCGGCTGCGAAGCGCGCAGCGCATCGACGAGCCCATCGTCTCGGTGCAGTTGAGCATCGGCTGTCCGGCACGACTGACGCGCCAGTACACCGCGTTCATCGACCCGCCGGGGATCAACGGCGAGGTGATCGGCGATCCCGGATTGCCGCCCGCGGCGGCCGTGTCGCCCGCGCTGCAGGCCCAGCAGGAAGGTCAACCGGTGCGTTCGCCCGAGGCGGCGCCGCGTTCGCCGACACCGCGGACCGGGAATGGGAATGAGCTGGGCATCGCCGCTGCGGCGACACCTGGCACCACCGAAGGCAGCGCTGAGCGTCCGCGTCGGACGCCGCGCCGTACGACTGAGGCAAGTCCCGGCACCGACGGCGCCGGTCGCCCGACCTCGGCGCGGCAAGCGCGCCAGAACCAGAATCAGACCGCGACGCGCGAGGCACGTGCCGCACGATCCGCCACGCCGCGTCTTTCGCTGGAGCCCGTGGAGGCGCTGCAGCCGCCCGCGCCGGCGCTGCTGGCGGCCGAGGCCGCCGCCAGTGCGGCGAGCGCCGCCGAGGACGCCCGCCAGCAGATGATGGCGATGCAGAAGCAGCTCGCCGAGATGCAGGCCGAACAGAAGCGCACGCTGGCCGCGATGACGACCCTGCGCCAGGAGCTGGAGGCGGCGCGTGCGAAGGCCGCGAACGGCAACAGCGGTTCGTCGGCCTGGCTGCTGGGCCTGAGCCTGCTGAGCCTGGCGCTGGCGGCGAGCAGCCTGCTGCTGTGGCGCAGCAACCGCGTGCAGAAGCGCGAGGCCGGCCAGCATTGGCTGGGCGACTCCCGTCACGACGAGCCGGGCGCCGAGACCGTGCTGCCGCCGGTGCCGACCGGACCGTCGCCGTTCACGCCGACCGATCCCCACAGTTCGCCGACGCCGCTGATGTCGCACCTGTCGAGCGACGGCCCCGTGGCGTCGATGGCGCCGTCGACGATCCCCATGCCGCTGAGCCTCAACGAGGAACCGACGCGGCCCGCGCCGTTGATGTCGCCGACGCCGCCGGCGTCCTCGATGTCCTCGATGTCCTCGATGTCCGCGAGGCCCGCCACGCCGTCACGACCGCCCACGCGGGCGCCGACCACGGCCGCGGACGACGCGCTCGACGCCCTGGCGGCGCTCGACGCGCTGGAGCCGCTGAGCCTGCAGTTCGAGCGCGGCGACACGCGACCCGCGCCGCTCACGGCCGACCTGGGCGGCGGCGGGGTGACCGTCACCGTCGAGGAACTCATCGACCTCGAACAGCAGGTCGACTTCTTCATGGTGCTGGGCCAGGACGACGCGGCGATCGAGCTGCTGTCCTCGCGACTGAACCACCGCGACGCGGCCAGCGGGCTGCCGTTCCTGAAGCTGATGGAGCTCTACCAGCGCCGCGGCGATCGGGACGCCTTCGATCGCATCAGCGCGCGCTTCACGGAGCAGTTCCGGGCTCGGGCGCCGTCGTGGAGCGACGACCTGAACGAGGGCGAGGCGCTGGAAACCCACGAGGAGCTGATCGAGCGGCTCGAAGCCGCCTGGTCCGATCCCGAAGGCAGCATGAGCCTGCTCCAGGATCTGTTGTCCAGCCACCAGGAATACTCCGGCGAACTGGGACTGCCGGCCTACCGCGACCTGCTGCTGCTTTACGCGGTGGCGCGCGACCGCGCCGAGCATGAAATCGACGGGAATTCGATCGACGTGGTGCTGCCGCTGGATGCGACCGCGCCGGCGGATCAGATGGCCACCATGGTGTGGCAGTCGCCAGCGCCGTCGCGGACACCGCTCACGCAGTCGGTGGACCTGGACCTCTCGCTGGTCGAGGACGATTCGCCGAGGGAGCCCAAAGGGCGCTGATCGCGACGGCACGGGGCCAGTCGCAGGGCTCAGTGCATGCGTTGGCCAAGCGCGGGCACTCCACGAGGCAGGGGGCATCGCGTCCGCGAACCCCCAGCCTCATTCCGGCCCCACCAGCACCCGCTGTCCGCGGGCCTGGGGAGTGCGAGTGACTCAGATCTTCTTCAGGCGCTCCAGCGCCAGATCCAGCGTCTCATCCTTCTTCGCAAAGCAGAAGCGGATGACCTTGGCATCGCTGCCGCCCGTGTAGAACGCCGATAACGGAATCGCCGCGACGCCGATCTCGCGCGTCAGCCACTGGCTGATCTCCATGTCGCCCATCGCCGCCTGCGCCGCAGGCAGCGCGCTGTAGTCGACACACTGGAAATAGCTGCCCGGGCAGGGACGCAGCGCGAAAGCCGTACCTGCCAGTCCCGCGCGGAAACGGTCGCGCTTGCGCTGGTAGAAGTCGCTCAGACCCAGGTAGGGCGCCGGATCGCGCATGTAGGCCGCGAGGCCATGCTGCATCGCCGAGTTCACCGTGAACACGTTGTACTGGTGGACCTTGCGGAACTCCGCCATCAGCGGCGCCGGCGCCGTCACGTAACCCACCTTCCAGCCGGTCACGTGGTAGGTCTTGCCGAAACTCGAGACGACGAAGCTGCGCGCGGCCAGCTCCGGCAGGCGCGAGACGCTCTGATGCGTCTGGCCGTCGTAGACCATGTGCTCGTAGACCTCGTCGCTGATCACCAGCACCTCGGTGCCGTCCAGCAGCTCGGCGAGCTGGCGCAGCTCGTCCGCGCTCCACACCGCGCCGCTGGGGTTGTGCGGGCTGTTGATCATGATCGCGCGGGTGCGCGGCGTGAGCGCGGCGCGGATGCGGTCGAAGTCGGGACGGAAGCTCGCCGGATCCAGCGGCACCGGCACCATGACGCCGCCGGCCAGCGCGATGTTGGGCGCGTAGCTGTCGTAGGCGGGCTCCAGCACGACCACCTCGTCGCCCGGGTGCACGATGGCGAGCAGCGCCGTCAGGATCGCCTGCGTCGCGCCGGCCGTGACGGTGATCTCGGTGTCGGGGTTGTAGGCGTGGCCGTAGAGCGTCTCGATCTTGGCGGCGATCGCCTGGCGCAGCGCGGGCACGCCGGGCATCGGCGGGTACTGGTTGTGGCCGGCGCGCATCGCGGCGTCGACGGCATCCAGCAGCGCCGGATCGCCTTCGAAGTCCGGGAAGCCCTGGCCGAGGTTGACCGCCTGGTGCTGCTGCGCCAGCGCGGACATGACGCTGAACACCGTCACGCCCAGTTGGGGCAGGCGGCTCGCGGGAAGGGGAGTGTGGACGCGCATGGTGGGGATCACAAATCGTAATCGCTGGCCTCGCCGCTCATGGCGCGCTGGAGCAGCGTGCGGTTGAGGCGGTCGGACAGCAGTTCGGCGAAGCTGTAGACGTAGTTGCGCAGGTAGGCGCCGCGCTTGAAGGCGATGCGGGCGACGTTCTGGCCGAGCAGGTGGCCGAGTGGTCGCGAGACGAGTTCGCCGCCCGGCGGGTCTTCGCGGACCGCCATCTCGGCGACGATGCCCACGCCCAGGCCCAGCCGCACGTAGGTCTTGATGACGTCGGAGTCGATGGCCTCCAGCACGATGTTGGGCTTGAGCTGGCGCTGCGCGAAGGCGCGGTCGATGCGGGTGCGGCCGGTGAAGCTGGGGTGGTAGGACACCAGCGGCTGGGCGGCCAGGTGTTCGAGGTCGATGCGTTCGAGCTGCGCCAGCGGATGCTCGGCGCGCATCACCAGCACGTGCTGCCATTCGTAGGCGGGCAGGGTGACGAGCTCCTCGAACTGCGACAGCGATTCGGTGGCCAGGCCGACGTCCGCCGTCTCGTCGATCAGCATCTTCGCGACCTGGTCCGGGCTGCCCTGGTGCAGGCCGATGTTGACCTGGGGGAACTGCTTGCGCAGCTGCGTGACCGGGCCGGGCAGCACGTACCGCGCCTGCGTGTGCGTGGTCGCGATCGAGAGGGTGCCGACGTCCTGCTTGGAGTACTCCTCGCCGATGCGCTTGAGGTTGCCGACCTCGCGCATGATGATCTCGATGGACTTGAGCACCTGCCGGCCGGGCTCAGTGATGCTGCGCAGGCGCTTGCCGTGGCGCGAGAAGATGTCGACGCCGAGCTCTTCCTCGAGCTCCAGGATCGCCTTGGAGACGCCCGGCTGCGAGGTGTACAGCGCCTTGGCCGTCTCGGTCAGGTTGAGGTTGCGGCGCGCGGCCTCTTGGACGAAGCGGAACTGGTGCAGATTCATGGCAGGTTCATCGCAGGGTTCAAGACTCGGGAAGCACGGTCGGTGTGGCGGGGTCGAGGGGATCGGCGGGGAGCGTGACGGACGTGATCAGGTCCAGCGTCGCGCCGGCCATGGCGCGGATCACCGACGGCTGTTCGCCGATGGCGTCGTGCAGGACGAGCAGCACGCCCGGGTGCGTCGCGCGCAGCGATTCCACCAGCGGGGGCACGTCGCGTCGCACATGGCCGCTGGCGCCGAGGAACATCGGCACGATCTGGATGCGCGTGCAGCCCACCGCGACCAGCGCGCCGGCGGCGGTAGCCAGGTCGGGCGTCATCAGTTCCAGGTAGGCGAGGGCGATGGGCAGGTCCGGACGTCGCGTCTGGAGTTCCGCGGCGATGGCCTGGAACGGACCGGCCCAGGCCGGATCGCGGGCCCCGTGGGCGAAGAGCAGCAGACCGTCCATCAGCAGTCCTCCCTCGGGCGAAACGTCGGTGACACGGGCCGGTGGTCGGCCGGGCAGGCGGCGTTCCCGCCGCTCATCGATACCGCACCAGCCAGTAGAACGCGCCCATCGAGATGCCCAGGTAGAGCAGGCTGGGCGCCGAGGCCACCAGCCACGGCGTCCAGTCGCGCAGCAGTCCGAGGTGGCCCGTGATGGCGTTCAGCACCACGAAGCTGATGCCCAGCATGATGCCGCCGAAGACTTTCACGCTGATGCCGCCCGAGCGGAAGTGCAGGTAGGCGAAGGGCAGCGCCAGCGCCACCATCACCATGCAGGCGAACGGATAGAAGGCCTTGCGCCAGAACTGGATCTCGGGCTGCGCCGAGGACTGCTCCTGGGAGGACAGGTGGCGCGTGTAGCGGTAGAGCTCCAGCGTGGACATGTTCCAGGTCGGCTGCACCGCCGCCGCCACCACGCCCGAGGGCAGCTGGCTCTGCCATTCGTACGTGGGCAGCAGGATCTCGCGCACCGCGGGGTTCTCGGCGAGCTTGTCCTGCGGCGCGGCCGGGTCCGCGTGCTGCGGCGCCGACAGCGCGGGCTGGTTCAGCGGCGACGGCGCGCGCGACCACTGCATCAGCTGCACCTCGTTCATCAGCCACCGACCGGTCGGATCGACGGTCGCGTTCTTGGCGGTCAGTCGCGTGGCCATGGCGCCCTTGCTGTCGAACTCGTAGACCAGCACGTCCTCCATCGTCCCGTTGGCGCGCGCCCGGCCGACGTGGACCGCGTAGCTGAAGTCGCCGACGCGATCCTTCAGCCAGGCGCCCTGGGCGTTGGTGACGCCGCCGTTGGCGCTGGACTTGAGCAGCTGCGCCTGGCGGTCCGCCCAGGGATTGACGAAGTCGCCCACGACGAAGGCCAGCACGGCGATGGCCAGGGCCATCACGCTCAGCAGGCCCAGCGCGCGCTGCGGGCCGAGGCCGCCGGTGCGCAGGATGGTGAACTCGCTGGACTGCGCCAGCCGCGCCATGCTGAAGATGGTGCCGATCAGGACCGCGATGGGCATCAGCTCGTAGAAGCGGCCCGGCAGCTTCAGCATGCTGGACCAGACCGCCAGCCCGATGCCCAGGCCCAGGCGCTGGAAGCGGTCCAGGTCGTCGATGAAGTCGAGGAAGAAGAACAGCGCCAGGAACCCGGTCATGACCAGGGCGAAGGAGCTCAGGATGTCGCGGTACAGCAGCCGCCGGACGGTTCTCATGTAGGCACTCCCGGCGTGGAAGACGACATCGACGCGGGCGCGATCACCGTGCCGGCCGGTGGTGCGACGAAGACCGTCTCCGCGTAGCCCGGGTTCTCGGGCGGGGCCGGCAGCACGCCGCTGCGCGGCGCGCCCACGCGCGCCCCCTGTTCCCGCCACAGCATCAGCAGCAGCGCCACAAGGAAGGCGCCGCCGTGCAGCGCGAACAGGGCCGGGCCCAGCTTGACCTTGTTGCCGACCACCCAGGTCTGGCTCAGGGTCGTCAGGTTGTAGTAGACGATGAAGGCCAGCAGGGCGAAGAGCAGGTTCCAGTTGCTGGCGCGCCGCGGGTTGGTCGCGGAGATGCCGATGCCCAGCAGCACCAGGTTGACGCAGGCCAGCGCCATGCCGAAGCGGAAGGCCAGTTCGCCGTCGCCCTGCGGCGTGCGCTCGACCAGCAGGTCCATCGTCGGTCTGGCCTTGGGCGGCAGCGTGCCGCCGACGCGCATGACCTCCTCATCCACCACGACCTGGTACTGCTGGAAGCGCGCCACCGACTTGTCGCCGTTGCGCTGGTCGACGTCGTTGCGCTGGCCGTGATCCAGCACCAGCACGCGCTGGTTGTCCTTGTACTGCAGCGCGCCGCGCGCCGAGGTGGTCACCGACTCCAGGTGCTCGGTGTTGTTCATGATGAAGACGTTGCGCGCCGCGGCCTCGTCCGCGGGATCGCGTTCGATGAAGAACACCCGCGTGCCGTCGCTGGACGTCTGGAACTGGCCGGGCGCGACGCGGGAGAGGTCGCTGCGCTGCTCGAACTGCGCACGGAGCTGGGCGCTGCTGTCGTTGCTCCACGGCGAGACGATGGTGAGCAGCACCAGCACCACGACCAGCACCGGCGAGGCCATGGTCAGCACCGGCCGTGCGAATCGCGTCAGTCCCAGGCCGCTGGCGAACCAGACGGTCATCTCCGATTCCTTGTACATGCGCCCCAGCGACATGACGACGGCCACGAAGAGCGACAGGCCCAGCATCAGCGGCAGCTGCGTGAGCGTCAGGTAGCCCAGCGACAGCAGCACGTGCTGCGGGGCCACCGTCCCCTTGGCCGCCATGCCGAGCGAGCGCACCAGCAGCATCGTCACGACGATGGTCAGGATGACCACGAAGGCCAATCCGAAACTGCGGGCCAGTTCCTTGCGTACGGTTGAATCGAATAACATCCGGGCACTTTATCTACTTCTCGGCATTATGGACTTCCGCTCTCAGCTCGTTTCCCTCGACGCCCTGTCGTCGCACGGCGCTGACGCCCTCGTGCTGGTGGTCGCGGGCGACAGCCTGCCGGCCTCGCTCGACAAGACCGTCGCCGCCCTGGTCAAGGATGCCGTCAAGCTCGGCGACTTCGAGCTGAAGGCGGGTCAGGTCTTGTCCCTGGTCCGTCCCGCCGGCCTGAAGGCGCCCAGACTGGTCGTCGCCGGCAGCGGCGCGTCGCTGAAGGCCGCCCGCACCGCGCTGGTCGCCGCGCTGGGCCAGCTCAAGGGCAAGGGCGCCGTCGGCGCCTCGGTGGCCTACGTCGGTTTCGGCGCGGAGCTGACCGAGTCCCTGGCCGAGCAGACCGTGCTTGCCGCCCTGGAAGCGACCTACGTCTACCGCGAGACCAAGCCGAGCGCCCCCGCCGCGTCGAAACTGACGAAGATCGCCCTGCTGCACGGCAAGGACGACGTGAAGGCGGTCAAGGCCGGCCTGACCCGCGGCCAGGCCATCGGCGCCGGCATCGCCGTCGCGCGTGAATGCGCCAACCTGCCGCCCAACGTCGCCACGCCGGCCTACCTGGCCGACCAGACCAAGGCGCTGGTCAAGAGCCACGGCATCAAGGTCGAGGTCCTGGACCAGAAGGGCATCGAGAAGCTGGGCATGGGGTCCTTCCTGTCGGTGGCCAAGGGCTCCGACGTGCCGCCGCGCTTCATCGTCGCCAAGTACGAAGGTGCCGCCAAGACGCAGGCGCCGGTGGTGCTGGTCGGCAAGGGCATCACCTTCGACTCGGGCGGCATCTCGCTGAAGCCGGGCGCCGGCATGGACGAGATGAAGTTCGACATGGGCGGCGCCGCCTCCGTGCTGGGCACGCTGCGCGCCGTGGTCGAGCTCAAGCCCAAGATCAACCTGGTCGTGCTGATCGCCGCCTGCGAGAACATGCCCAGCGCCCGCGCGGTCAAGCCGGGTGACGTGGTCACCTCGATGTCGGGCCAGACCATCGAGATCCTGAACACCGACGCCGAAGGCCGCCTGATCCTGTGCGACGCGCTGACCTACGCCGAGCGCTTCAAGCCCGCGGTCGTCGTCGACGTCGCGACGCTGACCGGCGCCTGCGTGATCGCGCTGGGCGGCGTGCGCTCGGGCATGTATGCCAGCGACGATGAACTGGCCGCCGCGCTGAGCGCCGCCGGCGAGACGGCGCTGGACCCGTGCTGGCGCCTGCCGCTGGACGACGACTACGCCGACGGCCTGAAGACCAACTTCGCCGACGTCGCCAACGTCGCCGGTCGCGAGGGCGGTTCCATCACCGCCGCCAAGTTCCTGCAGCGCTTCGCGTCCAAGTACCGCTGGGGTCACCTGGACATCGCCGGCACCGCCTGGAAGGGCGGCGGCGCCAAGGGCGCCACCGGCCGTCCGGTCGGCCTGCTGACGCACTTCGTGCTGTCGCAGGTCCGCTGAACGCCGTCGGCGTTCTTCGGGACTTCCGAAAGCTGAAGCTGATAAGGGAAGGGCGGGTCCGGTGACGGAAGTCAACTTCTATACCGGCGTGCCCGACCGCCAGGTCTACGCCTGCCGCCTGCTGCGCAAGACGCAGGCGGCGGGACTGACCGTCGGGGTCTGGGGACCCATGCGCCTGCTGGAGCGTCTGGACCAGACGCTCTGGACCTTCGAGCCCGGCGAGTTCCTCCCGCACCTGCTGCTGCGCGCCGACACGCCGTCCGCGCTGCGGGAACGCACCCCGATCCTGCTCTCGGACCAGCTCGACGCGCTGGCCGGGTGCCAGGTCTTGCTGAATTTCGAGCCCGGCGTGCCGCCCGGCCTCGAGCGTTTCGAGCGTGTGCTGGAGCTGGTCTCCGCCGACGCCGAGCAGGTCGCCGCGGGACGCGGTCGATTCAAGGCCTACAAGGCGCTCGGCCTGACGCTGAATCACCACGTGATGTCGGCCTGAGCCGACCGATTCCTGTCATTCCTTCGCTGGACGACGGCTGCGCCAGGCGGGTGCCGCCTCGCGCCGCCGTGGTGCCGCGAAGCCCATGGACAGGGCGTCGGACCAGCCCGCCGATGATCGACTGGGCGGAAAACCGCACTCCGCGTGCGGCCTGTGTGCACGCCGTCGCACTCCTGCGAAAACCATCCGGGTTTGCCCCGGTGACAGGGGCGCGACAACGCTCCCGCCGTGACCGCGTTCACAGCATTTTCACTATGGAAACGCTTCCGTCTTTCGGGGTATGGTCGCTCGCGTTGAGAACTCAACGTCATTCCACATATCCCGAGTCGGAGGTTCCTAGATGCAATCCAAGCTGAATGTGATCGTGGGCGCAATCGCCATTGCCGCGAGCGGCGCCGCCCTGGCGCAGGATGCGGTGGTCAAGATCGGCCACGTGGGTCCGACCAGCGGCGCCATCGCGCACCTGGGCAAGGACAATGAACTGGGCGCCAAGATGGCCATCGACGAGCTGAACGCCAAGGGCGTGACGATCGGCGGCAAGAAGGTGAAGTTCGAGCTGCTGGCCGAAGACGACGCCGGCGATCCGAAGCAAGGCACCGCGGCCGCCCAGAAGCTGGTCGACTCCAAGGTCAACGGCGTGATCGGCCACCTGAACTCCGGCACGACCATCCCCGCGTCCAAGATCTACAGCGACGCCGGCATCCCGCAGATCTCGCCGTCGGCGACCAACCCCAAGTACACCCGCAACGGCTACAAGACGGCGTTCCGCGTCGTGGCCGACGACGTGCACCTGGGCGGCACGCTGGGCAAGTACGCGGTGACCTCGCTGAAGGGCAAGTCCATCGCCGTCATCGACGACCGCACGGCCTACGGCCAGGGCGTCGCCGACGAGTTCGAGAAGGGCGTCAAGGCCGCCGGCGGCAAGGTCGTCGGTCGCGAATTCACCAACGACAAGGCCACGGACTTCACCGCCATCCTGACCTCCCTGAAGGGCAAGAAGCCCGACGTCGTCTTCTTCGGCGGCATGGACGCCGTGGCCGGCCCGATGCTGCGCCAGATGAAGCAGCTGGGCATCGAAGCCAAGTTCATGGGCGGCGACGGCATCTGCACGGCCGAACTGCCCAAGCTGTCGGCCGGCACGATCTCCGACAGCCAGGTCGTCTGCGCGGAAGCGGGCGGCGTGGAAGGCGAGTCGAAGAAGTCGCTGGACGCCTTCAAGGCCAAGTTCAAGGACAAGTACAAGGTCGAGGTGCAGATCTACGCCCCGTACGTCTATGACGCGGTCAACGTGATGGTCGACGCCATGGTCAAGGCCAAGTCCGCCGATCCGAAGGTCTACCTGCCGGTGCTGGCCAAGACGGCCGACTTCAAGGGTGTGACCGGCACGATCGCGTTCGACGCCAAGGGCGACATCAAGAACGGCGCGCTGACCCTGTACACCTACAAGGGTGGCAACCGCGAGCAGCTCGCCGTCGTGCGCTGATCCACCGGTCGGGGTGTCCGTCGACCCCGGGTCCTTCCTTCGAAGGGCTCCGGAAGTCACCAAGGTCACCCGCGCCACAAGACGCCCACTCCGGTGGGCGTTTTTTTTCGTCCCGCGTTGTCGTCATTCCTTCACGTTCCCTCTCTGACAGGACGACGTCGGCACGACACCCGGCTGTCCCCTGATCGAGGGGTCACCCCCTCACTCACGTGCATTCCCACACGAGAGCCCCTCAAAGCATTCAGTCAGGGGGTTTGCACCTAACTGGGCCTACAGACAATGGCCCCCGTCAGCGTGCCGCAGGGTCGATTCGGGGATCCAGCGGCGGTCGGCGAGACGGGTTCAACCGAGCCGGATTGCAAGGCGGACGCCCCTGCAAACAGGGGGCTTTCAAGCCTGGGGGTGGGAGGCATGATGCCCCCCGCAGCGGATGGGGCTTCCTCGGGCGGAAGCAGTGTCCGCGACGAGCGGTCCTGAGAGGTTCACCCGGGTCGGCGACAGCATCCCAAGAGGATGCCGTGACCAGCTTTGGGGACGGGCATGATTCGAATTTTCAACCATTACCTTCATCGTCGTACCCTGGTTCAGGTGCTGTTCGACCTGGGCCTGATCGTGGCGGCGGTGTTCGCGGTCGCGTTGAGCCAGGGCAGCGGCGAGCACATGGTGAGCTTCGCGGCGTCCTACGGACTCTCCCTCGCCGGCGGCATGTTCGTCATCAACTCCGCGTCCGGCCTCTACTCCCAATCCCACAAGCGCTCGCTGACGCAGTCCTGCGCCCGCGCGCTCTTCGCGCTGCTGATCGGCCTGCCGCTGGCCTACGGCCTGTTCAGCCTGATCCCCGCGACCGTCTCCCACCGCGACCTGCTGACCACGACCGCCATGCTGGCCGTCGCGCTGGTCATGGTGCACCGCGTGTACGCCGCGCACTCCGGCGCGCAGGGCGCCGGCCGGACCAAGATCCTGATCTTCGGCAGCGGCCACGCCGCCCTGGCCGTCAGCGACAGCCTGCGCGCCGCGGATCCGCACGCGCAGATCGTCGGTTTCCTGCCCGGCCCGAACGAGGTCGATCCGCAGGTCCCCGCGCACGAACTGCTGGCCGCCGAGAGCCTCACCGACGCCGCCATGCGCCTGGGCGTGGACGAGATCGTCGTGGCCCTGTCCGAGCGCCGCGGCGGCAGCATGCCGCTGCGCCAGCTGCTGGACTGCAAGCTCTACGGCATCCGCGTCGTGGACCTGGCCACCTACTTCGAGAAGACGCTGGCGCAGATCAAGATCAGCCACGTGCACGCCGGCTGGCTGATCTTCGGCGACGGCTTCAACCAGGGCGTGCTGCGCAGCGCCGTCAAGCGCGCCTTCGACCTGGTCTCCTCGCTGCTGCTGCTGGTCGCGACCGCGCCGATCATGGCGGTCACCGCGCTGCTCATCAAGCTGGAATCGCCCGGCGGGATCTTCTACACGCAGGAACGCGTCGGCCTGAACGGCGCGACCTTCAAGGTGATCAAGTTCCGCAGCATGCGCAACGACGCCGAGAAGGACGGCCGTCCCCAGTGGGCGACCAAGAACGACGCCCGCGTCACACGCGTCGGCAACTTCATCCGCAAGGTCCGCATCGACGAGCTGCCGCAGCTGATCAACGTGCTGCGCGGCGAAATGAGCATGGTCGGCCCGCGCCCGGAACGTCCGTTCTTCGTCGACGAGCTGGTCGCGCAGATCCCGTACTACGCCGTGCGTCACAGCGTGAAGCCGGGCGTGACCGGCTGGGCGCAGGTCCGCTACGAATACGGCTCGACCATCGAGGACTCGCTGGAGAAGCTCCAGTACGACCTGTACTACGTCAAGAACCACACGCTGTTCCTCGACCTGCTGATCATGCTCGAGACGGTGGCGGTGGTCCTGACGGGCCGGGGGGCGCGCTGAGCGCGACGGCGGAGCGTCCCGCTCCCGGCGTCCGGTCCCCGCGCCCGACGATCCTGCTCGCGGCGTTCGCGCCGGGACATTGATCCATGTGGACCGACACCCTGAGCCTCGGCGCCGCGTCGGGGATCGTCGCGGTATTCGCGCATCTGGCCCTGGCGGTCGTGGTGCTGCCCCAGTTCGGCCAGCACCGGCGCCGCGCGCTGCGGCTGCAGGCGGCCCTGCTGCTCACCGCCCTGTGGGCCGGCCTTGACGCCGCGGCCGAGCAGGGCTGGCTCGGCAGCCACCAGTGGCCCGCGCTGGTGCTCCTCCCCATCTGCGACGCGCTGCGCTACGGCGCGTGGTTCTCCTTCATCCTGGCGCTGATCGAATCGCGCGACGACGACGGCCAGACGCGCAGCGCCGGCGTCGCCCGGCCGCTGCAGTGGCTGGCGTGGGCCGGCGTGGCCGCGGCCGTGGCGCTGCCGCTGTGGCGCTACTGGGGCGAGGCGCCGCTGGCGGAGATGCAGCGCCCCATGACGATGGCCTGGCTGGGCCTGGGCGTGTTCGGGCTGGTGCTGATCGAGCAGATGCTGCGCAACATCGACAGCGACGCGCGCTGGAACGCCAAGCCGGTGAGCCTGGGCCTGGGCGCGGTGTTCGCGTTCGACGTGTTCGTGTACTCGCAGGCCTCGCTGTTCGCGCAGTTCGACGGCGACGCGCTCAGCGTGCGCGCCGCCGTGCACAGCCTGGCCGTGCCGCTGCTGTGGCTGGCCAGCCGCCGCCACAAGAAGTGGCTGGACAAGCTCCATGTCTCCCGCACCGCGGCCTTCCATTCAGCCACGCTGCTGATCGTCGGCGTGTACCTGCTCGGCGTGTCCGGCATCGGCTACTACGTGCGCTACACCGGCGGCGAATGGGGCCGAGCGCTGCAGCAGGTGCTGCTGGCGGTGGGCGTGCTGGTGCTGCTGACGATGGGGCTGTCGGGCTCGCTGCGCGCGAAGCTGCGCGTCTACATCAGCAAGCATTTCTTCAGCTACCGCTACGACTACCGGCAGGAGTGGCTGCGCTTCACCGCGATGCTGTCGGCCAGCGCGTCGCCTGCGGAGCTGGGCGAATCGGTGATCCGCGGCCTGGCGCATCTGGTGGAAAGCCCCGGCGGCGCGCTGTGGTTGCGCCGCGCGCCGGCGACGACCGCCGGCACGGACTACCAGCAGGCCGCGCGCTGGAACCTCAACGACGACCGCCAGCCGCTGACCGCCGACGAGCCGCTGCTGCGCCTGCTGCAGGAGCGCGCGTGGATCGTCGATCTCGACGAGTGGCGACAGAGTCCGGCCGCCTACGAACATGCGCCGCTGCCCGAGGCGATCGCCGGCGATGCGCGACATTGGCTGCTGATCCCACTGCTCAACGCCGGCGTGCTGACGGGCTGGGTGATCCTGGGCCAGCCGCGCACGCGGCTGGAGCTCAACTGGGAAGTGCGCGACCTCCTTCGCACCGCCGCCCAGCAGGCGGCCAGTTACCTCGCGCAGATGCAGGCCGCGGAAGCGCTCCTGGAGGCGCGCAAGTTCGAGGCCTTCAACCGCATGTCGGCCTTCGTCGTGCATGACCTCAAGAACATCGTCACGCAGCTGTCGCTGATGATGAAGAACGCCAAGCGGCTGCGCGACAACCCGGAGTTCCAGCAGGACATGCTGGACACGGTGGAAAACTCGCTGGAGAAGATGCGCCAGCTGATGCTGCAATTGCGCGAGGGCGACAAGCCGCATCACGGCAGCGCCGGCGGCGTGGTGCTGACGGCGATCGCGCGGCGGCTGGCCGCGGCGGCCGTGAGCAAGGGCCGCGCGCTGGAACTGGAGCTGCGTGACGAGGTCAGCGCGCGCGGCCATGAGGAGCGCATCGAACGCGTGCTCGGCCACGTCGTGCAGAACGCGCTGGACGCGACGCCGATCGATGGCCGCGTGACCTTGCGATTGCAGCGCGTGGGCAGCCACGCGCAGGTGGAAGTGGAAGATACTGGCTGCGGCATGTCGCAGGAGTTCATCGATCAACGGCTGTTCAAGCCGTTCCAGACGACGAAGGCGGCGGGCATGGGCATCGGCGCCTACGAGAGCTACCAGTATCTGCAGGAACTCGGAGGAAAGATCAACGTGGAAAGCGCGCCTGGAAAAGGCACCAAGGTCACCATCCTGCTGCCGCTGTTCTTTGCCCAGTCGGGCAGCGACGCGGGCCTGGTGGAGGCACGATGAGTGCACAACCGCCGTCATTGCTGATCGTCGAGGACGACCTCGCGCTGCAGAAACAGCTCAAGTGGTCCATGGACCGCTTCGAGTCCGTCACCGCCGACGACGTCGCCAGCGCCGTGCTGCAGTTCCGCCGGCACAAGCCGCCCGTCGTCACGATGGACCTGGGCCTGCCGCCCGACCAGGACTCGACCTCGGAAGGTTTCAAGCTGCTCGAGAAGCTGATCGAGCTCGAGCCCGGCACCAAGGTCATCGTGCTGACCGGCCAGAACGACCAGTCCAACGCGCTGCGCGCGATCCGCATGGGCGCCTACGACTTCCTGGCCAAGCCGGTCGATCCGGACGTGCTGGTGCTGACCGTGGAGCGCGCGATGCGCCTGCACGAGCTGCAGCAGGAGAACCAGCGCCTGCTGACGCAGCAGGACGGCGAGCCCACCGGCAAGCTGCTCACGCGCGACGCGCAGATGCAGCGCATCTGCCGCACCGTCGAACGCGTGGCCGGCAGCGACGCCACCGTGCTGCTGCTGGGCGAGAGCGGCACCGGCAAGGAAGTGCTGGCGCAGTCGCTGCACGACGCGTCCAAGCGCAAGGGCCGCTTCGTCGCGATCAACTGCGCGGCGATCCCCGAGGCGCTGCTCGAAAGCGAGCTGTTCGGCTACGAACGCGGCGCCTTCACGGGCGCGACCAAGACCACGGTCGGCAAGATCGAGACCGCCCACGGCGGCACCCTGATGCTCGATGAAATCGGCGATCTGCCGATGCCCCTGCAGGCCAAGCTGCTGCGCTTCCTGCAGGAGCGCAGCATCGAGCGCCTGGGCGGCCGCCAGGAGATCGCCGTCGACGTGCGCATCGTCGGCGCGACGCACCAGGACCTGAAGGCCAAGATCGAGCAGGGCCTGTTCCGCGAAGACCTGTTCTACCGGCTCGCCGAGATCGTCGTGGACATCCCGCCGCTGCGCGATCGCGCCGGCGACGCGGTGCTGCTGAGCCACGCCTTCCTGCGCCGCTTCTCCTCGGAGCAGCGCCGTCCCATCCTGCGCCTGGCCGACGACGCGATCCGCGCCGTCGAGGCCCACCGCTGGCCGGGCAACGTGCGCGAGCTGCAGAACGTCATGAAGCGCGCGTCCATCATGGCCGACGGCGAACGCATCACCGCCGACGACCTCAACCTGCCGGTGCCCGCCGGCGCCGACGTGCCGGCGGACGGCTCGGAACTCGACCTGCGCGCCGTGCGCGAGCGCGCCGAGCGCCAGGCCGTCGTGGCCGCGCTGTCCCGCACCGACGGCAACATCGCCAAGGCCGCCGACCTGCTCGGCGTCAGCCGGCCGACGCTGTATGACCTGATGGCCCGCCTGGGCGTCAAGGCCTGAGCATCAGCCCCACGAATACTCCACGCATCACCCGACAGCGAAAGAGACGACGCATGTCCCGCAAGCCTGAGAACACCAAGATGTCCGGACCCCTGACTGTTGCATTCGGCGGGGAGGCCGACGGCCGGACCCGCGACGGTCGTCGCACGCTGCGACGCGGCGCCACCGCGCTCGCGCTGGGATCGGCGCTGCTGCTGGCCGGCTGCTTCGGCGAGTCGGCGCAGGACCTGGTGAAGTCCGCCAAGGGGCACCTGGAAAAGCGCGACAACAAGGCCGCGATCATCCAGCTCAAGAACGCGCTGCAGAAGGACGAGACGCTCGCGGAGGCGCGCTACCTGCTCGCCAAGGCGCTGCTGGACAGCGGCGACGTGGCCGGTGCCGCCATCGAGGCCGAGAAGGCCAAGACGCAGGGCTTCGGCGGCGACGCGCTGGTCGCGCTGCAGGCGCGGCTGCTGCTGATGCAGGGCAAGGTCGACGAGCTGCTCGGCCAGTACGGCACCACCCACCTGCAGAACGCGGCCGAGGAGGCCGACCTGCAGATGACGCTGGTCGGCGCCTATGTCGCCAAGCAGAAGCTGCCGGAAGCGCGCAAGGCGGCGGATGCCGCGCTGCGCGTGGCGCCCGACAACCCGGCGGCGCGACTGGTCAACGTGCGTCTGCTGACCAGCGAGGGCAAGCTGCCCGAGGCGCGCGCGGCGGTCGACGAGCTGCTCGCCAAGTCGCCGCAATCCGCCGAGGCCTGGCAGCTCAAGGGCGAGCTGCAGGTGCTGGCCGAGGCGCCATCGGCGGAGTCCGTCGCGAGCTTCCGCAAGGCGCTGGAGATCGACAAGAAGCTGGTCGGCGCGCATGCCGGCCTGATCAACCAGCTGATGCGCACCGGCGACAAGGCCGCGGCCAAGGAGGCTGTCGCCGCGATGAAGGCGGCCGCGCCGCAGCATCCGCAGACCTTCTACTACGCCGCCGTGTTCGCGATGGACGCGGGGCAGGTGAA
Organism: Roseateles noduli; assembly: GCA_002205125.1. Taxonomy (GTDB): domain Bacteria; phylum Pseudomonadota; class Gammaproteobacteria; order Burkholderiales; family Burkholderiaceae_C; genus Roseateles; species Roseateles noduli. The sequence goes on along the minus strand of NIOE01000015.1, from coordinate 69,604 downwards.
GGAGGCGACCGACCTCACGCAGGCGCTGCTGAAGGTGGCGCCGAACAACGAGCGCGCGCTCTTCCTGGCCGGCCGCGTGGCGCAGGCCAACGGCGACTTCCGCCAGGCCGAATCGCAGTACAGCAAGATCATCCAGTCCTCGCCCGAGACCCAGCCCGCGCGCGTCGCGCTGGCGCAGCTGCAATTGCGCGGCGGCGACGCCGATCAGGCGATGGCCACCTTGCAGCCGGCGCTGGACGCCAGGCTCACCTCGTCGGAGGCGCTGGCGCTGGCCGCCGAGATCCGCCTCAAGCAGGGGCAGGGCGCCGAGGCCGAACGCTTCCTGGCACGCGCCGCCGAAGCCAATCCGAACGACGTGCGCAGCCGCGTCGGTCTGGCGCTCAACCAGATCCAGAAGGGCCAGGAGGCCGCCGGCCTGGCCGCGCTGCGCCAGCTGGCCGCCGAGGACAAGGGCACCGTGGCCGACATCGCGCTGATCAGCGTGCTGGCGCGCAAGAAGGACAGCGACGGCGCATCGCAGGCGATCGCGACGCTGGAGAAGAAGGATCCCAAGTCGGCGACGCCGGCCGAACTGCGCGGCCGTCTGGCGCTGCTGCGCGGCGACCGCGCGGGCGCGCGGTCCAATTTCGAGGAGGCCGTCAAACGCGACCCGGGGTCGATGACCGCGGCCAACAGCCTCGCGGCGCAGGACCTGCAGGATCGCAAGGTCGCGGAGGCCGTCAAGCGCTACGAGGTCGTGCTCAAGGCCGATCCCAAGAACCTGCGCGCCGAGATGGCCATCCTGGGCCTGAAGCTGACCCACCAGCTGATCGACAAGGACGCGGCGGCCAAGCGCCTCACCGAACTGGCCAAGCAGCATCCGGAAGACGCGACGCCGCGCCAGGCGGCGGTCGGCCTGCTGATGGAGAAGAAGGACTTCAAGACGGCCTTGTCGCTCGCCCAGGAAGGCGTGACGGCGAGCCCGGACAACCCCTCGCTGATCGACCTGCTGGGCCAGGTGCAGGCCGCCACCGGCGACCGGCAGCAGGCGATCAGCAGCTTCAACAAGGTCGCGACGCTGCAGCCGCGTTCGCCGCTGGGTCCGCTGCGTCTGGCCGACGCCTATGCGCAGTCGGGTGACAAGGCCTCGGCGACCGCGGCGCTCAAGCGCGCCCAGGCCATCGCCCCCGGCGACGGCGAACTGGCCCGCAAGGTGGTCGACAAGGCGCTGCAGCTCGGCCTGCCGGACCTGGCGCTGACGACGGCCAAGGGGCTCCAGACGGCGCAGCCGAAGTTCGGCCTGGGCTGGAAGCTCGAAGGCGACATCGCCCGCGCGCGCAAGGACGCGCCGGCCGCAATCGCGGCCTACCGCAAGGCCGACCAGCTGGCGAACGATGCTGGCGCGACGGCACCCAACACCGAGCTCGCGATCGCGCTGCACAGCGTGCTGATCGAATCCGGCAAGAAGGACGAGGCCGAGCGCTGGGCCGCGACCTACCTTGGCAAGTTCAAGTCGGACGAGCTGTTCACGTATCACCTCGGCGACGTGGCGCTGAACGCCGGCCGTTATGCTGAGGCGGAGCAGCGTTACCAGGCGGTGCTGGCGGCCAATCCGGACAACGCGGCGGCGGCCAACAACATCGCGTGGCTGCGCCTGCGGGCCGGCAAGGCGGACGAGGGCTTGAAATTTGCCGAGCAAGCGAACAAGCTCCGTCCCAATGTGCCGCCTTACCTGGACACGCTGGCCGAGGCGCTCGCCGCCAAGGGCCAGAACGCCAAGGCCATCGAGGTGCAGAAGGACGCCGTGAAGCAGGCGCCGACCGTGCCCGCGTACCGGCTGCGCCTGGCGCAGCTGTACGTGGCCGGCGGCAACAAGGGCGAGGCCGAGGCGGAACTCAAGCGCCTGGCGGACCTGGGACCGAATTACGAGCAACAAGCCGAGGTGCGCAAGCTGCAGGCCGCGATCCGTTGAGGCGTCCGATCCCCAGATCGATCGCCGCGCGGACCGCGTGACGGTGGCACCGCCGCGCCCGGGGAGGGGACGGTCATGAGCCAGATTCGACGATCCAGCCTGCGCAAGCGGCTCCACCAGGGGCTGCGGCGGCTGTTCTCCTCGCTGCCCAAGCCGATGCGCTTCGCGGTCTACCGGCGCATGGTGGACTGCGATCCGGCGCCGTCGGAGCGGCTGGAGCTCAAGGTCGCGGACACGCAGGAGGAGCTCGACGCCTGCTTCCGCATCCTGCACGACGCCTACGTCGGCAGCGGCTTCATGAAGCCCGACCCCAGCGGCATGCGCGTGACCATCTACCACGCGCTGCCGACGACCACGACCCTCTGCGCCAAGTACGACGGCCAGGTCGTGGGCACGATCTCGATGGTGCGCGAGGGCGTCTTCGGCTTCCCGCTGCAATCGGTCTTCGACCTCGAAGGCGTGCGCGCCAAGGGCGGCAAGGTCGCGGAGATCTCGGCGCTGGCGGTCGCGCCGGCGTTCCGCAAGACCGGCGGGGCGATCCTCTTCCCGCTGATGAAGTTCATGCACCAGTACTGCACCGAGTACTTCGACACCCGGCACCTGGTGATCGCCGTGAACCCCGACAAGATCGAGCTCTACGAGGCGCTGCTGTCCTTCACGCGGCTGCGCGAGCAGACGGTGGCCGAATATGACTTCGCCAACGGCGCGCCGGCGGTCGGCGCGACGCTGGACCTGCACGAGGCCGACGCGCTGTTCGAGCGCCGCTACCGCGGCCGCCGGCCCGAGAAGAACCTGCACCACTATTTCTTCCGCCACCGGTTGCCCAACATCCGGCTGCCGGAGCGCCGCTTCCACACGACCAACGACCCGGTCATGACGCCGGCGCTGCTCGACCATTTCTTCAATCACGCCGTGCCCGTGTTCGCCACCATGGACGACCGCAAGAAGGCGCTGCTGTGGTCGGTGTACCGCGAGGACGCCCCGTTCCGCGACGTGCTGCCCATGCTCAGCGGCGGCGGTCAGGACCTGGGCCGGTCGCTGCGGCAGTACCCGCGTTATTCGATCCGCTGCCCGGGCCACCTCGACATCCGCGCCGCCAACGAGAGCCAGCTGGGCCACTTCGACCTGGACGTGATCGAGGTGTCGGCGCACGGCTTCCAGGCCGAGTGCGACCACGACGTGCCGCTGAACCAGGACGGCACCGTGGAGATCGAGCTCGGCCACAACGAGACCGCGCACGTCACCGCGCGCGCGGTGCGGCGCAAGGACACCGAGCAGGGCAGCTTCTACGGCTTCCGCATCGACGAACCCGATCGCCATTGGCGCAACTTCGTCTCCACGCTGGAGATGGGCAACACGACGAAAGACCTGGCCGCATGAGTCGCAGTACCGATCAGAAGTTGACCCCGAAGTTCGATCAGAAGTTCGATCCGAAGGCAGATCCGGTCGTTGATCGGCGCGAACTGCTGGCGCTGGGCGCCGGCGGCGCCTTGGGCCTGGTCGGCCTGGTCGGCCCGGCGCGCGCGCAGGAGATGCCCAACACCTTGCCCGACCTGATCGACCGCAGCCGGCAGGCGGTGGTGGCCGTGGGGACCTTCGCGGCGACGGACAACCCGCGCTTCGGTTTCCGCGGGACCGGCTTCGCGGTCGGCGACGGACGACGCATCGTGACCTGCGCGCACGTGATCCCGAACCCGGTCGAAAAGGACCTCATGATCATGGTGCCTGCGGCGGGCAATCCGTCCGGCCAGCCGCAGCTGCGGGCAGTGAAGCTGCTGCGTCGCGACACGGCCCGCGACCTGGCGATCCTCGAACTGGCCGACGACAAGGGCGCGCTCGTCGACGTGCTGTCGCTGGCGGAAGTCGACGGCGACCGGCCGGCGGTGCGCGAAGGCGCCGCCGTGGCATTGATGGGCTATCCGATCGGCACGGCGCTGGGCGTGACGATGGCGACGCACCGCGGCACCGTGGCCGCGCTCACGCGCGCGGCGTTGCCGGCGCCGACCTCGAACACGCTCTCCGAGCGCGCCGTGCGGCAGCTGCGCGACGGCGCGATGGAGTTCCTGCAGCTCGACGCGACGGCCTATCCGGGCAACAGCGGCGGGCCGCTGCTGGACATCCGCACCGGCAAGGTGGTGGGTGTCATCAACATGGTGGTGCTCAAGGGCACGCGCGAATCGGCGCTCAGCGCGCCCAGCGGCATCACCTACGCCGTGCCGGTGAAGTACGTGTGGCCGTTGCTGGACAAGTGAGCGGGAGAGGCGAGGGCGACTCGCCAGAGCCGATGGGTGCTCAGCCCGGATGCGCCACCGGCGCTGTCGCACCGGCCTGCGGAGCGGGTTCTCGCAGCAGCAGCGCCAGCAATCCTCCCGACGCCGCGAAGACGGCTCCCACCGCGAACGCCACGCGATAACCGCCCGCCAGCGCCGCCGGCATCGCGGCGCCCAGCGCACCCAGTTCCGCCGTGCGCGCGGCGGCCAGGCTGGCCAGCACCGCCAGCCCGAGCGAGCCGCCCATCATGAAGGACGTGTTCACCACGCCCGAGGCCAGGCCGGACTCGCTGGGCGCGACCTCGCTCATCGCCGCGAGCAGCACCGGGTTGAACGCGACTCCCGCGCCCAGCCCCAGCAGCAGCATGCCCGGCAGGACATCCAGCCAGAAGCCGCCGTCCGCCGGCGCGCGCGCGAACAGCGCCAGGCCCAGCGACGCCAGCAGCAGCCCGCCGCACAGCGGCTTGCGCAGGCCCAGCTTCATGACGAGCTTGGCCGACAGGCCCACGGAGAAGGCCGCCATGATGAGATTGGCCGGCAGGAAGCCCAGCCCCACATGCATCGCGTCGTAGCCCAGCACGAGCTGCATGTAGAGCGCCGACAGGAAGAACCACGCGAACATCGCCGCGGCCCACAGCACGCCGATCACGTTGGACACCGCCACCGATCGCAGCCGGAACAGCGACAACGGCATCAGCGGATGCGCCACCTTCGTCTCCAGCACGAGGAACACGATCAGCAGCGCCACCGCGGTCCCGAGCAACCCCAGCGTGCCCGGCGAGAGCCAGCCCGCCTCGTTGCCGTTGACCACCGCGTACACCGCCAGCATCAGCGACAGCGTGACGGTCACCGCGCCGGCCCAGTCCAGCGTCTCGTCCGGCGCCGTCGGGCCGCCGCGTTCGATCAGCCACAGGCACAGGCCGATCACGACCGCGCCGATCGGCAGGTTCACCAGGAAGATCCAGTGCCAGCTCAGCGCGCTGGTCAGCAGCCCGCCGAGCAGCACGCCGATGCTGCCGCCGCCCGCGCAGACGAAGCCGTAGACACCCATCGCCTTCGCGCGCTCCCCGGGCTCCGTGAACATGTTCATGATCAGCGACAGCGAGATCGCCGACACCACCGCGCCGCCCAGTCCCTGCACGGCGCGCGCCGCGATCAGCAGCGCCTGCGTGTGCGCGAGCCCGCAGGCCGCCGACGCGACGGTGAACAGCGCCAGCCCCGCCAGGAACATGCGCCGGTGGCCGTACAGGTCGCCCAGGCGTCCACCCAGCAGCATGAAGCCGCCGAAGGTCAGCATGTAGGCGTTGACGACCCAGACCAGCGAGGTCTCGGTGAACCGCAGGTCGGCGCGGATCGAGGGCAGCGCCACGTTCACGATGGTCGTGTCCAGCACGATCATCAGCACGCCCAGGCACAGCACGCCGAGCGCCAGCCAGCGGCGCCGTGTCGGATCAAGGTGGGATGTCATGGAAGTCAGGGGTTCGTCGTCGATCGGAAGGTGTCCGTCCTCACGACGGACGGGCCTTCGTGACATCGACACGGACGCGTTTGTAGCAGCGGGCGAGGGGGCCTCGCCAGTGCCGTTCGCCTGGTCCGCGCGCCGTGCTGCCACCGGCTGTCAGCTGTCGGGCGATTGCCTACACGGCCTGCCGACTTCGCTGCACCGCGCGATGCGGCAAGCCTGTCTGCCGCGGAAACGCCCTGAAACGGAAGATTCGTTCCATCAACAGGGGGACACCACATGAGCACCACCAAGTACCTCAAAGCGATCCGGGCGGAACGCAACAGCGGCTTCAAGAGCGCGATGCTGCTCAGCAGCCTGGCCATCGGCGCCGGCCTGCTGTTCAGCGCGGTCCAGGAAGCCCGCGGCGCCACGCCGGTGACCAACACCTTCCCGGTGACGGCCACGATCACGAGCTCCTGCACGGTGTCCGGTTCCAACCTGAACTTCGGCTCCGCCATCGACCCGCTGGTCGCCGGCACGCCGCTGGACGCGACGTCCACCCTGACCGTCACCTGCTCCAACACGACGCCGTACACGGTGGCGCTGAACGCCGGCGCAAACGCCGGCGGCGCGACCAACTTCACCAGCCGCACGATGAAGAGCGGCTCCGACACGCTGGGTTATCAGCTCTATCTGGACTCGGGCCGCAGCTCGGTCTGGGGCGACGGCACCTCGTCGTCCACCGCCAAGAACGGCACCGGCACGGGCTCGGCCCAGTCGCTGTCGGTCTACGGCCGCATCCCGTCGCTGGCCAGCGTCGTGCCGGGCAGCTACACCGACACCGTCACCGTGACGATCAGCTACTGAGGCTGATCCGACCCCGGTCCCGATCCCGTGCCGTCACGGCACACCTCGGGACCGACCGTTTGCTCGAGTGCTGACAGCTTTCGCCGCCTGACTCGCGATTGATCCCGGTCCGCAGTACCGCCGGGGCACGCGAATCGGCCTCCCCCTCTGACACGTCGGCGGCGTGTCAGCACTCGACAATGTTCACCGCGAGACCGCCCCGGGCGGTCTCCTTGTATTTGGTCATCATGTCGGCGCCGGTCTCGCGCATGGTCTTGATGACCTTGTCCAGGCTCACGTGGTGCGTGCCGTCGCCGCGCAGCGCCATGCGCGCGGCGTTGATGGCCTTCACCGACGCGATCGCGTTGCGCTCGATGCAGGGGATCTGCACCAGGCCGCCCACCGGATCGCAGGTCAGCCCCAGGTGGTGCTCCATGCCGATCTCGGCCGCGTTCTCCGTCTGCGCCGGCGTGCCGCCCATCACCGCGCACAGCGCGGCCGCGGCCATCGAGCAGGCCACGCCCACCTCGCCCTGGCAGCCCACTTCCGCGCCGGAGATCGACGCGTTCTCCTTGTAGAGGATGCCGATCGCCGCGGCGGTCAGCAGGAAGTCGACGATGCCGTCCTCGTTGGCCGAGTGCACGAAGCGCGCGTAGTAATGCAGCACCGCCGGCACGATGCCGGCCGCGCCGTTGGTCGGCGCCGTCACGACGCGACCGCCGGCGGCGTTCTCCTCATTCACCGCCAGCGCGTAGAGGTTGACCCAGTCCATCACCTGCAGCGGATCGCGCAGCGCGGCCTCGGGATGGGCGATCAGGTCGCGGTACAGCGCGGCCGAGCGGCGCTTCACCTTGAAGCCGCCGGGCAGGATGCCCTCGGTGCGGCAGCCCCGCTGGACGCATTCCTGCATCACCTGCCAGATCTTCAGCAGGCCCGCGCGGGTCTCCTCGTCGGTGCGCCAGTGGCGCTCGTTGCGACGCATGATCTCCGCGATCGAGCAGCCTTCCTTTTCCGTCAGCTCGAGCAGCTCCGCGCCCGACTTGAAGGGGTAGGGCAGCACGGTGGTGTCCGGCGCGATCTGCTTCTGCTTGCTGCCGTCGGCCAGCACCTCCTCGCTGACGACGAAGCCGCCGCCCACCGAGTAGTACACGCGGTTCTGGATCTCGAGGCCCTCGGCGTCGTAGGCGATCAGGCGCATGCCGTTGGCGTGCAGCGGCAGGCTCTGGCGGCGGTACATGACGAGGTCGCGCGCTTCGTCGAAAGCCACGATGTGGTCGCCACCCAGCGCGATGCGCTTGTAGTTGCGGATGCCGTCGAGGATGCCGGGAATCGACTCGATGTCGACAGTGTCGGGCTCATGCCCGGCCAGGCCGAGCAGCACCGCCTTGTCGGAGCCGTGGCCCTTGCCGGTGGCGCCGAGCGAGCCGTACAGCGCCGTGGCGACGCGCACGGTGCGATCGAGCACGCCTTCGTGCCGCAGGCGCTGCACGAACATGCGTGCGGCGCGCATCGGACCGACGGTATGCGAGCTCGACGGCCCGATGCCGATCTTGAAGAGGTCGAAGACGGAGACTGCCATGGCGAACCTCGTGGGTAGTGACGGCCGGATCCTCGCGCTTGTGACGCGAGGACCGGCTATTCCCGATCACTCGTCGGCGTAAGCCGACAGCGGCGGGCAGGAGCAGACCAGATTGCGGTCGCCGTACACGTTGTCCACGCGTCCCACCGGCGACCAGTACTTCACGTGGCGCAGTGCCGGCACCGGGTAGGCGGCGTCGTCGCGGCTGTAGCCGTGGGTCCACTCGGTCTTGAGCAGGCTTTCGGCCGTGTGCGGCGCATTGACCAGCGGGTTGTCGGTCTTCGACCAGGCGCCCGATTCGACCTTCGCGATCTCTTCGCGGATCTGGATCATCGCGGCGATGAAGCGGTCCAGCTCGAACTTCGATTCGCTCTCGGTCGGCTCGACCATCAGCGTGCCCGCGACCGGGAACGACAGCGTCGGCGCGTGGAAGCCGTAGTCGATCAGGCGCTTGGCGACGTCCTCGGCGGAGATGCCCGAGCTGTCCTTCAGCGGACGCAGGTCCAGGATGCACTCGTGGGCCACGCCGCCGCCCTTGACGCCGTCGATGTTGCCGCTGAAGTGGATGTCGTAGTGGTCGGACAGGCGCGCGGCCACATAGTTGGCCGACAGGATCGCGGTCTCGGTCGCGGCCTTGAGGCCGACCTCGCCCATCATGCGGATGTACATCCACGAGATCGGCAGCACCGCGGCATTGCCCAGCGGCGCGGCGGAGACGGCGCCGATGGCGGTCTTCTCGCCCAGGCCGGCCGCGCGGTGCGCCGGCAGGAAGGGCACGAGGTCCTCGACCACGCAGACCGGGCCGACGCCCGGGCCGCCGCCGCCGTGCGGGATGCAGAAGGTCTTGTGCAGGTTCAGGTGGGACACGTCGCCGCCGAACTGGCCCGGCGCGGCGATGCCGACCAGCGCGTTCATGTTGGCGCCGTCGACGTACACGCGACCGCCGTGCTCATGCACCAGCGCGCAGATCTCCTTGACGTGCGTGTCGAACACGCCGTACGTCGAGGGGTAGGTGATCATGATCGCGGCCAGGTTGGCGCTGTGCTGCTCGCACTTGGCCTTCAGGTCGGCCAGGTCGATGTTGCCTTCCTTGTCGCACTTGGTGACCACGACCTGCATGCCCACCATCTGCGCCGACGCCGGGTTGGTGCCGTGCGCCGATTCCGGGATCAGGCAGATCTTGCGGTGCGCGTCGCCGCGCGACTCGTGCCAGGCCTTGATGATCAGCAGGCCGGCGTACTCGCCCTGCGAGCCGGCGTTGGGCTGCAGCGAGACGCCCGCGTACCCGGTCGCCTGGCACAGCCAGGCGGTGAGCTGCTGGTCGAGCTGCGCGTAGCCCTGCAGCTGGCTCTGCGGCGCGAACGGATGCACCTGCGCGAACTCGGGCCAGGTGATGGGGATCATCTCGCTGGTCGCGTTGAGCTTCATCGTGCACGAGCCCAGCGGGATCATGCTGCGGTCCAGCGCCAGGTCCTTGTCGGAGAGCAGGCGGATGTAGCGCAGCATCTCCGTTTCGGAGTGGTGGATGTTGAAGATCGGGTGCGTCAGGTAGGCGCTGGTGCGCGCGAGCGCGCCGGGAATCAGCGTGGTGGGCGTCGAGGCCGACGCGCCGGCGAACGCGTCCGTCACCGGCTTGCCTTCGGCGAAGACCGTCAGCAGTGCCTGCAGGTCGGCGCGCGTGGTCGTCTCGTCGAGCGTCAGGCTGATGCTGTCCTCGCTCGCGCGGCGCAGGTTCATGCCCGCGGCGACGGCGGCGGCCAGCACCGGGCCGGTGTGCGCGCCGGTCTTCACGTGCAGCGTGTCGAACGAGGTCTCGTGGACCAGCGTCAGGCCCAGCGCCTTCAGGCCCTGCGCCAGCACGGCGGCGTAGGCGGCGACGCGTTGCGCGATGCGCTTCAGGCCTTGCGGGCCGTGATAGACCACGTACATGCTGGCCACGACGGCCGGCAGCACCTGCGCGGTACAGATGTTGGAGGTGGCCTTCTCGCGGCGGATGTGCTGTTCGCGGGTCTGCAGCGACAGGCGGTAGGCGGGCTTGCCGTGAGAGTCGACCGACACGCCGACCAGGCGGCCCGGCAGCGAGCGCTTGAATTCGTCGCGGCAGGCCATGTACGCGGCGTGGGGGCCGCCGGCGCCCATCGGCATGCCGAAGCGCTGCGTGGTGCCGACGGCGATGTCGGCGCCTTGTTCGCCCGGCGACGCGATCAGCGTCAGCGCCAGCAGGTCGGCGGCGGCGACCAGCAGGCCGCCCTGCGCGTGAACCGCGTCGGCGATCGCCTGCAGCGGGCGCACCACGCCGGTCACGCCCGGGTACTGCACCAGCGCGCCGAAGCATTCGGTCTTGCCGGCGTCCTCGGCCTTGCCGACCTGGACCGTGATGCCCAGCGGCTCGGCGCGGGTGCGCACGACTTCCAGCGTCTGCGGCAGCACGTCGTCGGCGACGAAGAACACCTGGCTCTTGCTCTTGCCCATGCGCGCGGCCAGCGTCATGCCTTCGGCGGCGGCGGTGGCCTCGTCCAGCATCGACGCGTTGGCGATGGCCATGCCGGTCAGGTCGCAGACCATGGTCTGGAAGTTGACCAGCGCTTCCATGCGGCCTTGCGAGATCTCGGCCTGGTAGGGCGTGTAGGCGGTGTACCAGGCGGGGTTCTCGAGGATGTTGCGCAGGATCACGCCCGGCGTGATGGTGCCGTGGTAACCCTGGCCGATGAAGCTCTTCAGGATCTGGTTCCTGCCCGCGATCGTCTTGAGTTCGGCCAGCGCCTGCGACTCGGTCACGGCGTCCGGCAGGTCCATCTTCGCGGCGCGCTTGATGGCGGCCGGGACGATGGCGTCGATCAGCGCGGCGCGCGACGCGGCGCCGATGGCCGAGAGCATCAGCGTCTCGTCATGGGCGTCGGGGCCGATGTGACGGGCGTGGAACTCGGAAGCGTTCTCAAGTTCGGCGAACGAGGGCAGGGCGGACATGGCGGGGCGATCCTGGAGAGAAGTATTCATTGCCGCAGGGCCCGCAGGCCCTGCGTGCATCGCTCAGGCGATTAGCTGTTCTTGACGAGTTCGTCGTAGGCCGTCGTGTCCATAAGAGCGTCCAGCTCCGAGGGATCCGACAGCTTGACCTTGAAGAACCAGCCGGCCTTCAGCGGGTCGGTGTTGGCCAGCGACGGGTCGTCGCGCAGGGCCTCGTTGACTTCCACGATCTCGCCGGAGACCGGCGCGTAGACGTCGGCGGCGGCCTTGACCGACTCGACCACGCCGGCCACTTCCTTGGCGGCGAAGGACTTGCCGACGTCGGGCAGGTCCACGAACACGACGTCGCCCAGCGCGTCCTGCGCATGGACCGTGATGCCCACGGTGGCGATGCCGTCGGTGGTGTCGACCCACTCGTGGTCGGACGTGTACTTGATGCTCATGGAGAGGCTCCGTGCTACCTGATGGTTGCTGAAGGTTGAGAGGGAAGAAACGTGATGCCGCGTGGTTCCGCGCGATGCGGCGCGATCCGGGGCGACCCGAGACGACCCGAGACGACCCGGAATTGCGGATCAGCCGCGGAAGTATCCGTTGGGCGTGAACGGTGTGGAAGAGACCGTCATCGGGGTGCGCTTGCCGCGCACTTCGGCGAAGAGTTCCGTGCCCAGCGCGGCGTAGGGCGTCTGCACGTAGGCCAGCGCGACCGGCTTGCCGACCGTCGGGCCCAGCGTGCCGCTGGTGACGACGCCGATCTCCGCGCCGTCGGCGTTGACGAGCTTGGCGCCTTCGCGCACCGGCATGCGTTCCGAGCTCACCAGGCCCACGCGCTTGCGCGCGGCGCCTTCGGCGAACTGCTGGTCGATGACCGCCGCGCCCGGATAACCGCCGGCGCGGGCGCCGCCGGCGCGACGCACCTTCTGGATCGCCCAGGTCAGCGAGGCTTCGACCGGCGTGGTCGTGGTGTCGATGTCATGGCCGTACAGGCACAGGCCGGCTTCCAGACGCAGCGAATCGCGCGCGCCCAGGCCGATGGGCATCACTTCGGGCTGGGCCAGCAGCTTGCGGGCCAGTTCCACCGAGCGGTCGGCGGGAACCGAGATCTCGTAGCCGTCCTCGCCGGTGTAGCCCGAACGGGTCACGAAGGTGGGGATGCCGTCCAGCTCGAAGAAGCCGCCCGTCATGAAGACCAGCTTGGCGACGTCGGCGTTCAGGCGCGACAGCGCCGTCACCGCCTGCGGGCCTTGCAGCGCCAGCAGCGCCTGGTCCGGCAGCGGACGCACCTCGCAGGGGCCCGACAGGTGCTTCTGCATGTGGGCGATGTCCTGCTCGCGGCAGCCGGCGTTGACCACCACGAACAGGCCGTCGGTGCGGCGCGCGACCATCAGGTCGTCGAGGATGCCGCCGTCGTCGGCGGTGAAGAGCGCATAGCGCTGCTTGAACATCCCGAGGTCGACGATGTCGACGGGGACCAGCGTCTCCAGCGCGGCGGCGGCGTCGTCGCCCACCAGCAGCACCTGGCCCATGTGCGACACGTCGAACAGGCCGGCCTGGGCGCGCGCATGCTTGTGTTCGGCCATCACGCCGGCGGGGTACTGGACCGGCATGTCGTAGCCGGCGAAGGGCACCATCTTGGCGCCGAGTTCGACATGCAGCGCGTGCAGGGGGGTCTTGTGCAGGGGCGTGTTCAGGGTCTGATCGGCGGACATGTCTGGCTCCGAGGGCATTCGTCATGACCACCCCGACTGTGAACCGGTCACGTGCCGGTCACCTCAAGGTGGGGGAGATGCCCTCGCTGTCCGCTTTACCTGAGAGATTGGCCGTCGGCGGTTGACCGGCGGCTTGCCCCTTCGGTGGACGGGCTCGACCGCAAGGTCCGCCCCGCCTCTCTCCAGTGAGGACGCCCGAAGTCTCGAGCGTTTCGTCAGTCCTTTTGCCTGAGCGTTCGCAGCGTGGGATCTCCAGTGCCACTGCGCCTTCGGCGGCTCCCGTGAGGGAACTCTCTCCTGACAGGCGGCATTGTAGTCATGGATTCGGTCCGGTTGCCGGTTGCTTCCGACGGCTCCCCGCCCTCGGCCCATGGACGGTCGAGCCGGTGAACGCCTGGGCCGTCTTCCGGGACCAATCAGACCTGTTGATGCCCAAGGAAAGCGGATCGATGTCTCAGGGATTTCGCGCGACGCCGGTGCCGGTGTTGCTGCCAGGATCGTGGAACGGCGAGAACGACTGGGCGACCTTGCCGCCATCGCCGAAGGTCCGTTGTCCGCTGCCGGACCAGCGACGCGACGGACACCCGTGTCAGGAGCAGGGTCAGGCGCTGCGCTGCCAGGGGGCGGGCCCGCCGCCGGTGGGGCCGCCCATGTCGGCCGAGTCGCTGCTGGCGCGGCGCGCGAGGTCGATGACGGGAACCTGCCTGCCGGGGACGATGAGGATTTCTCCCGGACCCGTGGTGACATGTCCGGAGCGGATCGAACCGCGACCTGCGCCCCCTCCCAAGCCGCCGCGCAGCCCGCGAAGCAGTCTCACCGCACGGGACAAGGAAGAGCTTCTCGCGCCGCATGCCGCGGACATGGAGAGGCTCTGCCGCATCCTCTCGACGAAGCCCGCATGGTCCGACCGGCTGCCCTGGCGACGCGCGAAGGCACGACAGGCACGACAGGTGCGCGGCCAGGAGATACGAGCATTGACCAGCGCCGTGGGGGACCTGCTGGCGAAGGCGCTGATGCAGCGGGGAGTCGGCGCGGAGTCGGCCTGTCTGCAGGTCGAGGCCTGGTGCGTCGAGCGCTTCGAGGCTGCATTCCGGGCCGGATCGCCCGGGGAGCGCCGGCAATGGTGTCGGAACGTGGCCGTCGGCGCGACGGGAAGTTTCGCGCTCGCACGCCGGCGTTCCATCGAGGCACTGCCCGCCACCGGGTATCAGGCGGGGACGATCCGCGACGGCATGGCGGGCACCGTGGCAGCCGCCTACGTGATGCGGGCCCTCGAGCGGGCCGGTCTCCGTTCCCGGCGCCCGTGAGGCGACCATGCCTTCTGCCGCCCGATGCGTCCGCGCTTGTCAGGTGCTCCCGCCGGTTCGGTGCACACAGCGCTGCGGCCCGTCGGACGGGTCGAGGAGAACCCCAACGCCATGACAGTCAATGCCTATGTGTCAGTGAACCCCGTGCTCGTCCAGGAATGGGGACACGGAACTCTTGAGGTGCGGCCAGGGACGCCTTCGCCACCCGTCACGCGCTGCGCGACCCTGGAGCCCTCACCGGAGATCCGCCTGCCGCCCTGCGGATCAGCGCCCGCTGGCGGGACGGATCCGATGTCCCGCACGCCCGCGATGGCCGGGGCGCCGCTGCGCTCCGCGACATCGCTCCGATCGGGGCAAGGCGTCAACGCCACCGTGCCGATGCGGATCCTGCAAGACCGGCGCGGCAGGCCGATCCCGCCGCGGCCCACCCAAGGGAGACAGTCACCCACCAGGATGCTGCCCGTCATCGCGGAAAGGACGCGGCGCGGCCTGCTGCACGTTGGCGATCTGCCCGCGCCCCCGCCGCTGCCGACACCGACACCGACACCAAAGCCAACGCCAACGCCAACGCCAACGCCGACGCTGACGCCAACGTCGGGCGTTCGCCCCGGCAAGGCTGTCGCGGGTGCTCCCACGATCGAGCGCCGGGCGCAGGATGGGTTGGCCCGGGCGATGGCTCAGATCGAGGCGGAGCTCGCGGCGCCCAGGAAGTTCAGCGACAAGGTCCGGGGCGTGCTCCACAGGTTGGGGGCGGGCCTGGACAAGTTGCTGTGTCAATGTCTTGGGGCGCGCGTCCGATGAGGCGCTGACCGTCGTCGTCCGCCGCGTGCACAATCGCGCCCATGCGACTCCTGCTGGTGGAAGACGACCTCATGATCGGCGAGCAGCTGCTCGAGCTGCTGCGCGCCGAAGGTTATGCCGTGGACTGGGTGCGCGACGGCGAGATCGCCGACACCGCGCTGCAGTCCCAGACCTACGACCTGGTGATCCTGGACCTGGGCCTGCCCAAGCGCGACGGCATGAGCGTGCTGCAGGCGCTGCGCGGCCGCAAGCAGGCGGTGCCGGTGCTGATCGCCACCGCGCGCGACGCGACCGCCCAGCGCGTCGCCGGCCTGGACGCCGGCGCGGACGACTACGTGCTCAAGCCCTTCGAGCTCGACGAGCTCCTGGCCCGCATCCGCGCGCTGCTGCGACGCGCCGCCGGCCGCGCCGAGCCGGTCTACGAGCACATGGGCGTCAGCATCAATCCCGCCACGCGCGAGGTCACGGCCAACGGCCATCCGGTCACGCTGTCGCAGCGCGAGTGGGCGGTGCTGGAGCCGCTGCTGGCTCGGCCGGGGATGGTGCTGTCGCGCCAGCAGCTCGAGGAGAAGCTCTACGGCTGGAAGGACGAGATCAGCAGCAACGCCGTCGAGGTCTACATCCACGGCCTGCGCAAGAAGCTCGGCGCTGAACTGATCCAGAACGTGCGCGGCGTGGGCTATCGCGTGCCCAAGGAATGAACCCGGACATGGATCCGGAGTCCAGACCTGGGACCAGGGCGGCCACGACGCCGGAGGCAGGCGCCGGGGCCGATCGCCCGGGACGCCTCGGCCGGATGCGGCTGCAGCTGCTGCCGAGCTCGCTGCGCTACCGACTGCTGCTGTTCCTCCTCGGCGCCGTGCTGACCGGCGCGCTCGTGCAGGGCATGAGCGCCTACCGCAACGCGCTGATGGAGACCGACGAGATCTTCGACTACCAGATGCAGCAGGTGGCGCTGTCGCTGCGCGCGGGCATGGGCACCGGCCTGCCGCTGCCGCTCGGCGAGGAGCAGAGCATCGACCTGATCGTGCAGGTCTGGGGCCTGGACGGCACGCCGCTGTACCGCTCGGCAGGCCCGGACTGGCTGCCGCAGCGCGCGGTCCTCGGTTTCTCCAACGTGGCGTTGCGCGGCAAGCGCTATCGCGTCTTCGCCGTCCAGGGCCGTTTCCAGGTCGTGCAGGTCGCCCAGGACATCGCCGTGCGGCAACGCATGGCCGGGCAGCTCGCGTGGCGCACCGTGCTGCCCACCGCGCTCATGCTGCCCATGCTCGCGCTGGTGGTGTGGTGGGTGGTGTCGCACTCGCTGGCGCCGCTGGAGCGCGTGCGCCAGCAGCTGTCGCGCCGCAAGGCGCAAGACCTGGCCCCGGTGGACGAGGAAGACGTGCCCGCCGAGGTCCAGCCGCTGGTCACCGAACTCAACGCGCTGCTGGACCGCGTGCGGCAGGCCTTCGAGCAGCAGCAGCATTTCGTCGCCGACGCCGCCCACGAACTGCGCTCGCCGCTGGCGGCCCTGAAGCTCCAACTGCAGTCCGTGCGCCGTGCGCCGGACGACGGCGCGCGCGCTCAGGCGCTCGAGAAGCTCGGCCTGGGCATCGACCGCGCGTCCCACCTCATCGAGCAACTGCTGGCGCTGGCACGCCAGGACAGTGCCAAGGTGCAGGCGCCGGCGCAGCCCATCGCGCTGGACGCGCTGTGCCGCGACGCCGTCATCGACGGCGCGACGCTGGCGCAAGGGCGCGGCATCGACCTCGGCATGGAGCGCTGCGACGCCGTGCTGGTGGACGGTCATCGCGAGGCGCTGACGATGCTCCTGCGCAACCTGCTCGACAACGGCATCAAGTACGGCCGCAGCCGCGTGGACCTGAGCCTGGAGCGCAGCGGGGGGCAGGCGTTGCTGGTGGTCGAGGACGACGGTCCCGGCATTCCAGATGCCGAACGGGGGCGGGTGTTCGACCGCTTCTACCGCTCCGAGTCGCAGGCGCAGCAGGCGCCGGGCAGCGGTCTTGGCCTGGCGCTGGTGCGCAGCATCGCCGACGACCATGGCGCCACGCTCCGGCTGGGTCACAGCACGGCCTTGGGCGGCCTGCGCGTCGAACTGTCGATGCCCCTCTCCCGCACCCCGCAACCGGTGTCGCAGCCCATGGCGCCTGTGCTGCCGCCGTCCGCATTGCCGCCCGCCCTCCCGCCCACCTGAGATTAAGAGCGACCTAAGCGAAGGTGCTCAAACTTCCAGTCATCGAGTCGCCGCCGGGCCCATCCCGGCTGGCGCTCTGCGAATCTGGAGGTTCACATGACTCAAGTGGAGAAGATGATTCCGGTGAAGAAACTGGTGTGGGCGCTGACGGCCGCCGGCGTGCTGGGGGCTGCGGGCGGTGCGCTCGCGATGCGCAATGCGAAGCTGATGCCGGTCGCGCAGACCTCGTCGGAGGCGTCGACCGATGGCGCATCCGCCTCGACATCGACATCCGGCGGCGACACGCAGGTGGCCGCCGTCGCCACGCCGCTGGCGAACGCGGCCGCGCCTGCCGCGAACCTCACGCCGCCGCCTGCGGGGATGCCCGACTTCGCCCAGATCGCTGCGGCCCAGGGCCCGGCGGTGGTCAACATCAGCGTGTCCGGCACCGTCAAGACGCGTGCCGCGCGCGCACCGCAGATCGATCCTGACGATCCCTTCTACGAGTTCTTCCGCCGCTTCGGCGTGCCTGGCATGCCCGGCGGCCCCAACGGCGGCGGCGGGGGCGGCGAGGGCGGCAGTCGCGAGATCCGCGGCCAGGGCTCGGGATTCATCGTGAGCGCCGACGGCGTGATCCTGACCAACGCGCACGTGGTGCAGGACGCGCAGGAGGTGGTCGTCAAGCTGACCGATCGCCGCGAATACCGCGCCAAGGTGCTGGGCAGCGACAAGTCGACCGACGTCGCGGTGCTGAAGATCGAAGCCCGGAATCTGCCGACCGTCCGCCTGGGCGCGACCAAGGACCTGCGCGTGGGCGAATGGGTGCTGGCGATCGGCTCGCCGTTCGGATTCGAGAACAGCGTCAGCGCGGGCGTGATCAGCGCCAAGGGCCGCTCGCTGGGTCCGGACGAGAGCCGCGTGCCCTTCCTGCAGACCGACGTCGCGATCAATCCCGGCAACTCCGGCGGTCCTCTGTTCAACGCGCGCGGCGAGGTGGTCGGCATCAACTCGCAGATCTACAGCGCGTCGGGCGGCTATCAGGGCCTGTCGTTCGCGATCCCGGTCGAGGTCGCCAACAAGGTCCGCCAGCAGATCGAGAAGGGCGGCAAGGTGCAGCACGCCAAGCTGGGCGTGATGGTGCAGGAGGTCAACCAGGGCTTCGCCGATTCCTTCAAGCTGGACCGCCCGGAAGGCGCGCTGGTCGCCAACGTCGAGGACAACGGCCCGGCCGCCAAGGCCGGCCTGCGCTCGGGCGACGTGATCCTGGGCTTCAAGGGGCAGCGCATCGTCGCCAGCGGCGATCTGCCAGCCCTGGTGGACCAGTCGCTGCCCGGCGACAAGGTCGACATCGAGGTCTGGCGCGGCGGCAAGCGCGAGACGATCACCGCCACCCTCGGCGATGCGAACGAGAAGGGCGCCAAGCTCGCCAAGGGCGGCGGCGACGCGGACGCGGATCACGCGAAGCTGGGCCTGGCCTTGCGTCCGCTCCAGCCCGAGGAGCGCCGCCAGCTCGGCACCCGCGACGGCCTGCTGATCCAGGAAGTCGGCGAGGGCAGCGCGGCGGCGCGCGCCGGCGTGCGTCCCGGCGATGTGCTGCTGGCCGTCAACGGCACGCCGGTGCAGTCGCTCGACCAGGTCCGCAGCGCGGTCAAGGGCGCGGAGAAGTCGGTCGCGCTGCTCGTGCAGCGGGGCGGCGACAAGATCTTCGTGCCGGTCCGCATCGGCTGAGACCGGCACCTGTCCCAACCAACCGCTGCCTGTGGCGGTTGCTCCGTGGGGTCCGCGCGTGGTGGCGCGGGCCCCTTTTTTTTTCACCTGGAAGACTGCCAAAAGTTGCCGGAGTTCCTGACGGAGTCATGGTTTTCCCCATGGTTCGGGAACAGCGAGGCAGTGGAGGGGCACGAACGCAAACCATCGACAACGACGAGGTGCTCCCGATGTCCGCCACCATTGCCTCCAGTTCTGGAACCGCCGCCACCCTGCGCGTCGGCGCGCCCGACTTCCAGGACGCGCAGACCGCCCTGCGCAGCAAGCTGCGGCAGGCCCGTCAGGGGGGCAGGCAGTCATCCGCGCGAAGCCGGGCTTTCGCTCCCACGGACGCGGCCTCGGTCCCCGTCGTCGTCCGGACGCCGCCTCAGACCGCGGCACAGCCGGGCGAGGACCTGCTGCTCTGGATGGGCGACCGCGGGCGTGCGCGCCGGCTCGGAAAGGGCATCCGGGTGCTCCTGCTGCAGCTGGCGGAGCGCGAGCCCGTGGTGTGGGCCAGGCTGTGGCACAGCCTGACGGTCAAGCGCGGGCGCGGCGTCATGACGCCGATGGACGACGGCTTGAAGGCGCAGTTGATCCCGCTCATCGGACGCATGCGCGTCGACTACCGGCATGTGCACGACCGGCGCGCCAGTTCGCTGGAGGAGCGCGACTTCGTGGTCCGGGCGCTGCGCCAGCATGCGGGCGAAGCGCTGCGCCAGATGGACCGGGAGGAGATCGATCGCGTCGGCGTTGCATTGCGATCGGGACACAGCGTGCTCGACACGGGCTTTGCCGCGCTGGAGGAAAGGCTGGCGGAGTCCCTGCGCAAGGCGACGCACGGCGTGCCCGGCGGCGAAGCGGCCATGACGCGCTGCACGCAGTCCGTGCTGGCGCTGAACTGCCTGAAGGAGGCGTTGATGCAGGCCGTGGTCGAGGCCACGCCGGAGCAGGCGGTCCGCCGGCGCTGAACGGCGCTGAAGGGCGCTGAAGGGCGCTGAACTGCGCTCAGCGGCACTGACCGTCGGTGTCCGGCGTCGCGCCGGCGCGGGCGCTGGCATCATGCGCGGCATGTCGTCATCGCCATCGTCGCCATCCGGTTCCGACCCCGTCGTCCCTCCCGCTGCGCGCGAACGCAGCCGGCGTGCCGTCGACGCCTTCATCGAGTCGCTCTGGATCGAGGAGGGGCTGTCCCGCAACACGCAACTGGCCTATCGACGCGATCTGCAGTTGCTGGTCGACTGGTTGGCATCGGAACGGGACCGGACGCTCGATCAGGTCGAGGAACTGGACCTGATGGGCTACGCCGCCGCGCGTCATGACGGCGGCAAGGCGAGTTCGGCGAACCGGCGGCTCTCCGTCTTCAAGCGCTACTTCCGTTGGGCGCTGCGCGAGCGGCGCATCGAGCGCGATCCCACGCTCAAGCTGATCACGGCCAAGCAGCCGATGCGCGTGCCCAAGACGCTCTCGCAGCCGCAGGTGGAGGCGCTGCTGGATGCGCCGGACGTCGGCACCGCGCAGGGTTTGCGCGACCGCGCGATGCTGGAGCTGATGTACGCGAGCGGCCTGCGCGTCACCGAGCTGGTGACCCTCAAGAGCGTGCACGTGGGCCTGCGCGAGGCCGTGCTGCGCGTGACCGGCAAGGGCGACAAGGAACGGATGGTCCCGTTCGGCGAGGAGGCGCATGTCTGGCTGATGCGCTACCTGAAGGAAGGTCGGCCGCAACTGCTAGGCGCTCGCGGCACCGACGACCTGTTCCTCAGCCGCTTCGGCCAGGCGATGACGCGCGAGAGCTTCTGGCGGATCGTCAAGAAGTACGCCCTCATCGGGGGGATCACGAGTCCGATCTCGCCGCACACGCTGCGGCACGCCTTCGCCACGCACCTGCTCAACCATGGCGCGGATCTGCGGGCGGTCCAGTTGTTGCTGGGGCATGCGGACCTCTCCACGACGCAGATCTACACGCACGTGGCGCGGGAGCGGCTCAAGCAGCTGCATGCGGCGCATCACCCGCGAGGTTGATGGGCGCCTCGCGGGCGGAACCGGGACAGGGCCAGGCCGCACCAATCCGACGTTCCACCACCTCTTCGCAGTCTCTGACCGGGACTGGCGACCCCGCGCATGTATCCCTACGCCAGTCCTCAGCCGTTCGACGTCGGATTGAACCCGTTCCGGAGCGGGCTTCCAGCGGCGGCCGGCTTCAATCCCTTCCTTCAGCCGCCGTGGCCTCCCTTGGCGCCCGGCGTCCTGGAGGCGACCCTGATGACCTTGGCGGCGGCGGCGGCCGGCCAGTGGCTGGCGGGCATCGTCCCACCGAGGCTCAATGCGGCGATGACACCGGCCTTCCAAGGCTTTCCGTCCGTGCTGCAGGCGGCCTTGCCGCTGTCGCAAGCGGACTTGCCTCCTGAAGGAGCCATCGCGTTCGCCACCGCCTTGAGCGAGGGCGGCATTACCGACCTGATCGTGGCCGAAGGGCAGGTGCCGGGACCGCTGCTGGCCCGGCTTCGCATGCCGGGGCAGTCGCAGAGCTGGCAGATGCCGGGGCCTGACGGCCAGCCCGTGACGGCCACCTTCCATCGCGTCGATGTGTCGACCGACGACGGCAGCTGGTTGCTGCAGGCCGAGGTATCGCATGGGGGGCGCACGATGTCCTCGCAACTGGTACGCGTGCACGACGTCATCGCGGATCCGCGTCGTCCTCAGCTGTTCCGGGAAGGGGTGGCGCGCGGCCATGCGGCGTGGGCGGGTCAGTGCGCCCAAGGCCTGGATGCCCGCATGGCCGTCGTCTGCGAAGACGGTGCCCGCCGCTCCGGCGCGGCGGCAGTGCTGCTGCGGCAGATGAGTCGGGAGCAGGCGCATGACGCCGGCTGGCTGCCCGGCGAAGAGCCGTCTCCCGAAGAATCCCGACGGGCCGACAACGAGTTCATCCGTACCTGCACGGCATCGCGCGGATCTGCGTTCGCCGAGAACCAGGAGATGTTCCTGAGGCCCGGCTCCCCGCCGCCGCAGTCGCTGTTCCACGCGCCGTTCTGCTCTGTGCAGAGGCGCCAGATGGAATCTGCGTCGGACAGCGACACCGACGGGGACACCGATATCGATATCGACACCCGGAGCCTCAGCGCCCTGTCGCCGACGGAGGGGGCCAGGGTCGATGCCCGGCGAAGCGACCAGCGGCTCATCGACGTGGACGAGCCTGCCGCTCCCTTGGCCCCGCAACCCGCGAGCCTGGACGGGCCGATCCCCAACGCCGCCGCATTGCAGCCGCCCTTGACGCCGACACCGACATCAGCACCGACATCAGCACCGACATCAGCACCGACATCAGCACCGACTTCGACACCGACATCGAAGGCCTCGAAGGTGGCAGACGGCGCGCTGCGGGGACCAGCGGAGCACTCTCCCGGGGCGAAACCGGCTCCGGCTCCGGCTCCGGCAGCGGCAGCGGCAGCGCCGCCCGTTGCGCCGCCCACGTTGAAGCAGACGGTGTCGGAAGAGACCCGTCTGCTGCGCCTCCTGCCCCACGTGCCCACGCACGATCCGGCTGCTCAAGATCTTGCTGCCGAACAACTCAAGGAACGCAAGATCATGGCGGCTCTGGCACGCCTGCCGAAGGCACCCACCGGGCTGCCGAGAAGCCGATCCCTGCCCGACCTCTCCATGGTGTCGAAAGCGGACGAGGCAGCGACGAGTCGCGCGCTGGCCCAGGCACGTGCCGCCAGCGAGTCCGATCTGCAGAGGACGGCGCGTGCACGGCCCTTGCAGGCGACGATGGGATCGCTGTTCCGGGACATCGACGGCTCCCTGGGGCTGGCCCGGAGCCTGAAGCGCGCCGTCACCTTCGGCGATTGGAAAGGCCGGGTGGCGGACCAGGTCACGGGACGCATGATGCTGGTCGTCGATCAGCTGCGTCGCGCGCACAAGCAGCGGGAAGGCGCCGATGCGTATCCCGGCTCAGAGGCCACCTTCATCGCCCAGAACCTGGCCAAGGCAGCCGTTCACGCGTTTGAGGGCCTGCCAGCAGCCGCCCAGTCGCGGCTCATCGATGCGTTCGACGGCAACGGCGGCCATCTGGTGGCATTGCATGGTGCACGCGACGACCTTCTGAAAACGATGACCCGCTTGTCCGCCCTGGAATCGGCGGCGCTCGGTACCCTGAACCCGGAGTTCGCGACCGCCGAACGCAGGCACGAGGCCTTGAACTACACGATCGAGGCGCTGGAGTTTGCCGTTCCATCGAAGGGCGTGGGGGTCAGTCGACCGGCAGCCCCGCCGGCGGCTTGATCTCCTCCAGGCAGATCATCGAGCGCACGTCGGCGACGCCGTCCAGCTGCATCAGCTTGTCGGTGAGGAACTTGGACAGCGCCTGCAGGTCGCGCGCGACCACCTTGAGCAGGTAGTCCGAGTCTCCCGACACGGTGTGGCATTCCAGGATCTCGGGGAAGTCGCGGATCAGCGACTCGATCTCGCGCACGCGGACGAAGGCCTGCGCGGTGATGTTCAGGCTGACGTAGGCGGTGACGCTCAGTCCCAGCGCGAGCGGGGCGACGTCGGCGCGGTAGCCGCGCAGCACGCCGCGTTCCTCCAGCGCGCGCACGCGGCGGAAGCACTGCGGCGCCGACAGGTGGACCTGGGTCGCGAGGTCGACGTTGGACATCCGGCCGTCGCGCTGCAGGGCTTCCAGGATCCGCAGGTCGATCGCGTCCAGCGCGACGGTGCCCGTGGGTCGGGCGGTGGCGGCCTTCTTGTCCGGCGTCCTGTTCGGCGTCCTGGCCGGCTTCTTGTCCGACCGGTCGTTCATCTTGTTCGTCATCGGTGTCGTGGCGAGGAATTGTTGCGATTCTACGGATCCCGATGAACGAAGCGTGCGTGGCGGCATCCCAACGCCGGGCTGCCGCGGCCCGGCATCGGCGAGAATCCCGCCCCATGGATCACAGTTTCCTTTCCGCCCTCATCCTGCTGCTGCTGGTGCTCGACCCGCTGGGCAGCCTGCCGATCTTCATCCCCATCATGCGGGCCGTGCCGCGCGAGCGCCGGCTGAAGGTCGCGCTGCGCGAGGTCGGCATCGCCTTCGCGGTGCTGCTCGCGTTCATGTTCCTGGGCGAAGGCTTCCTGCGGCTGATGCACCTGTCCGAGCGTTCGCTGGAAGTCGCCGGCGGCGTGATCCTGATCATCATCGCGATCCGCATGATCTTCAGCCACGCCGGCGAGTCCGCCTACGGCGTGGAGACGGGCCGCGAGCCTTTCATCTTCCCGCTCGCGGTCCCGCTGCTGGCCGGGCCGTCGGCGATGGCGACCGTGCTGCTGCTGGCCTCGCGCCAGCCGGACCGCGTCGCCGAGTGGATAGGCGCGCTGTTCACGGCGATGCTGATCTCGTTCCTGGCGCTGATCCTGGCGGACCGGATCCGCAAGCTGCTCGGCGACTCGGTCGTCTCCGCGATCGAGAAACTGATGGGCCTGGTCCTGACCGCCATCGCGGTCGAGATGATCCTGTCCGGCCTGAAGCGATATTTCGTCGGCGGGTTGTGATGTCGCGTCAGACGCCGCGAGGCATTTGAGATAGCTCTTCTGCCGCCTTGGCGGCGGACGGCGAGCGGCGCCATTCGTCCGCGGTCATGCCGTAGATCGCGATGTCGCTCTCGTGCCAGCGCTGCGTTTCGCGGTAGCTCATGCCGAGCTTCTTCATGATGTGGACCGAGCCGTCGTTGGCCGGCTCGCAGACGGCGACGATCTCGGGCGCCTGCAGCGTGTCGAACGCGAACGACGCCATCCGGCGCGCCGCCTCCGAGCCATAGCCCTTGCTCCAGCGGTCGCGGCGCAGGCGCCAGCCGATCTCGTGCGGATTCGTCGTCTCGCCGCGCAGGTGCTGGATGCAACCGGCGCCGACGATCTCGCCGGTCTCGACCTCGAAGAAGGTCCACCAGCTGAAGCCCCAGTCGCCCCAGCGCTTCTTGACCCGGTCGATCATGGCCTGCGTGTCCGCCAGCGTGTCGGGCTTGCCGGTGATGTAACGCATCACCTCGGGGTCGCGGTTCATCTCGAACAGCCCGTCCAGGTGGGCGTCGGTCATCGGCTCCAGGCGCAGCCGGGGGGTGGTCAGGATCGTCATCCCGCGACTGTACGACGCGCTCAGCGTCCGTGACGGCGGTCACCCTCGCGGTACCCGGGCTCCGGCGCCGGCTCGGCGGAGCCGGCGGTCGATGCCGCGGCAGATGTGGCAGACGCGGCAGATGCGGCAGATGCGGCAGATGCGGCAGATTCGGCCTGCGCCAGCGCCGCGGGCGACAGCCGCAGCGACGACAGGTCGATCTCGTCCGGCGGCTGCGCGCCGTTGAGCCAGCGGATCCGGCAGCGTCCGGCGCGCTTGCACTCGAACATCGTCTGGTCCGCGCGGCTCATGAGCACTTCGGCGTCGACGCCGTCCAGCGCGTAATGCGCCACGCCCATGCTGCTGCCGACCTGCACCGTCACGCCGGAACTCAGGCGGACCGGTTCCAGGATCTTGCGCAGCAGGCGTTCGCAGGTGGCGCGGCTGTCGCGCGGGGTCGGCAGCGCCGCCAGCAGGACGACGAACTCGTCGCCGCCGAGCCGCGCCGCGGTGTCGGTGGCACGGATCGTCGTCGAGAGCCGCTCGGCGACGGCCTTCAGGACCTCGTCGCCGGCGTCATGCCCGTGGGCGTCGTTGACCGCCTTGAAGCCGTCCAGGTCCAGGTAGGCCACGGCCACCGACCAGCGCTGCCGCTGCGCCGCGGCCATCGCCTGTCGGAGCCGGTCGGCCAGCAGCACGCGGTTGGGCAGGCCGGTGAGCGCGTCGTGGAAGGCGGCGCGCTCGACGCGCGCCTCGTAGGCCTTGCTCTGCGTGATGTCGACCATCATCCAGAGCGTGGTCTCCTCGTCGCGCTCGCCCGGCAGCGCCACGCCGTTGAGGTCCACCCACACGAGGCTGCCGTCCTTGCGCCGCATCTGCTGCTGGCTGCGGTAGTGCCCGCCGCGCCGCAGCACCGGATAGGCGTTGCGGCCGAGCGCGGCGAAGGTGTCCTCGTCGATGTAGAGATCGCGCACCGGCAGGCCCAGCATGCCGTGCTTCTCGTAGCCGAACAGCCGCTCCAGCGCGCCGTTCTTCCAGACGATGCGCCGGCCGCGCAGCTTGGCCATGGCGATGATCTCGGTGTCCAGCATCGCCTGCTGGTCCAGCGTCAGGCGGCGCAGGTCCTCGGTCATCGTGTCGGCGAGCGCCTGCACGCGGGCGCGGCCGGCCATCAGCAGGTAGGTCATGGCCGCCAGCAGCGTCGTCAGCACGAGGCCGACGAGCCCGGGCTCCCAGCTCGCCGCGTCGATGATCTTGCGCTCGTAGGCGGTGGTGAGCGCGGCCTCGACTCGGAACGCGCGGCCGGAGATCTCCACCACGTGCTCGTCCTTGACCAGACGGCCGTCGTAGCCGGCCTGCGCGTGCGGCGGGGTGTCCAGCGGCTGGATGCCGGTGATGGAATCCAGCAGCAGGTCCTCGGTCGGCGTGTGATCGTCGACCAGCAGCCGGAAGTCCATGGGTGCGGCCGCCAGCCCCTCCTTGAGCCCGTGCAGGATCTCCTGCGCCACCAGCGGCGCGTAGAGCACGCCCAGCAGGGCCTGGCGGCGCTGCTCGGGCGTCACGGGATCGGCCCCGTCGCGGAAGACCGGGACGAGCAGCAGCAGGCCGGGCCCGTGCGCGCGGTCCTGCACCAGCGGGACCGGCGCGGAGAGGGTCGCCTCGCCGGTGTCGATGGCCTGCTCGATGGCGCGACGGCGGATCGACTCCGAGCCGAGGTCGAAGCCCCAGGCCGGGTAGTTCTGCGACAGCGGCTCGATGTGCGCGACGACGAAGAGATCCGGTGCGCTGTCCCCGAAGCTGCGGACCGCGAACTGCGGCGCGCCGTCGGACCGCTCCGCAGCGATGAACGCGGGGAGGTCGGTCCGCATCACGCGCGGCACGAAGCCGAAGCCGCGCACGCCGGGGAATTCGCGCGGCAGGTCGCGCGACTGGACGTAGGCGCGGAACGCGTTGCGATCGATCCGCCCGTGCATCGCGGCGATCGTCCCGCGCGCGCCCTTGAGGCCGTAGACCGGCTGGATGAAGCGCTGGACGACGTCGCGCTCCAGGCGCTCCATCTGGCGTTCGAGCACCCGATGGCCTTCGGCCACGACGCGGTTGCGGTTCCACAGCATCGAGCTGAGCGTCAGGGCCAGGCCGGCCAGCAGCACGAGCAGCGCGCCGACGACGGCCGGCATCGGCAGGTCGGCGGACGGCGGCGGAGCCGTCTCGTGGAACGCGGAATCCCGCGGATCCCTCGGATCTCCTGGATCCCTTGGGTCCTCCGGATCCTCGACGCTCGTTCTTCGGATGTGGCGTGCACGGGCAGGGCGGCGAGGCCGCGGGCGCTGGACACAGCCGACAACTGTAGAGCAGCCGCCGCCCCGGTGCACACGTCCTTGCAGCGCATCCGGATTCGTTACAACTGGCGCGGCGGACCGTGGCGCAAGCGCCTATCCTCCCTCGCTCAAGGGGGCGGCGCGCGGCTTGCTCCTGTGCTGCAATCAATCCTCATCTCCGGCGAAGGTGGGCGGCATGGCTCAAGACTCGGACAGGGGCCCCGGGGCCTGGTGGACTTTCCTGCGACGGCGCTGGACGGCGCGTCGCGAGCCCGCGGCGCGGATCGCCGCCGCCGACGAGGCGCAGTTGATGGACGACCTCAAACGCGAGGCCGCCCGCGCCCAGCGGCACCGCCACGACGGCGTGCTGATGCTGCTGGAACTCGATCCCTGGACGCGGCTGCAGCAGCAGCACGGCGACGACTGCCTGCAGGCGCTGGAGGAGCGGCTGGACCAGCTCGTGCGCCAGCAGCTGCGCGGCGGCGACTGGCTGCTGCCGCTGCCGCGCGGCGTCTGGGCGGCCTATCTGCCGTGCACCGATCCGCTGGGCGCGCTGGACGCCGCCGACCGCGTGCGCGCCCGCGTGGCGACGCTCGACTACCGCTGGCAGGGGCAGGCGCTGCCCTTGAGCGCGAGCCTCGGACTGGCCCATTGGCAGGACTGGCGGCGCGAGCCGCAGCAGGGCGCGGACCAGCTCCTGCAGCAGGCCCGCCAGGCGCTGGCGATGGCGCGCGGCGCCGGGTGCAACTGCGTGCGCGCCTACGCGGCGATCCCGTCGGGACGCAACCGCTACAGCGGCACGCGGCCGGCGTAGCAGGTCGCTAGAGCGGCACCCGCCCCGCGTAGCCCGTCATCTCCAGGTATCCCCAGCCCAGCGTGCGGCCGGCCTCGTCGGCCACGCGCGCGACGCCTTCCCAGTACGGGAAACCGGTGCTGCGTCGTGCGTCGATCTCCTGCGCCGCGTAGGCGGCTTCCACGATGAACACGCCGCGCGGCGTGCGGATCCGCCAGCGGACCGGATAGCTTGCGAGGCTGACCGGGCTCTTCCAGAACGTCAGCGGCTCGAACTGCAGCTGCTGCTCGAAGTCGACCGGTGCGCCGCCCGTGGCCGCGCGCCAGCTCCCGCCGGTCCAGATGACCGCGCCGTCCTGTCCGCGCATCCGGAACAGGGTCAGCGAGGCGCCGTCGACGAGGTTCAACCCCAGCCAGTCCCACCCGACCGCGCGGTCCGGCGACGCGTCTGCGCCGCGACCGAGGTACTGGTTGCTCCATTCGTGATCGAGCCAGGCGCGGGCCTGCACCTCGCGGGTGGCGCTTTCGCGCAACGCGAGCCGGCCGGTGCCGGCCAGCTGCGGCTCGCTGACGTAGCGGCTCGCCTGCTGCTCGTCCGGTCCCTTGCGCGACCAGCCGGCGCGCCCCTGCAGCAGCGGCACCTGCGGCGCGTCCAGCGTCAGCTCGAGGGCGAAGCCGGCGGACTCGCTCGCCATCAGCAGGGCATAGCGGCTGCGGCCTTGCGGTCCGTCGACGCGACGCAACTGCCACCCGCCCAGTCGAACGCGGGTGTCGTCGAGCTCGGTCCGCGCATTCGCGAAACCGTGCCGCAGGACTTGCTGGTCGTGCAGCAGGCGCTGCCGGCCCAGGTCGGAAATCGCCGCGTGCCCCAGCATCAGCTGGTCCGGCGCGAACGCCGACTGCAACGGACGCTTCAGGTCGTATCGGACCCGGAAGAAGGTGAGCTGGAAACCGAAGTCGGGGCGGGTCTCGTCCGCGGTCGTCGACGTCGCACCCGGCTTGGCCCCTGACGCCGTGCGGAGCACGCCGGTCACGTACCACCATTCGACGCGCGTCTCGGGATGCGCGCCGTGGTCGCGAGGGAACCGCAGCGGCGCGGCGGACAGCGCTTCAGAGACCGATGCCGATGCCGATGCCGATGCCGATGATGAATCTGTTCTCGCGGGCTTCGAGGCCCGGCCCTGGGCGAAGGACGTCGGCGACGCCATGCCCAGCGCCGCCAGTCCGAGGCCGTTCAGCAGAGGCCGTCGTCCGATCATCACCAGTCCTCCCGCACGGCGCGCAGCGCTTCGCCGCGGCCGGCGCGCAGTGCGCGCGCGCTGGCCCAGGCGGCGGTCGCGCCGGTGGCGAGCAGGCTGGCCGCCAGCAGCGCGGCCACGCGCCAGCCGGGGATGGACCAGTCCATGCTCCAGTGGAAACTCTGCGGGTTGAGCTTGAACACCAGCACCGCGCTGATGGCCAAGCCGACCAGCAGGCCCATCACGGCGCCGGCCAGCGCCTGCAGCAGCGTCTCGGCCAGCACCAGCCGTCGCAGCATCGCGCGGGTCAGGCCGAGGTGCAGCAGCAGGCCGAATTCGCGCCGGCGCGCCAGCAGTTGTGCCGACAGGCTGGCCGCGACGCCGAACAGCCCCAGCCCGAGTCCCACCGCCTGCAGCCAGTAGGTGATCGCGAAGCTGCGGTCGAAGACCGCCAGCGAGAAGCGCCGCAGCTCGCCGGCCGACGCGATCTCCAGCGACTCCGGCGCACCGGAGACCTCGCGCAGCGCCGCCTGCACCGCCACGGGATCGGCGCCGGGTTTCAGCCACAGCGCGAGCTCGGTGATCGCGGCGTCGCCGCTGAGCCGTTCCCAGTCGCGGCGCTCCATCAGCACCGCGCCGCTCTGGCGGCTGTAGTCGCGCCAGATCGCCTTCACCGCCACCGGCAGCTGGCGGCCGTCGAGCCGCAGCATGAAGCGGTCGCCGGGCGCGAGCCGGAGCTCGTCGCGCATGGCCTCGTTGATGTAGACCGGCTGCAGGCCGTCGGGCAGCGCGACGGCCTCGCCCTGCAGCGGCAGGCGGTGGTCGAGCGGGCGCGCCAGCAGCGTCGTGCCGCCGGTCATGCCGCGCACGCGGATCCCGATCGCGCGGGTGCGCTGCGCCGCCACGCGCTCGACGCCCGGCAGCGCGGCCGCGGACGCCGCCAGCCCGGGCGGCATCGGCTGGCCCTGCTGGGCGCTGTCGCGGGCCGTCTGGCGCAGGTAGAGGTCGGCGGGCAGCATGTCGGTCAGCCACTGGTCCAGCGACTGCCGGAAGCTCGCCACCATCACCAGCATGGCCACGGCGAGCGCCAGCGCGACCAGCACGCCGGCGATCAGCCGGCCGGCTTCGCCCGCCTGGTCGCGGGCGCGCTCGACGGCCAGCATCGGGAGCGCGCGTCGCGCCGCCCAGCCGCGCAGGAGCCCGGTGATCGCGCGCAGCACGAAGGGCACCGTGCCCAGCGCGCCGAGCAGCAGGGCGACCATCGCGGCGTAGGTCCCGAGCGGCAGTCCGAAGACCGGCCGCATCCACGTCAGCGGCAGGGCCGCGACCAGCAGCGCGGGCCCCAGCCACCACCAGCGGCCGGCGTCGCCGCCGCTGCCCAGTCCCTTGAGCACCTGCGCCACCGGCAGCCTGCGCAGACGCGCCAGCGGCAGCGCGGCGGCGCCCAGGCTCACCAGCGGGCCCAGTGCGAGCAGACCGGCGATCGAGGTCGCCGAGAGCTGCAGCTCGGGCCGTCCGCCGCTGAGTCCGGTCAGTCCGCTGCCCAGATCGCCGCCGAGCGCATGCAGTCCCAGCTCCGCGAGCGCGATCGCCAGGCCCAGTCCCAGCACCGCGCCGGCGAGGCCGAGCGCCAGCGCTTCCGACACCAGCAGCGCCAGCCGCTGGCGCGCGCTCATGCCGAGCACGCCCAGCAGCGCGAGCTGCGGCAGCCGCTGCGCCACCGACAGGCTGTGCACCGCGAAGACCATGAACGCGCCGACGAACAGCGCCATCAGCGACAGCACGCCGAGGTTGAGCCGGTAGGCGCGGGTGAGGCGGCGCGCCTCGTCGGCCTGCTGGCGGGCCTGGTCCTGGGGCGCCTGGGCCTGGACGCCGGCGGGCCAGTCCGTGGGCACCGCGCGGTCCGACGCCATGCGCAGCAGGATCGCGTCGAGCTGCCCGGGGCGATGCAGCAGCTGCTGCGCCCAGGCGATGTCGACGATCACCAGCGCCTGCTGACGGTCCGGCACGCGGCCCGCGACGGGCAGGGGCGCCGGCTCGTCGGGGAGGTCGACGCGGAGCGAGGACGGCAGCGAAGAAGTGGATGAGGAGGACGAAGAAGGCGAGGAAGGCGAGACAGAGGGGCCCGGTGGCGAGGTCGGGATGTCGAAGCCGAGTCGCGTCCACGCCGCGTCGCTGATCAGCAGCGCCGGCTCGCGCAGCGCGCGGCCGAGATCGGCGCCGTCCAGGCGGGGGAACCACTGCGGATGGAAGGCGCCGAGCTGCACCAGGTCCAGCCCGATCAGCCGCACGCGCTGCCAGGAACCGTCGCGGCCCTGCAGCCGGATGCTGGCATCGAGCCGGGGCGCGAGCGCGGCGATGTCGTCGCGCGCGGCGAGTTCGCCGAAGTAGCGGTCGGACAGCGGCGCGGCGCCCGGCCCGGGGCTGAGCTCGGCATCGGCCTGGGCGCTGCTCTGGCGCGCGGCGGACTCGAACTGCGCCAGCGCCGACGCATTGATCCAGTGCACGGCGCCGGCCAGCGCCAGGCCGAGCGCGATCGTCAGCAGCGCGGCGAGCTGCCGGCCCCACTGCAGACGCAGCGCGGGCCACGACAACTGCCACCACCAGCCCCAGGCGCGGCGCAGGCCGGCCCAGGCGGAGGGCGGAGCGGGGGAGCGCGTCGGCGCGTTCATGTCGGCATCGGGCCTGGTCAGGCCTCGACGAGGTGGCCGTTGTCGAGCCGCAGCCGGCGGTCCGCGAGTTCCGCCGCGTGGGCCGAATGCGTCACCAGCAGGCAGGCCGCGTTCTGTTCGAGCAGCTGCTGGCGCAACAGCCGCATGACCTGATCGGCGTGCGACGGATCGAGGTTGCCGGTGGGCTCGTCGGCCAGCACCAGCACGGGCCGGTGCACCAGCGCGCGGGCGATCGCGACGCGCTGCAACTGGCCGCCGGACAGCTGCCGCGGCAGATGCCGCGCCTGCGCGGAGAGTCCGACGGCGTCGAGCATCTCCGCCACGCGCTTCGCGTCGGGCTTGCCCTGCAGCAGCAGCGGCAGCGCGACGTTGTCGTGCACGTTCAGGTGAGGCAGCACGTGGAAGGCCTGGAACACGAAACCCAACTGCTCGCGGCGCAGCTGCGCCTGGCCGGATTCGTCCAGCGAGAGGATGTCGCGGCCCAGCAGCACGACCTGACCCCGGTCCAGCGGCTCCAGCGCGGCCAGGCCGTTCAGCAGCGTGGACTTGCCGCTGCCGGATTCGCCGAGCAGCGCCAGCATCTCGCCGCGGTGCAGCGTCAGAGACAGGTGCTCGAACAGCGTCTGCGCGCCGTAGCGCTTGGTGAGGCCGGTGGCCGTGAGGAGCGGCACAGCCGTTGTCGAATCCATCGTCGAAACCATCGTCGCAATCGTCGTCGAGTGGCGGGAGGCCGATCGAGGGATTGTGGCGCCTGCGCGGCGCGCTTCCCGCTCAGATCCCGTCGACGTGTGCGATCAGCCGGTCGAGCGCGTCGGGGGCCTCGGCGGGCACGGCGCGGCGCGCCGGCATGCTGCGCAGCCAGGTGATCTGGCGCTTGGCGAGCTGGCGCGTCGCGGCGGTGCCCAGCGCCTGCAGCGCGACGAGGTCGGGCGCGGTCTCGTTCGCGTCGAGCAGTTCCCACGCCTGCCGGTAGCCGACGCAGCGCATGGCCGGCAGCCCGAGGTGCAGGTCGCCGCGCGCGCGCAGGCGGCGGACCTCATCGACGAAGCCTTGTTCCAGCATCAGCGCGAAGCGTTGCGCGAGCCGCGCATGCAGCCAGGCGCGCGCCGCGTCTGACGGCTCCAGCGAGAGCAGTGGCCAGTCGACGCCCTGCGAGCGCTGGCGCTGGTACAGCGCCGACATCGGCTCGCCGCTGAGCAGGCAGACTTCCAGCGCGCGCTGGATGCGTTGCGAATCCAGCGGTGCCAGGCGCGCGGCGGTTTCAGGATCGAGCGCGGCCAGCCGCGCGTGCATCGCCGGCCAGCCGTCACGGGCCGCGTCGGCGTCGAGCTGCGCACGCAGCGCGGGATCGGCCTGGGGCAGCGCCGACAGGCCGTCGAAGAGCGCCTTGAAGTAGAGCATCGTGCCGCCGACGAGCAGCGGACGCGCGCCGCGGGCCTGGATCTCCGGCACGAGGCGCAGCGTGTCGCGGACGAACTGCGCGGCGGAGTAGCTCTGCGTCGGCTCCAGGATGTCGATCAGATGGTGCGGCACCGACGCCAGTTCGTCCGGCGTCGGCTTGGCGGTGCCGATGTCCATCCCGCGGTACACCAGCGCGGAATCCACGCTGATGATCTCGACCGGCTGGCGGCGCGCGATCGCGAGCGCCGCGGCGGTCTTGCCGCAGCCGGTCGGACCGGCGATGCAGAGCGGGCTCAGGTTGCGGTCACTGTCGTGATCGCGGACACGATCACGACCGTCAGTCGCCGCAGGCGACGGAACGCTCAAAAGCGCTCCCAGGGCGCGAGGTAGCGCCACTGTCCGGGCGGCAGCTGACCCAGCGGGATGCGGCCGATGCGCACGCGCTTGAGGCCCAGCACCTTCAGGCCGACCAGCTCGCACATCCGGCGGATCTGGCGCTTGCGGCCCTCGCGCAGCACGAAGCGCAGCTGGTCTTCATTCGCCCAGCTGACCTTGGCGGGCTTGAGCTGCACGCCGTCCAGCTCCAGGCCGTGCGTCAGCATCGCGATCGCGCGCGGATCGAGCGACTGCTGCGGATGCAGGGCCGGATCGCCGTTCTCGACGGCGACGCGGACCAGGTACTCCTTCTCGACGTCGGAGTCCTCGCCGATCAGGTGGCGCGCGATGCGGCCGTCCTGCGTGAGCACCAGCAGGCCGGTGGAGTCGATGTCCAGCCGGCCGGCCGGCGCGAGGCCGCGGCCGTGGCCCGGCGCCCAGTGGATCTTGGCCGGGTCCTCGCCCCAGTGCGTGTCGGCCTTGACCAGCACCGACGCGGGCTCGTAGCCGTCCTCGGCCTGGCCGGAGACGTAGCCGATCGGCTTGTGCAGCAGGATGGTCACGCGCTGCGCCTGCTGTTCGCGGGCGGCGGGGTCGACCTCGATCTTCGCGTCCGGGCCGACGCGCTGGCCCAGCGTGGCCAGTTGACCGTCGACGGTCACCCAGCCGGACTCGATCCACTCGTCGGCTTCGCGGCGCGAGGCCAGGCCGAGTTCGCTCATGCGCTTGGACAGGCGCTCGCCGGCATCCTGGTCGGCGAGGCGCACCGGCGCGGGCTGGCGCGGCGCGTCCGGCTGACGCGGACGGTCGGTGCGCTCGGCACGTTCCTCGCGTTCGGCGCGGGCATGGACGTCGGATGGATGGCCCGCGTCGCGGTCGCCGTAGGGCGCGCGGCGGGGCCGGTCGTCGCCGTAGCGGGCGCCCGGACCGTTGCCGGGACCGTTGCCGTAGCGCGAGCCTTCATTGCCGCGGGCGTAGCGGTCGCCGCCACGATCACCGCCGCGATCGTCGCGACGGGGGCGGTCGCCGTAGGCGCGATCCCCTTGAGGCCGATCGCCGTAGGGACGGTCGCCTTGGGGTCGATCGCCGTACGGCCTGTCGCCTCGGGGGCGATCACCATATGGTCGATCGCCATAAGGACGGTCGCCTTGGGGTCGATCCCCCTGAGGACGATCCCCGTAGGCGCGATCACGCTGCGGGCGGTCGCCGTAGGGACGATCGGGACGATCCCCCTGCGGACGCGGACGATCCCCGTAGGGGCGATCCCCTTGCGGACGGTCTCCTTGCGGGCGGGCGGGGCGGTCGCCGTAGCGATCGTCGCGACGGGGACGGTCGCCCTCGAAGCGGGGACGATCTTCGGAACGCGGACGGTCGCCGTACGGGCGACGGTCGCCGCCTTCCGGGCGACCGCCGGAGAAGCCGGGGCGGTCGCCCTGGCCGCGTGGGCCGCCGTAGCCGCCACGATCGTCCTGGCGCGGGCCGCGATCGGCCCGGTCGCCGTAGCCGCCTTCGCGCGGCGGCCGGCCGGGACCGCCGCGACGGTCGTCGCGTCCTTGCGGACCGCGCGCATCCTGGCCGCGATCGTCGCGGCGAGGATCCCGCCGCTGCCGGCCTTCCTCGGCCAGTCGCTGCTGGAACGCGGCTTCGCGTTCAGCGCGGTCGGTCTGGGCCTGTGCCAGCGTCGGGCGGGGCTTGTTGACGCCCTTGCCGCGCAGCGGCGCGCGGCGCGGCCCCTTGTCGTCCGCCGACTTGGCATCGGCCGGTTTGTTCTTGTTGAGTTTGAGCGTGGCCATGTCGGTACTGCTTCGGGGTGAATTGCGGGGATCCGCCGGGGATAAGGGGAACGAACGGGAACGAGCCGGAACGAAAGGGACGGAACAAAAAGGGGCGGAACGAAGGGGCGGACGGTGGGGCGAGGGCGGTGAGTCGCCGGAACTCAGCGCCCGCGCAGGAACAGCGCGTCCAGGTCGCGCAGGGTCAGTTGTCGCCAGGTCGGGCGACCGTGGTTGCATTGGTCGGCGCGTTCGGTGCGTTCCATGTCGCGCAGCAGCGCGTTCATCTCGTCGAGGGTCAACTGTCGATTGGCCCGCACCGCACCGTGGCAGGCCATCGTGGCGAGGATCTCATGCTGTGCGCGCTCGATCGCGTGGCTGGCGTCGAACTGCGCCAGCTCGGCCAGCACGCCGCGGGCGAGTTCCACCACGTCGCCGCCGGCCAGCAGCGCCGGACGTTCGCGCACGGCCAGCACCTTGGCCGACAGCGGCGAGATGTCGAGGCCCAGGCGCTGCAGCGTCTCGGCCTGCGCCTCGGCGGTCGCGATCTCGGCCGGCGTTGCAGCGAAGGTGACGGGGATCAGCAGCGGCTGCGAGTCGATGCGGGTCTCGCCGAGTGCAGTCTTCAGGCGCTCGTACACCACGCGCTCATGGGCCGCGTGCATGTCGATGATGATCAGGCCCTGCGCGTTCTCGGCCAGCACGTAGACGCCCTGGATCTGTGCGATCGCGCGGCCCAGCGGCCACTCTCCCGCCTGGCTCGACGGCAGGGGACCGGCCGGGGCGGCGCCCAGCGCCGACAGCGCGGAGGCCGATGCCGACGCGGTCGGCAGACCGCCGGCGGACCCGGAGGCGTAGAGCGCTTCGGCCTGCTCCAGCGCCAGCGCGGTCTGCGCGCGGGTCGGGATCGGGGCGCGCCAGCCCTCGGGGCCGGCGAATCTGGCGGAGGGCGCGGCGTACGGGGCCGGGGGCTCATACGCGAACTGGCCGGACGGATTGCCGCCGCTCGCCTGGCCGTCCGTTGCGGCCAGACCCGGAGCGCTGGACGCATCGGAAGCCCCGGAGGCACTCGTCATGCCGCCTTGTTCCCAGGCCGGCGTGCCGGTCCAGCGTTGGCGGCCGGTCGGGGCGGCGGCCTCGGCGGCGCCCGCCGCGGCGGTGCCGGGTGAGCCGTCCTCGCTGCTGCGCGAGAGCGCCAGCGCGGCCACCACGGCGCGGCGCACCTGCTGGTGGATCTCGCGGCCGTCGCGGAAGCGGACCTCGATCTTGGTCGGATGGACGTTGACGTCGACCAGCTCGGGCTGGACGTCGATGAACAGCACGTAGCTCGGCTGGCGGTGGCCGTGCAGCACGTCGTCGAAGGCCGAGCGGATCGCGTGCGAGATCAGCTTGTCGCGCACGTAGCGGCCGTTCACGTAGACGTACTGCATGTCGGCGCGGGCGCGCGCGGCTTCGGGCAGACCCACGCGGCCGTGGATGCGCATCGGGCCGACTTCGGCGAAGACCTCGCGGCTCTGGGCGATGAAGTCCTCGTTGAGGACTTCGGCGATGCGTTGCGGCAGCGGCGCGGCGCGCCACTGGTCGACCAGCTTGCCCTCGTGCCAGACGGCGAAGCCGACGTCGGGGCGGGCCAGCGCGTGGCGGCGCAGCGCTTCGAGGCAGTGGGCGAGCTCGGTGCTCTCGCTCTTGAGGAACTTGCGGCGGGCGGGCGTGTTGAAGAACAGCTCCCGCACTTCGACCGAGGTGCCTCTGGCGCGGGCGGCGGGGCTCAGCTCGCCGGTCCGGGCTTCCAGGCGCCAGGCGTGCGCGGCGCCGGTGTAGCGGGACACCAGGGCCAGCTCGGCGATGGACGACACGGCGGCGAGGGCCTCGCCGCGGAAGCCCATCGTGGCGACGGCCTCCAGGTCGTTCAGGCTGCCGATCTTGCTCGTCGCGTGGCGCTTGATGGCCAGGGGCAACTCGCCGTCGGGAATGCCGTGGCCGTCGTCCTCGACGATCAGGCTGCGGATGCCGCCGGCGATCAGCTTGAGCTGGATCTGGCCGGCGCCGGCGTCCAGCGCGTTGTCGACGAGTTCGCGCACGACGGACGCCGGGCGCTCGACCACCTCGCCGGCGGCGATCTGGGAGATCAGTTCATCGGGGAGTTCGCGGATCGCGCGCCGGCCCGCGGGGGCGGCGGTGTCGAAAGCGGCCGCGGCGTTCGCCGTCGGGGCGAGGGTGTCGTCCATGGGGGCGATTGTAGAAGGTGGCGCAGTTCCAGGGCCGACCGCGACAGATTGGAGGGCTGGACTCTGTTCGGTGGACCACACTGCCGTCCCGCATGGCATGTCGAGCCTTGCATTTCCGGGGTGGTGCTCTCCCGTTTCTTCATCAGCACTTCAGAAACCGCCCGCCATAATCCGCGCCCATGGATCTGATGCACTTCCTCGTCGACTTCATCCTGCATGTCGACAAGCACCTCGCCGAGTTCGTGGCCGCCTACGGGATGTGGGTCTACGCGCTGCTCTTCCTGATCGTGTTCGTGGAGACCGGCCTCGTCGTGATGCCGTTCCTGCCGGGCGACTCCCTGCTGTTCGTCGTCGGCGCCCTGTGCGGCACCGGCATGATGAACCTGCCGCTGGCGATCGCCGTGCTGCTGGTCGCCGCGATCCTGGGCGACCAGTGCAACTACACGATCGGGCGCTACTTCGGGCCCAAGGTCTTCCAGTGGGAGCAGTCGCGCTTCTTCAACAAGCGCGCCTTCGACGCTGCGCACGAGTTCTACGAGAAGCATGGTGGCGTGACCATCATCCTCGCGCGCTTCATGCCCTTCATCCGCACCTTCGCGCCTTTTGTGGCCGGTGTCGCCGCGATGACCCGCAGCCGCTTCACCGCCTACAACGTCGCTGGCGGCGTCATCTGGGTTGTGGGTCTCACGCTCGCGGGCTACCTCTTCGGCAACATCCCCTTCGTGCAGACCCATCTCAGCAAGATCATCTGGGCCATGATCATCATCCCGGGCCTGATCGCGTTGTATGGCGGCTGGCGCGCCTCGCGCGCCAAGCCCGCGGTCTGATTCGCGGGAAAACACCGACCCGCAGAGCGCGCAATCCCGGGGGGTGAGCTTCGTCACGCTGGCATCGCAGGGCTATTCTCGCCCGCTGCCTTTCACCGTCGACAAGCCCCATGCAACACAGCATTCTCAGCAAGGCCATCACCGTGGCCCTGAGCTTGACCGCCGCGATCGCGGCGGCTCCCACGCAGGCCCAACAGGCTGCGACCGCGACTGCATCCGCCACCTCCGCAACGGCTCCGGCGCCTGCCGTGACCTTGCTGCTGCGCGATCCTGCCGTGTCCGCGCGGCATCTTGCCTTCGTCTACGGCGGCGACCTGTGGATCGCCAACCGTGACGGCAGCCAGCCGCGCCGCCTTGCGGGTCATGCGGCCGGTGAGTTTGCGCCGCGCTTCTCGCCCGACGGTCAGTGGATCGCCTTCTCCGCGGTTTACGACGGCAACACCGATGTCTACGTGATCGCCGCCGCTGGCGGTCAGCCCCGCCGCCTGACCTGGCACCCGGCCGCCGACCAGGTGACCGGCTGGAGCCCCGACGGCAAGCGCGTGCTCTTCGCCTCCAACCGCGAGGTGCTCAACACCCGCAGCAAGCAGCTGTTCGAGGTGCCGGTGGACGGCGGCTTCGAGCAGAAGGTGATGGAGGCCGTCGCCTATGAAGGCGTGTGGTCACCCGACGGTACGCGACTGGCCTACCGCCCGAATGGCGCCGCGTACGCCGGCCCGAGCGGCTGGCGTCAGAGCCGCGGCGGCACGACCCCGCCGATCTGGATCCTCGATCCCAAGGGCAAGACCTGGGAGCAGATCCCGCATGTCAACGCGACCGACAGCAACCCGATCTGGATGGGCGACGAGATCGTCTTCATCTCCGACCGCAACGACGGTGCGGCCAACCTCTTCGCGTTCAACACCAAGACCAAGGCCCTGCGTCAGCTGACGAAGGAAACCGTCTGGGACGTCCGCAGCGCCGACGGCCGCGACGGCCGCGTCGTCTACGAGGCGGGCGGACAGCTCAAGGAGATCGGCCTGGACGGCGGCACGCCGCGTTTCCTGAGCATCGCGCTCAACGAGCCCAGCAACGAAGCGCGCGTGCAATGGAAGGACGCTGCCAAGACGATCACTGGCGCGTCGCTGTCGGCGACCGGCAAGCGCGTCGTCATCAGCGCGCGCGGCGAGGTCTTCACCGTGCCGGTGAAGGACGGGGTGGTGCGCAACCTGACGCAGACCTCCGGCGTGCGCGAGAAGGACGCCCTGTGGAGCCCCGACGGCCAGCAGGTCGCCTACGTCTCCGACGAGCCCGGCAT
This sequence comes from Roseateles noduli, assembly GCA_002205125.1. Classification (GTDB taxonomy): domain Bacteria; phylum Pseudomonadota; class Gammaproteobacteria; order Burkholderiales; family Burkholderiaceae_C; genus Roseateles; species Roseateles noduli. The sequence goes on along the minus strand of NIOE01000015.1, from coordinate 29,809 downwards.
GCGCCATCAGGTCGTCATCCGCGACCAGCTCGGCGACCAGGCCGCCAACCGGACCGCGCGCAAGATGCTGCTGCCCGAGGCGGGCTACTACACGCTGCTCGCCTGGTCGCCGGACGGCGCGCGGCTGGTGCTGCAGGACAACCACCTGAACCTGTACCAGCTGCCGCTGACCGGCGCGCAGTCGGGCAAGCTGGCCAAGATCGACAGCAGCGAGCGCCGCGCCGGATTCGACGTCGGCTTCTCGCCGGACGGTCGCTACCTGGCCTACACGGTGGTGGGGAAGAACTTCTTCAGCCAGGTCCGCATCGCCGACTTCCAGACCGGCCAGCAGCACACCGTCACCGACGGCCTGAGCCACGCCAACCTGCCGGCGTTCTCGACCAAGGGCGACGTGCTGTTCTTCGCCGCGTCGATCAACTCGGGTCCAGCGCAGGTGGGCCTGGACATGTCCACGCAGGAGCGCTCCGTGCGCATGGGCCTGTACGCCGCGGTGCTGCGCGCGGACGGCAAGTCGCCGCTCGAGCCCAAGGCCGGCGATGAGGACAGCAAGGACAAGAAGGCGGGCGAGGACAAGAAGGACGACAAGTCCGACAAATCCGAGAAGGCCGACAAGGACGCCAAGGAGTCGAAGGACGGCAAGGACACGAAAGCCGACAAGAAGGACGAGGGCAAAGACGTCAAGCCCAAGGTCAAGCCGGTGCGCATCGACTTCGCCGGCCTGAAGGACCGCATCGTGGGTCTGCCGGTGGCGACCGCGCGTTATGACGACCTCGCGGTGGCGGACGACGGCGCGCTGTTCTACATCGAGCGCAAGCAACCTGGCGTGTCCATCGATGCCGAGGGCGGCAACGGCGGCAAGGGCGACCTGTACCGATTCGACTTCGAGGAGAAGAAGGCGAAGATGGTCAAGCCGCAGATCGAGGGCTACAGCCTGAGCCCGGACGGCAAGAAGATCCTGCTGAACCAGGGCGGCGGCCGCCTGGAGATCGCCGACGCCAAGGAGAAGATCGACACCAAGGGCATCGACCTGTCGGGCCTGAAGACCCGCGTGGATCCGCGCGCCGAATGGCGTCAGATCTTCGACGAGACCTGGTGGATGGAGAAGGAGTTCTTCTACGACCCGAAGCTGCACGGCCTCGACTGGCAGGGCATCTACCAGCGTTATTCGCCGCTGGTGGCGGGCGTGCAGCGCCGCGAGGACCTGAACGACCTGCTGGTCGAGATGATCGGCGAGCTGCAGGTCGGCCACAACCGCGTGGGCGGCGGCGACGTGCATCAGGAGCCGCGTGTCGCGGTGGGCCTGCTGGGCGCGGACTTCAGCGTCGAGAACGGCAAGTACCGCATCAAGACGATCTTCAAGGGCGACCGCTGGGATCCCTACCTGAAGGCGCCGCTGGCGGCGCCTGGCCTGGGCGTCAAGGAAGGCGACTACCTGCTGGCGGTCAACGGCCAGCCGGTGGACGGCGCGCACAACCTGTACCAGCAGCTGGAGAACACGGTCGGCAAGCAGGTGCAGCTGACGGTGTCGGCCAACGCGAACGGGCAGGGCGCGCGACGCGTGACCGTCGAGCCGATCTCGACCGAGGGCCGGCTGCGCCAATGGGCCTGGATCGACCACAACCGCGAGGAAGTGGATCGCCTGAGCGGCGGCAAGATTGCCTACGTCTACATGCCGGACACGGCGGGACCGGGCTTCCAGCATTTCAACCGCATGTTCTTCGGCCAGGTGGACAAGCCGGGGCTGATCGTCGACGACCGCCGCAACGGCGGCGGCCAGGCGGCGAACTACGTGACGGAGCTGCTGAACCGCGCCTACCTGGGCAGCTGGAAGGACCGTGACGGCCTGATCTACGACACGCCCGCCGGCGCCATCTACGGCCCGAAGGCGATGCTGATCGACCAGGACGCGGGATCGGGCGGCGACTTCATGCCCTATGCGTTCAAGCGCACGGGCCTGGGCCCGCTGATCGGCAAGCGGACCTGGGGCGGCCTGATCGGCATCTCGGCGAACCCGAGCCTGATCGACGGCGGTTTCCTCGTCGTGCCGTTCTTCCGCTTCTTCACGCCGGAAGGCGAGTGGCGCATCGAGAACGAAGGCGTCGCGCCGGACATCGACGTCGATCTGGATCCGGTGGCGGTCAACGCCGGCCGCGATGTGCAGCTCGAAGCGGGTGTCGCGAGCGTCCTCGAACGCCTCAAGACCTGGAAGCCGATCCAGCGCACGACGGCACCGGCGATGCCGACGCAGGTCGGCAAGTAAGGCGGTTCGCCAGCACGGAACTGAACGGGGCTTCGGCCCCGTTTTCCATGATGGGCGCGGCGCGTTGTGAGCGCCTCAGGCGCTCACAACGCCCGATGTCTCGCCGCCAGCGGCGGGTTCTTCGCGAAGTAGCGCGCGATGCCGGTCGCCAGCGCCTTGACCAGGTCGTCCTGGTAGTCCGGATCGCGCAGTCGGGCTTCTTCCTCGGGATTCGAGATGAAGGCCGTCTCCACGAGGATCGACGGGACGTCCGGCGCTTTCAGCACGGCGAAGCCGGCCTGCTCGACGCTGCCCTTGTGCAGCTTGGCCAGCTTGCCGATCTGGCCCAGCACCTCGCCGCCCAGCTTCAGGCTGTCCTTGATCTGCGCCGAGGTGCTCATGTCGAGCATCGCGCGCAGCACGCCGGCGTCCTTCACCACCTTGTTGTTGACGCCGCCGATCACGTCGGCCGCGTTCTCCTTGTCGGCCATCCAGCGCGCGTTCGTCGAGCTCGCACCGCTGGTCGACAGCGCGAACACCGAAGCGCCTCGTGCCTTCGGCGTGATGAACGCGTCCGCGTGGATGGACACGAACAGGTCGGCCTGCACCCGCCGCGCCTTGCGCACCCGCTCGTTCAGCGGGACGAAGAAGTCCGCATCCCGCGTCATCATCACGCGGATGCGCGGGTTGGCGTTCAGCCGGTCGCGCAGCTTCTTGCCGATCGCCAGCACCACGTCCTTCTCTCTCAGCCCGGTCGGGCCGATCGCGCCCGGATCCTCGCCGCCGTGGCCCGGATCGATCGCGATCACGATCAGCCGGTCCAGCTTGGTCTGGCTCATCTCCGGCGCGACCTCCTTCAGCGGCGGCGCAGCCGGCGGCGGGGTGTCGATCTTCGCGATCGCCGTAGAACTCGCCGGGCGCTGCGGCGGCGTCGCGGCGGCGCTCGCCGCCTGCTCGGCCGAGGAGGCCGCCGTCAGCGGCCGGTCGATGCGACCGATCAGCTCGCCCAGCGCGTCGTTCACCGACTGCGCCGCGGCCGTCTCGGCGGCTTCCTTGCCCCGCACCAGGTCCAGCAACGGATCGCGCTCGCGCGTCGGGTACAGGTCCAGCACCAGCCGGTTCTGATACGCCGCCACCGGTTCGATCGTGAACACCTGCGGCGCGACGGTCTGCTTCAGGTCCAGCACGATGCGCACCACGCGCGGCTGGTTCTGCCCCACGCGCACCCCGGCGATGAAGGGATCGTCCGGCTTCACCTTGCCCAGCAGTTCCTTCAGGCCCGCATTGAGCTCCAGCCCGTCGATGTCGATCACCAGCCGGTCCGGATTCGCCGCCATGAAGCTCTTGGCCGCCAGCTGGCGATCGGACTCGATGGTCACCCGGGTGTAGTCGCTCGCCGGCCAGACGCGCACGGCCACGATGTTGGTCGAGCTCGCCGCCATCGCCGGCACGGCGGGCAGGACAGAGAAGCTCAGCACCGTCGCGCCCATGCGGCCGAGCGCCTTGCGGCGGCTGCGGGAGGGCATGTCGACCGGGTTAGAGTCCGATGTCGAAGGGGTGGGCAGGCCGGTCATGTCTGCTTTCATGTCTCCGTGCATGTCTGCGATCGTGGGAAGGCGCGCGGTCGCATCGCCGTCAATCGGAAGCGGCGGCAGCGTCGGCCAACTGCCGGTCGAGCGCTGCCAGCAATTCCTGACCCCGCACCGTGCGGGCTTCCGCCCGAACGTCGCGGCTGTCGTCGTCGTTGACCTGGAGCAGCAGCCGCAGGTCCGGCGTCGGCAGCATGCCGGCCGCCTTCTCGGGCCATTCGCTGAGCTTGAGCCCCGGCGCGGCGAACAGGTCGCGGAAACCCGCGTCCTCCCACTCGCGCGGATCGCTGAAGCGGTAGAAGTCGAAATGATGGGCGGGGAGACCGGACAGCCCCGGCGGGGCGTAGTCTTCGACCACGGCGTAACTCGGGCTCTTGATGCGGCCGGTGACGCCCAGCGCGCGCAGCAGATGCCGCACCAGGCTGGTCTTGCCGGCCCCCAGGCCGCCGTCGAGTTCGATGCTCAGGTCCGCGATCTGCGGACAGCGGGCCAACGCCTGTGCGAAACGTTCGCAGGCGGCCTCGTCGGGCCAACGGTACGGGCGGGTTTCTAGAATGCTCAACTGCGATGAATTCCCTGGTCAACACCCCACGGCCCGACGCGTCCTCCGAAGACGCGTCCAGCCCCTCCCGACACCCCGACGCGCTGCGCGCGCTGATGGTCGAGGTACGCGCCTGGGCGCTTGAGTTCGGATTCTCACAGATTGGGGTGGCCCACGTCGATCTGAGCGATGCGGAAGCAGGTTTGCAGGCCTGGCTGGACGCCGGTTTCCACGGCGAGATGCAGTACATGGCCGCCCACGGCCTCAAACGCGCCAGGCCCGCCGAGCTGGTGCCCGGCACCATCAGCATCCTGACCGCGCGCATGGACTACCTGCCCGAGGCCGCCGGCGACGACTGGCAGGACCGCGAATGGGCCGCGATGCGCGATCCGGCGCGCGCACAGGTCTCGCTGTATGCGCGGGGCCGGGACTATCACAAGGTGCTGCGCAATCGGCTGCAGCAGTTGGCCGACCGCATCCAGGAGCGCGTCGGCCCGATGGGGCACCGCGTGTTCACCGACTCCGCGCCGGTGCTGGAGGTCGAACTCGCGAGCCGCTCCGGCATCGGCTGGCGCGGCAAGCACACGCTGACGCTGCATCGCGACAGCGGCTCGATGTTCTTCCTCGGCGAGATCTACCTCGATCTGGCACTGCCGCCCAGCGAGCCGGTCACCGCGCATTGCGGCCAGTGCCGCGCCTGCCTCGACGCCTGCCCGACCGGGGCGATCATCGCCCCGTACCGGCTCGACGCCCGTCGTTGCATCAGCTATCTGACGATCGAGCAGGACGGCCCGATCCCGGTCGAGTTCCGCGAGGCCATCGGCAACCGCATCTACGGCTGCGACGACTGTCAGCTCGCCTGCCCGTGGAACAAGTTCGCGCGCCGCAACGCGCTGCCGGACTTCGACTGGCGCGAGCCGCTCGGCCAAGCGTCGCTGCTGACGCTCTTCGCCTGGGACGAGCCGACCTTCCTCAAGCGCACCGAAGGCTCCGCGATCCGCCGCATCGGCCATGCGCGCTGGCAGCGCAACATCGCCGTGGCGATCGGCAACGCGCTGGGGCAAGACCTGGCGCCGGCGTTGCGCGCCGACATGCTGGCGGCGCTCAGTGCCGCGCTGCCACGGGCGACGCCGGTCGTGGCCGAGCACATCGAGTGGGCGTTGGCGCAGGACGCCTTGCCTCGGGCCGCGCCGCGCGCCGTCGTTCCTCTCATTCCTCGATCGCCTGCCTGAACGCCGCGATGAAGTCCGACACCGGTTGCGGCGAGCGCAGCCCCTGCGGCTGAACCGCGCGCACTTCAACCGGCACCTCGGGCAGCAGCGTGCGGATGTGCAGGTCGCCGCCGCTGGCCTGCGCGGTGAAGGAATCGATGATGGCCGGCCCGAAGCCCTGTTCCGCCATCACCATCGCGATGTGGTGCGTCTGCACGGTGATGCCGGCGCGCGGCGACAGCGACAGGCGCGCCCACTGGTCCGCGAGCACGGCGCCCAGCGGGTCGCGCTCGTCGATGCGGATGAAGGGCTCCCGCAGCAGGTCCTGCAGCGCGACCGTGGTGCGCCGGTCCGCGGCCGTCCTGCCTTTCGGCGACGCGCACACGAGCCGCCCGGTGGCGACGAGTTCATCGGACAACGCCGCGTGGGACGGCCGGCCGTACACGATGCCGACGTCGCCCTCCTGCAGCAGCATGGCCCGCGCGATGTCGTTCGAGTGCAGCGTGCGCACGCTGATCGGCAGGTCGCGATAACGACGCCGGAAGGCCTTCAGCGCCTGGGGCAGGGCCTTCACCGCCAGCGAGGGCACGATCAGGATGCGGAAGCCCTGACCCTCGCCGGTGCCCAGCGCGGTCGCCATGCGACGCACCGATTCGAGCTGCGACATCAGCGCCTGCACTTCCGGGTAGAGCGCCTGCGCCTCGCGCGTCGGCATCAGGCGTCGCCGTTGTCGCGTGAACAGCGCGTAACCCAGCTGCAACTCGGCCAGCTGCAGCGACTGGGTGACCGCCGGCTGGGTCACGTGCAGCAGCTTCGAGGCTGCGCTCACGGAGCCCGTCAGCATGACCGCGTGGAAGACCTCGATGTGCTTCAGGCGCATGGACGGCAGGGGTCGGCGAACATAAGCCCAGCTTATACGAAGCGGCGGGATCCCGATGCACGGGACAGGCGGTGGTCACTATCGTCCGGTCATTGCACACTCCAACCCTCCGAGAAAAGGAATCGCCATGAAGATGATTGCTCCCCGCGTTGTCGTCCTGTCCCTCGTTGTCGCGGCCGGTGCCGCCTCGGCCCAGCCGGCCGGCACGCTCGAGAAGGTGAAGGCCTCCGGCGTCATCACCGTCGCGTACCGCGATTCCTCGATCCCGTTCTCCTACCTCGGCGCCGAAGGGCAACCCACCGGCTTCGGCTGGGAGATCTGCGGCAAGGTCGTCGAGCAGGTGAAGAAGGCGGTCGGCCGCGCCGACCTGAAGGTGGCCACGCAGTCCGTGACCTCGCAGAACCGCATCCCGCTGCTGGACAACGGCACCATCGACATCGAGTGCGGCTCCACCACCAACAACAGCGACCGCGCCAGGCAGGTGGACTTCGCGATCAACTACTTCTACACCGGCACGCGGCTGCTGGTGAAGGCGAACTCGCCCATCAAGGGCTTCGCCGACCTGAAGGGGAAGAAGGTCGTGTCGACCACGGGCACCACCAACTTCCAGGTGATGCGCCGGATGAACCAGGAGCAGAACCTGGGCTTCGAGCTGATCAGCGCCAAGGACCATGCCGATGCGGCGCTGCTGGTGCAGTCGGGCCGGGCCGACGCCTTCGCGATGGACGACATCCTGCTGTACGGGCTGCGCGCCGGCGCGCTCAATCCGGCGGACCTGGCCGTGGTCGGCGATCCGGTCCAGGTCGAGCCCTACGCGATCATGGTTCGCAAGGACGATGCCGCGTTCAAGAAGCTGGTCGACACCACGCTGGCGGGGCTGATGAAGAGCGGCGAGTTCGAGGCGCTCTACAAGAAGTGGTTCCAGACGCCGATCCCACCCAAGGGCATCACGCTGGGCGCGCCCATGAGCCGCGAGCTGCAGGAGAACCTGCAGGCGCTGTCGGACAAGCCCGCGCGCTGATCATGCACTGATCCCGTCATGTCGCACACCACACCGCGCCCGGCGCGCGGCGACGGCGCAGCCTTGCCCGCTGCGCCGGGCATCGTCGGCATCCTCGGCGGCATGGGCCCGCTGGCGACCGTCGACTTCATGCGCAAGCTGCTGGACGCCACGCCCGCCGCGACGGACCAGGAGCACATCCCCGTCGTCGTGAGCAGCATCCCGCAGGTGCCCGACCGCACCGCGGCCTTCCGCGGCGAGGGCGAGTCGCCGCTCGCCGCGATGATCGTCAGCGGCCGGCGCCTGGCCGCGGCGGGCGCGGGCGTGGTCGTCGTGCCCTGCAACACCGCGCACCTCTGGTACGACGACCTCGAACAGGCGCTGGGCCTGCCGATGATCCACCTCGTCGACGCGGCGATCGCCGAGGCCCTCGCCCTCGTGCCCGAAGGCGGCAAGGTCGGGCTCCTCGCCACCGATGCGACCCTGGCGTCCGGGCTCTATCTGAACCGCCGGCCGCCGCAGGGCAGGGCGGTGCAATGGCTGCTGCCGACCGCGGGCGAGATGATCGAGCTGATCGAGCCCGGCATCGTGGCGGTCAAGGCGGGGCAGCTCGCGACGGCCGCGCAGCTGCTGGCCGCGGCCGCGGCGCGTCTGCGGGCCCGCGGAGCGGGCGCCATCGTGCTCGGATGCACCGAGATCCCCCTGGTGCTGGACGCCGCGTCGGCCGGGCTGCCGGTGATCGACGCGACCGCGGCATTGGCGCGTCGTGCCGTCGAATGGGCGAAGCGGGAAAGCGCCCTGACCGACATTCGTTGAGCGACACCCGTTGAGCGACACCCGTTGAGCGCGTCCGTTGCTCGACATCGGAACTCCCGAACGCCGCTTCAGGCTGCGCCAGGGGTTTCCCGCCCCTGCGGCGGGGGCTCTACGTAGTTCCGCTAGGCCGGGCGCCGAGGGGACATACTTAAGCTGTTTCGATCACGTTACCCATTGTTCAAAAGACGAGGAGCCCAATGAACCGTCGCTCGATCCTCCAACACGGCCTGCTGCTGAGCACGCTGTCGCTGTCCTGCGCCGCGGCGCTGGCCCAGTCCTACCCCAACAAGCCGGTGAAGCTGGTGGTCCCGTTCGCGCCGGGCGGCACGACCGACATCGTGGCCCGCGTGGTCGCGCAGCACATCAACGGCCCGCTGGGCCAGACGATGATCGTCGAGAACAAGGCCGGCGGCGGCGGCATCATCGGCGCCAACGACACCGCCAAGTCCGCGCCGGACGGCTACTCGCTGGGCGTGGCGACCGTGTCCACCACGGCCACCAATCCCGCGATCAACCCCAAGACGCCGTACAACCCGCTGACGGACTTCACGCCCATCATCAACCTGGCGGCCACGCCCAACGTGATCGCCGTGCATCCGTCCTTCCCCGCCAAGGACTACAAGGCCTTCGTCGCGGAACTGAAGAAGAGCCCCGGCAAGTACAGCTACTCCACCTCGGGCACCGGCGGCATCGGCCACCTGCAGATGGAGCTGTACAAGAGCCTGACCGGCGTGTTCGTCACGCACATCCCGTACCGCGGCGCGGGCCCGGCGCTCAACGACACCGTCGCCGGCCAGGTGCCGATGATCTTCGACAACCTGCCGTCCGCGCTGCCCTTCATCAAGGACGGCCGCCTGGTCGCGATCGCCGTCGCGGCGCCGCAGCGCCTGGCCGTGCTGCCCAACGTGCCGACCTTCAAGGAACTCGGCCTGGAGCCCGTGAACCGCATGGCCTACTACGGCATCCTGGGTCCGAAGAACCTGCCCAAGGAAGTCGTCGCCAAGATCAACGAGGCCGCCCGCAAGACCGTCGAGATGCCCGAGGTCAAGAAGCGCATCGAGGAGACCGGCTCCATCGTGATCGGCAATACGCCGGAGCAGTTCTCCGAGCAGATCAAGGCCGAGTACGCGGTCTACAAGAAGGTCGTCGAGCAGCAGAAGCTCAAGCTCGACTGACGCTTCAGCATCGGCCGGACGATCCGATCGTCCGCGCCGGTCGGCCAACGAAGAAGGGGCGTCCCGGAGGACGCCCCTTTTTTCATGCGCGCGGGATCAGCTGCCGAACAGGCTGCCCAGACCCTTGGTCAGGTTGCCCAGCAGGCCGCCGGTCAGGGTGTTGGCGATGCCGCCGATCCCCGAAGCCAGACCGCCGCCGGCACTACCACCACCCGCCGCGCCCGCGGCGGCGCTGCCGCCCGCGCCCAGCAGTTCAGGAATCGCGCTACCCAGCAATGCAAACATGGTTTTCTCCTTGGAAGCCGCCGCGCGATCGGGAGGTCGCCACGGTGCCGCGGAGCACGACCGGTTTCCCACCGCGCGGCGGCCTGAATTCAGGTCGCGGCACGAATGCTCTAGTGCGGCGGTCGCCACCGGATGTGCCATCGACGAACTGCTGTCCGTCCTCGAACGGCTGCTGCAAATTCAGTGGGTCCTCCCTCAAAGAGGCAGGCCGACCGGCGCGATGCGACAGGTCGCGTTGACGCCGAAATTTCAAATCATGAAAAGAACTTGCCGGCATACAAAAAACCGGCGTGCTGCAGCGCCGCAAGATTTCTCATCATGGAAGACTCGTTCTCACGATCCGGTTTTTGTTTTGCAAGCCATTGATTATTCAGGATAAAAAAATCAGTCTTATATAAGACATGAAGCAACACGTGGAGAGGCACCGCGTCTAGATTTGAGCCATCGGTTTTCAACTTCACTCGAACGAACGGAGCTCACCATGACGACCTCGACCCCCACCCGCGAACAGCAGATTGCCGCCCTCGAAAAGGACTGGGCGGAGAACCCCCGGTGGAAGGGCATCCAGCGCGGCTACTCGGCGGCCGACGTGGTTCGCCTGCGCGGTTCCATCAACATCGAGCACACGCTGGCCAAGCGCGGCGCCGAGAAGCTCTGGAACCTGGTCAACACCGAACCCTTCATCAATTCGCTGGGCGCGCTCACCGGCAACCAGGCGATGCAGCAGGTCAAGGCCGGCCTGAAGGCCATCTACCTGTCGGGCTGGCAGGTCGCCGGCGACGCCAACAGCAACGGCGAGATGTACCCCGACCAGTCGCTGTACTCGGTGGACTCGGTGCCGAAGGTGGTCAAGAAGATCAACGCCACCTTCAAGCGCGCCGACGAGATCCAGTGGAGCGAGGGCAAGAGCGACATCGACTACTTCGCGCCCATCGTGGCGGACGCGGAAGCCGGCTTCGGCGGCGTGCTGAACGCCTTCGAGCTGATGAAGGCCATGATCGAGGCGGGCGCGTCGGGCGTCCACTTCGAAGACCAGCTGGCCGCCGCGAAGAAGTGCGGCCACATGGGCGGCAAGGTGCTGGTGCCCTCGCGTGAAGCGGTGGCCAAGCTGGTCGCGGCGCGCCTGGCGGCCGACACGATGGGTGTGCCCACCGTGCTGCTGGCCCGCACCGACGCCGAGGCCGGCGACCTGGTGACCAGCGACATCGACGACAACGACAAGCCCTTCTGCACCGGCGAGCGCACCGTGGAAGGCTTCTTCCGCACCCGCAACGGCCTGGAGCAGGCCATCAGCCGCGGCCTGGCCTACGCGCCCTACGCCGACATGATCTGGTGCGAGACCGGCAAGCCCGACCTGGCCTTCGCCAAGGCCTTCGCCGAAGCCATCCATGCGAAGTTCCCCGGCAAGCTGCTGGCCTACAACTGCTCGCCGAGCTTCAACTGGAAGAAGAACCTGGACGACGCCACCATCGCCAAGTTCCAGCGCGAGCTGGGCGCGATGGGCTACAAGTTCCAGTTCATCACGCTGGCCGGTTTCCACAGCCTGAACTACTCGATGTTCAACCTGGCCTACGGCTACGCGCGCAACAACATGAGCGCGTTCGTGGAACTGCAGGAGGCCGAATTCGCCGCTGCCGAGAAGGGCTTCACCGCCGTGAAGCACCAGCGCGAAGTGGGCACGGGTTACTTCGACGCGGTCACCACCACGATCGAAGCGCAGGCGTCGACCGCGGCGCTGAAGGGTTCGACGGAGGACGAACAGTTCTTCGACGCGAAGCACGGCTGATCGCCGCGCGGCAGGCCCCGTCGCGACGGGGTCGGTGAACCGCAAGGGGCTGCTGGGGAGCAGCCCCTTTTTTCGTCAGGCGGGGAGCGGCCCGTCGCCGCCGCGAGCCCGCCGACCGACCTGCGTGTGGGCGAGGTCGGTCAGCGCCTCCCGGGCGTCAGCGCGCCCGAAGCGATCGACCGACGTCAGATGGCGCGCCAGGGCCTCGTTCTCGTACCGCAGGAGGATCGCCTTGGCCAGGGGGTAGGACCGCAGTCGCGCCAGGAACGCCGCATCCGCCTTGAGCGTCTTCAAGCGGTGGCCCCGGTCGTCGTGGAACAGCCGTTCCATGACGGGGTCGCGGCGTCGGGTCAGGTCCGACACGGTCGCGAACAGCACGCCCCGCTGGAAGTCCTGGCGCCCGAGGATGCCGGCGCTGGCCGGATGGCGCCGCAGGTCCGCGGAGAGCCGTTCGTGCAAGGTCGCCGCGGGGCCGTCGAACCAGGCCTCCGGATAGTGCTCCCTGCGCAGTGCGTGCAGGCGTCCGACGCCGGCGGGCAGCAGGAGTGAGGCGTCCCGTCGATGCTGGTGGAGGCTGAGCAAGCGGCGATAGCGGTCCTGTGCGGGGGCAGGGCGTGCGCGCTCCCCGACGTCCTCCTTGCCGAGGACCGTCAGGATGTCGCTCCACAGTCGGGTCTGCGCCACCCGGTCCTGGTGAGCTTCGAATCCGTCCGCCACGTCGTGCAGCACCGTCTCGAGCGGTTCGTCGCGAAGCCGCTGTCCCAGGTTGCCCAGGCGGATCTGCTGCTTGACCGCTTCAGCCGTCGCTTCGCCCAGATAGCGCTCGCGATGCGCCTCATTGACGCCGGCGCCTATGCTGGCTCCGAGGGTGAGCGCAATACCTGGCCCCGCCAGGGCGAGTGCCACGGGCGGGCACACGAAACCCGAGGCGCTGGATGCCAGCATCAGGCCCTGACCGGCGCTCAACGCGAGGTCGCAGGCCTGGCTTCTCCGGCTGTCCGCCAGGCGCCACTGCGTGTCCTGCGCATGCAGCGCGCCGGCGCGCGGGATGTCGGCAGCGATCGCCTGGACGGCCGTGCGGTCCCGCCTGATCCGCCGATGGTCCGAGAGGTGGACACGGAGGTTCGTCGCGCCGGCCGCCATCTGCGCTGCCTGGGCACCCATCATGACGCCGCCGGTCGCCGCATCGAGTGCCCCCTGCGCCGCCTGCGCCGCCGCCAGGCCGGCCGCATGGCCCGAGGCCTGCGCCGCGGCATTGCCCGCGCCGGCCGCCGAGGCGCCCGCGGAGACCACCATGCCGCCGGCCATGCCGGACATGCCGATGCCGGTGAAGAGCGCCGGCCAGCGGGCGCGCTTGGCCTGCCGCTGCAGGTCGGCCGCCTTGTGCGCGAGGTGATGCTGGTAGGACGTCTCGGCCGTCTCCAGATGGCGGCTGCGCGCTGTCCTTGCTTCCACCACATGGCGTGCCTGCTTCAGGAAGACACCGCACAACGCGCTGGTGCCCGGTCTGCCTTGCCATTTCCGGGTGAGGTTGTGCTTCAGCAGCGAGCCGAAGCCCCGGGTGCGTTCCCGTTCGCGATCCTCGAACGAGCGCATGCAGTCCCCATGGAGCGCGACCAGACGGGCGAGATCTGCGTCGCCGTCGCCATCGCGGTCGCCGCCGAGCGCGCCGGGCACGCCGTCGCGTTGCAGCGATTCGATGAGGCGCTGCTGCTGGTCCAGGTGGGCGCGGACGTGTTCGGGATACCCCCGCGCATAGCCGGCGCGCGCCGACTTCACCGCCTCCTTCGCGGAGAGGGCCACGAGCGGGAACAGGGCGGTGAGGAGGCCGAGTTCGGCAGCGGGCTGGTGGGAGGTCGAGAACGCCGCCGGGAGCGCGCCCGCGACATCGTCGGGACCGTCGAGGTTGCGGACCCGCTTGAGCATGCGCAGCCGCGACAGGAGCCCCGATCCGGAGAAATCGTCGACCGGCCGGGGATCCGGGGAGAGCAGGCCCCGCCCCACGGTGATGCTCACGGGATCCTGAGGCGTCGGATCGGGCGGCGTGCAAGGAAAGGCGCCCGGACCGCCGGGCGCGAAGGAGCCAATCATGGCGTCAGTCTCCGTTGTTTGAGGAGGACCACGCCGCGTGGCAGGCGCCGGGCCGTGGTCCCGTCGATGACGGGGCAGGCCTGGCTGGTGGAACTGGCTAGGGAAGAGGCCGCCGGAGCGGCCCCGGTGCATGCGGTGTCGCCGGTTGAACAGGCGAGCGGATGCGGTTCGTGGCAGTGGTTACTTGAAGAGACCCGGCAGCAAGGCGCTGCTCATGTTGCCGACGCCCTGCGTCATGCCGGAGATGAGCGGGCCGATGAGCGGGATCTTGCCGGCGACGGAGGACACCGCGTTGGTGACGGCACCGATGCCGCCGGAAGCGGCACCGGCGCCGAGCAGGCCGAGGAGGGGAAGAGGCATGGAGATCGTCCTTGCGCGTTGAGGTGCCGACGTAGTGGCCGGACGGCGACTCCCGTTCAGCCTCATCCACTCAGCCCTCATCCACTCAGCCTCATCCGCTCGGCCTCATCCGCTCGGCCTCATCCGCTCAGCGCGCGGCGGTCTCCGCGGGGCGCGGCGTGCCGTCGCGCTGCCGCCATTCCTGGATCAGTTCGACGACCGCATCCGGATCCGCCGGCTTGACGAGGTGGACGTCGAAACCCGCCTCGTGCGCCCGGCGTCTGTCGTCCTGCTGACCGTAGCCGGTCAGCGCGATCAGCAGCGTGTCCGCGCCGCCGGGCGTGGTGCGCAGGCGGCGCGCGACCTCGTAGCCGTCCAGCCCGGGCAGGCCGATGTCGAGCAGCACCACGTGCGGCGCCCACGCGGCCGAAGCGTCCAGCGCGCAGGGACCGTCGAGCTGCACCGTGGTCTCGAAACCCGCGAGCTCCAGGAACACCGCCATCGAATCGGCGGCATCGCGGTTGTCGTCGACGACCATCACCCGGCACGGGCCGTCGTTGTCGCGCGTCTCCTCTCCCTGCTCCCTGCCGGCGGACGGCTCGGCGCGGGAGGGCGCGCCGCGGTCCGTGGACGCGGTCGGTGCCACGGGGGCGAGGCTCGTCATCGGCGTCTCCTCCACGGCGACCGGCAGTCGCACTTCGAAGGTCGAGCCGTGACCGGGACCTTCGCTGCGGGCCTCCACCTGACCGCGATGCAACTGCACCAGCCGCTGCACCAGCGTCAGTCCGACACCCAGGCCGCCCTGGTTGCGGTCCAGGCCGCGAGGGCCCTGCTCGAACAGGTCGAACACGTGAGGCAGCAGCGACGCGGCGATGCCGCGTCCGTTGTCGCGTACGGTGAGCACGAAACTGCCTTCGGGGTCGGCGCTGAAGTCGTCGCCGGAGCCCGGACCGGCGCCGGCGTCGACCGCCGCCTTGCGGGCCAGCGTCAACTCGATGAGGCCGCCGGCGGCGGTGTACTTGCTTGCGTTGTGCAGCAGGTTGGTGACGACCTGGATCAGTCGGGCCGCATCGCCGCGCACGCGCGCGGGCCGGTCGGGAAGCTGGAGATGCAGCTGCTGGCCTTGCGCCTCGATCAGCGACTGCACGGGTTCCAGCCCGTGGCGCACGATGTCGCGCAGATCGAGCGTCTCGCTCTTCAGCACGATCTTGCCCTGGCTGATGCGCGCCACGTCGAGGAGCTCGTCGACCAGCCGCGTCAGGTGCCGGGCCTGGCGGTCGGTCACCGCGACCGCCTCGCCCAGGCGTCGGGCGCGATCCTGCGCATCGGTGCCGTTGCCGTTGCCGTTGCTGTCGCCGCCGCCGTCGACGGGCGCGTCGGACAAGGTCCGCATCACCTCGATCGCGTTGCGGATAGGCGCCAGCGGATTGCGCAGCTCGTGCGACAGCATCGCGAGGAACTCGTCCTTGCGCCGGCTCGCTTCGAGCAGCCCGGCTTCGGCCTGGCGGCGTTCGACGATCTCCGCCTGCAGCGCGCCGTACAGTCGCGCGTTCTCGAAGGCGATGGCGGCGCGACCCGCCAGCTCTTCCAGCGTCGGCCAGTCGGGCGGCTGGTGCGGCTCGACCAGCAGCAGGC
This sequence comes from Roseateles noduli, assembly GCA_002205125.1. Lineage (GTDB taxonomy): Bacteria > Pseudomonadota > Gammaproteobacteria > Burkholderiales > Burkholderiaceae_C > Roseateles > Roseateles noduli. The sequence continues at coordinate 14,222 of NIOE01000015.1, read as the reverse complement.
CGCCCAGCGTGCGTTCGCCGGCGACCAGCGGCAGCACCGCGCCGGCGGCGGTGTCGCGATGCAGCAGCGCGCGTGGGGCCGGCTCGTCGTCGGGCAGGCCGGACGGTGCGAAGGTCGGCAGCGGGTGGGTCGGCAGCGGGTGTGTCGGCAGGGTGTGCGTCGTCGACGCCCCGCCCGGCAGCAGCGCCGGCACCATCTGTTCCAGCGCGCTGCGCGTGGCGTTGTAGAGCACCTCGGACAGCATCTGCTCGCGGCCCTCGATGAACAGCGCGGGTTCGCCGGCGGCGACGGGCGCGTCGCAGCGCAGCACGCGCTCGTGCCCGTGGCCCGCGTCGCGCAGCCACAGCAGCGCGCGCGGCGCGAAGTTGGGCACCAGCAGCGAGAGCAGCCGCCGCATCGCGACGTCCGCGTCCAGCGAGTCGGCCAGCTCCCGGCCCGCCTGCGCCAGGAAGATCGAGCGTCGCGTGTTCTCCTCGGCGGCGCGCTGCGCCGCTTCGGCCCGCGCGATCGCGATGCGCTCCAGCGCCTGCTGCCGCAGCCGCTGCTGCATGATGAACAGGTCGACGAAGACGCGCACCTTGCTGCGCAGCACGTCCGGGATCACCGGCGAGAGGATGTAGTCGACCGCGCCCAGCGAGTAGCCCTGCGCCGTCTGCAGCTCGTCCGCGTAGGCGGTGACGAAGATGATGGGCGTGTGCGCCGAGCGCCGGTAGCCGCGGATCAGCCGGGCCGTCTCCAGCCCGTCGATGCCCGGCATGTTCACGTCCATCAGGATCACCGCGAACTGCTGGCGCAGCACCTCCCGCAGCGCCTCGCTGCCGGAGCGCGCGATCACCAGATGCTGGTCGAGGTCGGCCAGGATGGTCTCGAAGACGAGCAGCTTCTCCGGCAGGTCGTCGACGATGAGGATGCTGGCGCGCTCCGCCGCGTCGGGCGTGGCGTAGCCGTCGAAGAGGGCGCTCAGCGGCATAGCCAGCCCCGCAGCACGGTCAGCATGTTGGCGGGGTCCACGGGCTTGGACAGGTAGTCCCAGGCGCCGGCCTCGATGCACTTCTGCCGGTCGCCCTTCATCGCCTTGGCGGTGACGGCGACCATCGGCAGCTCGCGTCCGCGCGGCAGGCGGCGGATCTGCTGCATGGTCTCCAGGCCGTCCATCTCCGGCATCATGATGTCCATCAGCACGATGTCGATCGAGGGATCCTCCTGCACCAGCCGGATCGCCTCGCGGCCGTTGTCGGCCGAGACGATGACCATGCCGTGCGAGTCCAGCACCGTGGCCAGCGCGAAGATGTTGCGCATGTCGTCGTCGACGATCAGCGCCTTCTTGCCCACCAGCGGACAGCTGACCTCCTGCGCGTCGTGCAGCGCCTGGCGCTCGCCGTCGCCCATGTCGGCCGGAGCGCGGTGCAGGGCCAGCGCCATCGCCGCGAGCGCGGCGTCGGTCCCGGTGGCGGTGCGCACCGGCAGCCCGTGCGGCCGCGTCCAGCGGCGCGCGGCGGCAAGGTCCTCGGAAGACTCGATCGAACCCGCCGAACCCGCCGTGCTGGCCAGGCCGGTCGCGCCCGTCGTTCCTGCCGCACCCGCAGCGGCCGCCGCGTTCAGCGCGACCACCGGCAACGGCAACGTGCCGGGCCGCTGCTCCAGCGCATCCAGCACGTCCTGCGGACCGAAGGCGCTCGCGACTGCGTCGACCAGCAGCGCATCCACGCCAGGCAGCACCTCGCGGGCCTGCGCCGCGGTATCGACGAACACCGTCTCGACGTCGCCGGCCAGCGGCGTCAGCAGCGCGAGCCGCTCCGGGCCCTCGGGCATCGCGACGGCCAGGCGTCGTCGCGGACGATCGAGATAACGCTGCAGGTCGCGCAGCGCGACCTCGACGTCGTCGCGTGACTGCAGCGGCTTGGCCAGGAAGCCGAGCGCGCCGGCCTGCAGCGCGCGTTCGCGCGCATCGTCGGTGGAGACGACGCACACCGGCAGGTGACGCATGTCGGGATCGGACTTGAGGCGGTCCAGCACGCGCCAGCCCTGCATGTCGGGCAGGAAGATGTCCAGCGTGATCAGGCTGGGCCGGAACTCCTGCGCCATCGCGAGCGCGCCCGCGCCGGTGGTCGCCACCAGGCCCTTCATGCCGCCCTGGCGCGCGGCTTCGAGCAGCACGCCGGCGAAAGCCAGGTCGTTCTCGACGATCAGCAGCACGCGGTCGCCGCTGCCGATGTCGTCGCGGTCGTCCTTGGCGACGTTGGCGAACACGATGCTGTCGGGCGGCGTGTCCATCTGGACGCGGTGCGCGTCCAGCGGGGTCATGCCGCTGTCGCTGCCCGCATCGCCGTTGCCGTTGCCGTTGTTGCCGCTGGCCTTGCCGTTCCCCTGGTCGTGGCCGTCGCCCGACCGGCCCGACGGCGCCCGCCGCGCGGCCGCGCGCTGCACGGCGGCCTCGGCGAGCTCGGCGGCGGTGATCGCGGCCGGGGAGTGGGTCGGCAGGTCGTCGCGCTCATCGCCGGCCGGCGCGGAGGCGTTCGCACTTCCGGACTTGGCCGGCGTGCCGGGGGCGCTGCGCGGTCGCGCATTGCGCGCCGGCGCGTAGTGCTGCGGCAGGTAGAGCGTGAAGGTGGAGCCGCGTCCCGGCGCGCTGACCAGGCGGATCTCGCCGCCCAGCAGCCGCGCGAGTTCGCGGCTGATGGCCAGGCCCAGGCCGGTGCCGCCGTACTTGCGCGAGGTCGAGCCGTCGGCCTGCTGGAAGGCCTCGAAGATGATCTGCTGCTTGTCGGCGGAGATCCCGATGCCGGTGTCCGCGACCGCGAAGGCGATCACCTGGCCGGCGTGGTTGAGCGCCTCGTTGTCGACGGACCAGCCCTCGGCCGCCGCGCTGACGCTGAAGGTGACCTGGCCCTGGTGGGTGAACTTGAAGGCGTTGGACAGCAGGTTCTTGATGATCTGCTGCAGCCGCTTGACGTCGGTGACCAGCGACTTGGGCAGCGGCTGATCCATCTCGACGGCGAAGCCCACGTGCTTGGAGTCCGCGAAGTGGCGGAAGCTGCGTTCCACCGAGCGCTGCAGCTCGTCCAGGCGCAGCTCGCTGACGTCGACGGCCACCGTGCCCGACTCGATCTTGGACAGGTCCAGGATGTCGTTGATCAGCATCAGCAGGTCGTTGCCGGACGCGTGGATGGTCTTGGAGAACTCGACCTGCTTGAGCGTGAGGTTGCCCTCGCTGTTCTTGCAGAGCTGGTCGGAGAGGATCAGCAGCGAGTTCAGCGGCGTGCGCAACTCGTGCGACATGTTGGCGAGGAACTCGGACTTGTACTTCGAGGTCAGCGCCAGCTGCTCGGCCTTTTCCTCCAGCGCCTGGCGGGCCTGCTCGACCTCGGTGTTCTTGCGCTCGACCTCCTGGTTCTGGTGGGCCAGCAGCTGCGCCTTCTCCTGCAGCTCGCCGTTGGTCTGCTGCAGTTCCTGCTGACGGCGCTGCAGTTCTTCAGCCAGCGACTGCGACTGGATCAGCAGGTCTTCCGTCCGCGTGCTGGCCTCGATGGTGTTGATCACGATGCCGATGGATTCGGTCAACTGGTCGAGGAAGGCCTGGTGGGTGGAACTGAAGCGCTCCAGCGAGGCCAGCTCCAGCACGCCGCGCACGCGGCCTTCGAAGACGACCGGCAGCACCAGCACTTCCATCGCGGCGGTCTCGCTCAGGCCCGAGGCGATGCGGAAGGCCGTGCCCGGCACGTTGGCCAGCAGGATCTTCTCCTGGTCCAGCGCGCACTGGCCGACCAGCCCCTGGCCCAGCGCCAGTTCCTTGCCGTGCGTGGCCAGGCCGCCGGAGGCGTAGCTGGCGATCAGCTTCAGGCGCGGCATCTCGCCGCGCATGTTGAGCACGAAGAACTCGGCCTGCTGCACGCCCACGACGGGCGCGAGCTCGCTCAGGATCAGCTGGCCGACGGTGACCAGGTCCTTCTGGCCCTGCAGCATCCGCGTGAACTTCGCGAGGTTGGTCTTGAGCCAGTCCTGCTCGGTGTTCTTCTGCGTCGTGTCCTTCAGGTTGCGGATCATCTCGTTGATCGTGTCCTTGAGGGACGCGACCTCGCCCTGCGTCTCGACGGTGATCGAACGCGTCAGGTCGCCCTGCGTCACGGCGGTGGCGACCTCCGCGATCGCGCGCACCTGCGTGGTGAGGTTGGCGGCGAGCTCGTTGACGTTCTCCGTCAGGCCCTTCCAGGTGCCGGACGCGCCCGGCACTTTGGCCTGGCCGCCGAGCTTGCCTTCCACGCCCACCTCGCGCGCGACGGTGGTCACCTGGTCCGCGAAGATCGCCAGCGTGTCCGTCATCGAGTTGATGGTGTCGGCCAGCGCGGCGATCTCGCCCTTGGCTTCCACGGTCAGCTTCTGCGCCAGGTCGCCGTTGGCCACCGCGGTCACCACCTTGGCGATGCCGCGGACCTGGCCGGTCAGGTTGCCGGCCATGAAGTTCACGTTGTCGGTCAGGTCCTTCCAGGTCCCGGACACGCCGCGCACCGTGGCCTGGCCGCCCAGGCGGCCTTCGGTGCCCACCTCGCGCGCGACGCGGGTCACTTCCGCGGCGAAGGAGGAGAGCTGGTCCACCATCGTGTTGATGGTGGTCTTGAGTTCCAGGATCTCGCCGAGCACGTCGACGGTGATCTTCTTGGACAGGTCGCCCGCGGCCACGGCCTTGGTCACGTCGGCGATGTTGCGCACCTGCGAGGTCAGGTTGGACGCCATCGAGTTGACCGAGTCGGTCAGGTCCTTCCAGGTCCCGGCCACGCCCTGCACGTCGGCCTGGCCGCCGAGCTTGCCTTCGGTGCCGACCTCGCGCGCGACGCGGGTCACTTCCGCGGCGAAGGAGCGCAGCTGGTCCACCATCGTGTTGACGGTGTTCTTGAGCTCCAGGATCTCGCCCTTCACGTCGACGGTGATCTTCTTGGAGAGGTCGCCCGCGGCCACCGCGGTGGTCACTTCCGCGATGTTGCGCACCTGCGAGGTCAGGTTGCCGGCCATGAAGTTCACCGACTCGGTCAGGTCCTTCCAGGTGCCGGCCACGCCCTGCACGTCGGCCTGGCCGCCGAGCTTGCCTTCGGTGCCGACCTCGCGCGCGACGCGGGTCACTTCCGCGGCGAAGGAGCGCAGCTGGTCCACCATCGTGTTGACGGTGTTCTTGAGCTCCAGGATCTCGCCCTTCACGTCGACGGTGATCTTCTTGGAGAGGTCGCCCGCGGCCACGGCCTTGGTCACGTCGGCGATGTTGCGCACCTGGGAGGTCAGGTTGCCCGCCATGGAGTTCACCGAGTCGGTCAGGTCCTTCCAGGTGCCCGACACGCCTTCCACGCGGGCCTGGCCGCCGAGCGAGCCTTCGGTGCCGACCTCGCGCGCGACGCGGGTCACTTCCGAGGCGAAGGATCGCAGCTGGTCCACCATCGTGTTGATGGTGTTCTTCAGCGTCAGGAACTCGCCCTTGACGTCGACCTCGATCTTCTTGGAGAGGTCGCCCTGCGCGACGGCGGTGGTGACGTCGGCGATGTTGCGGACCTGGTCGGTCAGGTTGCCGGCCATCGAGTTGACGGAGTCGGTCAGGTCCTTCCAGGTGCCGGCGACGCCCTTGACCTCGGCCTGGCCGCCGAGCTTGCCTTCGGTGCCGACCTCGCGCGCGACGCGGGTCACCTCGGCGGAGAAGTCGCCGAGCTGCTCCACCATCCGGTTGATGGTCTTGGCAGTGTGGAGGAACTCGCCCTGCAGCGGGCGGCTCTCGACCTCCAGCGCCATGGACTTGGTGAGGTCGCCCTCGGCGACCGCGCCGATGACGCGGGCGGCTTCGCTGGTGGGATGGACGAGGTCGTCGATCAGCGCGTTGATGCAGTCGATCTGCTGGCCCCAGAAGCCGCGCAGTTCGGGCAGGGTGGCGCGCTGCTTGAGCCGCCCCTCGCGGCCGACGACCTGGCGCAGGCGGGAGAGCTCCGCGGCCATGGAGGCGTTCTGCTCGACCACCTCGTTGAACGCGTCGGCGAGCTTGCCCGCCACGCCGGTCCAGTGGAAGGGCAGCCGCACGTCCGGGTCGCCGCGGCGCAGCGCGTGCAGCGCCATCAGCATCGCATTCAGGTGATCGGCCGGGACCACGGCCACCCCTTCTTCCAAGACGCTCATTCAGGACTCCCGACGGCCGTCTGATCGCGGCTCAACCGAGGGACTTTAGCCGTACGACAACGCTGGCGGGGCCTGGGTTTAGGAGGGCGGACCCGGGCACGCAGCTTGCCGAGATGAGGTGTGGACGGACGGCGGTTGCCGCCCGCGCTTTGTCACGCGCGGACCGCTGTTGCGTCGTGTTGCATTCAGGGAGAAGACTTCGATGTCCGACACATCGGCTCACACGCCGCCGCTCGCGGCGCAGGCCTCGCCGCACGCATTGCGGGTCCTCGTGATCGACGACGATCCGGAGGGCGCGCGCAGCCTCAGCGAGCTGTTCCGCTGCTACGGCTGCGCGACCTCGGTCGCCTACAGCGGCCGGGTCGGCCTGCGGCTGCTCAAGCTGTTCAAGCCCGAGCTGGTCTTCGTCGACTTCGACATGCCCGACATGAACGGCCTGGAGGTCGTGTCCGAGGCCAAGCTCATCGACGCCGAGGCGGGCCGCCACACCATGTACGTGTGCCTGACCGGCGGCGGCCCGGAGATCACCGACGAGTCGGCGGGCGCCGCCGGCTTCAACCGGCTGCTCTACAAGCCGCTGAACGTGACCGACCTGCTGGCGGTATTGCTGGCGGCAAGACCGGGCAATTTCTCGGCCGCGGGCAGCGCGCCGACGATCCGGCCTGCGCGCGTGACGTACAGGGATCGCACAACGAAGCATTGAGTGTGGTGAGACTGCTTTGCCATGAGACTGAAACGTCAAGACGTAATGTCCTGCGTATTGCGTAGAGGCATTGTTGCGGCGTCGGCAGTGTCGCTGTGAGGGCTAGTCATGAGGTGGAACTGGATCCAAGAATGCCGGTGGGCGCGAGTCTTGGCTCTTGCCAATCCCTGTGGCGCAGACCTTCAACCATGCACGTAGCCGTCTAAGCGGATCCAGTGTTCGCGACCTCTGGCGGCTTCAAGCCTTTCAGTAGTGCAATCAACTCTTTGACGGGGGTCATGTCAATTGCAGTTTTCGGCTCCCGGTGAAATGGATTGCGCGCAGTCTGTTGTGTGGTTTGTCCGCGCAGTTGTCGCTCAATCTCAATCACTTCCGAGGAATGGGCTCGTGCCATATAGCTGGAGGTGACGGCTGCGGTTAACGCGGAAACCACAAAAAGTGCGCTTAATAGCAGTTGGTGTAGACCGAACTTGTCGCGATCAGCGGCGGCATCTCCCGATAATGGTTTTAGCTGCCTCAAGCTCTCAATGTCTCGGTCAAGTTTGCTGATTTGATTGTTTAGATCCTTTAGGCGTTCTGCTTCTTTTTGTGACCTGGCCAATCTGTGCTTTTCAAGTGATTTTCTGAGCTCCGATGCGTTCATTGCATCTTCTATATCTCGTTTGTCTTTCTCTGTAAAGAGCGCGCCCGGAGTTGTGATACGGTCCAATGCAGGTACGGCAATTGATTTTGTTTTTGATATTACGGTTCTTGAGTCTCGCTCGAATCTTGGTGTGAACTCGCAGCCGGCGGTGGTGAGATAATCTTCCGGCCTGCTAGGAGGGGAATCTGGGTACCATGCTGCATCCATTACTCTAAATAGACTCTTTGAGATTTCCATTTTTTGAGAGCAGACTTCGGGTGACGATGATTTGGCTTGTGCTCGTTCCAATGAATTTACTAGTGAAACGTATTGATTAAGCTGAACGACTGCTGAATCTGGGATAAAGTATTCGATGCGATCCAGTGGGCTGCTCTGGCATAAGGCAGTGAATGCCTGCTCGGGGGAATCGGATAGTGCTTTGTCCGCAAGGCTTGCTAATGCCTGAGCGGTGAATTCTTCCGGCTCTGATATGTAAGCAGACGCCTTGCCATCGGTGTTGAGTATTTTGCACTCTTTGAAGAATGGTGAGTATCTTCGATGGAATTCCGGGAAGTCTGACGCTGGTGTGTTGGTGTTTGCGGTTGTACTGCTGGGAGGCGGCGGTATGCGCCTCATTGGACTCCTGAATGCGACACCTGACAAATTTAGCTGTTTCCCATCTTCATCTTTTCCAAGAATGAAGTTTAATTCGGCGAGTCTTTGTTTTTTGGTGTGCTCGTATTGCTGTGCCCGTTCCATGCTTTCCCGATATTCAGCCACGTGCTTGTATTGTTGAGCCAATGTCCACTCTGCCAGTACACGATATAGAGTGAAAGCAACCAGAATTCCGAGGAAGGCTAATACGATCATGTTGGAGAATCTGGCCTGCACCCGGTGATAGTTCAGGGCTTCAACTGAAGGCTGATTTGAGTCCATTGCTCCTCCCGGTCCTTGGCAACGAAGTGGGTGTCGAGAGTGTTCCCGCCTTGTCGTAGGCCTCCAAATGGAACGTCATCAATATGTTGGATGGAAAGCGGTCGCCCAAGGGATCTGATTTTTCTTCTCGGCAATGAATTGCTTGCCAAAAGCAAGTAATTGTCGGAGGATCCGGCCATGTCCGATCCTGACCGCATCGAAGCCGTCCGCCGCTTCAACCGCTTCTACACGCGCCGCATCGGCGTGCTCAACGAAGGCCTGCTCGACTCCCCGTTCAGCCTGACGGAGGGGCGCATCCTGTTCGAGCTCGCCCATCTCGAGAACGGCGAAGGCCTCACGGCGACCGACCTGGGTCGGATGCTCGACCTCGACGGCGGCTACCTGAGCCGTCTGCTGCGTGACCTGAAGGAACGCGACCTCGTGCGCGCCACGCGCAGCGCGGTCGACGCGCGCCAGTCGCTGCTGCAGCTGAGCCCCGCCGGCCGCAAGGCGTTCAAGCCGCTGGAGAAACGCTCGCAGGAGCAGGTGGGCGAGCTGCTCGACCAGCTCGGCGAAGCGCAGCAGACCGAGCTGCTGCAGGCCTTCCGCCGCGTGCAGGGGCTGCTGGAGGCGCCCGACGACAAGCCCGCGAAGCAGAGCTTCATCCTGCGGCCGCACCGGCCCGGCGATCTCGGCTGGATCGTGTCGCGGCACGGCGCGCTCTATGCGCGCGAGTACCAGTTCGACCAACGCTTCGAGGCGCTGGTGGCGCGCATCGCCGCCGACTTCATCGAGCGTTTCGACGCGCGCCGCGAGGCCTGCTGGATCGCCGAGCGCGACGGCGTGAACATCGGCAGCGTGGCGCTGGTGCAGGCGCGCGACGAGGCGACGGACGCGATCGTCGACGGCGTCGCGCAGCTGAGGCTGCTGCTCGTCGAGCCGGCCGCGCGCGGCCTCGGACTGGGGGACCGGCTCGTCGCCGAATGCCACCGCTTCGCGCGCGAAGCCGGCTACCGGCGCGTGCGGCTGTGGACCAACAGCCAGCTCGACGCCGCCAAGCACATCTACCGCAAGGCGGGGTACCGGCTCGTCGGGACAGAGCCCTTCCAGGGATTCGGGTTGGACCTTGTCGGCGAAACTTGGGAACTCGATCTCCAGACGACGGCCTGAGGGCTCACCCATCGGCGACCGCGCTGGCGTCCTCCAGTTTCCTTTCCCTGATCCATGAACCTCGACCTCTACCTTGACTGGACCGGCCTGCGCGGCGACCTTGCCGACGCCGCCGCCGTCACTTCCCCTTCGTTCGCCGAGGCCGTGCGCAGGCATCAGACGGCGCTGCAGGCACTGCTGACGCCTGAGGCGCTGGATGCCACGCCGGTCGCCTGGAGCTTCCGCGTGCCCGAGCTCGGCGAAGGCGGCGCGTGCTCCCTGTTCGGGCAACTGGCCGAGCTGCCTTATGAGCTGGCCGGCATCCTGGGCGGGCAGGGCGCGGACAACCAGCGCTTGCTGGCCGAAGCCACGATCGTCACGCGCTACTACCGCGAGCACAGCCGCAGCCACTGGTTCGGCGTGTACCAGGCGCGACGCAAGTCCGCCGACGAGTCGGTGCTGGTGAAGCTGGCCTACTTCGGCGCCGAGAGCCGGGCCGAGTTCCCGTTGACCGAAGACTTCGCGCGGGGCAGCAACAACAGCGCCGTCGGCCTGAGCGGCCGCGCGCGGCTTGTCAACGACGTGGCCGCCTTCGTGGCCGAGGGCGGCGGCTACTACACCTGCGATCCGAAGGTGAAGGCCGAAGCCTGCCTGCCGCTGCTGGACGCCGACCGGCGGGTGGTCGGCATCCTGGACTCCGAAGCCTTCGACAAGGACTTCTTCGGCGGCGACGAGCTGGCGCTGGTGGTCGCCGTGGCGATCACGCTGTCCGGTGGGGTGCTCGCGCGCTCGGCCGATGCGGTGGGCGTGAACCGCTGAGGCCGCCTCGCGCCCGCGCACCTCATCCCTTTTGATGAGGCGCCGGGCGGAGCGTCAGGCTTACGCTGAGGGCTCCACTCCTGGAGCCCGCCGTGAGCCTTGAAGAATGCTTCCGCGACAGGACCTTCGTCGTCGACGATCCCGATGCCCGCATCCGCAGCGACAGCGATCTGATGGCCTTCGTTCCCATCCCGGGCAGCGGCTTCAAGAAGATCGCCAAAGGCACGTCGGTGACCATCCTCGAGGTCAAGCTGGAGGAGGCCGGCAGCAGGAAGCGCATCGTCTTCGGTCGCGCCGCGGCGGCCGACGGCGGGGACGTGCTGGGGTGGACCTCCACGCGCAACCTCGCCGGCAGCTTCATGAACGAGACCATCGGCCTGGTGCCGCCGGAGCCGGGCGCGACGCGTTTCGGCCCGAACGCCGCCTGGGACAACGGGCAGTTTCTCGAGCAGCTCGATCTCGTCGCGATCGTCGATTCGAATCTGGAGATCGAGCGGCTGGCGATGAAGACCATCGCGCCGTTCGCGGCGCTGGTGGCGGCCGCGAAGGACGACGGCGTGCGGATCACGCTCAACAGCGGCTTCCGCTCCTACCCGGAGCAGAAGCTGCTGCACGACGGCTTCGTGCGCGGCCTGCCGGGTTTCAACACGGCGGCCAGGCCCGGTTTCTCCAAGCACCAGAACGGCATCGCGTTCGACCTCTCCGTCGCCGGCGGCGACGGCAACCCGACCTACGAGTGGCTCAAGCGGCATGCGACCTCGTTCGGCTTCGTCCGCACGGTGAGCAAGGAGCCCTGGCACTGGGAGTTCGACGAGGCCAAGGCGCAGGCGGCGCAGGCGGGCGGCGGCTTCAAGACGCCGAACGTGCGGGACTGAGCGCGCCGCCATCCGCGGGATGGTCCCGGCCTCGCGACGGGACGCCGCGGCCTACACTCCCGCGTTGCAACCGGTCCGGGCACCTGCGCGCCCGCGTCGGCGGTTGACCGTTGGAGTGCCATGGACGATTCATCCGCCATCCTCGCGATGGCCCACATTCGCGGCGACATGGCCGCCCGCGTGCGCGGCTTCGCGTGGGAGACCACGGCGCTCGGCGCCATCGAGCGATGGCCCGCCTCGCTGCGGGCCGTGGTCGCCACGATGCTGGAGTGCCAGCTGCCGATGTACCTTGCCTGGGGCGGCGACTTCGTGCAGATCTTCAACGACGCGTACCGGCCCATCCTGGGCGCCAAGGCGGACGCCGCGCTCGGCGGCCAGGCGCCGGACACCTGGGCCGAGATCTGGCCGACGATCGGCCCGATGTGGCAGCAGGTCCTGGCCGGCGCGCCGGTGGGCTTCGACGACTTCAAGCTGACCATCGACCGCTTCGGCTACCTGGAGGACGTCTACTTCAACTTCTCGTACAGCGCCGTGCGCGACGACCAGGGCCGCGCGGCCGGCGTGCTGGTGACCTTCGCCGAAACGACCGAGAAGGTGCTGCTGTCGCGCCGGCTGGCCTTCCTGGACGGGCTGGCGCAGGCCACGCGCGCGCTGACCGATCCGGCCGACGTGATGCGCGTGACCGCGGAGCGGCTGGGACGCCATCTCGGCGTCAACCGCTGCGCCTACGCGACGGTGCGGCCGGACGAGGATACCTTCGACGTCATCGGCGACTACAACGACGGCGTGGCCAGCATCGTCGGCACCTACCGATTCGGCGACTTCGGCCAGGAGGTGCTGCGCCTGATGCGCGCCGAGCAGGCGTTCGTGAACCACGACGTGGACCGCGATCCGGTCACCGCCGGGTCGGACCGCACGGCCTATGCGCGCACCAGCATCCAGTCGGTGATCTGCGTGCCGCTGCACAAGGACGGGCGCTTCGTGGCCGCGATGGCGGTGCACCAGCGCGAGCCGCGCCACTGGACCGACGAAGAGATCGCGCTGGTGAAGGTCGTCGTCGCACGCTGCTGGGAGGCGCTGGAGCGCACCCGCGCGGAGGCCGCGCTGCGCGAGGAGGCGCGCACGCTGGAGACGCTCAACCGGACCGGCGCGGCGCTGGTCGCGGAGCTCGACATCGGCGCACTGGTCCAGCGCGTCACCGATGCGGCGACCGAGCTCACCGGTGCGCGTTTCGGCGCGTTCTTCTACAACGGCCTCGACGAGCAGGGCGAGGCCTATCTGCTGTATTCGCTGTCCGGCGCGGACCGCAAGCACTTCGACAAGCTCGGCCATCCGCGGCCGACCGCGCTGTTCGGTCCGACCTTCCGCGGGGAGCCCACGATCCGGCTGGACGACGTGATGGCCGATCCGCGCTACGGGCAGTGGGGGCCGCACCACGGCAAGCCGCCCGGCCACCTGCCGGTGCGCAGCTACCTGGCGGTGCCGGTGATCAGCCGCTCGGGCGAGGTGCTGGGCGGGCTGTTCTTCGGCCATGAGGACGTCGGCGTCTTCACCGAACGCAGCGAGCGGCTGGCCGAGGGCATCGCCAGCCAGGCCGCGATCGCGATCGACAACGCGCGGTTGTACGCGGCCTCGCGCGAGGCGATGGTCGAGCGCACGCGGCTGCTGGAGAGCGAGCGCACCGCGCGGCTGGCCGCCGAGCAGGCGGGGCTGGTCAAGGACGAGTTCCTGGCGACCCTGTCGCACGAGCTGCGCACGCCGCTGAGCGCGATCACCGGCTGGGTGCACATCCTGCGGCGCAAGTTCGGCGACGAGCCGCCCGACCTGAAGAAGGGCATCGACGTGATCGAGCGCAGCGCCAAGGCGCAGGCGCAGCTGATCGAGGACCTGCTCGACATGAGCCGCATCACGACCGGCAAGCTGAGCCTGGAACTTGCGCCGGTCTCCGCCGCGGGCTTCACGCTGGCGGCGGTGGAGCTGCTGTCGCCGGCGGCGGAACGCGCCGGCGTGCGCCTGGGCGTGGAGGTGTCGGCCGATCCCGGCGCGACGGTGATGGGCGACGCCGCGCGGCTGCAGCAGGTGGTGGCCAATCTCATCGCCAACGCCGTCAAGTTCACGCCGCGCGGCGGCGAGGTGCGCGTGCTGCTGCGCGGCGGGCCGACGGCGACGGACCTCGTCGTCGAGGACACCGGCATCGGCATTCCGCCGGCCTTCCTGCCGTATGTGTTCGAGCGCTTCCGCCAGGCCGACGGCTCGATGACACGGCGGCACGGCGGGCTCGGGTTGGGGCTGTCGATCGTGCGCAACCTGGTTGAACTCCATGGGGGTGCCGTGCGCGCCGAGAGCGGCGGTGAAGGGCGGGGATCGCGCTTCACGGTGACGCTGCCGGTGATCGGCGCGCGGGCGGTCGACGGCACGGTGTTGGACGCCGGCGTGAGTGCGGGGCCGGAGGCCGGGCCCGACGCGGGAACGACGGCGAGGCCGGGCGCGGGACCTGTCGATCGCGTGTCGCTCAAGGGGGCGCGCATCCTGGTCGTCGACGACGATGAGTCGGTGCGCGAGATGGTGGCGCGGGCGCTCAGCCTGCAAGGCGCGCAGGTCGTCGCGGCGGCGAGCGGCGCCGAGGCGCTTGGCCTGCTGCCGGGCTCGGATGTCAACCTGCTGATCTCCGACCTCGGCATGCCGGAGATGACCGGATTCGAGCTGCTGGCGCACGTGCGCGCGCTGCCAGCCGGGCAGGGCGGCGAGGTCCCCGCAATCGCGCTCACCGCCTTCGCCCGCGAGACTGATCGTCGTCAGGCGCTGGAGGCTGGATTCCGGGCCCACTTCCGCAAGCCGGTGGAGTTCCCCGCGCTGGTGCGGGCGATCCAGGAGATGGGGTTGTCCTGACACGGCCGCTGGCCCTCACCCCCGCCCTCTCCCGCAAGCGGGAGAGGTTCTATGCTTTTTTCAAGACGCAAGCCGAGCCCAGACGACTTGCGTCGAAGGCAAC
>NIOE01000014.1 GCA_002205125.1 Roseateles noduli | reverse complement strand
CCGGTCGATCCGTTCATAGCGGTCGATGAGGAGTGATGTCTCTCCACCCCAGCACCCTCACATTAGGGCTGCCGCCCCATCCCTTCAAACATACAAGGGAGTGAGAAGGCACCGAGCCATTCGGAGCAGGGGCACTGGGGTGGCTCCCTCGCCCGCTTGCGGGAGAGGGTGGGGGTGAGGGCCAGCGGCAGCGGAAGTACGGCAGCGCGAGCGAGAATGGCTCACCGCCAACCCCCAAGGCCGGCTGTCCGCGCGACCCGCGGCGAGCCGGTGCATCGATGAACGTCCAATTCAAGAACTCGGTGGCTCGCGCCACGCCCATCCTGGCGCTGGATCGCGCCGCCTACAAGGCCCTGGCCCCGAAGCTGCCCAAGCGCACCCAGCAATGGCTGGCGACGCTGGGCTTCTCCGCCGCGCCGGACACCTTCGCCCTGGTGCCGGGCGAGGACGGCAAGCTGGCGCAGGTCTTCGCCGGCGTGGCGCACGCCGCCCACCCGTTCGCGCTGTCGGCACTGCCGCTCGCGCTGCCTGAAGGCAGCTACACGCTCTCGCCCGACGGCCTGCCGCTGCAGGACGAGGCCGCCGCGCTCTCCTGGGAACTCGGCTGCTACCAGTTCGACCTCTACAAGCCGCGCAAGCGCGAGCCGGCCCAGCTGCTCGTCAAGAACAGCCCGGACGGCCAGCGCGGCCTGGCGATCGCCACCGCGATGACCGCCGTGCGCGACCTGGTCAACACCCCCGCCGAGCACATGGGCCCGGTAGAGCTCTCGAAGGCCGCGGCCGTCGTCGGCAAGCAGCACGGCGCGAAGTTCAAGGAGATCGTCGGCGACGACCTGCTGAAGAAGAACTTCCCGGCCATCCACGCCGTCGGCCGCGCCAGCACCCGCGCGCCGCGCCTGATCGAGCTGAACTGGGGCAGCGACAAGCACCCCCGCCTGACCCTGGTCGGCAAGGGCGTGTGCTTCGACACCGGCGGCCTGGACATCAAGCCGGCCGACGGCATGCGCCAGATGAAGAAGGACATGGGCGGCGCGGCCAACACGCTGGGCTTGGCCACGCTGATCATGGCGCTGAAGCTGCCGGTGCGCCTGCAGGTGCTGATCCCGGCGGTGGAGAACTCCATCAGCGGCAACGCCTACCGTCCGGGCGACGTGATCAAGACCCGCGCGGGCCTGCACATCGAGATCGGCAACACCGACGCCGAAGGCCGCGTGATCCTGTGCGACGCGCTGGCCTACGCCACCGAGTCCAAGCCCGAGCTGATCATCGACCTGGCCACGCTGACCGGCGCGGCCCGCATCGCGCTGGGCGCGCAGCTGCCGGCGCTGTTCGCCAAGCACATGGACACCGCGCGCGACCTGGTCGACCTGGGCCTGAAGATGGATGATCCGCTGTGGCACATGCCGCTGTGGGCGCCGTACAAGGAAGGCATCACGTCGAGCATCGCCGACATCGTGAACACTGGCCGCAGCGCGCTGGCCGGCGCGATCAACGCGGCGCTGTTCCTCGAAGCCTTCGTCCCTGCCGAGCAGGACTGGCTGCACATCGACCTGTTCGCCTGGAACGACATCGCGCGTCCGGGCCGCCCGGTCGGCGGGGAAGCCCAGACGATCCGCGCGCTGCTGGCCTACATCGAGGAGCGCTTCAGCGCCTGACGGTCCTGTGATCGGCGCCGGTCCGGCGTCCGGTCACTCCCCCGCGCGCAGCCACGCGGCGGCGCGCTCCGCGATCATCAGCGTGGGCGAATTCGTGTTCCCGCTGGTGATCGTCGGCATGACGCTCGCGTCGACGACGCGCAGGCCGGACACCCCACGCACGCGCAGGCGGCTGTCGACGACGGCGGTCTCATCGTCGGCTCTCCCCATGCGGCAGGTACCGACCGGATGGAAGATCGTCGTGGCGATGTCGCCGGCCAGCCGCGCCAGTTCCTCGTCCGTCTGGAACTCGACACCGGGCTTGTGTTCCCGCGGCCGGTAGCGCGACAGCGCCGGCTGCTCGACGATGCGCCGCGTCAGGCGCAGGCTGCGCGCGGCGATCTCGCGGTCTTCGGCGGTGCTCAGGTAGTTGGGCGCGATCAGCGGCGCATCGGCCGCCTCCGCGCTGCGGATCGTGACCGTGCCGCGGCTCGTGGGATTCAGGTTGCAGACGCTCGCCGTGAACGCGTTGAACGCGTGCAGCGGCTCGCCGAACGCCTCCAGCGACAGCGGCTGCACGTGGTACTGCAGATCGGGCCAGGCCTTGTCCGGTCCGCTCTTCGCAAACGCGCCGAGCTGCGAAGGCGCCATGCTCATCGGCCCGGTGCGGCGCAGTGCGTATTCGAGCCCGATCCGCGCCTTGCCGAACCAGCTCGACGCCAGCGTGTTGAGCGTGCTCACGCCATCGACCTGGAAGACCGCGCGGATCTGCAGGTGATCCTGCAAGTTCGCGCCGACGCCGGGCAGGTCCTTCACGACGCCGATGCCGTGCTGTTGCAGCAGCGCCGCCGGCCCGAGGCCCGACAGCTGAAGCAGCTGGGGCGACCCGATCGCGCCGGCCGAGAGCAGCACTTCGCCGCCCGGGTTCAGGCGGACCGTCTCCAGCCCGTGAGGCGTGCGCACGAGCACGCCGTCGCAGCGGACCTCACCGTCGGTCTGCTCGAACAGCAGCCGCTGCGCATGCGCGCCGGTCCACATCTCGACGTTGGGACGCCGGTAGCAGGCCGGCCTCAGGAAGGCCTTCGCCGTGTTCCAGCGCCAGCCGTTGCGCTGGTTGACCTCGAAGTAGCCGACGCCCTCGTTGTTGCCGCGATTGAAGTCGGGCGTCGCGGGAATCCCGGCCTCCTGCGCCGCCGTCGCGAACGCGTCCAGCACCGCCCAGCGCAGCCGCTGCTTCTCGACGCGCCACTCCCCGCCGTGCCCGTGCATCGCCGGATCGAAACCGGGCGGACGCTCGGCGCCTTCGTCCAGGCGCCAATGGTCCTCGTGCTCGCGGAAGTAGGGCAGCACCGCGTCCCAGCGCCACGCCTCGTCGCCGGCCGATGCGGCCCAGCCGTCGTAGTCGCGGGTCTGGCCCCGCATGTAGATCATCCCGTTGATGCTCGAGCTCCCGCCCAGCACCTTGCCGCGCGGGTAACGCAGGCTGCGTCCGTTCAGGCCCGCGTCGGGCTCCGTCTTGAACAGCCAGTCCGTGCGCGGATTGCCGATGCAATACAGGTAGCCGACGGGGATGTGGATCCAGTGGTAATCGTCGCGGCCGCCGGCTTCGAGCAGCAGCACGCGCCTGGACGTGTCGGCGCTGAGCCTGTTGGCGAGCAGGCAGCCGGCGGTGCCGGCGCCCACGATGATGTAGTCGAAGCGGCCCGAGGCGGTCTCGGGCGCCGCGTCGCGGTCGGTGCTTGGGTTGTCTCCGCCCATGTCTCTCTTGTCGTGATGGGTCTGTGAAGACCCATGCTGAACCAGCCACGGGCGGCCGGCAACCACGTTGTCACCAAGAGCCGATGGCCTCTTCCTCCGGCTGCTCCGCAGTGCGCCCGTCTGGTTGCTCCATGCTCCGCCCGTTCAGCGCGTACCAGTCGATGCGTCGCGTCAGCGTCATGACCGCCGCCAGCACCGCGAAGAGCAGCGAGGCGCCGACCACCAGCGAGGCCTTCTCCAGGTTCAGCAGGATGAACAGCGCGCCGTAGAGCACCGCCACCAGCGCGCCGAACCCCAGGCCGCGCAGCGCCGTCCCGAGCATGGCCGCTCCGTAGAAGGTCAGCAGCCCGATCGCCGCGCCCGCCGCCAGCGCATAGGACAGGGCGAAGCTCAGGTGTTCGGACAGGCTGAGCAGCAGCAGGAAGAACAGCGTCATCGCCAGGCCGACGAGCAGGTACTGCACCGGGTGCACGCGGCGGCGGGACAGCAGCTCCAGCAGACCGACGCTCACGAAAGTCAGCACGATGAACATCAGGCCGTACTTGATGGCGCGGTCGCTCATCACGTAGGGGTTCACCGGGTCGATCATCGAGAAGGCCAGCGTGTCGGCGATCGATTCCCCCTTGGCATTGCCGGTCGACGCGGACGGATAGCCGCCTGCTTCCGGATCGCGATCGATGCCGGGCATCGCGCGGCCGGCCGCGACGTCGCGCAGCGCGGTGGTCGCGAGTTCGGAGACCTGCCAGCTGGCCTCGAAGCCCTTGGCGTCGATGGTGCTCGACACCGGCAGGAAGCGGCCGCCGAAGCTCGGATGCGGCCAGTCGGCGCGCAGCTTCACCTGCGTCGCCGACGCGGCCGGCACCACGCCGAAGTCGGTCATGCCGATCAGGTTCATCGACACGGCCAGCGCCAGCGGCTCGGTCAGCGGCTGCTCGGTCAGCTCCGCGTGCAGACCGCGCGGGTAGCTGTCGTTCCGGGTGCCGGGGCGTACCGCCAGCGGCGCGTCGCCGCGCTTGATCCCGACGACACGCAGCCCGCGGGAATCGCTGACGGCCACGACGACCCGCGGGGCGTCGCATTGAAGCTTGCCGGCGTGCTCCGCCTTCGGCGTCAGCGCTTCCAGGGAATGCCAGCGCGCCTGCATCGCCACCTGCGCGGCGTAAGCGTTGATCTTGAACAGACCGCGCCGGCGCGGCTCCTGGTTGAGCGTGCCGTCCACCGAGAGTTCGGCCGGCATCGCCGACACGATGAAGTCGCGCCGCGCGGTGCTCGCGGCGCCGTTGGCGGCGACGGTCGACCATTCCTCCGTGCAGCTGCGCTGCACGATCGGGCCCAGCAGCACCTGCGGCCCCGCCTGCGCCGCGGCGACGCCGGCCTCCGCGGCGCGTTGCCGTCCCTGGCGTTCATCCACGAGCCAGCCGATCCGCATCAGCACGAACATCAGCAGCAGCGTCACCCCGCCCAGGATCACCAGCTTCCACCACAGCGCCTTCCTCTGCATCGTCCTTCTCCTTGCCCCTCGGCAATCCACAGAAGGCGGCAGTCTCGGCAGCGGCGATGAGGTCAGGACGAAGTTTGTGAAGCCGCCGTGAAGAGCGGGAAAGCGAGCCGCACGCGCAGGCCCGGCTCGGCGGGTTCGAAGCGCAACTCGCCGCGATGCAGGCCCGCGATCTGACGCACGATGGCCAGGCCCAGGCCGGAGCCCTTGCGCAGGCTGCCCGGCCGGGCGGTCGAGAAAAAGCGCTCGCCCAGTTGCGCGAACGCGCCCGCCGGTACGCCGGGGCCGTGGTCGCGAAGTTCGAAGAACGCGCTGGCGCCGTGGGCGCCGCTCGCCGACTCGATGCCCACCTGCAGCGTCAGCTCGGAGCCGGACGGCGCGAAGTCGATCGCGTTCGTCAGCAGGTTGCTGATGGCCAACGCCAGCATCTCGGCATCGGCCTGCAGCTCCACCGCGTCGCGGCGCAGCCAGCGCACCGTCAATGACTGCTGCGCCAGCCGGTCGCCGAGCAGCGCCAGCACCTGGTCGACCGCGCCGACGAGGGCCACCGGACGCGGATGCTCAGGCCCGCGCCGCAATTCCAGCGTGGACAGCGCGAGCAGGCGTTCGACCAGCTCCGTCATGCGCTCGCTCTGCGAGACCACCTGCGCGGCGAAGCGCTGGCGGTCGGCGCCGGGCAGCTCTTCCTGCAGCAGTTCGCCGGCGCCACGCAGCGCGGCCAGCGGACTCTTCAGCTCATGCGTCAGCGCCCGCGCCATGTGTTCGAGGCGCTCCCGCCCGTCCAGCCGTTCCCGCATCGCATCCATCGCGTGCGCCAGGTCGCCGAGCTCGCCGGGCACCTTGGGCGGCACCTGGCGCTGACCCATCTGCACCTCCTGGGCGTAGCGGCGCAGGCGGCGCACCGCCGCGATCATCCACACGGTCACCGCGACCCCCACCGCCAGCGACACCGCCAGCAGCGACAGCCCGGCGATCCAGATGCGGCGCTCGGCGCGGAAGATGATCTGCTGGACCGCCGCGGCCGGCTTGGCGACGGTGACGACACCGATCGTCCGGTCCCCGACCCGCACCGGCGCGGCCACGTACATCACCGGACTGCCCTGCTGGTCCTTGCCGTTGCCCAGGTCGCCCGCGTTGCCGTAGGGCGTGAGCCGCTCCGGCGTCGTTCGCGCGCCGTAGTCGCCGCGCAGCGTGCGGGCGACGTCGTTCCAGGCCGAGTAGTCCTGGCCCACCGCCGACGTGGGGCTGGTGTCCAGCACCACCCGCCCCGTGGCGTCCGTGACGTAGATGCGGAAGTCCAGCGAACGCTTGCGCGCGCTGAGGATGCGCGCGTCCACGGGTCGTTCGGCGTAGTCGCGGACCCGCTGCGCGAAGCGCGTGCCGCTCAGGTTCCCGCCCGGCGGCATCGCGGCGAGTTCGTCACGCGCCAGCGCCGCCACCAGGTTGGCGGTGTCGACCATCATGTCCTCCATCACCTCGCGCACGCTGGGCTTGAACTCGCCCAGCACGACGCGCAGCAGGATGAAGGCGCTCAGCCCCGCCACCAGGAAGAAGCCGAGGAACAGTCGCAGGCCGAGGCGCATCCGCCGTCACTCCAGCGAGTAGCCCATGCCGCGGTGCGTGCGGATCGGGTCGAGGTCGGGGCGCACCTGGCGCAGCTTGGCGCGCAGGGTCTTGATGTGGGTGTCCACGGTGCGATCGCCGCTGTCGGCGTCCATGCCCCAGACGGCGTCCAGCAGGCTGTCGCGGCTGTGGATGCGGCCTGGCGCCTTCAGCAGCCGCAGCATCAGGCCGAGCTCGCGGCGCGTCAGCGGCAGCAGTTCGCCGTGGAAGCGCACGCGGGAGCCTTCGGCCTCGACGACGAAACCGGCGACGGCGGGCGCGGCCGGCTCCACCGGCGCCTGGGCGCGACGCAGCAGCGCCCGCACCCGCGCCACCAGTTCCCGGTTGCTGAACGGCTTGGCGAGGTAGTCGTCGGCGCCCAGCTCCAGGCCCAGCACCTTGTCGCCTTCCTCGCTGCGCGCGCTCAGCACCAGCACCGGCAGGCGCGCCAGCGGGCCCTGGCGCAGTTCGCGGCACAGGTCCAGGCCGTTGCCGTCCGGCAGACCGACGTCGAGGATCGCCAGGTCCGGCGCGTTCGCGGCCAGCGCCGCGCGTGCCTCGTGCACCCAGCCGCAGGCGCGGACGCGGTAGCCCTCGCGCTCCAGCACGAAGCAGACGGTCTGGGCGATCGCGGGGTCGTCCTCCAGCAGCAGGACCTGGCCCGCGAAGGGGGCGGGCGGCGGCGAAGCGGGGGACGGCGCTGAAGACGACGCAGGCGACGTGGCGGCGGAAGACGTGCTCATGCCCGCGATCATCGCGGAGTTGCGTGGCGCTTTCCGTCGGCCGGCGGTCCCTCGGCCAGTTCCCGCAGGTAACGCAGGCCTTCCGCGGCGCGCGGGCCGTACCAGCTGATCAGTTCGCCGTCGACCAGCCGCACGCGGGCATTCGGGCAGAGCGCCTGCGCTTCTGCCAGATGCTCCTCCCCGAAGCGGTAGGGCTCGGAGCTGAGCAGCAGCTCGTCGATGTCCGCCAGCCACGATTCGCTGCCGGTCACGACCGGATAACGCGCGGCGCCGTGCGAGCCGCCCTCGACCGGCGGCCAGGTCTGCCAGCCCACCTCGGCGAGCATGCGCGCGATGTAGGTGTCCCGCGCCACGGTCATCCACGGCGCGCGCCAGATCAGGTAGAGCGCCCGGCGCCCGGGCTGGTCCTCCGGGAGATCGGCGCGGAAGGACCGGCAGGCGGCGAGCTCGCCTTGCAGCTCTGCGGCCAGGCGATCGGCACGGTCGCGGAGTTCGGGGACATCCGGCAGCGCGGCTTCGGAGTAAAGAACTTCGTCTTCCCGATCATCTTTTCTTCCGGAAGGTTCAGACCTGACCCCCAGTTCGGCGGCAAAAACCTCCACCATCTCGACGATCTGCGCGATCAGGGCGAGGTTGTCTTCCGGCGCGCAGGGGTGCGTCACCACCAAATGGGGGATCTCGTCGCGCAGGGCCTCCACGGTGTCGAGCCGGTTCTCGTCCACATTGACCACCACGTGGGTGGGGGCGAGGGCCCGCAACTTGGGGAGGTTGACGTCCTTGGTCCCGCCGATCTTTGATATTGCTGACACCGCCGCCGCGGGATGAATGCAAAAACCGGTACGCCCGACGATCCAGGGGCCCAATCCGAGTGCGAACAGCAGTTCCGTCACCGAGGGCACGAGCGACACGATGCGCAGGCGCGGCGGCGTCGGCGACTCGTTCGTCGGGGGGAGAGGCGGTGCGATGGGCGACACGTTGTGCGATTTCAGCAGAGTTGCATCCGCATAGTGGAAAACACCAGGGCCAGAAGCGGCGAGTCAGGAGTCTGATTTGCCCCACCAAGATGCCGGAGGCGGAGATTGTTGAGCGCCTCTGACACTGCTCGGGGTTTGTGCGCATAAGCTGAAAAACAACAACCAGCTTGACGCGTTGCGAACCGCCAATCCTGTCACACATAATCGGATCGCCTGAATGCAGCGCCTTCGTATGAGTGGTTCACGATGGGTTGAAGCAGCACATTGGGTTATTTGGTTTTGAAAGGGCTTCCCCCATGGGAAACAAGCTATACGTGGGCAACCTCGCTTACAGCGTGCGAGATGAGTCGCTCCAGGAGGCATTCGCGCCATTCGGCACCGTCATTTCCGCCAAGGTCATGATGGATCGTGAGACGGGACGTTCCAAGGGCTTCGGCTTCGTGGAAATGTCGACGGACGACGAAGCGCAAGCTGCCATCAACGGCATGAACGGTCAGGCCCTCGACGGCCGCGCGATCGTCGTCAACGTGGCTCGTCCGCGTGAAGACCGTCCGGGCGGCGGTGGCGGCTTCGGCGGCGGCCGCAGCGGTGGTGGCGGCTTCGGCGGCGGCGGTGGCCGCAGCGGTGGCGGCGGCTACGGCGGTGGTGGCGGCGGCGGCTACGGTGGTGGCGGCGGCGGTGGTCGCAGTGGCGGCGGCGGCGGTTACGGCGGTGGCCGTAGCGGCGGCGGCGGTTACGGCGGCGGCGGCGGTGGCGGCTACGGTGGTGGCGGCGGCGGCAGCTACGGCGGCGGTCGCGGCGGCTACTGAGCCACGCACGGCAGGCGGGTCCATCCCGCCTTGCAATGAGAAAGGCGCTCCTCGGAGCGCCTTTTTCTTTGGGTGATCAGGGCAGGGTCAGGTCTCGCCCTGCCGATGCTTGCGCGGCCGCCCGGCCAGCAGGCGATCGAAGACCGCGCCCGGCAGCAGCCGCATGACGCGCGCCACGACGCCCATCTGCCACGGGATGAACCTCACCCGCGCCCCCGCCTCGATGGCCGCATAGGCCTTGCGCGCGAAGTCTTCCGGCTGCATCAGGAAGGGCATCCCATAGCGGTTCTCGCGCGTCAGCGGAGTATCGACATACCCCGGCGCAATCGTCACGACCTTCACGCCGTCGGGCCGACATTCCCCGCGCAGGCTCTCGCAATAACTGAACACCGCGGCCTTGCTGGAGCAGTAAGCGCCGTGCCCCGGCAACCCGCGGATACCCGCCACGCTGGCGATGCCCACCAGCGTGCCGCTGCGTCGCGCCCGCATCGCGCTGATGAACGGATGGAAGGTCGCGGCCAGGCCGATGTTGTTGGTGGCGTAGAGACGCTGCATCACGGCGAGGTCCTCGTAGATCGCCGTGTCCATGCCGATGCTGATGCCGGCGTTGGCGATCACGACATCGGGCAGGCCCTGCTCGTCCATGCAGCGGCGGCCGGTGGCCGCGATGGCCTCGACGTCGCTGACGTCGGCGCGGTACACGCGCCAGCGCGACGGCGCCAGCTGCTGCTGCTCGGCCCAGGCACTCAGTTCCTCGACGCGGCGCGCCACCAGCGCCAGGTTCCAGCCCTCGCGGTAGTACTGCAGCGCGAGCGCCTGACCGATGCCGCTGGAGGCACCGGTGATGTAGACAAGTCGGGTCATGGCTTGCTGCTGAAGGTCGCGGTGCCGGAGGCTGCCTTGGCCGGTCTGGCAGCCGGCTTGGCAGTGGCACCAGCGGCACCGGCCGTCCCGGTCGCGGCGTTGGAGGCGGCAGTGCCGGCGGCCTTCGCTGCCGCCTTCGCGGGTTGCAGCGACGGGCGCACGCCGGGCTGCGCGGCAAAGGTCGCGCGACCGCCGCCGCTGAAGGTCAGGCGGCCGGTCAGCTGGTCGTAGACGAAGCTCTTCACCTGCATCTCGCCGCCCATGCCGACGACACGCGCCGGCAGGTGCGAGCGGATCTGCTGCTGCGGCACGAAGGCATGCAGGAACTCGCCGTAGAGCTCCAGATCGGGCGCCTTGGCCGTATCCCCATTGGGATAGCGCTTGACCTTCACGTCGCCGAGCAACTGCACCTCGCTGCCGTCGCCGTTGGACACGCCGCGCTGCGCGTCGGCCACCAGCAGCTCGTCCAGCTTGCCGTAGGCGCGCAGCTGCGGGCTGTCGATCTCCAGCGTGTCGTTGTCGGGGTAATGGCGCATCTCGGTGCCGATGATCCGGCCGGTGAGCCGCCCGTCGCTGCTGAAGCGCTGGACCTCGAAGCCGTTCATCCGGTAGTCCGGCTCATGCTTGGGCGCGGTCTTCTCGCGCGGCGCCTCGATCTGCGGCGTGTTCTTGATGAGCCACCAGGTGAAACCGGCCAGCGCCGCCATCAGCAGCAGCGGCACGTAGTTGGCGAGCATCGACTGCAGGCGCCACAGCAACGGCTGTGCGCGGCGGCGCGGGGCGGTCGGCGGCGGAACGAGTGCCGCCATCAGTGACCGCCCCCGTCCAGCGTCTCGAGGTGGCCGTGCAGCAGCCGCGCGTACTGGCCCGCCGCCATCAGCAGCAGGTCGCAGAACTCGCGCGCGGCGCCGTGCCCGCCGGCAGCCGCGGTGACGTGATGCGCCACCGCCTTCACCTCGGCATGAGCCTGCGCCGGCGCGCACGCGAAGCCCGCGCGCACCATGAGCGGCAGGTCGGGCCAGTCGTCGCCGATCGCGGCCACCTCGTCCCAGTGCAGGCCCAGTTGATCGAGCAGCGGCTGCGCCGCGACCAGCTTGTTCTTCGCGCCGTAGACCGCATGCGGCAGGCCGAGATCGGCTACCCGACGCCGCACCGCCGGCGAGTCCCGGCCCGTGATCACGATGGGCACGATGCCACCCTGCGCCAGCAGCTTCATCCCGTGGCCGTCCAGCGTGGCGAAGGCCTTGATCGTCTCGCCCGCTTCGCTCAGGTAGATGCGGCCGTCGGTCAGCACCCCGTCGACATCGAAGATCGCGGCCTTCAGTCCGAGCGCCGGGCCTTGCGCCTTCAGCAGCAGTTCGGGCGGAAAGGACAACGCCGGTTTCAGTTCACGCACCACGGCCGGCATGGCCGCGGCCGTGCCGCTCGGGGTATAGGACGGTGTGCCGCTCATCAGATCACCTTCGCGCGCATCAGGTCGTTGATGCTGATCGCGCCGACGAGGCGCTGCTCGTCGTCGACCGCCAGCACCAGCGTGATGCGCGCCTGTTCCATCAGGTCGGCCGCGACCACCGCCAGCGCGTCGGCGGCGACGGTGCGCGGATTCGGATGCATCACCTGGGCGGCGGTCAGGCCGCGCAGGTCGGTGCCGCGTTCGATCAGGCGGCGCAGGTCGCCGTCGGTGAAGATGCCGCCGACCTTGCCGTCGGCATCGGCCAGCACGGCGCAGCCCAGGCCCTTGTCGGACATCACCCGCATCATGTCGAGCAGCGGCAGGTCCGCGCCGACGCGGGGCAGCGAGTCGCCGCTGCGCATCAGGTCGCGCACATGCGTCAGCAGACGGCGGCCCAGCGAGCCGCCCGGGTGCGAGCGGGCGAAGTCCTCGGCGCGGAAGCCGCGGGCGTCCAGCAGCGCCACGGCCAGCGCGTCGCCGAGCGCGATCTGCGCGGTGGTGCTGGCGGTCGGTGCGAGGTTCAGCGGACAGGCTTCCTGCTCCACGCGCGAGTCCAGCACGAAGTCCGAATGCTTGGCCAGCGACGACGACAGCCCGCCGGTCATGCCGATCAGCGTCACGCCCAGGCGCTTGAGCACCGGGATGATGGCGTTGAGCTCGTCGCTCTCGCCGGAATTGGACAGCGCCAGCACGATGTCGCCGGGCGTGACCATGCCGAGGTCGCCGTGGCTGGCTTCGCCCGGATGGACGAAGAACGCGGGCGTGCCGGTCGACGCCAGCGTCGCGGCGATCTTGCGGCCCACGTGGCCGCTCTTGCCCATGCCCATCACCACCACGCGGCCGCTGCTGTCGAGGATGGTGCGGACCACCTGCTCGAACGATTCGCCCAGGCGCGGACCGAGCGCCAGCAGCGCGTCGGCCTCGACTTTCAAGGCGGCGCGGGCCACGTCGAGCGCGCGGGAATGGGTGAGGGCGGCATGGGTCGTCATAATTGCGAAAGTGTAGCCGCCGGGGTGGATTCAGTCCGGCGCCGGACCCAGTCGCATCGCCACGCCGAAGCCCCCGTCCACGGGGGGCAGGCGCAGGTCGCCGCCGTGGGCGCGCGCCACCAGATCGGCCATCATCAGGCCCAGGCCCATGCGGCCTTCGTACTGCTGGCGCTCCAGCGCATCGTTGAGGTCCACGCGCTGCCAGTCGGCCACGCCTTCGCCGTTGTCGACCAGTTGCAGCAGCAGCCCGCCGTCTGGCTGGCGGTGCAGACGCAGCTGCACCCGCGAGGCGCCGTGGCGCCAGGCGTTGTCGATCAGGTTGATCAGCGCCGCGGCGAGCAGGTCGGGATCCGCGTCGATCCCGGCCTCGTCCTCGGGCAGGTCCAGCGCGAGGCCGTCCGGCAGGGGCAGCAGCGACAGCAGCTCGATCAGGTCCAGCCGCTGCCAGCGCAGGCTCATGCCGGTGCGGAACAGCGTCAGCAGCGCGGTCACGACGCGGCGCAGCCGGTCGGCGGCCTCACGGGTGCGCTGCAGCCGGGCACGCGATTCGGGCGGCGCCTCGCGCAGCGCCATGGCGAGCTGCGCATCCATGCCGGCGAGTGGCGTGCGCAACGCATGCGCGGCATGGGCGCTGAAGGCGCGTTCGTTGGCCACGCGCTGCGCCAGGCGCTGGCCGAGGTCCAGCACCGCCGCGCGGATCCCGGCGAGTTCCTGCCGATGCTGCTCGGGCAGCAGCTGGCGGGTGTCGAGCGGGTCGTAGTCGGCGAGCGCGCTGGACAACTCGGCCAGCGGCGCGAGCTCCGCGCGCGCGCGCCGGTTCATCCACATCATGCACAGGCCGCCGACCAGCAAGGCCGAGAAGGCGCTGGCGAGCCCCACGCGGGTGCGCACTTCCTTCCGCTCCGCGCTGGTCTGCGCCACCATCAGCCAGCCCGGTCCGGCAACCGTCGGCAGCGGACGCACATGGACGCGCCAGTCGTCGCCGTCGGTGCCGTCGTCCTGCCAGTCGCTGAAGCCGGGCGGCAGCTTCCAGGCGTTCACCGGCGCCAGCGGCGAGCGGTGCAGCAGCCTGCCGTCCACGCCGACGAGCTGCCAGGCGAAATGGGTGCTGAGGTCGTCGTTGTCGGCGATCTCGGCGGGCATCGCGCTGCTCTGGCGCAGCAGCTGCCCCAGCACCTGCGAGGACGCCTGCAGCGTCTCGTCGAGCAGCTCGTCGACCTCCTCCTGCACCACCAGCCAGACGCTCACGCCCGCCAGCAAGGCCCAGAAGGCGGAGATCATCAGCAGCTGGCGCGCCAGGCGGCCGGCGATCGACGGGCGGCGGGGGCCTTCGGGCGGAGTCACGGGGGCGGTCACTGTCGGGTTCAACGGCGGGTTCAGCGGCGAGTTCAATGGCGAGTTCAGCGGCGGGCTCACCGGGCGTGTCACGCCGCCTCCGGACCGAGGCGGTAGCCCAGGCCGCGGACGGTCTCGATCAGCTCGCGGCCGAGCTTGCGACGCAGGCTCGACACGTGGACTTCCAGCGCGTTGCTCAGCACCTCGGCGTCGTCGCCGAGCACCTGCAGCTCGAGATCGCGCTTCGGATACAGCCGCCCGGCGCGCTGCGCCAGCGCCTCCAGCACGGCCCACTCGCGGGCGGTCAGCTCCACCGCGTGCCCGTCCCGCGTCGCACGCTTCGCGGCGAGGTCGAGCACCACGTCCCCGTACCGGCGCTGCGAGCTGCTCGCGCCCACATGGCGGCGGCTGACCGCGCGGAGGCGGGCGGCGAGCTCCTCCGGCGCGAACGGCTTCACCAGGTAGTCGTCGGCGCCGCTGTCCAGGCCCTGCAGGCGATCCGCGAGCAGGTCCCGCGCGGTCAGCATCAGCGCCGGCGTCGACACGCCGCGCTGGCGCAGGCCGCGCAGCCAGTCCAGGCCCGAGCCGTCCGGCAGCTGCCAGTCGACCAGCAGCGCCTCGAATTCCTCGTGCTGGCGCGGCAGCACCTCGGACAGGCGCCTCGCCCAGGTCACCGTGTGGCCTTCGGTGCGCAGGAAATCGCGCAGGCCTTCGCCGAGGAGTTCGTCGTCTTCGAGCAGCAGCAGTCGCATGGCGTGAGGGCGGCCTTCAGGCCGTGTCGTCGAGCCGGGAAGATAGCAGTCGCCGCCGTCTCGTGCGCGCGGGCCTGCCAGCGTGTGAAGTGTCGCCGGTCTTCAGCCCGTCTTCAGCTTCGCTTCAGGACGACTTCAGTGCCGCGGCGCCCACTCTCTCCCCGTGAAGCCGCATCCTCTTTCCTCCCTCCAGCTCGGCGCCGGTTCGACCGGCACGCCGGTCCTGTCGCCCGTCGGGGCGATGCCGCTGCCGGCGCTGCGGCGCGGATGGCTGGTCGCGCTCGCTGGCCTGGCCGCGCTGCTGCTGTGGGACCTGGCGGGGTGGGACCTCGCCGTCGTGCGGCTCTTCGCGGATGCACACGGCTTCGCGCTGCGCGACCACTGGATGACCTCCGGCCTGCTCCACCAGGGCGGGCGCTGGGTCGCCACCGGACTGGCCGTGATGCTCGTGATCAACGCGGTCCGCCCGCTCTGGCCCGGACTCACGCGGCGTGAACGCTGGGGCGCGGTGGCGTTGACGGCGGTCAGCCTGATTCTCATCCCGTTGATGAAGCAGGGCAGCACGACGAGCTGCCCCTGGGACCTCGCCGAGTTCGGCGGCGTCGCCCACTACGTCTCGCACTGGCACTTCGGCCTGCGCGACGGCGGCCCGGGTCACTGCTTCCCCTCGGGCCATGCGAGTTCCGCCTTCGCGTTCTTCAGCCTTTTCTTCATGCTGCGCCGTGCCTATCCGCGGCAGGCGCGATTCGCGCTGGGCGCGGTGATCGCGATGGGCGTGCTCTACGGCTTCGCGCAGATGGCGCGCGGCGCGCATTACCCCAGCCACACGATGTGGACCGGCTGGATCTGCTGGACGCTGGCGGTGGTCGCGTCGCCGTGGCTGCGAGCCCGCGACGCCGACGCGGTTACATGACGGATTCATCGCCCTGACGATCGCGGGCTTCCAGAATCGGCGCTCCTGCAACCGACTCTGGAGAGATGCGATGGGCAAGAAACTGCTGCTGCTGGCCGGCGACTACGTCGAGGACTACGAGCTGATGGTGCCGTTCCAGGCGCTGCAGGCGGTGGGCCACGAGGTCCACGCCATCTGTCCCGGCAAGAAGGCCGGGGATTACGTCCTCACGGCGATCCATGACTTCGAGGGCGCGCAGACCTACTCGGAGAAGCCGGGGCACCGCTTCACGCTGAACGCGAGCTTCGACGACATCAAGCCGGAGGACTACGACGCGCTCGTGATCCCCGGCGGCCGGGCGCCGGAGTACCTGCGCACGATGCCGGGCGTGCTGCCGCTGGTGCAGCACTTCTCGAAGACCGACAAGCCCATCGCGGCGATCTGCCACGGCGCGCAGCTGCTGGCCGCGGCGGGCATCATCCGCGGCAAGAAGGTTTCGGCCTATCCCGCCTGTGCGGCGGAGGTCGAGCTGGCGGGGGCGAGCTTCGCCGACATCCCGGTCGACCAGGCGGTCACCGACGGCAAGCTGGTCACCGCGCCGGCCTGGCCCGCGCATCCCGCGTGGATCGCGCAGTTCCTGCAAGTGCTGGGCACGAAGATCACGCACTAGGAAAGAAAAAACGGGCGCCAGAGGCGCCCGTCCGTCCCGTAACCGCGAGAAACCGCGGTCGATGGTTCAGGGGTACAGACCGCGCTCTTCGCGCGCTTCCAGCACCCGCGTGCAGGCCACCGTGAAGGCGGCGGTGCGCAGCGGGATCTTGTGCTGTTCCGCGGTGTCCCAGATGCCCTTGAACGCGCCGACGAGGATCTTGTCCAGGCGGACGTTGATCTCGTCTTCGGTCCAGAAGAACGACGAGAAGTCCTGCACCCACTCGAAGTAGGACACCGTCACGCCGCCGGCGTTCGCGATCACGTCGGGGACGACGATGATGCCGCGGTCGGCCAGCACGGCGTCGCCGTCCGGCGTCGTCGGACCGTTCGCGCCTTCGATGACGACGCGGGTCTGCACGCGCTTGGCGCGTTCACCGGTGATCTGGCCTTCCAGGGCGGCCGGGATCAGGATGTCCGACTTCACGTCCCAGAAGTTCTCGTTGTCGATGCGGTCGGCGCCCTTGAAGCCGCCCACGCCGCCCGTGCGGGCCAGGTGGTCCAGCAGGTCGGTCATGTCCAGGCCGTTCTCGTTCAGGATGGTGCCGGTGTGGTCCTGCACCGCGACGACGATCGCGCCGTTGGCGGCGAACATCTTCGCGGCCACCGAGCCCACATTGCCGAAGCCCTGCACGGCGACGCGCGCGCCTTCGAGGTTCACGTTCAGGCGGCGCATCGCTTCGCGGCCGACGACGAACACGCCGCGGCCGGTGGCGGCCACGCGGCCGAGCGAACCGCCCAGCGCGATCGGCTTGCCGGTCACGACGCCGGTGGCGGTCGCGCCCACGTTCATCGAGTACGTGTCCATCATCCAGGCCATGATCTGGCCGTTGGTGTTCACGTCAGGCGCGGGGATGTCCTGGGTCGGGCCGATGATCATGCCGATCTCGCTGGTGTAGCGGCGGGTGACCTTCTCCAGCTCCTTCATCGACAGCGTCTTCGGGTCCAGGCGGATGCCGCCCTTCGCGCCGCCGTACGGCAGGTTCACCGCGGCGTTCTTGACCGTCATCCAGGCCGACAGCGCCATCACTTCTTCCAGCGTGACGTCCGGGTGGTAGCGCACGCCGCCCTTGCCGGGGCCGCGGGTCAGGCTGTGCTGGACGCGGTAGCCCTCGAAGTGGGCGATGGTGCCGTTGTCGAGTTCGATGGGGATGTCCACGATCAGCGCGCGCTTGGGGCGGCGCAGCGTTTCCACCCAGCGGGCCAGCTTGCCCAGGTAGGGCTCGACCGCGTCGATCTGGGACAGGTAGGTGCCCCAGGGACTGTTGCGCGTGGGGGAAACGAAAGACAGGTTGGGCATGAAATGCTCCGTAACTTTTCGGTGGCGCGAACGGTACCCCGAAGCCCTGCCCGTCCGCCACGTGCGGCAAAGCCGAGTGCACATGCGGGCATGCGCCCCATGCATAAGGCGGGTAGTTTGCGCCTGGGAAGTGACCAAAGCCAAGCCCCCCGCCACCTGTACGGGTCGTGCCGAGGGCGGTGTCCAAGTGTGTATGGAAAGCGACGGAGGCCGGGCCGCGAACGCCTTCGAGGCCCCGACTTGTCCCATCCGGGGCTGCCCGGCGTAGCGTCCCAGTACCATCGCCGCCATGCTCACCGCGCTGGACCTGACCCTCATCTATCTGATCGCCGCCGTGCTGGGCGTGGTGGTGTGCCGTTCGCTGAAGCTGCCCCCCATCCTGGGATATCTGGTCGTGGGCGTGGTGATCGGTCCGAACGCGCTGGCGCTCGCCAGCGACGTGCCAGGGGTGCAGCATCTGGCCGAGTTCGGCGTGGTGTTCCTGATGTTCGTGATCGGCCTGGAGTTCAACCTCCCCAAGCTGCACAGCATGCGGTCCATGGTGTTCGGGCTGGGACTGCTGCAGGTGGTGGTCACCATCGGCGGGACCATGCTGGGCAATCTCTTTCTGCGCTGGCTGTTCGGCATGCTGGGCTGGGCCTGGGACCTGGGATGGCAGGGGTCGCTGGCGCTCGGCGCGGCGATGGCGATGAGCTCGACGGCCATCGTCGTGAAGCTGATGTCGGAGCGGCTGGAGCTGGAAAGCGAACACGGTCGGCGCGTGATCGGCGTGCTGCTGTTCCAGGATCTGGCCGTGGTGCCGCTGCTGGTGCTGATCCCCGCGCTGGGAGGGAGCGGCGCCGCGATGATCGAATCGCTCGGCTGGGCCGCCTTGAAGGCGGTCGTGCTGCTGGTGCTGCTGCTGACCGGCGGCCAGCACCTGATGCGGCGCTGGCTGACGCTGGTGGCGCGGCGCAAGAGCCAGGAGCTCTTCATGCTGAACCTGCTGCTGGTCACGCTGGGCCTGGCCTGGCTGACCGAGCACGCGGGGCTGTCGCTGGCGCTGGGCGCGTTCGTCGCCGGCATGCTGATCGCGGAGACCGAATACAAGCATCAGGTGGAACTGGACATCCGGCCCTTCCATGACGTGCTGCTCGGGCTGTTCTTCATCACCATCGGCATGCGGCTGGACTGGCAGACGCTGGTCTATCAATGGCCGCTGGTGATCATCCTGACGCTGGTGCCGACGCTGGCGAAGTTCGTGCTGGTGGCGGGACTGGCGAAGCTGTTCCGCGCGCCGACCGGCGTCGCGCTGCGCACGGGCCTCTATCTGGCGCAGGCGGGCGAGTTCGGCTTCGTGCTGCTGACGCTGGGCTCGCAGCACAACCTGATCGCCGCGCAATGGGTCAGTCCGGTGCTGGCCGCGATGGTGCTGTCGATGCTGCTGACGCCCCTCATCATCGAGCACAGCAACCGCATCGTCATGAAGCTGTCGGCCAGCGACTGGCTGCTGCAGTCGGTGCAGCTGACGACCATCGCCAAGAAGTCGATCAAGACCGACGCGCACGTGATCATCTGCGGCTACGGCCGCAGCGGGCAGAACCTGGCCACGCTGCTGGAGACGGAACACATCCCCTACATGGCGCTGGACCTGGATCCGGACCGCGTGCGGCAGGCGGCGGCGGCCGGCAAGAGCGTCGTGTTCGGCGACGCGGCCAGGCTGCCCAGCCTGATCGCCGCCGGCCTGACGCGGGCGAGCGCGGTGGTCATCTCGTACCACGACACGGCGTCGGCGCTGAAGGTGCTGCATGAGGTGCGCGGGCATGCGCCGCACGTGCCGGTCGTCGTGCGGACGATCGACGACACCGACCTGGAGAAGCTGCGCGCCGCCGGCGCGACCGAGGTGGTGCCGGAAGCGATCGAGGGCTCGCTGATGCTCGCGAGCCACGCGCTCGCGCTCGTGGGCGTGCCGATGCGGCGGGTGCTGCGCATTGCGCGGGATGCGCGGGATCGCCGGTACGGGCTGCTGCGCGGCTACTTCCACGGCGCGGACGACGACACGTCGGAAGAGCGCGATCAGGCGCGGCTCCAGTCCATCAGCCTGCCGATGGCCAGCCTCCTCGAAGGACGCACGCTGGGTGAGATCGGGCTCGTGGCCTGGGGCGTCAGCGTGGTGTCGGTGCGCCGGCCCAACGGCGCGGTGAAGGACGCGAGCGACGACCTGGTGCTCCAGGGCGGCGACACGCTCGTCGTGTCAGGGACGCCCGAGGCCCTCGCGCGCGCTGAACACGGCTTGCTGGTGGGTTGACAGGGCGATCTGCCGTTCGCCGAGCGACTCGGACATCACGGCCGGCATCAGCAGCCGCGAACCCTCGTGGCTCAGATGCCCCTGGTCCCGGTAGAGCGGCACACCATCGCGCTCGACCTGGCAGGTCGTCCCGTCGCACAGGAGCGGCTCGAAACGGAGCACCGGCAGACGCGCATCGGACTTCGCCAGTTCGGCGATGAAACGGTGCTCGGCGGCGCGGCGACGCGCGTCGTCCGCCTCGTCGATCACGCAGCCCGGCGTCGCGCCTATCGTCCAGCGCCGCGCCTGACGCCGTTCCAGGCACCCCGCGATGTCGAAGGGCGCCGACGGCGGCGGCGCCACCACCATCACCCGCTTGCCCATCGCGCGCAGACGCTTCACGGTCGCCGTCATGTCGTCCAGCAGCGCAGCGCGCATGGCCGGCTCGCCCTTCAGGCGTTCGCCGCCGCGGGTGCGCTGGAGCTCGTACTTCGAGTCATCGAGGTACTGCGTCAACAGGCTCGACAGGACCACGGTGTCGATCTCCGGATGACGCTCCAGCCAACGCAGCACCGACGCGTTGAAGGCCTGGCACTGCTCGATCCACGGCGCCGCGAAGGTGTTGCCCCGACCGAGTTCAGGCCGCACCGGCGTCAGCCCAGGGAAGGGCCCGCACGACGACTTCGTCGCCTGGACCAGGCCCTGGTCGCTGGCCACGCGGACCAGGCCTGGCACCAGATGCATCGCATAGGAGTCGCCCCAGACCATCCATCGTGCGCCGGGACGCGTGCGGCAGTCCTCGCGACCGTCGAACGGTTCTTCGGCATCGCAGTTGGCGGACAGGCCGTAGTTGGCCTTGCGCAGTTCGACGAAATCGATGGCGCCCGGCGCGGGTTTGTGCAGCGCCAGCACGATGCCACCGACCGCCAGCACCGCCGTGCCGGAGCCGAGCACAAGAGCGCCACGTCGACCGGTGAGCATGGCCTTGGCGGGCCGCTCCACGGCGCGATGCAGCGCCCACGCCAAGGGGAACGCGAGCAGCACCGCCCCGACCCGCCAGACCATCAGCGCATGCGGATCCGCCTTCAATCCGACCCACGCGTTGTGGAGGAAGGCGATCAGCGGCCAGTGGACGAGGTACAGCGCATAGGACCAGTCGCCGATGCGGATGAGCGGCGCGGCTGCGAGCGGGAGGCGGGCGGGCTCGCGCAACAGCAGGATCAGCGTCGCGATGCCGACGACGAGCGCAGCCGGTCCGGGATGCGCGGCGCCGAACCATTGCGGAACGATCGGCACGATCAAGAGCAGCGCCCACGCCGGCCACGAGAGCCATCGCAGCAGCCGCTGTACGGACGCCGCGCCCGTCCCGAATCGCGAGCCGCTCATCAACGCACCGATCGATCCGAGTCCCAGTTCCCAAGCGCGCGTCGGCAACAGGTAGAACGCGCCGCTGGCGTCGATGGGCTGCCACCAGAGCAGCAGGCCGAGGCTGGCCGCCGTGACGACGATCGCCACACCGACTCTAAGGCGCGCGGGGCTGAAGACCAGGAGCGCGGGCAGCACGAGGTAGTACTGCTCCTCCAGCGCCAGCGACCAGAAGTGCAGCAGCGGCTTGAGGTCGGAGGCGCCCTGGAAGTAGCCCGTCTGCCGCCACAGCACGACGTTGTTGGCGAAGCCAAGCGCGCCGAGCAGCTGTCCGACGAAGTCGATCTGCTCGCTGCGGTTGAGCGCCCACGGCGCGATCAGCAAGGTCGCCCCGAGCACGACATACGCGGCCGGCAGCAGCCGCCGCGCGCGTCGCCCGTAGAACGCGCGGAAGCTGAAGTCGCCGCGCTGCAGTGCGCGCTGGATCAGCCCCGTGATCAGGTAGCCGGAGATGACGAAGAAGATGTCGACGCCGAGGTAGCCGCCCGACGCGCCGGGGATCTGCGCGTGATACAGCAGCACCCACAGCACGGCGATCGCGCGCAGGACCTGGATGTCGTCGCGCAGCGCGACGTCACCGGCAGCATGCGGACCGTGCGGGCGATGGAAGGGCGTCGTGGGGGAGCTTGTCACCAAGGCGTCAGAACGAATCAAACAGGAGGGCGCGATTGTGGCGCGTGAACAGCGATCCCCCGCGGCCGTCGCGGCTCTGATTTGGGATGCATCGCTAGGCGCAAACCGCAGCCATAGCCCAGCTATGGCGAGGATTTGCAACGACGCGAGGCGCCCAAAGCAGAGCTGCGACGGCTGCGGGGGGGGTTGCCGCCTGCGTGACAGTGCGGTCTCAGGCGTTGGGCCACACTGCCGCTCATGTTGGACACCCAGCCCCGCAGCCCGCAACGCCGCCGCATCTACCTGATGCGCCATGGCGCGGTGACCTACTTCGACGGCACGACGGGCCGTCCGGTGCTGCCCGAGCAGGTGCGGCTCAACGACGACGGCATCGCCCAGGCGCAGGCCGCCGGCGAGGCCTTCCGCGCCGCGGGCGTGCGCTTCGACCGCGCGATCGTGTCGGGCCTGCCCCGCACCGTCGAGACCGCGGACCTGGTGCTGCGTCACGCCGGCCAAGCCGACCTCCAGCCGCAGACCTGGCCCGAGTGGCAGGAGATCCGCGGCGGACGCCTCGGCGACATCCCGGACGCGGACCTCGCCCAGGCCTTCAACGGCCTGCAGCGCAGCCCGGTCGCGGAGTCTCAACGCTTCCTGAACGGCGAGAGCGTCGGCGAACTGCTGGACCGCGTGCTCGGCGGCGTCGCGCGGCTGCAGGCCGATCCCGACTGGGACTGCGCGCTGCTGGTGTTGCACGGCGTGGTCAACGCGGCCCTCCTGTCGCACGCGGTCACCGGCGGCCAGCGCGTGATGCTGGGCAGCTGGGTCCAGTCGCCGGCCTGCATCAACGTGCTGGACGTGGCGCCGCCGACCGGGGACTCCCCCGCGAGCTGGCTGCTGCGCGTCTGCAATTTCGCTCCGTCGCATCCGCTGCATGCGGATGAGCGGGCCACCACGATGGAAGCGCTGTACGCGCAGTACCTCCGTTATCGCAGCCAACGCGGCTGAAGGACCTCTCCATGAACTTCGACTACAGCCCCAAGGTTGAACAGCTGCGCGAACGCCTGCTCGCGTTCTTCGATGCGCACATCTATCCCAACGAGAAGCGCTATCACGAGGAGATCGAGGCCAACCGGCGCGGCGGCAACGCCTGGATCCCGACGAAGGTGATCGAGGAGCTCAAGCCCAAGGCGCGCGCCGCCGGACTGTGGAACCTGTTCCTGCCGCGCTCGCCGCGCGCGCCGGAAGGCCTGTCCAACCTCGAATACGCGCCGCTGTGCGAGATCATGGGCCGCGTGTACTGGGCGCCGGAAGTCTTCAACTGCTCGGCGCCGGACACCGGCAACATGGAGACGATCGAGCGCTACGGCAGCGAGGCCCACAAGGACCGCTGGCTGGAGCCGCTGCTGCGCGGCGAGATCCGCTCCGCCTTCCTGATGACGGAGCCGGACGTGGCGTCGTCCGACGCCACCAACATCC
This sequence comes from Roseateles noduli, assembly GCA_002205125.1. GTDB lineage: Bacteria > Pseudomonadota > Gammaproteobacteria > Burkholderiales > Burkholderiaceae_C > Roseateles > Roseateles noduli. The sequence continues at coordinate 219,246 of NIOE01000014.1, read as the reverse complement.
AGTGCCGCATCGACCGCGACGGCGACGAGTACGTCATCAACGGGACGAAGTGGTGGTCGTCGGGCGCCGGCGATCCGCGCTGCGCGCTCTACATCGTGATGGGCAAGACCAATCCCGACGCAGGCCGCCATGAGCAGCAGTCGATGGTGCTGGTGCCGGCCAACACGCCGGGCATCACCGTCAAGCGCCATCTGAGCGTCTTCGGCTACGACGACGCGCCGCACGGCCACATGGAGATCGAGCTGAAGAACGTGCGCGTGCCGGTGGACCACATCCTGCTGGGCGAGGGTCGCGGCTTCGAGATCGCGCAGGGCCGCCTCGGCCCGGGGCGCATCCACCACTGCATGCGATCGATCGGCGCGGCGGAGCGGGCGCTGGAACTGATGTGCAAGCGGGCGGTCTCCCGGGTGGCCTTCGGCAAGACCATCGCGCAACAGACGGTGACGCAGGAACGCATCGCCGAGTCGCGCTGCAGCATCGAGCAGGCCCGTCTGCTGACGCTGAAGGCGGCCTACATGATGGACACCGTCGGCAACAAGGTCGCCAAGGCCGAGATCGCGATGATCAAGATCGTGGCGCCCAGCATGGCGCTCAAGGTCATCGACTGGGCGATGCAGGTGCATGGCGGGATGGGCGTCAGCGACGACACGCCGCTGGCCTACATGTGGGCGGGCCAGCGGACCTTGCGCTTCGCCGACGGTCCGGACGAGGTGCACCGCAACTCCCTGGCGAAGCTGGAACTGTCCCGCCACATGACCCTGCCCAACGCCGGCGAGATGCCGATCACCCGCGGCGGTTGAGCCTTTCCGTACACCGTCGCACACAAAGCGTGGCACCACACCAACGGGGGGACGTCGCCGGAACCCGCTTCTCCCCCGGGAGAGCGGTTTTCATCGCGGGGCGGGGTGGCTAGGATCAGCCACCCTTTTTTCCGGACGCCTGCCCGCGCGCCCCACCCGCGATGAACCGATTCGCCGAAGTCCGCACCTGGCCGCTGCTGGCGTTCGCGCTGCTGGTCGGCCTGCAGGCCATCGTGCTGACGGTCGCCCTGGGCGGTCTGGCGGTGGACGGCTGGCTGGCCTGGGTCGGGATGGCCTCGCTGGTCCTGACCGTGGTGCTGGCGGTGGCGGTCGTGTCGACCCTGGCGCGCGCCCAGACGCGGGCGAAGCTGGCCCAGCGCACGATGGAGGAAGCCATCGACGCCCTGCCGGCCAGCGTGGAGATCTTCGACGCCGAGGATCGCCTGATCGCCTACAACAAGCGCCTGGTCGAGATCTATCCGCACATGCTGCGGCACTTCCAGCACAAGTCCACCTTCGAGGACCTGGTGCGGGAGTCGCTGGCCCGCGGCGGCATCCCCGAGGCCCGCGGCCGCGAGCCGGAGTGGCTGGAGGAGCGCAAGCAGGCGCGCGGCCTGCAGCTGACGCCGCTGCTGCAGCGCGTGCACGACGACATGTGGCTGCGCATCTACGAGTCCCGCACGCCCTCCGGCGGCATCGTCGGCGTGCGCATGGACGTGACGGACCTGATCCACGAGCAGCAGCGGCTGGCCGCGAGCCGGGCGCAGCTGCGGGCGACGATCGAATCGGCGGCCAACGGGATCCTGACGCTGGATTCGGGCGGTCACGTGCTGGAGGCCAACCCGAGCTGCGAGCAGCTGTTCGGCTTCACCGCGGCGGAGCTGCAGGGCGTCCACCTCGGCATGCTGCTGGGCACGGCGGCTGCGACCTCGCCCGACTCGGGCGCGGCCTCGGATGCGCCGCTGGACCCGCGCGCCCTGCTCGGCCAGCCGCGGGAATTCACGGCGCGGCACCGCAGCGGCGAAGCGCTGCACCTGCAGCTGGCGCTGGCCGAAGTCCGCACCGACACCATCCACCTGTACGTCTGCATCGTCACCGACCTGACCGAGCGCAAGCGCCAGGAAGAGCGGCTGCGACGCGCGAATGAGCTGCTCGCGCGGCAGTCGACGACGGACGGGCTGACGGGTGTGGGCAACCGGCGACTCTTCGATCAGCTGCTGCAGACGGAATGGCACCGCGCGACCCGCGCCAACCGGCCGCTGGCGCTGCTGATGGTCGACATCGACCACTTCAAGCAATACAACGACTGCTACGGCCACGTTTCCGGCGACGACTGCCTGCGGCGCGTCGCGACCCTGCTGCGCAGCTGCGCGGGCCGGGGCGGCGAATCGGTCTGCCGCTACGGCGGCGAGGAATTCGCGGTGTTGCTGGTCGACACCGACCTGGCCGGCGCCCAGGTCGTCGCGCAACGCTGCCTGGACAGCGTGCGGCTGGCCGCGATCGAGCATGTGGGCTCGCCGGTGAGACGCTCGGTGAGCCTGTCGATCGGGGTGGCGTCCTTCATTCCGCAGAACGGCGACGCGGCCCAGCGGCTGATCCAGACGGCGGACTCGGCGCTCTACGAGGCCAAGCAGGCCGGCCGGGCGCGGCTGATCTGCCAGCAGCAGACGGCCTGAGCCGGCGTCGCAAGGGCGGTTTCTCGGCGGTTCCTCGGCGGAGCACGGCGGCGCGACAATCGCGTCCATGCCGCACGCCGACCCCACCCTGGATCCGATCGTCTTCCTGAAGCAGCAGATCCGCACCGTGCCGGACTGGCCGTCCGCGGGTGTGCAGTTCCGCGACATCACGCCGCTGCTCTCGAACCCCCGGGCGTTCCGGGTGCTGATCGACCAGTTCGTCCACCGCTACTTCGACGCCCGTCCCGACGCGATCGCCGGCCTGGATGCGCGCGGTTTCATCATCGGTTCGGTGCTCGCGTACGAGCTGAACGTCGGGTTCGTGCCGATCCGCAAGAAGGGCAAGCTGCCCTTCACGACGGTGCAGGAAACCTATGAACTCGAATACGGCAGCGCCACCGTGGAGATGCACACCGACGCCGTGGAGGCGGGGGACCGGGTCTTGCTCATCGACGACCTGATCGCGACCGGCGGCACGATGATGGCCGGCAAGCGGCTGCTGGAGCGCCTGGGCGCCGAAGTCATCGAAGGCGCGGCGATCGTGGATCTGCCGGAGCTGGGCGGCTCGAAACGGCTGCGCGACGGCGGTCTGAAGGTCTTCTCGCTGGTGGACTTCGACGGGCATTGAGGCCCGTCCCGATCACTTGCCGATGCAGAACCTGCTGAAGATCTCCCCCAGCAGGTCGTCGGCGGTGAACGCGCCGGTGATCTCGCCGAGCGCGTCATGCGCCAGGCGCAGTTCCTCGGCCATCAGGTCCAGCGCCGGCGGCTGCGCCTCGGCCTGGAGCAGCGCCAGTTCGATGTGCTCGCGCGTGCGGCGCAGCGCCTGCACGTGGCGCTCTCTCGCGATGAAGAGCCCTTCCGGCACCGCGTGCCAGCCGACCTGCTCCAGCAGCTTGCGCCGCAGCCCATCCAGGCCCTCGCCCGTCTTCGCCGACAACGTCAGCGCGCCGGTCGGCAGCGATGCCGGCGCGTGAGCGTCGGCCTTGTTGTAGATCTGCAGGATCCGCGCCGGATCGACGCTCGCGAGGCGTCCGCGGATCTCGGCGTCCTCGGACTCGTAGTCCGCATGGCCGACGCGCGTCAGGTCGTGCAGGAACAGCACCACGTCCGCGTCCGCGATCGCATCCCAGCTGCGCGCCACGCCGATGCGCTCGACCTCGTCCTCGGTGTCGCGCAGGCCCGCTGTGTCGCTGATGTGCAGCGGCACGCCTTCGATCTGGATGGTCTGGCTCAGCTTGTCCCGCGTCGTTCCGGGAATCGGCGTCACGATCGCCAGCTCCGCGCCGGCCAGCGCATTCAGCAGCGAGCTCTTGCCGACGTTGGGCTGCCCCGCCAGCACGACCTTGATGCCCTCGCGCAGGATCGCGCCCTGGCGGCTGCGGTCGAGCAAGGCTTCCACGCGGACCAGCAGGCGGCGCAGCTTGCCCAGCGCATCGGCCTGCTCGAGGAAATCGATCTCCTCCTCGGGGAAGTCCAGTGTCGCCTCGACCAGCATGCGCAGCTGGATCAGCCCGTCGCGCAAGCCGCCGACCTCGCCGCTCAGCGCGCCGGCCAGCGCCCGGCCGGCGCTGCGGGCCGCCGCTTCGGTGCTCGCATCGATCAGGTCGGCCACCGCCTCGGCCTGCGCGAGGTCCAGCTTGCCGTTGAGGAACGCGCGCCGCGTGAATTCGCCGGGTTCGGCCAGGCGCATCCGCAGTGCGGGATCGGCCTCCAGGCAGCGCGCCAGCAGCAGTTGCAGCACCACCGGACCGCCGTGCGCCTGCAGTTCCAGCACGTGTTCGCCGGTGTACGAATGCGGCGCCGGGAACAGCAGCGCCAGGCCGTGGTCGATCGCCTCGCCCTGCGCGCTGCGGAAGGGCAGGTACGTGGCCTCGCGCGGCTTCAGCGCACGACCGCAGATCGCCGTCACCAGCGGGGTCAGGTCTTGAGGCGCGGACACCCGCACGATGCCGACCGCTCCTCGTCCTGGCGCGGTGGCGATGGCGGCGATGGGGTCCTGGTGGCGCGACAGCATGGGCCCGATTGTCTCGCAGCGCCCATGAAAAACGGCGATGCGCCCGGGGGCGGCATCGCCGTCGTCGTGGATGGCGCGGGGTAGGCCTCGTCGCCGACTCTCGTGAGCCGTCGCCTGGCGCCTCCGGTCCTCCACCGCCTCAAGCCGGGTGGAGGAGCGACCCCCGCATGCGTTCGATTAAGCGCCTGCGCGCGGACGAAAAAAAGCCCCCGGGGTGCGGGGGCTTGGGGACGCGCGTGAGGAATTGCCGAATGCCTCCCGCGCCGGTCTCCCCTACTTCTTCACGGCGGCGCCGCCGATCTGCTTGTTGATCATCCATTGCTGGGCGATCGACAGGATGTTGTTCACCAGCCAGTACAGCACCAGGCCCGACGGGAAGAAGAAGAACATCACGCTGAAGGCCAGCGGCATGATCCACATCATCTTGGCCTGCACCGGGTCGGCCGGTTGCGGGTTCAGCCACACCTGCAGCAGGCTGGACGCCGTCATCAGCAGCGGCAGCGGACCGATGGGCGCGCCGAACAGGTGACCGAACAGGCTGTCCGGCTTGGACAGGTCGTGGATCCACATCACCCAGGGGGCGCCACGCATCTCGACGCTGGACAGCAGCACCCAGTACAGCGCGATGAAGAAGGGCATCTGCAGGAAGATCGGCAGGCAGCTGCCCAGCGGATTGATCTTCTCTTCCTTGTAGATGCGCATCATCTCCTGCTGCATCTGCTGCGGCTTGTCCTTCATGCGCTCGCGCATTTCCTGGATGCGGGGGTTCACCGCCTTCATCTTGGCCATGCTGCGGTACGCGCTGGCGTTCAGGCCGTAGAACGCGGCCTTCAGCATCACGACCAGCAGGATGATCGCCCAGCCCCAGTTGCCCAGCATCGTGTGCAGGACGTCCAGCAGCCAGAACAGCGGCTTGGACAGGATCTTGAAGATGCCGTAGTCCTTCACCAGCTCCAGGCCGGGGGCCAGGACTTCCAGCTTCTTCTCTTCCTGCGGACCGACGTACAGCACGTTGTCCAGCTTGGCCGACGCGCCCGGCGCGACGGCGGCGAAGTTCATCACCACGCCGGCGGTGTACAGGTTCTCGTTGAGCGGACGGACGTTGAACTCGCGCGGGCCCGCCTCGTTGCGGATCCAGGCGCTGACGAAGTAATGCTGGACCATCGCGACCCAGCCGTCGTCGGCGTTCTTCTCGTACTCGGCCTTGCCCTTCTTGAGGTCGTCGAAGGAGAGCTTGTGGTACTTCGCCTTGTCCGTGTAGATCGCCGGGCCCGCGAACGAGGTCGGGGCGAAGGACGGACCGGTGTGATCGATGTGACCGTCACGCACCAGCTGCAGGTACAGCTGCGGCGTCACCGCGGCGGCGCCGGTGTTGGTCACCTCGTGGTTCACGCCGATGGCGTAGTCGCCGCGCTTGAAGGTGTAGGTCTTGACCAGCTTCACGCCGCCCTGGTCGGCTTCCAGCTTGACGGTCAGGGCATCCTGGCCGTCCTTGAGCTCGCGCGGGCCGTCGACCAGCGTCAGCACCGTCTGGTCGCTGGGCGCATTCGGCACGTTCAGCAGACCGGAACGGGCGCTGTAGTTGCGGATCGGGTCCAGGATGACGACGTGGCCGCTGGCGTTGGTGTCGTCGGGGTGCTTGAGCAGCTCGACGCGGACCAGGCTGCCGCCGCGGGTATCGATGGTGGCCTTGACGACGTCGGTCGTGAAGGTGACCAGCTCGTTCTTGATCGGGGCCGGGGCCGCGGCGGTCGTGCCCGCGGCAGACGCGCCGGCAGCGGCCGGCAGCGCGGCGGCGGAAGCGGCCGACGCCGGGCCGGCCGGCGCGGTGGCGACCTTCGCCGGCGCCGGGTGGAACAGCGACGGCTGTCCGTTGTGCCGCTGCCAGCCGTCCCACAGAAGGACCAGCGACATCGTGAACACCACCCACAAGATGGTGCGGCGAATATCAGTCATGGGAAGCTTTTGGATTGGCGGTTGAAGAGGTTGCCCCCGGACGGCATCCGGACGGACGCAGCAGTCGGGTGAACAGGCGGGGCGGATTGTCGGGCACGGGATCGTGTCCGCCCAGACAGAATGGGTTGCAACGCAGGATCCGTGCGGCCGCCAGATAGGTGCCGGCGGCGGCGCCGTGCTGACGCAGGGCCTGCATCGCGTAGGCCGAACAGGTCGGGCTGTAGCGGCAACCCGCGCGCAGCCAGGCGCTGAACAGCAACTGGTAGCCGCGCACCAGCCCCATCAGCAATCGCGTCGACAGGCTGGGGCGGGGATCCATGGCCGTTTTTCCGAACCGTGGAGCGGTCAGCCCGCCGCAGCCGGAACGGACGCCGACCCTGACACGGGGGTCGACGCCGGCGGTCGCGCCAACTTGCGGGTGAGCTGCAGCAGTTCCGCGCGCGCAGCGACGCGCAGCGCGTCCGAAGAGGCGCTGGGAAACTGCTTGCGATCAAAAGGCATGCGCAGCCGCACCACCCAGAGACCGGGCGGCAGCTCGGGCAGCTCGCCGAACACCGCGCGGATCTGCCGCTTCAGCAGCGTCCGCGTCACCGCGCGCTTCGCATGCCGTTTGGGCACGACGTAGCCCAGCCAGGCCCGGTCGGGCGCGGCTGGAGCCGGTGCGGCGGAAGTGGGCGGCACTGTCGCGATCTGCGTTTCATCCACAGCTTGGGGATGAATCGGTGCATCACCTGTGGACAAGTCAGCCGTTCCTGTGGATGGACGGCGCTTGGGCAGCGTGGGGCTGTCGGCCAGGTGGTGCACGGCGAAGTGCGCGCTGCGTGCGCGGCTGGGCGTACCCAGCACGCGCTCGAAATCGGCCGATCGAACGACGCGGCCGATCACGGTGCGGGCAAGGACGTCTGGCGTGTCGCTCAGACGGCCAGGCGCTTGCGGCCCTTGGCGCGACGAGCCGCGATGACGGCCTTGCCGCCACGCGTCTTCATGCGGACCAGGAAGCCGTGGGTACGGGCGCGACGGGTCTTGGAGCCTTGATAAGTGCGTTTCATGTTCAACCTCTAGGAAATCTTGGTACTTCCCGTCGCCTCGCGCCAAGGCCTGTCGACCTGATGGCTGGTTGCGCCGCGCACGGACATCGGGGGATGTCGGAAGCCGCTCGAAAAGCGGAGGCCCACGCAGTTACGTCCGGGCGTCCGGAAAACCCGCGATTACAGCAAAGATTTGCGTCAGGGTCAATCCGGATGCAAGTCGCCACGGGGATTACCAGCACTTGACCCGGGGAAAAAATCTGTGGATAACCCAGACTCCGCGGACCCGGATCGGTACAATCGGGCCGCTCGAAGAATAAGTTTTCCACAATGAGCGCAGACTTGTCAGGTGCGGCCCTGTGGCAGCGCGGCTGCGAACGCCTGGCCGCCGAACTGCCTGAACAGCAATTCAATACCTGGATCCGACCGCTGCCTCCCGCGGAGGTCGCCCAGCAGGACGAGAACGGCCACGAGGCCGTGCTGGTGTCCCTCCGCGTCCCCAACCGATTCAAGCTGGACTGGATCCGCAGCCAGTATGCCGGCCGGATCGAGGCCATCCTGACCGAACTGGCCGGCAAGCCGGCGCGCCTGGAATTGTCGCTGGCGCCGCGCGAAGCCATCGCGCCGCTGCCGCGCACCTCGCCGTCCGGCCTGTCGATGGGCCAGGTGCTGCAGCAGCACGGCCTGCGCGGCGGAACCGGCGCCGCTCCATCGGGCGCACAAGGGGGCGCGGAAGCGACCTCCGTGGCCGCCCGCCCGGCCGCCGCCGCGGCACCGAATGCCGCCGCCCCGGCCACCGCCGCCAGCCTGATCCAGGGCGGCGCCGCCCCCGGCGTTCCGGCCAACCTGCCGCCGAGCGCCACGCGCCACCGCATCAACACCAGCCTGACCTTCGACACGCTGGTGCCGGGTCGCGCCAACCAGATGGCGCGCACCGCCGCGCTGCACGTGGCCGGCGCGCCGGGCCAGATGTACAACCCGCTGTTCATCTACGGCGGTGTCGGCCTGGGCAAGACCCACCTGATCCATGCCGTCGGCAACGCGCTGCTGAAGGACCGCCCGGACGCCCGCGTGCTGTACCTGCACGCCGAGCAGTTCATCTCCGACGTCGTCAAGAACTACCAGCGCAAGACCTTCGACGAGCTCAAGGCCAAGTACCACTCGCTGGACCTGCTGCTGATCGACGACGTGCAGTTCTTCGCCGGCAAGGACCGGACGCAGGAAGAGTTCTTCAATGCGTTCGAGGCGCTGCTGGCCAAGCGCGCCCACATCATCATGACGTCGGACACCTACCCGAAGGGCCTGGTGGACATCGACGAGCGTCTGACCAGCCGCTTCGACGCCGGCCTGACGGTGGCGATCGAGCCGCCCGAGCTGGAGATGCGGGTCGCGATCCTGATCAAGAAGGCCGACGCCGAGAACGCGCCCATGCCCGAGGACGTGGCCTTCTTCATCGCGAAGAACGTGCGCGCCAACGTGCGGGAGCTGGAAGGCGCGCTGCGCAAGGTGCTGGCCTACAGCCGCTTCTCGCACAAGGAAATCAACATCCAGCTGGCGCGCGAGGCCCTGAAGGACCTGCTGTCGATCCAGAACCGGCAGATTTCCGTCGAGAACATCCAGAAGACCGTGGCCGACTTCTACAAGATCAAGGTCGCGGACATGTATTCGAAGAAGCGCCCGGCGAGCATCGCCCGCCCGCGCCAGATCGCGATGTACCTGGCCAAGGAACTGACGCAGAAGAGCCTGCCGGAGATCGGCGAGCTGTTCGGCGGCCGCGACCACACCACGGTGCTGCACGCGGTCCGCAAGATCGGCGGCGAGCGCCAGAAGAACACCGAGTTGAACCAGCAGTTGCACGTCCTGGAGCAAACGCTGAAGGGATGAGGAAAAACGCCTTCGCCTTCAGCGAAAATGCCGCGTTCGCCCGTACAGCCAACAGTGGAGAGAGGTTGACATGATCGTGTTGAAAGACAGCCAGGACAAAGTGCTTGCCGCGCTGCAGGCCGTGTCCGGCATCGTGGAACGGCGCCACACGCTGCCCATCCTGGCCAACGTGCTGGTCCGCAAGCAGGGCCGCCAGGTCGAGCTCACCACGAGCGACCTGGAGATCCAGGTCCGGACCACGGTCGAATTCGACGGCGACGACGGCGACTTCTCCACGACCATCGGCGCGCGCAAGCTGATCGACATCCTGCGCTCGATGCCGTCGGACCAGACGGTGAGCCTGACGTCCAACCAGAGCAAGATGACGCTGCAGGGCGGCAAGAGCCGCTTCACGCTGCAGACGCTGCCGGCGGACGACTTCCCGCTGGTGCAGGAAGCGGCCGACTTCGGTCCCGCGTTCAGCGTGCCGCAGAAGACGCTGAAGGGCCTGATCAACCAGGTCCACTTCGCGATGGCGGTGCATGACATCCGCTACTACCTGAACGGCATCCTGTTCGTGGCCGAAGGCAAGATGCTGACGCTGGTCGCGACCGACGGCCATCGTCTGGCGCTGGCGCAGGCCGAGACCGACACCGAGATGCCCAAGCAGGAAGTCATCCTGCCGCGCAAGACGGTGCTGGAGCTGATGCGCCTGCTGAAGGACGGCGGCAAGGGCGACGACGAGAGCGCGCCCATCGAGATGCGCTTCGCCGGCAACCAGGCCAAGTTCAGCTTCAGCGGCATGGAGTTCGTGACCAAGCTGGTCGAGGGCAAGTTCCCCGACTACAACCGCGTGATCCCGAAGAACCACCGCTTCCACGTGCTGATCGGCCGCCAGCCGTTGCTGGCCGCGTTGCAGCGCGCGGCGATCCTGACCAGCGAGAAGTTCAAGGCGGTGCGCCTGTCCTTCGACCCGGGCCTGCTGTCGATCGCGTCGAGCAACGCCGAGCAGGAAGAAGCCAAGGAAGAGCTGGAGATCGACTACGGCGGCGACCAGATCGAGACCGGCTTCAACGTCACCTACCTGATGGACGTGCTGGCCAACATGTCGCAGGACATGGTGCGCGTGGATCTGAACGACAGCTCCTCGAGCGCGCTGCTCAGCATCCCTGAACACGCCGGATTCAAGTACGTCGTCATGCCCATGAGGATCTGAGGTCGCGCCGCGACCTTCGCTCCTCGGAGCGGGAACGTGGCGCACCCCCAGCCCCCGCCAGGCGGGGGCTCCAGCTAGACAGTCAAACGGCCGCAGGGCGGCCTGGAACACCCACTGATGACCGATAACAGCACTCCTGAGAACACCCCGACGCCTGTGCCGCAGAACGACGGCGCGGGGTACGGCGAGTCCAGCATCCAGATCCTGGAAGGCCTGGAGGCGGTGCGCAAGCGCCCCGGCATGTACATCGGCGACACCTCGGACGGCACGGGTCTGCATCACCTGGTGTTCGAGGTCGTCGACAACTCGATCGACGAGGCGCTGGCGGGCTACTGCGACGACATCGTCATCACCATCCACACGGACAACTCGATCTCCGTGATCGACAACGGCCGGGGCATCCCGACCGGCGTGAAGATGGACGACAAGCACGAGCCCAAGCGCTCGGCGGCCGAGATCGCGCTGACGGAACTGCACGCGGGCGGCAAGTTCAACCAGAACAGCTACAAGGTCTCGGGCGGCCTGCACGGCGTGGGCGTGTCCTGCGTGAACGCGCTGTCCAAGACACTGCGCCTGACGGTGCGCCGCGAGGGCAAGGTCCACCAGCTGGAGTTCAAGAAGGGCTTCCCGCAGGATCGCGTGATCGAGGTCCGCGACGGCTTCGAGACCAGCCCGATGAAGATCGTCGGCGAGACCGACAAGCGCGGCACCGAGGTGCACTTCCTGCCGGACACGGAGATCTTCACGCAGAACTCCGAGTTCCATTACGACATCCTGGCCAAGCGCCTGCGCGAGCTCTCGTTCCTGAACAACGGCGTGAAGATCCGCCTGGTCGACGAGCGCAACAACAAGGAAGACAACTTCGCCTTCGCGGGCGGCGTGCGCGGCTTCGTCGAGTTCATCAACAAGGGCAAGACGCCGCTGAACCCGAACATCTTCCACGCCCAGGGCGACAAGATGTCGGACCAGAACACCAACGTCGGTGTCGAGGTGTCGATGCAGTGGAACGACGGCTTCAACGAGAGCGTCCTCTGCTTCACCAACAACATTCCGCAGCGCGATGGCGGCACCCACCTGACGGGTCTGCGCGCGGCGATGACGCGGGTGATCAACAAGTACATCGAGGACAACGAGCTGGCCAAGAAGGCCAAGGTCGACGTCACCGGCGACGACATGCGCGAAGGCCTGGCCTGCGTGATCAGCGTGAAGGTGCCGGAGCCGAAGTTCAGCTCGCAGACCAAGGACAAGCTGGTGTCGAGCGAAGTGCGCGGCCCGGTGGAAGACATCGTCGCGAGCAAGCTGACGGATTGGCTGCTGGAGAACCCGGTCGACGCCAAGATCATCTGCGGCAAGATCGTCGAGGCCGCGCGGGCGCGCGAGGCGGCGCGCAAGGCCCGCGAGATGACGCGCCGCAAGGGCGTGCTGGACGGCATGGGCCTGCCGGGCAAGCTGGCGGACTGCCAGGAGAAGGATCCGTCGCTGTGCGAGATCTACATCGTGGAGGGCGACTCCGCCGGCGGCTCCGCCAAGCAGGGTCGCGACCGGAAGTTCCAGGCCATCCTGCCGCTGCGCGGCAAGATCCTGAACGTCGAGAAGGCGCGCTACGAGAAGCTGCTGACCAGCAATGAAATCATCACGCTGATCACGGCGCTGGGCACCGGCATCGGCCGCGGCGCGGGCAGCGACGACTTCAATCCCGAGAAGCTCCGCTACCACCGCATCATCATCATGACCGACGCGGACGTGGACGGTGCGCACATCCGGACGCTGCTGCTGACCTTCTTCTACCGGCAGATGCCGGAGCTGGTGGAGCGCGGTCACATCTACATCGCGCAGCCGCCGCTGTACAAGGTCAAGGTCGGCAAGCACGAGCAGTACCTGAAGGACGGCCACGAGCTGGACGGCTTCCTGCTGAAGGTCGCGCTGAACGACGCAGAGCTGCACACGGCGGGCGTCGGCACGGGTCCGGTGCTCAAGGGCGAGCAGCTCGAGACGATGGCGCGCCAGTACGTGGCGGCGCAGAACGTGATCGAGCGCCTGTCGGCCTGGATGGACGGCGAGGCGCTGCATCTGCTGGCCTCGGGCCTGACGCTCGGCCTGGACACCAAGGAAGCGGCGGACATTTCCGCGACGGCACTGCAGGTCGCGCTGCACGATGCGGTGGTGCATGCGGAGGTCGATCCGCGCACCGACAAGCAGTTCCTGCGCATCAGCCGCCGTCACCACGGCAACGTGCGGTCGAGCATCATCACGGCGGACTTCGTGCACGGTGCGGACTATGAAGTCCTGGCCGAGGCCGGCAAGACCTTCAAGGGTCTGGTGGGCGAGGAAGCCGTGATCCGCAAGGGCGAGGGCGAGAAGGCCAAGGAAAGCAAGGTGGCGGACTTCCGCGCCGCGATGGCGTGGCTGATGACGCAGGCCGAGTCCAGCGTTGGCCGCCAGCGCTACAAGGGCCTGGGCGAGATGAACCCCGCGCAGCTGTGGGAAACGACGATGGACCCGACGGTCCGCCGCCTGCTGCGCGTGCAGATCGAGGACGCGATCGAAGCCGACCGCGTGTTCACGATGCTGATGGGCGACGAGGTGGAACCGCGTCGCGAGTTCATCGAGCAGAACGCGCTGAGGGCGGCGAATATCGACGTGTGACGCTGAGACCTCGCGTCCGCTTCACCTTGAATGCCCGGCCCTCGACCGGGCATTTTTCTTGTCGCCTCGCCAGTTGCCGGTGACAGCCGCATGACCTTCGTCCAGTGCGCCGCCCAGGTCAGCTCTCCAGAATGCCCGCAACCGGCCGTCCGGCCCAATCGCGCGTATTCCTCTCATGACCCTCGCACAGTCCCTCATCGATCCCGACCTGGAACAACTGGCGGCCGTCTTCGCCGCCAATGCGGCAAATGATCCGGCTGCTGCATTGAGCGGTTGGAAGACGGCTTTGGGACGGCTCGACGCACCGTTGGCCGACTCGGCCCACCGTCTGGCCGACGCGCGTCTGGATTGGCCCGCGCGGGCTGCGTTGAACCGGATTCCCGACGGCGCCGCCCTGCTGCGGGACTGGGCCATCGATCGTCAGCAACGTCCTGCGCTGCCGCGTCTGCCATTTCTTTCCCAGCGCGCCGCGTACCAGTACTGCGCCAGTCTCGTTCAGCAGCGCGGTTCCCGCCAGGCGGCCAATGCGCTGCGTCAGGGACGGCTGCTCTTCGTCGGACTGCGCCGCGACACCTCCACGCTCGTCAACAAGGGTCGCGGCCTCTACGACGATCACATCGTCGTCCTCAATGGATGGCGGCGCCGCGGCAGCGTGTGCATCTTCAGCGCAAACACCGAGCCCTCTGCACAGTACGCTCATCGAGCCCTGCCGGTGGCCGGAACTCCGAAGGATCCGCGCTACAAGGGCGTGGCCTTCAAGGGCGCAGACCTCATCGCTGGCGAGGATGTCAACGGCGATGGCATCCGGGATGCGGGTCGCCTGAAGGCCGGCACCTACTTCTTCGCAGAGAAGCCGGGCGGTTATCTGAAGGCGCGCGCCTTCCGGTCGACCGAAGACCAGACCGTCGAACGCGACACCAACGGTGACGGTCGCTTCCTGCTGGACGACGCTTCCCGGATCGACGCGAAGCTGGTGAAGCGCTCGATGTACATCCATTGGGGTGGACCAGACAATCTGCCTGTCGTCAACACTTGGTCTGCCGGCTGCCAGACGATCCCCAAGAACGCCTATGACAGCTTCCTCTCGGCGGTCGGCCACAACCCCTCTTTCTTCTATGTTCTGGTCGATTGCCAATGAACGCTCCCGCGCCGCCGCCGCGCTGCTGACGGTGGTGGCAGGCAGCGCCGTCTTTGCCAACGCGGCCCGCGCGTCTGGCGGCCCACCCGAGCCGGCGAGCTGTCGCTTCTCCGCGTTCGTCGAAGAGACCGATCCGGCCGGGCTCAATGTGCGCGCGGCCCCTTCGAGCACGTCCCCCGTGCTTGGAACGCTTCCGCCCGTCTGGTCCGACGGCACGGGCTGGCAGGTCCGCATCCGCGTCACCGTCACTGCCGCCTCCAATGGCTGGTTCCGTATCCGCGATGCAGCGGACGACGAAGCATTGACTGGCCAGCCCGCTCGCCCGGTTTACAACGGCGAAGGCTGGGTGAGTGGGCGCAAGTTGGTCGTGAAATCTCAGGCCAGCGCCGGTCGCACGCGTCCATCGAAGGACGCCGCCGCATCCGTCAGATTCAAGGACGAGCTGCTCTTCGACAGTGACGGGGCCATCGAAGCCGGTCGTCCCGTGGACTGCCGCGGCGCCTGGGTGCAGATCGATTACGAGGAGGCGCGATTCCCTGTGGACCTGCGGCCGCTGCTGCAGGTCTCGCCCTCCGCACGTGTCGGTCTCCCCAAAGGTCGCTTCCGTGCCTGGCTCGACGAGATCTGCGGCATCCAGGAGACCTCCTGCGACGGACCGTCGTCGCTCGATACGCCTTGACGACCCCTCATGAACCCCGCGTCGCAGTGGGTGACGCAAACATTGCACGCTCCACACGTCGCGCCAACAACGGACGCGACTACGCGACCATCCAACGGTGAGCGCTCTGCATTCGACCGTTGCGGTGCTGCTCGTGCTCAGCTTGGTGACGTCTCCTCTGCGTGCTGCACCGACCCCGTTCGAGTGCCCGGTCGAGTTGCCGAAGACCGAGCAGAAGCTCGACCAGGTGCCCGAGGGATTCACGGTGACGACATCGACGCCCTATCCAAGACACGAGCTGACCGGCTTTCGCGTCAACCTCGGCCCGGTCGATGTCTCCGACGCCACGATCAACGACAAGGCATCGAACAAGCGCGATGCGCGAGGCGGACTCACGGAGACGTTGACCTGGAACGTCGCTCAGTACGAAGACGCCTACGCCATCTGCCTGTATCGCGCAACGACACAGGCGCTGGTCCGTCCGCTGGCGGGCTACCGCGAGTGCTCGGTCATTTCCACTGCCGCTCCCAGTGGCCTGCTCAAGATGCAGGCGGCATCCTGCCGCTGAGTTCTCCAAGGGCACGAGGATGCCCACCGATGACGAATGACCCGCCGTCCGATCAGCGGGGGGGCGCCGCGCTGCGCCGCGAATTCATCGAGCAGAACGCGTTGATGCCGGGGAATATTGACGTGTGACGTCACCCCATCAGACCCCTCCGACGCAAATGCCCAGCACTCGCTGGGCATTTTTTTCGTCACGGGACAGGTGACGCCAGGATCGCAACTGTGCGCGCAATTCGCCCCCTTGAAAAAATTCAACCAACCCAAATGTGTCAAACCATCCGTTCGGCACTTCTCTCTTCGCCGTATCAATGAAGAGCCGTTGGTTCACGTGGGACTGGGAAGTTACACACAGCCAGGGAACCAATCTGTTGACAAGGCTGTTGATTAGCTGTTGTTAACCTGTTGTCAAGTGTTGTTAAAACGCTATCGGTAGTGGTTGTTCGCGAACTTCTCCACACATCTAGTTTCTGCTATTCTGTTAAGCAGAAATGCAGACGGCCAAGGCTTTCGCGCTTGGCCGTCTGGCCCCAAGGTGACCACCCGGGGCTCGATCCGAAGATCATGTGTGAGAAGCTTGATGCTACACGGTCGGGATTTCATGGTGGTCTAGTGGTTATTAACTAGGAGAACCCGGCTATGCCCGACGTTCGCATCACCTGTATTTTGAAATCTCAGTCGCATGGCGGCTGTGAGCACATCACTGACGTCGGCAATCCAGCCGGCAACTGGATGTGGCCTGTGAAGCAAGTCATCGAGAGCATCGATTCGAAGACCAACACTTTCTTTGTGTTGGATCCGGCTACCGGCAAGCGCGCTGAAGTCGGTGTCGTGCGCCCGACCGACGGGCGCAAGCCTTACTTGCGCACTTACGCCGACGGATATTGGAACGACAACCTGTTGTCGCTGACTGCCTGCCCGTACAAGGCCACGGCCTGACACCTCCGCAACAGCGAAACCAGTGGGGCCCTCGGGCCCCATTTTTTAGTCCATTCCGTGCCTGTCATTGAGCCCCGCTTCAATCCGACCACGTTGGTAGTCCAGCGGCCAAAGCCGCCACCAGGGATCGACATGACCTCCGTCATGCGCGCCCCCTGTGAAGGCTTCATCGGCGCCGGACCCGGCCCAGACCGCTCCGTAGACTGCCCTCGTCGTCCTCCCCGGACATCCACGAGATCATCTGCATGTGCGCTCTCGCTTTCCGTTCCGCGTCCCTTTCCTTGATCGCGCTGTCGATCGGCCTGCTGGCCGCGACGCCGTCTGTCCAGGCCCAGTCGATCAGCGTCAAGCCTGGCCTGTGGGCCAGCGCGAGCGTCAACACGCTCAACGGCCGCAAGATGCCGACGATCTTCGACATCAAGGGCGCGCTGACCGCGCAGCAGAAGAGCAGCCTGTCCGCCGCGATGGCCAAGCTCGGTCTGCCCGCGGGCGGCAGTCCGCACCTGGACTGCCAGAAGTCCGCCGAGTTCGCGCTCCCGAAGCCCGAGAGCGTCGAGCAATGCACCACACAGCTCAAGCCCGCCGATGCTGCCAGCGGCACCTTCACGATGAGCTGCAAGAGCGACATGGTCAGCGGCACCGGTGTCGGCACCTACGAGGTCAAGGACAAGTCGACCGCTACCGTGAAGGTCTCGTTCAAGGGCTCGACCGCGCAAGGCCAGCCGCTGAGCTACGACTCCTCATCCGTCCACAAGTGGATCGGCAGCGATTGCGACGCGCCGCCGCCGGGTGTGGATCCTTCGCTCGCTGAATTGATGCGATAAGCCACGGAACGGCCCCGGGGATCGGGGTGGCGTCGGCGTCGGATCGTTGACGTATGATGATCATCATATTAAGCTTCGATCCCATGAACGCTTCGTCCTCTTCTTCCCGCTCCACCCGCAAGGAAGAATCCCGCGACCGCATCCTCGATGTGGCCTCCCGCACCGTCCGCCGCGCCGGCTTCGACGGTGTCGGCGTCGCCGACGTGATGAAGCAGGCCGGACTCACGCACGGCGGCTTCTACGCCCACTTCGCATCCCGCGACGACCTGCTGTGCGCCGCCGCGCTGCGCGCCGGGCAGGACAGCCGGCAACTGCACCACAGCCATGCCGACCGGCTCGTGGCCGCGGGCGTGCCACCGTTCCGCGCCCTGGTGGAGACCTATCTGCACGAGAGCGGCATCGACAACGTCGACTGCGGCTGCCCGGTCGCGGCGCTGGTCGCCGAGCTGCCCCGCCAGTCGGCTGCCGTGCGCGGCGAAGGCCACGGACTCCTCCTCGGCATGCAAGGTCTCATCATGGACGCGCTGGGCGAAGGCACCTCGCCGGAATCCGCCTGGCCGATCGCCGCGACGCTGGTCGGCGCCCTCCAGATGGCCCGCGCGATCGGCGATCGCGATCAGGCGATCGCCATCCTCGCCAGCACCAAGCGCGCGCTGCTGAGTCAACACGCTGAAGCCGCCGCCCAACCGGCCCGTTCGACCGCACAGGCCCGTCCGGCCGGCTGATCCCGCTTTCCATCGGGGGCCTTCGGGTCCCTTTTCTTTCCCCATCAGTATGACGTGCGTCATATGAAACCAACGCGCCACGGCGCAGAAGGAAGTTCCATGCAGATCAAGGATGCCGTCGTCTTCATCACCGGCGCGAACCGGGGCCTCGGACTCGAGTTCGCCAAGCAGGCCCTGGCCCGCGGCGCGAAGAAGGTCTACGCCGCGGCGCGCGACGTCTCGACCATCACGCTGCCCGGCGTCGTGCCGGTGCAGCTGGACGTGACCAAGCCCGAACAGGCCGCCGCCGCCGCGCGCGCCTGCGGCGACGTGACGCTGCTGATCAACAACGCCGGCATTGGCCGTGTCGGCGGCATCGCCAGCGACAACGCCGAGACCGTCCTGCGCGAGCAGCTGGAGACCAACCTGTACGGCATCTTCCACGTCGCGCGCGCCTTCGCGCCGGTGCTGGGCCGCAACGGCGGCGGCGCGATCCTGAACATGCTGTCCATCCTCAGCTGGGTGAACACGCCGATGCTCGGCGCCTACGGCGTCAGCAAGGCCGCGGCCTGGGCGCTGACCAACAGCCTGCGCGCGGAACTCGCGCCGCAGGGCACGCTGGTCGCCGGCTTCCACGGCGGCTTCATCGATACGGACATGATCCGCGACTTCGAGGTGCCCAAGGCCCGGCCCGAGGACGTGGTCCGCCAGTCGCTCGACGAGATCGAGCAGGGCGCCGTCGAGATCACCGTCGACGACTCGACACGCCAGGTCAAGAAGGCGCTGTCGGACGGGGTGTACCTGATGGATCCGATGGCGGCGCATTGAGCGCATCGCCGGCGCTGAGCGCGCGCTCGTCGAAGAAGTTCACGCTGAACCGGCGCCGCAGGCGGAAGCCCAGGCGCTCGTAGAGCGCGATCGCCGTGACGTTGTCGGTGAACACGTGCAGAAAGGGCGTCTCGCCGCGGGCGAGGATGCCCTGTGCGACCGCCTTCATCAGCGATGCGGCGAAGCCGCGCCCCCGGCACGACGGATCGACGCAGACCGCGCTGACCTCCGTGAAGCCGGGGACCTTCATGCGCTCGCCCGACAGCGCCACGAGCCGCCCCGCCAGCCGGACGCCGATGTAGCGGCCCAGCTCGAGGGTGCGTTGCCCGAAAGGGCCTGGCTGCGTCGCACGCACGAGTTCGAGGATGTCCGGCACGTCGGCCGTGCCCATCGTCAGCGTCTCGACGTCAGGCACGGACGCCATCGCCGACGGATCCACCAGCACCATCTGATCGACCGGCGCCCGTTTGAATGGCACGAGCCCGCCGAACGGACGTTCGTCCTCCGCCACCACGAGCACGACGGGCGATCCGATGCGAAGCAGCTCAACGAGCTGCGCGGAGGTGCCGTTCGTCGTGTGCCTCACGGCAGCGAAGGGACCGACGTCCGGCGCGAAGCGCCAGGCGTTGCCCTCCCCAGCGGCGAGCGCGGCTTGCCGTCCCGTGACCGCATGCCAGACCACGTGATCGAGCAGCGCATCGCTGGAAGGCGTCGGGGCAGGAGAGTTCGGCGCGATGTTCATGCGCCTGGACTCTAGGCGGTCGGCGCGCCGGACGCCACGGTCGTCCGCGACATGCCGGCGGTCATTCACGACACGCCGGCGGCCGCGTCACTCCGCCTTCGCGCCCGCGGCCTTGATGACCGGATCCCACTTCTTGATCTCGGACGCCGTCTGCACGCCGAGCGCTTCCGGCTTGAGCCGGTCGCCCTGCGGCGGGACGACGCCCATCTCCTGGAAGCGCTTCGCGACGTTCGCATCCGCCAGGGCGTTGCGAAGCGCCGTGTTCAGACGCGTCACCACCGCCGCCGGCGTGCCTTTCGGCGCGTACACGCCGTGCCAGACGGCCAGCTCGAAGCCCGGCAGGCCGCTTTCGGCGAAGGTGGGCACGTTCGGCAGTTGCGGCACGCGGGCCTTGGTCGCCATCGCGTAGGCCTTCAGCGTGCCGGCCGCCACGTGCGGGCCCGTCGCGACCGGCTGGTCGCAGATCAGGTCCACGTTGCCCGCGATCACGTCCTGCAGCGCCGGACCGGTGCCGCGGTACGGCACCATCGTCACCGTGGTGTTCGTCGTCTGGCTGAACAGCATCGCGCACAGATGCGACGTGGCACCGACGCCCGCATGCGCGAAGCGCACCTCGCCCGGCTTGGCCTTCATCTGCTTGATGACCTCGGCGACCGTCGCCGGCGCGAAGTTCTTGTTGCCCACCAGGATCATGGGCACATCGCCGGCCAGGCTGATCGGCGTCAGGTCCTTGTTGGCGTCGAAGGTGAGCTTCGGGTACAGCGCCGGCGCCGTCGCGATGCCCATGTTGTGCAGCAGCACCGTGTAGCCGTCCGGCGCCGCGCGCACCACCTTCGCCGTGCCGATGGTGCCGCCCGCGCCGCCGGCGTTCTCGACGATCACCTGCTGGCCCAGGTCCCGCGTCATCGCCTCGGCGATCAGCCGGCCGATCACGTCGGTCGAGCCGCCCGTCGCATAGGGGATCACCATCGTGATCGGCTTGTCCGGATACGCGGCGGACGCCGCCGTGGCCAACGCCATCGCCGCCGTCATCACCGTGACGGCCAGGACCTTCTTCGCAATCTGTCGCATGTCTCGCTCCAAGGGGATAAGGAAGTGCGCCTCCGGTCCATCGCCGGCTGCTGCATGTCTGTCGCTGCAGGAAAGGAAAAGCCTCCCGACGCGCCCCGTCAGGCCGCGCCGACGCCGCCGAAGCTCATCAGCTTCAGTTCGGTGTATTCGTCCAGGCCGTGCCGGGAGCCTTCGCGCCCCAGTCCGGACTGCTTGATGCCGCCGAAGGGCACCGTCTCGCTCGAGATCGCGCCGGTGTTGATGCCGACCATCCCGGACTCGATCGCCTCCGCGACGCGGAAGCAGCGCGCGACGTCGCGCGAGTAGAAGTAGCTCGCCAGGCCGAACTCGCTGGCGTTCGCCCAGGCGATCGCCTCGGCTTCGGTGTCGAAGGCCACCAGCGGTGCGACCGGGCCGAAGGTTTCCTCGTCCAGGCAGCGCATGCCGGCCTTCACGTCGAGCAGCACGGTCGGCTGCATGAACCAGCCGGGGCCGTCGACCGTTTCGCCGCCAATGCCCAGGCGTGCGCCGCGATCCAGCGCATCCTTGACGTGCGACAGCGCCTTGCGACGCGCCGCCTCGTTGATCAGCGGCCCTTGCGTGACGCCGTCGTCCAGGCCATTGCCGGTCCGCAGCGCGCGGACGCGCTCGATGAGCCGCGCCGCGAAGTCGTCGTAGACGCCGCGCTGCACGAACAGCCGGTTGGCGCAGACACAGGTCTGGCCCGCGTTGCGGAACTTGGAGGCGATGGCGCCCTCGACGGCCGCGTCGAGGTCCGCATCGTCGAAGACGATGAAGGGCGCGTTGCCGCCGAGCTCCAGTCCCAGCTTCTTGACCGTCGGCGCGCACTGCGCCATCAACAGCCGGCCCACCGGCGTGGAGCCGGTGAAGCTGAGCATGCGCACCGTCGGCGACGCCGTGAGCACCGCGCCGATCTCGACCGCATCGCCGACGACGACGTTCAGCACGCCCGTCGGCAGTCCCGCTTCGAGCGCCAGTTCCGCGAGCCGCAGCGCGGTCAGCGGCGTCAGCTCGGACGGCTTCAGCACCATGGTGCAGCCGGCCGCCAGCGCCGGTGCGACCTTGCGCGTGACCATCGCCGCGGGGAAGTTCCAGGGTGTGATCGCGGCGCAGACGCCGACCGGCTCTCGCACCACGAGCTGCCGACGATCCGGTGTGGACGAGGGGATCGTCTCGCCGTGCAGGCGTCGCGCCTCCTCGGCGTAGAAGCGGATGTAGCTCGCGGCGTAGACGATCTCGGCGCGCGCTTCCGCCAGCGGCTTGCCCTGCTCCGAGACCATGATGCGCGCCAGGTCCTCGGTCTCGGCGATGACGAGGTCGAACCAGCGCTGCAGCACATCGGCGCGCGCGTGGCCGCCGCGTCGGCGCCAGTCGACCTGCGCGATGCGCGCCGCCTCGACAGCCGCCAGCGCGTCCTGCGCCGAGTCCTTGCGCACCTGCCCGACGCGTTCGCCGGTCGCTGGATTGACGACGTCGAAGGAAGCGCTCATCGCGTCAGCTCCTGCCCACGAAGCGGTAGAGCTCGGTGTGATCCGCGCCGGCGCCCAGCGACTCCGACGCCTCGGCCGTCATCGCGTACACGTCCTGTGCGAGCGCCATCGGCAGCCCCATCGCCCGGCCCAGCGACGCGGCGATGCCGACGTCCTTCGCCTGCAGCGCCAGCGAGAAGCCCGAGTTGAAGGCGCCGTTCAGCATGAACTGGTGGGCCTTGTTCTCGGTCGTGTTGTTGCGCCCGGTCGAGGCCTGGATCACGTCGACGATGGTGGCCGGATCGATGCCGAAGGCCTCGCCGACATGGATCGCTTCCGCGGTCGCGATCAGCGCCGCCGCCGAGACGTAGTTGTTGAGCGCCTTCAGCGCATGGCCGGCGCCGACCGGCCCGACGTGCGTGATGGCCTTGCCCAGCGTCTCCAGCACCGGACGGACGCGCTCGAAGGCGGGGACGTCGCCGCCCACCATGATGGCGAGCGTGCCCGCCACGGCCTTCTTCACACCGCCCGAGACCGGCGCGTCGATCAGCGTGATGCCGGACTCGGCCAGGCGCTGGGCGAGGGCCCGCGTCCGGTTGGGATCGGCGGAACTCATTTCCACCACCACCGCGCCGCGCTTGAGCTGCGAGGCCAGCGGACCGACGACGGCGTCGACGATGTCCGAGTTCGGCAGCATGGTGATGAGGACGTCGCAGGCCGCGTAGTCGCCGGCGCCGCTGGCGACGCGGGCGCCGGGATGCGCCTCGGCGAAGAGGGCCGTGATCTCAGGCCTTGCGTCCTGCACCACCAGCGCGTGGCCGGCGGCGTGCAGCAGGTGGGCCATGGGCGTGCCCATCATGCCCAGGCCGATGAATCCGATGTTGGTCATGGCCGCGGCTCCTCAGGCGTCCATGTCCTTGAACACTTCGGCGGCGACCCGGAACGAGTCGATCGCCGCCGGCACGCCGCAGTAGATCGCCGCCTGCAGAAAGACTTCCTTGATCTCGTCGCGCGTCAGGCCGTTGTTGATGGCGCCGCGCACATGGAGCTTTAACTCGTGCGGGCGGTTCAGCGCGGTGATCATGGCCAGGTTCAGGAAGGAGCGCGTGCGGCGGTCCAGGCCCGGGCGGTTCCAGACATCGCCCCAGCAGTACTGCGTGACCAGTTCCTGCATGTCGATGTTGAAGTCGGTCGCGCTCTTGATCGAGTTGTCGACGTACTCGGCGCCCAGCACCTCGCGCCGGGTCGAGAGACCTTGGTCGAACAGGGCCTGGTTCTTCGGGGCGTACGCACGGGTCATCGGAAACTCCTGGTCAATGGGGACGTGGATGGGAATTGGGGTGGGACGGGACGAACCGTGGCGATCCGTCGATGGCTCAATGTAGTCGGATTGTCTGACAATCCGACATTGGGAATACGCGGATTGAAAGCGGCGGCGTCGTGTTGTATGACAATCCGTCTGTATGAACATCGGGTGATCCGGACGTCCGGACATCGCCCGCCCACAGGTAGGATCCGGCCCATGAGCCTCGTGAAAGTAGCCCGGGAAGAGACGTCCTTGCGCCAGCGCGCCACGCAGGCGCTGCGCACCGCCATCCTGGACGGCGTGCTGGCGCCGGGCCAGAAGCTGTCCGAGCGGGAGCTCTGCGAGAGCCTGGACGTCAGCCGGTCCTGCGTGCGCGAGTCGCTGCAGCACCTGCAGGCGGAAGGGCTGATCACCATCATTCCGCACCGCGGGCCGGAGGTGACCAGCATCTCCCGCGACGAGGTGCGCGAGATCTACGAGGTGCGCGCCAGCCTGGAGAGCCTGGCCGGACGCGGCTTCGCGACGAACGCGTCGGACGCGCAGCGCGCGGCGCTGCGCGCCAAGTTGACCGAACTGGCACAGGCGCATGGCGCCGGCGACCGGGCCCGGATCCTGACGATCAAGAACCAGTTCTATGACGTGCTGGTGGAAGGCTGCGGCAACACGGTGGCAGGACAGATGCTCAAGCAGCTGAACAACCGCGTGACGGTGCTGCGCCGGATCTCGATGGCGCAGCCGGGACGCCTGCCCGAGACGCTGCGGGAGCTCGATGCGATCGTCACGGCGATCGAGCAGCGCGATGGCGAACTCGCCGCGCGGCTGTGCGGCGCGCATGTGAAGCAGGCGGCGGAGAACGTGCTCCGCAGCATGGGCTGAACGCAGCCGCCGCGCCCTGCAGGAGCGGCGACGGGCGCGGGATCAACCGCCCGTCTTGTCGAGGTCGCTGGTGTCCTCGGTCCCCTGCTGCGTGATCAGGCGCTGCATCAACGCGAAGAACCGGTCGTAGAACTGCCCGGCGGGGATGGTTTCGGAGGCCACCTTCACCAGCGACTCCGTCGACGACGAGAGCGGCACCGAAATCGAGCCGATCGCGCTCACGCCCAGGCTGGTGGAGTTCGCGCTGCGCTTGACGTTGTAGCGGTCCTGCAGCGCCGAGACGTAGGCAGTCGCGAGCTTGCCGCTGCCGCCTTCCGGCACACACACCACCGTGAAGCTGATCTCGACGTGCACCTCGCCCTCAGGCTGGAAGCGCTTGGTGCCCGAGATCGAATCCGGCAGCGCCAGCCCGATCACGTAGCCCTGGCTCAGCAGCGCGCGACGCGCCGCCTCGCAGGTGTCCTGCACGCTCGAATCGAACAGGCGCGAGAAGGTCTCGTCCGACGCAAAGCGCTCGTTCAGGTACACGGCGTTCTTGCGCTCGGCGGTGCTGGTCCCGAAGGTGCCGCAGCCGGTCATGGCCGCCGCGGCCAGCACGGCCAGAGCGACCGTCGCCAGCGGGCGGAAAGCAGGTGAGAAAAGGGAAGCAGGGCGTCGGATCATCGTCGTCGGGCCGGTGATCGGCCAGTGACGGATTATCCGCGCCCTGTCTTAGGGCAGCTTGAGGAAGCCGCCCGGTGCCTGCGCCGCGCCTTCAGCGGGCGCGGCGCACACGATCTCAATGCGTGGTCTGCGCCGTCAGCAGCGTCTGCCATTCGCCGTCGACGCAGGCCGACAGATGACGGGCGCTCCCGCGGCAACGTTGCCAGTGTTCGGTCGCGGCCGACAGCAGCGCCGGCCAGTAGGGATGGTCGCCGGCGCATCGGCTGCGCGGGATCACGAGGGCGAGTTCCTGGACGTCCGCCCGGCCGTCGGCGTCGATGTAGGACAGCTGCGCCTTGACCACCACCGTCAGCGGCGTGGAGAGCAGCAGCTCGGCGTTCACGCAATGGGAAGGACGGAAGTCGGGATGGGCGGGAGCGGGTGCCAGGGCGGCGCTTCCAACGGCGGCGGAGAAGGTGTTCATCTTGTTCTCGTCTCGGGTCTTCATTCGATGCCTGCATCCTATGAAGCGCCTCTCCCGAACCCTGTGGGGGCGCCGCGCGACGCCTTGTAGGACAACGCCTCATTCGACCCGCCGGCGTTGCCGTTTCCGCTTGTCCTACAAGACATCGCGGACGCGGACGACAGGGCCGGCTGTTCGGGATACGTAGAGTCCATCTCAGCGCACCACGGGGTGCACAAGGAGCTGACAGATGGCCATCGCCGACCACCATTCCCTCGCCCTCCACGTTCATGAATTCGCCTGCCAGGTCCAATGGACCGCGGTCAGCGACCACGAACCGGTGCTGGGTCTGGAAGCGGCGCTTCCCTATCTGCTGGACCACGCCCCCGCGACGTTCGCCGAGCCGGCCCCTGCTGTCGTGTCGTCAGACCGCCACGCCGCGTGAGTCCGAGCCTTTTCATCAATCGAAGGAGATCAACATGATGATTCGAGCCACCGTTCTCGCCCTGGCCACCGCTGTGGGCGCCCTGACCCTGCTGCCCGGTTGCGCCGTGACCCGCGGTCAATCCTCCGTCGGCGAATACGTCGACGACGCCGCGGTCACCACCGCGGTGAAGTCCAAGTTCGTCGAAGCCAAGTCGGTCGACGCGTCCTCCATCCACGTGGAGACGCTGCAAGGCGAGGTGATGCTGTCGGGCTTCGCCAAGAACGCCACCGAGAAGGCTGACGCCGAGCGCCTGGCGCGCGACGTCAAGGGCGTGAAGCGCGTCAAGAACGAGATCGCGATCCGCAACTGATGCGCTGAAGCGATTCACCGATCGTGTGTCTGAGGGCGGCCTGACCAACCGTCCTTGGATACACCGCGCAAACGGACGGTCTGCCTGGGCAACCCGTCCGTTTGCGCGTACCCGCTTTTGGATCCGAGCCGTACGCGAGCCCTCCATGGACGCCCAGCCCGCCAACGCCGCCCTCACCTGTTTCCTCGTCGAGGACAACGCCGTCATCCGGGAGAACCTGGTGGCGACGCTCGAGGAGATGGTGGACCTGCGCGTCCTCGGCCATGCGGTCGACGAGAACGGCGCCTTGAGCTGGCTGTCGCAGGACCATCCCGGCTGCGACCTGCTGATCATCGACATCTTCCTGGCCCAGGGCACCGGCCTGAACGTGCTGCGCGCCGCCAGTGAACGCATGCCCGGCGCACGCCGGGTCGTGCTCAGCAACTACGCCACGCCCGACATGCGCCAGCGCTGCTTCGCGCTGGGCGCCGACAAGGTGTTCGACAAATCGGCCGAGCTGGAAGACCTGCTCGCCTACTGCGGCGGCCTGGTCGACGCGGCCAACCGCGATGCCGGCGATGCCGCTACTCGATCAGCCCGTTCTTGAGGGCGTAGTACGTCAGCTCGCTGTTCGTGTTGAGAGAGAGCTTCTCCAGCACGCGCGAGCGGTAGGTCGACACCGTCTTCACGCTCAGCGACATGCCGTCGGCGATGTGGCCCACGGTCTCGCCGCGCGCCAGGCGCAGGAAGACCTGCAGCTCGCGTTCCGACAGCGTGTCGTGCGCGGCCTGGTCGGCCGGCGAGCCCAGGCCCTCGGCCAGCAGTTCGGCCACCGCCGGCGTGATGTACTTGCGGCCGCGGAAGACGGTGCGGATCGCCGTGGCGATCTCTTCCGGGTCGCATTCCTTGTTGAGGTAGCCGCTGGCGCCCTGGCGCAGCAGCGTGGTCGCGTAGTGCGTCTCCGGGAAGCCGCTGAGGATCAGCACCGGCAGTTCCGGCTTGCGGGCCTTGATGGCGGCCAGGGTCTCGACGCCGCTCTGGTCGGGCAGCGAGAGGTCCATCAGCATCACGTCGAGCTCGCCGGCGCGCACGAGGTCCAGCGCCTCGCGGCCCGATCCGGCTTCGCCGGTGACGCGCAGGTCGACTTGTTCGGAGAGGAATTGCCGCAGCCCGGCGCGGACAATCGCGTGGTCGTCGACGATGGCGATTCGGATCATGGTGGCGATGGTCAAGTGAGCGAAATCGCTCAGGGAGTGTAGAGGATGAGCCTGAAGGACACCGTCACGAACCTGGGTCGCAAGACCTGGGCCATGCCGCTGGGCGTGTTCGTGGCCCTGCTGATGATCCTGATCAGCGAGCTGGCCTACTTCGGCGCCGTCTCGCAGATGGACCGTCTGGACACGCTGGGCCGGGCCCGGATGGAACTGCTCCGGCTGATGGCCCGCGTGACCGACGCGGAGTCAGGGCAACGGGGATACCTGATCACCCGCCGGCCCGAATACCTGGACCCCTACCGCTTCGCCGCCGAGGACGCTTCGCAGGGCCTGAGCTCCCTGCAGCGCATGTACGCGCAGGTCGGCGCCGAGGACGCGGAGCGCCGCAGCAAGGAGATCGCCGGGGCGGTCAGCGCCAAGCTGAGCGAGCTGCAGGAGGTGCTCAAGCTCTACGAGACCGGCCGCGAATCGGCCGGCCGCGAGCTCATGATGACCGACATCGGCCGCGACCAGATGGAGCAGATCCGGCGCCGGTCTGCTGAGCTGCTGGCCGACGAGAACCGGCGGATCGCGCTCGGGACCGGCCAGGTCTACGACACGCTGATGCTGAGCCGCATCGGCGTGGCCGGCATGACGCTGCTGAGCCTGATCGTGTTCGTGCTGTTCGTGCGCAAGAGCCGGGCGCTCGACGTCCAGCGCGCCGAGCAGGCGCAGGAGGTCCGCGCCGAGCGCGACCGGCTGGAGGTCGAGGTGTCCCGCCGCACCGCCGAGCTGACGCAGCTGGCCCGCCACCTGCAGACCGCGCGCGAGGACGAACGCGCACGTCTGGCCCGCGATCTCCACGACGAGCTCGGCGCCCTGCTGACGGCGGCCAAGCTGGACGTCGCCCGGCTGCGGCCCAAGCTGCAGGCCGGGGCGCCCGAGCTGATGCAGCGCCTCAACCACCTGACCGAGACGCTCAACAGCGGCATCGCGCTCAAGCGCCGGATCATCGAGGACCTGCGTCCCTCCACGCTCGACCAGCTCGGCCTGGTGCCCGCGCTGGAGATCCTGTGCCGCGAGACCTCGGAGCGGCTGGGCGTGCCGATCACGGTGGAGCTCGACCCCGCGGTCGACCTGGCGCCGAGCGCCCAGCTGACCGCCTTCCGTCTCGTGCAGGAGGCGCTGACCAACACCGCGAAATACGCGCACGCGACCGAGGTCACCGTCTCGCTCAAGCGGGAATACGCGCAGGCGATGGTCACCGTCACCGACAACGGGCAGGGCTTCGACCCGGGCCGCCTCTCTCTCGGCTCGCACGGATTGCTGGGCATGCGCTTCCGCGTCGAGGCCGAACGCGGGCAGCTGCGGCTGCGCAGCGCGCCGGGGCAGGGCACCGAGGTGTGCGCCTGGCTGCCGATCAAGCCCGATGCACGCGACGAGCCGGACATCCCGCGGATCGATTTCCCGATTCCCGGCATGACGCCGATGCCAGCGCCGATGCCAGCACCGATCCCGACCCCGACCCCGGCCCCCACCCAAGGTCCGAGCCCGGCGGGCGAGGGCGGCCAGCCGCCGGCCGGCGGCGGCCTGTGAGGCCTGTGCGCGACCTGTAGGCGCGTTCCTACGGCGAGCCGGGACGCCGGGCGACCGGCGCTTCCGGCGGCAGCCGACCCGTGGGCGACGGGGGTCTGCCTAGAGTGGAGTCATGGATCCGCGGCCACCCGCGGAATGTTTGCGGAAGTTCCGCACCCGCGAAAGGAACCTCGCCATGAACCACGCTACCCGCCCCTCCGCCCTCTCCCTGCTGCTGCCGGCCGTCGTGGCCGCCGTCGCCCTGACCGCCTGCGGTCGCGAAGATGATGGCCGCACCGCCGGCCAGCGTCTGGACGACGGCATCTCCAAGATGGAGCAGAAGTCCGAAGCCGCCAAGCAGGACACCCAGCAGGCGATGGACAACGCCGGCGCCAAGATGGAGCGCGCCGCCGACAAGGCCGGCGCCGCCATCGACGACGCGCAGATCACGACGTCCATCAAGACCTCGCTGGCCGGCGATCCGAAGCTGAGCGCGATCGACGTCAAGGTCGAGACCGAGAAGGGCCACGTGACGCTGGACGGCACGGCGCCTGACCTCGCCTCGCGCGACCGCGCGGGCTCCATGGCCCTGGCCGCCAAGGGCGTCCAGTCGGTCAACAACCGCATCAAGGTCAACGGCTGATTCCCTCCTCTGCAGCCGTCTGACCGGGGCCCCGGATCGCGTCCGCGCGATCCGGGGCTTTCTGCTTGAGGTCCGGGCATTCCCTGCTTCTTGTCGTATTCGTGTCGATTCGTAAACCTTCTTCATGGGGCTGTCATCGCCGGCCCCTAGCGTGCCGCCCTGTCGCGTCACGGCCCTGTCGAGGGAGGTCGGGCGCGGCAGTCCTCGAGCCACGAAAGATCGACATGAAGAAGACGAACGAACGCTCCCCGCTCATCGCATCGCGCCGCATCGGCCTGACCCTGATGACCCTGACCGCCGCCGCGGCCCTGACCGCGTGCAATACCAAGGACAACGATCCGTACGAGATCCCCGGGAACAGCCAGGCGCTGCAGGCCCGGCTTGTGGACGCGCCGGTGGAAGGCGTCTCGTACGCCGCGGCGCCGTCGGGCATCACGGGCAAGACCGGCGTGAACGGCGTGTTCACCTGCAAGACGGGCGACACGGTCACCTTCAGCGTCGGCAGCGTGGTCGTGGGCAGCGCCTCCTGCACGGCGACGGTCGCCGCCGCCGACCTGGCCGGCACCGCCGTGCTGACCGACGCCAAGCTGCAGAACCGCCTGGTGTTCCTGCAGGCGCTGGACGAGGACGACGATCCCACCAACGGCATCAAGATCACGGCCGCCGTGCACGACACGCTGACCAAGGCGCTGGACTTCACCCTGGCCGCGGCCGACTTCGACAAGGCCTTCGCCGCGCTGCTGCCGACCGGGCAGAACGACGTCTACGGTCAGCCGTATTCGGGCCGCACCATGAGCGCCAACCGCCGCGCCGCGGCGGTCGAGCATTACGAATCGACGATGGCCACGCTGCTCGGCAAGACCGAGACCAGCAACGCCACGCAGGACACGGCCGGCGGCGCGGTCGCGATCACGAAGTTCCAGATCCGCGCGGCCGACAGCCAGTACGTGCCCTACGAGGGCGGCAACGCCGACGCGAAGAAGGACTTCCCCAAGGGCTTCTATCCGGCCGTCGGTTCGGGTCTGGTCTACAAGGGCAAGAACGCCGCGGGCGCGATGGAGTTCTGGGGCATCACCGACCGCGGCCCCAACGGCGACAGCCCGAGCGCGCCGCGTCCGGACAACGGCGCCATCGTCACGACCAAGATGTTCCCGGCGCCGAGCTTCGCGCCGTCGATCGGCGTGATCACGCTGGGCAGCGAGGGCGCGGTCATCTCCAGCCTGAACCCGCTGAAGAACCCGAACGGCTCCAAGGTCTCGGGCCGCCCGCTGCCCTTCGGCGCTGTGGGCAGCAGCGCGGAAGTGCCGCTGGCCGACACGATGAAGTTCGACCAGACCAAGGGCAACTTCGACGCGAACGGCCTGGACACCGAGACGCTGGTCTATGACGACGCGAACAAGGCTTTCTGGACCTCGGACGAGTACGGCCCGTTCATCGTCAAGATCGACGCGGCGACCTTCCAGATCGTCAAGCGCTACGCCCCGGGCACGACCGCCGGCAGCCTGCCCGACGTGCTGAAGAACCGCCGCGCCAACCGCGGCATGGAAGGCCTGGCGATGGACACCGGCAGCGGCAGGCTGCACGGCTTCCTGCAGAGCCCGGTCGATCCGGTCGACAACGCCGGCAAGAGCATCGAGGCCGTGGACAGCGCCGACCTCGACCAGGACGGCAAGAAGGACGACAAGGTCAAGGTCCGCGACTTCGCGCAGTTCGCGCGCTGGATCGAGTTCGACCCGAAGACCGAGACCTCGAAGCTTTACGCCTACCCGCTGAGCTACCCGCTCGCCGCCAAGGGCGAGAAGTGGGACCGCAACCGCACCGGCAGCGCCAAGCTGGGCGACCTGGTGTCGCTGGGCAACGGCAAGTTCATCGTCGTCGAGCAGGGCGCCGATTCGACCGGCGCGGTGCGCAACTTCCTGATGCTGGTCGAGCTGCCGGCCACGGCGACCGACATCGCCGCGATCGGCATCGAGCTGGAGAAGAACAGCATCGACGGCGTGACCGCGTCGGCGGTGAGCTGGGCGAACGTCGTGAAGCTGAAGAAGACGGTGCTGCTGGACCTGAACGCCGCGGGCTGGAGGGCCGAGAAGGCCGAGGGCCTGGCGATCGTCGACGGCAACACGCTGGCGCTGATCAACGACAACGACTTCGGCCTGAAGTCGGTGCTGGTGGACGCCAAGGGCAAGGTCGTCGCCGGCGATCCGACCGAGTGCACGGTCGACGTCAATGGCGTGATCGTCCAGGACGGCACCTGTGCCAGCGGCGCGGTCCTGTCGCGCGTGACGCGCGGCAATGAGGTGGATCGCCTGACGCACCTGTGGCTGTTCAAGTTCCCGAAGGCGCTCAACACCTACAGCCTGCCGTGATCGGCTGACCCGTCAAGGCGGGAACGTTCCCGATCCCATCTCCACTGACAAGCGCGCGGTCCTGACGGGTCGCGCGCTTTTTCTTTGGAGGAATCCCATGACCATTGGCCTCACATCCCCGACCCACTATCAAGTCGGTGAGTCCATCTACGCCCACGTGGACAAACCCCGCGCCCACGCCCACGCCCACGTCGACGCACCCTACGACCGGCAGCATGCCTCTCGATCCGTGGACCAGAACGTCTACGGTATGGCTTCGGCAAGCGCCATCGCCGCGCCCTCTTCGGACCATGAGGAGGTTCAGGAACCTGGCCGAAGAGCTTCTTCGGACTACGAGCAGGTTTGCGTTCGCGGCTCGGACCAAAAGCGATTCCAACTTGCCGGCGGGGATGCCGTCGAAGGTGACTATGCCTCGATCGATGTGATCGCTGAGGCGCGCTCAGATTTCCTCGCATCGGCGGTCTGCAGATCCTGGCTGAACCCGTTGGACGGAAAGCGCGGTGTGCCCATGACGCAGTTTGCGAGCGACGTGGCGAAGGCGATCACGGACGAGCACCCGGCCGGCCTCGGGCGGCTGGTGGCACCCAAGTTTTCCTATGGTGCCGGCAAAGGGCTTCATCTGGCTGTCCAGTGCATCCACCACAAGAAGTATCCGAACATGCTGAAGACCCTGGCGGGAGATGCTGCGGAGGCCAAGCGGCTGTTCGGCATCGCGCCTGAACGTGCGCTGGAGGAAGTGCTCAGCCAGGCCCTCAGCCGAGCCTTCCAGCAGCTGCCGCAGGACAGGAAAGACAAATGGACGAAGCGGGCGACGAATGCGAATGCGCAGGCGTGCAGTGACACCTTGAAACTGAGTCAGTACCGCGACTTGCATCCTGGTCCTGCCATCCTGAAGGGGCTCGTGTCGGTCGCCGACGGCGCGAGGTGAGGACACGGGGCGTTGTGGACGTGGGCTAGCATCGGTTCATCCCATCCGATGGAGCGACGACCATGTACGCCAAGATCCTGGTTCCTGTCGACGGCAGTCCCACCTCGAACGCCGGCCTGGCGGAAGCGGTCCGGCTGGCCCAGCTGAGCGGCGGCGAGATCCGCCTGCTGCACGCGCTGGACCTGCAAGCTTTCGCGATGATGTCCAGCGCCGGGCTCGGCATCACGCCGGACAACTTCGAGCAGATCCGCGCCGGCGGGCAGAAGGTGCTCGCCGACGCGTCGGCCACGGCGAGCGCCGCCGGCCTGCGCGTCACGACCAAGCTCAGCGAGAGCCTCTCGTCGCGCGTCAGCGACCTGGTCGCCGAGGAGTGCAAGAGCTGGGGCGGCGAAGTCATCGTGCTGGGCACGCACGGCCGCCGCGGCCTGTCGCGGGCGCTGCTCGGCAGCGACGCCGAGCTGATCGTCCGCTACGCGGAAGTGCCGGTGCTGCTGGTCCGCGGTCCGAAGGAAAGCTGACACGGCGCATGGAAGACAGGTTGACGATGCGTTGACGGCGGCCTCGGCGCTGCCCGATCGACCGGTCGCCAAGGCGGGTCAACCCGAGGTGTCGTCCGGCACGCGGCGGCGGAGGCGGGCTGGCGGAGAATGCCCGCCAGCATTCACTCACCGCTGTCGAGCATGACCTCTCACCTCCTCGCCCGCACCGCTGCGGCCGCGCTTGTCGCGGCCGTTTCCTTTGGCGCCGCCGCGCAGTCCGCCGGCGCGACACCCGAAGGGCCGCTCGACCAGTTGCCCTACACGCCGAGCCTGGACACCGCCGCGATGGATCGCGGCGCCGATCCGTGCGAGGACCTCTACCAGTACGCCTGCGGCGGCTGGATGGCCGCCAATCCGATCCCGCCCGACCAGGCGCGCTGGTCCGTCTACGCCAAGATGGCCAACGAGAACCAGCGCTACCTCTGGGGCATCCTGGACAAGCTCTCGGCCGCCGACCCGCAGCGCAGCGCCAACCAGGCCCGCATGGGCGACTACTTCGCGGCCTGCATGGACGAGTCCGCCGCCGATCGCCACGCGCTCACGCCGCTGCGTCCGCTGCTGTCTCGCATCGAGGCGCTGAAGGACCGCCGCGAGCTGCCTTCGCTGCTGGCCGCCCTGCACCTGGCGACCAACAACGAGCGCGTGCTCTTCCACTTCACGTCGGGCCAGGACATGGCCGACTCGACGCGGGTGATCGCCTTCGCGTCCGCCGGCGGCCTCAGCCTGCCGGACCGTGAGTACTACTTCAAGACCGACGACAAGTCGCGCGCCCTGCGCGAACAGTTCATCGCCCATGTCGCGCGCAGCTTCGAGCTGCTCGGCGACGCGCCCGATGCGGCGCGCGCCCAGGCCAAGCAGGTGATGGCGATGGAGACGGCGCTGGCGCGCGCCTCGCTGAGCCGCGTCGACAAGCGCGATCCCTACAAGGGCTTCCATCCGATGAAGGCCGCGGGGCTGCAGGCGCTGACGCCCGGCTTCGACTGGGCCGCGTACCAGCGCGGACTGGGACTGGACCCGCAGGCGGCCTACAACGTCACCGAACCGGCGTTCTTCAAGGCGCTGTCGAAGGAGCTGCGCCAGCGCGATCTCGCGCAGCTGCGGAACTACCTGCGCTGGCAGCTGGTCAGCAGCCAGGCGCCGACGCTGTCCGGCGCCGCGGTGCAGTCCAACTTCGAGTTCTTCGGCCAGACGCTGCAAGGCGTGCCGCAACTGAAGGCGCGCTGGAAGCGCTGCGTCGAGTTGGTCGACGCGCAACTCGGCGAAGCGCTGGGCCAGGAGTTCGTCGCGCGCAACTTCAGCCCGGACCTGAAGGACAAGACGCTGACGATGACGAAGCAGATCGAGGACGCGATGGCTGCGCGCATCCAGTCGCTCAGCTGGATGAGCGCCACGACGAAGCAACGCGCGGTCGAGAAACTGCACGCGATCGTCAACAAGGTCGGCTACCCGGACCGCTGGCGCGACTACGGCGCGCTGACGGTGGCGCGCGACGACTTCGCCGGCAACGTGATGCGCGGCAACGACTTCGAACTGAAGCGTCAGCTCGCCAAGATCGGCAAGCCGCTGGACCGCGGCGAATGGGGCATGACGCCGCAGACGGTCAACGCGTATTACGACGCGCAGATGAACGACATCAACTTCCCGGCCGGCGTGCTGCAGGCGCCCCTGTTCGATCCGAAGCTGGACGACGCGCCGAACTACGGCAACACGGGCGGCACGATCGGGCATGAGCTGATCCACGGTTTCGACGACGAAGGCCGGCAGTTCGACGCCAAGGGCAACCTGCGCGACTGGTGGACGAAGAAGGACGGCCAGGCCTTCGAGCAGCGTGCCGCCTGCGTGACGAAGCAGTACGCGCAGTACGTGGTGGTGGACGACATCCGCATCAACAGCAAGCTCACGCTGGGCGAGGACCTCGCCGACCTTGGCGGGCTGGTGCTCGCGCACGCGGCGTGGAAGGCGCAGATCGCCGACATGTCCCCGAAGCCGGCGGACCGCGACGGCCTGACGCCGGAGCAGCGCTTCTTCGTGGGCTTCGCGCAATGGGACTGCAGCCACGCCCGCCCCGAATATGCGCGCGTGCATGCGCTGACCGATCCGCATTCACCGGGCCGCTACCGGATCAACGGCGTCGCGGTGAACATGCCGGAGTTCGAGCAGGCCTTCCGTTGCAAGCCCGGGCAGAAGATGGTGAAGTCCGACGCGGAGCGGTGCCGCATCTGGTGAACGGTTTTTCGCCGAGGAACAGAAGGGGGTCGGCGGGGGGACTGATGGACCCGCTTGTCAGACGCGCCTGCGTGTCGGGCGAAGCGTCTCCACCTCATCCATCAGACCATGCTCCCTCCGCCTCTCCCGCCTCGCACCTACGCCTCGGCCAGCAACGAATCCACCGGACAGACCGACTCTCCACAGGAACGGGACGAGATCTTCTCCGACGTCTCGGAATTCAGTCGGCGATCGACGCGCGATCTGAACAAGCCGCCGCCGCTGCCGGCGCGAAAACCCGGCGCCGGGCGCCAGTTCGACCTTCCCGCCGCATCGATGTCGCGCCCGGGTTCGCTGGTCGCCAATGAGGCAGCCCTCGCAAAGAGCTCGAGGCCGGTCAGTCCCGAAGCCATCGCGGCGGCCGAGAGGATGGGCGCCGCACGCAAGAGACTGGCATCCGTCATCAACGAGCTGATCAGGGAGCTCGCGACCCACCGACGCTGGCGGCTTCGTCGTCGCGATCGTCCGTACGGCAGGCAGGCAGCGGCGCAGGCGTATGCCGTCGCCTTGAACTCGGAAGCCTTCAAGCGGGCGATCCTGTCGCTGTCATTTGCGGCCCGGTACACGCATCCGGGCACCGAAGTCAATGAAGCGTTCGTCGTGAGGCAGGCGAGCGGTCTCGTCCACGACGCCCTGTCCGCCCTGACACCTCGGCAGCAGGCGGTGTTCGATCGCCATTGCGGCGATCCTGAGCTTCTCAAGGAGGCGCTGTCGAAGGCAAGTCCCGTCGAGACGACGTCCTCGACGACGTCGAAGGCGCGCGACCAGATCCACCAGTCCATCCTGTCCTGGCGGCATCGGGCATGACGGCATCCGGACCGGAGCCGGAAGCGGAGCGCTGCCGGGTGCGGTGAGGAGGGTTTTACGGTGAACCGCGTGGGTTCACGACGCTGACTGATGCATCGGCTTGGCCGCGGAGAGCGAGCCGGGCCGATGCGTCTCCACTTCATTCACCGCAACATGCTTGTTCAGATTCCCCCACGCACCTGCCAGACGTCCGCGACTGACGACATCTACGTCAACGCGGCGTCAATGCACCACGCCTCGCAATCAGGCTCCTCAGCCGAAAAGACCCAGCCAAAGCCCACCGACCGCGACCATGCACCCGAGTTGACCTACGTCCAGGTCGAGTTCGCGAGGAACGGGGGCGGTAAGCGTCACCAGTTCTCCAGCAACACCGCCCCCTCCGAGACGATTTATGCGACGGTGGACTGCCCGGCGACCGCTGAACGTAGCCGATCACCCGAGCTGTTCGACGCCGAGCAGCGCTTATCCAAAGAAGTGCGGGTGATCGTCCAGGAGTTCGCCACCTCGAACAAAGCGGGCCTGCGCAACTGGCTATCCGCATCGAAGTCGACCTACGGTGCGGGTGCCGCAGCGAAAGCGTTGGCCGATCGCCTCAACGGAGATCGCCTGGCCGACTACGCCGACGCCTATTTCCTGGCGGCCCGCCAGGCAGGCGACATCGCCCCGAAAGAGCTCGACCGGTTGCCGGGACAAGCCGCTTCCAAAGTCACGCTCGAAGCGCTCGGCAAGCTGACCCCGGAGCAGAGGGAAGTTCTTCAACGCCATCTTCGGGACGTCACCGCCGTGGACGCCGCCGTCGCGGCCACGGAGCCCGCCATGTCCTCCATGGCGGCCGCCAACGCCCGCGGAGGGGTCATGCGGGCGATGAAGGATTTCGTCGCGAACAACGCCGCGCCAGGCGCGGCCACGAAACTCAGCTGATCAACAGCTCCTCGGCCGTCTTCCCGGCGGCCAGGGCGTCCTTGAACCAGTTCGGACGCTTGCCCACGCCGGTCCAGGTGCGGCCGCTGCCGTCGTGGTACTTCGGCGCGCCCGCGCTGCGCGGCGCCTTGGCCTTGCGCGGACCGGCGGCCGCCTTGCCGGGCTTGGCGGCCTTCGCCGCTCTGCCGCGGCCCGTCGACTTCGTCGCACCGGCGCCGAACAGTTCCTCGGGCGTCAGCCCGTAATGATCGATGGCCTCGCGGATGCGGGCGATGACACCGGAGATCTCCTTCGCGCGCAGCCCCTCGGCTTCCTTCTTCAGCTTCTCGATCTGGGACAGGACTTGCTTCAACGACTTGGCCATTCAACGGGCTCCATTCGGGTGTTTGACATCGGGCTATTCGCCTCTGCGTCGCAGACCTCCCGGCCGCGACTGTAGCGCTTGGTGGGCGCCGATGCGGAAACGACACAGTGTCTGCCCTCGATGCGGGATCGATTCGACCGATTCCAGTAGGGTGCGCCGCGACAAATACGTCGTTTGAGGAGTCGACTCGCCATCCGATTGCGCATTCATTGCGCTTGAGCAAAAACTCGGACATCCGGGCGTCCAGACCCCGCCGGCACCGGTCGCCGCTCCGTAGAGTGAGCCGTGATTCATCTCCATTCACCGGACGGAGTGCCGCGATGGTTCGTTCCTCTCAACCGGGCGCCCGCCCGGGTCCGCCTGCCATCTCCCCTGCGGGCTCT
Source organism: Roseateles noduli (assembly GCA_002205125.1). GTDB lineage: Bacteria > Pseudomonadota > Gammaproteobacteria > Burkholderiales > Burkholderiaceae_C > Roseateles > Roseateles noduli. The sequence continues at coordinate 181,063 of NIOE01000014.1, read as the reverse complement.
CATGCAGGCTCTCATGCCATTGCGCAGGCCATCAATACGCCGACCTATCTGCGGCTGCGCGACCAGATCCGCACCGACATCGAGTCCGGGTGCTGGCGGCTCGGTCAACATCTGACCCTGCACGAACTCAGCGCGCATTACAGCGTCAGCAACGTGCCCGTGCGGGAGGCGCTGCTGCAGCTGCAAGGCGACGGCATGGTGGACATGCGGATGAACAAGGGCGCGGTGATGCTGGCGGTCGACGCGCGCTTCATCGACGAGTACTTCGACGTCCGCGAGGCGCTGCAATCCATGCTGCTGGCGCGGGCCTGCCGCTCGGCCTGGGCGGGGTCGGCGCACACGCTGGCCGGCGTGAGGGCGTTGCTGAAGCCCTTGGAGGAGGCCGCGCGTCTCGGCCGCGTGCACGACCTGATCAGGGCCGACGACGCCTTGCAGGATCACCTGGCGCGGCTGGGCGGCAACGACCAGGCGCTGGGCATGCAGGCCTCGCGCGGTCGGCTGCTGGAAGCCTTCCGGCGGGCACGGATGGAGGTCTGGGCGCCGGAGCTCGAGACTCTCCCCATCCAGGGAAGCGCGATGCTGCAGGCGCTGACGCACGCCGATCCGGCCCTCGCCGCGGAGGCCGTGCGCCGCCACGTGGCGGCCTCGCGCACCTACATGACGCGGCTGCTGAAGGTGCCCGAGCTGCCGATCCCGACTTGAGCCCCGACCGGGCCGGTGCAGCCGCCGAAGCGCGAGTCAGAGCGGCAGCGAGCTCGCCTTCAGGCAGCGCAGCACGAAGCTGGACTTGCTGTGCCGCACGCCGGGGATCTTGTAGAGCTTCTCGCGCAGCAGCCGTTCGTAGTCGCGCGTGTCGCGGACGGACAGGCGCAGGACGTAGTCGTAGTCGCCGGACACGAGGTAGGCGTCGATCACCTCCGGGATGGCTTCGAGGTGACGGGCGAACTCCGCCATCGCGGCGTCGGTGTGCTTGTTCAGCGTGAGCTGGACGATCAGCTGCTCCGGGCGGCCGACCTTCTCGGCATTGACCTTGACGGTGTAGCCCTCGATCACGCCCGATTCCTCGAGCCGCTTGATGCGGGTCCAGCAGGGGGAGGTGGTCAGGCCGACCTCCTCGCTGACCTCCTGGAGGCTGGCGCGCGCATTGCGCTGCAGGGCCCGCAGGATGGCGCGGTCGAACTTGTCGAGCTTGATTTCCTGATCCATGGCGTTTGAGAAGGAAGATTTGCTGCGATGGCGATTCTAGGAGGCAAGAACGGCAACGCTTCCCGAGGGGGCCCCGGGATACTGATCCGCATGAACGCACTGATCGATCGCGCCGTGCTGGGCGCTCCGGAAGCAACGACGCGCAACGGCGCGCAGACCTTGCTCGACACGCTGGTGGCCTGCGGCGTCGACACCGTCTTCGGTTATCCCGGCGGCGCCGTGCTGCCGCTGTACGACGCGCTGCACGGCGAACCGCGGCTGCGTCACATCCTGGTCCGCCACGAACAGGCGGCGGTGCACGCGGCCGAGGGCTATGCGCGCAGCACGGGACGGCTGGGCGTGGTGCTGGTGACCTCGGGGCCCGGGATGAGCAACACGACGACGGGGTTGCTGGATGCCCTGTGCGATTCGATCCCAGTGCTGTGCATCAGCGGGCAGGTGAACAGCGCGGTGATCGGGACGGACGCCTTCCAGGAATGCGACGCGCTGGGCATCTCGCGCCCGGTGACGAAGTGGAACGCGCAGCTGCGTCCCGGGGACGACGTGGCGGCACGCGTCCGCCAGGCCGTGGACATCGCGCGGGGCGGGCGTCCAGGCCCCGTGCTGCTGGACGTTCCGAAGGATGTGCAGCTGGCGCCCGTGCGATCGACCGCGGGCTTGCCGATCAAGACGCTCAGGGAGATACCGGCCGTGGACGCGCGCGCGATCGAACAGGCCGCGGACTGGATCGCGAGCGCGAACCGGCCCGTGTTCTACGGCGGCGGCGGGTTGATCAACGCGGGCGAGGCGACCTGCGCCGAGTTCGCCACCGCGGTGGCGCTGAGCGGTGCCCCCTGCACCTTGACCCTGATGGGCCTGGGCGCGCTGCCGGCGTCATCCCCCCAGTGGTTGGGCATGCTCGGCATGCACGGCACGCTGGAGGCCAATCTCGCGATGCATCACGCCGACCTGATCGTGTGCGCGGGCGCGCGCTTCGACGACCGGGTGACAGGCCGGCTGGACAGCTTTGCGCCCGGCGCGCGGGTGATCCACATGGATGTCGATCCGGCGTCCATCGACAAGGTCCGCCGGGCGGACCTCGCGCTGTGCGGCGATGCGCGAGTGCTGCTGCCCAGGCTGCGCCACGCGCTGGTGCGCCGCGTCATGCCGCCCGAGCGGCTCGCGGACTGGTGGACGCGCATCGACGCGTGGCGGGCGCAGCGCTCGCTGGATTTCGAGGACACGCCGGAGGTCATCGCGCCCCAGGCGCTGATGGCGCGGCTGCAGGCGCAACTGTCCGGTCGGGATGCCATCGTCTCGACCGATGTCGGTCAGCATCAGATGTGGGCGGCGCAACACCTGGCCTTCGAGCGGCCGCGGCGCTGGCTGACCTCGGGCGGCGCGGGCACGATGGGTTACGGCCTGCCTGCGGCGATCGGCGCGCAGGTGGCGCATCCAGACCGGCTGGTCCTCTGCGTCAGCGGGGACGCGTCCATCCTGATGAACCTGCAGGAGATGGCGACGGCGCGGCAGCACCGCGCAGGCGTCAAGGTCGTGCTCTGCAACAACGGCCACATGGGCATGGTGCGGCAGTGGCAGGAGCTGCACCACGGCGAGCGCTACAGCCACAGCTACAACGCGTGCATGCCGGACTTCGTCGCGGTGGCGAAGGGCTTCGGATGGGAGGCCCGCCGCGTCCAGCGGCGCGAGGAACTCGACGCTGCGCTCGCCGAATGCCTGGCGAGCGACGGGCCGTACTTCCTCGACGTCGCCGTCGCACCGGCGGAGAACTGCTTCCCGATGATCCCGGCGGGGAAGGGGCATCAGGAGGTGATGCTGGGGCGCTAGTCGTCAGACCTGGATCGACATCAGGCCGTCTAGGGAGCGAAACGGAAGCTGACTTTGAGGTCGTTCAGCCAGGCGACATCCAACAACCCCTCGTGCTGCATTCGACCCACCACGATGCCGGCATGAATCCCGGCTCGTTTTGCAAATGCCGTCACAGCGGCCCGAGAAGGCGCGACCTTGGCAAGCTCCCGCGCCAGGGCTGACGGGATCAATGCATCGCAGGCGAACGCATCCGCCTCGCGTTCCTCAAGGGAATTGCTCCCCGCCTTGGTCGGGTCATCCAGGAACACCGTGGACTTCTGCTGACCATGCAGGAGGATGTGCGCAGCTTCATGGAAGAAGCTGAACCAGAACTTGTCGTTCGACTTCCCGTAGAGTGACAGCTGAATCAAGGGGCGATGGGGGTTGAGCCATCGGGCGACGCCCGAGACATGTGTCCTCGGCAGCGCCGGCACCAGAACAAACACAACGCCGGCCTCATGCAGGAGGCGGGTCAGTTCGGGTTCGAACTTCTCCGGAGGAAGTAACGTGAGCGCCCGGATCTGGGTCAGCGCCTCGCGGAAGCGGACTTCATCAAAGCGTGGACCGTCCGCCCGTTCTGCCAGTCGTTCACCCATCCGGAGCCATGCCGAGATTGCGCCGACGTCCGCCTGATCTTCACGGCTGCGTCGAAAGGCCACCTGCATTTCACCGTACTGGCTTTCCCACTGGGCGGGGCTTGCAACGCCGAAGAAGGACAACAGCTCTCCGACGATTGCCGGCTTGGATTTCGCGTCCACCCTGCGCTTGCCCAGCACCCCTGATGTCATGAGCTCCCGGATGGGGAACTGATCCAGCCATGGGGCCATGTCCGCGTTGCGTTGCGCGGCTTCCTGCAGCGCAACCCTCTCGCGGTAATGTGCTTCGCGGGTCAGCCAGAAGCCGATAGATCCTCCGACCACGTTGTGCAGCCGGACAGCGGCATCTTCCGAGAGCGGAACCTTGGCCTTGATCAACTGATTGACGTGCTTGAGCGAAAAGCCAAGCCGATCGGCAAGCTGCTGTTGCGTCCAGCCGCGCTCTTCGAGCACGTCCAGGATCGTGTCCCCGGGCGGCGACACCCAGTCGGGCGCGAAGACGGTGTCAGTCATGGTAGTCCCCAATGAATTCGATACAGACGATGGTGACCGCGGACCAGTCGATAGACATGTCGCCACGTCGAGGGATGGGATCGTTGGCGGGAGCGAACACCAGGCGCCACCCGCCGGACAAGTCGAGTGCGAACTGCCCTGCCCGGTTGCCCTTGAGTGGATGCGGGTTGCCAGCAACGAGATCGCCGACATGGGTCGCGCCCTCCAGGTCCGACAGGCGAGTGCGAAGCTTCCGAGCCGCGATGTCCCCCAGCTTCTTCTTCGCAACCTGCGCCTTTTCGCAAAGTTCGCGCAGCTGTTTGTCCTTGAAACGGATCTCCAAGAGGACGCTCCTCGCGTCAAACAAGAGACAGATGACTTTACCAGATAGGTAAAAGTGAGGTGGATAAGCTCCGAATTGTTTGACCAAACAAGAATGCCCCACCCGACAGTGCGCCGAGTGGGGCCCGATCAAAGGGAACGATTTCAGTCCGACAGCGCCCGCATCACCGCATACAGATCCGACTTGCCTTCGAACCCGATCCCCGGCAGGTCCGGCAGCGTGACGTAGGAGTTCTCCACCTTCACGCCGTCCGGGAAGCCGCCGAAGGGCTGGAACAAGTCGGGGTAGGACTCGTTGCCGCCCAGGCCCAGGCCGGCCGCGATGTTCAGCGACATCTGGTGCCCGCCGTGCGGCACGCAGCGGCTCGCGGACCAGCCGTGTTCCTTGAGCATGTCCAGCGTGCGCAGGTACTCGACCAGGCCGTAGCTCAGCGCGCAGTCGAACTGCAGCCAGTCGCGGTCCGGCCGCATGCCGCCGTGGCGGATCAGGTTGCGAGCATCCTGCATGGAGAACAGGTTCTCGCCCGTCGCCATCGGGTTGGCGTAGTAGTTGCGCAGCGTCGCCTGCAGCTCGAAGTCCAGCGGATCGCCGGCCTCCTCGTACCAGAACAGGTCGTACTTCGACAGCGCCTTCGCATACGCGATCGCCGTGTCCAGGTCGAAGCGGCCGTTGGCGTCCACGCACAGCTTCTGCCCGTCACCCAGCACGCTCAGGATCGAATCGATGCGGCGCAGGTCCTCGTCCAGCGACGCGCCGCCGATCTTCTTCTTCACCACCGTGTAGCCGCGGTCGATGTAGCTGCGCATCTCGTCCTTGAGCTTGCCGTGGTCCTGGCCCGGGTAGTAGTAGCCGCCCGCGGCGTAGACGAAGACCTTGCGGTCCGGCGTGCCGGTGCCGTAGCGCTCGGCCAGCAGCTGGAACAGCGGCTTGCCTTCGATCTTCGCGACCGCGTCCCACACCGCCATGTCGATGGTGCCGATGGCCACCGAGCGCTCGCCGTGGCCGCCCGGCTTCTCGTTGGTGAACATCGCATCCCAGACCTTGTGCGCATCCAGGATGCCGCGGCTGTCGAGCAGCGAATCGGGGTCGGCTTCGAGGATGCGCGGGATGAAGCGCTCGCGCATCAGCGTGCCCTGGCCGTAGCGGCCGTTGGAGTTGAAGCCGTAGCCCACCACCGGCTTGCCGTCGCGGATCACATCCGTGATGACCGCCACGAGGCTCAGGGTCATCTTGCTAAAGTCGATGTAGGCGTTGCGGATGGGGCTGCTGATCGGCAGCGTCTTTTCTCGGATCTCGACGATCTTCACGGGGAACTCCACTTCGGGTTGGCTTCGAACGGGTCGCATGATCCCGCCGGGCCCCCCCGCCAGGCCAATTCAGTTTTCGCAGCTTTTGATGCTTTGCGGGCACCGCCCCGCGCCATCCCCTTCCGCCACGACCGCCGCACCCTCGCCATGACGCTGAACCTGAGCTGGATCGATGACTTCATGGTGCTGGCCGCCAGCGGCAACTTCTCGCGCGCCGCGGAAGAGCGCCACATGACCCAGCCCGCCTTCAGCCGGCGCATCCGCGCGCTGGAGGAGTGGCTGGGCACCGACCTCTTCGACCGCAGCTCGCAGCCCGCGCGGCTGACCGACGCGGGCCTGTGGTTCCGCAAGACCGCGCAGGAGCTGCAGGCGCAGGTCGCCCGCGTGCCGGGCGAAGCCCGCGCCATCGCGGAAGCCAGTTCGCAGACGCTGCGGTTCGCGGCCACGCATGCGCTGTCGTTCTCGTTCATGCCGCGCTGGCTGCGCGCGCTGGAAGCCCGCACCCACGTCGGTCCGGTGAACCTCGTCTCCGACACCCAGCAGAAGTGCGAAGCGCTGCTGCTGCAGAGCCAGGTGCAGTTCGTGCTCGCGCACGGCCACCGGCAGGTGCCGGGGCCGCTGGACGAGGCGGCGTTCGCCTGCGTCGTCGTCGGCCAGGACCAGCTGCTGCCCGTCTGCGCACCCGATGCGGCCGGCGGACCGGCGCATCCGCTGACGGATGGCAGTGGCGCCAAGGGCGCCTCGGTGCCGCTGCTCGCCTACAGCTCGGAATCGGGGCTGGGTCGCGTCCTGCGCGAGGTCAAGGGCGCGGCGCTGGACCGGCTTCACGTGCAGCCGGTGTTCACGGCGCATCTGGCGTCGGTGCTGCGCACGATGGCGCTGGATGGCCGCGGCGTGGCCTGGCTGCCGAAGATCCTGATCGGCGACGACCTGGCCGCCGGGCGATTGGTGGTCGCGGGGGGCGAGGACTGGCACCTGGACCTCGACATCCGCCTGCACCGCGACCGCGGCGCGATGGGCGCGGCGGCGGAGACGTTCTGGACGGCGGTGGAGGGCGGTGCCGGCGCGGCATCAAAGCCAACAAATCCGGCATTGGTGTGAAGCGGCGCGGGTCTCGATGATGGGTGCTGGCCGGGGCGGTCGCCTCGGGCAGAGCCACAGATCCCATCAGAGGACATCGAGGAGACACACATGGAGAAGATCCGCAGGCGGCTGGCGTTGACCGGCATCGCGGTGGCGCTGGGCGTCGTGACGACGCTGGCGCGGGCCGAGTTCCCGGACAAGCCGGTCACCCTGATCGTGCCGTTCGCGGCCGGAGGGCCGTCGGACAAGATCGCCCGCGACCTGGCCGAGGCGCTGCGCAAGAAACTCGGCCAGACCGTGATCGTCGAGAACGTCGGCGGCGCCGGCGGCACGCTGGGCACCTCGCGCGTGGCCAAGGCGCCGCCCGACGGCTACACGCTGCTGGTGCACCACATCGGCTTCGCGACCGCGCCGTCGCTCTACCGCAAGCTGCCCTACCAGGGCATCAACGACTTCGCCTTCCTCGGCCTGATCAACGAGGCGCCGTCCACGCTGATCGCCAAGCCGACGATGCCGGCCAAGACCTTCGACGAACTGCGCAAGTTCATCGCGGCCGATCCGACGAAGATCAACCTCGCGCATGCCGGCGTGGGCTCCGCGTCGCAGCTGTGCGGCCTGATGCTGCAGGCGGCGATGAAGACCAACCTGACCTCGGTCCCGTACAAGGGCACCGGCCCGGCGATGACCGACCTGATGGGCGGCCAGGTCGACATCATGTGCGAGCAGGCCACCAACGCCGTGCCGCAGATCGAGGGCGGCAAGGTCAAGGCTTATGCCGTGACCAGCACGCAGCGCATGACGCTGCCCGCGCTCGCGGCGCTGCCGACACTGTCGGAAGCCGGTCTGAAGGACTTCAGCGTGACCGTCTGGCACGGGCTTTACGCGCCCAAGGACACGCCCGCGCCGGTGCTGAAGAAGCTCAACGACGCGCTCAAGGCGGCCTTGAAGGACCCGGACCTGATCAAGCGCTCGGAAGCGCTGGGCATCAGCGTCGTCAACGACGGCCGCCTGGAGCCGGCCGGCCACAAGCACTTCGTCGAGACCGAAGTCGCGCGCTGGAAGAAGGTGATCGAGGCGTCGGGGCAATACGCCGATTGAGGCGTCAGCCGAGGCGTCGATCGATGCGTCGGTCGATGCGGTGACCGACGACCCACCTCCCGGTGGGTCGTCTCTTTCCGGTCACTGGGGCGTCGAGGCCTGCGGCTTGCCCGCCGTGCGGGTCTTCTCGATGACCAGGCCGCGACGCTCCAGCAGCGGCTGGATCTGCGGCTCATGGCCGACGACGCCGCGGAACAGCGTCAGCGCGTCCTGGCTGCCGCCCTGCGACAGCAGCTTCGCGCGGAACGCATCGCCCAGCTCGCGCTTCAGGCCGCCGTTGGCCTTGAACCACTGCACCGTGTTGGCGTCCAGCACCTCCGACCAGATGTAGGCGTAGTAGCCCGCCGCGTAGCCGCCCATGATGTGGCTGAAGTAGGGCGTGCGATAACGCGGCGGCACCGCGTCGTAGTCGTAGCCTTCCTCGCGCAGCGCCTTCGCCTCGAAGGCCATCACGCCGTCGGCCGCGGGCACCTGGTCCAGCGGCAGCTGGTGCCAGCGCTGGTCCAGGCTCGCCGCGCTGAGGTACTCCGTCGTCGCGAAGCCCTGGTTGAACTGCTTGGCCGCCAGCACCTTGTCCAGCAGCGCGCGCGGCATCGGCTCGCCCGTCTTGTAGTGCTTCGCGTAGTTCGCCAGCACGCTCGGCCAGTCCGCCCACATCTCGTTGACCTGCGAGGGGTACTCGACGAAGTCGCGCGGCACCTTGGTGCCGGCCATGCTCGGGTACTTCACGTTCGAGAACATGCCGTGCAGCGCATGTCCGAACTCGTGGAACATCGTCGTCACCTCGTCCCAGGTCAGCAGCGTCGGCTTGCCGTCCGCCGGCTTGGGGATGTTGAGGTGATTCGCCACCACCGGCTTCTGGTTCATCAGCCCGCTCTGGTCGACGTAGGCGTTCATCCACGCGCCACCGCGCTTGGACGGCCGCGCGTACATGTCGGCGATGAAGATGGCCAGCTGCGAGCCGTCGGCGTTGAACACGTCGTAGACCAGCACGTCCGGGTGGTAGACCGGCAGGTCGTGGCGCTGCTTGAACTTCAGGCCGTAGAGCTGCCCGGCCGCGTAGAACACGCCGTTCTCCAGCACGTTCTTCATCTCGAGGTAGGGCTTGAGCTGCGACTCGTCGAAGCCGTACTTCTCGGCTCGCAGCTTCTCGCTGTAGAAGCTCCAGTCCCAGGCCGCCAGCTGGAAGGTCGGGGCCTTCTTCGCCTTCTGCTCGCGGTCGATGATGGCCTGCAGCTCCGCGCCTTCGCGACGCGCGGCGCCGACCGCCGCTGGCGCCAGCTGGCGCAGCATGCCGTTGACGGCCTGCTGGTTGCGGGCGGTCTCGTCCTTCAGCACGAAGTCGGCATGCGTCGCGAAGCCGAGCAGCTTCGCCCGCTCGGCGCGCAGCGTGACCACGCGCGACACCAGCGCGGTGTTGTCGTAGGCATTGCCGCGCGAGCCGCGCACCACCGAGGCTTCATGGATGCGCTGACGCAGCGCGCGGTTCTCCAGCTGCGACAGCACCGGCTGTCCGGTCGTGTTCAGCAGCGCGATCAGGTACTTGCCGTCCAGGCCGCGTTCCTTCGCGGAGGCCGCGGCGGCGGAGATCTGCTCGTCGCTCAGGCCCTTCAGCTCCTCGACGCTGTCGACGGTCACCGCCGAGTCGTTCACTTCCGCCAGCACGTTCTGGTTGAAGCGCGCGCCCAGCTGCGCCATCTCGGCGTTGATGGCCTTCATGCGGGCCTTGCCGTCCTCGTCCAGCTTCGCGCCGGCGCGCAGGAACTGGTTGTACTGGCGCTCGATCAGGCGCTGCTCCTGCGCGCCCAGGCCGAGCGACGCGCGGCGCTGGTACAGCGACTCGATGCGCGCGAACAGCACCGGGTTCAGCTGGATCGCGTCGCGGTGCGCGGCCAGCTTCGTCGCGTAGTCGGCCTGCAGCTTCAGGCGCGCGGGGTTGGCATCCGCGCCGGTCAGGCTCATCAGCAGCGTGGTCGCTCTGCCCAGCGTGCGGCCGCCGCGTTCGAGCGCGACGATGGTGTTGTCGAAGGTCGGCGCGGCCGGGTTGTCGGCGATCGCGGCGACTTCGGCCAGCTGCTCGGCCATGCCCTGGTCGATCGCGGGACCGATGTCGGCGTCGCGGATCTTGTCGAAGGGCGGGTATTGCAGCGGCAGCGTGCTCGGGGCGAGCAGCGGGTTCGACACGGCGGCCGCGCTGGCCGCGGTCGTTTCCGCGGCGGGCGCGGCCGTCTGCGCCATCACGGGAGCGGTCACCGGAGCGATCGCGGTAGCGGTGAAGGCCACGGTGGCGGCCAGGACGAAGGGAATCCTCATGGGGGACGGGCCCGTCTTGTGGGCGGGCGTTCGTGTTGTGCGAGGCTGCCACCTTAGCCGATGGCCCCGTCGAAACCGAAGGCCATGGGCGCCGTCCGCCCCCGTGGAGAACCCGCCCCGGGACAACCCTGAGAGCCCCGCGATCCGGGGCCGTTCGCCGTCCGCGACGGGTCCGCCGGATTAGCATCGCCGCACATGTCTGAACGCACCTTCCACTGGGCCGTGATCGGCCCCGGCTCGATCGCGCACCGGTTCGCCGAAGCCGTCTCGCAACTCGACGGCTGCCGCCTGCATGCGGTCTGCGGCCGCGATGCGCAGCGCGCGTCCGCGTTCGCCGAACGTTGGTCCCGGCCCGGAGAGCCCGTCGTGCGCGCGCACACCGATCCCACCGCGGTGATGGACGATCCCGCCGTCGACGGCGTCTACGTCGCGACACCGCACGGGCAGCATTACGAGTACGTGCTCGCCGCGCTCCAGGCCGGCAAGGCCGTGCTGTGCGAGAAGTCGCTGGTGCCCAACCAGGAGATGGGGCGCCGCCTGGTCGAGGCCTCGCGCGCACATCGCAGCTTCCTGATGGAGGCGGTGTGGACGCGCTTCCTGCCGCTCTACCAGGAGCTCGCGGCCTGGCTGCGCGAAGGCCGACCCGGCACGCTGCGCGGCATGCAGTCGAGCTTCTGCTTCCCCGCGCCCTACGACCCGGACAGCCGCATCTTCAGCCCCGCGCTGGCGGGCGGCGCGCTGCTGGACGTCGGCATCTACAACCTGACCTCGACGCGCTGGGTGCTGCAGCACGCGCTGGGCGAGGTGCCGCCGCTGGTGGACCTGGCGGTGAAGGCGCGGCTCGCGCCGACCGGCGTGGATGCGGGACTGGCGGTGACGCTGGACTTCGGCGACGGACTGACCTCGCAGTTCCAGTGCGCCATCGACACCTTCGCGCCGAACACGATGCACATCCTCGGCGACGCAGGCGCGATCGTGCTGCCGGAGACCTTCTGGGAAGCGCGACGCGCCCAGTGGATCCCCGCGCGCGGCACGCCCGAGACCATCGAGCGTCCGTTCGAGATCAACGGCTTCGAGAACGAGATCCGCGAGGCCATGCGCTGCGCGCGCGCCGGCGAGATCGAGAGCCCCGTGGTGCCGCATGCGGAGACGCTGGCGGTGCTGGGCTGGATGGACCGCATCCGCGCGCTGGCGGGCGTGAGATCGCCGTTCGACGACGCGTTCCCCCCAAGCGCCTGAAGAGCGCCGCAAGAAAACGACAGAAGACAGCGACAGAAGAAAGCGACGATGGAGACAAGACCTTCCGACTTCGACGACTCGATCCCGGTCCCGCTGCCGGACAGTCCGGCCTTGAGGATCGAACGCGCCGCGCCCGACGATCTGCCGCGCATCGAGAACCTCATGCAGTTCTACAACTACGACCTGAGCGAGTGGACGCCGGTGGCGTTCGCGCACGAGGGTCGCTACCAGCTGCGGCCCAAGGCGCCGTACTGGGCGCAGGACGACGTGCATCCGTTCCTGATCTGGGTCGGCGACGAGCTCGCCGGTTTCGCGGTGGTCGACAGGGAGTGCGAGCAGCCCGACTCCGACCACAACATGGGCTACTTCTTCCTCGCGCGCGGCTACCGCGGCCACGGCCTGGCGGCGCGCGCGGCGGGGGAAGTGCTGGCCCGTTTCCCCGGGCGCTGGGAGGTCTACCACCTGATGGCGAACACGCCGGCGGCGCAGTTCTGGCCGGGGGTGATCCGCAGCCGGGCGGCCGGCGAGATCACGCGCGAGGTGCGCACCCTCCACGAGGACGAATGCTGCCTCTATCGCTTCACCGTCGCACTGCCGCCGGGCGCATGAAAGAGAAGAGGCGCCCTGGGGCGCCTCTTCATTCGGTCGTGTCGAACGCCTGGTTCAGCGCAGCGCCGCTGCGCGAGGCCCGGTCGTGCCGGCGCTCGGCAGGCGCTTGATCAGGTGATTGAGCACCAGCGCGATCACGAGCAGCACCGTCAATCCGAAAGCCCAGGTCACCCAGACCACCGGCATGAGCCAGCCGATCGCCGTGCCCGCCATCGGCGCGCCGGTCCCGGCCATCTCCAGCAGCCATTGCACGATGCCTCGGGCGGCCTCAAGCAGACCGGTGTCAAGGAAGGGCTCGACCCAGGCGGGGAATTCGAACTCCACCGCGCTCTTGCCGAGCTCGGCCGCGCGGCCGGTGGAGAGGACCTCCACCGTCCAGCGCACCACACCCGCCGTGGCCCAGGCCAGTCCGGTCCAGAGGAGCACGAACAGCCCGGTCACGGACCACAGGAAGGTCTTCATCGCGTGCATCGCCTCAATCGCTCAACGCCTGTCCGTTCAGTCGTCGCTGGAGCCGGCGAAGCCGAAGATGCTCAGCAGGCTGGTGAACAGGTTGAACAGCGACACGAACAGGCTGACCGTGGCCATCACGTAGTTCCGCTCGCCGCCGTTCACGATCATGCTGGTGTGGAACAGGATCATGCCGGCCGACAGCAGCGCGACCACGCCCGAGACCACCACCGACAGCATCGGCAGCTGGAAGAACAGGTTGGCCAGCGACGCCAGGATCGCGATGATCATGCCGGCGAACAGGAAGCCGCCCATGAAGCTGAAGTCCTTCTTGGTCGCCAGCACGTAGGCCGACAGCACCAGGAAGGTCGCGCCGGTGGTGCCCATCGCCATGGCGATGATGCTGGCGCCGCCGGCCATCTTCAGGATCGCGCCCAGCAAGGGGCCCAGCGTGTAGCCCATGAAGCCGGTCAGCGCGAACACCAGCGGCACCGAGGCGGCGCTGTTCTGCGTCTTGTGGATCGCGAACAGCAGGCCGAAGTAGCCGATCAGCGTGATGATCATGCCCGGCGCGGGCAGCCGGTACGCCACCGCGGCGGCCGCGACAGCGGCGCTGAACAGCAGCGTCATCGACAGCAGCGCGTAGGTGTTGCGCAGCACGCGCGCCACGTCGGCGCGCTGGGTGAAGACCGAATCGCCACCGTTCGCGGTGGCGGGCGTCCAGCTCTGGGGAGACGCCGGTTGTCGTTGGAAGTCGCTCATGAGAAGTTCTCCTGAAGCCGTGAAAGTCGTGGAAGCCGTTCAGAACCGGTCGGGCCGTTGGCGCCGATCCAGCCGTTGAACGGGAAGCGCGCTCGCGCGCGCATGAGGGGCTGACCTTAACGCCACCATCACATCGAATAAATCTGCTTAAAACTCATTTTGCTGAAGCAATTTCCGTCTCCAGTTCATTCAGGTTGATCGGGGTGCCGCGCCGCTCCAGCAGCTTGGCGACCAGGGGGTGGTTCTGACCGCGGCGCGAATAGATCGCATGGACGTCCTCGACCACTTCCGTCTGGCCCAGCAGGTGCAGGCCGGCCATCAGCGACAGGTCGTCGGCGCCCAGGCGGCTGACCGGGAACACGCCCAGGCCGCGGGCGGCGAAGACGCTCATCAGCGCGCTGTCCTCGAACTCGCCGACGATCTGCGGACGGATGTGATGCTGTTCGAACCAGCGCTCCAGGCCCGAGCGCAACGAGGCGTGGCGGGTCGGCAGCAGCACCGGCAGGCTCTCCAGCACGTACGGGAAGCCCTTGTTCGGCGCGCGACGGGCGCGCTCGATCAGCTCGGCCGGGCCGTACCAGTCGACGGTGGTGCTCGCCAGCAGCTGGCTGGTGATGCGCAGCGTCGGGTTGACCGGGGCCGGCTGGTCGGTGAGCACCAGGTCCAGGTGATGCAGCGCGAGTTCGCCGATCAACTGGTCGACCTCGCCCTCATGGCAGACCAGGCGCAGTTGCGGGGTGTCCAGCACCGGCGCGAGCAGCGCGTGCGCGGCCAGCTTGGACAGGCCGTCGGACAGGCCCACCGACAGGCGCTGGACGCGCTGCGTGGCGGCCTCGTGGACCTCGTTGGGCACCATCTGGCCGATCTGGAAGATCTCCTCCGCCCGCGCGAACGCGGCCTGGCCGGCCTCGGTCAGCACCAGGCCGCGGCCCTCGGGCTTGAGCAGCTGGTGGCCCAGCGAACGTTCCAGCTCCCGCACCTGCGCGCTGATCGTCTGCACCGCCATGCCCAGGCGGTCGGCCGCGCGGGCGAAGCCGCCCTCCTTGGCGACGACCCAGAAGTAGTGGAGGTGACGGTAGTTGAGGGTGGACATGGCGGGGCCTCCGAAAAAGACGAACCGGGATGATAACGAACTTCGCTTAAACGGAAGTTAAGACGATCCAAGCGAAGGTTTTTCCGACAGCGTGTCGATCCGGTCAGGTGGAGTCCATGCCCCTGCCGGGTCGGTTCAGCGCGCGTTTGACGCGCATATCTTCACGCATTCTTCACGTCGCACTTCGTTTCTTGTGCGGATTGCAGTTCGGAAAAGCAGAACGCGCCTCAGGCCTCCCGGCCTGGGCGCGTTCAAGGCCTCTCTCGAGGCGTCACGGGCGACGCGTCGGAGCGGCGTCCTCAGATGGCGGCGAGACCCGCCTTCAGGTCGTCCCGCAGGTCTTCGATGTCCTCGATGCCGGCGGAGATCCGCACCAGCGAATCGGTGATGCCGAGCCGGTTGCGCGTCTCGACCGGGATCGACGCATGCGTCATCAGCGCGGGCAGCGAGATCAGGCTCTCGACGCCGCCCAGGCTCTCCGCGAGCGAGAAGATCTGGACGCGTTCCAGGAAACGGCGGGCGCCGGCCAGGTCGGTGTCGAGCTGGATGCTGATCATCCCGCCGCCGCCGCGCATCTGGCGCTTGGCCAGCGCGAGCTGAGGATGGCTTTCCAGGCCCGGGTAGTAGACGCGGCGCACCTTGGGTTGCGCTTCCAGCCAGCCGGCGAGTTCCAGCGCGCTCTCGTTGTGGCGCGCCATGCGCAGCGCCAGCGTCTTCAGCCCGCGCAGCGCGAGGAAGCTGTCGAACGGGCCGGCGACCGAGCCGACGGCGTTGTGCAGGAACTCGAGCTGCTCGCGCAGCGCGGCCTGGCGCTGCTCGCCGCCGACCACCACCACGCCCGAGATCACGTCGCTGTGGCCGTTCAGGTACTTGGTGGCGGAGTGCATCACCGCGTCGAAGCCCAGTTCCAGCGGACGCTGCGACCAGGGGCTGGCGAAGGTGTTGTCGGCGATGGCCAGCGCGCCGTGCTCGCGCGCGATCTTCGCGACGGCGGCCAGGTCGGTCAGCGTCAGCAGCGGGTTGCTGGGCGTCTCGATCCAGATCATCTTGGTCTCGGGACGCAGCGCGGCGCGGACGTTCTCCGGCTTGCTGCTGTCGACGTAGGTGACCTGCAGGCCGGCGCTGCGCTTGCGCACGCGCTCGAACAGGCGGTAGCTGCCGCCGTAGAGGTCGTCGCCGGCGACGATGTGCGAGCCGGCGTCCAGCGTGTCCAGGATCGTGGCCATCGCGGCCAGGCCCGACGAGAAGGCGTAGCCCTGCACGCCGCCTTCCAGGCTGGCGATGGCGCGCTCGTAGGCCTGGCGGGTCGGGTTGTGCGTACGGCCGTACTCGTAGCCCTGGTGCACCCCGGGGCTCTGCTGGCGGTAGGTCGAGGTCGCGTAGATCGGCGGCATCACCGCGCCGGTCGTCGGATCGGGATGCTGGCCGCCGTGGATCGCGCGGGTGTCGAAGCGCAGGTCGGCGCCGTGCAAAGGCGCGTTGCTCTGGTTGTCTTTGTCGTTGTGGCTCATGACAAGCCCTTTCGCAGGTGGTTCAGGAGATCGAAACGGGTGACGAGGCCGTGGAAGGCGTGATCGTCGGCGATCACGGCCACCAGGCCCTTGCGCAGCTGCGCGATCAGGTCGGACAGCGGCGCGCCGGGAGGCAGGGTCTGCACATCATGACTCATCGCGCTGTCCACGCTGTCCTTGAAGTGGCGCGCGTCCATGTGCATCTGGGCGAGCAGGTCGGACTCGTCGAGCAGGCCGACCAGCTTGCCGTCCTTCAGCACCGGCAGCTGCGAGACCTCGGCCTGGCGCATGCGCGAGAAGGCCGTGGCGAGGGTGTCCTCGGGGCTCACGCTGATGACCGCGCCGTCCTCGGGCAGGCGGGCGATCAGGTCGCGCAGGTCGCCCTTGGTGGCGCGCTTGAGCAGGCCCTGGTCGAACATCCACGGGTCGTTGTAGACCTTCGAGAGGTAGCGGGTGCCGGTGTCGCAGACCAGCGTGACGACGCGCTTGGGCGTGGTCTGCGCACGGCAGTACTTCAGCGCCGCGGCCAGTAGCGTGCCGGTCGAGGAACCGGCCAGGATGCCTTCGGCGCGGTAGAGGTCGCGCGCGGTGGCGAAGCTTTCCTCGTCGGTGATCGAGTAGGCGTGGCGCACGCCGCTCAGGTCGGCGATGGGCGGGATGAAGTCCTCGCCGATGCCTTCGACGGCCCAGGAGCCGGCCTCGCCGAAGCTGCCGGTCTCGATGAAGTCCTTGAGGATGGAGCCGGCCGGATCGGCCAGGACCACGTCCAGTCCCGGACGCACCTTGGCGAAGAAGCGCGACAGGCCGGTGATCGTGCCGCCGGAGCCCACGCCGCAGACCAGCGCGTCGATGCGGTGGCCGACCTGCTGCCAGATCTCGGGACCGGTGGTGGTCTCGTGGGCCAGCGGGTTGTTGGGGTTGTTGAACTGGTCGGCGTACCAGGCGCCGGGGATGTCCTGGACCAGGCGCGCGGCCCGGTCCTGGTAGTAGTCGGGATGGCCCTTGCCCACGTCGGAGCGCGTGATGTGGACCTCGGCGCCCAGCGCCTTCAGCTGCAGCACCTTCTCGGCGGACATCTTGTCCGGCACGACCAGCACGACGCGGTAGCCCTTCGCCCGCGCGACCAGCGCAAGCCCGAGACCGGTGTTGCCGGCGGTCGCCTCGACGACGGTGCCGCCGGGCGGCAGCAGGCCGTCGCGCTCGGCGGCCTCGATCATCGACAGGCCGATGCGGTCCTTGATCGAGCCGCCGGGGTTCTGCGATTCGAGCTTCAGGAACAGCTGGCAGGGGCCGGTGTCGAGCCGGTGCACGGGGACCAGCGGCGTGTTGCCGATGAGGTCCAGCACGGCGGGCCGTTCGACGACACGGTCGGGCCGCTGCTGCACGGGGGTGGAAGAGGTCTCCTTGGCACTCATGGGCGCTCCTTGTGATCCTGGTGGGATGGTCGGGCGACGCGACCGGCGGGGGTGGTGCCGGGCGCGGGCAAACCGCATAGGTTATCCGCTGGAAGCGATGGCCTCCAAGCGCGGTTGTCGCAGCAGCTTATCCGCGGACGGCATGAGCGGCCACCCTCCTCACGGCAGCACCGACGCGCCGAGTTCCGGGAACACCTTGCCGACCTTGCCCATCAGGTACTCGCCGTAGGTGCCGGCGAAGACGTGGAGGTTGCTGGCGTCCCAGCGCGACGCGCTGTCGTCCTCGGCCGGCGGCAGGCCGGGGATCGGCTGGACGCGGCTGGTGAAGGACGGATCGAGGAACAGCGGCACCGACAGGCGATCGTGCGTGCCGCGGTTGAGCTTCACGCGATGCGGCGTGCTGCGGTAGAGCCCGGCGGTCATGCGGTCCAGCATGTCGCCGATGTTGCAGACGAAGGTGCCGGGCATAGGCGGCGCCTCGATCCAGCCGCGACGGCCATAGACTTCCAGGCCGCCGCTGTCGTCCTGGTAGAGCAGCGTGAGCAGGCCGTAGTCGGTGTGCTCGCCGACGCCCCACGGCGCGTCGACCGCGGCCTCGTCCGGCACGACGGGATAGTTGAAGAGCCGCAGCAGCACCAGCGGATCCGCGGTGGCGTGCGTCAGGAAGTAGGCCGGCGGCAGGTCGAGGCTGAGCGCGATGCCGCCCAGCACGCGCTGGCCGACGGCGGTCACGGCGGCGAGGTACTCGAGCACCGTGTCCCTCAATCCCGGCACGTCCGGCCAGAGGTTGGCACCGTGCAGCGGCGTGCCGGCGAGCACGCGCGGATCTTCCGGCGGCAGTTCGGCGCCGAGATACAGCCCTTCCTTCCAGTCCGGACGTCCCGAGGTCAGCTCGCCGCCGGCACTGAAGTAGCCGCGCCAGGCGCGACCGCCGTCGGTCATCGGCCAGCGCTGCTTCTGTTCCTCGGGCAGCGCGAAGAACACGCGCGCCAGACGGTCGAGCCGTTCGATCAACGCGGGGTCGACGCCGTGGTGGCTCACATAGAAGAAGCCGTGCGCGCGGCAGGCTTCGCCGATCTGGAGAGCGGCGCGATGCCCGCCGGGCGAAGCCGGATCGGCACTCGCCGGATCGTGCAGGCCGGAGATGTCGATGACGGGCACGCGGTCGTGGAGGAGGCTCATGACCTGAGCATGCCGCAAGCGCGAGACCGCGTCGACGAAGGGGACGCAGGACGGAACGTGCGAAAGCCGCGCATGCATATGCCCAACCGTTCGTTCCGCGTGAAGGCCGTGGTTCCTAAGCTGATGTCCATCGTGAACCACCGCTCCCAACGTTTCCAACGCTCCCACAAGGACACCGACGCCATGACCCTGAACGTGACCCGCCGCGCCCTGCTCGTGATCGCCACCTCGGCCGCCATGCTGGGCATCGCCCACGCGGACCAGCTGGACGACATCAAGAAGAAGGGCGAGCTCGTGGTGGGCGTGCTCGGCACCGACGAGCCCAACAGCTTCATCGATCCGAAGACGCGCGAGATCGTCGGCTACGAGGTCGACCTGGCAAAGGCGGTGGCGCAAAAGCTCGGCGTGAAGCTGCGCCTGAAGCAGCTGGCGGTCGCGGCGCGCATCCCCGAGCTGCAGCAGGGCCACGTCGACGTGCTGGCCGCGAGCCTCACGCACAACAAGGAGCGCGAGGCGGTGATCGACTTCTCGCTGACCACCTTCGTCACCGGCCAGAAGGTGCTGGTGAAGAAGGACAGCGGCATCAAGGCGCTGAACCAGCTGGCCGGCAAGAAGGTCGTGACCATCAAGGGCGGCACGCAGGAACCCAACGTCCGCAAGGCCGTGCCGTCGGTGGATGTCGTCACCTTCGACACCGGTCCGCAGGCCTTCCAGGCGCTGCAGCAGGGCAAGGGCGTGGCGTTCGTCAACGACGAGGTGTCGCTGCTCGACCAGTACGCCAAGCTCGGCCCGGCGGCGTCGCAGTACGAGATCCTGTCGGCCAACCTCAGTGTCGAACCGCTGGCGCTGGGCCTGCGCAAGGGCGAGACCAAATTGAAGGCGCAGGTGGACGGCGCGCTGCGCGAGCTCGAGGCCAACGGCACCGCCGAGCAGCTGTTCAACAAGTGGTACGGACCGTCTACGCGTCTGAAGTTCCAGACGCGCAGTTTCAAGATCGATAGCGACCAAGTGGAGGGCTGAGCACGACCCAGATGAACTGATCTACCTTGTCATCCGATGCGAGCACGCCCCGGCTTAGTCCGGGGCGTTGTTTATTGCGGGAAGCGTCGATTCCATGCCTCATCTCGATTTCTCGGTGCTGCTGCAAGGGCAGTTCCTCGACTGGCTGCTGGCCGGCGTGCGGCTGTCGCTGACGCTGACGGTGCTCGCGCTGGTGATCGCGCTGCCGCTGGGCACGCTCATCGCGCTGGCGCGGCTGGCGCCGTTCCCGCCGCTGCGCGCGCTGGCCTGGACCTACGTCGAAGCCGTTCGCAACGTGCCGCTGCTGGCGCACATGCTGTTCTGGTATTTCGCAGTGCCGGAGCTGTTGCCCGACGGCGTGAAGGCCTGGCTCTATGCGGGCAACGTCGAGGCCGCGGCGGCGCTCGCCGCGCTGGTGGTCTACACGGCGGCGTTCATGGCGGAGGACGTGCGCTCCGGGCTGCGGTCGGTGCCGCCGGGGCAATGGGAAGCGGCGAAATCGATGGGCCTGCGCTTCGCCGGCTCGGTGCGATGGGTCGTGCTGCCGCAGGCACTGCGGGCGACGGTCCCTCCCTTGATCTCGCAGACCTTGAATCTCTGGAAGAACACCAGCATCGCAACGGTGGTCGGCGCCGCCGAGCTGATGTACCAGGCGCAGCGCGTGGAGTCCGCGACCTTCCGCGGCTTCGAGACCTTCGCGATGGCGACGGCGACCTACCTGGGCGTGTCGTTGCTGATCACCGGCGCGGGCGTGCTGTACCAGCGGCGGTATCCGGTGCGGCCGTCCGGCCATTGAGGCGGTCGTGATGACCAGGAGCGCATCGCGATGAGCATCGCCGAAATGATCGACACCTACTGGCTCTACGTGCTGGTGGGGCAGTACCCGAACGGACCGCTGGGCGGACTGGCGCTGACGGTCGTGCTGGCGGCGCTGGGGCTGCTGCTGGCCTTGCCGCTGGGCGTGCTGCTCGGTGTCGCGCGCGTGAGCCGGCGCGCCTGGCTGCGCTGGCCGGTGACCGCGCTGGTTTACGTCGTGCGCGGCACGCCGCTGCTGATGGTGGTGTTCTGGGCCTACTTCTTCCTGCCGGCGGTGACCGGCCACAAGACGGACCAGTTCAACACGATGCTGGCGGCGCTGGTGATCTTCGACGCCGCCTACCTGGCCGAGATCGTGCGCGCCGGTCTGCAGTCGCTGCCGTCCGGCCAGCGCCTGGCCGCCGAAGCGCTGGGCATGTCGCGGGGCCAGTCCTTGCGGCTGGTGCTGCTGCCGCAGGCGCTGCGCCACATGCTGCCCTCGCTGGTCAACCAGTTCGCCTCGACGATCAAGGAGACCTCGCTGGGCACGATCATCGGGCTGTCGGAGCTGTCCTTCATTGCCGGCCAGGTGAACGCGCAGGTGCTGGTGCAGCCGGTCGCGGTCTACGGCACCTTGGCCGGGTGCTACTTCGTGATGTGCTTCGGGCTGTCGCGCCTCGCGCACGCGGTGGAGCGGAGAAGCAGCCGCCAGCGCGCTACACCCGTCACCGTACCCTCGACGGTCGACCGCTTCTACGCATTCATGCGATGGGTACTACGGAATCCAGTGAGCACGCTGGCAAGGAACACAAGAACCAGTCAGTGACGGAAGAGGGCGATGGGATCAACCTAGCAACTTCGCGATTCGAGGTGTGTGTCGAGTCACTGGAACGGTTTCGGTGACAACACCTCGAAGCAAATCCCGCAAAGGAAGACCGTGATCGATCAAGCTCTCTACCAACGCGCCCTCGCCGTCGCCGACCAGCCCGTCGAGGAGCGCGATCTCATCAATGCGGCACTCCGCGCATTCATCGCCCGCCAAGCTCAATTCAGGCTCGCCGATATGGGAGGAACCGCTCCGGATCTTCCCAATGTTCCTCGCCGTCGTCCTTCCCTGAACGCTCCGGAGGGCTGGGAATGAGGAAGGTCGTTGTTGATACTTCAGTCTGGATCGACCATTTCCGGCGTCGCAATCCTGCGTTGCTGGCATTGCTCGAAAGGGACGTCGTGCTCGCTCACCCGATGATCATTGGCGAACTGCGCTGCGGCTCGTTGCCACAGCCGCGAGGCAATGCCCTTTCGACGTTGGACGAACTGGATCAAAGCGCGCCGGTCAGCGTGAACGAGGTGATCCGGCTGATTGAAGACGAGGAGACTTTCGGCAAAGGGTGTGGTCTTGTCGACATGTCGCTGCTGCTGTCCACGTTGAAGACCCCTGGAGCCCGGTTGTGGGCATCCGACAAGAGCCTGGCGGCGCTGGCCAAGCAGCTGGGCATTTCCCACGAAGAGCCACCGGTGAGAACTGATCGGACGAATCGGGGTGAGCTCACCGCTGCATGCCCCACCGCGTGACCGTCGCCTTCTCGATGGTGCTGAAGACCAGGCGTTCGACGAGCCATCCGATCAGGATGACCAAGGCCAGGCCTGCGAAGACCCGATCGGTCTGCAGTTCATTGCGGTTCTGGAAGATGTACCAGCCCAGACCGCCCTGGCCGGAGGACGCGCCGAAGAACAGCTCGGCGGCGATCAGGGTCCGCCACGCGAAGGCCCAGCCGACGCGCAGCCCTGACAGGATCGACGGCAGCGCCGCCGGCAGCAGGATTTGCGCGACGTAGCGCGGTCCCGTGAGTCCGTAGTTGCGGCCCGCCATGCGCAGCGTCTCCGGCACGGACGAGAAACCCGCCGATGCCGCCAAGGCCAGCGGCCACAGCACCGCGTGCACAAGCACGAAGATCAAGCTCCCCGAACCCAGTCCGAACCACAGGAGCGCCAGCGGCAGCAAGGCGATCGCCGGCAGCGGGTTGAACATCGCCGTCAGGCTCGACAGCAGGTCCCGGCCCCAGCGCGACGAGGTCGCCAGCGCGGTCAGTCCGAGCGCGAGCACCACGCCCAGCGCGTAGCCCTGCAACAGCAGCTTCAGCGAGATCCCCGCGCGCACCAGCAGTTCGCCGCCGTACAAGCCTTCCCACAGCGCCCGCGCCGCGGAGACGAACGAGGGGAACAGCAGATCGTTGTCCGCCGCTCGTGCCGCGATTTCCCAGAGCGTGGCCAGCAACGCCAGCAACGCAGCCTGGCGCCATGCGCTCGAATCCAGTGCGCGCCGCCACAGCGGCGTCGATGCCACCTGTACCGGCACGTAGTCGGCGAGCGTTTCCTCGCGCTCGGCGCGCAGGGGCGGATCGAGCGGCCGCTGCGTCGGCAGCACGGTGACGGTCATCGGTGAATCCTCAGTTCAGGGCCACAGCGGCAGAAACAGCCGTCGTGGTGGCGGCATTCGCCGCAGCCGCAGCCGTCGACTCCGCGATCGGCTCATCGCCGAAGAGCAGGTGCTCGATGCGCTGCGCCTGCGCGGCACGCTGCGCCTGCGTCAGACCTTGCGCGTTCAGCTCCGCCCGCACCCGTCCCGGATGCGGCGACAGCACCAGCACCCGATGCCCCACGATCAGCGCTTCCTCGATCGAATGGGTCACGAAGAGCAGCGTGAAGCGCTCCTGTTCCCACAGCGCGAGCAACTCGTCCTGCATGCGCCGGCGCGTCAGCGCGTCGAGCGCCGCGAACGGCTCGTCCATCAGCAGCACGCGCGGCTTCATCGCCAACGCGCGCGCGATCGCGACGCGCTGCTTCATCCCGCCGGACAGCTGGTGCGGATACGCCGATGCGAAGTCGCTCAGCCCCACGCGCGACAGCCAGTCCCGCGCCCGCTCCAGCGCCTGCTTGCGCGATGCCGTCCCCGATGCCACCAGCGGGAACGCGACGTTCTCCAGCACCGTCTTCCACGGCGGCAGCTGGTCGAATTCCTGGAACACCGCGATGCGGTCCGGCCCTGGGCCGCTCACCGGCTTGCCGTCGACGAGGATGTGTCCTTCCGCCGGCGTGACGAAACCGCCGACCGCCTTCAGCAGCGAGGACTTCCCGCAACCCGAGGCGCCGAGCAGCACGAAGCGCTCCGACGGCAGCACGTCGAAGCCGACGCGGTGCGTCGCGCGGACCACGCCGCGATCGCTCCTGTAGTCGAGGCTGACGCCGTCGACCCGCAAGCGTGCCTGGCGCTCCAGCGGGAGCGCGCCCCCCTCGCCTCTGCCCGCGTCGCAGGCCTCGCACGCCCCGAAGGCGGGCACCGAGTCGAGCTGCTCCAGCACCGCGCTCATGCTCAGCTGCCGGCCGCGTTGTGCGGGTCGTCGAAGAAGTAATCCTTCGCCGACGCCGGCTTGTTCTTGATCGCGCCGATGCGATGCATGAAGGTCGCCAGCGCGAAGGTGTTCTGTGGCGTGATCTTGAACTGCACTTCCGGGTTCTTGATCACCTTGAGCAGCAGCTCCTTCGGCACCTTCGAATTCTCGTTCTTGATGTAGATGTCCGCCGAGCGCTCCGGGTTCTTCGAGATGAAGTCCGCCGCCTCGGCCAGCGCGCCGATGAAGGCCTTGTAGGTCTTCGGGTTGTCGCGCCGGAACTTCTCCGTCGTGTACAGCACCGTCGCCGACGCCGGGCCGCCCAGCACCTCGTAGCTGTTCAGCACGATGTGGACGTTCGGGTTGCCCGCCAGGCCCTGCTCCTGGAACGGCGGGTTGCCGAAGTGCGCGTTGATCTCGGTGCCGCCCTTGATCAGCGCGGCCGTCGCTTCCGGATGCGGCAAGGCGACCTGCAGCCGGTCCAGCTTGTTGAACTGCGCGTCGCCCCAGCGCTTGGCCGAGGCCAGCTGCAGGATGCGCGACTGCACCGACACGCCCACCGCCGGCAGCGCGATGCGGTCCTTGTCGCCGAAGTCGTCGATGGTCTTGACGGCGGGGTTGCTGCTGGTCAGGTAGTACGGGAAGTTGCCCAGCGACGCGATGCCGCGCACGTTCTGCCTGCCCTGCGTCTTGTCCCACAGCGTCAGCAGCGGACCCACGCCCGCGCCGGCGATGTCGATGCTGCCGGACAGCAGCGCCTCGTTGATCGCCGGGCCGCCGGAGAGCTGCACGCGCTCGACCTGGATGTCGACGCCCGCAGCCTTGCCGTGTTTCTCGATCAGTTGCTGATCCTGCGCGACGTTCAGCAGCAGGTAGACGATGCCGAACTGCTCGGCGATGCGGATCTTGCCTTCCGCGTGCGCGGAGAGCGTCGACAGCGACAACCCGGCCGCCAGCGCGCCCGTGAGCAGGGATTTCAGGAGAGCGGGGCGGTGGGGTTTCATGCGGGAAGGTCGCCTTCGATGGTGGTGCGGTAGAGGTGTCGACGCAGGTGGTCCGGGCAGCCCGTCGCCAGGTGAAGCAGCGAACGGTTGTCCCAGAACACGAGGTCATGAGGCAGCCACTTGTGGCGGTAGACGATGCTCTTGCGGCTGCTGTGCTCGAAGAGCTGGTCGAGCAGGTCGCGGCTCTCGTCCTCCGGCACGTCGAGCACGCGCGTCGTGAAGTGTTCGCTGACGAAGAGCGCTCGACGACCCGTCTCCGGATGCGTGCGCACGATCGGCTGCGAGGCCGGCTTCACTTCGGCGATCTGCTCGGGTGTCAGCTTCGGCCGCCACGGGTTGCGCGCGCGCAGCTCCTCGTACTTCGCGAGGTAGCTGTGCTCCGCGCGCTTGCCGGCGATCGCCGTCTTCAGCGCCAGCGGCAGGCCGTCGTAGGCGTGATGCTGGTTGGCGAACAGCGTGTCGCCGCCTTCGGCCGGCAGTTCCTGCGCGTGCAGCAGCGAGCCCAGGCTGGGGCGCTCCTTGTACGAGAGGTCCGAGTGCCAGTACTGCCCGGCGTCGCCCAGCCCGACAGGTTGCCCCTGCGCATCGCGCACGTTGGACACCTGCAGGATCTCCGGATGGCCGGCCAGCTGGAAGTTGCGCAGCACGTGGATCTGCAGCGGCCCCCAGCGCCGGCTGAACGCGATGTGCTGCGCCGGCGTGATGCGCTGGTCGCGGAACACCAGGACGTGGTGGTCCAGGTGCGCGCGGTGAAGGCGGGCGAAGTCGGCGTCGTTCAGCGGCTGCCTCAGGTCCAGCCCCACGACTTCGGCGCCGAGCGGCTCATCGAAGGCGTTGATCTCGAAGTGCTGCGACGGCGCATCGGTGTACGCGGCGGAGGCGGGCACCGGAACAGCTGCGGGAAGGGGCGGGGCGAGGGCTGTCATGGTCGCCGACTCTAGGCACCCGTCTTCCTCGCCGGAACGAAGCTGACGGCATGTCCAAGCGCGGAAACCGAATATCGGACGCACGGCACCGAGGTGATCCAGGGGCGACCCTGATGGACGAGGTCGACGCAATCCCTAGATGCCAAGCGTCACCAGGCGGAATACCCCGTTTGCAATTCGTTTACAAGTGCATGCGTATAGTGATGTCCTTCCCCGAACAAGAGGGATAACAACCAGAGGTGGGGAACCCCATGAAACAAGTCATCTGCGTCAAGTGGGGAACCGCCTACGGCCCTGAGTACGTCAACCGGCTGTACGGCATGCTGCGCCGGCACATCACCGGCGAGTTCCGCCTGGTCTGCCTGACCGACAACGCCGAAGGCCTGCGCCCCGAGGTCGACGCCTACGACCTGCCCGAGCTGGGCTGCGAGTGGCCCAAGAAGTCGCTGGGCAAGTGGCGCAAGCTGGTGATGTGGAGCGCCGACATGGGCGAGAAGACCGGCCTGTCGGGTCCGGTGCTGTTCGTCGACCTGGACTCGGTGATCGTCGACAACATCGACGGCTACTTCTCGCACGGCCACCCGGACGACGTGATCCTGGCCCGCAACTGGGCCAAGCCGATGCAGCGCCTGGGTCAGACCTCGGTGTTCCGCTTCCCGGTGGGCAAGTACCCGCACATCATCGAGAACTTCCGCGCCAACCCGCAGGCGGTCGCCGACAAGCACCGCTTCGAGCAGCACTGGGTGACGGCGTCGGTGCCGGGCGGCATCAAGTTCTGGCCGCACCTGTGGACGCGGCATTTCCGCCTGCACTGCCTGCCGGCTTTCCCGCTGCGCTACTTCAAGCCGGCGCGCCTGCCCGCGGGCGCACGCATCGTGACCTTCCCCGGCGGACCGAATCCGGCGGACGTGCTGCTGGGTCGCTGGAACACGCAGGACCCGCCGCACGAGAAGCCGTGGGATCACTTCCGCGCCGCGTTCGCCGGCGGCGTGAAGCACCGCTGGCGCCACCTGCGCAGCTTCGTGCTGCCGCCGCCGTGGGTGGCCCAGCACTGGGTGGAATGAGCCGCTGACGGTGCTAGTGCGGCGCGCCGGGAGGCGCAGCCGGCTTCGCCAGATCCTGGATCACTTCCAGCGCCGTCTTCACCTTGAACGGCTTGAGCATGATCCGCCGCACGTCGAGCTCCTTGTAGAGCTGCGCGGTGGACAGGTCGCAGGCCTCCGCGGTCAGCGCGACGGGCGTTCCCGCCGGGCAGCGCAGCGCGCCGGCCCGCACGCTCTGCAACAGCGCGAGCGCGTCCAGCCCCTGGCCGATGTCCAGCAGCAGCCCGTCCATCGGCTGGGTTTCCAGCAGCCGATGGGCCGCCTCGAGGCTGCTCGCTTCATGCACCTCCGCGATGTTCAGCTGACGCGCCACCATCGCGACGGTGCGCCGGAACAGCGAGTGCGGATCGACCAGCAGCAGGTGTCGTTGCGTTCCCGGCATCACTGGCCCTCCTCGACGGTCTGTCCCTGCAACTCCGAGACCGCGAGGTCCCGCAGGCTCATCAGGATGGCCAGGTCGGTCTGGTCCAGCGTGCGCCGTCGCCGGTCGATCAGGCACAAGGTGCCGATGCGCACCCCCGGGCGGATCTCCAGTGGCGCACCCGCATAGAAGCGGATCTTGGGATCGCCCAGCACCATCGGGTTGTCCGCGAAGCGCGGATCCAGCGTCGCGTCCTCCACCACCATCACTTCGGAGACGTGGATCGCGTGGCCGCAGAAGCTGCTCTTGCGGTCGGTCTCGCAGACCGCCAGGCCGAAGCGCGCCTTGAACCACTGGCGGTTGTCGTCCACCAGGCTGATCAACGCGATCGGCACGCCGAATTCCTCGGCGGCGAACTCGACGATGCGATCGAAGCGCTCCTCGGGCGGCGTGTCCAGGATCAGCAGCTCGCGCAGCGCCTGGAGCCGGTCGGCTTCGTTGTCGGGAATCGGGGCATTCATCATGGAGGCGGTTCCTCGCTCTTCCGATGTTGTTCTCTCCCTGCGCGGCCGCACTGCCGCCGCGCCTTCGAGGCACCAGACTATCCGAGTTGTCCACAGGACGCCACCCGGGTCGCCCTTGAGGGGGAACGACCGCAGTTCCCCAGGGGAACGGCACGGCGGCCGACGGCGTCAGGCCTTGCCTCTTCCGGCATATGACGGTCCCGCAGCAGCTTGCGCCCATTGCGCATTGGCGAGACGCGCCGCGCGCGCCCAGACTCCGTTCCACGGGGCGCGCCCATGTCGCCCCCGCCGGCGGCGGCAGTACGGCCGCCGGGAAGGCATGGTGAGAGCCCAGGTCGCGACCGGGGGCCGCCCTCGGGGTCTTGGGGGAGGCGCTTCCGGCGGTGTCCGATCGCGGTCCTGGCGCTTTTCATCTGTCCCGGCCTTCTGCGCTGCTCGCATATGCGTTATGCGAGATAAGCAAATGCCCAAACAATCGTTCCTGGAATAAGGACTGTTTGGCAAGCTTCGCAGCCCGACCTTCAACGTCGCCGGCCCACGCCTGCTTGCCCTGTCCGCCATGACCCAGAACAACGCTCACCAGAACGCCCGCTCCCTGTTCTCCGCTTCGCGCCGCCAGGCGCTGATGCTGGCCGCGGCGGTGCCGCTGCTGGGTTCGTCGATGCTGGCGACCGCGGCCGACCAGCCGACCACGCTGCTCAACGTCTCCTACGACGTGGCGCGCGAGCTCTACAAGCAGATCAATCCGGCCTTCGTCGCCTCGTACAAGGCCAAGACCGGCCAGACGATCACGGTGAACCAGTCGCACGGCGGCTCGTCCAAGCAGATCGGTTCGGTGATCGGCGGCCTGGAAGCCGACGTGGTCACGATGAACCAGGCCACCGACGTCGACACGCTGGCCGAGAAGGGCCTGACCGGCGCCGACTGGCGCAGCAAGTTCCCGAACGCCGCCGCGCCCTACAGCTCGACGATGCTGTTCCTGGTCCGCAAGGGCAACCCGAAGGGCATCAAGGACTGGGCCGACCTGGCGCGTCCCGGCATCTCGGTGATCATCCCCAACCCCAAGGTGACCGGCAACGGCCGCTACGGCTACCTGGCCGCGTGGGGCAGCGTCATCGCCAAGGGCGGCACGGACGCGCAGGCCAAGGACTTCGTCTCCAAGGTGCTGGCCAACGTGCCGGTGCTGGACGGCGGCGGCCGCGGCGCGACCACCACCTTCACGCAACGCGGCATCGGCGACGTGCTGCTGACCTTCGAGTCGGAAGCCGAGCTGATCGAGAACGAATTCGGCAAGGGCAACTTCGAGGTCGTCGCGCCCAGCATCTCGATCGAAGCCGACGCGCCGGTCGCGGTGGTCGACAAGGTCGCCGCCAAGCGCGGATCCGCCGCGCTGGCCAAGGCCTACCTCGACTTCCTGTGGACGCCGGAAGGCCAGGAAATCATCGCGCAGAACAACTTCCGCCCGCGCGACGCCGCCATCTTCAAGAAGCATGAGAAGCGCTATGCGACTATCAAGCTGTTCACTGTCGACCAGACGCTGGGCGGCTGGGCCAAGGTCGGCAAGACGCACTTCGCCGACGGCGGCACCTACGACCAGATCATGGCCGCGCGCCGCTGATCGTCCGTTCCCGTTCCTGATCCCCGAGCCCCCGACCCGACGATGAACACCGCCGTGCTCCCCGCGACGCAGGCCGCGCCCGTGCCCGCCCGCAAGCGACGCCGCGTGCTGCCCGGCTTCGCACCGACGCTGGGCTTCACGCTCTTCTATCTCTCGCTGCTGGTGCTGATCCCGCTGTGCGCGGTCTTCCTGAAGTCCGCCGGCCACGGCGCCGAGGCCTTCTGGGCCGCGGCGACCTCGCCGCGCGTGCTGGCCTCGTACCGGCTGAGCTTCGGCGCGGCGCTGCTGGGCGCGTTCATCAACGTGATCTTCGGCTTCATCCTGGCCTGGTCGCTGGTGCGCTACGACTTCTTCGGCAAGAAGCTGGTGGACGCGCTGATCGACCTGCCCTTCGCGCTGCCGACCGCCGTCGCCGGCATCGCGCTGACGGCCCTCTACGCGCCCAACGGCTGGATGGGCCAGTGGCTGGAGCCGCTGGGCATCAAGGTCGCCTTCACGCCGCTGGGCGTGCTGATCGCGTTGATCTTCATCGGCCTGCCCTTCGTGGTGCGCACGGTGCAGCCGGTGCTCGAGGACCTGGACACGGAGCTCGAGGAAGCCGCCGCCTCGCTGGGCGCGCATCGCTGGCAGGCCTTCCGCCTGGTGGTGCTGCCGATGCTCACGCCGGCGCTGCTGACCGGCTTCGCGCTGGCCTTCGCGCGCGCGGTCGGGGAGTACGGCTCGGTCATCTTCATCGCCGGCAACATGCCGATGGTCAGCGAGATCACCCCGCTGATGATCATCACCAAGCTCGAGCAGTACGACTACGTCGGCGCCACCGCGATCGCGGTCGTGATGCTGGTGTTCTCGTTCCTGCTGCTGCTGGGCATCAACCGACTGCAGGCCTGGAGCCTGCGTCGCAACGGACTGGACGGGAAGCGCTGACATGGCCGGATCCGCTGCATCGCTCGGCCGGGCCCGTTCGGCCGGCCACTACCAGGGCAACCCCGCCACGGCAGAGAAGCGCTGGGTGCGCTACACGCTGCTGACGCTGGGCCTGGCCTTCTTCGCCCTGTTCCTGCTGCTGCCGCTGGCGGCCGTCTTCACCGAGGCGCTGCGCAAGGGCTGGGACACCTACCTCGCCTCGCTGATCGAGCCGGACGCGGTCTCCGCGATCAAGCTCACGCTGCTGGCGGCGGTGATCTCGGTGCCGCTGAACATCGTCTTCGGCGTCAGCGCCGCCTGGGCCATCACCAAGCACGACTTCCGCGGCAAGCAGCTGCTGATCACGCTGATCGACCTGCCGTTCTCGGTGTCGCCGGTGGTCGCGGGCCTGATCTACGTGCTGATCTTCGGTGCACAGGGCTGGTTCGGCCCGTGGCTGCAGGAGCACGACATCAAGATCATCTTCGCCGTGCCCGGCATCGTGCTGGCCACCGTGTTCGTGACCTTCCCCTTCGTCGCGCGGGAGCTGATCCCGCTGATGCAGGCGCAGGGCCGTGACGAGGAAGAGGCGGCGACGGTGCTCGGCGCCAGCGGCTTCCGCACCTTCTGGCATGTGACGCTGCCCAACATCAAGTGGGGCCTGCTCTACGGCGTGATCCTGTGCAACGCGCGCGCCTTCGGCGAGTTCGGCGCGGTCTCGGTGGTGTCGGGCCACATCCGCGGCCAGACCAACACGCTGCCGCTGCAGGTCGAGATCCTCTACAACGAATATCAGTTCGCCGCGGCATTCGCGGTCGCATCGCTGCTGGCCCTGCTGGCGCTGGTGACGCTCGGGCTCAAGCAGCTCGTGGAATGGCAGGCTACGCGCAGCGTCGTGAAGGAAGAAGCATGAGCATCCAGGTCCGCAACATCCACAAGTCCTTCGGCAGCTTCACCGCGCTGGGCGACGTCAGTCTGGACTTCCCCACTGGCGAACT
The DNA here is from genome assembly GCA_002205125.1 of Roseateles noduli. Lineage (GTDB taxonomy): Bacteria > Pseudomonadota > Gammaproteobacteria > Burkholderiales > Burkholderiaceae_C > Roseateles > Roseateles noduli. The sequence continues at coordinate 149,875 of NIOE01000014.1, read as the reverse complement.
GACCGCGCTGCTGGGCCCGTCGGGCTGCGGCAAGACCACGCTGCTGCGCATCATCGCGGGGCTGGAGACGGCCGACCGCGGCCAGGTGCTGCTGGACGGCGCCGACGCGTCGGACACGCATGTGCGCGAGCGCGAGGTCGGTTTCGTGTTCCAGCATTACGCGCTGTTCCGTCACATGACGGTCTTCGACAACGTGGCCTTCGGCCTGCGCGTGAAGCCGCGCAAGCAGCGTCCGCCGGAAGCGGAGATCAAGCGCAAGGTGCACGAGCTGCTGCAGCTGGTGCAGCTGGACTGGCTGGCCGATCGTTATCCGCCGCAGCTGTCCGGCGGTCAGCGCCAGCGCATCGCGCTGGCCCGCGCGCTGGCCGTCGAGCCGCGCGTGCTGCTGCTGGACGAGCCCTTCGGCGCGCTGGATGCGAAGGTCCGCAAGGAGCTGCGCCGCTGGCTGCGCCGACTGCACGACGAGCTGCACATCACCAGCATCTTCGTCACCCATGACCAGGAAGAAGCGCTGGAAGTCGCGGACCGCGTCGTGCTGATGGACCATGGTCGCGTGGAGCAGGTCGGCTCGCCGATCGAGGTCTACCAGCGTCCGGCGACGCCCTTCGTCTACGGCTTCCTCGGCGCGGTCAACCGCTTCGAAGGCCGCGTGGACAGCGGCATCGTGCGCGTCGGCGACCAGACGCTGGCGCAGGGCGCCGCCGCGTCCATCGAAGGCGCTCAGCAAGGCCTGGTGCAGGCGTATGCACGTCCGCACGAACTGGTGATCATCCCGTCGCAGGATGCGCCGGGTCTGCCCGCCACCGTCGAACGCGTGCTGGCCTTCGGCGCCGCCGCGCGTGTCGAGCTGCGCGGCGCGCAGGGCGAGCATCTGGAAGCAGAACTCAGCCGTGAACAAGCCGAGGCGCTCCAACTGTCCGCCGGTCAGCACGTGCGTCTCCAGGCCTCGCGCCTGAGCCTGTTCGGCATCGATCAAGCCGCCTGATCGACTTCGATCGACGAGCCGAAGAGCGAGCGGTCCCGCGCCCATGAACCTTCAACAATTGCGCATCGTCCGCGAGGCGGTGCAGCAGAACTTCAACCTGACCGAGGTGGCCGCGGCGCTGTTCACCTCACAGTCGGGGGTGAGCAAGCACATCAAGGACCTGGAGGACGAGCTCGGCGTCGAGCTCTTCCAGCGGCGCGGCAAGCGCCTGCTCGGGCTGACCGAGCCGGGCAAGGAGCTGGCGGTCGTCGTCGACCGCATGCTGCAGGACGTGCGCAACATCAAGCGCCTGGCGCAGCAGTTCAGCAGCGCCGATCAGGGCCAGCTGACGATCGCGACGACGCACACGCAGGCGCGGTACGCGCTGCCGCAGGTCGTGGCGCGCTTCAAGGCGGCGTATCCGCGCGTGCACCTGGTGCTGCACCAGGGCAGTCCGTCGGAGATCGTCTCGCTGCTGCAATCGGGCGAGGCCGACATCGGCATCGCGACCGAGGCGCTCGGCAAGGACGACGCGTTCGTCACCTTCCCGTTCTACGAATGGCGACACGCGGTCGTCGTGCCGGAAGGGCATTCGCTGACGCGCCAGCCGCTGACGCTGGAGGCGCTCGCCGAGCAGCCGCTGATCACGTACCACGAGGGCTACACCGGCCGCGCGCGCATCGACGCGAGCTTCGCCGCGGCGGGCCTGGCGCCGGATCTGGTCATGTCGGCGCTGGACGCGGACGTCATCAAGACCTACGTGCAGATCGGGCTGGGCGTCGGCGTGATCGCGGCGATGGCCTTCGAGCCCGCGCGCGACGCCGGTCTGCAGCTGATCGAAGCGACCCACCTGTTCCCGCCGAACACCACGCGCATCGCGCTCAAGCGCGGCCACTACCTGCGCGGCTTCGCCTATCGCTTCCTGCAGGAATGCGTGGCCGAGCTGACCGAGGAAGCGGTGCGCGAGGCGATGGACCCGGACGCCTGAGCGTCCCCGCTCACTTCGGCGCGCTGGCCGCCGGCTTCGCGTAGAAGTAGAACGCGTCGATGCGCGAACCGTAGCGCGCCTGGGCCTCGGGGCTCAGGTGGGAGATGAATTCATCGCGCATGAACTGCCGCGCCTGCGGCGTGGAGAGCACGCGCTCCACCTGCTCGATGGTCCGCTTGCCCCACGCGTTGCGCGGGCAGGCGATGCCCGAGATCACCGGACTGCTGAAGCCTTCGATCGGCACGCTGACGAGATCGGCGGTCGACACCTTGCCGTTGCCGCTCGCGCTGCCCGCATTGCCGGCGACGAGGGCCGCGCGCAGCTCCTGCTGGTTGGCGAGCACGAAGTCGAATTCGATCGTGTAGTCGGCGCGGCCGACGGCGATCATCGACAGCATGTTGCCGCCGAAGTCCGAGGTCGTGTATTCGTCGATCACGCCGGCCGGGCGCCTGGCTAGCAGCGCGTCGAGCGCGCGTCCGTAGCTCCGTCCCGCGACGATCGCGCCGCGCAGCTGCCTGTCGGCCCAGATCTTCTCCAGGTCGGCGTCACCGTCCGGCAGCCGCGGCACCTTCGGCAGCGCGCTGCGCCGCACCATCAGTTGATGCGGCGGAATCAGGTGGGTATCGAAGAAGTAGGCGACGGCCTCGCGCTCCGGCGTTCGCAGCACGCCGAGGTGGCAGGCGGGCTCGCCGTCCTCGACCATGCGCCAGCTGCGCTTGACGTTGGCGATCAGCACCTCGTGCTTCGCCGGCGTCCCCCAATTTGCAGTCAGATAGTCCGACAGCGGCTGCGCCAGCCCGCGCCGCACGGGCACCGACGCCGCGCCGGGCGAGGGCGGCGCCACCGTGTCGACCTCGGGCATCAGCCACGTGATCCTGTCGACCGCCCAGGTCGTGGCAGGCGCGCACAGGGCGCAGGCGATCGAGAGCACGACGGCGGCGGAGGGGAGCAGGGAACGGCGATTCATCTTCTATGCACATGCATCCGGCGCGGGATTGCTTATCGATTTTTGTTGGAGGACACGGGAGGCGCGGATTCGAATAATCAATCCGCATAAGCAATCTGCTTTCCCGACATTTTCCGATGTCGTTCCCTCCCCGATGTGTGGCCGACGATGAACTTCCAACAACTCCGATCCGTCCGCGAGGCCCAGCGCCGCAACTTCAACCTGACCGAGGTCGCGCAGGCGCTGCATACCTCGCAGCCCGGCGTGAGCCGTCAGATCCGGGAGCTGGAGGACGAGCTCGGCATCGACATCTTCATCCGTGCCGGCAAACGGCTGACCGGGCTCACCGAGCCGGGCCGCAACGTGATGCCCATCGTGGAGCGCCTGCTGCGCGAGGCCGAGAACCTGCGTCGCGCCGGCGAGGACTTCGCCCGTGCCGACAGCGGTCACCTGCGCATCGCCGCGACGCACAGCCAGGCGCGTTATGCGCTGCCGCCGGCCGTGCGCGACTTCCGCGAATCGCATCCCGAGGTCAGTCTGCAGTTCACGCAGGGCTCGCCGCAGCAGGTCGCGCGCCTGCTGATCGACGGCGAGGCGGACATCGGCATCGCCACCGAAGCGCTCGCGCTGCATCCGCAACTGCTGACGCTGCCCTGCTACCGCTGGACCCACACGGTGCTGGTGCCGCCCGGACATCCGCTGGAGGCCGAAGCCAACGCCGGCACGCCGCTGACGCTGGAGCGCCTGGCCGAGTTCCCGGTCATCACGTACGAGACCGGCTACACGGGCCGCTCGCACATCGACGACGCGTTCGCGGCGGCGGGACTGGACCTCAACGTCGTGCTGGTCGCGATGGACGCGGACGTGATCAAGACCTACGTCGAACTGGGTTTGGGCGTCGGCATCGTCGCCGCGATCGCCTACGACGAGGAACGCGACCGGCATCTGCGCTCGATCGATGCGAGACACCTGTTCGCGGACAACCTGACGCGGCTCGCGGTGCGTCGCGACGCCTACCTGCGCGACTACGTCTACGCGTTCATCGAGACCTTCGCGCCGCCGCTGTCGCGCGAGCTGGTGGAGCAGGCGCGCGTCGCGCCGAACGGCTCGGACTGAGCGGACCTCATCCCCTCGAGGGGTGCCGAAAGAAATTCCGCATGTGCATAGTCCGGGTGCACAGCTAAGCAACGCAGAAAGCATTGGTTCATCGCGGCGAGGGCGCTTCCTAGAGTGACGGGCTCACCTGTTCACTCCCACAAGGAAGTCTCTTGAAGCAGTTCGTCGAGCACGTGGCCCGCCACACCGGACCGGCCGCCACACTGGCCGCGGCACTGGCCGCCGCCTTCCCCGTCACCGCCGCCTTCGCGCAACAGGCCCCACCGTCCGTCACGCCGGCGGCCTCCGCCGCGGCGCCGCAGGACACGGCGGCGGCCAAGGACGCACCGCTGCCGTCGGTGGTCGTGACCGGCTCGCGCATCTCGCGCGTCAACAGCGAGGGGCCAAGTCCGATCACCGTCATCAAGTCGGAAGACCTGGACCGCCTCGGCTACAAGAACGTCTCCGACGCGCTGAGCAGCCTGACCGAGAACACCGGCTTCACGCAGGGCGAGGACTTCGGCAACACCTTCACGCCGGCCGCCAACGCGATCAGCCTGCGCGGCCTCGGCCCCAACCACACGCTGGTGCTGGTCAACGGCCGGCGCGTCGCCGACTACCCGACCGCCTATGAGGGCTCGGTCAACTTCGTCAACATCGCCAACATCCCGTCCGCGCTGATCGACCGCATCGAGGTGCTCAGCGGCGGCGCGTCGTCGGTGTACGGCTCCGACGCGATCGCGGGCGTCGTCAACATCGTGCTGAAGAAGCATGTCGACGGCGTCACCGTGAACCTGCGCGCTGGCGGCACCGAGCGCGGCGGCGGCGAGAACGCCCGCGCGCAGATCACCGGCGGTCTCGACGCGGGCCGGCTTCAAGGCGTGTGGGGCGTCGAGCTCAGCGGACGCCAGCCGATCTGGAGCCGCCAGCGCGACTTCATGGCCGACACGACCTTGAAGGGCGCCGCGCCGTCGGTCGTCATCGGTCGGCGCAATGCCAACGGCGGCGCCTACCTGGCGCCGACCGACGGCTGCGCGGGCGCGGGCTCGCTGTTCGAGGGCTCGGTCTCGCCCTACACGGCAAAGAACGGCACCTACTGCGGCAGCGGCCACGCCTCGACGACCTACTGGACCACGCAGACCGGCAACCGCAGCGCGCAGGCCGCCGGCTCGCTGACGCTCGCGCTCGACCACGGCCTCGAGCTGTTCGCCGAGGGCCAGTTCGGCTGGGCGAGGACCGAGAACAACACACGCGGTCCGACCTGGACCTCGGACATCGCCAACAAGGGCTACTTCCGCAACGCGTCAACGGGTCAGCTGGAGATCTGGACGCGGCGCTTCGCGCCCGAGGAACTCGGCGGCGTGGACAACTTCAATCGCAAGTGGCAGGACGCGACGCACAACGTCGCCGTCGGCGCGCGCGGGGAGCTCACCGGCACCTGGACCTTCGAGGTCGCGGCCAACAGCTCCTACTACCTGAACCGCACGACGACGCCGCGGCTGACCGCAGGCATCGAGCAGTTACTGCTCGGACAGAAACTTGGCACCGAGGCCGACGGCACGCCGATCTATTCGGCCGATCCGACGCGCCTGTTCCGGCCGCTGACGCCGCAGGAAGTCGAGAGCGTCACCGACCGCAGCTGGACGCGCAACGCCAGCTGGAACCAGCAGCTGAGCGCGTCCGCCAGCGGCGAGTGGTTCCAGTTGCCCGGCGGGCCGGTGCGCGCGGCCGTCGTGGCCGAAGCCGGCACGCAGGGCTTCCGCAACGAAGCCGATCCGCGGTTGGGGCAGGGCGTGTTCTACAACACGAGCGCTTCGGCGACCGTGCGCGGCACGCGCGAGCGGCTGGCGCTCGGCGGCGAGCTCAACGCGCCGATCACGAAGCAGCTCACCGCGACATTGGCCGCGCGGCACGACCGCTACGAATTCGCCGGCCGCAGCGACGGCAGCACGACCTACAACGCGGGCCTCGAGTTCCGGCCGCTGTCCTCCCTGCTGCTGCGCGCGCAGCACGCCACCAGCTTCCGCGCGCCGGACATGAATTACATCTTCGCGCAGCAGACGAAGGGCTACTACTCGTCGTCCACGGACTACTACCGCTGCAAGCAGACCGGCCAGCCGCTGTCGACCTGCGACTTCGCGGACGTCTCGCCGGGCTTCAACTTCGTGCGGACCGGCTCGTCGGACCTGAAGTCGGAGCGCGGCCGCTCCTGGGGCGTGGGTGCGGTGTGGCAGCCGGCCTCGTCCTTCGACGTGTCGCTGGACCTGTGGAAGATCGCCATCCGCGACCTGGTCACCGACCTCAGCGCCGACGGCGTGCTGCGCGACGAATCGGACTGCCGCACCGGCGTCAAGGACATCCAGTCCCCGACCTGCGTCGACGCGATCGCGCGCGTGCGCCGCAATCCGGCCGACGCGCTCGTCCGTCCGGGCGAGGTCGCGGAAGTCCGCGTCAACCCGATCAACGCGGCCAACGAATCGACCTGGGGCGTCGACGTCGGCACGCGCTACTCGTGGAGAACCGCGTCCTGGGGCAAGTGGACGGTCGACGCGAAGTACACGCGGGTGAAGAGCTTCAAGTACCAGCAGTTCGCCGGCGATGAGAACCGCAACGTCGTGGGTACGCCGGACTTCACCGACTGGCCGAGCCGGCTCAACGCCAGCGTGGTCTGGCAGGTCGGCGATTGGACGCATGCGCTCTCGGCGCAACGCAACGGCCGCATCTATCGCGAGGACCAGGAAGGCACGCTGGGCCCGTACTGGAACTTCAATGCCAGCACCGCCTGGCAGATCGGCAAGCGCACCAGCGTCAGCCTGATCGTCAACAACCTGTTCGACAAGATCCGCCGCGATCCCAGCGCCACCTGGCCGTACTACCCGGTCGGCTACTACTCGCCGCATGGCCGGCAAGGCTGGATCGAGCTGGAGCACCGCTTCGGCGCCTGAGCGCCGCACCGTTCCGACTGCCGCGGCGACCCCGCCGCGGCTTGCGGGCCGCTCCTCACGAGGGGGCGGCCCTTTTTTCCGGGAACGGTGCAAAGCAAAGCAGATCTTCTTCGTTCCCTTTGAATGTGCGCTTGCCTACATTGAGCGCTCCCCTCCACCCCCCGTGATGAGAAGAATCCCGTGAACCCCATCCGCCATCTCCGTCGCACTGTCTCGCTGCTCGCCACCGCCGCCCTGCTGAGCGGTGCCGCGCTGATGCCCGCGGCCCACGCCCAGGGCTCGGTCACGCTGCTCAACGTGTCCTACGACCCGACCCGCGAGCTCTACCAGGACTACAACGCGGCCTTCGCGAAGTACTGGAAGGCCAAGACCGGCGAGACCGTCACGGTGAAGAACTCGCATGGCGGCTCGGGCAAGCAGGCGCGCTCGGTGATCGACGGCCTGGATGCGGACGTCGTCACCCTGGCGCTGGCCTATGACATCGACGCGCTGCACGACCACGGCAAGCTGGTGCCGGCCGACTGGCAGAAGCGTCTGCCGAGCAACGCCTCGCCCTACACCTCGACCATCGTGTTCCTGGTGCGCAAGGGCAACCCGAAGCACATCAACGACTGGCCGGACCTGGCCCGCAGCGGCATCGACGTCATCACGCCGAATCCCAAGACCTCGGGCGGCGCGCGCTGGAACTACCTGGCCGCATGGGCGTATTCGCTGAAGCAGCCGGGCGGCAACGCCGATTCGGCCAAGGCCTTCGTCAAGCGCATCTACGCCAACACGAAGGTGCTGGACTCCGGTGCGCGCGGCGCCACGACGACCTTCGTCGAACGCGGCATCGGCGACGTGCTCATCGCCTGGGAGAACGAGGCCTACCTGGCGGTGAAGGAACTCGGTCCGGACAAGTTCCAGATCGTCACCCCGAGCCTGTCCATCCTGGCCGAGCCGCCGGTGTCCGTGGTCGACAAGACCGTCGACAAGAAGGGCACGCGCAAGGTGGCGCAGGCCTATCTGGAGTACCTGTACTCGCCGGAAGGCCAGGAGATCGCGGCCAAGAACTACTACCGCCCGCGTGACGCCAAGATCGCCGCGAAGTACGCCAAGACCTTCGCGCCGGTGAAGCTGGTGACCATCGACGAGGTCTTCGGCGGCTGGCGCAATGCCCAGAAGACCCACTTCGACGACGGCGGCGTCTTCGACCAGATCAGCGCGGTGCGCTAAGTCCTCCGGGGACCGCGCCCCACGACTTCCACGTTTGTCTCCTCGGTCGGTCTCGGGCGTCGTACCCACGGCGTCACAGGCAATCAGACCGTTCGCTCTGTGCGAGCAGCCCCGCCGGCCACAAGTCGGCGGGGCCTTTTTTCGTGAGGTCGCAACACGCCGGGCAGTGACCAACTACCGCTTCAGGAACGGACCCGTGGCGGGCGGGCGACGATCGCCCCGCGCCGGCCCCGTATGCTGGCGCCTGTGAAGTTCCTCGCCTCGTCCGCCATGCGCCTCGCCGCGCTCCTGTCCCTGACCCTGACCGCGTTCGTGACGGCAACGCCCGCGCATGCGCAGGGCAAGGCCGAATCGTCGGCGCCGCCCATTACCAAGATCACCTGGCTTGCGTCCGATCACGCGCCGCAGATGACGGGTTCCGACGCCAGCGGCGTGACCGGACGCGTGACCACCTACCTCGAGAAGCAGTGGCCGGGCGTCCGGCACGAGATCGTCTTCGCCAACGCCAAGCGCAGCTGGCAGATGATCGAGAACGGCGAGGACGTCTGCCGAGCCAACATGGTCCGCACGCCGGATCGCGAGAAGGCGGCCTACTTCATCAACACCCAGCTCACGCCACCGCCTGGGCTGATCGTGCGTCGCGACACGCTCAAGCGCCTGCCCCGCAACGCCGCCGGCGAGGTGCAGCTGTCGCGGCTGCTCGCCGACCACACGCTGCGCGGCGCGTTGATCGACGGCCGCAGCTACGGTCCGGCGCTCGACGAGATGCTCGCCGCCCGGCCGGTCGACAGCACCGTCTCGCTCTTCTCGCCCAAGGATTTCGGCGCGCGCGTGCTGCAGATGCTCAGCCTCGGGCGCGCCGACTATTCGGTGGAGATGGACATGGCGCTCATCATGGCCGGCAATCCTCCGGACCTCGTCAGCGTGCCGATCCAGGGCGCCAGCGACCTGGTGATGGCGGGCATCGCCTGCCCGCGCACGGCGTGGGGACTCGCCGCGATCCGCGGCATCGACAAGGCCTACGGTCGCCCCGAAGGCGCCGCCAACCTGCGCGAAGGCCTGATGCGCTGGCTCACGCCCGAGACGAAAGCCCACTACGCCGCCCGCTTCGACGCGTTCTATCGCGAACGCGCCAAGCCGTCCCGCATCGATCCCTGAACACCGCCGCCGCCGACCATCACCGGCGGCGGGATCCGATCAGGACTGCCGCTCGACGCGGTTGCGTCCGCCGTCCTTGGCGCGATACAGCGCCTGGTCCGCGCGACCGAGCAGTTCCTCGACCCGCAGATCTTCCGGCCGCAACGCCGTCACGCCGAAGCTCGCCGTGAGCGACGCCGGCGGCGCGCCTGTCTGCAGCTCCAGCCCGCTGGTCTCGATGTGGTGGCGCAGGCGCTCCACCAGGTGGGTCGCGTCCTCCAGCGAGGTCTGCGGCAGCAGCAGTCCGAATTCCTCGCCGCCCAGCCGCCCCAGCAGATCCTGCTTGCGCACGATCTGCGCGCACAGCTGCACCAGGTGGCACAGGGCGGCGTCGCCGCGCGCGTGGCCCAGCGTGTCGTTGATGCGCTTGAAGTGGTCGACGTCCATCATCACCAGCGACATTTCCATCCCGTAGCGCCGGCTGCGCGCGAGTTCCGCGTCGGCGTGCTCCAGGAAGCTGCGCCGGTTGGCCGCGCCGGTCAGCGCGTCGGTCGTCGCCAGGCGCTGCAGCTCGATCTCCAGCCGCTTGCGGTCGGTGAAGTCAACCAGCGTGCTCAGCACCGACGCTGCGCCGTCGTACACCACCGGCACCATCGACAGCAGCATCCACCGCTCGCTGCCGTCGGCCGCGAGCAGGCAGATCTCCTCGCCCTGCAGCCGGCCGTGCTCCTTGAACTTCACCTGCATGCGGTCGCGTTCGCCGGGCTCGCGGTAGAAGCTGATCGCCGGCTTGCCGACGACCTCGTCCAGCGTGCGTCCCGCGATCGCGGCCGACGGGCCGTTGGCGTAGACGATCAAGGAGTCCTGCTCGCGGGTCACCACCATCGGGATGGGCGCGTGGTCCAGCACGGCGCGCAGGCGCTCCTCGCTGTCCGCGAGTTCGCGCGTGCGCTGCGCCACGCGGCGCTCGAGGTTGGCGTTGAGCTCCTGCAGCTCGGCCACCAGCCGCGCGTTGTCCACCGCGTTGACGACGTTGGCGCACAGCAGTTCGAGGAAGCTCACGCGCGCCTCGGTGAACACGCCCGCGGCGGCGGCGTTCTCCAGGTAGAGCGCGCCGACGGTCTGCCCCTGCTTGAGCAGCGGCAGCGCCAGCACCGACCGCGGCGGCGCGAGGTGGCGCTGGAAGTAGTCCTCCATCGTGGCCAGGCCGCGCGCGTCGACGATCAGTTCGCGCCGGCCGTCGCGCAGCACGCGGTTCATCAGCGCCAGCGGCAATTGCTGGCCCGCGCGCTCCAGCGGCAGCTGTTCGAGCAGGTGCAGCCTCGGCGATTCGCCGAGCGTCGCTTCCGCCTGCAGTACCCAGCGCACCGCGCCGCCGGTGCCGGCCGTGCCGCTCGCCAGCACGATGACCGCACGCTGCGCGCCGGCGTTCTCGGCGACCACTTCCAGCAGGCGGCGCAACAGACGCGGCAGGTCCGGCTGGCTGCTGATCGCGTGCACCGCCTTCGTCAACGAGCTGAGGTCGGCCGCATCGGCACGGTTCTCGTGAGCATCGGCCGCGTGGGCCATCGGCGCATGACCGTCTTCGAGTGGCAAGGACATCGCCTCGCCCGCCAGCGCCGTCACGCCCCAGGCCTTCCAGGTCTGCTGGAGACGCAGACGCGCCTGATCCGCGAGCGCCGGCTCGCGCTCGCGCCACGCATCGATCTGCGCGCGCAGCACGGCCGCTACGTCGAGGGGTGTGCCTTGCGGTCCCTCCGCAGCCGCGAGCGCTTGGGCTAGCAGCTGGTCGATGTTTTCTGCCGAGTCGCCGGCCAGCATCGCCTGCTGCGCCTGCAGCAGCGCGACACGGTCGTGGAGATGGCCGGGACCCGCGTCCCGCCATCGCTGCAGGCGGCGCAGTGCGTCGTCTTCCAAAGCCTGGTCGCGCGGGCCACCGGCCAGCGCAACGCGCTGCGATGCCCAGGCCGCGATGAACAGCAGCAGCGACTGCGCATGCATGCCGCGCCCCGCCGCGAACAGCGCCCGCGCGTCCAGCGCGAAACGCAATGCGGGCTCGGGTCGGTCGGCGATGAAGTGCAGCACCGCCTGCCAGCCGTGCAGGAACATCAGGCCGGTCTGGTCCTGGCGCTCGCCGTAGGTGCGCGCGAGCGCTTCCCGTCCGTCGAAGCCTTCCTCCGGCAACTGCGGTTGACGCAGGGCGCGCACGAGACCGAGCAGCGCGTCCTCATAGTCCGCCGCCACCGGCTGGCGCATCGCGCGCAGGCGTTGGCCGTGCGTGACCAGCTGATCCTCGAGCGCGGGCAGCGGCAGGCCGGACAGCAGCGCATGCACGTCGTGCACATACAGGCCGAGGCCCGCATGCCGCAGGTTGCCGAATTCCAGTCCGTTGCGATGCGTCTGCATCAGGCCGTCCATGCTCACGCGCAGTCCCTGCACCCAGTGGCTGAGGAAGGCGTGGAACGAGAAGCCCGCGTGAGCGAAGACCTGCATCCAGCCGTGGCGCTCGACGAGCTGCGTCGACATGCGGCCCAGGTCGTGGGCGAAGCGATAGTCGCCCAGGAACTCCGCGCACATCAGCCCCAGCACCGAATACGCCGACAGCGCCTGCGGCACGTGGCCGTGGTCCACCATCAGCCGCACCTGGAACAGCGTCAGCAGCGGCAGCAGCGCCGGCCGCACGATGTAGGCGGCGGCGGTCATCTTCGCGGCGATCGAGATCAGCAGCAGCCGCTGCTCGTCGCGCATCGGCGCGCGCGCGGCCAGCGTGTCCAGACCGATCCCGGCGATCTCCTGCTGCAGATCAGCCAGGAGTTGCATGACCTGCGCCATCGCGTCGGGACCGCCGGCGCGCGGCAGCTCCGCGCCGAGCAGCAGGAAGAGCTCCAAGCCCAGATCCACGGTGTCGGCGAGCCGACCCTGCGCGTAGAAGGCCTCCATGCGGACTTCCAGCAGCCGGGCGCGCTGGGCGTTGTCCTCGGCGTCGGCGATCGCCGACTCCAGCAGGGCATCCATGCGCGACGGGCGGCCGGCCAGATAGGCCATGCGCGCCGCGTGATGCAGCCAGGCCGCCCGCTGCGGCGAGCAGGGCGCCAGTTCGAGCGCGAGCTCGGCGTAATCCGCGGCGGGCTCGAACGCAGCCGCGTCCATCGCCTGCCGGGACGCCTGGGCGTTGAAGCCGGCCAGCGCCTGGCGCTCGGCCTCGTGGTGCGGCTCGTGCAGCAGCAGGCGCGAGGCGTTCAGGTGATGCAGCACCGTGTAGGGCAGCGGCACGTCCGGGTGCGCGGCGCGATGGCCGTCGCGCAGCAGGCGGCCGATGCGCAGCTGCAGGGCGGGACGCTGGTCGGCGGCGATGCGCTGCAGGGCCGCTTCCTGCACGCGGTCGTGCGCGAAGGCGTAACGCACCGCTTCGCTGGACTGGCCCCGGAGTTGCGGCGCGTAGCGGTACAGCGCGCTCGCCGGCACCAGCAACTGGGCTTGCAGCGCCGGCAGCAGGTCGATCGCGAGCAGATCGGCCGGTGCGTCCAACGCCGTGGCCAGGCTGTCGAGGTTGAAGCCCGCGCCCAGCAGCGCCGCGACGCTCAGCGCCTGTCGCGTCGGGTCGGGCAGGCGCTCGAGCTGCTGCAGCATCAGCGCGACGACGTTGTCCGCCGTGCGCGTCGCCGCGATGCGTTCCAGCGCATGGTCCCAGCGCTGGGCCTTGGTGTCGTAGTGGATCAGGCCGCGGCGGACGAGGTCCTCCAGCAGCCGACGCAGGAAGAACGGATTGCCCGCCGTGCGCGTCTGGCAGAGGCGGGCGAGTTCGTCGAGCCCCGCGTCTTCTTCGACCGGATCCCGGTGCAGGCTGTCGGCCAGCAGATGGCGCGTGTCGTCCAGCCCCAGCGGGCCGACGCGCAAAGGCATGAAGCGCTCGCCGAGCTGCTGTCGCAGCTCCGCGAGTTCCTGCGCGATGGGATGGCCCGGCGGGATCTCGTTGTCGCGGTAGGCGATGACGAACAGCGTGTGGCGCAAGGTCGCGTCGTGCAGACACTCGCGCAGCAGCCGACGCGAGGCGCGGTCGGCCCACTGCCAGTCGTCGAGGAACAGCGTCTGCGGCTCGCCTTCGCGCGCCAGCGCGGCAAAGCCCTGGCTGACAGCGCGCAGGAAGCGGTTCTCCGCCTCCGCCGGGCCGACCGGCATCAGCGGCGCGTCGAGCGACAGCAGCGCCGTCATCTCCGGCAGGGCCTGCGCGAGCAAGGCGGCATTCGCGCCGAGGCGTTCCCGCAGCCGATCGCGCCACACCGCCTGCTGCGGCGCCGGCAATGCCAGCACCTGTGCCGCGCGCTGCAGCAGCAGATGCAGCAGCGGGCCGTACGGCCGGTCCTGGCCGTACTGGTTGAACTTGGCCGCCGCGAAATGTCCACGCTGGGCCAGCAGGCTGCGCTGCGCCGCCAGGACCAGCGCCGTCTTGCCGATGCCCGAGAAGCCCGCCACGGCGACCAGTCCGGCGCCGCCGGCCTCGCCTTGTGCGGCCTCTTCGAAAGCCTGTCCGAGTTGCGCCTGCGCCGACTCGCGGCCGTAGAGCCGGCCGCTCGGCTGGAAGCGCACGGCGGCATCGCCCTGACCGGGTTCGAAGCCGGGCAGGCCGCGGCCCTGTTCGAGCGCGGCCTCGCACAGCTGCAGGTCGTGCCGCAGCGCCTGGTGGCTCTGGTATCGGCCCTCGGGCTCCTTGTGCAGACAGTGCGCCACGACCTGCGCCAGCGGCGCGAAGACCTGGTGGTTGCGTGTCGTCGCCATCGGCGCCGTCAGCGCCAGGTGCGCATGCACGGCCCGCGCGGGATCGTCGATGTTGAACGGCGGCGACCCGGTCAGCGCCTCCAGCAGCGTGGCGCCTAGGCTGTAGAAGTCCGCCCGGTAGTCGACGTCGCGGCTCATGCGGCCGGTCAGCTCCGGCGCGAGCGTGGCCAGCGACGCCTCGATCAGCTCGGCCCGCTGGACCAGCGGGCGTTCGCGTTCGATCTCGGCAGCCAGTCCAAGATCGGCGATCAGTGCCTTGCGCGGTTCGATACCCGCACCAGTCAGCAGCAAGACCTGGCCCGGTCCGAGGTTGCGGTGGATCAGGCCATGTCCGTGCAGATGCTGGAGCGCGTCGACCAGGTCGAGGGCGATGCGGATCAGCGCATCGTTGTGGAGGGTGCCGCGCCGCAGCCGGTCCCGCAGCGTCTCCGCGCCGAGGTCCGGCAGCTGCAGCGCCGGGCGGCGCTCATGCTCGATCAGCGCGATCGGGCGCAGCACGAAGGCCGGATCGAGGCGCTGGGCCAGCTCGAACTCGCGGCGCAGCCGGGCCACGGCGGCCGGATCGGCACGCGGGTCGCGCAGGCGCTTGAGCAGCACCGTTCCGCCTTGGCCGTCGCCGACCCGGACGACCTCGCTCCGGCGGCCCTGGTGGAGCGTCCGCTCCGCCAGCCAGGCCCCAGGATCGGTCGCCTCCCACGCTCGTCTGTCCGTCATCCCGTCCGCTCTCTGTTGTCCACGGACTGTAACGGCTGGCGGCGGTGGGCCCGCCTCGCTCCCCCATCAGGGCGACGGCTCAACTCCCGTACTTGATCGAGCAGCCGTAGGGCTTGGTGCTCGCGTGCGTGACCTTCTTGCCGGCGGCCAGCTCGCTCAGCGCCGTCTTCACGTACGGATCGGCCTTGGCGATGTCGTCGGCCTTCGCGGTCGCGATGCTGTCGATGCCGCCCTTGTAGACCAGCACGCCCTGCGGACTGACGATGAACAGGTGCGGCGAGGTCTGAGCGCCGTAGGCCTTGCCCATTTGACCGCTCGGATCGAGCAGCACCTGCGTCGGCGCCGCGCCGCGGTCCTTGTTCAGCTTGGTCGCGGTCGCCCCGTCGACGTGGCCCTGCTGGCCCGGCGCGGAGGAGATCACCTGCAGCCACACGACGCCTTGCGCGGTGGCCTCCTTCTGCAGCGCCGGGATGTTGCCGCTGCCGTAGTGCTTCTTCACGTAGGGGCAGTCGTGGTTGGTCCATTCGAGCACGACGGTCTTGCCCTTGTAGCTGTCCAGCGTGACTGTCTTGCCGTCGGCCGTCGTCGCGCTGAAGGCGGGCGCCGGCTGGTCGATCTGCGCCTGGGCCTGCGCGATGCCGGTCATGGCCATCGTCGCCGCGAGCGCGGCGCCGGCCAGCACGGCACGGCGCGACAGCGCGCTGCGCAATGGAGCGATCGAAGGGATCGAAGCGGTCATCGGGATGTTCATGACGAGGTCTCCAGGATGAAAACGGCTGTGGAAGGATTGGGGACGAAAGTGGATGAGTCGGCGGAACTCAGGTCGCACCGGCCCGCAGGGCCGTGGTGACGATGCCGGGCGTCAGCAGCTGCGGCAGCACCTGCGCGCCACTGCCCGTCCCGGCGGGATAGAACAGGTACAGCGGCACGCCGCTGCGGTCGTGCTGCTTCAGCAGCTCGGTGATGCGCGGGTCCTGACGCGTCCAGTCGCCTTTCAGGTAAGTCACGCCCTGCTTCTCGAAGGCCTCGCGCACCTCGTCGGTGGACAAGGCGACCCGCTCGTTCACGAGGCAGGTGATGCACCACGACGCGGTCAGGTTCACGAACACCGGCTTGCCTTGCGCGCGCAATTGAGCCAGGCGCTCAGGTGAGTAGGGCTCGTGATCGACGCCGGCGGCGCGGGCAACGCCACTCGACGTCGTCACGTCTGGCGACTCCGTGCTGCTGATCGCCGACAAGGTCGGCAGCAACGCTGCTGCTGCGACCAGCGAAGCAATCGCAGCGCCGGCGCCCGTCCACTGCCAGTGCGACGAAGCGTTCCGGCTCACCGAGCGGATCCACGCAGCGAGCGCAAGCAAGCCCATGCCTGCCAGCGCCACCAGCACGCCCATCGGCCCGGCCTGCTGCGCGATCACCCACACCAGCCAGATGGCGGCAGCGAACATCGGGAATGCCAGGGCCTGCTTGAGCACGTCCATCCAGACGCCGGGTCGCGGCATGCGTCGCTGCAGCGCGGGCCACCAGGCCAACGCGAGGTAGGGCAGCGCGAGGCCCAGTCCCAATGAGAGGAAGACGGCCATCAACTCGACCGCCGGCTGCGCCAGCGCGTAGGCCATCGCCGCGCCCATGAACGGCGCGGTGCAGGGTGTCGCGACCACCGTCGCGAGCACGCCGGTGAAGAAGCTGCCGGAAAGGCCGGGCTTGCTCGCCAGACCTTCTCCGACACCCGCAAAGCCAGCACCGATCTGCAACTGCCCGGCCAGCGACAAGCCCAGCACGAACATCAGCCACGCCAGCAGCAGCACGAACAACGGCGAGTGGAACTGGAAGCCCCAGCCCACGCTGTCACCCGCTCCGCGCAGGACCAGCAACACCGCACCGAGTGCGGCGAACGCAGCCAGGACACCGGCCGTATAAGCGAGTCCCTGCCGGCGGTGCTCGCTCGCGTTGCCATGCAGGAAGCCAAGCGCCTTGATCGCCAGCACCGGGAACACGCAAGGCATGAGATTCAGGATCAGGCCGCCGACCAGCGCGAGGCCCATCGCGGTCCAGAGACTGATGTCCGCCTCCCCGCTGCCTGAGGACGCCAGCGCCGGTGATCCCGGGAGTCCGGGTATCGCGGGCGTTGTCTTCGGTGAGGCTGTCGACGTGGATGTCGGCGTCGGCGCCGTTGCGACACCGGTGACCGGCAGACTGACTTCCCACGCCTTGCCGTCGACCAGCAGCAGTCCGTTCATCGGTTTGCCGGCGGGGGCAGGTTCTTCGCCGCCGGGTACGCGCAGGCGCCAGTCGTCTCCGGCGCGATCGAGCTGCGGCTTCGCCGCATGCTGGATACGACCCCAGTCCTGCGGCATGAAGAGCGCCTGTTTGACGTCCGGGACTGCTGAGGCGGGCCATGTGACGAGGAGATCCCTGCCTTCGATCCGCGCCGCTACTGGAAACGGAGCCTTGCCCGGCAATGCGGCGCGCGCCGCGGACAACGCCGATGCGTCGGTCGAGTCCTTGGCGGCGGTGCCGACAGGGAGCGACAGGGACAGCGTTGCCTGCTGCGGGATGCATTCCTCGCGGCAGACGAGCCAGGTCGCTTCGGCGTTCACGGTGGCGGTCGAGCCGGGGGCCAGGTCTTGCGGCAGACGGACTTCGGTCAACAGCAGGACCTGGTCCTCGTAGCCGTAGTTGGTGATGGGGCCGACGTCAAAGCGTTTGGGCGCGGGCCACAGGATGTCGCCGGCGGCTGCGCTCTTGGGCAGCGTCCACTCGATGCTGGTGGGCTGGCCCGAGTCGCCGGGGTTCTTCCAGTACGTGTGCCAGTGCGGGGCGATGCGCTGTTCGAGCGCGAGCAGCAGCGTCTGACCCGGCGCCACCTGTGAGGAGGCGCTGATCAGTCGGACCTGGACTTCATCGGTGGCGGAGCGATCTGTTGGCGGTGCGGCGTTTGCCGTGGGCATCAGGGATGCGAGGCAAGCGAGCGTCGCCAACGCGGCGGCTCTCGACAGGGCGGTGGCGGTCGATGCGGCTGTGGATGGAAGGAAATTCATGGAGAGAAGACGCATGGGCGCGATGCTAGGCAATGGTCTTGACCCTCACAAGGCGTCGTCTTTCCTTGTTTCCTTACTTCCACGATTCGAAGAAATCGGAAAAGCCGAGATCTGCGATTCCCCTCATCCGTGATCGACGCCAAGAGCGGGAAGTCAGCGAGTGAGGGTGGGGCCGGAATGGGGCTTGGGGTTCGCGGACGCGAGGCCCCATGCCCCGTGGAGAGCCCGCGCTTGGCAAACCGGGGTAAATCAGCCTCACAAGCGCAAAAACCGCCGTTCAAAAACGCTGACAGCCTGACAACCCCTGCCAGGAAAAGGCGCGCAAATCAGCCGTTCGGAATATCGGGTTCGACCAGCTGCGCGAGGAGGGTGAGGGATTCTTGCCAGCCGAGATAGCAGGCTTGGGAAGGGATGACATCGGGGATGCCTTCCTGCGTGACCTGCATTTCGGTCCCGCAGAAAACCTGCGACAGCTCGACGGTCGTCGTCATTTCGCCGGGCAGGTTGGGGTCATCGAAGCGGCTTGTATAGCGGAGCTTCTTCCCGGGTTCGAGCTCGAGGTATTCGCCCCCGAAGCTGTGTGATCCGCCGGCTGAGAGGTTGTTGAAGGACATGCGCCAGGTGCCGCCGACTTTCGGGTCCATGTGGTGCATGGTGCCAGTGAAGCCATGGGGCGGCAGCCATTTGCACATTGCTGCGGCGTCGGTGAACGCGCGGTAGACGCGTTCCGGCGGTGCTTTCAGGACGCGGTGCAGACGGATGGTGAAGGGCATCGGGGTCTCCGGATTCGTTCTCGAATGGGAGATCGACGATAGCCCTGGAACGTGTCCGGCGCGAGACCCTGGGGCCCTGACAGGGATTCCCCGGGGACGTTCAGGTGGGCCCGGCCGGGCGCTGGATCACGGCGCGTTCGTGGTTGTTGCGCCGCGTAGCGTCAGACTGAGAACGACCACTCCAGGATGCCGGCGCGTTCGGGTCGGCGCTCGCGTGCGGCGCGGGCTCGCGCGGCCTCGACCCAGCGTTTGGCCAGCGGGAACGGACCGAATCCGGACTCCGTGTTGATATGGCCGACCAGGCCGATGTTGCTGTAGCTGCTGCCCCAGCGCGTCGCCCAGCGCAGCGCGCTCGAGGCGCTCATCCACGGGTCGTTCTGGCTGGCGATCAGCGCCGTCGGACGGCCGAGGCGGTGGTGTGGCAGACTCTCCGCGAGGCCGAACTTGTCGGGCTCCGCCGGCGCCACCAGCAGCGCCTCGCGTACCGGTGAATCCGGGTGGCGTTGCAGGTGATGCGCCAGCGCCAGGCACCCGAAGCTGTGCGCCACCACGATCCATTCGCCGGGCCCGGCGTTGTCGATCCGCGCGTGGATGCGCTCCGACCACCTTTCCAGGTCCGGATGGCTGAAATCGCGCTGTCGCACCCGGTGCGCGTCGCGGTACTGCTGTTCGAGCCAGCTCTGCCAATGCGCCGGCCCGCTGTCATGCAGGCCGGGGATGATCAGCAGACGCGGTTCTGCGCTGCCGTTGTGCTGCGTCGCACGGAGAGGGTAGAGCGCCATGGCGATCTCCTGCTGGTCTCGGACCGGAAGCTCACAAGGTGGCGATCGACACTTCGGTGGACTTCACCAGCGCGACGACTTCCTTGCCGACGGTCAGGTTCAGTTCCTTCACCGAGCGCGTCGTGATGACCGACGTGACGATCAGGCCGGCGGCGGTCTGCACATCGACTTCGGAGACGACGGGGCCTTCCACGATCTCCTTGATGGTCCCGCGGAACTGGTTGCGGACGTTGATGGCGGTGATGGTCATGCGAGGGGCTCCAGATAAGGTGGGGACCAGCTTAGGCAGCCGCGCTCATTTGCCGAACGAAGCGCTTGATGGATCAACATGCGCGGACCGAATAAGGGTCAGGTCGGGCAGACCCGGACTGGGAAGGGCAGGGCGCCGTAAAGCGGAGGTAAAGCCGGAGGCCTCGGCTGCGCGATGCGCCCATCAGACGCCATCACGCGGGAATCTCCGTTGATGCCTGTCATGAGGCCCCATGCACAATCGCGAATCCCCTGCCGGCGCCCGCCGGCGCATCGTTCGACATGGATTCCCTGTCATGACTAAATCGTTTGCGCGCGGCCTGGTCGCGTTGTCGCTGGTGGCCGCCTGCTGCGGTCAAGCCTTCGGATTCGGTGCCGTCGGCCACAACACCGTCGGCGAGATCGCTGCCCAGTTGATCAAGGGCCATCGCGCCGACACCGAAGTGAAACGGATCCTCGGTCCGGTCTCGCTGCGCGACATCGCCGTCTGGGACGACTGCGTGAAGGGCATCGACACCGGCAACGACTTCAAGTACGCCGTGACCGGTCGTTTCGCCGAATGCGCCGTGTTCGAAAACAACGCTGAAGAAGAAGCGCGGATGCGCGACTACGTGAAGCGCAACTTCGAGCAGTGCGATCCCAAGCCGGGCGAAGAGTCCTGCAACAAGCAGTACCACTACGCCAACGTCGCGATCCAGCGCGGCCGATATGTGCCCGGCGCGATCGGCACCAGCGACCATGATCTGGTGCCCGCGTTGAAGGCGGCGATCCTGGTGCTGAAGACCGGCAAGCAGACGCCGCCGATGGACTTCAACGAGCGTGAGGCGCTGGCGCTGGTCGGGCATGCGATCGGCGACATGCACCAGCCGCTGCATATGGGCTCGCTGTACCTGGATGCGGACGGCAAGCCGTACGACCCCGACACGCAGGGTGCCGACGCCCAGACGCACACGGTGGGCGCGAACGCCATCACGCTGCCGAAGCCGGACGGCACGCCTGGCGGCAACCTGCACAGCTTCTGGGACGGGATGCCGGGTCGGCTGAGCGCCGAGCAGCTGGCCGCGATGCCGTCACTGGCCAAGGATGTGCCGCCCGCGACGGGCAATCCCGACGACTGGCCCGTGCTGTGGGCCAGCGAGTCGCTGCTGGGGGCGCGTGACGCGTTCGAAGGCATGAGCTTCGGCGCCCGGCAGCAGAGCCTGCGCGGTCCGCGCTGGCTGGCCACGCCGCCGGCGGGTTACGACACTCGAAGCCTCGAGCAGACGCGTCTCAACGTCATCAAGGGCGGCGCGCGCCTGGCGCAGATGCTGGAGAGCATCTGGCCGGACAAGACAGACAAGTCGGACAAGAAGTGATCGCAGATCTCAGATGAACAAAAGCCCCGCCATGCGGGGCTTTTTCGTTTCTGAACCAGGCGCCTCAAGCGATCAATGCTTCGACCCCCTTCGACTCGACAAGCTGCAGGAGCCTGAGCGCAGCCCCGGTCGGCTGCTTGTTTGCTCTGGGCGATTCCCACTTCTGGACCGTCGACACGCTGACGTTCAGGAACGCAGCAAAGACCGATTGGCTCATCTTCGCCACTCGCGTACGGATCGCCGCGATCTGCTCGCTGGTGTAGGCCGGCGGCGGCACGCAAAGTGACCTGATCTTTGCCATGCTCGATTTCGACATCAGTCCGTAGGAGTTCAGATCCTCAGCGAACTCCAGCAAGTCGCGCAAGATGCGCGCGTTCTCAGGGTCCTTGGTTGCCATTGCAAATCTCCTTCAATCGTCCATCGAGGATCGACGCGGCCAAGTCCGACAGGCTCATGCTTTGCAACTGGCAGGCAATTGCCAACGCGACGTCCACTGCTTCATCGGAAAAATCGAACCCAGGTTCGTTCTTTTCCCGCCCTGCCACGAAGAAGACGGCGTCGGCATGACGCTTGGCGACAAGCGCGCGCAAGCCTCCACGCTTGCCGCGACCCGCTACTGCAATCCGCTTCTTGCATAGCCCATGGCCAAGGTCCGCTTCAAACCGGCCGGCCTCGATGTCCCTCGCGGCCAAACAAAGCAGGCAGTCGGGTACTAGTTTCTTCGCCCATCGATCAAACGCACGTGTCTTGAAAACCCTCTTCACATGATCTCCAAACTGTAGCACTAGGTGCCATAGTCTGTTCGAGCGGTTCGACCCTGTCTCTGGCTCAAAGATGCGTTGTTGGTGTTGATGGACCGCCTGTGCACAACCCTGGGGATGAGCGATGAACAACTGGCAGGTTGTCCACAGCGGTTCCGCAATGCCGGAACTTGTTGTCTTTCCATCCCGCTGTTGCCCCGGGTGCCGCCCACATCGTTGCCCTGTTCGCAAGTCGTTGTTCTGACAAGCAATTCGGGCGTTGTCCACACGAACCCTCGAACACCTACTAATACGACCAAGGAGATATTCAATACAAGAAGATAAGAAAAGCCGGCGTGTCACACTCTCGGAATGTCTGCTTTACCTGCTTCTCCAGCTTCCCTTTTCACCGCTTCCGCGGGGTTCGAGTCGGCCTGCCAGATCGACGCGCTCCCCCCGGGACACCGCTCCCGCGGTCTGCACGGTCACAGCTATCTGGCCACGGTCCGCGCGGAACTTCCCTCCGGCTGGGCGCCGTTCCCCGGCGGCGAAGTCAGCGCGCTGCGCGATTGCCTCGAGCGCTGCATCGCCCCGCTGGACCATGCGCTGCTGAATCAGCACATCACCCAGCCCACCGACGAGAACATCGCCCGTTGGATCCGGCATCGCCTGGAAACCGAGTTCAAGGTGCCCGGCATCACGCAGGTCGGGATCCAGAGCACCGCGAACTCCGGCGTCGACCTGGACGCCAACGGTCACGCGCATGTCTGGCGCCGGTATCGTTTCCAGGCCGCCCATCAGCTGCCCAATGTCCCGATGGGCCACAAGTGCGGCCGGATGCACGGTCATGGCTTCGAATTGATCCTGCACGCCAACCAGGACCTCGGCGAGCGCGACCTGAGCATCGACTACGACCATCTCGATGAACTCTGGGCGCCGTTCCACGCGCAGCTGAACTACCAGTGCCTGAACGAGATCGAAGGCCTGTCCAACCCGACCAGCGAGTTGATCTCGTCCTGGCTGTGGGCGCGCCTGAAGCCGCAGCTGCCCGAGTTGAGCTGGGTTACCGTCTACGAGACCGGTTCCAGCGGCGCCAACTTCGACGGCGAGCGCTACCGGATCTGGAAGGAGTTCACCCTCGACAGCGCTGTGAAGCTCAACCGCGCGCCGGCCGGACATCCGCTGGCCGGCATCCACGGCCACACCTTCACGCTGCGTCTCCACCTCAGCGCGGCGCTGGACCAGGTGTTCGGCTGGGCCATGGACTTCAGCGACGTGAAGCTGCTGTTCGATCCGATCTACAAGGCCATGGACCACCATCCGTTGCATGAACTCGCCGGCCTGGCCGACTCGGACACCGCCAGCCTGGCCGCGTGGGTGCTGCAGCAGGCCAAGGCGCAGCTGCCGCCGCTGGAGCGCGTCGATCTGTACGAGACCCGCGGCAGCGGCGTCATCGTCAGCCATGGTCCTTTCGAGGAGCTGATCCCCGTATGACCTACGCCGTCAAGGAAATGTTCTACACGCTGCAGGGCGAGGGCGCCCAGGCCGGCCGTGCCGCCGTGTTCTGCCGCTTCGCCGGCTGCAACCTGTGGACCGGTCGCGAGCAGGATCGCGAAAAGGCCGTCTGCACCTTCTGCGACACCGACTTCGTCGGCACGGACGGGCAGGGCGGCGGCAAGTTCGCTTCGGCGGATGCGCTCGCAGAGGCCATCGCCGACAAGTGGCCCAAGGACGAGCACGGCCGCAAGACCGGCACGCCCTACGTCGTCTGTACCGGCGGCGAACCGCTGCTGCAGCTTGACGGTCCGCTGATCACCGCCCTGAAGACCCACGGCTTCGAGATCGCCGTCGAGACCAACGGCACCCAGCCCGCACCCGAGGGGCTGGACTGGATCTGCGTCAGCCCGAAGGCCGATGCGGAGGTGGTCCTCACGAAGGGCCATGAGTTGAAGCTGGTTTATCCACAACCTCTGGCTCTGCCGGAGCGCTTCGCGGATCTGGCCTTCGACCACTTCTTCCTTCAGCCGATGGACTCCCTCCTGCAGAAGCAGAACACCAGGGCCGCCATCGCCTACTGCATGGCTCATCCGCAGTGGAAGCTGTCGATCCAGATGCACAAGGTGGTGGGCATCGACTGAGGCGGCCGAGGAAAGTTATCCCCATTCCTGGCATCGCTAGCGCAAGTCGGCGTTGGCTGCATAGCCAACAACGCTGTGGAAAACTTTCTGGCAACTGGCCGGTTCTCCACAGGCCGACGGGGGTCGGTCCTGGTTGTTGACGATCCGTGCAACGCCAACAAGGCCCTCCACGCACAAGGTTTTGATGGTCCCAAGTCGTTGGTTCTGAAAGGAATTTCCGACTTGTCCACAGAAAGTCCGTCCCTCTACTAAGACGACTAAAGAGTTATATAAAACCTTGATGTTGAAAACAGAGGCGGGAAATTTCCTTGCGACGTTGCTGTGTGGCGCTTGCAGCGCACACGGCGCTTGAGCGCGCCGCGCCGGACTTGCACACTGCCAACCCATGGACATTGCCGACCTGCAACGACGGCTGCGCGACTTCGCCGCAGCCCGCGACTGGGACCCGTACCTCACGCCGAAGAACCTGGCGATGGCGCTGGTCGTGGAGTCGGCCGAGCTCGTCGAGATCTTCCAGTGGAAGACCGCCGAGGAGTCGCAGCAGCTGCCTCCCGAGGAGCATCAGCATCTGGGCGAGGAGATCGCCGACGTGTTGATGTACCTGCTGCAGATCGCGGACCGGGCCGGCGTCGACGTGCCGGCCGCGGTCGACCGGAAGATCGCGATGAATGCGCGGAAGTACCCCGCCCCGGCCGCATGAAGCGCACCATCGCCGTCATCGACTTCGAGACCACGGGCAACTCGCCGCAGGGGGGAGGTCGTGCCACCGAGATCGCCGCCGTGCTGCTGCGCGACGGCGAGATCGTCGGCCAGTACCAGAGCCTCATGAACACCGGCGCCTGGATCCCGCCGATGATCGAGCGCCTGACCGGCATCAGCAACGAGATGCTCGAGGACGCGCCTGATGCGGCCCAGGTCATGCGCGAAGTCGCGACCTGCACCGAAGGCTGCGGCTTCGTCGCCCACAACTCGAGCTTCGATCGCGGCTTCTGGCTGCATGAGCTCGATCGTGCGGAGGCCTCGCCGCGCATCGCGCCGGAGTTCGCGTGTACCGTGAAACTGGCTCGCCGCCTCTACCCGGAATCGCCCAACTGCAAGCTCGGCACCCTGGCCCGCCACCATCGTCTGCCGGACAACGGCCGCGCGCACCGGGCGCTCGCCGATGCCCTGACCACTGCGCAACTGGTGCAGCGGATGCAGCGCGACATCGGGGTCGAACTCGCCGAATTTCTCGGGGAACTGAGCGTCGAACACGAGCTGCTGCTGCGATTGCAGGCCGTGGCGCGTCCGCTGTGGCACAAGGCCGCCACCGGTTATGCGCGCGACTTCCGTCGTCATCAGCAGGTGTCCCTGGTCTGAAGTTCGCATGTCGTGAGCTTCAGAAGCCGCGGGATCGCGGCCATGCGCACAGCGGCGATCAAGATCAGTAAAACATTTGCTGTCAAGATGCCCGTTTGGCCGCATTGACTGGGACAATCCCGCCCTTTCCCCGAAATGCGTTTGTTCTCCAAGTATGTCGAGTATTCAGATTCGCCCGGCCACACTGCGTGATGCCAAGGCCATCGCCCAGATCCAGGTGAGTTCCGCTCAGGACGCGTACAAGGAGTTCTGGCCAGACAGCGCCTTGAACGGCTTGTCCGTCGCCCAACGCCAGGCCTACTGGCGCGAGGCGATCAACATGTGCGAGCCGCAAGTGCTGGTCGCCCACCTGGACAACGAGGTCATGGGCTTCGTCGGCTTCGACCGCTCCCGCGACAAGGGCACGCCCTCCACCACCGGTGAGATCTGGGCCATGTACGCCATGCCTGCCCACTGGGACAAGGGCGTCGGTCAGGCCCTGGTCGAAGCGGCGCAGGAAGGCCTTCAGGAAGAAGGCTGCACCCG
The DNA here is from genome assembly GCA_002205125.1 of Roseateles noduli. GTDB lineage: Bacteria > Pseudomonadota > Gammaproteobacteria > Burkholderiales > Burkholderiaceae_C > Roseateles > Roseateles noduli. Next base: position 124,136 of record NIOE01000014.1, on the reverse strand, counting down.
CGTCACGCTGTGGACCTACCGGAACAATGAGCGCGCGATGCGCTTCTTCGAGATCGCCGGCTTCAAGGCCGAGAACGACAGCGTCAAGGCCGTCGACGTCGAGGGCCGCGCGCTGGAACAGCTCCGCCTGCATCGCTCGCTGGTCTGATCCCCGTGCTGGCGAAGCTGACGTCCAAGAACCAGCTCACCCTGCCCAAAAGCGTCACCGACAAGCTCGGTCCTGTGCAGTACTTCGAAGTGCTGCTGCAGGCCGGGCAGGTGGTGCTGACGCCGGTGCGCATCCAGCGCGGCGACGCGGTCCGGGCCAAGCTGGCGGAACTCGAGGTGGATGACGGCGTCATCGCGCAGGCGATGGCCTTCGCGTCCAAGGCGGCCAAGCCCGCCGGCAAGGCGGTGAAGAAGCCTGCCGCAGCTGCCCAGACGGCCAAGACGGCCAAGACGGCCAAGAAGGTCGTTCGCAAGACCGCACGCAAAGCGACATGACCCGTCGATCGAAGAAGACGGCGGCCGAGCTCGCCGTCATCGATCCCGCATTGATCCTGCGCGCGCTGTTGATGTCCGGCGGCGAAGCGCTCGGTCTGCGTCGTGCGTGGCAGCGAGGTCTGCTGCGACCGCTGGTGAGTCCCGAACTCGCGGCCACGCTGATGCGCGCATTGGCCTATCCGAAGTTCGCGCTGACCGAAGCGCAGCAGCAGGAACTGCTCGCGGATTTCCTGCCCTACGCCGAGGTGGCGAAGCCGGCTCGAGGTCCGCGGATCGCAGCGGTGTCCGAGTCGACGCAATCGCTCGTCGAACTCGCGATGCAAGGTGGTGCGTCACTGCTGTTGTGCGACGACCTGGTGCTGTCGGCATGGTCTGCGAACAGTCGTAGCCAGGCAGCCCGGCAACTCTGCACGGTCCGTGCGATGTCGGCATGGTTCCAGGTGTTGCCCCCCTCCCAGCGTGACATCCTGCTTTGCTAGATTCCGCGGTCGCTTATGTCCAGCTTTCACGACCGCATCCCCTCGAACATGTGGCGCGTGGTGTTCTATGAACGCCGCGGCAACCGGGTCCACATGGATCGCACCGGGCCTTGGCTCCCGGAGAAGTCGCACGCCCGGCAATGGGCCGACTGGTTCAAGGAACAGGGTTATCACGTCGCTCTCCAGGACCAGAACGGCGGGCTTGAAAAGCTGCACGTCGGCATCCCGGGTTGAGAGACCTTGGTGAAGCTGGGCGCGACGTGTTCGGGCTGACTCAGGCCGCCGAGCGGAAGCCCTGACGGTCGAGCGCCCAACCCTCGGTGGGGGCGACGTGGCTCTGAATACGCACGGTGCTCAGCCGCTTGCTCGCGGCACGTTGCACCAGCTGTTCCGCCTGATCCGGGGTCAGTTGTTGCGCGAAGTGCGTCCAGCGCTTCTGCAGCAGCGGGTCGCGCCAGGCATCCTCGAGCGCCCAGCGGATTTCCATCGGATCGGTGAGCGACTGGCAACGCAGCACGCGTGGCACCAGCGCGAGGACGAACTTCGAGAAATCGGCGCGCTGTTGCGACGCCATCAGGGCCTCGAGGCGCGTCAGTCGCTGACTCCATCCGGGCGTGGCCAACTGCCGGGTGACCAGCGCCTGCAAGGCTTGGATCGGGTTGAACAGGCGCAGGCGGTTCGGCGGGAGCACCAGCATCGGCAACTGCGCGGCCAGTTCGTGCGACATCGGCGTCACGAAACTCGTCAGGACGGCCATGCGTTCCCAGGCTTCGGCGTTGAGGCCGCCAGCCATCGTCATCGGTCCCTGGCGCAGGCTTTGCGCCATCGCCCAGCAGTGCTGCCATCCGCGGTCCAGCTTGGCGACGTTGGCCGCATGGCTCAAGAGGGCCAGGTTGCCGGCGGCATAGCCCGCGTCGTCGCGCACCCGGTCGATCGAACGACGTTGGGGATGATCCTGTTCATCGACGAACGCCAGCCGGCTGACCGGGCAGTGCGTGGTGTCGAGCTGCTGCAGGTAGTTGGGCGTGACCAGCAGGGTCTCGAAGCTGCGGCCGCGCTGCCAGGCGTGCAGGCGCAGCGAGAGCCACAGCTGCGTGTGGCGATGCGATTTCAGCGTCCGCGCGCCGAAGGTTGACCGGCCCAGTTGCCAGCCTTGCTGCAGCGGCGATTGGCGGAACAGCTGGTCGACCGGCGGCGTCAGCCCGTGGTGGGCGTAGTCCCAGCCGAGTTCGAAGCCGACGCGTTCGTGGCTCGAGAGGCCCGTTTCATCCCGGGTGTCGTCCACGGCCTGGACGGCAGTCATCGGCAGGGGCAGTTGCTGGATGGCGATGTCGTCGGGGGTGCGGCGGAACGTGGCGACCATGGGGTTCTCCTTGAGGACTTGGAAACCGGGGCCTGGCGGTGGGAACTGCTTCAGGCTTGGGATCAAGTATTCAGGGGAGGTCGCTCATAGAATGAGCTACCCCACATGAGTCGACAGAAAGTTGTGGCCACATGGTCCAGATCTGTCAGGAGAGCCCTGCATGGATCGCACCGAACGCTTCTACAAGATCGAGATGCTGATCCGCAGCCGCGGCTGCGTGAGCTTCGCGGAGATGCGCGAGCTGCTGGAGGTGTCGCCGGCGACGCTCAAGCGCGACCTGCAGTACCTGCGCGAGCGGATGGACGCGCCGATCGAGTACGACGCCGCCGAGAACGGCTACCGTTTCGGCCAGCAGTGGCGCGGCCAGCGGCATGAGCTTCCGGGCGTTTGGTTCAGCGAGAAGGAGCTGCACGCGCTGCTGACCATGCATCAGATGATGGCCGGGCTCGACGAGAACGGGCTGCTGAGCCGGCATCTGCAGCCGATGCTGGACAAGCTCACCGGCATGCTGGGCGGCGACGAGGTCGAGGCGCAGGAGATGACGCGGCGCATCAAGCTGATCTCGACCGCGCGGCGACGCGTGCCGTCAGAGCACTTCGAGACCGTCGGCAGCGCCGTCGTGAAACGCAGGCGCTTGAAGTTGCGTTACCGCAAGCGCGGTCCTGGAGGCGGCTCGGTGAGCGATCGCGAGGTGTCCCCGCAGCGCCTGGTGCACTACCGGAACACCTGGTACCTCGATGCATGGTGTCATGCCAGCGACGGCTTGAGACGCTTCGCGCTCGATGCGATGGAGGATGCGGAGGTGCTCGAGGACCAGACCGCGCGCAGCCTCCCGCTGAAGGAGCTCGAGGGGGAACTGGACCAGGGCTACGGGATCTTCGCCGGCGGCGATCCGCAGTGGGCGACCGTGATCTTCAGCGAGCAGATCGCCGCCTGGGTCTCCAGCGAGGAATGGCATCCCGCTCAACGCAGCGAATGGCTGCCGGACGGCCGCTGGCAGTTGGAATTGCCCTTCGTCGATGCGACCGAGCTGCTGATGGACCTGTTGCGGCACGCCGGCCAGGTCGAGGTGGTCTCGCCACCCGCATTGCGCGAGGCCTATGTGAAGCGCCTCAGGAGCGCGGCGGAAGCCGTGGCCTGATCGCCGCACACCTTGCGCGTGAAAACGCCTCAGGGCGTGTTCTGAGGGCCTTCCTGGCCTTGTTCAGCAGCGTCCTCGGCGGCGTAGCGGGCCAGACGTTCGCTTTTCCAGTAGACGTCGTCCCCGCCCTTGCCGTCGAGGTTGACCCGGTTGAGCACGCGGGCCAGCACGAAGAGCAGATCCGACAAGCGGTTCAGGTAGTGGCGCGGGGCGAGGTTGATGGTCTCGCTCGCGGCCAGCGTGACGACGGCGCGCTCGGCGCGGCGGGCGATCGTGCGGCAGACATGGGCGATCGCGGCGCTGCGGGTGCCGGCTGGCAGGATGAATTCCGCCAGGCGGGGCAGGGCGGCGTTGTGGTCGGCCAGCGCCTGGTCCAGGTGCAGGACAGCCGCCTCCTTCAGCAGGCTGTAGCCGGGCATGCAGAGTTCGCCGCCCAGGTTGAACAGCTCATGCTGGATCGTGACCAGCAGGTCGCGGACGTCGTCCGGGAGCGGCTCGGCCAGCAGCACGCCGATCTGGGAATTCAGTTCGTCGACATCGCCCATCGCCTGCACGCGCAGGTGGTCCTTGGGGACGCGGGTGCCGTCCCCGAGGCCGGTGGTGCCGTCGTCGCCGGTGCGGGTCGCGATCTGGGAGAGTCGATTGGCCATGGCGGTGCCGCGCGGGCTGCTGAAGTGCAAACCCGGCATCTTGCCGCAACTCGTCCCGGCCGCAGCCGGACATGCCGTCAGTTGCGGCTGCCGCTGCGGTGGAACACCGGACGGTGGTGGCTCATCTCGGCGGCATGGCCGTGGATGTCATGGACCGTGTGGCGGGGAATGCCGACAGGTCTTGGAGCGTGATGCGCCTGCGGGCGTGTCCCCGGTTCGGGCCGCTCGGCGGGGATGCCAGGATCGATGTCGCCGGCCAGGGCATCGTTGGGCAGGTGACGGAGCTGATCCATCCACCAGACCTTCAGCCAATCCATGCGCAGGGTCGCGACCAGCAGCAACGCCAGCAGCAGGGCCCAGATCGTCCATAACCACAGATGGGACATGGCGGACTCCTCATGTCGCGCGGGCAAGCCCGCGGTCCGTCCATGCTGTCACTGTGCGGGTCGCGGCGCAAGCGCGACGATGCAAGCGGATGCTGCGGCCGCCCTTCCTAGAATCGACCGGACAACACCGGCCGCGGCGCACTTGACGCATCGGACCGCGTGGAACCAGGAGACAGCGATGAATGCGCCTCGAGAACTTGGTGATCACCCGGTAGCGACTCCAGCGGGGCGTCCACGTGTCGACGGGCCGGGCCATCAGCCCACCCATGCGCCGCGCCCGATGCCGGCGGAGATGCTCGAGGCCTTGAAGTCGCGCTTTGGCGAGCGCTGCAGCACCGCGATGGCGCTGCGCGAGCAGCACGGCCGCGACGAATCGCCGTTTGATGTGCCGCCGCCGGAGGCTGTCGTCTTCGCCGAAAGCAACGAAGACGTGGCGGCGGTGCTGGCCTTGGCGAACGCGCACCGGGTGCCGGTGATTCCGTACGGCGCGGGTACGTCGCTCGAGGGCCATCTGCTGGCGGTCCAGGGCGGCGTCAGTCTGGACCTGTCGCGGATGAAGCGGATCCTGAGCATCAACGCCGAAGATCTGACGGTCACCGTCCAGGCCGGCGTGACGCGCAACCAGTTGAACGCCGAGATCCGCCATCAAGGGCTGTTCTTCCCGATCGATCCGGGCGCGGACGCGTCGATCGGCGGCATGTCGGCGACGCGCGCGAGCGGCACGAATGCCGTGCGCTACGGGACGATGAAGGAGAACGTGCTCGGGCTGACGGTTGCAACGCCTGACGGCCGGTTGATCCGCACCGGTTCGCGGGCGCGCAAGAGCAGCGCCGGCTACGACCTCACGCGTTTGTATGTCGGCAGCGAAGGCACGCTGGGCGCGATCTGCGAGATCACGCTGCGGCTCTATCCGCTGCCGGAAGCGGTGTCGGCAGCGGTGTGTTCATTCGAATCGATCGATGCGGCGGTCCGCACGACGATCGCGATCATCCAGATGGGCGTGCCGATCGCGCGGTGCGAGCTGCTCGACGCGCATGCCGTGCGGGCGGTCAACCGCCATGACAAGTTGACCCTGCGCGAAGCGCCGATGCTGCTGATGGAATTCCACGGCTCGGACGCCGGCGTCGCGGAGCAGGCGGCGACGGTGCAGGAGATCGCGGCCGAACATGGCGGCACCGGCTTTGAATGGGCGACGACGCCCGAGGAGCGCACGCGCTTGTGGACCGCGCGCCATCACGCCTACCTGTCGGCGCTGCAGACCAGGCCCGGCTGCCGCGCGGTGACGACGGACACCTGCGTGCCGATCTCGCGTCTGGCGGAGTCGATCAACATCTCCGTCGAGGAGGTGGAAGCCAGCGGATTGCCGTACTTCATCGTCGGCCACGTGGGCGACGGCAACTTCCACATGGGGTATCTCATCGACCCGGCGATTGCCGCGGAGCGTGAAGCCGCGGAGCGTCTGAGCGCGCAGATGGTCGCGCGGGCCATCGCGCTCGAAGGCACCTGCACCGGCGAGCACGGCATCGGCCTGCACAAGCAGGGCTTCCTGCTGCAGGAAGCCGGGGAGGGCGCGGTCGATCAGATGCGAGCGCTGAAGCGCGCGCTCGATCCGAACGACATCATGAACCCCGGGAAGATCTTCGTCTGAAGGGCCCGGGACCCTCAGTGCTGAGGCGCCGGCACGCTCCAACGACGTGACACGTCGCCGCGTGCGTTCACGCTCTCCAGCTGGACGCCGAAACCCCACAGGCGGGCGACATGCTTCAGCACTTCCTGCGCGCCGTCATGCAGCGGGCGGTCCTGATGCTGCTGATGGCGCAGCGTCAATGACCGGTCGCCGCGCAGGTTGACGTTCCAGACCTGGATGTTGGGTTCGCGCGTGGACAGGTCGTACTGCCGCGACAAGGCCTGCCGCACGTACTGATAGCCCTGCTCGTCATGGATGGCGGAGATCTCGTACTCCGCCTGGTGCTCGTCGTCGAGGATGGAGAACAGCCGGAAGTCCCGCATGATCTTGGGGCTCAGGTACTGCGCGATGAAGCTCTCGTCCTTGAAGTTGCGCATCGCATGGTCCAGCGTCGGCAGCCAGTCGCTGCCGGCGATCGCCGGGAACCATTCGCGGTCCTCGTCGGTCGGCTTCTCGCAGATGCGCTTGATGTCGGTGTACATCGCAAATCCCAGCGCATACGGATTGAGCTGCGACATCGCCGGCTGCGCCACCACGTTGGTGTGCGACTTCAGCCACTCGATCATCATGCCGTCCGACAGGTAGCCGTCGTCGTACATGGTGTTCAGCAGCTTGTGGTGCCAGAAGGTGGCCCAGCCTTCGTTCATGACCTGCGTCTGGCGCTGCGGATAGAAGTACTGCGCGATCTTGCGGACGATGCGCACGATCTCCCGCTGCCAGGGCTCCAGCAGCGGCGCATTCTTCTCGATGAAGTACAGCAGGTTCTCCTGCGGCTCGCTGGGGAAGCGGCGCTTGCCTTCCTCCTTGGCCTCGTCCTCCAGACGGCGCGGCAGCGTGCGCCACATGTCGTTGACCTGCAGCTGCGCATAGGACTCGCGGTCCTTGCGCATCGCCTGTTCCTGCGCCAGCGACAGCTTGGCCGGCCGGCGGTACCGGTCCACGCCGTGGTTCATCAGCGCATGGCAGGAGTCCAGCGTCGACTCGACCGCGTCCAGGCCATAGCGTTGCTCGCAATCGGCGACGTAGTTCTTCGCGTAGACCAGGTAATCGATGATCGAAGACGCGTCGGTCCACATCCGGAACAGGTAGTTGTTCTTGAAGAAGCTGTTGTGGCCGTAGCAGGCGTGCGCGATCACCAGCGCCTGCATCGCCATCGTGTTCTCCTCCATCAGGTAGGCGATGCAGGGGTCGGAGTTGATGACGATCTCGTAGGCCAGGCCCATCTGGCCGCGCTTGTAGTTGCGCTCGGTGGCGATGAACTCCTTGCCGTAGCTCCAGTGCCGGTAGTTCACCGGCATGCCGACCGACGCGTAGGCATCCATCATCTGCTCGGCGGTGATGACCTCGAGCTGGTTCGGATAGGTGTCCAGGCCGTAGCGCTCCGCGGTCTGGCGGATGACCTCGTGGTACTGCTCGACGAGCTCGAAGGTCCAGTCGCTGGGCGACGGCAGCGGATGCTCGGGCCGCTTCTCCAGCGGCCGCATCTGGGTCAGGGGTGCGCGGACGCGGCGGCCGCCGTATTCGTTGGCGCCCACGCCGACGCCGACCTGGCGGCGATTCTCCAGACTGCTCATGGTGGTGTCCTCCGGCGCCGCACTCACGCGGTCGCCCCTTCCTTCTTGAACAGGTCGCGGAAGACCGGATAGATCTGCGCCACCTCGACGGCCTTGCGCATCGCGAAGTGGTGCACTTCGTCTTCCAGCTTCGCGTACTCCTCCCACAGGTTCTGCTCGGCTTCCGCCACCTGCACGTAGGCGTAGTAGCGGCACAGCGGGAGGATCTTGTCGGCCAGCAGCTCGCGGCAGCGGCCGCTGTCGTGATGCCAGTTGTCGCCGTCGCTGGCCTGTGCGCCGTAGATGTTCCAGTCGCCGGCGGGATAACGCGCGCGGATGATCTCTTCCATCATCACCAGCGCCGACGACACCACCGTGCCGCCAGTCTCCGTGGCGTGGAAGAAGTTCTGCTCGTCGACCTCCTGCGCCTGGGTGTGGTGGCGGATGAAGACGACCTCGATCTTCTCGTAGTGCCGCGTCAGGAACAGGTAGAGCAGGATGAAGAAGCGCTTGGCCAGGTCCTTGCGGCTCTCGTCCATCGAGCCCGACACGTCCATCAGGCAGAACATGACCGCCCGCGTCGTCGGCTGCGGCACCTTGATGCGGTTGCGGAAGCGCAGATCGATCGGATCCAGGAAGGGGATGTTGGACAGGCGCTGGCGCAGCAGCACGATGCGCGCCTCGGTCTCGGCGATCAGCGCCTGGATCTCGGGCTGGCGCTTGTCCTCTTCCTGCTGCAGGGTGAGCAGCCGCGTCTCGAGTTCATGCAGTTCGCGCCGCTTGTCCATGCCCAGCGCGATGCGCCGCCCCAGCGCGCCGCGCATCGAGCGCACGACGTGCAGGTTGGTCGGCGTGCCGTCGGTGACGTAGCCGGCGCGGACCGTCTTGTACTCGGGCGTCTCGGCCAGCGTGGTGCGGGCCAGGTTGGGCAGCGCCAGGTCCTCGAAGAAGACCTGCATGAACTCCTCCTTGCTGAGGTGGAAGACGAAGTCGTCCTCGCCCTCGCCGGAGTCGCTCGCCTGGGAGCCGCCGCCCCCGCCCTGGCCGCCTTGCGGCTTGCCGATGCGGTCGCCCTTGATGTGCTCGGTGTTGCCGGGCCGCACGACCTCGCGGGTCCCGCCGTCGCCGTGGCTGAAGACGGGTTCGCTCAGGTCGCGCTTGGGGATCTGCACGTCCTCGCCGCGTTCCATGTCGCGGATGCCGCGCTTGTCCACCGCGCGTCGCACGGCGTCGCGGATCTGGTCCTTGTAGCGGCGCAGGAAGCGCTCCCGATTCCCGATCGACTTGTTCTTGCCCGACAGCCGCCTGTCGATGATCTGTTGAAGCCCGGTCATTGAGGGACCTTTCCGGTGGCGTTCGTTCAACTCCGTTCGACTCAGCTCGACTTCCTCACGCGCAGGTACCACTCGCAGAGCAGCCGGACCTGCTTCGGCGTGTAGCCCTTGTCGACCATCCGCTGGACGAAGTTCTCATGCTTCTTCGCCTCGTCGGCGCTGGCCTTGGCGTTGAAGCTGATCACGGGCAGCAGCTCCTCGGTGTTGGAGAACATCTTCTTCTCGATCACCGTGCGCAGCTTCTCGTAGCTGGTCCACAGCGGGTTCTTGCCCGCGTTGTTGGCGCGCGCGCGCAGCACGAAGTTGACGATCTCGTTGCGGAAATCCTTCGGATTGCTGATGCCCGCGGGCTTCTCGATCTTCTCGAGCTCCGCGTTCAGCGCCGAGCGGTCGAACACCTCGCCGGTGTCGGTGTCGCGGTACTCCTGGTCCTGGATCCAGTAGTCCGCGTAGGTCACGTAGCGGTCGAAGATGTTCTGGCCGTACTCGCTGTAGCTCTCGAGGTAGGCGGTCTGGATCTCCTTGCCGATGAACTCCGCGTAGCGCGGCGCCAGCACTTCCTTGATGAAGCCGACGAACTTCTGTTCCGCTTCCTGCGGGAACTGCTCGCGCTCGATCTGCTGTTCGAGCACGTACATCAGGTGGACCGGATTGGCGGCGACCTCGGTCGAGTCGAAGTTGAAGACCTTGGACAGGATCTTGTACGCGAAGCGCGTCGAGATGCCGGCCATGCCTTCGTCGACGCCGGCGTAGTCGCGGTACTCCTGGATGGACTTGGCCTTGGGGTCGGTGTCCTTCAGGTTGTCGCCGTCATAGATCTGCATCTTGCTGAAGGCGCTGGAGTTCTCCGGGTCCTTCAGCCGCGTGAGCACGGCGAACTGCGCCATCATCTTCAGCGTGCCGGGGGCGCACTTGGCCTCGGCCAGCGAGGAGCCGCGGATCAGCTTCTCGTAGATCTTCACTTCCTCGCTGACGCGCAGGCAGTAGGGCACCTTGACGATGTAGATGCGGTCGAGGAAGGCCTCGTTGTTCTTGTTGTTGCGGAAGGTCTTCCACTCGCTCTCGTTGCTGTGGGCCAGCACGATGCCGTCGAAGGGGATCGCGCCGAAGCCCTCGGTGCCCTTGAAGTTGCCTTCCTGGGTCGCCGTCAGCAGCGGGTGCAGCACCTTGATCGGCGCCTTGAACATCTCGACGAACTCCAGCAGCCCCTGGTTGGCCAGGCACAGGCCGCCGGAGTAGCTGTAGGCGTCGGGATCGTCCTGCGCGTAGGTCTCGAGCTTGCGGATGTCGACCTTGCCGACCAGCGAGCTGATGTCCTGGTTGTTCTCGTCGCCCGGTTCGGTCTTGGCCACGCCGATCTGCTTGAGCACGCTCGGCAGCCGCTTGACGACCTTGAACTTGCGGATGTCGCCGCCGAACTCGTCGAGCCGCTTCACCGCCCACGGGCTCAGGATGCGGTTGAGGTAGCGGCGCGGGATGCCGTACTCGCGCTCCAGCAGCGGGCCGTCCTCGACGACGTCGAACAGGCCCAGCGGGCTCTCGTTCACCGGGCTGTCCTTGAGCGCGTAGAACGGCACGTGCTCCATCAGCTGCTTGAGGCGCTCGGCGATCGAGCTCTTGCCGCCCCCGACCGGGCCCAGCAGATACAGGATCTGCTTCTTCTCTTCCAGTCCCTGCGCCGCGTGGCGGAAGTAGGAGACGACCTGTTCGATCGCATCCTCCATGCCGTAGAACTCGGCGAAGGCGGGATAGATCTTGATGACCTTGTTCTGGAAGATCCGCGACAGGCGCGAGTCGTTGCGCGTGTCCAGCATCTGCGGCTCGCCGATCGCTTTGAGCATGCGCTCGGCCGCGGTGGCGTAGGCGAGGGGATTGCGCTTGCACTCGTCGAGGTACTCCTCCAGGGTGAGTTCCTCGACCTTGCTGCGTTCATAGCGAGCCGCGAAATGGCTGATCACGTCCATGCTGACCTCCAGTGGTGCATTGGGAGGCGACGCGCGTCCGTGCGACAACGGACCTCGCATCGTCCAGGAAGTTCTGGCGACGTCCATGACTCAAGGCGTCATCAGAGCTTTCCGAGCTCAGCAAGCATTCAGCAAACGGCCAGCCCATGCTGGTCCAAAGTCCGCGACCGTGGGGGGATGTCCCTCGGCAACCTCAGCGAGGGTGCGGCTTTTCGGGCCATGCTACCCCCATCGGAAGCGATGCGCGATAGCAAGACATGACCCCGTTGTACTCCCATGTCCAACGCCTGTGAAGCGCGAAAGTTGACGATCCCCCGACATGGGGCACCTGTGGGAAGTACGAAGAAGACAGCACGCATCCCGCGTGCCATTCTTGTGGATTGCCCGGGCGGCAGGCCCCCCGAACAGGGGGCCGCGCGGCTCACTCCTGCGCGCCGGGCGGTCGAAGTTTTTGCAGCAAGCCGTTCAGCTCGTCGAGAGAGCCGAAGCTGATCGCGACCTCCCCCTGCTCGCCGCGCTTGGTCTTCTTCTTGACGCGGATCTCCACCTGCGCCGTCAGCAGGTCGGAGAGCTCTTCCTCGAGTCTCAGCACGTCGCGGCTCTTGTTCGCCTTCACCCGCAGCAGCGGGGCCTGGCGGCCGCCGCCCTGCTGGCGCTGGACGAGCTTCTCGGCCTCGCGCACGCTGAGCTTCTTGGCGGCGATCTCGGTGGCGCTGGTGATCTGGTGGGCGCCGTCGAGCGCCAGCAGCGCGCGGGCGTGGCCCATGTCGATGTCGCCCGCCATCAGCATGTTCTGGACCGGCTCCGCGAGGTTCAGGAGTCTCAGCAGATTGGATGCTGCACTGCGAGAACGGCCCACGGCCTGCGCCGCCTGGTCATGCGTCAGGCCGAACTCGTCGACCAGCCGCTTCAGGCCCTGCGCCTCTTCCAGCGCGTTGAGGTCCTCGCGCTGGATGTTCTCGATCAGCGCCATCGCGGCGGCGGCCTCGTCGGGCACCGGCTTGACCAGCACCGGCACTTCGGCCAGGCCGGCCAGCTTCGCGGCGCGGAAGCGCCGTTCGCCCGCGATGATCTCGTAGCGGACCGCGCCGTCGGGCGCGATCGGGCGCACGAGGATCGGTTGCATGATCCCCTGCGCCTTGATGCTCTCGGCCAGCTCGTAGAGCGAGCCTTCGTCCATGCGGGTGCGCGGCTGGTACTTGCCGGCCTGCATCTGCGCCAGCGGCAGCACGCCGGGTTCGCCTTCGCGCACCGCCGGTGCGTCGCTCACTTTGGGTCCAAGCAGGGCCTCGAGGCCCATGCCCAGGCCCTTGGGTTTCTTTGTCGCCATGGGGCGCGATTCTCCGTGATTCCGGGGGAGGGCCGTGGGCCCGATGTCGGGGGGCGCCCGGATCAGCCGGCGAGGCGCTTCAGCATCGCCCGGCCTTCGGGCCAGGCACCCAGCCCGGAGGCGGCGTTGATGTGCCCCAGCGGGCCTGCCAGCACGAATTCCGCGCCCCAGTCCGCCGCCATGCCCGCTGCGCGCTCGGGGGCGCAGAAGGGGTCGTCGTTCGAGGCGACGACGATGGCCGGGAAGGGCAGCCGAGGGCGCCGGATCGGTCGCCAGTTGTGCAGCTGAGGGGGCATCTCCTCGCGCTCGGTGTCGGGGGGCGCGACCAGCAGCGCGCCCGCGACCAGGCGGGTATGGGACGAGTGTTCCGCCCAGGCCGCCACCAGCTGGCAACCGAGGCTGTGCGCCACCAGCAGCGCCGGCTGCTCGTGCAGGCGCCCGTCCTGCTGCAGCACCTCGTCGAGGCGGGCCATCCAGTCGCCGCGACGCGGCCATTCCCAGTCGTTCTGCTCGACGCGGCTGTCGCCATGACGCCGTTGCCATTCGCTCTGCCAATGGTCGGGGTCGGAGTTCATCCAGCCCGGCAGCAGGTAGACCGGTCGCGTGATCGGGGAGAGGTCCAGGTCATTCGGCGGAATGGCGTGTGTTGACATCGGTTGGCCTTATGCTTCGCGCTTTCTTCGGGAGGGTCCCGGAGGCAGCGGATTTTGCAGGAGCGGCGATGAAGTACGCGGTGTATGTCGACGGGCAGGAAGGCACGACCGGCCTGCGCATCAATGAATATCTGGCGCAGCGCGCCGACATCGAGGTGCTGCGCATCGACGCCGACAAGCGCAAGGATGCCGCCGAGCGGGCCCGCCTGCTCAATGCCGCCGATGTCGCCTTCCTGTGCCTGCCGGACGCCGCCTCGCGCGAGGCCGCGGCGATGATCACCAACCCCAAAACCTGCCTGATCGACGCCAGCACGGCGCATCGCACGGCCCCGGGCTGGGCCTTCGGTCTGCCGGAACTGGCCAAGGGCCAGCGCGCGGCGATCCGCGAGTCCAAGCGCATCGCCAATCCCGGCTGCCATGCCAGCGCCTTCATCCTGGCGGTGCGTCCGCTGGTCGATGCCGGCCTGCTGCCGGCCGACGCGCTGGTGACGGCCACGTCGATCACCGGCTACTCGGGCGGCGGCAAGTCGATGATTGCGGAGTACGAGGCGGGCGGGAATCCGAAGCTGATCGCGCCGCGTCCGTATGCGCTGGGCCTGGCCCACAAGCATCTGCCGGAAATGATGGCCCACACCGGTCTGACCACCGCGCCGGTGTTCATGCCCATCGTCTCCAACTTCTACAAGGGCCTGGCCGTCACCGTGCCGCTGCATCTGAGCCAGCTGCGCGCCGGCACCACCCCGCAGCAGGTTCGGGACGCGCTGGCCGCGCATTACGAGGGCGAGCGCTTCATCCACGTGAAACCGCTGCGCGACGCAGACACGCTGGCCGTCGGCTTCTTCGACGTGCAGGCCTGCAACGACACGAACAACGTCGACCTGTTCGTGTTCGGCAGCGAGCAGCAGATCCTCGTGATGGCACGCCTGGACAACCTCGGCAAGGGCGCGAGCGGCGCCGCGGTGCAGAGCATGAACGTGCACCTGGGCGTGGACGAGTCGCTGGGCCTGACCGGTCCGGACGTCGACGACATCTGATGACGGCGTCCAAGGAGGGCGGGAGCCGGACATGGCGTCGGGATGACGCCGTTCCTCAGCGCGACCTGGACGCCCTCCGCGACGGCGTCATCCGATACGGACGCCAGCAGACGCAAGGCAGCGACGCCGAGGACATCGCCGTGGCGCTGTATGACGGCGACGAGCTGATCGCCGGCGCCTCCGGACGCACCGAGTTCCAGCGCCTCTACGTCAACTACCTGTGGGTCCATGCGGATCATCGCGGGCATGGCCTCGGCGGTGACAGCCTTCGCCAGCTGGAGGCGATGGCGCTGAAGCGGGGTTGCGTCGACGCGCTGATCGAGACGCTGCTGGACGAGACTGCCGAGATGTACGAGCACCTCGGCTATGCCTGCATCAGCCATGTGCACGACTTCGTGCCGGGCTTCACCCGCCACACGCTGTTGAAGGTCTGGCTGGCGAGGGACTAGTCCTGGGCCTCGGCCTTCAAGTCCAGGCGCGCGGGTCGTCGCTGCGGTAGTGGTAGCGATAGGCCTGCAGAAAGCCCAGGCGGGCGTACAGACGCTGCGCAGCGGCGTTGTCGGCACCCACCTGCAGATAGGCACTGCGGGCGCCCTGGCGGCGCGCCTCGGCCAGCAGCGCGGCGCACAGCTGGAAGCCATGACCTCGACCGCGCTGGCCCTCGGGCGTGAAGATGTCGAAGAGACCTGCCATGCCGCCAGCCAGTGCATGGGCCGACGCACCCGGGGATGCGCCACTCGGATCCGTATCGATGGCCACCTGACCGCAAGCGAGCAGCACGCCGCCCCGAGTCATCTGGAACGCCTGATGCGGGACGCTGGCCTGTTCGAGTCGACGGGCGTGGCCCTCGATCTCTTCGGTGCTCGATCCGCGCAGCTCACCGATCAATCGGGCGTAGGCGGACGGCGATAGCGGCTCGATGCCATGGGCGTCGTCAAAAGCCTCCAGCGACGGCAGCACCATCACATCGGCCGGATCGAAGGAGGTCCAGCCTCTGGAGGCAAGCTGATCGTCGAGGTCGACCGGTTGGCTGAAGGGCGTGAGGCGGAGGATCAGCGGCAAGCCGGCCTGCTCGAAGCTGCCGCGGCAGCGGCGAAGGATGTCATCGAGGGGGAGGGTGCCGCCCGCCAGCGCATTGACGCATCGCGAGCGCTTGGCCTTGCCGGGAGACAGTCGGAGCAACCAGCCGTCGACCTGCGCTTCACGTGGAGCGGACGCCGCGTTCAGGCCGGCCAGTTCGGCACGGCGGGCGAGGGCGTCCAACTCGGGAGACATCGCTCAGCGGATCGGTCGGCAGATCGGTCAGCGCATGGCGCCGACGCGCTTCACCATTTCCTTGGCGAAATCGATGAAGGCGTGCGCGCCCTTGGAGCCGCCGTCGAAGACGACACCCGGGAGACCGTAGCTGGGCGCTTCGGCCAGACGCACGTTGCGCGGGATGACGGTGTCGAAGACCTTCTCGCCGAAGTGCGCCTTCAGCTGTTCGCTGACCTGCTGCTGCAACGTGATGCGCGGATCAAACATGACGCGCAGCAGGCCGATGATCTGCAGGTCGGGATTCAGGTTGGCGTGGATCTGCTTGATGGTGTTGACCAGGTCGGTCAGCCCTTCGAGTGCGAAGTACTCGCACTGCATCGGAACGACCACGCCGTGCGCCGAGCACAGACCGTTCAGCGTCAGCATCGACAGCGAAGGCGGGCAGTCGATCAGGATGAAGTCGTAATCCTGTGCCGAGGCAGCCAATGCCGTTTTCAGGCGTTGTTCGCGTCGTTCCAGTTCGACCAGTTCCACTTCGGCACCGGCCAGCTCACGGTTGGCGCCCAGCACGTCGTAGCCGGCCTTCTCGCTGCGCTGACGCGCTTCGGCGAGCGTGGCCGACTCCAGCAGCACGTCATAGACGGTCAGCGGCAGGGCACGCTTGTCGATGCCCGAACCCATCGTGGCATTGCCTTGCGGGTCTAGATCGACCACCAGCACCCGTTGTCCCACCTTGGCCAGTCCTGCAGCCAGATTCACGGTGGTGGTCGTCTTGCCGACGCCGCCTTTTTGGTTCGCAACACAAAAGATCTTGGCCATGAATGGTCGGGTAGCAGGGGGCTCTCGGAGGGGCGGAGCTTAACCGATGGCGGCGGTCGGACGAATCCAGAGCAGGCACCGTTGAGCGTCGAGCCCAGGGACTTCCAGCTGTTCCACGTGAAACACGGACAGATCCGGTGCACGTTTGGACAGTTCCGCGATCTCATCGCTCGGGTGTTGGCCTTTCATTGCCGCCCACACGGCCCCCGGCTTCAGGTGCATGCGGGTCCATTCGGTGAAGTCCGCCAAGGAGGCAAACGCACGCG
Organism: Roseateles noduli; assembly: GCA_002205125.1. Lineage (GTDB taxonomy): Bacteria > Pseudomonadota > Gammaproteobacteria > Burkholderiales > Burkholderiaceae_C > Roseateles > Roseateles noduli. Next base: position 107,737 of record NIOE01000014.1, on the reverse strand, counting down.
ACGTAATCACGTCGAACGGGGCCGTCTTCAACTGTTCAACCCGCGAGTGCTCCGCATGCAGGTTGGGCAGACCGACTTCGGCCGCGACCTGGGCGATGAAGAACGCCTTCTTGCCAACGGTATCCACGCAGGTGACGTCGATCGACGGATCGCAGATGGCGATGACCACCCCCGGCAGACCACCGCCGCTGCCGACGTCCATCAGCCGAAGCGATTGGCCGGCGGCATGGCGACGGAGCGGCGGAATCAGGCTGAGGCTGTCCACGAGATGCTGCGTGAGCATCGCTTCGGGATCGCGAACAGCCGTCAGGTTGTAGACCTTGTTCCACTTCGACAACAGTCCGAGGTAGGCGATCAGCCGGTCAAGCTGTTCATCGGTGAGGCCGAGCCCAAGCGTTTCGGCGGCAGCGGCGAGGCGGGAACGGAGGTCGAGGTCGGTCATCGATGAACGGAAGAGGGTGAAGTCAGGCGGCGGTCGAGTCGACGGCGGCTTGATCGGTGAAGCCCTTGAAGCGGCCTTTGCGCAGGTGGATCAGCAGCAGCGAGATCGTCGCCGGCGTGATGCCGGAGATCCGCGAGGCTTGCCCCAGCGTCTCCGGGCGATGCTTGCCGAGCTTCTGGCGGGCCTCGAAGGAGAGGGCGGTGACCAGGCTGTAGTCGAGATCTTCGGGCAACTTCAGGTGCTCGAAGTTCGACGCGCGCGCCACATCCTCCTGCTGCTTGCTGATGTAGCCGGCGTACTTGACGCCCACTTCCAGCTGCTCGATGACGGCGGCCGCGAGGTCGCTGCCCAGCGATTCGTTCAGGGCGGCGCGCGTGACACCTGACGCCGGTCGGGCAATGGACGCCACTTCGGAGATGGTGTCGAAGGTGACGCCGGGACGACGCAACAGGTCGATCAGGTTGTATTCGCGCTCAAGGGCCTTGCCCACGAGCCGTTCCGCGTCAGCCGCCGGCAGGATGTTCGGATTGACCCAGGTCGACTTCAGCTTCTCTGTTTCACGTGAAACAGCGTCGCGCTTCCGGTTGAATGCCTCCCAACGAGCATCGTCGACCAGCCCCAGCTGGCGACCCGCTTCGGTCAAGCGCACGTCGGCGTTGTCTTCGCGGAGCTGCAAGCGGAACTCGGCCCGGCTCGTGAACATGCGATAGGGTTCGGTGACGCCCTTGGTGATCAGGTCGTCGACCAGCACGCCCAGGTAGGCCTGGTCGCGGCTCGGCAGCCAGGCGTCCTTGCCCTGGACCTGGAGCGCCGCATTCAGACCGGCGAACAGACCTTGCGCGGCGGCCTCTTCATAACCGGTGGTGCCGTTGATCTGGCCCGCGAAGAACAAGCCGCCGATGGCACGCGTCTCGAAGCTGGACTTCAGCTCGCGAGGGTCGAAGTAGTCGTACTCGATCGCATAACCGGGGCGCAGGATGTGCGCGTTCTCCAGGCCGGGAATCGACTGGACGGCCGCCAGCTGGATGTCGAAGGGCAGGGAGGTCGAGATCCCGTTCGGATAGAACTCATGGGTCGTCAGACCCTCGGGCTCCAGGAAGATCTGGTGCGAGTTCTTGTCGGCGAAGCGGTTGACCTTGTCTTCGATCGATGGGCAATAGCGCGGGCCGACGCCTTCGATGACGCCGGTGAACATCGGGCTGCGGTCGAAGCCGGAGCGAATGATCTCGTGCGTGCGTTCGTTGGTGTGGGTGATCCAGCAGGGCAGCTGTCGCGGGTGCTGCGCGGCGTTCCCCATGAAGCTGAAGACGGGCACCGGATCCAGGTCGCCCGGCTGTTCCGCACACCGGGAGAAGTCGATGGTGCGACCGTCCAGGCGCGGCGGGGTGCCGGTCTTCAGACGGCCTTGCGGCAGCTTGAGTTCCTTGAGGCGGCCTGACAGCGAAACCGCCGGCGGATCGCCGGCGCGGCCGGCGGCGTAGTTCTCGAGGCCGATATGGATCTTGCCGTCCAGGAAAGTGCCGGCCGTCAGCACGACCGCGCGCGCGCGGAAACGCAGTCCCGACTGCGTGACGGCGCCGACGACGCGATCGCCTTCCACCATCAGGTCATCCACGGCCTGCTGGAACAGCATCAGGTTGGGCTGGTTCTCCAGCCGTTGGCGGATGGCCGCCTTGTAGAGAATGCGATCGGCCTGGGCGCGGGTGGCTCGGACGGCCGGACCCTTGGAGCCGTTGAGGATGCGGAACTGGATGCCGCCCTCGTCGGTCGCCGCGGCCATCGCACCGCCGAGCGCATCCACTTCCTTGACCAGGTGGCCCTTGCCGATCCCGCCGATCGACGGGTTGCAGCTCATCTGGCCGAGCGTCTCGATGTTGTGCGTCAGCAGCAGCGTGCTGACGCCCATGCGGGCGGCCGCCAGCGCGGCCTCGGTGCCGGCATGGCCGCCACCGACCACGATCACGTCGAACTCTTTGGGATAAAGCATGGCAAGGCGTCCAGCGGAATCGGCGATCGGGTGGGATCGAGGCCATCGCGACGCGCGCAGGGCGCGGAATCAGGCGAGGGGCAGCCGGCTGGCGTTCAGATGAGGGAAGGCCGTGATTTTACGCGGGGCTGTGGATAAGTCACTGCCTCAGGGGCATGCCTGGCGGACCTTGTTGGCGGCGCTCGTGGACGGCGGCGACAATCCTCCTCCCATGAATTGCCGTCCCTCCTGCGCCGCCTGCTGCATCGCCCCCTCGATCAGCAGCCCCATCCCCGGCATGCCCGACGGTAAGCCGGCCGGGGTGCGCTGCATCCAGCTCGACGAGGCGCTGCGCTGCAAGATCTTCGGACGACCGGAGCGGCCCTCGGTGTGCGGGTCCTTGCCGCCGTCGGAGGACATGTGCGGCGAGTCCCGCGAGCAGGCCATGCGCTGGCTCGGCTGGATGGAAGAGCAGACGATGCCGGCGCCAGGTCCGGGCGCCTCCGGCGGCGTCTCCCAGTCGCCCACGAACTGACGCAGCGACAGCGCATTGAAAGCGCGGCCCACGTAGAGTCGGAGTTTCCAGAAGAACTGATCGGAGACTCCGCATGATTCCCACCGACGAGGACCGCCGCCGCTTCCTCCTGCAGTCCGCCGCGCTCGGCGCCGCGGGTGCCGCCTTCGGCACGTCGCTCCCCGCGCTCGCGCAATCGACCTGGCCATCGCGCAACGTGCGCTTCGTCGTGCCGTTCGCTCCCGGCGGCAGCAGCGAGATCGTCGCCCGCGCCACGGCCGCTGAGCTCAGCAAGACGCTGGGACAGTCGGTCTACGTCGACAACAAGCCGGGCGGTGGCGGCAACATCGCGATGGGGGAGGTCGCCCGCGCTGAAGACCAGCACACACTGATCCTCGGCCACATCGGCACGCTGGCGGTGAACCCGTACATCTACGACAAGTTGCCCTACGACCCGAACCGCGACTTCAAGCCCATCACGCTGCTGGCGAAGGTGCCGAGCCTTTACGTCGTGCATCCCGACGTGCCGGCGCGCAATCTGAAGGAGTGGGTCGCCCTCGTGCGCAAGAACCCGGGCAAGTTCAGCTACGGCTCGGCGGGCAACGGCAGCGCGGGGCACCTGGCGATGGAATACCTGAAGATGGTCGCGGACCTCTTCATCCTGCACGTGCCGTACCGCGGCACCGGCCCGCAGCTGACGGACCTGCTCGCCGGGCGCCTGGAGGCGGCCTCGGTCGGCGCGCCGGCCATCATGCAGTTCATCAAGGCGGGCAAGCTGCGTTGCATCGCGACGGGTTCCAAGGAGCGGCTGCCTCAACTGCCTGATGTCCCGACGGTGGCGGAGCAGGGCTACCCCGGCTTCGAGATGACGCAGTGGTACGGCCTGTGCGCGCCGGCCAACCTGGCGCAGGCCAATGCCGACAAGCTGGCGGTCGAATCCGTGAAGGCGATCCGTTCGGCCTCGGCCCGCGAACGCTTGAGCCACGACGCAGCAGAAGCCGTCGGCAACACGCCGGCGCAGTTCACCGCCTTCATCGCGCAGGAGCAGCAGCGCTGGAAGCAGGTCGTGGCCCGCGCAAAGATCAAGCCCGACTGACCTGGGCGGATGGGAACGGAGGGGCCGGTCAGGGGCTCCTCAACGGTGCTGGACCGATCGCAGGTCCTGCACCACGCGCCCGCCCTGAAGGCTCACGACCCGCTGTGCGGCGGCGATCGTTTCCGGGCGGTGCGCGATGACGATCCGCGTCAGCGGGAGCTGGCGCAGGCTTGCGTTGACGAGCCGTTCGCGCTCGACGTCGAGCGCGCTGGTCGCCTCGTCCAGGAACAGGAAGCCCGGTCGCTTGTACAGCGCGCGCGCCAGCAGGATGCGCTGGCGCTGACCGCCGGACAGGCTGGACCCCATGTCGCCGATGAGCGTCTGCAGGCGCATCGGCATGGCCTCGATGTCCTCGAGCACGCAGGCCAGACGCGCGCACTCGCGCACCCAGTCCGGATCGACGTCCAGGTCGAAGAAGCTGATGTTGTCGGCGATGCTGCCGGCGAAGAGCTGGTCGTCCTGCATCACCGTGCCGATGCGCTCGCGCCAGGCGTTGGCGCCCAGCTGCGTCAGCGCGACGCCGCCGATGCGGATCTCGCCGTGCTGCGGTGCGTGGATGCCCAGCATCAGTTTCATCAGCGTCGTCTTGCCGCAGCCTGAGGGGCCGACGATCGCCACCGACTCGCCCGGCTCGATGCGCAGCGAGCAGCCGGCGATGACCTCGGGCTCGCCGTCGGCGTAGCGGAAACGCAGGCCGTCGAGCTCCAGCGCCGCATCGGCCGGCACGGCGCGGCCGGGGGCCTCGAACTCCGCTTCGGGCGCGGTCAGCACGATGTCGGCCAGACGCTCGCCCTGCAGCCGCAGCATCTTCAGCGCGACCACCTTGTCGATCAGCCCCGCGACGCGTTGGCTGAACTGGTCCTTGTAGGCGAGGAACGCGAACAGCATGCCCACCGACAGCGCGTTGTCCAGCACCAGCATCGCGCCCATCGCGACGATCACGACGCGCTCCAGCCCGAACAGCAGCTTGTTGCCTTGCGTCATGCCGAGCTCGAGCTTGCGACCGGTCAACGACGCATTCATCTGCTCGACGATCAGGTTGGCGAAGCGCGCCCCGCGATCCGCCTGCGCGTTGAAGAGCTTGATCGCCTGCGCGCCCCGCAGCGACTCGAGGAAGTGGGTGTTCTGGCGCGCCTCGTGGGTCAAGGCCTCTTCCTGCGCGTCGCGCAGCGGGCGGAAGCAGGCCCAGCGCAGCAGCGCATAACCCGCCACCGCAGCGAGCGCGACGGCAGTCAGCCGACCGCTGTAGAGCACCATCATCGCCAGCGTCAGCAGCACCATCAGGCCGTCGAGGATGGCTTCGATGAAGCTGCCGGTGAGCGTCTTCTGGATCTCCTGCACGCTGGAGAAGCGCGACCAGATGTCGCCGAGATGCCGTTTCTCGAACCAGGCAAGCGGCAGCCGCAGCAGGTGCGAGAAGACGTTGGACAGCCATTGCAGGTTCAGCGACGCCGACAGGATCATCACCGCCCACGAGCGCAGCATCCCGACGCCGACCTGCAGCAGCACCAGCAGCGCGAAGCCGATGCCCAGCGTCACGAGCAGGTCGCGGTCGGCGCTGACGATGACGCCGTCGACAGTCCACTGCAGCAGGAAAGGCGCCAGCAGCCCGAGCAGTTCCAGCCCCAGCGCGAGGGCCAGGACTTGCGCGATCGAGCGCTTCAGCCCCGTCACATGGCCGAGCAGCTGGCGCCACTTGGGCGCGGGCGCGGGCGCCTTCCGGGCGAAGTCCATGCCCGGACGCAACTCGAGCGCGACCCCGGTGAAATGCTTGGAGACTTCGGCCAAGGCGAGTCGACGTTCGCCGTGCGCCGGATCGAGCACCACGGCTCGGTCCCCGTCGACGCGTTCCAGCACGACGAAGTGATTGAAGTCCCAGTGCAGGATGCAGGGCGTCTGCAGCTTGTGCAGCGTGTGCGGCTCGGCGCGCAGCGCGCGGGCGGTGAGGCCGAGCTGCGCGCCCATGCGCACCAGGTCGGCCATCGTCAGGCCCTTGAGGGAGACCGCGAAGCGGTCGCGCAGCTCGCCGAGCGTCCATCGCTGCCCGTGCGCGCCGGCCACCATGGCCAGACAGGCGAGGCCGCATTCGGCGGCCTCCGTCTGCAGGATGACGGGACGGCGGCGACGCCAGCCGAGGTTCAGCCGCGACAGGACGCCGCCGGACGTGGCGCTCGAGGCGCGAGCGCCGGAAGAAGGGGCATCAGACACGGCGGACGAGGCTCAGCAGCGGTTCGAAGATCCATTCGATCAGACGGCGCCGCTCCAGCAGCACGTCGGCTTCGAGCAGCATACCGGGGCTGAGCGTCTGGTCCTGGCCGTAGGCCTCGACTGACTGGCGCTGCAGCTGCACGGTGATGCGGTACATCGGCTCGCCCTGCGCCATCGCGGCGGGCAGTCCGAGCTGCGCGAGTTCCGCGGCCTGCAGCGGCGTGCGCGAGACCTGCAGCACCTCGCCTTGCTGCTGTCCGAATTTCTGATACGGGAACGCCTGGTAGCGCAGCAGCACCGCCTGGTGGGGACGCAGGAAACCGACGGCGCTGGAGGGTGCGTAGAGATGCGCCTGCAGCGGCGTGCGCGCGGGGAGCAGGGCGGCGAGCTGGGTGCCGGCCTGGACGACCTGGCCGGGTTCGGCGAGCACGGTGCTCATCTGGCCGTCACTGGGCGCGCGCAGCACGAGACGACGACGCGCCTCGTTCTCGACGCCTTGCGCCTGCAGCGCGGCGATGTCGCGGGCGAGCTCCCCTTGCTGGACCTGTGCCTTCAGCGGGATCGCCTGAAGCTCAGCTTGCAAGCCCAACGCCTCCCGCTGCAGGTTCTCGCGCTCTCGCGCCAGTGCCTGCCGTTGGGCCTGCAAGCCAAGCAACTCCTCCCGCTTGGTCTGGACCTGGGCGCTCGAGACGAACTGGTCTTTCGCCAGCGACTCGAGCCGTCCCAGGCTCTGCTGCGCCAGCGCTTCGCGCTGGGCATGCAGCTGCAGCTCGGCGTCGGCCTGCTGCAGTGTCGATGTGAGCGTGGCGATCCTCGCCTTCAGCGAGGCTGCCTGGCTCTGCGCGAGTTCCCGCTGCTGCGCCTGCGCGGCGCCCAGCGATGACTCGCGATCCTTCAAGGTCCGTGATAGGCCGTCACCGGTCGGGTTGCCGCTGTCCAGCGACAACACGAACAGCACGTCGCCTTCGCGCACCTGCTGCCCGTCCTGAACGGGTCGTGCCATGACCGTGGCGCTCTGCGGCACGCTCAGCCGCATCACGCCCCGCTCGGGCACCAGCAGGCCGTTGACGCGGGCCTTGCGGGTGTATTCAGTGCTGAACAGGAAGGCCCCGACGGCGACCACGCCGCCCAGCGCCAGGATGCTCAGCCATTTCAACGTGGTCGGCCGATGCAGTTGCACCGATCCCAGCCAGGCCTGCTGCTGCGAGGCTTGCGCCTCGGCGCGGAACAGCGCCACCACGATTTGCTACGCCTTGTTGCGAACCTGACGGATCGCAGCGTGAGGAAGGCTTACCAGGTGCCCTTCGGCGCGGGTTCGACTTCCGCGGCTGACACGTCGACCAGGACCGTTTGGCCCACCAGCCACGTGCCCTTGGGAGCGCCGCCGCCGACATGCACGAGGGATTGCAGGTCCAACTCGACCAGACCTTCTTCGACTTGCGTGTTGACAGCGACGTTTTGCGGTTGGGCTTGCATGAGAGGCTCCAGATTCGGTGACGTGCCCAGGAAAGTGTTGAGCACGGAACGGATTGAAGCAGCGTGCGGACGCCCGCATAACTGTCAGCTCTTACAGTGTTTACAAGCTGGCGTCGAGGGCAGCATCAGCGAATCAGGCCGAGCCGCAAGGCCTTGAGCACCGCCTGGTGCTTGTTGGAGCAGGCCAGCTTGTGCATCGCGTTGTTGATGTGCAGCACGGCGGTGCGCTCGGTGATGCTGAGGATGGCGCCGACTTCCCAGGCGGTCTTGCCTTCCATCGTCCAATGCAGGCATTCGAGTTCGCGCGGCGTGAGGCGCGGCGATTCGGTGACCTTCTCTTCGGGCAGCAGCACGCGAAGCGCGGTGTCCACCGCGTGGACGGCGAACAGCTGCAGGTCCGCGACCATGCGCGTCAGCTGGCCCGAGTCGCTGGGCAGCGGCTGATCGCGATCGACGCCGAGCACGAAATGCCGCCCCTCCGGCAGGTGCAGCGCCAGGCAGATGCCGGTGCTGTAGCCGAATTGGGCCTGCGATTCCCAGATGTCGCTCGCACCGTGACGCGCATAGGTCTGCCGGTCCCACACGATCGGCATGCTGTTGCGTTTGCAGTGCTGCATCACCGGATCGCGACGGCCGAATTCCGGCGCGTGCATCACTTCCGCATAACCGACGGGACAGTTGTCGATGGTGATGAACTCGGTCTCGGCCAGCGTATGGTCGACGACCGTGATGGCCGAGACCGTCTGGAAGTCCAGCTTATGGGCGAAGCGAATCACCTCACTGCGGAATTCCTCGCGTGAGCGCGCTTCCAGGACTGATTGATAACCGCCTTGCAGCATTGATCGCTCCGGCCCGTGGCCGGCCTAGTGGGCCTCTTCGGTCGCTGTGGCGGACCTGTTCGCCTGTCTGTGATCCGCCACGCGCCCGCATGGGCCGCATAGGTCACGTGACGCATTCACGCCCCTGACAGGGTTTACAGCTGGCGAGTCGACCGCTTCGTGACCACACTTCTGGTCAAGGGGAGAAGCAGCAACCGCGCCGATCCGCAATAGCCAAACCAAACAATTCTGACAATGACACCAGCTTGGATTGTGTACGCGTGGCCACGAATATTGTGTGATGTCCAGCGTTTGCCCCGCTTACAGTTCGCGCATTTGAGCACGCGCGTGTTGGTGACGGGAGACGAGGATCACCCGGCCATGGGGCAAACCCTGTGGAGCGGCGAATCCGAATTCGGTGCGGCCGGCGTGGCGTGGGACTGGGTGCGCATGCCTTACGGGGTCGTCTCGATGGCCGATCCGATGGCGCTCGTGACCAACATGCAGTTCCTGAACGGCGAGGGCGAGGTGCTCGCGCCGATCGAATCGGCCATCCAGCTCAACGGCATCGTGCACATGCTGCCGTGGCAGGAACAGGTCCAGCTGGCACTCGCCACGCGACACTGAATCGGCACCGCTTCTCGCGCTCATCGCCACTGTCACCCCGCACATCCCCCGCTCAGCGCGCCACCGCCGCGCGCATCGAGCGGGCCACCAGCGCCAGCCCGCCGAAGGTGAGCGCTGCGCCCACGATCACCGTCGGCATCACCTTCGCGAAGGTCAGCGGCTCACCCTTGAGCACCTGCATCATCAGCTGGTTCTGGCCCAGCCCCGGCACCCACAGGTGCCAGGACGCCTCGCCCCCCGGATTCACGATCGCCACCATCGGCGCCAGCGCGATGGCGGTGATGACGAGCGTCGTGCTGGCCTGCGCCTCCTTGAAGGTCTTGGTGCGGATCGCCAGCGCCATCAGCACCGCGGACAGGCCCGCGCCGAGCGGGATCTGCAGCAGCAGGAAGCGCAGCGCCTCGCCCCAACCGAACTGGAACATCGCCGCCAGCGCGTCGCTGCGCATCAGCCACTGGCCGGGCAGGAAGCTGAGGTTGGAGAGCACCGCCACCAGCAGGCCCGCCATCAGCACGGCGGCCCACTTGCCCGCGACGATGGCCGAATGCGGCGCCGGATTGACGAGCAGCGGCTCGAGCGAACCGCGCTCGCGCTCGCCGGCCGTGCTGTCGAGCGCCGCGGTCAGCGCGCCGTAGAGCACCGCCATCATGATGAACATCGGCAGCATCTGCGTGAGCCGCGTCGAGCGCGCCTGCATGCTGGCCAGATCGCGTTCCTGGACATCGATCGGGCGCAGCTGCTGCGTGCCGATGCCGCGCATCGCGAGTGTCAGCGTCGCGCGCTCGGTGCTGAAGCCCTGCAGCAATCGGCTGAGCGCGCCGACGCCGGCTTCGGCGCGCTGGTTCGCGCTGTCGCTGACGATCTCGACCGTGGCCGGCTCGCCGCCGGCGAGCAGCGTCTCGAAGTCCGTCGGCACCACCAGCACCGGATCGGCGAGCTTCGAGTCGCGCAGCCGCTTCTCATAGTCGTCGGGCGCGGTCTTGATCGTGTAGGTCTGGCGCTCGATGTAGTTGCGCAGCGTCGGCGCGTGCTCGATGCCCGCCACGAGCACCTCGCGCTGCTCCGCGCGCTCCTGCAGCGAGGCGGCGAGTCCCGACATCAGGGTCAGCATCAGCGGCCCCATCAGGATCGACGGGATCAGCAGGCGCAGCAGCGTGCGGCGGTCGCGGAGGGCGTCGACGATCTCCTTGGCGAAGACCGTGCGGAAGGCTTTGAGGAACGGACCGTTCATGCGGACTCCAGACGCGCGGGCGCGACTTCGGGGAAGGCGAGGTCGACGAAGGCGTCCTCGAAGCGCTGGCGGCCGGTCTGCGCGAGCAGGCCGTCGACGGTGCCCGTCGCGACCGAGCGGCCGTGGGACATCACGACGACCTGGTCGCAGAGCTGTTCCACCTCCTGCATGATGTGGCTGGAGAAGACGATGCACTTGCCGCCGCCCTCGGGCGAGCGCAGGTGGCGGAGCACCTCGCGCAGCGCGCGCGTGGCGACCACGTCCAGCCCGTTGGTCGGCTCGTCCAGCACGATGTTGGCGGGGTCATGGACGAGCGCGCGGGCCAGCGCGGTCTTCATCCGCTCGCCCTGGCTGAAGCCTTCGGCCCGACGGTCGAGGATGGCGCGCAGGTCCAGCAGCTCGGCGAGCGACTCCGCCCGCGCCTGCGCCTGGTCCATCGGCATGTCCTGCAGCCGCGCGAAGTAGACGATGTTCTCGCGCGCCGTGAGCCGCGGGTACAGGCCGTGCGCGTCGCCGAGGATGCCCATGCGCGCCAGCGCCGCGCGCGGCTGCTTCAGCACGTCGAGGCCGTCCACCTCGATGCTGCCCTGGTCGGGCGGGAAGAGGCCCGCCAGCATGCGCAGCGAGGTGGTCTTCCCAGCGCCGTTGGGGCCGAGCAGCCCGGTGATCCGGCCGTTGGGCGCATCGAGGCTCAGGTGCTCGACCGCGACGACCGTGCGGGCCTGGCCCTTCTTGCCGAACAGCGAGCTCAGCGAGCCGCCCCCGCGCGTCTGGAAGGTCTTGTGGAGCGCATGCAGGCGGATCATCGGTCGGACTCCCGGGCGGCGGAGGCGGCGGCCGCGATGGCGGCCGGCGTGGGGGGCAGGAAGGCGGGCGGGCGGGGCACGCCCTTGGCGCAACTCGCGTCGACCTGCAGCGCGTCGGCGTCGCGCGGGGCGTCGATGAAACGGAACAGCACGTCGCGCATGCAGGGCAGGGTCAGCGCGACGCCGTGGCCGGCGGCGCCGACGACGACGTGACGGGCCTGATCCCCCAGCGCCACCTTGACGCGCTGTCCGTGCCGCTCCGGCGTGGCCGGATCGTTGCCGCCGCTGGTGAGCAGGACGGGACTTTTCGCCGGCGGGATCGTGTAGAACGCCGAGGGCACTTCACCGCGCGGCCACGCATTGCAGACGCGGGCGTAGAGGTCTCGGTCCAGCGTGCCGAAGTCGGGCGCGGGGGCTTCGGTCGACGTCGCGATGCGCGGCGCGTCCTCGGCGCAGACGACCGAGAAGTGCATGCCTTCGAAGATCCGCATCGCGCGCGAGCCGCCGCCGAGTTGGCCCGCCAGGCCCGCCAACGCGTCGAAGCGTCCCAGCGACGCCTCGTGCAGCGCGGCCGGCAGCGCGGCGGCGACGCTGGGCGCATACAGCGGCGGCCGGACCAGGCCGAGCAGCCCTTCGCGGGTCAGCGTGGCCTCTTCCGGTCGACCGGTCAGCGGATGCGTGAACGAGGCCTTGCGCGGCAGGCTCTTGAGCAAGGCCTGCCATTCGGACTGAAGGCCGGGGAAGCGCGCGGCACAGGCCGCATCCGCGGCACACGCGGTGAACACGGCGTCCAGCGCGCGCTGGGAGTCCTGCGAGAACGTGACCGGCAGCACCATGTCCGGCGGCGCGACGCCGTCGATGATGCTGCGTCGCACGCGATCGGGGAACTGCCGCTGGTACTCGAGCGCCGCGCGCGTGCCGTAGGACGCGCCGACCAGGTTCCAGCGCGCGGCGCCCAGCGCCTCGCGCACGGCGTCCATGTCCTGCATGGCGATGGTCGTCGTGAAGAAGCGCAGATCGCCGTAGGGCAGCTGTTTCAGCGCGTCGCGACATTGCTCCAGCAGCCGGACCTTGGCACCGGGCTTGAGAAGCTCGTCGAGGCTGCGGGTGTCGTTGTCCGGGCAGGCCAGCGGCGCAGAGCGGCCCGTGCCGCGCTGGTCGATGAACACCAGGTCGCGGCGATAGTTCAGGCGGGACAGCCGCGGCATCACGCTGGCCGTCAGGGCGATGGCGCTCTGCCCGGGACCGCCGGCGAGCAGGAGCACCGGATCGGGCAGCTTGTTGCGCGCCAGCGCGGGCACGACGACGTAGCGCACGTCGATGCGGACGCCGTCGGGGCGGGCCGGATCGAGCGGGCGCTGGACGCTGCCGCACAGGACCTCGGTGGGGACCCCGTCGATGCGACACGGCTTCAGTGCCTGGTCGGGGGCGCCCGCAGCAGCCCGGGCCTCACTGCCGGCGAACACGGCCGGCACGGCGAACGCGGCGAATGCAGCGGCCGTCGCGATCAGGGGCCGGGCGCGGAACGGCCGGGCTCGGGGGGCAGGGCTTGCCCCGGGACGCATCGTCATCAACTCGCTCCTCCATGGTGCCCGGCGATTATGGCGAGCGGGAGGCGCGCGGCAGGGTGCCTTCGGTCAGCTTCCGGAACTGCTTTCCCTGCGACCGAACATCCCCCATCCCTCCATGCTCATGACCTGCTCGTCCTTCTGGTTGAAGACTTCCCAGCTCGAACGCACCAGGCCGATCGTCGGACGGCTGCGGCTGGCCTTCGTTTCCTGAACGGTCATGCGCACGCGCAGCGTGTCGCCGGGGCGCACCGGCTTGAGCCAGCGCAGGTTGTCGATGCCGGGCGACCCCTGGCTGGTGGAGTCCAGCAAGTAGGCGTCACACATCATGCGCATCACCAGCGCGCAGGTCTGCCAGCCGCTGATCGACAACCCGCCCAGGACCGAGGCGTCCGCGGCGGCTTCGTCAAGGTGCAACGGCTGCGGGTCATACGCGGCCGCGAAGGCGAGGCCCTCCTCACGGTCGACCAGGCGCGAGCCGAACTCGCGCACCTGGCCCACGGTGAAGTCCTCGAACGCATAGGTCTTGGCGGGGGAAGCAGTGCTCATGGAGAGTGGCCTTGGACAGGATGTCGACCGTCCGACTGTACGAGTAGGATCAATGCCCCTGAAGGAGACCCCCCATGAAGCTCTACTACAGCCCCGGCGCCTGCTCGCTGTCGCCCCACATCGTCCTGCGCGAGGCCGGCCTGGCCTTCGAACCGGTCCTGGCCAGCACCAAGACCCACAAGCTGCAGGACGGTACCGACTACTACGGCATCAATCCGAAAGGCTACGTGCCGCTGCTGGAACTCGACGACGGCCAGCGCCTGAGCGAAGGCCCGGCGATCATCCAGTACATCGCCGATCAGGCGCCGGGCAAGCAGCTCGCGCCGGCCAACGGCACGATGGAACGCTACCGTCTGCAGGAGTGGCTGAACTTCATCACCACCGAGCTGCACAAGACCTTCAGCCCGCTGTTCAACCCGGCGATCTCCGACGACGCCAAGGGCGTCTTCCGGACCAAGCTGCACGAACGCTTCAAGTGGGTCGACGGCCAGCTCGCCGGCAAGCAGTTCCTGATGGGCGACCAGTTCTCGGTGGCCGACGCCTACCTGTTCACCGTCTCGAACTGGGGCCAGCACGTCGGCGTCGACCTGTCCGCCTATCCGGACCTGGTCGCCTACCGCGGCCGCATCGCGGCGCGGCCGGCAGTCCAGGAAGCGATGAAGGCCGAAGGCCTGCTGAAGCAGGCCTGATGACGTAGCGTCGGCGCTGACCTTGCTCCCTCTCCCGCTTGCGGGAGAGGGCCGGGGTGAGGGCCAGCGGCCGCCGCAGTCCCGAAGCCTTCTGGCGAGGTCTCCCGACCTCAGCCCTTCTTCTTCAGCAGCGACTCGCAGGCGCCCTTGTCGCCGGATTCCTGCTTCGCGCAGACGCCGTCCAGCTGGGTCCGCAGACGGCCCAGGGCGGCGTCATGCTGCCCACCCGCGTTCCACGCCACCAGCTGGCTGCCGACCTTCTGCAGCGAGCGCGCGCTGCGTTCGTAGAACGCGCCCTTGTCCTTCTCCGCCTCGGCCAGCAGCTGCGCCGCGGCCTTCTCGATGCGGGCCGAATCCTGCGGCGCCAGCTCCACCAGCGCGCTCAGGTAGTTCGATCCCCATTGCAGGCGGGTGGCCGGGCCTTCGCTCTTGTTGAAGGCCTCCTCGTACCAGCGCAGCGCTTCTTCCTTCTTCCCTTGCTTGCGGGCGTTGCTGCCCAGCGAGCTCATCAGGTAGTACGGGCTGTGACTCTTGGCGATGCTGGATTTCAGCAGCGCGTCGCTGTCGCTCCACAGGCCGGCGCGGCCGAGCAGATAGGCCGCCGAGGTGATCACCGCCTGGCGCTCATAGCCGTCGGTGACTTCCTTGTCGACCTTGGCCGCATGCGCCTTGACCTCGGTCAGCAGCGGCGCGGGCAGCTTGGGCGCGATGTCGTCCTTCTTCTGGTCCAGGCGCGCCAACTCGACGCGCGCCAGCAGCGACTGCAGCCGATCGGCGCGCGACAACGAGGCGTCGGCCTCGAAGCGCTTCAGCGCGACGTCGAACTTCGCGATCAACGCCTGGCGTTCGGCGCCGGCCGCAGGGGCGAGCGCGCGGACGATGTCGTCGCCGTTGTTGCTCAGTACATCCATCTGCGCCCGTGCCGCCGCCGGGTCGGCCAACACTTGCTCGACGCGACCGCGCAGGGCCGCGTCGGCCTTCAGCGAGCCGCCGCCTTCGGTGGCGGCCAGCGCCTTCAGCCACAGGCGGGTGGTGGTCTCGTCGTCGACGCCCTGGCTCGCAGCCGCCAGCTTGGCCAGGAGCGCCGGACGCTGCGCGGCTGGGACCAGCTGCTGTTCATCCGTTTCCCAGGAGTAGAAGCCGAGCAGCTTCCACTCGTTCGCGGAGAGCTTCTTGCCGGCTTGCGCGTCGGTGAGCACGGTCTTCACCGGACGTCCGCCGGCCAGGCCCAGCTGCAGCACGCGCAGCACCTGCGGTGCATCGACCTCGCCCGGCAGCCGGGTCAGCTCTTGCCCGTCGTTGCTGAACAGGATCATCGTCGGATAGCCGCGCACCTTGAAGCGCGCGCCCAGGCGCTGGGCGCCGGGGTTGTCGCCGTCGATGTGCACCGCCACGAACGCGCGCGACTGCTCGATGAAGTCGGCGCGGTTGAACAGGGTTGCCTTGAGCTGGTTGCACGGCGGGCACCACTTGGCGCCCCAGTACAGCAGCACCGGCTTCTTCTCCCCGCGCGCCTGGGTGAAGGCGCGCTCGATGTCGGCGTCGCCGGAGGCTTCCTGCCAGGACACCGAGGCCGAGGCGCTGGCGGCCATGGCCGAGGGCATCAGGGCCGGCAGCGTGCCGATCGCGCACAACGCGGCTGCCACGACGGAAAGTCGCGCGACCGAACGCAGACGGAGAACTGTCGAGGTGTGAGAAGTCATGGCATAACGCGCGGCCTCGTGAGCCGGTCGGTGTCGAAGGAATCTGGCATTGTGGCGCCGGTCCGACGAAGCCGATATTCGGGACGCTTCTAAGCTTAGACAGCAGGCTGGGTGGGTCGCGCACGACTCTTTCGCTGTGCCGGGCGAGCCACTCCTGGATGGCCGCGCACACAGGAGCGATCACCGCTTCAACACGAGCAGGCATTGCCGACAGGCAGGTCGACTCTCTCCACCATGTATTTTCCTGGCCTGGGCGCTTACACCTCCTATTTCCCTCCCGCCAGACCAGGGCGCGAGCGCAAACTGGGCTGCTTGCGGGATCTGGCGCGGCGCTGTTCCGAAAACGAAGCGGTGGTCAAGCAACTGCTGGAGGCAGAGCAGCGGATGAACAGCGTGAGGGCGGGGCTGACCCATGAGCAGGCGCAGGCGCTGGTGAAGGCCCGCTGGCAGGTGGAACGTGCATGGGAACTGCTGGCGAACCATCCGGATAACGACGTGTGCAGAGAAGACGCGGCAGTCCTCGGGAAAGAGTCGTGGGAGATCGTCGAGCAACTCGCGCCGCCGTTGCCGCAGGCGCCCGGCGTTCCCGAGGACCCGGCCGCCGGTCGGACGCCGGTTCCACGGTCGGCTCGGCCCACTGAGGAAGAGATCCAGCTTGTGAACCTGTTCTTCAGCAAACAATTGCCTGCACATGTCTGCGCCAGGCTCCGTGGCCAAGGTGTGCAGATCAACGTTGTGGGTTCTGCAGTCAAGCCGCCGGAGACAGCAGCCAGCGTCGTGTCTCGTCTGTGCCCGCGCGGGCCACGCGCGTGGTTCGACGAGGCGACAAGCACCTTGCTGGTCTCTGGCTCGGCGCGCCAATGGCAGGAACTGCCCGTGACCATCAGGCTCATGCGTGAGAACGGCGCCCGCTTCAAGTTGCCCCTGTTCTTGTATGCGATCGGTCACGCGCTGGAGGCGAGCGCCCGGCCACGCGGGAGCCAGGATCCGGATCTGTTGGCGGAGCGCGCGGTCAGCGACCATCCCTGCTCCCTGTCCAGTCCCGATGCGGCACAGCAAGCTGCGCTGGTCCTGGGGCGCGAGTTGGCCGGCGTGCCCGCGGACTCGGCAGGATTGCAGCGGTTTGTGGAGAGACTCCTCGGACCGGCAGGGCCTTGATCGGCGCCTCCTGCCGTGAGGTCAGGGCAGGAGCCCGTTCAGCCGGCCGCGTCCTGACGACGGTTGGCGCGCAGGACGGCGCCGCGCGCCAGGCTGTCCGGCGACCAGTGCTGGCGGACGTCGTAGTACTCCGGCATCGCGACCGCCTCGGGCGGCAGCTGGACCCAGGGCTGCTTCGATGCGGTGAAGATGTGGATGTCCGGCGGCAGGCGGTCCGGCTCGTCGAGCGTGCCGACGCGAACGAAGCGCACCGCGTCGCCGCCGCCGGCGTAGTTGCTCCAGACGGCGATCGCGCAACTCGGGCAACGCCAGATCTTCTGGCCCTTGCCACTTTCGCTCGGATTCATGAAGGGCACGGGCTCGCCGGCCAGCAGCTCGACCCGGTCGGCCTCGATCATCGCGTTGAGCGCGAAAGCAGCGCCGCTCGCGCGCTGGCACCAGCGGCAATGGCAGCAGTGGACGATCAGCGGACGGCTGGTCATCCGGTAACGGACCTGGCGGCAGTCGCAGCCGCCTTCGAAGGTGTCTTGTGCGTCGGTCATGGGGCCTCCTGATGCGAGCGCGCAGGATAGCGGTTCGACGTCACACCTCGCCCAGCAGGTCCTGACCTTCGTCGAGCGGCGGCGGCTCCGGTGCCGCCTTGGCGAGCGTCATCCAGGTGCCGAAGTCCGGCTTCATGGGCCGGCGCGGCGCGGGCCGGCCGAGCTCGAACCGGAAGCCTTCGCCGTCGATCAGGTCATGCGCGAACAGCACGCCGAAGGCGGGCGGAATCTCCTCGACCTCGGCGATGCCCGCGCGCAGCACGTACCAGCACTGTCCGCTGAGCGCGAGGTAGGCCTGCGACTTGGCGGGGCGGCGAAGCTCCGACAGCAGATCGGCCCGGCTGACCTTGATCTCGTGCACCGCCGGTTCGAGGTAGTCCTCGACGGTGGTGTTGCGCACCGAATAGACGTCCGGCATCGCATTCACCCATCGCATCCGCCCGGGTTCCTCTTCGCGCGGCAGGCCGGCGCGCAGCGACAGCCCGCGCCAGACGACCCGTCCCGCGCGTTGAAGTTCGACCGCCATGCGGGCCACCAGGTCCTCGTGGCGGTTGCGGACGCTCCGGTTCTTCTGGAGCCCGAGGTGCAGCATCTCGATGCCGGGTGCCGTCAATCGCAAGGTCTCGCGGCCGTGCAGATCGATCCGCCGTTCCAGCCAGCCGAGCGCCAGCAGCTCCACCTCCAGCATGTCCTGGCAGGGCCAGCCGGCCGAACGCCAGAGCTGGCGCAGGCGGCGCACCTGGAACACGGTCGGGCGGGGCGGCGTGGAGGACATGCCGCGATGTTGCCGCACTCGCCTGACGAGGGGCGTCAGCAGCGACCGGCAAAAAAAGGCCACGCCTCGTGAGAGGACGTGGCCAACAGGGAGGAAGTTGCACCGGGCCGCGGTCATCGTGACCGTCGCGCAGGACTGCGCGTTCAGTGGCCCGGGACCGGGAGCTGTTCCCGGTCGATGACGCCCCGTCGGGGCGTCGGCGGATCAGTTCGACGAGCGCTCGCGGCGCAGCGAACCGACCATCGCATTGCTGTCGCCCATCACGAAGACGGTGTAGACGTAGCCCGCCTGGATGCCGAGGTCGCTCAGGCTGTAGACCGGCGTCGTCGAGGACGGCGAGGTCACCGTCAGCAGCGCGGAGGTCGACGCCGAGGTCGCCTGCGGCGTCGACGACGTGCCGGCCACCACGTTCGACGCCAGCGCGCTGTAGTCGACGTTCAGCGTCAGTCCGGTGGTGGCGCTCGCCACGCCGTTGACCAGCCGGATCTTGGCGGTCGTCGTCGGGTTCGTCGGCAGGCGGTTGTCGTCGGTCAGGACGGCGAGCTTGGGATCCGCCGCCGTGCCCCATACCATCAGCGTGTAGTCGCTGCCCGCCGTGAGCGGCGGCTTGGTGAACGACATCAGCGCGCCGTTGACGTAGACCGACAGGTCGGCCGTGCCGGCGGTGACCGTCGTGTAGTCGCCGATCGTGGGCGCGACCGAGGTCGGCATCAGCGACGTCTGGCCGATCGAGCCCGACACCAGCGCGCTGCTGCCCACCGCGGCGACCAGGCGAGCCCGGGCGGTCGTGTTGGGGAAGTTGGCGGTCGCGCCCTGCTGCTGCAGCTGGATGCCGTTGACCATCACGCCGCCGGTGCTGCCGGTCAGGACCAGCGTCGAGACGCCGGTCGACGACAGCGTCAGGCTGGGGATGTCCAGCCGCAGGTCGGTCTTGGAGTTCGCCGCGGTGACCCGCACGCGGAACGTACCGCTGTTGAGCGTGATGTACCCGCTGCCCGACCCGGTGGCGATGCCGCTGGCCACGGTGGAAGCGGCGTCCAGCGACTCGTCGGCGCCGGTGACGTAGACGTCCATCGCGCCGGCGTCCGGCGCCAGGTTCAGCACCAGCAGCTTGGACTTGCCGGAGGCGGCGGCGTCCTGGTCTTCCTGCAGCAGCGTCGTACGCACCGAGCCCGCGGACCCGTAGGCGATCATCGTGTAGTGGCTGCCGGAGGCCAGCGTCGGCGTCGACGAGGCCAGCGTGCTGCCGACGTTGTTGCTCTGCACCTCGGTGCCGGTGGCGTCGGTCTTCACGTCGGCATAGGTGCCCACGCCGGCATAGGTCACGCCGGTGTTCACCGTCGTGCTGTCCACGGCCATGTCCAGCGCGGCATAGCCGATGCTGGCGTTGAGGAGGCGCATCTGCGCCGAGCTGCTGTCGCCGCCGCCGCCGCAGGCGGCCAGCAGGGCGGCGGTGGCCACGCTCAGGCCCCAGGCCCAGGTCTTGAATCGCATCGTCCGACACTCCGATTGAGAATGCGGCGATTGAACGCGGGTCGTGTTGCTGGGGCTTGTGGCCGCTTGCCAGCTTTGTGAACTTCGATATCAGCGTCGACACAGAGTTGCGGAAATCGCTGGTCGCTCCTGGTACCACCTCTCTAAACGCGCGCGAGGTCCGGCGCTAGCATCCGCGCGATGAACGCCTACCCGCAGCTGCTGTCGCCCCTGGACCTGGGCTTCACGACCCTCAAGAACCGCGTGCTGATGGGCAGCATGCACACCGGGCTCGAGGACTCGCGCAAGCACATCGACCGTCTGGCCGAATACTTCGCCGAGCGCGCCCGCGGCCAGGTCGGCCTGATCGTCACCGGCGGCTACGCGCCCAACATCGCCGGCTGGACCAAGCCCTTCGCAGGCACGCTGATGACCGGCGGCGCCGCGCGGCGACACCAGACCATCACGCGCGCCGTGCATGCCGAAGGCGGCAAGATCGCGCTGCAGATCCTGCACACGGGTCGCTACGGCTACCACCCGTTCAATGTGGCGCCGTCGGCGTTGAAGTCGCCCATCTCGCCGTTCACCCCGCATGCGTTGAGCGAGCGCGGCATCGAACGCCAGATCCGCGCCTTCGTCCGCTGCGCCGTGCTGGCCCGCGAGGCCGGCTACGACGGCGTCGAGGTGATGGGCTCCGAAGGCTACTTCATCAACCAGTTCCTGATCGCTGCCACGAACCAGCGCACCGACGCCTGGGGTGGCGACTTCGAACGCCGCATGCGTCTGCCGATCGAGATCCTCACCCGCATGCGCGAGGCCGTCGGTCCCGACTTCATCATCATCTACCGCCTGTCGATGCTGGACCTGGTGCCCGAAGGCGGGAACTGGGACGAGGTGCTGCAGCTCGCGCGCGCCGTCGCGAAGGCCGGCGCCACGATCATCAACACCGGCATCGGCTGGCACGAGGCGCGCATCCCGACCATCGCCACCAGCGTGCCGCGCGCGGGATTCGCCTGGGTCACGAAGAAGCTGCGCGACCAGCTGCACGCCGAAGGCATCCGCACGCCGCTGATCACCAGCAACCGGATCAACACGCCCGAGGTCGCGGAGTCGGTGCTGGCCGACGGCTCGGCGGACATGGTGTCGATGGCGCGTCCGCTGCTGGCCGATCCGGCCTTCGTGCGCAAGGCCGCGGAAGGGCGCGCCGACGAGATCAACACCTGCATCGCCTGCAACCAGGCTTGCCTGGACCATGTCTTCAAGCAGGAGGTCGCCTCCTGCCTCGTCAACCCGCGCGCGGGCCACGAGACGTTGCTGCGCATCGTGCCCGTCGCCGCGGACCAGGCACGCAGGCGCGTCGCGGTCGTCGGCGCGGGACCGGCCGGCCTGGCGGCCGCGACGACGCTCGCCGAACGCGGTCACCACGTCACGCTGATCGACGCCGCGCAGGAGATCGGCGGCCAGTTCAACCTCGCCAAGCGGATCCCGGGCAAGGAAGAGTTCTACGAAACGCTGCGCTACTTCAAGCGGCGGTTGGAACTGCTCGGCGTGACACCGCAGCTGGGACGTCGCGTGGCGGCCGCTGACCTGATGGATTACGACGAGGTGCTGCTCGCCACCGGCGTGACCCCGCGCGATCCGCGCATCCCCGGACAGGACGAAGGCATCGCCCGGGGTCAGGTCTTGACCTACCTCGAAGTGCTGCGCGGCGAGAAGCCGGTCGGACGTCGCGTGGCGGTCGTGGGCGCGGGCGGCATCGGCTTCGACGTGGCGGAGTTCCTGCTGGAGCAGGGACATTCGCTGGCGCTCGACGCACCGGCATGGCGCAAGCATTGGGGCGTCGGCGATCCCGAACAGACGCGCGGCGGTCTCGCGCGTCCGCAACCGGAGCCTGCCGAGCGCGAAGTCACGCTGCTGCAGCGGCGCGCCGGCAAGCTCGGCGCGGGCCTGGGCAAGACCACCGGATGGATCCATCGCGCCGCGCTGAAGACGCACGGTGTACGGATGGTCGGCGGCGTCCAGTACGAGCGCATCGACGAGCACGGCCTGTGGATCAGCCAGGGCGAGGATCGCACCGATCCCGAGCGCATCGACTGCGACACCATCGTGTTGTGCGCAGGTCAGGAACCGTTGCGTGAACTCGAGGCGCCCTTGCGCGCAGCGGGCCGGTCGGTGCAGTTGATCGGCGGTTCGGCCGAGGCCAAAGAATTGGATGCAAAGCGTGCAATCCTGCAGGGAACGAGGGTGGCGGCCTCGCTGTAACCCCTAGCTACATTTTCCGACGGGCGTCGATACTCCGCCGGTCGTGCATGAGGGAACCCCCGCCACCCGCGGGCGGCGCCGACATGGGGCCAGTTGTTGCCCCTCCATTCATAAAAAGATCCTTGGGTGAGCCATGCGTCTTCGCCTGAACCGTCGTTGGGGGCGCCTTGTCGTGTCCGCGCTGCTGCCTGCGTGCCTGAGCACGTCGGCGTGGGCGGGTGCGTCCGCGTCCGTCCCCGCCGCGGTGCCGTCCGCGACGCGGGCGATGGTCGCGCAACTGCCGGCCTGGATCGATTCGGGCTCCACCGTGTTCTGGCTGGGCGCCGGCTGCGTGATCGGCGGGCTGACGCTGGGCGTGATGGTCAGCCTCTTCCTGCAGCAGCGCGGCCGCCTGCACCGGCGCCGCGAGGAACTCAAGCGCGTTCGCCATGAACGCGCCCGCCTCAGCGCGCTGCTGAACGCGATCCCCGATCCGATGTATTTCAAGGACGCCAACGGCGCCTATGAGGGCTGCAATCCGGCCTTCGAGCGCGCCGTCGGCCTCACCGAACAGGAACTGATCGGCCGCCGCGACGCCGACCTGCCGAATCCCCCGGGCTGGGTCGACACGCAGTCCGATGGCCGCCTCCTGACCTGGCGCGACGACGGCACCGACGCCGGCAGCGGCGCACGCTGCCTGGACGTGTCCAGCGCCCGCGTGTTCGACGATGACCAGTACCTGGGCCAGGTCGCCATCGCGCGCGACGTGACCCAGCTGCAGCAGGCCACCGACGCCGCCCGCCGCGCCGCCACCGTGTACGAGCACTGCGGCGAAGGCATCATGGTCATCGACCACGAGCTGCGCATCGTCGACGTCAATCCGGCGCTGGTCGCGATGGTCGGCCACGACCGGCAGACCCTGCTGGGCAAGCGCCCGCTGCTGCTGCGCGACGCCGAACAGGACCCGGAGAAGCTGCGCGCCCTGTGGGCAGACATCGAGAGCCGCGGCAAGTGGAGCGGCGAAGTCACCGAGCGCCACAAGAACGGCGATTCGATCCCGATGTGGGCGACCTTCGTGAAGGTGCCGGCGCCTTCAGGCGATCCGGAACAGGTGCAGTACCTCAGCGTGCTGACCGACATCTCCCGCATCAAGCAGACCGAGGCGGAGCTGCTGCACCAGTCGCTGCACGACAGCCTGACCGGCCTGCCCAACGCGGCGCTGCTGCGCGACCGCATCGCGCGCCAGGTGGGCAACGCCCAGCGCGAGCACACCTGCGTGGCCGTGCTGTACATCGACCTGGACGGTTTCCGCGACGTCAACGACATCGCCGGTCATGCCGCGGGCGATCAGGTGCTGCTGACGGCGGCGGCGCGCTTCGCCAACGTGACGCGGCTGAGCGACTCGGTCGCGCGCGTCGGCGCCGACGAGTTCGTGGTCGTGCTGTCGGGCCTGGTGGACGAGGAAACCGCCATGCGGCTCGGCGACCGCCTGATCCAGGCGATGGACGAGCCCATCCTCATCGACCATCACCGCTTCAATGTCGGTGCCAGCATCGGCCTGGCGCTGTTCCCGGCGGACGGCACGCATGTCGACGAACTGCTGCGCAACGCCGAGGTCGCCATGGTGCGCGCCAAGCTGCACGCGCGGGGCTCGGTGCAGGCCTACCGGCCGGAGCTGACGCAGGCGGTGCAGCAGCGCTTCGAGCTGACCCATGCGCTGCGCCAGGCCAACGAGGCCGCGCAGTTCCGGCTCGAATACCAGCCGCAGGTGCGCCTGAGCGACGGCGCACTGATCGGCGCGGAGGCGCTGCTGCGCTGGCGTCATCCGACACGCGGCCCGATCTCGCCGGCGGACTTCATCCCGCTGGCTGAAGAGACCGGCCTGATCATCCCGATCGGCCGCTGGGTGCTGGAGCAGGCCTGCGCGCAGGTGGCGCGCTGGCAGGGTCAGGAAGGCAAGCCGCAGCAGGTCGCGGTCAACGTCTCGGCCCGCCAGCTGCGTCAACCGGACTTCATCGAGACACTGGATTTCATCCTGGGCGAGACCGGCTGCCCGCCGAGCGCGCTGGAGCTCGAGGTCACCGAGAGCCTGCTGCTCGAAGACGCCGAGCAGGCCATCAGCCTGCTGACGCGCATCTCCAACCGCGGCGTGCGCATCGCGATCGACGACTTCGGCACCGGCTACTCGTCGCTGGCCTACCTGAAGCGGATGCCGGTCAGCACGCTGAAGATCGACCGCAGCTTCGTCAACGAGCTCAGCAGCGACGCCAACGTCGCCGCGATCGCGCGCACGGTGATCGTGCTGGCGCGCAGCCTGAACCTGGACGTGCTGGCCGAAGGCGTCGAGACGATCGAACAGGCGGAATGGTTGCGCCGCGAGGGCTGCGACTGGGCGCAGGGCTGGTACTACGGCCGCCCGATGCCGCCGGAGGACTTCGTCGTCACGCCGCCGCCCGAACCGCTGCGCCGCGCGCCCAAGCGTCTGCAGCTGGCCTGAAGCCGCCGCGAGCGCTGCCCGCCAATCCGCAGGTCGGATTCCCCATCACACATTGCCATCGCCGTTGGTCCGCCGACGCGGCGTCATCGGCTCCGAGGGCGTGGGCGACATGGCGGACGGCGAGGACGAGGAGGGTGGCTCCGCCCACACCCGCCACTCCTTGGCGCTGACCTCGCGCACTTCGAGTCCCCGGCGCAGGATGAAGCTGGAGTCGTGCCAGCTTTCCACCGGGCCGGCGAGCGAACGTCGCGGCGGCGGCTCGGCGCCGAAGTCGGAATCGCCGAAGGTGCTGCCGCTGTCGGAGAAGCGGCTGTGGCCATGGCTGAAGTGGCTGTCGCCGTAGTGGCTGGGCAGCTCACTGTCGGGCCCGCTGTTGCCCGCGTACGGCCTGGACGCGGTGCGCGGCAGCTGGGACGGGGTCTGGGAGAGCCGGTACTTCATCTCGGAAACCTCGGGATCACGGGAGAGGCACTCCATGGTGATCCTGTCGCACGCCGCACGTCAGCCCGCAGATGGAGGGGCTGACGGGGGAGGACATCTCCCCCTTGAATTCGCTTGCATTGATCGGCGGTGTGTGGAAATCACAGCCTGAAACCGGACCGATCCCGGGACAGCGCCATCCCGTTCACAGCGGCAGGGCGGTGGTGTTCTTCACTTCTTCCATGACCGCGTAGGTGCGCGTCTCGCGGACGCCGGGCAGCGTCCAGATCACCGCGCCGATGAACTCGCGGTAGGCGGCCATGTCGGACACCCGGGTCTTGAGCAGGTAGTCGAAACCGCCGGCCACCAGGTGGCACTCCAGGATCTCCGGCCGGGCCTGGACCGCGGCGCGGAAGTTGTCCATGACGTCGTGCACCGTGCGGTCGAGCAGGATCTCGATGAACACCAGCATCTGCGCGCCCAGCTTGGCCGGATTCAACCGGGCCTCGTAGCCCAGGATGAAGCCGTCGCGGGTGAGGCGGCGCACGCGCTCCAGCACGGCCGTGGCGGACATCTGCACCTCCTCGGCCAGCTTGAGATTGCTGATGCGGCCGTCCTGCTGCAACAGGCCCAGGATGCGCCGGTCGATCTTGTCCAGGTCTTCAACGCTACTCATGCTGGATTCCATCCGGTGGGGGGCAGAAACATTGGTGAGTAATTCGGAGCGTTACTTCCTAAACTCCCGCTATTCGCTAGGGGAGCGCCCCTCGCACGAACATCCGAGGATTTTATGACCGCCTTCCCCCTCCCGCCGGAAACTTCCCGCCTGCCGGACCCGTACCGCGAGGAGCTCCCGCTGGTCCGCGCCCTGGCCGCGGAGATGAAGGGGTTGAACTGGCCCGCGGTGGTCGACCAGGCGCGCCCGTGGGTGCAGCAGGTGCGCGGGAACCCGGCGCCGTTCTGGGCCATGGAATCGCTGCTGCGCGAGTACCCGATCACCAGCGCCGAAGGTCTGGCGCTGATGCGTCTGGCCGAAGCGCTGCTGCGCGTGCCTGATGCAGAAACCGCCATCGCCCTGACCGCGGACCAGCTGGGTCGTGCCGACTTCGACGGCGCCTCGGACGGACCGCACAAGATGCTGGCGGGCCTGGCAGCGAGCGCGATCTCGCTGTCCAAGAAGTTCCTGCCGGACGCCGAGGCCGATTCGGGCCTGATGAAGCGCCTGGGCGCGCAGACGGTGGTCGCCGCGACGGTGCGCGCGATCCAGCTGCTGGGCCGCCAGTTCGTGCTGGGCCGCAACATCCAGGAAGCGATGAAGGAGGCCGACACCGCGCGCAAGGCGCAGGCTCAACTGCGCTTCTCCTACGACATGCTGGGCGAGGGCGCCCGCACCGAGCGCGACGCCGAGCGCTACCAGGCGTCCTACCTGAACGCGATCGCCGCCATCGCCGCGGGCCGCAAGGCCGAGTCGCCGGAAGGCAGCGACGGCATCTCGATCAAGCTGTCGGCGCTGTTCTCCCGCTACGAGGTCCTGCAGCGCGAGCGCGTCTACGCCGAGCTGCTGCCGCGCGTGTGGCAGCTCGTCGAGAAGGCCGCGCAGGCCAACATCAACCTGACCATCGACGCCGAGGAAGTCGACCGGCTCGAGCTGTCGCTGGAGCTGCTGGACACGCTCGCGGCGCGCATCGCGACGCACTTCCCGCAGTGGCGCGGTTTCGGACTCGCGGTGCAGGCGTACCAGACGCGCGCCCGCGATGTCGTCGAGGCGGTCGCCGCGATCGCCCGCCAGCACGGGCTGAAATTCATGGTGCGCCTGGTCAAGGGCGCCTACTGGGACGGCGAGATCAAGCGCGCCCAGGAGCAGGGCCTGCCGTTCTATCCGGTCTACACCCACAAGCCGCATACGGACGTCTCCTACCTGGCCTGCGCGCAGGCGCTGCTGCGGCACCACGACGTCATCTACCCGCAGTTTGCGACCCATAACGCCGGCACGGTCGCCGCCATCCTGCAGATGGCGCGCGCGCTGGGCGCCAAGTTCGAGATGCAACGACTGCACGGCATGGGCGAGGGCGTCTATCGCGAGGTGCTGAAGGACGGCTCGATTCCCTGCCGCGTCTACGCCCCGGTCGGCGAGCACCGCGACCTGCTCGCCTACCTGGTCCGGCGCCTGCTGGAGAACGGCGCCAACTCGTCGTTCGTGCACCAGCTGGCGGACCCGACCGTGGCGCCGGAAGAGCTGCTGTCCTCGCCGATGACGGAGATCCGCGACGAGGCTTCGCTGCCGTTGCCGATCGATCTGTACCGCGACACGGCGGGCCGTGGCCGCGACAACTCGTCGGGCCTGGATCTCGCGGTGCCGGAGCAGCGCCAGGTCTTGCTGGACGCCTTGGCGGCCGGCACGGTGCCGGCCATGGTCGAGGCCACGCCGGAAGAGGTCGACGCCGTGATGACGCGCCTGCAAGGCGGCTTCGCCGGCTGGAACGCGACGCCGGTCGCCGAGCGCGCCGCCGTGCTGCGCCGCGCCGCCGACGCGCTGCAGGCGCAACTGCCGCAGTACTGCGCGCTGCTCGTCAAGGAGGCCTACAAGAGCCTGGGCGACGCGATCAGCGAGGTGCGCGAGGCCATCGACTTCCTGCGCTACTACGCCGATGAGGCCGAGCGTCTGGCCGCCGACGGCGTCGCGCTGAACGGGCGCGGCGTGTTCGTCTGCATCTCGCCGTGGAACTTCCCGCTGGCGATCTTCGCCGGCCAGGTGGTGGCGGCGCTGGCCGCCGGCAACGCCGTCGCCGCGAAGCCAGCCGAGCAGACCCCGGTCGTCGCGCGCGAGTGCGTCGCGCTGCTGCACGCGGCGGGTGTGCCCGTCGACGCGGTGCAACTGGTGCACGGCCGCGGCGAGACCGTCGGCGCGCGCCTCGTGGCCGCGCCGCAGACCGCGGGCGTGTGCTTCACCGGCTCCACCCAGGTGGCGCAGATCATCAACCGCCAGCTGGCGGGCAAGCCCGGCGCCGCGGCGCTGCCGCTGATCGCCGAGACCGGAGGCCTGAACGCGATGATCGTGGACTCGACGGCGCTGCCGGAGCAGGTCATCGACGCGGTCGTGCAATCGGCCTTCCGCAGCGCGGGTCAGCGCTGCTCGGCGCTGCGTCTGCTGGCGGTGCATGAGGCCGTCGCCGACGGCGTCATCGAGATGCTGCGCGGCGCGGTGAAGGAACTGCGCGTCGGCGACACGGCGGACCTGGCGACCGACGTCGGCCCGCTGATCGACGACGAGGCCTTCGAAGGCGTGTCCAAGGACGTCCAGCGCCTCAAGCGCGAGGCCACGCTGATCGCCGAGGCCGTGCCGGCCGACGGCTGCCCGCGCCTGCTGGCGCCGGTGGCGGTCGAGCTGCCGAGCATCGCCTCGCTGAAGAAGGAGATCTTCGGCCCGGTGCTGCACGTGGTGCGCTGGAACGGCGACGTCGACGGCGTCGTGCGCGAGATCAACGCGCTGGGCTACGGCCTGACGCTGGGCATCCAGACGCGGATCGACAGCCGCGCGCTGCGGCTGGCCTCGGAGGCACGCATCGGCAACGTCTACGTGAACCGCAACATCATCGGCGCGGTGGTCGGCGTGCAGCCGTTCGGCGGCGAAGGCATGTCCGGCACCGGCCCGAAGGCGGGCGGCCCGCACTACCTGCTGCGCTTCGTCGCGCAGCCGAAGGTGGAGGCTTCGGCCGAGGCGCCGGCGCTGTCGACGACCGGCGCGGGCGCCGATCTGGCGCCGCTGTTCACCGCGCATGAAGGCTGGGCCGAGCGGCCCGTCGAAGAGCGCGCGACGGCGCTGGAGCGCTCCGCCGCCGGCCAGGGGCCGATGGTCGCCGGGGCCTGGCGCACGCTGGCCGCCGGTGCGCGGCGCACGCTGGTCGACGTGAAGCTGCCCGGCCCGACCGGCGAGAGCAACGAGCTGCGCCTGCATGGCCGCGGCGTGATCGCGGTGCTGGCGCAGGGCGCCTCGCCGGAGGAGCTGGCGCGCGCGCTGGGCGCGGCGCTGGTGGCGGGCAACGCGGTCGCGATCGTCGGCGGCGGCGATGTGGCGCAGGAACTGCGTACGGCGCTGATGCGCGGCGGCGTGACGGCGGCGGCGATGCAGCTGCTGCCGGCGGACCAGCTCGGCGCGGTGCTGCGCGCGTCGCGACTGGCGGGCGTGATCGCCCCGGCGACGCTGCAGGTGCCGGTGCAGCGCGAGCTGGCGGGCCGCGACGGCGCGATCCTGCCGGTCGTGCCGATGGTCGAGCTGGCCGATGCGCGTCAGCTCTATCGTCTGGTCGCGGAGCAGACGCTGACGATCAATACGGCGGCGGCAGGCGGGAACGCTGCGCTGCTGGCGGGCGTGCACTGATCCGGCAGGCCGGGTCGCGCGAGACCCGGCCTTCCAGCCGCCACCAGGCGGTGCGCGGCACGATCCAGACCTCGCCGCTCCTGAAGCGCCGCGGCTGCGGCCAGCATTGGTCCGCCCACAGCGCGGGAGCATCCTCGACATCGACGACCCCGGCCTGCAGGTGCATCACGGTGCCTCGAGCGAGCTTCAGCATCAGCGACTGACCCGCGACCAGCCGGAGTTCCTGTGGTGCCGCCGAAGGCTGCGGCACGCGCGTGAGCGCGGCCAGCGCGGGCACGGTTCGCGATGGCGCAGCCTCATGCGGCGGAGTGGCTGACCACGGCCAGGGAAGGGGCAGGGATCTCAGGACGGCGGCGAGGAACATGACGGCTTCGCCCGGGGGCGCCTCGTTGGAACGGACGTCCAGTGTTCCCATCGGCGATGCGGCCTGACAGGCACAGCGGCGCCATTTGTTCTGCGTAACAGCGACTGCGGCCCGGCTGTTCTGTATCGACTGCGCGCCGGCTGTTCCGGTGCCTCGCCTGAGCGCGGGCGCAGAATCACCGGCATGGACGCTTCGGACCCCTTGTACGCGCAGGTTGCCGCGCATTACCGCCAGGCCATCGCGGCCGGCACGATGCCGCCGGGGAGCCGGATGCCGTCGGTCCGCACGCTGATGGGCCTGCACCGCGTGAGCCTGAGCACCGCGCTGCAGGCGTGCCGGCTGCTCGAAAGCCAGGGGCTGCTTCAAGCGCGTCAGCGCGCCGGCTACTTCGTTCGACCGCCGCGTCCGAACCGGCTCGCGCGTGCCGCCGAGCCGCGCGAGACGCAAGCCGATCCGGCGCGTTTCGTCGGCGTGCACGAACGCATCTCCGAGATCCTCACCCGCGGCATCGCCGCGAAGCCCGAGGTCAACCTGTCCGGTGCGTGCGCGCATGCCTCGCTGTATCCGACGCGTGCGCTGGCGCTGCACGGTCAGCGTCTGTTGCGTCGGCGGCCGGAGATCCTCGGCACCCAGCCCGATCCGCAGGGCTTGCTCGCGCTGCGCCAGGGCCTGTCGCGCATGGCGCTGAACGCGCAGATCCAGCTCGACCCGTCGCAGCTGGTCATCACGCACGGCTGCACCGAAGCGCTCAGCGTCGCGCTGCGCGCGGTGACGACGCCGGGCGACGCGGTGGCGGTCGAGTCGCCGACCTACTACGGCCTGCTGCAGCTGCTGGAGAGCCTGGGCCTGCGCGCGCTGGAGATCCCCACCAGTCCGCACACGGGCCTGTCCGTCGAGGCCTTCGAAGCGGCGGCGATGCGCGAGCCGCGACTCAAGGCGGTGGTCGTCGTGCCCAACCTGCAGAACCCGCTCGGCGCGGTGATGCCGGACGCGGCCAAGCAGGCGCTGCTGGCGGTCTGCGAGGCGCGCGACCTGGCGCTCATCGAGGACGACACCTACGCGCTGCTGTGCGAGACGCCGCAGCGCGCGATCAAGTCCTGGGACACGACGGGGCGGGTGATCTTCTGCTCGTCGATGCACAAGACGCTGGCGCCCGGCATGCGCGTGGGCTGGATCTCGGCGGGGCGCTGGCAGCCGCGCGTGGAGATCCTCAAGTACGCGCAGAGCCGGCCCAACGAGATGCTCGGCCAGGCCATCCTCGCGGAGTTCCTGGCCGGCGGCCAGATCGAGCGCCACCTGCGCGCGCTGCGGGCCAGGCTCGCGACGCAGCGCGAGCAGATGGTGGCGGCGCTCTCCGATGAACTGCCGGCGGGCACGCGGCTCAGCCTGCCACCGGGCGGGCCAAGCCTGTGGGTCGAGCTGCCCGAGGGGTTGTCCTCGCTCACGCTGTTCGACGCCGCGCTGGAGAAGGGCATCCGGCTCGGGCCCGGGCTGATGTACTCGAACTCGGAGCGCTTCGACAACTTCATCCGCATCAACGCCGGCAATCCGATGGACGACGCGCAACGGCGCGCGATCGCGACGCTGGGCGAGCTCTGCGCGTCGATGCTGAGAGCGCGTTGACGATGTGCTGACGGCGCGCTCAGGGCACGCTGAGCGCCCGAGCGGGGGCCGCATCGCCCAAGGGGCGGGACTAAACTGCGCGCCATGAATTCCTGCATCGCATTCATCGGCGGAGGCAACATGGCCAGCGCCATCGTCGGCGGTCTGCGCCGGGCCGGTTTCCCCGCCGAGGACCTGCTGGTGGTCGAGCCCTTCGAAGCACAGCGCGAGCGCCTCGCCGCCGACTTCGGCATCCGGCCGCTCGCGGCGGCGGACGCTTCGCTGTCGCGTGCGCGCGCCATCGTCTGGGCGGTCAAGCCTCAGCTGTTCCAGGAAGCCGCCGAACCGGTGGCGCCGCATGTCGGCGACGCGCTGCAACTGTCGGTGATGGCGGGTCTGCGCAGCGACGCGATCGCACGCGCCACCGGCGCGTCGCGCGTCGTGCGCGGCATGCCCAACACGCCGGCGCTGATCGGGCAGGGCATCACCGGCCTGTGCGCGAGCGATGCCGTCACGGCCGAGGACCGCGCGCTGGTCGAGCAGCTGCTGCAGCCGACCGGCCGCACGGTGTGGGTCGACAACGAGGGCGATCTCGACACGGTCACCGCGCTGTCGGGCTCGGGACCGGCGTACTTCTTCTTCCTCGTCGAGCACATGGTCGCCGCCGCGCGCGCACTGGGCCTGGACGAGGCCAAGGCGCGCGAACTCGCGCTGGCCACCTGCGGCGGCGCCGCGGCGCTGGCGCTGCAATCGAGCGACTCGCCGACCGCGCTGCGCGAGAAGGTGACTTCCAAGGGCGGCACCACGCACGCCGCGATCACCAGCCTGCAGGCCGACGGTGTCGGCGAGGCGGTCGAGCGTGCCGTGAAGGCCGCGCACCGTCGCGCCGGCGAGTTGGGCGACGAGTTCGGCCGCGCTTGAGCGCGACCGCGCCCGACGCCGCCGGCCGCCAACTGACTGATATCTGAGAGCCGCTTCCATCCATGGGGATCGCTGATCGCTGGGGCCTGCGCGCGTGGCTGCGCGCGCCGGGTTCGCTGAGCAAGCGGCTGGCCGCG
Organism: Roseateles noduli; assembly: GCA_002205125.1. Taxonomy (GTDB): domain Bacteria; phylum Pseudomonadota; class Gammaproteobacteria; order Burkholderiales; family Burkholderiaceae_C; genus Roseateles; species Roseateles noduli. Next base: position 75,536 of record NIOE01000014.1, on the reverse strand, counting down.
ACCGGCCGTCGTTATGAAGTCCAGGTGTTGCGCCAGACGACCGCGCCTTTGCGACCGCAGGAACGTGCCGCGCTGGGGCTGCCCAAGCGCGGGCTGACGCTCGTGCGCGAGGTGCTGCTGCGCGTCGATGGTCAGCCCCTGGTGTGGGCGCGGTCGGCGGTGCACGGCCACGCCGTGGCCGGTCCGTGGAGGGCGCTGAAGGGACTGGGCAGCCGGCCGCTCGGCCACCTGCTCTACGACGACACCCGCATCCATCGCAGCGAGCTGCAGCCGCGGCGCGTCACGCGGCACGGCGCGACGCACCGCCAGATGCAGCGTCAATGGCTCGCGGCCACCGGGACTGAAGCACCGGCGCAGATGCAGTGGTCGCGCAACTCGGTCTTCACGCGGCACGGGCAGCAGCTGCGGGTGATGGAGATGTTCGTGCCCGAGGTCGCCTCGCGCGATCCCGGACCGCTGAGACGCAAATCGAAGGCGCGCCGATGATGGATCGATTCCGCCTCTGGCTGCTGGCGTTCCGTCCGGCGCCCATGCGCGTCGATGCGAGAGAACGTCTGCGCGTGGTGGCCGGCGCGATCGTGGGCCTCCTGCTGACAGGCGTGCTCACGGAACTGCTCTCGCGCCACATGCCGGGCGTGCCGTGGCTGATCGCGCCGCTGGGCGCGAGCGCGGTGCTCGTGTTCGGCGTGCCGGCGAGTCCGCTCGCGCAGCCCTGGGCGGTGGTCATGGGCAACACCGCGTCGGCGTTGGTCGGCATCGCCTGCGCGCATCTGTTCGGCGGTACACCGGAGCTGGCCGCAGCAATTGCCGTCGGCGGCGCGATCGGGCTGATGTTCCTGCTGCGCTGCCTGCACCCGCCCGGCGGCGCGGCGGCGCTGCTGATGGTGCTCAGCGGCGTCCACGACTGGCACTTCGCGCTCGATCCCGTGTTGCTGAACTCGGTGCTGATGGTGCTCGCCGGCATGGCCTACAACAGCGTCACCGGTCGCAAGTACCCCCACCCGCAGACAACGGTCTCCGTCGCGCCGGCGAAGGGCGGCGCAACAGGGGGGAGCGTTGGAGCGGGCGGGGCGACGGGAGACGCACCGCCCTTCACCGGCGTCGACCTGGACACGGTGCTGGCGCACTACAACCAGGTGCTGGACATCCCGCGGGACGATCTGCAGGCGATCGTCGACGAGGCCGCGCTCCTGGCGGCGCGGCGACGGATCACGACGCTGCGCTGCGCGGACGTGATGTCGCGCGACGTGAAGGCGGTGGCGTGGGGCACTCCGCTGCAGGAGGCGTGGTCGCTGCTGCGGACGCATCACATCAAGGCGCTGCCGGTGGTGGACCGGGCGCAGCGGGTGGTCGGCATCGTGACGCTGGCGGACTTCATGCGCGGCGCCTCGCTGGATGTGCACGACGACTGGGCGACGCGGCTGCGCCACCTGATCCGACCGACGCCGACCACGCACAGCGACAAGCCGGAGGTGGTCGGGCAGATCATGAGCCGGCAGGTGCGCGTGGCCAGCGCGGACCGTCCGCTGGCGGACCTGGTGCCGCTGTTCGCGGCGACCGGGCATCACCACATCCCCATCGTCGGCGACGAGGCGCGGCTGGTCGGCATCCTGACGCAGTCGGACCTGGTGGCGGCCCTCAGCCGCGGCTAAGCGGACGTACAGGTCCCGCTCAGCTTCGCTGGGTATGCTGCCGCGGCCGATCCTGAACACCGTGCCGCCGATGGACATCGACCCCGACGAACTGATTGAGACCGCCCGCCAGGCCAACGAGCGGGCGGAGGCCTCACCGCCGCAGTCGCGGCTGAACGTGGCGGTGGCGCTGACGGTGGCGCTGCTGGCGACCTTCATGGGTATCTGCAAGATCAAGGACGACAACATCGGCCAGGGCATGCAGCAGGCGCAGGCGGACAAGATCGACCACTGGTCCTTCTACCAGGCGCGCAACGCGCGGGAGGAGGTCGCCAAGGCCGCGCTGACGCAGCTGAAGCTGCAGGCGATCAGTGCGCCGGCGTCGGCGGCCGACGGCTACCGCGAGGCGATCGCACATTACGAGACGCTCGCCGCGGACCAGGCCGCCAAGAAGGACGAACTCCGCAAGCAGGCGGAAGCCGACCAGCAGCGCTACGACGCGCTCAACTACCGGGACGACCAGTTCGACCTGTCGGATGCCCTGCTGGCCATCTCGATCGCGATGCTGGCGGTGACCGCGCTGACGCAGCTGTGGTGGCTGTACGCGGCGGCGATGGTGCCGACGGTCTTCGGCGTGCTGATGGGATTCGCGGGACTGGCCGGATGGCCGCTGCATCCGGACGCGATCGTGCAGTGGCTGTCCTGAGTCGGACGGCTCAGCGCAACGCCAGATCCACCACCGTCCCCACGAAGATCGCGAAGCCGACCCAGTGGTTCTCGCGGAAGGCCCTGAAGCAGCCGTCGCGGCTGCGGTCCTTGATCAGCGTGTAGTGCCAGACCACCTGCGCCGCCGCGACCGCGAGGCCGGCCAGGAACCAATGGCCCATGCCCAGCCGCAGTCCCAGCGTGGCCCACAGCGCGAGGAACGCGACGTAGAACGCCATCACGCCGATGACGTCGAAGCGCCCCAGCGTCAGCGCCGAGGTCTTGATGCCGATGCGGATGTCGTCGTCGCGGTCGACCATGGCGTACTCGGTGTCGTAGGCCAGCACCCAGAACAGGTTGGCGACCAGTAGCCCCCACGCAGCGAGCGGGACCGAGGCGGAGATCGCCTGCAGGCTCCACTCGTGGCCGCCGAGCGCTGCGGAGAACGCCATCGGGATCCCGAACGAGAACGCCACGCCGAGCACCGCCTGCGGCATCGAGACCCAGCGTTTGGTGAACGGATAGAGGATGGTCACCGCGAGCGCGGCGAACGACAGCAGGATGGTCGGCGGGTTGGTCGTCAGCACGAGCACGAAGGCGACCAGCGCCAGCGCGGCGCCGAGCGCGAGCGCCTGCTTCACGGAGATCAGCCCCGAGGTCACCGGCCGCTGGGCGGTGCGCTTGACGTGCTTGTCGAAGTCGCGGTCGGCGACGTCGTTGACGGCACAGCCCGCGCTGCGCATCAGGAAGGTGCCGATCGTGAAGACCAGCAGCAGGTGCCAGCCGGGCCAGCCGTCGGCGGCCATCCACAGCGCGGCCAGCGTGGGCCACAGCAGCAGGTAGGTGCCGGCCGGGCGGTCCCAGCGGATCAGGTTCAGGTACAGCGACAGACGCGACGGCGCGGCGGGAGCGGGGGCTGCGGAGGTCATGACGCTCATTGTCGCGCTGCGCAAGCCGCTCGCCTGTGGGCGATCGCTCAGCTGAGCTTGCGTCGCATCTCTGCCGTCGAGATGTCGTCGATGTGGCGGAAAGCGGTGGCGATCCGATCCATCTCCTGCGCGCTGACGCCGAACTGCTCGAAGTACATGCGCCATTGGCGGACGACGCGCCAGACCTCATCGATGGCGAGTGCGGCATCGCGCTCGGAGAGCGTGAAGCCGCCGTGCGCCGCCAGTGCGTTGTCGAGCGTGGCCAGTCGGCCCGACGGCCCGATGCCCAGGTGGAGGAATCGTTCGCTTGCCAGGCTGGGTCGGGGCATCACGTCGTAGAGCGGGCTGAGCCGCCAGCCCTGCAGTCGTGGATCCCACAGGAAACCGTGATTGCGCAGGTGATCGTCGTCATTGCTGACCAGGATGTTGAACACCATGCGCTTGAAGAGCTCGGTGTTGCCGGCGCGGACCGTATCGGGGTGCGCGTAACGGCGGATCGCCTCGGCGAGGTCTGCATACGCCTTGGTCCTCGACTCGCTCTCGTCGCACCCCAGCCAGGTCAGTCCACTGTTGAACGCCAGTCGTCGTTCTGCCGCACCGTCGGCCGGCGCTGCCTTGAGCAAGGTGGGATCGTCCTCGATGCCGGGCAGTCGATCGGAGGACCAGTAGCGATCGAAGCGGCGGATCAGCATGACGTGGCGGTCGCCGATGGTCAGCGTCTTGACCGGCGGTACGGACAGCGAGGCTTCTGCCGCCAGGCGCAACGCGGCGCATTCAATGGCGGGGATGTCCATGCGGTCCTGGCGGCTGGCGAATTTCGCCAGCCACAGCACCCCGTCGTCGTCCCGGACCGAGGCTTTCGGTCGTGCGCCTCCCAACGACGCGCCGTTCATGAAGATGGCATCCAGATGTGCGGGGACGGGAGCACCTTCCTCGATGCGCTCTGCGGCTTCCATCAGATGCTGCAGCGTGTGCCAGGAACTGACGCCCGCACTGGGGCCGTCGGCCAGCCCCGTCCGCACATCGAGCGCGCCGACGCGTTCGCTGCCGGCATGGATCAGGTATTGGGATTCCGGCAGGCTGTTGGCCGGCACGCGCAGCTTGGCCTCGATGACTCGGCGTCCCCACGCGTCCGGCGCCGCGTCGCGGATGCCGCCGAAGAAGGGAAGGTTGTTGATCGGGCGCAGCCGTTGACCACGGACCCGTTCACGATCGAGCAGACCCAGGCTGACCGGATCGATCTCGATCGCGTCTGGCCGCCGCAGGTAGTTCAGCCCGTAGGCCAGGGTCGAGCCCTGGAGCTCCTGATCCTGCTCGTTCAGCTGAAGCTGGCCGCAGGGTGCCCAGGTGGACCCGAGATGCGCGAAGACGGTGAGCTTGGTTTCCTTGGCCGCCATGAGTCGCCCCTCAGAAATCCAGTTCCTGCATTTCCGCCTGCGTCAGCCCGCGTACGCGTTGGCGCTGTTCTTCCTGTTGCTGCTGGAAAAGCGCCGGGTCGCTTTCGGTCAGGAGATGCGTGAGCGTCAGTCCCGGAGCGATCGCGTCCAGATAACGCAGGATCTGGCCAATGGCGAGTCCGGGGTCACCCTTTTCGATCCGGTAGGCGGTATTGCGGGACAGTCCCGCCCGGATGGCTGCATCGGCCTGCTTGATCTGCCGAGCGACCCTCAACCGGGCGAGACGCTCACCCAACTGGGCGCTCTCGCTCTGGAGGCGTGCGGGCAGCACAGAAGCCTGATCGACTTTCATGTTCGTTAAATCGAGCCTTAACGCGTTAAGGCTCGATATTACGAGCATTCTTTAGAATTGGCTACTTAGACGGCGACCTAGCCATGATCGTTAAATCGAGCTTTAGCTCGATAACGCTCGATTTAACGAGCATTTGCCGGCTTGCGCAGCCGCTCCCACAGTGCGCCCGCCTCGCCCACCAGCCCGCGCCGGAACGCCAGCACGCAGACGATGAAGATCAGCCCGGTGACCAGGCTGACGGACTCGCCGAGTCCGGTGAACCACTGGATGCCGGTCAGGTTGGCCAGCCACTGGCCCAGGTCGCCGATCTTGTTCTCCAGGGCGATGATCACCAGCGCCCCGACGATCGGACCGACCATCGTCCCCATGCCGCCCACCAGCGTCATCAGGATCACCAGGCCGGATGTCGTCCAGATCGCGTCGGTCAGCGTCGCGAAGCCCAGCACCAGCGTCTTGGTCGCCCCCGCCAGCCCGGCCAGCGCCGCCGACAGCACGAAGGCCATCAGCTTGAACCGCGCCGCGTCATAGCCCAGCGAAGTCGCCCGCGCCTCGTTCTCGCGGATCGAGGTCAGCACCTGCCCGAAGGGCGAATGCACCGTCCGGTAGATCAGCCAGAAACCGAAGATGAAGATCGCCAGCACCAGGTAGTACAGCGCGCTGTCGCTCTCCAGGTTGATGCCCAGCAGGCTGCCGCGCGGCACCGACTGCAGGCCGTCCTCGCCGCCGGTGAACGGCGCCTGCAGGAAGTAGAAGAACAGCATCTGCGCCAGCGCCAGCGTGATCATCGAGAAGTAGATCCCCGAGCGCCGGATCGCCAGCAGTCCGAACACCAGCCCCGCGACCGCCGCCATCAGCGTGCCGAACGCGATCCCGATCAGCGGCGGGAAGCCCCAGACCTTCATCGCATGACCCGCCGCATACGCCGCGGCGCCGAGGAAGGCCGCGTGGCCGAAGCTCAGCAGCCCCGTGAAGCCGATCAGCAGGTTGAAGGCGCACGCGAACAGCGCGTAGCACATCACCTTCATCGCGAAGATCGGATACACGCCCAGGAAGGGCAGCAGCGCGACGGCGATGAACAGGGCGGCGTAGCCCAGCGGTTTCTTGTTCATTTCTCTTTGCCGAACAGGCCGGCGGGACGCACCAGCAGGACCAGGGCCATGACGACGAACACCACCGTGTTGGACGCCTCCGGATAGAAGACCTTGGTCAGGCCCTCGACGACGCCCAGCCCCAGGCCGGTCAGGATGGATCCGAGGATGGAGCCCATGCCGCCGATCACCACCACCGCGAAGACGACGATGATCAGGTTGGAGCCCATCAGCGAATTCACCTGCAGGATGGGCGCGGCCAGCACCCCGGCGAAGCCCGCCAGCGCCACGCCGCCGGCGTAGGTCAGCGTCACCAGCCGCGGCACGTTCACGCCGAAGGCCTGCACCAGCTTCGGGTTCTCGGTGCCGGCGCGCAGCGTCGCGCCCAGCGAGGTCTTCTCGATCAGCACCCACACGCCCAGGCACACCACCAGCGAGGCCACCACCACCCAGGCCCGGTAGTTCGGCAGGATCATGAAGCCCAGGTTGGTGGCGCCCGACAGCGCCTCCGGCGCCGAGTACGGCTGCCCGCCGACGCCGAAGAAGGAGCGGAACACCCCCTCGATCACCAGCGTCAGCCCGAAGGTCAGCAGCAGGCCGTAGAGGTGGTCCAGCTTGTAGAGCCACTGCAGCAGCAGCCGCTCGATCACCAGCCCGAACACGCCCACGATCAGCGGCGCGATCAGCAGCATCGCCCAGTAGTTGATGCCGAAGTACTCCAACCCCATCCACGCCAGGAACGCGCCCATCATGTAGAGCGCGCCGTGGGCGAAGTTGATGATGTTCAGCATGCCGAAGATCACCGCAAGCCCGAGCGACAGCATCGCGTAGAAGGACCCGTTCACCAGCCCCAGCAGGAGCTGGCCGAGCAGCGCCGGCAACGGGACGCCAAAGAAGTCGGTCATGCGGTGTCTCCGGCCTCAGCTCACTTCTTGACCAGCGGGCACTTCGAGTCGGCCAGCTTGGTGAACGCGTCGTCGCCCGCGATGCGGGTCACGACCTTGAAGTAGTCCCACGGCTCGGAGGATTCCTTCGGCGACTTCACCTGCAGCAGGAACATGTCGTGCACCGCGCGGCCGTCTTCCTTGCGGATCGTGGCCTTGGTGTAGAAGTCGTTGACCGGCGTGGCCTTCATCTGCGCCATCACCTTGTCGCCGTCGTCGGACTTGGTCGCCTCCACCGCCTTCAGGTAATGCGTCACCGCCGAGTAGTCCGCCGCCTGCAGCGACGAGGGCATGCGCTTCATCTTCTCGAAGAAGCGGCGCGACCAGGCGCGCGCCTCGGGGCTCTGGTTCCAGTACCAGCTGTCGGTCAGATACATGCCCTCGGTGGTCTTCAGGCCCAGCGAGTGCACGTCGTTGATGAACATCAGCAGACCGGCCAGCTTCATCGTCTTGGTGATGCCGAACTCGTTGGCCGCCTTCACCGCGTTGATGGTGTCGCCGCCCGCGTTGGCCAGGCCCAGGATCTGCGCCTTGGAGCTCTGCGCCTGCAGCAGGAAGGAGGAGAAGTCGCTCGCGTTCAGCGGGTGCTTCACCGCGCCCAGCACCTGGCCGCCGGACTTGGTCACCACCGCCGAGGTGTCGGCCTGCAGCGAGGTGCCGAAGGCGTAGTCCGCCGTCAGGAAGTACCAGGTCTTGCCGCCGGACTTGGTCACCGCCGCGCCCGTGCCGTTGGCCAGGGCCACCGTGTCGTAGGCGTAGTGGATGGTGTAGGGCGTGCATTCCTCGTTGGTCAGGCGCGAGGTGCCGGCGCCGATCGAGATGAAGGGCTTCTTCTTCTCCGCCGCGACCTTGGCCATCGCCAGGCTGGTGCCGGAGTTGGTGCCACCGATCAGCAGGTCCAGGCCTTGCGTGTCGAACCACTCGCGCGCCTTGGAGGCGGCGACGTCGGCCTTGTTCTGGTGGTCGGCGAAGACCAGTTCGATCTTCTTGCCGGCGACCTGGCCCTTCGCGTCGGCGATGGCCATGCGGATGGCCTCCACGCCGCCGGCGCCGTCGATGTCGGCGTAGACGCTCGACATGTCCGTGATGATGCCGATCTTGATCGTGTCGCCGGAAATCTGCGCCTGCGCGCCAAGACTGCCGCAGGCCAGCACCGAGGCCAGGGCAACGGTTTTGAGGGTCGTCTTCATCGCTTGTCTCCTTGTTCTAACGGCCTCAGCGGGCCCATGCGGGTTTCAGACTCGAAGCTCGGGGAATCAGTAGGCGGATGTCGGTATGCGGAGGTGGGTCAGACGCTGAGCAGCTCGTCGAGCAGCGCGCGCTTGCTGTCGAGCTGCGCGGCGCTGAAGGACTCGACCACCTGGCCGTGCTCCATCACGACGAAGTGGTCCGCCAGCGGCGCGGCGAAGCGGAAGTTCTGTTCCACCATCACGATGGTGAAGCCTTGCGCCTTCAGCGCGGTGATCATGCGGGCCAGCGCCTGGACGATGACTGGGGCCAGGCCCTCGGAGATCTCGTCCAGCAGCAGGATGTCCGCGCCGGTGCGCAGGATGCGGGCCACGGCCAGCATCTGCTGCTCGCCGCCCGACAGCCGCGTGCCGGGGCTGTGGCGGCGCTCGGAGAGGTTGGGGAACATCGCGTAGATCTCGTCCTCGGACATGACCTTGCCGCGGCCGCTCTTGAAGACCGGCGGCAGGCGCAGGTTCTCCTCGGTGCTGAGCGAGGCGAAGATGCCGCGCTCCTCCGGGCAGTAGCCCAGGCCGAGGCGCGCGATGCGGTGCGTCGGCAGGGTGACGCTTTCCTGGCCGTGGACCTTGATCGAGCCGCTGCGGCGGTCGGTCAGGCCCATGATGGCGCGCAGCGTCGTCGTGCGGCCGGCGCCGTTGCGGCCCAGCAGCGTCAATACCTGACCCTGCGGGATCGCCAGGTCGATGCCGTGGAGGATGTGGCTTTCGCCGTACCAGGCCTGAAGCCCTTTGATCTCGAGCGCGTACGCCATCAGTGCGCCCCTTGCAGCTCGGTGGCCTCGGAGCCCATGTAGGCCTCCAGCACCTTCGGATGGCGGGACACGGCGGCGTAGTCGCCCTCGGCCAGCACGGCGCCGCGGGCCAGCACGGTGATGCGGTCGGCGATGCTGCTGATCACCTTCATGTTGTGTTCCACCATCAGCACGGTGCGTCCTTCGGCGACGCGCTTGATCAGCGCGGTGACCCGGTCCACGTCCTCGTGGCCCATGCCCTGCGTCGGCTCGTCCAGCAGCATCAGTTCGGGTTCCATCGCCATCGTCGTGGCGATCTCCAGCGCGCGCTTGCGGCCGTAGGGCAGGTCGGCGGCGCGCAGGGATGCCATGTCGCGCAGGTCGACGAGTTCCAGCAGCTCCAGCGCGCGCCCGTCCAGCTTGGACAGGCCGCCGAGGCCCTTCCAGAAGTGGTAGCTGGTGCCGGTGAAGCGCTGCAGGCCGATGCGGACGTTCTCCAGCACCGTCAGGTGCGGGAACACCGCGCTGATCTGGAACGAGCGGATCACGCCGCGGCGCGCGACCTGTGCGGGCTTCTCGCCGGTGATGTCGTGACCGTTGAACAGGATCTGCCCGCGGGTCGGCGTCAGGAACTTGGTGAGCAGGTTGAAGCAGGTGGTCTTGCCGGCGCCGTTGGGGCCGATCAGCGCGTGGATATGCCCGCGCTGCACTTGCAGGTCGACCGAGTCCACGGCGGTGAAGCCCTTGAACTCCTTGGTCAGTTTGCGTGTCTCCAGGATGAGGTTGCTCATCGGCGCAAGGGTGGGCGCCGGTGGTCCGGTGCCTCTGTAGTGGAGCCAGGAATATAGGGGCCCTGGCGGGGGCCCTCGACAGCGTAAAACCCTTTACGCAGCATTGCGCAAGGGCTAACCCTCGGGCCTCTGTGGACGCAGCGGCGCGGGGGTTCCACATGACGCCGCACGTGACTTTCACGAGGCTGACGCAGCGGTCCGAAGCGGCGTCTTTTTGAAGGGGCCAGGACGTGCCACAACGCTGTCTTGACGAGCACGTGTCACCGGAATCTCCTGCGGGAGAACGGTGCTTCTTCCGAACGGGTCGAGCGATCGGGGCGAGGCGTGGCTATGCTGCGCGCCTGCTCGAACACATGCATGACATGCACAGGAGGTTCCCCATGATCCGTTCCGGAAAATTCGCCGCACTCGGCCTCTCATTCGGCCTCGCGATCGCACTGGCCGCCGCGGGCGTGCAGGCGGCCGCGCCGCAGGTGAAGACGCAGGCGCCGGGCTACTACCGGCTGATGCTGGGCGACTTCGAGATCACCGCGCTGAGCGACGGCACCATCGATCTGCCGGTCGACCAGCTGATGGACAAGGCCAAGCCCGGCACGGTGGTGAAGGCCTTGAGCAGGAACTACCTGAAGCCGCCGGTCGAGACCTCGATCAACGGCTACCTGATCAACACCGGCACCAAGCTGGTGCTGATCGACACCGGCGCCAACGGCGTGTTCGGTCCGACGACGGGCAAGCTGCTCGCCAACCTGAAGGCGGCGGGCTACCAGCCGGAGCAGGTCGACGAGGTCTACATCACCCACCTGCACCCGGACCATGCGGCCGGCCTGACGAAGGACGGCCAGGCGGTGTTCCCGAACGCCGTGGTCCGGATGGACCAGCACGACGCCGACTACTGGTTGAACACGGCGAATGCCGCGAAGGCCGCGCCGGGCCACAAGGACTTCTTCGGCGCGGCGATCGCGGCGTTGAAGCCGTACCAGGACGCGGGCCGCCTGAAGCCGTTCAGCGGAGAGACCGAACTCGTGCCGGGCATCCGCACGCACGCGGCCTACGGCCACACGCCGGGACACACCGTCTACATGGTGGAGAGCCAGGGTCAGAAGCTGGCGGTGTGGGGCGACCTGATGCACGTCGCGGCGGTGCAGTTCCCGGATCCGTCGGTCACGATCAACTTCGACAGCGATTCGAAACAGGCGATGCCGCAGCGCCAGAAGGCCTACGCGGATGCGGCGAAGAACGGCTACTGGGTCGCCATCGCGCACGTGTCCTTCCCCGGCCTCGGCCACGTGGCCGCGGACGGCAAGGGCTACCGCTGGGTGCCGGCGAACTACAGCATCAAGCCGTGATCAGCTGGCGTGGGCGGATTCGACTGAATCGCCCGAACCGCCGGCCTCGGCGTGACGCTCGAGGCCGGCGACCAGCGCATCGAACACCGCCCGGCATCGCGGGCTGTCCCGCAGGTCCTCGTGCATGGTGATCCAGGTCTCCAGCGGGATGCTGAGCTCCTCGGCGAGCACGCGGCGCAGCGCCGGATCGCGTCTGGCCAGCGCAACCTGGCACAAGCCCAGTCCCGCGCCCGCGCGGACGAGGGCGAGATGGGCCAGGTCGCTGTCGGTGCGCAGCGCGAAGTGCTCGGGCACCATCACGGGATAGCGGCGCGCCAGCTCGCGCACGTAGGGCGCGGGCTGGTCGTAGCCGATCAGCACGTGGCCGTCCGCCACCAGCGCCTTCATCGAAGCCGGTGTCCCGTGCGCCGTCAGGTAGCGCTCGTGCGCATGCAGGCCGACCTCGATCACGCCGACGCGTCGAGCGATCAGCTGCTCCTGCTTCGGCGGCGTCATGCGGATCGCGATATCGGCCTCGCGTCGCAGCAGATCCTGCACGCGGTTGCTCAGCACCAGCTCGACGATCAGCGCCGGATGGCGCTCGCGAAGTTCCGCGAGCAGCGGCGGCAGCACCTCCACGCCGACGACCTCGCTCGCGGTCACCCGCACGATGCCGCGCACGCCGTCGCCGTGGCTGCGCGCGGTGCGCTCCAGCGCGGCCGCCGTGCTGTCCATCGCCTCCGCGTAGGGCCTCAGCGCGAGCGCCGCTTCCGTCGGCAGCAGGCCGGCGGGCGTGCGCACGAAGAGCGACTGCCCCACCTGCGCTTCCAGCGCCGCGACGTGTCTTCCGACCGTCGGCTGCGTCAGATCCAGCGCCCGCGCGGCGCCTCAGAGCGAGCCTTCCCGCAGCACGCCGAGGAAGGAGCGGTACCACTCCCAGGCGATGCCGGCGCTCGACGAGCTGGAGGCGGGGGTATCCGCAGAGGGCGGAGGGTTCTTCGAAGTCATGCAGGAATGTATAGCCGCCCGCTCATGCTCGGTAATTTTCAGGAAAGACGCTTCTTTCCAGAATCCATCCCATGCCTTCACCCAACAGGACCCCGGTGGTCCGGCAGGAGCTGACGATGGATGCGATGACTTCGATGGATGCGATCGGTGTGCTGGCCGCGATGACGGCGGTGGCGCGGCGGACGGCGCTGGTACTGGGCGCGAGCGGCGGCATCGGCGGCGCGGTGGCCAGGGCCCTGCGCGACGCGGGCTGGACGGTGCGGGCGCTCAAGCGCGGACTGGCCAGCGATTCGGAACACCGCGACGGCCTGCGCTGGCTGCGCGGCGATGCGCTCGTCGCCGACGATGTGCAGCGCGCCGCGCAAGGTTGCAGCGTCATCGTCCATGCCGTGAATCCGCCCGGCTACCGTCGCTGGAGCGAGCTGGTGCTGCCGATGCTCGACAACACCATCGCAGCCGCCAAGGCGCGTGGGGCGACCGTCGTGTTGCCCGGCACCGTCTACAACTTCGGACCCGACGCGATGCCGTACCCCATGGAGGATTCGCCGCAGCGTCCCGTGACGCGCAAGGGCGCGATCCGTGTCGAGATGGAGCGCCGCCTGCAGGACGGCGCCGAGCGCGGGGACTTCCGCGCCGTCATCCTGCGCGCCGGCGACTTCTTCGGCCCCGGTGCGGCGAACAGCTGGTTCTCGCAGGGCCTCGTGACGCCGGGCAAGCCCGTGACGCGGATCCAGCAGGCGGGGACGGACGGCGTCGGTCACCAATGGGCCTATCTCCCCGACGTCGCGACGGCGATGGCCGCGCTGATCGAGCGTTGCGACAGGCTGCCGGCCTTCGCGCGCTTCCACTTCGCGGGCCATTGGGATGCCGACGGACGCCAGATGGCGGAGGCGATCCGCCGCATCGTGCAGCGACGCACCGGCGTGCAGGCGCGGATCACTCGTTTCCCCTGGTGGGCCGTGCGTCTGGCTCAGCCGGTGGTGCCCTTGTTCCGCGAAGTGGCGGAGATGCGCTACCTGTGGCGCGAGCCGCTGCGCATGGGAGAAGCGCGCCTGACCGCCGAACTGGCCGACGTCGGAGGCGTCCCGCACACACCGCTCGACGTCGCGATCGAGCGCACCTTGGAGGCGCTGGGTTGCCTGCCTGACGCGCAGGCCTCGGCGACCTTCAATCGAAGTAGTGCTGCCGCAGGCGCTCGTAGCGCCCATCCCGCCTGATGCGGTCCAGCGCGGCCTGCAGACGCCGCGCCAGCGCCGGATCGCTGTCCGCCGGCAGGCCGTACCAGTAGGACTTGTCGACGTCCATCGGCAGGACCGGTGTCAGGGTCGCGTAGGGCAGCTTCAGCTCACGGAGGTGCCAGGCCGCGGCCCAGTCCAGCATCACGATCAGGTCCATGCGGCCGGCCAGCAGCTTGCGCAGGTTGGTCGCGTCGTCGACGGCGAGTTCCAGCTCGACCTCGGGCCGCAGGCCGTCCGCGATCAACTGCCGTGCCGCGGCCGAATCGCGGGTCACGCCCAGACGCAGGCCGTTCAGCTCCCTCAGGCTCTGGGGACGCACGTCCGTGCGGTGGTTCAGTCGGTAGACGAGGATGCGCCGCGGGCTGATCGGCCCGACCCACCGGTACTGGCTCTCGCGCTCGGGCGTGCGCGTCAGCGAGAACAGCACGCTGTCCGTGCGCCGCGCCGCTTCCTGCACCGACCGCTGCCACGGCAGCACCTGCACCCGCAGCGGCATGCCGGCTTCGGCCGCCATCAGCTTCAGCAGTTCGGTGCTGAAGCCGCGCGCCTCGCCGTTCTCGGCGTGGTTCAGCGGTGGCAGGTTTTCGGTGAAGGCGACCAGCTCGCCGGTGCCCGCATGCGCCGACGGGCGCGTTGCCGTCGAGGCCACCGCCGCGGGCAGAGCGCCCGGCAGCAGGCCCGCCGCCAGCAGGAGGCAGCACAGACGGCGCTCCGGCAGGGGCTGGATCTCGTGGGGCATCGCGGCAGTGTAGGAAGGGGCGGTGACAGGCCGACAACGGTGTCGTTGCAGAAACGCCAACAAGGTCACGGCGGCCGGCCTCGGGAACCCAGTCCCTCCAAGGAGGGGTGGTGGAGAAAGACCTGACCCCTCAGGCGTCCATCTGCTTCTGGAAGACCAGGCCCGCGTGCTCGCGCAGCGCGTGGAACTTGATCTTGGGCCAGTTTTCCTGCATCGCGCGGAGCTCGCCGGCGTACTCGAGCAGCACCGTCGGCGCGTTCACCGCGTCCCAGGCGACGCGGTGCGCGTTGTGGTCGATGAAGCGGCGCAGCTCCTTCTCGCCGCCGTCCGCCTCGTCGCAGGTCACCCAGCGCGCGACGTTGTAGCGCGCCGGCATGACGCGGGCCTTGACGCCGTACTCATGCTCCAGCCGGTGCGCGACGACTTCGAACTGCAGCTGGCCGACCGCGCCCAGCAGCAGCACGCTGCCGGCCTCGGGACGGAAGACCTGGATCGCGCCTTCCTCGCCGAGCTGGCGCAGGCCCTCGCGCAGCTGCTTGGTCTTGAGCGGATCCGCCACTTCCACGGACCGGAACATTTCCGGCGCGAAGAAGGGCAGGCCGGTGTACTGCAGCGCCTCGCCCTCGGTGATCGTGTCGCCGAGCTGCAGCACGCCGTGGTTGGGGATGCCGATGATGTCGCCGGCGAAGGCCTCGTCCAGCAGCTCGCGGCGCTGCGACAGGAAGCTCACCACCGTGTTGGGGCGCAGCTCCTTGCCGGAGCGCACGACCTTCAGGCGCATGCCGCGCTCGAAGTGGCCCGAGGCCACGCGCAGGAACGCGATCCGGTCGCGGTGCGCCGGGTCCATGTTGGCCTGGATCTTGAAGACGACACCGGTGAACTTGGGTTCCTCCGGTTGCACGACGCGCTGCATCGCGGCGCGCTCGGCCGGCGCGGGGGCCAGCTCGACCAGCGCGTCCAGCACTTCCTGCACGCCGAAGTTGTTGACCGCGGAGCCGAAGAACATCGGCGTCTGCTGGCCCGCGAGGAAGGCGTCCTCGTCGAAGGCCGGCGCGGCTTCCTTGACCAGCTCGATCTCGCCCTGCGCGTTGTCGTACTGCATGCCGAAGCGCTCGGCGTAGGCCGGGTTGTCCAGCCCGTCCAGGACCTCCTCGGTGCCGGCGGCGCGGTCCTCGCCGGGCGCGAAGACCCGCATGCGCTGCTGGCGCAGGTCCATCACGCCGTGGAAATGCTTGCCCATGCCGACCGGCCAGGTGAACGGCACCACCGTCATGCCCAGCTCGCGCTCGATCTCGTCCATCAGCGCCAGCGGTTCCTGGACCTCGCGGTCCATCTTGTTGACGAAGGTCAGGATCGGCGTGTTGCGCGCGCGGCAGACCTGGATCAGCCGGCGGGTCTGCGGCTCGACGCCGTTGGCCGCGTCGATCACCATCAGCGCCGCGTCGACCGCGGTCAGCACGCGGTACGTGTCTTCCGAGAAGTCCTGGTGGCCCGGGGTGTCCAGCAGGTTGATGACGCAGTCGCGGTACTCCATCTGCATCACCGACGAGGCCACCGAGATGCCCCGCTGCTTCTCGATCTCCATCCAGTCGGAGGTCGCATGCCGCGAGGCCTTGCGCGCTTTCACCGAACCCGCGATCTGGATCGCGCCGGAGAACAGCAGCAGCTTCTCCGTCAGCGTGGTCTTGCCCGCGTCAGGGTGGGAAATGATGGCGAAGGTGCGGCGACGGCGCACTTCGGAGGGGATGCGGGAGAGGTCGGTGGACATGGCGACTCGGGGCGGCTCTGGGGCGGCGAACCCGAGATTATCGGGTACTGCCCCGCTTCTTTGACCGCGCCCGTCGGCGGCAGCCGGCCCCGGGGTCTGCTCCCACGCTGGCGGGGCTTAACCGCAGGTCGCATCCCCCGGGGCCGGCTGCCGCCGACTTCGGTGTCAGCACCCCGTGAGACCCTTCATGCCGCAGGCATGAAGGGGCGGACGCGGGAGAGCAATCGCTCGACGTAGTCATCCTTCTCCCCGACCGGCGCGGCGTAGGTCAAGGCATCGCGTGCGGCGGACTCGCCGGCCTTGCTCCACATGATCCAGGCGGAAAGGTACTGTGAGGCCAGGCAGCCGCCCGAGGTCGCCACGGGGCCGCGGGCGTGGAAGGGTTCGTCGAGGACGCGCACGCCGGCTTCGACCAGCCAGGGCCGGGTGGACGAATCGGTGCAGGCCGGCGCGTCGCCGAGCAGCCCCAGCCGCGCCACCAGCAGCGCGCCGGAACATTGCGAGGCGATCAGCTGCCGCGTCGGATCGAGCTGCAGCCGGTCCAGCACGGCCGAGTTCTCCGCGATCGCCCGCGTGTAGATGCCGGACCCGAACCAGACGGCGTCGGCCTCGTTGGCCCATTCGAGCGGATGCTTGAGCTGGACGGTGACGCCGTTCATCGAGGTGACCGTCGGCCCCGGTCCGCAGAGCTCGGCGGACCAGCCCAGCGGCTTGAGCCGGTTCAGCAATCCCAGCGGAATGAAGCTGTCGATCTCGTTGAAGCCGTCGAAGGAAAGGATGGCGATGCGCATGGAGTGACCCCGCAAGGCGATGCGGCCCACTGTAGCGCCGACGACCGCCCCGCCCAAGCCGTCGGGGTTATTGACCGCCGGAGCCGGCGTTGCCGCCGTTGCCGTTGCCGCTTCCCGGCGCCTGCGGCGTCCCCAGCGTGCCGAGCTGCGTGCCGATGCGCACCAGCAGGTGCTGGCGCACGCGCTGGACCACCTCGGCGGCGTCGACCGGGCCGAGTTCCTCGGCCAGCCGGCTCTGCACCTCGTAATGCAGGTAGAGCATGCCGCGCAGCTTCTCGAAGCCGCTCTCGTGGCCGTCGCCGCAGATGCGCAGGTCGTTGTCGAGCACCCGCTCGATGACGCCGGGATCGAGCAGCCGCACGTGGCACATGATCGCCAGCTGCGCGATCTGCAGGTCCACGTCCTCGACGGTCTTCTCCCACTCCTCGTGGCTGTAGCGCTGCTTGGGCGTTCGCATGGTCACTCCTCCCCGGCGAGCAGCCGGAACGTGTGGCGGGCCATCATGAGTTCCTCATCGGTGGGGATGACCCAGGCCTCGCACCGGCTGTCGACGGTGCTGATCCGGCGCTCGGCCGGTCCCTCGCGGTTGGCGGCGTCCTGCACCGACACCCCCAGCCACAGACAGCGCGACAGCACCCGGCGACGGATCTCCGCGGCATGCTCGCCGATTCCGGCGGTGAAGACCAGCCCGTCCAGACCGCCCATTTCCGCGGCGAGCGCGCCGATCTCGCGGGCGACGCGGTGGACGAAGACGTCGATCGCGAAACGCGCCCGCGGCGCGTCGCTGGCCAGCAGCTGGCGCATGTCGCTGGAAATGCCGGACAGCCCCAGCAACCCGGACTGCTTGTAGAGCAGCGTCTCAAGCTCGCGCGCGTCCATGCGCTGCTCATCCATCAGGTAGATCAGCACGCCGGGATCCACCGCACCGCTGCGCGTGCCCATCGGGAGGCCGTCGACGGCGGTGAAGCCCATGCTGCTGGCGATGCTGCGGCCGCGGTGCAGCGCGCAGGCGCTGGCGCCGTTGCCCAGGTGCAGGACGACGGCGCGCCCGTCCGCCAGCCGCGGCGACAACACCGGCAGCCGCGAGGCGATGTACTCGTAGCTCAGCCCGTGGAAGCCGTAGCGGCGCACACCGGCTTCGAACAGCGCATAGGGCAGGGCGAAGGCGTCGGCGACGTCGGACTGGCCGCGGTGGAAGGCGGTGTCGAAACACGCGACCTGCGGCAGCCCGGGCAGGGCCGAGAAAGCGCGGCGGATAGGCGCCAGGTTGTGGGGCTGATGCAGCGGCGCGAGCGGCGTGAGCGTCTCCAGTTGCGCCAGCACCGGCGGCGTCACCCGCACCGGCTGCGCGAACGCGGTGCCGCCGTGCACGACGCGATGGCCGATGCCCAGCATCCGGATGCCGGGGAACTCGTGGGTGACGAACTCGACCAGGTGATCGAGCGCGCCCTCATGCGTCAGCGTCTCGCCGACGGGCCAGTCGCGCGACCCGGCTTTCGAGCCGTCGGCATGCGACGCCTCGAAGTGGGGTTTGGCGGTGCCGATGCCTTCGACCTGCGCGCGCAGTTCGAGCCGCAACGGGCCCAACCGGCGGTCCTCGTGCAGCGAGTACATCGACAGCTTGATGCTGGATGAGCCCGCGTTGACGACCGCGATGAATTCGCCTTCCAGTCGTGCATCCATCGCTCACCCCATGATGTGATAACCGCCGTCCACGTAGAGCGTGGAACCGGTGATGAGCCGCGCGTGATCGCCCGCGAGCATCGCGGTCGCGTAGCCGACGTCGTCGATCGTCGCCAGCGCATGCGCCGGCGCGCGCGCGGCGGCGTCCGCGAGCAGCTGGTCGAACTCCTCCAGTCCCGAGGCCGCGCGCGTCGCGATCGGCCCCGGCGAGATCGCGTGCACGCGGATCCCGGCCGGGCCCAGCTCATGCGCGAGGTAGCGCACCGAGGCCTCCAGCGCGGCCTTGACCGGGCCCATCAGGTTGTAGTGCTCGACGACCTTGCTCGCGCCCTGGAAGCTCATCGTGAACAGCGTGCCGCCGGCGGCGCGCATCAGCGGCTCCGCGAGTCGTGCCATGCGGATGAAGCTGTGGCACGAGATGTCCATTGCCATCGCGAAACCGGCCGCGCTGCTGTCGACCAGTCGTCCGTGCAGATCGTCCTTGGGCGCGAAGGCGATCGAATGCAGCGCCGCGTGGAGAACGCCCCAGCGCTCCGACACGGCGGCGAAGACGCTGTCCAGCGCCTCGGGATCGCGCAGGTCCAGCGGCAGCAGCATGTCGGCGCCGAGCGCGTCGGCCAGCGGCTTCACGTGCGGCAGCGCCTTGTCGTTGAGGTAGGTCAGCGCCAGGTCCGCGCCCATCGCGCGGAAGGCGCGGGCGCAGCCGTAGGCGATGGACTGGTCGTTGGCGATGCCGGTGATCAGCACCTTGCGCCCAGCCAGCAGCCGGCCGAACTGCACGGCGGCGGAGTTCATGCGACCGCCTTGCGGCGACGCGCCGTCTTCGCTGCGGGGGAGGCCGCGATCGAGACCGTGGCCGCTGTCGCCGTCGCTGCGCCGGGCGCCGACAGTGCGAGCGCCATGTCGGCGACGCGGGCCGGGTCGACGTGCAGCAGTTCGTGGACGTAGCGGGCGGTCGGCGACTTCGGATCGGCGAGCTCGGATTCGCTCATCAGCACGGCGCTCGCCAGCGCCAGCGCCTGTTCGCGGTCCTCCAGCGTGGGCAGCAGCGTCGGCAGCGCCGCCATCGCCTCGTCCGGCGCGAAGGTCACGATCAGCGCCTGCCGGTGCAGCAGCGTCGCCCAGTCCTCGCCGGGGACCGCCTCGGCGGCGACGGCGCCTTCGGCGTCCTCGGCCATGCGGCGGTGGGAATCGGCCAGCAGCTGGCCCAGCACCAGTCCGCGCCGCTGCACGACGCCGCGATGCGCGAGCCCCGCCAGCAGGATGCGGCAGACCGCGTCGGCGAAGCCGCCTTGCTCGACCTGTTCCAGCGCCATGCGACGACCTTCGCGTTCATCGGCGGCCGCGTGCGCGGCGCCCGAGGCGAGGTCCGATTCCCGCGGCGGCAGCAGCGCGCCCAGGCCGCCCGGTCCGTAGACCGCTTCGACCCAGTGCACGAGCGTCGCGTCGCGCTGGTGTCCAAGCCGGTCCAGCGATTCGCTGATCGCGCGGGAGCCGAGCTGCTCCCACTTCAGCCAGGCGTTCTCCGCGTCGACCGTCTGACGACGCTCGCGGGCGCCGTCGGCGGCCTGCTTGATCCACGGCGCCAGCGGATGCAGATCGGAGAGGGCCAGATGCTGCTGTCGCAACGGATGCACCCAGCGCAGCCAGTCGCCGAACGCCTTGCTGCCGACCGCGCGCACGGCCGGCTGCAGCCACTGGCGGTAGCGGCGCATGTTCATCTCGGAGACCTGCGCGATCGTGGAGAAGAGGGCTTCGTCGCGGCGGCATTCCGGGTTCAGCGCACGCAGGTCGTCCACGGTGCGGGTCTCGAAGCTCACCGAGTAGTCGCCCGATTCCAGCGCCGCCAGCGGCGCTTCGGGATCGCGGGCAGCTATCTTCATCTCGTACAGGCCGGGCGGCAGCGCGACGATCTGCTCCAGCGTGTCGAGGATCTGCTCATGCTCGCGCCGCGCGATGCCGCCGCCGACGAAGATGCCCAGGTGGCCGATCTTCGGATGCAGCATGTAGACGATGGTGCGGCCCGCCTTGACCAGCGCCTTCTCGCTGCCCCAGACGTCGATGATCCAGTCCAGCGCCTGCTGCGGCGGGGTGATGTTGTCGCCCCAGGACGCGAAGATCACCATCGGCGCGGCGATGTTGCGCAGGTCCAGCCGGTAGCCTTCGAGCTCCACCTCGCCGCGCGCCAGGCGGTTGCCGATGAACAGGTTCTCGACGATGGCCTCGATCTCCTCGCCGGTCATGCGGAAGTAGCCGCCCCACCAGCGCTCGAAGTCGAGGAAGCGCTCGCGTTCGGTGTCGACGTTGGCGTAGAGGTGGTAGTACTTGTCCCACCAGCTGTTGGCGAGGTTGAGGTTCTCGAAGTTGGAGACCAGGTGCGCGCCGTCGAATCGGTCGCCGCCGAGGTCCGCCGACAGCGCCGACATCCACGCGCCGCCGAGCGCGCCGCCCGCGTAGCGCATCGGGTTCTGCTCCGGCGAGCCGGCCCAGTACGACAGCGGCGCGCCGTTCAGGATGATGGGTCCCATCAGGTCGCTGCGCACGGCGGCCAGCGCAGCGACCGCCCAGCCGGCCTGGCAGTTGCCGATCACCGCGGGCAGGCCCGGCGCCTTGGGATGGCGGCGGGCGACCTCCTCGATGAAGTGCGCCTCGGCGCGTGCGACGTCGAGCAAGGTCTGACCCTCGACCGGTTCCGGCTCGAAGGTGATGAAGTAGACCGGGTGGCCGGCGCGCAGCGCGACGCCGATCTCGGAGTCCGGCTTGAAGCCGCCGATGCCGGGCCCGTGGCCCGCGCGCGGATCGATGACGACGATGGGCCGCCGCGCGGGATCGACGATGTCGCCGTCCGCCGGCAGGATGCGCAGCAGCGCATAGTTGCAGGGCTGCGGCAGGTCGCGGCCGTCGATCAGCAGTTCATGTTCGAACTTCAGCAGCGCGGGCTTGCCGGCCTGCAGATGGTGGAGGAACACGTTGCCGCGCTCGCGCATCGTGTCCAGCGTCAATACCGTGCGCTGCCACGCGTCGGTCGCGTACGCTTGCCAGTCGTGGATCCAGTCGGAATTTCCGGACATTCGCCTTGCTCCCAGCACCGCCTCGCGAAGTCCGCTCGGCTTGATTTGTTGCACCGCAGCATGCATCATCGACCGCGACTCGTTGTCAATGTCCGAGGGAGACGCAGGGTGATCGAACAATGACCGAACAAACGCCCCATGCCCATCCGCACTACGACCGACTCATCGAGGCGGTGCGCGAGCTGCCGCCGCTGCGCATGGCGGTCGTCCATCCGTGCAACGACGTGTCCCTGCTCGCGGCGACGGAAGCGGCGGCGCTGGGTCTGATCGAACCGATCCTGATCGGCCCGGCCGGGAAGGTGGCCGAAGCCGCCGCCGCGGCCGGTGTAGACCTTTCGCGCTATGCGCAGGTCGACGTGCCGCATAGCCATGCGGCGGCGGAGATGGCCGTGGCGATGGCGCTCAAGGGGGAGGTCGACGCGCTGATGAAGGGCAGCCTGCACACCGACGAACTGATGGGCGCGGTGGTGCGACGCGAAGGCGGACTGCGCACCTCACGGCGCATCAGCCACTGCTTCGTCATGGACGTACCGGGACACGCGCAGCCGCTGGTCATCTCGGATGCGGCGATCAACATCGCGCCGACGCTGGAGGAGAAGGTCGACATCGTGCAGAACGCGATCGACCTCGCGCACGCGCTGCGCCTGCCGGAGGTGCGGGTGGCGCTGCTGTCGGCGATGGAGACGGTGAATCCGAAGGTGCCGTCGACGCTGGATGCGGCGGCGCTGTGCAAGATGGCGGACCGCGGGCAGATCACCGGCGCGGTGCTGGACGGCCCCTTGGCGATGGACAACGCCATCGATGCCGAGGCGGCGCGCATCAAGGGCATCGTGTCGCCGGTGGCGGGCAAGGCCAACGTGCTGATCGTGCCGGACCTGGACGCCGGCAACATGCTGGCGAAGAGCCTGAGCTTCCTGGCGCAGGCCTACGCGGCCGGGGTGGTGCTCGGCGCGAAGGTGCCGATCGTGCTGACCAGCCGCGCCGATTCGCGCACGGCGCGGCTCGCGTCGTGCGCGCTGGCCTCGATGCTGGCGCAGGCCCGCCGGGACGGGCGCATCAAGGCCGTGGGCTGATCACTCTTCCAGCAGCGAGCGCAGCATCCACGCGGTCTGCTCGTGCACCGTCAGGCGCTGGGTGAGCAGGTCGGCGGTCGGCTCGTCGCTGGCCTTGTCGACCAGGTCGAACAGCGCGCGCGCGGTGCGGGCGACGCCTTCATGACCGTCGACCAGGATGCGGACCATGTCCAGCGCCTTGGGCGGCGTGGTCGGGGCGTCCGGCAGCGAGCTCAGCGCCGCGAACTGCGCGTACGACCCCGGCGCCTTGTGGCCCAGCGAGCGGATGCGCTCCGCGACCGGGTCCACGGCGTTCCACAGCTCGGTGTACTGGGCCATGAACATCGCGTGCAGCGAGTTGAACATCGGACCCGTCACGTTCCAGTGGAAGTTGTGCGTGGTCAGGTAGAGCGTGTAGGTGTCGGCCAGCAGCTTGGACAAGCCTTGCGCGATCGCCGCGCGGTCCTTGTCGCTGATGCCGATCTGGATGGACGGCGCACCCTTTGCGGAGGTCGCCTTGGCGGGAGAGGGGCTCTTCTTGGCCATCGTGAAACTCCTTGCGGAAATGGAAGGAAAAAGACGCCCCGCAGCCTAACCGATACCAGTGATCGGTTGCGTGACTGCGGGGCGACCGGGAGGTCTCTACTTGGACGTCCGGCGCGCTAGGCCGCGAGGCCATGGGGCCTTGCCGGCCAGCGGCAAAACCCCAAGGCCTCCCGTCCCTGAACGACCGAGCCGCTGGGGCCTTGGGCCTTCGCTTAGGCGACGCTGTGTTGCATCCAGTCGATCAGCGACTGCACGTTGAGCGCGGCGCCGGCGGCCACCAGCAGCCATCCGAGTGTGCGTTGTCCGGAACGAGGGGTCATGTCTTGCTCCTTGCAGATGACAGCCGACGGCGTCAGACGGTGAACTCGATGTCGAGCACGCTGAGCGCGGCGCGGACGACGCGGCCATAGTCCGGATCCGCCTTGTCGAAGTGACCCAGCTGGCGGTCGACGATGAAGGCCGGCACGCCGCGCATCGATTCGGCGATGTTGCGGCCGAGGCGCTGCTGCTGCGCTTCGCCGAGCAGGCGGAAGAGGGCGCCGGGCTGCGCGTAGTCGTCGTTGCCCTCGCGGTGGTCGAAGCGCGCGGCGTCGCCCTGCAGGCGCAGCGGCGGCTCGGCCACCGACGGGTCCTGCGTCGCGCCGCCGAAGCTGTTGGGCTCGTAGTACGCGTTCGGATGGCCGGTCGGCGTGCGGAAGAACTTCATGGCGCCGTCCTTGTGATAGTGGTGGACGGGGCACTTGGGCGCGTTCACCGGCAGCGCCTCGTAATGCGTGCCGAGGCGGTAGCGGTGCGCGTCGGCGTAGCTGAAGATGCGCGCCTGCAGGACCTTGTCGGGGCTGAAGCCGATGCCGGGCACGATGTTGCTCGGCGAGAAGGCGGCCTGCTCGATCTCCTCGAAGTAGTTCTCCGGATTGCGGTTGAGCTCCAGCACGCCGACCTCGATCAGCGGGTACTCGGCATGCGGCCAGACCTTGGTCAGATCGAAGGGGTTGTACGAGGTCTTGTCCGCGTCGAGTTCCGGCATCACCTGCACGGCCATCGTCCACTGCGGGAACTGACCCTGGTCGATCGCACCGAAGAGGTCTTCCTGGTAGCTCTCGCGGGTCTGCCCGATGACGGCGGCCGCTTCGGCGTTCGTCAGCGTGCGATGGCCCTGGCGGGTCTTGAAGTGGAACTTCACCCAGAAGCGCTCGCCGTCGGCGTTCCAGAAGCTGTAGGTGTGGGAGCCGAAGCCGTCCATGAAGCGCGGGCTGACGGGGATGCCGCGGTCGCTCATCAGGATGGTGACCTGATGCAGGCTTTCGGGGGAAAGGCTCCAGTAATCCCACGCGGCGGTGGCGGAGCGCAGGTTGGTGACCGGATGGCGTTTCTGCGTGTGGATGAAGTCGGGGAACTTGAGCGGGTCGCGGATGAAGAACACCGGGGTGTTGTTGCCGACCAGGTCCCAGTTGCCTTCCTCGGTATAGAACTTCAGCGAGAAGCCGCGGACGTCGCGTTCCGCATCGGCGGCGCCCTGCTCGCCGGCGACGGTCGAGAAGCGCGCCAGCATCGGCGTCTGCTTGCCGACCGCGCCGAACAGCCTGGCGCGGGTGAATCGGGAGATGTCCTGCGTGACGGTCAAGGTGCCGAAAGCGCCCCAGCCCTTGGCATGCACCACGCGCTCAGGAATGCGCTCGCGGTTCTGGTGGGCCAGCTTCTCCATCAGCTGGTAGTCCTGCATCAGGACGGGGCCGCGCGGGCCGGCGGTCAGCGTGTTCTGGTTGTCGGCGATCGGCGCGCCGGCGCTCGTCGTCATGACCGGGCACTGGGCGGGATGTTGGGGCTTGGCACTCATGGGCACTCCTCGATGCTTCAGACAGGGACGCTTTGTAGGGGTCCGGACCGCCGTTGAACTCCCCCGGAAGGAAGACCTGAGCGGCGCATGAGGAGGACTTTAGAGAAATGCTATCGATGAAGATATTTGGATAGCTTAAGCGTGGCGATTGGGAAAACCAACTGGACGATCAAAACCAGATTGACGCCGAGAAATAAATGGGGCGACAATCGCCCCACGACTACTCCTCTGCGGGCGCTATTCGGTTAGCCAACCCGCTTAGGACGAAAAGGCCGCTCCACCTGGGGTGGCCTTTTCACTTTCTGGACGCTCGTTCTCTTGACCTGCATCAAGACGCCAGTTCGCGTCGGCGCCTATGTCGATGGCTACAACCTTTACTACGGACGGTTGCGAGGCACGCCGTTCAAGTGGTTGGACGTGGTCGGGGCTGATCGACACACTGCTGGCGCAGCGCGATCAGAATGAGGTGTTGGTCAAGCTCAATCTGTTCACTGCGTATGCGCTGGCGCGTTTTGCCACTCATGGCGCCGCTTCCGTCGAGGCACAGACCTCCTATCTGCGCGCGCTCGCAACGAAGCACGGACCGCGCTTTGAAGCAGTCTTTGGCGTGCATACCTGTGACATGTCCGGGTCTCACTTGCCCGAATATGTTCCAGGAGAAGCTTTTGATCGCCGTCGCAAGGTTCGCGTATGGCGCGTCGAGGAGAAGAAGACGGACGTCAACCTGGCACTACGGGTCTATCGCGACGTTGCCCAGGGTCGAGTGGATCGCGTGGTCTTGATAACAAACGACAGCGATTTCGAGCCGGTGTTGCAAGCGATTCGCGAGGACTTTCCGCAGGTAGGTATCGGCGTCGTGATGCCGATTCACACTGGAGAAGGTGCCTCAGGCCACCGCCGTCCTTGCATGGCACTCGCGGGACTTGCGGATTGGATGGAGCCCTCCCTGAATGACGGGCTCCTCTCCTCGTCGCAATTGCCGGACGTGGTCCCCACACGGAAGAAGGCGATCCGCAAGCCGCCGCATTGGTAGCGGCGGCGAAGTCTCACGACAACAACGTCACCCCTTTGAGCGTGCACGCATACACCGCGTTGCGCAGCGCGGCGACGGCCTCGTACCGGGTGAACGTGCGGCGCCAGGCGAGCACGACGCGGCGCGTCGGCGCCGGGTCCTCGAAGGGCACGTAGCGCAGGTGCGGCGGGACGTGGTCCGGCACGCTCAGCGCCGGCACCACCGTGACGCCCATCCCGGACGCCACCATGTGCTTGATCGTCTCCAGCGAACTGCCCTCGAAGCTCTTGCGGATGCCCTCGGCGTCCGTCGAGAAACGCGCGAACTCCGGGCAGACCTCCAGCACGTGATCCCGGAAGCAATGACCGTTGCCCAGCAGCAGCATGGTCTCGGCCTTGAGCTCCTCGGCGCTGATGCGCTCCTTCTTCGCCAGCGGATGCACCGCCGGCACCGCGACGACGAAGCTCTCGTCGTACAGCGGGGCCACCGCCAGACCTGCGTCGGGGAAGGGCTCGGCCATGATCGCGCAGTCCAGCTCGCCGGTGCGCAGCATGTCCAGCAGCTTCTGGGTGAAGTTCTCCTGCAGCATCAGCGGCATCCGCGGATAGAGGTCGATGCAGTGCTTGACCAGCTCCGGCAGCAGGTAGGGCCCGATCGTGTAGATGATCCCCAGCCGCAGCGGCCCGTCCAGCGGATCCTTGCCGCGCTTGGCGATGTCCTTGATCGCGCTGGCCTGCTCGATCACCGACTGCGCCTGGCGCACGATGTCCTCGCCCAGCGGCGTCATCGTCACCTCGTTGGCGCCGCGCTCGAAGATCTTGACGTCGAGTTCCTCCTCCAGCTTCTTGATCGCCACCGACAAGGTCGGTTGGGAGACGAAGCAGGCTTCCGCGGCGCGGCCAAAGTGGCGCTCGCGGGCGACGGCGACGATGTAGCGCAGTTCGGTGAGGGTCATGGGCCGGCATTGTCCTCAGAAAGCGGCATCGTGACACCGTCCCGGTACACTGCCGCCCCACCCCCCGGACCCTCCCCGGACCTCCCTCCAGGGGACACGCATGACCGAACCGACCGCCCCTCCGAGCTCTTCCCCCGCGTCTTCCCCGACGTCCCTCTACGCCGTGCCGCGTCCCGCGGGCACGTCGCCGGACCGCAAGCCCGTCACGCTGCAGCGCCTGCTCGACATGCACGCCGCCGGCGAGAAGATCGCGATGCTGACCGCCTACGACGCCACCTTCGCGCATGCGATGGAGGACGCCGGCGTGGATTCGATCCTCATCGGCGATTCGCTGGGCAATGTCGTGCAGGGCCTGCAGACCACCGTGCCGGTCACGCTGGAGGCGATGGTCTATCACACGGCCAACGTGGCGCGCGCGCGTCGCACCGCCTGGATCCTCGCGGACCTGCCGTTCGGCTCGTACCACGAGTCGCCCCAGGTTGCCTGGAAGAGCGCGATGCAGCTGGCGCAGGCCGGCGCGCACATGGTCAAGCTTGAAGGCGGCGGCTGGACCACGGAGACGGTCCGCTTCCTGACCGAACGCGGCATCCCCGTCTGCGCCCATCTGGGCCTGACGCCGCAGACCGTCACCGCGCTGAGCGGCTTCAAGGTGCAGGGCCGCGACGAGGCCGGCGCCGCGCGCATCAAGGCGCATGCGCGCGAGCTGGTCGACGCCGGCGCGCAGATGCTGCTGCTGGAGATGGTGCCGGCGGCCCTGGCCGGCGAGCTGACCCGCTCGCTGGGCGTGCCGGTGATCGGCATCGGCGCCGGCGCGGAATGCTCCGGCCAGGTGCTGGTGATGCACGACATGCTGGGCGTGGGCGGCGGCCGCAAGCCGCGCTTCGTGCGCGACTTCATGCAGGGCGCGGGCTCGATCGGCGAGGCCTTCTCGCGCTACGTGACCGACGTCAAGTCCAGCGCCTTCCCCGCCGCCGAACACACCTACTGATCATGCAGATCCACCACGACATCGCCGGCCTGCGCGCCGCGCTCGCGGGCGGTCGCCCGGTCGCGTTCGTGCCCACGATGGGCAACCTGCACGACGGCCATCTGGCGCTGGTGCGCCAGGCCCGCGCGGCCGTCGGTCCGGACGGCCTCGTCGTCGCCAGCGTCTTCGTCAACCGGCTGCAGTTCGCGCCGCACGAGGACTTCGACCGCTATCCCCGCACCTTGCCCCGCGACGCCGAGTTGCTGGAAGGCGCGACCTGCGACCTCGTCTTCGCGCCCGACGAGCGCGAGATGTACCCCGAGCCGCAAGGCTACAAGGTCCACCCGCCGGTCGAGCTGGCCGACATCCTCGAAGGCCACTTCCGCCCGGGTTTCTTCATCGGCGTCTGCACGGTGGTCGCCAAGCTGTTCCAGATCGTCCAGCCCGACGTCGCCGTCTTCGGGAAGAAGGACTACCAGCAGCTGATGGTGATCCGCCGCATGGTCGACCAGCTGGCGATGCCGATCCGCATCCTCGCGGGCGAGACCGAACGCAACGCCGACGGCCTGGCGCTGTCCTCGCGCAACGGCTACCTGAGCGAACAGCAGAAGCAGGACGCGCTGCTGCTGTCGCGCACCCTGAAGGCGATGATCGCGCGCTGGTCCGCCGGAGAGCGCGACCTCGACCGCATCGAGTCCGACGCGATGGCCTCGCTGCGCGACGCGGGCTGGGCGCCGGACTACCTGACGCTGCGCCGGCGTCACGACCTCGGCGCGGCACGCGACGGCGAACCGCTGGTGGCGCTGGCCGCCGCGCGCATCGGCCAGACGCGCCTGATCGACAACCTCGAATTCTGAAACCCGACTGAAATCGGACTGAAACCGGACGTGTCTTTCCGGACGGGATCCTGGGCCTTCCGGAACCCGCTCGGTGAGGTCCGACACTCTGTAAAGAGCGCGTTAGGGAAACCCCGATCAGATTTCGTGCGGCGCGCGCACCCGCCCCCATGACTTGTGTCAATCTGCCCTCGATACTTCGCCCTTCTTTGCCAGAAAGCGGGAGCCACGAGCTTCCAACGCGAGCCCACATGAAGTCGATCACCCTCACCTCCTCGATCTCCTCCAAGCCCCGTCTGCTGGCGCTCTCCGCCGCACTGGGCGGCGCGTTGATGCTGGCTGCCTGCGGAGGCGGCGGCAGCGACAACAGCGGCAATCCGTCGCAGACGCCCAAGCCGAATCCGGTGCCGGTCGCGCCGACCACGACCTGCAGCGCCGCCGGCATCGCCGCGGCCAATCAGAGCACCGCGACCGCCGTCGTGTGCATGCTCACCAGCGACGGCGAGATGGTGGTGGAGCTCGACTCCCGCACGCCGATCACTACCGCCAACTTCCTGAAGTACGTCACCGCGAAGTACTACGACAACACGATCTTCCATCGCGTGGTGCCGAACTTCGTCGCGCAGGGCGGCGGCTTCACCACCGGCTACGTCTCCAAGGCCCCCGGCAGCGACCTGGGCGGCGCGATCAAGCTGGAGACCAACGTCGGCGTGTCCAACCTGAAGTACACGATCGCGATGGCGCGCACCTCGGTGCCGGATTCGGCGACCAGCCAGTTCTTCTTCAACTCGGTCGACAACAGCACCGTGCTGGACTACAAGACCGCTGCGGACCCCGGCTACGCCGCGTTCGGCCGCGTGATCCTGGGCCAGGCCACGGTCGATAAGATCAACGCCGAGCCGCAGCTCTTCAGCGGCGCCGAAGCCACGGCGACGGAAGTCCTGCTGTACTGGGTCATCCGCCTGAAGTGATCTCACCCCGGGCAGTCGGGCCTCGCGCAACGCGGCCCGGCGCCAGGGGTCAGGCCTTGAGGTACTCGGTCTTGTGGCCGAGCCAGCGCTCGACCTGCAGCTGCGCGGCGCGCGGCTGTTCGTCGAGCAGCCGCGGCGCCAGCGCCCGCGCCGCGCTCAGCAGCGGCGCGTCTTCCTGCAGGTCGGCAAAGCGCAGCAGCTGCGCGCCGCTCTGGCGCGCGCCCATGAATTCCCCCGGTCCGCGGATGTCCAGGTCGCGCCGCGCGATCTCGAAGCCGTCGGTGGTCTCCGCCATCGCGCGCAGGCGCGACTTGCCGGTGTCCGACAGCGGCCCGGTGTAGATCAGCACGCACACGCTGGCGACCGAGCCCCGCCCGACGCGTCCGCGCAGCTGGTGCAGCTGCGAGAGGCCGAAACGCTCCGCGTGCTCGATCACCATGACGCTGGCGTTGGGCACGTCGACGCCGACCTCGATGACGGTCGTCGCGACCAGGATCTGCATCTGCCCGGCCGTGAACTGCGACATCACCGCCGCCTTCTCCGCCGCCGGCATCCGGCCGTGCAGCAGCCCGACCATCTTGCCCGGCAGCGCGGCACCGAGCTCGGCGTGCGTCTCCGTGGCGTTCTTGAGGTCCAGCGCCTCGGACTCCTCGATCAGCGGGCAGACCCAGTAGACCTGCCGCCCGTCCTCGACGGCGGCCGAGATCTTCTCGATCACGTCGTCTCGCCGGCCGTCCGCGAAGACGCGGGTGACGATGGGGCTGCGACCCGGCGGCAGCTCGTCGATGGTCGACACGTCCAGGTCGGCGAAGTAGGTCATCGCCAGCGTGCGCGGGATCGGCGTGGCGCTCATCATTAGCAGGTGAGGTTCGAGCGGGCCTGAACCCGCCTCGGCGGTTCCAGCGGCCCCGGCGGCCTCGTCCGCGAGCTTCTTGCGCAACGCCAGGCGCTGCGCGACGCCGAAGCGGTGCTGCTCATCGATGATCGCCAGCCCGAGGCGGTGGAAGCGCACCTTGTCCTCGATCACCGCGTGCGTGCCGACGATCAGCGTGGCCTCGCCCGAGGCGGCCGCGTCCAGCATTTTCTGCCGCGCCTTGCCTTTCACGCTGCCGGTGATCCACGCGACGCGGATGCCCAGCGGTTCCAGCCAGCCGATGAGCTTGCGGAAATGCTGTTCGGCCAGGATCTCGGTGGGCGCCATCAGCACGCACTGCCAGCCGGCATCGATGGCCACGGCGGCGGCCAGCGCGGCCACCACCGTCTTGCCGGAGCCCACGTCGCCCTGCAGCAGCCGGTGCATGGGCTGCGGTCTGGCGAGGTCCGCCGCGATCTCCTCGGCCACGCGGTGCTGGGCGCCGGTCAGCGCGAAGGGCAGGGCGGCCAGCAGCCGCTCATGCAGCCCGCCGGGCGCGCCGCGCAGCGCCGGGGCGCGCAGATGGGCGCGCTCGCGCTGGGCGCGCTGCTGGCTGAGCTGCTGGGCGAGCAGCTCCTCGAACTTGAGCCGCTGCCAGGCCGGATGCGTGTGGTCCTCGAGCGTGGACAGACCGGCCGACGGCGGCGGGTGGTGCAGGAAGTTGAGCGCGTCGCGCAACGCGGGCAGGCCCTTGGGCACCAGCGCGAGCGGCAGCACTTCGTCCAGCGGCGCTCTGCGCAACGCGGAGGCGACCGCCTTGCGCAGGTAGGCCTGCGGCAGCTGCGCGCTGGTCGGATAGACCGGCGTGAGCGAGGTCGACAGCGGCGTGTCCGCGTCGACCTTGCGGAAGTTCGGATGGACCATCTCGCGGCCGAAGAAGCCGACGCGGATCTCGCCGCGCACACGCACGCGATGGCCCACCGCCATCGTCTTCTGATGCGCGGGATAGAAGTGGAGGAAGCGCAGCGTCAGCAGCGCGCCGTCGTCGTCGCGCAGCTTGACCAGCAGCTGGCGGCGGCCGCGGATCTCGATGCGGCATTCGATCACCTCGCCCTCGCACTGGAGCGTGTCGCCGTCGTGGGCGCGGTCCAGTGGCGTGAGGGTGGTCTCGTCCTCGTAGCGCAGCGGCAGGTGCAGCGCGAGGTCGATGTCGCGCGTCAGCCCCATCTTCTCCATCGCCTTCTGCGGCGCGGACTTGGCCGGTGCCGCATCCGGGCCCGATCCCGAGCCCGGGCGACCCGCCTTGGCGGGCGACGGCGGTGGCGTTGGAGCGGTGCTGGCCTGAGTCATGTGGACGAGATTCTGCCTCGGGGCGATCCCCCGTTCGGGCGAGATGAGGCGGCGTTCAGATCGCGTGAAGCTGGTGCAGAATCCGCCCGCTAAAAAAGCAAACAAATTGAAACATCGGGAGGATTCCATGAGCATGAATGAACGCATGCGCGCCGGCTGGGCCGGCGTGCTGATCAGCGCCGCGCTGCTGAGCGCCTGCGGCGGCGGCGGCGACGACGCCCCGGCCCCGCCTCCGCCGCCCCCGCCGGTGCAGGGCGTGGCGATTCCGGACAACCTGGCGATCGCCGCGTCCGCGACCACCGACGTCACCTCGGCCACCGCGTTCACCAGCAACGCCGCCGCGACCACGGGGCTGACCTTCGCCTGGACCTTCGGCGACGGCAGCACCAGCACGGACGCCAGTCCGAAGCATGACTTCGCCAAGGTCGGCGACTACCAGGTGACGCTGAAAGTCTCGAACGCCGCAGGCGCCTCCAAGGAGGTCAAGTGGACGGTGACGGTGCTCAACCGCGCCCACGTCCTGGGCCTGAACTGCACGGCCGCCGACAACGCCGGCTGGTGCTGGCAGGCGCCGCGTCCGACCGGCACCACGCAGAACGATCTGCGCTTCCTGGATGTCAACACCGGCTGGTCGGTGGGCGATGCCGGCGAGATCCTGCGCACCGTCGACGGCGGACAGACCTGGACCAAGGTCGCCAGCGGCGTGACGACCCGCCTGAACAGCGTGCGCTTCGCCGACGCGAAGAACGGCTGGATCGTCGGCGACTTCGGCGCGTTGCTGCGCACCACGGACGGCGGCGCTCACTGGACGCTGCAGCCGGTCGGCACGGCCCAGTCCTACTCGCCCAAACTCCAGCTGGCCGGCGCGAACACCTTGGCGCTGGTCGACGGCTACCGCCTGCGCGCGACGGCGGACGGCGGCGCGACCTGGGTCGAGCAGAGTTTCCAGAACGAACCTCAGCTCGCCAGCGACGGCACGGTGTGGGTGATGGAGGGTCTGGCGCTGCGTCGTTCGACGGACTTCGGCAAGACGCTGGTCACCGCGCTGACCCTGGACGCGACGGACCGTCAGCCGGTCGTGCAGACCTGGGGCAAGACGGTCCAGGTGCGCAGCTACACCGAGACCTACGTGCCGGCCACGGGCACCACCTACGTGCAGCGCTTCCGTCTCAGCACGGACGGCGGCGTGACCTGGGCGAGCTTCGACGCGCAGGGACTGCCCTCGAACTACTGGCCGTTCTCGGGGTCGATCCAGATGCTCGACGGGGTGGTGGGCGCGCTCGCCTACAACGGCATGCTGTATCGCACCCAGGACGGCGGACGCACCTGGGCCGCGCTGAGCTTCGTGCCCGGCGGATCGAATGCCGGCCTCTATTACTCGATGCTGGCGGAGGGCAACTGGTTGCGCCAGTACTACGAGAACGGCACCGGGGTCACCGTCTATGAAGTGTCGGCCGACGCCGGCGCGAGCTGGACGCGCGTGAAGGGGCTGCCGGAAGCGACCTACAACTACCGCCTGAGCCGCATCGGCGACCAGACCTGGCTGGCGACGAGCGGCTACAACGGCGCCACGTTGCTGAGCAGCGACGGCCTGCAGACCTGGAAGCGCGTCGCGGGTCCGGATCCGGATGCGGCGGCCAAGACGCTGACGGCCTTCTGGTTCTTCGAGGGCAAGCGCGGGCTCGCGCTGACGTACGGCGGCGACCTGATGGAGACGGTCAACGGCGGCCTGGACTGGACGGCGAAGCTGACCGGTCTGGCGCCGCAGGCCAGTTCGACGATCGCCAGCCGCTTCCAGTTCATCGATGCCAAGACCGGCTGGCTGCTGGCGGGCGACGGTCGCGTCTACATGACCGAGGACGGCGGCACCAAGTGGCTGACGCCGCTGATGCCGGCCAACCGGGTGGTGAGCGCCTTCCACTTCACCGACGCCGCCAACGGCTTCGCGGTCACGACCTCGGTGTCCTGGGTCTACCCGATGACGTCGACGGTGATGTCGACGACGGACGGCGGCAAGACCTGGACGGAACAGTCCAAGCTGGACGTGGGCTACAACGACATCAAGTTCAGCGGCAAGAACGGCGTGATGGTCGGGGACGGCGGTCGCGTCGCGGTGAGCGCCGACGGCGGCAAGACCTGGACCGGCCGCTTCACCGGCACGTCCTCGTCGTTGCGCCAGCTGGCCTTCAGCGACGCGTCGACCCTGTGGGTCGTCGGCGACGGCGGACTGCTGATGTCCTCGATCGATCTGGGCGTGTCCTGGCAGGCGGCCGGCACCGGCCTCTCCGGACCCGCGCTGCGCGGCATCCGCTTCCTGGATGCGCAGCGCGGCTGGGCGGTCGGCGATGCGGGCACGATCCTGTTGACCGTCGACGGCGGCAAGACCTGGCGCTCGCAGGTGTCCGGCACGCAGCGCTCGCTGTCTCAGGTGCAGTTCCTGGATGCGCGCACGGGCTGGATCTCGGGCGCCAGCGGCACGCTGCTGGCCACCGGCACCGGCGGCCAGTAAACGGGCCGAAGGCGTTGGAAGCCGGCCGGTGTCGCGAGACCCGGCCGGCTTTTTTCATGGGCCGGCGTGACCGATTGCCGGTTCAGGCCGGGCGACCGGGCATTTCCCCCGGGTCGGCGGGGCGCCTCCGGACACGGTCGGCTGCTAGGCTGTGTCGACCGCCATTCCGGCATCCTGTCGCCCCGATCGCCCATGACCTCCCGCCGCGAGAGCCTCGTCTGGCTGGCCGCCGCCGCGCCGGCGCTGTCGGTGCTGGGTGCGAAGCCGGCCCGCGCCGCCGATGCGCCGGTGCGGATGGTCGCCACCGAATTCCCGCCCTACACCGGCAGCGCGCTGCCCGGCGGCGGCGTCGCCTGCGAGATCACCCGTGCCGCGCTGCATCAGGCGGGGCGCTCGATGACGCTCACCTTCCGCCCCTGGGCGCGGGCGCTGCTCGAGTTCCAGCGCGGCGACCACGACGGCGTGATCGGCGCGTGGCGCTCGGTCGAGCGCGAACGCACGATGCGTTTCCCCCAGCCGCTGGGCATCCTCAACCAGGTCGGCTTCATGGCCCGCGCGGATCGCCGGCGCCGCATCGACGATCTCGCCGCGCTGCGCGATCTGCGCATCGGCGTGGTCAACGGCTATGCGAACCCGCCCCGTTTCGAGGCGGCGAACCTGCCGGTCGAAGGCGCCGTCGACGACCTCGCCAACCTGCGCAAGCTGCTGGCCGGACGCGTCGATCTGGCACTGATCGACAAGGGCGTCGGCGCCCATCTCCTGGAAACCCATCTGCGCGCCGCGGCCGGCCAGCTGGTGTGGCTGGAGCCCGCGGTCTCGGAGATCCCGCTGTACACGGT
Organism: Roseateles noduli; assembly: GCA_002205125.1. Lineage (GTDB taxonomy): Bacteria > Pseudomonadota > Gammaproteobacteria > Burkholderiales > Burkholderiaceae_C > Roseateles > Roseateles noduli. The sequence goes on along the minus strand of NIOE01000014.1, from coordinate 40,371 downwards.
GTTCTCGAAAGCCCGGCCCGACGGCGAGCATTTCGCCGCCGCGCTCAGCCGCGGCATGGGCGACCTGCAGGGCAGCGGCCGGCTGGCGATGCTGCTGCAGCAGGGGGCGCGCTGGCAGTAGGGGCGGTCGCGGCAGTAGTGGGAAAATCGGCCGCATGTCCCGTACCTTCTCGGTGAGCGATTTCGATTTCGCTCTGCCTCCCGACCTCATCGCCCAGCATCCCGCCGCCGAACGCAGCGCCTCGCGCCTGCTCGACGGCCGGACCGATCCGCCCGTCGACCGCGTCTTCCGCGAGCTGCCCGACCTGCTCAATCCCGGCGACCTGCTGGTGTTCAACGACACCAAGGTCATCAAGGCGCGCCTGTACGGCGCCAAGGCCAGCGGCGGCGCGGTCGAGGCCCTGGTCGAACGCGTGCTGCCCGGCACCCGCGAGGTCTGGGCCCACATGCGCGCCAGCAAGAGCCCCAAGGCCGGCGCGGTGGTGCGCTTCGCCGACGCGTTCGACGCGGAGGTCCTCGGCCGTTGCGGGCCGGACGACGGCCTCTTCCACCTGCGCCTGTCGGGCGATCCGTTCGAACTGCTGGAGCAGCACGGCCATGTGCCGCTGCCGCCCTACATCGAGCACGGCGATTCGGCCGACGATGTGCGGCGCTACCAGACCGTGTTCGCGCGCGAGCCCGGCGCGGTGGCCGCGCCGACGGCGGCGCTGCACTTCGACGAGGCGCTCCTGGCGCGCCTGGCAGAACGCGGCGTCGGCACGGCGCACGTGACGCTGCACGTGGGCGCGGGCACCTTCCAGCCGGTCCGCGTCGAATCGCTGGCCGAGCACAAGATGCACAGTGAGTGGTTCCAGGTCACCGCCGGGACCGTCGACGCGATCGCGCGCTGCCGCGCGGCGGGCGGCAAGGTCACGGCCGTGGGCACGACGACGCTGCGCGCGCTGGAATCGGCGGCCCTGGGCGGCGGGCTGAAGGCCGGCGCGCGCGAGACCGACATCTTCATCACGCCGGGTTTCGACTTCCAGGTCGTGGACCGGCTGGTGACCAACTTCCACCTGCCCAAGAGCACGCTGATGATGCTGGTGTCGGCCTTCGCCGGCTACGAGCCGATCATGGTGCTCTACCGCCACGCGATCGAGCAGCGCTACCGCTTCTTCAGCTACGGCGACGCCATGCTGCTGGAGCGCGCGGGGCGCTGAACGACGGGCGCGTTGTCACATCGGAGTAGGCTGCGTCGTCTTGTGGGCAAGACGACTCCGGACGACGCGCCATGACCGACACCGCTTCCGACACCACGCCCGCCGGCGCTCCGGCCCTCGACCCGGCGCCCGCCGCGCGCGCGTTGCGCTACGACCGCGACCACGCGCGGTCGCTGCGTGCGCTGGCCTACCGGATGCTGGGTTCGCGGGCGGAAGCCGAGGACATCGTCCAGGACGCCTGGTTGCGCTGGGCGGACGTCGACGAATCGACCGTGCGCCATTCGGGCGCCTTCCTGTCGCGACTGGTGACCAACCTCTGCCTGGACCGGCTGCAGTCGGCGGCGGTCCGGCGGGAGCAGTACGTCGGCACCTGGCTGCCCGAGCCGCTGGTCGATGAATCCGGGGACTGGTCGCCCAGCCCGGAGACGCAGGCGGAGTTCGCGCAGGACGTGTCGGTGGCGTTCATGCTGACGCTGGAGCGCCTGTCGCCGCTTGAGCGCGCTGCCTTCCTGCTGCACGAGGTCTTCGAGCTGGACTTCGACGAGATCGCGCGCCGGCTGGACCGCAGCGCCGCGGCCTGCCGGCAACTGGCGAGCCGTGCGCGGCAGCACGTCAAGGCCGACTACGCGCGCCACGAGGTCGAGGACGAGGAACGCCAGCGCCTGTTCCAGGCCTTCATGGGCGCGCTGCAGTCCTTCGACGTCGACGCCTTGGCCAAGGTGCTGACCGACGACGTCGTGCTGCTGGCCGATGGCGGCGGCAAGGTGTCGGCGGTGCGGACCCTGGAGGGCGGGGCGCTGGTGGCGCGCACCTTCGTCGGTTTCGTGAAGATGCCGACCAGCCGCGATTGGCGCATCCGCCCGGCGCGCGTCAACGGCCTGCCGGGTTTCGTCGTCTACGGCGCCAGCGGGGAGCCGATCCAGACCGTCGCGCTGCGGCCTGCGCCGGAGCCGGGGCGGATCAGCGCGATCTATGTGCAGCGCAATCCCGACAAGCTGGGTCACCTGCCGCGGATCGAGCCGCTCGCGACGCCGTCGACAACGATGCCGCCGGCCGCCGACCCCGCGCCCGAAGTCGGTGCGACCTGAGCGGTGAATGGGCGCGATGCGCCCTTCCGATGCGAAGACGCGCCGTTCTGGCGCGAAATGACAGCCCGGGCAACACCCGACCCCTCTTTCGGACTGTGGTGTCCCCCCGCGCCCACGGGGGGCCGCGCCTCCCTAGGTTTAGGGACAATCGACGCCACAAGACCTACCTCTGTCCGGGATTCACCATGACGCTGTTCGCACGCACCACGATCGCCGCCGCCGCCACGCTGTTCAGCGGGCTGGCTGCCGCCGCTTCCATCGGGGGCCTGGTGAACACCGGCGCCGGACTGACGACCGGCAGCACCGACACCAACTACAAGTACACGGCCACCGGCAACGCCGCGGGCCTGTCCGGTTTCGGCGTGGTGAGCAACGGCAACGCGGATCCGTTCCCGAGCTGGCTGCCCAACACGACGTCCTCGTCGTGGCTGATCCCGGGTGCCGACCAGAACACCAACTACAGCCCGACCAGCAGCTCCACCTTCACCTGGACGCTGAACTTCGACCTGACGGGTTACGACGCCAGCAGCGCTTCGTTCAGCGGCCACTGGGCGGCGGACAACAACGGCGTGCTGCTGCTCAACGGCGTGGCGATCTCGACGATCTCCGGCCAGCGCGGCTACGCGGACTGGACCTCGTTCTCGGCGTCCAGCGGCTTCCTCGCCGGCCGCAACACGCTGCAGTTCATCGTGACCGACACGGTCGACCAGACCTACAACTTCACCGGCGTGCGCGCGGAGTTCCTGAGCTCCAACGTCAACGTCGCGATCGCGCCCGCCGTGCCGGAACCGCACAGCTACGCGCTGATGCTGGCCGGCCTGGGTGCGCTGGGCTTCATCGCCCGCCGCCGCCGCAGCTGAGTCCGACGGGGCTTGGCCCCGGCTCTGCAAAGCCAAAGAAAAAGCCGCTGAGCGATCAGCGGCTTTTTGCTTTCCGGAACCTGCCGGCCCTGTCAGGGCCGGCCCGGCGGAGCCTTACTCGTCGCCGCCGGTCAGCAGCGGGATCGAGCCTTCCGAGTGCTTGCCCAGCAGGCCGGAGCGGCTGTAGACGCCGAGCTTGTCGCGCGTGTCGGCGATGTCCAGGTTGCGCATCGTCAGCTGGCCGATGCGGTCGGCCGGCGTGAAGGGCGCGTCCTCGACCTTCTCCATCGACAGGCGTTCCGGCGCGTAGGTCAGGTTGGGGCTGACGGTGTCCAGGATCGTGTAGTCGTTGCCGCGGCGCAGCTCCAGCGTCACTTCGCCGGTGATGGCCCGGGCGACCCAGCGCTGGGCGGTCTCGCGCAGCATCAGGCACTGCGGGTCGAACCAGCGGCCCTGGTACAGCAGACGGCCCAGCTTCATGCCGTTCATGCGGTACTGCTCGATGGTGTCCTCGTTGTGGATGCCGGTGACCAGGCGCTCGTAGGCGATGTGCAGCAGCGCCATCCCGGGGGCCTCGTAGATGCCGCGGGACTTGGCCTCGATGATGCGGTTCTCGATCTGGTCGCACATGCCCAGGCCGTGGCGGCCGCCGACGCGGTTGGCTTCCATGAACAGCTCGACCAGATCCGGGAAGGTCCGGCCGTTGATCGCGACGGGCACGCCCTCCTCGAAGCGCACTGACACCGTCTCCGCCTTGATGACGACGTCGTCCTTCCAGAAGGCCACGCCCATGATCGGGTTGACGATGTTCATGCCCTGGTTCAGGAACTCCAGGTCCTTGGCCTCGTGGGTGGCGCCCAGCATGTTGGAGTCGGTCGAGTAGGCCTTCTCCACGCTCATCTTGTAGTCGAAGCCGTTGGCGATGAGGTACTCGCTCATCTCCTTGCGGCCGCCGAGCTCGTCGATGAAGGTCTGGTCCAGCCAGGGCTTGTAGATCTTCAGCGCCGGGTTGGCCAGCAGGCCATAGCGGTAGAAGCGCTCGATGTCGTTGCCCTTGAAGGTCGAGCCGTCGCCCCAGATGTTCACGCCGTCGTCGCGCATGGCGACGACCAGGGCGGTGCCGGTCACGGCGCGGCCCAGCGGGGTGGTGTTGAAGTAGGTGGCGCCGCCGCTCTTGATGTGGAAGGCGCCGCACTGCAGGGCGGCGATGCCTTCGGCGACCAGCTGTGCGCGGCAGTCGACCAGGCGGGCGATCTCGGCGCCGTAGGCCTTGGCCTTGCGGGGGATCTCGTCGTAGTCGCTCTCGTCGGGCTGGCCGAGGTTGGCGGTGTAGGCGCAGGGGACGGCGCCCTTGCCGCGCATCCAGTGCACCGCGGCGCTGGTATCCAGGCCGCCCGAGAAGGCGATGCCGACGCGCTCGCCGGCGGGAATCTTTTGGAGGATGGTTGCGGCCACGGGCAGTCTCGCGCGGTAGTGGGGAAAACAGCCGGCGATTCTAGGCTGCGGAGGGCGGCGAGGCTTCGCGGATGGGCGAGACACGTCGGCGGGGCGCTGCGGACCTGAGATTCAGTCGTCCGGCTTGAGCCAGCCGATCCGCCCTGCCCGGACTCGTTGAGCAGCGCGATGAAGGCGTCGGCGGCGCCCTCCGGCAAGCGCAGCGTCACCTCGACCAGCGCCCCATGCGCCACGTCCACCAGTTGGGCCCCGGCCTTCTCGGCCTCCCGGCGCAGCAGGCCTTCCTGCGCATAGGGCAGGGTGCAGCGCAGCGTCCGCAGGCGGATCACCGGCACCTTGTCGGCCTTGAGGAGCGCCTGCGCGACCGCGTCGGTGTAGGCGCGCACCAGTCCGCCCGCGCCCAGCTTCACGCCGCCGAAGTAGCGCACCACCGTCGCCAGCACGCCTTCCAGATCCTGGTGTCGAAGCACCTCCAGCATCGGCCGGCCGGCGGTGCCGCCGGGCTCGCCGTCGTCGTTGGCGGCGGACTGGCCGCCGGCCATCAGCGCCCAGCAGACGTGGGCGGCGCCCGGGTGTTCGGCGCGCAGCTGCTCGACCCGCGCCAGCGCCGCCGCGCGATCGGGCACCGATTCCACGCAGCCGAGGAAGCGGCTCTTCTTGATGATCAGTTCGGCGTGGACCGGCGCGGCGAGGCTGTGGGGCATGGGCGCGATTGTCGCGGCCGGACGCGCCCCTCGCGGTTGGTTGGCTAAGGCGTCTCGGACACGTCGCCCAGATGCCGGTGCTTGTAGCCGTCGATGGTGCCGTCCTTGAGCATGTCCTCGACCGCATGCCGCATGAGGTCGCGATCGGCCTGCGGGATGCGTTCCCGGGACAGCGCCAGCGCGCCGATGCTGCGCTCGTTCGGTGCGAAGGACAGCGCGGTGAAGGTGGCGAACGCCGGATCGGCGCGCCGCGCGAGGGCCAGGCTGTGCGCGCCAAGCACGACCGCGTCGCCGCGGCCAGCCTTGAAGATGCGGATCGCGGTGGGCTGGTCGGGGGCCTCGTCGACGCGGCCCTGGATGCGCAGGCTCGTGAGCCACGATTCCACTGTCGGCGTGAAGACGTAGCCGCGCACGACGATGACGCGGCGGCGCTTGTCGGCGAGGAAGGCCGCTGGCGTTCCGCTGGATGCCGCCAGCGCCGGGCGCATCACCACGAACTGCTTGGACTCGATGTAGGGGATGAACTCGACGAGCAGCTCGCGCTCCTTCGTCATCAGCGCGGAGACCGTCATGTCCATCTGGCCGGAGGCGAGCCGCGCCCAGATGCGCACGCGCGATTCGGTGATGGCGACGAGCTTGCAGCCGCTGCGGCGGGCCACTTCGTCGACGACGTCCTTGTCGATGCCGGTCCAGCGACCCTGGGCGTCGCGGTAGTAGAGCCCGCTGTATTCGTACAGGCCGACCGTGTACGGCCCGCAGGCGAGCGCCGACGCCGGCGCGATGGCGCAGGCGGCCGTCGCGACGAGGGCGGCGATCCAGGACCTCAAGATGCTTCTCCGGGGAGTCTGCGCTCCCGATTTCGAGAGGAGTCTACGCCGCCGCCGTAACGCCTCCGCCGCGCGCGACCCCCGGCGGACGCGGGGCCCGATAATCGCGCCCATGCTGAAGTTCGAACTGCTCAAGACCGAAGGCCGCGCGCGACGCGGCGTCATGACGCTCAACCACGGCGTCGTGCAGACGCCCATCTTCATGCCGGTGGGCACCTACGGCACCGTCAAGGGGGTGATGCCGCGCTCGCTGGAAGAGATGGGCGCGCAGATCATCCTGGGCAACACCTTCCACCTGTGGATGCGTCCGGGCCTGGACATCATGAAGCAGTTCGGCGGGCTGCACCGCTTCGAGAGCTGGAACAAGCCGATCCTGACGGACTCGGGCGGCTTCCAGGTCTGGTCGCTGGGAGAGATGCGCAAGATCACCGAGGAGGGCGTCAAGTTCGCGTCTCCGGTGAACGGCGACAAGCTGTTCCTGACGCCAGAGATCTCGATGCAGATCCAGACGGTGCTCAACAGCGACATCGTCATGCAGTTCGACGAATGCACGCCGTATGAATCCAAGGGCCAACTGACGACCGAGAAGGAAGCGCGGCTGTCGATGGAGATGAGCCTGCGCTGGGCCAAGCGCTGCCAGGACGAGTTCACCAAGCTGCAGAACCCGAACGCGTTGTTCGGCATCGTGCAGGGGGGGATGTTCGAGAACTTGCGCGACGTGTCGCTGGCGGGGCTGAAGGACCTGGACCTGCCGGGCTACGCGATCGGCGGGCTGTCGGTGGGCGAGCCCAAGGCGGACATGCTGCGCATCCTCGATCACATCGCGCACCAGCTGCCGGCCGACAAGCCGCGTTACCTGATGGGCGTCGGCACGCCGGAAGACCTGGTCGAAGGCGTGCGCCAGGGCGTGGACATGTTCGACTGCGTCATGCCGACGCGCAACGCGCGCAACGGCCACATGTTCACCCGCTTCGGCGACCTGCGGCTGCGCAACGCGCGCTACAAGTCGGACGAGAAGCCGGTGGATGAGACCTGCACCTGCTACTGCTGCCAGAACTTCAGCCGCGCCTACCTGCATCACCTGGACCGCTGCGGCGAGATGCTGGGCCCCATGCTGACGAGCGTGCACAACCTGCACTACTACCTCAACCTGATGAAGGAAGTCCGCGAGTCGCTGGACGCCGGCGACTTCGAAGGCTTCCGGCAGCGGTTCGCGGCGGATCGGGCGCGCGGGGTCTGACTTCAGAAGGCCCTAAGGTGGGCCGTGCAAAGATGGCGTGATGCTGAAGTTGCTCTTCGCGCCCATCCGCTGGTTGATCCGCGTCGTCCTGGCCATCGTCATCCTCTTCGAGGAATGGGGCTGGGAACCGCTGCAGCGCGCGATGGCTGCCATCGGCCGCCTGCCGGTGCTGCGCCAGCTGGAAGCCGTCGTGAGGCGCCTTCCGCCGTATCTGGCGCTGGTGGTGTTCTTCCTGCCGGGCCTGCTGCTGCTGCCGATCAAGCTGCTGGCGCTCTGGCTCATCGGCATCGGCCGGCCGGGCCTGGGACTCAGCGTCATCGTGCTCGCGAAGGTCGTCGGCACGGCGGTGGTGGCGCGGATCTTCGCGCTGACGCAGCCCGCGCTGATGAGCCTGCCCTGGTTCGCGCGGCTCTACGGACGCTGGACCGTCTGGAAGGAAAGCCTGCTCGTCTGGGTCCGCGCAAGCGCGGTGTGGCGATCGGCGAGGGCGATCAAGTTGCGGATCAGGCGGTTGATGCGGCGAGGCGCCCGCAGCGCGTGATGCAGCTCCGGAAACGCAGAAGGCCTCCTTTCGGAGGCCTTCCTGCTTGCTACCGGATCAGATCAGCTCACGCTTTCACCGGCTGCGACGCCGCCGTGTCCTGAGGACCCAGCAACGCCGCCACGCGCTCGCGCAGCAGGTCCGGCGTCACATCCTTCGCCGGGATAGGCGCCGACGCCGCCAACCCCACGCGGCTGAACAGCCCGCGCCGGAACGGCCGCACCATCGCCTGCCCCTGCTCGACGCGCGAGAAGAACGACCCCCACAGGTTCTGCAGCGCCATCGGCACCACCGGGATGTCGGGACGTCCTTCCACCAGCTTCATCACGCCGCCCTTGAAGGCCTGCAGCGAACCATCGCGGGTGAGACCGCCTTCCGGGAAGATGCCCACCAGCTCGCCGTCGTCCAGCACCGCCTGCGCGGCGGCGAAGGCCGCGTCGTAGGTCGCCGCGTCTTCCTTCTGCGGCGCGATCGGGATCGCCTTGGCCAGCTTGAACATCCAGCCCAGCACCGGCACCCGGAAGATGCGGTGGTCCATCAGGAAACGGATCGGCCGCGGGCTCGCCGCCATCAGCAGCACGGCGTCGACGAAGCTGACGTGGTTGCACACCAGCACCGCCGCGCCCTGCGTCGGGATGTGCTGATCGCCGGTGACCCGGAAGCGGTAGATCAGGCGCGACAGCACGAAGGCGAAGAAGCGCAGCAGGTACTCCGGCACGACCAGGAAGATGTAGAACGCCACCACCGCGTTGGCGATGCCGACCACCAGGAACAGCTGCGGGATCGTCAGGCCGGCGCCCAGCAGCGCGCCGGCCAGGATCGAGCTGGCGATCATGAAGAGCGCGTTGAGGATGTTGTTCGCCGCGATGATCCGCGCGCGGTGCGACGGCTGCGCCCGCATCTGGATCAGCGCGTACATCGGCACGCTGTACAGGCCGGCGAAGAGCGCCAGCAGGCCCAGGTCGGCCAGCACGCGCCAGTGCGCATGGTTGGCGAGGAAGGCCCCCACGCTCAGCGGCGCCGACGGCGGCAGCCCGCGCGAGGCGAAGTACAGGTCGATCGCGAAGACGCTCATGCCGATGGCGCCCAGCGGCACCAGGCCGATCTCGACCTGCCGGCGCGACAGCACCTCGCACAGCAGCGAGCCGATGCCGATGCCCACCGAGAACACCATCAGCAGCAGCGACGCGACCTGCTCGTTGCCGTGCAGCACTTCCTTCGCGAACGACGGGAAGTTGGCCAGGAACACCGCGCCGAAGAACCACATCCAGGAGATGCCCAGCAGCGAGCGGAACACCGCCAGCTGGCTGTGTGCCAGCTTCAGGTTGCGCCAGGTCTCGCTGACCGGATTCCAGTTGATGACGAGGTCCGGCACCGTCGACGGGCTGGCCGGAATCGCCTGCGCCGTCGCGCGACCCAGCAGCGCCACCACCACGCAGGCGATCGCCACATGCTGCGGCCCGACGATCGGCGTGGCGACCAGCAGCCCGCCCGCCAGGTTGCCCAGCAGGATGGACACGAAGGTCCCCATCTCGACCATGCCGTTGCCGCCGGTGATCTCGTGATCGCTCAGGTGCTGCGGCAGGTAGGCGTACTTCACCGGCCCGAACAGCGTGGAGTGCAGCCCCATCAGGAACACGCAGCCCAGCAGCACCGGCACGTTGACCGCGTAGAAGCCGTAGGCGGCCAGCGCCATGATGACGATCTCGAGCGACTTGACGAAGCGCATCAGCCGCGCCTTGTCGTACTTGTCGGCGAGCTGGCCGCTGGTGGCCGAGAACAGCACGAATGGCAGGATGAACAGCGCGCCGATGGCCAGCCCCGCCTGCGTCGGCGGCAGCCAGCTCACGTTGAGCTGGTAGGTCACCAGCACCGTGAAGGCGAACTTGAACAGGTTGTCGTTGCCCGCGCCGAGGAACTGCGTCCAGAAGAAGGGCGCGAATCGGCGCTGGCTCAGCAACGCGAACTGGCTGGTGTGGGAAGAGTCGCTCATGGGAGGGCTCGCTGTGGAAGTCGGGGAGGGAGGGCTCAAGGTCCGGAATCGGCCGCGTCAGGGTCCGCGAGGACCCCTCAGGGCGAGGCCTTCACGCTCTGCGGCGCCTGGCCGTAACCGCTGCGCGTGAGCCAGGTGAAGACGGTGTCGGCCGTCGTGGTCTCGATGTGGCCCGCGAAACGCTTCGCGGACGGATGATCGTCGAAGGCGACGTTGGCCATGCCGATGCGCGCGCCCAACCGCTTGGCGGTCGACAGGCGCAGGTCAGACGGCTGGTAGCCCTGGCGCTTGAGCCAGTCCTGCGCCTGCGCGCGATTGAGCACCTCGCGCGGCGCGGCGGCGGTCGCCAGCGTTTCGAGCGCCCATTGGTTGCTCTGCTGGTACTGGCGCGACCACGGGTAGGCGACCATGTTGTAGTCCGGCGTGTGCAGGGCCGCCGCGCGGGCGTTCTCGCGCAGCACCGGCAGCAGGGCCTGCTGGAGCTCGGGCTGGAGCACCGAGAACGCCGCCTCGTAGCGGTGCGGGTTGTCCAGGAAGAACTCCCCCAGGCCTTGCCGGTACAGGTCGGCCTGCGCCGTGCCGCACTGGTTGAGCTTGTGCACCACGCGCCAGACGGGCTTGGCGTCGGCGCCGCTGCCGATGGTGTCGCGATAGACGAAACCCACGTGCGACCAGCGCAGTCCGTATTCGCTGAGATCCTGTCCCGCACGGGCCAGCAGCACGACGTCGGCACCGCTGCGGTCCAGCGCGGCGGCGGTGGCCTGCGCGAGGGCCATGCCGCGCTTGATCTGGTCGACGGTGGGCTTGGCGTTCTCGCACGGGCGGCCAGCCCAGGCCGGACCCGCGGCCAGCGTTCCCACCAGGGTCGCCGCCAGCACGGCGGTCGCCAGGGTCGTCTTCATGGCCGGACGGCTGCTCATCGCGACACGCGGTCCTTGTCGGTGATGCGCTCGTTGTGGAGCAGCGAGGCGCCGATCTCGTTCGGGATGAAGGCGACCGCCTCGCTCGCCGCGGACAGGACGAAGCCGGTGCTGATCGCCGTGACGACGATGGCCGTGCCGATGGCGTTCGATGCGCCGACCGCCACCTTGCCGAAGAACTCGACGCTGATGCGCACACCGTCGGAAGCGCGTTCCAGGACCCAGACGGTGCCGCGGGCGGTGCTCTCGACCGCGACCACCACGAGGGCCGCGCCGCCGGACAGCACCGCGGAAGGCGCGACGACCGAGATGGCGACCGGGACGGCCGACAGCGCGGCGCTGGCGTCGCTCGGGCCGTGGGCCCGGGCCGCGCCGGTCGCACCGAAGGCGAGGGCGGCGGCGGTCAGGAGAGAGAGCAGGGGGCGGAAGGTCGAACGGGGACGCATGGGAAGGCTCCTTGCGGTCGGAGAGAGGGGACGGAGATCGGTGACGAGGTCGGCAAGGGCGTTCATTGAGCGGCGGCCGACACGGTCGGCGCGGTCTCGCGCAGGGCTTCGCGGCGGCCTTGCTGGCGGGCTTCGGTCAGATCGGCCTCGTGGGCGTCGCGCAGCATCTTGGCCAGGGTGAAGACGTTGGAGATCAGGTAGAACCAGCAGACCAGCAGGTAGGCCTTCCAGACCGGCTGGATCTCCATGCGCCACAGGCCCCAGCCGGTGAGCGCCATCGCCAGCGCGAAGCCGCTCCAGACCACGATGCCCCACATCGGCGTGTCGGCGCGGGCGCCCTGGTTGTCGCGGATGTACTTGGACAGCGCGAAGGCGGTGGACAGGCAGAACACGTAGCCCATGACCATGAAGGCGCGGTCCAGGTCGGCGCCCGGCAGCCAGGCCAGGCCGATCGCGCAGAGCGCGACGCTGATGCCGAAGGAGATCCACACCTGATAACGCCAGGCTTTCGTGTCGCGCTGGATGCGGATGTGCGGGGTGGTCATGTCTACGTTCCTCCTGGAATCCGGTCGTTCAGGACCGGTTGTGGTTGCCGGGGTCGTCGCCCCGTCGGGGGGTTGCCGGTGGCGATGGCGCAACTGTCGTCGCGCCGACCCGGTTCCCCCTGCTGATTTGCGGTGAGTATCACCCGCCGCCTGTCCCGGTATCGATCGGTGCTACCGCTCGGTCCGAGGCCCGTTCGTACGGCTCAGTCCCGCATTCAGGGAATCAGTCACGCCGCTGGAACGGGAAAGTGCCGGGCGGTCGCGAAGACCGGCGCGCCCAGCGCGTCTCCCTGCCACCGGGCGAAGCGCTTGAGGGCGAGATCAAACATCAGCGGGTGGTGGTTGCGCAATGCCCCCAAAGGAGCGACGTGCGCTTCGTCCAGCACGCCCGCCCGGACGAGCTGGGGCAGGCGGACCAGCGGCAGCACGCCCGGCAGGGGGTAGTCGGAACCGTGCAACAGCCGGTCGTGCCAGTCCTGGCGTCGCAGCACGGTGCGCCAGACCTCGGGGCGACGGTTGAACTGGAACATCGCGGAGACGTCGCCGAGCAGCAGGCCGCGCCAGGCCGGTTCGTCCATCAGGCGGGCGAAGAGGTCGAAGGCCGTCGCGGGTCGGGGCCGGGGGAGGTCCAGGTCCATCGCGAGGCCCAGCGACGCGCAGTGCGCCGCGATCACGCGCACGCCGTGGCGCAGCGGCTCGCGCAGCAGCAGCGGATTGCCGAGGTCCTGCCGGTCCGCGCCGGGCACGGCGTGTTCTTCCCCGCAATGGACGATGAGCGGCAGTCGCGCGGCCGCGAGTCGGTCGTAGAACGGCCGCAGGCGCGCGTCGCGCAGGTCGATGGCCATGCTGCTCGGCAGCCACTTGATCGCGAGGGCGCCGCCGGTGATTGCCCGCTCCAGGCGCTCCAGCGCGTCTGCCCGGTTCGGATGGATGCTGGCCACCCAGCCGAAGCGATCGGGGCGTTCGGCGGCGACCGCGCGGGCGTAGGCGTCGGGGACATGGAAGGTGGTCCAGTCGGGGCGTCGATGGCCGGCGGCATCCACCGCCTCGTCGAAGGCGAAGAGCAGCCAGCGCGCGCCCGTCGGGAAGGCATCGGCCAGCGCGGTGAGCCGACGCACGTAGGAGCGATCGATGTCACCCGAGGCGACGGAGCGCGGATCGACACAGGCGCCGTTGAGGATCGCGTGCTTGCGCGCGAATTCGACCGGATGCCACCACTGCGACAGCGACGGCGCGATCCAGCAGCCCGACCCCGACTCGCCGGTGCCGATCAGGTGGGCATGGACGTCCCAGAGTTGCGCGGGGTCGAGGCCGTCCCAGACGCGTTCGAGCCACTGCGGATCGACGCCGGGGATCGGGAGCGAGGCGTGGCCGCAAGGATTGCGCAACGGACCGGCCGCATCGGCCGCGAGCGCGCTGAAGAGACCCGCCGCCGCGGCGGCGCCGCAGCACAGGAGATGACGTCGGCGGAGCATGGTCGGCGCCCGTGAAAGTTGGAACGGGTGCGATGGTCGTAAGCCGAGTCGTCGCCGGCGCGCTTCGCTTGCGTCGGTATCGCGGCGCGGGCCGGCCGGTCTCGAATCCCGCTACCGGTCATGGGCTCCCGCCACCGACTTGCGCTAACGTCCGCCCCCATGGCGAGCACGCAATCCCTCATCGATCTCATCAAGGCCGAGCTGAAGCAGTCCGGCATCAGCTACGCGCAGCTGGCGACGGCGCTGGACCTGTCCGAGTCCAGCGTGAAGCGCATGTTCGCGTCGGGCGGGGAGATGCCGCTGTCGCGCATCGACGAGATCTGCCGCGTGCTGAAGACCGATTTCGCCGAGCTGTCACAGCGCCTCGCCCGGTCGACGTCGCTGCGGAGCGAATTGACGCTGCAGCAGGAACGCGAGGTCGTCGCCGACGAGAAGCTGCTGCTGACCGCCATCTGCTGCCTGAGCCAGTGGAGCTTCGAGCAGATCGTCGCGACCTACCGGATGGGCGAGGCGGACGTGACGCGCGCGCTGGCGCAGCTGGACCGGCTCGGCATCATCGAGCTGCGACCGCTGAACCGCTACCGGCTGCAGGTCGCGAAGACCTTCCGCTGGCGGCCGCAGGGGCCGGTGATGGCCTTCTTCCGCGAGAACGTCATGCAGGACTTCTTCGCCGGCGGCTTCGACAACGACGCGGAACTGCTGATGCTGGTCCACGGCCAGCTCAGTCCGGGCATGGCGCGCGAGCTGCGCGACCGGCTGCAGCGCGTCGCCGAGGACTTCGCGCGCCAGCATCTGCTCGACCAGAAGCTGCCCGACGAGGAGAAACGTCAGTTCACGCTGGTGATGGGCATGCGCTGCTGGCTGTTCGAGCGCTTCAAGCACCTGCAGCGGCCGGCGGCCGTGACGAAGGCGCTCAAGCGCTGAGACGCGGCGGGCAGCGGCTCACCAGAACTCCCACCGCCCGCTCCAGACCACCCAGATCCCCAGCACGCCGTTCGTCACCGCATGCGCGATGACGGCGCACCACAGCTTGCCGGTGCGGATGTAGAGCCACGCGTAGGCCGCGCCGGCCACGATCGCCGCGAGCCACAGCGTGTGCGCGAGCATGAAGACGAAGGTCGACAGCACCAGCGCGCGCAGGCCGGCCGCGCGCGGATCGACCGTCTCGAACTGCGGGCTGGCGATCCAGCGCATCAGGAAGCTGCGCCAGAACAGCTCTTCCATCACCGGCACGATCAGCGCCGCGCCCAGCCAGCGGATGACGATCAGCGGCCAGTCGACGCGGCCGTCCGCCGTCATCGGCACGAAGGCGGCGGTCGCCTCGCCCAGCTGCATCCACGGCGCGTCGAGATGGATCCACAGGCCGAAGACGATCAGCCCGACGGCGACGGCCAGGCCGGCCTCGCGCAGGCTGGGGCGGTTCTGCCGGTCGAACTCGCCGTAGCCGCGCCAGAACCACGCCAGCGCGCCGCCGACCACCACCAGGTTCAGCGCATAGATCCAGCGCGGATCGAGGCCCAGGGCGTTCTGCTCGGGCAAGGCGCCCCGCAGCGCCAGCAGCAGCATGAAGAGGGCGAACGGGACGATGCGGGCCCAGGCGGCTTGACTCAACGGCATCCGGCGAATGTACCGGCGCGCCGTGACGGCGCCATGCGGACAACCGAGAGGCCGTGTGCGGCGCAGTCTGCGGTGCCGTCAGCGGTGCAGCGAGAGGCCCTTGATCGCCTTGTCGACGGCCTTCTTGGGTCCGCGCAGCGCCAGCCCGACGAGGTCGGGCCGGTCGGCGTCCTCGGCGAGGAAGGCGTTGCGGTTGGCCTCGTCGTGACCGGTCGAGAACATCGCGTGGACGTAGGGCACGAGGGTCAGGTTGTGCTCCATGCCCTTGCGGTGCGCGGCCTGCAGGCCGGCGAGGTCCGCCTCGAAGACCATCATCGGCTGACCCAGCATGGCGGCGTAGCGCCGGCCGAGGGCGTCCACGTACGGTTCCCCGATCGCCTCCGGGGCCGAGGCCGCCACGCCCGTCGCGAGGAACGCGGTCACGTTCAGCCGTTGCCAGGTCGCGAGGTCGCTTCGGACGATGAGGGCCACTTTCGTATCAAACATGGGCGTCGCACGGCGTGCTTCAACTGCGAAGCCCGCATCGTCACGGTGAGCCCGGTTCGCGGTCTAGAAGGTTTGTGCAGCGCCGCCGGTAGTCGGCCGGTGTGAGGCGGTAGGCGCGTTGGAACCAGCGTCCCAGATGGCTCTGGTCGGAGAAGCCGACCTCGGTGGCGACTTCGGACGGCCGGTGGCCGCGCGCCAGCAGCGCGCGCGCGGCGCGCAGGCGCAAGCTCACGAGGTAGGCGTGCGGCGACTGGCCGAAGGACTGCTTGAACTGCCGCGTCAGGCGGAACCGGTCCATGCCGGTGTGCGCGGCCAGGTCGTCGAGGCCGACGTCCCAGGCCATGCGGTCATGCAGGAACTCGCGGGCGCGCTCTGCGAGCCTGGAGGAGTCGCCGTGGATCGGTGCATCCGAGACGGCGACATGCCGGGCGAGCAGCCCGATCAGGCGGTCCAGGTGCTGGTCGCAGCCCAGTCGTGCCTCGCCTGTGTGAAGGGCGTCGAAGGCCGACTCGATCGCCGTGAAGAGGCGAGGATCCTCCGCCAGCGTGTCGCGGAACGCCGGCTGGATGGCAGACAGGCCGCCCAGCCCGTGCTGCGCCAGCAGCCGGGTCGTCCAGTCCTGCGGCAGGTAGAGCATCGCGTAGGTGAAGCCGGCTTCCTCCGGCGCGTGGCCGTCGTGGACCGCGCCCGGCTCGATCAGGATGGCGCGGCCGGGCGTGCTGGTGTGCAGCGCGCGCTGGCAGCGGAAGCGCTGCACGCCTTGCTGCGTGATGCCGATGAGCAGCTCGTCATGGCCGTGCGGGTCGTAGGCGTGACCGGTGAAGTGCGCCCGAACGGTCTCGATGCCGGTGCGCGGATCGCGTCGCAGCTGGATCCAGTGGTCATCGGGCATCGGAGCGCTCCTGGCGGGTCCTGGTCGACTATGCAGCGGACGCCGCCGTGGTCGATGATGCCGCGCCGGCGAACGCCTGGGTGAGCGCGTCGATGGCGTGGCGGACCTTCGCCGGCTGCGCATCGCGCTGCGGCGTCATCACGTAGACCGGCAGCATCGGCAGCGACCAGCCCGGCAGCAGCGGCAGCAGGCGGCCTTGCGTCTGCGATTCCTCGACGTCCTCCACGCTGAGGAACGCCAGCCCGACGCCGGCCTCGCAGAACTGCTGCAGGCTGAGCTGGTTGTTGCTGCTCGCGCGCGGATTGACCCGCAGCACCTCCTCGCGGCCGTCGGGACCGACCAGCGAGAGGTTCCGGATCGCGCCGGTGTCGGAGCGCAGGAACACCCAGTCGTGCCGGGTCAGGTCCGACATCGACGTGGGGACGCCGCGTCGCGCCAGGTAGGCGGGCGCGGCGTAGAGGCCGACCGTCCGCTGACCGATGCGCTGCGCGACCCAGCTGCTGTCGGGCAGCCGGCCGAAGCGCACGGCGAGGTCGATGCGCTTGGCGACGAGGTCGGTGAACCCGTCGTCGACCTCCAGGTGCAGGCTCATCCCTGGATTCGCTGCCAGCAGCGGCGCCAGCGCGGGACCGATCTGCCGCGCCGCGCCGACGGGTGCGCTGATGCGCAGCTCGCCTTCGGGCGCGTCGCGCAGATGGTGGAGTTGGGTCTGCGCGTCGCGTGCGGCGGCGAGCATCGCCTGGCAGCCCTGCACGAAGCGCTCGCCGGCGGGTGTGAGGCCGATGCGGCGCGTCGAGCGGTGCAGCAGCGTCACGCCCATGTCGCGCTCCAGCGCGCGCAGCTGCTGGCTGACGGCGGAGGTCGTCGTCTGCAGCTGCCGCGCCGCGGCGACCAGGCTGCCCTGTTCGACGACGGTCGCCAGCACGGCCATCCGGCGGAGTTGGTCCAGCATCGGGAGATTGTGTAGATCGTCTAAAGAATGGAGTCGGATTCTGAGGACTTCTGCGGTGATTGTGAAGTTTCTAAAGTCCGCCTCATTGCGGCATCCCGTCGCTGTCCCGAAACCCACGGCCTCTCCCGGCCTCCCCGGAACCCCCTCGAAAGGAATTCTCATGAAAGTCGCCCTGATCGGACCGACCGGCTTCGTCGGCAAGGAAGTGCTCCAGGAACTGCTGTCCCGCGGTCACGAGGTCGTCGCCTTGGCGCGCGACCCGGCCAAGCTGGACGCCCGCGCCGGCCTCACCGTGGTGAAAGCGGACGCGAAGCAGGCGGACCAGGTCGCGGCCGCGGTGGAAGGCGTGGACGCGGTCGTCAGCGCCTACAACCCGGGCTGGGCGGTGGCGGACATCCACACCGAGTTCCTGGAAGGCACCCGCGCGATCTACGACGGCGTGAAGCGCGCCGGCGTGAAGCGCCTGCTGGTGGTCGGCGGCGCCGGCAGCCTGTACGCGGCGCCGGGCGTGCAGATCGTCGACCTGCCGGAGTTCCCGGACCAGTGGAAGCAGGGCGCGCTGGCCGCGCGCGAAGCGCTGAACCTGATCCGGCTGGAGTCCTCGCTCGACTGGACCTTCCTGTCGCCCGCGCCGCATCTGGAGCCGGGCGAACGCCGTGGCAGCTACCGCGTCAGCCTGGACACGCCGGTGATGGACGCCAACGGCCCGGCGCACATCTCGACGGCCGACCTGGCAGTCGCCATCGTCGACGAGCTGGAGCGCCCGCAGCACATCCGCCGACGCTTCACCGTCGGGCACTGATCAGGCGCTCTGCTGCTCCAGCAGGTAGTTGGCGTCGTCGTACTGGCCGAGCGTGTCCACGAGCGTGGGCAGGCATTCGGCCAGCTTGTCGTGCAGCACGAACGGCGGGTTCACGACGAACATGCCGCTGCCCATCATGCCGAAGCCGCGCTCGTCGGCCTGCGTGACGGTCAGGCGCACGTGCAGCCAGCCCTTCTTGGCGACGGGCTCGGAGGCGGACTTCAGGCGTTGCACGAGCTGCGCGGACTCGACGGTCTGCAGCTGCGGATACCAGATCGCGATCGTGCCGTCGGCGAAGCGCTGCAGGCCCTCGCGGAGCGCGGCGACGACCTTGCCGTAGTCGGCCTTGATCTCGTAGGACGGATCCATCAGCACGACGCCGCGGCGCGACGGCGGCGGCAGCTCCGCCTTCAGCGACGCGAAGCCGTCCTGCTGCAGGACCTGCGTGTTGGCGCGGTCCTCCAGGTAACTGGCGAGGATGCGGTGGTCGGTGCCGTGCAGCTCGTAGCAGCGCAGGCGGTCGTCGAAGCGCATCAGCATGCGCGCGATGGCGGGTGAGCCGGGGTACTGCTCGAGCTTCTTGCCGGGATTGAAGTCGTGCACCAGCTGCACGTACTGCTGCAGCGGTTCGGGCAGGTCCTTGCGCGCGTAGAGCGCGGCGATGCCGCCGGCGTGCTCGGCATTCTTCTGGGCATAGCGGCCGTCCAGGGCGTAGCCGCCGGCGCCGGCATGGGTGTCCACCAGGGTGTACGGCTTGTCCTTTTCCGCCATGTAGCGGAGGACCTCGGCCAATACCAGGTGTTTGAGCACGTCGGCGTGATTGCCGGCGTGGAAGGCGTGTCGGTAAGCGAGCATGGGCAGGACTGTAGCGCGCCCCCGGCCATCGTTCCCCCGATGGGGGTAGCAAATCCAAGGCATCGGGCCCTCAACGGACCCATGAATGTGCAGGAGGGCCCGTCGCGGATCCGCGACGGCATCGCGGTCGGGTGAAAGTCGACCCTCCGGAACGGGCGCAGGATTTCGATCTGTTGATGGAGATCCGAATGAGCCAGAAGTTGAACGCCCACCCTGTACCCGGCGAGATCGCTCGCCGTCACCTGTTTGCTGATCAATCGTCGACGGGAGTCCTCAAGGAGACCCAGACTGACGAGCTGGTCATTGCCCTGTGCGGGCCGATCGGAACGCCGTTGCAGGACGTTGCCAATCAGATCGGTGAGGCGCTCCACGCGACTTTCGGCTACGACGTCGAGACGGTTTGCGTCAGCGACTTTGTCCGGCAGTTTGCGGACGCAAGTGGCCAAGGTGTCACGGGAAGCCCTGTGCAGCGATGGAAGAGGTTGGCTTCGAGCGGCGCAGAGATGCGGCGCGAGCATGGCAAGGCAGTGCTGGCGGAACTCGCCGTGAAGCAGATCCGGGTCAGCAGGGAGTTTGACGGTCGCGATTCGGCGTCGCGGAAGTTTGTGTCGCGCCGTGTCTGCCACATCGTCCAGTCCATCAAGAATCCTCAGGAGATGGAACTGCTCCGCACGGTCTATCGAGAGGTTCTGTACGTCGTCGGTGTGTACTCGCCCGTATCGCAGCGCGAGTCCGTCCTGCGTCATGAGGGATTGAGCAGTGCTGATATCGCTGAACTCATGGATCCGGAGTCCGGCGCTGAGATTGCCGAAGGACAAAGCGTCGATGAGGCCTTCCCTCAATGCGATTACTTCCTGAGGTCGGACCTCGGAACCGCAACGGAGTTGCAGGCCCACGTGCATCGATTCCTGCACCTGGTCCTGGGCACCCGCTTGATCACGCCTACGAGGGAGGAGTCCGCCATGCATGCCGCGGCGTCTGCGGCAGGGAACTCCGCTTGTCTCTCTCGGCAGGTTGGCGCGGCGGTAGCCGATGCGGAGGGTGAGATATTGGCGATCGGGTGGAACGACGTGCCGCGTCCGTTCGGAGGGCTCTATGTCACAGATCGCGAGAAGGACCCCTCAGGATCGTCGGACAACCGCTGCTGGAACCAAGGTGGCATCTGCCACAACGACGAGGAGAAGCGCGCGCTTTCAGCGCACGTCCTGTCGGCGCTCAGCCCATTCATTGAAGAGTCTCGTCGCGAGGAGGCAGCCCAGGCCGTATTCAAGGACCAGAAGCTGCGTGGTCTCCTCGAGTTCTCACGGGCGGTCCATGCGGAGATGCACGCGCTTCTCACGGCGCTTCGCCACGCCGCGGATCGTGTGCGTGGCGCAAGGCTCTTTGTGACCACCTATCCCTGCCATGTTTGTGCGCGACACCTTATCGCCGCAGGCATCAGCGAGATCTTCTTTATTGAGCCCTACAAGAAGAGCTTGGCCATGAAGCTGCACGGCGATGCGCTGTCCGAGTTCGACCACGAGGTCCACAAGGTCCGGTTGATTCCGTACGAAGGCGTGGCGCCGACGCGCTACCTGAGCTTCTTCAGGATGTCGCCAGACTCGCGCAAGCACGATGGCCAGGTGATACGCATTGCTCCGAGGCATGCATCGCCCCGACTGAAGAAAAGTCTTGAGGCGCTTCCCGTACTCGAGGGCTTGGTCATCGAATCATTGCGACAGCGCAACGTGTCCGATCGGGCGCCGCGTGCAACTTCAACTCCGGGAGAAATTACCCATGAATCCGCCGATCCAACTTAATCCGCGCGTCACGTCGGAGCGTTCCTCGCGTTTCGATCGTCCAGCAGATGTCATCGTGCTTTCCGACATCCGCGCGCGCAGGCGTGCGGAGGCCGAAGAGGCGTTGATAGACGAAATCATCGCAAGCGTTCAGCACGTAGATGTGGTGCGCCTCTTCGAGCTTGCGGCGGAGCGCGAAGCGAAGAAGCTGGCGGCTCAGACCTGAAACGCCCCCGGCGAATACGCCGTCCCCGCCGGCACGTCCTTGAGCCCGCACGGATGCTGGTACTGCATCGCCGGCTTGAGCGCCTGGCCGTCGACGGCGCTCACGTCCACCGCACGGCCGATCAGCGGCGACTCCGGCCTCAGGCGGAAGTCGTAGCGGTCGGCATCGACGAAGCTGTCCAGCTCGACGAAGTAGTTGTGATGCTGCTCGCGGTCCGGACCCGCCGGCAGCTCGTGCTTGCCGCACAGCAGGTTGTTGATCAGCCGCAGCTTCTGCGCCTGTTGCGCCATGCGCAGGTACACGCCGCCGGCCTGGCGCCGGTCGACCAGCGTGTTGTTGATCAGGTGCAGCTCGTTGCGACGGTTGGAGAGCCCCTCGCTGCCGTACGCGATCAGGTGGTAGTTCTCGCTCGACGGGCTCTGCTGGATCACGTTGCCCATCACCAGCGCCACGCCGCCGTTGGGGAACTCGAGCTCGAAACTCGCGCGGCCGGTCTCATCGGTCAGGCGGTTGTAGAAGACGTGGTTCACCGCCGCGCGCGACTTCAGCAGGTGGCCCGACGCGCCGTGGTGGAAGTAGCTCGCCACCACCGACAGCTTGCCGATCGCGCCGACGTAGCAGTTGTGCGTGCGACCCTCGCCGGGCGCGATCGGACCGAAGTCGCAGCCGTCGATGCGCAGCTCGATGCTGCCGTCGTTGCCCGCCAGCAGGCCGTTCTCGTTGTCCTGGAAACGGCAGTCGCGCAGG
This sequence comes from Roseateles noduli, assembly GCA_002205125.1. Lineage (GTDB taxonomy): Bacteria > Pseudomonadota > Gammaproteobacteria > Burkholderiales > Burkholderiaceae_C > Roseateles > Roseateles noduli. The sequence goes on along the minus strand of NIOE01000014.1, from coordinate 18,723 downwards.
GTCAGCGAACCGCGCTCCAGCCGGATGCCCGCGCCGTTGCGGTCCGGCACGCGCGCGCCGACGAAGTCGAAGCCCTCGATCGTCATCCGCTTGCCGGTCGTGACGAAGATCCCCTTGCCCTGCGCGTGCGCGCCCTTGGCCAGCATCCGCGCGCGACCGCCGACGGCGCGCAGCGTCAGGTCGTCCTGCGGCCAGACGGCGACGTCGCCGGTGTAGTCGCCGGCCTGCACTTCGATGGTCATGCCAGGCTTTGCTTGCGAAGCGGCGGCCGCCAGCGTCTTCACCGGATGGTCGGGCCCGACGTGCATCACGGCGCCCGACGCGCCGCCTCGCTGGGCCTGGACCGGCCACAGCCAGGGCGGCAACGCCACTGCGGTGCCGGCCTGCAGCAGGCGGCGGCGACCGATGTCGGTCCGCGGCTCACGGAGTCCGGATTCAAGCGAGGCGGGCAGGGAGAGCGGAGAGCGCGAGGAACCAGAGGGCATCGACAAGCTCCCGAGTCGGGACGGTGGAGGAGGGGGACGCCGCGCGCAAGGCGGGGACGGCGTCCCCAGGCAGCCGGGCGAGTGTAGCCAAGCGTTACGGGTCGGCCGTGAAGGCGGCGCAAGGCCCCAGCCGGCGTCCGGGCTGTCGCCTAAGCGCTGCGGAGGCCGGATTCGATCGCTAAGCTGCGTGCCATCGTGGTCCGGCACCTGCTACCGGACGCTGTCCACCTTCACTGCATCCTCGACACGCTCATGCCCAGTCTCTTCGATCCCTTGCAAGTCGGCGCCGTCTCGCTGGCCAACCGCGTCGTCATGGCGCCGCTCACCCGCAACCGTTCCGTCGGCCTGGTGCCGGGACCGCTCGCGGTCGAGTACTACCGCCAGCGCGCCAGCGCCGGACTGATCATCAGCGAGGGCGCCCAGATCACGCAGCAGGGCCAGGGCTACCTCGACACGCCCGGGATCCATTCGCCGGAACAGATCGCCGCCTGGAAGCAGGTGACCGACGCCGTCCACCAGGCCGGCGGCAAGATCGCCGTGCAGCTGTGGCACGTGGGTCGCATCTCCCATGCGGACTTCCAGCCCGGCGGCGCCAAACCGCTGTCGGCGACGGACCGCCAGGCCAACAGCAAGACCTTCACCAAGGACGGCTTCGTCGATGTCGCCGCGCCGCGCGCGCTGAAGCTCGACGAGCTGCCCGGCGTCATCGAGTCCTACGTCCATGCGGCGAAGGCGGCGATGGCGGCAGGCTTCGACGCCGTCGAAGTGCACGGCGCCAACGGCTATCTGCTGGACCAGTTCCTGCGCGACAGCATCAACGACCGCACCGATGCCTACGGCGGTTCGATCGAGAACCGCGCGCGCCTGCTGCTCGAAGTGATGACGGCCATCGCCGGCGCGATCGGCGCCGACCGCACCGGCCTGCGCCTGTCGCCGGTCACGCCGGTGAACGACGCGGGGCAGGACAGCGATGCGCAGAAGCTCTTCAACTACGTGGTCGAGCAGCTGTCGCCGATGAAGCTGGCCTTCCTGCATGTCATCGAAGGACACACCGGCGGTCCGCGCGATGTGGCGCCGTTCGACTACGACGCGCTGCGCGAGCGCTTCAAGGGCGTGTACATCGCCAACAACGGCTACACCCGCGAGATGGCGATCGATGCCGTCGCCAAGGGGCACGCCGACGCGGTGGCGTTCGGTCGCAGCTTCATCTCGAATCCGGATCTGGTGCGCCGACTGAAGCTCAATGCGCCGCTGCAGAAGGCGCATTCGGCGACCATGTACGGTGGTGGCGCTGAAGGCTACACGGACTACCCGGCACTGGCGGACTGAGGGCCTCGGTACTGCCACGGCCGCTGGCCCTCACCCCAACCCTCTCCCGCAGTGCGGGAGAGGGAGTAAGAAGGTTCAGCGCTGCGTCTTGGCCCGGAAGATCTCCGCGATGGAGACTTCGCGCGGGCCGGGCCGGACGGTGAAGGACTGCCCCGCCGTGATCGTGCCGGGCTGCCGTACCGCCAGGTAGAAGCCGCACCAGCCGCTCTGCGTCATCATCTTCGCGGCCTTGTTGAAGCCCATCACCGCGTTGAACTTGAAGCACGGATAACGCGGCTCGCTCACGGCGAGCTCGCAGTCCGGAAACACCAGCACGTCGCCGATCCAGGCGTCGCCTTCGGCGAGGCCGGAGAGACTCAGGTTCTCGCCCACGGATCCCCACGGCAGCGGATCGTCCCAGCCAGCCGCATGCGCCTGCGCACGCACCGTGCGCCAGAACGCGTAATGCTCGGACGGATAGGCGTAGACCGCCTTGGACAGGCCGCCGTGGACGCTGGGATCGGCCTGTTCATCGCCTTCCAGGCCGAGCGGCCGCACTTCCACCGCGCCGTCCACCGGCCGCTTGCGGATGCCCGTCATGACCGGGCGCCCGTCGATGAGCAGCGGTTCAGCGCGGGCCGTGTTCAGACTGATCAGTTGCATGCGGCGATTCTGCCGGAACCGTCAGGGCTTCAACGACGTCGGAGGCGTCGAAGGTCGGAAGGCCGCCGGCGTCGTCGTCTCGACGAGACCGGACTCCTGGCGACGCAGCGCGTCGCGCAGGCCGTCGAGTTCCCGCGCCTGGTCGCGCTCGCGCCGCAGGTGGTCGAGCGCGAAGGACAGGTCGCCGGCCATCTCGTCCATCAACCCGAGCACCTGGGGATCGAAGTAGCCGCGCTCGCCCGCGAGCAGGCTGATCGCGCCCACGACCTCGCCCCCGCGGCGCAGCGGGAAGGCCGCCATCGACTCGACGCCGGGCGGGATCATCGGCGCGCCGATCGTGGCGAGGGTCGGATCCTCCAGCGCGTGGTTGCTGACCTGGTGCGTGCCTTCGAGGATCGCGCGCGTCGCCATCGAGCTGCGCGCGAAAGGCGTATCGCGGGACCATTGCCTGGGCGCGCCGGGCATCAGGCGGTCGGCGGGACCGTGCTCCGCGACCCGCTCGAAGTGGTCGCCGTCGGTCAGCACCACGGCCGCGAAGCGGGCGTGGCCGGTCTCGACGCAGATGCGGCACAGGCCTTCGAACAGGCGCTGCTCGGCGCGCGGATCGTCGAAGGCGTCGGCCTCGCGGCGGACGATCAACTGGTTGGTCTGCGACAGCGCGACGTAGAGCCGCTGCAGCCGCTCGCGCGACTCCTGGCTGAGGCGGCGTTCGTCGTCATAGCGGGTCCACACGGTGCACACGACGACGCTGCACAGGCCGCCCGTCAGCAGCACCAGCAGCAGGCCGAGATGCGCAGCCTCGGTGGCGGTCTGCTGGGCCCGCTCGGTGTCCACGCGGGCCTGGCTGAGCTGGAATGCGATCAGTTCGTCGAGCATCCGCATCGTCGCCAGGCGCCGCTGGTTGAGCTCGCGCAGCGTGTCGGGCGTGGGCGGCTGGTTGGCGTCGAGGGCGGTCCAGAGCTGGTCGAGCAGCGGCTGGGTGCGGACGATCAGACCCTGCTCGGCCGGCGACATGTGGGTGGCGAGGTAGCGGGCCCAGAGCTGCCGGGTCGTGTCGGCGAGCCGGCGACCGGCGCCGTCGAGCTTGACGGCGTCGGGCTGCTGCGCCTGCGTGATCAGCAGGGCGCCCAGCTGGTGCGGGCCGAGCGTGTGTTCGAGTTCGCGCAGCAGGTCGACGGGAACCAGGCGGTCCTCGTACAGCGACTTCGCGATGCCGGCGAGCCGCTGCGACTGCCACCAGCCCAGCAGCGCGGACGCGGCGACCAACGCGAGCGCCAGACCCAGCACCAGGTAAAGGCGGGCGCGGAGCGACAGACCGGTGGGAGCGGACATGGACGTCGGGGACCTCGCGGGGGAGGCGCCGAGCATAGGGTGTTTCGGCGCGCGAGCCGATCCCCGAAGCTTTGGGGGGGGCGGGCGGCGCGGCCGACCGCTCACTCGATGTACAGGTCCTGCTCTTTGCCGCGGTACTGCAAGCCCATCAGGAAACCATCGGAGCCCCGGGCCCAGCGGCCGCAGCGCTCCAGGAGCGGGAGCTGTCCGCTCCGGGCCAGGTCCTTGTCGAGCACCGGCTCATCCAGGGCGGGAAGTTCCGACTGGGCCAGGGCCTTCTCCGACAGCGCACAGGCGGTGAGGAAGTGGCGCCGGCGATTCCGCGTATCGGGCCATTGCCGCACGAGTGCCGCGGACGAGGCGAGCCAGACGTCCTTCTTGAAGCGCGGGTCGACGAACAGCGGAACGCCCTCGTTCTCGGCGACCCAGGTGGCGCGGGCGTAGAGGCCCTCCTTCATCGCCGGCTCGGGCATCGCCGCGATCGTGTCCAGCAGGTCGAGCATGGCGTCCTCGCTGCCGCCCCACTTCGGCGTCAAGGCGCGGACGCGGGTCAGGTAGATCGGGTGGAAATCGGGGAAGCGACGGACGCCTTCCTCGAACAGCGCCTGCAGACGCTTCGGACCTTCGCCAAGTTCGTTGGCCACCGTGGTGCGCTGCGCCCACCACATCGGCGAATCGGACAGCGTGGCCCGGTGGCGGTCAAGCGCGTCGCGGGCCAGTTCCATCAGCGCCCGGAACGACAGCTGCTGCTGACCGGAGACCGTGCGGCTGTAGCCGGCGCCGCGGACGTTCCACGCCCGCGCATGCAGCGCCTGCACGTACAGGAAGACATCGCCGGCGCGCGCCTCGCTGCGCTCGCGCAGCGCCGGCAGCAGCGTGCCCCAGAGCGGATCCTCGACCGGGAGTCTGTACAGGGGTTGCTCGAAGGCGATGAAGGTCTCATAGCCGCGCCAGCTCCCGTCGGGCAGCCGCGTGCCCTGCGCCAGATCGATCTCGCTGCGGGCGACGATCTCGGCGAAACGGCCAGCGCGGACGAGCGCCGCCATCTGGTCCTGCAGCTCGAGACGCGCCTGGCTGCCGTCGGCCGCACGCGCCGGCGTGGCCGACAGGACGGACAGGACCGGCAGGATGGAAGCGGCCAGCAGAAGCGCTGTCAGGCCGCGCTTGATCGGATGTGTCATCGGAGTCCTCCCTGGACGGTTCCGGGGACGCCTCGTCGGGCGTCTGACGGCGGTCCCGCCTGATTGCTGAAATGAGCGGGCAGATGCTACCGGTGCCGCGTGACGAAGGCGTGGGCGAAGGCGTATCCAAACGCAGCGGGTGCGCTCCGGCCTCGGGGCCCGGAAACGGCAACGCCGCGGCGTGGAGGCGCCGCGGCGTTGCTTGTGATCCCCGTTGCGGGGATCGGTCGGATCAGCGGTTCAGCGGATCAGCTGCCGCGGCGCAGCATCACGGCGCGCACGCTGGTGGGCGCGACGCCGGTCTGCTGCTTGAGCGCGCTGAGCGCCAGGGTGGTGACGAGGTCGTCGTCCAGACCGGAGGCCGTGGCGGGCGCATTCACCCGCAGCGTGCCGTCGGCCATCAGGACGACGTCCAGCGTCGCCGAGCGCTCGTCGCCGAGCGCCACGACCGCGCGCAACTGGCGGGTCACGCCGCCGGACGCCGCATCCGCGGCCGGGACCGGCTGCTGCACCGGCTTCAACGCCAGGCTGTCGCCCAGATCGTCGACACGGAACATGCCCACCGGCGTCGGTGCCGCGCCGCCGTTGTCGGCGTAGACCGGCAGGCGGCTCTGCAGCGGTTGGCCGTAGGCCGGCGCATCGACGGCCAGGCTGATCTGACCGCTGTCGCGCAGCATCTGCTCCAGGCCGACGTTGGCGACGGCGACGTTGCCGCCGGTGCCGTTCGCGTTCTGGCCCGCGCCGGCGCTGGCGCCGTCGCCGGAAGCCGAGCCGCCGTTGGCGTTGCCTGCACCGGTGGTGGCGCTGTTGGCAGCGCTGTTGCCGTTGGCGCCGTTCAGACCGGAACCGCTCGAGCCACCGTCAGTGCCGGCCGAGCCGTTGCCGGCTCCACCAGTGCTGCCAGCGCCGTTTCCGGAACCCGTGCCGGCGCCATTGCCGCCAACACTTCCGTTGCCGTTGCCGTTGCCGTTGCCGTTGCCCGCGCCGTTGCCCGCGCCGTTTCCGGCGTTGCCGCCATTGCCACCGCCGGCACCATTGCCGACGTCGATCGTTCCCGCCGGATTGCCCGACGGACCTGCCGCGACCACGGCCACGCTGTTGCCGAGTCCGCCGCCGGTGCCGCCGTTGCCGGTCGGCACGTTCGAGGTCTTGCTGCCGCCGCTGTCCTGCGTGCCGTTGCCGCCCACGGGCTGGACCACCAGCGCGCCGATCGCGGCCGGCACGATCTGCGGATTGACCGTGCCGGTCACGGCCGGCGACGAGGTGTCCAGACGATAGTTGGCCGCGTCCGCGCCGGTCAGCGTCAACTGCACGTTCACCGGCTTGTCGTTGCCGACGAAGGGTGTGTCGAAGCGGCCGGTGCCGCCGACGCTCACCTGGTCGCCCGCCACGATGCCTTGCGGCGAGCCGATGACGAGCGTCGCCGAGGTGTCGCTGTTGAAGACCCCGGTGACCACGGTCACCGTCGGTGCCTGGATCGTGCGGGCGGTGACGTCGCCGCGGGATTGCGCCGAACCCGAGCTCAGCACGTAGTTGCCCGCGTCCGCGCCGGTCAGCGCGAGCTGCACGTCGACGGCCTTGCCGGTGCCGGCGTTCTTGTTGTCGAACTGGCCGCTGGCCACGACGCCGAGCTGATCACCCGCCACGACGCCAACAGCGCCGCCCGTCGTGACCTGCGCGGTGCGCGTGCCGTCGTAGACCTTGGTGCCGACCTGGATCGCACCCACATCCACGGTCTTGGCCGTGATCGAGGCCGAGCCTTGCGCCGAGCTGGCAGCCAGCACGTAGTTCCCTGCATCCGCGCCGGTCAGCGCGAGCTGCACGTCGACCGCCTTGCCAGTGCCGACATTCTTCGTGTCGAACTGGCCGGTGGCCGCAACGCCGAGCTCATCACCCGCGATGACGCCGACAGCGCCACCCGTGGTGACCTGCGCGGCGCGCGAGCCGTCATAGACCTTGCCGCCGACCTGGATCGCGCCCACGTCCACGGTCTTGGCCGTGATCGAGGCCGAGCCTTGCGCCGAACCGGAAGCCAGCACGTAGTTGCCCGCGTCCGCACCGGTCAGTGCGAGCTGCACGTCGACCGCCTTGCCGGTGCCGACATTCTTCGTGTCGAACTGGCCGGTGGCCGCAACGCCGAGCTCGTCACCCGCGATGACGCCGACAGCGCCGCCCGTGGTGACCTGCGCGGCGCGCGTGCCGTCATAGACCTTGCCGCTCACCTGGATCGCACCGACGTCCACGGTCTTCGCCGTGATCGAGGCCGAGCCTTGCGCCGTGCCGGAAGCCAGCACGTAGTTGCCCGCGTCCGCACCGGTCAGCGCGAGCTGCACGTCGACCGCCTTGCCGTTGCCGGCGTTCTTCGTGTCGAACTGGCCGTTGGCCGAAACGCCGAGCTCATCACCCGCGACGACGCCGACGGCACCGCCGGTCGTGACCTGCGCGTTGCGCGTGCCGTCGTAGACCTTGCTGCCGACCTGGATCGCACCGACGTCCACGGTCTTGGCCGTGATCGAGGCCGCGCCCTGCGCCGAGCTCGAGCTCAGCACGTAGTTGCCCGCGTCCGATCCCGTCAGCGCGAACTGCACGTCGACGGCCTTGCCGGTGCCGACATTCTTCGTGTCGAACTGGCCGCTCGCGGCGACGCCGAGTTCATCACCCGCGACGGCGCCGACGGCGGCGCCCGTGGTGACCTGCGCGCTGCGCGTGCCGTCGTAGACCTTGCCGCTCACCTGGATCGCACCGACGTCCACGGTCTTGGCCGTGATCGAGGCCGAGCCTTGTGCTGTGCCGGAAGCCAGCACGTAGTTGGCCGCGTCCGCACCGGTCAGCGCGAATTGCACGTCGACCGACTTGCCGGTGCCGACATTCTTCGTGTCGAACTGTCCGCTGGCCGTCACGTCGAGCTGATCGCCCGACACCGTGCCGGTGAGGCCGCCGGTGGTCACCTGCGCATCGCGCGTGCCGTCGTAGACCTTGCCGCTGACCTGGATCGCCCCAACGCCCACCGACTTGGGCGTGATCGACGCCGTCGCGCCCGCGCTGGTGTCCAGCACGTAGTTGCCGGCATCGTTGCCGGTGAGGACCAGACCGGACACGTTGACCGCCTTGCCGACGCCCGCGTTCTTGTCCAGGAAGCTGACCGCGCCGCTCAGCGCCGTGTCGTCGCCCGAGACCAGGCCCGCGACGCCGCCGGCGGAGAGCTGCGCCGTCGTGTTGCCGTCGTAGACCTTGTCCTGCACCGCGCCGTTGGCGACGGTCACGGTCTTGGGCGTGACCTGGCCGATGGCGGCGCTGGCGCTGTCGGACACCAGGCGGTAGCCGTAGACGGCGGTGCCGCCGTTCTGGCCGCCGGCGATGACGACGCCGTCGACGGTCACCGTCTTGCCGGAGCCGACGTTCCTGGTGTCGTAGTGGGCCGAGCCGCTGGAACCGATGGCCAGGTTCACGACGTCGCCGTCGATCGCGCCGGTGGCGCCGAGCACCAGTCCGCCGGTCGCCGCGTCGACGTTGCCGTCATAGACCTTGGAGGCGCTGCCCGACAGGCCGACGGTCAGCGTCGGGGCCACCGTGTACAGGAAGCCGTCGCCGGTGCCCTGGACGGCGTTGCCGTAGCTGGTGTCGTACTGCTTGAAGGACGCGACCAGTCCGCCGCGCGTGTCGTTGAGCGGCGAGGTCGAATAGACCTGCCAGGCGCCGCCGTTGCCGGCCTGCAACGCGCTGGCGCCCGCCTGGTTGATGAAGTTGCGACCCGCGCGCAGGACGACCGGGGTCGCCGCGCTGCCGTCGTTGCCCGCGACGATCTGCTGCTGCAGCGTCAGGTCCGCGGCGGCGCCCTGGGCGCGCAGCGCGACGGTGCCGTCGGCCTGGACGCCCTGGAGGCCGTCGGCGGTGCCGACGATCAGCGATCCGGTGTTGGACATCGACAGCGAATGCACGTCCGCCGCCACCGTGCCGACCTGCTGCGCGCTGCTGAAGCTGGCGTCGCCGCCGCTGCGCAGCGCCAGCTTGCCGGCGGTGATGAGGACGCCTTGCTGGTTGCCGATACCGACCGTGCTGCGGTCGTCCAGCGAGACGGTGCCGCTCGAGCTGATGTTGTTGGCGACGTTGATGCCGCCGGTCTCGGCGCGCACGAGCACGCCGCCGTTGGTCATCGTGATCGCGCCCGCCTGGGCGAACGTGCCGCCCAGCAGCTCCAGGCGGTTGCCCAGCGACAGCTGGACCGGTCCCACGACGCTCAGGTCGAGATCGGACGCGTCCACGCGCAGCGTGTTCACGCCGTTGAAGCGCGCCAGCATCGTGTTGGTCAGATCGGCCGTGGTCGTGCCGCCGACGGTGATGCCGGTGGCCGGGCCGGTGCGGTCGAAGACCACCGTGGCCTGGGCGCCGTTGGTCGTCACCTGGTTGGCCGTGCTGCTCCAGTTCGGCGCCTGCAGCGTGAGCTTCGCCGCGCCGCCGGTGAAGTTGATCGGCGCGTCCAGCGCCAGCGTGCCGGTGCCGCTGTTGAGCGTCACGTCGGCCGCGCCGCGCGTGGTCAGGCCGGCCACGCCGTCGACGGTGCCCAGCGTGAAGCCGTTGGCGCTGGCCGGATTCACGACGGTGGTGCCGCCGACGTCCAGGGCCAGCTTTGTGAAGCTGAAGGTGTCGTCCGTCAGCGTCGCGCCCTGGCCGGCGGTCACGGCCACGTTGGCCGCGGCCACGCCGCCGGTCACGCCGATCACCTGGCCGCCGCTCTTCAGGCTGACCGTGGTGGCGTTGGTGGTGATGTCGTTGTCGAAGACCAGGTTGCCGCCGTCGCTGCGGCCCACTTCCAGCGTGGCCGCGTTGACCTGGCCGATGGACGCGTTGCTCAGCCCGCCGCCCAGGTGCAGTTCGTTGGCGACCGTCATCTGACGGATCGTGACCTTGCCCGTGCCGTTCTTGGCGGTGATGCTCTGCGACAGGTTGACGTTGTCGCCGGTGAGCACGATGTTGCCCGTCGTGTTGTTCAGCGTGCCGGCGGTGACGTCGATGGTGCGGTCCACCATCTCGAAGCTGCCCGAGGCGTTGAAGCTGAAGTTGCCCGGCACGCTGATCGTGCCGGTGCCGTCGGCGCGGCCGATGGTCAGGTTCTTGATGCCGGGCAGCTTGGCCAGCGTCGTCGCCGAGGCGAAGCCGTTCGCGTCGCCCAGCACCATGTTGGTGGCGGGGTCGTACGGCTCCAGGCGCATGGACGCGGTGCTCAGGTTCTGCAGCGTCGAGGTGCCCCAGTCGATGCGGTTGGCGCGCAGCGTCAGGACGCCGCTGCCGGTGTCCATGTTGACGTTGACGTTGCCGAAGTTGATCGCGCTGTCGGTGTAGATGCTGGCACCGCCCTTGAAGACGAAGGGCGTGTCGATGTTGACGTCGCCGCTGACGCTCAGCAGGCCGGCCAGGATCTTGTTGCCGTTGGTGTAGCTGCCGTCGGCGCGGAAGAAGATCCGGCCCGCGCCCAGCACCATGCTGGAGTTCAGCGTCACGTCGCCGCTGCCGGTCGACACGTAGAGATTGCCGCCGTTGGTGGACACCGGGGCGTTCAGCGTGAAGAAGCCGGCGCCGCCGTTGTCGGAGTCGGCCCAGATGCGGACGTAGCCGCCGTTGGTGGTCAGCGAGCCGCCCACCGTCGCGCCGTCGGCGCCGTAGATGGTGATCGAGCCCGCGCCCGGCGTGCCGCTGCCGGGGACGGAGACATTGTGGGTCGGCAGCGCGCCGGACGGATTGGTGCCGGCGCCGCGCGCGATCATCGTCGGCGCATTGAGCACGCGGCCCGAGCCGGTCGCACCGGCCACCAGCATCAGGCTGCCGCTGCCCGACACTTCCAGCACGTTGCTCGCGTTGGCGAACATCAGGTCGAAGTTGCTCGTGAACGCGCCGTCGGTCAGGTTGGACGGCGGCGTCAGGTGCGTGCCGGTGGAGGTGCCGGCCTCGATGCGCAGGCTGACGTTGGGCTGCATCGTGATCTTGCCGTCGCCCCCGTTCAGGTTCAGGTCGTTGACCAGGATGTCGCCGGTGGCCTGCAGCAGCACGTTGGCCTGCTGCGCCTCGATGTCCTTCTCGTAGACGACCGAGCCCGTCAGCACGTCGGTGCCGCTGCCGCCGCCGTTGATGGTGAGCGAGGCAGGATCCAGCAGCAGGTCGCCGGTCGCGCCCTTGGCGGCGCGCGCGTCGGCGCGGCCGCTGTAGGCCAGCTCCTGCTTGCCGGAGACTTCGATGCGGCCACCGTTGCCGCCCTGATCGCCGCCGCGCGATTCGACGCGGCCGGCGAAATCGGTGCGGCCGTCGGACCAGGTCACGACCTCGCCGCCGTTGCCGTTCACCGTCGCATTGGCGCGCAGCGTGGTGGCCGCGTCGACGCTGACCTTGTCTGCGTTCGTGAGGCTCGCGTCCTTGCCTTGCCAGCCGCCGCCGATGTGGATCTGGCCGCCGCCGGTGGCGCCGCTGGCGTCGACCGTCGCGCCGCGCAGCGCGATCGTGCCGCCGGTGACGCGCACGTCGCCGCCCAGGCCTTGCGCGGAGCTCGCGTCCAGTCGGCCGGTGACGTTCACCTGGCCGTTGTCGCCGCCGTCGAGGATGATGCGACCGCCTTGTTCGGACAGGCCCTTGGCCTCGACCACGCCGTCCATGTTGATCACGCTGGCGCGCAGCGCGCTGGCACTGGGGGCGCTCAGCACGACCTGGCGGCCCTGCACGAGGCCTTCCTGCGACAGCTCGGCATCCAGCGCCGCCTGGTCGACGCGGACCTGCAGCAGGCCGTCGCCGTTGAAGTCGAGCGCGACCTGCTGGCCCGCCGCCATGGCGACCTGGCCGGCGCTGATCGTGCCGGTGTTGACCACCGAGGCGCCCAGCAGCGCGACCACGCCGTCGGCGCGGATCGTGCCGTCGTTGCGGACCTGCGCGGTGCTGGTGCCGGAGAAGCGCGCACGGCCGCCGAGGAAGTCGGCGTCGCTGATGTTCAGCGTGCTGGCGACCAGGCCGCCGACGTTGACCGTCGCGCCCTTGCCGAAGACCACGCCGCTGTTGTTGACCAGCCAGACCTGACCGTTGGCGGAGAGGTCGCCGAAGATCTGGCTGGGCGCGCCGCCGGTGACGCGGTTCAGCGCCACGGCGTCGGCGCCGGTCTGGTTGAAGCGCACCGAGGCGTTGCTGCCGATGTCGAAGCTGTTCCAGTTGAGGATCAGCTTGTTGGAGGTCTGGTCGATGCGCAGTTGCGAGCCCTGCTGCGTCAGCGAGGCGTTGCCGGCGGTGATCTGGCCGCCGGTGGGCAGCGCCCCCGCATCGAGCGCGGCAGCGGGTCCGGCGAAGCTGCCGGCGGCGGCCGCCGCGATGGCGGCGGCGATGGCGCGGCGCACGGTCCCGCCGGTGCGCTTGCCGCGTCCGCGGGCGAATTCAGGCACGGCGACGAAGGCGCCGCAAAGCTCGTTCCAGACGAGGCGATAGCTGTGGTTCAACGATCCCATGATGGTTCTCTTTGATCTGTTCGGTCGGTGCTGTCGGAGCGGCCGGCTCGCGCGGCGGAGCGGCGGCCGCGGCGTCGATCAATAGTGGAAGGAGGCCTGCAGCCAGAAGCGCTGGCGGTCGTCGCGGCCGTCGGCGTCGCGACCGGCCGCGGTGCGTCCGGCGTTGCGGCCGACCGCATGCGCCCAGCTGGCGCGCAGCGTCCAGCGCTCGCCGGCCAGGTTGGCGCCCAGGCCCGCGCCGCCCAGTCCGTATTCATTCGGCTGTCCGGCCAGCGCGCCGGTCCACGGGCGCTGGTGCTGCTCGATGCGGCCGTAGTCCGCGAAGGCGATCAGCTGCGCGGCCAGGCCGTCGCCGAGGCGCAGCTCACGACGCAGTTCGGCGGTACCGATCCAGCCGCTGTCGCCGCTGGCTTCGCCGACCGGATAGGCGCGCACGCCCGACGGTCCGCCCAGCTGGAACTTCTCCGACGAGTCCAGGTTGCGCGCGCTCAGCTGGCCGTAGCCGCCGACGAACAGGCCCCAGCCCGGCAGCGCCTGCGCGGTCTGCAGGCGCGAGAGACGCCAGGTCGCCTTGTCGTAGCTGCCGGAGGTGCGGGCGGTCAGCGCGTCGGCGATCTGGTCGCCGGACTCGCGCAGCGCGACCGTGCCGCTGGTGACGCCCAGGCCGAAGTCGTTCTGCGCGCCGCCCAGCACGTTGTCCCAGGCGTTGCCGTAGACGTTGACCGTCAGGCGGTTGAGGCGGCGGTCGCGCAGCGTCTGGCCCAGCGCGTCGTCGACCAGCGTGCGCTGCTCGCCTTCGGCGGAGACCCAGACGTTGCGTTCGCGGCCGCGCAGCAGCGGATAGCTCAGGCTGGCCGAGACGGTGCGCGCGGTGCCGCGCAGGTCCAGCGGCTTGAGCTCCTCGCCGACGCGGTAGTCCAACCAGGTCGTCGCCAGCTGGGCGCGCAGGCCCGAGGCGCCGACGGCGAAGCCGTAGACCAGGGCGGCCTGGCGGCTGCCGTCGGTGCGCGACACGCTGGCCTGCAGCAGGTCCTCGCGGTTGAGCGGACGGATCAGCGAGGCCGCGGCGCCGACGCGCCACTGGCCGGTGTAGCGGTTGTTGTAGTCGTCCACGGAGGCGTCGACCGCCCAGGCGCGGCCGGTGTCGGCGCGGACTTCGAGGCGGCTGGTGCCGGGTTCGTCGCCGCGTTCCAGCGTCGCGCGGGCCTGCACGCCGGGCACGTCGTTGATCAGCATCAGCGCGCGTTCGAGCTGTTCATAGCGGACCGGTCCCGAGGCCAGCGCCGCATCGGCGATCGCGCCCAGGCGCGGGGCCAGCGACTCGTCGGCGCCGGTGACGCGCACGCGGTTCACGCCGGACTGCAGCCGGCCCGACAGGACGGCGATCTCCAGCTCGCCCTGGGTCAGGTCTTGCCGCGGCAGGTAGGCGCGGGCGAGCACGAAACCGCGCTTCTGCAGCGCTGCGGTGACGCGGGCGGCCAGCGACTGCAGCTGGCTGTGCGAGAGCTGGCGGCCCTTGGCGTCGGCGACCAGCGCCTGCAGTTCGGGTTCGGGGATCAGGCCGTCGGCGCCGGTGAAGCGGATGCGATCGACGCGGGCGCGCAGGCCGGCCTGCTGGTCGTCGCCCAGCGGCGCATTGACGCCCGGGGCCTTGTCCAGGTCGCCGCGTTGCGTCGACGGGGTCAGCCGGCGCTGCTCGTTGAGCAGTTGGCCGGCGTCCGGTGCCGCGGCCCAGGCCAGGCTCACGGACAGGCTCATCAGACTCAGCCCCAGGCCGGCCGCGCGTCGCCGCGTGCTGTACTTCATTCCCAATCTCCCGTTGTGTGTAGCAAGGGCGCGGTTATCCCGTGCGGCACCCGTCCGGAGTTCTGTCAATTCGCCGCCGATGTTTGGCGATTCGTTCAAGGCCGGCCGCGGGGGTCAGGCCGTGCCGGTTTCCGGTAGTTTTTCCGCTCCGTTTCCTCCCCCCCACATGGGCGTTTTGATCGCTGGGCGCCCACCGGACTTGACCTTGCGTTCACGTTCCGGCGCGTCGGCCCGGACAATCCGCCGATGTCCCGTGCCGCGCCCGCTCCCGCGATCCATCGCCCGTTGCTGCTGCTGGTGGACGACCAGCCCGAGGACCTGCGCTGGTTGACCGCGCTGCTGCATCCGCTCTACCGCCTGACCTTCGCCGAGAGCGGCAAGGTGGCGCTGCAGAAGGCGCAAGGCCTGGCCCCGGACCTGGCGCTGCTGGACGTCGGCCTGCCCGACATGGACGGCTTCGCGCTGTGCCGGCTGCTCAAGTCGGACCCGGCGACACGCGAGGTGCCGCTGCTGTTCCTGAGCGCCCACAACGACGTCGACAGCCGCATCGAGGGTTTGTCCAACGGCGCGGTGGACTTCATCAGCAAGCCTTTCCACCCGCAGGAGGTGCTCGCGCGCGTGCGGGTGCATCTGCATCTGGCCGCGTCGCGTCGGACGCCGTCGACGGACGCCGTCGAAGCGGCGCCGGTCGAGGAGGCCGGTACGCCCGACCAGCGACTGCTGGCCGCGGCCCGCAAGTACATCGGCGACCACCTGGTCGAACCGCTGACGGTGAACCAGATCGGCCGGCAGGTCGGGCTGACCGGGCGGCGCCTGCTGGCGCTGTTCCGCGAGGAGCTCGGGCAGACGGTGTCCGGCTACATCAGCGACGAGCGCGTGCGCACCGGACAGCGGCTGCTGGCCGACACGGACATGAGCATCGCGGACGTCGCGTTCCACGTGGGGTATGCGAACGCCGGCAACTTCGCGACCGCGTTCCGGGAGCGGAACGGGCTCAGCCCGCAGGCCTACCGGACGGCGCTGCGGGCGCGTGAATCCGGCGCTTCCGACACCCAGGAGCCCTGATGGCTGGCTGGCGCCTGTGGGTCGTCGTGTTGGTCGCCCAGATGGCCTTCGCCGTCGCTCATGCGGGATCCGCGCCTGACCGGCCGGTGATCGCCTTGCATGGCACGGATCCCGGACGCATCGCCCTCGTCGATCAGGGGCAGCTCTGGATCGAACGCGCTGAGCAGCCGCCCCGCGACGGACCGGCGCGATGGCGCCCCGCCAGTCGAGCGGCGCTGTCGCCCGGCTACACGCGCGATACCTACTGGCTGCGCTGGACGCTGCGCCAGGACGGCCCCGAAGCGGTCCGCTACATCCTGATGGTGGACCCGGCGCGCATCGAGTCGGTGGCGCTCTATCGCCGCCGGCTGCTGCCCGACGGCAGCGCGACGCCGTGGACGATGGCGCGCGCGGGCACCGATCTCGCCTTCGACCAACGTCCGCTCGCGCTGCGCGAGAGCGCCTTCCCGATGCGCATCGAGCCCGGCGAGGTCTGGGAACTCCAACTGCGTGCCGCGAGCCGCGGCGCGCTGTCGATCGAGCCGACGCTCTGGGTGGCGGAGGCGCTGATCGACGAGCAGCAATGGCGCGTGTGGCGCGACGGCATGTTGTCCGCGGTGGGGCTGACGCTCGCGGCGCTGGCGGCGGGCCTGGCGGTGTCGCTGCGCGATCGCGGCTATGCGTGGATCGCGGCCTTCCTCTCCAGCGCGATGGTCTACGAGATGGCGATGCGCGGTACCGCCTTCCAGCGCTTCTGGCCCGAGGCGACCGACTGGGCGCAACGGGCCCTGGGCACGACGGGCGCGCTGACCACCGTTTTCCAGCTGATGGCGATGGCGACGGTGCTGCGGCTGCGCGCCACGCAACCGGCGGTGCATCGCGCCCTCGTCGCGGCGGTGGGGCTGAGCCTGGTCGCGGTGGCGGCCTGCGTCGCGGTGGACTACCAGACCGGCACACGCATGGCGGCGCCGACCAACCTGCTGCTCACGGCCATCGGCCTGATCGCGAGCTTGCGCGCGATGCGGCGCGGCGACCCGGTCGGCGGCGTCTGGCTGTGTGCGATCGGGGGCGTCGTGCTGGGCATCGCGCCGCGGTACTTCAGCCTGCTCGGCTACCTGCCGTACGCCGACTGGATCGAGCTGGCGCCGTCGATGGTCGGCACGGCCGGCGCGGCGGCGGTGCTGGTGACGATGCTGCGCCTGCTGCAGCGCGAGCGTCTGCTGCATGCGCAAGCCCTGGAGGCGGCCGTGCTGGAGCGCACCGCGGAGCTGGCCCGCGCCAGCGCGCACGCGCAGGCGAGCGATGCGGCGAAGGGCCGTCTGCTGGGTCACATCGGGCACGACCTGCGCGCACCGCTGGCGTCGATGGTGCAGCTGACGCGGCGATTGGGGCCGGGACCGGAGTTCGAATCGACCCGGCAGGCGCTGGAGCACGGCGGCGTGATGCTGCTGGACACGATCGACGAGCTGCAGCGCTTCGCGCGGCAGCCGACGGCGGAAGCCGATCTGGAAGTGCTGAACGCACCGGTCTATCTGCACGGGCTGCTGCATGAGCTGGCGCTGCAGTCGCAGGCGCTGATGATGGTGGGCAAGACCCGGCTCTCGCTGGTGATGGATGAATCGCTGCCGGCGGTGGTGTCGCTGGATGCGCGACGGCTCCGGCAGGTGCTGCTCAACCTGCTGTCGAATGCGGCGAAGTACGGGCAGGCGGGCGAAGTCGTACTGAAGGCCCGCGCGGTGAACGGGCAACTGGTGCTGTCGGTGACCGACGAAGGCCCCGGGCTCGCGCCGGAGGATCTGGAGCGGATCTTCGATCCGTTCACGCGGGGCCGGCGCTCGGGCGACGTGCCCGGCCTGGGACTCGGCCTGGCCATCGCCCGTCAGACGGTGCGCGCCATGGGCGGCGAGTTGAGCGCGCGCAGTTTGGCGGGCCAGGGCAGCAGCTTCCTCGCGGAACTCCCGTTGATCGAGGCGACCGAGGCGGAAGTCCAATGGCCGGCCCTGCAGACGCAGGCCGGCATGGAGCGGATCGGCGACGGCTGGGTGGCGGTCGTGTGGGACAGCTGCGCGGCGGTGCGCGAGGTGATGCTGGAGCGGCTGCTGCAATGCGGCTTCGATGCGCGCGAGGTCGACAGCGCGGAGGAACTGCCCGAGGCGCTCGCGGAAGCGGCGGCGACCGGGCAGGGGCAGGGACTGCTGCTGGCCTCGTCGCCGGAGTCGCTGCCTTCAGGCGAGGTGTGGCGCAGCTGGCGCGCACGCTGGCCGGACATGAAGACGCTGCTGTGCGCGGCGTCGCCGCGCCAGGACTGGCCGGGCGAGGCCGGGCTCGTCAAGCTGCCGAAACCGGCGCCGCAGACGCTGTGGGTGCCGGCCTTGTGGGAACTGTGCCGGGAGACGGATCTCCGGTCCTGATCGGGGGAGCAGGGCGGGGTGCCTGGCGGCCAGACGAGCAGCCCGCCTTCGGGCGTCATGCCAGAGGGTTCCGAGTACATCCGTGCCGTAGAGAAATCGTTGAGCGATCCCGAGCGCCGCGTGGGGGCATTGGGTCAGCGGGCTCAACGTTCTGGCCGAACCGGGGATGTCCTGAATCGAGGAAGCCGTCAACCGGCTTCGACATATCAGACAGACAAACCCGGCGGCCCTTCTCGGAGGGGGCCCCAAAGGACACCCGACATGGTCGCGATCGTCAGTGGCAACTCCCTCGGCCTGAGCCTCACCTCCCTCGCGACCCTGGGTCAGCGGGGCGTTTTCGGTTCGGGGACGACGGGCAGGGATGGCGGACTGGTCTTCGTCAACGCCGCCAACGGCAACCTGGTGCTGCAAAGCCGCGACGATCTGCTGGCCGGCCGGGGTCGCGACGCAGCCAGCGTGCGCACCTACAACAGCCAGGGCCAGCTCACCGACGACAACGGCGACAACTGGTCCAACGGGATCTTCCTGCAGCAGCTGCAGCTCAACGGCACGCGCAACACCGCCGGCAGCACGCTGGTGCGCACGGACCGCGACGGCGCGCAGGCGGTCTACACGTATGACGTGGCCGCAGGCCACTACGTCTCCACCGCCGGCGCCGGCGCGTTCGACACCATCGCCTACGACGGCACCAACGACCAGTTCGCGTGGACCGACGGATCGACCGGCGAGGTCGAGCACTACGACGCGAGCACCGGCCGCCTCCTGACGGCGGTGGACACCAGCGGCAACACGCTGAGCTACGGCTACGACGGCGCGGGACGCCTGACCCGCATGACCACCGCCGGCGGCGAGACGGTCTACCTGGACTACGTGGGCAGCAACATCTCGCAGCTGCGCGTGGTGCGCGAGAGCGCCACCGGCACCGAGACGCTGACGACCACCCGCTACACCTACGACGCGCAGAACCGACTGGCCAGCGTCATCGTGGACCTGTCGCCCGAGGACGGCAGCGTGGCCG
>NIOE01000013.1 GCA_002205125.1 Roseateles noduli | reverse complement strand
CGAGATAGGCCGCCACGACCCACGCTCTCCCTCGGCATGGTGCCTTAGCACCTACCCTGGGCAGATCGGCCTGTGGCGGCCTGGGCGTACTTTGCTACATACAAGGGTGGGGGTGAGGGCCAGCGGCGATGGCATGCGGAAGGCCAAGCGCGGGCTCTCCACGGGGCATGGGGCCTCGCGTCCGCGAACCCCAAGCCCCATTCCGGCCCCACCAGCACTCGCTGCCTCAGGGCCTTGAGAGTTCGATTGATGTCAGGCTTCGTCGCCGCCGATGGAGATCGCCAGGCGAGCCATGCGGTAACGCATTTGGCGCAAGGACAAGCCCAGACTCGCACCGGCAGCGGTACGGTTGTTGCGATGACGCTCCAGCGCACGCAGAAGAATCTGCTTCTCGACCTCGTCCAGATAGGCCGCGAGATCCGACGGCAGCGGCGCACCGCCCGCAAGCTCGGCGGGCAAGGTCGCGGCCAGCGTCGCGTCGACACCGCCGAAGGCGCCGTCGGTCGGCGCGTCGTCCAGGCCCAGCACGCTGTCAGGCAAGCCGAGATCGGCCAGGTCGATGCCGTCGCCGCTGGACAGCGCCAGCGCACGATGCAGCAGGTTCTCCAGCTCCCGCACATTGCCGGGGAAGCTGTAGCGCGAGAGCATCGCCAACGCCGCCGGCGTCAGCACAGGCACCGGCTCGACGCCGGCATCCGCGGCGATGCGCAGCAGGATCCGCGCGCTGATCGGCGCCAGGTCCTCCATGCGCTCGCGCAGCGGCGGGACACGGATCTGGATGACGTTGAGCCGGTAATACAAGTCCTGCCGGAACCGTCCGCCCGCGACCTCCGCCGTCAGGTCCTTGTGCGTCGCGCTGAGCAGCCGGACGTTGACCGGCACTTCGGCCACCGCGCCGACCGGCCGCACCGAGCGCTCCTGCAACGCGCGCAGCAGCTTGGACTGCATCGCGATCGGCAGGTCACCGATTTCGTCGAGGAAGAGCGTGCCGCCCTGCGCGGCCTGGAAGAAGCCCTCACGGTCCTCGCTCGCGCCGGTGAACGCGCCCTTGCGATAACCGAAGAACTCGGCCTCCAGCAGCTGTTCGGGAATCGCGCCGCAGTTGACCGCGATGAAAGGCTGGGGACGACGCGCGCTGACGTCGTGGATCGCGCGCGCGACCAGCTCCTTGCCGGTGCCGGACTCGCCGTTGATCAGCACGGGCGCCATGCTGCGCGCGACCTTCTCGATCAGCTCGCGCACCTGGCGCATGGGCGCCGAATCGCCGACCAGACGCGCCAGCGCCGAGGTCGAGCCCGTCAGCGGCGGCGGGGGACGCGGCGCCTTGCGCCGCTCCGGCGTGCCGGGCCTCGGTGTGTCCGCCACGGGCAGCACGTCGAAGGTGCCGGGCGCCGTCGGCGCGAACGCGTCGTCCTCAGGTTCGACGGCAGCCGGGGCTGCGGCGACAGGGCGCGCGGGCGCACCAGCCACCGGCAGCGAGACCGGCGGCGCCGACGAGAACGGCTTGGGCACGGTGCCTTCGGCCTTGGGTGCGCGCCCGAGTGCGGAGGCGACGACCATGCGGAACTGGCGCAGGTCGACGGGCTTGGTCAGGTAGTCGTACGCGCCGGCCTTGAGGGCCTCGACGGCGTTCTCGGCGGAGCCGTAGGCGGTGATCACGAGCGCGCGTTCGCTGCGCCCCTTCTGTTCGAGCCAGCGCAGGATGTCCAGCCCGGAGCCGTCGGGTAGCCGCATGTCGGTGATGACAGCGTCGTAGCGGCGCGAACCGAGCAGCTCCAGCGCGTCCTCGACGGTGCCGGCGCTGTCCAGCGTGAAGCCTTCGCGCAGCAGCGTCATCTCGTAGAGGGTGCGCAGGTCGGGCTCGTCGTCGATGACCAGCAGGCGGGGATCAGCGCTCATGGAGTTCGGTATCGGGGAAATAGGAGTCGGGTCCCGCGGCCGGGATCGAGGCCAGCACGCCGGCCGGCGTCGCCGGGCGCGGCAGCAGCACGCGGAATTCATTGGCTTCGGCATCCGCCGGGCCGCCCGAGGGCGCGGCATGGCGGTGATAGCTGATGCGGGCGCCGTAGCGTTCGCAGAGCTCGCGGCAAATGTACAGGCCGAGGCCGGATCCGCGACTGCGGGTCGAGAAGAAGGGTTCGAAGAGATGCCGCTCTACCTCGGGCGGTATGGCTTCGGCGCGACTGAAGACCGACAGGCGCACCCATTCGTCGGACTCGGCCACCTGCACGCGCAGGGCGCCGGGACCGGGCCGCGCGTGGCGCAGGCCGTTGTCCAGCAGGTTGATCAGGACGCGGCGCAGGTGCTCGGGCTCGAAGCTGACGAGCAGGCCGTCGCGCCAGATCTCGATGCGCAGCGGGCTGCCGTCGCCCTCGGGCAGGCGCTGCGTGAGCGCCCAGTCGGCGCAGTACTCGCGCACCAGCGGCGAGATGGCCAGCGTCAGCGAGACCGGCGCGATGCCCGGCGCGACCTCCATGACGTCGTCGACCAGGCGCTTGAGCCGCTCGACGTTGGAGGTCACCATCCGCGTCAGGGGCTCCAGGCGCGGGTCGTCGGCGAGGTCCTCGGCCATCAGCGCGTTGGCCTGCGCGATGGCCGTCAACGGATTGCGGATCTCGTGCGCGATGCCGGCGGAAACCCGGCCCATCGCGGCCAGCTTCTCCTGGCGGTTGCGCGCTTCGAGCATCCGGTTGTCTTCCAGGAAGAGCACGCAGAGGTCGTCGCCGTCCACCGGCCGCTGCGTGAAGCGCATGCGCACGCGCAGCGAGCGCTGCTTGCCGCGGCCGAATTCCAGCAGCACGTCGCGGCCGGACTCGGGCCACTGCTCGCCGCCGAAGGCTTTCTCGATCGCGCGCAGCAGCGGCTTCCAAGCCGGCGTCGTGTCGAGCCGGAAGGCGCCCGAACGCAGCGCGGCGCCTTCGGCCAGCAGCGCACGCGCCGCCGGGTTGGCGGTGCGCACCAGCCCCCGACGATCGGCGACGAGGACGCCCTCCTCCATCTCTTCCAGGACCAGGCGGTTCAGGTCGGCCTGCTGGCGGGCGTACTCGAGGCTGCCGCGTGCGGCGCGCTCCTCGCGCGCGAGGCGCGAAGCGATCTCGTTGGACAGCAGCGTGACCACGAACAGACCGCAGCCCAGCAGGCCCGCCTGGCTGATGCGCAGCGCGCCGTCGCGCTCGCTCAGCACGGCCCAGCCCGAGAGCATCAGCAGCACCAGGCTCGGCAGCGCCGCGCAGCCCAGCGCCCGCAGGCGAGGCAGCAGGGCGCCGGCCATCAGTGCCGGCATGAAGAACAGGGCGCCGTAAGGCCCGCCCGGGTCCTGCAGCTGCAGGCCCGTGAACAGGATCAGGTCGGCGCCGATGCTGACCAGGAACTGCCGCGCGCTCAGGCCGGCGCGGTCCTTGGGCGGCGCTTCGCCGCCGCCGAACCAGCGCGGCAGCAGCCACGCAAGCACCGTCTGCACGCCGTAGATCAACGCCAGCAGCGCGACCCAGCCCGTGGGCCGCGCGCCCATCAGGCCTGCGAGCGACTGCGTGGCGAGCAGCGCCAGGCCGAGCGCCGCGCGCGCGCCCATGAAGGCGCGGTACAGCCGCTGGATGGTGCTGGCGCTGATGGCGCCGCGGGCCTCTTGGGTGGCCATGCGTGCTCCGGCGCTCAGGACCCGGACGCGCCGCCGCGGGCGCGCTCCGCGGCGGCCGCGTCCAGGCGGGCCTCGTGCGCGGCGCGATGGGACGCGCTGCAGAACAGGCCCCCGCGACCGGGCACGGCCTCGCCGGCCGGCAGGTGGGTGCCGCATTCGGCGCAGCTCACCATCGATTCGAGCTCAGGCGATGGCGCCGGTGCGGCCGGTGCCGGCGGTGCGGACGGCGACTGCGGACGCGCATCGCGCGAGGCCGGCCGTCCCCGCTTGAAGCCGAGCATGAAGGCGACCACCGCCAGCAGGACGATCCAGAAAAGCAGCTTGATCACGATGAGGCAGCCGGTGAGTCAGTCGGTGGAGCGGTCGGTGGAGCGGCCCGTGAGGCGGTCGGGAGCATCAAGGAGGAGCACATCGGCGGGCGAACTGCGATCAGACCGGCGGGCGCTGCAGGACGACTTCGAGGACGAAGCGCGAGCCGGCATAGGACAGCAGCAGCAATGCGGCGCCGAAGTACAACCAGCGCGTGGCGCGCTTGCCGCGCCAGCCGAACACGCGGCGACCGGTGAGCAGGCCGGTCAGCACGATCCAGCCGAGCACGGCGAACAGCGTCTTGTGATCCCAGCGCCATTCCGGCGTGAAGGCGACGCCGAGCAGCAGCGCGATCGACAGCACCACCACGCCGGCGCCGACGAACTGGAAGGTCAGGCGTTCGAGCCGCAGCAGCGGCGTGCCGAAGGCGGGCGCGCCCTGCCCTTTCTGCGACCGCATCTGGCGTTCGGCGCGGTTGAGCATCACCGCGTGCATCACCGCGACGCCGCACAGGCCGTAGGACGCCAGGCCCATCGCCCAGTGCAGCGGCGCGAGCGGCGAACCGGCCTGCGGCCGGTACTCGCCGGGGAAGGCCCAGGCCACCAGCATGACGACCAGCCCCAGCACGCTGAGCAGCCGCTGCGCGGACGGCAACGGCAGGAAGCGGCTCTCGACCAGGTAAACGCCGATCATGAGCCAGATCGTCATCGACAGCGAGGGCGCGAATCCGAAGCGCGCCGCATGCCCGCCGTTGACCGGCGCGGCGCCGATGCCGCCGATGTCCACGACCAGCGCGGTCAGGTGCAGCAGCCAGGCCAGGACCAGCACCGCGCGCCAGGTGCGGGGGCGCCGATGGGCGAAAACGGCGGCGGCGGCATAAGCCAGTGCCCCGGCGGCGCTGAGGGCGGCGAGGAGCAGGCCGCTGGGCTCGGCGGAGGCGGACGATAAAATCATCTGCAAAGTGTAATGAGGCGCGCCCGCTTGCGCGGGGCCGAAACGATGGCATCCACCCTGACCGATCGACTGAGCCGGCTTGTGAAGACCATGCGGGGTCAAGCCCGCATCACCGAGTCCAATGTGCAGGACATGATGCGCGAGGTCCGCATGGCGCTGCTGGAAGCCGACGTCGCGCTGCCCGTGGTGCGCGACTTCGTCGCCCGCGTGAAGGAGAAGGCGCTGGGCCAGGAGGTGGCCGCGTCGCTGAACCCGGGCCAGGTGCTGGTCTCGGTGGTCCACAAGGAACTGGCCGCGACGATGGGCGACGGCGTCGCCGACATCAACCTCGCCGCGCAGCCGCCCGCCATCATCCTGATGGCCGGCCTGCAGGGCGCCGGCAAGACGACGACGACCGCCAAGCTGGCCAAGCACCTGACCGAGAAGCGCAAGAAGAAGGTGCTGACGGTCTCCGCGGACGTGTACCGCCCCGCCGCGATCGAGCAGCTCAAGACGGTGACGAAGCAGGCGGGCGCCGAATGGTTCCCGTCGGCGCCGGACCAGAAGCCGCTCGACATCGCGCTGGCGGCGCTGGATCACGCCAAGCGCCACTTCTTCGACGTGCTGCTGGTCGACACGGCCGGCCGCCTGGCGATCGACGAAGCGCTGATGGCCGAGATCCGCGACCTGCACGCCACGCTCAAGCCGGTGGAAACGCTGTTCGTGGTCGACGCGATGCAGGGTCAGGATGCGATCAACACCGCCAAGGCCTTCAAGGAAGCGCTGCCGCTGACCGGCATCGTGCTGACCAAGCTGGACGGCGACTCGCGCGGCGGTGCGGCGCTGTCGGTGAAGCAGATCACCGGCGCGCCCATCAAGTTCGCGGGCGTGTCCGAGAAGATCGACGGCCTGGAGGTCTTCGACGCCGAGCGTCATGCGGGTCGCGTGCTCGGCATGGGCGACATCGTCGCGCTGGTCGAGGAAGTCCAGAAGGGCGTGGACGTCGAGGCGGCGCAGAAGCTGGCCGAGAAGCTCAAGTCCGGCGACGGCTTCGACCTGAACGACTTCCTCGCGCAGATCTCGCAGATGAAGAAGATGGGCGGACTGTCCGGACTGATGGACAAGCTGCCCACGCAGATGACCGCCAAGGCCGGTCAGCCCGACATGGACAAGGCCGAGCGCGACATGAAGCGCATGGAAGGCATCCTCAACGCCATGACCGCCAAGGAACGCCGCCAGCCGGCGCTGCTGATGGACGGCAAGTCCAAGGCCAGCCGCAAGCGCCGCATCGCCGCGGGTGCGGGCGTCCACATCCAGGAAGTCAACCGCCTGCTCAATCAGTTCGACCAGATGCAGGGGATGATGAAGAAGATGAAGGGCGGCGGCCTGATGAAGATGATGAAGAAGATGGGCGGCCTCAAGAACCTCATGGGCGGCGGAGGCGGCGGGTTCCCGATGTAACCCCACCCATCCCACCCATGAATGGAAATCGGCTCCCGAGGGAGCCGATCTTCATTCCAGCAGCGCCTGCGCGAACTCTCGCGCGTCGAAGGTCTGCAAGTCTTCGAGCTTCTCGCCGACGCCGATGAAGTAGACCGGGATCGGTCGCTCGCGCGCGATCGCCGCGAGCACGCCGCCCTTGGCCGTGCCGTCGAGCTTGGTGACGATCAGTCCGGTGAGGCCGAGTGCGTCGTCGAAGGACTTCACCTGCATCAGCGCGTTCTGACCGGTGTTGCCGTCGACGACCAGCAGCACCTCGTGCGGCGCCGTCTCCTGCGCCTTGCCGATCACGCGCTTGATCTTCTTGAGCTCCTCCATCAGATGGAGCTGCGTCGGCAGACGGCCGGCGGTGTCGGCGATGACGACGTCGCAGCCGCGCGCCTTGCCAGCGACGACGGCGTCGAAGGTCACCGCGGACGGATCGCCGCCCTCCTGGCTGACGATCTGCACGCGGTTGCGGTCCGCCCACACGGCGAGCTGCTCGCGCGCCGCGGCGCGGAAGGTGTCCGCCGCGGCCAGCAGCACGTTGGCCTCGGCATCGGCGAGATGGCGCGTGAGCTTGCCGATGCTGGTCGTCTTGCCGGCGCCGTTCACGCCGACCACCATCATCACCGTCGGCGACTGCTCGCCGATCACGAGCTGGCGCTGCAGCGGCTGCAGCAGCTCGGTCAGCGCGTCCACCAGCAGTTGCCGCACGGCGGCCGGATCGGTGGCCTTGGCGTCCTTCACACGACGCTTCAGATCGTCGAGCAGGAACTCGGTCGCCTTCACGCCGGCATCGGCCATCAGCAGCGCGGCTTCGAGTTCCTCATACAGCGCGTCGTCGATCTGCGTGCCGGTGAAGACCTGGGAAATGCTCGACCCGGTCTTGCGCAGACCTTGGCGGAGCTTGTCCATCCAGCTCTTGCGCGGTGCGGGCTCGGGGACCGGTGCGGGCGCGGGCACCGCAACCGGCGTCACCGCGACGGGAGCGGGAGCAGGTTTTGGTGCGGCTACAGGCGCGGGGATCGGTGCATGCGCAACCGGCGCGGGCGCAGCGATGGGCGCCGGAGCAATGGCCGGGGCGACGACCGGGGGAGCCACCGGAACGGGTACGGTCGGCGGGGTCAGGGGTTGCGGAGCGACCGGAGTGGCGGCTGGTATCGACGGCGGCTCGATGTCGGGCACGGGGGCGGCCGGCGGGAGCGCGGTGTCGAGGGCCGGCGGCGCTTCGGGAGCAGGAGCCGGCGTGGGTTCGGCGGAGCCGAAGCCCAGTTTTTTCTTGAGGAAGCTGAACATGGAGGGGTCGAGTAGGACTCGCGCGCCGAAATTTCGATGCCGTGATCGGCGGGGCTTGCATTGTCTTCGAAATCTTTGCTATAGTCGCTGTCTTCGCAAGGCGCTTTAGCTCAGCCGGTTAGAGCGACGGAATCATAATCCGCAGGTCCGGGGTTCGAATCCCTGAAGCGCCACCAAATACGAAACCCCGCAGGACGCGAGTTCTGCGGGGTTTTCCGTTTTGGGCCTCGGAGGCTGGTTCTCTGGTGCCTCTCAGCGACAAGGGGCCCTCGCATTGCGACGGCCCCTTCCCTTCTGGATCAGCCATTCAATGGCCGATCAGTTGCAACTCAATTGCAGCTCAAGGTCGCATAGTTCTTCCCGGCCCCCGCCACCGTCAGCAGCTTCTGCTTCACGCAGGCCGGCGTGTGCACCGTGTACGAATACGGGATGCCCACCGGGAAGTTCGCCGTCGTCACCCAATCGGTCGCGTCGCGCGACGGGCTCGAACCGCTGGCCACCCACTTGATCCCGTAGGTCGCGAAGTCGGCCGGGCTGCGCACGTTGTTGTTGCGCAGTTCCCAGTAGCCGATCGACGAGCTGTCCCGCGAGGTCACCGGGTTCTGCGCGTTCTCGAAGTAGTTGCCTTCGATCAACGCGTAGCCGCCCATGCGGATGTTGGCGCCCGAGGTCAGCACGCCCGAGTACAGGTTGTTGTACAGGTGCGTGTAGCCTGCGCGCTGCAGCGGCAGCCGCGAGCCGACGTTGCTGTACACGTTGTGATGGAAGGTGATGTAGCGGTCGCTCGCGTCGCTGTCGCTCGATCCGATCAGGCCGACCTTGTGGTGGTCGTGCAGGTAGTTGTACGAGTAGGTGATGTGATGCGCGCCGGCCTTGCTGTCGATGAGGCCGTCGAACTCCAGGTCGCCCGCGCCGGAGCATTCGGCGGTGGAGCTGAACAGCGTGTTGTGGTCGATCCAGACGTAGCCCGGGAACTTGCCGCTCTGGCCTTCGATGCCGATGGCATCGATGGATCCTGGCAGCAGCCCGATCGTCATGTTGCGGATGATGATGTTGGTCGCCGCGGCCTTGATCGCGAGACCGAAGTTCGCCGCCGAGCCGTTGACGCCTTCGATCGTGACGTTGCTCTTGTTCTTGACCTCGACGACCGCGCCCGCCGCCTTCTTCCACTGCGTGCAGGGATCGGGGATGGTGCCGAAATCGAAGGTGCCGGCGTAGCGGATCACCAGCCCGCCGGTGCCACTGTAGGCATCGATCGCGGCCTGCATCTGTGCCGCGGTCGTGACGGTGACGGGCGTCGCCGAGCCGCCGCCGGTGACCTGCCCGGCGTAGCCGCCGCTGTGGCCGGCCGGGGCCGGTGACGGCGCGGGAGAAGGCGATGGCGCCGGCGAGGGGGACGGTGCCGGAGACGGCGATGGCGCAGGCGATCCGGCCGGTCCCACCGCGCATTTCTCGGCCTTGCCCGGGTTGGGGTCCGCGCCGCCGAAGGTCGCCGACGTGCAGGCGACGTCGCCCTTCAAGCTCTTGATGACCCACTTGTCCTTCACGCCGAAGGAGACCTGGCGCGCCGTGTCGCCGATCTTGCAGGTGCCGCCCTCGTCCGCGCACTTGGAGAAGCCGGACGGCCAGTCCACCGCGTGCGCCACGCCCATCGGCGCGACGGCGCCGACCACGACCGCCATCGCCATCAGGCCGTGCCTCGGGCTCGGCGCGCGCAGCGATCCGGCGGTCGGCGGCTTGGGCGCGACCAGCACGGCGGACTCGTCAATACGGGTGCTCTTCATCGAATGTCTCCCAATGTCGTTGAAGCGATCGGCGCGGGCATGGCTCCGCCCTCACCGATCACCGGTGAATCAAAAAATGCTCGGGAACCCAACGCCGTTTCCTCCGCCTCGCGCGACGCGGACCAGCAGGATCCGCATCGGGGACGGTGGCCGTCGGCACAGGCCACGTGTCGACACGCCAGCGCGCAGGCGCGGCCATGTCGACAACGGGAGGCAGACTAACGAGGTAGTCTTATTTCGGAAAGGCGTTTTACATTTGCCGATCTGGCGTTACGGATTTCCATTTCTGGTGACCGCAACCGCGTCGGACGCTCCCGCATCCGCCTTCATCTCCACCGGCTGCTGCCATCCGCCGCCCAGCGCCCGCACGAGCGCCACCGTCGCGCGGCGCTGCCGCGTGGCGAGATCCACCGCGCTGCGCCGCGCCTGCAGTCCGGCCGTCTGCGAGGTGACCACCTCCAGGTAGGCCGCCGCGCCGGCGCGGTAGCGGTTGGTTGCCAGCGCGAGCGAACGCTCCGCCGCGTCGACCGACTTGTTCTCCGCCTCCAGCGCTTCGCCGTAGCGGTCGAGCAGGACCAGTTGATCCTCGACCTGCTGGAACGCCGCGAGCACCGTGCCGCGATAACGCTGCGCCGATTCGTCCAGCGCCGCGGAGGCGCGCGCTTCCTCGGCCTTGCGTCGGCCGCCGTCGAACAGGTTGTAGGCCAGCGTCGGCCCGATGGCCCAGAACAGGTTGGGCGCTTCGAGGAAACGACCGAAGTCGCTGCTCTGGAAGCCGCCTTGCGCGCTCAGCACGACCGAGGGGAAGAACGCCGTCTTCGCCACGCCCAGCGTTGCGGTCGCCGCCACGACGCGCTGCTGCGCCGCGGCGATGTCGGGACGACGCTCCAGCAAGGTCGACGGCAGGCCCGGCGGCACCACCGGCATCGCCAGATCCAGCGACGCGGCCGGCTCGATGCGGAAGCTCGAGGCGTTGGCGCCGACCAGCGCGGCGATCGCGTGCTCCAGCACCGCACGCTGCGCCTGCGACTGCCGGCGCTGAGAACGCGCCGACTCCAGTTGGCCCTCCGCCCGCGCCTGGTCAAGACCTGACGCGATGCCGGCCCGGTGCCGGCGGGAAATCAGGTCGAACGCGCGGGTGTAGGCCTCTTCGGCATCGGCGAGCAAGGCGTTGTCGCGATCGAGCCCACGCAGCTGCAGCAGCGAATCCGCCAGCTGCGCCTGCAGGGCCAGCCGCGCCGTGGCGAGGTCCGCCGCCGCCGCGCGTTCCGACGCCAATCCGGCGCGGACCTGCTGCGAGATGCGCCCCCACAGGTCGACTTCGTAGCTCAGGTCCAGGCCCAGCGTCGCGCTGTTGTACCAATCGGGCGAGGTCGGCCCGAGCACGCGCAGCGGGCGTCGCTCCGATTGCCGGTCGCGTTGCCCGTTGAGAGAGCTGTTCAGCGTCGGCGATTGCGCCGACCGCAGGCTGTCGGTCGCGGCCCTCGCCTGCTGGTAGCGGGCGAGCGCCGACGCGAGGTCGGGGCTGTTCTCGACCAGCCGCTGCTGCAGCGCGTCGAGCTCCGGATCGCCGTAGCCCTTCCACCAGCCGTCGAAGGCGATGCTCGCAGACGTCGACGATCCCGCCTCGACCCACGGAACCCGAGCCTCCTTGAAGCCCGTCGTCATCGGCACTTCCGGTAGCACCGTCTTCGGCGGCTGGGCGCAGCCGGCGATCAACGCGGCGGTCAATGCGCCGATGGCGAGCGTGACGCCGCGGACGGCGCCAGCGGACGGACGCGTCGTCATGTGCGGCCCTTCGCCGAGGCCGCCGATCCCGGCGCGGCTGCAGGTTGTGCGACGCGCACCACGTCGCCGTCGGCGATGCCGTCCGGCGGATTCGCGATGACGCGATCAGCCGCAGTCAACCCGCCGCCGAGCTCGATGCGCGTGCCCATGTCGCGTGCGATCGTGACCTTGCGCAGCTTCACGCGATTGCCCGCGTCGACCGTCGCGACCTGAACGCCGTCCTTGTTGATGATCACGGCACCCGGCGGCAGCGACACCGCCGCATTCGCCTGAGCGCCTGCTTCGGCAGGCGCGGCGCCGTCGAAGCGCACCGTCGCGAAGCCACCCGGCAGCAGCTCGTCCTTGTCGTTGTCGACGGCGAGCTGCACCAGCATCGCGCCGCTGGCCGTGTTGATCGCCTGCGAGGTCGATTGCACCGTCGCGGCGAAGCGCTGGCCGGGCCGCTCGGGAACCGTCAGCACGGCCTTGCCGCCGGCCCGCACCTGCGCGACCTGGCGCTGCGGCACGTTCACGTAGACACGCAGCTTGCGCGTGTCGGACACGACGAAGAGCTCGCTGCCCGGCGCGCCACCGATGTTGATCAGCGCGCCGACGTCGGTGTTGCGCGCGGTGACGACGCCGTCGAACGGCGCCGACAACTGCGTGAAGCGCTTGAGCGCCTCGATCCGGTCGACGTTGGCCTGCAGCGCCGTCACCTGCGACTGCTTCGCCGTCATGTCGCCGGTGCGCTCGTCCACTTCCTGCTTCGACACCGAGTCCGATTCCAGCAGCCCCTGCCAGCGCTTGGCCGTGCTCGCCGCCAGCGCGGCATTGCTGCGCGCAGTCGCGAGCTCGGCCTTGGCCTGCATCAGCTGCTGGTCGAGGTCGGGCGTCTCGATCTCGGCGAGCTGCTGCCCGGCCTTGACCTTGCCGCCGATGTCAACGTTCCAGCGCTTCAGATAGCCGCTGACCCGCGCGTAGATCGGCGCACGCGACCAGGCCTCGATGCGCGCGGGCAGCTCCAGGCCACCTTCGGTCAAGGGCTGCGGCGAGACCAGCGCGACGCTCGGTTGGCCGCGCTCGTCGGCAGTACTCTGCAATTGCTCGGCGTTGGACTTGCGGGCCCACAGGCCCGCCGCCACCACCGCGATCGCGATGACGACCGCAACGGTCGCGGCGAGCTTGAAGCGCGCGGGAGGACGCGAGGACACCACGGTGTTGTCGTTATCAGTTCGCATGGGAAGCATCTCCGGCCCCGGGCAGCGCGGTGGCGGCGCCGGCGGTCAAGTCGTTCGATTCAGAAAGGTCGGCGGCGGGTCCGGTCTTGCGGTGGTGTCTATGCACGATGCTGAACACCACCGGCACGAAGACCAGCGTCGCGAAGGTGGCGAAGACCAGGCCGCCGATCACGGCGCGACCCAGCGGCGCGTTCTGCTCGCCGCCCTCGCCCAGGCCCAGCGCCATCGGCAGCATGCCGATCACCATCGCCAGCGCCGTCATCAGCACCGGACGGAAGCGCACGAAGCCGGCTTCCATCGCGGCGGCGTAGGCGTCGCCGAGTTCCTCCAGCCGCTCCCGCGCGAAGCTGATCACCAGCACGCTGTTGGCGGTCGCCACGCCCATGCACATGATCGCCCCCGTCAGCGCGGGCACCGACAAGGTCGTCCCGGTCGCGAATAGCATCCACACGATGCCGGCCAGCGCCGCGGGCAGCGCCGACACGATCACCGCCGGGTCCAGCCAGGACTGGAAGTTCACGACGATCAGCAGGTAGATCAGCACCACCGCGCCGAGCAGCCCGAACAGCAGGCCCGAGAACGCGCGGTCCATCGTGCGCACCTGGCCGAGCAGTTGCACGTTCGAGCCCTTGGGCACGTCGGCCTGCGTGTCGGCGAGCACCTTGCGGATGTCGCGCGCGACGGCACCGAGGTCGCGGTCCTGCGTCGTCGCGTGGATCTGCACCATCGTCGCGACGTCGTACTGGCTGATCAGCGCCGGGCTGTTGACGCGCTGGAAGGTCGCCACGCCGCCGAGCGTCGAGGTCCCCGGCTGGCTGCCATTGCCGATGGGCAGGTTGCTCAGCGAGGCCAGCGAATCCAGCTGGTGCTGCGGCGTCTGCATGACGATCGAGTAGCTGACGCCGTTCTGCGGATTCAGCCAGAAGGTCGGCGCGACCTGGCTGCTGCCGGCCAGGTTCACGACCAGGCTGTTGGCGACGTCGCGCGTGGTCAGGCCTTGCAGCTGCGCCTGCGTGCGGTCGACGTCGACGTTGAAGGTCGGCGCCTTGTTGGACTGCTGGATGCGCGCGTCGGCCACGCCGGGGATCGCCTTGATGCGCTTGAGCAGCTGCTGCGCGTAGGCGAAGTTGGACTCGACGTCGCGCCCCCGCACCTGCACGTCGATGGGCGCGGGCGCGCCGAAGTTCAGGATCTGGCTGACGATGTCGGCCGGCGGGAACGAGAAGGTCGTGTCCGGGAACTCGCGCGGCAGAACCTGGCGCAGCTGGCGCACGTAGTCGGCCGTGGGCGCGTGGCCTTCCTTCAGCGCGATCTGGAAGTCGCCGTCGGAGGTGCCCAGCACGCCGGTGTTGTTGTAGGTCAGGTTGATCGACGACGGCGGCAGGCCGATGTTGTCGACCATGGTCTCGATCTTTTCGGACGGGATCACGCGGCGGATCGCCTGCTCGATCTTCGCGAAGCGCGCGGCGGTCTCCTCGACGCGCGTGCCCACCGGCACCCGCGCGTGCATCAGGATCTGACCGGAGTCGACCTGCGGGAAGAAGTTGCTGCCGATGAAGGGCACCAGCGCGAAGGACGCCAGCACCACCACCGCGAAGCCGATCAGGAAAGTCTTCTTGCTCGCCAGCGCGGTCTCGAGCATGCGGCGGTAGCCCTCGCGTACGCGCTCGAAGCGGGCCTCGAAGTTGCGCTGGAAGCGCACCAGCGGATTGCGCGACGGCGGCTGCGACAGATGCCCGTGACCGTCGGTCAGCGGCGCATGCGGATGCAGCAGGTACTTGGCCATCGTCGGCACGAGCGTGCGCGACAGGATGAACGAGCACACCATCGCGAAGATCACCGCCTCGGCCATCGGCACGAACAGGAAGCGCGACACGCCTTCCAGGAAGAACATCGGGATGAACACGATGCAGATGCACAGCAGCGAGACGAAGGCCGGCGTCACGATCTGCTGCGCGCCGTCCATGATCGATTCCTCGACGCCCTTGCCGTGCTCCAGGTGCCAGTTGATGTTCTCGATGGTCACCGTCGCGTCGTCGACCAGGATGCCCACCGCGAGCGCGAGTCCGCCCAGCGTCATCAGGTTGAGCGTCTCGCCGATCGCCGCCAGGCCGATGATGGATCCCAGGATGGACAGCGGGATCGACACCGCGATGATCACCGTCGAGCGCCAGCTGCCCAGGAACAGCAGGATCATCAGGCTGGTCAGCGCCGCGGCGATGGCGCCCTCGATCGCGACGCCCTTGATGGCGGCGCGCACGAAGACGGACTGGTCGTTGATCGGCTTGACCTCCAGCTCATCGGGCAGCGACGGTCGCAGTTCGCCGAGCTTGGCGCGCACGCCGTCGACGATCGCGAGCGTGGACGCCGCACCATTCTTCAGCACCGACATCAGCACCGAGCGCCCGCCGTCCACATGGACGATGTTGGTCTGCGGCGCATTGCCGTCGTGCACGTCGGCGACGTCGCGCAGGTAGATCGTGGAGCCGTTGACCACCTTCACCGGCAGCCGGCCCAGTTCCTCGATCGCGGACGGCGCGCTGTTGAGCTGCAGCGTGTATTCGAGTTCGCCGATCTTCTGCGTACCGATCGGCGTGAGCACGTTCTGCGTGGCCAGCGCGGTGGCCACGTCCTGCGCCGACAGCCCGCGCGCCTGCAGCGCGGCGGGATTCACGTCGATCTGCACCTGACGCTGCTTGCCGCCGTAGGGCAGCGGGATCGCCGCGCCGGGCACGGTCACCAGCGGCGTACGGATCGTGTTGAAGCCGAGGTCGAAGAGCTGCTGCTCCGACAGGCCCTTGCCCGACAGCGCAAGCTGCAGGATGGGCACCGTGGCGGCGTTGTAGTTCAGGATCAGCGGCGGCGTGGTGCCGGCCGGCATCTGCCGCACGGCGACCTGCGCGACAGCGGTCACCTGCGCGTTGGCCACCGCGATGTTCACGCCCGGCTGGAAGAAGATCTTCACCACCGAGACGCCGGGATAGGTGTTGGCCTCGATGTGCTCGATGTCGTTGACGGTGGTCGTCAGCGTGCGCTGGAACAGCGTCGAGATGCGCCCGGCCATCTGGTCCGGCGGCAGTCCGGTGAACTGCCAGGCCACCGCGATGACCGGCACCCGGATCTCCGGGAAGATGTCGGTGGGCGTGCGCACGGCCGCCAGCGGGCCGATGATCAGCAGCAGCAGCGCCAGCACGAAGAAGGTGTAAGGGCGTCGCAGCGCGACGCGCACGGCGGCCATCAGCATGGACGGATTCCCACGATCGTTGTCATCGTTGCTCTCTGGTGGACGACCGTTTTCCGGTCTTGTCGAGCGCGGATTTTGTGTGTCGGCACGCGCCCATGTATTGCTGATCGGTAATGACCGTACGCGTACGGGGTCACTCACCCCCCGATTGGGCGGCATGCATCGGCGTGGTGCGAAAACCGGGCGATGCACGCCCCTTCCCGACCGCCTGGCGCCTGCCCGACTGCCGCACGCCCCCCGCTCGAATCTCCGGATCGACGACTTGCTCGTCTGACCGCGGGGGCACGGGCTCGGCAGGCCGGACTGTAGGCAGGTGATTGGCAAGCCGCTAGAGGGGTCCGCATTGAAGGATTGGCAAGCGGAACTTGATAATCCGGCGATCCCGCATCGGTCATCCTCACGCCATGCCCGTCAACGAACTCCGCGCCATCACGACCTTCGTCCGCACTGCCGAACTGGGCAGCCTGCGGCGCGCCGCGACTGCGCAGGGCATCACGCCGCAGGCGGCGAGCCAGGCGCTGGCGCAGCTCGAGCAGCACCTTGGCGTGCGGCTGTTCCATCGCACGACGCGCAACATGGCGCTGACCGACGAGGGCCGCCAGTTCCTGGACAGCGTGCGGCCCGCGCTGGGCTGGCTGCATCGCGCGATCGAGAACGTGCGCGAGGCCAAGGACGAGATCGCCGGCCCGCTGCGCATCGTCGGTCCGCGTTCGGCGTTCCGGCCGGCGCTGTGGGCGCTGCTGGACGAGTTCTGCACGCGCCATCCGGACGTGCGCCCTGAGGTCCAGCTCTCCGACGACATCGGCAACTGGGTCGAGGACCGCGTCGACGTGGGCTTCCGCATCGGCCCGTCGCCGGCGGACGGCGTCATCGCGCGGCGGCTGTTCCCCGTGCAAGGGATCATCTGCGCGACACCGGCCTACCTGCGCAAGCACGGCGCGCCGCAGACGCTGGACGAACTGGCCGCGCACCGCTGCAGCACCTTCCGCCATCCCGAGGGCCGCATCGTCGCCTGGACCGTCAAGGTCGGGAAGGCGGTCGCCGCGCAGCCGATCACGCCGGCGCTCTGCGTCAACGATGAAGAACTCGAATTCGACGCCCTGCTCGGCGGTCAGGTGATCAGCATGATGACCAGCATCAGCGTCGCCGCCCACATCCGCGCGGGGCGGCTGGTGCCGCTGCTGACGCGGCATGTGGCCGCGCCTTCCAGCCTGCATGTCTATTGGGGCAGCCGCAGCGCGCAACCGGCGCGCGTGCGCGCCTTCATCGATCTGGCCATCGAGCGTCTCGCTGACAGCAACGACTACGTCCTCAGCGTCAAGGAACTGGCGGCTGCGGAAGCGCAGGGGCGTGAGAAGTTCCTATCGCGCACCTAACGTACGTCGATTCGTGCCGCAGCCCGCACGTCTTACAAATTCCCGGGAAAGTCCTCCCGTTTTTGCCGACAGATCGACCGTTGAAACAACCCGTTGCTCCTTAATATGCGGCCCCAGCGGACTCGCCCGGCCTTTGTCGGCGCATGTCAGAACGTCCGCCAGAAGGACATCGGGCAGTATGAAGTCGATCAGTTCGTCGGGTCCGTCGAAGGCGGTGTGGACAGGGATGGCGATGGCTGCGGTCATCGCGGCCGTGCTGGGCTCACCCGGCGCTCGCGCCGAACCCGCGCTTCAGCAACCGCTCCAGCAGCTTCAGCCGCCTTCCGCGCACATCGCGCCGCTCGCTGTCGACTTCCACGGCGAGGCCGCGTCGCCTGAGGCCCGCGCCGCGGCCCGCGCGGCGTTCGAGGGCTTCGACGCCAAGGGTCGCCCCTTCGCTGTCGTCGACAAGAAGGAAGCCAAGCTCTTCGTCTTCAATGCCGACGGCCAACTGGTCGGCGCCGCGCCGGCGCTGCTGGGGCTGGCCCGCGGCGACACCGTCGCCCCCGGCGTCGGCCAGATGGTCAGCACCGGCATTCCGGCGAGCCTGCGCACGACCCCGTCCGGTCGCTACGACAGTCAACCGGGTCCCAATCTCAAAGGCGAGACCGTCATCTGGGTCGATTACGACGCGGCGTTCGCCATCCACCGTCTCCGTCCGAGCCCGGCCTACGAGCGCCGCGCCGAGCGCCTCGCCTCGCCTTCGCCGGATGACAACCGCATCTCGCTGGGCTGCGTCGTCGTCGCGGGCGAGTTCTTCGACCGCGTCGTCGCGCCGGTGCTCGGCCGCGGACCGGGCGTCGTCTACGTGCTGCCCGAACCCGGTCCCGCGGCCGTCGCGCAGAACACGGCCACCGGGCGCCTCTGAAGCGCCAATCGGGCCGCTGGAACGACGGGCGGAAACGAGAGGCAACCGGCACCCCGACCCCGTCGGCGGCGCGACCTCGCCCGCTACACTTGCGCCCTTGCGCATTTCCGCAGCCACTGGATCTACACCATGTACCGCTGTGCCTCGCCCGCCCTGCCCCGCCGTCGTTCGATGATGGCGACGGCCGCCAGCACCGCCCTGTTCTCGCTCGTCGCAGCCTTCGGCGGCCTCGCCGCGATCGCGACGACGACGCCCGCCCAGGCCCAGATCGCTCCGGGCCACCGCTTCTTCCCGCAGCGCGCGCTGCGCGGCGAGATCGTCTTCGGCGTCACGCCCGACGTGCAGCTCAACGGCAAGCCGGCGCGCCTCGCGCCCGGCGCGCGCATCCGCAACGCGGTCGACCAGGTCGCCACGCCCGGCTCGCTCTTCCAGCAGAAGGCCGTCGTGCTCTACACCTGGGACATGAACGGCCTGCTCATGGACATCTGGGTCCTGAACGACATCGAACTGGCCAACAAGACCTGGCCGACCACGCCGGACCAGGCCTCCAAGCTGGTGTTCGACCAGGCCAGCCAGGTCTGGCGCAAGCCCTGAGCCACTGAGCCCGCACCCGCGTCGCGCCGTCCATTCCCCGGGCAGGCGCACCGCGCGGGGCCGCCGCATTCATCCCTATTCCCGGAGCTCCCCATGAGCAAGAAAGTCTTCATCAAGACCTTCGGCTGCCAGATGAACGAGTACGACTCGGACAAGATGGCCGACGTCCTGCGCGCCGCCGAAGGCTACGAGCCCACCACCGATGTCGATCAGGCCGACCTGGTGCTGTTCAACACCTGCTCGGTCCGCGAGAAGGCCCAGGAGAAGGTGTTCTCCGACCTTGGCCGCATCAAGCATCTGAAGGCCAAGGGCGTGATGATCGGCGTCGGCGGCTGCGTCGCCAGCCAGGAAGGCGCGGCGATCATCGAACGCGCGCCCTACGTCGACGTCGTCTTCGGGCCGCAGACCCTGCACCGCCTGCCGCAGATGCTGGCGCAGCGCCAGCAGCAGTCGCGCCCGCAGGTCGACATCTCCTTCCCCGAGATCGAGAAGTTCGACCACCTGCCGCCGGCCAAGGTCGAAGGCGCCTCGGCCTTCGTGTCCATCATGGAGGGCTGCTCGAAGTACTGCTCCTACTGCGTCGTGCCCTACACCCGCGGCGAGGAGGTCAGCAGACCCTTCGAGGACGTGCTCGAGGAAGTCGCCGGACTGGCCGACCAGGGCGTCAAGGAAGTGACGCTGCTCGGCCAGAACGTGAACGCGTATCGCGGCGCCATGGGCGGCACGGACGAGATCGCCGACTTCGCGCTGCTGCTCGAATACGTCGCCGAGATCCCCGGCATCGAGCGCATCCGCTACACCACCAGCCATCCCAACGAGTTCAGCCAGCGCCTGATCGACGCCTACGCCACGATCCCCAAGCTCGTGAACCACGTGCACCTGCCGGTGCAGCACGGCTCGGACCGCATCCTGATGGCGATGAAGCGCGGCTACACCACGCTGCAGTTCAAGAGCATCGTGCGCAAGCTGCGCGCCATCCGGCCGGACATCCGCATCGCCTCGGACTTCATCGTCGGGTTCCCCGGCGAGACCGACGAGGACCATGCCAAGACCATGCAGCTGGTGCGCGACATCGGCTTCGACGCGTCGTTCAGCTTCATCTTCAGCCCGCGTCCCGGCACGCCGGCGGCCAACCTGGCCGACGACACGCCGCACGAGGTGAAGGTCCGCCGCCTGCAGGAACTGCAGGCCGAGATCGAGGCGACCGCCATCCGCTACAACCACAGCATGGTCGGCAAGACCGTGCCGGTGCTGGTCTCGGGCCACGCCCGCCGCGACGCCACCGAGCTGATGGGCCGCACCGAGTGCAACCGCATCGTCAACTTCAAGGGCCACGAACGCCTGATGCACCGGATCATCCCGATGCAGGTCACCGAGGCCTTCGCGCATTCGCTGCGCGGCGAGGTGCCGGTGACCGAGGATCTGCAGGGCTGAGGGCTGAAGGGCCGGGCGCCTCGCGCCTCACTCGAAAGCGGTAGCGCGTGGCGCCGGACCGCGCTCAGCCCGATTCAGCGTTTGTAACTGACGCCCCACTGCGTGGCGGTGATGCCGATCAGCATCAGGCCGTAGCCGACCATGGTGCCGTCGGCCCCGGTGAGCATCAGCGCGGCGAACAGGCCGAGCGTGCCGCCGACGCCACCCCACAAGGCCAGAGTGCGCCAGCGCATGCCGGAGACGGTGTCCCGCCAGATCAACTTCAGGGCAGCGGCCATCAGCGCCGCGACACCCCAGGCGGGCAGGAACAGGTTGCCGAAATGCCAGACGGCGTCGAGTGGATCCACGGGTCGGTTCGCTCCGGGCGAGAGGTAGATGTAACGGGACGGCGGTCGAAACGCGCCTTTCCTTGACGCATCCCGGGGCGATGAGCGCGCCGCCAAGGCCCGTGCGAGACACGGGTCGGGCAGGAATTTTATAATCGCTGCATGTCCGTCTTTGCCCTGGGTCTGAACCACACGTCCGCGCCGCTCGATCTGCGCGGCCGTTTCGCGTTCACGCTCGAGCAACTGGCCCCGACGCTGCTGCGCTTCCAGGACCAGATCGGCAGCGGCCAGCGCCGCCGCACGGCCGCCGCGGAAGCCGCCATCCTCTCCACCTGCAACCGCACCGAGCTCTACGTGGCCGGCGACGCCGACATGGTCCGCCCCGCCGTCGACTGGCTGGCCCAGGTCGGCGGCGTCGGCAGCACGATGCTGATGGACCACTCCTACGTGGTCGAAGACGGCGCCGCGGCGCGCCACGCCTTCCGGGTCGCCAGCGGGCTGGACTCGATGGTGCTGGGCGAACCGCAGATCCTCGGCCAGCTCAAGCAGGCCGTGCGCGAGGCCGACACCGCCGGCACGCTCGGCACCACGCTGCACCAGCTGTTCCAGCGCAGCTTCTCGGTGGCCAAGGAAGTCCGCAGCTCGACGGAGATCGGCAGCCACTCGATCAGCATGGCCGCGGCCTCGGTCCGGCTGGCCTCGCAGCTGTTCGAGAACCTCGCCGACATCAAGGTGCTGCTGGTCGGCGCCGGCGAGATGATCGAACTGGTCGGCACGCACTTCGCCGCCAAGTCGCCCAAGACCATCGCCATCGCCAACCGCACGCAGGAACGCGGCGAGAAGCTCGCCCATCAGCTGGGCGGCGAAGCCTTCCGGCTGGCCGACCTGCCGGACCGCCTGCACGAATTCGACGCGGTGATCTCCTGCACCGCGTCCAGCCTGCCGCTGATCGGCCTGGGCGCCGTCGAACGCGCGCTGAAGAAGCGCCGCCACAAGCCCATGTTCATGGTCGACCTGGCGGTGCCGCGCGACATCGAACAGGAAGTCGCCAAGCTGGACGACGTCTACCTCTACACCGTGGACGATCTGTCCAAGCTGGTCCAGACCGCCGGCGAGAAGCGGCAGGCCGCCGTCCAGCAGGCGGAAGCCATCATCGAGTCGGGCGTCCAGAGCTTCGTCCACTGGCTCGGCCAGCGCCACACGGTGCCGCTGATCCAGGCCCTGCACCAGCAGGCCGACAGCTGGCGCCAGGCTGAGATCCAGCGCGCGCGCAAGCTGATCGCCAAGGGCGAGGACATCGACAGCGTGCTGGATGCACTGGCGCGCGGACTGACGCAGAAGATGCTCCACGGCGCCATGGCCGAACTCAACGGCAGCGACGGCGAGCAGCGCCTGCAGATGGCACAGACCGTGTCGCGGCTGTTTCTGCGCGGCGGCGCAAAGACCTCGGGCGCCCGCCCGGACGCGCTCGGCGAAGAAGCGGACTCGTAGCGGCGCGTTCCGCGCGCGAGCGGCCGGCGCCGGCTGCTCTTCGGCACACCGTGCCGCCCTGCTCCCGGTCCATCGACCGATCGCCCCTCCGCCGCTTCGTTCTCCCCGCCCTCGCCGCCCATTCCCATGAAAGACGCCCTGCGCCAGAAGTTCGACCGCCTCGGCTACCGGCTGGCGGAGCTCGACAGCACCCTGGCCGACGGCAGCGCCGCCGCCGACATGAAGCGCTACCGCGCGCTGACGCGCGAGCAGTCGGAGGTGTCCTCGCTGGTCGAGCGCTACCGGCGCTACGTGCAGCGCGAGCAGGACCTCGTCGCGGCGCGCGAGCTGCTCGACAGCGGCGATGCCGACATGATCGAGATGGCCCGCGAGGAGATCGCCGGCGCCGAGGCCGATCTGGCGCAGCTCGACCAGGAACTGCAGCTCGCGCTCATCCCTCGCGATCCGGATGACGACAGACCCGCGTTCCTCGAAATCCGCGCCGGCGCGGGCGGCGACGAGTCGGCGCTCTTCGCCGGCGATCTGACCCGCATGTATACCCGCTTCGCCGAAGGACGCGGCTGGCGTTGCGAGGTGCTGTCGACGAGCGAGTCGGACCTGGGCGGCTACAAGGAAATCGTGCTGCGCCTGGACGGCGACGGCGTGTACGGGCAGATGAAGTTCGAATCGGGCGGCCACCGCGTGCAGCGCGTGCCCGCCACCGAATCGCAGGGGCGCATCCACACCAGCGCCTGCACGGTCGCGGTGATGGCGGAACCCGACGAGGCCGAGGAGATCCAGCTCAATCCCGCCGAGCTGCGCATCGACACCTTCCGCGCCAGCGGCGCGGGCGGACAGCACGTCAACAAGACCGACAGCGCGATCCGGATCACGCACCTGCCGACCGGCCTGGTCGCCGAGTGCCAGGACGACCGCAGCCAGCACCGCAACAAGGCCAAGGCGATGGCGGTGCTCGCCGCGCGGCTGCGCGACAAGGACCGCAACGAGCGCGCCGCCAAGGAGGCCGCGCAGCGCAAGAGCCTCGTCGGCACCGGCGACCGCAGCGACCGCATCCGCACCTACAACTTCCCCCAGGGGCGCCTGACCGACCACCGGATCAACCTGACGCTCTACAAGCTCGGCGCGATCATGGACGGCGACCTCGACGACGTCCTGCAGGGGCTGCAGCAGGCGCAGGCCGCGGAGCAGCTCGCCGCGCTGGAAGGCGGTCAGGCATGAGCACCGCCGAAGGGGCGTTGACGATCGTCGGCGCCGAACGCGCCGCCATCGCCGCCGGCCTGCCGCGCGCCGAGGCGCAATACCTGCTGCAGGCGCTGCTCGGCGTCTCGCGCGCGTGGCTGATCGCGCACGACACCGATCCGCTCGATGCGCCCCAGCAGGAGCGCTTCCAGGACTGGCTCGCCCGCCGGCTCGACGGCGTGCCGCTGGCCTACCTGACCGGCGAGAAGGAGTTCTTCGGCCTGATGCTGCGCGTCACGCCGGACACGCTGATCCCGCGACCGGACACCGAGGTGCTGGTGGAATGGGCGCTCGAACGCCTCGCGGAACTGTCCGCACCCCGGGTCGTCGACCTGGGCACCGGCACCGGAGCGATCGCGCTGTCGATCAAGTCGCGACGTCCCGACGCGGACGTCCGGATGGTCGATGCGAGTGCGGGCGCCCTCGCCGTGGCCCAGGACAACGCCCGCCGGCTGGGTCTGGCGGTCGACAGCCACCTCGGCCACTGGTACGAGCCGCTGGCGGGTCAATCGGCATTCGACCTGATCCTCAGTAACCCGCCGTACGTTGCAGGGGACGATCACCACCTCGACGCGCTGCGTCATGAGCCCCGGATGGCGCTGACGCCGGAAGGCGACGGACTGGCCGACCTGCGCGAACTGGTGGACGGCGCGCCGGCCCGGCTGCGTCCGAACGGATGGCTGCTCCTCGAACATGGGTATGACCAGGCTGACGCAGTGGCCGGTCTGCTGAGCGCACGAGGCTTCGTCGACATCGAGAACCGACGCGATCTGGGCGGTCAACCCCGCGCCAGCGGCGGCCGCTGGCCGGCGTAAGGAATGTGGCGGCCCGCACAGGAATGTGGCGCGCCTCACAGACTGTTTCCACACTGCGAGAAACCGCGCCGGGAATCCGCAACAGTGCCTGGAAACCCCCTCAACTCGATCTGGCGCGGTAACCGGCCCGGGCGTAGCATGGTCTGACTTGGTGCCCGTTTTGATCCATCTTGAAACGGGTTTGTCGTCAGTCTGGGAGACCTGTCATGAGCGCCGCCCCCTTGCTCCTGCGCCTTGCCGTGGTCCTGGCCGGCAGTGTCTGCATGGTCGGTGCCGCGTGGGCCCAACAGGGCCTGCAACTGAAACCGGACCGCAAGGCCTTCACCAGCTGGCAGGGCCGGCTGCAGCTGAGCCAGTCCCAGGACAACGACAGCCTCTCCTTCGACGCCCGCAGCGGCAGCCGCGTGTTGAGCGCCA
The DNA here is from genome assembly GCA_002205125.1 of Roseateles noduli. GTDB lineage: Bacteria > Pseudomonadota > Gammaproteobacteria > Burkholderiales > Burkholderiaceae_C > Roseateles > Roseateles noduli. The sequence continues at coordinate 228,888 of NIOE01000013.1, read as the reverse complement.
ATCTGCTGGCGGACTACTACCTCACCGGATCCGGCATGGGCGCCGGCACGCGCGGCGGCCTTCGGGCCACCGGTGGCCTGATGCTGGGCCCGATGTCGCTGCTGCAGAGCAGTTCCGGCATGGCGCTGGGCCAGGCCGCGACGGTCACGCCGTCGCTGTCGGCCGGTCGCCGCAGCCTCAGCCTGCTCACCGGACCGGAACGCGAGCCCAACCTGTCGCTCTCCTATGTGGGCGTCGGCTACACCAGCTACTCGCTGCGCAACGGCTGGGGCTTCAGCGCCGACGTGGGCGTGGTGGGCGGCGGTGCTTCGAGCCTGCGTCTGGGCAACAGCGCCCCGCAGGCCGAGCTGTCCCAGGACCTGCGCTACAAGCCGGTCATCCAGCTGGGCGTCAGCTACAGCTTCTGATCCGGTCCGCGCCGGATCGAGCCGACCGGGTGGCGCCGCCCGGCTGGGGCAAGGCGCACGGTTTGAGCCCAGCCCAGCGCGGGCTTGCGCGCTGCTTGATAATCCTCCCATCGCGCGGCTCGGTGACCCTCCACGTCCATGGACCCCGGAACGGATCCTGCCGCGCACCGCACACGCCTTCCTGCATCAGCTTTCAGAGGATTCCGCCATGAGCGACGTTCAGCAACGCATCGACGACCTGGTCAAGGGCAACCGCATCGTGCTCTTCATGAAGGGCACCGCGCAGTTCCCGATGTGCGGCTTCTCCGGCCGCGCGATCCAAATCCTGAAGGCCAGCGGCGCCAGCGAGCTGAAGACCTTCAACGTGCTCGAGGACGAGAGCGTCCGCCAGGGCATCAAGGACTACGCCAACTGGCCCACCATCCCGCAGCTCTACGTCGACGGCGAATTCGTCGGCGGCTCCGACATCATGATGGAGATGTACGAGAGCGGCGAGCTGCAGCAGCTGCTGGCCAAGGCCTGATGACCACCGCGGCGGCACCGCGGCCGCGCCTGATCGTCGGCATCAGCGGCGCGACCGGTGCCGCCTACGGGCTGCAGTTGCTGCGACGGGCCCGCGCGATCGGCGCGGAGACCCACCTGGTCCTCAGCCCGGCGGGCGTGCTCAACGCCCACCATGAACTGGGACTCGCGCGCGATGCGCTGGAGCGCGAGGCGGACTTCGCCTACGCGCCCGGCGACATCGGCGCCTGCGTCGCCAGCGGCAGCTTCCCGACCGCCGCGATGGTGATCGCGCCCTGCTCGATGCGCACGCTCGCCGCGGTCGCGCACGGGCTGTCGGACAACCTCATGACCCGCGCCGCCGACGTCACGCTCAAGGAGCGTCGCCGGCTGATCCTGATGGTGCGCGAGACGCCGTTCAACCTCGCCCACCTGCGCAACATGACCGCGGTGACCGAGATGGGCGGGATCGTCTTCCCGCCGCTGCCGGCGCTGTACCTGAAGCCGACCTCCATCGAGGAGATGGTGGCCGAGACCGTCGAGCGCGTGCTCGAACTGGCCCAGTTGCCCGGCGCGACGCCGCAGGCGTGGCTGGGGCTGCGGCCTCAGGCCTGACCTGGCATCAACCAGCCCTTGCGGGCGCCCATCACCATGTTCGGATACTCCGCGCGCCCGCGGCTGCCGTTGTAGCGGCCCAGCGCGAGGAACAGGTCGCCCTTCTCGCGGTCCAGGTAGTGCCGCAGGATCACGCATCCGAAGCGCAGGTTGGTCTGCATGTGGAACAGCCGGGACACCTGGCCGTCGCCGATGGAGCGCATCCAGAACGGCATCACCTGCATGTAGCCGCGCGCGCCGGCGACGCTGATCGCGTACTTCTTGAAGCCGCTCTCCACCTGCACCAGGCCCAGCACCAGCGCGGTCTCCAGGCCCGCGCGGGCGCTCTCGTACCAGAGGGTCTCCAGGAACTCGATCCGCACCTGGGTCTCGCTCTTCTTGCGCTTCATGCGCTCGCTCATCTCGCCGAGCCAGCGCAAGTAGGCCAGGCGCGGCTCGATCGAGTCGAAATACGGCTTGGGCGGCGCGTCCGAGGCGATCGCGGCCGACATCGCGGAGCGGACCGCATCGGCCAGCGGCTCCTCCACCTGGGCGCCGGCGAACGCCGGACGCGGCAGGCAACTGGCCGCGCCGGCGAGCAGCAGCGCGCGGCGCGAGGTGGGAGCAATCGTCTTGAAGCCAGAGTCAGTCACGGGAACGGCGGAGATCAGGGGATCAGGGGAAATCGGAACTCGATCGACAAGCGAGAGGCCGAGGCGCGGCAGCATAACGGCGCGCGCCGCCGCCGTCAGCGGGCGAGCCAGCGTTCCAGCGGCAAAGGTCGCGGACCGCGCACGCGCGCGAGCAGCAGGCCGCCGGTCCAATAGGCGAGTGCCAGACCGGCCGCCAGCACCGTCCCCGGCTGCCACGCGAGGCCAGCGCCGCTGAAGAGCGAGAAGCTCAACACCGAGCTGAACAGGTACAGGCTGAGCGTGTGCCGCCCCAGCGGCGCGAGCGCGTCCAGCAACCGCGGATCGCGGCGCAGGCGCAGCACCAGCGCGGGCACGGCGGCGCTCAGCAGCAGCATCGTCGGATAGAGATAGAAGATCGCATAGCGGCTGGTGACGTAGCTGTCGCCATCGCGCAGCCCGGGCCAGAGCAGCGAGGCGAACGCGATGTTCACCACCACCGCCGGCCACAGCCAGCGACGCGACCAACGGCGCAAGGCGGACTCCCAGCGCGGGTGGGAGAACAGCCGCAGACGCGCCGCCATCAGTCCCGCGGTCATCAGCAGCAGCGGCGTGGGCAGGCCCAGCGTGGCGAAGGCGATGGTCGACGCGATGAAGTGGCCCGCGTTGCGCAGCGTCCAGTCTCCCCACGCCGCCGGTGCCGACATCGACAGCGACGGCTCGCCCGACAGCGGCATGCTGGCCATGAGCATCGTGAGCGCGATCACCGCAAGTTCCAGTCCGACAAGGACCCGCAGCCGGACCTTCAACATCCCCATGGAATGCCCGGCCCAGATCGCCAGCACGGAGCCGGAGACCGCGTAGAGCGTCAGGATGTCGCCCATGTAGAGCAGCGTGCCGTGCAGCAGGCCGAGCGTCAGCAGCTTCGCGAGACGCCGCCGACGCTTGCCCAGCGCCTCTTCGCCACGCGACTGGGACAGGCCCTGGCTGTAGCCGAACAGGAAGGCCAGCAGCGCAATGCCTTTGCCCGCGATGAGCGCGTGCAGGAACCAGGAGATGACCTGGGCGACAAGCCCGTCGGCAGGCGCCGGGGGACTGAGCGGACCGGCATCCGGCAGCGCCGGATAGCCCACCCAGTTGACCGCGATCACCGGGAACAACGCCAGCGCGCGCAGCGCGTCCACCGCCGCGACACGCTGCGGCGGACGGGCCGGACTCACGCGAGTCGTTGCTTCAGGTGAGCGACGACATCGGCCAGCGCCAGCTTGGTGGCGGCGGCATCGCGGCGGCCCTGGTACTCGACCTGGCCTTCCTTGAGGCCGCGGTCGGAGATCACCACGCGATGCGGCACGCCGACCAGCTCCCAGTCCGCGAACATCGCGCCGGGGCGCTCGCCGCGGTCGTCCAGCAGCACGTCGATGCCCAGGTCCAGCAGCTCTTCGTGCAGCTTGGTCGCGGCGGCCTTCACGTCCTCGTTGCGGTCCATGCCGATCGGGCAGACCACGACGGTGAACGGCGCGATCGCGTCAGGCCAGACGATGCCGCGCTCGTCATGGTTCTGCTCGATTGCCGCGCCCAGGATGCGGGTCACGCCGATGCCGTAGCAGCCCATCTCCATCAGTTGGGGCTTGCCGGTCTCGTCGAGGTAGCTCGCGTTCATCGCGGCCGAATACTTCGTGCCGAGATAGAAGACATGGCCGACCTCGATGCCGCGCTGGATCGCCAGCACGCCCTTGCCGTCCGGCGAGGGATCGCCCTCGACGACGTTGCGGATGTCGGCCACCAGGTCGGGCTCGGGCAGGTCGCGGCCCCAGTTCGCGCCGGTGAAGTGGAAGTCGGCCTCGTTGGCGCCGCAGACGAAGTCCGCCATGTGGGCCACAGTCCGGTCCGCGATGATCTTCAGCGGCTGCTTCAGGCCGATCGGACCCAGGTAGCCGGGCTTGCAGCCGAAGTGGGTGTCGATCTCGGCGGCGGTGGCGAAGCGGAAGCCGCCCTTCAGGCCTTCCAGCTTGCCGACCTTCACTTCGTTCAGGTCGTGGTCGCCGCGGACCAGCAGCAGCCAGACCTGCGACTTGACGATGTTGCCCTCGTCGTCGAGCTCGTCGGTCGCCAGCACCAGCGACTTCACCGTCTGCGACAGCGGCAGCTTCAGCAGTTCGGCGACGTCGGCGCAGGTGGCCTTGCCGGGCGTCGGCGTCTTCGTCAGCGGCTGCGTCGCGGCACCGCGCGTGGCGATCAGCGACAGCGCCTCGGCCAGCTCGATGTTGGCCGCGTAGTCGCTGGTCGGGCAGTAGATGATCGCATCTTCGCCGGTCTCGGCGATGACCTGGAACTCATGCGAGCGGTCGCCGCCGATGGCGCCGGTGTCCGCCGCCACGGCGCGGTACTGCAGGCCCAGCCGGTCGAAGATCCGGCCGTAGGCCGCGTACATCGCGTCATAGCTGCGGCCCGCTGCATCCTTGTCGCGGTCGAACGAGTACGCATCCTTCATCGTGAACTCGCGGCCGCGCATGATCCCGAAGCGGGGCCGGCGTTCGTCGCGAAACTTCGTCTGGATGTGATAGAAATTCTTCGGCAGCTGCTTGTAGCTGCGCAGCTCCTGGCGCGCGATGTCGGTGATGACTTCTTCCGACGTCGGCTGGATGATGAAGTCGCGCCCGTGGCGGTCCTTCACGCGCAGCAACTCAGGACCCATCTTGTCGAAGCGGCCCGTCTCCTGCCACAGCTCGGCCGGTTGCACGACCGGCATCAGCAGCTCGACCGCGCCGGCGCGGTTCATCTCGCCGCGGATGATGTTCTCCACCTTGCGGATCACACGCAGGCCCATCGGCATGTAGTTGTAGATGCCGGCGCCCAGGCGCTTGATCATGCCGGCCCGCATCATCAGTTTGTGGCTGACGATTTCCGCATCGGCGGGCGCTTCCTTGAGCGTGGAGATGAAGAACTGGGAGGCTTTCATGGGCGCAGAAAATAAAAGTCCGCGGTCAGCCGGGCCGCCGCGGAAAAAACCGTGAATCACCGAGGGTTAGCGATGATCGCGCCGGGTCGCAGCCCCGGTGCAATAATCAATCCAACGAATGATTTGAAGGTTGATTATGCTCGACCGTGAAGGCTTCCGGCCCAACGTCGGCATCATCCTGCTCAACCACAAGAACGAGGTGTTCTGGGGCAAGCGCATACGCACCCATTCTTGGCAGTTCCCCCAAGGGGGCATCAAGCATGGAGAGACGCCCGAGCAGGCGATGTTCAGAGAGCTGCATGAGGAAGTGGGCCTCACTGCGGACCACGTGCGCATCATCGCGCGCACGCGGGACTGGCTACGTTATGAAGTCCCGGACCACTTCATCCGGCGCGACGCGCGCGGGCACTACCGCGGGCAGAAACAGATCTGGTTCCTGCTGCAGATGATGGGTCGCGACAGCGACATGAATCTGCGGGCGACCGACCACCCCGAGTTCGACGCCTGGCGTTGGAATGAGTACTGGGTGCCGCTCGAGGCTGTGATCGAGTTCAAGCGCGGCGTGTATCAGATGGCGCTGACGGAACTCGCGCGCTTCCTGCCGCGTCTGAACCACCACAACCGCTATCTGCGCGCCGGCATGCGGCCGCCGCCGCGCGGCGACCGTCATGGCGGGCACGGAGACCACGGCGACCATCACGGGGATCAGGAGCATCACCGGCATGAGCGCTTCGATCACCGGCCTCAGGACCATGGCGGTCCGGCACAGGTGGAAACCGCGCATCAGGACTCGCACGACGGTCGCGAGATCGCGCCGCCGGGCGCCGGGCACGGCGGTCCGGTGGAGCCTCCGAAGGATTGAGCACTCGCCGCCGACGACGCGGACATGACAAAGGCGCCCTCGGGCGCCTTTGTTCATGGTGGGTGGCTGCGCGCTTCAGCAGCGCGCGACTGCTGCTTCAGCGCAGCACGAGGTTGTCGCGGTGGATCAGCTCCGGCTCGGCCGCGTAGCCCAGCACGCGCTCGATGTCGAACGACGGCTTGCGCGCGATCAGGCGCGCTTCGGCGCTGCCGTAGTTGGTCAGCCCGCGTGCGAGCTCCTGCCCGGCGAGGTCGACCACCGCGATGACGTCGCCGCGATGGAATTCGCCCGACACCTCCTGCACGCCGATCGGCAGCAGGCTCTTGCCCTCTTCCCGCAGCTTGATCGCGGCACCGGCATCGACGACGACCTTCCCGCGCAGCTGCAGGTGATCGACCATCCACTGCTTGCGCGCCGCGAGCTTGGCGGTGGACGCCATCAGCGCCGTGCCGATCGCCTCGCCGGCGGCCAGTCGAAGCAGGACGTCGGGCTCGCGGCCCCAGGCGATCACGGTGTTCGCGCCGCTGCTGGCCGCGCGCTTGGCGGCCAGGATCTTGGTGATCATGCCGCCGCGCCCGATGCTGGAACCGGCACCACCGGCCATCTCCTCGAGCTCGGGCTTGCCGGCCGTCGCGCGGTCGATGAAGCGGGCGTTCGGATCCTTGCGCGGATCGGCCGAATACAAGCCCTTCTGGTCCGTGAGGATCACCAGCGCATCGGCCTCGACCAGGTTGGCGACCAGCGCGCCCAGCGTGTCGTTGTCGCCGAACTTGATCTCGTCGTTGACGACGGTGTCGTTCTCGTTGATCACCGGCACCACGCGATGCTGCAGCAGCGCCAGCAGCGTCGAGCGCGCATTCAGGTAGCGCTCGCGGTCGGCCAGGTCGGCATGCGTCAGCAGCACCTGCGCGCTGGTGAGGCCCTGCTCGCGCAGCTTGGTCTCGTACATCTGCGCCAGGCCCATCTGCCCGACGGCCGCCGCGGCCTGCAGCTCGTGCAGCTCCTTCGGGCGGCTCGCCCAGCCCAGGCGCTTCATGCCTTCGGCGATCGCGCCGCTGGACACCATCACGACCTCGCGGCCCTCGCGCGCCAGCTCCGCGAGCTGCCGGCACCAGTTGCCGATCGCCTCGGCGTCGACGCCGCGGCCCTCGTTGGTCACGAGACTGGAACCGACCTTCACGACGATGCGTCGCGCGTCCTTGAGGACACCAGCCGGTTCAGCGCCGAGATTGCCAGTCAGATTGCCGTTGCTCATGCGTCGAGGATCAGGGAGCCGAGAGGTCGAAGACGGAAGTCAGGGCAGCGGATCGAAGCGCGGATCGCGCTCGGGCGGCTTTTCAGCCTTCTCCGCTTTCTCGGCTTTGTCGGCTTTCGCCGCCTTGACCGCCTTGTTCTTCGTCGCGCGCGTCTTGCGCGTTTCCTGGAAAGCCTTGGGCGGATCGATGGTCGGTTCGTCGAAGCGCGCGTCGGCGTCCTCGACCGGCGGCGACTGGATCGCCGCCACGTGGTCGTAGATGGCACGGATCAGCGGCTCGCAACCCTCGCGCGTCAGCGCGGAGATCTCGAACACCGGACCCTTCCACTTGTAGCGCTTGACGAAGTCCTTCACGCGGGCCGCGCGCTCTTCCGCCGGCACCATGTCCAGCTTGTTCAGCACCAGCCAGCGCGGCTTCTCGAAGAGCGCCTCGTCGTACTTCTTCAGTTCCTTGACGATGGCCTTGGCCTCGGCGACCGGGTCGACCTCCGGATTGAACGGCGCCAGGTCGACCACGTGCAGCAGCACGCGCGTGCGCTGCAGGTGGCGCAGGAACTGGTGGCCGAGGCCGGCGCCTTCGGCGGCGCCCTCGATCAGGCCGGGGATGTCGGCGATGACGAAGCTCTTCTCCGGACCCACGCGCACCACGCCCAGGTTGGGATACAGCGTCGTGAACGGGTAGTCGGCGATCTTCGGGCGCGCGTTGGACACGGCGGCGATCAGCGTCGACTTGCCGGCGTTGGGCTGACCGAGCAGGCCCACATCGGCGAGCACGCGCAACTCCATCTTGATCTTCTTGATCTCGCCGGGCCAGCCGGGCGTCTTCTGACGCGGCGCGCGGTTCGTCGAGGTCTTGAAATGCAGGTTGCCGAAGCCGCCGTCACCGCCCTTGGCCAGCAGCACCGGCACATCGGGCTCGAGCAGCTCGGCGATGATCTCGTCGGTCTCCAGGTCGCGGACGATCGTGCCCACCGGCACCTTCAGCGTGATGTCGTCGGCGGCGGCGCCGAACTGGTCCGAGCCGCGGCCCGCTTCGCCGTTGCGCGCCTCGTGGCGGCGCGCATAGCGGTAGTCGATCAGCGTGTTGAGGTTGCGGTCGGCCATCGCGAAGACGCTGCCGCCCTTGCCGCCGTCGCCCCCGTCCGGGCCGCCGAAGGGAATGAACTTCTCGCGGCGGAAACTGGCGCAACCCGCGCCGCCGTTGCCGGCGGCGATATCGATGGTGGCTTCGTCAACGAACTTCATGGATGGCCTTCAGTCCCGGAGAGCGGGGCTATCGTAATTCACGCCCCCGCGCTCCCGCGCGAGGCCATGCTTTGAATCGGTGCGAGTCAGGTTTCGCCGGACTCACGGTCGGCGCGGCGCCCGACGGGATCGGGCCCCGAGAAAGAACAAAGCCCCGGACGAAGCCGGGGCTCTGGGTCCGCCGGACACGGGAGACCAGGTCTCCCGCGTCGCGGCGTCAGGACATCAAGTCGCTCAGATCGCCGTGACGACGACCGTGGAGCGGCTGTTTTCGCCCTTGACGGTGAAGGACACCGTGCCGTCGATCAGCGCGAACAGCGTGTGGTCCTTGCCCATGCCCACGTTGGTACCGGCGTGGAACTTCGTGCCGCGTTGGCGGACGATGATCGAGCCCGCCGAGATGGTCTGGCCGCCGTACACCTTGACGCCCAGCATCTTCGGCTTCGAGTCGCGGCCATTTCGTGTTGAGCCGCCGCCCTTTTTCTGTGCCATGGATTACTCCTTGATCAGATTACGAGAGAGTCAAAGATTCAGCCGTTGACCGCGCTGATTTCCAGCTCGGTGAACGTCTGGCGATGGCCTTGGCTCTTCTTGTAGTGCTTGCGACGACGCAGCTTGAAGATGCGCACCTTGTCGTGCTTGCCATGCGCCACCACGGTGGCCTTGACGCTTGCACCCGCAACCAAGGGAGTCCCGATCTTCAGGTCCGCGCCGTTTCCGACGGCCAGCACCTGGTCAATCACGATCTCTTGGCCAACTTCCGCAGCAATCTGTTCTACCTTGATCTTTTCGCCAGCAGCAACCTTGTATTGCTTGCCGCCGGTTTTTATGACCGCGTACATATCAGCCCTTTCACATGAGAGCGGCTCGTCGGCACCCCCGAAACAACCGGAGGCATCCATCGACCGCCCAAGAAAAAACACCGCACACAGATGCGGAGCCCAAGAATGTAGCACAGACCCCGGCATCGATGCAAACCCTGATGCGTCGCGAAGCCCGTAGCCACCGGCCCTGCGAGGCATCCGAGCGACACTGGAGAGGTCTTCGCGAGGCGCCGCAGAGGCTTTGAGGGCGCTCTCGTGCGAAGGCGCGGACGTCACGGACAGACCTGGCCCCGCGCCTTCCTATAATCCGCGCTTCCCCTCACAGTGAGTCCAGAGTGCAGCCCATTGCCTCTACCCCAGTTGCCGAGGTCCTCGAGGCGCTGAATGCGCAGATGAACGAAGTCGACGCCGTGATCGCGCAACGGCTTCGCTCGGACGTCGCCCTGATCAACCAGATCTCCGCGTACATCATCCACGCCGGCGGCAAGCGGATGCGTCCGAAGCTGGTGCTGATGTTCGCCAATGCACTGGACGCAGACTCCCCGGCCAGCCGGGAACTCGCGGCGGTGGTGGAGTTCATCCACACCGCCACCCTGCTGCATGACGACGTCGTCGACGAGTCCGCGCTGCGTCGCGGCAAGCAGACCGCGAACGCGCTGTTCGGCAACGCCGCCAGCGTGCTGGTGGGCGACTTCCTGTACTCGCGTGCCTTCCAGATGATGGTGTCGGTGAACCGCATGCGTGTGCTGGAAGTACTCGCCGACGCGACCAACGTCATCGCCGAAGGCGAGGTCCTGCAGTTGATGAACATGCACGACCCGGATGTCGCGGTCGACAGCTACCTGCGCGTCATCCGCTACAAGACGGCCAAGCTGTTCGAAGCCAGCGCGCGCCTGGGCGCGGTGCTGGCCGACGCGCCGCCCGCACTCGAGGAAGCCTGCGCCGGCTACGGTCGCGCGCTGGGCACCGCCTTCCAGTTGATCGACGACACGCTGGACTACGAAGGCACGAGCGAATCGCTGGGCAAGAACGTCGGCGACGACCTGCGCGAAGGCAAGCCCACGTTGCCGCTGCTGATCGCGATGGAGCGCGGCACCGAGGCCGACCGCGCGCTGATCCGCCACGCCATCGAGCATGGCGAGGTCGAGCGCCTGCAGGACATCGTCGAGATCGTGCGTCGCACCGGCGCACTCGAAGCGACACGCGAAGCCGCCCGCGCGGAGGTCGCACAGGCGAGACAACATTTGTCGGCGCTCCCCCTTTCCAAGTGGAAAGAAAGCCTGCTAGAATTTGCGGCTCAGTCGGTGGAGAGAAGTTCTTGAACAGACGTTCTTGAAGGCCTCTTGATCGAGTGACCAAAACGGGGTGTAGCTTAGCCTGGTAGAGCGCTACGTTCGGGACGTAGAGGCCGGAGGTTCGAATCCTCTCACCCCGACCAGGACATCGATGACGCCGCGAATCGCAAGGTTCGCGGCGTTTTTCTTTGCGCGCTGCAGACACACTGCAGGCCCTCGCCCCCTCGCCCTTTCGGAAGAGCAGTCCGCCCCGCACGACCACCTTGACGTCGGCCTCATCGGGGGTCAGGCCTTGCGGGCCTCCCGGGCGCAAGGAAACGGTATTGCACATTTCGCGCTCAATTTCCAGTGACCAAGGCCGAAACTGCACGAAGCGTCTGACTTCAGTGAAAGCCAGGGCTGCCCCTCCCGCCGCCCCTGCGTTCATGGGGGTAAAGTGAGGGGCTGTTCCGGCGCTTGCGCCGGCATCCGGCAAGACCCTACCCGATGGCGATATCCGTGGACACCACACTGGCAGAACCTCCTCAGTCCGCCCTGTCAGGCGTCGCCCGCGTGCTCGTGCACGCCGGCAAGCTCAAGCCGCAGGCCGCCGAGGACCTGGTCAAGCTGGCCCGGGAGAAGAAGACCAGCTTCATCAACGCGGTCATGGCTTCGGGCACCGTCACGCCGACGGACCTGGCGCACACGCTGTCGCACGCGCTCGCACTCCCGCTGCTGGACCTGAACGCCGTCGACGGCCACAAGCTGCCGCAGAACATCATCGACTCCAAACTGGCGGCGCAGTATCAGGTCGTGGTGCTGGCGCGCCGGGGCAACCGGCTCTTCATCGGCGGCGCCGATCCGACCGAGCAGGAAGTCGTCGAGCGCATCAAGTTCGCCACCCAACTGACGCCTGAATGGATCATCGTCGAGCACGACAAGCTCGCGAAGCTGCTGGGCCTCAACGCGGCATCGACGGCAGAGGCCCTGGAAGCGATTGCCGGCGAGGACTTCGACTTCGACATCGCCGAGGACAGCGCCCCCCCGCCCGAGGAAACGCAGGAGATCGCCGACGTCGAGGACGCGCCGGTCGTGCGCTTCCTGCAGAAGATGCTGGTGGACGCGATCAACATGCGCGCGTCGGACCTGCATTTCGAACCCTTCGAGTACCACTACCGCGTCCGGTTCCGCGTCGACGGCGAGTTGCGCGAGATCACGCAGCCGCCGATCGCCATCAAGGACAAGCTGTCCTCGCGGATCAAGGTGATCTCGCGGATGGACATCTCCGAACGCCGCGTCCCGCAGGACGGCCGGATGAAGCTGAAGTTTGGCTCCAAGGCGATCGACTTCCGGGTCTCGACGCTGCCGACGCTGTTCGGCGAGAAGATCGTGATCCGGATCCTGGACCCGTCCTCGGCCAAGCTGGGCATCGAGGCCCTGGGCTACGAGAAGATCGAGAAGGAACGGCTGCTCCATTGCATCCACCGCCCTTACGGGATGATCCTGGTCACCGGGCCGACGGGGTCGGGCAAGACGGTGTCGCTGTACACCTGCCTCAACATCCTGAACCAGCCCGGCACCAACATCTCGACCGTCGAGGATCCGGCGGAAATCAACCTGCCCGGCATCAACCAGGTCAACGTCAACGACAAGGCCGGCCTGACCTTCTCCGCGGCGCTGAAGGCCTTCCTGCGGCAGGATCCGGACATCATCATGGTCGGCGAGATCCGGGACCTGGACACGGCCGACATTGCCATCAAGGCCGCCCAGACCGGCCACATGGTGATGTCGACGCTGCACACGAACGACGCCCCGACAACGCTGACCCGGCTGCTGAACATGGGGGTCGCCCCGTTCAACATCGCGTCGAGCGTGCTGCTGATCACCGCCCAGCGCCTGGCGCGCCGGCTGTGCGAGAACTGCAAGGCGCCGGCGGAATATCCGCGCGAGGCGTTGCTGCGCGCAGGCTTCGCGGAGGCGGATCTGGACGGCAGCTGGAAGCCGTACCGGGCCGTCGGCTGCTCAAATTGCAACAATGGTTATCGTGGGCGCGTCGGCCTTTACCAAGTGATGCCCATCACGGAGCCGATCCAGCGGATCATCCTGTCCGAGGGAACAGCCGTGGACATCGCCCACCAGGCCCGCGCGGATGGCGTGCGGGACCTGCGGCAGTCCGGGCTGGTCAAGGTCCGGGCGGGCGTCACGACACTGGAAGAGGTGCTGGCGGCCACCAACGAATGACATCGGCATGACGCGGCGTCCTCGGACGCCGCTTTCGTGCGTCTGGCGTCGGGCTACCAGGACCGTTCGAACGAGTCAAAGATTGGGAGCGCCACTCATCTGGCGCGACGGCAGGAGGTGATATGGCGACGACCACCGCAGGCGCCAAGGGCGCGGCCAAGGGCATCAAGGAATACGTCTTCGAATGGGAAGGCAAGGACCGCAACGGCAAGATCGTGCGCGGAGAGATGCGGGCCGGCGGCGAAGCCGTCATCAGCGCGTCGCTGCGGCGCCAGGGCATCCTGGTCAACAAGATCAAGAAGCGGCGCAGCTCCGGCGGCAAGTCCATCAAGCAGAAGGACATCTCGATCTTCACGCGTCAGCTGGCGACCATGATGCGCGCCGGCGTTCCGCTGCTGCAATCCTTCGACATCGTCGCGCGCGGCAGTCCGAACCCGCGTCTGACGAAGCTGCTCACCGACATCCGCCAGGACGTCGAGACCGGCACCTCGCTGTCCGCGGCCTTCCGCAAGCATCCGCTCTACTTCGACGCGCTGTATTGCAACCTGGTCGAAGCCGGCGAGCAGGGCGGTATCCTGGAAGCCTTGCTGGACCGCCTGGCGATCTACCAGGAGAAGACGGTTGCACTGAAAGGCAAGATCAAGTCGGCCCTGACCTACCCGATCGCGGTGTTGGTCGTCGCGTTCGTCGTGACCGCCGTGATCATGATCTTCGTGATCCCCGCCTTCAAGGACGTGTTCAAGTCGTTCGGCGCCGAACTGCCGGCGCCGACGCTGTTCGTGATGGCCCTGTCGGAAATCTTCGTCGCGTACTGGTGGCTGATCTTCAGCGTGATCGGCGGTGGGCTGTATTTCTTCTTCCAGAGCTGGAAGCGTTCGGAGAAGGTCCAGAAGTTCATGGACCGGCTGCTGCTGAAGATCCCGGTGTTCGGCCAACTGATCTACAAGTCGGCAGTCGCACGCTGGACGCGCACCTTGGCGACGATGTTCGCGGCGGGCGTGCCGCTGGTGGAAGCGCTGGACTCGGTGGGCGGCGCGTCGGGCAACGTCGTGTTCGCCGAAGCGACGGAGAAGATCCAACGCGACGTGTCGACCGGTGCCTCGCTGACCACCTCGATGCAGACCACCGGCATCTTCCCGATCATGGTGCTGCAGATGGCCGCGATCGGCGAGGAATCAGGCTCGCTGGACCACATGCTGGGCAAGGCGGCGGACTTCTATGAAGAAGAGGTGGACGACGCCGTCAAGTCGCTGTCCAGCCTGATGGAACCCATCATCATCGTGTTCCTGGGCGGGCTGATCGGCGGCATCGTGGTCTCGATGTACCTGCCGATCTTCAAGCTGGGCGCGGTGGTGTAAGTGCTGGACCCGGCCCTGCTGGACGCGCTGCTGTCCCCCGCGTTCCTCGGCGTCATCGGCCTGTGCGTCGGCAGCTTCCTCAACGTCGTCATCTACCGGCTGCCGGTGATGATGCACCGGGAGTGGCTGTCCGATTGCGCGGACCAGTTGGCGATCGACAGCGACCTGCGGACCCACGCCGGACTCGACGAGGCCGCAGCCCGGCAACTGGCCGCCGCCGCACTGCCGTTGCGCGAATCGCTGGATCGTCAGCCGGTGTTCTCGCTGGTCCGGCCGGCCTCGCGCTGCCCCCACTGTGGCCACCAGCTGCGCTGGCATGAGAACCTGCCGCTGCTCGGCTGGTTGCGGCTGGGTGGGAAATGCGCGTCCTGCAAGGCGCCGATCTCTGCGCGATACCCGTTCATCGAGTTGCTCACCGGCCTGCTCTTCGCAGGCATCGCCTGGCGGCTGGGCACCCAACCAGCGAGCCTGCTGTACTGCGGTTTCGCCGCAGCGCTGGTGGCGCTGGCCGGCATCGACTGGGATACCACGCTGCTGCCCGACGGCATCAACCAGCCGCTGCTGTGGGCCGGCCTGATCGCCGCCTTCGCCGGATGGATTCCGGTCTCGCTGGCCGATGCGCTGGTCGGGGTGCTCGCGGGCTATCTGTCGCTGTGGTCCATCTACTGGGTGTTCAAGCTGGCCACCGGCAAGGAAGGCATGGGCTACGGCGATTTCAAGCTGCTCGCCGCCCTCGGCGCGTGGCTGGGGTGGCAGATGGTGCTGCCGGTGGCCCTGTTCGCCTCGCTGATCGGCGCCGTGGTCGGCATCGGGCTGAAGATGCGGGGAGGCCTGCGCGAAGGCCGGTATGTTCCGTTCGGTCCGTTCCTCGCCGGCGGCGGACTGGCCGTCCTGCTGATCGGCACGACAGAGGTCGCAGCCTGGCTGGGACTTCGGGCGATCTGATCGCCTCCCCGGGGAGCTCATCGTGCGCATCGGCCTGACCGGCGGCATCGGCAGCGGCAAAAGCACCGTCGCGGCAGCACTCGTGGACCTGGGCGGCGCCTTGCTGGTCGACACCGATGCGATCTCCCGGGCCTTGACGCTGCCCGGCGGAGGCGCGATGCCGGCCATCGCCGCTCAGTTCGGACCGGACTTCGTCTCAACGGACGGCGCGCTCGACCGCACAGCGATGCGGGAGCTGGCCTTCCGCGACCCTTCCGCCAAGCGCGCGCTCGAAGCCATCCTGCATCCGATGATCGGGGCGGAGACGGCACGGCAGGCGGCCCTCGCCGGACCGGAGCAACGGATCGTGTTCGACGTGCCACTGCTGGTCGAGTCGGGACGCTGGCGTCGTCGGGTCGATCGCGTGCTGGTCGTCGACTGCCGGGAAGAGACGCAGGTCGCCCGCGTCATGGCGCGGTCGGGCCTGAGCGAAGCGGCCGTGCGAGCCATCCTCGCCCAGCAGGCGACACGCACTGAGCGTCGCGCCGCCGCGGATGCGGTGATCCATAACGACGGGCTCACGCTGGCCCAACTGCGTGAAGAGGTCGGGCGTCTGCTCGCCGGTCCCCTGTTCTGACCACCCCTCACCCGATCGGGGTAACGTCGCGACACACTGTGGAACAATGGCCACTTGCCGCAAAGGGATGGTCGACTTGGTCCTCTACGAATACCCGTTCAACGAGAGCATCCGCACGATGCTCAGACTCGAACACCTGTTCGATCGGCTCGGTCAGCTGATGGCGCGCGACACCGCGATGGATCACCACTTCGCGTTGGCCACCATCTTCGAAGTGATGGACGTCGCCTCGCGCGCCGACCTCAAGGCCGACCTGCTCAAGGAGCTGGAGCGCCACCGCACGCAGTTCAACAGCTACCGGGGCAATCCGGCGGTGTCGGAAGCTGTGCTGGACGAGGTGGTCGGCCGCATCGACGCCGCGTTCGACAAGCTCAACCAGCTGCCCGGCAAGGCCGGTCACGCGCTCACGACCAATGAGTGGCTGATGAGCATCCGCAGCCGGATCTCGATCCCGGGCGGCACCTGCGAATTCGATCTGCCGGCGTACTACGCGTGGCAGCAGCTGCTGCCGGTACGTCGGCGCAACGATCTGATGCAGTGGGCTCAGACGCTGATGCCGCTGGCCGAGGCGCTCAACGTGCTGCTGGGTCTGCTGCGCGACAGCGGCTCGCCGCACAAGGTGGCCGCGCACGGCGGCCAGTACCAGCAGAGCCTCCCGCCGGGCCGCAGCTTCCACATGCTGCGCATGCGCATCGATCCCAGCCTGGGCCTGATCCCCGAGATCAGCGGCCACCGGCTGATGGTCTCGATCCGGTTGATGCGCCAGGATGAGGACGGGCGCTTGAAACCGGCGCCGGTCGACGCCACCTTCGAACTGACCCTGTGTTCCTGACCCTGTATTCCTGACCCGGCGCGGCGCTGAGCGCCTCGCGCCCCCCGTAGTGCCGACTCCGTCATGCCCGAGAAATTCATCCCCGCCACGCCGGCGCCTCGCATCGTCCCCTGCCCCACCTGCGGCGGCGACAGCCTGTTCGCGCCAGGCAACCTCTGGCGCCCGTTCTGCAGCGAACGCTGTCGCCAGATCGACCTGGGCCACTGGTCCGACGAATCGTTCCGCGTGGCCGCGCCGCCGACGACGATCGACGAGGACGACGCCTCGAAGTAAGACGCCGGGCGCGCGACCGCGCCCCGATCGCGCCGCTCCTCAGGCCGGCAGCAGTTCCCGACGCACCAGGTCTTGCCGCGCCAGCTCCGGCGTCGTGAAGAGGTGCGTGTGCCAGCCGAGCGCCTTCGCCGCGGCGATGTTGTCCGGATGGTCGTCGAGGAACAGCACCTCGTCGGGTCTGGCGCCGAACTGCGCGAGCGCGAGGTCGAAGATCTCGCGCGACGGTTTGGACTGTTTCACGCGCCCCGAGAACACGCCCGACACGAACCAGTCCTTCAGCGGGAACGTCTGCTCGAGGTAATCGGCATACGGCTCCGGCATGTTGGACAGGAAGTGCAGCGTGTGCCCCTGCGCCTTCAGTTCCTGGATCAACGCCGCGGAGCCTTCGATGAGCTTCAGCTCCGACGGCACGGCGTCCATCACCGCCACGATCTCCTCGCGAGGCCAGCCGGTGCGCGCGTGAATGCGGTCCGCCGTGGTCGGGGCGTCGATCAGGCCTTGATCGAACGCACCCCAATCGCCGCGGTAATCCTGGAAGAGCTCCTTGGCCAGGGCGGCGCCCTGGATCTCGTCGGCGGCGCGATGGGCCCAGACGCGGGCCAGGAAACTCGGCGGGTGCCAACGGAACAGCACGGCGCCGAAATCGAACACGATCTTCATCTGACTCGTTCTCTACTGCGTTGAAATCGGGGACGCGCGCTCAGCCGCGCACCTTGGCCAGCAGGCCGGCCGTGGAGGCGTCCAGGCCCGACGCATCGCCGCTGGTCAGGCGCGGCAGCAGGCTGTTGCACAGCGCCTTGCCGAGCTCCACGCCCCACTGGTCGAAGCTGTTGATGTTCCACACGGCGCCGCTGACGAACACGCGGTGCTCGTACAGCGCGATCAGCGCGCCCAGCGACGACGGCGTCAGCGCCTCCAGCAGCAGCGTCGTGCTCGGCCGGTTGCCGGTGAAGCTCCGATGTCGCGCCAGCACATCCGGGTCCAGGTCCTGCGACGCCGTCGGCGCCTTCTCCAAGCGCGCGACTTCCGCGGTCTTGCCCTGCATCAGCGCCTGCGATTGCGCGAGGCAGTTCGCCAGCAGCTTCACGTGCTGGTCCTGGAGCTTGTGCAGCAGTTCGCCGCGGACATGTGCACCGAAGTTCGGCGTCTTCACGGCGATGAACTCCACCGGGATCACGTCGGTCCCCTGATGCAGCATCTGGAAGTAGGCGTGCTGGCCGTTGGTGCCTGCTTCGCCCCAGACCACCGGGCTGGTGGCGTAGCTCAGGGGATCGCCCGCGCGGTCCACGCCCTTGCCGTTGCTTTCCATCTCCAGCTGCTGCAGGTAGGCCGGCAGTCGGCGAAGACCCTGGTGGTACGGCGCCACCGAGCGGCTCGTGAAGCCGTGGAAATTGCGGTACCAGACGTCCAGCAGGCCCAGCAGGACGGGCAGGTTCCTCTCGAGCGGCGCGCTGCGGAAATGCTGGTCCATCGCATGCGCGCCGGACAGCAGCGCGCGGAAATGGGCCGAGCCCACGGCGATCGCGATCGGCAGACCGATCACCGACCACAGCGAGTAGCGTCCGCCGACCCAGTCCCAGAAACCGAAGGTCGTCGTGATGCCGAACTCGGCCGCCGCCTTGGCGTTGCTGGTCGTGGCGGCGAAATGCTTCGCGATGTCGGTCCCGCCGTTCTGCAGGAACCAGGCCTTCGCGGCCATCGCGTTGGCCAGCGTCTCCTGCGTCGTGAAGGTCTTGGAGGCGACGATGAACTGCGTGGTCTTCGGATCCAGGTTCCGCAGCACCGGGGCCAGGTCGTGCCCGTCGACGTTCGACACGAAGTGCAGCGTCAGGCCGGCCGGCACATACGACTGCAAGGCCTGCACGACCATCGCGGGTCCGAGGTCCGAGCCGCCGATGCCAATGTGCACGACGTCGGTGATGCCGCTGCTGGCCGCGTCGCGGACCGCATCGGCGAAGGCCAGCATGCGCGCGAGCGAGGCCTGCACCTCGTCCGAATGCGGCCCCTGCCCCGCCGGCGCGCGCAGCGCCGTGTGCAGCACCGCGCGACCTTCCGTCGCGTTGATGGGATCGCCGTTGAACAGCGCCTCGCGCTGCGACTCCAGCTGCACGTCCCGGGCCAGCGTCAGCAGCAGTTCCAGCGTGCGGGCGTCGATGCGGTTCTTCGACAGGTCCGCGAACACCTCCGGCGCCTGCAGCGACCAGGCCGCGAAGCGGCCTTCATCGGTCGCAAAGGCCTGACGCACGTCGAACGCTCGTCCGGATTGCTGGAAGTGAGTGTGCAAGGCCGCCCAGGTCGGGCTGCGGTCGCAACGCGGGAACTCGGTCATCGCAGGCTTTCGATCATCTGGTCCAGCTTGCCGGCATCGACGGCAAACAGGCGGATGCCTTCGGCCAGCTTCTCGGTGGCCATCGCATCCTGGTTGAGGGCGAAGCGGAACGCCGCCTCGTTGAAGGAGACCTTGGGCAAGTCCTGGGCCTTGGCGGCGTCCGCGTCGAGCGCGCGCGCCAGCGGCGCCTCGCTGCCCTGCAGCTGGGCCAGCAGGTCGGGGCTGATCGTCAGCAGGTCGCAGCCGGCGAGCGCCTGGATCTGACCGACATTGCGGAAGCTGGCGCCCATCACTTCGGTCTGGATGCCGTGCTTCTTGAAGTAGTTGTAGATGGCCGCCACCGACTTCACGCCGGGGTCGTTGACGCCGGCGCTGGCCGCCTCGTCCCAGCTCGGACCGGCCGCCTTCTTGTACCAGTCGTAGATGCGACCGACGAAGGGCGAGATCAGCTGGATGCCGTTCTCGCCGCAGGCCACCGCCTGGCAGAACGAGAACAGCAGCGTCAGGTTGGTATGGATGCCTTCGAGCTCCAGCTCGCGCGCGGCCTGGATGCCCTCCCAGGTCGACGCGACCTTGATCAGCACGCGGGCGCGACCAATGCCGGCGTCCTCGTACATCTGGATCAGGCGGCGCGCGCGCGCCAGCGTGGCCACGGTGTCGAAGCTCAGGCGGGCGTCGACCTCGGTCGACACGCGGCCCGGCACGACCTTCAGGATCTCCAGGCCGAAGGCCACCAGCACCTTGTCGACGATCAGGTCCAGCGCATCGGTCTTGTTCGCGGCGACGGTGTCCTCCAGCAGGTGGGCATAGTCGGGCGACTGCACCGCCTTGAGGATCAGCGACGGGTTGGTCGTCGCGTCACGCGGCGTGAACTGCGCCAGCTGCTTGAAATTGCCGGTGTCGGCGACGACGGTGGTGAAGGCCTTGAGTTGTTCGAGCTGGTTCATGAGCGTAGGCGCCTGGGGCGGTCGAGAACGGACGGGACGCGTCGGAGGCATGGGCCTTGCCCCACTCCGCCGACGGAGAAACCCCTATTAGAACTGCTGCCGGGACCTGCCCTCGGAGGTGGCGCGCACGTTGACCCGACCAAGAAACTGGGGCATCATAATTCCGGTAACTTCGTTACATCAAGACATCGCCAACAACTCTTACGCCCCGACGCGGGGCGCCGCGCTCATGTCCTTCGACCTCGTCTTCTTTGGTGGCACCGGTGACCTGACCTGGCGCAAGCTGATGCCTGCGCTGTTCCAGGCGTTCCGCCACGGCAAGCTGCCCGAAGGCGGCCGCATCCTGGCCGTCGCCCGCGACGATCAGTCCGACGAGCGCTACCGCGAATGGTTGAAGGAGCGCTTCCAGGAAGTCGAGGCCGGCAAGCGGCCGAACGACGAGGAGTTCGCCCGCTTCTCCGAGCTGGTGCATTACCGTCGCATGGACCTGTCCCAGCCCGACCACTACGCGCGGCTGAAGGAGTGGCTGGGCGAACGCGACGCCGACACGGTGGTGTTCTACCTGGCGACCAGCCCTCACCTGTTCACGCAGATCTGCCAGCAGCTCGGTGCCGCCGGCCTCAACGGCGACAACGTGCGCGTGGTGCTGGAGAAGCCGCTGGGTCACGATCTGGCCAGCGCGCAGGAGATCAACCGCGTCGTGCGCTCGGTGTTCTCGGAGACGCAGGCCTTCCGCATCGACCACTACCTGGGCAAGCCGTCGGTGCAGAACCTGATGGCGCTGCGCTTCGGCAACGCCCTGTTCGAACCGCTGTGGCGGCGTGAGAGCATCGCCAACATCCAGATCACGCTGGCCGAAGGCCTGGGCGTGGGCACGCGCGGTCCGTTCTACGACGGTACCGGCGCGCTGCGCGACATGATCCAGAACCACGCGCTGCAACTGCTGACGATGATCGCGATGGAGGCGCCATCGAGCAACGACGCCGACGCCATCCGGGACGAGAAGCTGAAGGTGCTGCGCGCGCTCAAGCCGTTCACCGCGGAGAGCGTCGCCCGCGACGTGGTGCGCGGCCAGTACCGCGCCGGCAACGCCGAGGGCAAGCCGGTGCCGGGTTACCTGGACGAAGGCAAGATCCCGCCGGACAGCCACACCGAGACCTTCGTCGCGCTCAAGACGGAGATCCAGAACTGGCGCTGGGCGGGCGTCCCCTTCTACCTGCGCACCGGCAAGCGTCTCGCCGCGCGCGACGCGCAGATCGTCATCAATTTCCGCCCGGTGCCGCATCCGATCTTCCCGGGCAGCAGCTGTCCCAACCGCCTGATCATCAAGCTGCAGCCCGAAGACGGCCTGGAACTGCAGTTGATGGCCAACAAGGGCGGCTCCAGCACCGAGGCCTTGAGCCCGGTCTCGCTCGACCTGGACTTCGACAAGGCTTTCGCCCACACGCGCGTCGGCGCGTATGAGCGGTTGCTGCTGGACGCGATCGCCGGACGCCTCAACCTGTTCGTGCGCAGCGATGAGCAGGAACAGGCCTGGCGCTGGGTCGAGCCGATCCTGAACTTCTGGAAGCAGGACAGCACCGGCCCGCGCACCTACGTCGCCGGCAGCTGGGGTCCTCCCGCGTCGAGCGCGCTGGTGGCCCGTGACGGCCACTCCTGGATCGAGGAATGCTGACGCGATGAGCATGCTCGAACGAGTCAAGGCCGCGCTGCCCGCGCTGCCGCCCGCCGAACAGCGGGTCGCCAAGCTGCTGCTGGCCGACCCGCGCTCGTTCGCGAGCCTGCCGGTCAGCGAGCTCGCCGACCGCTCCCATGTCAGCAAGCCGACGGTGGTGCGCTTCTGCCGCAGCGTCGGCTACGACGGCCTGGCCGACTTCAAGCTGAAGCTCGCCGGCAGCGTCAACGAAGGCGTGCCCTTCGTGCATCGCGCCGTCGACGAAGACGACAAGCCGGGCGACCTGATCGTCAAGGTGGTCGACAACGCCGTCGCGGCGCTGCTGCACTACCGCAACGACGCCGCGAGCCACGCGTTCGACCGCGCCATCACGGCGTTGTCCGAAACGGCCCGCCAGCGCCAGCGCATCGAGTTCTACGGCGTCGGCAACTCCGGCATCGTGGCGCAGGACGCGCAGCACAAGTTCTTCCGGCTCGGTGCCAACACCTTCGCGTGCAGCGACGGCCATGTGCAGCTGATGAGCGCGACCATGCTGGGCGCCGGCGACTGCGCGGTCATCATCTCCAACTCGGGCCGCAGCCGCGATCTGATGGATGCCGCCGAGATCGCGCGCAAGAAGGGCGCGACGACGATCATCATCACCGCGAGCGGTTCGCCGCTGGCCCAGATGGGACAGCTGCCGGGGCAGGTCTTGCTGGCCGTGGACCACCCGGAGGACTACGACCGCTACAGCCCGATGGTGTCGCGGCTCCTGCACCTGATCGTCGTGGACGTGCTGACCACCGGCGTCGCGCTGCGCCTGGGTGAAAACCTCCGCCCGATGCTGCAGGAGATCAAGCGCAACCTCCGCACCAAGCGCTACGCGCAGTGATGCTGAAAACGCAGCGCTGAAAAGACATCGGGCCGCGTCAGCGGCCCGATGTCGTTGGAGACGTTCCCGTCACACCATCTCGGCGGGTGCCGGGGCGTCGGCCCAGAACAGATGCTCCAACGCATACACGCGCGCCAGCTCGCGCAACTCGCGCGGCGCCTGCTGGAGCGTCAGCTGCCATCCGTCCTGACCGCACAAGCGCAGCGCGCTGAGCAGCAGGCTCAGCGCCGCGGAGTCGAAGTCCGTCAGCCCGCTGGCATCCAGCGTCACGCTGCGGCCGGCGGCGTTGCCGACCTGCGCCAGTTCGGCGCGCAGCGCGCTTTCGAGCCGCACCCATTCCTCGGGCACGTTCTCCAGGCGCAGCCGCGACGGCAGCTTCAGCATCGCGTCAGCCCTTCTTCGCGCCCGAGGCGGCCGTGGCCGGACGCGCGTTGCGCTCGGCCAGCGACTTGATCAGGCCGTCGATGCCCTTGGCGTTGATCTCCTGCGCGAAGCTGTTCTTGTACTGGTCCGCCAGCCAGATGCCGAGGACGTTCACGTCGTAGATCTTCCAGCCGGAATCCAGCTTTTCCAGACGGTAGTCCAGCTGGATCGGATCGCCCTTGCCGCGGATCTCGGTGCGCACGATGACTTCCTTGTCTTCGGGCGACGCGCGCATCGGCTTCATCGCGATGGTCTGGTCCTTCACCTGCGTCAGCGCGCCGGCGTACGTGCGCACCAGCAGGGTCTTGAACTCGTCCTGCAGGCGCTGCTTCTGCTCCGGCGTCGCCTGGCGCCAGAAGCGGCCCACCGCCGTCGCGGTGATGCGCTGGAAGTCCACGTGCGGCATCACCTTGGTGTCGACCAGTTGCATGATCTTGTTGACGTCTCCACCCTGGATCGCCTTGTCGCCCTTGACGACGTCCAGCGTCTCGATGGACAGCTCGCGGATCAGTTGATCCGGCGCCGAGCTGTCGGCGGCGAAGGAGGCCAGCGGGCTCAGCGTGGCGATCGAGACGATCGCGCCGAGCAGCAGTCGTTTGGTGGCATTCATGCTTGTCCTTTCTCTCTCTTCATGACACGGACCGGATCACAACGCGGCAAGTCCGGTGCCGGTTCACCGGCCGCCCCCACGGGCGTTACCGGTTGTTGCAGCGTTCAACCTTCCTTCACGGACCGTTCAGCGGTCGCCTTGAGGGTTGACCGGCTTTTCATCCGGGGTGATGACTTCGTAGTCGTCATCCTCTTCCTGTTCCTTGTGCGTCTTGATGGTCCGACGCTGCATGTAGGCGTCGCGCACGAAGGTGTACTTGTCCAGCGCGATGCCGTCCAGCATGTCGGTCACGCGCAGCAGGTTGGCGCGGGTGTTGATCAGTTGCAGCGCCGAGATCGCAAACTTGTATTCGCCGTCGTCGAACAGGTAGGCCGGCGAGTAGTAGATGTTGGCGGGCAGCGTCACCGAGTCGCGCAGCGACGAGGGTCCCAGCAGCGGCCAGACGATGTACGGACCGGTCTTGACACCCCAGTAGCCGAGCGTGCGACCCAGGTCCTCGGACGTCTTTTCCAGGCCCGCGGGCGTGGCGATGTCGATCAGGCCGGCGATGCCGAACACCGAGTTCACGGCGACGCGCATCGTCTGCGTGGCGCCGGTCTTGAAGCGGCCCTGCAGGAACAGGTTGACCGCCGACCAGGCGTCCGAGAAGTTGCCGAAGAAGTTGTCGACGGCTTGGCGAGCCGGCTGCGGCACGAGGTCCGAGTACGCCGTGGCGACCGGGCGCAGCAGGTTCTCGTCCAGCTTCTCGTTGAAGTTGAAGACCTTGCGGTTCCAGCTTTCCCACGGGTCGAGACGATTGCGCACGCGCGGGCCCGGGGCCGGCGCATCCTGCGCTGCGGCGGCCGCAGCGCCGGCTTGTCCTGCCGCGGCTGGCTCCGCCGACGAGGCACCGGACGCGGGCGCGGCAGCAGCCGTCGCCTGGTCCTGCGCCGCCTGGTCTTCGGCGGATTGTTGCTCCGCTTGTTTCGTCTCGGCGGCCTGCTGCTCGGCGGCTTGCAGGGCTTCGATCGCCTGCTCGGCGATCGGGGCCGTCAAGCCAGCGGTCTGTTGCTGTTCAGCCCGCTGCTCAAGCGTCTGTCCGAGCGACTGCTCGGCCTGCGCCATCGCCGGCGCTGCGACGCCCAGCAGGGCGACGCTCAGCAGAGCGGCCGCGAGTTCGGTCCGTCCCGCTTTGGCGGTCCCGACCGTGGTGGTGGTCTTCATTGCTTCTCTCCCGAGGCCGGCGTCGAGGACGCATCGGCCGCCTTGTTATAGAGGAACTGGCCGATCAGGTTCTCCAGCACCACCGCCGACTGCGTCTGCGTGATGATGTCGCCCGCGGCGAGGTTCTTTTCTTCTGCGCCCGGTTCCAGGCCGATGTATTGCTCGCCGAGCAGGCCGGACGTGAGGATCTTGGCCGAGCTGTCCTTGGGGAACGCGACGCCCTGGTTCATGTTCAGGATCACGCGCGCCTGGAAGCTCTTGTCATCGAAGCTGATGGTGCCGACACGGCCGACCACGACGCCGGCGCTCTTGACGGCCGCACCGGGCTTCAGCCCGCCGATGTTGTCGAACTTGGCGGTCACCGTATAGGTGTCCTGGAAATTCAGCGACAGCAGATTGCCGGCCTTCAGGGCCAGGAACAGCAGGGCCGCGCCGCCCAGCAGCACGAAGAATCCGACCAGCGCGTCATAACGAGAGGATTGCATCAGGCAACTCCGAGATATCTCTTGAATTCGGTTGGGGTGTCGATGGATCGCGCGCGGCGCGTCAGATCGAGAACATCATGGCGGTGAGGATGAAATCCAGCCCCAGCACCGCCAGCGACGACAGCACGACCGTGCGCGTCGTCGCCTGGGACACGCCTTCGGGCGTCGGCTTGCAGGCATAGCCTTGCAGCAGGGCGACGAAGCTGACGGTCACGCCGAACACCACGCTCTTGACGAAGCCGTTGCCGACGTCCTTGAACACGTCGACGCCGCCTTGCATCTGGGACCAGAACGATCCGGCGTCGATGCCGATCAAGGGCACGGCCACCAGCCAGCCGCCGATGATGCCCACCGCAGAGAACACGGCAGCAAGCAGCGGCATCGCGATGAAACCGGCCCAGAATCGCGGCGCGAGCACGCGCTGCACCGGGTCGACCGCCATCATTTCCATGGCGCTGAGCTGCTCGCCGGCCTTCATCAGGCCGATCTCTGCGGTCAGCGAGGTTCCGGCGCGGCCGGCGAACAGCAGCGCCGCCACCACCGGTCCGAGCTCGCGCACGAGGCTCAGCGCGACCAGCAGACCGACGGCCTCTGCCGAACCATATCGCTGCAGCGTGTAGTAGCCCTGCAGCGCCAGCACGAATCCGACGAACAGGCCGGACACGCCGATGATGGACAGCGAGCGGTTGCCGAGGAAGAAGATCTGCTCCCGCACCAGCGAGAAACGGCGCAGGCAGGCGCCCAGGTGCAGCAGCAGCATGCCGAGGAGCCGGGCCGCGCTGCCCCAGTCACCGAGCTTCAGGCGCAGGCCGCGCCCGATCGAGGTGGCGAGACCGATCATGCGGACGCCTCCTGCGGCAGGCCGAAGTCCTCGCGGACCGGCTTGGCGGGTTGGTGGAAGCGCACCGGGCCGTCCGACTCGGCGTTGACGAACTGATGGACCAGCGGGTTGGAACTGTGACGCAACTCCTCCGGCGTTCCCTGGGCGACGACACCGCCATTGGCCACCATCACGACGTGATCGGCGATGCCGAAGGTTTCGTGGATGTCATGGGAAACGATGACGCTGGTCAGGCCGAGCGCATCGTTGAGATCGCGGATCAGACGCGCGGTCACGCCCAGCGAGATCGGATCCAGGCCCGCGAACGGCTCGTCGTAGAGCACCAGGTCCGGGTCCAGCGCGATCGCGCGCGCCAGTGCGACGCGACGGGCCATGCCGCCGGACACCTCGTTGGGCATCAGGTCGCGGGCGCCGCGCAGGCCGACCGCGTTGAGCTTCATCAGGACGAGGTCTCGGATCATGGCCTCGGGCAGACGGGTGTGCTCGCGCAGCGGGAAGGCGACGTTCTCGAACACGCTCAGGTCGGTGAACAGCGCGCCGAACTGGAACAGCATCCCCATCCGGCGACGCTGCGCGTAGAGCTGGGTCTGGTCCATCGGTGCCAGGTCGTTGCCGTCGAACAGCACCTGTCCGGAGCGCGGCCGCAGCTGACGCGTCAACAGGCGCAGCAGCGTGGTCTTGCCGCCGCCCGACGAACCGATCAGCGCCATCACCTTGCCGCGCGGCAAGGTCACGTTGACGTCTTTGAGGATGACCCGGTCGCCATAGCCGACGATCACATCCTTCACTTCGATCAGTGGGCGGACGCTTCTGGATGAATTGGGATCAGTGAATGCCATTTCCTTGGGATCGATCCGGGACGAAGCCGGGCGGCAGGCGTCCGGGAGCCGGGATCATAGGGTAAAGCCCGAATTGATGCCGGAGGACACCTGGGGCGGGGTGCAGATATATGAGCCGGCCTGACGCCGGGCCTGGCCGGGGGCCCGGTCGCCGGCCTGTGACGCACCTCACATCCGGAGATCGCCGCGAGACGGGCGGAATCCGAGGCACGACGAGCGGGCTCGCCTTTCGAACGATGCTGTCGATAATTTCGTCAACAAGGAGCGCTTCATGTTCGGGACCCTCAAGACCACTTTTGCTCGCCGTGAACGCGGCGCCGCCCGGGGCTTCACGCTGGTCGAGCTGATGATCGTCGTGGCCATCATCGGCATCCTGGCGGCGATCGCCCTGCCGGCGTACCGCAACTACGTCATCCGCGGCCAGATCACCGAAGGCGTCGCCGCCCTGACGACCTCGCGCGCCGACCTCGAAAGATATTTCCAGGACTTCCGCACCTACGCCTCGGCCTCCGGCGTGGCTGCCAGCCCCTGCGCCGACCCGAAGGTGGTGGGCAACTTCACCATTTCCTGCACCACGCTCACTGCGACGGCCTACACGATCCAGGCGGTCGGGAGCGGTCCGACCACCGGCTTCACTTACACGGTGAACCAACGGGACGAGCGCACGACGACGGGGCCTGGCGGTACCGGCTGGAACTGCACGACGCGCTGGATCACCCGCAAGGGGGACACGTGCTGACCCGCGCCCGCGGCATGACGCTCGTCGAGCTGATGGTGGTCGTGTCCATCATCGCGCTGATGACCGCCCTCGCCGTTCCCGGCATCCGGAGCTGGGCCCTCAACGCGCAGATCCGCGCCAACGCGTCAGCGCTGCAGACCAGCTTGCGCCAAGCCCAGGCCGAGGCGGTGCGGAGCTTCCGCCAGGTCGTTTTCTTCCGTACCAACAACACCACCTGCACCGGCGGCGAGACAGCGGCCGCCGACGGTACGCGCTGGGTGATCAAAATCCTGCCGCTGGTGGCAGGGGGCGCGGCGACCGGCGCACAGTGCGGCAGCGTGCTGGAGAACGCCACCGGTCTGGCGCTCAACGGACCGACCGCCGTCTGCTTCGGCGCAAACGGACGGCCGCTGTCGCTCACCGCGTCGCAGACCGCCGTGGGCGTCGCCTGCACGACGGGCAGCAACGGCCGGATCATCTACGGCGTCGAGCCCACAGCCGCGACCGCCAACCTCAAGCAACTGCAGGTCTGGCTGACGCTGGGCGGCACCGTCCGCACCTGCGAGAAGACCCGCCTGCTGTCCGACGCCCTGCCCGACGGTTGTCCCGTCATCAACCAGTCGCCCACGACATGAAGCCGACCTATTCCGACCGATCCCCGCGTCGTGGCCGCGCGCGCGGCATGTCGCTCATCGAGATCATGTGCGCGATCGTCGTCATGACGATCGGCCTGCTGGGGCTGATGTCGCTCATGGCGCGGGCGTCCCAGGCGACCACCTCGAGCGACGACGCCCAGCGGGCCGCCGTGCTGGCCAACGAGATCGCCACCGAGATGTGGCTGTCCGGCACCATCTCGTTGCCCGCCGCAACGATCACCGCCTGGAACGCCCGGGTTGGGGACCCCGTCAACATGGGTCTGCCCAGCGGCGTCGGCACGATCACCGCAGCCAACAACGTCGCACGCATCACCATCGTGTGGACCCCGCCCAACGGCGTGGCGCGCCGCTATTACACCGACGTGCGGCTGACCAACTGATCATGAAGCTCCAAGCACGCCCCCTTTCCACCGCCCGTCCGACGTCGGTCCGCGGTTTCTCGCTGATCGAGCTGATGGTGTCGATGGTGATCGCGCTGGTGGTCATCGTCGCGATGGCCACGGTATCGTCGCGCTTCGAAACCAGCAAGCGCCAGGACAGCGCGACCTCGGACCTGTCGACCAATTCCGGTTACCTCTCCTATGACCTCGACCGGCAGCTGCGCAGCGCCGGGTCTGGCTTCAGCGTCACGCGCGCGGAGACCTACGGCTGCCAGTTGTTTGCCACGCGCAACGGCGCGCAGATCCTGCCGGCACCTGCCGCCTTCCCGGCCCCGTTCAGCACAGTCACGACGAGCGTGCGGATGATCCCGGTCGTCGCGTACCCCGGCGCGGGTGCGGGCGGCTCCGATGTCCTCCAATTCATGCTCGGGACCGGCGGCCTCGGCGAGACCGCGACTCAGGTGCGCTTGAACAGTGTCCAGACAAACACGCTGCGCCTCACCACGACGGTCGGCATCCGCGGCGACGACCTGCTGCTGATCTCGGAAGCAGGCCAGCCGTGCATGCTGGAACAGGTCACATCGACGGCGGTGGGCGGCTCCTCACAGCAGCTCGATCTGGCCGGCGCCTATTTCGCCACCTCCATCGGATCGCAGTCGATCAACACCCGTTCCACGTCGGCCACCGCCAACGCCTTGGTGCTCGGCAACGCCACCAACGGCAACCCGCCCAAGCTGATGCTGCTCGGCGTCAACAACAGTCAGCAGCTTGTGCGCTATGACCTGCTCCAGTTCACCAACGACACTTCGCAGAACCCTGTGCCGCTGGCCGATGGCGTCGTCGACATGCGGGTCATGTACGGCGTGAACGCCTCCGGCGCTGCGACGGCCGGCGTGGTCGACAGCTGGGTCACTCCGTCAGGCGATTGGGCCCCGGTCAACCTGAACGCGAATACCAACGCAGCCCAGAACCTGATGACTCGCATCCTGGCCGTCAAGATCAGCATGGTGTTGCGTTCGGAGCTGCAGGAAACGCCGAACAAGGGTGTCGCGGTCAACATCGCCCCGGCCACGGTGTCCATGTTCCCGAGCCTGCCGTCCGCTCAACGCGTGAGCTACACGGTGACCGACCGCACGCGCAGGCATCGCGTGGTCGAGTTCACCATCCCGCTGCGCAACCTGCTCACCATGAGCGGTCGCCCGACCCCGCCCTGAGCGTTCGGCCCGCACTCCCATTCCTCCTCCACGATGACCATGCAAGCCCATCCTGTCCGCCGCTCGCGCGGCGTCATCATGGTGATCGCGCTGATCACCCTGGCCGTCCTGATGATCGGCGCCGTCGCGGCCATCCGTTCGATGAACTCCTCGCTGGCCAACGTCGGCAATTTCGGATTCAAGCGCGACATGACCAACCAGGCTGATCGCGCGATGCGCAAGGCCATGGCCGCGATCAATGCGGGCGGCGCATTCAACACGAACGATGCGTCGCGCAACTACAGCGCCGCGATGCTCAACACCACGGCGGAAGGGATTCCCGAGGTCCTTGCCACCATGCCCACCCCCGGGACGATGGGCGGCGTGGCATCCACCGCCAATGTCATCGATCTGAATACCGCCGTCAGCGGCGAGAGCGCGACCGATCTGGCACGGTTGACGGTCTATTACGTGATCGACCGCATGTGCGCTGCCGCGGGTCCGATGGACGCCGCCACCTGCGCCACCGCGTCCACGCCGTCCCAGGGCGGCAAGAGCCCGAGCGACATCGTGACCAATCCCAAGCCGCTGTACCGCATCTCCGTCCGTGTGGACGGCCCCCGCGGCGCGCAATCCTTCTACCAGGCGACCATCAGCAATTGAGGCCTCCGATGAACAACCACCTTTCCCTGTACCGGCGTATGGGCGTCGCAGCCGCGCTGGCCTTGGCGTCTCTCTCGGGGCACGCCCAGTCGCAAACGGCATTGGCCAACCAGCCTGTGTTCTCCACGTTCGCCGTGCCTGGCAACTTGGCGCTGGCGCTGTCGGTGGAATACCCGACCGCAGTCAGCAATGCCCACGTCGGGGACTACGTGCCGGCGTCCACCTATCTGGGGTACTTCGATCCCAACAAGTGCTACACCTACCGCCCCGCCACTGCCTACTTCGAGCCCACCAGGGCCGCCAGTTCACACACCTGCAATGGGCGGCGGTGGAGCGGCAATTTCCTGAACTGGGCGACGATGCAGACCATCGACCCATTCCGTTGGGCGCTCACGGGAGGCTACCGCGTGGAAGACACCGCCACGTCGACCGTCCTTGAGAAGGCCTACGCCAGCGGCCAGGGCAACACCGGCAACTTCCCCGACCGCACGATCGAGGACAGAAACATCATCGCCGGTGCAACGCCGCTGGGGTGGGCTGGGCTCAAGCTGCGTGTGCAGGGACTGGGTGCCAATTTGCGCTTCACGCGGAACGGCAACAACTACGACGAGAGCAACGTCAACGCACTCACCGCGCAAAGCAGTGACTGGAACGAAGATAAGGTCTGGCAAGCCGTTGTACGCGTGAAGGTCTGCGACAAGAGTTCGGGCCTCGCGCTGGAAAGCAATTGCGTCGCCTATGACGGCGGGAACTACAAGCCTGAAGGGCTGATTCAGAAGTACTCGTCCAAGATCCGGTTCAGCGCCTTCGGTTACCTGAACGATTCCGACATCAACCGCGATGGCGGCGTCCTCCGGGCCAAACAGAAGTTCGTAGGCCCGACCCGCCCGGTGCCGGGCTCTGATCCCGTGTCGAACTCAGCAGTCCAAGAATGGAATCCGTCTACCGGCGTGATGTATCGGAACCCCAACAAGGGGGATGCAGACGATACGGCGAATGCGTGGGGCATCACCATCGAGGATAGCGGGGTGATGAACTATCTGAATAAATTCGGGGAGGTCTTTCCGGGGTCGTACAAAACCTACGACCCGGTCGGCGAGCTCTATTACGCCGCGCTGCGGTATCTCCGCAACATGCCCAACGTGCCGCAGTGGACCAATCCGCCCGGCCAATCCGCTCGCCAGACGCAGGCAGACGGCTTCCCCGTCATCACGACTTGGGAAGATCCCATCATCTATTCCTGCCAGAAGAACTTCATCCTGGGCATCGGCGACGTCAACACCCACGCCGACCGCAACCTCCCAGGCTCCAACGGCGGCCGCTCCGAGCCGTCCAAGCCGGCGGCAGTCAACAGCGACAACGCGTTCGACGCGTCGATCTGGACCAACAAGGTGGGTGCGCTCAGCGGTGTGGACCCCTCGTTGGCGAGTCAACAGCCCTACAACGGCTGCTGCACCAACAACGGTGCATTGATCGCAGGCATGGCTTACTGGGCCAATACGACAGACATCAGCTCAAAGTGGCCCGGCAAGCAGACGGTGAAGACCTATTGGCTGGACGTGCTGGAGTTCCAGAACTACAAGTCCAACAACCAGTTCTATCTCGCTACGCGCTACGGTGGTGCGAATATCCCGAACAACTGGGATGCGCTCGGCACGTCCACAGACCTCCCGCAGAGCGCCTGGCATAGTGGATCCGCCAGCGACACCGTCGGCGGCCAGCTCCGGCCTGACACCTATTACACAGCGGCCAAGGCCGACCAAATGGTGGCGGGCCTGTCCAGCGCATTCGCCAGCATCGTGTCCAGCATCTCGGCGCCCACCTCGTCGCTCAACACCGCCAGCAACGCTGTCAGCGCCGGGACTGAGTCCTACGCATCGTCGTACGACTCGACCGGATGGACGGGAGAAGTCGAGGCGTTCACTGTCAACGCGCTTGCCAATCCTGTGACTTCGACGCGAGCCTGGAAATTCTCCGAAAAGCTGACCGCTCAACTCGGCACCGATGGCCTCGGTTGGGACACACGTCGACGTGTCGTGACCTATCTGCCGGGCTCAGGCAGCACACCGGGCGCAGGGACGATCTTCCGCTTCAACAGCTTGTCCCCAGATCAGAAGACGGCTTTGAACCCGACCTATACGACCGCGAGCGACGCTGAGGACTTCGTTGCTTATGTGCGTGGCAGCCGCAAGGATGAGGTTCCCAACAGTACCCACCCCTACCGCGTGCGCGGCGCCGGCTTGGTGGCCGACATCATCAACAGCCAGGTGGTCGTGATGGGCCCGCCACAGATCGGCATCCTGGCCGATGCGGCCAATCCAGGCTACAACGCCTTCGCGACCGCCGCCGCACAAGCCAACCGTCCGAACATCCTGATCGCCGGAGCAAACAGCGGCCTGATTCACATCATCAACGGGTCGACAACCGCCACCGATAACAACACCGAACTATTCGCATATATCCCCAGTGCGGCGATCACGGGTCCGAGCGGCACGCCAAGTGTGGATGGCATTGCCGCGACGGGCAATCCTGACTACGAACACCGTTACCTGATCGATGCGCGACCCAATGTAGCCAGCGTCGACATCGCACGTACCGGCCGCAATCCAACCACCACCGGATCCTGGCGAAGCATTGCCGTCGGCGGCATGGGCAAGGGTGGCAAAAGCATCTGGGCACTGAATCTGACCGGCGTTCAGAACGTCGACGCGCAGCCCGTTGCCGCAGAGCTAGCAGCCGCCCAACGTGTCATGTGGGAGTTCAAGGACCCTGATCTCGGCTTCACCTTCGGCACGCCAGTGATCACCAAGACTGCCCAGTATGGATGGGTGGTCGTGGTCGGCTCCGGCCATAACAACAACAGGACCGGCAAGGGCTACTTCTACATCCTCAATGCCGCGACCGGCGCGCTGCTCCAGAAGATTGCCCTGGGGGACGGCGACAACGGCACTGAGTCGGCTCCGGCTGGTCTGAGCCATCTCGAGACGTACTATCGCGATCGCACAGATGCCACCGTGGAATCGATCTACGCTGGCGACCTGCACGGCAATGTCTGGCGACTGGACCTGACGGCGACCTCTGGCGACTACCCGGCGCCCGTCAAGCTGGCCAAACTGACCGACGCCGGCGGCGCAGAGTTGCCGATCACTTCCGCACCGACACCTGTGATCAACTCCAACGGTAACCGCCGCTGGATCGTGATCGGCACAGGCCGTCTACTCAGCACCGAGGACCTCACGGTGACACGCGCCAACCGCGTCTACGCCATCATGGACGGGTTCCAGGCACGTCCGGCGATTGCCACGGACCTGCCCACCGGAGTCTCGCTGCCGTTCACGGACTCCGGAAACCGCCACGACTTCCAGGACATCAGCAGCACCGCAACGGCTGTGGACGTGACAGCAAAAGTCGGTTACGTGATAGACATTCCGACAGCCACCGGCAATGCGGCCTATCAGGTGATCAATGAAGCCGATGCCATCGACAACTTGGCGGTGATTGCCGCTGTACGACCGACGGCGACCGATGCCTGCAGCGCTGGCGGCACCAGCAAGGTGATGGTGATCGACCTGAACACCGGCGTTACGACCAAGATCACCGCGGCGTTTACGGTCGACGAGGTGCGATTCGTCAAGGATGGTGAAGACTTGCAGATCTTGGTTCAGGGGGACCCAGGCGACCCCACCAAGCAGCCGCCGCCGGACTGCCTCCCGGGCCAAAACTGCTGCGTCGGAGACTGCGCGATCAAGACGACTGGTACAGGCGCCGGTGCCGGCCGCCTGATCAACTGGCGCGAGATCCCGCTCCGCAACTGATCCGGCACCGCGCGCTCATCACAAAACCCGCCCTCGCAAGACGGCGGGTTTTTTCATGCGCGATCAATGACGACGGACGAAGAAAAAGCCCGCCGGCTTTCACCGGCGGGCTTGAGGACAGCGTGCGTTGGTTGATGCGCGCCGCTTGCTCGTCTCAGCGAGGCAGCGCGCTGTCCCCCATCAGGAACTCATCAATGGAACGCGCAGCCTGCCGTCCTTCGCGAATGGCCCACACGACCAGCGACTGACCGCGGCGCATGTCGCCAGCGGCAAACACCTTGGCCGCATTGGTCTTGTAGCCGCCGGTGAAGTCCGTCGTCGCCTTGGCATTGCCGCGGGCATCCTTGCTGACGCCGAAGGCCTCGACGATCGCGGCCACCGGGCTCACGAAACCCATCGCCAGCAGCACGAGGTCCGCCTTGAGAATCTGCTCGCTGCCAGCGACCTCGACCACCTTGCCGTTGACCCATTCGACGCGCACCGTCTTCACACCGGTGACCTTGCCCTTCTCGCCCAGGAACTCCTTGGTGGCGATCGCGAACTCGCGCTCGCAGCCTTCCTCGTGGCTCGACGAGGTACGCAGCTTGATCGGCCAGTAGGGCCAGGTCATCGGCCGGTCCTCGACTTCGGGCGGCTGCGGCATCAGCTCGAACTGGGTCACGCTCTTGGCGCCATGGCGGTTGCTGGTGCCCACGCAATCGCTGCCGGTGTCGCCGCCGCCGATCACGACGACGTGCTTGCCGTCGGCCCGCAACTGGCCCTTGAGCTTGTCGCCGGCGTTGACCTTGTTCTGCTGCGGCAGGAACTCCATCGCGAAATGCACGCCCGCCAGATCGCGCCCCGGCACCGGCAGGTCGCGCGACTGCTCGGCGCCGCCGGCCAGCAGCACGGCGTCGAACTGCTGCATCAGCTCGTCCGCCGTCACCACGTCCTTGGCCCAGTTCGTGACCTTCGAGCCTTCGGGCAGATGCGCCACCATCACGCCGGTCCGGAAGACCACGCCCTCCGCTTCCATCTGCTGGACGCGGCGGTCAATGTGGCTCTTCTCCATCTTGAAGTCGGGGATGCCGTAACGCAGCAGACCGCCGACACGATCGTTCTTCTCGAACACCGTGACGCTGTGCCCCACGCGCGCCAGCTGCTGCGCAGCCGCCAGACCCGCCGGGCCGGAGCCCACGATGGCCACGGTCTTGCCGGTCTTGACCTTCGCCGGGCGCGGCGGGACCCAGCCTTCGGCCCAGGCGCGATCGATGATCGCGTGCTCGATCGACTTGATGCCGACCGCGTCGTCATTGACGTTCAAGGTGCAGGCGGCCTCGCAGGGCGCGGGGCAGATGCGACCGGTGAACTCGGGGAAGTTGTTGGTCGAGTGCAGCACCGCGATGGCGCTCTTCCAGTCCGTGTCCCCGCCCCGGTACACGAGGTCGTTGAAGTCCGGAATGATGTTGTTGACCGGACATCCGCTGTTGCAGAACGGCGTGCCGCAGTCCATGCAACGCGCGCCCTGCTGTTTCGCCTGCTCGACGTTGAGGCCGATGACGAATTCCTTGTAGTTCTTGAGACGCGCCTCGACGGGCTCGTAGCCCTCTTCCAGACGTTCGTACTCCATGAAGCCGGTGACTTTTCCCATGGCGGCTCGCTCCTGAATTCCTGAATCTTCGATGCGTTGACGGTCAGGCCTTGGCCTTGGCGGCGGGGGCCTTGGCCTGGGCGATCGTGGCGGCGGTTTCCTTGGCCGCTCCCATCTCGCCCAGGGCGCGGCGGTACTCGTTCGGGAACACCTTGACGAACTTGGCGCGCGATTCGG
The DNA here is from genome assembly GCA_002205125.1 of Roseateles noduli. Taxonomy (GTDB): domain Bacteria; phylum Pseudomonadota; class Gammaproteobacteria; order Burkholderiales; family Burkholderiaceae_C; genus Roseateles; species Roseateles noduli. The sequence goes on along the minus strand of NIOE01000013.1, from coordinate 192,618 downwards.
CCCAGTGGTCCAGGATGTCCCGCGCGCGTTGGCTGCCGGTCCAGCGGTGGTGGTCCTCGATCAGCTTCTTGAGCAGCGCCTCATCGGTGCGGGCCTCGCCGTCGCCCAGCTTGTGCCAGAGCGCCTTGTCCATCGTCGCTTCCTGCTCGTGCGCGGGCAGCAGCTTGTCCAGCGACACCATGCTGGTGTTGCAGCGCTTGGCGAATTGGCCGTCCTCGTCGAAGACGTACGCGACCCCGCCGCTCATGCCGGCAGCGAAGTTGCGACCGGTCCGGCCCAGCACGACGGCGGTACCGCCGGTCATGTATTCGCATCCGTGGTCACCGGTGCCTTCGACGACCGCCGTCGCGCCGGACAGTCTCACCGCGAAGCGCTCGCCGGCGACGCCGCGGAAGAAGGCCTCGCCCTTGGTCGCGCCGTACAGCACGGTGTTGCCGACGATGATGTTCTTCGTCGCATCCCCCCGGAAGTCGATCGACGGACGCACGACGATACGACCGCCGGACAAGCCCTTGCCCGTGTAGTCGTTGGCGTCGCCGATCAGATAGAAGGTGATGCCCGGCGCCAGGAAGGCACCGAAGCTCTGCCCGCCCGTGCCTTCCATCTGGATGAAGATGGTCTGGTCGTCCAAGCCTTCCGGACGACGACGGATCAATTCGCCCGACAGCATCGCGCCCACCGTGCGGCGCACGTTGGTCACTTCCTGCATGAAGCGGACCTTCTCGCCCTTTTCGAACGCGGGCAGGCACTTCTCGATCAGCTTGACATCCAGCGCGCGATCCAGACCGTGGTCCTGCTGGTCGTTGTGCAGGCGGGCCACGTCGGCGGCCAGCTCCGGACGGTGGAAGACGCGGGTGAAGTCCAGGCCCTTGGCCTTCCAGTGGCTGATGCCCTTCTTCGTGTCGAGCAGGTCGGCGCGACCGATCAGGTCGTCGAACTTGCGGATGCCCAACTGCGCCATGATCTGACGCGCTTCTTCCGCCACGAAGAAGAAGTAGTTCACCACGTGCTCGGGCTTGCCGCTGAACTTCTTGCGGAGCAACGGATCCTGCGTCGCCACACCGACCGGGCAGGTGTTCAGGTGGCACTTGCGCATCATGATGCAGCCCTCGACGACCAGCGGCGCCGTCGCGAAGCCGAACTCGTCCGCCCCCAGCAGCGCGCCGATGACGACGTCGCGACCGGTCTTCATCTGGCCGTCGGCCTGGACACGCACGCGTCCGCGCAGACGGTTCAGGACCAGCGTCTGCTGCGCTTCCGCCAGACCCAGCTCCCACGGCGTGCCGCAGTGCTTGATCGAGCTCCACGGCGAGGCGCCGGTGCCGCCGTCGTGCCCGGCAATCACGATATGGTCCGCCTTGGCCTTCGCCACGCCGGTCGCGATCGTGCCGACCCCCACTTCGGACACCAGCTTCACCGACACGTCCGCGCGCGGATTGACGTTCTTCAGGTCGTGGATCAGCTGCGCCAGATCCTCGATCGAGTAGATGTCATGGTGCGGCGGCGGAGAGATCAGACCCACGCCCGGCACCGAATGGCGCAGGAAGCCGATGTAATCGGTGACCTTGCCGCCGGGCAGTTGGCCGCCCTCGCCGGGCTTGGCGCCCTGCGCCATCTTGATCTGGATCTGGTCGGCGCTGACCAGGTATTCGGTCGTGACACCGAAGCGGCCCGAGGCGACCTGCTTGATGCGCGAGCGCATCGAGTCGCCGTCCTTGAGCTCGTAGTCGACCTCCACCACCTTGCTGCCGACGACGTCCGACATCTTGGTGCCGGCCGTGATCTTGATGCCCTTGAGTTCGTTGCGGTAACGCGCTGGATCCTCGCCGCCTTCGCCGGTGTTGCTCTTGCCGCCGATGCGGTTCATCGCAACGGCCAGCGTCGCGTGCGCCTCGGTGGAGATCGAGCCCAGCGACATCGCGCCCGTGGCAAAGCGCTTGACGATGTCGGCGGCCGATTCGACCTCTTCGAGCGGGATCGCCTGGCTCGGATCGAACTTGAACTCGAACAGGCCGCGCAGCGTCATGTGACGCTTGCTCTGATCGTTGATCAGCTGGGCGTATTCCTTGTAGGTGTCGAACTTGCCCGAGCGCGTGCTGTGCTGCAGCTTGGCGATCGCGTCGGGGCTCCACATGTGCTCCTCGCCGCGGGCGCGCCACGCGTATTCGCCGCCGGCGTCGAGCATGTGCTCCAGCACCGGATCGTCGCCGAAGGCGGCGCGGTGCAGGCGCAGGGCCTCTTCCGCCACCTCGAACACGCCGATGCCGCCGACCTGCGTCGGCGTGCCGCGGAAGTACTTGGCGACGAGGTCGGCCTTCAGGCCGATGGCCTCGAAGATCTGCGCGCCGCAGTAGGACATGTAGGTCGAGATGCCCATCTTGGACATGATCTTCGACAGCCCCTTGCCCACCGCCTTGATGTAGTTGTAGACCGCCTTGTCGGCCGACAGCGAAGCCGGCAGCTCGGACGTCATCGCCTGCAACGTCTCCAGCGCCAGGTACGGATGGACCGCTTCCGCGCCGAAGCCGGCGAGCACGGCAAAGTGGTGGACCTCGCGCGCAGTGCCGGTCTCGACGACCAGGCCCGCCGTCGTACGCAGGCCTTCGCGCACCAGGTGGTGGTGGACGGCCGACAGCGCCAGCAGCGCCGGGATCGCCACGCGGTTCGCGCTCAGATGGCGGTCCGTGATGATCAGGATGTTGTGGCCGCCCTTGATGGCGTCGACCGTCTCGGCGCACAGCGAGGCGAGTTGCGCCTCGACCCCTTCACGGCCCCAGTCCAGCGGATAGGTGATGTCGAGTTCGTACGGCTTGAACTTTCCGTTGGTGTGATGCTCGATCGCGCGCAGGCGGGCCATCGACTCGAAGTCGAGCACGGGCTGCGTCACCTCCAGCCGCATCGGCGGATTCACCGCGTTGATGTCGAGCAGGTTGGGCTTGGGTCCGATGAAGCTGTTCAGCGACATCACGATCGCCTCGCGGATCGGATCGATCGGCGGGTTGGTCACCTGCGCGAACAACTGCTTGAAGTAGTTGTAGAGCGGCTTGTTCTTGTCGGACAGCACGGCCAGCGGGCTGTCGTTGCCCATCGAGCCGATGCCCTCTTCGCCGTTCGCGGCCATCGGCGCGAGCAGGAACTTGATGTCTTCCTGGGTGAAGCCGAAGGCCTGCTGGCGGTCCAGCAGCGAAGCCGGGAACACCGGCGCGGTGACTTCCGGCGCGGGGATCTCGTCGAGCTTGACGCGGACGTTCTCGATCCACTGGCGATAGGGGCGCGCATTCGCGTACTGGGTCTTCAGTTCCTCGTCATCGATGATGCGCCCCTGCTCCAGGTCGATGAGGAACATCTTGCCCGGCTGCAGGCGCCACTTCTTGACGACGCGGGATTCGGGGATCGGCAGCACGCCGGACTCCGACGCCAGCACGACGAGGTCATCGTCGGTGACCCAGTAGCGCGCCGGACGCAGACCGTTGCGGTCCAGCGCGGCGCACACCTGGCGGCCGTCGGTGAAGACCATTGCCGCCGGGCCGTCCCACGGCTCCATCATCGCAGCGTGGTACTCGTAGAACGCACGCCGGCGTTCATCCATCCATTCGTGCTGCTCCCACGCCTCGGGAATCATCATCATCGCCGCGTGCGCGAGCGGATAGCCCGACATCGTCAGCAGCTCGATCGCGTTGTCGAAGGTGGCCGTGTCGGACTGGTGCTCGAAGCTGATCGGATACAGCTTCTTCAGGTCGTCGCCCAGCACGGGGGACTTCATGACGCCCTCGCGCGCCCGCATCCAGTTGAAGTTGCCCTTGACGGTGTTGATCTCGCCGTTGTGGGCGACCATGCGGTACGGGTGGGCCAGCGGCCACTCCGGGAAGGTATTGGTCGAGAAACGCTGGTGCACCAGCGCAATCGCGCTGACGACGCGCGGGTCCGCCAGGTCCTTGTAGTACTTGCCGACCTGGTCGGCCAGCAGCAGTCCCTTGTAGATGACGGTGCGGCAGCTCATCGACGGCACGTAGTACTCGCGGCTGTGCGTCAGCTTGAGCGCCTGGATCGCGCTGGAGGCCGTCTTGCGGATCACGTACAGCTTCCGCTCGAGCGCGTCGGGGACGATGATGTCCGGACCGCGGCCGATGAAGATCTGCCGGATGATCGGCTCCTTCTCGCGCACGGTCGGCGACATCGGCATGTCGCGGTCCACCGGCACGTCGCGCCAGCCGATCAGCACCTGGCCTTCGGCCTTGATGGCGCGGGCCAGTTCCTGCTCGCAGGCCAGGCGCGAGGCATGTTCCTTCGGCAGGAAGATCATGCCGACCCCGTACTCGCCGGGCGGGGGCAGCGTGACGCCCTGCTTGGCCATCTCCGCGCGGTAGAACTCGTCCGGGATCTGGATCAGGATGCCGGCACCGTCGCCCATCAGCTTGTCGGCGCCGACCGCGCCGCGGTGATCCAGGTTCTCCAGGATCTTCAGACCCTGCTGGACGATGTGATGCGCCTTCTGACCCTTGATGTGCGCCACGAAACCGAGGCCGCAGGCGTCCTTTTCATTGGCGCCGTCGTACAGGCCATGGGCGGCGAGCTCACGGATCTCATTCGTGGACGGGCCGCTCGCCGGCATGGTGGCCGGGTTTTCGACGGGGGACGATGCTTGCGCGGGGCGCGGATCTTGAGCTGCCGACATCGGTGGCCTCCTGGACTCTCGGATAACGAAACCCGCGCAGGTTAAGACGCGTGCCGCAGCGGCACAAGCACAACTAAATGGGGTCAGTCTCGAATTAGATCGAACGTTGCCTGCAGGTATCGATTAATTGGGGACAGATTCAATCACTTTGCGTCCGAAACCTTGACCTTGGGAGGACGCCCACGCGGACGCGGGCTCATTGGCCGCGCGCTGACCTCGCCAAGCAACTGCAGGAAACGTGCCGATCCCAGCGGCCACCCCTTGAGCGCGGCGTCGATGAGGCGTGCACGGTCCACTTCCGACTCCCCCTCCTCCAGCCAGCGGCGCCAGGCGAGTTCGCGCTCGAACGGCGTATTGCCGAGCGCCCAGAATCCAGGCGGATCGCTGATCAGCGGGTCGCGTCGGCGTCCGAGATGGTGCGCCGCCGACGACCACGCGAAGTCGCCGGGCTCAGCGCTGAGGCCCGCACGCTGGGGATTCAACTCGATGCTGCGCATGACGGTGAGCAGATGGCTCTCCGCCTCCAGCGGCGCGGCACGAAAGCGCCCTTCCCACAGGGTACCGACCCGGCCGTGGCGGAGATTGAAGGCGCTCACGTAGCGACGCCCCAGCGCTTGCATCATGCGACTCAGGCCCTCATCGGCCGCAGGTGTGGCCAGCAGATGCAGATGGTTGGGCATCACGACGTACGCGTGGATCGCCACCTTGTGGGTGGCGGCGCTGTCCTGCAGCGCGGCGAGCAGCGCCCGGCGATCGTCGTCGTCGACCACGATGGGCTGCAGGTTGTGCCCGCGGTGGATCAGGTGGTGCAGATGGCCGGCGAGCGCCAGCCGGGGAAGTCGGGCCATGGCAGGGGACAGTAGTCTGTCCCCAATTATGCGATGAGCTTCTTCCCGGTGAGTCGCTCATGCTCCTTGAGCGCGAACCGGTCGGTCATGCCGGCGATGTAATCGGCGCAGGCACGCGCGTGGTCCTCGCCGTCCGCAAAGTCCGGCGGGAGATGCCCGGGATCGGTGAGGTAGAGCTGGAACAGCTCCCGCAACACCTGTTCCGCCCGGTCGCGCTGCTGCTGGACGACCGGATGACGGTAGAGGTTGGCAAAGAGGAAGCGCTTCAGCTCCGTGCTCGCGTGACGCATCTCTGGACTGAAGCGCACCAGCGGCCCCTTCGTGCGCGCATCCTGAGCATCGACGGGCGCGGCGACCTCGATGGCGGCGCGCGTGGCGTCGATGATGTCGTAGACCTGCTGCGACAGCATCCGGCGGATAGTTTCCGCGAGCAGCCGCTTGCCAGTCAGGCCCGGATACGCGTTCAGCGTCTCGCGCAAGTAGCGATGGACGAGCGGCACCTGTTCCAGCTGCTCCAAGGTCACAAGGCCCGACCGCACCCCGTCGTCCACATCGTGCGCGTTGTAGGCCACCTCGTCGGCCAGGTTGCAGAGCTGCGCCTCCAGGCTCGGCTGACCGCCCCGCAGGAAACGCGCCGCGACGCCCTCGGGCTCGCGGTCCTCGATGCGCTGTGCATCACGCTGGCTGCAATGCTTCAGGATGCCTTCGCGGCTCTCGAAGCTGAGATTGAGCCCGTCGAAGGCCGGATACCGCTGTTCCAGCTTGTCGACCACACGCAAGGACTGCAGGTTGTGTTCGAACCCGCCATGGGCCTTCATGCAATCGTTCAACACGTCCTGTCCGGCGTGACCGAACGGCGTGTGGCCCAGGTCATGGGCCAGCGCGATGGTTTCAACGAGGTCCTCGTCCAGCGCCAGGCTGCGCGCGATGGAACGCCCCAGTTGCGCCACCTCCAGTGAATGCGTCAGCCGTGTGCGGAAGAGGTCACCTTCATGGTTGAGGAAGACCTGCGTCTTGTAGACCAGCCGGCGGAAGGCCGTGCTGTGGACGATGCGATCGCGGTCACGCTGGTACTCGCTGCGCGTCGGCGCCGACGCCTCGGCATGCCGTCGACCGCGACTGCGCGCGGGGTCGGAGGCAAAGGGCGCGCGCAGCATCATCATGGTCGTTTCAGGCTTTCAGCGGGATCCGGACTCAGTGTGAGCGGCGATCACCTCGGCCACCAGCGCATCGGGCGCTCCCCGCATGCCGGCCTTGCCGAGGCCTTCGATGACGACGAACCGTATCTCGCCCCCTTCGTTCTTCTTGTCGACCCTCATGAGGTCCAGCCACCGCTCGATCGGCATGGCGGGCGCCTGGACCGGCAGGCGTGCCCTCTCAATGAGCCGCGCCATCCGGTCGACGAAAGCCGTCGGCATGAGGCCGAGCCGCGCCGACAGTTCGGAAGCCAGCACCATGCCGCAACCGACGCCCTCGCCATGCAGCCAGGCGCCGTAGCCGAGGCCGGTCTCGATCGCATGGCCGAAGGTGTGGCCGAAGTTCAGGATGGCGCGCAGACCCGCTTCGCGCTCGTCCTGTCCGACGACCCAGGCCTTGATCTCGCAGCTGCGCTTCACCGCGTACGCGAGCGCTGACTTGTCGCGCGCCAGCATCGCGTCGAGTTTGTCCTCGATCCACTCAAGGAAGGCCGCATCGGCAATCGGTCCGTACTTGATGATCTCGGCGAGGCCTGCGGAGAGTTCGCGCTCAGGCAAGGTATCGAGCGTGCCCAGATCGGCGACGACGCGGGCCGGCTGATAGAACGCGCCGACCATGTTCTTGCCGCGCGGATGATTGATGGCCGTCTTGCCGCCGACCGACGAATCGACCTGCGCCAGCAAGGTCGTCGGCACCTGGACGAACGGCACGCCGCGCATGTAGATCGCCGCAGCGAAACCGGTGAGATCGCCGATCACACCGCCGCCCAGTGCGAACAGCACGGTCTTGCGATCGGCCGCGCCTGCGAGGAGATGGTCGATGACGACGTCGAGAGACTCCCAGCTCTTGTATTGCTCGCCGTCCGGCAGGACGACGGCCTCGATCCGTCCGTAATGAGGCGCCAGTTGATGCTTCAGTCGATCCAGATAGATCGGCGCGACGACATCGTTGGTGACGATCAGTGCCGCAGAAGCCCGCGGCAGTCCTGACCAGGACGACGAGGTGTCGAAGAGGCCGGAGCCGATGAGGATGTCGTAGCGACGGTCGCCGAGATCGATGGCGACAGTGGACGCGGAGTCAGGAGCCGATGCGGTCATTCCTGGAAGTGTACGAGGCCTCGCTGGCCCCCACGGTGGCCGCGACCCTTGCCGGATCGATCAACCCGGCGAGCTCCAGCTGCATCAGGATCATGTTCGCCAGGCCATGCACCGAGGGGCGGCTCGACTCGAGGACGAAATGCGCGCAGCGCCGATAGAGCGGATCGCGCTGGCCATACAGCTCACGCAGCTTGGCCAACGGATTGGCCACTTGCAGCAAGGGACGCTGTGTGTCGTGCCGCAGACGCCTGAAGAGTTCTTCAGGCGACGAGCGAAGGTACACGACTGTCGAATGCGCCTTCAACCGGTCGCGATTGATCTCGCGCAGCACCGCGCCACCACCGGTCGCGAGAACGAGTTCCCGTCCAGCCTGAGCCTCGTCGAGCAATCGCGCGATGGTTCGCGTTTCGAGCTCCCGAAACGACGCTTCGCCCTCACGGGCGAAGTAGTCCTTGATCGTCTCGCCGCCGAGATCCTTTTCGATCTCGGCGTCAGTGTCGACGAAGGCGATGTCCAGCTGCCTGGCCAGCATGCGACCGACGGTGGACTTGCCACCTCCGGGCATGCCGACCAGGGACAGCGTCAGGGGCACGCGCTGCCGCCAGGATTGAAGGCGCTGACCGCCTGCGTGACGCTGGTCGTCGTGCCGCCCGGCGACTTGATGTTGACGGTCACACGACCGCTCGTGGTGCCGGTCGCGAAGGTGTAGCCGATCGTGGCGGGCAGTGCCTTCAAGGACGCAGCAACCGGAGAACCGCCCAGCACCTCGACAGTAATACCGGTCGAAGCCGCTGCGGTGATCACGGTGCCTGCCGGCATAGGATTGAGCGCTTTGGGGTTGGCATCGCTGACCAGGAAAGTCAGGCTGCCACCGAAGTGCGTGCCCGAGCCAAGGGCCAGATATTTGACCTTGTTCGGACGCGACGCGGCATCCGGCGAATAGCCCTTCCATGTCGTCGCCGTGTTGCTGTCATCGACGCCGAAATAGTTGTCGAAGTCGATCAGTTCGCGGCGGGCGCAGGCGAAGTTCACGGCTTGGACGTTGTTGGGAGACAGCGACGGGAAGACAGGGACCGACGCCGAGGTCGAGAACACCGTCACCACCGAGCGACGGACATAGGCACGGCCCCACACCTGGTCGCACGAGCCCGGCTTGATCGGGATCGATTGGTCGGGTTTCAACAGGTCGGCCGCGGCGCCGGTCGGCCAGTCGGAGCAGGTCTGCGTGGCGCCCAGGCTGGCCGGGATCAATTGATCCACATCCGCGTTGTAGAAGTTGTTGAACAGACGGTCGACGAAAATGTCGCCCAGATCCTGGAAAGGCTCGCCGTTGTCGTAGACGTTATTGCCGTTCTGGTCGATGAAGGACTCTTCGCCCAACGCAAAGGCGGTCACCGTCACGCGCCCGTCAGCAGGACGCGGCTCGGAAGTGGAGAACCTGGCCGTCGCGGTCGCGATGCCGTTGGCGTTCTTCACCGTGGTGGCACTGGCGTTCACCTGGCCGCCCTCTGCCACGAAGTTGACTGCCGTGCCGTCCGGCACCGGGTTGCCCATGCGATCGGACACCGTGACCGTGTAGCTGTTGGGCGTTCCGTCGACGTCCAGGCCTTCAATGTTTGGTGTCCCTTGCGCCAGCGAGAAGTTCAGTTGGGAGGGAAGGCCGACGGCGATCGACAGCACGCTGGACACGGCCTGGATCTCCGGCTTGGACACCAGCGCCGCCTTGACCCGCACCGGCGTAGGCACCGTGCCGGAGTTGACGCGCACGATCACGTCGCCGTTGGCATCACTCAGCTTCGTCAGGGCCTGGTTGGTCACCCCGTCCAGCGTCAGGCCGCCAGCCCAGGTCGTGGCCACCAGACTCACGCTCTGATTGGGGACGCCGTTGCCGTTGGCATCGACGATCTTGAAGGTGACGTTGGAGTTTTCGGCCGCGCCGGAACCCTTCAGGTAGATGGTGGCCGGCGAAGCCGCCGAGAAGGTCACGCTGGCGACGCTCGGCGCCACGACGGACAGCGACAGATCGCGCGCGGCCGCGGAACCGGAGACCGTGGCGCGCAGCGAGTCGGTGGCCTGGTACGAACCGCAGCCGTTGTCGCGCAGCGTGAACGTGGCGCGCCCCGTGGACGTGGTCACGCTAGCCGGCGTCAGCGTGGCGTGATTGCCGGTCACGCACGAGGACGACAGCGTGACCGTGACCGGGGCGGCAGGCGTCGTGCCCGCGAGGTCGACCACCAAGCCCGTCTGGCCGTAGGCTCCCAACGAGGTCACATCAGCGGTGAATGCGGAAATGGAGACGTCCGTCGCCGTCAGCTGGAAACCGCCGCTCGCCGTCAGCGACGTGCCACCGACGGTCGCCGTCGCCGTCAGGTTGTCAGCACCCGCAGCCGTCCCGGAAGCCGGCACCAACGTCGTCTTGGCGACGCCATTGACGTCCGTGAGGGCCGACGCGGGTTGAGGGACGCCCAGGCCGCCCGCCACGGTGAAGTTCACCACCACACCGGCAACACCGGCTCCGGTGCCATCCTTCACGGTCACGGAGGCCGTCGCAGGAGCGGCGGCGGTCACCGTCGTGCTGGACAGCGCCAGCGACATCGTCGGCTGGATCGTCGTGCCTCCGCCCGGATTGGTCGAACCGCCACCACCGTTGACCGGCGTGCCGCTGTCACCGCCACCGCCACCGCAGGCGACCAGCGCCGCGACCATGGTAGCCGTCAGGGCCAAGCGGGCTGCGCCCTTGGTGAAATGGGCTCCCGAGCCCGTCGTCGATCGAGCCACTCGTCCGATTCGGTTCATATCTTGCTGCTCCTGCCGCCGCGAGTTTGGATATCGCTCGCGGCTTCCTTCCTGAAATGCCCTCTGCCGTCCGGCTTTTCCAGCTCTGCGACGTCAATGAACGTGGGCGCTTGTGTGGGTTGCCCGGCTCCGAAGGAGCTCCAGGCGACATCGGCCCAAAGGCCGACGTCTGATTGTCAGCGCTGGGCGCTCACGCGGTCGCTCACCACCTTCGGCGTGATGAAGATCAACAGTTCCGTTTTAGCGGTGCTGCGTGACCTGTTCTTGAAGAGGTTGCCCAACAGCGGAATATCGCCCAGGTACGGCACCTTGTTCTCGCTCTCGAGGTCTTCCTGCGTGTAGATGCCGCCGATCACGACCGTGCCGCCGTTCTCCACCAGCACCAGCGTCTGCACATGCTTGTTGTTGATCGCGTAGCCCTGCGGGGTCAGCGTGCCGCGGCTGTCCTTGTTGACGTCTACCGTCAGGATCACATTGCCTTCCGGCGTGATCTGCGGCGTGACTTCCAGCTTCAGCACGGCCTTCTTGAAGCTGATCGATGTGGCACCGCTGGAGGTCGACTGCTGGTACGGGATTTCCTCGCCCTGCTCGATCAGCGCCTTGGTCTGATCGGCGGTCACGACGCGCGGGCTGGACACGATCTTGCCGCGTCCATCCGCTTCCAGTGCGGAGATCTCCAGGTTCAGGAACCGGTTTGCCGTGGCGCTGAACAGCGAGAGGGCGAAGTTCGCGGCCGTCGCGCCGCCGAACCCATCGCCGGTGACGTTCGCGGGCAGGTTCACGAACTGCGTGTCCGCATAGCTGTAGGCAGCACCTTGGTTCGTCTGGGCGCCGATCGCCGAGTAGTTGCCGCCGACCGTCACATAGTTGCTGCCGCCGACGTTGTAGCCAGGGATGCCCCCCTGACGACCACGCAGGTCGCTGGCGCCCAGCTTCACACCCAGCGCGCGTCCGAACTTGTCATCGGCCTCGACGATGCGAGCCTCGATCAGCACCTGACGCACCGGCACGTCGATCTTCGCGATCAGCGCCTGGATCTCTTCCAGCTTGGACGGGATATCGCTGACGAACAGCTGGTTCGTGCGGGTCTCCCAGATCACGCTGCCGCGTGACGACAAGATGCGCGACGCCTGGGCGGTGCCACCACCCTGATTGTTCTGGCCGGTCAGCCCCTTGGCAACTTCTTCAGCCTTCGTGTAATTCATCTGGAAAGACTGCGTGCGCAGCGGTTCCAGCTGAGCAACCGCCTGCTTGGCTTCCAGTTCAGCCTTTTCCTTGCTGGCCAGCTCTTCCTTCGGCGCGATCCACAGCACATTGCCGGACTTGCGCAGGCCCAGGCCCTTGGCCTGCAGGATGATGTCCAGCGCCTGATCCCATGGAACGTCCTTCAGGCGCAACGTCACATTGCCGGTGACGGTATCGCTCGTCACCACGTTGAAGTTGGTGAAGTCGGCGATGACCTGCAACAGCGCGCGCACGTCGATGTTCTGGAAGTTCAGGCTCAGCTTGTCACCGGCATAACCGGGGCCTTGCGTCAGCTTGTTCGGATCGACCTTCTGCGGGCGAACTTCCAGGACGAACTGGTTGTCGCTCTGATAGGCGCTGTGCTCCCAGACGCCCTTCGGCGTCACGACCAGGCGCACGCGGTCGCCCTGCTGCGTGGCGGTGATCGACTGCACCGGCGTGCCGAAGTCCGTCACATCCAGCTTGCGCCGCAGGCGCTCCGGCAGCGTGCTGCGCAGGAACTCCACGACCAGCGTCTGACCTTGCTGCTGGATGTCGACACCGACCTGGCTGCTCGGAAGGTTCACGACCACGCGTCCCGCGCCGTCGTTGCCGCGGCGGAAGTCGATGTCCTGAAGCCCTTGAGGCGATGCGTTCTGGCTCGGGGCGAAGTGCAGCGGCTCCGGAGCGGCAGCCGTTGTGGCCGCGGCAGCGGGTTGCGCGGAACTCGACGCGTTATCCAGGTAGATCAGCAGCGAGTTGTCCTGCAGCTGCGCACGGAAAGTGCTCGCCTGGCGCAGGTTCAGCACCACGCGGGAGCGATCGCCGGCCTGCGCGACGTTGGCCGAACGCATATTGCCGGAATTGATTTCGACGGCGTTGCGGCCCAGGCCGTTGGACACGCCGGGCAGGTCCAGCGCGATGCGCGGGGGCACCTGCACGGCGAAGCCGCGCGGCACTTCGGTCAGCGGTTGCGCCAACTCGATCCGGACGATGTCCGAGCCCGATTGCTGCGTCGCGCTGATCGACTTGATCATGTTCTGCGCCCAGGCCTGGACGGGCAGGAGCACCGCCAGACCCACCGCGCAGGCCAGGGCCTGCCAGCGCATGGCGCGCCCTTGTCGTTCCCTCGTACGGACGCTCATCGAAGCGTTCTCCACAACAGTGTTCTTCATCGTCCCTGCTCCTGAAGCTGGAGAGTACTGGTGCGTTCAATCCATTCGCCCGCAGCGTCCTGGACGACTTCTCGCAACGTGATTTCGGTTTCGCTGATCTTGGTGATGCGGCCGAAGTTCTGGCCCATGTAGTCACCGACCCGCGCCTGGTACAGCAGGTTGTCCACCCGCAGCAACGCATACGGACGGCCATCCCTCGAAACGCTGCCGACCATGGACATCGTGTCCAGCGGGAAGGCTTCCAGCGGTTCGCGACGCCGTTTCATCTCGGCGGCCAGCAGTGAACTGGGCTGAGCCGCCTCGCGCCGCAGCGCCACCGTCAGCTTCTGCGTGCTGAACGGGTCGACGACCGCCTGCGCCTCGTAAGGCTGGGGCTGAAAGGTCTTAGGCGGCGTCAGCGGCTTGACGGTCGGGCGCGCCTGCGCGCGCTGCTCGTCCATCCACTGTTGCAGTTCATCGGTACTGGACGTGCAGCCCGCCAACAACGCGCCGACGACGGCAAGTCCGAGCAAACCGAGCGCGCGACCGGGCGCGCGATCCGACATCGCCGCATCGGGCGACACCGTGCGGGGGCGAACGAAGCGCGTCATTTCTTCTTCTCCGCAGCCGCCGCGGCCTTTTTCTGTTCCTCGACCTCGTTCGGATCGAGATAACGATAGGTCCGCGCTGTGGCATCCATCGACAGCGTCGCGTTGGTGTCGGTACGGGGCGGCATGCCCGCAGAGCCACCTTGCCCACCGGGCGCATTGATGTTCAGGTCATGCAGCGTCACGATCCGCGACAGGTTCGACACATCCGCCGTGAAGGCGCCGATGTCGTGATAGCGGCCCGTCACCCGGATCGCGATCGGCTGCTCGGCGTAATAGTCGCGCATGACAATGCCGGCCGGACGGAACAGTTCGAACTGCAGACCACGACCCAAGCCGGCCTGGTTGATGTCCGACAGCAAGGCGTCCATCTCCGCCTTGCCCGGCAGTTGCTTTTCCAGCTGAAGGACGTATTCCTCCACTTGGCTCTTCTGCTTGCGGAGCTCCGGCAGGTTCACGGCCTGCGTCAGCTTGTTGTTGAAGTCTTCCTTCAACTGCGGTTCCTTCTGGACTTCCGCGTCAAGGGCCGACTGCTCGTCCGACAGGACGGCGAACCAGCCCAGCCCCACGGTCAGCAGGGCCACCACGATGAAGGTCACATAGCGCGGGGCCGGCGGCCACTGGCCGGGCTCCTGCATGTTCAGGTTCTGGAACTGTCCGGAGAAGTCCGCGAACCACGCGTTGAGGTCCAGGTTTTTCAACGTTGCCATGGGGTCCTCACACCTTCTTCGCCGGAGCGTTCGGCGCGGCACCGGGGCCGCTCGCAGCACCGGCCGCAGGGTCCGGCGCCACGCTCTTGATCCCGACCTTGATGGCGAAATCGAACAGCCGACGCGGATCGCGCGGGTTCACGGCGGCCACCTTGATCTCGACGAGATCAGGCGCTTCGACCCATTCGGCGCGACTCAGGTTGCGCAGCATCTCGGACACACGCTCATTGGAAGCCGCCACGCCCGAGATCACGACGACCTTGCCGGTCTGGCGCATCGACTGGAGGAACACGCCCTCCGGCGTGAACTTCGCCAGTTCGTTGAGCAGATGCACCGGCGTGTTGCGGTCGCTCTGCAGGTTCTCGACCGCGCGCTGGCGGGAACGCAGTGCATCGATCTCCGCGCGCAGCGTTGCAATGTCCTTGATCTGGATGTCGAGCTTGGTGATCTCGGCCTTCAGGAAGTCATTGCGCGCAGCTTGGGCGGCGGTCAGCTGCTGCAGCAGCAGGTAGATGAAGGCCGCGATCAGCAGGCCGACGACGAAGGACATTCCCAGCCCGACGAAGAACGCGGCCTTGCGGCGCTTGCGCTTCTCCTCGCGGTGCGGGAGCAGGTTGATCAGAATCACTGAAAGAACCTCCGCATGGCGAGGCCGCAGGCCGTCAGGTAGGCCGGCGCTTCACGGCGCAGCTTGGATTCGCGCACCGCAGAACCGAGGACCATGTTCTCGAATGGATTGACCACCATGCAGGCGAAGCCGGTCAGCTCCGTCACCCGCTCCTTGAGGCCCGGCAACGTGGCCGTGCCGCCGGCGAGCATCACGTAATGGACCTTGTGATGCGGCGTGCTGGTGAAGAAGTATTGGAGGGCTCGGCCGATCTCCTGCGACAGCGAGTCGACGAAGGGGTTCAGCACCTGCGTGTCGTAATCGTCCGGCAGCTCGCCGCTGAGCTTCTTCAACTCCGCCTCCTCGAACGAGAAGCCGTACTGCCGCGAGATCAACTGGGTCAGTTGGGAGCCACCGAAGGCCTGATCGCGGTCGTAGAGCATCTCGTCGTCGCGCAGCACCTTCAGCGAGGTGGTGTCGGCGCCGATCTCGAACAGCGCGACCAGCGCGTCCTTGCCCTCGTTCGGCAGCGTCTCCACCAGACGGCCAACGGCCATCCGCGAAGCATGGGATTCGATGTCCAGCACGACGGGCCGCAGCCCGGCCGCTTCGGCCAGCGCCTGGCGGTCCTGCACGCGGTCCTTGCGGGACGCGGCAATCAGCACCTCGACATCGCCGACCGAGGTCGGGCTCGGGCCGATCACGCAGAAGTCCAGCGAGACCTCGTCCAGCGAGAACGGGATGTACTGGTTGGCTTCCGCCTCGACCTGCAGCTCGAGCTCCTCCTCGCGGAGGCCGGCCGGCAGCATGATCTTCTTGGTGATCACCGAACTCTGAGGCATCGCCAGCGATGCCTGGCGGGTCCGGCTGCCACTGCGTGTGACCACCCGGCGGACGGCGTCCGCGACCTCGTCGAATTTCTCGATCTGGCCGTCTGTAATCCAGCCTTTTTCGAATGGCTCGGTGGCGAAACGTTCAAGAACGTATTCGCCATTCGAGTTTTGACTCAATTCCACAAGCTTGACGCTGGACGACGAGATGTCCAGGCCAATCATGGGTGGATGCGCACGTCCGCGCAGTAGGTCCAACAGCCCCATGATGCGTTCCCCCAACGCGCCGCTCATGCGCCGGTTTGTTAATAAGTTACTTGAATGCTATCAGCAAAGCCTTTGTCGCCCCAAGGCAAAGCGGTCACAGCAAGTAACGCAGCGTTGCGTAACATACACGCCACGGACGGGTGGTAAAGCGCCGAAAAATGGCTCTTTTACTCCCCGTTTCGAACGGTTTTGCGCTGTTTTCCACTTTGCCGAATCCCCCGCCGGAACACCTTCAAGAGGGGTGTCCCGGGTGTGGAAGAAAAGGCAAGCCGCGCAGTGTCCGCGAAAGTTCCAAAGCACTTGTAACAGTCAAGGGGTCGCGGATCGGACTGGCGGAGCCCCACGAGGGGCCGTTCCTATAATCGTCGCTCGCGGCCCGCATCGTCACCCGTACAGGCCCTGATAGGGCGCGGCCAGGCACGCAAGATTGCACACTCCGGCCCATGCCCTCGAAGAATTCCCCCGACAACGAACCCTCCTTCGACGCCCCGTCCGATCCGGGCAAGGGCAGCGCTTCCAGGAAAGACAAGAGCGACTCCTCCCGCAAGAAGCCCAAGGGTGACGCCAGGCCGCGCCGGCACTGGTTCGTACGGTTGCTCGGCTGGCTCTTCGGACTGGTGCTGGCGGGCATAGGCGCCGTGGTACTGCTGGTCGGCATGGCCCTGGCGATCGCCTACCCCCAACTGCCCGACATCAGCGGGCTGACCGATTACCGGCCGAAGCTGCCGTTGCGGGTCATGTCCAGCGAAGGCCAACTGCTGGCCGAGTACGGAGAGGAGCGCCGCAGCTACTCCGACATCCGCGAGATCCCCAAGCTGATGCAGGACGCCATCCTGGCCATTGAGGACGCGCGCTTCTATCAGCACGGTGGCGTGGACTACCTGGGCGTGATCCGGGCTGGCCTGGCCAACGTCAGCGAATCCAAGAGCCAGGGCGCCTCCACCATCACCATGCAGGTGGCGCGGAACTTCTATCTTTCCACCGAGAAGACCTTCACCCGCAAGATCTACGAGATCCTGCTGGCGCTGAAGATCGAGAGCGCGCTGCCCAAGGAGAAGATCCTCGAGATCTACATGAACCAGATCTTCCTGGGGCACCGTGCCTACGGCTTCGCGGCGGCCAGCGAGGTCTACTTCGGCAAGCCTCTGAAGGACTTGTCGGTCGCGGAGGCCGCGATGCTGGCCGGGTTGCCGAAAGCACCATCTGCTTACAACCCCATCAACAATCCACGCCGCGCAGTGTTGCGTCAGCAATACATCATCGACCGGATGCTGGAAATGGGCTTCATCACGCCCGAGCAGCATGCCCAGGCCAAGGCCGAGAAACTGCGGATCCGGCCGCCGCAGGAGGCCGCCAGCCACGCCGAATATGTCGCCGAGCTCGCCCGGCAACTGATCTTCAGCCAATACGGCGACGAGGCCTACACCCGTGGCCTGAATGTCTACCTGACGCTGCACGCCGACGAACAGGAACGCGCCTACCGCGCGTTGCGCCGCGGCATCATGGATTACGAGCGCCGCCAGGTGTACCGGGGCCCCGAGGCCTACGTGGACCTTCCGGCCGATCCGAAGGAACTCGACACCCGTGTCGCCGAGGCGTTGTCCGACCACCCCGCCAACGACGAGCTGCTGGCTGCCGTCGTGCTGGAGTCCAGCCCGAAGCAGGTCGTGGCGGCGTTGCAGAGCGGCGAGTCGGTGACCATCACCGGCGAGGGCCTGAAACCCGCGACCTCGGGGCTGTCCGACAAGGGCAACCCGAAGACGCGCATCCGCCGCGGCGCCGTGATCCGCGTGATCAAGCTGACCCGGAACAACAAGGACGAGTGGACGATCACCCAGCTCCCGGAGGTCGAGGGCGCGATGGTGGCGCTCAGTCCGAAGGACGGCAGCGTGCGCGCACTGGTGGGAGGCTTCGACTACAACAAGAACAAGTTCAACCACGTCACGCAGGCGTGGCGGCAGCCGGGCTCCAGCTTCAAGCCGTTCATCTACTCGGCCGCACTGGAGAAGGGCTTCAACGGCGCCACCATCGTCAACGACGGACCGCTCTTCTTCGACGCGACCACCACCGGCAGCCAGCCTTGGGAGCCCAAGAACTACGACGGCCAGTTCGACGGTCCGATGCCGCTGCGACGCGCGCTGGCCAAGTCCAAGAACATGGTGTCGATCCGGGTGCTCCAGTCGGTCGGCGTGAAATACGCGCAGGACTGGATCACGCGTTTCGGCTTCGACGCGGACAAGCACCCGGCTTACCTGACGATGGCACTGGGTGCGGGCTCGGTGACGCCGATGCAGATGGCGCAGGCGTACTCGGTCTTCGCCAACGGCGGCTACCGGATCGCACCACAGTTGGTCCAGCGCATCACCGACCATGCCGGTCGCGTGCTGTACCAGCAGCAACCGAAGCAGTTCGAAGACTCACAACGGGCCATCGAACCGCGCAACGCTTACCTGATGGACAGCCTGCTGCAGGAGGTCGCTCGCAGCGGCACGGCGGCCCGGACGCAGGCAACGCTGAAGCGTCCGGACATCTACGGCAAGACCGGCACGACCAACGACTCGATGGACGCCTGGTTCGCGGGCTTCCAGCCGGAGCTGGTCTCGGTCGTGTGGATCGGCTACGACCAGCCGCGCAAGCTGGGCGATCGCGAGACCGGCGGCGGACTGGCGCTGCCCGTCTGGATCGAGTTCATGCAGTACGCGCTGCGCAACACGCCGGTGCAGGAGATCCAGCCGCCCGAAGGTGTCGTCAACTTCAATGGCGAGTGGTACTACGACGAGTTCGCCGGCAACAGTGGCGTGAAGGCACTCGGCAGCGAGGAACAGGTCCCGACCTCGGGCTCCGAGGAAGAGAAGAAGAGCATCCTGGATCTCTTCAAACGATAGACGCCCCTT
Source organism: Roseateles noduli (assembly GCA_002205125.1). GTDB lineage: Bacteria > Pseudomonadota > Gammaproteobacteria > Burkholderiales > Burkholderiaceae_C > Roseateles > Roseateles noduli. The sequence goes on along the minus strand of NIOE01000013.1, from coordinate 173,711 downwards.
GCGCCTTCGTCCGAACGCGCAGGTCTCCCGGATCGACCCGACCGGGGGACCTTTTCGGAAGTATTAGGAAGGAATTCAACTGCCGGGAGGCAGTTGAAGGAGGGACATGGAGAAAAGGTCCCCCGGTTGGGTCGATCGCGCTCGGTCTACGCAGTAGTCAGACTGCAGAGAACGCCAGGGCCTTGCCCGCGTGATGCGACGCCTCCTCAGACAGTCGCGCGAAGAAGGCGACGCCGTCCTTGGTGTCGATCCACTGGCCGTCGACGAACTTGAAGTGATAACCGCCGCGCCGCGAAGCGAGCCAAAGTTCGTGCAACGGCGGCTGCGTGTTCACGACGATCTTGCTGCGATCCGGGAATTCCAATTCGAGCAGGCCGCCGGTGCGATGCTGGTCGATATCGACCACGTCGTCGTCGAGCCATGTGTCGACGTCGGATTCAATGCTGGCCAGCACGGCGTCGGTGCGGGCGTCGTAATCGGCATCGGTCAGTGGCGTGGGCGTCATGGGCAGTCGGAAGCGGGCTCGCTAGGGACTAGACTGCGAGCCCATGAAGAACGTGAAGACGCGAAGTGTAGGCGCTGCCTCCACGCCGACCCGCCGCCGCGCCGCCAAGGCCATGACGATCCTGATGTTGTGCGCGGCTGCGCTCGCCGTCAGCGCCTGCGGTCAGAAGCGCCCGTTGCAGCTGCCGCAGGGGAAGCATCCGGCGCCGGTCTCGGCGTCGACGGCCTCCTCACCGGCGTCGGCCGCCAGCGCCGTGAACTGACGCGGCGAGCCTGCCGGGCCCGCAAGGACCACTGGACGTCCACAAGCGGCGGACCTCAGATCCGCCCCTCCTCCACCGCGTGGCAGGCCACGCGGATCCCCTGGAATGCCAACAGCTGCGGCCGCTCCGCGCTGCATCGCGCGTTCGCGTGGGGGCATCGGGGGTGGAAGCTGCACCCGCTCGGGGGATTCAGCGGATTGGGCACCTCCCCCTGCACGGGGGTACGTGAGCGTCCCGTCATGTGGATGTCGGGAATCGCGTCGAGCAGCATCCGCGTGTACGGATGCCGCGGCGTCGCGAACAGCGCGCGCTTGTCCGCCTGCTCCACCAGCCGGCCGAGGTACATCACGCCGACCTGGTCGGCCACGTGCCGCACCACCGCGAGGTTATGCGAGATGAACAGGTAGGTCAGGCCCTGCTTGCGCTGCAGGTCCTTCATGATGTTCAGCACCTGCGCCTGCACCGACACGTCCAGCGCCGAGGTCGGCTCGTCGCAGACGAGGAATTCGGGCTCGGTCGCCAGCGCACGGGCGATCGAGATGCGCTGACGCTGGCCGCCTGAGAACTGGTGCGGGAACTTCTCCGCGTCCGCGGGCGCCAGCCCCACCGATTGCAGAAGTTCGCCCACGCGCTGCTTCAGCGCCTGCGCGTCGCGCACCAGGCCGTGTTCACGCAGAGGCTCGGCGACGATGTCCTGCACCTTCCAGCGCGGATTCAAGCTCGCATAGGGATCCTGGAAGATCATCTGCATCCGGCGTCGCAAGGCCAACGCACCGGGCCCCTTCAACGTGGTCGCGATGTCGACATCGTCGAAACGGACCTCGCCGTGCGTCGGCGCGTACAGGCCGACCAGCAGCCGGGCCACGGTGCTCTTGCCGCATCCCGACTCGCCAACCAGCGCCAGCGTCTTCCCCTTCTCGATCGAGAAGCTGACGCCGTCCACCGCATGCACGAACTGCCGCGACTTGCGCTCGATCACTCGGTTGAGCCACGGGGCCGACACGTCGAAGGTCTTCGCAAGATCGCGCACCTCGACGAGCGCGACACCCGTCCCTACCGTCGCACGACCGTCGGCCGCGCCCGCCGGATCCACGGCTCGACTTGTCTCGTTCAACACCGTCATGCAACACCCCCCTGCACGACGGCGACATCCGCGGCATGCAACCAGCACGCCGCCTGGGTCGCGGGCGCCTTCATCAACTCGGGCCGCTGTTCATGGCAGCGATCGAAGGCCCGCGGGCAACGCGGATGGAAGGCACAACCCGTCGGGATCGAGGTGAGCCGCGGCATCGCGCCATCGATCTGCACCAGCCGCTCGCGGTCCTCGTCCATCGCGGGGATGGAGCCCATCAATCCCGAGGTGTACGGATGACCCGGACGATGGATCACTTCCTGCACCGGCCCGATCTCCGCCACGCGTCCGGCATACATCACCGCGACGCGATCACAGGTTTCCGCGATCACGCCCATGTCGTGCGTGACCAGCATGACCGCCGCGCCCTGCTCCCGGCACACACGCTTGAGCAGGGCGATGATCTGCGCCTGGATCGACACGTCCAGCGCCGTGGTCGGCTCATCGGCGACGATGAGTTTCGGATCGGCCGCGAGCGCGAGCGCGATCACCACGCGCTGCCGCATGCCGCCGGAGAACTGGTGCGGATACTGATCCACGCGCGCCTCCGGCGCCGGAATGCCGGTCGCCGCGAGCAGCTCGATCGCGCGGGCACGGGCCTGCTTCGCGCTCAGGCCAAGGTGCGTCGTGATGGTCTCGACCAGTTGCCGGCCCACCGTGTACAGCGGATTGAGCGAGGTCAGCGGATCCTGGAAGATCGCGCCGATCTGCCGGCCGCGCACGCGGCGCATCTGGTCGGCGGGCAGGTTGTCGATGCGTCGTCCGTCGAGCAGGATCTCGCCGCCGGCAATGCGTCCAGGCGGCTCGAGCAGGCCGATGATCGCGGCGCCGGTCAGCGACTTGCCAGCGCCGGATTCGCCGACGACGCCGAGCACTTCGCCCGGGGCGATGTCGAAGGACACGTCATCCAGCGCGAGCAGCGTGCCGCGCCGGGTCGGAAATTCCACGCGCAGGTTCCGGACTTGCAACAGGGGTGCGGGTGCGGTCATGGGTCCGTCCCTTCAATCAGCGCAGACGGGGATTGAGCGCATCGCGCAACCAATCGCCGAGCATGTTCACCGACACCGTGATCAGCACCAGCATCGTGCTGGGCCAGATGGTGATCCACCATTCCCCGGAGAAGAGGAAGTCGTTGCCGATGCGGATCAAGGTGCCCAGCGAGGGACTGGTCGGCGGCACGCCGACGCCAAGGAAGGACAAGGTCGCCTCGGTCAGGATCGCCGACGCGACCTGCAAGGTGGCCAGCACCAGCACCGGCCCGGTGACGTTGGGCAGGACGTGGCGCCACATGATCGCCATCGGCTGGACGCCGATCACGCGCGCCGCCTGCACGTATTCCTTGTTGCGCTCGACCATCGTCGAGCCGCGCACCGTGCGCGCGTACTGCACCCAGCCGGTCAGCGAGATCGCCAGGATCAGCACTGCGAAGGCGAGCGACTCGTGCGCATCCTTGAAGACGACACGACCCACGCCGTCGATCAGCAGCGCGATCAGGATCGACGGGAAGGACAGCATCACGTCGCAGATGCGCATGATGAAGGCGTCCACCTTGCCGCCGACGAAGCCCGACAGCAAGCCCAGGCCGACGCCGATGATCATCGACAGGATCACCGAGGCCACGCCCACCAGCAGCGAGATGCGCGCGCCGTACATGATCGCGGACAGGAGATCGCGCCCCTGGTCGTCGGTGCCGAGCAGGTATTTCGACGATCCGCCCTCGATCCACGCCGGCGGCAGCCGGGAGTCCATCAGCTCCAGCGCGGAGAGATCGAACGGATCGTGCGGCGCGATCCAGGTCGCGAACAGCGCGCAGACCAGGCAGCACAGGGCGACGAAGGCCGCGACCATCGCGAACGGCGATCGGGTGAACGAGTGCCAGACGTCGCCGTCGAAGAAGCGCTTCAGCGCATTCGGCGGGCGCGGCGTCGGCGCGCCGGAGGCCGGCGGAGGAGGAAGGGAAGCGGTCATTCGGGGAGCGGGAATGCGGGCGGTGGCGGGCGGGCGGATGGCGGGCGGGCGGATGGCAGGCGGGCGGGACAAGCCCGCTCAATGAGGCGCGAGCGGCAGTCCCTGCTCGACGAGCGCCGCGAACAGCGCGGACCCGAGCGGCAGGATCTCGTCGTTGAAGTCGTAGCGCGGCTGATGCAGACCGCAAGGCCCGCCCTGCCCCAGTCTCAGGTAGGCGCCGGGCCGCGCCTGCAGCATGAAGGCGAAGTCTTCGGAACCCATGCTCGGCACGAGCTTGTCGTCGACGTTCTCGGCGCCGACCAGCGACTGCGCGACGCGCACGGCGAAGTCGGCTTCGCGTGCGCTGTTGACCGTGGCCGGATAGAGGCGTTGGTAGTCGACCTTGGCGCTCGCGCCGAAACCCAACGCGACCGATTCGACCAGACGCGTCATCCGCTCTTCGAGCAGTTGCTGCACCTCCGGCTTGAAGCTGCGGACGGTCCCCGTCAACTGTGCGGCTTCGGGAATCACGCTGAAGGCGCTGGGCTCGCCGGCATGCATCGAACACAGGCTGACGACCGCCTGCTCGATCGGCGCAATGTTGCGCGACACCAGACTCTGCACCGCGGTGATCACGTGACCGGCGATCAGCACCGGATCGACGCTCAGGTGAGGATGCGCGCCATGGCCGCCGCGGCCCTGGATCGTGATGTTCACGCGGTCCGCCGCCGCCATCATCGCACCGCGGTTCAATCCGATCTTGCCGGGCGGCAGGTGCGGCCAGTTGTGCATGGCGTAGATGGATTCGACCGGGAATCGATCGAACAGGCCGTCGGCGATCATCTCGCGCGCGCCGCCGTAGCCCTCCTCGCCGGGCTGGAACACCAGCACGGCCGTGCCGGCGAAGCGTCTCGTCTGCGCCAGATAACGGGCCGTGCCCACCAGCATCGCGCAATGCCCGTCGTGGCCGCACGCGTGCATCAGGCCCGGTGTCGACGAGCGCCAGGCAAAGTCGTTCTGCTCGCGCAGCGGCAACGCGTCCATGTCGGCGCGCAGGCCGAAGAGCCTGGGCGGCGTGCCCGGCGTCGTCTGCCCATGAATGGTCGCGACGATGCCCGTGCGGCCCAGTCCCTGGTGGATCTCGTCGACGCCGCAAGCCTTCAATGCCTGCACGATGCGCGCGGCGGTGCGGTGCTCCTCGAAGCCGAGTTCCGGCATCGTGTGCAGCTCGCGTCGCAAGGCGACGAGTTCACCGCGCGCCTCGAAGAGGCGCTGGTAGGTGCCCGCCGCAGTGGCGGTCAGGTGCTCTGGGACGTTCATGTCAGTGCGCGCCGCCGCTCACGCGCAAGCGCGGATCGACGGCGAAGTACAGCAGGTCGACGACCAGGTTGATCACGACGAAGATCAGCGAGATCAGGCAGAGGTAGGCCGCCATCACCGGAATGTCGGCGAACTGCACCGCCTGGATGAACAGCAACCCCATGCCGGGCCATTGAAACACGGTCTCGGTGATGATCGCAAAGGCAATCAGCGATCCCAGCTGCAGACCCGTGATGGTGATGACCGGCACCAGCGTGTTCTTCAACGCGTGACCGAAGTAGATCGTTCGGTCGCTCAGGCCGCGCGCGCGGGCGAACTTGATGTAGTCCGCGCGCAGCACTTCCAGCATTTCGGCGCGCACGATGCGCATGATCAGGGTCAGCTGGAACACCGCCAGTGTGACGCCCGGCAGCAGCAGATGGCGCAGCCCGTCGCCGGTCAGCAGCCCGGTGCTCCAGGCGCCGAGCATCACGACCTCGCCCCGGCCGTAGCTCGGCAGCCAGGCCAGTTGCACCGCGAAGATGAGGATCAGCAGGATCCCGATGAGGAAGGTAGGCAGCGCGACCCCCAGCAGCGACAGCGTCATCAGCAGCTGCGAGCCGAAGCTGCCGCGCCGCAGCGCGGCGTAGACCCCCAGCGGGATGCCGAACACCAGCGCGATCACCGCGGCCGTCGCCGACAGTTCCAGCGTCGCCGGGAAGCGCTCAGCGATCAGCGCGGACACCTTGCGGCCCTGCTTCAGACTGACGCCGAACTCGCCCTGCGCCGCATTGCCGGCGAAATGCGCGAACTGCACGATGAAGCTTTGATCGAGCCCCAGGTCCTTGCGCAGCTGCTCGCGCTGCTCGGGCGTGGCGTCCTGACCGAGCAGGTTGTTGACCGGGTCGCCGACGTACTGGAACAGCATGAAGGCGATGAAGGCCACCGTCAGCATGACGACGAGGGCCTGCGCCAGACGGCGGAGAATGAAAACCAGCATGGACGGGGGCCTCCGGCGTGGGCTCGGGCGATGCGGCTTGTGACCGGCCCTGGCACGACCTGACCCCGGAGGCGGGACGCTTCAGAAGTGGCCATCATCAAGGAGCGTACGCCCAGCGGCAAGTGGGTTAGCCCTTGACGCGGCGTGAACGCGACGTCGCCCGAACCGTCGGGCACCAACGAAAAAACCGCCCGGAGGCGGTTTGGCGGGGAGGCCGGCGCGCGCGGCAAGCCGCGCGCGACTGGAGGTGTCAGAAGCGGTGACGGATACCTACGATGGATCCGCCGCGCTTCTCGGCGCCGTTGGCGAAGCGGACGGCCCCCTCGTGCTTGGTGTAATCCAGTTCCAGGTAGACGTCCGTGCGCTTCGAGAAGGCGTAGTCGGCGACGAAGGCCAGGTAATGTCCCTTGCTCTTGGTGTTGGCAAAAGCCGCGGTGTAGTGCGTCTGCGTGGCGTACCAATAGTGGGCACCCAGGTTCAGTTGCGGCGTCAGTTGATAGGCTGCCCCCGCCGAGATCATGTCCCGCTTCTTCACGTCGTTCGCGGCGGCATTCAGCACGTTGCCCAGCAGGCCGGACGTGTAGGCCGCGCCAAGCAGTCCACCCTGGTCGAACTTGTTCGTCGCCCAGGACAGGTTGATGTACCACGGACCGGCCGTGTAGGCGCCGCCAGCGGTGTAGCCCTTGACCTTCTTGCCCAGGGTGTCCTCGACCTGCAGGAAGGCACCGCCGAAGGCAATGGGGCCCTGGTTGTAGCGCAGCAGGCCGCCGACCGACTTGTTCTGCGAGTTGCCTTCTCCGGCCGAGACCTGGATCTCGCCGCGGACAGGGCCGGTCTCGAACAGGTACTTCACCATGTTGTCCTGGCGCGCGCCCATCGACAGGCCGATCTCAGGCTTGTACGCCTCGATGTAAGGCGAGTACTTGAACGATGCGTAGGTCGACGTGTAGATGTCGAACAGGATGTTGTACTGGCGACCCAGCGTGATGCGGCCGAAGTCGGCCGACTGGATGCCGACCCAGGACTGACGCCAGAAGTCGGCGGCGGCCACGGTGCCGGTGTCGGAGTTCAGACGGTGTTCCAGGTTGGCGATGGCCTTCAGACCGCCGCCCATGTCCTCGGTCACGTTCACGCCGAGCCGGCTCTGGGACATGCCGCCGGGGATGACCTGCTTCTCCGAGCTTCCGGCGTTCGCGTTGCTGGTCCAGCGCAGACCCACGTCCACGATGCCGTAGAGCTGCACGCTCGACTGTGCCCAGGCGGCGCTGGTGCTCGCTGCCAGGATGCTCAGCGCCAAGGCGGCTTTCTTCATGTGATGTCTCCTATTTGTTTGGTGTGGTCGCCGGAATCGATTCTCAGCGAAGCCCCCAGACGGAGACGCTTTGTGTTGCACATCGCCCACGCGAGCAAACCCTGTCAAGTTTGTGACGCTGCGGCAGAGGGAAAACCCGTGATCACTGTCTACAAAATCCACAACAGTGCGTTGCGACGACAGTGCTTGATCGTTGTACTCAAGACCTGGCACCTGCGCGACAGGGGCTCTACGGACAAACGTTGAGACGAAAGTTGAGACGAAAAAAAGCCGCCCCGAGGGGCGGCTTTCGTAGCGCAGTGCGCTGATCCGGGGATCAGAAGCTGTGCTTGATACCGACGTCCAGACCACCCGACTTGCCACCGCGAGCGGCGTTGACGGCGTTGTTCTGCACCTTGAAGGCGGCGTTGTCGTTGTCGATGATCGACGCCGTCGTGTACAGCGCGGTGCGCTTGGACAGGTTGTGCTGGTAACCGATCGTGAAGGCTTGCGCGTCGCCGCGGGAAGCCACGACAGCGTCAGCAGCGCTGTTGGTCTCAGCCTTGGTGTACTGGGCGGTCACCGAGCCGGCAGCCGTCACCGGCACCACGGCACCGATCGTGTACAGGTTCTGCTTGCGCGAACCGAACTTCAGCTGGCTGAACAGGCCTTGCACCTTGACGACCTTGAAGTCGTAGCTGGCGCCCAGCGACAGCTGCTTGAACTTCGAGTTCAGCGAGTCGGTCGTTTGGTAGCCGCCGGCGACGTTGAAGTCGGCGATCTTGTAGCCCAGACGGCCACCGAACGACTTCTTGCCGTCGGTGCCTTCACCAGCGGCCACGTCGAACGAGCCGTACACACCGCCCAGGTCGGCCGGCAGGAAGTACTGGACCAGGTTGTCGGCACGGTTGATCGTGTCGATGTTCGAGCCCAGCAGGCTGTACGTGCGGGTGACGTCGCCCAGACCGGTGGTCGAGTAGACGTCGAAGTCGTCGACGACCAGACGGGTCGAGGTCTTGCCACGGCCCAGACGGACTTCACCGAAGTCGCCCATCAGGCTCACGGAAGCGCGACGGCCCCAGAAACGGGTAGCGTCAGCCGTGCCGGTGTCGGCAGCCAGGGCGCCTTCCAGCCAGAAGCCAGCCTTCAGGCCGCCACCCAGGTCTTCGACGCCACGGACGCCGATGCGGCTGGAGGAGCTGCCGTCGTTCGTCAGTTGCTTCGTGTCCTGGCCATTGGCCTTCGTGTAACGGGCGGCCACGTCGATCACGCCGAACAGGGTGACGGACGATTGAGCGGCAGCGGCACCAGCGAAACCAGCCAGCACAGCCAGCGCGACGAGAGATTTCTTCATTAGAGACTCCTAGATCTTCAATGAGGTTGCGGTTGGTAGATCACCCGCAAACCAAGCTCCTGCAATGAAGCTGTGGTGTATTGCAACAGGTCCCATCACGCCTGACCAGCAGCCACCCCGTAAAAGTCCTGATTTCGTTGGGTCGAAGCAACGCGTATGGGATTAAAAAATTGTGTCATCACGCATTCGCACAAAGGATCAACCCGGGCCGGCGAACCGCTTGACGCCCCGCTCCTAAACTGCGGTGCCATGCCCACGGCGAGCATTCAAGATGGAATTTCAGCCCCCGCGCCCGGCGCGCATACTTTCTAGAGCGGATGCGTGGATATCCACGCTGGACCACAGCCTGAAGACGCTGGCGGGGGTGGCGCCGTCGGCGAGGCCGGCACCGGAAGCCACGGCGTCCGACGCACCGCTGGATGAGCCGCAGCGCAAGCTGGCCGCCTCGCTGATGCGGGTCAACCATGTCGGCGAGGTCTGCGCGCAGGCGCTCTACCGCGCCCAGGCCCTGACCACGCGCGACGAGGCGCTGCGCCAGCACCTCGAGCACGCCGCCCAGGAGGAGATCGACCACCTCGCGTGGTGCGCCGACCGGCTGCGCGCGCTCAACGACCGCCCGAGCCTGCTCAACCCTCTCTGGTACGGTGGCGCCTTCGCCATCGGATCGGTCGCGGGGCTGATCGGCGACAAGGTCAGCCTGGGTTTCGTCATCGAGACCGAGCGCCAGGTGGAGGCGCATCTGGCCAGCCACCTGGAGCGCCTGCCGGAGGGCGACCACAGCTCAAGAGCCGTCGTCGCGCAGATGAAGGAAGAAGAGGCCCGTCACGCCGACGAAGCCCGCGCACTGGGCGGCGTGGAGCTCCCAGCCCCCGTGCGGGGCCTGATGCGCCTCGCCGCCAAGGTCATGACAATTACGGCGCACCGTCTCTAGAGGGTCAAGGGCGACCAGAGCGCCCCTTCCTCCCTTGGAGGGAATCAACCCTCAACGATCTCCACCGAAGTGGTGATCTCCGCAGTCTTCGCCAGCATGATGCTGGCGGAGCAGTACTTCTCGTGGGAGAGCTGGACCGCGCGCTCCACCGTGGCCTGAGGCAGGTTCTTCCCGGTCACGACGAAGTGCATGTGGATCTTCGTGAACACCTTGGGGTCGACCTCCGCGCGGTCGGCGCTGAGCTTCACCTGGCAGCCGCGGACATCATGGCGGCCGCGCTTGAGGATCAGCACGACATCGTAGGCCGTGCACCCCCCCGTGCCGGCCAGCACCGTCTCCATCGGCCGCGGCGCGAGATTGCGCCCGCCGCCGTCCGGGGCGCCGTCCATGTTGATCATGTGTCCGCTGCCGGTCTCCGCGATGAAGCTCATGCCGTCGGCGCCCATCCAGTTGATCGTGCATTCCATTCCGTCGTTCCTTCGTTCCATGGGCCGTTCGAGCCATGCGTCGGCACTCTGACCCCAATTCCTGCGGAGCCGCCCGTCGTGGCCACCCACTCTGGCGGTGATTTTGCGCATTTAGAGACCCGACTCCAGCGCCGGAGACCTCAAAAAATATTGCAGCGCAACATGCATCCCCCTAGAATTCTAGGCATGCGATAGCGCTACCCCGACAGTGGGGTCAGCCCCGCACCGATTGTCTCCTCCACCGCCTCCATGGTGGATTCAGCCCGAGGCCACAAGCCTCGGGCTTTTTTTCGCCCGTTCTCCGGCCTGTGGGCGGTCGAGCCTCCCCGGGAGGCTGCCAGGCGCAAGGCTGGCTCCTCCAATGGCGAAAGCGCGCCGCGTCGGCGCTGGCCGGGCGTGGCCGCGCCCCGGGCAAACCCTGGCTATCATCGTCCGCCCGACTCCCGCCGCGTCCCGCGCGGGAAGGGGAACTGGAGGGATTTCCATGGCCGGCACCCGCCGCGCATCGCGCAAGACCACCTCGACGCGCCCGTCGGCGCAACACCCCGCGTTACTCCCGGCCGACCAGAGTTATCTGCAACGGATTCTTAACGCGAAGGTGTATGAGGTCGCGCAGGAAACCTCCCTCGACGCCGCCCGCAATCTCTCCAAGCGCATCGGCAACAAAGTCTGGCTGAAACGGGAAGACCAGCAGCCGGTATTCAGCTTCAAATTGCGGGGCGCCTATAACAAGATGGCAAATCTCGCGCCCGAGCAATTGGCGCGCGGCGTGATTTGCGCGTCGGCCGGTAATCACGCGCAAGGGGTGGCGCTGTCGGCGAAGAAACTCGGCTGCCGCGCCGTCATCGTGATGCCGGTGACCACGCCCAAGGTCAAGATCGACGCCGTGCAGGCGTTGGGCGGCGAGGTGGTGCTGTCCGGCGAATCCTTCACCGACGCCTACGGCCATGCGCTGGAACTCGAGCAGCAGCAGGGCCTGAGTTTCGTCCACCCGTTCGACGATCCCGACGTCATCGCCGGCCAGGGCACGATCGCCATGGAGGTGCTGCGCCAGCATCCGGGCCCGATCGACGCGATCTTCGTCGCGATCGGCGGCGGCGGGCTGATCTCGGGGGTGGCGGCCTACATCAAGGCGGTGCGCCCGGAGATCAAGGTCATCGGCGTCCAGACCAAGGACTCGGACGCCATGGTGCGCTCGGTGCGCGCCGGCAAGCGGGTGACGCTGACCGACGTCGGCCTGTTCTCGGACGGCACCGCGGTCAAGCTGGTCGGCGAGGAAACCTTCCGCATCTGCCGCGAGCTCGTCGACGACTACGTCCTGGTCGATACCGACGCCGTCTGCGCCGCGATCAAGGACGTCTTCGTCGACACGCGCAGCATCCTGGAGCCGGCCGGCGGCCTGGGCGTCGCGGCGATCAAGCAGTACGCCGCGCAGCACGGGACCAAGGGCGAGACCTACGTCGCCATCACCTGCGGCGCGAACATGAACTTCGACCGGCTGCGCTTCGTGGCCGAACGGGCCGAGGTCGGCGAGGAGCGCGAGGCGCTGTTCGCCGTCACCATCCCGGAGGAACGCGGCAGCTTCCGGCGCTTCTGCGAGCTGGTCCAGGGACGCAGCGTCACCGAGTTCAACTACCGCATCTCCGACCAGCAGGTGGCGCACGTCTTCGTCGGCGTCTCCATCACGAAGCGCGAGGAGGCCGACAAGCTGGTCCGCAGCTTCGAGCGGCACCGCTTCGCCACCGTCGATCTCACGGACGACGAACTGGCCAAGCAGCACGTCCGCCACATGGTCGGCGGCCGGACCGAGCTCGCGCAGAACGAGCGCCTGTTCCGCTTCATCTTCCCGGAGCGCCCCGGTGCGCTGATGCGCTTCCTGTCCAGCATGAGTCCGGACTGGAACATCAGCCTCTTCCATTACCGCAACCAGGGCGCGGACTACGGTCGCATCCTCGTCGGCCTGCAGGTGCCCAAGGGCGACGGCAAGGCGTTCAAGACCTTCCTCGACCAGTTGAACTATCCGTACACCGAGGAAACCGACAACCCGGTGTACCGCCTCTTCCTGCGTTGATCCCTCAGCGCGGGTCGACGTCAACCCGTCGTGACCGCGCGGGCGCATCGCCGCCCGGCGATGCGCCGTTACGGCTTGACACCAACACCCTGACCCCGGGACAAGGGGCAGATGCCGGGCGTCGGGGGCAATTGCCGATGGCCGGTCCGCGGCGCGGACCGAGAATGGCGGTCCCCATGTCCATTCATCAGTCCCTCATCTCGCCGACCGCCAATCCGGAGCTGGAACGCGCCTTGCGTCAGCGCCTGGAACGCCGTTGCACGCTGGCCGGCCGGTTGGGGGAGCTGGAGCCGCTCGCCGTGCGGCTGGGCCTGATCCAGGCCACGCAGACGCCGAAGTTCCGCGATCCGACGCTGGTGCTGTTCGCGGCCGACCATGGTCTGGCGGTGGATGGCATCGCGCTGCCCAACGGACGCAGCACGCGGGAACAAGCCCTCCTCGCCCTGCAGCACCGGCTGCCGTCGACCGTGTTCGCGCGCAACCAGGGCATGCACGTGACCGTCGTCGATTGCGGCATCGCCGAACCGCTCAGCCCCCAGCAGCGCCTGCTGGCGCGCAAGATCGCGCACGGGACGCGCAACTCGCGGGCCGGCGCGGCGATGACGGTCGAACAGGCGCATGCCGGCGTGCGCGTCGGCATGGAAATCTCCGACAACCTCGCGGGCAACGTGATCGCCTGCGCGGGCCTGGGACAGGGATCGCTGGAAGCGTCCGCCCTGGTCCTCTCACGGCTGATGGACATGCCGGTGCAGGACTTCATCATCTCCGGCCCCGACATGCCGCACGACGACCTGTCGCACCTGATGCTGGTGCTCCAAGGCGCCCAGCAGCGACATCGGGACGTGCAGGAACCGATGGCGGTGCTCGCGGCCTTCGGCGGTTTCGAGCTGGCCGTCATGGTCGGCGCGATGCTGGTCGCCGCGTCGAAGCGGCAACTGATCCTCGTGGACGGCATTCCCGCCTGCGCGGCGTTGAAAGTGGCGTCGATGATCGCGCCGCCGGTCACCGACTACGCGGTGTTCTGCCGCAGCACCACCCATCGCGGGCTGGACGAGGCGCTGCAGCTCTTCCACGCCTCGGCGCTGCTGGAACTCGGCATGGAATGCGGGGACGGCACCGGCGCGACGCTGGCGTGGCCGCTGGTGCGTTGCGCGGCGGCACTGCTGACGGAAGTCCAGGAACTGCCGGACGGCGCCATCCACAGCCGGCCGTCCGACCTGCGCGACACGGCTTCGAGCGGCGCGGGAGCGCTGCACACGGGTCCGGGTGGGACCACGCTGGGTAGCAAGTACTGACCCCAGCCGCGCGGAGTGCCCCGGGCACTCGCACGCGCTACCTCTTTGGAATTACTTGATGGGATTGCCGCTGCCGTCGCCGGGCGGCATCTGCGGCAAGGAACCGGTGACGGCGGTCGGCGGCACGATGCCGTCGGGTCCCGGCGCGCCAGCATGCGGCGGCATCTGCGGACCGAAGTTCGGCGGCGGCGCCATGCCGCCACCCGGCGCGAACTGGGGCTGCTGCGCGGGCATCATCGCGTCCGCCGCGCCGGGCGCGAGGCTCAGGCGGACGGTCACCGAACTGCCGGTACCGAGTCCGACATCCCGGCGATTGATCTCGATCAATTTCAGGTCGCCATCGACGGGAAAGCCCATGCGCACGGGCTTCGGCAGCGCGCCGGCAATCGCGATCAAGGCCACGCCTTCGCCGGGATAACGCCCGCCGGCGGTCGGTGCGACCACGCCCAGCAGCTGGTAGCGTGAAGAGGCTGCCTCGACCGGCGTCTCCACCACCTTCGCGGCGGCGAACAGTCGTGTCCAGTCGGCGGGGACGCTCTCGGACGTCGCAGAACGCGTCATGGCAGGGGCCTGAGGTCCCTTCACCATCAGCGTCAATGCCCAATAAGCGAGGCTCGCCGCCATCGCCGCCCAGACTACGAAGCTTAACCATCGTGCATGCATCCGACGATTATGATGCAGCGCGATGGGCCACCAAGGGCGGCTCCACGAGGATTGCAACACCATGCATCGACCCCTTTCGAAGTTCGCCAGGTTCTCTCCGCGCCGCGCCCGCGGCTTCACGCTGATCGAACTGATCGTGGCCATCACCATCGTCGCCGTCATGGGCGCGGTGGTCGTGCCCGCGGTGATGAACCACGTGTCCGAAGCCCGCCGCACCGCGGCGCGCTCCGACGTCAACACCTTGATGCAGGCGCTCAAGCTCTACCGGATGGACAACGGCCGCTATCCGAGCGGCGAACAAGGCCTGGGCGCGCTCGTGGCCAAGCCGACCAACGGCCCCGCGGCGCCGAACTGGAAGGTCTATATCGAGAAGCTGCCCAAGGATCCGTGGGGCAATCCGTACCAGTACGACAACCCCGGCCTGAAGGGCGAAGTCGACATCTACAGCCTGGGCGCGGACGGCAAGCCGGGCGGCGAAGGCTCCGACGCCGACATCGGGTCCTGGGAATAAGCGCGCGGTCCGCCGTGCGCTTCGTCCCCGCCCCCACCGACCGCCCCGAGCCGTGCGCGCGCGTCCGACCGGTCGACTGCTCCAGCGCGGCTTCACGCTGATCGAGCTGATCGTCGCGATCACGATCGTGGCGATCGCCAGCGCCACCGTCGCGGTGGCCGTGCGCGACCGCGCCGACGTGCAACTGGAACGCGAGGCGCTGCAGCTGGCCGCCGTGCTCGAGACCGCCCGGTCGGAAGCCCGCGCCGCGTCGCTCGACGTGCGCTGGCTGCCCGACTCGACCAGCGACGCCGGCCGCTACCGCATCACCGGCCTGCCGGCACCGTTGCTCAAGCGCCTGGACCTGGAACGCCCCTGGGTGGGCGACCCGCCCATCGTCGAGATCGAGAGCGCGAACGCCAACGGGCGCTCGCTGCGCCTGGGCCCGGAGCCGCTGATCGGCGCGCAGCGCGTGACGTTGATCCGCGGCGACCACCGCATCACGCTGGCCACGGACGGGCTCCGTCCGTTCGCGATCGCGAAGGGCGGCGAATGATCCCCGCACGGCACCTGCCGCGTTCGCGCGGCTTCACGCTCGTCGAGGTGCTGGTCGCGCTGACCATCGTCGCGCTGTGCCTGGCGGCCGGGTTGCGCGCCGCCGGCGCCATGACCTCCAACTCCGACCGGCTCGCGATCAACTCGCTGGCCCAGTGGTGCGCCGAGAACGAGCTCACCGAACTGCGCCTGACCCGCACCTTCCCGAGCATCGGCGACAACAACGTCAGCTGCGCGCAGCTCGGCCGCGACTTCAGCGTGAAGATGTCGGTGCGCGGCACGCCGAACCCCAACTTCCGCCGCGTCGAGGCGCAGGTGTTCGACGATCGCGACCGGCCGCTGCTGACCATCACCACCATCGTGGGACGCAACTCCTGATGCGCCGCGCCACAGCTTCCTCCCGGCGCGCGGCGCGCGGGTTCACGCTGATCGAGGTCGTCGTCGCGCTCGTCGTGATGGCGGTGATGTCGGTCATGGCGTGGCGCGCGGTGTCCGCGTTGACGACCAGCCGCGAGCGCAACGAGGCCGCGATGGATCGCGCCGAGACGCTGCAGACGCTGATCCGGCAGTGGGAGCTGGACCTGCGCGAGGTGCAGAAGAGCGACGTCTTCGACGCGCTGACCTTCGACGGCGCGACGCTGCGCATCACGCGCCGTCGCGAGACCGGCCTGCAGCTCGTGGCGTGGCAGTTGAAGGAAGGTCGGCTGGCGCGCTGGGAATCCCAGACCCTGAACAGCGCCGACACGCTGCGGGATGCCTGGTTCCGCAGCCAGCAGCTCAACGCCAAGGAGATGCGCGAGCTGCCCGGACTCGATCGCGTCACCGGCTGGCAGATGTACTTCTTCCAGCGCGGCGCCTGGGCCAACGCGCAGTCGTCGCTCGACAAGGAGCCCGAGCAGCCCGGGACAGGCACTGGCACTGGAACCGGGACGAACAACACCGCGCCGAGCAACACGATTCCCGAAGGCGTGCGCATGCGCCTGCAGTTCGGCGAGGACAGCGGTTATCGCGGCGAACTGATCCGCGAAGTCGCGGTCGAGGCAGGCAGCTGATGCGCGCCGCGGCCCGCCATCCGGCCCCTGCGACGCGATCGCGTCGCGGCGCGGCCCTGCTCACCGCGCTGCTGATCGTGGTGCTGGTGACGACCTTGTCCGCCGCGATGCTCTTCCGGCAGTCGCGCTCGATCCAGATCGAGGCGGCCGACCGCGGTCGCGCCCAGGCCGACTGGGTGCTGCAGGGCGCGCTGGACTGGGCGCGGCTGATCCTGAGCGAGGACGTCAAGTCCGGGCGCAACAAGGCGGCCCAGAGCGACGACCTCGGCGAGGTGTGGGCGGTGCCGCTGGCCGAGGCCCGGCTGTCGAGCTTCCTGTCGCAGGACGAGAACAAGTCGGAGGACGCCGGTCCCGACGCCTTCCTCTCGGGCCACATCGAGGACGCTCAAGGCCTGTTCAACCTGCGCAACCTCGAGACGCAGCCGACGCAACCGCAAGCCGGCCAGCCGCCGGATGCGCAGGCCGTCCAGAAGGCGCTCGACAACCTGAACGCAGCCCGGCGCATCTTCCAGCGCGCGGGCATGAGCGCCTCGATCGCCGAACAGGTCCAGAAGAATCTCATCGCCTCCGCCGGCGGCAAGGGCACGGACCAGCAGGGCAACGTGCCGCTGAGACTCGTGCGCATCGAGCAGCTGCGCTGGTTCGGTCTCAACGACGAACAGGTGGCGCGCCTGGGCACCCTGGCGGTGCTGCTGCCGAAGGCGGGCACCACGCTGAACATCAACACCGCGCCGCGGGAAGTCATCGCGGATGTCCTGGGCGTGGACCTCGGCGTGGCCGACGGCATCGTGCGCGCCCGCCAGAGCAAGCCCTTCACGGCCTGGGACGAGCGACTCACGACGCTGGTGCCGGGCCTGCCCGCCACCGACACGCGCCAGGCGATGGCGGCCTTCACCTCGAACTACTTCTTCGTCGAAGGCCAGATGCGCATGGATGATCGGGTCCTGGCGCAGCGATCCCTGGTGTTCCGGGATGGCACCAACGTCCGCGTGATGGATCGCGAGCGTCTGCTGCGCCAATCGGCACTGCCCGGCACCGCCGGCTACGGGGCCACGCCGTGATCGCCGTGAGCCCTGCGGGCGACGGCGTCGCGCGCCGCCCACACGCGCTTGAAACGAATCGAAAAATGAGGGACGGGATGCATGCACTTGTAAAAGCGCGACTACGGGCTTGCTCGGGGGCGCGCGGGGCCGTTCCGTCACGCAAGCCCTCCTAGAATCCGCGATCCTATGAGTACCCTGCTCATCCTCCTGCCGGCCAGCCCGCCTCAGAACGGTGCCGCCCCGCTCGACTACGAATTCTGGTTCAGCCACGACGCGCAAGCGCCGGCCCACGCACGGGGGCACGGACAGCGCGCCCCGCTGGATGCGATGCCGCACGCCGACCGCGTGATGCTGCTGCTCGCCGACGACCAGGTCAGCTGGCTCCCCGCCCAATTGCCCAAGATCAAGGGCGCAAAGTTGCGCGCCGCGATCGTCGGGGTGATGGAGGACCACCTGCTCGAGGACGCCGACAAGCTGCACTTTGCGCTGATGGCCACCCCGGACGCCGAGGACCACACCCACTGGGTCGCCGTGACCGCCCGCGAACCGCTGCGCACGCACCTGCAGGCGATGGAAGCCGCCGGGCTGCTGATCGAGGCGCTGCGGCCGCTGTCATGGCCGCGGGTCGCCAAGCCCGGCGACGAGGACATCGAAGAAGGCGGCCATGTCTACGCCGGCTCCGACGACCGCGCCCGCCTGCGCGTCACGCGGGCCGACGGCGTCGCGACCTTCCCGCTGGACAGCGGCGGCCTGCGCGGCTGGCTCGGCGAAAACTGGTGGGAAGACGCACCCGTGACCGCGAGCCCCGCCGCCTCGGCCGAGGCCGAGCAGTGGCTGGGCCGCAAGGTCCGCGTGCTCAACGACACCGACCGCGTCTGGGCCGCGCGCGAAGCGCCGGTCAACCTGCTGCAGTTCGACCTGACGCCGCGCCAGCGCGGCTGGCAACGCGTCCACCAAGGCTGGCAGACGCTGCAGTCGCCGACGTGGCGTCCCTTCCGCTGGGGCGTCATCGGCCTGATCGCCGTGCAGGTGGTCGGCCTGAACGCGATGGCCTGGCAGCAGGGACGCGCGATCGATGCGCGCAAGACCGAACAGGAAACGCTGCTGCGCCAGGCCTTCCCGCAGATCCGCGTCGTGCGTGACGCCCGCGCGCAGATGGTCCGCGAGACCGAGGCGCTGCGCGGCGGCGCCGGCCAGGTCGGCCCCGGCGACCTCGAGGACCTGCTCGGCGCGGTCGCCCGCGTCTGGCCGCAAGGCGAGCCGCCGCTGCCCAACGTCCGGTTCGAACAGGGCCGGCTGCATCTGGCCGGACTCACGCCGCCGCAGCGCGCGCAACTGCGCGACCGGCTCGGACAGGATCCCGCGCTGCGGGTCGCCGAGGAAGGCGACACGCTCCAACTCAGCCTGCGACCCGACAACCGATGAACGCCATCACGACCATGCGACGGGACCTGACGGCCCGCTGGCAGGCCGCCACCCCGCGCGAACGCCTGATCGCGCGCCTGACGGCCACATTCATCGGCCTGCTGCTGCTCTGGCTGATCGCGCTGGCGCCGGCCTGGGCCACGCTGCGCAAGGCACCGGGCGAGATCGACCGGCTCGACCGCGAGCTCCAGCAGATGCGCGCGATGGCGCTGCAGGTGCAGACGTTCAAGCAGGCGGTGCCGGTGTCGACCGAGCAGGCGATGACCGCCTTGCGCGCCGCGACGGCGCGGCTCGGCCCGAACGCCGAACTGACGATCACCGGCACGCAGGCGCAATTGCGGCTGCGCGGCGTGCCCGGCGGCGCGCTGGCGATGTGGATCGGCGAGGCGCGCCAGGGTGCGCGTGCGCGTCCGCAGGAGGCCGAGCTGCAAGCCGGTCCGCAGGGCTACACCGGACGCCTGAGCGTCGTGCTGCCGGCCGCGGCGGGGAACTGAGCGATGGCCAAGCAACAACCTCGCTTCATGGAATCGGCCTTCGTCCAGTCGGCCTTCATGCTGCTGGCCGCGCCGGGCAAGGCCGTGGCGCTGGTCCGCACCGACCGCGGCGCGATGCGCTGGGCGGTCGCGGGCGCCGTGCTGGGCCTGCTGACCTCGATCGTGCTCTGGGCGCCGGCGGCCTGGCTGGCCAAGGCGGTGGCCTCGGCGACGAATGACCGGCTGCTGCTCGCCGACGCGCGCGGCAGCGTCTGGAACGGCAGCGCGCGCGTGATCCTGAGCCCGGGCGAAGGCAGCCGCGACGCCAGCGAACTGCCGCAGCGCCTGGGCTGGTCGCTGCGTCCGATCTGGGCGGACGGCGGTCCCGGCGTGCGCCTGACGCTGGACCAGTCCTGCTGCATCAAGCCGGGAGCGCCGCTGACGGCGAGCTTCGGCATGGACCGGCTCACCGTGCGCCTGCCCGACGCCACGCCCGAACAACCCTGGATCCGCTGGCCCGCCGCGTGGCTGGTCGGACTGGGCACGCCCTGGAACACGCTGGCGCCGGACGGCGTCATCGCGGTCAGCGCGCAGGGCTTCGTCTTCGACGGCAAGGGCAAGACCATCGCCGTGAGCGGCATGGCCCAGGTCGAGCTGCGCGACTTCTCCTCGCGCCTGGCGCAGGTGGCGCCGCTGGGCAGCTACCGGATGGGCCTGGTGGGTGGCGGCTCGGCGCCGCAACTGATCCTGTCGACGATCCAGGGGCCGCTGCAATTGAGCGGCCAGGGCACCCTGGGCGCGACGCGGACGCAATTCCAGGGCGAGGCGACCGCCGCGCCCGGCAGCGAAGCCGCATTGGCCAATTTGTTGAACATCATCGGGCGGCGCAACGGAGCGCGCTCGATCATCTCGGTGGGATGAGCATGAACAAGCACATGATGCGACCGACGGCGCTGGGCGTCGCGATCACCCTGATCGCGGGCAGCCTGCCGATGCAGGCCGGCGCACAGACGCAGCAGCAGAACCGCCGACAGCCGGCCGTGCGCGCAAGCACGCCGGTCACGCTGAACTTCGTCAACACCGACATCGAGGCGGTGTCGCGCGCGATGTCCGCCGCGCTGGGCAAGCCGATCCTGGTCGATCCGCGCGTCAAGGGCACGATGACGCTGACGGCCGAGCAGCCGGTGCCGGTGCAGGAGGCCTACCTGAGCTACCTGGCCGCGCTGCGCGGCATGGGCTTTGCGATGGTCGAGACGGGCGGGCTGCTCAAGCTGGTGCCGGAAGCGGAAGCCAAGCTGCAGACCGGCGCGGTGACGATCGCCGGCGAGTCGCGCACCCGCGGCGACCAGGTCGTGACGCAGATCTTCAAGCTCAGCCACGAGAACGCGAACAACCTGGTCGCGGTGCTGCGTCCGCTGATCACGCCGAACAACACGATCAACGCGAACCCGGGCAACAACAGCCTGGTGATCACCGACTACGCCGACAACCTGCAGCGCATCAGCCGCATCGTGGCGGCGCTGGACCAGCCCTCCAACACCGACATCGAGGTGATCCCGCTGCGCAACGCGGTGGCCTCGGACATCGTGCAGCTGGTGCAGCGCCTGTCCGACGGCGGCGGCGGCGCGCAGGGTGTCCAGGTGCAGGGCGGTGGTGGCGGCAGCGGCAGCGTGATGGCCGACCCGCGCAGCAATGCGCTGATCGTGCGCGCGGCCAATCCGGCCAAGCTGATGCAGCTGCGCGCGATGATCGCCAAGCTCGACCAGCCCAGCAGCGACACCGGCGGCAGCATCCGCGTCATCTACCTGAAGAACGCGGACGCGGTGCGCCTGGCCACCGTGCTGCGCGCGGCGTACACGAACAATGCGGGCCCGGGCGCGGGCGGCTCCAACAGCGGCGGCCAGGGCGGCACCGGCGGCTTCGCCGGCGCGCAGACCGGCAGCGGCGGACAGGCCGGCGGCTTTGCCGGCAACAGCGGTTCCTTCGGCGGCTCGTCGAGCTCCGGATCCAGCGGGTCCAGCGGCTCCAGCGGCGGCGCCTCCACGCAGGTCAGCCAGACCGCGCAGGTCAGCACCGGCGGCTTCGTGCAGGCCGATCCGGCGACCAACTCGCTGATCATCACGGCGCCCGAGCCGATGTACCGCCAGATCCGCGCGGTCGTCGAGCAGCTCGACACGCGCCGCGCGCAGGTCTACGTCGAAGCGCTCGTCGTCAAGGTCGATGCGAGCAAGCTGGGCGAGTTCGGCGTGCAGTTCACGCAGCTGTTCGGCAACCGGGGCGACTCGACGGTGTCAGGCTTCGGCACCAACTTCGGCACCGGTTTCAGCAACATCCTGAACCTCTCCGGCGCTGTCGCCTCGGGCAAGACCGGCGCGACGACCGCGCTGGCGTCGGGCCAGGTGCCGGCGGGCCTGAACCTGGGCTTCCTGAAGAAGGTCGGCGACTTCTACACGCTGGGCGCCGTCGCCAATGCGCTGGGGCAGATCTCCGGCACCAACGTGCTGTCGACGCCCTCGCTGGTCGTGCAGGACAACGAGGAAGCCGATCTGCTGATCGGCAGCAACGTGCCCGTGATCACGGGCAACTCGACGACGACGTCGGGCACGACGACCAGCCCGTTCCAGACCTTCGACCGTCGCGACGTCGGTCTGCGGCTGAAGGTCCGCACGACCGTGGGTGAGAACGGCACGGTGCGCATGAAGGTGTACCAGGAGAACTCGAGCGTCGTGTCCACGGTGAATGCGGCGACGCAGGGTCCGACCTTCGACAAGAGCGCGGTCGAGACGAGCGTGACGCTGGAGGACGGCCAGGTGCTGGTCCTGGGCGGCATGATGAAGGACGAGTACACGGACGGCGAGGACAAGGTGCCGGGCCTGGGCGACATCCCGTTGCTGGGCAACCTGTTCAAGAGCCAGAGCCGCAAGCGCGTCAAGTCCAACCTGATGATCTTCCTGCGTCCGGTGGTGCTGCGCACGCCGGAGAACGCGGCCTCGCTGACCGCCGACCGCTACGACGCGATCCGCGCCTACCAGCAGGAAGTGCAACCCAAGAGCACGCTGGTGCTGCCCGACACCGGCGCCCCGCTGCTGCCGGAGAAGCCGGCTTCCACGCCGGGCGGCGCGCTGCCACAGCAGCTGCCGCTGCCCGTGTATCCGGCGTCGTCGCCGGTGCCGGGTCCGGCCAAGGCGCCTAGCGACGCCGCCAGCGCGCCGCAAGGCCGCTGAGCCCGGAGCGACCATGGCCAGCCGCCATCCCCTTCCCTACGCCGTCGCCAAGGCGCAGCACCTGCTGATCGAGGACGACGGCCAGCAGCGCACGCTGTGGGCGTCGCCCGCGCTGACGCTGCCGGTGCTGTCCGAGCTGCAGCGCGTCTACGCGCCGACGCGCATCGAATGCCTGAGCGTGGCCGAGCTGTCCACGCGCATCCAGGCCGCCTACGCGGGCGGCGAGGACAACGCCGCGCTGGTGATCGGCGAGGTCGAGAGCGCGGTCGACCTGTCGCGCATGATGCAGGACCTGCCGGCGGTCGAGGACCTGCTGGAGGCGGCGGATGACGCGCCCATCATCCGGATGCTCAACGCGCTGCTGACGCAGGCCGCGAACAACGGCGCGAGCGACATCCACATCGAGCCCTACGAGCGCGAGAGCTCGGTGCGTTTCCGCGTCGACGGCACCTTGCGCGAAGTCGTGCGGCCGAACCGCGCGCTGCACGCGGCGCTGATCTCGCGGCTGAAGATCATGGCGGAGCTCGACATCGCCGAGAAGCGGCTGCCGCAGGACGGCCGGATCTCGCTGCGCATCGGCGGCCGCGCGATCGACGTGCGGGTGAGCACGCTGCCGTCGGCGCACGGCGAACGCGCGGTGCTGCGTCTGCTGGACAAGTCGGAGTCGCGCTTCACGCTCGCGGCGCTGGGCATGGACGGCGAGCGGCTGGAGCGTTTCCAGCGCGTCGTTCAGCAGCCTCACGGCATCGTGCTGGTGACGGGTCCGACGGGCTCGGGCAAGACGACGACGCTGTACGCGGCGCTGCAGACGGTGGACACGTCGACGACGAACGTGCTGACCGTCGAGGACCCGATCGAATACGAACTGCCCGGCATCGGGCAGACGCAGGTGAACTCGCGGATCGACCTGACCTTCGCGAAGGCGCTGCGCGCGATCCTGCGCCAGGATCCGGACGTGATCATGATCGGCGAAATCCGCGATTACGAGACGGCGCAGATCGCGATCCAGGCGTCGCTGACGGGTCACTTGGTGCTCGCCACGCTGCACACGAACGACGCGGTGAGCGCGGTGACGCGTCTGACCGACATGGGCGTGGAGCCCTTCCTGCTGAGCTCGTCGCTGCTGGGCGTGCTGGCGCAGCGGCTGGTGCGCAAGCTGTGCCCGGTGTGCAAGTCGCCCGAGCCCCTGCCCGGCGGCGGCACGCGCTACCACCCGGTGGGGTGCCCGGCCTGCTCGAGCAGCGGCTACAAGGGCCGGACGGGCGTGTACGAGCTGATGGTGAGCAACGACGCGATGCGCAGCCTGATCCACAACCAGGCGCCCGAGTCCGAGCTGCTGGCGGCGGCGCGCGCGAACGGCCTGCGCTCGATGCGCGAGGACGGCGACCGGCTGGTGGCCACGGGTGTCACGTCCGAAGAGGAAGTGCTGCGGGTCACGCGCGAGTGATCGCGGTGATGACACGGACGCACGAGCAGTAGAGACCGAGGTTACGAGCGATGCCCGCCTTCAAGTACGACGCCCTGGATGCGTCCGGCAAGTCCCGCACGGGCCTGCTGGAGGCGGACACGCTGAAAGCCGCGCGGACGCAGTTGCGCACGCAGGGGCTGGTGCCGCTGGACGTGAAGGCGGTGGCGGCGCAGCCGGGCAAGAAGGCGCGCTTCGCGCGCCGCGCGTTCAAGGCGGCCGGGCTGGCGGTGTGGACGCGTCAGCTCGCGGGATTGATCTCGGCGGGACTGCCGCTGGAACGCTCGATGGCCGCGCTGGCCGATGAAGCCGAGGATCCGCGCCAGCGCGAACTGATGTCGCAGCTGAAGGCGGAGGTCAACGCGGGCTCGTCGTTCGCGCGTGCGTTGGGCACGGCCCCGCGCGAGTTCGACGACGTCTACCGCGCGGTGGTCGCCGCCGGCGAGCAGAGCGGCGCGCTGGGTCCGGTGCTGGAGAGCCTGGCGGACGACCTCGAAGAACAGCAGCGACTGCGTTCCGAGCTCTTCGGCGCGCTGGCTTATCCGGTGATCGTCTGCATCATCGCGGTGCTGGCGGTGAGCTTCCTGCTGACCTACGTGGTGCCGCAGGTGGCGGCGGTGTTCACACAGACGCGGCAGACGCTGCCGTTGCTGACGCGGATCATGATGGGCACCTCCGACGTGCTGCGCAACTGGGGCCTGGTGATTCTGATCATCGTGGTCGGTGGCTTCATCGGCATGAAGCAGCTGCTCAAGCGCGAAGGCCCGAGACAGCGCTTCGACGCCGCCTTCCTGAACCTGCCGCTGCTGGGCCGGCTCGCGCGAGGCTACAACGCGGCGCGTTTCTCGGGCACGCTGGCGATGCTGGCGGGCGCGGGCGTGCCGATCCTCAAGGCGCTGCAAGCCGCGGCGGAAACGCTGTCCAACAGCGCGATGCGCGCCGACGCGATGGATGCGCTGGCGCAGGTCCGCGAAGGCGCGCCTCTGGGCGCGGCGCTGGCGGGCAAGAAGCGCTTCCCGGGGCTGCTGTCGATGTTCGCGCGACTGGGCGAACAGACCGGTCAACTGCCCGACATGCTGCAGCGCGCGGCCAAGCAGCTCGGCAATGAAGTGAAGCGCCGCGCGATGACGCTGGCCACGCTGCTGGAACCACTGCTGATCGTCGCGATGGGCGGCGTGGTGATGCTGATCGTGCTGTCGGTGCTGCTGCCGATCATCGACATGAACAAGCTGGCGGCGCAGTAAGGCGCCGGCGGATTCAGCGCTTCAGCAGGTCCCGCCACCAAGCGATCTCGATCGCCAGCATCAGCGCTCCGCCGATGATGATCGGCACCCACGATTGCAGTTGGAATGCGAAGTACATCGACGCGGCGGCGATCAACGCTCCGACTGCATGAACGCCCAGCATGAGCAGCGGCGAGTCGGAGAAGCGGCTCGGCGCCGATGGTCGGAACTTCATCGGCCCCTCCTTGTCGCGCGTCACTCTGGCATCTTCATGGTGAGAGTCAGTCCAGCGCGCGACTGAAGACCAGCACCTCGCTCTCCATGAGCTGGATTGCATCCCCAGCTCGATCCGGCGCATACGCCCCGACAGCCCCTCCAGGCAATCAACGCACAACGGGGCGCGTTGACCTTCGACAGCATTCAGCACCAGGTAGTCGCTGCGCATCAGCCGTCGGCATAGCGCGCATTGCCCGCCTTGTTCCGGAAGGAAGGAAACGCCGCTCTTTGCGCAGATGAAGGGGACGGTCGTCATGTGTGCTTCCTCCTGTCCGGAGCACCCTAACACCTCGTCCACGCAACCCTGGAGCGGACCAACCCCGCCCCGCGCCTATCATCCCCACCCATGCCCGCCTCTCTCGACGGCCGCCTGGTGGTGGCCCTTTCCTCCCGCGCGTTGTTCGACTTCGAAGAGGAGAACCAGCTCTTCGAGGACAGCGACGACCGCGCCTACATGCGCCTGCAGCAGCAGCGCCTGGACGAGCCCGCCAAACCCGGCACCGCGTTCTCCCTCGTGCGCAAGCTGCTCGCGTTCAACGCGCCCGGCGAGACGCCCCGCGTCGAGGTCGTCGTGCTGTCGCGCAACGACCCGATCTCCGGCATGCGCGTGTTCCGCTCCGCGCAGCATTACGGCCTGAACATCGAACGCGGCGTCTTCACCCGCGGCCACAGCCCCTGGCGCTATCTGAAGCCGCTCAAGGCGCAGCTCTTCCTCTCCGCCAACGAGGACGATGTGCGATCAGCGCTCGTCGCGGGCGTCGCCGCGGCCCGTGTTTTCCCGCAGTCGGCGCGCGCCTCCGCCGCCTATCCGGATGAGCTGCGCATCGCCTTCGACGGCGACGCCGTGCTCTTCTCCGACGAGGCCGAGCAGGTCTATCAACGCGACGGTCTGGACGCTTTCCAGGAGCACGAGATCGCCCGCAAGCTGACCCCGCTGCCCGCCGGTCCGTTCAAGCAGGTGCTGCATGAGCTGCAACGCCTGCAGGCCGCGCCCGCCGTGCCCATGCGCCTGCGCACCGCCCTCGTCACCGCCCGCAGCGCCCCCGCCCACGAGCGCGCCATCCGCACGCTGATGGATTGGGACGTCGAGGTCGACGAAGCCATGTTCCTGGGCGGCCTGCCCAAGGGTGAATTCCTCCGGGAGTTCGAGCCCGATTTCTTCTTCGACGACCAGCACGGCCACATCCAGAACGCCGTCCCGCACGTGCCCGCCGGGCACGTGGCCATGGGGGTGACGAACCGCTGACGCCGCCCGTGGCGCCAGAATCCGCGCCGCATGACTTCCGGCTGCCGTCAGGCCGGTCCCCTCCACGCTCCGACGCTCCGCCCCGGACTCCCACAAGGAAGACCCACGATGCGCATCACGCTCCGTCGCCTGGCCATCGCCACGGCCTGCTCGATGGCCACCCTCGCCATCGCCGCCGAATCCACCGCCACAGCAGCCGCCGCGGCTGGCACCGCCGACGCCGTCGCCCGCAGCGCCCCCGCCCGGCCGGCCGTCACGGATCCCTCGCTCGGCTTCTACCGCCAGCCCGCACTGCGCGGCGACCGGCTGGTCTTCGTCGCCGAGGGCGACCTCTGGCAGACCAACGCCGCCGGCGGCACCGCCCAGCGCATCACCACGCACGGCGGCGCGGAGACCTTCCCCGCCGTCTCGCCCGATGGCCGCTGGGTCGCCTTCGTCGGCCAGCAGGAATCGGCCGGCGACGTGTTCGTGATGCCCGCAGCCGGCGGCGTCGCCCGCCGCCTGACCTGGGACACCGGCGCCGTGCGCGTCTGGGGCGTCACCGCCGAGAACGAGGTGCTCTACTCCGGCGCCACCGAGCGCGGCGAACCCGGCACCCAGCTGCATCTGGTCTCGCTGATCACCGGTGCGCACCGCGCGTTGCCCGTCGGCCAGGCCAGCGACGGCGCCCTCAGCGCCGACGGCAAGACCCTCTACTTCACCCGCAACGGCCTGCGCGGCGACAACGCCCGCCAGTACCGCGGCGGCGCCCTCGCCCGCCTGTGGGTGATGGACCTCTCCGGCACCGCCGAAGCGAAGCCGCTGCTGCCCGAAGGCGCCAACGACCGCCGCCCGATGCCCTACAAGGATGCTGCCGGCAACGCGCGCGTGGCGTTCCTGTCCGACCGCGACGGCACCTACAACCTGTGGTCCGTGAAGGCCGACGGCTCCGACCCGCAGCAGCACACCCGCCACAAGGGCTGGGACGTCCGCCATGCGAGCCTGGACGGGTCGCAAGCGGTGTATGCGCTCGGCGCCGATCTCTATCGCGTCGACCTCAACGGCGGTAGCGGCAGCGCCGAGCAGAAGATCGCCATCAGCCTGGGCGGCGACTACGACCAGCAGCGCAAGCGCTGGGTCACCCGTCCGCAGGACTACCTGACCGCCGTCTCGCTGTCACCCAACGGCGAGCAGGTGGTGATGACCTCGCGCGGCCGTCTGGCCACGCAGGGCGTCGGTCCGCTGCGCCGCGCGGAGCTGCCCGTGCCCACGGGCCTCGCCGACGCCGGCCGCTGCCGTGACAACGCGTTCAGCGGCGACAGCCAGTCGGTGTTCGCGCTCTGCGACTTCAGCGGCGAGCTGGAGATTTGGCGCTTCGCCGCCAACGGCACCGGCCAGCCCAAGCAGATCACCGAAGGCGCGGTCGCGATGCGGCGCTCGCTGTCGCCGTCGCCGGACGGCCGCTGGATCGCGCATGCCGACAAGGAAGGCCGCCTCTTCCTGACCGATCTCAAGAATCCGAGCCGCGCCGCGGCCACCCGCGAGGTCGACCACGACCCGATGGGCGACGGCGCGCAGTTCATGACCTGGTCCGCCGACGGCAAGGCGATGGCCTACGTCCGCAATACCAGCAACCCCTACCGCGAGCAGCTGATGCTGCTGACCGTCGCCGACGGCAAGGTCCATCAGCTCGGCAGCGACCGCTACGCCGCGACCGCGCCGGCCTTCAGCCCCGACGGCCAGTGGCTGTACTTCCTGTCGCGCCGCACCTTCAACGTGACCGGCAACCCCGGTCCCTGGGGCGACCGCAACATGGGCCCGTACTTCGACCGGGGCTGGAAGGTCTACGCGCTGGCGCTGCAGCCGGGCCTGCGTTTCCCGTTCGCCGCGCTGGACGAACTGCAGTCGATGAAGGCCAAGGAAGAGGCCGAGGTCCGCGAGCAGGAGAAGGACAAGCCCGACAACAAGGAGTCCAAGCAGAAGGTCGAGGAAGCCAAGGCCGCCGCGGTGAAGGAGACCAAACCCGCCCCCAAGGGCAAGCCCGAGATCCAGATCCCCGGCCTCTCGCTGCGTCTGTACGAGGTGCCCGTCGCGCCGGCCAACTACAACGCGCTGGCGGTCGATTCGAAGCGGCTCTACCTGCAGGAAGGCACCTTCCTGCGCCAGCTGCCGATCGGCCCGCAGGAGTCCAAGCTGGAGACCTTCTCCGAAGGCGTGGCCTTCTGGGACCTGAGCGCGGACGGCAAGAAGCTGATGATCCGTCGTCCGGCCGCGCCGGGCGCGGCGCCTGAGATCCTGATCGTCGACGCCGGTCCGAAGATCCCCGGCGACCTGGAGAAGGCGCGCGTGCGCTGGACCGACTGGCAGATCGCCGTCGATCCGAAGGCCGAATGGCGCCAGCTCTTCAACGACGCATGGCGCATGCAGCGCGACTTCTTCTACGACAAGGACATGCACGGCGTGGACTGGGTCGCGATGAAGGCGAAGTACGCGCCGCTGGTCGAGCGCGTCACGGAGCGCAACGAGCTCGCGGAAATCATGGCGCAGATAGTGGGCGAGCTGAGCCTGCTGCACAGCCAGGTCGCGCCGGGCGAGGTGCGCCGGGGCGTCGAGGAGCCAGGCTTCGCCGGCCTCGGCGCGCAGCTGGATCGCGATCCCAAGGGCTGGAAGATCGCCCGCATCTACGCCGGCGATCCGGAGCTGCCGTCGGAAGCAGCGCCGCTGGCCGCGCCAGGTCTGAACCTGCCGGTGGGCACGGTGATCACGCACATCAACGGCCGCGACGCGACGCAGGTCCCCGACCCGAGCGAGCTCATGCGCGGCCAGGCCGGCAAGCAGGTGCTGCTGCAGGTGCGCGAGCCCTCGGGCAAGGAACGCCCGGTGGTCGTCACGCCGGTCGACATGCGCCGCGAAGGACAGCTGCGCGTCAACGACTGGCGCTTCAGCCGCGGCAAGCTCGTCGACAAGGCCGCCGACGGCAAGATCGGCTACCTGCATCTGCGCGCGATGACCCGCGACGACATCGGCGACTTCGTCCGCGAGTTCTACGCCCAGAGCGAGCGCGAAGGACTGATCATCGACGTCCGCCACAACAACGGCGGCAACATCGACAGCTGGATCCTGCAGACGCTGCTGCGCCGCGCCTGGGCGTTCTGGCAACCGCGCTCGCCCTACGCGAGCAAGCCGTATCCGAACATGCAGCAGGTGTTCCGCGGCAAGGTCGTCGTGATCGCCAACGAGGAAACCTACTCGGACGGGGAAACCTTCTCCGAAGGCTTCAAGCGTCTCGGCCTGGGTCCGGTCATCGGCAAGACGACTTCGGGCGCGGGCGTGTGGCTGTCGGATCAGAACCGGCTGATGGACAACGGACTGATGCGCTCGGCCGAGAACGGCCAGATCACCATCGACGGCCAGTTCCTCGTCGAAGGCAAGGGCGTGACGCCGGACATCGAGGTCGACAACCCGCCGCGCGCGACCGCGAACGGGCAGGATGCGCAGCTCGATGCCGCGATCTCGTGGCTCAAGGACGCGATCGCGAAAGACCCGGTCAAGACGCCGAAGCCGGGACCGTATCTGCGGCCGATCAAGCAGTAACTGCGATCCAACGAGCGCGGCCCTGCACAGGGTAGGAGGCCTCGCGTCCGCGAACCTCCCACCCTGTTCCGGTCCCGGTGGCACTCGCTGCCCACCAATGAAAACGGGAGGCCTAGACCTCCCGTTTGTCGTTGCTGTCGTGCGTTGGTGTCGTGCGTTCAGCTCAGCGTGACGCGCGCGAATTGCCGCTTGCCGACCTGCAGCACCATCGTGCCAGCCTCGACCTTCAAACCCTTGTCGCTGATCGTGACGCCGTCGATCTTGACGCCACCCTGCTCGATCTTGCGGTTGCCCTCACCGTTCGACGGGACCAGGTTGGCCGCCTTCAGCAAGGCCGCGATGCCCATCGGGGCGCCGCTGAGCGAGACCTCGGGGATGTCGTCCGGGATGCCGCCGCGGGCGCGGTTGTTGAAGTCGGCTTCAGCGTCTTCCGCCGCCTGCGCACTGTGGAAGCGCGCGGTGATCTCCTTGGCGAGCATCACCTTCGCTTCCTTCGGGTTGCGCCCGCCCTCGATCTCGCGCTTCAGCGCGGCGATCTCGTCGATGGACTTGAAGCTCAGCAGGTCGAACCACTTCCACATCTGCACGTCGCTGATCGACAGGATCTTGGCGAACATGCCGTTGGCCGGCTCGGTGATGCCCACGTAGTTGTTCTTGGACTTGGACATCTTGTCCACGCCGTCCAGGCCCTCCAGCAGCGGCATCGTCAGGATGCACTGCGGCTCCTGACCGTACTCGGCCTGCAGGTGGCGACCCATCAGCAGGTTGAACTTCTGATCGGTGCCGCCCAGCTCCAGATCGGACTTCAAGGCCACCGAGTCGTAGCCCTGCATCAGCGGGTAGAGGAACTCGTGCACCGAGATCGGCGTGCCGGCGGCGTAGCGCTTGGTGAAGTCGTCGCGCTCCATCATGCGGGCGACGGTGTACTTGGCCGCCAGCTGGATCAGGCCGCGCGCGCCGAGCGGGTCGCTCCATTCGCTGTTGTAGCGGATCTCGGTGCGGGCCGGGTCCAGCACCAGGCTGGCCTGCTTGTAGTAGGTTTCGGCGTTGTGCTTGATCTGCTCGGGCGTCAGCGGCGGACGGGTCGCGTTGCGGCCGGAGGGGTCGCCGATCATGGAGGTGAAGTCGCCGATCAGGAAGATCACCTGGTGACCGAGGTCCTGCAGCTGGCGCATCTTGTTGAGCACCACCGTATGGCCGACGTGGATGTCGGGCGCCGTCGGGTCCAGGCCCAGCTTGATGCGCAGCGGCTGGCCGGTGGCCTCGGATCGCGCCAGCTTCTTCAGCCACTCGTCCTGCGGCAGCAGTTCCTCGCAGCCCCGCAGCGATTGCTGCATCGCATGACGGACCCGGTCGGTGATCGGAAATTCGGGGGCCGACGGGGCCTGGGTTCGGATGTCAGACATGGCGCTTCAAAGCCCGCACGGGCTTACGTAAAGTCTTGATTTATCGGGTTTTCTAGCATTTGTAACCCGGACCCGCCGGTATACTTCCGGCTGTTTTTGCGGGGCGCCATGAGGGCAATTCACATGCCTGACCTGACGCTGCAACGCAAGACGGCGATTCTAGTGGACGCTCCTCGCAGCATCTGGACGCCCCGCTCGGGCGTCCTTCGCTTTGAAGGGCATCCAAGCTCCGGAATCGCCGGACAACGAGCCATTCGGGCCACGCGCTTTTACCGGCGTGAGCGGCGGACGGCACTCCTCAGGCTCCAGAAAAAGGTCTTCGGCGCGTGATGAATTGGAATGACGAATGGCAGCGCGTGCAGCGCACCCTCGCTCGCGCCGAGTCCTTCGCGGCCAAACACCCCCGCGCCCTGACCGGCACCGTGGTCGGTGTCCTGAGCTGCTTCGCCGTCACCGCCTTCGGCGTCGCGCCGCTGGCCCCTGACGCGGCGGATCTGCCGCAACGCGTCGTCTCCGAATCCATCCCGCTGCAGTCGCTGGACGAGCAACTGGCCGACCTGGCTGCCTTCGATCCGGGCCTCTCGCGCAGCGACGTGACCCGCGCCGCCGACACCGCCGATGCGCTGCTCAAGCGCATGGGCGCGTTCGACACCGCGGCCGCCGCCTTCCTGCGCTCCGACGACACCGCCAAGAAGCTGCTGACCGGCCGCGTCGGCAAGCGCGTGCAGGTCGTCGCGACCGCCAGCGGCGAAGTGCAGTCCCTCGTCGCCCGCTACGCCGCCGAGGCCAGCGAGCAGCAGGACACCCACTTCACCCGCCTGAGCATCACCCGCCAGGGCGACAAGTTCGTCTCCAAGCTGGAGACCGTCGCCTTCGAGACCCAGACCCGCCTGGGCAGCGGCACGATCCAGTCCTCGCTGTTCGCCGCGACCGACGAGGCCAACGTGCCCGACGCGATCGCCACGCAGCTGGCGGACATGTTCGCCGGCGACATCGACTTCCACCGCGAACTGCGCAAGGGCGACCGCTTCTCGCTGGTCTACGAAACCCTGACCGCCGACGGCGAACCCATCACCTGGGGCAACCGCTCCGGCCGTCTGCTGGCCGCCGAGTTCGTGAACAACGGCAAGAGCTACCAGTCGGTCTACTTCCGCGATCCGGCCAGCGGCAAGAGCAACTACTACGGCTTCGACGGCGAGAGCAAGCGCCGCTCGTTCCTGGCGAGCCCGATGGAGTTCTCGCGCGTCACCTCCGGCTTCGCGATGCGTTTCCATCCGATCCTGCAGACCTGGCGCCAGCATCAGGGCATCGACTACGGCGCGCCCACCGGCACCGCAGTGCGCAGCGTCGGCGACGGCAACGTCGAGTTCGCCGGCTGGCAGAACGGCTTCGGCAACGTCATCCAGCTCAAGCACAGCGGCAACCGCATGACGGTCTATGCCCACCTGAGCCGCATCGACGTCAAGAAGGGCCAGAAGATCGAACAAGGCCAGAAGATCGGCGCCGTCGGCTCGACCGGCTGGGCGACCGGCCCGCATCTGCACTTCGAGTTCCGCGTCAACGGCAAGCAGCAGGATCCGCGCGTGATCGCGCGCGCCTCCGAGGCCGTGACGCTGCCCGCGACCGCCAAGGCCGCGTTCAAGTCGCAGGTCGCCAGCGCGAAGAACGCTCTCGAGGCAGCCGCCTCGATCCACGACGGCGTCGTCGGCGAGTAAGCGGACCGGCGGACCCTCCCAGCGCTCCGCCGCGCCTCCGCCCCACCCGCAGCACCCCGACCTCCCGAGCATCCGGCCATGAAGAAGTCCGGCACCGAGCTCTACATCGGATTGATGTCCGGCACCTCGCTCGACGGCGTCGATGCCGTGCTGCTGCGCGCCGAGGCCGATGGCCGCGTCCAGGCGCTCGCCCACGACTACCAGGCCTTCGGCCCGGAACTTCGCGCAGAACTGCTGGCGCTCAACAGCCCCGGCAACAACGAACTGCAGCGTGCGGCGCTCGCCGGCAATGCGATCACGCGCGCCTATGCGCAGGCGAGCCGGGCGCTGCTGACGGCGCAACGACTCGTGCCTCAGGAAGTCCGCGCACTCGGTGCGCACGGCCAGACGGTTCGCCACCGCCCGGGCGAGTTCGACGGCACCGGCTTCACGCTGCAGCTGCTCAACGCCCCCCTGCTGGCGGAACTCACCGGCATCGCCGTGGTTCACGATCTGCGCACCCGCGATCTCGCGGCCGGCGGACAGGGGGCGCCGCTGGTACCCGCCTTCCATCGCGCGGTGCTGGCGCAGGACGGCACCGACGTCGTCGTGCTGAACGTCGGCGGCATCAGCAATGTGAGCCTGCTCTGGGCGGACGGCCGCAGCGGCGGCTTCGACTGCGGCCCCGGCAACTGCCTGATGGACGGATGGATCCATCGCCATCAGGGCGCCGCGTATGACGCCGGCGGCTCCTGGGCCGCGCAGGGCCAGGTGCACACGGGGTTGCTCAACGCACTGCTGGACGAGCCCTACTTCCGTCAGACACCGCCGCGCAGCACGGGGCGGGATCTCTTCCACCTCGACTGGCTCGACGGCCGGATCGAGGCGCATGCGCCGCGCGCCTCCGCCGTCGATGTGCAGGCGACGCTGCTGGAGCTGAGCGCGCTGTGCGTGCTCGACAGCCTCGTCGCCTTCGCGCCGGGCGCCTGGCGAGAGCTGCTGGTCTGCGGCGGCGGCGCCTTCAACGACACGCTGCTGAAGCGCCTGCAGGCGCTGCTGCCCACCGTGGCCATCCGCACGACCGCGGCCAAGGGACTGCCGCCGATGCAGGTCGAGGGCGCCGCCTTCGCCTGGCTGGCGATGCGTCATGTGCGCGGACTGCCCGGCAACCTGCCGGCGGCGACCGGCGCATCCGGCCTGCGCGTGCTGGGCAGCTACACGCCCGCCTGATCACCCGCCTCATCGGCCGCCTGGCCACACCGCCGATCGGCCAATGCCTTGGTGGCCAAGGGTGGGTTCCAGAAACGACAAGACCGCCCGAAGGCGGTCCTTGTCATTCGGCCCGAAGGCCGAGGCTTCCGACAAGCCCGAGGCTTGCGCCGTTCAGACGGAGAAGCTGGACCCGCACCCGCAGGTCGTCTGCGCGTTCGGATTCTTGATCACGAACTGGGCGCCTTGCAGGTCTTCCTTGTAGTCGATCTCGGCGCCGACCAGGTACTGCAGGCTCATCGCGTCGATCAGCAGCGTCACGCCATTCTTGGCCATCTGCGTGTCGTCGTCGTTGACGGCCTCATCGAAGGTGAAGCCGTACTGGAAGCCGGAGCAACCGCCGCCCTGCACGAACACGCGCAGCTTCAGTTCCGGATTGCCTTCTTCCAGCACCAGTTCGCGCACCTTCTCAGCCGCGCTGTCGGTGAAGACCAGCGGAGCCGGCATGCCGCCCAGATCGGTGGAGGTGGTTTCGAGGACTGCGCTCATCGTGGATCCTGTTGTGTCGGAGGAATGGCGGGATTATCTCAAAGCCCCCGCATCGACTGCGGATCCTTGGAGATAAGCCCCTTCGGCAGGATATGCACCCTGACGAACAAAAAACAAGGCGGAAAGAAAGAACCGCCAAAAAAACAAGGCCGCTGAAGCAGCGGCCTTGTCCTTGAGCTTTCGCCACCGATGACATCCCAACCCGGATGCCATCGATGGGCGGAAGTCGATCAGCGCTTGCTGAACTGCTTCCGGCGACGGGCGCCGTGCAGACCGACCTTCTTACGCTCGACTTCACGCGCATCACGCGTGACGAAGCCAGCGCGGCTCAGTTCGGGCTTCAGGGCCGCGTCGTAGTCGATCAGCGCGCGGGTGATACCCAGGCGGACCGCACCGGCCTGGCCGGACTCGCCGCCGCCGTGCACGTTGACCTTGATGTCGAACGCTTCACCATTGTTCGTCAGCAGCAGAGGCTGGCGCGAAATCATGATGGACGTTTGACGGCCGAAGTACTGCTCGATCGTGCGGCCGTTGACCGTGATCTGGCCAGTGCCCTTCTTGATGAAGACACGAGCCACAGACGACTTGCGACGGCCGGTACCGTAGTTCCAGTTTCCGATCATCTCCGCTCCTTAGATTTCCAGCGCCTTGGGCTGCTGGGCGGTGTGCGGATGCGTGTCGCCCGCATACACCTTCAGCTTCTTGATCATCGCGTAGCCGAGCGGGCCCTTGGGCAGCATGCCCTTGACGGCCTTCTCCAGGGCGCGGCCCGGATGCTTGGCTTGCATGTCCTTGAACTTGGTGGCGTAGATGCCGCCCGGGAAACCCGAGTGACGGTAGTACACCTTGTCCGTGGCCTTGTTGCCAGTGACGCGCAGCTTCTCGGCGTTGATGATGACGATGAAGTCACCGGTATCGACGTGAGGCGTGTAGATGGCCTTGTGCTTGCCGCGCAAACGGAGTGCCACTTCGCTGGCAACACGTCCGAGCACCTTGTCGGTGGCGTCAATCACAAACCACTCGTGCGTCACTTCGGCCGGCTTGGCGCTGAAGGTCTTCATGAGATTCTTTCAAAAGGCGAAACTTCGGGCGATCTGCCCCCGTACGCTCGGTGCACGCTTGTTTGCGATGTCACGGTCAAAGTGATTCGCTGCGGCCTCTCACGGACGTTCCCCCGCTGCCTTGGAAACGGGAAAGCCGACGAGTCTAGCAGAACCCGCCCGAAAGCCCAAATGCCGGCTGTTGTTGCGCCTCCGGACAGGCTTCGGCGCTGTTCCCCGCTAGCATCCCTCCCCATCGCCAAGCCCGCCATGCCCACCCCGCCCGATCCCCGTCCGCCCCAGCCTCAGCCGAAGGCGCCGGAGGCGACGCCACCCTCCCGCTGGAGCCCGCGCGCGATGCTGGCGCGCTGGACCGGCTGGGTGCCGATCCGCTCGCTGGGCAAACGCCACCGCAAGCGCATCCTGCAGCACCTGCTGGCGCTGGGCGAGCGCGACCGCTACCTGCGCTTCGGTTATCCGGCCCGCGACGAACAGATCGAGAAGTACGTGACCGGCCTGGACCTCGTCCGCGACGAGGTGCTGGGCATCTTCAACCGTCGCCTGCAGCTGATCGCCGTGGCCCACCTGGCCTATGCGCCGGCGCCGCAGATCAAGGGCCGTCCGGCGATGGCGGAGTTCGGCGTCTCGGTCGCGACCTCCGCGCGGGGCAAGGGCTTCGGCGGCCGGCTCTTCGAACGCGCCTCGCTGCACGCGCGCAACCGCGGCATCGACACCCTGTTCATCCACGCGCTCAGCGAGAACGCTCCCATGCTCAAGATCGCCCGCAACGCCGGCGCGACCGTCGAGCGCGACGGCGGGGAGTCCGAAGCCTGGCTGCGCCTGCCGCCGGACTCCGTCTCCTCCCACGTCGACGAGGCGCTGGAGCGTCACATGGCCGAATGGGACTTCCAGTTCAAGCGCCACATGCGCACCGTGGGCGACTTCCTGGACGGCGTGGCCGAGGTGAAGTCCCGCATCCGCAAGGTGCGGGACCGCTCCGACGACCCCGGATCCAAGCGCTGAACCAGGCGCCAAGGAACC
Organism: Roseateles noduli; assembly: GCA_002205125.1. Classification (GTDB taxonomy): domain Bacteria; phylum Pseudomonadota; class Gammaproteobacteria; order Burkholderiales; family Burkholderiaceae_C; genus Roseateles; species Roseateles noduli. The sequence goes on along the minus strand of NIOE01000013.1, from coordinate 136,510 downwards.
ATAGGCGGCACGCTGTTCGCACAGGTACCGATTTCATTCCCGGGGCGCCCACCCGATTCCAGGGGGTATCGGGGGTCAGTTCTGATGCAATTTGTAACGCCTTTCCGCTACATTCCCGCGATTCGCCCGGTACGGTGTGTCTGATTCGCTGCTCCCGTGCGTCCTCCGGCGCCCTCGAGCGCCATCCGTACGGTCCGTCCAGCTGATTGGGCTCATTGGGTATGCAGAACCTGCTTCCGTGGATCATCGCGGGGCTGTCGGCGCTGGCAGTCCTGGGGCTGGCCGCCGCGCTCCTGCTGCGGCGCCCGCGCCGCGAGCGCAAGCCGCTGCCCACGGAGTGGTCGCTCAACGCCCGTCCGGTCTTCAGCGCCGACGAACGCCGCGTCTTCCGCCTGCTGCGCGAGGCACTGCCCCACCACGTCGTCATGTGCAAGCTGCCCATGGTGCGCTTCTGCCAGCCGACCGAGGCGCGCGACGTGCGCTACTGGTATGAGCTGCTCGGCGGCATCAGCGTGAACTTCGCGATCTGCAGCCCCAACGGCCGCGTGCTGGCGGCGATCGACATCGAGACCGACCGCCCGGGCTCCGCGCGCAGCCTGCAGATCAAGCAGGCGGTGCTGGCCGCCTGCCGCATCCGCTACCTGCGCTCATCGGTGGACAACCTGCCCACCGCGACCGAATTGCAACTGCTCGTGCCCTACAGCAACCAGGGCAGCCGCGCCGGCATGGCCGCGATGCCGCGCGCCGGCGCCTCGCACCTGCCGAGCACCCCGCCGGTCGCGCCGCGTCGCGCGGCCCCCGCCGCGCCGGCGACCGCGCGCAACACGCTCTGGAACGACTCGCCGGTGTTCAGCGATTCCTTCTTCGCGCCGGACAGCCGCTACGACGCCTTCGGAGGCGAATCGATGCAGGCGCCGCTGCCGCCCGCGGAGCCGCGCGCCCGCGGCTACCGTCCGCGCGCCGGCGCGCAGGACGCCGCGGCCTTCCGCGACTCCCAGCTGCGCGACCCGCATGCGCGCGACACCCTGGGGCGTGAGGCGCAGTTCCGCGACTCCCAGTTCCGCGACTCGCAGTTCGGCCGCGACTTCCCGACCTTGCCCAGCGAGCTCCCGGACCCCGACATCGGCGGCGTGGTGGTCGACACGCCCCGCTACGGGCGGCGCTAAGCTACGCCCCTGCCCGCTCTTCGAGGACACGACGGCGCCACGGCGCCGTTTTTGCTGTCCTCTCCGCTCCGATGACTGACATGACGGCCGGCTTCGGCCTCCTGACCCCCGAACTGATGCTCGACGCGCTGGAGCATGCGGGGCTTCGCCCCGACGGCCGGCTGCTGCAGCTGAACTCGTACGAGAACCGCGTGCTGATGGCCCATCTGGAGGACGGGGCGGCGGTGGTCGCGAAGTTCTACCGGCCGGGCCGCTGGAGCGATGCGCAGATCCTGGAGGAGCACGCCTTCGCCCAGGCGCTGGCCGACGCCGAGGTGCCCGTGGTCGCGGCGCTGCCGCTGACGACCGACGGCGTCACCGGGACGCTCGGCCACTTCAAGGGGCAGCGGTTCGCGGTGACGCCGCGCCAGGGCGGCCGAGCGCCGGAGCTGGAGGATCCCGAGGTGCTGCGCTGGATCGGCCGGCTGCTCGCGCGACTGCACGAGGTCGGCCAGCGCGAGCCCTTCGCGCATCGGCTGTCCTGGAACAGCGCCGCGCCGGCGCGGGAGGCACGCGACTGGCTGCGCGCGCATGACACGCTGGCGCCGGAAGTCGCGGCCAACTGGCACGACGCAGCAGCGCGCTGCATCGACGCGATCGATGCCGCCTTCGAGGCGCTGCCCGATCGCCGGGCACTGCGCCTGCACGGCGACTGCCATCCCGGCAACATCCTGTGGACGCCGGATCGCGGCCCGCATTTCGTGGACCTCGACGACGCCGTGCAAGGGCCGGCGGTGCAGGACCTGTGGATGCTGCTGTCGGGCGAGCCCGAGGCGGCGCGTCGCCAGCTGGACGCGCTGCTCGACGGCTACGAGAGCGTGCGCGAATTCGACTGGCGCGAGCTCAAGCTGGTCGAGGCGCTGCGCACGCAGCGGATGATCCATCACAGCGCCTGGCTGGCACGCCGCTGGGACGACCCGGCCTTCCCCGCGGCCTTCCCCTGGTTCGGCACGCCCAACTACTGGAGCGACCAGGTCGTGAAGCTGCGGGAGCAGCTCGACGCCATGCAGACGCAAGCCCGGCCGGCCGACGGCTGGCACGGCTGAGTCGTGCGACCGCTGCGCGGGGTCGGACGCGCAGCGCAGCGCTGACCGGCATCAGGGCCCGCGACTCGCATTCCGGTCGGGGTCCGCCCCCCGTCCCACCGATTCAGGCGGCCGGCCGCCCGCCGCGCGCCACCTTCATCGGCATGACTGAAGCAGCTCCCTCGTTCTGGAGCTCACCATGCTGCCCACCACCGCACCCGCCTCCGGTCGGAAGAACGCCGTCCCGCTGCACGTCACCCTGCCCACCCTGCCCACCCTGCCCACCCCCGGCACGTCCAGGGACGTGACGCCGGCGTCGACCGCCGTGTCGCCCCCCGCGGCGCCGACCGGCGCCATGCCCGTGATCAAGTCCTTCCTGCGGCTGCAGCCAGACTTCATCGAGGAGCCGGTGCATCCCGAGGAGGGCCGGATACGGGTCGTGCTGCAAGCCGTCCACGATGCCCTGGCGCCGATGGGCGCCGACCTTCCCGAGGCCACGGCGGAGCAGCGCGCCCGGCTCCGCAAGGCGGTGACGGCCCACCTGGCGGCGCAACTGGACGACGCCTCGCTCGACACCGTCGATCTGGCCTTCCTGGATCGGGTCTCCGGGCGACTGGTGGCCGCCACCCTCGACGGCGACTATGCCGGGCTGCAGGGCAGCGGAGACCGCCTCGACACCCTCCGGGGCACCATCCTCGAACCGAAGAAGATGAGAGAGTCCGTCCTCGTGCGCCGCTGGGGCATCGGGGACCTGAGCGACAACGGCGTCGAGGCGACACCGAGCCGCCTGCGCTCGGTCAAGGTGTCCGTGCATCGCGGCAGCGCGTTGCTGGCGGAAGGCCTGCTGGCGACCGCGTATCTCACGGGGCAGTTGCACGGCGCAGCGCCGCCGTCCCTCGAGCTGGCGCGTCGCGTCGCGGCGGCACGTCTGACCGCCTACCTCCTGGTCTCGGCGCTGGCCCATGAGCCGATGCTGTTCGACCTCGACCGGCTGGACCGTCTGACGGTCCGTGCGAATCCGGACGCGCAGGGCCATGTTGCGGCGCTCAAGGCCCTGTGGCCGGCGGTGAACAGGCTGTCCGACCTGGGCATTTCCGAAGTGCCGGCCTTCCTGTCCGGATCGGAACGCGCGGATGCGCAATGGCATCCTGCACCGATGCATCGCCTCCTCACCGAGGACAGCAAGCCGTTCGTGCAACTGATCGGCTTGGCACCGACGGACGCGACCGGGGCCCTCGGGGTCGCAGAGACCGCCCGCCCCCTCGACGAATCACCGCTGCCCTTGCTGCGCTCACTGATGCCGGACGTGCACCAGCGCCTGACCCGGGAGTCCGGAGAGGTGGCCCTCATCGCGCGCGCAGGGAAGCTGCTGGCCACGCTGCAAGTGCCCGCCCTGACGGCGATCCCCGGCAGGCAGCCGCTGGCCGATCAGGACGCCCATCTGAAGCGGCTGGACCAGTTCATGCTGACCGTCTTCGGCGACGAGATGCCCCTTCAGGGCCAGCTGCTGCCGACACAGGCAACGCTGACCGAGGACCAGTTCCTGGTCGGAACCCGCGCCCTGGCGGAGCGACAGCCGGACGACCGCTGGGTCTTCGATGACGACGGCGTCGCCGTCGCCCGGGAGATCTATGGAGAAGACGCCGCGGAGGGCCCCATCGAGAAGCCGCTGGACCGGTGGGTCCGGTTGAAATCGCGCGAGCCGCGTCCCGCTGCCGTCGCGGTCGGAACCGAGCTCGTGCGCGTCTTCATCCAGATGGAGAACGACCGGGTCATGCTCGAGACCGGCCGCGACCTGAGCGCCGCCCATCCGAACCGGGTCGTCTGGGTCCAGTCACATCCGGATGGGACGTTCCGGGTGATACGCGGCCAGTCACTCCTGGACGGCAGCGGTCCCGACACGAGATTCAAGCTGCTGGTCTGCGGCCATGGACACACGAGCACGCAGACGCGGGAGCGCCTGCTCAGCAATCGCACCGCCGCCGGGCTGGCCGAGGAGCTGTCGCGCCTGATGCCGCAGCTCCGCATCCGCTCGGTGGAGAGCATCAGCCTGCTCAGCTGCGCGCTGGAAACGACCGTGGAGCAGCGCAGTTTCGGCCATGAGTTCGTCCGGGGCGTGACCGCTCTGGGAGCGGCGGACATGGAGACCACGGTCTACGCCGACTACGTGTTGTCGCGCCGGGGATCGACACATTTCCGCAAGTACACGCAGCTGCACGACAACGCGCCCATGCGCAGCTGCGCCGCCGGCAAGACCTGGATCTTCCGCGTCGATCCCGACGGCGGCAGCGTGTCCGTCCGCGACAAGTTCCCGAATGGCGACGACGGCGTCGACGTGCCGGTGTCGTGCTGCTCCATCCTGAAGCTCCGGGCGCATCCGGAGACCACGGGCCGGTCGCTGGCGCTCACCGACGCGGGCGCAGCGGCCTGGAGCCGACTGCGCGGCCGCTTCCGCGAAGTGGTCGCACAGCATCGCCCGGCCGGCATGCATCTGGTGCCCAGCCTGACGCTCAAGGAAGACGGTCCGGCGGTGCTGACCTACCTGCGGCTGGGCACCGGCGAGGCGCAGACCCGGGAGGTCGTCGCCCCGGCCGACATCGCCGTGCTGCGCGCCGGCTTCAGCGCCATCACCTCGGGCCTGGCCGACATCCGGGATCAGGGCGTGGATGTCGGCGCGCCCAACAACCGGCTCGACCTGCTCAATCTCGGGATGCTGGCCCTGATGCTGTCGGACCTGGCCGCCGACGGCTCCACCGGCGACGCGTTCCAGGAGGCCCTCTGGTATCTCGGCGTCACCCAGGGTGGCTTCCAGCTGAGTGCGGACGCCGCAGCGATGGCCTCGGTCATCGTCAGGGCGGCCGGGCGCAACGATGCGACATCGTTGGGGCTCCTGGTGAACTCGACCGAGAACCTGTCCAAAGCCCTCACGGCGGTGAGCCGGCTCGCGCAAGCCGGCACGATCGCCACCGACGTCGCCCGCCTGATCGACAGCCTGGGCGTCGGGAACCGCGCCCGCGTGACCCAGGCTGCCGTGCAGGTCGGCCTGGACGCGGCCGGGCTGGCGCTGGTGGGTGTCGCCGCGGCCGCCGACCTGGCGGGGCTTGTGCTGCTCGCCGCCGTGGCCGAAGGCCTGGCGGTACCGCTCCAGGGGTTGATTGTCGGCATCGCCGCGCTCAATGCCGCGGTGACGGACGAGATCGGACGCCTCAACAACAACCTCGGCCCGCTCAAACAGATCGACAAGGGCTATGGCGAGCCGCTGGTCCGCGCCGGCCTCCATCCCCAGCATCCCGAACAGCAGGCCTTGCTGGTCAACGGCCTCGCGCCCCTGCGGCGCATCGACTTCGTGAAAGGCACCGTGACCTTCGCCGATGTCACCGTCGGCGGTTCGGCCCTCCACCGCAACCAGCTGTACTGGCAAGGCGGCAGCCACCGGTTGCACGACTGGTGGATCAGCGACAACGCCGATCATCAGGCCGGCTATGCGCGACACGGGCAGGAACTGGACCTGTGGACGCTCCTGCGCCGCGGCGACCGTCCGACCTCCCCGAAGGTCCCGCTCTCCAAGCCGCTGCGGGACCCCGATCTGGTCCTGGGGCTGGTGACCCCCCCGAACATGGCGATCCATTTCGACCAGTACTCGTCGTCACGGGCGGGCGGCGACTTTGCCCTGCTCGGCGACCCCCTGATCGAACAGATGCAGGAGAACAGCGGCGCCTCCTTCGTGGGCGACTACGTGTCCTCCAGCAGCTTCGCCAGATCGGCGGACCTGTGGCGCTTCGAGCAGAAGCCGACGTTGCTGGAGGTCGCGCTCGACGATCAGCCGAGGATGCTCGCGTTGCCCGGCAAGTTCGAGGACCAGCGCGGCCTCTTCGTCTTCTCCGATCCCCGATCGATCGACCAGCGCACCCTTCGTCCGCTGAACCAGTCCCAGGTCCATGTTCGCCTGATCGGCGGCGGCGGCCGCTGCACGATCGCGCTCCCGCCCGACGGCGCGGTACGCAATCCGGTCCGCATCCTGCCTTCTCCTCATACGCGGGAAGTCTGGACGATGCTGCTTCGGGGCGGCCTGCTCGGCGGCGGCAAGCCCATGGCCTTCCTGGACGGCGGGGTGGCGGGATTCAGCATCGCCGGTCAGGAGTTCCACTTCGAGGCGCTGAACAACGCCATCGTCCAGATCGCGGACCCGCTCGTCCCCGGCGCCCGCCTGATCGTGGACGTGCAGCGCAAGACGGCGTCGCTGGTCCTGACGCTCCCGCCCTGGACCGGGTCCTTGGATCCCGCCGCCGCCCTGACCCGGGCCATCGACCTGCTCTCCGCGCCCGAGGAGGTCCGCACAGGCGCCATCCCGCCCATGTTCCGCTCCGACGCGACGGGTCGGCCTCCGGGCCTGGTCCAGTTGGTCAGCCGGCTGGAAACCGGTGAATTGCTGTCGGGCCTGCTCGACCCGGCCACCGGCGCCACCTTGCTCTACGGCGCCCACCACCTGCTGTTGCTGGAGCAACCACGTCCTGGAATGCCGCCTCCTGCGTGGCAGCGCTACGCGCTCAAGGGCGGCGAACTCAGTCTCAGCGACGACAAGCGACCGAGCGTGCGCTACGACGGGGGCCGCAACTTCGGGCCCATCACCTACACCTACCAGAAGGAGATCCAACGCTTCGTCCGCGACCGTCTGGCGATCACCGACGCCGGCAAGCAGGCGTTGATGACCTGGTCGAGCGCGCACCCCGGCTGGACGCGCGACGATCTGCGCCGCTTCCTCACCTCGGAATTGGCCGCCGGCGTGGAGCTCGCCGGGCCGGGAAACAATGAAGCCACGCCGGTGGATTTCGTCGACTTCTACTACCAGAACATCGAGGGCCGCCTGCCGACGGAAGGATGGACCGCGATGGCGCTCTGGTCCCGGCTGGACCGCCTCCGGCAGGGCGCGGCAACGGATGGGCCGGTCCCGCTCGACGGAGATCCGGCCCTGGGCAAGGACATGGTCCGGGCGGGACTCGCCACCTTTCCCCAGACGGGGGCCGTGGCGGCCGCCGACGTCGACCGCGCCCTGCAATGGCTGGTCCTGTCACATTCGCAGGCCACCGGCGCGTACGGCTCATGGTCGGACCTGCACCCACCCGCGCCGCCGCTGACGCTGCAGGAACGGACGGATCTGGTGATGCTCCGGACCCGGCTCGCCGACTTGCTGGATCAACACAGGAAGGCCAGCAACGGGTCCCCTTGGATCAAGCTCGGCGACACCCCGCAGACATCGGAATCCATGGCTCACCGCCTGCGCGACGCCGACGTGGATATCCGCATCGACGCCCTCGACCTGGCGCCTGCCTCGCGGGCGACGGACCGATCCGGTCCGACCGACTTCTACGACGTGCAGGAACCCTCGCTGCGCCTGTTCATGCATGACGTCACCGATCGTCTCGAACGCGATGCAGCCACGGTGCAGCAACTGCGGGGCGTGCAGCCGCCGGGCCCGTCCGACACGCCGCTGCAGGCATCGCTCACGAGGCTGGCCGCCAGTCGAGCCGTGGCGGCCAGCCACGGCGCCCCGGTCTCGCCCGTGCCTGCGGAGGTGCTGGAGCAGGTCCGGCGGGCTGGCCTGACCTTCTGGAGTCCGGCCGTCGACGAGTCCTCGGTCTCTGACACCGGCACCCGGGAACTGGAGCGATACACCGCGTCGGGCACGACCCGGCTGGGCCGCGTGTCCTACGTGAGCGACGGCGGCGTGATCGATGACGCGACGCTGCGGTGGTGGCGCGCCCAGGCCGCCACACAAGGCCTCCTGCCGGACGCCTGGTACGCCTGCCATGCGAGGCCCGACTCGCCGATGGAGATCCTCCTGCGACCCGCCGCGGCCGAAGCCTTGCGGGAACGCCTGATCCGCCTGCGCACGCACGCGGACAAGATGAACCTGTCCGCCATGCCGCTGCACGACGACGCGATCCTGCGCGGGCAACTGCTCACCGCCTTGCGGCGGCTTCTCCCGGACGCCCGGGCCGCCAAGGTCGTGGGCCAGGACACGGCGGTGCCGGGCGACGTCGTGCGGTTCGTCGATGACCAGGGACGCGGCCACTATGCGCTCATGCGCCGGCCCGACACCAACATGCTGCAACTGCACCGGGATCCCGCAGCACTGCGCGGCAATCCCTTCTGGGCCTACCTGTGCCCCGTCGAGGATCTGGACGAGCACCTGCGTCCCCCGCTCGCGCCCCCGTCCGACAGCCCCGCCGTCATCGATCCCGCCGCCTATTTCAGCTGGAGCCTCGACGATCCGAAACCGGTGCTCGGCGGTGTCTACCTCTACCGGAATCCGTACAGCCAGCGCGACGAACTCTTCCGGCTCCAGCGCGTCAACGCGAAGGCGCTGCCGACGGATCGCCCTTACGACTATTTCCCGGTCGACGGCTCCAGCAGTGCGGACTGGCACTATCTGGGCAATTCGGAATCGCTGAGCGCCTCGGAGCTCGGCGCGATGGCGAACGGTCCGACCCCGTTGAAGCCACAGACCTTCTCCGTGGGCCTCCTCGAGTGGTGGTCCGAGCGTTTGACACAGGGCGGCGGCGACTACCGCAACTTCCGCCTGGAACCGGAGGCCCTGGAAGCCACGACCTGGGGCAGTTCGACCTTCCGACTGGAGGAGAGCGGCACTCTGTACGTCGGGCTGGACGACAACGATGCCACGACCTTCCGGTTGTCCGACGACCCGGAGTTCAAACTCTGGCGCGAACGGTTCGTGAACGGGCGCACGGCGCCTCGCTGGCTCCTGATACAGGGCAATGGTCGCGAGATCGACCTGGACGGCGCCACGTCGCTGGGCATCCCGGAGATCGTGATCCTCGACGAGCCCGGCGAGATCTCCCGACGCGTCGACCTTGACGATCGCGGCCCCGGCAACGCCGAGGTCTTCTACGAGGGGCGCGACCTGCTGATCCACGAGGACAGCGTCGGGCAATTGATCCGGATCCGCAACGCGCTCGCCTCCGCGACCGCGCTGCCGTTTGATGACGAATGGACCACCGGGGTGCAGGTCACCGGACAGGGCGGCACACGCCGACTGCTGTGGCCGGAGCTGGACAGTTCCTTGCGTCTGCCGATGATGGCCTTGCACGGCTCGACGCTGGACGTGGTCCGGCGGGGCATCGACCTGCGGATCACCGATGCCGGCCAGTGGAGCCGGATGACGGTGCCCGATGTCTTTACCTTCTCCGACGGTCGCTACAGCGCCAGCCCGAGCGGCGACGACGAGGCCCTGCTCCGGTTCCCGACCACCGACGGCCGCTGGCGACTGGGGCGTCTGTCCGCGCCGCTCATCGCCGCGATGGGGGCCGGTGCCGACACGTCCAGGCAATGGGCGCTGGTACGCGACGACGAACACGCACTGGCCTTCCTGGAAGCGGTAGAAACGCCGCCAGCCGACGCCACGGGCACAAGAAACCGATGGTCGCTGGCCGGCGCGAAACTGTCCGAGGTGATGGCGGCCGCGACACCCGGATCCGGCAGCGGCCTCGCGCCCCGGTGGGTGCCGTCGGACGGCCTCATCGCCAACGGCACCGTGGTGGTGCCCCCGCGTGCGGCGCGCACGGCGACTCTGACCCCGGCGGCATTGACCCCGACGGCGTGAACCTGTCCCCCGCGGACCGGGTCAACCCAGCAGCAGCGCGTTGACCCGCTTCACGTAGGCGGCCGGATCCTCCAGCACGCCGCCTTCGGCCAGCAGCGCCTGGTCGAAGAGCACCTGCGCCAGGTCGCCGAAGCGCGCGTCGCCAGCCTCGTCGCCCTCGATCGCGCCCAGCTTCTTCACCAGGGCGTGGTCGGGGTTGATCTCCAGCGTCGGCTGCGACACCGGCGCGGACTGCCCGGCCTGCTTCAGCATGCGGGCCAGGTGGCCGCTGATGTCGTGTTCCTCGACCACGATGCAGGCCGGCGAGTCGACCAGCCGCGTGGTGACGCGCACGTCCTTGGCGCGGCCTTCCAGCGCGGTCTTCAGGCGGTCCAGCACCGGCTTGAACTGCTCGGCGGCTTCCTCGGCCTTCTTCTTCTCTTCCTCGTCCTGGAGCTGGCCCAGGTCGACGGCGCCCTTGGCGACCGACTGCAGGCCCTTGCCCTCGAACTCGTGCAGGTGCGACAGCATCCACTCGTCGACGCGCTCGGTCAGCAGCAGCACCTCGATGCCCTTCTTGCGGAAGATCTCGAGCTGCGGGCTGTTCTTCGCGGCGCCCAGGCTGTCGGCGGTGATGTAGAAGATGGCCTCCTGGCCCTCCTTCATCCGCGACACGTAATCGGCGAACGAGACGTTCTCGTCGGCGTGCGTCGACGCGAAGCGCAGCAGCTTGACCAGGCGTTCCTGGTTGGCGTGGTCCTCGCCCACGCCTTCCTTGAGCACCTGGCCGAAGTCGGTCCAGAAGCGCGCGTACTTGTCGCGCTCGCCGGCGTCCTCGCTGTGGGCCAGCGACTCCAGCATGGACAGCACGCGCTTGGTCGAGCCCTCGCGGATCGCCTTCACGTCGCGGCTTTCCTGCAGCAGCTCGCGGCTGACGTTCAGCGGCAGGTCGGCCGAGTCGATCACGCCCTTCACGAAGCGCAGATAGACCGGCATCAGCGCTTCGGCGTCGTCCATGATGAACACACGCTTGACGTACAGCTTCACGCCGCCGCGCTTGTCGCGGTTCCACAGGTCGAACGGGGCCTTGGCCGGGATGTAGAGCAGCTGCGTGTACTCGCTGCGGCCCTCGACGCGGTTGTGCGTGAAGGCCAGCGGGGCTTCGGTGTCGTAGCTGATCTGCTGGTAGAAGGCGTCGTACTCGGCCTGCGTGATGTCGCTCTTGGAGCGCGTCCACAGCGCGGAGGCCTTGTTCACCGGCTCCCACTCGTCCTTCAGCACCTGGGTCGCGTTGTCGGCGTCCCACTCTTCCTTGCGCATCAGGATGGGCAGCGAGATGTGGTCCGAGTACTTCGCGATCGTCGACTTCAGGCGCCAGGTCTTGAGGAACTCCTCCTCGCCCTCGCGCAGATGCAGGATCACGTCGGTGCCGCGGCCGGGCTTGGTGATGGTCTCGACCTCGAAGTCGCCGGTGCCTTCGGAACTCCAGCGCACGCCCTGCTCGGCCGGCAGACCGGCACGGCGCGATTCGACGGTGATGCGGTCGGCGACGATGAAGCCGGAGTAGAACCCGACGCCGAACTGGCCGATCAGGTTCGCGTCCTTCTTCTGGTCCCCTTCGAGCCTGGCCATGAACTCGCGCGTGCCGCTCTTGGCGATCGTGCCGAGGTGGGCGATGGCTTCTTCCGCGGACAGGCCGATGCCGGTGTCGCTGATGGTGACGGTGCGGGCCTCGGTGTCGAAGGACACGCGGACTTCCAGCGTCGGCTGGTCCTCGAGGAGCTGCGGATGGTCGAGCGCCTCGAAGCGCAGCTTGTCGCAGGCGTCGGAGGCGTTGCTCACCAGCTCGCGCAGGAAGATCTCCTTGTTCGAGTAGAGCGAGTGCGTCACCAGATGCAGGATCTGCTTGACTTCGGCCTGGAAGGAATGGGTTTGCTTGTCCATCGTTCGTGAGAGCGGTGATGCGGAGGGATGCCAACGGGGCAAGCCCCGACGGGGCCTGGATTATCGCGGCGGTAGATGGGTGCGGCCGGGCCCGATTTCAAGGGACGGCGCGCGCCTCTAAACTCCGCGCCCTATGCCGATGATCTACTGGTTCGACTTGTTGGGCGTGGCGGTGTTTGCCGTCAGTGGCGCGCTGGCCGCGATGCAGGCGGGGCTGGACCTGTTCGGGCTGCTGGTGATCGCCGCGATGACGGCGGTGGGCGGCGGCACGCTGCGCGATCTGCTGCTGAACCGGCATCCGGTGTTCTGGATGAAGGACACGCGCTACCTGCTGGTGATCATCGCCAGTGCGCTGGCGGCGCTCCTGGTCGGCCCGTTCCCCGAACACGCCATCGGCATCCTGAAGGTCGCCGACGCGCTGGGGCTCGCGCTGTTCGCGCTGTGCGGCACCGAGATCGCCGAGGAGCACGGCGTGAAGCCCATGCCCGCGTTGCTGATGGGCACGCTGACCGCGTGCGGCGGCGGCGTGCTGCGCGACGTGCTGAGCGGTCAGGCGCCGCTGCTGCTGCGCAAGGACATCTACGCGACGGCCGCGATCGGCGGCATCGCGCTGTACTTCCTGCTGAAGGCGATGGGCGTCCCGATGCGCTGGGCCTTCGTCATCGGGATGGTGGGTGTCGCCGCGCTGCGCCTGGCGGCGCTGTACTTCGGCTGGCAACTGCCCGCGCTGCAGATGCTGCAAGTGCATCCCTGATCGCCGCACGGCGCCCGCTGCTCCGGACGGCGGAAGCCGGGTGCCCCTGAGCGATTTAGCGGAGCCTGCGAGCGTATGAGCGAAGGGGCACCCGGCGTCTGCCGTCGCGCTCGGTCTCTCGCGGTTCAGTCCTCGCGGTCGAGGTCCTCGTCCTCTTCATCGCCGTCTTCGTCGTCCGCGTCATACGCCTGCTGCGCATCCCGCGTACCGCGTTTGGCGGCGACGGCGCGGGCTTCCTTCTCGGCGATCCTGGCGGCCTCCGCGGCATCGGCGGCGGCGGTCCACTCGTCGAACTCGGCCGGCGTCTCCAGCGTGATGCGCCCGAGCTGCCCCTGGCGCAGGTCGTACAGCAGGACCTCCGCGGCCTTCTGCATGTTGATGCGGCCGCCCGAGAGCACCGCGCCGCGGCGCTTGCCGATCAGCTGCAGCACCTCGCCGTCGAGCAGCGAGGCATCGGGTTCGAGCTGGTACCGGGTCTTGAGCGACTGCGGATAGTGCAGTCGCAGATAACCGAGCAGGTCCAGCGCGACCACTTCCTCCTCGAAGGCGTTGCGGCCGACCGCGCCGCTGGCGGCGAGGTTGATGCCTGCCTCCGGCACGCGGATCTTGGGCCACAGCATGCCGGGTGTGTCGAACAGGTACACGCCCTTGTCGAGCAGGATCTTCTGCTCGATCTTCGTGATGCCGGGCTCGTCACCCGTGGCAGCCGCGCGCTTGCCCACGATCGTGTTGATCAGGGTGGACTTGCCCACGTTCGGGATGCCGCAGATCAGCACCCGCAGCGGCTTGTCCAGACCGCCGCGGTTCGGCGCCAGCGCCCGGCACTCGGCCGCCATCAGCTTCGCCAGCCCGGGCTGGCCCTGGTGGATCGCCACGGCGTGGGTGTTCGGCTGCGCGCGGTAGAACGCCAGCCACTCCGCCGTGCGCGCCGGATCCGCCAGGTCCTGCTTGTTGATCAGCTTCAGCGCCGGCCGGCCCTGCGTCAGCTGCGCGATCAGCGGATTGGCGCTGCTCGCAGGCACGCGGGCATCGAGCATCTCGATGACCACGTCGATCCCGCTTTTCATGCGCTCGCGGATCGCGCCCCGGGTCTTGTGCATGTGCCCGGGAAACCATTGAATCGCCATAGCGGGCGATTGTCCGCGATCCGGAGCTCAGTTCTGCGCCGGCGCCGGACGCAACTCCACGATGGTCAACTGGCCCTGCTGCGATTCGATGCGGACCTCCAGCCGGTCGCCGGTCTTGATCGCGGACAGCTGCGCGGCGCTCACCACGCCCGGCGCCAGCTTGAACGGCATCGTCATGCCCGGCATGTCGAGGTGGCGGATGTCGCCGTGCTTGAGCGTGAGCTTCTGCTGGGGAATGTCGATCCGGCGGACCTCGGCCGGGATCCAGTCCTGCGAAGACGGCGCCTGAGCCTCGGCGGACTCCATCTGCTGATCATGACCCTCGTGCGAATGCTCCTGCGCGCGCGCCGGCAGGGCGGCAGCGCCCAGGACGACGAAGAGCGAGGCGAAGGTGACGGCGGCGGTATGGATGCGGTTCATGGTGTTGACTTTCTGGATTCGTGAATGGGGTGTCTCGGGGCTCAATGCCCTTGATGTCCGTGCCCATCGGGCTTGCGGACACGCAGCGGTTCCGTGGCGGGTGCGGTGGCGGGTGCGGTGGGAGCGGTCGGCACGGCGGCAGGCTTGGCTTGCGGAGCGGCCGGCGCACCGGCGGGCGTCGCGACGGGACGCGCGACGCTGCCCGCCGGGGCGGCGTACCAGCCCGGATCGCCGTAGTCGCCGGGCTTCTGGTCCTTGCGCACCTTGATGACGCTGAACATCCCGCCCATCTCCAGCGACCCGTGCGGCCCCTGCCCGCTCATCATGGGCACGGTGTTCTCGGGCAGGGGCATCTCCATCTCGGCCATGTCGGACATGCCGCGCTCCCCCATCGCCATGTAGTCGGGAATGACCTTGTTGATGCGCGCCGCGAGCCCGCGGTGATCCACGCCGATCAGCGTGTCGACCTGGTGGCCCATCGCGTTCATCGTGTGGTGGCTCTTGTGGCAGTGGATCGCCCAGTCGCCGGGCTCGTCGGCCAGGAACTCGATCTGCCGCATCTGCCCGACCGCGACGTCGGTGGTGACCTCGGGCCAGCGCGCCGTCTTCGGCACGGGGCCGCCGTCGGTGCCGGTGACCTCGAACTCGTGTCCGTGCAGATGGATCGGGTGGTTGGTCATCGTCAGGTTGCCGACGCGGATCCGCACCCGGTCGCCCTGGCGCACGTTGAGCGTGTCGATGCCCGGGAAGACGCGGCTGTTCCAGGTCCACAGGTTGAAGTCGGTCATCGTCATCGTGCGCGGCGTGTAGCTGCCGGGATCGATGTCGTAGCTCGACAGCAGGAAGCAGAAGTCCCGCTGCACCTCGGCGATCTGAGGATGCCGGGCCTTCGGATGCGTGACCCAGAAGCCCATCATGCCCATCGCCATCTGCGTCATCTCGTCGGCGTGCGGGTGGTACATGAAGGTGCCCGGACGTCGTGCGACGAACTCGTAGACGAAGGTCTCGCCCGGCTTGATCGCCGGCTGCGTGAGACCGGACACGCCGTCCATGCCGTTGGGCAGCCGCTGGCCGTGCCAGTGCACGCTGGTGTGCTCGGGCAGCCTGTTGGTGACGTAGATGCGGACGCGGTCGCCCTCGACCACCTCGATGGTAGGACCGGGCGACTGGCCGTTGTAGCCCCACAGGTGCGCCGTGGTGCCGGGCGCGAGTTCGCGCAACACCGGCTCGGCGACGAGGTGGAATTCCTTGACGCCGTCGCGCAGGCGCCAGGGCAGGGTCCAGCCGTTCAAGGTGACGACGGGGTTGTACGGGCGCCCGTCGGGCGGCGTCAGCGGCGGAGCGGTGTCGGCGTTATCGCGCTGGGCGGGTTCGGGCAACGCGGCCATGGCAACGCGGGAGACGCCGCTCGCGTTCACCGCGCCGGCGGCACCGAGCGCCGCGCCTGCGGCCGCGCGGGCGAAGAGGTTTCTTCGGGAGATCATCAGGAGATCCTTTCGAGGCCGCGCGCTCAATGCGCGGCGCCGCCGGCGCCTTCCGGCGCGGCGGCAGTCGATGAAGAGGAGGAGGCCGCGGCGCCGTCGCGCACAGGCCCGAACAGGCTATGCGACAGCCTCGACTCCTCCAGCCAGAAGTCGCGCTGCGCGTTCAAGGTCGCGGACACGGCACGCGCCTGCACGCGGGCATCGGCGAGCAGGTCCATCACACCGACCAGCATGCCGTTGTAGCGGAGCAGCGTCTCGTCGGAGACCTGCCTGGCCAACGGGAGCACCTCGTCGTGATGGCGTCGCGCGATGCGCCAGGCGGCTTCGGCGCGGGCGCGGGCGACACGTACCTCGGAGCGCGCGTCGATGGCGATCTGCGCCGTGCGTTCGAGCGACTGGCCGTAGGCCTCCCTGGCCCCGGCGACGCGCGCCTGGCCCCAGTCGAACAGCGGCAGTTCGACGCTCAGCGCGACGCCGCGTTGCGTCGGCGCCTCGTTGCTGCTGTTGCGCTGCAGGCCGAGCTCGAGCACGTTGATGCGGCCGGTGCGGCGTGTGAGGCCCAGTTGCGCGGCGAGCTGCTCCGACTCGCGCTTCGCGGCAAGGATGTCGAGCCGCTGCGCGACCGCCTGGCGCTCGACGTCGTCCGCGGTGCGGAAATCGGCGGGCACGTCCGGCAGACGCTCCGGCAGCTTCAGCGCCGCGAGGTCGTCGCCCCACAGGCCGATCGCGCGGATCAGCGCTTCGCGGTCGCCCGCGGCCTGCAACTGCGCCTGCTCGATCGCGAGCTGCGCTTCGGCGAGCACCGTCCGCTCGCGCGCCAGCCGAAGCGCGCTGACGTTGCCGGCCTGCCGCATCCGCAGCGCGAGTTCGGCGCCGGCGGACGCCGAATCGAGCACCGTCCGCGCGTGCCGCAGCTGCTCCTGCGACGCGACCGCCTGGATCCAGCTTCTGCGCGCCTGGCCGGCGACGTCGAGCAGTTGCTGCGCGACGCGCGCCTGCTCGCGTTCGAGCGACCGGGCACCGGCGTCCTGGCGAGCGCCGCGGCCGAGCAGGCTCAGCAGGTTGAACTCCAGTCCGCGTTCGATCTCGCGCTCGTCGCCTCGGACAAGCCGGCCGATGTTGAGCACCGGATTCGGCCAGAGCAGCGTCTGCACGCGTTCGGCTTCCGCCATGCCCAGGCCGTACAGCCCGGCCTGCAGGCCGCGATGGTTGAGCAGCGCCAGTTGCACCGCGCCCTGCGCGTCGAGCGGTCCCGCGAGCAGCGCGTCGGTGCGCGCACGCGCCGCAGCGCGCTGCTCGTCGGAGCGCTGCAAGGGCAGCTCGGCGCCTAGCCAGTCGCGGCTCTTCTGCTGGACGGGCGCGGCGGCGTGCTCGGGCGACAACGACGCGCAGGCCGACAGCATCGCCGAGGCGGCCAGCGCGATCAGCAGTCGGACAGGCCGGTGTCCAGGTTTGGTTGAGGAGGACATGGGCGACTCCTCAGTGATGGTGATGCGCGCCGGCCGGCGCCGAAGCCGCCTGGCTCTCGCGCAGCAGCGCGCGCCATCCGCCGGCGTCGAGCACGCGACGATTGGCCTGGCGCCAGTCACCGACGCCGGGATCGACGACCGCGGCGCTCGATGCGGGCGCAGGGGGCTTGGGCCGCGATGCGGCGGAGCTCAGGCGCGCATCGGCGGGATCGGGCGGCGCCGCCGCCGCAACGGAAACGGCGGCAATGGCGGCGCCCAGGCACATCGCCAGAGCGAGTGCGGGAATGGAACGGGAAGACATGACTGCCTCGCGAATGAACAGGTGCGATGCCGTTCCGCCGCAGGACATGCGAACGGACGGCGGCTCGAACGGCGTCTCGTCAAAGACGAGCGCCGGCGTTCAGTCGAGGAAGGCTTTGGGCGGCCGCTCGAGCGGCTGGGGGGACTGCTCGGGCGCCCCGTGGGCGTCGAGCGAGGGCGCTGCGTCGCGCAGGTCGTGCGCGGCCGGCGTCAGGGACGCGATCGGCAACGCGGCGCCGATGCAGCATTGCAGGCAGATGCCGCAATGGTGATCGGAGGTGGCCGTGTGATCCATGCCGTCGTCGTGAGACGCGTCATGGTTCATCGATGCCGTGCCGGCGTGATTCATGCCGGTCATGTCGTGCGCCATGTCCTGGCAATCGCTCGGCATGGTCATCACGGCGGCGCCGGAAGTCGACGACATCAGCGCCATGCCGATGCCCATGGTCGCCGCCAGCGCGCCTTGCAACGGCAGCGTCAGGCTCAGCAGGGCGAGCACCAGCCAGCGGCTCCAGAGGAGCCGGCGCGGACCGGGTGCGTTCGGGCGGGACATGGGACGTGAGTGTAGGCGAGACGGAAAAGGGCCGCTCACGCGGCCCTTCGGCGAATCCATCGACCGATCCCTGCGAACCGGTGTCTTGACTCAGTCTTCGTTCTTGAACACGAGCTTGACCTCGTGCGTTTCCTTCTGGCCGCTGGGTTCGAACTTCCAGTCCATCAGCGCGCGGGTCACCGCCTTGTCGAAGACCTTGCGCGGTTCGGCTTCCAGGATCTCGACGCCCGAGACCTTGCCGTCCGGCTCGATGTTCATCTTGGCGCGCACGGAGCCTTGCGAGATCGACTGGCGGGCGGCTTCGGGCGGGAATTCCGGCGGCACCTTCTTGACGATCTTGGGGGTGGCGTGGGCGCCGGCGGCCAGGACCAGCGCGGCGGCCAGGCCCAGCAGGGTTCGGGAGACAGTCTTGTTCAGTTGCTTGCTCATTTGGGACCTCGTACGTCTTGGGTGAGGAAATCGGGTTTCCGGTAGGAACTGGGGATCAGGAGGCGGCGCGCGCGGTGCTGAAGAAGCCCACGGCCTGCACCAGGCGCGAGCTGCTGTCGCGCAGCGAATCGGTCGAGCGGGTCAGCTCGTCCACCAGCGTGGTGTTCTGCTGCGTGGCGCGGTCCAGCTCGTTCATCGCGTTGTTCACGACGCCGACGCCGGCGGCCTGCTCCTGGGCCGAGTGCGAGATCTCCTCGATCAACTGGCCCATGTTGTTGACTTCGTCGACGACGGAGCGGATGGTCGCGCCGGCGTTGTTGACCAGGGCGGTGCCGTTCTCGACCTTGACGGACGATTCCTGGATCAGCACCTTGATCTCCTTGGCGGCCTGCGCCGAGCGCGAGGCCAGCGCGCGCACTTCCGACGCCACCACCGCGAAGCCCTTGCCGTGCTCGCCGGCGCGGGCCGCTTCCACGGCGGCGTTCAGCGCCAGGATGTTGGTCTGGAAGGCGATGCCGTCGATGACGCCGATGATGTCGCCGATCTTGCGCGAGCTGGCGCTGATCTCTTCCATCGTCGACACGACCTGGCTCACCACCGTGCCGCCGGCCGAGGCCGACTGGCGCGCCTTGGTCGCGATGCTCGCGGCCTTGCGGGTCAGCTCGCTGGCGCCGTTCAGGTTGGAGGCGATCTGCTCGACCGACGCGGCGGTGTTCTGCAGGCTCTCGGCGGAACGCGCGGTGCGGTCCGACAGATCCACGTTGCTGCCGGCGATCTCGTTGGAGTTCTGGGCCACTTCACCGGCCGCGGAGCTCACGCTGGCGACGACGCCGGACAGCGCGGTCTGCATGTCGCGCATCGCGTGCAGCATCTGCGCCAGCTCGTCGGAGCCTTCGACCTCGATGTGCTGCGACAGGTCGCCGGAGCTGATCGCCTGGGCGGCGTCCTTGGCCTTGCGGGCCGGCACGATGATCGAGCGCGCGATCGTCAGGCCGCCGACGCTGCCGATGACCACGGCGATCACGACCAGGATGCCGGTGATGACGATCGACTGGTTGGCCAGCTTGGCGCCGCCTTCGGCGAGCTCGCGACCGTTGGCGAACTGCAGGTCCACCAGGCTCTTCAGCGTGTCCTGGTAGTCCTTCTGCGCCGGACGCACGTCCTTGATCAGCGCTTCGCGCGCTTCGTCCGGGCTGCCGTCCTGCTGCACCTTCAGGAACTTGGACACCGAGTCGACGAACTTGGTCTGGGCCTCGCGCACCTTGGCGGCGAGTTCCTTGTCCTTGGCGTCGGAGACCTTGCCGTCGAGCTCGGTCAACTGCTTCTGGCCGTCTTCGAGCGCGGCGGCGATGTCGGCCTTCTGGCGCTTGATGGCGTTGGCCGTGTCGAGCAGCAGCAGGTCGCGCGAGGCGCGGGCGATGACGTTCACGTCGCTTTCGAGCGCGTTGGCCAGCGCGATCTTCACCAGGCTGGAATTGGCCGTCGTGCTCAGGTCATGGGACAGGCGGCTGGCGTTGTGGGCGCCAAAGGCACCGATCACGACCAGCAGCAGGATCAGCAGCGCGTAGCTCAGCGTCAGGCGCTGGCCGATACGCAGGCGGGACAGAAACGACATCGATTCCCTCGCAACGATTGAGTTGTTTGAATGGTCGGACCGCTGTGGATCCGCGAGCGCTTGTGGCGCCAGCGGTGCGGGCCGCCCATCGGCTTCGGCGCGATCATCGTTGCACTTGAATCGGGGATTGCAGGGCGGGATCAAGGCCCCGTGAATTCTGACGCGGCACTTGCAACTGAATGAAAGCGCTTCGCCGAACCACTCGGCAGGCCCTCGGTAGAAGCCCTAATGAGCCGCCGGTCGGGGTTTCACGATTCCTGCACATTCCTGCGCAATGCCCCGGCGCAGAGGGCGTACCCGCGCGGTAACCACCGCTGCCCCAAGCAGCGCGGGGGTCAGGCGTTGCCCGTCGGCGCGGGCCCCGCTTCGGCGTCGACGTCGAGGACCTCGACGCGATTGCGTCCGCCCTCCTTCGCCCGGTACATCGCCGCGTCCGCGCGACGCAGCGCATCCTCGATGCCGGCATCGTTCTCGCGCAGCACGGTGACACCGATGCTGACGGTGTACGCGATAGCCGCCGCGCTGCCGTCCTTTGCCTCGATCGCCACGGGCGTGGCGGCGATGCGCTCACGCAGACGTTCCGCGAAGCGGCGCGCGCCCGGCAGGTCCGTGTGGGCGAGGCCGACGACGAACTCCTCCCCGCCGAAGCGTCCCGGCAGATCCACGTCGCGCGAGGATGCCTTCAGCACCTTCGCCAGCGCGCGGATCACCGCGTCCCCGGCGGCATGACCGTGGCGATCGTTGACCTGCTTGAAGTGGTCGATGTCGAGCATCAGCAGCGCGGACGGCGTCCGGTAGCGACGCACCGTGCGCAGCAAGGTGGCCAACCCCTCTTCGGTCGCCATGCGGTTGGCCAGTCCGGTGAGGCCGTCGGTGCGCGAGCGCTGCTCCAGTTCCGCGTTCACCTGCGCCAGCTGCGCCACCAGCGCCTCGGTGGAGCGCAGCCAGCGCGACAGCGCCTGGTAGCCGAACTGGGCGACGAACAACACGATCAGCGTGAACACCCAGAAGAACACCCAGGCGGTGCTGAGCATGGCCCGCGAGGCCTCGTCGAGCGTCGCCCAGTCCTGCCCGCCGAGCGCGGACCGCAGCTGCAGGGAACCCAGGCCGAGGCTGACCAGCCCGTACCCCTGCACCGCCAGCACGATGGCGAACAGCAGCCCCAACCCCATCGCGCGGCGACCGCTGGGCGGCGGCGTGAACAGCGCCGGGCGCGCGACGATCCAGCGCGACAGCCGGGGCCAGGTCAGCGCCATCAGCGGCCCGCCGAGCAGGACACTCTGGAGGAAGGCGCCCAGCCACCAGCCCTGCCAGATCGGGAGCTGGCGGTGCGCGGGAAGGTCGTGGGAGAAGTTCCAGATCAGCGCGCCCGAGGAGCTGAACACCGCCGCGACGAAGCACAGCGGCACGAAGAACAGCCAGGCGCCCAGGCTGCGCAGCCCGCGCGGCGCGCCGACGGCGCGGTAGCCCAGGGCCAGCACGGCCAGTCCCAGCGGATTGGCGCAGGCGAACAGCGCCGACCAGGGGGCCGACATGCCGGCGTCCAGGGCGAGGACGAAGGTCGCCAGCCAGGCCGGCACGGCGCCCCAGCGCCAGCCGAAGCACAGCGTCCACCACAGGCACAGCGGAATCGGGGGATAGAAGGTCAGGAAGGCATTGGCGCCGCCGAGGTCGACGGGGATACCGGACCAGCCCTCCCGGACCGTGGCCAACCCGAGCAGGACGCACGCGACGAGCGTCGCGAGCCAGCCGCCGAGCACCCAGCCCCGGTCCGCCGCCCCGCCCTCGCGCCACAGCGCCCGGACCGACAGGTCGCCCGGCGTGTCGGGCACCAGATCGGCGGGACGCTGCAGCGGGTCCATTCAGCCCTCCGGGAGGGACGGCTCGGCCGGCGGCTCCGGTCTGGCCCGCGAGCCGAAGATGGCCGAGCCGACGCGCACCATCGTGGCGCCTTCAAGGATGGCCGCGTCCATGTCCGCGCTCATGCCCATGCTCAGCGTGTCCATCGCCAGGCCGAGGTCCCGGTTCAGCGCGGCCAGCAGATCGGCGAGCGCGCGGTGCGGCTGACGCTGCGCCTCCAGTGTCGCGGCCGGCTCGGGGATCGCCATCAAGCCGCGCAGGCGCAACGCCGGCAGCACGGCGACGGCCCGGGCCACGTCGGCGACCTCCGCTGGCGCCAGGCCGCTCTTGCTGTCCTCGCCGCTGATGTTGACCTGCAGGCAGACGTTCAGCGGCGGCAGGTCGGTCGGGCGCTGTTCCGCCAGCCGCTGGGCGATCTTGAGGCGGTCCACGCTGTGCACCCAGTCGAAGCGCTCGGCCACGACCCGGGTCTTGTTGCTCTGCAGCGGACCGATCAAGTGCCATTCGACCTGCGCGCGCAGATCGGCCAGCGCCTCGACCTTGTCCACGCCCTCCTGGACGTAGTTCTCCCCGAAGCGGCGCTCGCCCGCCGCGAAGGCCTCTCTCACATCCGAAGCCGGGAAAGTCTTTGTTACCACCAGCAGCGCGACGCTGTCGACAGGCCGCGACGCCTGCTGGCAAGCCCTCTCAATGCGGCCATGGAGCTGTTGTATGTTCTCGGAGATCGTCGCCATAATCGCCCACGCTTTTCCTCATCCCATGGACATCACCCAACTGCTGGCATTCTCGGTCAAGAACAAGGCCTCCGACCTTCACTTGTCCGCCGGACTGCCCCCCATGATCCGCGTCCATGGCGACGTGCGCCGCATCAACGTCGAAGCCCTCGAGCACCGCCAGGTGCACGACATGGTCTACGACATCATGAGCGACGCCCAGCGCAAGTCCTACGAGGAGACGCTGGAAGTCGACTTCTCGTTCGAGATCCAGGGCCTGGCGCGCTTCCGCGTCAACGCGTTCAACCACAACCGCGGCGCGGGGGCGGTGTTCCGGACCATTCCGAGCAAGATCCTGACGCTGGAGCAGCTGAACTGCCCCAAGGTGTTCACCGAGCTCGCGATGAAGCCGCGCGGCATGGTGCTGGTGACCGGCCCGACCGGCTCGGGCAAGAGCACGACGCTGGCCGCGATGGTCAACCACCTGAACGAGAACGAGTACGGTCACATCCTGACCGTCGAGGACCCGATCGAATTCGTCCACGAATCCAAGAAGTGCCTGGTCAACCAGCGCGAAGTGGGTCCGCAGACGATGAGCTTCTCCAACGCGCTGCGCTCGGCGCTGCGCGAAGACCCGGACTGCATCCTGGTCGGCGAAATGCGGGACCTGGAAACCATCCGCCTGGCGCTGACCGCCGCGGAGACGGGCCACCTGGTCTTCGGCACGCTGCACACCTCGTCGGCGGCCAAGACGGTCGACCGGATCGTCGACGTGTTCCCCGCGGCGGAGAAGGACATGGTCCGCGCGATGCTGTCGGAATCGCTGCAGGCGGTGATCTCGCAGACGCTGTGCAAGACCAAGGACGGCAACGGCCGGGTGGCCGCGCACGAGATCATGCTGGGCACCTCCGCGATCCGGAACCTGATCCGGGAGAACAAGGTCGCGCAGATGTACTCGTCGATCCAGACCGGCAACAACCTGGGCATGCAGACGCTGGACCAGAACCTCACCGACCTGGTCCGCCGCAACATCATCTCGCCGGCCGAGGCACGCGCCAAGGCCAAGATGCCCGAGAACTTCCCCGGCTGAGCGGACCGGCCCCCACCACAACGACAGAACGATCGGGGACGGGCGGTGACCGCTGCTTCCCCGGCACACAGGACAGGACGCCGCCATGGAACGCGATCAGGCCACCAAGTTCATCAACGACCTGCTTCGCCTGATGGTGTCGCGCAAGGGCTCCGACCTCTTCCTGACGGCGGAGTTCCCGCCGGCGGTCAAGGTCGACGGCAAGGTGACCAAGGTGTCGCCGCAGCCGCTGACCGGCCAGCACACGCTGCAGCTGGCGCGGGCCATCATGAACGACAAGCAGGCGGCCGATTTCGAGCGCACCAAGGAGTGCAACTTCGCGATCTCGCCGCAGGGCATCGGCCGGTTCCGGGTCAACGCCTACATCCAGCAGGGCCACGTGGCGCTGGTGCTGCGGACCATCCCGCAGACGCTGCCGACGGTCGAGTCGCTGGAGCTGCCGCACATCCTCAAGGACGTGGTGCAGACCAAGCGCGGCCTGGTGATCCTGGTGGGCGCGACCGGTTCGGGCAAGAGCACCTCGCTGGCGGCGATGGTGGACCACCGCAACCAGACGACCTACGGCCACATCATCACGATCGAGGATCCGGTCGAGTT
Source organism: Roseateles noduli (assembly GCA_002205125.1). Taxonomy (GTDB): domain Bacteria; phylum Pseudomonadota; class Gammaproteobacteria; order Burkholderiales; family Burkholderiaceae_C; genus Roseateles; species Roseateles noduli. The sequence continues at coordinate 112,325 of NIOE01000013.1, read as the reverse complement.
CGTGCACCCGCACAAGAACTGCATCGTCAGCCAGCGCGAGGTCGGTCTGGACACGGAAGGCTGGGAGCAGGCGCTGAAGAACACGCTGCGCCAGGCGCCGGACGTGATCCTGATGGGCGAGATCCGCGACCGCGAGACCATGGAGCATGCGGTGGCCTTCGCCGAAACGGGTCACCTGTGCATGGCCACGCTGCACGCGAACAGCGCCAACCAGGCGCTGGACCGGATCATCAACTTCTTCCCGGAAGAGCGGCGCGCGCAGCTGCTGATGGACCTGTCGCTCAACCTGAAGGCACTGGTGTCGCAGCGGCTGCTGCCGCGCCAGGAAGGCAAGGGCCGGATCGCGGCGGTCGAGATCCTGCTGAACACGCCGCTGATCAGCGACCTGATCTTCAAGGGCGAGGTGGGCGAGATCAAGGAGATCATGAAGCGCTCGCGCGAGCTCGGCATGCAGACCTTCGACCAGGCGCTGTTCGACCTCTACGAGATGGGCAAGGTGACCTACGAGGACGCGCTGCGCAACGCCGACTCGGTCAACGACCTGCGCCTGCAGATCAAGCTCAACAGCGAGCGGGCGCGTAGCGGCGATCTGTCGTCGGGCACGGAGCATCTGACCATCGTTTAAGTGCAGCGCCGCGGTGACGCGGCGCGCACAGGGCTGAGCTGCGCAGGGGTCACAATCGGCGGGTGTTTGTCCACCCACCGATAGGTCCTTCCATGAGCAGCATCGGCCAGCGTTCCTACGAATCGACTCCGTCCCTCCGCGTGTCCTTCCTGGGGCTCGGCGTGATGGGCTTCCCGATGGCGGGCCATCTGGCCAAGGCCGGTCAGCAGGTCACCGTCTACAACCGGTCGCCCGCGAAGGCGCAAGCCTGGACCGCGGAGTTCGGCGGCCAATCCGCTGTGACGCCGCGTGAAGCGGCCAAGGACGCGGACATCGTCTTCTGCTGCGTCGGCAACGACGCCGACCTGCGCTCGGTCGTGCTGGGCGCCGACGGCGCCTTCGCCGGCATGAAGCCGGACGCGGTCTTCGTCGACCACACGACCGCCTCCGCCGAGGTCGCCCGCGAACTCGCGGCCGAAGCGCAGAAGCTCGGTCTCCACTTCATTGACGCTCCCGTCTCGGGCGGCCAGGCCGGCGCAGTCAACGGCGCGCTGACGGTCATGTGCGGCGGCGAGGAAGCCGTCTTCGACAAGATCCGCCCCTACGCCATCCACTTCGCCAAGGCGGTCACCCGCGTGGGCGAGGCCGGCGCCGGACAGCTCGCCAAGATGGTCAACCAGATCTGCATCGCCGGCATCGTCCAGGGACTGTCGGAAGCCATCGCCTTCGGTCAGAAAAGCGGCCTGCCGATGGCACTGGTGCTCGACGTCATCGGCAAAGGCGCCGCGCAGAGCTGGCAGATGGACAACCGCGGCAAGACCATGGTCGAAGACAAGTTCGACTTCGGCTTCGCGGTGGATTGGATGCGCAAGGACCTGGGACTGGTACTCGATGAAGCGCGCCGCAACGGCGCTCGCGTGCCGGTGACCGCGCTAGTCGACCAGTTCTACGCGGACGTGCAGGAAATGGGCGGAAACCGCTTCGATACGTCGAGCCTGATCAAGCGCTTGCGCTGATCGTCAGGACGCTGGCGGTCGGAACGCCAAGCGCGGGCTCTCCACGACGCAAGGGGCATCCCTCCGGGAACCCCTCGCATCATTCCGGCCCCACGGTCACTGGCTGACCGCGACTCCGTTCGAGACGCCCCCGCCCAGCACCTTGTAGAGCTGCACCTGGTTCTGCAGTTGCGCGAGGCGTACCTGCAACGCAGCCTGCTGCGCGGCGAAAGTCGCGCGTTGCGCATCCAGCAGGTCCAGACTCGAGGCCGCACCATTGCGGAAGCTCAGGTCGACCAGCTCCAGCCGCGTCGCTTCCGCAGCGGCCTGCGCGTCCTGCGCGCGCAGCTGTTCGTCGAGCGTGGCGCGTCCGGCCAGGGCATCCGCCACTTCCTTGAACGCCGTCTGCACGACCTTCTCGTACTGGGCGACCGCGATCTCGCGGTTGGCCTTGGCCGCGTCGACGTTGTTGCGCACGCGCCCCGCGTCGAAGATCGGCATCAGCGCCGAACCCGCGATGCTCCATGCACTCTGGCTGAACAGGTCGCGCAAGGCGCTGCTCGCCGTGCCCACGCTGCTCGTCAGCGTGATGCTCGGGAAGTAGGCCGCCCGCGCGACGCCGATGTTGGCCTCGGCCGCCACCAGCTGTTGCTCCGCCTGGACCACGTCGGGCCGACCGACCAGCACCTGCGACGGCATGCCCGCCAGCAGCGCACCCATGGTCTGGTCGCTCAGCGGCCGGGACTGCGGCAGCGAGTCCGGCACGCCCTGCCCCACCAGCAGCGTCAGCGTGTTCAGGTCCTGCTGGCGCGTGCGCTCCGCTTGCGCCAGCGTGGCGCGCGCGGCTTCATACGACGACTTCGAAGTGCTCAGGTCCAGGTTGGACGCCGCACCGTTGTCGAACTTCAGCTGCATCAGCTTGAGGCTGTCCTCGCGCGTGGCCAGCGTCTGGCGCGTGAGCGCCAGCAGCTCGTCGTCGGCCTGGACCGCCAGGTAGGCCGACGCGACGCCGGCCACCAGGCTGATCTGCGCCGAGCGCGCCGCCTCGCCCGTCGCCAGATACTGCGCGAAGGACGCGGCGCTCTGGTTCTTGACGCGGCTGAACAGGTCGATCTCGTAGGAGGTGATCTGCAGACCGGCCTGGTAGGCGTTGACGATGCGGCTGTCGCCGTTCGCCGTGGTCTGCGGTCCTCGCGAGGCCGAGAAGCCCGCGTTGACCGTCGGCCAGCGGCTCGCCGCAGTGACGTTGGCCTGCGCCCGCGCGACGTCGACGTTCAGCAGCGCGATGCGCAGGTCGCGGTTGTTCTTCAGCGCGAGCTCGATCAGCTGCTTGAGCCGCTCGTCGCGGAAGAACTGCTGCCATTGCAGCTCGGTCGCCGCCTTGGCGTCGGCCGCCTCGGCGCCCGGGCCTTGCGGCCACTGGGGCGCCACCGGCGCGTCCGGACGCTTGTGGTCGGGCGCGAGGTTCACGCAGCCGGTCAGCAGCGCCACGGTCGCGGCCGCCGCGGCCAGCACGGAAAGTTTGCTTTTCATCATGCTCAGACTCCGTCCGCGTTCTTGGCGGCCGCGATGGCCTTGGTCGGATCCGGTCCGTCCAGTTCGTGGGCGTAGAGCTTGTTCTGGCGCTCGCTGCCCTTGAAGAAGCGGCGCACGACCAGGAAGAACACCGGCACGAAGATCACCGCCAGCAAGGTCGCGGTGACCATGCCCGACAGCACGCCGGTGCCGATCGCGCGCTGGCTCGCCGAGCCCGCGCCGCTGGCGAAGAACAGCGGCGTCACGCCCAGGATGAAGGCCAGCGAGGTCATGATGATCGGGCGGAAGCGCAGGTGCGCCGCCTCCAGGATCGCCTCGACCAGGCCCTTGCCCTGCGCCTGCAGGTCCTTGGCGAACTCGATGATCAGGATCGCGTTCTTCGCCGACAGGCCGATGATGGTGATCAGGCCGACCTTGAAGTACACGTCGTTGGGCATGCCGCGCAAGGTCGCCCCCGCCAGCGCGCCCAGCAGACCCAGCGGGACCACCAGCATCACCGACATCGGGATGGACCAGCTCTCGTACAGCGCGGCCAGGCAGAGGAAGACCGCCAGCAGCGAGAACGCCAGCAGGATGCCCGCCTGCGAGCCCGACAGCTGCTCTTCACGCGACAGGCCCGTCCACTCGAAGCCGATGCCCGGCGGGAGCTGCGAGACCATGTTCTCCAGTTCCTTCATCGCCTGGCCCGAGGACACGCCCGCCGCGGGATCGCCCGCCAGACGCATCGCCGGATAGCCGTTGTAGCGCGTGGCCTGCATCTGGCCGGTGATCCACTTGCTGGACGCGAAGGCCGAGACCGGCACGTTGGCGCCCGCCGCGTTGGTCACGTTCAGCTTGAGGACGTCTTCCGGCGTCGAGCGGCGCGCCGCGTCGGCCTGCACCACGACGCGCTGCATGCGGCCGGTGCTCGGGAAGTCGTTCACGTAGGCGGAACCCAGCTGCGTGCCCAGCACGCGCGCGATCGTGTCGAAGCCGACGCCCAGCGCCTGCGCCTTGGCGCGGTCGATGTCGATCTGCAGCTGCGGCGCGTCTTCCAGACCGTCAGGACGCATCCCGGTGATCAGCTTGCTCTTGGAGGCCATGCCCATCAGCTGGTTGCGCGCGTTCAGCAGCGCCTCGTGGCCGAGGCCGGCGCGGTCCTGCAGACGCAGCGCGAAGCCGGTGGCGTTGCCCAGTTCCTGGATGGGCGGCGGCGAGAGCGGGAAGATGAACGCGTCCCGCACGCCCACCATCATCGCGCCCATCACGCGGCCGGCCACCGCCTGCGCGCTGTGGTCCTTGCCCTTGCGCTCGTCCCACGGCTTGAGCGGCACGAACACCAGCGCGGCGTTCTGGCCCTGGCCGGAGAACGAGAAGCCGATCACGCCGATGGTGTCGGCGACTTCGGGCTGCTTGTGCAGGAACTGCTCCAGCGTGGCCACGGCGGCTTCGGTCCGGTTGGACGTGGCGCCCGGCGGCAGCTGCACGTTGACGATCAGGTAGCCCTGGTCCTCATTGGGCAGGAAGGACGTCGGCATGCGGACGTACAGCCAGCCCACGACCGCGACCACGGCGACGAAGGCGACCATCATCGGACCGGCGCGCTTGAGCAGCTTGGCGACCCAGCCCTCGTAGCCCTTCGCGGTGCGCGAGAAGCCGCGGTTGAACCAGCCGAAGAAGCCGCGCTTCTCGTGGTGGTGACCCGCGTCGACCGGCTTGAGCAGTGTCGCGCACAGCGCCGGCGTGAGCGACAGCGCCATCAGCGCCGACAGCGCCATCGAGGCCACCATCGCCAGCGAGAACTGGCGGTAGATGTTGCCCACCGAGCCGGCGAAGAAGGCCATCGGGATGAACACCGCGATCAGCACCGTGGTGATGCCGATGATGGCGCCCGAGATCTGGCCCATCGCCTTCTTGGTCGCCTCACGCGGACTGAGCCCCTCTTCGCTCATGATGCGCTCGACGTTCTCGACGACCACGATCGCATCGTCGACCAGGATGCCGATCGCCAGCACCATGCCGAACAGCGTCAGCACGTTGATCGAGAAGCCCAGCGCCAGCATGATCCCGAAGGTGCCCAGCAGCGCCACCGGCACCACCAGCGTCGGGATCAGCGTGTAGCGCCAGTCCTGCAGGAACAGGTACATCACCAGGAACACCAGGACGATCGCCTCGATCAGCGTCTCCACCACCTGCGAGATGGAGATCTGCACGAACTTGGACGAGTCGTACGGCACCTTGTATTCGACGCCGGCGGGGAAGTACTTCTTCAGCTCTTCCATGCGCGCCTTGACCGCCTTGGCGGTGCCCAGCGCATTGCCGGTCGGCGACAGCTGCACGCCCACGCCGGTGGACGGCTGGCCGTTCAAGCGCGCGTAGGTGCTGTAGCTCTGGCCGCCCATCTCGATGCGGGCGACGTCCTTCAGCTTCACGGTGGAGCCGTCGGTGTTGGCGCGCAGCACGATGTTGCCGAACTGCTCCTTGTTCTCCAGCTGGCCCTTGACCACGATGGTCGCGGACATGGTCTGGCTGCTGGTGTTCGGGCGGTCGCCCAGCACACCGGCCGGCACCAGCGCGTTCTGCGCGGTGATGGCGGCATTGACCTCGGCGGGACTGAGCTTGTACGACTCCATCTTGGCCGGATCCAGCCAGATGCGCATCGCCTGCTCGGAGCCGAACAGCTGCGCCTGGCCGACGCCGGGGATCCGCTGGATCTCGGGCACGACGTTGCGGGCGGCGTAGTCGCCCAGCGCGATCGGGTCCATCGAGCTGTCCTTGGACGACAGCGTCACGAACAGCAGGAAGTTGGACCGCGCCTTGTCGACGCGCACGCCCTGCTGCGTCACCGCGGCGGGCAGCCGGGGCGTCGCGCGCGACAGGCGGTTCTGCACTTCCACCTGCGCCAGGTCGATGTTGGTGCCCGACTCGAAGGTCACCGTGATGGCGCCCGTGCCGTTGGCCTGGCTGACCGATTCCATGTAGGCCAGGCCGGGAGCGCCGTTGAGCTCCTGCTCGATGACGGAGATCACCGCCTCGTCCAGCGTCTTGGCCGACGCGCCCGGGTAGGCGACGTTGATGGACAGCGACGGCGGCGCGACGGTGGGGTACTGGGCCACCGGCAGCTGGGTGATCGCCACCCCGCCGAAGACCAGGATGAACAAGGCGATCACCCACGCGAAGATGGGGCGATCAATGAAGAAACGTGCCATGTCTTGGATCCTTCCTGAGCGTCAGGCGCTCAGCGGCTCGCCGCGGAGGCGGCGGGCGCAGCGGCAGCACCGGACGCCGCGCCGGAAGCGGCGCTGGCCGGGTTGAACGGCACCGGATTGACCGGCGCGCCCGGCACGAACATCTTCTGGAAGCCGTCGGCGATGACCTTCTCGCCGGTCTTCAGGCCGTCGAGCACCACCCACTGGTTGCCGATCGCATTGCCGATCTTGACCTTGCGCGGCGCGGGCTTGTTGTCGGGACCGACCACCAGCACCGTGTCGCCGGAAGAACCGCGCGTCACCGCCTGCTGCGGCAGCAGGATGGCCGACGGCAGCTCCGCCTGCGCCACGCGGACGCGGACGTACTGGCCGGGCAGCAGCGCGCTGTCGGGGTTGGGCACTTCGGCGCGCAGCGTGACCTGGCCCGAGGTCGGATCGACCGTCAGGTCGGTGAACAGCAGCTTGCCGGTGCGCGGCAGCACGACGCCGTCGTCGCCGACGATCTCGACCTGCGCGGCGTTGTTGCCCGCGCTGCGCAGTTGACCGGCGGCCAGCGCGCGACGCATGGCCTGCACTTCATTCGCCGACTGCGTGAAGTTCACGTAGACGCTGCTGACCTGCTGGATCAGCGCCAGCTGCGTGGCGTCGGACGCACCGACCAGCGCGCCTTCGGTCACCAGCGCACGACCGATGCGGCCGGCGATGGGCGCGTAGACATGGGCGTAATCCAGGCTCAGCTTGGCCGTCACCGCGGCGGCCTTGGCGGCGGCCACGTCGGCGGCGGCGGCCTTGGCGGTCGCGACCGAGGTGATGTATTCCTGCTGGCTGATCGCCTTCGCGTCGGCCAGCGGCTTGTTGCGCGCGGCCTGCGCCGAGGCCTGGGCCTCATTGGCCTGCGCCTTGGCGACGTTGGCATTGGCGCTGTCGAGCTGGGCCTGGTACGGCGCCGGATCGATCAGGAACAGCGCCTGGCCGGCCTTCACTTCGGAGCCTTCGGTGAACAGGCGCTTGAGGATCACACCGTTGACGCGGGCGCGGACCTGCGCGGTGCGCAGCGCCTCGACCCGACCCGGCAGTTCGGTCTGCAGCGCGACCGCCTGCTGACCCACCGTCACGACGCCCACGTTGGCCGGCGGCATGCCGCCGCCCGGCGCGGCGGCCGCCTTCTCATCCTTGCCGCAGGCGGCCAGCACGGCCGCGATCGAAATCACCAGCGGAAGCAGGTAAAGCATGCGCGCGCCGGCCTTCAGGCTCGGGCGCTCCGACCCCGGCGTTGCTTTTGTCAGAGGGGTAGACATCACGATGGGATTCCTCTCGCAGTACAGATTCGAAGTGCAGATTCGGAGATTCAGACGGTCGGCCCGGCTGGACAGCCGCGCGGACGGGGCAAACCGCGGCCCTAGCCATGGCGCTTCTGCCACGACGTACGGCATCGGTACGGTTCGACCAAAGTGGCGCAGTATATACATACATTCACGCATGTATGTTTCCGCCATGTGCTTCTACAATCGGTCCATGGCTCGTCGAACCAAACAGGAAGCCCAGGAAACCCGCGCCCGTCTGCTGGATGCCGCGGAGCAGCTGTTCCATGAGCGGGGCGTCTCCCGCACTTCGCTGCAGGACATCGCGCAGGCCGCGGGCGTGACCCGGGGCGCCGTGTACTGGCACTTCGAGGACAAGGTCCAGCTCTTCAACGCCATGATGGAACGCGCCACCATGCCGCTGGAGGAGGACTTCGAGCCGTCGGTGTCGCCCGGGCCGGACCGGCCATTGGACGATCTGCGCCTGAGATTGATGAACGTCATGCACTGCGCGGCGTTCAATGCCCGCACGCGCCGGGCCTTCGAGATCGCCAACCTGCGCGTCGAATTCGTCGGCGAGATGGCATCGATCCGTGGTCGCAAGGTCGCCGCCCACCGCGAATGGACGGAGCACAACCGCGAAGCCTTCGAGCGCGCCAAGGCGCTCGGCCAGTTGCCGCCGGACGTGGATGCGCATCAGGCCGCGATCGGCCTCATGGCGCTGATAGGCGGCCTGCTGCACCACTGGATCCTGGATCCGGAGGCCTTCGACCTGATCGTGGTCGGTCAGGCGCGGCTGGAGCATTACCTCTCCTCGCTGACGGTGGTGGTCCCGAACCGCTTCCCGCCGCTGACGGCCGCCGAGCGCGGCGCGCTGGGCCGGCAGCCGGTCTGCGAGGCGAGCCGCGATACCGGTCACATGGGCAAAGCCGGCGATGCGGGAGACGCCCAGGACGCGGCGGTTCCCTCCGATCCTCGGGAATAAACGCCTTTCCGTTGGAAAGCCCTGTATTTATGCAGGGTGCCTCGGGGTGAACCCCAGGGTGCGGCGACAATACCCGGTTGCCCACGCCCGAGCCGCCGCCGTGTCCATCGCTCCCCCACCCACCCGTCCGCTGTCCGATCTGAAGAAGACCGGCCAGAAGGCGCTGACCTCGTACCGTCCGTTCTGGGCGAAACGCTTCGGTCCCGCCCCCTTCCTGCCGATGTCGCGGGAGGAGATGACGCAACTGGGCTGGGACAGCTGCGACATCATCATCGTCAGCGGCGACGCCTATGTGGACCATCCCAGCTTCGGCATGGCGGTCATCGGACGGACGCTGGAAGCGCAGGGCTTCCGCGTGGGGATCATCGCGCAGCCCGACTGGCACTCGCCGGATGCGTTCCGGGCCCTGGGCAAGCCCAACCTGTTCTTCGGCGTGGCGGCCGGGAACATGGATTCGATGATCAACCATTACACGGCGGACCGGAAGATCCGCTCGGACGACGTCTACACGCCGGGCGGCGGCGCCGGCAAGCGTCCCGACCGCGCGACGCTGGTCTACACGCAGCGCTGCAAGGAGGCGTTCAAGGACGTCCCCGTGATCATTGGCGGCATCGAGGCCTCGCTGCGCCGCATCGCCCATTACGACTACTGGCAGGACAAGGTCAGGCGCTCCATCCTGGTGGACTCCAAGGCCGACCTGCTGGTCTACGGCAACGCGGAGCGCGCGATCATCGAGATCGCCCACCGCCTGTCGCAGAAGAAGCCGATCGAGTCCATCACCGACGTGCGCGGCACCGCCTTCATGCGCAAGCCGGACGACGCCGCGCTGGACGGCTGGTTCGAGATCGATTCGACCGACGTCGACGCCCCCGGCAAGATCGACGCGCTGCTCAGCCCGTACATGACCACCGAGGAAGCGGCCGCCGATCAGGGCACCGATTGCTCGAAGCAGCAGGAACAGGCGCAGGCTGCGGCCATGCCGGGTGCTGCAGGTCTGTCGGGCGCTCCGGTGGCGGGTGCCGCGCCGCAGCCGGGCATGCCCGAGGTCAAGCCGATCAAGATCATCCGCCAGACGCTGTCCAAGACCGACGGCCGCGCGCTGGTCACGCCGCGCGAGCGCACCGTGATCCGGCTGCCGGCCTACGAGCAGGTCAAGAGCGATCCGGTCCTCTACGCCCACGCCAACCGCGTGCTGCATCTGGAGACCAATCCCGGCAACGCGCGCGCGCTGGTGCAGCGGCATTCGTCGGGCGGTGTCGACCGCGACGTCTGGTTCAACCCGCCGCCCATCCCGCTGACGACGGTCGAGATGGACCACGTCTTCGACCTGCCCTACGCCCGCAGCCCGCACCCGGTCTACGCCGACGAAAACGGCAGCCACGACCACGCCACCAAGATCCCGGCGTGGGAAATGATCCGCTTCTCGGTGAACATCATGCGCGGCTGCTTCGGCGGCTGCACCTTCTGCTCGATCACCGAGCACGAGGGCCGCGTGATCCAGAGCCGCAGCGAGGACTCGGTCATCCGCGAGATCGAGGACATCCGCGACAAGGTCAAGGGCTTCACCGGGATCATCTCGGACCTGGGCGGCCCGACCGCCAACATGTGGCACATCGGCTGCAAGAGCCCCGAGATCGAGGCCGCCTGCCGCAAGCCGAGCTGCGTCTATCCCGGCATCTGCCCGAACCTGCACACCGACCACGGCCCGCTGATCAAGCTGTACCGGCGCGCCCGCGCGCTGCGCGGCGTCAAGAAGATCCTGATCGGCTCGGGCCTGCGCTACGACCTGGCGATCGAGTCGCCGGAGTACATCCAGGAACTGGTGACCCACCACGTGGGCGGCTACCTGAAGATCGCCCCGGAGCACACCGAGGGCGGACCGCTCTCGAAGATGATGAAGCCGGGCATCGGCACCTACGACCGCTTCAAGCAGCTGTTCGAGCAGGCCAGCGCGGCCGCGGGCAAGAAGCAGTTCCTGATCCCCTACTTCATCGCGGCGCACCCGGGCACGGCCGACGAGGACATGATGAACCTCGCCCTCTGGCTCAAGCGCAACGGCTTCCGCGCGGACCAGGTGCAGACCTTCTACCCGAGCCCGATGGCCACGGCCACGGCGATGTACCACTCGGGCAAGAATCCGCTCAAGAAGGTGACCCGCGACAGCGAGCCGGTCGACATCGTCAAGGGCGAGCGCCGTCGTCGCCTGCACAAGGCCTTCCTGCGCTACCACGACCCCAACAACTGGCCGTTGCTGCGCGAGGCCCTCAAGGACATGGGCCGCGCCGACCTCATCGGCAACGGGAAGAACCACCTGATCCCGACCTTCCAGCCGACCACCGACGGCGCCTACGAGTCGGCGCGCCGCAAGAACTCGACGCAGGCCGGCGAGAAGGTCGCGCCGAACAAGCCGCGTTCAGGTCAGATCCTGACCCAGCACACCGGCCTGCCGCCGCGGGTGACCGGCGCGAAGCCGGCGCCGCGGGGCAAGCCGCTGCAGGGCGGCAAGCCGGCCGCGCAGCCAGCGATCAGATCGGCGGGAAAACCGGCGATCAAGCCGGCGATCAAGCCGGCCTCCAAGCGCGGTCAGCGCTGATCGTCGGCGGGTGGCGCCGACGGCTTCACCCACTGCCAGACCTTCCATCCCAGGCTGATCCAGGCCCAGAGCCGGGCGATACGCCCCGGCGAACTGTCGGCGGCCTCGGGCTCGTGCCGGCGGAACGCCCGGATGAGCCCCGCCAGACCGCCCGCCGCGGCCAGCGCCGCCACGGTCCGCCACAGGCGCGGGAGGCTGCCGGCCAGCCGGTAGAGGGAATGTCCACGCTCGGCCCATCGCATCGGGCCTTCGAGCCCCTGCACGTCGTGTCGCAGACCGAGCCGCAACTCGGCGCTGCGCAGCTGCAGTTCGAGTTGCCGCAGCTGGAGCCGCTGACGCGCGTCGCCCCACATCACCGTCCCGCTCCCTGGCCGCCCAGGCCGTCGGCGCCATTCGGGCCGTCCTCAGGTTCGAGCGCCCGCCGGTCGCGTGCCAGTTCCGCGACGCTTGCCGCGAACGGCTTGCCCGTCGCGAGTTGCTGTTTCGCCCAGAACCAGCATCCCGCGGCGCCGATCAGGAACGCGGCGCCCAAGCCCGCGCCCACCGGGGCGCGCCACACGTCGGGCACCCACAGCAGCGCGGCGAACACCAGCATCAGCAAGGCCGCCACGCCCAGCAGCAGGGCCAGCAGCAGCGCGGTCAGCGCGCCGAACAACCGCAGCAGTTCCGACTGCAGCTCCACGCCCAGCAATTCCAGCCGCACGCGGGCCAGTTCGAGCGCCCGGTCAGCCACCCGCCGCAGCCGCTCCGTCAGCCCAGGATCGCGTGATTCCATCGATTGTTTCTCCTCTGTGTCCGTCCCCTCGGTGTGCGAAAGCTATCACTGAATCGGGGGAAACGAGGGCGTGCTTTGTCCGATTCCGCCACAGGCCTTGGGCTACAGTGCGGTAACGCCTGGTTGCGCGGACCCCGCGCCGCCGGCCTGACAAGGTTCATTCAATGCCTGATCGCCAGCACACGCCGCACTCCGCCGTCGTCGAAGACGACGACCTGCTGCAGTTCCTGGACGACCACGAGCACGCGTCCGACGAGCCCCTGGAAGCGCCCAAGCCCTGGCGGGTGCTGATCGTCGACGACGACACCGACGTCCACAAGGCGACCGAGCTCGCCATGCAGGGGCTGCAGGTCGAAGGCCAGCCCCTGGCCTTCCTCCACGCCAAGTCCGCCGCCGAGGCCCGCTCCCTGCTGGGCCACGAACCGGACATCGCCGTCGTGCTGCTGGACGTCGTCATGGAGTCCGACGACGCCGGCCTGCAGCTGGTGCGCCACATCCGCGAGGAACTGCGCCAGCGCGCCGTGCGCATCGTGCTGCGCACCGGCCAGCCGGGCTACGCGCCGGAGATCGAGACGGTCCAGGCCTACGACATCAACGACTACAAGACCAAGTCGGAGCTGACCCGCACCCGGCTCTACACGGTGCTGACCGCCGCGATCCGGTCATACCGGCAGATCCGCGCGCTGGAGGCGAACCGCCAGGGCCTGGAGATGATCGTGGAGGCCAGCACCGAGCTTGGCCGCCAGCACGGGCTGCACCGTTTCGCCGAGGGCGTGGTTACGCAGCTGTGCGCGCTGCTGGGCACGCTGCCCGAGGGCCTGGTCTGCGTGCAGGCCCCCAATCACAACAGCGGCGACACCAGCGGCGACGCTCGCGTGATCGCGGCCGCCGGCCAGTACAGCTCGCTGATCAACCGTCCGCTGCACGCGGTGCCGGCCGGCAAGATCCGCGAACTGCTCTCGCGCTGCCTGTCGGTGGGCCACAACCTGTACGCGGACGGCTGCACCGTCCTGTTCTTCGGACTGCCCAGCGGGCGCGCGATGGCGGCGCTGGTCGAGGTCCAGCGCGAGCTCGACGAGCTCGACCGCCAGCTGCTGCGCGCGTTCTGCTCCAACATCGCCGTCGGCTTCGAGAACGTCATGCTGTACACGCAGCTGACCGACCAGGCCTACAACGATCCGCTGCTGCAGCTGCCGAACCGGACCCGCTTCATCGAGCTGCTGGAGCACAACCTCAAGTCGCCCGAAGGCATCACGCTGGCGCTGATCGACCTGGACGACTTCGCCGACGTCAACGACGCCTTCGGCCACCGCTTCGGCGACCAGGTGCTGCAGGCGGTGTCGCAGCGGCTGGCGCAGCGGCTCGGATTCAACACCGCGATGGCGCGGATCTCGTCGAACGCCTTCGGCCTGCTGGGGCCGGACGACATGGTCAACGGCCATCGCATCGGCACGGCCTTCGAGGACCCCTTCACCGTCGCCGGCGAGCGGCTGCAGCTGTCGGCCACCACCGGCCTGGTGCGGCTGGCGCAGTCGCGCGCGCTGGGCTCGGAGCTGCTGCTGGACGCGCAGATCGCGCTCAAGCGCGCCAAGGCGGGCAACCGCGGCGCGTCGCAGTACTTCTCGCCGGAGATGGGCGTCGACGCCCGCGAGCGCTTCAAGCTGCTCAAGGGCCTGCGCGCCAGCTTCGAGGAACGCAGGCTCTTCGTCGTCTACCAGCCGCAGGTCGAGCTGGCCACGCACCGCGTCATCGGCGCCGAGGCGCTGCTGCGCTGGCGCACCGACGAAGGCAAGTTCGTCCCGCCCGACCAGTTCATCCCGCTGGCGGAGCAATCCGGACTGATCGTCCCGATCGGCGAATTCGTGCTGAGGACCGCCTGCCGGCAGGTGCGTCAGTTGCGCGACGGCGGCTATTCGGATTTCCGCATCGCGGTGAACATCTCGCTGGCGCAGTTCCGCCATCCGGCCTTCATCGACACGGTCCGCCGCGCGCTGGCCGATGCCGACGTGCCCGGTTCGGCGCTGGAGTTGGAGATCACCGAATCGATGGCGATGGAAGAGGTCTCGGCCGTGCTGCGGGTGCTCGCGGAGATCCGCGGGACCGGCGCCTCGGTGGCGATCGACGACTTCGGAACCGGTTTCTCGTCGCTGAGCCAGTTGCGTCGACTGGACGTCGAACGGCTCAAGATCGACCGCGCCTTCGTGCGCGAGGCGCAGAGCTCCGCCGCCGGCGCGACGATCGCGCAGATGGTGGTGAACCTGGGGTGCAGCCTCGGCATGCGCGTTGTCGCCGAGGGCATCGAGACTGAGGAACAACGCCAGCACCTGCTGGCGCTGGGTTGCCATGAAGGCCAGGGCTGGCTGTTCGCCAAGCCGATGCCGGCGGACGAACTGGATCGCTGGCTGGCCGCGCCCAAGGCCTGGGAAACGGATCCGCCTCAGGCGGTCGCCCAGACGGTGCTGGCAGCGCCCTGCGCCGCGCCGGTCAACGGCGGTCGGTGAACGACCGCTGTCGCTGATCGACGGCGGCGCGAACGCCGTCGCCGATCACCTTCCGCTCAGCGGCGGGTCAGCAGCAGCCCGATCAGCAGGCCGACGCCGGCCGCGACGCCGACGGATTGCCACGGGTTGTCATGCACGTAGTCGTCGGTCGCCTTGCCGGCAGCCTTCGCGCGATCGACCGCGGCCGACTGGAAGTCGCCCAGGCTGGACTTGGCGCGATCCAGCGTCGACTGGACACGGGCACGCAGTTCGGAGGCACCGGCGCTGGTCTGGTCGGCCGTGGCGCGCAGCAGCGATTCGGCATCGCTCACCACCTGGTTCAGGTCGTTCAGCAGGCGGTCGGAGGGAGAGGTCTTGGCCATGAGCGTTACTCCTTTTGGTCGGTTTGTGGGATCAGAAAGCGCATCGGCGCGGGCCGGAGTCCGGTTGTACGTCTGTCGAGCAGTGCTCGGCAAGTCGCCCTGACGGGTGTCCGACCACGGCACGCGGGTTTGCCGAGGTGCCCATCGGGCAGTCGGCAGCGCTGATGCGAGGGGCCATGTGCGCCTTTCCGGCAGATTTCGTTCCCGGGGCGGGCTTGCGTGGGAGGAAGACTCACCCGGGCGAGCCGTCATCGTCGTCGCAAACGGTGTAGTGCCGCACCAGGAAATAGCGCTCGCGGCGTTCGCCTTCGACGATCAAGACCTGACCCTCCAGCGCTTCCAGCTCCGGATCGCGGAACGGATTGGCGCCGGCGCGGCGCAGCACGAGGCGCTCGCCCCCGGCCACGGCGAGCAGCAGCGCCAGGCGCTCGCTCTTGCTGCCGGCGTCGGTGCGCTCGCGGCAGAGGCGGCCGCGCAGGCGTTCCTCGGCACCGGCGGCGTCAGGTCCCTCAAGGTCAGCGGGCATGCATGCGTCTAACGTGCAGAAGTCGGCCGTCCTGTTCGGTCGCGATCAGCGCCAGCAGCCGGCGATCGACCCAGCCCTTGTAGACGTGGATCGTCCGTTGGCCCGGCGCGCCCGCGATGCGGTAGCTGATGGGCGTGCAGTGGTCGGGATCGATGCCGGACTCCTTGAGCATCGGCCGCACGGCGTCGACCACCGCCTTGGCGGGCGCCGCCTCCGTGGGCAGCAATCGGGGCAAGGACCGCGCCAGGTTGCGGCCTTCGCGCTCCAGGCGCTCGCGCCGCAGCCCGCGCACGCCGCGGTCCTCCACGGCGGCGAAGGCCTTGCGGAACGCCTTCGTGCGCGACAGCGCATGACCCGACCCCGCTACGGGCTGCAGCGACGGATCGCCCAGCAGGTAGAACTGGCCGAGCGTCTTCAGGTCCATCGGATCGAGGTGGGTGCGCTCGCCGGCGAATTTCTGGCGGGCTTCGAGCAGGGCGCGACCGAGCGAGGCGCCGGCCAGCACGCGTTGCAGGAAATACTGGCAGATCAGGTCGGCCGAGCCGTTGCCGTCGCTGGGGCCGTAGGCGACGGTCGTGCTGCCGAGGAAGCCGCAGGCGCCGTCGGCCAGGTAGCGCAGCGCCATGGGCCAGTCGCCGTCCGCCTGCGCCGGATCGAAGAGCTGCGCGCCGTAGCAGCACTCGGCGGCCACGACGGTGCCGGCGGTGACGCGGTCGCGCAGCAGCGCCGAGCGCATGGCCACCGGGAAGTCCTCGCCGTGCTGGCCGTAGTACTCGGGCATGTCCTCGGCGCCGTGGCAGTTGATGAAGTGCATCCGCGGCGCGAGGTCCGCCTTGGCCCACTTCGGGCCGCCGGGCGGCGAGAGGTGCAGGCGGTCGGCGTTGCCGAAGGTGTTGGTGAGGCTGAGCCGCGTCGACGCCTGCCAGACCTCGGCCGACAGGCCGAAGCTGTCGGCGAAGGCGTCGCGCGGCAGGCCCTTGTGGCGGGCGGCGGCGCGGATCAGCTGGAGCAGCAGGTCGGGTTTGGAGGCGCCGGCCAGATCCGGGAGCCGGCCGACGACGCGCGTCGGACCGAGGAAGCGGTTCGGGTCGGTCGAATAGGCGGCTTCGCAGGCGTACGGCAGGTCGCTGGGGACCAGTTTGTCCGAGTCGCCGAGCTCCCCGCCATGCGCGGGGTTCTTCAGCGGGACCATCGGCATCACATCCGGCCCGCCGATCAGCACGAAATAGTGCGGCAGGCGCGCATGGGCCAGGGCGTCGATGGCGCCCTTGAGCGACTTCGCGTCCGGCCGCGCCGGCACGGGCGCGACGCCGTAGGGCTTCATCGTCGACGCCAGGTCTACCGCCACCACGAGCGTGTCGACGCCGCGCCGCTTGTCCGCGGCGGCCAGCGCCTTCAACGCCGCGTCGATCTTCGCGAGCGCCGCGGCGCCGTACTTGGCGCGCAGCGCGCCACGATGAACGATCACCAGCTTGTCCATGGCAGTCCCTCCTCGGTCCGTGAGTTCCGGTTCTCTCGCCGGGAAACGTTGATCCGACACATGGATCGGAAAGGGTTGATCCTAGGCATCGGCGGCCCGTGCGGCAATGCACAAGCGTGGGAGGCCTATGGCTCGCTGTCATCAAGCGTGCATGCGGGCTTTGCAAGATGCGCCCGCCATGCAAGCATCCGTAACACCTCCCCGCAAGACCGAGCTGGCGCGCGAGATGCTCGCGCCGGGACAACGCCGGCTGCCGCCCGCGCTGCGCGCCCTGCTGATCACCGTCGACGGCAAGCGCAACGCCGAAGAACTGATCCAGCTTGGCCGCGGCCTGGGCTTGGGCGACGACGGTCTGACGCGACTGGTCGACCAGGGTCTGGTCGAAGTGCCGGTCATCCTCGTGCCGCCGCCAGCGGCCGCCAAACGCCCCGCAGCTCCAGCCGTTCCTGCGCCCCCCGCCACTCCGAATGCTCCCGCTGCTCCGGCGGTTCCCATCGTCACCGGCCTCGACGTCATCGACGAAGCCGAGGTGCGCGAAGCCGCCGCGCTGGCGCGCGCCGCGCAGGATCGGGCGCGCCGGCTCGTGTCGGCGAAGTTCTTCGGTCTCGACCTCGTCACCCGCATGCTGGCCGGCCGCGAGGGCGAACTGCGGGACCTGGCCCGACAGGCGGACACCGAAAGCCGCTTCCTGGAATGGGTCGACCTCTGCTGCGAGCGCATCGAGGCCGAATCCGACGCGGAGCGCGCAGCCAAGTTCCGCGACAGCGTGGCGCAGACCCTGACCGCAGGCTGAGGGTCGCGCTCCGCTGCCCTCATGCCCAGGTCAGCGCGGCGACGAACAGCTGATCGATCTTGCGGTACTTGCGCAGCAGCAGGCTGGCCGCCTCCATCGTGGTGCCGCTGTCGACGACGTCGTCGATCAGCAGGGCATTCCACAGCCCCTGGTTGCGGATCTCGTCGTGCAGCGAGAAGGCGTGGGTCAGGGCCAGCAGTCTTTCCTCGCGCGTCGGGAAGTCCTTCAACGGGCGCGGCAGGGGCGTCTTGAGCAGCAGCCGCTCGAACACGGGCACGCGCAGCTGCAGCGCCAGTTCGCGCGCGACCAGCGACATCGGCTGCCACGGACGCACGCGCGACGGCGGCATCGGCACGATGAAGCCGATCGGCCCGAGGCGCGGCAGGATGAAGTTGCGCACCGCGCGGGCGAGCGGCTCGGCCTGCGACTTGTCGCCGCGGACCTTCAACTGGAACAGCGCCTCGCCGGCGTCGGTGCGGGTGTGGTCGAACCTCGGACGACCTTCGCTGTCGCTGCCCAGATAGACGCTGCTGAGCATCTGCTTGTCGAGCACGAAACCCGCCGACCACGGACCATCGATCTGTCGCAGGGAGACTTTCATCGAAACGCCTTTCGCACGTGGAAAGGCGCTTGGTTGACGGGTCGAACGGATGGTTCGAGATGCACTCGTCGCCCGTCCGACGTCGGGATCGCATGACTCCAGGCGGGTTGTTCGCCTATGCTGAAGCTTCACCTGGTCCCGAAACCGATGCTCAGGAGTTGCGATGAAACCCACGCCTGCCGGCTGGCCGCGTCTGTCCAGCGCCGTGTTCTACGACAGCGCCGCCGAGGCGATCCCGTGGTTGTGCAAGGCCTTCGGGTTCGAGGTGCAGCTGCGGGTGGACGGCGACGACGGCTCGGTCGTGCACAGCCAGCTCACCTACGGCGAGGCGCTGATCATGGTCAGCGAGGGCGGCGAGGGGGAGCGCTCGCAGCGCTTCGGCATCCCGCTGCGCAGCCCCAAGGGCGTGGGCGGCGCCAACACGCAAAGCCTGATGGTGTATGTCGACGACGCCGCCGCGCACTGCGAGCGCTCGCGCGCGGCGGGCGCCACCATCGTCTACGAACCGAAGATCGAGGACTACGGCCCCGAATACTGGGCCGACAAGAGCTACGGCGTGCTCGACCTCGGCGGGCACCTGTGGTGGTTCGTGGAACGGATCAGGGGCTGAACGTTCCTGGCCGGTCGGGAGCCCGGCATCGCGCCGCGCGCTCCGGTCGACTCACCCCTTGCGCTTCGCCAGGATCGCCTTCCCCACGCGCGAAACGGGCGGACGGCCCAGCACGCCGGAGATGAACGCGCCGGCGTCGATCAGCTTGTCGATGTCGATGCCGGTCTCGATGCCCAGGCCGTTCAGCAGGAACACCACGTCCTCGGTCGCGACGTTGCCGGTCGCGCCCTTCGCATACGGGCAGCCGCCGAGGCCGGCGACGCTCGCATCGAAGGTGTGGATGCCCATCTCCAGGCAGGCGTAGATGTTGGTCAGCGCCTGGCCGTAGGTATCGTGGAAATGCCCGCTGACCTCGACCAGCGGGTAGTGCTTCAACGCGCGCTCCATCGCGGCCTGCACCTTGCGCGGCGTGCCGACGCCGATCGTGTCGGCCACCCCGAGGTGGTCCACGCCGATGGCCTTCATCAGCTGGACGACGCGCTCGACCTCATCCGCCGAGACATCGCCCTGGTACGGGCATCCGACGGAACACGACAGCGCACCGCGCACCTTGATGCCGGCCTCGTGCGCCGCGGCGACCACGGGCGCGAAGCGCTCGATGCTCTCGGCGATCGAGCAGTTGATGTTCTTCTGCGAGAAGGCCTCCGAGGCCGCCGCGAAGACGACGATCTCATCGGGCTTGGTCGGCAGCGCGCCCTCCAGGCCCTTCATGTTTGGCACCAGCACGCTGTGCCGCACGCCGGGCCGGCGCTCGATCGCCGCCATCACCGCCGTGTTGTCCGCCATCTGCGGCACCCACTTCGGCGAGACGAAGCTGGTGACCTCGATCTCCTTCAGACCGGCGTCCTGCAGCAGCGAGACCAGCTTGGCCTTGTCGGCCGTGCCGACGTTCTCCTTCTCGTTCTGCAGGCCGTCGCGCGGGCCGACATCGACGAGGGTGACGCGGGTGGGCAATGTGGTCATGGCTTGATCCTCTGGCTGACTGTCTGGATTACTCCCTCTCCCGCTTGCGGGAGAGGGCGGGGGTGAGGGCCAGCAGCCTCACGCCTGCAGCCGGAGCAGCTCGGCGCCATCGCCGACCTGGTCGCCGATCGCGAACAGCAGCTCCGCCACCACGCCGTCGCGCGGCGCGGTGATGGTGTGTTCCATCTTCATCGCTTCCATCACCGCCAGCGGCTGGCCCTTGGTGATCGCATCGCCGGGCTGCGCCAGGAATGCAATCAGCTTGCCCGGCATCGGCGCGGTCAGGCGACCGGCTTCCGATTGACCCTGGCCCGCGTGGGCGATGACGTCGACCTCGGTCACCAGCGCCGAGCCGTGCGCGCCGAACACCGCCACCTGCTCACCGACCTTGTAGGTCGACACGGTCACGCGACGCTCGCCCAGGTAGAGCTCATGCTGCTCCGGTCCCTTCGAGCGCACCGCCAGCGCGATCGACTCGCCGCCGACGCTCAGCGACAGGCTGCCGTGATGGTGACGCGCCAGCAGCACCTGGTGATGCTCGCCGTCGACGTCCAGCTCGAAGCGGCGCTGCGCCGCGCCGAACATCCGCCAGCCGTCGCGGCGGCTCCACGGATCGGTGGATTCGGTCAGCGCTTCTTCTGCCAGCGTGTGCGCCACGACGGCCGCCGCGGCATCCGCCAGCGGCAGGCCCGGCTGACCGAACAGCGCCGCCTTCTCGCGCTCGATCAGCGCGGTATCCAGATCCGCGTTCGTGAACGACGCCGTCGCCGCGCAGCGGCGCAGGAACGCGACGTTGGTGTGCAGCCCGACGATGTGCGTGTCGCGCAGCGACGCGTCCAGCAGCGCCAGCGCCTGCTCGCGCGTCTCGCCCCAGACGATCAGCTTGGCGATCATCGAGTCGTAGAAGGGGCTGATCGCATCGCCCTCGCCCACGCCCGAATCGATGCGCACGCCCGCGCGCTGGAACGCCTCATGCGCCGGCCAGCGCGCCACCGACAGCGTGCCGGTCGCGGGCAGGAATCCGCCTTCTGGGTTCTCGGCGCAGATGCGGGCCTCGATCGCGTGACCGTGCATGCGCAGCTGGTCCTGCTTCAGCGGCAGCGGCTCGCCGGCCGCCACGCGCAGTTGCCACTCGACCAGATCCTGGCCGGTGATCGCCTCCGTCACCGGATGCTCGACCTGCAGCCGCGTGTTCATCTCCATGAAGTAGAAGCGGCCGTCCTGCTCCGCGATGAACTCCACGGTCCCCGCGCCCTGGTAGCCGACCGCCTTCGCGGCCGAGACCGCGGCAGCACCCATCTCGGCGCGGCGCTCGGCCGTCATGCCGGGCGCCGGCGCTTCCTCCAGCACCTTCTGGTGCCGGCGCTGCACCGAGCAGTCGCGCTCGAACAGGTAGACGCAATCGCCGTGGCTGTCGCCGAAGACCTGGATCTCGATGTGCCGCGGACGCTGCACGTAGCGCTCGATCAGCACCGCGTCGTCGCCGAAGCTGTTGATCGCCTCGCGCTTGCAGGACGCGAGCGCGGCGTCGAATTCCTCGTCCGCATGGACCGCGCGCATGCCCTTGCCGCCGCCGCCCGCGCTGGCCTTGATCAGCACCGGGAAGCCGATGCGATTGGCCTCGCGACGCAGCAGCGCCGGATCCTGATCGGCGCCGTGATACCCCGGCACCAGCGGCACGCCGGCCTGCTCCATCAAGCGCTTCGATTCGGCCTTCAAGCCCATCGCCTGGATCGCCGACGGCGGCGGGCCGATGAACACGAGGCCCGCGTCCGCGCAGGCCTGCGCGAACTCCTCGTTCTCGCTGAGGAAGCCGTAGCCCGGATGGACGGCCTGAGCGCCCGTGGCCTTGGCGGCCTCGAGGATGCGCTGCCACTGCAGGTAGCTGTCGCGCGGCGCGGGGCCGCCGATGCGCACGGCCTGGTCGCAGGCCTGCACGTGGCGCGCGTTCGCGTCCGCGTCGGAATAGACGGCGACGGTCTTCACGCCGAGACGGCGTGCCGTGGCGGCGACGCGGCAGGCGATTTCGCCGCGGTTGGCGATCAGGATCTTCTTGAACACGGGTGTCTCCTCATGTTTCGGGTCCTCGACGCGTCGCGGCTTGTGGCCGCTTCGCGCCGGGTGCGCCCGGACGGCCGCGCTTCGCGATCGTCCGGGGCCGCGCGCCGGCAATGGCCGTCACGCGTCGTCAGGTCGGTTCAGGTCGTGTCGGGCCGCTCAATGGCGATGGCCGCAGGACGCCGCGGCGTCCTCGCCCACCGGCGCGCAGCCGGGCACCGTGTCGGCGCTCAGTTCGGCCTCGGTCGCGCAGTGCATGCCCAGGCGGTCGATCAGCTTCCGGTCCTTCTCGGCCTGCGGGTTGCTGGTGGTCAGCAGCTTGTCGCCGTAGAACATGCTGTTCGCGCCGGCCAGGAAGCACAGCGACTGCATGGTCTCGGGCATTTCCTCGCGACCGGCGGACAGGCGCACCATCGCGCGCGGCATCGTGATGCGGGCCACCGCGATCGTGCGGATGAACTCGAACGGGTCCAGCGCCTCGGTGCCCGCCAGCGGCGTGCCTTCGACCTGCACCAGGTTGTTAATGGGCACCGACTCCGGATACGGATCCAGGTTGGCCAGCTGCGCGATCAGGCCGGCGCGCTGGCGGCGGGTCTCGCCCATGCCGACGATGCCGCCCGAGCACACCTTCAGGCCGACGCCGCGCACGCGCTCCAGCGTGTCCAGGCGGTCCTGGTACGTGCGCGTCGTGATGATCTGGCCGTAGAACTCCGGCGAGGTGTCGAGGTTGTGGTTGTAGTAGTCCAGCCCCGCCTCGCGCAGCTGCTCGGCCTGGCCGTCGCCCAGCATGCCGGCGGTCAGACAGGTCTCCAGGCCCATGGCCTTGACCTCGGAGATCATCTCGCCGATGGCCTCCAGGTGGCGCTCCTTCGGCGAGCGCCAGGCGGCGCCCATGCAGAAGCGGGTCGCGCCGTTGGCCTTGGCGGCGCGGGCGGCTTCCATCACCTCCTGCAGCGGGATCAGCTTCTCGGCCTTCAGGCCGGTGTCGAAGTGGGCCGACTGCGGGCAGTACTTGCAGTCCTCCTCGCAGCCGCCGGTCTTGATGGACAGCAGCGTGGACAGCTGGACCGCGTTCGGGTCGAAGTGCTCGCGATGCACCTGCTGCGCGCGGAACAGCAGGTCGTTGAACGGCAGCTCGAACAGTGCGGCGATCTCGTTGACGGTCCAGGGCTTGACGTTGCGACGTTGCTCGTCGGTGGTGGGCGTCAGCGTCTGGATCTGGTTGACGGTCTGCTTCATCGTCATGCTTTCAATGCGTTCAACAGCAGCGGCTGCTGCAGGTGCGCGGCCACGGCCGCGGGAGAGGGATCGGGGAGCCGGGGCACATGGCCCCAGCACGGCACGCCCAGGCCCTGGTCGAGCCGGGCGTGCAAGGCGGCCAGATTGTCCGCCACATGGGGTTGATGGGGGTCGGCGGTGTTCGCCACCCAGCCGGCCAGGCGCAGGCCGCGCGCGAGGACGGCCTCGGCCGTCAGCAGCGCGTGGTTGATGCAACCCAGCCGCAGGCCGACAACGAGCACCACCGGCATCGCCAGGTCGACGGCCAGGTCGGCCGTGTCCCAGTCGTCGGTGAGCGGCACGCGGAAGCCGCCGACACCTTCGATCAGCGCGAAGTCGCCCTTGGACGCCGAGCGCCGGATGGCGGCCAGCAGCGCGGTGCGATCGATGGCGCGGCCTTCGAGCTTCGCGGCGATGTGCGGCGCGCAGGGCTCGCGGAACTGCAGCGGGCCGACCTCGTCCATCGTCATGCCCTGCGTCTGCGCGGCGTGCAGCTGGGCGACGTCCTCGTTGACCCAGACGCCGTCGGCGTTCTGCGTCTGGCCGGCGGCCAGCGACTTGATCGGCGTCACGTAGCGGCCCAGGCCGTCGAACGCGCGCGTCAGGCCGGCGGTGATGCAGGTCTTGCCGATCTCGGTGTCGGTGCCGGTGATGAAGAAGCCGTGGAGCGGATGCATCGTGCTCATGCGCAGGCCTCCAGCGCCGCGACGAGGCGATCGACATCCGCCTCGGTGTGCGTCGCGCACAGCGTGATGCGCAAGCGCGCCTCGCCCTTGGGCACCGTCGGCGGACGGATGCCCGGCACGCGCAGGCCTTCGCGCTCCAGCGCGGCGGCGAGCGCCATCACCTCGGCGTTGCCGCCGACGATCAGCGGCTGGATCGGCGTCTGCGAGTCGGCGAGTTTCCAGGTCAGCGTGGGATGGCGATCGAGCATGGCGACTATGCCGTCGCGCAAGCGCGCCTGCAGCGCCCGCAGCGACGCGCGTCGCGCGCGGCCGACGTCGCCGCGGATCAGGTCCAGGCTGGTCAGCAGCGCGTGCTCCACCGCCGGCGGCGAGGCCGTCG
Source organism: Roseateles noduli (assembly GCA_002205125.1). GTDB lineage: Bacteria > Pseudomonadota > Gammaproteobacteria > Burkholderiales > Burkholderiaceae_C > Roseateles > Roseateles noduli. The sequence continues at coordinate 88,111 of NIOE01000013.1, read as the reverse complement.
AGAAGATGTAGTTGCGCGCCGCCTGCAACAGGTAGTCGGTGATCGTCGAATGCGCGACGACGAAGGCCCCCGCGAGTCCCGCCGCCTTGCCCAGCGTGCCGACGACGATCAGGCGCTCGCTGCGCAGCTGGAAGTGTTCCAGCGTGCCGACGCCGTTGTCGCCGAGCACGCCCAGCCCGTGCGCGTCGTCGACGATCAGCCAGGCATCGAATTCCTCGGCCGCGGCCAGCAACGCCGGCAGCGGCGCGATGTCGCCGTCCATGCTGAAGACGGCATCGGTGACGATCAGCTTCACGCGCGCCGAACTGGCCGCGAGCTGCGTGCGCAGGTCTTCGACGTCGCAATGCGCGTAGCGCGAGACCTTGGCCTTCGCCAGCCGCGTGCCGTCGATCAGCGAGGCGTGATTCAGCGTCTCGCTGAAGATCTCCGCGTCGGCGTCGCCGAGCGCGGTCACGACCGCCAGGTTGGCCATGTAGCCGGTGCAGAAGCCGATCGCCTTGGCGCTGGGGATGTGCGGTTCGAACCAGCGGCCCAGCAGCGCTTCCACGTCGTGGTGCGCGCGCGAATGGCCGCTCACGAGCGGCGATGCGCCGGAGCCGCCGCCATAGACATGCGCGCCTTCGACCAGCGCGTCGGCCACCGCCGGATGCGCGGCCAGGCCGAGGTAGTCGTTGCTGCAGAACATCGTCAGCTCGCGCGCGAGGCCGTCGGCGCCGCGCACCGTCTGGCGCGGCGCGGTGCCGGTTTCGGCGATGCGGGTGAAACGCGTCAGGTCCTGGGCGCGGATCGCATCCAGCTTCGATTGCAGATGATCAAGCAGCATGGAGCACCTCCTCCAGCGTCGCGCCCACGGCGCGCGCGAGGAACTTCGCAGCCGCCTCGTCGATCAGGTACGGCGGCATCAGGTAGACGGTCTGGCCGATCGGACGGATCAGCAGTTCATGCTTGCGCGCCGCGAGGTGGAATTTCTCGGAGAAGCGCTCGACCGGCGCCGTCGTCTTCGGATTGATGTCGAAGGCCAGGATCATCCCGCGCTGGCGCAGATGCGTCACGCGAGGATCGGCGGCCAGGGGCGCGAAGGCTTCGGTGAGCCACGCGGCCTGCTGCTGGTTGTGGTCGAGCTGGCCCGCGTCGAAACGATCCAGCACCGCGTTCGCCGCCGCACACGCCAGCGGATTGCCGGTGTAGCTGTGCGAGTGCAGGAAGCCGCGCGTCACGTCCTGCGACCAGAAGGCCTGGTAGACGTCGTCGGTCGTCAGCACCAGCGACAGCGGCATCGTGCCGCCGGTGATGCCCTTGGACAGCAGCACGAAGTCGGGCCAGTCAGCCTTTGTCGCAGGCGCCGTCTGCTCCCACGCGAAGAAGGTGCCGGTGCGACCGCAGCCGACGGCGATCTCGTCCGCGATCAGATGCACCTTGAACTCGGTGCACAGCGCGCGCAGCGCCTTCAGGTAACTCGGCGCGTACATCGACATGCCGGCGGCGCCCTGCACCAGCGGCTCGACGATGACGGCGGCGATGTGGTCGTGACGGTCCGCGAGCAGCGCGCGCATCTCGTCGATCGCCTGCGCCTCGTTGCCCAGGCGCTGATCCGGCGATGTGACGATGTGGCTGCGCATCAGCAGCGGGTCGTAGGCGTCGCGGAAGATCGCCACGTCCGTGACGGCCAGCGCGCCAATGGTCTCGCCGTGATAGCCGTTCTTCAGGCAGACGAACTCGCGCTTGTCCGTGAGGCCGCGGTTGCGCCAGGAGTGGAAGCTCTGCTTCAGCGCGATCTCGACCGCCGAGGCGCCGTCGCTGCCGAAGAACAGGTGGCCCAGCGCGCCGCCGGTGCGCGCGGACAGACGCTCGGCCAGTCGCACCGCCGGCTCGTGCGTGCAGCCGGCCAGCATCACGTGCGGCAGCGTGTCGAGCTGATGCTTGATCGCGTCGTTCAGGCTCCGGTCGGCATGGCCGAAGAGGTTGACCCACCAGGAGCTGTTGGCGTCGAAATAACGCCGGCCCTCGTGATCGAACAGCCAGGGGCCTTCACCCCGGGCGATGGGCAGCGGCGGCACGTCCTGCGCGCGCGCCATCTGCGTGCACGGGTGCCAGACCGCCGCGAGGCTGCGGCGTTGCCAATCTTGTCGTACTGCTTCAGACATTCAGGAAAACTTTCAGGCCAGCCAGGAGGGCTTGCCTTTCGACAGGAAACTCTGCACGCCCTCGCGCCCTTCGGCGCTGGCGCGGATGTCGGCGATGCGGCGCGCGGTGTCGTCGCGCAGCGTCGCCGTGATGGGGGCATGGGCCACGTCCTGGACCAGGCGCTTGCACGCCCGCACCGCCGCCGGGCCGTTGGCCAGCAGCGACGCGACGAGCGCATCGACCTTCGCGTCCAGCGCCTCGGAGTCGGTGGCCAGTTCGTGGACCAGGCCCAGGCGATGCGCCTCGGCTGCGGAGAAACGCTCCGCCGTCACGAAGTAGCGGCGCGAGGCCTGCTCGCCCAGCGCGCGCACGACGTAGGGACCAATGGTCGCGGGCAGCAGGCCGAGCTTGGCTTCGGACAGGCAGAAGCCGGCGGACTCGGCGGCGACGACGATGTCGCACACCGACACCAGCCCGACGCCGCCGGCGTAGACGTCGCCCTGCACGCGCGCGATCACCGGCACCGGGCAGCTGTAGAGCGTCCACAGCATGTGCGCGAGACGACCGGCGTCGGCGTGGTTCTCGTCCCAGCTGTAGCCGGCCATCGCCTTCATCCAGTTCAGGTCGGCGCCGGCGCAGAAGGCCTTGCCCTCGGCGGCGAGCACGATCGCGCGCAGCGACGGATCGCCGCCCAGCGCCTCGAACACCGCGGTGAGCTCACCGATGACCGTGTCGTTGAAGGCGTTGCGGACGTCGGGGCGGTTCAGCGTGACGCGCGCGACCGCGTCGTTCGGGCCGGAGCGCTCGACGCGGAGCGTGGTGGGGGTGAATTCGTTCTTGGTCATGGTCGAGGTCATGGGTGGCTCCAGACGACGGTCCGGTTGACGGCGTAGAGGCGGCAGCGCTCCTCGCCGTCGGTGAGCTGGTCGCAGAGCGCGAGCGCGTGGGACTGCGCGTCGTCGCCGGTGGCGAGTCCCCAGTGCCGGCCGTTGGTGGCGAAGGCGCGCGGCTCCTTCGCCGCCAGGAACTTGCGATAGCCGTTGATCACGCGGCCGTCGGCGGGCAGCGCCGACGTGTCGGCTATCGAGACGTCGCCGCCCTGCGGCATCGGCAGGGCGCCGGGAATCGGGAAGCCGAGCGGTTGCAGGAACTCGTCGACGATCGGCTGCCAGAGGTCGTTGCCGCGCGCGAACAGCAGGTGACCTTCCTCGCCGAAGGCCGGCATCAGGTGCGTCTGCGCCCGGCCGCCGCCGTCGCGGTAGGCCTGGGCCCAGCGCTCCTGGTACTTGGCCGCGATGAACTGGTCGTTCCCGGTGAACACCCACAAGGTCGGCACCGCCTCGCGGCCGTGGGACGCGCGGCGACCGAAGTCGTGGAAGCGGTTGGCGAGTTCTTCCGGACGGCAAGGCTCGCCGGCGTTCGCGCCGGGGCCGGGTCCGTAGCCGCCGGCGAAGTCGATCGCCGCGACCAGCCCCGGGATGCGCTCGCCGGTCGCCGCCATCGCCGCGAAGCCGCCGACCGACTGGCCCATCACCACGACGCGCTGCGCGTCGATGTCGACGGACGACTGCATGAAGCGCACGACCGCGGCGACCTGCGTGGCCAGCGCCTTGGCGGCGACCTTGTACTGGGGCACGTCGCAGCGCACGCTGGAATCGGGATCGCCCTTCGCGGCCGTGTCGCCGTAGCCCAGCCGGGTCGGCACGGCCACCGCGAAGCCCTTGCGGACGAAGAAGCGCGAGGCGCTTTCGAGGCGCTGACGCTTGACGGCGGCGCGCTCCTGTTCCGACGCGGCGGGACGCCCGTGGTTCAGCACCACCAGCGGGAACGGCCCCGGTCCGGGCGGCCGGTAGGTCGTCACCACAAGGTCCCCGATCAGCGTCTGCCCGCGGTGGTCCTCGACGATCGCCTGCACGCGGATGACGGATTCGCGGATGTCGGTCGCCAGGCGCTCGAGCGCGGGCGCGGGCGCGGTCGGGGCCGATGTCGGCACGGTGGGAGCGACGCCGGCGGCAAAGGCCGGGACGCTCGCGCCGCCGACGACGACGGCAGCCAGCCAACCGCCTCGCAAGCGGCTCGCGATGCACATCGCGATGCAAGGCATCGAGGTCAGCCTCATCCCTCGGCTCCATCGCCGACCAGCGGCTTGCGCATCAGCACGCTGCGATAGGTCTTGCCGGCCCATTGCACGTCGCCGATCAACGCGTAGCCGCGGCGCTCGTAACGGCGGCGCAGCGCCTCGGCAGGCACGGCTGTGTCGAGGGCCACAAAGGCATACCCCTGTGCGAGCGCCCAGGCTTCGGCGACGTCCATCAGCTGCTCGCCGACGCCCTGACCCCGGCACGACGGATGCACCGCCAGCTGGGCCAGGATCGCCGTGTCGGCCTGCGTGTAGCACTCGGGCACGGGATCGCCGAGGTAACGGCCGTCGGGTCGCTTCGGCGGTGCCACCGTGACCGTGCCCACCAGCTCGCCGTCCACGTTCAGCGCGACGAAAGCCTGGCCGGAAGCCACGCGCTCGCGCGTCGTCTCGACGCTCTGGTCGACCGCCGTGAAGTTCCAGCCCTGCGCCGCCAGCGACGCGTAGGCCACGTGCAGCAGCGCGGTCAGGGCCTCGATGGAATCCTCGGGGCTCAGCGGACGCAGGGTCAGGTCGTTCATCGTTGGAAGGCGTTCAGGAAGAGGTCGGCACCTTACATCCGGAACACGCCGAACTTCGTCTCGGGGATCTCGGCGTTCAGCGCGGCGGACAGGCCCAGCGCCAGCACGCGGCGCGTGTCGGCGGGATCGATGACGCCGTCGTCCCACAGCCGGGCGCTGGCGTAATACGGATGGCCCTGGTCCTCGTACTGCTGGCGGATCGGCGCCTTGAAGGCTTCTTCCTCGTCCGCGGACCACTGGCCGCCCTTGCCCTCGATGCCGTCGCGCTTGACCGTGGCCAGCACCGAGGCGGCCTGCTCGCCGCCCATGACCGAGATGCGGGCGTTCGGCCACATCCACAGGAAACGCGGCGAGTAGGCGCGGCCGCACATGCCGTAGTTCCCGGCGCCGAAGCTGCCGCCGATGATCACGGTGAACTTGGGCACCTGCGCGCACGCGACCGCCGTCACCATCTTGGCGCCGGCGCGGGCGATGCCTTCGTTCTCGTACTTGCGGCCGACCATGAAGCCGGTGATGTTCTGCAGGAACACCAGCGGGATCTTGCGCTGGCAGCACAGCTCGATGAAATGGGCGCCCTTGTTGGCGCTCTCCGCGAAGAGAATGCCGTTGTTGGCGACGATGCCCACGGGCATGCCCTCGATGTGGGCGAAGCCGCAGACCAGCGTGTTGCCGTAGCGGGCCTTGAATTCGTCGAAGGCGCTGCCGTCGACGATGCGGGCGATGACCTCGCGCACGTCGAAGGGCTTGCGCGTGTCGGTGGGGATCACGCCGTGCAGCTCGGCGGGATCGTAGGCGGGCTCCTGCGGCGCCTGCGTCAGCAGCTCGCCCTGCTTGCGCCAGTTCAGCCGCGCCACGGACTGGCGCGCGATCGCCAGCGCGTGGGTGTCGTTCTCGGCCAGGTGGTCGGCCACGCCGGACAGGCGCGTGTGCACGTCGCCGCCGCCCAGGTCCTCGGCGCTGACGACCTCGCCGGTGGCGGCCTTCACCAGCGGCGGGCCGCCCAGGAAGATGGTGCCCTGGTTCTTGACGATGACGGTCTCGTCGCTCATCGCCGGCACGTAGGCACCGCCGGCGGTGCACGAGCCCATCACCACGGCGATCTGCGGGATGCCCTTGGCGGAGAGGTTGGCCTGGTTGAAGAAGATGCGGCCGAAGTGGTCGCGGTCCGGGAAGACCTCGTCCTGGTTGGGCAGGTTGGCGCCGCCGCTGTCGACCAGGTAGATGCAGGGCAGGCGGTTCTGGTCGGCGATCTCCTGCGCGCGCAGGTGCTTCTTGACGGTGATCGGGTAGTAGGTGCCGCCCTTGACGGTGGCGTCGTTGCAGACGATCACGCACTCGACGCCGGACACCCGGCCGATGCCGGCGATCACGCCGCCGCCCGGGGCGGCGTTGTCATACATGTCCAGGCCCGCCAGCGGCGCCAGTTCCAGGAAGGGCGTGCCGGGATCGAGCAGCATCTCCACGCGGTCCCGCGGCAGCAGCTTGCCGCGCCCGACGTGCTTGGCGCGCGCGGCCTCGCCGCCGCCCTCGGCGATCTTCGCCAGGCGGGCGTTGAGGTCGTCGATCAGGCCGCGCATCGCGTCCGCGTTGGCCTTGAAGTCGGCCGAGCGGGCGTTGAGCTTGGTGGGCAGCTGGGGCATGGGTCTGGGTCTCCGGTCGGGGGACGGTCGTCGTCCGTCTTATGAGCCGCGCTCAATTCGGTGCGCAAGCGCTGGCTGAAGGCGCAATTCCGGGATCGCCGGAGCGGCGCAAGGCGCGAAGCATAAGCCAGATGGCGAACGATTCCAAGCCGGACTGCTGCCGGAAACGCACCGACTTGAGCCCGGCTCAATAAACCCGGAGAATGCCCTCCTCATGAGCCCCGCCCCGCTGTCCCGAGTGGATCCCTCCCTCGACGCCCGACTCGATCCGCCCTCTGCAGCCGCCCTGCCCGCGCAGCGGCGCTCGCCGGTGGGCGCGAAGGCCGAGCAGCGGGTGAAGGACATCCTGCGCGCGAGCCGTGCAGTGTTCGCCGAGCGCGGCTACGAGCGTGCGACGACCACCGAGATCGCGCAGCGGCTGGGGATCTCCGAGGCGACGGTCTTCACCTACTTCCGCGGCAAGCGCGAGCTGTGCATGCGGGTGATCGGCGACTGGTACGACGAGATCATCGAGGCGATCGAATCGGGGCTGCCGCGTGAGCGGCCGATCCGGGACCAGTTGGAGTTCGTGGTCCACACCCACCTGCGGCTGTTCCTGATCCAGGGCACGGGGCTGTGCGAGCTGGTGCTGTCGGAAGGCCGCAAGCGCGAGGCGCCGGTCGCACGCGGCGAGGGCCAGGACTTCGGCGCGGCCTTCGTCGACCTGCAGCGGCGCTACACGGCGCCGCTGATGGACCTGCTGGCGCGCGGCCAGGCGCAGGGGGAGGTCCGGCAGGACATCCCGCTGCGGCTGTTGCGCTCGCTGGTGTTCGGGCCGATGGAGCACATGCTGTGGGAAGTGATCATCGCCGGCCGGCAGATCCAGGTGGACGCGGCGGCGCGCGACCTGGTCGCGCTGCTGTGGCCGGCGCTGCAGGCGCCGGACCAGGAGCTCAAGGCCCTGCGACGCCTGAAGGCCCGTGTGGCGGAAGCACTGGACGGTGGCATCGACGCCGTCGACGGCAAGTCCTGACCCTCAGCGCATCGCGCCGCGGCGCGCAAGACCTGGGAAGGTCAAAAGATCAGCAGTTGAGGTCATGGCGCACCGAACCCGATTCGGGAACGATGGGCACTTCCATGACGCGAGCGGCCGCTGCATCGATCGAACTGCCGAGGCCTATGCTCTGCCACTGACAGTCCGTCAGTCTTCATTCAACGCCGCTCGACATGGACAACACCGGATCACCGACGCCCCCGCTCGACGAGCCCACGCTACTCGCCTGGGCCAGAGCAGGCGAAAAGCTGCGAGCCGAAGCCCTTTCCCATGGACGCCATTGGCATCTCTGGATCGAGCGGCAAGGTCAACGCCATCGCCTGACAACCCCGAGTGGTGCACCGCGCATGTTCCGGACTCTGGAAACCCTAGCGAGACGTCTCATGGCACTGAACATCGTGGACCTTGAAGTCATCCGACCCAACACGGGCCCCTATACCCGACCGCCGGCGGCTCCGCCGCCTACCGCATTCAACGACGGCTTGCCAGAAGATGAGGCGTGGGACGCCGCCTATCGCGAACGATTGTTGAAGGCCATGCGCAACGATCGCCCGGGCAAAGACTTCCGACAAGTCCACGCCGAAATGCGCCAGATGATCCGCGGAACGGGGGGCCCACATGCCCGCCCCAAAAAATGTTGAATGGGAGGAATCGGCGGAGAACCTCCTGGCAGAGATCCTGTGGCGCATCCGCTGCGACAACGAAACCGCAGCGGACGACCTCAATGACGACATCCATTCGAAGCTCTCGATGGCGGCTTCTTTTCCAGAGCTCTATCGAGAGTCCAAGCGCATGGCTGGCGTACGAGAGATCGTCGTCCGCCCCAACTTTTTCGTGATGTATCAGGTGAAGCAAACAACGATCAAAGTGCTCGACGTTGTCCACGCACGTCGTGATTGGCCGAATCCGCCTTCGCGCGCACGATGAATCTGACACCACACCAGAAGGGCGACCGCATGCGGTCGCCCTTCTTCATTGCAGTGCGGCATCTGCCGTCAGACAGCAACGCCTGACCCTCACAGCGCAAGACCTGGAGAGGTCAAAAAATCAGCAGTTGAGGTCATAGCCCGACCACCCCCGTTCGGGAACGATGACGGCTCCGACTTTCGAGTCATTTCATGGAGCACCACATCGTGGATCTCGACATCAATCCGGCAGTCATGGAACTGCTCGACACTGGACCCACTCCGGCTCAGATTCCTCCACCCGTCGCGCCAAGCGAATATGTGCCGCGCATCAGCGAGGACAACTTTGACCAAGACGCGTGGGACGACTGGTATCGCGAGCAGATCCGCCTGTCGATCGAAGACCCCCGACCGAACATCCCTCACGACGCAGTCATGCGCGAGGCGCACGAAATCATCTGGGGAAAGGGGGCTCGCTGAGCGACCGCTTCCGGTCGCCCTGTTCATTTCAGCCGTTGATCGGATCAGCGCGCACGCCTCTCGATCACCACACTGAGCGCCGCCAATCCCAGCCCGACCACCGCAAGCCCTGCCCCCGCCACCGGCAGCGAACGCAGCGAGGCCCCGTGCGTCAACATCCACCCACCCAGCCAAGCGCCGCCCGCGTTGCCCAGGTTGAACGCCGCGATGTTGAGCGTCGACACCAGCGCCGGCGCATCGGGTGCCTGCTGCATCATCCGCATCTGCAGTCCGGGCACCGTCGCGAAGGCGGCCATGCCCCAGACGAAGACGGTCACGATCGTCGGCCATTGCCAGTCGAGCACCACCGCCAGCAGCGCCTGCACGATCGCCAGCGCGACCAGCACGCCCATCAGCGACGGCATCAGCTTCCAGTCCGCCAGCTTGCCGCCCACCGTGTTGCCGATCGTCAGGCCCAGGCCGAACAGGAACAGCACGCCCGTGATCCATCCCGTCGACAGACCGGTGACCTCCGCCAGCATCGGCGCGATGAAAGTGAACGCGGTGAAGATGCCGCCGAAGCCGACCGCCGTCAGCGCCAGCGCGATCAGCACCTGCGGGCGCTTGAGCACCGACCAGTCGTTCCCCGCTTGCGCGGCGGTGTCGGCGTCCCTCGTCTTCGGCAGCAGCGCGACCAGCGCGATCGCCGCAACGATGCCCAGTCCGGCGACCGCGCCGAAGCTCGCGCGCCAGCCCCACTCCTGGCCGATCAGGTTGCCCAGGGGCACGCCCAGCACGTTGGCCAGCGTGAGGCCAGTGAACATCAGCGCGATCGCGCCGGCCTTGCGGTCAGGCGCGACCAGTTCGCTCGCCAGCACCGCGCCGATCCCGAAGAAGGACCCGTGCGCCAGCGCCGCGACGATGCGGCCCGCCATCACCGTCCAGTAGCCGCCGCCGATCGCGGACAGCACGTTGCCCGCGATGAACAGCGCGATCAGCACCAGCAACGCCCGCTTGCGCGGCCAGCCCGCGCTTAACGCCGCCAGCGGCGGCGCGCCCAACGCCACGCCCAGCGCATAACCGGTCACCAGCAGGCCCGCGCGCGGCAGGCTCACCGCCAGGTCCTGCGCCATCGCCGGCAGCAGACCCATGATCACGAACTCGGTCGTGCCGATCGCGAAGGCCGCGAGCGCCAGCGCGAGGATCGGCAACGGGAAGCCGCGCGCGGCGGGTTTGGCGCCGGCTTCGTCCAGGGTGGAAGAGAGGGAGGTCACGGAAGACTCCAACGTTGATTCAATGGTCCGCACTGTGATCTGTCGCTCCCCGGATGGGAATCCATCAGAAGGGATAAGCATCTGTTCCAGAATGGAATAGATGGCGCCCGCATGATGCGATCGCCAACGGAGATCCGGAATGAATGAACTCGACGACATGCGCCTGTTCGTGCGCGCGGTCGCGACGGGCAGCCTGTCCGCCGCGGGGCGGGAGCTGGGCTTCTCCCCCGCCGTCGGCAGCAAGCGGCTGGCGCGGCTGGAAGCGCGGCTCGGCGTGCGGCTGCTGCAGCGCAGCTCGCGGCGCCTCGCGCTGACCGACGAGGGCGCGATCTACCTCGAACGCTGCCAGACCATCCTCGCCGACATCGACGACGCCGAGGCCGAACTCACGCAGGGCCGGCAGCAAGCGCGCGGTCTGCTGCGCGTCACCTCGACCGTCGCGCTGGGTCGTCGCTGCGTCGGACCGCTCGCCGCCGAGTTCATGCGCGAGCACCCCGACGTCACCGTGCAGGTCTCGCTGTCCGACGCGCTCGTCGACCTGATCGAGGAAGGCTTCGACTGCGCCGTGCGCATCGGCGGTCCGGCGGATTCGCGCCTGGTCGCTCGCCGACTCGGCCCGAACCGGCGCGTGCTTTGCGCAACGCCGGACTACCTGCGTCGCCGTGGCACACCGCGCGCGCTGGAGGATCTCGTCGACCACGACTGCATCCTGCAGGAGCGCATCGCCACCCGTCAGTCGGACTGGCTGTTCATGCCCGCCGATGCTTCGGTGTCCGCGTCGCCGCGCACGGTCACCGTGCAAGGCCGCCTCGTCACCGACAACGGCGAGCAGGCGCACGACTGGGCGCTGGCGGGCCTGGGTCTGGTCCGCCGCGCGGTGTGGGACGTGGTCGACGAACTCGACGACGGCCGCCTCGTCGAGGTCCTGCCCGAATGGGCGGGCGAGGTCGGCCCGCTGCAGCTCGTGTTCCCGTCGCGCCGCCTGCTGCCGGCGCGCACGCGGCTGTTCATCGACGCGCTGGCCGCGCGCTTCGAGCATTCGAAGGACCAGGCCCGCGTGCGCGCGCCGCTGCCCGTGAAGAAGAAGCGGCGGTCTTGAGCCGCAGCGGAAGGCACAGACAAAAAAAAGGGACCTTGCGGTCCCTTTCGGTCAGGTGTTCGAACCGGCCGGAGCCGGCCTCGATCACTTGAAGCTGTAGCTGGCGTTCAGCGTCCAGTAGCGGCCGGTACCGCTGTGCATGCCGGCGTTCCAGCCCGGGATGGCCGTCGCGCTGTTGTTGGTCGTCGGGTAGTACGGCGCCTTCTCGTCGGTCAGGTTCTGGATGTTCAGCGTCAGCGCCAGATCCTTGAAGCCCGTGTACGTGTAGGCCACGTCGAAGGTCATCCACTTGCCCACCGCACAGTTCGGATAGCGGTTGATGTACAGGTCGCGGCCGTTGGTCGCCGTCGGCGCCACGCCCAGCGTGGTGCGGCCGGTGATGCGCGGATCCGAGCTCGGGCCACCCCAATGGCAGGTCGTGCCGTTGTAGATGATCGCCGGGTTCGACGAGCTGTCCATGTGTCGCAGGAAGGACACGCCGCTGATCCAGTTCATCGCACCCATGATCGAGTGCTTGCTGTCGATGTCCAGCGTCGAGGTGGCGCGGAACTTCAGGCGCGGGATGTCGCCGGCCGAGGTCGCCCAGTCGTACAGGCCGCCGTTGGTGCCCACCAGGTTGTTGTCGTCGTAGCCCGGGACTTCGACACGGCTGTACTTGGTCATGTACGTGCCGCGCAGCTGGTTGGTCCAGCGGACGCCTTCCTTCAGGTTCAGGTTGGTCTTGACCTCGAAGTCGACGCCCGACACTTCCGTCGAACCCTGGTTGGTCCACGGCGTGGCGACCACCAGCAGCGGGCCCGTGCCGGCCACGCCGTTGAGCAGCAGCGCCGGGTTGGTGTCACGGATCAGCGCGGTCGGGGCGTAACGTTCCGGATGGTCGATCACGTCTTGCGCCGAACCCAGCGCCACTTCGTCCTTCTTCTTGATGTTGAAGTAGTCGATCACGAAGTCCAGGTGCTTGCTGGGCGAGAACACGATGCCCAGCGAGTGGCTCTTGGACTTCTCAGGCTTGAGCGCCGGGTTCGCGCCGCCGGTGCCGGACACGCTCTTCGAGCAGTCCGAAGCCGCCGCGCCGGGCTTGGGCGTCACGCCGTCTTCCTCGCAACGCACCGGGTCGATCAGGCCGTTCACGAAGAACTGCGCGCCGCCGGCGCTGACCTGCGACACCGCCGGAGCGCGGAAGCCTTCGGAGTACGTGCCGCGGAACGACAGGGTCGGGATGACCGTCCACTTCGCGCCGACCTTGGGCACGAAGTTGCCCTTCATCTTGTCGTACTTGTCGTAGCGACCGGCGAAGTCCATTTCGAAGGACTTGAACCAGGGCGTACGGAATTCGATGAAGGCCGACTTGACGTTGCGGCCGCCTTCGACGGCCGTGTTGGCCAGGCCCAGGATCTTGCCCGCGGCGTTCAGCGGATCCGGATCGATGCCGATGGACTCACGACGCAGTTCGACGCCGGTCGCCATGCCGATCGCGCCGCCCGGCAGCGAGCCGAATTCGGTCGAGACCTTGGCGTCCCACTGCTTGATCGTCGAATCGGCCTTGTTGGTCAGTGCCGGCGACAGGTTGGGGTCGGCCGCCACGTCCGCGATGGTGCGGCCGGTCAGCAGCGTGCGCAGCACGTCCAGGTTCAGGAAGCCGTTGGTGGTCTCGTCGCGCTTGGCCTTGTTCCACAGCAGGGCGGTTTCCCAGTCCCAGGCACCGAACGAGCCCTTCACGCCGGCCAGCGCGCGGTACTGCTGGTTGACCAGGTTGGTGCCGCCGGCGGCGTTCTCGAAGCGGTACTGCACCGCGGCGCGGCCCGGGACGGCGTCGTTGTTGAACGGGTTGTCCGGATGGCCGACCGGCAGGATCGCCTGGTACGTGGGCACGGTGCCGCCGCCCAGCACGAAGTTGCTGGTCGGGCTCAGGCCGCTGATGGTGCGGGGCGCCGACAGGTAGTCGCGCTCGACGCGCGAGTAGCCCGCTTCGGCGAAGGCCGTGATGTCGTTGGTGACGCGGAAGGTACCCCGGCTGATCAGGCTCAGGTCGGTGCCCTTGTTCTGCGCCTCGTTGTAGTCGTCGAGGTTGAAGTTGCAGAACTGGCGGCCCAGCAGCGGCAGCGTGCTGATGCCGTGCACGGCGCTGCCGGTGAGCAGGCGCGACGCATCGCAGTTCTTCTGATTGGTGACCACGGACGCGGCCGTGTTCTGCGGGAAGTTCAGGCTGTTGGGCGCCGATTCCTTCGTGAAGAAGGCCTGGTTGGACACGCTCGAGCCGAACGGGTTCAGACGCAGGTTGATGGCGCGGTAGTCGTCGGCGTGGATGTCCTTGACGTCGCGGGTCATCGTGCGGCCGCGGTGGGTCAGGTCCGCGCCGATCAGGACGTTGAAGCCGTCCTTGGCGAAGTCGCCGATGCCGAAGCTGCCGTTGACGGTCTGGCGCGAGAACTCGCCGTCGTCGTTGGCGCCGACCGTGGCGCCCATCTGCGCGCCTTGGAAGTCCTGCTTGGTGATGAAGTTGATGACGCCGCCGACCGCGTCGGAGCCGTACACCGCGGACGCGCCGTCCTTGAAGATTTCAACGCGTTCGATCGACGAAGCCGGGATCGAGTTCAGGTCGTACAGCGTCGACGTGCCGTTGTTCGGGTTCGCGTAGGCGGCCGGCACGATGCGGCGGCCGTTCAGCAGGATCAGCGTCGAGGTCGAGCTCAAGCCGCGCAGCGAGACGGTCGCGACGCCGCGCGAGAAGCCGTTCTGCGTCGGGGTGTCGTTGAAGCCGTCGGTGCCCACCGCGGGCACCATCTTCATCAGTTCCAGCGCGGTCTTCGCACCGCTGGCGCGGATTTCCGCGGCAGTGATCCGGTCGATCGGCGAGGTGCCTTCCGCCGCCGTGCGACGGATGTTGGAGCCGGTGACTTCCACGCGCTCCAGTTGTTGCGATTCCTGCGCGGCGGCGATGCCGCAGGCCAGCGTGCTGGCGATCGCGATGCTGGTGAGTACCAGCGCCCTGTGGGTAAGTTGACGAGACATTGCGGTCCTCTTCTGAAGTGGGGTCGCACCCGGTGATGGCGCTGTTTCCCGAACGGTTGCAGAGCGCACCCAGGTCGATGTGCCCGGTGCGGTGCGTGAGCTGATTTTTTCAGTAGCGCAAACGTGTGGTTCACTGACTTAAACATTTGCTACATCGCGCAGCAAAAGAGCGACAGACCTATAAGAAGAAACCCGAAAGTCATGGGTCAAAGCAGGGTGAACCCTCTCCCCAAAAACCCCCTCAAATGCGGGCGCAAATCACACGGATATGCCGGGTCATTGACATGACCAAGTCATGTCCGATGTCGAAAGACAGGTTTTTCGGAGCGAGTTGTGTCCGTTCCGACATGCCCGAGGTGACCGCGAACGACAACGGACGGTGGAACGAACGGACGAAAAAAAGCCCGGCCAAGGCCGGGCTTCGAGGGGATCGCGGCAGCGATCAGAAGTCGTAGGATGCGCCCACCTTGTAACTGCGCGGACGGATGCGGTAGCCGTCGCGCAGGTTGACCGGACGCTCGTCGCCCATCAGGTTGTTGATGTTCAGCGACAGGCGCAGGTTCTTGATGCCGGTGTAACCCAGGCTGAAGTCGGTGCGGATGTCCTCGTCGATGTAGCAGGGCAGCGAGCCCGGCTTCAGGCTGCTCTGGCAGGCGGCCTCGCCCCAGGTGTCCAGGTCGGCCTCGCTGCGGTTCAGCGAGGTGCGCGACGTGTAGTTGAAGCGCACGCCGGTGGTCCAGTCGCCCTTGTTCCAGGCGGCCGAGAACACGGCCTTCAGGCGCGGGTTCTCGTACATGCCGACCTGGTTGGGACGCCACTTGTTCGCGTCGATGTCCCAGGCCTTGTAGGTCAGCGCATAGGTCGCCGCCACGCCCAGGTTCAGCGTGCCGAACGATCCCGCCGCGACGCGGCCCTTCAGGTCGATGTCCACGCCCGAGGTCTCGGTCTTGCCGAAGTTCTCGTACTGCAGCAGCAGCGAGGTGATCTGGCCCGCGCCCCAGGTCAGCGACTGGCCCGACACCTGGCTGGCGCGCGCCGCCCAGGCCAGTTCCTGCGCGGTCAGCGCACCGCGGCTGATCACCGACTCGTAGCCGGCCTGGCCTTCACGCGCCAGCACGTAGTCCGGATCCCGCGAGTTGATCTCGTTCTTGCGCTCGATGCTGAAGTAGTCGACGGCGATCGAGGCGTTCTTGGACGGCTCGAACACGAAGCCCAGCGTCACGCTCTTGGAGGTCTCCGGCTTGAGGTTGGGATTGGCCGAGATCATCACCGGCAGCGACGCGCGGCAGCCGCTGGCCAGGGCCAGCGCGGCGTCGGACTTGTCGGCGGCGGTGCCGTTCTTGAGGATGTCGTTGATCGCCGTGGCCGTGGCGCAGCGCTTCGGATCCACCATCTGGTTGTAGAAGCCGGTCACGCCGACCTGACCCAGGGTCTCGGGGATGTTGGGCGCGCGGAAGCCGCCGGCCACCGTGCCGCGCAGCAGCAGCTGCGGCAGCACTTCGTAGCGCACGCCGAGCTTGGGCGACACGCGGCCGTCGAAGCCCGAGGCCTTGTCGAAGCGCAGCGCGCCGTTGAGCTCCAGCTTCTTCAGCACCGGGGCGTTCAGCTCGATGAAGGCGGCCTCGAGGTTGCGCTCGCCGTCGATCAGGACCGAGCCGCGGCCGACGATCTGCGCCTTCAGGACGTTGTCCGTGGACTTGATGCGCACGCCTTCCTGGCGGTGCTCCGCGCCGACCGCGAAGGCCAGCGGGCCGCCCGGCAGCTGCAGCAGTTCGCCGCTCAGCTTGGCGTCCACCCAGGTCTGGTGGTTCTTGCCCTGGGAGCCGTTGATCGGGAACAGGCGTTCCAGCAGCTCGCGGCTGTTGCCGCCGCCGATCTTGTACTCGCCCGACTCGACGGCCGTGAACAGGTCGCGCGAGCCCCAGCGGGCCAGCTTGTCCGCCTCGGCGGCGTTGCGGCCGACCGACACTTCCCAGTCCATCTCGCGGAAGGTGCCCTGCACGCCGGTCAGCACGCGGTACTGCTTGCCGGTGCCGTCATAGTTGAACAGGTTGGGATCGTCCATGAACCGGTAGTCGATGCCCACCGGCGAGCCGGTCGGGTTGGCCGGGTTCGTGGCCGACAGCACCGGATGCGGCACCGACTGCGCGACCTTGTTGAAGCCGTCGTACCAGCGCGAGGTGGCGCCGGCGCCGATGGCCATCGGCACGGTCAGGTACTCGGTGGTCGTCTTCGAGTAGGACACCTCGGCGAAGGCCTGGATGTCTTCCGTGACCTTGAGGCGGCCGGCGCTGAACAGGTTCACGCGTTTGGCCGGATCGGACACCGGATTCAGGCCGTTCAGGTCGGTCACGCACTGGCCCGCCGCGTTCAGCGTCGTGCAGCCGGTCACCGGCACGCGGTTCGTGCCCACGCGCAGGTTGCCGGGGTAGGAGTTCAGGCTCTTGTCGCCGAAGGTCGACAGGAAGAAGCCCTTGTGCCACGCCGGATAGTCGTCCTTCACGTCGGCGACGGTGTAGCCGTCGCGCTTGTAGGCCTCGATGTTGGCGAAGACGTTGAAGCGGTCCTTGTCCAGGTCGCCGAAGCCGGCCACCAGGCTGGCCTGGCGCTGTGCGCCGACGGCCGGATGCTCGTTGAACGTGGTGCTGACGGAGGCGCCGACGCCGTTGTACGAGCGGCGCGTGATGATGTTGATCACGCCGGCCATCGCGTCGGAGCCGTAGATGGCGGAGGCGCCGTCCTTGAGGATTTCCACGCGCTCGACCGCGTCGGCCGGGATCGAGTCGACGTTGACGAAGGTGTCCTTGGCGCCGTCGGCCAGGCCGAAGTTGGCGACGCGGCGGCCGTTCAGCAGCACCAGCGTGGCGCCCTTGCCCAGACCGCGCATGGACACGCCCGAGGCGCCCGACGCGAAGCTGGAGGTGTTGCCGTCGTCCTTGATCTCGCTGCTCGAGGTCGAGGTCAGCGTGTCCAGCACCTGGCGCACGGTGTTGGCGCCGGTGCGGCGGATCTCTTCACGGTTGTAGACCTGCACCGGCGAGGCTGTTTCGGACGCCAGACGCTTGATGTTGGAGCCGGTCACCTCGACGCGCTGAAGCTGGGTCGTGTCCTGCGCCTGGGCTTGCGCGACCTGCACGCAGCACAGCAGCGCCGCGGCGGCGCTCAGGGACAGGGAGAGCTGTTTGTCTTTTCTCATACTTCCACTTGCGAATTGATGAAGGGCCGGATGGATCGCATCGGCCGAGGGGACCGGCGGCCGGGTCGGTGCCGGGTCGTGCCCTGGGGGTTTCCCGGTGGGCACGAGGGGGCGGATTCTGTGGAGCGCCCCGCCCCATGTCCGTCGTCATCCATTGCAAAACAGCAACAATCGTTCACTTCGTAGCATTCACTGTTCGCATTCGAGGGCGCTTTACGCCCGATTGCTGCGAAAGCGGGCGAAGCAGGCCCGGAAATGGGCGATGACATCGGTGCCAGGGAGGGAAAACCCTCTGCTTGCAAATCGGCACCATTCGGGTGCGAGGGGCGCCCTCTTCTTCCTGCCTTCTACGAGTTAACCCTTCCAGGTAGGCCGCGACGGGCGGGGCATGACCTGGCACCGCACGCGAAAAGTTCGAAAGGGATACGCTTGCGCACCCCCGCCGCAAGACCCGACCCCTTCAAGACGATCGGGCGCGGCGGATCTGCCCAGGCGTCCCCAGGAGGAACCCCCCATGTCCATTTCGATGACCGTGAACGGCAAGGCGGTGACGCTCGATGCCGATCCGCAGATGCCCCTGCTGTGGGCGCTGCGGGAAGACCTGCAACTGACCGGCACCAAGTTCGGCTGCGGCATGGCGCTGTGCGGCGCCTGCACCGTGCACCTGGACGGTCAGCCCGTGCGCTCCTGCCAGACGCCGCTGGAATCGGCCGCCGGCAAGAAGATCACCACGATCGAAGGCGTGGGTGCGACGCCCGCCGGCCGCGCGGTGCAGCACGCGTGGCTGAAGATCGACGTGCCGCAGTGCGGTTACTGTCAGAGCGGTCAGATCATGAGCGCCTGCGCGCTGCTGGCCGGCAAGAAGAAGCCGACCGACGCCGACATCGACGGCGCGATGAGCGGCAACGTCTGCCGCTGCGGCACCTACAACCAGATCCGGGCGGCGATCCACGACGCCTCGGCCACGCTGGCGAAGGGAGGCTGATCATGATGGCCTTCGACAAGGACGCGATGTCCGCGGCATCGGCCGCCGTCTCTGCCGCCTCCCCCAGCCGCCGCTCGCTGCTCAAGAGCGGCGCGGCGCTGACCGTGTCCTTCGCCCTGCCGCTGGCCGCCGGCCGCGCGGCGCTGGCGCAGACGACGGCGCAAACGCCGACTGGCGCCGCCTCCAACACCTTCGCGCCCAACGCCTGGCTGCGCATCACGCCGGACAACAAGGTCACCGTCGTGTGCGGCTCGGCCGAGATGGGCCAGGGCGTGCTGACCGCGATCCCGATGATGGTGGCCGAGGAGCTGGACGCCGACTGGGCGCTGGTCTCCGTCGAGCAGGCGCCGGCGGACGCGGCGTACAACAACCCGATGTTCGGCATGCAGGCCACCGGCGGCAGCACGACGGTGCGCGCGCACTGGACCCCGGTGCGCCAGGCCGGCGCCGCGGCGCGTCAGATGCTGGTCGCCGCGGCGGCGCAGCAGTGGAAGGTCGATGCCGCGACGCTGCGCACCGAGCGCGGCCAGGTGATCGGCCCGAACGGCCGCAAGGCGACGTACGGCTCCCTGGTCGGCGCGGCCGCGAAGCAGCCGGTGCCGGAGAAGCCGGCGCTGAAGGACCGCAAGGACTTCCGCATCATGGGCAAGCCGACGCGCCGTCTGGACAGCGCGGCCAAGATCAACGGCACGGCCAAGTTCGGCATCGACGCGCACGTGGACGGCCTGCTGGTCGCGGTGATGGCACGCGCGCCGATCGCCGGCGCCAAGCCCAAGGCCTTCGACGAAGGCAAGGCCAAGGCGATCAAGGGCGTGCGCAAGGTCATCGCGATCCCGTCGGGGGTGGCGGTGCTGGCGGACGGCTACTGGGCCGCCAGGCAGGGCCGGGACGCGCTCGGCATCGAGTGGGACCTGGGCCCGCACGCCGACCTGTCCTCGGACAAGGTGTCCGCCTCGCTCGACGAAGGCTTGCAGAACGCCACGGCGATCGCGCGCGACGTGGGCAACGTCAAGGACGGCAGCGCCAACGCCGCGCGCAACCTGAGCGCGCAGTACGACGTCCCCTATCTCGCGCACGCCGCGATGGAGCCGCTGAACTGCCTGGCCTGGGTCAAGGGCGACGAGGTCACCCTCTGGGCCGGCACCCAGAGCCAGGGCCCGGCGCAGGGCATCCTGTCGCAGGTGGCGCAGGTCACGCCGGCCAAGGTGAAGGTCAACACGATGCTGCTGGGCGGCGGTTTCGGTCGCCGCTTCGCGCCCGACTTCACCATCGACGCAACGCTGCTGTCCAAGCTGAGCGGCAGCCCGGTCAAGCTGATCTACGCCCGCGAAGATGACATGGCCGCCGGCTACTACCGGCCGACGTCGCGCGTGCGCTTCGAGGCGGGACTGGACGACAAGGGCCAGCCGCTGATGCTGCGCGCGGACGTGGCCAGCCCGTCCATCATGGCCGCGTCGGGCTTCATGAAGATCCCGGAGAACGGCGTCGATTCGATGGCCGTCGAAGGGCTCGCGGACCACCCCTACGAGATCCCGCACCAGCGGATCGCCTACGGCCGCGCGGAGCCGGGCCCGCAGGTGTGGTTCTGGCGCTCGGTGGGGCACTCGCAGAACGCGTTCTTCATCGAGAGCTTCATCGATGAGCTGGCGCATGCGGCAAAGATCGACCCGCTCAAGTACCGCCTGTCGCTGCTGGAGAAGCACCCGCGCGCCCGCGGCGTGCTGCTGCTGGCCGCGGAGAAGGCCGGCTGGAGCCGCCCGCTGCCCAAGGGCCGGCATCGCGGCATCGCGGTGGCGGAAAGCTTCGGCACCTGGGTCGCGGAAGTGGCCGAGGTGTCCGTGGCCAAGGACGGGGGCATCACCGTCCACCGCGTGACCGCCGCCGTCGACTGCGGGCAGACCGTCAACCCGCAGACCATCTCGCGGCAGATCGAAGGCGCGGTGGTCTACGGCCTGTCAGCCGCGCTGTACGGACGCATCACGTTCAAGGACGGGAAGGTCGAACAGAGCAACTTCCACGACTACCCCGTGCTGCGCCTGAACGAGATGCCCAAGGTCGACGTGCACATCGTGCAGAGCAACGAAGCCCCCGGCGGCATCGGCGAACCCGGCACCCCGCCGATCGCACCCGCCGTGGCCAACGCGATCTTCGCCGCCACCGGCAAGCGCCTGCGCCAGCTGCCGTTCGACAGCGAAGCGCTCAAGCAGGCCTGAACGCCCGCTCCCCAAGGCTCAGGAACTCAGCGAGGCCGGCGGGTAGCCGGCCTCGCTGAGCACGCCCGCCAGTTGCTCGCGACTCAGACCGCTCTCCACCGTCACCGTCTTCTGCGCCAGGTCGACGCTCACCGCAGCGTGCTCGTCGACCTCCTTGACCGCCTCGGTCACCGCCGCGCGGCAGTGACCGCAGCTCATGTCGGGAAGCTTGAATTCATGCATGTCAGATTCTTTCGGGTCAATCACACAGACTGAAGCCTAAACCTTGCCACCATGGCAAGGTCAAGCGTTCGACGACCGAGCAGGCCTGCGGGATCCGGTGCCGGCCGCCCTCATACGCTGCACATGTTCCGCAAATCGGTCGGCCGGCACCGGATCCCTCCGACCGAACCACCGAGCTCCTCGGGCCTCGGCCTTCGCGAAATCTCCCATCCGGGGCATGGCCTTGACCTTCCCATCATGGCAAGCTTGAGACTGACGCCATGAATGCCGCCACCACCCCCTCCATCACCTCCGCCAGCGCCATCGGCGCGCCCGGCGCAGCCAGTGCCAACGGTGCCGCCAACGAGCTCCAGCTCGCCGTGTCCGGCATGACCTGCGCCAGCTGCGTCAACCGCGTCGAGCGCGCCCTGCGCAAGGTGCCCGGCGTGGAAGGCGCCGAAGTCAACCTCGCCACCGAAAGCGCCACCGTGCGCGCACCCGCCAGCATCGCCGCCGACGCGCTCGTTGCCGCACTCATCGCCGCCATCACCAAGGCCGGCTACGAAGCCCACGAGATCGCCGCCGACGACGACACGCCCCCACCTCCTCCCCCCTGGGCCGCCACCGGCTGGCCCGTGCTCACCGCCGCCCTGCTGACGCTGCCGCTCATCGCACCCATGATCGCCATGGCCTGGGGCGCTCACTGGATGCTGTCCGGCTGGTGGCAGCTCGCGCTGGCCACCCCCGTGCAATTCTGGCTGGGCGCACGCTTCTACCGCGCCGGCTGGGCCGCGCTGAAGGACCGCAGCGGCAACATGGACCTGCTCGTCGCCCTGGGCACCAGCGCCGCCTACGGCCTGAGCGTCTACGAACTCCTGCGGCAAGGACCGATGAGCACGGCGCTGTACTTCGAATCCGCCGCCGCCGTCATCACGCTGGTGCTGCTGGGCAAGTGGCTGGAAGGCCGCGCGAAACGCCAGACGCTGAGCGCGATCGCCGCGCTGAAGCAGCTCCGCCCCGAATTCGCCCGCGTGCGCCGCGGTCCCGCGGAACTCGGGATGGCGGTGGACGTCCCGCTCGCGCAACTGCGCTTGAAGGACCTGATGGTCGTCCGCCCCGGCGAGCGCATCCCCGCCGACGGCCGCATCCGGGAAGGCCGCAGCGCCGTCGACGAGTCGCTGATCAGCGGCGAGAGTCTGCCGGTGGACAAGGCGGAGGGCGACCGTGTCGTCGGCGGCGCGGTCAACGGCGACGGTCTGCTGCTGGTGGAGGTCACGGCGCTGGGCGCGGAGTCGACGCTGTCTCGGATCGTGCGTCTGGTGGAGTACGCGCAGGCGCACAAGGCGCCTATCCAGCGGCTGGTCGATCAGGTCAGCGCGGTGTTCGTGCCGGCGGTGCTGGTCATTGCGGCGGTGACGCTGCTGGCGTGGGGGTTCTCCTCCGGCGACTGGGAACGCGCGCTGATCCACGCGGTCGCCGTGCTGGTGATCGCCTGCCCGTGCGCGCTGGGTCTGGCCACGCCGGCGGCGATCATGGTCGGGACCGGCGTCGCCGCGCGTCGCGGCCTGCTGATCAAGGACGCCGAGGCGCTGGAGCAGGCGCGTCGCGTCGAGCTGGTCGTGTTCGACAAGACCGGGACGCTGACGGAAGGCAAGCCGCGCCTGACGGATTTCGTCGCGGCACCGGGCGTCGCCGAAGCGGACGCGCTGGGCCTCGCGGCGGCGCTGCAGATGGGGAGCGAGCATCCGTTGGCACGCGCGGTGCGCGACGCCGCGTTCGAGCGCGCGCTGACCACGGCGCCGGCGGCGGCGGTGCGCGCGGTCGCGGGCCGCGGCATCGAAGGCCGTGTCCAGGCCCGCGCGCTGATGCTGGGCAGCAGCCGCTGGATGGCGGAGCTCGGCGTCGACCTGTCGCCGCTGGCGGGGCCGGCCGAATCGGCGCTCGCGCAAGGGCGCACGCTGTCGTGGCTCGCCGCCGTCGACGGCCCGGGTGCGCCGTTGCTGCTGGCGATGCTCGCGTTCGGCGACCGCGCCAAGGCCTCGTCGGCGACGGCGATCGCGGACCTGAAGGCGCTGGGTCTGCGTACGCTGATGCTCAGCGGCGACAACGCAGCCGCTGCACGGGCGGCCGCCGAAGCGCTGGGCATCGACGAAGTCCGCGCCGAGCTGCTGCCCGAGGACAAGGCCCGCATCGTGGCCGAGCTGCGCGCCGACGGCACGCACGTGGCGATGGTGGGCGACGGCATCAACGACGCGCCGGCGCTGGCCGCCGCGGACGTCGGCCTGGCGATGGGCGGCGGCACGGACGTGGCGATGGAAGCGGCCGGCATCACGCTGATGCGCGGCGACCCGCGGCTGGTCGCCGAAGCGATCGCGCTGTCGCGGGCGACGGTCGCCAAGATCCGCCAGAACCTGTTCTGGGCCTTCATCTACAACCTGCTGGGCGTGCCGCTGGCGGCGCTGGGCCTGCTGAGCCCGGTGATCGCCGGCGCGGCGATGGCGCTGTCCAGCGTGTCGGTGCTGGGCAACGCGCTGCTGCTCAAGCGCTGGAAGGGATCCGCACGATGACCTCACCGCTGACCCCACCGCTGACCTCGCCGCTGACCATCGGCCAGGCGGCCGAGCGCTCCGGCGTGTCGCCGAAGATGCTGCGCCACTACGAGTCGCTCGGCCTGCTGCCGCCGGTCGCCCGCACGGAATCGGGCTACCGGCTGTACGGCGAGAAGGAGGTGCACACGCTGCGCTTCATCCGCCGCGCGCGCGATCTGGGCTTCTCGATGGCGGAGATCGCCGAGCTGGTGAAGCTCTGGCAGAACCGCCGCCGCGCCAGCGGGCAGGTGAAGCGCATCGCGGAGACGCACATCGCCGACCTGGACCGCCGCATGGCCGAGATGCAGGCGATGCGCCGCGCGCTGGCCGAGCTCGCACACTGCTGTCACGGCGACGACCGCCCCGATTGCCCCATCCTCGACGACCTCGCACAAGGAGCCACCCCATGACCGCGCCCTCCGATCCTTCCAGCCCTTCCGGACACGCCTCCGCGGGTCTGCCCACCGATCCCGTCCCGGCGCGCTGGGAACGCATCGCCGCACACCTCGGCAACGTCGGCGGCCTGACGATCCGGCGCGCGGTGCCGACACCGAAGCGCCGCATGATCGCGGCCTGGTGTTTCCTCGATCACGCCGGCCCGGCCGACCTGACGCCGGACAACCGGATGCGCGTGGGTCCGCATCCGCACACCGGCCTGCAGACCTTCAGCTGGATGATCGAGGGCGAGGTGCTGCACCGCGACAGCCTGGGCTCCGAGCAGATGCTGCGCCCCGGCCAGGTGAACCTGATGACCGCGGGCCGCGGCATCAGCCACACGGAGGAATCGCAGTCCGACCGCCTGCAGCTGGCCCAGCTGTGGATCGCGCTGCCCGACGCGGTGCGTCATCGCGAGCCGGCGTTCGAGCACTTCCCCGAGCTGCCGTCGTTCGCGACCGGCGGCTTCGACACGATGCTGCTGGTGGGCGAGTTCGGCGGTCACCGCTCGCCGGTGCCCAGCCACACGCCGCTGCTGGGCGTGGACCTGAGCGCGACACGCGCCGCGGAAGCGACGATCCCGCTGCATCCGGAGCACGAGTACGGTCTGATGGTGCTCGAAGGCGAGCTGTCGGCGACGCTGGACGGGGAGTCCACCGGCGCCAGCAAGCCCGGCGAGCTGCTCTACATCGCACCGGGCGCGCAGTCGCTGAAGCTGCTGTCGGGCGGCGGCAAGAGCCGCGCGCTGCTGCTGGGCGGGCCCCCGTTCGGCGAGCCGGTGCTGCTGTTCTGGAACTTCGTCGGCCGCACCCGCGAGGAGATGCAGGTCTACGCCGAGGAATGGAACAGCCGCGAGGACGGCGGCCGCTTCGGCGAGGTCCGCGGCTTCGACGGCCCGCGCCTGCTGGCGCCGGTCGTGCCGGCGCTCAAGACCCCGACGTAGCCGCTCCCCTCAGCGCGCGTTCGTGCGGAGGTTCCACGGGGTCGCCAGGCGTGTCGGCCCATCCCCGCAGGCACTCGCGGGCGGCACCTTCCTGGATCCAGCCGCGGCGCCTGGCGGCGTCGACCAGACTCACGTAGGCGTCCACCGTGGCCGGAGAACATCGCCGGCCGGCGGCCGGCGCGACGCGCGCACCCCGGCGACCGAACCACCGGGACCGGCCGCGAAGCGCCAGCAGCTGGCGCAGATCGTCGACCGCCAGCGCGCCTTCGTCGCGCAGTTGCAGCAGGAGCTGACCGACCAGACGCACGGCAGGCGCCTGGTCCGCCAGCAGGGCCGCCGCGAGGAGCGAGGGATGGCGCCGGCCGGGGCCCAGCAGCCGCGACAGCGCCGACGAACCCAGGCGCGCGAGACAGACCGCCTCGACCGTCAGACGCAGCACGGTGAACAGGTCCCCGGGATCCAGCGCCGACACGGCCCGGTGCAGGAGCGGACTGCCGCGATCGTCCTTCGCCGCCATGAGGGTCAGCATGTCCCGGCCGGCGATCCAGCCCTTCGAGACACCGCGCACCAGCGCGCCCATCCACACGCCGGCGATCTCCAGGTGCCCCGTCAACACGGCTTCACCGATGGCGGGCGCGTCCCCGGGCAGACCCGCGAAGGACGGGAACAGCGCCGGTCGCTGGCGGTGACGCTGCAACTCGAGCGCATGCTCAGCCAGTGCCGCGACCACCGCCACCTGTCCATGTCGCATCGCCGCACCGATCGCGACATGTCCGCCGCGGCGGCACCAGCGTGCCTGCGCGAGGCCACCCCCGCCGAAAAAGCTTCCGAGCGTCCCCAGGCCCAGCAGTCCCGACTCGTCCTGGAGGTGCTCCACGACGGCCTGGACATGGCCCGCCGCGGCGGCCTGCGACAGGGCATGCGGCTCTTCGCCATGGCCGAGCAGCAGCAGCCCGACCTGTTCGCGCGACAGCAGACCACCTCCCCGCGCGATGCGCAGGGCCTCGCGATAGCGGGCGGCGGCTCCGCACGCGCCCGCGCGCATCGCCTCGTGATAGACGCCCCAGCCGTCGACGTTCCCCACCTTCAAGGCGTCGAAGAGTTCGACGTCGTCGATCAGCCGTCGCGTCGCCATGCGGAGCAAGGCCCTCGTCCAGATCCCGACCGCATCGGCATGGTTGCGCGCCATCGCGAATCCGAACCCGCGCCAGGGCTCGGGGGCGCTCGTGTCGTCGACGCCGAGCAGCAGCGCCCGGATCTCCGGCAAGGTCACGCGCCCGCACCGGTGCGCCTCCTCGACCGCGTCCAGGAACACCTGCAGCGACCCGGCCCGGCCTTCCGCGAGGGCCACCCCGACGGCGCCCAGCGAGTGCTCGTCGCCGCCCGCCAGGATCTCTTCAAAGGACGGCCAGGTCGGCAGGTCCGCCGATCGCCGTGCGTCACGCATCCAGAGCATGGTGTCCAACAGTTCCCGCAGGGTGTCCGTCCCGTCGGGCAAGGCCATCGCGCGTGCGAGCGCGGACTGCCCCTGGTCGTCGCGGGCCACCAGCGCCTGACCGCGCTGCCGGGCGCCCAGCGCCGGTGCGGCGATCTGCAGCAGGACCTGCCAGCGCCGCAGACGCACGACGTCGTCGCGCCGGACCGCGGCGGCGACGATGCCGGTCCCGTCGCAGGCGATCCACGCCCGGGCCGCGGCCGACGCCTTGACCGGCAGCAGCCGGGCAAACGCCCAGGGCTGTCCGGCGTCGTCGGCGGCGGCCAGGAGCCGGTGGCGCAGACCGGACGGCAGGCGCTCGGTCCGATGGCGGTCCAGCCACTCCCTGCAGCGCGCCTCGCCCATGCGACGCCACCAGACCCCGGTCAGTTCCGCGTCGACCAGCCAATCGGGTGCGATCCCTTGCAAGGCGGCCTCCGCGTCCGCCAGGATGGGCATCCGTGCGAGGCCCTCGCGCTCGGCGGCGGAAAAACGCAGGCGATGCGACGCCCCTTGCGCCGCGTGGCGATCAAGATCGCGCAGCTGCCGGACGCCCACTGGCCGGGCCTCGCCGGGATCGAAGCCCTCGGCACATCCGCCCTGCACCCACCAGAGTCCGTCGCCCAGTTGACGGAGCCGGCGAGGGCCGTCCTCCGCCGTCCAGGCCAGGCGCGTGTCGATCGCGCGCGGCGGCAGAGCCCCGGCGTCCATCAGGTTCTGGACGACCTGCACCGCCAGCCAGGTCGGGTGTCCAAGCACGGCGACCCGGCCGCCGGCGACGTCTTCCTGGAACAGGGTCCATCGGTTCACCGGCCCCAGCCGGCGCTCGATCGCGACGATCTCCTCGTCGATGACCTTCTGCCGGGCCGGCGTCGTCGGCCACAGGTCCGAGGGGTCCGCGCCGGCCTCGTCCAGACGGGCGCGCAGTCCTTCGAGGGCATCCTCGGCGAGCGAGCGCGCAATCGCTGTCGGGGTCACGTGTTGCCGCAAGGCGGACCGGGCCCGCTCCAGGACCTCGGGCGCCAGCGTACCGGCGTCGTAATAGCTGTCGTCGAACCGGGCAAGCGCGGTCGACAACCCCAACCGGCGCTCCAGCGCGACGACATAGTGAGATTCGAAATTCGCGAGCGTCCGGACTCCTTCGGCCGGGTCGCGACCCAAGGTCGCCCCGACCACCTTCCTCAAGGCGTCTTGGACCCGCTCCGCGCGACACAGCGCGGCCGCCTCGACCACGCCGCCCGCCAGGCAGCCCAGCCGGTGCACCGCGTCGCGCCACGCGGCGGCGCAGCCCGTCGCGCAGAGGTCGGTGGCCTGCGCCGCCTCGTCGAGGTGGTCCCGCCGCAGTCCAGACGGAATCCGCACATCGACGGCCAGTCGCGCCAGGGCGAGCAGCAGGTCTGCGCCCTCTCCCGACAGGAAAGCCTGGTGATCGTCTTCGGAAAGCGGGTCGTCGGGACGCGCGCTGCGTGCCGCCAGACCGGCGAACACCGCCGCGGCCTGCCTCGCGCCCAGCGTCGTCGCACGGTCCGCCAGCACCGCGCAGGTCGCGGCGAATCCTCCTGGCGCACCGTCGGCATCCTCGGCAGCTCCGCCGGTGTCGGGCAACGGATCAACGCCGGGCAGGAATCCGAAATGCGGATCGAAAGCGGCCGCCGGCGACGGCGGGTACGAGGCCAGGAACTCGGGAACGATCGGCATGCGACGGGACAGGAGGACGACCTCCGCTTTGTCGCGCCGCGACGATCCCCGATGATGCCGAGATCACGCGCCGCCGCGCGCGGATCGCAGTGATCCCGGCAGGTCGCTGACCGCGTCAGGGGTTCGCGCGTGTTCAGGCGAACTTGCCGGCCTGGAAGTCCCGCACCGCCTGCAGCAGTTCGCCCTCGGTGTTCATCACGAAGGGGCCGTACTGCGCGATCGGCTCGCCCAGCGGCTGCCCGGCGATCAGGATCGCACGAGCGCCCTCGTCGGACGCCGTCAATCGCGCACCGTCCGCCCCGGCCGTGTTGGCCAGGATCGCCATGCGGCCGCTGGGCACCAGGCAGCCGGTGTCGAAGCGCAACGCACCGCGGTACACGTAGAGGAACGCGTTGTGCGTCGACGGGAGGGCCTGCTCGAACGTCGCGCCGGGTTCGAGATGCACGTCCAGATAGATCGGCTGCGTCGCGTCGCGCTGCACCGCGCCGCTCACGCCGTGGCTCTCGCCCGCGATCACGCGCACCGTCGCGCCCGGCAGCGTCAGCTCCGGGATCTCGGCGCTGGCGATGTCGCGGTACCAGGGGTCGCGCATCTTGTCGCGGCCGGGCAGGTTCAGCCACAGCTGGAAGCCTTCCATGCGGCCTTCCTGCTGCTCGGGCAGTTCCGAATGGATCACGCCGCGGCCGGCGGTCATCCATTGCACGCCGCCGGGGCCGAGCAGGCCTTCATGGCCCGCCGAGTCGCGATGGCGCATCTGTCCTTCCAGCATGTAGGTCACGGTCTCGAAGCCGCGGTGCGGGTGGTCGGGGAAGCCGGCGATGTAATCGTCGGCGTTGTCCGTGCCGAACGCATCCAGCATCAGGAAAGGATCCAGACGCCGCTGCAGGTCCTGCGTCAGCACGCGCGTCAGCTTGACGCCGGCGCCGTCGCTGGTGGCCCTGCCCTGCACCAGGCGCTCGACCTGGCGGGGCGTCCGAAGAGAGGTGACAGGGGTGGCGGCGGTCATGATGGAGTCCTTTCCGAAATGTCGATGAATCGATGTGTCGATCAATGTCTGTGCCGGCCGTCAGCGGGTGCTGCCGGCCCGGCATGGGGCTTGGGGGTCCAGGAGGGAGCCCCCATGCCCCGTGGAGGGCGCGCGCGGTCGATCGGGCCGGCTGAGCCGACCGGCGATCAGGCCGGCTGCGTCTCGCCGAACAGCGCGGCGATTTCCTCGCGGGCGGTGGCCAGGCCCTTGGCCGCGGCTTCCTCGCCCATGTTCAGGCCTTCGGCCAGCACGAACTTCACGTCGGTCATGCCGAGGAAGCCCAGCGTCAGCTGCAGGTACGGCACGATGTTGTCGGCCGGCTGGCCGCGATAGACGCCGCCGCGGGTGCTCACGACGATGACCTGCTTGCCGGTGACCAGGCCTTCGGGGCCGTTGGCGCCGTACTTGAAGGTCGCGCCGGCGCGGGCCACCGAGTCGATCCAGTTCTTCAGCTGCGAGGTCACGCCGAAGTTGATCATCGGGGCGGTCAGCACGATGACGTCGGCGGCCTTCAGTTCGGCGATCAGCTGGTCGTTGAAGGCCACGCGGTCGGCCTGGGCCTGGGTGCGGCTGTCAGCCGGCGTGAACAGCGCGCCGAGGGTGGCCTCGTCCATCGCGGGCAGCGGACGCACCGCCAGATCGTGCACCACGGTCGTGGCGCCGGCGTTGCGGGCCACCAGTTCGGCGACGACTTCATTGGCCAGCAGGGTCGAGACCGAGCCTTGGCCCTCATGCAGACGGCGGGCGCTGGAGTTGATCTGAAGGATGTTCATGGTGCGGTTCTCCGGGGCGTTTCGGCTGGATCAGCCGGGGTGTGATGGGATGGAATGAACTGTATTGATCACCCCCTCAGCACCGGAAGACGCCGTACTGGATAAGATTGTTCCATTCGACGAACAATCCCTCCCCACCCGGGAGCGCCCTGTCCATGAGCCTCGATGCCGACGACCTGCTGGTCTTTGCCCGCGTGATCGAAAGCGGCAGCTTCAGCCGCGCGGCGGAGCGGCTGCAGCTGCCGAAGTCCACCGTGTCGCGGCGGATCGCGGCGCTGGAGGAGCGCCTCGGCGAGAAGCTGCTCCAGCGCAGCACGCGCCGGCTGACGCTGACCGAGTTCGGCCAGGGCGTGCTGGAGCACGCCCGGGTGCTCGCAGGCGAGGTCGACGGCGCGCTGGCGCTGGCGCTGCATCGGCAGCAGCGGCCGACCGGCCGCCTGCGGGTCTCGATGCCGGCGGACTTCGCCAACCAGATGCTGACGCCGATGCTGAGCCGCTTCGTCGGCGACTATCCGGAGGTGCAGCTGGAACTGGACCTGTCGCCGCGGCGCGTGGATCTCATCGCCGAGGGCTTCGACATCGCGGTGCGCATGGGCCAGTTGCCGCCGGACAGCCAGCTCGCGGCACGGCGACTGGCGATGTTCAGCAGCGGCCTGTACGCCTCGCCGCAATACCTGGAACGGCACGGCGAGCCGCAACTGCCCGAAGGGCTGCTGAGCATGCACGGCCTGATGATCCTGAGCCGCGCCGGCGAACCGCTGCCCTGGCGGCTGTTCGGCAATGTCGACGCGCAGGCGGACGAGCGCATCGAGTGGGTCGGCGTGCCGGACAGCCGCACGCTGGTCAACGCGCCCGACATGCTGCTGCAGATGGCCTGCGCGGGCCTGGGCATCACCTGGGTCGGCAACCAGTACGCGCAGGCTTTCGTCGACCGCGGCGAACTGCTGCGCGTGCTGCCGGCCTGGTGCGCGGAGCCCTCGACCTGCTGGGCGGTGTTCCCGCAGCGCCGCCTGATGCCGCTGCGCACGCGGCTGTTCCTGGACGCGATGGCCGCGGCGCTCACGCCCTTCGATCAGGCGGCGATGTACGGGATGTGAGCTCGCGCCACGGCGCGGTCGCACGCCTGCAACAGCGTCTTCAGATGGACCGCGGAGGTGTCGAACAGCCCCGCGTCCTCAGGCCCCTCGTCCCCTGCCGCGATGTAATCGATGCCCAGCAGGTCCTTCACGGCCATGGCTTGCATCCGCAGCCTCTCCTCGCGCGCTTCCGGCGCCAGGTTCTCCAGCAACCCGGCACCGCCTTCACGGACGGCCTCATCCACAACGGCACCGCGGATGCGGTGCGCCTCGTCGCACGTGGGTGTCCCCCGGGTTGCCGGAAGAAGACGGCCATGAAGGATCGTCAGGATGACGCTCGCCGCATCCTTCCCCCGGTTCAGGCCGAGGAGCAGTTCCTTCAATGCCTTCCTTGCTTCTGCGGCATCGACGCCCGGACACTGCGCGCGATCGAGCAGTCGGCTCAACGCATCCAGTCCGAAGCAGTGCATATTGCCGACAGGGTCGTGCTGGCCGCGCGTCGGCTCTGCGCACAGGAAGCGGTCATAGAGGGCCATCGCCGCAAGCTCGGCGTCGAGGCGATGCTGGCCGGCCAACGCCAGAAGCCGCCGGACCTCTTCTTTCAGTCGCGACGCCGGGGTCACGCGGACTGTGGCGGCACGGGTTTCGGCCTGTGCGGCCGTCCATGCGCCGGCGATCGCACCCGCGGCGCCGACGCTCAATACGCCCGTACCGTCGAACGCCAGACCCAGTTCGTTGCAGGCCGCGACCGCGGTGTCCTGCCGAGGATCCTGGTACAGCGCCTTGCACAGCGCCAGCAGATCGACCTGGCCCTCGCGGTACAGCTCGAACTCCTCCTGCGTCAACGGTCCACCGTGCGTGGACAAGGAGCGGGCCATGGCACCGATGGCGTCGCTCACCCGGATCACCTTGTCGCGGCCCTCTGCCAGGAGCATCAGAAGGTCCTTCAGCAACAGCAGGTTGTCGTAGAGCGCTTCGCGGGCCGCAGCGAACCCCGGCCCGCGCTGGAACTCGTACGCGGTCACGGTCGGCCCGGGAATGAGCGTCCGCGCCTTGGCCGCGCGGATCCGGTCCGTCATGTCCGCCATGGTCCGCGCGTGCTCGTCGACGCTGCCCCGGATCGACGTCGTCGACGCCGGAACGTCATATCGACAAGAGAAATTGTCCATCAGATTCGCCTGAAGAGTGGAAACCACTTCAGTTCGAACTGCGCCGCCGCGGTTCGGCGGAATGGAAGGCCCCAGGTGGTCGTCGCCCGGCAGCACCGAGCCCGGAGGTCGGTGCGCCGCAAGAACCGTCGAGGTGGACGCGTTCGGGTGCGCGCAGGTCAGTCGACCTGGAACCCGATCTCCACGCTGACCTGGCGCGGCGCCGGGATCGGGCCGAAGCGCCACTGCTTCACCGCGTTGACCGCAGCCGTGCTGAGCTTGCGGTCCGGCGAACGCAGCGCCTGCGCCGCGTCGACCGAGCCGTCCGGACGGACGGTGAACTGCACCAGGACCGAACCGGCGCGCTGCTGCGCCAGGAGGGCGCGCGGGTACTCCGGATCGACCTTGCGCAGCAGCTTCAGCGGTACGGGTTCGTCGTCGGGTTCGGGTTCGGGCGCCTTGCCGGCCGGCGCGGCGGTGGCCGGCGCGGCCATGGAGACGACCTGCGGCGCCGGCGCTTCGGACATCGGCTGCGGCACGGACGACGGCGGCGCGATGGTCTGGGCGCTCGATTGACCGATCGCGGCGGGCGCAGGCGACGGCGAGGCAACGACCGGCACCGCCGCGCTGTCCTGCGCCGCGCGGGCCGCGAGCGCACGCTCGGCGGCGATGTCGGGTTCCTGCCGGCGCGCCACCGGCGCGGGGGCGGGAGCGGCGGCCACCACCGGCTTGGCGACCGGCTTGGGCGCGTCAGCCTTGGCGTCGTGCGCGGGCTTCTTCTCGCCCTTCTCGGCGTGGAACTTGATCCACTGGAACACCTTGTCGGCGTCGCGCTTGGCGCGCTCGACGTCGCTCAGCGGCGCCGCCTTGGCATCCGCGGACTTGGGATCGACCGCCGCGGCGGACGTGGCCGCCGCCGGCGCGGTCTGCGCTTGCGCGACGCTCGCGCTCAGAGGCAAGGCCAACACCAAGGTCACCAAGGTCAAGACCTGACACACCGCCAGGCCGCGGTGCGGGACGCTCAGGAGACGTCGACTGCTCATCACTCCACCCTCTCGTTGCGCTTGGTTGCTCTCTTCTGGAGAGAACGCCGGTCTTGTCTGCTGCTGTTGAAATCGGTTTCTTCGCGCCCCGGCATGAGCGCCGCAGTGTAAGAAGTCACCCGCGTGACGCTCCCCGGTGTTTCCCCGGAATCAGGTTGTAACAACACCTCGGAAGGTCCTTGACATCGGGGTTGCGTCGAGGAATTCACGTCCCGCCCGGGCCGGGTGTTGCGCGGCCTATACTGCGCGCCTGCTCCGGGGAGCCCTGGGTCGCCGACGCGCTTCGCGCATCGACGACACGGGCTGAGACATGGCGATGAAGCCGTGGACCCGCTGAACTTGATCCGGTTCGTACCGGCGTAAGAAGAGCCCGCCCTTCCAGGCGCACCTTGGCACACGCGAGCCCCCGGCCCGCACCGATGCCGCGCGGTCCCGCACCGCCCCGTGCGCCGCCTGCCCAGGAAGGGGCCTGTTCCGAACGCCAGCCCGTTCCCGTCGATTCAGCCTCCGGCGCCCAACCGGAGACCCCGATGAACGACCTGACCCCCGGCGCCGGCAACGGCCACCACGACGGCAAGCTCAACGACAGCGCGACCTTCCACGACCGCCTCGCCGCCAGCCGCGCCCCGCTGCCCGCGTCGACCAAGACGCACGAACCCGGCGTGCTGCATCCGCACCTGCGCGTGCCGCTGCGCGAGATCGCGCTGACCAACGGCGAACGCCTCGCGGTCTACGACACCTCCGGCCCGTACACCGATCCCGCCGTCGCCACGGACGTGCGACGCGGGCTGCCGGCGACACGCGCCGCCTGGGTCGAGTCGCGCGGCGACACCGAGCCCTACACCGGCCGGCCGATACAGCTGTTCGACGACGGCCTGCGCGAGGCCGCGCAGCAGGACGCGTTGCGCGCGCAGAGCACCGCGCTGACGCGCCCGCCGCGCCGCGCCAGATCCGGCGCCAACGTGACGCAGATGCACTACGCGCGCCGCGGCATCGTCACCGCCGAGATGGAGTACGTCGCGATCCGGGAGAACGGCCGCCGCGCCTGGATGCACGAGTACCTGTCCGACGCCGAGCGCGAACAGCGCCTGCGCGGCCAGGGTCTGGGCGCGCAGATCCCGGGAATTATCACGCCCGAGTTCGTGCGCGACGAGATCGCCCGCGGCCGCGCCATCATCCCGGCCAACATCAACCACCCTGAAGTCGAGCCGATGGCGATCGGCCGCAACTTCCTGGTCAAGGTCAACGCCAACATCGGCAACTCCGCCGTGAGTTCGGGCATCGAGGAAGAGGTCGAGAAGCTCGTGTGGGCGACGCGCTGGGGCGCGGACACGGTGATGGACCTTTCCACCGGCCGCAACATCCACACGACGCGCGACTGGATCCTGCGCAACAGCCCCGTGCCCATCGGCACCGTGCCGATCTACCAGGCACTGGAGAAGGTCGGCGGCGTGGCCGAGGACCTGACCTGGGCGCTGTTCCGGGACACGCTGATCGAGCAGGCCGAACAGGGCGTCGACTACTTCACCATCCACGCCGGCGTGCGGCTGCCCTTCGTGCCGATGACGGTCAAGCGCCGCACCGGCATCGTGTCGCGCGGCGGCTCGATCCTGGCGAAGTGGTGCATCGCGCACCATCGCGAGAACTTCCTGTACACGCACTTCGAGGAGATCTGCGAGATCATGAAGGCGTACGACGTGAGCTTCTCGCTGGGCGACGGGCTGCGGCCGGGCTCGCTGGCGGACGCCAACGACGAGGCCCAGTTCGCCGAGCTGCGCACGTTGGGCGAGCTGACGAAGATCGCGTGGAAGCACGACGTGCAGACCATGATCGAAGGCCCGGGGCATGTGCCGATGCACATGATCCAGGCCAACATGACCGAGCAGCTCAAGCACTGCGACGAGGCGCCGTTCTACACGCTGGGCCCGTTGACCACGGACATCGCGCCGGGCTATGACCACATCACCAGCGGCATCGGCGCCGCGATGATCGGCTGGTTCGGCTGCGCGATGCTGTGCTACGTGACGCCCAAGGAGCACCTGGGGCTGCCCGACCGGGACGACGTCAAGCAGGGCCTGATGGCCTACAAGATCGCGGCGCACGCGGCCGACATCGCCAAGGGCCATCCGGCGGCCCGCGCGCGCGACGACGCGCTCTCCAAGGCACGCTTCGAGTTCCGCTGGGAGGACCAGTTCAACCTCGGCCTCGATCCCGAGACCGCGCGCGAGTTCCACGACGAGACGCTGCCCAAGGACAGCGCGAAGGTGGCGCACTTCTGCTCCATGTGCGGACCGAAGTTCTGCTCGATGAAGCTCACCCAGGACGTGCGGGAGTACAGCGCGCAGTTGGCTGCGAACGGCGGCGACGGCGGCGACGGTGGCGTTGAAGGCGACGGGCTCGCGGCCGAAGCCGGCATGCGCGAGAAGAGCGCCGAGTTCCTGGCCGGCGGCGGCGAGCTCTACATCCCGATCCGCCAGGCCTGAGCGCGATGGCCACGATCGCCATCGCCGGGGCGGGGCTCGCCGGGCGGCTGCTCGCGTGGACGCTCGCGCGGGCCGGGCATTGCGTCGAGGTCTTCGACGCGTCGCCCGGTCCCGGGCCCGCGTTCGACGCGCAGGGCGCGGCGGCGTTCAGCGCCGCCGGCATGCTCAGTCCGCTCGCCGAGCAGGAACAGGGCGGCGCGGAGATCGCCGCGCTGGGCTGGCGGTCGCTGGCCTTGTGGCCCGACATCGTGGCCTCGTTGTCCGGACCGGCACCGGACTCGAAGCCGGTCTCCAACCCGGTCTCGACGTCGTCCTCGAGATCGAGTCCGGCACCGGGCACCGTGCCGCTGCGCATCGAGGGCAGCCTGCTGCTGTCACATCGTGCGGACCTGGGCGCGGCGCAGCGCGCGCTGATGCGCATGCCGGGCGCGGAGCCGCTCGATGCCGACGCGCTGCGCGCGTTGGAGCCGATGCTGGCGCCGGGCCTGCGCGGCTGGCTGCTGCCGCGGGAAGGGTTCATCGCGCCGGGGCCGGCGATGGCCGCGCTGCACGCGGGCGCGACGGCTGCCGCGGCGCGCTGGCACTGGTCGCGTCCTGTCGACCAGGTGTTGCCCGGCGCACTGCACTTCGCTGACGGCGGGCTCTGGCACGGCGACTGGGCGATCGATGCCCGCGGGCTGGGCGCGCGGCCGCCGCTGCCGTTGCGCGGCGTCCGCGGCGAGATCGTCACGCTGTCGCTGCCGGCGCACGGTCTGCGCCGGCCCGTCCGGCTGCTGCATCCGCGGCATCGCGTCTACCTCGTTCCGCGTTCCGACGAAGAGATCGTCGTCGGCGCCAGCGAGATCGAGAGCGAGGACCGCAGTCCGGTCTCGCTGCGCTCCGCCGTCGAGCTGATGGCGGCGGCGCAGAGCGTGCTGCCGGCGCTGTCGGAGGCGCGCATCCTGCGGCTCGACCGGCACCTGCGGCCGGCGCTGCCGGACAACCTGCCCTTCACGCATCACGAGCCCGGCCTGCTGCGGCTCAACGGCCTGTACCGCCACGGCTGGCTGCTCGCGCCGGCGCTGGTCGAGCGGCTGCTCGACATGGCCCGACTGGACGGACCGGCCGCCCCTCTCCTGGAGACCTCCCCATGACCGACCTCCCCCCGATCACCGTGCGGCTCGACGACCGCGCCGTGGCGATGCCCGCCGGCGCGACGCTGGCGCAGCTGCTCGAACTCGAGCAGCGCGAGGCGACCGCCGTGGCCACCGCGCTGAACGGCCGTTTCGTCGCTCGCGACGCGCGCGCCGGCACGGCGCTCAACGACGGCGACGTCGTGCTCTTCTTCCAACCGATCGTCGGAGGCTGACATGCCGCTCACCGCCAATCCGCCACCTGTCGATCCCAAGGCGACCGCCCCGACCGCGACCGGTCCGGGAGTGCTGCCGCCGCTGGCGGCCGATCCGCTGCTGATCGACGGCGTCGCACTCGACAGCCGCTTCTTCCTCGGCACGGCCGGGTATCCCAGCCCCGCGACGCTGTGCGAGGCGATACGCGCGTCGGGCTCGCAGCTGCTGACGGCCGGTCTCAAGCGCACGCTGCAGGCGGGCGACAACGGCGCGCTGGCGCAGGCGCTCGCCGCCGGTCGCGAGCAGGGCGCCCGGCTGCTGCCCAACACCGCCGGCTGCCGCAGCGCCCGCGAGGCAGTGCAGCTCGCCCACATGGCGCGCGAGCTCTACGGCACCGCGTGGATCAAGCTCGAAGTGATCGGAGACGACCACACGCTGCAGCCCGATCCCTTCGAGCTGGTCGCGGCGGCGACGGAACTCGTGCGCGAGGGCTTCGTCGTCTTCCCCTACTGCACGGAGGACCTGATCCTCGGCCGGCGGCTGCTGGACGCCGGTTGTCCGTTGCTGATGCCCTGGGGCGCGCCCATCGGTTCGGGCCAGGGGCTGCTGAACCTGCACGGGCTGCGCACGCTGCGAGAGCGCCTGCCCGACACGGTGCTGGTGATCGACGCGGGACTGGGCGCGCCGTCGCAGGCGGCACGGGCGATGGAGCTCGGCTTCGACGCGGTGCTGCTGAACAGCGCGGTGGCGCAGGCCGGCGACCCCGTGGCGATGGCCGGCGCGTTCGGCGACGCGGTGCGCGCGGGACGGCGTGCCTTCCATGCCGGCTTGATGGCGCCGCAGGCCTTCGCCGTCGCAAGCACACCGGTCAGCGGCCACGCATTCCTTCTGGGGGACGCATGAACGACAGCAACAGCAACAGCAACAGCAACAGCAACAACGACACGCGCGCCGAGCGCCGCGAATCCGCCGCGACAACGACGCCGTCGCCGCTGGTGCCGCATCCGAGTCTGCCGTCCCCTTGGGCGCCGGCCGTCGATCCGGATCTGCTGACGCTGACGCCGTGGACCGACGACCCGTCGCCGCCCATCGTCTGGAGCGTCGCCGGCACCGACAGCGGTGGCGGCGCGGGCCTGAGCGCGGACACGCGCGCAGCGGCGGCGATGGGCGTCCATCTTTGCCCGGTCGTCGCGGCCGTGACGGCGCAGCACTCGATGGGCGTGAACGCGGTGTTCCCGCTCCCTGCCAGCCAGGTGCGCGCACAGCTGAGCGCGCTGCGACAAGACCTGCCCCCACGCGTCGTCAAGACGGGCCTGCTCGCGAGCGCGGCGACGGTCGACGCGCTGCTCGCGCAGATCGGCGACGCGCCGCTGGTCGTCGATCCGGTGCTAGGCGCGAGCGCGGGCGGTGCGGCGTTCTGCGACGACGCGCTGCTCGGCGCCTACCGCCATCAGCTCATCCCGCGCGCGACGCTGATCACGCCGAACCGGCGCGAGGCGGAACGCCTGCTCGGCGTCGCCTCGGGCCAGTTGCCGGTGCCGGAGCTCGCCGCGATGCTGCGCGGCATGGGCGCGCGCGCCGTCTGCATCACCGGCGGCGACGATTCGGCACAGGTGGACGGGCTCTCGATGGATTGGCTGGACAGTCCGCTGGCGACCGGATGGATCGCCTTGCCGCGCCTGTCCGGCCGCGACGGCGCCGCGCCGCACCACCATGGCAGCGGCTGCACCTTCGCGACCGCGGCGGCCGCGGCGCTCGCGCGCGGCTTCGCGGTGCCGGACGCGGTGATCCTCGCCAAGATGCTCACCTGGTGCGCGCTGCGCGACGGCCACGCGGCGGGCGCCGGCGCGGGACCGCTGCGACCGGACCGGCGCTTCGTGGACGATGCCGGCGCGATGCCGGTGATGAGCTTCGACGACGAGACCTCGCCCGACCGCGCGACGCTGACGCGGTGGCGCGAGGTGCTCTGGCCGGCGTCGCGTCGCGCGACGCCCTTCGCTACAGGGCTGTATGCGATCACGGACCGACCTGAACGCGTGACGGCGCTCGCACTGAGCGGCCACTTCTCCCATCTGCAGCTCCGCATCAAGCGCGGGCCGGCCATCGATGAAGACGCGCTGCGCGCAGCGATCCGCGAGGCGGTGCGCGACATGGCGGGGCGCTCGGCGACCTTGTGGATCAATGACCACTGGCGCCTGGCGCTCGACGAAGGCGCGCGCGCCTTGCATCTCGGGCAGGAGGATTGGTCGAGTCTGAGCGGCGAAGACCGCGAGGACCTGCAGCAGCGTCGCGCCCGGCACGGCGTGCGCCTCGGGCTGTCCAGCCACAGCCTGTGGGAACTGGCCCGCGCGCGCGGCCTGGCGCCGGACTACATCGCCTGCGGCCCGCTGTGGCCGACGACGACCAAGGACATGCCGTGGCTGCCGCAAGGACTGGCACAGCTGCGCTGGTGGGCGCGCATGGCCGGCGCGCCGGTGGTCGGCATCGGCGGCGTGCTGGAAGAGCGCCAGTGGCGCGCCGGCATGGCCGCCGGCGCGTCGGCCGTGTGCCTGGTGCGGGCGGCGGAGGAGATGGTGGCGAATGGGAGGTTGCGGTGAGGATCGCGCTCTGACTCCCCCCTTTTCGGGATCCGCAGCATCCCCCTCCAATCCTACTTTCGCGTGATTCCTAACGACGGCTGTCATGCGCAAGATGAGGGCTCGTTCGATGTGCGCCGGGCGGCCCGACTGCTCCTCCACTGCAACGGCCTCCCGATGGACCGCCCGGCGTTGCATTGAACGTTCAACCTTGTGTTGCCCCCCAATCACGTCGCCCTTCTCGACTCCAGGCATGGCTGCAACTGGAAGGCGGCGCTCATGGAAAAGGTGTCGAAGAATGGAAAACGATCCCGTGTTGCCCCTCCCCCCGACCTTGAAGCGCGAGCACACGCTGGCCGACATGATTGCCCAATGCGACCTTTCCGCGTCGCCTCCGGCGGACATCGTGGAATGGGACCAGATGAAGCCCGTGGGCGATGAAGTGTGGTGAGGACGCCCTTTGAAAAACAACGAGGGGCCCGCAGGCCCCTCGATCGAAGTCATTGCGCCGCAGTGACGTTTACTTCTTCGCCACCTTCGCCGGCCGCTTCGCGCCGGTCGCATCGGCCGGTGCGGTCGCACCCTTCACCGCCGCCTGCGCGAGCTTGAAGAACACGTCCGTGTTGTCGATGACGCCGGTGAACGCCAGCGCGCCCGGGCCGAACGCCGACAGCGGGATGTCCGTCGCCGTGTGCACCGCCTGCTCGCCGGGGACCTGCCCCGTGACCAGGAACTCGCCCGTCGCGTCGTCGCGCTCGGCGGCGTTGGCCGGGTACCACTTCAGCGGTTCGGACTTGGCCATCGGCTGCTGCGAGTCCCGCAGCGGCGTCGCGTTCGTGCGCCAGTCTTCGTAGCGGTCCGCGTTCGCGCCGTAACCGACCAGCAGGCGGTAGTCGATGTCGGTCGCTTCCGGATAACCATCGGCGGCGATGCGATAGCGCGGGAAGCCCGCCTTCTCGTATACGCCGACGACCTTGTCGCGCAGGTTGGCCGCGCCCTTCTTCGTCGCCGCATCCAGCAGCGCCTGGTCCGTCAGCATCGAGCCGCCGATCAGCGCCGCGCCCGAGCACTCGTGGTCCGCCGTCACGATGACCAGCGTGTCGCCGTTCTCACGGGCGAAGTCCTGCGCCACCTGCACCGCCCGGTCGAACTCGATCGTGTCCAGCATCCAGCGCTCGCTGTCCATGTTGTGCGCCTGCTTGTCGATCGAGGCGCCCTCGATCATCAGCACGAAGCCCTTGGGCTGCTTCTTCAGCGTCGCGATCGCGGCCTTGGCCATCTCGTCGAGCATCGGCTGGTCGGGGAAGCCGTAATCGTCGACGACGCTGCCGCCCGCCAGGCCCTTCTTCGCGCCGCGGCGGCCGTCGATCTTGTCCAGCGCCACGTTCATGTTGGAGAACGCGAACAGGCCCAGCAGCTTGTCAGCGCCCGCGCCCGCCGTGGAGGCCTCGAGTTCCGTCTTCGTCGGCGCGTAGCGGTAGCCCGCGCCCTGGAATTCCTGGATCAGATCGCGACCCTTGTCCTTCGCGCCCGGCGCGGCGCCCCAGCGCTTGACGATCTCCGAGGTGTGGGGATCGGTCGCCGAGAACGCGTAGTCGTTGCCGTCGGCGCGCTCCGAGCCCGCCGTGCCGGCCGGCAGGAACCACTTGCGGCCGCCCCCCAGCAGCACGGTCAGCCCGGTGCGCGAACGGTCGTCGAAGAACTGGTCCACGATGCCGGTGCCCGCGCCGCGGTTGCTCGTGTGCACCGCGTTGCCGGCCGGCGTCGCGTCGAACACGTCCGCCGTGGTCACGATGCCCAGCGCCTTGCCCTGCGTGCGGTGCAGGTACTCGGACAGGTATTCGATGCGCGGGTTGTCGAAGGGCTCGATCGTGTCGTCGGGGAACACGCCTTCTTCATTGTTGTTGTTCTTGTTGCCCGAGACATAGGACGTCATGCCCGGCGACGAGTCCGTCACCACCGAGTTCAAGGACGCCGTCTTCACCATGCCCGTCGCCGGGAAGGTGTCCATCGCCAGCGGGTTGATGACCTTGCCCTGCGCGTAGCCGCCCTTGACGATGCGGGCCGCGGTGCGTTGCGCCGCGCCC
This sequence comes from Roseateles noduli, assembly GCA_002205125.1. GTDB lineage: Bacteria > Pseudomonadota > Gammaproteobacteria > Burkholderiales > Burkholderiaceae_C > Roseateles > Roseateles noduli. The sequence continues at coordinate 46,630 of NIOE01000013.1, read as the reverse complement.
ATGCCGTCGCCCAGCAGGATGATGATGTTCTTGACCTTCGGGCCCATCGCCGCGGTGAACGGCACGACGTCGAAGTTGCCGGTGGCGGCGACCTTCTGACCGTCCGACTGCGTGGCCTCGACGCTGAACTCGTGGCGGCCGGCCTTCTCCAGGCTCACCGCGCGGATCGTGGCGATCGCGGTCTCCGCGCTCACGCCCTTCACGCAGCCGGTGGCGCAGTCGCGCAGCGCGACCGTCGCATCGACCGGCTTGCCGTCGATCACGAAGCGCGCGGCCGTGATGCGCTGGCCGGCGTCCGGCTTGATCGTCGCCTGCAGGTCGAAGCGCTGTCCGGGCAGGAAGCGCGCGATCACGGGCTCCGGCTGGCCGGTGGAGAAACGCTCGCTCGGCGGCGTCAGGCGCGTCACGGTCGGCGCGGCCTGGGCGGCACTCAAGGCCAGCAGCGCGCAGGCGCCGGCGAGCAGGGAAGGCAGGTGTTTCATCGTGGAGGACTCGAGTCGGGGAAATCGGGAACCGCGCGGACTGCGGTCAGGAACAGGTCAATGACGATGGCCGTGGCTGTCGGGCTGGGCGGAGGCGGACGCCGACTGCGCTTCGAGCGCACCGGGCGGCAGCTGCAGGCGGATCCAGGACACGCGGCCGGACTCGTCCTCGACGCGGCCGATGGACAGCGTGCCGGTGAGCACCACCAGCCCGTCGCGATGCGCGACCAGGCGCTCCTGCTGCGACGGATCGAGCAGCACGGTCACAGCGGCCGCCGGCAGGTCGTCGGCCTCGCCGTCGGCGTGTTCGCTCATGCGGACCGGGCGTGGTGTCAGCCAGAAGCGGCCGGGCCTGGCCTGCTCCTGCGCGACCATGTAGCCGACCAGGCGCACCGGGCGGCCGTCGGCGGCGCGCAGCGCATCGGACAGCTCCAGGCCGGCCGGACCGATCGGCGACTTGAAGAACTGGGAGAACTTCAGATCGGACGCCGCTGGGGACGCCGCGCTGGACATCGTCGCCATCGTCGCGGACTCGGCGTGCGCGACGGACGCGGCCAGGGGAAGGACGACCGCGGTGCAGAACACGGCGATCGTGCGGGCGGCACGGCGGGCAAGCCGCGTACCTGTGGTGAGTTGGACGCACATAGGGACGCGATTCTTTCGGTCCCGCATGACGGTTCCGTGACGCTCCGTTTTTCTTGCTTGACACCGGCCTCCGCGCCACGCGAAGCTGGCCCGGCAGCACAAGGGAGTCCATGAATACGCCAGACCCCAGTCCCGGCCGGCAAGCCTCGAACGCGCTCTACGCGCGGCGGGCGCCGGTCTACGACTACGAGTTGATGCCGGTCGCGCCGCTGCGTCGCGAGGCGATCGCCCTGCTCGACCTGCAGCCGGGCCAGACCGTGCTCGACATCGGTGCGGGCACGGGGCTGAGCCTGCCCGGCCTCAGCGCGGCGGTCGGTCGCACGGGCCGGATCGTCGCCGTCGAGCCCTGCGAGACGATGATGCGTCAGGCCAGACAACGCGCGCGGGTGGATCACCTTCCCACGCCGATCGACTACCTCGGCGTCGCGGCCGAAGAGGCGGACTACGCGTCGGTGCTCGGCACGCGCCGCGCGGACGCCGCGATCTTCTTCTTCACGCACGACGTGCTGCAGAGCGAGGAAGGTCTTGCGCGCGCCTTCGCCGCGCTCAAGCCCGGTGCGCGCATCGTGGCGGCGGGGCTGGCCTGGGCGCCGCCGTGGATGCCGATGAGCAACCTGTTCGTGCTCGGTGCGGCGATGCATTCGATCGCGCGCATGGACGGGCTCGACTGCCCGTGGCGAGGGCTGGCGTCCCGGATGAAGCACGCGGAGGTGGACCGCCGCTGGCTCGCCTCCGCCTATGTGTTGACCGGCTCGGCCTGAGTCAGAACATCACCTGCGCCACCCCGGCGCGCGTGAGGCGATCCAGCTCTTGCGGATCCGCTTCGTTGTCGGTGACCAGCACGTCGATGTCGGCGCAGTCGCAGACCTGCATCCGGCTCCCCTGTCCCAGCTTGCTGGAATCGGCGAGCAGCACCCGCTGCCGCGCTCTGGCCAGCATCGCCTGCGCGACGGCCACTTCCGCCCACAGGTAGCTGGAGGCGCCCTGCCGCGCGTCGAGCGCGGTCGGGGAAATGAGCGCGATGTCCACGCGATGCCGCGCGATCTCCGCGACGGTGAACTCACCAAAGGTCCCCGAGGTCTCCGGCACATACGCGCCGCCCAGCATCAGCAGCTCATGCCCCTGGCGGCCCGCCATCGCGTCGCACACCGCGACCGAATTCGTGATCACCCGCAGCTCCTGCGCCTGGGCCAGGGCCTGGGCCAGCGCATGGGTCGTCGATCCCGCGTCGATGAACAGGCTCATCCCCGGCTTCACCAGCGACATCGACTGCCGCGCGATCGCCTGCTTCTGCCGGCGGCGCGACTGCGCGCGCTCCGCATAACTGGCCTCGGCCGGCACCTCCGACTGCACCGCGCCGCCGTGCACGCGGGCCAGCTTGCCGCCCTGCTCCAGCTCGATCAGGTCGCGCCGCACCGTCTCGCGCGACACGCCGAGCTCGCGCGCCGCCTCGTCGGTGGTGAGGCGGTGCCGCTCCCGCAACAGCAAGAGGATTTTGTCGTGTCGTTCCTGGGACCACATGGATCGCTCGTTCTCCCTGCAGGTGCCCGGACCGCCCCAGTCCTGTCGATGGGGTCGGCCGTCACCGGACTTCGCATTCACCCAAACCCACGCAGCGCCTTCATGACAGTTTGAGGATTTATTTGTGATGTTGTGGATATCCAGCACCTGAGGCGAAGTCGGCTGTGGTTTTTCGTGTTTGTCGTTGTCTTGTCGTGGACGGTTGTGACAGTGCGGTCCGTTCGTTAGTCAAACCGGCTTCTTTTCCGAGGCCTTTTTCGACGCCTCCTCCGACACCTCAACGCACCGAGTCCCCACCATGAAGCACCCGATGCCCACCGCCCTGGTCCTGGCCCTCAGCCTGGCCTACGTCTTCCCCGCCGCCGCTCAATCGACCCAGTCGACCGATGCGTCGAAGTCGGCCGACACGACCGCCTCCTCGTCCTCCGAGCGCTCCGAGCTCGAACGCGTCACCGTCTCCGTCGGCCGCGGCCAGCTGCGCTCCGTGCAGAGCCTGAGCCAGACCGAGTTCGACAACGCCCTGGCTGGCAGCAGCCCGCTGGCGACCGTCGCCCGCCTGCCCGGCGTGAACTTCCAGTCCGCCGACGGCCTGGGCAACTACGAGTGGTCGACCCGCTTCACCGTGCGCGGCTTCTCGCAGAACCAGCTCGGCTTCACCCTCGACGACGTGCCGCTGGGCGACATGTCCTACGGCAACTTCAACGGCCTGCACATCAGCCGCGCGATCTCCAGCGAGAACGTCGGCCGCGCCTCGCTGTCTCAAGGCGCCGGCGCGCTGGAAGCGGCCTCGTCCAGCAACCTGGGCGGCACGCTGCAGTTCTATTCGAGCGACCCGCTGCAGCAGTTCGGCTTCCGCGCCTCGCAGACCGTGGGCAGCGACTCCGCCGCCCGCACCTTCGTGCGCGTGGACAGCGGCCGCACGGTGGTGGGCGACTTCTACGTCAGCTACACCAACCAGGACGCCGACAAGTGGAAGGGCGACGGCAAGCAGAAGCAGGAGCAGTGGAACCTGAAGTGGACCAAGGCGATCGGTGAGAGCCGCCTGTCGGCCTTCATCAACACCTCGCGCCGCAAGGAAGTGGACTACCAGGATCTGTCGCTGGACCTGATCAAGCGCAAGGGCGACACGCTGGACAACTTCTACCCGAACTGGAACGCCGCGGTCAACGCCGCCAACACGCTGTGCGGCAACAACGGCAGCACCTACGTGGCCGCCTGCGACGACCAGTACTACGCCGGCGCCGGCCTGCGCAACGACGAGCTCTACGGCGTCTCCGCCGACCTGCGCCTGGCGCAGAACATCACCTGGAAGACGACCGCCTACTACCACCACAACAAGGGCATGGGCCTGTGGTTCACGCCGTACCAGGCCTCGCCGGACGGCACGCCGATCTCGGTGCGCACGACCGAGTACGGCATCAAGCGCGGCGGCGTCGTCTCCAATGCCGAGTTCGACCTCGGCGACCACCTGGTCAAGGCCGGCGTCTGGTTCGAGGACAACGACTTCGACCAGGCCCGCCGCTTCTACGCCGCCTCGGCCGGCATGAGCGTGTACCAGTTCCCGAGCAACCCGTTCCTGACGCAGTGGCAGTACGCGTTCAACACGAAGACCTCGCAGTTCTCGCTGTCGGACACCTGGTCGGTGACCAAGGACCTGACGGTCGGCGCCGGCTTCAAGGCGCTGAAGGTGAAGATCGACGGACAGCTCGAAGCGGGCACCGGCATGCCGTCGGGCTCGATCAGCGCGGAGAAGGGCTTCCTGCCCCAGCTGGGCATCAACTACCGCCTGTCGGCCAACAACGAGCTGTACGGCACGCTGGCCCGCAACATGCGCGCCTATCAAGGCGCCGCCACCGGCACCTCGCCGTTTGCGACCACCACCGCGGGCTTCGACGCCATCAAGGGCAGCCTGAAGCCTGAGACCTCCGACACCGTCGAAGCCGGCTGGCGGACCAGCGGCCGCGGCTACGAAGGCTCGGTCAGCGCCTACCTGGTCAACTTCAAGGACCGCCTGCTGAGCGTGCAGCAAGGCTCCGGCATCCAGGGCAACCCGGTCGTGCTGTCCAACGTCGGCGACGTGCGCGCCACCGGCGTGGAAGCGGCCCTGTCCTTCCGCCTGGCCTCGGCGCTGACCTGGTACAACAGCGTCAGCCTGTCGAAGTCGACCTACCGCGACGACGTGGTCAGCGGCACCGACACGATCGCGATCCGCGGCAAGCGCGTCGCCGACGCGCCGGACACCATGATCAAGTCTCAGCTGGGCTACGACGACGGCGCGCTGTTCGGCACCATCGGCGTGGACTACATGTCCAAGCGCTACTACTCCTACCTGAACGACGCCTCGGTGCCGGACCGCACGCTGGTGAACGTCAGCGCGGGCTACAAGCTCAAGAACATCTCGATGCTGCGCGAGCTGAGCCTGCAAGGCAGCGTGACCAACCTGTTCGACAAGCACTACATCTCGACGATCGGCTCGAACGGCTTCACGAACAGCGATCCCAACGGCACCTACGCCACGCTGCTGCCGGGCGCGCCCCGTCAGTTCTTCGTGACGCTGACCGGGAAGTTCTGAGGCCATGGCCGGGGACGTCGATGACGTGAAGGGACCCGCGGAAGCGGGTACCCGGCTGACGCGCCGTCAGTTGCTGGCGGGCTCGCTCGCGGTGCCGATGGCCGCGCCGTTGGCGGGCTGCGCCACGGCGGACCCGGCGACCCCGGTTGCCGAACCGGTAGCGAAGGCCGACGCAGAGACGCCCCGGCGTTTCCGCGTCGCCTTCGGCTCCTGCGCGAAGCAGTCCAAGCCGCAGCCGATCTGGCGGGCGATCGGGGCGGCGAAGCCGGACCTGTTCGTCTTCCTCGGCGACAACCTGTATGCCGACGCCCGCGACGAGGCCACGCTGCGCCAGCGTTACGCCGAGTTCATGGCGGTCGAGCCGCTGCAGGCCTTCCGGCGTTCGACGCGCCACGTCGCGATCTGGGACGACCACGACTTCGGCGACGACGACGAAGGCGCGGACTACCCGCTCAAGCAGCTCTCGCAGCAGCTGTTCTGCGACGCGTGGAACGAGCCGGCGGACTCGCCGCGCCGGCGCGCGGACGGCATCTACCAGAGCTACGTGTTCGAAGCGCTGGGCAAGCGCATCCAGGTGATCCTGCCGGACCTGCGCTTCAACCGCACGATGCTCACGGCGGATCCGTCGCTGAAGTCGAGCTACGCCGCGATGGTGCTGCGGGCCAAGCTCAGCGGACAGCCGATGACGGGCTGGTACGTGCCCGACCACCGGCCCGAAGCGACGCTGCTCGGCGAGGCGCAATGGACCTGGCTCGAAGCGCAGCTGCGCGTGCCGGCGGACGTGCGGCTGATCGGCTCCAGCGTGCAGTTCGCGGCCGACGGCAGCGGCTGGGAAGGCTGGGCCAACTTCCCGCGCGAACGCGCGCGGCTGGTCGACCTGATCCGTAGCACGCGCGCCGAAGGCGTCGTCTTCCTCAGCGGCGACATGCATTACGCGGAGATGTCCAGCATCGACGTCGCCGGCGGTTATCCGCTGTGGGACGCGACCTCCAGCGGCCTGACCGAGGTCTGGGACATCCCCACGCCCAACCGCAACCGGCGCTCGGCGGTAATGGCGGAATTGAACTTCGGCGTGCTCGATGTCGAGCCTGTCACCGAAGGGGAGGATGATCTCCGCCTGCGCTTCGCGCTGTGCGACGTGAATGGAACGGCCAAGGTGACGAAGGAACTGACGCTGTCGGGCCTGCGTTTCCCGGCCAAGGAGAAGACCGCATGACCCTGTCCCGACGCAGCCTGCTGCGGACCCTGCCCGCTTCGCTGCCTGCCCTGGTGCCCGCCCTGAGCGGGCCTTTTGCGTTTGACGCGTTCGCCCAGGCGGCCCAAGGCGGCCAGCCGGTCTCGGCGGCGCTGGACGCGCTGATGACCGCCGCGCGCAAGGAAGGCCGCGTGCACAGCCTGGGCATGCCCGACGACTGGGCCAACTGGCGCGCGACCTGGGCCGACCTGCAGCGGCTCTACGGACTGGCGCATGTCGACACCGACATGAGCAGCGCCGAGGAGATCGCCAAGATCGAGGCCGAGAAATCCAACGCGAGCGCGGACCTCGGCGACGTCGGTTTCGAGTTCGGCGCGATCGCGAAGGCGCGCGGCATCACGCAGCCGTACAAGCCGACGACCTGGGCGCAGATCCCGGACTGGGCCAAGGACGCCGAAGGACATTGGGCGCTCGCGTACACGGGCACGATCGCGTTCGCGGTCAACCGCAGGCGGCTGAAGGACGTGCCGCGGAGCTGGCAGGCGCTGTTCGCGTCCAAGGCACGCGTGATGATCGGCGAGGTCGGCCGCGCGGCGCAGTCGAACGCGGCGGTGCTGGCCGCCGCGGTGGCGCTGGGCGGCGACGAGACCAGGCTGCAGCCGGCGCTGGCGGCATTCGCGCAGATCGCCAAGGACAAGCGGTTGATCGGTACCAATGCGACACCCGCGCTGATGGAGCGCGCCGAGGCCGACGTCTTCCTGCTGTGGGACTTCAACGCCCTGTCCTACCGGGCGAAGCTGCCGAACGCGGCGGACTACGAGGTGCTGATCCCCTCCGACGGTTCGGTCACCAGCGGCTACACGACGATTCTCAACCGCTGGGCGCCGCATCCGAACGCGGCGATGTTGGCGAGGGAATACATCTTCAGCGACGCGGGGCAGATGAACCTGGCGCGCGGCCACGCCCGGCCGATCCGGATCGCGCAGTTGCCGCTTCCGGCCGACCTGAAGACGCTGCTGGTGCCTGAAGCGCAGTACGCGAAGGCGCGTGCGTTGAAGCCGGCTGTCTGGACGGAAGAGGTCAAGAAGCTGCCGCGCGCGTGGCAGCGCGAGGTGCTGGGAGCCGCGCGATGAATCAGAACGCCACCCCGCTTCCCGGCGCCTCGACCAGCGCCGACACACCCATCTCCACAGAAGGCGCTACCTCCGCCGCGCCGGCTGCCGTCCTGCCGGCGTCTTCGTCGTCGCTCGACGCTGCGGCAGAGGCTGCGGCCGCGATTGCGCAGGCCGCGGATCCCGCGCGCAAGCTCGTTGTGCTGCTGGCCGACGGTCTGCGCGCCGACACCGCGCGCGACTACATGGGCTACCTGCAGGCGCTCAACGAGGCGGGCCGCGCGCAGTGGCGCTCGCTGCGCTGCGAGCTGCCGAGCCTCTCGCGCCCGCTGTACGCGACGGTGATCAACGGCGAGCCGCCGTTGACGCACGGCATCCTCGGCAACGGCCAGGCGGGACAGGCGCTCTCGCACCACTTGTTCCAGCAGCTGGACGCGCAAGGCGTTCCGGCCGCGATCGCCGCGTACCACTGGTTCTTCGAGTTGCTGGCCGGCGAGGTCTTCGATCCGCTGCAGCATCGCGATGCGGTGCCTGAGGGCTGCGGCCTCCAGGCCGCGCGCTGGTACTGGGAAGACGACTATTCCGACAGCCATCTGCTGGCCGACGCCGAAGCGCTGCGCCGCGCGCACCTGCCGGTGCAGGGGCCGTCGCTGCTGTTCATCCATCCGATGGGACCGGATCTCGCCGGCCATGTGCACGGCGGCGAATCGACCCAGTACGCGATGAGCGCGCGCAAGCTCGACATGCTGCTCGCGCAGTTGCTGCCGCGCTGGCACGCCGAGGGCTTCGACCTGCTGGTCACCAGCGATCACGGCATGAACGCCGACCGCATGCACGGCGGTCCGCTGCCGGTCGAGCGCGAGGTGCCGCTGGTCTGGGTCCCGCACGACGGCGCGGTGGGCCTGGCGCTGCCGGAACGGCAGACCGCCATCGCCGGATGGATCCTTGAACGGCTGGGCATTGCCGCCGCCCCGGGAGGCGCGACGGCATGAGCCTGAATGCGCGGACCGCCACGCGGCTCGCCGGTCCCCTGCTGCTGCTCACGGCGGCGGCATTGCTGCTGCCCTTCGGCTGGCGCGCGATCGCGCTGCTCGTCGACTGCGTCGGCCAGGGCAACGGTTGCGCGATCGGCGAGCTGACCGCCGACACGTACTACCTCGAAGCGGCCTGGAACACCTTGTGGCTGGCGGCGCTGTCGGCGCTGATCGGCCTGGCCATCGGACTCGGCGCGGCCATCGCGCTGCTGCGCGTGCCCCGGATCGAATCGTCGGTCACGCTGCTCGCGAGCCTGGGCGCCAACTTCTCCGGCGTGCCGCTCGCGGTGGCGCTGCTGCTGCTCTTCGGCGCGCAGGGCGTGGTGACGGCGGCGATGCAGGCCGCGGGACTCGCGCCGTGGGTGGATCTGCAAGGACTCGACGGCCTGCTGCTCGCCTACGTCTGCTTCCAGGCGCCGCTGGCGACACTGCTGCTCATCGCGCCGGTGAAGATGCTGGACGGCTCGCTCCAGGACGCGGCCGCCACGCTCGGCGCCGGGCCGGTGCTGTACTGGCGGCGCGTCGGCCTGCCGCTGATGCTGCCCAGCCTCGTGGAAGTCTTCGGGCTGCTCTTCGCCAACGCAGCGGCCGCCTTCGCCACGCCCTTCGCGCTGAGCGGCACGGCCGCCCACGTGCTGGCGGTGCGCATCGCCTCTCTGGTCAGCGGCGACATCTTTGCCCAGCCCGAGCTGTCGGCGCTGCTGGCGCTGGTGCTGTTCGTGATGCTCGCCGTGGTGATCGGCCTCACGCGCTGGCTGGCCGCAAGTCTGCGGAAAGGCCGCGCATGAGCGCCGCATCCCAGTCGACGACGTCGACGCGCTCGACGCGCTTGACTACGCCGTCCGCATCGACCGCGAGCCGTCCGCTGATCTCGGCGGCGGCGCTGTCGATGCTGCTGGTCGTGGTGCTCGTGCCGATGGCGGCGCTGCTGGTGTACGGACTCACCGGACGCTGGGATCGCCACTGGTGGCCGGAAGATCCGACGCTGCGCTGGATCGCCGAGGCCGTCGGCGATCCGCGCGTGCAAGGCGCCGTGCTCCGGACCACCTTGCTCGCGCTGGCGAGCGCGACGCTGGCGCTGGTCTGCGGCGCGCTGGCGACGATCCCCGCGGCGCTCGCCGTCCAGCTCGACGACGGCCCGCGCGCGCGGCGCCTGCAACGCACGCTGGACCTCGTCGCGCTGCTGCCCTTCGCGATCGCGCCGGTGGTGATCGCGATCAGCGCGCTCGAACTCTTCGTCGGTCGCTGGGGCGGATGGTTGCCGTTGCCGCTGGTCTACGTTGCGGTGGTCGCGCCGACGCTGTTCCCGTTGATCCACAAGACGCTGCAATCGGCGCTCGCGCAATTGAACGCGGCCTCGCTGATCGAAGCGGGTCGGACGCTCGGCGCCAGTGATGCGCACACCGTCCGTCGCGTGCTGCTGCCGATGCTGGCACCCGCGCTGCTCGCCGCGTTCCTGCTCGCGTGGGTCACGGCGGCGATGGAATTCGCCATCGCGAACCTGCTGCTCGGCGGACAGCTGGAGCTGCTGCAGCCGCTGATGAACAGCCTGCGCAACGCCAACGGCCACCAGGCGGCGGCGCTGATGGTGCTGGCCTTCGCCGGCGTCGGCGCAATCGTCGCGGCGGTCGCCGCGCTCACACGGCGCTGGACGTCGTGACGACGCCAAGTCAACGTCACCGTCCACGCCCTTCCACTTCCTTGATCCCCGTGCGATGACCTCGAACGCCACTTCTTCGATCTCCGACGCGACGGTTCACGAGACCGAACTGCCGCCGCAACTCGCGGTCCGCGGCGCGCAGCTCGCGCTGGGCGGCCGCCCGGTGCTGCGCGGTATCGACCTGACGCTGGCGCGCGGCGAGGTCGTCGCGCTGCTGGGCGCGTCGGGCTGCGGCAAGACGACCCTGTTGCGCTCGATCGCCGGACTCCAGCACCTGGACCAGGGGACGATCGCCATGTCCGGGCAGGAGGTGCAGACGCTCCCGCCGCAGCTGCGCGACATCGGCATGGTGTTCCAGCACTACGCGCTGTTCCCCAACCTGTCCGTGCGCGAGAACATCCGCTTCGGCCCGCTCGCGCGCGGCGAGGAAGCGGCGCTCGTCGATACGCGGGCGGACGAGCTGCTCGACCTGATCGACCTGCGCGCGCTGGCGGACCGCCTGCCGCAGGCGCTGTCGGGCGGACAGCGGCAGCGCGTGGCGCTCGCGCGGGCGCTGGCGACGCGCCCGATGTTGCTGCTGATGGACGAGCCGTTTTCGGCGCTCGACGAGCATTTCCGGCTGCCGCTGCGGCGGCAGTTCCGCCAGCTGCAGCGCGAGCTCGGCCAGAGCTGCGTGATCGTCACGCACGATCGCGAAGAGGCCTTCGAGATCGCCGACCGCGTGGCGGTCATGTTCGACGGCGTCATCGCGCAATGCGCCTCGCCGCGCGAGCTGCGGCGTGCGCCGGCGAACCGGCGGGTGGCTGATTTCCTCGGCATCTTCAACCGCCTGGACGCACGGACGCTGGACGGCGCCTGGCGCCGCGATGCAGGTCACTGGATAGCGCCGGTGGAGGCGCTGGTGCCCGCCGGCGGCGGCCAAGCGAACGGCGACGTGTCTTCCGAGGCGCTGCACTTCACGGCGACGCTGCGGGCGAGCTATCCGGGACAGCAGCGCGTGGCCTGCGAGCTGGAAGGCCCCGGCGGTCAGGCGCTGACGATGTGGCGGCGGCACGAGGACGCCGAACTCACACCCGGCAGCCTGCTGCAGGTCGCGATCGCCGAGCCGGCGCTGCGGTGGATCGAGGACTGACCGGCGTCAGACGTCCTGAGGACGGTACTCCGCCGGCAGCGCTTCCCGATACGGATAGAACTTGAAGAACGGCCGCGCCTCGTCGAGCGTTCGCACGACCGAGGGGCGTTGCATCAAGCGCGCGAAGTACGCGGCGAGCCGGTGCTGCGTCGGTGCAAACGGCACCAGGGTCGTGGCGTAGAACAACGAGGGCGCCGCTGCGCAGTCGGCCATGCTGCAGTGCTCACCCGCGGCCCACGCGCGATCGGCGAGACGCTCGTCGAGCATCCCGTAGGCCATCGTCAACGTCTCGCGCGCCTTGGTCACGGCGATCGGATCACGATCCTCTTCGACGCGCAACCGGTCGCCGACGATCGCCTGCATCGGCAGCATCACGTAGAGGTCCAGCAGGCGATCCATCAAGCGGACCTCCAGCGCGGCGTCGCCGTCCGCCGGCACCAGTTGCTGATCCGGTCCTGCGTACCGACGCGCGAGGTACTCGATGATCACGCTGGTCTCGGGAACGACGCGGTCGCCGTCGACCAGCAGCGGCATCTTGCCGGTCGGCCAACGTGCGAGAAACTCGGCGCGTTGGGCCGGGTCGCCGAGATTGAGGAAGCAGCGCTCGACCTCGATGTCGAGTTCGTTCAAGGCGATCAGCGCCTTGTGGCAGAACGACGACAGCGGATGGAAGTGGAGGCTCAGCGCCATGTCATTCACCTGGAGGGAGATTGCCGTGAGAGACAGGTTATCCCAAAGCCCGCGTGGCATTGCCGCATCCTTGGTCGCGCTCACCTCCCGCCTCACGTCGGGTGCATTGATCGTGTCGATGGCGATGCTGAACGGTTGCGCGCAGAGATCGGCCACGACGACTGCGTCCACGGACGCATCTGCGACCGCGCCGGCGATCGCTGCAGCGACGGCGGCCGACCCAGAGGGCGCGGAATCGCTGATCCGGGCGGCCATCACCTCGGGCGAGGTGAAAGGCCTGGCGATCGCGGTGATCGAAGACGGTGAGATCCGCGCGGTGCGCACCTACGGCCATCGCAACGCGGACGGCCAGGCGCTGCAGACCGGCACGGTGATGTACGGCGCGTCGCTCACCAAGACGGTCTTCGCCTACACGGTCATGCAACTGGTCGATGAAGGGAAGGTGGATCTCGACGCTTCGATCGCGACCTTGCTGGACCGTCCGTTGCCGGACTATCCGAAGGATTCCCGCTACGGCCCGTGGCCCGATCTGCGCGGCGATGAGCGTTGGCGGGCGCTGACGCCGCGGCTGCTTCTCTCGCACCGCGGCGGCTTCAGCAACTTCGCGTTCCTGGAACCGGACGGGAAGCTGCGCTTCCACTTCGATCCCGGGAGCCGCTACGCGTACTCCGGCGAGGGCTTGATCCTGCTGCAGTTCGTGCTCGAACAGGGGCGGCTGAAGCTGGACCTCGGCCAGGAGATGCAGCGTCGCGTCTTCGACCGGTTCGGAATGACGATGACCGCCATGAAGTGGCGCGCGGACTTCGCCGCGAATCTGGCGGACGGCGTGACGGAGGCGCGTCGCTGGGTCCCCCACGATCCCCGCAGCCGCGTGCGCGCCGCAGGCTCGATGGACACGACGATCGACGACTTCGCACGCTTCGCGACCGGGCTCGCTCGCGGAGACGGACTCTCTCCGCGCAGCCGCGCGGAATTGGTTCGTCCGCAGGCGCCGATCACGACGGCCTCGCAGTTCCCGACGCTGCAGCCCGAGCTGCCCGCATCGCAGCGGCGAACGGATCTCGCTGCAGGACTCGGCGTCGTCGTCTTCGACGGACCGCAAGGTCGCGGCTACTTCAAGGGCGGCCACGACGATCAGACCGGCAACACGATGGTGTGCGTCGAACGCCGCCGCGCCTGCGTCGTGCTGCTGTCCAACGATGTGATGGCCGAACGGCTCTATCCGGCGATCGTGCGACGCGTGCTCGGTGAGACAGGCGTGCCGTTCATGTGGGAGTACGGGGCGAAGGCCTCGGGTTGGGATCGTTGATCGGTACGGCTTCAAGCTCCGCCATATCCAGCGATATATTTCGCCATCGACGCGCAGCCTGCGCGTCGGGATCAGGAGCGTCGATGTCGATCCGTCTTTCCACCCGTCGCGCCGCGCTGGCGGCCGTCGTGGCCTTCACGCTGATGTCCTCGATGGCGTCGGCGGTCTGGGCCGCCGGCTCCGTGACCGAGAAGCTCCAGGTCGGCGGCGCCGTGCGCGCGCCGCTGACGCTCACCGTCGACGACCTGCGCGCCTTCCCCGCCGACCAGATCGGGATCTTCACGCTCAAGAAGGAGGTCGACGGGCGCGAGCAGTCCACCACCGTGCGCGGCGTGCGTCTGGCCGCCCTGCTGGAGAAGGCCGGCGTCGTCAGCAAGGACCGCCATGAGTGGAAGTACATGGCCGTGCTCGCGACCGCCAGCGACGGCTACAAGGTCGCCTTCTCCTGGCCGGAACTGACCAACACCGACGTCGGCGCCGGCGTGCTGGTGATCTTCGAACGCGACGGACAACCGCTCGACGACGGCGAAGGCCGCATCGCGCTCGTCTCCGGTCGCGACCTCCGCAGCGGGCCACGGCACGTCAAATGGCTGAGCAAGATCGAGATCAAGCCGCTCTGACGCGGCTGCTGTCCGAGGCGCCTCGCCCGTGGGACGAGGCGGACCGGACGCTGTTCGCCACCGTCGGCCACCACGTCCAGTCGCGCACCGACGCCGGCGACTTTCCGCCGAACGCCCCGGACCCCGCCGCGCTGACGGGACCGCTCTACCGTTTCCTGCTGGCGCACCGCGCCGCCAAGGACTCGTCGCATGCGCGGCTGTCAGGCTGGCTCGCCAGCGCCTGCATGAGCAGCCACCACCTGTGGCAGGACCTCGGGCTCCAGGAGCGCCCGCAGGTCTCGCGGTTGATGCGGCTGGCCTTCCCCACCCTCCACGACAGCAACGTGCGGAACCTGCGCTGGAAACGCCATCTGTTCCTGAGCCTGGGCGAGGCGCTCGGCCGCCCCGGCCTGCGTCCGCCCAAGTGCGATGATTGCGGCGACTTCGCCGTCTGCATGGGCGTCGATCAGGCTGCGGCGTCCACGCCCGCTCCGACGACGACACCTGCGGCGATCACCCTTCACCCGCACATCGTCCTCGGAGATTGACCCCATGAAAGCCAGCGCCCGCAACTTCTTCGAAGGCACCGTCGCCGCCATCCGCGACGGCAGCATCAACGACGAGATCGAGATCGAAACCGCCTCCGGCCTGCGCGTGGTCGCGACCGTCACGCGCGAGAGCCGCAACGAGCTCGGTCTGAAGCTCGGCCGCAGCGCCTTCGCGCTGGTGAAGGCGCCGTCGGTCGTGCTGCTGACCGACGTCGGCAACGCGCGCTTCTCCGCGCGCAACCAGTTCCAGGGTCGCGTGCGGTCCGTGGCGACCGGCGCCGTCAACAGCGAAGTCGTGCTGGAACTCCCAGGCGGTCAGGCGCTGGTTGCCGTCGTCACCAACGACAGCGCGACCGGTCTGGCCCTCACGGCCGGCGCCGAAGCGACCGCGATCTTCAAGGCCTCCAGCGTCATCGTCGGCGTCAACGACTGATCGCCCTCAGACCCCCAACGACAGAGCCGCCCGCGGGCGGCTCTTGTCATTCCGTCGTGCCGCGCGAGGCGGCAGCGCCTCACGGCATCGAGGCCCTCACGGGAACACCGCCAGGAACAGGAACACGACGAACACCACCATGTGCACCGCCCCCTGCAGCACCGTCGCGCGGCCGCCGCCCAGCGTCAGGCCGCCGACGATGAAGGTCAGGAACAGCAGCACCATGCTCAGCGGCGTCAGCCCCAGCACCAGCGAGTGCGGGAACAACGGCGAGAGCACCGCCACTGTCGGGATCGTCAGGCCGATGCTCGCCAGGCCCGAGCCCAGCGCAAGATTCAGGCTGGTCTGCAGCCGGTTGTGCAGCGCCGCGCGCACCGCCGCCACCGTCTCCGGCAGCAGCACCAGCATCGCCACGATCACGCCCACCAGCGACGGCGGCGCGCCGATCGCCTGCACGCCGCGCTCGATCGTCGGTGCCAGCAGCTTGGCCAGGCCGACCACGCCGACCAGGCACACCAGCAGCAGCGCCAGGCTGGTGCCGGCCACGCGCCAGCTCGGCGGGGCCGCGTGCGCGTCCTGGTCGTCGACGCCGGTTACCGGCAGGAAGTAGTCGCGGTGCCGCACCGCCTGCACGAACACGAAGGCGCCGTAGAGCACCAGCGACACGCCGCCCGCGAACAGCAGCTGCGTGGTGGTGAAGGTCGGTCCGACCGAACTCGTCGTGAACGCGGGCAGCACCAGCGTCAGCACCGACAGCGCGGCCAGCACCGCCAGGGTCGGGCTCGTGCCCTCGACGCGGAAGGCCAGTTCCTGATGCTTCCAGCCGCCGACCAGGATGCACAGCCCCAGCACGCCGTTGCACACGATCATGATCGCGGAGAACACCGTGTCCCGCGCCAGCGCGTTGGTCGACTCGCCGCCGGCCAGCATCAGCGACACGATCAGCGCCACCTCGATGATGGTCACCGCCACCGCCAGCACCAGCGAGCCGTAGGGTTCGCCCACGCGATGCGCAACGACCTCGGCGTGATGCACCGCCGCCAGCACCGCGGCGATCAGCAGCACGCTCACCACGCCCAGCACCAGCGTCGAATTGGCGCCGGCCGTGAGACCCACCAGCGCGAGGATCGCGGCCAGCGGCGCGGCGAGCGACCAGATCGGGAGGGCCGCCGGCAGGCGGGCGAAGAAGGAGTTGGAGCGCTTCACATGCATGGGCCGAGCATAGACCACGATGGTCGCGCAGCCTCCGACGCGCGACGCCGGCCGGACCATGCCGACCCTCGATGCCCGCGTCGACGCCTACATCGAATCGGAAATCAGAGCACTGCCGAGGCGCATCCGCAGCGTCAACAGGGCTCAGGCGACGGGGCTCACGCGACGGGTGACTCCGTCCCCAGCTCCCAGTTGCTGTCGTGCACCTGCACGTTGTTGCGGCCGCCGTCCTTGGCGCGATAGAGCGCGCGGTCGGCGCGCATGAACAGCTGGTCGGCGCTCAACTGGCCGCCGGGCTCCGCCACCGCGATGCCGGCGGACACCGTCAGCGTGAAGGCGCGGCCGTCGCCGTCGCACAGCTGCAGCATCGCCACCGCCTCCCGGATCTGCTCGACCAGGCTCCTCGCGCCCGAGCCGTCAGTGGCCGGCAGCACCAGTCCGAATTCCTCGCCGCCCCAGCGGCCCACGACGTCCGAGGCGCGCAGCCGCGCCCGCACCTCGGCCGCGAAGGCGCGCAGCGCGTCGTCCCCGGCGTGATGCCCGTGGCAGTCGTTGACGTCCTTGAAATGGTCCAGGTCCAGCAGCACAAAGGCCAGCGGCGTGCCCTCGCGCCGGCCGCGCTCCAGCTCGTGCCGCAGCAATGCGTCGGCGGTCATGCGGTTCAGGCAACCGGTGAGCCCGTCGGTCGAGGCGACCTCCTCCATGCGCCGCGCGATGCGCTCGAAGTTGGCGAGCACGAAGCCGAAGCCCGCGCCGATCAGGCAGATGAAGCTGAACAGGAAGGTCAGGCCCTGGCCAAGGCTGCCCTGCATCAGGTCGAGGTACTCGTCGGGATTGGTCAGCGCATGCACGCTGCGCAGCATCAGGCTGGCCGCGGCGGCCACCAGCGTGACGCCGACGGCGCGCAGCGAGGCCTCGCCGCGCCATCCCGGCCCCAGCAGCACGAAGATCGCCGGCAGCAGCAGCACCGCGAAGACCAGCGAGATGGCGCTGGTGCGCAGCGCCAGCGGCCAGGCCAGCATCCAGGCGGTCAGCGCCCAGGCGACCGCGGGGCCGCCCCACCACATCCAGCGCGGCAGCGAACGACCCAGCACGTGGCGGTGGATCGCCTCGTTGTAGAACACGATGCCCAGGGCAATCAGCCCGTTGCCGAGCAGCGCGGAGATCCAGACCGGCAGCACCATCCGCGACGCCAGCCCCACGAAGCCCAGCAGCAGCGTCCACGACCCCCAGGTCCACACGCCGAGGTCCAGGTAGTGCAGGTGGCTGCGTTGCGCCGCCCACAGCTGCACGCCGAGCATCGCGAAACCGCTCAGCAGCGCCAACATCAGCGTAGGGATGTGGATGGACGCCATGACGCAGGAGTGTAGTGATCGAGGCCCCCGAGCGCCCCCCTACATCGCGGGCGTTGTTCGTTACAAAGGCGTCCGACTCGCGTCAGGCCCTTGTTGGAACGGCGTCGGAGCGACGTCTCCGATCAGCGCGGCGATCCAGTCGCGCGTCTGGCGCGGCGCGATGACGGCGTCGATCTCCAGCGTCTCGCCGATCGCCAGCGCCTGGCCGCGCGCCACCTGCGCGGCGAGCAGGCGTTCGAACAAGGCCTGGCGCTCGGGCCCGTCGGGCACGGCGGCCAGTTCCTTGCGGTAGCCGAGCCGCACCGCGCCTTCCAGACCCATGGCGCCGAATTCGCCGCTCGGCCACGAGGCGCATCCGATCGGGCGATGCAGGCTGCCGCCGGCCAGCGCCATCGCGCCCAGGCCGAACGCACGCCGCATCACCACGGCCACCAGCGGCACCGTCAGCGACGCGGCGGCGCGGAACAGTTCGCCGGCCTCGCGCAGTTGCCCGGTGGATTCGGCCTCCGGGCCGACCATGAAGCCCGGGCTGTCGATCAGGCTGACGACCGGCAGGCCGAGACGTTCGCACAGCCGCCAGAAGCGCGCCAGCTTGCGCGAGGCCGAGCCGTCGACGGCTCCGCCGAGCACGGCGCAATCGCTCGCCACGACGGCCACCGCCTGGCCTTTCAGGGAAGCGGCCGCGGTGATCACGCTGTCGCCGCTGCCGCGTCCCAGCTCGATCAGCGAGCCGGTGTCGAAGAGCCGACCGAGGATCTCGCGCACCGGATAGGCGCGCTGACGGACCTCCGGAATCGCGTGGTCGAGCGCCGCCTGGTCGGGCTCGTCGGACTCGTCGCGCGCAGCGACCGCAGGCATGCGGCACATCCAGCCCATCAAGGCGCGCACGCGGGCGGCGGCGTGCTGTTCGTCGTCGGCCAGCACGTCCACGACACCGGCCCGCGCGAGTTCCGGCGCGGGGCCGATCTGCTCGGGCTCGAAGCGCCCGAGACCCCCGCCTTCGATCATCGCGGGGCCGCCGAGGCCGATGTTGCTGTCGCGCGTGGCGACGACCAGATCGCAGCAGGCCAGCAGCGCGGCGTTGCCCGCGAAGCAGCGGCCGGCCGCGACGCCGATCGTCGGCACCTGTCCGGCGAGCGCCGCCAGGCGGGCGAAGGTCGCGACATGCAGGCCGGCAACGACCGGCATGTCGGTGTCTCCGGGTCGACCTCCGCCTCCCTCGGCGAACAGCACGAAGGGCAGCTTGCGGCGCTCGGCGAGTTCGAGCACGCGATCGGTCTTCTGGTGACCGCGGAAGCCCTGCGTGCCGGCGAGCACGGTGGCGTCGTAGGCCATCACGGCGATCTGCCGGCCGTGCAATCGCGCCACGCCCGTCACGACACCGTCGGCCGGGGTCTGGGCGCGCAGTTCCTCGACGGGACGGCGCGCGGCCTGCGCGGCGACCGCGAGCGCGCCGTATTCGGTGAAGCTGCCGGGATCGCAGACGGCATCGACGTTCTCGCGCGCGGTGCGCTGGCCCTGCGCATGCCGCTTCGCGATGGCGTCGGGCCGGGCGTCGTCGGCCAACAGGGCGTGACGCTCGCGCCAGGCGCGAATGTCGGCGCGCTCGCCCGTCCTCGACGATTCGTCGAGAGCGACGTTTCGGCCCGACCGGTCTGCCGATGAGGTGGGGGCTGGCGATGCCGCCTGCGCGGAAGAACCGGCGACATGCCATGCCATCAACGCATCGCCCTCCCGCACCAGTTCGCCCTCGGCGGCGAACAGCTCCTCGATGCGACCATCGGCCGGCGCCGGGAGCTCATGCTCCATCTTCATCGCCTCGAGGCGGACGACGGGCTGGCCGCGTCGCACGACGTCCCCGACGGCGACGAGCCATTGCTGGACGGTGGCGGACAACGGAGCAACGAGCGACGGCATGCGGAACCTCCCGGGTGAGCGCCGACTCTAGGCGCCCCGCCGGCGTCGCGCTGCCGCGCAGTTGACAGCGGACGCCGATGCGCCCGCTGCCTCACGACTCAGGACAGCCGCTCGATCAGCGCCATCGCGGCGGCGGGCGCGCGCTCCTTGGCGCCGCTGATGAAGAACACGAACACGTCGCGTGCGCGCTTGGGCGGCGCGCGGTCGGCCTCGACCAGCGGCAGCCGGTCGGGCTGGCCGCCGGACTCCCAGCGCGACGCGCTCGCCGCGAGACCGTCGAGTTCCTCCTCCGTCACCCCGGTCACCAGCTCCGAGCGCGTGCGCATCACCCGCGTGTAGACGAAGTCGGCGGTGAGGTCGGGGATGGGCGGATAGTCGTCGGACTCGGTGAACACGACGCCCGCGCCGTGCTCGCGCGCCATCGCCAGGAACTCCGGCGAGCGGAAGCTCTCATGCCGGACGTCGAGCGCATGCCGCAGCGGCACGCCGGCGGATTCCTTGGGCAGCAGCTTCAGGAAGGCGCCGAAGTCGACCGGGTCGAACCGCTTGGTCGTCGCGAACTGCCACACGATGGGCCCGAGCTTGGGGCCCAGCTCCGCGACGCCGCTGTCGATGAAGCGGGTCACCGATTCGCCGGCCTCGGCTAGCACGCGCCGGTTGGTCGCGAAGCGGTTGGCCTTGAGCGAGAACACGAAG
Organism: Roseateles noduli; assembly: GCA_002205125.1. Lineage (GTDB taxonomy): Bacteria > Pseudomonadota > Gammaproteobacteria > Burkholderiales > Burkholderiaceae_C > Roseateles > Roseateles noduli. The sequence goes on along the minus strand of NIOE01000013.1, from coordinate 26,518 downwards.
CCCTCGGGCGCGGTGTCGCGCCACTTGGCGAAGGTGGCGGGCTTGAAGGTCGAGTAGTAGGTGCCGTTGACCTCGATGGCGCTCAGCTGGCGGCTGGCGTATTCCAGCTCGCGCGAGGCGGGCAGGTCCTTGGGATAGAAGGTCTCGCGCCAAGGCTCGAAGTTCCAGCCGCCTATGCCCACGTGGATCGAGGTGCTCATGTCGTCGTGTCCTCCAGAAGTCGTTCGAGTCGGGTCTGTCCGCGGCGCGTCACGCGCAGGGCGCGGCTGTCGGGATCGGGGTCCAGCCAGTCCTGCGCCAGCATCGCCTGCAGCCATGCGGCGCCGATCGCGCCGCCCAGGTGCGGGCGACGCTCGCTCCAGTCCATGCAGGCGCAGGCCAGGCGACGGCGGCGTGCGCCGGTGGCGGCGGCGACATCGACGCCCAGTTCGCGCAACGCGTCCAGGCCCGTGTCGGTGAAGCGGTAGCCGCGGACCTCGTCGGGATCCGGCGTCATCCACTGCAGGCGCAGCGCGTGATCGTGCAGGCGGACGCCCCAGTGGCCGGCGAGGTGGTCGTAGCAGCGGCGCGCCTGGCGCAGCGCGGGCGGCGTGCTGGGCTCGAAGCGCGGACGCGGCAGACCGGCCAGCACCAGCATCGCCTCCAGCGCCTGGCCGACCTCCGGGCCGGCGAGCCGGTAGTAGCGGTGCTTGCCCTGCGCCATGCAGCCGACCAGGCCTTGCCCGAGCAGCTTGGCCAGATGCGCGCTGGCCGTCGACGCGGCGACGTCGCCGACGGCGGCGAGCTCCGTCGCCGTGCGGGCGTGGCCGTCCATCAGGCAGCACAGCATGCGCGCACGCACCGGCTCGGCCATGCTGGCGGCGATGTGGGCCAGCGCCTCGTCGGCGGTGGGGGCGTCAATCATGCTTCGATGCTAAGCGAAGCGTTCCCGGCAGACCATCGCGAAGATTCCCCCATGACTTCCTCCTGTCCCTTCCATTCGCCGCTGCTCGATCCCGATCTGCGCATGCGCCCGTCCGGCGAGCCGTTGCCGCCGCCGCTGCACGCGCACGGCGGACCGCTGGCTGAAGCCTTCACGCGTTGGCTGCGCCAGCGCGACGATGCCGCGCATCCTCCGGAGAAGGCGGCGTTGACGCGCGCGCTGATGGCGCTCTCGGACGACGACGTCCGCGCCCATGCGCGGCGCCAGGCCGCGATCGCAGGGCAAGGCGGCTGGTCGCACTGGTCCTGGGCCGTGCCGGCGTCGACGGTCGCGAGCCTGCTCGGCATCGAGATCCGCGATGTCGACGCGCAACGACGGCTGCACGTCGCCCTGCGCGCGATGGCGGCGGGCCTGGGTGCGAATGCCGACGCCGACGCGGTCCTCGCGGGCGGCGACGCCGTCGCCGCATTGCTGAAAGCGCTCGGCGACGCGGAGCGTCTGTCGCCGGACGCGCCCTTGCAATGGACCTTGCTCCGCCATGCGGCCCCTGAGCGATGGACAGACCGCGCCGCGTTCACCGCCAACCGGCTGGCGCTGATCTGGCAGAGCCACGAGGCGGGCGCGGCACTGCTCGGGCACGCGCTGCTCGAATGGCGGGCCACCGGCCGCGTGCCTTCGCGGGACGGGCTGCTCCGCATCGCCCGCGACGGCGGCGCCGTGCGCGTGACCCGGCGCTTCGATGTGCGGCAGAAACCCGCCGAGCCGGTGAGCGTGCCGCTGTCCGGCACCGATCATCCCTTCGGCGACGGCGCCCACCGCTGCCCCGGGCAAGGCCTGACACTCACCAGCCTGCACGCGGCGCTGACCTGGCTCTCCGAACAGACCGGCCCGCGCCTTCCCGAGCCTGCCGCACCGCTGTCGCTGCCCAACATGGACATCCCGCAATTCCTGGACGAGGAGCCCCTCCCATGATCGCCGTCATCTTCGAAGTCATTCCGAGCGCCGACGGGCGCGACCGCTATCTGGAACTCGCCGCCGACCTCAAGCCGCTGCTGCAGGAGGTCGACGGTTTCCTCAGCATCGAACGCTTCCAGAGCCTCACCGATCCCGACAAGCTGTTGTCGCTGTCCTTCTGGCGCGACGAGGAATCCGTGCGCGAGTGGCGCCGCATCGAGACGCATCGCGGCGCGCAATCCGAAGGCCGCGCCGGCGTCTTCGCCGACTATCGGCTGCGCGTCGCTTCGGTGCTGCGCGACTACGGCATGACCGAGCGGGAACAGGCGCCGGCGGACAGCCGGGAACGACACCGCGCGTAGCGCCAGTAACGCCCGTAACGCGCCTTCCGCCCGGGACTCGTCGTCGGGCCCGGCGATTTCGTCGCACGATCACGCCCGGCGTCGGGCAGCGCGCCGAGAATCGCCGCCGCCTACACGACACGGCCTCGAGGCCGGACCCCGCTCATGTCATCCCCTGCCCTGCCCGTCCCGGGTTCGCTGCGCCTGCACGGCCTGGACACGCTGCGCGCCGCCGCCATCCTGCTGGTCTTCGCGTACCACTATCAGGTCTTCGTCAGCGGCGTTCCCACCTTCGGTTGGCTGAGCAGCATCGGCTGGGCGGGCGTCGACCTGTTCTTCGTGCTGAGCGGCTACCTCATCGCCAACCAGCTGATGGGCGGCATGAAGCGCGGGGAGCGGCTCTCGCTGCCGCGCTTCTACGGACGGCGCCTGCTGCGCACGCTGCCCAACTTCTACGTGGTGCTGGCGCTCTACTGGCTGTTCCCGCAGGTGATGGGCGGACGCGAACCGCCGCCGCTGTGGCGCTTCCTGACCTTCACGCAGAACATTGCGCTGACGCCGGGCACGGCGTTCTCGCATGCCTGGTCCCTGTGCATCGAGGAGCAGTTCTATCTGATGCTGCCCGCGGCGCTGATGCTGGGCGCGGCGTTGAAGCAGCGCCGCCGCGCGTTGGCGTGGTCGCTGATCGGCGTGCTGACGCTGGCGGCCGTCGTCTGGCGCGATCACCTGTGGCGGCTGTATGGGACGCAGGATCCGTCGCTCGGCTACTACCCGCATCTCTACTACGGCAGCCTCGCGCGGCTGGACGAGTTCCTGCCCGGCATCGCCATCGCGCTGCTGAAGCACGGTCATGCGGACCTCTGGGCGGCGCTGATGCAACGCGCGAAGACGCTGCTTGCGATCGGCGGGGCGGCCAGCCTCGGCATGCTGACGCTGATGCTGCACTTCTATTACATCGACGACTACGGGTACGGTAACGCGATGAGCAGTTGGGGTTACAGCGCGCTCGCCTGGAGCTTCGGGCTGATGGTGCTGGCCGTGCTCGCACCGCAAGGTCCGTTGGCGCGTGCGCAGATCCCCGGCGCGAATGCGCTGGCGCGGTGGTCGTATGCGCTGTACCTGACCCACAAGCCGGTCGCTTACGCCCTGGTCAAGCCGCTGGCGGCGATCGGTCTGACGCGGACCTCAGGCTGGACGGTGCCGGTGATCGCGGCGGCCTGCCTGCTCGGCGGCTGGCTGCTGTACCGGCTCGTGGAGCTGCCGTTCCTGGGCCTGCGGGACCGCTGGATCCCTTCGCAATCCAGCGACGGCACGCGTGCTACAACCATGGATCCAAGGAGCCCTCAGCATGCGTAGCCCTCGTTTCTCCGGCCGTTCCCGTCCTTCCCGCCGCGCGGCGATCCTCTCCGTCGGCGCCGCGGCGCTGGCGCTCATCGCCTCGGCCTGCACGGCCGCCAGCGCCGAGGAGATCGGCGAAGTGAGCACGGTGTTCAAGTTCATCGGCCCGAACCACAAGATCGTCGTCGACGCCTACGACGACCCCGCCGTCAACGGCGTGACCTGCTACGTCTCGCGCGCGAAGACCGGCGGCATCAAGGGCGGCCTCGGCCTGGCCGAGGACAAGTCGGAAGCGTCCATCGCCTGCCGCGCCGTCGGGCCGATCAGCTTCCCCAAGCCGCTGCCCAAGCAGGAAGAGGTGTTCTCCGAACGCTCCTCGCTCGTGTTCAAGCGGCTGCGCGTCGTCCGCATGGTCGACGAGAAGCGCAACACGCTTGTCTACCTCACCTACTCGGACCGCGTGATCGAAGGCTCGCCGCAGAACAGCGTGACGGCAGTGCCGGTGGACAGGGGGACGGCGATTCCGGTGAAGTGAGCGGTACCGGCAAACGTCACTAGCCGACGTCACTCGAGCGGTGCGTCCGTGCTGACGCTCACCGCGCGCCACGTCTCGATCGATTCGTTCATCGAGGTCAGCTTCTGCTGCACCAGCCCGAGCGCATCGCTGCCGAGCAGCAGATGCGTCGGCGGCGAAGCTTCCCCGACGGCCAGGTCGACGATCACGCCGGCCGCCAGCGCCGGATCGCCCAGCTGGCGGCCGCTCACCGCCTGCCGCCTCGCGCGGATCGGATCGAAGATCGCGTCGTAGTCGGCAATGCCGCGCTCCGATCGCACCATCGACCGTCCCGCCCAATCGGTCCGGAAGGAACCCGGCGCGATCGCCGTGACGGAGATGCCCAGCGCGGCGACCTCCTTGCCCAGCGCCTCCGAGATCCCTTCCAGCGCGAACTTGCTGCCGCAGTAGTACGCGATGCCCGGCATCGTGATGAAGCCGCCCATCGACGTCGTGTTGAAGATGCGTCCCGCGCGACGGCCTCGCATGAACGGCAGCACCGCTTTCATCATCGCGACCGCGCCGAAGACGTTGACCTGGAACTGCCGCAGCAGGTCGTCCATCGGGCTCTCCTCCAGGATGCCTTCGTGGCCGTAGCCCGCGTTGTTGATGAGGATGTCGATCGGACCGATGTCCGCTTCGACGGCCGCCGCCAGCGGCGCCGCGAGATCCAGCGCCGTCACATCGTGCAGGCGCGCGTGCGCACGGCCGGGACAGCGCTGTTCGAAGTCGCGTGCGGCCTCGGCGTTGCGTACGGTTCCGACGACGACATGCCCGTCGGCCAACGCGCGTTCCGCGATCCCGCGGCCAAAGCCGCTGCTGACGCCGGTGATGAGGAAGGTCTTGGCGGATCGCTCCGACGATGGCGAGGCGTCCGTCGCGGCGCTTGCATTTGCGTTTACGTTTGCAGGGGTCGTGTTCATGGCTGGGAATGCTAGGAATCCACGGCCCGTTTGCGCAGCCCCAGGGCCCCACGGGTCTTGCCTATTCCTCCATCGCGCCGCCGCCGGGTTCCCTCGCAGACGAGAATCCGCGACATCCCATGACCGCCCCCACTCGCCAGCACCAGATCCGCGACCTGCTGCTCCAGCTCGCACCGACCGAGGGCTACACCGTGAGTCCGATCGATTCGGTCCGGTGGCTGCGCAGCAACCGCCCGCTCGACAGCACGCCGGTGCTCTACGAGCCCGGCATCGTCTTCGTCTGCCAAGGCCGCAAGCGCGGCTTCATCGGCGACCGCACGCTCGTCTACGACGCGCGCCACTACCTGGTGGTGGCCGTGCCGGTGCCGTTCACGATGGAGACCGACGCGAGCGAGGACGCGCCGCTGCTGGCCGCGTATCTGAGGCTCGATCCGGCGCTGGCCGCGGAGGTCGCGCTGGCGATCGACCAGAGCGGCATCGCCCGCGATGACACGTTGCCCGGACCGGCGGCGCCGCTCGGACTGGAAGCCTCGCCCATGGATGACCGGATCGAGCGCAGCTTGCTGCGTTTCCTCGAAGCGATGGCGGATCCCGTGGAGACGGTGGTGCTCGGTCCGGCATTGCTGCGGGAGCTGTACTTCCGCGTCCTCTGTGGGGCGCAGGGCGCTACCCTGCGGAGCGTGCTCGGCGAGCGCGGGCATCTGGGTCGCATCGCGTTGGCGCTCAAGCGCATCCATGCGGATTACGCGGAACGCCTCGATGTCTCGCGCCTGGCGCGCGAGGCGGGGCTCGGCCTGGCCGCCTTCCACGCGCATTTCAAGGCGGTCACGCAGACCACGCCGATGCAGTACCTGAAGTCGACGCGCCTGCATCGGGCCCGGCTGCTGATGCTGCACAAGGGCATGACGGCCGCCGCAGCCGCGGACCGCGTCGGCTACGAGAGCGCTTCGCAGTTCAGCCGGGAATTCCGCCGGCTCTTCGGACGGACACCGCAGTCGGAGCTCGCGCGACTGAAGGCCTCATTCGCCATCCCGGAGCAGGACGACGAGGTGTTCGTGTCCTCGCATTGAGCGGCGTCGGGCGCCTCGACCGGCGCGTATGCGTCCCACGCCGCGTCATCCAGGGACAGGCCCCGGATGACGCGCGACGCCCTCCTCGCTAGCCTGGATCGTCCGATGCGTGTCGGCATCGGCGCCAGCGAGGAGCCGCCCATGCCCGTCATCACCGTCTTCACGCCCGATGAAGTCGAGAACAAGGAGAACCCGGCGCCGCTCGCCGACTTCAACCGGCAGTTCCTCGCCCAGGGCGATTCGTGGTTCTCACTGGGCGCGTTGCCGCTGAAGTCCTCGAATCTCTTCGACGGCATGTCGACCGACATCGCCGCCTGCGCCGTCAACTTCGCGTCGCCCGGAGCTGTCCTCAAGCGGATGGTGGACGCGACGCGCGAGCGGAGATTCCTCAGCTATCTCAACGGTCCGCTGCGCCAGCCGTGGAGCGCCTTGCTGCTCTCCGGCGGCGGCAACGACCTCATCGACGCCGCCGCCGTCGGTCCGGCCCATCCTCGCAATAAGCGGTTGCTCGCCACCCGCGACGAATGGGGACAGGGCATCGCCGAGGACCGGTTCCTCTCCAACGCGGGATGGGCGACGTTCAGCGTCTATCTCGAAGCCGTCGTGAAGCAGATGCTTCAGGAGCGCGACAGGAACGTGAACCGCGGCATCCCCGTGGTCCTGCACACCTACGATCTGGCCGTGCCGCGCCCCTCGGGCGTCGGCCTCGGCAAGGGGCCGTGGCTTCAGCCGTCGCTCATCACGTTCGGCGTTCCGGAGACCGAATGGGCCGCCGTCGCCGCGCTGATGCTGAGACGGTTGAAGGCCCTGCTCTTCCAGATCGCGGCGACCGTCCCCGACGGCTCCGTGCATGTGGTCAACACGCAGGGCACGCTCATCCCAGCCTCGACCCACGACACGGGCCCCACCGCGGACTGGGTCAACGAGATCCATCCGACCAAGGCGGGTTATCGCAAGCTCAGCGCGCTGTGGAGCCCCGTGCTCAATCAGCTGTAGGCGCGCCGGACGCGACCTCGAAGCCCTCGTCGATCCAGCCGGTCAGGCCGCCGATCATCAGCTTCACCGGCCGGCCGAGCTTCGCGAGCCGGATGGCGCCGCGATGCGCGCCGTTGCAGTGCGGGCCGGCGCAGCACACGACGAACAGCGTGTCCATCGGATACGCGGCCATCTTGCCCTCCGTGATCTTGCCGTGCGGCAGGCTCAGCGAGCCGGGTACGTGGCCACGCCCGTAGAGCTCGTGGCTGCGGACGTCGAGCAGCACGAAGTCCTCGACGCCGCGCGAGAGCGCGTCGTGCACGTCCCAGCAGTCGGTCTCGAAGGCGAATGCCAGCTCGAAGTGGGCCAGCGCCTGAGCGCTCGGTGCGGCGGGGACGGCGGCGACAGCGGAGAGGGTCGAGCTCATCGGAGGTTCCTTCAGCGGAGTGGATCGATAGCGGTCAGTGTCGCGAAGGTCGCTCGCTCGGACGAGTGGCCGGAACGCCGTTGATCGGTAAGATCGCGCCATGCCTCATCTTGTCGCGATCCTGGCCTACGACCGGCTTTGCATGTTCGAGTTCGGCTGCGCCGTCGAGCTCTTCGCGCTCGAACGCCCGGAACTCGGCGTCGACTGGTATCGCCACGCGATCTGCGCCGCGGAGCCCGGCCCGCTGCGCGGCACCGGCGGCGTCCGCGTCGAGGCACCGCACACGCTGGCAATGCTGCGGCGCGCCGACACCATCGTCATTCCCGGTTGGCGGGATGCCGCCGAGCGACCGCCAGAGACGCTGCTCAAGGCCGTGCGCGCCGCCCACGCGCGCGGTGCACGGCTGTGCACGATCTGCTCCGGCGTTTTCGTGCTCGCGCATGCGGGGCTGCTCGACGGCAAGCGCGCGACCACGCACTGGCGTTATGCCGAGCGGCTCGCGCAGGAGTTCCCGCTGATCGACGTCGATCCCTCGGCGCTCTATGTCGACGAGGGGCAGCTCATCACTTCGGCAGGGTCCGCGGCGGGACTCGACATGCTCATGCACCTCGTGCGGCGCGATCACGGCCCGCGCGTCGCGAATGCGGTGGCGCAACGGCTGGTGATGTCGCCGCACCGCGAGGGCGGCCAGGCGCAGTTCGTGCCGCGGCCGATGCCTTCGGATGAGGCCAGTCCCATCGCGGTATTGCAGGACTGGCTGCGCGCGCATCCGCGCGACGCGCATACCGTCGCGTCGATGGCCCGGCGGGCCGCGATGAGCGCCCGCACGCTGCAACGCAGGTTCAAGGACGCCACCGGCCTCGCGCCGCTCGAATGGCTGACCCGCGAGCGCGTCGCCATCGCGAAGGAGTTGCTGGAGACGCGCGAAGCACTCGACGTCGAGGCCGTCGCGGATCTCGCCGGTCTTGGGTCGCCGGAGTCGATGCGGCGGCACTTCCGGCTGATGGGGCTGCCGGCGCCGTCGCGGTATCGACGGCAGTTCGGCTGAGCGATCGAACACTCGAACGAGCGGTTCCACGACCCTCACCCCAACCCCTCTCCCGCAGTGCGGGAGAGGGGCAAGAGTGGGGGGCGTTGGCGCTCAGCGGTTCAGCGGAAGACCACGCAGGCCGCGCCCGGCATCGCGATGAAACGGCCGTCGAAGCGCGGCAACGCCTCGTCGTCGAGCCGGAACACGCAGATCTGATGACTGCGTTGCAGGCTGACCCACAACTCGCGTCCGTCAGGACTGAACGTGGCGCTTCGCGGGTAGCTGCCCTGCGCCCAGGTCTCACCGCGCCAGGACGGGCGGCCTTGCTCGTCGAGGTCGAAGACGGCGATCGCATCGTGCAGCCGGTTCAGCGCGAACAGCCGGCGACCGTCCGGCGCGATGAGCAGGTCCGAGGCGTAGCTCAGGCCTTCGAATCCGGGAGGCAGGCTGCTGAGCCGCCGCCGATGCGCGAGTCGACCCGACTCGTCCAGGCCCAGCCAGTCGAGCGCATTCGCCTGCTCGTTGAGCAGATAGACCTGCGCGTGATCCTGCGGGTGGAAGACGAAGTGGCGCGGACCGGAGCCCGTCGGGAGCCTCAGGCCATCGAGTTCCACGGGATCCGCCGCGGAGGCGTCGAGTCTCCACACCCTCATCAGATCGCGTCCGAGGTCGCTGGCCAGCATCAGCGGCCATCGCGGATGGCGACGGACCATGTGCGCATGCGCCGGCACGGCCGGATCGGCAACCGCCTCCGCATGGCCCCTCGGAGCGATGACGCGTTCCGTGGGCTGAAGCGCGCCGTCCGCGTCGATCGCGGCACGGCGCAGCGTGCCGTCGCCGTAATGCGCGATCCACGCGTGGCGCGCGGCGTCGCTCGCCCCGGTGTCACTGGCCTCCGCGCCACTCGCCATCGCGTCGAGCACCAGATGCACCGGCAGCTTGCCGCCCGTTGCGTGGCGGGACAGCAGGGTCAGCGTTCCGTCCGCCGCGTCGACGGCCAGGGTCGCCAGCTCGTGGCCGTCTTCCAGGAGCACATGCAGGCGGGTGCCGCCTTCGGCGAGGTGCAGCCAGGTCGGACTGCCCGGCAGCGCCGCCGCCAGTCGCGCATGGACACGCCCGTCGGCATCGCGCACCAGCGCGTGGACGCCCTCGCATTGCGGCGCGTAGCCGCCGGCGTAGGCGAACGGCAGGCCCTCAGGCGGAGCGGAAGGAATCGTGGGGTTGGAAGGGGTCATCGGAGCGCGACTTTACGGCCACAATGGTCTTGTCATGACCAGCTCCAGCCCGCCTCGCCGGCGGGTGCCGCGCGTATGCGTTTCGACGTCCCGACGCTGTTCAGCCTGATGCTGATCCAGTCCCTGGCGCTGGCGCTGCTGCTGCCGCTGCTGCTCGGCTGGTGCGACAGCATCGCCGCCCGACGCGCGCAGCTCAGCGCGGCCGCGCAGGCCGCCGGCTGGGCCCTGCTGCTCCTGCCGCCCGACGGCATGCGCCTGACGGCCATCGTGGCGCTCGGTCTGCTCAGCCTCAGCCTCACCCTGCTGTGGATGGCCGCCGACCGCTGGCTGCCGGGTCGGGCCGGCCGGCTCTTCCAGTACGGCATGCCGGTGCTGGTGATGGTCGGCTACGGCGCGGGCTGGGACAACTACGGGCTGCGCCTGGCCTGGTCCAACGGCTGCATCGGGTTGCAGATGCTCGCGCTGGGCGCCAGCCTGATGCAACCCGTCAAGCGCGGCCCAGTGGGCAACCTCCGCTGGCGACTGCTCTTCACCGTCAGCCTCGGCCTGCTGGCCGTGCTCAACCTGGCGCGCGCCTACCTGGCCGGCTTCGACACCGCGAACCTGCCGAGCTTCGACGCGCCGCATCCGCTCAACATGGTGTTCGCCGTCGTCGCCAACGTCTGCGTGCTGGCGGCGGCGGTCGCGATCCTCGTGGCCTGGCGCGGCGAGAGCGAGGCCGAACTGCGTCGCCTCACGCAGATCGACGCGGCCACCGGGCTGTCCAACCGGCGTGCATTCCAGCAGCGCTCCGTCGACATGATCTCGATGGCGCGCCGCTACAGCGAGCCGCTGATGCTCATCGTCATGGACGTCGACGGCTGCAAGGCGATCAACACCACGCACGGCGAGGCCAAGGGCGACCAGGCCCTCGCCCTCTTCGGCCGCTGCCTGGACGAGCAGAAGCGACTGGGCGACGTGGTCGCGCGCATCGACGGCCAGCGCTTCGCCGTGCTGATGGCGCGCTCCGACCTGGTGGGACCGCCCGCGCTCGATCGACGGCAACGGGACGCGCTGCTCGAACTCGCGCCGCGCGAGCTCGGCTTCACGCTGGGCTACTCCGCCGGCTGGGCCAAGCTGCGCAACGGCGATCGCAACATCGAGGACCTGCTGCACCGCGCCGAGGCGGCGCTGTATGCCGCCAAACGCCAGGGAAAGGGGCGCCTGTGCGCCGAACCGGGGCTCGAAGCCGAGCTCAGCGTGGCCGTGCCCGCCTGAACGACCCCGGACACGCAGGCCCGCGCACCGCCCGGATGGCCGCTGCGGCCGCCGAGGCCGCCGGATGAGGGCTCACCGAAGGTCGATGTCCCGCCTCGCCCCCTGCGGGCCGTGACGCGGTTCACGCCTGTCGCGCCGACCGCGCGCCAATCGCCCAGTCGATGCGCGCCAGCGCCCGGTTGGCATGACGTTTGCGTCAGGGTTTTCCAGGTCCCCACCGCCATCCACGAGATGGGTCGGGACGTCGTCGTACCAAGACCTGGAGTTCCCGCCATGCATGTCGCCCTCAGCCCCACGGCCGTCCACGCCCGAGCCCCTCGCGCCCTCAATCCGCTGGCCAGCGATGCCGCCGCGTCGCAGCACCTGCAGCGCGCGCCGATGGAGGTGGTCAAGCTGACCTCCCGCGACCTGCAATGGCTGCCCGCCCTGACGACCCTGCTGATCGACAACGTCCACCTCGGCGCCACGCTGGGCTTCCTGGCCCCGCTGTCGCGCTACCAGGCGCTGGACTACTGGCACGGCGTCTTCGCGCGACTGGGCCAGCACCACATGCTGTGGATCGCCTGCGAAGCCGAGGGCCCGGGGCGTCTGCTGGGCGCCGTCCAGCTCTCGCTGTGCCCGCTGGCCAATGCGCACCACCGTGGGGAAGTCCAACGGCTGATGGTGCACAGCCAGGAACGCAGCCGCGGCGTGGCCGGACAGCTGATGTCGCGCCTGGAATGCGCGGCGGCGACGCAAGGCCGATTCCTGCTGCAGCTGGAGACCTGCGCCGACTCGCAGGCGGAAGCGGTGTTCGCGCATCTGGGCTGGCAGCGCGCCGGCCAGATCCCCGATCACTGCCACGGCGCTGAAGGCCAGCTTCAGGCCGCGGCGATGTACTACAAGCGTCTGCCGCATCTGGTCTGAGCACCGCGCGCGCCTCTGCGTGCGTCAACGCTCGTCAATGCTCGTCAACGCTTGTCGAGCATCCCCGCGAGCAGCGCTTCGATGCGCCGGGCTCTTGCCGCGGCGCCGCCCAGCGCGGCGAGCCCGCCCTGCTCCAGCATCACCAGCCCGTGCAGCCCGGCCCAGAGCGCCGCGGCGCGCGCGGCCGGCAGGGCCGCCGGGGCGATCAGCCCGTCCAGGTCCGCGATCAGCGATTCGCGCAGCGCCACGGGCGTGTCGAGCATCAGCAGCCGGTAATCGTGCGGGTGCTGCAAGCCCCAGTTCACGAAGGCCCGCGCCACCGCGGCGGCCTCCCCGCCTGAAGCGGCCCCGTCCGCCGCGCCCTGCAGCCGCGTGAGCAGCGTGCGCAGGCTGTCCTCGGCCAGGCGCGCGAGCAACTCGTTCTTGTCGTGGAAGAAGCTGTAGAGCGTCGCGTGCGAGTAACCCACCGCCGCGCCGACCTCGCGCAGCGTCAGCGCGTCCGCGCCGCGCTCGGCGAAGAGCTCGCGCGCCGCGGCCAGGATGCCGGCCTCCAGCGCCAGCTTGTGCGCGGCGCGCCGCTGCTGGGACGCGGTCGGCGTCGCGCCGGTGCCGACGCCGAGGTCCAGCCCCGCGTCACCGTCCATGTCGAGGTTCAGCTCGCCCTCGTTCATCGCCTTGCGCTGCGCCTGGCGTTTCAGCGGACCTTCCGGCTTGGCCACCTTCTGCCGCACGCGCGGCTGCGGCTTCGCCTGCGGTCGCGCCTGCGCGGCGCCGTCCGGCGTGTCCTGCACGACGCCGGAGGTGTTGTGCAGGCCCTTCGGACCGCTCGGGCGCGGGTCCGGCATCGTCGCGCGGCCGCCGCTTGTGGATTTTCTAACCATTGGTTAGTATTTGATCGACGGTTTGAATGAAGACTGGACGATGCCACAAATGCCTGCGATTGACCATGCCGACGCGACATCGACGCGGTCGCTGCTGGAGGCCATCCCCGTCTCGCATCCTGACGCGGTGCTGCTGATGCATCTGCTCAACCAACGGTTGGCGTTGCTCAGCGGCGACTCGGGCGCCAGCGGGTTCGAGGCCGCGTCGATGCCGGCGGGACGGTCCGTGTTCCTGGTCGCACGCGGCGAGGACGGCGCCCTCCTCGGCTGCGGCGCGGTCCGGCCGCTCGCGCAGGCCGGCGCCGCGCCGGTGGCCGAGCTCAAGCGTATGTTCGCCCGCGACGGCACCCGAGGCGTCGGTGCCGCATTGCTCATCGCGCTGGAGCGGGAAGCGCTCGCCATGGGCTATCGCGCGCTGTGGCTGGAGACGCGGCGCGTCAACGGCCGCGCGCTGCGCTTCTATCGGCGGCACGGCTATTCCGAGATTCCCAACTACGGCAGCTACGTCGGGCGCGAGGACGCGGTGTGCCTCGGCAAGACGCTGAACCCGGAACCCAAGGAACCCTCATGGACCTGATCGAACTGCGCGGCACCGACCGCGACTGGATGCCGGCGCTCGGCGAGCTGTTCTTCGACGTCGTCGACGGCGGCGGCTCGCTGGGATTCCTCGAAGACGTCGACGAGGCGCAGATGCGCGAGTACTGGGAAGGCGTGTTCGAGCAGCTCGGACCGCGGCATCGGCTGTGGGTCGCGCGCGAGGGCGACCGGGTGCTCGGCACGGTGCAGCTGTCGCTCTGCGGCAAGCCCAATCAGCGCCATCGCGGGGACGTGATGAAGCTGATGGTGCATCGCGACGCGCGGCGCCGCGGCGTCGCCGTGCAGTTGATGGCCGCGCTGGAGCAGACCGCACGGGACGCGAGCCTCAGCCTGCTGACGCTCGATACCGAAGCCGGGTCGGCGGCGGAAGCCTTCTACCAATCGCTAGGCTTCCACCGCGCCGGCGAGATCCCGTTCTTCGCCGCCAACCCGCAGGGAGAGCTGCAAGCGACCGCGCTGTACTGGAAGCGGCTGGACTGAACGACAGTCAGCGCTTCGACGCCTCAGCGTTTCTGCGCTGCTGCGTTGCTGCGTTGCTGCACCTCAGCGCGACACGCGCATCAGCTTGCCGCCGTCGGTCACCGTCAGCAACGCGCCGTCGCGCGCCTGGATCACGTCGCGGAAGCGCTCGCCCAGGTCCCCGAACATCTTCTCCTTGCCCGTGACCGTGTCGCCGTTCAGCGTGATGCGCCACAGCGCGGTGCCCGCCAGCGAGCCTGAGATCAGCTGCCCGCGCCATTCCGGGAACAGGCTGCCCGTGTAGAACACCAGTCCCGCCGGCGCGATGGAGATGGGCGTCCACGTGGTCAGCGGCTCGACATACGTCGGCGCATGCGTGCCTCCGCCGATGCGGCAGGCGTCGCCGACCGGCGAGCCGTACTCGCAGCCGTAGCTCTTGATGGGCCAGCCGTAGTTCTTGCCGGCGCGCGCGATGTTGACCTCGTCGCCGCCTTGCGGGCCGTGTTCGGTGAGCCAGAGCTCGCCGGTCTGCGGATGCAGCGCGGCGCCCTGGATGTTGCGGTGGCCGTAGCTCCAGATGCCAGGCTTGGCACCTGCGGCGAAGGTCGGGTTGTCCGCCGGGATGCTGCCGTCGCGGTTCACGCGGATCACCTTGCCCAGCGTCTGCTGCAGGTCCTGCGACGGACTGCCCTTCATGCGCTCGCCGGTCGTGATGTAGAGCGTCTTGTCGCGTGCGAAGACCAGCCGCGACCCGTAGTGCCCGGTGCCGTCGACCTTCGGCGCCTGGCGGAAGATCACCTGCACGCTGGTGAGGGCGTCGCCTTCCAGCCGGCCGCGCGCGACCGTCGTGCCGGCCTTGCCGGCTTCGGTCCCGGTGCCCGCTTCAGCGTAGGAGAAGTAGACCCAGTTGCTGCCCGCGGTCGCGAAGTCCGGATCGATCGTGATGCCCAGCAGCCCGCCCTGGCCGCTGTCCAGCACCTGGGGCACGCCGGTGATCGTCGCCTCGGTCTTGCCGGCCGCGGACAGGCGCACGATCGTGCCGCCCTTCTGCGTCACCAGCAGCCGGTTGTCGGGCAACTGCACGAGGCCCCAGGGACGGTCGAGCGTGCTGTTCAGCGTCTGCATCGACGGCGCCGCGGCACCGCCGCCGGGCTGGTTCGGCGCGGCGGTGTCGTCGCCGCCGCCACCACTGCCGCCGCCACAGGCCGTCGCCGCCATCGCGACCGCCAGGGTCGACATCCATTCCGCCACGCTCATGCCCGTTCTCCTTGTGCTGATCGATGGGCCGGTCGAGGACCGGCCGCCCGCGACGGCGTCACGACGCCGTGAAGACGACGAGTCTAGGCCGGCGCGCAAACGGAGTTGCAAGCGGTTGAAATCGGCGCCACCGACCCTGCCTCGGCGCTGGACATCCTCTGGTCATCCGCTCGCCATCGCGGGCAATCGCCGTGCGCGGCCCCGCTCCGGTCGGATGCCCCTGCTTGTGCAGGCCCGGCGCTTCCTCTACGCTGGCCGCAGTCCGGCTCCAGACCCACGTCCAACTCTTGCCTGAGAGGAACGAGCCATGTCCCCCACCCCCTCCTCCGATCCGGAAGGCACGACCGCCGGCAGCCCAGGCGGCGCCGCGCTGCCGCAGCATCCCGGCATCGCGGCGATCCGCACCCTGGCGCTCACCGGCCCGGCCGGCGCCGGCAAGACCTCGCTGGCCGAGGCCCTGCTGCTGAAATCCGGCGCCATCAAGACCGCCGGCAGCATCGAGAAAGGCAGCACCGTCAGCGACCACGACGCGCTGGAGAAGCGGATGCTGCACTCGCTGCAGGTTTCCCAGATGCACATCGCGCACGAGGGCCTGCGCATCCACCTCCTCGACACGCCCGGCGCGCCCGATTTCATCGGGCAGGCGCTGCCGGCGCTCGAGGCGGTCGAATCGGTCGCCGTCGTCGTCAACGCGCAGAACGGCCTGGAGCTGATGGTCCGCCGGATGATGGAGGCGGCCGCGGGGCGCGGCCTCACACGGCTGATCATCGTCAACCGGATCGATGCGCCGGGCGTCGACGCCCAGGCGCTGCTCGCCCAGTTGCAGGAAGCCTTCGGCCGCGAATGCCTGCCCTTGAATCTGCCCGCCGCAGGCGGGACCAAGGTGCAGGACTGCTTCTTCGGCTGCAGCGGCGAGAGCGACTTCGGCTCGGTCGAAGCCGCCCACCGCGCGCTGGTGGAACAGGTGGTCGAGGTCGATCCGGACTTCGTCGACCGCTACCTCAACGACGGCGATGTGCCCGCCGCCGAGCTGCACGCCCCGCTGGAGCAGGCATTCCGCGAAGGCCATCTGATCCCCGTGTGCTTCGTGTCCGCGCGCACCGGCGCGGGCGTCGCGGAGCTGCTCGACGTGATCGAGAAGCTGCTCCCCAATCCCTATGAGGCCAACCCGCCGCAGTTCATGCGGCGCGAGGGCGACGAGGCGGAACCGCTGCTGGTCTCCATGGATCCGGCGCAGCACGTCGTCGCGCACGTCTTCAAGATCCAGTCGGATCCCTACCTCGGCAAGCTCGCGATGCTGCGCGTCCACCAGGGCACGCTGAAGAAGAACGCCCAACTCTTCGTCGGCCACGCCCGAAAGCCGGTGCGCGTCGCGCATCTGTTCATGCTGCAGGGCAAGGAACACGTGGAGATCGAGCAGGCCCTGCCCGGCGACCTGTGCGCGCTGGCCAAGATCGACGAGCTGCATTACGACGCGGTGCTGCACGACGCGCAGGAGGACGAGCACCTGCACCTCGCGCCGATCGCGCTGCCGACGCCGGTGCACGGCGTGGCGATCCGCCCCAGCCGGCACGGCGACGAGCAGCGGCTGTGGGAGGTGCTGTCCCGCCTGGTCGAGGAAGACCCCTGCCTGCGCCTGGAACGCGGCGGCGGCCACGAGGAAGGCCTCGGGCCGCAGGGCGGGGAGACGCTGGTCTACGGGCTCGGCGAACTGCATCTGCGGGTGCTGCTCGACCGGCTCAAGGAGACCTACAAGTTCGACGTCCAGACCCAGCCGCCGCGCATCGCGTACCGCGAGACGATCTCGGCCAAGGCCGAAGGCCATTACCGCCACAAGAAGCAGACCGGCGGCGCCGGGCAGTTCGGCGAGGTGTGGCTGCGCATCGAGCCGCTGGAGCGCGGCGCGGGCTTCGAGTTCCGCGACGAGGTCAAGGGCGGCACCATTCCCGGCCAGTTCATGCCGGCCGTCGAGAAGGGCGTGCGACAGGCGCTGGCGCAGGGCGTCGTCGCCGGCTATCCGGTCGTCGACCTGCGGGTGACCGTCTTCGACGGGAAACACCATTCGGTGGACTCCAAGGAGGTCGCCTTCATCACCGCGGGCAAGCGCGCGCTGATCGCCGCGGTGCGCGAGGCGCGGCCCGTGGTGCTGGAACCCATCGTGCAGGTTGAGATCAGCGCGCCGGAAAACGCCACCGGCGACATCACCGGCGACCTGGCCTCACGGCGCGGTCAGGTGCTCGGGACGCGCGGGAGCGTGCCGGGACAGATCGGCGTGGACGGACTGGCGCCGCTGGCCGAGCTCAGCGCCTACCAGAACCGCCTCAACGCGATGACCAGCGGCCAGGGACGCTACACGATGGTGCTGTCCCATTACGAGGCGGTGCCCCCCAACACCCAGGCCCAGTTGGCCGCCGGCTACCACCTGAAGGAGGAGGAGTAGCCGCTCGCGGTCGTCCACATCCCCGCCGTAGCGCTACCACGCCGATGGGCAGGGTGCGAGCCCCGGGCCGGGGCCCGGGCGTTTGTGAACGAAGCTTTATCATTGGGGGATGTGTTCCGCCCACCGAGACGTCGCGCAGATCCGCCTGGACAACGCGATGCGCTTGTTCGACGAGTTTGTTGCCGCCACCATCAAACATCCCGATGCCGCCGCCCTGCGCGGCCTGGAGCGCCGTTTCGCCGAGCGCCTGCAGATCCAGCCCAGCTACTGGAGCCAGATCAAGAGCCGCTCCCGGCAGATCGGCGAGCGGCTGGCCCGGCAGTTCGAACAGCTGACCCACAAGCCCAACGGCTGGATGGACCAGGAGCACGGGGCGCTCGGCGCTGCAGCGCCGGCGGTAGTCGCTACCTCGCAGAGCAACACGGCTTTATCAAATGCAAGCCGACCGGCGTCGGCGGACAACTCCCCCAGCCTGCCGCAGGACGATGACGAACGCTTCATCGTCGGCCTGGTGCTGACCTACTACCGCCGGCATCCCCAGCGGGCGCGCACGCGGCTGCTGGACCTGCTGGGCGAGGTGCTCACCCCGCCCGCGCCGAACGCGCCGCCCGTGGCGGCGCCCAAGGCGGCCGCCCCGGCGACCTCCGACATCGACGACTGGCACAAGCTGCAGCGCAGCATCGCGCCGCTGAAGTCGAAGAAGCGCTGAGCGCTTCCGTCGGCGCCTGCGTCAGCGGTTCCCGCTGACTCCCCTTCCCCTCCCTTCTGATCGGGCCGCGCCGGCCAGGTAGGCGCGCGCCTGCGCGCGTCCCGTCGCCGTGGGACAACGTCCGAGCAAAATCACTTGCGCTTGATAATCAGATGTTTATCATCTGCGCAACTTTTGAGCCCCCGCCGCAACGGCCGCGCTGTCAGGCGCCGTCCCGGGACCGTGGCGCTCAAGGGACCCGATCCGTTCCCCTTCCCTTTCCGTCCGTCATCACAGGAGGCTGCCATGGCCCAGTTCACCACTCCCCGTCCGCGTCTCGCAGTGACAGCACGCAAGCCGCGCAATCCCTTCGTGGCCCTGAGCCACGGCCGTTCCGCAGGCCGTCACGGCCCCACCGCCGGCGGCCGCCGCCAGCAGGAACAGCAGGCCCTGAAGCGCGCGCTTCAGCGGCACGACGACTTCAGCCCTTGAACGGGTAGCCTCCGACGGAACGGGATGTCTTCCCGGTCCGGCGCAGGCCGCCCAGGGAGACAAGAAATGCAAGAGTTCACCTTGATGCCGGGCCGCATGCATGGCCTGGCCCGTCAGCAGAGCCTCCGCGGCTGGCTGGCGATCCTGCTGCTCAGCGCCGGCGGGCGCCTGATCAGCTGGGCGTGGCACGTCGCGCCGGCGGCGCGTCGCGACACCCCGGCCGAAGGGCTGGAGTTCCATGTCGACGCCGACGGCACTGGCCGGATCTACGTCGACGGCCAACTGCAGGGCACCCTCGCGGGTGTGCAACGGCTGTGATGCCGCTCTGGCTCGCGGTCGCCTTGGCCGCGGTGGGGATCAAGCTCGCAGGGGCCGAGCCGATATACGATGAACAACATTCACCGTGCATCGCCGCCCACGCGACGACCCCGCTTCATGACCCAGAGCGCTCCGCCCGCTGCGTCTGCCCCGTCCGGGAACGGGTCGGGGAATCCGCCGATTCCCTCCCCAGCCCAGCAGGCGACGTTCCAGCCGCTGATCCGGCCCCTGCCGGATCTGGCGGCGTGGACGGCCCGCTTCCGCGACATGGAGATCCCGGTGCTGGCCAGCACGGCCGAGCAGCTGGAACTCTGGCGCGCGAATGAGGACGCGGTCGACGCGCACCTGCTCGGCGAGTTCCTGAGCAAGGATCCGCTGATGACGCTCAAGCTGCTGGCGCATGCCGCGTCGCAGCGCTCCAGCCGGCTGCTGACCGACACCGAGACGGTCACGGCCGCGCTGGTGCTGATGGGCATCACCCCCTTCTTCAAGGCCTTCGGCGAACAGCCGACGGTGGAGCAACGGCTGGCCGATCGGCCGGATGCGCTCGCCGGCATCCAGCGTGTGCTGCATCGCGCCGAACGCGCGGCCCGCTTCGCGCTGGGCTTCGCCGCGCACCGCGCCGACCCGGACGCCGCCGTCGTCCACAGCGCCGCGCTGCTGCACGATTTCTCCGAGATGCTGCTGTGGTGCGAGGCGCCCGATCTGGCGCTCGAGATCCAGCGCCGCCAGGAAGCGGATCCGACGCTTCGCAGCGTCGCCGCGCAGCGCGCGGTGCTCAATGTGGAGCTCGGCGATCTGGAGCAGGCGTTGATGCGCACTTGGCGTCTGCCGGAACTGCTCGCCCACATCGTCGATGACAAGAAGGTCCACGATCCCCAAGTGCGCAGCGTGATGCTGGCGGTGCGCCTGGCGCGGCACACCGCGCTGAGCTGGGAGAACCCGGCCGTGCCCGACGACCTCATCGAGATCGGCGAGCTGATGAGCCTCTCCCCGGCCCACACGTTGAAGCTGGTCCACGAAGTCGACGGCGTCGTCTGAACCATGGCCGGACCCGATCAAGCGTTCTGGCAGCAGCGGTTCGAGACCGGTCAGACCGGCTGGGACCGCGGCGCGCCGCATCCGCAGCTGGCCGCCTGGTTGAGCGAAGGGCTGCTCGGCAAGGGCCAGCGCATCGCGGTGCCGGGCTGCGGTCGCGGCCACGAGCTGGTCGTCCTGGCCCGGGAGGGACTCGACGTGACCGGGCTCGACTACACGCCTGCCGCCGTCGAGACCGCCCGCGCCAAGCTCAAGGACGAGCATCTGCCGGGACGGGTCGAACAGGCGGACGTGCTGGCCTGGCGTCCGGATCAGCCGCTCGACCTCGTCTACGAGCAGACCTGCCTCTGCGCCCTGCATCCGGATCAATGGACGACCTACGCCGAGCAGCTGCAGCGCTGGCTCAAGCCCGGTGGACGGCTGCTCGCGCTGTTCATGCAGGCCCGTCGCGAGGAGGCCGAACACGGTCAGGTCGTCGGCCCGCCGTACCACTGCGACATCAATGCGGTACGCGCGTTGTTCCCGCTTGCCCTCTGGAAGTGGCCAGCGCCGCCCTACGTGCAACGTCCGCATGAGCGGGGATGGTTCGAACTCGCCGTGGTGCTGGAGCGCCGCTGAAGGGGCGCGGCTGGCGTTGAGGCTCCGGGTTCGAGCCTCGGGCCGCGGACCTCGGGCCCGATCAGACCGGCAACGCCGTCGTGTTCTTCAAGCGGTCCAGGACGAAGCTCGTCTTGCAGTCCTGCACGCTGGGGTGACGCAGCAGGGTGTCGCTGATGAAGCGCGCGTAGTGGCTCATGTCCTCGACCAGCACGCGCAGCAGGTAATCCATCTCCCCCGTCAGGGCGGCGCACTCCACCACTTCGGGCCAGGTCTGAACAGCCGCCCGGAACAGGTCCATCGGTGTGCGTTTGTGGCTCTCGGTGTGCTTCTCAAGCCTCACGTTGATGTAGGCCGTGAGCCCGAGCCCGACGCGCTCCGGATTCACCAGCGCCACGTAGGCCGTGATCACGCCGCCCTCCTCCAGCCGCCGCACACGCCGCAGCACGGCCGATGACGACAGATTGACCTGCGCCGCCAACGCGTCGTAGGTCATGCGGCCATCGGCCTGAAGGGCGTGGAGGATGCGTCGGTCGATCGCATCAAGCTCGATCTGCTTGTCCATGGCGGGATTCTTGCAGGATTCCTGCGCCACCCATCCTCTGGACGATACGGATCGCAGAAATCCTGCGCCCCCCACCTTCTACAGTGACGCCATCGCATTTCTGACCAGATCCCCTTGACCGGGTTTCGGAGACACACATGGCATTCACCCCCTGGGACAAC
The DNA here is from genome assembly GCA_002205125.1 of Roseateles noduli. Lineage (GTDB taxonomy): Bacteria > Pseudomonadota > Gammaproteobacteria > Burkholderiales > Burkholderiaceae_C > Roseateles > Roseateles noduli. Next base: position 5,094 of record NIOE01000013.1, on the reverse strand, counting down.
CCGATGGGCACCGACGGCTTCGAATTCATCGAATTCGCCGCCCCCGATCCCGCGGCGCTCGGCGCGCTGTTCACCTCGATGGGCTTCGTCGCCGTCGCCCGTCATCGCCACAAGGACGTGACCCTGTATCGCCAGGGCGATGTGAACTTCATCATCAACGCCGAGCAGGACGCCTTCGCGCAGCGCTTCGCGCGGATGCACGGCCCGTCGATCTGCGCGATCGCGTTCCGCGTCAAGGACGCCGCCTTCGCCTATCGGCGCGCCCTGGAACTGGGCGCCTGGGGCTTCGACAACAAGGCCGGCCCGATGGAGCTGAACATCCCGGCGATCAAGGGCATCGGCGACTCGCTGATCTACTTCGTCGACCGCTGGCAAGGGAAGAACGGCGCGGCCGCCGGCGAGATCGGCAACATCAGCATCTACGACGTGGACTTCGTGCCGCTGCTCGACGCCGACGGCAAGCCGGTGCAGTCGACGCCCAAGGGCCACGGCCTCACCTACATCGACCATCTGACCCACAACGTCTTCCGTGGCCGCATGAAGGAATGGGCCGAGTTCTACGAGCGCCTGTTCAACTTCCGCGAGGTCCGCTACTTCGACATCGAAGGCAAGCTGACCGGCCTGAAGTCCAAGGCGATGACCAGCCCCTGCGGCAAGATCCGCATCCCGATCAACGAGAGCAGCGACGACAAGAGCCAGATCGCCGAGTACCTGGACCTGTACCACGGCGAAGGCATCCAGCACGTGGCGCTGGGCACCGACGACATCTACGGCAGCATCGAAGGGATGCGCGGCACCGGCGTGGTCTTCCAGGACACGATCGAGACCTACTACGACCTGGTTTCCAAGCGCCTGCCCGAACACGGCGAGAACCTCGACGAACTGCGCCGCCTGCGCATCTTGATCGACGGCGCCGCGCACCAGGGCGCGCCGCACGAGTTGCTGCTGCAGATCTTCACCAAGGAGGTGATCGGGCCGATCTTCTTCGAGATCATCCAGCGCAAGGGCAATGAAGGCTTCGGCGAAGGCAACTTCAAGGCGCTGTTCGAGAGCATCGAGCTCGACCAGATCCGCCGCGGCGTGCTGAAGGCGGACGCTTGATCCCCGACTGACTCAACCCGCCCGGCTCGCCTTCACGGGTGCGCTCAGGGCGGGCTCTTCGAGCAGGTGCAAGGCCCGCTCGAACGCCTGGGGCTCGAACACCAGCTGCAGATGTCCGCGCGCCGGGAGGTGCAGGACCCGGGCACCCGGCAGGATGGCCGTCTCCGCCGGGAACACGATCTGGTCGCAGTGCCCGTAGAGGCAATCGAAATGACTGGCGAACTGCGCCGGCTCATCTCGCGCCATCTGGTTCAGCCATTCGGAGTCGCCTCGCATCTGGCGGGCGTTCTCTGTCGTGCCCAATTTCGCCAGCAGCGTGCCGTGATGCGGCGTGCCCAGCGTCAGGATGCGGTGGACACGATCGAAGGCGTGACCCTGGCTGCGCCACCAGGCGCGGGCGCTCAAGCCGCCCATGCTGTGCGCGACGATCAGCGGCGCGAGGCCCGTGCGCTCCTGCAGCGTACGCATGGCGGCGTCGATCTGGGGGGCGTAGCGGTCGATCGAGCCGAACGCCGGCTCCTGCGTGACCGCGATGAAGGGGACGCCCCGCGCGCGGAGCGCCTTCATCCAGACATTCCACATGCCGCGGTTGCAGTTGTAGCCGTGCAGCAGCACCACGCCCCGGCGGCCGTGCGCCTGCGCCGCATCGGGCACCAGATCGGGCTGCCGGTGTTCGGCCCACGGCTGATGCCAGCAGAAGACCTTCGTCACGACGACGACCTCCCGCCACCAGGCTTGCAGCAGGTCCCCCAGCGGGGCGGTCGGCAGTCCTGGCGCCGGCGGCACGACGCGCAGCACGAGGAAGTGCGGCAGCATCGTCAGCGGGGGGCCGAGCACGAACAACGCCAGCACGGCGATGCCGAACCATGCGCCCCAGTGGATACCCGCCCACAGGGCCAGCAGCGGACCGACGATCCAACGGAACAGGGAGAAGAAGCGCTGCAGCCGGCCGTTCATCCGGACTCCCGGGCAAAGCGTCGAGTGTAGAGGCGGGCTTGACCTGAACGCCGCTTCGGAAAATTCTGAGGACCACGGCGCTGCGCCTCGGAAGGCCGACGTTGTCCCTCACGTGACGAGCCTGCCTAGGGCATCCCCGCTACGACGAGGCCGTGCCAGCCGCCAGCATCGGCAGTTCCTCCGGGGCACGCCCCGCCACACACCAAGAACGCGACGAGGAGACATGACTGCAACGCACACCGACAAGCCCTGGCTGAAGAACTATCCGCCGGGCGTTCCCGCTGAGATCCCCGTCGACATCTATCCCTCGCTGGTGGCCCTCCTTGAGGAGGCCTTCCGAAAGCACGCCCGACGTGATGCGGCGGCTTGCATGGACCAGCGTCTGACCTTTGCGCAAGTGGATGAACTCTCCGCTGCGTTAGGTGCGTGGCTGCAGCAGCGCGGACTGACCCGAGGCGCGCGCGTGGCCATCATGATGCCCAACGTGCTCCAGTACATGGTGACGATCGCCGCGATCCTCCGTGCAGGGTATGTCGTGGTGAACGTCAATCCGCTCTACACGCCTCGCGAGCTCGAACATCAGTTGAAAGACTCCGGCGCTGAAGCGATCATCGTGCTCGAGAACTTCGCCAAGACCTTGTCGGAGGTCATCGATCGGACGCAGGTCAAGCATGTGGTGCTCACCGGCCTGGGCGACATGCTCGGGTGGTGGCGGCGACCGCTGATCAACTTCGTGATCCGGCATGTGAAGAAGATGGTGCCGGAGTTCCGCCTCCCGCTCACCGACGGCCGCACCGTCACCCGGTTCAACAAGGCGCTCGCAGACGGTGCCGGCTTGTCGTTGAAGCCGGTCCAGGTGGGCGCAGAGGACCCTGCTTTCCTCCAGTACACCGGCGGCACCACCGGACTGTCCAAGGGTGCCACATTGCTCCATCGCAATGTCGTCGCCAACATCCTGCAGAGTGAAGCTTGGTTTGCGCCCATGCTCAACAAGCTCGGCGACAAACCCTTGACGATCGTCTGCGCGCTGCCGCTGTATCACATATTCGCTCTGACAGCGTGCTACATGCTCGGCGCCCGGATGGGGATCATGAATCTGCTGATTCCCAATCCTCGCGATATTCCAGGCCTGATCGCGACACTGCGGAACTATCGCGTCAACATGTTCCCGGCCGTCAACACGCTCTTCAACGCCTTGGCCAACGACCCCGCCTTCGCGAAGCTCGACTTCAGTGAATTGGTGATTTCGAACGGCGGAGGGATGGCCGTCCAACAGGCCACAGCGGAGAAATGGGCGCGTATCACTGGTTGTCCCGTTGTCGAAGGTTATGGCCTGTCCGAGACCTCGCCCGTCGCGACGGTCAATCGCCTCGATCTGGACCAGTTCAACGGATCAATCGGATTGCCAGTGCCGAATACGGAGATCGCCATCCGCGATGACGACGGCAACGACGTCCCACTGGGCCAGCGCGGCGAGATCTGCATCCGCGGCCCTCAGGTCATGGCCGGCTACTGGAATCGACCGGAAGACACGGCTCAGGCCATCGGCCCGGACGGCTTCTTCAAGACCGGCGACATCGGCGTCATGGACGCCGACGGCTTCACGCGGATCGTCGACCGCAAGAAGGACATGATTCTGGTCAGCGGATTCAACGTGTATCCCACGGAGATTGAACAGGTCGTCAATCTGCACCCTGGCGTGCTCGAATGCGCCGCGATCGGCGTTCCCGATCAACATTCGGGTGAAGCGGTGAAGCTCTTCGTCATCAAGAAGGACTCGGCACTCGCTGAGGAGGATCTTTCGGCCTACTGCCACAAGCAACTCACCGGCTACAAACGCCCCAAATACATCGAGTTCCGGGATGAACTTCCGAAGACGAACGTCGGAAAAATCCTCCGACGTGAGCTCCGTCAATAGCACCGCGGCCTGACCAGAATTCTCGCGAAGATGAATCAACCGCCTCTGCTTCCATCCAGCATGACGGTGTTGGAGCGGGGGTGGCTCTCATCCAACAATGTTCTGCTGCATGGGACTACGCCTGACGAGGGCGCCGTGCTTGTCGATACCGGATATGCATCCCATTCCGAGCAGACGCTCGCATTGGTTGCTGCCGCTTTGCGGCCGACAGAAGCAGTTCGACTCATCGTCAATACGCACCTCCACTCTGACCATTGCGGAGGGAATCGCGCGATCTCCGAACGGTATCAATGCCCGATCCTGATACCGCCTGGCGACTTCTCAGCCATAGAGCGTTGGGACGAATCAGCGCTGAGCTATCGGATGACCGGACAGCAGTGCGAGCGTTTCAGTCCTACCGGCAAGCTGCAGCCAGACCGCGTTCTTCAGCAAGCGGGGCGCGAATGGCAGATCCATTCAGCGCCTGGTCACGATCCCCACTCCGTGATCCTCTTCGAACCTGAGAGCGCCACGCTGATCTCCGCAGACGCGCTGTGGGAGCGAGGTTTCGGGATCGTCTTCCCTGAATTGGACGGCGCAAATGCGTTCGCTGAAGTCGCGGCCACGCTCGACATCATCGAAGCCCTTCGACCAAGAGTCGTGATTCCCGGCCATGGCGCACCATTCCAGGATGTCCAAAGCGCTCTGCGTTCGGCGCGCGAGCGGCTCAACTATTTCCAACGTGAACCGACACGGCATGCGTTGCATGCGGCGAAAGCCTTGACCGTCTTCCATATGCTGGAGATTCGGCAAAGTTCGGCGAAGGAGTTAATCGCTTGGCTTCAGAGCACTCCGATACTCATCAGCACTTGGCAGCGGTTCTTTTCCGCCGAACCGCTTCCCGAATGGACGACGCAGTTGCTGGACGACCTCGTGCGGACCAACGCACTGCGCCAAGTATCGTCAACAATATCCGTGCGTGGCAGCTGAATCTCGGGAGCAATTCAGAAAAGACAAAACCCCTCGATCATTGCTGATCGAGGGGTTTGGCGGTGTATTAACCTGACGATGACCTACTTTCACACGGGAATCCGCACTATCATCGGCGCTGAGTCGTTTCACGGTCCTGTTCGGGATGG